>NZ_CP016793.1 GCF_001701025.1 Lentzea guizhouensis
GTTCGGGACGGTGGAGCAGGAGCTGGACGAGCCACCGTTCCACGCCGACTGGGGGGCACGCGGGACGGTGCTGACGCGCGGGGTGCAACCTCGACGACCGGGCGCGGGGGCGGCCATGAGCCGAGCGTGTACTACGGTGGTTCCGGCACGGAGTTGTTCGGGAGGCCATCACGGTACGCTGGAGCCTGTGGGAGTCCACGTGACCCGACCACCACACGCGCGCCGATCGCGCGGGGCGCGCGGGCGGTGCTCCAGGAAGGGGCGCTCCGCCGACGACAGGGCGCGGGGCGGCGGCGAGCGCGCCGGTAACGCGTGGTTCCGGCACGGGAGTTGTTCGGGTACGGCGATCACACGGTGACGCTGTCCTTGTGGGAGGACTACCTCAGCGATGACTGACCACCACGACGACGCGCCGATCGCGGCGCAGGTGCGCGAGCTCGAGGCGCTGCTGGAGGAGAAGGGGCTGCTCGACGCCCAGGAGCTGGACCGGGCGCTGGAGGCGTTCACGGCGAAGGCGTCGCCGGCCAACGGGTTCCGGGTGGTGGCCAGGGCGTGGGCCGACGAGGACTTCAAGGCGAAGCTGCTCGAGAACGCGAACGAGGCGCTGCCGCTGATCGGTCTGTCGATGGGCGGCGGGCTGCAGGTGCAGACGCTCAAGGTCGTCGAGAACACCGCGGACGTGCACAACGTGGTCGTCTGCACGCTGTGCTCGTGCTACCCGATCGCCCTGCTCGGGCCGTCGCCGACCTGGTACAAGAGCACCACCTACCGGTCACGGGTGGTCAGCCACCCGCGTGAGGTGCTGGGGCAGTTCGGGTTCACGCTGCCCGACGACACCGAGATCCGGGTGTGGGACGCGACTTCCGAGGTGCGCTACCTCGTGCTGCCGCGACGGCCGGAGAACACCGAGCACCTGACCGAACACGAGCTCCAGCAGTTGGTGACGCGCAACGGGTTGATCGGCACCGCGCCGGTCTAGTGCGAGACCGGCTCGACGCAGGTGCCCTCACCGGTGGTGCCCTGCACGAACAGCCGGATCTTGCCTGCCGACATGTCCCCGTTCAGGCACGTCACCCGTTGCACCGTGCGGGTCTCCATCGAGAAGAACACCAGCGTCGGCCGTTGCTCGACGTACGCCCGGTGCTCGGACAGCGCCTTGCGCACCGGTCCGGCCGACAGGTCACCCGACGCGCAGAGGGGTTCGAGCACCGGCAGGACGCGCGTGATCAGGTCCCGACCGGCCTGGACGGCGTCGGCGGACAACGACCTGCGCTGCTTCCACGCGTTGTTCTCGGCGTTGTGCGGTGCTACGTCGGGAGCCGCACCGCCCGTGGGCGCGCTGCGGGGAGACGGGTCGGCGGGAGGTGCGGCGACCGGTTCCGGTATCTGCTCCTCCACCTGGCACGGCCCCGCGGCCACGGTCAGGCCCGGCGGGTCCGGTGGCGGTGGCGGCACGACCTCCACCGTCGGCGCGCACGCCGCGCACAGCACCAGACCGACGAGTGCCCCCAGCACTTTGCCCATGACCGCAGACTCTCGCACAGATCCTCAGCTGGCGGGTGCGGTCGCGGGAACGTTCTGCAGCGCCCGCACCGACCGGCTGGCGGCCATCGCGGCCGTGGCCACCACGAACACCACCGCGGACGCCACCAGCACCGCCTCCACACCGACCGCGTGCGACACCGGTCCGATCGCCAGCTGCGCCAGCGGAACGGCCACGATCGACCCGAGCATGTCGTAGGAGTACACCCGCGCGAGCCGGTCCTCGGGGACGTGCTGCTGCAGCGACGTCTCCCAGGCCACGCCGAACTGCTCCAGCCCCGCCCCGCACAGGAACGCCACCACCAGCAACGCCCACGGCTGCGGGTACAGCGCCAGCACGAGCGGCAGACCGGCGAACGCCGCCACCCACAGCACGCCGAACAGCAGGAACCGCCGCACCCGGACCCGCATCGCCAGGAACCCGCCCACGACCATCCCCGCGGCCTGCGCGGCCAGCGCGAACCCCCACGTCTCCCGGCCCAGCGAGGTGGTGTCGGCCAGCACCGGCCCGAGGACCACGACCCCGGCATACGCCGCGTTGACGAGCGTGAAGGCCACCACCACGATCCACACCCACGACCGCGACACGAACTCGGTCCACCCGACGCGCAGCTCGGCGAACACCCCGGGCTTGTGCTCGGCCGCCACCCGCGCCGCCGGCACCCGCACGAACCAGAAGCACACGCCCGCCACCGCGAACGTCGCCGCGTCGGCCATGAGCCCCCAGCCCGGCCCGGCGAACGCGATCAGCAGCCCACCGAGCGACGCGCCGCCGATGCCCGCGGAGCTCAGTCCCAGGCGCAGCAACCCGTTCGCCTGCTGCCGCACGTCGGCCGGCACGGTCTGCGGTACCAGCGCGGCCGACGCCGGGAACGCGAACGCGCCGGACATCCCGTTCACCGCGGCCAGCACCACGAACCACGGCACCGACACCGTGCCCTGCAGCACCAGCACCGCGATCAGCGCCTGGCTCCCCGCCGACACCGCGCACGACCCGACGAGCACGAGCTGGCGCGGCAACCGGTCCGCCACCACCCCGCCCCACAGCAGGAACACCACGTTCGCCACCGACCGCGCGGCCACCACGATCCCGAGCGAGGTGACCGACGACGTCACGTCCAGCACCGCGAACGCGAGCGCGATCGGCGCCATCGCGTTGCCGGTGATGGTCGTGATGCGACCGGCCAGCAGCCAGCGAAAAGCCTGATGACGCAGCGGTTCCCACACGTGCGACCCCCAGCCGTGCCCCCAGAGCTGAAGTCCTCAACGTACAACAGCGGGAGCCGCCCGACCCGTGGGGTCGAGCGGCTCCCGGTCACCGCACCCGTCGGTGCGATGAGGCGATGACCACCGCGGCGGCGACGGTCACCAGGTTCTTCAAGATGTACTGACCCTCGAACGACGCCCGCATCGGACCGGTCCACATCTCGGCGGGGAAGAGCACCAGCGGTGTCGACACCACCACGACGTGACCGACGAGCAGGGCCGCGCTCACCAGTGGAACGCGGAAGCTCAGCAGGACCAGCGCGACCGCGATTTCCGAGATCGCTGCCACCACTCGCGCGAATTCCCCGTGGATGATCCCGAACGTCAGCGCGGAAACCGTGCGTTCGACGAGATCCTGGGCAGGGCTGCCACCGGGAAAGAGTTTCAGCACGCCGAACCAGAGGTACAAGACCCCCAGTCCGATGCGCAGCAGCGGAATTCCCGACTCACCCGCGAACCGGGTGAACCTCTCCTCCGCGCTGAGCCGGCGTGACATTGCTGGACGCACCATCGATCTCCCTCTCCTGTCCGGCTGCCACCACCCAGCCGGACAGGAGGAGCGAGGGCGATCAGGCGCCGGCGGGTGGCGCCACCGGGTCGCCGAGCGGGTTCAGCAGGTCGGCCTTGCCCTCGAACGCGAACAGCAGCAGGTCGACCATGCGGAACGTCGAGCTGTCCGGGCCGAGCGTGGGCCGCCAGTACGGCGAGCGCACGATCGAGATCCGGCTGCCCTCGATGGCGCGGTGGAAGACCTCGGCGGTGATGCGGCCGCCGACCGGTCCCATCAGCCCGCTGTTGACCTCCGCCTCGCGCAGCACGTAGAACCACAGCGGCGTGGCCGCGACCAGTTCCGCCTTCTGCTCGTCGGTGAGCGCGTCGAGCGACACACCACCGCCGTCGCCCTTCAAGATCTGCTCGGCGGTGAGCGGTTCGACGCCCATGAGCTCGGCCATCTGCTGCCCGCTCGCGAGGTCCATCATGCTGGCGCGCGTCAGGTTGCGGAACGCGAGGTTGCGCTCGATCTCGCGGAACTGCGTGCCGCGGCCGCCGAACGTGCCGGCCGGCAACCCGACGAGCGGGTTGACCAGCAGCGTGTCGATCTCCTTGGTGAGGTTGCCGCCACCGGACTCGGCGGGTGGCACCAGGTCGTCGCGCCCGGCCTCGGTGAAGTCGTAGAGCCGCCGGAAGTCCGTGATCCAGTTGCTGGGCAACGTGAAGATCGGGCCCCGGTTGACGTCGTCGAGGTCGGCCGGCGTCTGCGAGCTCGGGTCGAAGTTGCCCGCCACACCGGTGAACGTGAACAGCGCGAACAAGGTCGCGATCCCACCGGGACCGGTGCTGTTGAACACCCGGTTCCACTGGTAGGCGCCGCGGATCATGCTGTGCCCCAGCCGGTACGACGCGACCGAGAACTCGATCGGCATCGTCGGCGTGTTGTCGCGGCCGTAGTAGCGGCCGGGCACCTCGAAGAACCTGCGGCCGTTGGTGAAGACGTCGTCCACGATCGCCGGGTCGATGATGCGCGGCAGGAAGTCCGTCTTCAGCATGTACTGGTAGTGCCGGACCACCAGCTCCTTGGCCGCGCGGAACAGCCGCTCCCCGGTCAGGCCGGTGAGCGCGAGCTCGTCGACCACCCGGTTGTGGAAGCGGATGAACGCGAGGTGCGTCTGCGCGATCACCAGGTTCTCGTCGTTGCGCGCGTCCGGGATCAGCGGCAGCCGCCGGTCGGCGGCCGTGCCCGCGTCACCACCGCGGCGCGGCAGGTCGAAGCCCTCGAACGGCACGTTGGTGCCCTCGTCCGGGAACGGCACCGGCGTCGTGGTGCCGATCTTGAGCTTCACGCCGTCCTCGGCGTAGAAGGCCTGGTCGTCCTTGTCGCGCGGGCCCCGTCCGTACACCGAGTCGAGGTCCAGCGCCGGCGAACGGCCCTGCAGCAGCTCGTCGAGGTTGACGTCGCTGCCCAGCTGCGTCTCGGTGCGGTCCATCGTGAGGTCGTGGTCGACGAACTGGCCCAGGTAGGTGAACCCCGCCGGCACGGCCGGGTTCTCCGAGTCGGGCTGCGGCACCGAGGGGTCCGGCGTCATCGCCGTCGCCAGCGCCACGCGGAGCTCCTCGCTCGTCTCCGCGCCCTTCGGCCCCAGTCGCGAGAACCGGAACCGGCGCAGCTCCTCCGTCGTGGAGGGCTGACGCGCGACCGCCTTGCCGTTCTCGCCGAATTCCAGCACGCCTTCGCCCACGACGAAGAAACTGTCGCGCGAATGCCTCTTCATATTTCCCCCTGTATCCCCTCGTCCAGGAACCTGTTCTCCCCAACAAGCACCTGCCCCAACGCCAGTCTCCAGACGGAGGAAATTTGCGTCGAAGCTTTTGGTCAAAGCCAAAACTTCGTCACGCAGCGGATACGCGGCGGTCCGGAATATTCGTGGAGAACGTCCCGGGTGATGTTGTGCCCCGGCCGGGTGGAATCAGTCGGGTGGACCATGGTTGAGACCGCGCCGGACGGGGTACCCATCAGGATGCTCGTTGTCACGACCGCGGAGTCGTCTGGTGTTTCCACCGTCCTCACGGTTGCCGGGGTGCTCGACACAGACGGCGCGGAACGACTTCTGTCCCGGATCGACCGGCTCCTCGGCCAGGGTCGCCGGCGACTGGTGCTCGACCTCGACGGCGTGGAGTTCTGCGACTCCAGCGGTGTGAGCGCTCTCGTGCGCGGGCACGCACGGGCGTCCGCGGCCGCCGGCGGGCTGCGGATCGCGGCGGCGTCGCCGCAGGTGCTGAAGGTGCTGAAGATCTCGGGACTGGCGCGGATGTTCGGCCTGAAGTCCACTGTGGACAAACTGGCGTCCGCGAACACCGTCAGGTCGTGACGACCAGCTTGCCGGTGGTGTGCTCGCGGACGAAGTCCACGCACGCGCGACCGGCCTCGTCGAGGGAGTAGCGCCGGCTGATCGTCGCGGGCAGCGTGCCGCCGGCCGCCAGGTCCGCGACCTCGCGCATGCCTCCCAGCGCGCCGTCCAGGTCGAGCACGAACTCCACGTCCACGTCGGTACGGGGTTCCGGCAGCGGGTAGGTGATCGTCAGCAGCCGCCCGCCCGGCTCGACCGCCGCGGCGAGCCGGTTGACCGGTCGGACGCGCGGGTACGCGTCGCGGTAGCCGATGACCTCCGCCGCGCCGAGCCCGCGCAGCAGATCGGCGTCCTCGGCGGTGGCGGTGGCGACGACGTGTGCGCCGGCCGCCAGCAGGGGACCAGCGGTGCCGACCCGCCGGTCGCGCGACGACCAGCACGGGTTCGCCGGGTGCGGTCGCGCGTCAGCAGCAACGCCCGCGCGGTCAGCCCGGCGGTGGCGAGCGCCGCCGCCTGCTCGGGCGTGACGTTCGGCGGCCGGTGGGTGAGCAGCGGCGTGTCGGCCTCGAACACCGCGTACTCGGCGAGCGACCCGGTGCTCAGCGAGGGCTTCGTCGCACCGGCCATGGTGCGCAGCACACGGGGCACGGCCTGGCCGAAGACCTCGTCGCCGACGGCGAACCGGGTCACGCCGGGGCCGGCCTCGGTGACGGTGCCCGCGAAGTCGTTGCCGGGGACGTGCGGGAACTCGAGCGGCGTGACGTCGCGGTACGTCCCACTCGGCAGGACGACGTCACCGTGGTTGATGGAGGCCGCGGTGATCCGCACCTGGATCTGCCCAGCTCCTGGTTCCGGAACCAATATATTGGATATCACATATCGCTCGGGCGGGCCGTAGCCGACAGCGGTGAGCGCCTTCATCGTTCTCCTTAACCGGACCGTTTGGTCACCTTAGGCTGCACGAAACGGACCGGGCGGTCAACTTGTTAGGGTGGCCGACGTGTCACCCCGTGCCGACGCCGCCAGGAACCGCTCGCTGCTGCTCGCCGCGGCGGTGGCCGAGTTCGCCGAGCACGGCGTGGACGCGCCCGTCGCCGCCATCGCCCGCCGCGCCGGGCTGGGCAAGGGCACGGTGTTCCGGCACTTCCCCACGAAGGACGACCTCGTCGCGGCGATCGTCTGCGACCGCGTCACCCGGCTCACCGCGCTGGCCCGCGACCTGGGCACCGCCGCGGACGCCGGTGCGGCGCTGCTGGAGTTCATGACCTCCGCCGCGCGCGAACGGCAGCGGCTCGACCTGTCGTTCCTCACGGGCGACCTGGGCTCCGAGGTGACGTCGGCGCAGGCGGAGCTGTCCGAGGCGGTCACCGCGCTGGTCGACCGGGCACGGGAGCGGGGTGCGGTGCGCGACGACGTCACCGGCACCGACGTGCTGGTGCTGATGTGCGTGCCGAACGACGTCGTCAAGCACCTGCCGGGGGCACCGGCGCAGCTGTGGGAGCGCTACCTCGCGATCCTGTTCGACGGACTGCGCCCCGAGGGCGCGCACCCGTTGCCGCAGCCACCACCGGCCTGAGTGGACACCGGTTTTCTCTTTGCGCGGCAACCGCTACGGTGGGATCTCCCCTGCCGCGGGCCTCAGTTTCCGGAGGCACGTTTGTACCGCTCCACCGTTGTCGCGCTGTTCCTGACGGTGTCATCCCTGGCCGTCGCCGTGCCCGCCACGGCGGCTGCCGACCCGAGGGCCGACATCGTGACCCTGACCAACGCCGAACGCGCCAAAGCCGGGTGTGGTGCGCTGAAGCGGCACACCGCGCTCGACACGGCCGCGCAGTCGCACAGCGCCGACATGGCCAAGCACAACTACTTCAGCCACACCGGCCGTGACGGCAGCTCACCGACCGCCCGCATGCAGCGCGCCGGCTACCCGCGCAACACGGGCACCGGCGAGAACATCGCGGCCGGCTACCCGACCGCGGCCGAGACCGTGAAGGGCTGGCTGGCGTCGGCCGGGCACCGCCGCAACATGCTGAACTGCGCGTACAAGTCGATCGGCGTGGGCTACTCCCCCGCGACGACCGCCACGTACAAGCACTACTGGGTGCAGAACTTCGGCACCGTGTAGCCGTCTCAGCTGCAGACCGTGCTCATCGCCTCGGCCAGCGCGTCCTCGTGCAGGCGGTCGAGGCGGTGCAGCACGACCGCGGACCGTTCCGCCAGCGTCGCGTGGATCTCGCAGCGCAACGACGGGTGGCGCACGGACGTGGTGTCCTTCAGCTCGGCGAGGATGTCGGTGGTGAGGCGGTCCAGGACCGGGCGGACCTCGGTGCCGAGGTCGGGGCGGCGGTCCGGCACCTCCTCGGGGTGTGCGGTCCAGCGCGCGTGGAGGCCGCGTTGCACGAGCTTGTTCGCCTCGATCTGGGCGCGGAAGAACCGCACCGCGTTCTCCGGGTCGAGGCCCAGCTCGGCGGAACGGGCGCGCACGCCGTCGAGCACGACCTGCTCGCGGGCCGGGTCGTCGATGGGCTGGGTGGTGCCGAACTTGGCCGCCGCCACCAGGTCGGCCACCCGCACCCGCTCGACGGCGAGGCCGGTGAGCTCGCCGAGCGGCCCGACGGGGGTGAGGGACGCGGCGAGGGTGAGGGCGACCGCGAGGATCTTCATGTCTCCCGAGAGTGCCACGGGCGCCGGGCCGGGTCCATCCGCAAGATCGGCCGAGGTGTCATGATGGCGGGGTGGAGTCCACGCGCATCGACCGTTGGCTGTGGGCGGTCCGGCTGACGAAGACCCGCCCGGACGCCGCCGCGGCGTGCCGGGGCGGGCACGTGCGCATCAACGACAAGCCGGCGAAGCCGTCCACGATCGTCGTTCCCGGCGACCAGGTGCGGGCCCGCGTGGGTGACCGCACCAAGATCGTCGAGGTGGTGCGGGTGATCCAGAAGCGGGTCGGGGCCGCGGACGCCGCGACGTGCTTCATCGACCGCACCCCGCCTCCGCCGAAGGACGTTCCGGTGGTGGCGCAGCGCGAACGCGGAGCGGGGCGGCCGACGAAGAGGGAACGGCGGGTGCTCGACCGGTTCCGCTCAGGGGGCTAGTGCGGTGACCACGATCTTCACCGTGTTTCCCGACGCTCAGCAGGGCACCTCGTGGGACAGGTTCGTGGTCACCGCACTAGGCGCTCTGTCTCCACGCCGCCGTCCACCAGCGCGTTCAGCACGTGCGCGAGATACGACCCGAGCGCGCACCTCGGCGAGGTCGCGCACGGTGACGACGGCACCGTGCACCCCACCGGACAGTCCCACTAGTGGGACTGTCCGGCAAGCTGCACCAGGACCAGGTCGGCAGCGCCGGTCACCGGGGTGACGTCATCGACCGGGAAGGTGACCATTGCCGGACTGCAGGACGACATCGGCCAGCTCGGTGAGCGATCTGCCCAACGGCAGGTCGACGCGGACGGTCGCGAACTGGTCCCCGCGGGTCTCGCCGCGGTTGATGATCGCGACCGGCAGCCCGGCCCCGGCGGCACGGCGGACGAACCGCAGCCCGGACATCACCGTCAGCGAGGAACCCAGCACCAGCAACGACTTCGCGTTGTCGACGAGGTCGTAGCACTGCTCGACGCGTGGCCTCGGCACGTTCTCGCCGAAGAACACCACGTCCGGCTTCAGCACGCCGCCGCACGACAGGCAGTCGACGACGACGAAGCCGCGCACCTCCTCCTCGGGCAGGGACACGTCGCCGTCGGGGTTGATCTCGTCGGTGGTCGCGGCGAAGTCCGGGTTGGCCTCGCGCAGCCGGCGGTCGAGCTCGCCGCGCGGCGACAGCAGGCCGCAGCCCAGGCAGATCACCCGGTCCAGGCCGCCGTGCAGCTCGACGACGTCCTCGGTGCCGGCGGCCTGGTGCAGGCCGTCGACGTTCTGCGTGATCACGCCGCAGAGCCTGCTGCCGAGCCTGGTCACCGCGTGGTGCCCGGCGTTGGGGTGGGCGCGGGCGATGGTGCGCCAGCCGACATGGCTGCGCGCCCAGTAGCGCTGCCTGCCCGCCGCGCTGGTGGTGAACTCCTCGTAGGTCATCGGGGTGTGGCGGCGCAGGGACCCGCCCTCGCCGCGGTAGTCGGGGATGCCGGACTCGGTCGACAGGCCGGCACCGCTGAGCACCAGGACCCCGCCGCGTCGCACGAGGGGGACGACCTCGGTCAGGTCGGAGGTGCGCGGCAGTGGAGGGCCCGAAGGCGACCAGGTCAGCGTGGGCCGTGTCCGCACCTCACCAGTTTACGTGCCACTGGCGAATCTCAGCCTCCGCAGCGGCGACGTTGCCGTTGGACGGGGCCGTGACCAGCGCGAACTGCCGCCCGGGCCCGCCGGACAAGAGCAACTTCACACCGCTGACCGTGGCGGTGGCGGAGCTGACCACGAGCGGCGAGCGCAGCGACTCCGGTAGGTGCAGCTCGGTCGGGGCGGGGCCGCCGGCCGAGTCCCAGACCAGCACGGCGAACGGCGCCGAGCCGACCAACGCGCGCACGGCGGGCAACGGGATCTGCTGCCAGGTCTGGTGGGCACGGTCCTCGTAGGTGAACGCGAGCGTGGTGCCCGCGACGGCCTGCGGGTAGACGCGGTCGACGACCGCGCGGTCCACGGTGAACACCGGGTTGCCCGCCGCGTCCAGCCTGACCGCCGAGAAGTGCTCGTCGTTCATGGCGTCGCCGTCGGTCTTGACCTTGTCCGGGTTGTCGTTCATCAGCTCGTGGTGGCGGCCGTAGTTGGTGTCCCAGTGCCACTGGCTGCCCGAGACCACCGTGCCGCGCGGCGCCGACCACCAGCGCGCGCCCGCCGCGGTCGAGTCGAGGCCCTGGTACATCGCCTTGAGCACGGAGGCGTTCTTGTCGGAGGTGAAGCCTGCGACCGGATGACCGAACTCCGACACGATGGCCGTGGTGCCGAGCGCCTGGGCGCGCGAGCGGATCGTGGTGAACGCCTGCACGTACTGGCCGTCCGCCGCCTTGCCCGGCATGAGGAGGCCGGACTGCGCCTTGCCGTCGTAGAAGTGCGCGTTGAACACGAACCGCTCACCGAGGGTCGGCACGAGCGTCAGGCCACCGGGTTCGGCGAAGAACTCCACGTTCTGGTTCCAGAACACCAGCGGCTCGACGAACGCGGCCTTGTGCGCCCAGCCCGCCGCGTCCATCTCGGCGCGGAACCGCCGGTAGAACGGCATCAGCAGGTCGCGCTCCCACATCTGCGAGGTCTGGCCGTGGTCGTAGCGGCCCGCGTACGGCTCGTTGAGCGGGTCGACTCCGGCGACGAGCTTGAACTCGCCCGCGGGCAACGCTTCCCGCACGTGCCGCAGCGCCGCGCCGGCCGCCGAGATGAACGAGTCCCGCACCCCGTCGCGGTTGTGCCAGAAGTCGTAGGTGGCCGCGGTGACGGCGTTGTTGTTCTTCATGTTCTGGCCCCAGTGCACGCACAGGCCGCACGACTCCTGGGGATAGCCGCTCGCCGCCCACGCCGGGGCGCCGTCGCCGGTGTACCAGCTGCCGGGGTTGAACAGGTACCGCGAGTACAGGTCCTGGTGGAAGTCGAGGTAGACGCGGATGCCCTGGCCGGTGAACGCGCGCAGCTGGTCGGTCACCTTCGCGAGGTAGCCGTGGTCGATCTGGCCGCGCTGGGGTTCGACCCACGCCCAGGTGAGCAGGAACCGCACGGCGTTCGCGCCGGTCAGCCGCTTCATCAGCTCGGCGGACCTGCGCGCGTCGGCGGTGGTGGCGAACGGCAGGCCGCGGTGCTCGGCGAGCTTGGCCGTACCGCTGACGTTGAACCCGCGCAGCACCACCTCGCGGCCGTGCTCGTCGCGGAAGACCCCGCCGGAGACCCGGAGCTCGGTGCCGTCGAACGACTGCGCGTGCACCGGGGTGACCAGGGAGAAGAGGAGGAACAGCACCGCCAGGAGAACCGATCGCCGCATCGCCGCCGCCTTCATCGAACGTGAACGAGGTTCACTTTGGACGGTAGCGGACGGCACCGGGCCGGGCCATCCTCCGTGCAGCGCAGTCGGTTCGGCAGGCCTCGTACCGGCACGCGAAGTCGTCGTCGCCCACGACCACCTCATCGACGACAAAGCCGGCCTCGACGTCCGTCGGGCCGGCCATGTCGATCACGTGCGGGCGGAAGAACCTGGGCCCGCGTGCGGCACCTGCCGCTCGGCGAGCCACGCGTGGAGCTCCGCCACCAACTCGTCGCTGTAGGCCAGCTAGCTGAAAGCGTCGGCGACGAGACCCGCCGCCTTGGCCACCAGCGGTTCGTCCGCGCCCGCCTTCTGGTCCGGCTTGGTGGTCAGCACCGCCACCACGATCGGCCGGCGGCCGGGCGGCCAGGTGATGCCGACGTCGTTGGTGGTGCCGTAGCTGCCGGTGCCCGTCTTGTCGCCGAGCCGCCACTCGCCGGGCAGGCCCGCGCGCAGGCGGTTGGCGCCGGTGGTGTTGGCGAGCAGCCAGTCGGTCAGTTGCCGGGCGTCGGGGCGTTCGAGTGCGTGGCCGACCGTCAGGCGGGCGTAGGTCTGGCCGATCGCGCGCGGCGAGGTGGTGTCGAGCTCCTGCCACGGCTCGGCGGAGTTGAGCTCGGGCTCCCAGCGGTCGAGGCGGGTGACCGGGTCGCCGATCGAGCGGCAGAAGCGGGTGACCGCGCTCGGGCCGCCGAGCTCACGCAGCAGGAAGTTGGCGGCGGCGTTGTCGCTGTAGGTGATGGTGGCCTCGCACAGGGCCCTGACCGTCATGCCGTTCGCGAGGTTCTCCGGCTTGCCGGTGATCGGGCCGTAGCCGGACTTGTCGACCTCGGCCTGCGTGTACCGGATGACCTTGCCGAGCAGGCTGCCGTCCTGGTCGCGCCGCAGCACCGCCCCCGCGGCGAGCGTCTTGAAGACCGAACAGATCGGGAAGCGCTCGTTCGACCGGTACAGCACCGTCCGACCGCTTCCGGTGTCGCTCGCGAACACGCCCAGGCGTGCGCCGTGCTGCTCCTCGAGGTCGCGCAGCCGGTTCGTGATCGACGAAGCCTGTGCCTGCACGGGCACCGCGACGGCCAGTGCGGCCCCCGCCCCCAACGCCAGCGCCACCCGACGGTTGACTCTCAACGCTCTCTCCCCTTTCCGCGAAACCTCTCAACCCCCATGACGCCCCGGAGATCAACTGGTTGCCTCGCGGTCAGTGCACCCGCCGCCAGCAGGCCAGGAACACGAGCGCCGCGGCGAGTGAGCCCGCCGACGCCAGCGACCCGCCGCCGAGGTAGATCACCCACTCGTCCGCGCCGAGCCCCTCGCGCGACAGCGGTACCACCCACAGGAACAGGCCCAGCGCGAGCGACACCAGCCCGGCGAAGGCCCAGAACACGACCAGCACCGACCTGGGTTTCCTGCTCGGGCCCTCGTACCGTTCGAGCGCGCCTCGCCGTGCCAGCCACCAGGAGGCGAGCGCCGCGACGGACAGCGCGATCGCGTCGGCCGCCAGCGTGTCGCTGAGCCGGTGCCACTTCGCGGTCAGCGTGTACTGCCCGATGCCCACCGCCCACGGCAGCACGAAGAACAGCATCACGCCCCGCCACCGGTACGGCACCACGATCACCGCGGCGAACAGCACGGTCATCGCGATGGTGGTGTGCCCGCTGGGCAGGCTGTTGTGCGCGTAGTCGCCGGTCACCTCCACCAGTGCCGGCCGCGGCAGCACGAACCGCTTCAGCACCTGCACCACCGCCTGGCCGGCGACGATCACGCCGACCGCGGCGATCGCCAGGTCCCAGCGCCTGCGCAGCACGCCGACGAGCGCGACGGCCACGACGGCGGCGGCGAGGGAGTAGACGGTGATCTCGCCGAGGGCCTGCCAGGCGGCGTCCGTCTCGGACACGTCGTCCTGGTCGGCACCGCGCAGGGCGGCGTTCTCGATCGTCTGACCGGCCCTGGTCAGCACCGCGAGCACGTAGACGACCGCCGCCACCACGAAACCTGAGGCCGCGACCGCCGGCCAGCGTCGGGAGTTCACGTGCTGGAGTCTCGCCGGGATCCGATCAACGCGCCCGGCGAAGATCAGCGATCCGGTCGAGCACCGCCTTGATCGCGAGCGCGACGCTGTAGTCGAACTCGGCCGCGCGGTCGAACCGCGCGAGCTGCGGGGCGAGCGACGCCACAGCGGACAGCCCGGACCCGGCGAGCACCTCCTCGCGCGAGCCAGCGGGGTCACCGAACGCCGGCGCCGCCGCCACCTCGCGCAGCAGGGTGCCGATCAGCGTCGCCAGCAGCATCCGCAGCAGGTGGACGGCCTCGTCGGCGGGCGCGCCGGCGTCGAGCAGCACGGTCAGCACCGCGTCGACCGGGGCGAGGCCTTCCAGCGAGCCGAGCTGACGGGTCAGCACGAGCGGCGCGGCCTGCGGGTGCCGAACCGCGCGTTCCCGGAACGCGGTGGCGATGGCGTGCAGGTCGTGGCGGGGGTCGCCGGTGCGCCCGGGCAGGGCGAGCCCGGCCAGCAGGTGCTCGGCGACGGCGTCGAGCAGGTCGTCCTTGCCGGCGACATGGTTGTAGAGGCTCTTCGCGTCGACGCCGAGCACGCGGGCGACGGACCGCATGCCGACGGCCGCCGCGCCTTCGGTGTCGAGGACCTGCAGCGTCGCCTCGACGATGGCGGCACGAGAGAGCCCGGTGGTGCCCTTGGGAGGCCTTCCCCGACGCGTCATGACAGGTCCCCTTGCTCAAACCCACACTGTGGACATAACTTAACCCACGTCGTGGGTAAAAGAGGAGAAGACATGCGATCGCGGTTCGACATGCCCAGCGAAGAGGTCCTCAAGGCGCGCGAGAAGCTCGTGCTCGACCACTTCCACGACGAGGTGGCGCACGATTGGGACGCGACTCTCTCGACGTTCCCCCATCCCCACTACGAGCTCATCGCGCAGATGGTGGTGCATGACGGCGATAGCGCCGTTCGGCAGTACTACACGGACACGCGCACGGCGTTCCCGGACCAGGACCACGAGCTCATCGCGTTCCGGCACAGCCACGACGCCGTGATCGTCGAGTTCTGGCTGCTGGGCACGCACCTGGGGCCGCTGGGCCAGATCCCGCCGACCGGCGGCAAGCACCGCACCCGGATGACGGCGTACTTCATCTTCGACGAGAACGAGAACCTGGTCACCGAGCGGATCTACTTCGACCAGCTGACCGTGCTCAAGCAGGTGGTCAGCGGCATCGACAAGCGGTCGCCGCGGGGCATCGCGAAGCTGGTCAAGGTGCTGCGCGGGATGCTCGCGATGTCCGGCGCGAAGCCCGACCCGCGGCTGACGAACACGACGCCGCCCGAGCTCTAGAGCCGGATCAGCTTGCGTTCCACGGCGGTCGTCACGGCCGCCGTGCGCGTCTCGACACCGAGCTTGCCGAAGATCCGCACCAGGTGGGTCTTCACGGTGGCCTCGCTGATGAACAGCGCCTTGGCGATCTCCCGGTTGGACAGGCCCTTGGCCAGGTTCTCCAGGATCTGCACCTCTCGCTTGCTGAGCTTCGGCGCCGGACCGCGGACCTGGCGCAGCAGCCGTTGCGCGATGTCGGGTGAGAGCACGGTCTGGCCGCTCGCGGCGGTGCGCACGGCCCCGGCCAGCTCCTCGGGGGCGCAGTCCTTGAGCAGGTAGCCGATCGCGCCGGCCTCCACCGCGCGCACGATGTCGGCGTCCGAGTCGTACGTCGTGAGCACCACGACCTGCGGCGGCGACGGCAGCGCGCGGATCAGCGTGGTCGCCTCCACGCCGTCGATCCCCTTCCCCAGCTGCAGGTCCATCAGCACCACGTCCACACTGGACGCCAGACTGACCGCGTGTTCGCCGGTCGCCGCCTCGATCACCTCGAAGTCGCGCGAGAGCAACCCGACCAGTCCGAACCGGACGACCGGGTGGTCGTCGACCACCAGCACCCTCATGGCGTCGGCACCGTCACGGCCACAGCGGTCCCCTCCCCCGGCGCGCTCTCCACCGACACCGTGCCACCCAGCTCGGTGATGCGCCCGCGGATCGACGCGAGCCCGTACCCGCGCCCCTCCACCGGCACGACCGCGGCGGGGTCGAACCCGCGGCCGTCGTCGACCACGTCCAGCGTCACCGCGTCTCCCAGGTAGGACAACGTGATCGCGACCCGCCCGGCGTGCGCGTGCTCGGCGGCGTTGGCGACGGCACCCTGTGCGACCCGCAGCAGCGCGACCTCGGTCTGCACGCTCAACGGGTACGGCTCGCCGTCGACCTCCACGTGCGGGCACAGCCGGTGCAGCGCGTCGGCCAGCGTGCCGCGGATCGGCGCCAGGTCACGCACGAACCGGCGCGCCTCCCACAGGTTCTCCCTGGCGACGGCGGCCGCCCGGTCGTGGTCGCCCAGTTCCAGCAACAGGTTGATGCTGGAGAACCCCTGGGCCAGCGTGTCGTGGATCTCGCGGGCGACGCGCTGGCGTTCCTGCAACGCCCCCGCCTCCCGCAGCAGCCGCGCCCGGTCGAAGAACACCGCCGCCGTCAGCACCGCGACACCGACGGGACCGAGCACGAGGCTGAGGTCGAACGTCGTGGCCAGCCGGATCTGCGCCAGCACCACGCCCGCCGTCAGCACCCCCGCGATGGGCAACGCGACGCGCGGCTGCAACTGCCGCAGGCACTGGAAGAACAACGGGATCGCGCACCACCCGAAGCTCGGCGCGACCCACACGAGCACCAGCCAGACGGCGAGCACTCCCGGCAACGCCCGCGTCCAGCGCACTCCGGCCGGGTACGCGAGCCCGAGCGCGGCGGTCAGCGCGAGCACCGCCGGGTCGGCGCCGTGGTACGTCGCGTACCGCGCCGCCGACGCCGTCAACAGCACGTAGAAGCCCGCGTGCATCGCCCGGTGCAGCCACACGTCGGCGACTGTAGGCGAGGTGTGCCGCTGCGCGGGTCAACCGATGGGTTGAACGCCGGTTCAACCGTCACCACCAGGTTTCCGCTGCTGAACCGGGCGATCGTTGGAGCCATGGACATCAAGAAGATCGCAGTCGCCACCCTCGTCGTGCTGTCCGTCGGCGGCGGCTACGCGGCAGCCGACCAGCGCACCACCACCCGCACCGAGAAGGTGCTGACGATCGACGCGGCCGTCCGCGCCGCCCAGGCCACCCTCGACGCGGCCGAGAAGGAGAACCAGCGCGTGACGGTGGCCGTGGTCGACCGCAGCGGCGACCTGGTCGTGCTCCTCGCCGGCGACGGCGCCGGCCCGCAGACCGAGGAGTCCGCGCGGCGCAAGGCGTTCACGGCGGTGTCGTTCGGCGCGCCGACCTCGGAGCTCGCCGGCCGGGTGACCGGGCAGGTGCGACGCTGCGGGACATCCCGGGCACGTTGTTCCTGGGCGGTGGCGTGCCGGTGGCGGTGGACGGGGCGCCGGTCGCGGGCATCGGGGTCGGCGGGGCGCCGAGCGGGGACCTGGACGAGAAGTTCGCGCGGGCCGGGCTGGCGACGCTGCGGTGAGCTGCGGGGCGGCTCACCCTGGGACCAACCGATATTTCAGTATCTCTTCTGCACCCTGACCTGCTGTTTAGCAACGAGTCTTTTGACGACGACCGCAAAAGACTCGTTGCAAAGGTGAGCCGGTGCGGGTGCGGAGAGATGAGCTCGGGTGGTCAGTCGTGCGGCGCGCAGGCCACCGGTCGGGAGAAGCGCGGACCCGTCAGTCGCGCGGCGGGCGGGCGTGCCGGGCCACGTGCCGCCCCGGCTCCGGCCGCCTCCCCATCAGCAGCACCACGACGGCGGTGATCAAACCCACCGTCGCGAGCCCCGCCGCCACCGCTCGCGCGGCCGGGTGGTCGAGGACCAGGGTGGAGATGGTGAGCGCCAGGACCACGGCCGCGATGGGACCGATGACGGCGATCTGGTCGGCGCGGTCCTCCTCGGGCTGCGGCTGCTCCACCGGTTCGAGCTGGTCGTGGGGTGCCACGGCGTCGTAAGGCGCCATGGTCTCGACCGTCTCGAAGTGCCCGCGGGCGGGCAGGTGAGGAAGCGTCACGTAGCACCTTCGGTCGGGGCACCTCGGGTCGGGGAGCCGAACCATCGTGCCCGACGTGGGCACGCCGGGGCAAACATCGCACTTCCGCCCGGCGCCGTGGTCCCATGTGCGCGACAACAGGAGGTCGACATGTGCCGGTGGCTCGCGTACTCCGGATCACCGGTGTTGCTGGAGGAGATCCTCTACCGGCCGGAGAACTCGCTCGTCATGCAGAGCAAGCACGCCCGGCTCGGGGCGACCGCGGTGAACGGCGACGGGTTCGGCATCGGGTGGTACGGGGCGGTCACCGGGACGCCGGCGCTGTTCCTGAGCACCGAGCCCGCGTGGAACGACCGCAACCTGCGCGAGCTGGCCGCGCAGATCACCGTCGACCGGGTGTTCGCGCACGTGCGGGCCTCGACGGGGGCGGCGGTGCAGCGGACGAACTGCCACCCGTTCCGCTACCGCAACTGGCTGTGGATGCACAACGGGCTGATCGCCAAGTTCCCGCTGGTGCGCCGGGAGCTCGTGCTGGCCGTCCAGCCGGAGCTGTACCCGCTGCTGGAGGGGTCGACGGACTCGGAGGTCATGTTCTACCTGGCCATCGGGTTCGGGCTGGAGCTGGACCCGCCCGCCGCGGTGGCGCGGATGGTGGCGTTCGTCGAGGAGGTGGGCCGGCGGCACGGGGTGGAGTTCCCGGTGCAGATGACGGTCGCGACCACCGACGGCACCACGACCTGGGCGTTCCGGTACTCCAGCCGGGGGAAGTCGCGCAGCCTCTTCCACAGCGCGGACGTGTCGACGTTGCGCGCCCAGTACCCGGACAACCCGGCGTTGCACGACCTCGCGGACGGGTCGCGGCTGATCGTGTCCGAGCCGCTCGGTGACCTGCACGGGGCGTGGCTGGAGGTCCCCGAGTCGACCTGCGTCGTGGTCAAGGCGGGCGAGGAGCAGTTCTCCGGCTTCACCCCCGCCTGAGCCGCACGCCGGATCGTCACGCAAACGTCAGATCTCTCCGCGCGCCGTCCGGGCACCCTGGTGCTGCCGCCGTCACCGAGCGAACGAACCCCCGGAGAGGTTCCCCGACATGCTGAACACGGCAGCAGCACTGCTCGCGCTATCCGCGCTCGTACCGGTCGAGGCGGAAGAACCCGCACCGCACATCGACGTCGTCACCGTCAACGGCTCCGGCTGCCCGGCCGGTGACGCCGACGTCACCACCGACGGCAGGGACTTCACGATCGGCTACCACACGTTCCTCGCACGGGCCGGCGGTGACTCGTCACCGACGGACTTCCGGAAGAACTGCCAGGTGAACATCGCCGTCGACGTGCCGGACGGGTACACCTACGGCCTGTCCCGCACCACCTACACCGGCTACGCGCACCTGCACCCCGGCGCCACCGGCCTCAACCGGGTCAGCGTCTACCTGCAGGGCTCGTCCGCCACCGACACGGTCGAACGCTCGTTCACCGGCCCCGTGAGCGCCGGCTGGCAGACCGCCTACCGTCCCGCCGACGTCCTCTGGGCGCCGTGCGGGACCAAGCGCAACATCAACATCAACGCCGAGCTGCGGGTCACCCTCGGCTCCGCGGACCCGGACCGGCTCAACTTCCTGATCGCCGAGTCGAGCCGCGGCACGGTGCGGGTCAAGCGCTGCTGACCCACCGGCCTGGCGGTGATCGGCCGATCACCGCCGGGTCCACCGGGCAACGCGTCAGAAGTCCCTGTTGTCCGATCGAACGCTCATACGATCACCGGTTCTCCTCATGTGACGACAAACGGTCAACGACGCCGCAGCCGATCAGCAACGACGTGTTCGCTCAACTGCGCTGGGTGACGGTCACCTCCGCCGTCGCCTCGAGCGTCTTGAGCACCGCGCAGAGGTGCGGTGCCTCTTCACTACCCCGCCGCACGGCCGCGAACACGTGCCGGGTCGGCTGCTCGGCGTCGAGCCCCCTGATCACCACGTCGGCGGGGGGCGCCGCGGTGATCAGCCTGGGCACCAGCGCGAGGCCGAGCCCCAGCCCGACCGCGCCGAGGGTCGTCTCCCAGTCGGTGATCTCGTGCACGATCTCCGGCGTGAACCCGGCCGTGACGCACGCGGCGAACGACATGTCGCGGCACGTGCCGGCGGCCGGGAAGATCCACGCCGCGTCCGCCAGGTCCGCGAGCCGCACCACCGGCGCCTGCGCCAGCGGGTGCAGCACCGGCAGGGCCACGTCGAACCGCTCGGCGAGCAGCGCCACCCGGTGGAACCGCCGGTCGGTCACCGCCGGGCTGTCCTTGGACTCCACGCTCAGCACGACGTCCACGTCACCGCGCACCAGCTGGTCGAACGAGTGCGGCGGGTCGGACTCCACCAGTCGCACCACCACACCGGGGTGCGTGTCGCGCAGTTCGCGCACGGCCGGCAGCACCAGCCCGGACAACGTCGCGGCGAACCCGGCGACGCGCACCTCGGCCACCGACCCTTCCGCGTAGGCCAGGAGGTCGGCCCGCACGCGCTCCAGCTCGGCGAAGATCTCGTTGGCCCGCCTGAGCAACACGCGGGCGGCGTCGGTGAGCCGCACCCGCCGTCCCACCGGCTCGACCAGCCGGACGCCCGCCTCCTTCGACAGCGACACGAGCTGCTGCGACACCGCGGACGGCGTGAGGTGCAACGCCTGGGCCACCGCGGCGACGGTGCCGCGTGCGTCGAGCTCGCGCAGCATCCGCAGTTTGCGGACGTCCAGGTCGGCCATCACGCGGCCAGTGCGCCGGCGAGCTGGGCCCTGCGGTTGATGCCGAGCTTGCGGTAGATGCTGGTGATGTGCAGCTCCACCGCGCGGACCGTCACCCGGAACTGGGCCGCGATCTCCCGGTTGGTCCTGCCGTTCACGATCAGCGACGCGATGCGCTGCTCGTGCGCGGTCAGCTGACGGCCTCCCATCAACGATCCGGATGACCGGGAACCCATAGCGGTTCCCGATTCCTGCGGCTCAGCCTCCTTTCCGGACCGCCGCGAAAGGCCTCCGACGAGTTCGCGCCATTCACGAATCCTGATGCTGCGCAACAATTTTCCGCGCACGTACGGATCCGCGGCGACCAAACGGCGCAACGAGCCGTCGTCCGGTGCCTCACACAGCAGCAGGCCTCCCGACTCGTCCGCGTACAGGCCGCCTCCCAGCAGCACCCCGCGCTCGGCCAGGACCTCCCAGTACCGCCGATGAGCGGGCCGGACGCCGGCTAACCGCTCGTGCTCCTGCCCGAACACCATCTCCACCACGAACCGCGCCATGCGGACCCCCTGCCGAATCCAGAACCGGTGTAGTGAGTACGCCAGTACAAACTTGAACGCAAGACCGACTTTGAGTGTAGGTGCCCTCGTTCCATCCTGCGAGACCTGACCTGAAGGCGGTGTCCGGCAGAAGCGGCAATTGCGTACTTTCGCTACCGGCGGATCGTGGTGGTGGCTAAACTTGGTTCCGGGTACATAGTTGTACTGGGAACCACTTTGAACCCACTCGGGGGAAACTTGACACGCCGCAACGCCCTCAGCGTCGGGGGGACCGAGCCCGGTGCGGAGCTCTCGTCGCAGGGTCCCACATCCCCCGGTGGCGCGGTCGCCGTGGCCGGTGTGGCCTGCCGCTTACCCGGCGCCGGGTCGGTCAGCGCCTTCTGGGAGCTGCTGCTCGGCGGCACCGACGCGATCACCGAGATCCCGCGGGACCGGTTCGACGTCGACGACTACCACTCACCGGACCCCGCACCCGGTAGGACGATCTCGCGTCACGGCGGGTTCCTCGCCGACGTCCGCGGGTTCGACGCGGAGTTCTTCGGCATCTCCCCGCGCGAGGCCCGCGCCATGGACCCGCAGCAACGCCTGCTGCTCGAGGTCGCGTGGGAAGCCCTGGAGGACGCCGGAATCCGGCCGTCGCAGCTCGCCGGGCGCCGGGTCGGCGTCTTCGTCGGGCAGGCCACCGCCGAGTACGGCAAGGCGAGCCGCAGCGCCGGGAACCACGACGTGCGGCACGCCGCCGGTGGCGAGCTGCGCGCCGTCACCGCCGGGCGGCTGTCCTACGCGCTCGACCTGCGCGGACCGTCCGTCGTCGTCGACACGGCCTGCTCCTCCTCGCTGGTGGCCGCGCACAACGCCCGCCAGGCCCTGCTCGCCGGTGAGTGCGACGTCGCGATCGCCGCCGGGGTCAACGTGGTCCTGCTGCCCGACGACGCCATCGCGTACTCGCAGGCCTCCATGCTCGCGCCGGACGGCCGGTGCAAGTTCGGTTCGGTGAACGCCAACGGTTTCGTGCGCAGCGAGGGCATCGGCGCGGTCGTGCTGGAACGGCACGCCGACGCCGTCGCGCGCGGCGACCGGGTGCGCGCCCTGCTGCTGGGCAGCGCGATGAGCAACGACGGCAAGGGCAGCGGCCTGCTGCTGCAGCCCGCCGTGCAGGGCCAGGTCGAGATGCTGACCGCCGCCTACCGCGACGCCGGGCTCGACCCGTCCACTGTGGACTACGTCGAGGCGCACGGCACCGGCACGAGCGTCGGCGACCGGGTCGAGCTGACGGCGCTGGCCGAGGTCGTCGGCACCGGCCGGGACCAGCCGCTGCTGCTGGGCTCGGTGAAGAGCAACATCGGCCACACCGAGGCCACCGCGGGCATCGCCGGGCTCATCAAGGCGGTGCTCGTCGCCGAGCACCGGACCGTGCCCGCCTCCCTGCACGCGCAGGTGCAGGCCGACCAGCTCGTCAACTCCTCCATGCGGGTCGTCACCCGCACCGAGCCGCTGACGGCCGAACACCCGGTGGTCGGCGTCAGCTCGTTCGGCATCTCCGGCACCAACGTGCACGTGGTCCTGACGTCGCCACCACCCCGGGAACCGGCCCCCGAGCCCGACGACCGGCCGCGCGTGCTCACGTTGTCCGGGAAGAGCCGGGCCGCGCTGCGGGAAGCGGCCGAGAAGCACCTCGCACACCTGCGGGACACCGATCCGGTGCAGGACGTCTGCCACACCGCGGCGGTCCGGCGCGACCACCACGAACACCGGCTCGCGGTCACGGGCACGAGCACCGCCGAGCTGCGCGCCGGGCTGCGGGCGTTCCTGGCCGGCGCCGGGCTGAAGGGCACCACGGCCGGTGCGGCCGCCGAACGGCCCCAGGTCGTGTTCCTGTTCCCCGGTCAGGGTTCGCAGTGGCAGGGCATGGGCCGGGAGCTGCACGCGGCCTCCCCCGCGTTCCGCGACGCGCTCGACGAGTGCGACGCGGCCGTGCGCGAGGAGGCCGGCTGGTCCGTCGTGGAGGTCCTGCTCGGTGACGCGCCGTGGCCGAAGACGATCTCGGTGCTGCAGCCGGTGCTGTGGGCGGTGCAGGTGGCACTGGCGGCGCACTGGCGGTCGTGGGGCGTCGAGCCCGACGTCGTGATCGGGCACAGCATGGGCGAGGTCGCCGCGGCCCAGGTCTCCGGCGCGCTCTCGGTGCGCGACGCCGCGGCGGTCATCTGCCGGCGCAGCGCGTTGCTCCAGGAGACCGCGGGCAGTGGCGCGATGCTGTGGGCGGAGCTGTCCGCCGAACGCGCGGAAGGCCTGGTCGACCGGTACCGGGGCGAGGTGTGCGTGGCGGCGGACAACTCGCCGGGCACCTGCGTGCTGGCCGGTCCGGCCGAGCTGATGGCGGGGGTGGCGGAGGACCTCGAGGCGGTCGGGATCGCCTGCCGTCCGGTGCGGGACGTCGACGTGGCGTCGCATTCGCCGTTGATGGACAAGGTCTCGACGGCGTTGCGCGAACAGCTGGAGCACCTGCGCCCCAATGCGCCGCAGGTCGACTTCCGGTCCACCGTGGAGCACGGCAGGCGCGAGCTGGACGCGCGGTACTGGGCGGACAACGTGCGGCGGACGGTGCGGCTCAACGACACCGTGCGCCGCGTGCTCGCCGACGCGCGCACCGCGGTGGTGCTGGAGGTGAGCCCGCACCCGGTGCTGCTGGCGGCCGTGGCGGAGATCGGCGAGGCGGCCGGGTGGTCGGGCGCGGCGCTGCCGACGTTGCTGCGCGAGGAACCCGAGCTGCGCACGATCACCGGCGCACTCGGCGGGCTGCACGTCGCGGGCGTGCCGGTCGACTGGGCGAGCCGGCTCGGCGGTGGCCGGTGCGTGCCGCTGCCGAGCTACCCGTGGCAGCACCAGGACTACTGGTTCGAGTCGTTCACCGCGGACACCGAGGTCGTCCGCGACGTCGACGTGGCCTCGCTCGGCGTGGCGGAGGCGTTGCGAGGGCTGCGTTTCCGGGGGCTCACGCCGTTGCCGGCCGCCGCGTTGTTCGAGGCGGTGCTCTCGGTCGTGCGCGGAACCGAGTCCACGCACACGTTGCGCGACATCCGGTTCCACGAGCTGTGCACCGTCGATCCGGACGCGCTGCCCACGCTCACCGTCACGGTCCGGCCGGAACGCGGCGGCATGCGGGCGTTCACCGTGCACACCGACGACGGCGTGCGGTGCATGAGCGGCGAGGTGGAGCGCGGTGGCTCAGTCGGTTCGTCCGGCCTGGACTGGGCGCTGGCGCGGTGCCGGGAGTACGTGCGCGACAGCGACTTCGCCGACCTCGCGACCCGGCACGGCTACGAGTTCGAGGGGCCGTTCCGCTCGCTGCGGCAGGCGTGGCGCGGGCAGGACGCGGCGGTCGCCCGGTTCACGCCGGGACCGGTGGCGAGCGCGGTGGTGCTGGAGACCGGCATGCAGGTCGTGATGCTGGCGCTGGGCACGTCGGTGGTCCCGCTGGGCGTCGAACGGGTGCGGGTCGCCGGCAGGGCGACCGGCGAGTTCTGGGCGGTGGCGCGCAAACGACGGGGCAAGCCGGTCGTGGACGTGCGGCTGTTCGACGCCGAGCACGAGTGCTTCGCCGAGCTGACAGGTGTCACCGTGCGTGCCGACGGCGCCGGTCCGTTCGCGACACTGGGCACCGTCGTGTCGGGGCTGGCGAACCTGCTGCGCCCGGCCCGCCCGACCAGGCCCCAACCGCAGTCGCAGTCACAGTCACAGCCGGTGGCGGCACGCGAACCGGTCCTGGTCGTGACCGAGGAGCCTGCCAGGGACGTGGTGCTGCGCCACGTGGCGGCGGTGCTGGGCACGACGCCGGAGCGGCTGGACACCCGGCGGGCGTTGCGCGACCTGGGACTCGACTCGCTGATGGCCGCGCAACTGGCCGCACGGCTGAAGAAGGCGCTGGGCCGCACGGTGCCCGCCACCGCGCTGCTGGGCCCGGAGAACGTCTCCGCGCTCGCCGACAGCCTGCTGGCTACGGGAGCTTCTTGACCAGCACGCCGTTCATCACCAGCCGCAACGTCGTGACGAGCTCGCTGGCGAGCGCCGTGGGCTGCCTGCCGCGCCCCACGAACCGGTAGAGCGTGCCGAGGTAGACGTCGCGCAGCATGTTGCCGACCAGGACCGGGTCGACGTGCTCCCCCACGTCCCCCGCCTCCTTGCCGGCGCTGACGATCTCGGCGAACAACGGCGTGGCGTACGGCTCCTCGAAGATGGGGTGGCCGCACCGCACCCAGGCCGCGAGCATGACCTGCGTGGTGCGCCACTCCGCCTTGTTGATCTTGGCGAGCGTGCGCATGCAGTTCTCCAGCGCCGACAGCACGTCGGTGCCACCGCCCGCGATCGCGCCGAGCTCGGCCCTGAGCGTGTCCCTGCGCCGCGAGCCCCACGCGGCGATGACCTCCTCCTTCTTCTCGAAGTAGTTGAAGAAGGTGCCCCGCGCGACATCCGCCCGTTCGGTGATGTCCTCGATCGACGTCTCCTCGTACCCCTGCTCGGTGAACAGGTCGAGGGCGGCCGTGTACAGCCTCTCGTACATGGCTCGCTTGTGCCGCTCGCGCCTCCCGACAGCCTGAGTCGACGGCGCGGGCTCGGCCACGCGTCGCGTCCCCGCCATACGTGAACCCCCGTCCAAGTGTGTACTGGAGTGCAGGCTAGCGGTCCGCCGCGCCCGAAAGTACCGTCTGATGGTGCGATCACACTCTGCTACGAATGGGCGGCCAGGTGGTGGAGGCCGGCACCGCGAGTGTCGCGACACCCACCCCGCGTACGCGTCGCCTGGAATGTGCCGCCACCGCACCCCGTGATGAGACCACGACACGGGCGAGACGAGCAGCTCCGCCGGCGCGGTTCCGACGAGCGCCACGACATCGTTACGGGTTCGTCGCGCCAACACGACCACCAGTAGCCCCACGATCACGGACAGCAGCAACCACAGCAGCGTCTCAGCAGGCCGGCTCGGCCGAATCCCTTGGCGCGGCTGGGAACGTGACCGTCCTCATGGGAACGTCCTGGTGCGCGTCGGCCGAGTGGTGTGAGGCACAGGCCCCGGCCGGGAATGCGGGCGGGCACATCGGCCAACAGGTTCCGTGAGCATCGAGACAGCGCCGTCGGCGCGAACAGGAGGGCCGGGGGTGAGCCAGCCTCTGGAACGGGACGCGTGGGTCGAGCTCTACGACCGGCACGCCCGTGACCTGCACCGCTATCTGGCGCTGCGGGTGGACGCCGCGATCGCGGACGACCTGGTGTCCGAGTCGTTCCTGACCGCCTGGGAACGCCGCGGCACGTTCGACCCGGCACGGGCGAGCCTCAAGGCGTGGCTCTTCGGCATCGCGACGAACCTGCTGCGCCAGCACGTGCGGACCGAGGGGCGCCGGCTGCGGGCCTGGGCGCGCGACCACGGCCGCCGCGTGGTCACCGACCACGTCGAGGACCGCACCGCCGCCGTGGTCGACGCGAAGTCGCTGATGAACGACCTCACCGAGGCGCTCGCGGACCTCCGGCCGGAGGAACGGGACGTGCTGCTGATGACGGCGTGGGCGGACCTGACCGCCGCCGAGGTGGCCGAGGTGACCGAGACGCCGGTGGCGACCGTGCGGACCCGGTTGTTCCGGGCGAGGACGAAGCTGCGGGCGCGGATCAACGGACAGGAGGGGGACGGCGATGCGTGACGAGAAGCCCGTCGAGGACGAGATGATCAGGTGGGCGATGACGGACGTCGCCCCGATGAGCGACGAGGCGTTCGACCGCGGTCGCGCCGCGCTGCTCGCCAGGGTGGACGCCGCCGAGGCCCCCGTGGCGGAGGTGGTCCCGCTGGCTCCTCGCCGCCGGCGCGTCCGCTGGTGGCCGCGGCCGCCATGGTGCTGATCGCCGGCGCCGCACTGATCGCGCCGTCGCTGGTGTCGCGGGACACGGGCGTGGGCAGCGCCTCGGCGGGCGAGGTGCTCGAGGCGGCCGCGCTGTCGGCGGACGACCGGCTCGTGCAGCCCGGCCAGTTCCTGTACGTGCTGCAGTACTCGCGGTGGTCCTCGTCCGACTCGGAGTACAGGTACCTGTACCTGGAGGACCAGACCCTCGAGACGTGGATCCCGGCCGCCCGCGGGGACGTCTGGCTGCACCGCCGCACGAACACGGGCAACAAGCAGTTCCTGCTCGGCTCGGAGCAGGACGTCCCGAAGTTCGACCCACCGCTGCGCGAGGACGTGGAGTGGCGGGCCGCGGGCGGCGCCTGGCTCGGCGACGAACGCCCGGTGAGCTTCCGCTCCCCCTCGCCCGAGTACGTCGCCGCACTCCCCCGCGAGCCCCGCGCGCTCTACGAGAAGATGCGGTCGGAGGCGGGCGGCGACGAGGGCCGCCTGCTCCTGCAGATGATCACCGAGGGCCTCGGCTCCGGCCTGTACCCGGCCGACGCGCGTGCGGCGGTCTACCAGGCGCTGACGTTCGTGCCGCGGCTGGAGGTCGTCGACCGCACCGCCGTGCTGGACAGCCGCACGGGCACCGCGCTCGGCGTCACCGACGGCGACGTGACCGTGCAGATCGTCATCAACCAGGACACCGGCGACTACCTCGGTTCGCGGGCGGTGCAGGCCCGTGACGCGCACGGCCTGAAGGCGGGCCAGGTCCTCAGCACCACCGCGATCACGACCAGGGTCGTCGCGGCGCTGGGCGCGCAGTCCTGACCGTTCCTCCACGAGGCCGGGCCGTCACGGCGGTCCGGCCTCACGCCCGGCTGAGCACGACCCAGTTCTCGCCCGGCCGTTCCAGCAGACCCGGCCACCACCGCGGCGCGATGGCCTCCCGCAGCTCGTCCGCGCGCTCCACCAGCGTGCTCACGGCCGGTTCGCCGACGACGATCACCGCCGACCAGTCGACGTGCGCCACCAGGAGGTCCTCGGTGACGCCGAACCTCTTCTCCAGCACCGTGATCAGCTCGTGCCCGGTGTCGGGACCCGAGTCGACGCCGG
The DNA here is from genome assembly GCF_001701025.1 of Lentzea guizhouensis. Lineage (GTDB taxonomy): Bacteria > Actinomycetota > Actinomycetes > Mycobacteriales > Pseudonocardiaceae > Lentzea > Lentzea guizhouensis. Next base: position 27,936 of record NZ_CP016793.1, read on the forward strand.
TGACGTCCGGGACCGGTTCCTCCTGCTCGTCCTCGTCTTCGTCCTCTTCGGTGCTGTCGTTGTCGGTGTCGTACTCGGACCAGACGTGTTTGCGCACCGAGTAGATGCCTGATTCCATGGCGTCGGCCTGTTCCTCGGTCAGGACGACCGTCACCGACCGCCCGTCGGTCAGCGTGAACGTCAGCTCCGCGTCCGGTTCCCCACCGCATCCCGGCTTCACCTCGACGTCGCCCGCGACGTCACCGAACAGCACCGGCTGAGCGGGACTCTCGTCGCCCGTGCGGAACGACGGCAGGTTCGCCGCCATGTCGAGCACCATCCGCGCGGCCGTCCACATCGCCTCCTCGGTGCGGAACTCTTCGCGGCTGCTGGTCAACGTCCGCCCGCTGCCGGCGGGCTGCACGTACGCGCGGACCTGCCCGCGCTGCCGCTCCACGTCCCACCTCGCACCGACCGTCACGCCGTTGGTGAGCTGCCTGCGGTAGCGCTCCAGCGAGTCCGAGCGGGTGAACTCCCATCCGGCGACGGTCTCCGGCCACGGCTCGTCGAACACGGGAGTTCCTCTCGGCAGCGGATCTCCCGGTACGACGCGGTGGTGCCGAAGATCGTTCCGCCGCTGTCACGGATCGGCGCGCCGCGGTGGTGGAGCCGGAAGAGCTGGAGGCGCGCTAGCACCTCCGGGCACCGCGCTCGTGACAGCACCGCAGGACAGCGTCTTCCCCACGACCCGCGGCTGACCCGCGGAGGGCGGGAGCCATCCCCGGCGCCCCCGCCCCTCTCGCCGGTCACTCCACCAGTTTGCCCTCCGTGTCCACCTCGCGCATCAGGGCGGCGATCTCGTCGGGCACCGCGGGAATCTGCTCCCGCTCGACCACACCGGGCCCGGACCACACCAGGTTCACCTGCGACGCCGGATCCAGCTCCGGGAAGTCGGACCGGTTGTGGCAGCCACGGGTCTCGCGGCGTTCCAGGGCGCAGTCGAGGGTCGCGCGGGCCGCCAGCGCCGAGGCCTTCAGGTCGAAGGCGTGGGCCAGGTCCTGGTAGCCGGCGAGGTCCGGGTGCACACCGACGTCGGCGATGCGGGCCTCCAGCTCGTCGAGCTCGGCCAGACCCTTGCGCAGCCCGGACTCGTCACGCACGACGCCCGCGTGCTCGGTCATCGTGTTGCGCAGCGACCGTTGCAACGCACGGACGTTCTCCGGACCGTCCGCCGACAGGAGCTCGTCCACCTCGGCACGCGCCTCGGCCACGGCGTCCTGCGAACGGACCTGGGCCGGCAACGAAGCCGAGTACGCCGCGGCTGCCTCGCCGACGATGCGGCCGTAGACGAGCAGCTCGATGAGCGAGTTGCCGCCGAGCCGGTTCGCGCCGTGCAGGCCGCTCGACGCCTCGCCGATGGCGAAGAGGCCCTCGACGCCGGTCGAGTGGTCGGCCGGCGACACCCACACGCCGCCCATCGAGTAGTGCGCGGTCGGCGCGATCTCGACGGCCTCGCGGGTGATGTCCTTCATCTGCAGTTCCAGCAGCGTCTGGTACACGCGCGGCAGCCGGCGCATGATCTGTTCGCGCGGCAGGTGGGACACGTCGAGCCACACGCCGCCGTTCGGGGTGCCGCGGCCCTCCTTGATCTCGGTGTAGGCGGCCAGCGCGACACGGTCGCGAGTGGACAGTTCCATCCGCGCCGGGTCGTAGCGCGCCATGAAGCGCTCGCCGAGCGCGTTGGTCAGGACGCCGCCCTCACCACGTGCCGCCTCGGAGACCAGGGTGCCGGCCGCGTTCTCCGGTTCCAGCAGGCCGGACGGGTGGAACTGGACCAGCTCGGGGTCGCGGATCTTGCCGCCGGCGAGCACGGCCAGGCGGAACGAGTCACCGGTGTTCTCGTCGCGGCGCGACGACGTGCGGCGCCAGATGCGGGTGTGACCGCCCGCCGCGAGGATCACGACGTCGGCGTGGAAGACGTACCGGGTGCCGTTGGTCAGGTCGAACCCGTACGCGCCGAAGACCACGTTGTCCCGCACCAGGATCCGCGTGACGTAACAGGAGTCGAGGATCGGGATGTCCAGCTGCGCGGCCCTGTTCACGAGGGTGCGCTGGATCTCCAGGCCGGTGTAGTCGCCGGCGAACGACGTGCGGCGGAACGTGTGCGCGCCGAAGAACCGCTGGGAGATGCGGCCGTCGGCCTCGCGGGCGAACGGCATGCCCCAGCGTTCGAGGTCGGCGATGCCCCGCGAGGCCTGTTCCGCGACGGTCCGGACGATCTCCGGGTTCGCCAGCAGGTAGCTCTCCTTGATGGTGTCGGCGGCGTGCTGCTGCCAGGAGTCTCCCTCGTCCATCGTGCCCAGGGCGGCGTTGATGCCGCCCGCGGCGAGCGCGGTGTGCGCGTCGGACTTCGGTCGTTTTCCGACGACCGTCACGTCGACACCGCGCTCGGCGAGCTCGATGGCGGCGCGCAACCCCGCGCCGCCCGTGCCGATCACCAACACCGATGTGGCTACCTGCTGTTCTGTCATCGCGGCCTCCGTTGCCCGTACTTCCTTCCTACTCATCAGGACCGGGCAGCGCCGCGACTTGTGACTGTTAGCTGAGCGACACCGCCTGCGCCGCCGCGATGGCACCGGACTCGATCGCACCCTCCATGTAGCCGTGCCACGCCGCCGACACGTCACCGGAGGCGAACACCACCCGGCCGTGCGGCTGGTGCAGTGCCGGAACCTGTCGCAGCAGCTGACCGGGCCTGCGCAACGCCCACCCGCCGCGCGCCCAGCGGTCGCGCGACCACGAGTGGTACTGGTAGTCGCGCACCGTCGCACCGGGCAGGATCGACCGCACCCGCTCCTGCACCTCGGCCTGGTTGTCGAGGTTCGCGTGTGGGTCAACGCACACCGCGACGATGAGCTGGTCGCCGTCCGGGAACTCGTGCTGCGGCACGATCAGCCACATCGGCGCGCCCTCGCGGCCCAACGCGAACGGCGCCTTCAGGTCGCCGCGGATCCGGATGTGCAGCTTGTGCGCGTTGAACACCCCGGCGCCCTCCCTGGCCGCCGCGCGGAACGGCGTGGGCAGGCCGGGCGCGAAGTGGATGGTGCGCCACACGTTCACCGGCACCGCGACCACGACGGCCGGTGCGTGGTAGCGGGCGCCGGTGAGCGTCGTCACCACCACCCGGCCCGGCTCCTCGACCACGGACACGACCGGCGAGCCCAGCCGGACGTCGGCCCGCGCGTCGGCGAGGATCGCACCGACCAGCGCGCTCGTGCCGCCCGCGATCCGGTGCTCCTGGATCGACACGTACTGGTTCTCCCCGGCGACCCACGCCTGCGCCCACGCGGTCAGCCCGCCGTCCGCCGCCGACCCGCCCGAGTAGCCGGCCGCCATGCCGCCCACCCACAGCCTGTCGCGGTCGGACAGGTCTGCCCGCGCCAGCCCGTCCCGCAACGACAGCGGGTCGTACTGGGCGACGACGTCCCTGGCGGCCAACGGGTCGCGCGGGCTCGGGAAGAAGTCCTGCCAGCCCTGGAACAGCTTCGCCAGCATGCCGTCGAACTCGAGGATCGTGGTCAGGAAGTCGACCTCCTGCTGCCCGCCGCCGAGCGCGGGGAAGAACGTGCGCTGCGGCAACGGGTTCGCGGGCACCGTGCCGATGCCGTACCGCTGCAGCTCGGCCACGACCCTGGTGTGCACGTCTCCGACGTACGCGCCGCCGACCTCGATCGTCTCGCCCTGCCACGGTGCCGCGAACGTGCGCCCGCCCACCCGGTCGCGCGCCTCCAGCACCAACGGCCGCAGCCCGGCCGCCCGCAGGTCCCGCGCGCCGTGACGCCCGCGAACCCGGCGCCGATGACGATCACGTCGTGCCCGCCGCCCGTGTCGGCGTACGCGGGCACGCCGGCGAGCCCCGCCACCGCCGCGCCACCCGCTGCCTTGAGCACCGTGCGGCGCCCGATCACCCCACTCATCGCGCTGTCCCCTCGACTGTCGATGCCTGTGCGGTGATCCTTCGACCGGTCGGGAACGCCGCGGGCACGCTCGGGTAACCGCATGCCGCTCACCCCCTCGAACGCACAGCTCAGGGCACTCATAGGGGTCATAGGGGCATGCTCCCCCTCCCGCTGCCTGCTCGGCGTCTGCAAGTACTACCAACCCAAGATCGAACCGCCTTCGACTACAACCGACTGACCGACAGCGCGCGGGACGTGTCCCGTGAGTTGGGTGTAGTTGAAGGCCTGTTGATGTTGAGTTGGCAGTACTCGCAGATGCCGGTCAGGCAGGGCGGGCGGGTGGGGGTGGATAGGATTCGGGGTGTGTTCGTGAAGCTCTGCGGTCTGCGCACCGAGGCCGATGTCGCCGTCGCGGTCGAGACCGGCGCCGACGCGGTCGGGTTCGTGCTGACCGCCAGCCCCCGCCAGATCGACGTGGACCTGGCCCGGCGCTTGGTCGCCGCGGTGCCGGAGCACGTGCTGAGCGTGGCCGTCGTGCGCGGCATCCCGGCCGGGGAGGCCGGTGAGCTGGCGCTCAAGACGGGCGTGCGGGCGTTGCAGCTGCACGGCGACTACCCGAAGGAGTCGTTCGACCAGCTGGGCGGGCACCCGTTCACGCTGGTGCGGGCGACCGCGCTCGGTCCGGACACGGACGTGCGCACCGGGGCGTTCGGCGAGGAGCTGCTGCTGATCGACTCTCCGGTCGCCGGCTCGGGCGAGCAGTGGGACATCACCCGGCTCGCCGAGCGCCGACCGGAGGGCACCTGGGTGCTGGCGGGCGGGCTGTCGCCGGAGACCGTGGCCGGGGCGGTCGAGGTGGCCCGGCCGTGGGGCGTGGACGTGTCCAGCGGCATCGAGTCCAGCCGCGGGGTGAAGGACCACGGGCGCATGCGCGAGTTCGTCGCCGCGGCCCGCCTCACCCCGCGAGCGTGACCGTCCACCCGTCGTCGAAGCCGAGCTCCAGCCGGTCCGGCACGCCGAACGCCTCCGCGACCGCCAGCGCCGCGGCCGCCCGCACCGCCGAGACCTCGATGTCGGTGTAGTTCAGCTGCACGTGCACGACCTGCGCCGTCTGCCCGGCGACGTCGACGCCCGCCTCCGCCAGCAGGCGCAGGCCGTCGGCCGCACCGGCGAGGGCGGCGGCGATGAACTCGTCGTCGTCGGCGACGCCGGGCTGCAACGACGAGGTGTCGGCCGGGTCGCCCTGCCAGGAGACGGGGGCCGCTCCGGCGGCAAGGCGCACCCGCACCTGGCCGAAGTAGCCGACGCCCGCCTTCTGCCGCTTGAGCTTGAACTCACCCGTGCGGCCGTCCGACATCACGTGCTCCTGGTGTTGGTGAACAGGTCGAAGATGCCGCTGCGGAAGAAGTGCTCGTTGCCGTAGCGGCCGGTCTCCCGGACGACGTGATCGTAGTCGTGGGCACCGTTGGACTCCCACAGATCCGTCGCGGCGGCGTCGTCCATCGTGGTCATGTCGGCGTGGCGGAGGTTGTCGAAGTCCTCGCCGCGGATGCGGTGCTCGATGATCTGGAGGTCGGTCAGGCCTTGGCGCTCGCTCACGTTCGCCAGGTACCGCTCGGCCTGCGCGCGGTTCTCCCAGGCGTAGAGGCCCTCCCCGAGCTCGGACCGCGGCCGGTTGTTCACGTCCACACCGGACGGCCACGGTTCGCCGCCGTTGTTGAGCAGCCGGTTGACGTCGGATGGTCCCTGCACGCTGTAGTAGGTGCGGCACGGTGACAAACCCAGCGGATCGGTTGCCGCCAACGGGTTCGGCACGTACGCCTGCGGGTTCGGCGCCGGCGCGAGGCCCAGCGGGTCGATCGAGGTGTAGCGGCCGGTGTCCGGGTCGTAGTAGCGGGCGTTGTTGTAGTGCAACCCGGATTCGGCGTCGTGGTACTGGCCCGGGAACCGCAACGGCGTCGGTGCCGACTGGGTTGTGGCGCCCCAGATGTTGGCCTGCCTGCGCCACGCGATGGTGCCGTCGGCGCTGACGAGCTCCGCGACCGCGCCGACCAGGTCGGTGACGATCGAGTAGAACTCGCGGTCCACCCAGGCCTGGTCCGCGCCACGCACCCGTTCGGTCTGGCAGACCGGGTTGAACGTGCCCGGTTCCCAGTCCCACGTCGTCGCGGTGCCGGACGCGGTGACCTGCTCGGCGACGACCAGCCCGTCCCAGCAGAAGTCGACGCGTTCGCCGCCGTCGGCACGGACCTTGGCGATCCGGCGGCCGAGCGGGTCGTGCAGGTAGCGCCAGCGCACGCCGTCCGGGGTGACGACCTCGACCAGCCGGTCGTCGGCGTCCCAGGTGTAGTGCCAGGTCTCCGCCTTGGCGGACAGGCGTTTGCGCTGCCGTTGGACCACCCGGCCGTGGTCGTCGTAGCGGTAGCGGATGTTGCCCGCGGCCATCAGCGCGGCGCCCGCGTACTGGCGTGGTCCCTGGGCCTCGCCGCCACCGGGCCACTCGGCGCTGGTGATGTTGCCCGCCGCGTCGTAGGCGTACCGCTCCCGCCAGCCGGCGCCGGTGACCTCGGTGACGCGCGACCCGTTGTCCAGCACCACCCTGCGGTCGCCGGCGAGCTGGTCGTCGATGCCGACGACGGTTCCGGCGCGGTCGTAGTGGTAGCGCCGGCGCTGCACCTCGACGTCGTGCACCGCGATCGTCTGCGTGCCGAGCCGGTCGGCGTCCCAGGCCCGCGTGAGGGCCGTCAGCGCGTCGATCGTGCGGCCGGTCTCGCGGCCCGCGTTGTCGTAGCCGAACTCGACGGTGTGCCCGCCGGCGTGCAGTGCCTCGGGAAGCGCGGAAACGCCGTACTGCCACCGCGACAGCACGCCGGTGGGGGTGGTGCGGGAGGTGCGGCGGCCGATCGGGTCGAACGTCGAGACGACCGCGCGGCCGTTGACGCTCTCCTGGAGCACCCGGCCGAGCGGGTCGCGGCGCAGCAGCACGTCGGCGTCGCGGTTGCGGGCGCGGACCAGGCGGCCGGCCGGGTCGTACTCGAACGTCTCGACGACGTCGCCGAACCGGCGTTCGCGGACCTTGCCGACGCTGTCGCGCAGATACGCGATCTCCTCGCCGCGGCCGTTGACCTTGCCGACCAGCTGTCCCGCGGCGTCGCGCCGGTAGCGGATCGTGCGGCCGTTGAAGTCGTGCTCGGCGACGAGCCGTCCGGCGGCGTCGTACTCGTAGCGCCAGACCTGGTTGTGCGCGTTGGTGACCGAGGTGAGCCGCAGCAGCCGGTCGTAGGTGAGGACGAGCCTGCTGCCGTCCGGGAACGTCCTGGTGCGCGGCAGGTCGAAGTGCGTCGCGGTCTCGGTGCTGATCTTCCCGGCGGCGTCGCGGTACTCGACCTGGTTGCCTTCGCCGTCGTAGCGCCAGATCTCGGTGGCGCCGTCGTGGCCGGTGCGGCTGAGCAGCCTGCCCTCCACCGTCCAGGTCAGCCTGGTGACGAGTCCCGACGGGTCGGTGATCGTGGTGATCCGGCCGAAGTGGTCGCGGTGGTAGCGGGTGACCCGGCCGTCGGCGTCGACCTCCTGCAGCGGCAGGCCCGCCCGGTTGCTCTCGGTCCGGCGCACCCGGCCGAGCGGGTCGGTGAGGGCGGCGAGCTGGCCGGAACCGTCGTAGGCGCACCGGGTGGTGGCGCCGGTGGGGTCGGTGACCGAGGTGACCCGGCCGGCCTCGTCGTAGGTGCGGTGCCAGACCGCGCCGTCCGGGTCGATGGTGACGAGCGGGCGGCCGTTCGGGTCGTGCTCGGCGCGCAGCTGGGTGCCGTCGGGCCGGGTCCACACCGTGAGGTTGCCGCGCTCGTCGTACTCGTAGCGGTCGGTGCGGCCCAACGGGTCCGTTTTGGACACCAGCTGGTCGTGCTCGTCCCACTCCTGCGTGGTGGTGTGGCCCAGCGGGTCGGTGGTGGCGAGGATCTGGCCACGCGCGTTGAGGGTGTAGGTGGTGACGTTGCCGAGCGCGTCGGTGAACCGGGTGACGCCGGGCTCGTACTCGAAGGAGCCGTCGAGGAACCCTTCGGCTCCTTCGTTGGCGACACAACGCCCCTGGGCGTCGTAGCGGTAGGAGTACCAGCCGCCGTTGCGGTCGATCCAGCGCACGATCCGGCCGTCGGCGTCGTAGTCGAACGTCAGCGCCTGGCCGGAGGAGTTGAAGACCGCGAACAGGTTGCCGGTGGCGTCGTAGCGGTACTTGGCGAGGGTGGTGCCGTCGCCGGTCTCCGGGTCGCGCAGCCGCAGCTCGGTGACCCGGCCGCCCTCGGTGTCGACGTCGACGTGGTAGCCGCCGCTGTGCCGGATCGCTTTGAGGTCACCGGAGTCGTGCCGTTCGAAGTCGATCCGGTTGGCGCTGCGGTCGGTGATCGCGGTGAGGTGGCCGGTGGCGGCGAAGTGCACCTGCTGGCCGTTGTCGGTGCGACGGACCGTGTACCCGTCTTCGGTGCGGGACAACGGCCAGCGCGGGCCGACGGCGGGCAGCACCTCGTTCGCCAGCGGAGTCGGGTAGACGAGGATCATGCCGTCGTCGGCGACGAACACCACTCCGGTGGCGTCGGCCTCGACGCGTTGCGACAGCGTGCTCGCCCAGGACCGCCCGAACGCCGTGCCCGCCGTGTACGAGCTGACGTGCGTGCGCCGGACGACCAGTGGCAGCACACCGGCGAGCTCCACATCGGACTGCCCGAGCACCATGTCGCCGGAGACGACGTCGACGGGGTCGTTCTGGCAGACGCGGTTCTGCTCGGGCGTCCTGGTGGTGTCCGGGTTGTCCGGGCGGCTCGGGCTGTCGGGCGTCGAGTCCGGCCTGGCCGGGCTGGGTGAGGTGCCCGACGGGCTGGTGGAGCTGCTCGGCGAGGTCGTGTCCGGGCTGGTGCTCGACGGACTCGTGCTGGAGGGACTCGTGCTGGAGGGACTCGTCGTGCTGGACGGGGATGTCGTGCCGGACGGCGAGGTCGTGTCCGGAGCGCTCGACGGTGACGTGGTGCTGGACGGACTCGTGGCACTGGACGGACTCGTGCTGCCCGGCGAGCTCGGCGCGTCCACAGAGGACGGACGAACGCCGTCGGGAGCGCTGGGCCCGCCACCGCCGCCACCGCGCCTGCCGAGCGACCCGAGCCCCTTCTTGATCGCCGCCCAGATCTCGTCGAGCTTCTTCAGCAACGGCTGCAGCTTGCCGATCGACCGCACCAGCTTCTGGATGAACTCGCTGATCCGCCGCACCCACTTGGCGATCAGCGCGATCGCCTCCGGCACCACCGCCGCGGTCCCGATCCCGAGGGTGCCCGCGATCTGCGCGATCCACCGGGGAATCCGCGCGATCAGCGTCGCGACGCACTCCGCGATCAGGTCCCGCACGGTCTCCCGCACCACGCCCACGAGCACGCCGACGACCTCGACCACGGTCCCGACCGTGCCCGCCGCCTTCGCCGCACCCGCCAGGTGTTCGGCCTCCGCCTTGGTGTTCGCCCGGTACGCGTCCGCCGTGGCCCCGGTCCACCCGGCGGTCCCGCTTTCGACCTCACGGGCGAAGTCCTGCGTTGCCGTGCCGATCGCCTCCGACACGTTCTTCCACGTCGCCGCGTAGGACGCGATCGTGTCGGGGTCGCCCGCCAGCCAGTCGAGCGCGTCGGACAACGGTTTGACGTGCTCCATCAGCCACGACACCGCGTACGACAGCAATGTGCCGACAGGGTCGGTGACCAGCCCGAGCGCCTCCATGCCCGCGCCGGCGAGCCCGAGGCCCGCCTCCAGCCACGACCCCGACTCGATGCCGGACGAGACGTCGTTGACCGACTCGAGGATCCCGATGCCGGTGACACCGGTCGTGGAGTCCTGCCGTTGCGCCACCAGCGGGTTGCTCATGACCCGAACGCCGAACGGTTGCTCTCGTCGACCGCGTCGTAGGCCTTGGCCGTCTCCCGCACGCCGGTCGCGGTCTCCTCCACGGCCGTCACGGCCGCACCGATGGCGTCCATGCCCATCTGCTCGACGGGATCGACCATCGGCGGGAAGAACTGGCAGATCTGGCCGTACGCGTCGGTCGGCAGGCTCACCGTGCGCGCGGCGTCGAGCGCGGTCGACAGCCGGTCCCTGATCCCGTCCAGCCTGGCGGCGTGCGCCCTCAGCTCCTCGGGCACCAAACCGAATCCGGTCACGACAATCCCCTCCCCCTGTGGATCGGTGGCAACGGCCTAACTCAGCACCGAACCTCCGCCGAAGTCGTCGTCCTCCTCGATCGGACGGCGCTGGGGCTGCCGCCGTTCCACCGGAGGCGAAGGCGGTGTCTCGTCCTCCAGCTCACCGATGCGCTTGAACCCGGGCCCCTCGCCCGCCGGCGGCCCGACCGGCTCCGGAAACCGCTGCTCGTAGCTCGACACCACGGACTCGATCGTCGACTGCTCACCGGCGATCGTCGCCTGCATCGCGGCCTGCACCTGCCCGGCGAGCCTGGCCTGCGCCTTCTGGATGGTCGCCATGATCTGCGCGGCCACCGCCTGCCCGGTCTGCTCGCGGATGCGGTCGGTGAGCTCCAGCGCCGACACCGCCCCGGACGCGTTGACGGTCACCCTGACCACCCCGTCCGGCGACGACTCGGTGGCGCTGACGGCCGAGACCGCCGCACTCATCTCCTGGTAGCGCTCGGCCTTCTGCTCGGCCTGCCGGGCCCAGTCCTCCAGCTGCCGTTCGACCTGCTCCGGGCTTCCACCGATCACGTCACCCTCCCAGTCAGGTCCCCATCATCACAGCGGGGGTGCCGCGCATCGCCGTTTCGGCCCAGCAACGTCCGAACGGACCAACGCCCTCAGGCGGCCCGATATCCCGGAACGTCCTCGACCCGGTGGTAGACCGGCAGCCCGCGTTCCCGCGCGATCCGCACGTCCTGGTCAGCCCCGGTCGACTCCCCCGGCAACCGCAGCACCGCGTCGCACTTCTCGAGCAACCGCTCCGCCGTCGGGTACATGATCCCCTCGGCCACCGGATCGGCCGGCGACTCACCACCCGCGCCGCGCAGCACCGGCAACGCCACCCACTCGCCGATCATCGGCACGTGCCCGCTGCGGAAGATCGGCCACGCGGCCTCCTCCAGGCGTTCGAGGTTGCGCGCCATCAGCTCCGGGTCGTCCCCGGTGCCGGACCGGTAAGGACCCGCGATCAGAATCAACATGCTTCAGACCATAACGTGCAACACTCGGCAAAAACAAGGAGAAACGTGCATGCTCGCCGCTCAGCGCCGTGACCTGCTGCTCGAACGCCTGCGCACCGACGGCCGGATCGTCGCCAAGGACCTCGCCACCGAGGTCGGCATCTCCGAGGACACGATCCGCCGCGACCTGCGGGACCTGGCCGCCGCCGGGCTCTGCCAGCGCGTCTACGGCGGCGCGCTGCCGGTGTCGCCCGCGATCGCCGACTACACGGCCCGCCAGGAGGTCTCGGTCTCCGGCAAGCAACGGGTGGCGGCTGCGGCAGCCGCACTCGTCGAGCCTGGATGCACCGCGATCATCGACGGCGGCACTACGGCGTTGGCCGTCGTGCGCGCGTTGCCGTTGGATCTGCAGGCGACCGTTGTCACGCACAGTCCGACGGTCGCGAGCGCGTTGGAAAGCCACCGGGACGTGGACGTCTATCTGATCGGTGGGCGCCTGTTCAAGCACTCGATGGTCGCGTGTGGCGCCGCAGCCGTGGAGGCCGCACGGGGCGTGCACGCCGACCTGTTCCTGCTGGGCGTCACCGGCGTGCACCCGGAGGCGGGCCTGACCACCGGCGACGCGGACGAGGCCGCGATGAAGCGCACGCTGGCCCGCCAGGCCGCGGAGACGTACGTGCTGGCGAGCTCGGAGAAGATCGGCGCGGCATCGCGGTTCTCGGTGCTGCCGCTCGACGAGGTGGCCGGCGTGGTCACGGACGCGGACAACGAGGTCGTGACCGCTCTGACCGTGCCGATCATCCGCGCGTGAGGCGGTCAGACGTTCCGCAGGTACCTCAGCACGGCCATCACCCGCCGGTTCGTGTCGTCGTCCGGCGGCAGGTCGAGCTTCGCGAGGATGTTGCCGATGTGCTTGCCCACCCCGGCCTCCGACAGCACCAGACGCCGCGAGATCGCCGCGTTCGAGTGCCCCTCGGCGACCAGCGCGAGCACCTCCGCCTCCCGGCCGGACAGCGTCGCGAGCGGCGAACGCCGGACCAGCTTGCGCACCACCTCGGGATCGATCACCGTGCCGCCGTCGACGACGTACCGCAGCTTCGTGACGAACTCCTCCACGTCGGCCACCCGGTCCTTGAGCAGGTAGCCGATGTGGCCGCCGCTGTCGAGCAGGTCGGCGGCGTGCCGGTGTTCGACGTACTGGCTCAGCAGCACGACCGGCAGGCCCGAATCGTTGCGGCGCAACGCAAGCGCGGCACGCAAGCCCTCGTCGGTGAACGTCGGCGGCATGCGGATGTCGGTCAGCACGAGGTCCGGCCGGTGCTCCACGACAGCGATCTCCAACGCCGTCGCGTCGCCGACCGCCGCCACCACCTCGAAGCCGAACCTGGCCAGCAGGCCGGTGAGCCCCTCGCGCAGCAGGACGCCGTCCTCGGCGAGGACTACTCGGATCGGCACGGGATCTCCACGCGCAGTCGGGTCGGGCCACCGGTCGGGCTGGACAGCAGCATTCTCCCGCCCACCACCGCGACCCGGTCGGCCAGGCCGGTCAGTCCGGTGCCGGCAGCCGGGTCCGCTCCCCCGCACCCGTCGTCGGTGATCTCGACGACGAGCATCTGTTCGCGTTGGTGTGCTTGAACTTCTACTTCGGTCGCCTGCGCGTGCTTGACCACGTTGGTGAGCGCCTCGGACACCACGAAGTACGCGGCCGACTCGACGGCGGCGGGCAGCCGGGTGAGGTCGGCTTCCACGGTGACCGGCAACGGGATCCGGTCGGCGAGGTCGTCCAGCGCGTCGGCCAGGCCGTGGTCGGTGAGCACCTGCGGGTGGATGTCGCGGATGAACTCCCGCAGCTCCGCCATCAGTTCCTTGGCCTGTTCGTGAGCTGCCGCAACGGTTTTGTTGTCCGGCAGGTCCACCCGCGCGAGGCCGAGCTGGATGGTGAGGCTGACGAGACGTTGCTGCGCACCGTCGTGCAGGTCCCGTTCGATGCGGCGCCGTTCCGCCTCGAACGCGTCGACCAGCCTGGCCCGTGACGCCGACACCTCGACCAGCTCGGCGCGCAGGTCGTTGCGGCCGCTCAGCAACGCCCGCGCGAGCTGCGCCTGCACCCCGGTGATCCCGGCCGCGAGGTAGCTGAGCGCCGCGAGCCCCGGCAGCCCGACCGCCGTGCAGACCCAGGCCTCCGCGGCCGTGCCGATCTCCCAGAACAGCACCGCCACCGGCCCGTCCACGATCAGCGCCGGCATCATCATGAACGCCACGACCAGCAGGAACAGCACGAGGAAGGCCGACGACACCACCGGCACGACCGTCGCCAGCAGGCCGGCGTGGACGACCTCGCGCCACGTCGTCGCCTCGCCGTAGCGGTACAGGCCTGCCGCGCGGTCGCTGGTCGTGATCGGCCTGGTGTCGACGAGCCGCACCCGCGCCCGTTCCACCTTCGCGAGCTGCGTCGCGAGCAGCGGGATCGCGGTCGCCGCCAGCACGCCGACCGCCGCGAGCAACACCGCGTCGAGGCTCGGCCCCTTGGTCGCGATCGGTTGCCACGGCAGCACGGCGAGCGCGAGCAACACGGCGGCGGCCACGGCCATCGGCAGGCTCGTGACCAGGTACACCAGCGAACGCCACGGCCAGCTGCTCAGCAGGAACCGTCGACCCGTCACCGCTTCGAGCACCGTCGCCGGCGCGCCTTCCCCCATGAGCCCAGGGTAGGCCCGGGGTAGGCCCAGCCCTACCTCGATCAGGGCGCTGGACGTAGTGCACGTGGCGTGGTATCCGCGGTTGGCTCTGACACCGTGATCTACGGGGGAAACACGCCGTTCGCGGTCGAGCTGCGCGCGGTGACCAAGCAGTACGGCGCCAAATCCGCTTCGGTGCGCGCCTTGAACGGCGTCAGCCTCGGCTTCCCTGCCGGGACCTGGACCGCGGTGATGGGCCCGTCCGGGTCCGGCAAGTCGACGCTGCTGCACTGCGCGACCGGCCTGGACCGGGTGTCGAGCGGCCAGGTGCTGCTCACCGGCACCGACATCACCCAGGCGCCCGAGGCGTACCTGACCACGTTGCGGCGCAGGTCGATCGGCTTCGTCTTCCAGCACTTCAACCTCGTCGCCTCGCTGACCGCCGCGCAGAACGTCGAACTGCCGTTGAAACTCGCCGGCTCGCGTGTGTCCAAATCGGACGTCTTCGAGGCCCTGGACCAGGTCGGCCTCGGCGACCGCCTGCACCACCGCCCGCGCGAGCTCTCCGGCGGCCAGCAACAACGCGTCGCCATCGCCCGCGCCATGATCACCCGCCCCGCCGTGCTGTTCGCCGACGAACCCACCGGCGCCCTCGACTCCCAGTCCGCCCGCACCGTCCTCGCTCTGCTCAAGGACCTGGTCCGCAACGGCCAAACGATCATCATGGTCACCCACGACCCGGCCGCCGCCGCTGCCGCCGACTCGGTCGTCTTCCTCTCGGACGGCCGTGTGATCGATCGACTCGACCAACCGACCACCCACGCCGTCGCCGAACGGCTCGCGCGCCTGGAGGAGTCGTGCTGACCCTGTCCCTGAGCACGCTGCGCGAACGCTGGCCGCTGTTCATCGGCGCCGTCATCACGGTCGCGCTGGGCGTCGCACTCGTGCAGGCCGCGCTGCTGGTCATGGCCGCCACCGCCGACGGCTGGATCCCGCCGGGCGCCACCGAGGAGGAGGCGTTCCAGATCCGCGAGGGCTACGTCGGCGCCGCCACCCTGCTCGGCATGACCGTGCCACTGGCGGCGTTCCTCGCGGTCTTCATCGTCGGCTCGACGTTCGCGTTCACCGTCGCCCAGCGCAGCCGCGACCTCGCCCTGCTCCGCGTCCTGGGCGCCAACCCTCCCCAGGTGCGCCGCCTGCTGCTGTTCGAGGCGTTCTTCCTCGGCACGTTCGGCACCGCGATCGGCGTCGTCATCTCCTTCCCCACCGTCACAGCGCAATCCGCCGTGCTGACCGCGTTCGGCTTCCTCCCCGACGGCTTCGCCGCGCCGTTCGGCCCGTGGGTGCTCTGGGCCTCGATCCCCATCGGCGTCGGCGTGGCGGTCCTCGGCGTCCTCTCCGCCTCCCGCCGCGCTTCTCGCGTCCAACCACTCGACGCGTTGCGCGACACCGGCTCCGCCGCCCGCGTCATGACCCTCGGCCGCTGGGTCACCGGCCTGCTGAGCGTCGCCATGACCGTCCTGCTCATCCTGCTGGCCCGCTCCGGCGACCTGCTGATCGCCCTGACCACGTCGTTGCTGATCTCAATGACCGGCTCCGTCGCCCTCAGCCGCCTGAGCCCACTACTCGTCCCCCTGCTCGGCCGCCTGCTGGTCCTCCCCGGCCTCGGCGAACTCGCCCGGGCCAACCTCCGCGACGGCGTCCGCCGCAGCGCCTCCACCGCCGCCCCGCTGATCGTCCTGGTGGCCCTGGTCCTCGGCATCGACGGCTCCCTCGGCTCCCTGGCCCTGCTCACCGGCGTAGAACAGGAACGCTCCGTCCGCGCCGACCTCGTCGTCGACTCCACCGGCGCCCAGTCCACCCGCCTCGCCGGACTCCCCGGCGTCGCCGTAGCCGCCCCGCAGACCCTCCTCCCGGTGAAGATCGTCGTCCAGAACCTCGTCGACGCCGACGGCCCGGCCGTCACCGAGGCCTACGACGAACAGGTCTTCGCCATCGACCCCGCGACCTACCTGAGGACTCACGTGACCCAACCCCGCAGCGGCAGCCTCGACCGGCTGACCGGCATGACGATCGCCGGCGGCCCCATGGTCGCGGGCGAGCGCCTGATCGGCGAAACGGCCACCATGCACTACAACGACCAATCGACCACCCTCCAGTTCGTCGCCCGCATGCCCGAAACCCTGGCCCTGGGCGAGGAGTTCCTGGTCTCCCGCGACGCCGTCCCCGCCGACCTGCTTGCCACCTCCCCGACCACCACCTTCGTCCGACTCACCCCGGGCACCGACCCGGCCACCGTCCGCTCCGCCATTGCCGCTGCGGGTCTCGGCGACGTCCGCACGGTCTCCGAATGGGCTGGTGCCGCCGCAAAGGCCCAGCAGTCCGGCAACCTCGCCATCATGGCCGTCCTCATGGGACTGTCCGGTTTGTACGCCGCCATCGCCGCCGTGAACGCCGTCGTGATCGCCGGCGCGGAACGCCGGGCTGAGTTCGCTGTGTTGCGCCTGTCGGGTCTCACCCGCCGGCAGATCATGACCGTCGCCTTGGTCGAGTCGACCGCGGTCACGGTGATCGGGCTGCTGCTCGGGGCGGTGGTGGCGGCGGGGGCGTTGGTCGGGGTGGCGGGCGGGACGCAGGGCATCGTCGACGTGCCGTGGGCCCTGTTCGGGCTGCTCTCGGCGGGCGCGCTGGTGATCACGGCAATCGCTTGCGCGGCAACGACGTGGAAGGTGTCAGCGGCCCGGTGACCGGCAGGTTTCCCGATAGCCCGGGCCGACGTGGTGCTCCCACTCCTCTCGGGTGAGTCCCCGCCCGGCTCGCTCACACGCGCGTTCCACCGGGTGTTCGCGAGCGTCGACCGGTCCGCTCAGGTCCCACAACACCACACCGTCTCCGTCCTTCGACGCCACCGTGCGTCCGTCCACGCTGAGCGCGGCCGCACCCTCGGACGGCAGCTGAGGACCGATCCGGCGGGGGTGGTCAGGTGCACTGACGTTCCACAGAATGGCGGCGCGATCGCTGTCCACCGTGAGCAGCGTCTGCCGATCGGCGCTGAAGGCCATCTTCGACACGAGGCTTTCGTGCCCGGTCAGCGGCTGTCCGAGGCGCAGCGGCCGGGTGGGATCGCGGAGATCCCAGAGGACCACGGTGATGTCGGTGCTCGAGACGGCCAGCACGTCGCCTGCGAACGCGGACTCCACCGCGTAACCGTCGCGTTCGTCCAGCTGCGTCGTGATGGCACGGAGGTTCCGGGGATCCCTGACATCCCACAACCACCTCCCCGGACCGGGACCACCGTATGCGAGCAGGGTTCCGTCACCGCCGAACGCGGCCGAGTTCGGCAACAGCGGCATGTCCACCGGCACCGCGGTACGTCTTCTGCTGACCATGTCCCACAAGAAGACCTGCCCGCCGGAGCCGCAGACGAGGAGCTGCCCGCCGGCCGGCAGGAACGCGAGGTCGAGCACCCGGCCCGCGCGTTCGCTGATCGGCTGGTCGATGCGGACGGGTGCGGCTGGATCGCTGACGTCCCACAACTTCACGGCACCGTCGTGCGAGCCGGTCGCGAGCAGGCGACCGTCAGCGCTGAACGCCAGCGCGGACAGTTCCTCGCGATGTCCCGGTGCGAACCGGTGGATCCTCCTCGGCCTGGCGTGATCGCGGGTGTCCCAGAAGGTGATCTGGCCGTCATCGCCGGTCGAGACGAGCACCCGGCCGTCCGGGCGGAACTCCAAGCGCTCCACCTCACCGACGTGCCCGGTCAGCGGTTCGCCGGACTGGACGGCCCCCGCGGGGTTGCGCACGTGCCAGAGCATCACCACGCGGTCGTGGCCACCGGTCACCAGGTATCCGCCGTCCGGGTGGAAGGCCACCGCCTCGACGCCGCGCGCGTGTCCGTGGAACGACGGCAGTGCGAGCGGCTCGGCCGGGCGTCGGACGTCCCAGCGCACCACTGACCGGTCCTGACCGACTGCTACCAGCATCGCGCCGTCCGGGCTGAACACGACGTCGTGCAGGAAACCGCCGGCGCTCGCGGGCGGTGCGGCGATGCGGGAAAGCCTCGTCCGGTCGGTGACGTCCCACAGGACCGCCGGAGTCCTCCCCGCCCCCACACCGGCCAGCGTGCGCCCATCAGGGCTGAAGGCCACGGACTGCCACCGCGCATCGGGTTCGCGAGGTAGCGCGGCGAGCGCGAATGCCCTGGCCGGGTCGGACGTGTCCCACAGCGCGACGCTCCCGTCCATGGCGGCGCTGGCGAGCGTGCGTCCGTCGGGGTGGAACGCCAACCCCAGCACCATCAGTTCGTGACTGGAAAGTCTGCTGATCTCACGCGGTTCCGCAGGCACGGTGATGTCCCACAACTGCACGCCCCCGGGGGGCAGGCCCACTTCGGGCCTGTCACTCGAAGCACCGCCTCCGGTGGCGAGCGTGCGGCCGTCCGGGCTGATGGCGACCGATGTCAACGCTGGTCTGTCACGATCAGGCGACTGCCAGATCCGCGTGGCGCGAGCGGGGTCCTCGACATCCCACAGGATCACCCCACCGGCCCCGTCCACCGTCACGAGCAACGGTGCCACCGGGCTGAACGCCAGATCGGTGACCGTGAACCGGTGCCCGGTCAACCGTTTCAGCTCCCGCGGCTTCAACGGGTCCGCGAGGTCTGACAGGATCACGGCTCTGTCGGCACCCGCGGTGGCCAGGGTGCGCTTGTCCCGAGCGAACCCCACCGCCGTGACCTCCCCGGTGTGCCCGGTGATGGTGCCGCCGTAGTGGGTGCTGGTCAGCGACTCGGTCAGGCTGTTCTTGGTGTCGAGTCCGGGGTTCAGCTCAATCGCCGCCACCCCGAGCATGAGCGCGAGCTGCGGGTCGTCGCGCAGGCCGGCCTCCGCCCGCGACACCAATGCACGCGAGGCAGCAATCCGTTGCTGGTGCTCGGCCTCCCGCTGCTGCACAACCGCCATCCCCGCCGCCACCGACGCGACAACGAGCAACGCCGACAGCACCGTCGTGAGCCATCCACGCCTCATCCGATCCCGACGCACCCCCGCGAGCAGAAACGCCCGACTGGTCTCACCGAGCTCCACCCGGCTCGTCCTGATCCCCCCACCACCCCGCCGGAACACCGGTGGAACGTCCGCCGCCACATCCGCCACCGCCGCCGCCAACTGGTTGCGCTCCCACAACCGGTTCACCGCCCGACCCGACGTCTCCCAAGACGCCGCAGCACGATCGATCGCCCCACGCGCCCGCAGTGCGGTCGCCTCGGCGGTGATCGCGGAAGCCATGGGTTGCCAAGCAGTCAGGAACGCCTCGTGCGCAACCGTGAGCGCCCCGTCGTCGTCCGTCGTGAGCAACCGGTGCGCGATGAACACGTCCATCTCTGCCGCAACCGAATCCGGCAACACCGACCGGACAACCCGCCCACGCACAGGCTGGTCATGATCATCAACGGTCACCAGCTCCAGCAAGCCGGTGATGACCTCGTCAGGAGTACGGCCGGTGACCCCGACCGCCTCGCGAAGAGCGGCGTCCGCCTGCTTCACCAAGGCGCCGCGCACCCCACCAAGTTCGTCGTAGCGAGCCGGTGAAAGCTCCGAACCACGACGATCGGCAGCCAACTGGGCCAAGGTGAAAGCGAGCAGCGGAAGCGCAGACCCGTCATCGGTATCGGCGACCAACCGCTGCAGAAGCTCCTCGGACACGCTGATCCCGGCCAACCGAGCCGGACCTTCGACCACCGACCGGAGCTGCGCCTGCCCCAGGGGCTTCACCGCGAAGGTGGGACCGGCGAGCGGCCGGAGGTCGGCATCGGCCAGCAGACGGTCGACGAACTCCGATCGGACCGTGGCAACGAGTTGAACCGGCGCCGCACTCAAATCGATGAGCGTGTGAGCGAATGACCGTTTCCGATCATCCGGCGTCTGCGTGAGCAGCTCTTCCAGCTGATCGATCACAACGAGCAACCGCTCACAACGCCCACCAGCGCCGATCAGCAACTCCTCGACCAGGTCGCCGGCACACCCCGCCCGCACGTCGGCGACGGTCCAACCAAGCCCCCGCCGCCGTCCGGCCGAAACAAGCTCCCGCACCAACGCCGACGAAGGATCCGTGCCGGGTGTGAACGGCGGCAACGTCAACCAGCCAGGTTCCCCGGCGATGACCGGCACCAACCCCGCCCGCACCAACGACGACTTGCCAGACCCGGACGGACCGATCACGAGCAGGCACCCGTCGGCCACGGGCGAACGCACCGCGCGAGCAAGATCGGCCGTCTCCACCGCCCGCCCGAAGAACACACCCCGCAACCCCGCATCGAACGCACGCAACCCGGGATACGGCGACTCCCGGTGCGACCAGTTCGTGGTCGATTGATCGGTTCGGCGGACAGCTTCGATCAAACGCTCACGAGCGAGCGAATGATCGCTGGTCAGGTCGGCGTACTGCACCGGAAAGCGGAGCAACGGGTGCTCGGCGTCGCGCTCCGACAGCACGGGCACGACCACGCTGCCCAGCCACCGCGCGAACAGGGCCTCGGTGCTGCACCACACCGACCGCGCGTAGGCGGCGGTGATCAGGCAGACGACGACGTCGGCCCAGCGCAGGCGGTCGCGGAGCTGGCGTTCCCAGTCCTCGCCGACGGTCAGGCCGCGGCTCGGGTCCTGGTCGACGAACGCCTGGTGACCGTCGGCGGTGAGCCAGGAGGCCACTTCCAGGGCGCGGGCGAGGTTCTGACTCGCATAGCTGATGAACACCCGTGCCATGGGTAGAAGATCGTACGCGCACAAACCATCCCAGTACTCACGCAACGACCCACCCGATCGCGTGAACGAGCCCTTACCCTGGGCGTCGTTCGTCGGGGCGAAGGAGGCGACCATCAAAACGGTCATCCGCTGGGGCTTGAACCACGGCGTGCCGAGGGTGGCGTTGCGCCTGGCCGCGCGCAAAGGCGACCTGCAGGGCCGCATCACCGTCGAAGCGAGCAACGGCAACGACCTCACGGGGTTGTTCGACGAGATCAGAGCACACGGCCCGTTGGCGCCCACCGGCATCGGACACGTCACGACCCGTCATGCCGCAGTGCGCGAGGTGCTCGGCAGCGACGCCTTCCACGCCACCCGGCCACGCTACGGCGACGGGGTGCTCGGCAAGATCGCGGACTGGGCTTCCACCGACGTGCTGCACCCGGTGCAGCCGCCGTCGTTGCTGGTCACCGAGCCGCCTGACCACACGCGCTACCGCAAGCTGGTCACGCGCGTGTTCACCGTGCGTGCGGTCGAGCAGCTCCGGCACCGCACGCAGGAGATCGCGGAGCAGCTCCTCGACGGCCTCGACCCGCGCGACCCGGTCGACCTGATCGAGACCTACTGCGGGCTGCTTCCGGTGACCGTCATCAGCGAGATCCTCGGCGTCCCGCAGGAGGACCGCGCCAAGGTGCTCGCGTTCGGCGCCGCCGCGGCACCGAGCCTCGACCTCGGCCTGTCGTGGCGGGTGTTCAGATCGGTCGAGACCACGCTGACCTCGTTCGACGCCTGGCTCAGCCACCACATCGACACCCTGCGCGCCAACCCCGGCAACAACCTCCTCAGCCAGCTGATCAGCGCCCGCGACGAGGGCATCGGGCTGACCGAGCGCGAGCTCAAGAGCACCGCGGGCCTGGTGCTGGCGGCCGGCTTCGAGACGACGGTCAACCTGCTCGGCAACGGCATCTCCTTGCTGGCAAGGAATCCTGACCAGTTGGAGGTGTTGCGCGCACGGCCGGAGCTGTGGGCCAACACGGTCGACGAGGTCCTGCGCTACGACCCGCCGGTGCTGCTGACGGGCCGGATGTGCATGCGGGACACCGAGATCCTCGGCGTGCCGGTACGCCGAGGCCAGCTGGTGGCGACCGTGTTGGCCGGTGCCAACCGCGATCCGGAGGTGTTCGCTGACCCGCACAGGTTCGACGTGGCCCGGGACAACGCCCGCGACCACGTGTCGTTCGGCGCGGGCCGGCACTACTGCCTGGGTGCGGCGCTCGCGCGGATGGAGGGCGAGATCGGGTTGCGGGCGATGTTCCGGCGCTTCCCCGACCTGCGGCTGGAGCAGGGTGCGGGGCGGCGGCCGACGAGGATCCTGCGCGGGTTCGAGCGGTTGCCGGTCAGCCTGACGGCGTCAGGAGACCAGCGAGAGGCCAGGACGCGCTGACACCGGAGCTTCCGAAGGAGCGGCGGTCGGGACGACGACCTCGTCGCCGCCGATCTCGCGGGTGATCCACGCCCCCGACTCGACCATGACCTTCAGCGTGCGCACGTCGAGCGCCTGGATCCGGCCCAGGTACCACTCGTCGGTCGCCAGCGGGCCCATGCGGTCGCCCATGCGCGCCTTGATGTCCTTGACGCGCTGGAACATCTCGGCGATCAGCGACTCGCGGTCGAACGGGCCCACCAGGCCGTCGCGGATGCGGTCCTCGATGCCGCGCGGCATGCCGTCGGCGTCGGGCATCAGCATGGTGGTCCAGGCGCGGGACTTCTCGCGGTACTGCAACTGCTGCATGATGCCCTCGTGCTGGGCGAAGTCGGCGGCGCGGAAGCCGCGGCCCTTCCAGCGCTGCAACAGGTTCACGGCGAGCGACTGCGCGCTCTTCAGGCCCGTGTTGAGGCCTCGGCCGGGCCAGAAGTGCAGGGAGTTGGCGGCGTCGCCGAGCAGGAAGCCGTAGGTGGAGGGCGACAGCTGGGCGGTGAACTTCGACATCTGCTGCATGCCCAGGGTGAACGACGTGATGCCCACGACGTCCGCCACTCCGACGCCGAAGAACCGCAGGCCGTCGAGGATCCGGGGCCACAGGTAGGAGAGCTTGTCGACGGACGGCTTGAACACCGAGCGGTGCCGGTCGCACACGAAGCGGGTGCCCTCGGGGCGCATGGTGCAGCCGAACTTGCCGATGCACCCGATAGGACCGTTGGCGCCCAACGCAACGATCTCCGACGCCTCCTCCGCGGTGAGGCGCATGTTGATGAAGCCGCCGCCCATCGAGTTGAACAGGAAGCGGTTCTGCGCCACCGTCAACGGCACGGTGTGCTCGTCGGGAACCTTCGTCGACACGACACGGATGCCCAGCACGCGCTCGTCCAGCGGCGAACCGTCCAAGGAGAACAATTCGCGGGACGGCGTGCCGAAGTGCAGCTTCAACGACTCACGGGTCGCGGAACGGGCGCCGTCGGCGATCGCCAGCACGTGCAGGCCGTCCCACTTCGAGGGAACGGTGTAGGCCTGCGGCAGCAGCTCGACGCCCTGGTCCTGGGCGAGGTCGAGCAGCGCGTCCTCGATCCAGCGGATCTTGATGTTGCGCGGGCGGCCCTTGGAGGCGGGTGAGTCCGGGCCGAGCGGCCACATCTCGGAGAAGCGGCCGTCGACGAACAACCGCTGCTGCACCTCGGCAGGCAGCGCGGCCCACACGTTGCTCTGCAGCGTCACGACCTGCTCGCGGCGGTTGTTGCCGTCGGCGGCGTTCTTCCACACCACGCGGTCGGCGTGGCGCTTCCACCTGCGGTCGAACACGCGCACCGACACCTGGTCGCCCAGCATCGACTTCAGCGAGCACGCGAACGCCAGCCCGACCGGACCGCCACCGGCCACGTCGACCCGCATCGGGGCGTTGCGCCGCTGCAGGCGCACGAGCTGTGCGCCCTGACGCGGCAGCATCACCGTCGGGCCGACCTGGCCGAGCAGGACCGTCTTCTCGTCGTCGCGTGCCATCGAACCGCTCCCCCTACTCACCTGTTGACGGCGATGACACGTGGTGAGACGGAGAACGGTTCAACGAGTTTCGAGGAAGTTTTTCCAGGCGGCCGGAGCGAAGGTCAGGACGGGGCCGTCGAGGTTCTTCGAGTCACGCACGAAGGCGGCGCTGACCAGCGCAACCTCGACACAGTTGTCGTCCTCCGTCGCACCGCTATAGCTGCTCTTACGCCATGAGCGTTCCTGGGTCATCAAGGTCCTCTCGCGGTGGGCTGACGTACTCAGCCAGCTTGCTCCGCGATTGTTCCGCATCCAAGGCAACCTCAGCCAAACGGTCGAACAGCAGCCGGGTCCTGGCGATCGCAGCCGGATCCTGCACGAACACCTTCGCCAGATCGGTCGACGTGAACGCGACCGGCATCGCCTTCTCGAACTCCCACAGGACGCAGCTCGACACGACCACTGGCGCGTCCGTGGGCACGACCCGGATCAGGTGCGCGGCGAACAACAGCTTGAGGTACTGCTCCTCCATGATCCGCGCGTCGCCGACCTGCGTCTGCAGCGCGTGCTCGTGGATGTAGAACAAGCAAGTCGGCCGATCGTGTCGCCGCAAGATCGACTGCCGGTCCATCCGGAACCGCACCACCGTGGGAATGCGGTCCTCCGCGATGTACCCACCCAGTCGATACAGCCTGTCGGCGTACTCCTCGGTCTGGAACAGACCCGGTATCGCCTGCGGGTCGTAGCTGGTGATCGCCACCGCGGTCGACTCCGCCAGGGCCAGCGTGCGCAGGTTGTCCGAGACCTGGACGACGTACTCGTCGAACGCGTTGCGGTAGCGCCGTTTGAACTCCTCGAAGAAGTCGACGTCCTTCCCGCACATCGTCAGGTACTGCACCAGGTCGATCTCGCTCGCGCGTACTTGCCGTGCTCGATCGTCGAGACCTTGCTGGGATCCCAGCCGAGCCGCATCGCCAGCGCGGCACCGCTCAGGTTCGTCGAGGTCTCCCGCAACCGGCGCAGCTCGTCGCCCAGGTCGCGGCTGTACGCCGTGGAAGGTGTGGTCGTGGCCATGTTCTGACGCTAAGCGTTGCTCGAAGAGCACGAGTGGGCTCATTCGGGTGAAAATGATCGAGCGACGATCATCAGGAAACCTGCCAGGAATCCGGCAGCCGGTCCACAGCGCGAAGCTCGACCCGACCGCGGCGCAGCCGCAGGTCGACGTCGCCCAGAACAACCTCAACACCGCGTATCCCAACGGCACCGGCACAACCGCGTTGTGGCTCGCCCACCAACAGGCCGCGCTGGTGCTCGTCGGGAAGGCCGGGTGCGGGCGCCGGAGCGGACGGTGTCGTTGTCGCTGCCGGGTGCTCCCGTGGTGGTGCGGGCTGATGACGGGAAGGTGCGGCAGGTGCTGACGAACCTGCTGGACAACGCGTTGACGCACACGCCGTCGGGGTCGCCTCTCGAGGTGCGGCTGTCTGATTTTGGTTTCGAGGTGGCTGATCACGGGCCGGGACTGGCTGCTGACCAGGCCGCGCGGGTGTTCGAGCGGTTCTACCGGGCCGACTCGGCGCGCGGGCGGGACAGCGGCAGGACCGGGCTGGGCCTCGCGATTGTGGCGGCGCTGGTGGCGGCGCACGGGTGGCGGGTGGAGGTGGACACCGCGCCGGGTGAGGGCGCGGTGTTCCGGGTGCTGCTCACGCCCTGACCCAGTCGCGTTCGTAGTGCTCGGCGGGGAAGTCGCTCGGGCTGGACCGGGTCTGCTTCGCGTGCTCGATCTCTTCGGCGTACCGCTCGTTGCGCGGGCACATGGGGGCGGCGGGGATGTACATGACGTTGCCCCAGCCCTGCTGGTCCTCGACCGGCGCGACGCTGTGGATCATGTCGCAGTGCCACCAGACGGAGTCGCCGGCCTGGACGTCGGGGATGCCGCTGACGGCTTCGAGCAGCAGCGGGTGCCACTTCTCGCTGACCGGGAAGACCTGGTTGACGGTCACGCCGCACATGTCGTCCTCGGGGACGTCGTCGAGCAGCGGGCGCAGCATCAGGTACGCCATCGCGCCGGGGATGGGGACGGTGTGCAGGACGCCTTGGTCGTGGCGCATGTCGGACAGGGCGGTCCAGCCCTGGAAGGTGCGGAAGACCGAGCACATCGTGGTGCCGGGGTACTGCGGGCCGGTGGTGCGGTGGGCGGCGTCCCACGGGTCGTACTGCTCAACGGTGCCGTTGAACAGGTGCCGGAACGCCTGCTGGTATTCGCTCGTCATCCACAGGTCGAGGGTGCCGGGGTCGAGGTGGGTGCCGAGGCCGCCGGAGTCGGTGCCGGGCGGGCGGCGGCGGATGCGGTCCGGGTAGCCGACGTCGCTGTCGGGGTCGAACCAGCCGTCGTGCTTCCAGAGGCTGTTCAGGAACCGTTGCACGCGGGCCATGCGCGGGCTCTCGCGAGCTTCGAGCTGGGCGGGCGACCAATATATTGGATATATCTCGGGCTTGGAGCCGACGCTGCCGAAGAAGTCGTCGCCGGGGCCGCGGTACTGCTCGAAGAAGCCGTTGCTCTCGACGTAGTCGACGATCGACCGGTCCCAGGCGAGAGCTTGCTCGCGCGGGAAGTGGCCGCGGATGACGACGCAACCCCGCCGCTTGACGGCGTCAACACTTGATTCGAGCTCGTCGTAGTTGACGACGGGCCATACATCTTTACTTGACTTGATTGCGTCAACCTCGAGCTTGATGTGCTGCTCGACGACGGCGAACACCTCCTCGACGGTGCGGCCGGACGCCTCGATCTGAGCTCGGATCGCTGCTTTGACCTCGCGCACAGCTCCTGGCAGGTCCTCCGGTGTGGTCTCCCAGCTCGGCAGCATGTGAGCTCCTTTCTAGTAAGACTCCCTAACTAGAAGGCTAATATGCTGGTGGGGTGACTGCCAAGCCCTCTGTCGAGCTGTTGCGCTCGATCTCGGACGAGCACGTGCTGCGCTCGTTGCTGGCCGAGCGGAAGCTCACGAGGGCCGAGCTCGCGGTGCTGACGGGGTTGTCGAAGCCGACGGTCAGCGACAGCGTGCGGCGGCTGACCGAGAACGGGCTGGTGGCCGACACCGGCGAGCGCACGCCGGGCGGGCGCGGCAAGGGGCGGGTCGGGTCGTTCTACGCGCTCGCCGAGGACGTCGGCAGCGCGCTGGTCGTCGACATCGGCGCCGGCGGGGTCGTGGCCGAGCTGGTCAACGTGTACGGCGACGTCGTGGCGCGGGAGCTCGTGGAGATCGAGTCGCCGGCGGACGTGCCGGCGGCGTTGCCGGTGGCTGCCGCCGCCGTCGCCGACCCGGCGCTGGGCGGGCACGTGCGGCTGGCCGTGGTGAGCGCGGCCGATCCCGTCGACCGGCACACCGGGCGGCTCGTGCAGCTGCCGGACTCGCCGTTCCTGACCGGTGAGCTGGACCCGGTGCGGGTGCTGAGGCCGTTCGTGCGCGGGCCGGTGGTCGTCGACAACGACGTGAACTGGGCGGCGCGGGCCGAGCAGGCGTCCGGCGACTACCTGTACCTCTACCTCGGCGAGGGCCTCGGCGGGGCGCTGGTGAACGACGGCGAGGTGCGGCGAGGGTTCTCCGGGCTCGCGGGCGAGCTCGCGCACGTCCACACGATCGGGCCGGACGGTCGCGCGGTGCCGTTCATCGAGGTCTTCGGCCTGCTCGGGCTGCGCAAGCCGCGCACGACCGCGATCGACGTCGACCGGTTGCTGGCGGCGGACAACCACGCGCTGGCGTGGATCGCGGACGCGGTGATCGGGGTCGCGACGACGTTGATCTCCGTGCTCGACCCGGAGCTGATCGTGCTGGGCGGATCGTGGGGCGGGCGGCTGACGCCGTTGTTCGAGGCGGCCGCTCTGGTGATGCCGAGGCGGGTGCCGTTCGTCGCGGCGAAGGTCGCCGACGCCCCGATCACCGGCGCCCGGACCGATGCGGTGGACCGACTGCAAACGGCCGTGATCGCAGCGTCACGTGGTTAGCGTCACGGCAGAGCCATTCGGACGAATTTGAGCTCTCCGGGGTAACTCCGGCTCGGGCGCCGAACGATAGCCAGGCGTCCCCCGCTGCCGAAAGTGGTGCCCATGGAGCCGGACCTCGACGGCCTGCTTGAGATCGCCGTTGACGCCCTTGACGAACACGAACGCGGTCAGGTGCTGGCCTGGCTGGCGGGCGCCGTCATCGGGTCAGGGCACACCGAACGACTGGCCCGCGGCGCGCGTGACGTCGTGCTGCTGCTGCCCGACCGCCTCGTGGTCGTGCGGCCCGACCCGTTCCAGTCGTGGTCGTACCCGCGCGAACTCGTGGTGAGCGCGCTGTTCGCGGCCGACCACGCCCAGTTCGAGGTCGCCGACGAGCACGTCAAGGTCGACTGGGAGTTCTGGATCGACAAACGGCTCACCGAGTCGAGCCCGTTCATCAAGGCCGTCGAGGCGTGGCTGGTGCAGGAGAAGCAACCGGGCAAGGGCGGCCTCGCGCTCGGTCTGCTGATCATGACCCTGATCATCGGCGGCCTGTACTTCGCAGGCGGCGGCTCCGGTCCGTCCGACGGGCCGCTCAACGCACGGTCGACGTGCAGCGAGTTCCTGTTCGCCGGCGCCGACGAACAGCTCGCGATCCTCACGAAGCTGTTCAAGGACGCGGGCAAGGAGGACGAGGCGAAGAACCCCACCGCCCTGCGCGAGTCAGGGGCCCGGTGCGAGCAGAACGGCACGGCCACGCTGGACACGTTGGTCGGCAACCGCTGACCTGGCTTCACGCCTGCGAGACCCTCTAACACCAGCTAGATGGTCACGGCAGCTGACGTGCGGTGCATTGCATCCGGCTACGACGTGGACCCGGCGCGCTCGACGTCGTTGCGCGCCGAGACGTACGTGAAACCGAGGTCGAGTCCGTCCGGCACATCACGACCCGGTTGAGCGCCTACCGCCCCTGGCGAACTGATATATCGCGCTGCTCGCGGCGGCGGCCAGCAGCACACCGCCGGCGATGAAGCCGTTGGTGCCCAGCGAGCCGCGCACCTCCGCGAACTCCTCCTGGCTCAGATACGCCATGCCCTGCCCGGTGGGCCGGTCCCACCACAGGTACACCAGCAGGCCCGCCGAGGCCACGAGCACCACGACATCACGCCGCCACACGGCCACCAGCACGGCAATGATCACCACGGCGTACAGCTCGTAGGGGGTGTTGACCCTCATCGTGTCGAGCACGGTCAGCAACCAGCCGGGCTCCTGCCCGAACGGCACCGCGACCGGCTCGGCGAACCGGTCGGCCAGTCCGGTGGCGACCGCGAGGACCGCGGCCACCACCGCGACGACCCGGCTCGTCACCTCGGCCGGTGCGGAAGCTCGCCCGGCCGTGGCGCGTTGTGCGTCAACTGAGGCAACAAGGCGCGGTACTCCTCGAACGTCTTCCCGCAACCGATGCCAAGCGACTGCGCGTACGCCGGACACGTGCCGTCAGGCTGCTGTGTGAGGTGCGAGGCCAACGCGAGCATGCCCAGTGAGTCGTCCGAACGCGGCATGTACCGGTCACCGATCGACGACCCGACCATCGCGATCAGCACGCACATCCCCGCCAGCGCGGCGATCCGCAGCGACCGCGCACCGAGCCACGGCCGCAGCTTCGGCACGCCCTCCAGTCGTTCCATGCCGAAGTACAGCGCGAAACCGCACAGCAGCAACATGCTGTAGAGCAGTTCGGCACTGCTGCGCGGGTAGAGCTGCACGGCGTCACGCTCGTACATCGTCGAGGCGTAGTAGAACCGGATCAGCCACGCGCCGGCGAACAGGCTCGTCAGCAGGATGACCGCGGTCCGGTTGCGCCCCACCACGATCGCGGCCGCGACACCGACCAGCGCGATGACCGTGAACACGCCCACACCGCCCAGCTCACCCGGCGGCGGCCACACTCCCGGCAGCGCACCCGGCATGTCGCCGCGCGTCATCGCGATGTAGGTGGGTTCGGCGTAGACGTCGAAGTAGAAGTAGCGGTCGACCATTCCGCCCGACGCGGACACGATGGTGGACAGGTGGATCCACGACACCGCCACGAACGTGACCGTCGTGACCGCCACCAACGTCAAGCCGCGCCACAGACCCGTGCGCCACGGGAACACCACAAGGGCCGCAACGACAACACCGGGTGCCGACCACACGAACCAGCCGGAGTAGACCAGGAACACCACACCGATGACGGCACCGGCCCCGATGCCCCGCGCCACGATCCCGCGGTACGTCAGGTGGTCCGCCTTGCGCAGGCGTTGCAACAGGAACAGCACCACCGGCACGAACACGACGAGCATCAGGTTCGCGTAGACCTTGTACGGCTCGATGAGCACCATGCTCGGCACCACGCCCAGCACCAGCGCCCACATCGGCCGCAGCACCAGCCGCCACGACAGGTACGCGGCCGGGCCGAACACCGCGGTGCCCAGGATCTGCATGACCTTCAACGAGGCCTCTGGCGTGCTGCCGGAAAGCTCGCTGTACCACGCCATCGCGTGGATGAACCCCGGCGGGTAGCTCCACGGCATCTCACCGGTCTGGACGAGCGACCGCGCCCACTCCGTCACCACGCCCGCGTCGCCATAGCTCGCGAACAGCCCGTACGTGGTGCCACGCAACGCCACCACCACCGCGCCCGCCACGAGCGCGCTGAACAACCCCGCCGCCGCGGCGGCCGCGAACCGTTCGACCACGTGGGCGTACCGCGTCCGTGCGGCGATCACCACCACGACCAGCACGGCCAGTGCGATCAGCGCGAACCGCAGCTGCAGGCCCGCGAGACCGCTGACCTGGCCCACCCGGTCCAGCGGGTCGACCTCCACCCCGCGCGCCCACAGCACCAGCAAGGCCGCCGCTCCGAGCGAGATCCCCACCTCGCCGGCGATCAGCAGCCATCTTCGCCGTTTCCGCGGCCAGACCGGGTCGACGACCACCAGATCGCGCAGCCCGGACGGGGCCAGTTCCACAGACAGCATCCCCAAGTCACTTCCTCGCCTGAACGCTCAACAGCGCTTCACCAGCAGGAAGAGGACGGGCGACCCCCGGAGACAGACCGTGTCCGCAGACCGGAGCTCCCCAGCTCCTCGACACGATCAGGTGGTCCCACAATCCCCCAAGGCGTCGAGAGTAGCCGCCTGTGCCACACCTGTGCGCGCGGGCCGGCTAATCCGTTCGCGCTCACGCCGGGCCGGCCGCAGACTCTCCCGGTGTGACCACCACCGCCGCTGACCTGCTCACCGCGATCGACCCGCTGCCCGCACCCGCGCGGCAACGCCACATCGCCACCACCGCACGCGCGCTCGCCGGCACGCCGGAGCTCGACGCGGTGCTGGCCGACCTGGCCGGGCGTGCCGTGTTCGAGCGGCGGCTCGCGGTGCAGATGGCGGCGATCGCGGAGCACCGCGACCACGTGCGGCGCGAGCTCGGCGCGCGGGAGACGTCCGTGCTGTGGAGTGCTCTGCGCGCGGCGGTGCGGCTGGGGCTGCCGGCCGAGGCGTTCCTGGAACGGTTGCCGGACATGGCTGTCGCGACACGCCGGCGGCTCTACCAGCTGGTGCGCGGGCAGCAGGCGACGGAGCTCGCGGACGCGCTGCTGCCGTTCGTGCGGGAGCGGTACGGCGACGACGAGGCCGCGGGGCTGCTGTCGGTGTGCTCGGCGCCGCCGTTGCGGGAGCTGGAGCACGCGGCCGCGAACTGGTCGGCGATCGGCAAGCGGCACCCGGCGGCGTTGCTGGACCTGGTCGAGGCGGAGCTCGACGCCGCGCCGACGCAGGAGTGGAAGACCATCTGGTCGTGGCGCGCGGACGGCGTGCGCAGCGCGTCGGCGCACCTGCCGGAACGGGTGCTGGACCTGTTCGAACGGGTGCTGCCGCACGTGTGGTCGGTGCACGTGCCGCCGTGGCTGGCGCGGGTCGCACCGGAGCGGGTGGCGCGGATCCTGGCGCAGGGCAAGGCACACCAGCCGGACAGCCGGGCGTTCTGGAGCCGGCTCGGCGGTGTCGACGAGGCGGCGCTGGTCGCGGTGGCGCGCAGGCTCACCACCGCGCGGCTGCGGCACTTCCTGCACTCGCTGCCACCGTCGCGCCGGGCCGCCGTCTACCGCGGAGCCACCGGCGAACAGCCGGACGTGCCGATCGAGGTCCTCGACGAGCTGCCCACGGCCGACCGGGCGGTGCAAGCACGGCGGCTGCTGGGTCTGCGGCGCGTCGCGGACTCCCCTTCCCAGCGGCTGGCGGTGACCGCGCGGCTGTCCTGGGACGAGGCGGGGCCGGTGTTGCTGGAGGCGACGAAGCGGGCCACGGCGGAGGAACGCGCCGAGGCGTACCCGCTCTACCTCCGCGCGGCCGCGGCGAGCAGGGACCCCGAGGTGTTCGCGGCGGTCCTCGCCACGCTGACGCGGCTGCCGAACGAGCAGGACCCCGTGCGCGCCACGGCACTCACGGCGCTGGCGAAGGTGCCGGCGTGGCTGTTCCGCGCGTCCGAGGCGCCGTTGCTGACCAAGCTGATGCTCGACGCCACCCAAGCCCGCGACAGCTCGTACAGCACGTGGAGCGCGGTGCGGGAGCTGGCGGGCACGCTCATCCGGCAGGGCGCCGTGACCGGGGACGCACGGCTGGTGGAGGCCGGCCTCGACGGGATGGGACGGCTGGGCGAGCAGCACCGCCACGTCAGCCTGCACGGGCTGTACCGGTCGCTGCCGCGGGGTGCCGAACAGCAGGTGCTGGCGGTCCTGATGCCGCGGATCACCGCTGACGCGCGCCGTGACGAGTACTCGATGGCACTCGCGCTGGCCGTCGGACTGGGCCGGCGGGCGTGGGACCTGGCCGAGCTGCAGGACGTCATCGGACAGGCGCGGTTCGCGGCGCAGGAGACCGTTGCGCGGCGGGCGATCGGGCTGTGGCTGGCCCCGGTGAGGACGCGGGACTCCCGCGTCGAGGCGGTGTTGTTCGACGACATCTCGGCGATCACGCTCCACGAGGTGCAGCAAGCGGTGTCGACGCGGCGCACCGACCTGCTCGACCTGGTGACCGGGCAGTCCGTGCGGGGCCGGTTCTGGGTCACCAGCGTGAGCTTCGTACCGTTCTACGACCGCTGCTTCCACCTGTGGATGCCCCGGCAGATCACGGCGTACGCGGCTGAGCTGGAGGTGATCGCGCGGTCCGACAACGCGCTCG
Organism: Lentzea guizhouensis; assembly: GCF_001701025.1. Classification (GTDB taxonomy): domain Bacteria; phylum Actinomycetota; class Actinomycetes; order Mycobacteriales; family Pseudonocardiaceae; genus Lentzea; species Lentzea guizhouensis. The sequence goes on from NZ_CP016793.1 coordinate 60,653, forward strand.
GCACCAGGGTGAACGCGGTTCTGCGGCTGGGCGGCGTGCCGGGTACGACCGCGGTGTTGCGCACGTTCCTGCACGACGGGGAAGTCGCGCTGGCGGAGGCCGCGATGGGCGCGTTGGCGTGGACCGACGAGCCGGGTGACGTGCTGCCGGAACTGTTGGCGTTCGCCGATACCGACCGTGCGCGCGTTGCGGTGTATGCCGCGACCCGGTGCGCGCGTTTCACCTCGCCGTCGAAGCTTTCCGCTTTGCTCGCACCGGTGTTGCGCGGCAAGAAGGTGACGTCGCGCAAGGAGGCCGTGCGGTTGCTCGCCGAACACCAGGCGCCGGGTGCGCCGGCCGAGCTCACCGCGATCTGGCCGGACACCCACCGCGACGTCAAGCGGGCGATCGTGTCGGCGTGCCGGTGGTTCCTCGACGAGGAGACCGCCTGGGACCTGCTGTCCGCGGCGGCCGGGGGTGAGCAGGCCGTGGCGCTCTCCGTGCTGGAGCTGCCCCCGCAGTTCATCGCGGCACGGCACCGCCACCGGTACGCGGCACTGGTGCGCACCGTCGCCGTGCGCCGGGAACCCGGCATCGCCGAGCCCGCGCTGTCCCGGTTGCCGCTGTGGTCGCGGTGGGACGAAGGCGGTACGGACCTGCTCGCCGACCTCACCGCGGACCTGGCGAACACGGCGACCTGGCAGGCAGCCCTCGGCGCGTTGATCTCCAGCTGCGCCTCGGACCTGACGCCGCTGCGGTCCGTCGTGACGCGCCTGCTGTCCACTGTGGATGCCTTCGACGCCGTACCCGACCGCGACCTGCCCGCCCGGCAACGGATCCGCAAGGTCGTCGAACTGCTCGCCGACGACCGCACCTCCGCGGCACACCGGGCGTTCGAACGGCAGCTGGCTGCCGACCTCGCCGCGGAGATGCCACGCGAGGCGATCAAGCTCGCGGCCGGCGCCGTCGAGTGGCAGCACGCCGACGTCCTCGACCAGGTGCTGTTCGCGGCCTCGCTGGGCACCCGCCCGGTGCTCGCACTGGAGGTGCGCACGGCGTTGTCGCGCTGGCTGCGCCACGGCCTCGCCGGGATCGCCATCGACGACGTGCGCCGCCTGGCCACCGACGTGGTCATCCCCGCCCCGCTGGTGGCCCTCGGCTTCGCCGCGGTGGCCGGCGAGGCGGAGGGCTGGCCGGAGTTCTGGCTCGCGATCGTGCGCCAGGTCCGTGCTCACCCCGACCCCGACGTGCGTGAGGCGGCTCTCGCGGTCATGACCGCACCCGAGTAGACGACCGGCGTGGACCGCGGCTCCGGGTGGTGTGGCCGCGCCCCCGTCACGGCCACACCAGGCTTCACAGCCGCACCAGGTGCGACTGCCGCACCGGCTCGCGGTCCCCCTCCGGCAACTCCTCGGGCAGCCACGCCCGTAAAGCACGCCCGAACATCAGCAACGTCCGCCAGTTGTCCCACAACGCGAGCAGAACCCCGGCCAGCACCACGGACGCCGCGACGGCGAGCACGCCGTCGTCCTTGAGCAGCACCACGACCGCGACCACGGCCCACAGCTCCACGACCGTGTACACGATCAGGAGCAGCACCTGCTCCGTGTGCTTGCGCCGGGCGCGCAGCACCTGCGTGCGGGAGTCGGGATCGGGCAGTGACTGGCGCTTCATGACGGCTCCTGAACTCGGTGAACTGGTGTCACCGACCTAATCGCCGTCGTACCGGCATGTCTGCGTCAGATGCCGCACATCGACCGCAATTCTTCCTCGCGCAGAATTTGCACGCCGTTGCGCCGGGTCCGGATGATTCCCGCCTCGCGCAGAACTTTCAAGCACCGCACGAGCGTCTCGCGGGACATTCCCACAATGCCGGCGAGCTCACGTTGGCTGAGCGGCACCGTGGCGATCATGTCGTCCGCCTCCCGGTGCGCCAGGTTCAGCAGCACCGCACCGACCCGGTACAGCGACGGGCCGGTGCGCAGGTCCTGCTGGTCGCTCGTGGCACGGTGCCGCGACACCACGACCCGCAGCAGCGCCCACGCGACGGCAGGCCGCGCATGACACAGCTTCTCCAGCGCCTGAGCGGTGAGCACCAAGCCGCACACGCGATCCACGGCCACGAGCGAGGCGGTGCGACATCCGCCGTCCACGGCGGAGAGCTCGCCTATGATCTCGCCAGGCCCGCGGACGGCGAGCACGTTCTCCTCGCCCGTGGCGGTGAACCGGCTCACCTTGACTCGGCCGTGAGAGACGACCAACACGTTGCGCGACGGATCTCCCTGGTGGCAGATCACCGATCCGGGCGCATATTCAACTCTTGTCGCCGCGCTCCGCAACGCTGTGCGATCGGCTACGGTGAGCATGCCCGAGAAAGATCGGTCAATCCCCATAGTTTCATAGTTCCGGCAACTGCACGTCATACCATTGACCCGATTGATCTAAATCGAAGCCGATATGGCGAAGTTTGCTCGTCACGTCCGGATAATGGGCGGGCTGCCTATCCGGTTGGGAGCCCCCGTGGAACAGACACCACGCGCCGAGCCACGGGCGGTCCTGGCCGTGGACGTGGAGAAGTTCAGCGACCCGAGTCGGACGAACCACCACAAGAGCGTCGTGCAGGACGGGTTGTACGAAGCGCTGCACGCCGCGTTCCACGAGAGCAACATCGCCGAGGAGAGCTGGTACGTCGAGGACAGGGGCGACGGCGCGCTGTTCCTGTTCACGCCGGAAGTGCGCAAGCAGGTGCTGACCGACTCCCTCCTACGGCGGATGGGTGCGAACCTGCTGCGCTACAACGCCACCGTCACGCCCGAAGCCCGCATCAGGCTGCGGATCGCGCTGCACTTCGGCGAGGTCGTGATCAACGACAAGGGTGTGGTCGGCGACTGCGTGAACCACACCTTCCGGTTGCTCGACGCCCCTCCGCTCAAGACGGCGCTGGCCGGGTCGACCAGCCTGCTCGCGGTGGTCGTGTCCGAGGAGTTCTACCGGCACGTGCTGCGGCACGACCCGGCGGCCGAACCGCAGGCGTACAGGCAGATCGAGGTCGTGGTGAAGGAAACGACGGCCGCGGCGTGGATGCGGCTGTCACCGGAGTCGATGCACGGGACGCCGCCCGCGGCAGCCACTCCCCCGCCGCCGGTGGAGACCACCGAGCACGCCGTCGTGAGCAGCGGCGAGTCGCTCGTCCTGCTCGCCGACATGATCGCCAGGACGACGCTGCTGGCGAGCCAGGACGACCGGCGGCTGTGCCTCGACCTGCTGAGCATCTCGCTGAAGCCGCGACTGCAGGTCGTCGAGTTCACCGACGCCCGGCGGCACGTGTTCGCGATCGTGCTCGCCTGCGGACGTCGTCCCGACGGCATCCGTGCGCTTCTGAAAGCCTTGCGCGAGCTGCGGCCGGACGCGCCGGAACTGGACCAGATCAGCACTCTCGTGCACGACATGGCCACCCTTGAGCTGTTCGAGGCGGACGACCGCCGCACCCTCGTCGACCTGGTGCAAGGCACCGACTTCCCCCAGCTCGCCGAGTGCTACCGCGCCGCCGCCGGCAGCCAGGCCACCCCGCTCCCGCCCGGCAGGCACGACACGATCGACGTCCTCCACCGGTTGGAGGGCATGAACGCCCGGCCCGACGGCCTGCCACCGGCGCTGGCGCTGCTCGAGCACCTCGCGCTGCACGCCGGCGACATCCTCTCCCAGCGGCTCTGGCAGTTCTCCGAGGACCAGGCCCGGGAGATGGGCCTGCACACCGAGCTGCTCGCCCTGCGCGGTTCGATCTCCGCGGATGCCACCGACACGGTCGCCCCCGCCGAGGCGTCGCTGGTGCTGCGCCTGCAACCGCACGGCGTGCTCCCCGACCAGTACCTGCTGTCCGAGTGGCGTCAGACGAGCTCGACCACCTGGTCACCACAGCGCGGCCGGGACTACGCCGGCAGCCTCGCCGAACTGCGGGTGCGCGCCGGTGAGCTCGTCGCCGGAGCAGAGGGCTGGGCGGAGAACGCCGGCACCATCTCCATCGAGTTCATCCTCCCGAAGGACCTGCTGAACCTGCCGGTCGACCAGTGGCTCTGCGCCTCGGACGAGGTGACCACGCCCATCGGGCTGAACTACCCGGTGTCGCTGCGTTCCCTGGAGAGGGGCAGGGACAAGGCGAAACACCGCCGGTGGAAGCAGCGGTGGAATAACCTGCAGGCACACCTGCAGGCAGGCGACAGCCCCATCGACGACGCGGTGCACCGCAGCAGGCTCGACGGCCCGCGGGAACGACACCTGCAGAAGCTGGCCGCCAAGCTCGCCCTCGTCGAGGACGTCGTGCTGCTCGTGCTCGCCGACCCGCCCGCGGCCGGCGAGAGCGTCGGCAGGCTCGAGGTCGCGATCGCGCTCAACGCCGGCGTGCCCGTGCTCGTCTGGCACCGGGAGGACTGCGCGGGCAAGGCGTTCCAGACCACCGTCGACGACCTGCTGGCCGACGGCGGGCTCGGCAAGCTGCTGGAGAACGTGAAGAAGCTGCGCGGTCAGGCCCTGTACTCCGACGACTGCGACGCACATCCCGGCGCGCACCTCAGCGTCCTGCTCGACGACCCGGACCGACAGGTCGAACCCCTGCCGCAGGAGGTGACGGCGCCTTGAGCCGCACTGCGAACTGGCACATCTACACCGGTACCGGGCAACCGCGCGCCGACGTGGACCTGCGTGCCGAGCTGCCGGAACCGCCGCCGTGGCGGGAGTTCCGCGGCGGTCCGGTGCTCGCGACGCCGACCGGTGACGACCACGACAACAGCAGGCGGATAGGCACACCGGGCGCGGACACCTCCTACCCGGCGGACCGGCACGAGATCGACATGGTCAACGCGGCGTTGTTGTTGCGCAGGCCGTTGCTCGTCACCGGCGGCCCGGGCACGGGCAAGACGTCGCTGGCGTTCCGGGTGGCGCGGGAGCTCGCGCTCGGGCCGGTGCTCACGTGGCCGATCACCTCCAGCTCCAAGCTCCGCCAGGACGGGCTGTACGAGTACGACGCCATCGGCCGCGTGCACGCCAACAGCGCCAAGGCGAGCGGGGTGACCGACGAGCCGACCGACATCGGCAACTTCGTCCACTTGGGACCGTTGGGCACCGCGTTGCTGCCCTTCGAGCTGCCGCGCGTGCTGGTGATCGACGAGATCGACAAGGCGGACCTGTCCCTGCCGAACGACCTGCTCGCCGTGCTCGAGGACGGCGAGTACCTGGTGCGCGAGCTGGCCCGCGTCGCCCGCAGGACGCCGAAGGTCGTGGTGCACACGGCGGACCCCGGCGGCAGCGCGGAGATCACCGAAGGGCACGTGAGGTGCCGCGCCTTCCCGTTCATCGTCTTCACCAGCAACAGGGAACGCGAGTTCCCCCCGGCGTTCCTGCGCAGGACGCTGCAGCTGGAGATGCAGCCGCCGAACGAGGACCAGCTCGCGAGCATGGTGGCGGCGCACTTCAGGAACGCCTCGGACGGCTCGGCCGAGCTCATCAGGAAGTTCCTGCGCCGCAGCGAGTCCGAGGGCGGCCTCGCCATCGACCAGCTCCTGAACACCGTCCAACTGGCCGCCACCTCCAGCGGGCTCACCGAAGACCGCGCGTCGTGGGAACGACTCCGCGACGCCCTCTGGCACCGGCTCTCGACCACGGGGTTCGAATGAGTCCCCCGGAGCGCGACATCACCGCGCGGGACGTGGCGGACGCCCTGTGGCTCGCCAGCCACGTGTGGCGTATGAGCAGGGACGCGGCGGAAGCCGGTGCCGTTCCCGCGGCCCCGCTCAGCCGGCACCCTGCGGCGGAGGTGCTGTTGCCACCTCCGGGAACGGGACAGGAGACGTCGCTCTCCCCGTCAACGGCAACCGGACAGGAGACGTCGTTCTCGCCGCCGCCGGACCTCCCTCGCGGACGGAGGTCCCAAGAGGACACTCCGCTGCGCTACTTCGCCAACGCGCCGGCGGAACCCGGTAGGGCACCGGTCACCGAGAACCTGCCGCAGACCCGCGCCATCTCCCGCGCATTGCGCCCGTTGGCCACGCTCGTGCCCTCGGACCGCGAGGTGGAGTTCGACGAGGAGGCCACCGCTGTCCGAGTCGCCGAGACGGGAGTGTGGTTGCCGGCCTTCCGTCCGACGATGGTTCACCCGTTCGAGGTCGTGCTCGTCATCGACACCGCGTCACTGGACATCTGGCAGCGCGAGATCGCCGACTTCCGCGCGGTCCTCGAGACCCAGGGCGCCTTCCACACCGTGCGGCTCGTCTTCGCCGACTTCAACGTGGAGAACGCGATCGACCTGGTGCTGCGCAGTGGTGGCCCGGACGGCCCCACCCGCAGCCCCGCGGAACTGCTCGACCCGACCGGCCACCGCCTGGTCCTGGTCATGACCGATGGCGTCGGCAGGGCCTGGCACACCGGCGCCGCCGAGCGGGTCCTCGGCTACTGGGGCCGTTCGGTGCACGTGAGCGTCGTCGACCTGTTGCCCCAGGACCTGTGGAGCTGGACCGGTCTCACGACCACGCGCGTGCAATTGCGCATGCCGGCCGCCGGTGCCCCCAACAGCCGCATCCGGTACCTCCTGACCGACCCCTCCGACGAGCGCCCGCCCGACACGGCGGTCCCGGTGCCCGTCCTGGAGCTGCGGCCGGACTGGCTGGAGCACTGGACCCGGCTCGTCACCGCCGCGGGCCCTGCCGTGCACCTCACGACGTTCTTCGCCGATCCCGGTGCCAAGGAGAGCAGTTTCGAGGTCGACCCGCTCCCCCACCTCAGCCCGGCCGAGCGCGTCACCCGGTTCCGCACGTTCGCCTCGCCACCGGCTTTCTCGCTGGCCGGCCTGCTCGCGGCGGCCCCGGTACCACTGCGCCTGCCGGTGATGACCGTCGTGCGCAAGACCGTGCTGCCGGACACCAAGCTCTCCCACCTCGCCGAGGTGCTGCTGAGTGGTCTGATCGAGCGCGAGGAGTCCCTTCCCGGCACCTACGAGTTCCGGGACGGGCTGCGCCAGGAACTGCTGGCGACGTGCTCACGGGCCGACACGGCACGAGTCCTGCGCACAGTCGCCGACTTCCTGGGTCCGAATGCCGAAGCCGCCCGAGGCCTCAGGGAAGCACTCGACGACCCACACGCGGACATTTCCGAACCCACTCCGGAGTCGCTCCCCTACCTGCGCCTCCAACAAATCATCTTCAGGGCCATGTCCGGACCCTATGTCAAACGCTCCAACGCTATCAGGGCGGTCCTAAGTGAACTGAATGAGCACCACTCTAAGGGCATGACGCAGGTCACTGAGACGATTCAGCCCGTGTCTCACACCAACGACGACGAGCCGCCCCCATCAGTTTCCCCAATAAGTGCAGCTGGCCCGGGAGGGACGTTGACGCTACACGACCGCCAACCCTCGTCCACGTTCCTGAGCCGACAGGAAGACGTTCCAAGGGCGTGGTCGGCGCCGCCGCGGAACTTCAACTTCACCGGGCGAACAGAGATGCTCGCCGCGCTGCATTCTCGTTTGACCTCCAGCGACAACAACCTCACCGCAGTGGTTCCCGAAGCACTTTACGGTCTTGGCGGGATCGGTAAGTCACAGGTCGCCATTGAGTACGCTTATTTGCACGCCGACGATTATGACGTGGTGTGGTGGATACCGTCAGAGGACCCGACGCACATTCGATCGGTGTACATCGCACTGGCGGAGAAGCTGGGAATTCCCAACACCGGTGCGGTCAACGCCGTGATCGAGGCGGTGCGCGAATCTTTGCGCCGCGGTCATCCTTACCGGCGCTGGCTGCTCGTGTTCGACAACGCCGAAAACCCAGAGGACGTCCGTCCATTCTTCCCCACCGGCGGTTCGGGACACATCTTGGTGACCTCACGCAACACCCACTGGTCCAGCGTGGCGCAGACCGTCCAGGTCGACCTGTTCAGCCGAGTGGAGAGCAGGCAGCTGCTACAGCGCCGCAACCAGGGCCTCGGGGACGACGACGCCGAACAGATCGCCGACGTGCTCGGAGACCTCCCGCTGGCGATCGAGCAGGCCGCGTCATGGCTGCGGGAGACGGGCATGAACGCCGACGAGTACTTGGCGCTGTTCGCGCAGAAACGTGCGGAGCTGCTCGAAGCCGGTTTGCCGCTCGATTACCACGTGCCGGTCGCCGCCGCGTGGAACGTGTCGCTCGACCGCCTCAGCGAGGAGAACCCGGCAGCTCTGCAGTTGCTCCAGGTCTGTTCTTTCTTCGCGCCCGAGCCGATCAGCAGAAGCCTTTTCATCGAGCTGCAGGGAATTCCGGTGCCGAACGAGCTCGGTGAAGCGTTGCGCGATCCGTTGTTGCTCGGGAAAGCAATGCGGCAGATCAACAGGTACAGCCTGGCCCAGATCGACCAGAGCAAGTCCACGATTCTTCTGCACCGGCTGGTCCAGGGGGCGTTGTTCGACCGGATGACACCGCAGGAACGCGCTCAAATGCGTCACGCCGCTCACGTCCTGCTTGCGACCGACGACCCTCGCGGACCGGGCAGCGAGAAGAACTGGCCCAAGTACATCGAGCTGCTGCCCCACGTGCGTGCCTCGAAGATGCACGAGTGTGAGGATCCGTGGGTCCGCCGCACGGCTTTGCACAGCGCCGTGTTCCTCGCCGCATGGGGTGACGACCAGGCGGGCTTGGACTACTCCCAAGAGCTTTTCGACTATTGGGCGCAAAGGTTCGGCGAGGATAAACCCGACACGCTGAACGCCGCCAAACAAGTCGGTATCTGCCTGAGGGCACTCGGCCGCTATGCGGACGCCCTGCGGGTCGACGAACGCGCGTACGCGGTCGCGCAGGAACATCTGGGTGATGAATCCGAGAACACCCTGATCCTCGCGAACATGGTCGCCCAGGACGTGCGTGCCCAGGGCGAGTTCGCCAAAGCGTTCCAACTCAGCGATGGTGCGTACCGGACCGCGAAAGTGGTCTACGGCGCGGAAGACGGGCTGACCCTCGCGGCGGCGGAGAACCTCGGGATCGCGTTGCGCCTCATCGGCCGGTTCGCCGACGCGAGGGACATCGACCAGTCCACCTGGGAGATCCGCGCACGCCTGCTCGGCGATGAGCACCGGTTCACCCTCGCGACCTTGAACAGCCTCTGCCTGGACATCCGCGAGTGCGGGGAGTACGTCCAGGCCAGGGACATGCTGGAAACGGCGGTCGCGAAGCACCGCAGGCTCTTCGGTGACGACCACCCGGACACGTTGCGCGCCATCAAGAACCTGGCGGTCACGAGACGCAAGGCCGGCGACCACAACGGAGCCCTCCACCTCTCCGAGGAGGTGCTGCTGAGGTACACGAAACGGTACGGCGAGGCCTACCCCGGATCGCTGGCGGCGTCGATGAACCTGGCGGTCGACCTGCGGCAGACGGGAGCGCTCGCCGAGTCGCGCGACCTCGGGGTGCGCGTGGTGCGGGCCTACGTCGACACGCTCGGCGAGGGTCACCCCTACGTGCTGGCCGCCAAGACGAACCTCGCGGTGGCCCTGCGGTTGCTGGGTGACGTCGAGGAGGCGTCAGCTCTGAACGAGGACGCGTTCGTCACCATGCAGGACGCTCTGGGCTACGACCACCCGTTCACGCTCGTGTGCGCCACGAACCGGGCGAGCGACTTCGCGGCGTCCGAGGAGTTCGACAAGTCCTACGCCCTCAACCAGAGGGTGCTCGAACGCTCGAACCGCGCGCTGGGCGAGGACCACCCGTCCACGCTGGCCTGCCGGACCAACATCGTGCTCGACCTGCGCGGTCTCGGCCGCACGGCGGACGCGGAGTCGATGCAGATCGACGTGATCAAGAGGTTCCAGCGCGTGCTGGGCAAGAACCACCCCGCAACCATCGCCGCCGCCAGCGGCACCCGTGCGGACTGCGACCTCGAGGCGCTGCCGACGGGGTGAACGCTCACTCCCCGGCCCACGCGGCGACCGCTCGTGGGTCGGGGACGACACCGGTGCGGCGCAGGACCTCCGCGTACACCGCCACCACGACCTCCGGTGCGGTCAGCAGGGCTCGCGCCGCCGGATCCGCCAGCCCCAGGCCGATCCACGCCGGCACGTCGTCCGGCCGTGCCACGACGTCAGCCGCGTACAGCCGTGCCGCGCCGGCCTGGTCGCCGGTCACGTGCAGCAGGTCCGCCGCGGTGGCCCCTGAGACGGTGACCGCCCGGTCCGCGAACTCCGCGGGCGCCTGCAGCCACAGCCGGCGCAGCTCCGTGCGGGCCGGCGGTGAAGCCGGTCGCGGTTCGAGCACCGACTGCGGCAGTTCGTCCCTCGGTTTTCCCTCCAGCCAGGCGTCCGCGAGCCGTCTGATCGCGGCGGGGTCCGGCCTGAGGTGCCGGGCGCGCCAGACGGCCCGGTGGTCCAGTGCCGCGAGCCGCGCCTCGTGCCGTGCCGGCGCCCGGACCCGGATGCGGCTCCAGGACGCCAGCCTCGCCGCCATGACGGTGGCGAACCTGCGGCCGAGGGGCGTCAGCTCGCGGCACTCGCGCAGGAAGCGCGCCGCGTGCGTGGTCTGGCCGCACCAGTAGGCGAACTCGAAGTCGGCACGGTCCGACGGGTCGGCCTCACGACGTTCTCGCCAGAAGTCCACAACGCCGAGAAACGCGAACACACCCTGGTAGAAGCCGCTCACCGGACGTGGGTCGTCCCGCCAAGGTGCGTAGCAGCGAGCGGCTCCGCCGACGGCGCAGAGCGGTTCCATGGTCGCGAGCGCGGCGAGTTTCGTGTGCTGGACCTCGTGCGCGAGCGCTTCGGCGAACGCGGCCGAGTCCGGTGGCTCCGACATGAGCACCGCGCCGTGGGCGTCGGCCGACGATCCGCTGTAGGGCCTGGCGTTGACCGGCGAGACCGGCACGATCGTGCTCACGAGCGCGGAGAGCGCCTTCGCGTGTTCGGTGCCCAGCAACGCCCACGCCTCGGACAGGCCACCGTCCCAGCGGGCGACCTCGCTGTCGGTCAGCCGGTGCGGCTCGACCTGGGCGCGGAAGTCCCGGTGCGGCTCGACGTCGTCCAGCAACGGTGTGAAGGCGCCCTTGCCGATCCGCCGCACCGGAGACCAGTTCTCGTCCTCGGGCACCCCGACCGTGCGCCCACCGCACGACAGCGCGAGCCGGCCGGCCAGGTTGTCCGCACGGGCGACGTCCCACGGCCGCACTCCCGGCAAGGTCGCGATGCCCAGCGAAGGCAACGAGATGAGGCCCCGGCTCACCGGGACGGCCAGGGAGAAGTCGATGCCGCAGCGATGTGCCGCCGCGGCCGCCACACACCTGAGATAGCCGACGCCCACCCACAGGGGTTCGGCCGACTCCATCGTGCCGTGCAGCCTCCTGAGCAGATCGGCGAGCCACACACCGACCTGGGGCAGCAACAACACCTCCCGCACGAGCTCCGGGGACTTCCGCTGCGCCACCACGAGCAGGTCCCACGCGTCGTCGACGCCCAGCGGGAACGACCGGTCGGAGATCTGTTCCAGCAGCGCGCGCAAACCGACCAGCCGGGCGCTGAACTGGCCGTCGCTCAACAGGGCCAGGAGCTCGTCGTCGCCACCGCCCCACGCGAGCCGGTCGACCGAGCGCAACGACAGCCGGTGGGGGTTCAGCACGTGATCAGCGGCACCGGTCCCCGCTCGTCGACCCGGTCAGGCAGAACGCTTCCGCTGCAGTCGGAGCCCGAGCTGTTCATCCGTGCCGTGCGGTGCAGCGGGTCGGACACGTCGCGCAGCACCGTGCGCACCGAGGCCGCGACCGACTCGTCGGTCGTGTGCCGGAGATCGTCGAGGGAAATGCCTGTCAGGTCGACGAGTTCGCAGTTCACCTCTGCAGCGTCTGCCATGGGTTTCCTCCCCGACTACCGACGGTGACACCGACGTCACTTGCATCATGCCCAATTGACATGGGATATGGGAGATCCTTTCGCGTACTTGCGTACTGCTCCATCTGCGCCATTCCCGCGAAAACGCTCACGTGCGGACATCAAAACCTTGGTGCGCCGCGAAAGTTGACAACATGTGGACACCGATTCCCCGTCGTGGGGCAATGTCGGCGTGGCGAGGTGGTGAGTTGCGGACTTTCCGGCCGCAGCCGCCGCGAGCGTCCTTTGTGGAGTGCCGGGTCACCTGTCGCGGATCAGCGACCCGGCTTCTGTCAGGCCGCGCAGCACAAGGCTGAGCGCGTGTGCGAGGTGCTCCTTGTGGCCGTCGAGCGCCTCGGAGGTGATGCCGCCGGCCGTGGCGTCCGCGACGTCGTCGGTGGCCGCCTTGAGCACCGCGCTCATGGCCGCGGCCTGCACCCGGACGTCGATCGAGCCGGGTGGCAGGTCCATCCGGTGGGCGAGCACCTCGGCCAGCGCGTCCTCGTCGCGTTCGCGCAGCATGAGGTAGGCGGCGCGCAGGCCCGGTTCGTGGTGGGTCAGCCTGACGACCGCCAGGACCGCCTCGACGTCCTCGTCGGAGCCGGCGTCGAGCACCGGCTGGTAGGCGGCGCGGAGGTGGTCGATCAGGTCGAGCTCGGGTGGCCAGGCGCGCAGGACCGCGCAGAAGGCGTCGACGCTGCGGGTGAGGAGCGGTTCGACGCTGCTCTCCTTGTGCGGGAAGTGGCGCCAGAAGGTGCGTTCGGAGACGCCGGCCGCCTGGGCGATCTGGTCGCCGGAGGTCGCGGCCACGCCCTGTTCGGCGAAGAGGCGCACGGCGTGGCGGGAGATGTCGAGGCGCTGCCGCTGACGTTGCTCGTCGCTGACCGGTGGCCGACCCCTGCGGGGTGCCCCGGTTTCTGCCACAACGTCCGTCATCGGCCGATTTAAGCACGTCACCTGGTCGTGGGATTAATGGCAGGGGCTGCCAACAAACGGTACGGTCGGGGTCATGAGCATTGCTCCCGAACGCCTTCAGCTGCCTCTGCCCAGGCCGAACGTGCTCGAACTGGCCCCGCTCTACGCCCTGCTCCGCAGGGAGGCCCCGATCGCCCCGGTCACCACACCGGCGGGCGACCCGGCGTGGCTCGTGACCCGGTTCGAGGAGGTGCGCCTCCTGCTCGGCGACAAGCGCTTCGGCCGCTCCCACCCGAACCCCGACCAGGCCGCGCGCATCTCGACCGCGGCGGTGCAGGACGGCCCCACCGGTGAGTACGAGACCGAGGAGGCCGACCACGCGCGCATGCGCCGGCTGCTCACGCCCGCCTTCTCCGCCAAGCGGATGCGGATGCTGTCCGACCACATGGGACAGTTGACCGAGGGCTACCTCGACGCGCTGGTCGCCGAACACGAGACCGCCGGTGTCGTGGACCTGCACCACGGGCTCGCGTTCCCGTTGCCGGTGGCCATGATCTGCCGCCTGCTCGGCGTGCCCGAGGCCGACCGCGAGCTCTTCGCGGCGCTGTCCGAACGCATGGCGGGCACGGCGATCGGCGAGGAGGCGCACCAGGCGCGGGAGGAGTTCTTCCGCTACATGGTCGGCCTGATCGAGACCAAGCGGCCCGACCTCGGCGAGGACGTGATCTCCGACCTGGTCCGCGCGCAGGGCGCCGACTCGGCGTTCGACTACGAGCAGATGGTCCGGCTGTGCGTCGGCCTGCTGTTCGCGGGCCACGAGACCACGGTCAACCGGATCGGGCTCGGCGTGCTGTTCCTGATGACGAACCGCGAGCACTGGGACAGGCTGGTCGCCGACCCGCAGGGCCACGTCGACGCGGTGGTCGAGGAGATCATGCGTCTCGGCGCACCCGGCGACCTCGGCCTGCTGCGCTACGCCCGCGAGGACGTCGACATCGCCGGCGTGACGATCGCCCGCGGCGACGCGCTGATCCTGTCGATCAACGCGGCGAACCGGGACGTGGACGTCTACTCCGAGGCGGAGGCGTTCGACCCCGACCGTCCGGAGAGGACACACCTCGGGTTCGGCCACGGCGCCCACTTCTGCATCGGCGCGTCGCTGGCGCGGACCGAGCTGCGGGTGGTGTTCGAGGCGCTGGCCCGGCGGCTGCCGGAGATGCGGCTGGCCAAGGACGTGTCCGAGCTGGAGGTCCGCGAGACGCTCACCGGTGGGGTGTCGGAGCTGCCGGTGACGTGGAGGTCGGCGTGAAGGTGACCGTGGACCAGGAGAAGTGCGTCGGGGCCGGGCAGTGCGTGCTGGCGGCCGATGACGTGTTCGACCAGCGGGACGAGGACGGGTTGGTGGACCTGCTGAACCCCAGCCCGTCCGATGACCGGGGCACGGACGTGCGGCACGCGGCCGCCGTGTGCCCGGCGGCCGCGATCTCCGTGGAGGACTGAAAGCTGTGGTGCAGTGCGGCCGGCGCAGTGCGGTCGACGCACTGCGCCACCTCAGTCGATGAAGTACGAGTCGTGCTTGTCCCGGAACGCCTGCAGCTCGTCCGCCGCCACCTTGCCCACCCGTTCGAAGTACTCCTCACGGGCGCCGGGGGTGAAGAGCAGCAACAGCTCGGCCTTCTCGTCGGAGTCGTTGCGGAACGCGTGCAGGCCGCCCTGCGGGACGTGCAGGAAGTCGCCCGCGCGCGCGTCGACCCACTTGTCGCCGTTGTAGAGGCGCACGACGCCGTTGAGGATGAAGAACGACTCCGAGATCGTGCGGTGGAAGTGGGTCGCCGGGCCGCCCGCGCGGGGCTTCATCACCACCCGGTACAGGCCGAACTCGCCGCGGGTGGTCTCGGTGGTCGCGAGGTAGTGGACGCCACCGTCGGGCGTGCCGGTGTCGATCGGGGTGCTCGCGGGGCGGAAGGTGGCGTTGACCTCGCCGCCCTCACCGAAGTAGACCTGCTCTGGGTAAGACATGCCGCAACTGTCCTCTCGTGGGCTTCTCCCGGTATGACACGGCAGCGGCGCCGGATGTGACAGCTACTGCTTCATCAGCGGCTCGGTCAGCGGCGTCCCGTCCGCCTTGCCCACGAAGCAGTGGATGACGCGGCTCGAGTGCCGGTAGCCGTTCTCGGTCTTCACCTTCCACGACTCCGCGGTCGGGATGACGACCCAGTACCTGAGCGTCTTCTCCTTGTCCTGCCCGCCCACCTTGTCCGACAGGAACGTGCGGGTGCAGACGGTGCCGCCGATCTTCGTCAGCTCCTCGACGCCGGGGTAGGGCACGTCCTGCTGGATCTCGGAGTTGGCGACGACCGTGTCGAGGACCTCGGTGGCGTGCTCCTTGTAGCAGCCGCCGCGGTCCTGCGGCTTGATCGGCGGGGCGTCCTTGGCCGGGGTCCAGGTGAGGCAGTCCTTCTTGAACGCCCCCAGGCCGTCGTCCTTGATGTCGCCGTCCACGCCCACGGTGAGCACCGGTTGCATCGCCGGGGTGCTGGCGGGGCCGTCGCCGAGGCCGAGGCCCGCGTTGTCGAGCAGCGGCTTGAAGACCGTGAAGTAGAGCAGGACGAACGCGCCGATGATGAACAGCGGGGTCAGGGTCGCCGACAGGATCACGCCGACCGGGCGGCGGCGTTTCGGTGGTACCTCGACTGGTGGGGCCGGGGTGAGGTGCGGAACCGGCGTGACGGGCGGAACCGGCGTGATGGGACGGGTCGCGTCGCGCAGCCCGTCGCCCAGCACGCGTTCGATCAACCGGTGCGCCTGCGCGACCCCGAGCCTGCGCCTCGGGTCCGGGTCCATCAGGCCGGTGACCAGCTCGCCGAGCGGGCCGCCGACGCGGGGCACCGGGCGTTCGCTCATCACCGCGAGGATCGTCGCCGAGGTGGTCGGGCGGTCGAACGCGCCACGCCCCTCGACGGCGTAGAACAGCGTGGCGCCCAACGCCCACAGGTCCCACGCGGGTGAGGCTTCACCGTCGGCGAGGCGCTCGGGTGACATGTAGGCGGGCGAGCCGATCAACGTGCCGGTCGCGGTCAGCCGCGGGTCGTCCAGCGACTGCGCGATGCCGAAGTCGGTGAGCTTCGCGGTGCCCCTGGCGGGCACCATCACGTTGCCGGGCTTGACGTCCCGGTGCACGACGCCCTGCTCGTGGGCGGCCTCCAAGGCGTTGAGCAGCTGGCCGGCCAGCGTGGCGGCGGCCTTCGCGCCGAGCGGGCCGTCGAGGTCGACGCACTCGTCCAGGGTGGGGGCGTTGACCAGCTCCATCACGATGAACGTCTCGTCGCCGGCGGAGATGAGGTCGTAGACGGTGACGACGGCGGGCTCGGACAGCCGGCTCGCGATCTTCGCCTCGCGCAGCACGCGTTCCTGGTAGACGGCGCGTTCGCGGGCGGGGACGTTGCCGGGCAGCAGCAGTTCCTTGACCGCGACCTCCCGGCCCAGCACGGTGTCCTCGCCGAGCCAGACGACACCCATGCCGCCCCTGCCGAGCTCGCGGACCAGCCGGTAGCGCCCGTTGCCCACCTCACGCATGGCGGGAAGTCTCGCAAGCCGATCACCCGGTCCGGTGACGGGGGCTCGGGTGACGGACACCGACAGCGTCGCCTGACGGGCGCGACGGAGGAACACGGGCACTTAGCGTGGCGCGACGTGAGACGACTGACAAAGCTGTTCGCCACCAGCGTGCTGCTGTCCGCACTGGTGCCGCTTGCACCGTCGGCAGCAGCGAGCACCACCGAATGCACGACCGTCCAGGTCACCGCGCCGGCCGGCGCGAAGGTCGAGTCCGTGGACGCCGTCGCGAAGCCCGGCGGGACCGTCACGTTCCCGCAGACGCCGCTGTCCGCGCCACCGCCGATCCACGACGTCCCCGCGTACTGCGAGGTCACCGTCACGCTCACGCACAGCGGGAGCGACCACGTGAAGGTCGTCGTGGCGTTGCCCGGCACCGGGTGGACCGGGCGCCTGCAGGGCGTCGGCGGCAGCGCGTACGCCGCCGGTGACTTCGGCGCGCCCCTGGTGCAGGCCGTGAAGGACGGCTACGCCGCCGTGTCGACCGACGCCGGTGTGCTCGACGGGCTCAACACCGGCTGGGCCGTCAAGAACGGCGCGGTCGACCAGACGCTGCTGACCAACTTCGCCTCCCGCTCGGTGCACGAGTCGGCGGTCGTCGCGAAGTCCGTGGTGCGCAAGCACTACCAGCGTTCCGTCACCTACTCCTACTGGAACGGCTGCTCGACCGGTGGCCGCCAGGGCTACGCCGAGGCGCAGCGCCACCCGGACGACTTCGACGGCATCCTCGCCAACGCACCCGCCGTCAACTGGGCGCGGTTCGCCGTCGCGACGCTGTGGCCGCAGACCGTGCAGTACCAGGACGGTCACATCGTCAGCAACTGCGTGCTCACCGCGTTCCGCACGGCCGCGATCGAGGCGTGCGACGCGAACGACGGCGTGCGCAACAACATCATCGACCGCCCGGACCGCTGCGGCTACGACCCGCGGCGCCTGGTCGGCACGAAGGTGCTGTGCGACGGCCAGGAGGTGACCGTCACCCAGGCCGACGCCGACGTGATGCGCAAGATCTGGGACGGCCCGGCCGACGAACGCGGCCGCAACCTGTGGCCCGGTCTGCCCAAGGGTGCCGACCTGTCTGGCTCGCCGGCACGCTGCCGGGTGCCTCCGGTCCCGGGTTCCCGGTGGCGGCGCTGTGGGTGCAGAGCTTCCTGCTCAAGCAGCCCGGCTACGACACCTCGAAGCTCACCTACCAGCAGTTCCGCGACCTGTTCCGGCAGTCGGTGCGCGAGTACGACTCCGTGATCGGCACCTCGGACGCGGACCTGTCGGCGTTCCGGCGCTCCGGCGGCAAGCTGCTGACGTTCGTGGGCACCAGCGACCAGCTCATCCCGCCCGGCGGCACGCTCAAGTACCGCGAGCAGGTGGAACGGACGACGGCGCACGTGAACGACTTCTACCGCCTGTTCCTCGCACCCGGTGTCGACCACTGCGCCGGTGGCGGCGGTGCGGCGCCCACGAACCAGCTCGGCGCACTCGTCGACTGGGTCGAGCGCGGCAAGGCCCCCGCGACGCTCGCCGCGGCGGCCCCCGACGGCTCGACGCGCAACCTCGGCGCGTACCCGCAGGTGTCGCGGTACGTCCACGGCGACCCGAAGGTGGCGTCGAGCTACCGCTGCACCCGCTAGCGAACCGAGTTCAGGGGGCCTGGTCCGGGCCCCCTGACCGTTCGCTCAGGTGCGCTGCAACGCGTCCGGGTAGAGCCAGCTGCCAGGGGTGTCCTCGGCCGGGTTCGTGTAGTAGTCCCGCACCGCCGCGACGTACTCCGCGACGCTGAGCGCCCCGTCGCCATCGGTGTCGAGGTGCGCGAACGCCACCCCGCACTCCTCATCGCCCAGCCCACGCGCCTTGAGCAGCACCGCGAACTCCCGCGCGTCCACCCGCCCGTCGCTGTTGGTGTCCGCGATGTCCAGCAGCTCCTGCACGACCTCCAGGAAGTCCGCCTCGATCGGCCCACCGGTCACGAACATCGTGTCCATCGCCTCCCGGTACTCCTCCGGCGAGACCTGCCCGTCGCGATCGGTGTCGCAGTGAGCGGCCAGCATCTCCCAGAACCGGTCGTAGGCCTCCACCAGCTCCCGCCCGCGCTCCGAGGCGGCTGGCTCCCCGAACGCCCGCAACAACCTCTCCGCCAACGCGTAGACGTCGGCCAGCTCGATGAACCCGTTGCCGTTGACGTCGTAGTGGGCGAACGTCGAGTCGATCCTGTGCTGCAACACCTGCTTCATGTCCACGCACTGTGGACACGCGACCCCTTCCGCGCAACGCAGGTCGCCCACCTGGGTGGAGTTGTTCAGCCGCTTCGGGCTCCGATGGGCCCCTCCCGCACGCCGAGAACGA
The DNA here is from genome assembly GCF_001701025.1 of Lentzea guizhouensis. Classification (GTDB taxonomy): domain Bacteria; phylum Actinomycetota; class Actinomycetes; order Mycobacteriales; family Pseudonocardiaceae; genus Lentzea; species Lentzea guizhouensis. The sequence continues at coordinate 79,374 of NZ_CP016793.1, forward strand.
CCGAGCGAGCCGTTCCTGCCCGGCGCACGCCGAGCTCGAGGAAGTGCCTTCCTGCGCTGCGTCAACCCGCGGTCACTGCTTTGTCAACCCGTACAGGACCACCGCGGCGATCACGCACACACCGACACCGACCAGGACGACGACGAACCAGAAGGCGAACGCGCCACCGCGGGCCGGACGGCTCGTCGCGGACCGAACGGGGGCGGACTGGACCGGCGCAACAGCGACGGGGGCAACAGCCACGGCGGGGAAGGAGTGCACCGGACTCACCGCCGGCTTCTCGCGGACACATGACGGCGCACCGAGCCACGGAGTGAACGCCAACTGGCCGTTGCCGCGAGTCCTCTCCTTGCCCGTGTCCGTGACGTAGCGCCGCCATGTTTCGGCCATCGACTGCAAGGAGCGCGCGGAAGCGTGCCGGTTCGCGAGCTCCAGGAACTCGTGGAGCACCTCGGCATGGCCTTCGGTGAGGTGACGCCGCACATCACCGACGACGGCCTCCAGCCCGGCGTGCTTGCCGATGCACGCGACAGCCATGGAGGCGAACTTGAAGCAGTCGGTGCGCTCGTCCGGCACGGACGGCCAGGCTTCGAGGTGGTCAGGACGCATGGTCTGCGCTTCAGCCAGAGGAAGGGCGTTCACACCGCGCAACAGCATCGCGTCGCAGTCGATCAGGTATGCCGCAGGAGGCAGGAGGACCCCGCTCACCAGCGTGTTCTGCATGCGGTGGTCTCCGACGACAACCTCATTGCGGTGCAGGAACGACAACGTGCTCAGGAGGTGCCCCAGCCTGGCGATCGTCTGCGGCACGCTCACGTAGTCACGGGCACGGTGCTTCGCACGCTGCGCGTTGAGCGTGAGACCGGTCAGGTCACGCGGAACGGACGCGCCGTTGTCCAGACGCCAGAACGCATCCGGTGCGGGAGGCAGCAGAACACCCCTCGCCTGCCGGCCGTCCACGACGACATTCCTGATCCACGCCGTCCGCTCGTCGAGGAACGCCCGGTCCGCGAGGCCGAGGGACCTGCGCCACTCGGCCATCTTCGTCAGCTGGTCAGCCGATGCCCGGCGCGCGGTGTCAGGCACGTACCGCTTGTACAGCAGCACTTCGCCTGATGCCGCACGTACCCAGGTCACATCGGTGCTCTGACCGCCCGCAGTGAAGTTCCCGCCGGACAACGTCCGCAGGCTCGCGTGCCGCACCTGGATGGGATCGTTCATCTCATCGGTCCAGCTACCTCGTCCGGCGGACAACGAGGATCGTGCGGTCGTCACCCATGCCGCGGATGTCGAAGTCCAGCAACGTCGCGAACTTCGCCGCCGACATGTCCTCCTCCCGCACCGCGACGACGATCGCCGCTGCGAACTCGTCCGGCATCGCCTCCACGGCCTCGGACACCCCGTCCGTCACCAGCACGAGCACGTCGTCAGGCTGCAGCGCGACCTCGCCGCAACTGCTCGCATCAGGTGAGCCCGGAAGCGCTGGAGTGACGGACGTGCGCAACTCCTGCGGGCGTCCCGACAACCACGTCCACTGCCCGTCAGCCAGCGACAGCAGCAGCACCGCACTGTCGCCGTAGGTCAACCAGCTCAAAACGGTCACTTCATCTGCCACGCGCAGTGCTGCTGCTGCGAGCGTCGTCGCCGGCGGGTTGTTCTTGACAACGGATGTGGTGGCATCCGTCCTGGTGTCCTCGACCTGCCGGACCGCCTCGCTCGTGCTGTGCACGAGCTCCACGCAATGATCGTTCCATTCGGACGTCCCGGTGTCCGCCCAGTGCACGATGTCATCCACAGCGCACCACGCGGCCACCTCTGCGGCGATGTGCGCGTTCACCGCGGAACCCACACCATCCGCGACCGCCACCGCACAGGACCTCTCCCCCGCGGAGAACGCATAGGTGTCCTCGCGCACCTCGCCGTTGCGCCGGTGCCTTCGACCGATCAGCGACGCGGCGCTGAGTTGCAGGGGCCCCAGCTCGCAGCGGTGCCCCACGACGTCGGGCACGGTTTCGCGCTCCGCTCCCAGCGACGAGAGCGGCGCGGGCGCGATCTCGACGGCAACCTGCTCCGTCGAACTGTCGTCATGCGTGAACTTCCACAGACCTTCCACCTTTCCACCGAACCACGAGAAGATTCCACCGAAACCGTTGCCGGCTCGCGCTTCTCCCTTGCCCACCGTCACACCGCACTGTCGTCGAGACGGGTCATTCCAACCGGGGTGGGGAACGTGAAGTACCCCTGTGCCGTCGACGTCGTGATCGAGACGATGATGACCTTGATGATCGCCTGCAGCAGGATGCTGGCCGGCTCACCGGGGTTCGCGAGGAACGCGGCACCAGGCGGGTCGACGGACCGCAGCGCCCGCACAGTGGCCCGGTCGACGTTCCCGATGCCGAGCGCCACCACCCGCGGCCGGAACCCGTATCCGGGCGAGCAGAGCCGGTTCCTCGGCATCGACCACTCGGCGACGGTCTGGGTGTGCTTGCTGTGCCCGGCGTTGCCGTCGGTGATGAAGAAGACCACCGGCTGCTTCGGCCTGCACCGCTGCGCCACCATCTGGTCGATGTCGGCGCGGATGGTGGTGTTCAGGTGCTCCCACGCGCTCACGTAGTTCGTCCACTCACCACGCGGCAACGGATCGAGCCGGCCGGGATCGGCGATCGGTGTGAGCGGGTAGTGGGTGGCGGCGTCGTCGGCGAACGTGATCACAGCGACCCTGCCGATGTCCGACGCCTCGATGTCCTCGGCCAAGACCTCCAGCATCAGGCCGAGGGAGTCGTTCATCACCGCCAGCGGCGAGGACGCCTTGTCCGGCCACAGCTTCTCGTTCCACATGGAACTCGAGACGTCACACACGATGTAGAACGGCCAAACCTTGTGGATGGAACCTTCTACCCGGTTGAAACTGTCGAAGCCGACCACGATGCCTCCTCGGTGCGTGAGCAGACGGTTGATCGCACGACGAGCGGTGATCGTTTCACTCCAAGCGAATTCACCTCCGGGTGTTGCGTTTCCCTGGTCTGCGGCGATGTGCAGGGGGATGACAGGAGGTAGCGATGACGCCGGTTCCGCCGCTCGTCGTGGTGGTCGATGGCGTCCGCCACCGGCTTTCGCCCGAGGTCGCAACGCTTTTGGGCAGCGGAGTGGACGCACAGATCCGTGTCTCCGCAGGACCGGCCAGGTGGGCGCGTTTCCGGTACGCGGCAGGCTGGCGCTTGTACGTGCTGGAGCGCGGTAGCCACCTCGAGGTGGACGGCACGGCTGTCCGGCCGCTCGGGTCGAGCGGCATGGTCAGTGCGGCGCTCGCGGAAACCGGTGTGGTGACAGCTGAGTTGAGCGTTGGCCGGCATCGCCTTCACATGACCGTCGAAATCGGCGAGACGCCCACCCCGCCTCAAGCCCGGCGACCTGCACCGCCTCCACCTGCCCAACCGGTACCGCCGCCGCGCAGGCCGGCCACGTCGAGAACACCGGTGCCCTCGCTGGCACGACAGCAGTCGGCACAACGCTTCGAGCTCGGCGGCGAACCGGTCACGATCGGCCGGCGAGGCGGTGGCGCCGAGATCGAGGTGGACGGGCTCGACGTCGCTCTGCGCCACACAACGGTGCGCCGTGGCACCTCCGGCGTCGTCGTTCGTGACCTCAACGCGGGTACCGGAACGTTCGTCGACGGCAGACCGGTGCTGCACGCCCCCGTGCGGCCAGGTGGCTTCTTCCTCGTCGGCCACCACGTCTTCCGCGTGCTACCCGACCACGTCCTCGCCCACGAGACCTTGCCGACGCCGCCTTCGCTCACCCTCGCCGGGCTCACCATCCGCCACCACGGCAAGGACGAACCAACGCTCCACGACGTGTCCACCGCACTGCCCTCCGGCGGCATGCTCGCCGTCGTCGGTCCGTCGGGCCTCGGCAAGTCGACGCTGTGCGCCGGACTGCTCGGGGAGGCGGTGGTCGAGTCCGGCTGGGCCGAGGTCGACGGGATGCCCCTCGGTGGCGAGCACCAGCTGAACCCCGCGCTGGTGAGCTTCGTCCCCCAGACGTCGTCACTGCTCGAAGAGCTCACGGTCGAGCAGACGATGTGGCACGCCGCGCGACTGCGACTCGCCGCCGACACCTCCACCGCCGAGCTGTCCAGAAGCGTGCACGCCGTACTGCAAAGGCTTCACCTCCAGGCGTTCCAGAAGCAGACGGTGCACAAGCTGTCCGGTGGGCAGCGACGCAGGCTCAGCGTCGCCGTGGAGCTGTTGAACGACCCGCTGCTGCTGTTGCTCGACGAGCCGACTTCGGGTTTGGACGAGGGTTTCGACCGCATGCTCATGCGGGACCTCGCGCAGGTCGCCCGCGACGGTTGCGCGGTGGTCATCGTGACGCACACGATGGCACACCTGGAGGAGGCTTCGGCGGTGCTGGCCATCGCGGCGGCATCGGAAGCCGAGGCCCCGGCCACAGTCGGCTACGCCGGACCACCCGGTGGACTGCTCACCGCGTTCGCCGCCGATTCCGCCGCGGATGTCATGGACGCCTTGCGGGACGGGCACACAGCGGCTGCGGGCCCGCGGCCTCCGGCGACGCAGTCACCCCCGCAGCCCGGCACGTCGCACGACCCGCCGAGGAGAGGCCGCACCCACCCGTGGCGGCACGTGCTGGTGGTGAACCTGCGACGTGAGTTCCGCCGGATGTGGTTGCGCCGGTGGCTGTTCACCACCCTCGCCCTGGCGGGTCCCGTGGTGGCGGCCGCACTCGCGACGTGGACCAACGACCGCGGCTTCGTCGGTTCGCCCGCGCAACCGAACACGGACCTGGCGATGTCGCTCGCGGTCACGGCCATCTGCCTGTCCCTGCTCTCGATGGCGCTGTCACTGACATCGGTCGTGAACGACAAGGAGGTGGTCCGGAGGGAGAGTCGCTGGGGCGTACCGGACTCCGCCGTCGTGCTCTCCCGAGCGATCAGCCGCGGCGTGCCGGCGCTCGTGCAGGCGGCCGTCACCACGACGTTCCTGTGGCTCGGCAACGATCTGCGGCAGGACACCGCTACCGGGTTGCCGGCCGCGGTGGAGATCGGCCTGGTGCTCGCGGGACTCACACTGTGCTCGATGTGCCTGGGCGTGCTGGTCAGCTGCGTGTCGACGACGGCAGAGCAGGCCGTCGGCATGATGTCGGCGCTTTCAGGAGGAGCCGTCGTGCTGTGCGGCCTCGTGTTGCCGCTCGGCGAGTCGTCCGGCTTCGGCCGGTTGATCAACTGGCTGTCGTACTTCTTCCCCACTCGTTGGGCAACCAGCGCTCTCGCGGCCGCTGTGGACCTGCCCAACACCGCGATCGTGCACACCGATCTGATGTGGCGCCACGACGTGCAACACGTGCTGGTACCGCTCGTGGTGCTGCTGTTCGCGAGCACGCTGTTCTGCACCCTCGCGCCGATCGCATTGAGAAGAGTCCGGAACGATGTCCGACGTTGATGCGAACCGTCGCACGACGGGCCACCGTGACGAGCCGTTGTGGACCCGTGTCGGTCGTACCGCCGACGTTCTCCAGATACTCGGGTTCCTCGGCGTGCCAACAGTCATCGCAGTCATCATCTGGCTCACCTCGCACACCAACGACGACAACGCCGAGCAGGCACCCACCTCGGCCACGACCAGCACGACCGCTCCTGTCGCTACGCAGCTGCCGACGAACACGGGACCAACGACGACCACGCAGCCCACCTCGATGGCGCCCAAGCAGCAGCGAGCGCTGTTGTCCGAACTGCCGCTCGTCAGCGGGAGCAACAACATCGACCTCGACTTCGCCGACGTCGACATCGACGGCGTCCGGTACACGAGCAGCCTGCACTACCACTGCTCCCTGTACTGCGACGGAAAGTCACCGGCGACGTACGAGGTGTCGCTCGGTGGTCTTTACACGCTTTTCCAGGCGAAGGCGGGCATCGCGAGCACCGGCGCGAACGAGCCGACGAAGTTCGAGATCGAGGCGGACGGCGAGGTGACGACAGTCGTGGCGAGCGCGGGCAAGGCTCAGGACGTCTCCGTGGACGTCAGAGGCGTCCAGCGGTTGAAGATCCGGATCTACGCTCCGGCACCGCTGGTCGGGCCGTTGCAGGCGGGAGTGGACGCCACCAGCGGGGATGAGCGCGTGCTGCCGGACGCGGCACTCGGCTCGCCGGTCCTCTCCCGTTGACTCGGAGGTGTGCACCGCTCGGTGCGTCGAGCAGCCACACGGCGTTGCAGGCCGATGTGAACTGCCGGTCATCGACGGTCTGCGGGACTGATCTGTTACGGCAGATCCTGGTGAACCGCCCGAACGACACTTGCGCCCCACGCTGTCCGGTTTGCTAGCTTTGCCCGATGAGTCGCGTTGGCCGCCTGGTGCGCACGGGGTACTACACCGTCGGTTATGGACGCCGGTTCCCCGGCCACGCCCGCGTCGAGCGGTTCGTCCGCGAGTTCGAGGCGCGGGAGGCCAAGGGCGACACGCCCAAGGAGCAGGCGGCGTGGGACGCGCAGTACGCCCAGGGTGAGTGGGACCACCTCACCGGGCTGAAGGAGCTGGCTCACTACGCGGTGATCGTCGGGTACGGGACGTTCCTGAGACCCGGCGGCAGTGTCCTCGACGTCGGGTGTGGCGAAGGGGTGTTGCAGGCGCGGTGGGCGCCGCACGGGTACGAGCGGTACCTGGGGCTGGACATCTCCGAGGTCGCCGTGCGGAAGCTGGCGGGGCGGGTCGATGAGCGGACGGAGTTCAGGGCCGCCGATGCCGACGAGCACGTGCCGGACGGGAAGTTCGACGTGGTCGTCTTCAACGAGAGCCTGTACTACCTCAACGACCCGCTGGCCGCGTTGGGGCGCTACACCGAGGTCCTCAACCCCGACGGGGTGGTGATCGTGTCGATGTTCCAGGGGTCTCGGCGGTCGCGGGCGATCCTCGGTGCTGTGCGGCGGGAGCACCGGGTGGTGGACAGCACGCGCACCACTCAGGGTGCGACGTCGTGGGACTGCCTCGTCATCAGGCCCTCTCAGCCCGCGTAGTGCACGTCCGGCCAGGGCGGGGTGGCCATGCCGGCGCCGATGTGGAAGCTCGGGTGCGGGGGCTGGTTGTAGGCCGTGTTCTGCCAGGCGATGGCCACGCGGTACATCGGGTCGTGCATGAGGGTCGGGATGCGGCGGTCGGTGGGGGCCGGGGTGCTGTAGATGCGCAGGGCCCGGTTGTCGGTCGTGGGCCAGATGACCTCCTCGCGCCAGTCACCGAGGATGTCGCCGGAGAGCGACGGGTTCGACTTGGTGCCGTTGTTGGAGTGCACGCCCGAAGCGGTGAGCAGGCGGGTGTCGGCGCTGGTGCCGTACTTGTCGACGCGGGTGGCGTCCAGGAGCTCGCGGGAGGGGTCGCCGTCCCACCACAGCAGGAAGTTCGCCGACGACGGCTTGCGGCCGACGGTCTGGCCCCTGGTGTTGCGGAGCTGGCTGTCGGCGCTGGACCACGACTCGGCGCCGGGGCTGCCGGCGTGGATGTCAGCGGAGACTCCACGGCCGTTGTCGCCTGCCGGGGCGGTTTGCCAGAGGACCTGGCCGGTGCGGGCGTCGGCGAACCAGGAGGCCGGCTGGCTGGTGTTCTCGGAGACCTTGTAGTACTCGAGGCCGGGGCGGGACGGGTCGAGGTCGCCGAGGTGGGCGGCGTCGCCGTGGCCGAAGCGGGTGTTCCAGAGGCCGCGGCCGGTGTCGTCGACGGTGGCGGCGCCGTAGACGATCTCGTCGCGGCCGTCGGCGTCCACGTCGCCGATGGTCAGGGAGTGGTTGCCCTGGCCGGCGTAGGTGGTGTTGCTGTTCGAGTCGAACGTCCAGCGCTTGGTCAGCTGGCCGCCACGGAAGTCCCAGGCGGCGATCACGGCACGCGTGTAGTAGCCGCGGGCCATGATCAGCGACGGGCGGGCGCCGTCGAGGTAGGCGGTGCCGGCCAGGAAGCGGTCGACGCGGTTGCCGTAGCTGTCGCCCCACGAGGAGACGTTGCCGCGCGGCGGGTCGTAGTTCACCGTGGACAGTGCGGCGCCGGTGAGGCCGTTGAACATCGTGAGGAACTCGGGTCCGGACAGCACATAACCGTCGCCGTTGCGGTAGTCGGCGGAGGCGTTGCCGATGACCGTGCCGCGACCGTCACGGGTGCCGTCCGCGGTCTTCATCGCGACCTCGGCGCGGCCGTCGCCGTCGTAGTCGTAGACCTGGAACTGGGTGTAGTGCGCGCCGGAACGGATGTTGCGGCCCAGGTCCACCCGCCACAGCCGGGTGCCGTCGAGGCGGTAGGCGTAGATGAAGGTGTTGCCGGTGACGCCCGCCTGGGAGTTGTCCTTGGCGTTGTCCGGGTACCACTTCAGGAAGATCTCGTACCGGCCGTCGCCGTCCGCGTCGCCGACGCTGGCGTCGTTCGCGCTGTAACCACTGGCGGGCGGGGAGATCGGCACGTCGAGGTAGCCGGCCGGGAAGGACAGTGACGCCGCGGCGGGTTGTTCGACGCCGTTGACGACGGCGCGGACGGTGTAGGACGCGCCCGCCGCACCACCGGCGTCGAGGTAGTTGGTGGACGTCGTCACGGGTGCGGAGTTGAGCTTCGCACCACCGCGGTAGACGTTGAACCCGGTGTCCCGCGCGTCGCCGGCGAGCAGCCGCCAGCTGACCAGGTTCCCGCTGCCGGAACGGACGCTGACCACACCGCGGTCGAGCCGTTCGACCTGTTTGCGCCCGGTGGGGTCGTCAGGCACCTGGGCGCCGGCGGTGGTCACACCGCCGGCCACCACACCGATCACCGCTCCCACCGCCGCTACGCGCACACCAACGCTGCTGAGCACGTCATCTCCTCCGATCCGCTTTCTGGGAACGCTCCCAGAAACTTGCCGTGCCCCATGACAGCACCGGTCCACGGGAGGGTCAAGGGTGAGAACGGATCAGCGAACGGCGCGAACGGGTTCTTTCGGTAAGCGCTTTCCCGCTTCTACCAGGCCATTTCAGCACTTCACCCAGTAGCCGGGAGAAGTCTGCCGGATCGTGCTGGTGACGAAGGTGTTCCAGAGACCGAGAGCCTGACCCGAACCCAGCGCGTAGGTCTGCCCCGCGTTGGCGTGGGCCCGACCGGCAGTGGTGTGGGCGTAGTTGCTCGCGGTGACACACGACGACGGCGGAGTGGTGGTGGTAGTGGTCGTCGTGGTCGGCGGCGTCGTCGTCTGACCGCTCGTCAACGCCTTCACCATCGCCACCACGGCGGTCATCTGCGGACCGGACTTCAGCGGGTACTGCGCGGACTGGTAACCCCACCAGTCCCAGCAGCCGCGCGGGTTGCCGGTCATCGTCGTCGCCTGCGGGTAGAGCACGATCATGCCGTTGGTGTCGGCGTACTCGTTGAGATAACCCTTGTCCATCAACGCGTTGCCGACCAGGCCGAAGTACTGGTAGCAACCGTGCAACGTGACCATGAGCTTGCAAGGACCACTCTCACACGCTCGCGGGACGTACGCGAACCCCTCCCGGCCCATGCTGATCGCCGCCGCGTTGCCACCCGGCGCGTACCGGCCCTGGTCGAACTGGACGAGCTTGCCCGTCAACGACGTCGCGGGTGCGGCCACCGAGCCGACCAGGTGCCCGAGCATCTCCCGCACCGGGTCGGCGGTGCCGCAGTTGTTGACGTACGGCGAGGCCGTCGACCCGCAGCTGTTCGGCCCGATCGGGCTGACCCACGCGTGCCCGGCCGCCGAGTTGTTGTTGTAGACCACCCGAGCGCCGAAGTCGCGGTAGTACGTGGCGAGGTCGTCGTTCACCGCGCGGTCCACGGTCTGGTCGGCGTTGCCGTGGAACAACCACACCGGGTCGCCGGACAGGTTCTGCACCGGGTCGACGGTGCCCGCGGACGCACGGGTCCTGGTCAGCTGCTCCAGCTCGGCCGGCGTCTTGCGCGGCGTGAAGGTGTCCATGCACGCGTTCAGCGCGGTGGCCACGCTGTTCTGGGCGCAGTCGTAGGCACCGGCGGAGAAGATCCCGGCGCCCTGGAACACCCCGGAGTACGCGACGTGCAGCTGGTTGGCCATGAAACCACCGGACGACAACCCGCTGACGTAGGTGCCGGTGATGTCGTACCGGTCCAGCGTGCCGGGCTGCGGCGCGGGAACGGCGGCCAGCGAGATCGTCAGGGAAGCCGCGGCCAGGCCGGTGGCCGCGGCGAGGGCCAGGAACACGTTCCTGAGTCGCATGTGTTCGCCTCCGTCATTGCAGGCAGGGACATGACAACCCCAGTCAAGACCTGACAAATGGTCCGCACCACGTGTACGGCCACCACGAAGCACCGCTGTCTGCCGTGGACTCACACCATTGCCCCGACTGGCAAGTGGTCATATGGCAGCGAGTGCGGCGACTGTGCCAGCGACGATCCTGGCCTGTGCCTCGGCGCGGGACGTGGTGGGCACCCCGTCACCGGGTTGGTCGCCGTAGTCGCCGAAGAACGCGTGCACCGCCCCCGGCACGACCTCGAACCGGGCGTCAGGGGGCAGCTTCGAGCGCGAGTCAGCCACGTCCTGCGGTGTGGTGAACCCGTCCCGCTCCCCCGAGATCGACCAGGCGACGACGTCCCGCCCGGACAGGTCGTCCACCGGGTACGACGCCCACAGCACCAGCCCGCGCACCGACGGGTCCGCGAGCACGTCCCGTCCCGCCGCCACCCCGCCCAGGGAGTGGCCGCCGACCGCCCACACCGGCACCTCCGGGTGGGCCGCGCGCAACGGTGCCGTGTCACCGCTCAGCAACGCCATGTTCAGCGGCTCCCGCACCACGACCACGAGGAACCCCTGCGCGGCAACGCGGCGCAGCAACGGCACGTAGGCGCGGTGGTCCACGCGAGCACCGGGGTGGAAGACCAGCCCAGCGCGCACGGCACCGTCAGGCCGCAGCACCGTCGAGGAGCCCTCCACCCGCGTGGCCGCGAACGGCTGCAGGTACACCACCGGCACGAGCAGCAGCACGGCCAGCACCACCGCGAGCCACCCCGGCACCCGCCGCCACAGCGCGATGCCCACGCCCACCGCGACGACCCCACCGAGCACCACCAGGTGCGCGGGATGCCCCGCCGTCAACGGTCCCCAGCCGGCGACCAGCAAGACCAGCGGGACCAGCACGCAGGCCGCCCCCGCCAGCCGCCGCACCCACGTCACGAGCGGACCAGCCGCGCCACCCGCACACCCGCCCAGATCAGCAGCGCGAGGACCCCCACCAGCAGGTACTCGATCAACGGGATCCGCACCACCTCGTCGATCCGGTCGAGCCCGCGCCACGAGTACACCGCCAGCGCCGCCACCACGAACAGCCCGCCGATCCACCACCGGACCCGCAGGCTCAGCCCGACGCCGTGCATCTGGGTGAGCACGAAGATCGCCACGAACCCGAACAGGAACATCGGCCACATCCCGTCCGGCCCGGAGTTCATCACCGCGACCAGCGTCCCGTGGACCGCCACCATCAGCTCCAGCGTCAGCGTCCACCAGCGGTCGGTGTGCGCCCGGGTGAACATCAGGCTGCTCTGCACCAGCAGCAGGAACATGTAGAAGAACCCGATGAGGTGACCGCTGGTCGACTCCATCGGGTGGTACCAGAACGTGTAGACCGCGGCCCAGCTGAACAGGTAGCCGTGGTAGCGGCGGGCGAACGAGACCACCTGTGCGGAGATCGGCGCCGACCAGGTGAGCACGAGGCCGCGGCGCCGGTTCTCCATGAGCAGCACCCACACGAGCAGCAGCACCACGGAGCCCTGCGAGCTGAAGATCGACACGTCCTGCGCCAGGCCGTCGTAGAACACCTGCGTCTGGACCGCGTGCAGGGCGAAGAACCCGCCGTTGGCGGCGAGCGCCCACACGTTCACCCGGTGCAGGCCGTCGGTGTAGTGGCGGACGCGGGTCTGCGCGTAGTAGATCAGCCACCACGAGACCAGCTGGTGCGCCGCGTAGCCCACCCAGGCGGACGCCCTGGTCCAGACGGTCGGGTCCGGCAGCTTCCAGTAGTACCAGGACGCGCCCTGGTCCGGCAGCAGCTCGACCCCGTGCAGCCCCTGCCCCAGCAGCCACACCAGGCCCGTGAGCAGCGCACTCGCCGCCACTCCCCACACCAGCACCCCGCGACCGGAGCGCCGCACATCGTTCAGCATGCTGAGCATTATGCACGGTTCGTCGTGATATGTTCAGCGCGCTGAGCAAATCAGGAGGGATCACGGTGGCCCGATATTCGTTGCGCGTCAACGGTGAACGGCACGAGGTCGACGTCGAGGGTGACACTCCCCTGCTGTGGGTGTTGCGCGACGAGCTGGGGCTGACAGGCGTCAAGTACGGGTGCGGGGTCGGCCTGTGCGGCGCCTGCACGTCCCATGTGGACGGTGAGGCGGCCAGACCGTGCGTGCGCACGACCGCCGACAGCACGAGAACGCGGATCACCACGATCGAAGGGCTCTCCCGCACCGGCGACCACCCCGTGCAACGGGCCTGGCGCGAGCTCGACGTCGCACAGTGCGGCTACTGCCAGCCGGGCCAGGTCATGGCCGCGGCGGCGTTGCTCGCCCGCGATCCCGACCCCGACGACGCGGCGATCGAGGAAGCGTTGCGGGACAACGTGTGCCGCTGCGGCAGCTACCCGCGCATCCGCGAGGCCGTGCGCCGCGCGAGCCGCCTCATCCGCGGGGAGGACCGATGATCAGCAGGCGGACCCTGTTGCGCGGCGCGGGAGCCGGCGCGCTGGTGGTCGCGATCCCCGTTCCCGCCCTCGCCGCGGAAGGCCTCACCCCCAACGTCTTCGTGCGCCTCGACGACGCGGGCCGGATCACCGCGACCGCGCCCCGGCCGGACACCGGTCAAGGCGTGCGCACGGTCGTCGCGTTGATGGTCGCCGAAGAGCTCGCGGTCAACACCAGTGACATCACGGTGGAACAGGCCCACGGCGACACGGAACGCTTCGGCCCTCAGGGCGTCCAGAACTCGTCGTCGGTCAAAGGGCTCGCCACCCCGATCCGCACCGCCGCGGCGACCGCGCGCTGCCTGCTCGTCACGGCCGCCGCACAGCGCTGGAAGGTCCCGGTCGCCGAGTGCGCCGCGAAGGACGGCGCGTCTGCCACCCGCGCCGGGCCGGCTCCCCTACCGGCGCTCGTCCGCCGCCGCCGCGCTCGACCCGCCACCGTGCCGGTCGAGCTCACGCCGCCGGAGAAGTGGCGGCTGCTGGCAAGACCCGCGGCGGCCGGGTGGACGCGCGCGACATCGTCACCGGCCGCACCGAGTACGGCATCGACGCCCGGCCGGCCGGCGGGTTCGTCGCGGTCGTGGCCAGGCCACCGTGGCTCGGCGCCGTTCCCGACACGATCGACGACACCTCTACCCGCGCGTTGCCGGGCGTCATCGACGTCCTGACGCTCACCGCACCCGCCGAGGGCCAGGGTGGTGTCGCGGTCATCGCGAAGACCACCCACCAGGCGTTGCGCGGCCGGGACGCGCTGCGGATCACCTGGCGCGGCGGCACTCCCACCGCGGACAGCCGGGCGTGGCTCGCCGGCCTGGAGTCCGCGCTGCCCGCGCAGAGCCCGATCGAGGGCGTCCAGCGCGTCTGCCGGATGCCGTTGCTCGCGCACGCGCCGATGGAACCGATGAACGCCACCGCACACGTCCGTCCCGACGGCCTCACGGTGTGGGCGCCGACGCAGGACCCCGGCAGCCTGCGCACCCAGCTGGCCCGCCAGCTCGCCATCCCGGCGGCGTCCGTGCGGGTGGAGACGACGGCGTCCGGCGGCGCGTTCGGGCGGCGCGTCGAACCCGACCCGGTGCTGGAGGCGGTGGCCTGCTCACGCCGGGCGGGCGCGCCGGTCCAGGTGCTGTGGACCAGGGCCGACGACATGCGCCACGACTCCTACCGGCCGATGTCGGTGCACCGGATGACCGCCCAGGTCGGCGCCGACGGCCTGCCGACGAGGCGCACGCACGAGGTCGTGACCTGGCCGTTGTCGATCCTGCCGCCGTTCGCCAACCCCGCGTTGATCAAGCTCAGCGGCGACCACTTCCCGTACGCCGTGCCCGGCGACGTCTCGGTGATCGTCCGACCGGCACCGCTGCGCACCGGGTTCTGGCGTGCGGTCTACGCCGGGCAGTTCCTCTACGCCGAGGAGAACTTCCTCAGCGAGCTCGGCGCGCGTGCGGGCCTCGACCAGATCGCGCTGCGCCGATCGCTGCTGCCGGCGGGGTCGCGGCTGCACGCGGTGCTCGACGCGGTCGCCGAGAGGTCGCGGTGGAGCACGCCGCCGAAGCCCGGCACCGCCCGTGGCGTCGCCTGCCACGAGGACTACGGCTCGGCGATCGCGGTGGTCGCGGTCGCCGAACCGGAGTCGCGCCGGGTGCTGCGGGTGCACGCCGCGGTCGACGTCGGTGTGGCCCTGCACCCGTCCGGCGTCCGCGCCCAGGTGGAGGGCGGTGTGGTGGACGCGGTGTCCACTGTGCTCGGTGCCCAGATCACCGTCCGGGAAGGACACGTCGTCGAGTCGTCGTTCGGCGACTTCCGGTGGGCGCGGATCGGCCAGATCCCCGACATCGACGTCACGATCGTGCAGACCAACGCCCCGCTGGGCGGTCTCGGCGAGCTGGCGTACCCGCCGGCGGCCGCGGCGATCTCGGCGGCGCTCGCGGCCGGCACGCCGGTGACGGGCATGCCGTTCGGGACCGACGTGGGGTGATCGGGCGGGTCTGGGATGATGGAGCCGTGGCCGAGGGAGACGAGCTGGCGGTGGCACGCCGCCCGGACCAGGTGGGCGCGGACGTCGCCTCCTGGCCGACCGGCAGGCTGCTCTCGGTCGCGGCCCGCGTCGTCGAGAAGCGGTTCGAGGACTTCCTCGCGGGGCGCGGCCTCACCCACGCCGGGATGATCACGCTGCACCACCTCGCCGACGGGCCGCGGTCGCAGCGCGAGCTGGCCGTGCTGTGCAAGGTCACCGACCAGACGATGAGCCGCACGATCGAGCACCTCGACCGCGGCGGCCACGTCGTGCGCAGCCAGGACCCGAACGACCGCAGGCGGACGTCGGTGAAGATCACCCCGGCCGGTCGCCGCGCGCTGGCCGCGGCCCGCCGGGAGGAACGCGAGTCGGACACGCTGCTCGGCGCGGTCGACGACTACGAGCACTTCCGGCGACAGCTGATCGCGTTGATCGCTGCCGCCACCTCGACCACAGAGGACTAGTCCGTACGCTCTGCGGCCGAATTAACCGAGAAACTTCTTGCAACTCTTCCCGGTGCACGTGCCCGCCTGGTACGACGGGAAGACCCCTGCTAGCAAGGAGACAACGTGGTTTCCTCGGCTCTTCGCGTCCTGCTCACGGCCGTGCTGGCCGTAACACTGTTCACACCGGTGCAAAGTCTTGCAGCGCCACCGGGGAACAAGGACGTCACCGTCACCCTGTTCCAATGGCCGTTCGCCCGCGTGGCCTCGGAGTGCACGAACGTGCTGGGCCCCAAGGGCTATGGCTACGTGGAGGTCTCACCCGCCACCGAGCACGTCCAAGGTCCGCAGTGGTGGACCTCCTACCAGCCGGTCAGCTACCGGATCGCCGGGCGCCTCGGCGACGAGAACGCGTTCCGGAACATGATCTCGACCTGCCACAACGCGGGCGTCAAGGTCATCGCGGACGCGGTGATCAACCACATGAGCGCGGGCTCCGGCACCGGCACCGGCGGCACGAGCTACTCGAAGTACAACTACCCCGGCGTCTACAGCGACTGGGACTTCCACCCGTGCCGCTCGCCGATCAACAACTACCAGGACCGCTACAACGTCCAGAACTGCGAGCTGGTCGGTCTGTCCGATCTGGACACCGGCAGCGACTACGTGCGCGGTGCGATCGCCGGATACCTCAACCGGCTCATCGCGATGGGCGTGGACGGGTTCCGCATCGACGCGGCCAAGCACATCGCCGCCGCCGACATGTCCGCGATCAAGTCGAGGCTGACCAACCCGAACGTGTTCTGGGTGCACGAGGTCATCTACGGCGCCGGTGAGGCGGTGCAGCCCGGCGAGTACACCGGGTCCGGTGACGTGGACGAGTTCCGCTACGCCTACGACCTCAAGCGGATCTTCACCAACGAGAACCTGGCCTACCTGCGCACGTTCGGCCAGTCGTGGGGCTTCCTGCCCAGCGGCCAGGCCAGGCCGTTCGTGGACAACTGGGACACCGAGCGCAACGGGTCGACGCTGACCTACAAGGACAACTCGACCTACACGCTGGCGAACGTGTTCATGCTCGCCTGGAACTACGGCGCGCCGCAGGTGTACTCGGGCTACGAGTTCAGCGACAAGGACGCGGGTCCGCCGGGGAACTCGGTCTGCTACAGCGGCTGGAAGTGCCAGCACGCGTGGACGCAGATCGCGAACATGGTGGCGTTCCGCAACACCGTGGCCGGCACCGACGTGAACAACTGGTGGGACAACGGCTACGACACCATCGCGTTCGGTCGCGGCAACCGCGGTTACGTGGCGATCAACCGGGAGACCTTCCCGGTGACGCGCACGTTCCAGACCGCGCTGCCCGCCGGGAGCTACTGCAACGTCCAGGAGAACGGCTGTGTGCGCGTGAACGTCGACTCGAACGGCCGGTTCACCCACACCCTGGGTGCGGGAACCGCGCTCGCCCTGCACGTGAACGCGCGTTAGCCAAGAGATGAGGCGGTGCCCGCCGCGGGAGCCTCGGCCGCGGCGGGCACCGCCTCAAGATCCGCAGGAGTCCCTGACCACCAGCTTGGTCGGCAGGACCACCGGCTCCTCCCGGCCGGCCCCGGTGACCATCGCCATGATCGCCTTGGCCGCCGCCACCCCGAACCCCGGTTTGTCCTGGGCCACCGTGGTCAGCGCGGGCTCGACCAGTGCGGCGATCTCGATGTCGTCGAACCCGACCAGCGCCAGGTCGTGCGGCACGCGCAGACCCGCGGCACGGGCGGCGAGCACCGCGCCGACCGCCATCTCGTCGCTGGCCGCGAACACCGCCGTCGGCGGCTCGTCCAACGCCAGAAGTCGTTTCATCGCAGCGGTTCCGCTGGCCCGGTAGAAGTCACCGGCCACCACGTACTCGTCACGCCACGGCAGCCCGGCGTCCTGCAGCGCCGCGCGGTACCCCGACACGCGCGCCTGCGACGGCTGGTTGCCCGGCGGCCCGGTGATCGTGGCGATCCTGGTGTGCCCGAGCCCGGCGAGATGACCGGTGGCCATCCGCGCGCCACCGGCGTTGTCCGACGTCACGTACGTCGCTTTGGGACCGTCGACCGCCACGTCCAGTGCCACGCAGGGAACTCCGGACTGCGCGAAGGCCTCGAACGCCTCGGCGTCCGACCCGCTGTCGATCAGCACCAGCCCGCCGAGGTGGTGGCGGCGGGTCATGTTCACGTACCCGACCGGGTCCGCGAGCGAGGCACCGACCTCACGGGCGTCACCGCTGGTCGCGAGCATCAGCAGGTGGTAGCCGTGCGCGCTGAGCGCCGACTTCAGCCCGATCAGCAGGTCCTGCAGGTACGGGTGCCGCCAGCCGGGCCTGCGGTGGTCGGTGTCCCAGACCAGCCCGATCATGGTGGACTGCTTGGTCGACAACGCCCGCGCGGACTCGTTCGGCTGGTAACCCAGTTCCCTGGCCACCCGCAGCACGCGTTCGCGCGTGTCCTCGTTGACCGTTTCCGGCTGGTTGAAGACGCGCGACACCGTCGCCACGGACACGCCGCAGAGCTGGGCGATCTCTCGCCCGGTCGCCATCGGCACCTCCATCTGACCGTAAGCGGTTACATAGACCCTACGAGCAGCACTTCTCCTAGTCAAACGCCTGCTTTAGTTGATCTGTTTATCGTTTTGTTACTTGACGTTCGCCGTGTAACCCCGTTGTCATAGGCGCCACACATCTTCGGCTGGCAGTTCCGCACAATCGTCGGCTCACCTGCACCAGAACCACTTTTCTCTTCAGCGCGCCCAAAATTCGACGGAGGCCTGTAAATGCGCCCCAAAGCACTCGCCATCGGCTGTGCCGTGCTGGCGACCGCCGTGGTGCTCAGCGGTTGCGGCAGCAGCACCGCGGGCGGCGGCAAGACGAAGCTGACCATCGGCCTGTTCGGCAACTTCGGCTACGCCGAGCTGCTCAAGGAGTACGCGGCCGTGCACCCGGACGTCGAGATCACCGACCGGACGGCCTCCTACTCCGACCACCACAAGAACCTCGCCGCGCACCTCGCCACCAGCAGCGGTTCCGCGGACATCGAGGCGGTCGACACCGGTTACATCAACCAGTTCAAGGCGACGCCGGACAAGTTCGTCGACCTCAACACCAAGGGCGGTGACCAGCTCAAGGACCGCTGGCTGCCGTGGAAGTGGGAGGGCTCGCTGTCCAAGGACGGCAAGCAGATCGGCTACGGCACCGACGTCGGCGGCCTCGCCATCTGCTACCGCCGCGACCTGCTGCAGAACGCCGGGCTGCCCGCCGACCGCGACCAGGTCGCCGCCATGTGGCCGACCTGGAAGGACTTCATGGCCGCCGGCAAGAAGTTCCAGAAGAAGGCGCCGGAGGGCGTGAAGTGGTTCGACGGCGGGCCGACCGTGCTCAACGCGATCGTCGGCCAGGCCTCGGTCGGCTACTACGACAAGTCCGACAAGATCGTCGTGGGTGAGAACAAGGAGGTCAAGGACGCCTGGGACCTCGTCGTCGACGGCGTGAACTCGGGCCTGTCGTCGAAGCTGCTGTTCTCCACGCCGGTGTGGAACACCGGGTTCAAGCAGGGCCAGTTCGCGACCGTGACGTGCCCGGCCTGGCAGATGGCCAAGATCAAGGACCAGGCCGGACCGGAGGCCGCGGGCAAGTGGGACGTCACGTCCGTGCCCGGCGGTGGCGGCAACTGGGGCGGCTCGTACCTCACGGTGCCGAAGTCGGGCAAGAACATCGACAAGGCCGTGGAGCTGGCGGCGTGGCTGACCGCGCCCGAGCAGCAGGCGAAGGTGTTCAAGAGCGCCGGGCTGCTGCCGTCGATCCCGAAGCTGTACGAGGACCCGTCCATCGTGGACTACAAGAACCCGTACTTCAACGACGCGCCGATCGGCAAGCTCTTCACCGACGCGGCGAAGAAGCTGAACCCGCAGTACCAGGGCCCGAAGGCCGGCGACATCCAGACCGCGATCGGCAACGCGATGCAGCGCGTGGAACAGGGCAAGCAGAACGGCGAGGACTCGTGGCGCCAGTTCGTCGGCGACGTGCAGAAGTGACGCGCTGACATGGTCTTGATGGACAAGACGGCCAGAAGGCACCGCTGGGACACGAAGTTCGCGCCCTACGGGTACGTGGCGCCGTACTTCCTGATCTTCGGTGTCTTCGGGCTGTTCCCCCTGCTCTACACCATCTGGGTGTCGATGCAGCACCGCAACCTGCTCGACGAGGGCGGCGCGTACGTCGTCTGGTTCGACAACTACGGCAAGCTGCTGGCGGACCCGTACTTCTGGAACGCCATGGGCAACACGCTCAGCCTGTGGCTGCTCACGACGGTGCCGCAGATCCTGTTCGCGCTGTTCATCGCCCAGCTGCTCAACCGCAAGGTCCGCACCCGCACGCTGTTCCGGATGGGCGTGATCCTGCCGAACATCACCTCGGTGGCGGCGGTGACGATCATCTTCGCGCAGCTGTTCGGCCGGGACTTCGGCCTGTTCAACTGGGTGCTGGGCCTCTTCGGCGCCGGGCAGATCGACTGGCAGGCGGGCACCGCCACCTCGCACATCGCGATCGCCGTGATGGTGGTGTGGCGCTGGACCGGCTACCACGCGCTGATCTTCCTCGCGTCGATGCAGGCGATCCCGTCGTCGCTCTACGAGGCGGCCACGCTGGACGGCGCGAGCGGGCGCCAGCAGTTCTGGCGGATCACGGTGCCGCTGCTGCGGCCGCAGATCATCTTCTCGACGATCATCGCGACCACCGGCAACATGCGCCTGCTCGCCGAGCCGCTGCTGTTCAACCCCGGTGCGGCCGCCGCGACCGGTGGCTCGGACCGGCAGTTCCAGACCGCCGCGCTGTACCTGTACGAGCAGGGCTTCACCAACTACGACTTCGGCTACAGCTCGGCGATCGCGGTCGTGCTGGCCATCGCCACGGTCATCGTCGCCGGTCTCGGTTACCTGGTGACCAAACGGATCCGGACGGAGTGACCATGACCGCGTTGCTGGAGCGGCCCGCGCCGGTGAAACCCGCCGGGCCCTCGTCGAGGGCGCGCAGGCTCGCCAGGCGGGTCGCCGGGCCGTGGACCTACGCCGCGCTGATCGCGATCCTGGCCGGTTCCGCCTTCCCGGTGTACTGGTCGTTCGTGGTGTCCTCGCAGACACCGGACGCGATCGACAGCGTGCCACCGGTGCTCGTGCCCGGCGGCCACCTGTTCGAGAACATCGCCCGCGTCTTCGACACCACCGACTTCGCGCTCGCGATGATGAACTCGATCATCGTCGCCGGCACGGTCACGGTGTCGGTGGTGCTGTTCTCCACCCTGGCCGGGTTCGCGTTCGCCAAGCTGAAGTTCCGCGGCCGCAACGTGTTGCTGCTGCTCATCATCGCCACCCAGGCGATCCCGACCGAGCTCGGCATCATCCCGCTGTACATGATGATGGCCGAGTTCGGCTGGGCGGGCGAGATCCACGCGGTGATCGTGCCGGGCCTGGTGACCGCGTTCGGCGTGTTCTTCATGCGCCAGTACTTCGAGCGCGCGATCCCGAACGAGCTGCTGGAGGCGGGCCGGATGGACGGCTGCCACTCGTTGCGGCTGTTCTGGCACGTCGCACTGCCCGCGGCCCGTCCGGCGGCGGCGGTGCTCGGGTTGTTCACGTTCATGCAGGCGTGGAACGACTTCTTCTGGCCGCTCGTGGTGCTGGTGCCGGAGAACCCGACGGTGCAGACCGCTCTGTCCACTTTGGCCAGTGGCTACACCACGGACTACACGCTGGTGCTGACCGCCGCGACCATCGGCACCGTGCCCGTGCTCGTCGTGTTCCTGTTGTTCGGCCGCCAGATCGTCGGCGGCATCATGTCGGGCGCCGTCAAGGGCTGACCCCTCGCAGAGGAGTAGTAGTGAACTTTCCGGCCGGCTTCCGCTGGGGTGTGGCGACCTCGGCCTACCAGATCGAAGGGGCGGCGGGCCTCGACGGCCGCGGACCGTCCATCTGGGACACGTTCGCGGCGGTGCCCGGTGCCGTCGCGAACGGTGACACCGGTGAGGTGGCCGCCGACCACTACCACCGGTGGGCCGACGACCTGCGCCTGCTGACCGACCTCGGTGTCGACTCCTACCGGTTCTCGGTGTCGTGGTCGCGGATCATGCCGGAGGGCCGGGGGCGGGTCGAGCAGCGCGGTCTCGACTTCTACCGCCGGCTCGTCGAGGCGTTGCGGGACAACGGCATCGAGCCGTTCCTCACGCTGTACCACTGGGACCTGCCGCAGGCGCTGGAGGACACCGGCGGCTGGCGTGAACGCGACACGGCCCTCCGGTTCGCCGACTACGCCGCGACCGTGCACGACGCGCTCGCGGACGTGGTCAGCAAGTGGACCACGTTGAACGAGCCGTACTGCTCGTCGATCGTGGGCTACGGCGAGGGCCGGCACGCTCCCGGTGCCCGCGAGGGTCACGGCGCCCTGGCCGCCGCCCACCACCTGCTGCTCGGCCACGGCCTGGCGGTGCGGGCGATGCGCGCCAACGGCGTGCCCGGCCAGGAGTTCGGGATCGTGCTCAACCAGTCCCCCACCGTGCCGGTGACCGGCTCCCCCGCCGACGTCGCCGCGGCGACCCGGCAGGACGTGCTGCTGCGCCGGCAGTTCACCGACCCGGTGTTCGGCGGCGAGTACCCCGCCGAGATGACGTCGATGTTCGGCGCGATCACGGACTTCTCGTTCCGCCACGACGAAGACCTGTCGATCATCGGCCAGCCGCTGGACTACGTCGGCCTGAACTACTACTACCGGCTGCACGTCGCCGACGCCCCGCACCGCGAGCCCGACCCGGCCAAGCGCACCGCGCATGACATCGGCGTCGACACCACCCAGCTGCCGGACGTGCCGCGCACCGGCATGGGCTGGCCGGTCGAGGCCGTCGGCATCACCACCGCGCTCGCCGACCTCAAGGCCCGCCACCCCGAGCTGCCGCCGATCTACGTCACCGAGAACGGCTGCGTGTACCCCGACCGCGAAGGGTTCGAGGACACCGAGCGGATCAGCTACCTGGAGAGCCACATCGCCGCCGCCCTCGCCGCGGACGTGGACCTGCGCGGGTACTTCTGCTGGTCGCTGCTCGACAACTTCGAGTGGGCGCACGGGTACAAGCACCGGTTCGGCCTGGTCCACGTCGACTACGCCACGCAGGAGCGCACCCCGCGGGCCAGCTACCACTGGTACCGGAAGTTCATCGAGGCGGCGCGGGGGTAGGCGCTGTCCTGCACGTCCGCTCGACGGGAGTCACAGGCGGGAGTGGCTCACATGGTGCCGCCGGAGCGCCCGTACCGGGTGGTCCGGCGGTCCCTGGCAGGCCGACGCGCGGTCACCGGCGCAGGCCTGCCGCGTTCGTGCAGCAGGCCCAGAACGCGACGACGTCGGCGTGCTCGTCGCCGGTGCCGGGCAGGTAGTGCGTCGGCCGTTCGCGCCGGTCGTGCCAGAACCGGCCGGTGCGCGGGGCCGGGGTGGTCGCGGCCAGCCAGACCGCGGTGTCGGCACCTTGCTCGGCCGTGCGCAGCAACGGCCTGGTGAGCCGGTGGAAGCCGGGCAGCGACCCGGCGGCACCCGGTGTGTCGGCCCAGCCGGGGTGCATGGCGTGCACCCCGATGCCCTCGGCCGCGTACCGCCGCGCCAGCAGGGGCACGAGCGCGACCTGCATGCGTTTGGTGCGGGCGTACGCGGTCGCGCCGCGGTACTCGCCGTCGCGGTACTCGGGGTCGTCGGCCCGCAGCCGCTGCGTGTACATGCCTCCCGACGACACGAACACGACCCGCGCGTCCGGGGAGGCGGCGAGCAGCGAGCGCAGCAGGTCGGTGAGCAGCAACGGGCCGAGCACGTGCGTGGCGAACGTCAGCTCGTGGCCGTCGTCGCTGGTCGTCCGCCGGGCCGGCAGGGTGCCCGCGTTGTGCACCAGGACGTCGATCCGTTCGAACTCGGTCAGCAGCTCGCTCGCGAACCGGCGCACCGAGGCGAAGCTCGACACGTCGCAGTACCGGACGAACACCACCGCGCCGGGCACGGAGGCGACGATCTCGTCCCGCGCGGCCCGGCTCCCGGCCTCGTCGCGGACGGCGAGCACGACCGCGCAGCCGAGGCGGGCAAGACCCAGCGCGGTGGCCTTGCCCAGCCCCGAACCGGCACCGGTCACGACGGCGAGCCCGCCCCGCAGCACGCCCGGCTCCGGGTCGTCCGCCGGCCAGGACCTGCGACGCAGCCGGAAACCCCACCGCGAGTAGCCGGGGACCACGAGCCGGTCCATCACGACGTCGAGCACCGGCGCCACCTCCCGCAGGAGGTTCGGTTCAGCGGGCCGATCCGGTTCAGCCGAAGCGCAACGGTGTGCGCGCGGGTTCGGCGAGCACCCGCGACGCCAGCCAGGCCAGCCCGTCCGCCGTGGCCGCCGGGGTGCCGGTCGGCTGGACGACGTGGCTGAGCACCGTGCGGGTGACGACGTCGATGACCACGCCGACCTGCTCGCTCGTCAACGCCGGGCGGTAGGCCTCGACGCGGTCGGCGAGCATCTTCTCCACCTCGGTCAGCAGCGTCTCGGCCCTGGTGGTCAGCAACGGCACCAGCTCGGTGTCGGCGCCGTGCGTGGCGGACGCGATCGCCCTGACCAGCAGGTTGTTCCCGGCCATCTCCAGCACGTCGCGCACGGCGTCGTGGATCGCCTCGACGAGGTCCTCGGGGTGCCGGTCGAAGGCGGCGCGGATCGCGGCGAGGAACCGGTCGAGCTCGTGCGCGAGCATCGCGTCGGCCAGCGCGTTCTTCGACCCGACCTCGTTGTAGACGGTCTGGCGGCTGACGCCGACCTGCTCGGCGAGCCGCGCCATGGTGACCGCGGCCCAGCCACCCCGCGCGGTCATCTCGACCGCCGCCTCGATGATCGGCCGCCGGTGCTGACCTGCTCCTGGCTGACCCATACGTTCGATCCTAGGCGCTGGTCACCCGTCCCGGCGCCACAAAGTCGATCTTCTCCCGCACCCCGCAGTCCGGGCAGCACCACGAGTCCGGGATCGCCGACCACGACGTTCCGGCCGGGAAGCCCTCGCGCGGATCACCGGTCCTCTCGTCGTAGACGTACCCGCACCCCGGACACATCCCGCCCGCCGTCGCGTCACCACGGCTGTCCTCCGCGAGGACCTCGGAGTGGTCGGTCCCGCCGTACTTCGCGAGCACCTTCGCCCGCTTGCCCGGCTGGATGTTGGCCAGGCCGATGTCACCACCGAAGTGGTCGCGCACCCGCGGGTCCATCACCCGGCGCCACCACGGCGGCACCAGCGCCAGCAGGATCATGCCCGCGTACCCCGTCGGCAGCACCGGTGACTCGGCGAAGTCGCGCAGCGTCTGGTAGCGGCGGGTCGGGTTGGCGTGGTGGTCGCTGTGCCGTTGCAGGTGGTAGAGCAGGACGTTGGTGGCGATGTTGTTGGAGTTCCAGCTGTGGCTGGGGTCCACGCGTTCGTAGCGGCGCCGGCCGGGCGCGCCGACCTGCTGGCGCAGCATCCCGTAGTGCTCCATGTAGTTGACGACCTCGAGCAGCGAGAAGCCGATCACCGCCTGCACGACGAGGTACGGCAGGATGCCGACGCCGAGCCACGCGATCATCGCGCCCCACAGCACCAACGACATCAGCCACGCGTTCAGCACGTCGTTGCCGATCCGGAACGGGTGCCGGTCGCGGCGGGCGTAGCGCTTGCGTTCCAGCCGCCACGCCGACCTGAGCGAGCCGAGGACGGTGCGCGGCCAGAACCGGTAGAAGCTCTCCCCCACCCGGCTGCTCGCCGGGTCCTCCGGGGTGGCGACGCGGACGTGGTGGCCGCGGTTGTGCTCGATGTAGAAGTGCCCGTAGAAGCTCTGCGCCAGCGCGATCTTCGACAGCCACCGCTCGTGGCTCTCCTTCTTGTGCCCCAGCTCGTGCGCGGTGTTGATGCCGATGCCGCCGATGCACCCGATCGACACCGCGAGCCCGATCTTGTCCACCACGGCCAGGTCGCCGCGCGCGATCAGCCAGAACGCGACGACGAACCCCAGGTACTGGATCGGCAGGTACAGGTAGGTGATCCAGCGGTAGTAGCGGTCCTGCTCCAGCCGTTCGAGCACGTCGTCCGGCGGGTTGCTGCGGTCGAGCCCGGCGAGGAGGTCGATGGCGGGCACGACCACGAGGATCACCACCGGGCCGATCCAGAACCACCCGCCCCAGCCGGTGAACGCGTGCAGGCCGATCGCCAGGAACGCCAGCGACGGCACGACCAGGCCGAGCAACCACAGGTAGCGCTTGCCGTCGGTCCACTGCTCGGTCGACCCGGCGGGAACCGTCGCGTTCTTGTCGCCCATGTCACACTCCTCAGGAGGTTGACAGCAAGATAGGACTTGTAAACCTGGTTTGACAAGAGCCGTCGATTTGTAAAGCCGGTTACGTTCGGCGCCGATGCAGCGATCTTGTGGGGGAAGGAGGGCGTCGTGGCGAAGTCGCTGAAGTCGCGGACAGGCCGGGTCGTGGCCGGGTTCGTGCTGGCGGGAGCGGTCATCGGACTGGTGGTCGTGCTCCAGTCGTCGGCCGAGCAGAGGTCGTGGGCCAGCACCGAGGCCACCGTGCAGGAACGGCTGAAGTCGGGCAAGAGCGCCTCGGTCAAGGTCGAGTACGCGCTGCCGGACGGGTCGAAGCAGGTCATGACCCTGTCGGAGAACGGGTCCAAGCACGAGGCCGGCTCGCGCGTGACCGTGCGCTACGACCTGGAGAACGGCCGGGTCGTCGACGCCGCGCTGGCCGACAACGACCAGGTGTTCTGGGTGCTGGGCGTCATGCTGGGCGTGGTCGCCCTGGGGGCGTTGGGCGCGAACCTCATCGCGTGGACGCCGCGACGCTCGGACTAGCGGGTCTGTCGCCTGGACAGCCGGCTTCGTCGAACGACGAACGTTTTAGTTCGGCAAAATCTTGACGACCGTCACCGATCTGAATACCTTCGGGCACTCCCTGACCGGAGGTCGACGATGACCCTTCGCAAGATCCTCGCCACGCTCACCGGCACCCTGCTCGCCGGCACCCTGCTCGCCGGCACCCTGCTCACCCCACCGGCGTCCGCCGCGACACTGGTGGAGGTGACCGGGTTCGGTGAGAACCCCGGCGGAATGCGCATGCACGTCCACGTTCCCGACTCCCGCCCCGCGGCACCGGCCGTCGTGGTCGCGATGCACGGCTGCGGTGGCTCCGGCCCCGGCTTCCACTCCAGCACCGAGTTCGCCTCGCTCGCCGACCGGCACGGGTTCGTCGTGATCTACCCGAGCGCGCAACAGGAAGCCGGGTTCGGCAAGTGCTTCGACACGTGGTCGGACGCCGCGAAACGGCGTGGCGGCGGCAGTGACCCCGTCTCGATCGTCTCGATGGTGACCTACGTCCAGCGCCGCTACGGCGGGGATCCCCGCCGGGTGTTCGCCACCGGATCGTCGTCCGGCGGCATGATGACCAACGAGATGCTCGCGCTCTACCCGGACGTCTTCAAGGCGGGCGCGGCGTTCATGGGTGTCCCGTTCGACTGCTTCGCGGGCGCCGCCGACTTCCCGCCCGGCCGCAGCAAGTGCACCGGCGGCACCATGGACCGCACGCCGCGGCAGTGGGGCGACTCGGTGCGCCGGGCCTACCCCGGCTACACCGGCCCGCGACCGAAGGTGCAGCTGTGGCACGGAACCGCGGACACCCTCGTGCCGTACTCGTTGCTGCGGGAGACGATCGAGCAGTGGACGAACGTGTTCGGGCTGAGCCAGACGCCGACGTCCACCGACACCCCGCGACCGGGCTGGAACCGCAGCCGGTACGCCGGAAACGTTGAGGCGTACAGCGTCCAGGGTGCCGGGCACAGCCTGCCGTCGACCGGTATGGCCGCAGCTGCGATCGAGTTCTTCGGGCTCACCACGACGTGCTGACCGGGTGCGGAAGGGCCCGGATGCGGCCCCGGCAGTGCGCCGGGCCGGGCGCTTCCGATCTCGGTGCGCTAGCCGAAGTTCACGTCACTGCACCACATGTAGGCCTGGTCGAGGTGGGACGCCTGCCAGATGGTGAACACGATGTGGTGACCCCGGTAGCCGGACGTCTGGACGTTGAACCGGATGTCCTTGGCCGGGGCGAACCTGCCGGTCTGCGTGATGAAGTCGAGGTTGCCCCAGCCCAGGGTCTGGGTGGTGGGGTCGAACCCCTGCTTGCTGACGTAGACCCGGAAGTAGTCGGCTCCGTGACTCGCCTGGTCGTACAGGTGCATGGTGAAGTTCGCGCCGACGTTGGTGGTCCTCCACTTGCCGGGCGTGTTGAGGGAGTTGTTGCGGGACAGGGCGTTGCTGCAGAGCTGACCGTTCGGGGTGGACCCCTGGAAGTTCCCGCCGAGTCCGTCCCGCAACGAGCTCATCCAGTTCCACATGGTGTCGGCGTTGGCCTGGAACGCCTGGTAGCACATGGGGTCCTGCTCACGCATCGCCGGGTTCGTGTGCTGGCTTCCCCAAGCCTGCCAGCACTGGTAGGCGCGGGTGGCCGGGCTGACGATCGTGCCGTGCGCCGAGGCCGACGGTACCCACAGGAACGAGCAGACGAGCACGCCGATGAGCACGGTGATCAGGCCACGCCGTCTGGTGACGGGCCCGGAGAGCTTGCGCGTGCGCATGAACGAGCCTCCATTCTCCGTTGAATGACAAGCAGCGGCGGATTGGGAGCGCTCCCAGACCAATTAGCCTACTGGTAACTCTTCGAGATCACAAGGGAACAGTGCGTTAGCGGTTCACGCGACCAGTCCGTGCCGGAACGCGTAGACCACCGCCTGCACCCGATCCCGCAGGTCGAGCTTGGTCAGGATGCGCGACACGTACGTCTTCACGGTCTCGTGGCTGATCACCAGCGCCTCGGCGATCTCGCTGTTCGACAGCCCGTCCGCGATGAGCCGCAGCACCTCGAGCTCGCGCGCGGTCAGCGGTACCTGAGGTGTGTCACCGGCGGGGCGGATCCGTTCGGCGTACCGGCCGACGAGCTGGCGGGTCACCTCGGGCGCCAGCAACGCCGCCCCGGCCGCGACCGTGCGGATGCCGTGCAGCAGCTGGGCGGGCGGGGCGTCCTTGAGCAGGAACCCGCTGGCACCCGCCCGCAGCGCCTCGTACACGTACTCGTCGAGGTTGAACGTCGTCACCACCAGCACCTTGGCGGGCTGGGCGACCCCGGCGCCGGCGAGCAGCCTGGTCGCCTCGATGCCGTCGAGCACCGGCATCCTGACGTCCATCACGACGACGTCCGGGGTCAGCTCGCCGGTGAGGTCGACCGCGGTCCTGCCGTCGCCGCACTCGCCGACCACCTCGAGGTCGGGCTGCGCATCGATGATCGTGGCGAAGCCGGTGCGGATGAGCGCCTGGTCGTCGCAGACCAGCACCCGGATCGGAGCCGTCACGAGCGGGCCGGGATCCGGGCGCGCACCAGGAAACCGCCGTCCCGCCTGCCCGCGCTGAACTCGCCGCCGAGCACGCCGACCCGGTCGCGCAGGCCGTCGAGGCCGCGTCCGCTGCCGCCGGGTGACGCGGCGGACGTGCCCGCGCCGTCGGTTCCGACCTCCACCACGACCTCGCTCTCGTTGTGCCGCACGCGAACCGTAGTACGGCTGCCGTGCGCGTACTTGAGCGCGTTGGTCAACGCCTCCTGCACCACCCGGTAGGCCACCACCTTCGCGCTGCCCGCGACCGGCGTGCCCTCCTCGGTGAACTCCACCGGTTGCCCCGCTTGCCGGATCTGGTCCACCAACGCGCTCAGGTCGCCCACGGACGGCACCCGCGAGTTCGGGCCGTGGTCGGGGTTCAGCAGGTCGAGCAGCTGCCGCAGGTCCGCGATGGACCGGCGGCCGGTGTCGGTGATCGCGGTCAGCGTCCGGTCGAGCCGCTCCGGCGCGGCCGTCAGGTACCGAGCCGCCTCCGCCTGCACCACCATCGCGGTCACGTGGTGCGTCACGACGTCGTGCAGCTCGCGGGCGATGCGGGTGCGTTCGGCGACACGGGTCTCCTCGGCCACGTGCCGGCGCCGTTCCTCCTCCGCGCTCTTCGCCAGCCGCTGCCACGCGCCGATCGCCCACAGGGCGGCCAGCGCCAGGTAGAACGTCACGAACCCGGCCACACCCTCCTGCGCTCCCTGGCGGTCGACCCCGAACGCCAGCGGCACGTACGCCACCGAGGCCAGCACCGCGACCGTGCGCCGGTGGTGGTCCAGGTGCAGCCCGGTGCTGAGCAACGCGATGGGCAACGCCGTGCCCGCGACCGAGTGGTAGCCGAGCAGCTGGTCGGCCGCGAACCCGGCGCACACCAGCGCGAACGACACGACCGGCCAGCGCCTGCGCATGACCAGCGGCAGGCATTCCAACGCGATGACGGCCAGCGCCAGCGCGTCCAGGGGCCGGGACGGCAGGTCGCCCAGCTGCGTGCCGCGGTTCTGCAGCGCGGGGACGAACGAGGCGACCACCAGCGCGAGTGCCAGCGGGAAGTCCCGGACCGTGACATCGAGGCGACGCCACAGGTCCGGGACCCTGCTCAGGCTGATCACGCGGCGAGCGTAGTCGCGTCGGAACCGCGCCGGCGGGCGGGCACGATCGTGCCCCGCCGGCGCGCGATCCACAGGAACACGACCGTCACGACCACACCGGCCAGCACCGAGTACGCGCTCGCCTCCGGCCCGAAGTCACCACCGCTGAGCAGGTACGGCCCGGACGTCACGCCGTCCAGCAGGCCCTCCGGCGCGTCGGTGCCGGAGATGGTGGTGCCGAAGATGCCGCCCTGGGCGAAGTTCCAGCCGAAGTGCACGCCGATCGGCACCCAGAGGTTGCGGGTGGCGGCGTAGACGGCGGCGAGCATGAACCCGGCCTCGACCGCGATCGCGATGGCACCCCAGAGCGTGGCGTGCGTGTTGAACAGGTGCGCGGCACCGAACAGCACGCCGGTGAGCACCAGCGAGGCCCACGTGCCGATGCGCCCCTCGACGATCCGGAACAGCACACCGCGGAAGAGCACCTCCTCCACGACCACCGCGGCCGCCGTGAACCCCAGCAACGCCAACGCCCCCGACACCGACCCCCAGCCACGAACCTCGTACCCGCCGAGGAACGCGATGTTCAGGATGACGGCGGCGAACATGCCGGTACCGATCGACAACCCCCGGCCGAACGCGGGCCCCGCCCCCTTGAGCGCGATCTCGTCCGGCGCCCTGCGCTCGGTCTTGCGCACCGCGAAGGCGTAGACGTACAGCACGAGCGCCGCCGCCGCGAACCCGAGCACCAGCGTGAGCGGCGTGTTCCAGTTCACCGCCTGGACGACCGCGCTCCCGGCGAACGCCGCCACCGCCACTGCTCCGAGCTGCACCAACAGTCGCATGACCAGTCCTTTGTGATCCGTTCGCGGCCGGGGTGCCGCGGTTGACCGCAACGCTATGGATCACACGGCCGCGAGTCGTCACCACGGAGTGGACATTCGCGGGTAGCTCGCTCGGGGGACAAGCCCGGGAAGCGCAGGTCAGGCGTGCAGCGCCACCGGCACGCTCACCATTCCTACGTCCGAGAGGCGTTCATGACCCTGCAGTCCCCCGCCGGGTCCACAGTGGACTTCACTGGGCGGCTGAGTGTCGAGGGCCACCAGCTCCACCGGCCGAGCAACGTCATCAGCGACGGCAGGACCATGATCCGGATGATCACCGCGTCGAGCAGCACCGCGACCGCGAGGCCGAAGCCGATCTGCTTGATCTCCAGCAGGCTCACGAAGATGAAGCTCGCGAACACCGACACCATGACCACGGCGGCACTGGTGACGACACCGGCCGAGGCCGTGATGCCCTCGTACACCGCCTGCCGCGCCGGCACCCCGCGCGCCGCCGCCTCCCTGATCCGGCTGACCACGAACACCTGGTAGTCCATCGACAGTCCGAAGAGGATGACGAACAGCATCAACGGCACCCGCGAGTTGATGTACCCGCCGGAGGTGAACCCGAGCAGGCCCTCGGCCCACGTGTACTGGAACACCCCGACCAGCGCACCGAACGCGCCCGCCGCCGACAGCAGGTTGAGCACGATCGCGACGACGCCGATCACCACCGAGCGGAACGCGACGACCATCATCACGAACGTCAGCAGCAGCACGAACCCGACGACCCACGGCAGCTTCTCCGCCTGGTGCGCCGCGTAGTCCACGACCCTCGCCACGTCACCGGCGACGTAGGTCTGGGCCCCGCCGACCTGGCCGACGGTGTCGGGCACCAGCTCCGAGCGCAGCGTGGCCAGGGACGTCTCGCCCTCCTTCGAGTTCGCGCTGTACGGGATCGCGAGCTCGAGCGTGGTGACCCGGTCGTCCTCCGACACCCGGAGCTCCGGACTGGTGCGCCCGCCGAACTCGGCGTCGGCCTGCGCGCGGGAGGCCAGGTCGTCAAGGGCGGAACGGACCGTGCCCGCCTGGGACGGGTCAGCCTCGACGACGACCAGGTGCCGCGGGCCCTCGTTCGGGAACGCCTTGGTGAGCCGGTCGTAGGTGGCGACCGCGGGTGCCTGCCGGGGGAACGTGTCGGTGCCCGCGACGCTGAGCTTGATGCCCAGCACGGGCAACGCGAGCGCGACCATCACCAGCGTCGACAGCACCAACGTCGCCACCGGGTGCCGCATCGCGGGACGCAGCAGCGCCGGCCACAGCTTCCCGGTGCCGCCACTGCGTTCCGCCCGCTTGCGCAGGAACGGGATGCGCGAGTCGTCGACCCTCTTGCCGAGCTTGCCCAGCACCGCGGGCAGCACGGTCAGCGAGCTGACCATCGCGACGAGCACCACGATGATCGACCCGGCCGCGATCGACGAGAAGATCACGTCGGAGGCCAGGAACATCGCCGCGATCGAGATGATGACCGCGAACCCGGACACGACGATCGTGCGGCCGGACGTGGCGGCGGCCAGCTCGACGGCGGCCGCGTGCGAGATCGTGCCGCCGGAGCGGGCCCGTTCCTCGCGTTCCCGTTTCAGGTAGAACAGCGAGTAGTCCACGCCGACGGCCATGCCCATCATCAGGATGATGTTGGTGACCGCACCGCCCGCCGACGGGAAGATGTAGGTGGACAGGGCGGTCAGGCCGATGGCCGCCGCGACCGAGGTGATCGCGAGCAGCACCGGCACACCGGCGGCGAGGATCGAGCCGAACACGATGAGCAGGATGATCAGCGTGATCGGCAGCGTGATCATCTCGGCGCGCACCAGGTCCTGGCCGATCAGGTTCTGCACGTCCCGCTCGACCGCGCCGGATCCCGTCTGCGCCACCACGAGTTCCGGGTTGGCCTCCTGCACGGCCGCCGTCTGCCTGAGCAGGGCGGGCACGATCTGGATGGCCGCGCGGTCGTTGCCCTTGACCGTCACGGCGACCATGACCGCGTTGCCGTCGGCGGACCGGACCGGGTCCGCGACCGTGGCGACGTCCGGGATGGTGCGCATCCGCTGGCTGATGTCGGCGGCGGCGCGGCCGGCCGCGTCCTGGTCGAGCGAGCCGCTCTTCGGGGTGATGAGGACCTTCTCGACCGACGGGGCCGGCAGGCCGGCGTCGGCGGCGACGGTCGCGCCCCTGCCTTCCTCACCGACCCGGAAGTCCTTGCCGGCCGCGTTGTTCGGCGTGATCAGCTGTCCGGCCGCGAAGCACAGCGCGACGAACACGATCCAGCCGACGATGGCCTGCCACGGATGGTTCACGCTCCACTTCGCCGCGCGAACGGTCAACGCCTGCTTGGGCACTGTGGTTCAACTCCGTTCATTTGGGTCCACGTCGAGTTTTGCCCTGACGAGGCGGTCGAACACTGGTGCCGGCTGGCCGACCCGGGGTGGGGTTGTCCCCCATGTCATCCTTTCGACGACATCCCACTTGTCATCGTTCCGACGACGTGCTACAAATGCGGTGCGCGTTGACAGCAGTGAAGAACATCGAGGAGGTGCCGGATGTTGATGCGCACTGACCCGTTCCGGACGCTGGACCGGCTGGCGCAGCAGGTGTTCACCGGACCGGGCACGTGGTCACGCCCCACACCGATGCCGATGGACGCCTACCGCTCGGGTGACGAGTTCGTGGTGGCCTTCGACCTGCCGGGCGTCTCCGCGGACGCGATCGAGCTCGACGTCGAGCGCAACGTCCTGACCGTCAAGGCGGAGCGGCGCCCGACCAACACCGGTGACAACCTCGAGATGCAGGTCGCGGAACGACCGCTGGGCGTGTTCTCCCGCCAGCTGTTCCTCGGCGACACCCTCGACACCGAACGCATCCAGGCCACCTACGACGCGGGTGTCCTCACGCTGCGCATCCCGGTGCAGGAGAAGGCCAAGCCGCGCAAGATCGCCATCACGGCCGCCGACCGGGACGTCAAGCAGATCGACGCCTGACCAGGGGCCCACCGTGGTCGCGCAGGCACTGGAAGAGGAGTTCCTCGCGCTGGTGTGCGGGGACGACGACCTGGTGCGCGCCGAGTTCGACGCGATCATCGAAGCGAACTGGGGGAAGCCCGCGCTTCCCCTGCCACGCCGGCCACCCCCGCCGACGCCACACCGGCACGCGCTCGACCCGCACGGACAACACCACGTCCCGGTCGACGCCCTTGCCCGGCAACGATCCCCTCCACCCCGATGGCCCGCACCGCGCGAAAGCGGTGCGGGCCATCGCACTTCCCGCTCGTCGCTTGCCCCTACCTCTTGTGACGAAGACGCTCACGATAGGTACGGGTCTTGTGCCGGTTACCGCAAATGTCCATCGAGCACCACCGCCCACGCCCGTTGCGCGAAACTTCGTAGAACGCCCAACGGCAGTCCGGCGCCGCGCACAGCTTGACCCGTGACCACTCACCCGTGGCAACACTGGCTGCCACCGTCTCCACGATCGCGTCCAGCCACGGCCTGCCGGACTCCGCGCCGATGCGCAGCCCACCCGACGGGCCGGGCACGAGCCGCAACGGATACGCCTCCAAAACACCGGCAGCCGTGACGTCACCGACGAGGGCCCTCCGCAACGCCGTCCGCAATCCCGTGACGACCTCCACGTCCGCCATGCCCAGCGACGTGTCCCCAACAGGTTCTTCGACATCCGTTCCTGGGTCGAGGAACCCCACGGCGGCCACTTCGCCGCATGGGAATGCCCAGAGCGGTACGTCGCCGGCGTCCGCACCGCTCTGGCCCTCACCTGACCCGCCCGTCAGCGCACCGGCGTGTTGATGTCGCTGATCTTCGCCCGCACCGACTCGCGCAACGCGGGCAGCGGTGCCTCGGCCGCCGTCGCCACAGCCGCGGCCGGCGCGGTTCCCACCGGGCCGGGAACCGGGTGGACCCCGGTCTCGTTCGGCAACGGAATCCCGGGGCAGACCACGTTGCCAGGACGGGAGTTCCGCAGCAGGAACACGGTGACCGCACCGTCGACGCAGGGGTTTCCCTCAAAGCCGTACTGGCCGTGGAACGGACTGTCCGCCACCGACACCAGACTCACCCCCGGCGCCGCCCGCACCGCGGCCCTGGCCTGCTCGAACCCCGTCTGCGGGTCGAGCTCGCCCTGCACCACCAGCACGCGCCCGGCCACCTCCGCCGGCAGCACCGGCAACTCCTGCCGCGGCGCGTCAGACCAGAACCCACACGGCTCACTCAGCCCGTACTGCCAACCGAAGAGCGGGTACCGCGGCCCCTGCCGGTCCGACAACCGCCGGTACCAGGCCGCCGAGCGCGTCACCTGATCACCGCACGCCACGGCATAACGCGTCGCCGAAACCCGCAGGTAGTCCTCCGGTTCGTCAGCGAGCCCCCGCGCCACACCCGCCGGTGTCAACGACTCCAGCGGCTCACCGAACACCGCACGCGCCCTGGCATCCAGCTGCGGCGCCAGGGCCGAACCGGTCACCACCGCCCCGGTCTCCCCGTTCGCACCGCGCACCCCCAGCACGAACACCAACGCCCCTAGCACCCACCGCAACGGCGACCCCATGCCTGTGAAGATCGCGTCGAACTGGTCGGGACTGGTCCCCGCACCGGCGTAGAACCGCCGAGCCCGCTCCCAGTTCGCCTTGGCCTCCTCGACCGTGGCACCGACGTCCTCGGGGAACTGCCGCGTCATCCACGGCACGAACGAGCCCTCGAACATCCGCTGGTTGATCTGCGGCCACGCCTCGAACGACGCCTGCAACCGCCCCTGGAAGTCCGTGCTCGAGTCCAGCACCACCTTGCCCGCACTGCGCGGGAACAACGACGCGTACTTCGCCCCCAACCAGGTTCCGTACGAGTACCCGATGTAGTCCAGTGTGGACTCACCGAGCAGCATCCTCACCAGTTCCACGTCGTGCGCGGTCTGCCACGTCGTGAGGAACGGCGCCACCGCCTCACTCTGACACGCCTCCGCAGCAGCACGCGGCAACTTCAAGTGCTCCGCAATGCTCCCGGCCGACCGATCACGCGCATCGAGATCCGTCCGCGGCGACAGCCTGCCGACCGGCACCTCGCACACCTCCGGCGCCGTACCGCCTTCCTGCCCGGTACCGCGCGGATCCATGCCTATCAACGCATAACGCTCGTGCAGCTGCGGCTGCAACGCCCCCAGCTCCCCGGGCAGTGACGTCCCCTGCCCACCAGGACCACCGGGGTTGAGCAGCAACGACCCGACATGCTCCCCGGACGCGGCAACCCGGCTGATCGAGACGAGCATGTCCCGCCCCACCTCCGGCGCGGCCCAGTCCCTCGGCACGGTCACCAGCGCACACTCCGCAGGTAACGCCCCCGGCTGCGGACTGAACGCACAAGGCCCCCAGACCACCTGCTGTCCGGCATAACGGGAGAACGGGTCGTCCTCAGCACCGGCAGGCACAGCTGTACCAGCCAGAACAAGCGCTGTGACGACGGCGGGCACCACGGCGGCGGTCAAGCTGCTGCGCACGGCAGTCCTTTCGCGACAAGGGATCCGGGCAACACCATCCGACCAGCTCGCTCAACGCGACGTCTACGGCAGCTAGTACTTTCGGCCGGTGCCGTCTCAACAGGGCATCTGACGAGCCGGTCCCCGGCCCCTTTCCACCCGACCGCACAACATCCCGCGAATCCTCTGTTCAGCGGTGCCAAGCACGTACGCGGCAGGCATAGACAGGAACTCGTTCACCGGGGAGGGGGCAGCGCGATGACGGTGGTGCTCGCCCTCCTCGCCGCCGCAACCGCTCTAGCCGCAGGAATGGCGTTGGTCTACTCGGCCATCGCCACCTTCATGCGGGTGTGGCGCCGAGCCCAGTCGAAGGGCTACACCGGCCCGTTCACCCCCGCCGTGTTCCTGACCGCCATCTTCACCGGCCTGCTGGGCAGCGCGTTCCTCGGCGCCGTCCTCATCCGCCCCGCCAGGGACGTCATCGTCGGCCTCTCCATGGTGCTCGGCATCGCGGCGACGCTGGCCGGCCTCGCGCTGACCGTGCACCTGATCCCCGCACGCACCATCCGTTCCGGCAGCCGGCAACGCCCCCGAACCCCGTTCCGCGCACTGGGAAACCTGGCGGCGACAATCCCACCCCTGGTCATGGCGGCACTACTGCTCAACGGCAAACCCGCAACGGTCGGCATCCAGTTGCTGCTGCCGATGGCAATGCTGTCGGTCCTGTGCCACTCCGCGGCAAGACGAGCTGACCGCATCGGCGCACCACCAGCCGACCCCCGCCCGGCCGTGGTGTGGATCCGCGGCTTCGGCAACGAACGCCGCCTGTTCGCCTTCCGCCAACGCACCAAAGGCGAAACACAAACCCGTCCGGAACTTACAAAACTCTTCCCCCGCCGCCCTGACCCGATGCCCTTCGACGACTACTTCGCCCCCACGATCACCAACCAACTAGGCCGCGGTTACGGCCTCGGCAACCCTCGCGACTACCTCCCGCCCGACGGCATCGACCGCCACTACGCCACCGACGACTCATGGCGCCACCAGTTCGCCGACCTGGTCGCTGACTCCCGTTGTGTGGTCATGGCACCAGGCGACTGGCCAGAACTGCGCTACGAGTTCGGCGTCATCCGAAACCTGGGCGCACACCGCAGGCTGTTCATCTTCACCCCACCGGCAACCAAGGCACGCCAGATCCGCCGAGCCAACCTTCTCAAGGGCTTCCGGCACGAGAACTGGGACGACCTCGCGACAGCACTGGGCGACGACTGCGGCTACCAGCTCGGTCCGGACCCCGGACCTGGCGCCGTGGTGACGTTCGAGGAAGACGGCCATGCCGTTGTCCTGCTGCGCGGCGCCGAGGAGCCCTCAGACTACGTGGCCGTAGTGCTCCGCCACCTCGCCGACGTCGAGCGCCAGACACCACCTGAACAGTGAACGCAAAACCGCTGGGCGAGCTCACAAGAACCAACGTGCTGAAGTTCTTCAACGCACGCGCGACCTGTTGATCAACCCGCTGACCGTGTTCATCGGCTGGCTTCGTGGCGCTTCCGTGCGCTGGCTGCGACATCACATCGCTAGACGGCTCTGGAAAGACGCCGCTAAGAGTGCACCCGACAACCGTCGTCGGCGTGCACGCGGACGGCCACATCAAGTTGCGACTTCCTGCCGGCTCGGTCCTGATCGGCGGACCTGACTGCAACAAGATCACCGCCGAGGTGGTGGTCCGACTGGAAAGCACAATGCAGTTTGCCATCCTAACCGTCACGTCGTGGGCATTGTGGACCACCGACGCTGCGAGTCCTACGACCCACGAGGTCGTCAACCACCACCCCACTTCAGCACAGGGCTGCCGACTGACGGAGGATTACGGGTTGGTGATCCGCGCATGAAACACGTCCGAACCAGGATCAACAGTGCTGATCATCTGCGGCAGCTTCGGCTAGGGGTCACAGGCAAGCCAGATTATTCCGCACTCGCTCGTTCCTCAATGAGCACCTGGTCACGCGCGAGTGCTGATCGAGCGCCCCTTTCGCACCGAAGTCACGACCACACGCCACAGGCACCCGAACTGCTCCGCATCCGATCCTTGGGTGACGTCAGAACCGCCGAGTGAGCCGGAATACCAGCTAATCGCTCATCCGCGGCTCCACTTCGACGCCATCGACATCGATCGCACCACCGGATCAGGCAGGAGGCACAGCGCGGCGGCCGGCTTCCCAAGTCTTGGTTGCAGCCGACCCGCGCAGCTCGGCAACCGTCGCAGTCCGCGCTTTCGCTTCCTTTCAATCAACGAGGTAATGAGCCTCGATATAAGCGACGGTAGAGTCGTACGGCTCCCCCACCGGCTTCAACAGGTACCGTCGGAAGACCGCGGCGGTGGCACGCCTAACGCCTCGGTTCCGTGCGTCGGCATTGTCCCATGAGCGGGCAAGAGTCTGCGTGACGACCTGGTCGATTTCCTCGGCCAAGCTTCTGTCGGTGACCGTGAACTCGGCCGGAGCGTGATCTTGGATGATTCGCGACAGCACGCCGACGTGGTCGTTGTCCAGCACGACTACAGCTTCGTTGGGATGTTTCTCGGCATCGACGACGGCGCGGGCGATCCGGAGCGCTTCAGCGAGAAAGTCCAGCGCCTCCCTGGCGTTCTGGATGATCCGGTCCCGTAGCAGCCTGATCCGCTCCGCCAGAGCGGTGTACATCGCGGAGCCGGGGTCAATCCCATCTTCGAGAGCGGCTTTGATGCGCTCCAATATTTCCGCCGCCGATGGCGGTTTCTTCTCCACGTCACTGTCCAGGCCGTCCTTAGGACGTACAAGAGCCAACAGTTCCCTGAGGACGGCGATGCCTTGAGCGTCTAAAACGAGAGCTTCGTCCTGAGAAGCTGCCACGGAGAAGGAATGCACGTGAGCGTTGATGATCTCCAGGACCATCGGGCCCAGCTCAGCGAGCCGTTCCTTCCTTTCCTCGTCAGACGACTTCTTGAACAAGGTCGTGTAGACCGATCCGAACAGTCCAAATCCTTGCCGGTACTTGGCGATCCGATTGTCGGTGTTGATGTACGGATAGAGTCGCGCCAGGAGCCGGTAGTCCTTTTTGAACACCTCGGCAGCAGCGGGGTCAGCATCCAGGAAGCTGTTGATCGCTCGCACCGATTCATATCCGTGGACCGCGAGATCCAGGCCGTCCACATGGACGAGCAGGTCTTCGATCCGAGCGAAGGTGTCGCGAAAAGCCGCAATCAGGTCAGCTAGCTCGGTGACGAAGCCGCCACCTTTGGCCTTTTCCTTCTCCTTCGCGGTGGGGTCGGTCACCGCTCGCTGAACCTCTTCGGCCAAACCGATGTAGTCAACGACCAGACCGGACGTCTTGACGAGCCCGACCGGAGACACCCAGGTGCGGTTGGGCCGAGTGATCGTCTGAAACAGGTTGTGGGCCTTCAGCGGCTTGTCAAGGTAGAGCACGCCCTCATTGGGAGCGTCGAACCCCGTCATCAGCTTCGCGGTCACCACCAGGAAGCATAGCGGGTCGTCTGGCGTCAGGAACCGCCGCTTTTGCTCTTCCTCCTCGGCCTCCGAAAGCAGGAACGCCTTCATCTCCGCGTCCTCGTCTTTCGCTTTCGAAACCGAAATGTTCGCTTCGGCGGTGATTCGAGTGTGCCTGCCGACCTCGGCGAGCACCTGTGACGCCTCGAAGCCAGCGAGCAGTTCGTTGATCTTCTCGGCGTACGCCACGGCCAGCTCGCGATTGTACGCGACCACCTGGGCTTTTAGGCCATTGCGGTAGGTGCCGGCCAGGTAGTG
Source organism: Lentzea guizhouensis (assembly GCF_001701025.1). Taxonomy (GTDB): domain Bacteria; phylum Actinomycetota; class Actinomycetes; order Mycobacteriales; family Pseudonocardiaceae; genus Lentzea; species Lentzea guizhouensis. The sequence goes on from NZ_CP016793.1 coordinate 119,318, forward strand.
GTCCACGATGTTCAGACAGACCGCGTGAATGCGGTGCTCGTTGGCGAACACCGACGTCAAGCGACCGAACTTCCTGGACAATGCTTCCCGATCAGGGTCGTCAAGGTCGAAGTCGTCGGTGAACTGGTCGAACTCAGCCTGCAACGCCTGGTCTTCCATCTCAAATTCGACCGGGCGGGTGTCCAGCACGACGGGAACGGTTGCCTCGTCCGTCAGAGATCGGGACACCGAGTACCGGTGCAGAACCCGGTCAGGATCGGTCTCCTCACCGAAGAGCGCGAAGGTGTCCGTCGCCAGGTTCCTGATCGGCGTTCCGGTCATCCCGAAGAACTTCGCGTACGGCAAAGCCGCACGCATCTGACCAGCCAGAGATTTCTTGTCGGACGACTGAGTGCGGTGCGCCTCGTCGACCAGCACGATGATGTTGCCTCGGGTCGACAGATCCTTCCCCGCGTCCGCGAACTTGTGGACGGTTGTCGAGATCACCCCGCGCACATCGTTGGCGAGCAAGGAACGCAGCTGCTGACTGGTAGTGGGCTGGTGAAAATAGGCCTCCCCCAGCGCCGACGTGAACACCCCAGAAGTCTGCCGGACGAGGTGTGTCCGGTCCGAGAGCAAGATGATCGTAGGCGAATCGGTACGCGTGTCTGCCAGCAACAAGGAAGCAGCGAATACCATCAGCAGGGTCTTCCCCGAGCCCTGGTGATGCCAGATCAAGCCTTTCGAACCTCCCTCCACCACCCGCTTGTGGATCAGGTATGCAGCCTCCATCTGCGGATATCGAGGCAGGTACTTCTTGTCGGGCCCTCCCCCGGCAGTGTCGAAGAGGACGAAGTCGTTGAGCATGTCCAGGATGGTGGCCGGATTCATCAGCAACTCAACAGAGCGCTTGACATCAGCCTGTCCGGTCAGATTCTCGTCGTCCGCAGTCGAGCGGAACGGCTGCCACAGGTTTGTGGACGCACCGGCGGCGCCGAACTTCAGCTTCAGCCCATCCGAAGCGACGCAGAAAACGTTGGAGGTGAAGAACCACGGGTACTCGGTGGCGTACACGTCGTTGATCTCGCGGGCGGCCTCCGCCCATCCGGACTTCGAAGTAGGCGACTTCACCTCGACCACGACCAATGGCAGGCCGTTGACCCAGTACACGAGGTCAAATCGACGGGAACCCTTGCCAGGAACTGAGATGGTTACCTCGTCCGACACGATCAACGTGTTGGCGGAGGCGTTTGCGAAGTCGATAACCGTCAAGGCGTGCCAGGCGCCGTCCGCGTCCCGGTACTCCCTGCGCCCACGCAGCAGGTGCAGCACCTGCTCATTGGCTCGCACCAGTCCGCCATCCACGGCGTTCACCGTGGCGACGATCTCATCCACCACCTCGTCGACGTCGAACTTGTCGATCACTCCTGGGTTGAGTTTGATGATGGCATCGCGCACATGATCCACGACAACGGCCTGAGTCACCTCACGCGGCAGTGCCCGTCCGGCAGTGAAGACCCAGCCCATCGGAAGCGACCACTGGATCATCATGTTCTGGAACTCGCGCTCCCGGATCCCCCTAGCCACCGTTCACGCCTCCAGTTCAGTTGACTCGATCTTCAGGGTCTGGTTCAGCAAGCCCATCAGCATCCTCGATCGTGCACGACTGAGTGCATCCGCTTCAGCGCGGATCACCCCGACCTGTTCCTCGATCGCGTCCAGCGCCTCTGCGGCCTGCTCCTGCTCAGCCCGGGACGGGATTGGAAGTTCTACCGAGAGAAGCTGATCGGGATTGAGGCGCTTGCGGCGCTGGACGGTGCCGACGACCCTGCTCTGCATCTCAGCCCACAGCCGGGGGGTCCGGCAGACGTGCTTCATCCACGCGGGGAAGACGTCGCTGGCCAGAACGAAGGTCGGGAACTCACTGCTCGCGACGAACCCGTCGAACGAGGCGGGCACCACGGTGATCGGCCCCTCCCATGCGGTCAGCTTCCGCATCACCACCTGATTCTCACGAAGGACGTTCATAGCCGTGTATTCGGTGTCCGCCCCGTCGAACTCGTTCTTGTCGACCAGACCTTGCCCAGCGTTGAGCACGCCTGCGAGTCGATAGGTCGTCCCCTCTCGCATCGGAATCCGCGTGACTTCGAGCCGCATGACGTCACCGAGCGATCGCGGCGCCGCTTCTTCACCACCTGCCGTACGCCAAAGCAGCGAACTGCCCCCTCGGTAGACACCCTCCAACGCGTTTGCTTCGGCCGTCAGCGCGACTATCTGGTCGTCGATGGCGTCAATGACTTCGACGACCCGCTTCTGCACCGGAAGTGGCGGAACGACGATGGCGAGAGCGGCGACGGTGCCTGCGGAGAGCTCGGTTTGGTTGGTGCTCCCTGTCTGCAGGGACTCAAGATCGAACTTGCGACTGGAAAGCGCGAGGCCCGCGAAGCCCAGGACGAAACGTTCGGGATCGGGCCGCACGATGGTGATGTGGGAATCAGCGGTCGCTGGCTCGGGTAGCTCACGGATCTCCGCAGCTCTGCCTAGAGTTCCACGACCGGTCGAGTTGATGAGGACGTCTCCGACCTGCAGCTGAGCATGCCTTGGCAGAGGCCTGGAAGAATCGGTCCTCCGCGCAAGCGAGAAGTCGATGGAATTTGCATTCCTGACACACTTCTGGTTCAATACCAAGATGCCTTCGTCGACATACCGAGGCGCCTTTCCTCGCTTAATCGAAAAGCTGGCCTCCCCCAGCGTGGTTTCGATCCATTGATCACTCATCGAAGCCCTCGATCCCCGCAGCGGCGAGCACCTTGAGCATCCGCGCTTCCGCGACTTCGCGTTCCGCGCGCGCCACATTGTAGGCGTCGATCAGCGTCCCCAGATCCTCCGCCTCCACTGCGGCCTGCTTGATGTAGCGGCCCATGTTCAGGTTGTAGCCGTTTCCCTTGATCTCATCCAGAGAGACGAAACGGGCGATTAGGTCGCCACCGTCCCTGAGATCAAGCAGGTTCCCATCCGAATCGAGCTTGGAATGGTATGCGGCAACCACGTCAGCGATGTCGGCAGCGGTGATAGTGTTGCGATTTTTACCCTTGGTGAACCGACGAGAAGCATCAATGAACAGCACCCCGCTCCGCCGCTCCTCAGCCTTCGTTCCCGCGGGGCGGAACACGAGAATGCAGGTTGGGATGGTGGTGGAGTAGAACAGGTTCGCCGGCAGGCCGATGACAGCCTCCAGGAGATCGTCGTCCAAGATCCGCTGGCGAATGATCGCCTCCTGACTACCACGGAAAAGGACACCGTGAGGCAGCACGACGCCAGCACGACCCTTCTTCGGCCCCATGCTGGCGATCATGTGCTGCACGAAGGCCCAATCAGCTGAAGACTGCGGAGCGATGGCACCAAGGGTGCGCGGATCATTCGTCCACGGCTTCCACTTCAAGCTGTATGGCGGGTTGGCGACGATTACATCAAACGTCGCAACAGATCCGTCCGGATTCTTGAAGCGCGGATTTCTCAAGGTATCGCCAACCTCGACCTGAAACTCGGTCAGGTTGTGCATGAAAAGGTTCATGCGTGCTACGCCCGCAGTATCAGGCACCGCTTCCTGACCGTACAACTTAAGCGTGTAGCCACGTCCTCCGCGAGCTTTGAGCCGCCCCGCGGAAGCGATAAGCATGCCACCCGATCCACAGGTCGGGTCGTAGACCGATTCGAAGTTCTTGGGGTCGAGGACCTCGATGATCAGCTCCACGACTTCACGCGGGGTGAAGAACTGACCCGCTCGCGTGCCAGAGCCGTCGGAGAACCGCTTCAGCAAGTATTCGTATGCACCACCCAGGACGTCGTGGGACATGTTGCCCTCGTGCATCTTCGGCACGCGGTCCATTGTCTGCATCACAGCTGCCAGCACATCACCCGACAAGACTTCCTCGGAAGTCCAGGTCATGGATCCGAACAACCGAGTGAACTTGTCCGGATTTGCCGTCTCGATGGCCTGCAGCGCGGTTCGCACCCGCAAGCCGAGGCCCGGCTGTGTGACGGTGGCGAGTATCGACGACCAGGAAGCACGCCTCTTCTCGACTGTGCCCTTGTGGATGAGCGGGATCTCGAACGACTGGTAATCCCGGTACTCGATCTCGTGGGCCTCTTCCGGAGATAGGTCGTCCAAACCGTCGTTGTCGGCGAGGAACTCCTGGTGGCGGTGGTCCCAGGTGTCCGAGAGGTACTTCCAGAACATCAGTGGAAAGACGACCGACGAGTACTGCGCCTCGGGCATGGCCGCGCGCAGCTCGTCGGCGGCGTCCCACAAGCGATTCTCGATCTCCTGCTGGGTCACTACCATCTGTTGAAGTGTCCTTGATCGTCATGGGGGTTGCGGCCCGGAGGCCGGGGTTGCTGCCGATCACCTTATTTCGGCCAGGCCTGGGACCGACACACCGCCCGTGTACTACCAGGGGCTGTGAAGCACTGACCGCCGTTCAGGCCATCGGCCACGCTGCTTCTCACACCGAGGATCTTCACGTGACCACGGGAAGGGCCTGAGTCAGTTCAATGGGCCGGTGACGCCGTGCCAAGGCATGGCGATCGCCCTGCCGTCGACCTACTTCAGCGCTTGACGCAGCCTAGAACCGACATCGTGCCGACATCTCCGCGTCCAGACCCGATCAGAACTTGTACGGCCGAATCGCGCAGTTCAAGGCTGTTCGACGAGTAACCCGTCCTGGGTGGCTACGCTTGACGCTGAACAAGAGTCTGGCGTGAGCCACCCTGGTTCACAAACATCGCCTGTTGATCATGTAGATCATCAAGCAAAGATCGGACAGAGCATACGAAAAACCCGCTGACCTGGGCTTTCACCCAGAATCAGCGGGCTGATTCAGACCGTCGGGACGACAGGATTTGAACCTGCGACCCCTTGACCCCCAGTCAAGTGCGCTACCAAACTGCGCCACGTCCCGGCCACACCCCCGGTTGCCCGGCGTGCAGGAAGAATCGTACAACACCCGCAACAGAGATCAAAAACGGGGGCCCTCACACCAGACTACCTGCGGATATACGGCGGGGACCCGTGTGCCGGGTCCCCGCGTCCCTCGGTCCGACCGATCCCCCGATCCTCGACCGACACCTGAACTATGCGGTGACCGTGTCCTCGACGCCACCGCCGAAAGTCGAGTCTTGGCCGTCAACCTTCGGCTTACCGGGTGGTAGGACGGCGGTGACGCTGAAGCCGCCGTCGGGGCGGTAGGAGGTGGTGAGGGTGCCGCCGATGAGTCGCAGGCGTTCGGAGAGGCCGTGGAGGCCGGCGCCGCCTCCTTCGGCCAGTGGGGGGAGGTCGCTGGGGGTGTTGACGACTGAGACGCGGACTGGGGTGGTGCGGTCGACGGTGACCGTCACGGAGGCGCCTGGGGCGTGTTTTGTCACGTTCGTCAGGGCCTCTTGCACTACGCGGAAGAGGGCTCGGGAGGCGGCGGAGGAGATGGGGGTGTCGCCTGTTTCGGTCAGGCTCACCGAGACGCCGGCGATGCGGGCGCGGTCTACCAACTCCTGGACGGAGGGGTAGGCGGTGTCGGGGTTCAGGAGGCCCAGGGCGGTGCGCATTTCGGAGAGGGATTCCTTGGCCAGGGCTCGGAGGCGCAGGGCTGTGTCGCGCACTGTGTCGTTGGGGGCGGTGGCGGCGAGGGCGGCTGACTCCACGGCGATGAGGGTGGCGTGGTGGCCCACGGCGTCGTGGATTTCGCGGGCGATGCGGGCCCGTTCTGCTGCTCTGGCGGAGGTTTCCTGGGCTTCTAGCTCTGCGGCGCGGGCTCTGCGGGTTTCGTAGAGGGCCTGGGTGAGGTCTTTGCGGGTGGTGATGAGGGCGCCGAGGCCGGTGGGGGCGGCGGAGAGGCCGAAGGAGAAGGCGGTGGTCAGGAGGAGGGGGCCGAAGGGGATGGCTTCGGTGATCACCACGGGGATGACGGAGGCCGCGGTCAGGGCGGTGACCCAGAGGAGTTGGGCGGGGACGGACTTCTCCTTGCGGCCCAGGCGGTATTGGGCGACGAGGGCCGGGGCCCAGCCCAGGCCGCCGGCCACGGCGGGGATGCAGATCAGGGAGGCGAGCCACGGCCAGCGCAGGCGCAGTGGGAGGAGCAGGGCGGCGGCCACGGCGGCCCACAGGGACCAGGGGAACGGGCGGTCCTGGGTCAGCAGGACGACGCCGGTGGTGGTGCCGACGGTCAGGAGCTCGCGCAGGAGCGTCTTCACCAGACACCGACCTGGTGGGCGACGAGGGCCGCCTGCACCCGGTTCTCGACGCCCAGTTTTGTCAGGACGGTGGAGACGTAGCTCTTGACCGTGGCCTCGGAGAGGCAGAGCTGTTCGGCGATGGCGTGGTTCGAGCGGCCGCCGGCGAGGAGCTCGAGGACCTGGCGTTCGCGGGCGGAGAGCGTGTCGAGCTGGCGGTTGGCGCGAAAGCCGCGCAGGCGTGGGAGGAGGCGGGCGGTGATGCGCGGGTCGAGGACGGCGCCGCCGGCTGCCAGGTCGACGACGGCGCGGACCAGGGCCTCCGGTTCGGCGTCCTTCAGCAGGAAGCCCTGGGCGCCCAGGTCCAGCGCCGTGGCGACGTAGTCGTCGAGGTCGAACGTGGTCAGGACGGCGATGGCGGGTGGGGTGGCCCACGTGCGCAGCCGCCGGACGGCCTCCAGGCCGTCGACGCCCGGCATCTGCACGTCGACCAGCACCACGTCGGGCAGGCAGGCCAGTGTCACCTCGACGAGCTCGGCGCCGTCGGCGGCCTCGCCGACCACCTCGACCCGTCCGTCGGCTTCCAGGAGGACCTTCAGGCCCCGCCGCAGCAGGGCCTCGTCGTCGGCAAGCACCACTCGTACGGCCACGAAACCAACCAACCGCACCCCATGGCAAAGAGCAACCGTGGGACCGGAGAACTACTTCCTGCCGGCGCCGGCCTTCTTCTTCTCGCGCACCCGCACGGAGATCCGCACCGGGCTGCCCTCGAAGCCGAACTCCTCCCGCAGCTTGCGCTCGATGAACCGCCGGTAGCCCGCCTCCAGGAAACCGGTCGTGAACAGCACGAACGTCGGCGGCCGGGTCGAGGCCTGGGTCGCGAACAGCACCTTGGGCTGCTTGCCGCCGCGCACCGGCGGCGGGGTCGCGGCGATCAGCTCGGTCAGCCACTGGTTCAGGCGGCCGGTCGGGACGCGGGTGTCCCACGAGTTCAACGCGGTGCGCAGCGACGGCGCCAGCTTGTGCACGGCACGGCCGGTCAGCGCGGAGATGTTCACCCGGTCCGCCCACGGCACGCGCACCAGGCCGCGTTCGAGCTCGCGGACCATCTCGTTGCGGCGGTCCTCGTCGACGAGGTCCCACTTGTTGAACGCCAGCACGCACGCGCGGCCGGACTCGACGACCATTGTCAGCACCCGCAGGTCCTGTTCGGACAACGGCTCGTGCGCGTCCAGCAGCACGATCGCGACCTCGGCGGTCTCGATCGCGGACTTGGTGCGCAGCGACGCGTAGTACTCGGCGCCGCTCTCGAACTTCACCCGCTTGCGCAGCCCGGCGGTGTCGACGAACCGCCAGACCTCGCCGTCGAGCTCCACCAGCGAGTCGACCGGGTCGACCGTCGTGCCCGCGACCGAGTCGACGACCGAGCGGTTCTCGCCGGTGAGGCGGTTGAGCAGCGACGACTTGCCGACGTTCGGCTTGCCGACGAGCGCCACGCGCCGCGGACCACCGCCGCGGGCGCCGAAGTCGTCGCGCGGGGTCTCGGGCAGCCGCTCGAGGATCACGTCGAGCAGGTCACCGGAGCCGCGGCCGTGCAGACCCGACACCGGGAACGGCTCGCCCAGGCCCAGCGACCACAGCGACGCGATGTCGGCCATCAGCCTCTCGTCGTCCACCTTGGACGCGCAGAGGATCACCGGCTTCTTCGACCGGCGCAGCACCTTCGCGACGGCCTCCTCGGTCGCCGTCGCGCCCACCGTCGCGTCCACGACCACCAGGATCACGTCCGCGGTCGCCATCGCGAGCTCCGCCTGCGCGGCCACGGAGGCCTGCAGGCCCTGCGCGTCCGGCTCCCAGCCGCCCGTGTCGACCACGGTGAACTTGCGGCCGTTCCACAGCGCGTCGTAGGCGACGCGGTCACGCGTCACGCCCGGCACGTCCTGCACCACGGCCTCTCGCCGGCCGATGATGCGGTTGACCAGGGTCGACTTGCCGACGTTGGGCCGTCCGACCACCGCGAGCACCGGCTGGGGCGGGGTCGAGTCGCCGTCGTCCTCCGCGGAGGCGTCGTCGAAGGCTGACCAGTCGGCCTCGTCCTCCCAGGTGCCGTCCAGGTCCGTCATCTTCTTTCAACCTCACTCACACGAAGTCCATCGAGTTCGGCGACCAGTGTCGCCAGGCGGTCGCGCACCTGCTCGGTGGCAACGCCCAGGGCGGCCCGCCCCTTCCCTTCCGGGAGGTGGAACGGCTCACCGATCAGCACGTCGACCGGCGGCCGCCAGCCCTTGGCCTGGTAGGTCCCCCGGCAGGCGACCGGCAGCACCACCGCGCCGGAGGTCTTGGCCAGCCACGCGGCACCGTTCTGCGCGCTGGTGACGCCACCGTCGCCACGCGTGCCCTCGGGGAAGACCCCGATCACGCCGCCCGCCTTGAGGACGGACAACGCGCTGGTCAGCGCTGTGCGGTCGGCTTCTCCCCGCTTCACCGGGAGCTGCCCGATCTTGCGCAGCAGGTAGCCGACCACGGCGTTGGCGAACATCTCCTGCTTGATCAGGAACGTCACGCGCCGGGGCAGCACCCCGAACAGGATCGGGCCGTCCGCCATGGAGCTGTGGTTGGCGACGACGACCACGCCGCCGCTCAAGGGTACGCGGTCGCGCCCGTGCACCCGAATCCGGAACTGCCAGGCGTAGGGCGTCCGCGCGATCCAGCGGCCGAAGTCGAACAGCCACGGCAGGCTGCCCTCCGGAACGCTCACCCGGTCACCCGCAGCCCGCGCCGTTCCACGAGGTCCAGCAACGCGTCCACGGTGCCCGCGAGGTCGAGGTCGGTGTTGTCGACCTCGACGGCGTCCTCGGCCGCCCGCAACGGCGACACCGCGCGCGAGGAGTCGTAGTTGTCGCGGCGCTGCACGTCGGCCAGCACGGCGTCCACAGTGGACTCGCGCCCGGCGGCGTTGTCCTGCTTGGTCCGGCGCTGCGCCCGCGCGTCCGCCGACGCCGTCAGGTAGACCTTCAGCGGCGCGTCCGGGGACACGACCGTGCCGATGTCGCGACCTTCGACCACGATGCCGCCGACGTGGTCGACCGCGTCCGCGATGATCGCCCGCTGGTGCGCCACGAGCAGCTCGCGCACGTGCCTGGCCGCCGAGACCGGGGACACCGCCAGCGTCACCTCGGGCCCGCGGATCTCCGCGGACACGTCGTCGCCGTCGAGCGTGATGCCCGGCTGCCGCGGGTCCGTGCCGACGACGAGCACCGCCGCGTCCGCGACCCTGGCGACCTCGGCCTCGTCCGCCGGGTCGACCCCGGCGCGCAGCACGGCCACCGTGATCGCCCGGTACATCGAGCCGGTGTCGAGGTAGCGCGCGTCCAACGCCATCGCGAGGCGCTTCGCGACGGTGGACTTGCCGGTGCCCGACGGTCCGTCGAGTGCCACCACGCCGCGCAACTGACCCTGGCCCACCACAGCTCCCTCCGAGACACCCACGGCCCTCATTGTGCCTGGTGCGGACGCCCGCACCGGCAGCGGGACGGGCCAGGCGCGTGATCAGCCGTCACCGCGGGGGTATCGATCGGTGGAATTCGCAACAGCCGCACGCGGCCCGCGCCGATCTGGTCAGCGCATCAGCAACCCCCGGAGGACAGATGACCACGATCGAACAGAACCCCGCCGTGCAGACCCTGCTGGAGTGCACGCTCGCCAGGCACAAGTCGATGTTCCTGGCCACGTCCGGCTCGGACGGCTCGTGGGTGAGCGGGGTCTACTTCGCCGAGGACGGGCCGAAGCGGCTCGTGCTCGTGCTGGAGGAGAGAGGGCGGACGCTCAAGGCGATCGAGGAGAACCCGGAGGTGGCCGTGGTCGTGTCGACCGGGTCGCCGATGGAGCCGTTCTTGCAGGCGCGGGCCGTGGCCGAGATCGTTGACGGCGCGGAGGACGAGGCTGTGCGGCAGCGGCTGGTCGCGAAGGTGCCGGAGGCGGCGCCGTTCCTGGAGACGCCGATCCGCACGGTGGTGCTGACGGTGCCGCGGTGGCGGGTGACGGACATCCCCAACGGGTGGCTGCCCGGCAAGGAGTTCTGACGGTGCGACCGCCTGCCCGGGCCGGGAACGCCGGGCAGGCGGCGACGCGGCTAGTACCCGTCCACCTGCCGGCGCAGGTCCGGGTGTCCGGAGAGCAGGTCGCGCACCACCCCGCGCGGCGCCGGGTCCGACGGGCGGGCCTGCATCTCGTGCAGGGCCAGCATCACGCGGAAGTACGTGGACTCGTCGAGCAGGCCGGCGCGCGCGGCGGCGGTGAGGGACGTGGAGAGGTCTCCGCCCGCGGGCTGCGGAGCGCCGGTGTTCACGTTGCCGTGGATCTGGCCCGCCTGGATCACGATGGCGCTCGAGCCGCCGCTGTAGACGTTGTGCACCGACGGGCGCGCCTCGGCCGAACGGGCGGCGGGCCGGTCGTCCGGGTCGGCGGGGAGCTCGGCGATCAGCGCGGCGACGAAGGCGGCGGCCGGTGCCGGGCCGCCGATGGAGCGGACGGTCAGCAGCGGGGTCGCGTCGTTGAGGTGGCCGGCGCCCGCCGCGCCCGCGCTCTCGGTGTCCACGGCGGCGGCGTCGTTGTAGGAGGAGTCCAGGAACGCGGCCGTCGCGGTGCCCGGTGAGAGCAGCAGCTCGCCGGAGGCGATCGGTGCGAAGTGGACCTGGGCGGAGAACGAGCGCGCGACCTGGCGGGCGCGTTGTTCCAGGCGGTGCGGGGCCGGCCACGCGTTCGGCCTGGCCCTGAGGCCCTCGGCGTCCTCGCGGCCGCCGTGGTAGCCGTAGACCTTGGTGGCCACGACGACGTCGCCGGTCTCGACCCACGAGTGCAACGGGCCCGCGGCGCCGACGAAGAACACCGACGACGGGTCGAACTCGCCGATCGCGCGTTCGGTCAGCGCGGCGGCGGAGTTGTTGCCGGTGCCCAGGAACGCCAGTGCGACGGACCGGCCGGCCACCTCGCCCACCTCGTAGAGCGAGCCTGCCCGGCTCTCCTGCGTGCGGGCGGCGGTCAACAACGAACGCACCTCGGCATGAGCGGCCTCGGTGGCCGTCAGGACGACGATCATGCGGTCACCTCCAGGGACCCTCGGGAACGCAACAACGCCGGGTGCAGCAGCGAGGCATGACCGCGGCGGTGGAGCAGGGCGGGACGGCCGCCGTTGCGGATCGTCTTCTCACCCGTCGGCACCAGGAAGCCCTCCGCGCCGGTGACCTTGCGGTGGAAGTTGCGGGGCTCGAGCTGCTCGCCCCACACGATCTCGTAGACCCGCCGCAGCTCGGTGACGGTGAACTCGGCCGGGCAGAACGCCGTGGCCAGCGTCGTGTACTCGAGCTTGGAGCGGGTGCGTTCGAGCGCGTCGCAGATGATCTGCGCGTGGTCGAACGCCAGCTGGCCGGCCAGCGCCGTCTCCACCGGCACCCACCGCGCGACGTCGGCGTCCCCGCCGGCGACCGGGGTCGGCAGGTTCGGCAGCACCGCGAGGTAGCACACGGTGATGACGCGCCGCCGGGGGTCGCGGTCGGGGGTGCCGTAGGTCTTCAGCTGCTCCAGGTACAGCCCTTCCGGCGCTAAACCGGTCTCCTCCGCGAGCTCTCGAAAGGCCGCTTTCTCGATGTCCTCCAGAGCAGACTCGAGGAAGCCACCCGGCAGCGCCAGCGCTCCCCGGAACGGCTCTATCCCCCGCTCCACCAGCAGGATCTGCAGCTGCTCCGCGCGGACGGTGAGCACTGCGAGGTCGACGGCCACCGCGACATCCGGGATCGTCCACTCCTCCTCCGACATCCCACGAGCCTAACCCACTATCCGTCATGTTGACGGAAACTCTCCTGGTCGGCTACGGTCTGGGACTCGGATCCAAACGACCGGAGCGACACACATGATCGTGATGCTCACCGCGCTCGAAGTGGAGTACGCCGCGGTGCGCGCGCACCTGTCCGGCATCGCGACCCACCACCACCCGTCAGGGACCCTGTTCGAGGTGGGCACCGCCGGTGGGCAGGAGATCGCCATCGCCCTGACCGGGATGGGCAACTCCAGCGCCGCCACCATCACCGAACGCGCCATCACCAGGTTCGAACCCGACCTCGTCATGTTCGTCGGCGTCGCCGGCGGCCTGCGCGACTGGCTGGAGCTCGGCGAGGTCGTGGTCGCCAGCCGCGTCTACGGCTACCACGGCGGCCGCGAGACGGCGGACGGGTTCCACGCGCGGCCGCGAGCGTGGGACATGCCGCACGACGTCGAGCAGCTCGCCCGCTCGATCGTGCGCGGCGGGGCGTGGTGCGAGAACCCGCCGGAGGTCCACTTCGAACCCATCGCGGCCGGCGAGGTGGTGCTCAACTCGACCGAGTCACCGCTGGCCAAGCAGATCCACCACCACTACAACGACGCCGTCGCGGTCGAGATGGAGAGCGCCGGGGTCGCGAACGCCGCCCACCTGAACATGGCCACGCCGTCGGTGACCGTGCGCGGCATCAGCGACCTGGTCGACGACAAGGACGTCACCGACAAGCAGGGCTGGCAGCCCAAGGCCGCCGCCAACGCCGCCGCGTTCGCCGTCGCCCTCGCCGGCGCACTCGCGCAGGCCCGCGGCCATCAGCGAAAGGCCCGGCCGGTGGGCGGCACGACCAACAACTTCCACAACCACGGCACGGTCGGTCAGCAGATCGGCACCACGGGCTCGCCGCGCGACCGGCTCGACGCCATCACGGCGGCCGTGGTGCACGCGCACAACACCGGCCAGATGGACACGGCGTGGTTCACCACGGCCATGGTCGCGCTGGACAACCTGCGCAACTCCTCCGCACCGCTCGACCTCCGGCCGCTCAAGGCACTGCTCGGCGGTGTGCCCGCACTGCGCCCGGTGCTCGACACCATCGTGGACGACTAGATGACGGCGGCAGCCACCAACAGCTTCGACAACCAGGGCGACGTCGAGACACTGCGGATGGCCGAGCGGTTGCTCGAACAGGTGCGGCGTGTGCGAGGCCCGGCTGCAGGGGCGGCACGAGGGTCCGCCGCCGGAGGTACCGGACTGGAAGATCGAGGAGATCTCGTGTCGGGTGCACGCGGCCTTCAACGCGGAACGGCCGCCCAGGCGGACCGTCCGCCACCACGTCAACCCGAAGAACCCGGAGCCGCGGCAGGACTGGGACGCCGACACGGCCGGGCTGCGCATGTCGACGGTCGACTGGCTCGTCCGGATCTGCGGCGCCTCCCGGACCGAGCCGTCCGGGCTGATGTGGCTGGTCCGCTGGTACGCCAAGGTGTCGCCGGTCGTGGGCATCGTGGCCGTGGTGTTCTTCGGGCTGGCGCTGATCGGGATGCAGCCGGGGCCGGGCGCGCTGTTCGCGATCGGGCTCGGCGTCGGCGCGTTCGGGACGAGCGAGGTGCCGGCGACGTTCCGGGTGCGGGCGGCGCTGCGGGCGGACTGTTCCGAGCAGCTGCGCGAGGAGGACGAGGCCTACCGGGGCTGGCTGGAGCTGTTGCGCGACAGGCCTTCCGACGACGAGATCGCGTACTGGCCGCGGTTCGACGTGCTGCACCTGAAGTACCGGGCGATGCGGGCCGGGGACTGGATGGCGCCGGTGCGCTGCCCGGAGTACGCGGTCAAGGTGTTCCTGCTGCCGACCGGCGGCGTGCACGAGACCGAGTACGTGCTGGACTTCTTCAACGGCAACGTGCACGATCCGCACGACATGTCGTTCCGCTACGACGCGCCGGCCTCGGCCAGGCTGATCGAGGCCGGGGTGCGGTTCTCCGGCAAGCACAGGCACATCGTGCGGCTGGGCGGTGACGGCCGGGTGGGCGACCAGTTCACGTTCCGGCAGGCGATGCACCTGTCACTGGTGCACAGCGAGGAGATCTACGTGCTGGTCGACGACTTCCGCGGGATGACCGACGAGAGCGAGGACCAGGCGAAGCTGCGGGAGATCGGGTGATGGACCCGCGCAGGTTCGTGAAGCGGTTGCCGGTGGCCGACGCGTTGCTCGACCGCAAGGCGTACGTGGGAGCGCGCGGCGACCGGCGGGCGGCACTGCTGAACGCGTTGCTGCCGTCGGGTTCCCTCACGCACTCGCTGACGTTCGTGGTGGCTCCGGCGAACGCGGCGGTGCTGTCGTGGCCGGCCCGGTTGCCGCCGCTGACCGCGTTGCTGGCGCCGGGATCGCCGTTGACCGGCGCGCAGGTCGTCGTGCACACGCGGCCGCCGGCGCCCGACGCCTATCGCGAGCTGATCCAGCACGGCAGCCCGGCGCACCGGTGGACCTACGTCGCGGTCAGCTCGGCCGATCCGGCGTCGGCGGCGGCCTGGACGCGCACCGTGCTGGAGCAGCACGGTTTCACGGCCGCGCAGCTGGACCACGACGAGGTGCTCGACGTCGTCGCGTTCCTCGGCTCGCTCGACGGTGCCGCGGCGCAGGCGTTGCTGATCGAGCGCGGGTTCGAGGCGTGCACGATGGGTGCCGACCAGCACGCGTGCTTCACCTGGTCCGAGGCCCCGATGCTGGAGCTGCTGAGCCGTTTTCCCGCCGTCGCCGCCACGGTCGGGGTGCGGCTGGCGCGCACCGGCGGCGAGTTCGTCTCGGAACGGGTGCTGCGGCTCAGCGGCCAGGACACCAAGGCGTTGCTGGCGGCGGAGACGTGGCTCGCGAGCGGGATCCGGCACGCCGGCCGGGTGCGGCGGCTCAACGGGCACCACGCGGCGGCGGCCGCGGTGACAGTGCCGGTGTGCGTGCCGCCCTCGTTGCCCTCCAAGCAGTCCTGGACGCACGTCGAACCCGTGCACGTCGCCGGGCAGGCCGCGGCGTGGACCGGTGGCGCGGTGTCGTGCTGGGCTGGGACGTCGTGCGGCAGGCCCACGCGCCGTTGCGGCTCTTCCACGAACGCCCGGTCGTCGGCGTGGTCACGAGCGCCCGGCTGGCGCACCTGCTCGCGGCCCGCGGTGAGCTGCGGTGCGGCCGTGACGGTGCAGTCGCCGGCACCGTGGCGCGGCCCGTTCGGCCACGCCCAGCCCGGTCTTCCCGCTGGCGCTGGGCAGTCCGCGGCTGCCGCACCTGCTCGTGCTGGACCGGCCGGCGGACGTCCCCGCGCTCGCCGACCTGCCGGGCTCGCACCACGCGGTGCTCGTGGTCGCCGACCTCGGCCCTGAGCACGTGCCGTTGCTGGAGACCGCCGACTTCGCGGTGGCGGGTGACCTCACCGCGCCGCAGCAGGCGTTGCTGCGCGGGGTGTTCGGCACGTGGCTCGACGACCTGCCACCGGTGCCGGGACAGGTGACGGTGATCGACCGCGGGGTCGCCGCCCGTGTGGGCATCACCTTGACAGGACCGGAACAGCACCTGCTGGGATGACCCCATGCCGACGGTCTTCGTCAACTACCGCGTGCTGGAACAGCCCGGCTACGCGACGCTGCTGCACCGGGAGCTCGCGCAGACGTTCGGCCAGGACCGGGTGTTCCTCGCCTCCCGGTCGCTGCGCGCGGGCGACGACTTCGTGCAGGAGGTCTTCGCCCACCTGCGCCGCTCGCAGGTGCTGCTCGCGGTGATCGGCCCGCACTGGCTCGACCACACCGGCGACCCCGGTGAGGATTGGGTGCTGCGCGAGATCACCGAGGCGTTCGAGCTGGGCATCCGGGTGGTGCCGGTGCTGGTCGAGGACGCCGTGCTGCCCGCGGACCTGCCGCCGGGGGTCGAGGCGCTGCACCGCTGCCAGTACGTGCGGCTGCGGCACTACTCGATCGACAGCGACATCTCCGCGCTCGTCACGCACCTGCGCGGCATCGCGGGCGACCGCCCGTCGCCGTCGGTGTTCCGGCTGGGCGACCGCCCGTGCCGGATCGGGATCCACGCGGGCTCGATCCGCCGGGTGCACGACTGCGACGTGTGGGTGAACAGCGAGAACACCGACATGCGGATGGCGCGGCACACGGACTTCTCGGTGTCGGCGATCATCCGGTACTGGGGGTCGCTGCGCGACGAGTCGGGCCGGATCACCGCGGACCTGGTGGCCGACGAGCTGGAGGCACTGGCCGCGCCACGCCGCCCGGTCGCGCCGGGCACCGCGTTGGTGACCGGCTCGGGTGCACTGGAATCGACCAACAACGTCCGCCACGTCGTGCACGTCGCCGCGGTGCAGGGCGAGCCGGGTGCGGGCTACCGGCAGGTGTCGGACATCGGTGGGTGCGTCACGACGGCGTTGGCGCGCGTCGAGCCGTTGGGTGTGCGGACGATCCTGTTCCCGTTGCTGGGCACGGGTGTCGCGGGCGCCGATGTCGCGCACACGGCGCGGATGGTGGTGCAGGCGGCGGCGTACCACGTCGAACGGCACCCGGAGACGCCGTTGCGGCGCATCTCGTTCCTGGCGTACGACGACCACGAGCGGTTCGCCTTGGAGGACGCGGTGCGGATGTTGCCGCTGGTGCCGGAGAGCTGAGCTCCCACCACCGGGAGGCCCAGTGGTTGAGGTCAGTGGTTGAGGTCCGTGCGCAACGCCGCCGCCCCGCGCAGGTAGACGTGCTTCACCGACGACCGCGGCAGATCCGTCTCCACGTGCGCGAGCAGCCGGATCACCCGCGGCATCGCCCCCGGCACCGCGATCTCCGTGGCCGACAGCAGCGGCACGTCCGACAGCCCCGCCTGACGTGCGGCATAGGCCGGGAACTCCGAGGTCAGGTCGGGGGTCGCGGTCAGCACCACGCTGATCAGGTCGTCGGTCGACAGCGTGTTGCGCCCCAGCACCTCGCGCACCAGCTCCGCTGTCGCCTCCAGGACCAGCTCACGCGTGTCCGCGTCGATCTGCGTCGCGCCCCTGATCGCTCGAACCGCCATGCGATCGACAGTAGCGTCGCCGGCGGCGGAGTGCTCAGGGGTCCACGACGATGTTCGGGTAGCGCATCGTGAGGCCGAGCAGGTTCACCACGTAGACCGCCCAGCCGCCGCCGAGCAGCACCAGCCGCCGCTCCCCCAGGTCCACCGCCGCCTCGATCAGCACGTGCAGACCGCTCGACCCGATGAACGTCAGGTCGGTGAAGTCGACCACCACGTCGCCGGAGGCGTTGCCGAACGCGCAGGCCAGCGCCAGCTCGGAGCGGAGCAGGCCGCTCGTGTTCAGGTCGACCTCGCCCGCCAGCGCCACCGCCGCACCGCGGCGGCGCACCTCCAGCAGGACAGGTTCGGGTTCCATCGGTGCCTCACGGATCGGGAGACAACAGGTCGCGCACCGCCGCCAGCACGCACAGCGGATGTGCCGGCTTCGGTAGGTAAGCATCGGCAAGCGGAGCGGCCGGCTCGATCGCCGAAACGGCTACAACCGGGACCCCGAACGTGCGCGCGACGGTTGCGAAGCGCGTTCCCTCGCCGTGCGAGGTCAGCAGGTCGACGATCGCCAGGCGCGGCGGTGGCTGCAGCGCGGCCTCGGCGGCGGCGACCGTGGTCACGGCCGTGACGTCGTAGCCCTCCGCGTGCAGGAACGCCGCCAGCGCCTGCCCGGAGAACCGGTCGCCGTCGACGAGCAGCACACGCGGGCGTCCCGGAGGCGCGGGCAGGTCCGGGACACCCGCACGTGACCAGACCCGGACGAGCGCTCGCACCACCGTGCCGGGCCAGGTCGGTTTGCCGGGGCGCACCTGCACCTCGTCGGCGACGCCGAACAGCAGCCGCAACCCGAGCGGACGGGCCGCGGTGCCCGCCCGCAGGTCGAACACGCCGTCGTCCTCGATCGTCAGCAGCACGGCGTGGTCCCGCGGCTCCCACGTCACCCCCACCACCGACGCGCCCGCGCGCTGCACCGCGTTGTCCGCCGCCTCGGCCACCGCGAGCAGCACGTCGCGCAGGTCGTCCCCGCCCAGCCCCGACTCACCGGCCAGTCCGCGCACGAATGCCCTGATCTCGGGCAACGACCCGGGGATCGCCGGAAACCACCGGGTCTGCGCGCTCATCACGCGGCGTGCGACGACGCTGCCAGCAACGGTGTGATGAGCTCCCTCAGTCTGGTCGCCCGCCGTCTTTCCGCTTCGGCGTGCAACGGTTCGAGCTTCTTCTTGGTGCGCGCGGACAGGATGTCGCCCGACTGGCTGATCGCCAGCGCCGCCACCACCGCCGCCTCGTCCTCGTCGCCCTCCACCAGGTGGTTGAGCGACAACGCGATCAACGAGAAGATGCGGCTGCGGGCCATGTCCTCGCGGTAGCCGGTCACCGCGCGCCGCAACGACGTGATGGCCGGCCGTGCGTAGCTCGGGTCCACCGTGCGCGCGAGAGAGGTGTACACCGCGCCGGTGATCCCCGAGAAGTCGTGTTTGTCGAAGAACGCCGCCCACGGCGCCGCACTGTCCACATCGGCCCGTTCGAACTCGTCGTGTGCACGGCCCAGCAACGCCAACGCCGCCACCCGCTGGCCCAGCTCGGCGTAGCACCACGCCTGGTTCGCGGCGAGGATCGAGTTCGTGTGGTGGCTCGTCGCCACCATCCCGGCGAGCCGGAACATCCCGAGCGCCTCGGCGGGTCCGCCGTGGTGCAGGTGCACACGCCCCATCCGGTACCGGATGTTCGCCACCAGGTCCTCGTCCTGGGCGAAGTCCAGGGCGAGGAGGAAGTGGCGGTGGGCGGACCCGCCGAGGCCCGCGTCGAACGCCGTCCAGCCCGCGAGTGCGTGGAGCTCCGCGATCGCACCGCGGAACTCATCGCGCACCACTGCACTGGCCGAGTGCGCGATCGCCTTGTCACACCACGACAACAGCGCCTGGACCCGGGTCCGGCACGACCCACCGCCGTAGCGGTAGTCGACCGAGCGCAGCGCGGCCGTCATCGCTCTCAGGTGCTTGACGTGCACGAGACCGATCTTCGAATGCGGTGGCGGCAACGGAGGCGAGGCGTCGAGGTGCATCAGGCGGACTCCACGGGGCGGCTCGGGCGAAACCGTCCCCCTGAGTCTCTGCCCGGAGCGGGATCGTTCAACAGGGCCTAAGGAACCCGCCCGGCAGGGCACTACGGGGTCAGGTCCGCGAGCAGCAGCCCGCTGCGCGGCTTGGGCGTGAAGTACGTGCTCTTGCGGGGCATCTTGGCCCCCGCCAGCACCCGCGCCAGCGGCACCGGGGCGATCAGCAGCACCGCCTCCGCCTCGACCCGCGGGTCCACCACGGCCTTCACGCTCGGGCTCTCCGGGTCGAGCCCGAGCGCCTGGTGCAGCAGCACCGACTCCACCACGGCGTGGTCGATCCCCCGCCCCGCCGGCAGCTCGACCCGCAGCACCGTGTCGGGGGTGCGCACGACCACCACCCCCGGCTCCGGGTCGATCACGAACGGCAGCTCGCCGACCCGCAGCCCGACCCGTTCCCACGCCGTCACCAGATCGGACGCGGCCAGCCCGGTTCCCACGACCGCGCGGTGGATCGGCCCCACCCGCAGCCCCGGTCCCGCCGTGACGAGCGCCAGCAACCCCGCCAGGCCCGCCTCCCGCGCCGCCGCGACCCGGTGGTTGCCGTCCGCCACCAGCAACCGGTGCGCTCCCGCGGCCCGCAGGAAGGTGTCCTGGCGCGCACCGGGACCGACCAGCCACACCCAGTGCCTGCGCCCGCCGGAGTCCACGAGCGACACCTCCGGGTCCTCGGTCATGCCGAGCACCAGCTCGGTGAGGCCGTCGTCCGGTGTCATCGGCACCAGCATCGCCGCGCTCGTGGCGATGCCGAGCGAGGCGAGCACCTCGGCGCGTTCGGCGACCACGTCCGGGTAGACGTCCTCGGTGTGCGCGATGGCGTCCGGGTCGACCAGGCACAGCAGCCCGCACGCCGTGCCGTCCGGTCCGTCCACCCGGTAGGGCGCGACGACGTCGGTCACCTCCCGGTAGGCCCGCCTGATCAGCACCGCCAGCTCGGCCTTGGCCGCGGGCAGCGCTTCGAGCAGCCCGGTGCCCGCCGCGAGTGCCCGAGGCGTGCGGTGCGGGTGCTGGACGGCCAGCAGGGTGCCGTGCGGGGCGCGAGCCAGCGCCCCGATCACCTGGCCGGGCTCGGCGAACTCGTCGACGTCGGGACCGGGCACGCGGTCGCGCACCACCCACCCGCGTCGCACCGGACGTACTGGGAGAGACATCCACGTATCATGATCTGTGTGAACGTGGAGATCACGCCCCTTCCGGGCATCGGGACGCGTCAGGACTTCACCATCCGCGCCGGGCGCCGGGTCGGTGTGATCACCTATCGCGACGGCCGGTTCGAGCTCATCCTGTCCAAGGCGAGCGATCCCGACTCCTGCGCCGCGTCGATACCCCTCTCACCGGAGGAGGCGAACACGCTCGCGGGCCTGCTCGGCGCGCCGCAGCTCGTGGCCCACCTGCGCGAGGAGCACCGCGACATCGCGGGCATCACGACCCGCCAGCTGCCGGTGACCGCGTTCGCGAACCACACGCTCGGCGAGACCGCCCTGCGCACCAGGACAGGTGTGTCCATCGTGGCCGTCGTGCGCGCCGGCAACGCCCACCCGTCGCCCGGACCGGAGTTCATCTTCTCCAACGGTGACCTCGCGGTCGTCGTCGGCACCGCGGACGGCCTCGACGCCGCCGCCGAGATCCTCCACGGCGGTTAAGCACAGTGCATGAGACAACCATCGCCATCATCCAGCTCGGCGCGGTGTTCTTCGGTCTTGGTCTGCTCGGCCGGGTCGCCTGGAAGATGGGCATCTCGCCGATCCCGCTCTACCTCATCGGCGGTCTCGCGTTCGGTGTCGGCGGCTTCGTGCCGTTGCACGGCATCGAGGAGTTCACGCACCTGGCCAGCGAGATCGGCGTCGTGCTGCTCCTGCTGCTGCTGGGCCTCGAGTACTCGGCCTCCGAGCTCACCACGGGCTTGAAGCGCTCGTGGATGGCGGGCGTGCTCGACCTCGTGCTGAACGCGGCACCGGGCGCGATCGCGGCGTTCCTGCTGGGCTGGGGCCCGGTCGCGGCGCTCGCGATGGCCGGCGTCACCTACATCTCCTCCTCGGGCATCGTCGCGAAGGTGCTGGGCGACCTGGGCCGGCTCGGCAACCGCGAGACACCGGTCGTGCTGTCGGTGCTGGTGTTCGAGGACCTGGCGATGGCGGTGTACCTGCCGGTGCTCACCGCCGTGCTGTCGGGCGTGAGCTTCCTCGGCGGCCTCACCTCGGTCGGCATCTCGCTGCTCGCGATCACCGTGGTCCTGGTGGTGGCGCTCAAGTACGGCCGCTTCATCTCGGCCATCGTGGACAGCCCCGACCACGAGGTGTTCCTGCTGAAGCTGCTCGGCTCGGCGCTGCTGGTGGCCGGGGTGGCCTCGCAGCTGCAGGTGTCGGCGGCGGTGGGCGCGTTCCTGCTCGGCATCGCGATCTCCGGGTCGACCGCCGAGAACGCCACCCGGTTGCTGGAACCGCTGCGCGATTTGTTCGCCGCGATGTTCTTCGTCGTTTTCGGGCTGAACACCGACCCGAAATCAATTCCACCCGTTCTTGGAATCGCGGTGGCATTGGCGGTGGTGACGACCGTGACGAAGATCGTCACCGGCTGGTGGGCGGCGCGCAGGCAGGGCATCGGCGAGATGGGGCGCATGCGTGCGGGGGTCGCCCTGGTCGCGCGCGGTGAGTTCTCCATCGTCATCGCCGGTCTGGCGGTCGCCTCCGGCCAGGTGGACGGCGACCTGGCGGCGCTCGCGACCGCCTACGTGCTGCTGATGGCGATCCTCGGGCCGATCGCGGCCAAGTACGTTGAGCCGATCGGGGAATTCTTTCAACGTCGTCGGCAAACGGCCTGAAACAGATGCCCCTGGATGACGACTCTCTTCAGTAGGGCTACAGGAGAGTAGGGGCGAACATCATGACCGAACCAGCGGAAGTGGAGACGACCGGCCGATTCCTGGTGCTGCTGCAGGAGGACGCCGTCGACGAGGGAGTGGCCGAGCTCGGCGACATCGCGGGGTTCAACCCGAACACCGGCGAGGTCGGCTCGGACACCCTGCAGGTGTTCCCCGAGCTCGGCGTCGCCGTGGTGTCGGGGGACCCGACCCTGCTGGCCGGGCTGAACGGCGCCGCCGAGCGCCCCGGCCCGGTGCAGATCGTCGAACCGGAACGCGTCGTGCACGCGTTCGCCGCCCCGGTCCAGGAAGAGGAACCGGAGACCGCGGCCGACGAGTCCGTGCTGACCTGGGGCCTGCAGGCCGTAGGCGCCGACGTCAGCACCGCCACCGGCAAGGGCGTCAAGCTCGCCGTGCTCGACACCGGCTGGGAGAAGAACCACCCGGACTTCACCGGCCGCGCGATCACCACGAAGTCGTTCATCACCGGCGAGGACGTGCAGGACGGCCACGGCCACGGCACGCACTGCATCGGCACCGCCGCGGGCCCGCGCAAGCCCTCGACGCTGCCCGGCTACGGCGTGGCACCCGAGGCCGAGATCTTCGCGGGCAAGGTCCTGTCGAACGCGGGCTCCGGCTCCGACGGCGGCATCCTCGGCGGCATCGACTGGGCCGTGACCAACGGCTGCGCCGTCATCTCGATGTCGTTGGGCGCCGACGTCCCCGCCGGCACGCCGTACTCGCAGATCTACGAGACCGTCGCCCAGCGCGCGCTCGCCAAGGGCACGCTGATCATCGCCGCCTCGGGCAACGCCTCGTCCCGGCCGGGCCGCATCGCACCCGTGGGCCACCCCGCGCGCTGCCCGTCCATCATCGCGGTGGCCGCGATCGACGTGAACCGCGCGATCGCGTCGTTCTCCTCGGGCTCGGCGGACAAGATCGGCCAGATCGACGTGTGCGGACCGGGCGTGGACGTCCACTCGTCGTTCAAGCTCCCGGAGAAGTACCGCCGCCTGCGCGGCACCTCCATGGCCACCCCGCACGTGTCCGGCGTGGCGGTCCTGATCGCCGAGAAGACCGGCGCCCGGGCCTACGAACTGTGGGCCCGCCTCACCGGCACGGCCCTGCGCCTGCCGCTGCCCTCGACCGACATCGGCAGCGGACTCGTCCAGGCACCATGACCGGCTCGGTGGACCAGGTGATGGTCTCCGTGGCGGAAGGCTCCCTCCCCCAGGTCCTCACCGACCTGCGGGAGGCGGGCCTGGTCGTCGACACGGTCCTGGAGGCACTGGGCGTGGTCACCGGCACCGCCGACATCCGCGCGATCCCGGCCCTGCGAGCGGTACCGGGTGTGATCGACGTGGAACGGCAGTGGCGCGTACAGCTCCCGCCCTACTGACTAGGCTCTCTGCTGCGACCCCATTCACGCTTGATCGAACGTGTGTTCTACGATTGTGCGCGGGGTCACGTCGTTGCGCAGAGAGGAAACCTGATCGTGTCGGACACGCTCACCGAGGTGCAGGCAGTCGAGAAGACCGACGCGGAGGCGCCCACGGCTCCCGCAGCCGAGGCTCCGAAGCCGGCCGAGGCCGCCAAGCCCGCGGAGGCCGCACCAGCTGAGAAGCCGGTCCCGGCCGAGAAGCCGGCTCCGGCCGAACCGGCCACCAAGGCCGAGAAGCCGAAGGCCGCCGCCCGTCCCAAGAGCACGGCGAAGAAGACCCGCACCGTCGAGCTCACGCTCACGGTCACCGGCACCGCCGAGGGCGAATGGCAGGCCGACCTGGTCCACGGCACCCAGCGCGTGGTCTCGGGCCTGGTCATCCCGGCCATCGCCGTCGCCAAGGCGGCCAAGGAACTGCACGAGGACATCGCCGAGGGCATCGAATCGGTGCTCGAGGCGGCCCGCGACCAGCACCGCACCCGCATGGAGGAGCTCGAGGCCGAGCTCGCCAGGGTGAAGGCGCAGCTGGCGGAGCTCTCGGAGTAACTCCGCACCACCCGCCGAAGGGGCGGTCCGCATCACGCGGACCGCCCCTTTGGCGTCTACAGGCGACTGTTGTTCGCAGGATTGCTGGTTCGAATCTCCGAGGTCGGCAGGGACGACCTCACCCGGACGGGTGAATGTCGTCCTGATCCACCCCTGCCCACGTCTCTCTCATGTCCGAACCTCACCCCGACGCTCGCCCCGGAATAAGGAACCGCGGGCCCGGCACCACCACACCGCCCACTTGCCCAAGCCGCGCATGCTTTTGATCGAGGGCCGCAGGCCCGAGCCGTCCTCCCGAAGGGAGCCCCGGTGGTCAGTCCCGTCACGAGCCGCAGGCGAAGCCCTGCCGCGCTCAGAGGGATGGGTCAAGTCCACGCTCTTCGGACTTGACCCATCCCTCTGAGTGTGGCTGCCTCTGGTGCGGCACGTGACGGGACTGACCACCGGAACGCAAGCACCCACGCAACCGCAAGCCGCCGAAAGCAACAGGCGTGCCATCTACCCGCCGAGGGCGCTGGCCCAGTCTTTGATCAGTTGTCAGGGGGTCGAGGGGGACGGAGTCCCCCCGGCGCCGAAGGCGCGCACCGACACAACGCGGGCACCAGGAACTGCCCGCCCTCAGGCAGGCACCAGGAACTGCCCGCCCCCAGGCGGGCACCAGGAACGCCCGAGGCGGTCCCTCACCGAGACGGATCCAGCAACAACTTCCCGGAAGTCCGCCGAGCCCTCAAATCCTCATGCGCCTGCCGAACCTCCCCCAACCCGTACTCCCCACCGGCAACAGCCTTCAACTCCCCACCCACGACAAGCCCGAACAGCTCCGCCATCGCCCGATGCGCCAACGTCCCGTGCTCCGCATCCCGCACCCTCAACGCGTGAGGCAGCCACATACCCGCAACGGTCGTGGAGTGCACGAGCAGTGCCCCGAGATCAACCGGCTTCGGCCTTTCCCGCGAGGCCATGCCGTAAAACGCAAGCCTTCCAAACGGAGCCAGCGCCACCAGCGACTGATCAGTGGTCGCACCCCCGGTCATGTCCAGCACGATGTCGACCCGGCGCCCGCCGTTCGCCTCGATCAGCGCCGCGGTCATGTCCTCCGCGCGTGAGTCGATCGCCACGTCGGCGCCCAGGTCCAGGGCCAGCTTGCGCTTCTCGTCCGACGACGCCGTCGCGATCACCCGGCCGGCGCCCCACAGCTTGGCCAGCTGCACCGCGATCGTGCCCACGCCGCCGGCCGCGGCGTGCACCACGACGGACTCGCCGGGCTCCAGGTGGGCTGACTTGCGCAGCAGCAGCCACGCCGTCGCGCCCTGGACGACCATCGACAGCGCGGTGAGGTCATCGACGCCGTCCGGCACGTCGAACGTCGTCAGCGCCGGCGCCACGGCCTTTTCCGCGTAGCCGCCGGAGTTCTTCGTCAGCGCCACGACGCGGCGACCGTCCGAAGTGGTCCCGACGACCTCACCGCCCGGCACCAGGGGCAGGGTCATCTGGGCCAGGTAGGAGTTCTCCGCCTGGTGCGTGTCGGCGTAGTTCAGGCCGGCGCGCGAGACGGTGATCAGCACCTCGCCCTCGGCCGGCACCGGGTCGGGCAGCTCCACCTGCTGGAGCACCTCGGGGCCGCCGAACTCGGTGATCTGGATGGCACGCACGTCAGTTCTCCTCGAGCGCGATGGAAACGGGGTCCTTGCGGGCGGCGTCGATGCGCGAGCCGTCGGGGTTGCGCGGGCCGGGCGGGTTGCGGAAGCCGAACGGCTCGGAGGGGCGGCCGGACTGCACGAACCACGCCTCGCCGGTGCCTGAACCCTCCACAATGGACATGAACGTGTCCACCACGGTGGACACCGGCAGGATCGGCATGCCGATGTCCTGCAGCGTCGAGCGCAGCGGGGTGATGATGTCGGTGTCGGCGAACGCCGGGCACAGCGCGTTCACGCGGATGTCGGGGTACGCGCCGGCCAAGGACCGCACCAGTCCGACCACCGCGGCCTTGTTCGCGCCGTAGACCGGGTCACCCGGCATCGGCATGAGGCCGGCCATCGACGCGGTGGCGATGATCTGACCGCCGGCAGCACGCACAGCAGGCAACGCGGCGGCAACGCCGTAGACCACACCGTCGAGGTTGATCGCCATCGCCCGCCGGTACACCTCGACGTCGAAGTCGTCGCCCAGCGAGCACCCGGTGCCGATCCCGGCGTTCAGGAACGCCAGGTCCAGCCCGCCGAACGAGCGCACCGCGACCGCGACCGCCTCCACTGACTCGGCCGGCTGCGTCACGTCGCAGCGCACGAACACGCCACCGATCTCGTCGGCGACGAGCTTGCCCTGGTCGACGTCGACGTCGGCGACCACGACCCGGACACCGAGCGAAGCCAGCCGACGGGCGGACGCGGCGCCGATGCCGTTGGATCCGCCGGTGATGAGCGCGACCTTGCCGGTGAGTTCCACGGGCATCTGCCTCCTCGAATTGCCACATTCCGACCAGTCGGTATGGTCGTCCGCACAGCGCTGGACGTCAAGCGGACTGATAGGTACGTTACTAAGCGCTTGCTTAGCCCTCAACAACCGCAAGCCCAACGAAGGAGGACCTGTGGCCGACAGGGTTGCCATCGTCACCGGCGCGGCTCGTGGCATCGGTGCCGCGGTCTCGCAGCGTCTCGCCGCGGACGGCCTGGCCGTCGCGTTGCTCGACCTCGACGAGCAGGGCGTGCTCGACGGCGCCGACAAGATCACCGCGGGCGGTGGGCGTGCCATCGGCCTCAAGGTCGACGTTGCCGACGAGGAGCAGGTCGGCGCCGCGGTCGCCAAGGTCGCCGAGGAGCTGGGCGCGCCGACCGTGCTCATCAACAACGCGGGTGTGCTGCGCGACAACCTGCTGTTCAAGATGTCCGCGAGCGACTGGGACACCGTCATGAACGTGCACCTGCGCGGCGCGTTCCTGATGAGCAAGGCCGTACAGGCCTACCAGACGAAAGAGGGCTTCGGCCGCATCGTCAACCTCAGCAGCACCAGCGCGCTCGGCAACCGCGGCCAGGCCAACTACTCCGCCGCCAAGGCCGGTCTGCAGGGCTTCACCAAGACCCTCGCGATCGAGCTCGGCAAGTTCGGCGTCACGGTCAACGCGATCGCGCCCGGTTTCATCGCCACCGAGATGACCAAGGCGACCGCCGAGCGCATGAAGATCTCGTTCGAGGACCTCGTCAACGGTGCCGCGCAGGCGATCCCGGTCGCGCGCGTCGGCCAGCCGGAGGACATTGCGCACACCGCGTCGTTCCTCGTCAGCGAGGGCGCGGGCTTCGTGTCCGGCCAGGTCATCTACGTCGCCGGCGGACCGAAGGACTGAGGGCAGCCACATGCGCGCGTTCGAGAACATCGACGAGCTGGTCGCCGCGAAGGGCGAACACCTCGGGTTCGGCGAGTGGCACGAGGTCACGCAGGAGCAGGTCAACCTGTTCGCCGACGCGACGCTCGACCACCAGTGGATCCACATCGACGTCGAGAAGGCCGCGAAGGGCCCGTTCGGCGGCCCGGTCGCGCACGGCTACCTGACGTTGTCGCTGGTGCCGTACCTGGTGCGGGACGTCTACACCGTCAAGAACATCAAGATGGGCGTGAACTACGGCAGCAACAAGGTCCGCTTCCCGCAGCCGGTGCTGGTCGGCGCCAGGGTGCGCGCGGGCGTGGAGCTGCTCGACGTCTCGGACATCGCACTGGGCAAGCAGCTCGTGACCAAGGTCGTCGTCGAGATCGAGGGCGGCGACAAGCCGGCGTGCGTCGCCGAGATCGTCAGCGTGATCGTGCCGTGAGGCTGTGGATCAGCAGGTCCGCGTAGTGCTCCGCCAGCCGCCCGGCCGGGATCTCCCCGTCCGGGCGGTACCACGTGCCCAGCTGGTGCAGCGACCCGAAGAAGTAGTACGTGGCGACGTCGGCGGGCACGTCGGCGCGGAAGGTGCCGTCGCGCTGGCCCTCCTCGACCAGGCCGCGGAACTTCTCGTGGTAGCGCCGCCGTTCCGCCCGCACCACCTTCTGCTTCTCCGCGGACAGGTGGTTCATCGAGCGGAAGAACACCTTGGCCGCGTCGAAGTCGTCGATGCTGGTGACGATCACGTCGACCGCGGCCTCGCGCAGCCGGTCCTCGACCGGCCCGGTGCTGGACGCGATCTTCTCCAGGTGCTCGGTCTGCAAGCGCAGCAACCGCCCGTAGATCTCGTGCAGCAGGTCGTCCTTCGACCCGAAGTAGTGGTACATAGCGCCTTTGGTGACTCCGGCGCTCTCCACGATCTCCTGCACGGCGACGCGTTCGTACCCCTTGTCCGCGAACAGGCGGGTGGCGGCGTCGATCAGTCTTTCAGGCACGGTCACGCCCGGAGCGTACCCAGCGGGACCGACTTTCGAGAGGACCTCCAGCCATGAGCGCCTGGACCGTGTTCATCGACCGCACCGACCTCACCCGCGCCGAGGTGCTCCGCCACGACGTCCCGGCCGTCTCCGGCGGTGAGGCGCTGCTGCGCGTCGACCGCGTCGGGTTGACCGCCAACAACGTCACCTACGGCGTCTTCGGCGACGCCATCGGCTACTGGAACTTCTTCCCCGCCACCGCACCCAGGGGAATCGTCCCGGTGTGGGGTTTCGCCGACGTCGTCGAGTCCGCTGTGGACGGCCTGCCGACCGGCACCCGCGTCTACGGCTACCTCCCGATGAGCAGCCACGTCGTCGTGCGGCCATCGCTGGACGCCGGCGGTTTCGTCGACGTGAGCGAACACCGCACCGGACTGCCCAGCGCCTACAACCGCTACTTCACCACCACGGGTGACCCGGCCTACGTCGCCGAGCACGAAGACCTGCAGATGCTCTACCGGCCGCTGTTCTACACGTCGTTCCTGCTCGCGGACCAGCTGGCGGACAACGACCACCACGGCGCCCGCAGCGTCGTGATCTCCTCGGCCTCCAGCAAGACCGCGTTCGGCACCGCGGTGGGTCTCACCAGGACCCACACCGTCGGCCTCACCTCGCCGCGCAACGCCGAGTTCACCCGCGGTCTCGGCTGCTACGACACCGTGCTGACCTACGACCGGATCACCGACCTGCCGCGCGATCCGACGGCGTACCTGGACTTCAGCGGCTCCCCCGAGCTGCGCGACGCCCTGCACGACCACCTCGGCGCCGCGCTGGTGAAGGACATCTCCATCGGCCTCACCCACCAGGACGTGCGGCAGGACCCGCGGTCCGAGTTCTTCTTCGCGCCCAGCCGCATGCGCGACCGCATCCGGGAGTGGGGCCCCGACGGTCTCGCGACCCGGTTCGCCGCGGCCTGGCGCTCGCTGACCGCGCAGGCCGCGGAGCAGGTGCGGGTCGAGCACCGCGAGGGCCCGGACGCGCTGGTCGCGGTGTGGCGGGAGGTGCTCGGCGGTGGCACCCGGCCGGACCGGGCGCACGTGATCACCTGTTGAGCAGCCCCAGCAGCAGGCCGGCGATGTTGTACGCGTCGTCGTGGCCGCGGTGGTGCGTGCCGTCGAGCCGCTGCCCCGCCATCCGCACCGCGTCGGCCATCCCGATCTCGCGCGGCAACCTGTGCGTCAACGCGAACAACGTCTTGACGTTCAGGTGCCGCGGCCCGAACGGGTACTTCACCCCGAACGCCGCGCACTGCCGTTCGAACATCTTGCGGTCGTAGTCCCCGTACGACGCCCAGACCCGGTCGTCGGACCGGTACTCCTTGCGCAGCACCGCACACGCCTCGGCGAACGAGACGCCCTCGGCGACCATCGCCGGGGTCAGCGTCGTCAGCTCGGTGCAGAACGGGCTGACGGCCGACCGCACGGGCCGCACGAGCACGCTGCGCCGCTCGCCCCGAACGCCGGACCCCACCTCGACCGGGCAGATCCCGATCTCGATGATCTCCGACGCCTCCCGCGGCGGCGGCGTTCCCTCCCAGCACGTCGACTCCACGTCGACGACGAGCACCTGATCCAGTTTCACGCACCGATCGTCCCTGCCGCGTCTACTGGAATACGACGACCGGCAGCACCACGACCTCCCCGGTCTCCGCGTTCCAGGACTGCACCTTGCCCAGGCACCGCGCGTTGAACTGCCCTGGCGGCATCGTGTCGCGCAGGCTGTCCCGGTCGCACTCGACCCGCACCCGGTGCTCGCCGACGGGCGCGAGCAGCACCGCCCGGTCACCGGTGTCGTCGCCGAGCTCGAACCGCCCGTGCAACGACACGTAGTCGCGGATGTCGTTGAGCCGGGTGGCCCTCCCGCGCCGCCACGCCTCGTCCGCGGTGATGGTCCTGGCGGTCAGGTCGACGTCCACGACACCGTGCGCGGCCCGCAGTCCCGCCAGCACCACGCCGATGACGTCGATCTCCGTGGCGGGCTTCTCGTAGGTGTCGGTGTTCTGCTCCACCACCGAACCGTCCACGCCGATGCCGAACTCGCTCGGGCCGACCTGGAGCTTGCCGTTCTTGGTGACGGTGATCTGCTTGACGAACTGCCGGGTGACGGCGTCGTCGTAGCGGCCGACCTTGCACAGGTTGATCATGCGCTGGCCGTGCACGTAGAACAGCAGGCCCGGCACCTCCGGCGCGGGGTCGCGGTGGCGCACCCACCGCACCGCCAGCGCGACCACGACGAAGAACGCGACCAGCGTCGCCACCCACAGCAGGACCCAGCCCCACGAGACGGACCACCACAGCGCTCTATCGACACCCACGGATCTCCCTCACCGCCTCCAGCAACGACCTCGCGCCGGCCTCCACGAGCCGGCCCCCGCTGGCCTGGGCCACGCGGTCGAGCTCGGCGCGGTCCGCCTCGCCGAACCGGATCGGGTACACGGGCACCTCGCCCCGGCCGACGCGCAGGAACTCGTCCACCGACGGTCCCGCGTTGTTCTCGCCGTCGGTCATCAGCACGACCGTCGTCTCGCCGCGGGCCAGCCGCAGCGCGTGGTCGAGCGCGCCCCAGATCGCCGTGTTGTCGCGCAGGTCGTCCGAGGCGACGACGGCCCGCAACGCGTCGAGGTCGGCCCGTCCGCGCACGGTGACCGACCGCTCCTCCAGCACAGTGCCCGCGAACCGGACGATCGTGACCGTCTCGCCGACGTAGAAGCGGTCGAACCCGTTCAGCGACGCGAAAGCCTCCCGCAGAGCGGCGATCCGCTCGCCCCGCATGGATGTCGAGTAGTCCAGCACGAAGACCACCTGCCGGCCGTCGCCCGCCCGGTCGTGGAACAGCAGCAGCCGGTCCAGGACCTCCTGGCTGTCCGGGAAGTACAGCGCGGTGCCGATGTCCGCGGTCAGCCTGGAGTCGCGCGGCGTGGCCGGGTCGACGGGCCGCCGCCAGGTGCGTTCGGTGATCATCCGCTGGGCCGCCGGGGACCGCAGCCACTCCACGACCCGGTCGTAGGCGGCGCGCTGGGCCGGCTCGACGAGCATCAGCGGGTAGTCCGACAGCACGATCCCGTCACGCGGGTACACGAGGTCCAACGGCTCGGTGAGCCGCCCGGAAGCGTTGAGCGCCAGCAGTTCCGACTCGTGTGCGACGACCCCGTCCACCTCCGGCCGGGCGACGAGCTCGCCGACCGGGTCGGGCACGTCGAACGCCCGCCCGGCGAGGAACCCCTGCAGCCGGTCGCAGCTCACGTCCTGCGGCCGCAACGCCGCACCGGTGCCCGCGGCCGCCGTCGCGACCCCGATGAGCGCGGCCATCCCGCCACCGGAGACGCGCGGGTCGGCCATGCCGTAGCGGAACTCCCCCATCGCCGCCCGGTCCGCGAGGTCCGCCCACGTCGGCCGCTCGCCCAGCACCGCCCGCTTGCCCCGCCGCACGCCCAGCACCACCGGCGAGGTCATGATGCTCGCCGACAACGCGGGCTCGGCACCGCGCAGCCGCAAGAACCTGTTGGTGGACAACCACGCCACGTCGAACCCGGCGAGCGACCGGCTGGCCTCGACCGCGCCCCGGTGCTCCACCACGAGCTCGACACCGGTGGCGCGCTTCAGCTCGGCGAGCACCGGACCGAGGTCGGCGAGCTCGGGGCTCGCGAGCATCCGCAGCCGGACCGGCGCGGGTGAGCTCGCTGTGCACGCTGCGCACGCGCTGAGCAGGAGCAGCAGCACCGCGGCGAGCACCCTCATCGGCAGTCGCCGACCACGTCGAGCATGCGCTCGAAGTACTCCGCCTTGGGCAGCGGCACCCGGCCCGCCTGCTCGGCGGGTGGTTCCGGCAGCCCGCGCCCGGTGATCACCTGGCCGAAGTCCTGGTCGGTCTCACCGCTCCAGCCCAGCGCGTGGAACCCCAGCTCGACCGCGCGCCGGCGCAGCCCGGGGTCGTTCATCATCAGCTCGCCGATCCGGTCGCCCTCCGGCGTGAACGAGATGAGCTCGGGCGTGCTCTGGTGCTGCGCCGTCGGGTAGAGCAGCACGCGAGCGCGGTCGACCTGCTCCCGCCGCAACTGATATGCAATATACTGGTGCTCGTATATCACCGCGATGACCGCGTGCGTGCGTCCTTCCGGCACGAAGAACTTCGGTGACATGTCCTCACCGGCCTGGCCCTGCGCGGCGATGTGCGGCTTGACCTGCAGCGCCAGCTCCTCCGCCGCCTGCAGGCTCTGCACCGGCTCGTTGCGGATCGCGGCAGCGTAGAACCCGACGAGCGCGGCACCCGAGTAGGCCTTGCACGGGTCCGGCGACTGGGCGATGACGAGGTTGCCGTTGCCCATCTGGTAGTCGCTCCACCGCGTCGTGGACAGCGCCATGAACTTCTTGAGGTCGAGGTTGTAGTACAGCGGCGCGTCACTCTTGTCGTGCGCGGTGGCCGCGCCCGCCCGCACCAGCGCCTCGGCGTACTCGCGGAAGGTGCCGAGCACGACCGGTGTGAAGAACGGCCGGAACGGCACCGCGTGCTTGCCCTCCCGGCGCGCCTTGACCCGTTCGTTCGCCACGTGCCCGGACGGGAACACGAAGTGGTAGCTGTCGAGATCAGGGCTGTCGGCGAGGTCGCGCGACCCGATCGGCGTCACGTGCACCTGGTAGCCGCGCGCCATCAGGATCCGCTTCACCTGCTCGTCCTGGAAGAACTCCCGCTTGGACGCGAGCATCACCCGCACCACGGTGACGCCCTTGAACGGCCCGGTGACGTGCCCGGTGACCAGCAGCACCACCAGGCCGACCACGAACACCGCCAACGGCGGCACGAACCACAGCAGGAAACGTCGTCGCGGGTCGACAGCCTTGAACTCCGGTTCCTGCACGGCTCCCCCTCATGCCAAAGGCCCCCTCGACAGGATTAGACGTGTCAAGGGGGCCTTTGGCACTACGCCGATCAGGGCCAAACGAAAGAGTCAGACGATGACCGCGCCACCGTCCACGACCAGCGTCTCGCCGGTCACGTAACCACCGGCCGGGGACGCGAGGAAGACGACCGCGGCGGCCAGCTCCTCCGGGTCACCGATCCGGCCCGCGGGCAACGCGGCCCGCATCTTCTCCAGGTAGCCCGGCGGGTACTGGTCGGTCATCTCCGAGGCGAAGAAACCGGGGCAGATCGCGTTGACGCGGATGCCCTTGCGCCCGGTCCACTGCTGCGCCAGGTCGCGGGTCAAGCCGAGCAGACCGGCCTTCGACGCCGAGTAGGCCGCCTGCGGGATGCCCCCGGTCACCAGGCCCAGCACGCTGGAGATGTTGATGATCGAACCGCCGTTCGTCATCACCGCCCCCGCCGCTTGCGCCATCCAGTACGCGCCGTTGAGGTTCACGTCCATCACGCCGAGGAACTGCTCGGGCGTCTCGCGCGAGGCCGGCACCGCCGACGCCACACCGGCGTTGTTGACCAGCACGTGCACCGGGCCGAACTCGGCGGCGGCGCGGGCCACCTCACGGCAGTCGTCGGGCTGCGACACGTCGGCCTGCACGACCAGCGCGCGCCGGCCGACGGACTCGACGAGTGCCGCCGTGTCCTTCAGCTTGTCCGCGCGCCGGGCCGCGAGCACGACGTCCGCGCCCGCCTCCGCCAGGCCCTTCGCGAACGCCACGCCGAGCCCCGAGGACGCGCCGGTGACGATCGCGACCTTCCCGTCGAGGCGGAACTTGTCCAGGATTCCCACTACGAGAGCCTTTCCAGGATGATCGCCATGCCCTGACCGCCGCCGACGCACATCGTCTCCAGACCGAACTGGGCGTCGCGGGACCGCATGCCGTTGATCAGGGTGGTCATGATCCGGGCGCCGGTCGAGCCGAACGGGTGGCCGAGCGCGATGGCACCGCCGTGCACGTTCAGCCGGTCGATGTCGATGCCGAGCGCGCGCTGGCTGCCGAGCACCTGCACGGCGAACGCCTCGTTGATCTCCACCAGGTCGATGTCCGAAATGGACATACCGGCATGCGCAAGCGCTTGCTGCGTGGCTTCCACCGGCCCGAGGCCCATGATCTCCGGCGAAAGCCCGGAGACACCGGTGGACACGATGCGCGCCAACGGGGTCAGCCCGAGCTCGCGGGCCCGCACGTCGCTCATGACCACCACGGCGGCGGCGCCGTCGTTGAGCGGGCAGCAGTTGCCGGCGGTGACGGTGCCCTCGGGGCGGAACGACGGCTTCAAGGACGAGACGGCCTCGTACGTCACTCCGGCGCGCGGACCGTCGTCAGTGGACACCACGGTCCCGTCCGGCAGCGTCACCGGCGTGATCTCGCGGGCGAAGAACCCGTCCGCGATCGCCTTCTCGGCGAGGTTCTGCGACCGCACCGCGAACTCGTCCTGGTCGTGCCGGGAGATGCCGAGCTGGGTGGCGACGTTCTCCGCGGTCTGGCCCATCGCGATGTAGTAGTCGGGCAGCTTGCCGTCCAGCCGCGGGTCGGTCCACGGCGCGTTGGACGCCGCCGTGTCGGCCGTCCGCTGCTGCGCCTCGTCGAACAACGGGTTCGACGAGGGCGCACCGGAGTGCATGTACCGCGACACGCATTCGACGCCGGCGGAGATGAACGCGTGCCCCTCGCCCGCCTTGATCGCGTGGAACGCCATCCGCGCGGTCTGCACCGAGGACGCGCAGAACCGGTTGACCGTCGTGCCGGGCACGCTGTCGTACCCGAGCTGCACGGCCACCCGGCGCGCGATGTTCTGCCCGTGCTCGTCCTGCGGCTCGGCACACCCGAGGTGCAGGTCGGTGATCTCGGTGGCGGGGATCTCGCCCAGCGCCGCGGAGATCACCTGCACGGCCAGGTCGTCCGGCCGCAGCGAGACGAGCGAACCCTTGCGCGCCCGGCCGATCGGCGACCGCGCGGTGGAGACGATGACGGCTTCCGCCACAGCACACCCCTTACAGGCCGAGGTCGCGGCCGATGAGTTCCTTCATGATCTCGTTGGAGCCCGCCCAGATCTTCGTGACGCGGGCGTCCATCCACGCGCGGGCGACGCGGTACTCGGTCATGTAGCCGTAGCCGCCGTGCAGCTGCACGCAGGCGTCGATGACCTCGTTCTCGATGTCGGCGCTCCAGTACTTCGCCTGCGCCGCCTCGACCGCGGTCAGCTCGCGCCGCACGTGCTGCATGGTCAGGTTGTCGACGAACGCCTGCGTCACGTCGAGCTTGGTGCGCAGCTCCGAGAGCAGGAACTTGTTGTGCTGGAACTTGCCGATCGCCTGCCCGAACGCCTTGCGCTCCTTCACGTACTCCAGGGTCTCGTCGAAGATGCCCTGGGCGTGCGCGAGGTTCGAGATGGCGGCGCCGATCCGCTCCTGCGGCAGGCGTTCCATCATGTAGATGAAGCCCTGGCCCTCCTCGCCGATCATGTTCGCGGCGGGCAGGCGCACGTCGGAGAAGAACAGCTCCGCGGTGTCGGAGGGGTGCTGGCCGACCTTGTCGAGCTTGCGGCCGCGTTCGAAGCCGGGCATGCCGGTCTCGACGGCGAACAGCGTGATGCCGCGCGCGCCCTTCGCCGGGTCGGTGCGGGCCGCGACGACGATCATGTCGGCGGTGTAGCCGTTGGTGATGAACGTCTTGGAGCCGTTGAGGATCCAGTCGTCACCGTCGTGCACGGCGGTGGTCTTCAGCGCGGCGAGGTCGGAGCCACCGGAGGGCTCGGTCATCGCGATGCCGGTCTTGAGCTCGCCGGTGCACATGCCGGGCAGCCAGCGCTGCTTCTGCTCCTCGGTGCACAGGTCGACCAGGTACGGCGCGACGACGTCACCGTGGATGCCGAGCGACGACGCGACGGCCGCGTTGACCCGGCAGAGCTCCTCGGCGAAGACGGCGTTGAAGCGGTAGTCGTTCGCACCGCTGCCGCCGTACTCCTCCGGGATCTCCAGGCCCAGCAGGCCCTGACGCCCGGCCTCCAGCCAGACGTCGCGGTCGATCACCCGCTGCTCGATGAACTTCTCGACGTTCGGCACGATCGTGCGGTCGACGAACTCCTTCGCCGACTCCCGGAACGCGACGTGGTCCTCGTTGAACAGCGTCCGCTGCACGACCCCTACCTCCATACTAAGCGGTTGCTTAGCGCTAAGCGCCCGCTTAGCGTGCAGTACGATCCATCACCTGTCAACACGCGAGGAGCGGCCCGATGACGACGACCGGCCTGGACGAGTTCGAGCTGCTCGACGAGACGTGGCGCTCGATCACCCCGGACGCCGCCCGCCGGATGCTCATCGCGGCCGCGCACGCGTTCGCGGACAAGGGATACCACGCGACGACGACCCGGGACATCGCCGCGTTGGCCGGAATGTCCCCCGCGGCGGTGTACATCCACTACCGCTCCAAGGAAGAGCTGCTGTTCGCCATCTCCCGCGTCGGCCACGAGACGTCGCTGACGCTGCTCTCGGCCATCAGCGGCGCCGACGCGGTGGAGCGGCTGAAGAACGCGGTGGCGGCGTTCGCGGGGTGGCACGCGGAGTTCCACACGACGGCGCGGGTGGTGCAGTACGAGCTGGGCGCGCTCTCACCGGAACACCACGCGGAGGTGGCGGAGCTGCGCAGGCAGATCGACGGGCGGATGCGGGCGTTCATCTCCGACGGCATCGCCGACGGCGTGTTCGACGTGCCGGACCTGCCGGGCGCGACGCTCGCGGTGCTGTCGCTGTGCATCGACGTGGCCCGCTGGTACCAGCCGGGCGGCAGGCGCACGCCGGACGAGATCGGCGCGCTGTACGCCGACCTCGTCCTGCGGATGCTGCGGCCCGCTACCTGACCTTGCTGCGGCCGTACAGACCGGCCACGAGCGAGACGCCGATCGCGGCGACCACGATCTGGACGATCACCTCGATCCAGTCGATGCCCGGCGTGTCCTCCACGCCGAACAGCCTGGCGAGCCACGACCCGATGAACGCGGCCGCGATGCCGACCAGCAGGGTCAGCCAGATCGGGATGTTCTGCTTGCCCGGCGCGAACAGCTTGCCCAGCAAACCGAGCACCAGGCCGATGATGAGCGCGCCGAGAATGCTCTCGATGGTCACGGACGCCTCCTCCCGCTACTCCCCGACTTCACGGGGAACTCACGCCGAATCATCCCGGCACCCGGCGTGATCCGCAGCGCGAGACCTACCAGCGGCTGCCCGACACCTGGCTCATCCACTGGTTGATCGTCGCGGTCCAGTCCGTGCCGACCGCCTGCTCGTGCGTGACGGCGAAGCGGCCGTAGGCGTCCCCACCGGCACGCAGCAGGCCGGCGCGCTTGTCGGCCTCCAGGATCACGTGGACGTGCTGCGGCGTCGTGACGAAGGTCAGCTCGACCTGCTTGACGCGGCCCGCGAACTGCGGCGGCGGGTAGAACTCGATCTCCTGGTAGAACGGCAGCGTCTGCGGCACGCCGTGGATGCGGCCCCGCTCGTTGTCGGCCTTGGTGAAGCGGAAGCCCATCTGCCCGAACGCCTGCAGCACCGCGTCCTGCGAGGGCAGCGGGTGCACCCAGATCGGGTCGAGGTCACCGGGGTCGACCGCGCCGCGGACCTCGAGCTCGGTGCGCAGGCCCAGCTGCATGCCGGCGAGCTGCATGCCGCCGACGACGTTCAGCGGGCACTCGACCGGCACCGGGACCTGGAAGGGCAGCGAGAGGTTCTGGTGCGGCTGCGCCACGATCCGCTGAGCCACGGAGAACTTGTGGAACTCCATGTTGGTGTTGTACTCGTTGTCGCCGCTCTCGACCTCGACGCGGGTGAGCAGCGCCAGCGTGACGTGGTCGATCTCGGCCGGGTGGTCGCCGCCCGCGATCCTGACCTCGCCGCTCAGCACCTCGCCGGGCCGGACGTTCGGGTTGGTCAGCACCGTGTCGACAGTCGGCCCGCCCACGCCGAACGCGCGCAACATCCTCTTGAACACCACTGCGGCCTCCTGAAGCCCTTCGCAACTGTGCGGGGAAGTCTGCCAACTGAATCGCCGGTTCGCCCCGAAGCGTTCCGTTGACGTCTCACTCCCCCCGATCGGTTCCGTATGGACTTCTGTTGACCTCAGGTGGCAACATGCGACCGCCGTCACATACTAAGCGGTCGCTCAGGAGGTTCGCAGTGCTGCTCGTCGCCAACCGGGGTGAGGTCGCCGTCCGCGTGCTGCGCGCGGCAGCTGACCTCGGCATACGCACCGTGGCGGTGTACGCGGAGGACGACGCCGCGTCGCTGCACGTGACGCTGGCGGACCGGGCCGTCGCGCTGCGTGGACCGTCGCCGTACCTGGACGTCGACCAGGTGCTGGCCGCGGCGGACGGGTGCCAGGCCGTGCACCCCGGCTGGGGCTTCCTGGCCGAGAACGCGGAGTTCGCGCGGGCGTGCCAAGCCCGTGGCCTGACGTTCGTCGGACCGTCACCCGAGGTGCTGGAGCTGCTCGGCGACAAGCGGCGGGCCCGCGAGCTGGCGGCGTCACTCGGCATCCCGGTGCTCGACGCGGTCCCCGGCGAGCTCCCGGTGATGGTGAAGGCCGTCGCGGGCGGTGGCGGCAAGGGCATGCGCGCGGTGCACCGCGCGGAAGACCTCGACAGCGCCGTCGAGGCGTGCCGGGCGGAGGCGCTGGCGGCGTTCGGGAACGGTGACGTCTACTTCGAACGCTTGCTGCCCTCCGCCCGGCACATCGAGGTGCAGCTGGTCGGGACGGCGGTGATCGGCGACCGCGACTGCTCGTTGCAGCTGCGGCACCAGAAGGTCGTCGAGATCGCGCCCGCTCCCCTGCTGGACCTGGCGCTGCGCAAGGCGCTGCACACGGCGGCCGCGTCGCTCGCCTCCGCCGTCGGCTACACCGGCGTCGGCACGGTCGAGTACCTGGTGGCCGGGGACGCGTTCTACTTCATGGAGGCCAACCCGCGGCTGCAAGTCGAGCACACCGTGACCGAGATGGTGTCCGGTGTGGACCTCGTGCGCACCCAGCTGCTGCTGGCGTGGGGCGGCGACGTCGACTACACGCCGCTCGACCGCGGTTCGGCCGTGCAGCTGCGGGTGAACCAGACCTCGGGCGGGACGCTGTCGGTCTTCCAACCGCCGTCCGGGCCGGGCGTTCGCGTCGACACCCACGCGTATCCCGGCTACCGGGTCGGCACGCGGTACGACGGGCTGCTCGCGAAGCTCGTCGTGCACGGCGAGGACCTGGACGTGGCGCTGAACCGGGCGC
This sequence comes from Lentzea guizhouensis, assembly GCF_001701025.1. Classification (GTDB taxonomy): domain Bacteria; phylum Actinomycetota; class Actinomycetes; order Mycobacteriales; family Pseudonocardiaceae; genus Lentzea; species Lentzea guizhouensis. Next base: position 158,904 of record NZ_CP016793.1, read on the forward strand.
GGCGGGCGTTGGGCGAGTTCCGGATCGACGGGGTCTCCACGAACCTGGAGTTCCTGCGGACGTTGCTGACGCGGGACGTCGTCGGCGCCACCACGGACTTCATCACCGACGAACCGGCCGACGGGATGCGCGCGCCGCTGGCCGGGACCGTGGTCGCGGTGTCCGCGGACTCCGTGGTGCTGGAAGCGATGAAGATGCAGCACGTCGTGCGGGTGTCCGGCGACGTGCTGGTCTCGGTGGGCGACACGGTCGGCGCCCAGCTGCTCGCCTCCGGCGTTGGCGAGTCCACTGAGGACGCCGCCCCGGTGGATCTTTCCGTCGTGCGCCCGGACCTGGCCGAGGTGCTGGCACGGCACGACTTCGACCGGCCTTCCTCGGCTGCCCGGCGGCACGCGTCCGGTGGCCGGACCGCCCGGGAGAACATCGCGGACCTCTGCACCGAGTTCGTCGAGTACGGCGGTCTGGCGATCGCCGCCCAACGCGCGCGCCGGCCGTTGGCCGAGCTCATCGAACGCACGCCCGCCGACGGCATGGTGGCGGGCGTCGGCGTCGTGAACGGCCAGCGGATCGTGGCGATGTCCTACGACTACGCGGTGCTCGCCGGCACCCAGGGCCTGCGCAACCACCAGAAGAAGGACCGGCTGTTCGCGTTGGCGCAGCAGGAGAACCTGCCGGTGGTGCTGTTCGCGGAGGGCGGCGGCGGGCGGCCGGGCGACACCGACCACAGCATGGTCAGCGGTCTGGACTGCGGCTCTTTCCACGCCTTCGCGCAGCTCAGCGGCCAAGTGCCGCTGGTGGGCGTGGTCGCGGGCCGGTGTTTCGCCGGCAACGCGGTGCTGCTCGGCACGTGCGATGTGATCATCGCCGTCGAGGGCGCGAACATCGGCATGGGCGGCCCGGCGATGATCGAGGGCGGCGGGCTCGGCAGGTTCCGCCCCGAGGACATCGGCCCGTTGGACGTCCAGGTGCCCAACGGCGTCGTCGACATCGTGGTCGCCTCCGAGGAAGAAGCGGTCACCGTTGCCCGCAAGTACCTCTCGTACTTCCAAGCTCCGGCAGGCTCCCAGCCCCCGGCCGGCTCCCACGCTTCCGCAGGCGTCCCCCGCCCGAGCGCGCAGCCGTCGCCCACGCGCGAAGGGGGACCCCTTGAATCAATTGTCCCAGACAGCACCGACAATTCCGGTTCGTGGAAGTGCGCGGACCAGCGCCTGCTCCGCCACGCCGTCCCCGAGAACCGGCTGAGGGCCTACGACGTCCGCGCGCTGATCGACACGCTCGCCGACACCGGCTCCGTCCTGGAGCTCCGCGGCGGCTTCGGCAAGGGCATCGTCACCGCGCTCGTCCGCGTCGAGGGCCGGCCGCTCGGCCTCATCGCCAACGACCCCACCGTCCTCGGCGGCGCCATCGACGCCGACGCCGCCGACAAGTGCGCCCGGTTCCTGCAGCTGTGCGACGCGTTCGACCTCCCCGTCGTGAGCCTCTGCGACACGCCCGGTTTCATGGTCGGCCCGGACGCCGAACGCACCGCCACCGTCCGCCACCTCACCCGCATGGTCGTCACCGGCGCGAACCTGACCGTCCCCTTCGGACTCGTGGTGACCCGCAAGGCGTACGGCCTCGGCGCGCAGGCCATGGCGGCGGGCTCGCTGAAGGTCCCGCAGTTCGCCATCTCCTGGCCCACCGGCGAGTTCGGCCCGATGGGTCTCGAAGGCGCGGTGAAGCTCGGCTTCAAACGCGAGCTCGACGCCGTCGAGGACCCGGCCGAACGGCAACAGCGCTACGACCAGATGGTCGCGGCGGCTTACGAACACGGCAAAGCGCTCAACGTCGCCTCGGTCTTCGAGATCGACGACGTCATCGACCCCGCGGACACCCGCAGGTGGATCGCCACGGCGCTGGCCCCCTCAGCTTCCCGCTCGCACGGGAAGAAACGCCCGTTCATAGACACCTGGTGAGGAGCACCCGTGGTCAGTGTCGCCCCGGAAAAGAAGACCTTGCGCAGGCTCATGGCTGCCGGTCTGGTCGGGTCCAGCATTGAGTGGTACGACTTCTTCATCTACGCAACCGCAGCGGCGCTCGTCTTCCCCAAGCTCTTCTTCCCCGAGGCAACGCCGCTCGTCGCGCTGCTGCTGTCGTTCAGCACGTTCTGGGCCGGGTTCATCGCCCGTCCCATCGGCGGGCTGGTGTTCGGCCACGTCGGTGACAAGTTCGGCCGCAAGCCGGCGCTCGTCATCTGCCTGGCCATGATGGCAGGCGCGACGTTCCTGATCGGCCTGCTGCCGACCTCGGGCAGCATCGGCGTCGGCGCGCCGTTGCTGCTCGTCCTGCTGCGGTTCCTGCAGGGCATCGCGGTCGGCGGGCAGTGGGGCGGCGTCGTCCTGCTGCTCACCGAGTCGGCCGGCGCGAACCGGCGCGGCTTCGCGGGCACGTTCGGCCAGGCCGGCGTCCCGATCGGCGTGTTCCTCGGCAACGTCGCCTTCATCGCCGCCACCACGACGATGAGCCAGGAGGCGTTCGCCTCGTGGGGCTGGCGCGTGCCGTTCCTCGCCAGCGCCCTGCTGTTCCCGGTCGTGCTGTTCATCCAGCTCAAGGTCGAGGACAGCCCGGTGTTCCGCGAGATGCAGGAACGCCGCGCCACCGCACCCGCGGTCGCCCAGGCACCGCTGAAGGAGGCGCTGCGCTCGCACCGCAAGCACATCCTGCTCGGCGCTGGCCTGATGTTCGCCTCGAACGCCATCTTCTACGTCTCGATCGCCGGTGTGCTGTCCTACGCGACCACCACGCTGGGCCTGGCGCGCGAGTCCGTGCTGATGGTGAGCCTGCTGTCCTCGCTGGTCGGCATCCCGGTGATCCTCTACGCCGGGGCGCTGTCCGACCGGCTGGGCCGCCGTCCGCTGATCATCGCGGGCACGGTCGGCATGCTCGTCTGGGCGTTCCCGTACTTCCTGCTGGTCGACACGGGCTCGCTGCTGTGGATGTTCGTGGCCACGACCGTCGGCGGCATCGCGTCGTCGCTGGTCTACGGCCCGATCGCGGCCTACCTGGGTGAGCTGTTCGCGCCCGAGGTCCGCTACTCCGGTGCGTCGCTGGCCTACCAGCTGGCGTCGATCCTGGTCAGCGGTGGCACGCCGGTCATCATGACGGCGCTGCTGGGGGCGACCGGGACGTCGCTGTCGGTGTCGGCGTTCCTGCTGCTCATGGCCGTGGTGACGCTGGTGTCGGTGCTGCGCCTGCCGGAGACGCACCAGCCCGAACGGGTCTGAGCTGACAGCTCTGGCTCAACGTTGATGCAGTCAACATTGACGAGCTCAGTCAATGTTGACTGCATCAACTGCTGTTCACGTCGACCGGGTCAACATCGACGAGTCGACGTTGATGCCGTCAACGTTGACTGGACCGTGCTTCCCCCGCAGCCCCACCGACCGGATCACCCCTGCTCAACGCCCCGCCAAGCCTGACCAAACGGACAAAACGCGCCTTCACAGTCAAGACCTCTGCGGAACCTCGCGCCGATGCCGTACGTTCCTGCGTCGTGACCACTCTCATGGCGCGCTTCAAGCAGCGGATGCGTCGGTTCGCGCAGAAACCGGCGTCGGTTGACCTCGCCCCGTTCTCGGCACAGCTCGAGGACGTGGAGAAACACGCTGACGCGTTCAAGGCGTTCAGCGACGAGGAGCTGACGGCACACGCCGTGAAGCTGCGCGAGGAGTGCACCGACACCGAGCTCGTGGCGCTGACCAGGGAGGCCGCCGAGCGCGCCATCGGGCAGCGGCCGTTCGACGTGCAGGTGCTGGGTGCGCTGGGCATGCTGAGCGGGCTCGTCGTCGAGATGGCCACCGGTGAGGGCAAGACGCTCGCCGGCGCCATGGCCGCGGCCGGGTTCGCGATCAAGGGCAAGCGCGTCCACGTGGTCAGCGTCAACGACTACCTCGCCCAGCGCGACGCCGAGTGGATGGGGCCGCTGTACCGGCTGCTCGGGGTCGAGGTGGGCTGGCTCAACGGAAGCTCGAAGCCCGAGGAGCGGCGCGAGGCCTACCAGTGCGAGGTCACCTACGCGCCGGTCAGCGAGATCGGGTTCGACATCCTGCGCGACCGGATCGTCACGAGGCCGGACGACCTGATCGTCCCCGAGCCCGAGGTCGCGCTGATCGACGAGGCCGACTCGGTGCTGGTCGACGAGGCTCGCGTGCCGCTCGTGCTGGCCGGTTCGACCAGCGCCGAGGCCGCCGACCCGGTGATCGCCGACCTGGTGAAGCGCCTTCGGCAGAACCTGCACTACGAGGTCGACGACGAGGAGCGCAACGTCTTCCTCACCGGCGCCGGCTCCGAGGCCGTGGAGCGCGCGCTCGGCGAGATCGACCTGTACTCGCAGGAGCACGTCACCTCGACGCTGTCGAAGGTCAACGTCGCCCTGCACGCGCAGGTCCTGCTGCACCGCGACGTCGACTACATCGTCCGCGACGGCAAGGTGCACCTGATCAACGACACCCGCGGCCGCGTCGCGAAGCTACAGCGGTGGCCCGACGGTCTGCAGGCCGCGGTCGAGGCCAAGGAGAACGTGCAGACCACCGAGTCCGGCGAGATCCTCGACTCGATGACCGTGCAGGCGCTGCTGTCGCGGTACCCGACCCGGTGCGGCATGACCGGTACCGCCGTCGCCGTCGCGGAGACCCTGCGCGAGTTCTACGAGCTCGAGGTGCTCGTGATCCCGCCGAACAAGGAGAACATCCGCGAGGACGAGCACTTCCGCCTCTACGCGACGCTGGAGCAGAAGGAAGCCGCGATCGTCGAGGAGATCAAGACCGCGCACGAGACCGGGCGCCCGATCCTCGTCGGCACGCTGGACGTCGCCGAGTCCGAGCGGATCTCCACGAAGCTGCGCAAGGCCGGCCTCGAGTGCGTGGTGCTCAACGCGAAGAACGACGCCGAGGAGGCGGCGATCATCGCCGACGCCGGTTCGTTCGGGCGCATCACGGTGTCGACGCAGATGGCCGGCCGCGGTACGGACATCCGCCTCGGTGGTCACGAGGGCGAGGACCACGACCGGATCGCCGAGCTCGGCGGCCTGTACGTGATCGGCTCCGGCCGGCACTCGTCCTCACGCCTCGACGACCAGCTGCGCGGTCGCGCCGGCCGGCAGGGCGACCCCGGTGGCTCGCTGTTCTTCTCGTCGCTGCAGGACGAGCTCATCACGCAGTACGCGCCCGACGCCGAGGAACCGTCCGAAGTGGACGATGACGGCCGGGTGCGCGACAAGGGCCTGCTGCACACCTTCGAGCACGCCCAGCGCGTGGCCGAGGGCGTGAACCTGGAGATCCACCGCAACACCTGGCGCTACAACAAGCTGATCGAGCACCAGCGCGACCTGCTGCTCAAGCACCGCGACGTCGTGCTGCGCACGGATGCCGCGTTCGAGAAGCTCGGCGAGAAGGAAGGCGCGTCCGACGAGGTCGCCGCGGAGGCGGCGCGCAAGATCACGCTGTTCTTCCTCGACGACCTGTGGACGCACCACCTGACGTTCCTGTCCGACCTGCGCGAGGGCATCCACCTGCGCGCGCTGGCCAGGCAGAACCCGCTCGACGAGTTCCACCGCGAGGCGATCCCGGCGTTCAACAAGATCGTGCCGGAGTCGTGGGAGCTCGCGAAGGAGAAGTACGAGGCCGCGAAGATCACCGACGACGGCTACGACCTCGCCGACGCCGGGGTCAAGCGCCCGAGCTCGACGTGGACCTACCTGGTGCACGACAACCCGTTCGGCTCCGGGCTGGAAGAGTCGATGAAGGGTCTCGTCAAGATGGTGCGCGGCCAGCGGCGCTGACCGTCACGGTCTGGGCAGCAGATCGTCGGCGGCTCTGGCGGGCCGGGGCAGGACCTCGGCCCGTCCGACCGCGTTCACCCGCGGGGCCGGCTCGTTCTCCGCGCCCCTGCTGGTCGTGGTCATCTCCTCGGAGAGCATCCTGATCTCCGCGAGGATGTCCAGGTGCTCCTGCGACGGCGGTGGTCCGACGAAGTTGGACCGGTTGTGCGCCGTCCGTTCCGCTCGCTCGGCCAGTTGCCGGATGCGGCGGAGGAGATCGTGCTCCCCGGTGGGGGGCAGGAAGTCCGTCGGCTCCATCACCCGTGCAAGCTTTCGCGTGCACGGGTGACCAGTCGATCCCCTAGTCGGCTGATTCCAGTTTCTGGACGAGCCAGGCGTGGAACCCGCCGATGTGGTGCTCGGACGGCACCAGCACCCCACCCTGCGCATACGCACGTGACGCCATGGCGGGCTGACATCGCTCGCAGGCTTCGAAATCCTGTTCGTTCACCCGGTGGAAGAGCTCGACCGAGCGAGAGACGTCACGGCCGGTGGCCACGACTTCCTTGGCGTAGAGCCAATCGCACTCCACGACCGTCCGGTCGGCGGCGAGCGGGTACATGCGGTGCAGGATCACATGGTCGGGCACGAGGTTGATGAAGACCTGCGGCCTGACGGTGATCGCGTAGTACTTCCGGTCGCGTTCGTCCTCCAGCGCCGCGAGTTTGTCGAAGCCCTCGCCGCCGTCGACGGTGAAACCCTTGATCTCGTCACCGAACTCGGCGCCGTGCCCGACGTAGTACTGCGCCGCGTACCCGTCGGCGAACTTGGGCAGCACCTCGGTGAGCTCGGGGTGGATCGTCGCGCAGTGGTAGCACTCCATGAAGTTCTCGACGATCAGCTTCCAGTTGGCCTTGACGTCGTAGACGATCCGCCTGCCCACGGACAGCTGGTCGATCTCGTACCCGTCGACGGCTTCCACGCTGCCGAGCCGTTCCGTCACGGCGTGCAGCACGTCGTCGGCGAAACTGGGCGGTTCGTCGGCGAGGCAGACCCAGGCGTAGCCGAGCCACTCCCGCAGGTGCACTTTCGTCAGCCCGTACTCGACCCGGTCGACGTCGGGCATCGAGGTGAGGTTCGGCGCGGCGATCAACTTGCCGTCCAGTGCGTAGGTCCACGCGTGGTACGGGCACTGGAACGCCCGCTTCACGCTGCCCTGCTCGTCGGTGCAGATGCGTGCGCCGCGGTGCCGGCAGACGTTGAGGAACGCGTTGAGCTTCCCCGTCCTGTCCCGCGCGACGAGCACGCTCTCCCGACCGACCTGCACGGTGCGGAAGTCGCCGGGGTTCGCCAGGTCGTTCGAGCGGACCGCGCAGAACCACATCCGCTCGAAGATCCTGGCCTGCTCCTCGGCGAAGATCGCCGGATCGGTGTAGTAACGGCCCGCAAGGGTGGAGATCAGGCTGCCGGTCATGCCCCGCCTCTCGGGTTGAAGAGCTGTCGTTCGACCTCGAACGTCGTTGCGTGTCCTGGCAACACGACGGCCGCGCTCACCCGCGCAGCCGCTTCATCTCCGGGTCGAACAACGGCTCCTCGACCGGCCGCGCCGTGACCCTGACGCCGAAGTACTCGATCTCGACCTCGCCGTCGACGTCGCTCGGCAGCCACGCGTAAGCGATGTTGATCCCGGTCGTGTACCCGTAGGCCGCGCTCGTGACGTACCCGACCGGCTTGCCGTGGTGGAACACCGGTTCGCTGCCCATGACGACCTGTTCCGGGTCATCGATCGCAAGGCACGTCAGCTTCTTGTCGCTGACGCGCTGCGCGAGCGCCTCCTTGCCCAGGAAGTCCTTGTCCTCGCGCACCGCGAACCCCAGCCCCGCCTCGAACGGGTCGTGCTCGCCGGTCATGTCGGTGCCCCACGACCGGTAACCCTTCTCCAGCCTGAGGCTGGTGAACGCCCCTCGCCCGGCCGCGATCACACCGTGCTCCTGCCCCGCCTCCCACAGCGTGTCCCACAGCTTCGCGCCGAGGTCCGCCGTCGTGTACAGCTCCCAGCCGAGTTCGCCCACATAGGACAGTCGCAGTGCCGTCACCGGGACGTTCTTGACGAAGGCCCGCTGCGCCGTGAAGTACCCCTTCCCGGTGTCCAGCGTGTGCGCGATCCCGTTGAGCAGGTCCCGGGCCCTGGGCCCCCACAACCCGATGCAGCACGTCCCCGCCGTGATGTCGGTGACGTGCACGTCGTCCGGCGCGTGCCGGGTGAGCCACGCCAGGTCGAGGTTGCCGTTCGCCCCCACCTGGAACGTGGTCGCGTCGAGCCGCGCGATCGTGAGGTCGCTGCGCACCCCGCCCGTCTCGTCGAGCAGCAACGTGTACACCACCGCACCCGGCTTGCGGTCGAGGTTGTTGGTCGTCATGCGCTGCAGGAACTCCAGCGCGCCCGCCCCGCTGACCTCCAGCCGCTTCAACGGCGTCATGTCGAACATCGCCACGCGCCGGCGCGTCACCAACGCCTCCGCACCGCAGATCGGCGACCAGTACCGGCTCGCCCACTCCCCGCGCGCCGGCACCTCCGCGACCTCCGGCAGGTCGGCGTTGGCCTCGAACCAGTGCGGCCGCTCCCACCCGGCCGCCTCCAGGAAGACCGCGCCGAGCTCCTGCTGCCGCGTGTGGAACGGACTCGTCCTGAGCGGCCGCGGACTCTCCATGGGCTGCAACGGGTGCAGCAGGTCGTACACCTCGGCGAAGTTCTGGCAGCTGCGCTCCAGCACGTAGTCCGGCGCCAGCTGCACCTGCTCGAACCGGTTGAGGTCACTGGAATGCACGTCCAGCCGAGGCTGCCCGTCGACGATCCACTCGGCCACCGCCCGCGCCACACCGGCCGAGTGCGTGATCCACACGGCCTCCGCCACCCAGAACCCGGCCAGCCCCGGATGCTCCCCCAGCAGCGGCATCCCGTCGCTGGTGAACGAGAACAACCCGTTGAACCCGCGCTCCACCCCGGCCTGCGCCAACACCGGGAACAGCTCGACGGCAGCCGCCCACGAGGGCGCGAAGTCCTCGTCGGTGAACGGAAGCTCCGAGGAGGTGATGTCCCGCGCGTCGACCGGCATGGGCCGGTGCCCGTAGGCCCCGATCCCCAACGCCCGGCCGTGCGAGCGGAAGTACAGGTCGGCCTCCTGGTGCCGCAGGATCGGCTGCCGCGCCAACGCCTCCGCGCTCACCGGCACCTCACCGGTGAACGCGTACTGGTGGGCCATCGGCACGAGCGGGACGGTCAGCCCCACCATCTCCCCCAGCAGCGGCCCCCACATCCCGGCGCACGACACCACCACGTCCGCCGCGAACGTCCCGGTCCCGGTACGCACACCGGTGACCCGGTCACCGGACGTCTCGACGGCGACGACCTCCTGCCCGAACTCGAACCGCGCCCCACGCCCGATCGCCCGCCGCGCCTGGACCTCGGCAGCCTGGACGGGCTTCGCGAGGCCGTCGCCCGGGGTCAGGAACCCGCCGAGGACCTGTTCCCGGTCCAGCAGGGGGTGCAGCCGCGCGACCTCGTCGGCGTCGACCAGCCGGCTCTCCACACCCCACGACGTGGCCCAGCCGTGCCGCCTGCTCAGGTCGGCGAGCCTGGCCTCGGTGGTGGCGATCTCCAAGCCGCCGACCTGGTCGAAACAGCCCAGCGCCGTGTACTTCTCGACGGTGTAGCGGGCGAACCGGGTCATGCTGCGGCAGGGGTTCGTCTGGAACACCAGCCCCGGTGCGTGCCCGCTCGACCCACCGGCGGCGAACCCGCGCGCCTGGTCGAGGACCGTGACGTCGGTGAAGCCGCGCTCGGTGAGCTCGTCCGCCAACGCGCAACCGACGATCCCCGCCCCCACCAGCACCACGCGAGGCACTTCACCAGGCATCAGGACACCCCTTCGCCGCAGTTGCGCGTCACAGAACATGTTCCGCTATCTGCAACAAGTTGCGGGCAGCGCGCCCGGCTGTCAATACCGCCGTTCGGGCAACCGCGTTTGAGAGCGGGAGAAACCGGGCACCAAGATGGGTTGCACCGTGTTCGTCGCGCGGCATCCGGCCGTGGAGCCTTCGACTACGAGGGTCGGCGCGGACAGCCAGCACTTCTCTGCCATTCGAGCGGCGGCACCACCCGGAGCATCCACGAAGCACTCACAGAGATGAGCGTGGACCGACTGGGCAGGCGGAGCTGGCTGGACGCGCGTTTCCTTATACGCGACGGGCGAGAGCCGTGTTCGGGACATCTCGATCGGGCGAAACGTCACAGCGCCTCCTTCACTGTCGGTCACGTCGGACGACCGTGAGCTCGGCCGGAACCGGTCTCACTGACCCGCACGTGAACAAGACGAGCGAAGGGGGCGGGCGGGACAACACGTTCGAGTGAAGCGGGAAGCGGGAACGGACGAAGGGATCAGCCCGCGAAGTAGCCCAGCTGCGCCGACAGGTCGGCCGCCGCCGTCGACATCGCCGGCACGATCTCCTCGACCCGCTGCCGCGACAACCGGTACGACGGGCCGGAGGCGCTCATGGCCGCCACCACCTCGCCGCGGTGGCCGCGCACCGGGACGGCGACGGCGTGCAGGCCGAGCTCGAGCTCTTCGAAGCACGCCGCGAAGCCCTGTTCCGCCACCGTCTCCAGCTCTGCCAGCAGGCGGGTGCCGTCCACCACGGTCTTCTCGGTGTAGGCGTCGAGCGGCAGCGATACGAGCCGCTTGCGTTCGGCGTCGGGGAGGAACGCGAGCAGGACCTTGCCCGACGAGGTGGCGTGCAGCGGGGTGCGCTGGCCGATCCAGTTCACGGCGGAGACGGCCGCGGAGCCGCGGGCCTGGGTGATGTTGATGGCGACGCCGGCGTCGTGGACGGCGATGTTGACGGTCTCGCCGAAGGAGTCGGCGAGCGACTGGCAGACGGGCTGGCCGAGCTTGGTGAGGTCCATCCGGCCGGTGGCGGCGCCGGCGAGCCTGACCACGCCGAAGCCGATCGCGTACTTGCCGCGTTCTCCGAGCTGCTCGACGAGGCCTCGGGCCTCCAGCACGGACACGAGTCTCGACACCGTGGACTTGTGCACGCCCAGCTCACCCGCGATCTCGGTGATGCCGGCCTCACCCTGGGCGAGCATTTCCAGCACGCTGATGGCCCGGTCGACGGACTGCACCTGAGCTACCGAGTCGGAGTTGCCCATCGCGCAACAGTAACCGGGAAGCAAAACACCCGGCTGAACTCTTGACGGCGAGTCGCCGGAGCCGGACATTGTGTTGCGTCATTCGGAACGTGTGTCGTGTCACGCAACGGAGGCCGACGATGATCCGCGCCTGCGCTCTCACGGACCTGCCCCCAGGAGAGGCGGTGCGCATCGTCGGTCCTCATGCGCCGATCGCCGTCTTCAACGTCGGCGGCGTCCTCTACGCCATTGACGACACCTGCACCCACCAGGACGCATCCCTCAGCGAGGGGTGGCTGGAGGGGTGCCTCGTCGAATGTCCGCTGCACGCCGCGTCGTTCGACCTTCGCACGGGCGAGCCCACGGGTCTGCCCGCCAAAAGACCGGTGAAGACCTACGCCGTTTCTGTGGAAGATGGAGTGGTCTGGATCGATGTCGAGGTGAACAAGGACGTGGCGTGAGGACGATCGCGATCATCGGTGCTTCGCTGGCCGGTTTGAGGTCGGCGCAGGCACTGCGCCAGCAGGGGTTCGACGGACGGCTCGTCGTCGTGGGTGACGAGGTGCACCTGCCCTACGACCGGCCGCCGCTGTCGAAGGACTTCCTGCTCGGCAAGTGCGAGGCCGTGCCGCTCGCCGACCAGGAGGACCTCGACGCGCTGGACGCCGAGTGGCGGCTCGGCGTGCGGGCCACCGGACTGCTCTCCACGCGGGAGGTCGCGCTCAGCGACGGCGGCACCGTCGAGGCCGACGGGCTCGTCATCGCCACCGGCGGCATCCCGCGGACCATGCCCGGCACGCACGTCCTGCGCACCCTCGACGACGCGACCCGGCTGCGCGACGCGTTCGCCGACGCCCAGCACGTCGGCATCATCGGCGCCGGGTTCATCGGCGCGGAGATCGCGTCCAGCGCGCGTGCCCTCGGCAAGGAGGTCACGGTCGTCGAGGCGTTGCCGACTCCGTTGACGCGGGTGCTGGGTGCGGAGATGGGCGCTGCATGTGGACAGCTGCACGGCGACCACGGCTCAACGTTGATAACCGGGATCAATGTTGATTCGGTCAACATTGACGGCGGAATCAAGCTCGCGGACGGCCGTCATGTCGGTGCTGACGTCGTCGTTGCAGGGATCGGCACGCGTCCAGCTACTGACTGGCTCGCGGGTGGACCGGTCAACCTCGGCAACGGCGTCGTGTGCGACGCGGGCGGCGTGACGAACCTGAAGAACGTCGTCGCCGTCGGGGACGTCGCGAACTGCGCAGGCCACCGCGCCGAGCACTGGACGTCCGCCACCGAGCAGGCGCAAGTTGCCACCCGGAACTTGCTGGCGGGCGAGACCGTCGCCACCCACACCAACGGCGGCTACGTGTGGTCGGACCAGTACGGCGTGCGGATCCAGTTCATCGGACGAGCGACGAACGACGTTCGCGTCGAAGATGGGTCCATCGAGGACCGGAAGTTCGTCGCGACCTATCGAGATGGTGAGAACCCGGAAGACGTCGTCGGAATCCTGGCGATGAGCAATGCTCGGCTCTTCACCCGGCTCCGCCGGAACCTGAAGTAGGACGGTCGTCACGGTTTGACCGCCACCGGCGACCGGCAATACCCCGATGTCCTACGTGGACATACGAACAGGGAGGCCTCCGTGTCGCCGGTGCGGCAGATCATCAACCCCTACGACCAGAGTGTTCTCACCGAGGTCGAGGACCAAACCCGCGAACAGGCGATCACCGCGATCGCGAAGGCCAGAACCGCTTTCGACCACGGCGACTGGCAGCACTCGGCGCCGGAGCACCGCGCCGCCGTGCTCAACCGGGTCGCCGACCTGCTGGAGCGCGACAAGGAGGACATCGCCCGCACCGAGACCCTCGACACCGGCAAGACGCTGGTGGAGAGCCGGATCGACGTGGACGACGTCGTGTCGGTCTTCCTGGCCGGCCTGCTGCACCCCAAGATCGTCCAGGGCACCCCGGACGACGTCATCAGCCGCATCGACCACGAACCCGTCGGCGTCTGCGGCATGATCGCGCCCTGGAACTACCCGCTGCTGCAGGTGTCCTGGAAGATCGCGCCCGCGCTGCTGGCCGGCAACACGCTGGTGGCCAAGCCGAGCGAGATCACCCCGCTCACCACCATCAAGCTGTTCGAGCTGCTCGCTGAGGCAGGACTGCCCGACGGTGTCGCGAACCTCGTCCTCGGCACCGGGCCCGAGGTCGGCGCCCCGCTGAGCGAGCACCCGGACGTGGACCTGATCTCGTTCACCGGCAGCCTCGCGACCGGCCGGCGGATCATGGCCGCCGCGGCCGGGACGGTGAAGAAGGTCGCACTCGAACTGGGCGGCAAGAACCCGAACATCGTCTTCGCGGACGCCGACCTGGACGTCGCCGTCGACTACGCGCTCACCGCCGCGTTCTTCCACGCCGGTCAGGTCTGCTCGTCCGGCACGCGCCTGATCGTGCACGACGACGTCTACGACGACTTCGTCACCGAGGTCGCGCGCCGGGCCGACCTCATCAAGCTGGGCAACGGTTTCGACCCCGACACCGAGTCCGGTCCGCTCGTCAGCGCCGAGCACCGCGCCAAGGTCGAGGGCTACGTCGAGATCGCCAAGCAGGAGGGCGCCACCCTCAAGGCAGGCGGCAGGCGGCCGGAGGAACCCGAGCTGCAGAACGGTTTCTTCTTCCGCCCCACCGTGTACGCGGACTGCCACCAGGACATGAAGCTCGTCCAGGACGAGACGTTCGGCCCGATCATCACCGCGGAACGCTTCCAGACCGAGGAAGAGGCCGTCGCGCTCGGCAACAACACCGACTACGGCCTCGCCGGCGGTGTGTGGAGCCAGGACGTCGACAAGGCGCAGCGGGTGGCCAAGAAGCTGCGCCACGGCACCATGTGGATCAACGAGTTCGGCGCCTACCTGCCGCAGGCCGAGTGGGGCGGATTCAAGCGTTCCGGTGTCGGCCGCGAGCTCGGCACCGCCGGTCTGCACGAGTACACGGAGCCCAAGCACGTCTACCAGAACCTCAAGCCACAAGCCCAGAACTGGTTCGCGCGAGGGGACGCCAGGTGACCGCGCACGACTACGTGATCGTCGGCGGCGGTACGGCGGGCTGCGTGCTCGCGGCAAGGCTGACCGAGGACGAGAACGTCACGGTCGCGGTCATCGAGGGCGGTCCGTCCGACGTGGGCGACGAGAAGATCCTGAACCTGCGCAACTGGATCAAACTGCTCGAGACCGAGTACGACTACGACTACCCGACGGTCGAGCAGCCCAACGGCAACTCGCACATCCGGCACAGCCGCGCGAAGGTCCTCGGCGGCTGCTCCAGCCACAACACGCTGATCTGCTTCACCCCGTTGCCGCAGGACTTCGACGAGTGGGGCCACGGCTGGACCTGGGACGCGCTCGGCCCGTACTACGACAGGGTCGCGCTCAACATCATCCCGGTCGAGGAGAAGGACAGGAACCCCATCGCGAAGGACTTCGTCGCCGCGGCCCGGCGGGCGACGAACGTCCCGGAGGTCAACGACTTCAACGAGAGGCCCTTCGCGGACGGCGTCGGCTTCTTCTCCATCGCCTACCACCCGGAGAAGAACAACCAGCGGTCGTCTGCGAGCACCGCCTACCTGCACCCGATCCTGGACAGCCGCAAGAACCTGACGCTGCTGCTCGACACCTGGGCGAGCAAGATCGAGTTCGACGGCACCCGCGCGATCGGCGTGCACACCGACAAGGGTTACGTCGAGGCGAACAGGGAAGTCCTGCTGTGCGCGGGCGCCATCGACACGCCCCGGCTGCTGAACCTGTCGGGTGTCGGCGACGCGGAACACCTGAGCAGCATCGGCATCGAGGTCAAGCACGACCTGCCCGGCGTCGGCGAGAACCTGCTCGACCACCCGGAGTCGGTGATCGTCTGGGAGACCACGGCACCGTTGCCGCCCAACTCGGTGATGGACTCCGACGCCGGCCTGTTCATCCGGCGGGACACCTCCGACCCGCGGCCGGACCTGATGTTCCACTTCTACCAGATCCCGTTCACCACCAACACCGAACGCCTCGGCTACCCGAAGGTGGAGCACGGCGTGTGCATGACGCCGAACATCCCGCGCCCGCACAGCAAGGGCCGCATGTGGCTGAAGTCCAGCGACCCGGCGGAGAAGCCCGCGCTCGACTTCGGCTACTTCACCCACCCCGACGGCTACGACGAGCAGACGCTGGTCGACGGCTTCAAGATCGCGCGGAAGATCGCCGAGCAGGAGCCGCTGAAGTCGTGGCTCAAGCGGGAGATCGCCCCCGGCCCGGACGTCACGAGCGACGAGGCGTTGTCCGAGTACGGCCGCAGGGCCGCGCACACCGTCTACCACCCGGCGGGCACCTGTGCGATCGGGTCCGTTGTGGACGGTGAGCTGAAGGTCATCGGGCTCGACGGCCTGCGGGTCGTCGACGCGTCCGTGTTCCCCACCATGCCGACGGTGAACCCCATGGTCACCGTTCTCATGATTGGAGAGCGCGCCGCCGACCTGATCAGGGAGGCGTGATGACGGCGGCCCTCGACGAGGCGGGGCGGCTCAAGGACCTCGGGTACACCTCCGAGTTCAAGCGGGACATGAGTCCCTGGGCCAACTTCTCGCTCGGCTTCACCTACCTCTCCCCCGTCGTCAGCACGTACACGTTGTTCGGCACCGCCCTCGCGCTGGGCGGTCCGCCGATGATCTGGAGCTTCGTCGTCGCGGGCGTCGGCCAGTTCCTGGTCGCGCTCGTGTTCGGCGAGCTGGTGGCGCAGTACCCGGTCGCGGGTGGCGTGTACCCGTGGGCGCGCCGGCTGTGGGGCAAGCGCTGGGCGTGGATGACCGGCTGGGTCTACCTGATCGCCCTGCTGGTCACGATCGCGTCCGTCAGCTACGGCGCCGGCCCCTACCTGGCCACGCTCCTCGGCTACACCGCCACGGTCGGCAACACCGTGCTGTGCGCGGTCGCGATCATCGTGGTCTCGACGCTGATCAACTACGCCGGCACGAAGGTGCTGAGCTGGGCCGCGATCTCCGGGTTCGCCGCGGAGATCATCGGCGCGCTCGCGGTCGGCATCTGGCTGCTGGTGGACAACCGGATCCACGGCCTGGGCGTGCTGTTCGACAGCTTCGGCGCGGAGGGCTCCGGCAGCTACCTGCCGGCGTTCTTCGCGGCGGGCATCATCGGCCTCTACCAGTACTACGGGTTCGAGGCCTGCGGTGACACGGCGGAGGAGGTCAAGGACCCCGGCCGGGTGATCCCGAAGGCCATGCGCCGCACCATCTACATCGGCGGCGCGGCGGCCACGTTCGCGTGCCTGTCGCTGCTGCTCGCGGTGCCGGACTTCGGCAAGGTGATCTCCGGCGAGGACGCCGACCCGGTCACGAACATCTTGACGAACGCCTTCGGCCCGGTCGGGTACAAGATCGTGATCGCGGTCGTGCTGATCTCGTTCCTGTCCTGCACGATGTCGTTGCAGGCGGCGGCGTCCCGGCTGACGTACTCCTACGCCCGCGACAAGATGTTGTCCGGGCACAAGGCGCTCGCGAAGTTCAACCAGAAGCGGCACATCCCGCCGTACGCGCTGGCACTGGCCGGCGTCGTCCCGGTCGTCGCGGCGTCCTTCTCCCGCCCCAGCTGACGCAACGCCCGCAGGCACCGGCGGGCCTCCTCGTAGGCGGCCGCGATCGCCACCGGCCCCACCACCGGCCCGGACGCGCCCACCGTGGCGCCCAACGCACGGGCGACCTCGTGGGCGACCGCCGTCGACGCCGAGGGCAACGCCAGCACGACATCACGGTCGCGGGAGCCCGCGAGTCCTCTGTGGACCGAGGCGTAGTGCGTCGCCGCGCCCAGGTTCCCGTCCGCCACCAGCACGACGTGCGGGTCGGTCAGCTCGACGCCGACCCTCCGCGCCCGGGCGAGCAGCCCGGCCGGGTCCCGGCCGTCGAGGATGTCGGTGATCAGCTCACCGCGGACCTTGTTCTCCGCCTCCGCCACGGTCCGGCGCAGCAGCAACAACAACGCCGTCACGACCGCGGACCGTTCGAACAGCCGCCGGTCCGCGTCGGACAGGTCGGGCCGCCCGGTCAGCGTGATCCCGCCGAGCAGCTCGGAGCCGGCCAGCACCGCGCACACCCAGACGCCGTCGATCAGCACCGCCCGGCCGTTGGCCCGCACCGCCGGCGTCGGGGCCGTCTCCAGCACCTCCACCGGCCCGCCCAGCAGCTCGCTCACCGCGGCGGTGACGTCGGCGGAGGAACCACCGCGCAGCACCAGGTCGGTGAGCCGGTCGTGGGCCTCCTCGGCCCGCTTCATCGCGGCGTTGTTGGCCTGGATGGTCTCGAACAGCGACGCCGTGTCGATCGCGATGGCCGCGTGGTCGGCCAGCGACTGCAGCAGCGAGACCTCCTCCGGCGGGAACTCCCGCGCGGTCCGGTCGGCCGCGTAGAGCACGCCGATGACCTTCGAGTCGAGCTTCAGCGGCACGCCGAGGATCGCCACGAGCCCCTCGTCGCGCACCGCCGAGTCGATCGGGCCGGTGTGGTTGAACCGGGCGTCCGCGAAGTAGTCGGAGGTCGCGTAGGGCAGCGAGGTCTGCGCGACCAGCCCGCCGAGACCCTCTCCGAGGCCGAGCCGGACCTGTTGGAAGAGCGGCGAGACCGACCCGTCCGTCACCCTCATGTAGGTGCCGGCCGGGTCGTTCATCGACAGGTACGACAGGTCGGTGCCGAGCAGCGTGCGCGCCCTCCGCACGATCGAGCGGAGGACCGCGTCCGGGTCGCGCATGCCCGCGAGCTCGGACGCGGTGTCGAACAACGCCGCCAGTTCGGCTTCACGCCGTCGTGTCACACCCCAACCCTGTCACGTTCCTCCAGATCCGCACCACGGGTCTCCTTGGCGAAGATGATCGCGACCACGGTGATCACGCAGGTGATGACGACGTAGACGGCGATCGGGAACGACGACCCGTACGCCTGCAGCAGCGCGGTCGCGATGAGCGGGGCCAGCGCGCCGGCCGCGATCGAGGCGAGCTGGTAGCCGACCGACGCACCCGAGTAGCGCACCCGCGTCCCGAACAGCTCCGAGAAGAAAGCGGCCTGCGGGCCGTACATCGCGCCGTGCAGCACGAGTCCGACGGTTGTGGCGAGGGTGATCAGCACCGGGTCCTTGGTGTCGAGCAGCGCGAAGAACGCGAAGATCCACCCGGCCATACCGACGGCGCCGACGAGGTAGATCGACCGCCGCCCGAACCTGTCCGAGAGGTGGCCCCACACCGGGATCGTGATCAGGTGCACGGCCGAGGCGACCAGCACCGCGTTGAGGCCCACCGACTTCGACAGTCCCAGCCCGGTGACGACGTACACGAGGATGAACGCCGTGATCACGTAGTAGGACACGTTCTCGGCGAACCGCGCGCCCATCGCGATCAGCACCTCGCGCCAGTTGTGCTTGAGCAGCAGCAGCGCGGGCGCCTTCTCCTCGGCCTGCCCCTGTGCCGTCTTCTCCTTGGCCGCCTTCTCCTGTGCCGCCCTCTCCTGGGCAGCCAGGAAGATCGGCGACTCCGAGACGGTGAGCCGGATCCACAGGCCGATCACCACGAGCACGCCGGAGAGCAGGAACGGGATGCGCCAGCCCCACGCGAGGAAGTCCTCATCGGACTGCACCGCCGCCAGGACCGCGAGCACGCCCGTCGCGAGCAGGTTGCCGCACGGCACCGGCCTGAGGCCACGACGCCCAGAACCCCCGCCGCTTCGGGTCACCGTGCTCGGAGACGATGAGCACGGCACCGCCCCACTCGCCGCCGAGCGCGAAGCCCTGCACCAGCCGCAGGAACGTCAGCAGCAACGGCGCCGCGACACCGACCGTCGCGTACGTCGGCAGCACGCCCATCAGCATCGTCGCGCCACCCATCAGCAACAACGACAGCACGAGCAGCTTCTTGCGCCCCAACCGGTCGCCGTAGTGACCGAACACCAGCCCGCCCAACGGCCGCGCCAGGAAGCCGATCGCGTAGGTGGTGAACGCGAGCAGCGTGCCGGTCAGCGGATCGGCGGTCGGGAAGAAGAGCTTGTTGAACACCAGGGCGGCGGCCGACCCGTAGAGGAAGAAGTCGTACCACTCCACGGTTGTTCCGATGAGTGACGCCCCAACCACTTTCTTGATCATCGACAACTCCTCATTGAGCAGTCCAGCCGCCGTCGACGGCCAACGACGTACCGGTCACAAAACTGTTGTCGCACAACCACAGCACGGCCTGCGCCACCTCTTCGGGCTCGATCAGCCGCTTGACCGCGCTGCGCTGCAGGAAGATCTTCTCCGCGACGTCGGCCTCGGGGATGTCGTGCACCCGCGCCTGGTCGGTGATCTGCTTCTCCACCAACGGGGTCCGCACGTAGCCGGGCGCCACGCAGTTGGACGTCACGCCGTGCGGGGCGCCTTCGAGGGCGGCGACCTTGGAGAACCCCTCCAGGCCGTGCTTCGCCGACACGTAGGCGGACTTGAAGGCGGACGCGCGCAGGCCGTGCACGCTGGTGACGTGGACCAGGCGGCCCCAGCCGCGGTCGTACATGTGCGGCAGGACGTGCCGGGTGAGCCGGAACGCGGCGCCGAGCATCAGTTCCAGCATCGCCGAGAAGCGGTCGGCGGGGAACTCGTGGATGGGCGCGACGTGCTGCACGCCAGCGTTGTTGACCAGGACGTCGATCTCGGCGGGCAGCGACTCGACGGAGCCGGTGAGGTCGAGGACGTGCCCGATCCCGCCGAGCTCCTCGGCGAACGTCAGCACGTGCGGATCGCGGTCTACCAGGTGGACTTCGGCGCCTGCGGACGACAGGGCGCGAGCGCAGGCCAGCCCGATGCCGCTGGCGGCTCCGGTGACCAGTGCGGTGTGGCCCGTGACACTCGACATGGCCGGAAACGGTAGGCGTGACACGCCGTGACCGACATGTGGCAGCTCCACATATTGCCTGGTGGCCGAGTGGGTTTAGCCACCATTTAGCGAGATTCCGGCATAGGTGGCGAGGTCACCGGGTACTGGGGCGTAAGCTCCCGTCACCTGAACGGGGGAAGATCCAGAAGAGGGGGACCAACCATGTCTTTGACACCCATTTACGACGACCTCCTGCGCGAGCTCGAAGAGATCGCGCAGGAGGCCGGGTTGACCAGCTCGGAGCCCACTCCCGAGCCCGTCGGCCAGTAGCTACCTCGGTGCGGCGATCAGGTCGGCCGGGACCGGCTGGTCCTTGCTGATCAGGTCGAACAGCTGGGACGCCTTCTCCTTGTTCCACTGCACGACCGAACCGGCGCCGGGCACTGTCGGGGTGCCCGCGATCGGCACGGTCCCGCTCTGCGCGTCGCCCATGTTGAGCGCGACGCTCGCCAGGTGCCACACGTGGTCGTTCTCGTTGACGCTCACCGCACCCGATGCGGCGTTCATCAGCGGGACCACCCGGAACGGGTTCACGAGCGTGGCCGGGCTCTGCACCTTCTCGAACAGCGCCGAGAGGAACTTGCGCTGGTTCTGCACGCGCTGCAAATCGGCGGTCGCGAACGCGCGGGTCCGCACGAACCCGAGTGCCTGCGGCCCGTCGAGCTCCTGGCAGCCGGCGGGCAGGTCGATGCCGGCCAGCGGGTCCTTGATCGGCTCGTCGATGCAGATGTCCACGCCACCGACCGCGTCGACCATGTCGGAGAACCCGCCGAAGCCGATCTCCATGTAGTGGTCGATCCGCACACCGGTCGCACCCTCGACGGTCCGCACGAGCAGCTGCGGCCCACCGAACGCGAACGCCGCGTTGATCTTGTTGCGGCCGTTGTCCGGGATCGGGACGTACGAGTCGCGCGGCAGCGACAGCAGCGTCGGCTTGGCACCGCTGTTGTCCGGCAGGTGCAGCATCATGATGGTGTCGGTGCGCCGCCCCGCCGCGTCACCGGTCGCGAGCGTGTCCTTCTGCTCCTGCGACAGGCCGTCGCGGGCGTCGGAACCGACCAGCAACCACGTGGTGCCCGGCGTCTCGGCCGGCCGGCCCTCGTAGTCCGGCAGCGCGTCGATGCGCTTGAGCGTCGAGTCGACGTAGAAGAAGAACCCGACGGCGGCCAGCAGCAAGACCAGCAGCACGACCAGGATGGTGCGTCCGGGACGCTTCTTCTTCCTGGGCCGCTGAGGCGGCATGGGACGCCGCTGCTGCTGGTAGCCCTGGTGATACCCAGCGCTCATGTGTCGCCAACCCCGATCGCATCAGTTTCGCTTTGCACCTAGGGACGCGGTGCGCCCGTTCAGGTTGCGACGAACCTACCGGGGTGGCAGCACGAGCGCCTCGAACAGCCGGGTGACCTCGGCGGACGGGTCGTCGGTCCAGCCCGTGTGCGCGGGCGAGGTCTGGACGATGGTGCTGCGCGGCGCGGTGAGCCACCGGAACCGCTGCCCGATCGTCGTCCTGCTCACCGGACCGGCGGCAGGCGTGCCGTCGCAGGAGTCGGTGAGGTGGCGGAGGCTGCTTTCGAGCGTCTCGAGGTCGAGCGCCGGGTCGAGCGCCCTCAGCCGGTCACCGTCCACATAGGTCTTCGCGCACAGGAAGCCGAGCGGCGCGCAGTAGACGATCACGCCGACGTTCATGAACTCGCCCCGCTCCTGCCGCGGCACCGCCCGCAGCAGCGCGTACTCAAACACGTGCGGCACGCGCGGCCTCCAGCGAGTCGACCCAGCCGCGGTGGGCGAGGCGGTAGGTGAAGAAGTCCTTGTAACGCCCGCGGAGTTCCCGCGGATCTCCTTCGAGCCACTCGTCGGGGACGAGCGCGAGGACATCGTCGAGCAGCTGCGGCGTGATCCGCGCGGCAAGCTCTTCGTCCATTTCGGACAGCGCACCCGCGTTCGGCAGCATCGCGTGGTCGGAGGCGTCGTAGCGGAAGTCCTTGCCGGCCGGCTTGTCCTCGCTCCACGAGTAGTGGAAGTACAGGCTCGCGCCGTGGTCGATCAGCCACGGTTTCCGGTGCCACAGCAGCATGTTCGGGTTGCGCCAGCTGCGGTCGACGTTCAGCGTCAGCGCGTCGAACCACAGCAGCCTCGTGGCGAGCTCTGTTCCCGGATCGCGCACGACCGGGTTGAAGTCGAACGAGCCCGGCAGGTAGTCGAAGCCCAGGTTCAGCCCGCCGCTCGCCCGCAGCAGCTCCTGGACCTCCTGGTCGGGTTCCGCGCGGGCGAGCTCGGGGTCGAGGTGCACCAGCACGATCTCCGGCACCCGGAAACCCAGCCGCCGCGCCAGCTCACCCACGACCACCTCGGCGACGAGCACCTTGATGCCCTGTCCGGCGCCGCGGAACTTCACCACGTACATGCCCAGGTCGTCGGCCTCGACCAGCCCCGGCATGGAACCGCCCTCGCGGAACGGCGTCACGTACCGGGTGGCCGTGACCTCCCTCAGAGAACTCACCCGCGCATGATCACACGAAGACGCCGGCGAAGCCGAACCGATTCCGGTCCGGCCCCGTCACCTCCGGTGCGTCGTCACGCCTTGGCGAAGGTCTCCGCGAAGACCGGTGTCACGGCGGTCAGCTGGGCCTCGGCTGCGGCCCTGGTGGAGCCGGATGCCACCACGACCGTGATGAGCGTGCCGCGGCCCATCACCGCCTGGCACGACCACGGCACGAGGTCCGGATCCAGGTTCGCCATGCAGAAGGCGTAGAACTCGTCGGCGCCCTGCGGCTTGGCGAGCGGCAGGCTCAACCCGGCCTGGCGGTCGGCATTGCTCCCGGAACAGAGCTTGGCCCTCGCCCGCACCGACTCGACCAAGGTGGCCGCCGGGCGGTCCGCGGCGGCGTGGACCCGCTGGAACAGGCTGAGCCGTCCCGTCCAGATCCGGGTCCGCGCGACGGACATCCCGTCGACGAGGATCGGACCGCTCCCGCAGACGATGGCCACCGCCTGGCCTTCCTCGCCAGGGTCGCTGTCGTTCGCCGGAACGCTCTCCGCGACCACGCCGCCGAGAGCGTCGAACGCACCGGGCGGGGCGATGGCCGCCTTGGCCCGCGCGTCCAGCTCCGCCGTGGTGGGCGGCGCCGTCGTGGTGGTCGTGGTGGTCGTGCTCGGCGGTGCAGCTACCGGCTCACCACCACAGGCCGTGGTCAGGGCGGCGATCGCCAGCACGGCAGCGCAAACTCGCTTGTTCACTTGCTCCCCCAGAGATTCGCGCCCACCAGATCGGGCGCCTGGGGATGATCTAACCAAACGGAGGCCGGCGATATATCGGCGAGCTGCGACCAAGAGCTGGCTGATATCCAGTACATCGGACATCAGCCAGCTTCACCGCTCACCGATGTATCGGATACGGGACATCAGCGAGCTGACGCAAGAGCTCCGAGCTGAAGTGCGTCAACCCCGTCGTGTGGGCAGCACGCAGACCGGGATCGGGGTCTGCAGCGCGGTGCCGGACGGGGTGAGCTTGCCGGTCGCGGCGTCCACGGCGAACGACGTGACGTTGTTCGAGTTCTGGTTGGCGGCGAACAGGAACCGCCCGGTCGGGTCGATCGTGATGTGCCGCGGGTACTTGCCGCCGACGGGCGTGGTGCCGACCAGCGTCAGCTCCGCACCGGACACCGCGAACTGGGCGACGCTGTCGTGGCCCCGGTTCGACAGGTAGACGAACCTGCCGTCACCGGACACCAGCACCTCGGCCGGGTAGTTGCGCACACCGCCGGACGGCGCGGTCTTCAGCACCTGGCCGGGCGTGAGCTTCCCGTCGGCGTAGGCGCACGACACGATGGTCGAGTCGAGCTCGTTCGCCACGTACGCGGTCCGGCCGTTCGGGTGGAACGCCAGGTGCCGCGGCCCGGCGCCGGGCTTGAGCTTCGCCGTCGACACGAGCGTCAGCTTGCCCGCGGCGAACGAGTACGAGAACACCGCGTCCGCGCCCAGGTCGACGGCCAGGGCGAAGCGACCGGCCGGGTCGAACAGGACCTGGTGCGCGTGCGGGCCTTCCTGGCGCTCCGGGTCGGGACCGGAACCCTGGTGCCTGACCAGCTGCGTGCGGGCACCGATACCGCCGTCGGCGCGCAACGGGAACACGCTCAGCGTCCCCGACGAGTAGTCCGCGGTGATCAGGTGCTTGCCAGAGGGGTCGAGCGTCAGGTGGCACGGGTCGGCGCCACCGGTCGCGACCTTGTTGACCACCTTCAGCGAGGTGGCGTCGATCGCGGTGACCTCGCCCTTGGTCGTCTCGTTGACGGCGTACAGGAACCGCCCGTCCCGCGACTCCACCACGAACGACGGGTTGACCACACCCTTGATCACACCGGTCGACCGCAGCTGCCCGGAGGCCGTGTCGTAGGTGCCGATGCCGATGCCCTGCGCGCCACCGCTCCACGTCGTGTAGGCCCCGAAGAAGACTCTCCGCGTGGCAGCAGCCGCCTCGGCGGTTCCTCCGGTCATCAGCAGTCCCGCTCCCACACCCATGGCTCCGAGAAAACGTCGCCGGTCCACACCCACGTCCGCACCTCCGGGATAATCAACGGCGGCGGCACGGACCACAGTGGCCTAGACCATCATGCCCAGGCAATAGGTGCAACGAAGATTGCGCCTACCGCAACGGGTCGGCGGAGATCAGCCGGGCCTTCTCGGCTTCGAGGTCGTAGCCGGGCGGCGGGAACTTCGGGTCCATCTCGCGCAGGGTCTCCAGCAGCAACCGGCTCACCGCCCAGTTGCGGTACCACTTGCGGTCGGCGGGAACGGCGTACCAGGGCGTGTCCGAACACGCCTTCAACATCGCCGTGTACGCCTCCTGGTACTTCGACCACTTGGACCGCACGTCGATGTCGGCCGGGTTGTACTTCCAGTTCTTGCGCGGGTCGTCCAGCCGGGCCAGCAGCCGTTCCTTCTGCACCTCCGGCGAGATGTGCAGGAAGCACTTGACCAGCGTCACGCCACCGGCGGCCAGCTCCTGCTCGAAGTCGTTGATCTCGCGGTAGCGCTTGCGGATCTCCGCGGCCGTCAGCAGCTTCTCCACCCGAGGCACCAGCACGTCCTCGTAGTGCGAGCGGTCGAACGCCCCGATGCGCCCCTTCTCCGGCAGCGCCTTGCGGATGCGCCAGAGGAAGTGCTGGCGGCGTTCGGCGGGGGTCGGCTTCTTGAACGACGCGATCCGCACGCCCTGCGGGTTCACCAGGCCGACGACGTGGCTGACCACACCGCCCTTGCCGGAGGTGTCCATGCCCTGCAGGACGAGCAGCACCGCGCGAGAACCCTCCGCGTAGAGCGCCTCCTGCAGTCCGTCCAGCTCGGTCCCGGTGAGGGCGAGGTCCTCAGCCGCCTCGCGCTTGTTCCTGGGCCCGATCGGACGGCCGGCCGGGTCGAGGGTGGAGAGGTCCACCTCATCGAGCCGCAGAGCATCACGAACCGACTTCTTCGCCATCATCCGACCGTAGCGATTCACCGCCCGATCCGCCCGCTGTGCACGAAACAGCCACTGATCGGTGAATCTACGCAACGAACTGAGCCACAGCGCAACGCTTCACGGTCGAATTCGCTTGTTCAGGACCCTAGCCTTGGAGGATGACCGCCATCGCTCACCACCACACCGCGGGAACCACGGATCTGGCCGGCACTGACTACGTAGCCCTCGACGAGGAGTGGAGCACGCACAACTACCACCCGCTGCCGGTGGTCATCTCGCACGGCGAGGGTGCGTGGGTCACCGACGTCGAAGGCCGCCGCTACCTGGACTTCCTGTCCGGCTACTCGTCGCTGAACTTCGGCCACCGCCACCCCGCCCTGGTGGCCGCCGCCGTCGAGCAGCTCGGCCGCGTGACGCTCACCAGCCGCGCGTTCCACCACGACCAGTTCGGCCTGTTCTGCCGCGAGCTCGCCCAGCTCACCGGCACCGAGCTGGTCCTGGCGATGAACTCCGGCGCCGAGGCCGTGGAGTCCGCGATCAAGGTCGCCCGCAAGTGGGCCTACCGGGTCAAGGGCGTGCCGGAGGGCACCGCCGAGATCATCGTGGCCGGCTCCAACTTCCACGGCCGCACCACGACCATCGTGTCGTTCTCCACCGACGACACCGCGCGCAACGACTTCGGCCCGTTCACGCCGGGCTTCAAGGTCGTCAAGTACGGCAACCTCGACGAGGTCGAGTCCGCGATCTCCTCCCGCACCGCCGCCGTCCTGATCGAGCCGATCCAGGGCGAGGCCGGCGTCGTCGTCCCGCCCGCCGGCTACCTCGCGGGCATCCGCCGGCTCTGCGACGAGCACAACGTGCTGATGATCGCCGACGAGATCCAGTCCGGCCTCGGCCGCACCGGCGAGCTGTTCGCGCTCGACCACGAGGGCGTGCGCGCCGACCTGTACACCCTGGGCAAGGCGCTGGGCGGCGGCATCCTGCCGGTGTCCGCGGTCGTCGGGTCGAAGGCGGTGCTGGGCGTGCTCCAGCCCGGCGAGCACGGCTCCACGTTCGGCGGCAACCCGCTCGCGTGCGCCGTGGGCCGTGCGGTCGTGCGGCTGCTGGGGACCGGCGAGTTCCAGGAACGGTCGCGTGAGCTGGGCGGATACCTGCACTCCGAGCTCAACAAGCTGGTCGGCCACGGCATCGCCGAGGTGCGCGGACGGGGCCTGTGGGCCGGTGTCGAGATCGCGCCGGGCGGCCCGGTCGGCCGTGCGGCGTCCGAGGCGCTGTCCGCGCGGGGGGTGCTGTGCAAGGAGACGCACGCGTCCACGTTGCGCGTCGCTCCCCCGCTGGTGATCACGAAGGACGAGATCGACCTGGGCGTCGCGGCGATCGCGGAGGTCGTCGCGCCGTAGCTGGCACAGTGGTCGCATGATCGACGACTTCGCCAAGGCGTACCTGCACGAAGACCTGCGGGAGATCCGTGAGGTGATGGTGCGCAAGCTCGACGGGCTGTCCGAGTACGACGTCCGCCGGCCGTTGACCACGACGGGCACGAACCTGCTCGGCCTGGTCAAGCACCTGACCCTCACGGAGTCCCGCTACTTCGGCGAGGTCTTCGGCAGGCCGTTCCCGCGGCCGCTGCCCCACTGGGAGGACCTCTCCCAGCGGGGCGAGGACCTGTGGGTCACCGAGCACGAGACGCGCGCGGAGATCATCGAGGGTTACCGGCTCGCCTGGGAACACGCCGACGCGACGATCGCGGCACTCGCGGTCGACGCGCCCGGCCACGTGCCGTGGTGGCCGCGCCCGGACGTGAAGCTGTTCAACGTCCTGGTGCACGTGCTCACCGAGACCAACCGGCACGCCGGGCACGCCGACGTCCTGCGCGAGCAGCTCGACGGCACGGTGGAGGCCACGGGCAAGGACGCGGCGTTCTGGGAGCAGCGCCGGGCTGAGATCGAACGCGCTGCGCTCAAGGCGTGACGGTTCGTGCCGGTATGGGCGAACGGGCACGGGCCATAGGTCACAAAAGCTGCTGATCAGACTCAACATCCGGCCGCTGGAATGCATCATGACCAGTATGGGTGAACGGGTGCGTGCTGAGGCCGCTGCAGCGCTGGGCAGGTGGGTCGAGCCCGGAGAGGTCTACGCGCGGGGCCGCGCGCTGAGGTCCTCGGTGGACTTCAAGTCCCACCGCGCGGCTTCGCCGGCCCACGACCGGCCGTCGGTCGAGCAGTTCATGCACGCCAGCAACGACGGCCGGCTCGAGCACCTCATCCCGTTGCGGGTCGGGCGGATGCTGGCCAACCCGTTCGCGTTCTACCGCGGCGCCGCCGGCCTGCAGGCGGGCGACCTGGCCACCGGTGTGTCGACCGGCCTGCACGCCCAGTTGTGCGGTGACGCGCACGCGGCGAA
Source organism: Lentzea guizhouensis (assembly GCF_001701025.1). Classification (GTDB taxonomy): domain Bacteria; phylum Actinomycetota; class Actinomycetes; order Mycobacteriales; family Pseudonocardiaceae; genus Lentzea; species Lentzea guizhouensis. The sequence goes on from NZ_CP016793.1 coordinate 186,686, forward strand.
CTTCGGCCTCTACGGCACGCCCGAGGGCCAGATCGTCATGGACATCAACGACTTCGACGAGACGCTGCCGGGGCCGTGGGAGTGGGACCTCAAGCGGCTCGTGGCCTCGCTGGTGCTGGCCGGGCGCACGGGTGGCGTGTCGGACAAGGGCTGCCGGGACGCCGCCGAGGACGCCGTGAGCGCCTACCGCGCCGTGATCACGCAGCTCGCCGAGATCCCGTTCATGGACTCGTGGACCGCGCTGGGCGACGAGTCCACGTTGTCGAAGGTCAAGGCCGACGACCTGCTCAACGACTTCTCCAAGGCGGCGGAGAAGTCCCGCAAGAACACCAGCGCCCGGTTCGCCGCGAAGTGGACCACGCACGACGGCGAGAAGTGGCGGTTCATCACGAACCCGCCGACGTTCACCGACGTCACCCCGGAGACCGAGGAGGCGGTGGTCGCCGCGCTGCCGTCCTACGTGGACAGCCTGCGCGAGTCCCGCACCAACCTGATCATGCGCTACGGCGTGTCGGACGTGGCGTTCCGCGTCGTCGGCACCGGCAGCGTGGGCCTGCGCAACTACCTGGTGCTGCTGCACGGCAACGGCGACGAGGCACTCGTGCTGCAGTGCAAGGAGGCCAGGCCGTCGGCGCTGCAGCCGTTCCTGGACGTCGAGCCCGCCAAGCACGAGGGCAAGCGGATCGTGCACGGCGCACGGCTGGTGCAGGCCGAGACGGACATCCTGCTGGGCTGGACCACGATCGAGGGCCGGCCGTACATCGTGCGGCAGTTCCGCAACCGCAAGGGCGAGATCAACCCGACCACGCTCAAGCGCGACGACCTCGACGACTACGGCCGGTTCGCCGGTGCGCTGCTCGCCCGCGCGCACACCCGTTCACTCGACCCGCGGCTGCTCGCGGGCTACTTCCAGAACGGCTGCGGCGAGGACCTCGACGAGGCCTTCGCCAAGTACGCGTTCGACTACGCAGACCAGACCGAGGCCGACCACGCCGAGCTCGCCACGCTGGTCAAGAACGGGAAGCTCCCCGCACACGTCGAATGATCGCCTCGGACACCAGCCACAGCGTGACGGCGTTGAGGACGTGCCACAGGAAGTGCGTGCCGATCGGGATGCTGCCGCACCACGGCTCGTCGAGAGTGCGCAGCGTCAGTGAGACCGCGAACACACCGGCTGCTCCGGCGAACCACCGCCAGTCGCGGCCGGACAGCGGCGCGAGCACCAGCAGGGCCAGCAGCGCCGGCAGGTAGATGCCGGGCCCGACCCGCACGAGCAGCCCCACGACCACCGCGAACACGACGAACACCGGTGCCGCGAGCCACGCCACCGACCAGCGGACCCGCCGGTAGTGGTGCGCGAACACGACGACGTAGTAGAGGACGAAGACGGCGATGAACGCGCTGTCCAGGGCCCCGGTCAGCTGCGTCGCGAAGGTGTGGAAGCTCAGGCTCGCGAGCCCGACCAGCGCGAGCAGGACCGGCAACGCGCGCAGGCTCGGCGGGGCCGGCCTGCGCAGCAGCAGGAGCGCGGCGACCAGGAAGGCGAGGTTCGTGACCGCGTTCAGCGGCTCGGCCCACAGACCGGGGCCGAGGCGTTCGCAGTAGGCGTCGACCGACACGCCAGCGGTTGTACCGCACCGAGATGAACAGCGGGATTGCTTAGCCTGACCACATGAAGATCCGCCGCGCCGCCTCGCCCGACGACGTGTTCGCCGCCGCGCACCTGTTCGACGCGCCGCCGCGGCCGGACGCGACGTCGAGGTTCCTCGCGCAGGATCACCACCACCTGCTGATCGCCTACGTCGGCGAGCAACCCGCCGGGTTCGTGTCCGGTGTGGAGACCACCCACCCGGACAAGGGCACCGAGATGTTCCTCTACGAGCTCGGCGTGGACGACGCGTTCCTGCGGCGCGGCATCGGCACCGCACTCGTCGAGGCCCTGAAGACGCTTGCCGCGGAACGGGGGTGCTACGCGATGTGGACCGGCGCCGCCGCGGGGGACGAGGCGGCGCAGGGCACCTACCGCAAGGCGGGCGGGTCGGTGGACGACGGCGCCTTCGTGAGCTGGGAGCTGGCTTAGCCTCCCGGAGTCCCTAGTGCGGTGACCACAATCTTCACCGTGTTTCCCGACGCTCAGCAGGGCACCTCGTGGGACCGGCCCCACGCCCCCATACGTCCCTTGGGTTCTAGTGGTCGTTGCAACACCTCGGTTGAGGGGTTGCGGTGGATTTCGAGGTTCGGGATCAGTCGGTCGTGCAGATCGGTCGTCGTCTGACGCGTGAGCGTGAGGCTTTCCTCATGCTCGTGGGTCAGGGCGTGAGCAGCCGGGAAGCGTGCAGGATCGTCGGGGTGAACGTGCGGACCGGTAAACGCTGGCGTAACGGCAGCAACCCGACGGCGGGCAGGAAAGGGACGCCGCCGATCACGTCGGCGGCGTCGTCCGTTGTGCGGGGCCGGTTTCTCAACGAGGACGAACGCATCGTCATCGCTGACCGGCGTCGTGCGGGCGCCACGTTGCAGCAGATCGCCGTCGAACTTGGCCGTGACCGCTCGACGATCAGCCGGGAGCTGCGGCGCAACGCCCATCCGGTGTCCGGGGACTACCGGCCACACGCCGCCCAGGCCCGTGCCCGAGCACGCCGGCCCCGCCCGAAGATCGGCAAGATCGCCGCGAACCCCTCGCTGCGCCGAGCCGTCCAGGACGGTCTGAACCTGCGCTGGAGCCCGCAACAGATCGTGGCACGCTTGCGCCGGGACTTCCCCGACCGGCCGGAGCTGCACGTGGTCCACGAGACGATCTACCAGGCCCTCTACGTCCAAGGACGCGGTGAGCTGCGCCGCGAGCTCGCCTCGGCGTTGCGCACCGGCCGGGCGCTGCGCCGCCCGCGCCGCCACGCCGGGCAGCGCACCCCGCGCATGGCCACGCCGATGGTCATGATCAGCGAACGCCCGGCCGAGGCCGACGACCGCGCGATCCCAGGCCACTGGGAAGGCGACCTGATCATCGGCAAGGACAAGAAGTCCGCCATCGCCACCCTGGTCGAACGCACCACCCGCTACGTCATGCTCGTGCACCTGCCCGACGGCCGCACCGCCGACGTCGTCCGCGACGCGCCCATCGACACCGTCCAGACCCTGCCCGCCCACCTCTGGCGGTCACTGACCTGGGACCAGGGCACCGAGATGTCAGGCCACGCGACGTTCACCGCCGCCACGGACATCCCCGTCTACTTCTGCGACCCGCACAGCCCATGGCAGCGCGGCAGCAACGAGAACACCAACGGCCTGCTGCGCCAATACTTCCCCAAAGGCACCGACCTGTCCGTCCACAGCCGCGAACACCTCGACGCCGTCGCGGTCCAGCTCAACGGCCGCCCACGCGAAACACTCGGCTGGGACACCCCAGCCGAACGCCTCACTACACTCCTGACCAACACCAGTTGATCACCTGTGTTGCAACGACCCCTGGAATCCACCTCCAGTATGAGGACGTGGGGCCGGCCCCACGATGCACCCGTCTGACCGCCGGGAAACGCGGCAAAGGTTCGTGGTCACCGCACTAGGTCCAGACCGGCTCGTCCACTTCGGACACCCGGCCGTCCGCGCGGAAGTGCAGGAACCGGTCGAACGACTTCGCGAACCACCGGTCGTGCGTGACCGCGACGACCGTGCCCTCGAAGTCGTTGAGGGCGTTCTGCAGCGCCTCGGCGGACGCGAGGTCGAGGTTGTCGGTCGGCTCGTCGAGCAGCAGCAGCGTGGCGCCGGACAGCTCCAGCAGCAGGACCTGGAACCGCGCCTGCTGACCGCCGGAGAGGTTCTCGAACCGCTGGTCACCGGCCTTGTCGAGGCCGTAGCGCTTGAGCACCGACATCGCGGCACCCCGGTCCTTGCCGCGGCGCTGGTCGTCGCCGTGCCAGAGGATGTCGACGAGCGTGCGGCCGACCCACTCCGGGTGCTCGTGCGTCTGCGCGAACAGACCGGGCACAACGCGCGCGCCGAGCTTCCACGCGCCCGTTGTCCGTACGTCGTCGCCGCCGAGCAGGCGCAGGAAGTGGCTCTTGCCGGAGCCGTTCGAGCCGAGCACCGCGACCCGGTCGCCGAAGAAGATCTCCTGCGAGAACGGCTTCATCAGCCCGGTGAGCTCCAGCTGTTCGCAGGTGATCGCGCGAACGCCGGTGCGGCCGCCCTTGAGCCGCGGGTGAACCTTTTCGTCCTGCGGGATCTCGGGCGGCGGGCCCGCTTCCTCGAACCGTTGCAGCCGTGCGGCCATTACGCGGTACTTCGGTGCCATCGACTCGTAGTACTTCGCCTGCTGCTGCAGGGTGCGCACGAGCTCCTTGAGGCGTTCGTGCTCCTCGTTCCAGCGGCGATGCTCTTCGAGCAGCTTCTCGATGCGTTTCGCGCGGGCGTCGTGCCAGGTGCCGAACGAACCGGCGTGCGTCCACGCCGAGTGCGCCTCGACCGTGACGACGTGCGTGGCGGCGTTCGCGAGCAGCTCGCGGTCGTGGCTCACGACCAGCACGGCCTTGTCGGTGGCGCGCAGCCGGTCCTCCAGCCAGCGCTTGCCGGGCACGTCGAGGTAGTTGTCCGGCTCGTCGAGCAGGAGGACCTGTTCGTGACCGCGCAGCAACGTCTCCAGCACCAGGCGCTTCTGCTCACCGCCGGACAGCGTGCGGACCTCACGGAACCGTGCGCGGTCATAGGGGATGCCGAGCGCGGCGACCGTGACGGTGTCCCAGAGGACCTCGATGTCGTAGCCGCCGGACTCGCCGTAGTTGGTGAGCGCGGTCGCGTACCGCATCTGGGCGGCTTCGTCGTCGGTGTCCATCAACGCGAGCTCGGCGTCGTCGAGCTCCTTCGCGGCCTTCTGCAGCGGCCGCGGGGCGACGGCCAGCAGCAGGTCCCTGACCAGGGTGCCGTCGCGCACCGAGCCGATGAACTGCGGCATCACCGCGAGCCCGCCCTGCACGTGCACGCTGCCCTGCTTCGGCGTCAGCTCACCGGACAGGATGCGTTGCAGCGTCGTCTTGCCGACCCCGTTCGCCCCCACCAGCGCGACCACGGTCCCGCCGCTCACCTTGAACGAGACGTCGCGGAACAGCTCCCTGCCGTCGGGGAGTGCGTACGCCAGCCCGTTCGCTTCCAGATAGCCCACGTCCGAGATGGTCGGTGCAGGCAGGCGAGCAACGCCACCGAGTTTTCCGCTGCGAGAGGCTCTAACTGATATATCGGATATCAGCGAATGCGTATCGGATGCCGCTGCCACACGAGCACGCCGGCGGTCACCAGCAGGCACTGGAACGCCGGTCCGAACGCGGAGATCGTCAGGCACAGCACGGTCAACCCGCCGAACACGGTGAGCAGCAACCAGAACAGCCACGGCCGTGCGGACCGCGAGCTCGTCATGGCCCGTGCCAGGCCGGGTTCTTCGGTGCGGAGCCGCTGCTCGATCTCGTCGAGGGAGCGGCGTTCGGCTTCGCTCAGCATCAGGGCCTCCGGGAGAGACGTCGGGACGTCATCATTCCCGCTCGTCCACCAGGGGATACTCGAAGGACACCGGACTCAAACTCGCCGAACGGGCGAGTTTCACCGGCTCAGGGCCACCAGCCGGGACACCGCCCGCAGGTACTTCTTGCGGTAGCCGCCGCGCAGCATCTCCTCGGTGAAGAGCTCCGACAGCGGCTGCCCGGACACCGCCACTGCTATGTCGCGGTCGTAGAGCCGGTCCCCCAGTGCCACCAGCCGCAACGCGACGGACTGGTCGGGCGCCGCGGTGACGCCGCGCAGGTGCACGGTGCTGACGCCGTCGACGAGCCGCCCGTACTTCGACGGGTGGATGCGGGCGAGGGCTTTCAGCAGGTCGTCGAAGTCGTCGAGGGTCGAGCCGGGCGTCTGCTCGGCGCGTGCGACCAGTTCGTCGTCGGTCATCGGCGGCGGTGCGTCGGGCAGGCCGCGGTGGCGGTAGTCGGGACCGTCGACGCGCACGACGTCGAACTTCGCGGACATCGACTGGATCTCGCGCAGGAAGTCGGCGGCGGCGAACCGACCCTCGCCGAGCTTGTCCGGCAGGGTGTTGGAGGTGGCGGCGACGTGCACGCCCTGCGCGACGAGCTCCTTGATCAGCCGGGTGACGAGCATGGTGTCGCCGGGGTCGTCGAGCTCGAACTCGTCGATGGCGAGCAGCCGGTGCCCGCTCAGCCGCTTGACCGCCTCCGGGAACGTCAGCACGCCGACGAGGTTGGTGAGCTCGACGAACGTGCCGTACGCCTTGGGGCCGGGCACCGCGTGCCACAGCGAGGCGAGCAGGTGGGTCTTGCCGACGCCGAAGCCGCCGTCGAGGTAGAGGCCGAGCTTGCCCTCGTCCTCGGACCTGCCGAAGAGCGACCACTTCTTGCGGCGCGCGCTCACCCGCGCGGCGAACTCCTGGCCGGCCTTCACCGCGGCGGCCTGGCTGGGCTCGTCCGGGTTGGGGATGTAGCTGTCGAAGCTGACGGTGTCGAACCTGGGCGGAGGCACCAGGCCCTCGACCAGTTCGTCGGCCCCGATCTGGGGATCCCGGTCGGACAGGCGCATGCCCCGCAGCCTAACGGCGTGGTGGGATGGCCCGGTGGAGATGTTGTGGCCCTCACCGGGCGTTGAGATGACCGACACAGAGCTGGAGGCGCTCTACGGCTACCCGGCGGACCGGACGTGGGTGACCGCGAACTTCGTGTCCAGCGTGGACGGTGCGGTGACGGTCGACGGGCGCTCGGCGGGGCTGGGGTCGCCCGCGGACAAGAAGATCTACCTGCTGGGCCGCGACCTCGCGGACGTCGTGCTGGTGGGCGCGGGCACGGTGCTGGCGGAGGGCTATCGGGGATCGCGGCCGGACGTGGCGCGCCGGGAACGGCTCGGTCTGGCCCCGGAGCTGCCGATCGCCGTGGTGACGGCGCGGGGCACGGTGACGCCGGACCTGCCGCTGTTCACGGACACGGCCGTCCCGCCGATCGTGATCACGACGGCGCGTGCGGAGCTGCCGTCGTTGCCCGCTGAGGTCGTGGTCGCCGGTGAGGACGAGGTCGACCTCGGCGTGGCGGTGCGGGAGCTGGAGGCGCGCGGGCTGCGCAGGATCAACCTCGAAGGCGGGCCGAAGCTGTTCGGCACGATGGTCGCCGCCGGGCTGGTGGACGAGCTGAACCTCACGGTGTCGCCGGTGCTCGCGGTCGGCGACGCCGGGCGGATCGCGCACGGGCCGGCCGGGGCGCCCGCGGACCTGGAGCTGCGGTCGGTGCTGCGCGCGGACGACGTGCTGTTGCTGCGGTATCGGCGGCGGAATCACAGCTGACGAGGCAGGATGTGCCGCGTGGACCTGCCACTGACCCCGCCCCTGCAACCGATGCTCGCCACCGCCGTGGACGGCATCCCGGACTCGGGCGACATGCTGTTCGAACCGAAGTGGGACGGCTTCCGGTGCGTGGTGTTCCGCTCCGGCGACGAGGTCTTCCTGCAGTCGCGCAGCGGCAAGCCGCTGAACCGCTACTTCCCCGAGGTCGCGGCGTCGATGCTGGAGGTGCTGCCGGAACGGGTGGTCATCGACGGCGAGCTCGTCGTGGCGCGTGACGAGGAGCTGGACTTCGACGCGTTGTCCGAGCGGATCCACCCGGCGGCCTCGCGGGTGACGATGCTGGCGGAGACGACGCCGGCGACGTTCGTGGCGTTCGACCTGCTCGCGCTGGGGTCGCAGGAGCTGCTGGAGTCGCCGACCGTGGCGCGGCGGGCCGCCCTGCTGGAGCTGCCGGGGCTGAACGTCACCCCGGCGACGACCTCGGCCGAGACCGCGCGGCAGTGGTTCACGCTGTTCGAGGGCGCCGGGCTGGACGGGGTGATGGGCAAGCTCGCCGACGGCCCGTACACGCCGGGCAAGCGTTCGATGATCAAGGTGAAGCACGCGCGCACGGCCGACGTCGTGCTCGCGGGCCTGCGCTGGCACAAGGATACCGAACCGGGCACGGCGGTCGGTTCGCTGTTGCTCGGTGTCTACGACGACAACGACCTGTTGCACCACATCGGTGTCTGCGGTTCCTTCAAGGCCGCCGAACGCCGTGAGCTCGCCACCGAGCTGGCGCCGTTGATCACCGAGTCCGACGAGCACCCGTGGGCGAACCCCCAGCAGGGACAACGCATCCCCGGTGAGATCAACCGGTGGCGCGGCAAGCAGGCCGAGTACGTGGCGCTGCGGCCGGAACGGGTGCTGGAGATCCACTACACCCAGATCGAGGGCGAGGCCCCGGTGCGGCTGCGGCACAACGGCCAGTTCGCGCGGTGGCGCCCGGACCGCGAACCGCTGTCCTGCCGGTACGACCAGCTGGAGGCGCCGGCGCGTTATGACGTGGCGTCGGTGCTCAAGGGCGAGATGCGAGCACGCTAAGCCTCAGGCCGTGCGGATCGTGTGGCACCCACGGAAGCGATGACCACACAACACACAGCGACCCATTGCGCCGGTTTGAGCTGCTCACCGAGCAGCAGCAGCCCGGCCACCGCGGCGACCGCGGGTTCCAGCGACATCAGGATCCCGAAGACGCGCGGCGGGATCCGGCGCAGCGCCTCCAGCTCCAGCGAGTAGGGCACGACCGACGACATCAACGCCACCGCGAGGCCCGCGACCAGCACGAACGGGTCGAGCAACGCCGTGCCCGCCGACGTGACGCCGAACGGCAACGCGATCACCGCGCCGACGACCATCGCCAGCGCCAGGCCCTTGCCGTCGGAGGTCTGGCTGCCGAGCTTGGCCGCCAACAGGATGTAGCCCGCCCAGCAGACCGCCGCGGCCAGCGCGAACAGCACACCGCCCAGCTCCAGTCCGCCCTGGGCACGGGTCAGCAGCAGCACACCGCCGGCGGCGAGCAGCACCCACACGCCGTCGAGCCAGCGCCGTGAGCCGACCACCGCCACCGCCAGCGGGCCGAGGAACTCGATCGTGACCGCGGCGCCGAGCGGGATGCGTTCGAGTGCCTGGTAGAAGGTGAGGTTCATCGCGGCCAGCACGGCGCCGTAGCTCGCGATGACCAGCAGCGTGCGGCGGTCCATGCGCAGTGACGGGCGCCAGATCAGCATCAGCACCACGGCGGCGAGAACCAGCCGCAGAGCCACCGTGCCGGTCGCGCCGACGAGCGAGAACAGCTGTTTCGCGAACGCCGCGCCGACCTGGACGCTGACGATGCCGAGCAGGACGAGTGCCGGTGGCGGAACCGCCCCCATCAGCCTCACGACGGGTACGCGGTCCGAATGAGCCATGGCCTCCATCGTGCCCCAGACCGCTTCGCCACCCGATGTGATTTCCCACCGGGCGGGAACGGCCCTACTCACCCTGTTCTCACCTGGTGCGTGCGAGGCTCGACACCAGTTGGAGTTGGCTGAGAGTGAGGAACACCTGTGCGTCGCGCTGCCCTGGTCCTGCTGGCAGTGAGCGTGCTGACGGCGTGCAGCGCCGGGCCCTCGCTCCGGCCGGTGATCGCGGTCAAGGGCGAGGGGGACCAGCCCGTCGACCAGAGCGCGCTCGCCGGACCGCAGCCCGTTCCGCCGCTGGAGGACTACCGGACGGACTCGCTCGCGTGGTCGCCCTGCAGTGAGCAGATGCGCGACCGCATCCGCACGAACGTGCCGGAGGGCGACCAGAAGTACGAGTGCGCGCGCATGACCGTGGTGCTCGACCCGCCCGGCCGGCCCGGTCGCGGCTCGCTCAGCGTCTCGCTGACGCGGGTGGGCACGGGCAAGAGCCCGCTGGTCGTGGTCAGCGACCCCGACGGCGAGCCCGGCACCGTGAAGGCCGCCCGGCTCGCGGCCGCACTGCCGAAGGACGTCCTCAGCACCTTCACGATCATCGGCGTGGACCGCCGCGGCACCGGCCGCTCCGAGGGCATGGCGTGCGTGCCGTCCGGAACGCGCGCGACCCTCGTCGAGTACGACCCGGCCGACACCGAGCAGTCCCAGCTCGTCGTCGCGGCCGGCGAAGCCGCCCAGGAGTGCGTCCTCGACCTGGAGGGCAGGCTGACCGCGTTCGACTCGTGGCGCGCCGCCGCCGACCTCGAACGCCTCCGCGACCACCTCGGCACCGACCGCCTCAACATGATCGGCGTCGGCGAGGGCTCCCGCGTCGTCACGACCTACGCCCAGCGCTACCCGAACCGCATCGGCCGCACCGTCCTCGACGGCGCCCCCGACCCCACCCTCGACCAGGTCGGCGTCCTCGAGTCCCGCGCCGCGGCCGCCGAGGCGACCTTCGAGGCGTTCGCCCGCGACTGCCAGACCCGCGGCTGCACCCTGACCAAGCCGCGCGACGAGGTCAACGCCCTGCTCGCCCAGCTCCGCACCACCCGCATCCGCGGCGAGTACGTGGACCTCACCGCCGGCTCCGCGCTGAACGCGATCCTCACCGGCCTCGAGGACCGCACCCGCTGGCCCGCGCTGGCCGACGCCATCGTCAAGGCCCGGGCCGGCGACGGCACCGGCCTCTTCACCTTCCTCGAACCGCTCGTCAACGACCTCGACGAGAACCCGCCGCGCTTCGACGCCGGCCTCGTGATCAGCTGCAACGACACCACCACCCGCATCCCACCCGACCGGGTGAAGGCGCTGACCACCGACTGGCAGGGCAAGCACGCCATGTTCGGCCCCCTCTTCGCCCGCCGGCTGCTGCACTGCAGCCCGTTCCCGGTCCCGTCACTGCCCAAGGTCGACCCGCTGAAGAGCGCACCCCCGATCGTGCTGCTCAGCACCGCCGACGACCCCGCCACCCCGGCTTCCGGAACCGAACACGCGGCCCAGCGCCTGCCGGGCTCGGTGCTGATCGGCTGGCAGGGCAGCGGCCACGGCGCTCTCGGGCAGTCGGGCTGCGCGACGACGTCCGTGCGCGACTACCTGATCGACGCGAAGGTGCCGACCAACGGCACGGTCTGCCCGCCCTGACCCGCGAGCAGCAGCCAGCTGATATATCGGATGTCACCCGGCTCACCAGCACGAACGACAACGGGGAGCCCTCCGCGCTCGGAAGGCTCCCCGTACCGACTCTGGCGTCAGCAGCTCGAACAGCAGCCGCAGCCGGGACCCGTGCACCCGGAACAGCACCCACACGTACCCATCAGGGCCTCCCCGTCTCAAACCGGACCAGCGGGACCTCCGCGCATCCCACGGTCCGCCCCGGCACCACACCTGGGAACCCCCCTCACCCGAACGCGTCGGCACTGCCACCGATGGGTTGCCGCCGGTGACCGCGCTACGCGCCCAGGTCCTCCAGGGCCTTCTGCGCGGCCTCCAACTCAGCGCGCAGCTGCTCCACGCGAGCGAGCTGCTGGGCACGCGCCGCGCTCAGGACACCCTCGACGATCTCGGCGACCTCGGGGGTGAGCAGCTTCGCGGCCTGGGCCACGGCGGCGGGCGGGACCGCGGTCGGGCGCACGGCCTTGCGGGTGCCCTGCAGCACCTCGACGGTCCACTCGCCCTCGCCGACGCTGACCAGGGTGACGGTGACCTCCGGCGCCGACTTCGCGGCACCCGCCTTGCGGGCGGGCTTGGGCGCCGGCGGCGGTGCTTCGACAGCAGGAGCGGGTTTCGGCTTGGGGGCCGCGGGCTTCACCGGCGCCTCCGGGACGTAGGGGTGCTCGATCACAGTCTCTCGCGGCGGCTCCGGCGGCGCAGCGGGTGGTGCGGCCGGTTTCTTGCGGGGCGGCGGTTTCTCCAGCGTGAGCTCGGACGGGCCGAACGACATCTCGTCCTTCGACCCCGTCGGCCGCACCTGGATGAAGTCGCCCTCCTCCGGGTCGGTCAGGGCGAGCACCTTCGCCGACCTCCCCGCCTCCATGCCCACCGCGGCCGCCGTGAACCAGACCAGCGGCTGGGTGCCTCCGTCCAGCTGAGCGCGCAGGCTGTCGACGTCCTCCGCCGACAACCCGCTCTTCTTCGCCATCGCACTGCCTCCCGCCATTCGAACACCTGTGCGCAAGCATGCCCTACACCCCTGACAATTCTGAGCACCGGGTCAACGGCAAGATCAAGTCCAGAACCGCACGGCAGCGCTTCCACAAAGGAGGTTCAGCGGGAGGTCAGGCCTCTTCGGCCCGCAACCGGTACTCGCACCCGTACTCGACCACGTAAGCCAGGTCGTACACGTGCACGATCTTCGGGCCACTGTGCAGGTGCACGTACGTGACCGTCTGCTTCGGGTCCTCCGGCACGGACGGCAGCGAGTCGACCCGGCCGTCGAGGGGACCGCCGACGTACCGGACGACATAGGGCTGGGACATCGCGACCTCCTCTCGTCCGCTCCAGTCTACGGAGTCGGCCACTGCATCAGTGCTCGATACAGCCGGTTGGCCCACTCGCCGGACCAGCGAACGAGTGGCCGCCTAGGACTTGCGGGCCCGCGACGGCTGCACCCGCATCGGCTCGCCCGGCATCTTCGGGTAGTCCGGCGGATACGGCATCTCCCCGCGCGGATCCGCCGCGTACCACTCCAGCAGCGTCTCGATCCCGAACGCCTCCGAGTCCAGCCCCGCGTGCGGATCCCCGTGCTCGGCCAGGTAGGCAGGCACGGTCAGCACGTCGAAGTCGTCCGGGTCCACAGTGGACAGGTCGTCCCAGGGAACAGGCGTGGACACGGTCGCACGCGCGGTCCCGCGCACCGACCACGCCGACGCGATCGTGCGGTCCCGCGCCGCCTGGTTGAAGTCGATGAAGACGCGCTCGCCGCGTTCTTCCTTCCACCACGCGGAGGTGGCGAGCGAAGGCGCCCGCTTCTCCACCTCGCGCGCCAGGGCGATCACGGCGTGCCGGACGTCGATGAAGTCCCACTCGGCCCGGATCCGGACCGCCACGTGGATGCCGCGGCCGCCGGAGGTCTTGGGGTAGCCGACGAGTCCCGCGTCGGCGAGCACCTCGCGCAGAACCAGGGCGACGCGGGCGGCGTCCGAGAAGTCGGTGCCCGGCTGCGGGTCGAGGTCGATGCGCAGCTCGTCGGGCGAGTCGACCAGCGGGCGGCGGACGGGCCACGGGTGGAAGTCGAACGTGCCCAGGTTCGCGGCCCACACGATCACCGCCTCCGAGGTCGGGCAGATCTCGTCAGCGGGGCGGCCGGAGGGGAAGCGCACCTGCACCGTCTCGACGTAGTCGGGAGCGCCCTTCGGCACGCGCTTCTGGTAGAACGCCTCGCCCTCCACGCCGTCGACGTAGCGCTTCAGCACGACCGGGCGGTCGCGCAGGACGGAGAGCAGCACAGGGGCGACCGTGCGGTAGTACTCGACCACCTGGCGCTTCGTGATGTCCCGCGCGGGGAAGTACGGCTTGTCCGGGTTGGACACCCGCACCAGCTGGTCACCGACCTGGAGCTCGATCGCCTTCGACTTCGCAGCAGCCACGCCGAAACACTAGAGGCCCCGGACGAACGCCGCGAGCGCCAGCTCGAAGCTGTCGCGGTCGAGCTCGCGGGCCACGCCCGGCAGCAGGTGGGCGCGGTCGAGGTGCGGGTAGCGGCCCGAGTAGTCGGCGGGGTCGGCGGAGAAGCCGCTGGAGAACGAGCTCAGCGCCGCACCGAACACGAGGTACATGACGCCCGCGGCGATCATCGTGGCCTCACGGCGGGACCAGCCGGCGTCGACCAGGGCGCCGTGCATGACGTCCAGTCGGTTCAGCGACTCTTCACGGCCTGCTGGGCCGTAGGCGAGGAACGGCACGATGTTCGGGTGTGACGCCAGCGCCTCACGGTACGAGCGCGCGCACTGGATCAGGCCCGCCCGCCAGTCGCCCGAGGCGAAGCCCGACACGTCGATCGAGGCCAGGATCGCCGAGGCCACGTCGTTGAGCAGCGCGTCCTTCGTCTTCACGTGCCCGTACAGCGAGGCCGCCTGCACGCCCAGCTCAGCGGCGAGCTTGCGCATGGACAGGCCGTCCAGGCCGTCGCGGTCGATGATGGCCAGGGCCACCGACCGGATGCGGTCGGGGCTCAACAGAGGGGTGCTCGGCCGCGGCATGTGAGTTAACCTAACACTGTTCGGTTTATCAGGAGGACCCGTGGACTTGACGCTTTCTGACGAACACCGGCAGCTCAGGGAGCTGGCCCGGCGGTTCACGGACGAGCAGGTCGTCCCGCACGCGACCCGCTGGGACCGGGAGGAGGCGATCGACCGGGACCTCGTGCCGCGGCTCGGCGAGGTCGGGTTCCTCGGGCTCGGCGTCGACGAGTCCTACGGCGGCTCCGGCGGCGACAACCTCGCGTACTGCCTGGTCCTGGAGGAGATCGCGCGGGGCGACAGCGCGGTGCGCGGGATCATCTCGGTGTCACTGGGCCTGGTCGCGAAGTCGATCGCCAAGCACGGCACCGAGGAGCAGAAGCAGCGCTGGTTGCCGGGGCTGACCAGCGGCGCCCAGGTCGGCTGCTTCGCGCTCACCGAACCCGGCACCGGCAGCGACGCGGGCAGTCTCGTCACCAAGGCCACCAGGACCGGCAGCGGCTGGGTGCTCAACGGCCGCAAGGTCTTCATCACCAACGGCACGTGGGCCGACGTCGCCCTGGTGTTCGCCCGCACCGGCGGACCCGGCCCGAAGGGCATCAGCGCGTTCCTCGTGCCCACGACCACACCTGGCTTCACCGCCACCGAGATCAAGGGCAAGCTCGGCATGCGCGGCCAGGCCACCGCCGAGATCACCCTGGAGGACGTCCACGTCGAGGCCGACGCCCTGCTCAGCGAGGAGGGCTTCAAGCTCGCGATGGGCGCGCTCGACAAGGGCCGCATGTCCGTCGCGGCGGGCTGTGTGGGCGCCGCGCAGGGCGCACTGGACGCCGCGCTGCACTACGCCAAGGAACGCGAGCAGTTCGGCAGACCCATCGCGGGTTTCCAGCTCGTGCAGGAGCTGCTCGCCGACATGGCCGTGGAAACCGAGGCGGCGCGCCTGCTCACCTGGCGGGTGGCCGACCTCGCGGACAGGGGCCTGCCGTTCGGCACCGAGGCGTCCATGGCCAAGCTCTACGCCAGCGAGGCCGCGGTGAAGGTCGCCAACAACGCGATCCAGGTGTTCGGCGGCTACGGCTACATCGACGAGTACCCGGTGGGCAAGTACCTGCGGGACGCCCGTGTCACGACCCTCTACGAGGGCACCAGCCAGATCCAGAAACTGCTCATCGGTCGCGCGCTGACGGGCATCAACGCGTTCGTCTAAGGGAGAGAAATGGACTTCACGCTCGACGCCGAGCAGAAGGAGATCCGCGACTGGGTGCGGACCTTCGTGCGCAAGGAGATCGTCCCGCTGGAGCCGGAGGTGCTGCGCCGCGAACGCGCCGGGCAGCCCGGCCTGCCCAAGGACGAGCTCAAGGCGTTGCAGGAGAAGGCGAAGGCCGCCGGCTTCTTCGGCGTGCTGACGCCGCAGGAGTACGGCGGCATGGGCCTGGGCGCGATGATGACCGCGCTCATCGAGGCGGAGCTCGGCCGGTCCTTCGTGCCGTTCCGGTTCGGCGGGTACGCGGACAACATCCTGTTCCACGGCAACGAGGAGCAGAAGCAGCGCTACCTGCTGCCGACGATCTCCGGCGAACGGGTGTCGTGCTTCGCGATCACCGAGCCCGGCGCCGGCAGTGACGCCAAGGCCATCCGCACGTCCGCGGTCCGCGACGGCGACGAGTGGGTCATCAACGGCGAGAAGACCTTCATCACGCAGGGCAACGAGGCCGACTTCGTGATGGTGTTCGCCGTGACGGACAAGGAGAAGGGCGCCGACGGCGGCGTCACCTGCTTCCTCGTCGACCGCGACATGGGCTGGAAGTCCGAGCCCATCCCGACCATGGGCCAGTGGGGTCCGGCGGCGCTGGTGTTCGACAACGTCCGGGTGCCGCACGAGAACATCCTCGGCGAGGAGGGCAGGGGCTTCCACCTCGCCATGCAGTGGATCGGCCAGGGCCGCTACCTGCTGCCCGCCCGCGCGCTCGGCTCGGTCGAACGCCTCGTCGAGATGGCGATCGAGCAGGCCCGCAACCGCGTCACGTTCGGCAAGCCGATCGCCGAGTACCAGGCCATCCAGTGGATGATCGCGGACTCCGCCGTCGAGATCGAGGCGCTGCGCTGGCTCGTGCTGCACGCCGCGTGGCTCGTCGACCAGAAGCAGGACTCGCGGCAGGCGCAGTCGATCGCGAAGCTCTACGGCGGCATCAAGGCCAACGAGATCGTCGACCGCGTGCTGCAGATCCACGGCGGCATGGGCTACACCCGCGAGCTGCCGATCGAGCGCTGGTACCGCGAGCTGCGCCTGCTGCGCATCTACGAGGGCACCGACGAGATCCAGCGCCGCACGATCGCCCGCAACCTGCTCAAGGGGCACGCGAACATCCGCGGATCGCTGGGATAAGTGCTCGACCACGACATCCTCGGCGTCGTCGGACGACAGGTCCGCACCTGGTCGTCCGGCGACGCCGAGGTGTACGCGCAGGCGGTCGGCGGCCACTCCACCGCGTTCGCCATCCCGTTGCTGCAGCACGGCGGTCCACAGCTCGGGCTCACCGGCGCCGACATGACCCAGGTCCTGCACGCCGAACAGTCGTTGTGGCTGCACAAGCCGTTGCCGCGGAACGGCTCCACGGTCGTCACCAAGACGTTCACGGACATTTACGACAAAGGTTCCGGTGCGTTGGTGGTGAGCACCTGGGAGTCGGAGTACGCGTCCACCCGTTCGTCGTGCTTCATCAAAGGAGAAGGCGGTTTCGGCGGTCCACGTGGAGAAACCCGCGGCTTCTCGGTACCGGGCACCGAACCGGAGGTGACCGTCTTCCGCACCACCGCCGACCAAGCGCTCAAATACCGCGAAACCGGCGACGTGAACCCGATGCACCACGACCCCGCGTTCGCCCGGCTGGCCGGGTTCGAGCAGCCGATCCTGCACGGCCTGTGCACGCTCGGGATCACCGTGCGGGGCAAGGACTTCACCGAGCTGCACGCCAAGTTCACCGCTCCCGTGACACCCGGTGACGAGCTGCGGGTCGAACACTGGCCGACCGGCGAGTTCCGCACCTCGGTGGCCGGCAAACAGGTGCTCATCGGTTCGGTTTTCCGAAGTGGACGCACGCCCGGCCGGTGAACGATCGGGCCCATGAGCTCTGCCATCGCCCTCGTGGACGCCGGAATCGAGCCGGTTCGCGTCGCCGTCGACTCCCGTGACCTGATCAGTGCCGCCGGGGTGACACACCTGCTGAAGAACTCACCGCGGGTGCGAGTGGTGACCGACCGCGCCGACGCGCACGTGCTGCTGGCCGTGGTGAACGAACTGTGTGCGCAACAAGCCGCGCGGCTCAAGGCGATCGCGGCACCCCGGATCGTCGTGATCGCGGCACGGGTGCACGACCTGACACCGTCCATCGCCGCTCAGGCAGGCCTCGCGAACCCGGTGCGCCGCGCCGACGTCAACACCGAACGCCTGGAGAAGCTGCTGCTCGGCGGGCAGACGTTGCAGGAGGCGCCGTCCGTGCTGAGCGACCGCGACCTGCGGCTGCTGCGGCTGCTGGCCGAGGGCGCCACGATCGCCGAGGTCGCGCAGCGGTTGTTCTGCTCGGAGCGGACCGTGAAGTACGCGCTGCACCAGTTGCTGGACCGGTTCGGGCTGCGCAACCGGGTGCACGCGGTCGCCTGGGCGATCCGCGCCGGGCTGCTCTGACGATCAGTCGCCGAACACCGCGGACAGCTGCACCCGCCTGCTGATGCCGACCTTGCGGTACACGCGGGTCAGGTGCAGCTCGACCGCCCGTTGCGTGACGTTGAACCGGGTGGCGATCGCCCGGTTCGTCTCCCCGTCCAGCGCCAGCCGCACGATCCGCGACTCGTGCGGGGTCAGCCTTCCCCACGCGGAACCGGTCCTGCGCGCCGGTTCCCGCACGGCCGTCCCGCCGAGCCGGGCCTTCGCCGCCCCCGCGACCAGCCGCCACGGCGCGATCGCCAGGTTGTCCGCCCGCCACAACGCCAACCGCTCGCCGCACTCGGTCGCGTCGGCGAGCGCCGCCCGCGGCGAGCCGAGCTCCAGGTGCATGCGGCCGCGGTGGTGCAGCAACGCGGTGCACACCCACGCCGGCGGCAACGTGCCCGCATAACCCAGCCGCCGCAGCAACTCCCACGCCTCACCGGCGCGCCACCGTCCACAGCGGACGCGACGAACGCCGCCGCGCCCAGCGCCGCGCAGCCACGGGCGGGCGAGGTTCGCGCGGTCAGCTCGCGGACCAGCCGGGACACCTCGGCGTGGTCGCCGTTGCACCGGTGCGCCCACGCCTCCAACGCCACCAGCCAGTCGTCCTCGGCACCGGCCAGCCGCAACCGCAGCCGGGGCGCCAGCTCCAGCAGCACGCTCGCGTAGCCGGTGCTGGTGTGCAGCAACGCGAGACCCGCGAACACCAGGTCCGGCATCGCACCTCCGCCGTGCGCGACCTCCCCCAGCACCTGCTCGGCGAGCTCGGCCCCGTCGCCGCGCAGGCTGAGCCAGAACGCGCGCAGGGCCGGGGTGTCGTCGCTCGGCGTGGCGTGCGCGGCGCTCATCGAGGTCGCGACCGGCCCGAGCTCCAGCCCGAGCACCTCCTCGTCGCACTGCCAGTCCAGCACCACGGCGCCGAGCGGACCCGCGAGCCGGCCCACGAGCCGGCTCAGCTCCCGGCCCGCGGCGCGATTCCGCAGCGCAGGTGCAGGTCCGCCATCCCGGCCGCCACCTCCTCCGCACCCCGCGCGTCCATCGGCTCCCGCAGTGCCGCGCGCAGACATCGCACGGCCTGCTCGGGCCGTCCCGCCACCCGGTGCAGCCGTGCCGCCGCAACCAGTACCGGCGCAACCCACGGCAGCGCAACGGGTTCCGCACAGGCCACGACCTGTTCGGCGACAGCGGTCGCGGTGTCCCGGCGCCGGTACAGCACGTGCGCGGCTGTGCGGTGCAAGCGTTCGCGCGCGTGCGGTGTCATCTCGTGGCGGATCGCGTGCCCCAGCGCGGGCGACTGGATGCGCGTCGGCCCCGCGAAGGCGAGCCGCGCGTCCACCAGCCGTTCGACCGCGGCGAGCACCTCGACCGACGACATCCCGGTGACCTCGCCCAGCACGGCCGGCTCCACCTCCCCCAGCACGGCGAGCGCGCGACCGACGGTCACCGCCGCGGCATCCAGCACGGCCCACCGGCGCACCGCCCGCAGCAGCCGCGGCAGCCGCAACGCCGGCAACGTCTCCCGCAGGCACCGCACCGCGAGGTCCGGCACCAGGTCCAGCACGTCGCTCAGCACACCCGGCGCACCGCCGGTGAACCGCAGGCACAGCTCGGTCAGCTCCGGCGGCACCTCACCGTCGACCCGCCGTCGCAGCAGCTCGGTCACCGCCGCGGCACCGACCGGCCGCACCGCCACCGCCGCCGCACCGGGCAGGAGGTCCAGCACCACGTCCGGATCCACATCGCCCGCCAGCAACACCGGCCCCCGGTACCTCGCGAGCCGCTCCACCTTCTCGGCGGGCAGCTGCTCGGCGTCGTCGACCACCAGCACCGTGCGCCGGTCGACGCCGGACCACGCCCGCACCGGCGTCATCCCGCTGCGCACCGCGATCGACGACGCCACGGCCAGCAACGCGCTCTTCCCCGTCCCCGGACCCCCGTGCACGACGCACGACCGCCCGTCGCGCAACGCCTCGGTCACCGCGGCGACCTCCCGTTCCCGGCCGACGAGCCGACCGGCCGCTTGACTCGTGGCGGCACCGGCCGGTCCGAGCCGGCGAGGGGAAGGGGCGCTCATGTCATCCGTCCTTTCTGGGACGGTTTCCAGGAAATCGCCTCGTCAGCGCGAGGACCATGCAGAACGACCGGCAGAAGTTCCGGTCCGCGGCATCGGGTGAGACGCGGCCCACACGTCCGCCGTCGCACGTCAACCAGCCCGCCGCGGCGACCGATGGGGCAAATCTCATTTGGCCGGTCGTTTCCCGGCTGATGCACCAGGTGAAGACACGCCCGGACCGTGAACCATTTCGCCGCCGTGTGCGTGGTGCATTGTGTAACCACCGGCGAACAACTTGGGAGCTCCGATGCGGGTCGCATCACGCACCGTCTTCGACTTCATCCGTCCCGACGGCGCGGGCGCACCCGTGGACACGGAGATGGTCTACTCGGCCGACGACCCGTTCGCGGTCACGATGCACTTCCACGCGGGCGGCGCGGTGTCGACCTGGATCATGGGCCGCGACCTGCTGTGGGACGGCCTGTCCCGTCCTGCGGGCAAGGGCGACGTGCGGGTGCGCCCGAGCGGCCGCGCGGTGGTCCTCGAGCTCGTCTCCGACCGGCACGTCACGGTGTTCCGGGTGCCCGCCTCGACGCTGCGCAAGTTCCTCGACGCGAGCCACCGCCTGGTGTCGCCGGGGACGGAGCACTTCGACGCGGACGCCTTCCTGAGCACCGTCCTGCGCTGACCGGCACTGAGCTCAGCCCGTCAGGCGGATGCCCAACGCCTCGGCGACCTCGTGCTGCAGCTTCGTCATGCCGGGCGACTCGTAGCCCTCGCTCTCGGCCAACGCGCGCACGCGGTGCCGTGTGCTCGCATCGTGGTCACCCATCTGCTCGCACGTCCGGGCGAGCTCGATCAGCACGGACACCCTGGCCTCGGGGTCGACCATGGTCTCGGCCGCGCCGGCGAGCTGCTCCCTGGCCTCGGCGAACCGGTCGGCCGCGACCAGCGCGCGGGCTCTGCTGTGCCGCACCATCGCGCGCAGGCCGCCGAACTCCCCGACCAGCGTCTCGGCCTCGGCCACGACGGGCAGTGCCTGCTCCGGTTCACCCGCCGCCGTGAGGCTGTCCGCGAGTCGCAGCAGCAGTTGGGCGGTGTTCTCTCTCGCGACACCGCGCTGGGTGTCACGCACCTCCCGTTCCTCGGCGATGGCCGCGCGATGCGTCTCGACCGCGTCGGCGGAGCGGCCCATCCGTTGCAGCAGCACGCCGGTGAACGACAACGCGAACACGACCCCCATCGGCAACCCGGCCACCCGGAACAGCTCGGCGGCGCGACGGCCGTGCGTCACCGCCGTCGCGTGGTTGCCCAGACGGGTCTCGACGCCCGCGCGGTAGTAGTGCGCCCACGCCGTCTCCACGGTCGAGCCGCACTCCTCGGCCAGCCTCAGCGCCGCCTCGTGGGTCTGCAGGGCCAGCGGCAGCCGGGCCGCACGCGCGAAGTACACCCAGGTCAGGAAGTTGAGCTGTTTCGCCTCGTGCTCCGTGCGGCCGAGTGCGTGCGCGGCGTCGACACCGGCCGTGTAGACCTCCGCCCACAGCTCGCCCGGACCGCGGTGGTCGGAGTACCAGTGCATCGCGTTCGCCAGCTCCAGCACGACCTCGTGGTCGCCGTCGCGCACGGCCTCCCGCAGCGCGCCACGCCAGTTCGCCCGTTCCACGAGCAGCCACCGGTCCGCGTTTTCCAGGTCGGCCGCGCCTTGTTCGTCCGGGTGGAACAAGGCCGCCGCCGTCGTCGCGCGGGCCATCAGCCAATCGCGTGTTCGTAGGCGGTGCGTGTCCAGGTCAGGTTCTTCGCTGTGCAAACGCTCGCGCGCGTAGTCCCGGATCAGGTCGTGGAACGTGTACCGGCCGGGAAGGTCACCCGGACGCACGAGGCTCGCGTCGACGAGTTCCTCCAGCAACGCCTCCGCGTCCTCGGGCGAGATCTTCGCGGCGACGGCGGCGAGCTCGGCCGAGGTGTCCGGTCCCGGCACCAGCGCGAGCCGGCGGAACACCGTGGCGGTCCCCGGCGCGAGCAACCGGTAGGACAGCTCGAACGCCGTGCGCACCTGGACGTCGTCGGTGGCGAGCACGTCGAGGCGTTCGCGTTCGTCGGAGAGCCGGTCGGCGAGCTGCCGCGGCGACCACGGCCCGGTGAGCCGGTGGCCCGCGATCGCGAGCGCCAGCGGGATGCCGCCGCACAACCCCGCGACGAGCCCGGCGGACTCGCGGTCGGCCCGCACGCGGTCGCCCGCCACCGCCGTGAGCAACGCGACGGCGCCGTCGCTGCTCAACGGACCGAGCTCGACGCGGTGCCGAGCTATCAGGCCGGCCAATATATTGCGGCTCGTGACCAGCACGAGCGAGCCGGGAGCTGCCGCGAGCAACGGACGGAGCTGGGCCTCGTTGGCGGCGTTGTCGAGCACGAGCAGCACCGAGCGTTCACGCAGCATCGAGCGGTAGAGCCGGTCGCGGTCGCCGGCGTCGGACGGCATCCGCGCGTCCGGCACGCCGAAGGCGGTGAGCAGCCGGGCGATCGCGCGGTCCGGCGACAACGGCGCCGGATCCATGCCGCGCAGGTCGAGGTACAGGCAGCCGTCGGCGAACGCGCAGCCGAACCGGTGCGCGGCGTCGACGGCGAGCGCGGTCTTGCCGACACCGGGTGGTCCGTGCACGACGACAACGTCGAGCAAGTTAGAGGTACTCGCACTCATGACCCACTCGGCGAGCTGCCGTTGCTCGGCGGCCCGTCCGGCGAGCTCGACGGCGGGTGGCGGGGAGCAGGTCCGGTCGGCGCGCTCCGGCCGTGGCTGCACCGCCTCGCCGAGCCGGGCCAGCGTGCCGAACTCCCCCGCCTCGCCCAGGTCGAGCTCGAGCCCGGCCACCAACAGGTCGATGGTGGAGGCCTGGGGTGTGTGGACGCGTCCGCGTTCGAGATCGCTCAACGCGCGCACGCTCAGCCCCGTGCGGGACGCGAGTTGCTCTTGTGTCAGACCAGCTCTGCGTCGATAGAAACGCAGGAACTCACCGAACGTCGTCCCGCGCATTCCTCCGCCTTCGCACGCCCATTTGCCCAAGGGCGATTATTCAGGCGTTGAGACTCGTCAGCATCTGCGCACACACTCGCGACAGATGGCGTCGCATCACGCCCGACGCGCGCGCCGCGTCCCCATCGGCGATCGCACGTACAAGCTCGTCGTGGTCGTCCATCGACGCGTGCTGGTGCGGTGGGTCGTCCTCCAACGCACTGCGCAACAGCACCACCCGTTGCTGCACCAGCCGCACCTGCTCGGCGATCCGCGGGCTGCGCGCCGCGTCGAGCAACGTCTGGTGGAACGCCAGGTCCAGCCGGTACGGGAACGGCTGCCCCGCCCGGTAGTTCCGCCGCGACTCGGCACACACCTCCTGCAGCCGCACCAGGTCGACGTCGGTGCGCCGGGACGCCGCGAGCTCTGCCGCCGCGCACTCCAGGGCCGTGCGCAGCTCGAACAACGCCCGCACCTCGTCCTCGTCGGCGGCCGGCACGAACGCGCCCCGGTGCGGCACCAGCGTGAGCAGGCCCTCCGAGGCCAGGTGCCGGATCGCCTCGCGCAACGGGCCGCGGCTGATGCCGAGCTGCTGCGCCACCTCGACCTCGTTCACCCGCGCGCCCGCCGGGATCACCCCGGTCAGCACCTGCTCGCGCAGGACGTCGACCGCCTGACCGGCGAGGCTCAGGTGCAGGGGAGGTGTCACGTTCGTCTCCTGATCTGGACGGCACCGACCGTCCGTCCCTACATTATGTGCGTGGTCGACTGTCGACAGTTGGCAGTTCGAGAACCCGGTTCAGAGGGAGGCGTCATGGGGCACGAGGTGGTCGCGGAGGTCTGGCGGGGCGACTTCCTGGAGTCGGTGCACCACGGCACCGTCGTCGCGACCGACGCCACCGGCACCCCGGTGCTGTCCGTCGGCCGGCCCGACGACGTCGCGTTCCCCCGCTCGTCCAACAAGCCGCTGCAGGCGCTCGCGATGCTGCGCAACGGCCTCGACCTCGACGGCGAGCTGCTCGCGCTGGCCTGCGCGTCGCACTCCGGTGAGGACTTCCACGTCGAGGGCGCGCTGCGCATCCTCGCCGGCGCCGGCCTGACCGAGGACGCCCTGCGGTGCACGCCCGACCTGCCCATCGGCGAGGCTGCCCGCGCCCAGCACCTCGCCCGCGGCCTCGGCGCCGCCCCGAAGTACATGAACTGCTCCGGCAAGCACGCGGCCATGCTCGCGACCTGCGTCGCCAACGGCTGGTCGACCGAGGACTACCTCGACCCGGCGCACCCGTTGCAGGTCGCCACCCGCGCCACGATCGAGGACGTCGCCGGTGAGCCGGTCGCCCAGGTGGGCGTCGACGGTTGCGGCGCACCGATCTTCGCGATCAGCCTGACCGGTCTCGCCAGGGCGTTCGGCAGGCTCGCCAGCGCGCCCGAGGGCACCCTGGAGCACCGGGTCGCCGCCGCCATGAACGCCCACCCGCAGTGGGTCGGCGGCACCGGCCGGGACGTGACCGTGCTGATGGACGCCCTGCCCGGCGTCATCGCCAAGGACGGCGCCGAGGGCGTCTACGCCGTGGGCCTGCCCACCGGCGAGGGCGTCGCGCTGAAGATCGCGGACGGTTCCTCGCGCGCCCGTGCCGTCGTCGTCGTCGCGGTGCTCAAGCGGCTCGGCGTCGACGTGGACGGGGTCGCCGGCCTCGCGACCGTGCCGGTGCTGGGCCACGGCCGGGCCGTCGGCGCGGTCAAGCCGTCGCTCGCCGTTGCCAGCTGAACGTGTGCCCGCGTCAACACGTCGTACACGTTGATGCCGGGCCGCAGCCACTAAACTCGCAGTCATGGGCGATCCGAAGGACGAGCGCGAACAGTTCCAGGAGGAGCTGATCGGGCTCGACCCGCACGACCCGGAGACGAAGGCGTTCGCCGAGCACCTCGACCGGATGAAGCGCGAACGCTCCGGCTACACGGTGGAGGGCTACCTCGACGGGGTGCAGGACTTCGCCGACTCCGCGAACCGCACAACTGGTCACCGGCGCCTCGTGGCCGTGCTCGTCGTGGGCCTGATCCTGCTGGGTGTCGTGCTGACGATCTGGTTCGCGCTGAGCGACATCGTCACCATCATCTTCTGAAGCAGTCGTCAACGGGGTCTTACGACCGCCCCCGCCGCCACGGCCGCCGGGAAGCCCAGCGGCCGTGGCGGCGTTATAAAGGGTCATGGAACCTGTTGTCGGCACCACCCCCAAAGTCGTGCGTTCCGAAGAGGAATGGCGTACCCAGCTCAACCCCGCCGAGTTCGCGGTGCTGCGGCAGGCAGGCACCGAACGCCCCTGGACCGGCGAGTACGTCGAGACCAAGACCGAGGGCGTCTACGAGTGCCGTGCGTGCGGCGCCGAGCTCTTCCGCAGCGACACCAAGTTCGACTCGCACTGCGGCTGGCCGTCGTTCTTCTCGCCGCTGGCGGGCGAGGCGGTCATCCTGCGCGAGGACCGGACGCTCGGCATGAAGCGCGTGGAGGTGCTCTGCGCCACATGTCACAGCCACCTGGGGCATGTTTTCGAAGGTGAGGGCTACCCCACTCCCACCGACCAGCGCTACTGCATCAACTCCGTCTCCTTGAAACTCGTTCCGTCCGAATAGGAGACTGGGTGCAGCCCGGCCGGGAGTGCCGGGCAGAACCTGGGAGGCGCAATGATCTTCGCCAGTTTCGGTACCGACGGTGAAGGCTCCAGCGGAGTCGACGGCGGCTCCTCCAGCTGAGCCACGAGCCCGCCGCGGAGCGGGGAACCTCAACAGAAAGCGGGCAACCCTAAGGCTTCGTCAACAAGCCTTGTGAGGTTGTGGCACGGACCACACCATGGACTCCAACCAAGCATGGTCTTGGGGGCAGTCAGGGGGTGGTTCTCGTGGAACCTTGGGGATTGTCCGGACCGGAGTTCCTTCAGCTGTACTGGATCGGCCTGGCACTCGCGGTGCTGGCCGCGATCGTGATCCGGGTGCGCGCACGGGCCGGCGGGAGCCAGCCCGTGCGCACGCTCGACGTGGACGAGATCGCCTACCTCGCGGGCGGTCCGCGGCGCGTGGTCGAGACGGCCGTCGCGCGCCTGCTCACCGCCGGTGAGCTCAGGATTTCACGCCGTGGTGCCGTGTCGGCCACCAACTCGCCGCAGTCGCGCAACCACGTGGACCGCGCCGTGCTCACCGACAGCCAGCGCTACAGCAACCGCACGGTCAGCCTGATGATCCCCGCGGTCGCCAAGGACATCGCCGTCAGGGCGATCGGCCTGCGCCTGCAGGAGCTGGGCCTCGTCCTCAGCGAGGAGGCCGTGAAACGCGCTCGTCGCAACGGATCCGCGCTCCTGTGGCTACTGCTCGCAGTCGGGGTGGTGCGCTGGGTCAACGGCATCGCCATCGACGCGAACATCGGCTGGCTGAGCGTGCAGCTCGTCATCACCGCCGTTCTGATCTTCTTCGTGCTGCGGCGCGGCAAGAACCTGCGCACGACCACGGGGGATCGTGTGCTGGACGCCGCCCGCACCGCAGGGGGAAGGGCGACCGGCTCGGAGGACCCCGCCCTCGTGGGCGCGGCCGGGCTGGTCGCCCTCGGCGGCCTCACCGTCTACCCGGACCTGGCGGTGCGCAGCTCGCTGCTCGCCGCACCGGCGGGGACGTCCAGCGGCTACACCGGTGGCAGCGCGTGTTCGACGAGCTCCTCTTCGTGTTCGAGCGGGAGCAGCTGCGGCGGGGGCGGCGGCTGCGGCGGGGGTGGCAGCTGAGCCGCTCCGCGGTTCGGTTGGGTAACAACAGGAACCGTGGAACGGATCTCACGTCGAAGTAGCACGGGCACCGGCGAACGAGGAGTGCTGATGGCCATGGCTTCGACCCGCACCGACTGGTCCGCGGAGGAGATCGGGTTCCTGGCAGGGGGACCGGACAGGGCGGCGCAGGCCGCCCTGTCGCGGCTGATGGACGGCGGTCTCGTACGGGTGTCCCGCGAGGGCCTCGTGACCGCCGTCCACCAGAACGGCTACGGCGCAACGACTCGGCTCGAAGCCAAGGTGCTGGCCGGCGTGCAGGGCGCCGGTCAGCCGGTCGCCTCGGTGGTGTGGTGGACCGCGCGCAGCCCCGAGATGGCCTCACTGCGGCAGAGCCTGACCGACCGCGGGTTGCAGCGCCGGAAGGCCAGCGGCTCCACCGGGTTCCAGGTGCTGTTCATCCTGCTCACCGTCGTGCTGTTCGGCGTCGGTTTCGCCGAGCACATCGTCTGGGTGTTCGCCGCGCTGACGTTGCTGCTCGCCGTCCTGGTGCGCAGGAAGGGCCTGCTGACGCCGGCCGGCCGGACCGTGCTGAAGTACGCCCGGCACAACGTTCCCAGTCGGCCGCACACGGTGGCGTTGCGCGGGCTCACGCCGGGCGGGCGCAGGCGGTCCACATCGAACAACGGCGGCTGGTACTACACGGCCGACGCCGGCTACGTCTACCACTGCGGCACGTCGTCCAGCAGCTGTTCGTCGAGCAGCTGCAGCAGTTCCAGCAGCGGCTGCGGGGGGTCGAGCAGCTCCGGCAGCAGTTGCTCCAGCAGTTCCAGCAGCAGCTGCAGCAGTTCGAGCAGCTGCGGTTCCAGCAGCTGAGGGGGAATTGGGATGACCACAACGACTTGGCAGAACACCCGGCTGTCCGTGGAGGAGATCGGGTACCTGACCGCGGGACCCGGCAGGGCCGCGGAGACCGCCTTGGCCCGGCTGATCGACGCCGGCCTGGTGCGGGTGTCCCGGGAAGGGCTCGTCTCGGCCGTGCACCAGGACGGGCAGGGCGCGGCCACGTCGGTCGAACGCCAGATCCTCGCCCAGCTGCGCACCGCCGTGCGGTTCGAGCTGGTCGTGCAGTCGGCCGCGTACAGCTCCGAGGTGCAGTGGCTGCACCGGCAGCTGCACCTGCGGAAGCTGATGCAGCTGCCCCGCCGCCGCGGCGAGTCCTGGTGGGCCTACCCCGTGATCGCGGTGGTGCTGGTGCTGCTCGGCGTCGTGTACTGGCCGGTGTTCCTCGTCGGTGTGCCGGTCGCGGTGCTGCTGTTCTTCTGGACGCGCGGCCGTGGCCCGCTCACCAAGGCCGGCCTGCAGGTCCTGCTCCAGACGACCGCGCACGACCGGGTGCACGCGGTCGCGCTGCACGGGTTCTGCGGCAGGCTGGACGGCCGTCCGGTCGCCGACCTGTTCGGCCTGCCCCAGAAGGTGGTGAAGATGCTCCCGCGCAAGCCCAACCGCCGGCAGTCCTCTTCGGACGGTGGCGGCCACGGGGCGGCGGCGGGCTGCGGTAGCTGCGGCAGCGGATGTGGTAGCAACAGCTGTGCGTCGAGCAGCGGCGGGAGCAGCTGTTCGTCGAGCAGTGGCAGCAGCTGTTCATCGGGTGGCGGCTGCGGTGGTGGCGGAGGAGGCGACTGATGGCGGGCATCAAGGACCTGGGCGTCGGCATCGGCTGGCGCTCGGAGATCGACCTGACCGTGGAACGGCTGCCCGGCGTGGACTTCGTCGAGATCGTCGCCGAGAACATCCACACCGGACACCTGCCGGAGTCCGTGACGATCCTGCTGGAGCGCGGGATCCCGGTCCTCCCCCACGCCGTGTCGTTGTCGCTGGGCGGCGCCGAGGAGGTGGACCTCAAGCGCGTCGACCACCTCGCGTCCGTCGCCGAGGCCGTCGGAGCGCCCATGGTGAGCGACCACGTGTGCTTCGTGCGCGCGGGCGGGCTCGACTCCGGCCACCTGATGCCGGTGCCGCGGACCAGGGACGCGCTCGACGTGCTCGTCGCGAACGTCAAGCGCGCCCAGGAGCACCTACCCGTGCCGCTGGCGCTGGAGAACGTCGCCGCGCTGCTGGAGTGGCCCGACGGCGAGCTGACCGAGGGCCAGTTCCTCGCCGAGCTGGTCGAGCGCACCGACTGCTGGCTGCTGGTCGACGTCGCGAACCTCTACGCCAACGCCCGCAACATCGGCACGGACCCGCAGCGGTTCCTCGACGAGATCCCGCTGGAGCGCCTCGCGTACGTGCACGTCGCCGGCGGCGAGCAGCACGGCGACATCTACCACGACACGCACGCCCACGCGGTGCTGCCCGAGGTCCTCGACGTGCTCGACGAGCTGTGCTCGCGCGTCGCACCACCCGGTGTTCTGCTCGAACGCGACGACAACTACCCGTCGGATGCCGAAATTTCGGCCGAACTGGCCGCCATCCGCGCGGTGGTGGACAAACACCGTGGCTGAGAAACCCGATCACATCGATCATTCGAGCGCACGCGAAAGGCTTGCTGCCCGGCAGGCGGAACTGCTAAACGCATTGCTCGCCGGTGGGCCGGCGCCTGCGGGATTCGACGAACAACGCGTGGAAGTCGAACGCCGCGCGTTGCTCGCGAAACGCCGCGGCATCGTCCGGATGCTCGGACCGGAGGTCGCGAACGAGCTGGGCGACCGGTTCCGGCAGCTCTTCGACGCATACGCGCTGGCCAACCCGCGCAGGGCGTCCTCGCGGGCCCGCGAGGACGCCGCCGCGTTCGCCGATTGGTTGCGCGCCGCCGGCGAACTGCAGGTGAAACGCAAGGCTCGCTGGAAGTTCTGGCAGTCGAACTGACGGGCGAACGAAAGCGCGCCGAGAATCGCCCGTTCAGCCCTGTGTGACCCCGGCCACCATCGATAGCTTCAAAAGGGCCGGGGGTCCATTTTCGCATTGCCTTCGCATTGTCGCGGAAGGGCCTTCCGGCCTGCGCGAACCACAGCGCGCAGCATTTCGAAACCACGAGGGGATTCGAATGCGCGGCAAATCGAAAGTGCTGGGCGCCGCCTTCGCGGCGCTCGCCTTGACCGCGGTACCGGCCACGGGGGCGTCAGCGGCGCCGGTGCCAGGCCAGCCCATCAAGGCAGTCGACGAGGTCACGCTCGTCACCGGCGACAAGGTCCTGCTGGGGCCAGGACAGCAGGTCGTCGCCGTCCAGCCCGGTGAGGGCAGGCAGCAGATGACCTTCAAGACCCATCGCGGTGCCGACGGGCATGTGACGGTGGTCCCGAAGGACGCGTTCGAGCCGTTGGCGGCGGACCGGCTCGACCGCAGGCTCTTCGACGTCACGACGTTGCTGGAGTTCGGTTATCGCGACCGGATGCCGTTGCTGGTGAACGGTCACGCCAGAGCCGGCGCGCGGACGGCGGGCGACTGGAGCGCGCTCCGGCAGACCGGCGACAAGATCTGGCTCGACGGCCTGCGCAAGCCGGCCCTGGACCGCAGCGTGGCGCAGATCGGCGCGCCCGCGGCCCACCAGCGCGGCATCACCGGCAAGGGGATCAAGGTCGCGATCGTCGACACCGGTGTCGACGAGAACCACCCCGACCTCAAGGGCCAGCAGGTCGCGGAGCGCAACTTCACCACCGACCCCGACAACACCGACAACGTCGGCCACGGCACCCACGTCGGTTCGACGGTCGCGAGCCATGACGCGAAGTTCGGCGGCGTGGCACCGGGTGTGCAGCTGCTCGACGCGAAGGTGTGCATCGAGTTCGGCTGCCAGGAGTCGTGGATCCTCGACGGCATGCGCTGGGCGGCGGAGCAGGGCGCCCAGGTGATCAACATGAGCCTCGGCGGCGGTGACACCCCCGAGGTGGACCCGCTGGAACAGGCCGTCAACGACCTGACCGCGCAGTACGGCACGCTGTTCGTGATCTCCGCGGGCAACTCGGGCAGCCCCGGCACGGTCGGCTCCCCCAGCACGGCCGAGGCCGCGCTCTCGGTGGGTGCGGTCGACCGCGCCGACAAGCTCGCACCGTTCTCCAGCAGGGGTCCTCGCGTCGGGGACAGCGGGCTCAAGCCCGAGGTGACCGCACCCGGCGTCGGCATCGTCGCCGCGGCGGCGGGCACGAACGGCGAGCACGTCGCGGCCGACGGGACCTCGATGGCCGCGCCGCACGTGGCGGGCGCGGCGGCGTTGTTGCGCCAGCAGCACCCGGAGTGGACGCCGGCGCAGGTGAAGTCGGCACTGGCGACCACGGCCAAGCCCACCGCGGGCGTGAGCGCGTTCGACCAGGGCGCGGGTCGCATCGACGTGGCCAAGGCGGTCGACCAGGTGCTGACCGCCGACGTCGTGGCGCTGAACCTCGGCCGGCACGAGTGGCCGCACGCCGACGACAAGCCGGAGACGAAGCCGGTCACCTACACCAACCCGACCGACGCGCCCATCACCCTCGACGTCCGGATCGACACCTCGGCGCCGGCCGGGATGTTCACGCTGAGCGCCTCGCGGGTCACCGTTCCCGCCAAGGGCACGGCGTCGTTGCAGGTCACCGCCGACACCCGCGTCGGCGGCAAGGACGGCCTGTACAGCGGCGAGGTCGTGGCCACCTCCGGCACGCACACCGTCCGCACGCTTGTCGGCGTCGACCGCGAGGTCGAGTCCTACACCCTCACGATCGACCTGACCGACCGCTCGGGTGCGGACCCGGCGAGCTCGCTGACGTTCGTCGACGGCTTGGACGTCACAGCGTTCAAGGCGGTCATCGGTGCCGGCGACCAGAAGCTGCGGCTGCCCAGGGGCACCTACATGCTCGACTCGTCGATCAGCACGCCGGAGGGCCTGGACCTGCTGCTGCAGCCGACGGTGAAGCTGACCGGCGACCTGACGGTCAAGCAGGACGCGCGGCTGGCCCAGAAGATCGACGTGCGGGCACCGGAACCCACCGGCACGTTCGCCGTCGGCGAGCTGGCCTGGCAGCGCACGTTCGGTGAGCGCAGGATCGGGGCGGGGCTGATCTCGTTCGGCGGCTTCGACCGCATCTCGGCCGCGCAGGTCGGCGGTCCGCTGTCCCCGCGTGAGCTCGCGTCGCTCACGGTGCTGCACGCCAACTCCGCCGCCGAGGCGAACACCTACTACCGCCTCGCCTACCCGGTCGGTGGCAGCCTGCCCAACGGCCTGACCCGCGCGCCGGAGAAGAAGGACCTCGCCCGCGTGGAGACGTCCTTCGGCGTCAAGCCGGACAGCCTGGTGGCCAAGGGCGAGCTGCCGTTGTCGGTGCACGGCATCGGCGGCGGTACGGCGCTCTACGAGGTGCCGGCGGGCGCCAAGGCGGTCGACTTCGTGACCACCGAGGACCTGCGCTGGCAGTCGATGGTGAGCCTCCAGCACGCCAACGGCGCCCAGGAACGCATCACGTCGAACCTGCGCACGTACGCGCCGGGCCGCACCTTCCCGGAGCGCGAGGTCGTCCCGGTGTTCTCCCCGGGGCTGCCGGAGTCGCCGTACCCGTTCGCCGAGCGGTACCGGGACCAGCTGTTCATCGGCGTGCCGATGCTGGCCGACGGCAACCACGGCAGCGGTGCGTCCACTGTGGACAAGGCGCGCACGGCCCTGTACCGCGACGGCACGCTCGTCGGTGAGCTGCCGCAGACCGGTGGCTCGTTCGCGGGCCTGCCCCTCGGTGAGGCGAGCTACCGCGCCGAGGTGAGCCTCGACCGCGCCACGCAGTTCGACCTCAGCACGCAGGTGTCGGGCAAGTGGACCTTCAAGTCGAAGGCCACCGGCGACCGGCCCACGCCGGTGCCGCTCTCGGTCGTGCGGTTCGCGCCGAAGCTCGACGCGAACGGCTCGGTACCCGCGGGCACGTTGCAGCGCATCGGACTGCTCACGCAGTCGCAGGGCGACACGGGCAAGGTGCGCGTCACCGGCGTCGAGTACTCGTTCGACGACGGCAAGTCGTGGCGTCGTGCGGGTGTCGTCGGCAACAGCGCGCTGGTCTACCACACGGCTGACGCGAAGTTCGCCTCGTTGAGGGCGACGGCGCTCGACGCCAAGGGCGGGACCGTCGAGCTCACGGTGATCCGGGCCTACCGGGTCACGGCAGGTTAGTCACCAGCTCGGCCGCCGGGACGCGGGTGCCCGTGTAGAAGGGGATCTCCTCACGCACGTGCAGCCGCGCCTCGGTGCCGCGCAGGTGGCGCATGAGGTCGACGATGCGGTGCAGCTCGTCGGCCTCGAACGCGAGCAGCCACTCGTAGTCGCCGAGCGCGAACGACGCGACGGTGTTGGCGCGCACGTCCGGGAAGTCGCGGGCCTCCTTGCCGTGGTCCGCCAGCATCTTGCGGCGGTCCTCCTCCGGCAGCAGGTACCACTCGTAGGAGCGCACGAACGGGTAGACGCAGATGTACTTGCGCGCCTCCTCGCCCGCGAGGAACGCGGGGATGTGGCTGCGGTTGAACTCCGCCGGGCGGTGCAGGGCGACCTGTGACCAGACCGGCGTGGAGACCTTGCCGAGCGGGGTGCGGCGGAAGCCGGTGTAGGCGGCCTGCACCTGCTCGATCTCCTCGGCGTGCCACCAGATCATGTAGTCCGCGTCGGCGCGCAGACCGGCCACGTCGTAGACGCCGCGCACGACGACGCCCTTGCCCTCCAACGCGTCCAGGTAGTTCTGGGTCTCGCTCGCGGCGGCGCTGCGGTCCTCGGGCAGCTTGCCGGGTTCGACCCGGAACACCGACCACATCGTGTAGCGGATGGTGTCGTTGAGCTCGTTGTAGTTCAGGCGCGCCATAGGTCCATCTTGGCACGGGCTCCTCAACGGCGAACGCGGCCCAGCAGGTGTGCTGCGACACGGGCGGCGGCCGAGTCGGCGGTGGCGATGCAGGCGGGGACGCCCACGCCGTGCAGGGTGGCGCCCGCGACGGCCAGGCCCGGCACGTCGCCGATGCCGCGTTCGATCGCGTCCACCAGGTCGACGTGGCCGACGCCGTACTGCGGCAGCCCGCCGCCCCAGCGCTGCACGACCGAGTCGATGGGCGCGGCGTTGACGCCGGTGAGCTCGTACAGGTCGTTGCGCACGGCCTTCACCAGGTCGGCGTCGCTGCGCTGCAGCAGCGCCGTCTCGCCGTGCCGCCCGACCGAGCCGCGCAGGATCACCGGTTCGCCGAGGTGGCCCCACTTGCGGCTGGAGAACGTGAACGCCTTGGCGGTGAACGGGGTGATGCGGTCGGAGTACCGCTCGCCCTCCGCGATCAGCACGCCGGAGCGGTCCGGCAGCTCGGTGCCCGGCGGCAGCGCGAGCGCCACCACGGCCATCGAGGCGACCTCGACCTTGCCGTACGCGGCGGAGACCTGCGGGGCGATCTCGGCGAGCAGCTTGCGGGCCGACGGCGCGGGCACGGCGAGCACGACACCGTCGCACTCCAGGTACTGCGGTGTCGCGGCCGAGCCGATCTCCAGCCGCCAGCCGTCACCCTGCCACGACAGGACGCGCACCGGCAGCCCCAGCCGGACCTCGGGCTTCGCGACCTCGGCGAGCCGGTCGACGAGCGTGGAGACGCCGTCGCGCAGCGAGGCGAACACCGGCGGCCGCGCGGCACGGGCTGCGGCGGCGCGGGCATGATCATCGCGGCGGCGGCCAGCACCGAGCCGACGCCCTTGTCCAGCAGGGTCGCGATCTGCGGCATCGTGGCGCGCAGACCCAGCTCGTCCGCGCGGCCCGCGTAGACCCCGCCGAGCAGCGGGCCGACCAGGCGGTCGGCGACCTCGGGACCGAACCGGTCCTTCACCAGCGCGCCGACGGCGACGTCACCGCCGTGCAGCTCGACCGGCGGCAGCGTCGGTTCCATCTCGACGCGCAACGCGCCCTCGGACGACAGCATGTGCCGCACGGTCTCCACGCTCGCCGGCACACCCATGAACGTGTGCGCCGGCAGCTGGTGCGTGCGCCCGGCCGCGTGCACGCTCGCCTTGGCCGCCGTCGGGTGCACGACCTGGCCGGTGAGGCCGACCTCGTCGATCAGCTCCTGCGCCTCGGGCTTGCGGTGCAGGAACGCCTCGGCGCCCACGTCGAACCGCACCCCGGCCAGCTCGGCCGTGCGCAGCTTGCCGCCGAGGCGGTCCGACTGCTCGATGACGGTGATCCTCGCGCCGGGGCCGAGCAGCATCCGCAGGCGGTGCGCGGCGGCCAGGCCGGAGATGCCTCCTCCGACGACGGCGACGTGCGGCGGTCTTCCGTGCATTACAAGCTGTGGATCAGTTCGACGGTCCGGGTGATGACCTCCGGATCGGTGTCGGGCAGCACGCCGTGGCCGAGGTTGAAGATGTGGCCCCGCGCGGCCTTGCCCTCGGCGTGGATGCGGCGCACCTCGCGTTCGACGGCCTCGAAGCCCGCGAAGAACAGCGCCGGGTCGAGGTTGCCCTGCACGACCGGCTTCGGCAGCTCGGGGTTCGCCTGTTCGAGGCGCTGGACGGCCACGTCGAGCGGGATGCGCCAGTCGACGCCGACGACGTCCGCGCCGGCCTCGCGCATGGCGGGCAGCAGCTCGCCGGTGCCGACGCCGAAGTGGATCCGCGGGACGCCGCTGATCGTCTCCAGAACGCGCTTCGAGTGCGGCAGCACGAACTCGCGGTAGTCGCGTTCGGACAGCGCGCCCGCCCACGAGTCGAACAGCTGCACCGCCTGCACGCCCGCGTCGAGCTGCGCGTGCAGGAACGCCGCCGTCACGTCCGCGATCTTCGCCAGCAGCGCGTGCCACAGCTCGGGGTTGCCGTGCATGAGCGCCTTGGTGCGCTCGTGGTTCTTGCTCGGCCCGCCCTCGACGAGGTAGCTGGCGAGCGTGAACGGCGCACCGGCGAACCCGATCAGCGCCACCTCCTGCGGCAGCTCCTTGAGCAACAGCCCGATCGCGTCGGCGACCGGCTGGACCTGCTCGGCATGCAGCCGCGGGAGGGCCTCGACGTCGTCGAGCGTCCTGACCGGGTGCGCGACCACGGGCCCGGTGCCGGCGACGATGTCGAGGTCGACACCGGCGGCCTTGAGCGGCACCACGATGTCGGAGAACAGGATCGCGCCGTCGACGCCGTGCCGCCGGACCGGCTGCATGGTGATCTCGCAGACCATCTCGGGATCCATGCAGGCGTCGAGCATCGCGGTGCCCTGGCGCAGCGCCCGGTACTCGGGCAACGACCGTCCCGCCTGCCGCATGAACCAGACAGGGGTGTGCGACGGGGTGCCGCCACTTGCGGCCACGAGGAGGGGAACTTGTGGAGTCATATCGCTTTCATGGTCCCACGTCTCGGCGTGCCGCCGTCACTCGGTCGGTTTGCGAGGCATACAGTCAGTTGTGTGACCGAGCCGGAAATCTTCCGCCGGGCGGTGGGGACGCTCAAGTCGGTTCGCCACAGGCCCGAGATCGAACTCACCGAGGTTCGCCCGCCGCAGCGCCTCGCCCCGTGGGCGTACGCGTTGACAGCGGAGGTCACCGGCCCGTCCGACGAACTGTCGACAGGACGGCTCGTCCTGCTGCACGACCCGGACGGCGACGAGGCGTGGGGCGGCGTCCTGCGCGTCGTGGCCTACGTCCGCGTGGAGCTCGACCACGAGCTCGCCTCCGACCCGCTGCTGCCCGAGGTCGGCTGGTCGTGGCTGACCGAGGCCCTGGAACAGTCGGCAGCCCGGTTCACCGCGCTCGGCGGCACCGTGACGCAGACCTCCTCGGCCCGCTTCGGCGACATCGCCGGCCCGGCCCGCACCGACGACCTGGAGCTGCGCGCGTCGTGGACAGCCCTCGACGGTGAGCTCGCCGAGCACGGCACCGCGTTCTACGAGCTGATGGCCACCGCCGTGGGTCTGCCTCCGGTGGGCGTCACCATGTTCGGCCAGCGCTCCTGACCCCACCCGCAACCGATATATCAGTTCGTCACTGCCCTGCCTTTGCAACGAGCTGTGCGCTCGCCGCACAACGAGCCGTTGCAAAGCCAGCGCGGCCGCCTTGCCGAACTCGCTGTTCAGCCAACTCAGCGCACCTCAGCTCGCCACACCCATCCACCTTTGCATCTGGTCGTTTGCGGTCGTCCGCAAACGACCAGATGCAAAACCGCAGGTAACTCGGGCGTGTCGGAGCGGTCAGCTGTCGGCGTCGTGCAGCACGCGGAGGATGTTCCCGCCGGCGAGCTTGGTGACGTCGTCCTCGGACCAGCCCTTGTCGAGCAGCGCGCCGATCAGGTTCGGGTAGGTCGAGACGTCCTCGAGCCCCTGCGGCAGCGCCTTCACGCCGTCGTAGTCGCCGCCGAGCCCGATGTGGTCGACGCCGACGACCTCGCGGGCGTGCTCCAGATGCGTGACGACGTCGTCGAGCGCGGCGTCCGGCTTCGGGTGCTCCTCGACCCACTGCTCGCTGAACGTCTTGCGCTCCGCCATGTCCGCGTGGCTCGCACCGGCGGCCGTCATGGCGTCACGAAGGGCTGCGTCCCATTCAGCGACACGGGGCGAAACGAAGTCCGGGACGAATGTGATCATGGCCACACCACCGTTGGCCTTCAGCTTCACCAGGACGTCGTCCGGGATGTTGCGCGGGTGGTCCGCGATGTGCCGGCAGGACGAGTGGCTGAAGATGACCGGCTTGACGCTCGTGTCGAGTGCCGCGTGCATCGTGGCGGGCGCGACGTGGCTGAGGTCGACGAGCATGCCGATGCGGTTCATCTCGCGCACGACCTCGCGGCCGAACTCGGTCAGTCCGCCGTGTTCTGGCTGGTCAGTGGCGCTGTCGGCCCACGGGGTGTTGTCGTTGTGGGTGAGCGTCATGTACCGCACGCCCAACCGGCGCAGCGCCCGCAGAACGCCGAGTGAAGAGTTGATGGAATGGCCGCCCTCGGCCCCCAGGAGGGACGCGACACGCCCGGAGGCGAAAACTTTTTCGGCCTCGGCCGCGGTGGTCGCGATCCCGAGGTGCTCGGAGTACCGCTGTGCCAGCTCGTAGACCAGCTCGACCTGCTCCAGGACGGCGGTCACGGCTCCGTCGCCGGCGAGCCTGCCGGGAATCCAGACGGACCAGAACTGCATGCCGAGGCCGCCCTCGCGCATTTTCACGATGTCCGTGTGCAGGTCCGGATGGCGTTCGGTCAGATCGACCTTCGCGGCGGTCGTGTAGACGTCCTCGCCGGTTCCCTCACCGAACTCGCGCAGTGCCCACGGCAGGTCGTTGTGGCCGTCGACGAGGGGCACACGCTGCAGCAACGCCCGCGCCCGCTCGACACCGGAACTGCTCTGCACAACCAACTCCTAGATGTCGTTCCGAGAGGGCCTCGCGTTACGCCCCCTATCTAGTTGTCATCCAATCGTGTGACACATGGGGCCATCTGTCACAACTCAATAGGGATAGATACCCGATTGATCGTCCCGTAGACCCGCATGGGCGGCTACGCTGCCCCAGACGACACCACTTTCGGTCGATCAGTGGCGCGGCTGATTGGGCGAAAGTCTCCGGTGCCGGTCGGGGGGCACGACCGACTCCAGGGAGGTAGTGACGTGGCTGCCGTCGGCTTAGGTCAGGCCGTTCGTACCACGCCAGCCGGCTCGTTGCCGGCGAACATGGTCCCGCACCCGCGGGAGGAGCTTTTTTCAGTGCTGGTGGTCGACGACCACCCACTGCTGAGGGAGGCGATATCAGCTCGGCTCACCCAGATGGGGGCCGGGACAGTGCATGAGGCCGCATCGGTGGCAGAGGCTCGGGCGCGGGCACTTGCAACCGGACCGTGCGACCTCGCGATCCTCGATCTGGGCTTGCCGGATGGCACCGGCATCGACCTGGTCACGGAACTCCGTGCCCAGGGCTGGCCCCGCATCGTGGTCCTCGCATCCTCCGACGACCCCTACGCGGTCAGGTCGGCCTTCCAGGCGGGCGCCCAGGCGTACCTCCTGAAGTCCGCCTCTCCGATGGTGGTCACCGACGGGGTGCGCAGGGTTCTCGATGGCGGCGTTTACGCAGATCCGAGCGTGGCACCAGTACTCGCAGCGGGTACTAGGGTGCCGGGCACCGACAACACGCCGCGGGAACTTTCCGCACGTGAGGTCGAGGTGCTCCAGCTGGTCGCCGATGGCCAGAGCAACAAGGAAATCGGCGAGGCTCTGAGCTTGTCCGCGTTGACGGTGAAGTCTCACCTGTCGCGGATCGGCCGGAAGCTGGGCACCGGGGATCGCGCTCAGATGGTCGCGCTGGCCATGCGTGCCGGTGTGATCCGTTAGATACCGGTTTGAAGCACTGAACCGGCCGAGAACACCTGTGAGTGGTGCGATCGTCGTAGGGTCTTCCGCTGTGGATGTACCCGCCGACGAGCCAACCGCACCAGCCGGACCCGGTCCGGTACCGCTGACGGAGCCTGCTGATGGGGTTCCGCCGGTGGTCGCCGATCCTTCTGCGCTCCGGCGAGCCGCTGACGCGCTCGCCGGGGCGAAGGGCCCGGTCGCGGTGGACACCGAGCGAGCCTCGGGCTACCGCTACTCACAGCGTGCCTATCTGGTGCAACTGCGCCGGGAAGGCGCCGGCACCTGGTTGGTCGACCCGATCGCCCTCGGCGGACGGCTCGACCCCCTGGTGGAGGCGTTGGAGGGCACTGAGTGGGTGTTGCACGCAGCGTCTCAGGACCTGCCGTGCCTCGCCGAGCTCGGGCTCCGACCCGGCGTGCTGTTCGACACCGAGCTGGCGGGCAGGCTGGCTGGGTTCGAACGCGTGGCATTGGGCACGCTGGTCGAGCGACTGCTCGGCTATCGGCTGGAGAAGGGGCACGGCGCGGCCGACTGGTCGCGCCGCCCCCTTCCTGCCGACTGGCTGACGTACGCCGCTCTGGACGTGGAGCTGCTCGTGCAGCTGCGCGACGTTCTCGAGGCCGAGCTGGAGCGCCAGGGCAAGCTCGCCTGGGCGCTCGAGGAGTTCGAAGCGGTACGGACGGCGCCTTTGCCGCGCCCCCGTACCGACCCCTGGCGGCGCACGTCGGGTATCCACCGCGTGCGCAACCAGCGCCAGCTCGCGTCGGTCCGCGCGTTGTGGGAAGCCCGCGACGCCGTGGCCCGTGAACGCGACATCGCTCCTGGCCGGGTCCTCCCGGACTCCGCCCTCATGGAAGCCGCCGCACGCAACCCCGCAACGGAAGCCGAGCTGCTCGCGCTGCCGGTGTTCCGCGGCCGTGCCCAGCGCCGGATGTCCGGCACCTGGATGAACGCTCTGCGACGCGCCTCGGCGCTGTCGAAGTCGGAGCTCCCCGAACCCGCGGCCCAGCACGACGGTCCTCCCCCGCCCAACCGCTGGGCGGACAAGGACCCGGACGCCGCCGCCCGCCTGGGCGCCACCCGCACGGCGCTGGCGGCCATCGCCGAGGCCAACACCCTCCCGGTCGAGAACCTGCTGCTGCCCGACCTGGTGCGCCGCACCTGCTGGCAGCCGCCCGCCGACCTGTCCCCCGAGTCCGTGGCCGCCGTGCTGCGCGAGGGCGGAGCGCGGTCGTGGCAGATCGACCTGACCGCGGAGGCACTGGCGAAGGCGCTCACCGCGACAGCTCCCCCTCCGGCGTCGTCCTGAACGACCTCCGGTAGGCGGTCGGGGTGAGCCCGGTGCGGCGCAGCAGGTGCTGCCGCAACGAGTCGGCGCTGCCCAGTCCGCTGTGGTGGGCGACCAGGTCCACCGGCAACGCGCTCGTCTCCAGCAGCTGACGTGCGCGGTCGACCCGCCGGTGCAGCACCCACCGCAGGGTCGCCAGCGGGGGGCGCGGTGGCGACGGTGAGCTGTTGCACCACGGCCGCGGCGGCAGCGCCGAGGTCGGTGCGCACTAGGTGCAGGCACAGCTTGATGCAGGCGGCGGCGCCTGCCGACGTGACCACGGGGCCGTCGACGACGCTCGCCTGGCGAGCACGAACGTGCCGGTGCAGATCGCGGCCATCCGCGCCCCGGCCTCCGCCACCGCCCGGACGGCGTCGAGCACCCCCGGCTCGGTGGGGCGACCACCACCGCCGATGACGACGCACGTGTCGGCGCCCTGAACGGCGGTCAGATCGTGGTCGACGACGACATCCGGGCCGCCGACCGCCTCGACCCGTCCCGGCTCGGCCGTGCACACGACGATCTCGTACCCGTTCGCGGCGTCGAGGACCATCCGCACGATGGCGAGGTCGAACGAGAACACCGGCGCGACCACGACGAAGACGATGCGGTGCATGGCCAGAACCTCTGGGAACGTGGCAAGCCGACCGGTGCCGCGAAGATCACGCGCAAACCACAGTGGGATTCTCAGCCGCATCGGCGGCAGCCCCGACCACCCGCGCGTCACCCGCATCGCGCTCGACGCGACCGACGCCACCGCACCGACCGAGCTCGCGATGGGTACCACCACGATCATCAACGCCGCCGCGCCCTGGTCGCCGTCGCCCGCGACGACCGCGCCCTCGGCCAGGCGTGGCACGCGCCGGTGGCGGTCGCGTCGGTGCGGGAGGTGGCGACCCGGCTGGACGAGCTCGCGGGCGCACCCGAACCACAGCTCGCGGAGATGACCGACCGGGAGCTGACCCTGCTCGGGAACACCGGCCCGCTGTGGGACGAGCTCTGGGAAACCGGCCACATGTCCCACCGCCCGTTCGTCGTCGACGCCTCCCGCATCGAGTCGGCGTTCGGCCTGGCCGCGACCCTGCTCGACGACGTCCTCGTCGCGATGCTGCCCGGCGCCGCCGGTCGGGTCACGCCCGGCAGCTGATCTCCATGCCGTCCTCGACCGGGAAGGCGACGCTGACGTACCCGTTCGCGGGGTCGCGCACGTAGGCGAGGTAGTCGGCCATCGACGCCTGGTCGATGTCGTCGGCGACGACGATCGCACCGGGTGCGAGCCGGGGCTCGAGGTCGCGCAGCACGGGCAGGCAGAGCTCCTTCCAGCCGTCGAGCAGGACGAGCCCGATCGGGCCCCGGAGGCCGGCGAGCGTGCGCCGGGCGTCACCGGGCAGGACCGTCACGACGCCGCCGAGCCCGGCCTCGTCGAGGTTGCGCCGCGCGTGCTCGACCTTCGCCAGGGACATCTCGGTCCCGTAGACGTGACCCCTGCCGTTGTCGGCGACGGCCGCGGCGAGGTGGAGCGTCGAGATGCCGAACGACGTGCCGAACTCGACGACGGTGTCCGGGCGGCTCGACCGCACCAGGGCGTAGAGGAGCTCTCCGCCGCGCGCGGAGATCGGCATGTAGCAACCGGCCAGCGCGTCGGCCCGGTCCTGGGTCCCGGCCGAACGCAGCGCCTCCCACGACGGCACCTCGCAGGTGTCGTCGTGGGAGGCGGCGGCGAAGAGCCGGTCGATCGTCGAACGAACCCTGGGATCCCGCAGTGTGTTGGTCATGCCGGCTAGAGTAGACGCAACGTTGCGTCTTGACTAGCTCTGGTTAAGGTACGGCCTCGGAGGTGGCCGATGGGCGGCAGCACCGCTCCGCACCGGGGAAACCGGCACGGGCGCAGCGAGGAAGCACGGCAGGCGGTGCTGGAGGCGGCCGACGACCTGCTCGCCGAACGCGGGTTCGCCGGGGTGACGATCGAGGGCATCGCCGCGCGGGCCGGTGTCGCGAAGCAGACGATCTACCGCTGGTGGCCGTCGAAGGTCGACGTGCTGCTGGAGGCGTTCACCGAGGACATGGCCGAGCACCTCACGCCGGAGGACCACGGCGACCTCGGCACCGAGCTGCGCACCCACCTGGCGCGGCTCGCCGAGTTCCTCACCGGGTCCGACCCCGGCGCGGTGTTCCGCGCGCTCGCGGGCCAGGCCCAGCACGACCCGCAGCTCGCGGCCAGGTTGCGCGACGACCACCTCAGCGGCCAGCGCGACCGCGACCGCGCTCCCCTGCTTCGCGCCGTCGAGCGCGGCGAGCTGCCCGCCGACCTCGACGTCGACGTCGCCCTCGACCAGCTCGTCGGGCCGATCTACTACCGCGTCCTGGTCACCGGCTCACCGGTGCCGCGCACGTTCACCGACGACCTCGTCGCCGCCTTCCTGCACCGCCACCAGCACTGACACTGCCGCCAGAACTGATATATCGGATACCACCACTCCTGGGGACCAGCTCACGATGATCAGCACCGACCGGCTGGACCTGCTCCCGCTGCGCGTCGAGCACGCCGCGGAGATGGCCGAGGTCCTGTCCGACCCGGTACTCCACACGTTCATCGGCGGCGCCGCGCTCACCCCGGACGAGCTGCACGCCCGCTACGAACGCCTGGCCGCCGGCTTCCCGGACCCGGCCGAGCGCTGGCTCAACTGGGTCATCGCCCTGCGCGCCGAGGGCTCCCTCGTCGGCACGGTCCAGGCCACGATCGCCGACCGCACCGCCGAGATCGCCTGGGTCGTCGGCACCCCGTGGCAGGGCCGGGGCATCGCGGGTGAGGCGGCACGGGCCCTCGTCGCCTGGCTCGCCACGCAACCGGTGCACACCGTCGTCGCCCACGTCCACCCCGACCACCACGCCTCCGCCGCCGTGGCCGCGTCCGCCGGCCTCACCGCCACCGGCGAGCTCCACGACGGCGAGGTCCGCTGGCAGCGCCCTTTGCAATGACTCGTTTGCGGTCGTCGTCCAAAGACTCGTTGCTAAGCAGCAGGTCAGACGGATGCTAATCGCCGATATATCAGTTGGCCATGCGTTCGCCGAGGCGACGGGTGAGCTCGGCGAGCTCGTCGTCGGGCACGTCCAGCACGCCGCGAGCCGGGTCGAACACGGCCGTCTGCTGCTCCTCGTAGGGCACACCGGGCGGCAGCGGCGCCAGGTGCCAGTGGACGTGCCGGTTCGCCAGCTGGCTGCCGAGCGACAGCACGTAGAGCCGCTCGACCGGCAGCAGCTCGCTCAACGCGGTCCCCGCGCGGTGCACGACGCGGTGGATCGCCGCGTACTCGTTGGGGGTGAAGTCGCCGATGGCGTGCTCCCGGTGGTCGACCGGCGCCACCAGGAAGTGCCCGAGCACCGAGGGGAACCGGCTCGCGAACACGACGGCGACCTCGTCGCGGTGGGCGACGTGGTGTGGGTAGTCCGGGTTGCCGGCGAGGAGCTCGCAGATGAAGCACGCCCGGCGGGCGAGCGCGAGGTAGCTGTCGGCGTTCCAGGGGACGCGGGTGGTCATGATCCAGCTGTACTCGGTCCTTGACAGTTGCCGTTGCGAAATATCGGGGCCTCCTGACGGACATATGCGCGCTGAGGAGCAGTCCGTCCCCCTGGAGAGGCCTCCGTCGACCAGACATCTCCACTCTTTCAGCCTGCCTCGGACACCTTTGCAACGATTCTTTTGCGGTCGTCCGCAAACGTATTTTGCAAGCGGCAGGTCAGCCGGGAGCTCATACGGTCGGCACGAAGGGAGGCGAGCCGCGCATGAGCCGATATATCAGTTGTGACGAGCTCAGCGAGCTACCGCGACGACGAGCTCGTCGGCCGGCGAGCTCAACCGGACGAGCTGAGCCAGGCGAAGCTCAGCTGTCGGAGCCGTCGCCGATCACTTTGCGCGACACCTGGGCGTGCGCGAGTCGTCGTACCGCCTTGATGACGGTGTCGCCGATCAGGGTGCCGACGACCATCGCCTCGATGACGTCGTCCCGCGAGCCGCGTCCCGCGATGTACTCGAGGTCGGCCTGCGCGATGATCTTCAGCCCCTCCAGGTAGGGGTCGAGCAGGTCGCGGAAGTGGTCGTGGCCGACCGAGCGGGCCACGGTCAGGGCCGCGGCGAGCATGTGGGTCACATTGCTCTCGGTGACGTCGGCGCACTCGGTCTCACCCTGCCGCCGGAAGAAGCCTTGGACGTCCTCGATCGCGAGCGGGTCGAGCTCGACCGCGCTCGGCTGGCTGATGGCCTCCTGGACGGCGCCGAGCTTGCTGTGCAGCGACTCGTCGCGGGTGTCGATGGCGGTGAGGACTTCCCGCACCGACGCGATCGAGAGGCCGCCGACGTCGACCAGAGCGCGCACCAGCCGCAGCCGGCGGAGGTGCT
This sequence comes from Lentzea guizhouensis, assembly GCF_001701025.1. Lineage (GTDB taxonomy): Bacteria > Actinomycetota > Actinomycetes > Mycobacteriales > Pseudonocardiaceae > Lentzea > Lentzea guizhouensis. Next base: position 231,181 of record NZ_CP016793.1, read on the forward strand.
CGTCGTCGTAGTGGGCCTGGTTCGGGCTGGTCAGCACGCCGGCGGGCAGCAGTCCCTCACGCAGGTAGTACTTGATCGTCGGCACCGGGACGCCACTTCGCTTCGACAGCTCGCCAACACGCATATGGATAGTGTAGCTTCCGGATAGTAGAGAGTGCCGCTATCCATTTAGGGGGTATGTAGAGATGCTTCGCACGTGGCACCGGCCGTTAGTGCTCTTCGGCTGGTCGATGGTGGCCCTGGTCCCGATCGCGCTGATCGGGCTGCTGGTCGACGACCGCATGGTGGTCAACTCGCCGATCTGGCTGAAGCCGTTCAAGTTCGCCGTGTCGCTGGCCGCCTACGCGTTCACGCTGGCATGGCTGCTGACGTACCTGAAGAGGTTCCAACGGGTCGGCTGGTGGGCGGGCACTGTGCTGGCGGCGGCCGGGGCGGCGGAGATGGTCGTCATCGTGGGCCAGGTGATCCGCGGCAGGCGCAGCCACTTCAACTACGAGACGCCGCTCGACATCGCGCTGTTCTCGATCATGGGCTCGACGATCGTGGTGCTGTGGGTCACCCATGCGATCGTCGCGATCCTGTTGTGGCGCACCGAGATCGAGAACCAGGCGCTCAAGTGGTCGATCCGGCTCAGCCTCGTGATCTCGTTCCTCGGCCTGGGCGTCGGCTTCCTGATGACCAGCCCGAAGCCCGGCCAGGCGCTGGACGGCGACACTCTCGGCTCACACACGGTCGGCGCGCCCGACGGCGGCGCCTACATGGCGCTCACCGGGTGGAGCACCGAGCACGGCGACCTGCGGGTCGGCCACTTCGTCGGCATGCACGCGCTGCAGGTGCTGCCGGTCCTGATCGCACTCCTCGGCCGCCGCGCCAACGCGAAGCTCGCATGGGTGCTCAGCGGGTCGTTCCTGGGGATCTTCCTGCTCGTGACCTGGCAGGCGTTGCGCGGTCAGTCGTTGGTCCAGCCCGACAGCACGACCCTGCTCGCACTGGCCGGCATCGTCGTCGCGACCGCACTCGGCGTGGTGTGGGCGCGTGAATCCAAGAAGGAGCTCGTTCCCGCATGACCGCCACCCTGTTCGACCTGACGTTCCTGGTCGCCGCGCCGTTCTGGGCGCTCATGATCTTCGTTCCCAAGTGGAGCTGGACGCGGAGGATCGCCGAGTCGTACCTGATCGTCCTGCCGCCGGCCCTGATCTACATCGTGTTGCTGATCCCGGAGTTCTTCACCGTGCTGCCGCTGGTCACCCAGCCGGAGATCGGGCCGCTGGCGGAGTACCTGGCCACGGAACCCGGCACGGCGCTGGTGTGGGCGCACATGCTCGCGTGGGACCTGTTCGTCGGGCGCTGGATCTACCTGGAGGGGCGTCGGCTGAACGTCCACCCGCTGGTGATGGCACCCGTTCTGGTGATCACGATCCTGCTGGCCCCCGTCGCGTTGCCGCTGTTCCTGATCATCCGCAAGCTGTGTGACACAACGAACAGGGGCGCCACTGTGGTTACCGGTCAGTAACTTGGGCTAGAGTTGGCGTTACCGACCGGTAGGGATGTCGCGCTCCCCTGCCGGAGTGGACAGAGTTGTCACCACAAGTGGAGGAGACGCCGTGGCCGCACCAGCAGCGCCGGCACGCGTTCGGAACGTGGTCTTCGTCGAAGGCGTCCGCACGCCGTTCGGCAAGGCCGGCCCCAAGGGGATTTTCGCCGAGACCCGTGCCGACGACCTCATCGTGAAGGTCATCCGTGAGCTGCTGCGCAGGCACCCCGAGCTGCCGCCGGAGCGCGTCGACGAGGTCGCCATCGCCGCGACCACGCAGACCGGTGACCAGGGCCTGACGATCGGCCGGACCGCGGCGCTGCTCGCGGGCCTGCCGAAGTCGGTGCCCGGCTACGCCATCGACCGCATGTGCGCGGGCGCGATGACCGCCGTCACCACGGCGGCGAGCGGCATCGCGTTCGGCGCGTACGACGTCGTGATCGCCGGCGGTGTCGAGCACATGGGCCGCCACCCGATGGGCGAGGGCGTCGACCCCAACCCGCGCTTCCTGTCGGACAAGATCGTCGACCCGAGCGCGCTGGTCATGGGTCAGACCGCGGAGAACCTGCACGACCGGTTCCCCGAGATCACCAAGGACCGGGCGGACGCCTACGCCGCCGCGTCGCAGGCCAAGTACGCCGCCGCGCTCGCCGCGGGCAAGATCGGCCCGGAGCTGGTGCCGGTCGCGACCCGGTCCGCCGAGCACGGCTGGGGTCTCGCGACGGCCGACGAGCCGCCGCGTCCCGGCACCACGGTCGAGGACCTGGGCAAGCTCAAGACGCCGTTCCGCCCGCACGGCCGGGTCACCGCGGGCAACGCGGCCGGCCTGAACGACGGCGCGACCGGCTGCATCCTCGCCGAGGAGGAGACCGCGCGTGAGCTCGGCCTGCCGATCGGCATGCGGATGGTGGGCTACTCGTTCCTGGGTGTCGACCCGTCGGTGATGGGCGTCGGTCCCGTCCCCGCCACCGAAAAGGCCCTCGAACGGGCCGGTCTGTCCATCGAGGACATCGGCCTGTTCGAGATCAACGAGGCGTTCGCCGTGCAGGTGCTGGCGTTCCTCGACCACTTCAAGATCGCCGAGGACGACCCGCGCGTGAACCAGTGGGGCGGCGCGATCGCGACCGGCCACCCGCTGGCCTCGTCCGGCGTGCGCCTGATGACGCAGCTGTCGCGTCAGTTCGCCGAGCGTCCTGACGTGCGCTACGGCCTCACCACCATGTGCATCGGCATCGGCATGGGCGGGACCGTTATCTGGGAAAACCCGAACTGGAGTGGCGAGAAGTGACCATCACCGCTGAGGAAGCAAAGGCGATCTTCCCCGATGAGGTCGTCACCCACGCCAAGACGCGTCTGATCAACGTCCCCGGCCTCGACAAGCCGGTCGCGTTCATCACGATCGACAACGGCCTGGACCACACCCGCCCGTCGACGTTCGGCCCGCAGTCGCTGGTGTCGCTGGGTGCCGCGTTCGACGAGGCCCACGCCGCCGGACCGGCCGCCATCGCGGTGACCGGCAAGCCGTTCATCTTCGCCGTGGGCGCGGACCTGACGGCCGTCGAGCAGGCGACCGACCGCTCGCAGGGCGTGACGATCGGCAAGCTGGGCCACGACGTCTTCAAGAAGTTCACCGACTCGGACATCCCGACCTTCGCCTTCGTCAACGGCGCGGTCATGGGCGGTGGCCTCGAGCTCGCGCTGTCGTGCCACTACCGCACGCTCGCGTCGAACGCGGCCGCGATCGCGCTGCCCGAGGTGTTCCTGGGCCTGTTCCCGGGCTGGGGCGGCACGCAGCTGCTGCCGAACCTGATCGGCGCCAACGACGCCGTGACGGTGATCTTCGAGAACGCGTTGAACCAGAACAAGATGCTCAAGCCGGCCGACGCGCTGAAGCTGGGCATCGCGGACGTGCTGTTCGACTCCGCCGACTACCTGGAGCAGTCGCTGCTGTGGCTGTCCGGTGTCGTGCGTGGCGAGATCACGGTGCCGCGCAAGGAGATCGACCGCGGCGAGGCGTGGGACGCCGCCGTCGCGCGGGCCAAGGCGATCGTGCACGGCAAGACCAAGGGCGCGGCTCCCGGTGCGGAGAAGGCGCTGGAGCTGCTGGAGCTGGCGCGCTCGAACGACCTGGAGTCCGGCTACACCGCCGAGACCGAGGGCCTCGCGGACCTCGTCATGAGCGACGAGCTGCGCGCGGGCCTGTACTCGTTCAACCTGGTGCAGAAGCGCGCGAAGCGACCGGCGGGTGCTCCCGACAAGTCGCTGGCGCGCAAGGTCACCAAGGTCGGTGTCGTCGGCGCGGGCCTGATGGCCTCGCAGATGGCGCTGCTGTTCATCCGCCGCCTGCACGTGCCGGTCGTGCTGACCGACATCGACCAGGCGCGCGTGGACAAGGGCGTCGGCTACGTCCACGCCGAGATCGACAAGCTGGCCGGCAAGTCCCGCATCTCGCCGGACGAGGCCAACCGGCTCAAGGCGCTGGTGTCCGGCTCGCTGGACAAGGCCGCGTTCGCCGACGCCGACTTCGTGATCGAGGCCGTGTTCGAGGACCTCGCCGTGAAGCAGCAGGTGTTCGCCGAGGTCGAGGAGCACGTCTCCCCCGAGGCCATCCTCGCCACGAACACCTCGTCGCTGTCGATCACGGACATGGCGTCGAAGCTCAAGCACCCCGAGCGGGTCGTGGGCTTCCACTTCTTCAACCCGGTCGCGGTCATGCCGCTGCTGGAGATCGTGCGCGCCGAGCAGACCGACGACGCCACGCTGGCCACGGCGTTCGCGGTGGGCAAGCAGCTGAAGAAGTCGTCCGTGCTGGTGAAGGACGCGCCCGCGTTCGTCGTGAACCGCCTGCTGACCCGCTTCATGGGCGAGGTCATCAAGTCGGTCGACGAGGGCACGTCGTTCGAGGTCGCCGACAAGGCCACCGAGCCGCTGGGCCTGCCGATGTCGCCGATGATCCTGCTGCAGCTGGTCGGTTCCGCCGTCGCGCTGCACGTGTCGGAGACGATGCACGGTGCGTTCCCCGACCGGTTCTCGGTGTCGGAGAACATGAAGAAGTTCGTGGCCGCGGGCAAGGGCGCCGTCTGGCAGTGGGACTCCTCCGGCAACCAGACCGTGGACCCCGAGGTCCAGGCGCTCTGGGAGTTCGGCGACACCCCGCTGACCGGTGACGAGGTGAAGAACCGCGCGCTGGAGGCGTTGGCCGAGGAAATCCGGATCATGCTCGACGAGGGCGTGGTCGCGGAGGCGCAGGACATCGACCTGTGCATGCTCCTGGGCGCCGGGTGGCCGTTCTGGCTGGGCGGCATCACGCCGTACCTGGACCGCACGGGCATCTCGGAGAAGGTGACCGGCAAGCGGTTCCTGGCGCCGGGCGTGGCTTCGGTCCCCGCCTAGTCGCGCTTCGGTGATGCCCGGCTCCTGCCTCGGCGGGAGCCGGGCATCACCGCGTTTCGGACTGGTACTGCTCCACGCTGCCGTCGGTGCGGATGAAGTAGGCCTCGATGTTCGTGGCCCGCAGCGTCACCTCGGAGCCCGCCACCAGGTCCCGGTAGCGCAGCAGGTCCGGAAGCCCGAGCGCCACCACGTCGAACGGGTGCTTCTGCCGCAGCATCAACGCCCGGCGCAACGCCTCGCTGAACGCCCTGCGCGGCGAGTCGTCGTCTTCGGGAACCTCCACCAGCGCGCCGTCGAGCTGACGTTCGAGCGCGGCCCGGACGCGGGCCGCCGTGCCCGAGGTCGCGATCTCCGTGAGAGTCATGTGTCCCGTATCGGGATAAATCACGGGATCATTAGCCGCCCGGATGTTTCGATCTCGTCATGTTCGCGCGCCCGGCAATCCTCGTCGACGTCGACGGTCCGTTGAACCCGTACGCGGCGAAGCCGACCCGGCGCCCGGCCGGCTACTCCACGCACCGCCTGCGACCTGCGGGGTTCGCGCGCCCGCTGCGGGTGTGGCTGGACCCGTCGCACGGGCCGTGGCTGCTCTCGCTCGCCGCCGCGACCGGCGCGGACCTGGTGTGGGCGACGACGTGGGAACACGAGGCGAACCAGTTCATCGGGTCCCGGCTGGGGCTGCCGGAGCTGGAGTGGATCGACTTCGGCGGCCGCGGGTCCGAGCACCGCGACGGCCTGCACGGGAAGGTCCCGGCGATCACGGCGTGGGCCGGTGAGCGGCGGATCGCGTGGCTCGACGACGAGTTCCAGCGGGGTGACGCGGCGTGGGCGGCGCGGCGGCCGGGGACGTTGCTGGTGCCGGTGTCCGCGCGGACGGGCATCGGGATCGGCCACCTGGAGCGGGTGCTCGCGTTCCTCAGCTGACGATCAGCGTTTGTTCACCTCGGCCACCTACCGTGGCGCCCGTGGCAGTCGTCGCTCTCAGCACGCAGCGCAAAGTCGTCCTCGCGGCCGAGTTCGTCCTGGTGTTCTTCGGCCTCACGCTCGTCTACGACCTGCTGGCACGGGGCACGAGCCCCATCCCGGTGCTGCTGGTGCTGGGCGCGGCGAGCGTCTGGTACCTGCTGCGCACGCCGGCGTTCGACCGGCGGTCGCTGTGGCGGGCCGAGGCGGTCCGCGGGCAGCTGCGGCCGGTTCTGACGCTGTGGGCGGTGACCGCCGTTGTGGCGGTGGTGGTCGTGGCCGTGGTCCTGCCCGACCAGCTGTTCGCGTTGCCGCGGCAGCAGCCGTTGCTGTGGCTGGCGGTGATGGTCTTCTACCCGCTGTTCAGCGTGTACCCGCAGGAGCTGGTGTTCAGGGCGTTCCTGTTCGAACGCTACGGGCCCGCGTTCGGCAGCTGGACGGTGGCGGCGAGCGCGGTGGCGTTCGGGTTCGTGCACATCATCTTCGGCAGCTGGGTGTCGGTGGTGCTGTCGGCGGCGGGCGGCTGGATCTTCGCCACCCGCTATCGGCGGACGCAGTCGCTGCTGGTCGCGTCGATCGAGCACGCCCTGTACGGCATGCTCGTGTTCTCCGTGGGGCTCGGCCAGTTCTTCTTCCACGGCGCCGTTCAGACCTGACGGACCGGCACCACCTCCACGAGGCGGTCGAGGTCGGCGAAGTCCTTCACGTTCATGGTCAGCACCGGCATGCCCGCGGCGGCCGCGGTGGCCGCGATCTGCAGGTCCATCCGGCGCGGGCGGGGTGAGCGGCCGGCCCGGCGCACCAGGGACGCCAGCTGGCCGTACACCTTGGCCTCCTCCACGCCGAACGGCAGCACCTCGAACTGCTGCTGGGCGGCGTAGAACCGCTCGGTGCGGGCGAACCGCTCGACCGGGTCGTCGGTGTCGAGCCCGAACGCCAGCTCCGCGATCGTCACGGCGCTGAGGAACGGCTGCGCCTGCGCGTACGGACCCAGCTGGACGTGTTCGAGGCGGATCAGGACACCCGTGTCGAGCAGGACGCGGCTCAGCTCTGCCACGGGTCTTCCAGCGGGTCGTCCTCGCCGAAGACCTCGTCGGCCGCGCGCTGGTCTGCCTCCCAGTGCTCCGCGTCCACCGACGGCAGCCGCCGGAACGCCTCCTGCACGTCGCCGAGCCGCACCGGCTGCTCGTGCCACCGCACGTCGACGCGGTAGGGCGACAGCTGGGCGACCGGCTTGTTGTTGCGGGTCACGACGAAGCTCTCGCCCGCCTCGACCCGCCGCATGATCTCCGCGTTGTCGTTGCGGAGCTCCCGTTGTCCGATGGCGGTGAGCGTCATAGCACCAAGGTAGCACCTATTCCGCAGAAGTGCTACGGAGTAGCTACAGGCCACCGGGGATACCCGACCGGGGTGATCAGCATCGGCACGTCCGGCTGGCGCTACCCCGAGTGGCGCGACGGCTTCTACCGCGGTGTCCCCCAACGCCTCTGGCTGAGCCACCTCGCGGCACAGGTGGACACCATCGAGGTCAACAGCTCGTTCTACCGCCTCCAGCCACCCGCCTACTACCGCAAGTGGGCGGCCGAGACCCCGACCGGCTTCACCTTCGCCGTCAAGGGCTCCAAGCTCGTCACGCACCACAAACGCCTGCGGCACGCGGAGGACGCGCTCAAGGCGTTCCTCGAAACACTCGCACTCGGCCCGAAGCAAGGCCCGATCATCTGGCAGCTGCCGCCCTCACTGCGCTTCGACGCCGCGGTTGTGCAGGACTTCCTGGCCGCGCTCCCTCCAGGCCGGCACGCCTTCGAACCGCGCCACGAGTCGTTCCGCACCGACGCCTACTTCGACCTGCTGCACACCCACAACGTCGCCCACGTCATCTCCGACGCGCCGACGTTCCCGTGCATCGAAGCCGTCACCGCCGACTTCGCCTACGTGCGGCTGCACGGCCACGACGAGCTGTACATCAGCTCGTACTCCGACGAGCAGCTCGACGAGTGGGCTCGCAAGATCCACGAGTGGGACCGCGACACCTACGTCTACTTCGACAACACGATGCACGGCGCCGCCCCGTACAACGCGCTGGACCTCATGGCCCGGTCCACGTCTCCAGCGCGGCGGTGAGCGTCGCCTCGTCGTCCACCCACGCGACGTGCCCGTCCGGCCTGATCAGCACCTTGCCGACGGCCGGCACGTCCGCGAGCACCGGCTTCCCCGGATGCAGCAGCTCGGCGACCGTGCGTCCGCCCACCTCGACGTTCGGCGCCAGCCGCCCCAGCCACGGGTGGTCGCCGGGGATGCGCGGGTCGTACCGCGTGCCGACCCCCGTGACCAGCTCCGCGAGCTGCTTGCCCACCCCCAGGTCCGCGACCATCTCCCGCACCGGCGCCAAGTCGTCGCGCCCCAGCAACGACTGCGCCCGCGTCGTCCGCAACACCTGCGCCCCAACGGGATGCCGCTCGTCGTGGTAGGTCCGCAACAACCCGGCGGGCGCGCGGTCCTGAACCGTCGCGGCCAGCTTCCAGCCGAGGTTCACCGCATCGGCCAGCGCCACGTTCACCCCGACCGCCCCGGCCGGCGGGTGCACGTGCGCGGCGTCCCCGGCCAGCACCACCCTGTCGCACACGTACGTCTCGGCCTGCCGCGCCGCGTCGGAGAACCGCGACAGCCACCGCGGGTTCTCGAGGGGCACCACCCTGCCGAGCTTCCGGTCCAGCAACTCCTGCACGTACGCCAGCTCCACCGGCCCTCGTCGCGGCTCCGGCTCGTCCAGCACGATCCGCACGTACCCCGGCCGCGGCAGCACGAACACCTCACCCGTCCGCAGCGCCTCGAAGTCGGCCTCGACGTCCGCGATCAACCCGTGCGAGGTCGCGTCCACCCCGGGAAACCCGATCCCCGCCCGCTTGCGCACCGTGCTCCGGCTGCCGTCGCACCCCACCAGGTACCGCACCCGCCGGCGTTCCCCGCCCACCAGCACGTCGACGCCGTCTTCGTCCTGCCGGAAGTCGAGGAGCTCGCTGTCCCACCTCACCCGCACACCCAGCTCGGCGAGCCACTCCTCCAACAGCTCCTCGACCCGGTTCTGCGCGATGCCGAGCGTGTACGGGTGATCGGTGTCCATCGTGGACAGGTCCAGGAACACTCCCGGCAGGAACATCCCGTACTGCACAACAGGCCCTTCTGCCAGGAACCGGTCCAAGATTCCCCGCCGATCGAGGATCTCCAAGCTGCGCGCGGACAACGTGAACCCACGCGGATGCGGCCACCGTTCACTCCTGGCGTCCACCACCTCCACCTCGACCCCGGCCAGCGCCAGCTCCGCCGCCACCATCAACCCGGCCGGCCCCGCCCCGGCCACCAGTACGCTCACCCCTCCGGCCACGCCAGCCCACCTCCCTCGACCTCGCCGATGACCTCCTCGACCCACCCGAGCTCGGCCTCGGTCATGCGCATCGCGTACTCGACCTCGACCACGAACAGTCGCGGAACCTGTTGCAACGCCTTGGCATGCCCATCCCGCATCTCTTCCAGTGACGTCCGCAGCCGCTCCGCCCGCTCCTGCAACGCCGCCACCGCGCCGTCTTTCCCGAGCGCGCCGAGGTAGCTGACCGCGGACAGGAACTTCGGGTACTCGGGCTGCGGCTCGCGCACGAACCGGTCGACCCAGCGCGTGAACTCCTGCTGCCCCAATGCGGTCAGCCCGTAGACCGTCCGCTCCGGCCGCGCACCAACCCTGATGGTCTCGCGCGCCTCGATCCACTCGTCACGCACGAGCGCGCGCACCACGTCGTACAGCGAACCGGTCGTGACCTTGAAGGCGCGGTCCATGCCGCGTTCCTTCAAGGTCGCGGCCATCGCGTGAGGGTGCAGCGGGGACTCCATGAGCAGGCCCAGGACGGCCATGCCCAGCGGGTTCTTCATCACTCGACTCCGATCGCTCGGTTCCGAGTATTTGCTTCCGACCGACGCCTGTCAACTGAACGCCGCAACATTCCACCCCTAACGATCGATGTGCTTGGCGTGGACTTGACCAAGGCGCTGGAAACCCATCCCAAGCCGGAGATGGACGCGGAGCTGGAGCTGGCGGCACGCGAACGCAAGCGGGTGGTCGCCGACTACCCGTTGGAGGACTGGGCCCAACTCCCCTTGGAACGCTTCGCGATCGGCACGGGTGAGCCGTCGTTCTGCGAGGCGATGGAGGACGACACGCCACATCTGGGCAGCATCAAGGGCGGCAGCTTCGCGAAGCACATCATCTTCCAACGCGAACGCACCCAGAAGTGGTACGTCGCCGGCGCTCGCAAGGAGCAGTCACCGGAACGGGCCTGGGCGGCGGTGAACGACGAGTTCGTCGGAGCGCTGCTGGGCGATCTCAACACGGTACCGTCATTGCGGCACGGGCAGTCACTCGTCACCAAGGCGCTGCACACGTACCGCCCGAGGGCGTTCCTGCCGATCTACTCCGCAGCCGATCTCCGGATGCTCATCCTCGCCCTCGGCGAGATCCCGGCGCCCAACGGCCTGGTGTGGGAGCTGAACCGGCAGCTCAAAGATCTGGTCGACGGCCATCGAGAACTCAGTTCCTGGCACTACCACGAGGTCGTCCGCTTTCTGCACGACCACCTCCTCGCACCCGTCGCGGCCAAGACCGTCGTCAAGATCGCACCCGGCCGTGGCGGCCGTTACTGGGACGAGTGTCTGCGGGACAACGTGATCCGCGTCGGCTGGGACAAGGTCGGCGACCTCCGGCAGTACACGACCGGTGAGGAGCTCGCCGCCGCGCTGACCGAGGTGTACCCGGAGAAGTCCGCACGCTCGCACCGCGCCAGCGCGACGCGGCTGTTCGAGTACTTCCGCGATCTCCCGGCCGGCGCGAAGGTGATCGCGAACCAGGGCAAGTCGAAGGTTCTCGCCGTCGGCACCGTCACCGACCGCGGCTACCGCTACGACCCGGACATCGACCACTACCGCCACACCGTCTCCGTCGGCTGGGACACCTCGTACGAACAAAACCTCGACGCACCCGTCGGCGCCTGGCTCCGCACGTTCGCACCGGTCCGATCGGCTTTGTGGAACACCATCCTCACGAAAGCCGTCCCCGGCGTCGCCGCTCAACCAGCCCCAATCGCCAAAGAGGTCGAGGACGTCATCCGCGGCCTGGAACGCAAGAACCAGGTCGTCCTCTTCGGCCCACCCGGCACCGGCAAGACCCGGCTGGCTTTCGCGGCGGCACAGGAGTTCGCCGCGGACCGGGTCACTCACACGACGTTCCACCCGTCCTACGGCTACGAGGACTTCATCCTCGGCTACCGCCCCACCGAAACCGACGGGAACGGCCTGTCGCTGACACTCACGAAGGGCGTGTTCTACCGGGTCTGCGAGCAGGCCAAGAACCAGCCGAACCACGTGCTCGTCATCGACGAGATCAACCGCGCCGACCTGCTCCGCGTGCTCGGCGAGTTGGTCACCTACCTGGAGAAGGACAAGCGCGGCAAGGAGTTCCAGCTCTCGACGGGCAGAGAACCGTTCAGCGTGCCACCGAACGTCTACATCATCGCCACCATGAACACCGCTGACCGCAGCGTCTCCCACCTCGACGCCGCGATCCGCAGGCGGTTCGAGTTCCAGCCGGTCCGCACCGACTACGAGGTCATCGCCGGCGCGGTCGGACCACTCGACCTGGTCGCGTTCCTGGAGGACTTGAACGGCAGGATCGCCGAGCACCTCAGCCCCGACCACGAGATCGGCCACGCGTTCTTCCTGCGTGAGGACAAGCCGCTCGACAACGAACGTGATGTCCACTCGGTGTACTTCCACGACGTGCTGCCGTTGTTGGAGGACTACACGAGCAACGACCAGTTCCTCCTCGACGCCATCCTCGGCAAGGCCAAGGTCGGACCGGAGACCACACCCGGCGACCTGCTGGAGGTGCTGGCCAAGGAGTTCAGCGCGGACGCCGACGCGAATGAATAGGATCCGCGAGCAACAAACAACGCTGCTGGACTTCCCACTCACCGAAGCGGATCTGTGGAAGTTCGACGACCCGACGCTGAGCAAGTACTTCACACCACGCCCAACCGCCAAGGGCATGACCTTGAAGGTGAACAAGGTCGTCGGCTTGCTCAAGCTCGACAACGCCGACTTGGTCATCGAGCCGAAGATTCCGGTCAGCGGCGACATGTTGCTGCACTGGCTGCACTACGCGACGAACAAGGACCACCCGATCTCGTCGCAGAAACGCCGGTGGGACACGGACGGCGCGTACTTCCCGGACATGGCGGTCGAGGCGTTGCTCGACGAGTGCCGTACGTTGCTGCGCGATCAGCTGCGCAAGGACTACCAGCCGAGCAACACCGTCGAGCCCGCCATCCGCGGCCGGCTCGACCTCACCCGCCAGGCCACCCATCGGTACGGGATGCTCGACCGGTTGCACGTCCGCACGTTCGACCGCACCGCGCAGATCTGGGAGAACGAGGTGTGTGGCGCCGCTCTCCAACACGCCGCGAAGACCGCCGCAAACCCCCAGCTCCGCCAGCAGGCCAGGCAGCTCGCCGTGAAGTTCCCGTCTTGCACCACAGAAGCAGCACGGACGGCGCTCGCCAGGTCCTGGCACAACCGGCTGAACCTGCGCTACCGGGCCGCGCACGCGTGGGCCGAGGTGGTGCTCAGGGCCGGAGGCGTATCGGACCTGTTCCTGCCGAGAACACTCGTCGGCGACTCCCACCTGATGGTGATCGAGAAGGTCTGGGAACGAGTCGTGCACCGGATGGCGGGCAGCGCGACCAAGATCGACGGCGTCAAGATCCACCGCAGCCACCACACGGCCACCTTCACCCCGGACGCACTGGTCGGACAGCTGCCGGTCGACGCCAAGTGGAAGGACTACGACCAGCGAAGCGTCACCCGTGAGGACATCCACCAGCTCCTCACCTACGCGCACGCCTACCAGCCCGACTCCCCGAGAGCGGTCATCGTGCACCCGTCGACCAAACCGACCGCCAAGCACACGATCGACGTCAAGCACCTGGGCCGCCGCGTCGCCGCCGTCGACGTGATCAGCGTCGACGTCGCGGTCCCGCCCGCCGAGAATTCGGCCCTCCTGCAAACCTTGCTCCCCCACTAACCTGTTCAGACATGAGAACGATTCGCGTCTTGGCTCCCCTGCTCCTGGCCGCGAGTCTCGTGGCCCCCGCGCAAGCGGAAGAGGCGACCTGGACCGGCCCCCTCAGCACCCGAGGCCGGTGGATCGTCGACGCCCACGGTGACCGCTTCAAGCTCAAGTCCGGCAACTGGCACGGCGCCAGTGGCACCTGGAACGGCTCCGGCGACATCAACGACCCCGCGACCCACCACGCCGGCGAGAAGGCCGACCAGGTCCCGCTCGGCCTCGACCGCGCGACAATGGCCACGATCGTCAGCGGCTTCAAGGAGATCGGCGTCAACAGCGTCCGGCTGCCGTTCTCCAACCAGATGATCAAGGACACCAACCCCGTCAACGGCCTGAAGGACGCGCAACTCAACGGCAAACGACCGATCGAGGTGTACGACGCCGCGATAGCCGAACTGACCCGCAACAACCTCGCCGTCATCCTCAACAACCACACCACGACGTCACGCTGGTGCTGCGGTGTCGACGGCAACGAGCGGTGGAACACCAGCCAGAGCACGGACCAGTGGATCAACGACTGGGCGTTCATGGCCAACCGCTACAAGGACAACAAGCGCGTTGTGGGCGCCGACCTCTACAACGAGGTGCGCCGCAACGTCTGGGACGACCCCAACTGGGGCTGGGGCAACGACCACGACTGGCACAAGGCCTCCCAGCAGGCCGCCGACCGCATCCAGCAGACGGCACCGGACCTGCTGGTGATCGTCGAGGGCATCAACTGGACCGGCATCCCGGTCGACGGCTTCGCGCACGGCAGGCCCACGCTGGAACCCGCCCGGTTCCTCAGCCACACGCTCGCGAACCCGGACAAGCTGGTCTACAGCGCGCACTTCTACGGCTACACCGGCCCCAACCACAGCGGCGCCACCGGGATCGGTGAGACGAGCGACCCGCGCTACCAGGACCTCTCACCGCAGGAGCACGTCAACGTCCTGCAGCGCCAGGCCTTCTTCATCACCGAGGCGCAGAAGCACTTCACCGCGCCGCTGTGGATCAGTGAGTTCGGCGTCGGCGGGCGCGAGGAGTCCAACCCCAGGGCACGGGACTGGTTCGAGCGGTTCGTGAACCACCTCGTGGCCACCGACACCGACTTCGCCTACTGGCCGCTGGTCGGGTTCCACGACAACCGGCGCGGCAACGGCTGGGCGCTGCTGCACTGGGACGCCAACGGGAACCGCATGGGCGTCAACGACGGCGACGACTGGCGGGCCGGCGCGTGGAACCGGCTCGTCAACGGGCCCAGCCGCACCGGTCAGATCCCGCGCGAGACCCGGTGGAACCAGCTCACCAAGGAGTCCTGCCCGCAGAGCCAGAAGCTCATTGGCATCAGCCACACCGGCAACCGCGGCCTGTGCGTGAGTGGTCCACAGTGGAGCAGCACGACCCGTGTCACCAATGAGCAGCACGTGACGAACGACTGGGCCTCCGGCTACACGAAGCTGCAGTGCCCTACCGGGAACGCCGCCGTCGGCTACGCGAACTTCACGCTGGTCTGCGCCCCGGTCGCCACCGGGTCCAGCACCCGCGTGCTGTGGTTCGACCGCGGTGACAACCGGCCGGACCAGGGCGGCGACTGGGCCAACGGGCACTACAAGGGACAGTGCGCGCAAGACGAGCACATCGCTGGCGTGGCCTACAACTGGCGCAGGACCCCGGACGCGCTGCTCTGCCGGAAATAGATTCCGAAGTGTTCGCGGAACGCGGCCTCCGGATCATCCACAGCGACTTCGGTCTTCCCGCCGCGTTCCGTGAGCACCAGCTTCTTGTCCGTCAACGTCTTCCGCCCCTCCGGCGTCAGGATCGTCGCCCGCGGCGCAACGCGGAAGTGCGACTCCGGCGCGGTCTGCTGCCACCAGCAGGTCGGCGCGAACTCGGACAACTCGCGCGGCCGCCGTTCCACGCGGTAACAAGGCGAATCGCCGTTGTAGACGACCACGTCCTCACCGTCGTCAGCCAGACGGAAAACACCGGCGGGGTCCTGCTGCTCGGCACGCGAGTCCCACCTCAGCGGGTGCAGCGAGAACGCCCCGAACCCGACGTCGCACAGCCACTCACCGTCCACCAGCAACGTCAGGTGGTCGAACGGTGGCCCGAACCTCGATCCGTCGAACACCCGCGCGGCCAGCAGCTCGACGCGATGTCCCAGGTCCCGCAACAGCTCCGCGAACAACCCGTTGAGCTCGTAGCAGAACCCGCCCCGCCGCTGCACCACGACCTTGTCGTACAGCCACGGGACCTCCAGGACGATCCGGACGTCCATGTGCGTGTAGAGGTTCTCGAACGGAACGCTGCGCAGGTGCCGCTCCTGCAGCTCCGCCAACGACGAGTCACGCGAGGCACCGATGCGCTGTAGGTAGGCGTCCACCGTGCCACGATAGCCGCATGGGTGAGGTCAGGATCGGCACTTCGGGGTGGGTCTACCCGCCCTGGCGCGGCAAGTTCTACCCCAAGGGCGTCACGCAGAAACGCGAGCTCGCCTACCTCAGCGAGCAACTGAGCTCCGTCGAGATCAACGGCTCCTTCTACTCGCTGCAACGCCCGTCCAGCTACCAGAAGTGGGCCGCCGAGACGCCGGACGACTTCGTGTTCGCCGTCAAGGGCAGCCGGTTCATCACCCACATGAAACGCCTGAAGGACGGCCGCGAGCTGCTCGCGAACTACCTCGCGTCCGGCGTTCTCGCGCTGGGCCCGAAGCTGGGCCCGATCCTCTGGCAGCTGCCGCCCACCCTGCAGTTCGACGCCGAGCTGCTCACGCACTTCTTCGAGGCGCTCCCCCGCACCACCACCGAAGCCGCGGAAACAGCCAAGCTGCACGACCACCGCGTCGACCCGGCCCACACGACCACCGACGCCGAGCGCCCGATGCGGTATGCGCTGGAGATCCGCCACGACAGCTACCGGACCCCGGAGTTCCTCGACCTGCTCAGGCGCCACGACATCGCGCTCGTGATCGCCGACGCGGCCGGCAAGTACCCGTTGATCGAGGAGGTCACGACGGACTTCGCCTACATCAGGCTGCACGGCCACGACGAGCTCTACGTCAGCGGCTACACCGACGAGGGCCTGGACATGTGGGCGGAGAAGATCAGGACGTGGCGCGAGCAGGGTGACGTGTTCGTCTACTTCGACAACGACGCGAAGGCCTACGCGCCGCGTGACGCGATGGCGCTCCAAGATCGTCTGGCCGATTGAGCCGAACGGACGCACACTCGTTGCCGACGGAGGTGCGCCCATGTCGACGAAGAGCATCATCGCCACCTTGGTGATCACTGCGAGCGCGGTCGCCTCCAGTGGGATCGCTGTTGCGCAGAGTGACAAGACCTGCGACAAGGGCGAGTTCTGCGTGTGGACCGGGCCGGACTACACCGGGGCCGTCCAGCGCCTCGACCTGGAGACCGCGAACCCCGCCGAGTGCATCACCCTCAACCTGGTCGGGAGGTCCTTCGCCAATCGCCTGAGCAGGGACGCGACCGTCTACCAGCGGGAGAACTGCTCGACGGAGGCCGAGTTCACCACCTACCCGAAGCACGGGACGTACGTGCCGGACGCGTACTTCGTGATCAGGGGGCTGGAGGTGTGGGGGCCATAACGAGGGCGGACTACTCTAGTCACCCTATGTAACACCACTCGATCGTGTGAGTACTCGCCAGTAGGTCTCATTTGCTGCCTAGGTTGCCGCCCTATCGAGTGGTGGCAGCTGGAGGAAATGTGACCGTGGCGGGTGAAGCCGGGTTACTCGAACTGATGGCCGGGCGACTGGTCAAAGACGATCTCACCCCACGTGCGGTGGAACTGGTGCTCGCGGCGTGCCGGGGAGAAGCCGCGCTGGCCCGTGCGCTCGACGGCGTGCCGGTCACGCACGAGGTGCCGCGGGAACGGGCCAACGGGCCCGGCCAGGGCATCTACGTGTCGGAGATCCAGGTGCGCGGCTTCCGCGGCATCGGTCCCGAGGCGCGCCTGCCGCTGGCGCCCGGCCCCGGCCTGACCGTCGTCACCGGGCGCAACGGCTCCGGCAAGTCGAGCTTCGCCGAGGCCGCCGAACTGGCGCTGACCGGCTACAACGCCCGCTGGACGCGCGCACGGCACGACGTGTGGCGGCAGGGCTGGCGCAACCTGCACAACGGTGACACGGCCGTGGGCTTGGAGCTGGTCCAAGCCGGGCGCAGCGAGAAGACGACGATCCGAAGACGCTGGGCGCCGGACGAGGACCTGGCGCAGGGCGAGTGGACGCAGGACAACAAGCCGTTCGACGGCAGCAAGTGGCACGACGCGTTGGAGACCTTCCGGCCGTTCCTGCCCTACAGCGAACTGGGGACCGTGCTCGACGCCCAGCCGGAGGACCTCTACGAGGCGATGCACCGGCTCCTGGGGCTGGAAGCCATCACCGAGGCGCAGCAAGCGCTTGCCGAGCACCGCAAACGGCTCGCGGAGATCGTCGCCCGGCCCTACGACAGACGTGAACGCGTGCGCGCGGAGCTGGCGGCGTCCCCGGACGAACGCGCCCGCCGTGCCGCCGAGCTGCTCGGTTCCGACACACCCGACCTCGACGCGATCGCCGACCTGGCGCTGGGCGCGGACGTCGGCGGCGGGACGACCCTGCTGCACCAGCTCGTCGACCTGCCGCTGCCGCCGGACGACGAGGTCGACCGGGTCCGCGAGACGCTCGACCTCGCGCTGGGCGCGGTGACCGCGGTGGCGACCGACAACGCGCAGGACTCGTTGCGGTGCAGCGAGATCCTGCGGCTCGCGATCCAGCTGCACGAGTCCGGAGGCAACCAGGTGTGCCCGGTGTGCGACCTGGGGCGGCTGGACGGGAAGTGGCTCGGCAAGGCCAAGGACCGCGCGGAGCACCTCGCGAAGGCCGCGGCCGAGCTGCACGAGGCCGCCGACCGGCTGGACGTGGCCGTGGTGGCGGCGCGGGCGTTGTGCCAGCCGGTGCCGGAGGTGCTGCGCGAGACGCAGGGCGTGCTCGACACGACCGCGGTGCTGCAGGCCTGGCAGGCGTGGGAGGAGTGCGCCGCGGTCGACGACCCGGTGCGGCTGCGGGCGGAGCTCTTCGACCGCCACGCCGAGCTGGCCGCGGCCGTGGAGCAGCTGAAGTCCGTGGCGCGTGAGCAGATCGACCGGCGCGACCTGGTGTGGCGGCCGATGGCGATCGCGTTGTTCGAGTGGCATTCCCAGGCGCAGCAGGCGGTGGAGGACGCCGACGTGCTGGCGGACGTGACCGAGGCCGAGAACTGGATCCGCAAGACCGCGGCGACGTTGCGGTCCGAGCGCATCGCGCCGTTCGCCAAGGAGTCGCAGCGGATCTGGCAGCGGCTGCGCCAGCAGAGCAACGTCGACCTGGGCGCGGTGCGGCTCGGTGGCTCCCGCAACGTCGAGCTGGACGTGTCGGTCGACGGCGTGTCGAACTCGGCGCTCGCGGTGATGAGCCAGGGCGAGCTGCACTCGCTGGGGCTCGCGTTGTTCCTGCCGCGCGCGATGGTCGACGAGAGCCCGTTCCGGTTCGTGCTGATCGACGACCCGGTGCAGGCGATGGACCCGTCCAAGGTGGACGGTCTGGCGCAGGTGCTCGCCGACGTCGGGCTGACCCGCCAGGTCGTGGTATTCACGCACGACGAACGGCTGGTCGAGGCGCTGCGGCGGTTGCGGCTGAGCGCGACCGTGTGGGAGGTCTGCCGCGCCGGGGAGTCCGTGGTGCGCGTGCGGATGTCCGACGACGCCGTGGGCAGGTGCCTGGCCGACGCGCGGGCGATGCGGGTGGACGAGGACCTGCCCGAGGCGTTGAAGGCGGAGCTGGTGGCGTCGTGCTGCCGGGCCGCGCTGGAGGCCGCGGCGCACGCCAGGTTCCGGCGCGAGCGGCTGGGGCGCGGGATGCCGCACGCCGACGTGGAACGCGTGCTGGAGTGCGCGCTGACCACCCGGCAGAAGATCACGCTGGCCGTGCTGGACGACGTGGCGGAGACGGCGAAGCTGTTGCCGCACCTGGAGGACGTGGTCGGATCATGGGTCGTGGACTTGCTGCAGGCCTGCCGGGTGGGAGGCACCACCGGCGACCTGGACGTGCTGATCAGGGACACCAAGCTGTTCGCGGGGTGGCTGCAGCGGTGAACGCCGACGTCTCCGACCGGCTGCGGTGCGTGGCGAACCTGCTCGCGAACCCGGCCCAGCTCGACAGCGTGCGGATCCGCTGCTGCGCGGAGCTGCTGCGCACGGCGGTGGAACGGGCCGTCGCACGGGCGTGCGGCGCGGAGGACTCCGACCAGCCCGTGCAGGCGCTGCTGCTCAGCCTTCCGTCCCATGTGGACGCTGACGTGGCGTACGACGCGTCGCAGCTGTGGCACGCGCTGAGCCGCGCGATCCGCCACCACGGCTACGAGCTGACGCCGACGGTGGAGGAGCTGCGCGGCTGGCACGCCGACACGCGGGACGTCGCCGCCGCGTTGCACTCCACCCTGGCCCTGTCCGGCACCATCGACCTCCCGGAAGGCATCCGGTGAAACTGCTGCTGTTCGCGGACCTGCACCTGGACACGCGCTTCGCGACCGCCGGCCCGGCGCGGCGCCAGGCGTTGCGCGACACGCTGGGCCACATCGTCGAGCTGGCCGAGGCGGAGTCGGTCGACGCGGTGCTGTGCGCCGGCGACCTGTACGAGCACGACCGCTGCTCGCCGGGCACGGCCCGGTTCCTGCGCGACACGTTCGACTGCGGGGTGCCCGTGTTCCTGGCCCCCGGCAACGACGACTGGTACGGCGTCGAGTCGGTCTACCAGCAGGTGGACTGGACGCCGAACGTGCACGTGTTCGCCTCCGACTCCTTCACGCCGGTGGTGCTGGCCGACGGCCTGACGCTGTGGGGCGCCGCGCACGTGGGTCCCGGCCCGACGCGGAACTTCCTGGAGGGGTTCGCGGTGAACCGGTCGGGCGTGAACCTGGCGCTGTGCCACGGTTCCGCGCCGGACGACGTGCCGATCACCGGGCTGGACCACGTGTTCCTCGGGCACGTGCACACGCCGGACCACGCCCCGCACCACACGTTCCCCGGCAACCCGGACCCGTTGACGCCCGATGAGACCGGTGAGCGCGGCGCGGTGATCTGCACCGTGCACGACGACGGCACGGTGTCGCGCGAGGTGTTCGACGTGTCGGCGTCGCGGTCGCGCGGGCTGGTCGTGGAGGCGACCGAGGCGTTCCCGTTGCTGGACTTCGACTCCGTGGCCGCCGAACGCACCGTGCGCGGTCAGTTCGTGCGCGACGTGCTGGCGGATCCCGCTCTGGACACGGCTTTGCGCAGCCGTGTGCTGACGACCGGCTTGCGCGCGTTGGAGGAACGATGAGGATCGAGTCGGTCACCGCGCACGCCTTCGGGCCGTTGCACGACCGCACGTTGCCGCTCGCACCGGGTCTGACCGTGGTGTCGGGCGTGAACGAGTCCGCGAAGTCGTCCTGGCACGCGGCGATCCGCGCGGCCCTGTGCGGTGAACCGGCCGCGCGGCACCGGCCGTGGGACGGGGAGTCGTGGCGGGTGGCGGCGACGGTGTCGCTGGACTCCGGCGAGACGCTGACCGTGGACCGCGACCTGGACGCCGACGACGGCTCGCTCGACGTCGCGCACCGGGTCGGTCTGGACCGCACGTCGTTCGGTGCCACCGCGTGCGTCGACCAGGCGGAGCTGCTGTCGGTGCTGGACACGGCCGACGGCCTGCGGGAGCACCTGCGCCGGGCGGCCGCGACCGCGGGCACGGACGGCACCGTGGAACAGGCGCTGGAACGGCTGGTCGCGCCGGACGAGGCGTTGCAGAAGGCCCGCAACCGCTTGCGTGAAGCCGAGACCGACCTCACGGTGGCCCGTCGCGAGCACACCCGTTACGTGGAGCTGAGCGTGCGGGCCCGGCAGGCGTCCGCGGCCCGTGCCCGGCTGGCCGTGCAGGAACACGGCGCCGAGCTGGAGGCGCTGGCCGCGCGCATCGCCCGTGTCCGCGAGCTGCAGGAACGGTTCGGCGACTTACCGCCGTCGGGCCTGGCCGCCAGGAGGAGCTCACGGCCGCGGTCAACCGGGCGATGGCCGCGTGGCGTGCCCGCCGACCCGCGTGCTGACCGGCCCGTCCGCCGCGTTGGAAGGTGAGCTCGAATCGCTGCCGGAGCACCCGTCGGCGAGACCGCGGGACGACGAGCTGCGCGTGGTCGCGGGCGCCTACGAGGTCGCCGCCGCCGTCTGCGCGGCTCACGACGAACGCCGTCCCGTCGCCACCACCGCCACCCCGAGCAGCTGCGGCCTTGCCACGCGGTTGGACCCGGCGGCGCGCCCGGCTACGACCGCCTCGCTCGAGGTGGACGCCGCCCGTCACCGGCAGGACAGCGCCGCCACCAACGCCGCCCGCGCGCAGGTCGAGGCCGACGTGGCGGCCGCGCACGTGCAGGAGATCTCGGTGCCGAACCCGTTCCTGCGCAGGGCCCTGGTCGCGTTGAGCTGCCTGACCCTGCTGGTCGGCCTGCTGCTGCTCCTGATCGGTCAGCACCTGGCCGGCGCCGGTGTTCTGGTCGCCGCACTAGTTGCGGGCGTGGGCGGAACCCTCTCTCGTGGCGCGGCACCAGCCCGTGAAGCAGCAGTCGCCTTCGCCGCCTCCCGCGCGGCTTCGGCGTCCGAGGCCCGCGCCGCCCTGTTCACCGCCGACCGCAACCTCGCCGAGGCCGAGGGCCAGCGCGCCGTGGCCGTGGAAGCCGTGCGCGTGCACGACGAGGCCGCCGCCCGGTGTGCGGCACTGGGCATCCCCGCCGACCGCGAGACGTTGTGGCGCCTGGCCAACCGCGCCACCTGGGAAGCCGAGCACGCCGACCTGCTCACCGAGGTGGCCCGCACCGAGGAGGCCGTCCGCGTCGAGCTGGCGGCGCGAGGCAAGATCGACTCCGCGATGTCCGTCCCCGCCCTCCTGGTCGACTACGAGACGGACTGCAAGGTCCGCGCCCGCCAGGCGGTCATGGCCGCCCAACGCCCCCTCCTGGCCACCGCCCTGGAAGACCGCCGCATCGCCGAGGCCACCGTCGCCGACGCCACCACCGCCCGTGCCGAAGCGCTGTCCCTGCTGCGCGCCGCGGTCACCGCGATCGGCGGCACCGGCGAACGCCCGGAAGAGCTCCTGCGCGCCATCGCCGACTGGCAACGCGGCTGGGACCGCCTCCTGCGCGAGGCGGAGGAAGAACGCAACGCCTGGGCCGAGCTGAACGCCCTCCTCGCCGAGAGCACCTTGGACGACATGGAGACCTCCCTCTCCGCCGCCCAGTCCCTGCACGCCACGCTCCTCGAGTCCGCCGCCCGCTACGCCGCCTGCGACCCGGTCGACCCGGCCCTGGCCGCCTCGGCGGACACCCTCGCCGCCACGGTCACCGAACTGGCCAGAACTCTCCCGAGCGTCCCGGAGGCCGAGGAAGCCGTCCAGACCGCCGCGGCCACCGTCTCCGAGATCACCGCCGAGGTCCAGGCCATCGCCCTCGCCTCCCACTACCTGACCGCAGCCCGCGAGAAGGTCCACAGCACCATCGCCCCGGCCCTGGAGGAAACCCTGCGCGCCTGGCTCCCCACCGTCACCGACGGCCGCTACGTCGACGCCGCCGTGGACTCCGAGTCGCTGACCGTCCGCGTCTGCACCGCCTCGGAGTCCTGGCACCAGGCCTCGCGCCTGTCCCTGGGCACAGCAGAACAGGTCTACCTCCTGCTGCGCGTGGCCCTGGCCCAGCACCTGGCCACCGAGTCGTGCCCTCTTCTGCTGGACGACGTGACCGTGCAGGCCGACGACGTGCGCACCCGTGCCGTGCTCGACCTGCTGCTGCGGCTGTCGGAGGACCGGCAGATCGTGCTGTTCGCGCAGGAGACGGCGGTGGTGGAGTGGGCGCGGGAACGGCTGGGCGACCGGGACGCGCTGCACCAGCTGACGCCGGTGGCGGCCTGACCCCTGCTCGTTCGGCCTGCTGACCGGCCCGTGTCGGGGTTGGTCAGCAGGCCGTTCTTTGTCAGTCCCCCTGAGTACGGTGGGACGTGGGGGACCCAGCAGCGAAGGGGACCCCTGCGCAAGCACGCTCAACGCGCTCGCCGACCACCGCGCGTCGCGACGAGCGCAACAACCCGATCCGCCACCTCTCCTGGGTCTTCGTGCTCCCACATCCAGACCACGAGCCACCCGGCCCCCGCGAGCTGCACGTCCGTGTCGCGATCCCGCACCACCACACCGTGCAGCTTCACCTGCCACCACTCGCGGTTGGCCTTGGGCACCTGCCCGTGCTCCGGGCACGAGTGCCAGAAGCACCCGTCCACGAACAACGCGGTCCGCGCGCCCCGCAACAGCACGTCAACCCGCCGCCGGCGACTCGTCCCCGGCGCCGCGACGTCCACGAGGTACCTGAGCCCCCGCCGGTGCAACGCCCGCCGAACCGCGAGCTCAGGCGCGGTGCCGGACCGCCGCGTGCGGCGCATGACCCGCGAGGCCGCGTCCGAGCTGGCCGCCGGAGCCGGCCCCGCATCGACGTACTGGTACATGAAGTGCAGTTTCCCGGAATTGTCAGACCCCGTCGCTACCGTCACCCCATGACCAACGCCGCCTTCCGCAAACTCACCCCCACCCCCGACGACCGCCTCGCCGAGCTGGGCCTGCGCCTCTCCGTCCTGGACCGCGCGATCATCGCCGGCATCGACGCCCGAGCCGCCTCGCCCCCGTTCGGCCCGACGAACGCACCCGGCCTGCTCGACTGGATCCACCGCGTCGGCACCCTCCGGCAGCTCTTGGCCGCCGAGGGCTGGGAACGTCTCGACCAGTGGAACGCGGGCCTGATCAGGCACCCGGCCCGGCCGATCCTGCTCGGCACCCTCCAGGGCAACCGCGGCACCGGATCACCCGACGCACCGCTGCGCAGCGACTACGCGAAGGGCCCGGCGATCGCGGCCATGATGCGCGACAACGACCACGACCAGTTCGCGCTGTTCGAGAACGCCCGAAACGAGGGCTTGAAGCTGTGGTTCCTGGTCACCTACCCGTTGCAGCTGGAGGACAGGCTCGTGGTCTTGCGTGAGGTGTCCCAGCCGGAGCCGACGCCGCAGAACCAGGTGATCGACCGCTGGGCGCACCGGATCCCGCTGCCGCCGATGGAGTTCGAGCAGCTCAAGGCGCCGAATGTGGACGGTCCGGAGGAGGTCGACGTCCCGGTCGCGTTGAGGAAGTGACAGCCGAGCTCGCGGAGCTGTCCAAGTCGTTTACAAGCATCTGGTGTCTCGCTGTTCCACCATGCGGGCCTAGTGTCTGCGCAGCGTCTACAGATGCTGGAGCCGCCGCAGCCGGTCGGCCGTTGGCGACGGTAACGCATTCGGCGCTTTCGGTAGCCCAACGTCGGTAACCACCGAGCCGCCGACCGGGACGGCCAGCAGCAAGCCGCGCCGTCGTGCCGTCCGACGTGCTTTGCCCCACCTGTCGCGAGCGCCTTTTCGTGCTTGGCGTCCAGCTGTGTCATCATCGCGAGCATTCGCCTTCTGTTGCCCATCAGGCAAATCGCGATCGTCGCGCCGCAGGGCAGCACCGAGAGCGCCCTGTTAACCAGAAGCAGCTCCGCCCGCTGAGCAGCCCCTATCATCGTGGGCCTTCCGCCTCCCACCATGATCACTGACACAGTGACACACAATCGGGTGAGCCGAACCGCTAACGCGTAAAGGCCGCTACGCGATTATGAGTCGATCGACGAACGGCAAGCACCAACTCGTGGGGAGCCCGGCAGCATGCCCGTTGACAAGACCGAGCGTGAGATCAGCGAACTCGTCAACCAGATCGAGCGTGGCGAGATCAAGCTGCCGGAGATTCAACGCGGATACGTGTGGAAGCCGACGCAGGTCGCGAAGCTCATCGAGTCCCTGTACCGCGGTTACCCGTCCGGCTCGCTGCTGTTCTGGCAGACCGACGAGGCACCTCAGACCAGAGAGGCGTCAATCAGCGCGCCGACAGCGCAACCTGCCGTCATCCCGTTGTACCTGCTGGATGGCCAGCAACGAGTGACGTCGCTGCACCGAGTGCTCACAGACCATCCGCAAGCCGCGATCGTCTTCCACATCGAGAAGGAGAAGTTCCAGAACCAGAGTGCCGCGACCAAGAAGGATCCCCGCTGGATCAAGGTTTACGACGTCCTGAAGCCTGGTGTGGACTTGTACGGACTCGTCGGCGAACTGCGCGAAGCCAATCCCGACCTCTCGCCCAACGACATCAGCAAGCGACTCCAGCGCCTGGCAACTGTTCCGAATCACAAGTTCCACATGGAGGTCTTGAGGGACTTCCCGTACGACGAGGTCACGCAGATCTTCATCCGGGTCAACAGCGGCGGACGACCGCTCAGGACGTCGGACCTGGCGTTGGCGACCTTGTCCGCGCGCTGGCCAGGCGTGCTGGAGAAGCTCGAGGAAGAGGCAACACACTGGACAAGCCGTGGCTACAAGGACGTAGACGTAACGTTCCTCACCAGGGCGCTTACCGGGGCGGTTCTCGGTCGCGGCCTGTCAGCGTGGTCCCATGCCCGCCTTGTCGCCGCAAGCGATGAACAGCTGGAAAAGGGCTGGGCGACCGTTCAGCGGGGCCTCCGTCACCTCATCCCGTTGTTGCAGAACAACCTCGGTGCAACGCACAGCAAGCTGCTGCCGTCGATGATCGTGCTTCTCCCGCTCATCGTCCTGCTCGGCGAACGAGAGGATGAGCAGCTGGACCATACGAGTGCCGACGGCATCCTGTACTGGTTCCTGCTCGCCACGATCCGCAACCGGTACAGCGGCTCGACCGACACGCGCTTGGGCCAGGACATCCCAGCAGCACGAACGGCAGATCCTGTCCGCCAGCTGCTCAGCAACCTCGGCGTCACAGGCGCGGGGCTCACAGTGACGCCGCAGGACCTCGTCGGCAGAACAGTCGGCAGTCCCTTCTTCTTCCTGAGTTTCCTCGTCGCCAAGGAGGCAGGTGCCAAGGACTGGTGGGGTGCCATCGGTATCTCCCCTGCGGCGGAGGGGAGCAAAGGACTGGAGTATCACCACATCCACCCGCAGGCGACGCTCAAGAACCACATCGCCCGCTACAGCAAAGCCGAGATCAACGATTTGGCCAACTTGGCGTTCATCTCCGGCCGTGCGAACCGCAAGATCAGTCACCGTTCCCCTCTCGTCTACTTCCCGACCTTGGGCGATGGCGAACTGGCGGCTCACCTGATTCCGTTGGACAAGTCGTTGCGTGATGCGAACGAGTACCGCTCGTTCCTAACCGCACGACGGACACTTCTCGCCGAGGCGATGACCAGCCTTCTCAACCGCTTCAAGCCTGATTGGCTGGTGTCGGCTGATCAACCCGTCGACCCGATTGCCGGCTCTGTTCTGGAGTTCGTGCTCTACGAAAACCCAACAGGCGAGAGCGTCATCGTCGCCACCGCGAGCGGCGAGTTCGACTGGTCGGGCACAGTGTCAGTCGTCGAGTTGAACGATGTCCTCGCGGCCGCAGCTGCCGGCGTCGATGGAGATCTCATGGTATCGGGAGAAAGCGTCCCCGTCCGCGTCGACGACGAGGCTATCGAGATCCCGATAGGGCCGTTCCTGGTAACTGGAACGGCATCAGAGTGGTGGAAAGTGCTTGATCGTGAGAAGGACGACGCTCAGCCAATGCGCGCCTATGTGGAGCGCGCCACGGCGGCCTGGAACGGCGAGCACGTCATCTTCCCAGTGACGAGCGTCGACTGATGCCGAAGATCCTGCTCGCGCCGTCCTACGGCAATCGAACAGCGCAAAGACACTTCGACACCACCATCGCAGACTTGGTTCAGTTCCAGAGCGAACGCCACATCGAACGCCCCAAACAAGAGCTCTTGTCCTTGGAAGGCTTCTCACCGAAGGACCCGCTGACCGGCCAACGCCTCGTGCGATCTGAGTGCGTCCCACGGGTTCTCCGTGCGTTCAACATCAGCACGAGCGTCGCCGAAGCGATGCTCGAAGCAACGATCGCGGAGACGCTCGAACGACGATCAAGGGTCATCCCTGTAGAGGGAGTGCACAAGAACAAGTTCACAAGGACCACCGCGACCAGCGTTTCTACCGCCCACCGCGTGGAGAGCGCACTTGTGCTGGAGTATCAGAATTTCTGTGATTCCCACCGACTACAGAGCTTCGTCACCTCCAGTGGGCGACGTGCGGACCTGTACCGCGACGACGTTGAGGGGGTCGAAGTGATCGAGGCCAAGAGCCTCGCCAGCCATGAGAAGCTGCGCGAGGCCGTAGCGCAACTTCTTGACTATGCGCCCCACAGTCCGAAGCCGGTAACCAGACTGACCGGCCTATTCCCCCAGTCGCCTGATCAGGAAGGAATGGCCTTCCTGCACCGGCTGGGCATCGACGTCGTCTACTTTGACGGCGAGACGTTCATCCGCAGCCCGGCGCCGGACGCTCGGCGTCGGTACATGGTCCCGGTGTGGCGCGACACCTGACCTGCGACCTCGCAGCTTCAACAGCGCCAATAGCAATCTCTGCACAGCGCCAGCACATTGCGCAGTAGCCGCAGCCCCAACCACCGCCTGCTTACCTTCGCTGTCCATTTAGGTGACTGGAGTGCTATAGCGCCCAGGGAGCGGTGAGCCCGTTGAATACACGAAGCACCCGACCCGCGACCCCCACGTGGCACCATGATGAGCCAGAGGCGACAATGGCCGGATCATGTTCACCCCGTCGCGACTCACCCTCGCCCGCACCCGGCGCGGTCTCACCGCGGCCGAGCTCGCGCGCAAGGCCGGTGTCACGGCGGGTGCGATCACCGAGTACGAGCGCGGGCAGCGCCGGCCCCAGCAGGCCACGCAGGAGGTGCTCGCGGCGGCGCTCGGGTTTCCCGTCACCTTCCTGAGCGCGCCTGAGCCCGCCCAGCCGCAGGCGATCAGCACGCCGCGCCCGGAAGCGGTGTGCGTGGCGCAGTTGGCGATTGAGTTCAGCGGGTGGCTGGAGCGGATGTTCGTGCTGCCGCAGCCGGACCTGCCGCGGCCGCGGACCGGGCCTGCCGAGGTGCGCGGGCAGTGGCGGATGAGCACCGGGCCCGCGCCGAACATGGTGCAGTTGCTGGAGTACCACGGTGTGCGGGTGTTCTCGGTGGACTGTGCGGGGGTCGGTGCGTTCTCGTGCTGGCACAACGGGACGCCGTTCGTGTTCCTCGACCCGGCGACCACGGCGGAGCGGGCGCGGTTCGACGCGGCTGTGGAGTTGGGGACGTTGCTGGGGCACGAGGAGCCGGAGGAGTTCGCGGCGGAGTTCCTGATGCCGATGACGCAACTGGAAGGCACGCACCACCGGCATTGGCACGTGGACAAGGAGATGTTCGACGAACGTGCGCGCGGTGTGGTGACCGCGCCGACCACGGCGGTCGGGATGCGGCGGGAGACGTCGAAGCTGCTCACCAAGGTGTTCCGGGCGTTGTTCCGGGCGTTGCGGGAGAACGGCACGACGCACGCCGCTCCAGGTGGCGCGCGAGCTGACGTTGGGGTTGGAGGACCTCAACGGGCTCGTGTTCGGGTTGGTGCTGACGGCGTTGCCGGGTGGTGGAGAACGAGGACCGGTGCGCAGGGCACGCCTTACCCTGGTGCATTGATGTCGTTCTGGGGGAAGCAATGCTGACGTTCCTGCGGTACCTGGTGGCCGTGCCGTTGCTCGTCGCGAGTTGTGCGGGTGTGCCGGTCGGTTGTCAGCTGCTGTCGGTCTACACGTTGCGGCGGTGGCGGGACACGCCGTTCGACGTGCGCGCCGAGCTGACCGAGCGGCTCACCGAGTACGACGGGTTCTGGCCGATTCCGCTGGCGCTGCTGCTGTTCTTGGTGCTGTGGCGGACGACGACGGTGTGGCCGCGGATCGCGTTGGTGCCGTCCGGGTTCATCGCGGTCGGCGGGCTGATCACGGCCGGGTTCAACGAGCTGGTGAGCACGGCGGCCTCGCTCGCGGCGCCGTTGGTGGCGTGGACGTTGGCGTGGCTGGCGGCGCGGGTCGTGTCGTGGCCGGTCACCGCGGACGTGCGGCGTTCGCCGGTCGAGGTGCCGGTGCGGTTGCGCGGTGGTGGGCGGCTGCGGGTGCAGTCGCGGCGGCTGCTGCTCGACAAGCTGCCCGCGCCGGTGCACGCGGCGGCGACGGTCAACCGCGTTGCCATCAGGTTCGACCGGATCACGCACGTCGAGGTGGGTGCCGTGCACACGCCGGCGGTGTGGCGGTTCGGCAACACCAGTGAGCTCACCATCGCGCCCGGTCCGGTGCTGCGGGTCATCGGTGGTGGTCAGGAGTGGTTGCTGCCGGTCGACGACGCCGAAGGGCTCCACCGCCTGGTCACCGAACGGGCGGACCGCCGCGCCAAGCCCGATCCGCGGCCGGCACTGGACAGCAACCGGTGGACCACGGCCAAGCCGATGTGGAACCTGAAAGGCGACCCGGCTCAGCGGAACACGCAGAAAGCGCAAAGCGGCCACCATTGGCTGCTGGTGATGAGCGCGCTCACCACTGCGATGGCCCTCTTCGCGGTCTACCGCATCTTCACCGACAGCTGGGGTTACCTCTTCGGTGTGCTGTTGTTCGGCGGTATCGGATGCGGAACCGTCAGTGCCTGGTGGAGTTCCGTCACGAACCAGAAGCTCGCTGAGGAGAATCCGCGGTCTCCCCTGGCAGACGATCCCGATCCGCGTCACCTTCCGGTTACCGGCTGGAGTGGAACATCGGTTGTACTAGGCCAAACGAGCGATATGTGAAACAGATCGCCCTGCATCGCCGACACTTAGCGTGACGAGTGCGCCGAGTCGGGAGGATGCCCGTGACGATGCAGCAACGTACAGAGCCCTCGCCTGCCGCCATCCTCATCGCCGTCGCCGTGCTCGCGCTGGTTCTGACCGTTGCCTTCGGCCCCCTCGGCTTCGTCATCGGTCTCGCGCTGTTCGCATTGATGTTCGCCGGCTCGAAGAACAAGAGCACGGTCGAGTCGATCGTGCCGATGCGCACCCGGTCCCGGCTCCGCCGCCTGTCCACGGCGGGACGGATCGCGATCGTCGGGGAGTCGCACTACCAGGACGCCATCGCCGAGGTGGCGCGGAACAACCCCGCACCCGGCTCGGCTGGGCGGAACGCGGGCATCCCGGTGACGGCGGTGCTCATGCCCGAGTCCTCCGGCCGGCACGACGACCTCGCCGTGCGGGTCGACCTGCTGCGCGGCGACGGTTCCGCGGTCACCGCCGGCTACCTGCGCGACGACCACGCCGCCACCTACCACCCGCTGCTGCTCAAGCTCGCCGAACGCGGTGAGGTCGGGTCCTGCCCGGCCCGCATCATGGGCCAGCGCTACCTCGGCGTGCACCTGCACCTCGGTGACGCACGGCTGCTGCTGCTCGACCACGAGGCACTCGGCACGGCGCTGACGTTGCCCGCAGAGCAGCAGGTCGGCATCACGGGCGAAGAAGCTCATCAGCACGTGTTGCACCGTGTGGTCGACGGTCGCACGCCGGTCCACGTCATCGCCGAGCTCCGCGACTGCCGTATCACCAGAGGCGACCACACGGGTGAACACACGCTCGAAGTGCTCCTCGAAGGCGAACGCATCGGCGAGCTCACCTACGCCATCGGCCAGCGCTACTGGGACATGATGCAGGAGTGGCGTGCACGGACCGGGCGCGCGCTCTGCGAGGCGGTCATCATCAACGAGGGCACGCGCGGCCTTCACGCGAAGCTGCTGCTGCCCAAGTAGTCCGAAGGTTCGCGGCTCCCGGCCGAGCACCTGCTGCACGCCGTCGGAGAGATGGGCCTCCTCTCCCACGCGGATGCGCACGAGCAGCATCGTCACGAGCTCGGCGATCTCGTCCGGGTAGCCGAGCTCGCGCAACGACGCCGCGTACTGCTCAGCTGATACATCGGTGTAGACGACGGGGTTGCCGGTGACCGCGACGATCCTCGCGAGCATCTCGGGGAACGACAGCGGCTCGGGTCCGCTGAGCTCGTAGGTCCGGCCGGCGTGCCCCTGCTGGGTGAGAGCAGCTACCGCCACCTCGGCAACATCCACTACATCGATGAACGGGTGCACGCCCTGACCGGCCGGCACCGCGAGCTCGCCGTGCTGGACAGGCGCGGCGAACAGGTCCTCGTCGAAGTTCTGCACGAACCAGGTGGGACGCAGGACGGTCCACTCGACGCCGGAGCTCTTGACCGCGGCTTCGAACGGGTCGTCCTCCGGCGCACCGCGCATGGACAGCAGCACGAACCTCGTGACACCGGACTTCACCGCGACCGGCACGAACTCCGCCAGCAGCGACGGGTTGTCCGGCGGCACGACGTAGACCGCGGTGGTGCCTTCGAGCGCCGGCTCCCAGGTGTCCGGGGCGGACCAGTCGAACTTCGTCGCCGACGACCTCGACGCGGGCTTCGCCGCGGTGCCGAGCAGCTGGGTGACGCGACGGCCGGTCTTGCCGGTGGCGCCGAGCACGAGGACGGTGGACGGGGTGGTTGCGCTCAACATTGACATGACCAGAGCCAATCAACATTGATGTGGACAATCCATGCTTGGTTGACCGCCGTCCTTGCTCGTTCGTCCACGTGGTAGTCAGTGGGTCATGAGTCAGCGTGATCTCGTGGACCTGAGGGACGCCTTGCGGGCGTTCGCCGCTGCCCGCGACTGGGACAGCTACCACACGCCCAAGAACCTGGTGATGGCGTTGTCCGCGGAGGTCGGCGAGCTGACCGACCTCTTCCAGTGGCTGACGCCGGAGGAGGCGAAGGACGCGATGAGCGACCCCGAGCTCGCCTGGAACGTCAGGGACGAGCTCGCGGATGTGATGCACTACCTGACCAGGCTGGCCGACAAGCTCGGCGTCGACCTCGTCGAGGCCGCGTTCGCGAAGATCGAGCGCAACGAGCGGCGGTTCCCCACCGGCAGCCTGGTTCCCGTCCCGATCGACGACGTCGCTGCGAAGGGTGAGTTGTGAGCCTGCAGAACGCACAGGTCCTGCACGTGCACCAGAAGGTCACGTTCATGATCAACCGGTATGAGGTGTTCGTCGACAACGGCGGCAAGCCCGGCGAGCTGGTCGGCTTCGCCGAGCAGAAGCGGTTCAAGATCAAGGAACGGATCACGGTCTACACCGACTCGTCGAAGAGCCGGGTGCTGTTCGAGTTCAACGCGCGCAAGGTGATCGACCTCGGCAGCGGCTACGAGGTGACCGACGCGGAGGGCCGGCGGATCGGCCTGTTCCGCAAGAACTTCGCGAAGTCACTGCTGCGCTCGACCTGGCACGTGGAGCAGCCCGGCTGGGGCACGTCGTCGGGTGCCGAGCGCAACAAGTTCCTCGCCGGCTTCCGGCGGCTGTGGGGCTGGATTCCGTACATCGGTGAAGCGCCGTTCCCCATGCGGTACCACTTCGACTTCACGCAGGAGAACGGCGCCCCCGTGTTCAGCGTCGACAAGAAGACCTGGATCCGCGACCACTACCTGGTGCAGATCCAGGATCCTGGCGTCGACCGCCGGCTGGTCATCGCCCAAGCCGTGGCGCTCGACGCGCTGCAGTCCCGCTAGAGGTACGTCAGCAGGATGAGGATCAGGCACACCAGCAGCACGACGCCGAGCACTGCGGGCAGGAGCGACTGCGAGGACGGCGCGGGCTCGCGGGCGTGCCTGCCCCGCCTCCTGCGCGCTCGCCACCGCAATGGTGCCTCCCCTGCCCACTGACCTTTCATGACGATCACGGTAGGGAGGGACGACCCCGGCTTGACGATCGTCACCCGCACGCCTTGAGCACATCACCCGGTCGGCCGCCCAGGGCGCACAAAAATGCAGAACAACACAAAAAAGCCCTGCGGGGAGCGCTTGTGGCGCTCAACCCGCAGGGCAAATTAAGTTCGGCGGCGACCTACTCTCCCACACCGTAACCAGTGCAGTACCATCGGCGCAGAAGGGCTTAACTACCGGGTTCGGAATGGGACCGGGTGTTTCCCCAACGCTATAACCACCGAAACACTATGAAATTACAACCAGCAACCCCGCAAGGGATTGCGACCGGTTCTGGTTGTTCTTCCAGAACCGCACAGTGGATGCGTAGCGTCTTTGTAACAAGTCCTCGGCCTATTAGTACCAGTCAGCTCCAACCGTTACCGG
The DNA here is from genome assembly GCF_001701025.1 of Lentzea guizhouensis. GTDB lineage: Bacteria > Actinomycetota > Actinomycetes > Mycobacteriales > Pseudonocardiaceae > Lentzea > Lentzea guizhouensis. The sequence goes on from NZ_CP016793.1 coordinate 264,391, forward strand.
TCTTCCACCTCTGGCCTATCAACCCAGTGGTCTAGCTGGGGGCCTTAACCCACGAAGGGTGGGATACCTCATCTTGGAACGAGCTTCCCGCTTAGATGCCTTCAGCGGTTATCCCTTCCGAACGTAGCCAACCAGCAATGCTCTTGGCAGAACAACTGGCACACCAGCGGTCCGTCCGTCCCGGTCCTCTCGTACTAGGGACAGCCTTCCTCAAGTATCCTACGCGCGCGGCGGATAGGGACCGAACTGTCTCACGACGTTCTAAACCCAGCTCGCGTACCGCTTTAATGGGCGAACAGCCCAACCCTTGGGACCTACTCCAGCCCCAGGATGCGACGAGCCGACATCGAGGTGCCAAACCATGCCGTCGATATGGACTCTTGGGCAAGATCAGCCTGTTATCCCCGGGGTACCTTTTATCCGTTGAGCGACCACGCTTCCACAAGCCATGGCCGGATCACTAGTTCCGACTTTCGTCCCTGCTCGACCCGTCAGTCTCACAGTCAAGCTCCCTTGTGCACTTGCACTCGACACCTGATTGCCAACCAGGCTGAGGGAACCTTTGAGCGCCTCCGTTACTCTTTGGGAGGCAACCGCCCCAGTTAAACTACCCACCAGGCACTGTCCCTGATCCGGATCACGGACCGAGGTTAGACATCCAATACGACCAGAGTGGTATTTCAACGATGACTCCACAACCACTGGCGTGGCCGCTTCACAGTCTCCCACCTATCCTACACAAGCCGAATCGAACACCAATACCAAGCTATAGTAAAGGTCCCGGGGTCTTTCCGTCCTGCCGCGCGTAACGAGCATCTTTACTCGTAATGCAATTTCGCCGGGCCTGCGGTTGAGACAGTCGAGAAGTCGTTACGCCATTCGTGCAGGTCGGAACTTACCCGACAAGGAATTTCGCTACCTTAGGATGGTTATAGTTACCACCGCCGTTTACTGGCGCTTAAGTTCTCAGCTTCGCCCTTGCGGACTAACCGGTCCCCTTAACGTTCCAGCACCGGGCAGGCGTCAGTCCATATACATCGTCTTGCGACTTCGCATGGACCTGTGTTTTTAGTAAACAGTCGCTTCTCGCTGGTCTCTGCGGCCGTCTCGCCCTAGCCCGCAAGAGGCTTCAAGCGCTACGGCCCCCCTTCTCCCGAAGTTACGGGGGCATTTTGCCGAGTTCCTTAACCACAGTTCGCCCGATCGCCTCGGTATTCTCTACCTGACCACCTGTGTCGGTTTGGGGTACGGGCCGCGTGAAAGCTCGCTAGAGGCTTTTCTCGGCAGCATGGGATCACTCTACTTCGCCTCAATCGGCTACGCATCACGTCTCAGGATATGTGAAGCACGGATTTGCCTATGCTTCTCCCTACACGCTTGCACCAGTACTACCACTCACTGGCGGAGCTACCCTCCTGCGTCACCCCATCGCTTGACTACTACAAGTTCAGGTCCCGCGCTCCACTTACCCCTAGATCCCGAAGGATCATCGGAGGGCTTCGGGCGGTTAGTATCACAAGGTTCATCATGGGCGCGTTCACACGGGTACGGGAATATCAACCCGTTGTCCATCGACTACGCCTGTCGGCCTCGCCTTAGGTCCCGACTTACCCTGGGCGGATTAGCCTGGCCCAGGAACCCTTGGTCATCCGGCGGACGAGTTTCTCACTCGTCTTTCGCTACTCATGCCTGCATTCTCACTCGCATAGCGTCCACGGCTGGATTCCTCCGCCGCTTCAACCGCTACACGACGCTCCCCTACCCATCCCGAGACAAGCTCGAAATGACACAGCTTCGGCGGTGTGCTTAAGCCCCGCTACATTGTCGGCGCAGGACCACTTGACCAGTGAGCTATTACGCACTCTTTAAAGGGTGGCTGCTTCTAAGCCAACCTCCTGGCTGTCTGTGCGACCCCACATCCTTTCCCACTTAGCACACACTTAGGGGCCTTAGCTGGCGTTCTGGGCTGTTTCCCTCTCGACTACGAAGCTTATCCCCCGCAGTCTCACTGCCGCACTCTCACACCACGGTATTCGGAGTTTGGTTGATTTCGGTAAGCTTGTGGGCCCCCTAGACCATCCAGTGCTCTACCCCCGCGGTGAAACATACGACGCTGCACCTAAATGCATTTCGGGGAGAACCAGCTATCACGGTGTTTGATTGGCCTTTCACCCCTAACCACAGCTCATCCCCCAGGTTTTCAACCCTGGTGGGTTCGGGCCTCCACGCGGTCTTACCCGCGCTTCACCCTGGCCATGGCTAGATCACACCGCTTCGGGTCTAGACCACGCGACTATGACGCCCTATTCAGACTCGCTTTCGCTACGGCTACCCCACACGGGTTAACCTCGCCACGTAGCACTAACTCGCAGGCTCATTCTTCAAAAGGCACGCCGTCACCCCTAAAGGCTCCGACGGATTGTAGGCACACGGTTTCAGGTACTATTTCACTCCCCTCCCGGGGTACTTTTCATCTTTCCCTCACGGTACTAGTCCGCTATCGGTCACCAGGGAGTATTTAGGCTTAGCGGGTGGTCCCGCCAGATTCACAGCGAATTTCACGAGTACGCTGCTACTTGGGAACACTCTAAACAGACGCTACGTTTTCGAGTACGAGGGTTTCACTCTCTACGCCCGTGCTTTCCAGACACGTTCCTCTAACGATGCGTTTTCTGACTGTTTGCCAGTTCGGCAGAACTGACCAAGAGGTCCCACGACCCCGCGAATGCAACCCCTGCCGGGTATCACACAGACGCGGTTTAGCCTCATCCGCTTTCGCTCGCCACTACTCACGGAATCACGGTTGTTTTCTCTTCCTGCGGGTACTGAGATGTTTCACTTCCCCGCGTTCCCTCCACATACCCTATGTGTTCAGGTATGGGTGACCCCACATGACTGGGGCCGGGTTTCCCCATTCGGAAATTCTAGGATCTCAGCTCGGTTGACAGCTCCCCTAGACTTTTCGCAGTCTCCTACGTCCTTCATCGGCTCCTGGTGCCAAGACATCCACCGTATGCCCTTACTAACTTGCTACAAAGATGCTCGCATCCACTGTGCAGTTCTCAAAGAACAATCAGATCCACCAGACCCACTGCGAACGCCGGCCTGACCAATGCCAGGTGGTTCATCCGCGTCTGATGACCGATCACCGAAAGACACACAAAGCGTGTTCTCTCAGGACCCAACAGCGTACCGATCCGTCCACCCAGCCCTCGCGACACCTTTCCACGCACCCGAAGGCGCAGTACTCACTGTCGTGACAACCGGACGTCTAGCCAGCCAGCATCCACTAATGAGCCTCACCCAACATCAAGGCCGGGTTGAGTTCTGGCCACTGCCCAAGACATTCGCTCGGGTACAGCAGCTAGGTGCTCCTTAGAAAGGAGGTGATCCAGCCGCACCTTCCGGTACGGCTACCTTGTTACGACTTCGTCCCAATCGCCAGTCCCACCTTCGACCGCTCCCCCCATTGCTGGTTGGGCCACGGGCTTCGGGTGTTACCGACTTTCGTGACGTGACGGGCGGTGTGTACAAGGCCCGGGAACGTATTCACCGCAGCGTTGCTGATCTGCGATTACTAGCGACTCCGACTTCACGGGGTCGAGTTGCAGACCCCGATCCGAACTGAGACCGGCTTTATGGGATTCGCTCCACCTCACGGCTTAGCAGCCCTTTGTACCGGCCATTGTAGCATGTGTGAAGCCCTGGACATAAGGGGCATGATGACTTGACGTCATCCCCACCTTCCTCCGAGTTGACCCCGGCAGTCTCCCATGAGTCCCCACCATTACGTGCTGGCAACATGGAACGAGGGTTGCGCTCGTTGCGGGACTTAACCCAACATCTCACGACACGAGCTGACGACAGCCATGCACCACCTGTGAACCAGCCACAAGGGAGCCCTCATCTCTGAGGATTTCTAGTCCATGTCAAGCCCAGGTAAGGTTCTTCGCGTTGCATCGAATTAATCCACATGCTCCGCCGCTTGTGCGGGCCCCCGTCAATTCCTTTGAGTTTTAGCCTTGCGGCCGTACTCCCCAGGCGGGGTGCTTAATGCGTTAGCTGCGGCACGGAGGACGTGGAAGTCCCCCACACCTAGCACCCACCGTTTACGGCGTGGACTACCAGGGTATCTAATCCTGTTCGCTCCCCACGCTTTCGCTCCTCAGCGTCAGTATCGGCCCAGAGACCCGCCTTCGCCACCGGTGTTCCTCCTGATATCTGCGCATTTCACCGCTACACCAGGAATTCCAGTCTCCCCTGCCGAACTCAAGTCTGCCCGTATCGACCGCAGGCTCGGGGTTAAGCCCCAAGTTTTCACGGCCGACGCGACAAACCGCCTACGAGCTCTTTACGCCCAATAATTCCGGACAACGCTCGCACCCTACGTATTACCGCGGCTGCTGGCACGTAGTTAGCCGGTGCTTCTTCTGCAGGTACCGTCACTTGCGCTTCGTCCCTGCTGAAAGAGGTTTACAACCCGAAGGCCGTCATCCCTCACGCGGCGTCGCTGCATCAGGCTTTCGCCCATTGTGCAATATTCCCCACTGCTGCCTCCCGTAGGAGTCTGGGCCGTGTCTCAGTCCCAGTGTGGCCGGTCACCCTCTCAGGCCGGCTACCCGTCGTCGCCTTGGTAGGCCATTACCCCACCAACAAGCTGATAGGCCGCGGGTCCATCCCATACCGCCGGAACTTTCCACCACTGATCATGCGATCTGTGGTCGTATCCGGTATTAGACCTCGTTTCCAAGGCTTATCCCAGAGTACAGGGCAGGTTACCCACGTGTTACTCACCCGTTCGCCGCTCGTGTACCCCGAAGGGCCTTACCGCTCGACTTGCATGTGTTAAGCACGCCGCCAGCGTTCGTCCTGAGCCAGGATCAAACTCTCCAATAAGGATTGTGTTTGATCGCTCCAGACGGAATATGTCTGGCATCAATCTGTTCTACTCAAAGGAACTACCTCGACGAGGAGGTAATTCATATATTACTGGCTGTGTTATCGGCACGCTGTTGAGTTCTCAAAGAACACGCGCTCACCGCAGCTCATCTCCGAGGAGAGTCACTTCCGGGGCTGTGTCAGGCTTAGAAGTCTTTCGCCGCGCTCCGTTCCGGTGTTTCCCGGCCCGTTCCGCGCTGGCAGAGAGAAATTTACACGGCGGCCCACCAACATCCAAATCGGGGGTCCACCACCACATCGCCGCAGCTCAGAGCCCACGCAGACGGCCTAAACCCGGCAAGATCGACGCACACTGTGACCGGGGCCACGTCGACAAACTTGTATCTGGCCCTAGCGAGGTGCGCTCGGCAGGTGCACGGTCACCGACAACCCTCCCGTCGGCACGGCCACTGCCTGCACAAACCCGCCGTGGGCGGCCACGGCGGCACGCACGATCGAGAGCCCCAGACCGGTTCCCGTCTGGCTCGTGCGGTCCTTGACCCCGCGCCGGAAGGGCTCGAACAGCTCCTCGACGCGGTTCGGTGGGATGAGCTGGCCCGACGACGACACCCGCAGCACGGACCACTGCGGGCCCGTCTCGACGGTGGTCTCTATCCAGCCGTCGACGTGGTTGTGCCGGACGGCGTTCTCCAGCAGGTTGCCCGCGATGCGCTCCAGGAGTGCCGGGTCACCGACGGCGAGTGCCGGCGCGCACCGGAACACGGTGCGCAGTTGCCGTGCGTCGGCCTCCGCGCGCACGGCCCTCCACGCGGATTCGACGACCGCCGCCAGGTCGACGGGTTCACGGACCGCGAGCCCGATGCCGTCCGTGCGCGCGAGCAACAGCAACGCCGACACCAACTGTTCGGCCCGCTCCCCTGCTGCCCGGACAACGCCGGCCATGCGCCGCAGCTCTTCAACGTCGGCGTCCGGATCGGACAGAGTCACGTCCAGCTCCGTGCGCACCACCGAGAGAGGGGTGCGCAGCTCATGCGATGCGTTCGCCACGAACCGGCGTTGCGAGTCGAAGGCCGCCTCGAGCCGGTCGAGCATCGCGTCGAAGGTGTCCGCGAGCTCGGCGACCTCGTCCCGCGGTCCCTCCAGTCGCAACCGCGAGCCCAGCGACTCCGCGGACAGCCGTTGGGCCGCGCCGGTGACGTCGTGCAGCGGCTTGAGCACGCGCCCGGTGAACGTCCACGCCAGCACGGCCGCGGCGACGACCATGCACGCGAACGCGACCAACCCCGCCCGCAGCAGGTCCTGCCGAGCCGCGGCTGTCAACGCGTCGGTCAACACCGTCACGTCCACGTTGACGCCGTCAACATTGACTTGGCTGCCCGCGGGGAACGACGGCGACGAGTCGAAGACGCGGCCGACCAGCACCCAGCCGAGCGCGAGCAGCACAGCACCCACCACCGCGACCAGCGCGGTGGTGAGGAGCGTGATCCGGAGCCTCAGCCCCGGCCCGCGCCTGCGCACGTGTCAGACCTCTGCAGACCCGATCGAAGCACTCGGCACCCGGTAGCCGGAGCCGACGACGGTGTCGATGATGCCCGGCTCGCCGAGCTTCTTGCGCAACGTCATCACGGTGACGCGCACGGTCGTGGTGAACGGGTCGGCGTTCTCGTCCCACACCCGTTCGAGCAGTTCCTCGCTGCTGACCACGGACCCCTTGGCCGCGAGCAGCACCTCGAGCACCCCGAACTCCTTGCGGGTCAGCTCGATGGGCGTGCCGCCGCGCGACACGGTCCGCCGCGCCGGGTCCAGCTCGACGTCCTGGGCGGAGAGCACCGGTGGCGTCGCCGGCGTCGCACGCCGCGCCAACGCGCGCACGCGTGCGACGAGCTCGGGGAACGCGAACGGCTTCGCGAGGTAGTCGTCGGCGCCCAGTGACAGCCCGGACACGCGGTCTTCGATCGACCCGCTGGCCGTCAGCATCATGACCCTGGTGAGCGCACCGGAGCTGAGGATCTCCTTGCACAGCTCGTCGCCGGACATGCCGGGCAGGTCGCGGTCGAGCACGACCACGTCGTACCTGGTGACCGTCGACTTCTCGTGCCCGGTCTCGCCGTCGTAGGCGACGTCCACGGCCATGCCTTCGCGCCTGAGGCCGCGGGCGATCGCGTCGGCCAGCGGCACCTCGTCCTCGACTACCAATATCCGCACGCCACAAAGGTTCCACACGCACCTGAGAAGGCGCTTAACGGCACCTTCACAAGCCCTGTCGGATCTGCTCGTCCGTGCGCACGGCCGCGGCCTTGAGGAAACGCAGCACCGCGGCGAGCTCGGTCTCGTCGAACGAGCCGAGGTCGGCGGCGTGGCGTTCGTTCAGCGCGTCGTACATCCCGCCGACCCGGCGCACCGCGTCCTCGTCCGGTTCGATGACCACCTTGCGCCGGTCGTGCGGGTCCGGCACGCGGCGCACATAGCCGGCGCGGACCAGGCGTTCGATCATCCTGGACGCGGACCCGCTGGTCAGGTTGACCCGCTTCGCCAGCTCGCCCGGACTGGCCGGACCGTCGTTGGCCAGCACGAACAGCGCCTGGAGGTCCGTCCAGTTCATGCCGAGGCGCTCGGCGAGCATCCCGTTGAACTGGATGACCGGGATCTGCCACCGGGCCATGGCGCGCAGGACCTCGTCGAGCAGCTGCGTCATGGCCGGAGCATACGATTGCGCAGAAAAAGCTGCATCACGCAGCTACTGCGTTATACAGTCACTGCGTGATGCAACAAACCTGGTACGACCACCCCGTCTGGATCGTCACCGAACCCGAGCTGGCGAAGGCCGTCCTGACCGACAGCCGCTTCGCCAAGGACACCGCGCTCGCGCCGCAGCACTGGGACGCCGCGACCGCGGGCCTGGAACCCACCGCCGCGGAGCAGCTGGCGATCACCACTCTCGACGGTGAGCCCCACTCACGACTGCGAAAGGCTTTCGCACCGCTGTTCACCGGGGCGAAGCTCCGGGCCTTCTACCCCGATATGCGATATATCGCGGAACGGCTGCTCGGCGAGCTTCCGAACGAGGTCGACCTCGTCGAGGACTTCACGCCGCGCTACCCGCTGGCGGTCCTGTGCGAGCTGCTCGGCATCACGGCCCAGCACGTCGAGACGGCGATGGCGTCCTGCCGGCTGATGCTCGTCGACTACCCGGCGAACGTGCCCACGGCCATGGCCGGATTCGCCCGGCTGTCCGCCGAGGCGACCGCCGAGCTGCGGATGCCGGACGGCACCACCGAGCACGACCTGCACTACCAGATCTTCACGATCCTGTTCGCCGGCCAGATCACCACCGATCTCGCGGCGAGCTCCCTCGTCGCCCGCCTGCTCACCACCGACGAGCCGCCCGACGTGCTGGTGCGGGAGTCGCTGCGGGCCCATCCCCCGGCGCCGTACACGTTGTGGCGCTTCACCACGTGCGAGGTCGACCTCGACGGGGCCCGGCTGCCGCAGGGCGCGCCGGTCCTCGTCGACCTCACCCGCGTGCCCGACCTGGTGTTCGGGCACGGGCCGCACTACTGCATCGGCGCACAGCTGGCCCAGCTCGAGCTCCGCGCCCTCGCGGAGACGTTCCGGACCAGCTACCCGAACGCCCGGCTGACGGCACCGCTGACCCGTACCGAACCCGACGGGATCATGGGCAGCCGGCTGCACGCGTTGCCGGTCAAGCTCGCTTAGGCCGGTCCACCACGACCGTCGTGGCCGTCTGCAGCGCCCGCAGCTCCAGCAACGCCGGGTGCTCCTCGGCCAGCCGGGCCGCGTTCAGCAACGACCGCAACGCCGCCGTCTCCCCGCGCGCCCGCTCCAGCGCCGCTCGTCCCTCCGAGGCCGCCACCAGCTCGGCCAACGCCGCGCGCCGCAGCTCACCGGGCATGACGACGTCACGCACCGCCACCTCGGCCACGGACACACCCAGCTCCTCGGCACGGGCCGCCACACCGGCCGTCACCTCGGCCGCGATGGCCTCGCGCTCGGCATCGATGGCCGAGTGTGCGCGCGTGAGCACCGCACCGCGCAGTGCGAGCTGCACGGCCGTGTAGAGCTCCCCTTCCGGAGACGCGGACTCGACCACGAACTTCGTCGGCGAGGACACTGCCCACCGCACCACGACCGTCACCCGGACCAGCACGCCGTCGGAGGTCGGCACGTCCTGCGCGGCCGGGGTCAGCGTGCGCGGACGGATGTCGACGCGGTGCAGCACCGCACGCATCGGCAGCCGGTGCCGTCCCGGCCCGACCTCACCCACGAGCACGCCACGATCGAACCGGACGCCCCGCTCCCACGGGTACAACGTGTGCTTCATCGTCTCCACCTCCGTCCAGGCAGACCACGACCCCGGCCGGCGGGGCGACGAGCGGGAGTCCTCAAGGGACTCGCAGAGCTCGTCGCCCCCGTGTGCGACCGGGGTCGTGGCTTTCAGGGATCGAACCTGATGCTTCTAAGGCACCCAACACCCGCCTCGATCGCGGAACCCGACGAGGGAGACCTGCCGGGCCGCAAAAAAGCGGGCGTGCGGTGGAGGTTAGACCAACTACTTGTCCGCGGGCGCGTCCATTTCCACCGGGAGGCACTCCAGGCGGGCGGCCCACTCGGTGACCCGGCGCGCCACGTCCTGCGCGGTGATGCCGCACAACGCCAGCACCTCGCCACGCGAACCGTGGTCGTGGAACTGCTGCGGCAGCGCGATGTCCCGCAACGGCACCTCGACGTCGGCGTCACGCAACGCCGCCGCGAGAGAGGAGCCGAAGCCCCCGTGCCGGCCACCGTCCTCAACGGTCACCACGAGCTTGTGCGACGCCGCCATCTCCACGAGGTCCGCCGACATCGGGTAGATCCACCGCGGGTCGACGACCGTCACGCCGATGCCCTGGTCTTCCAGCCGTTGCGCGGCCTCAAGTCCGAGCTCGCCCAACGCGCCGATGGTCACCAACAGCACGTCGTTGCCCGACCGCCGAAGAACGTCCACGGAACCCACGCGCTCCACGGCGGGCAGGTCCGGACCCACGGACGCCTTCGGGTAGCGGATCACCGTCGGCGCGTCCGAGATCTCCACGGCCTCGCGCAGCTCCTCGACCAGCGAGCCGGCGTCCCGCGGCGCCGCGACGTGCACGCCGGGGATGACACCGAGGATCGACATGTCCCACATGCCGTGGTGCGACGCGCCGTCCGGGCCGGTGACGCCCGCGCGGTCGAGCACGATCGTGACGCCCTGCCGGTGCAGCGCGACGTCCATCAGCAGCTGGTCGAACGCCCGGTTGAGGAACGTGGCGTAGATCGCGACGACCGGGTGCAGGCCGCCGATCGCGAGACCGGCCGCGGAGGTCAGCGCGTGCTGCTCGGCGATGCCGACGTCGAAGAAGCGCTCGGGGAACGCCTTGGCGAACGGGTCGAGGCCGGTGGGTCCCTGCATCGCCGCGGTGATCGCCACCACGTCGGAACGCTCACGGCCGACGTCGACCAGCGCGTCGGAGAACACGTGCGTCCAGGTGCGGCTGGCCGGCTTCACGTCCTCGCCGGTGATCGGGTCGATGACGCCGGTGGCGTGCATCTGGTCGGCCTGGTGGTTCTCGGCCGGCGCGAACCCCATGCCCTTGCGGGTGACCGCGTGCACGATCACCGGGCCGCCGAACGACTTCGCGCGCTGCAGCGCGGACTCCAGCGTCGCCTGGTCGTGGCCGTCGACCGGGCCGATGTACTTGAGGCCGAGGTCCTCGAACATCGCCTGCGGCGCCAGCGCGTCCTTGATGCCGCGCTTGGCGGCGTGCAGGGCGGCGTACAGCGGCTTGCCGAAGATCGGCGTCTGCTGCAGCGCGCTCTTGCCCTTCTCCAGCACGCGTTCGTAGCCGGGACGCAGTCGCAGCGTCGACAGGTGGTCGGCGAGACCGCCGATCGTCGGCGAGTACGAGCGGCCGTTGTCGTTGACCACGATCACGACCGGACGCGTCCGGTCCGCCGCGATGTTGTTCAACGCCTCCCAGCACATGCCGCCGGTCAGCGCGCCGTCGCCGACGACCGCGACCACGTGGCCGGGCTCGCCGTTGATCTGCTTCGCCTTGGCCAGACCGTCGGCGTAGGACAGCGCCGTGGAGGCGTGCGAGCTTTCCTGGACGTCGTGCTCGGACTCCGACCGCGACGGGTAGCCCGACAGGCCGCCCTTCTGGCGGAGCTGGTCGAAACCGTCCCGGCGACCGGTGACGATCTTGTGCACGTAGGACTGGTGCCCGGTGTCGAACACGATCGGGTCCTGCGGCGAGTCGAACACGCGGTGCAGTGCCACGGTCAGCTCGACGACGCCCAGGTTCGGGCCGAGGTGCCCGCCGGTCTTGGAGACCTTGTCGACCAGAAAACGCCGGATCTCGGCGCAGAGCTGCTTCAGCTCCGCCTCGTTCATCCGTTTCAGATCAGCCGGTCCGTGCACGGACTCCAGCAGGGTCACCACGCCCACCTCACTCCTCAAGACTTCAGGCCAGTCTACGGAGACGCGACTGAGACGCAGTCTCAGCTCGTCTCAGGTACGAGCAGGGCGATGCACTCCACGTGCTGCGTCATGGGGAAGGCGTCGAACGCCCTCAGGTCCTCCAGCCGGTACCCCTGAGCAGTGAATTCAGCCAGGTCACGGGCCAGCGCGGCGGGGTCGCAGGCGACGTAGACGACCCGCTGCGGACGGCGTCGTGCGACTTCAGCCACAACGATCTTCCCGGCGCCCTTGCGAGGGGGGTCCAGGACCACGACGTGAGGGTCCTCCACGGGCAGACGGCGCGTCACGGCGCGTTCCACCTTGTCCGCGACCCATTCGACCTGGGACATGCGGCGGAGGTTGCGCCGGCCGTCCTCCACAGCACCGGGGAAAGATTCCACGACCAGCACGGATCCGCTTTCGCCGACCTGCCGTCCCAGCACGGACGCGAAGAGCCCCGCGCCGCCGTAGAGGTCCCACGCGCGTTGGCCCGGTCCGGCCGCCGCCCACTCCCTCACGACGGTCGCGAACGTGTCCGCGGCGGCCGGGTGGACCTGCCAGAAGCCGTCAGCGGAAATTCGCCACTTTCGTTGGGCGGCGGTCTCGACGGCCGTACCGGTTCCGGCGCGTCGCACGGTGTGTCGGCCGCGCACCTCACCCACATGACGGTTGCCGTCACCGTCCTGGACGACGGTCAGCTCCTGTGCACGCCACTGTCGGTCGGCGACCGCCTCGACCATGCCGGGCCGACTGATCACACAGTGGTCGACCGGGATCACATCGTGGGAACGGGTGCCGCGGAAACCGGGTCGTCCGTCGCGGTCGACGGCCATCCGGATCCGGGTGCGCCACTCCAGCGGGCCACCGGGCAGCGCCTCGACCGTGACGTTGCGGTCGATCTTGGCGAGGCGGCTGAGCTGTTCGGTGACGACCTGGGCCTTGAGCTCGCGTTGCGCGTCCCACGACACGTGCTGGAAGTCGCAGCCACCGCACCTGCCGGGGCCGGCGAACGGGCACGGCGCCTCGACGCGGTCCTTCGACGCCTCCAGGACCTCGACGGCGTCCGCACGGCAGAACGAACCGCCGTTGTCCTCGTACACCGAGGCGATGACGCGTTCCCCCGGCAGTGCGTGCCGTACGAACAGAACACGTCCCTCATGGCGTGCGACGAAATGCCCGCCGTGTGCGACCGGCCCCACCTCTACTTCGAAACTCTGTCCAGTCCAGTCTGCTTTGGCCACGTTCACCGGTCGTCCAGTCCCCTTCGGACAGCTCCCGGCGCGATCACGTCCTTGTCGCGGACCTTCGACGCCGAGGTGAGCTGCCACGGCACGCTCGTCACCATCACGCCCGGCTGGAACAGGAGCCTGCCCTTGAGCCGCAGCGCGCTCTGATTGTGCAGCAACTGCTCCCACCAGTGCCCGACGACGTACTCGGGGATGAACACCGTCACGACGTCGCGCGGGTTGTCCGTCCTGACCCGCTTCACGTAGTCGAGGACGGGCTTGGTGATCTCGCGGTAGGGCGACTCGATCACCTTGAGCGGGACCTTGAAGTTCTCCCGCTCCCAGTCGGCGACGAGCTTGCGGGTGTCGCCGTCGTCGACGTTGACCGTGACGGCCTCCAGCACGTCCGGTCGCGTGGCCTTGGCGTAGGACAGCGCGCGCAGCGTCGGCATGTGCAGTTTGGACACCAGCACCATCGCGTGGTTGCGGGCCGGCAGGGTGCGCACGCGTTCCTGCTGGCGCAGCTCCTCGGCAACGGTGTCGTAGTGCTTGCGGATCGCCGTCATCAACGCGTAGATGGCGGCCATCGCGGCGATGGCGATCCACGCGCCCTTCGTGAACTTCGTGATCAGCACGATGATCAGCACGGTCGCGGTGAGCGCGAGGCCGAACGTGTTGATCGCCTGCGAGCGGCGCATCCGGTTGCGCACCTGGACGTCGGTCTCGGTCTTGAGCAGCCGCTGCCAGTGCTTGATCATGCCGAGCTGGCTGAGCGTGAACGACACGAACACACCCACGATGTAGAGCTGGATCAGCCGGGTGACCTCGGCGTCGAACGCGATCACCAGCACGACCGCGAACCCGGCCAGGAAGAGGATGCCGTTGGAGAACGCGAGCCGGTCGCCGCGGGTGTGCAGCTGGCGGGGCAGGTAGCGGTCCTGGGCGAGGATCGAGCCGAGCACCGGGAAGCCGTTGAACGCGGTGTTCGCGGCCAGCACGAGGATCAGCGCGGTGACGCCGGCGATGAAGTAGAAGCCCGCCGGGAAGCTGTCGAACACGGCGTGCGCGATCTGCGCCACCATCGTCTTCTGCTCGTAGCCGTCCGGCGCGTTGGTGATCTGGTGCTCGGGGGACTCGGCCATCCGCACGTCGGTCAGCTGGGCGAGCACGATCAGGCCCATCAGCATGACCACCGAGATGCCGCCCATCAGCAGCAACGTGGTCGCGGCGTTGCGGGACTTCGGCTTGCGGAACGCCGGGACGCCGTTGCTGATCGCCTCGACACCGGTCAAAGCGGCGCAACCGGACGAAAAGGCCCGCAGCACCAGGAACACGAACGCGAGCCCCATCAGGTGGTCGGACTCGGCGTGGATCTCCAGGCCGGAGCTCTCCGCGCGCATGTCCTCGCCCATCACGAGGCCGCGGAACAGGCCGTAGCCGATCAGGCCGAAGATGCCGACCATGAAGGCGTAGACCGGGACGGCGAACGCGCTGCCGGACTCGCGGATGCCGCGCAGGTTCACGGCCGTGAGGAGCACGATCGCGGCGACCGCGAACTCCGCCTTGTGCGTCGCGACGAACGGGATCGCCGAGCCGATGTTCGCCATGGCCGCCGAGATCGACACCGCGACCGTGAGGATGTAGTCCACGAGCAGGGCGCTCGCCACGGTGAGCCCCGCCCTGCGCCCCAGGTTGACCGTCGCGACCTCGTAGTCACCGCCGCCGGACGGGTAGGCGTGCACGTTCTGCCGGTAGCTGGCGACCACGGTCAGCATCACCACCACGACCGCCACACCCACCCACGGTGCCATCGCGTAGGCGCTCAGGCCCGCGACCGACAGCATCAGGAAGATCTCCTCCGGCGCGTAGGCGACCGACGACATGGCGTCGGAGGCGAACACGGGGAGGGCGATGCGTTTGGGCAGCAGCGTGTGAGCGAGACGATCACTGCGGAACGGCCTGCCGACGAGGAGGCGCTTGGCAGCGGTGGCGAGCTTGGACACGGCCAGAGCGTAAGGGGTCCGCTCACCGGGACGGGCTAATGCTCGGTAGGTTCTGCGCAGAGTTCGCCTGAGGAGGCATTCCGTGCACGTGGTGATCATGGGTTGTGGGCGGGTGGGGGCGTCCCTGGCCAAGGCACTGGAACGGCTGGACCACCAGGTCGCCGTGATCGACAAGGACGCGCAGTCGTTCCGCAGGCTGGGCGGTGACTTCCACGGCCAGCAGGTCGTCGGGAACGGGTTCGACCGCAACGTGCTGATCGAGGCGGGCGTCGAGCGCGCCGGCGCGTTCGCGGCGGTCTCCAGCGGCGACAACTCGAACATCATCTCGGCGCGGGTGGCGCGGGAGACGTTCGGGGTCGAGCACGTCGTCGCGCGCATCTACGACCACAAGCGGGCCGCGGTGTACGAGCGGCTGGGCATCCCGACGGTGGCAACGGTGCCGTGGTCGACCGACCGGTTCCTGCGGATGTTGCTGCCGGAAGGCGCGGCGACGGCCTGGCGCGACCCGTCCGGCACGGTGGCGGTGCTGCCGCTGGAGGTCGCCGAGTCCTGGGTCGGCAAGCCGGTGTTCGAGCTGGAGGGCGCGATCGGGGCGCGGGTGGCGTTCCTGATGCGGTTCGGCACGGGGGTGCTGCCCGACAAGAAGACGACGGTGCAGGCCGACGACATCATCTACGTGGCGGCGCTGTCCGGCACGGTCACCGACGTCGCGGCGGCGGCGATGCAGGCACCGGAGGAGAGCTGATGCGGATCGCGATCGCGGGCGCGGGTGCGGTGGGGCGGTCCATCGCGCAGGAGCTCGTCCAGGACGGGCACCAGGTCATGCTGATCGAGCGGGACCGGGCGCACTTCGACCCGAACTCGGTCGAGCAGGCCGAGTGGGTGCAGGCCGACGCGTGTGAGCTGTCGTCGCTCGAGGACGCCGGCATGCAGCTGTGCGACGTGGTGATCGCCGCGACCGGTGACGACAAGGTCAACCTGGTGGTGTCGCTGCTGGCGAAGACCGAGTTCGCGGTGCGGCGCGTGGTGGCGCGGGTGAACGACCCGACGAACGAGTGGCTCTTCACCGAGTCGTGGGGCGTGGACGTCGCGGTGTCGACGCCGCGGTTGCTCGCCGCGATGGTCGAGGAGTCGGTGACGATCGGCGACGTGGTGCGGCTGATGACGTTGCGGCAGGGGCAGGCGAACCTCGTCGAGATCACGCTCGACGAGTCGACGCCGTTCGCCGGGCGCGCGGTGTCGGAGCTGACGCTGCCGCGTGACGCGGCGCTCGTGACGATCCTGCGGGGTGGCCGGGTGATCGTGCCGCAGCCGGACGACACGCTCGAAGGTGGCGACGAGCTGCTGTTCGTGACGACGGCGGCGGTGGAGCAGGAGATCAAGACCGCGCTCGGCTACTGATATATCGGATACGGGATATCGGCGGGCGAGCTGGGGAGCTGGCGAGCTGCCCGTCGATATATCAGCTACTGATGTACTGGACATCGGACATCAGGGCGCGTTCCAGTACTGGTTGCCGCCGCCGTGGCAGTCCCAGAGCTGCACCGAGGCGCCGTTCCACCAGTTCGCGCCCGCGATCTCGACGCACCGGTTGCCGTGCTGCCAGGTCCGCAGCCGGCCGACCTCCTCCGGCCGCGACGCCGGGCGGTAGAAGATCTGGTGGGCGGGACTGTTCGGCTGGCAGTCGTACATCTGCAGGTGCGCGCCGTTGTCGAGGTTGCCCCACGCGGCGGTGAGGCATCTGCCGCCGTCGTGGTTGCGCAGTCTGCCCAGGTCCCAGTACCAGCGCTGGGTCGGGGCGTTCTGGCAGTCGACCATGATGACGCCGGCGCCGTTCTGGCCCGTGGCCGCGGTCATGCACCGGCCGTTGTAGCGCGACGTGATCGGGAAGGTGGCCTGGGCCGCACCCGCCGACGCGGTCGTGGTCGCGAGGACCCCGCCCGCCACGAGCGACAGGGAGGCCAGCGCCACCGCGCCACGCCTGGTCATTCCGAGCTTCAGTGGTGTCATGCCGTCCCGACGCTCACCGCACGACGCCTGATACACCGTTTCGCGAAATTAGCCCACGGCGCGCCGGACGATCGTTCGGGCATGTTCGACTTGCGGGTATCTGCGCACCGGAAACGAGCACTTACCTTCTGTGAGCGATCAGTTGCCCCTGGTCGGGCGCGAGGGTGAACTGCGGGCGGCGTTGCGGGCGCTGGCCGGGGACGGTGCCGTGCTGCTCTCGGGATCTTCCGGCGTGGGCGGGACACGGCTGGCGGCGGAGGTTCTCGCTGCCGCGCCCCATCGCGTCGTGCGCTGCTATGCCACGGTCGCCACCTTGCAGATCCCGCTCGGGGCGTTCGCCACCCAGGTGCCCACCGACCTGCCCACCGGTCCGCCGGGGCCCGGCACGCTGCCCGCCGCCTCGGTCCGGGCCGCCGCGGAACACCTCGCGCGCGGCGGGCGCAGCGTGTTGTCGGTCGATGACGCCCACCTGCTCGATGACACGTCGTTGTCGGTGTTGCGGCACGTTGTGCGCCACAAGCTGACGCGCGTCATCTGCACGGCACGGCTGGGCTGGGGCCTGGAGGGCGTGCCGGCCGTCCAGGTCGACGCGCTCGACCGGGAGCGGGCGGACGCGTTGCTGGAGACGGCGCTGGGCGGTCCGGCCGACGCCTCGACGCGGCACCTGGTGTGGGCGAACAGCCAGGGGAACCCGCTGTATCTCAGGGAGCTCGTGGCGCAGGGGCGGCACACGGGCGCGCTCACCGAACGCGAGGGCGGCTGGAGCTGGAGCGGGCCGCTGGAGCTGTCCGGGCGGCTCGCCGAGATCGTCGACCTCGCCCTCGGCCGGCTCACCGATCCACAACGGCGGTCGCTGGAGCTGCTGGCGTACGGCGAACCGCTCGAACGGGAGCTGATGCCGCCACCGCGGGACCTCGTGGACATGGGGTTGGTGCGGGTCGGAGATGACGGGCGTGCGCGCGTTGCCCATCCGCTGTACAGCGCGCGGCTGAGAGCGACGTGTCCGACCTTGCGCGCGAGGGCGCACCGCAGGGCGTTGGCGGATCGTCTCGAAGCCGGTGGCACGGCCAAGCCCGGTGACGCGGTGCGCATCGCGACCTGGCGTCTCGACAGCGGCACGGCGGAGTCGCCGAACGTGCTCGCGCGGGCCGCCGAACAGGCGCTCGCCGCCCAGGACTGGGAGCTGGCGGAACGACTTTCGCGCGCCGCCGTGGCCCGTGGTGCGACCGGGCGCGTGGGGCTCGTGCTCGGTCTTGTGCTGATGTACCGACGTCAGTGCGCACAAGCCGAGGAAGTGCTCGCGGAGACTATGGCTGCGGGCGGCGACTTGATGTCGTTGGTCCAGGTTGCCTGTACGCGCGCGTTCAACCTGTTCTTCGGTCTTGGCGACGAGAACGCCGCTGTCGGCGTCATAGACGAGGTCACCGCGACGGAGCTGCCGCCGGAACTGGAGCACGCGGTCCTGTTCATCGCCATGACGTTCGCGCTGGAGGCAGCTCCGGTGCGGGTCGCGAGGCTCGGCGGTGAGCTGCTGGTCGCCGAAGGCGGGTGGGCGGCGACGGCGGGACGGCAGGTGCTCGCGTTCGCCGACCGGTTCAGCGGCCTCCACGGCGAGGCGATCGCGCGGGTCGAGGCCGACCACGAGGCGGTCCTCGCGGCCGCCGGCCGGTTCCCGTCGCTGGTGAACGCCGCGAACGGGGTGCGCAACGAGAGCACCCTGCGCTCCGGAGACCTGTCGTCGGCCGAGGAACGGGCCGCGCGGCAGCTGGCCGAGGTGGTCGAGGAGGACCGGTGGCCGGTCACCCAGGTGCCGCCACGGGTGCTGTTGAGCCAGAGCGCGCGCATGCGGGGGCGAGCGGCGGCGGCTGTGCGGATCACCGCCGAGGGCATTCCCGACTCGGACGTCCAGCCGATGATGTGGGACGTCCTGCTGCTGGCCGAGTTCGCCGCGGGTGCCGCGTTGCTCGGGCAAGCCGATCGTGCCGAACGGGCGATCGTGCGCGCTGAGGCCGGATTGCGGCCCGCGTGGCGCATCGCGCAGTTGGCCGTGGGTGGTGCACGGTCGTGGGTGCTCGCGGGCGCGGGACGGGTCAACGAGGCGATGCAGGCTGCACTCGACAACGCCGCCGCCGCACGCACTCATGGCGCGCACTCCGAGGAGATCGTGTCGCTGCATGACGCCGCACGGTTCGGTGCCGACACATCGCCTCGTTTGCTGGAGCTCGCGAAGTCACGCAACGACCCGCTCACGACCGCGTACGCCTCCCACGCGCAGGCGCGCGCGTTGCGTGACCCGGCGGGGCTGGAGGAGGTGACGACGGCGTTCTTGGCCTGCGGTGCCACGTTGTTCGCGGCCGAGGCACTCGCGGAGGCCAGCAGGCTGTCCCGCCTGCACGACCGGCCCCGGGACGCGGACCGGTTGGAACGCCAGGCGTCCGCGCTCGCCGAGTCGTTCGACGGGGCGACCACGCCGGGTCTGGTGGTGACGAGCACGCTGGTCGCGTTGACGCCACGTCAGCTGGAAATCGCGCGGCTGGCCGTGGCGGGGCTGACGAACGTGGAGATCGCCGAACGCCTGGCCATCGCCAAACGCACGGTCGACAACCACCTGCACACGACGTACGCGGCGGTGGGCGTGACGGGACGGGGTGGGCTACGCGCGCTCTTCGGCCAAGGCTGAGTCGCACACGTTCAGGTCTGCCTGGTGCGGGCCTGGGCAAAACGGCATGCGCCGCACACGACAACACGGGCACACTTCGAGCCGTGTGGCCGTTCGTGGGAAGGCGGCGGGAGCTCGCGGACGTGATGGCCGCGCTCACCGGGCCGGACGGGAAGGGCGCCGCACTCGTCGGACCGGCCGGAGTGGGCAAGACCCGGTTGACCGACGAGATCGCCGAGCGCCTGGAGCAGACCGGTTTCACGGTACGGCGCAGCTACGCGACCGTTGCGACATCAACGATCCCGTTCGGGGCGGTGGCCTCGTTGCTGCCCGCGGACATGCGCACCGCGAACCCCCTCGGGCGCGCGGTCGAGCACCTGCGCACCGAACCGGCGCCGCTGGCCATCGTCGTCGACGACGCCCACCTGCTCGACGACGCGTCGATCGGCTTGCTGCACCACGTGATCCGGCATGGCCACGCACGCGTGCTCGTCACCTCACGTCCGGGTGAACGTGCCGAGCTGTGGCGGGAAGGGCTGCTGCAACGCCATCCCGTCGGCTACCTGTCCCGTGCGGAGTGCGACGAGCTGCTGGAGCAGGTGTTGCACGGCCCGGTGGACACCCGCTCGGCGACCTTGTTGTGGACCGGCAGCACGGGCAACCCGTTGTACCTCAAGGAGCTCGTGGCCTCCGGATGCGCGGTCGGCTCGTTGCGCGCGCAGGACGGCGTCTGGTCGTGGCACGGCGCGATCGAGCTCGCCGGCCGGCTCGGCGAGCTCGTGCGGGAGAACCTCGGCCGCCTCGACCCCGCGCACCGGCACGCCCTGGAGCTCCTCGCCTACTCCGAGCCGGTCGAGCTGGACCTGCTGGCGTCGTTGGTCGTCGAGGAGGCGCTCGACGACTTGGAAACACGTGCGCTGATCCGCGTGGAACCTTCTGGGAGCCGCACGGTCGTGCGGCTCGGACATCCCTTGTACGGCAGGCCTCTTCGCACCACATGCCCGGCCTCACGCGCGCAGTCGCACCAACGCGCGCTGGCCGCCGCACTGGAAGCAACGGGCGCACGCCGCCGTGAAGACTTCATGCGCATCACGACGTGGCGGCTCGGCAGCGGTTGCCCCATCTCGGTCGACCTGCTCGTCGCAGCCGCGGAGCAGGCGTGGGCGGCACGGGACGTGACACTCGCGGAACGCCTGTGCCGCGCGGCCGTCGCGGCGGGCGGCACCAGCCAGGCCGGCCACGTGCTCGGCCAGGTCCTGATGCACGGCCGCGCACCGGCCGAGGCGGAGGCGGCGCTGGCGGAGGTCATGGCCGGGCCGTTGTCGCCCGCGGACCTGGGCCGGCTCGGCGCCACCCGGTCGATGAACCTGCACTTCGGGCTCGGCGACGCGGAGGCGGCGGCCGCCGTGCTGGACGCCGTCGACGTACCCGGTCTGCCGGCGGACCTGAGCGACTGGCTGAAAGTCGTGCGTGTGACCGAAGAAGCCCAGTTCCGTCACGTCACGCACGTCCTCGACCGCACGTACCAACCCGTGGTGCCGCGGTTGTCCATCCACATGCGACACAACCGTGCGTTGTCGCTTCTGCATGCGGGCCGCTATCGCGAAGCAGAGGAGGAGATCACCGGTTATGAGGCGGAAGCGTTGGCGTTGAGCGAGGAAGTCCCGACGCTGTACAACGGTGCGATGCGCATGCGTGCCTTCTGCCGCGCGTTCGCCGGTCGTCTCACCGAAGCCGAAGAGCTCGCACGGCGCGTGCGGCACACACTTATTGAAGAGTCAGGCTGGACGTTCAGCGGCACCTCGCTCGCCAGCGTGCTCTCCTACTGCGCACGACTGCGCGGCCATGGCACCCGAGCTCTGCGCCTTGCCCGTGAAGGCACTCCAGGGCCGGCACATCCGCTGGTCTTCGACACGATGGCGCTTTCCGCATTGGCCAGTGCCGCCGCCGTGTGTGGTGACACCTCCCTCGCCGCAGACGCACTCGCACGCGCCGAGAAAGCTCGTCGCCCCGCTTGGCGGCTGACCGGTACGTCCGTGCCCATCGCCCGCGCCTGGGTTCTCGCCGCCACGGGTGACATCCGCGCCGCTGCCGACACGGCTCTGGCCGCCGCCGACGACTGCGCAGCACTCGGCCTGCGCTGCGGCGAAGCCATGGCACTGCACGACGCCGCCCGCTTCGGCATCGACACGTCCCTGCGCCTGGCCGTCCTCACCACGACCATGGACGACCCGCTGACCCGTGCCTACTCCGCGCACGCCACCGCACTCGCCCGCTGCTCCCCCGCGACGCTCGAGGCCGTGGCCGCCGGTTTCCACCGCCTCGGCGTCACCCTCTACGCCGCCGAGGCCCTCGCCTCCGCCCCCGCCTGCACCGCGCCCGGCAACGCCCGCGCCGCCTCCCAGGCCTCCGCCCGCCAGGCCCTGCTGATGCGCGACTTCGACGCCGTGCACACCCCGGCCCTGCGCGCCGACGACCTCACCCACCTCACCCGCCGCCAGGCCGAGGTGGCACGCCTGGCGACGTCCGGCCTCACGAACCAGCAGATCGCCGCGCGGCTGCACACGTCCAAGCGCACCGTCGACAACCACCTGCACGCGATCTACGGCGTGCTCGGCGTCACGGGCCGGAACGAGCTGCGTGCAGTGCTGGGGCGTGTCCCAGGGCACTCATGAGTCCGGGCCGGGTCTCCATGTGGAGTCCCGGCCCGGCTCGTGTCCGCGGTCGTTCGCGAGGAACGGTCAGTCGCGCGTCCGGTCGCGCGACTCCTTCTCGGCCATGCGCTGGAGCTCGTCCATGTCCGGTGTGAGCAGGTCGTCCGCCGTCCGGGCCAGCACGGTTTCGGCCTCCGCCTCCGCGGCGGCCTCGGCCTCGGCTTCCTCGGCGGCCTTCAGGCGCTTGTCGGAGCGGCGGACCGCCCAGACGGTGGCGACCAGGGCGATGGCCATCAGCGGGTAGCCCATGCCGAGGCGGGCGACGGCCAGCCAGCCGACCTGGTCCTCCTCGTAGAGCCAGCGCTGCACGACGAAGCGGGCGAAGAAGACGAGCGCCCACACGAAGGTGGCGATGTCGTAGTCGCGGACCGAGGCCTTGTCGGAGCGCCAGGAGCGGTCTCTGCCGTTGAGGAACGTCCAGATCACGCCGGCGAGCGGCCGGCGCACGATGATCGACAGCAGGAAGGCGCTGCCGTAGACGACGCTCTGCCAGATGCCGAACAGGAAGAAGCCCTTGGCCTCACCGGTCTTGTAGGCGATGAACGCGGCGATGCCGACACCGAAGACGGCGGAGATGGCGGGCTGGATCGTCCCCTTGCGCACGGCCAGCACGACGCCGATGACCACGGCGGCCGCCAGGGCGCTGATGATCGCGGCCATGAGGTTCTTGGCGGCGAAGTTGACGATCACGAAGACGACGACGGGCAGCGAGGAGTAGAGCATTCCGCTCACTCCGCCCATCTGCTCGAGGACGGTGGGCTGCTTTTCTTCGGTCTTGGCTGAAGTCATGAAGCGATCTGCAACTCGTAATAGGGGTTGTAGAGCACCTTGCGCCCGTCGCGCACGGCGATGCGGCCACGGGCCTTGATCGTCCGACCAGGCTCGATCCCCGCGATCCGGCGGCGGCCGAGCCAGACGAGCGTGACGCCCTCGGTGCCGTCGTAGAGCTCAGCTTCCAGGGTGGCGGCCGCGTCCCGGGGACAGAGCTCCACGCTCCGCAGCCTGCCGAGGACGGTGACCTCCTCACCGGACTTGCAGTCACAGGCCTTCACCGCGCCGACGGCCTCCGCTTTTCGCGACAGGTCGTCCGCGTCGAGCTCGGCGACATCGCTGGTCAAGCGACGCACCAAGCGGTGCCAATAGCCGCCCATCCCCGACTCCTGCATTGCTCTGGTGGCCCGTGGTGTGGGCCGTCTGACAGTGAGGGTACGCACGAGGGCCGACAATCTCGGCCGTGCCTGTCGAGACAGTCGTCCTGCTGCCCGGTACCGCCTCCGATGCGGTTTTTGTCCGTTCCGTCTTCGCGGACCCGTTGTCGCAGGTCGGCGCCGTGATTCACACTCCGCACGTCCGCACACTCAGTGAACGGTTGACGGCGCTCGAAAATGCCGCCGGAGAGCACCCGATCGTGGTGGGTGGCGTCTCGCTCGGCGCGCACGTCGCCGCGTCGTGGGCGGTCCGCAACCCGGACCGGTGCGCGGGGCTCGTGCTCGCCCTGCCCGCGTGGAACGGCACCCCGGACGGCGCACCCGCGGCGCTCGCGGCCAGGGCCAGTGCGGGGATCGTTGCGGCGCACGGGGTGGACGCGGCACTCGCGGGCACGTCCGGCTGGCTGCGCCACGAGCTGCACCGCGCCTGGCACGGCTACGGCGACCAGCTCGTGCCGCACCTCACCGAGGCGGCCGGGTCCGCCGCGCCCACCCTGGAGGAGCTGAGGTCCCTCGACGTGCCAACGGGAATCGTCGGGTGCGTCGACGACCCGGTGCACCCGGTCGGGGTCGCGCGGGCGTGGGCGGAGGCACTGCCCCGCGCCGTGCTGGTGGAGACCACCCTGGACGCCTACCCGCACGCGCTGGGGCGTGCGGTGCAGGCGTGGCAGGAGGCGAAAAAAGAGGCTTAGCCCTGTTGCTGCTGGATCTGCCGGGCGATCGCCTCCGGCAGCTCGACGGGCAGCGGGGTGCGGGGTGGCATCGGCTGCTCGCCGCGCACGACCACGGTGCCGCGGATCATCTCGCGCAACGCCTCGGCGTTCTGCGCGAAGTGCTCCTCGGGACCGGCGGCGACACCGCGCAGCATCCAGCGCGGGCCGTCGATGCCGACGAAGAGGATCTGCACGCCCTGGTTGCGCGCGGTGATCTCCTCGCCCCACTCGCCGTTCTCGCGGTTGATGCGGGCGCCGTCCTCCTTGAGGCCGACGATCAGCTCGGCGCCGACCTCCTTCCAGAGGCCGCCGGACTTCGGCGCGGCGAACGCGCTCACCGTCAGCTGGCCGACGGGCGTGAGGATGTGCACCGCGCGCACGGAACCGCTCTGCTGGTCCATCTCGACCTGCAGCTGGGCCTCTTCCGGCATCGGCAGCAGCACCGAACCCAGGTCGAGCCGCTGGACGTCGTCCTTCGGCGCGACCGTCGAGTCCCACGGGCCCACGTCGTCGAAGTCCTCGTCGTGCTCCGAGCCGGTCTCGACCCCGCCAGCGGAGTGACGACCGCGCTTGCGGCGCCTTCCGAACATCCCTTACCCCTCGGTCTCTGTGAGTGCTGTGCTGGCGAGCACCACGTGCCCGCCGGTCGAGCCGTAGCCGCCCGCGCCGCGTTCCGTCTCCGGCAGCGCGGTGACCTCGCGGAACACCGCGTGCTCGACGCGTTGCACGACGAGCTGGGCGATCCGGTCGCCGCGCGAGAGCGCGATCGGCTCACGCAGATCATGGTTCACGAGGCAAACGCGGATCTCACCGCGGTAGCCGGAGTCGATCGTCCCCGGCGTGTTGACCACGCTCAACCCGACCCGCGCGGCCAGTCCGGAACGGGGGTGCACGAAGCCCGCGTACCCCGCCGGCAGCGCGATGGCGACACCGGTGCCGACCACGGCGCGCTCACCTGGTGGAATGACCACGTCCGACGTGGTGACCAGATCGGCGCCCGCGTCGCCGGGACGGGCGTAGGCGGGCAGTGGAACCCCCGGATCGAGCCGGGTCAGCAACACCTCGACGCTGGACACGGCGGCCGAGATTACCCTGACGACGTGAGTGAGACTGCCGTGACCGCCACTACGACCTTCCGCGAGCGCCTCTACGTGACGTGGTGGATCTGGCCGCTGCCGCTGCTGGCGGCCGCGCTGCTGGCCGCCGAGGTGCACATGGGCTTCCCCGGTGTGCGCTCGTGGCTGCCGTACGTGGTCCTGCTGCCGCTGACCGTCTTCCTGATCATCCGGATGGGGTCGACCACGGTCGAGGTGTCCGGCGGCGAGCTGCGGGTCGGTGAGGCGCACATCCCGCTGGAGATGCTCGGCGAGGTCGAGGTCATCGGGCCGGACCGCCGGCGCGCCGCGATGGGCCGTGAGCTCGACCCCGCGGCGTTCGTGATGCACCGCGGCTGGATCAAGCCGATGGTGCGGGTGCGTGTGACCGACCCGGAGGACCCGACGCCCTACTGGATCGTCAGCACCCGCCGGCCGGAGCAGCTCGCCGCCGCGCTGAAGAGCGGTGTCACGAAAGGCTGATCCCGGGAAGCCTGGTCAAGACACCACTGGGCGCCACCCGTGCGGGTGAGCGCCCAGTTCGGTTTCCCGGCCGACGGCGCAGCCGTCAAGCACGGGGGTCAGGCACAGTCGCGGCAGATGTACGTGCCGCCGTTGTCCTCTGCGAGCCTGCTGCGGTGGTGCACCAGGAAGCACTTCGAGCACGTGAACTCGTCGGCCTGCTTGGGCAGGACCTTGAAGGTGAGCTCCTCACCGGACAGGTCGGCGCCGGGAAGCTCGAAGTTCTCCGCACTCGCGTCCTCGTCGACGTCGACGACGCCGGACTGCGTCTCGTTCCGCCGGGCCTTCAACTCCTCGAGGGAGTCCTCAGCGAGTTCGTCCGCCTCGCTGCGACGCGGCGCGTCGTAGTCGGTCGCCATCTTCTTCACCCCTGCGGTCTACGGAGACTGTTCGTGTCGCTGGTTAACGCTCCAGCGCCCTCTTTTGTGCCCCACGTCAAGGTGACGTAGGTCTCCTGCACGCGGTGGCAAGCCAACCCCCTCGACGAGACCGTCGGGCTTGATCCACATGTGTGCGGAGCGCGCAGAGGGTAGCTCATTGCCCGAGTGTCCCGGCATCGGGTTACCCCTTACCGACCGGACGGGTGACACAACCTTTCTACGCTGGACCGATACCCTGTGCGGGAGCACCTCCGGCTCGGCGTGCAACCTCGCACCGGGCCGGTACCGTCCTGACTGTGAGCGATCAGGCCGGTGCGCTGGGTCACGCGTGCCGAGGCGCGCGCCGACAGGGCAGGGCCTAGGCTGATCACAGGTACGGACACGGGGAGGGCACCGGACGTGGGACCCGCATCGGGAAGCTTGACGCCGTACAAGCGGCGCCGGCCCATACCCGCGCTCGTCCTGTTCACGCTGCTGCTGGTGAGCTCCGTGTTCGTGTGGGTGAAGGTGCTCGGCAACGCCAGTGACGTGGACGCGGCCATCAAGTGCAACGCGCCCGGCGGCACGGCGGTCACGGCGTCGGCCGACCCGGCCGCTCCCGCCGCCGCCGACGCGCCGCCGCCCGCACTCGGCACCGTGCTGGAGCACGACGCGCTGGACCGCACGAACCCGGTCCCGGTCGGCGACGTGAACTTCCGCGTGGTGAACGCCTCGACGCAGCGCAACCACGCCAAGGCCGTCGCGGTGATGCTGACCGAGCTCGGCATGAAGCAGGCGGCGGAGCCCGGCAACGACCCGGTCTACCCGGCCGGTGACATGACCTGCCGCGGTCAGCTCCGCTTCGGTGCCCCCGGCGCCCAGGCGGCCCGGACGTTGTCGCTCGTCGAACCGTGCCTGGAGCTCGTGCGCGACGACCGCCAGGACGCCACCGTCGACGTGTCGATAGGGAAGAAGTTCGACGAGGTCAAGCCGAACAGCGCGGCGCGCAAGGTGCTCGACCAGCTCACCGAGTGGGCCGACCAGCAGCCGGACCAGCAGGGCGGCCAGGTCGCCGAGCCGAACCCGCCGACGCTGAACGCCGACACCGTGGCCGCCGCCCGCGAAGTGACCTGCTGACCCGTTCGTCCTGATCTACCCGTGCGACCGGCCGGCGGGCGCTACCGTGCGCCGGTGGCTGTCGATCTTCTGCCCGGCGAGCAGGTGCTCTGGCAGGGCGCCCCGGTGCGCCGCACGCCGTTCCTGCGCACCGACTCCCGGTGGCTGTGGTTCCACCTCAAGTTCGACCTCGGACTGCTGGTGCTCGTGGCGGTGGTGGTCGTCCCGCTGGCGCTGTGGTGGGACGACGACCTGACGTTCCTGTGGCCCCTGGTCACCGCCTGGGTCGCGATGGACGTGCTGCGCGTGGCCGAGCCGTTCATCTGGCGGTACCTCACGCTGCCGCGCACCACCTACTACGTGACCGACCAACGGGTCGTGGCCGTGCGCGGCAGGCGGGTGCGCACCACTCAGCTCGGCTCGATCGACGAGCTGAGCGCCGCGGTGGCACCGGACGGCTCGGGGCACGTCAAGATCGACCGGCGGATCTCTCCGGACGGGTTCCTGCAGGCGACGGTGGCCGAGCTCATCCACGTGCCGGACGCGCGTGAGGTCGTCATGCTGCTCTCGACGTTGACTGGCCAGCAAGCGTCTTACGTTGACTGAGTCAACCTCGATGTTGACTCAGTCAACGTGTACGGACGTGTGCAGTACAGGTGAGCTAGACCTTGCCGAAGCCCGACTCCGCGAGCGCCGCGTACATCTCGTCCGCCACCCCCGGCGCCGCCGCGAACGTGGCGTCCTCCCCCAGCTCCGGGGACGTCCCCGGCAGCCGCACCACCGCGCCCGCCTCGGCCGCGATCAGCCCGCCCCGCCCAGTCCCAGCGGCCCAGGCCGTGCTCGGCGTAGGCGTCGAGGCGACCGGCGGCCACCGAGCACAGGTCCAGGAGGCGGCACCGGCCCGGCGCAGGTCGCGGACGCGGGTGGACATGGCGGCCCAGGTGTCGGCCTGGCGCTGGCGCCGTTCGGCGCGGTAGGCGAAGCCGTAGCCGAGCAGGGACAGCGACAGGTCCGTGGTGGCCGACACCCGCAGCGGTGTGCCGTCGAGGAACGCGCCGTGCCCGCGCGCGGCCGTCCACATCCGGCCCGTCGCCGGTTCGAACACCGCGCCCGCCACCGACTCGCCGTTGAGCTGCGCGGCGATCGACACCGAGTACCAGGGGATGCCGTAGAGGTAGTTGACGGTGCCGTCGATCGGGTCGACCACCCAGGTCAAGCCCTCGACGACGGTCCCGCCCTCCTCCTCGCCGAGCACCGGTTCGCCGGGGCGCGACTCGGACAGACGCGTCCGAACGAGTTGTTCCGAGGCGCGGTCGGCTTCCGTCACCACGTCGGTGGAAGTGCTCTTGGTGTCGAAGGACACGACAGCGGACGCGCGCATGCGCTGAACGAGCGCGCCTGCTTCCCGTCCGATGGCCGCGGCGATGTCAACGAGTGGCCGGGGATCGAGCACGACCGGTTCCCTCCTGCGTCACTAGCACGGGACTATCGGACAACGTCAGGCTAATGTCTGCGCACCACGGTTACTGAATCGAGTAGGAAGGACCACGGGGCATGGGCATCACCCGCGGGTTCGGTGTGGACATCGGCGGCTCCGGCATCAAGGGCGGGCTGGTCGATCTCGAAGCCGGCGCACTGGACGGCGAGCGCATGCGGATCCCCACGCCCCAGCCCTCCACCCCCGACGCGGTGGCGGACGTCGTCGCCGAGATCGTCGAGAAGTTCCAGTGGGAGGGGCCGGTCGGCGTCACGCTGCCGTGCGTCGTCAAGCACGGCGTCGCCCTGAGCGCCGCGAACGTCGACAAGGGCTGGATCAACTGCGACGCGGCCGCGTTGTTCGCCGAGCGCCTCAAGCGCAGGCCCGAGGAGGTCGTCGTGATGAACGACGCGGACGCCGCGGGCCTCGCCGAGATGTCGTTCGGCGCCGGTGTCGGCAGGAACGGCACCGTGGTGCTGCTGACGTTCGGCACCGGGATCGGCAGCGCGGTGTTCCTCGACGGCAAGCTCGTCCCGAACACCGAGTTCGGCCACCTCCAGGTCGACGGCCACGACGCGGAGACGCGCGCGGCGGCGTCGGTGAAGGAGGAGAAGGGCCTGTCCTGGGAGGAGTGGACGCCGCGGGTGTCGCGGTACGTCAACGTCCTCGAGGACCTCATCTGGCCCGACCTCGTCATCGCCGGTGGCGGCGTGAGCAAGAAGGCGCACAAGTGGTTGCCGCTGCTCGAGGTGCGCACCGAGGTCGTCGCCGCGGCGCTGAAGAACGACGCGGGCATCGTCGGCGCCGCGTGGGCCGCCGCGCATGGCATCCGCCCGTAACGGGTAACCGACACCGAAACGTGTCCGTCGCTCTCGACTCGATCTAGCTGCGACAACGCAGGTGGGAGCGCCTCGAACAGCCTCGGGGCGCAACACCGCGTCACGGACGTCGTTACAATGGAACGCACACCCGCCAGTCAAGATCGGCGGGGAGATCCCCTGAACTCTGGCGACCGAGGTTTCGCGCCCTCTGGTCAGCCTTGAACGACCGTCGCGAAAGGGCGTACGTGGCAGCCGCAGAAACCGCAACCCGACGCTCCAGCTCCGCCGCGAGCGCCGCCAAGACCTCCAAGTCGACCGCGGCCGGCGAGGCCGAGGAGACGACGAAGCGCAAGACGACCGCTGCGGCAGCCAAGAAGCCCGCCGCAGCCAAGGCCGCCGGCGCCAAGACCACCCGTGCACCGCGCAAGGCCGGTGCCAAGGACGCGCCCGCCAAGGGCGGGCCCAAGAAGGCCGGCGAGGGCGACGAGCCCGAGGACATGGAAGGCGCTCCGGGCGAAGGTGACCTGGAGGACGTCGAACTGGTCGACGAGCCGGTCGTGGACGAGCCCGAGGAGGCGGAGGACCCCGAGAACAAGGGTGACTTCGTCTGGGACGAGGAGGAGTCCGAGGCCCTGCGCCAGGCGCGCAAGGACGCGGAGCTCACCGCGTCGGCCGACTCCGTCCGCGCCTACCTCAAGCAGATCGGCAAGGTCGCCCTCCTCAACGCCGAGGAGGAGGTCGAGCTCGCCAAGCGCATCGAGGCCGGTCTCTACGCCGCCGAGCGCGTCCGCCGCTCCGAGGAGGAGGCGGAGAAGCTCACCCCGCAGCTGCGCCGCGACCTGCGCTGGATCGTCCGCGACGGCGAACGCGCCAAGAACCACCTGCTCGAGGCGAACCTGCGTCTCGTCGTGTCGCTGGCCAAGCGCTACACCGGCCGCGGCATGGCGTTCCTGGACCTGATCCAGGAGGGCAACCTGGGCCTGATCCGCGCCGTCGAGAAGTTCGACTACACCAAGGGCTACAAGTTCTCCACGTACGCCACTTGGTGGATCCGGCAGGCGATCACCCGCGCGATGGCCGACCAGGCCCGCACCATCCGCATCCCGGTGCACATGGTCGAGGTCATCAACAAGCTGGGTCGCATCCAGCGCGAGCTGCTCCAGGACCTGGGCCGCGAGCCCACCCCGGAGGAGCTCGCCAAGGAGATGGACATCACGCCGGAGAAGGTGCTGGAGATCCAGCAGTACGCGCGTGAGCCCATCTCGCTGGACCAGACCATCGGTGACGAGGGCGACAGCCAGCTCGGTGACTTCATCGAGGACTCCGAGGCCGTCGTCGCGGTGGACGCCGTCTCGTTCACGTTGCTGCAGGACCAGCTGCAGTCCGTGCTCGCGACGCTGTCCGAGCGCGAGGCGGGCGTCGTCCGGCTGCGCTTCGGCCTCACCGACGGCCAGCCGCGCACGCTCGACGAGATCGGCCAGGTCTACGGCGTGACGCGCGAGCGCATCCGGCAGATCGAGTCCAAGACGATGTCGAAGCTGCGTCACCCGTCCCGTTCGCAGGTTCTCCGGGACTACCTCGACTAGGTCTTACCCAGTCATACGCAGGCGACCCCGCACCGGTTCGGTGCGGGGTCGTCGTGTTTCGCGAAATGAGTACCCCTGTACTCATGTGCCCCCAGCGCGCACAGGACAGCATCAGTGTGCAGCTGTGCCGGAGGGGTGCACAGGAACGGTTCCGCACAACGGAACAAGGGGGAGCAACACCATGGGAAGGTCAGTCCTCGAAGGGGCGTTCTCACTGCTGGACAAGCTGGTGGACGAGGGTGAGCTGGGGCTCACCCAGCTCGCGGACCGGTGCGAGATGCCGAAGACGACGGTGCACCGCCTGCTGGACCAGATGGAGGCGCTCGGCGCGGTCGAGAACGTGCGCGGCCGCTACCGGGTCGGCGCGCAGATGTTCCGGCTGGGGCAGGCGTGGGAGCCGGTGCCGGGGATCCTGCGGGTGGCGCGGCAGCCGTTGCGGGCGTTGTCGGCGACGATCAGGACGTCGACGATCCTCGCGGTGCCGCGGCGGGACCGGGTGCTGGTGGCGGCGGCGAGCATCGTGCGGGCCGAGGACGTGGTCCGGTTGCGGCCCGGTGCCACGGTGCCGGCGGGCATGGCGTTCGTCAGCGCGCCTGTGCGGACGCCCACCAGCGTCGTCGTCGGCACCGTGTCCGCGGTGCTGGACAGCGGTCGCAGCGCCACCGCGTTGCGCGAGGCGGTGGGGCACGCGGCACGGGCGATCAGCGCGGCGCTCGTGAGCTGAACGGAGCAGTCGATCACGGTTCCGCGTCCGAATCGTGGGACGTTCGTGACCTGTTCGCTGCGGGCGGACAAGGGCAACCGATATCACACTCCCGGCTGCACGCAACCGACCGAATGGCCCGAAAGTGCTGCTCCACCAGCACGTTCATGGTTGCGCTCGGTACCTGTCAAGACGGTGAACCGGTAGGAAACTCATGTGTGAGCCTGCGTCAGGTGGGTAAATCGGAGAGTGACGCGAGTCGCCACGCACACGGGAACACTGACTATCGCCAGAACGTCTGTCAGAGTGGAGCCAGCGAGCACCGCGCACCAAGCCAGGGGCGCTGTGGTCGCAGCTTGGTAAGAGGGCAGCGGAACACAACGTTTCGTTGCTGGGACGGAGGGAGATTCATCATGACTGCAGCACTCACCCGCCCCGAGTTGACCGCTGCCGACCGCTGCGACCGCTGCGGGGCTGCTGCCCAGGTTCGCGCCTTGCTCCCGTCCGGGGGCGAGCTGCTGTTCTGCGGGCACCACGCTCGCGCGCACAGTGAGAAGTTGCGCGAACTCGCTGCTGAGATTCAGCAGGGCTGACTTCCACCCCACCTAGCCGCTCGGGGCGGAGATCCGGCTGGATCTCCGCCCCCTTCGCTTTTCTCGAGCGGTCTGGGGGCTAGAGAGCGTCCAGCACGGGTTCGAACGCGAGCTCGGCCGCACCGATCAGCTTCGCGTCCCTGCCCAGCGGCGACGTCACGACCTGTGTGCCGCCGACCGCGCGGGACACCAGGCTGCGCTGCTGCACGACGGAGCTGACCGAGTCGACGACCGACGCCGGCAACGCCGTGTAGAGGTCGCCCAGCACGACCAGCTCGGGCCCGAGCACGTTGACGATGTTCGCGAGCCCCAGCGCGAGCCAGCCGGCGAACCCGTCGAGCACCGACGTGTCGACCAGCGCCCGCAGCTCCGCGACGACGGCGCCGCGGGGCGCGTCCTCCGGCAGCCCCAGTGCCCGGCACAGCGCCGGCTCGCCGACCTCGGTCTCCCAGCAGCCGTCGCAGCCGCAGTAGCAGCGCCGCCCGGTCGGGTTGACCACCATGTGGCCGAGCTCGCCGACGTAGCCACCGCTGCCGCGCAACGGTTGCCCGGACAGGATCACGCCACCGCCGACTCCCACGTCCGCGGAGATGTAGACCATGTCGGACGACTCGCGCGCGGCACCGCGCACGTGTTCGGCCAGCGCACCGAGCTCCGCGTCGTTGCCGACCCGCACCGGCATCTTGAGCACGGCCTCCAGGCGTTTGCCCAGGGCCACGTCCGACCAGTGCAGGTTGGGCGCCTCGTGCACCATGCCGTCCGACCGCCGCACGACCCCCGGCACCGACACGCCCACACCGACCGCGGTCACGTCGAGCTCGTCCGCCATCAGGCGCGCGGAGTCGACGATGTGGGTGATGACCTCCGCCGGATCGCTCGTCCGGTTGTGCAGGTTCCAGCTGTCCCGCCCGAGGATCTCCCCTCCGAGGCCGACGAACCCCATCGCCACCTGCTCCACCCGCACGTCGATCGCGATGACGACCGCGGCCTGCGGCTGGGGCAGGACGAGCAGCGACGGGCGGCCCGCTCCGCTGCGCTGAGCGGGCACGCGTTCGGCGACGACGTCGACCTCGGCGAGGCCGTCCACCAGGGCCTTGATGGTGCTGCGGTTGAGCCCGAGCTCCGCCGCGAGCGAGGCCCTGGTGGACGGTCCGTCGACGTGCAGGCGGCGCAGCAGCGCCGTTCTGTTGTGCCGCCGGATCTCGTCGGGGCGGGTGCCGGACGTGGGTCCGGTCACCGTCCGGAGACCGCCGCGCGCTTACGGGACAGCGCATCCACGCTGGCCGCGAGCAGCAGCACCAGGCCCATGACCATCGCGACGACCGCGGCGCCCTGCTTGAGCAGGCCCAGGCCGTTCTCGATGACGGCGATGACCGCGCCACCGATGACGGCGTCCCGCAGGCGGCCCTTGCCACCGAAGAGCGACGTGCCACCGATGACCGCCGCGCCCACCGCGAACAGCAGCGTGTTGCCGCCACCCGCGGACGGCGCGACCGAGCCGACCTTCGAGGAGTACACGATCGCGCCGATGGCCGCGGCCGACGAGGCGATCACGAACACGCTCATGCGGATCTTCGGCACGTCGATGCCGGCCCGGCGGGCGGCCTCGGCGTTGCCGCCGACCGCGTAGACGTGGCGGCCGTACTTGGAGCGGTCGAGCACCAGCGTGCCGATCACCAGCAGCGCGAGCACGATCGGCACCACGTACGGCACACCCGCGATGACGAACGTCGGGTTCACCGCGCGGTTGAGCGTGAGCAGGTAGGTGCCGGCGGCGCTGAGCACGACGACGATGGCGACCTGGATCAGCACCAGCGAGGTCGGCTTGGCGACGAGGCCCTTGCGCAGGCGCGAGAAGTGCCGCGTGAGCACGATGGCGGCGTAGCCACCGGCGGCGAGCACGAACAGCGCCCAGGAACCGAAGGTGTCGAGGTTGCCGTTGGCGACGTTGAACAGGACCTTGCTCTCGCGGATGGCGAGCGTGCCGCCCTGGCCGATCAGCTGGAGGATCACACCGCCCCAGGCGAGGAACAGCGCCAGCGTCACGACGAACGACGGGATGCCGACGCGTGCCACGAGGAAACCGGTGATGCAGCCGATCGCGGTGCCGACGGTGAGCGCCAGCAGCATCTCGATCCACGGGTTCGGCGGCACGCCCAGCAGCATGATCACCGGGCCGACCGCCGCAAGCGCGGCGCCCACCCACAGCCGCATCCACGCGGCCGCGGCGACGGCGAGGATCAACAGCACGACGAAGATGTAGAAGACGGTGTCTCCCATGCCCTCCATCAGGTTGCCGTTGCGCACCAGGTGCAGCGCCATCACCGAGGCGGCCACACCGGAGGCGGTGCCCGCGGACAGGTCGATCTCGCCGAGCAGCAGCACGAAGACCAGGCCCATCGCGATGATCACGATGCCGGAGCCCTGCTGCAGCAGGTTCGCGATGTTGTTCAGCGTGAGGAACACGTCGGAACGGACGCTGAAGAAGATCACCAGCACCAGCAGGCCGAGCAGAGCGGGCAGGGCGCCGAGGTCGCCGCCCTTGACCTTCGCGACGTAGTCGCGCAGCGCCTCGCCCGTTGACCGCGACGTGGTGTCGATGCCGAAGTCGGAGATGGCGCCCTCTTGCTGAGGCGCCTTCTCGTTGGTGTCAGTCATGTCCAGGTCCTCAGATGGTGGCGGCTTCAGGACGGGCGATGCCGAGGTCGCCCGAGCGACCGGCGGTGATCAGCTCGACCACCTGTCCGTGCGTGACGTCCTTGGTGGGCAGCTGGGCTGCCATGCGGCCGAGGTAGAGGCACGCGATGCGGTCGGAGACCTCGAAGACGTCGTTCATGTTGTGGCTGATCAGCACGACGCCCAGGCCGTTCTCCGCGAGCCGGCGCACCAGGTCGAGGACCTGACGGGTCTGCGCGACACCGAGTGCCGCGGTCGGCTCGTCGAGCATGACGACCTTGCTGTCCCACAGCACGGCCTTGGCGATCGCGACGGTCTGCCGCTGACCACCGGACAGCGACGACACCGGCGTGCGGACCGACTTGACCGTGCGGACGCTCAGCGAGGCCAGGGTCTTGCGCGCGGCCTGCTCCATCGACGCCTCGTCGAGCAGTCCCGCCTTGCCGCGTTCACGGCCGAGGAACATGTTCTGGACGATGTCGAGGTTGTCGCACAGCGCGAGGTCCTGGTAGACGACCTCGATGCCGAGCTGGGCCGCTTCCTTCGGGCCGTGGATGTTGACCGGCTTGCCCTCGAACAGGACCTCACCGGAGTCCATGCCGTGGATGCCGGCGATGGACTTCACGAGCGTGGACTTGCCGGCGCCGTTGTCGCCGACGAGCGCGGTGACCTCGCCCGCGCGCACCGTGAAGTCGATGTCGTGCAGCACGTGCACTGGACCGAAGCTCTTGTTGACGCGGCGCAGCTCGAGAATCGGCTCGCTCATCGTGAAGCTCTCCTTCGTGCTTCAGCGGCGGGGGCACGCGTGGCCCCCGCCGCTGTGAGCTGTTACCGAGTTACTTGATGCCGAGCTGGTCGCAGATGGCCTTGACGTCGGCGACGCAGACCTCGGACGCCTTCACCGCACCCGCGTCGACCACGGACTTGACCTTGTCCTTGGTGATCAGCTGCGCGGACAGCAGAACCGACTTCACGTCGCGGTTCGACTTGGTGTCCTTGGTGGTGTCCTTGGCGAGGGCGTCGGCACCGGCCGTGTCACCCTTGGCGAGCGCGGCGGCCAGCTTCGCGGTGGCCTCCGCCTCTTCCTTGATGGGCTTGAAGACGGTCATGTACTGGTCGCCGCGCAGGATGGCCTGCAGGCCGTCCGGGGTGGCGTCCTGGCCGGTGACCGGCACCTTGCCGTTGAGGCCGACCTTCTTGAGGACCGTGATGACCGCGCCGGCGAGGCCGTCGTTCGCGGCGACGACGCCGTCGACCTTGCCGCCGTTGCCGGTCAGGATCTGCTCGAAGACCTGGCCGCCCTTCTGGTTGTCCCAGCCGTCGATGGCCTGCTGCTGGACCAGCTTCAGCTTGCCCGAGGCGTACAGCGGGTCGAGGACCTTGCGCTGGCCCTGGGTGAAGAGGGTGGCGTTGTTGTCCGTCGGCGCGCCCTCGATCTCGATGACGTTGGCGCCGTTCGGAGCGCTCTGCAGCGCCTGGGACAGACCCTGGCCCTGCAGCTCGCCGACCTTGACGTTGTCGAAGGACACGTAGTACTTCGACGTGCCGCCGAGGTTCAGGCGGTCGTAGTCGATGACCGGCACGCCCTGGGCGTCGGCCTTGGCGGCCACCGCGGCACCGACGCTGCTGTCGGGCGAGGCGATGATCAGGACCTTGACGCCGGCCGAGAGCATGCCGTCCGCCAGGGTCGAGAACTTCTGCACGTCACCCTGGGCGTTCTGGATGTCCGGGTCGAGGCCGTTGGCCTTGAGGGCCTCGGTCAAGAGCGGCTTGTCGAAGCCCTCCCAGCGGGCCGAGGTCGCGGTCTCCGGCAGGATCACGCCAACCTTGATGCCCCCGCTAGCCGAGTTCGTGCTGGTGCTGCCTCCACCGGAGGACGTGTTGGCGCCACACGCCGAAACCGCCAGGGCGAGGCCCGTGGCGACGGCGATGGAAGCGAGGCTCTTGCTGCGCATCCGCCATCCCTTTCACTGCGCTGTGTCACAGAGAATGTTGTGGCGCACAACGTATGCCCGACATATGCGTGACCGGAACCACACTGGATCGATTAAGTCGTCACGATGCGGTAACTCCGTCGTCATTTGGCTACCCACCGTTGTGAGAGCGTTACCAACGCGCTACGGCAACCGGTGCTGATATATCGGATATCAGTTACTGAGGGATGGATCCACGACCTGGCGCACCATCCTGCGGACGGCGTCGGCGTCCGGTCGCGCCTGCCGGTCGGCGAACAACAGGTGGGCGCTGCCGACGAGCATCGGCGCGAGGCCTTCGACGTCGACGCCGGACCTGACCCGGCCGTGCCGCTGCTCCGCTTCGAGGTAGGCGGCGATCAGCTCGACCGCCTCGGTGAGCACGGGCACGCCCGCCGGCCACGTGTCACGCAGCCGGGCGCGCAGCTCGTCCCGGAAGGTGAGGAGCGCGACGACGGCGACGGCGACCGAGCTGAAGACCGCGGTGATCGCCTCGGTGAGGTTGCCGACGACGTCGCCGTCGCCCGCGGTGAGCTCCTTCAGCCGGGCTTCCGTCCTGGTCGCGCGGTCGAGCACGAACTCGGCGAGGAACGCGTCGAAGTCCGCGAAGTGCCGGTGCAGCACGCCCTTGGCGACACCGGCGGTCTCGGTGACCGCGCGGCTGGTCAACGCGCTGGGCCCGCCGCCGGTGAGCACCCGCTCGGCGGCGTCGAACAACTGCTCGCGCACATCACGCAGATGCACCCCGGTCGGCACGGCTCGCGTCTCCACTCACTCGGTCGGCGGTCAGGTCGCCCGGTTCACGGTATCCGGGACGAAAGTGGGCGAACGCCCACTAGGGTGGGCACATGCCCACTCCAGCTGGATGGTCCCAGAGCTTCGGCTCCGAGGCCGAACGGTACGACCGCACCCGCCCGCCCTATCCGGCCGAGCTCGTCGACCGTATCGCCGACCGGATCGCCGCCGCCGGTCCCGGCCGTGACGTGCTCGACGTCGGCTGCGGCACCGGCATCGCCGCCCGCCAGCTCCGGGCGGCGGGCTGCACCGTGCTCGGCGTCGAACCCGACGAGCGCATGGCCGCCTTCGCCCGCGACACCGGTGTCACCGTCGAGACGGCGACCTTCGAGGCGTGGGACCCGGCCGGCCGCAGGTTCGACGCCGTCGTCGCCGGGCAGTCGTGGCACTGGGTCGACGCCTCGGCCGGACCCGCCCAGGCCGCGCGCGTGCTGCGGCCGGGTGGGTTGTTCGTCGCGTTGTGGCATGTGTTCGCCCCGCCGGAGCCCGTGTCGCGAGCCTTCGCCGAAGCCTTCCAGCGGGTCGTGCCCGACGCACCGTTCCAGCTGCCCACCTCACCGGAGCAAGCCGTGACGAGCTACGAAGCCGGTTGCACGCGCACCGCCGAGTCGTTCTTGGCCACCGGCGAGTTCACCGAGGCCGAGCAGTGGAGCGCCTCCTGGGAGCACAGCTACACGACCGGCAGCTATCTCGACTTCATGCGCACCACGGGCGCGCTCACCGCACTGCCACCGGACCAGGTCGCCGTCGTCACCGATGCCGTCGGCACCGCCGCCGAAGCCCTGGGCGGCAGCTTCACCACGAGCTACTGCACGCTCGCCGTCGCCGTCGTCCGCAGCTGACCGATATATCGCATATCAGCCAGCCGGCCGGCATCTCGTACACCGGACATCGGATGTTGCCTGGTCAGCTCACCGAGCGATGTCCAACATCCGGTACATCACCAGGAGCGCAGCGTGGCGATGCGTTCTTCGAGCTGCTCGATGCTCGCCATCGCCGTCACTGGACCACCGCAGTACTCGCGCAGCTGGTTGTGGATCTTGCCGTGCGGCTTCTTGGTGCGGTGGTGGTGCATGGCGACGAGGGTGTTGAGCTCCTTGCGCAGCGACGCGAGCCGTTCCTGGACGCTGACCGACCGCACCTCCCGCACCGGCGCCTCCGCCTTCGGACGCTTGGCGGCGGACGCGAGCTGCTCCTCCTGGCGTTGCAGCAACAGCGTCCGCACCTGGTCGGGCTCGAGCAGGCCCGGCAGGCCGAGGTACTCCTGCTCCTCCTGCGAACCGGCGAACGCCGCCGTGCCGAACGACGAGCCGTCGTAGATGACCTGGTCGAGCTCCGCGGTGGTGCCGAGCGCGGTGAACGCGCGCTCCTCCTCGCCGGGCTCGTCCTTGGTCTGGTTCGCGTCGGCCAGCAGCTCGTCGTCCCAGCCGTCCTTCTCCCGGTGCGGCTTGCCGAGCACGTGGTCGCGCTGGGCCTCCAGCTCGGCCGCGAGCTGCAGCAGGATCGGCACCGACGGCAGGAACACCGACGCGGTCTCGCCGGGCTTGCGGGCCCGCACGAAGCGTCCGACGGCCTGGGCGAAGAACAACGGCGTCGAGGACGACGTGGCGTACACGCCGACCGCGAGCCGCGGGACGTCGACGCCCTCGGACACCATCCGGACGGCGATCATCCAGCGTTCGTTCGTCGCGGCGAACTCGGCGATCCTGCCGGAGGCCTTCGGGTCGTCGGAGAGGACGACCGTCGCGGTGTGGCCGGTCACGCGCTTGAGCACCTGCGCGTAGGCCTTCGCGGTCTCCTGGTCGGTCGCGATCACCAGGCCGCCGGCGTCGGGGATGCCGTTCTCGCGCTTCTGCGTCAGCCGCTGGTCCGCGGCGCGCAGCACCGAGGCCATCCAGTCGCCCGCCGGGTCCAGCGCGGTGCGCCAGGCCCGCGCGGTCTGCTCCTGGGTCAGCGGCTCGCCCAGCCGTGCCGTGAACTCCTCGCCCGCGCTGGTCCGCCACGACGCCTCACCCGAGTACGCCATGAAGAGCACGGGCCGGACGACGCCGTCGCGCAGCGCGTCGGAGTAGCCGTAGGTGTGGTCGGCCTTCGAGGTCTTGAACCCGCCGGCGCCCTCCTCGTACTGCACGAACGGGATCGGCGAGTCGTCGGAGCGGAACGGCGTGCCGGTCAGGCACAGCCGGCGCACCGCGGGCGTGAACGCCTCGCGGATCGCCTCACCCCACGACTTGGCGTCACCACCGTGGTGGATCTCGTCGAGCAGCACGAGCGTCTTGCGGTTCTCCGTGCGCACCCGGTGCAACGACGGGTGCGCGGCGACCTGCGCGTACGTGACCGCCACGCCGTGGTAGTCGCGGGAGGTGATCGCGTTGGTGTTGCGGAAGTTCGAGTCGATCGCGATGCCCTGCTCCGCCGCGGACTTCGCCCACTGGTGCTTGAGGTGCTCGGTGGGCGTGACGATCGTGACGGCCTCGATCGTGCGGTCGGCGAGCAGCTCGGCCGCCACCCGCAGGCCGAAGGTCGTCTTGCCCGCACCGGGCGTGGCGACGGCGAGGAAGTCCTGGGGCCTGGCGGCCAGGTACTTGGTCAGCGCGCGGCGTTGCCATGCCCGCAGCGGTCGCATTGCTGCTGTCGCTGTCGCAGTCACAGACGTGCTTCTCCTCGTTTGCGCAGGTCGAACACGGTTTCGACACAAAAGGGCCCTCAGGCAGGCCGTCGCCGAGGGCACCCCGACCCTACCTGTTCCGTGCGCCGATGCCGCGAAACGTGGCGGCATGCACCATGCTTGACATCGCGATGGGTTCGCCTACCGACAACGACGCACGCAGCTCCGGCCGGAAGACGCCGCTGCGTCTACTGGCGCGCACGCTGTCGAAGGCGTGGCAGGGCAACATCTTCTCAGAAGCCGCCGAGGCGGCGTTCTGGCAGACCCTCTCGTTCCCCCCGCTGCTGCTCGGCGTGCTGGGCGCCATGGGCTGGTTCGGCACCTGGTTCGGCGACGAGGTCGTGCGGGCCGTCCAGGGGCGGATCATCGGGTTCTCCCGCACGATCTTCAGCCAGGACGTGGTCAGAGAGGTGATCGAACCCACGGTCGCGGAGATCCTCACCACCGGCAAGGGCGAGATCGTCTCGATCGGCTTCCTGATCTCGCTGTGGGCGGGTTCGTCGGCCATGTCGTCGTTCGTCGACGCGATCACCGTCGCGCACGGCCAGTACGGCGTGCGCAACGAGCTGTGGCAGCGCATCTTCGCCCTGCTGCTGTACCTGGTGTCCCTGGTGGCGCTGGTGGTCGGCCTGCCGGTGCTCGCGCTGGGCCCGGACGTCCTGCCGCAGTTCTTCCCGACGACCTGGCAGCCCTACGTCGAGACGTGGGTCGGCCGCTTCTACTACCCCGGCGTCGGGCTGCTGCTGGTGTTCTCCCTGTCGCTGCTCTACAAGGTCGCACTGCCGCGCAGGCTGCCGTACCACCGCGTGCTGCCGGGCGCGGTCCTCGCGATGGCGGTGTTCATCCTGTCGTCGATCGGCCTGCGCCTGTACATCCAGTGGATCACCACGACGGGGTACACCTACGGCGCGCTGGCGACGCCGATCGCGTTCCTGCTGTTCGTGTTCTTCATCGGCCTGGCGATCACGCTCGGCGCGTACTTCAACAGCGCCGTCCAGGACCTGTGGCCCGCGAAGATGACCCGCCGGCAGCGCCGCCGCTGGCGCCGGCTGGAGCTCGAACGCGCCGCCTCCCGCATCCGCGAGGAGGCCGCGCAGCCCCGTCAGCAGGACGCCCACACCGCGCCCTCCCCCGCCGACACGCAGCTCACGACGCCGTTGCCGGCGCAGAAGCCGGGGCCGGAACGCGAGCGCACGCGCGGGTCCTGAACGCACACGAGCCCCAGCGCCTGGGGTGCAGGCGCCGGGGCTCGTGACCGAGAGCCGGAGGCTTATTCCTCGCCGCCGCCGTCAGGCAGGTTCTCGTAGATCTTCTTGCAGTCCGGGCACACCGGCGAGCCGGGCTTCGGCGACCGCGTGACCGGGAAGACCTCGCCGCACAGTGCGACCACGTGGGTGCCCATCACGGCGCTCTCGGCGATCTTCGCCTTGCGCACGTAGTGGAACATCTTCGGGGCGTCGTCCGAGGACTGGTCGGTCTCGTCCGGCCGTACGTCGACCTCGGGGAGAGTCTGGGTGCTCACGCGCCCAGGGTACCTGGGATGATGCCCACTCGTGACTACGCTGCACATCGCTGAGGAAGTTGCCGTCGCACTGGCCGAGAACCGGCCGGTCGTCGCGCTCGAGAGCACGATCCTGTCCCACGGCCTGCCCGCCCCGCGCAACCTGACCGTCGCCGACCGCCTGGAGCGGGTCGTGCGGGAGGCGGGAGCGGTCCCGGCCACGATCGCCGTGCTCGACGGTGTGCCGCACATCGGTCTCACCCGCGCCGAGCTGGAGCGCGTCTGCTCGGAGCAGCTGCTCAAGCTGTCCCTGCGCGACCTGGGCGCCGCCTGCGCGCTGGGCCGCAGCGGAGCCACGACGGTGGCCTCCACGACCGCGCTCGCGCACCAGGCCGGGATCCGCGTGTTCGGCACCGGCGGCCTGGGTGGCGTGCACCGCGGGGCGCACGAGACGTGGGACGTGTCGGCCGACCTCGACGTGGTCGCGACGACGCCGGTCCTGGTCGTGTCCTCCGGCGTGAAGTCGATCCTGGACATGGGCGCGACGCTGGAGGTGCTGGAGACGCGTTCGGTGCCCGTCGTCGGCTACCGGACCGACCGCTTCCCGGCGTTCTACCGGCGCGAGTCGGAGTTCGGCGTGCCGTGGCGGGTCGAGGACGCGAAGCAGGCGGCGGCGGTGTTCGCGGCGGGCGGGCGCGGGATGCTGCTGGTCAACCCGATCCCGGCGGCGTTCGAGATGGACGTCGAGCTGCACGACCGGCTGCTCGCCGAGGGCTTGCGGAAGCTCGTCGACCAGAACGTGCGCGGCAAGGACGTCTCGCCGGTGCTGCTGGAGCACTTCCACACCGCGAGCGGGGGTGTGAGCCTCGACGCGAACGAGGAGCTCGTCGTCAGCAACGTCCAGGTCGCGGCCGAGGTCGCCGTCGCGTTGTGCGGGGAGCAGCACCGATGAGGCCTGTCGTGGTGGTGGGTGACGCCGGCCTGGACGTCGTCGCCCGCCACTCCGGCCCCATCGCGCACGGCGGTGACGTGCGCGCGAAGGTGACCATCGAACCGGGCGGCGCGGGCGCGAACACGGCCGTGTGGCTGGCCGCGTGTGGTGCGTCGCCGGTGCTCGTTGCGCGCGTAGGTGCCGACTCGGCCGGACGGCAGGTGCACGCCGAGCTGACGGCGGCGGGCGTGCGGTGCGCGTTCGCCGTCGACCCCGAGCTCGCGACCTGCTGCGTCGTCGTGCTCGTCGACGAGAACGGCCAGCGCTCGATGCTGCCCGACCGCGGCGCGAACGCCCGGTTCTCCCCCGCCGACCTCGATCCGGGCCTGCTGGCGGCCCCGGACGGTCACCTGCACCTGTCCGGGTACGTGCTGCTCGACGCCACCTCGCGGCCCGCCGGGCTGGCGGCGCTGCGGGCGGCGGGCGGCCGGGTGGACGACGTCGGTGGACCCGCAGGCAGCCGTGCTGATCCAGGCCACGCCGGAGTTCCTGGAGGACGTGCGGGGCGTCGACCTGCTGCTGCCCAACGCCGACGAGCTGGAGGCGCTGACCGGGTCGGCCGATCCGGCGTCGGCGAAGGAGCTGCTCTCGCACGTCGGCGCCGTCGTGGTCACCTCCGGCCCGGACGGTGCCTCGTGGGTCGACGCCGACGGAGTCGTGTCGGTGCCCGCCGAACGGGCCGAGTGCGTCGACTCGACGGGTGCCGGTGACGCGTTCGACGCGGGGGTGCTGGCGGCGTGGCTGGCCGGGTCGCCGAAGCTCGACGCGCTGCTCGGTGGCGTGCGCGCCGGGTCGCGGGCGGTGAGCGTCGTCGGAGCCCAGCCGCCCCGCTAGCCGCTGGGGCTAGCCGTCGATGACGGTCGTGCTCTTCGGTGCGATGGCCTTGCGTTCGACCTGGTGGCGGTTCACCTTCTCGGTCTTGCGCGGC
Organism: Lentzea guizhouensis; assembly: GCF_001701025.1. Lineage (GTDB taxonomy): Bacteria > Actinomycetota > Actinomycetes > Mycobacteriales > Pseudonocardiaceae > Lentzea > Lentzea guizhouensis. Next base: position 308,122 of record NZ_CP016793.1, read on the forward strand.
GGCCGGTCGTTCGCGATCAGCACGGCCATCCACGGCAGCGGCACGGACAGCACGATGAAGAACAGCGCCAGCCACCACGTGTGCGCGAACAGCGCCGCGAGGATGAGGCACGGGAACCGCAGACTCATCATGATCGCGTACTTGCGGCGCCGGGCGGCGTGCTGTTCCTCGTAGGACGGGGCCGCCTCGGTGATCAACACCGGGGTGTCGTTCCGGTCGGGACTGCTCACGACACCACCTCCGGGTTCCATGGTCCCACGTCCGAGTGACGGCCGGGACAGCCGGTCGGCGGTTAACATCCGCGGGTGGTCGCCCTTGATCGCCTCGTGGACGTGCTCGGCAGTCTGGGCACGCACCTGGCGTGCGCGCCGAGGGGCCGCGACGCCGAGCTGCGCGGGGTGGCCCTGCACGACCCGGCCGAGAACACCCCGGCCGCCGCCGGTGACGTGCTGCTCGGCCTGGGCACCCGTCGGTCGCCGCGGCCGGCTGGTGGCCTCCACCGCGGCGTCGGCGGTCGTGCTGCACGGCCGGCCACCGCTGGACGAACGGGTGGTCGTCGCGGCCAAGAAGTCCGGCGCGGCGGTGCTGCTCGTGGACCCCTCGGTGCCGTGGAGCCAGCTCGCGAACGTGACGCAGACGCTGGTCAACGGCGGCACGCGCACCGGTGACCTGTTCGGGCTCGCGGACGTCATCGCGGGCGTGGTCGGCGGGCCGGTGACGATCGAGGACCAGCAGTCGCGCGTGCTCGCCTACTCGTACCGGCAGCAGGACGTCGACCCGGTGCGCGTGCAGACCATCCTCGGCCGCCGCGTGCCCGAGGAGGCCCGGCGCGCGCTCGACGAGTACGGCGTCTTCAGCCACCTCGCCTCCTCCGACGAGCCGATCTTCGTGCCGAAGCTGACGCCGCAGCTGGGCAACCGCCTCGTGGCCGCTGTGCGCGCCGGACGCGAGCTGCTCGGCTCGGTGTGGGTGGAGGTGACCGACCCGGTCGACGCGGCGCGCATGGCGGCGTTGGTGGACGGCGCGCGCACGGCCGCTTTGCACCTGTTGCGCTCGCGTGCGTCCACGGACCTGGAACGCCAAGCGGAGGCCGACCTGGTGATCCGCCTGCTCGAACACCCCGAGTCCGCCGACGTCGCCCGCCTCGGCCTGCCGTCGGCCGACCTGCGGGTGATCGCCGTGCAGGCGCACGCCGGCGAGGGCGAGCACGGCGCGGCGGTGCTGGCGTTCCAACGGGCGACCGCGGGCTTCGGCTGGTCGCGACCGGGCCGCAGCGCCTGTTCGGCAACGTCCTCTACACGGTCATCCCGGCCGCCGACGACGCCGTCGGCTGGGTGCGCTCGCTGGTGCGCGAGCTGCCGTCGGAGGCCACGGTGCTGGCCGGCATCGGCGGCCCGGCGGAGGCGACGCAGCTGCCGACCTCCCGGCAGGAGGCAGACGAGTGCCTGGCGCTGTCGACCGGCGAGCCGGTCGTGTACGACGACGCGTGGGCACGGGTGCTGCTGCACCGGCTGGCCGCTGTGGCCGAAGCCGGCCGGCTGCCGACCCGCGGACCGATATCCAATATATTGCGATACGACGCCGAGTACGGGACGCAGTACGCGGCGACGTTGAAGGCGTGGCTGGCAGCTCAAGGCGACGTGCGTGCCGCGGCGCGCGAGCTCGGCGTGCACCCCAACACGTTGCGCTACCGCATGCAGAAGATGGCGGAGGTGACGCCGCTGCCCCTCGACGACCCCGACCAGCGGCTCGCGATGGCGATCGCGTTGTCGATCACCCGCTGAGCCGGTCCCGCGGCACGCGCGGCTCCCGGCGCCGTGAAAACATCTGCCCGTGCACCCTGATCTTTCCGTTGACCTGTGTGCCCGCTTGCGCGAGGCCTTCGAGAACGCCGGCTACACCGCGGACGGCGTCGTCGACGCGCTCGGCCCGCAGGCCCACGCCGCGCTCGGCCGGGGCGAGCCGGAGCCCGCCCGGCGCGCGAGCAAGGACGCCGGGACGCTCGGCACGCTGATCCGCCTGTTCCTGCTCGGCGACGAGGAGCCGGAGCAGGACGTCCGCAAGGCGCTGGACGGCGTCGACATCGACGACCTCGTCCGCAACGAGGTGCTGACGAGCGAGCTGACCGCCGGCCTGGACGTGCGGCCCTACGAGGACAACTGGTGGGTGATCGCCGACCTCGACTCGGACGTGCGCGGCGGTTCCGTGCCCGAGGACCACGTGCTGGGCGTCGGGCACGCCTCGATCAGCCTCGCCCGCGCGACCAGGAAAACCCCGATCGGCTCGCTGCTCGACCTCGGCACCGGCTGTGGCGTTCAGGCGCTGCACGCGAGCACGCACGCCGAGCGCATCACGGCCACCGATCTGTCCGAGCGCGCGCTACGGCTCGCACAGGGCACGTTCCGCATGAACGGGCTCGACGTGGAGACGCTGCAGGGCGAGTGGTTCGGGCCGGTGCGCAACCGGCGGTTCGACCAGGTCGTGTGCAACCCGCCGTTCGTGGTCGGGCCGCCGCGGGTCGACTACGTGTACCGCGACTCCGGGCTCGGTGGCGACGACGCGTCGGCGCTGGTGATCCGGCAGCTGCCCGCGTTCCTCAACGAGGGCGGCGTGGGGCAGCTGCTCGCCTCCTGGGTGCACCGCAAGGGCGAGGACTGGGAGGAGCGCGTCTCCGGCTGGCTGCCGCGCGGTGGCGTGGACGCGTGGTTCGTGCAGCGCGACATCGCCGAGCCCGCGTTGTACGTCGGGACGTGGCTCAAGGACGCCGGTGTCGACCCGCGCAGTCCCGAGGGGCGGCGCAAGGCGGCCGCGTGGCTCGACTGGTTCGAGGAGAACGAGGTCCAGGGCGTCGGATTCGGGTACGTGACGCTGCGGCGCACCGACGAGATGCACTCCCAGGTGGTGTGCGAGGACCTGCGGCACGCCTTCGACGACCCGCTGGGCCCGGAGGCGGCGCGGTGGCTCGACAACGTGGCGTGGCTGCGCGCGAACCCGGACCTGCTCGGGCGGGCGTTCCGGGTCGCGGACACCGTGCTGCTGGAGGAGGTGTCCGAGCCGAGCGAGGAGGGCTGGCGCAAGGTCGTCGCCCGGCTGCACCGCACCGACGGGCCCGGCTGGCAGCACGAGGTGGACGAGGCGACAGCCAAGCTGATCGCCGGTTGCACGGGTGCGCTGCCGTTGGCCGACCTGCTCGCGTTGCTCGAGTTCGCCTATGGAGAAATCGATTCGGAAGCCGCGTTGCCGATCGTTCGTGATCTCATCCGGCACGGAATGTTGATTCCCGCGTGAAAGCGGTTGTGGCGCGCGTCACAGAGGCGAGTGTGGAAGTCGAAGGGGAGATCGTCGGCGCGATCTCCGAGCCCGGATTGCTGGTCCTGCTCGGTGTGCACCACGACGACTCGGACGCCCACGCGGCCAAGATGGCGCGCAAGCTGCACGGTCTGCGGATCCTGGACGACGAGCAGTCCTGCGAGTCGACCGGCGCTCCCCTGCTGGTCGTCAGCCAGTTCACCCTCTACGGGGACACCCGCAAGGGCCGCCGTCCGTCCTGGACGGCGGCCGCGCGGCCGGAGCACGCGGAACCCTTGGTGAACGCCGTCGTGGCGGAGCTGCGCCAAATGGGCGCGCGGGTCGAAACGGGACGTTTCCGTACCGAGATGAAGGTGCGGAGCGTGAACGACGGGCCGTTCACGGTGCTCGTGGAGGTCTGAGGAAAGGGTTCTCAGCCAATCCTCAGATTACTCGCGCAACCGCTGTGACAGCGGTGACGTCTTCAGGTCAGGAAGTCGGGAACGAATTCGGAATCGGGTTCGTTACCCCGGATGAGAGCCAGCAAGCGATGGGATCCAGAGCGGGCCCGCCGCGAACCGGCACCAGGGCGCAGCGCCGCGCCGCCGCCTTGACCACAGCGCCCGCGACCGCGTCGCCCGCAGCAGGGGGAGGGAGATCCATGACCGTCACGAGGATCTTCGACCGTGAAGTCGGAGACAACACCGCCGTCGAAGCCGACCTCGACGCCCAGGGGCCGGCGGCCGATCTCGTTCGAGTCTACCTGAACGGAATCGGCAAGACCGCGCTGCTGACCGCCGAGGAGGAGGTCGACCTCGCGAAGCGCATCGAGGCGGGCATCTTCGCCCACCACGTCCTGGACACGGCCAAGCGCCTCACGCCGACCCGTCGCGAAGAGCTGGGGGAGCTCGTCCGCGACGGCCGCCGCGCCAAGGACCACCTGCTCAAGGCCAACCTGCGCCTCGTCGTCTCGCTGGCCAAGCGCTACACCGGCCGCGGCATGCCGCTGCTGGACCTGATCCAGGAGGGCAACCTGGGTCTGATCCGCGCCGTCGAGAAGTTCGACTACACCAAGGGCTTCAAGTTCTCCACGTACGCGACGTGGTGGATCCGCCAGGCCATCACCCGCGGCATGGCCGACCAGGGCCGCACCATCCGCCTCCCCGTCCACCTCGTCGAGCAGGTGAACAAGCTCGCGCGGATCAAGCGCGACCTGCACCAGTCGCTCGGCCGCGAGGCGACGACCGAGGAGCTCGCCAAGGAGTCCGGCATCTCGGTGGAGAAGGTCGCCGACCTGCTCGACCACGCCCGTGACCCGGTATCGCTCGACATGCCGGTCGGCACGGAGGAGGACGCGCCCCTCGGTGACTTCATCGAGGACTCGGACGCGACCGACGCCGAGAGCGCCGTCATCTCCGGCCTGCTGCAGGACGACCTGCGCCGCGTGCTCGCCACGCTGGAGCCGCGCGAGCAGGCCGTGATCCGGCTGCGCTACGGCCTCGAGGACGGCCAGCCGCGCACGCTCGACCAGATCGGCAAGCGGTTCGGCCTCTCGCGCGAGCGGGTGCGCCAGATCGAGCGCGAGGTCATGTCGAAGCTGCGCCAGGGCGAGCGTGCCGCGAAGCTGCGTGCGTACGCGTCCTGACCTCGCTTGGGCCAGGTGGTGTCACGGTCGGATCTCAGCCGACCGCGAGTATTGACTTGTCACTCAACTCACGGCACGGTCGGGCGTTACCAGAGCCAAGCGACGCCCGTCGAGAGTCGGAAGTCGCACACGGAGGAAGGTCGGGGCAGCCGGGGGCTGCCCCGGCCTTCCGCGTTCCCGGGGTCGTCGCCCGGAGTCCGTTGCTCGGGAAGCCGTTGCGAAGAACACGGTGGACGGGACGCAATACGTCCCTTTGATGGCGGTACGGTTTTCTGATCCGAACTGCACACCGTTGGAGTTGTGTACGCCGTGCCCACCACTTTCGAGTACACCGACGTCCTCCCGCTCGCGAAGGACACCGAGACCGAGTACCGCCTCGTCACCTCCGACGGGGTGAAGCTGATCGAGGCCGGTGACCGCAAGTTCCTCGAGATCGCGCCGGAGACTCTGACGCTGCTCGCGAAGGAAGCCATCCGCGACATCCAGCACCTGCTGCGACCGTCGCACCTCGCCCAGCTGCGCAAGATCATCGACGACCCCGAGGCGTCCGGCAACGACCGCTTCGTCGCGATGGACCTGCTGCGCAACGCGGCCATCTCCTCCGGCGGCGTGCTGCCGATGTGCCAGGACACCGGCACGGCGATCATCATGGGCAAGCGCTCGGAGACCGTCCTGACCGGCGGCGCCGACGAGCAGGCGCTGGCCCGCGGGGTCTTCGAGGCCTACCAGGAGCTCAACCTGCGGTACTCGCAGATGGCGCCGGTGACGTTCTGGGACGAGAAGAACACCGGCACCAACCTGCCCGCGCAGATCGAGGTCTTCCACAAGCCCGGCCAGGAACCGGTATATGAGTTCCTGTTCATGGCCAAGGGCGGCGGCAGCGCGAACAAGACGTTCCTCTACCAGGAGACGAAGGCGCTGCTGAACCCGAAGCGCCTCGCGTCGTTCCTCGACGAGAAGCTCCGCTCGCTCGGCACCGCGGCCTGCCCGCCCTACCACCTCGCGGTCGTGGTCGGCGGTCTGTCCGCCGAGCAGAACCTCAAGGTCGCGAAGCTCGCCTCCGCCCGCTACCTGGACAACCTGCCGACCGAGGGCTCGCCGCTGGGCAACGCCTTCCGCGACACCGACCTCGAACAGCAGGTCCTGGAGCTCACCCGCGACTTCGGCATCGGCGCCCAGTTCGGCGGCAAGTACTTCTGCCACGACGTGCGCGTCATCCGCCTCCCCCGCCACGGCGCGTCCTGCCCGGTCGGCATCGCGGTGTCCTGCTCGGCCGACCGCCAGGCCAAGGCCCGCATCACCCCCGAGGGCGTGTTCCTCGAACAGCTGGAACGCGACCCGGCCCAGTACCTGCCCGAGGTGCAGGGCGAGGACCTCTCCGACGAGGTCGTCCGCATCGACCTCACCCGCCCGATGGCCGAGATCCGCGAGGTCCTCACCAAGCTCCCGGTGAAGACCCGCGTGTCCCTGACCGGCCCGCTGGTCGTGGCCCGCGACATCGCGCACGCCAAGATCAAGGAACGCCTCGACGCCGGCGAGGAGATGCCGCAGTACCTGAAGGACCACCCGGTCTACTACGCGGGCCCGGCCAAGACCCCGGAGGGCTACGCCTCCGGCTCGTTCGGCCCGACCACCGCCGGCCGCATGGACAGCTACGTCGAGCAGTTCCAGGCCGCGGGCGGCTCACTGGTGATGCTCGCCAAGGGCAACCGCTCCAAGCAGGTGACGTCCGCGTGCGCCTCGTACGGCGGCTTCTACCTCGGCTCGATCGGCGGCCCGGCGGCACGCCTGGCCCAGGACTGCATCCGCAAGGTCGAGGTGCTCGAGTACCCGGAGCTCGGCATGGAGGCGGTCTGGAAGATCGAGGTGGAGGACTTCCCCGCGTTCGTCGTGGTCGACGACAAGGGCAACGACTTCTTCGCCGAGACCTCCGCGCCGACGCTGCAGATCAGCTTCCGCCGCTAGCTCGCACGGGAGCCCGCTCAGTCAGCTACGACGGCTGGGCCAACTGATATATCGGTTGGCCCGGCCGTCGTGCTTCCAGGTCTTTGCAACGACTCTTTTGCGGTCGTCGTCCAAAGACTCATTGCTAAGCAGCAGGTCAGGGCGGGGTGATCGCGGCAGTCGGCTTGCTCGGCGTCGAGCACGGCGGCGAGCACGTGCAGGGTGCGTTCCCGCAGCCCAAGATCCATATATCAGTGTTGCACCGGTCAGCCGGTTTCCTCGCGGGACTCCAGCACCAGCCTCCGGTCACCCAGCGGCGCGTCGAGGCGGACGGTCAGCGGGACCTGCCGGACCTCCTGCGTGCAGATCGTGCCCGGCGGTTGCTTGGTGATCGTGACCAGCGTGACCTGGACGACCTCGGCGGACTGCGCGGTCACCTCGGCCCGCGCCTCCTTGCAGCCGCCGCCGAGACCGAAGACCTCGATGTCACGGCCGTCGTTGAAGACGTACGCCTCGGTCCGGAAGGTGTCTGACAACGATGTCGAATCAACCTTCTCCTTCGGCACCGGCGTCACGTTCGGCGGGATGACCGGCTTCTCCTCGGAGATCGAGACCGGTGGCGTCACGGGTGCGGAGGGCGAGCCGGACCCCGGCGCGGACGTGCCGGGCGCGGAGGTCCCGGACGTCCCGGTCGGCGCGACGGACGAGGAGCCGGATCCCGGCGCGCTCGACGTGCCACCGGACGAGCACCCGGCGAGCACGGCAACGAGAGCAACGGCAGCGACGACGTTTCTCATGCGCACCATCCTTGCAAACGAACCTGAGCGAACGGACCTGGAAGCGGAACGGACCCGAGCGGAACGGGCCGGAGAGCGGGAGGTGCCCGGCCGACGGGGCAGTTGTCGACCGGGCACCGGGGGGAGGGAGGTCTACTTCTGTTCCTGCCGCGACGTCAACACGACCGTGCGCTCACCCAGGGGCTCGTCCAGCTGCACCTTCAGCGGGGGGAAGCGGATGTCCATCGTGCACATCTCCTTGGTGAGCGGCAGCGTCTCCAGCAGCTCGATCTTCACCACCGACGCCGACTGCTCCAGCACGGACGCGCTCGCCTTGCCGCACCCGGCCTCCTGGGCCACCACGGTGACGGTCTTGCCGTCGCCCTGCGTCCACGCGGTGCGCGGGTAGTCCGACGCCAGGGCGTTGGTGTCCAGCTTCGTCACCGGTTTGCCGTCCGGCGGGACTTCTCCGGGGGCGGTGCCCGGCGGCACCTCCGCGGAGGACGAGGTGGCGGTCGGCAAGGTTGGACCGCCACCTGCTCCAGTGCCGGCGTTCTGCGCACTGCCACAGGCGGTCATCACCAGCAGCAGGACGCCAGTGCTAACTACGGTTCCAATGTGCCTCATGCACCAAGGACGGAACCCCGCTCACAACGGGTTGCACCGAGTTCGCTTCACAGTTACCGGGACACGGCCGCGACCGCCTCGCGCAGCGCCTCCAGCCGGGCCGCCGACGCGAGGCCACCGTGGTAGAGGTGGAACTCCTCCACGCCCGCGTCCAGGTACGCGAGCCACTCCTTCGCCAACGCCGCCCCGTCGGCCGGCTTCGGCGGCAGCCCCAGCACGTACGCGGCGATCCGCGTGTCCGGCGCGACCGCCCGCAGCGCCTCGATGCCCGGCACCGCGACCTCAGGCCCCGGCCAGCACATCGTCGTCAGCACGTCGACGTCCGCGTCCAGCCCACCGGCGACCGTCGCGAACGGCCCCGTGCCCCAGGGGTCCGCCGTCACGTGCATGCCGATCCGGACCGAAGGCGCCGCGGCACGGATCTCACCGACCACCCGCTGCCGCAACGACCGCACCACACCCGTGCGCACGGCGCGCACGTCATCCGCGAGCGCACCCAGCGCTTCCTCGACGCCGGGTGCACCGCGATCGACCCCGGCCCGGACCGCTTCACGCAGGGCATCCGGGTCGGCGTACCGGGCGGTGCACGCTGAGCAGAAGCAGATCGACAGCAGCTTCTGCTGCACCGCGTTCCAGTCCGTGCCGTCGGTCTTCTCGTGGTGCCCGCCGTGGAAGAACCCCAGCGGCCCGCAGGCCTCGAGGATGATCCCGTCCGGCGCACCCAGCTCCAGCACCTCCGACACCAGCACCGACGCGTACTCCACGACGTCGGGCTGCGCGGTGCACAACGCGTACGGGTACCGGTCCCCGAACGCGTTCACCACCGTCACGTCCGGGTGCAGGTCACCCAGGCGCGAGTTGTGCGTCAGCACGGTCCAGGCGTACACCGGCAGCCCGGCGGCGCGCACCGGACCGGCGGCGGCACCGAACGAGTCCGGACCGTCCGTCCAGGACGGTTCCGCCGGCACCAGCCGCCCGTACCTCTCCGCGCGCACCGGGAGGTAGAACGCCGCGTGCCGGGCATCGACCAGACGGTGCGCGGGGTGCAACGGGGTTGCCGCCCGCACCGTGTGGTACGAGGCGGCCAGGGCGATCGCGTCGACCCCGAGGTCCTGGTACCGCGCAACGGCGTCGGGGTCACCGATCAGGTCCCACGGGTAGGCGTGGACAACCGACTTCACCACCGGGGACGCTTCCTCTCGTAGCTCGGGTCGAACTTCTGCATGTAGCCCGTGTCGTCACGAGCCGTGATGCCGCACCGCGCGTAGTTCTCGGCCAGTCGCGCCAGCGCGTCGCGGTCCAGCGACACCCCGAGGCCGGGACCGGTCGGCACCGGCACCGCACCGTCCACGAAGGACAGCACGCCCGGCTCGACGACCTCGTCCGCCGCGTTCCACGGGTAGTGGGTGTCGCAGGCGTAGTTCAGGTTCGGCGTCGCCGCGGCCAGGTGCGTCATCGCCGCCAGCGAGATCCCCAGGTGCGAGTTCGAGTGCATCGACAGCCCGATGCCGAACGTCTGGCAGATCATGCCCAGCTGCCGCGACCGCTGCAGCCCGCCCCAGTAGTGGTGGTCGGACAGGACGACCTGCACGGCGTCCAGCTCCACCGACTGCTTGAGGTGCTCGAAGGCGACCACGCACATGTTGGTGGCCAACGGCATCGGCGCCTGCGCGGCCACCTCGGCCATTCCGGGGATCCCCGCGGTCGGGTCCTCCAGGTACTCCACCACGCCGTCGAGCTCGGCCGCGACCTTCAGCGACGTCGCGGTCGACCAGGCCGCGTTCGGGTCCAGCCGCAGCGGGTGGTCCGGGAACGCCTCGCGCAGCGCCCGGATCGCCTCGATCTCCTGCTCCGGCGGGAAGACACCGCCCTTGAGCTTGATCGACCCGAACCCGTACTCCGAGATCATCTTGGCAGCCTGCGCCACGATCCCGGCGGGGTCGACCGCCTCGCCCCACTCGTCCGGCTCGGCACCGGGGTGCCCGTCCCACTTGTAGAACAGGTAGGCGGAGTACGGCACGGCCGACCGCACCGCACCGCCCAGCAGGTCGTGGACCGGGCGTCCCAGCGCCTTGCCCTGGATGTCCAGGCAGGCGACCTCGAACGACGAGAACACCCGGTCGACCGTGCTCTCCGCGGTGATGTTGCCGGTCAGCCCGTGCTTGTCCAGCCCCACCGTGCCGCCGAGAACAGCGGCGACCCGCGCGTGCATCTCGTTGAGAGCAAAAACATCAAGCCCGACCAGGGAGTCCACAACGGACCGCGAGCGCTCCAGGTGCCCGAGGTCGCCGTAGGTCTCCCCCAGCCCGGAGATGCCCTCGTCGGTGCGCACCTCGACGATCGTGCGCAGCGCCCACGGCTCGTGCACGCCGGCCGAGTTCAGCAGCGGCGGGTCCCGGAACGCGATCGGCGTCAGGACGATCTCGGTGATCTTCACAGCGACCGCTCCCTTCAGGCCAGCAGGGCCTTGCCGGCGGCGATGATCTTGTCGAGCGCGGCCAGGTGCTCGTCGGACGGGTCGACCAGCGGCGGGCGCACCCCGCCGACCTCCAGGCCGTTCGCGCGCACGGCGGCCTTCACCAGTGCGACGGCGTAGCCGGGGACCTGGTCGCGCAGCTCGACCAGCGGCTTGTAGAACTCGTACAGGAAGCGGTTCACCAGCGCGGTGTCGCCGGCCTGCACGGCGTTGTAGAAGCCGATCGAGATCTCCGGCGCGAAGCAGAACACCGCGGACGAGTACAGCTCGACACCGATGGCCCGGTAGGCGAGCTGCGTCATCTCCGCGGTCGGCAGGCCGTTGAAGAACTGGAACGGCTTGTCGACGCTCGCCCGGACGGAGAGCACGATCCGCTGCATCTGGTCCAGGTCGCCCAGGCCGTCCTTGAAGCCCACGACGTTCGGGATCGACGCGACCTCGACGGCGGTGTCCGGCGTGAACCGCGCGTTGTTGCGCTGGTACACGATGATCGGCAGCTCCGTGGCCCCGGCGACCTCGGCCACGTACCGCACGAGACCGGCGGCCGGGTTCGTCACCAGGTACGGCGGCAGCAGCAGGATGCCGTTGGCGCCGGCGCGTTCCGCCGCCTGGACGAACTGCTTGGTCGCGACGACCGAGCCACCGGCACCGGCGAACACCGGCACCTTGCCCGCGGTCGCCTCGACCGCGACGGCCACCGCCCGTTCGAACTCCTCCAGCCCCAACGCGTGGAACTCGCCGGTGCCGCAGGCCGCGAACACCGCGCCCGGCCCGGCGGAGACACCGTGCTTGACGTGCTCCGCGAGCACGTCGTACGCGATGTTCCCCTCGCCGTCGAACGGGGTCACCGGGAAGAACAGCACACCATCGAGTTGCATAACCAGACTCATCCCTTGATCGCTCCGGTGGTGATCCCACGCAGGAAGGACTTCTGCAGCGACAGGTACACGACCAGGCTCGGTACCAGCGCCAGCAACGCACCGGCCAGCACGATGCCCGTCCCGACCATGTCGTCGGAGCGGAGCGCGAGGAGTGCGACCGTGAGCGTGTAATCGGAGGGGTCAGCGGCGACGATCAGGGGAAGCAGGTACTGCTCCCAGATCATGTTGAAGCCGAACACGGCGATGACGCCGAGCGCCGGCTTGCACAGCGGGAGGATGATCTGCGCGAAGAGGCGCAGCTCCCCCGCACCGTCCACTTTGGCCGCTTCCTCCAGCTCCGCGGGGATCTCCTTCATGAACTCCGTCATGACGAAGATGGAGAAACCCCACGCCCCCAACGGGAGGATGACGCCCAGCAGGGTGCCCTTCAGACTCACGTGCACCAGCGGCAGGTCTCCGATCACCAGCGACAGCGGGATCGCGATGACCTCCTCCGGCAACATCATCGTGGCGAGGATGACCAGCAGCGCGACGGCCTGGCCGCGGAACTTCTTGCGCGCCAGCGCGTACGCGGCGAACACGCTCACCGAGAGCTGCAGCAGCAGCGCACCACCGGCGATGACCAGGGAGTTCATCAGGTAGTGCCAGATCTTGTTCTCCGTCGCCACCTGGAAGTTCAGCAGCGACGGGTTCGTCGGGATGATCGACAGCTTGGTCGGGTCGGGGTTGTGCTCGAACGCACCCGAGAAGATGACCAGCAGCGGCCCGCAGAAAAGGATTACAGCGAGGGCGCTGAGAACGAACCTGATGCCCTTGGACGTCCACGCGTCCGGACGGGTGGACCAGCCGATGGCGCTGTCGAAGCGGCTGGAGTTGATGCTCATCGCGCCTCCCTCCGTCGCCGGTACCACTGCACGGACACCGTCAACACCAGTGTGACAAGGAACAGCAACACCGAACCAGCGGAGGCGAGACCGGCTTCCGACTGTTCGAACGCGGTGGTGTAGACGCGGGTCATCCAGACGTCGGTCGAGCCGGCCGGACCACCGCCGGTCAGCACGTAGACCTCGGTGAACACGCGCAGGCCGCGAATTGCCGCCAGGGTCAGCAGGATCGTGATCACCGGCCGCAACGCGGGCAGCGTCACGCTCCGGATCCGCTGCCAGGTCGAGGCGCCGTCGATCGCGGCGGCCTCGTACTGCTGGCGGTCGATGCCGGCCAGACCGGCGAGGATCAGCACCATGTCGTACGGCGCGTGCTTCCAGATGCCGACGAACATGACCGACACCAGCGAGGTGTCGGTGTCGTGGATGTACTCCCACGGCCCGAGGCCCACCCACGAGATGAGCTCGTTGAGGAAGCCTTCCGGCGCCGGGTAGAAGAAGAGCCGCCAGATCTCACCGATGACCGCCGTCGCGGCGACCACCGGGAGGAACACCGCGGACCGCACGAACCACAGCGACTTCGTGTGGCCTTCCAGCAGCAACGCCAGCAGGAAGCCGATGACCATGGCGCCGATCGTCTGACCGCCGGCCAGCACGATGGTGTGCCAGCTGGCGGTCAGGAACTTCTCGTCCTGCAGGATCGTCGCGTAGTTCTCGAAGCCGACGTAGATGTCACCGAGGAACGGCCGGACCTCGAAGAGCGAGAGCCGGATGCCTTCCGCCATCGGGATGAACTTGAAGACCAGGAAGATCAGCGCGGCGGGGAGCAGGAAGAGCCACGGGACCCAGGCCGGTCCCTTCGAGGTGGCTCCCGTGAGGCGACGCCGGCGGCGCCGCCTCACGGGGTGGGTTTCGACGGCACCGCCGCCACTAGCCGTCGAGCCCACGTCTCGGGTGTCGCTGACCGGTCGAACTGCGGTCACTGCGACGCCTTCTGGTTGTCGAGCTCCTTCTTCAGCGCCTCCGCGAGCGTCTTCAGCTCGGCCGAGGAGTCGGCGGGGCACTTGGCGAAGATGGAGTTCAGGGTCTCCGAGGTCTTCTGCCGGAACGGCGCGAAGTTCGGAACGCTGGGGAAGGGCCGCGCCTCGCTGGAGTACACGCCCGCCACGGTCGCCCAGCGCGGGTCGTCGTACGTCGCGTTGACGTCGACGTTCTTGTTGACGGGCAGGCGGACCACCGGCTGCGGGTCGCCCTTCATGCCGGCTTGCTGCGCCTCGGCCGTGATCAGGTACTCGGCGAGCTTGCGCTGGTCGGCGGTCTTCGCGGAGCCGGCCATCTGGTAGATGTTCTCGCCCTCACCGAGCACGGTGGCACCGGCCGGGCCGCGCGGCGAGGCGACGACCTCGTACTTGTCCTTGCCGACCGACTTGTCGAAGCGGCCGATCATGTACGGGCCGGTCAGGTAGATACCGCTCTTGCCGGACTCGAACAGCGGGTGCGCGTCGTTCGTTCCCAGCGTCAGCGAGCCGGGCTGCATGACCTTGTCCTCGCAGAAGAGCTTGCGCAGCCGTTCGACCGCCTTGGTCGACTCCGGGGAGTCGATGCCGACGGCGAACTTGCCGTCACCCTCGTCCTCGAGGATGTCGCCGCCGCCCTGCCAGATGTAGCTGGAGGCCCACCACGCGAGGTAGCCGCGGTCGGTGGTGCCGGGCACGAGCATGCCGTAGGTGTCGTTCTGCCCGTTGCCGTCGGGGTCGTTGCGGGTGAAGGCCTTCGCGAGGTCGTCGAGCTCCTCCCACGTGGTGGGGATCGGCTTGCCGAGCTTCTCGCGCCAGTCCTTGCGGATCAGCGTGACCATCGCCTGGGTGGAGAAGGGGATGGCGTAGAACTTGCCGTCAGCGCCCTTGCCGTTGTTCCACGCGCGGTCGACGACGTCCGCGCCGCCGGCGACGTCCTCCCGCTTGACCTCGGTCGTCCAGCCCTGCTTGACGAAGTTGCCGAGCGAGCCGGTGTCGGTGACGACGACGTCGGGGAGGTCCTTGGAGGCGGCGCGCTGCTGCACCTGCTTGTCGAAGTCGTTGAAGATCGGCTTGTAGTCGACCTGCACACCGGTCTTCTCGGTGAACGACTTGAAGATCTTCTCGTAGACCTTCGCGGTCGCCTCGGTCGAGCGGGTCCACACCTCGAGGGGCTTGTTCGGGTCCTTGTTCGACGCGGCGGGCGTAGAGCTGCCACAACCAGCTAGCAACGCGGCCACGCTCAGTGTCGCGATCGTTGTGGCTGTTCTACGGCGCATCGATGGGCCCTTCGCTTTCACGTATGTGAACCGGGGTCGTACTTGTGAACCTGCTGCAGGACTGTAAGAATCAGCACAGCAACGTGTCAAGGGCAAGTTGCTTTCCTGTTTCGAGGAGGCCAGGTGGCGTCGCCGATCGACAAGGGCACAGCACGTCCGGGCGCGGTGAAGTCCGCTGACCGCACGGTTGAGCTGCTCGAAGTGCTCTCCGCGTCGGATCGCAGGCTGACGCTCACCGAGCTGCACCGCGAGCTCAGCTACCCCAAGTCCAGCCTCTACATGCTGCTGCAGACGCTCGTGGCGCGCGGCTGGGTGGAGGTCGACTCGGACCGGGGCACGTACGGCATCGGCGTTCGCGCGCTGCTCGTCGGTACGTCGTACCTGGACCACGACCCCGTCGTGCGGGCCGCCATCCGGGTGATGGAGCAGGTGCGGCAGGACATCAACGAGACGGTGCACCTCGCCCGGTTGGACGGCGCGGACGTCGTCTACCTGGCGAGCCGGGAGTCGGAGCACCACCTGCGGGTGGTCTCGCGCGTCGGCCGCCGGCTGCCCGCGCACTCCACGTCGCTGGGCAAGGCCGTGCTGTCCACGCGGACGCCGGAGGAGGTCGACCTGATCCTCCCCGACGAGCTGGCGCCGTTGACGCAGAACACCGTGACCGACCGGGCGGCGTTGCACGAGCAGCTCGCCGGGTTCCGCAACGTCGGCTACGCCCACGAGCGCGAGGAGAACACGCCCGGCCTGGGCTGTTTCGCCGTCGCCCTGCCCTACCGCAACCCGGTGCTGGACGCGATGAGCTGCTCGGTGCCGCTGGGCCGACTGGACCCCGAGCACGAGCGGCAGGTCATCTCCGCGCTGCTGGACGCGGCCAGGACGATCACCGAGCTGCTCCGCCAGTTCGGCCGCTGAGGTTCCACGATTCGCATGCACAAGACGGAGGGGTCCTACCCGTGACCGCACGCATCCTGATCACCGGCGCCGCCGGCGTGGTGGGCACGCTCATGCGTCCACGCCTCGCCGCGGACGGCCGTGTCCTGCGGCTGCTGGACATCGCCGAGCTGCCCGCCCCGGAGGACGGCGAGAACGTCGAGCTCGTCCAGGCGTCGGTGACCGACATGGCCGCGATGGAGGCGGCGATGCGGGACGTGGACGCCGTGATCCACCTCGGCGGGCACAGCCTGGAGGAGTCGTGGGAGAAGATCCTGCGGGTCAACATCGACGGCACGCACACGGTCCTGGAAGCCGCGCGGCGTTCCGGCGTGCGGCGCGTGGTCCTCGCGAGCTCCAACCACGCGGTGGGCTACGTCGAGCGCGCCGACGGTGAGGCCGGCGACTACCTGTTCCCCCGCCCGGACACCTACTACGGCGTGTCGAAGGTGGCGTTGGAGGCGCTGGGGTCGCTGTACGCCGACCGCTACGGTCTGGACGTGATCGCGTTGCGGATCGGTTCGTGCTTCCCGAAGCCGCGCGACGTGCGGATGCTGTCGACGTGGATGTCGCCGGACGACGGTGCTCGCCTGTTCGAGGCCGCGCTGTCCGTCGCCTCGCCCGGTTTCCGGATCGTGTGGGGCGTCTCGAACAACACCCGCGGCTGGTTCTCGCTCGACGAGGCCCGCGCGCTGGGCTACGAACCGCAGGACGACTCCGAGGTGTTCGCCGCCGAGGTGCTGGCGGAGCACGGCGGTGAGCTCGACCCGTCGTCGTATGCGGGCAAGTACGTGGGCGGGGCCTGGTGCGGCCCCGACTTCGACACGGCAGTCAAGGAGGCAGGGCGTTGAGCCACGTCGTTCAGGGATACAACCCGCGCACCGGTGAGCCGTTCGGCGATCCGGTCGCCAAGACCCCCGACAGCGAGGTGGACCGGATCGCCTCCGCCGCCGCGGTGGCGTTCACCGCGTGGTCGGCCGTGCCCGCCGCGGACCGCGCGGTGGTGCTGGAGAAGGTCGCGGACGCGCTGGACGGCGAGTCGGACCTGCTGGTGTCGACCGCGGACAGCGAGACGGCGCTCGGGGTGCCGCGGCTGACGACCGAGCTCAAGCGCACGACGAACCAGCTGCGGCTGTTCGCCGAGGTGCTGCGCGAGGGGTCCTACGTCGAGGCCACCTTGGACTCCGCGAACCCGGACATCATCCCGCCGCGGCCGGTGCTGCGGCGCATCTTGCGTCCACTCGGGACGGTCGCGGTGTTCTCGGCGTCGAACTTCCCGTTCGCGTTCTCGGTGGCCGGTGGTGACACGGCTTCGGCGCTGGCGTCCGGTTGTTCCGTTGTGGTGAAGGCACATTCGGCGCACCCGTCGACGTCGCGCGAGACCGCGCGCGTGGTGGTGGACGCGTTGCGCGAGGCCGGTGCGCCGGAGGGCGTGTTCGGGATCGTCTACGGCACCGAGTCCGGTGTCGCGCTGGTGCGGCACCCGGTCGTGCGCGCGGTCGGGTTCACCGGGTCGACCGGTGGCGGGCGGGCGTTGTTCGACCTGGCGCAGGGACGGCCGGACCCCATCCCGTTCTACGGCGAGCTGGGCAGCGTGAACCCGACGGTGATCCTGCCGGGTGCGGCGACGGCCGACATCGCGGCCGGGTTCGCGCAGTCGCTGACGATGGGCGTGGGGCAGTTCTGCACCAACCCCGGTCTGGTGTTCGCGCCGGCGGACCTCGTGCCCGCACTGGGCGAGGCGGTCGCGGCGACCGCGGGTGGCGCGATGCTCAACGAGCGGATGTGCGACTCCTACACGGCTTCGACGGACGCGCTGGCGGCGTCGGACCTGGTGACCGTCGTGTCCACGGGGACGAAGCCGGACGAGGCGTGGGCGGTGTCGCCGCGGCTGTTCAGCGTGCCGGTCTCGGTGTTCGAGGAGAACCTGGAGAAGCTGACCGAGGAGCACTTCGGCCCGGCCGCTCTGGTCGTGACGTACTCGTCGCCGGCCGAGCTGCACTCGGTGCTGGCGAAGCTGCCCGGCACGTTGACCGGCACCGTGCACGCGGCCGAGTCGGACCACGCGGAGGCGGCGGAAATCGCGGAGGTCCTGCGGCGCGTGGCCGGCCGGATCATCTTCAACGCCTGGCCGACGGGTGTCGCGGTGGCGTGGGGCCAGCACCACGGTGGTCCGTGGCCCGCGACGACGAACCCGCTGCACACGTCGGTGGGCGCCACGTCGATCCGCCGCTGGATCGCGCCGGTGACGTACCAGTCGTGGCCGGACGCGTTGCTGCCGGCGGAGCTGCAGGACGCGAACCCGCTGGGGATCCCGCGCCGGGTGGACGGTGTGCTCGGCGTGCACTGAGCTGGTTTCCGGTCAACGGGGCTGCCGACGTCGGCGGCCCCGTTTTCCGTGCTTGACCTTGGAGTGCGGTCACAGGTTTAGCGTGGCGGTATGAGAGTCGCCGAGCTCGCACGCCACGTCGGGGTCGCACCGGACACGGTGCGGTACTACGAGCGCGCGGGGCTGCTCGCGCCGCCGCCGCGGACGTCGTCGGGCTACCGGCAGTACCCGGAGGCGGCGGCCGAGCGGATCCGGTTCATCCGCGACTGCCGGCGCCTCGGGCTGACGTTGCGGGAGATCGCCTCGCTGCTGGCGGTGCGCGACACCGGCGAGTGCCCGTGCGAACCGGCGTCGGAGCTGCTGCACCGGCATATCGCGGACATCGACGCCGAGATGGCCCGGCTCGCGCGGCTCAGGTCCGAGCTCGAGGAGATGGTCGAGAGCACCGACTGTCCCCCGTGGTGCCCACCGGAGGGGAGGTGATGGAAGTGGAGGACGACTGCTGCACGTGCTGTGAGTGCTGCTGATTGAACTGACGCGTTCTATTAGCGGCTTATGCGTTTCGGCGTGGCGCCCGCCGAATCTTCTGGGAAGATGTCAACACCCCAACATCAATCCCTGAATTTATCAATTGAGACAGCTCCACTGCCGACTTGCCGGGGCAAGATGGGTTATGGACCGGCAACGTCCAGGGGAGCGGGACATGACCGACCTGCGATTCGCATGGCTCGAGATCACCGGCAAATGCCAGTTGAGCTGCACACACTGCTACGCGGAGTCCGGACCGCGCGGGGGCACCGGTGCGATGACGGCTCGCGATTGGTTCCGCGTCATCTCGCACGTCGCCGAACTCGGTGCGCACCGAGTTCAGTTCATCGGCGGAGAACCCACATTGCACCCCGATTTGGCGCGGTTCGTGGACCACTCACTCGCCGCGGGACTCGAAGTCGAGGTGTTCAGCAATCTCGTGCACATCGCGCCCGCCCTGTGGGAGACGTTCACCCGCCCCGGCGTCCGCCTCGCCACGAGCTACTACTCGGCCCACGACGCCGTCACCCGCCGCCCCGGCAGCCACGCCCGCACCACCGCGAACATCACCAAGGCCCTCGACCGCGCCATCCCGCTGCGGGTGGGCGTGATCGACGTGGGCTCCGGCTCGTCCGACGCCCTGGTCGAGCTCGACGCCCTCGGCGTGCGCGACGTCGGCGTCGACACCGTCCGCGCGGTCGGCCGCGGCACTGCTCTGTCGTCTCCCGGCCCTGACCAGCTCTGCGGCCGCTGCGGTCACGGCGCCGTCGCCGTCTCCACGTCGGGCGACGTGTGGCCGTGCGTCTTCGCTCGCTGGATGGCGCTGGGCAACATATTGGACATGGATCTTGCCGACGTGCTGCTCAACGCGGCTCCGGTAGCTCCCGTCACCGCCGGCCCGTCGTGCTGGCCCCAGGGCGGCGGCTCCTGCGCCCCTAACGAACCGCCCCGCCCCTGACCACTCCTCTGCTGGTCAGAAAGCTCGCAATCGCTTTCGCGCACTCCATCGACTCGGTGTTCGTGGTGTCGACCTCGACGTCATAGGTCATGTCACGGTGCACGAGATAGGCCTGCGCCTCCGCCATCCCGGACACCCGATCCCCTCGCGCGAGCTCCCGCCCAGCCGCGACGACGGCGTCACACCGCACCCCGACCCACACCACGTCGACCCCGTCCAGCGCCTTCTCCCACCGCGCCCGCGACTCGACCCCGCCGAGGAACACCTCGTCCACGATCACCCGAGCCCCAGCCCGCGCCATCGCCGCCACCCCGCCGATCCACGCGTCCTCGAGCTCGCGGAACTCCCCGCCGACCGTCACCTCACCGTCGTCGGCGAACCCGATCCCCTCGTCCCCGAGCCGCAACCGGGCAGGCATCGCGTCGATCAACGTGTCCACCCCGAGCGTCAGCCACGGCTCCGGGAACACCGCCTGCAGACACCGCGCGATCCCGGACTTGCCGGAGCTCGACCCACCGTTCAGCACGATCACCTGAGCCACACCCGGACCGTACCCACGCCCGCGCTCGCCCACGCCTCTCCCGCTCGCCGGCACCCACACGCCCAGCCTTCGTGCCCGCAACCCTCGTCTGGCTTCGCGAACTCCCCCGTCCGCGAGCTCCCCCGTCCGCAAGCTTCCGGCCTCTCGCGCCGCTCGCGATCCGTCGCCCACCGTCCGCGCCCTCATCCGTCCCTCACCGCTACCGCCCCCTTTGCAACGAGTCTTTTGCGGACGTCGTCCAAAGACTCATTGCTAAGACGCAGGCCAGCGAGCTACCGGAGACATGCAACGGAACGCTAGACCCTCTAACGGACTGACCGGCAGCACAGACCAGCTCAACCCAAAACCGATATATCAGCCAGCGGCTGTCCGCTTCCGCTCCTCCGCCAGCTCCCGCTGATACCCGAGGAAGTCGACCTCCAACGTGTGCCGCTTCGACGCCACGTACCGCGACCTCAACCCCTGCCGGTAAGCCGTGATCTCCGCCTTCATCTCCGGCATCGACGGCAGCACCGCCCGCCCGGTCAGCAGGTCCGCGACCCACTCGGCCTGTGCCTCGGCCAGCGGCATGATCGCCCCCAACGGCTGGATCAGCCCGAGGAAGTACAGCCCCGGATGCTCCGGGTCCACGACCCGCCGGTACAGCGACACCTCGTTGTCCGGCGACGACACCGCCGGGAACGCCGCAGCCTCCAGGAACGGGAAGTCGACCTTGTACCCCGTGCAGTAGACGATGACGTCGACCTCCTCCCGGCTGCCGTCGGCGAACACGACCCCGGCCCCGTCGAGCCGCGCCACGTTCGGCTTCACCGTGATGTCACCGTGCCCGAGCCTGGTCAGCAGGTCGTCCGACACCGTCGGGTGCGCGGCGAGAATGCCGTGGGCCGGCTCCGGCAGGCCGTACGAGGTGAGCTTGCCGCGCGCGAGGCGCAGCATCGCCCGGACCAACAGCGACTGCAGCCACGACGGCGCGAACCGGGCGAGTGGCGAGGTGGTCAGGTGATCGCTCGGCATCCCGAACAGGTACTTCGGCATGATGTGCGCGCCGCGGCGCATCGCCAAATACGTTCGGGAAGACACCCGCGACGACTCGACGGCGATGTCGCACGCCGAATTTCCGATGCCGAGCACCAGCACCTTCTTGTTGGCAAAACGCTCCGGCGTCTTGTAGAAGTGCGCGTGCATCTGTTCGCCGTCGAACGACCCCTCGAATGCGGGTTCCGGCCATCGCGGCGACCAGTGGTGGCCGTTGGCGATGATGACCGAACTGTACGAAGTCGTCGTCGACTCACCCGTGTCCCGATCACGTGAAGTCACCGCATATCGGCCATCGGAACCGGGCACCACGGACGTCACCTCGGTGCGGAACCGGATCCGGTCGCGAAAACCGTGGTGCTTGACGAAGTCGTCGAAGTACTCCGCGATCTGGAAGTGCGACGGGTACGTCGGCAGATGCGCCGGCATCGGGAAGGACCGGAACTCCATCATCTGCCGTGAAGTGTTGATGTGCAGCGAACGGTATGCCGATGACATCCCGTTGTCGTTCAGGTACCGCCAGTTGCCCCCGATCTCGGAACCGGCCTCCAGGCAGTCGTACTCAAGCCCCCGCGCACTCAGCACCTGACATGCGGCGATGCCGGAAGAACCGGCCCCGATGACGCACACGCGATCCATGGCACGAAGGATTCTCACGTTCTCTGCGGCTGTCAATCACCCGATCCAACAGCCGCAAATGGGACGAAAATGTCAGACCTGAAGGCCATGATGGCCCGCATGACAGACGCGATCGTGGCCGAAGGCCTCGTCAAACGCTACGGGTCGGTCGTCGCGCTCGACGGGTTCGACCTCGTGGTGCCCGAAGGCACCATCATGGGACTGCTCGGGCCGAACGGAGCCGGCAAGACGACTGCGGTACGCGTGTTCACCACCCTGCTCGACCAGGACGAGGGCACCGCCAGGGTGGCGGGGCTCGACGTCCGCAAGGACGCCGACGCGTTGCGGCGCAAGATCGGGCTGTCCGGTCAGTACGCCGCCGTCGACGACAACCTGACCGGCTTCGAGAACCTGGACATGGTCGGCCGGCTCTACCACCTCGGCCGCGCCCGCAGCCGGGAACGGGCGCGCGAGCTGCTCACCCGGTTCGACCTCGAAGACGCCGCCGACCGCCCGGTGAAGGGGTACTCGGGCGGCATGCGCCGGCGTCTCGACCTCGCGGGCGCGCTGGTCGCCGAGCCGTCGGTGCTGTTCCTCGACGAACCCACGACCGGCCTCGACCCGAGGTCGCGCCTGGGGATGTGGGACGTGATCGAGGAGCTGGTCGCCGGCGGCACGACGTTGCTGCTCACCACCCAGTACCTGGAGGAGGCCGACCGGCTCGCCGACCAGATCGCCGTGATCGACCACGGCCGGGTCATCGCCGAAGGCACCGCGGACCAGCTCAAGGACCAGGTCGGCGGCGAACGCCTGGAGCTCTCCGTCGCGACGAGCGCCGAGCTGAGCAACGCCAGGTCCACGCTCGCGGGCCTCGCCGTCGGCACGATCGAGGCCGACGAACGCCAGCACCACCTCACCGTGCCGGTCGCGGGCGGGTCGGCGGTGCTGATGGAGGCGATCCGGCTGCTCGACAGCGAGTCGGTGAAGGTGCTCGACATCGGTCTGCGCAGACCGACCCTCGACGACGTGTTCCTGGCGCTCACCGGGCACCACGCGGAAGACGCGGCGCAAGACTCGGAGGACGAGAAGTGAAGTTGCTGCAGGCGCTGGCTGACGGCTCGGTGGTCGCCAAGCGCAACCTCATCAAGATCAAACGGGTGCCCGACCTGCTGGTGTTCTCCACGGCGGCGCCGATCATGTTCGTGTTGCTGTTCGCGTACGTCTTCGGCGGCTCGATCGAGATCCCCGGCATGGACTACCGCGAGTTCCTGATGGCCGGCATCTTCGCCCAGACCGTGCTGTTCGGCGCCACCATCACCGGCAGCGGCCTGGCCGAGGACATCACCAAGGGCATCATCGACCGGTTCCGCTCGCTGCCGATGGCGCGCTCGGCCGTGCTGGTCGGCCGCACCACCTCCGACCTGGTGAACAACGCGCTGGTCATCCTCATCATGATGATCACCGGCCTGCTCGTCGGCTGGCGCATCCACTCCTCACCGCTGGAGGCGCTGGCGGCGGTCGGGTTGCTGCTGCTGTTCGCCTACGCGTTCTCGTGGGCGATGGCGTGGATCGGGCTGCTGGTGCGCAGCCCGGAGGTGTTCAACAACGCGAGCTTCATCTTCATCTTCCCGATCACCTACATCGCGAACACGTTCGTGCAGTCGGAGAAGCTGCCGTCGGTCCTGCGCCACATCGCGGAGTGGAACCCGGTGTCGGCCGTGACGCTGGCGGCCCGCGAGCTGTTCGGCAACACCTCGCCGCTCGCTCCCCCGCCGGACGTCTGGCCGTTGCAGCACCCGGTCCTCGCCTCGCTCGGCTGGGTCGTGGTCTTCCTGCTGATCTTCGTGCCGCTGGCCAACTACCAGTACAAGAAGGCGGTCGCGCGCTAGGTTCCGCCCAGTGGAACGGGGTGTGCCCAGTACCACCCGGAGCAATACGTTGTGCCGCATGCGAAAGCTCTTTGTGGCAGTCACGTCGGTACTGGCGTTCTCGGTCTCGACGGGAACGGCGGCGGGCACCCCGCTGCCGTTCCCGGAGATCTTCGCGACGAACAACACGGCCGTCATCACCGATCCGGACGACCCGCGCCTGCGGGACAGACTGGTCGCCTTCGACCGCGAGGTCCGCGGCATCGTGCACGCGAACGGCGGCGTCACCACCCGTTCCACCCTGCTCGACGGGGTGTTCTGGTCGAGCGAGCAGAACACGACGACGTTCGAACGCTCCCGCAAGTTCGACGTCACGCTCGACGAGGAGAGCCTGCGCCACACGGCGGCCACGATCAGCAAGCGGTTCAGCCAGGAGTCGGTGCTGACGTTCCGCTTCCTGCCGGCGAGCTCGCCGGAGGTCGACGCCGTCCAGGTCGAGGTCCACGGCGTCACGGCCCAGCAGGTGCGCACGGGCCTGCTCAACGACGCGGTGGCACGCGAGAAGCTCGGCGGCGGCAGCGTCACGTTGCAGAACAAGGCGATCCTCATCGC
This sequence comes from Lentzea guizhouensis, assembly GCF_001701025.1. Lineage (GTDB taxonomy): Bacteria > Actinomycetota > Actinomycetes > Mycobacteriales > Pseudonocardiaceae > Lentzea > Lentzea guizhouensis. Next base: position 332,358 of record NZ_CP016793.1, read on the forward strand.
GGACGTCAACGACCTGCCGACGGTGCGTGCGTTCGTCACCACCATCGGCGGCGACATGAGCAGGGCGAAGGTGCGCAAGGGCACGTGGGAGTTCGTCGGCGCGGCGGAGGCCTCGGCGAAAACTCCTTTGTGGATCAACAAGAACGCCGCCTAACCTCGTACGCATGGCAGCAACCGTCGTCCGCGGCCAGAACGTGGACATCCGCATGTGGACCCGGCCCGACGAGGTCGAAGAGTTCGCCATGCGGCAGCTCCAGAACATCTCCGCGCTGCCGTGGGCCGTCAAGCACATCGCCGTGATGCCGGACGTGCACTACGGCAAGGGCGCCACGGTGGGCTCGGTGATCGCGTTGCGCGACGCCGTGTCCCCGGCGGCCGTCGGCGTGGACATCGGCTGCGGCATGACCGCCGTGCGCACCTCGCTCACAGCGAGCGACCTGCCGGAGACGTTGCGTGGCCTCAGGTCTCGCATGGAGTCCGTCGTGCCCGTCGGTTTCGGCCAGCACAAGGCGACCGCGTTCACCGAAAGGGACGCGTCCGACTGGGGTGCGTTCTGGAGGCGGTTCGACGACCTGACGCCTGCCGTGAAGGCGCGTGCCGACAAGGCGATGCACCAGATGGGCACGCTCGGTGGCGGCAACCACTTCCTGGAGGTCTGCCTCGACGCCGACCAGTCGGTGTGGGTGATGCTGCACTCCGGGTCGCGCGGGATCGGCAACGAGCTGGCGCAGCACCACATCGCGGTGGCGCGCACGCTCGCGCACAACGCCGAGCTGCCCGACCCGGACCTGGCGGTGTTCCTCGCCGGCACGCCGGAGATGGCGGCGTACCGGCACGACCTGTACTGGGCGCAGGACTACGCGAGGCGCAACCGTTCGGTCATGCTGCGTCTGGTGTGCGACGTGCTGCGCGCGGAGTTCCCGCACATCGCGTTCGAGGAGCCGATCTCCTGCCACCACAACTACGTGGCGGAGGAGACGCACTTCGGTGAGGACGTGCTGGTGACCCGCAAGGGTGCGATCCGGGCCGGTCGTGGCGAGCTGGGCATCATCCCCGGTTCGATGGGCACCGGTTCCTACATCGTGCGCGGGCTCGGCAACCCGGACTCGTTCCAGTCGGCCTCGCACGGTGCCGGTCGGAGGATGTCGCGCAACAAAGCCCGCAAGACGTTCACCACCGAGGACCTCGAGGCCCAGACGAACGGGGTGGAGTGCCGCAAGGACTCCGGTGTGGTGGACGAGATCCCAGGCGCCTACAAGGACATCGACACCGTGATGGCGAACCAGTCCGACCTCGTCGAGGTGGTCGCCAAGCTCAAGCAGGTGGTTTGTATCAAGGGTTGAATGTTTCTCCCGGGCACACACGGGAAAGCCTCCAGACAGCAGATTTCTTGCCTGTCTTGGAGGTTTTCCATGTCAACGGGCGCCATCATCGGCCTGGTGGTCGCGGTTCTCGTGGTGCTGGTGGTCCTCGCCTTCGTGCTGAGGCCCGCCATGCAGCGCAAGAAGCTGCGCAACCGCTTCGGCCCCGAGTACGACCGCGCGGTCGCCGAAAGTGACGACAGAACGGCCGCGGAGAAGGAGCTCGCCGAGCGGGAGCACCGTCACAGCGAGTTCGACCTGAAGCCGCTTTCCGCTACGGCACAGGAGAGTTACCGCCGGCACTGGGCGAACGTGCAGGCGAAGTTCGTCGACTCGCCGGACACGGCGATCGCGGACGCCGACCGGCTGGTGACCGACCTGATGGCCGAGCGCGGCTACCCCACCGAGGGTTACGAGGCACAGCTGAGCGTGCTGTCGGTCGAGCACGCGCGGACGCTGGAGCACTACCGCAAGGCGCACGACATCTCCGAGCGCCAGGAGCTCGGCGAGGCCAGCACCGAGGACCTCCGCACCGCGATGGTGCACTACCGCGAGCTGTTCACCGATCTGCTCGAACACGGTGCCGCTCCGAACAAGGACGCACACCGGAAGGAGAAGAGCGATGTCTGAGGCCACCCACGCACGGGCAGCGCAGGAGCAGAAGGACCAGACGGTGCGCGAGGAGCGGCGCGAAGAGCGGGCCGCGCACGCGCAGCGCGAGGACATGCAGCGCGAGCACGTGGCGGCGCAGCGCGACGCCGTTCCGCAGCAGGGTCAGCAGGCCCAGCACCAGCAGGCCCAGGGGCAGCAGACGCAGCAGGTGCAGCGCCCGGACCCGCGTGTGCAGGACTCCCGCGGTGGTCAGGACGCCCGCGTCGGGCAGGACCCGCGCGCCCAGGAGTCGCAGCGCCACGAGACCCAGCGTTCGGAGGCCCAGCGTTCGGAGGCCCAGCGCGACGAGTCCCGCACCGGTTCCCAGGACCTGACGCAGCGGCCGGGGTACCGCCTCGAGGACGAGTGGCAGGCGGTGCAGTTCGAGTTCGTCGACGACCCGCACGCCGCCGTGCGCAAGGCGGACGACCTCGTGCGGAAGGCGATCGAGGAGCTGACCTCGCGCCACCGCACGCTCTCCGAGCAGTGGAAGGGCGAGGGCAAGCACGAGACCGAAGACCTGCGACTGGCTCTCCACCGCTATCGGGAACTCTTCAGGTCGCTCGTGGCGACCAAGTAGTCCAGGAGCCCCGGCGCCGCGGCCGTAACAGGTTGCGGCGCCGGCAGGCATGTCCGGACCTAGCTGGGCAGCTCCCGGATCTCCATCTCCAGCACGTCGATCTCGTCGCTGATGGCCTCGTCGAGCATGTCGTCGAGCAGCTTGCGGCACTCCGCCGAGCCGCAGCGGGCCAGACCCGTCCCGAACCTCGGCACCTGCTCCCACCACACCGCCGGGTTGTTCCAGAACGACCCGGAACCCTGGTCGACACCCTCCAGGCAACGCAGCCGCTGGTCGGTCTCCGGCAGCGCGCGAACGAACTCGATGAACAACGCGAGTGCGTCAGGATTGCTCACCGGGACCGCGCCATAGCCGCGCAGACAGTCCTCGAGTTCTGCGAGGAACTCCGCCTTGAAGGACACGGCACACCCCCGCTCCTCCGCACTGTCGCGGACATCTTGATTTCGTACCACCAACGGTACCTCCGCGGCCTTTGCGGGAAACGAGTGCGAACGGGCGGTATCTTCCTGCGGCCAAGTGGGTTCGCGGTGACCTTCAGTCACTTCGCCTGGTGTTCACGTGCCCTCGTGCGCGACGTAGCGGGATGTGAGAACTCCGTTGTCCAGCTTGACGATCTGCGCCACGACCAGCTTGTCGACCGGGTCGCACCCGGAGGTGCCGCTCGCGTCGGCGCGGGCGAACGTCAGCCTCCCGGACGCGCCGTCGAAGTCACGCAAAGTGCGCAGGTACTGGAAAACAGCCTGCCGCGACTCACCGCGTTCAGCTCCGCGGGCGACGACGCTGACAGCGTCATAGGCGAGAAGAATGTGCCCGTTGGGGCCCGAAAGAAATGCCCGGCGGGCATGCCGGTTCTGCGCCGTCTCGTAAAGCTGGAAGAACCGTTGCGTCGTCTGGGGAACTTGCGCCATGCCCGTCGTCCACGCGAACGTCGAGAAGTACAACCTGCCGTCGGCATATTGTTTGACGCCTTCCAGGTCCGCGAAGTTGGTCGTCTCCAGCTGGGTGAGGTCGTCTCCGCCGAACACCACGGCGTCCGGGCAGTTGCTGTTGCCGTTGAGCTCGGTGAGCAACCCGCCGATCTCCGCGGTGCGCCCGGTGTAGAGGATCAGCGGGTTGCGCGACTTGCCACAGATCTTGCTGGCGACATGGGCGAGCTCCGTGGCCACCGTCGTGCTCTCGTCGTAGCCGTGCATCTCGGGACCCAGCCGGTTCCGGAGCTGGTGCGCGAGATCGGCGCTGTACTCGTCTCCCGGGCTGTGCACGAGGTGCAGCGGGCGGCCGCGCAACGCATCGGTGCGTTCGATGATCCGCGCGACGACCTCCGCCTGCCGGTCGTTGGCCGGTGCGATGCGGAAGAAGTACGGCATTTCGCTGTACAGCGTCGACGACAGCGCCGACCCGACCATCGGAACGCCGACCTGCCGGTCCTTCGACGGCGCCAGCGCCTCCAGCGCCGCGGCGGTGGACGCGCGGCTCTGCCCGAGACCGGTCACCGCGACGACCGTGCGGTCGCGTTCGGCGTAGCTCTTGATCTGCTCGGCGACCACCTTCGCGTGCGCGGACTCGCCGCCGAAGTTCGCGAGCACCAGGCGCACCAACGGGTTGCGCGCCACGCCGTCGAGCAGGTTCCACTCGCGCTGGGCGAGGTAGGCGCCACGCAGCTCGTTCACGCCGGCCGACAGGTCGCGTTTCACGCGTTCCTTGGAGCTGAGCATGGTGGCGACGACGATCGTGACGTTCGGGCGGTCCTTCGCCTTGGCCACACGGGCGTTCTCGTCCGCGATGAGCTTGGCCAGCTCACCGACCTCGGCGTCGTCGCTGTTCTGCAGGGTCGGGTCACCGTAGGCGAACCGGCCGGGCCGCTCACTCATGCCGATGCACTGCACTTCATCCACTTTGGACAGACGAAGGCGGTCACCGGCCAGGTCGGCGACCAGCTCGCTCGGCTCATAGATGCCGTAACGCAGGCAATGCGTGCTGTTGTGCAGGTAAAAAGCCGCGCCGTACGCCACGAGCAGCAAGACGACGAGGTAGACCGCCGCACGACGCACACCGTTGCGGCCGGGCCAGCGCCGCGGGTACGGGTAGCTGCCGACGGTGGACTGGCGCGGAAGTGACGCGGGCGGCGAGGCCGGCGTGTTGTGCTCGAGTGCTCGTTTCGTTGTGCGATAGCCACTCAGGCGTTCCTCGGAGCCGCTGAGGTCTTGGTGCGTGCGCAACACACGGTCGTACATCTCGACAGTCGGGCGCGCGGTTCGGCTGCGGGACCGCAGCTCCCACGTCGCGATGACGGCGTCTTCGAGCAGACCGGTCTCCCGGCGCACCACGCGATCGACACGGCGGTGCAGGGTGCGGCGTGCGGTGCCGCCGCGCAGGCGCTGCCACCACAGACGTGACTCCTCATCGCGTGCTTCTTCCCCTTCGCCCGGCGGCATCGGGGCCTCGGCGATGGCGGCGAGCTCAGCGATCCAGCCGTCACTGCGCTCGTCGACGTGCGGCCGCAGCCGGTGCGCGACGAAGTGCACATCGCCGAGCGCGAGTGCGTGGTAAAGCGCGTCTTCGCGTTGCCCCAGGCCGTCGAAGCGTTCCTTCAGCAGCCGGTGGACCCTGATGTGGGAGAACTCGTCGTCCGGAGCCTCGCGCAGCCGGCGCGCGAGAAGGTCGCGCAGCAAGGGGTGCAGCACGAAGTCGTCGCCGTGCCGCGAGACGAAACTGAGCTGTGTCAGCAGAAAGCGCATGTTGTCGCGGTCCCACTCCCGCGGCAGCAACGCGTTGATGACGTGCCGGTCGAGCACGCGCGGGGCGGCCAGCCTGGCGAAGATCTCGCGCGCCGCCTGGCGTTCCGGCACCTCCTCCGCGCCCGGGATGCGTTGGAAGAAGCGCAGGAGCAGGTAGTCGCCGACCGTGGCGTCCTGGAACGTCGTGGTCTCGTCGACCGGCAGTCGTTCGTCGAACACCGCGCGCACCGACGGCAGCACCTGGTCGCGCGCGAACATGTAGTGGACGAGCTGGATCGCGAGCCGCACCGCGAGCGGGTGCCCGTGCGTGACCTCGTGCAGCTCCTCGACCAGCGCCTCGGACTCCACGGTGCTGTTGCGCGAGCGGTTCCACTCGGCGAGGAACTGCCGCGTCTGCTGCAGCGTGAACGGCTTGAGGCGTACCGGGAGGAACATCGACTCGGCGGTCTTCTGCTGTTCCGCGCGCTCCCGCCAGGCTGCGTAGTCGGGCTCGACGTCGGGCTCAGGCGGGGCGGCCTGCTTGGTGGCGATGACGAGCAACGGCACATCGGGTTGGGTCAGCCGGCGTTCCGCGAGCAGGTGCAGGAAGTCGGTGGGGCGGGCGGCGGGCCGCGGTCGTTTCGGCGGCAGGTAGGAGTCGATGCCGTCGAGCAGGTCGGCGCCGTCGAGCAGCAGCAGGCTGTTCATCCTGCGGTAGCCGCGGAACCGGTACGCGGCCTGGACGTCGGCCAGGAACGCGGCGACGAGCAGCCGGTCGACCTCCAGCTGCTCGCCGGACCGGTGCAGGCCCCACACGTGCACGAGCGCCGCGTCGAACTTGCACCGCTGACCGGTCGTGAGCTCCTGCCCGACGTAGTTCTCGAACCACCGCAGCGCGCTCGCGACCCGTGGCCCGCCGAGCAGCCACCGCAACGGCCGCGGTGCGACAACCGCGAGCCCGATCAGCCACAGCAGCAGCGGCCGCAGCACCTTGCCGAGTCCCTGCGCCGGTGGCAGCACGTCGACGACCTCGGCCGCGTCGGCCACGGCCACGAGCCGGGTCATCTGCTTGGCGGCGAGCTCGCGGGCGCGGTGGTGCTGGTCGTCGGACGGCTCGTCGTGGAAGGCGAGGCGCGCGAGGTCGTAGCGCGGCAGCCGCATCCGGCCGAAGTCGGCGTGCCGGTAGGAGCGCAGCTGCTCGGCGGCGACGTCGAGGATGTCCTTGCACGTGCGGGAGCCGGCCTTGTCGAGGTCGACCCGTGCGAGCGGGGCCTCGCGGTAGCGGCGGCGGACGTGGTCGAGCAGCGAGGTCTTGCCACTGCCGCCGGGACCGAACGCGACGACCACCGGCAGGGGGTGGTTGCCACGACGTTCTACCAGCGACTCGACCAGCCTGGTGAGGTCGTCTCTGCCGACGAGCCCGATCTCCGGTTCCAGCGCCATGGTCCTCAGACGCTCGCGGAGATGTATTTGTTCCGTTCCTAACGGTCTGCGTGCAGCCGTGCGACGAAACTGAATCGATCACCCCGGTAGAGCGAGCGCGCGCGCTCGATCGGACGACCTTCCACGTCGTAGGAGACCCGGTGCAGCAGCAGCATCGGCAGCGCGGGGTTGGTGCCGATGAGCAAAGCCTCGCGCGGGGTGGCGAGGACCGTCTCGACGCGTTCCTCGGCCTCGGCGAAGCGCACGCCGAGGCGTTCGGTGAGGCACGCGTAGAGCGAGCCGGCCGGGTCGAGCTTGTCCACCAGGTCCGGGAAGCGGCGGCTGCTCAGGTAGGTCGACTCGAGGCCGATGCGCTCGTCGTCGGCGAGCAGCACGCGTTCGAGGTGGACGACCGGGTCGCCCGGCTCCACCACCAGGTCGCGGGCGAGGCCCTCGTCGGCGCTGATCTCCTCCAGGGTGATCACCGTGCGGGTGGGCTCGACCCCCTGCCTGCGCATGCCTTCGGTGTAGCTGACCAGTGACAACGGCTGGACGAGCTTGGGTGGCGCGACGAACGTGCCACTGCCCTGGCGGCGGATGAGCTTGCCTTCGAGCACGAGCTCGCTGACGGCCTGGCGGAGCGTGACGCGCGAGACGGAGAAGCGCTCGGCGAGCTCGCGTTCGGACGGCAGGACCGTGCCTTCGCCAAGGGTCTCGACGAGGTCGAACAGCTCGGCCTTGACCGCGTAGTAGCGCGGGACTCGGCCGTGTTCTGGAATGCCCGCGCGAACAGGTCGATCAGCGCGGTGCGGCGGGACGCGGTTCACGTGGCGTGAGCCTACGTCACGCCTTGTGTGATCAGGCCGCGAGCTTCGGCGGGTCGGGGATCTTGTAGCCGGAAGATCCGATGTTGGTCTCCAGCGACTCGCGCCAGGCACCCGAGTCGATCATCTTCTGCAGCGCGGCCTGGACCTTCGCCTTGCTCTCCGGGTCATCACGGCGCAGGCCGACGCCGTACTCCTCCTTGCTGAACGGCTCGCCGACCACCCGGAGCAGCTCGGGGTTCTGCGCGGCGTATCCCGCCAGCAGGACGTCGTCGGTCGTGACGGCGTCGACGTTGCCGGCCAGCAGCGCGGTCACGCAGTCGCTGAACTTGGCGTACTCGTTCAGCTGCACGTCCTTGGCGAACTGCTCGCGCACGTAGGCGGCGGAGGTGGAGCCCTTGGTCGAGCACAGGATCAGGCTGGCGTTGAGCGACTTCGGGCCGGTGATGCGGTTCTCGTTGAAGCGGACCAGCAGGTCCTGACCGGCGACGAAGTACGGTCCGACGAAGTCGATGATCTGCTTGCGCTTGTCCGTGATCGAGTAGGTGGAGACGACCATGTCGGCTTCACCGGAGGTCAGCAGCGACTCCCGGTTGCCCGGCTGCGCTTCCTTCCAGGTGATGTTCTGCTCGCTGACGCCGAGCTCCTTCGCGATGTACTTCGCGACGTCGACGTCGAACCCGCGATAGGCACCGTCGAGCCTGCGCACCGACAGCCCCGGCTGGTCGAACGACACGGCGATGGTCATGCGGTCGTTGCTGCTGACCTTGCCGGCCATCGTGGACTCGTCGCCACCCGCGCACGAGCTCAGGAGCAGCACGGCCGCACATGTTGTCGCTACCAGGCGGAGGAGCGCTCTCGGCGTCATTCTTCCCTCTTACAACTGGGTTTCACGGGCATGCGCCGACGCATCTGTACGTGCGCGTGCTCGGCGATGTCGGAAACCTAGGCTGCGATTGGGCGCGTGTCCATACCTGAGCGTGAAAGAGACGTGCGGAATCGTTGCCGTAACCGGGTCAGCGCAGGCGCCGCGGACCCGCGTCGTGCAGGGAAGGAGGTGGTCCGAGCACTATCCGCGCACTGCTGACGAAAGCCCCTGCGGCAGAAGCAAGAACCGGCTCGAGCTTGAGCGAACGAACCTCCGGGAGGTCTTCCGCGAGTGCCGCCAAACGGAGTACGAGCTCCTGGAGGGCTTTCAGATCCGCGGGTTCGTCGCCGCGGTATCCGGTGAGCAGAGGCGCTGCTTTCGGCGCCGCAACGAGTTCGGCCGCGTCGGTGTCGGTGAGCGGCACCGCCCGGTAGGCCCGGTCGCCGAGCAGGTCGCTGACCACGCCCGACAGTCCGAACCAGACCAGCGTGCCGAAGCTCGGGTCGTCCTGCAGCCCGAGCACGCAGCTCACCCCCTTGGGAGCCATGCGCTGCACGTACACGTCCGGTTTGCCCGACAACGCGGCGAGGTCCTGGTAAGCGGCCTTCACCGATTCCACCTGAGCGATGTCGAGCCGAACGCCGACGAGATCGGTGCGGTGCCGAAGCCGTTCGCTGGTGGCTTTCATCGCGACCGGATAGCCGAGCTCATCGGCGGCGACCGCCGCTTCTTCCGCGCTGTGGGCGATGCGGAACGGCACGACGTCGATGCCGTAGCACTTGAGCAGTTCGACCGCGGTGTGGTCATCGACCGCGCGATCGGTTCTTTCCATTCTTTTGTCCACAATGGACCGAGCCGCTTCGGTGTCGATGCCGCCGGGCCGGACGAAGTGGCCCTGCGGCGCCGCACGCCACCTCGCATAGCGGACCGCGCGCGCCAATGCGAGAACGGCACGTTCCGGACTGGCGTAGCTGGGAATGGAGCCTTTCCCGGGAACCTTCAGCTCCGCGGGAATTCCTTCGACGGCGAGGAACGTCGAGACGATCGGTTTTGTGCCGTGCGCGGCTTCTTTGAGCGCGCGGGCATACGCGGTGCCGGGGACCGCGATCGGCGGCACGAACACCACGACGAGCGCGTCGGTGTCGGACCGTTCGAGTGCCTCGCGCACGGCCTTCGCGAACTCGTCCGGGGTGGCCTGCGCGCCGACGTCGACGGGGTCGCCCGCGAGGTCGAGGTCCTGGGCGAGCAACGTGTCCGCGGCGAGCAGGCCGATCGCGGTGGAGTTGCCGACGACGGCGACCCGCTTGCCCTTCGGCAGCGGCTGGTGCGCGAGGAGCAGCGCGGTGTCGAACATCTGGGCCAGCGAGTCGACCCTGATCACGCCCGCCTGCTCGAACAACGCCTGCACGCTGGCCTCGTCGACCTTGACCCCGGTCGCCGCCAGACCGGGCGTGACGGCGTGCCGGCCGGACTTCACCGCGACGATCGGCTTGGTGCGGCCGAGCCTGCGCGCGAGCCGGGCGAACTTGCGCGGGTTGCCGAACGACTCCAGGTAGAGCAGCACGACGTCGGTGGCCGGGTCGGTCTCCCAGTACTGCAGCAGGTCGTTGCCGGAGACGTCCGCCCGGTTGCCCGCCGACACGAACGTCGACAGCCCCAGCCCCCACCCCGCCGCGTTGGCGAGGATGGCCGTGCCGAGCGCGCCGGACTGGCTGAAGAACCCCGCGCGCCCCCGTTCCGGCAGCTGGGGCGCGAGGCTCGCGTTCATGCGGACCTTGGGGTCGAGGTTGAGGACACCGAGCGCGTTGGGCCCCACGACACGCATGCCGTGCGCCCTGGCCTCAGCTGCAAGCCTCCGCTCAGCCGACAGTCCGTCCGGCCCCGTCTCGCCGTAGCCGGACGACACGACGACAAGCGCCTTCACGCCCTTGGCCAGGCACGCGTCCATGACCTCGTCGACGCTGGCCGCCGGAACAGCGACAACGGCCAGGTCGACGTCGTCCGGGATGTCGAGCACCGTCGGGTAGGCCCGCACGCCCCGCACCGCGCGGTGCTCGGCGTTCACGGGGTAGACGGGCCCGTTGAAGTCGGCTTCGAGCAAGTTCTTGAGCACCGCGTGCCCGATCTTGGTCGGGTCGGTCGACGCGCCGATGACCGCGATGCTGCGCGGGTGCAGCAGGTTGTGCACGCTGCGCGCCTCGGCGGCCTGCTCACGCGCCCTGGCGACCGCGACGGACTCGTCGGTCGGGTCAATCGCGAACTCCAGGTGCAGCACGCCCTCCTCGAACGCCCTGCTCACCTGGTAACCGGCATCCCGGAACACCCGGACCATCTGCCCGTTCTCGGCCAGCACCTCGGCCTCGAACCGCACCAGCCCGACTTCACGACCCGCCGCCGCGAGGTGCTCCAGCAGGATGCTGCCGAGCCCACGCCCCTGGTGCGCGTCCTCGACGACGAACGCGACCTCCGCCGACTCCCCGTGCCGCTCCCCGCCGCGCAACCGGTCGAACCGCCCGACCGCGACGATGTCGTCCCCGAGCAACGCGATCAGCGCCACCCGGTCGTGGTGGTCAACGGTGCTGAACCGGTCGAGATCGCGCTGCGGGATCCGCGGGTACGGCCCGAAGTACCGGAAGTACCGCGTGCGCTCGGACAACCGCCCGTGGAACTCCCTGAGCTCCTCCGCGTCATCCGGCGTGATCGGCCGCAGGTGAACGGTGCCGCCGTCGCTCAAGACGACGTCCGCCTCCCAGCGCCGCGGGAAGTCGAACGGATCTCTGAGCCCGTTCGTGTCGTCGCCCACCGTGGTCTCAGTCCCTCGGATCGTCCGGGTCAAGTCCGTGCAACGGGAACACCGCACGGCGAGTCTCACGGATCGCCCGGTCCACCGGCTCCTCCGCATCCCCGCCCCACGGCTGGTACCCAGGGTCGCACTCATCAGTCATCGACGCCGGAAGCGGCCAGTCCCGCGCGATGCGTGTCGCGTGCGCCACCCACTCCGCCGGCAACGGCCGGTTCACGTCCAGATCGCGGTCCAGCACGGTCGCCAGCAGGTGCGTCCACGACCGCGGCACCACCCTGAGCAGCTCGTACCCGCCACCCCCGAGCGCCAGCCACTTGAACCCGTGCTCGGTCACCAGCTCCCGGAACGCCTGGTAGATCGCCCGGTGCCCGTCCACGCTCAACGCCAGGTCCGCCAGCGGGTCCTCCTTGTGCGTGTCCACCCCGCACTGCGTCACCAGCACCTGCGGCCGGAACGCCTTCAGCAACGCCGGCACCGTCGCGTGGAACGCCCGCAACCACGCCCCGTCCTTCGTCCCGGCGGGCAACGCCACGTTGACCGCCGTCCCCTCGGCCCCCGGACCCCCGACCTCACCGGCCCACCCGGTCCCCGGCCACAGACTCATCGGGTGCTGGTGCAACGACACCGTCAACACGCGCGGGTCGTCCCAGAACGCCGTCTGCACCCCGTCCCCGTGATGCACGTCGACATCCACGTACGCAACGCGCTCCACCCCGTTGCGCAACAACCACTCAATGGCCACCGCACAGTCGTTGTAAACGCAGAACCCCGCCGCACTGTCCGGCATCGCGTGGTGCAACCCACCGGCGATGTTGACCGCCCGGTCCACCTCACCACCGGCAATGGCCCGCGCCGCCATCAACGACCCGCCCACCACCAACGCCGACGCCTCGTGCATCCGCTCGAACACGGGGTTGTCCGGCGTCCCCAACCCGTGCCCCACGTCCCACCCGGCCGTGGGAGCCGCCTGCACCGCACTCAGGTACCCCGGCCGGTGCACCAGCTCGATCTCTTCGTCGGTCGCCGCCTCCGGCGCCCGCAACTCAACCCCGTCCAGCACCCCGAGCGCCGTCGCGAGCCGCACCGTGAGGTCGAGCCGCACGGGGTTCAGCGGATGGTCGCCACCGAGGTCGTACCCGAGGAAGGACTCGTCCCAGACAACAGCGGCTGGCTTACCCATGCCTGCAACCTAACCCACTCATCGCGCCACCCCGTGATCACAACTCGGTCGCCCCACGTGCCCACGCCCGCCCCGACGCCTACAGTCCCTTCGCCGGGCACACCCCACTCCACCCCGGAACCGAACCCACCGAACAGGGGTCAGAGGCGACATGCACCTGCGACCAGCAGCCCTCCTCCTCGCACTGAGCCTGACCCTCACCGCCGCCACCGGTTGCGCGGAACAGGTCAAGGGCTCCGCCGTCGCCGACACCAACGCGGCCCCCGAGCCGGAGGCCCCCGCCTCCACCTCGAAGAGGCCCTCCACCAGCACCGCGCCGAAGTCCCCTTCCCCCACGGCCACCAACGCCCCCAAACAGGGCGACGTCAAGATCGCCACAAAGAAGAAGACCGCCGGCCTCGAAACCTGCGGCGTCCTGAAGGCCGCCGACATCGAGTCCGCAACGGGCGGCAAGTCCGCCGCGGACGGCGGCTGCATCCACACCCTCCCCAACCCCTCCGCCGTCATCACCCAGATGGTCACCGTCCCCGAGGTGGTCGACGGGGAGGGCGAGAAGAAGCAGATCGAGATCGGCGGCAACACCGCCTGGCAGGTCGCCGCCTCAAAGGAGGACTGCCAGGTCACCGTCATGCTGACCGACGACCCCACCGCCATCACCACCGCCTTCTCGGTGAGCGTCCTGGCCCTCGACGAACTGGACACCTGCGCCGCCGCCCTCAAACTCGCCACCACGGGCTTCGAACGCATCCCCAACGCCTGACCCACCACTCACCGCCCTCCTCCACGGCTCAGCCGGTCGCCACCTCCCGGTCCAACGCACACCAGTTGGACCACGACCCGGCGTACAACGCCGCAGGCCTCTGCGCCGACGTGATCCCCGCCACCTCCAACGCGAGCACCACGGACGACGCGGTCACCCCCGACCCGCAGTACGCCCCCACGGCCACCTCGCCTCCCGCCGCGTCACCCGGCACCCCGATCGCCGCGAACCGCTCCGCCAACTCGGCCGCACCGAGCCACCGCCCATCAGCCCCGACATGCCCGGCCGACGGCGCGTTGAGCGCCCCGGGAATGTGCCCGGCCCGCGGGTCCACCGGCTCGGTCTCCCCGAGGTACCGCTGCGGCGCCCGCGCATCCAGCAACACCCCCTCCCGCGCCAGCCCAGCCGCACCATCCGCGTCCAGGACCGGCATCTGCCCGGCCCGCACCACCACGTCCCCCACCTCCGGCGCAGGCACCTCGGCACTCACCGGCAACCCCGCCGCCTGCCACGCGGCGAACCCGCCGTCCAGCACCGCCACCTCCCCGAACCCGGCCCACCGCAACAGCCACCACACCCGCGCGGCCACCGAACCGTCCGCCGCGTCGTAGGCCACCACCTGGCCGCCCTCACGCACACCCGCACGGCGCAGCACCTCCTGCAGCCGCTCCGGATCCGGCAGCGGATGCCTGCCCTCCACACCGGGCGGCGCGGACAACTCGGTGTCCAGGTCCACGTACACCGCACCGGGAACGTGGCTGACCTCGTAGTCTTGACGTCCGGGTGGTCCGCCGAGCCGCCACCGGACATCCAGCACGACGGCGGCCGGCCGCGCACTCAGCGCGTCGGCGAGGGCTTCAGGAGTGATCAAGGGATGCACGACTCACATCCTGCACCGCGCGGACACCTGTGTCCCCCGGCACGACTACCATTGACACCACACGAAGGGGAGCGGGTGTGAACGACCTCATCGACACCACGGAGATGTATCTCCGCACGATCTACGAGCTCGAAGAAGAGGGCGTGGTACCACTGCGCGCCCGCATCGCCGAGCGCCTCGGCCAAAGTGGACCGACCGTGAGCCAGACCGTCGGCCGCATGGAACGCGACGGCCTGGTCGTCGTGGCGGAAGACCGTCACCTCGAACTCACCGAACAGGGCCGCAACCTCGCGATCGCCGTCATGCGCAAGCACCGGCTCGCCGAACGCCTCCTCGTGGACATCATCGGGCTCGAATGGGAGCACGTCCACAGCGAGGCGTGCCGCTGGGAACACGTGATGAGCGAGGCGGTCGAACGCAAACTCATCAAACTCCTCGGCAACCCCACCACCTCCCCTTACGGCAACCCGATCCCCGGCCTCGACAAACTGGGTGACGGCGAACCCGCCCCGCCCGCCGAGGCGGACCTGGTGCGCGTGGACGAGGTGGCCCGCCGCGGCGGCGGGCGCGTCGAGGTGCGCCGCATCGCCGAGCACGTGCAGCTCGACCCGGACCTGATGGCCGAGCTCAAGGACGCCGGAGTGGTACCCGGCGGCACCGTCCAGGTGGAGTCCATGGGCACCGCCAAGGTCGTCCAGGTGCGCGGCCCGAACGGCAACGCGGCAGAACTCGACCCGTCGGTGGCCCACGCCGTGCTGGTGCTCGCCCGGTGACCCAGGCGACGACGGCTCCGGCCACCAAGGCGGCCGAGGCCTTCAAGCGCCTGCACGGACGCGCGCCCGACGGGGTCTGGTCGGCTCCGGGCCGCGTCAACCTCATCGGCGAGCACACCGACTACAACGACGGCTACGTGCTGCCGTTCGCCCTGCCCCACCGCACCGCGGTGGCGGCGTCGCCCCGTGCCGACGGCGTCCTGACCGTCAGCACGCTGGGCGACGACGGTGGGGTGCAGAAAGCCACGCCGGTCACCATCGCCGAGCTAGCCCCCGGCACGGTGCGCGGGTGGGCCGCGTACCCCAGTGGCGTCGCCTGGGCACTGCGCGAGCAGAACCTGCCGGTCACCGCCGGAGCGGACCTCGTGATCGCGGGCGACGTACCCGCCGGCGCGGGCCTGTCGTCCTCGCACGCTCTCGAATGCGCCGTCGCGCTCGCGCTGCTCGGCCTCGCCGACGTGCCCGCCGAGCGGCCGGACATCGCACGCTGGGTGCAGCGGTCGGAGAACGACTTCGTGGGTGCGCCAACCGGCATCCTGGACCAGACGGCGTCGCTGACCTGCATCGAAGCGCACGCACTGTTTTACGACGTACGCTCCGGCAAGGCGGAGCAAGTCGCGTTCGACGCCGCCGCGAACGGCCTCGAGGTGCTCGTCATCGACACCCGCGCGAGCCACTCCCACGTCGACGGCGGCTACGGCGCCCGGCGGGCCGGCTGTGAGCGGGCCGCAGGAATTCTCGGCGTTCCCGCGTTGCGCGACGTCGACATCGCCGAGCTCGACGACACGCTCGTCCGGCTGCCCGAAGAGCTGCGTCCGCTGGTGCGGCACGTCGTGACCGAGAACGACCGGGTCCTGCGCACGGTCGAGCTGCTTCGCGCGGGCCGGCTCGCCGACATCGGACCTCTTCTTTCGGCGTCGCACATGAGCCTTGACGAAGATTACCGAGTCTCCTGCCTCGAACTCGACGTCGCGGTCGACTCGGCGGTCGCGGCCGGAGCGCTGGGCGCGAGGATGACCGGCGGCGGTTTCGGCGGCTCCGCGATCGCCCTTGTGCCCGTCGAGCGGCACGACGAGGTCGAGCGGTCCGTGCTCGCCGCCTTCGCCGCGCGCTCGCTCGTGCGGCCGCGACTCTTCACGGCGGTCCCCTCCGCGGGCGCGGGCAGGGACAGGTAGCGGAAACCGATCTTGACGAGGAATGCGAGGACTGTGGTGAAGCTGCTCGTGACGGGCGGAGCCGGCTACGTCGGCAGCGTCTGCGCTGCTCGACTGCTCGAGGCTGGGCACGAGGTGGTCGTGCTCGACGACCTCTCCACCGGCCACGAGGACGCCGTCCCCGCGGGTGCGCGGTTCGTGCGGGGTGACATCGCCGAGGTGATCGGCGACGTCCTCGCGGAAGGCTTCGACGGTGTGCTGCACTTCGCGGCGAAGTCCCTCGTCGGCGAGTCCATGCAGGATCCCGGCAAGTACTGGACCGGCAACGTCCTCACCGCGGTTCGCCTGCTCGGCGCGATGAAGGAGCATGGCACGCCGAAGCTCGTCTTCTCCTCGACTGCCGCGACGTACGGCGAGCCGCGGGAGGTGCCGATCCCCGAGACCGCGCCCACGCAGCCCACCAACACTTACGGCGCCACCAAGCTGGCCATCGACCACGCCATCACGTCGTACGCCGCCGCGCACGGCCTGGCGGCGACGAGCCTGCGGTACTTCAACGTCGCCGGCGCCTACGGCAGCATCGGTGAGCGGCACGCGACCGAGACGCACCTGATCCCGCTCGTGCTCCAGGTCGCGCTCGGTCAGCGGGAGCACATCTCGATCTACGGCGAGGACTGGCCGACCGAGGACGGCACCTGCATCCGCGACTACATCCACGTCACGGACCTCGCCGACGCCCACCTCCTGGCGCTCGAGCACGCGACCGCGGGCGAGCACCGGATCTACAACCTCGGCAACGGCACGGGTTTCTCCGTGAAGCAGGTCATCGACACCTGCCGCGAGGTCACCGGCCACCCGATCCCCGCCGTCGTCGCGCCGCGGCGGGCGGGAGACCCGGCCGTCCTCGTCGCGTCCGCCGAGCGGGCTCGCACCGAGCTCGGCTGGAAGCCCGAACGTGCCGACCTCGCCGGCATCGTCAGCGACGCGTGGGAGTTCACCCGCGCCCGACACGGAGCCTGAGCCAGGATGACCGACTTCGCCTCTTTCGAGAGCTACAACGCCACACCGCGGCTCACGTCGCTCGCGCTGTCCCCGGACGGCACGCGACTCGTCACCGTCGTCTCCTCGCTCTCGCCGGACGGCAAGACCTGGCAGGGCTCCCTCTGGGAGGTCGACCCCACCGGTGAGCGGGACGCCAGCCGCCTCACCTACTCGACCAAGAGCGACTCCGCTCCCGTGTTCGCTCCGGACGGCTCGCTGCTGTTCCTGTCGAAGCGCCCGGACCCGCTCACGAAGCCGGACGAGGCCAAGGACAAGACGGCGCTGTGGCGGCTGCCGGTCCGCGGTGAGGCCGCCGAGGTCCTGCGGCCAGGCGGCGGGGTCGGTCAGGTGCGCGTGGCGGGCGAGACGCTGCTGCTCACGTCGTCCGCGCATCGCCTCGCGGAGTTCGGCGGCGAGGACGACGCCAAGCGCAAGGCCCGCGAGGACGCCGGAGTGACGGCAATCCTGCACGAGTCGTACCCGATCAGGTACTGGGACGCCGATCTCGGCCCGAGCTACCCGCGGCTCTTCGCCGCGCCGCTGGCCGACCCGACGGCCGAGAGCGTCACGGCCCTCAGCGACGACTCCGAGAGCAGGCTCAGCGACGAGGACATCGCCCTCAGCCTCGACGGGAAGTGGGCCGTCCACGGGTACTCCGTCGACGTCAGCGCCGCCTACGGCCGGCGGACCGAGCTGCGGCTCGTGGCCACCGACGGGAGCTCGTCGCGCGTCATCGCCTCCGAGGAGGGCTTCTCCTTCTTCGACGCCGCGTTCACGCCCGACTCCTCGGCCGTGATCGCGATCCGGTTCCGCGAGTCCACCGCGGACGCGCCGTACCGCAGCAGCCTGGTCCGCATCGACCTGGCGGACGACTCGGTGACGCCACTGGCGCCGGACTTCCAGGAGGAGCCGGCCCACCCGGTGGTCAGCCCGGACGGCTCGGCGGTGTTCTTCGTCGCGAGCCACCTCGGGCACCAGCCGGTCTGGCGGCTCGATCTCGCCACGGGTGAGGTCACGAAGCTGACGCTCTCGGGTTACTACAGCGACGTGGTCGTGAGCCCGGACAGCAAGACGCTGTACGCACTGCGCAACTCGATCGACCACCCGCCACAGCCCGTGCGGTTCGCCGCCTCCGGCGCCGACCAGGACCCGGTGCGGCTGCCCGCTCCCGGCGCGATGGCCTCGGTGCCCGGCACGCTCACCGAGGTCTCCACCGTCGTGGCCGACGGCAGGACCGTCCGCGCCTGGCTGGTGCTGCCCGAGGGTGCTTCCGCCGGCTCCCCCGCCCCGTTGCTGCTCTGGGTCCACGGTGGACCCGTCATGAGCTGGAACGGCTGGACGTGGCGCTGGAACCCGTGGCTGATGGCGGCTCGCGGCTACGCCGTCCTGCTGCCCGACCCCGCGCTCTCCACGGGGTACGGGCCCGACTTCATCGCGGCCGGCTGGGGTCGCTGGGGTGCCGAGCCCTACACCGATCTCATGGCGATCACCGACGTGACGGTCGAGCGGCCCGACATCGATGCCTCGCGCACCGCGGCCATGGGTGGCTCCTTCGGCGGCTACATGGCCAACTGGATCGCCACCCAGACCGACCGGTTCCGCGCGATCGTCACTCACGCCTCGCTGTGGCACCTCGACGCGTTCTCCGGCGCCACCGACGACTCCTACTTCTGGATGCGGGAGATGGGCGACCCCATCACCCGGCCGGAGCGGGTCCTCGCCAACTCGCCGCACCTGCGCGTCGCCGACATCAAGACGCCGATGCTGGTGATCCACGGGGACAAGGACTACCGGGTCCCCATCGGCGAGGGGCAGCGGCTGTACTTCGACCTGGTCCGCCACGGCGTCACCGCGAAGTACCTCTACTTCCCGACGGAAAACCACTGGATCCTCACCCCCGGAAACTCTCGGGTCTGGTACGAGACGGTGTGGGCGTTCCTGGCCGAGCACGTGCTCGATCAGGGCTGGGAGCGGCCGGAGCTGCTCTGAGCTTCGGTGTCGAGCAGCTTGTCGGCGTTGACGACAGCCTTGTCGGCCAGTGTCTTGAGCTCTTCTGGCGGTAGCGCGGCGCTCAGTGCGCCGCGCAACAGCCTTGCCAGCGAGTGGCCGAAGCAGGCTTCCTCGGCCACGTCGATCGCCACCGACGCCAGCCCGCCGTCGCCGCGGTGGTAGGCGAAGAACGCGAGCAGGCACGCGGGTTCGGCGCGTTCCGGTGACGGGCAGGACCGGGTGAGCTCGAGCCACAACCGCTCGGCCGCCCTGGCCCTGGTCTGCACCGCGAAGGAGAGGCACGCGTCCCGCACGTCGGGCTGGGCCAGCGCCCTGCTCAACGCGACGACCTCCCTGTCGGGCAACGGGCCTTTGCGCTGTTCCGCGGCGTCGACGGCATCGCGCACACGTCGGAACTCGACACCTGGGACAGGCGGCTCAGCGGTGTTCATGAGCTCGTCGAGCAGCACGGACCGGCGTTCTCGTGCCTCTACGGAGTCCAATGTGACCAGTGCGGCCATCGCCGCGCGTGACTCGAAGGTCACGTTGCCGTCGCTCGCGCACGCTGCGGCTACAGCGGATGTTTGCGGGTCCGGCAGCGTTCCGTGGCAGTCGAGGTCGAAGTAGCAGAACCAGGGAACGTCCTTCTCGCACGCTCGCAACCACACCGCCTCGACGACGTCGATGCCGTGGCCGCCGAGCCGGTTCGCGAGCGCGGTGATCAGCGGTTCGTGCGGCAGGTCCTCGGGGATGTGTTCCGACGGCGGGCAGATGACCGCCAGGATCACGCCTTCCGCGTCCTGCTCGAGCAGCGGGATCTCCAGCTGCGCCGCCAGAAGCCCTCTATGTCGGGGGCGGGGCAGGTCGACTCGCATGGTCATCGAGACCGCGCCGTCGCGCAGGACGAGCACGACGAGCGACTCGGTCGGGTGGAAACCCATCAGGTGCGGGATCGCGGCGTAGAGGTCGCCGGCGGCGCGGAGGCGGATCGGTTTGGGGAGGGTTGTGGGCATGGTCCCACTGTGGTGGGTGGGACGGGGTGAGGGTTCCGTGGTTCGGGGAGCTGTGGGTTACTCGCGGGTTGTGGACAGGTTGGGATCTTGGGGTGCTCGGGAGCGGGGGTTTGTCGGGGGTGGGTGCTAGGGTGCCGCGCTTCGGTGCTGGCCGAAGCGCGGCACCACCGGATCAGAACGTCTGGAACAGTGCTCGCCAGCCGCCGACGACCGGCAGCTCGACCGAGGTCCTGGCGAGGTCCAGCGACAGGCCGGCACCCGGCTTCGGGCGCAGCGTGTAGTCGTAGTCGCTGGAGATCAGCACGAACTCGAGCCGGTGCCCCGCCTGCAGGACGTAGTCGTCCGGCACGATCGGCACGTCGACGTCGTAGAACTTGCCCGGCTTGATCGGCGACGTCCGATCAGGGCGGTCCCGGTTCTGCGGGTCGGTCGAGCCGCGGGTGATGACGTGCGAGCGGCCGTCAGGGGCGCGGTCGACGAGCAGCGTCGTGACGTTGGCTGCGGGGCGGTCGAAGGCGACGCGCAGGTGCGCGGTCGACTTGCCGGAGAGCCGCAGCGGCTTCTGCGTCGGCTCCGTCGCGTAGGACAGGCGGTTCGGCGAGGTGGCCAGGTCGATCAACGACTCGGCCGTCTTCGTCGCGTCGTCGGTCAGCTTCTCCACGCCGTGGCCGGGACGCAGCCCGAGACCGCCCTTGGCCGGTCCGCCCGCGGACAGCCGCAGCCGCACGTCGGACGTGCCGGGAGCCGGCCAGTCCTTCTCGTCGACCCACGTCTTGTCCTCGCGCTGGATGGTCGCGCGCGGTTCCTTGTCGATGCCGTTGCGGTGGCCCCACAGATACTGGGTGAACCACCGGTTGAGCGTGCGGCGCCACTCGACCGAGCGCAGCGTGTCGGCGTCGGTGTGACCGGACTGGTGCAGCCAGATCTTGTGCGGCGCGCCGACCTTCTTCAACGCCGAGTACCACTGCTCGACGTGCGTCATCTTGACGTTCCAGTCGTTGAGCCCGTGGACGGCGAGGACGGCCGCGCGGACATTGCGGACGTCGTTGAGGTAGTTGCGCTTGTCCCAGAACCGGCTGTAGTCGCCGGTGATGCGGTCCTGGTCCTTCGCGATTTCGGCGATGATCGGCTTGCAGATCTCGCGGTTGGCGCGGGTGTAGACGTACTCCGCGAGCACGTCGGCGTCCTCGCCCTGGAACGTGCCGGGTGCGACGACGGCGCCGTCCGCGCGGTAGTAGTCGTACCAGCTGGAGATCGCGGCGATGGGCACGATGGCCTCGAGGCCGCGGACGCCGGTGGAGGCGACGGCGTTGGGCAGGGTCCCGTTGTAGGAGACGCCCATCATGCCCGTCTTGCCGGTCGACCAAGTCGCTTTGATCGCCTCGCCCGTGGCGGTGCGCGCGGACGCACGGCCGTTGAGCCAGTCGACGACGACACGTGCGCCGATCGTCTCGTTGACGTCACCCGTCGTCGGGCAGCCCGTGGACTTGCCGGTGCCGAGCGATTCGGCGTAGACGACGGCGTAGCCGCGTGAGATGAAGTAAGCCTCGTAGCGGCCCGAGGTGATCGGGTTGGGTCCGAGGGCGGCGGTGATGCGTTCGTCGGTGGAGGCCTTGAGCAGACGGCCGTTGCGCTTGTCCGGCACGTACAGCTCGACGTCGACGTTGTGGTTCGCGACGTCGTTGCCGCCCGAGAAGTACGGGCTGACCATGTAGACGACGGGGACCTTCAGTCCTCGTTCGGTGGCGCGCGGCCGGACGACCTCGGTGTAGACCTCGTCGTCCTTGCCGTCGCGGTCGCTGTCGACCGGTGCGCGGACCCAGAGGCTCTCCTTCACCACGTCCTTCGGATCGAAGACGGGTTGCGCCTCGCCGTCCTTGAACACCGGCCCTTCGGCAGCGGTGGCCGTTGCGGGCAGGAATGGCAGAACTAGCACCGCGGTCAGCAGTGCGACTCTTCGTGCGCCCCTCACGAGGCACCCCCTATGCGAAGCCAGAGACAGGGATTCGCCCTGCACCCTCTACCGTGACTGCAAGACATGTCACCCGTCGAACGGCTCTTGACCTGAGAGCATGGGACGTGCACATTTCCGACTTCGTCCACGCGCTGCCGAAGGCCGAGCTGCACGTCCACCTCGTGGGCGCGGCTTCCGTCGACACCGTCCTCGCGCTCGCCCGCAACCACCCCGGTGGACCGGTCCCGACCGATGAGGCCGAGCTGCGGAAGTTCTACGAGTTCACGGACTTCCGGCACTTCATCAACGTGTACGGCGTCGTCAACGACCTCGTCACGACCGGCGAGGACATCCGCACGCTGGTCGTCGGGTACGCACGTGACGCAGCTCGGATCAACATCCGGTATGCCGAGCTCACGGTGAGTGCGACGAGCCACCTGCGGGCGGGTATCGCGCCTGACGAGCTCGTCGAGGCTCTGGCGGTGGGGCGGGCGGAAGCGTTGGCGTTGCACGGTGTGACGCTGCAGTGGGTCTTCGACGTGCCCGGCATCTGGGATCGTGACTGGGGCATGACGAGTGCGCGGTTCGCGACCGAGTACCGGCCGGAGGGGCTGGTCGGGTTCGGGCTGGGAGGGTTCGAGTCGGACTCGCCGCGGGCCAACTTCCGTGAAGCGTTCGCGATGGCTCGAGACGCCGGGTTGCACCTGGTGCCTCACGCCGGCGAGACGATGCCGCCGAGCGAGATCTGGGCGGCGTTGCGGGAACTGCGCGCGGAGCGGATCGGGCACGGTGTCAGCGCGGCGCAGGATCCGGAGCTGCTGCGATACATCGCCGACGAGGGTGTCGCGCTGGAGGTGTGCCCGACGTCGAACATCCGCACCGGCGCGGTTGCGTCGCTGGACGAGCACCCGTTGCCGCGGCTGGTGGAGGCCGGGGTGCCGGTGACCGTCAGCACCGACGACCCCGGGATGTTCCACACCGATCTCGATCGTGAGTACCTGGTGTGTCATGAGCGGTTCGGGTTCGGGCGCGACGAGCTCGCCGAGCTGGCCCGAGCCGGTGTGCGGGCCTCGTTCGCGCCGGTCGCGTTGAAAGAGCAGCTGTTGAAGGAGATCGACGCCGTATGAACGTTGCGAGCGTGGTGACGACGACTGTGGACTCCGCCGATGGTGCGGAGTCGTTGGCAAGAGGGATCGTTGAGGCACGGTTGGGCGCGTGTGTGCAGATCGTGCCCATTCGCAGTGTCTACCGGTGGGACGGCGAGGTGCGCGTCGACGACGAGTGGCAGTGCGTCGTGAAGACGTCTGCCACTCGCGTCGACGAGCTGGTCGCACACATCAAGGCACATCACAGCTATGACGTGCCCGAGGTGGTCGTCACCCCTGTGGTGGGAGGCAACGAGGCTTACTTGGACTGGGTTTCAGAGGAGACCTCGTAGGTGACGTGGCAAGGGCTCGGTGTGCAGGATGCCGAGCCGTTGCGTCGCCCTCGTCAGAGCCACGTAGAGCTCGCTCGGCGTCATCCGGTGGGGCTCGACGACGATGACGGCGTCGAACTCCAGGCCCTTGGACACCCTCGGCGGCATCCAGCCGTCGCCGATGACGGCGATCGTGCGGCCGGGCAGGGTGTCGACGTGCGCGGCCAGCTCGTCGCGGACTGCCGCCGATATATCGGTCACGCGGCGAGCCCACGGCTTGATGCCTGTCCTGCGCACGGACACCGGTGCGGCGGCGTCGGCGTCAACGAGCTTCAGCACCGGTGTGGCGACGGCCATGATCTCGCCGGGTGTGCGGTAGTTGACCTCCAGCCTGCGGTAGGTGAAGCGGTCGAACACCGAACCCCAACTGCGCACACCGCCTGCGGCCTGGCGCTGGGCCAGGTCGCCGACGACGGTCATGGACCTGTTGGGACACCGGCGCAGCAGCACTCGCCAGTCCATCGCGGACAGTTCCTGTGCTTCGTCGACGACGACGTGGCCGTAGGTCCACGTGCGGTCCTCGGCAGCACGTTCGGCGAGCGGGCGGTTGTCGCGCACCTCCTGCCGGAACGCGAGCGTCTCGGCGTTGACGAAGTCCGTGACGATGTACTCGTCGTCGTCCGCGCGTTCGTCGATCGAGAGCACGTCCATGACGCCGCGGGCGTAGGCGAGCCTTTCCTCCTCTTCTCGCTGCGCCGCGCGTTCGGCCGAGCCGTCGGAGCCGAGCAGGTCGGCGAGCTCGTCGAGCAGCGGGATGTCGGACACCGTCCAGGCTGCGGCGTCCTCGCGGTACAGCTCGGGTGCTCCGATGCGGAAGCAACGGCCCGCGTACAGATCGGCGAGCAGCCGTTCGGGGGTGAGCTGGGGCCACAGCTTGTCGACGGCGTCGCGCAATGCCGTGCTGTGGCGCAGCTCGTGCCGCACGTCTTCCTCGATCTCCGGCCAGTCGACGCCGATCAGCTTCATCGCCGGTGCGACGAGCTCCTCGGCGAGCGCGAGGAAGAAGTACTTGCGGGCCGCGTTGTGCGGCAGTTCGTAGTACCGCGTCTTCTCACGCGCGACTGCGGTGACGTGGTCGTCGAGCGGGACGACGACGTCCTCGAGCTCGATGTCGATGGGTTCGCCGGGGAGCTCCTGCCGGTCGGCGACGGCGACGGCCAGCAGGTCCAAGACCGATACATCGCCTTTCAGCCGTTGCAGCGGTGGGGTGTCCTCGACGTCGGTGACCACGCCGGGGTAGAGCTCGCCCGGCGTTGCGAAGACGACGTCGGTCTCGCCCAGCGACGGCAGCACGTCGCTCACGTACTGCAGGAAGCCGGTGTTCGGGCCGACGATCAGCACGCCGTGGCGGGACAGGCGCTCGCGGCGCGTGTACAGCAGGTACGCGACGCGGTGCAGAGCCACCGCGGTCTTGCCGGTGCCGGGGCCGCCCTCGATCACCAGCACGCCGGGACCGGAGTAGCGGATGATCTCGTCCTGTTCGGCCTGGATGGTCGAGACGATGTCGCGCATCGTCGTGGTCCGCGGCGCGTTGAGGGCGTCGAGCAGTGCGGTCGTGTCGGTCAGCAGCTCGTCGTCGTGGAAGTCGCGCAGTTCCCGGTCGCGGACGCGGAAGTGGCGGCGCAGCACCAGGCCCTCCGGGTTGGCAGCGGTCGCGGTGTAGAACGGCCGTGCCGCCGGCGCGCGCCAGTCGAGCAGCAGTGGTTCGAACTCGTCGTCGAACAAGCCGACTCGTCCGATGTAGGTGCGTTCGCCGTTCTCCGAGTCGATCCGGCCGAAGCACAGTCCTTCCTCCGCCGCGCGGTACTTGCCGATCTGCCTCGTGAGCACTTCGACGGCGGCTTCGCGGTCCATCCTCTGGGTGAGGGTGTCCCGCAGCGCTGCCGCAAGGTCAGCGGTTGCTTTGTTCCGTTCTTGGTCGAGCTTTTCATACAGAGAGGTGATCCGCGCCTGTTCGCTCACCAACACCTTGCCCCCTGTGATACAATAATCCTGTCTTCCCGGATAATTCATTCCGGAAATCCAAAGCCATTCTTTCTAGCACAGTTCTGGCGCGCGCGACACCCATTGCGGAAACCTCCGATTGCTGCTCGGCTCTGGTTGAGCTCGGCGCCGGAACCGAAGAGCTCGTAGCGCAGGAGGCCGGAGTGGACGTGGTCGGGGAATGAAGCTGGTCATCCTGGGCGGCGGCGGGTTCCGCGTGCCGCTGGTATATCGGGCGTTGCTGGCAGACCGGTCGCCCGGTCGCGTCACCGAGGTCGTGCTGCACGACCTCGACGCCTCCCGGCTCGCGGCGATCGGTGGCGTTCTCGCCGAGCTCGCCGCTGATATATCGGATGCGCCCTCGGTGACGACCTCGACGGACCTCGACGAGGCGTTGCGTGGCGCTGACTTCGTGTTCTCGGCGATCCGGGTCGGTGGGCTCGCCGGGCGAGCAGCAGACGAGCGCGTCGCCGCAGGGTGCGGGGTGCTCGGGCAGGAGACCGTCGGTGCCGGCGGCGTCGCGTACGGGCTGCGTACGGTGCCTGTCGCGATAGACATCGCGCGCCGTATATCAGTGCACGCGCCGGATGCGTGGGTCATCAACTTCACCAATCCGGCCGGGATGGTCACCGAGGCGATGTCGGCGCATCTCGGCAACCGGGTCATCGGCATCTGCGACTCCCCTGTCGGCCTTGGGCGCCGGGTCGCGCGTGCGGTGGGCGTTGAACTCGAAGACGCGTGGCTCGACTACGCCGGGCTCAACCACCTCGGCTGGTTGCGGGGCATTCACGTGCAGGGGCGCGATTTGCTGCCGGATTTGCTCTCGGATGCAGGACGGCTGGAATCGTTCGAGGAAGGCAAGCTGTTCGGGGCGGAGTGGCTGCGGACGCTGGGCGCGATTCCGAACGAGTACTTGCACTATTACTACTTCAACCGTGAGGCGGTCGAGGCAGGCGCGTCGCGCGGGGCGTTTCTGCTGGAGCAGCAAAAGCAGTTTTATGCAGCGCCGTCGTATGAGAGTTGGGACCGGACTCGGCTGGAACGCGAGCAGACCTACATGGCGGAAACGCGTGACGAGGAGCGGGACAACGACGATCTCGACGGCGGTGGTTATGAGCAGATCGCGTTGGCGTTGATGCACGCGATCGCGTCGGACAAGCGGGCGACGTTGATCCTCAACGTGCCGAACAGGACGACGCTGTCATGCCTGGACGCCGACGCCATCGTCGAGGTGCCGAGCCTTGTTGACGCCAACGGCGCGCGGCCTGTCGCGGTCAGCCAGGTGCCGGACGAAGGCGTCGGGCTCGTCACGGCGCTCAAGGTTGTCGAGCGGGCGACGATCCGGGCTGCGATCAGTGGCGAGCGCGCGCATGCGGTGAAGGCGTTGGCGCTGCATCCGCTGGTCGCCTCGGTGAACGTGGCCCGCAAGATCGTTGACGCTCATCCGTTCCTCGCCGAGGTGTTCCGTTCGTGACGACGGAACAAGTAGGTGATGCCGGGTCGTGTGCGCGCTAGCTTCTGAAAGCGTGGACACGGACCTCTTGCGGCAGCTGAACAACGATGTCTGGCATCCGTTCCGGCTTGCTTATCTGAAGCTGGACGCGGCGGCGTTCCTGGACCTCCACTCGCCGGAGCTGATCCGCGCGGGCGGGCCGGCGAAGCAGGCGTTCGGGTTCGACGAGTACTCCGACCAGATCGAGAAGTGGTTCGCCGAGCTCGCCGACCGCGGCAGCTCAGTCGACATCTCGTTCCGCTTCGTCGAACGGTTCGCCTCCGCGGAGCTCGCGAGCGAGCGCGGCATCTTCAAGATCGCGTCGATGCGGGCCAGCGGTGACGAGCGGGTGTTCTACGGGCGCTTCCACACGTATGCGCGGCGGTCGGGTGAGCGGTGGCGCATCTGTGTCGACTACGACACCGACGAGCGGGCGGCGACGTTGGAGGAGGAGTTCCTCGCGGCGGTCGACGTGGACGATGTCGAAGCCTTCGGGACGCTGGGCGCGGCCACTGCTTGATGGCGGGCGGATGAGCCGGCGATGGTGGAGAAGTTGCCGTGTTCACGCCCTGACCACCCCCACCTGGCCACATGCGGTTGGCGTCTTAACTACGCTCGTCGACAAATGGACACCACCACTTCTCGCCGCGTGCCGCTCGTGATGGGCATCGCCGTGCTCGTGCTGCTGCTGGACCAGGCCACGAAGTTCTGGGCCGAGAGCGCGCTGACCGGTCGCGCGCCCATCCCAGTGCTCGGGGAGTTCCTGCAGTTCAGGCTCCTCTACAACCCCGGTGCCGCGTTCTCGATCGGTGCGGGGTCGACGTGGGTCTTCACCATCGTCGCCGCCGTCGCCGTCGTGTTCCTGACGCGGTACGGCCTGCAGCCGCAGACGAGGCTGCGGGCGATCGCGCTCGCGTTGATGCTGGGCGGCGCGGTGACGCACCTGCTCGACCGGCTGTTCCGGCCGCCGGGTTTCGCGCGCGGGCACGTCGTCGACTTCATCGACTACAACGGCTGGTTCGTCGGCAACGTCGCGGACATCGCGCTGGTGTGCGGGGCGATCCTGCTCGTGCTGCTCAGCTTCCAGCCGGAGAAGCAGACTGCCGAGTGAGCGTGTCGGCTCGGCGGGTCGTCTCGGGCAGCCGGTAGCGCGGGGCCAGGCGCAGCACCTCCGTGCACGCGCGGTCCAGGTCGATCTTGTGGCCGACCGACACGAACACCGGCTTGACGCCGTCCTGGGTTCGCAAGGCGCGGCCGACGACCTCGTCGCCATCGGCACCGTCCATGACGACGTCGCTCGTCGAGCCGCGTTTGGTGCCTGGTGGGTCGAACCTGCCCATCGGGTTCTTGGCGACGCCGATGCTCGGGATGCCCGTGTGCACGCCGAGGTGGCAGGCGAGGCCGAACCGGCGCGGGTGCGCGATGCCTTGACCGTCCGCGACCAGGAGGTCCGGTGTGACGGTCGCCCGGTCGAGGGCTTGCAGCAGGACCGGCATCTCCCGGAACGCGAAGAGCCCGGCGATGTACGGGAAGTCCGTGGTGCCCTCGACGACCACCTCGTCGAGCACTGCCAGCGTCTTTGCATCGAACACCACGCAGACGCCGACAACCGAGTCGTTGCAAAGGCCGGTGTCGCGGTAGCCGACGTCGAGGCCGGCGACGGTGTCGATGT
This sequence comes from Lentzea guizhouensis, assembly GCF_001701025.1. Lineage (GTDB taxonomy): Bacteria > Actinomycetota > Actinomycetes > Mycobacteriales > Pseudonocardiaceae > Lentzea > Lentzea guizhouensis. Next base: position 360,952 of record NZ_CP016793.1, read on the forward strand.
GCAGGTCAGGGGCGCTGGTGGTGATCACCTGGGTGCGCAGGCGCTCTTGCAACGCGATGGCGTCGTCAACCGTTCTGGGCCACTCCACGAGCGACAGTGTGCCGTGACGTGTCGTAGTGAGCGGCGAGGAGGTCGGCGCCGAAGTCACCTGAATGACGTCGCCACACGGTGTGGACATGGTTGGCCTCGTTGGCCGTGTTGTCGTACTCGATGAGCAGCTCGGGGCCCTGGACGCGGTAGTAATGGCCTTCGCCGCGGCGCAGTGAGCCCTCCCAGGAGAAGTGCAGCCGGTCGGGGTCGAGGGCGGCGAACTCGTCGTCGGCGAGCTCGAACGCGAGCCGGTCGAGGTAGAGGCGGACGATGTCGACGAGCAGCTCGCCCGCCGGTTTGCCGAGCTGGGCAGGAGTCACGCCGACCGGGTCGGAAGGGGCGATGCGCGGGGCGTTGCCGGTGCGGATGTCGTGCGGCGCGGTGTCCGACACGACGGCGAGGCGGCGCGCGGTCGGGCCCATGCGGTCGAGCAGTTCGCGGACCAGCTCCTCTTCGAGGCGCAGCGGCTGGCTGACGACGCGGCCGCGGTAGGTGACGCGGGACGGGTTCGCGCCGAGGAAGAACGGCGTTGCCGAGACGCGGCCGTCGGCGACGACGACGTTCACGGACAGGTGGTGCCCTTCGACCCGCCAGCCCCACGGCTCGTCGCCGCCGGGTGTGCCGAAGAGCACCGTCCAGTAGTCGCCGCTGTGCCGATCCCGGCTTCCGCCCTCGCGGTGGTCGAGCACGTCCTCCAGTGCCATCACGGCCGCGGCCTGCGCGTAGGCGTGGGGGCTGAGCACGGTGGCGAGCATGCCGTGCACGGCCTTGCGCTGATCACGCCGCAGCTCGCCCAGCACCAGGCCTGGGCGTTCGCCGGGCGTGTAGGCCCAGCGGTGCCTCAGATCGTCGTCCGTGACCTCGCGGATTGCGTGTTCGCGCTGGTCACCGGCGAGCAAACTAATATATTGGCGCGTGGCGTCAGCGACGTCGTGCAGCATCATTCGAACTTATCGGCCCTGACGTGGACAAGCAGCAGGTAGCTCGGCGTGGTCACGTCATCGGCCGGCCGATGAGTCGATCTTCGGCGTGATCCGGCGGGTCAGCGGCAGCAGCGCGAGCGGGATCAGCACGACGGCGGCGAGCGTGACGACGTTGCCGATCTGGTCGACCACCGGCATGTGTCCGAGGTGGAACAGGTGGAACGTCATGTGCGGGACGGCGAACACCAGGTAGGCGACCAGTGCCGCCTGGGTCAGCGAACGTTCGAGCTTCACGACCGCGAACACCAGCACCACGCACAGCGCGAGGTTGAGCGCACCGAAGTCGCGGAGCAGGTGCTCGTTAAACGGCGGGTAGTACGCCACCCACGGGTTCGTCGGCAGCGGGAAGTTGTCGTAGAAGCTCTGCGGCGCCGTCAGGGGCCAGACGCCGAGGACGGCCTGTATGACGGCGAGGAATGCAAGGCCTGCGCGAAGAGTGCTCATGCCGGTACAGACGAGACACGGTCTCGACTTGTGACACGAACAGGTGCTAAGAACGTTACGTAATGAAGTTGCCACATGATGACGACGCCGTCTGGCGCGCCCTGGCGAACCCGCTGCGGCGCGCGATCCTCGACGTCCTGCGCAGCGGCCCGTGCACCACGGGTGAGCTGGTGGAGGCGCTGGAGGCGAGCCGGCACGTCGTCATGCAGCACCTCGGTGTGCTGCGCGAGGCCGATCTGGTCCTCGTGGAGCCGCGGGGCCGGAAGCGGGTCAACCATCTGAATCCCGTGCCCATCCAGCAGATTCACCAGCGGTGGGTCGCGCAGTACGAGGAGAACTGGGCAGCGGCGCTGGTCGGCCTGAAGCACGCGGTCGAGAGCGCTGGACAGGAGGATGAGGACGTTGGCTGAGCCTGAGACGAACGCCGGGACCGAGCTCCTGCACAGCATCGTGATCGCCGCGCCCATCGAGCAGGTGTGGGCGGAGATCACGAAGCTCGACGGCAAGCAGCGCGCCATGATGGACGCCGTGCTCGACTCCGCTCTTGAGCCGGGTGCGCCGTTGTACTACCGCTCGACGGACGGCAAGCGGGTGTTCGTGGTCGGCCGGGTGATCGAGGTCGACCCGCCGCGGCTGCTCTCCCACACGCAACGGCTCACCATGCGCGACGACCCGTGGACGGTCGTGTCGTGGGAGCTGGAGGAGGTCGCCGGGGGCACGCGCGTCACGTTGCGGAACTCCGGTTGGCCCGAGGGCGTCCAGCGACTGGACAAGGTCGACACGACCTGGAACGGCATCCTCGCCGCGCTCAAGCAGGTCGTCGAGTCCGGCGACGTCGGTACCGGCCTGAAGCTCCAGTACGTGATGATGCGCGCCTTCATGTGGGCGATGCCGGCGGGCACCAAGTCCGAGAACGTCCCCGAGCCGCCCGGCATCGACCGGTCAGCCTGACCTGCAGCCGGCCACGCACCCGAGCTCGTCCAAGAACGTGAAAGCTGCTTTGGCAATGAGTCTTTTGACGTCGTCGTCCAAAGACTCATTGCTAAACAGCAGGTGAGGCGGGGTCGAACTGATATATCGGTCGACCGAGCTAGGCGTGGCAGGCGATGGGGCCGCCGTGCAGCTCCATCATGTCCATCCAGACCCGCGGGAGCTCGAGGCGTTCGGACAGCGGCTTGCCGTCGAGCTCGTGGTAGGCGCGGTGGAGGTTGCCGACGAGGCGTTCGGACTCCTGCCACGACGAGAAGCGGGACGGGCCTGCCTCGCGGACGACCTCCATCGGGGTCTTGCCCGCGGCGTGCCCGGACGTCGCGAGCGAGGACAGGTAGGTCGTGTAGGCGACGAGGTCGTCGAGCACGCGGGTGATCTCGGCGCCGCGCAGCAGTGGGCCGTGGCCGGGGACGAGGACGTCGGCGTCGAAGGCGCGGAGGAACTCGAGTGCGGAGAGGTAGCCGGTGATGCTGCCCTCGGCGAGGAACGGCTGGCCGCCCGCGAAGACGAGGTCGCCGGTGAAGAGCACGCGTTCGGCCGGCAGCCACACGACGGTGTCGCCGCGGGTGTGTGCGGGGCCGGGGTGGTGCAGCTCGACGGCGCGCGTGCCGAGGTGCAGGGTCAGGGACGTGGTGTAGGTGAGCGACGGCGGGCGCACTTCGAGGTGGCCGTAGTCCGGGCCGGTCAGCACCTGGGAGGCGATCAGGCCGGCTGCCACGACCTCTTCGCGGCAAGCGTCGTGGCCGATGATCGTCGTCGACGGGGGCAGGAGCCAGTTGCCGAACGTGTGGTCGCCGTGGTGGTGGGTGTTGACCACGTAGCTGGGTTCGGCGTCGGAGACCGTCGCCACCGAGGCGAGCAACGCGCGGTTGCGGGCCTCGGTGGACGTGGTGTCGACGAGCAGCAGCGTGCCGTCGGGGCCGGCGACGACGCCGGTGTTGTTGATCATCCAGGACCCGTCGGGCTGGATGTAGGCGTGGACCGCCGGTGCCACCTCGACCAGTTCGGGCTTGCCCAGAGTTGGTTTCACCCGGCAGAGGGTAGTGACCGGTCAGCCCTGGGCGATGTAGGCCTGGAGCTGGTCGTGGCTCTGCTCCAGCTGCCCGATCCGGCTCTTCACGACGTCACCGATCGACACGATGCCGACCAGTTGCCCGTCGGCCAGCACGGGGACGTGGCGGAAGCGCCGTTCGGTCATCACGACGGTCAGACTGTCCACTGTGTCCGACGGCGTGCAGGTGAACACCTCGGCGGTCATGATCGACGAGACGGGTGCGGTGAGCAGGTCGGCGCCGGACTCGTGCAGCCGGCGGACGACGTCACGTTCGGACACGATTCCCGCGACGCCGGACGGGCCGACGACCACGATCGCGCCGACGTTGTGCTCCGCGAGTGATCTGAGCAGTTCGGACACCGGTACGTCCGGGTCGATGGTCGCGACCGCCGAGCCCTTGGTCCGCAACACGTCAGCGATCCTCATCAGGCGCCTCCGATCCTGTCGGTCCGGTAGCACCTCAGGCTAGATCGGATCTGGACAGAACGGGAGATCGTCCCACGAAGGGAGCAGAGGGACGCGAGCAACGCGCGTCCCCCTGCGGGTTCCGCACCAGGTTCGGGCGTCGGCTACACGGATCCGCGGCGACGAGCGGCGAACTGGCGCGGTGGGACCACCGGGACCCGCTGCTGCGGCAGCGGGAACTGCGGGTTGTTCTGGTCCAGGTGCTTCTGACCGCGCTTGTGGGCGCGGCGGGCGGCACGGTTCGAGGGCGGGGTGTCAGCAGGCATGCGAAAGCCTCCTCAGTAACGAGGGCGTGCAAAGACACGGCGGAACGACAGCCGTGGAGAAGGACCCGTGAGGAAGGGTCACCAAGAGCACACGCGGCAGCGTCGGAAGCGCTGCGGGGCTTCTCAGATGATGAGCATGTCCGCAACGATAGCGACGCCGCCCGGCCTCGCCAACCGATTTATCCGCGCGCCCGTGCCGCGGCCGCACCCGCCCCCAGCATCACGAGGACGATCGTGACGATCGCCCACTTGCGGGACTTGGTCAGCGGCGTGGTCTCCGTCTCGAGCGACAGGTCGTGGCGCGGACGCGGCTCCCGTTTGGCCACCCGCACCGGAACCGGCTGCGGCGGCGCGGCCGTCGGCGGCACCGCGGCGGGTGGTGCGACCGGCACGACCGGAGCAGGCGCCGGCGGCGAAACCCGAGGCGGCGCAACGGGAACAGGTGCGGGAGGCGGTACCTCCGGCCTCGGCGCGGGCGGTTCCACGCGCGGTGGCATCGGCGCGGGCAGGCACCCGGCGCCGTCGATCAGCCCGAACGCCTGGCCCGCCGACAGCTCGACCGCGGCCCCGTCCACGACCCGGTAGACCCGGCTGCGGTCTTTGTACCTGTTGTTGAACGCGTAGACGCCGCCCGCCGCGTCGATCACCACCGCGCCGTAGGTGGACTTGCCCGGCAGCCCCGGCACCTCGGTCCGGCTCACCACCCGGCCCGACACCGGGTCGAACGTCACGACCTCGCCGGGCCCGTGCCCCGCCGCCGACACCCCGACGAGCTTCCCGCCGGCACCGGCCGTGAAGTCGTCCAGCGCGAGCGCGGGCCAGTCCAGCGTCACCGACCGCACGATCTTGAGGTAGGAAGCGCTCGCCGGGTTGATGTCGATCGCGTGCAACCGGGCGTGGTCGCGCACGTAGAACGTGGTGCCGACGACCGTGCCGCCGGACACGTCGTCGGTGCGGAACCACGGCGCCACAACAGGTCCGAGGTCGTTGACCACTCCCCTGGTGTCGATCAGCACGACGTGCGCGGGGTGCACCCAGTGGCGGTGCCCCTTCGATGTCAGCCCGACCAGACGGCCCAGCGTCGGTGAGTACCCCAGCGCGTTCACGGAGTAGCCCAGCTGAGCTACGACGTTCACCCCACCGGATGAAATGTCGAGCCGGGTCAGTGTCGAGAAATCACCGCGGTGAACAGCTCGGACCTGGAACGCGTCGCAGCCCGCCGGTGCGGCTTGGGCTACGGCGCTGGTGAGAGGCGCGGAAAGCAGCAGCAGCGACGAGACACCGCTCAGGGCGAGCACATTCCGCCGCCACCGGAATGGAGCACCTTGATACGACAACCGGGTATTTCTGCTGTTGCCGCGCATTCCCACCTGACCATTGCTCGTTACTCAGACCGTGCTGTACCGGTCACAGTAGACCGTGGTCTAATCCCACACCAGAAAGGAGCCGAATTGAGTATTTACGTGTCCGGCCTGCTCTGGGTTCTCGGCGCTGCCGCAGTCTCGTCCGTCATCGTCGTCATCACCCGCCGGTTTGGCTCGGACGAGGTGAGCGAGAAGAACCTCGGCGCCGGCGGCTCGGTGTTCAGCATCGTCGCCGGGCTGCACGCCGTGCTCGTCGCCTTCATCCTCATCTCGCTGTTCGACGCGGCCAACGGCGCCGAGGAGCAGGTGCAGAAGGAGGCGAACGCGCTCGTCGCCGTCAACTGGTCGGCCGACTCGCTGCCGGAGCCCGCGAAGTCCAGGGTCGACCAGCTCATCCGCGACTACGTGCAGACGGTCGTCGACGACGAGTGGCCGAAGATGCGCGAGGGCGAGGACGTCGACAACAAGGGGTGGAACACCCTCAACCAACTGCGGGACACCATCGCGACCGCGAGTCCGAACGGCGACTGGCAGGAGGACCGCAAGGCAGAGGCCGCGAACCAGCTGTGGGAGGTCTACCAGGCCCGGCAGGAGCGGATCGACGCCTCCGGCGGAGGCGTCAACCCCGTCGTGTGGCTCGCGCTGCTCATCGGCACCGGTCTGTCGCTGCTGTTCCCGTACCTGTTCGGCGGTCCGAACCTGGTGTCACAGCTGCTCATCACGGTGACGCTGAGTTCGACGCTGGTGCTGCTGCTGTTCGCGATATATCAGTTGCAGAACCCGTTCAGCGGCGGTGTGCACATCCCGCCGGACGCGTTCAGCTCGGCACTCGACCGGCTGAGCTGAGCCGGGCGACGACTAACGCGACTCGGCCGTTCCGCCCGCTTCTTCGATCTCCACGGACACGACCTCGCCGTCGATCACCGACGGCAGCGGGTGTTCGACATCCGATTGGGTGAAGTAGCGGTTTGCGAATGCGCCGACAGCTCTGGTAGAAGCGGCGTCGACGCCACCGCCGATGACGCCGCCCAACAACGGAACGCCCTTCGCGACGACCGTGCCGAGCTTTTTCGTACCGTATTTTGTGATGAGTGCCGACGCGGCTTTCTTCGTGAACTGCTTGATGCCGACCTTTTTGAACAGCTCGGTTCCGGCGTTACCGAGCAGGCACAGCAGGATCGCCGTCTGCACCTCCTCGCTGTCCACGTCGTGGCCGCGCAGCGCCGCGATCGACGCGATCAGGTGCGTCTGGATCACGTACGCGGCCGCGACGTTGGACGGCAGCGAGATCGGCAGCGTGATCAGCCCGCCGAGGTTCATGACGAACCCCTGCGCGCCGGCCAGCGCCACGTGCGTGCGGATGAGGTGCTTGACCGCGGCGGCCTCGTCACCCTTCTTCGCCAGTGCGTCGGACGCGGCTTCCCGAGCGCTCTTGAACGGGCCGAACCCGTCCACACCGGCACGCAGCAGGTAGTCGGCGATGCCCTGCTGGGTCTTGCTCAGCTCACCCTTGGAGTCGGCCACATCCCCGAGATTACGCGTCCAGCTGCCGCAGTGACGCGTCAACGGTCTGTTCCAGCAGAACCGCGATGGTCGTCGGCCCCACTCCACCGGGCACGGGCGTGATGAGGCCGGCGTGGTCCACGGCGGCGTCGAAGTCGACGTCACCGACGTTGCCCTCGTTGTACCCGGCGTCGACGACGACCGCCCCGGGCTTGATCCAGTCACCCTGCACGAACCTCGGCTTGCCGACCGCGGCGACCACGATGTCGGCGGTGCGCACGACGTCCGCGAGCCCGACGGTCTTCGAGTGGCAGATGGTGACGGTGGCGTCGCGAGCCAGCAGCAGCATCGCGGCGGGCTTGCCGAGGATGGGGCTGCGGCCGATCACGACGGCGTGCTTGCCCGCGATCTCCACGTCGTGGGCGTCCAGCAAGCGCATGATCCCGCCGGGCGTGCACGACAGGAAGTCGTTGTGCCCGAACGACATCCCGGCGAACGAATGCATCGTCACGCCGTCGACGTCCTTGTGCGGCGCGATCGCCTCGAACGCTGCCCGCTCGTCGATGTGGTGCGGAACGGGGTGCTGCAACAGGATCCCGTGCACGGCCGGGTCGTCGGACAGCTCGCGGATCTGCGCGACGAGCTCCTCGGTCGTCGTCCGCTCCGGCAGCGCCACGTGGCGGGACTCGATTCCCGCCTTGTGGCACCGGTTCTGCTTCATCCGCACGTAGGTGACCGAGGCCGGGTCCTCACCGACGATCACCGTGGCCAGACAGGGCTTGGCGCCCGTGCGCCGGGTGTAGTCGGCGGCCTTCTCGGCGGCTCGCTGCACGATCGCCCGCGCGAGCTCGGTACCTGACATCAACATGGGCTGCCTCCGCGTGAGTCGGATTCGCCCAGGCGCGCGGCAGGTCGTCGGAGGCCGCTCCCCGGTGGTGTCCCACCTTGATGTGCGCCAGTCACGACCCTCGGCCGAGTGTAGTCACCGCTCCGGTGCTGCCGTCGGGGATACCGTACTCGCGGTCCACCAGAGCGCCGTGCGAGTTCGCGCCGCCCATCTCCATCAGGAGCCCGCCCACGGTCAGGAACAACGGCCCGCACGGATGAGCTCGCCCAGGTTCGCCGCCTTGCCGCCCACGACGGTAATGGATGAGTCACCTCCTCGCGGCGAACTCCCTGATCAGCCCGGCGATCTCGGTCAGGTCCTCCTCCAGCGCGAAGTGGCCGGTGTCGAGCAGGTGCAGCTGCGCGTCGGGCACGTCGCGCAGGTAGGCCCTGGCGCCGGGCTCGAGGAAGAACGGGTCGCCCTTGCCCCACGTGATCAGCGTCGGCGGCCGGTGTTCGCGCAGGTAGGTCTGCCACTTCGGGTACTGCGCGACGTTGTTGTGGTAGTCGAGGAAGAGGTCGACCTGGGGCTGCGGGCGCAGGTCGAGGTAGTGCTGGTCGAGCGTCCAGGTGTGCGGCGAGATCGACTCCGGGTCGCGCGCGCCCTCGACGTAGCCGAACTTCGTGTACTCCAAGGCGAGCAGACTGCGCGCGTACTCCGGGTCGCGGTTGCCGACGAACGCCTTGGCGAGCTCGGAGAGGCCGTCCTCGTAGGCGTTGCCGTTCTGCACCACCAATCCCTCGACCCACTCGGGGTGCCGGGTCGCGACGCGGAAGCCGACCGGGGCGCCGAAGTCGAAGACGTACATGGTGAAACCGGTGAAGTTGAGCTTCTCCAGGAACTTCTCGACCGTGTCGGCCAGGAAGTCGAACGTGTAGTGGCGCTCGCCGGGCACCTCGGTGTGACCGGAGCCGGGGTGGTCGGGAGCGACGATGTGGAAGTCGTCCTTGAGCTCCTCGATCAGTCGCGCGTACTGGTGCGACGCGGACGGGAAGCCGTGCAGCAGCAGGAGCTTCGGCGCGTTCGGGTCGCCGGCCTCCCGGTAGAAGACGTTGATGCCGTCCACGTCGAGGAAGCGGTGCTTGGTCACATGGGTCTTTGTCGTCATGACACATTAATCTAACGGGTCATTGCCGTGATGTACAGTTAGGTCGTGCTTGCGATCGATTTCGTCAACACGCTGACGTCCGAGGAGGATCGGCTCCCGCAGTGGCTTGCCGAACAGGGTCTGCCCTGGTCGGAGGCGGTCGTGGAACTGCGGGCGCAGGTGCGTGAGGCGGTGCTGACGGCGCGGGATGGCGCGGAACCGGATCTCGTGCCGTTGAACGCGGCGTTGCGCGGTGCTCCGGCGTACGAGGTGCTCTCGTGGTCCGGTGGCGTCGTGGTTTCGCGGGAACGCGCCGGGGACGAGTCCGCGCGGGCGCTCGCGGTGCTGGCGGGTGCGGCGGCGGACCTGCTGGCGTCACCGGCGGTGCGGAAGGTCAAGACGTGTGAGGGGCCGGGGTGCGTGCTGCTGTTCGTGCCCGCGCACCCGCGACGCCGGTGGTGTGATCCCGCGACGTGCGGGAACCGGGTGCGGGTGGCGCGGTACTACCAGCGGCACAAGGACTAGCTAACGGGCTGCCCAGTCCGGCAGTGGTTCCCGAGCGGCGACCCACGCCTGCGGTGGCCTGGTCACGATGCCGCCGACGATCGCCGAGGTGGTGTCGATGTCTCCCCCGGCCCGCACGCACGTCGTGATGGCCGCGCGGTAGTCGTCGAGGTGGTGCGCGGCGACCCAGAGCGTGAACGGCACGGTGTCCTGGGCGGTGACGCGGGAGCCGTTGCCGAGGACGTACGCTGCCTCCTCGGCGTCGTCGATCTTGCGCGCCCGCTCGATCCCCTTGCGCACGAAGGACTTCTCCAGGTGGTCGAGCACGCCGCCGAGGAGGTCCTGCGGTGGTGTGCCGGTCAGCCGTGCCTTCGCCGCGATGGCCGACGCGTGGGCCACCGCCAGCCCGCCGAGAACGCCCTCCGGGTGCTGGTGGGTGACCTCGCTGGCCCGGATCGCCTGTGCGGTCACGGTTTTCGGGTCGTCGGCGAAGTAGGCGCCGAGCGGAGCGATCCGCATGGCGGCGCCGTTGCCGCACGAGCCCTGTCCGTTGAACGCGCTGCCGGCCGCCTGTTTCCACGGCGTGCCCTGGCGGATCTTGCGCAGAATGGTGAACGCCCCGACGCCGTAGCCGCGGTAGGGCTCGCAGCGGTCGGCGAACAACGCCGCGAGCCGGTCCTGGTCGACCTCGCCGTGGTCGCGGAGCTCGGTGACGAGGTTGCAGGCCATTTCGGTGTCGTCGGTCCACTCCCAGGGCCCTCGTGGCGGCTCACCGGCCACGAGGTCGGACAGCGAGCGGCCGACCATGAAGAACTGTGCGCCCAGCGCGTCGCCGACGGACAGGCCGTCGAGCGAGTCGTATGCGAGGTCCAGGCGCGCACGAGAATGCAGAACGATGCGCATCACCTGCCATTTTATCGAGATCGGCCGGCCGGTGTGAACAGGAAGCTGTCGCGGAAGTCGCCATCACCCCGTCGCGTCGCCATCAGCCGCAGCTCCGGCATGAAGTGGAAGAACACCAACGCACCGGAACGGTCCGGGTAGCCGAGCGTCTTCGGGTAGGCCGGGTTCGTGCCGCCGAACCACAGCGGTGGGGCCCCGAACTCCTCGATCACCTCGTTCAGCACGCAGTCGCCCTCCCCGAGAACACCGGGAATCCGGCTGTCGGTGTCCAGCGTCAGCCAGCCGTGCCGGTGCGCGAGATCGGCGTACACCGAGGCCATGACGTCCTCGCTGCGGTACCCGAGCACCTCGTGCACCGCACCGGTGACCATCGCCGCGTTCGCCGCACCGCGCGACACCAGGGCCTCGAGCTCGGCCTGCCACCGCTCCGTCCGGCTGTCGGCGAACGCCAACGCGTCGAACAGCGTCAGGATCACCGGCTCACCGCCGTGCATGCCCGGCCGCCGGATAGCGGCGTTGAGCTGGTCGAACAAGTAGTCGCGCAAGTCGTCGAACGAACGCATCCATCCCCCTGCGACAACACGGAAAGGGACGGCCGGGAGATGGCCGCCCCTTTGGCGTTGTTCTATCAGACCGCCCACATGCGAAACGCAAATGGCTCCGCCGCCGACAAGGAGGGGCAACGGACCGGGAGGGCACATGGACGCCAAGCACGTGGTCGAGCACTGGGCACCGCTGGAGCAGGTGGCGGTCGACTGGAGCGAGGCGCACGAACGGTGCTGGCGCTGCGGATACCGCGCCCCGCTGCAGACCTGCCACATCGTGCCGGAGTCGCTGGGCGGCACCGATGTGGTGTCGAACCTCGTGCTGCTGTGCGGTCGTTGTCGCCGAGAAGCCCCTACACACGCCGATCCGCGCTATCTGTGGCGTTGGCTGCGTGCGACGTCGGTGTCCACGCACGACACGTACTGGACCATCCGCGGGTGGGCGGAGTTCGAGGTCATCTTCGGCCGCAAGCCGTTGGAGTGCTTCAAAGAGGCCGCGGTCGACCACGGGACGTTGAACGCGGAATGCCGTGAGCTGGCGGCCGATGAGTTCGCGAAGACCGTCGTGCAGTTCGGGGAGGCGAAGCTCAACCCGTCGACGATCGCGTGTGTGATCGCGGAGATCGAGAAGAAGCTGGCGGACCGCCACGGCATCGAGCTGCCGTGACGGTCCGCCCACTCATCAGCTGCAGCCGGAGGTGCTGCCGCAGCCCTCGCACAGGTAGCAAGAACCGGCCGGACGCATCTTCGTGCCACACGTCATGCACAACGGCGCGTCAGCCGCCTTGCCCAGGTGCAGCTCCAGCAGCTCGGTCGAGCTGCCGACCTGCTTCGGCGCCTCCGAAGCGGGCGCGTCGACCTGGGCCGGCGCCGCCTCGACGGACCCGCGCAGGCCCTCCAGGTCCACATCGGACGACGGCGCGCCGTACTCGCCCGCGACCTGAGCCGAACGCTCGTCGGCCGTGAAGATGCCGAGCTGCGCGCGCTTGTCGTACGGCAGGTAGTCGAGCGCCAACCGGCGGAACAGGTAGTCCAGCACGGAGGTCGCGATGCGCACGTCCGGGTCGTCGGTCATGCCCGCCGGCTCGAAGCGCAGGTTCTGGAACTTCGAGACGTAGAACTCCAGCGGGATGCCGTACTGCAGACCCACCGAGATGGACATCGAGAACGCGTCCATCACGCCGGCCAGCGTCGAGCCCTGCTTGCCGAGCTTGACGAACACCTCGCCGAGACCGTTGTCCGGGTAGGAGCCGGCGGTCAGGTAGCCCTCGGCACCGCCGACCGTGAACGACACGGTCTGCGACGGGCGCTTCTTCGGCAGGCGCTTGCGGACCGGGCGGTACTCGACGACGGTCTCCGAGGACTTCTTCTCCTCGGTGGCCTTCGCGGACTTGCCCGCCGACAGCGGCTGGCCGACCTTGCAGTTGTCGCGGTAGATCGCGAGCGCCTTCAGGCCGAGCTTCCAGCCCTGGTAGTAGATCTCCTCGACCTCCTCGACGGTCGCCGTCTCCGGCATGTTGACCGTCTTGGAGATCGCGCCGGACAGGAACGGCTGCGTGGCCGCCATCATCCGCACGTGGCCCATGGGCGCGATCGAACGCTCGCCCATCGCGCAGTCGAAGACCTCGTAGTGCTCGCGGCGCAGGCCCGGCGCGTCGATGACGTGGCCGTGCTCGCCGATGAACTCGACGATCGCCTCGATCTGCTCCTCCTGGTAGCCCAGGGACTTCAGCGCGCGCGGGACCGTCTGGTTGACGATCTGCATCGAGCCGCCGCCGACGAGCTTCTTGAACTTGACCAGGGCCAGGTCGGGCTCGATGCCGGTGGTGTCGCAGTCCATCATCAGGCCGATGGTGCCGGTGGGGGCCAGCACGGACGCCTGGGCGTTGCGCCAGCCGTTCTTCGCGCCGATCGCCAGGGCCTGCTGCCACGCCTCGGTCGCGACCTTGTGCACCGACGAGTCGTTCGCGTGGTAGGTGCGGATCAGGTCGTTCGCAGCCGCGTGCTTGCGCATGACGCGCTGGTGCGCGGTGGCGTTGCGCGCGTAGCCGTCGTACGCGCCGACGATGCCCGCGAGCTCCGCGGAACGGCGGTAGGACACACCGGTCATCAACGAGGTGATGGTCGCGGCGAGCGAGCGGCCGCCCTCGGAGTCGTACGCGTGGCCGGTCGCCATCAGGAGCGCGCCCAGGTTCGCGTAGCCGATGCCCAGCTGGCGGAACTTGCGGGTGGTGTCGGCGATCGGCTCGGTCGGGAAGTCCGCGAAGCAGATCGAGATGTCCATCGCGGTGATGATCAGCTCGACGGCCTTGGCGAACGTGACGGCGTCGAACTTGCCGTCGGCGCCGAGGAACTTCATCAGGTTCAGCGAGGCGAGGTTGCAGCTGGAGTTGTCCAGGTGCATGTACTCCGAGCACGGGTTGGACGCGGTGATGCGGCCCGACTCGGGGCAGGTGTGCCAGTCGTTGATCGTGTCGTCGTACTGGATGCCGGGGTCGGCGCACTCCCACGCGGCCTTGGCGAGCTTGCCGAACAGCTCCTTGGCGTCGATGCGATCGATGACCTCGCCGGTCTGGCGGGCGCGCAGGCCGAAGTCGCCGCCGCTCTCGTAGGCGTGCATGAACTCGTCCGACACGCGGATCGAGTTGTTCGCGTTCTGGTACTGCACCGACACGATGTCCGCGCCGCCCAGGTCCATGTCGAACCCGGCGTCGCGCAGGGCGCGGATCTTGTCCTCTTCGCGCGCCTTGGTCTCGATGAACTCGACGACGTCGGGGTGGTCGACGTCGAGGACGACCATCTTCGCGGCACGGCGGGTGGCGCCACCGGACTTGATGGTGCCCGCGGACGCGTCGGCGCCGCGCATGAACGACACCGGGCCCGACGCGGTGCCGCCGGAGGACAGCAGCTCCTTCGAGGAGCGGATGCGCGAGAGGTTCAGGCCGGCACCGGAGCCGCCCTTGAAGATCAGGCCCTCCTCGCGGTACCAGTTCAGGATCGACTCCATGGTGTCGTCGACCGCGAGGATGAAGCAGGCGCTGACCTGCTGCGGCGACGACGTGCCGACGTTGAACCACACCGGCGAGTTGAAGCTGAACACCTGGTGCAACAGCATGTAGGTGAGCTCGTGCTCGAAGATCTCCGCGTCCTGCTCGCCCGCGAAGTAGCCGTGCTCCTTGCCGGCGCCCACGTAGGTCTTCACCACGCGGTCGATCAGCTGGCGCAGCGACTGCTCGCGCTTCTCGCTGCCGACGGCACCGCGGAAGTACTTGCTGGTGACGATGTTGGTGGCGTTCACCGACCACGACTCGGGGAACTCGACACCGCGCTGCTCGAAGTTCACCGAGCCGTCGCGCCAGTTCGTCATGACGACGTCGCGGCGCTCCCAGGTGACCTCGTCGTAGGGGTGGCGGCCCTCGGTGGTGTAGACGCGCTGGACCTTCAGCGCGGCAGCAGGCTTGGCAGCCGCCCGTGCGGCTGTCTTCTTGGCTGAGCCGCCGACGGTCTCGGTCACGGTGGATCTCCCTCGTGCTGGTGCTTCAGAAAAAGATGTTGATGTCGCGCGCTTGTGATGCGCGCCGATCACTGCTCCTGGGCCGCTTCGGCCCGGGCAGTGCGAAGATCGAGGATTTCCTTCTCGAAGTCCTCGACGGACGAGAAGGACCTGTAAACGCTCGCGAAGCGCAGATAAGCGACCTCGTCGAGCTCGCGCAGGGGCCCGAGAATGGCCAGACCCACCTCGTGGCTCGGGATTTCCGCGCATCCCGTCGACCGGATCGACTCTTCCACCCGCTGGGCGAGCACCTGGAACGCGTCCTCGTCGACCGGGCGGCCCTGGCACGCCCTGCGCACGCCGACGACCACCTTGTCGCGGCTGAAGGGCTCCGTCACCCCGGAGCGCTTGACCACGGCGAGAACCGCTTCTTCGACCGTGGTGAACCTGCGGCTGCAGCTGTTGCAGGAGCGGCGACGACGGATCACCTGACCCTCGTCCACCTCACGGGAGTCGACCACCCGCGAGTCCGAATGGCGGCAGAACGGACACCGCACGCCACCTCACCCCTTCCCCCGCGCAGCATCCATCGCAGCAGCCTCACTGGTCGGGTTACCCACAACCTGTGGACTACTTACAACGGTGCAACCACTAGATGTAGGGGTAGAACCTAGATCGCAACAGGGCGCCGACGCAACTCGACACACCACCCGAACGGGCGAACGTTGCGCCGATCAGGGGCGATTACACAAAGATGCCCGCGATGACGGAGAGTTCACGTCATCGCGGGCACCAAGACACAAGATGTAGGGGTCGCCCTACGGCGTGACCCCCATCTGCTGGAGGTAGAGCACGCCGAGCGCGATGACCGTCAGGGCACTCAGCGCGCCGACGGCGATCAGCTCCAGAGCGGACTCGCGCTGGGGTCGCACCTCGCACGAGCGCGACTCGCGCGAGGACGGAACCAAGACGGGGCGCGGCTTCGTGGCCGGGCGCTTCGGCATCACACGCGGACCCGAACGGAGTGGACGGCCCGCTGCGACGTCCGCGTCCTCGACAACGCGCAACCGCTTCTCGACCAGTACCGCCATGACGCCCTCCATTGCAGGTCAAGCACCATGATCGAACACAGGTTCGATCGAACGTCCGTGCGAATTTCTACCAGAACGTCACCCCGGACGCCACAACACGCCGCCAAATACCTCGAACAGGTGTTTGATCTGTGCAGCAAACACGACTACCGTCGACCAGGAAGATCGACGGAGGCCGGAATCCCATTCGAACTGGGGGCGGCGAGGAGGACAGCGACCGTGGCAGGCAAGACGATCGACCCAGACCCCGCTGTCGTGGGGACAGAGGTGAGCGAGATCGCGGGCAACGCCGGCCTGACCCTGCGCCAGCGCAAGGTGCTCGACGTCATCCGCGACTGGGTCGACCGCTTCGGCTACCCGCCGAGCGTGCGGGAGATCGGTGAGGCCGTCGGCCTGACCTCGACGTCGTCGGTGGCCTACCAGCTGCGCGCGCTGGAGCGGAAGGGCTTCCTGCGCCGCGACCCGAACCGCCCGCGCGCGGTGGGGATGCTGCCGCCCGAGATCGACCCCGGGCTCGACCCGATGTCCAAGCCGACGCCCGCGTACGTGCCGATGGTCGGCCGGATCGCGGCCGGTGGTCCGATCCTGGCGGAGGAGTCGATCGAGGACGTGTTCCCGCTGCCGCGCGAGATCGTCGGTGAGGGCGAGCTGTTCCTGCTGCGCGTCGTCGGTGACTCGATGATCGACGCCGCGATCACCGACGGCGACTGGGTCGTGATCCGCAAGCAGCCCACGGCCGACCAGGGCGAGATCGTCGCCGCCATGATCGACGGCGAGGCGACGGTGAAGACGTTCAAGCGCAAGGACGGCCACGTGTGGCTGATGCCGCACAACCCGGCCTACCAGCCGATCAACGGCGACGAGGCCACCATCCTCGGCAAGGTCGTCACGGTGCTGCGGCGCCTGCCGTAGGTTCGCCGGTTCCGCTTCCTGCTGTGCGCGCGCCCGTGGTTTCGCCGCGGGCGCGTTTCTTCTTGTCGAAGAAGTCCAGCCACTTCTGCCTCGTGGCCTCCATGTCCACGACGACGAAGCTGAAGAACTGGCCCATGTCCTTGAGGCGCGCGCCCACCGGCGTGTCGAGACCGAAGATCTCGGCACCGTCCAGCGCGGTGTGCGCCCAGGTGCTGTTCCGCTGGGCACTGGACAGCCACGCGCGGTACCAGATGTCGTCGTCCAGGAAGTAGCGCATGCGCTTGCCGTCGCGTTCGGCGCGCAGCAGGTCCAGGTTCTGCAGGTAGGCCGTCGTCCGCGAGACGGTGCCCGGGCTGACCGACAGCCGCAGCACCAGCTCCGTGGCGGACAGGCTGCCCTTGTCACACATGAAGATCTCGGCGAGGATCCGCGCCGCCGTGCGCGTGAGGCCGGTCTGCCGGAACACCGCGACCAGCCGCAGGTGGAACTCCTGCACCTTCCCCGGACTGCGGTCGAACGAGTAGGCCTCGTCGTCCACGTCGAGGTCGTCGACCGCGGGCATCCGGCGCATGGCCCGTTCGCTCGCGGCCCGGTGCGCGGCGCCCGGCCGGTAGTTGTTGTGGCCGCCGTTGCGGAGCACTTCCCGCTGGATCGTCGACGCGGGCCTTTGCAACCGCCTCCCGATTTCGGAGTACCCCAGCCCGTCCCACAGCCACTGGGCGATGAGCTGCCGTTCCTCTTCGTTTAGCCGTTTACCAGGCACGACCTCATGGTGCCTTGCGCTTCAAGCCATTGCAACGAGTCTTTTGACTTCGTCCGCAAACGTTTTTAGCTTGCAGGTAGGGGAAGACCTCGTTGCAAGGGGGAAGCAATGCCACTCAGCCCGATGACGTACCCGGACGGGCACGTCGGCTGGCGCGCGCACGACCACGGAACCGTGCGCGCCGTGCTCGCGGACAACCGGTTCAGCATCCGGCCGGACCTGATGCACAACCCGTTCGGTCCCGGCAGTCCCGGTGACGCGCCGCCGTCGCCGCCCGGTGCGTTCACCGACCACGACCCGCCGGAGCACACGCGCTACCGCGGCAGGCTGACCGGGCAGTTCACCGTGCGGCGGATGCGGCTGCTGGCCGAGCGGCTCGAGGAGATCACCGCGGCCCAGCTCGACGTGCTCGCGGCGGCGGGGTCACCGGCGGACCTGGTGGAGCACTTCTGCTCACCGGTGCCGGGGTTGATGATCTGCGAGCTGCTGGGCGTGCCGTACGAGCGGCGCGGGGAGTTCCACCAGGACGCGATGCTGCTGACCGGCGCCAGCGGGGCGGAGGCCGGCGAGGCCGAGGCGATGTTCGAGGCGTTCGGGCGGCTGCAGCGGTTCATGCTGGAGATGGTCGCGGCGAAGCGGGAGCAGCCGACCGACGACCTGCTCAGCGACCTCGTCAACGCCGAAGCCGGGTCAGCTGACCCGTTGTCCGACGACGAGATGGCGGCGATGGGCATGGCGTTGCTCGGCGGCGGGCTCGACACGACGACGAACATGCTCTCGCTCGGGACGCTGGAGCTGCTGCGTGACCGAGCTCGGGTGGAGGCGATGCTGGCCCGGCCCGACGCCGCCGTCGAGGAGCTGCTGCGATATATCAGTTTGACGCCCGTCACGGTGCGCACGGCGTTGGAGGACGTCGAGGTCGACGGCGTGCTCGTGCGCAAGGGCGACACGGTGAAGGTCGAGCTCGGCTCCGCGAACCGCGACCCGGCACGCTACGCCGATCCCGACGTGCTCGACCTGGCGCGAGGTGCGGCGGGGCACGTGGCGTTCGGGCACGGCATCCACCAGTGCATCGGGCAGCACCTGGCGCGGGTCGAGCTGAAGATCGCCTTCCCCGGCCTGTTCGCGCGGTTCCCGAAGCTGCGGCTCGCCGTGCCGGAGGAAGAGCTGCCGCACCGGGCGAGCCTGGTGATCGGCGGGCTGGAACGCATGCCTGTCGCCTGGGACTAGAACAGCGGTACTGGTGGGGCGCGGAGTGCGGGAGCCTGCTGTCGTGACCCAGGAACCTCCGTCGCCGCGGTTCACCGAAACGCAGATCGTCGAGTGGCTGATCGCGGAATGCCGAGATGTGTCCGACCGGGTGACAACCGTGACCACGTCCGGCGACCGCATCCTCACCGCGGGCGTGACGGTGATGGCGATCGCCGTCACCGTCGCGATCGGGGGTGGCAAGGGTTACCTGCTGATGTGGTTTCCCTTCGCCGTCTCGGTCGTGATCCTCCACGCCCTGTACCTCAAGAAGACGGCACGGAGCTTGATGGGGTACCAGCTCGGCTTGGAGAAGGAGATCGCGCGACGCACCGGTCTTCCGCTGATCGCCTGGCAGTCGCACGTCTAGAAGAGCGGTCGGCCGGTCATCGGGTTGGCGCAAGCGCTCCGCACGACGTCGCCAGGCGCTTGGGGCCACGAGCGAGCTTGGTTGTACATCGCGCTCACCTCGGTGAACGTCGTCGGCAGCGCTGTCCTCATCGGCTATTCCCACGTCAGTCAGCTCGGCACGACGAGGGCTGCGGAAGAGGCGATCGAGCACGCCTTCTCCGCAGCTGTCCGGCCGGTCGCCGACTGAGTTCGGTCAGGCGCGCCGGCGCCGGCGCAGGCCGATGACGAGGGCGACGGCGAGCACGAGGCCGCCGAGAGTCAGCGCCAGCGGCCAGTTCTGCCACGACGACGACGTCGTCGCGGTGTCCGATGGCGCGGCCTGCTGTTGCTCGGCGGCGGGCGGTGGGGCCGTGGTCGTCGGCGCGGCGGGCTTCGCGAGGGCGGCGGCACCGGCGACCGAGCGGATCGGGGTGCCGGCGCCTTCGGAGGCGGAGAGCAGGGTGCCGTCCGGGTCGAAGGCGATGGCCTCGCCCTGGGGTTCATTCGGCAGCGGGACCCGGACCGGGTCGCCGGACAGCGCCTTCACCAGGTCGCCGTCGGGGACCCGGAAGAGGTACGCCTCGGTGTAGGTGCGCAGAGCCACGACGGAGCCGTCGCGCATCGACGCGGCACCCGTCACCAAGCGCGTGTCGAGGCTGCCCTCCAGAGGGCCGCCCGGCGTGTCGGTCGTCGCCAGCGATATGCGTGCCACCTGCTCCAACGGCACCGAAACATCAGTTCGCAGCGGCGCTGCGGGGCGATATATCAGTGCGGAGCCGAGGGGTTCCTTGGTGACGATGTAGGGCGTGCCGGACTTGTCGAGCAGCAACGCCTCGGCGTCGTGCTTGCCGTCCGGGTAGGTGACGCGGAACCGTTCGACGGCGCCGGAAGGCGACACCTTGTGCAGTGCGACCGTGGCACGGGACTTGTTGTTGTCGCCCGTGTCGGAAGCCCACAGGGTGCCGTCCGGCGCCATCGCGAGGTCCTCGACGTCGAACGGGTCCACGGGCGCGGTGATCGTGCGCTTCACGACGCAGTCGCGCCCGAGGACCTGGATGCGCAGCGTGCCGTTGTCGCTGTCGCTGACGGCGTAGAACTGCTTGCCGTCGGACGTGAGCCCGGAGAGCTCCTGCATGGCTACCGGGCACACGTCCACCGGTGGAGGCGGGATCAAGCAGGTGATCCGTTCGTCGCGAACGGCTCGAGCACACCGGCCAGGTCCGGGCGCACACGGGCGCTGAGCAGCGTGCCCGACTCCGTGTGCTTCTCGGACAGCACCTCGCCGTCGCGGTGCACGCGGGCGACGACCTCGCCGCGCGCGTACGGCACGAGCGCCTCGACCACGACCTCCGGCCGCGGCATCAGCTCGGCGATGCGGACCTTCAGCTCCTCGATGCCGACGCCGGAGTGCGCCGACACGAACGACGCGTCCGGGAACAGGTGCCGCAGCCGGGCCAGGCCCAGGTCGCCCACCGCGTCGATCTTGTTCACGACCAGCAGCTCGCGCGGCATCGGCACGTCGTTGCGCTCGTTGATCTCGGCGAGCACCTCGCGCACCGCCTTGACCTGGCTCTCCGGCATCGCGTCGGAGCCGTCGACCACGTGCACGAGCAGGTCGGCCTGACCGACCTCCTCCAGCGTGGAGCGGAACGCCTCGACGAGCTGGTGCGGCAGGTGCCGGACGAAGCCGACGGTGTCCGTCAGCGTGTACGGCAGTCCCTCCGGCGTCAGCGCGCGGCGCGTCGTCGGGTCGAGGGTGGCGAACAGCGCGTCCTCCACCAGCACACCGGCGTCGGTCAGCGCGTTGAGCAGCGAGGACTTGCCCGCGTTCGTGTACCCGGCGATGGCGACGCTGGGGATCTCGTTCGCGACGCGGCGGCTGCGCTTGGTCTCGCGGATCACCTTGATCGCGGCGAGCTCGCGGCGCAGCTTCGCGATGCGGTCGCGGATGCGGCGCCGGTCGGTCTCGATCTTCGTCTCACCGGGACCGCGCAGACCCACACCGCCGTTGCCGCCACCGGCACGACCACCGGCCTGCCGGGACAACGTCTCACCCCAGCCACGCAGGCGCGGCATGAGGTACTGCAGCTGGGCCAGCTCGACCTGTGCCTTGCCCTCCTTGGACCGCGCGTGCTGCGCGAAGATGTCCAGGATGAGCGCGGTGCGGTCGATGACCTTGACCTTGAGCCGCTCCTCCAGCTGCCGCAGCTGGCCGGGTGAGAGCTCACCGTCGCAGATCACCGTGTCCGCGCCGGTCGCCTGCACCACGTCGCGCAGCTCGGCGACCTTGCCGGAGCCGATGTAGGTCGCGGGGTCCGGCTTGTCGCGCCGCTGCACGACACCTTCGAGGACCTCGGAACCCGCGGTCTCGGCGAGGCGGGCCAGTTCGGCGAGCGAGGCGTCGGAGTCCGCGGCCGTGCCCTCGGTCCACACCCCGGCGAGCACGACCCGCTCCAGGCGCAGCTGGCGGTACTCGACCTCGGTGACGTCCTCGAGCTCGGTGGAGAGCCCGGCGACGCGACGCAGCGCGGCACGTTCGGCGCGCTCGTAGTCGCCCGTCGAGAAGTCGTCCTCCCACTTCTCGTCGAACTCCGGGTCGAACTCTGTGCTCTGGATGTTTTCCGTCATTTGCCCTTCATCGTCCCATGGACCTTCAGTCCCCCGGATACACCGCGAGGTAGATCGCCACACGGGGAACATCCGGTCTGACCGGTTGCGCGGCCAGCTCATCCATCAACGCTCCGAGCCGCTGCTTTAGTTCCTCCGGGTCGACGGTCACGACCAGGCGGCTCTGATCCACGTCACTGAGCCCGATGTCGGCGACCTCGCCGAGGAAAGCGTGCAACATCGCCTCGCCGACGGCGACCATATTTTCGCTGTTGTCGAGCTCCCGCGACAGCCCGGTAGACCGATAGGGGATTTCTTTCGCGCCCCGGTTGCCCGCGCGCGGGGGCAGTGCCTCCAGGAAACCGGTGGCCACGAGCTTGCGCACGTGGTGCAGCGTCGTGGCCGGGTCCTTGCCCAGCCGTTGCGCCAGCTCCTTGTTGGTGAGCGGGCGCTCGAACGCCATGCGGATCATCCGCAGCCGCAGGTCGGAGCTGAGAGCCGCGGCTTCCTCGCGGGTTGCGGGACGCCGGTTCCGGGAGAACGACACCGGCACAGTGTAAGTGATTGACAGTTTCCAATCACTCAGCGCAGACTTCCCGCCATGACGCTTTGGGGGCATCACGACTTCCGCCGGCTGTGGGCCGGCGACACGATCAGCCAGTTCGGGTCGACCATCGGCCTGACGGTGATCCCGCTGCTCGCGGCGGGTGTGCTGAACGCGACACCGTTCGAGATGGGACTGCTGGCCGCGGCCGGCACGATGGCGTTCCTGCTGATCGGGCTGCCCGCCGGCGTCTGGGTGGACCGGATGCGCCGCAAGCCGTTGATGATCGCGATGGACGTCGTCCGCGCCGTGCTGATGCTGAGCGTGCCGGTGGCGTGGTGGCTGGGCGTGCTGGACCTGCCGCAGCTGGTCGTGGTGAGCCTCGCGGTGGGTGTGTGCACGGTGTTCTTCGACGTCGCCTACCAGTCGTACCTGCCGTCGCTGGTGGGGCGTGACCAGCTCGTCGAGGGCAACTCGAAGCTGCAGGCCAGCATGTCGGTCGCGGAGGTGTCGGGGCCGGCGATCGGCGGGTACGCGGCGCAGTTCATCGGCGCGGCCAACGGTGTGCTGGCAACCGGGCTGGGCTACCTGAGCTCGGCGTTCTTCCTGTTCCGGATCAGGGTGGTGGAGCCGGTGCCGCACCGGCACTCCTCGCCGAACCTGCGGCGCGAGGTGATGGAGGGGCTGCGGTTCGTCTTCGGCAACGTCACGCTGCGCGCGATCGTGGCCTGCACCGGCACGTCGAACTTCTTCCACGGCGTCCAGAACGCCGTGCTGATCCTGTTCCTGCTGAACGTGGCCGAGCTCAGCGAGGGCACGGCGGGTCTGGTGCTGAGCGCGGGCGGTGTCGGGGGCGTGGTCGGCGCGGCGGTGGCGTTCAAGCTGGGCAAGCTGGTCGGGCAGGCCAGGATGATCTGGCTGATCCCGCTGCTGACCTGGCCGTTCACCCTGGCACTGCCGTTCGTCTCCGCGGGGTGGGGCCTCGTGCTGCCGATGGCCGGGCTGGCGATCTCGGTGTTCGGCATCGTCGTCTACAACGTCGGCCAGGTGAGCTACCGGCAGGCGATCTGCCCCGACCACCTGATGGGCCGGATGAACGCCTCGATCCGCTGGGTGGTGTGGGGCGCGACGCCGCTGGGCGCGCTGGCCGGCGGCGCGCTCGGTTCCTGGCTCGGGATCGTGCCGACGCTGTGGATCTCGCTGGTCGGCTCGGTGTTCGGGATGGCGTGGGTGCTGCTGTCGCCGTTGAGGTCTATGCGGGACCTGCCGACCGGCGCTAGCGTCGAGGCCCATGGCTGACACCACGGTGCTGCGGGACGGTCTCCACTTCGGCGAGGGACCGCGGCGCGGCCCCGACGGTCGCCTCTACTACTCGGACTTCTACGCGGGCGAGGTGCACGCCCTCGACCTCGCGACCGGTGACGACGAGCTCGTCGTGGCCTTCGACGGCCAGCCGTCCGGGCTGGGCTGGCTGCCCGACGGCCGCCTGCTCGTCGTGTCGATGCTCGACCGCACCGTGCGCAGGCTCGAAGACGGCGAGCTCGTCCTGCACGCCGACATATCGGATATCGCGACCTTCCACGCCAACGACATGCTCGTCGACGGCGAGGGGCGGGCTTACGTCGGCAACTTCGGTTTCGACCTGCACGGGCTGATCGACGAGGTGGGCCTGCCGCGGTTGCTGGAGCCGGACTTCGCTCCGGAGGGCGCCTCGCTCGCGCTGGTGCAACCGGATGGTTCGGTCTCCGTGGCGGTCGAGGACCTGAAGTTCCCGAACGGAATGGCGCTGCTGCCCGACCCGGCCGGCGAGTCGGAGAGCGGCACCACACTGGTTGTCGCGGAAACGGTGGCGTTCAAGCTGACGGCGTTCTCGGTCGACCTCGACGGTTCGTTGCGCGGGCGGCGGGTGTGGGCCGACGTGAAGGAGCTCGGCATCGCGCCCGACGGCATCGCGGGCGACGGGGACGGTGTGTGGGTGGCGCCGGCGTTGCAGCCCGCGGTGTTCCGGGTGACCGAGGGAGGCGAGGTCACGCACCGGGTGGAGACGACGCAGACCTGCTTCGCCGTCGCGGTCGTCGGCGACAAGCTCGTCTGCCTGACTGCGCCGGACTCGCATCCCAACGTCGTCAAGCCGGAGCGGCTCGGCAAGATCGAGGTCTACGAGCTGAGCTG
This sequence comes from Lentzea guizhouensis, assembly GCF_001701025.1. Lineage (GTDB taxonomy): Bacteria > Actinomycetota > Actinomycetes > Mycobacteriales > Pseudonocardiaceae > Lentzea > Lentzea guizhouensis. The sequence continues at coordinate 385,256 of NZ_CP016793.1, forward strand.
ATATATCGGATGCGATATATCAGTCAGGCGAGGGCGTCCCACCAGGACTTGTCGAGCTCGCCGCGCGCGACCAGCACCGCGGGGCCGGTGAGGGTCGAGGTCGTCGGCTCGATCGTGACGGTGACCTGGCCGCCGAGGACGTCGACGGTGGCCGAGCCGGTCGTCCTGCCCTGACCTGCCAGCCACGACGCGACCGATGCCACGGTGCCGGTGCCGCAGGAGCGGGTCTCGCCGACGCCGCGTTCGTAGACGCGCATCTTGAGGGCGCCGCGCGGGGTGGTGCCCGACTCGGCGGCGACCCCGGCACCGGTGCCGGGGTCGAGGACGTTGATCAGCTCGACGTTCACGCCGTGCGGGAACATGACCGGGTCGTAGCCGGGGGGCACGGTGAGGTCGAAGCCGTCGACCGGGGTGTCGGTGACGCAGGCGAGGTGCGGGTTGCCGACGTCGACCGCGAAGCCGCCGATGCCCTGGCCGTCGACCGCGGCGATGGAGGTGCCGGTGACGCGGGCGGGGCCCATGTCGTTGGTGACGGAGCCGTCCGGGTGCGTCGTCACGGTCCGGTCGCCCGCGCGCGTGCCCACGACGAACGTTCCCTGCGGCTGGTGGCCCGCGTCGACCAGGTAGCGGGCGAAGACGCGCAGGCCGTTGCCGCACATCTCGGCGATGGAGCCGTCGGCGTTGCGGTAGTCCATGAACCACTGGCCGTCGGTCCGCACGACGCGCAGCACGCCGTCCGCGCCGAGGCCGCGCTGCCGGTCGCACAGCGCCTGGACGCGCGCCACCGTCAGGTCCAGCCGGTCATCGAGGTCGGGCAGGATGACGAAGTCGTTCTCCGTGCCGTGCCCCTTCACGAACTCCACGGCACTAGGCTACCGGCGACCTCCACCAGGTCGGGCCGCGAGCCGTCCAACCAGGTGATGCGCTGGTCACGCCGGAACCACGACCGTTGCCTGCGCACGAAACGGCGGGTGGCGCGCTTGGTCTCCTCGGCGGCGAAGTCGATGGTGCAGGCTCCGTCCATTGCGGACAGCACCTGCTGGTAGCCGAGAGCGCGGGAGGCGGTCTTGCCCTCGCGCAGACCGAGCTTCACCAGCGCGCGCACCTCGGCCTCCAGGCCCGCTTCGAACATCAGGTCCACGCGCAGGTCGACGCGGGTGTCCAGTTCGGACACCTCGCGGTCGACGCCGATCTGGACGGTGTCGTACCGGGCGGGGCCGGGCTTGGGGAGGTTCGCGGAGAACGGCTCGCCCGTCAGCTCGATGACCTCCAGCGCGCGCACGATGCGGCGGCCGTTCGAGGGCAGGATCGCGATCGCGGCGGCCGGGTCGAGCTCCTGCAGCCGCCGGTGCAGCGCCTCCGGGCCGGCCGAGGCGAGCTCCGCCTCGTAGCGTTCGCGCACCGCGTCGTCGGTACCGGGGAACTTCAGGTCGTCGAGCACGGCCTGCACGTACAGCCCGGAGCCGCCGACGAGGACCGGCGGGCGGCCGGCGGCGAGCAGGGACTCGACCACCGCACGGGTCTCGCGCTGGTAGGCGGCGACCGAGGCGGTCTCGGTGACGTCGAGGACGTCGAGCAGGTGGTGCGGGACGCCGCGACGTTCGTCGAGGCTCATCTTGGCCGTGCCGATGTCCATGCCGCGGTAGAGCTGCATGGCGTCGGCGTTGACGACCTCTCCCCCGAACCGCTCGGCGAGGGCGACGGCCAGGTCGGACTTGCCGGTCGCGGTGGGGCCGACGACGGCGATTGGCGTGATCACGGGCGCTCCCAGACTGCGACGTGGTAGCCCACGCCGAACGGTGCGAAGAACTCGGCGCTCGCGCAGCGCCACGGACCGGGCACGCCGGCGAGGACCTGCCACGCCGCGCGGCCCTGCGCGCCCAGCTCACGGGCGAGCTCGGGGTCGAGTGCGAGCAGGCCGTCGGTGTCCGCGGCGGCCAGCAGGGCGTGGACGTGGTCGTCGAACGGTCCCGAACGCTCGTCGTTCGCGCCGGGCGAACGCGGGCCGTGCCGGGTCGAGCCGTCGCCGAGGACCAGCAGGCCGCAGTCCTCGGCCGCGAGTCGTTGTCCAAACGAGACGCAGTCGGACGGGGCCAGGTCAGGTGGAACGAGCTCGACGCGTGACACCTCGATCGCGCAGCGTTCCCGCAGCCACGCCGTGACCAGCACCGGCAGCGGGAGCCGCGGGTCGGGAGGCTCGTTCCCGCCGAGTGACACGGGCACGTCGACCCCATAGCCGAGGAATGTTCCGGACAGCGGTGGCACGAACGTCGCCGGGCCGCTGCCGCCGACCGCCACAGCCACCCACGGACCAGGCAACTTTCCTGCCGCGGCAACGGTTGCGGCTCTCACGGGAGCGGTTTCCGCGGCGGCTCCCGCGACCAGTTCTGGCACGAGGAGCGGCGGGTGCGGCACCACCGCGGCACGGGTGATCACGACGAACGAGGCTACCTATCGTGGACTCCCAGTACCGAGTCGAGCTCTGACCTGTTTGAATGCGCGCGGGGAACTGGGGACGGGAGACCCTCCAGCGCCCGTATTGCATCGGCCCCGCCGCTGGCGGGGCGCTCGTGGCTGGCACGGGCGTCAGATGGGAGGAACCGGCGATGTCGGAGCAGGACAGCACACCGGAGACCGTCGCGGTCGAGACCGTCGAGACTGAGGTCGAGAACGTCACCGCGGTCGAGGGTGGAGCCGAGGAAACGCCGAAGGAGACCGCGGCGGCGACGCCTCCGGCCGTCCCCGTGGCGTCGGACCACCCTGAGCGCTGGGGGCGCGTTGACGCCGACGGCACCGTTTACGTGAAGACCGAGGACGGCGAGCGCGCTGTCGGGTCGTGGCAGGCGGGCGAACCGGTCGAGGGCCTCGCGCACTTCGCGCGCCGGTTCGACGACCTGCGCACCGAGGTCGAGCTGCTGGTGTCGCGGCTCAAGTCCGGCGCCGGCGACCCCAAGCACGCTCTGACCAGCGCGAAGCACGTCAAGGAGCAGCTGGCCGAGGCCGCCGTCGTCGGTGACCTCAAGGCGCTGGCCGCCCGCGTCGAGCACGTGCTGGAGCAGGCCGAGGCCGGCATGGAGAAGGCGAAGGAGGCCAAGGAGGCCGCCCGAGCCCAGTCCGTCGCGCGCAAGCAGGCGCTGGTCGACGAGGCCGAGTCGATCGCGAACGAGTCCACCCAGTGGAAGGTCGCGGGCGACCGGCTGCGCCAGATCCTCGACGAGTGGAAGACCATCCGCGGCGTCGACCGCAAGACCGACGAGCAGCTGTGGCGCCGGTTCTCGAAGGCCCGTGACGCGTTCAACCGCCGTCGCGGCTCGCACTTCGCGGACCTCGACCGGCAGCGTTCGGTGGCGAAGACGTCGAAGCAGGCGCTCGTCGAAGAGGCCGAGAAGCTCGTCGACTCCGACGACTGGGGCCCCACGGCCGGTCGCTACAAGGAGCTGATGGTCGAGTGGAAGGCCGCCGGGCGTGCGCCCAAGGAGGCCGACGACGCGCTGTGGCAGCGGTTCCGCGCCGCGCAGGACGCGTTCTTCCAGAAGCGGTCCGAGGCCTTCAGCGAGCGGGACGCTGAGTTCACGGCCAACGCGAAGCTGAAGGAGGAGCTGCTCGCCGAGGCCGAGACGATCGACCCGTCGGCCGACCTCGAGGCGGCCCGCAACCACCTCTACAAGATCCAGGAGCGCTGGGACGCCATCGGCAAGGTGCCGCGGGAGCGCATCCGCGAGCTCGAGGGCAAGCTGCGCGCGATCGAGGAGAGGGTGCGCGGCGCGGTGGACGCGCAGTGGCGCCGGTCCGACCCCGAGGCCGAGGCCCGCGTGGCGCAGTTCCGCGAGCGCGTGGAGCAGTTCGAGGCGCAGGCCGCGAAGGCTCGTGCCGCGGGCGACAAGCGCCGCATCGAGCAGGCCGAGGCGCAGGCCGCGCAGTGGCGCGAGTGGCTGGCCGCCGCTGAGCAGGCGCTGGCGACCCGTTAGTCCGGTTTGACGTACTGAGGGGCCCCTCCGCTCAGGAGGGGCCCCTCAGTGCGTTCAGCGGGCAGTACGCCGCGCTTCAGAGCTGCGGCGGGCGGGAAGCGGCGATGCGGAGCCACTTCACCAGCAGGAAGACGACCGCGATCACGGCGATGGTCAGACCGATCCCAGGACCGGGGCCGATGGTCTTGTTGCTGGTGGTGGTCTGCTGGGTCCAGATCGACAGCACGCCGGTGACCGCCCCGGCGAACAGGCCCAGCGAGCACACCCACGCGAGTGCCCAGCGGCGGACGGCAAGGGTGAGGCCGGAGCCGACCACGCCCACGCCGAGGGCCAGGAACGCGAACAGGCGCGGCAGGAACGTCGTGGACTCGCCCAGCACGACCTGCAGACCGGTGTGGTCGCCGATCCACGGCAGAACCAGCGACACGAGCAGGGCGAGCACCGCGATGGAGATCGTCAGCGCTCCGGTGCCGGGGTCGATGCGGCGGGCGGCGGTGCGCTCCACCTCGTCGATCTCGCGGCGCAGGTACTCCTCGTCGCTCACTGGGCCGCACATCCCGAGACGGCGGGCAGCGGGGCCGGCTTGCCGAAGGAGGGCAGGCCCAGGCCGACGCCCTGGGTCTTGGGCTTCAGGCCTGCCTCCGAACGGTCACCCGCCTTGGTGCGCCGCCACGTCAGCGGTTCGCCGTCGGCCACCAGGTAGTGCGGGGCGGCGTAGGTGACGACGGTCTCGACGACGTCGCCGGGGCGCGGGGTGCCGGGCGTGAAGTGCACCAGGCGGCCGTCGCGGGAGCGGCCGCTCATGCGGTGGGTCTCGGCGTCGCGCTTGCCCTCGCCGGTGGCGACGAGGACCTCGACGGTGCGACCGAGCTGCTCGGTGTTGAGCGAGTGGGTGATCTCGTTCTGCAGCGCGACCAGGCGGTCGAAGCGTTCCTGCACGACGGCCTTGGGCAGCTGGTCGGGCAGCTCGGCGGCCGGGGTGCCGGGGCGCTTGGAGTACTGGAACGTGAACGCGGAGGAGAACCTGGCCTGGCGCACCACGTCGAGCGTGCCCTGGAAGTCCTCCTCGGTCTCACCGGGGAAGCCCACGATGATGTCCGTGGTGATCGCGGCGTCCGGCATGGCGGCGCGGACCTTCTCGATGATGCCGAGGTACTTCTCGGTGCGGTACGAGCGGCGCATCGCCTTCAGCACGCGGTCCGAACCGGACTGCAGCGGCATGTGCAGCTGGTGGCACACGTTCGGCGTCTCGGCCATGGCGGCGATGACGTCGTCGGTGAAGTCCTTGGGGTGCGGCGAGGTGAAACGGACCCGCTCCAGACCGTCGATCTGACCGCAGGCGCGCAGCAGCTTGCCGAACGCGAACCGGTCGCCGAACTCGACGCCGTAGGAGTTCACGTTCTGGCCCAGCAGCGTCACCTCCAGCACGCCCTCGTCGACGAGGGTCTGCACCTCGGCGAGCACGTCGCCGGGGCGGCGGTCCTTCTCCTTGCCGCGCAACGAGGGCACGATGCAGAACGTGCAGGTGTTGTTGCAGCCCACGGAGATCGACACCCAGCCGGAGTAGGCGGAGTCGCGGCTCGCGGGCAGCGAGGAGGGGAACGTCTCGAGCGCGTCGAGGATCTCGACCTGCGCCTCGGAGTTGTGGCGGGCGCGGTCGAGCAGCACCGGCAGCGAGCCGATGTTGTGCGTGCCGAACACGACGTCCACCCACGGGGCGCGCCGCACGATCTCGCTGCGGTCCTTCTGCGCGAGACAGCCGCCGACGGCGATCTGCATGCCCGGCTTGGCCGCCTTCTGCGGGGCGAGGTGACCGAGGGTGCCGTAGAGCTTGTTGTCGGCGTTCTCCCGGACCGCGCAGGTGTTGAACACGACGACGTCGGCCTGCTCGTCCTCGGTGGCCCGTTCGTACCCAGCGTCCTCCAGCAGACCGGCGAGCCGCTCGGAGTCGTGCACGTTCATCTGACACCCGAACGTGCGTATCTGGAAGGTCTTCTGAACCTGCGTCGTGCTCACGCTCACCACGATAAACCCTGGTCAGCAGCCCCTCTCCGGCGGACCGGGCCCAACCGTGCCCAGTTCGGCCCTGACCAGGCACTACCCACCGGTCACCGGTCACCAGCTGTGACGGCTACCAACCTTTCGTCGGGTGCAGGCGCGCGACGTCCGCGTGGCACGATGCGCAGGTGCTGGGACGAGTGCATGCCGCCGTGAGCCTGCTGACCGCCGCAACGGTCCTGACGGGCTGCAGCAGCACGCTCGAGGACGTGAAGATCACGATGGCCACCGGTCCCCAGGGCGGCGTCTACTACTCGCTGGGCAACGGCCTCGCCGACGCGTGGAACGGCCGGCTCGGCATCGCGCGGCCCCAGGTCGTGGTGACCAACGGCTCGAAGGACAACGTGCTGCGGCTGGTCAACAACCAGGCGCAGGTCGGGTTCTCGCAGGCCGACGCCATCGAGGGCGTGCCGGGCGGGACGAAGCTGCGGGCGCTGGCGCGGATGCACGACGACTACCTGCAGGTGATCGTGCGGGCGGACCTGCCGGTGGCGACGTTCGCCGACCTGGCCGGGCTGCGGGTGTCGATCGGGGCCAGGGAGTCCGGCGTCGAGATCATCGCGAACAGCCTGCTCAAGGCGACGAACGTGAAGCCGCGGCAGCAGCTCAACCTGGGCTTGGACGCCTCGGCGGATGCCATGCGGGAAGGCAGGCTCGACGCGTTCTTCTGGTCCGGCGGACTGCCGACCGGCAGCATCACGCGGCTCACCAGGGATCTCCAGGTGCGGATGCTCGACCTCAAGGACGTGCTGCTGACGATCCGCGAGCAGTTCCCCACCTACGGCTCGGCGACGCTGCCCGCCTCCATCTACAACCTGCCGTCCGGCCCGGTCATCACGCTCGTGGTGCGCAACTTCCTGCTCGTCACCGAGTCCATGCCCGACGACGTGGCCGAGGCGCTCGTCCGGCAGCTCTTCGAAGCTCAGCCGGACCTGGTGAAGGCGCACTCGGCGGCGCGGACGATAGAGCAGCGGTCGGCGATCGAGACGTCGCCGGTGCAGCTGCACCCCGGAGCGGTCCGGTACTACCGCGACTTCAAGGTCTGAGCAGCAGCACCGCAATATCTCATATATTGGATATTGGATATCAGGCGCCGGTACATCAGACGGCCGGTAGCTCGATCACGACCTTCAAGCCGCCGTCCTCCGGCGACTCCAGCCGGACGGAACCGTCCACGCGCTCGACGACCAGCCGCACGATCGACAGGCCCAGCCCGGAGCCGGGCACGTTCTGGTGGGCCGGGCTGCGCCAGAACCGGTCGGTCGCCCGGTCGAGCTCATCGGGTTGCAGGCCGGGGCCGTGGTCGGCGACCGACAGGCGGACGACGTCGCCGTCCCTGCGCACGTCGACGATGACGAGCGTGCCCTCCGGGGTGAACTTGAGCGCGTTGTCGAGCAGCGCGTCGAGCACCGTCTCGATGCCGCGCGGCGGTGCCAGCGCCATGCCGACGCGCTGGCCGTCGAGCACGAGGTGCACCTCCTTGGCGGCCGCCGCGGCCTGCCAGGCGGAGAGGCGGGCGGCGACGGACTTGTCGACGTCCACCGGTACCGGGTCGACGGAGCTCGACTCGGTGCGGGCCATGGCCAGCAGCTCGTCGAGGATCCGGTTGAGGCGATCGGTCTCACTGAGAGCCTCGACCTGGTGCACCTCGGCCTCGGCGTCGACGTGTCCCTCCAGGTTGGACAGTCGCAGCTTCAGGGCGGTCAACGGGTTGCGCAGCTGGTGCGAGGCGTCGGCGATGAACGCGCGTTGGGCGGCAAGCACATCGCTGACGTTCGCGGCCATCTGGTCGAACGAGCGGCTGAGCTGGCGCAGCTCCGGCGGCCCGCTCTCGGCGCCCACCGGCGGCACCGGGCGGCCAGCGACCACGGCTGCGAGCAGCTTGCCGGTGGCGTCGTCCAGTGCCTGCACCGGCCGCAGCGTCCAGCGCACCACCGGCAGCGCGAGCAGCACCGCGAGCGCCAGCACCAGCAGGCTCGCCGCCAGCAGCAGCCCCCACCAGGCGAGGATCTCGAAGCGGGTCTTCGACGTCGGCGAGAACGTGATCACCGCGCCACGCACCTCGCCGTCGACCAGCACCGGCTCGGCCAGGACCACCTGGGTGTCGCTCCACGGCGTGAACAACGGCGGCGCGACCGGCAGCCGCCCGGCCAGCGCCTTGCCGATCAGCTCCTGCACCGCCGGGTCACCCAGCGCGAGGTTCGTCCGCGAAGCCACCAACGGCACCGTCGGCGCGTCACGGCCGACGACCGCGACCCCGATGCCGTAGATCTCGTCGTAGCGCTGCAGCTCGGGCAGCATCAGGTGCGGACGGTCGTCGATCAGCGGCCCCTGCGCCAAAGACGCGAACCGGCTCGTGTCGGTCAGCCGGTCGAGGAACATCTCCTGTTGCTCGCCCGCCGCGACCCCTCGTCCCAGCGGCACGCCAAGACCTACGAGCACCAACACGATCAGGGCGAGCACCACGCCCAGCAGTCGAGACCTCACGGGCAGTCACCCAACCGGTACAGGGCATGCCGGCGAAAGCCGCGGTGCCCCGGATCACCCGAACTCACGACACCTGACCCAGCCGGTACCCGACCCCGCGCACGGTCTCGAGCAGCGCGGGCCGGCCCAGCTTGGTGCGCAACGTCGCGACGTGCACGTCCAACGTCCTGTTTGCACCGGACCAGGTCCGCCCCCACACCTCGGCGAGGATCCGCTCCCGCGTGCACACCGCCCCGCCCGCCGCCATCACGAGCGCGAGCACCTGGAACTCCTTGCGCGAAAGAGCGACGGATTCACCCGCCACGGTGACCTCGTGGCGTCCCAGGTCGACCCGCACGTCGCCGGTCTCGAACACCTCGGTGGACGACGACCCCGGCGCCACCGGATCCGCTCCACGACGGCGCCGCACCGCGTGCACCCGCGCCACCAGCTCACCCACGTCATAGGGTTTGACCAGGTAGTCGTCGGCTCCGGCGTGCAGGCCGAGGATCCGGTCGTCGATCTCACCCCGCGCCGACACCACGATGATCGCCACGTCCGACGCCGCCCTGATAGCCCGGCACAGCGTCACCCCGTCCATGTCGGGCAGGCCCAGGTCGAGCAGCACCACGTCGACGCCCGCGAGACGGTCGAGCGTGCCGCGGCCGGTGGCCTGCCGGTCCACGTGGAAACCCCGTCTGGTCAGGGCTGGGACCAGTGCCTCCGCGACCCGGTCGTCGTCTTCGACCAGCAGCACGCGCACTTTCGCTACCTCCCGGGCAACCGATGTCTGCCTGTGACAGAGTTGAGACCCTAAGTCTTGCTCAATGTCCTGGACTGGTGTGGTGGCGGACACCTAGGTTTCCGCCAACGCCGACGACCCCTCATGGAGGACTGGATGACTGCCGCCTCTGCCCCGCCGATGATTCGTGTGGCGGGTGTGGACAAGTTCTTCGGCCCGTTGCACGTGCTCAAGAACGTGCAGCTGGAGGTGCCGAAGGGGCAGGTCGTGGTCGTGCTCGGGCCGTCGGGTTCCGGCAAGTCGACCCTGTGCAGGACCATCAACCGCCTCGAACCGATCGACTCGGGTGTCATCGAGGTGGACGGGCAGCCCCTTCCGGCGGAAGGGAAGGAACTGGCTCGCCTGCGCGCCGACGTCGGCATGGTGTTCCAGTCCTTCAACCTCTTCGCGCACAAGACCATCATCGAGAACGTGATGCTCGCGCCGGTGAAGGTGCGCAAGACGCCTGCCGCGGAAGCGCGCAAGACCGCGATGGAGCTGCTCGAGCGGGTCGGCATCGCCAACCAGGCCGACAAGTTCCCCGCACAGCTCTCCGGTGGCCAGCAGCAGCGCGCGGCGATCGCCCGCGCGCTCGCGATGAGGCCCAAGGTGATGCTGTTCGACGAGCCGACCTCCGCACTGGACCCGGAGATGGTCCAGGAGGTCCTCGACGTGATGACCGGCCTCGCGAAGGACGGCATGACCATGCTCGTGGTCACCCACGAGATGGGCTTCGCCCGCAAGGCCGCGGACCGGGTGATCTTCATGTCCGACGGTGAAGTCGTCGAGGATTCCACCCCGGAAGAGTTCTTCTCGGCCCCGAAGTCCAACCGCGCGAAGGACTTCCTTGGCAAGATCCTGACTCACTAGTAGTCAGCTCACTTTCGAACGAATGGCAGGAGAAGGACGATGAGGGTTCGCGCCCTTACGGCGGTACTGCTGGCGGGCGGCCTCGCCCTGACCGCGTGTGGCAAGGAAGGCACGGGCACCGAGACGGGGGCGCCCGCCGGCGTCTTCGAGGTGGCCAAGGACGTCAAGGTCGACGGTTCGCCGACGTTCGAGAAGATCAAGTCGCGCGGCTCGCTGGTCGTCGGCGTCAAGGAGGACCAGCCGGGTCTGGGCTTCAAGGACCCGACGACCAACAAGTACACCGGCTTCGACATCGACATGGCGAAGCTGATCGCGGCGCAGCTGGGCTTCGACCCCGAGACGAAGATCCAGTTCAAGACGATCCAGTCCGCCGCCCGCGAGCAGGCGATCATCAACGGCGACATCGACTACTACGTCGGTACGTACTCGATCACCGCCGCCCGCAAGGAGAAGGTGTCCTTCGCCGGCCCGTACTACGTCGCCGGCCAGGACCTGCTGGTGAAGAAGGACAACACCGCCATCACCGGCCCGGACACCATCAAGGACAAGAAGGTCTGCTCGGTCACGGGCGCGACGCCGGCCAAGAAGCTGCGCGACGACAAGCTGGTCCAGCCCGACTCCAACGTGGTCGAGCTGCAGAGCTACTCGCTGTGCGTCACCAAGCTGCACGACGGTGAGGTCGACGCGGTCAGCACCGACGACGCGATCCTCAAGGGCTACGCGGCCGCCGAGCCGGACAAGCTGAAGGTCGTCGGCAAGACGTTCTCCACGGAGAAGTACGGCATCGGTCTCGCCAAGGACGACAAGGCGCTCCGGGACAAGATCAACGAGGTCCTCGAGAAGTCGCTGACCGACGGCAAGTGGGACGACATCTACAAGAACACGCTGGGCAAGTCGGGTGCGGAGGGCAAGCACCCGACGCTCGAGAAGTACTGACGTTCCTCTGTGGCCGGTGGACTCGCGCGGCGGGTCCACCGGCCGTTCCATTGACGACGGACGACGGCAAGGAAATCGATGGGCGTCCTCACCCGCAATCTCGACCTCTTCGTGGCTCACTTCGGGGAAACGCTGCGGCTGTTCGCGTTCTCCGCGGTGATCTCACTGCTGGCCGGTGTCTTCCTGGCCATGCTGCGCGTCAGCCCCGTCCCCGTGTTCCGCGGGGTGGGCACGCTCTACGTCACGGTGGTGCGCAACACGCCGCTGACCCTGGTGTTCGTGTTCTTCGTGTTCGCGTACCCCTACCTGGAGATCATCAAGTTCGAGTTCTTCACCGCCGCCGTCGTGGCGCTGTCGATCTACACGTCGGCGTTCGTGTGCGAGGTCGTCCGCTCGGGCATCAACACGGTGCCGGTCGGCCAGGCCGAGGCGTCGCGGGCGCTCGGCCTGACGTTCACCCAGATGCTCGGCAGCATCGTGCTGCCGCAGGCGATGCGGTCGGTCGTCCCGCCGATGGTGAGCACGTTCATCGCCCTGCTGAAGAACACCACCGTCGCGGCGGGCTTCTCGGTCAGAGAAGCGGGTGCGATCCGCGACGCGCTGTCGGAGGCTGGTGAGAGCACGCTGGTCGGCATGCTGTGGGTCGCCGGCATCTTCGTCCTGCTGGTGATGCCGCTGACGTTCCTGCAGCGGGTTCTGGAAAAGCGCTGGAGCGTGGCCCGATGAGCAGCACCGTCCTCTTCGACGTCCCCGGCCCGCGGGCCAGGGTCCGCCACCGGTTGCTCGCCGTCGTCGGTGTCGCCGCGATCGCCGCACTGGTCGGCTACGTGGTGTGGCGCTTCATCGACACCGGCCAGTTCGAGGGCCGCAAGTGGAGCTGGATCGAGTACAAGCAGATCCAGATCTCCCTGGCCGAGGCCCTCGGCCGCACGCTCAGCGCGTTCGCGGTCGGCGCGGTGCTCGCGCTCACGTTCGGTGCGATCTTCGCCGCGGCACGCCTCTCCGACCACCGGTGGGTCAGCGCTCCCGCCGCCGTGGTCGTGGAGCTGTTCCGCGCGATCCCGCTGGTCATCATGATGTTCTTCTTCTACTACGGCCTGCCGGCGACGGGCATCAAGCTCTCCGCCTTCACCGCCGTCGTGCTGAGCCTCATGCTGTACAACGGCTCGGTGCTCGCCGAGGTGTTCCGCGCGGGCATCAACTCGCTGCCCAAGGGCCAGAGCGAGGCCGCGTACGCGCTGGGCATGCGCAAGACCCAGGTGATGGTGCTCGTGCTGCTGCCGCAGGCGTTGCGGGCGATGATGCCGACCATCATCAGCCAGCTCGTCGTGCTGTTGAAGGACACCGCGCTCGGCTTCCTCATCACCTTCGAGGAGCTGCTGTACTGGGGCCGCCAGATCGGTGGTCAGCTGCAGTTCGGCCGTCCGCTGATCCCGACCATGATCGTGGTCGCGGCCATCTACATCGGACTGTGCCTGTTGCTGACGTGGTTCGCGAACTACCTGGAGAAGCGCAACCGCCGCAACAAGAAGGTCATCGCGCTGGAGAACAAGGACGCCGAGATGGTCGTGCTCACGAACGACCACCAGGCTTGACGCCGGGCTGAACCGGAACGGGGCGCGTCCACTTCGGACGCGCCCCGTTCTCGTTCCCCAGTCAGGAGTGGACGTTCCAGTCCACGATGCCGTGCCACAGACCGCTCGCCGGACCGGAGACGGCGAGGCAGAACCGCGTACCGGCCCGGAAGCCACCGCCGATGCGGCGGCGGGTGCGGTCACCCGCGGGGAACAGCACGGGCACACCGCCGACCCCGCGGTCGTCGCACCGGTACCACCAGACCGCCAGGTCGACCGGGCTCGCCGTGATCCGCAGGTGGACGCCGGACCCGGCCGCGGTGATCGTGCGGACGACGCGGTCCCACGTGACGCCCGCGCTCACCACGCCGGAGACGTTGGCGGACGACGCGGTCGGGGCGGTGACGAGGAGCTGGGCCATGACTTCGGAACGTAGTCAGGTCAGCGGAACTCGGTCGTCTCACGACGAGTGGATCCCCCGTCAACTTTCGCGGTATGCCGCCGGGGTGACGCCGGGTGGCGGACGTGCTCGCGTTCTACACCGTTGCCGCGCAACACCCACCGCGCATCACGGCGTTCAGCGCCCTCCTGCTCGCTGTTGTGCTGCTGCACAGTGGTCTCGTGGTGCCGGACCTGCCGGCGTCCGTGGTGTGGGCTCAGGCGCTCGTCGTGCCCGGTGCGGCGTGGGCGCTGGGTGACGTCTCACGCAAGCTCGCCGCCGCACGGGACGAGCTGCGCGCGCGTCAGGAAGAACGCACCGCACGTGCCGTGACCGTCGAACGGCTGCGCATCGCCCGCGAGCTGCACGACGTCGTGGCGCATCACCTGTCGGTGATCTCCATGCAGGCCGGGCTGGCCGGCTACGTGTTCGACAGCGACCCGGCCACGGCGCGCACCGCCGTGGCGACGATCGGTGCGACCAGCCGTGAGACGTTGCAGGAGATGCGTAGGCTGCTCGCCCTGCTGCGGTCCACGCCGGACACTCCGGCGCCCGTGCTCGCCGACCTCGCGACGCTGGTGGCACGGTTGCACGGCAGCGGGGCCGAGGTGTCGCTCGAGCTGTCCGGGGAGCTCGACGACCTGCCGTCCAGGTTGCAGCTCGCGGTGTTCCGGGTGGTGCAGGAGGCGTTGACGAACGTCGTGAAGCACGTCGGGCCGTGCGTGGTCGAGGTGGTGGTGTGCCGTTCGGCCACTCGGCTGACCACGACGGTGACGAACTCACCACCGTTGGTAGCAATCGCGCCGGTGGACCCCGGTCATGGCTTGATCGGGATGCGGGAACGCGCCAGGATCTACCACGGCACGTTGACGACCGGTTCCCTGCAGGACGGGGGCTATCGGGTGGAGCTGGTCGTGCCTCTTGGGGGAACTACCGCGGTGACGTCACATGGTTAAGGGGCGTTGTGACGCGCGTGCTCGTAGTCGACGACCAGCCGCTGTTCCGCGCGGGACTGGTCGCCTTGTTGAACGCCGCACCGGGCATGACGGTCGTCGGCGAGGCCGCTGACGGCGAGAGCGCCGTGTGCCTGGTCGAGTCGTCGGCGCCGGACGTGGTGCTGATGGACATCCGCATGCCCAGGATGACCGGGATGGCGGCGTTGGAACGCATCGTCGCGTCCGGGTCGCCGGCGCGGGTGCTGGTCCTGACCACGTTCGACCTCGACGAGTACGTCTACGAGGCGCTGCGGCTGGGTGCCGCCGGGTTCGTGCTCAAGGAGTCCGAACCGGCCAGGCTGCTCGCCGCGATCACCGCCGTGGCGTCCGGGGAGATGCAGTTCAGCCCCACGGTGATGAGCCGGCTGGTGGCGGCCTACCTGCGCGACGACGTGGCCGCCGCACCGTGCGCCCCACCGGGTCTGGACGAGCTGACCGACCGCGAGCGCGAGGTGCTGCGGCTCGTCGGCACCGGCATCACCAACGCCGACATCGCCTCCCGGCTGACCGTCACCGAGGGCACGGTGAAGACGCACCTGAACCGCGTGATGACGAAGCTGCGGCTGACCAGCCGGGCGCAGGCGGTGGTGATGGCCTACGAGTCCGGGCTGGTCACGCCGCAGCTCGTCGCTAGGACCGCCTGAACAGCTTGTTGCCGAGCCAGACGATCGGGTCGTACTTGCGGTCGGCGACGCGTTCCTTCATCGGGATGAGCGCGTTGTCGGTGATGTGGATGTGCTCGGGGCACACCTCGCTGCAGCACTTGGTGATGTTGCAGAGCCCGAGGCCGTGCTCGTCCTGCGCCTGGTCGACGCGGTCCGCGGTGTCGAGCGGGTGCATCTCCAGCTCGGCCACGCGCATCAGGAACCGCGGCCCGGCGAACGCCTCCTTGTTCTCCTCGTGGTCACGCACGACGTGGCAGGTGTTCTGGCACAGGAAGCACTCGATGCACTTGCGGAACTCCTGCGAGCGCTCGACGTCCACCTGCTGCATCCGGTACTCGCCCGGCGCCAGGTCCTTCGGCGGCGCGAACGACGGCACCTCGCGCGCCTTGGTGTAGTTGAAGGACACGTCGGTCACGAGGTCGCGGATGATCGGGAACGTCCGCATCGGCGTGACGGTGATCGTCTCCGACTCCTGGAAGATCGACATCCGGGTCATGCACAGCAGCCGCGGCCGGCCGTTGATCTCCGCCGAGCACGACCCGCACTTGCCCGCCTTGCAGTTCCACCGCACCGCGAGGTCCGGCGCCTGCGTGGCCTGCAGCCGGTGGATGATGTCGAGGACGACCTCGCCCTCGTTGACCTCGACGGTGAAGTCCTCCAGGCCACCGCCGGTGTCGTCGCCGCGCCAGACGCGGAACTTCCCCTGGTAGCTCATGACAGCTCCTCGGCGGTGAGGTACTTCTCCAGCTCGGTGCGGTCGAACAGGTCGAGCAGGTCGGAGCGGATCGGGATCTGCGGTTTCTCCTCGACGGAGGCACCGTCGCCGTCCGCCTTGCACACCAGCAGCTTGCGCCGCCACTCCGCGTCCATCGAGGGGTGGTCGTCGCGGGTGTGCCCGCCGCGTGACTCGGTGCGCAGCAACGCCGCCTTCGCGACGCACTCCGACACCAGCAACATGTTCCTCAGGTCGAGCGCGAGGTGCCAGCCCGGGTTGAACTGCTGGTGGCCCTCGACGCTGAGCGACCGCGCCCGTTCCTTGAGCTTCTCCAGGCGCTGCAAGGCCTCTTCCATCTCGCCCGCGCGCCGGATGATGCCGACGAGGTCGTTCATCGACTGCTGCAGCTCCATGTGCAGCGTGTACGGGTTCTCGCCGCCCTCCTGCTGGAACGGCTTGAGCGCGGTGGCCCGTGCTTCGGTGACGGTCTCCTCGGCGACGGTGGGACGGTCGCCCAGCGAGCGCACGTACTCCGACGCGCCCGCGCCGGCCCTGCGCCCGAACACCAGCAGGTCCGACAACGAGTTGCCGCCCAGCCGGTTGGAGCCGTGCATGCCACCGGAGACCTCACCGGCCGCGAAAAGGCCTGGCACGGCGGAGGATCCGGTGTCCGGGTCGACCTCGACGCCGCCCATCACGTAGTGGCAGGTCGGGCCGACCTCCATCGGCTGCGCGGTGATGTCGACGTCGGCCAGCTCCTTGAACTGGTGGTGCATCGACGGCAGCCGGCGGCGGATCTCCTCGGCGGGCAGCCGCGTCGACACGTCGAGGAAGACGCCGCCGTGGGGTGACCCGCGCCCGGCCTTGACCTCGGAGTTGATCGCGCGGGCGACCTCGTCGCGCGGCAGCAGCTCCGGTGGGCGCCGGTTGTTCGCCTGGTCGGTGTACCAGCGGTCGGCTTCCTCCTCGTTGTCGGCGTACTTGTCCTTGAACACCTCGGGGATGTAGTCGAACATGAACCGCTTGCCGTCGGAGTTGCGCAGCACACCACCGTCACCGCGCACGGACTCGGTGACGAGGATGCCCTTCACCGACGGCGGCCAGACCATCCCGGTGGGGTGGAACTGGATGAACTCCATGTTGATCAGCGAGGCACCGGCGCGCATCGCGAGCGCGTGGCCGTCGCCGGTGTACTCCCAGGAGTTCGAGGTGACCTTGAACGACTTGCCGATGCCACCGGTCGCGAGGATCACCGCCGGTGCCTCGAAGAGCACGAACCGGCCGGACTCGCGCCAGTAGCCGAACGCGCCGGCGATGCGGTCCCCGTCCTTGGCGAGCTCGGTGACGGTGAACTCCTGGAACACCCGCAGGCGTTCCTCGTAGTCGCCGAACTCCTTGAAGTCGTCCTGCTGCAACGACACGATCTTCTGCTGCAGCGTGCGGATCAGCTCGAGGCCGGTGCGGTCACCGACGTGCGCGAGGCGCGGGTACTCGTGACCACCGAAGTTGCGCTGCGAGATCCGGCCGTCCTTGGTGCGGTCGAACAGCGCGCCGTAGGTCTCCAGCTCCCAGACCCGTTGCGGCGCTTCCTGTGCGTGCAGCTCGGCCATGCGCCAGTTGTTGAGGAACTTGCCGCCGCGCATGGTGTCGCGGAAGTGCACCTGCCAGTTGTCGCTCTCGTTCGCGTTGCCCATGGCGGCGGCGATCCCGCCCTCGGCCATGACGGTGTGGGCCTTGCCGAACAACGACTTGCAGAGAACGGCGGTGCGCAGGCCGTGCTCACGGGCCTCGATCGCGGCACGCAGACCGGCACCACCCGCGCCGATCACGAGAACGTCGAACGAATGCCTTTCCAGCTCGGGCAAAACCACTCCTTAGTTGATGAAGCGGAGGTCGGAGATCGTTCCCGAGGCGACCAGCGCGACATAGAGGTCGGTGAGGCAGACGAAGATCAGCGAGGCCCACGCGAGCTGCATGTGCCGGTTGTTGAGCTTCGAGATCTGCGTCCACGTCCAGTACCGGACCGGGTGCTTGGAGAAGTGCTTGAGGCGGCCGCCCGCGATGTGGCGGCACGAGTGGCACGACAGCGTGTACGCGGCGAGCAGGCCCACGTTCACGAGCAGGATGAGGTTGCCCAGGCCGACACCGGTGCCGAACGCGAGCAGCGCGTCGTAGATGTTGATCAGCAGCAGGAGCGAGGCCGCGTAGAAGAAGTAGCGGTGCAGGTTCTGCGCGATCAGCGGGAACCGGGTCTCGCCGGTGTACTTCGAGTGCGGCTCGGCCACGGCGCAGGCGGGCGGGGACGCCCAGGCGGCGCGGTAGTAGGCCTTGCGGTAGTAGTAGCAGGTGATCCGGAAGCCCAGCAGGAACGGGATGATCAGCAGCGGCGGGGTCAGGAAGCCGGGCAGCGCCGGGAACCACTGGCCGAAGTGCGATGCCGCGGGGACGCACTCCTCGGTGAGACACGGCGAGTACATCGGTGTGAGGTAGTGGTACTGGTCGACCCAGTAGTAGTCCCCCTGGAACGTGCGGAACGCCGCGTAGATCGAGATGAGCAGCAGCCCGACGAATGTCGTCAAGGGCGGCAACCACCATCGGTCCGTGCGCAGAGTCCTGGCGGCGATCTCTGCCCTCGCCATTGCTCACCTTTCTGGGGGTCCACGCCGTTGTGGAGGAACGACCACGGCCCCCGCGTCAGGCGGGGGCCGTGTGATCAGCCGGTGATCAGGTCCGGTGGCGGTAGCCACCGAGTCCTTCGTCGTCCGCGTCCTTCCACAACGACTCGTCGTAGGGCGTGTCCGGCACGACCACGACCTCGCGCTCCACTCGGGGTGCTTCGCGCTGCCGCGGCGTGCTCAGGTCGACGAGCTCGGTGGCGTCGATGTCCATGCGTTCTACGTCGTTGGCGAGCCGCTGCACCGCGGCCACATCGCCGTACTTGGCGCGCAACGAGCTGACGCAGTGCCTCATCTGACCGATGACCCGGCGCAGTTCGACGATCTCCGTGGACGTCATGGGACACCTCCGTTCCAAGGTCGTGCCCCGCACTCTGCCCAATCTCAAGCCATGTGACAAGCACCACACGCCAAGATTCAAAACTGGCCGCCTCCCACTTACTGAATCGTTTTTGTGTCGGCGACCAGCAATGACTTACTGTGTGTGGCGTCACGCCCGTCCGTGGGACGCCACCGTTGTCGTCTCGTAAGGGCCCCACCACGGCCCGTGATGACCCGGAGAGCCCCATGAGCCAACTGCATCCCGTTCTGACAGAGGTGACGCGCCGGATCGCCGCCAGGAGCGCCGACTCCCGTCGCGTCTACCTCGAACGCGTGGCCGCGGCAGCGCAGGACGGCACGTCCCGGTCCGGCTTCGCGTGCAGCAACCTGGCGCACGGTTTCGCCGGTATCACCGGCGGTGACAAGGCGGCCCTGCGCGCCCTGCGCAAGTCGAACATCGCGATCGTGTCGTCCTACAACGACATGCTGTCGGCCCACCAGCCGTTCCAGGAGTACCCGGCCTGGATCAAGGACTCCGTGCGCGAGGCCGGTGGCGTGTCCCAGTTCGCGGGCGGCGTGCCCGCGATGTGCGACGGCATCACCCAGGGCCGCGAGGGCATGGAGCTGTCGCTGTTCAGCCGCGACGTCATCGCCATGTCGACCGGTGTGGCGCTGTCGCACGAGATGTTCGACGCCGCGGTGCTCCTGGGCGTGTGCGACAAGATCGTGCCGGGCCTGCTGATCGGCGCGCTGTCGTTCGGCCACCTGCCGTCGATCCTGGTGCCCGCCGGCCCGATGTCGTCCGGCCTGTCGAACAAGGAGAAGGCGCGCGTCCGGCAGCTCTACGCGGAGGGCAAGGCCACCCGCGAGGAGCTCCTCGACGCCGAGGCCGCCTCGTACCACTCCCCCGGCACCTGCACGTTCTACGGCACCGCGAACTCGAACCAGATGGTCGTCGAGGTCATGGGCCTGCACCTGCCGGGCGCCTCCTTCGTACCGCCAGGGACTTCCCTGCGCCGCGCCCTGACCGAGCACGCCGCCCGCCGCGCCGTCGAGATGGCCCGCGGTGACGGCTACACCCCGATCGCGCACATCGTCGACGAGAAGGCCGTGGTCAACGGCGTTGTGGCCCTGCTGGCCACCGGCGGCTCCACGAACCACACGATGCACCTGGTCGCCGTCGCGGCCGCCGCGGGCATCGAGCTGAGCTGGGACGACTTCTCCGACCTGTCCTCGGTCGTGCCGCTGATCGCGCGGGTCTACCCCAACGGCAGCGCCGACATCAACCACTTCCAGGCCGCCGGCGGCGTCCAGTTCGTGGTCGGCACCCTGCTCGACGCGGGCCTGCTGCACGGCGACGTCAACACCGTCGCCGGCTTCGGCCTGGACCGCTACCGCCAGGAGCCCGCTCTGGTCGACGGCGAGCTGGTGTGGCTCGACTCCCCCGGCCACAGCCTCGACGAGAACGTCCTGCGCCCCGCCTCGGCCCCGTTCGCCGCCGACGGAGGCCTGCGCATGCTGTCGGGCAACCTCGGCCGCTCGGTCATCAAGGTCTCGGCGGTGGCCTCCGAGAACCACGTCGTCGAGGCCCCGGCCCGCGTGTTCACCACGCAGGAGGCGTTCCAGGAGGCCTTCAAGGCAGGCGAGCTCGACCGCGACGTGGTCGTCGTCGTCCGCCAGCAGGGCCCCCAGGCCAACGGCATGCCCGAGCTCCACAAGCTCACCCCACCGCTCGGCGTGCTGATGGACCGCGGCTTCAAGGTCGCCCTGGTCACCGACGGCCGCATGTCCGGCGCCTCGGGCAAGATCCCGGCGGCGATCCAGCTGACCCCGGAAGCCGCGGTCGGCGGCCCACTCGGCCGGGTCCGCGACGGCGACATCGTCCGGCTCGACGCCACCGCCGGCACCCTCGAGGTCCAGGTCTCCGCCGACGAGCTGGCCGCCCGCCCGCTCGTGGACTTCCCGCCGACCGGCCGCGAGTGGGTCGGCACGGGCCGCGAACTGTTCGCCGCACTGCGCCGGAGCGTGGGACCGGCGGACCGCGGGGCAACCGTGTTCGGCCCGATCACCGCCGACCACTTCGCCCCCGTCACGCACCACTGACCAATATATCGGCCGCGAAATCCCCTGCCGCCTGCTCGCTGACCTGCGCCTTAGCAATGAGACTTTGGACGACGACCGCAAACGTCTCATTGCTAAGGCACGGCGAAGCTCGACCACGACGCGTCCGCCGGCCCGGCTTCTCAGCTAGCTCGCCACCTGAGCGAGCTCGCCACCTGAGCGAGCTCGCCACCTGAGCGAGCTCGCCGACCCAGGCCGGCTCACCTGAGCCCAGAGCCAACCCACCCGAGGCGGGCTCGCCCAGCCAAGGCCAGCTCACCTCGCCGCCCCGCCAGCCCACCGAAGCGACGACCTGCCCGCCAGCTCGTCCCGGACCCGACCGCCCCAGCTCACCAGCCTTTGCAACGAGTCTTTTGCGGGCGACCGCAAACGTCTTTTGCATCCCGACAGGCGGGACGAGCAGCGCAACAGCAGGAGGGTCAGTGGGCGAGCAGCCAGGCGGCGGTGAGAGGGTCGACATCAGTGCGGCAGCGCGGCCGACCGCGATATATCGGTTTTCGATCAAGGAGAGCACCAGTGACCAGCGGTGACATTTCGAGGGCGACCACCGGGGCGGACCTGCTCGCGCTGTCGCCCGTCATCCCCGTCGTCGTGGTCGACGACGCCGACCACGCCGTGCCGCTCGCCCAGGCGCTGCTGCGCGGTGGCGTTCGCGTCATCGAGCTCACGCTGCGCACCCCGGCCGCGCTCGCCGCGATCGAGAACGTCGCCCGCGAGGTGCCGGACATCGTGATCGGCGCGGGCACCGTCACCGCGCCCGAGCACGCCGAGCAGGCGGCCAAGGCGGGGGCGGCGTTCCTCGTCACGCCCGGCACGACCGAGCGGGTGCTCGACGCCGCCGACGCGACCGGGCTGCCGTACCTGCCGGGTGCCGCGACCGTGTCCGAGGTGATGCGGCTGGCCGAGCGCGGGCTGAGCGCGCTCAAGTTCTTCCCGGCCGAGGCGGCGGGTGGCGTCGACTACCTGAAGTCGATCGGCGGGCCGATCCCCCACGTGCGCTTCTGCCCGACCGGCGGCATCACCCCGCAGACGGCGCCGAACTACCTCAAGCTGCCCAACGTCGGCTGCGTCGGCGGCTCCTGGCTCGCCCCCAAGGACGCACTGCAGGCCGGTGACTGGGACCGCATCGAGACGCTCGCCCGTGAGGCCAGCCAGCTCGGCTGACCCGGCGTCAGGCACAGAAGTCCGCGGGCACGGCGTCCAAGGCGAAACGGCGCCGCGCCCGCCACCTCCACCCGCACAGCAACGATCAGGACCACAAGGCGGCGACGAGCTCGGCTCGTCCGGTGATGGCGAGCTTGCGGTAAGCACTCGACAGGTGCAGCTCGACCGTGCGGCGGGTCAGGTGCAGGGTCTCGGCGATCTGCCTGTTCGTCAGCCCCTGCGCCGCCATCCGCGCGACCCGGTTCTCCTGCTTGGTCAGGCCCTGCACCTGCTCGTCCTCGCCGTGCACCTCGTCACCGGCGAGCTTGGCCAGCGGGTGCGCGCTGAGCTGCCGCGCCAGCTCGAACGCCCGGCGCAGGTGCGGGGCCGCGGCGTCGGTGCGGCCCTTGCGGCGCAGGTGGTGCCCGAGCCAGTACAGCGACTGGGCGTGCAGCAACCGGTGCGGTGTCGCGGTGAGGACCTGTTCCGCGTCGACCAGGACGTCGACGTCGTCGGTGCTGATGCCGACGCTCATCAACGCCGTGCCGACCACCCGCGGCGACCCCCACCGCTTGGCCAGGTCGAGCTCCTCGTGCGCGAGCCGGGCGGCGTCGTCGCGGTTGCCCAGCGCCAGGTACGCGCGCACGGCGTGGTGGCGCCACGGCATCAGCGCCGGGTTCGGCATCTCCCGCGAGGCCAGGCGCCGGCCGGCTTCCAGCAGGTCCTCCAGCGCGCCCTCCGCGTGGCACGACGCGAGCTTGAGCCGGCCGCGCGCGTAGACGACGTTGATGTGCTGCAACAGTTCGCCGTCCGCGGTGACCAGCGGGGCGGCCTCGTCGAACTGTCCCATCTCGATGCACACCTCGGCGAGCTTCGCGGTGGCCAGCAGGACCGAGGGGCAGTCCAGGTTGCCGGTCGAGACCGGCGGCGTCAGGAACGTGTAGGCACGCGCGAGGTCACCGTTGTTGTGGAAGGCGCAGGCTCGGGCGATCATGCTGAGCATGCCGCGGCGCAGGTGCGGGTCGTGTGCGACCGGCGCGGTGCTGTGGGTGAGCCAGAGCCTGTTGCTGTGCTCGGGGTCGTCGCCGAGCACCGGCACCAGGAACGTGAACAGGTGCGACTCGCCGAAGACGTCGACCCAGCCGCCCTCCAACGCCTCCAGCGCGTGCCCGACGGCGTCGGCGGAGGAGTCACCGCTGCGGGCGTTGCCGACGGCGAGCAACGCCGACCGCGCGCGTTGCAGGTCGGGGTTCTGCGGCAGCTCGCCGACGAGGTCGTCGAAGTACTTGCCGGCACAGTTCGCCATCCGCGCGTCGCGGTTGGCCGCCAGCAGGTAGGTGGTGCAGACGAGGTTCCAGACCAGGTCGCGGTCCTCCGGCAGCAGCCGGGCGATGACCATGATCGCGAGCGAGACGGCGAAGTGGGCGTCCGAGCCGGTGCACATGCGCTGGATCAACGACAGCGCGACGTTCGCGGCGAGCTGCGGGTCCTCGCACCGCATCAACGCGTCGCGCACGCGGTCGCGGCCGAGCTTGTTGTCCCGCAAGTGTTCCGCGTGTCCGAGCTCGACCTCGATCGACAGCCGGTCCTCTTCGGACAGGTGCTCTTCGAGAGCCCGTTCCAGGTGTTCGACGCCGCCGACCTCACGCAGCAGGCCGACGGCCCAGGGCAAGCGGACGGACCTGGCCTTGAGCACGTGCTCGGCGACGCGCTCGCCAGGGGCGTCGGACTCGAACAACAGCTTGGCGGCGCGGGCGTGCGCGGCGGAACGGACGGCGACCGGCATGTCGGCGAGGATGCTGTTGCGCACGAACGGATGCCGGAACGTCAGCGGGTCGGTGTCGGCGAGCACGCCGAGGCGGACGAGCGTGTCGACGGCGGGCAACGCGTCGAACCCGGTGAGCGCGGACAGCAGGTCGAGACCGGCGTCGGCGTCCAGCACGGCGGCGGAACGGGCGACCTCGGCGGCACCGCTGTACTCGCGCAGCCGCATGCCGATCATCTCACCGACCGCGGCCGAACCCTCGCCTTCCTCGCGCAGCAGGGCTTGCAGCAGGTAGGGGTTGCCGCCGGTGAGCTCGTGGCAACGGCCGGGGTCGCGGTCGGTGAGCTGCGCGATGGTCGCGACGTCGAGGCCGTCGAGGTCGATGCGCCGCGGGTGGGCACCGGCGATCTCGGGGAGCGTGACCTCGTCCGTCGCCAGGTAGCCGGGCGACGCGCCGAGTGCGATGACGACCGGCAGGCCCTGCAGCCGTGGCCGCAGGTAGGCGAGTGCGCGCTTGGAGAACGTGTCCGCGACGTGCACGTCGTCGATGACCATGAGGATCGGGCCCTGGCGAGCGGAGCTCGCTGCACGGGAGTAGAGCTCTTCGAGGTCGCGTTCGTTCGCCAGGCACGGGCGAGCTGCCGCACGACGGCGCCGGGCAGGTGGCTCTCCAGGCGGGAGCTCTGGGCGAGGCGGACGGTGAACCCGCGGCGACGGGCCTCCGCGCTGAACGCGTCGAGCAGCGCGGTTTTGCCGATCCCGAACCCGCCGGCGACGACCACGCAGGACGCGACGCCTTCGAGCGCGTCGTCCAGCAGACGTCCGAGCGTCGCGAGCTCCGCGTCGCGACCGAGCAGTGGAGATGTCACCTCTGCTTACCCCTGCCTTCGGTACCGAGAGGACCGCGGCTCGAAGGGTTCGGTGTTCCTTCGGTGCGGACCGTAGAGACCTGCGCTTCGCCGTCGGGCAAACTTACCCACAGGTAACGGTGGACGGAACTGTCCACGACTCGGGACAGCGAGCCGGGGAGCAGCGATGATCTTCGCCAGGCTGGTGCGCGGGTGGCTCCGCCTGGCCTGCGTGCTCACCCGCTCACACGTGCCGGAAAAGGACGAACGGCGTGCTGACGGAGACGCCCTCCGCCCTGAGCAGGCTGTCGAGCTCGACCGGGTCGCTGGGGTGCGCCGCGAGCGACTCGACCACCGAGAGAACCGCGGCCACGGCCACCACGATGCCGGCCACCACCAGCATGATGCTGCGCGTGACGCCGCAGGGCCTCGGTGGACCGAGCGAGCTGACGGACTGCCTCAGCACGGGCGTGAACACACCGAAGTCGGCCGCGTCGCCCTGGCAGCCCTCGCACCCGGCTAGGTGCCGGGCGAAGACCTCCCGCTGCGCCGGGTCGAGCACTCCCAGCACGTACGCCGCGACGTCACCGCACGGACCTTCGCCCGTGCGGTCTTCCGCGTCTTCGGTGTCCTCCACGTCCGTCACGTGCCCGAACTGCGCGGGCCCGTGTCCTGGTTGACGTGTCACCATCGCGCTAGCTCCTGTCCTGCAACGCCCGGCGGATCGTGTGCATCGCCTTGTACAGCCGGGACTTGACGGTTCCCTCCGGCACCCCCAGAACGATCGCGGCCTCCTTCACCGTCCGCCCCATGACATAGGTTTCGTAAATAGCCGAGCGGTGTTCATCACTCAATTGGCGTACTACGTCGGTGATGACCATGACGGAAAGTGTCTGTTCGGTGTCGTCCGGGGATTCGGCGATGTCCGGACGCAACAATTCGACTTCCTGCGGGCGCGCCTGCCGGCTGCGCCATCCGTCGATCACAATGCGACGAGCCACAGTACAAAGCCAGCCGCGCAACATGCCGGGTTCACGAACAAGATGAGCCGAGTTCTGCCACGCCCTGATCAATGTCTCCTGAACTACGTCTTCCGTCCACTGGCGGTCGTAGTTGGTCAGGCACAGGACCTGCGAGAACAACGTTCGCTGGAACTGCCCGTACAGCAGCGTGAGCAATTCTTCGTCCTGACGGGCGTGTGCGACCTTGCCCTGATCAGCCATGAAGCGTACGACCTCCCCAGATATCGGCGACGGCTTCGCTTCGGGCGGCAGTCCTAGCGACTCGGTGGCCGAGCGTGGAATCCCGCCGATACTACCCCGCGAACACGAAAAGCTCTCGGGTACGTAAATCGGCCACAAATGGTTCGCAGGCCCGCATGTGATGCACGTCACACTGCAGTCTGGCACATGTCGTGAACTGCGACTCCGCTTGCGCGTATCACCTTCGAAGGCAGCTCGATCACGGGGAGGAACGGGCACTATGCGTCACCAGTTGGGGACGCTGGGCAAGAAGATCTGTCTTTTTAGCCTGCTGTCCGCAGCGTTTTCCTGGAGTTTTCTCGGTGTTGTTCCGGCGCACGGTCAATCAACTGACGTACAACCCTACGACCGCCAATTCATGGTCGCTCTCCGCCAAATCGACTCGTGGCTCATCCCGATGAGCAAAGACGCCCCGACCCGAACCACGAATGCGGGCCTGAGCAACGCCGGCAGGGACATCTTCGAAGGACACTCACGACTCGACGTCGATTTGCTGAAAGCCGCTTCCGATCTTGGCGTGGTACTGCCGAACGACGCGAACAGTGAACACGCTTCACTCATCGACGACATGGCCGGACGCACCGGAGACAACCACGACCGCGCCTACGCGACGATCGTGCGACAGGCCCAGGGCGGCCTCCTGGTAATGGCCGTGCAAACACGTGCCACGACCCAGAACACCGCAATTCGCACACTCGCCCACCAAACGGTGCAAACACTGGTTCGCACAATGACGACCCTGGAGAACACAGGCCTGGTCGATCCGTCCGCACTCGAATTGGTGACGGCCAAGGCACAGGTGAACTCAGTGCGCGTCATCGGTCAAAACGCGGAACCGTCGGACCGGGAAATGCTGGTGCTGCTCACCCAGCATTCGCTGTGGCAGAAACCGACCAGCCGGGAGGCCTCCGACCGCGGCCGCGACGCGCGGGTCCGCAAGGTCGCGGGCCAGCTCGCCGCCGAGCACACCCAGCTGGCCCGCGCGGTGTCCGACGCCGCCGCACAGATCGGTGTCGACCTGCCGGCCGAGCCGACGACCGAGCAGAAGTCGTGGGCGAACGCCGTGTCGTCCAGCTCGGGCGAGGAGCTCGACCGCATGTACGCGAACCTGGCACGTGCCGCCGACGGCACGCTCATCGTCCAGGTCGCCCAGGCCCGCGCGACGACCAAGAGCGTTCCCGCCCGCGTCGCCGCACAGACCGGCCTGACCCTCCTGCTCAAACACATGCTGCTGCTGGAGAGCACCGGCCTGGTCAAGGCGACCTCGCTGCAGATGACCGAGACACCACCCATCGCCCAGACCAAGCAGAACACCCCCGCCACACCGGACGACTCCTCCACCGGCGTCGGCTTCCTCACCGGCATCGCCGTCCTCGTCGTCGCCGCCGCCGGCACCCTCTGGCTCGTCCGCGCCGTGGGCCACCACGGCAACCACCGCCGCTGATATATCGGGCGCGCCCTCGCCGCCCGATATATCGCTCATCTGCACGGCGCCGAGCTACCGCTACCAGCTTTTGCAACGGGTCTTTTGCGGACGTCGTCCAAAGACTCGTTGCAAGGGGGCAGGTCAGCGCGGTGCAGCTGTTGTCATAACTACTGACGACGGTTGCCGAGCTACGGCTGGCCGAGGCGGAATGTGCCCAGCACCTCAGCACCACCGGTGCTGTTGCGGACGACGGCGACGTGGTCCGCGTCCGGCGGTGCAGGTACGACGACGGTGACGACGGACGGAGCTGCCGCACCGATATATGGATCTTCGGGGAACACCTCGACACTGGTGCCGATCCCCGTCGACACCGGCACGCAGCCGAGCGAGCGGCCGTCACGGGTGCGGACCTCGACGTGGTCGCCGGGCCGGCGGTCGCGGGCGAGCTCACCGGCCACGTGCACCGGGTGCTGCTCGACCAGGCGCAGGCCGTCGGCGGCGAACTCGAAGATCATCCGGACGGACCGGGTGGATCTGGCGGCCGGAACATCGGTCACGGTGCACTCCCCGAGGACTGAGCAGGGTCCCTTACAGGAGTCATCGGCGGAAGAACTACGTACGTGTCGGCACGAGAGAGGTGTCCACCCGTTCGACGGCGTGCGCCTCGGTGACGTCGACGGCCTCCCACTTGTCGACCAGCCGGTCGATCACGGCCGCCGGCACCGGTTCCGGACGAGAACGGTTGCGGGCGTGGATCACGCCCTTCGGTGCTTCCAGCCCGATGAGCGTGACCCGAGCGCGGTAGTCCGCTGCGAGCCCGATGCAACGGTCACGCAGGTGGCGCGAGATGTTGGTCGCGTTCCACACGAACCGCTCCCCCGCTCTCAACAACACCCGCGCCTCTTCGAAGGCTGCCGCCGCCACGGTCCGTTGGTCGCCATCGGGTGCGATACCGAGACGTGCGCGCACGGCGTCGAGACTCACCACCGGCCAGCCCGGCCGATGCGTGGCGATCCAGTGGTCCTTGCCGACACCTGGCAGACCCGACAGCACAGTCACCTCGACGCGCGTGTCGTCGTAGGCGGCATAACCGGGGTCGCGGCCCGGCGTGCGGAAGTACTGGAACCGCGCGTGGTCCGACGGGAACTCCCGCGGCCGGTCCAGGCACGAGTGTTCCCGGCAGTACTCCTCGAACAGCGCGATGTTCTCCAGCACCGACTCGGCGTCACCGCAGATCCGGCCGAGGATGTCGGCCCGCGCGAGCGTCGCCAGGTCGTCGTTGCGCGCGACCAGGCTCACCCGGAACGCGATCCGGTCGAGGTCCGGCCTCTCCAGCGCCCAGAACGGCACCTGGTGGTGCCGCACCAGGGCAGCGACGTGCTCACGCCACTCGATCGGCCGCCCCATCTCCCACAGCAACCTGCGCGCCAGCAGGTCCCCGGCGCGTGAGTGGCCGTGCGCGGTGATCCGCTCGTCCTCGACCTGCGTGCGAAACGGCTTCGCGACGTCATGCAGCAACACGGTCGCGAACAACCGCACACGATCGGTCTCCGACCGCGCCCGCCACTCCGGCAGCGCGACCAACGCTTCACACGCCATGCGCGTATGCGTCGCAACGTCCCCCTCGGCGTGATGCACCGAGTCCTGCGGAACGCCCTCCAACGCGCGTACCCACGCAAACGCGTCATGCACGGCATCCCAGTCCAACGTCCACGACGGACCGGAAGGACACAACTGCTCAAACACGGGCCACCACCCGGTTCGGCAGAATCGGCCGGTCCTGCCAGTGGCTGCCCGAGTCCAGCACGGCAGTGAGGAACGTCGACCGCACCCACTTGTACCGCTCGACTGTGCGCCCGCCCTCCTCCACCTTGATGTAGAGACCTTCCATGTCGTCGTCGGAGTCCGTCTCCGCGACAACGACATCCGGGTCCTGTCCGGCCGAGCGCGCCGCCTCCACCAAGACGTCCCGCCATCGCTCCGTGCGACACGTAGACGGTCCGACGAACGACTTCAGCTCACGCAACGTCCGCACCGGCCCCTCGTGCAGCACCGGCACGGACACCACCGGCGTACCCGCGAGGATCCGCCGGCGTTCCGGTGTGGACAGGAACTCACCGGTCTCCCGGTCGAGCAGGTCGAACTCGCAGAAGTGGTGCGGCAGCGCGTCGTAGAACACCGTGTGCTTGGCGTACAACCATTCCCCGTACAGCACGAAACGCGTACCGAGCCGTTCGTGCAACACCGCCTGATGCGTCGCTGCCCACGCCTTCAGCGGCGCGAACTGCCGTTCCCGCGGCCCACCGGTCAGGAAATGGCCACGTGACTGCAGCTGCAGCACACCGGACGGCGAGAAGCTGATGCCCGCGTTGGCACCGTCGAGCTTCTCCTCGACGACGAGGTGCCGCCCCGCGATCGCACGGAACGGCACCTGGTCGAGGTCCTCGTCGCCCGGCTGCAGGCGCGAGCCCTCGAGGTGGGGCGTCCGCGGGTACTTGCGCAACATGCCCCGATTTGTAACCCGCCACAGCACTCGCGGGCGAACGGTTTACGCCTGCCCGACGAACGCCGCCTTGTCGGAGTTGAAGCTCGGCTCGAACACGAGCTGCATCTCACCGGGCTGCGCGCCGACGGCGTAGGCGACCTCGTAGGCGAAGGTCTTGCCGGGCAACACGGTCGCGTTGTCGAACCCGCCACCGCAGCCGCCGCTGGAGTCGAACACCCGCTCCGCCTTCTGCCCGTTGAACTGCGCGTCGTCGCCCAGCGACAACAGCGCGGTCTCGAAGGCCGCGCTCGTGCCGTTGGTGATGGTGACCGTGAACTTCACCGCGCGCACGATGCTCGTCGGCGACGCGTACGCGCCGGGCGTGCACGGCACCGGCGGCGCGACGTCGACCGCGAGCCCGTTGGCCCACGTGTGCTGCTTGCTCCACGTCGACGTCGCGGCGGGCGCGGACTGCGACACCGGGCCGCCGTCGAGGATCCGGTCCAGCTCCTCGACCGCTTTCCGTTGCGCCGCAAAGGTTGCCGTGACACCGGCGACGCACAGCACGACACCGATGAGCGCGAGCACCTTGCGCGTGCCGAACAACGCGACCACGCCCAGCACCAGACCGACGAACGCGGCGATGACGGTGACGTTGTTGAAGATGATGATCGGCGAACCGACTAGGCCCACGATCCCGAGGATCACCGCGGTCCAGGCGAGCGCCCCGAACCTGGCCGGCTTCGGCGGCACCGGCTGCGGCGGGACGTGGACGGACTGCGTCGGGTTGGTCATCACGGCTCCTGAGCGGTTGCGAAGTGTGATCACGACGTCGATCGGCCTGCTTCACCCGTTACCCACCAAAACCAGTCATGACCGCCTCGACACACGCCCTCTGAGCAGCGACAACAGCGCAAACACCGAACCCGCCGCATCACCTGATCGAGTTAACGCGGGCACGGCTTCCGACTTCCGTCGGTAGCGAGACGGATACGATCCGTACACGCTGGCCCGGTTGGATGCCATTTCCCGAAAGGACCCCTGTGATGGCACGACGCTTCATCGGATCCCTGCTCGCGGCGATCGCCGCGCTCGGCGTGACGACGGCACCCGCCCAGGCCGCTGTCGACTTCACCGGCATCGTGGCGCTCAACAACTGCTCCGGCTCACTCGTGCGGCTGCCGTCCTCGGCGGCGACGGACAAGGCGCTCGTGCTCACGAACGGACACTGCGTCAAGCTCATGAAGGCGGGCGAGGTGATCGTCGACCAGGCGGTCTCGCGCGGCTTCAGCTTGCTCAACGGCTCCGGCACGAAGATCGCGAACCTCACCGGCACCAAGCTCGTCTACGCGACGATGACGGGCACGGACGCCGCGCTCTACCAGCTCAACACGACCTACGGGCAGATCCAGCAGCAGTACGGCAGCCGTGCGCTGGAACTGTCGGCCTCGCACCCCGTCGCCAAGACCGACATCCGCGTCGTCTCCGGCTACTGGAAGCGGATCTACTCCTGCCAGATCGACGGTTTCGTGCACCAGCTCAAGGAGGACGCCTGGACGTGGCGTGACTCACTCCGCTACACGTCCGCGTGCAACACGATCGGCGGCACCTCCGGCTCGCCGATCATCGACAACGCCACCGGCAAGGTCGTCGGCGTCAACAACACCGGCAACGAGAGCGGCGGCCGCTGCACGATGAACAACCCGTGCGAGGTGGACGCGGCCGGCCAGGTCACCGTCCGGCGGGGCATCAACTACGGCCAGCAGACGTTCGACTTCGTGTCCTGCTTCGGTCCCGGCACGACGCTCGACCTGGCGCTGCCGGGTTGCAAGGTCGCGAAGCCGTAGACGCGGCGGAAGCCGGGACGCCCCTGCCGCGTCCCGGCTTCCAGGTCTCACTCACTTACCGCGCGGCGCGGACGATCAGGTCGGCCACGGCCTCCGGCTGCGACACCGCCACCGAGTGCGAGGCGCCGCGGAGCTCGACGACCGCCTTGGCGTGGGCGCGCTCGGCCATGAAGCGCTGCGCCGCGATCGGGATGTTCTTGTCCTTGGCCGCGTTCACGAAGTACGACGGGATGGTGTGCCACGCGGGCTCACCGGCGCCCTCGGTCAGCGCGGAGTCGTTGACCGGCCGCTGGGTCGCCGCCGCCAGCGTCGCCTCGCGGCGCGGGACGTCCGCGGCGAACTGCTGCCAGTACTCGTCCTGCTGGATCGCCAGGTCCTTGGTGCCGTCACCGAGGTCGATGGTCTGCAGCGTGTCGCCCAGCGTGCTGCCGGGGAACTTGTTCGACAGCTCCAGCGCGCTCTCACCCTTCTCCGGCGCGAACGCCGCGACGTACACGAGCGACTTCACGTTCTTGTTGCCCAGCGCCGCCTGCGACTGGACCATGCCGCCGTAGGAGTGGCCGGCGAGCACGATCGGCCCGTCGATCGAGGCGAGCACCTGACGCAGGTAGTTCGCGTCGTAGGTCAGGCCGCGCAACGGGTTCGCCACCGCGACGACCGGGAAACCCTTGCGCTGCAATCGTTCCACCACGCCGTTCCAGCTGGAGGCGTCCGCGAACGCGCCGTGCACCAGCACGACCGTCGGCTTCTTGGCACCGGGCTTCTCGGTCTCCTCCGCGGCACCGGCGCCCGACGGGACGACAGCAGCCAGCGCCAGCAGGGTCCCAACAACGGCGAACACCTTACGAACTCGCATTGCTCTCTCACTCTCGTCCGGCACTCGATGGTGCATCGCGCTCGATTAGGTCGTGCACGATGTAAGTTACCGGACGAGGTACCTCGTACGCGATGTAATTCAGGTCACTAGCGCTCGGCGCCGTGCTTCACCCGGTGCAGGGCCTTGCGCAGGACCTCGATCTCCTGGGCGTCCATGCCGAGCGCCTGACCCAGCTGGTTGGTCATCTCCGCGCCGATCCACTTCAGCTCACGGCCCTTGTCGGTGAGCTGGACCAGCACCGACCGCTCGTCGTCGGGGTGCGTGACGCGCACCAGCAGCCCGCTCTTCTCCAGCCGCTTGATCAACGGCGACAGCGTGCTGTACTCCAGGTCGAGCTCCCGCACGAGCTCCCTGATCGGCCGCGAGTCCCGCTCCCACAGCAGCAGCATCACCAGGAACTGCGGGTAGGTGATGCCGGCCTTGTCCAAGATCGGCCGGTAGAACCCGGTGACCGCTCGCGACGTCGTGTAGAGGTCGAAGCAGAGCAGGTCGGAGACCGTGGGGGTCACGGCGGACGGCGCGTCGGGAGTGGTGCTCACGTGGTTCAGGCTACTCGCGGCGAACCGGCCAAGCCGCGAAGTCGGTTACCGCCCGTCGGCCGTTCCGGGCCAGGGCAGCACGGTCAGCCCCGGCCACTGTTCGCGCCACCGCCGGGTCTTGGCCTTGTACACGGCGCGCGGAGCCAGCACCGGGTTCGGGCGGACGACGAGGTTGAACACGTCGGCCAGCCCGTGCGGTGCGTAGACGCGCCACCGGCCACCGGCTTCGAGCCGGACGCCCAGGCAACACGTCGTGGCGGCGAACGAGTCGATCGCCGCCTCGGTCGAGGTGTGGGGCGCACAGGGCACCCCGAACCTGTTCTCGTACCAGAGGTGCACGCGCGCCTCGTTGCGGATCTCGACGACCACAGGCAGGTCGCCGAAGAGCCGCTCCCCGGCCTGGATGACCTCGTCCTCGGCCTCCCAGCCGAGGTCGGAGGCGTCGAAGTAGAACAGGTCGTAGTCCTTGATGCCCTCGGCCGGCGGCCTGCCGGTGACCACGTTCCACACCGTCTGGAACACGCAGCCCGCCGTCAGGTACCACCCGGGTAAGCCCAGTGTCGCGGCGCGAGCCAGGACCTCCACGAGCAGCTCGTTGCGCGCGAGAGCCGCACGCAACGCCTCGACCTGCTGGTCGACCGGGAGCCTGCCGAGCACTACGACCAGGTCTCGTCCAACGCCGCGGCCTCGTCGCCTGCCGCACGCAGCTCGTCGCGCACCACCCGGTACGCGAGCCCTTCCGCGTATCCCTTGCGCGCCAACGCCCCCACGAGCCGGCGGATCTTCGCCGTCTCGTCCACACCGGACATCGTGCGCAGCCGTTTGCGGACCAGCTCGCGCGCCTTCTCCTCCTCGGCCTCGCCGTCGACCGCGGCGACGGCCTCGGCCACCACCTCGTCGGCGACGCCCTTGCGGCGCAGCTCCATGACGAGGGCGCGGCGGCCCAGGCCGTTGTAGGTGTGCCGCGACTGCACCCACATCTCGGCGAACTGCGCGTCGTCGATCAGGCCGGCGCGGTCGAACTTTCCGAGGACGACCTCGGCCACACCGGCACTGATCCCCTTGCGTAGCAACGCGTCGTGCAGCTCCTGCCGCGAACGGGCCCGAGCGGTGAGCAGCGCGTAGCAGATGTCGCGTGCTTTGCGCTGCTCCTCAGCCTCGTCCAACGCGGAACTCAGAACTCGACGGGAGCGGCGGGTGCCGACTCGTCGGCGTCGAGCGTGGCGCCGATGCCGAGCTTGTCCTTGATCCGCTTCTCGATCTCGTTCGCGATGTCCGGGTTGTCCAGCAGGAACTTGCGGGCGTTCTCCTTGCCCTGGCCGAGCTGGTCGCCCTCGTAGGTGTACCAGGCACCGGACTTGCGCAGGATGCCCTGGTCGACGCCCATGTCGATGAGCGAGCCCTCGCGGCTGACGCCCTTGCCGTAGAGGATGTCGAACTCGGCCTGCTTGAAGGGCGGCGCGACCTTGTTCTTCACGACCTTGACCCTGGTGCGGTTGCCGACGGGCTCGCCGCCGTCCTTCAGGGTCTCGATGCGGCGGACGTCGAGGCGCACGGAGGCGTAGAACTTCAGCGCCTTACCACCGGTCGTGGTCTCCGGGGAGCCGAACATCACGCCGATCTTCTCGCGCAGCTGGTTGATGAAGATCGCGGTCGTGTTCGACGCGCTCAGCGCACCGGTGATCTTGCGCAGCGCCTGGCTCATCAGGCGGGCCTGCAGACCGACGTGGTTGTCACCCATCTCGCCCTCGATCTCGGCGCGCGGCACGAGGGCGGCGACCGAGTCGATGACCAGGATGTCGAGCGCGCCGGAGCGGACCAGCATGTCCGCGATCTCCAGGGCCTGCTCACCGGTGTCGGGCTGCGACACCAGCAGCGCGTCGGTGTCGACGCCCAGCTTCTTCGCGTACTCGGGGTCGAGGGCGTGCTCCGCGTCGATGAACGCCGCGATGCCGCCCGCCTTCTGGGCGTTCGCCACGGCGTGCAGCGCCACGGTCGTCTTACCGGAGGACTCCGGACCGTAGATCTCGACCACGCGACCCCTGGGCAGGCCACCGATGCCGAGCGCCACGTCCAGCGCGATCGCACCGGTCGGGATCACCTCGATCGGGGCGCGGCCCTCCTCGCCGAGGCGCATCACGGAGCCCTTGCCGAACTGCTTGTCGATCTGCGCCAGGGCCAGCTCGAGCGCCTTGTCCCGGTCGGGTGCTGCGGGTGCCATCTTGGGTCCACCTTTTGTCGTCTGCCGTTGCTTCGTCATGTTGGACCTGACGCTACTGGCGGGGTCTGACAATTTTGCGAAGCCGGGGGTCGGGGCCACTGTAGCCGAACACGTGTTCGAGCACACGTGACACTCCGAACCGTGAGATCACCGGCGATTTGCGGGAACTTCGAACGCGTCGCAGACCGCGACCCACACCTCTTTCGCGCCGATCCCGGCCTCCAGCGCCTCGTCCGCGGTGCGGCCGCCGAGCGCCGACAGGACGTGGTCCCGGGCGATCATCTCGCCCCTGACCTGGCCGAACTCCCCCGACATGAGCTTGCGGAACATGGTGATGCGCACGTGCGGCACCTTAACCGGCGGGCCTGCGCAGTGATGCGAAGAGGCACACGACGAGCAACGGCAGCGCGGTGAAGCCCACGATCAGGCCGAGCGAGGCGTAGGACCACGCCGTGACGACGATCCCGGACACCGCTCCGCCCACGGCACCGCCGACGTTCATCATCAGGTCGGACAACCCCTGTGCGGCCGGCCGGTCGTCGACCCGCACGGACTCGGTGAGCAGCGCCGAGCCCGCCACCAGTCCCGCCGACCAGCCGAGGCCGAGCAGCACGAGCCCGGCGGCGAGCTGCGGCGCGTCGTGCGAGGGCGCCATCCCCGCGACCCCGGACGCCGCCACCACCAGCGACGCCCCGATCGCGAGCACCGGCACCCGGCCCAGGCGGTCCGCCATCCACCCGAACACCGGACTCGCGCCGTACATGGCGGCCACGTGCAGGCTGATCACGATGCCGACCACGCGCAACGACGACCCGGCGTGGTTCATGTGCACCGGCGTCATCGACATCAGCCCGACCATCGCCGTGTGGCACAACATCACACCAACGAGTGCAAGTCGCGCCATCGGCCCGAGCGTTCCCCAGATCCGCACCCCGCCGGGTGCCCCACCACCGGCGCAGTGCGCGGGCTCGACCGGCCTGGTGCTCTTGACCACGACCAGCGGGTCCGGCCGCAACCCGAGCTGGATGGCCAGCACGGCGATCCCGAGCACCAGCGCGGCGAGGACGAACGGGCCGACACCGACCGGCAGCCCGGCCGCGGCCATCACCCGACCGGCTGGATCCGCGAGGTTCGGCCCGATGATCGCGCCGATCATGGCCGCCCAGACCACGCGCGAGAGCTCACGCGCGCGACGTTCCGGGTGCGCCAGATCCGTTGCGGCATAGCGGGCCGCGAGGTTCGCACTGGACGCACCGCCGAACAGGAGGAGCCCCGCCAGCAACAGGGGCCACCATCCGAGGCCAACGGCGACAGCGGCGACCAACGCGCCGATAGCGCCCACGCCGTAGCCGAGGATCAACGCGGGGCGTCGCCCACGCCGTTGCGCGAGCCGGGCTCCGGGCAGGGCGAGCAGCGCGGCACCGGCGACGGCCGCGGTCTGCGCGAGCCCGCCGACGGCGTCGGACCCGGACAGCGACGCGGCGATCAGCGTGCTGATCGCGAGGCCGATCGTGATCGCGGCCGACCCCATGATCTGGGTGCCGGTCAGGACACGGACGACCTTGCGCTGCACGCGTTCGAGCTGCGGCGCGGCGGTCACCATGATCACGATCGTGGCACGGTCCACCCGCCCGCCGACAGGTCCGTTGCGGTTACTCCCCCGGCTGGACGGACCTCTCGAAGAAGTCGGCGACCTCGTCGGGCTTGAGCTCGTCGGCGTTCTCCTCGGCGTGCTTGGTGAGGATGCCGAACATCGGGCGGCCCTTGGCGGTGAAGACGAGCACGCCGGTGCCGCTGGAGGTGGCCGCGCGGTAGGTGCCCTCCAGGCCGTTGCCGGTCCAGTCGGCCTCGACGCGGTCGGTCTGGAACGACTTCACGATGGCGTCGGCGTTGTTCTCGGCGCCGGTGACGCTGTCGGTGAGGATGTACTGGACCTCGTAGCCGTCGCGGACGGCACAGCTGACGACCGTGCCCTTGATCTCCTCCATGCCGGTGATCTGCGCGGAGTCGGCCTTCTCGCAGCCGCCGCCGTCGGGCACGGTGCCCGCGAGCTGGCGCAGGCAGCGGGTGAAGCCCTGACCGTCCTGGGTGACGTCGTCCTTGCACTCGTCGGCGCTGGGCAGGTCGGGGCCGGACAACGCGAAGATCGCGCCGATCACGCCCGCGACCAGCACGACCGCGCCGCCGATGCCGAGCAGGACCTTCTTGTTGTCCTTCTTCTGCGGTTGCGCGACCGGGAAGTTCGTCGGGTAGCTGCCGCTGACCGACGGGTTCACCGGGTAGGGGCCGGTGACCGGGTAGCTGCCGCTGGCCGAGTACGCGCCGCTCACGTTCGGGTTGACCGGGTACGAGCCGCTGCTCGCGGGGTTCACCGGGTAGGAGCCGCTGCTGGTGGGGCCGACCGGGTGCGGGCCCGTGACGGTGGGGCTGACCGGCGTGGTCACCACCGTCGGCGGTTCGTTGTACTTCGGCTTGTCGTCCTCGGCCTTGAGCGTGATCGCCGCGCGGTCCACGACCAGCGCGCCGGACGCGACGATCGTCTCCGGGTGGTCGGGGTTGGTCGGGACGATGCCGACCTTCTCCGCGATGGTCTGCGCGACCAGCGGCATCCGGCACGAGCCGCCGACCAGGTAGACGTGCTCGGGCGTGACGCCGGCCTTGCGGACCGTGGAGATGAGGATCTCGGTGCTGCGGATCAGGCTCGGCCGGATCAGCGCCTCCAGCTCACCGCGCGTGACGACGACCTTCTCGAACGGCTCCGGCATCATCACCTCGACCTGGGGCAGCTCGGAGAGGTCCTCCTTCGCGAGCCGCAGCTCCTCGCGCAGGCCCAGGCGCGCGCGGTGGTCGTCGGTGGTGGCCGGGCGCAGCAACCGCTGCCAGCCGGCCGGGTCCTTGTGGGAGACCGTGCGGCCGATGTGCTCCAGCAGCGCCTCGTCCACGTCCAGGCCGCCGACGTCGCTCAGGCTGCCGTCGGCGAGGATGCGGTGCTCGGCGTCGAGCACGGAGACGTCGAACGTGTCGGCGCCGAAGTCGTAGACGGCGAGCGGCCGGCCACCGCCGAGCGAGGCGACCGCGATGGCCTCCGGCACGGGCACCAGCTCACCGGTCATGCCCGCGAGCCTGGCCGAGGAGAGCAGCTTGTTGCGCCTGGTCGGGCCCCATTCGGCGGGGTGGGTCAGGCGGATCTCGTCGAGCTGCTCACCCTGCAGCAGCGGCGTGACGGCGTCCATCACGCGGGCGTAGATCGCCGCGAGCGCGTCGTTGAGCGGGAGCTGGCGGTCGGCGAGCTTGATCGTCGGCTTGTCGATGTGGCGCTTGGGGTTGGCCTCGTAGCGCGCCGGGTCCTGGCGGGACCGCCGCTCGGCCTCCCTGCCGACCAGCAGGGTGCCGTCCTCGTCGAGGTAGAGCGACGAGGGCATGGTGAGCCCTCCGTCCACATCCACGACACCGTGGTCGGACAGCACCGCAACAGTGTTGGCGATGCCCAGGTCGACGGACAGGACGCGCACCGTTCTCCCCTCACAGACAACTCGGTGGTGATCGTGCCACAGAGGCCACTGGCGGGTGCTCGGACCTGCGTAATCAGAAATTGTCAGACCCCGGCGTCATGATGGTCGCCATGGACGTGATGAAGGCATTCTCACCGGCGACCAGGCAGTGGTTCGCCGGGGCCTTCGCCGCACCCACCCCGGCGCAGAGCGGTGCGTGGGCGGCCGCGGCGGCGGGCGAGCACGCGCTGGTCATCGCCCCGACGGGCTCGGGCAAGACGCTGGCCGCGTTCCTGTGGGCGCTGGACCGGCTGGCGTCGGCCGGTGTGCCGGAGGAGCCGAAGCGGCGGTGCCGGGTGCTGTACGTG
This sequence comes from Lentzea guizhouensis, assembly GCF_001701025.1. Taxonomy (GTDB): domain Bacteria; phylum Actinomycetota; class Actinomycetes; order Mycobacteriales; family Pseudonocardiaceae; genus Lentzea; species Lentzea guizhouensis. The sequence continues at coordinate 424,112 of NZ_CP016793.1, forward strand.
TCGCCGCTGAAAGCGCTGGCGGTGGACGTGGAGCGCAACCTGCGGGCGCCGCTCGCGGGCATCCGGCAGGCGGCGCACCGGCTGGGGCTGGCCGAGCCGTCGATCGCGGTCGGCATGCGCACCGGTGACACGTCGCTGGAGGAGCGGCGGGCGTTCGGGCGGACGCCCCCGGACGTGCTGGTGACGACGCCGGAGTCGTTGTTCCTGCTGCTCACGTCCTCGGCGCGGGAGTCGCTGCGCGGGGTGGAGACGGTGATCGTCGACGAGGTGCACGCGGTGGCGGGCACCAAGCGCGGCGCGCACCTGGCGTTGTCACTCGAAAGGCTGGACTCGCTGCTGGAGCGGCCGGCGCAGCGGATCGGGCTGTCGGCCACGGTGCGGCCGGTCGAGGAGATCAGCACGTTCCTGGCCGGCGGGCGGCCGGTGTCGGTGGTGCAGCCGAAGACGCCGAAGACCATCGAGGTCGAGGTGGAGGTGCCGGTCGAGGACATGTCGGTGCTCGGCCAGCCGACGGGTGAGGTGTCGGGGTCGGCCGCGGGTGCCGAGCAGCGCACGTCGATCTGGCCGTCGGTCGAGGCGCGGGTGCTGGAGCTGGTGCGGGCGCACCGGTCGACGATCGTGTTCGCGAACTCGCGGCGGCTGGCCGAGCGGCTGACGGCGCGGCTGAACGAGCTCGCCGAGGAGGCTGAGGAGGGTTCGGAGCCGTCGAGCTTCCCGGCGGAGGCGATCGGCCAGGCCGGGATGACCGTGCAGAAGAACGCCTCGGTCGCCCGCGCGCACCACGGCTCGATGTCGCGGGAGCAGCGCAGCGCGGTGGAGGAGGACCTGAAGTCGGGGCGGCTGCCGTGCGTGGTGGCGACGTCGTCGCTGGAGCTCGGCATCGACATGGGCGCGGTCGACCTGGTGGTGCAGGTGGAGGCACCGCCGTCGGTGGCGTCCGGTCTGCAGCGCGTCGGCCGGGCCGGGCACCAGGTGGGCGCGGTGTCGCGGGGTGTGATGTTCCCGAAGTTCCGCGGCGACCTGGTGTCGTGCGCGGTGGTGGCGGAACGGATGCAGAGCGGTGCGATCGAGGCGGTGCGGTTCCCGCGCAACCCGTTGGACGTGCTGGCGCAGCACATCGTGGCGATGGTGGCGATGGAGCCGTGGCCGGTGGAGGAGCTGACGACGCTGGTGCGGCGGGCGGCGCCGTTCGCCGGGCTGCCGGAGTCGGCGTTGCACGCGGTGCTGGACATGCTGTCGGGCCGGTACCCGTCGGAGGAGTTCGGGGAGCTGCGGCCACGGATCACGTGGGACCGGGTGAACTCGGAGCTGCGCGGCCGTCCGGGTTCGCAACGGCTGGCGGTCACCTCCGGCGGCACGATCCCCGACCGCGGGATGTTCGCGGTGATGACACCGCCCTCGGAGAAGGGGCCTGGTTCGCGGGTCGGCGAGCTCGACGAGGAGATGGTCTACGAGTCGCGGGTCGGTGACACGTTCCTGCTGGGCACGTCGTCGTGGCGGGTCGAGGACATCACGCACGACCGGGTGATCGTGGTGCCCGCGCCGGGCCAGCCGGCGCGGATGCCGTTCTGGAAGGGCGACGCGCCGGGCCGGCCGCTGGAACTGGGCCGTGCCATGGGGAAGTTCCTGCGCGAAGTGTCCACGATGGAGGATTCGGCGGCGCGTGCCCGTGCGGCCGCGGCGGGGCTGGACCAGTGGGCTACGGACAACCTGCTGGCGTACCTGGGTGAACAGCGGGAAGCGACGCGGCACGTGCCGAACGACCGGACCGTGCTGGTGGAGCGGTTCCGCGACGAGCTGGGCGACTGGCGGCTGGTGGTGCACTCGCCGTTCGGTGCGCAGGTGAACGCGCCGTGGGCGTTGGCGATCGCGGCGCGGTTGCGCGAGCAGCGCGGGGTCGAGGTGCAGGCGGCCCACTCCGACGACGGCATCGTGCTGCGGCTGCCCGACGCGTTGGACGTGGACGGGCAGGAGGTCACCGCCAGCGCCGAGGACGTGCTGCTGGACCCGGACGAGGTCGAGCAGATCGTGGTCGCCGAGGTCGGTGGTTCGGCGTTGTTCGCGGCCCGGTTCCGCGAGTGCGCCGCGCGGTCGTTGTTGCTGCCCCGTCGTGATCCACGCCGGCGCACGCCGTTGTGGCAGCAGCGCCAGCGTTCCGCGCAGCTGCTGTCGGTGGCGTCGAAGTACGAGCGTTTTCCCGTTGTGCTGGAAGCGATGCGTGAGTGCTTGCAGGACGTCTACGACGTGCCGGGCCTGCGTGAGCTGATGTCCGACGTGCGCGCGCGCCGGGTGCGTGTGGTTGAGGTGGAGACGCCGTCGCCGTCGCCGTTCGCGCGCAGCCTGCTCTTCGGTTACGTCGGCATGTTCCTCTACGAGCTCGACGCGCCGCTGGCCGAACGCCGTGCCGCCGCGCTGTCGCTGGACTCGACGCTGCTGGCCGAGCTGCTCGGTTCGGAGGCGATCCGCGAGCTGCTCGCCCCCGAGGTGCTCGCCGAGGTCGAGCAGAGCCTGCAACGGCTGTCCGCCGACCGCCGTCCGCGTCACGCCGAGGACACCGCGGACCTGTTGCGGTTCCTGGGAGACCTGTCGGACGCGGAGGCTCTGGAACGCGGAGTGCCGCGCGAGTGGCTGGACGAGCTGGTGGCCGAGCGCCGCGCGATCCGCGTCCGCATCGCCGGCGAGGAGCGCACGATCGCCATCGAGGACGCGGGCCGGGTCCGCGACGCGCTCGGTGTCGCGCTGCCGGTCGGTGTCCCGGAGGCGTTCACCGAACCGGTGGCCGATCCGCTCGGCGACCTGCTGAGCCGCTACGCCCGCACCCACGGCCCGTTCGCGGCCGCCGATCCCGCCGCCCGGTTCGGCCTGGGTGTCGCCGTCGTGACCGGTGTCCTCGAACGCATGGCGCGACCGGCCGCCTGGTTCGCGGCGAGCTGCGCCCGGCGGCACGCACACCGAGTACTGCGACGCCGACGTGCTCCGCCGCGTGCGCCGCGGCTCCCTGGCGCGCCTGCGTTCCGAGGTGGAGCCGGTCGAACCCGCCGCGCTGGGCCGCTTCCTGCCCTCGTGGCACGGCCTCGGCCGCCGCCTGCGTTCGGCCCCGACCGCGGACGACGTCTTCTCGGTTGTCGAACAGCTCGCCGGCGCCCCGCTACCCGCGAGCGCCTTCGAGTCCCTGCTGCTGCCCGCGCGCCTGCCCGGCTACTACCCGGCCCTGCTCGACGAGCTGACCGCGTCCGGCGAGGTCACCTGGACCGGCTGCGGCTCCCTGTCCGGCGGCGACGGCTGGATCGCCCTCGCCCCCACCGATGTCGCCGACCTGCTGCTGCCCGACCTGGTCCCGGAGTCGATCCCCGAGTCCCCGCTGCACACCGCGGTCCTGGACACCCTCTCCGGCGGCGGCGCCCTGTTCTTCCGCCAGGTCGTCGACCGCACCTCGCTCACAGTCCAGTGCACCGACGCCGAGGTCGTCGCCACCCTGTGGGACCTCGTCTGGGCAGGCCTCGCCACGAACGACACCCTGGCCCCCCTGCGCGCCCTGGTCTCCGGCGGGGGCGCCGCCCACAAACCCCGCCGCACCACCCGCGGCCGCTACGCCCGCCTGCGCCGCCCGCCCCGACATGCCCTCCGCACGGGCCCGCCACCGCCGCCGGCCGCTGGTCCCTCGCCGTCCCCCCGACCGCCGACCCCACTCGCCGCGCCCACGCCCGCGCCGAGTCCTTCCTCGAACGCCACGGCGTCCTCACCCGCGGCGCCCTCGACACCGAACGCGTGACCGGCGGCTTCAGCTCCGTCTACCGCGTCCTGCGCGCCATGGAGGAGTCCGGCCAGGTCATCCGCGGCTACGTCGTCGAGGGCCTCGGCGCCGCCCAGTTCGCCGCCCGAGGCGCCGTGGACCGCCTCCGCACCCTCTCCCGCCCCACAGGCCAACCCCCACAACACAACCCCGACCAACCACCCGCCGTAGTCCTCGCCGCCGCCGACCCGGCCCAGCCCTACGGCGCCGCCCTCCCCTGGCCCACCCCGGTAGGCGAAGGCAAACACCGCCCGGCCCGCAAAGCCGGCGCCCTCGCCGTCCTGGTCGACGGCACCCCGGCCCTCTACGTCGAACGCGGCGGCAAGTCCCTGCTCTCCTTCACCGACGACGACCCAACCCTCCGCACCGCCGCCACCGCCCTCAGCCGAGCAGTCCGCGACGGCTGGCTGGGCCACCTCGCCGTCCAACGAGCCGACGGCGAATCCGCCCTCACCTCCCACCTCTCCACGGTCCTCCAAGAGGCCGGCTTCCGCGCCTCCGCCTCCGCGTGACCCACCCGCCCTTCCAGCGCAGCGGTCCCCTCACCACCCGCGCACCCCGCACAAGCCGCAACCGCTGCCCACCGGAGCCGTTGCGCCCCTGTCGACTCCAGGTGCGAGTCGAGCCCGTCCGGCAACGCCTCCACCACGTCCACCGCGGCCGCCACCCAGATCGCCTGCTCCAGCACGAACTCGTCGTGCTCGGCACGGCACACGCTCGGCACGGCACGGCACGCTTGCTTCGCACGACCCGCTCAACCCGCACCGCCTCCGGGCGCACAGCCGCACGGCTTCCAGCGGACTGCGCAGGTCGCTGGAGCTGAGGCTTGGCAGTGTGGCCGGCCGAAGACCGGTGAGCTGGCTGGAACTGGAGGCTGGCTGGCGAGCTCGGAGCGGACCGCTGCGGTCGCGTCGATCTCAGCGCCTCATCTGTCGCAGGCGCGGCCTCGGACAAGCGAGCCTGAAGCCATCTTCCACGCCTGCCTCGCAACGTCCGCTCACTCACCTTGCCAGACCTGACTTCGCCGAACCCGGCTTCTCGAGCCTCCATCGGTGGGCCATTTCCCAAACCCAGCCGTCCCCCAACCCAAGCCCAGGCGTCCTCAAGCTGTCTCCCAATCCCCTCCTCCGTCACAGCTCCTCGTCACGAACACGCCCGCCCCCGCGTTCCTCCTATCTGCGGGACGAGCGAACTGTCGGATCAGGACGTACGTCAGTGCACACGGGAGACAAGACGAGGCGAAGGACCGATCAGGACGAGCTTCACCCGGTCGAGTGACGAGGAGTGCGTCAGGCCGGGTAGAGGGAGCTGTAGGCGTTGAGGGCCGGTTGGCCGCCGAGGTGGGCGTAAAGGACGGTGGACGACCGGTCGATCTCGCCTGAGGTGACCAGGCTGATGAGGCCGGCGAGCGACTTTCCCTCGTAGACCGGGTCGGTGATCATGCCTTCGAGCTGGGCGCCGAGGCGCATGGCTTCGAGGGTGGTGTCGTCGGGGAGGCCGTAGACGCCGGCGTGGAAGCGGTCGTCGAGGAGGATGTCCTCTTCGGACACCGTGGTGTTGCGGAGCTTGGCGGTGTTGTGGGCGATGCGGGTGATCTGGGCGAGGGTTTCCGCGGGTTTGGCGGAGGCGTCGATGCCCAGGACGCGGCGGTTGGGGTCGTCTGCGAAGCCGGCGACCATGCCTGCCTGGGTGCTGCCGGTGACGGAGCAGACGATGATGGTGTCGAAGAAGACGCCGAGTTGTGCTTCTTGGTCGCGGAGCTCGTCGGCCCAGGTGGCGAAGCCCATGCCGCCCAGCGGGTGGTCGGAGGCGCCTGCCGGGATCGGGTAGGGGGTGCCGCCTGCGGCGCGGACGTCGGTGATGGCCTGTTCCCAGGCCGGTTTGATGCCGATGCCGAAGTCGGCGCTCACCAGGCGGACGTCGGCGCCCATCATGCGGCTCAGGAGGATGTTGCCGACTCGGTCGTGGCCGGTGTCGGTCCAGTCGACCCAGCTTTCTTGCACCAGAACGGCTTTGAGGCCTGCGCGGGCGGCTGCGGCGGCTACCTGGCGGGTGTGGTTGGACTGGATGCCGCCGATGGAGACGAGGGTGTCGCAGCCGGTGGCGAGGGCGTCGGCGACGAGGTACTCGAGTTTGCGGGTCTTGTTGCCGCCGTAGGCGAGGCCGGAGTTGCAGTCCTCGCGCTTGGCCCAGATCGTGGCGCCGCCGAGGTGGGCGGTGAGGCGGTCGAGGCGGTGGACCGGGGACGGGCCGAAGAGCAGCGGGAACCTGTTCACAGCTCCTCCCGGAGGGTGTTCCAGTTCTCGTCCACGAGGAGAGCGGCTTGCTTGTCGTCGCGGCGTTCGCAGGCCTCGATGATCTGCTGGTGCTGGGTCACCGAGTGGCGGGCGTGGGGGGACGAGAAGCGGCTGTGCTCGGCGCGGCGGACGAGCGGGGTGAAGCGGTCGATGGTGGCGGTGATCGCGAAGTTGTCGCAGCGGTGGACGGAGACGGCGTGGAACTCGTCGTCGGCGGCGAGGGCGGCTACGGCGTCGTTGGCGTCGAGGGCCTTCTTGAAGGCCTTGTTGGCGGCGCGCATGGCGGCGATGTCGTCGTCGGTCATCAGGGGGACGGCGAGGCCGGCGGCGAGGGCGTGCATCGTCTGCACGACAACGAGGGCGTCGCGCACGGGTTCTGCTTCCAGTGCGGTGACGCGGGTGTAGGCGTGCGGCTTGGTCTCGACGAGGCCCTCGTCGGTGAGCGTCGCCAGCGCCTCGCGCACCGGGGTGCGGGAGAGGCCGAGCTTCTGCGCCAGCTCGACGTCCTTGATGGCGGTGCCCGGTTCGAGGTCGCCGCGCACGATCGCCGACCTGATCTCGGCTGCTGCTCGCTCCTTCAACGACCCATATCCAATATATTGCATATTGGTGAGGGTAAGGCGGGTCACAGGCAAACGCAACCGGCCCGCAGCGCGAGGTGCGCTGCGGGCCGGAGAAGAAACGGGAGCTAGAACGGCAGAGTTCGGCCGAGCACTGCGAACGGGCGCGGGTCGCCGGTGAACTGGTAGTGCCGCAGCACGTCCTGGAAGCCGACGCGCCGGTAGAGCTTCCACGCCTTGCTGGGGCCTTCGGGCGTGGACAGCAGCACGCGGGAGGAGGAAACGCCCTCCATGAGCCTGCGCAACAGGTCCTCACCGAGGCCACGGCCCTGGGCGCGCGGCAGCACGTGCAGCTCGGTGAGCTCGAAGTAGTCCTCCAGCCAGTCCGCGACGACGGACGGCGACGCGACGGCCATGAGCCCGCGGCGCACCTGTTCGTGCCACCACTGGCCGGCGGCACCGCGGTAGCCGTAGCCGATGCCGACGAGCTCGTCCTGCTCTCCCAGCGCCACGACGCAGCGCCAGTCCTCGCGCATCATGTGCGCGAGCCACATCGGGGCGCGCTGCTCGACGGTGCCCGGCGGGTAGTTCATCGCGGTCACGTACAGCTCGAGCGCCTCGCCCAGCCGCACGTTCAGCTCGGCGGCGCTCATCTCGACGATGCGCTCCAGGCGCGGCGCCGCGGTCACTGCGACACCACCGCCACACGTCCGCCGGTCAGCGCGACCAGGTCCGCGAACGTCGTGGGGTACACGGCGTGCGGGTGCCCGGCGGCGGCCCAGACCTCCTCGTAGCCGGCCAGCGCCTCGTCGACCAGCGTCTCGATCGGCGCCGGGTGCCCCACCGGGGACACACCGCCGATCACCTGGCCGGTGTGCTCGCGCACGAAGTCCGGGTCGGCGCGCTTGACCGCGTCCGCACCCACCAGCTCGGCCACCAGCGAGGTGTCCGCCCGGTGCGCGCCGGAGGTCAGCACCAGCAGCGGGCTGGCCACGCCGTCGCGGACCGCGGCGAACAGCAGGCTGTTCGCGATCGCGCCCACGGCCACGCCCACCGCCTCGGCCGCGGCGGCCGCTGTGCGCACCGCGTCGGGCAGCACGACGATGCGCGCCGCGGTGGCGGGAGGCAGGGCTTCCGCGACTTTGCGGATTCCGGGGTGCTCCGCAGAGGTTTCCACAGCACTCACCGCACCATCAGACCACGAGCGGGCGGTAGGTGGTGGGCCGGGTTGAGGAATCCATCAACCGGGAGCTACGCTGGAGAGGGCTCGAACATGTGTTCGAGCCGCACCATGCCTCGGAGGTGGGGTGGGGGAAGCACCCCACCTCCGAGAGCCGCCGGCTTCCCCTCGGCGGAGACGTCGTTCACCGACGCCACGAGGAGGCCGAGATGTCAGCACCAGCCTTCCCGATCCCCTTGCCACCCGCTTCAGCACTCGCGTTGCTGCGGCAGGCACGCGACTCGCTCGCCGAGGCGGAACGCACCCCTGAGCCACCTGAGCGGTTCGCCGCCGCCTACCTCGCGGCTTTGCGAGCCGCGGCGGCTGTTCTCGCGTTGCGCGGACGCCCGCACCGCGGCCGGTCCAAGCCGACCAGCGCGTGGGTGCTGCTCGCCGCGATCGCACCGGAGATGCGCGAGTGGGCGGTGTTCTTCGCGGAGTGGTCCTCGACGCGCGCCGCCGTGCTCGCGGGCATCACCCGGCACGTCAACGCCCGCACGGCCGATGACCTGGTGCGGCAGACCGAGCAGTTCGTCGGCCTGGTCGGTCGCGTGATGAACGAGGGCGGGCGGTGAACGCTCTCGAAGTGTTGCGGCGTGAGGCTGATCTGCTCGCCATGTCCGCGCTCGGCCAGCCGCCGCACAAGGGTGTGCCCGCGTGTCCGGGGCTGAACTTGGGCGAGACCGTGCGGCACGTCGGCAGCGGCTGCCACTGGACGCTGGAGTACATCCGGCTCGGGCACCAGCCGCGGGAGTGGCAACGCCACCCCGCGGACGGGCAGGACCCGCTGGACTTCATGCGGTCGGCCGCCGAGGCCGTGATCGAGGAGCTCGCCGCGCACGACGAGGACGAGCCGTGCGCGACGTGGTGGCCGCGGCAGCAGAACTACGGGTTCTGGCGGCGCCGGCTCGCGCACGAGACCACGGTGCACCGCATGGACGTCCAGGGCGCCGCGGGCATGGAGGCCGGCCCGGTCGACGACGAGGTCGCGCTCGACGGCGTCGACGAGGTGCTCACGTTGTGGCTGGGCCACAAGCTCGACACGCTCGGCGTGCGGGGCTCGCGGGACGAGTTCGTCGCCGTGCGCGTCGAGGACCGCATGTGGCTCACCCGGTGCGGGCCGCAGGGCGCGTCGGCGTGGCAGGTCGAGCCGGAGGACGCCGAGCACGCCGACGCCCTGGTGACGGCGAACCCGATGACGATGTACCGCTGGCTGTGGGGGCGCCTGCCCGACCGGCTGATCGAGGTCTACGGCGACCACGACGCCATCGCGCAGCTGTGGGCGCTACTACGGCTCGCGACCAAGTGACACCGAGGTGGTCTCCCCGCCCGCTGCCGAGATCAGCCGGTAGCGGGCGCGGCGACCGTCGAAGTCCAGCAGTGCCACGGAGTTCCCGAAGTGCGGCCCGGTGGTCTTGCGCCAGCCGACGAGGTCTTGCGGCACACCCGCGAACGTCGCGATGCGGCGGAACACCCGCCCGGCGGTGCGCGACCACGACAGCCGGAACGCGGGACGCAGCACCTTGGGCGCCTCGTTGTGCACGGGTGAGCACACGAGCTGCGTGACCGTTGCCTTGGCGGGCACGGGGAAGTCGGCTTCGGCGACGTAGCTGTGGTGGACGTCACCGGAGAGCACGCACACGGTGGCGGTGCCGTTGTCGGCCGCGTTGCGGATCATCCGGGTCAGCCGGTCGAACGACTCGCGGAACGCGGGCCAGTGCTCCAGGTCGAGCACCTGGCGGACCTGCTCGGCGGCACGGCCCTGCCAGCCGGGCTTGCGCGCGCCGACCTCGTTGATGGACTGGAAGTGGCTGAGCGCGTGCGGCATCAGCCACGGCAGCGACGAGCCGATCAGCAGGTGGTCGTAGTCGCCCTCGGAGTTGCGTTCGAGCCACTCGAACTCCGTGTCGCTGACCATCTGCCGCCGGTCGTCCGCCAGGATGCGGCCGCAGCGCGTGTCGATCATCAGCAGCCGGATGCGGCCGAAGTCGCGGCGGTAGCTCCACTGCGTGGACTTGCGGCCCTCGTTCTCCTGGTCGGCCTGCTCGGCGAACTCCTCCAGCAGCGGCAGCACGTCGGTGCCCTGGGCTTTCACCTTGGCGTACAAGGGATCGCGGGCGAGCTCGTCCGGGCCGAGGTTGCCGATGTGCTGGTACACCCAGTACGAGGAGAGCCCGCCGCGGATCCGGTCACGCCACCAGGGCTTGTCCTGCATGCGCTGTTTCCAGGCGGCCGAGGTGTTCCAGTCGTCACGGATGTCGTGGTCGTCGAAGATCATCGACGTGGGCACGACCGACAGCAGCCAGCGGATCTCCGGGTCGCCCCAGGTCTCGTGGTAGAGCCGGGCGTACTCGGAGAAGTGCACGACCTCGCCGTCGGGTTCCTCGGTGCCGCGGCGGTGTTCGCGCAGCCACTGCTTGGTGCTCTCGGTGGGTTCGTCGGCGTAGACCTGGTCTCCCAGCAGCAACAACGCCTGCGGCCACTCCTCCTCCGGCTGGCCCATGAGCCGTTGGGCGAGGGCGTCGAGGGCGTCGGGGCCGAGCGGCTGGTCGGGGGCGGCGCGGCAGGAGCCGAACGCGATGCGGCGCACCTCGCCGGTGCGGATGACCGGCTTCGGGAACTCGCTGTCCGGCAGCGGCCAGACCAGTTCGCGGTCGAGCCGGACGTCGTACTCCGTGCGCGGCCCCAGGTTCTCGACACGCACGAGGGCGTAGTGCTGGGTGCCCACCTGGAAGGTTCTCGCCGTGTGGCCGGCGATGGTGACCTCACACGCCGCGTCCGTCTCGACCCACACCGTGGCCGAGGTCTCGTCGACGTATCTCAGGAGGGGTCCGAGCACCAGCTTCGTCACGCGCGAGACAGTACCCTCGCACGCGTGGAAGTCACGTTCGACGCTGAAGATCCCTCCGCGCTGGCGGCGTTCTGGTCCGAGTTCGCGGGTGACGAGATCGAGCTGACGTTCGTGTGGAGCGACGCGCCGAAGATCGAGAAGAACCGGGTGCACCTCGACCTGGCGTCGACCTCGCCGGAGAACCAGGCGGACATCGTGGCGCGGGCGCTGGAGCTCGGCGCCGAGCACGCCGACGTCGGGCAGCGCGACGTGCCGTGGGTGGTGCTGCGGGACCCGCAGGGCAACGAGTTCTGCGTCCTCGAACCCAGGCCCGAGTACACCGGGGTGGTCGCGGCGGTGGTGGTCGACGCGCGTGACCCGCTCGCGGCGGCTCAGGCGACCGGGCACCCGGTGGTGCGCAGCGGTGACGGGTTCGCCTCGGTGCGGCCGGAAGCCGGCGGGCCGTGGCTGGAGTTCGTGCGCACCGACGACGCCGACCCGTTCGCGAACCGCGTCCGCGTGCGGTGGGCGGCACCGGTGGTGTGACCGGGTTTCAGACCTCGGCGGACAGCCCTGCCAGCGCGGCAGGTCCCCAGCCGGTCGGGTCGTCGCCGGGAGGGACCATCGCCAGTGCGTGCCAGAGCAGCAGGACGTCCCACCAGCCCGCCTCGTCCGGGGTCAGCGGGCGCACGGACTCGTAGCCGCGGCGGAACTCCGCGTGGACCTCGGCCGGTACCGGGCCCCAGTCGCGGAACCGGGTGCCGAGCAGGACGGCCGACCGGGTGAGCTCGACGACCCGGTGGTCGAACCGGGCCTCCTCGAAGTCGAGGACCGCGACGACCTCGGTTCCGGCGCACAGCACGTTGGCGGCACGGAAGTCGTGGTGACCGAGCTGCGTCGGCAACCGGCCGGGTGGCGTGCCGGCGAGCAACCGGCGCAGGGTGTCGCGGGCAGGTGCTGTGCCCTGTCGAGCCAGTCGGTGATCCGGACCGGCAACGGGCGCGGCCGCTCGGCGAGTGCGGCGACCTCGTCGGCGGCGGGGTAGGTGGCGAGCGCGTCCTGCAACCGGGCCAGCGTCGCGCCGGCAGCTCGCACCTCGGCGGGATCGGTGGTGTCGAGCAGGTCCCCCGCGATCTCGCGTTGCAGACCGATCGACGTGCCGTCGACCTCGACCTGCCGCCGGCCGTCCAGCGCGGGGACCGGTGCCGAGACCGGCAGCCCTTGCTCGTCCAGCCAGGCCGTCAGCTCCGCCGTCGCGGCGAGCTTCGGGAAACGCCACGGCACGACAGACCACTTCACGAGCAACTGACTGATATATCGGTGCCAATATGCGATATCCGATATATCAGCGAGTTCGGCGCCAATATACCGGATATCGCATATTGGGTATTGGATATCGCGGACCCGAGCTGCGGAGCTACAGGGCGGCCAGGCGCTCGCGGAGCGTGTCGAGGCCCATCGAGCCCATTTCGAGGGCCTGCTGGTGGAACTGCTTCAGGTCGAAGTCGGCACCCTTGCGCGTCCGGGCGTCCTCGCGGGCGGCGAGCCAGAGGCGTTCGCCGATCTTGTACGCCGGGGCCTGACCGGCCCAGCCGAGGTAGCGGTCGATCTCGTCGTGGACGTGCGCGGGCTCGGACAGCGTCCTGGTGAGCATGAACTCCAGGCCGAGCTCGGGCGTCCACCGCTCGCCGGGGTGGAAGCCGGTGCCCTGCGGGATCTCCAGCTCCAGGTGCATGCCGATGTCGATGATGACGCGGGCCGCGCGGAACAGGTGGGCGTCGAGCATGCCGAGCAGGTCGCCGTCGTCGTCGAGGTAGCCGAGCTCGCGCATGAGGCGTTCCGAGTACAGCGCCCAGCCCTCGCCGTGACCCGACACCCAGCACATGAGGCGCTGGAAGTCGTTCAGCGTCTCCGACTGGTACACCGCCGTCGCGCACTGCAGGTGATGCCCCGGCACACCCTCGTGGTAGACCGTCGAGGTCTCGCGCCAGGTCGGGAACACCGTCTTGCCCTCGGCGATCGACCACCACATGCGGCCGGGCCGGGAGAAGTCCGCGGTCGGCGGCGTGTAGTAGGCGCCGACACCACCGCCGGGCGGTGCGATCTTGCACTCGAGGTTCATCAGCGCGTCGGGCAGGTCGAAGTGCACGTCGCGCAGGTCCAGCAGGGCCTTGTCGGACAGCTCCTGCATCCACGCCTGGAGGCCGGCCTGGCCGTGCACCTGGTAGCGGGGGTGCTCGTCCAGGTAGGCCGCGGTCTCCGCCAGCGTGGCACCCGGCTTCAGCCGCGCCGCGACCTGCTTCATCTCGGCCTCGATGCCGAGAAACTCCTCCCAGCCCCACGCGTACGCCTCGGCCAGGTCGAGCCGCGACCCGGTGAAGTACCGCGAGCCGAGCCGGTAGCGCTCCTCACCGACGGCGTCCTTCTCCGGCGCCAGCGGAGCGAGCGTGGTGCGCAGGAACGACGCGAACTCGGCGTACGCGGCGGACGCCGCCGCCGCACCCGAGTCAAGGTCGGCGCGCACCGAAGCCGGGACGTCCGCCTTGGCCACGAAGGAGCCGAAGAACGAACCGGCCCACGTGTCGCACTGCTCCGCCACCTTGGTCACCTGGCGCACGGCGGACACGTTGCCCTGGGACGCGGCGTGTGAGAGCGAAGCGCGCAGACCGGACAAAGAGCCGGGTACCGCCGCCAGACGACGCCCGATCGTGGCCCATTGCTCGGGCGTGTCGGCCGGCATCTGGTCGAAGATGTCGCGCACCGACTGGATGGGGCTCGCGATGACGTTCAGCGAGGACTCGACCAGGCCGGCGGCGTAGAGCTCGCGTTCGAGGCCGTTGCGTTCCAGGAACACGGCTTTCGCGGCAGCCTCCGAAGCATCCGCGGGCTCGGTGGCCTCGATGTCGGCGAGCGCGCGGGCGGCGAGCTCGTCACGCGCCGCGTGGCCCTCCGGGGAGAAGTCCGTCATCTTGTCGTCCGAGCCGGCGAACCCCAGGCTGGTGGCCGTGATCGGGTCCAACGCCACGTAGTCGGTGACGTACTTGTTGCTGATGTCGTGCACGGATGCCATGGCCGCAGACGCTACCTCGCGCCTCAGAACGCCAAAAGGTAGTTAGTCAAGCTCACGACCAAAGGAGGGACTGCGTCGTCCGGGGCGCCCTGGCAGGATGTCCGCCGTGCGTAGATCCTCGGCACTGCTCGTGCCGGTCTTCCTCCTGCTCACCCTGTTCTCGTTGAGCGGTTGTGTTCGCGTGTACGCGGCCATGGCCGTGTCCGAGGACGACCGCATCTCCGGTGAGATCGTCGCGGCCACGCCGCCGACGCAGGACAACGACCCTGGACCCCAGCTCAAGGTGCCGCCGGAGCTCGCGAGCCGGGTGACCACCAAGCCGTACCGGGTGGAGTCGTACGCGGGCACGCAGCTGTTCTTCAACGGGCTGTCGTTCGAGGAGATGCGCACGCTGTCCACCTCCACCAGCTCGTCGAACAGTCGCTACAGCCTGAACTTCCGCCGCTCCGGCGACCTGGTCACGCTGTCCGGCTCGGTCGACCTGACCCAGGTGCCGGTGGAACGCGCGGACATCCAGGTCAAGGTCAGCTTCCCCGGCAAGATCGTGAACACCAACGGCCGCGAGGAGGACAACAACACGATCGCGTGGTCTCCGAAGCCCGGTCAGGCGTCGATGCTGCAGGCCACCGTGCAGTACGCGGGCGAGAACTCCAGCTCGTTCTTCGGCTGGGCCTTGCTCGTCGCGGGACTCACCGGTGGTGCCGCGCTGATCGTCGTCGTGCTCGCGCTGATCGCCCACAAGCGCAACGTGACGGTCTAGGCGCGCGTCACCAGTCCCAGGCGCCCCAGCACTTCCCGCGTCGCCTTGGCCCGGTTCATCGTGTAGAAGTGCAACGCGGGCACGCCCTCGTCGAGCAGCCGCTGGCACATCTCGGTCGCGATGTCGATGCCGGTCGCGCGGAACCCGGCCGGGTCGTCGGCGTAGCGGTCCAGCCGGCGGGCCAGCTCCACCGGCAGGTCGGCGCCGGACAGCTCCACGATCTTCGTCAGCGCGCGCGACGACAGCATCGGCATGATGCCCGGCAGCAACGTCGCGGTGCAGCCGGTCGCGGCCACGCTGTCGCGCATCCGCAGGAACGGCTCCGGCTCGTGGAACAGCTGCGCCACCGCGTAGTCCGCACCGGCCTGCAGCTTGCGCACCAGGAACTTCACGTCCGTCGCGAGGTCACCGGAGCGCGGGTGCCCGTACGGGAACGCCGCCACCCCCACGCAGAAGTCACCGAGCTCGCGCACGAGCCGGACGAGCTCCTCGGCGTAGGTCAGGCCCTGCGGGTGCGCGACCCACTCGCCCATCGGGTCGCCAGGAGGGTCGCCGCGCAGCGCCAGCACGTTGCGCACGCCGACGGCGGCGTACCAGCCGATCACGTTGCGCAGCTCGGCCACCGAGTGGTCGACGGCGGTGAGGTGGGCGACCGGCAGCAGCGTCGTCTCCTGCGCGACCCGGGCGGTGGCGCGGATCGTGCGGTCACGGCTCGAGCCGCCGGCGCCGTAGGTGATCGAGACGAACGCCGGGTCGAGCGCCTCCAGCTCGCGCACCGCCGTCCAGAGGATGCGCTCGTCGTCGGCGTTCCTCGGCGGGAGGAACTCGACCGAGAACTTGGGGGACTGCCCCTGCAGCCGCTCCACCACCGACGTCATGTCCACCAGCCTAGTGGCTGGTCCGCTAGGTGAGAGCCTCGCTCAGGATGTGGTACGCGGCCCCGAGATGCGAGTGGTACCGGACACAGCGGACCATGGACATGTGCCCCACCACCCCATCGACGTCGCACTGCCCACGCACGTCGAAGAAGCGCTGACCACGTACCTGGCCTCCCGGCGCGCGTCCGGCGAGGCGATGGACCCGAGCTTCGCGAGTGCGGTGGACGCGCTCTCCGGCTTCGTTCTGGGCGGCGGCAAGCGCATCCGCCCGACCTACGCGTGGTGGGGCTGGCGCGCGGCGGGTGGCGACCCGGACGGCGAGCTCGCCGCCGAGGTGCTCACGGCGGTCAGCTCGCTGGAGCTGATCCAGGCGTGCGCGCTGATCCACGACGACCTGATGGACGCCTCCTCGGTGCGCCGGGGCAAGCCGACCGTGCACATCGCGTTCGGCGCGCGGCACCGCGAGCAGGGCTGGCTCGGTTCGCCGGAGCGGTTCGGCATGTCGGCCGCGGTGCTGATCGGTGACATCGCGCTGGCCTGGGCGGACGACATGTTGTTCGCCGCGGGGCTGCCGGCCGAGGTGCTGCGCCGGATGAGCGAGCCATGGCGGGACATGCGCACCGAGATGCTCGCCGGCCAGTACCTCGACGTGCTCACCCAGGCGCGCGGTGACTCCTCGGCCGACGCGGCACTGCGGATCGACCGGCTCAAGACCGCCGCCTACACCGTCGAACGGCCGCTGCACATGGGCGCGGCGATGGCGGGAGGCTCGCCGGAGCTGATCGACGGGCTGCGGCGGTTCGGTGCCGACATCGGCGTCGCGTTCCAGCTGCGCGACGACCTGCTCGGCGTGTTCGGCGACCCGGAGGTGACCGGCAAGCCCGCCGGTGACGACCTCGCCGAGGGCAAGCGCACGCTGCTCGTCGCGCTGGGCATGCAGTTCGGTGCCGATATATTGGATATCACGTTGGGCAGGCCGGACCTTGACCTGGCCACTGTCGAGGAGGTCCGCCGCCAGCTCGTCGAGGTCGGCGCCGTCGACGCCGTCGAGGAACGCATCGAGGACCTCACGAAGAGCGCCCTCGCCGCGCTCGACGACTCCCCCGTCGCCGAACCGGCCGCCGCGAAGCTCGCCGACCTCGCGATCAGTTCGACCAAGCGGACCTTCTGAGAACGATCACGACACGCCCCGCGTGTGTGCTGATTAACTCCTCGTGACCAGTCAGGGCCGTTGCTTGCTGACGCTTCCGCGCCTTGTGCAACGATGTTCGGGCGATGGCTGCAACTCCGTCCCTTCCCCGTACGAGCTCCGAGGTGACTCCACAGGAGCCTCTTGAAGCTGTGCTCGAGAAGAACCCCTACGCCATCCCCATCCGCACGACCATGCTCGGCCTGCTGGGCGTCACCCTGGTCGCATTGGGCGGAATGGGCGCGGGCGCGATCCTCCAGCGGGACCCGCTGCTCACGAAGGTCGGCCTGAGCTGGTTGCGCTACGGCCACGGCCACGACCTCGCGAGCATGGTGCTCTACCTCGGCCTGGGTCTGGTGATCTGGGCGTGGGTCCGCCTGGGCCGTCTCGTGCGGTGGGGCGAGATCGGTGACTTCGCGGTACTGGTCGCGGTGACGGTCTGGACGTTGCCGCTGCTGTTCGCGCCGCCGTTGTTCAGCAAGGACATCTACAGCTACCTGGCGCAGGGCCAGCTCGCGCTGACCGGCTACGACCCGTACGAGGTCGGGCCCGCGGTGCTGCAGAGCACGCTCAGCGACAACGTCAGCTGGGTCTGGCAGCACACGCCGGCACCGTACGGGCCGCTGTTCATCCTCATCGCGAAGGCGATCGTGTGGGTGACGGACGCGAGCGTGATCCTCGGCGTCGTCACGATGCGCTTCGCCCTGGCCGGTGGCCTGGTGCTGCTGTGCTGGTCACTGCCGGGGCTCGCGCGGCACCTGGGCGGCAAGTCGTCGATGGCGCTGTGGCTGGTGGCGGCGAACCCGTTGCTGCTGGTCCACCTGATCGGCGGCGCGCACAACGACCTGCTGATGATCGGGCTGATGGCGGCCGGTGTGCTGCTGGTGCTCGACCGCAGGCACGTGCTGGGCTTCGTGCTGCTGGGTCTCGCGTTCTCGGTGAAGGCGACGGCGATCGTGGTGGCGCCGTTCCTGGTGTGGATCTGGGCGGCCCGGCTGGAGGGCGACAAACGCGCCCGGTTCCGCAAGGCGCTGCTGCCCGGTGTGGCGGCGTTCGTCGGGGCGTTTGTCGCGTGCACGCTGATCGCGGGGGTCAGCCTCGGCTGGATCCCGGCGCTGCGCAGCTCGTCGATGATCATCAACTGGCTGTCGCTGCCGAGCGCGGTCGGCGACTTCGTGCGGATGGTCGTCAACTGGTTCGTCTACGTCGACGGCGGCATCTTCCTCGGCGTCGCGCGGGCGCTCGGGTCGGTCGTGCTGGTGTGGATCGCGTACACGCAGTGGTGGGCCGCGCGCGACGGCGAGGTCCGCGACGCCGTCCGGCGCGGCGCGGTGACGATGCTGGCGGTCGCGCTGCTGTCGCCCGCCACGCTGCCGTGGTACTTCAGCTGGCCGCTGGCGCTGGCCGCCGGGTTCGCGTGGTCCACGGGCGCACTGGTGACGGTGTCGCTCGCGTCGGTGTTCCTGCTGCTGGTGACGTTCCCCAACGGCGACACGGCGCTGTACTCGTGGGGCTACCTGTTCTTCGCACTGCTGGTGTCCGCGCTCGCGGCCCGGTCGCTGGTGAAGCCGGACCCGTTCGGCCTGTCCACCCGCTACGAATGAGCATCGGCCCGTCGAGCCTGGCCTCCGCCTATGCCGCGTGTCGCCGGGTGAACGCGCGGTACGGCAAGACGTTCTTCCTCGCGACGACCCTGCTGCGCGCCGACCAGCGGCCGGCGGTGCACGCGCTGTACGCGTTCGCGCGGTGGGCCGACGAGATCGTCGACGCCGCCGACGTGCCGGACCGGGCCGGTGAGCTCGACCGGCTGGAACGGCTGCTCGGCGAGGAGCCGTCGAACCCGGTGCTGCTCGCGCTGGCGGACACGGTGCGCCGCTACGGCATCGACCGGGAGCTGTTCACCGAGTTCCTCGCGTCGATGCGGATGGACCTCGACGTCACCGAGTACGCCGACCTGACCGCGCTCGGCGGCTACATGCGCGGGTCGGCCGAGGTCATCGGGCTGCAGATGCTGCCGGTGCTCGGCACGGTCGTGCCAGGGGCAGAGGCCGAGCCGTTCGCGGCGCGGCTCGGGGTGGCGTTCCAGCTCACGAACTTCCTGCGCGACGTCGGCGAAGACCTCGACCGCGGCCGGGTCTATCTCCCGTTAGACGTTCTAACGGCGCATGGCGTCGACCGCGAGCTCTTGCAATGGGTCCGTCGCCATCGTCGTGCAAACGTCCGGGTGCAAAGGGTTCTTGACGAGCTCGTCGCGTACTCGCATGCGATATATCAGTCGGCTGAGCCGGGGATCGGGATGCTGTCGGCGACGTCGCGGCCATGCATCAGGACGGCGTTCACGCTCTACCGCGACATCCTCGGCCTGGTGAGCTGCGAGGTGCTGTGGCGGCGGGTGGCGGTGCCGAACGCGCGCCGGCTCGCCGTGGCAGTGCCCGGCGCCGGCCGGGCACTGCTCGCACGAGCGATGAACAGATGAAGCCGGCGTCAGATGACGACCACGCCGACGATGTTCGAGGTCGCGGAGGCGTAGACGGTCGTTCCCGGGAAGTAGAGGCGCAGGTCGGCGGAAGCGTCGATGGTGAGCTTCGCGGTGAACGTCGCGTTCGGCTGACACGACCGCGTGTAGATGGTGGTCCAGGCCGACACCCCGACGCGGACCTGTGCGAACACGTCCAGCCCGAGCGTGAGCTGACGTTCGCCGGAGGTGCCCAGCTTGCCCTTGATCTGGAGCTGGTCGCCCTTCTTGACCTTGACCTTCGCGCCGCCCGCGTCGAGTTCGAGCTTGGTCGGCTTGGCTTGCACGGACGGTGCCGCGGTCGCCGCCACGGGCGAGAGCAGCAGGCCGAGGGCGGTGAGACCGGCGACGAGCGTTTTGGTGGTCATGTCCACCAGTTCAGGGGTTCCGGACGCCTCTCGCCTGCGGAGACGCCCGGAACCGCTGCATCGGGTGAACTAGAAGCCCATGGCCTGGGCGCGTCGCTTTACCTCGCGCCCACGGTCTCCGCGCAATGCTTCGATCGGAGTGCCAGGAAGGCTGTCGTCCTCGGCGAACAGCCAGCGCAGGATCTCGTCCGTGGAGAAGCCCTGGTCGCGCAGCACCGTGATGGTGCCGGGCAGACCCTTCACCACCCCTGCGGCGGCGAGGAACGCTTCGGGAACGACGAGGACGCCGTCCCGCCGCTCGGCGAGCAGTTGCCCGTCGCGCAGCAGTTGGTGGACCCGGGTGACCGGAAGTCCCAATCGGTCGGCCACCTCCGGGAGGGGAAGAACCTCCAGGTCGGCAGCCAGTACATCCGCAGCGGCAGGAATCGCACTCACGGGGGTCACGATGCCATAACTCAACTGTGAACGCCCTTCCGCCAACCGGGTCATCCTGAGCTTTACCATCTCGCACTGTGGAGAGGTCGGTTTCGAACGTGATGGGTGGACTGCTCGAGCAGCGCTACCGGGTGGACTCCGTGCTCGCGCGCGGTGGCATGTCCACCGTCTATCGAGGTCGCGACACCCGCCTTGACCGCGAGGTCGCCGTGAAGGTGATGGATCCTCGCCTGACCGCGGACCCCGCGTTCGTCGCGCGTTTCGAGCGCGAGGCGCGTGCGTCGGCACAGCTGCACCACCCGGCCGTGGTGTCCGTGCACGACCAGGGCGTCGACGGTGACCAGGTGTACCTGGTGATGGAGCTGATCGACGGCGGCAACCTGCGTGACCTGCTGAACCAGCGCGGCAAGCTCCCTCCCGCCACGGCGCTGAGCGTGCTGGGCCCGGTGCTGTCCGCGCTGGGTGCGGCCCACCGAGCCGGTCTCGTGCACCGCGACGTGAAGCCGGAGAACGTGCTGATCGGGTCGGCAGGCCAGGTCAAGGTCGCCGACTTCGGGCTGGCGCGCGCGATCGGCGAGAACGGCGTCACCAGCGACAGCGAGATCCTCGGCACCGTCGCCTACCTCTCCCCCGAACAGGTGGAGACCGGCTCGGCGGACGCGCGCAGTGACGTCTACTCGGCCGGGATCGTGCTCTACGAGATGCTGGCCGGACAGGCGCCCTACCGCGGCGACACGCCCATCTCGGTGGCCTACCAGCACGTGAGCTCGGACGTCCCGTCCGTCCCCGGGATCCCGCTGGCCCTGGACACGCTGGTGCGCAAGGCGACCCGGCGCGACCCGGCGTTGCGACCGGCGAACGCGGACGCGTTCCTCGCCGAGCTCGAACGCGTGGGCGCGGAACTGGGCCTCACGCCGCAGCCGGTGCCCGTTCCCGGCACGGCGCCGGAGAACGACAAGACCGTCGTGATGCGGCCGGTCCCGGTCGCCGTGGGCGCCACGCCGGTTCCGGTGGCCGAGGCGACCACTCCGGTGCGCAAGTCGGCGATGACCACCGTGCACACCGGCCCCCCGACGCCCGCCGCGGCCACGCGCACGATGCCGCGGCCCGAGCAGCCCCGTCGTCGCCCGCCGGCACGCCGCAAGAAGGTCGACGCGGCCGAGGAGGAGCGCAAGCGCAAGAAGCGGCTCATGGTGATCTGGGGGTCCGTGGGCGCCGTCGTGGTGCTGATCGCCGGGCTGTTCACCTGGTACCTCAGCGCGAGCCGCTGGACGAACGTGCCGGAGGTGTCCGGGCAGTCGGAGGCGAACGCGACCCGGTTGCTGTCGGGCGCGGACCTCACAGCGCTGGTCGTGCGGGAGCCGTCGAACACCGTGCCGCTCGGGCAGGTCATCCGCTCCGAGCCGGGCAACGGCACCGAACTGCGCAAGAACGAGTCCGTGAAGCTCATCGTGTCGCGGGGCAAGCCCGTCGTGCCGTTCGTGAACGTCGGGGTCGAGGTGGAGGCCGCGACCAAGGAGATCGAGGCGGTCGGCCTGACGGCGGCCAAGGACCCGGCGAAGGACGCGTTCCACGACACCGTGCCCATCGGCAAGGTCGTGGCGCTCGACCCGCGGCCCGGCACCGCGCTGGAGATCGGCAAGCCGGTCACGCTGGTGCTGAGCAAGGGCCCGGCGCCGCGGGTGACCGTGCCCGACCTGCGGGGCAAGAAGAAGGACGAGGCGTTCGCCGAGCTGCAGCGCCTGGGCCTCGAGCCGGTGGAGGGTGGCGGCCAGAACGGCGGCAACCCGGACGACCTGCGGGTGACCCGCACCGACCCGGCGGCCAACACGGTGCTGGAGGTCGGATCGAGCAAGCGCGTCACGGTGTTCTTCGAGGACAACAGCGAGATCGAGGTGCCGGACGTCACCCGCAAGAAGGTCCGCGAGGCCAAGGAGGAGCTCGAACGCCTCGGTTTCCGGGTCGAGGTCGAGTTCAACAAGAGCGGCAACGCGACCGTGGTGAACCAGGACCCGCAGCCCCGCAGCAAGGTCAAGCGCGGTACCGAGATCAAGATCTTCGGTCTGTAGCTGGGAAGAGCGAAGGGCCCCGCGTTCCCGACGCGGGGCCCTTCGCTCTTCAGCTCGTCTTCAGGAGACCTACGAGCGCAGCATCTCGGCGACGAGGAACGCCAGCTCCAGCGACTGCTGGGTGTTCAGGCGCGGGTCGCAGGCCGTCTCGTAGCGGCCGGCGAGGTCGTCGTCGGAGATCTCCTGCGCGCCGCCCAGGCACTCGGTGACGTCCTCACCCGTGAGCTCGATGTGGATGCCGCCGGGGTGCGTGCCCAGGCGCCGGTGCACCTCGAAGAAGCCCTGGACCTCGTCGACGATGCGGTCGAAGTGGCGGGTCTTGTAGCCGGTGCTCGACTCGTGGGTGTTGCCGTGCATCGGGTCGCACTGCCAGATGACCTTGTGGCCGCTGGCCTCGACCTTCTCGATGATCGCCGGCAGCACGTCGCGCACCTTCTGGTTGCCCATGCGCGAGATCAGCGTCAGGCGACCCGGCTCGCCCCGCGGGTCGAGGCGCTCGACGTACTCGACGGCCATCTCCGGCGACGTCGACGGGCCGATCTTGAGGCCGATCGGGTTCGCCAGCAGCTCCGCGAACGCGATGTGCGCGCCGTCGAGCTGACGGGTGCGCTCACCGATCCACACGAAGTGCGACGACAGGTCGTACAGCCTCGGCTGGTCGCCCGTGGTGTCCAGGCGCAGCAGGGCGCGCTCGTAGTCGAGCAGCAGCGCCTCGTGCGACGCGAAGATCTCGGTGCCGTGCAGCGACTGGTCGGTGACACCGCACGCCGACATGAAGCGCAGGCCGCGGTCGATCTCACCGGCCAGCGCCTCGTAGCGCTCACCGGCGGGCGAGGTGCGCACGAAGTCGCGGTTCCAGTCGTGCACGCGGTGCAGGTCCGCGAGGCCGGCACCGGTGAGGGCGCGCAGCAGGTTCATCGCGGCACCGGCGTTCGCGTACGCGCGGATCATCCGGCCCGGGTCCGGGATGCGGGCCTCGGGCGTGGCGACCAGGGAGTTGATGATGTCGCCGCGGTAGGACGGCAGGCCGAGCGCGTCGATGTTCGACGACCGCGGCTTGGCGTACTGGCCGGCGATGCGGCCGACCTTGACGACCGGCAGGCTCGCGCCGTAGGTGAGGACTACGGCCATCTGCAGCAGGGTCCGGATGTTCGCGCGGATGTGCGGCTCGGTGTTGTCCGCGAACGTCTCGGCGCAGTCACCGCCCTGCAGCAGAAACGCCTCACCGTTCGCGACCTGCGCCAGTTGCGCGTGCAGCCGGTCGATCTCGGCGGGCACGGTGATCGGCGGCACGCTCTCGAGCACGGTCCGCACGCGACGCACCTGTTCGGCGTCGGGCCATTCGGGCTGCTGGGCTGCCGGACGCGACAGGGCGTCGTCCAGGCGCTTGCGCATCTCGGGAGGCAGCGGCGGAAGCTCGGGAAGCGTGTCGATGGGCACGTCCACGGTCCAGTTCACGCTGCTCAGCTTAGTTGTTCCACACTGAGAGACCGGGCCGGGCTCCCTCAGCCGTCACCCGGGGTTCGCCTCGTGATCCACGACCGGTTGACTGGCGGGTTTCCGGCCGATGTCTGTCAGTTGTCAACGATCACGGCGGCCACCCGCCCTCTGCCCAGTTGAGACGTCGCATTGCATGATTGCGCCATGGAAGCCACCCGATTGGATGACAGCACCGCGAGCAGGCTGCTGGGCATCGCGATCGACAACATCCAGCGCGACCACCCGGTGCACTGGACGCACGTGATCGACGGCGACGACCGGCTCGTGCCGCAACGGGTGCTGCACCCGGTGTTCGCCGGGTCGTTCGACTGGCACTCGTGCGTGCACCAGACGTGGCTGGCCGTCCGGCTGCTGCGGCTGCGGCCGTCGCTGGCCGGCGCGGACCTGGCCAGGGACGCGCTGGACAAGCTGGTCACGCACGACAACTGCGCCGTGGAGGCGTCGTTCTTCGCCTCGCCGGCCGGGCGGCACTGGGAGCGGCCGTACGGGTGGGCGTGGCTGCTGCTGCTCGATGCGGAGCTGCGGACCTCGGGGCTGCCGTGGTCGGTGGCGCCGATCGCGGACGTGCTGCGCGACCGGTGGCTGGAGTGGATCTCCGCGGCCCGGCTGCCGATCCGCACGGGCACGCACAGCAACACGGCGTTCGCGACCGGCCTGGTGTTCGACGCGGCTCAGGTGACCGGGGACTTCGAGCTGGCGTCGGCGTGCGTCGACGCCGCGCTGCGGTGGCACCGCGACGAGAAGGCCTACGGCGGGTTCGAGCCGGACGCGGCCGACTTCCTCTCCCCCGCACTGACGACGGCCGATCTGATGCGGCGTGCGCTGGACACCGCGGAGTTCGGGGCCTGGCTCGACGCGTACCTGCCGGAGCTCGACTCGCCACGGTGGCGTTCGCTGCGCGAACCCTTCCCGGTCGACGACCCGAGCGACCCGTACGGCTCGCACCTGGCCGGGCTCGCGCTGTCCCGCGCCTGGAACTGGGAGGCCATCGCGGACTCGCTGCCGACCGGGCACCGCTACACCGAGCTGGCCCGCACGGCTTCTGCCGCACACCGCGAAGCCGGGTGGACCTACGTGTTCGGCGGTCACGGCTACATGGCCGACCACTGGCTCGGCACGTTCGCCGCCTACCTCGACGTGAAGGCCTTCTGACCAGCACGAATCCCTTCTTATGCAAAAGACGTTTGCGGACGACCGCAAACGTCTTTTGCATAAGCTGATGTATCGGTCAGCAGCCCGCTGCCGGATCAGGCGCCGAAGAAGACCTCGGCCTCTTCGTAGCGCTCGGTCGGCACGGTCTTGAGCTCGGCGGTCGCCTCGGACAGCTTCACGCGCACGATCTCGGTGCCGCGCAGCGCGACCATGGTGCCGAAGTCACCAGCCGCGACGGCGTCGACGGCGTGCAGGCCGAAGCGGGTCGCGAGCACGCGGTCGTAGGCGGTCGGCGTGCCACCGCGCTGGATGTGGCCGAGGATGGCCGCGCGGGACTCCTTGCCGGTGCGGTCCGCGATCTCCTCCGCGAGCCACTGGCCGACGCCACCGAGGCGGACGTGGCCGAACGCGTCGCGCTCACCGGAGTGCAGCACCTCGGCGCCACCCTCGGGCATCGCGCCCTCGGCGACGACGATGATCGGCGCGAACTCGCGCTCGAAGCGGCGCTCGACCCACTCGACGACCTTGTCGACGTTGAACGGGCGCTCCGGGACGAGGATGACGTTCGCGCCACCCGCGAGACCCGAGTGCAGCGCGATCCAGCCCGCGTGCCGGCCCATGACCTCGACGACGAGCGCACGGTGGTGCGACTCGGCCGTGGTGCGCAGGCGGTCGATGGCCTCGGTCGCGATGTGCACGGCCGTGTCGAAGCCGAAGGTGTAGTCCGTGGCGCCGAGGTCGTTGTCGATCGTCTTCGGCACACCGACGACGCCGATGCCGTCGTCGGTCAGCTTCTTGGCGACACCGAGGGTGTCCTCGCCGCCGATCGCGACGATGGCGTCGATCTGGTTCGCCGCGATGGTCTCGCGGATGCGGTCGACACCGCCCTCGACCTTGTACGGGTTCGTGCGCGACGAGCCCAGGATCGTGCCACCGCGGGTGAGGATCTCCTCGACGTCCGTGAGGCCGATCGGCTTGGTGAGGTTCTCGATCGGACCCTGCCACCCGTTGCGGAACCCGACGATCTCCCAGCCGTGTGCCTTGATGCCCTTGCGGACCACGGCCCGGATCACGGCGTTCAGACCGGGGCAGTCACCACCGCCAGTGAGCACACCGATGCGCATCTGCTTCCCACTCTCTCGTGTCCTGTGTCACTCAGACTTTCACGAGCTGTATCGGTGCAGCAACGCGGGTCTCACTCACCGGACTGGAAAGCCGGTTTTGAGCCGGTGTTCCTCGATCACCTTCCAGCGCGCGAGGTTGTGCCGGGCGTCGGCGAGCGCGTCGTGGGCGTCGACCGGCGGGGTCGGCAGCTTGGGCTTGCCGACGTCCTCCCAGCGCTGCCGCAGGTCGCGTGTGAACCGCGGCAGGGCACGCGGCAACGCCGGCATGGCTCCCCACAGCTGTGCGAGCGCCACGTGGTCGTAGGCGGCGAACCAGGCCCACAGCTCCACGTCGTCACGGGCTGCCTTGCGCGCGCCGAGGAAGTCCAGCAGGTCCTCGCGAATGCGCTCACGGCTGCGCCACGCCTTGTCCGCGGGCGACGGCAGCTGGTTGAGAACGTTCTGCCGCACCCACGGCCCCGCGCGTTCGGGGTCGAACTCGGTGGACACGGCGTAGAACTCGCGGCCTTCCTCGTCGACCACACCGATCGACACGAGGTCGATCGTCACCCCGTCCTCGATGAACTCACAGTCGTAGAAAAACCGCACCGCGACACCCTAGGGGTAGCGGTCAGCCGACCTTCTTCTCGGGCACCCGGTCGCTCGGCCCGCCCTGTTCCGGCACGTCGGCGGACTGTTCCTTGGCCTTCGCCGCGTAGACGTCGACGTACTCCTGGCCGGAGAGCTCCATCAGGGCGTACATGATCTCGTCGGTGATCGACCGCAGCACGAACCGGTCGCCGGACAGGCCCTCGTAGCGGGAGAAGTCGAGCGGCTTGCCGATCTTGATGCGGATCGGGTACGGCTTCCACATCTTCGAGCCGATGGGGTTGGCCTTGTCCGTGCCGAACATCGCCACCGGGATGACCGGCGCACCGGACTCCAGCGCGATCCACGCGACGCCGACCTTGCCCTTGTAGAGCCGGGCGTCAGGCGACCGCGTGCCCTCGGGGTAGATGCCGAGCAGCTTGCCCTCGCGCACGATCCGCACACCGGTGTCGAGCGCGCCCTGCGCGGCGGAGGCGCTGGACCGGTCGATCGGCACCTGGCCGACGCCGGAGAAGAACCACTTCTGCAGCTTGCCCTTGATCCCGGTGCCGGTGAAGTACTCGATCTTGGCGGGGAACGTGACCCGCCGCGACAGCATCAGCGGCAGGAAGAACGAGTCGGAGACGGCGAGGTGGTTGCTCGCCAGGATGGCGCCGCCGTCTTTCGGGATGTTCTCGGCGCCCTCGATGATCTTGGGCTGGAAGAACAGCCGCAAGACGGGTCCCAGGAGGACGTGCTTCATCATCCAGTACAGCACAGCGGGAAGCGCCTCCCTAGACACCGAACCTTGATCCCGGCAACCAGCCTACGGAGCCGACCGCTGCTCACACAACGAGTCCTCAGCCAGTGCGTCACGCGGTGACTGAGCCGACTGCCGTAACCCGCAACACATCGAGGCCGTGCAACGATGTGGGGTCAGAGGGTTGCGGCACACGGAGAGGCTCTGGATGAACGCCCGGCGCGACTCGACCGACGGCCCCGAGAACGTCGACGAGCTCTTTGCCGAGATCGTCGCGGGTCTCGAACGGGACGGGGTCGGCAAGGACTGGCTCGACCTCGACGAGGCGGGCACGGAAGACACCCAGTCACGGGACACCAAGACACGCGACGTTCCGGACGAGGACACCTACTCCGAGCCAGAGGACGACGACGACCGCGACCGGCCGGAACCCGACGACCACTATGTTCCGCCGGAACCGCCGCCGTTCCCGGTGCTGCGCGCGTCGACGATCGTGGCGCTCGTGATCCTGGTGCTGGGCATCGTGCTGCTGGTGGCCCCCGGCCTCTTCGGCCTGCACGCGAGTCTGGGCACGCCGCTGTCGCTGGTGGCCCTGTGCGCCGGCATCGGCCTGCTCATCCTGCGCATGCGGAACACCCCGCCGCCGGACTCCGGATGGGACGACGGCGCTCAGGTGTGACACGTCACCGCCGAGCTGATAACGGCGTGATAACGGCCACTCAAACCTTCAGATAACGTTTCGGTCATGCTTACGGTGTCGGCATGGACCAGATGCAGCACCTGATGATGGCCCGCGCCCTGGCGACCTTGACCAAGAAGGACGCTGAACGCGCCAAGCGCCGCCGCCCCCGCATCCTGCGCGTGCTCGGCCGCTAGCTCCGGCGCCTCTTTCCGACTGCCCGGAGACTACCGCGACCCGCTCCACCCCGACTCCCCACGCTCGCGCAGGCGTCCCCCGCGAAGGGGGACCCCTTGCTTTCATTCTCCTCGCGAAGACCGACAGTCCCGTGGCCCTCAGTGCCGAAGCCGGGAATTTCGGACCGGGTGTTCGCGGCGGGCGAACAGACCCCGACACGCCCGCCGCGTCACTCCTCAAGCGACCTCGCTGCTGCCTCCCAGCCGTTGCAACGACCCGCCCTTGCAACGTTGCTCGGCCACCAACGCACCGCTCAACCGATATATCAGTTGCCTCGCCGCGCGCTGACCTGCCGCTTAGCAACAAGTCTTTTGACAACGTCCGCAAAAGACTTGTTGCAAAGGTGGGCCGGGCGTGGGCTTGAAGAGGTGGGCGGTCAGTCGGAGGACGAGCGGTGCGGGTGCAGGGCGCTGGGCTTGTGGACGGCGTCGCGGCCGCTCTTGTCGCTGCGGACGCGGTACTGCGGCTCGTCCTCCGTGGCCTTCACCTTGCGGCCGGCGGCCTGCTTGGTCTCGGTGATCTCCTCTTCGACCTTGCCGTGGGTGCGGCTGCCGTGACTGGACCACTCGACCTCGTCGCCGGGCTTGTACGGGTGCTTCTCGCTCATCGTCCTGCCTCCGTCGCGTTGCGTCATTCGGCGCAACCACGGGTACCCGACCGCCGGGCATCGACACGGACGAGAGGACAGGCACGTGGGCGACGAGGAGAAGACGCGCAAGGACTTCGGCGACGCGGTGAACATGACCGCGGGGCAGCTCGAGAAGTGGCTCGGCACGGACGAGTCGAAGGCGGTCGGCGCCAAGAGTGGCGACAACGACGGCGAGTCGACCGGGCACGCGTCCGGGCGGCGCATCGTGAAGCTGCTGCAGACGAAGCAGGGCGACCTGACCGACGACGACTACGGGCACATGCGCAAGGTCGTCGGGTACGTGCACCGCCACCTCGCCCAGCGGCCCGACCAGTCCAAGAGCGAGCTCGAAGGCAGCCGCTGGCGCCACTCGCTGATGAACTGGGGACACGACCCGCTCAAGAGCTGACGACGCCCTCGAGAGCTGACGGCACGGGACAGCTCACAGCCGCGGGCAGCCGACCAGGGCCGAGCGAGCGGCTAGGAGCGGCGGGAGTGGTTGCGGGCCATCGACGCGACCATCTCGCGCGCCAAGGTCGCCGCGCCCACGATGCCGGCGTCGTCGCCGAGCTGCGCGGTGCGGATGCGGGCCAGCGGGCGGCCGGCGCCGGTCACGAGGCGTAGTGCTCGCGGGCGTCGTGAGGAACAGCGGCGACCCGACACCCTCCCCGATGACGATCACCTCGGGGTCGTAGACGTCGGCCACGAGCGCCAGGCCCTCGCGCCAGCGCGCCAGGTCGGCCAGCGCGCGCTTGGCCAGCGGGTCGCCGTCGCGGGCCGCACCGGCGACGCGGCGACCGGTCACGGCGCGTGAGTCACCGGCGGCCTCGCGGGCGAGCACGGTGGAGACACCGGGGTGCTTGGCCAGCAGCTCCACGGCGGTCGCACTGAGTGCGGTGCCACTGCAGTAGCGCTCCCAGCAGCCGTTCTTGCCGCACGGGCATGGACGGCCATTGGGCACCACGCGCAGATGCCCGAGTTCGGGTGCAACGCCGTAAGCGCCGCGGAAGACCTCACCGTTCAACAGCAGCGAAGCGCCGATACCGGTCCCGATGGCCACCAGCACAGCGGTCTTGGCACCGCGCGCAGCGCCGAAGCGGTGTTCGGCCAGAGCGGCGGCGTTCGCGTCGTGTTCCAGCACGACGGGCATGCCGAGACGGTCGCTCATGCGGTCCGCGACGTCCGCCTGCCGCCACGCCAGGTGCGGCGCGAACCGGACCGTGCGGCGGTCGGAGGCGATGAACCCGGCCACGGCGAGCCCGACGGCGTTCACCGCGTGCCGGTCCGCGACCTCCTCGACGGCGGCGACGAGCGCGTCCTCGAGAGCGCGTTCACCGGCGGGCGTCGGCGCGCGCGAGGTGTCGAGCACGGAGCCACGCGCGTCCACGACACCAGCGCGCACACTGGTGCCTCCGATATCAACCCCGACGGTGAGCACTAGTCGCTCTTCCTGACGACCTTGATGTGCTGCACGCGCTGGCCCGCGTCGGCCGGTTCACCCGGCGGCTCGGCAGACGGCGGCGCACCCGGCTCACGCAGAGCAGCGCGCAACACCGCCACCAGCCCGGCAGCGTGTTCGGCGGCCTTCGCGGCCAGCTCCGAACGGTCGCCACGCAGCAGTGCGACCCCGTTGCACACAGGGCACCAGCCGCACGTTTCCGGCGTGTGCGAGCCATCGCCCGCCTCCGCCACCCGCTGCAACCACGGCTGCATGCGCTCGGCGGCCGTGTCGATGAGCAGCCGCAGCTCCTCGGCGAGCTTGCCGCCGCTGTCGTTCTCGGTCATCACAAACTCCTGATCAGCGCCACAGCTTCGGGTCCGGGCGGAACCCCACCGTCACGCCACCCGCGTCCATCTCCGCACCGGTCACGATGCACCGCCTCAACAACGACGGCAGCGCCACGAGCCGACGCCGCCCATCGACGGTCAACGCCAGATCATCGCCAACGCGCGCGAGGTCCAGTTCCGTGTCATCGGCCAACGGCAACGCGATCCGCAGCGAGTACCGGGCGTCCAGACCACGCCCGCTGCCCGACACCTCCAGCATCGACTCCGCCACCACCGCCCCCGGCAACGGGTCCTCGCCGCCGTAGAGCTGCTCCGCGACCTCCAGCAACGCCGGCACGCCCACGGGTTCGGACGCGCGGTGGTCGACCGTGCGGATCTCGCCGATGCCGGTCAGCTCGGCGAGCACCGCGTCCTGCTCGTGCCGCCGCGTCCGCAGCCACGTCGCCGCCGCACCTCGCGCCGAGCCGGGCGAGGGCACCAGCCGGTTCGCGATCACGCTGTCCACCCGGATGCCCTGCAACGCCAACGCGGTCAGCGTCCGCCGGGTCTCCGCGGCGACCACGCGTTCCGGCGTCAGCACCAGCCGAACCGAACACGACGACGGGTCGGCGAGCATCGAGCGCAACGCGTCCAGCCGCTCCGCGAGCCTGCTCAGCGCGTCCGCCGTCGCGTCCCACTTCTCCACGGTCCCGGTACCCGCGACCCCCGCCAGCAGACCGCGCACCACGCGCCGGTGCGTCGGGAACAGCCTCTCCAGGTAGCCCGCGAACGCCTCGGGCAGCGACAGCAGCCGCAACGTCTCCGCCGTCGGCCCGCAGTCGACGACCACGACCTCCCACGGCCCGGTCGCGGCGAGCCGGCGCACCTCCGCGAGCGCGAGGAGCTCCTCCACGCCCGGCAGCACCGTCAGCTCCTCGGCGTCGAGCTCGTCGACCCCGGCACCGGCCAGCACCGTCCGCAGGTGCCCGCGCAGGTCACCCCACGCGTCGTCGACGAGCCCGCGCGGATCGACCTGACAGGCGAACAGACCACCCGCACCGTCCACTTCGGACGGCGCGGCACCCAGGCGCACGTCGAGCGCGTCGCCCAGCGAGTGCGCGGGATCGGTCGACACCACGAGCGCCTTGCGGCCGTGCGCCGCCAGCGTCGCCGCCGTCGCGGCGGCCAGAGTGGTCTTGCCGACCCCGCCCTTGCCGGTGAAGAGCAGGACCCGGCTCAAGCCGCCTTCTCCGCGCGCTTCTTGAGCTCCTTGAGCGCGGTGTCGAGGATCAGCTTCTCGGCTTTGCGCCGGAACAGGCCGATCATCGGGATCACCAGCTGCACCGACAGCGTGTAGGTGACCTTGGTACCGGTGCCGGACGGCTCCAGCACGTAGCTGCCGTGCTGCGACTTCTGCATGGTTCCCTTGACGAGGTTCCACTGCACCGAGAGGCCGTCGGGCGCCCAGTCGTACTTCAGGGTGTACTCGTCCTTGACGGGCCCCTGGTCGATCGCGAACCGCACCTGCTCGGCACGGCCGTCCGCGCTGGTGCCGAGGACCTCGACCTCCTTCATCCCGTTCGCCCAGTCCGGGTACGACGGGAAGTCCGCGATGATCGCCATGATCTTCTCAGGCGGCGCGTCGATGACGATGGACTGAGTGGACTCGTCGGCCATGTCTGGGGAGGTTACTCGCGTCTTCACCAGTTGAGGACGTGAGGCTTGCCGCTGCGCTGGAAGTGCCCGACGTTGATGCACTCGGTGTAGCCGATGCGCACGCGGCGGGCCAGCGGCTGGTGCACGTGTCCGAACACCGACCAGCGCGGACGTTCCCGCACGATCTTCTCCAACGCCGGCCGCGAGCCCCATTCCGGGCGGCGCGCCACGACGTCGTAGGTCAGGTCCGGGACCAACGGCGGAATGTGCGTGCACAGCACGTCGACCTGCCCCATCCGGTCCAACGCCGCCGCCATGTCGTCCTCCGTGCGCAGGTACGGGTACCACGGCGCGTTGGGGTTGCGCGCCACACCGGGCACCATCAGCCCACCGCCCGCGAACCCGAACCGCAGCCCGCCGATCTCCACCGCCGCGCCGTCGACGACGTGCACGCCGTCGCGCGCGAACTGCGGCCACAGGTGCGGACTGTCCACATTGCCCGGTGTCGCGTACGTCGGCGCCGACATCGCGGCGAACAACGCGTGGTACTGCTCCAGCACCGCTTCTTCCACCACGGCGCGCGCGTCGTTCAGACCGTCCCACAGGGACCGGATGTAGCTCGCCGTGTCGGCGCGCTGAGTGCCGCGGCGCAGCTCGGCGAAGATGCCGACCTTCTCCGGGCCGAAGACCCGGCCCATGATCCCTCTGGAATGGTCGTAGTAGTCGACGAAGTCGATGAGGTCGCCGAGGACGACGAGCGCGTCGGCCCCGTCACCGGCGCGCGCCAGCGCCTCCGCGTTGCCGTGCACATCCGAGACCACGTGAACCCGCACGTTCCCCAACTTAGTTGAACTGGACGGCGGTGGTTCGCGGGCGGCACGTCGACGATGATCACCCTGCCGGCGGGCAGCCGGCCGGGCGACCGTCCTCCAGGGTCAGCTTCAGGCCCAGTGCGACGGACTTCGCGGCCAGCTGACGGCGTTGCACCTCACGGAGGGCGTCGCGCGGGCGCAGCGAACCGGCCGGCGGATCAGCGCGGAGGAAGTAGTGCAGCAGGGTGCCGTCGAGCATCGGCTCGAGCCAGACCTCCATGGTGCCGACGAGCGCGCCGCCCACGGTCCAGCGCACCCCCTCGTCACCGCGGTCGGCGTACACGGACAGTTCGAGGTCCGGCCAGTACGACCGCCACGACGACGGAACGGAGAAGGCTGCGGCGACCACGCTGGGTGGCACCGCCAGGAAAGTCTCGTCGACGACGTCCACGCTGGCCATGAGGTCAAAAGGTAACGGAAGGGCGTACCAACCTTTGTATCGCCGGAATCACACGCTAAGTTTCCCCACCAGTAACAAATCATCGTACGGAGGTTGACGTGCGCGAGTTCAGCGTCCCCGCCACCGCCGCAGTGGCTCCTGAGGAGAACCTCACCGACATGGTGTGGGCCAACGCGGAACGGTTCGGCAACGCCGTCAGCTTCCGCAGGCAGGTAGACGGCACCTGGGTCGACATCACCGCCCGCGACTTCGCGGCGCAGGTCATGGCCGTGGCCAAGGGCATGATCGCCGCCGGTGTCGAGCACGGCGACCGCGTCGGCCTGGTCTCCAAGACCCGCTACGAGTGGTCGCTGCTCGACTTCGCCATCTGGGCGGCGGGCGGCGTCGTGGTGCCGATCTACGAGACCTCCTCGGCCGACCAGATCGAGTGGATCCTGTCCGACTCGGGCGCGAAGGCGGTGTTCGTCGAGGCCTCGCAGCACCGCGCGCTGGTCGACGAGGTCGTCGGCAAGCTCCCGGAGCTGCGGCACGTGTGGCAGATCGAGGGCTCCGCGCCCGCCGTCGACGAGCTCACGGCGCTGGGTGCCGAGATCACCGACGAGCAGGTGCACGAGCGCCGCGGCACGGTGAAGGCGGACGAGACGGCGACGCTCGTCTACACCTCCGGCACCACCGGCCGCCCCAAGGGCTGCACGCTGACGCACCGCAACCTGCTGTCCGAGGTGCGGTCCGCGCTCTCGCGGTTCCCGGAGATCCTCACGGCCGGCAACTCGCTGCTGCTGTTCCTGCCGCTCGCCCACATCCTGGCGCGCGCGCTGG
Source organism: Lentzea guizhouensis (assembly GCF_001701025.1). Lineage (GTDB taxonomy): Bacteria > Actinomycetota > Actinomycetes > Mycobacteriales > Pseudonocardiaceae > Lentzea > Lentzea guizhouensis. Next base: position 458,256 of record NZ_CP016793.1, read on the forward strand.
CGTTGGCGTGTGTGTACTCGCGCGCGACGCTGGGCCACACCGCGGACGTGCAGAACCTCGTCGGCGACCTGGGCCAGTTCCGCCCGACGTTCGTCGTCGCCGTGCCGCGCGTGTTCGAGAAGGTCTACAACGGCGCGAAGCAGAAGGCGCACGCCGGCGGCAAGGGCAAGATCTTCGACGCCGCCGAGGCCACCTCGGTCGCGTACAGCCAGGCGCTCGACGACGGCGGCCCCGGCCTCGGGCTGCGGATCAAGCACGCGGTGTTCGACAAGCTGGTGTTCGCGAAGCTGAGGGCCGCCCTCGGTGGCCGCGCGGTCGCGGCCGTGTCGGGTGGCGCGCCGCTGGGTGACCGGCTGTCGCACTTCTTCCGCGGCGCGGGCATCCCGGTGTACGAGGGCTACGGCCTGACCGAGACGTCGGCGGCGGCGTGCGTGACGTTCAAGGGCCAGGAGAAGGTCGGCACGGTCGGCCTGCCGGTGCCCGGCACGTCGGTGCGCATCGCCGAGGACGGCGAGATCCTGATCAAGGGCGACATCGTCTTCACCGGCTACTGGAACAACGAGGCCGCCACCAAGGAGGCCTTGGAGGACGGCTGGTTCCACACCGGTGACATCGGCGAGCTCGACAGCGACGGCTTCCTGAAGATCACGGGCCGCAAGAAGGAGATCATCGTCACCGCCGGTGGCAAGAACGTCTCCCCCGCGCAGCTCGAGGACCGCATCCGGGCGCACCCGCTGATCTCGCAGTGCATGGTCGTCGGCGACAAGCAGCCGTTCATCGGCGCGCTGATCACGATCGACCCGGAGTTCTTCCCGACGTGGAAGGAGTCGCACGGCAAGCCGGCCTCCGCCGAGGTGCCCGACCTCGTCGAGGACGCCGACCTGCTGGCGGAGATCCAGGCCGTGGTGGACGAGGCGAACAAGTCGGTGTCCAAGGCGGAGGCGATCCGCAGGTTCCGGGTGCTGCCGGTGGACTTCACCGAGGCCGGTGGCGAGATGACGCCGTCGCTGAAGCTGAAGCGGTCGGTCGTGGCGACGACGTACGCCTCCGACATCGACGCGATCTACGCGAAGTAGGCCTGAACAGCGCGAAAGGCCCAGGAGCTGAGAGAGAGCTCCTGGGCCTTCCGACCCCCAGCGATCGTGATCCGCGAACTTCCGCGGAACCCGAGAAGTGTGTTGCCCCGGCCCCCCGACCGGGACGTGTAGAAGATTGCCGGACGTCGCTGACGTATCGCTGACGCGCCGATGTCACTCGGCGACAGCGCGCTAATAGGCTGTCCTGTGGAGGGGATCACCACGGTCGGTCAGCTGGCGCGCGGAGGGAAGGCGATGGTTTCGGGTCCGCAGTTCCGGCTGCTCGGCCCGATGGAGGTGCGCCTGGGCGACTCGGCGGTGGTGCTGAGGGCGGGCAAGCACCGGGCGTTGCTGGCGGCGTTGCTGCTGCGGCCCAACCGCGTGGTGCCCGTGACGGAACTCGTCGAGCACGTGTGGGGTGACGCGCCGCCTGCGCGCACTCGTGGCACGTTGCAGACGTATGTGATGCGGTTGCGTGCGGCGCTGGGTGACCCGTCGCTGATCCAGACCGCCGCTGACGGTTACCGGATGCGTGTCGACCCGTTGGCCGTGGACGTACATAGGTTCGCTGACGCGGCCGTGCGCGGGAGGACGGCGGCGGCGTCGGAAGACCTGGTCACGGCGCGGAAAGCGTTTGCTGAGGCGTTGGAGCTGTGGCGCGGGCCGGTGCTGTCGGACGTGCCGTCGGAGACGTTGTACTCCGAGCACGCGCCGCGGCTGACCGAGCTGCTGATGACCGTGCACGAGCAGCGGATCGACGTGGAGCTCGCGCTGGGCAACCACGCGGACCTGGTGCCGGAGCTCTTCGGGCTGACGCGGGACCACCCGTTGCGGGAGCGGTTCTGGGCGCAGCTGATGCTCGCGCTGTACCGCAGCAGCAGGCAGGCGGAGGCGCTGGAGGCGTTCCGGCAGCTGGACCGGACGCTGGACGAGCAGCTCGGGATCGACCCGTCGGCCGAGCTGCGGTCGTTGCACCAGGCGATCCTGGTCGGAGCTCCCGAGCTCGCGGCGCCGGTGACCGAGCGGGAACCGGAACGCGCGCCGACCTCACCTTTGCAACTGCCAACCGACATATCGGATTTCACCGGGCGGGCGTGGCACGTCGAGCGGATCACGGCGCTGGTCACGGGGTCGCAGGGCAACGCGGTGCCGATCGTGACGCTGGCGGGGCCGCCGGGGGTGGGCAAGACGACGCTGGCCGTGCACGTGGCGCACGTGCTGCGCGACCGGTTCCCGGACGGGCAGCTGTACGTCGACCTGCGCGGGTACGCGTTGGGGCCGCCGGCGGACGGGGTGGACGTGCTGTCGCGGTTCCTGCGGGCGCTGGGGGTGCCGCCGGACGAGATCCCGCCCGACGCGGACGAGCAGAGCACGATGCTGCGGTCGTTGCTGTCGGGGCGGCGGATGCTGCTGGTGCTCGACAACGCCTCCGCGCCGGACCAGGTGCGGGCGCTGCTGCCGGGGACGGCGACGTGCCCGGTGATCGTGACCTCGCGGGACGACCTGCGCGGGTTGATCGCGATGAACGGCGCGCGGACCGTGCCGGTGGACGTGTTCACGCCGGCGGAGTCGGTGGCGTTGCTGGCGAAGCTGCTGGGGCCGGGGTCGCACGAGGAGCTGGCCGCGCGGTGCGGGCACCTGCCGCTGGCGCTGCGGGTGGCGGCGGCGTACCTGGCCGGGCGGGACGACGTGACGATCTCGGGCTCGCCGATCGAGCTCGCCTACGCCGCGCTGCCGCCGGCGCCGCAGCGGTTGTTCCGGCTGCTGTCGCTGGTACCGGGCCCGGACTTCACCGCGGAGGCCGCCTCGGCGCTCGCCGACGTGGACGCCGATGGCCTGCTGACGGTGCTGGCGATCGCGAAGCTGGTGGTCTCGCCGGCTCCGGGGCGCTACCGGTTCCACGACGAGCTGATGCACTACGCGGCGTCGTTGCGCGCCGAGCTGGACACGCCCGCCGAGCAGCAGGTGGCGTGGACGGCGTTGCTGAACCACTACACGCGCGGCGTCGAACGCTGCGCCGAGCTGCTCTACCCCGGCATCCTGCGCCTGCCGTCGACGGCGTCCGGCCCGGCGCCGCGGATCGCGACCTCGGCCGACGCGCTGGCCTGGCTCGACGCCGAACGCCCGAACCTGACCGCCGCCATCCGGCACGCCGCCCAGCACGGCCCGGCACCGATGGCCTGGCAGCTGGCCGACGCCCTGCGCGGCTACCTGTGGATCGGCCAGCACGTCGGCGAGTGGCTCGCGACCGCCCACCACGGCCTGCAGGCCGCCCAGGCTTCGGGGCACCGTCCGGCCGAGGCGGCGATGCACGCCAACCTCGGCACCCTCTACCTGCGCCTGAGCGAGTACGCACTGGCCGTGGAGCACCACAACCGCGCCGCCGAGCTCTACCGCGCGCTGGGTGACAAGGACGCCGAGGCGGGCGTGCTGAACAACCTCAGCCTCGTCTACCGCCGCTCCGGCCAGCTCGGTGCCGCCAAGGAGGCCCTGGTGCGCTGCCTGGAGATGCTGCGCTCGGAGGACAGCCTCAGCAACGGCCTGTACAACCTCGGCCAGCTCGCCGTGGAGCTCGGCGAGATCGACGGCGCCGTCGAGCACTTCACCCAGGCACTGGCGCTCGCCCCCAACGCCGACAGCCACACCTACCTCGGCATGGCGCTGCGCCTGCAGGGTCGTTTCGACGAGGCCCGTTCTCACCTCACGCGTGCGCTGGAGATCGGCAACGTCCCCGCGGGCGAGGCCGAGACCCTGGAGAACCTCGCCGCCCTGGAGCTCGCGCAGGGCAACGCCGACGCCGCCCTCTCCCTGGCCTCGCGCGCGTTGGCGTTGGTCGCCGACGGTGGTGACCAGCAGGTGGCGGCCTCGGTCCGGGTCACGCTCGGCGAGGTCCAGCGGGCGCTGGCGGAGCTCGACGGGGCGGTCGAGCTCCTCGACCAGGCACTCACCACGGCCCGGCGGATCGGGTACGCGTCCGGGGAGGTGCGGGCGTTGATCGGGCTCGCGGGGGTGTGGCGGGAGCTCGGACGTGAGGCGGATGCTCGCGCCGCTGCCGAGGAAGCCGTCCGCCGGAGCACCGAGCTCGGTTTGCACGCCCTGGAGTCGCGAGCTCGCACGCTCAGCTGAGCTTGCCGATATCCGATATGCGATACATCGCTGCAGCTCGCTCGCGATATATCGCATATCGCTGTCAGTCAGCTCGTTGCTGACAACGTTGTCAACAGCGAGTCAGCTGAGTGGCGATGTATCGCATACTGGGTATCGGTTCAGCCGATGAGCTGCTGCAGGCGGTGCGCGAGCTGGTCCCACCGCCAGTGGTCGCTCACCCATTCCCGTCCGGCGCGGCCCATCTCGGTGGCCATTCCGGGGTCCGCGAGCAGCGCGGCGACCTTCTTGGCGACGTCCTCGACGTTCCGGCCGTCGACGACGTTGCCGGTGATGCCGTCGCGAACCGTCTCGGGCGCACCACCGGACCGTCCCGCGATCACCGGCAGACCGGTCGCCGACGCCTCCAGGTACACGATCCCGAGCCCCTCGACGTCGAGGCCCCGGCCGCGGGTGCGGCAGGGCATCGCGAAGACGTCGCCGGCGTTGTAGTGCGCGGGCAGTTCCTCCCACGGCACCGAGCCGGTCAGCACGACGTCGCCGGCCCGGCCCGACTCGGCGGCCAGGGCGTCGAGCGTCGTGCGGTACGGGCCTCCGCCGACGATCAGCAGGGCCGCGTCCGGCACCGTGCGCTGGATCAGCGGGAGTGCGCGGATGAGGACGTCCTGACCTTTGCGCGGCACGAGACGGGAGACGCACACGATCACCGGGCGGTCGCCGAGGCCGTAGCGGCGGCGGATCTCGGCGCGGGCGGCCGGATCGGGGCGGTACAGGTCGGTGTCCACACCGGACGGCAGGTGTTCGAGGGCCGCCATCGGGCCGAACGCCGCCGAGAAGCGCGAGCGGGTGTAGCGGCTGACGTAGGTCACGACGTCCACACCGGAACCGATGGCGCGCAACGCCTGGCTCGCCACGGGCAGCATCGACCAGCCGACCTCGTGGCCGTGGGTGCACGCCACCGAGCGGCTCAGGCCGAGCCGGGGTGCGAGCAGCGCGAGGGGAGCCGCGGCACCGAACCACGCGGCGTCGCACTGCTCGGCGCGGGCGATGTCGCGGGCGCGGTTCAGGACGTCGGGGGTCGGCAGCATCAGGGACGTGGGGTGCCGCACGACGGGGAACGGCTGCTGGGCGTCGAACTCGGCAGCACCCTTCCACTTCGGCGCGTAGACCACGAGGGAGTCGGCGGGCAGCCGGGTCGCCAGCGCGTGCAGGTAGGCCTGGATGCCACCGGGGCGGGGCGGGAAGTCGTTGGTCACCAGCAGGGTTCGACGCACGGGCCAACGCTATCCGATGGCGGTGCGCAGGAACTCGCGCCAGCCGGCCACGTCCACGGCCCCGGCGTCCACACCGGACCGCGAGGCGTTCTTCAGGAAGAACTCGACCACGCCCCGCTCCCCCAGCCTCGACTGCAGGAACACCATGATCGAGTACGCCTGCTGGTACGCCAGGTCGCGGCCGGGGCCGCTGAAGTCCGTGGGCAGTCCGGACACCTCCGCCGTCAGCAACGGCGCCGCCTCCCGCAACCCCAGCCCGGTCCCCCGGAACGCCACCCAGTCCGCGAACCCCTCCACCAGCCACAGCGGAGCCGAGTCCGAGGTCTGGTCACGCGTCGCGACGTGGGTGATCTCGTGCCGCAGCAGCACACCCAGCTCCAGGTCCGACAACGGAGCCGCGCGCACCCGGTTCAGCACCACCCGTTGTGCCGCGCCGTCGCGGATCGCGATCCCGGCCATGTCCTTGAACGCCGGCCCGACCAGCGACACCAGTTCGGCGTCCGATGCGGGGATGACGACGTCCACCCGCCTCGACCAGCTCACCCCGCCACGACCGATATCCAATGTATTGGATACTGCGGCGACCGCCTCGTCCAACGACTCCTGCACCCGCGCCGCCAGCTCCTCGTCACAGGAACTGCTGGTCACCGTCCCCGTCACGGCCGACCGCGAGCTCGCTTTGCAATGAGGTGTTGCGGTCGACGGCAACTCACCGGCGCGCGGATGCAAAGCCACGTTGAGGCCGAGCAGGAACGTGGCGGCGACCAGCACCGCCAACACCGCCCTGTAGCGCCTCACGCGCGCAACGCTAGCCTTCGATGCGACGAATGGCCGAAATGGGCCCGATGGCGTCGATCGGCGCGATCTTCACCGGCTGCCCCTCGGTCGAGGCGTGCACAGCGCGCGCGTTGTCGACCGCCAGGGCGACGTGCGAGCGACTCGCGTAGTACACGATCAGGTCACCGGCACGGACCTCGGCGCGCGACACCGGACGACCGACAGCGGCCTGCCCACCGGACGTGCGCGGCACGGCCACGTTGGCAGCGGCGTAGGCCTTCATCGTGAGCCCTGCGCAGTCCCACTCGTCGAACCCGGTCGCGCCGTACCGGTAGGAGTCGCCGCGCTGGTCCAACGCGAACTGCAGCGCGACCCCCGCGGCACCCCCCGGCACGCTGACCCGCGACCGGTCACCCGGATCCCGCAACTGCGCCGCCACCGGCGCGGGCAGCCGCGCCAACGCCGTGCGCACCTCCACGACCTGCCCGTCCAGCGCCCGCTTGCGCGCGTCCAGGTCGCTCTTCAGCCGCTCCGCCGCCTCGGTGGCCGCGGCGGCCCGCGAGCGCGCGTTCTCCGCCACCTGGTGCGCCTGCCGCGCCTTCTCCACCGCACCGGACAGCCGCGCGAGCGAGTCGGCCTTGTCCGCGGCCAGGATCCGCATCATCTCCAGCCGCAGCAGGAAGTCCTGCTGCGAGTCCGCCACGAGCAGCGCCGACAGCTGGTTGAACCGCGCGCCCTCGAACGACGCCTCGGTCAGCAGGTCGACCTGGCCGCGGAAACCGTCCTCGTCGGCCTTCGCCTGGCGTTCGATCTGCTGGGCCGCCGCGACGTCCCGCGTGGCCCGCTCGAGCTCGGCCCTGCGCAGCGTCAGGTCCTCCTGCGCGCGCAGGACCTCTTCGTTCAGCTTGGTCGCCTGCTCGGTCAGCTCGGCGTACCGGCGCGCGGGATCGGCCGGCTGCGCCGCCAAAGACACCGCCGGCAGGACGGAGAGGAGCAGCACGACAACCAGAACACCGCGGGTGAGCTTGCGCGACAGCACGTCGCCGATCCCCTTCGCGTCACTCTTCCAAGATCGACGCGAGTCAGGCTACCGCGTGACTAAACGCGACCGAGGCGGGCCAGCAACACGGCGGACGGCACGGGATGCGCACCCCGCCGGCGCACCGAATCGGCGACCGCGCGATCCGACGTCACCACCACCACCGGACGCCCCTCGGGCTCCGCAGTGACCAACGCGCGGATGACGTCATCGGCGAGAACACCGGGATCACTGAAGAGCACGCGCACGCCACGAGGGGCCGCCGCGGGCACAGCGACCACTCCAGCGCCGTCGAAGACCAACGTCACCTCGGCACCCGTGCGCGCGGCGAGCACCGCGAGCTGGTGCACGAGCCGGTCGCGTTGGTCCGACAACGACAGCTCCGGGTAACCGGTCTTCGTGACGTTGTAGCCGTCCACGACGAGGTGCACCGCCGGCAACGCCAGCAGCCGGTCCAGCGCCGCCGGGTCCTCCACCCGTCCGACCGTCCCCTGCGACGCCGACGCACCGCGCACGAGGTCAGCGGGACGCGGCCCGGTGCCACCTCCCAGTGCCAGCTCACGCCGCAACCCCGTCACGGCACCGTCGAGCGTGTCCACGAGCAACGCGAGCCGCACCTCGTCCGCCTGCCGGGCCTCGCGCGCCGACTGCCGCGCCACCTCGGCGTCCGCGATCGCCCGCTGCGCCTTGCCGCGCTCGGTCTCGGCGCGCTCCCGTTCCCGGTCGCGCTCCGCCGTCAGCCGCTTGACCTCCTCGGCCGTGCGCTCCTGCACGCGTTCGACCTCGGCGGCCGCCGCCTCGGCCGCGTCCTTGGCCTCGCGCAGCTTCACACCCTGCTCGCGCAACCGCTTGCGCAGCCGTTCCAGCTCGACCTCGGCATCCGCGCGCACGCGTTCGGCGGCTCCGTCGAGCTGGCTGCGTTCGGCGCGCAACCGTTCGAGCTCGCCCTCCAGCCGTTCCGCGCGCACCACCGCGGCGTCGCGCTCGGCCCGCAGCGTCGCGTCACCGACCCGCCGCGACACCAGCTCCACGTAGTGCGGTGCGACCTCGTCACCGGTCAGCACCGCCGCCGCGGCCGCGGTCACCGGATCCGGCGAGGTCACCTCCAGCGTGGACGGCCGGTTCTTGCGCAGCCACTCCACGACGGCGGTGCGGAAGTTCGCCGAACCGCGCAGCCCGGCCACGACCTGCGCGCCGCCGAGCCGGGCTCGTTTGGTCGGTGCGAACCTGGCCACCGGCCGCAGGTGCTGCGGCACGTCGACCTTCGCCATCTCCCCCAGCGCGTCGGCGCCGAGCTCCGCGAGCCGCGCCCGCAGCGGCTCCGGCAGCGCACCCCAGTCCACAGTGGACTCGCCCACCTCGTCGGCGGGCGGGTCGTACTCGGGCTCGGGCATCGGGTCTGGCACCGTTACAGGCTAGAGCCCCCGCGCTTGAGCAGCGCACGGACATCTCCGGCCTCCGGCACACCGAGCTCGGAGAAGATCGCCAGGGCCTCCTCCCACGCACCTTGCCGGCCGTGCCCGAGCACCTGCAGTGAACGGGCTTCACCAAGTCGGCAACCGTTGCGTCGATGCAGGTCAACGGCTTCCTGAGCGAACTTCAGCGCGCGTTCGAGATCACCCTGGAGATGCAACGTGGCGAGCGCCGTGAGTGCCGTGCCCTCGATCAGGCCGTATCCGTACTCACGCGCCACCGCCAACGCTTGGTGCAGATGTTCCGCGCGTCCCGTTGCACGTCCGAGACCAGCGAGCGCTTGTGCTTCTCCGTGCCGATAGCCGATGCGTTGGGCAACGGACACCGCACGCCGGTACTCCTCCTCTGCCGCCGGATCTCCGAGCCGCAGCAGCACGGCCCCGATGCTGTGCCGTGCGTCCACCTCACCACCGGGGTCGTTCACCTCGAGAGCGATCCGCATCGCCTCACGCCCGGCTTCCAGCGCGAGGTCGAACCGTCCCGCCTCGCGGTGCACCGCGGAGATGTCGTCGAGCAGGTAGGACTCCAGACCGCGCTGCCCCAGTGAGCGGATCTCCTCCAGCCCCTGCTCGAACGCCACCAGCGCCTCGTCCAGCCGCCCCAGATCGCGCAACGAGCAGCCGAGCTCGGCGAGCGGACGGCCGTTCTTGACGCCGATCTGCTGGTAGAGCGCGAACGAGCGGCGGTGGTGCGTCTCGGCCTCCCGGAGCCGGCCGCGCATCCAGCACGTGGACCCGAGCTGGGACAACGCGTGCGCCTCCCGCCGCAGCCGGCCGTTCTCGTGGCTGAGCCGCGCGACCTCCAGGTAGCTCTCGGCGGCGCGGTCCATGTCGCCGACCTCACGGCTGACGTGCCCGAGCACGGTCAGGAACCGCAGCTTGCCCGTGAGCCAGTCCTCACGGCCGGCGAGCTCGATCGCCCGCTGCACGGACACCAATGCCTCACTGGAACGTCCCGAGTACATCAACGCGATGGCGTTGCTCGCGAGTACCGCCGCCTCGCCGCGTATCTCTCCCTCTTGCCGTGCGGACGCAAGGGCAGCCTCGCGCACCACGGTCCAGCTCGCGTGATCACGCCGTGCGGAGAAGAAGCTGTGCATCGCGTCGGACATCCGCCAGGCCGAGGGCCCGGTGGCCGCGATCGCCACCAGGTTCGCCTTCTCCGCGTCGAGCCACGCCAACGCTTCTGCGGTCGTGTCGAACGTGCGGCCGTCCGTTGACTCGAACAGCACGTCGTCGAGCGGATAGCAGGTACGGGACGCGTTGGCTGCGGAGCTGCTGTGCCACAAGGCCAGCCGTGCGCGCAGTGCGTCCGTCTCCTCCTCTGTCAGGAGGTCATGCGCGTACAGCCGCACCAGGTCGTGCAGGTGGTAACGATCACCTTGACGTTCCACGAGGTTCGCGGTGACGAGCTGGTCGAGGCCAGTGCCGAGCAAGTCCGCCACTTCCTCGGTGAAGTCGTGCCCGGCAAAGGCGCCCAACCGGCGGAACAGCTCTCGTGCTGTCGCGGGAAGCGAACGGAACGAGAGGTCGAGTGCCGCGCGCACGGCCAGACGTTCGTCGTCGTCCACGCTCAGTGCCGCGAGCCTGCCTTCTTCTTCGCGCAGTTCCTCGACGAGGTCCGCGACCGATCCGGTCACGTTCGCCGCGGCGATCCTGAGGGCGAGCGGCAGATGACCGCACAACCGGGCCAGTTCGGGCAGCTCGGGTGCGTCGCCGAGCATGCCGCGCAGCAACGCGACCGCCTCCTGCGGCGTCATGACGTCCAGCAGCAGCGGCCACGCGTCGAGCCCGGCGAGCCGGTTGCGGCTGGTGATCACGACCCGGCAGCCCTCACCGTCGGGCAGCAGCGGCGCGACCTGGTCGGCGGTCGCCGCGTTGTCCAGCACGACGAGCATCCGCCGGTCCCGCAACAACATGCGGTACAGGTCGGTCTGCTGCTCCAGCCGCTGCGGGATGCGCGGGCCGGCGATGCCCAACGCGCGCAGGAAGCGCGCCAGCACGTCGCCCGGCGGCAACGGAGGCGTGTCCGGGTCGAAGCCGCGCAGGTTCGCGTAGAGCTGACCGTCGGGGAACTGGTCCGCGACCGTGTGCGCGTGGTGCAGCGCCAACGCCGTTTTGCCGACGCCGGCCGTGCCGTCGATCGCGGTGATGAGGACCGTACGGCCGATGGCGCCCAGTTCGGCCATCGCGGACGCACGGCCCGTGAAGTTCGGCAGGTCCGCGGGAAGCTGGTGCGGCACGACGCGCTGGACGGGCTCCGGTGTCACGCCTTGCAGCTCGCGCGGGCGTTGCCGGTGCGGATAGCGGTCGATCAGGTCGTTCAGCTCGGCCGAGACGTCCTCGCCGAGGCGCAACCGGCGTTCCAGGTGGTCTTCGACGACTTCGAGGCGTTCTTCTTCGAGCGCCGCGCGGACGTCGCTCCACGGCGGGGCGGCGGGCAGGTCGGCGAGCGGTTCGGCCTGCCACAACGCCAGGGCAGCTTCGAACAAACGAGCTGCGGCCGCGTCGTCGTCCAGAGCGCGCGCGTTCGCGACGAGGTGGCGGAAGTGGTGCAGGTCGACGTCGTGGGGGCCCGCTTCCAGCACGTAGCCGTCGGCGCGGGTGGAGACCACGATGCCGTCCAACGCCTGCCGCAACCGGAAGACCTGCTGGTGCAACGCGTTGACGTGCATCGGCTTCTCGTCGGCACCCCACATCGACTCGATCAGGCGCTCCGACCGCACCACGTGGCCGGGCTGCAACGCCAGTGCGGCGAGCAGCGAACGTTGCCTGACGCTGAGGGGAAGCCCGGAAGGTCCCAGGAGCGTGATCCGCACACCCCCGAGGCTATCTTCAAAAATTGTCAGACCCCGTCGCTAACGTCACCCGGGTGACCGGTCAACTGTCCTTCGACGAGCTCGGGACGCCGCTGCGCGACACGACGTTCGTCGTCTTCGACCTGGAGACGACGGGTGGGAGCGCCGAGCAGGACGCCGTCACCGAGATCGGCGCGGTGAAGGTGCGCGCCGGCGAGGTGATCGGCGAGTTCGCCACGCTGGTTGACCCCGAGCGCGGCATCCCGCCGCAGGTGGCGCAGCTGACGGGGATCACGCAGCTGATGGTGACCGGCGCGCCGAGGCTGCAGACGGTGCTGCCCGCGTTCCTGGAGTTCGCGGCCGGTGCGGTGCTGGTGGCGCACAACTCCGGTTTCGACGTCGGGTTCATGAAGGCGGCGTGCGAGCGGTACGGCTACCGGTGGCCGAAACCGCCGGTGGTGTGCACGGTGCGGCTGGCGCGGCGCGTGCTGAGTCGTGACGAGGCGCCGTCGTGCCGGTTGTCGGCGCTGGCAGAGCTGTTCCACACGGAGACACGGCCGACGCACCGGGCATTGGCCGATGCGCGTACCACGGTCGAGGTGCTGCACTCGTTGCTGGAGCGCGTGGGCAACGTGGGCGTGCACTCGGTGGAGGAGCTGCTGGCGTACCTGCCGGAGGTGACTCCGGAGCAACGCCGCAAGCGGTCGCTCGCCGCGCATCTGCCGTCGGCGCCCGGTGTGTACCTCTTCCGCGGGCCCAAGGAAGAGGTGCTGTACGTCGGCACGGCGTCGGACCTGCGGCGGCGGGTGCGGCAGTACTTCACGGCGAGCGAGGGCAGACGCCGGCTGCGCGAGATGGTGGCGCTCGCGGTGCGGGTCGATGCCGTGGAGTGCGCTCATTCCCTGGAGGCCGAGGTGCGCGAGCTGCGGCTGCTGCGCGCGCACCGCCCGGCGTACAACCGGAAGTCGAAGAACCCGCACCACGCGTGGTGGCTGGTGCTGACCGACGAGCCGTTCCCCCGGCTGTCGCTGGTCCGCACGCCGCGCGACGGCGCGCTGGGCCCGTTCCGCACCCGCCGGGCGGCCGAGTCGGTGGCGGACGCGCTGCTCGACGCCGTGCCGCTGCGCTCGTGCACCATCAAGATCCCGGCGTCGAACCAGCGCGCGTCGCCGTGCGCCCTGGCCGAGCTCGGCCGCTGCCGCGCCCCCTGCGCCGGCCGGCAGACGGTGGAGGAGTACTCCCCGCCGTCGTGGCGGTGCGCGACCTGGTCGTGGGCCGCAGCGCCGACCCGTTACGGGGTCTCGTGGCGCAGCTGGGCTCGCTGGCCACGGCGAGCGCTTCGAGGAGGCCGCCAGCCGCGCGACCGCCTCGGGGCCTCGTCCGTTCGCTGGACCGCGCCCAGCGCCTCGCCGCACTGGCCGCCCTGCCCAGCTCGTGGCGGCCCGCCCGGACCGCGAGGGCGGCTGGGAGTTCTCGGTCGTCCGCTACGGCCGGCTGGCCTCGGCCGGTGTCGCCCGCCGCGGCACCCGCCCGATGCCGGTGGTCGACGCCCTGGTCGCCTCGGCGGAGACGGTCGTGCCCTCACCCGGCCCGCTGCGGGGAGCACCGCCCGAGGAGACCGGCGTGGTGCTGCGCTGGCTCAACCAGCCGGGTACCCGCCTGGTCTACGCCGACGAGCCCTGGGCCTCGCCCGCCGGTTCGGCGGCGGCGTGGGTGCCGTGGGCGGAACAGGCGGCGGGCGCCAGGCCGCCGGTCGACCGCTGGCACTGATACTGCCTCGCTGGGCGGCCGGTGCCGGGTTTGTGGAGGGCAGGACGAGCCAGACCGCGTTGTGACAGCGAGCGGACCGCGAATGCTGCGGTGCGCTCGCCGTCCCGGCCCCGACCCGACCGCCGAAAGGAGCGCTCTTGGACCGACTCACAACCGAACAGGGCCTCCCAGGCGCACAATCGTGATGATGAGCGATCACGGGTACGCCCTGCACCACGTCCAGCTCGCGATCCCGCCGGGCGCCGAGGACGAGTGCCGTGCGTTCTACGTCGGCGTGCTCGGCATGGAGGAGATCGCGAAGCCGCCTGCTCTCGCCGCGCGCGGTGGGTTGTGGGTGCGGTCGGGCTCGCTGGAGATCCACCTCGGGGTCGAGATCGACTTCAGGCCGGCGCGGAAGGGGCATCCGGGGATCCTCGTGGGCGGGCTGGAGGCGTTGGCGGAGCGGCTCGTCGCGGCGGGGGCCGAAGTGGTGTGGGACGAGAACTTCCCGGCTTTCCGGAGGTTCCACACGTTCGACAACGTGGGCAACCGGCTGGAGTTCATGACGCCCGTGTGACAGGACGTCGTCACGCCCAGGGCTGGGCGGTAGGGCAGACTACGGGGGCTTCATCACCCGTGCTGACACCCGAGGAGGACGCCGTGGTCACCGCCATCGTGCTGATCCAGGCCGCCGCCGAACGCATTCCCGAGGCCGCGCAGGAGATCGCCGACATCGACGGCGTCACGGAGGTGTACTCCTGTGCCGGTGACGTGGACCTGATCGCGCTGGTCAAGGTCAGCAAGCACGAGGACCTCGCCGCGCTGGTGCCCGGCAGGATCAGCAAGGTCGAGGGCGTGCTGAACACCGACACGCACATCGCGTTCCGCAGCTACTCGAAGAAGGACGACGAGGCCGCGTTCGCGATCGGTCTGGACGACGCGCAGTAAGACCCACCAGAGCAAACGAAAGGCCCCCGTGCTGCTGCACGGGGGCCTTTCGCTGTGTCAGAACATCAGGCCTTCGGGTCGGACGGCTTGCCCGCGAGCTCGCCGGCGGTGTCCTCCGCGCTGAGGCCTTCGGACACGTGTGCCTTGCGGCGCGCGTTGTCCAAGGCCACGGTCTCCTCGAGCGGGTCCGGCGACCACGTGCTGCCCGCCACCGGGTGACCGGCCGAGCCGAGCTTGTTCATCTTCTTCGGCACCGACGCACCCTGATACGCCAGCGGGATCGGGTGACCGTGATCGTCCACCGGCCCCAGCGGCTGATGGATCTCGATGAACTCACCATGCGGCAACCGCTTGATGATCCCCGTCTCCACCCCGTGCTCCAGCACCTCACGGTCAGCACGCTGCAAGCCGATGCAGACCCGGTAGGCGATGACATACGCGATCGGCGGCAGCACCAGCATGCCGATACGACCCATCCACGTCGTCAAGTTCAACGAGATGTCGAACTTGTAGGCGAAGATGTCGTTGCCGCCCATCAGCAGCAACACCATGAAATACGTGATCGCCATCCACCCCAGCGCCGTGCGGACCGGCACGTCCCGCGGACGCTGCAACAGGTTGTGATGCGCGTAGTCCTTGGTCATCCTCCGCTCGATCCACGGATACACCGCCGCGATACCGGTCAGCAACGGCAGACCCAGGATGAACGGCAGGAACGGCGCCGGGATCGTGTAGTTGCCCAGGTAGAACTCCCACGCCGGCCAGATCCGCACCAGACCGTCGGTCCAGCCCATGTACCAGTCCGGCTGCGACCCGGCCGAGACCTGCGCCGGGTTGTACGGGCCGAAGTTCCAGATCGGGTTGATCTGGAACACCCCACCCATGATCGCGATCACACCCACGACGATGGCGAAGAACCCACCGCCCTTCGCCGCGAACACCGGCATGATCCGCACGCCGACGACGTTGGTCTCCTTGCGGCCCACCCCGGGGAACTGGGTGTGCTTCTGGTACCACACCAAGCCCAGGTGCGCGCCGATCAGACCCAGGATGATCGCCGGGATGATCAGGATGTGCGCGGTGTAGAGCATCGGGATGATGTCCGTGCCCGGGAACTCCCCGCCGAACATCAACCAGTTCAACCACGTGCCGATCACCGGGAACGAGATCAGCAACGCCGCCATCACCCGCAGACCGGTACCCGAGAGCAGGTCGTCGGGCAGCGAGTACCCCAGGAAGCCCTCGATCGCACCGAGCATGAACAGCACGATGCCGATGACCCAGTTGATCTCACGCGGCTTGCGGAACGCACCGGTGAAAAAGATCCGGAACATGTGCACCACGATCGCCGCCATGAACAGCAACGCCGCCCAGTGGTGCACCTGACGCACGAACAACCCACCACGGGTCTCGAACGAGATGTCCAGCGTCGAGGCGAACGCCCGCGACATCTCGATCCCGCGCAGGTTCTCGAACGCACCGTTGTAGGTGACCTCGGTCATCGACGGGTCGAAGAACAACGCCAGATACGTACCCGACAACAACAACACGATGAAGCTGTACAACGCGATCTCACCGAGCAGGAACGACCAATGCGTCGGAAAGACCTTGTTGATCTGCTTGCGCAGACCCGAGGCCGGGTGGAACCGCTCATCGGCAGCGTTGGCCGCCGCTCCGGCGACGCGCGCGGCCGCGTTGGCCGGCTTCGTCGGCGTGGTGATGGCACTCATGACTTCCGCTCCCAGAACGCCGGTCCCACAGCCTCGATGAAGTCACTGCGGGCTACCAAGTATCCCTCTTCGTCCACAGTGATCGGAAGCTGGGGAAGAGGACGGGTGGCCGGGCCGAACCGCGGCTTGGCGTACTCGAACACGTCGAACTGCGACTGGTGGCACGGGCAGAGCAGCAGACCGGTCTGCTGCTCGAACAGCGACGTCGGGCAACCCAGGTGCGTGCAGATCTTCGAGTACGCGTACAGGTCCCCGTAGTTGAAGTCCTCCTGGCCCGCACGCTTGACGATGGCCTGGTTCGGCCGCATGCGGATGAGCATGACCGGCGCGTCGGCCCGCTTGAGGGCGGCCACCAGTGCGTGCTCGTCGTTCCGCTCGGACTCGCGGAACGGGAAGACCGTCTCGAAGCCACCCGGCTCGACGTCCTCGGGACGCACCAGGGAGACCTCGTGGAAGTCGCCGGTGTGGCGGCGGAGGTAGACCTTCTCGCCCGGCTTCTCCGGCTTCCAGCTCGTGTGCCACAGCGAGTTCTTGGTCTCGCTGTCCGAGTGCGGGTTCTTGACCAGCGCGCCCAGCGGGACGACCGCGATGCCGAGGCCCATCACGCCGGCGCCGAGACCGGCGGTGCGCTTGATCAGGTTGCGGCGGCCGATGCCGCTGCGCTGGCCGGCGTCGGCGAGCTCCGCGACCAGGGTGGCGCGGTCGACCTCGGCCGAGCGGCCGTCGTGGCGCTGCTGCACCGCGAGCTCGTCGGGCAGGAACTTCTTGGTGTAGAGCAGCGCGCCGATGCCCAGGCCCAGCACCGACAGCCCCAGGAACAGGCCGATCAGCGGGTTGTAGAGCAGGTGCAGCAGGTGGCCCTCGGCGTTCGAGGGGGACTCGTACTGCCACGGCCAGAACAGGAACACGCCGAGGAAGGCGAGACCGGACAGGGCCGAGATCAGGAACCAGATCGCGACCTGGCGCTGAGCGCGACGCTCGGCGCGGGTGCCGGGGACCGGCCACTTCTCCTCGTAGTGGACGAGCTCCACGCCGTCCAGCTTGGTGCCGAGCTTGACGAGGTCGTCCCGGCTCATCTCCGCGAGCTCTGCCTCGCTGGGCAGCTCGGTCGGCTTGTCGCCGCTCATGCCTTGGCTCCGATCCAGAGGGTCACGCCGATGAGCGCGGCGATTCCCACGATGAACGCGATCAAGCCCTCGGACACGGGTCCGAACCCACCAAGGGGGTTACCGCCGGAGTTGTTGTTCCCGTCGGTCACCGACTTGACGTACGCGATGATGTCCTTCTTCTCCTCCGGCGTGAGCTGGCGCTCGCCGAACTTCGGCATGTTCTGCGGGCCGCTCAGCATCGCCGTGTAGATCTGCTCCTCGCTGACCCCGTCGAGCTCCGGCGCGAACTTGCCGGACGACAGCGCGCCGCCACGCCCCGTGAAGTTGTGGCAGCTGGCGCAGTTGAGGCGGAAGAGCTCGCCACCGCGAGCCGGGTTGTCGCCGCGCAGGGCCTCGCCGGACTCGGCGGGCTTCTTCGGGCCCGCACCGCCGTTGGCGTCGATGTAGGCCATCAGCGCGTTGATCTCCTCGGGGGAGAGCTTCGCGGGCTTGCGGATGGCCTGGGCCTCCTGCCGCGCCATGGGCATGCGGCCGGAGGAAGTCTGGAAGTAGACCGCTGCGTCACCGACGCCGATGAGGCTCGGCCCGCGGCCCTCCACACCCTCGAGCGACCTGCCGTGGCAGCTCTGGCAGGTGTTCAGGTAGATCTGCTCGCCCTGGCGGACCAGGGCGTCCTGCTGCTGCGCCTGCGCGGTCTGCGCGGTCGGCGCGAACGCGGTGAACAGCATGCCGGCGCTCAGCAGGCCGAAACCCAGTGCGAGCAGGCCGGCGACCCGGCGGCGCAGCTTCGTGCGGGCGCCGCGGGGGCGTTTCGTAGTGGTGGTCATGGTGTGCGGCAACCCTTGCTGTCAGTTCGGGAGCTCGTGGCTTGGCTGTGTGCCGACTGGGTCAGGGCACGATGTAGATGATGGCGAACAGGCCGATCCACACGACGTCGACGAAGTGCCAGTAGTACGACACGACGATCGCGGAGGTGGCCTGGGCCGGCGTGAACTTGCTGAGCTTCGTCCGGATCAACAGGTAGACGAACGCGATCAGACCGCCGATGACGTGCAGGCCGTGGAAGCCGGTCGTCAGGTAGAAGACCGTGCCGTAGGCCGACGACGGGATCGTGGTCCCCGCGTGGACCAGCTCGACGTACTCACCCGCCTGGCCGCCCACGAAGATCGCGCCCATGATCAGCGTCACGATGTACCAGCGACGCAGACCGAAGACGTCACCGCGCTCCGCCGCGAACACGCCCCACTGACAGGTGAAGGACGACGCGACCAGGATGATCGTGAAGACCGCCGCGTAGGGGACGTTCAGGTGGGTCGGTGGCGGAGGCCAAGGTCCCTCGTTCTGGGCCTTCACCGTGAAGAACATGGCGAAGAGGCCAGCGAAGAACATGAGCTCGCTGGACAGCCAGACGATCGTGCCGACGCTGACCATGTTCGGGCGGTTCAGC
This sequence comes from Lentzea guizhouensis, assembly GCF_001701025.1. Taxonomy (GTDB): domain Bacteria; phylum Actinomycetota; class Actinomycetes; order Mycobacteriales; family Pseudonocardiaceae; genus Lentzea; species Lentzea guizhouensis. The sequence continues at coordinate 476,780 of NZ_CP016793.1, forward strand.
GAGTGCACGCGCTGGCCGATTGAAGGCGCTGCCGTGGTCACGAGCAGCATTATTGCCTGCGCTATTTCCGTCCGCCCATCGGGTCCTGGGCGGATCATGGGTCGGCTGGGTCACACGGCGGGTGCTCGCGGAGGAGATGAACGGATGGGTTTGCTGAGCCGATTGCGGGACGTGCTGCGCCGACCGGTCGAGCCGGCGTTGTCGGTGGACGACCCGGACCTCGTCGTGGTGGTCGAGGCGTTCGACATCGTCGAGGCGGATTCGGCGGCGCTCGCGCGTTCCTCGCGGTGGCGGCCCGACGAGCTCGCCGTGCTGCGCCACCACCTGCGCATACCCGCTGAGCAGGTAGAACGCGCGCGTGAGCTGCTGGAGCCGGACGGCTGGGTGGTCGCCTCCGGTGATGTATCGCATATCAGTCGCGTGCAGAAGCTGGACGCGCTGCACTGCTCGCAGGAGCGGTCGCGGATGGCCTCGCTGGCGCAGCGGCTCGGCGGCGAAGCCCTGGGGTGGGACGCCCTGCAACCGGACCGATAGCATCGCCGCGACCTTGGTCACTTTCTTCACGACCCAGTCAGCAGTCGCAGTGGAGGATCGAGAGATGAGCACGCAGACCACGAAGATCCTGGTGTTCAGCCACCGACCCGAGGTGCGTGAGACGATCATCACTGCCGTCGGCCGCCGCCCGGCGCCGGACCTGCCGCGGGTCGAGTACATCGAGGCCAGCGCGATCGCCGACGTGCTGTACGAGGTGGACAACGGCACCGCCGACCTGCTGATCCTCGACGGCGAGGCGCAGCCGACCGGTGGCATGGGCCTCGCCCGCCAGCTCAAGGACGAGATCGCGAACTGCCCGCCGATCGTCGTGGCCGTGCGCCGCAAGGACGACCGCTGGCTCGCGACCTGGTCGCAGGCGGAAGCGGTGCTGGTGCACCCGCTGGACCCGCTGGCCGCCGCCGAGACCGTGGCCGAGGTGCTGCGGGGCTCGGCTCTTCCCGTCGTCAAGGGCTGATCGCGCGATGAGCGAGCGCACCTGGCCGTCGCTGCTCAACCGCCTGCTCGACGGTGTGGACCTCACCGCCGACGACACGGCGTGGGGCATGGACCAGGTCATGTCCGGGGAGGCGACGCCGGCGCAGATCGCGGCGTTCGTCGTGGCCCTGCGCGCCAAGGGCGAGACGCCCGAGGAGGTCGACGGTCTCGCGACGATGATGCTCAACCACGCCCGGCGCTTCGACGTGGGCGTGCGGGCGACCGACATCGTGGGCACCGGCGGCGATCATTCCGGTTCGGTGAACATTTCGACGATGGCCGCGATCGTCACCGCCGCGGCGGGTGTGCCGGTGGTCAAGCACGGCAACCGGGCCGCGTCGTCGCAGTGCGGCACGGCCGACGTGCTGGAGGCGCTGGGCGTCGCGATCGACCTGCCGCCGGACGGCGTGCGGGCGACGGTGGCCGAGCTGGGCATCGGGTTCTGCTTCGCGCCGGTGTTCCACCCCGGCTTCCGGCACGCGGGCCCGGTGCGGCGTGAGATCGGCATCCCGACGTCGTTCAACCTGCTCGGCCCGCTGACGAACCCGGCGCAGCCGCAGGTCGGCCTGATCGGGTGCGCGCGGGCGGCCGCGGCGCCGTTGATCGCGGGCGTGTTCGCCCGGCGGCGCAACACGGCGCTGGTCGTGCGGGGTGACGACGGCCTCGACGAGATCACCACGACCACGACGACGTCGGCGTGGCTCGCGCAGGACGGCGAGGTGCGCGCGGAGACCATCGACCCCGCCGTGCTCGGCGTGAAGCCCGCGCGCGAGGAGGACCTCAAGGGCGGCGACGCGTCGGTCAACGCCCAGGTGGTCCGCGACCTGGTGGCCGGCAAGACCGGCTCGGTGCGCGACGCGGTGCTCGTGAACGCGGCGGGTGCCATCGCGGCGCACGGCGGGTTCTCCGCGGACCTGCACGCCGACCTGGCGGCCTCGCTGGGCCGTGCCGCCGAGGCGGTCGACTCCGGCCGGGCGGCCGAGCTGCTGGGCCGTTGGGTGGAGCTCTCGACGTCGCTGAAGGGCTGAGACACCCGGTTCGGTCACGCGGTGCGTCCGGCGCGTGACCGAGCTGGTGGCGGCTCCGCTTCGGGCGTAGTCCGAGCGAGTGATGGCCTGGAGATGCGCACCACGTGGTAACGCGACGGCAACCGCCACCTGGAATGCTGGAGCCATGGTCCTCTACCCGGTGATGAAGCATGTTGTCGCGCGCGCAGCCCGGATGGTCTACCGCCCGGTGGTCGACGGTCTGGAGAACGTCCCCACCGAGGGCCCGGTCATCCTGGCGGCCAACCACCTCAGCTTCATCGACAGCGTCGTGATCCCGATGGTGGTGCCGCGGCGCGTGTCGTTCCTGGCGAAGGCCGAGTACTTCACCGGCACCGGGTTCAAGGGTGCGATGTCGCGCTGGTTCTTCTCGTCGATGGGCCACGTGCCGGTGCACCGCGGCAAGGGCCGCGACGCCCGTGCCGCGCTCGACACGGCCGCGGAGATCCTGGCGCGGGGCGACGCGTTCGCCATCTACCCCGAGGGCACCCGTTCGCTCGACGGCATGCTGCACCGCGGCCGCACCGGTGTCGCGCGCATGGCGCTGGAGTCCGGGGCGCGGGTGGTGCCGGTCGGCATCATCGGCACGGACAAGGTCCAGCCGGTCGGCAGCAGGTTCCCGAAGATCGTCCCGGTGACCGTCCGGTTCGGCGAGCCGCTCGACTTCAGCCGCTACGACGGCATGCAGGAGTCGCTGCCGGTGCTGCGCAGCGTCACCGACGAGATCATCTACCGCATCCTGGACCTGAGCGGCCAGGAGTACGTCGACGCGTACCAGAAGACCCCGGTCGCCGCGTAGCGCGTCAGCGGCCCGCTGAGGCTGCTCGCAGGACCATTCGGAAGGCCCTCCCCCGCCGGCTCCACGTCGGCGGCGGGAGGGCCTCCGTGCGTTCTCCGGCGTCTGGCGCCGATTGCCGGCTCGCGATGAGTGACCGCGCGATGTACGGCGTGTCGGATATCGGCGAGCTTCCGGATCCGCGAACAGCCGAGGCCCCCTCCGCGGGCGGAGGGGGCCTCGGTCGAGCTGGGTGACATCCGATATATCGGATATCGGTTCTTGCTGGTCGGCCGCGACTGCGTCAGTCGTGGTTGGGACCGGTGTGGTACTCGAACACCAGGCCGCCGACGGCGACCAGCACGAGGATGATCGCGATCACGAGCAGCCAGACGTGCCAGAACGCCACCGCGACACCCGCGGTCGCCGCCGCGGCGGCGAGACCGACCGGCCAGTACGAGCCGGGGCTGAAGAAGCCCAGCTCACCGGCGCCGTCGGAGACCTCGGCCTCGGGGTTGTCCTCGGGACGGACCTCGATGCGGCGGGCGACGAACCGGAAGTAGGTGCCGACGATCAGCGCGAGGCCACCGGTCAGCGCGAGCGCGACCGTGCCGGTGGGCTCGACCGCACCGGTGTCGCGGTGCGTCCAGTAGCCGTAGACGACGGCCATCAGGAACGAGAAGGCCATCACCAGGTCGAATACGCGAGCTTCGATCTTCATCGCGGGGCGGTCCCTACTTCTGGCCCGCGCCGGAGGCCTCGCGGGCCGTCCGGTCGGTGTTGAACGGGGTGGTCGTGGTGGCCAGCGGCGAGCACCAGTCCGCGCAGCCCACCTTGGCGAGCGCCTCGGCCGTGGTGAACGGCTTGCCCGTCTTCTCGTTGATCTCCTTGCGGAACTCGATGTACTTGTCGAAGTCCGCCTGCTCCAGGGCGCGGACCTCGAAGTTCATCACCGCGTGGTAGGAGCCGCAGAGCTCGGCACACCGACCGACGAACGCACCGGGACGCTTGATCTCGTCGATCTGGAAGACGTTGTCCTGGTTGTTCTTCTTCGGCGCCGGGAAGACGTCCCGCTTGAAGTGGAACTCCGGCACGAAGAACGAGTGGATGACGTCGGTCGACTCCAGCGTGAACTGCACGCGCTTGCCGGCCGGCAGCACCAGGATCGGGATCTCACCCGAGGTGCCGACCGTGCTGACGACGTTGCCGGCCTCGGTCTTGTGGTCCGGGTACTGGAACTCCCAGTTCCACTGGAACGCGATGACGTCGACGTTCACGTCCGGCTTGCCCGACTTGTCCGTCACGTAGTTCTGCGTGACGGCCGTGAAGTAGAACAACACCGCGACGATCACCGTCGGCACGACGATGAGCACGATCTCCAGCGGGAGGTTGTACGCCGTCTGACGCGGCAGCTCCTCCGACTTCTTGCGGTGGAACGCGACCGACCACAGGATCAGGCCCCACACGATGACGCCGACGACGAGCGCGGCGATCACGGACCAGGTCCAGAGCTCGCGCATCTTCTCGGCCTGCGGCGTGACGGCCACCGGCCAGCCGAAGCGCAGCACCTCGTCCGTGGAGCAACCGGTGGCCCCGATACCGACCAGGCCTACCAGCCCGGCGGTCTTCGCCAGCCGGGATGCCCTGGTGCCCTCCTTCAGGCCCACTGCTCGCCCGCCTCCTCGTTCCATGCCAACGGATCAAGCGGAGCGTAGCCCAGCGCATGAGGACTCACCCCTCGGGGGCACCGCCGCTGCGGTGCAGTTTCGGTCACACAGAGCCCCTTGGGCATACTGAAGTCTTCCCCTTCGTATTTCTGAGAGGTGCGAGAGCCTTGTGCGGCCTGGCAGGACTTGTTTGCCCTAGCGAGAACGAGGCCGAGAGCGCCCGCCCGGCTGTCGAGGCCGCGCTGCGTTGCATGCGGCACCGGGGTCCCGACGAGAGCGGCACGCGGCGGGTCGACGAGGTCGTCTTCGGCTTCAACCGCCTCGCCATCATCGACATCGAGCACTCCCACCAGCCGCTCACCTGGGGGCCGCCGGAGTCGCCGAACCGGTACACGATCAACTTCAACGGCGAGATCTACAACTACCTGGAGCTGCGCGCCGAGCTCACCGAGTCCTACGGCGCGGTCTTCCACACCGACGGCGACACCGAGACGATCGTCGCCGCCTACCACTACTTCGGCGCCGCGGCGATCTCGAAGCTGCGCGGCATGTTCGCCTTCATCATCTGGGACGCCGAGCGCCGGGTGCTGTTCGGCGGCCGCGACCCGTTCGGCATCAAGCCGCTGTACTGGGCGCAGGGGGCGCTCGGGGTCGCGTTCTCCAGCGAGAAGAAGATCCTGCTGGAGATCTCCCGCACGCTGGGCATCAACCCGCAGATGAACGTCAGGGGCCTGCAGCAGTACCTGACCCTGCAGTACGTGCCGGAGCCCGACTCGCTGCACGACTCGATCCACCGCGTCGAGTCCGGTCACTCGTTCACGCTGGTCCCCGGCGAGGCGCCGCGGTTCGAGCGGTACTTCCCGGCGGAGTTCCGGGTGCGCACGGTCCGCAGCGAGGCCGAGGCGGAGGCGCTCTACGACGAGATCACCGCCGCGCTGCGCGACTCGGTCGCCAAGCACATGCGCGCGGACGTGACGGTCGGCTCGTTCCTGTCCGGCGGCATCGACTCGACGGTGGTCGCGGCGCTGGCCAAGGAGCACAACCCGGACCTGATCACGTTCACCACCGGCTTCGAGCGCCAGGGCTTCTCCGAGGTCGACGTGGCGGCCGAGTCGGCGGCGCTGATCGGCGTGAAGCACGTCGTCCGCACGGTCAGCCCGCAGGAGATGATGGACTCGCTGCCGCTGATCACCTGGTACCTCGACGACCCGGTGGCCGACCCGGCGCTGGTGCCGCTGTGGTTCATCGCGCGCGAGGCGCGTGAGCACGTCAAGGTCGTGCTGTCCGGTGAGGGCGCCGACGAGCTGTTCGGCGGGTACACGATCTACCGCGAGCCGTTGTCGCTGTCGGCGTTCGAGAAGGTGCCGGGCGCGCTGCGCAAGGCGATGGGCAAGGTCTCGACGAAGATCCCGCAGGGCGTGCGCGGCAAGGACCTGCTGCGTCGTGGCGCGCTGACGCTGGAGGAGCGCTACTACGGCAACGCGCGCATCTTCCTCGACCCGCAGCTGCGCGAGGTCCTGCGCACGTACGACCCGAACACCTCGCACATGGACGTCACGGCCCAGCCGTACCGCGAGTCGCGGCACTGGGACCCGGTCACGCGCATGCAGCACGTCGACCTGTTCACGTGGCTGCGCGGCGACATCCTGGTCAAGGCCGACAAGATGACCATGGCGAACTCGCTGGAGCTGCGCGTCCCGTTCCTGGACCCGGAGGTCTTCAAGATCGCCTCGCAGATCCCGAGCGAGCTGAAGATCACCAAGGACACCACGAAGTTCGCGCTGCGCAAGGCGATCCGCGACATCGTGCCCGCGCACGTGCTGAACCGCCGCAAGCTCGGCTTCCCGGTGCCGATCCGGCACTGGCTCAAGGACGAGATGCACGACTGGGCCGTCGAGCACGTGCGTGCGTCGCAGACCGACCAGTACATCGACAAGCAGGCCGTGCTGCGGTTGATCGAGGAGCACCGGTCGGGCGTGCTCGACCACAGCCGCCGCATCTGGGCGCTGCTGGTGTTCATGATCTGGCACGGCATCTTCGTCGAGGACCGCATCCACCCGGTGGTGCCGGAGCCGCACTACCCGGTCAAGCTCTAGCCCCCAGCCGACCAGCTCCAGCCGGAAGGGCCCCTCCGCGGAGGGGCCCTTGCGCGTTTCTGCTGCCGGTGTGCGAGCTACTTGCGGCCTTGTGCACTGCACATCGCATATGAGCTGACGACGGTCTCGGGCGCCGCCATGAGCTCCTGGTAGCGGTCGAACTCGGCGTCGGAGAGCGGGAGCTTCGCCCGCGCGTGGCGAGCAGTCGTCGCGAGCAGCCGGCAGCCGGGCGAGCCGCCCTCCCACTCCCGCACCTCGCGCGAGCCGCTGACGTCGTGCAGGCCCGTGTCGGCCAGCGCGCGTTCGATGCGAGCTCCCCAGGCGAGCTCGGCGCCCGCCTGTTCGAGCAACGTGAGCAGGGCGTTCTTGACCCGCATGATGAGCTTCGCGTCGTCGGGAGCGGCGGTCAGCACCTCGAGCGGGAGGCAGTCGAACTCGTCGAGCACGAGCCAGCCGCCGGGGCGCAACGAGTCGCGCAGCTTGCGCAGGACGAGGTCGCGGGCGGGGAGGTGGAAGAGCACACCTCGGGCGTGGACCAGGTCGAACGCGTTCCCCGGCAAGATGTTGGACACCACGTCGTGTTCGAGGACGGTGACGTTGTCGCGCTCCTCCAGCCGCGAGACGTCGAGGTCGGTGACCGTCACGTGGCCGGACGGCGCGACGACGTCGGCGAGCCAGTTCGCCACCGAGCCACCGCCACCACCGACTTCCAGGCAACGCCAGCCGTCTGTGATGCCGAGCCGCTCGACGCGGGCGAAGGTGCCCGCGTCGAGCAGGGAGCTCAGCGCGTCGAACTGCGGGTCGAGCGACTCAGCGGAGTCGCCGAACAGGTACGTCCCCATCGTCCGATCATGGCAGGACGGGAGCGATCTCCTCAGCAGCTTCGTCGCCAAAGGCGCCGCGGATGCGGGCCAGCGCCGGCTCGCGCTCGAGCTTCCACTCCTGTGTGCCGACGGTTTCGAGCACCTCGACGGCGATCAGCGAACCGAGCTGGGCCGCCCGCTCCAGGCTGAGCCCGGCGGACGTGCCGGCCAGGAACCCGGCGCGGAAGCCGTCGCCGACACCGGTCGGGTCGGTCTTCGCGACCTCGGGAACGGCCGGGACGTGCAGCGAGAAGCCGTCGCGGTCGACGATCTCGACGCCCTTGGCGCCGAGGGTGGTGATCCGGCGGCCGACCCTGGCCAGCACGTCGGCCTCGGTCCACCCCGTCTTCTGCAGCAGCAGCTCCCACTCGTAGTCGTTGCTGAAGAGGTACTCGGCGCCCTCGACGAAGGTGCGCGCCTGGGCGCCGTCCATGCGGGCGAGCTGCTGCGACGGGTCGACGGCGAACCTGTAGCCGCGCTGACGGCACTCCTCGGCGTGGCGGAGCATGGCGGCGGGGTCGTCCGGGCTGATCACGACGAGCTCGAGGTTCTCGACGCGGCTCGCGATGGGGGCGAGCTCGATGTTGCGCGCCTCGGCCATGGCACCGGCGTAGAAGGAGGCGATCTGGCACATGTCGTCGTCCGTGGTGCAGACGAACCGGGCGGTGTGCGCGACCTCGGAGACGTACACGCCGGAGGTGTCGACGCCGTGCCGCTCCAGCCACGAGCGGTAGTCGTCGAAGTCCTTGCCGACGGCGCCCACGAGCACCGGCCGCACGCCCAGCACACCGAGCCCGAACGCGATGTTCGCGCCGATGCCACCGCGGCGGACGACGAGGTCGTCGACCAGGAAGCTCAGCGACACCCGGTCGAGACGCTCCGCTACCAACTGGTCCGCGAAACGGCCCGGAAAGTGCATGAGATGGTCGGTCGCGATGCTGCCGCACACGGCTACCGGCACCAGTCGGCCCTCATTTCTTGTTGCTCTACGTGATAGCTCACCCGGACGAGTGCAGCTCTGAAGACTACCGTTTGGTAGGGCTACCGCAGGTCAGGCCACCGGCATACGGTCGAGCGGTGACGATCCCCGAGGCGACCACGATGAGTGAGCTGATCGACGACTGCGCTCAGCTCCCCTTCGCTCTGACCCACCCCGAGCACCCCCTGCCCGCCCCGCGGGCTGCCGTGTCCTGGCAGATCGACGACCGCAGCACGAGCCAGGTCGAGGGCCTGGCCGAGTACGGCGTCTGAGCTCCAGGTCCGCGGTTCTGACTTCGGGGTCTGCCTCATCAGGTCCCAGTCTGTCCGGACATCGCCTGGCAGATTCCCTGGTCCACGACTTTTTGGTGCACACAGCGCGAGGCCGCGTTCCCGATGCGGGAACGCGGCCTCGCGCGTGTTCGCCTTAGTGGAACGAGTCGCCGCAGGCGCAGGACCCGCCGGCGTTCGGGTTGTCGATCGTGAAGCCCTGCTTCTCGATCGTGTCCACGAAGTCGATGACAGCGCCTTCGACGTACGGGGCGCTCATGCGGTCAACGGCGACCTTCATGCCGTTGAAGTCCACCATCGCGTCGCCGTCGAGCGTGCGCTCGTCGAAGAACAGCTGGTACTTCAGGCCCGCACAACCGCCGGGCTGGACGGCGATGCGCAGGTGCATGTCGTCGCGGCCCTCCTGGTCGAGCAGGGCCTTGGCCTTGACGGCGGCCGACTCGGTCAGCGTCACGCCGTGGGTCGGCGCCTCGGAGGTCGAAGCGGCATCCTGAGCGGTCGTCATGGCTCTCCTAAGAGGTCCTTTGCGGGCGGTTCGCCCCTCAACAACACGGGCGTGCCCCGCTTTGTTCCACTTCCCATGGTCCCACAAGGCGCCCGCATGTCGAACGTCACGTAGACCACTACCGCCGCGAACCGATATATCAGCGGGCCGATATATCAGCGCGACCACTGGCGAGCTACGTGCCCGGCCGTTGCAATGAGACTTTTGCGGGCGTCCGCAATCGACTTTTGCACGGAGCCGACGTGCTCGGAGACGGAGTAGGCGTCCTGGACGCCGGCGGCGGCCATCTCGCGGCGGCCGACGGTGACCTGGCCGGCGATGGCGAGGCAGGGGACGGCGCGGTCGGCGGCGCCCGCGGCGACGGCGGTGATGAGCTTGCCGCGCAGGGACTGCCAGTCGAAGCTGCCCTCGCCGGTGATGACGAGGTCGGTGTCGTCGAGGGCGGCGTCGAGGCGGGTGAGCTCGCGGACGAGGCCGGCGCCGGACTCGACGGTGGCGCCGAGGGAGAGCAGTGCGGCGCCGAGGCCGCCTGCCGCGCCTGCTCCCGGTGTGTTGGACACCGGGGTCAGCACATCCATGGCGGCGAGCTTGGCTTCGAGGCGTTCGACGGCTTCCGGGGTCGCGCCCTTCTGCGGGCCGAACGTGCGGGCCGCGCCGTGCGGGCCGAGCAGCGGGTTCTCCACGTCGGACGCTGCCACCAGCGACATGTCGGTCAGGTCGACGGCGGCGTCGGACAGTGCGGCGAGCATGCCCGCGCCGCCGTCGGTGGTGCCGGAGCCGCCGAGGCCGACGACGATGACGTCGTTGTCGGCCGCGGCTGCCGCGACGAGCTCGCCGACGCCTCGGGTGGTGGCGGTCTCGCAGGACTCGGCGCGGAGCTCGGCCGGGATGAGGTGCAGGCCGCACGCCTCGGCGGACTCGATGTAGGCCGTGCGCGTGCCATTGGTGTGGTGCTGCAGGTAGCGGGCTTCGACCGGTGTGCCCAGGGGGCCCGTCACGGTGACATATCGGATATCGCCGTCCAGAGCGGCGTGCAGGACGTCGACGAAGCCGGGGCCTCCGTCGGCCAGGGGGCGTTGGACGACGACGTCGTCGGGCTTGGCGTCGTGCCAGCCGGTGGCGATGGCCTCGGCGGCCTCGCGGGCGGTCAAGGTGCCGCCGAAGCAGTCCGGGGCGATGAGTACGCGCACCTCGCGAAAGGTACAGAAGAACCACTGCCCTACCCTGGTGGTGTGAGGTTCCTGCGCCGCAACTCCGACGACACCGCCACCGCCACCGCCACCGACGCACCCGCGCCGGAGGCCGAGCTCGCCGAGCCGCTCGACCGGAACCGGACCGCGGGCAAGGGCCGGGCGACGCCGAAGCGCCGGGAAGCGCAGGCCAGGCGCAGCGGTCCCGTCCCGCCGCCGCCCCGCACGCAGCGCGAGGCGTTCAAGCGCATGCGCGGCAACAAGGTGAGCAAGGAAGAGCGCCGTGCCGCCGCGGCCGACCGGCGTGCGCGCATGATGGCGGGCGACGAGAAGTACCTGCCGGTGCGCGACCGCGGGCCGGTCAAGGCCTACATCCGCGACCTGGTGGACTCGCGGCGCAACCTCATGGGTCTGTTCATGCCGCTCGCGATCCTGGTGTTCGTGGCGCTGCTGACCCCGTCGCTGGCGGTCCAGCGGTACGCGACGCTCGCGACGACCTTCATGCTGATCGCGATGATCATCGAGGGCTTCGTCCTCGGCCGGATCGTCACGAAGCGGGTGCGGGAGAAGTTCCCGACCGAGCCGATCAAGGGCATCTCGATCGGCTGGTACTCGTTCATCCGCGCGAGCCAGCTGCGCAAGCTGCGCATCCCCAAGCCGCGGGTGGGTCCCGGCGACGCGGTCAAGTAGGACGCCGCCGACCAGGTGGGCAAACTCCAGCTGCCGGAGCGACTGCGGTGGGACCACAACGCGTGGTACCGCCGCTGGTTGCTCCGGCAGTTGCCGTCCGAGGCCGGGACAGTTCTGGACGTGGGCTGCGGGCTCGGTGAGCTCGCGCGGTCGATCAGGGCCGGGAGCGTCACGGCGATCGACGCCAGCGAGCGCATGATCGAGCGCGCCGCCACGACGAGCAGCTCCGTGCGGTGGGTCCACGGCGACGTCTTCACGCGCGAGCTCGGCCGGTTCGACGTCGTCACGTCCGAGGCGAGCTTGCACCACTTGCCCTTGCGAGAGGGTCTGACAAGGCTGAAAGAGCTCACCAAGCCCGGCGGTCGGCTGGTCGTCGTCGGGCTCTACCGGCTCGCCACTCCGGCCGACGTGGCGATGGAGCTCGTCACGTTGCCGGCGAACGCGCTCGTCGGGCTGGTGAAGTGGCTGACCGGTCAGCGCACGGGGTCGCACGACCCGGAGATGCCGGTCGTGTGGACCGCTCCGGCGTTGGCCGAGATCCGCGCGGCGGCGAGTGAGATCACGCCGGGAGCACGGGTGCGCAGGCGGTTGTTCTGGCGGTACACGCTGGTCTGGGACGCGCCCGAAGTTCATTAGCAAGCCGAAGGAACTGGGTCTAAGCTCCGATGTATGAAGTTCCGTCGTCTTGGCCGCAGCGGCCTGAGCGTCAGTGAGATCACGTACGGCAACTGGCTCACGCACGGTTCCCAGATCGAGGAGGACCAGGCGCACGCGTGCGTGAAGGCCGCCCTCGACGCTGGTGTGACCACCTTCGACACCGCCGACGTCTACGCGAACACCGCCGCGGAGTCCGTGCTCGGCCGGGCGTTGAAGGGCCAGCGGCGTGAGTCGTTGGAGGTTCTGACGAAGGTGTACTGGCCCACGGGTCCCGGCGGTCCCAACGACCGCGGGCTGGGCCGCAAGCACATCATGGAGTCGGCCAACGCGTCGCTGCAGCGCCTGCAGACCGACTACGTCGACCTCTACCAGGCCCACCGCTACGACCACACCGTGCCGCTGGAAGAGACGATGCTGGCGTTCGCCGACCTCGTCCGCCAGGGCAAGGTCCTCTACGTCGGTGTCTCCGAGTGGACCGCCGAGCAGATCACCCGCGGCGCCGAGCTGGCCCGCGAGCTGAAGGTGCCGTTCGTGTCGCACCAGCCGCAGTACTCGATGCTGTGGCGGGTCATCGAGCCGCAGGTCGTGCCGGTCTGCGAGCGCGAGGGTCTGAGCCAGATCGTCTTCTCCCCGGTTGCGCAGGGCATCCTGACCGGCAAGTACCTGCCGGGTGCCGAGGCGCCGGAGGGCTCGCGGCTGGCCGACGAGCGCGGCTCGAAGATGATCGCCCGCTGGATGCGCGACGACGTGCTGACCGCCGTGCAGCAGCTCAAGCCGATCGCCGACGAGGTGGGCGTCACGATGGCGCAGCTCGCGGTGGCGTGGGTGCTCAAGAACCCGAACGTCGCGTCCGCGATCATCGGCGCGTCGCGTCCCGAGCAGGTCGTCGAGAACGTCAAGGCGATCGACGTCGAGCTCGACGACGAGGTGCTCAAGAAGATCGACGGCGTGCTCGAGGGCGTCGTCACGGACGACCCGAGGCTGACCGCCGAGGGCTGATCCCGGCGCTGTCGCTACTGGACGGGGTGCAGGCTCATCGGGCCGTACACCTCGGACTCCGCGCGCAGGAGCGTGACCTGCTCGACCCCGGCGTCGAGCAGGTCACGCCACCCGGCGCTGAACCACTCCTCCGCCTCCGCCTGGTCGGCGAACACCACGTCGGGACCGGCCACGTCTCGGCCCTGTGCATCCTGGTAGCGCCAGCGGAACTCCATGGACGAAGGCTAACTCTTGACCACCAGGACACTCGTGCTCGGCGGAGCACGTTCAGGCAAGTCCGCGCACGCGGAAGGCCTGCTCACGGACGCGACCGTGACATACGTCGCAACGGCGCGCCGGTACCCCGACGACCCGGACTGGGACGCGCGGATCGCCAAGCACGTCGCCCGCCGGCCGTCCACGTGGCACACCGTCGAGGCGCCCGCGCCGCACGACCTGTCCGCGTTGCTCACCGCGACGTCCGCCGAGGACCCGCCGATCCTGGTCGACGACCTGTCGACGTGGCTGGTGGGAGCCATGGACGACGCCGGCGCGTGGGAAGGTGACAGCGTCGAGCGGGTCGAACGCGACGTCGACGAGCTCGTCGCCTCGATCGCCACCTGCCGGGCGCGGCTGGTGCTGGTGACCGCGGAGGTCGGCCTCGGCGTCGTTCCGCAGACGCGCTCTGGCAGGCTCTTCCGCGATCACCTCGGTGCGCTCAACGCACGCGTCGCCGGGGTGTGCGACGAGGTGCAGCTGCTCGTCGCCGGAATCCCCCTGAAACTGCGCTGAGGAGTGACCAGGTGAGCACCGAGTTCCCTCCGGTTGAACCGCCGGACGAGACCGTTCTGCGCGAGGCCGAGGCCAGGCACGCGGTGCTGACCAAGCCGGTCGGCTCGCTCGGGCGGCTGGAGGAGCTCGGCACGTGGGTCGCCGCGTGCCAGGGCGTCGTGCCGCCGAGGCCGTTCGTGCGGCCGCGGGTCGTGGTGTTCGCGGGTGACCACGGCATCACCTCGCAGGGCGTGTCGGCGTACCCGAGCGAGGTGACCGGGCAGATGGTCACAAACTTCCTGACCGGCGGCGCGGCGGTGAACGTGCTCGCGCAGGTCGCTGGCGCGACCGTGCGCGTGGTCGACATGGCCGTGGACGCGGACACGCCGGCCGCGGTCAGCGCGCACAAGGTGCGGCGCTCGTCGGGGTCGATCGACCGTGAGGACGCGCTCAGCCGCGAGCAGTGCGAGCTGGCGATCGCGGCCGGTCGCGCCGTCGCCGACGAGGAGGTCGACTCGGGTGCCGACGTGCTCGTCGCGGGCGACATGGGCATCGGCAACACGACGCCCGCGGCGGTGCTGATCGCGTCGCTGACCGGGTCGGAGCCGGTCGCGGTCGTCGGGCGCGGCACGGGGATCGACGACCAGGCGTGGATGCGCAAGACGGCGGCGATCCGGGACGCGCTGCGCCGGGCGCGGCTGGTGATCAGCGACCCGGTGGCGTTGCTGGCGACCGCGGGTGGCGCGGACATCGCGGCGATGGCCGGGTTCCTGGCGCAGGCGGCGGTGCGCCGCACACCGGTGGTGCTCGACGGTGTCGTCGTCGGCGCGGCCGCGGTGGTGGCCGAGGAGCTGGCGCCGGGTGCGCGCGAGTGGTGGGTGGCCGGGCACGAGTCGGCCGAGCCCGCGCACGCGATCGCGCTGGGGCATCTGAACCTGAAGCCGCTGCTGGAGTTCGGCATGCGGCTGGGTGAGGGGTCGGGTGCGGTGGCGGCACTGCCGTTGCTGGTGTCGGCGGTGAAGGTGCTCGCGGAGATGGCGACGTTCGAGAGCGCTGGTGTCACGGCCCGCGAGGAGCAGCACGTGCTGGAGCGGCAGCTCGACGGAGCCGACCCGGACGCGCCCGAGGACGAGCCGAGCAGCCCAGAATCGAGCAGCACGGCACCGAGCAGCCCAGAACAGGGCAGCCCAGAACAGGGCAGCTCAGAACAGGGCAGCTCAGAACAGGGCAGCTCAGAACAGGGCAGCTCGGCACCGAGCCGCGAAGAACCGACTGCGTGAAGCTCGCCCTCTCCTGGCTGACGGTCCTGCCGGTCCGCGTCGACGACGTCGACGGCACAGCTGCTCGGCGGGCCATCAGCTGGGCGCCGGTCGTGGGCGTGCTGCTCGGCGCGTTCGCGGTCGGTGTGCTGCAGCTGCTCGCGATATCCGATATATCGGCGTTGGTGGCCGGGTTCCTGGTCGTCGGCGTCGTAGCTCTGGCGACGCGGGGCATGCACCTCGACGGGCTCGCCGACGTCGCCGACGGGCTCGGTTGCTACGGGCCGCCGGAGCGAGCTCTGCGGGTGATGAAGGACGGCGGCGCCGGGCCGTTCGGCGTCGTCACGCTGATCGTCGTGCTCGGAGCTCAAGCCGCGGCGCTCCCCCACGCCCACTGGGGCACGGTGCTGCTGGCGTTCGCGGTGAGCAGGGCGGCGTTCGGGATCTGCTGCTTGCGCGGTGTGCCCGCGGCGCGGCCGGAGGGTCTGGGTGCGCTGGTCGCGGGCACGCAGCACGTCGGCGTCGTCGTCGGCACGTGGGTGGTGCTCGCCGTCGCCGCGGTTCCGCTCGGGTGGCGAGCTGTCGTCGCCGTCGTCGTCGCGGGTCTGCTCGTGTGGTTGCTCGTGAAGCACACGACGAAGAGGTTCGGCGGCATCACCGGTGATGTGCTCGGAGCTGCCGCCGAACTCTCGCTGCTCGTCGTGCTGGTCGTCTCCTAGTAAGGAGACCTGACCAGAAGCGGGACCTAGCCGAGGACGGTCATCCAGCCGTGGGTGTCGGCGACGTGGCCGTGCTGCAGGCCGGTCAGGCGCTCGCGCAGCTTCATCGTCACCGAGCCGGTGCCGCCGTCGCCGATGGAGAACTCACCGCCGGCGTGCTTGACGTGGCCGACCGGCGTGATGACCGCGGCCGTGCCACACGCGAAGACCTCGGTGAGCTCACCGGAGGCGTTCGCCTTCTCCCACTCGTCGGTCGAGATGCGGCGTTCCTCGACGGTCAGGCCGAGGTCGGACGCGAGCCGCAGCAGCGAGCTGCGGGTGATGCCGGGCAGCAGCGTGCCGGTGAGCTCCGGGGTGACGACCTTGTCGCCGAAGACGAAGAACAGGTTCATGCCGCCCATCTCCTCGACCCAGCGGCGTTCCACCGCGTCGAGCCAGACGACCTGGTCGCAGCCCTTCTCCGCGGCCTGCGCCTGCGCCACCAGGGACGCGGCGTAGTTGCCGGCGAACTTGGCCGCGCCGGTGCCACCGGGGGCCGCGCGGACGTACTCGGTCGAGAGCCACACGCTCACCGGGCGGACGCCGCTCGCGAAGTAGGAGCCGGCGGGGGAGGCGATCAGCACGTAGAGGTACTCGGACGAGGGTCGCACGCCGAGTCCCTTCTCCGTCGAGATCATGAAGGGCCGCAGGTAGAGCGACTCCTCCTGTGCGGAGGGCACCCAGCGGTCGTCGACGGCGAGGAGCTGCCGCACCGACTCCAGGAACAGCTCGTCGGGAAGTTCGGGCATGGCCATGCGGCGGGCCGACGCGCGGAAGCGCTCGGCGTTCGCCTCAGGGCGGAAGGACGCGATCGAACCGTCGGGCTGCCGGTAGGCCTTGAGCCCTTCGAAGATCGCCTGGCCGTAGTGCAGCACCATTGCCGCGGGGTCCAGTGCGAGGGTGGAGTACGGGCCGACCTCTGCGTCGTGCCAGCCCTGCTCGCGGTTCCAGCGGATCGTCACCATGTGGTCGGTGAAGTGCTGCCCGAAGCCCGGCTTGGCAAGTACCTCCGCTACGCGCTCCGGGGTCGCCGGCTGCGGGTGGGAGGTCCGGGTGAAAGGCAACGCGCTCGTCATGTGAGCACGGTAATACGCAGGTCGGGATACGGAAAATCGTCTTCCCAAAACTCGGACGTCCTACTAACTCACACCGGTTAGAGTCCCCGTCCATGAGCGAGCAGGAACGATCTTCCAAGGCTGCGGACGTCCGCACCGTGTTACAGGCCGCACTGCTCGTGCTGGGGACCGGCATGACCCTGCTGGACGGATACGTGATCGGTGGGATCGGCGGGGTCGTCGGCGCGGTGTTCCTCGCCGTCTTCTTCCTGGCCGGGTACTACGGCATCAGCAAGGAGAAGCCGTCTACGAACGGCCGGGTGTACGGGCTGGCTGCCTGCGTCGGCGTGACGCTGCTCGTCTTCCTCTCAGTGACGCTGTAGCGCCGATCAGACCAGTGCCGACGCCCAGGCCCGCGAGCGAGATGAGCAGCGCGGGCACCGGCGTGCTCATGGCGAGCAGCACCGAGAGCCCGAGTCCGAGACAAGCGGTGCGCATGGGCCACGTGCGGTCGTTCTGCAGCAACACTCGAGCCGAGGCGTTCGTGAACGCGTAGTAGAAGAGCGTCGCGCACGCCGCCACGCCCAGCGCCGTCGCCAACGGCATGAGGACCACCGCGAGCGCGCACGCGGCCAGCAGCACGAGTGACAGCACAGCGGGCTTGAGGCGGCTCGGCAGGTCGCCGTCCTCGACGAGTCCGGTCAGCGTGCGGTGCGCGGACGCGAGCACGAAGTGCAGCGCGGCCACACCGGCCACCGCGGCGGCGATCTGCACCAGCGGCACCAACGCCGACGCATCTGCTGCAACGAGCGCATCCCGCAGCGGCGCGGGCGACAGGGCGAGGCGCGCGCTCCCGAGCTGACGCAGGACACCGGCGCCCACGGCCAGGTGGACCGCGAACGTCAGTCCGACCAGGACCGGGATCGCGAACTTCAGCACGCCCGGCGAGTGCGGCCGCTCACCGCGGTGCGGAGCCGTGATGCGCTCGAAGCCGGCGAACGCCATGAACATCAGCGCGGCCGCGCCGACGAGCTCGTTGACGGTGCCCGCCTCCCCCGCCGACGGCACCGGCGCGATCGAGAAGCTCGACGCGACCACGAGCGCCAGCACGCCGAGGACGACCACCGAGACCGCCGCGCTGACGCCGGTGCTCCAGCGGAACCCCACCGCGCCCAGCAGCGTCGTGCCCACCAGCAGCACCAGCGCACCGGCCAGCGGCTGGTCCGGCACCACGTACGCGCCGAACATCCACGCCACCGCCGCCGCCATCGCGCACCGGCCGAGCAGGTGCGCGCTCGCTGTCATCCGTGCGGGCCACACACCGAGCTGCGCGCGCACGTATCCGTAACCGCCGCCGATGTCGGGGTAGGCGCGCGACTGGTCAGCGGTCGAGAAGGCCGAGCACAACGCGGCGAGCGCGGCGATGGCCAGCGCCGGGAGCAGCCACCAGCCCGCAAGACCTGCGGCGGGGGCGAATCCGGCGAAGATCCCCGCACCGAGCACCGCGGGCAGGCCGAGCGCGATCGTGCCGGCGATCTCGCGAGGCGTGTGGGTCACCGGTACACACTCGCAGATGCGGCATCCGGCCGTAACCACCCGGTCGGTTGATGAGTGAAACGGGCGAACCGCGACTGTGCGCAACTGTCAACGTCACGGATCGCGGCCGACCGGGGCGGGGCTCGGCATTGGTGGGACACTCCGACCTTTAGCATAGGTCACGATTCCGAGCGCACTCACCACGCACAACCCCATGGAGCAGCACGTGACAGCCCCGAAGCTGGCCCTCACCGAAGGTGACCTGAGCACCACCGCCGCGGACGCAGTCGTCGTGGGCACCCTGCAGGGTGCGGACGGTCTGGAGCTCGCGCCCGGTGCCGAAGCGGTCGACGCCGCGTTCGACGGCGCGCTGCTGGAGGTGCTCGGCACCCTGCGCGCGACGGGCAAGGCCGACGAGCTCGTCAAGGTGCCGACGTTCGGCAAGATCGCCGCCCCGCTCGTCCTGGCCGTCGGCCTGGGCAAGGCCGCGGGCGAGGAGCAGGTGCGCCGCGCGTCCGGTGTCGCCGCCCGCTCGCTGGCCGGCAAGAAGCGCGCCGTGAACACCCTCGGCGCGCTGCACGTCGCCGCCGCCGCGGAGGGCACGCTGCTCGGTGGCTACTCGTTCACCGAGTACAAGTCCGAGAAGGGCGAGGCCGCGGTCGCGAAGGTCGACCTGCAGGCCGCCGGTTCCAAGGAGAACAAGGCCGCACTGAAGGCCGCCGTCGCGATCGCCGAGTCGGTCGCCATCGCGCGCGACTTCGTGAACACGCCGCCCAACGACCTCTACCCCGCCTCGTTCGCCGCGCGCGCCGAGAAGCTCGCCACCGCCGCCGGCCTCGACGTCGAGGTCCTCGACGAGAAGGCGCTCAAGAAGCAGGGCTTCGGCGGCATCCTCGGCGTCGGCGGCGGCTCGTCGCGCCAGCCGCGCCTGGTGCGCATCTCCTACAAGGGCACCAAGGCCACGAAGAAGGTCGCGCTCGTCGGCAAGGGCATCACGTTCGACACCGGCGGCATCTCGATCAAGCCGGCCGCGGGCATGGACGAGATGACCTCGGACATGGCCGGTGCCGCCGCGATCGTCGCCACGATGGTGCTCGCCGCGAAGCTGAAGTACCCGCTGGAGATCATCGCGTCGATCCCGATGGCGGAGAACATGCCGTCCGGTGACGCCTACCGCCCCGGCGACGTGCTGACCATGTACGGCGGCAAGACCGTCGAGGTGCTCAACACCGACGCCGAGGGCCGGCTGATCCTGTCCGACGCGATCGTGCGCGCGTGCGAGGACGACCCCGACTACCTGATCGAGACCGCGACGCTGACCGGCGCGCAGGTCGTGGCGCTGGGCAAGCGCACCTCGGGCGTCATGGGCTCGGACGAGTTCCGCGACCGCGTCGCGCGGATCGGCACCGCCGTCGGCGAGTCGACGTGGGCCATGCCGTTGCCGGAGGAGCTGCGCGCGGACCTCGACTCGCGCCTGGCCGACCTCGCGAACGTCACCGGCCACCGCTGGGGCGGCATGCTCGCCGCGGGCCTGTTCCTGCGCGAGTTCGTCGCCGAGGGCGTGCAGTGGGCGCACATCGACATCGCCGGTCCGGCGTTCCACACCGGTGGCGCGTACGGCTACACCACCAAGGGCGGCACCGGCGTCCCGGTGCGGACCATCGCGGCGGTGCTCGCGGACATCGCGGCCAACGGCTGACCTCCCGGTCCCGCGACCGTCCACGATGGACGGTCGCGGGAACGGCCGTGGAAACGCGGCCCCGATGGGAGGAGTATTTCCACATGGGGACGCATCAGTACGAGGTCGAGGTCGTCTGGACGGGCAACACCGGCGGCGGGACCGCCGGGTACCAGTCGTACGAGCGGGCGCACGAGGTGCGGGCGGCGGGCAAGGAGACGATCCTCGGGTCGTCGGACCCGGCCTTCCGCGGTGACTCCTCGCGGTACAACCCGGAGGAGCTGCTCGTCGCGTCGCTGTCGCAGTGCCACATGCTGTGGTACCTGCACCTCGCGTCGGTCAACGGCGTGGTGGTCACCGGCTACCGCGACGCCGCGACCGGCACGATGGCCGAGCACCCGGACGGGTCCGGCCGGTTCACCGAGGTCGTGCTGAACCCGGTGGTGAGCGTCGCCGACCCGGAGACGCGGGTGACCGCGCAGGCGCTGCACGAGCGGGCGCACTCGCTGTGCTTCATCGCGGCGAGCGTGAACTTCCCCGTCCGGCACGAGCCGACGGTGGTGTGAAAAGGGACTTGAGTCTCAACCTGCTCCAGACCGCAGGGTGGTCGGCATGACCGAACAGCTCTACCCCATCGGGGACGTCGCGCGCCGCACCGGCCTGAGTGTGAGCGCCATCAGGTTCTACGCCGACGCGGGTGTCGTCCCGCCCACCAGCCACACCGACGGCGGCTACCGGCTCTACGACGTCGAGGCCGTCGCCCGGCTGGAGCTCGTGCGGACGCTGCGCGACCTCGGTGCGAGCCTGCAGGACGTGCGCAGGCTGCTGGCCGACGAGACCTCGTTGCACGACCTCGCCACCACGCACCTCGGCATCGTCGAACGGCAGCTGCGGCACCTCAAGGCGCGCCGGGCCGTGCTGCGGACGATCGTCGCGCAGGGCAGCAACGCGCGGAAGGTGGCGTTGATGCACGAGCTCGTGTCGATGTCCGATGAGGACCGGGAACGGCTGCTCGACGAGTTCTGGGGCGAGGTCACCGACGGGCTCACCGTGCACCCGTCGTTCGTCGAGCACCTGCACCGGCTGCGGCCCGAGCTGCCGGAGGAGCCGGGCACCGAGCAGCTGCAGGCGTGGATCGAGCTCGCCGACCTCGTGCGGGACGCGGGCTTCCGCGCCGAGGTCCGCGAGTTCCTGCACGGCAGCTTCTCCTCGCCGAAGGCGGTCACCGTGACGTCGCCGGAGGTGATGGCGCTCGTCGAGGCACACCGGCTGGTCGAGGTCGAGGCGTGCGAGGCGGAGCGGTCCGGGGTGGCACCGGACTCGCCGCGGGCGAACGAGATCGCCGGCCGGCTGCTCGCGTCACTCGCCGAGTTCACCGCGGAGGTGACCGGACAGCAGCCGGACCTGGCCGAGCTGAAGCTGTCGATGAGCGACCCCGACCCGGTCGTGGACGAGGCCGCGCGGGCGGCCGTCGCGCGGTTCGGCGAGGTGCTGGACCGGTACGTCGCCCTGGTGGAGACGATCAGCGGCAGGCCAACGCCGGACACGGCCGGCACCGGTGCGAGCGAGCGGTGGATCGCCGCCGCGGTGGCCGCGCTCTAGCCGTTGCCGAGCTTCTTCTGCCGCGCCGTGTAGTCGCGCATGCGCTTGGGGTAGCCGACGATGCCGGCGTCGTAGATCGGCATGCCGTGCTTGCGGGCGAACGAGCGCGCGGCGTCGGTGCTCGCGACGCGGCGGCGGGTCCACTCGCCGTCGTGCGCGACCAGGACCACAGTGGTTTCGGTCACCGTGGTCTTCGGCTCGACGTAGGCCTCGACGCCCTGGCGGGTCTTCGTCCACTCCTCGAGGTGGCTCGTGTCCTGGTTGGACGCCGTGCGCAGCACACCGGGACGCGGCTTCCTGCGGAAACGATCGAACAGCCCCATCGGGCACCTCCTGCGACTCCCTCCACCATGGTGCCAGGTAGGGGTGTTATGAGTAGGTGAATGATCAGAACAGGACGTGGTCTCCCATGCCGGATCACCATGCTCCGGGAACTAGTGACAAGATGGCCGCGTACCTCGCGCGCACCCGCGCGTAGTAAGTAATCCCGAGGAGATCCGAAGTGACTTCGCCGGAACTGGAGTCGGCCACCAACGCCGATCTCGTCATCCTCGGCGGTGGTTCGGGTGGCTACGCCTGCGCGTTCCGCGCGGCTGAGCTCGGCCTGTCCGTCGTCCTGGTCGAGAAGGACAAGCTGGGCGGCACCTGCCTGCACCGCGGCTGCATCCCGACCAAGGCGCTGCTGCACGCGGCCGAGGTGGCGGACAACGCCCGCGAGGGCGACCAGTTCGGCGTGAAGAGCTCGCTCGAGGGCATCGACATCGCCGGTGTGAACTCGTACAAGGACGGCGTGGTCTCGCGGCTCTACAAGGGCCTGCAGGGTCTCGCGAAGGCGAACAAGGTCACCCTGGTCGAGGGAGCCGGCACGTTCGTCGGCCCGAACACCGTCGAGGTCGACGGCCGGCGCTACACCGGCAAGAACGTGGTGCTCGCGACCGGTTCGTACGCGCGCAGCCTGCCCGGTCTGGAGATCGGCGGCCGGGTGATCACCAGCGACCAGGCGCTCACCCTGGACTTCATCCCGGAGAAGGTCGTCGTCCTGGGCGGCGGCGTCATCGGCGTGGAGTTCGCGAGCGTGTGGCGTTCGTTCGGCGCCGAGGTGACCATCGTCGAGGCCCTGCCCCGCCTGGTCCCGGCCGAGGACGAGTACGCGTCCAAGCAGCTGGAGCGCGCGTTCCGCAAGCGCGGCATCAAGTTCAAGACCGGCGTGAAGTTCACCGGCGCCACCCAGACCGACTCCGGTGTGTCCGTCACGCTGGAGAACGGCGACGTCCTCGACGCCGACCTGCTGCTCGTCGCGGTCGGCCGCGGCCCGAACAGCGCGGGTCACGGCTACGAGGAAGCCGGGATCAAGATCGACCGCGGGTTCGTCGTCACCGACGAGCGGCTGCGCACGAGCCTGCCGAACGTCTACGCCGTCGGCGACATCGTCCCCGGTCTGCAGCTCGCGCACCGCGGGTTCCAGCAGGGCATCTTCGTGGCCGAGGAGATCGCGGGCCAGAACCCGAAGGTGATCGACGAGGCCGGCATCCCGCGGGTGACCTACTGCAAGCCCGAGGTCGCCTCCGTCGGTCTCACCGAGGCCGCGGCCAAGGAGAAGTACGGCTCGGCCGAGGTCTTCGTCTACGACCTCGCGGGCAACGGCAAGAGCCAGATCCTCAAGACCGCGGGTGGCGTGAAGCTCGTGAAGGCGCCCGACGGCCCCGTCGTCGGTGTCACCATGGTCGGTGAGCGCGTCGGTGAGCTGATCGGTGAGGCGCAGCTGATCTACAGCTGGGAGGCTTACCCCGACGACGTGGCTCCGCTGATCCACGCCCACCCGACCCAGACTGAAGCCCTCGGCGAGGCGTTCCTCGCCCTGGCCGGCAAGCCGCTGCACGTGCACGGCTGACCGTTTCCCCATACAAGTCAGCCACACGAGAGCACGAGGAGTCAGCGAACAATGGCCTTCTCCGTCCAGATGCCCGCACTCGGTGAGAGTGTCACCGAGGGCACGGTCACCCGGTGGTTGAAGCAGGAAGGCGACCGGGTGGAGGTGGACGAGCCGTTGCTCGAGGTGTCCACCGACAAGGTCGACACCGAGATCCCGTCCCCGGCGGCCGGCGTCCTGCAGAAGATCGTCGCTCAGGAGGACGACACCGTCGAGGTAGGCGGCGAGCTCGCGGTCATCGGCGACGGTGACGGCGGTTCCGCCGACTCGGCGCCCGCTCCGGCCGAGGAGTCCGCGCCGCAGCAGCAGGAGGAGCCGCAGCAGACGCAGCCCGCCGCGCAGCCGGCCGAGGAAACCCAGGAGGCTCCCGCGGCGCCCGCCCAGTCGGGTGGTTCCGCGCAGGGCACCGACGTCACGATGCCCGCGCTCGGCGAGTCCGTGACCGAGGGCACCGTCACCCGCTGGCTGAAGCAGGTCGGTGACAGCGTCGAGGTCGACGAGCCGCTGCTCGAGGTCTCGACCGACAAGGTCGACACCGAGATCCCGTCGCCGGTCGCGGGCACGCTGCTCGAGATCGTCGCGGGTGAGGACGAGACCGTCGAGGTCGGCGGCAAGCTCGCCGTCGTCGGTTCCGGCAGCCCGGCCCAGGCCTCGTCGCAGCCCGCTCCCGCGCAGGAGACCAAGTCCGAGCCGAAGCAGGAAGCCCCGGCTGCGGCGCCGAAGCAGGAGGAGGCCCCGAAGCAGCAGGCTGCCCCGGCTCCCGCCCAGCAGGCTCCGGCTCAGCAGGCTCCGGCCCAGCAGCAGTCGGCCCAGCAGCAGTCGGCTCCGGCTTCCTCGGGTGACGACGCGAACGGCACGCCGTACGTCACGCCGCTGGTGCGCAAGCTCGCGTCGGAGAACGGCATCGACCTGGGCTCGCTGAAGGGCACCGGCGTCGGTGGCCGCATCCGCAAGCAGGACGTGCTGGCCGCGGTCGAGGCCAAGAAGGCCCCGGCTCCCGCGCCCGCCGCTGCTCCGGCCGCCCCGCCGCTCGCACCGCCGCCCCGGCCACGGTCGACAACTCGGGCAAGCGCGGCACCGTGCAGAAGCTCCCGCGCCTGCGTCAGATCGTCGCGCAGCGCACGCGTGAGTCGCTGCAGATGTCGGCCCAGCTCACCCAGGTGTTCGAGGTCGACGTCACCAAGATCGCCCGCCTGCGCAACCAGGCGAAGAAGGCGTTCGAGGCGCGGGAGGGCGCGAAGCTCACGTTCCTGCCGTTCTTCGCCAAGGCCGCCATCGAGGCGCTCAAGGCCCACCCGGTGCTCAACGCGTCGATCGACGAGGAGCGCAAGGAGGTCACCTACCACGGTGCCGAGCACCTCGGTCTGGCGATCGACACGGAGCGCGGCCTGCTCAACGCCGTGATCCACAACGCCGGTGACCTGAACCTGTCGGGCATCGCCCACAAGATCAGCGACCTGGCCGCGCGGGCGCGGTCGAACAAGCTCACCCCGGACGAGCTCACCGGTGGCACGTTCTCGCTGACCAACCTGGGCAGCAACGGCGCCCTCTTCGACACCCCGATCATCCAGCAGCCGCAGGTCGGCATCCTGGGCGTCGGCGTCGTGAAGAAGCGCCCGGTCGTCATGACCGACGAGGACGGCAACGACACCATCGCGATCCGCTCGATGATGTACCTCGCCCTCACCTACGACCACCGCCTGGTCGACGGTGCGGACGCGGGCCGGTTCCTCACGACCGTGAAGAACCGCCTGGAAGAGGGCGCTTTCGAGGCCGACCTGGGTCTCTGACCGCCCCCGAGGGGGCCCCGCGGTAGCTGATATCCAATATATCGGTTCCGTCGGGCAATGGAGGTTGTAGAAAGTCGAGGGCCATCCTGTTCGCCGGGGTGGCCCTCGACACATCTGCGGAGATGTCCGTTTTTGCCGCTGTGCACGAGATGCTCGTGTGGGGAACGATCTAGGCATGCGAGTTGTCATCGCGGGATCGTCGGGCCTGATCGGGACGAGCTTGGTGGCGTCGATGCGCGCCGCCGGTCACGAGGTGCTGCGGCTGGTGCGCCGCAAGGCGGCCGCGCCCGACGAGCGCGGCTGGGACCCCTACGCCGCTCGCATCGACGCGGGCACGTTCGACGGGGTCGACGCCGTCATCAACCTGTGCGGCGCCGGCATCGGTGACAAGCGGTGGGACGACGCGCGCAAGCAGGTGCTGCGCGACAGCCGGGTCGTGCCGGCCGAGGTGTTGTCGGCGGCGGTGGTCGAGCACGGCGTGCCGGTGCTGGTGAGCTCGTCGGGTGCGCACTTCTACGGCGACACCGGTTCGCGGCTCGCGGACGAGGACGCGCCGGGCGGGCACACGTTCATGTCGCGGCTGACCCAGGAGTGGGAGGCGGCGACGTCGGTGGCGCAGGAGGGTGGCGTCCGGGTCGTGCTGATGCGCACGGCTGTCGTCATCTCCCCCACCGGTGGTGTGCTGGGGCGGTTGAAGCCGGTGTTCCAGTTCTTCCTGGGCGGCAAGCTCGGGACGGGTGAGCAGTACTTCCCGTGGGTGTCGCTCGACGACGTCGTCGCGGCATACCGGTTCGTGGTGGAGCACGAGGACATCAGCGGGCCGGTGAACGTGGCCGGGCCGACGCCGGTGACGAACGCCGAGTTCACCAAGGCCGTGGGTGCCGCGCTGGGGCGGCCGACGCCGTGGTCGGTGCCGGCGTTCGCGCTGAAGGCGTTGCTCGGCGGTGAGATGGCGGAGGAGCTGCTGCTCAGCGGGCCGGGGCTGACGCCGAAGGTGCTGGAGAGCCGCGGGTTCCACTTCCTGCACCCCGCGCTGCCGGCCGCGTTGACCACGGCGGTGGCATGACCCGCGCGCTCGGTGCGGTGCTGGTGATCTCCTGGGTGCTGGTCGGTCTGCCGGAGGTCACCCCCCTCGACGTGTGGGTGCACGAGAACCTGCCGCGTCCCGAGTGGCTGCGGACCGTCGCGTTCGTGGTGAGCCTGGTCCTCGGGCCGACGATCGGGTGGACGTTCGCGGCGGTGCTGGCCGTGCTCGCGTGGCGGCGGCGCGACGTCCGGCTCTGGAAAGCTCTCGCGCTGCACGCGATCTGTTGCGCTACCTTGCTGACGCGGTGGCTGTTCGACCGGGTCCGGCCGATCGAGTACCACCTGCCGAGCTACCCGAGCGGGCACACGGTGGCGGTGGCGTCGGTGGCGTTCACGATGGTCGTGCTGTTCCGGCGAGGTGTGCTGTGGGCGGTGCTCGCGGTGCTGGTCGCCGGGTTCGCGCGGGTCGTGCTGGAGATGCACTGGGTCGGCGACGTCGTCGGCGCGGTGCTGGGTGTGACGGGTGCCGGTCTTCTGGCTGGGCTCGCGCTGGGGTTGGTAACGTCGGTACGTGAACTCGTGCCGCACCTCGCCAGACCCCGTCGTCGTCCGTGAGCTGGGCCTCATCGACTACATGGCGGCGTGGGACCTGCAGAAGGAGATCGCGGAAGCGCGCGCCGACGGCACCGGGCCGGACACGCTCCTGCTGCTCGAACACCCGCCGGTCTACACCTGCGGCCGCCGCACGCTCGACGAGGAACGCCCGCGCGGCAGCTCCACCCCGGTCATCGACGTCGACCGCGGCGGCAAGATCACCTGGCACGGCCCCGGCCAGCTCGTCGGCTACCCGATCGTGCGGCTGACCGAGCCGCTGGACGTCGTCGACTACGTCCGCCGCGTCGAGCAGGGCCTGATCGAGGTGTGCGACCGGCTCGGCGTGCACACCGGCCGGGTCGAGGGCCGCAGCGGCGTGTGGCTGCCGGCCGACGACCGCGGCCCGGAGCGCAAGGTCGCGGCGATCGGCATCCGCGTGCAGCGCGGCGTGACCATGCACGGCTTCGAGATCAACTGCAACGCGAGCCTCGAGGCGTTCGGCGAGATCATCCCGTGCGGCATCGCGGACGCGGGCGTCGCGTCGCTCTCCTACGAGCTCGGCCGCGACGTCACCGTCGCCGAGGTCCTGCCGCTGGCCCGTGACGCTGTGTTGGCCGCCCTTGACGGAACGCTCCCCCTGACGGACCGGACTTTGGCCCGCTCTGGCCCCGTCGCGCCCGGTATCACCTTCGCTAGCATTCCGTAGCCCCGCGGGCCGCGGGATCTCGGAGGAGGGTGCGTCGTGAAGCTTTCCCGACGCCAGTTGTTCACGGCTGCCGGCATCACGGCTCTGGCTTCGGCAACGTCAGCAGGGACGTCGCCGGCTTGCGCGACCGGTGCGGCGGCGGTGGGCACGCCGGTACGCGTCTGGAGCGGCGAGATCCGGGTCGGCGACTGGGAGCGGTACTACCTCGGGCTCGACGGCGGAGCTCACCAGAAAGCGCTTGATTCATTGGACATCGCATATCGCGACGGTGTCCGAGCTGACGAGCAGAACCTGATGGTGCCGGTCGAAGCCGTGCGGCGAGCTGCGCTGGAGCTCGGTGACCACGCGGCCGCCGATGTGTTGCGCGACCGGTTCGAGCTCGACTCGCCCTCGATGCTCGGGCGCGGGCTCAAGCTCGTGCTCGGCCAGGGCGGGCTGGAGCACCGCTACCTCGACGACCTGAGCCTGCAGCTGCGATATATCGGATATCGGTGGAGGTTCGCGAAGCACGTGCTGCCGATGCCGGCAGCAGTGCGTGCAGCTCTGGCCTGATATCCAATACGCGATATATCGCGAACCCATATATGGGATATCGGATATGGGCTCGCGACATATGGGACATCAGCCGAGCTGCGGCGCTACGTCCGCGGCGACCTCGGTGATGTGGTCGAGGTCGGCCAGGTCCAGCACCTGCAGGTAGACCCGCTGGACACCGGTCTGCTCCACCCAGCTGCCGATGCGGTCGACGACCTCGGCCGGGGTGCCGGCCAGGCCGTTGGCCTTGAGCTCGTCGACCTCGCGGCCGATCGCGGCGGCGCGGCGGGTGACGTCGGCGTCGGTGCGGCCGACGCAGGCGACGAGTGCGACGGAACGGGTGATCTCGCGAGGGTCGCGGTCCATCTCGGCGCACGCGGCGTCGACGCGGGCGAACTGCTCGACGGCCTCGGAGATGCCGACGAACGGCAGGTTGAACTCGGTGGCGTACGAAGCGGCCAGCGCCGGGGTGCGGCGGGCGCCCTTGCCGCCGATCAGCACCGGGATCTGCTCCTGGGCCGGCTTGGGCAGGGCCGGGGAGTCGGTCAGCGAGTAGTGCCTGCCCTCGAAGGAGAAGGTGCCGCCGAGCGGCGTCTCCCACAGGCCGGTGATGATGGCGAGCTGCTCCTCGTAGCGTTCGAAGCGCTCACCCAGTGCCGGGAACGGGATGCCGTAGGCGGTGTGCTCGGCCTCGTACCAGCCGGCGCCGATGCCGAACTCGACGCGGCCGCCGGACATCTGGTCGACCTGGGCGACGCTGATGGCGAGCGGGCCGGGGTAGCGGAACGTCGCGGCGGTCATCAGCGTGCCCAGGCGGATCGTCGACGTGTCGCGTGCCAGGCCGGCGAAGGTGATCCACGGGTCGGTGGGGCCGGGCAGACCGTCGACCGAGCCCATCTTCAGGTAGTGGTCGGAGCGGAAGAAGGCGCCGTAGCCGGCGTCCTCCGCGGTCCGCGCCACCCGGAGCAGGTCGTCGTAGCTCGCCCCCTGCTGGGGCTCGGTGAAGATGCGAAGTTCCACGAACCGAATCTAGTCGGCGGAAAAGCGCGGCGCAGGAACGGCCGCACCGTCCGAGGTGAACACCCCGCGCGCTACCAGGTGCGGGTGCGACGCCGCCTCTTCCAGCGTCAGCACCGGCGTCACGCAGGCGTCCGAAGCAGCGAACACCTCCGACCACTCGTCGCGGGTGCGGGTCAGGAACACCTCCGCGAACGTCTTGCGCAGCACCGGCCAGCCGTCGCGGTCGAGCTGAGCGGGCAGGTCCTCCCCCGCCAACCCCAGACCGGACAACAACAACGCGTAGAACTGCGGCTCCAGCGACCCCACCGCGACCGATCGGCCGTCCGCGCACTCGTAGATCGAGTAGAACGGGCACCCGCCGTCCAGCAAGTTCGCGTCCGGAGCGTCAGTCCACACCGACTGCGCCTTCATCGACCAGATCATCTGCGCCAGCGACGCCACCCCGTCGACGATCGCCGCGTCCACGACCTGACCGCGGCCGGTGCGCTGCCGCTCCCACAACGCGGCCAGCACACCCAGCACCAGGTACAGCGACCCACCACCGAAGTCGCCGACCAGGTTCAGCGGCGGCTTGCCGATCGCGTGCAGCACCCCGGTCACCGCCAGGTAGTTGATGTCGTGCCCGGCGCGCTGAGCGAGCGGGCCGTCCTGCCCCCACCCGGTCATCCGCGCGTAGACCAGCCCGGGGTTGACCGCCAGGCAGTCCGACGGCCCGAGCCCCAGCCGTTCCAGCACGCCGGGCCGAAAGCCCTCGACCACCACGTCGGCCGCGGCGACCAACGACAGCACCGCCGCACGCCCGGAGGCCGACTTGAGGTCCGCGGACACCGAACGCCTGCCGCGCAACAGGAAGTCGCGCGAGGCGTCCGGCACCACGGACAGCCCGCCGGACGGACGCTCGACGCGCACGACCTCCGCGCCGAGGTCCGCGAGCAGCATCGCACCGTGCGGACCGGGGCCGATGCCGCCGAACTCGACGACCTTCAGCCCCTCCAGAGGGCCCATCAGGCAGCTTCGGCGACGGGCGCGTCGAACGACAGGCGCGGGCCGAAGATCGCGCCCTGCGACTCGGCCAGGCCGCGCATCGCCTTGGCGTGGTTGCCGAAGTCCGGGTGCGACAGGGCGGCGCGCAGGGCGTCCGCGCTCTCCCACAGGGCGATGTTGATGTACGAGGTGGGCTCGTCGAGCTGGCGCGACAGCGTGTACTTGATCAGCCCGGGCTGTGCGCGCAGGAACTCCGCCGTCTCATCGAAGGCCTTCTCGAACTCCTCGGGCTCACCGGTCAGCTTGAAGCGGTTGACGAAGGTGATCATGACTCTCCCTGTCCCGGAACGGTGTCAGCTGGGAAAACCATGCACACCGCGTCTTGAGACGTGCTCAAGGAACGCCCGCCACGCTACGACCATGCGCATCATCGATCTGTCTTCCCACATTGACGCATCCGCGTACGAAGCGGACCCGGTGACGCACGAGGTGCTCACGGCCGCCCAGGGTGCCGAACACATGGCCGAGCAGCTCAAGGCCAGGCTGGGCGTCGAGTTCGACGTCTCGGTGCTGCGGGACTCGGAGTTCCTGACCCTGGACCGGATCAGCCTCACCTCCCACACCGGCACGCACGTCGACGCGCCGAGCCACTACGGCTCGAAGACCACCTACGGCAACGGGATCCCGCGCCACATCGACGAGATGCCGTTGGAGTGGTTCCACAACCCCGGCGTGAAGCTCGACGTGCGCGGCCACGGCACCGGCGCCATCGGGCCGGAGGTGCTGGAGAAGGAGTTCGCCCGCATCGGGTACACGCCCAAGCCGATGGACATCGTCATCCTCGACACCGGCGCCGCCGAGCACGCGGGCACCCAGACCTACTTCACCGACTACACCGGACTCGACGGCCCCGCCACGAACCTGTTGCTGGACCTGGGGGTCAAGGTGATCGCCACCGACGCGTTCAGCCTCGACGCGCCGTTCCCGGACATCGTCAAGCGCTACCTGCAGACGAAGGACGAGAGCGTGCTGTGGCCCGCGCACTTCGCCGGCCGTGACCGCGAGTACTGCCAGATCGAACGGCTCGCGAACCTGGAAGCGTTGCCGGACTTCGGTTTCACCGTCGTCGCGTTCCCGGTGAAGATCAAGGGCGCCGGCGCGGGCTGGACCAGGGCCGTGGCCCTCCTCGACGACTAGTGGTGTGGCTCGGAACGTTGCCGGGGGAATTCGCGGTCAGACGGGTGCATCGTGGTGTCGCCCCCACGTCTTCATACTGGATGTATGGGGGCGTGGGGGCGACGCCGCGAGGTGCCCTGCTGAGCGTGGATCACCTCGCCAAGGTTCTGAGTCGCGCCACTAGCTCTCAAGTGAGAGCTGAATCACCGTACTTACCTTGAAAACATGGACAACTACGAGAACGAAGACCACATCATCCGCGGAATCGACTGACGAACACACCTAAAGGGCCGCCCTTCCCCAGGAAGACTCCTGGAGAGGGCGGCCCTTTTATAGTGCGCTCACACCAACCGCGCGCGAGCGGCCTCGACCGAGTCCGCCGCGTCCAGCAACGGCAGCACCGCGGAAGCACCCGACCGCACCGCCTTCGTGCGCCGCGCGAACGACGTCAGCGTCTGCCCGGGACCCGCCTCCACCAGCAGCACGTCGTACATCGCCACCAGCTCGTTCAACGCGGGCCCGAAGTACACGGCGTCGGTCAGCTGCCGCGTCCAGAACCGCGCCGACAACGCGTCCGCCGCGGTCATCAGCTGACCGGTGTACCCCGAGTACACCGGCATCTGCGGGACGCGGGGCGACACGTTCCACGCCGCCAGCGCTTCATCCACCGCGGGCTGCATCGCCGGGCTGTGGAACGGCGTGGAAGCCGGCACCGTCACCACGATGTACTCGTCGGCCTCCAGACGTGCCCGCACCCGTGCCAACGGCTCGTCCGACCCCGCCAGCATGGTCTGCCGCGCCGAGTTCACCGCCGCGATCGCCACGTCGCCTTCCAGGTACGGCACCAGGTCCGCCTCGGACGCGGCGACGGCCAGCATCCCGCCGGACGGGATCGACACCGCCGACACCACCCGGTCCCGCACCAACGACACGGCTTCGTCCACGGTGAACACACCGGCCAAGGTCGCGGCCACGACCTCACCCGCGGAGTGCCCGATCAACGCGACCGGCTGGACACCCCACGACAACACCGTGCGCCCCAACGCGTAGTCGACCGCGAACAGCAACGGCTGCGCGCGCGACACGTGGTCGATGTCGTTACCTGCTAACCAATCCTCACAGGCAACGGACCCGACCTCGCCGAACAGCTCGAACACCTCGTCGATCACCGAGGTGAACACGGAGTCCGTGCCGTACAGCGATGCCGCCATCCGCGGGTACTGCGACCCCTGCCCGGGAAACATCAGGGCTACGTCCATCTGGGCAACATCCACGAGAAGCCTCCAAAAAGCGACAGGGGCCGCGAGGAAGACCTCACGACCCCTGTGCGGGTGACATCACCTGTACTCGCGAACCACCATGGCGGAGTTGAACCCGCCCTTGCCGCGGCCGAGCACCAGAGCGGCCTTGATCTTGCCGTGCCGCGCCTCGTTTAGCACGAGGTCGAGCTCGTACTCCGGCACGACGTTCTCGACGTTGACGGTCGGCGGGATGGCCGACCAGTAGATCGAGAGGATCGCCGACGCCACGTCCAGGGACCCACCACCGGCGAACAGCCGCCCGGTCATGGTCTTCGGCGCCGTCACGGGAACCCCGTACGGCCCGAAGATGCCCTTGATCGCCTCGGCCTCGGCCTTGTCGAGCTCCGGGATGCCCGCCGCGTCGGCGAACACCACGTCGATCTCCGAGGCGTCCATGCCGGCGTCGCGCAACGCGAGCTCCGCCGCCCGCTTCAGCCCCGGCTCCCGCGAGGGCATCCGCGAGTCGAACGTCGAGGCGTACCCGACGATCTCGCCGTAGATCCGCGTGCCGGGACGACCGGCCGCCGACTCCGGCGTCTCGACCACCATGATCGCGCCGCCCTCACCGGCGACGTACCCGGAGGCGTCGCGGTCGAACGGCAGGTAGGCGCGCTTCGGGTTGTTGTTGCGCGACAGGCAACCCGACGCCTGGTGGGCCACCCACGCCCACGGGCACAGCGACGAGTCCATGCCGCCCGTCAGTGCCAGCTGGACACCCTTGCGCAGCTGGCGCCGGGCGTGCCCGATGGAGTCGATGCCACCGGCCTGCTCGGACACCACCACCGCGCCGGGACCGCGCGTGCCGTGCCGGATGGAGATCTGGCCCGTGTTCACCGCGTAGAACCAGGCGAACGACTGGTACGCCGAGACGTACTCCGGACCCTGGTGCCACAGCTTCTGCAGCTCGCGCTGACCGAACTCGTACCCGCCCGCCGTCGCCGCGGTGATCACCGCGATGTCGGTGTCGGGGATGTCGTTCGGCTGCACACCCGCACCACGCAACGCCCAGTCCGTGCCGACCAGCGTCAGCCGCGTCATGTGGTCCGTCTGCGGCAGCAGGCGACCCTGCAGGTGCCGCCCTGCCTCGAAACCGGGCACCTCGCCGGCGATCTTCGCCCAGTAGTTCGCGCTGTCGAACCGGGTGATCGGCTTGATCGCCGCCTCCCCGTGCAGGGTCGCCCGCCAGTACGCGGTCGGCCCCAAACCGTTCGGCGACGCGATGCCGATTCCCGTCACCACCGCCCGAGTCACCGGCCTGCCCCTTCCACCTTCTTGAGCACCATGGCGCTCTGGAAACCACCGAAACCACTGCCCACGGTCAGCACCGTGTCGACCTTCTTCTCGCGCGCGACCAGCGGCGTGTAGTCGAGGTCGCACTCGGGGTCCGGCTCGTGGAGGTTCGCCGTCGGCGGGATGAGGTCCTGTTCGAACGCCAGCAGCGAGCCGACGATCTCCAGCGACCCGATCGCGCCCAGCGAGTGCCCGATCATCGACTTGAAGCCGGAGACCGGGGTCTTGTAGGCGTGCGCACCCAGCGAACGCTTGAACGCCGCCGTCTCGTGCAGGTCGTTCTGCTT
This sequence comes from Lentzea guizhouensis, assembly GCF_001701025.1. Lineage (GTDB taxonomy): Bacteria > Actinomycetota > Actinomycetes > Mycobacteriales > Pseudonocardiaceae > Lentzea > Lentzea guizhouensis. The sequence continues at coordinate 510,842 of NZ_CP016793.1, forward strand.
GGTGCCCGAGCCGTGCGCGTTGATGTAGCCGACGTCCGTGGCGTCCGCCCGCGCCTGCTTCAGCGCGATGTTGATGGCGTCGGACATCTCGATGCCCTCGGGGTGCAGGCCCGTCATGTGGTAGGCGTTGCACCGCGAGGCGAAGCCGGCGACCTCACCGTAGATGTGCGCGCCGCGCGCCCGTGCGTGCTCCAGCTCCTCGAGCACGATGATCGCGCAGCCCTCGCCGAGCACCAGTCCGTCGCGCGTCTTGTCGAACGGGCGGCAGGCGGTGGCCGGGTCGTCGTTGCGGGTGCTCGACGCGCGGATCACGTCGAAGCACACCACGGTGATCGGGGAGAGCGGGGCCTCGGTGCCGCCGGTGACGACGACGTCCGCGGAGCCCTCCATGATCAGCTCGGCCGCGTAGCCGACCGAGTCGAGACCGGAGGTGCAGCCGGTGGAGACCACGGAGACCGGGCCTTCCGCGCCGACCGTCCACGCCAGCTCCGTCGCCATCGAGGACGGCGTGAAGTAGTCGTAGAGGTGCGGTACGGCGTAGGACTGGTCGACCTCCCAGTACTTGCCCCGGTCGGAGCCGACGATGAACTCGCGCTCCAGCGAGGTCGTGCAGCCGACCGCGGTGCCGAGCGAGACACCGATGCGGCCGGGGTCGAGCTGGTCGAACTCGATGCCGGAGTCCGACATCGCCTCACGACCCGCGACCACGGCGAACTGCGCGGCTCGGTCGAGCCGGCGGATCTCCTGCGGTGTCAGGCCTTCGCGCACTGGGTCGAAATCTGCTTCCCCCGCCATGCGGGAGCGGTACGGAGACGCGTCGAAGTGCGTGATGTTGCGAGTCGCCGTACGCCCTTCGGACAGCAGTTTCCAATACGCCTTCGTTCCGATGCCACCAGGTGCGACCACGCCCACCCCGGTGATGACGGCGCGACGACTCATCGGACACCTCCAATCGCCTTCTGTGCGGACACGGTCTGCTCCAATCTCGGACAGGGCACGGGAGCGACACCTGTTTCTGCCGGATGAACCGATGGTGAAACGGCCCGATCGAGGCCACCTCGAACGACGGCGTAGGACCCCTGTACGAGTCCGGCTCCCGCATCGGCCGCGAACAGCTGCTTCGCCACCGAGTCACCGCCGCCGCCGCCAAATCCCAGGGGCACACCTGTTTCCGCGACCACGGCGAGGATCTCGCCCACCTGGTCGGGCCACAGCGCACCCGCGGTGTCGTGCAGGATCACGGTCTCCGCCCCAGCCTCGGCGGCTGTCAGCACGACCTCCAACGCGTCGTCGGGGTCGATCAGCCAGCCGTCGAAGAAGTCGCGCGCCTCGACGATCACTCGCCGTTCGGCGCGCACGAGTTGACGCACGGCCTCTCGGAGCACCGAGAAACCGTGCCCTTGCACGACTACTGCCACCGCGGGGGTTTCCGCGGCCATCAACGCCACGAGGTCCTCGGGACCTCCGGACGCGATGAGGGTGGCGACCCGCAACCGGAGCTCGACAGCAGCTCTGGCATAGAACCTTCTGGGGTAGGACGACCGGCCGGGCCGGCCGCCGTCGACGAACGTGACGCCGAGCGCGTCGAGGCGCCGCGCCGCGACCAGACTGTCCGAGGTGGACAGTCCGGTGCGGCGCAGCGAGATGTCGTAGAGATCCATCTCAGAACCCCGAAAGCAACACGCGGGAAGCCTCGATCTCGTACGCGCAGTGCCCCACTTCCGAAGGGCACCCCTTGCGCTGGTGCTCGACCGCGGCCTTCTCCAGGTACATGGAGACCACGTAGAGCCCGTTGCGGCTTGCCGCCCGCGCTGCGGCGGTGAGCAGGTCCGCGCCACGCAACCCCATCGCGCCACCTCACCCGTTCTCGGCGAATTCCTTCGCGTGCCGGAGCGTCGTGAGGCTGTTGGTGCCCAGCGCGTGGCGGATGAGCTCACGAGCGCGCTCGATCGTCCCGTCCGCCCCCAGCACCTCGGGCACGACCTCCGGCCGGATGACGACCGTGTGGTGCGAGGTCGCCTCGATGCCGGCCTCGACGCCGTCGCCGATGTCCCTGAACGTCCACCGGCCGACGTGCGCCGCCATGATCGGCGGTGTGTGCGTCTGCTTGTAGACGATGCCGTCGTACGGGGTGCAGACCCGCACCGAGTGGGTGGTGTGGATCGACCCGTCCGGGCTGCGCGTGTCCATCTCCATGGACTGCACCCCGGTGACGGCCTCGGTCAGGTCCAGCCGGGCCACGTGCGGCAGGCGCTGCGGCCACAGGTCCGACCGGTACAGGAACTCGTAGACGTCCTTGCGGCTCGCGTGGATCGTGATGCTGTCCGAGAACGACAGCACCAGCTTGTCGTAGTCGTCGCCGTACTCCGCCGCCCGCTTCAGAGCGGCCAGCTCGGCGTCGCTGTTGTTGTTGACGGCGTTCAGGATGACGTCGACCGCCTCCGGCTGCGCCGCGGTGAAGTGGTGGAGCAGATCGACCCGGGTCGCCGAGTCGGCGATCGGGACGATCCGCCACTCCCCACCCATCGTCTTCACCGGGGCCGCCGAACGCTCCTGCTCGAAGGAGATGTGCAGGTTGGCGGGGTCGAGCACTCGCCGGGACGTCCACGTGCGCACGTCACCGTTGGCGAACGCGTGCAACCGCAAGCGCTCGGTCGAGCCGTCCCGTTCGAACACCTCGGCCTGCACCGTGGGTCCGAAGATGTACGGCCAGGTCGTCACGTCCGCGACCAGGTCGTACACCACCTTGGCGGGAGCCCCGATCATGACCGTGTGCGTGGTGGTGTGCGTCATGTCCGTCTCCGTATCCGAGTCGCCGGCGTCAGGCCGCGATCTGTCCGTTGACCTTGTCCAGCAGCTGACGGGGCGTCTCCAGGTACGCCATCTCGTCGTCGGCGATGGCGACACCGTGCTTGCGCTTGATCAGCGCGACCGTCTCCAGCAGGGCGAGCGAGTCGAAGCCCAGCTCGAGGAACGGGATGTCGAGAATGTCCTGGCCCGGCTTGAACGAGTCGTCGTCGCCCGCGGCCTCGTTGAGGATCTCCTTGAGGCCCTCGATGGTCAGTGCGCTCACGGCTAGCTTCCTTTCCTCCAGCGGGCGGTTTCCGCGCGCCCACAAGTGAGGTTGCCAGCGCACGCCTGTAATCCACTGGAGATGTCCTCGAAGAAACTGTTGCCGCACAACGAGAACGGCCCCCGTCACAGAGTGACGGGGGCCGCTGGAGCCGGGCTTCAGGCCAGCAGTCGTTGCAGCTGACGGGTTTCCGCGCTGTCGAGCCGCGGGTCGGACGTGAGGATCGCGTGCTGCAGGCCCTGCAGCCGCGACGAGGGCTCGACGCCGAGCTCCTCGATCAACGTGTTGCGCAACGCCTTGAACGCGTCCAGCGCCTGCCACTGCCTGCCCGCGCGGAAGAGCGAGATCATGTACTGCGCGCACAGGTTCTCGTTCATCGGGTTCTGCACGGTCAGCACCGAGAGCTCGCTGAGCAACGCCTTGTGCCTGCCCATCCGCAGCTCCGCGTCGATGCGGGCCTCGAGCACGCCCAGGCGGGCCTCCTCCAGGCGCACGACCTCGATGCTCAGCGGCATCCCGGGACGCACGTCGACGACCGCGGGGCCGCGCCACATCTCCAGCGCCTGGCGCAGCAGCCTCGACGCGGAGGCGAAGTCCTCGACGTCGCAGGCCTGCTGGCCGGCGCGGGCCAGGCGTTCGAACTCGTGCACGTCGACGGCCTCGGCGGGCACGTCGAGCAGGTAGCCGCCGTAGCGGGTGACCAGCACCTCCTTCGCCTCGCTCGCGTCCGACGCCGACAGCGCGTCGCCGATGAGCCTGCGCAGCTGCAGGATGTAGGTCTGCAGGGTGGTGCGGGCGCTGCGCGGCGGGCGGTCGCCCCACAGCTCCTCGATCAGCGTGGGGACGGAGACGACCTGCCCGGCGTGCAGCGCGAGCAGGGCGAGGATCTGCCGCGGCTTGGCGGCGGTGGGCGTCACCGAGCGACCGTTCACCTTGGCCTCGACGGGCCCCAGGACCTTGATCTGCATCGCGACCCCTCCTTCGGTTCCAAGCACACCGTTAGTCTGCTCGGCCCAACGCGGAGGCGTTAGTGCGGAGGTCCTCGATCTCAGATGAGTTCGACCCGTGACGGGTATGAAAACTTCATACCGCTGCGCATTAGCCGGTAACTACCGACCCATTAGCGCAGGTCCGCATGATTACCCACATCACTTGAACCGCAAACATCGGAGATGCAGATGTCCGCCACCGTCACCGTGGAGCACCTGGCTTCCGTCACCACCGCCATTGACGACTCCGACGACATGAAGATCTACCAGTTCGACCGTGAGGCGTCGATGGACGTCATCTTCGCCACCTGGTGGTGCAGCGGCAGCGGCAGCGTCATCGGCAGCAGCTACACGGCCCACGACGAAGTCCTCGCGGCATGAGACCCGAACTGGCCGAACCCGACGAGCGGAGAATCGGCTTCAAACGACACCTGCAGCCGCAGATCGTCGAAGGCGAAGCCGTGTACCTCATCGGTGAATCCGGCGTCACCGCCATTCAGGGAACCCACGTCGAAGCGCTCGCCCCGCTGCTCGACGGCACCCGCGATCTGGCGGGTCTGCTGCGCGACCTGCCCGCGGACCTGACCGAGGACAGGGTGGCCCGCATGCTCACCCGGCTGGCCGCGGCCGGCCTGATCGGCAGGCGGGGAGCGGAGAGCGGTTCGGCCACCACCGAGGCCTCGCTCGCGTACTGGGACGCGGCGGGCCTCGACGCGGCGGACGCGGTGGCGACGACGTCGACGTCACTCGTCTCCGTCGTCGTGGTCGGCGACAACGACCGCGACGAGCTCGTGCAGGCACTGCACCGCAACGGGCTCACGGTCACTTCGGGGAGTGGTGACCTGACGGTCGTGGCATGTGCCGACTACCTGGCACCCGAGCTCCGTGAGATCGACGCCGCACACGCGCGGCCGGCATCCCGTGGTTGCTGGTCAAGCCGGTCGGCGCGCAGGTGTGCGTCGGTCCTTTCTTCTCCCCCGGCGACGGCCCGTGCTGGCGTTGCCTGGCCATCCGCCTGTCGGCCAACCGCAAGGCGGAGGCCCACGTGCGGGCGCGGTGCGGGCAACGTGGCCCCGCGCCGCGGCCCGCGATCGGACTGCCGTCGCTGCGCGCGATGGCACTGGACATCGCCTCGGTCGAGGCCACCAAGTGGCTCGCGGGCCTGCGGCACGACGGGCAGCGCTCCATCTGGAGCTACGACAGCCTGACGATGAAGGTCACGCAGCACGACGTGCGGCACCGTCCGCAGTGTTCCGGCTGCGGTGACCCCGGAGTTGTCGCGCGCAGGGCGTTCGAGCCGGTCGAACTCACGAGTCGCGTGAAGACCTCCTGCGACGGCGGCGGCCACCGGTCGTCGTCGCCGCAGGAGGTGCTCGACACCTACCGGCACCTCATCGGCCCGGTCACCGGGATCGTGCGGGAGATCCGCCGCGACGAGCACGGGCCCGCGTTCTTCAACTCCTTCCGGTCCGGGTCGAACATCGCCGCCGCGGGCGAAGGCATCGAGGGGCTGCGTTCGGCGTTGCGGGCGGACAGCGGGGGCAAGGGGGTCACGCCGCTCGACGCCGAGGTCGGCGCGCTGTGCGAGGCCGTCGAACGGCGCAGCGGCGCGTTCGTCGGCGAGGAGGCGCGCGTGAGCGGCAGCTACTCCTCACTGGGCGACCAGGCGATCCATCCCGACTCCGTGCAGCTGTACCACCCGCGGCAGTTCGAGGACCGCGACGGGTGGAACGCGAACCACTCCGCCTTCCAGCACGTCACCACCCCGTTCGACGAGGACGAGGTGATGGACTGGACCCCGCTGTGGTCGTTGACCGAACAGCGGCACAAGTTCCTGCCCACCGGCATGCTCTACTTCGGTGCGCCCTGCCCACCGAGCATCACCGCCAACTCCAACGGTTGTGCCGCCGGCAGCAGCCTGGAAGACGCCGTGCTGCAGGGGCTTCTGGAACTCGTCGAACGCGACGCGGTCGCCATCTGGTGGTACAACCGCACATCGATGCCGGCGATGGACCTGGACGCGTTCCACGACCCGTGGGTCGACGAGCTCCGCGAGGTGCACGCGAACCTCGGCCGCGAGGTGTGGCTGCTCGACGTCACCTCGGACCTGGGCGTGCCCGCGATGGTGGCGGTGTCCCGCCGCACCGGCGGGCCGCGTGAGGACATCATGTTCGGTTGCGGCGCGCACCTGGACCCGCGGATCGCGGCGCGCCGGGCACTCACCGAGCTGAACCAGTGCATGCCGATGGTCTGCGACCCGGTGGACATGAACGTGTTCGACATCGACATGCGACGCTGGTTCGAGACGACCCGGCTCGCCGACCACCGGTGGCTCGCGCCCGACCCGGCCGTGCCGCGGCGTGCTCCGTCCCACCACACCTACACCCACCGCGAGGACCTCGCCGACGACATCCGCGCGATCCAGGCGACCCTGGAGGGCAAGGGCATGGAGCTGCTGGTGCTCGACCAGACCAGGCCCGACGTCGAACTGCCGGTGGTACGGGTCGTGGTACCGGGACTGCGGCACTTCTGGTCGAGGTTCGCTCAAGGGCGCCTCTACGACGTACCTGTACAACTGGGTCTGCTGACCGAACCCCGCCGGTACGACGAGCTCAACCCGATTCCCTTGTTCATGTGAGCACCACGCAGAGCGGAGGCGCCGCGGTGACCACGCAGTCGCACATCCCGTCCGGCCGCCCGCTGTGGTCCTTGCTGGAGGACGCCTTCGTCGACGAGGGGGGTGACACGCTCACCGTGCACGGCAGGTGGGGCGCCATCGAGCTCGCGGACACCAGTCCGCTGGTGCGCGAGGCGTTGCACCGGATGAGCCTCGGACCGGTCGCGCTGGAGAACATCTCCGCCCTGCACGACAACTTCGTGCGCTGGAAGACCGGCTCGGGGCCGTGCCTGATCTGGCGCAAGCTCAAGAACACGCTGGACCAGCTGGGTGGTTGTGTCGTGCCCTCGCTCGGGCTCAACGACGGCGCCGGCCCGATCCTGTCGGTCGTCGCGGTGACCGGCAACGCGGTGTTCTCGCTCCCCCACCTCGGTGACGACGACGTGGTCACCCTGCGGCCCGGCACCGAGATCGAGCGGCTGAACGGCGACCAGGCGCTGGTGTGCTCCGGCCAGCCGTACCAGGTGATCCTGCACAGCGCGCCCGCCACCGAGATCACCAAGGCGTTGCTCGACGCCGAGACCACGGTCGCTCAGGTCGCGGAGGCGCTGCAGGTCGACGAGGAGCTCGTCGCCGACGTCATCGCGTACCTGGCCGGTGCGGGACTAGTGGTCACAACAGAGAACTGAGCGGTCGCCATGTTGCTCCGATCGGTCAGCCGGAAACACGGGAAATCACAGGTCCCGCCCGTATCATGGCCGCGTCCCGAACCTCGTGTGGGAGCTGCTGTGACGGTGCGACAGGAACGCTCATCGGTGTCCCGTCGTTTGGCGTACTTCGTGATCAGCGTGGTGTTCGCCAACTACCTGCTCGACAACTTCCTCGACGTAATCAAGATCGGTGCGACGCCCGGCAGGATCGCCGGCTCCCTCGCCTGCCTGCTCGCAATCGGGTACCTGCAGCTGCGGGTGTTCAGCAGACCCGGTGCGAACCTGCGTTCCGGCAGGGCGTACCTGGCACTGGGCGCGATGGCGGTGCTGGTGTACGCACCGCTGGCGTTCTTCCCGGACGAGCTGAACAACATGCCCGGCTTCCTCGCGGGCAGCTCCCTGCTGGTGCTGCCCGGCCGGGTGCGGTGGCTCGTCTTCTTCGCGGTGGCACTGGGCAACGGCGGCATCCAGGCCTGGTACGCCGACGACGTCTCCTCGCAGATCTACTACATGATCGCGTCGATGGTCGCCGGCCTGGTCGTGTACGGGTTGTCCCGGCTGCCGTCACTGGTGGAGCAGCTGGAGACCGTCCGCTCCGAGCTCGCCGCGCTGGCGGTGTCGCAGGAGCGGCTGCGGTTCGCCCGCGACCTGCACGACCTGCTCGGGTTCAGCCTCTCGGCCATCACGCTGAAGGTGGAGCTGGCCCGCAAGATGCTCGGTACGCACACCGAACGCGCCCTGCGGGAGCTGGCCGAGGTCCTCGGCATCGCGCGGGAGGCCCTGACGGACGTTCGCGCGGTGGCGTCGAGCTACCGCGAGCTGTCGCTGGCCGACGAGATCGAGTCGGCGTGCTCCGTGCTGACCGCGGCCGGCGTCGCGACCACGATCGAGACGGACCACCCGGAGCTCTCGCCGCGGTCCAGGACCGTGCTCGCGACGGTGCTGCGCGAAGGCGTGACGAACCTGCTGCGGCACAGCGAGGCCACCCGCTGCGCCATCACCATCTCGAGTGCAGGCGGGGCGGTGTCCATCGACATCGTCAACGACGGCGCTCCCGCCGAGGTCGGCACCGAGCGGGGCAGTGGCCTCACCAACCTCGCCACGCGCGCGATGGCCATCGGCGGTTCCCTGTTCGCCCGGACCTCCTCGGACGGCACCTACCGCCTGCACGCCGAGGTACCGGTCGAGCCGGCACCGCAGGAACCGGCGGGCGACGCACGACCGGCGGGTCAGCCGATGGCGGCGCGGTTCGCCCAGGTGCTGTTCACCGTGGTGGTGGTCGGCTACGGCCTCATGTCGCTGTCCCAGGTGGCCTTCGACTACCCCCGCATCGGACTGCCGGGGATGGCGGTCGCGGTGCTCGCCACCGCGGTCGAGGTCGGGCTGGTGCTGAGCCTGGTCGGCCGTCCGCGCGTCCGGTTGAACCTGGCGAGCAGCCTACTGGTGCTCGCCGCGATGGCCGTCTGCGTGTACGTGCCGGTCTGGATGTACGGCAACCCGCTCATGGGCGTGGCCGGCTTCCTCGCCGGAGCCGCGGCGCTGCTGCTGCCCCGCCCGGTCGGCTGGATGGCGTTCTTCGCGGTGGTCGTCACGCAGCTGCTCATGATGTGGATCGGGTTCGACCCCGGCTTCTTCTGGCTCGCCTACGGCTTGTACTCCGTGATGAACCACGGGCTGGTGCTGTACGCGCTGACCCGGCTGCGGTCGATGGTGAGCGAGCTGCACGAGGCGCGCGAGGAGCTGGCCACGGCGGCGGTCGCGCAGGAACGGCTGCGGTTCGCCCGCGACCTGCACGACCTGCTCGGCTACAGCCTGTCGGCCATCACGTTGAAGAGCGAGCTCACGCACCGGCTGGTCACGATCGACCAGGATCGGGCGCGCCAGGAGCTCACCGAGGTGCTGGAGATCTCCCGCCAGGCGCTGGCGGACGTGCGGTCGGTGGCGCTGAGCTACCGCGAGCTGTCGTTCGACGAGGAGACGCAGTCGGCGCAGGCGTTGCTGGCCGCGGCCGACATCGAGGTCACGGTGCGCATCGAGGCGTGCGACAGGCTGCCCAAGGACGTGACGGTGACGCTCGCGACCGTGCTGCGCGAGGGCGTGACGAACCTGCTGCGCCACAGCAAGGCCGAGCACTGCGAGATCTCGCTGTGCCGCAACGCGGAGCTCGTGCGGATGGACATCGTCAACGACGGGATCTCCGACAGCGCGCGGAGCTCCCGCGACGGCAGCGGGATCGGCAACCTCACCACCCGCGTCCGGGCGCTCGGCGGTGAGCTGCACGCGGGACTGCTGCCCGACCAGAAGTTCCGGTTGCGCGCGGAGATCCCGCTGCCGGCCAACTGAGGCCACCGAGCAGCACACCCTGAGCAGACGGGAGTCGAGCTCGTCTTGCAGTGTCATGTTCATTACAGGTTCTCACGAGTGTGACAGTCTCTAGCGAATGTGACAGCGTCTAACGAACGCGAGAGCTGCGAAACAGCTGAAGCCCAGCACGAACGTGACAGGGTCTAACGAACGCGAGAACTGGGATAACAGCTGTGCCGAGCACGAACGCCGGCGGTGTGGGTGACCCCTTCACCACCGGCGTTCATGCCCGGCTGTTTCCCAGTCGACGCGTCAGACCATCTCCAGGACCGCGCAGCCCCAGCTGTAACCCGCGCCGACGCCGACCATGACGATCCGCTGCCCGGGCTCCGCCTTGCCGCTCTGCACGAGGTGGTCGAAGCTCGCGAACTGGTCGCCCGCGCCGAGGTGGCCGACCGTGCGGCTCCACTCCCAGGTGGTGCGTTCCGGCTCGATGTCGTAGGGGCGCAGGTAGTTCACGTCGAGGCGGCGGCGGCCGAAGTGCGGCAGGATCACCCAGTCCGCGTCGCCCATCTTCATGTCGGCGTCGGACAACGCCTCCTCGACCGTGCGCGCCTGGCCCGCGTTGGCCTTGTTGATGCCGTAGGACAGGCCGAACTCGCGGCTGAACGTGTGCTTGGCCTCCTCGAAGTCCACCGGGATGCGGTGGGAGAAGGGCGCGAGACCGAACGGGACGTCGCCGCGGTGCAGTGGTTCCAGGTCGGAGTCCGCGTTGATGGCCAGCGACAGCAGCTTCGCGTACCCGCCGCGGGTGGACAGCACGAGCGCCGACGCGCCGTCGCCGTAAGGGGTTCCGGGGTCCGTGCGCCAGCGGTCGATGCCGGGCAGGCAGAAGCGGTCCGAGGTGGTCAGCAGGGCGTCGCGGCCGGGCCGTGCGACCAGGTACGACACGGCGAGGTCCAGCGCCGCCATGCCACCGTTGGACATCTGCCGGATCTCCAGTGCCAGACAGGAGTTCCTGACCGTCTCGCGCTGGATGTAGGAACCGACCGGCCACAGGTCCTGGCCCTGGTGGTAGGTGGTGGCGTGCAGGATCAGGTCGACGTCGTCGGGCGCGGAGCCCGCGCGGTTCAACGCGATCTGGGCCGCCGCGACGGCCATCTCGGCCGCCGACTCGGTCGGGGACACCGCGACCGACTCGACGTCCGTGCGGGCGACGAGCTTCGGCTCGCACTCCCCCGACGCGATCGCGTCCGCGACCGTCAGCGTCGCCGGCAGGCGCACGCCGGTGCCGTTGACGAAAACATCCTTCACTCGCACCGCGGTCAGACCTCCTTCAGCGCGCGTGCGACCCGCACGACGCGTTCTGCCTGCACCTGGGCGGCCCGCAACACCACGTCGCAGACCGGCCGGTTGTCCGCACCCAGCACGTGGGACGTGCCGTAGGGGTTGAAGTCGCCACCGGGCGGAACGATGATGCCGCCGAAGTGGCAGACCATGTTGTAGATCGAGACGAGCGTGGTCTCCATGCCGCCGTGCACGCTGCCGCCCGAGGTGAAGGCGCTGTAGACCTTGTTGGCGAGCAGGCCGCTGAACCAGGCGGGGCCGAGGGTGTCGATGAACTGCTTGAGCTGCGCCGAGACGTTGCCGAAGCGGGTGGGCGTGCCGAAGACGACGGCGTCGGCCCACAGCACGTCGTCGACGGCCGCGACGGGCACGTCCGCGGTGTCGAGCAGGTGCGCCTTCCAGGCGGGCCGCGACTCGATCGCGGTGGCGGGCGCCAGCTCCGCCGCGCGCACCAGCCGCACCTCAGCGCCGTGCTTCTCCGCCGTCTCGACCATCTCGGTGGCCAGGCGGTGGATCGTTCCGGTCGAGGAGTAGTACACGACTGTCACGTTGACGCTGCGTTCCATGGCGCATCCCTTCGCAAGGCAGCTCTCACCACCCTGGTCGGGTCGCCTTGATGTGGCGTGGAGCGCGACATGAACGTTGGGAGATATGGTGTCGCGCGGAGGGGCGCGATGATCAGGGTTCTGCTCGCGGAGGACATGCACATGGTGCGCGGTGCTCTCATCGCGCTGCTCAACCTCGAACCGGACATCGAGGTCGTGGCCGAGGTGAGCTCCGGTGACAAGATCGTTCCGGCCGCCCGGCAGCACCGCCCGGACGTCTGCGTGATCGACATCGACCTGCCGATCCTCGACGGGCTGACCGCCGCGTCGACGATCCGCGAGACGATGCCGCAGGTCAGGACGTTGATGTTGACCTCGCTCGGCCGGCCGGGGACGTTGCGGCGGGCGTTGGCGGCCAGGGTGGACGGCTTTCTGCTGAAGGACGCGCCGCCCGGTGAGCTCGCCGACGCGATCCGCCGCGTGGCCGCCGGTGAGCGGGTGGTGGACAGCCAGCTCGCGCTGGCCGCGTGGGACCGCGGCGAGTGCCCGCTCACCGACCGCGAGGTCGAGGTGCTGCGGATGGCCGCCAACGGTGCCGACGCGCCGGACATCGCGACCGCGCTGTCGCTGTCGGTCGGCACGGTGCGCAACTACCTGACGACCATCATGACGAAGCTCAACGCCCGCAACAGGGTGGACGCCATCCGCATCGCCGACGACGCCGGTTGGCTGTGACGGTTCCGCGGACGGCATGTCTCACGCTGCCTGCTGCTGCATGCTGCTGCGCAGGTCGAATCCGGGCCTGGCGACGATCTCGGGCGTGAGCGCGTTGCCCTGTTCCAGGACCCGGCGGGCCATGATGAAGTCGATCGGCTTGTTGTAGGCCTCGACCCCGGCCAGCCTGCCGCCGCGGAAGCAGAACACCGAGAACCGGCCCTCCGCCGGGTCGCCGACGGTGACCGCGTGGTCGTGTCCGTCGGTGAGTCCCGCGATCTGCAGCTTCACGTCGTACTGGTCGCTCCAGAACCACGGCAGCGCGGTGTAGGGCTCCGCACTGCCGAGGATCGCGTTCGCCACGCAGATCGCCTGGTCGGTGGCGTTCTGGACGGATTCCACGCGGGTGAGCCCACCGGTGATCGTGCTGGCGAACCGCGCGCAGTCGCCGACCGCGTGCACCCGCGGGTCGACCGTGCGCAGGTGGGCGTCGACGACGATGCCGTTGTCGGTGGCGAGCCCGGAGCGTTGCGCGACCTCGGTGTTGGGGATGACGCCGATGCCGGCGACCACGAGGTCGGCCACCAGCACCGTGCCGTCGGTCAGCTCGACGAGGCCTTCCTTGACGGAGGCGACGCCGGTGCCGGTCAGGATCTGCACGCCTTCCGACCGGTGCCGGTTGACGAGCTGCTGCGCGGTGTCCTTGGTGACCGCCCGCTGCATCACCTGCGGCTGGGTCTCGACGACGGTGACCTCGTGGCGCAGCTTGCGCACCACGGCGGCGAACTCGAGGCCGATGAACCCGCCGCCGATGACGACGACGTCGAGCCCGACCTGGTTGTGCAGCCTCTTGCGGATCTCGTCCGCGTCGGCGGCCGTGCGCAGGTTCAGCACGTGCTCGGCGCCGGGAATGGGCAACGGCCGCGGCCGCGCCCCCGTGGCGAACACCAGGTGGTCGTAGCCGATCGTGCGCGCACACCCGAGCACCGCCACCCGCGCCGCCCGGTCGACGCCCAGCACCCGCTCGTTCGTGAGGACCTTGATGCCGTGGTCCTCGTAGTAGGAGTCCTGCCGCAGGCTCAGTCCGGCGAGGTCGGTCTCCCCCGCCAGGTAGGCCTTCGTGAGCGGGGGCCGCTGGTAGGGCTTCGCGGGCTCGTCCCCGACGATCGTGATGGGGCCGCGGTGCCCCTGCTCGCGCAGGGACACCGCGACCTGGCAGCCCGCCTGCCCGGCCCCGACGACGACTACCGACTCGCCGCGCATGTCAGTAGTTGCCCAGCCCGCCGCAGACGTTGAGCGCCTGCGCGGTGATCGAGGACGCGGTGTCCGTGGTCAGGTACGTCACGAGACCGGCGACCTCTTCCGGCGTGCTGTACCGACCCAGCGGGATCTTGGCGTTGAACTTCTCGAGGACCTCGTCCTCGGTGACACCCCAGTGGTTCGCGTAGCCCTGCCGGACCTTCGTCGCCATCGGCGTCTCGACGTAACCGGGGCACACGGCGTTGACGGTGATGCCGGACTTCGCGAGCTCGATGCCGACGGCCTTGGTGAAGCCGACGACGCCGTGCTTGGACGCCGAGTAGGGCGCGGCGAACACGACACCCTGCTTGCCGCCCGTGGAAGCGATGTTGATGATCCGGCCCCACGACTGCTCGGTCATCTTGCCGGTGCTGAGGACCTCTTTGGTGAAGCGGAAAACGCCGTTGAGGTTGGTGTCGATGACGTCCAGCCACAGGTTCTCGTCGAGCTCGGCGGTGATGCCGCCACCGCCGCGGCCGGCGTTGTTGACGAGGATCTCGACCGGCCCGAAGACGTCCACGGCCTTCTGCACGGCGTTCCGGATGTCCTCTGTGGACGTGACGTCAGCGGCGGCGCCGTCGGCGTCGATGCCCTCTTCCTTCAGCTGCTTCACCGTGGTCTGCACGTTCTCGGCGTTGCGGGCCACGACGAACACCGCGTGCCCCTGGTTCCCGAGGCTGCGCGCGACCTCGAGGCCGATCCCGCTGGTGGCGCCCGTGACCAGGGCGACCCGTCGCTTGCTCATGCTCTTCTCTCCCTCAGAGTTGCTTCTCGGGCATGTGCACGACGAGCCCGTCCTGCTCATCGGTCACGGGCAGCTGGCAGCTCAGCCGGCTGTTCTCCTTGCGCTCGCAGGCCGTGAAGTAGAGGAGCTCGTCCTCGACCTGGTGCATCTGCGACAACGGCTTGGTGTTCTCCGGATCCACGTACACGTGACAGGTGCCGCACGACGCCCCACCACCGCACTGGGCGACAATTCCCTTGATGCCGTTGAGAACCGCGCCGCGCATCACGGTGTCGTTCTGGGCAACGTCGACAACGGTCTCGATGCCGTCGTGCGAAACGTAAGTGATCTTTGGCATGGCAGTTCTCCCACGGATCTGCGGCTCGCCGGACGCCGTCCACCTTGCTCGGCGGGGCTTTGCGCCCGGTGGAGGGCACCTTGAACGGCCTGGTGAGTTGGTCACCTACCGGTTCGAGTTGGGCGCGGTTCGAGCAGGCGGCGAGCGGGCCGTTCACTCGAACGGGTGGTCCTCGTCCTGATTCCCGTCCGGGGTCGTCTGGTTCACGTCCGGAAGTGGTGGTCGCCCGCGTCCCGCAAAAGGAAACGCGGGGGTGGGGGCGGCCGGGGAGTCGCTGAGGTGAGCGGATGAGGGGGAAGAAGGGTGAGGCAGTCGAGGACGAGAAGCGGAGGAGGCGGGCGAGGACGAGGCAGTCCAGACAGGCGAGGGTGACGCGCGGAGCGGGCAGGCAGTCGCGGAGCAGGCCCGAAGGAGGTAGGCAGGCACGGGGCAGGCAGACGCGGCCGGGCAGGCAGGCAGGCACGGGGCAGGCAGGCACGGGGCAGGCAGGCACGGGGCAGGCAGGCACGGGGCAGGCAGGCACGGGGCAGGCAGGCACGGGGCAGGCAGGCACGGGGCAGCAGGCAGGGGCACAGCAGGCAGGCGGGCACAGCAGGCAGGCGGGCAGGCAGGCGGGCAGGCAGGCAGGCAGGCGAGCGGGCGGACAGGCGGGTAGGCGGGCAGGCGTGGGAAGTTGGGTGGCCAAGGCACGGCTGCCCGCGGCGAGACCGGTGGTGCGGCGAGCGGTTCCGGTGGCATTCGAGGGAACCTTGCGACGCTGGGGTGTCGGCGCACACCCACACGCGGAGGTTCCACCGTGCCCCTCAAGGAGTTCTACGACCAGCAGGTGAACTGGTCACCGCCGTTCGAGGACGGCCTTGAACGCGCGACGGTCGTCGTGCCACGCGACTACTCGGACCCGGACGGTCCCAAGCTGACCATCGCGCTCGCCAGGCTCAGGGCCACGGGTGAGCGGCGCGGGGTGTTGCTGGCCGTGAACGGCGGGCCCGGTGGGGACGGGGGTGACGGGCTCGGGCTGATCAAGCACTTCGGGGCGAGGTTGCGGTCCGCCTACGACCTCATCGGGTTCGACCCGCGGGGGTACGGGGAGTCCACCAAGCTGTACAGCGAGGTCACGGTTCCCAAGGCGCCGTTCGACTCGCGGCCGCCGGACAGCCTGTTCGCGCAGCTCGCCGAGGACATGCGGGTGCGCGAGCTGGGGTGTCAGAAGGCCGGCGGGGAGTTGCGGCCGCACATCACGACGCGCAACACCGCGCGTGACATGGATCTGATCCGGGTGGTGCTCGGGGAGGAGAAGATCTCGTTCGTCGGGTACGCGTACGGGACGTACGTGGGTGCGGTGTACGGGACGATGTTCCCCGAGCACCTGGACCGCACGGTGCTCGACTCGTGCATCAATCCACAGTGGACCTGGCGTGAGCAGTTCGTCACGCAGGCGGAGGCGGTCTACCGCAACGTCGAGCTGTGGGCGCGGTGGACGGCCGAGCGCGACGGGCACTTCCACCTCGGCACCGAGGAGAAGGCCGTCATCGCCGAGATCGAGGACGTGGTCGCGGAGCTGGAGGCGGCCGACCAGGTGCACCTGCGGACGTTGCTCGACGGCGCGGTCGGGACGCGGGCCACGGACCGGGCGCAGTGGGACTCGCTGGGGTACCTCATCGGGGACCTCAGGACGGCGCTCGCCGACGGCAACCTCGACAAGGCCAAGACGTTGATCGTCGGGCAGGGCACGTGGCGGCCGCAGGACCAGGAGGGTGACCTGCGGGTCGGGGTGCTGGAGGCCATCACGCTGGAGACGTACTGGCCGCAGGACCTGGAGGTCTACTACGCCGACGTCCGCAAGCACCGCGCCACGCACCCGTACGGGTATGGCGTGCTGCGGGCGCAGCCGTGGGTCGGGGCGTTCCGGACGTTCGAAAGCCTTGAGCCGCCGACGAAGCTGCGGCAGGGCGGGTATCCCAAGGGGCTCGTGGTGCAGGCGGACGGCGACCCGATGGACCGGTACGAGGGCGGTGTCGTGCTGGCTGCGCTGCTGGACCACCCGCTGGTCGTCATCGAGGACTCCGGTGACCACGAGGTGTACGCGCTGGCCGGCAACGAGGTTCTCGACGCCCTGGTGGACGACTACCTCGTCGACGGCGTGCTGCCCGCGTCCAAGCACACCCGGATTCCCGGTCACGTCAAGCGCCCGGACATCCCCAAGGATTGAAGAGCATGAAGAAAGGGGCCCCGCACCGAGGTGCGGGGCCCCTTTCGTGCGAGGACCTCAGTCCTCGGCCGGCAGGTCCCACGTCACCGGCAGCTCCCACAGGCCGTAGATCACGGCACCCTCCTTGCGCGGGATCTCCAGGAACGGCTTCGCCAGTCGCAGCGACGGGATCCGCTGGAACAGCGTCGTCCACACCAGCTGCATCTCCAGCCGCGCGAGGTCGGCACCGATGCAGTGGTGCAGGCCGTGCCCGAACCCGAGGTGCTTGCGGGTGCCGCGTTCCAGGATCAGCTTCTCCGGCTCCGGGAAGATCTCCGGGTCGCGGTTGCCGTTCAGGCCCAGGCACAGGATGCCGTCGCCCGCCTTGATCGTCTTGCCGGCGATCTCGATGTCCTCCAGCGCCACCCGCGGGATCGCGGTGTCGCCGATGGTCGCGATGCGCACGAGCTCCTCGACGGCCGGCTCGATCATGCCCTCGGGGTCGTCGAGCAGCAGCTGCAGCTGGTCCGGGTGCTCCAGCAGCGCGGCGGTGCCGAGCGACAGCATCGAGGCCGTGGTCTCGTGGCCGCCGTTCATCAGCAGGCGGATCATGTTGAACAGGTCGCGGCGCGTGTACTCCTCGCCGGAGGCCGCGTACTCGGCCATCGCGCGGGACAGCAGGTCCTCGCCCGGCTCCTTCTCCTTCAACGTGATCAGCTTGTCGACGTAGGCGTTCACCTCGACGATCGCCGCCTGGCGCTGCTCGGGCGTCGAGTGGCCGCCCAGCAGACAGGTGCCGTGCTCGATGAAGAAGTCGTGCTCGTCCTGCGGGATGCCGAGCAGCTCGCAGATCACGGTCATCGGCACGGCGAGGGAGAACTCGCGGTGGAAGTCGATCGGCGGCGTCATCGTCAGGATCTTGTCGATGTACTCGTCGACGATCTCCTGGATGCGCCCGCGCAGCCGCTTCACCTGGCGGTTCGTGAACGTCACCGCGGCCTTGCGCCGGGTCTTGGTGTGCTCCGGGTTGTCGTAGCCGATGAACGACGTCTCGGTGCGGAACTCCGGCGGCGCGATGAAGTAGAACGGGAAGTTGTCGTGCTTGCGCGAGGCGCTGATCCGCGGGTCGGTCAGGAGCTGCTTGATCGTGTGGTAGCCGCTGATCGTCCAGATCCGCAGGCCGGACCCGGTCAGCGTGACCTCGACGACGTCCTCCTCCGCCATCTGCGCGTACTGCGCGGGCGGGGTGAACGGGCACTGGCGCTTGTACGGGAACGTGTCCACACCGGGCTCGGTGGCGCTGCTGGTCATCTTTCGGTTCCTCCTGGTTCGAAGTGGCTCACGCCAGGTCAGCGCCGCCATCGAGCGTGATGATCTGACCGGTCACCCACGAGCTCGCCGGCTCGGCGAAGCGGGTGATCCACGGGACGACGTCGTCGACCTCGCCGGTGCGCCCCAACGGGGTCTGCGAGGCCTGGAAGCCGAAGTAGCCCTCGACCTCCTCGGGGCTCAGGCCGTTGGCCGCGTAGACCTCCGTGCGCACGGCGGCGGGCGCGACGGCGTTGACGCGGATGCCCTGCGGGGCGAGCTCCAGCGCCCAGCTGCGCACCAGGCTGTCCACGGCGGCCTTGCTCGCGCCGTACACGCCACCGCCGGGCACGGCGATGTGGCCCGCGTTGCTCGAGACGAACACGATGCTGCCGCCGGGCGAAGTCAGCTGCGGCAGCAACGCGGCGGTCAGCACCAGCGGGCCGACCAGGTTCGTCTCCAGCACGTCGCGGGCGGTGCCGAGGTCGAACCCGGCGACCGGCGTGAAGCGGAAGATCCCGGCGTTGTGCACGAGCACGTCGACCTTGCCGCCGCCGAGCTTCACGGCGTCGGCGACCTTGCCCGCGCCTTCCTCGGTGGTCACGTCGGCGACCACGGCGGTGATGGCGGGGTGCAGGGCGACGACCTCGGTGAGCCGGTTCTCCCGGCGGCCGGTGATGATCACGTTCGCGGCGCCGAGGTCGGCGAACGCCAGCGCCGCCGCGCGGCCGATGCCGGTTCCCCCACCCGTCACGACGACCTGCTGTCCGGCAAAAGGTGCGTCCGACATGACGCCTCCAGCTTCTTTCTCTCCTGTAAGAGCAGTCACCGCCAACCCTGCTGGGTGTTCCTTGAGTCCAGGTCTAGCTGGGACGGAAACCCTGGGAGCATGGAGATCGCGGGACAGTGGCGGGTACGGGTCGGCCGGCCGGGTGGCGAGACCGAGAGCGAGCTGGACTTCGCGGAGGACGGCACGGCCACGCTCGTCAAGGGCGGCAGGGGATCCGGCACCTGGACGGCAACAGGTGCCGGCACGTTCTCCTACCGGATCACCGAGGAGATGACCGATCCTGCGGGCACCGTCGAGATCAACCAGGACGCGGTGCTCAACGGCGACGCGTTCGTCAGCTCCGGGATCACGACAGTGCGCCTCGCGGATGGCAGCACCATCCGCGAGGCGCACGTCAGGATCACCGCGCTCAGGAGAACTTGACCGTCACGTTCCCGGTGTAGGAGCCGGACAGCAGCGACAGCAACGCCTGCGGAGCCGCCTTCACGCCACCCTCGACGATCGTGTGCGGGAACACGAACTTCCCCTCCTGCAACCACTGTCCGAAGTGGACCACCCAGTCCTGGATCTGCTCCGGCAGGTGGTAGCAGGCGAACGGGCGGATCTCCAGGTGCTTCGTGATCGCCGTCATCAGGTCGAGCCGCGGGTGCTCGTCCGAGCCACCGGCCTGGTTGGCCAGCGCGCCGCACAACGCGAACCGCGCGTGCGGTCGGGCGGCCTGGACCGCGGCCTCGAACTGCGCCACCGACGTTGTCGAAGAACACGCTGATGCCGTCCGGTGCCAGCTCGCGCAGCCGGTCGGCCACCGGGCCGTCCTTGTAGTTGAACGCGGCGTCGAACCCGAGCTCGTTCACCAGCCAGTCGACCTTCGCCTGCGACCCGGCCGAGCCGATCACCTTCGCACCACGGGCCTTCGCGATCTGCCCGGCCAGCGACCCGACCCCGCCGGCGGCACCGGTGACGAACACGACGTCACCCTCGCCGGCCTGCGCGATGGTCGCCATGCCGTAGTACGCGGTCGGCCCCTGCGACAGGAAGTAGACCGGCGACGGCACGTAGTGCGGGTTCTGCTTGATGAACTGCTGCGCGGGCCCCGACCAGTACTCCTGCCACGGCCCGAAGGACTGCACCAGGTCGCCGACCGCGAGGTCGGGGCTGTTCGACTTCACGACGGTGCCGACACCACCGGCACCGGCGGGCTCGCCGAGCTTCCACGGCGGCACGCCGGGGATCTGGCAGTCGGCGCGCATGAACTCCTTGAAGGCGGCGGCCACGGACACGTAGTCGACGCGCACCAGCACCTCGCCGTCACCGGGTTCGGGGACGGCCACCTCGACGAGGTCGAAGTGCTCGAGGGTCAGGTCGTTCTCGACGTGCTTGGCGAGCCTGACCTCCCACTGCTTCTCGGGGATGCTCATGACTCTCTCCCAGAATGGTCGGACACGGGTTGTCCCCAGGTGACGGGGAAGGTGACGAGCGAGTGGTTGATCTCGCCCTGGTGCCACCGCAGGTCCTCGTACGGCACCGCGAGCCGGAGGTCGGGGAACCGGCGGGTCAGGCCCTCGATGGCGATCGCCATCTCCATGCGCCCCAGCTGCTTGCCGAGGCAGTAGTGCACGCCGTGGCCGAACGCGATGTGCGGGTTGGCAGCGCGGTCGATGTCGAGCACGTCCGGGTTCTCGAAGACATCGGCGTCCCGGTTCGCCGACGACAGCACGAAGAACACCGCGTCACCCGCCGAGATCTTCTGCCCGCCGAGCTCCAGGTCCTCCGCCGCGATCCGGTGGAACCCGGTGGTGTCGGTGGCGAAGAGGTTGACGTGCCGCAACAGCTCCTCGACCGCCGCCGGGATCAGCGCCGGGTCGGCGACGAGCCGCTGCCAGGTGTCCGGGTGGTCGTGCAGCAGCGCCAGCACCGAGTTGGAGATCTGGTTCGCCGCGGTGTCGAACCCGGCGCCGATCAACGTGAACGCGAACGTCACCAGCTCCTGCTCGCTGAGCTTGTCGTCGTTGTCGCGCGCGGAGATCAGGTCCGACAGCATGTCCTGGCCGGGCTTCTCGCGCTTCTGCGCGATCAGGCCCATCACGTAGCCGGCGAGCCGCCCGAACGCGCGCATCGGCGCCTCCGGGTCGTTCTCGTCGAACGTCGCGAACGCCCGCGCGTCGGTCTCGAAGATCTTCAGGTCCTCGGTCGGCACGCCCAGCAGGTCACCGATGATCGTCAACGGCAGCGGGACGCACAGCGCCTCGACGAGGTCGACCGGTCCGCCGCGCAGCTCGACGGCGTCCAGCAGCTCGTCGCACACCTTCTGCACGCCCGCGCGCATCGCCTCGACCTTGCGGACGGTGAACGCGCCCATCACCAGCTTGCGCAGCCGGGAGTGCTCGGAGCCGTCCAGCGAGATGATCATCTCGGGGGTGGTGGTCATGGCGCCACCGACCTGGGGAGCACCCTCGACGCACGTCAACGCGCGGCTCAGCCTCGGATCGGCGAGCCCGGCGCGGACGTCTTCGTACTTGGTGATCACCCAGGTCGGTGTGCCGGTGTTGGTGCGCACCTTGGCAACGGGGCACTCGGCGCGCAGCTCGGCGTACTTGGGGTCGGGACCGCGGTAGGAGGAACCGGTGAACGGGAACTCCTCGTCCAGTTCGAGGGGCAGCACGGGACACCTCCGGGTGCGGGATCGGCGCTCGCGGCGAACACTGCCCCGCCCACCTCGAAGAACGCTCGAAAGTCGCGCGTTTACCAGAAGTCGAGCAGCCGGACCTACTTTCGCGCCATGGACACTGCACTCGTGCCGTTCCGGGTCGAGGTTCCCGACTCCGAACTGGCGGACCTCAAGCGGCGGCTGGCGGCGACCAGGTGGCCGGACGCGGAGACGGTCGACGACTGGTCGCAGGGCATGCCGCTGGCCTACGCGCGCGAGCTGGCCGGGTACTGGGCCGACGTCTACGACTGGCGTGCCACGGAAGCGCGCCTCAACGCCATCCCGCAGTTCAAGACCGAGATCGACGGGGTCGGGATCCACTTCCTGCACGCCCGGTCCCCGCACGAGAACGCGCGGCCGCTGCTGCTCACGCACGGCTGGCCCGGTTCGGTCGCGGAGTTCCTCGACGTCATCGAGCCGCTCACGAACCCCGCCGACCCGGCCGACGCGTTCCACGTCGTCGCGCCTTCGTTGCCCGGCTATGGTTTCAGCGACAAGCCGACCGGAACCGGCTGGACGCTGGAACGCATCGCCGCGGCCTTCGTCACGCTGATGGGCCGCATCGGCTACGACAGGTTCTCCGCGCACGGCAACGACTGGGGCTCGTTCATCACCGGCATCCTCGGTCACATCGCGCCGGACCACGTCGAGGCCATCCACCTCGTGATGCCGTTCGCCCCGGCACCCGAGGGCGAGGTGCAACTGTCCCAAGAGGACTATCGAGGACTGTCGAACCTCAAGGAGTTCGCCGCCAAGGAGTCCGCGTACGCGGCGGTGATGAACACCAAGCCGCAGTCGCTGGCGTACGGCCTCACCGACTCCCCCGTCGGCCAGCTCGGCTGGGCAGGCGAGAAGTACTGGTCGTGGAGCGACCACGACGGTGACGCCGAGAAGATCATCTCGCGCGACCGGATCCTCGACATGGTGTCGGTGTGCTGGTTCACCGCCACGGCCGCGTCGTCGGGCCGGTTGTACTGGGAGAGCTACAACAAGTCGCCGCTCACGCAGGTCGACGTGCCGACCGGGTTCTCGGTGTTCCCGGCCGACGCGCGGATGCCCAAGCCGTGGGCCGAGCACCGGTTCACGGACCTGCGGTACTGGAAGGAGATGCCGTCCGGCGGGCACTTCCCGGCGCTGGAGAACCCGGCCGTGCTCGTCGAGGAGCTGCGGACGTTCTTCCGCCTGGTGCGCTCGTGACGGCCACGCTGGGCAAGCCGGGCACAAGGCTCGGCCTGGTGCTGGCGGTCTGCTGTCTGGCGCAGTTCATGAACGTGCTGGACGCGTCGGTCATGAACGTGGCGCTGCCGTCGATCTACGAGGAGCTCCGCTTCGAGCGGCACGACCTGCAGTGGGTCAACAGCGCGTACACGATCGCGGTGTGCGGGTTCCTGCTGCTGGGCGGCCGCCTCGCCGACCTGTTCGGCCAGCGCCGGGTGTTCCTCCTCGGCGCGGCGCTGTTCACGGTCGCGAGCGCCGTCGGTGGCATGGCGACCTCGCCGGGCACCCTGATCGCGGCGCGCGGGTTCCAAGGGCTCGGGGCGGCCGTGATGGCGCCGGCGTCGCTCACGGTTCTGGGCACCACGTTCACCGATCCGACGGCGCGCGCCAAGGCGTTCGGCTGGTGGAGCGCGGTGTCCGGGTCGGCCGGCGCGGTCGGCGTGCTGCTCGGCGGCATCGTCACCGAGTCGCTGGGCTGGCGGTGGGTGCTGCTGATCAACGTGCCGCTGGGCATCGCGCTGGTGGCGATGATCCGCGGTGCGGTGCCGGAGACGTCGAGCAACGGCTCCAAGCGCTTGGACGTGCCGGGCGCGTTCACCGTGACGATCGGCCTGATGGCACTGGTCTACGGCATCGCGCAGTCGCACGAGCTGGGCTGGGGTTCGTGGCAGGTCGCCGGGTCGCTCGCTCTCGCGGTGGTGCTGTTCGCGTTCTTCCTGCGCCAGCAGACGGTGTCCGACCACCCGTTGATGCCGCTCGGGATCTTCCGCAACCGCGCGGTGACGGCGGCGAACGTCGTGGCGTTCTTCGCGATCGCCGCGCTGTTCAGCACCTTCTACTTCCTCACCCTGGTGCTGCAGCAGGTGATGGGTTTCAGCCCGCTCGCCACCGGTCTGGGTTACCTGCCGTTGTCGATCGGCATCGCGCTGGGCGGCTACGGCGTGGCGCGGATCGTGCCGAAGGTCGGGCCGCGGCCGGTGCTGCTCGGTGGCCTGCTGACGGCGTGCGCCGGGCTGATGTGGGTGTCCACAGCGGACGAGACGTCGACGTTCCTCGGCTCGATCTTGGTGCCGACCACGTTGCTGGGCCTGGGAATGGGCGCGGTGCTCAACGCGACCACGAACGCGGCGACCTCCGGGGTGCCGCGCGAGCAGGCGGGTCTCGCGTCCGGGCTGCTCAACACGATCCGCCAGATGGGCAGCGCGATCGGACTCGTGGTGCTCGCGACGATGTCGTCGGCGCGGGCGGACTCCCTGCTGGCGCAGGGAGAACCGCTGCAGCACGCCCTCGGGTCCGGCTACGGGCTCGCGTTGTTCGGCGCCGGCGTCTTCACGTTCTGCGGCGCGCTCGCCGCACTCGCGGTGCCGCGGAGATCATGACCACTTGCCGTGCAGGTCGACCGGCAGCGCCACCAGGCGGTGGTTCATGTCGGCCCGCTGCCACTCGAGCGCTTCCTCGGCCACCGCGAGCCGCGCGGCCGGGAAGCGCCGGGTCAGCTCCCGCAGTGCGGTGACCAGCTCGATGCGGGCGAGCGGCGCCCCGAGGCAGCGGTGGATGCCGTGCCCGAACGCGATGTGCTCACCGCCCCGGCCGAAGTCGAGCGTGTCCGGGTCGGTGAACACCGCGGAGTCGCGGTTCGCCGAGCTCGTCGACACGAACACCGCTTCCCCCTTCGGAACCGTGACACCGAACAGCGTCACGTCCTCCAGCGCGATCCGCGGCAGGCCGGTGGTGTCGTTGGTGGACAACGTGATCCAGCGCAGCAGCTCCTCGACGGCGGCGGGCACCTCCTCCGGGTGCTCGCCCAGCCGCACCCAGACGTCCCGGTGGTGCCCCAGCAACGTCAGGACCGAGCTGGCGAGGTGGCACGCGGTGGAGTCGCCGCCGGCGCCGAGCAGCGTGTAACCGAGGCCGATGAGCTCCCCGACCTCCAGCTTGTCGTCGCCGATCCGCACCTGCGTCAACGCCGACAGCACGTCGTCGCCGGGTGCGCGCAGCTTGCCGAAGACCAGCGCGGCCATGTACTCGCCGAGCTGCTCCCCCGCCGCGGCCGCGGTCTCCGGCGCGTCCACCGCGGCGAACTCCCGGATCAGCCGGGCGAACGTGTCGCGTTCGCCGGCGGGAACACCGAGCAGGTCGCTGATCGCGATGACGGCCAGGGGGAAGGTGAACTTCCCGAGCAGGTCCACCGGTCCGTCCAGGGACTCCTCGTCCGCCCGGTCCAGCAGGTCTGTGACGAGCTGCTGGACCCGCGGGCGCATGGCCTCGACCCGGTCGGCCGAGAACGCCTGCGTGACGAGGTCGCGCAGGCGGGTGTGCGCGGGCGGGTCCAACGAGATGATCATCCCGGGTGGCGCCTGGAACAGGCCCGGGAACGTTGGCGCGTCCGGTTCGTACGAGGCCGCGCGGGAGAACCGCACGTCGTCGAGGACCGCGCGGACCGACTCGGTGGTGGTGGCGACCCAGCAGTGCCCACCGCCGGTCGCGGGCAGGCGCACGAGGGGCTGGGTGGCGCGGAACCCGGCGAACTCCGGCGCGGGGCCGCGGTAGCTGGATCCGGGAACGGGGAAGGAAGCCATGTTTGCGCACGTTAGGAGGCCTGACCTGAAGGCCGGTCCAGCGCGGTTCGAGTGACCGCGTGGACGCTGAGCGTGATCGGCCATCCAGGCGAACAACCCCGATCAGGAGATCCACTATGACCATCCTCGTCACCGGAGCGCGCGGCAACGTCGGCCGACGCGTGCTGCAGCGGCTCTACGCCGCGGGCCACAGCCTCCGCGCATCCGGCCGAAACCCCGCCGAGCTCGACGTTCCCGAGGGCGTGGAGACCGTCGCGCTCGACCTCAACGACCCCGAGACGTTCGTCCCGGCCCTCGCCGGCGTCTCGAAGGTGCTGCTGTACGCGGAGCCGGACGGCATCGTGCAGTTCCTCGACGAGGCGGAGAAGGCCGGCGTCGAGTCGATCGTGCTGCTGTCGTCGAACACCGTCGCGCTGCCCGGCGCCGACGAGGACCCGCTGGCCCACCACCACAAGGTCGTGGAGGAAGCCGTCGTCGCGTCCGGCCTCACCTACACCATCCTGCGACCGGGCGCTTTCATGAGCAACGCGTTCGGCTGGAGCTACTCGCTGCAGGCAGGCGACACGATCGACCAGGTCTTCCCCGAGGCGCAGGTCGCTCCGGTGCACGAGGACGACATCGCCGACGTGGCCGTGGTCGCGTTGACGGAGAAGACGCTGCAGGACCAGGTCGTCGACCTGACCGGTCCGGAGTCGCTGACGTTCCGGCAGGAGCTGGAGATCGTCGGCGAGGTGCTCGGCCGCAAGCTCGTGGTCAACGGCCTGACCCGCGAGGAGGGTGAGGCGCAGATGAGCAACTTCGTGCCGCCGCCCGTGCTCACCTCGCTGCTGAACCAGTGGGAGGCCGCCGTCGGTGTCACCGCGGACACCAGCGCCACCGCCGAGCGGATCACGGGCAAGCCCGCCCGCACGTTCCGCCAGTGGGTGGAGGAGCACGCCGCGTTCCTGGCGTGAGCGCACCGGAGCCGGGGCGAGGGCGGCGGACCCGCCCCGGCTCCTGCCCGGTCAGACCCGCGTCATCGTGAACGTGATGTTCGAGGTGCCCAGGTTCGTGCCGTCGGCGAGGTAGAAGGTCGACGGGCCGGAGCTGGTGAAGCTGTTCGGTCCACTCTGGACGGCGTCCTGGTCGAAGTCGACGTAGGCGAAGTAGACGCCGTTCTCGTCGTAGACCTTCTCCCCGCGGAACTTGTAGTGGAACGTGCCGGCGCCGGTGACCCACCAGGAGCCCTTGGTCGTCGTGTTCTGCTCGTTGGTGACGAACGCGCTGCCGTTGGCCTTGAACACCAGCTTGGTGGGGTGGTCGCCGTCGGTGCGGGTCACGTAGCCCGTCCACGTGCCCACCGGCGTGCACGTGGTCGCGTTGGCGGTGGCGGTCAAGCCCGACAAAGCGAGCAGGACCACGGCCGTGACGGCTCCTGCGCGGGCGAGGAAAGTGGACCGTTTCGGGGTGAACGTCTGCATCTGTGTGGCTCCAGGACTCGGTTTCCTGCGGCGGACGCGCGCAACCGTGGACGAGACCCCTCAGGAACCGCTGCACAACGGCTCGAACGCGGCGCTGTCCGCTGCCGCACGAGCCTGCTTCGACCCGCTCACCTCAAGGTTCTACCTACTCATGAGCTGACCGGGAGGACGCCGTGACCGAACTCGAGACAGAACTCTGCGAGCTGTTCGGGGAGGTGCTCGGGGTGCCGGGAATCGAGCCGGAGGACCACTTCTTCGACCTGGGGGGCCACTCGCTGCTGGCGTCCAAGCTGGTCAAGCAGGTCCACGAGCGGTACGGCGTCCGCGTCACGTTGCGCAGCTTCTACGAGGACCCGACGGCACGCGCCGTCGCCCAGCACCTGGACCAGGCAGCCTAGGAGTTTCTGATGCGGTGGAACGACCTCTACATCGCCGGTGTGGGCACGTACCTGCCCGAACAGGTCGAGACGGTGGACGAGGCCATCGCCGCCGGCCGGTACACCGAGGAGAAGAAGGCCATGAACGGCTACCGGGAGCTGCGGGTTGCCGCACCCGGTGAGACCGGGCCGGTGATGGCGGCGATCGCGGGGCGGCAGGCGGTGGAGCGCTCCGGCCTGAGCCACGACGAGTTCGGCCTGACCGTGCACGCTTCCCTGTCGCACCAGGGCCTCGACCTGTGGACGCCGGCGAGCTACGTGCAGGCCAACACGGTCGGTGGCTCGGGGCCTGCGTTCGAGGTGAAGCAGGGCTGCAACGGGTTCATGGCCGCCGTCGACCTCGCGGCCGCCTACGTGGGCTCGCACAAGGACTTCTCCGCCGCGCTGGTGACGGCGGGGGACGCGTTCCACCTGCCGTACTTCGACCGCTGGTGCTCGGAGGACCAGAACGTCAACGGCGACGGCGCGGGTGCGTTCGTGCTGTCGAACAAGGCCGGTTTCGCCCGTGTGCGCGCGATCTACTCCTACGCCGACTCCACGCTGGAGCAGATGTCGCGCGGCTTCCAGGAGTGGACGACGATGCCGTTCCCGAACGGCGAGACGCTGCAGCTCAACCGCAGCATGGAGGACTACCTGCAGAACTCCGACGTCGACCTCGACGAGATGGTCGCGAAGATCGCCGGCGGGGTGCAGCACTCCCTCAAGCAGGTCCTGCACGAGGCCGAGATCGAGCTGGCCGACGCGCGGTTCTTCCTGCACCAGCAGCTCGCGGAGACCATCGCCCAGTACGGCATCTGCGGCCTGCTCGGAGTCAAGCGCGAGTCGACGACCTACGACTGGGCCAAGCAGTACAGCATGGTCGGCACCGCGGACCTCGCGCTGGGCCTGGACCACGTGCTGGCCGAGCGCGACCCGCAGCCGGGCGACCTCGTGGTGATGCAGTCCTCCGGCGCCGGATACGTGTGGACCGCCGCCGTGGTGGAGATCCTCGAACGGCCGTCCTGGGTCTGACGCACGAAGACACGAAGAAGAGGGGCTTCCCGGTGTTCTCGGGAAGCCCCTCTTCGCTACACGTACAGCGACTTCGAGCTCCAGTCCGGTTCCGGCAGCGCCTTGCGGTCGGTCTTGCCGTTGCTCGTGATCGGCAGCTCGTCCACGACGACGAACCCGGCCGGCACCATGTGCTCGGGCATGCCGGCGCGCAGGTGCCGGCGCAGCGCCCGCTTGTCGAGCTCCTCACCGGACTTGACGACCCATGCGAGAAGCCTGCGGTCACCGCTGGGGTGCGTGCGGACGCCGACCGCGGCGGTGCGGACCTGCGGGTGCTCGGTCAGCGCGTTCTCGACCTCGCCCGGCTCGATCCGGAAACCGCGCAGCTTGAACTGGTCGTCCATCCGGCCCAGGAACTCGACCACACCGTCGGCGCGCTTCCGCGCCTGGTCACCGGTGCGGTAGTAGCGCTCGCCGTTCCAGCTGCCGCGGACGAACTTCTCCTCGGTCAGGTCCGGTCGCTTCCAGTAGCCGCGCGCGACCTGGGCGCCGCCGATCCAGAGCTCGCCGGGGGTGCCGGGTGCGACGGGCCTGCCGTCCGCGTCGACGACCACGACCTCGACGTTCTGCAGCTGGGTGCCGATCGGCACCGCGCCGCCCAGGTCCTCCTCGGCGCCGATGCGGTGGCAGGTGGCGAACGTCGTGGTCTCGGTGGGGCCGTAGCCGTTGACGATCCGCAGCTCCGGCACGGCTTCGCGCAACGCCCGCACGTGCGGCACGGACAGCACGTCGCCGCCGGACAGCACGGTGTGCAGGCCCTTGAACGCGGACACGTCGACGTCGATCTGCCGGTGGAACAGCGCCGCGGTGAGCCACAGGACGCTGATCTCGTTGGCGCGCAGCAGGTCGCCGAGCTCCTCCGCCTGGACGACACCGGGCGGGGCGAGCACGACGCGGGCGCCGTTGAGCAGAGCACCCCAGATCTCGAAGGTGGCGGCGTCGAACGCGACCGGGGCGAGCTGCAGGATCCGGTCCTCCGTCGTCACCTCGACGTAGTTCGGCGCGGTGACCAGGTTCGTGATGTTGCGGTGCTCGACCATCACCGACTTCGGCTTGCCGGTGGAACCCGAGGTGTACATCAGGTAGGCGAGGTCCTCCGGTGCGACGGCCGGAAGCTCCACTGTGGACCGTACCCCGCGCGGCGGCACCTTGATCGTGGTGAACCCGGCGAAGAACCGGCCCACCACCAGGGAGACCTGCGCGTCGGCGAGCATCATCGACGCCCGCGACTCGGGGTCCTCCGGGTCGATCGGCACGTACGCGGCACCGGCCTTGAGCACGCCCAGCAGTGCCACGACGAGCTGCGCCGAGCGTTCCAGGCACACCGCCACCCGGTCGCCCACCCGCACACCGGCCTCGACGAGCTCGCCCGCCAGCGCGTCGGACCACCTGTCCAGCTCCGCGTACGTCACCACGTCCCCGTTCGCGGACAGCGCGACCGCGTCCGGCGTCCTGGCCACCCGGCAGCGGAACGCGCCGGTCACCGATGCAGACATGCCCCAGCTCCTCTCGCTTTCCCCCAGCCTGCGCGGGCGGCCTCGATTCCCCCTCGGGTCACAACTGGCACTACAGGGGTGTTTGAGCTGCGCGAACAACACTCAGCGCGTCCGCTGCCCACCTGACCGGAGGCGCCACCCATGAACGTCCGCAAGAAGGCACTGGCCGCCGTGGCCGTCTGTGCGCTCGCCGTCCCCGTCGTCGCCGCCGGCGGCGCCACCGCCAAGCCGAACTACGAGGACGCCCTCGTCGGCCGCTGGGACCTCACCGTCACCATCCACATCGAACAGCCGCCGCTGCTGACACCGCTGTTCTGCGACTTCACCGCCGACTACCAGCTGCACTGCGAGACGAAGCCGGGCTACCCGGACCCGCTCGAGGGCCGCGGCGTGTGGACCGCGCAGAAGGACGGCCAGTTCAGCTTCTGGATCACCCACCACGCCCACCGCGACGCGAACGGCAACCCGGTCGGCTCGATCAACGCGAGCCACCTGGGCAAGATCAGCACCAACAAGAAGAAGTTCACCACCAAGGCGCACACCTACATCGACATGAACGACGGCAGCCCCTGGCAGGGCCCCGTCAACGTGGACGGCGCCGCGTTCCGCATCTAGACCTCCGCCACGCAGAAGGCCTCTCAGGGACTGCTGAGGGGCCTTTTCCGTGCCCGCACAACGCAGAAGGCCCCGGACCAGGTGGTCCGGGGCCTCTGAGGTGGGGGACTACGCCTTGGCGGTGTCCTCAGCGCCTTCCTCGGCGGCGTCCTCGGCGGGAGCGCCCCACTCCTCCTGCTTCAGCCAGCGAGGCAGGAAGGAGGCCAGCAGCAGCGCGAGGGCCGCGAAGCCGAAGCCGACGTACAGCGTGGTGCGGAACGCGCCCGTGAAGGACTCACCCGCGGCCTGGTGCGTGTACCTGTCGGCGATGGCCTTGGCCTGCGCGTCGTTCTGCAGCGTGGTGCACGCCGCCGCGCCCGCCTCCGGGGTGCCGGCGAAGTTGTTGCTGCCGCACACCTTGAAGGCGTTGGTCAGCTCGTCGGCCTTGCCCTCGGCCACACCGGCCGCCACGAGCTCCTGGCGGACCTGCGGGGCCAGCGAGTCCACGTTGGTCGCG
Organism: Lentzea guizhouensis; assembly: GCF_001701025.1. Lineage (GTDB taxonomy): Bacteria > Actinomycetota > Actinomycetes > Mycobacteriales > Pseudonocardiaceae > Lentzea > Lentzea guizhouensis. The sequence continues at coordinate 541,866 of NZ_CP016793.1, forward strand.
CCCTGGGAAGCGAGCGGCGCGAAGAACGCGAGGGTCACGACCGAGATGCCGACCGCGAAACCGAGCTGCTGCTTGGTGTTGATCAGGCCCGACGCCGCACCCGCGTCCTGGTGCGGCACCTCCTGCAGTGCGAACAGCGCGATCGGGGTGGCCGTCATGCCGAAGCCGAGACCGATCAGCAGCAGCCCGGGCACGAGGCCCCAGCTGGTGATGTCGGGGCTGACGGTCAGCAGCATCACCGCGACACCGATGGCGATCACGACGGCACCGACCTGCAGGACGGCCCGGCCGAACTTCGGCACCAGCGCGACGACCGAGGCCGACGCGGTGATGAACGCACCGATGCAGAACGCCAGCAGCGTGACACCCGTGCGCAGCGGCGAGAAGCCCAGGCCCTCCTGCAGGAACAGGTACAGAGCCAGCATGAACATGCCGGTGAAGGTGAACATGCCCAGCATCAGCGCCAGCGCCGCGGAGAAGCTGCGGGACTTGAACAGGCTCAGCGGGATGAGCGGCATGCCGTCCTTGCGCTGCTTGGCCCGCTCGTAGGCGATGAAGCCGATGAAACCGACCACCGAGGCGGCCATCAGCACGAAGCCCCACGCCGGCCAGTGCAGCTCACGGCCGAAGGTCAGCGGGAACAGCAGGGCGGTGAGGCTGACCGTGGCGAGGACGACACCGATGAGGTCGAGGCGGATCTTGTACGGCGCCTTGGACTCGTTGATGTACTTCCAGCCGAGGACGTAGCCGATGATGCCGATCGGGACGTTGACGAGGAAGATCGTCCGCCAGTCCCAGCCGAAGACGTTCCACGCCACCAGCAGGCCGCCGACGAGCGGGGCGATCGTGGCCGCGAGACCACCGATGGTGCCCTGGATCGCGAAGACCGCGCCCTTCTCCTTGTCCGGGAAGGTGACGTGGATGATCGACATGACCTGCGGGACCATCAGACCGGCCGCGAGGCCCTGGGCGAGACGGGAGATCACGAGCATCTCGGGGTTGACCGCGATGCCGCACAGGAACGACGTGACGACGAAGCCGAGCACGCCGAGCTGGAACATCTTGCGGCGGCCGTAGATGTCGCCGAGGCGGCCGCCGGTGATCAGCGTGAGGGCGAACGCGAAGACGTAGCCCGCGGTGATCCACTGCAGCTGCACGAAGCTCGCGCCCATGCCGTGCTGGATCGCGGGGAGCGCGACGTTGACGATGCTGCCGTCCAGCATGTCCATGAACGTCGCGACGGTCATGATGATGAACGCGACCCAGCGGCGCGGGTCGGCCGCCGGCGCGTCAACGACCGCAGCCGCCTGCACACCGGCAGTCGCCGTTGGCGACTCCAGGTCGGGATTGGTATTGGTGGAGGTCACGATTTCTCCTCAGAAGGCTTGTTGCGCTGCGCACGACAGGCGATGGCTCAGGACTACTCGGGGTGGCGGAAAGCCGGTCGAGTTGAACGAGGTCCCACCTCCTGCCTGAAAGACGACTGCCGGTCGATGCCCCTCAGGGTGATCCCCTCCGCTTGAGTCCCGGTCAGGCCGCGGCGGAGTGGAACGCGGGCACGCCTGCGGCCCCGACGCCCGTGCAGTGGCGTCGGGGCCGATATTCCAGGCGTCAGTTCACAACGGACGCCGGGTAGGTGCGCACGGACGCGGTTTCGTACCGCAGCGCCACGTGGCTGGAGCAGCTCACCACGTCACGCCAGAACCGTTGCAGCGCACCACCCTCCGCGAGCCCGCCGGTGCCGGCGGCCCGCACCAGGCCGCCGACCGCGTCGACCAGGACCTCGGCCACGTAGGCGACGTTGCGCTCGTTGCGCGCCATCGCGGCCGGGGTGAACTCGCGGTCGTCGAGCACTCGGGCGTTCTGCTCCACGAGCAGCTTCGCCGACTCGACCTGGCCGGACGCGCGGACCAGGTCGACCGCGGACGTGACGGACTGCTTCTTCCCCGACAGCACCGAGACGCACGCGTCGAGCGCTCCCATCGCCGCGCCGACGGCCGGAGCGACGAACGTGAGGCCGCCGACCGCCTGGAACGGGACGTTGTGGCTCGGCACCGGCGACCAGCTGGTGCCGGTGAGCAGATCAGCACGGTTGAGCGACAGGTGGGACGGCACGAAGACGTCGTCCACCACGACGGCGTGACTGCTCGTGGCCTTCATGCCGACGCTGTCCCACGTTTCCAGCACGGTGAAGTCCTCGCGCGGCACCGCGAAGAAGCGGCCCTCGTCGCCGATCATGCCGCACAGCAACGCCCAGTCGGCGAAGTCGACGCCGCTGACGTAGGTCCAGCGGCCGCTGAGCCGGTGCCCGCCGTCGACGACCGTGCCCTTGCCCATGGGCGGCTGGCCGGTCACGACGAACGTGTCGGGGCCGGACGCCCAGATCTCGTCATGGCCTTCCTCGGGCAGCAGACCCGCGAACCGCGACGAGTACGCGGACAGCGACGCGCACCACGCCGCCGCCGAGCAGCCCTGGCCCACGGTGAAGACGGCCTCGGTCAGCTCCGCGAACGTGCCCTGCGCCCCACCGCGTCCGGCTGCGACGAAGTGCCGCGCGAACCCGGCGTCGCGCAGTGCCTCCACGACCTCGGGCGCCAGCCTGCGGGTGGCGTCGGCCTCGGCCGCGTGCTCCGCGGCGATCAGCTTCACCTTCTCCGCGGCCTCGGCCAGCCCTGTGTGTTGAGCGGTCACCTCGTCACCTCCTGTCGGTACGGCTCACGCGGCCTGGACGGGCAGGTCGCGGTGGATCGTGCGGGACTTGGTGTAGAGCTTGCCGTCGATGCGCACGAGCACGTCCTCGATGGAGAACGTCGGCTCGAAGCTGACGACGCCCTCGGCGGTCGTGCGGGTGACGAGCGAGGCGTAGCTGACGTTCAGCGTGTTCTCGTCGACCTCTTCGACCAGGTAGTGGTCGTTCCAGTGCCGCACGGCGACTCCCTTGTAGCGGGGCAGCGCGGCGCTGGCGCCGGCGATCAGGGCGGCACGGCCCTCGACCTTCTCACCGCGGTGGGCGTGGTCGGTGACCCCGTCCTCGGTGAACGTCTGGGCGTAGCCCTCCACGTCCAACGAGTCGAGCAGCCGCATCTGCTGGGCGTAGAACGTCTGGACCTCGATGTAGACCGCAACATTGGCGGCAACACTGACTGGGGACACGACAACTCCTCGGTCTGCCGGTTTCGCTACCGCGAATATGGGTGGCGGCACTGGACATCCGGTCGAGCCGTCCTGGTTCGACCTCGGTTCGATCGGCGGTCGAGACAACCCGGTCACGGTGGGTGCGACAGCACCTGAAACCCAACTCGCGAGGAGGGCCACATGGCCTCAACTCCCGATGTCGCCAAGTCGGTGACGGTCGAGGCGACGATCGAGCAGGCGTTCGCGATCTTCGCCGGGCGGCCGATCGAGTGGTGGCCCGAGTCGCACGTCTTCGTCAAGGACCGGCAGGCCATCACGATCGAACCGTTCGTCGGCGGGCGCTACTTCGAGCGCGGCGCGGACGGCGAGGAGATCGCCTGGGGCACCATCACCGAGTGGGACCCGCCGAAGCGCCTCGTGATGACGTGGCGGGTCGGCCCCTACTGGCAGCCGATCTTCGACGACGAGAAGGCCTCGTTCATCAAGGTGGACTTCGAGGTCGTCGGCCCGGCCACCACGAAGGTCACGCTGACGCACGCCGACCTGCACCGCCACGGTGAGATCGCCGAAGGCATCCACAAGGCCCTCGACGGTCCGTCGCCGGGCGAGACGCTGGAGAAGTACGCCGGCGTCGTCGAGCGTCACGTTCCCAAGGCGGCCTGAGACAGCTGGACACTGTGCCTTGTTTTGCTGGCGCGAGTTCTCAGGCACACAAAAGGAAACGGCCGCCCCAAGCCTCCGGGGCGGCCGTTTCCCGTTGTCTCAGGCGCCGAGCTCGAGCGCCTCGTCGTCGGTGCGGTCGACGACGTTCTTCACGTCGACGATGCGGCTGAGCTGCTTGACGAGCTGGGCGGGCGTGCGGCCGGGTTGCAGGTCGACCACGACGTCGAGGCGGGACAGGTCGCCGCGGTCGGCCGGGCCGAGGCTCAGCGACTCGACGTCGACGCCGCGGCTGGAGAACAGCACCACGACCCGGGCCAGCGCGCCCGGCTCGTTGCGCAGCAGCAGGGAAAGCGAATGTCTGGTCATCACTCTTCCTCGTCGAACAGGGGGCGGATTCCTCGTGCGGCCATGACCTCGTCGTTGCCGGTGCCCGCGGCGACCATCGGCCAGACCTGGGCGTCCTGTCCCACCACGAAGTCGATGACGACCGGCCGGTCGTGGACGGACATGGCCTCGAGGATGACGTCGTCCACTTCGGACTGGCTCGTGCACCGCAGGCCGACGCAGCCCAGCGCCTCGGCGAGCTTCACGAAGTCCGGGTGCCGGTCGTGGGTGCCGAGCCGGGTGTTGGAGTAGCGGCCGTCGTAGAACAGGGTCTGCCACTGCCGGACCATGCCGAGGTTGCCGTTGTTGATGATCGCGACCTTGATCGGGATGCCCTCGGCGGCGCAGGTGGCGAGCTCCTGGTTGGTCATCTGGAAGCAGCCGTCGCCGTCGATCGCCCACACCGTGCGGTCCGGGACGCCGGTCTGCGCGCCCATCGCGGCGGGTACGGCGAACCCCATCGTGCCGGCGCCGCCGGAGTTGATGAACGAGCCGGGGCGTTCGTAGCGGACGTACTGCGCGGCCCACATCTGGTGCTGGCCGACGCCCGAGGTGTAGACGGCCTCGGGGCCGGCGAGGGTGCTGAGCCGTTCGACGACGTACTGCGGGGCGAGCGAACCGTCTTCCGGGTGGTCGTAGCCGAGCGGGTAGGTGGTGCGCAGACCGTCCAGGTAGGACCACCACGCGGTGAGGTCGGGGACGTGGCCGACGACCGCGTTGAGCGCGGCGAGCACGTCGCGGCAGTCGCCCACGATGCCGACGTCGGCCTTGCGGTTCTTGGAGATCTCGGCGGGGTCGATGTCGGCGTGCACCACCGCGGCGTGCGGGGCGAAGTGCGGCAGCGACCCGGTGACCCGGTCGTCGAACCGGGTCCCCAGCGCGATCAGCAGGTCGGCCTTCTGCAGGGCGGCCACGGCGGGCACCGTGCCGTGCATGCCCGGCATCCCCAGGTGCTGCCGGTGCGAGTCGGGGAACGCGCCGCGTGCCATCAGCGTGGTGACGACCGGGATGCCGGTCTTGTTGGCCAGCTTGAGCAGTTCCGCCGCGGCGCCGGAGCGGACCACTCCCCCGCCGACGTAGAACACCGGCCGTTGCGACGTTCCGATGAGCTGCGCGGCGTTGCGGACCTGCACCGGCGAGAGCACCGGCCGGGACGCTGCCGTGATCTGGGGCGGCGTGTAGGTCGTGGCGGCAGCGAGCACGTCCTTGGGCAGGTCCACCAGCACCGGGCCCGGCCGTCCCGAGGAAGCGAGCTGGAACGCCTCGGCGATCACCCGCGGGATGTCGGCGGGGTCGAGCACCTGGAAGCCGTGCTTGGTGATCGGCAGCGTGATGCTGCGGATGTCCGCCTCCTGGAAGGCGTCCGTGCCGATCACCGACCGGCTGACCTGGCCGGTGATCGCCACGATCGGCACGGAGTCCATGTACGCGTCGGCGAGCGGGGTGACCAGGTTCGTCGCCCCCGGACCCGACGTCGCCATGCACACGCCCACCCTGCCGGTCGCCTGCGCGTACCCCTGCGCGGCGTGGCCCGCCCCCTGCTCGTGGCGCACCAGCACGTGCCTGATCTTCGAGTCGAACAGCGGGTCGTACGCGGGCAGGATCGCCCCGCCGGGCATCCCGAAGATCACCTCGCAGCCCACGTCCTCAAGCGCCTTGATCAACGCACCTGCACCGGTGGTCTCCACGATGTGCTCCCGACGGGGTTTCAGCCCGCGAGCTGACGCTCCAGCTGGCGAGGGGACAGGGGCTTGTCGAGCGACGGTTCCGAGCTCAGGATCGCCCGCTGCAACTGACGCAGCCTTTCGGACGGCTCAAGCCCGAGCTCCTCGATCAACGTGTCCCGCAGCGACTGGTAGGCCTCCAGCGACTTCCACTGCCGGCCCGCCCGGTAGAGCGCGAGCATGTACTGCGCGCACAGGTTCTCGTGCATCGGGTGCTGCGCGGTCAGCACGGACAGCTCGCTCAGCAGCGACTGGTGTTTGCCCAGCTGGAGGTCGGCCTCGATGCGCGTCTCCAGCACGCCCAGGCGGCTCTCCTGCAACCGGGTGACCTCCATGCCCAGCCGGACCCCGATCTGCACGTCCACCAGCACCGGCCCGCGCCACACCTCGGCGGCGCTGCGCAGCAACCGGCTCGCGGACTCCAGGTCACCGATCTCGAACGCGCGCTGACCCGCGGTCGCGAGCCGCTCGTAGCTGCGCACGTCCACGGCCTCCGGCGGCACGTCCAGCATGTAGCCGCCGTAGCGGGTCACCAGGACGTTCTTCGCGACACCGGGACCGTCCCCCGGCATGGCCGCCTCGATGCGCCGACGCACCTGCAGCACGTAGGTCTGCAGCGTGGTGAGCGCGCTGCGTGGCGGTGTCATCCCCCAGAGCTCTTCGATCAACGTCGGCACCGTGACGACGTGCCCGGCCTGCAACCCCAGCAGCGAGAGCACCTGGCGCGGCTTCACCGCGCTCGGCGCGATCGAAACACCGTTCTCCCGTGCCTCCAGCGGTCCGAGAACCTTGATCTCCATTGGAGCCTCCCCTGATCAGCGGCGGTCGACTTGGTCGTGCCACCAAGTTCACCTGAGCGGGGCTATCGCACGCCACGTATGCCGCCATGACTCTCGGATGGCGAACTACTGCGCCGGACGTGAGAAATTCATATGCTCAAACGAACCCAAACCGATCCGTCCGGTAATCGCGCGACCACACGCCGTGACCGTTAGCGAAAATACTGGTCCTTTTGCGTGAAATTGAGCTGTCAGTCAATGCAGCAAAACCATCTGCACCGATACAGTAAGTCGACCCCGGCTGCCCTGCTCTGTCTAGTATTCGGCCTGGGCGCGCGCTGTGAGTACGCGAGAGCCACGCCTGCTCTCGGGCGGTTTGCTCTTGGGGGGCACGTTGAATCCATCGCCTGCTACACCGAGATACCGCGCGATCATCGTCGCGCTCTTCGCCGGTGTCTGCCTGACCGACCTGACCCGCGCTCTGCTTCTCGCCGGCAACACCCCCGAATTGGTGGTCTCGGCCATTGATTTCTCACTACTTGTCGTACTGCAACTGACCTGTTTCGGGCAACTGCCGGTACTCCGCCGCCACCTCGTCCTGGCCGCCCAGGCGTTGCTGCTCGTACTCCCGTACGTCGCCTTCGGCCATTCCTGGGCCGGCGTGGCGGGCCTCGTCGCCGGCAACGCACTGCTCGTCCTGCGCCCGTTCTTCGGCTGGTCGCTCTTCGTGCTGACCGTCGTCGCCACCGGCCTCACCCAAGCCGCCCACGGCGAGGCCATGATGGCCACCGCCGCCACCGCCCTGCTGCTCGCGGGCCTGGCCACGGGTTTCGCCACGCACCGCCACCCCAACCCGCCTCCCACACACCCGGACCCGACCAGCCCGGCCGCCGGGCTCGACACAACTGACGCGGTCAATTCGGTCAACGCCACCGCCGTCCCCGTCGACGTCGCCGCCGAACGCGTCCGCGTCGCCCGCGACCTGCACGACCTGCTCGGCTACAGCCTCAGCGCAATCAAGCTCAAGAGCGAACTGGCGCACCGCATCGTCGCCGACCGCCCGGACCACGCCAAAGAGCACATCAGCGACATCCTGAACATCACCCACCACGCGCTGGCCGACGTCAGGTCACTGGCCCGCGCCTTCCGCCCGCTCTCCCTGGCGGACACCTCGGACTCCGCCAAGGCCATCCTCGCGGCCTCCGACATCGACGTCCGCGTGGAGCTCGACCACGACCCCCTCCCCGCGGCGGTCGAGACAGTCCTCTCCGCCGTCCTGTGCGAGGCGGTCACCAACGTCCTGCGCCACAGCGACGCCAGCACCTGCACCATCGGCGTCCACCAACGCGGCACCACCGTCCTGCTCGACGTCATCAACGACGGCGCCGCCCACCGCCCCACCACCCTCGACTGCAACGGCGTCCGCAACCAGGCCGAACGCGTCAAGGCGGTGGGCGGCACCTTCACCGCCCGCCACACGGGCACGGGCTCGTTCCACGTCCACGCGGCCATCCCGGCCACCCCTGACACCCTCTGACGCCCGCCCCCTCGGCGCCTCGCCACCCCTTTTGGCACCCCGGCCCCTAATGCAGCCGATATATCAGTGCTCAGACCCTTTGCCACCCCGCGTCGACCTGCACCTTTGCAACAGTTCGTTTGCAGACGTCGTCAAAAGACTCGTTGCAAAGGCGCAGCACGCCGAGCCCACGAGCGGCGTGCTGACCTGCACCCCTTGCAACAGGTCTTTTGCGGACGTCGTCAAAAGACCTGTTGCAAGGGCACGTTGCGAGGAGGGCCGGGCCGCGTCAGAACCAGCCGGACTTGCGAGCGATCCGCACGGCGTCGACCCGGTTGCGCGCGTCGAGCTTCGCCGTCGCCGCCGTCAAGTAGTTGCGCACGGTCCCGACTGACAGGAACAACGTCGTCGCGATCTCCATCGCGTCGGCGCCGTCGGAAGCCAGCCGCAGCACCTCCAGCTCGCGTGGCGTGAGCGGGCACTCATCGGTGTCCCAGGCCGACAGCGCGAGCTGCGAGTCGATCACCCGCCGCCCCACCGAGACGCCGCGGATGGCGTCGGCGAGCTCGCCGACGGGAGCGTCCTTGAGGATGAATCCGTTCACGCGGGCGTTCAACGCGCGGCGCAGGGTTCCCGGCCGGCCGAGGCTCGTGAGAATGAGCGTGCGGGTGTCCGGAGCGGTGTCGTGGATGACGGTGGCGGCGGAAAGTCCGTCCATGCCCGGGAGGTCGATGTCGAGGACCGCCACGTCCGGTTTGTTCTTCTCCACCGCCGCGATGATTTCGTCACCGGTCGCGACGGAGGCGACGACCTCAATATCCGGTTCGAGATTCAACAAAGCGACCAAAGCGCCGCGGACCATTTGCACGTCCTCGGCGAGCAGCACTCTGATCATCCGACCCCCTTGCTTACCCCCAGGTCACCATTTTGAGTTTTACACTCGGTGACCATGCAGGACAAGCATTGGGGCCGACTGCTCCGAGCATTACTCCGAACGCGCTATGAGTAATTAACATCGCTTATCGGTAGATGACCGGCGGTCACCGGACGCTCACTCGCCGCTCGGTTGGCGAAACGCGAACCGGTCCGCTCGAGCGACACCCGAGCGGACCGGTGGACCATCCGTTTCCGCCACATCTCGCGGCGGAAACGGCAGAACGGACTTCCCCCCGGCTCAGCCGAAGATCACCGCGTTTCACCCCACCGCTCCAGCAGTTCGAGACCACCGTCGACGGTGATCACCTGACCCTGGATCCAGGAGGCTTCGTCGGTGCACAGCAATGCGACCGCGTTCGCGATGTCCTGCGGCAGCGTGACCCTGCCGGACGGGCTCTTGATCGCGAGCCGGTCGACCAGGTCCGGGTCGATGTTCATCGGGCCGTTGTCGACGACGGTGGTGACGACGGCGTTGACGGCCACCCGGTACCAGGCCATCTCCAGCGCGAGCGTGCGGATCACGCCGTGCACCGGCGTGACCGTGTAGCCGGCGATGACCACCCGCCCGCCGTCGACGAACGCCTTGGCCAGCGGTTCCACGACGTTGAGCAACGGCGTGAGGTCCGGCGACACGGCGTGGTGCACGAACATGTCGAGCTGTCCGCGGTCCTGCTTGATCTGGTCGAGCAGCAGACGCACCGAGTGCTCGTCGGCGATGTCCAGCTGGGTGACCGTCACCGAGCCCGGCTTCCCGGCGAGCACGAGCTTCGCGCGCTCCAGGTCGGGGTCGTCGGCAGAGGTCGTGAGGATGACGTGGGCGCCGTTGTCGCAGAGCTTGCTCGCGATGGCGAGACCGAGCCCGTGGGTCCCCGCCGTCACCAGCGCGAGCTTGCCGTCGAGTCCCAGGCGCGTGTTGACCGGTTCGATCATGATGCTGACCACCTCGTTGTCCGCGTGGTGATCGACGTTGCGCCTGGTCACTAGGGCCGAACTCGACTACTTCTTGCGCAGGCCCTCCAGCACGCGCAGGATCGCGGTCTCGACCTCGCGGCCGGTGCGCTTCGGGTCGGACGAGCTGGCGATGGTGCTCGCGCCGGCGGACAGCGCACCGAACAGCAGCCGCGCCATGATCTCCACCGGCGCCTCCTCGATCTCGCCGGCGTCCACCAGCAGCTGCACCGCGGTGCGCAGCAGGCCGAAGCTGAAGTGCTCCTCGGCCTCGCGCCAGCGTTCCCAGCCCATCACCACCGGCGCCTCGTGCACGATGATCCGCTGGTATTCGGGGTCGAGGCATTTGCGGACATAGGCACGCAGACCCGCGACCGCGACGTCCCACGGTTCGCCCTCGCCGGTGACCAAGGCGGTCAGCGACTCGATCGACTTCGTCTCGACCTGTGCGAAAGCAGCTTCGAACAACGCCTGCTTGCCGCTGAAGTGGTGGTAGAGCGCGCCTTTCGTCACACGGGCGCGTTTGACGACCTCGTCGAGCGAGGTGCCGGCGTAGCCGCGCTTGGTGAAGAGGTCGACCGAGCTGTCGACCAACGCCTGCCTGGTCGACTCCGAGTACTCGGCGCGTCGTGTTCGCACGACCGAAACGTATCTCACATACCGACGGTACGTACCGGTGGTATGGTCGTGTCATACCGAGGGTATGCGAGAGACCGGGGGTACGAACCATGACTTGGGCGAACCACTACCGCCGCCGTGACGCGCTCGACGCCGTGCTGCACGACGCCCGCCGCGACCCGTCCGCTCCGCTCATCGTGGATCCGGACGTCTTCTCCTCGCTCGACGAACTGCTGCTGGCGCTGCAGCACCGCTGGACCAACAAGCTGACCGCGCGCATGGAGACCGCCGCACTGGACGGCCCCGTCGACGAGGAACGCGTCACCGCGGAGCTCGCCGCCGACGAGCCGGTGTTGCGAGCGGTACTCGACGCCCACCTTCCGCTCGACAGTTACCGGGCGGTAGGAATGACTCCATGAGTCGTTGGACCGACGCAGCAATCCCCGACCAGACCGGCCGCACCGTCCTCGTGACCGGTGCGAACTCGGGCCTCGGCCTGCGCACCGCCCAGGTGCTCGCGGCCAAGGGCGCCCACGTGCTGATGGGCTGTCGCTCCGCGGAACGCGGCGCAGCAGCCCTGCGGCAGGTCGAGGGGTCCGCCGAGGTCCTCCCGCTCGACCTCGCCGACCTGAGCTCCGTGCGCGCCGCCGCGGACCGGGTCAGCTCGCTCGACCTGCTCATCAACAACGCCGGCATCATGGCCGTCCCGCACGGCAGGACGGTCGACGGCTTCGAGCGCCAGTTCGGCACCAACCACCTGGGTCACGCCGCGTTGACGTTCCTGCTGCTGCCCGCGCTGCGGCAACGGCCAGGCGCGCGCGTTGTGACCGTGGCGTCCCTCATGCACAAGTACGGCCGCATGAGCTTCGACGACCCGAACTGGGAACGCCGCACGTACAACCCCGCCGCCGCGTACTCCCAGTCCAAGCTCGCCAACATCCTCTTCGCCCGCGAGCTTGACCGCCGCTGCGCCGACGTGACGTCGATCGGCGCGCACCCCGGCATGACCGCGACCGAGCTGACCAACAACATGGCCAGCGCGCACAGGTCGTCGGTGATGCGCATCGGCGGCCGCCTCAGCCACCTGTTCTCGCAGTCCGTCGAGATGGGCGCGCTGCCGCAGCTCTACGCGGCGACCTCACCGGACGCGCGCGGTGGCCAGTACTACGGACCGGGAGGCTTCAACGGCTTCCGCGGCCACCCCGCGGTCGCCGGGATGACCCCGGCGGCTCGCGACGACCTCGCCGCGAGCCGCCTCTGGGACCTCACCGTCAAGCTGACCGGGATCACCCCCGACCTGCCCTAGATGAGAGGTGCTGAGGCCGGTGCCTTCGCCTGGGGGGAGGTGGAAGACACCGGCTACCCGGTCGTCACCTCCGGGCAGGGAACATCTTCAACCGGTTGTTGTTGTTCATGGTCGACACCAACTGTGTGAACAACAGATCGTGAACAACGGAACTGCTCCACGCGCGTCCGGTTCCGGGTCTCACCTCGACCTGGTCGTGCGTGACGCCGGACACGCGGAGGCGCAGCGTAGGGTGAGGTGGTGACTGTGGTACCGGAGGGTCGGAAGCTGCTGCGGCTCGAGGTCCGCAACAGCCAGACGCCGATCGAGAAGAAGCCGTCTTGGATCAAGACGCGCGCGAAGATGGGCCCCGAATACCGGGAGCTCAAGGGTCTGGTCAAACGCGAAGGCCTCCACACGGTCTGCGAAGAGGCCGGCTGTCCCAACATCTACGAGTGCTGGGAAGACCGCGAGGCCACGTTCCTGATCGGCGGTGAGCAGTGCACCCGGCGCTGCGACTTCTGCCAGATCGACACCGGCAAGCCCGCCGACCTCGACCGCGACGAGCCCCGCCGCGTCGCCGAGTCGGTGCAGGCGATGGGTCTGCGCTACTCGACCGTCACCGGCGTCGCCCGTGACGACCTGGCCGACGGCGGCGCGTGGCTGTACGCCGAGACCGTCCGCCAGATCCACGAGATGAACCCCGGAACCGGCGTCGAGCTGCTGATCCCGGACTTCAACGCGGTGCCCGAGCAGCTCGCCGAGGTCTTCGAGTCCCGGCCCGAGGTGCTCGCGCACAACCTGGAGACGGTGCCGCGCATCTTCAAGCGCATCCGTCCCGCGTTCCGCTACGAGCGTTCGCTCGAGGTCATCACCAAGGCGCGCGAGTTCGGCCTGGTCACCAAGTCGAACCTGATCCTCGGCATGGGCGAGACCCCGGAAGAGGTCACCGAGGCGCTCAGCGACCTGTACGACGCGGGCTGCGACATCATCACGATCACCCAGTACCTGCGCCCGTCGCCGCGGCACCACCCGGTCGAGCGCTGGGTGAAGCCCGAGGAGTTCGTCGAGCACAAGGAGATGGCCGAGAAGATCGGCTTCCTCGGTGTGATGGCCGGTCCGCTGGTCCGCTCCTCCTACCGCGCCGGCCGCCTGTACGCCGAGGCCAAGCAGAAGCGCGGCGAGGAGCTGCCGGAGAACCTCCAGCACCTGCTCACCGTGTCGGCCTCGCAGGAGATCACCAGCCTGCTCGCGCCGCGCTGACGCCAAGCTCGCTGCACTGAGCACGGTGCCGCCGAGCTCCGCAACGACCGCGCTCAGCTGATATATCGGCAGTTCACACCGCCGGTACCAGCTGGGCGCTTTCGTTTACCCGCCCCTTTGCAATGAGTCGTTTGCGGACGTCCGCAAACGTATTTTGCATGAGATGAGCTGGCGCCCGACTGATATATCGGTGGCATTGCTGCAGCTCACGGACCAGGAAGCTAGCTGCGACGGACCTCGCCGACGACGACGCCGTCGAGCTCGCGGATGAAGTCGGCGCCGAACGCGCTGGACGGCGTGTGGGCACCGGGTGCGACGCCGTCGAGCTTGCCGATGGCGCGCAGCACGGAGTCGGCGGTGAGGCTGTAGGCGTTCGGGGTGGTGATGGCGCACTCGACCTTGGTGTGCGCGTCCCAGGCTTCGCCGAAGACCTCGGCGCGGGTGTTGGCGCGCTTGCGTTCGTCAGGCCCCTTGACCTTGGCGGCGGCGGACTTGGCGACGTTCTGCACGAGCGGTGTCTGCAGGATCGGCGCGAACACCTGCTGGAGCTGCCCCAGCAGGCCGGGCACGAGGGTGAACGTCGTGATGTTCGGGATGCCGGTGGAGCGGTAGGCGGTGCTGACGTCGCCCCACGGGATGCTGCCGACCTCGCGCGGGCCGGAGCGGAAGTAGGCCGTGCGGCGGCGGTGTCCGATGCGGACGCTCTTCAGCTCGCCGTCCTCGCGGATCCGGCCACCGACGGCGGCGGCCTCGACGGAGGTCTTGGTGGTGCCCGCGGAGGCTCCTCCCCCGACGACGAAGGCGAGGTCGAGGTGGGTCGCGGTCGGGAGGGCGTTCTTCAGGATCGCGGCCGCGCAGTCGGTGGGCACGACGTCGAAGCCGGCGCCGGGGAGCAGCACGATGCCGGCCTTGCGCGCGTCGATGTCGCGTAGGCCGATGGACTCGAAGACGTCGATCTCGCCCGTGATGTCGAGATAGTGCGTGCGGGTCTTGAGGCAGGCGTCGACCATCGCGGTCGCGGTGTGTGCGAAGGGGCCGGCGCAGTGCACGACGGCGTCGACGTCAGTCAGGTGCTCGCGCGCGTTCGACAGGTCGAACGCACGGTGCTCCAGCCCGAGCGCGGCGGCGATCGGTTCGACCTTCTCGGCGGAGCGGCCCGCGAGGACCGGGCGTTCGCCCCGTTCGACCGCGAGCTCGGCGATGAGCCGGCCGGTGTAGCCGTTGGCGCCGTAGACCATCCACGTCATGCCGCGACCTTACCGGCGAGTAGCGTCACGGGAAGCCACCAACGAGCCGATCAACATCAGCAGGCCCACGCCGATGACGGGCAGCGCCCAGAGCAGCCGGCGCTGGCGCAGGTCGGCGCAGATGTCCACATAGGCCGTTCCGACCGCGGCGGCGGCCGGCTCGTCGAAGCCGAACCCGAGGCCGTTGCCGCACGGGACGAGCGCCCCGCTCGGCGCCTCGACGGCCAGTTCCACGAGCAGGATCGCACTCCCGCCGAGCAGGAACGCGAGACCGACCACGACGGCGAACGTGCGCAGTGACATGAGAGGAAATTACGTCTCGAATGGACTGAGGGATAGCCCTGGTCAGCCGCATTGGGGTTGAACCCCTAATCCCCCGCTAAACGGCGTCCCGGCCCGGACCCGGCGTTGCGACGAGGATCTCGTAGCGCTGCTCCACTCGGCCGGATCGCGGATGCGGCGCAGCGGCACCGGTCTTGTGCCAGCCGAGCCGTTCGTACAGGCGCACGCCACGGACGTTGTCGATGAAGACGTGCAACTGCGCCGCCGCATAGCCGCGTTCGACCAGCAACCCTGGGAGCGCTCTCAGCAACGCCTCCCCGACGCCGTTGCCCCACGCGTCCGGGTGCACACCGACATAGTTGACGTAGGCATGATCGTCTGTCTGGTGTGGACCACCGGCCAGGAACCCGACCGGCTCATCACCTTCGAAGGCCAGCAGGAACAACGACGGCTCGTTCGCCAACGCGTTCTCCACGCCGGGACGGGCTTCCGCAAGCGTCGGCACCTCGGCATAGCCGTCACGCGCCGCCACGGCGTGCGCCCAGATGAGCGCGGCCGCGTCGACGTGCTCCGCTCCCCCTCGGATGATCTCCACGTGGGCCAGACCAGTCAGCCGAAGACGACGGGAAGCTGCCTGACGCTGACCATGATGTCGTTGTGCGTCACGACGGGCTGCTCGGCACCGGCGAACCGGGCGCGCGGGAACCGGGCGGTGAGCCGGCGCAGCACGGTCTCCGTCTCCAGCCGCGCGAGCCCGGACCCCAGGCAGAAGTGCGGGCCGTGCCCGAACGTCGCATGCCCCGTCGTGGCCCGGTCGATCCGGTACCGCGCGGCGTCCTCGTGCGCGACCGGGCACCGTCCCGCAGCGCCGAGGTTGATGAGCAGCAGTGTGTTCTCCGGAACCAGCACGCCGTCGATCTCGACGGGCTCGGTGGTGATGCGGTGCGTGGCGCTGCGGACCGGCGAGTTGTGCCGCAGCGTCTCCTCGACGACCACCGGCACCAGTGCGGGGTCGGCCGCGACCTTCTCCCACAGACCGTGGTCCAACGCGTCGTGCACGACGTTCGCGATGAGCGCCGCCGTCGTCTCGTGGCCTGCTACTACGAGAAGGAACGCCATCGCCATGAGCTCGTCGTGCGTCAACCGGTCACCATCGTCGTCGGCCGCCACCAACGCACCGAACAGCGAGCCCTCGTCCAGACCGTTGCCGCTCAGCAGAGCGTGGAAGTAGGCGCCCAAGGCGTCACTCGCCGGCTGCGACACCTCCGGCTCCATCGACATCATCGTCTCGATCAACGTGCGTACGCGCGCACGGTCGTCCTCAGGCACACCGAGCACCTCGCCGATGATGTGCAACGGCATCGGCACGGCCACCGCCTTGACGACGTCGACCACTTCCCCAGCGGGCAACGCGCCCACCAGTTCCGCGGTGATCTGCTCGACGCGCGGCGCGAGCCGGTGCACCGCCTGTCCGGTGAACGCCTTGGCCGCCAGCCTCCGCAGCCGGGCGTGCTGGGGGTTGTCGCTGTTGAGCATGCTCGGCCCGAACAGCCCCGCGAGCTCGGTCTGACCGCTGCCGAGCGCCGCGAGCTGACGCTTGATCTCCCGCTGCAGCGCGTCGCTGTCCTTGGACAACCGCTGGTCGGCCAGCAGCGTGCGGGTCAGCTGCAGCCCGGCAGTGACGACCAGGAGCTGGACGCCGTTGGGCAGCGTGGCGGGGTGCACCGGCCCGGCCGCGCGCGCCTCGTCCTCGATGCGGTGGTGCTCACGGGCCCGCAGCTCCCCACCGGCCAGCAGGTTCGTCATGTCCGTCCCCCTCGGTCCCATCTCAGCGCGTCACGGCAAGGCGTCGAAGGCCCCGATCGTCTCGACGGCCGGCAACCGCGGCGGCGACGCGGCGATCGCCTTGCGCCCCAGCACCCAGTCGGGCAGGTGGTGCTGCAACGCCACACGCCCCTCCGGCGTGATGTCGACCGGCGCGGCCATCCCGTGGTCGATCGCGCGCCGCGGCTTCACCCAGGTGATCCAGCCGCGCAGTTGCAGGATCTCCAGGTCGTCGGCGTCCCAGTGCTTGGCGGGCCGGTGCTCCAGGTACCAGCTGGTGGCGCCGCGGTGCACACCGCCCTGCTCGACCAGGGCGAGGAGCTTGACCTGCTCCTGCGTGACGATGCCAGGGACGGGTGCCGCGGTCTTGCCCTTGCGCTTCACAGGTTCGTCGTCCTTCGGAGATGGTGGGCCCAAACGTCCCCGACAGGCGACAAAGTACGGCACCGACCTGGCTGGTTCCAGGTGTCCGCGAAAGCACGAGGCCCGGACCTGCGCGTGATGGTGATCACGTGCTGGTCCGGGCCTCGGGTGCGATGGGCGCGACAGGGTTCGAACCTGCGACCGCTCGGGTGTAAACCGAGTGCTCTTCCGCTGAGCTACACGCCCGTCATCCACGCACCAGCGAAGCGCGCGGACTCCTACATCATGCCTTGAGGGAGGCTACGGCCTTCTTCCAGGCTTCCTGATCGCGGGCCTCACCGGGGCCGTTCACCTCGGCGAAGCGCACGACACCCTCGGTGTCGATCAGGAAGGTGCCCCGCAGCGCCATGCCGACCGCGTCGTTGAAGACGCCGTAGGACTGCGCGACGGCGCCGTGCGGCCAGAAGTCGGACAGCAGGGGGAACGTGTAGTTCTCCTGCGTCGCCCAGGCCTTGAGGGCGAAGACGCTGTCGATGGAGATGCCGACGACCTGGACGTTCTCGTCCTCGTAGGCGGCGATCTCGTCGCGCAGCTGGCACAGCTCGCCGTTGCAGGTGCCGCTGAAGGCGAACGGGTAGAAGACCAGGAGCACGTTCTTCGAGCCGCGGAACGACGACAGCGTGACCGGCTGCTTGTTGTAGTCGTTGAGCGTGAAGTCCGGGGCTTCCGAACCGACCTCGACCGCCATGAAGAGACCCTCCGGGTTGACAGACTGACCACGGACGGGTGACAACCGCCCGTGACCAAGCCTATGTCAGCGGTGCTCGAGTCAGCGCTTGGCCTTGGCGGACTTCGGCCACACCAGGCGGGTGCCCGCCCAGTCGTCGGCCACGCTGATGTTCGAGGTCTGCGAGAGGCCCGCAGTACCCGAGGCATCGGCGATGTCGCTCGGCTCGACGTGACCATCGCGGCCCGTCTTCGGGGTCAGCACCCAGATGATGCCGTCTTCTGCCAGGAGGTTGGTGGCTTCGAGGAGGGAGTCCACCAGGTCGCCGTCGTCCTCCCGGAACCAGAGCAAGACGACGTTCACCGTCTCGTCGGCCTCTTCGTCGAGGATGTCGGCCCCGATCCGCTCCTCGACCGCGGCACGGAGGGCGTCGTCGACGTCCTCGTCCCAGCCGATCTCCTGGACGACCATGCCCGATTCAATACCGAGCTTCTCGGCGACGCCGATCTTGCCGGCGTCTTCCGCGGCGACCACGGTTTTCACTCCTCCAACTACGCAAGGGCGACAGCCTGTGAAGACTGTCGCCGGAGAGTCCACTACACCGGACAGCGAACACTGTCGGCTACCCCCGGCGCAACTGTTGACCACGTGACACGCCGTAACAGGGACCCCTGTGAACATCCCTAGACTGGCATGACGCATGCTCTACATACCTCTTATCGCGCGCGCGTGAGCGACACGATCCAGAACTACCGATCAGTAGCGGTGACGAAGTCGTCGCGCAAGGACAACGATAGGAGCGCGTGGCACGGTTTCCGGGCCAGCGCGTGTACCGCCAACGAAGCCGAGGAGACACCTTGAGCCCGCAGAACACAGGCCCCGAGCGGGTACGTGTCATTCGCGACGGCCTGGCAGCACACCTGCCGGACATCGACCCCGAAGAGACGGCCGAGTGGCTCGAGTCGTTCGACGAGGTCCTCAAGGGCGGCGGACAGCAGCGCGCGCGGTACCTGATGCTGCGGCTGCTGGAGCGCGCGGGCGAGAACCAGGTCGGCATGCCCTCGCTGATCAGCACGGACTACGTCAACACCATCCCCACCGAGCGGGAGCCGTGGTTCCCCGGTGACGAGGAGACCGAGCGCCGCTACCGCGCGTGGATCCGGTGGAACGCGGCCATGACCGTGCACCGCGCGCAGCGTCCCGGCGTGGGTGTCGGTGGCCACATCTCGACCTACGCGTCCAGCGCCTCGCTCTACGAGGTCGGCTTCAACCACTTCTTCCGCGGCAAGAACCACCCCGGTGGCGGTGACCAGGTCTTCATCCAGGGCCACGCCTCCCCCGGTGTGTACGCGCGCGCGTTCCTCGAGGGCCGGCTGTCGGAACACCAGCTCGACGGCTTCCGCCAGGAGTACTCGCACGCCGGTCCGGGTGGCGGCCTGCCGTCGTACCCGCACCCGCGGCTCATGCCGGACTTCTGGGAGTTCCCCACGGTCTCGATGGGCCTCGGCCCGATGAACGCGATCTACCAGGCGCGGTTCAACCGCTACCTGCGCGACCGCGGCATCAAGGACACGTCCGACCAGCACGTGTGGGCGTTCCTCGGCGACGGCGAGATGGACGAGCCGGAGTCGCGCGGCCTGCTGCAGCTGGCGGCGAACGAGCAGCTCGACAACCTCACGTTTGTGGTCAACTGCAACCTGCAGCGCCTCGACGGCCCGGTGCGCGGCAACGGCAAGATCATCCAGGAGCTGGAGTCGTTCTTCCGGGGTGCCGGCTGGAACGTCATCAAGGTCGTCTGGGGCCGCGAGTGGGACGCGCTGCTGCACGCCGACCGCGACGGCGCGCTGGTCAACCTGATGAACAACACGCCCGACGGCGATTACCAGACCTACAAGGCGAACGACGGCGCCTACATCAAGGAGCACTTCTTCGGCCGTGACCCGCGGACGAAGGCGCTCGTCGAGCCGATGACCGACGACGAGGTGTGGAACCTCAAGCGCGGTGGCCACGACTACCGCAAGGTCTACGCGGCGTACAAGGCGGCCACCGAGACCGTCGGCCAGCCGACCGTCATCCTCGCCAAGACCATCAAGGGCTACTCGCTCGGCAAGCACTTCGCTGCTCGCAACGCGACGCACCAGATGAAGAAGATGACCCTGGACGACCTGAAGGGCTTCCGGGACAGCCTGCGCATCCCGATCACCGACGAACAGCTCGAGGCCGACCCGTACCTGCCGCCGTACTACCACCCCGGCCAGGACGCGCCGGAGATCCAGTACATGCAGGAACGCCGCCGCCAGCTGGGTGGTTTCGTGCCGGAGCGCCGCACGAAGTCGAAGACGCTCGTGCTGCCGGGCGACAAGGTCTACGACGGCATCCGCCGCGGTTCCGGCAAGCAGGAGGTCGCCACGACGATGGCGTTCGTCCGGCTCGTCCGCGACCTCGCGAAGGACCCGGAGATCGGCCCGCGCATCGTCCCGATCATCCCGGACGAGGCACGGACGTTCGGCATGGACTCCATGTTCCCGACGCAGAAGATCTACAACCCGAACGGCCAGGCGTACACCTCGGTGGACGCCAACCTGATGCTCGCCTACAAGGAGTCCGAGCAGGGCCAGATCCTGCACGAGGGCATCAACGAGGCGGGTTCCACGGCGTCGTTCACGGCGGTCGGCACGTCCTACGCCACGCAGGGCGAGCCGATGATCCCGATCTACATCTTCTACTCGATGTT
The DNA here is from genome assembly GCF_001701025.1 of Lentzea guizhouensis. GTDB lineage: Bacteria > Actinomycetota > Actinomycetes > Mycobacteriales > Pseudonocardiaceae > Lentzea > Lentzea guizhouensis. The sequence continues at coordinate 562,294 of NZ_CP016793.1, forward strand.
CGGCTTCCAGCGCACCGGTGACGGCCTGTGGGCGGCGGCGGACCAGATGGCGCGCGGCTTCGTGCTCGGCGCCACCGCGGGCCGCACGACGCTGACCGGTGAGGGCCTGCAGCACGCCGACGGCCACTCGCTGCTGCTCGCGCACACGAACCCGGCCGTGAGCTCCTACGACCCGGCGTGGTCGTTCGAGGTGGCGCACATCGTCAAGGACGGTCTGCGGCGGATGTACGGCGAGAACGCCGAGAACATCTTCTACTACATGACCGTCTACAACGAGCCGTACGTGCAGCCGGCCGAGCCGGAGAACCTAGACGTGGAAGGCCTGTTGCGCGGCCTGTACAAGTACCAGGACGGCCCGGCGACCGGTGGCCCGCGTGCCCAGATCCTCGGCTCGGGCGTGGGTCTGCCGTGGGCGCTGAAGGCCCAGCAGATGCTGGCCGACGAATGGGGCGTCTCCGCGGACGTGTGGTCCGCCACGTCGTACTCGGAGCTGCGCCGCGACGCCGTGGACACCGACCGCCACAACCTGCTGCACCCGGACGCCGAGCCGCGCGTGCCGTACGTGACACAGGTGCTGTCGGACGTGGACGGTCCCGTGGTCGCCGTGTCCGACTGGGCGTCGGCGATCCCGGACCTGATCCGCCCCTACGTGCCGACCGACATGACCACGCTGGGCACGGACGGCTTCGGCTTCTCCGACACCCGCCCGGCCGCCCGCCGCCACTTCCTGGTGGACGCGGAGTCGGTCGTCGTGGCCACGCTGGCCGCACTGGCCAAGCGCGGCGAGGTCGAGCAGTCGAAGGTGGTCGAGGCGGCCCGCAAGTACCGCATCGACGACGTGCAGGCGGCTGGTCCGTCCACGTCGGACGCGGGCCTCGCGTAGGTCTTGGAGCTGTTTCGAGGGGCCGTTCCGCTGCGCGCGGGGCGGCCCCTCGGCCGTTCTCAGCGCTCGTACCCGAAGTGCTCGACCAGGTTGCGCAGGTTGACCACGACCGCCTCGCACTCGGCGTCGCGCAGCACGAGGTCGCGGCCGAAGCGGCAGTTGACGATCCCGCTCCGCAGCACCTTGCACCCCGTCAGGTCGAGGTTGCCGCGGACGTGGCACTTCGTCACCGCGAGCAGGTGTCCGCATCTGACCCCCGACATGTCCAGCTTCGAGCCGAAGACGCAGTCGATCAACGCCAGGCCGTCGGCGAAGACCCCGCCGGCGAACGTGGCGGTGCCGTGGAACTTCGAGCCGCCCACCGCCGCGTGCTCTGCCACCCGCAGGCGGGAGAAGTCCGCGTGCCCGTGCACGAACGTGTTCTCGTACTTCAGGCTGCGGACGGAGAGCATCCGCAGTACCGGGTCGACCAGCCTCGCGCGGGACAGGTCGAGGTCGATGTCCGGCCAGCGCTTGCTGCCCACCGCTCGCTGCTCGGGGTCACCGAGGTGCTCCCAGAGCATGCTCTGGACGGTGTGGCGGACCTCCAGCTCGGCGAGTTGCGCGCGGTCAGCCGCCGTCGGCTCGAACGGCAGGCGGAGGTAGGAGCAGAAGACGTCGACCACGGTCTGCTGGTGCCCGGCGTGCTCCTGGGCGAGGCGTTCGAGGGAGTAGACGGCCGCCCAGCCGGACGGCCGCCTTCTCGTGGCCGAGCTGTTCGATCGCCTTGCTGTACTGCTCGGTGAGCCGGCGCTCCGTGCTGTCGGTCACCGTTGTCGCCGACATCTCGCGCTGCAGTTCGAGGGTCTGCTCAGCCGAACGCTGCCGCCTGGTCGCCAGCCAGAGCGCGAACGGTGTGGATCGGCGCGATAGGACAGATGCGCCAGAAAAGCCGCCAAAACGACTGTGCCGGCCAGGGCGACCGCCGCCCACACGAACAACCGCCACTGGACGCAGCGCGGGGTTCACGGGCCGCTGAGGCGTCTGCGAGGACTGAGACGTCTGCGAAGACGACGTCACAGCCTGCTGATGTCACCGCCTGGCGCGAGGGCATACTCGGTGAACTGGCCCGCAATGCTGAACCCGAGCCGCCGATAGACCCTCTCACCTTCGTTAGAGGCTTGTAGAACTGCGATGCGGTAACCCTCAGCACGTGCGGTGTGCAGGGCGGCCAGCGTGATGGCGCCGCCGTAGCCGCGTCGGCGGTCGGTGGCGAGGGTCGCGATGTTGTAGATGCCGGCGACGCCCGCGTGCAGGAACACCTCCGCCGTGCACACCGCCCGGCCGTTCACGTAGCCGACGAGGTAGCGGGCTTGGCCGTGCAACGCGTGTGGGGCGGTGTCGGCGTAGAACTGGCGGACCGTGGCGGCGGGCGGGTCCCAGTTCGCGGCCAGGACGGCCGCGTAGTCGGCGAGCTCGGCTTCGGTGGTGACGCGGCGGATGTCGAGGCCTTCGGCGTGTGGTTCCGGGAGGGCGTCGGACAGCTCCGTCCACATCGCTGCTTCGGACTCCGCCGCGGGCAGGCCGGCCTGGGTGAGCGCGGTGGCGAGGTCGGGCGGCGTGGTGGCGGGGCTGACCCACCAGGAGAACGGGCGGCCGGTCGCCCTGAGCGCGGTGACCGTCTCGGTCACGCGGGCGGTGGCGGTGGCGTGTGTGAAGCGGGCCGAGGCGACGATGTTGAACGTGTCGTCGGGCAGGCCGCTGTCGGCGATCAGGAGGTCGTCGGTCTGCGTGACGGTCGCGTTCGGCAGGTGGCGGTGGAGGTGGGACGCGTGTTCGGCGAGGTTCTGCTCCATGCTCGTCAGAAGGCCGGTGGTGAGCTTGCGCGACGGCTCGTCGGCGGGCTCGACGAGGTCGTACTCGTCGACGTCGAGTGAGGCGCGCACCTCGGCGAGGAACGCGAGCACGTCGGCGGAGAGGGGCCAGCCGAGCTCGGCGTCGTCCGGGTCGTCGCGGAAGTAGCGCACCACCACCATGCTCGCCGTGATGTCGGGGGCGGCGGTGAGGGCGACGAGCTCGTCGCGGATGGGCAGCAGGCGGTCGACGACGTGCTGGACCTGCTCGTCGACGGGTTCGGTGCTCCGGCGGACGAGCTTCCAGGCGTGAGCTCGCGGGAGGTCGGTCTCGGGGCGTTTGCTGCCGCGGACGAGCGCCTCGTCCGGTTCGAGGCCGAGGCGCCGGGTCATCTCGGCTGCGGAGATCGTCGTGCTTTTCAGGGCGAAGTAGCTGTACCGGTCGACACGCACGGCACGCATCGGACCACGTGCTCGGGATCGTCCGCGACCGATATATCAGTGCACCGATATATCAGTTGTGCAAAATACGTTTGCTGACGTCCGCAAACGTATTTTGCATCAGGGCGGGAAGGGGCAGGTCAGCGCGTTGCGGCGGGAAGGCGCTGGCGCCGGTTGCAACGAGGCGGTGCGGCCAAGCGGGCCTGCTCGGGTGCAACGGGCGACGGAGGCATGCAACGGCAGGCGGTGACGGACGTAGGCGGCGGGCGATGCGTGGCGAGCGGGCGGCGGGCTGCGCGGCGCGGCAGCGGCACAGCGCGTTGGGCACCGGCGCCGAGAAGCGGCACCGGTGCCCAACGAGTTAGAAGCGGGGGCGGAGGGTCAGCACTGCGGGACCGGGCGGGCGTGCATCAGAGGCTCGTCGGCGCGGGCGTCGAGGAGCAGCGGGATGTACGAGCGGGCCTCCTGCTTCAGCGGCACGATGCGGTCGCCGCCGCGCAGGTACTGGGACTTGATGCCGTGCAGGTCCAGCTCGTCGCGGTGCTCGGCGTACTGGGCGCCGGTCAGCACGTAGCCGCAGGGAACCGGCGAGAGCACGTCCGCCGGGTCCGGGGGCTGGTTGTCGGCGCCGCCGAAGTACAGCGGGCCCGATCGCACCGCGCGGGAGGCGGCGTTGGCGGACTCGATGGCCGAGCGGTTCGTGCGGGTGAACGACTGGGTGCCGTCCAGGGCGAGGAGGTGGGAGTCGACGCGGAAGCGCGGGGTGTTGTCGACGTTGGTTTCGACGAGCAGGCCCATGCCGTGTTTGAGGCCGCCGGTGTTGCGGAGGATGCGTTCCTGGCCGTCGCCGGCGACTTGGCGGATGGGTTCGCCGGTGACCGGGTCGACGTAGATGCCGTAGACGCCCGAAGTGCGGCCGGCGGCTTCGACGGAGGGGCGGATGTAGGAGCGGGAGAGCGTTTCGGAGAGGGAGTGGACGCCGGGGGCGACGTTGAGGTTGCGGGGCCAGAGCCAGAGGACGTCCTTCACGTAGTACGGCGCGGTGGGGCCGAACTCGTGCAGGTCGTGGATGACGTCGGGGTCGAAGTCGCGGATGACGGCGGCCATCGCGCGGGCCTCGGCGGTGCGCAGGAGCAGGTGGTCGCGGTTGATGTCGATGCCCGAGGAGTTGCCGCGGGTGTCGAGGGCGCGGCCGTCGGGGTTGGCGTTGGGGATGAACAGGTAGGTCACCGGGCCGGTGCGCGGGAGGGAGCGCATGCGGATGAGGCACGCCTCGCGGCCGGCCGGTTCGTCGCCGTGCTGGGAGCAGATGAAGAGCACGACGGTGCGGGCGGAGCTGAGGCCGACCCGGACGAGCTGGACGGGGCGGCCCTGCAGGGTGGTGCCGATCTGGGTGAGCGGCAGGCCCAGTGAGCGCAGGTAGGTCTGTTCCTCGGACTCGGTGGTCCACCTGCCGGTGAGCTCGAACCCGGTGCGCGGCCCGGGAGCGGCTGCAGCGGTGACCGGGACGGCGACCAGCAACGACAGTGCGGCGAGTAACGCGATCAGTCCCCTCATAGGGGAGACTTTGCCGCCTCTGTCAACCGGCGGGCGGTGCGCGTCCAGTCGATGAAACCGTGGACCACCAGGCCCGCGAAGATCAGGTAGACGACCGCGCTGAAGTACAGGCCCGACTGGATCTGCAGCGGCACGCCGACCGCGTCGACCACCAGCCACACCAGCCAGAACTCCACCAGGCCGAGGCCCTGCAGGGCGAAGGCGAGCACGGTGCCGACGAAGATCGCGGCGTCCGGCCACGGTGCCCACGAGGCGTCCAGCCAGTCGAGGACCAGGGCGAACGCGACCGTGCCCGCCACGAAGACGCCGGCGACCACGCCGCGTTCGCGCCACGAGCCCGCGCGCACCACGACGCCGAACACCGGGTCACGCCGGCGCACCCACGCGTACCAGCCGTAGACGGCGATCAGGCCGACCACGACCTGGCGCGTGGCCAGTCCGCCCAGGTGCGAGGACATGTACACGGTGAACAGCAGCGCGACGGACACGAGCTGCACCGGCCAGGTCAAGAGTGAACGCCGCTGCGCCAGGAAGACGACGGCGAGCGCCAGCACCTGCCCGACCAGCTCCGTGTACGCGATCTTCTGCCCGAAGAGCGTCAATCCCAACTCGTACCACACGGCTTGTTCCCCCGTGGTTCAGTCGCCGTATACCGGTGTTTCCTACGTTCCCACCATGTCATCTTCCTTAGCACTCGCGCTCGTGCCTTTGTTCCTGACTGCGCCCACCACGCCCGTCATCACACCGACGGTGATCACGCAGACGTTCGAGGAGCCGGCCGACGCGGACGACCCGGCCATCTGGGTGAACCCGCGCGACACCGAACGCAGTGTGGTCCTGGGCACCCTCAAGGAAGGCGGCCTGGCGGCGTTCGACCTGAACGGCCGCACGATCGACGTGCACCCGGCGCCGCTGCCCCCGACGCCGGACGCCAAGCCCGGCCGGTACAACAACGTCGACGTGCTCGGGAACCTCGCGTTCGTCAGCGACCGCGGCCGGGACCGCATCCGGGTGTTCCAAGTGGACGAACGCGGCGCCAGGGACGTCACGAACCCGGACACCAAGCCGGTCTTCAGCAAGACCGAGGCCGAGGTCGACGACCAGCACACCGTCTACGGCCTGGCCGCCGGTCACGTCAACGGCAAGGACGTCGTCGTCACCAGCCGCCGCAGCGAGACCAGCATCGCCCTGCTGCACGTCACCAGGAACAACGGGTACGACACCAAGAAGGTGTCCACTGTGGATCTCCCGGACACCTTCACCCTGCCGAACGGCAAGAGCTGGACCGTCTGCGGCGAGCCCGGCGAGGGACCGCAGGTCGAGGGCATGGTCATCGACGAGCGCACCAGCACGCTCTACGCCGCTCAGGAGGACGTCGGCATCTGGCGGATCCCGTTGCGCGCGAACGGTTTCGGCAAGCCGCAGCTTGTCGACAAGGTCCGCACGTTCGGTGCACCGCAGAAGTACGACCCGGAGACCGAGGAGTGCGAGGCCGACGGCCCCAACCCCGGTTTCGGCGGCCAGTGGCTCGAAGCCGACGCCGAGGGCCTCACGATCGCCGGCGACGTGCTGCTCGCCTCCAGCCAGGGCGACTCGCGGTTCGTCGCCTACCGCAAGACCGACCTGAAGCCGCTCAAGGACTTCCGGGTCGAGGGCGTCGAGCACTCCGACGGCGCTGACATCGTCGTCGGCAAGCTCAACCTGCTCGTCGTGCACGACGGAGAACGCGAGAACGGCACCGGCTTCGCGTTCATCCGGCATAACCTGTCCCGATGGGGACTCTGAGCCAGGACGAGCTCAACCGGGCACTGATCGAACGCCAGATGCTGCGCGAGCGCGCTGACCACAGCGCGCTCGCCACCATCGAGCACCTCTTCGGCATCCAGGCGCAGGAACCCAAGTCGCCCTACGTCGGCCTGTGGACCCGCCTCCAGGACTTCCAGCCGGCAGAGCTCGAAGACCTCCTCACCTCCAGGCAGGCCGTCCGCATCCTGCTCATGCGCGGCACGATCCACCTGGTCAGCGCGAAGGACGCCCTCGGACTGCGCCCGCACACCCAGCTCAAGCTCGACCGCGAACTGCAGAGCGGGCCGTTCTCCAAGCCCCTCAAGGGCCTCGACCTCGACGAGGTCGCCGAAGCCGGCCGCAAGATCCTCGACGACACCGCCATGGGCACCGCGGACGCCGGCAAGCAGCTCAAACAGCGCTGGCCCGACCGCGAGCACACCGTCCTGGGCAACGCCCTGCGCAACAAGCTCGCCCTCGTCCAGCTCCCGCCCAGGGGCCTCTGGCACACCAGCGGGCGCGCGATCTGCACGACGGTCGAGAACTGGCTCGGTCAACCGCAGGAGGCCATGCCCAAGGAAGAGCTCGTCCTGCGCTACCTCAACGCGTTCGGCCCGGCCACCGTCATGGACGCCCAGCAGTGGTCCGGCATCACCAGGCTCGCCGAGACGTTCGAAGCGCTGCGGCCCCGGCTCGTCACATTCCGGAACGAGGCCGGCAAGGAGCTCTTCGACCTGCCCGGCGCCCCACGCCCGGACGCGGACACCGAGCTGCCCGTGCGCTTCCTGCCCGAGTTCGACAACATCCTGCTCGCCCACGCCGACCGCCGGCGGGTCATCGCAGACGACCGCCTCGGCGTCGTGATCGGCGGCAAGCCCACGGTCCTCGTCGACGGCTACGTCGTCGCCACCTGGTCGGCCAAGGACAAGCAGGTCAGGGTCGACTACATCGACCAGCTGCCCAGGAGCAGGCAGCAGGCGGTCGCGGAAGAAGCCGACCGCCTCCAGACCTGGTTGCGCGCCTAGGCACCGTCAAGCAGCCACGTCGACGCGCGCGCCGTCACCGACGACCAGCCGGTGGCGGCCGCCCGACCCCACCCGCGCCCGCCGCCCGATCAGCGACGTCTCGATGCCGGACACGTTGTGCACCGACGCCTCGTTCAGCACGATCGAGTCGGCCACCCCGGACTCGGTGATCCGGCAGTCCGCGCCGATCGACGTGTACGGGCCGATGATCGACTCCTCGACGAGCGTGCCGGGCCCGATGATCGCCGGTCCGACGATGCACGACCGCACCACGCGCGCGCCCTCCTCGACCACGACGTCACCGATCAGCCGCGACTCGTCGTCGACGATGCCCTGGACGTCCCCGCGCAGCCCCATCAGCAGCTCGCGGTTGCACTCCAGCACGTCCTCGACCCGGCCGGTGTCCTTCCAGAACCCCGAGTAGATCCGCGCCCGAACGTCGCGCTCGTGCGTCACCAGCCACTGCAACGCGTCGGTGATCTCGAACTCGCCCCGCCACGACGGCTCGATCGCGTCGATCGCGGCGTGGATCGCGGGCGTGAAGAAGTAGACCCCGATCATCGCGAGGTCGCTGCGGGGCTCGCGCGGGTGCTCGATCAACCGGGTCACGCGCGAGTTCTCGTCGACCTCGGCCACGCCGTAGAGCCGCGGGTCCTCCACCTTGTCGACCAGCACCTGGGCCGACGGCCGCAGCCGCGCGAACTCGTCGGCGATCTGCCCGATGCCCTCGGCGAGGACGTAGTCCCCCAGGTACAGCACGAAGTCGTCGTCACCGAGGAACGGCCGGGCGATCTTCACGCAGTGCGCGACCCCCAGCGCGAAGTCCTGGTCGAGGTAGGTGAGCGAGACACCCAGCACGGCGCCGTCGCCGAACATCTCGATGATCTCGCTGCCGTTCTCGCCGACGACCAGGCCGATCTCGGTGACCCCGATGTCCCGCAGGTTCTCCAGCACGTACTCCAGCACCGGCTTGTTCGCGATGGGAACCAGTTGCTTCGGCAGGGAATGCCCGGCCGGGCGCATCCGTGTTCCCGCGCCTCCGGACAGCACAAGGGCTTTCATGGGTCCTCCACCGCGGCAGCGGAACGTTCGGCAGGACACGAGCGTCCGGCCGCCTGCTGGACGACAGCTGGAGAACCGTCAGAACACGAGGAAGGGGCGCCGCGCGTGATGTTTGCGCGACGCCCCTCCCAGCAGGTGCGACTACCTGTCGGACATCGGCGTGCCCGACGGCGGGGTCGGGGCGTCCATCCGGCCGCCGACGTTCGCCGGCATCTCCTGCGACGCGCGCGGCATCGGCGACTGGGCCTGCGCCTCCTCCTGCACGCGGTTCAGCCAGCCCTCCCAGCGCGACTGCATCGGGCGGACCAGGCCGCCGCCGACACCGATGATGATCACACCGGCCACGGTGGCGAGCACGGCGACGAGCACCGGCATGGTGACCGAGACGGCGATGCCGAGCTGGTTGAGCGCGGCGATGACGCCCAGCGCCATCACGAAGCCGTAGGTGATGTTGCCGAGCAGCTTCGTGTACGAGCGCTGGCCGAGCGCACCGGTCACCAGGCCGCGCAGCGCGGTGCCGATCGCCGACGCGACGATCACCAGCACCAGCGCGACGACGATGCGCGGCAGGTAGGCGATGACCTCGTTCAGCAGCGTGCTGACCGGGTTCGAGGCGCCGAAGACGCCGAACGCCAGCTGCAACGCGATCAGCAGCACGAAGTAGTACACGATCTTGGCGATCAGGCCGGTCGCGTCCATCGACGACTGCTTCATCGCGCCGGTCAGGCCGGAGCGCTGCACGAGCTTGTCGAAGCCGACGCGCTTCAGCAGGAAGTTCACGCCCTTCGAGAGCGCCTTCGCGATGAACCAGCCGATGACCAGGACGAGCAGGAAGCCGAGCAGCTTCGGCACGAACGTGGCCACCATCGCCCACGCCTGGCCCAGGCCCTCGGTGATTTGCGAGCCCACGGGCCCTCCTAGAACAAAGTTGCGGTGAGTGAAGATCCGACCAGGTGATCGTTTCGCGGATCACACCGCCCAGCAACCGCGACACTGTGACACGAAAGGGTGGCTGACGTGGATTTTTGTCTCAATACAGTCCAGAGTGGAACTACCGGTGGGGACCGGGGAGAGGGAAGCGCCCGACACGCTCCGTGTCGGGCGCTTCCACATTTCCGGCCACTCACGGACGGGCGCTCAGGCCCCGGCCGTCCAGGTACTGCTGGATGCGCTCGGCCGACAGCGCGGGTGCCGCGGCGGGCGCTCCGGAACCGTCCTTCGGCACGTCCGGGCGCGGGTCGCCGGCGCACTGCGAGATGCTGCCCGGCAGGCCGCCGTCGATCAGGTAGCGGTTGACCTTCTCGTCGACGCACCGGTTGCCGCCGCCGTAGATGCCGTGCTTGCCCTCGTCGACGACGGTGATCAGGTTGTGCCCCAGCCGCGTGGCCATCGCCGGCCCGCCCGCGTACTGCGTCTGCGTGTCGCCCTCGGCCTGCACCACGACGCCGACGGGGTAGCCGGCGCGCGCGATCCGCACCGGTGGCTCCGGCGGGGTGAACGAGCGGAACGTGCAGGTCATCGGCGCGGCGCGGATGATGCCGTAGCCGAACGGGTAGCGCTCCCGGAACGTCCGCATGTCCTCGAAGTAGGTGTCGAGGTCGGTCGGCCAGTCCGACTCGCACGTCACCGTGTCGAACACGCCGGACCGCAGCTCGTCCAGCCCCGTCTTGGCCAGCACCTGCGCGGCCTTGGCGCCGGCGGCGTTCGCGGCCTGCTCCCCCGACCGCAGCTTCACCACGATGCCCGCCAGGTCGGTCCACAGTGGACGGTAGCGGCCGCCGACGCCCAGCGCGCCGTCGAACGAGGACCGCGTGTGCCCCTCGACCGGCGTGGCGTGCAGCTTGGCCGCGACCTTCTCCACCTCGGCCAGCACCTCGGCCTGCGACTTGCCCAGCCCGAACTTCTCGTGGCGTTCCCCGACCCACCTGGCCCACGCTTCGACGTCGCGCCGGTAGGCCACGGCCTGCTGGCGGAACTGCTCGCGCCAGATCCACTCCGGGTGCACGGCGCTGTCGAGCACGCTGCGGTCGAGCCGGTTGGGGAACAGCGTCCCGTACACCGCGCCCAGGTAGGTGCCGTAGGAGTAGCCCAGGTAGTTGATCTTCGGCTCGCCCAGCACGCCGCGCACGACGTCCATGTCCCGCGCGGTGTTCGCGGTGCTGACGAACTGCCGGATCCCGCCGGCCGACTGCTGGCAGGCCTCCTCCGCCGCGCGCGCCTCCGCCGCCCACTTGCCGAAGTCGGCGTCCGCCGGCCGGGAGTCCGGCGCGGCGATCGCGGGCACGGTGCGGCAGTTCAGCGCGGTCGACCCGCCGACGCCGCGCGGGTCGATGCCGATCAGGTCGTAGACCTGCGCGAGCTCGGACTTGGCCAGGAACTGCGGCAGCCCGAGCCCTGATCCACCAGGTCCACCCGGATTGGTGAACAGCACGCCGCGGCGGCGGTCCGGTGCCGCGGCCCTCTTGCGGCTGATGGTCAGGTTGATCCGGTCGCCGGCCGGCCTGGTGTAGTCGAGCGGCGCGACGAGCGTCGCGCACTCGAGCTCGGCGAGCTTGCCCTTGCACGGCGCCCAGGTGACCGGCTGGGCGACGAACTCGGCGAGCGGGTCGGGCGGGTCCGCGGACGCGGCCGTGCCCGCGGCCATGAGGGTGGCAACCCCCAGAACGAGTGCCGGGAACCTACGCAAGACGAAACCTCCGCGCCGGACGAACAAAGCCATCTGTGCCCGAAGGTATGGCCGCTCAGACGCCACCATGCGTTGTGTCACCTGTTCCGGTGATGTCCATGGCAACGGCCTAGGCTGCCGGTATGACCAGCAGCCCGACCTCGGACAACGCGAAGAAGGAGGTCCACCCTCCCGTCCTCTCCTCCCGCACGATGCGCAAGATCGAGCGGGCGTCCGGCAACCTCGCCACCGCCAGCGTCGCGGAGATGGAGCAGCGGCTGTCGTGGTTCGCGCGGATGCCGGCGGACCAGCGGGCGAGCGTGCTGCTGCTGATCCAGAACGGCGTGGCGGGCTTCGTCGAGTGGCTGCACGACCGGCAGCAGGCGATCCGGCTGACCGCGGACGCGTTCCGCAGCGCCCCCAAGGACATCTCCCGCTGGGTGAGCCTGCGCCAGACCGTCGAGCTGGTCCGGATAGCGCTGGAGCTGTTCGAGGAGCAGATGCCGGCGATGGCGGCCGACGAGGCCGAACGCGCGATGCTGATGGAGGGCGTGCTGCGGTACGGCCGGGAGATCGCGTTCTCCGCGGCGACCTCCTACGCGGCGGCGGCCGAGGCGCGCGGCGCGTGGGACGCCCGGCTGGAGGCGCTGGTCGTGGACGGCATCGTGCGTGGCGACCCCGAGGAGTCGTTGCTGTCGCGGGCCGCCGCGCTGGGCTGGGACCCGGCGGCCGAGGCGACCGTGCTGGTCGGCAACCCCGGCAGCGAGGACCCGCAGGCGGTCAACTACAACGTGCGCAGCAAGGCCACCCGCGCCGGTCGGCCGGTGCTGCTGTCGATCCAGGGCTCACGGCTGGTGGTCGTGCTCGGCGGGCCGACCGAGACCGGTGAGGACGTGCTGGGCCGCATCGCCGAGGGCTTCGGCGAGGGACCGGTGGTGGCCGGGCCGACCGTGTCGTCGCTGTCCGAGGCACACCGCAGCGCCAGCGACGCGCTGAGCGGGCTGCGCGCGGTCGTCGGCTGGCCAGCTGCACCCCGGCCGGTGCGCTCGCTCGACCTGCTGCCGGAACGCGCGCTGGCCGGTGACCCGGAGGCCGAGTGGCAGCTGGTGGACCGGGTGGCCAGGCCGCTGGAGGACGCGGGCGGCGCGCTGCTGGAGACCGTGGACGCGTTCCTGGAAGTCGGCGGCGTGCTGGAGACGTGCGCGAAAAGGCTGTTCGTGCACCCGAACACGGTCAGATATCGCCTTCGGCGCGTTCAGGAAATGACGGGAAGAAATGCACACGACGCTCGAGACGCGCTTGTGCTTCGCGTCGCTTTGTCTGTAGGGAGACTTGCCCGCTCCCGGGGCCTGTGGTAGCGAACGGCCTGTGACGGAGTTCGCACACATCCGTTGGGGTGAGGGCCAAACGATCTGCTGCCCCGCTGAGCTGGGGTTACGCCGCGCCAGGTTCACCTGGACGACACTTTTGTAGGGTTTCTACAAATACGATCGCCGTACTTCGTTCTTCACGACATGGGGTACCGGTGGGTTCACCAGCTTTAGTAATGCACGTGATCGCACTCCTCGCGCCCGGACAAGGGTCCCAGACGCCCGGCATGCTCAGCCCCTGGCTCGAACTGGAGGGGGCGGAGAAGCAGGTGCGCACGTGGTCGGACCTCACCGGTCTGGACCTGGTGCGGCTCGGCACCACCGCCGAGGCCGAGGAGATCGTCGACACCTCCATCACCCAGCCGCTGGTCGTGGCGCTCGCGCTGCTCGCGTTCGGTGAGCTGCGCCGCCGTCTCGAGCTGCCTGCCGGCGTGGTCGTCGCCGGCCACTCCGTCGGCGAGCTGGCCGCCGCGTCGATCGCCGGTGTGATCAGCGCCGACGACGCGGTCGCGCTGGCCGCCGTGCGGTGCCGCGATGGCCGAGGCCTGCGCGCTGGAGCCGACCGGCATGGCCGCGGTGCTCGGCGGCGACGAGCAGGAGGTCCTCGCGCGTCTGGATGAGCTCGGTCTCGTGCCCGCCAACCGCAACGGCGCCGGCCAGATCGTCGCCGCCGGTCCGCGCCCGGCGCTCGACGAGCTCGCGGAGAACCCGCCCGGCACGGCCAAGGTCCGCAAGCTGGCCGTCGCGGGCGCGTTCCACACCAAGTACATGGCGCCCGCCGAAGAGGCCGTGCGCGCCCGTGCCGCCGAAGTCACCACGCACGACCCGTTGCTGCCGCTGCTGTCGAACAAGGACGGCGCCGTCGTCACCGAGGGCACCGAGGTGCTGCGCCGCCTGGTCTCCCAGGTCACCAGCCCGGTGCGCTGGGACGTCTGCCAGGCCACACTGCTGGAGAAGGGCGTCACCGGCTCGGTCGAGCTGCCGCCCGCCGGCGCGCTCACGGGTCTCGCCAAGCGTGCGATGAAGGGCACCGCCACCCTCGCCCTCAAGACCCCCGACCAGCTCGAGAAGGTCGCGGAGCTGTTCGACACCGTTGGAGCCGCTCAGTGACCACGTTCCAGGCCCCGCGGGCAGCCGCGGGGAGCCGCATCGTCGGCCTCGGCAGCTACCAGCCGGAGACCGTGGTCAGCAACCACGACCTCGCCCAGCGGATGGACACCTCCGACGAGTGGATCCGCGAGCGCGTGGGCATCGCGAACAGGCGCGTCGCGGCCAAGGACGAGGGCGTCGTCGACATGTCCGTCACGGCGGGCATCAGGGCGATCGAGGACGCGGGCCTGACCCCGGCCGACATCGGCGGCGTGATCGTGGCGACCTGCACCATGCCGTCGACCATCCCGAACGCCGCCGCCCAGGTCGCCACGAAGATCGGCATCAAGGCCGCGGCCGCGTTCGACCTCAACGCCGCGTGCGCGGGCTTCTGCTACGCCGTCGCGACCGCGGCGGACATCGTCCGCGCCGGCACCGTGCGGAACATCCTCGTCATCGGTGCCGAGAAGCTCACCGACTGGACCCACCAGGACGACCGCTCGACCGCGATCATCTTCGCGGACGGCGCGGGTGCCGTCGTGGTCGGCGCCAGCGACACGAACGAGATCGGCCCCGTCGCCTGGGGCTCGGACGGCTCGATGTCCGAGGTCATCAGGATCGACGACCGCGACTCGTTCATCCACCAGGAAGGCCAGACGGTCTTCCGGTGGGCGACGACCCAGATCGCGCCCATCGCGCTCAAGGCCGCCGAACTGGCGGGCGTCGAACTGTCCGACGTGGACGTGTTCGCCCCGCACCAGGCGAACCTGAGGATCATCGAAGCGATCGCCAAGCGCCTGCGGAACAATGGTGCGCGCGAGGACCTGAAGGTCGCTCGAGACATCGTCGAATCCGGCAACACCTCCTCGGCCTCGATCCCCATGGCACTGGACCACATGCGGGCGGCGGGCGAGATCTCCAGCGGAGACGTGGTGCTGATGGTCGGGTTCGGCGCAGGGCTGTCCTACGCGGGACAGGTGGTCCGGTGCCCGTGATTTTCCAGAGTGTGTCAATCGAAAGGGAACTTCAGTGAGCGACAACGTCCTGACCGGTCTTGCCGAGATCGTCGAAGAGGTCGCCGGTGTGGCCGCCGACGACGTCACCGCTGAGAAGTCCTTCGTGGACGACCTCGACATCGACTCGCTGTCGATGGTCGAGATCGCCGTCCAGGCGGAGGACAAGTTCGGCGTGAAGATCCCGGACGACGAGCTGGCGAACCTCAAGACCGTTGGTGACGCGGTGACGTACATCACCAGCCACGCATGAGTTCGAACATCGACGTCGTCATCACCGGGCTGGGTGCCACCACCCCGCTCGGCGGTGACGTGACGTCCACCTGGGACGCACTGCTGGCCGGCAAGTCCGGGGTCCGCCCCATGACCCACGACTGGGTCGAGAAGTACGACCTGCCGGTGAAGATCGCGTCGCAGCTCGTCGTCGACCCCACCGAGGTCCTGCCCCGCGTCGAGGCGCGGCGCCTGGACCGCTCGGAGCAGGTCGCCATCGTCGCCTCACGCCAGGCGTGGGCCGACGCGGGCCACAACGACGACACCGTCGACCGCCAGCGCCTCGCCGTCATCATCGGCACGGGCATCGGCGGCGCGATCACCCTCCTGACCCAGGACGACCTCCTGGAGCAGCAGGGCCTGCGCAAGGTGTCGCCGCTGACCGTCCCGATGCTGATGCCGAACGGCCCCGCGGCCCACGTGGGCCTGGAGCTCAAGGCACAGGCAGGCGTCCACGCGCCGGTCTCCGCCTGCGCCTCGGGCGCGGAAGCCATCGCCTGGGCCTACCGCATGATCAAGTCCGGCGAAGCCGACGTGGTCGTCGCGGGCGGCGCCGAAGCCTGCATCACCGCCATCCCGGTGGCCGGCTTCTCCCAGGCCCGCACCATGAGCACCCGCAACGACGAGCCGGAGAAGGCCTCCCGCCCGTTCGACACGGCCCGCGACGGCTTCGTCCTCGGCGAGGGCGCAGGCGTCATGGTCCTGGAACGGCGCGAGTTCGCCGAGGCCCGCGGCGCCAAGATCTACGGCCGCCTGGCAGGCATCGGCACCTCCGCCGACGGCTACCACATCACCGCCCCCGACCCCGAGGGCGTCGGCCAGTCGCGTGCCATCGCCGCATCCCTGCGGTCCGGCGGCATCGACCCGTCCGACGTCGGCCACGTGAACTGCCACGCCACCTCCACCCCGGTGGGCGACGTGGCGGAAACGGTGGCCATCCGCAAGGCGATCGGCGACCACCCGGTCCTCACCGCCCCCAAGGGTGCCCTCGGGCACCTCCTGGGCGCGGCAGGAGCGGTGGAAGCAATCGTCACGGTCCTCTCGATCCGCGACGGAATCGTTCCCCAGACCCTCAACCTGGAGAACCTCGACCCGGCCGTCACGCTCGACGTGGTGGCGGGCGAACCGCGCAAGGTCAAGCTGGACGCCGCCGTGAACGACTCGTTCGGCTTCGGCGGCCACAACGTGGCACTGGCCTTCACCCCGGCCTAGTCCCACAGCAAGGCACAGAACAGCGCCCCGGTCCGACGTGGACCGGGGCGCTGTCGTTTCTGATCGAGGGCCGCAGGCCCGAGCCGGCGTTCCCCGCCGAGGGCGCTGGCCCAGTCTTTGATCAGTTGTCAGGGGGCGAGGTGGACGAAGTCTCGTACGCGGAAAAACGTGGCTTGAACGCACGAAGCGCCCTCAGCACCGCTCCATCTGCGGCATCCGGTTCTCCGGCGCCTCATCCACCCGCCACTCCCCACCCTCCCGCACCACCACATAGACCACCCGCCACCGAATACACCCCTCCGGCAACGCGACCGGCGCCTTCGCGACATCCTGAGTGGACACGAACGAGATGAACGCCCGAACCCGCCGCCCCACCACATCGGACTCGATCCGCTGCACGACCACCCCACCGTCGCGAGTGGACTCGTAAGCGTCCTTCCAGGTCTCCTCGACCGCCTGCGACGCCCTCCGCACCGTCACCGCCGCAGACCACGCAGCGAAGTCCCGCGCGTTGATCGCATCGAAGTACCGCTGCAGCACCGCCTGCACCTGCTGCCGGTCGGGATGCGTGAAGGAGTCCGCGCTCAACCTCACCTCACCCGAGCCCGGCAACGCCCCGGCGGACGACGCCACCGCCGGTTCCCCGGAAGCCTCCGCGGGACGCAGGTACACCGCCCGCCCCACCATCCCGGCAGCCACGGCCGCACCGGTGATCACCACGACGGCCGGCACCAGCCAGCGACTCGCTGCGCTCCCCACCCGGCGAGCCTAGCCCCAGGCCACGCGTGGCGGTGCGGGGCCGGTCACGAACAGTGATTCGTTACTCACAAAAGAAAACTTCACCCGAAAGACTACATTTGCCGCCGATCCGCCAGTTGCATGCAGCAAG
Organism: Lentzea guizhouensis; assembly: GCF_001701025.1. Classification (GTDB taxonomy): domain Bacteria; phylum Actinomycetota; class Actinomycetes; order Mycobacteriales; family Pseudonocardiaceae; genus Lentzea; species Lentzea guizhouensis. The sequence goes on from NZ_CP016793.1 coordinate 579,390, forward strand.
ACAATGATTGATACACAATTGGCGATCACGCAATCTCATACTCCGGATGAGTGCATTCGGGGGTATCCTCACGGCCATTCGGCCGTATCAAACGCGCATATGTCGCGATTTTCGGGTTCACCCCGACGGAGCAAACGACACGCGGCGTGTCCGACCGTTGTACACCCCTAACTATACGTCGATGCCCGATTGGAATAGCGCAGGTCAGCGACTTGCGAAATCGGGAACGAGCGAGATCCGTTTAGCTGGACTGGACAGAACGGGTGTCGCACCATCGGTGCGCAAACCTCTCAACCGGGTGATCTGGCTCCAAACCTCCTTACTCGGAGTGGCATACGCGCCGGTAACCGAGTGTCTTTCGGACACGAACGGGTCACCTATATGCCACCAATGGCGGATTGGCCATAGCTGCGCGAATGTGCGGGAATATGCGGCATCAACAAATTGCGAAACGAGTTGAGGGAGGGAATTCGGTGGACCTCAGATACGAGGCGTTCTGCTTCGCGGATCGTCGCTTCTACGATCTGCAGAGCAGCACCGAAAGCGGCCTCCCGGGCGACGACTTCGCGCACCAGCTGCCTGCTCTTCCCGACGGCTGGGTGCAGGCGGAACGCAACGTCTGGAGGCACCTGCACCCGCACGGCGTGCAGCTGCCCAAGCAGGGGTGGAAGATCCACGTCTCGGCCGGCCTGGACAACGCGACCGCGGTGCTCAAGGCCACGTTCGACTACTGCGTCGAGCGCAGGATCCCGTTCAAGTACCTGCAGACGGTCTCGATCGTCCTCGCCCGCAACTCCAAGTACGCACCGCGCGAGGGCAGCGGCAAGCTGATCACGGTCTACCCGACGAGCACCGAACAGCTCGAGCAGGTGGTCACCGAGCTCGCCCAGCTCCTCGACGGTCAGCACGGCGCCTACATCCTCAGCGACCTGCGCTACGGCAAGGGTCCGGTGTACGTGCGCTACGGCGGGTTCTCCGAGCAGTGGCTGGAGGTCGACGGGCAGCAGGTGCTCGCGATCGAGGGGCCGGACGGCGAGCTCGTGGCCGACCAGCGCAAGCCGGTCTTCAGCGTGCCGGAGTGGGTGCAGCTGCCCGAGTTCCTGGCGCCCCACCTGGCCGAGCGCAACGCCGGCGACCCGAACGCGTTCCCGTACCGGATCAAGAGCTCGCTGCACTTCTCCAACGGTGGCGGCGTGTACCTCGCGACCCGCAAGAGCGACGGCAAGGAGGTCGTGCTCAAGGAGGCGCGGCCGCACGCCGGGCTCGACCGCGAGGGTCGCGACGCGGTGGCCAGGCTGGAGCTGGAGCACCAGATCCTCACCAGGCTCGCCGGTGTGCAGGGCGTGCCGGCGGTGTTCGATCGCTTCACCGAGTGGGAGCACCTGTTCGTCGCGATGGAGTTCATGCCCGGTCGCTCGCTCGGCCAGTGGCTCGGGATGAACTACCCGCTGACGCACAAGGAAGCCGACGACGAGAAGGTCGCGGCCTACAAGGAACGCGCGCTCGCTCTTGTGCACAAGGTCGACGACCTGATGGCACGCGTGCACGAACGCGGTGTCGTCTTCGGCGACCTGCACACCATGAACATCCTGGTCGACGAGGACGACGAGGTCTCGCTCATCGACTTCGAGCTGTCGTCGACGATCGAGGACCTGCACCGGCCGACGCTCGGGGCCCCCGGCTTCCAGGCACCGGCCGACCGCGAGGGCTTCGACATCGACGCCTACCCGCTGGCCGCGCTCAAGCTGTGGATCTTCCTGCCGCTCAACGCGGTGCTGGAGCTCTCCCCCGCCAAGCTCGACCAGCACGTGCAGGTCGTCAAGGAGCGCTTCGGGCTCGACGACGAGTACTGCCGGGGCGTCGTCGACGTGCTCCGGCCGCGGGTCGACCCGCCGACGGACCCGGCGTTCACGGCGTTCGACGACGCGGAACCCGACTGGACCGTGGTGCGCAAGGAGATCGCGACCGCGATCCTGCACAGCGCGACTCCGCAACGGACGGACCGGCTCTTCCCCGGCGACATCGAGCAGTTCGAGGTCGGCGGCGCGAACTTCGCCTACGGCGCGGCGGGTGTGCTGCACGCGCTGGAGGCGAGCGGCGAGGGCCGGTACCCCGAGCACGAGGACTGGCTGATCCGCTCGGTCCGCCGCGAACCGCCGAAGCAGCCCGGTTTCTACGTCGGCGCCCACGGCATCGCGCACGTGCTGGAGGACTTCGGTCACCACGACGTCGCGACCGAGCTGGTGGAGAGCTACGCACCGCTCGTCGAGACCACGCAGGACCACGGTCTGAGCGCCGGCCTCGCCGGCATCGGGCTGAACCTGCTGCACTTCGCGGACACCCGCGGGGACGACGGCTTCGCGGCACGGGCCGAGGGGCTCGCCGAACGGCTCGCGCGGCAGCTCCCCGACGCACCGGGCCCCGGTGGCAAGGCGCGGGCAGGACTGCTGCACGGCTGGTCGGGCCCCGCGTTGTTCTTCCTGCGGATGTTCGAACGCACCACCGAACGCCGCTGGCTCAAGCTCGCCGAACAGGCGCTCGAACGCGACCTGGCGGAGACGATGGTCGCGCTCGACGGTTCACTGCAGGTGCGGGACGGCAACTTCCGGTCGCTGCCCTACGTCGGCATCGGCGGGGCGGGCATCGCGCTCGTGCTCACCGAGTTCGCCGCCGTCGCGCCGGAACGTCCGTGCGTTGAGCAGCTCCCCGGGCTGCTCAACGCCTGCACCAGCGAGTTCGTGATCCAACCGGCGTTGACGCTGGGCAGGGCCGGTCAGCTGGCCACCCTCGCCCACGCGACGCGCCACACGCCGAACGAGCGGTACGAGCGCTCGATCCGGCAGCACCTGCGGGCACTGGGCTGGCACGCCGTGCGCTTCGGCGGCGGGCTCGCGTTCCCCGGTGTGCAGCTGCGCCGGATGTCGATGGACCTCAACACCGGCGGTGCGGGCGTCCTGCTCGCCATTGCGTCCACTGTGGACGGCCGCGCCCCTCTTCCCTTCCTGGGGAAGGCACAGACCCCGGTCCTCGCGGACCGGTAGCAGTAAAACCCTCTAGATAGATCCCTCTATGAAGGAGACCGTCATGGGCTTCATCCTCGACATGCAGGACCTCGAGACCCCCGAGGCGCCGGCGAACGTGCTGGCCGGCGGCGGCTCGGGCGGTGGCGGCGGCGGCTCCACGACCGCGTCCAACGCGTCGCTGCTGCTCCCCTGCTCGCACAGCACCGTCAGCCTGCTGGCCTGCTGAGCTGCGCCACAACTGATCCACAGCGGCCGGTGAGCGGCATAGGCGAAGTATGCCGCTCACCCGCCACCTGCAGGGCCCGGCAGCCGGCCAGCTGTCGGGCCCTCGCTCATGATGGGCCCTGGTGACCTCCGGAGGAACAGCGATGACCAAACCCGGTGACGCTCTGCTGTCCTCCACTGTGACGCGCGACTACCGGCCGTGGTTGCTGCTCCTGAACGCCGCGGTCACCACGGCCGCCGGTCTCCTGCTGCCCACCGCGCTGGCCGACGCCGTCGACATGGCGTTGAGCGGCACGTTCGTGCTGGCCACCATCCTGTTCCTGCTCGCGCTCGCGGCCGTCGAGATCCTCGGTGACGCCGTGGGGATCGTGCTCGCGGCGAGCATCACCGCCCGCGCCACCGCGTGGCTGCGCCGCAAGCTCTCGGAGCACCTGCTCGCGATCGGCCACCCGGCGCCGTTCGCCCACGGGGACGCCGTCAGCCGGGTGACCGGTGACTGCGGCAACGCGGGCAGCGTGGCCGTCACGGTCATCGGGCTCGTCGTCACGGTCGTGTCGTCGGTCGGCTCGGTCGTCGCACTGGCCCTGCTGGACTGGCGGCTCGCGGTCGTGTTCGTGGTCAGCGCCCCGCTGGCCGGTCTGCTGATCCGCACCCACCTGCGCCTCACCGCCGACGACGTGCTGACCTACCAGGAAGTCTCCGGCGAGGTCTCGGCCCGCCTGCTCGACTCGGTGTCCGGCCTGCGCACGATCGCCGCCGCGGGCATCGCCGACCGCGAGGCGCAGCGCGTGCTGCAGCCGCTCCCCCGGCTCGCCGCGGCGGGTGGCGGGATGTGGCGCACCCAGGCGAAGATGATGTGGCGGGCCGGACTGCTGCTGCCCGCCGTCGAGGTCGCGGTGCTCGCGGCCGCCGGGTTCGGGGTGCTGCAGGGCAGGCTGAGCACCGGTGACGTGCTCGCCGCGCTCGGCTACACCGCGCTGGGCATGGGGATCGTCGGGCAGATCACGCAGCTCACCGTCCTGGAACGCACCCGGGCCTCGGCCGGCCGGATCGCCGAGGTGCTCGGCACCCCGCCGCCGCACCGCCCCTACGCCCGGCCTCCGGAGAGCGGGACCCTCGAACTGCGCGCCGTCAGCGTCGACGGCGCGCTCCACGACGTGGACCTCGTCGTCCCCGCCGGTGCGTTCTGCGCGGTCGTGGGCAGCTCCGGCGCCGGCAAGTCGGCACTCGCCGCGGTGCTCGGCGGACTGTCCGGGGTGGACTCCGGTGAGGTGCGCAGGCCCGGCGACATCGGGTACGCCTTCGAACGGCCCGCGTTGCTGGGTACGACGATCGGCCGTTCCATCGGCTATGGAACGGATGCGGACGAGACGCGGGTCCGCGAGGCCGCCGTGGCCGCGCAGGTGCACGACGTGCTGGTCCGACTGCCCCAGGGCTACGACACACCCGTCGCCGACGCCCCGCTCTCCGGCGGTGAGGCCCAGCGAATAGGCCTGGCGCGGGCGATCGTGCGTGATCCCGAGGTGCTGGTGCTGGACGACGCCACCGCCAGTCTGGACACGGTCACCGAGGCCAAAGTGGACAACGCGCTCACCACGGCGCTGCCCGGCCGCACCCGTGTCGTGGTGACGCACCGACCGGCCACCGCAGCGCGGGCGGACATGGTGGTGTGGCTCGAGAACGGCCGGGTGCGCGCGACCGGCACCCATGCCGAGCTGTGGAACGACGAGGGCTACCGCGCCGTGTTCACCGGGGGCGAGTGATGCGTTTCTACCTCTCCACGCTGGCCGGGCACCGCCGCGGCGTGCTGGTCCTGCTCGCCTGGTCCGCGCTGGAAGGTGTTCCGGCGTTCTTCGGCGGCAAGCTCGTCGGCACCGCGGTCGACCAGGGCTTCGCGGCCGGCCGGCCGGTGGCGGGCCTGCTCTGGCTGTTCGCGTTCGCCGCGCTCGCCGTGGCCGGAGCGCTCGGTCAGCGCCAGGTGTTCGCGCGGCTCGGCGACGTGGTCGAACCCATGCGCGACGCCCTGGTCACGCAGGTCGTGACGGGTGTGCTGAAGAACGAGACGCACCGCCGCACGCCGGACGCCAGTGCCGTCGCGATGATCACCCGGCACGTCGAGGTGGTCCGCGACGCCACCGCCGGCGTGCTGGTCCAGGCCCGCGCGCTGCTGGTCACCACGGTGGCCGCGCTCGTCGGGCTCGCCACGACCGCGGCCGCGCTGACCTGGCTCGTGGTGCTCCCGATCGTGGTGGCGCTGGTGCTGTTCGGGTTCCTGCTCCCGTCGCTGGCCAAGCGGCAGCGCGACGCCGTCATGGCCGACGAGCGCACCGCCGAGGCGACCGGCGGGGTGCTGACCGGGTTGCGGGACGTGGCCGCCTGCCGGGCCGAACGCGAGGCGTTCCAGGACATCCGCACGCAGATCGACCAGCAGGCGGCGGCGACCGTCACCGTGGCGTGGGCGAACGCGTTGCGCGCCATCGTGATCGCGATCGGCGGGTTCGCCCCTGTCGTCCTGCTCGTCGCGTTCGCGCCGCCGTTGGTGAGCTCTGGGCAGCTCACGACGGGCGCGGTGCTGGCGGCGGTGGTGTACCTGACCAACAGCGTCAACCCCGCGCTGCACGGCCTCGCCCGCACCACCAGCACGGTCGTGATGCGGCTCATGGTTGCCCTCAAACGACTTGAGGAAGCCGCGCCGCGACCGGCCGGCGGCGACGGCCGGGAAGTTCCCGCCAGCTGCGAGTTCACCCTGAAGAACGTCACGTTCGGCTGGAGCCCCGCCGCCGAACCCGTGGTCAAGGACCTGAACCTGTGCCTCGGCCCCGGCGACCACCTGGCCGTGGTCGGGCCGTCCGGCATCGGCAAGTCCACTTTGGCCGGTCTGCTCACCGGTCTGATGCCACCGGGCCACGGCGAGGTGCTGTTCGGTGGCGTGCCGGCGCACCAGGTGGTCCCGGCGATCCGGCACCACTCGATCGCGTTGATCCCGCAGGAGACCTACCTGTTCACCGGCACGGTCAGGGAGAACCTCGCCCTGCTGGCACCGCACGCGACCGACGACGAACTGGTCGCCGCCGTGAAAACCGTTGGGGCCAAACCACTTCTGGACCGGCTCGGCGGTCTCGACGCCCGGCTCGGCCACGCGGGCGAAGGCCTGTCCGCCGGTGAGGCGCAGCTCCTCGCGCTGGCACGGGTCCAGGTGACGTCCGCGGCGGTGGTCATCCTGGACGAGGCGACCTCGCACCTCGACCCGGCGGCCGAGGCACGTGTCGAGCGCGCGTTCGCGGCCAGGCCGGGCGTTCTCGTCGTCATCGCGCACCGGCTGAGCTCGGCGCTGCGGGCGAACCGGGTGCTGGTCATGGACGGTGGCGCGCCGCTGCTGGGCACGCACGAGCAGCTGCTGCGCAGCTCACCGCTCTACGGCAGGCTGATGCTCGCCTGGGACCCCACGCACCACGAGGAAACCCCGCTGCCCAACCGGTAGCGGGGTCTACTCAGGACTCATCCGACGCGGTGCAGCCAGGTGACCGGTGCGCCGTCGCCCGCCCGGCGGAACGGTTCCAGCGCGTCGTCCCAGGCCGCGCCGAGGAGCTCGTCGACGCCGTGCGCGAACGACTCACCACCCCGGGATCTCGCGGCCAGCGCACGCAGCTGGTCCTCGTTCACGACGATGTCGCCGTTGGCAGAGGTGCGCGCGTGCCACAGACCCAGTACGGGCGCGAAGCAGAAACGTTCGCCGTCCTGACCTGGGGACGGTTCCTCGGTCACCTCGAAACGGAGCATCGGCCACGCGCGCAGCGCAGCCACGAGTTTGGCGCCGGTGCCGGCGTCTCCGGTCCATGCGCATTCAGCGCGCAACTGGCCTGGTGCTGCGGGTTGCGCTGCCCATCTGAGGTCCACTCGTTCACCGAGGGTGCCCGAGATCGCCCACTCGACGTGCGGACAGACCGCAGACGGCGACGAGTGGACGTAGACCACGCCACTGGTGCTGCCACGGGTGCTCACTGCTGACCTCCGCTACTCGACGAGGGACGTCTTCCCCTACGCCTTTGCCGAGAGTGAGGTGATCACCGTGCTACCCGCTCGCTGCATTCTGCCTCGACTTGAGGCCTGTCCGCCATAAGAACCAGCTCGATCATCACCCGACCGGGGCAGATACAGGTCTTAAGTCCCGATCTCCCCGGCCGAGTGATGCGTGATCGTGATCTACAGGGCGTTTACCGCGGCGACGACGTCGACCAGTCCGGTGCCCTTGTCGAACGACGAGGTGTACGGGCCGGCCGGCTGGTAGCCGGAGCCGTACTTGTACGCCGACGACTTCAACGCCCGCTCGACGTCGGCCGGGGTCGCGGACGGCCTCGCCTCGAACAGCTGGGCGACGATGCCCGCGACGTGCGGTGCCGCCATCGACGTGCCGCTGATCGTGTTGAACGTGCCCAGGTCGAGCAGGCCGGGGCCGTTCTGCGGCTTCAGACCGGTCGCGCAGATCGGCAGGTGCAGCCGGCAGGACGACGTGATGTTCTCACCGGGTGCGGAGATGTCCGGCCAGGTCGACGGGTCGGTCGCCAGGCCGCGCGAGGAGAAGTCCGACACGGCGCCGTCGCGGGTGCCGGTCTCCTGGTCGTTGTAGGAGGCGACCGAGATCACGCCGGGGGTCGGGTCGACGCCGGGCGGGTTGGACAGGTTCGCCGAGCCGTCGCCGCCGTCGTTGCCGTTCGCCCACACCACGACGACGCCTTCGGCCACGAGCCGGCGCTGCAGCTTGACGGTCACCGACCCGGGGTCGAACGTCCCGCCGCCGGACGGCCCATAGGAGTTGTTGACCACCTTGATCGGCGGGCAGGTGGTGGCGGGCACACCGGCGCCGCAGGGGGCTCGGTGGTTCTCCAGCACCCAGTTCAGCGCGGCGTCCGCGCCGAGGATCAGGATCGCCGCGCCGGTCGAGATGACCACGCCCTTCGCACCGGGCGCCGCGCCGCGGATGACCGGACCGCCGGTCGTCTGGACGTCGCCGCCGATCGCGATGCCGGTGACGTGCGTGCCGTGGCCGCCCAGCGACGTCGTGTCCGTGTCGAGGAAGTTCGGCACCGGCACGATGCAGTTCGTCTCGGTCGTGCCGTCCAGGCAGAGGCTCTTGAGGTTGCGGACGATCCTGCCGCCGAACGACGGGTGCGCCGGGTCGACGCCGGAGTCGATCACCGCGACCGACACGCCGGCACCGGTCAGACCGAGGCTGTTGCGCGCGTCCAGGCCGCGGGTGGCGGTGTGCGAGGTCGAGCCGAGGAACCGGATCGGCTTCTGGACCTCGACGTTCGTCACGCCGGAGGTGGCTCGCGCGGTGGAGATCTGCGTCGCGGTGCCCCGCGCCGCGACGACGCCGATCTTGTGGAAGCTGGTGATCTTCCGCAGGCCGGCCGCCTCCACCGCGTGTTCGGCGGAGGCCAGGTCGGTGCCGTGGACGTAGACCGTGGAGGTCGTCGTGGCCGCCGCGACAGGGGAGGCGGCGGCCACGAGCAGCACGGTGAGCAGTACGGCGCGTCTATACATGAACCCTCCGTGAACATAGACAGGCAATCCATCTAACGAGTGATCCACTTTTCGGTGACGGGTGTCACGCAAGGTCTCGACTGCCCGCAAGTGGAGGACCCCGGAGCGCTACCGTGTGCCCCCGTGCGGAAAGGTGGGGACTCGTGCGGTTGATCCGTCTGGGCGCTGAACCCTCGGCCATTGGGGCGGACGTCCGTGCTGCCCTCACCGCCTGCGGCGTGGGCACCGGGGTGCTCGGCGGGGTGGCGCTGACCGGCGTGCAGCCGCCCGACTGCCCGCTGCCGCTGGACGCGGTCGTGGTGCTGCCCAAGGGCGTGCTCGTGATCGTCGGCGTGGACCTGCCCGACCCCGCGGTCAAGCTGGAGGCCCCGCTCGGCGGTGCGTGGTCGATCGACGGCTGGCCGCTGGTCAGCCAGGACGGCATGCCGAACCCCGCGACCGAGGCGGTGGCCGCGGCGACGGCGGTGGCCCAGCGGCTGCAGGCGATGCGCGCGGAGCCGTTGCCGGTGAGCACGGTCGTCGCGGTCGGCCCGTTCGTCAGCCAGGTCGTGCAACCGTCGGCGGACCTCAACCGCGGCGTGCGGGTGCTGCACCCCAAACCGTCCACTTTGCTCACCGCGGCGCGCGAGCTCGCGACGTCGGCGGTGCCGTGCTCGGCCGAGCACGCGGCGAAGCTGCTCGCCGTCCTGCAGACCACCGGCACGCCGCCGGACACCGCGTCGTTGCTGAGCGAGGGCTTCACCGACGCCATCTCGCCGGACCTGGCCTCGGCCAGCACGATGCTGATCCCGAAGGTCGGCGCACGTCCGCCGGTGGGCAAACGCTTGCCCCTCAAGCTCCGCTGGCCGTACCTCGCCGGCGCCGGCCTGCTGGTGCTGGTCCTGCTCGTGTGGCTGGTCGTGGCGCTGCCCGGCGGTGACTCCCAGGTCGACGCGACGGAGACGCCCCCGCCGGGACCGACGACGGTGGTCGTGGACGGCACCACGTTCGTGCCCGTGGAGACCAAGCAGGACCAGGACTGCGCGGCGCAGGCGTTCGGCGACGTGAAGGCGTGGCTGGTCGCGAACGAGTGCGGCCGGATCCTGCGCGCCACCTACGAGACGACCGTCAACACCCGCAAGGCCACCGTGCTGGTCGCGGACCTGGACGTCGTGGACGCCCCGAGCGCGAAGGCGTTCCACGCGATCGTCGCGGCTCCCGGCTCCGGTGGCGTGAACGGCCCGGACGGCACCCCGCCCGCCAACGCGACGTTCGCGAGCGGGGTGAAGGGAAGCCACGTGCAGCTCGCGTTCGTGGTGTGGTCCGGCGGCGCGGGCGACCCGGCGCTCGACCCGATCGCCAAGCAGGCGTTGCGGCTGCCCGCCTCCCGGTAGAGGGTGGAGTGCATGATCGGACAACTTCGCTCAGTGGTCGTCGACTGTCCTGATCCCGCCGAGCTGGCCTCGTTCTACGAGAAGCTGCTCGGTGGCGAACGCCTCGCGGGCGGCGACGACCCGGACTGGGTCGTGGTCGTGGCGAACGGCACGCGGCTCGCGTTCCAGCGCGCGCCCGAGTACGTGCCGCCGGTGTACCCCGACCCGCACGGCTCGCAGCAGTTCCACCTCGACGTGCTGGTCGAGGACGTGGAGATGGCGGAGTCGCAGGTGCTCGCCCTGGGGGCCAAGCTGATCTCGCGCGACAACCCCGACACGTTCCGCGTCTACACCGACCCGGTGGGGCACACCTTCTGCCTCGTGTGGCTTTCTTGATCGAGGCCTAGTGTGGCCGCCATGGACTTCGACGTCATCGTCATCGGTGGTGGCCCCGTAGGTGAGAACGTGGCGTGGCGGACGGCCGCGGGTGGGCTGTCCACCGCCATGGTCGAGAAGGAGCTGGTCGGCGGCGAGTGCTCGTACTGGGCGTGCATGCCGTCCAAGGCGTTGCTGCGCTCCGGTCACGCGCTCGCGGCCGCCCAGCGGGTCAAGGGCGTGGTCGGCGGCAGCCTCGACCCGCGGGCGGTGCTGGAGCGGCGCACCGGGTTCACCTCGGACTGGGACGACACCGGCCAGGTGAAGTGGGCCGAGTCGGTCGGCATCCACGTCGTCCGCGGCGAGGGCGAGGTGACCGGCGAGCGCGAGGTGACGGTCGGCGGCGAGGTGCACCGGGCCCGGCTCGCGGTGGTCGTGGCCACCGGCAGCGTGCCGAAGATGCCACCGCTGGAGGGTCTCGACGACACTCCTGTGTGGACCTCGCGCGAGGCGACCTCGGCGCGCACGGTGCCCGAGTCGCTGGTGGTGCTCGGCGGCGGCGTGGTCGGTGTCGAGATGGCGCAGGCGTGGGCACGGCTCGGGTCGAAGGTGACGCTCGTGGTCTCGGGCGACCGGCCGTTGCCGCGGATGGAGGACTTCGTCGGGCCGCTCGTCGTCGAGGGACTGCGGGCCGACGGGGTCGAGGTGCTGCTGAACGCGCGGGCCGCGGCGGTCGAGCCGGGCGCGCTGACGTTGCGGGACGGCCGGGTGGTGCGGGGCGCGGAGATCCTCGTCGCGACCGGACGGGTGCCGGCGACGAAGGACGGCAAGCCGCTGGTCATCGACGACACCGGCCTGGTGTCCGGTGTGGACGGGCGGTGGCTGTACGCGGCCGGCGACGTCACCGGGCGGGCGCTGCTCACCCACCAGGGCAAGTACCAGGCGCGGGCGGTCGGGTCGGCGATCCTGGAGCGGTCGCGCGGCTCCGAGCCCGAGCCGTGGTCGGCGGGTCAGGCCAACGCCGACCACGTGGCGGTGCCGCAGGTCGTGTTCACCGACCCCGAGGTGGCGTTCGTGGGCCACACCGCGGCCGAGGCGCGCGCGGCGGGCCGGGACGTCAAGGTCGTGGACCTCGACATCGCGGTCGCCGGGTCGTCGCTGCACGCCGACGGGTACAGCGGCAAGACGCGGATGGTCGTCGACGAGCGCACGCGGACGCTGGTCGGTGTCACGTTCGTCGGCCAGGACGTGGCCGAGCTGCTGCACGCCGCCACCATCGCGATCGTGGGCGAGGTGACCGTCGACCGGCTGTGGCACGCGGTGCCCGCCTACCCGACGATCAGCGAGGTGTGGCTGCGGATGCTGGAGGCCTACGGCCTCTGATCTTCCAGCACGCTGCCCAGCATGCCGGTGAGCAGCTCGTTCGCCGTGCCGACCACGTACGCGCGGTCGTCCTCGTCGACCCGTTCGGCGAGCTTGAACAACGCGTCCGCGGTCTGCACGGCGATGCGGAAGGTCAGCATGACCGGGGCGTCGCCGTGGGCGCCGAAGCGGTTGACGAACATCTCGGCGAGCCGCTCGGCCATCAGCTCGTACTGGTCGACGCTCGAGTCGAGGCGGTGGCTGTCCAGCATGTCGCTGAAGCGCACCCGCCCGAATCCGGGCAGATCGGTCAGCATCCGCATGTACACCGCGACGACCTGGGTCATCGCCTCGCGCCAGGTGCCCGCGATCAGGTCGCTCGCGAACAACTCCTCGACCTCGCGCAGATATGTCTCCATGCCGCGCAAAGCGAGCGCGTGCACGACGGAACGTTTGTCCGGGAAGTACTGATAGAAAGAACCAATGGGCACTCCGGCCACATCGACGATGCGTGCCGTGGTGATGTCGTCGTAGTCGTATTCGTTCAGCAGGCTCGCGCAGGCGTCCAGGATCGCGGAGACAGTGGCCGCACCACGTTGTTGCACCGGCTGCCGACGCATCACCCTGGCTAACCTGCCGCTGGCCGGGTTCTCATGCACGTCGACATCTTTATCCATACGCGCGGGTAGACCCAAGCACAGGTTCCCGACAGTTTCAGCCGCGATCCCCCCGTCGTTTGCGGTGCACCACCCAGCCGAAGTCGACGAGGCACACGACCGCGAGTAGCAGGAGCACGACCGCGAGCCAGGTGAGGTCAGCTCGCAGGGCCAGCCAGCCCGCGACCGAGTTGAAGACCAGGCCGAAACCGGCGAGCCACAACCGCAGGGTCAGCGCACTGCGGGGTGGCGCGGGCGGTGGCAGGTAGTCGCTCACCTCACCCGGTTTCCCGCAGCAGGGGTGCCTCAACCGACCTGAGCGGCCGCGGCGGTTTGGTCACGTAGGGCCGGACGAGACGGGTCAGGGCCAGACCGGGGGCGATGAGGGGCACCACGGCGGTCAGCACGGCGGCGGTGATCCCGGCTCGCAGCACGTCCCCCGGCATGACGGCGATCCGGTCGACGACGAACGCGTGGCGGCCGGTGAGCGAGACGGCGGCGAGGACCACCAGGAAGACGACCATGCTGAGCATCGCGCGTTGCACGGCGTGCTGGTAGCCCGCCGCCTCCCCCGCGACCAGCACCGCGAACCAGCCGGCGAGCGCGGGCAGCTGACCCTGCTCGGTGGTCGCGGCCCAGCTCAGCCCGCCCAGTGTGGCGAGCCAGACGAGGACGTCGGCCCGGTCCTGCGCCCAGGCGGTGGCGGCCTGCAGGGGCAGACCCGTCCAGGCGAGCAGGCCGAGCGGTGTCGGCGGCCGCTCGGCGAGCTGGCCGAGCACCCAGGCGAGCAGCCACGCCGACAGCAGCGCCGCCACCGCGAGCTGCCACCGGGGCCGGCGCACCACACAGCGGGCGAGCCGGACGATCTCCGCGCGCGTCATACCCCCACCTTGCCGCCCCCAGGTGGTTTGCGGAGAAACGTCACCCCCTTGCTCACCCGAGCGGCCCTCCTCCGAGGGTGTTGACCACGCAGCGCTATCCACGATCGGGTGACAGAACTTTCCTATGCTGAAGTTCATGAGCATCGATCAGCTTCTGCGTCTGCCCAGCTACCTGATGCTGCAGCTGGTGCGCGAGGCGCGGAGGCTGGGCCGGGGCGAGCTGCGGGGGCCGCACGTGACCGTGCTGGCGTACCTGGCCGAGCAGGAGGCGGTGGCGCAGAAGCGGATCAGCGAGCAGGTGCGGATGGACCCGAGCGACCTGGTGTCCGTGCTCGACGATCTCGAAGGCCACGGGTTTGCGGTGCGGCGGCGCGACGAACGGGACCGGCGGAGGTTCACGGTGTCGATCACCGGACCGGGGCGCGAGGCGTTGCGGGAACGCCTGGAGACCGCGCGGGCACACGAGGAGGTGTTGCTGGCGCCGTTGACCGAGGCCGAGCGGGTCGCGCTGACCACACTGCTGCGGAAGGCCTACCTGCATCACGCGGACATGCGTGTAGATTAGACAGTCTGCGCTCGCACGACATGGGCGCGGGCAGGGCTGTGTTTAATCTTAGGGTGAGGTCAGGATAAAACCTGACATCGCAGGGTATCGAGAAATGAGGCACGTTGTCAAGCCCCTCCGATGACCTCCGGTCGGCCGAAATGGAGCCGGAGCAGGAATACGTGGCCATGTTGTACGGCCGGCTCGACGACCTCCGCGAACAGACGTCGAAACGACTCGCACAATCGTTGCGACAGACCGGCGGCACGCACCAGATGCGGTCCGAGCGCGACACCTCCGTCGCGATGTACACAGATCAACTGGCCCAGTACAGCGCGGTCGAGAACGGCCTCGCGTTCGGCCGGCTCGATTTCCACAACGGCGACCGCTTCTACATCGGCCGAATCGGTCTCTTCGACGAGGACAAGGAATACGAGCCGCTGCTGATGGACTGGCGCGCCCCCGCGGCCCGCCCGTTCTACCTCGCGACCGCCGCCTCCCCCGACGGCGTGCGCCGCCGCCGGCACCTGCGCACGCGCTCCCGCAAGGTCATCGGTCTCGACGACGAGGTCCTCGACATCAACTCGGTCGAGCCGTCCCGCAACGAGGGCCTGACCGGCGAGGCGACCCTCCTCGCCGCGCTGAACGCCTCCCGCACCGGCCAGATGAGCGACATCGTCGCGACCATCCAGGCCGAGCAGGACATCATCATCCGGTCCGAGCTGAACGGCGTCGTCGTCGTGCAGGGCGGCCCCGGCACCGGCAAGACCGCGGTGGCCCTGCACCGCGCCGCCTACCTGCTCTACACCCACCGCCGCCAGCTCGCGAAGCGCGGCGTGCTGGTGGTCGGCCCGAACACCACGTTCCTGCGCTACATCAGCCAGGTCCTCCCGTCGCTCGGCGAGACGGGCGTGCTGCTCTCGACCGTCGGCGAGCTGTACCCCGGCCTCACCGCCGTGGGCCGCGAAGCCCCCGAAGCCGCGGCGCTGAAGGGCCGCATCCAGATGGCCGACGTGATCGCCGCCGCCATCCGCGACCGCCAGGAAGCACCGCCGTTCTTCGACATCCGCTTCGACAACGACGTCCTGCGCCTCGACCGCCGCGCCATCTCCGACGCCCGCGGCCGCGCCCGCCGCACCCGCCGCCCGCACAACGAGGCCCGCCGCACGTTCGCCCGCGAGATCATCTCCACCCTCGGCGGCATGGTGGCCTCCAAGCTCGGCGGCCACCTGCTCGACAAGGCGGACATGGACGACATCCGCCGCGAGCTGCGCGAGTCCGAGGAGGTCCAGGCCGCGATCTCGGCACTCTGGCCGGTGCTGACCCCGTTCACCCTGCTGTCCGAGCTCTACGCGAACCCCAAGCGCCGCAACAGGGCCATGTCGAAGTTCACCCGCGAGGAACGCGACCTGCTGCAGCGCGTGGGCGACGACTGGACCCCGGCGGACGTGCCGTTGCTCGACGAGGCCGCCGAACTGCTCGGCGAGGACGACACCGAGGCCAAGGCCCGCGCCGAACGCCAGCGCCGCCAAGCCATCGAGTACGCCCAGGGCGTCCTCGACATCCTCGACCTGGAAGACGACGCCGACCCGGACATCCTGATGGCCACGGACCTGATGGACGCCTACCGCCTGGCCGAACGCCACGGCGTCGACCGTTACGAAACGGCAGCCGAACGCGCCGCCGCCGACCGCACCTGGACCTTCGGCCACATCATCGTGGACGAGGCCCAAGAACTCTCCGCCATGGCCTGGCGCACCTTGATGCGCCGCTGTCCCAGCAAGTCCATGACCGTCGTCGGCGACATCGCCCAGACCGGCGACATCGGCGGCGCCCTGTCGTGGGACTCCGTGCTCTCGCCTTATGTGCAGAACCGCTGGCGCCTCACCGAGCTCACCGTCAACTACCGCACGCCGGCCGAGATCATGGAGGTGGCCGCGGACGTTCTGGCGTCGGTGGATCCTTCTCTCGTGCCGCCGGCTTCGGTGCGCGAGACCGGTGTGCCGCCGTGGGTTTCGTCTGTTGCTTCTTATGCGGGTGAGGTTCCTGCGTTGATCTCGGCCGAGGTTGCTGCTGTCGGGGATGGCAAGGTGGCGGTGATCGTGCCGGCCGCGTTGTTGTCGTCGGTGGGGTCGGCGGTTGTTTCTGCGGTGCCGAGCTCGTCGACCGGGGAGTTGGAGGACGCGCAGGTCGTGGTGCTGGGGGTGACCGATGCCAAGGGGTTGGAGTTCGACTCGGTGGTCGTTGTGGATCCTTCCGGCATTTTGGAGGAGTCGCCTCGGGGGGCTTCGGACCTGTACGTGGCGCTGACCCGCGCGACGCAGCGGCTGGGTGTGGTGCACTCGGGGTCGTTGCCGGACATGCTGTCCCGCTTGAAGGACTGAGGCTTCCCGGCCTCCTGCGCGAAACGATCCCCGTGTTCAACATGACCGTTCACGTCGGATCGTGCTCAGGAGGCCGGGTGGCGAACGGCATCGAGGCGGCGGCGCGTCCAGGAAACCGCACCAATGCGGCACGTGTCCGCTTATTGTCATTGATTCACCGCGACCCGACTCGGCGTTGTGCCCGGATGTGTCATGCCCGCTGTGCTATCTCAATTGGATTGAGTCCACGCACAGAACGGAGACCTGGTGCCCAGTGTCGAGTCGACGATCAGCGGCATCGTCGTCCATGTCAGCCGGCAGCTGGCGCCAAGCCTGAACATCGATCCGGTGATTTCGTGCGCCCAAAGCCCGAAGGCGGCGACCGAACAGTTGCTGCACGACATCGGTGACGAGGCCGGCACACTGCTGGCCTACCTGAAGTCACCGGACTTCGCGGTGCTGGTGGCCCAGGTTCGCATCCGCCAGGCGATGGACGAGACGGTCACGAGCCAGTTGAGCCAGGGGCTCCGGCTCACCGGGTTGCCCGAGGAGTTCCTGGCGCCGACGGTCGAACTCGTCGAACAGGTGCTTGCCAAGGCGTGCAACGAAGCCTCGGTGCTGTTCCACCGGCCGAGTGCCCGCATCTCCCAGCACGACGTGGACATCTCGGCGGCCGGCTCGAGCCGCATGCTCGGTCAGCTCGAGTCGTTGACGGAGTTCCACAACTTCGCCTCACGCATGCGCAGCCAGGTCGTCGCTTTGCACAACAGGATCAGGTTGCCGCACATCGGGGTCAGCCGTGCGGTCCGGTACGAAGAGCTCTACGTCCGGCCCGCGATCCAGACGCACCCCGGTCCGCTCGGCGCGCCGGGAGACCGCAGGGTGATCCTCGGTGACCCCGGGGCGGGCAAGTCCACGTTCGCCGCGAAGTTCGCGCACGACACAGCCTCCGACGAGTTGGGACGGGTGCCGTTCCTGCTGGTGCTGAGGGAGTTCACCGCCTCCTTCGACGAAGGGGGACATGATCTGGTGCACTACCTCGAAAAGCTGTGCCAGGCGCCGTACAACATCAAGCCTCCGCAGGACGCGGTCGACTACCTGCTGCGCAGCGGGCGCGCCGTGGTGGTGCTGGACGGGCTGGACGAGGTGGTGCGCACCGAGTCGCGCCGACGCGTCGTGAAGCTGGTCGAAGGATTCGCGCACATCTACCCACTGGTTCCGATTCTCGTGACCGCCCGCAGGATCGGCTACTACGAGGCGCCGCTGTCCAACGAGTTGTTCACGACCGCGCGCATCCGCGACTTCACCGAGGACCAGGTGCGGACCTACGTCGAGCACTGGTTCGTGTTGGACGAGGCCACCTCGCCTGCCGAACGGCATCGACTCGTGACCTCCTTCATGGAGGACAGCGGGCAGATCCCCGACCTGCGCAGCAACCCGTTGCTGCTCACGCTGCTGTGCGCCATGTACTCCAGCGATCGTTACCTGCCGCGCAACCTCGCGCAGGTCTACGAACGGTGCGCACTGATGCTCTTCGAACAGTGGGACGCCAAACGCGGCATCCCGTTGCCGATGAAGTTCCACGGACGGCTTCGCGGTGCGGTGCAGCACCTGGCCTGGACGATGTTCACCGCGCGCGAGTCCGGCCGGGCGCAGTCGCGAAGCAAGATCATGACGACGCTGACGAACTACCTCGAAGGCATGATCGACGACCACGACGAATCCGTGGCGACAGCGGAACAGTTCCTCGAGTTCTGCACCGGACGCGCATGGATCCTCACCGATGTCGGAGCGACGAGGTTCGAACCGCAGTTCGGCTTCACCCATCGGACCTTCCTGGAGTACTTCGCCGCTGAACACCTCGTGCGGATCCACCGGACCGCGAAGGATTTGTGGGCCGCCATGGCCCGGAACATCACCCAGTGGGAAGTGGTGGCCCAGATCGCGCTGCAGCTGCACGACCGCAACGTCGCAGGCGGTGTCGATGAGTTGCTGGCAGAAGCACTTGAACACGGTGGCCTGGACTTCGCGGTGCGATCACTGCACTACATGCACCCCAGCACTCGAACCGTGCGAGCGATCGCCGTGGCCGCGGTGCACAAGTCGGTTCGCGTCCGCGACCGGGTGAGCATCGCGAAACGCGACCTCTCCGACGCGGACGACGCGCTGTACACCTGCATGTACTTCGCCTCAGCCGCGAACCAGCAGGTGATCGAGAAGGCCGTGGCCGATGAGATCGGTCTGCTCGTTCAAGCCCATGTGGTCGGCGCTGCCGTTGTGCTCGACAGCTTCGGCAGGCCGGACCAACCCGCCGGCACCCGATGGGCGGACGTCCACCGCGCGCTGCTGGCGCAGCACCGGGAGGACCTGACCCGCACCTTGAACGCCTCACCATGGGGTGCGGCAGTGCTGTTCGCAGAACCTGAGTCGTTGGAGCAGCTACTCCGGCGTTTCGGTCCGGCCTCCATGTACGTCTGCGGCAACTTCCACCGCTTCTCTTACCCCAGCGCGGCGAAAAGCCTCATCCATCACAACGTTCTGCCGTTTTCCGACGATGCGGCCGCCTCACTGGCCGACACCATGACCGAATCGTCGACCCCATGGGCACCGCAGACCGCGTTCAACTGCTCAGACGTGATCCTCAACATGTGCGATGAACGCACCGACAGCCTCCGGCTGATGCTCGCTCTGCCGTACCTCGAGTTGTTCTGCACCTATCACGCGTCCAACGCCTGGGCACCGACGTACACGATGCTCGTCAACGGGCGCACGGATGAACTGGCCCGCCCAGCCGTACTCGATCGGCTGGAACGGCTCCCGCTGTCGGCCAGGGTTCGCGCGTTCCTCAGCAGCTGGGTGCAGCACGAGATCAGCGTGACAGTGCCAGACCAGCCATCGCTGCTCCCACGCCGGCTGCCACGCCGACAACTGCGTTCAGCAGCGCCAGCCGGTACTTCTCCTGCTCCAGCAACCGAACCGTCTCAAAGCTGAACGTCGAGTACGTCGTCAACCCGCCGCAGAACCCAATGCCCAGCAGCGGCATCCACGACGTCCCCACGACGAACCCGATCAAAAAACACCCCACCACGTTCACAACCAAGGTCCCGTAAGGGAAATCGGACTTGTGACGCGAGGTGACGAACCAGTCGACCAGGTACCGCACCGGCGCCCCCAGCGCCGCCCCGACGAACACGGCAAGAACAGTCACCGCGTCACCCGCACCCCGACAAACGCCGCAACCACAGCACAAACCGGCGTCAGCAAGAGAAACAACGGCCGCCCAGCCACCGCATACGACGAGAACGTCGTGAACCCACCCAAAAACCCCACGCCGAAGAACGCACGGACCAACGGCCGCGGCACCAGCCCCATCAACACGCCGATCAAGAACGACCCCAGCACGTTGATCACGAACACCCCGACGGCCCCCGGCACGAACACCGTCAGCGCAAAACGAGCTACCCCGCCAAGCCCACCCCCGAGCGACACCAGGGCGACGAACCGCGGGTCAGGTCGGTTCGGCAAGGTGCTCCACCAGGTGGTCCAAGGCCTTCAGCGCGCGCACGACGTCCTCCCGTTCGGAGGTCTCCAGCTTGCCCAGCGCGGCGCCGATCCGCTTCTCGTGTTCGCGCTGCCAGACGAGCAGCTGTTCGTGTCCACGCGGTGAGACGGATAGTCGTGCTACCCGCCTGTCCTTGGGGTCGGCGCCGCGCACGACGAGGCCCGAGTCGATCAGCTGGGACACCAAACCGGACACCGTGTTGGGGGCCAGCCGCAACGACGCGGCGAGGTCGCCGACCTTCATCGGCGGGCGTTCCGCAAGGGTCTGCAGCAGCTCTACCTGCGCCATCGGCAGGGACTCCCACGGCCAGTCCGCCCGGATGCTCGTCCGCAGCGCCCGGCGCAGGCGGGTGACGACGTCGGTGAGCGTGCGGGCTTCGTCTGACATGCGGAAATCTTACTGAACAACCGGATATACCTCGGTGTCAGATATACTCCGATACCGATGAACTGGTTCGTGACGGAGTCGCCGAGGCCGGCCTGGATCGCGCGGTGGCCGAACGCGCGTTGGCTGGTCATCGCGACCGTGTGTTTCGGGGCGTTCATGGGGCAGTTGGACGCCTCGATCGTCACGCTCGCGTTTCCGGCGATGGCGGAGCACTTCGGGCACGACCCGGAGCTCATCTCGATCAGTTACCTGATCACGCTGGTGGTGTTGCTCGTCCCAATGGGCAGGATCGCCGACAAGATCGGGCGCAAGATCGTCTACATCTACGGGTTCGCGCTCTTCACGGCGGCGTCCATCGCGTGCGTGTACGCGCCGAACTTCGAGCTGTTGATCGGGGCGAGGGTCGCGCAGGCGGCCGGTGCGGCGATGTTGCAGGCCAACAGTGTTGCGCTGGTGACGACGAACGTGCCGGCGGCCAGCAGGCGCAAGGCGCTCGGCGTCCAGGCGGCGGCGCAGGCGGCGGGACTGGCGGCGGGGCCGTTGCTGGGCGGGTACCTCGTCGAGCACCACGGGTGGCAGGCGGTGTTCGCGATCAACGTGCCCATCGGGGTCTTGGCCATGATCGCGGGGCACTACCTGCTGCCGCGCACCAAGACCGCGCATGAGCAGAAGGCGCCCCTCACGACGAAGGTCCTGCCGGGGCTGTTAGGTGTTGGGCTCACGTACGCGGCGTTGTTCGCGCCGATGACGTTCTTGCCGTTCACCATGAAACAGCCGTTGGCGCACATAGGGCTGACGGTTGCCGCGCTGCCGTTGGGGTTCGCGGTGGCCGCGACGCTCATCCACAGAACGGGCGCGAAGACCGGGGCGTTGATCACAGCGGTAGCGCTGATCATGCCGGTGCCACTGACGGTCCACCTGCTGGCGGCGGGGATCGGGCTGGGGATCATCGCGCCGTCGTGCACGAAACGGGTGATGGGTGCGTTACCGGACAACCAGGCCGGTGTGGGCAGCGGGATGGTCAACGTGGCGCGCGGGCTCGGGACCGCGCTCGGGGTCGCGGTGGCGTCGCTGTTGGTTCACACGTTCCAGTGATCGCACCGACTTCCGCTGGGCCGAAAGGGCGCCGCCCCTGCCGCACGTGTGAGCGTCTCAGTAGCCTGGGCGCATGTCTGAACGGGTGGGCTGGGTCCCTGAGGGCGTCGACACCGGGAAGCCGAGTGCCGCCAGGTTGTACGACTACCTGCTCGGCGGGGGGCACAACTTCGCGGCGGACCGGGCGCTGGCGGAGAAGTTCCTGCAGGCACAGCCCAACGCGCGCACGATCGCGCGGCTCAACAGGGCGTTCCTGCGCAGGGCCGTGTTGTTCATGATGGACAACGGGATCAGGCAGTTCCTCGACCTGGGCAGCGGCATCCCGACGGTCGGCAACGTGCACGAGATCGCGCAGAAGGCGGACCCGGAGGCGCGGGTCGTGTACGTGGACTTCGAGGAGGTCGCGGTCGCGCACAGCCAGCTCATCCTGGAGGAGGACCCGCGTGCGGTGGTCGTCCAGGAGGACATGACCAAGCCCGTCGCCGTGCTCAAGGCGGCGCGGGAGAGCGGGCTGGTCGACTTCACGCAACCGGTGGGCGTGCTGACGGTCGGGGTCTTCCACTTCGTGTCTCCGCAGGCAGATCCGAAGGCGGTCGTGGCGGCCTACCGCGACGCCGTGCCCGAGGGCAGCTACCTGGCGTTCTCGCAGTTCACGCAGGACCTGCAGCCGGAGGAGATGGCCGGGGTCGTCGAGGTCATGAAGAAGAGCCAGAACCCGATGTTCCCGCGCACGATGAGCGAGATCGAGGGGTTCTTCGCCGGGTTCGAGCTGGTCGAGCCAGGTGTCGTGCCGTTGCCGCTGTGGCGGCCGGAGGGCACGAACACGGATGATCCGGACAAGGCGGGCATCTACGCCGCCGTCGGCCGGAAGATCTAGCACGGTTCGCCGCTGTTGGCCGGGCGACTGGAACTCCGTACGCTCAGTGACAGCATGGACCTTCCGCAGCTCGCCCGCCGCTGGATGCACGCGCTCACCTCGACCGCGTACATCCCGCTGTCCCACGCCGAAATCGAGCAGGCGCTGCTCGACTCGCTGCGGGAGCTGCCCGAGTCGCCTGAAACGGTTGCGAAGCGATTGGTGTCACTGCACGCAACCGGCCCGGAGTCGCTGTCCGCCACGATCGAGGTGCTCTCCCCCGCGTTCGAGTTGTCTTTGCTCGCCCGGCTCAGCTCCGCGTACGCGCAGGCGATGCGGATGGACGCGTTCGACCAGCAGGAGCAGATCAAGGTCGCGATCGTGCGGGCCAAGCAGCGGGTCGAGCGCACGCTGAAGGTCAGCCAGGCCCGGTTCCGGGAGGTGTTCGACTCGGCCGCGCTGGGGATCGCGATCACCGACTTCGCCGGCAGGTGCGTCGAGGCGAACGACGCGCTCGCCGAGATCGTCGGGCTGGAGTCGGGTGCGGACCTGACCGGACGCGACCTGACCGACTTCTACCACCCCGACGACCTGGGTGTGCTGGGTGCGTCCTACCGCGGGGTGCGGGAGGGGCGCGTCGAACGGTTCCGCGACCAGCGCAAGCTGATCCGCGCGGACGGCGAACCGGTGTGGGTGCACCTCGCGGTGTCGGTGCTGCGCGACGCGGACGGCGAGCCGACGCACCACGTGACGATGGTCGAGGACATCAGCGAGCTGCACCTGTTGCAGCGCAGCCTCGACCACCAGCTGCTGCACGACTCGCTGACCGGCCTGTCGAACCGCCAGCACTTCGTCACGCAGCTCGAACGCCGGCTCGACAGCGACCCGATCACCCTCTACCACGTGGGCCTGGACGCGTTCTCGGTGGTCAACAACGGCCTGGGGCACGACACCGGCGACAAGCTGCTCAAGATCGTCGCCAAGCGCCTCGGCAAGCTGGCTGACGACAAGTCGGCCGTGCTGGCGCGGATCGGCGGCGACGAGTTCGCGTTGATGACGATCTCCGACAACGTCACCACGACGGTCGAGGAGATCCAGGACGCGCTGACCGAACCGACCTTTGTGGACGATCACGGCATCGCGCTGTCGGCCGGCATCGGCGTCGTGGACCGGCCACCGGCGTTCGCGACGGCCGCCGAGCTGATGCGGTGCGCGAACGCCGCGCTGCGCCAGGCGAAAGCACGCGGGAAGCGGCAGTGGGCGTTGCACGACCCGCACGACGACGCGCGCAGGCGGGGCAGGTACGCGCTGGCCGCGTCGATGCCGGGCGCGTGGGAGCACGGCGAGCTGAGGATCGTTTACGCGCCGGTGCACGACCTGGAGTCGCGCGAGCTGCTCGGCGCCGTGGCCCGCCTGCACTGGGACGACCTGGGCCACAACGACACCATGGCGCTGGCCGACTCGACCGGCCTGTCGCTGCCGCTGGGCAGGTGGCTGCTGCGGGAGGCGTGCGCGCAGGCCGCGAGGTGGGTGGCGGAGTTCGGTGCCGAGGCGCCCACGCTGCACATCGCGCTGGGCGCCTTGCAGTCGCGCGACGAGGACCTGGTCGCCGACGTCAAACGCGCCCTCGACGAGACCGGGCTGCCACCGGAGGGACTGCGGATCGCGCTCGACATCTCCTCCGTGCTGGCGGGCGACGACAACGCCGTGGTGCTGCACGACAACGGCATCGTGACCGCGCTCGACGGCTTCCGCGGCGGCTACGACGAGCTGGCCGTGCTGACCGAGGTCCCGGTCCGCACGGTGATCACCCGCGCGTCCGCCCCGAGCCGGGACTCCCCGTTGCGCCAGGCGATGCGCGACCTGGTCACGACCGTGCACCGCCTCGGCGTGCGGTTCGCCGTCGACGACGTGCACACCGTCGACGACGCCGAGCAGTGGCGTCAGGCCGGCGCGGACGGGGTGATCGGCCTGCTGCCCGCGCTGACCGCCGACGAGGTGACCGACCTGCTCAGAGCTGCTTCACCGCCGCGAGGAGCTTCGTGAGCGAGTCCTTCGCGTCACCGAAGAGCAACGTCGTCTTCGGGTTGTACAGCAGCTCGTTGTCCACGCCCGCGAAGCCCGGCCGCATCGAGCGCTTCATGAACACCACCGACTTCGCGCGGTCGACGTCGAAGATCGGCATGCCGTAGATCGGGCTCGACGGCTCATCCCGCGCACCGGGGTTGACCACGTCGTTCGCGCCCACCACCACGGCCACGTCGACCGACGTGATGCCGGGGTTGACGTCGTCGAGCTCCTTGAGCTGCTCGTACGGCACGTCCGCCTCCGCCAGCAACACGTTCATGTGCCCCGGCATCCGCCCGGCGACGGGGTGGATCCCGTAGGAGACCGCGACGCCGCGGTGCTCGAGCTGAGACACGAGCTCACGAACGGCGTGCTGCGCCTGGGCGACAGCCAGTCCGTAACCCGGCACCACCACGACGTTGTTCGCATACCCCAGCAGGATCGCGACGTCCTCGACGGTGCCCGACTTGACCGACCGCGTCTCCTCCCCCTGCGTCGCAACGGTCGCCGTCTTGAACGCCCCGAACAGGATGTTCGCGAGCGACCGCCCCATCGCCTGCGCCATCAGCCGGGTCAGGATCGTGCCGGACGCGCCGACGAGCGTGCCGGCGACGATCAGCAGCGTGTTCGCCAGCACGTACCCCGACGCCGCGACCGCGAGCCCGGTGAACGCGTTGAGCAACGAGATCGCGATCGGCACGTCCGCACCACCGACCGGCAGCACGAACAACGCACCGAGCGCCAGCCCGACGACCGCCAGCAGCCACAGCAGCAGCCCGGAGCCGGACGACATCACCAAGGCGCACAAGGCGATCGACGACACACCGGCCGCGATCGCGAGCTGCTGACCGGCCGGCAGCAGCACCGGGCGGGTCGTCATGAGCTCCTGCAGCTTCAGGAACGTCACCACCGAGCCGGAGAAGCTGACCGAGCCGATCAGCACCGTGAGCACGGTCGCGAGACCGAACAGGAAGCCGGGGTCGGGCACCGCGAAGAACTCGGCGAGGGCGACGAGTGCCGCCGCGGCGCCACCGACACCGTTGAACAGGGCCACCATCTGCGGGATCGCGGTCATCTTGACCGACCGCGCGGCCGGGATGCCCACCACGACACCGAGTGCGACGGCGAGCAGGATCCACAGTCCGTTGTGGACGACGCCGTGCACGTAGGCGGTGACGACGGCGACGAGCATGCCGAACGCGCCGATGAAGTTGCCGTAGCGCGCGTACTTGGGTGAGCTCAGGCCTTTGAGCGCCAGGATGAAGCAGATCGCGGCGACGAGGTACATCAACTGGACGGTCATCTCTTGAACATCTCCAGCATCCGGTCGGTCACCACGAACCCGCCCACCACGTTCACCGTCGCCAGGAACACCGCCAGCAGCCCGAGAACGAGCTCCAGCGTGCTCTCCGCGGACCCGGTGATCAGGATCGCGCCCACCAGGATCACGCCGTGGATGGCGTTGGCGCCGGACATCAGCGGCGTGTGCAGGATCGTGGAGACCTTCGAGACCACCTCGAAGCCCACGAACACGGCCAGCACGAAGATCGTCAGCAGGTCGATCACGGCAACTCCTTGCGGATCTGACCGTCGTGGGTGACGCAGCAGCCGGCGAGCACCTCGTCGTCGAGGTCCGGCATGACGACGCCGTCCACGATCATCAGCTTGAGCAGGTTGAGGACGTTGCGCGAGTACAGGCGGCTCGCGTGCACCGGCATGGACGACGGCAGGTTCCGCACGCCGTGCACCAGCACCTCGCCGACCCAGGTCTCCTCGCCGGCGACGGAGTTCGTGCAGTTGCCGCCCGACTCGGCGGCCAGGTCGACGAGCACGGAGCCGGGTGCCATCGCCTTGAGCATGTCGGTGGTCACGAGCACCGGTGCCTTGCGGCCGGGGATCGCGGCCGTGGTGATCACGATGTCGGAGGCGGCGACGTGGGCGCCGATGAGCTCCCGCTGGCGTTCCAGGAACTCCTCGGACTGCACGGAGGCGTAGACGCCGGACTGGGTCTCCAGGTCGAGCTCCAGGAACTTGGCGCCGAGGCTGCGGACCTCCTCGCCGGCGGCCTTGCGCACGTCGTAGGCCTCGACGACGGCGCCGAGGCGGCGGGCGGTCGCGATGGCCTGCAGACCGGCCACCCCGGCGCCCAGCACCAGGACCTTGGCCGGGGGCACGGTGCCCGCGGCGGTGGTGAACATCGGCAGGAAGCGCGGTAGTCGTTCGGCGGCGACCAGGACCGCTCGGTAGCCCGACACCAGGGCCTGCGAGGACAACGCGTCCGCGCTCTGGGCACGGGTGACGCGCGGCAGGAGGTCGAAGCTGAAGGACGTGACCCGTCGCTCCGCGTACACGCGGATCAGGTCCTGGTCGGTGGCGGGTTGCAGGAAGCTGATGGTGACGGTGCCCGGTTTGAGCCGGGATGCCTGGTCAGCGGTCAGCGGTTGGACGGACACGACGACGTCCGACTCCGCCGTCGGGTCCTCGGGCGTCACGGTCGCCCCGGCCGCCCGGTAGGCGGCGTCGGGTGCGTGCGCGTGGCGCCCCGCTCCTTCTTGGACGTGCACGGTCAGACCGGCATCGACCAGCGACGACACCGTTTCCGGTACGCAGGCGACGCGACGCTCGGCGGGCCGCGACTCTGCGGGTGCTCCCACTTTCACCGTACGCACGTTACGCGATCAAAGGTGACCTGGGCCACATCACAGTTGCCAGAGAACCGCACCGGCGAGGGTGAGGCACCCGACGAGCCCAACGGCGGGCACCACCCGCTTACCGAGCGTCCACGCGCTGGCGTTGGCGATCGCGTAGTAGAGCAACACGCAGAACGAGCTGAACACGATCGCGCGCGTGACGTCGACGGCGAGCACCAACGCGATCGCGACCAGACCGGTGGCGATCTCGGCGGCACGCAGGTCGCTCAGCAGACCCGGCAGCCTGCGGTCGCGCGCCATCGCCAACGCGGTCCGGCTGACACCCAGCTGCAACGACAGCAGCGACCCGAGGGCGGCCAGGCAGGCGGCGACCCTGATCACCGGCGCCAGCGCCGGTGACACGTCGGCGAGCGTCTTCGTGGCGAGGTCGCTGCCCAGCGCGTGCAACGCCGTGACCGCGACGACCGCGTACACGACGAGCGTGATCGCCAACGAGATGACCACGGCACGGGGGATCGTTCGCTCCGGTTCCTTGACCTCCTCCCCGAGGGTCGCGATGCGCGCGTAGCCGGCGAACGCGAAGAAGAGCAGCGCGGCGGCGGGAAGGATTCCTGCGGACAGGAACTCCGCCGGCTGCGGTTCTTCGCGTGTGGTCGCGGCCGTCACCGCGTTCGCGGCGAGCACCAGCACCACCGCGACCACGATGGTCCTGGTGACCAGCGCGGACTTCTGCACACCGGTCAGGTTGAGCACCGTCAGCGCCACGATCGCCGCCACGGCAACGGTTTTCGGCGCGCCGACGTACGTGCCGACGGTCAACGCCATGGCCGCGCACGACGCCGTCTTGCCGAGCACGAACGCCCAGCCGGCCAGGTCGCCCCACACCCGGCCGAGGCGTTCCCTGCCGTAGACGTAGGTGCCACCCGACCGCGGGTAGCGGGCCGCGAGCCAGGCGCTGGACAACGCGTTGCAGCAGGCGATCACACCGGCGATCACGAGGCTGACGAGCAGTGCGGACCCGGCCGCCGCCGCGGCCGGGGCGAACACCGCGAAGACACCGGCGCCGATCATCGAGCCGAGCCCGACGAAGACGGCGTCGGTGAGGGTCAGGCTTCTGGCGAGCTGCACATGATCAGTGTGCGACAGGGCACTTCCCGGGAGCCGCTGCGGGGAAGAAGTTCGGCAGCAGTTCACGGGTGTCGTAGTAGCGGTGGTAGACCGGCGTCAGCCCGCCCGACACGGGTGGCACGATCCAGGACCAGTCGGCCGGGCAGGAACGTCCGGCGGCCTCCTCCTTCTCCAGGTGCGTCAGGAACCTCTGCGACTCGGTGTGGTGGTCGGTGATCGTCACGCCGGCCTCGCCGAACGAGTGCAGGACGGCGCGGTTGAGCTCCACCAGAGCCCTGTCGCGCCACAACGTCGCCTCCGACGACATGTCCAGGCCCATCCGCTTGGCGATGAACGGCAGCAGGTCGTACCGGTCGTGGTCGGCCAGGTTGCGGGCGCCGATCTCGGTGCCCATGTACCAGCCGTTGAACGGCGCGCACGGGTAGTCGATGCCGCCGATGCGCAGCCGCATGTTGCTGATCGCGGGCACCGCGTGCCACTTCACCCCGACCGCGGCCAGCCACGGCAGCTCGGGGTGCGCGAGCGGCACCTCGAGCACCGCGTCGGCCGGGATCTCGACCAGCGCGGGGTCGTGGCCCTCGCAGGACACCAGCAGCGGCAGCACGTCGAACGGCCCGCGCGAGGCGGGCGGCTGCCACCCGCGCCTGATCGCCAGCTCGGTGAGCTCCAGGTTGCGGGCGTCGCCGAGCACACCGCCGTCGGGACCGCGGTAGGCGGCGTAGCGGATGATCTGCTCGTTCTCGATCCGCGGTGCGGGCATGCCGGGCTCGGCCGGGCCGAAGATCGAGATGACCGGCCGGATCTTGCCCTTGTTGGTGGCCACGCGCAGGTGTTCGACGCACTCCGCCGCCACGTCGGCGGGGGCGGACACCTCGCGCAGGTCGCGCACTTTCAAGCTCCGCCAGTACAGGCGGCCGATGCAGCGGGAGCTGTTGCGCCAGGCCACCCTGGCGCCGAAGGTCAGTTCTTCCGCGGTGTGGCGGTAGGTGCCGGTCGCCGCGATCTCGGCGTGCACCTCGGCCAGGCGGGCCTCGACCGGACCCAGCTCGGGGTGTTCGGCGTGGTGCTGACGGACGAAGTCCTCCACCTCGGCGATGTCGATCTCGACCTGGCCGGGGGTCTCGACCGGCGCCGGGGGAAGCGCCGTGAGGGAACGGGGCATCGCATCAGTCGGGACGGGGGTCATGGCGTGGCACCGTATCGGCGCTTTCGGGTGGGGAAAACCGCCTGTCGCGTTACGCCGATCGGATCATCGAACCGCGTCTGACACGCTCAGCGAGTACTTGATACCGCAAGCGGGTGACAAAGGTTGGCACAAAGAGTGGTTTCCGACCGTTATCCCGCTGAGATCGAACCTTTACCAGTGATCCAGCTCACGCCTGGGTTCGACCCGTTCGAGTGAACCCTCACCGCCCACCGGCCGTAGGTACTTCCCAAGAGGCGAAACGCGTCATCCCGCGCACCGCCACCGACGGCGGCAGCGCGCGGAAGGCGAAGTTGCGCAACGCCAGCGCGACCGGAGACGTCAGCTCGATCCCGAGCCGCCCGGCGATCCGCGAACCGCGCCACACCGCCTGCGCACGAGACCGCCGCAACGCGTCGTAGCGCGCCAGGTCACCGTCGACCACCGCGAGCGTCACAGCGTCCTCCAGCGCCATGCACGCCCCCTGCCCGAGGTACGGCACCATCGCGTGCGCCGCGTCCCCGAGCAACGCCACCCGGCCGGACACGAACGTCGGCAGCGGCGGCAGGTGGTGGATGTCGTGCCGGATCACGTCCGGCGTCGACGCGACCAGCTCCGGGATCGGGTCGTGCCAGCCGGCGAACAACGCCACCGGGTCCAGGTCGGCGGCCGCCGGTGCCACCCGTGCGACGTACCAGCAGACCCGGCCGTCACCGAGCGGCAGCACGCCCGCCTCGCCGCCGGGACCGAGTGTCTGCGTGATCGGCAGGTCATAGGGCCCCGGCGCCACCCCTCGCCACGCCGTGGCCCCCGCGTACACCGGTCCCGGCGCGCCGGGCAGCAGTTCCGCGCGCAGGCGGCTGCCGATGCCGTCCGCCGCCACCACGAGGTCCGCGTCCAGCTCTTCGACGCTCGTCACCTCGCTGTCGTTGAAGAGGATCTCCGGCGGCAACGCGCGCAGCAGCACGCCGTGCAGGTCGGCGCGGTGCATCGCGATGATCTTCTGCTGGCCGACGTCCGGCAGGTGCACGAGCCAACGGCCGTCCGACGCGCGCACGCCACCCGACACCCGCGGTGTGCCGAGTCTGCGGACCTCGTCCTCCAGTCCCATCCACGACAACGCCCGCAGCGCGTTCGGCATCACGCCGACACCGGCGCCGATCTCCCCGAACGCCGCCGCGCGCTCGTGGACGACGACCTCCCAGCCCACGCGCCGCAACGACACCGCTGCCGCCAGTCCGCCGATCCCGCCACCGACCACGATCGCCTTCACGAGTCCTCCTCTACAGGTGTAGAAGACCCTACGCCGGTACTCTACAGCTGTAGAGATGACGAGGAGCACAGTGCGCAGGGACCTGATCACCGACGCCGCGATCGAGCTGGTGGCGACCTCCGGCATGCGCGGGCTCACGCACCGCGCGGTCGACCGGCGGGCCGGGTTGCCGGAGGGGTCGACCAGCGCCTACTTCCGCACCCGCAAGGCGTTGGTCGAAGGGCTCGTGGAACGGCTCGCCGTGCAGGAGCAGGAGGAGATCGTCCTCGACCCGGACGACCTCGCCGGCGGCATCGCGCGGACGGTCGACAGCTGGCTCGTCGAGCGCAACCGGACGCTGGCGCGCTACGCGGCGATGCTGGAGGCCACCCACCACCCGGAGCTGCGGACGATCCTCGTGCACTCGCCGCGCGAACGGGCCACGGAACTGGCGCGCGCGTTGGGGCACGAGGACCCGGAGACCGCGGGCGGGCACATCATGGCGTTCATCGAAGGCCTGCTGTTCTACCGGCTCGTCGGCGGCGGCAGCACTTCCGGCCCGAAGCCGGGCACCGAGGAAAGCGTGCGAGACCTGCGCCGGGCCGTCGAAAAGGCGTTGCGACCGTAGGTACCGTGGGTCTCATGGGATTCGGGTACGGGGTCTTCTACCTCTGAGCCAGGACGTGTCGCCCAGCCACACGTCCTGATTTCGCGTACCCAAAAGAGGATCCGACATGCGTTCGCATGTTCACCTGACGACCCAAGATCTCACCAAGGGCTATGAGAGCGGTCCCGTCGTCGACGGCATCACGCTGAAAGTCTCCGCAGGCCACCGCCTCGGCATCATCGGCGAGAACGGCCGCGGCAAGACCACGTTGCTGCGCCTGCTCGCCGGCGACCTCGCACCGGACCAGGGAACCGTCACCCGCCACGGTTCGTTGAGCCTGGTGCGACAGGAGATGCCGTTCCAGGAGCACGAGACGGTGGGGGACCTGCTGGACGAGGCGCTGCGCGAGAGCCGGCTCGCACTGTCCGAACTGGACAGTGCGGCGGAGCCGTTCGACGAGCAGCGCTACGAGCAGGCACTGGCTCACGCCGAGGACGTCGAGGCCTGGGACGCCGAGCGCCGCGCCGACATCGCGTTGAAGGCGCTGGACGCCGACCACGACCGGTCCGTCGCGCTCGGCAGGCTGAGCGTCGGCCAGCGCTACCGGGTCCGGCTCGCCTGCCTGCTGGCCGAGCGCGCCGACGTCCTGCTGCTCGACGAGCCGACCAACCACCTCGACGCCGCGGCGCTGGGCTTCCTCACCGAACGCCTGCGGCAGCACCCCGGCGTCATCGTGCTGGTCAGCCACGACCGGACGTTGCTCGACGACGTCTGCACGCAGCTGCTCGACCTCGACCCGACCCCGGACGGCGAGGTGCACCTGCACGGCGGCGGCTACCAGGCGTTCAAGGAGGCCAAACGCGCCGAACGGCAACGCTGGGAGCAGCGGTTCGCCCAGGAGGCCGCCGAGCACGACGAGCTCGCGGACAAGGTCGAACGCGCGCAGAGCCGGCTGCAGGACTCCTGGCGGCCGCCGAAGGGCGCGTTCAAGCACAAGCGCAGCACCCGCGCGGCGAACAAGATGCGCACCGTCGCCCGCAGGCTGGAGGAGCTCGACGACCAGCGCGTCACCGCTCCCCCGCCACCGCTGCGCTTCACCCCGCCCGAGCTGGAGGCCAGCGGCGACCTGCTGCACGCCACCCCGCTGGAGGTACCGGGCAGACTGACGCTCACCGAGCCGATCTCGTTGAGCGCGGGCGAGAAGCTGCTCGTCGTCGGCCCGAACGGCGCCGGCAAGACGACGCTGCTCAACGTCCTGGCGGGGCGCGTCGAGCCTGGTCACGGCACGGTGCACCACGTCGGCAGGGTGGCGCTGCTCGCCCAGGAGTCGTCGTTCGAGGACGAGGACGCCACGGCGCGTGAAGTGTGTCCACGAGCGGGCGAACTGGGTCTGCTCACCGGCACCGACCTGGCCCGGCCGGTGCGGCTCCTGTCCACCGGTCAACGCAGGCGGCTGGAGCTCGCGTTGTTGTTGAGCAGCGGTCCGCACGTGCTGCTGCTGGACGAACCGACCAACCACCTGTCGATCGCCCTGGTCGACGAGCTCACGGAGGCGCTGCACCGGACGAGGGCTGCCGTGGCCGTCGCGACCCACGACCGGCAGATGCGGACAGATTTCGGCCGGTGGCGGACCGTGACCCTGAATTCACCTTCACGGAGTCGTGAAATTTCTGTAGCTTCGGAAACAGGTCTTCTACCGAGCACTGGGAGGTGTGCGAGATGACCGAACTGATCTCCGAGGAACTGCCCATCACGCGGCAGAACCCGTTCGACCCGCCGGCCGAGGTCACCGCGATCCGCGAACAGGCGCGGATCAGCAGGCTGAAGTTCTCCGACGGCCACCTCGGCTGGCTGGTCACGGGCCACCACCAGGTGCGCGAGGTGCTGGGGAGCCCGAAGTTCAGCAACGACCCGCGGCGGCACCACCTGCTCGACAAGCGCTTCCAGGGCGAGGTGCCCGAGGACGGTCGCAAGTCCGAGCCCGGCATGTTCCTCAGCCAGGACCCGCCGGACCACACCCGGCTGCGCAAGATGCTGCAGGGCCAGTTCACCGTGCGGCGGATGAACCAGCTGTCCGAGTGGATCGGCAAGATCGTCGACGACCAGCTGGCGCACATGCGGTCGCTGGGCGGCAAGGCGGACCTCGTCAAGGAGTTCGCCATGCCGGTGCCGTCACTGGTGATCTGCGCGCTGCTGGGCGTCGACTACGACGAACGGCACCGCTTCCAGGAGGACACGGCGAAGATGCTGTCGCTGGAGGTCTCCTTCAAGGAGGCCATGGCGGCGTTCGCGCGCATCCAGGAGTTCATGCGGGAGCTGATCGCCCGCAAGAAGGCCGACCCGGGCGACGACATGATCAGCGACCTGATCGCCACCGGTGAGCCGACCGACGAGGAAGCGTCGAACATGGCGCTGCTGCTGTTGCTCGCGGGCCACGAGACCACGGCGAACATGCTGGGCATCGGCACGTTCACGCTCCTGCAGCACCCCGACCAGCTCAAGATCCTGAAGGACGAGCCCGAGGTCGTCGACAACGCCGTCGAGGAGCTGATGCGGTACCTGTCGATCATCCACTTCGGACCGGTCCGCACCGCGGTCGAGGACGTGGAGATCGACGGCCACCTCATCAAGGCCGGTGACACCGTGCTGACGCACGTGCCGGCCGCGAACAGGGACCCGGACAAGTTCGGCGACAACCCCGAGGAGCTCGACCTGCGCCGCCCGGCGTCCGGCCACGTCGCGTTCGGCCACGGCATCCACCAGTGCCTGGGCCAGCAGCTCGCCCGCATCGAGATGCGGATCGGGTTCAGCAAGCTGTTCGCGGAGTTCCCCGACCTGCGGCTCGACGTCGACCCCGAGGAGGTGCCGCTGCGCACCGACATGGGGATCTACGGGGTCCACTCGTTGCCAGTAGCGTGGTGAGCATGAAGATTTCGGTCGACCAGTCGAAGTGCTGCGGTTCGGGGATGTGCGTGCTGACCGACCCGGACCTCTTCGACCAGAACGAGGAAGACGGCACGGTGGTGCTCCTGCAGGAGCACCCGGACGCCGAGCACGAGGCCACCGCGAAGGAAGCGGCCGGTCTGTGCCCGGCGGCCGCGATCACGGTCAGCTGAGCCGCTCGAGGTAGCCGTTGGCGAGCAGCCAGGCGACATTCAGTGCCCCGTCGCCTGGCACCAACGCCCTGTCCAGCTTCTGCTGCAGCCCGCCACCGGACTGCTCGAACCACGGCGCGATGGGCCCTTCCCACACCGCGAACGCCTTCGTCACCCGGTAGGCGTGGTAGTTGCACCGGTAGGCCGGGTCGAACGTGTAGAGGCTCTGCGGCGGAATCGCGCGCGTCGTGTAGTGCGAGCCTTTGTAGGCGAGAAACCCGCCGAACTCGCTGCCGAACCGGTCGAGGGTGCGTCCGGGCGCGAGCGTGGTCCGGTACTTGAGCGGCTCCCCGTCGGGCCGCAGCCAGAACCCGTCCTGCGGCGGGTAGTTCCACCCGGTCCCGTTCCAGTACCTGGCGAGGAACGCCTCCTTCGTCAGGTCCCCGAACCTCTTGTACCCCGCCACGAGCGGCCCGACCGGGTGCTGCCAGGCCTTCGGCAACGTCTCCGGGCCGAGCCGGTTGTCGCCCTGGTAGGCCCCGGCGCAGACCTCCGCCGCAACCACCGCGGGCGCCGCTACCGCGGCGCCGCCACCGAACAGGACCAGCGCGGCCGTCGCCAGCACCGCCACAAATC
The DNA here is from genome assembly GCF_001701025.1 of Lentzea guizhouensis. Taxonomy (GTDB): domain Bacteria; phylum Actinomycetota; class Actinomycetes; order Mycobacteriales; family Pseudonocardiaceae; genus Lentzea; species Lentzea guizhouensis. The sequence continues at coordinate 614,234 of NZ_CP016793.1, forward strand.
GTTTGCCTGCGAACATACTCGCATCCTCGCGCAGCACAACGACTTGCGCACTACCCTCATCCGCGTGAACTTCCGGCCCGCGTCAGGTCGGACGTCCCCGGCTCACGACGTGGCCAGCCGCAGCTCGTCCACCTCCGCCCCGAACCCGGCCGCCGTCAGCGTCTCCACCGCCCGCTGCCAGTGCTCGCGCGCCTCGTCGCCGCGTCCACACCGCTCCAGCGCGTCGCCCATCACCCGCAACGACCGCCCCAGCTCCGGCGGCGAGTCCATCTCCGCGGCCTGCTCCAAAGCGAGCGACGCCAGCGACAACGCCTCGTCCGGTGAGGAGGCCAGCCCGGACCGCAGGCGCCACACCCAGATCCGGCCCTGCCGGTCGTCGTGCTGCTCGAAGAACTCCCACGCCCGCGTCAGCTGTTCCTCGGCCGGCGCGACCGCTCCGGAGCGCACCAGCGTGTCCGCGAGGAACAGCCGGATGTTCGCCGCCATGTCCGGGTCCCCGAGCTTCTCCGCCGCCGCCAGCGACGACCGCAGGAACGCCGCCGACAGCTCCAGCTCGCCGGTGAACTGGTGCAGGCGCCCCAGTTCCAGCGTCGCCATCAGCTCGCTCTGCTCGTCGCCGAGCCGGCCGGCCACCCGCCGCGCCCGTTCCAGGTACTCCTGTGCCGCGGCCAGACCACCGGCCCGGCGTTCGATCGCGCCCAGCGAGCACAGCACCTCGACCTCGCCGTGCGGGTTGCGCGACTCGACGAACCGGGTCATCGCCTCGCGGTGGGCGGCACGGGCCTCCAGCGAGCGGCCGCTCCACTCGTGCATCCACCCCATGCCGTACCAGCCGTAGGCCTCGCCCCAGGTGTTGCCCGCGAGCGCGAAACCCTCTTGTGCCGACTGGAAGTTCTCCGCCGCCTCGGCGTAGTTGTGCAGGCGCGCGCACAGGACTCCGCGCTGCTGGAACAACACCGGCTTGAGCGAGGCGGGGCCGCAGGTCAGGCCGATGTGGTTGATCTGCTCCCAGTCGTCGAACCGCGCGCGCAGGTCGCAGAACGCCGACGAGCGGATCGCCAGCTCCGCGGCCAGGTCGCCGAGACCCAGCGCGGCCGCCTGGGTGAGGACGGCCAGGACGTTCAGCCACTCCGCGTCGAACCACTCGGCGGCGTCGCCGAGGTCGAACGGTTCCAGCGCCAGCGGTTCCAGCCGGACGCCCTGGTGCGGCAGCTCGGCGTCGGCGCGCGTCACCAGGTCGAGCCAGTGCTCGAACAGCGGCTTCAGCGCGGACGCCGGGTCCTCGGCGGCGGTCTCGCGGCCGAACGCGCGCAGCAGGTCGTGCAGGCGGTAGCGGACCTGGCCGACGGCGTCACGGCCCGCGTAGTCGACCAGGCGGGCGTCGACCAGTGCCTCGACGTGGTCCTCGGCGTCGTCGAGGTCCAGGCCCAGCAACGGGGACGCGACCCAGGCCGGGAAGTCCGGCGTGTCGACCAGGGACAGCAGCCGGAACGCGCGGCGGTGCGTCTCGTCGAGGCCGTCGTAGGACAACGCGAGCGACGCGCGCACGTCGAGGTCCCCCAGCGAGAGCTCGTCGAAGCGGCGGCGTTCGTCGGACAGGCGCCCCGCGAGCTTCGCGAGCTGCCAGTGCGGGCGGGCGACCAGCCGGGCCGCCGCCACGCGCAACGCCAGCGGCAGCTGCCCGCAGTAGGTCACGATCGCCTGTGCGGCAACGGGTTCCGCGGCCACCCGCGCGTCGCCCAGCGCGGATCGCAGCAACCCCAGCGCGTCCGCGGCCGGCAGCACGTCGAGCGGCACGACGTGCGCGGCCTCCAGGCCCGCCAGCGCCGCCCGTGACGTCACCAGGGCCGCACCCGACGACGTGCCCGGCAGCAGCGGCCGCACCTGGGCCTCGTTGACCGCGTTGTCCAGCACGACCAGGATCCGCCGGTCCGACAACAGGTCCCGGTACAGGTCGACTCGGTCGTCCACAGAGGACGGTATCGCACCGCCGGACACGCCGAGGCCGCGCAGCAACCGGTCCAGCGCCGCCGCGGGTTCGACGGGCTTCTGCTCGCCGCCGCGCAGGTTCAGGTACAGCTGGCCGTCCGGGAACGCGTCGCGCACCAGGTGCGCGCAGTGCACCGCCAGCGAGGTCTTGCCGACACCACCGGAACCGGTGATCGTCCACGTGCCACCGCGGCGCAGCCCGGCCGTCAGCCGCGCCACCTCGTCCGCCCGGCCGGCGAAGTCGCCGACCGCGGGCGGCAGCCACGACGGTCCCGCCTGGACGGCCACCGGCGCGGACGAGCCGGCCAGCACCTCCATGTGCAGCGCGCGCAGCTCGGCGTTCGGGTCGATGCCCAGCTCGTCCGCGAGCACCTCACTGGCCCTGCGGTACACGTCGAGCGCCTGCGCCTGCTGACCGGTGCGGTGCAGCGCGAGCATCAGCTGGTACCAGAACCGTTCCCGCAGAGGGTGTTCCGCGACCAGCGACCGCAGCTCGTCGACGATCTGGTCGTGCCGCCCCAGCTGCAGCTCGGCGTCGTTGCGCCGCTCCAGCACCTCCCAGCGCTGCTGGTTGAGCCGCTGCACGTCGGTCTGTTCCATCCGCAACGACGACAGCTGGTCGAGCGCGGGCCCCCGCCACAACGCCGCCGCCTCACCGAGCAGTCGCGCCTCGGTCACCAGGTCCGGCGCGCGCCTGGCCTCGGCCCGCAACCGCTGGAACGTCAACAGGTCCAGCTGGTCGTCCGTGACGTGGATCGAGTACCCGGTCGGCCACGTCCGCACGAGCTTGCGGTCGGCGAGGTCGTCCAGCGACTGTCTCAACCGCATGACATACGTCTGCAGAGTCGCGCGCGCCGAGCCAGAGGGCTCCTCACCCCAAAGGTGCTCCATCAGCTCGTAGAACGACACCGGCGCGTTGGCCTTCATCAGCAATGCGGCGAGCAGGACGCGCTGTTTGGCCGAACGCAGTTCCACCGCTTGGCCCGAGTCGATGACCTGCAACGATCCGAGAACCTTGAACTCCCACCGCGGCATGGAGCCGATCCTAACCAGCCGGTAACTCCAAGTGTCAGCGAAATGTCAGCGCGTATCGTGATGCTTCTCGCCCATGAAGCGGTCAACCTTCGTCGCCGTCACCGCGTTGTTGTTGGGTGTCGTCACCTCCGGCCAGGCCCAGGCGGAAAGCGCCCCGGGCTGCGGCCCCGTGACCCAGATCGGCAAGACCGCCTACGTCGGCGACAACGGCCAGAAGTGGGCCTCGGTCAAGCAGTTCAAGGGCTGCGGCAAGAACTGGGCCTACATCTACACCTGGACCGACACCCACAACGCCGGCGCGCCGTACACGCCGGAGCTGATCCTGGTCGAGCAGTGGAACTCCCCCGACGCCCGCGAACCGTACGGTCGCGTCGGTCTGCGCAAGGGCGGCTACCGGCAGAAGGAGCTGTGGTCGAGCGGCACGAGCACGCTCGACGACTGCACCTCGGCCTACGCGGAGTGGAACTCCGGCGCGATGACCTACCGCGTCCGCACCGACATCCGCTGCTGATCCCCACGGTCGGGGAACGGCACCTTGGCCCCCCAGCGGGGTGTCGTTCCTGTTCGACGGCGTCGCCGGGGTCCGAAGCCCAAACCTCTCCTCGGGCTCCGGCGACGCCTCCCACCCACGGCCGAGCCGCTAAGCCGCGCCCTTCGACGACGACATGAAGGCCATCAGCCGCACGCACAGCTCCTCCGCCGCCTCGTTCCCCCGCATCCGCTCCGCCTCCTGCCGCAACGGCCGCATCCGGTCCCGCGTCCGCACCGACCTGATGGGCCCGGACACCTCGATCGCCTGCAGCCCCACCTCGCGCGCCTGTTCAGGATCGTTCTGCACCAGGTAGTTCATCGACAGGGCGGCGAGCCGGAACGACTGGCTGCGCGATGCGTCCTCACCGCCCGACGCGATCGCCCGCGTCAGCAACGGGATCGCGGACCGTGCGTACTTCACATCGCATGTGCGCGCTAGCTCTGTGTGCACCATTCCGCCGATGGACACCAGGTCGGCGAGGTCGAAGAAACGGGCCCACGGCGGTGCGTCCTCGCCGGACGCACGGTCGAACTCTTCTTCTGCGCGCGCGAACTGGCGCAAGGCCTGCCTTTCGGCGCCCATCTTCGCGAGCGCCCACGCCTCGTTGGCGTGCAGGATCGACACGGCCAATGTCGAGCCACTGGCCTGTGCAATGGGAAGTCCGCGTTGGAACGAGGCCAATGCGTCCTCGGCGAGCTCGTAGTGCAGGTGCACGCGGCCCATGCGGTAGAGGATGTTCGCCTCCAACGCGCAGTTGCCGGACGCGCGCGCGAGGTCCATCGCACGGCCGAAGTGGACGTGGGCGGACTCCAGCAGTCCCATGTCGAACGACGCCCAGCCGGCCAGGTTGTGCAGGTCCGCGATGGCCACCTGCAGCCGCTGCACGGCCCGGTTCGACTGGCTGGCGGCCAGCAGCGGGTTCGCCCAGTTCAGCAGAGCCACGCAGGCGTCCCTGCAGGCGCCGCCGCCATATTCGTGATCCAGTGCCCTAAGTGCTCTGGTCAGCGTTTCCACGTGCCGCACATCTGTTTTGTCCACACGAGCTGGAAATGTGTCGCCGTTGAACATCGCTGGCCCTCCTGACATGCGCCGGCCACCTGTTGTGCAGATACCCGTTGCACACCGCCGGTACTCGCCGCGCCGTCGCCACCATCTCGCTGCCCGGCCTGGCCGGGAAGGGTCTTTCGGCTCTCCCGGCAAGCGTGCGCGCGACCGCCACAACGCCGTGGCGGTCGCGCTCACGATTCTCGAAGAAAGGCGTGATCGGAAAGGGGCCAACGAGGTGTCGGCGACCATGCGCTGAATCAGTTCTCCGTGACGACACCTCACCGGAACGGCCGATCAGGTCACTCTTCCAGGGTCACCACCTGAGCCGGGCACCTGTCCACCGCGTCACGCACACCCGGCAGCAGCTCGGCCGGCGGGTGCGGCACCAGCACAATGCCGAGGCCGTCGTCGTCGGACTGGTCGAACACGTCCGGCGCGGCGAGCACGCACTGCCCCGAGCCGATGCACTTCGCCTGGTCGATCCGGACGGTGGCACTCATGAGCACGCTCACCACACCACCGGGATCTCGGCGGCGCCGTAGGTGATCATGTCGGTGCGGTAGCTCATCTCCGTGACGGGCACCGCCGGGCGCAGGTTCGGGAAGCGCTCGAACAGCGTCCGCAGGCCGATCTGCAGCTCGGCCCGGGCCAGGTTCGCGCCGAGGCACTGGTGCGGGCCGAAGCCGAAACCGAGGTGCGACACGGCCTCGCGCTCCAGGTCGAGCTCGCCCGCCCGCGGGCAGAGCTCCTCGTCGAGGTTCGCGAGCAGCGACACGCTCACCCAGTCGCCCGCCTTGATCAGCACGCCGTCGACCTCGACGTCCTCGGTCGCGCGCCGGGTGAGGCCGGGGCCGCCGAGGTGGCCGACGGTGTAGCGCAGCAGCTCCTCGACGACCACGTCGGCGCGGCTCGGGTCGCGGCGCAGGACCTCCAGCTGGTCGGGCCGCTCGAACAGGTGCAGCGTGAACAGGCCGAGGAAGTTCGACGTGGTCTCGTGGCCGGCCGCGAGCATGCCGATGCAGAGGAAGATCAGCTCTTCCATGCTGAAGTCGGTGTCGTTGGCCATCAGGCCGATCAGGTCGTCGGTGCTGCCGGAGACCCGCTTCTGCGCGACGATCGGCGCGAGCACCTCGGAGAGCTTGGTCGCGTGCGCGATGTACTCGTCCTTGGAACCGTTCTTGCCGAACATGTCGCGGGCGGTGGCCTGGAACAGCTCCTGGTGCTCCGGGGGAACGCCCAGCAGCTCCGCGATCACCAGTGACGGCAGCGGCAGGCACAGCGAGGTGACCAGGTCGACCGGCCCGCCCTTGGCCTCCATCACGTCGAGGTGCTCGTCGACGATCTGCTGGATGCGCGGCCGCAGCTGGTTCATCCGCTTGACCATGAAGCCACGCGCGAGAGGACGCCGCAGCCGCATGTGCTCGGGGCCGTCGATGGCGTTGATGTTGCCCGGCTGGTCGGCGTCGAGCACGGGTTCGCCGTCGTCGGTGCGCATCTCCGGCTGGCCGCCCTTGCGGGTGGTGAAGCGCGGGTCGGAGAGCACCTGCCGGACGCCGGCGTAGCTCGCGACGACCCAGGCCTCGACGCCGTTGGGCCACACCATCTTCACCGGTCCGTCGCTGACGGCCTCCGCGAAGCCGGTCGGGCCGTTCAGCAGGGGGTGGTCGCGTTCGTGGTGGACGGGGCAGACAGCAGCTTCGGTCACGGTGCTTCCCTTCAACAGAACAGAATTGTTCTTTTGAGCCCATGACCGAACGTAGCGCAGCAGCTACTCCGTGACGAGTGATTTGGGGTGAAAGGTCAGCCGATCAGTGGTCTCAACAGGCCGTCGACGATCCCGTCGACCACGTCCCGTTCCTCCGAGCGCAGCACGAACGTCGAGATCAGCGCCGTCATCAGGAAGTCGGCGTTGAGGTCGCGCGACAGCTCGCCGCGGGCCTTCGCCCGGTCCACCGCCACCCGCAGCTGCTCTGTGTAGGTGCGGTCGACGTGCTCCTCGCGCAGCCGCACCAGGTCGGCGTCCTGCCTGCTGCCCTCCAGCAGGCCCAGGAAGACCCCGGCCAGGTCGAACGGCCGCGGCTCGCCCCACGACCGCATGATCGCCCGCACGTCCTCGGCGAACGACCCCTCGTCCGGCTGGGCGAGCACCGGCATGTTCGCCTTGAGCGCGTCGACGATCAGCCGCGCTTTCGAGGGCCAGCGCTGGTACAGGCTGGCCTTGCTCGCACGGGCCCTGGATGCGACGAGGTCCATGTTGAACCGGGCGTAGCCGACGTCGGCGAACACGTGGAGCACGGCGGCGAAGACCTCCTGCTGACGCGCAGGCGTGTCCAATGGCGTGCGCCCCACCCGCGCTCCCTCCGTGTTCAGGTGCGGGCCACGCTACCGCCGGGTGCGTCCACCAGCCGACCCGTGCGCCGGACCGACATCCACTTGAGCTGCGTTCCGTGCAGGGCCGTGACCAACGACTGGATCACCACCGCGTACATCAACTGCCGGTACACGACCTGCTGCAACGGATACGCCCACAACGGCTTCAGCGACTCGCCGTCCAGCCGCAGCGCATAGCCCGCACTCGCGGTCTGCAGCAGGAGGAACACCGTCCACACGATGAACGCCAACGGTGCGTCGGCCACGATGAACCCGTACAGCACGTAGAGGTCCATCACCGGCGCGAGCAGCGGCAGCAGCAGGTGGAACGCCAACAGGTAGAGCAGCCCGAAGCGCCCCATCGGCCCGTTCTCCAGCAACGCGCCACGGTGCTTCCACATCGCCTGGAACGTGCCGTAAGACCACCGGTACCGCTGCCGGAACAGCCCCGGCACGGTCACGGGCGCCTCGGTCCACGCCTTGGCTTCCGGCCGGTACGCCACCCGCCAGCCCGCGCGCGTGACCGCCATCGTCAGGTCGGTGTCCTCGGCCAGCGTGTGCTCCGGCACGCCGCCGACGTCGGTCAGCGCCGACCGCCGGAACGCCCCCACCGCACCCGGCACGGTCGGGATGCACCGCAGCGCGTGCAGGATCTGCCTGTCCAGGTTGGACCCCGCGCAGTACTCCAGGTGCTGCCAGCGGCCGAGCAGCCCCTGCCGGTTGCCGACCTTCGCGTTGCCGGACACCGCGCCGACCCCGCCGTCGGCGAACGGCTGCACGAGCTGGCCGATCGTGTCCGGCTCGAAGATCGTGTCGCCGTCGAGCAGCACCAGCACGTCGTGCCGCGCGGCGCGGATGCCGGCGTTCAACGCGGCCGGCTTGCCCTGGTTCTCCTGCCGCAGCACCGTGACGCCGGGCAGGTCCAGCTCTTCCGCGCGGTCGGCGGTGCCGTCGGTCGAGCCGTCGTCAACCACGATCACCTCGACGTCGGCGAGGTGGTTGTTCGCGGCGATCGACCGGACCGTGGCCGCGATGTTCACGGCCTCGTTGTAGGCCGGGATGATCACCGACACCGGCGGCGCGATCCACGGCGGTGGCGCGTGCTCGCTCTCCCGGCGCAGGCGGCGGTCGGTGTGGGCGAGGCCGAGCTGCATCAGCGTGCGCAGGATGCCGAGCAGGGCCGCGATGGCGATCGCCGTGCCCAGCAACGCGAACACGACGCCGCCGTGGCGCTGCGACCACGCGGTGACCGCGCCGGTGAAGCGTTCGGCCGCCCCGGCCTCGACCACGCCGTCACCCTCGCCGAGCCGCACGAACCGGTAGCCGGGCGTGCGCGCGAGCTCGCGGCGACGTCCGCGCCGATGCTGCCGTCGTCGTGCAGCCGGACCACGCCGCGGCCCTGCGCGAGCGACATCCGCACCAGCGTGCCGATGTCCTGGTGGTCGCGGTCGCCGCTGTCGACCTCGGCCGGCGCGCCGACGAGTCGCGTGTGGACGCCCAGCACGTCGGCCAGCGCGGCCTGCGCGAACGCCAGGTCCAGCGGGTCGGTCCAGTCGCCCTCGGTGCGGAAGCCGTCGATGCCGACGCGGTGCCCGTCGGCCACGATCCTCCTGGCCACCTCCGGGTTGCGGGTGACCTGCATGCCGAGCACGAAGAAGGTGGCCTTGACGTCGGCCTCCCGCAACGCGTCGAGCAGGTGCGGTGTCCACTTCGGATCAGGACCGCCGTGGAACGCCAGCGCGAGCGTGCGGTCGGGCAGCTCGTGCGTGGTGCGCGCGCTCGGCACCGGCTCGGGCTTCAGCGCGGTGTACGCGTGGAACGACACGACGCACATCAGCACCAGGAGCCCGAGCAGGATGGAGACCCAGTGCAACCGTGGCGCGCGCCTCACCACACCGCCAGCAACGTGCCACCGACCACCGCGGCGAACACGAGCAGTCCACTCGCGAGCGCCGCGCTGACCAGCCGCGCCACTACCCGTCTGCCACCGCCGCCGTCGACGAAGACCTGCATCTCCACTTCCCCCCAGAAACCGTGCGGACGGCCGCGACCACCACGGCCGCGCCGACCGACGCCGCGAGCCACGGGAACCCGTTGACGAACCACGGGACCGCGTCCGCGACGAACTCCTTGCTGCTGCGCCAGAACGACTGCCCCGTCGCCTGCCGCCGCCAGGCCTCGTCGCCCACCGCGAGGACGACGAAGACGACCGGTGGCGCCGGTGCCACCGTCCACAGACCCACCCGGCGCACGAGCGCCGAGGCGATCATGGCGCCCATCACCAGCCACACGCCGAAGTGCGGGCCGAGGTCGTCCCCGTCGACCCAGATCCCCACCTGGACGAACACCGTCAGAACCGCCAGCGCTGCCAGACTCGGCAGCTGAACCCCCATGACCACCTAGAATAGTCGAGGGGATGGGGGATCTCATGAGTTCTATCGGCCGCTTCCGGCGTGCGTGCTACGTGATCCTGCGCACGGCGTGGGTGCTGGTGTGCGCCGCCGTGCTGGTCGTGGCGGGCATCGCGTGGTCGGCGGTGTCCACGATCTCGACCGGGGTGGAGCGCTCCCACGCCATCGCCGCCGACGCGCCGCGGTCCGCCTCGGGCCGCAACATCCTGGTCATGGGCCTCACCACCCGGCTCGACCTGCACGGCGAGCCGCTGCCCGCCGACGTGCTGCGCCGGCTGCAGGCCGGCGAGAGCGACCGGGGCGGTTACAACGCGAACACGCTGATCCTGGTGCACATCCCGGCCTCGGGCCCGGCCGTGGCGATGTCGGTGCCGCGCGACAACCTCGTGCCGCTGTCCTCCGGCGGCGAGGGCAAGGTCAAGGAGGCCTATGGGCGGGCGAAGGTCGCCGAGGAGGACCGCCTGCGCGCCGCGGGCATGGCGGACAAGCGCCAGCTCGAACGTGCCGGGCGCGAGGCCGGCCGCCGCGCCCAGGTGCAGACCGTGTCGGCGTTCCTCGACCAGCCGGTCGACCACCTCGTGGAGCTCTCGCTGATCGGCTTCTACCACATCGCCGAGGGCCTGGGCGGCGTCGACGTGTGCTTGAAGAACGCCACGGAGGACCCGCTGTCGGGCGCCGACTTCCCGGCGGGCCCGCAGCACCTCGACGCCGGCCAGGCGCTGTCGTTCGTCCGGCAGCGCCACGGCCTGCCCGGCGGCGACCTCGCCCGCACCCGGCGGCAGCAGGCGTTCCTGTCGGCCGTGGCGCGGCGGCTGACGGACCCGGCCGCGGTCGCCGCGATGATCGACATGGCCCAGCGGGACGTGGTCCTGGACGCGGGCCTCGACCTGGCCGAGCTCGCGCGGAACCTGCCGTCCGAGGTCCGGTTCGACACGCTGCCGGTCGAGGGCGGCGCGCACATCGGCGGGCAGGACGTGAACAGGGTCGACCCGGCCAAGGTGCGGGCGAAGGTGACCGAGCTCGCGACCGCTCCCCCGCCGCCACCTCCGAACGGCGGTGTGCCCTGTGTCGACTAGACGGACGTACCTGGTCGTGGCCGGCGTGGTGGTGCTGGCCTGGGGCGAGTGGCTGAACCGGCGCTGGTCCCGAGCCCTCGTGGAACGCGGCGAGGGCGGCTCCGAGGCGGTGGTCGTGCTGGGCTACCGGAACCCCCGGCCGACGGCGAACGTGGTCAACCGCTGGCGGGTACGCGCCGGCCTGCGCTCGGTCTCCGGCGAGGGCACGCGGGTGATCTTCAGCGGTGGCGCGGCCGGTGGTGGCGCCACGGAGGCCCGGTTGATGGCCGACCACGCGAAGTCCGTGCTCGGGTTCACCGGCGAGGTGCTGCTCGAAGAGGAGAGCAGGACGACCTGGGAGAACATCGCGAACGTCATCCCGCTGCTGGAGGACGCCGGCCGCATCAAGATCGTCTCCCAGCCGGCCCACGCGCTCAAGGCCCGCGCCTACCTGCGGCGGCAACGCCCCGACCTGGCCGCCCGGCTCGTGCGCGCGGACGACCACCGTCCCGGCGAGTGGCTGCTCGTGAAGCCGCTGCTGGCCCTGTGCGGACTTTGGACGCTCCGCAGGATCAGCGAGCGCTAGTTTCGGCGCTCGGTCACCCACGTCGCGATCTGCGCCCGTGATGTGAACCCGAGCTTCTGCAGGATCCGCTCGACGTGCCCCTCCGCCGTCCGCCGCGCGATCACCAGCCGGGCCGCGATCTCCTTGTTCGACATGCCTCCGGCGATCAGGTCGGCCACCTGCTGCTCGCGGCGGGTCAGCGGCGTGGGCGGTGCGACCGGTTCCGGCTCGGCCGGCTCCTCGCCGATGGCGAACGAGATCGCGTCCTCCAGCTCCAGGTCCATGCCGCGCCGGAAGGCCACCCGGAAGTCGGCCTCGCCCAGTGCCGCGACCGCCGCCGACTCGCACTCGCCGTGCGGGGTGCCGAAGTAGCGCGAGCCGAACATCGGGTAGCCGACCGACTGCCAGATCTCGCTGGTGGCGCCCAGCAGCGTGGCCGCCCGCGCCGCGTTGCCCTGCGAGGCGGCGATCCAGGCCAGCACCTCCATGCCGAGCACGATGCCGAGCAGGTCGTGGAACGAGCGCTTGATCCTCAGGCAGTCGCGGCCCAGCGCGTCGGCCTTCGCGAGGTCGCCGCTGACCCACGCGCACAACGCGAGCACGTAGATCGCGTACGCCTGCGCCCACAGCTCACCGTGCTCCTCGCCGACGGCCTTGGCCTCGACGCAGAGCCGTTCCGCCCCGGCGAAGTCGTGCTGGAAGGTGGCCGAGATGGCGAGCTCGATGCCGGCGAGCATGGTGTGGCTGTTGACCGTGCCGAGGCTGCGGTAGCGCGCCATGGCCTCTTCGAACAGCTCGTCGGCGATGGCCAGGTCGTCGCCGACCAGGTGGGTGCACGCCAGCCGGTGCGTGGCGTAGGCGAGAGCGGACTCGTCGCCTGCCGTGCGCGCGTAGGCGCGGCACTCGTCCAACATGCGCACCGACGCGGAAAGGTCGCCTTGCAGGGTGGCCACGTAGCCGTTGACCCACAGGGCCTTCGCTCTGAGCGGGCCCTCCTTCGCGGTCGCCACCGCGCGGTCGAGCCAGTGCCTGCCCTCGCCGAGCATGCCGCAGCCGGCCCAGTAGAACCACAGCGTGCCGGCGAGGTGGACGCAGTGCTCGCCGTCGCTCGCGAAGCAGAAGTCCAGCGCGGTCCGAAGATTTGCGTTCTCGAGGCGGGTGAGCGCGAAGATCTGCGGCTGGGCGGGCCCGAACCACTCCTGTTCGCGTCGCTCGGCCCATTCGATGTAGTGGTCGCGGTGCCGTTCGCGCAGCACCTGCTCGAGGCCGGCGGACCGCAGCTTGTCCACCCCGTACTGGCGCAACGGCTCCAGCAACCGGAACCGGGTGCCCGCCGGGTGCTGTTCGGCGACCACGACCGACTTGTCGACCAGCCCGCTGAGCGACCGCACGACCTCCGCCGGCGGCACCCCGTCGCCGGAGCAGACCCGTTCGGCGGCCTCCAGGTCGAACGTGCCGGCGAACACCGACGCGCGGGCCCACAGCGTCTGCTCGGAGCGGGTGCACAGGCGGAAGCTCCAGTCCACCGCCGCCTGCAGCGTCTGGTGCCGCGGGTCGCCGCCGCGCTTGCCGTCCTGCAGCACCCGGAACGTGTCGTCCAATCTGGACAACAGGTGGTCGAGCGTCAGGACGCGCAGCCGCACCGCCGCCAGTTCGATGGCCAGTGGAATGCAGCCCAGCAGCGCGCAGATCTGGCTCACCTTGCCGTGGTTTCCACCGGAAAGGGTGAATCCGGGCTCGACCGCGGCCGCCCGTTCCGCGAACAGCACCAGCGCCGGGTCCTGCTCCAGCGGCACCACCTGCCACAGGTGCTCACCGTCCACGCCGAGCCGTTCCCTGCTGGTCGCGAGCACGCGCAGGCCGGGCACCCCGCGCAGCAAGGCGTCCACCAGGTCGGCGGTCGCCCCGACGACGTGCTCGCAGTTGTCGAGCACCATCAGCAGCTGCCGGTCGCGCAGGTGTTCCACCAGGACGGTGCGGTGCTGGCGGACGGTGTCGTCGTGCACGCCCAACGACTCCAGCACGGTGTGCACCACCAGCTCCGGGTCGGTCACCCCGCCCAGCTCGACGAACCACACGCCGTCGCGGAACGCCCTGCGCAGCTCGCCCGCGGCCCGCAGCGCCAGCCTGGTCTTGCCGACCCCGCCGACCCCCGTCAGGGTCACCAGGCGCGAGTCCGCCAGGAGTCTCCTGACCTCGGCGACATCCTGTTTCCTGCCCACAAGAGTAGTTGTGTCGGCAGGCAAATTGCCTTTGCGACCTGGGGAAAGCGCGCGGCCCACAGCGGCACCCTAGGTCGGCGCGATCTACCTCTGCAACGCGGTCCCCCGGAGGTACTAACGCCGAAACACGGGTAGTTACCCCCTAGGTCGGCTGTGCCGGCGCGGCGAAAGTGGGAAGAAGGGAGGCACGTGTTCTGGGGAGGACTGATCATGACCGCTGACATCGCCACGCACGGCCTCGACGTCGATGTCCGGGAGCAGAACGGTGTTCTGGTCGTGCGCTTCACCGGTCGCCTGGACTGGTCCACCTACCTGCGCGTGCAGGACGTGCTGCTCGACTGCGCCACGAAGGAGCTCGTCGGTGTCGTCGTCGAGCTCGACGACCTCGTCGCCGAGTCACCCGCGCTGCTCGTGGTGTTCGACGTCGTGTGGCTGTCGGCGGCGCGCTGGCCGGGCATCTCGCTCAGCCTCGTCGTGAGCGACCACCGGCTGCGGTCGACGCTGGAGGCACGTGGTCTGCCCCGGCACATTCCACTGCACGCCACCACGCAGGCCGCCCTCGCCAGCGTGGTGCGGTTGCGGCACGAAGACCGCGTGGACGCCGTGCTGCCGACGTGCCGATGTGCGCCACACGTGGCCGAGCGGGTCACCGAGCGCGCGTGCGAACGGTGGGGCGTGCAGGCGTTGCTGGACGTGGCGCCGCAGCTGGCCGTTGAGCTCGTGTCGCACGTCGAAGACGAGCAGCCGGTCTCACTGCTGCTGCGCATGCGTGACGACAAGTTCTCCGTTGCCGTGCGCACGACAGCACGGCTGGACCTCAAGCAGTGGAACATCATGCGTCGCAACGTGGCATCGATTGCCGTCTGCAACTTCACCATGGGTGAGACGCCCGCGGGCGGTGGCCGGCACATCATCTGGGCGTTGCTCGACGTGCCGCAGGACAGCCGGCGGCCCCCGATCCCGTTTCCGGAAGCCGCCGTGTTCACCCACCAGGCTTAGCCTTTCCGGGTCGTTCTACTGGGCGCGGCTCGCCGCGAAACTCGTCCGGCAGGCCATCTCGACCTGCGGGTCGGACGTTCCCGCGCGGAACCGGACGTGGTCCGGCCAGCCGACGCAGTGGTGCGACCAGCAGCGGTGCCGGCCGCACGTGATCCGGGCTTTGGGGTCGAGCCCCAGGTCAACGGCCAGGTCTTCGGCGGTGAGCACGGCGGCCAACGTCGTGTCCTCGGCTTCGAAGGAGGTCACCAGCCGCAAGTGCGCGCGTCGCCTCATGAGCACCACTCTGCTCTTCCTGATCGGGCGTGCCTACCCGGATTAATACCTGCCCAATCCGCTACCTGCGCCGCATTCCACCTGGCCCGGAAGCCCCTTCTCACCCGTTCACGCGCACCTTACGCTCGGATTTCACCGGCGCGGAGCAGAGGTATTCCACATGGCAGATCCCGCGTACTTCCCGCCCCCGCACTCCGCCCGCATCGGCATGAACGATGTGGAACAGCTGGAGGCCCAGACCCGGTCGCTGCGGTCCGTCGACTACCAGTTCGGCGGAGGCACCTGCCGGGACGCGGTCGTGGTCCGGATCTACTGGGCGCAGCAGCTGCTGAACGCCGAAGCCACCGACCAGGTGCGGGCGCGGCTGCACTCGGCCGTGGCCGACCTGCACAACCTCGCGGGCTGGACGTCGTTCGACAGCGGCCAGGTCGGGGCGGCCTACCACCACTTCGACCGGGCGTTGGAGTTCGCGCGGCACGACGAGGACCTGACGACGAACATCGTGTACCGGCGTGGGCGCGTGCACCTGCATCACGGCGCACCAGGCGATGCGCTGGCGTACTTCCAGAGGGGCGCGCTGTCGCCGTTGGCGTCGAGCATCATGCACGCGAACGAGGCTTGGGCGTATGCGCGTCAGGGCCGTGCGGAGGAAGCGTTGCGCACGTTGGGAAAGGCCAAGGACGCGTTCGCGCGCGCAGACGACGAGCACGTGCCGGACTGGGCGCGGTTCCACGACGAGACCGACCTGACGGCGATGATCGGCATCGTGCACACGGAGCTGGGTGACACCGGGCCCGCGATCTCGGCGTTGACCGTGGCGATCGAGCAGTTTGGACCGGCGATGGCGCGCAGCTGGACGTTCTGCCTGATCGCGCTGGCCTCGTGCCACTTCATGGACGGCGACAGCGATGTCGGGCGGACCGTGGGCGTGCAGGCGATGGGCGCGGCCGAGGGGCTGCGGTCGGAGCGGGTGTGGGACCGGATGCGGCCGATGGCGCACCTGGCGGCCAGCCGTGGAGTGGGCCTGAGCTGATCCGTTCCGGCTGGTCTTTGCAGAACCCGAACATTCGGCGGACCTGTCTCTGATCGTGGACCGCCATCGTTTCGTGCCATGAACATTTCGCGAATCGGCGTGGTGGTGGCCGGACTGCTGCTGCTCGGCACGGGCACCGCGGCGGCTCAGGAACCGATCACGATCAGCCCGGAGAAGGTGCGGAAGATCTGCGAGCAGCGCGTGCCGCGGATCGAGACCAAGGTCAAGGCGCTGACCGACAAGATCAACGGCTCGCCGGAGACGTTCGGCTCCACCAAGTGGCTGGAGCAGAGGGCGGCCGACGCGCGCAAGGCCGGCAACACGGCGCGTGCGGACGTGCTGGACGCACGGGTGAAGCTGCGTGCGGCTCAGCTCGTGAAGATCGGCAAAGCCGGCGAGAGGGTGGCCAAGTTCAAGTCCGAGCACTGCGGTGCCAAGTGAGGTGGATGGCCGCGCTCGTGCTGCTGGTCTCGCTGACGGCGTGCCGGGGCGAGGCGCCGGCAGCGGACCTCGGATGATGTGGAATCAACGCTGAACAGCATCGAGTCCGAGATCAACCAGCCGGGGTGAGCCGTGGAACGTGGCCTGGTGCTCGTCGTGGAGGACGAACCGGCGATCGCCGAGCTCGTCGCGCTGTACCTGCGGCGCGACGGGTTCGGCGTGCACCTGGAGTCCTCGGGGGACGCGGCGCTGGCCGCGGTCCGCTCGCTCGCGCCGGTCGCGGTCGTGCTGGACGTCGGCCTGCCGGGGATGAGCGGCATCGAGGTCTGCCGCGCGCTGCGGGCGGCCGGTGACTGGACGCCGGTGCTGTTCGTGACCGCCCGCGACGACGAGGTCGACCGGCTGCTCGGCCTGGAACTGGGCGCCGACGACTACGTCACGAAGCCGTTCAGCCCGCGCGAGCTCGCGCTGCGGGTGCGGACGGTGCTGCGCAGGGCCACCCCCGCCGCCACCGCCCAGGAGGCGCTGCGGATGGGTGACGTGCGGCTGGACGTCGGGCAACGCCGCGCGTGGGCCGGCTCCGCCGAGGTCTCGCTGACCTCGACGGAGTTCGGCCTGCTCGCCCACCTGATGAGGCACCCGCGCCAGGTGTTCTCGCGGGAGCGGCTGCTGAGCGCGGTGTGGGGCTACGCGTCGGTGGCCGGCACCAGGACCGTGGACGTGCACATCGCCCAGCTGCGCGCGAAGTTCGGTGCGTCGAGTCCTATTCGGACGGTGCGCGGCGTCGGTTACTCGGCGGACGCGTCATGAGCCTCGCCACCCGGATCGCGTTGCTGTGCCTGGGAGTCGCGTTCGTCGCGGTCCTCGTCGCCGGGTTCGTGTCCACCCGGCTGGTGCTCAACACCTCGCGCGAGGTGAGCCGCGAGATCCTCGCGAACCAGGCCGACGTGGTCGCCGGGCAGGTGTCGAACAACCGGATCGAGCAGGTGCTGGAGGGGCAGGGCATCGCGATCGTCAAGGTCTCCGCCGCCGGTGAGATCTCCGGGCAGGACCGAGCTGCCGTGCGAGCCGCACGCGCCGTGCACGCCGAGGACGTGTTGTCCGGTCAGCGGGTCTCAAAAATGAGCGGGCGGCTGCTGGTGGAGGCGCGGCCGTCGGGTGATGCCGGTTTCGCGCTGGTGCAGGAGACCGAGACGGGCGGCAACGCGCGTGCGTTGATCCGCAACATCCTGTTCGCGCTGGCCGTCGGGCTCATCGTGGCGTGCGTGGCCGGGTTGGCGCTGGGCACGTTGCTGGCGCGGCCGTTGCGCCGGGTCGCCGGGGTCGCGCACTCGATGAGCGGCGGCAGGCGCGACCTGCGCGTGCCGGTGTCCGGGCCCTCCGAGCTGGCCGAGGTGTCGAAGTCGGTGAACAACCTCGCGGACGCGTTGCAGCGCAGCGAGTCCCGCCAGCGCGACTTCCTGCTGTCGGTCTCGCACGAGCTGCGCACGCCGTTGACCGCGGTGACCGGGTTCGCCGAGTCGCTGGCCGACGGCGTGGTGTCCGGCGAGCAGGTGGCGCCGGTCGGCACGGTGATCCTGTCCGAGGCCCGCCGCCTGGACCGCCTGGTATCGGACCTGCTCGACCTGGCCCGCCTGGGCGCCGACGACTTCCGCCTCGACCTCGCCGCCGTCGAACTGGCCCCCGTCGCCCGCTCGGCCGCCGAGGTGTGGCACGCCCGCTGCAACGCCGCCGGGGTGCTGTTCTCGTTGGACGTCAAGGGTTCTCCCGTGGTGCGCGCCGACGCCCGGCGGTTGCGCCAGGTGATCGACGGCCTGCTGGAGAACGCCCTGCGCGTCACCCCGCCGGGCCGCCCGGTCGTGCTGGCGGTGTCGTCCGTGCTGGAGGTGCGCGACGGCGGTCCCGGCCTGGCGCCGGAGGACTACGCCGTGGCGTTCGACCGCGGCGTGCTGCACGCCCGTTACCAGCAGACCCGCCCGGTCGGCACCGGTGTGGGCCTGGCGCTGGTGCACGGCCTGGTGACGCGGATGGGCGGCACGATCAAGGCGGGCCCCGCGCCGGAGGGAGGCGCCGCGTTCACCGTGACGCTGCCCGTCACTTCGCCTGCTGCTGCTACCTCGCCTGGTGCTACTTCGCCTGGTGCTACTTCGCCTGGGGGAGCTTGACCTTCTTCTTCGCACCCGGCGCCGACGGCGGCGGTACGACGGGCCCGATGTCCCCGTCCGGCGCCTCGTCGAGGTCCACGATGACCGGCGCGTGGTCACTCGGCCCGGTGCCCTTGCGCGCGTGCCGGTCGACCCACGCCGCCTTCGCCCGCGGCGCCACGCTGTCGCTGGCCAGGATCAGGTCGATCCGCATGCCCAGGTCCCGGTGGAACATCCCGGCCCGGTAGTCCCAGTAGCTGAACACCCGCTCGTCCGGCCACCGGTCGCGCACCACGTCGTGGAACCCGAGCGCCTGGATCGCCCGCAGCGCAGCGCGTTCCGGCTCCGTCACGTGCGTGTGCCCGGCATACGCCTGCGGGTCGAACACGTCGGCGTCCGCGGGAGCGATGTTGATGTCACCGCAGACAAGCGCGTCCTCGGGCCCGGCCTCAAGCACGTCCTTCAACGCGTTGAGCCACTCCAGCTTGTACTTGTAATGGTCCGACTCCGGCTCACGCCCGTTTGGCACGTACAGCGAGTGCACCCGCACACCACCACACGTCGCCGCCACGGCCCGTGCCTCCTGATGCGGAAACCCCGGCGCGTTGGCCACACCGACCGTGACGTCCTCAAGCCCGACCCGCGACAGGATGGCGACACCATTCCACTGCGTCTCACCGAACAACGCGACCTCATACCCGCGCTTGTCCAGCTCCTCGCCGAGCAGGGCGGTGAAGGCCTCGTCGGCCAGCTTGGTCTCCTGCAGGCACACCACGTCCGGCCGCCGCTGGTCCAGCCACGGCAACAGCCTCGGCACGCGCTGCTTGACGGAGTTCACGTTCCACGTCGCCACTCGCACGCCCACCACGGTAGTCACCCGGCCTGGAGTCCGCATGGAGCCGCGTGACGGCCGACGCGTACACACCGCGCACACATCGGTCCCAGCTACCGGCTCAACAGGGCCGGAAGTGGCCGTCGTGTTGCTGCCCACCTGCCCCGGCTGCTCAAAAGGAGTGGGGAAGGTGGGGCTCGAACCCACGACCTGACGGATTATGAGTCCGCTGCTCTAACCAACTGAGCTACTTCCCCCGCGCAGCGGCCGACCGCAAGGCTTCACACTGCGTGAGGGGAGGATACCGATCACGCCGACCGGCCCTTGCGCGCCCCCGTGGCGAGCGACACATAGGCTGCACGCGTGCGTTTGACCCTCCGCGACTTCACCCCGGCGGACGAGCCCGAGGTACTGCGGCTGTTCGCCGACTGCGACGACTGGTTCCAGGCCGCCACCGGTCATCCGTCCGGGCCGGGTGATGTGCAGGGGCTGTTCTACGCGTTGCCGGAGGGGGCGGCGTTCGAGCAGAAGCACCTGCTGGTCGCGGAGGCCGAGGGGATGATCGGGTTCGTGGACCTGGTCGTGGACCACCCGGAGCCGGGGCACGCGAGCATCGGGTTCTTCCTGGTGCCGAAGGACCTGCGGCGGTGGGGCATCGGCAGCGAGATGGTGCGGGCGTTGCGGGAGCGGTTTCCGGCGGTCACGCGGGTGCAGGTCGGGCTCAGCGACTTCAAGCCCGGCATCGAGTTCCTCCGGACGATGGGCTTCGTGCTGAACGGTCAGCGCGCGGTGCTGGAGCTCGCGCCGAGGTCCGACGGCCGGTAGCCGTTCGGGTAGCCGGGGTAGGTGCGGTTGCGGGCGTTGGTCAGTTTCAACGTTCGGCGCACGGGCAGACGGCGCACCACGGCCGCACGGGCGCGCAAGGCGAGACGGCCGAGCGTGCTCAGCCACGGCGGTGCGGCGGTGAAGCCGAACGCGCGGATCATCGGAGGGTCGAGCAGGGCGATCACGGCCCGTGTGACGACCGGGCGTGCCACGGACGGGTACCACGAGCAGAACAGGTCGAGGGTGTACTGGCCGATGCGGCGGTTCGAGTCCGCGAACACGAAGTGCTGCTGCTCGTAGGCGTCCTTGAAGGCGCGGTACTCGCCGAAGTCCGCGGGGATGTCACGGATGCCCATGCGCGCGCCGACCGCACGGTAGAAGTGGAACGCGGCGAGCTGTTCGTTGCGCGAGAGAGGACGCCAGCCGTACTGGTTGACCCAGTCGATCGGGTCGTAGATGAACGTGGCGAGCACGTACCGCATGTCGTCGTTGGAGATGTCATAGCGACCGTGCTGGCGGTTGACGACCCGTAGCGCCTCACGGCCGCGCGGGGAGTCGTAGCCGTGTTCAACGAGTTCGGTCATCAGCACGGCGGTGTCGTCATAGCGCTTCTGCGGGCGGCGTTCGAACTCGCCGGTGCGCTCCAGCAGGCCGGAGATCGTCGGGACGCAGTACGTGCGGAACAGCGCGAACTCCAACGCCTTCTGGTAGTCCCACGGGAACTCCAGGCCGGCGGAGATGCGCAGGATCTCCTCGTGGTCGGCGACCGGGTCGAGCTCGGTGATGCGGCGGAGGTTCGCGAGGCGCGGCATCGGTCCAACGTCGCCCAAGGCCCCCGAAACCAAAAGACCCCAGTCGGATGACTAGGGTCTTGGGAAGCTCCCCCAACTGGACTCGAACCAGTAACCCTGCGATTAACGATCATAGGTGCTGTTAGTTGCTGATAGTTGCTGTCATGTGCACGAATCCACCTAGCAGGTTGCTGCTGGTTGCTGATACTTGCTGGGGGTTGCTGTCAGAAGTGCAGACTAAGTGCATGCCCGACCGCGAGAGACGCCTGAAGACGTTGATCCGTTTGGGTGGACTCGATGACTGAGCCGAACGGGTGGCCGCTCCTAGCACGCGACCGCACTGCACCGAACGACGAGCCGCAGCAGCACGTCCTCAGTGGACGGTTCAGGTCCCGGCGTCGGTCCGGGATCGTCGACCGCAGCCACAGTTGCACGCCGAGTCTGAACCCTTGAAAGCGCTTCAGGAGAGCACGTAGTTTCACCCGTGCGCACCCAAGGGCGCGCTGCGTACAAAGAGGACGGAGGCCGTGCCCACCTGTTTTGGGCACGGCCTCCGTCCTCTTTTGGCAGTGGCTACTGCTTGTTCAGTGCGTCGATGAAGCTGCGGTATGCCTCACGACTGAACACCAGAACGCCACCACTCGGGTTTTTCGAATCACGGAATGCGTTCTTCCCGTCGGTTTCCACGCAGTCATTGTCACTGCCATTTGCGGATCTCGACGACTTCCGCCAGACCGCTCCCTCCGGGCTCCATGGGGTCATTCCTGACTCCTCTCATCGCGTCACAGTTCCGACGCAACCTTAGACAGGAGCCGGAGGCTGGCGTCCAGCGGCAACGCCGCCTCCTCAAGAGACTTGAAGCAGGTCTCGTAGTCGGCAACACGATCGGGGTCGTCCACGAAGATCCCCTCGTGCTGATTGTCCATGTGCACGATCGTTCTCTGCCCTGGAGTGGTCACGAGCACGAAGGGCGTCGCGACCTTCTGGTAGGCGCGCTTCGCAGCCTTGAACGGCACGATGCGTACCTCCACGCCATTTTCCTCGGCGAGTCGAACGAGGTGCAGCAGCTGCCCCTTCAGGACGTCCGGCGCACCGTGATCGATGTACAGGACGCTTTCGAGGATCAGCAGCACCAGCCGCGGCGCTCGCTGCCTGCGCAGGAAGTCCAGTCGAGCCAGCCTCGCGTCCACCAGCTGCTCGCGTTCTTTGGCGGAACGACCAGGAGTGGTCAGGATGAGATCAGCCATCTCGCGGGTCTGCGCCGGCCCGTACACCAGGGTCGTGTGGAAGCTCCTGATCAAGCTGGCTGCGCTCTCGAACCGATAGAGCCTGCGGACCGGCTCTGGGATGACCTTGCCCCACGGCCGCTTGGGCTGGCGAACTCGCGCGTCCCGGTAGAGCTGCTCCAGCTCCGGCCGATCGTTCGCCGGGACCTTGTACAGGTCGAACAGAGCCCGGATGGTCGGTAGCGCCGGAAGCGAACGTCCGCGCTCCCACGTGCGGACCGTCGGCTCCTTGACGCCCATGGCGTGGGCGACCTCGTCCGTCGAGAGCCTGAGCTTCTCGCGGGTCGCCCGCAGGAAGTCGGCGAGCTGGGACTTGTAGTCGATCGGGCTTTGCTCCCGCTCGTCGCTCATGTGCTGTTCCCTTCTGATCGGGCCTCAGTCTGCCGTCACGCGCACAGAGCGCCTGCCCCGGCTCACCCGATTGGGCCCGTAGCAACACGTAGCAAACTGTTCCGGAACAGTTTAGTGTGACAGTTGCCCAACGGCCCCAGGTTCGCCCGGAGCCCGCGGACCCAGACCCGCCCCACGTACGCGTCGCAGTTCCAAACTCTGACTCGACGTGGGGTGGGGACGGGACCACTACGAAGGCGACACCTGGGGAGATGGCGCGCCGTGGCAGACAACAGCGTTCGAGACATCCAGCTCGTGACCGGACGAGATGAGCACGGGCAGTCCGCCAACGTGGGCGTCGGCATCGCAGCCGGGCTTCTCGTCCTGATCTCCCCAGGCGCCGATCCGCACGCCAGCACCGAGGAGCTGCGACGCAAGCTCCGACGCGTGATTGAGGAGGAGCTGGGCGCCTCGGCCACCGACGGGTTCGTGCAGAAGCTGGTGACCGTCATGACCGATCACTACATGCAACAGGGCGCCCGCGAGATCCGCCTCGATCCAGACACGGCCCGCAGGTACCAAATGCTCGTCCGCAGGGTCAACAACACCTGATGGATCTGTCCACCGAACCAGGCCTCGGCCGCGCGGAGACCCCCCTCACGCGCGTCCGACGGAGGCGGCAGGCCCCGGCACCCTTCCCCCCGACTCGGGGCCTGCCGCTGCTACCCCAGCATCAGAAAGATCTGCCATGACCCCATCAACAAGCCTCGCCGACGTCGAGCAGGCGGTCTGGGTTGGCGTGCACGACGAGCAGCGCCACAGCATCCGCCCGGACGAGCGTCTCCACCGGTACCCCGACGACACCCCCTGGGCCTTCGCCCGCTGCCAACGCGCCGCCTGGCAGGTATCGGAAGGTCGCGAGAGGGCCGCTCAACTCTGGCCCACATGCGAGGAGTGCGCCTCACTGAAGGCCGAGGAAGCCTCGTGACCGAGTGGCAGCTGCGCCTCAGCGCCTACGACCGGCAGGTCCACGCGTTCGACTCCGGGCAGCGCGAAGACTTCTGGGAGGCACTGTGCTCACACACGGTGCCGGCGAACTTCATGGCCGAGTGCCCGGAGAAGCAGCCCTCCTGCCTGCCTTGCCTCATCAAGATCGGCGAGCTGGTCGCGACCCGACAGGAAGGCCGTCGCGCCGAGATCGCCGCCGACGTACGCGAGCAGCTCTCCGCGTTCGACGGCGACAAGACCTTCGGTCAGTGATCGCCCGGCCCGCTCTCCGCTTCGCCAGGGGAGCGGGCTTCGTCGTCTTCGTAGACCTCGCGCCCGTGCTCGATCACCCAGCGGCGGATGACTTCGGTGCGCCACACCTTCCCCATCGCCAAGGTCGCCTCGGGGGCCGGGAAGTCCTCCCTGCTCACGAGCTGCTGCACCCGCTGTCGGCCGACGCGCAGCATCTGGCCGATCTCGGCTGCGCCGACGAGGTGCTCCATGCCGAGGATCATAGTCACAAGACTACTAGTCACTTGCCTAGTAGTCACGTGACTAGTACCGTCGGTAGTCACGTGACTAGTCGCTCACCGAGAGGACGGCACACCATGTCCACCAGCTGGCAGATCTTCAACGCTGTTGCGGACGCCCTGATCCAGGCGGGAGCCACGGAACAGGAGAAGAAGCGGATCCTCGCGGGCACGATGGACGTCGTCGGTGTGCCGCTCCCTTCGTTCAGCCGGTACAGCGGAGACGCGACGATCGTCGAGCTGTTCGGAGAGCGGGGCGTGCAGCAGGCCACGCCCGAGCGGAAGCAGCGTGGCTGACGAGCCCGCGGTCACGATGCATCCGACGCCGTGGACCGCGTTCTTCGAGCCGGACGACCGCCAATGGCACCTGCTCGACGTCAACGGCGACAGCGCGGCGACGGTCGGCGACCAAGCGGTGGCGCAGACCATCGCACGCCTGGTGAACGAAGCGGCACGACGGTGCGCGGCTCACGCGCCTCTGGCGGTTGTCCTGCCGCTCGCGGACCGGCGCACCGTCGACGCCCCTCCCGCGCCGAACCCGAGCAACGGCGCGGCGACGCAGTGGGACGAGCTGTTCGACCACCTGATCTTCCTGCTGGAGACGGGCGCCCACGGACTTCTGCGCACGCGCCTCTTCGACTACGCCGGCGCGACGGTCGGCCTGCCGTTGCCGAGCTGCTTCCGCACCGGCTCGAACCGGGGGAGTAGCGCATGAACCCGGACGACCTCGACGCCCACGTGTTGGTGTGGGGCGTAGCCACCTGCGAGGGCAACACCTGGAGCGTCCGGGCACACAAGCACCATCGCGCAGCCTCGGAAGCCGCCCGCGCCGCGAACGGCTCGGTCGCCTACTACGACCCCGACAACGGCTGGACCGACGTCCGGACCAAGCAGCCGATCCCGTACGGAGCGAACGCGTGAAGCATCCACCAGTCGAAACCGACGCCACCCGCCGCGCCGAGCAGAACGGCCGCATCCTCCTCACCCAGCTGCTGCGGGAGGGCCGCACCAACACGGAGATCGCCCGCTTGCTCCGTATGAGCCGCGGGCACCTCGTCGCGCCGCTGAACGAACTTCGCCGCGAGCTGATCGAGCTCGGCGCGCCGGGGGTCCGCCCGGTCGACCTCGACAGCCTGCAGGGCGCTTGCGACCGCTCCAGGACAGCCCGATGAGCGGCCGCATCGCGGCACCGCCGCGTGCACAGGTTGCCCGCCTCAAGCAGCAACTGCACGCGACAGCGATGCACGAGGCGGGACATGCGGTCGCCGGCGTGTTGCTCGACATCCCGCTGCGTGAGGTCTGGATCGGCTACCAGAAGCACGGGTGGTCGAGCTGGTCTGTCGTCGGACGCACCGAGACCGTGATCGACGGGGACGAGCCGCCACCGGGTGAGCTGAGCACCGATGACCTGAACGACGCAATCTTGTTCGTCTGGGCGGGCCTCGAGGCTGAGGCGATGTGGCTCGAAGAGCAGACCGGCGTCCGGCTGCCTGCGGCCCGGCGCACGGTGGCGTCCGTGTCCGTGCACCAGCAGGGGGATCTTGCGGCCTTGCGCGGCTACCACAAGGACAGGCGGGCCAGGTGGCCCGAACGTCGAGCGCAGGACGTCGCCCGTCAGCTGGTGCTCACCAGGCGGGACCGCGTCGAGGACGTGGCCAGAGCGCTCGTGGAGCGCGGCTGCATCTCCGGGCGTGAGGTTCACGCCCTCGTGAAGTGATCATCTACGGAGGGGTCCATGGGTGCCGTGTCGTTGGTCGCCGATCTGGCGGTGTTCGCGCCGGTCGATGACGAGTTGTGCGTCTTGCTGGTGAAGCGCAAGTACCGGCCGTACAAGGGCTGGTGGGCGCTGCCTGGCGGCGAGGCCGAGGCGAACGAGAGAAGCCGCGATGCCGCCGTTCGCGAGCTGAAGGAGGAAACCGGCGTGCACCTGACGGAGGTGCGCCGGGTCGACGCCTTCGACGAGCCGGAGCGTGACCCGCGGGGCCGCTTCGTGTCGATCGCCTACACCGCGCGGCTGAACGACGCGCCCAAGCCAACGGCGGGCGACGACGCGGCCGAAGCCCGCTGGCGCCCGGTCAGCTCGCTGCTTCACGACGACGTCGCGTTCGACCACCGGCAGATCATCGGGGCCGCCTTACAGGTCTGGGGCCTCGACTGGGAGCACGTCGGAACCAGCACTTCGGCTCGAAAATGAGTTCGAGTAACCCTCGATAACCTTCCTTATCGAGGGTTACTTTCGCTGGTCAAATTCATCAACCGAAGGACACGAGATGGGCCTTTTCAGCAGCAAGCCCGACCCTCACGTACTGCCACCTCCCGCCCCGCGGCCTTCGCTGCGCGAGCAGGCAAGAGCAGCAGCTGCCGCCCGCCAGGTCGACGACGCCGAGGCCCACTGGAACCGACGAAAGGGCGCGCCGATCGTCGAGTACAAGGTCATCGAGGACAAGCGAATCAAGTAGCCCCTCCCCCATCAAGATCAAAACCGAAAGGCAGCCATGAGCAGCGAATCCCCTACCACCGAGACCGACATCCAGGAGGCCCACAAGCCCTACATCGAGAGAGTCATCTGGGCGCTCAACGACGCTGGCATTCCGACCCCGGACCACGAGGTCCACCGCGACGACCCGCGCTCGGCGTACATCCAACTCGGCGAGACCGATCCCAACACCGGTCGCGAGATCGGCTTGGTCTGGCACGAGGAGTCGGGTTGGTACCGCGGCATCGACCAGGCCGGGTCGGGTGAGCTCAACCTGATCCGGTGGATGCACGACCTCCTGCCCACGCCCGGCGAGGTCGCCGCCTGGGTTCGTGCGATGGAGACCGACGCGACCAAGCACGGCGGCATCGAGCGACCGCGGTTCCGGGACTTCGACGACACCGACGACGGCTTCGAGGCCGAGCTTGCAGAGGCTGGCGCCGAGTGACGCTGTCCGATCTTGTCGAACTGGTGCTGGCGGCGATCGAAGAGACTGAGCACTGCGCCCTCGCTGTGCAGGAAGGCCGCAGACAGTGGCGGGTGGGCGAGGTTGGCTTCGAGGGCTACGCAGTTGTGGATAGCAAGGGCGGGCGCGTTCTACGTTCCGATCAGCTGGGCGTCGACCACCACATCGCCCGCAACGACCCCGCCACCACTCTCCGCCGCTGCGCAGCTGACCGAAAGCTGCTCGCCCGCGGAGGCCCCTTCTGCGACTGCGATGAGCGTCGACAGCCGACCAACCCGACCACTGGTCTCCCCATCCCCCACCACTACGACTGCTCCGCCTATGAAGCGGCAGCCGTGCTCGCCGAGAGCTACGGCATCGACACCGACATCCAGATCTAGGAGACAACACCGATGACGACCGACGACCACTCCTGGCCGACCGCGCACACGTTCGGCGGCCAGGTGGCTACCGACCACGGCATGGTGCCCGGCTGCAAGATGAAGACGTGCCCGCACGCCTTCATCGCCCACGACGTCTGGGACGACGAGGACCCGATGCCGATGTGTGGCGCGCCGGGGTGCCGGTGCAGGAAGCCGCCGGTCGGCTGGGAGCGCACGAACCAGTACTTCCGGCGCGGTGACACCATCCCGGCCCACGTGCACGTCCAGGCCCTCGACGGTGTCGTCCACCAGGCCGACGCCGCGTGGAGGAACACGGACTTCGAGTGGCTCGTCGAGATCGAGGAGATCGGAACCGCGCGATGAAAGACGTGTTCCTCAGCGAGCTCGGCGACGAGGTGCCGTGCGAACACCCGCACTGCGAGTACGTCCTGAAGGTCACCGAGCCGCCTGACGGCACTGCACTGGACCAGCACATTTCCGACAAGCTGCGGGTCCAGCACAACTCCTGGCTTGGGCATTGCCCGATGTGGCCTACGGGAATCGAGCCCGAGACCGCAGTGGCGGGTGCGCGAATGGCGTGGGCGATGGACCGGCGCGGCTATCTTCCTCGTGTCCACACAGGAGTGTGGGTGCCGCACACGCGAGGCTGGCTGACGCTCATCCTTCTCAACGAGGTCGAATCAGCCACCGAGGGCGAACTCGCTGAGATGGTCCGGCACGAGGTCGACGCACCGCGGTCCGGTGATCCGGTTCGACTGGCCATGGCACTGGACGCCGACCTCAACCGCGGCAAGGGCGGCGACGTCAAGGGGACGCTGATCAGCTTCGGTCAAGGCCGGCCGAACCAGTGGGCGAAGTGCGCCCAGTGGGAGCGCCGAGAAGGACGATCCCGGTGGACCATCACCGGACAGGGCCGCGCCGCGATTGAGGCGCTTTCGTCGATCGACCTCAACGGGACCGAGCCGGGGCCCCGGAACATCGCGGCGAGTTACTACGCAACGACGCAGGCCGAGATGCTGGCTTCGTTGCGCGCAGATGCCCAAGCGACGCTGAAGGACAGCTGATGGCTGGACTCGAACAGGTGCCGCAGCACCACGTCGTTCCGCATGACGTGGTGCTGCCCGACACCCAGCGCCGGATCGCCGAGGCGCTGTCACCCAACACCGAGCGCGCGTACCGGCGAGTAGCCGCCGACTTCGACGCGTGGTGTCGAAGTAACGACCGGGCGCCGCTGCCCTGCTCCCCCGCCACGCTCGCCGACTACGTCGCGCACCTGTGCGACGAAGGCAAGGCGCCCAAGTCGATCCAGCAGGCCATCGCGGCGATCAGCACGCTGCACCGCCGCGCCGGCCACCCGAAGGGCACACCGGATAGCCAGGCCGCGCTGCTCGTCCTCCGCGGCCACAAGAAGGCGCTGGCCGCCGCGGGGAAGGGAAACAAACAGGCACCGCCGATCACCGTGTCCGTGTTGCAGAAGATGGTGGCCCGCACCCCGGCCGACACCCTCGCGGGCAAACGAGACCGACTCGTTCTCGTGCTCGGCATGGCCCTCGCGGGCCGCCGCTCCGAGCTCGCCGCGCTCGACATCGACGACGTCCAGCCGGACGGCGACGGCGGCATCGACATCCTGATCCGCGCCTCGAAGACCGACCAGGACGCCGTCGGCGAGGTCGTCAACGTGCCAGCCGGCGCGAACCCAGACACCAACGCCGTGCAACTCCTGCACGACTACCTCGCAGCACTGGCGGAGCGGGGCGTCACATCCGGACGCCTGCTGCGCGCGGTCTCGAAGCTCGACAAGCTGTTCCGGTACGAGCGGCTGTCGGGCGCCGCGATCAACGAGATCGTGCGCCGCGCCGCCGTGCGCACCCAACTGCCGAACGCCGCCCAGTACACCGCGCACAGCCTCCGAGCTGGCTTCGCCACCCAGGCGGCGCTCGACGGTGTGCCGCTCGGTCACTGGGCGCGGCACGGTCGCTGGAACCCGACCTCGCCCGTGCCGCACGGCTACGTGCGAGCAGCAGAGAAGAAGACGCATAACCCGCTCAAGAAGATGGGACTGTGATGTTGAACGTCAGCCGCCGCCAGTCCCGCCAAATCGAGTTGCTCACCCCTGCGCACCACGAAGCTGGGCACGCCGTGATCCTGGTCGATGGCGGGATCAGCGTCGAGTCGGTGCAGCTGTTCAAAAGCGAACGAGGAGCCAGCCGCCCGTACTGGGGGCACGTCAGCACTGGGCTGGAGGTCGAGGAGTGCTCGCGGCAACAGCTTGAGGTCTGCGGTGTGTGCGCGTTCGCCGGCGCGGAAGCCGAAGCCTTCTACCTCATGCTCGTCGGGTTTACGCAAGCCGAAGCCCTCGACTTGGCATACAGCGGCGCTGAGGACGACTTGGCGACGCTGTTCCGCGAGGTGCTTCCCAGGCTGCGGCTGCAACCCGAATATCTGCGGTCGTCTGCAGCGAACGCCGTGCACGCACAGTGGCCACGGATCGAGCGGATTGCTGCGGTACTCGCCGTGCGGATGCAAGTCGGTCCACGCGACCTTGGCTAGCGGCCCTCATCTCTCATGCTCTTCTTGACGCGGGCGTACGTCGCGATTAACGCCTGCCTCGGATGTCGACGATCTCGTAGCCCTCATCGCGCAGCGCCCGAACAGCGTCGAACGGGGTGTGCGACTCCAGCCAGCGCACCGCGTGTACGGCATGCGTCATGGGTACCGACGCCGCCTTCCCGTGTCGGAATACCCGCACGAGCCCCCGCTGTGGCACGGGGTCAACCCACAGGCCGCCGAGCAGGTCCGCTTCGATGCCGACCAGTTCGAACGGCGGGTCGTACTTCAGAGCCGCGGTGACGCCGTCCGGTTCGAGGATCTGCACCCGGCCGTCGAGCACGCGGACGGTGCGCACCTCGCCACCGATCTTCATCAGCAGACCGCTGGAGCGGACCTCGGGCAGGGCCATCTCGATCGTGTCGCCCACCGCGACCCTCCGGCGACCCACGGCTTCAGTCCTTCAGCAGACCGCAGGACACGGCGCCGATGGCGTCGTTGTCGCTCATCGCCGACACCTCCTCGGCCGTGTACGACTCGGGCAGCGCGGTGAGGAGCTTGTGGCGGGCGATCTCGGCCAGGCTGGTGGACAGCAGGTGCGGTGCCAGCTGCGTCAGCCAACCCGCGCAGTCCTCGCAGAACCGCGTCGGGTGCGGGTCGCCCGGCAGGCGGGCCTCGTAGAACGGCACCCACACCTGGGTGATGTGGTCGGCGCCGTAGGTGTCGGAGTACTCGTGCTCCCGCCAGCCGACGATGCCGTCGTACTCGCTGTTGTGGCGCAATCCGCACTGGTAGGACACGGCCAGGTCCCAAACCTCCCCCGGCCCGAGGTCCTCGTCCATCACGGTCTTCAGGGCTGGCTCCTCGTGCAACACCAGCACCGGGATCGTCGCGTCGACTGGAGCGGCCCGCAGCGGGGAGTCCTGGCGCACGCGTGTCGCGGTGGCGTTCCAGGCGGCTTGGAGCCCGCCCTCCAGCACCAGGTCGGCGATGTCACGGGCGCTGTAGCGCTGCCCGTCCACGACGAACTTCGGGACGACGGAGTGCTGCCAGCCGTCCTCCAGCGTAAGCCCGAGTTGCGCGCATGCCTCGGCGATCTGCTGGGCGACGCTCGGCCGGGTGCGCGGCGTGCGGCGACCGGTGTGGGCGACGCCAGCGGCCTTGCCGCAGCCGGGGTCGTCACAGCCGGTCGGGCTGGGGCACTCCTCACCGTCCGCGTGGTGGTCGCGGGCGTACGCCTCGGCGGTCTTCCACACGGTGTGGCCGTCGTAGGTCACCTCACTGCTGCCCGCGCAGTGGCGGTCTCCACAGAGGCCGCCGGTGCGGTGCGGGAAGCCGATGGTGCTGTTCTGCATGCAAACTCCTTGGTCAGGCAGCGGCGAGGATCTGCGCGGCGGCGAGGTGGTAGCAGCGGATGCCGCGCTCCCCCGCCTTGCAGGTGCAGGTGTGGGCGGCGACGTCGGTCGCGTAGGTGGCGGTGCCGTCGGAGGACACGGCGGCGAAGGCGGTCGGGGCCGTGCGGACGATGGCGCGCAGCTCGATCAGCTCCTGCGCCTTGGCGACCTGGTTCGCCTTGTAGGCGGCGAGGTCGACGACCTTGGCGGCCTGCTGGATCTTGGCGAAGCATCGGGGGCCGTAGCCGCGGGCGACCGACTTCGCCGCGCGGAGCGTGCGGCCGCAGATGCACTTGGTGGTGGTCTGCGTGACGGTCATCCCGGCCCCCTCCTCGTCGTTTGTGTAGGTACACGATAAGCCTTCGTGTACCTACACGTCAAGCACTGGTGTACCCACACGTCCGACTCTGCTACCTTCCCTCATGTAAAGACACGTGGAGGTGATGAAGTGGCAGCACGAGCACGCGGCGAAGGCAAGACGCCGATCAAGAACATCCGAGTCGAGACCGATGAGTGGGACGCGTTCGGCGCGGCCTGCAAGCTGGCTGGCGCCGACCGATCAGCTGTGATCCGCGATTTTGCGCGCTGGTACACACGTCAGCCCGGCTCGACAATGCCGAAGCGTCCCGATCCGGACCTGCTGATCGCGGCTAAGCAGGCGCGGGATGGCGGCCAGTCGTGACCACGCCGCCAGCGCCCCGCAGCACCGACGGCGAGCGACCTTACGCTGACAGCGACCAGCTCAAGCAGAAGCTGTGGGCCGTGGTCAACGCCGAGCTGGGTCCCAACGCCGCCGACAACCTGGTGGGCAAGCTGCACCAGGCGGTCGTCGACCACATCATGAAGGGCGGTGTGCGAGCGTGAGCAGCGACGAACAACGCAAGGCCGGCGAGGATTTCGCCGCCGCGCTGGGCGAAGCCGCCAAGAAGCTCCAGCAGGGCTTGGAGAACACCGGGCACATCCTCACGGCGCAGGGCGCGATGGGCTGGGTCTACCGCGGTGACCTGCCGAAGGCGCGGCAGGCCTTGGGGAAGCTGCCGGTCGACAAGCTGGCCGAGCTGTCCGCGGTGGCGGCCGCGCTGTCGTCGCTCGCGGACGAGGTCGCGGCGGCGAAGTCGTGACCGCACTCCACGACGCTCTTACCGAATCCGCCGCAGCCGCCCGTGAACGGTTCGCGGGCAACCGGAACGGCTACCTCGACGGCTCGGACACCGTGCACGCCGTCCAGCTCCAGTCCTGGCTCGGCCTGAAGGTGCCCGGCCCCGGTTGCCACGTCGGCACGGGCAGCTGGGACTTCACCCGTTTCAAGCCGACCACCTCGGCCGTGACGTGCGGCAGGTGCTTCTCGGCGGGACTCCGCTCGAGCACCGGCGGCGGGCTTGAGCAGCTCGTGCTGGACGTCGACGCGTGATCAGGCAGCCGCCGCGCCCGCGCGGGTGAGCGCGCGGCGGATGCCCTCCTCAAGTTCGATGCGCGGCCGGTAGAAGCTGTGCAGCTTGGTCGGGTCGCCGACGCGGTAGTGCACGCCGGTCGGCGCGTCCGGCAGTACCTGGACGGCCGCGCTGTAGCCAGCGCCGTGCATGACGAGCCGCGCCAGATCGAGGAAGCTGGTCGGCCGCCCGGTGCACAGGTTGGTCGGGCCCGGCACGTCCTGCTCAACCGCGGCCAGCGTCGCCGCCACGACGTCGTCGATGTGGATCCAGTCGCGCACCTGAAGGCCGCTGCCCCACACCTCGAACGGGTCGTCGCGCTGCACCGCGCGCTGGATGAACGCGGGGAACGGGTACGAGAGGTCCTGGTCCTCGCCGTAGCCGCTGAAGGGCCGGAACACGTGCACGCGGAGGCCTTCGGATTCGGCGTGCTGAGCCAGCATCTCCCCGGTCAGCTTCGCCCAACCGTAGGTGAGGTCGGGCGAGCCGATCCAGTCGAACGCGAGGTCGTCCTCACGCAGCCGGTAGGTGTTCTCCAGCTCAACCAACCGTCCGCCGCTGGTCTCCGTGCTGACGAGCTTCGTCTTCTCCTGCAACCCGACCGGGTATGCGGCCGAGCTGGAGTAGTAGACGATCCGACCGGGCCGGGTGCGAAGTGCCCACTGGAACAGCTCGGCGTCGATCGCAAGGTCCACGGCGACCTTGAGCGGGGCGCCCTCGATCGTCGCGCGGCCACCGACCACGGCGGCCAGGTGGATGACGAGGTCGAAGTGGTCCTCGTTCCGGCGGAAGAAGTCCCGCACGTCCGCCCTGAACTCAAGCGCATTCCACACGGGTCCCTGACTCCACGGAACTGCGATGTCGATGCCGGTCAGGTCATGGCCCTGCTCGGCGAGAACGCGCCAGAAATGACGGCCGACGAACCCCTTGTGGCCGGTGATCAGGACTCGCACGACGCCTCCTCGGTGTTCCTCTGCGCGTCGACCGCACTGACCTCGATGGTCACTCCGGACTCGCCACGACGAAGCAAGACCGCCGTGTCCGGGGTGAACGCGGCCAGCTCGTCATCGGTGAGCTCGACGCTCTCGCCGCCGAGACGCCGCACCAGCGCGGCGATGATCGACGCGGACTCCTGCACGGCCTCGTCGCACCCAGCGCAGTCCCCGCTCACCGCCGCACCCCCGTGATCACCTGGAACATGTCCGTCGTCTCATGCGCGACGACTTCGAACCCGCTCTGCTCTAGCAGGTCGTGATAGCCCTCCAGGTCGAACGCCCAGGTGTGAAACTCGTAGGCGTTGCCGGGCCGTTCGGTGTGCGGCGACGACGCGACGAGCACCCGCGAGTGCTCGGCGATCCGGCGCACGAGCGCGTGCGGGTCAACGAGGTGCTCCAGCATCTCGGTCGCCACCGCGATCTCCGCCCACTCGACCTCGCCGTGCACGACGTCGCCGTACCGGACGTCCACTCCGCGCTCGGCCACCGCGGGCCCGACGTTGGACTGCTGCAAGTCGTAGCCCCAGGCGTCCAGCGGCGGCCGAACCTGGTCGAGCAACCACAGCAGCCCGCCGTCACCGCAGCCGAGGTCGGCGACAGTCGACAGGCCGAGCTCACGGGCCGCGTGTCGCACCATCCTGGCCGCGATGTCGAGCCGATCGCGGTGTACGGCCTCGTCGACGTGAGGAGCGCGGTCGCGGCCGGCGTACCACTCGGCGGTGGTCCAGGCCGGGATCGTGCCCTCCTCGAACAACCGCCACGCGGTCACGACCTGGCCGCCGGCGCGAGCAGGGCCCGCAGCTTCGCAAGGTCCTGATCGAGGCCTCCGTTCACCCAGTCCTCGTAGGATTTCCGGTCCGCGAGGTACTGCTGCTCGGAGTTGACCTCGCGGTAGCCGTCGTCTTGCGGCGCCTTCCCGGCGAGCGGGTGCATGTGCTCGATCACGACCTCGGGCAGGTACCGGATGCGGCCGATGCCTTCGCCGATGCTGAGCCACGCGTTGTCGAGGTACAGGTGCACCAAGCCGGGCGGCACCATGTAACCGAGGGCGGCGATGACGTCGGCGGTCATCGCGACGGCTGTCGGCAGCGCGGCGCCCTGGATGAGGTCGTTGCCGTACACCACACCGGTGCCGAGGTCGGCGAGCGCGGTGCTGAACGCCGCGTCCCAGCCGCGGGTGCGCGGACGGTGGTCGTCGCCCATGAACCCGATCGCCTTGTGCCGACCACCCTGCGCCTCTGCGACCGCGAGTGCGTTGAGGGTGCCCGCGAGCCGCAGCCGCGACTGGGAGATCCACCGCGGCGGGTGCACAGGCGCCGGCGGCCACTCCATCTCCGGCTTGATCGTGAGGTACTCGCTGAGCGCGGGGTCGTCGTCATCGAGCGCGATCAGGAGCTCGGTGTCGCCGACGGTCGTTTCGCTCCACGCTTCGAGCAGCGCGGCGATGTTGTGGGGTCGCCCGCGGGTCGGGACGATCATGAGCAAGTCAGCCATGGGGGGCCTCCTTCGAAAGCAGGACATCGGTGGTCGCGAACACTCGCGCGGCCCGTTCCAGCTGGCCGCCGAGGCGGTAGAAGGCGTTCTGCACGACCCGTGGCGGCACGCCGGCGGCGAAGGAGTGCCCGACCTCGACGCAGGCCTCGCCGAGCTCGTGCAGCAGGAAGCCGACGTTCACGGGCTCGGTGCCCGGCGGGAACACTTGGCCGTAGCGCTGGCCGCAGCTCGGATCGGGGCAGACCCAGCTTTCTCCAGGCCCCAGCTCGGGAACGGCGCACCGGTGCGCGGCGTCCACGACGACCACGTCGTCGTTGGTCTCCTCGGTCACGACCCCTCCCTGCTGCCGGAGCCTTCCGGCGCGAGCGTCGCCAGAAGGTCAGCGAGGTGCTCTGCTTCGAACAGGCGCTCGTCGGCGTACAGCGGATGCTCAGGCGGCAAGGTCTTGACCCGAAAGTGGTCGAGCCTCGTGGTGTCCTCCCACTTGAGCGCCCAGCGGGCGCCATGACTGCGCACCAGCACTCTGATGCGGTCGTGGCCGTTGCCCTTGTTCGGCAGCGAGACATAAGCACGTGCACCTGCGGGTGCCACCTTGGTGCTCTCCACGTAGTTGCACTGCACGACTTTCCTGTCGTTGCTCATGATGCTGCCCGTGAGCCGGTGAGTTGCGACAGAAGGGCCTGCTCCCAGAGGTGCCCGTTGCCTTCGATCGTGTTGCGTGTTGCGAGATCACGGGCCGCAGCACCCATCTCCGCGCGCATGCCGGCGTCGAGCACCAGATCCCGCAGGACCGTCGGCCACTCGTGCGGGGCGCGCAGCAGGAACCCGGTCTCGCCGTGCACCACGAAGTCCGGGTAGGGACCGACGTCGGACGCAACGATCGGCACGCCCCGCGCAGCGGCCTCCAACGCCTTGATCCAGGACTTCGACCGGTTGAACACGTGTGGGGTCAGCGGCGCCGTCGCGATGTCGAACCGGCCGAGCGCCCGGTAGTACTCCCACAGGTCGTCGAACCAGTCCTCCACCGTCCACTGGTCGCGGTCGACGCGCTTGGCCCAGCTGAACCGCTCTTGGAACGCCTGCCGGCTGCCGCCGATCGTGTGCAGCATCGCCGCCGAGTTGCGCTCCAAGAACCGGGCGAACTGAGGCCCGATCTCCTCGAAGTCCATCACGTGCGTATCGCTGCCCGCCCAGCCGATAACGACCCGCTGGTCCGTGCGCTCCGGGGCCTCGAGGTCGAGCATCGCCTGCGGCACGAAGTTCGGGATCACCACGACGTTCGGGTTGAGCGCGCGGACCTTGTCGGCGAGCGTCTCGGTCGTGACCGTGACGAGGTCGGCGACCGTGATGTTGCGCCGTAGCCGCTCCTGCACGTCCGGTCGGCTGAACCAGGCGTAGGAGACCGGCGACCGCGGGTCGACCTCCCAGAGGTCGTCGTCGATGTCGAACACCATGAGCGGCCGCTTCGGGTGCACCGCGATCCGCTGCCACGCTGTGGACGGCCCCGGTTCGCAGATCCGCTGCCCGAGCAGCACGTCGCACGTGTCGAGCCACTCGTCCGGCATGATCGTGTTGGCCATGGTCTCATGGCCACGGCGCGCCAGCTCGTTGAGCGGCATGCGCACGCGGTACCAGCCGCAGCCCATGTTGTCGGCCGCCCAGCCGAAGATCTTCACGTCGAGCACCTAGCCGACCGCGGCGAGAGGTGGTGGTTCACAGCCCCTCCTGACCGAAGATTTTCCTGCGATCAGCGTAAGGCACCGACGAATCACCGAGGACCATGCCGCGCGGCGCTAGAATCCTTGCTGCCGACGCCACGGCAGGACCACCGCTCCGCTCGCGTGAGACGAGGTCCTGCGATGCCACTCCCCGCTGCCGTCGGCACGGTCACGATCGCCTACGACATCCGCCACCCCGCCGGCGGCGCTCCCGGCACCGGCACCGTCGAGGTCACCATCCCCTTCGCCCTGCGGGACAGCACCGACAACGTGATCATCGCGCCCGGCGTCATCCGCGGCACCGTCACCGCCGGCGTCGGCCAGGTCGTCATCCCTGACCCGAACGACCCGCAGATCTCCCCACAGGGCTGGGCCCCACACATCAAGGTCCTGACCGACGTGTGGGCCGCGGAGTTCGACGTGGTCATCCCCGAGGGCTCAGGGGACACGACGATCCAACTCGCGGACCTCGCCCCGGCCGAAGCCCCGCCCACGCTGGTCTCCTACGCCCTCGCCGGCCACACCCACTCCGGCGGCGGAGGCGGCGACGTGCCCGACGCGACCACCTCGACGAAGGGCATCATCCGCCTCGCGGGCGACTTCGGCGGCACCGCGAACGCCCCGACCGTGCCGGCCTTGGCCGACAAGTACGTCAAGCCGGTCGGCGGCATCCCCCAGATCGACCTCGCCGCAGCCATCCAGGCGCTGCTCGCGCTCGCGGGCACCGCCGTCCAGCCCGGCGCGCTGGCCGCCGTCGCCACCAGCGGCGCGTACGGCGACCTCGCCGGCCGGCCGTCCATTCCGGACTCCTATGACGACCTCACCGGCACGGTCCCGACCTCCGCTCTACCCGCGATCGCCATCACCGAGTACCTCGGCGCGGTCGCCAGCCAGGCCGAGATGCTGACGCTGGCCGGCCAGCGGGGCGACTGGTGCACCCGCACCGACCTCGGCACCACCTGGATCATCACCGGCGACACTCCAACACAGCTCGCCTCGTGGACCGCCCTGTCCTACCCGACCGCGCCGGTCATCTCCGTCGCCGGGCAGACCGGCGCCGTCACCCTGGGCAAGGCCGACGTCGGCCTCGGCAACGTCGCCAACCTGGCCCCCGCAGACCTCGGCATCTCGACGGCGACGCAGACCGCGCTGGACGGCAAGCAGGCCGCCGACACGGACCTGGCCGCGATCGCCGGGCTGGCCCCGGCGGATGGCGCGCTGCTGCAGCGCATCGGCGGTGCCTGGGCAGCCCGCACCCTCGCCGGCCTGAAGTCGGACCTCACGCTCGACCAGGTCGCCAACCTCGCGCCCGCCGACCTGCCGATCAGCAACGCCACCCAGACTGCCCTCGACGGTAAGGTGCCGCTCACGCTGGTCGACGCCGCCGGTGACCTGCTGGTCGGCAGCGGCGTGGACACGCTCGCCCGCCTCGCCAAGGGAACCGACGGCCAGGTCCTCACGGTCTCAGCCGGCGCGGTCACGTGGGGAGCTGCATCGAGCGGCGACCGCGAGCTGTACCAGCCGTCCACGGTCGGCCTGTTGGAGTGGACCGCCGACCCGAAGGACGTGGAGACCGACTTCAACCACGCGTCCGGCAACCTGCTGATGGTCAGGTTCCGCTACCGCGGCTCTGCGGCGTCGATCTCCGAGATCGGGTTCGCCGTCACGAGCGCGGCCAGCGGCCCCGGCGCCTACTCCGGCGTCGCCCTCTACGAGGACGGCACCGGGGTGGTGAACCGCCTCGGCCAGTCCGCAGACGCGGGCGCCTCGTGGACCAGCCCAGGCGTGAAGTCGATCGCCCTCACCGCCCCGGTCAACGTGACGCCCGGCAACTACTATCGGGCGGCCATCCTGTTCGTCGGCTCCGGCGCCGGCAAGATCGCGGGCTGCGCCGCCACGATCTCGGACGCGCTGCTCAATCACGGTGTCCGCCGATCCGTCTTCCTGTCCGGCCAGACTGGGTTCCCCAGCACGCTCACGATCAGCTCGATGTCCACGAACAACGCGTTGTACTGGCTCGCCATGAAATGACAGATCAGGCGGCGGGGCCCGCGCCCTCGACCAGTGCAGGTGCCCTGCCGCCTACTCGTCGCCAGCGGTAGCCGTCGATGTCAAGGAACGTGAACGTCACCTCGACCACCCCTTCTTCGAGGCGCATCCGCTCTGGCGTGCCTGCGAAGTTGAGGTGATGCTGTACGGCCTCACCCTGCGGGCCGAGGACATCCGCGAAGCGACGAGCTCCCCGAACCTGGCGTTGCCTGAAGTACTCAGGGGTCCCGACCGCAAAGTCGTCGAAGACAGTGCCGTCGCGATGTGTGAACGTCACGGCTTCCAGGTCCACCTCAAGGATCGGCCGCGCGCCATGGTTGACGATCTTGATGCCAGGGAACCTCGTGGTCGAGCCGGGAATGTCACCTAGCAGCATCGCAAGTCCGCCGACGACCGTCCGCGCTTGATCGAACCGGTGCTCTAGCTCCGCACGCGCCGTCTCCCGCTCGCGCTCAATGCGTTCGGTCTCGGCTCGACGACGATCCCGAACCAACACCGCGAGCGCGACAATCACGGCCGCGATGCTTCCGACGCCGCCCGCCCACTGCCCCCAGGCAGCGAACTCGTCGGTGGGCCACGACCACCACAGGAAGTCCACGGTGGACGGTGGCTGCTGGAAGGCGAGCTCGATGGCGGCGTTGGTCAGCACCGAGGCAGGGTAGACGGGACAGCGCCGCGCAGCGGGCGCGCCACACCCGACAAGGAGAGCCTGCGTTGAGCACCGAGACCGGCCGTCTGCTTGGCGGCCCCCACGACGGCGTCGAGTTCCCGCTCGACCGGTTCTGGCTCGCTCCCGCACCGGGTGCGATGCCCCTGCCCGCTGAGCGGGTGCTGGTGGATCCCGACGGGCACAGCAACTTCTGGTGGCGCACCCGGTCCGGACACCTGGTGACCCAGCCGGGCCCGCCGTGCAGCAGGTACGACGTCGACCGCGACGACCCCGGCTGGATGTTCCGCTACGTCGGTGAGGTCGAGATGCCGATCGCCCCAGACGACCCACAGTGGCTCGGCTGACGCGCTGAACGCCGCATACTCGATCAGGAGGAACGCGGCTGGTCGATGCGAACGGTAGGAGCTGAACATGACGGCACCCGACACCCCAGAGCCGTCAACGCCCGCTGCGGTCGAGCGGTACGTACACAAGGCCAGGCTCACGAACGTCGACCTCGCCCAGCAGGAACAGCTCTGCCTCGACCTGCGGCTCCAGCACCACACGATCCGCGAGATCTCCGCGATCACTGGCTTGTCGGTCGGCACCGTGCACAAGCGGATCACGGACGCGATCGACCGGAACATTTCTCCGTTCGTGGAGAAGTACCGCGTGCTCGAGCGCGAGCGGTTGGACGGGCTGTCGCGGCGGGTGCTGCAGCTGATGGCGAAGCCGCGGTACCTGATGCATGACGGCCAGGTGGTGACGATCGACGAGGAGCCGGTCGAGGACATCGCGCTGACGCTGGCGTGCGTCGACAAGCTGCTGAAGATCCAGGAGCGGCGTGCGCGGCTGGAGGGCTTGGACGCGCCGGTGAAGGTGGATGTGGGGCAGGTTGAGGCGCCGCTTCCGGATGAGGCGTTGTCGATGATCGAGAAGGCTCGGAAGGTGGCCGAGGACGCGGAGCAGAAGCTGCGGAAGCAGGCCGAGGGCGCTTGATGGTCGTCTGACCGAAGATTATGACGCAGAATGGTCGTTGAACCGATGATTCTTCGGCGGCCTCGCGGGGTTGAGCCGGACAATCTTCACCGCGACCGGAGGTGCACGATGACAGCCCAGATGCCCCCGCTCGGCTCGATCGTCCAGTACACGCTCAGCGAGCACGACATCCGCAACGCCGAGCGAACCGTGCAGCGGCTCAACACCGCCGCACAGCAGAACCTCAACACCCCGCGTGTGGGCGACGTCTACCCGGCGATGGTCCTCCGCGACTTCGGCGCGTGCGTGAACCTGCGGGTGCACCTCGACGGAGGCCCCGGCGCCGAGCTGTGGGTGACGTCGGTGTCCGAGGGCGACGGGCCCGGCCACTGGACGCGGCAGTAAACGACGTGACCACCCATGACGAGGTTTCACGCACGGCGGATGACGACCTGGCTGACGCCGCGCAGTACCTCGCCCGCGCCCGGTCAGCGACGACCGGGGCCGAGGTGCTCGCGCTCGTCGGTATCGGCCACGCCGTCATCGCCGAGGTGCGGCAGCGGCGCGAGTTCTACCGGGAGGTCGTCGACGTCCTGACCGCGGCGAGACCCGGCACCCCGGAGGCGTAGCCGCGCCGGGGCCCTCGCCTGCGGAAGGACCACCATGGCGACCGAGGGCTTCAGCCTCGACCAGTACCTGCTGCAGTTCGACCCCGAGATGCTCTCGGACCCAGAGTGCCGTCGGCAGCTCACCCGGTACGAGCCGCTGTTGTTCGCGCTGCTGTACCTGCCGCACCACCTGCGCGGAGAAGGCGAGGACGCGCGGATCACCCTGTCCGAGTTCCACGTCCAGCTCGCCGAGGCTGCGAAGCGGTGGGCGCTCCCGACGCGCGAACCACGGTCGGACCGGGACGCCTACGTGTGCCCGCGCGAGGCCGGCAAGAGCACGTGGCTGTTCCTGATCCTGCCGCTGTGGGCCGCCGCTCACGGGCACCGGAAATTCATCGGCGCGTTCGCGCACGCAGGCCCGCAGGCCGAGATGCACCTCGGCAGCTTCAAACACGAACTCGACCGCAACCAACTGCTCCGCGCGGACTTCCCCGACCTGTGCAGCCCGGGCCGGCGCCCGTCGGGCGTGACCGAGGCCGACACC
Source organism: Lentzea guizhouensis (assembly GCF_001701025.1). GTDB lineage: Bacteria > Actinomycetota > Actinomycetes > Mycobacteriales > Pseudonocardiaceae > Lentzea > Lentzea guizhouensis. The sequence goes on from NZ_CP016793.1 coordinate 655,662, forward strand.
AAGTCGATGTTGATCGCCGCGTCCGGGTTCGTGTTCGCGGCGAAGGGCATCGACTCGCAGTCGCTCGGCATGAAGGTCGGCGCCCGCCGGCCGGACCTGCTGATCCTGGACGACATCGAGCCGAACGAGAGCAACTACTCCGACTACCAGAAGGCGCAGCGGCTCAGCACGCTGCAGAACGCGATCCTACCGCTGAACATCAGGGCCCGAGTCGTCATCGCCGGCACCGTGACCATGCCCGGATCGATCATCCACGACCTCGTCAAGACGGTGAACATGCCGGGCGAGGAGCAGGCCGAGTGGGTCGCGGACGAGAAGATCCGCGTGCACTACTACCGGGCGATCATCACCGACGACGAGACCGGTGAGCGGCGCTCGCTGTGGCCGGAGAAGTGGCCGCTCGAGTTCCTGGTGAGCATCGAGCACACCCGGTCGTACAGGCTGAACTACGACAACAACCCCATGGCCCGCGACGGGGACTACTGGAACGAGGGCGACATCATCGTCCACGAGCTGCCCGCGCAGACGGCGATGCTGTTGTCGATCGACCCCGCCACGACGTCGAAGAAGACGTCGGACTTCACCGGGCTCGCGGTGATCGCCTACTCGTCCTACCACCGGCGGTGCGTCGTGCTCGCCGCTTGGGCGATCCGCGTCCCGCCCGGCACGCCGCTGCGGCGCAGGGTGCTGGCAATCCTCAAGGAGTACCCGCGGATCCGGGGCATCGTGGTGGAGGTCAACCAGGGCGGCGAGGTATGGGAGAACAGCGTCCTGCACAACATGCCGGTGAAGGTGAAGACCGTGCACCAGGACGAGGCGAAGGAGGTCCGGGCGGCCCGGCTGCTGGGCTGGTACCAGACGCGGCCGCAGCGGAACCCGGCCAAGCCGGTTGGGCCGATCGACGCCCTGCCGTTCGTGGTGCACGAGCGGCGCATCCCGGTGGCCGAGGAGCAACTGATCGGCTTCCCGAAGGCGCCGCACGACGACGTGGTCGACGCCATCGGCACTGGGGTGGACCAGTTCCTCAGGCGCCGCCGACAGGCCGGAGTGGACGTCTACCGGCCAGGCATGGATGACGAAGACCTGGCGTCATGACCGGCAGTCACCAACGATTCTTCAGCGAAACGTCGTTATGGCCGGAGATACTCCGGTCAGCGGTTACTCTTGACGCAGCCCACCCAGGGGAGGTCGCCGCGTGAGCACACCGATGCTGTCCGAGTCCGCCGGCGCGGTCGTCGCCACCATCCTGGAAGAGCGCGCAACCAACCCGGACCTCGAATACGGCCTCGACGAACTGCGCAAGGCGGCAGCGGAGTACCAGAAGGCCGAGGACTACTTCGAGGACGATGTACCTGAGGTCTTCGCGTCCATCAGGCTGCGGCGGGCGATCGAGCGCACCGGCGTGGACTACAAAGTCAACTTCTCGCGCATCCCGGTCACCGCGGTCGTCAACCGCCTGAAGATCACGTCGACCCTGTGCCCCGGCAACGACGAGGCCACCGCATGGATCGAGCGCGAGTGGGAACGCAACCAGCTCGATCTGGCCGCCCCGAACATCCACCTACGCGCCGGAGAGTACGGCGATGCGCTCGTCATCGTCTGGCCCGCTGCGGAGGACAACGACGCCGACACCGGCGACATCGACGTGCCCGAAGAGTCTCGTGTCTCGGAAGGATCGGCGAGTCGCGAGAAGATCGACATCACCTACAACTCCCCGTTGTGCACACGGATCATCTACGACCCGGAAAACGAACGCGTCAAGGCGTTCGCGATCAAGATGTGGCGCTTGACCGACGGCCGGTCCAGGGTCGACCTGTTCTATCGGGACCGGCTGGAGAAGTACGTCACCAGGGGCAAGGTCCGGAACCCCACCGCCGCAGACTTCTACGTCTTCCGCGACGACGAGGACGACGAGTGGCCGTACGACAACCCGTACGACGAGATCCCGGTGTTCCACTTCCGCACCGACGTCGGCCCATACGGCACCCCTGACCACAAGGGCTTCTACGGCACCCAGCAGATCTTGCGGAAGTTGATCGTCACCCACATGGGCACGGTCGACTACCAGGGTTTCCAGCAGCGGTACGCGCTCACCGCCGAAGGCAGCGACACCAGCGAGACCGCGGCGGCCGACGAAGACGAGTTCTCCTTCGCCGACGACGACACCGGCGCCACCCGCACCCGCGGTGGAAGCGCGCCGTCCCAGCTCACCGCAGACCCTGGCGACCTGTGGTTCATGCGTGGCGTCAAGGCGGTCGGCCAGTTCGACGAGGCCGACCCTGACGTCTTCATCAAGCCTGCGATGTTCTACCTGCGATTCGGCGCGCAGGCCTGCGAGACCCCGGTCCGCTTGTTCGACGCGGTCACCGGCCAGCAGCCGTCCGGTGCGAGCTACTCGCAGCACGACCGCCCGTTCGACCAGAAGTGCGAGAACCGCGTGCTGTCGTTCAAGGCGACGTGGCGGGAGCTGTGGCAGTTCGCTCTCAAGGTCGCTGGGTTCGGGCGCGTGCCGGTGGTCGTCAACTGGGCCCCCGTGCAGCGCGTGTCCGGGCTGGAGGCCTGGCAGACCATCAAGCTGCAGATCGAGGCTGGTGTCCCCGTTCGGCAGGCATTCGCGGAGGCCGGCTACACCAACGAGCAGATCACGGCGTGGCTCGGCGAGGAGGACAACGACCTGCCGGCCCGGCTCGCGCTGCTGGAGCAGATCGGTGGCGTGCTGCAGGCTTTCGCTGGCGTCACAGCGTTCGAGCTGATCCCGGCCGAGCAGGTACGCGAGCTGATCAGCGCCGTGCTGGAGGTCGTGCCACAGCTCGCCGCCGGCAGCGCTGATCGGGACGAGTCGTGACCGGGCCTCAGCCTGCTGGCACCGACCGGGTTGTCGAGCATGCGGCGCAGCTGTACGCGCTGGAGGAGGCCGCACGGCTCGCGACCGCCGGGCCGCTGCGAACCGCGCTCGCCCGCATCGTGAGGGCAATCACCCGCGGGTGGATCACGCGGTTCGGCACGACGAAGAACCGCGCGGACCAGCGTCAGCTGCGGGTGATTGTCGACGCGGTGCGCGGGGACCTCGGCGAGTTGCGCCCCGACGCGTCTCGCCCGCTGGCCGCGTACGCCGTGCGGGCTTACCGGCTCGGCGTCGAGCAGGCCGCCGACGAGGTGCTGGTCGACGTTGACCTGGACGCGGCCGAGGCCGACGAGCTTCCCGACGACGTGCTGCGCGCGGTTGACGAGCTCGACGACACCATCGGCAGACACCTGGCGGACGCCGACCGGGCGCTGGCCCGCCTCGACGACGACCGGTTCACCGGCCTGATGAACGCGTTCGCGCCCGCCCAGCAGGCCGCGATCGCAGCGGACACCGCCGCCGCGTGGGTAACCAACCGCGCCGCGAACGCCGGCACCGCCGCCGTGGCGGACGAGCTCGGCGTGGAGCGCATCTGGATCGCCGAACGCGACGCGTGCGTGCACTGTCTCGGCCTCGCCGGCGAAACCTCGGTGGACGGGGTCTTCGACGCCACCAAGACCTTCGGGATCCGGCCGCTCGCGGTCTGGCCGGGCCCGGATCTCGTGTCTCCTCCGCGGCACCCGCGTTGCCGGTGCCGCACACAGCCCTGGCTGGGCACCAGGGATAGCGCCGGTGACACGGACTTCCGTGCGGCGCTGCAGCGCGAGGCGGCCCGCTCGATCTTGACGGGCTGGCGGCTCCCGTCCGAGAGCGAGCGGGTCCGCCTCGACGCCGCCGAACGGCTTCTGCTGTCCGGCACCACCCTGCTCAGCACCGTCCAGGCCCGCGCCCGCGCAGCCGTGCGCCGCGGCTCCTTCGAGACCTTCCCGCGCATCAAGAGCGGGGCCCGCACGAGATGAGGACCACCATGCAGGACAACACGATCTACCCGGTGCACCCCGTGTGGGGTACGGCCCTCGCGGTGTTCGAGGGCGAACCGGTGTGGCCGCAGCTCGGCGGCGCCCCGGACGACGATGACGACGGCCCCGAGATCGACCTGGAGAACCCAGGATCGGGTGCGCCCGCGGGCGGCGGTCAGCGGGACTTCCTCGACGACGAGCCGGACGACGATGACGAGCCCGACGAGGCACCGCAGGACGCGAAGCCCGGGGACAAGTCGAAGCCCGTCAAGGAGACGGACAAGCCGGAGCGCACCGCAGAGGACTGGCAGCGCCTCGAGACCGCGATGCAGAAGGAGCGCGAGCTCCGCAAGAAGCGCGAGGGCCAGATCGCGGAGATGCGCAAGGAGCGCAAGGCCGCGGAGACGTCGGGCGACACCGACGAGGCGGAGCGGATCAGGAAGGCCGAGGAGGCGGCGGCGTCCCGGTACAAGCCGGTCGCGGTCCGGGCGGCGGCGAAGGCGGCGTTGCTGGAGGCCAACTTCCAGAACCCGACTGAGGAGCGCGTCAAGAAGCTCATCCGCCGGCTCGACCTCGATGAAATCGACGTGGACGAGGACGGCGACATCACCGGCCTCCAGGACCAGATCGACCAGCTGGTCGACGACTTCCCGGAGTTGTTCACCGCACCGGTCCGGGCGTCCGAGCCGACGAAGCCGACGCGCCCGACGAAGGTCACGGCGGCGAACAAGCCGCCCGTGAAGCAGGAGCCCACGCGCACGGCCGACCGGATCGTGGCCAAGATCCACGCCTCCGGGCAGCGCTGAACCATGGAGCCGCGGTTCGCGGTACGCCGCGGAGTCACCCGCACGGTGCTGCTCGCCGGCCGGTGGGCGTTCAAGTTTCCGTCGCTGCGCTCGCACGGCAAGAGGCTTCGCGGCGTGATGTGGAGTCTCGCCCGCGGGCTGTCCGCGAACCTGTCCGAAGCCGAGTGGTCCGGGCAGGAAGGCCTCTGCCCTGTCCTCTGGTCGGCGGCCGGGCTCGTCAACGTCTACCCGCGGTGCGAGCCCGCGTCGGAGGACCTGACCGACGACGTGTACGCCGCCATCGGCTTCAACGGTCCCATGGACAAGAAGCCGGCGAACCTGGGCTGGCTCAACGGGACGCTCGTCTGGGTCGACTACGACATGAACTGGAACGACCGCCCGCCCTGCATGCACCGCGGCGGTGATCGTGCGTGACCGCGTCAGCATCAGGAAGACCGCGCCGCAGGAGTGGACGGTCACCTGGCCACGCCTCGGGTTCGGCGACCCGGAGGTCACGTCCTTCGCCAGCTGGGCCGGTGCGCGGGACCACGTCGTCGGGCTGCTCGCCCGGTTGCGCTGGGGCAGCACCGACACCGGCACCGAGCCGTGCACGAGCAGATCAGCAGCAAGATGGACGAGTACATGAGGACGCTGCTCGCCAACATGCCGCCGCTGGCGGCCGAGCCGTGGCCAACGCACGTCTTCATGACGCATCGCCAATTCGACGTGCTGAAGCGGTACACCGCGGCTGCGCCGCCGTTTCTCCAGCGCCCTGACGACCTCGGCGTGGTGGCCCCTCTTGCTGGCGTGCAGGTCGTGCTGCTGCCAGAGCGCACGTGGTGGCAGCGCTTCCGGGCGCGGCTGCGCAGGTGGAGGTGGTGGCGATGATCGACCACATGACGGCCGGCTTCCACGTCGTCGGCTGCTGGGCCACCCGCAAGCGAGTCGAAGCGAAGTGCGAGCTGATCGCTGAATACTTCACCGACGACTACGCACGCCGCTACACCGAGGCCGAGGTGATCGCGCGGGCGAGAAGGGAAACCTTCGACAAGAACCTCGTCATGATCACCACAACCGGTATCCGGTGGACCGTTCTCCGGCCTCGCAAAGAGGGCGGCGCTGACGAGATCCCGCTCGCCGAAGCAGGCACGATCCGTCTGCGGGACAGGACGATCTGCTCGATCGCAGGCGACTGCATCCCCCAACTCCTGGAGGAACCGCGGTGACGGCGGCGCTCGACGAGCTCGTGGTGTGGCTGCGCGAGCAGATCGCCGAGGATCGACGGATCGCGGAGGAGTCCTGCGACGGTCCGTGGCATGTGAACGACGCGGGGTACGCCGAGGCGATCTACGGCGCCGACGGAACGTGCGTGATCGGCGGCGGCCGTTGGGGTGGTGAGGCGCCCGTCTTCGACTCCACCGAGGACGCGCTGCACATTGTCCGTCACGACCCGCGCGTCGTGCTCGCCCAGTGCGCCGCACACGAAGCGCTCCTCGATGAGCACTGGGACGTCAACGAGGGCGACTGCGCCACCTGCGTCACCGGCAAGTGGGGCTACCCGACGCACGGCGGCAGCTCACCACAGCGATACCCCTGCAAGACCATCAGGATCGTCGCGCTCGCCTACCAGCACCGCCCCGGATACCGCGAGGAGTGGCGGCCGTGATGGGCCCAACGCTTCGGCACCTGTGCCCGGTCGACGAGTGCGACTTCTACCTCGACCGCCCGTCACCCCTCGGAGGGCCACCTCAGGGCTCGTTCCTCACGCTCGACGAGTTCGTGGCGGCTGTGGCGATTCAGGAGGCACAGGACGCGGAGGCCGTCCTCCAGGCGCATGTGGACACCCACACCCCGCTGGAGTACCTGCGCACGATTCAGCGCCTGAACGCGGAACTCACGAAGGTCACGGAGGCGACGCTCACCGAGCACGCGCTCCGCTTGGCCAGCGGCGGGATGCAGGTCCGCAACCCGCATCCGGACATCGAGCGCGTCTACCCGCTGGCGGAGTGGATCCGGGACGAGCTGCAGAACGGCAGCAAGGTGTACCGCCGTCGCGTAGTCGTGCTCGAAAACTGGACCGCAGTCGAGGAGGACACGACGTGAAGCTGCGATACCGCGTGGTGCAACGCGTGCAGCCGAGAGCAAGCGATCGGCTTCGAGGACACCAAGTACTTCCCCTGCGGGACGTGGCGCGACATCGCGCTCGCCTACCAGCACAACGACGGGTACCGCGAGGGATGGCGCCCATGACCGCATCCGAAAGGGCACTCGCCGACGGCCTGCTCCACCTCGTGCGCGCGGAACCGCGTCTGCTCGAAGAAGCGCCAGCCGACGACCAGGGTGCCGCGACCACGCGCCGTGTCCAGGACGAGGTGCACGGCTGCCTGCGCTGCGGCGAGCGCGCCCAGGTCGCGTGCATCGCGCACACCAAGCTCGGGCCCCGCTGGGTGGACCTCTGCCACGCGGACCTGCACTGGCTCCGCACCAACGCATCGTCGGAGGACCCCTCGTGACCGATCCTCAGCAATTCGGCGGCACGTTCGCGCTGCACGCAGACGACGCAGAACAACCGCTCGTCGTGGACGCCCTCAAGCACGAGGCGCGGCGAGCCCTCAAGCAGGCCGTGGCACGGGACGGCAGGCGCATCACCACACCGCTCCACGAGACCTGGACGCTGGAACGCCGCGGTGAGGACGACCAGATCGTCCGGGAACCGTGGGAACCGGGTCAGCCGTCAGCCGGCGCGCTGCGGGTGGTGTACCGGACCAATGTGGTGGCCGAGCGCCGCGCCGACGAGTTCCCGCCGCCCTACCCCGGCATGCCCGGCCTCGGACCGCACATCCCCGTCCTGCACGACCAGCTCGACGCCATCATCCCCCGCTGCTGCACGTTGCCGCTCCACCACGGCGAGCCCCAGGGCCGCATGGACGTCAACGGCCGCTGCATCTGCGACTGCCACGTGGAGCTGCCATGACCAGGTCCTTGAGTGACGTGACCGTCGAGCAGTTCCGTGCCGTGCTTCTTGATGCCGTCGAGCACGTCGACGTTATCCAACCGCCGGCGCTCCGGAAGCCGATCGGTCTCTGGCTGCGCAGCGTCGAAGAGCAAGCCCGCCGCGAGAACTGGCGGGTTCTCCTGAGCAGGCCCGTCATGTACGTCTGGGAAGCCGCCCAGGCCATCCTCGCAACCGAGACTGGCCGCCGCTGCGGCTGCTCCTGCCACCAGGAACAGCCGTGAGCCAACGCGCCCGTAAGGCCCGGATCGTCATCGCGTGGGTACTGCTCGTCGGTTCGGCCATCGGCTGGCCCATCACCGCGCTCACCGTCGCAAACGACGAACCGCAGTTCGTCCTCGGCCTGAGCTGGCTGGCGATCATCCTGTCCTCGGCCGAGCTCCTCACATCAAGCCAGGTCCACGCCGAACAGGGCAAGGAGAACAACGGTGGCTGAACCTCACAGGTTCTACCTCGACCGCCGCACTGACGTCACCGGCGCGTCCGGCACCGGCCGGGTCGCGGACGGCGTCCTGTGGCCGGACGGAACGGTCACGATTCGGTGGCGCGGCGAGCACCAGTCCACAGTGAACTGGGACGACCTCGCGAGCGCCGAGACCGTGCACGGCCACGACGGCGCGACCCGCCTCGTGTTCCTCGACCTGGACGACGACGAGCACGCCGCCGAGCTGGAGCGGCTGCGCGCGGAGGTGGCGTGGCTCCGCGCCGGCGAGGACCCGTCGACGGAGCCGGTCGAGGGCGTGCGTCCGACGCCTGGCCAGTGGCTGGCGCGCTGGAACCAGACGCCCGTCGATCAGCGCCTGGAACAGATCGGCATGTTGTTCGCCGCGGCGGCCGCCGGTGCCGCGTGCGAGCAAGCGGGGCACGCGACGTTGCAGGAGGAGCTCGTCGCGATGGCCCGTCGCGCCGGCGGCGCTGAGGCGAAGCTGCTGCGCGCGGCGTCCGTGCTGAAGCACGCGCCCAAGTCCTGCCAGTACCACGGCACCGAGTTCGAGAGGTCCGGCATGCGCCGGGGGCTTCCGAGGTGCGAGTCGTGCCAGCAGCCGTATCGAGTCACGAAGGTCCTCGCCGCGATCGAAGGGACCGAGCCGCCGTGCTGACCATGCCCCGCCACCTGTTCGACGCGATGCTCGCGCACTGCCGCGCCGAGCACCCGATCGAGGCCTGCGGTGTTATGCCCGGCCCGCGCGCTGGCGACGTGCCGGACCGGATCGTGCCGATGCGCAACGCCGAGCGCTCGACCGTGGCGTACCGGTTTAACCCGGACGAACAGATCGAGGTGTGGCAGGAGATGGCCGAGAAGCGGGAACGGCCGGTCGTCATCTACCACTCGCACACGGCGACGCACGCGTACCCGTCCAGGCTGGACATCCAGCACGCCACGATTCCCGAGGCGCACTGGGTGATCGTGGCGACGCGCGACCGCGGCAACGTCCGGATGCCGCCGGATGTGAAGTCGTTTCGCATCGTGAGCGGCGAGGTGGCGGAGGAGACCGTCACCGTCGTGTGAATGGTTCAAAGCAGTGGCACAGCTGGGTTACAGTGGACGTGCACTCCCGGTGCGAAGCCGACGGTTACTTCTCTCGTAAAGAAACCCACCGTCGGCGCCCTGATCTCGGGAGCCAACAACTTCACACGGCCCGGTGCGCAGGCGAGGGTTACTTCCTCTGCAAAAGGTGAGGCGCAGGTTCGAATCCTGCCGTCGGCTTCATGTCGACGTGGTCTAGCGGCCCAGGACGCATTGTCACCTTCACCGACTTGACCTCGGGCCCGTGTGAGGCTGTAGCTCCCTCTCGCAGAGAGGTTGAGCCTGTGGCACGATTCAACACCCAAGGGGTCCGACCGGCTGTCTCCAGCCCGGTCGTCAGCACGCCCACGATCGCCCGCAATCACCAGGGCGGCGAGGCCTTCGCGCGCGACACCAAGTCCGAGCTGTTCCTGCACGCCGTGTCCAACATGGTCGGCACCGACACCTTCTACGAGTCCGCCGAGAAGCGCGACGTCCGCTACGCCGACCTCGTGCGCACCGTCGCGCTGGAGGATCCGGCGTGGACGGCCCGGTTCCTGCTCTGGCTGCGCACCGAGGCGAACATGCGCACGGCATCGCTCGTCGGCGCGGCCGAGTACGTGCACGCCCGCCTCGCCGCCGCCGGCACGCGCCCGGCCGACCAGCACGAGACGCAGGCGCTCGACGGCACGTTCGACGGCGACCACCTCAACTACGTGCTGGCCGCCAACCGCAACGTCATCGAGTCCGTGCTGCAGCGCGCCGACGAGCCCGGCGAACTCCTCGCCTACTGGACCGCGGTGCACGGACGCAAGGTGCCCAAGCCCGTGAAGCGCGGCATCGCCGACGCCATCCAGCGCCTGTGGGACGAGCGCGCGGTGCTGAAGTGGGACAGCACCGCCCGCGGCTTCCGCATGGCCGACGTGCTGAACCTCGCGCACCCGTCACCGAAGGCGGACTGGCAGGGCGACCTGTTCCAGCACATGCTCGACCGGCGACGCGACAACGAAGCCGCCATCCCCGCCCGGCTCGAGATGATGGCTGCGCGCGCCGAGCTGATGAAGTGGCCGGTCGAGAAGCGCCGTGCCCTGTTCGACCGTGACCGCGACGCCGTCTCCTCGGTGCTGCGGCAGGCAGGCATGACGTGGGAGTCGGTCGCCGGGTGGCTGCAGGGCCCGATGACCGCGCAGGTGTGGGAGGCGCTCGTCCCGACCATGGGCTACATGGCGTTGCTCCGTCAGCTCAGGAACTTCGACGAGGCCGGCGTCTCGGACGAGGTCGCAGCAGAGGTCGCGGCGAAGCTGGCGGACCCCGCGCAGGTGGAGCGGTCGCAGCAGTTCCCGTTCCGGTTCCTGGCCGCGTACCGGGCCGCGCCGTCGCTGCGGTGGGGGCACACACTGGAGAAGGCGCTGCAGGCGTCCCTGCGGAACGTGCCCGCGCTGCCGGGGCGGACGCTCGTGCTGATCGACCGGTCGCCGTCGATGTTCCCCGGCTACCACTTCTCGACGCCGTCCAAGTCGGACATCACGTGCGCGGACCAGGCGGCGGTGTTCGGTTGCGCGGTTGCGATGCGCGCGGCCAACGCCACGACCGTGCTGTTCGGTGGCACGAGCCGCAAGGTCGACCCGCCCCGCGGCGGGTCGTTGCTGAAGTTCGTCGACGGCCTCGGCGACCCGATCAGCTACACGGACACGGCAGCTGCGGTGCGCGAGCACTTCGCCGGCCACGACCGCGTGATCATCGTGACCGACGAGCAGTCGGCCTCGGCTGACGCTGCCGCCTCGGTGCCGGGCAGCACGCCGGTGTACGTGTGGAACCTGGGTGGCTACCAGCACGGCAACACCCGCTCCGGAGCGCGGAACCGGCACACCTTCGGCGGCCTGACCGACGCGGCCTTCAAGATGATCCCGTGGCTCGAGTCCGGCCGAGACGCCACCTGGCCGTTCTGAACGGCATGTGACAAAGGGCCCGCCCGGTGACATCCGGGCGGGCCCTTCTCGTTGTAGCGCCGGCGGGACTTGAACCCGCGACCTCTGGGTTATGAGCCCAGCGAGCTACCGACTGCTCCACGGCGCACCGCGGCTGCCACGGGCTGTCCCGCATCTCTGACGGGACCCTGCTGCCTCTCGACTCGACGTGGGGCGCCACGCCTCTTTCGACTTCGCCGAGCTGTAGCCGATCCGGGAATCGAACCCGGTTCCCCGCCTTGAAAGGGCGGTGCCTCAACCGTATGGCTCACCGGCCTTGCTGCGCGGAAGACGAAGGGATCGAACCCTCGGGCTCTCGCCCGGCGACCGGTTAGCAACCGATCTGGCGCACCAGCGCCGCCGTCTTCCAGTCGAGCATCAGCAGAAGGCGGAGGTATCGAACCCCCAGGCTGTTAGGCCCGGCCCGGTTTTCAAGACCGGTTTGCCGACCTCGGCGCCGCCTTCCATGTCCCGCCGACCGGATTTGAACCGGCGCTTCCGCGATCGGTGTCACTCCCCTTGCCGGGGTTCGCGGGGTGCTGGATCAACGGGTCCCCGCAGGAGACTCGATCTCCACGATCGCGGCGTCTTAGGCCGCTGAACTACTAGCAGGACATGGGCGCATCGTACCGACGAATCTTCGGTAGCGCGATCTATCTTCCGCCGTTTCGTCGTAGCTTTGCCTGACTAAGCGTGTATTCTTCGGCCAGGTGTACGGCCCGTGATGGGCGTCCACCGCATCCGGTGATCGGACCCAGCAAGACCTCCGACCCGCGTGCCCGTGATGGGGCGCAGGTGCCAGCCACCTCCCCATCGCCTGAAGGGCACGACCATGGGCGGCACTCTGCTGCGCAACAGCGACCTGTTCACCGACCGCGACCGCGAGCTCTTCGACTCCCGCGTCCCGGCTCACGACGTCGGCGACATCCTCGGCTTCGCCCCGGACGGTTCCCCGATTCGCGCCCTCGGCGGCGGCGCGCGGAACACGTACGAGCCGTGGCTCTGGGAGGAGTTCGGCGCCGACGTCATCCAGAAGATCCGCCAGAACTCCGCGGTGGAGGCGGTCGCACACCGCGTCCCCATGAAGTCGCAGACCCGGTCCACCCCGCGGTCGGGCGGCATCGACATGGACATCGTCGCCAAGGGCGGTGCCTACGGCGAGGACACCAACGTCAACGACGAGGTGATCCTGAGCGCGCAGAAGTTCGGTCGCGCGGTCCGGATCGCCGAGGAGGACATCGACGACTCCCTCGCCGACGTCGTCGAGACCAAGCTGAGCGACTGGGCCACCGCGTACGCGAAGGGCCTCGACAACGCCTGCTTGGCGGTCACCGCGTCCAAGTCGAGCACGGGCTGCAAGTTCGACAGCCTGTACTACACGCTGACGCAGACCAACGCGGACACCAACTACACCGCGAACAGCAACATCACGAAGACCGGTTCGGGCGGCACCAGCTACGCCAGCCTGTCGGCCACGCTCGGCAAGGTCGAGACCTCCGACTACTGGGTCGACGGCGCCGGCGTGTGGATCGTGCACCCGGCGTACAAGCAGATCCTGCGCGACATCGTCGACGCGAACGACCGGCCGATCTTCGCCGAGTCGTCCAGCGGTGACTCCGCCGGTGCCGCGTCGGTTCCGGACCGCATCATGGGCTACCCGGTGCGCTGGTCGCTCGGTGCGCGCACGAGCGCCACGCCGACCGCGCGGCCGACCGGCAACCCGCTCGCGGTGTTCGCCATCCCCCAGTTCATGCTGCTGGGCATCCGCTCCGGCCCGGAGTCGATCTACATCGACGGCCGAAACGGCCTCGCCGCGCTTACCGACGAGTCGATCCTGAAGCTCCGCGCACGCCGCGGCTTCGCCGTCGGCATCGAGCACGCGTTCGCCATCCACGAGGACAACTCCTGACCCACCCCCTGGACCGCGGTAGGGCGCCCAGCGTGGTGGTCCGGTGCCCTACCGCTCCCCAGACGAACTGTGAGGAGCACATCCCGTGGCGAACAACGACGACACCGCGAAGGACAACGCGGACGAGGTCGAGCTGCAGAACGACGGCCCCGACGAGTCCCAGGCGCAGCCGAAGCGCACCGAGCAGTTCCCGTCCCTGAAGGGCACCGAGGAGGGCCGTGAGCAGGAGGTCGAGCAGCGTTCGGCCGACGGCTCCGACGGCACGCGCTTCGAGAAGAAGTTCATCGTCGACAAGGGCGCGGAGAACAGCGAGCCGCAGCACGAGGCGAACCGCGCCAACGTGCTGGAGGACGCGATCCAGCGCGGCCTGCACCCGCGCGGCGAGGTGCGGTTCGACGGCGCCGAGGACATCACGAGGGAGCCGGCCGAGCCCGGTCGCCGGTTCTTCCCGCTGGTCGAGCTGACCTACTCGGTGGAGACCATCCCGGCCGCAGTCGACACGCAGCCAGCTGAGACCACGACGCCGCGCGACCAGATCGAGTCGGACGACGGCAGCACCAGCACGCCGACGGACAAGCCGGCGGCCGGTGCCACGCGGCGCGCCGAGGCCGCGAAGGCGGAGAAGTCCGCCACGGCGAAGACCAGCTCCCGCACCAGCTCGGCCACGGCGAAGTCGAGCACCTCGAAGACCAGCACCAAGTCCACGGCCGCGGCGAAGCCGGCCACGACGAAGAAGGAGTGAGGTGATGACGCAGCCGACGCGGACGACGTGGGCCATGCCGGTTGACGTCCTCTCCCTCACCGGCATCGCCGACGCGACGGACGCCGAGGTCGTTCAGGCGAACGCGATCATCGAGATCATCGGCGGTCGCCTGTACACGACCTCGGCGGACCGGACCGGCCGGAAGGACACCGAGTGGCTGCGCCGCGCGGTCGCCTACCAGGTGCCGTGGATGCGGGCCCAGCCGGACTTCTTCGAGCGTCTCGACCTCGCGACGCTCGAAGGGTTGGAGCTCAAGGAACTCGCGCTCATCCTCGCGCCGATGACGCGGCTCGTGCTGAACAGGCTGTCGTGGCGCCGAACCAGGTCGCTGCACGTGCGGTCGACGTTTCAGGACGGTCCGGGCCCTGTGTCGAGTAACCCGCTCGCCGAGGTCAACGACGCGTACGAGTCGTGGACCCCGCTGGGGGGTGGCTGATGTGTACGCGGTCGCCACGTGCCGGGGCTCGATCCTCCGTGGCAGCACGGAGTCCGAGTTCGGCGACGAGGAGGACAACGAGACCGTCGCCGCGTCCGGCGTGCTGGCCCGGATCAAGAGCGAGCGCCGCCGGGTCTTCGACTCCGCGACGCAGACCGCGCGGACGGTGCGCGTGCCGATGGCGCGCGTGCAGTCCGACACGGACATCAAGGCCGGTGACCGGTTCCGCGACGACACCCACGGCGGCGTGATCTACGCCGTGATCGACGTGGACCAGCCCGACCAGCAAGGACGCCAGTCAGACCTAGTGATCGAACTCAGGAAGCTCAAGCCGGCCGAGTAGATCGGCCGATCTCCCTGAGCCAGCCGAGCCGTAGAGGCGAGGAAGGCGGTGAACCATGGGCGAGTTCCGCGAAGTCGCGGGCTGGCAGGCGCACGTCGCCGTCAGCAAGCGCGAACTGCTGGAGGCCAAGCTCTGTCCCGCCATCCTCGCTGACATGGTCGGTGGCGTCCCCGTCGACTCCGGCGAGCTCCGTGACTCGCTGGACTTCGAGGTCATCGGCGACGACGTCGGCCGCATCGGCTCCCGCGACGCGAAGCACTCGGGCCCCGTCGAGGAGGGCCACGAGATCGTCTACCGCGACGCGAACGGCGCGAAGGTCCACACCGGACGCATGGTTCCCGCCCAGCCGTACATGAAGCCCGCTCTGTACCGGAAGCGGGGCGGCTGATGGCCACGATCCTGCGCGCGAACACGGGGCTCGTCGCCGCTGCCTGGCTCGGCGGCGTAACCGGGTTGAACCCGGCGATGGTGGCGTCACGGCTTCCCAGCGACAACACGACCTGGGCGGCATCCGGGTTCGTCACGGTGCGCACGACGGGCGGCTCGTCGGCAGTCGACTACGCGCTGCGGCAGCCCGTCGTCACGGTCGACTGCTGGGCCTGCACGCTCAACAGCAGCAAGCCGCCGTGGGGCAAGGCGTGGCACCTCGCCGAGACCATCCACGCCGCTACCAATCCAGCGGACGACGCCGCGCGCCGTGCGGTGTACCGCGACCTCGCGCTGCCCGGCAACTACCCGCAGGCCCGCGTCATGGGCGCGACCGCACGCAGCGAGCCGCGCGAGGCCTACGGCGACGCCGGCGGCTACGCACACGTGCTGCTGGACGTCGAGTTCGACTGGGTGGAGCTGCCATGAGCCGAAAGCGCTTCGGCCTCTACGGCCCGAACAGCAGGGACTTTCTCACCTACGGCGGCCGGATCCTCGTCCACCACGACCGCGCACAGCTGGAGTTCCTCGTCGTCGGCGTGCCGGTGCGCGAGCTGCCGCCGGACATCCCCGAGGACCAGACGTTGCCGATCCGGTTCCACCCCGAGATGTGCGGGGTGCAGTTCACCGCCGACGGAGACGTCGCCGGGAAGGAGCAGTTCCGATGCACAACGTGAGGACGACCTTCCAGCCGGACAAGCCGATCGAAATCGGCGACGCCGAGTACGAGGACCTGCAGCGCCAGGGCCTGCTCGTCGAGGACGGCAAGGCCACGAAGAAGAAGTCCACTCCGGACGACAACAAGGACGGCGGCGACGCCGGGACCGAGAAGTAAGGGAGACAGGACATGTCGGTCACCGTGACCAACCTGGCCCAGGGCCCCGGCACGCTCTACACGGGCGTGTTCGGCACGGCGGAGCCCGCCGACTCTGCGGTGAACACCACGCCTGCCGCATCCGGGTGGACGGACCGCGGCGGCACGGACGGCGGCATCAAGCTCGTGATGACGCAGACGTTCTCCGAGTTGAAGGTCGACCAGATCGTCGACAGCCCCGGCCGACGGCTGGTGAAGCGCGACTTCAACATCCAGACCAACCTCGCCGAGGTGACGCTGGAGAACCTCGCGTTGGCCATGAATGGCGGCACCGCAGCGAGCGGCTCCGGGTTCAAGACCCTCACGCCTCAGACGGCGAGCTCGGCAACTCAGCCGAACTACATCGCCAGCCTGCTCGACGCGTGGGGGCCGAACCAGAAGCGGCGCCGGGTGATCGCCCGCAAGGTGCTGAACATCAGCAACGTCGAGTCGGCATACCAGAAGGACGCGCAGACGTTCATCCCGGTCGACTTCGCCGCGCACTACGTCAGCGAGAGCGTCGCGCCCTTCTACATCCAGGACGAGGTCGCCGCCTGACCTTCTGCCGGGCGCGAGCTCTCCCTCGCGCCCGGCGCCCTCTCCCGTTGTTCTCCGGACCACCAAAGGACATGCCATGGGTGCAACCTCCCCGACCCGCAAGCGCGCGCCGCGCAAGGCCACAGCACCGAAGCCACGCGCGGTCGCCGTGCCGCTCGACGGGTTCGAGCCGATTCGGATGGTTACTCCGGCCGAGCCAGCG
This sequence comes from Lentzea guizhouensis, assembly GCF_001701025.1. Lineage (GTDB taxonomy): Bacteria > Actinomycetota > Actinomycetes > Mycobacteriales > Pseudonocardiaceae > Lentzea > Lentzea guizhouensis. The sequence continues at coordinate 672,288 of NZ_CP016793.1, forward strand.
CCGGTCGAGATGGTCGAGATTTTCTCAATCGACGACAAGTCGTACTGCGTGCCGAAGGACGTCAGCCCGTCGGTCTCCCTCCGTTTCATGCGGCTCGCTCGCCAGGAGGGCATGGAGATCGCGATGGCGGGTCTGCTGGAGGAGATGCTCGGAACGGAGGCCTACGACGCACTCGCCAACTACCCACACCTCACGAAGGAGCAGTTTGCCGACGTGATGGACCTGTTGCGGCGGCAAGCGATGGGCGCCGTGGAAGCCCCAAAAGAGCGTTCGAAGAGCGCCTGAAGGAAATCAGTTGGGTGCTCGGCTACCTCGATGATCTCCACGCCGACTTTTTGGCGATCTGGGGCATCGACATCCACCGGGACACCACGCTGACCGGCCCGGAGTTCTTCGCGCTGGCGATGCGGACGTTCGCGTTCGACGGGGTCATGACAGCGAGGGCTCGCGCGGAAGACAAGGCCCAGCAACCGATCCAGGCGCCAGCAACGCCTGCCGCAGCGCAGCCCGCGGCGCGACCGGCAGCGCAGCAGGGACCAGCGCAGGTGGTGGAGCTCTCGGCGTTCCGGGCGATGTACCCCGGCGTCGTCGAGATGAGCAGCGACAAGCAGGACTGAACGCGGAAGGAGGTGGGCAGCAGTGGCCGAAGGCTTCAAGATCGCCGAGGCGTTCGTCGACGTCGTCTTGCGGGATCACACCGACGACGAGATGCAGCGGATGCGGGACCGCATCAAGAACTCGAAGCCGTTCGAGCTGCCTACCACCACAACCCTCAAGCCGCCGTCACCCTCCGAGCAGAAGAAGAACAAGGAGCAGACCGAGAAGCAGACGTCGAAGGACCCGGTCGAGGTCCCGACGAAACTGAAGGACCCGGTCAACGACGCGTGGAAAGCAAAGGTCGACGCGGACATCCGCGCCGCAGCCAAGGACCTCGCCCAACTCCCGGTCGACGCCGACACGGAGCGAATCCGGCAGCACATCGCCGCGCAGATCCAAGAGATCCAGCAGACGATGAAGGCCGACATCCCGCTGGACGTCGCCGAAGCCGCGGAGTGGCGGCGCAAGATCCGCAGCGAGGTCGACCTCGTCGCCATGACCGTCAAGGCCAAGATCCCCGTCGAGGTCGACGAGTCCAAGCTGGACCGCGCCAAGGACAAGGTGCGCGACGGCGCGCGCGACATGGAACGCGACATGCGCTCCGCGTCGAACTCGATCCGCCAGTCCACGGGCGCCGCGGCGAACGACGTCGAGACCCGGATGGGCGGCGCAGCAACCCGTTCTGGCGTGCACCTTGGATCGCTCGGCCGCTACGCCGCGATCGGTCTCGGCGTCGTGCCGCCGCTCGCGATCGCCGGCGCGGGCGCGATCGCCGCCATCGCTCCCGCCGCGTTCGCTGCCGCCGCGGGCATCGCCTCGATCGGGCTGGCGTTCGGCCCGGTCATCGGCGCGCTCAAGGGCTACGCGGCCGACCAGAAGGCCGCTGGTGCCGCCTCGGGTTCTTCGGCGGCGAGCCAGTTGGCGGACGCGATGGCGATCCGGGACGCGAACCGTGCGATCACCGACGCGAAGCGGGACCAGGTCGAGGCCTACGAGGACGCCGCTGACCAGATCGCCGCGGCGGAGCGCCGCGTGGAGGACGCGAACCGGTCTGCGGCGGACGCACAGGACGCGCTCACCGACGCGCGCCGGCGCGCCACCGAGCAGTTGGAGGACCTGCAGCGCCGGGTGGAGGACGCGTCGCTGTCCGAAGAGGGCGCGACGCTCTCGCTGGAGACGGCGAAGGAGCGGCTCAAGGAGGTGATGGGCAGCCCGCTGTCGACCGACCTGGAGAAGCGGCGCGCCGAGTACGACGTGAAGCAGGCCGAGAACCGGCTGAAGCGCCTGCAGGAGGAGAACGCCCGCACCCGCCGCGACCTCGAGGAGGCAACCGCCGCCGGCATCGAGGGCGACGAGCAGGTGATCGACGCGCGGGAGCGGCTCGCCGACGCGAACCGGGACGTCGCGGATGCGCAGAAGGCGCTGGCGGACGCGCACGAGGATGCCGCCGAGCGACGTCGCCAGGCCGACGAGCGGGTCGCGCGCGCGATCGAGCACCTCGCCGATGTGCAGGCTCAGCAGGCTGCTTCGGCGGGCGCTGCTGGTGGGGCGACGTCGAAGTTCGCCGAGGCGATGGCCAAGCTCACCCCGGAGGGGCGTGCGTTCGTCGAGCAGCTGATCTCGATGAAGCCGCTGCTGGACGACCTGTCCAAGACGGCGCAGCAGGAAATGCTGCCCGGCTTCACGAAGATGCTCAAGGACAGCGAGACGCTGTTCCCGATCTTCAAGCAGGCCATCGGCGACGCCAGCGGCATCATCGGTGACCTCGCCGCACGGGCCGGAGACCTGTTCCGGGACCCGGTGTTCCAAGGGGAACTCGCACAGAACTTCGCCAACGGCATGACCATGTTCAAGGCAGCCGGTGACGTCGGGTTGCAGCTGTTCCGGGACTGGGTTGAGCTTGGCGCGCAGGCGAAGCCGGTCACGGACGCGCTAGCGGACGGGCTGCACTTCCTCGGTGACGGCGTGAGCGCGATGTTCGATGCGCTGGCGCCGCACATGGGTTCGATCGGCAGTGTGCTGCGGTCCGTGTTCCAGATCGCGGGCGAGCTGCTGGGGCCGATCGGCGAGCTGACGGGCATGTTCGCGGACGGACTCGCGCCGATCCTAGACGCCCTGGTTCCGGTAGTGCGGTCGCTGGCGAGGGGCTTCCTCTCGGTCGCGGAGCCGCTGATCGACGCCCTGTCGCCCGCGCTGACCCACATCATCGAGCACGGCCTTCGGCCACTCACGGACCTGCTCGGCGGCGACCAGTTCCAAGAGCTGATGACGGCCGCCGGCGAGGCCTTCGGCGAGTGGTGGATGGTGCTCGCGAAGCTGTCTGAGCCGCTGTCCAACCTCGTCGTCCAGCTCCTGCCGTTGCTTCTGGACCTGGCCATGCGGTGGCTCGAAGCCCTGGAGCCGATCTGGCCTGAGGTGCAGAACCTGGCGTCGGTGATCGCCGACGAGCTGAGCAAGGCGATCATCGATCTGGCGCCTCACCTGCCGTTCTTGATCGAGAGCTTCGTCAAGCTGGTCGAGGCCGTAGCACCTCACATCCCCCAGCTGATCGAGCTGGCGGCGGTCATCGCTGGGGTCGTCATCCCGGCCGTCGCGTGGCTCGTGACGTCCTTCATCCAGGTCAACAACACCGTGTTCGGGCCGCTCGCTGACGCCATCGCCTGGGCCCTGACCAACATCCCCGCCGCCTGGGAGTGGATCAAGAACAAGACGCGGGAGAACATCGACCTGATCCGCGAAGGGCTGGAGTGGTTCGGCAGTCTGCACATCCGGTTCTACGAGTGGATCAACCGCGCGAAGGACGCCGCGATCGACCGCTTCTGGGCGCTGGTCGACTGGGTCCGCGGCCTGCCAGGGCGGCTACTTGAAGCTGCGGGCAACTTCGGAGACCTGTTGTGGGGCAAGGGACAGGACTTCGTGCGGGGCCTGTGGAACGGCATCAGCTCCATGGGCTCGTGGCTGCGCGACAAGATTTGGAATTGGGTGAAGGCGCAGATTCCCGCACCCGTCAAGGACGCCCTCGGCATCCACTCGCCCTCCAAGGTCGCCGAGGAGATCGCGCGCGAGGTGCCCGCCGGCATGGTCATCGGCCTCGATGCTGGCAGCAAGGATCTTGAGCGCGCGTCCCTGCGGCTCGCGAGCACCATCCAAAGCGGAATCACGGTCGGCGGTGACGGTGCCGCGGCACCGACCTCCGGTCCGGTGCCACTCGACCTTGGTGCGGCCGGCCTTTCCTCTGGCGGCGGCTCCACGATCACCATCCAGCAGCTGATCGTGCAGGTGCAGGGCGTTGTCGACCTCACCGATCCGTACGCCATGACCACTGCCGCACGCGAGTTCGTCGTGCGTCTCCGTGAGGCCCTGCGGCAGGTGGAGGCGAGCCAGGCATGAGCTACGGCACCGTTCAGGTGGGACGCCTCGGGTTGACCGAGGCGCTGTCGGCGTTCGACGACAAGGTCAACGCGACGACCGACGTGCGCACGGTGACGATCACCGGCCAGGAGTCGCTGCCACCGCTCACGGCCGTGCAGATCGCGCGTATCCAGGACGACGTTCCTGGCCTGCTGGGCGCGATCGTTCCGGTGACGTTCACCGACAAGGATGACCGCAACGGCTACTACCAGGTGCGCGACACCGGGGCGAAGCTCTTCAGCTGGACCGGCGAGGTCATCACCTGCGACTGGAACCTCACCCTCACCAGGCTCGGCACCGACACCGAGGTCGACCTGGAGTCCCGGCTCACTGGTGCCTCCGCGCGCAACAACAGCTTCGCCGCCAGCGGCGAGCGGTGGCACGCGCCGCCCATCGGCCACTACGGGTACTGGACATCCAGCACCCAACCCTCGTCGGTCACCCGCAGCGGGGCCGACGGCGCGATGACCGTGTACCGCGGGCTGCCGCTGACGGTGAACCCGCGGTGGGGCTGCCCGGTGGGCTCGTACCTGGCCGGCCGCGTGCGGGTCCTCGACGCGAACAACCTGGAGCGCGTCGGCACCGGCTTCAGCACCCCGGCGTCCAGCTGGGAGCTCAACAACGCACTCGTCCGCGTCCGGCCGCTGGCCTCGTCCGGGGTTCTGGAGATCTCCGCGTACACCGGGGGCGGCTGGCAGGCGAAGAGCTGGGACATCCTCTCGGGCGGCGTGAGCATCGGCGCGTTCGACACGGTGTCCGTGCTGCACAACGAGCCCGAGCTGGTCGTCCTCCGGCTTCTGCGGTCGCAGTCACCGGGTCGGTTCACCGTGGACGTGACGCTGCGTCGCGGCTCCCGCCTCGTCGAGCTGTACGTGCAGGCGGCGTTCAGCTCGACGCTGAAGGTCGTCCGCGCCTCCGCTGAGGCTGGGACCGCCGGAACCGGCTACGTGCGCGCCACGGCCAACGACGGGGCCGGGAACCGGTACATAGTCGGCTCCGCCCTCACGCACACTGCGGACACCGTCAACGGAGGCCTCTCCCTCGCCACCACGACGACGCTCGACGCGTTCATCGGCGTCATCGTGAGCGGCTCCGGAGCGGTGGCCGGTGACCAGGCGGGCGACCTCTACGCGCAGTACCTCGGGGCCCCGGCCGAGCTCGTGCAGGCGGTGAGACGGTGACCGTCAACGAGGCGCTGATGAAGCTCGGCCGGTGGGGGTTCAAGCTCACCGCCGAGACCCCGCGCGAGGTTCTCGACGCGATCGACTACTTCGGCCACGTCGCGATCAGCACCGGTCGCGTCGACCCCCGCGTGGCCGGCGACAGCCTGCTCCGGTCCGCCCGGTACGTCGGCGTCGTCCGCGTCCGCCAGCTCGCCGAGGTCGACAGCGGCGCCGAGAGCACCCTCGGCGGCCCTGGCATGGCGATGTGGCTCGGCGACGAGGACAAGAAGGGATCCGTCCTCGAGAACGCCACGCCGTTCGCGTCCGGGTCCTTCACGTCCACCGTGCGGGCGCTGCTGCCGTACTCCGGTGCCGTCACCGAAGGCACGCTTCACTCGGTCACTGGCGCCTACACCAACACGCACGTCTACCAAGACCCGCGCACGGCGATCGACTACGTGTGCGGCTACTTCACCGCGGACACGTCCGACCCGGTGGAGTGGCGGGTCAACGGCGACGGCACGCTCGACGCTGGCCACGTCTCGGACCTGTACGAGTCGACGCCGCGGTGCGCGATCGTCCGGCGTTCCGAGGGCGTCGACATGGCGCTGCGGGCGCTCGCCGGCAAGGCGTCCACCGCGCGCGACGTCGACGACTTCACCACGCGGGTGGTTCTCCTCGCGTCCGGTACCGGCGGGTCGGTCGCGACCGGTGACGCCGACATCGCACCCGGCCTCAACGGGTACCTGGACCTGCACGGCAACCCGCTCGTCATGACCCGGCTCGTGTCCGAGTCCGCCACCAGCGGAGGGAACGCGGCCGCCCGCGCACAGCTCGCCCTCAACCAGTTCACGAAGCCCCGCACCCAGCTGACGCTGTCGACCAACGAGTACGACGTCCGCGGCGACGTCGCGGTCGGCGACGCTGTGTGGGTCTGGTCCCCCGACGTCGGCCTGGAGGACCAAAACAACCAGATCATCCACCGCGGTCTGCGCCTGCACCCAGTGAAGCTGCGCCTGATCGAGATGACCTGGCCGATCAGCTCCGGTATGTCGGTCGCCTACCGGGACAAGACCGGCCGCTGGTGGGACCTCACCGACTACGTCCGGTTCGAGAACGGCTCCACCTCGCTGGTCGTCGGCGGCTACGACCGGTCCCTGACCAACAGCGGCGGCGAGCCTGTCGGCTCCCGCCCGGTGCCGGACACCAGCGTGCCCGCGGCACCGGTGTTCGTCACTCCGTTCGTGCAGGCCGTGTACCAGTCGGCAATCTCGGGCATCACGAAGGCCCAGGTGCAGGTGCAGTGGGTCAAGCCCAACAACACCGACGGCAGCCTGGTGCTCGACGGCGACCACTACGAGATCCAGTACCGCACCGGCTCGACGCCGATCTTCCCCGCCACGCACGGGCAGATGTCCGCGTACACCCACGGCCAGCTCGCCGCGGGCACGCACGCACAGCCGATCACGTACGAGCCGGGTCCCTGGCAGTCCGCGTACGCGAGCTTCGACGACACCGCGCAGCTGCTGCAGGAGCTGACGCCAGGAGTGCCGTACGACCTGCGGATCCGGGCTTTCGACAACGCAACCCCGCCGAACGTGTCGGCCTGGTCCGCCACGACGACGATCCAGACCAACGGCGACACCATCGCGCCGTCCACACCGGCAGCACCGGAGGTCGCGGCGTCGCGGATCGCCGTGCAGATCACCCACACCCTCGGCCGCTCCGACGGCGGCGAGTGGAACCTGGAAGCCGACCTCAACCACCTGGAGATCCACGCCCAGTACACGCCCAGCTTCTTCCCTGACGACACCACACGCATCGGGAAGTTGTTGGCCAACAACGGCATGATGCTCGGCGAGATCCCCGCCGTCGGCACGTTCCCCGTGGAATTTGTCGACGACGTCTACATCAAGATCATTGCCGTAGACGACGCCGGCAACAAGTCCTCGCCGAGCGTGGCGGCGCAGTCGAGCGTGCTGCTGATCGACGACGCGCACATCTCCGACCTCACCGTCAGCAAGATCACCGCAGGCACCATGACCGCGCAGGTGGTGAACGCCGGCCGCATCTGGTCCGGCACCGACGGCGGCGCCCGCATGCAGCTCGTTGCGGCTGGACTCGAGGCCTACAACGCCAGCAACACGAAGACGGTCGCGATCAACGCCTCAGACGGCACGATCGAAGCCGTCGGCACCATCACCACCGGCCTGACCGGCAAGCGCATCGTGCTCAACCCGGTCGACAGCGGCCGCGTGCCGGAGATCAGGTTCTTCCCAGACGCCGGTTCGTCCTACGGCTACATCAACTCGCCGGCCGCGGGATCGACGGCGACCCTCGGCATGAACTCTGGCGCGTCTGGTGGGTTCCAGACGACGGTGTGGTTGTTCCCAGGCGACGGTCGGCTCTCCTACTCACAGGTCGGCACAGGCACCGCCGCGGGCGGTTCGTGCAGCGTCAACAGCGGTGGCGCGCACGTCGAGAACCTTTCTCTCGCGACAGGTCAACGCAACGGCGGCTTCCTGTGGGCGCTGAGCAGCGAAGCCTACTTCGGCGTGCACTACCCCGGCGGGGTCGACGCCTTCCACCACGTCGACGGTTCGAACGGCCGGCACGGTTTCAAGGGCGCACTGGAGCAGGGGAACTCGTACAGCGGACAGGCCGCCCTGTGGTGGAACTACACGGTGGCTGGCGGTGGCGCAGCCAACTTCGCCTACGGCGCAACGATGACCGGGACCATGATCGTCCTTGCGTCTTGGACCGACCACACCAGCTACCTCAAAGACACCGTGTGCAACGTCTACAACAACGCGTCCACCGGGTTCAGCGTCGGGAACTCCGTCGGCGCACGCAACGGCCACTACGGCGTGCAGGCCATGAGGTTCGTCTAAGGAGGACAGAGCGATGGCCCTGACACGAGTGGTCGTCCAAAGTGTGACGTTGAGGCAGAAGCCGGTGGCGTGCTGGGAAGTTGTCGTGCACGAGCACCACGACGACCAGCCCAAGCCCGCGGTCGTCGTCAACGTGCTGCCGTACGAGATGCCGATCTGGCGGGCCGCCGAGTACGGCATCGACCCAGGTGACCTCAACACCCTCGTCGACATCATGCTCTGCGAGCGCTACGTCGACCCGAGCGTGATGCAGCCGGAAAACATCGCGCTGTTCAACAAGCCGACGATCGCCGAGGCCCGTGAAGAGTTCCTCGGCCACATCGTCGCGACGAAGCTCAAGTACAGGATGTCGACCCGCAACGCGGAGATGAACAAGATCCGACAGGAGACGACCGTCCATCCCGCTGACCTCGCACTGAAGACCATGGGCGTGATCTTGCACAGGCATACCACCGGTGTGCAGAAGCTCGACCCTGACGTCGCGAAGGCCTTCCAGTACATGCAGGTCGCGGTCGACGCCTTCGAGCAGAAGCAGGGGGCCTGATGTCGACCCTCACCACGCGTCTCCAGCTCGTCAAGGAGACCAACGCCGAGAACTACTCCGTCGGAACCGTCAACAACAACAGCGACAAGATCGACGCTGCCGTCGGATTCGAGGAGTGCACGTCCAGCACCCGGCCGAGCAGCCCCTACAACGGCAAGGGCATCCGCGAGTCCGACACCGGGTCCGTGCTGCTGTCCAACGGAACCGTGCCGGCGTCGGGCAGCTGGAAGTACCTGTGGTCCGCTGACGGCCCAGTCATCGTCGGTGCGGTCGGCGCGTCCGCACCGCTGCGCGGCCAGACCACCGGCTTCCTCACCGGCACCCGACTGCTCGACGCACGCAAGTACGGCGAGGCCAACCCCGGCTTCACCATCGACTTCGACGGCAAGCACCAGTGGGGGCCAGGTGGTGTCACCGCGCCGGACACCAACCTGTACCGCTCGACCACCGACCTGCTGCGCACCGACGACTCCTTCTACGTTGGCGGCGCACTCACGGTCGTCGGTGCGGTGACGCTGACCGGCGCCGTCTCGGGACCGGTCGCCCGCGGCCTGGTTCGCCGCGGGCGCCGCTCCACATCGAGCACGGGAACCACCTCGATCGTCGGGGTGCTGCGACTGGGCGACAGTCCCAACACGATCCCCGTGGTCAGCGGGCGCGCCTATCGGATCAGCGCAGTCGTGCATCCCCGCTCGACGATTGCGGGTGACCGGATCCTGACCGAGATCCGCTACACCACGGATGGCTCCGCACCGTCGACGTCCAGCACCGTGCTGGCGCAGAAGTACTCCACCGCCTTTGCGGTGTCCTCTGCGGACTCTGACCCGTTCGAGACCGTGTATGAGCCGGCGACCTCACACAACCTGCGGCTGCTGTTGACGATCTCCCGCGGTGCCGGCACGGGCACGGTCGAGGCGTACGCGGACGCGACCGCCTCCACCGAACTGGTCGTCGAAGACGTCGGCCTGGCCGTCACGAACACGGGGGTCTCCGTCTGATGGCCGCCACCTTCCGCCGCTGCCGCACGCAGCACCAGCACAACCTGGGAGGTCGATTCGATGCTTTCACCGGTCGCCCGCTACATCCTCGCCGTGCACGCCCTGGTGCTCGGCCTGGGCTACCTGCTCGGGCCACCCCAGTGGTACAGCGGCGGCACCTTCTCTGTCGTGCGGAGCCTGGGTGTGCCGATCTCCGTGTGGGGCGTGGCGTTCCTCATCGTCGGCCTACTGCTTCTGGCACGCAAACACACCGCGGGCCACGCGATGGGGGTGCTCGTCTTCGTGTTCTGGGGCCTCGGGCTGGCAGCGTCGCTGAAGTCCGGTCAGTTGTCGGGCTGGGGCTCACCAATCCACAACCTTCTGCTGGCGGCCCCGCTGCACGCCCTGGGGCTCTGGCGACGCGCGCAGTCCCGAGTGGACGCGAGAACGGACCACGAATGATCCGGCTGCTTCTCGCGCCGGCCACACACCGCGACGCGATCGTCTACCTGGCGCAAGCCTCGGCGACCGGGCCGCCGTGGCTCGCCATCGCGCTGGCCGCCATTGCCACCCTCAGCGCCATCGGCGTCGCGCTGGCCCCAGCGCTCGTCGAGCGGGTCAAGCGCGGTCACACCTCGGCCGCGTCCACCGCCACACCACCAGCGCCTGCCGTCGAGGGCTCGGTCGACCTGGTGCGCGAAGCCCTCGCCGACGCCCGGCGGGAACGGGACGAAGCGCAGCAGGAGGCCAAGGACCTTTCACGAGAGCTGACCAACGCGCACCGCGAGATCGCGGAACGCGACGTCGTCATCGCCCGGCGAGACGCACAGATCGAGGCGCTGATCAACCGGCTCGGAGGTGGCTCGGCATGACGCGGCACCAGGAAGACGACGACCCGATCGACATCCTCAAGGGCGCCGTCCAGGAAGAGACCGCTGCTGCCGCAGAGCAGGCCGCCGAAGCGACCGTCGCGCGGTCCAACCGGCGCTGGCTGCCGGTCATCATGGGCGGGGTCTTGGTGGTCTCGCTGCTGATCTCCGCCGCGGTGGCCCTCGCCGTGGTCGACCTGTACTCGAAGCAGACGCAGGTGGCCGCGGCGGTGTCGGAGATCCGGCAGCTCGCCGAAGACGCCAAGACTGCCGGCGACGTCGCGAACGCCCAGCTGGAGCGCCGCGGCCAGCAGCCGGTGCCGATCCCGCAACCGGGCGAAGCACAGGACTCCGATGTGCTCGTCGCGGCGGCCACCGCGCGGGTTCTGGCGTCGCTGCCCGATAGCCGGCCGACGGCGGACCAGGTCGTTGCGGCGGTCGCGGCCTATGTGGCAGCGAACATGTCGCTGTTCGGGCCGTCGCCACAGCAGATCAGGACCGAGGTCGCCGCATATTTCCAGGCGAATCCGCCGCCGTCTGGACCACCCGGAGTGGATGGCCAGCCAGGACGCGACGGCGAGAAGGGCGACAAGGGCGAGAAGGGCGATCCGCCTACCGCCGCAGAGATCGAGGCCGTGTGGGTCGCCTACCTGCGCGACAACCCGGACGCCCTGTGTCCCCGCGGCGGTTCGTTCGCGCAGCTGCGCGTCCAGCTCGCTGACGGTGGCACGGCCGACACGTGGCAGTGCGTCGTCGCTGTGACGCCGCCCAGCTCATCGACCACACGAACCCCTGTGGTCCCAACGTTTTGAGGAGGTGGATCCATGGGCGTGTACGGGCTCGACATCAGCAACTACCAGTCGCGGCTCACGGACTACGGCGGGATCGTCCGCGACGGCTTCGAGTTCGTGTTCATCCTCGCGTCGGACGGCGAGTGGCGGCAGCCCTTCTTCCGGCAGCAGCTGGACGGCTGCCGGACTCGAGGTCTGCTGGTGGCGGCATACCACTACCAGCGGGAGCACGTATCTGCGGCACGGCAAGTCGAGATCATCGCGTCTCAGGTACCGAAGGACGTCCCGGTCGTTATCGACGTCGAGCACCACTCCGGGCGCGGCAAGGCCGGCGTCGACCTGTGCCGGGCGATCGTCGACGGCTTGCGCGCCCGCGGCTACCTGGTGCCGCTGGTGTACATCCCGCGCTGGTACTGGTCGGCCCCAGCCGACGCCCCGAAGGGCGGACTCGGCTACGCCGACCTCTCCGGCCTGCCGCCGCTCTGGGTGTCCTGGTACCCGGACTACCTGACCAGGACCAAGGAACGAGGTAAGGACGCGCTGCCCGCGTCCGTGTGGACCGGCTACGGCGGCCTGTGGGTCGCGGTGGCGCAGTACACCTCGTCTGGCCGGGTCTCCGGCTACGACGGCGCTGTTGATCAGAACTACTACCGCGGCAGCGTGCAGGAGCTCGCTGCCCTGATGGGTGGAGGTGTCGACGTGGCACTCACGCAAGGCGAGTACTGGGAGATCGAGAACCGGGCGTACGCCGCGGTCCGGAACCTGTTCTTCGACATGGCAGCAGGCAACAGCGCGGCGGCCGCGTCGTTCCAGCAGATGGTGTCCGGCGCGGTCGAGCCGCACTTCGCCGGCGTGCTGGCAGCGGTGGCCGGGATCGCACAGAACGCGGACATCACGCCGGAGGAGCTGCGGGAGGCAACCCTCGCAGCCGCGCTGGAGGCCGCGGGCAAGCAGGCGTCGCTGGTGTCCGACACCCTGCGCGGCGACCTCGCGGCCATGACCGAGGAGGCGCTGCGGCGAGTCCAGGACGCCGACAACCTCGACGAGGCCAAGAAGACCGTCGACGAGCTGCTCAGCCGGATCAGCACGCTCACCGGCGCGCCGCCGTCCGTGGCGGACGTGAACGAGGACGGCCTGCGCGGTGGTGCCGCCGCACCGGACGGTGTGGGCGGCCCGACCGCAGACGACGCTGTGGGCGACGACACCGAGGAGAAGTTCTGATGGAGATGGGAAACCTGCTGGGCACCGCTCAGCTGCTGTCGATGCTGCTGGGCTTCGTGTTCCCGGTCCTCAACGGACTGCTGACGAAGCCGGCCGCGGCGAAGGTCCGGGTGTTCGGGCAGCTCGTCCTCTCGGCTGCGGCGGGATTCGCCGCCGAGTGGCTGGACGCCGCGAACACCGGCACGGCCTACAACGCGGTGCAGGCCGCGACCGGCTGGCTGCTGACCCTGCTGACCGCCCTCGCGGTCGAGGCGAAGATCTGGGCGCCGCTCGGCGTGTCCACCTGGGCCACCACCCACGGCGTCGGGGCCGGCCTGCGTCCGGCGTCACGTGCCGCTGACGGCTCGCACACGATCACGTCGTTGCCGAAGTAACCAACCCAGAACCTGCCGTGGCGTCGGCAGAACAGCGTGATCCCGTGCCGGTCCCCGACTCCCGGCACGGGATCACGCATCACTCTAGAGAATCCGGGACCTCACATGGACATCGGCGTTGTCATCCCCACCCACCCGGCCCGCGTCGACAACGGCATGGTCGCCCGCGCCACCGCGTCGGTGATGACTCAGACCCTTCGGCCGGCCGAGCTGCACATCCCGATCGACCTTCATCGCGAGGGCGCCTGGGGAACGAGAGACCGCGGCCTGCAAGCCGTTCGCGCACCGTGGGTTGCGTTCCTCGACAGCGACGACGAGTTCATGCCGCACCACCTGGAGACGCTCGCCCGCGCGGCCGAGGAAACCGGCGCGGACTACGTGTACTCGTACTACCAGGTCCGCAACGCCTACGGGCACGACATCGACTGCGACCCGTTGGGGCACTTCGGGAAGGTGTTCGACCCGGCTGACCCTATTCAGACGACGATCACGACGCTCGTGCGCACCGAGCTCGCGCAGAAGGTCGGGTTCCACGAGCCGTCTGCGGGAGAAATGATCCACGGGCAGCGTGGCGGCGAGGACTGGTTCTTCACCCTCGACTGCGTGCGACTTGGCGCCAAGATTGTTCATGTGCCGCAACGGACTTGGTGGTGGTCCCATCATGGCTTTAACACAAGCGGGCTGCCGACCCAAGGGGACGCACGGCAGCCGTAGGTGAGATAAAATGGGTTATGCCAAGGCTTCGGGGTGCGCCGCCCATGGTCCGGTTCGAGACCTATGTCGACAAACGCGGCACCGTTCCGAGCAAGTCGAAGCTCGGGCGTTGCTGGCTATGGAAGGGGAACGTAGACCAGTACGGCTACGGACGCTTCAAGGTCGGGCAGACAACCAACCAAGCACACCGCTGGCTGCTGGGTCATCTACGCGGCGCACCCTTGACCTGGAACAGCGAGATGCGGGAGACCGCGAACCACCGATGCGGGAACAGGCTGTGCGTAAGACCTGAGCACCTCTACGTCGGAACGCAGAAGGCCAACGTCGAAGACGCCATCAAGGACAGCACGCATGTGAGCCTCCAGCGGCGCTTGGAGACTCATTGCGTGAACCGTCACGAGTTCACCGAAAAGAACACCTACATCACCAAGAGCGGCACGCGTACGTTCCGCAGATGCCAGGCCCTTGCGCAGCAGCGGTATCGCGAACGCCTGCGCCGGGAACGGATCGCCACGCACTGACCTCGAGGTCGGCCGATCAGGGTGACGCGCGGGCGCGTGGCTAGGCCTGCTCTACGCGCGTCCACATCGGGCCGTCGAACTCCTCCGGCGTGAGGTGCGAGCGCTTCCAGCGCGGCGCGGGCGCGGCGGCCTCCCCGCCTTCCTCGGCGTTGACCGGCATCTGCCACCACACCTGGTCGGGCCACACCAGCCACTGGCCGCCGAGCACGACCTTTCCCGGTTCGGGCTCGGCGGCCTGGCGGTAGACCGTGGCCTGTCGCACGTCGAGCGTCTTCGGCAGGGTCTCGACCGGCGCCCACGAAACATCCGCCACGGATCGAATCCTACGTCGGTGGCGCCGGCTTCCTCGGGGTGCGGTTGCCCTTGCCGGGCGCCTTGGCGACAGCGTCACGAACGAGGTTCGCGAGGTAGCGGTTGCGGCCGGCGCGGCCGGGTTCGCGGTCGTAGACGGGCACACCAAGTCGGATCATGCGGTTGGACACCACGGTGTCTTTGATACCGCAGAACTTCGCGACCTCCGGTGTGGTCCACACCTCGGGGTCGGTCACCGGGCGTACCGGATCGGACCGGAGCTGGCAGACGACCAGCCGCTGAACTCCATCGCCTTGGCGCGCGTGACCATCGCCTCGATCTCCGGCCAGACCTGCTGCCACAGGGCTTGCGCCCGCTCGGTGCGCTGTCGCAGGACCTCTTCCCCGTCGCCCGGCTGCACCGCGGGGTAGGTGGCGTTGGCGAGGCGGTAGCTGGCTTCGTTCATGGCCGCAAGTGCTTGGCCGTCTCCCGTTGCGAGGGAGTGGTCGAACTCGGCTGCGGTCATGTCGGCCACGATGCGGGCGTCGGCTCTGATCGTGGCGACTGGGTTGGCGTGTGCGGCGTCGGTCATGCAGTCATCATGCTCGACGGTCGAGCAAGCGACAAGGCTTCGACTCAAGGTTGCGCCGTTCGAGTGGCGCTCCTCCCTGAGGCTTGTATAACGCTCGACCGTCGAGCATGATGGTCTTACCACGAGCCCCGGAGGACACCATGAACTCGACCGCCGCCCTCATCGCCGCCACTTACCTCGACCTCGCCAAGGACGTCATGCAGCTCCCCGTCGCTCTGCTCGACCTGCGCGAGCAGCTCGACCTCCCCCGCGAGGTCGTCGACGCGACGATCCTGGAGATGACCAAGACCGGGTTCGTGCACCTGCTGCCCAGCTCGGACCGCAGCCGCAACGACTCCGAGGTCATGGAGGCCGCGATCCCGGTCGGCGGCGAGCGCAAGGACTTCCTGGTCTTCGAGGGCGAGTTTTTCGGCGAGTGACCGCCGCGGCGGCCCCCACGAGGGGCCGCCCTCCGTCGTCGTGGGCCACGACGGCCAACACACCCGACAGCAGGGCCCCACACCACACGACGAACCCTTTCATCTCCGATCGATGCAACCGCCAGCTGAACCCCGACCGGAAGGCCGACCGATGCCCACGCGCCAGGTACTCATCGTCACCCATGGCTACCTCCACACCCGACCCGCCGACACCCCACCCGCCGACGTCGAACTCGACCTGCAGCGCCTGCTGAAGGACCCCGCGCGCGTCCTGCCGCAGGAACTGCGCGACCTCACTGGCCAGGACGACCTGGTCCGCCGCTTCGTCTACGCCACCGCCGGCGCGCCCACCCTCACCGCCACGACCGCCCAGTTGGTGCTGGAGCTGACCGCACTGGTGCCGCAGGTGGTGGTGCACGTGGGCTGCGCCGGTGGCAAGCACCGGGCGGTCGCGATCGGCGAAGGCCTCGGCCTGGCGTTGGAGCAGCTGGGCATCACGACCGAGGTGCAGCACCTGCACAAGGACCTGCCCCGCGTGGTCCGCGCCCACGCGTAGCTCAAGCCCCCAGAACGGCACTGGCTCCGGGCCACGCCAGAGCCAGTGCCACGGGAACGACCAACCACCACCGGAGGACAAGATGACCGACGCGCACACCTTCGAGGACGAGGAGCCGTTCTTCGAGGACGAGCACGAGCTCCGCGCCAACCTCGTGGCCACCTACGACGAGGAAGAGGCTGAGGAGATCCTCCCCGAGCTGCTCAAGGCCCTTCCGGGTCGACTGTCCGACCACTCCGCGCAGGACGTCGTCGACCTGGCCTACAAGATCCAGACCCGCTGACGTCTCCGCCACTGCGGTCCCCGAACCAGCCCGGTTCGGGGACCGCCTGCGGTCCGGCCGGCCCGCGCTTACGATTCCCGCATCCCCCAGCACCGCCGTCTTGGAGGCCGAGGTGGACATCGGGAACGACGCCAGCAGCAGCATGGTCGCCGCCCAGGTCCCCATCATCGGCACCATGCGGTACGAACGCCCCGGACAGCGCCTGCGCGAGATCCCACCAGATCGGTGCGTCCGCCCGTACAAGCCGCACGACCTGCGCGGCAACCGACTAGGCCGGATGCTGATCACCTGGAACGTGTGCCACCAGCTCCGCGGCTACGTCTGTCTGGCCTGCGACCGCGAAACCCCGCAGTACGCCAGCTGGTGCGTCGGCCCTGCGCCGATCCCTCTGCTGCCCGGCGAGCCTGCAGCCCTCGGTGTCCAGCCCCCGCCACCAGCGTGCGGGCACCCCGTGCTCGACGCCCACCCGCACGAGCCCGCCGACGCGGAGACCCGCTGATGCCGGTCGTGGTCCGGCTGGACAGCGACGATCTCGACGCCCTCGCTGCCTGGCTGCGCGACCAACTCGACGACACCCGGCTCGGCCGCGGTCACGCCGCGATCCTCGACGTGCTCGCCCCGCACCTGCACGCCACCTCGTCGGCCGGCCAGCTCACCCGTCGCGTCCTGCTGGCGCTCGGCTCGGTCTACGCCGACCAGCCCGGCTACCGCGACGACTGGCGACCGCAGTAACGCCCGTCCACGACGATGCGACAGGGCCGGTAGCCATCGACCAAGCGGAGCCGCCCGTGCCACACAGATCGTTCCTCGCCGCCTGCGTCCTGCTGGGCGTCACCGCGTGCGGAGCCCAAGGCCAGCAAGCCACACCCACCTCGTCCAGCGCGGTCACCACCACGACGACGACCGCGCCGACAACCACCACCACGGCGGCCACCGCCACGTTCAACGCGTCCGCCAACGACGTGCTGACCGCGCTGAACCTGCAGCTGCCGATGCTTCAGGACGGCGCCGAACCACTGCCAGACGGCATGCGCAACGGCGTCTTCGGCGGCCGGACCACCCCGACCATCGAGGTCTACGTCCTCCCCGAGAGCAACAAGCTCAGCAAGGTCCGCGCCGTCACCGTTCACGTGACCGGGTCCGGAGGATCGTTCCAAACCCCGGCTCGCCTGCTCGGCGGCGTCGGGACCTCGCTGCACCAGCTGGAATCGGACACGCTCGAAGCGTTCCGCCGTGACGCGCTGCCCAAGCTGTCGGCGATCACCCAGACGCGGACCACCATCCCGGTCCGGCCCTACTACGACCTCACGGTCGTCTCGCGCGACTCGTCGTCGCTCGCGTTCGTGTTCACGCCGGTCGGTGTGCCGCCACTGTCCTCGTACGACTCGCTGGGCAAGTAGAACCGCCGGCGCTACAGCGGCCCCGGACCGATGTGGTCCGGGGCCGCTTGCTGTCCCGCTGCTACACGCGCTCCCATCCCGGGGGCACCAGGTCGGCCAGCGTCATGGCGCTGCGCTGCCACCGGCCATCGTCTCGCTGCTGCCAGACCTCGTCGCCGAACACCAGGTGCCTGCCGCCGAGCTGCAGCACGTTCTCCTGCTCGACTTGGCGCCACACGACGGCCTTCGTCTCGTCGAGCTCGCCGGGCAGCGCGTCCACCAGCTCCCACTTGTTCGTCACGGCGCGAATCTTGCCAGCAGCGCAGCTACTGGATCGCGGCTAGCGCGCTTTCGTACTCCTTGGCCTGGTCCGGCGTCAGCTTGCTCGAGACCCGCACCAGCACGCCGCCCCGGACGTAGTCGTACTCGGAGATCATGCCGCCCAGGTTCTTCGAAATCTCCTGGATCTGCTTCATGCGCGCGGTCGCGCCAGCCTCGTCCGGGAAGACCTCGACGCCACCGCCGTGCTCAACCTGGGTCTTGTCGTCCGGCAGTCCCTCGGCTGGCACGCGCGAGTCCGCGAACGCGACCTTCGACGTGTACATGTTGGGCCGGCCGAGGAGCTTGTTCGGGTCGTCCTCCGCGGTGTACGCCTTGGTGAGCGAGACGGTTGGGATCCGCTCGGTGAGCTTCTGCGTGACCTGCTCGGCAGTGAGCGTGCTGGTCGAGCTGCTGGAGCAGCCGGCGAGAGCGAGTATGGCTGCGGCAGCGAGCACGATGGGCTTCACGTGGTCTCCTACTGTGGTCGGCGGTGCACCCCAAGTAGTCGTTGACCTGCCCCTGACCGTTACCGGCAGGGGCAGGCCCGTGAAGCGTCGCAGGCGCTGCTAGGCGACGCCCGCCGCCGTGCCGACCAGCTCGCCGTCGACTACGTCAACATGTTCGCTGAGTCCCCACAGCCCGTGCCCCATGTCCTTGACCAGCGGCGGCGTCTTCGCGCACATCCGCTTGACCGCCATCGACACTGCAGGCTTGGAGAGGTCGAGCTTGTCCGCGATGACGCCGAGCCGCACAGCCTGCTGGCCCAGGCTCCGGCGAGCCACCAGGAACGCCAGGATCCGCTCGTTGGTCTTCGGCGGCACCTGCACCCCGGAGTCCGCGAGGTTCGCGGCGATCGTCTCGCGGGCTTCTGCCTCGTCGTCCTCGTCGACGTCGAGCAGCTCGCGCCAGTTGTCGAACAGGTTGCCCTGCTCGTCGGCCATCGCCGCGTGGTCGGCGGCCGGGATCGGGGCCGGGTCGCCGGTCGTGGCCCACACGTACGGGTCCTCCTGCCACGCGGCCCGCATCGGCGAGACCCGGCCGCCAGCGCTCGCCCGGTAGCCGAGGCCTGCGGTGCTGGAGCCGTCGGGGAAGACCGCGGGCAAGCTGGCGGGGTCGATGGGCAGCTGCATCGGCACGCCCATCTGCGCGGACAGCGAGTCGGAGGTACGGAAGATGACGATGTTGGTCGAGGACAGCATCGAGCGGACGGCGAGGTCGCCGCCGAGCTCGCTGAGCGACGGGATCTGCACGAAGATGATCACGGCGACGCCGTGCTTGCGGCCCTTCTTGCCGATCGCGGCGATGATCCGCCGGCACTCGGGGTCGGCGAGCACGTCGGGCGCCTCGTCGATCACGCAGTACACCGCGGGGTCCTCGGGTGTCGGCGTGAAGTACCCCCGCCCGCGACGGGTGCGGCCGTGCTCGTCGACCCACGTCTCCTTCGAGCGACGGCGCTTCCGCGCGTTCATGATCCGTTCGGCGCCCTGCAGCATCCGCCGGATCCTGGGTAGCGTGCCGGCGAAGCAGTGCGCGCCGAGCTGCCAGTCCCGGACGGACTCGCCGCCTTCCGGGTCGGCGAGAAGGAGCAGCGCGCGTCCGCTGTGGCGGATCTCCGCGCACAGGTTCATGAGCAGGCCGGACTTGCCTGCGCCGGTGGTGCCGGCGACCATGCCGTGGTTGACGCCGGAGCCTGGTGTCCAGAGCCGCCACAGCGCCGAGGTGCGGTCAGCGTGGACACCGATCTCGAACTCGCCGGTCGTGTCGTTGAGCGTCGGGCCCTCGAACGTGCGCGGCTTCATCAGCGGGTTGTCGGTGAGCACGAGCAGCCGTGCGACGTCCTCCATGCCGTCAAGGGGCGGCTCGACGACGACCTGGGACGCTGGCACCCGGTAGACCTTCGCGATGCGGCGCGCGGCGGCCACTGCGGACTCGCTGTTCTGGGCGTCGGTGAGCGGCAGCTGGATGAGCGCCTCCCAGCCGCGGCCGGTGGGCATGCCCTCGTCGTCCCGCAGGTCGTCGACGCCGACCAACATCGAGCCGGGCAGCGCACCGCCCTCGCACGCGATGTTCGTCATCCAGGCCTCGACGCGCTGGTCGAGGATCCGGTTGGGCAGCTCCTCCTCGACGGTCTCTACCGCGTGCTGGGTGTCGCGGATGTGCCGGTGGATCACCCACCATGCCTCGAGGCCGAGTGCCGCGGTGAGCAGCAGACCGGGCATCGGGGTCGTGAACGGGCTGATGGCGGAGGCGGTCACGGTCCAGGTCGTCGCCGCTGCCCAGACGATCCACGAGACCACCAGCGAGCGCAGCATCCACTCCTCGAACGCGCGCCATGCCCAGTACTGGTTCCAGCCGAGGACCACGCCGGCGATCACGCTGAGCACGAGCGCGGTCTTCCAGCCGTCCTCGGCGAAGCTGAGGCCTGCGGAGGCGGCGAACATGCCGCTGGCGGCGATGATGGGCCAGAGTCGGGATCGGTGCCGGTAGCCGGTGCGGATGCCAGCCCGCGCACCGCGTACAGCGTTGCGGCCCACCCATGCCGCTGCGCGCCGCTTGCGGCTCCACCCGGCGCGCTTCATCTCCTTGCGGAGCTGGGAGTAGTTGGGCCGCACGTAGTGGGTCGCGGCAGTCGGTGGCACGCGATCCGGGTTCACAGCGGTCCTTTCTGAACGGGTTCGTGCTGGTGATCAGGCGCGAGTCAGGTAGCGCCGGTGATTGCTGTCGATCTGCTCCATCGCCGCGTGCACCCGCTGCAGCTGCATGTGCACGTGTTCGGTGTCGTCCGGCTTGGTCAGCAGGAGGTCGTTGAGCTGCGCAGCGGTCGTCGCGAGGGCCGTCTTGAGGTCGCTCTCGATGACGTCGAGGGCAGCGTTGACGCGCTCGTCGGTGCTGAGGCGGTGTCGCAACATGGTCGGCTCCGTCCTAGGTGCTGAGGTGTCCTGGCAGCCCACCGACCTGAAGAAGGCCGATGGGCTGCCAGCACGCTCAGTGCCTCAGGCTGCGTAGAAGTTGTTCTGCGCGGAGGCGTTCAGCTTGTTGAGGCACTCCTCCGCCGCAGCCTTCCGCCCCTCGGCCGCGGCGATTCGATCGCGCGCGAGCCGCATCCGGTCGGGGTTCGTGTCCACGAGCTTGCGGGTGGCGGCGACGGTCTCCGTGTCGATCTGGGCGCTGACCAGCGAGGCCGCCATGGTCTCCACACGCGCCACGTCCTCCTGCGCGCGCTTGATGTCGCCCTGGGCGTCCTCCAACTCAGCGGTGGCCTCGCGAATCACCGCCTCGATCTCGGTCTTGTACTGCTCCTTGGTGAGCACCTCGCCGCCGGTGCGGGTGTCGATCATGTCCGGGTTCTCCTTGCTGTTCTGGTGTTGGTGTGAGTTGCCTTGTTCAGCACTGTCATCAGCTTGGGCTTCAAGCTCCTTCGCTTCACGCTCCTTTGCTTCCCGCACGATCTCGCTGTGAGCAATCCTCAGGTGCTCCGGGCACGGGTTTTTCTTGCAGAAGACCGGAATGAGATGCCCGGCCGGGCACTCCTCGTAATCAACCTCCTCCGCGCACATTCCGGCTTCCCAGAGGTTGTTGAAATCGGCTGCGGTGCGCGCGAGATGCACCTCGCAGAAGGCCGCCTGGTTTGGCCACATCTGCGCTTCTTCCTCAACGTGGCGCTCGGCGGTACCCATCCGCAGGGTCTCGCCGCGATGCTTTCCACGTGCCCAGTTCTCGCGCCAGCCGTCTCTGAAAGCGATCCACACCGCTTCCCACGACGTGACGGTGACAGCCGCTTTGGCACCCGCCTTTGCCGCAGCACGCGCAAGGCCCGGCGCCTGGCCGCTGTCGAGCGCTTCGGTGACAAGCTGTGACTTGTGCGCCTTGTACTCGGCTTTCTCCACACGGCGCTTCTGCCACGCGCTCCAAGCACGCGCCGGGGACTTCGTGACCGCGTACCAAAGCGCTATCACGAAGATGATCAGTAGCCATCCCATTGTTGCTCCCGATTACAGGCCGAAACCGGCCATGATCAGCCAGGCGAAGAGTTGGACGACGCCACCGAGCACCCACGTCAGCACCATTCCCACTGTTCCGGGCACGACACCTGCGGTGATCGAGAGAGCTCCGCCGCAGATCAAGGTGCGGCCGGTGATGCCATTACCCGAGTTCACGCCCAGCTTCGACAGGACTGTGGCGAGGGGGTTCTTACCGCTGAACTGTCCGAACACGTTGAGGATCACCACGAGCGCCAGAGCCACGGCGATCAGGATGATCAAGGCGACGCCGGTGTACTTCCCGACCGGCGTCGACAGCCTGACGAGCCACTCAACGAGGGAACGCAGCCAGCGTCCGATGGGCGTGGCCATGATGCCGGCGACTCCGGTGATGGTGAGGCCGAGTACGACCGTCCTCCACATCTGGCCGCCGACCGTCCACATCAGCAGGGCCACGAGCAGGGCGATCGCGCCGACGGCTCCGGTGACGCCGCTCATCCAGGTCCACGTGCCGGTCATGTTGTCGCTCTCCTTCCTTGACTACGTTCCGTGTTGGTCGTTACCCTGCGGTCTCGTGCGCGCGGGCGCGCTCGCGCGCGGTGTGCCCTCCCCCGCCCCGTCCGCCGGGCGTGAAATTCACCGTGAACATCACCGCGAGTCACGGGGTCCCGCCTCGATACCGAGCGCGATGTCCCGCAGCTTGGCTGCCAGCTCGCGCCACGCCTGCTTCTGCTGTTGCTCCGGCAGGTCCCTCACCGCGGCCCGCGCTCGGTCCCACTCGACGGCCGCTTGTGCCGCGGGCGTGGTGGCGGACGCGTATCGGCCAGCCCAGTGCTGGGCGGTCCTGTCCGGCTTTGCGGAACCTGTCCGTTCCGTTTTCATCGCTCGTCCTGCTTCTTCCGGAGCTTGGCGAGCACCTTGCGCGCATGCTGCTCCGACGCCCCCGTCGCCTGCGCTGCTTCCGGCCCGGTGATCTCGTCTGCGCGAGCACCCGCAGCCAACCGCTTCTCGAAGTACGCGGTCACCAACGCAGTGAAGTCCTGGCGAGCGTGGCGCGCGCTCCGCCGCACATGGCGAGCGCTCCTCGACGAGCGGGGAGCGCTCGCCTCCGGGTGAGCGGCGCTCACCGAAGAGCGCTCCTCGTCGCGGACGTCGGACGCGCTCTCCAAATGCCGCTCATCCGCACCGCTCACAGCACCTGAACTGGCCTGATGCACTTCGGTGAGCGCTTCAGGAGCGGCTTTTTCGTCCGTTGCAGGAGCGTCGGATGCGCCCTTGAGCCACTGCTCAACATCGAGCATGAGGCAGTCGATCCCCGCCGTGATCGTGGCGTCCGCGAGCGTTCCCTGAGCGCTCTCGCTCACCGCCGCTCCCGTGATGGAGCGCTCCTCGGCGCGCTTCTGGAGCGCCTCCGAGTGCCGTGGTGAGCGCGCGGGAGGAGCGCTCACCACGGCAGCTGACGGCGGGCTGACGACGCGCCCGAACACCAGTCGGAACAGCCACTGGTTGCGCGCCGGCGTGACCGCGCCCGCTCTCGGGGTGCCAGGAGCGGCGCCCATCACCTGAGCCCAGGTGATGCGCCATGCCGTCGATGCCGTCATGGCCCCGTCGGCTGCAGCCCACAGGTCGACGGCCCGGCGCCAGAGGAATGGGTGGAAAAGACGCCGGAGGAGTGCGGCGCGGATCTGGTCGGCGGTGCGCCCGGATTTCGCGACTTTCTGCAGGGTGACGTAGCGGTGCCAGATGTACGGGCCGACGAGAGAGGCGGATCCGAGAACGATGCCGACGGAAAGCTCATGGAGACGGACGACGCCGTGGTAGCCGTTCATGATTGCCGCAGCGGTGGACCAGTACCACATCTTGCGGATGTCAGCCGCCGCAGAAAGACCCTTACCGGTCAGGTAGTCGGCGTTGATCGCGAATGTCCATGTGGCGCCAGTGACGATCATCGAAAGCAGCACCGGCATGAAAAGAAGCACCGTCGGCCAGTTCAGGTCGCCGTAGAACATGAGCTGCCCGACAAATTCGACGACCAAGCAGACGCCAGCCATAACCACGGCGGCGAGCAGCGGTCGATCGTCGGCGATTCGGTTGCGGAATGCGCGCCAGCGTGCTCGAACAGCGGCACGGGCGGCAGCGGCCTTCGACTCCTTGGCGGCGTCGGCGCGGGCGACCTTCTCTTCCTCGTAGGCGTCATGCGCCTTGGCGAGCTCGATGTCCTTGAGCTGGAGCTCGCGCTTGTCGAGTTCGGCCTGCTTACGCAGCCGGAGCTTTTCCGCGCGCCGACGTGCCCACCAGCTCGGTGCGCGTCGGCCTGCTCGGTTGCTCACTGCTCGGTCCTTCCTGCTCGGCCTCGTTCGGGGCCATCGGTGTACACGTTGTCATAGTTTCTATGACAACTCAAGTGCGGTTATGATCGCGCCGTGAAACTGCGTGAATGGGCCGAGCAGCAGGGCGTCAGCTGGCGCACGGCCCACCGCCGTTTCCACAGGGGCGAGATCCCCGGCGCCTTCCAGACATCCAGCGGCCGGATCTACGTGGAGGTCGACGCCGACGACTGCGACGGCTCGTGCGTATCTGACCTGCACCTGAAGTGCCTCATCGAGAAGATGACCAGCGCCGACGTCGATCAGCTCGCCCAGCGTTTCGCCGAGGCCGGGTACGTGATCGAGCGCCGCCCGCAAGACTGACCGTCCGCGCACAGCAGCAGGTCCGCGGTCGCGTTCGGCGCCGGGACCGGGAGCGGCAGCCGCTTGCCCGCGAGGTGCCGGCTGTGCATCGCCCGGATCAGGTCCGCGCCCAGGCGCTCGTCTCCGGCACGCAGCGCGTCGCGGGCGATGCAGTCCTCGAGCGGCACCTGGGTGAAGTCCTCCACCGTGAAGTCGGCCCCGCACCGCCAGGCGATCGCGGCGAGGGTCTCCAGGTTGCGCAGCGACAGGTTGGTGTCGTCGACGAGCACGTCCACGCCCGCGAGGAGGAGCTGCTCGATCGCGGCGTGCTGGGCGATCGTCACCTGGTCCTCGCAGACGCGGTCGCCGTGGCGTGGCCGGCCGTGCAACATGCGCCGGTAGTCGTCCCGACCGCAGCGCACCATGGTGCCGACCGCGGCCTCGTCGAGGAGCTGATGCGCGCGGGTGGACTTGCCCGAACCGGGAAGTCCGCGCATCGCGATCAACCTGGTCACGCCGCACCCTCGACAACGGCGATCGGCAGTGGGTCAGCACTGCTCTGCTCACGCTGGATCCGGCGGTTGTTCCGCCGCTTCAGATTGCGTCGCTCGTCCTCGGTCATGCCGCCCCAGACGCCGGCGTCCTGGCCGCTCTCCAGCGCCCACGCGAGGCACTCGGAGGTGACGGGGCAGCGGCGGCAGACGGCCTTCGCCTCGGCGATCTGGAGCAGGGCGGGGCCGCTGTTCCCGGTGGCGAAGAAGAGTTCGGGGTCCTCGTACTTGCAGTAGCCCTTGGCGCGCCAGTCACGGTCGGTCGGTTGGTTGAACATGTGGAAGCTCCTCAGCTGGTGGTCGAGCCGGAGAGGTCGATCAGGAGTTGATGTCGCGGCGGAAGTCGGCGGGGATCAGGTCGACGCGGTCGGCGAGTTCAGTCGGTTGGCCAGGTCGTGCAGGCGGCGGTGTAACTGCTCGGCCTCCTGCACAGCCTCGGCGAGCTCGGATGGGCGGAGGGCGGGTCGCACCGGGTAGGGCGTCAGGGTGCGACCGGAGAGCAGCCAGCCGGGATCGCACAGCAGGACGTCCGCGCACAACGCGGCGATCGCCACTGGCGCGTGCTGTCGGCCAGCTTCGAAGTTCGCGACCGACGACCGCGTCATGCTGAGCCGGTCTGCGAGTTCGGTCTGGGTCCAGCCAGCTGCCTCCCGTGCTTCTTTGAGTCGGGCTCCGAAGGCCGCAAGATACGAGGCTTCGTTGCTCGTCACGTCGTCTCCGGCAGGCTGTCGTACATCCGGTTGCCGCCGTCGCACCACGGGTGCTTCTGACCGGGCTGGGTCTTCGGCTTGTTCCGGTGCGGCGCGCGCAGCCCGGTCAGCTTGTTCACGACGACGATGTTCGGACGCTGGCAGTGGTTGCAGGTGACCGAGCCCGGTGTCGCCGCACGCACAGCGTCCCAGTTGATCGTCTTCAACGGCGCTCCTTCCTAGCGCGAAGCTCGGTCAGGTCATCCCGCAGGTAAGCGATCCCGCCGACCAGAGCCGCGATCAGGTCGTATGCGTCCGCGACCGACAGGTGTGTCATGTCCCAGCTCGCGCGGTCCACGATGAACAGGCCCGGCACGCCGTCGGTATGTCCCGCGCGGACTCGGATGTTCGCCCGGTCTCGGGCAACGTCCCACTCGCCGTACACGAGGTTGCTGACCGGCTCGCACCAGGAGCGGTCCGGCTTGCGGCCTGCGGGGTCTGCGTTGACGCGATGTGCAAGGTCCTCGACGGCTTGGCGCAACTCGCCGACTTCCCGCTGCACGGAATTCTGATTAGCCAGTGTTTGGGTCTTCCCTCCAAGGGCATCGGCGATCTTCGCGGTGGGGAAGTTCTCATCCACGGTCGCGCTCCTGTTCTGCGAGCGCGGAAGGCAGGGACTGCTGGGTCTCCAGCGCCACTTCCAACCGGTCGATCTGCGACTGCACCACCGCCAGCACAGCGTCAGCAGCTGCGTTCAGGGACACCATCACGTCGTCGCCATGGCCGCCGTTGTGCGACAAGTCGAGCAGTGCCCGTGCGATGCGCTGTCGCAACGGCAGCTCGTCGGTCGGCTCGCCCAGGACGGGCGTGACCCGCGTGCGGGTGCGCGGCCAGAAGCCCTTGATGTACTCGCCAACCGGCTCGTCGACGAACTCGCTGCACCCGTTCTCGCCGACCACGAGGCGCTTGGTGAGCAGGTACGTGCCGGGCGCCAGCCGCGGCAGGTCGGTGTTCGGCTCCGTCACGACGTGATCCCTTTCGCGGTGTCGTTGAGGCGCCCCAGCACGATGCCGAGGTGCAGCGTGTCCATCACGTCCTGTGCTGCCGCCGGGTCCCGGACCGCGAGCAGCTTGAGCAGCCCCTCGATCGCGTGGATTTCCTTGTTCTGCAGGGCGTGGTGGATGGTGTCGATGATCTCGGCGGCCGTGAACTGCTGGCCCTCCAACGTGAAGTCCAGCTCCCACAACTGCAGCTGGCCCTTGGCCGCCAGCGGCTTGTCCAGCACGCGGGGGGACTCGAGTCGCCAGTGGGCCTGGCCGGGGATCGCCCATGGTCCGCAGCCGCAGCTGATGTCGGGCCGGTGCAGCGAGACGTCACAGATGCCGACCAGGTCGACGACCGCGAGCACGTAGCCGCTGGAGGTGAGCGGCCACGCGTCCTTCATCGTGTGCGGCAAGGTGTGCCCGAGCGCGCGGGCGGTGTCGCGCACGAATCGGACGGCGTCTTCGCGGTCGTCGTCCCAGCGGATGCCGGCGTGGATGCCGAGCTCACCGCAGTGCGATGTCGTCCAGGTGCGGTTCTCGATCGTCTTGTAGCCTGCGGCGATGGCCCAGGCCCAGGGCTGCCGAACCGTCAACATCCTCATCGGAGTGTCACCACCGTCTCGGTTTTGCAGTACTCGCAGTAGTCCTTGTCGTGCCGCAATCCGGCGGCGTGTTGGGCGCGTGCCTGCCCCCGCCAAGCGGCCTTGAGTTGCCGGCGCAGCTCCGCCACGAGGTCGTCTCGCTGTTCCAAGAACGTTTCAACCTCACGAACCCGCTCAACCAGTTCACGCGCGTCGCTGCCCGCCCGACGGCCGGCTTCCCATGCGGTCTGCCACAGCTCGTGCAGCCGCCCAATCGGGTCGAGCCAGCCCTGCGCGGTGATGTCGATGCCGTCGTGCAGCCACTCCTTCGGCGGTTCCGGGCACGACCCGACGCCGACATGCACGAGCACCCATCCGCGTTCGGCGAGCTGCTCGACGAACTCCCCGCGCGCCAACGCTTCAGCCACGGCGAGGCCGATCGTCTCCGAGACCGCGTCCGCAGCTCTCTCCGGGCGAGCCTCGACCTGGCCGCGCAGTTCGTCCTCACGCTGCTGCTCGGCGATCTCCTCAGGCGCGCTCACCGGGTCACCTTGATGGTCTCGTAGTAGGCGACGATCTCGTCGTCGGTGATGCGGAACCGGATCGCGTCGTCGGCTGGCTCCTGCGTCTCGCCCAGCCGGCCCGTCGCGCGCATCTCCGCGACGAGCGCGGACACGGCCTTGTAGACCTCGACCCAGCAGGCACCCCACGCCGGATCCACGGGCACAACCTGCTCGACGAAGTGAACGGTGCGCTCCTGGCGGTGGATCGTGCTCACGACGCGAGTCCCTTCTGGTTTACGGGGAGCAGCTCCGTCGCGTCGTCGGGCAGCGCGGCCAGCACGGTGTTGGTCACGACGCGGATCACTTCCAGCGGGACGCTTCCCGCCAGTTCCTCCAGCACACCGAGCCGCGGCGACCACCAGACACGCGGACGACGCCGTAGCAACCGGTCCTGTCGCTCGGCTGCCGCGCGATGCCACTCAGCTGACGAAACCCCAGTCGCGCGTTCGAATCGCAGGGCGACCATGGAGCTGATCGGCTTGAGGTCCTGTGCGATCTGGTTGATGTGTTTGACCGACAGACCTGTGCGGCGTGCCAGCTCGGCCTGGGTGATCTCCAGCTTGGCGAGCGTGTCGCGCAGCAAGGTGGCAGGGTCAGTCGCCGACAGTTGGGGCGGTTCCCCGCCGAGCAGCGCGTCTGCGGACGTTCCGAACAGGTTCGCGAGTGCCTTGAGTTCCAGCGCCCCGACCTCGCGCTTACCGTGCTCGATGTCGGAGACTGCGGTACGCGGGATGCCGGTGCTGTCGGCGACCGCCTGCTGGCTGAGGCCGCTCGCGGCGCGGGCGACGCGGAGATTCTCGGCGAGGCTCACGACGCACCACCCCCGCGCCGCACCTCGATGTTGCCCTGGAGAGGCGTGTGCAGGTTGCACAGCTCCGTGTCGCCGCGGCTCGACTCCCCGCACACCGCGCAAGGCGACTTGACGCCGTAGGCCTTGGCCATCGCGGGCAGCATCGGGCAGTCCTCAGCGAGTACGAGCACTTCGACGTAGCCCTCGTACGCGCCGGCCCACGGGCCCGCGCTGATCGTGCATTCCCTGCACGCCACCGTGTCCGCGTCGGCGTAGCAGCCCTGTGGCTTCTCGTCGTGGTCGCACGAGTCCTCGGTGCACAGCGTGTCGAGCAGCACGACCGGCCGATGCCGGGTCGCGATGGTCAACGCCTGGATGAAGCGGCCGCTGTCGGGGCCGTGTTCCTCGATGTCCTTCAGCAGGAATCGGCAGATGTCCAGGTACAGGAACGGTCGTGGGTGCAGCCGGACGAGCGCATCGTGCTCTGCGGCGGATGCCGGGTTGAGCGCGACGAGTTCGCGTTGCGTGGTGCTGGTAGCGAGCGCGACGGACCAGGCGCAGTGCGCGCACGCGCCGAGCCGGTCGATCCGCTCGTTGCCGCGTTCGAAGAGACCCCAGTCGTGGGCGATCTGCACTGCGGCGCCGCACTCGGCCGGCACGTAGCTGAGCCACGCCAGCACCATCTCCGGAGGTATGGGCGCCACCGCGTGAAGGGAGCCGCCTTCCAGAGTGACGCCGATCCGGAAGGTCTTCGCAGGTTCGGAGTTGGACACGGTGTCCTCCGTGGACAGTCGGTTGAATGGTGCCGCCGCGTGCGGTGGCCGCGGCGGCGCCAGCAGGTCAGAACGGGGGTGTGTCGGCGAAGGTGGCGGAGATCAGGCCGGCGTCGACATCGCTCTCGTACTCGTGCTCCGCGACGATCGCCTCGAAGCACTGCTCGCAGTCGCAGTTCTCCGGATGCCGGGCACAGGCGCGGCATCCGCTGTCGTTGCAGGAAAAGCAGTCAGGCTCCTCCTTCGCCGAACCCAGGTCGTCGTCCCAGTAGAAGTCGAAGTCCTCGTCGACCTGGTCGCTCATGCGTCCGTCCGCCCGACGACGTCGGCGAGCGTGTAGCCGTTGACGGTCAGGGTCGGAGCGACCCGCTTGCCAGCGCGAGCGCGTCGTCAAGGCTGTGCCGGAACCGCGCCACGAAGTCGTCACCGCGGCCGGTCGACACGAATTCGTAGCCGCGGTTGCCGTCGGCGTCGTAGCAGGAGCTGTACCGCTGCACTGCCCACCTGCCGGGCGAGCGTTCCGCGACAGTGAGGCTGAAGTTGTGCTCCTGCGGGTGGCCTTGTGGCAGGCACGACACGGTGTACTCCGTGACGCGCACTGCCGGTTCGGGGCTAGCCGTCATGGTGGTGTCCTCCGTGGACTGGTGCGGGATCGTCATGCGACGGACTCGGTGCGGTGCAGGGCTTCGCGCAGCCGGTGGCCGATCCACTCGCCGACAGCCGGCGTGACGGCGTTGCCGAAGCCGTCGACCTGGTCCCGGGCGGAGCCCCATACCTGGAACGTGCCTTCGTAGCCATAGCCGGGGAAGCTGACGTCGAACCCACATCCGCGGCCGATCTCGTGCGGGCCGAGCATCTTGAAGAAGCAGTCCAACAAGCTGATGTCGGCGAGCATTGCGCGCCACTCGGCGCCCAGCACCGCAGTGGTGTCGCGGGAGGTGAGGGTGCCGAACGGGTCGCTCAGCGGGTGCGGTGCGGTTGCGTTGGCCTCAGAGCCGTTCTGCTTGTACCAGACCGAGAAGAGGAGCGACTGGTGCGCGCCGGAGCCGACCACGGTGCCCAGCGGGTCGCTCACGGGGTGAGACCGGTACTGCGCCTCGTCGATCGAGCCGTTGTTCTTGATGACGCCGGCGGCGGTCAGCAGGCCCGGGATCTGGTCGGAGGTGACGGCGGGCATCGGCTCGCCGTGCACTGTGGGGATGGTGTTCTTCCGGAACGGCACGACTCCGCTGGAGAGCATGCCGATGCCGCCGGATCCGGCGCCTCCGACAACCGTCTCCATCGGCTCGCCGAGGTTGCGGCTGGTCGCGTGTGTCCGGTTCGGCATCACTCGCGCCGAGAGCAGGCCCATCGTCTCTGACCCGCCCTGAGTGGCCAGCGGTTCCCCGACTCCGCGAGGCGCTCCCTGGAAGTTGTCGACCGCGGCGTACACGACGGCCTTCTCGTGCGTGCTGGTGACGGTGTCCATTGGCCTGAGGAAGTGCTGGCCGTCGCCGTTGTGCCGGTGGCCGACGGTCACCATGCCCGTGAGCGCGACTGGCGGCGTCACGAGGCCGGTCGTGTTCGTCGCCGGCTGCGCCCACAACGGCTGCGACAGGTCGCGGCTGCGGCAGTCCGAGCCCGGCCTCTCGTAGGTGTTTCCAGCCGCCGCCATGACCGCGCCAGTCGACAGCACGGAGGTTTCCTGCTGGCTCGTCTGGGTGGACATGGGCTGCCACGGGTGCCGCTCGGTACCGTGCACCGCCTTGGCAGGCATCAGCACCGCAGGGAAGTCCCCGAACCGCTGGAGGCAGCGCTCGGCGCGGGCCATCGTGGCGGGCGCCATCTGCGACCAGGTGACCTCACCGGTCTTCTTGTCCACGAACCTCTTGATCTCGCGGTCGCCGATGCGGGTGCCGAGGTCGGTGAGGTCCAGGGAGTTGATCGAGGGGGCCATCGGCGGAATGACTTCGCGGCGGCAGCTGGGGCAGGTGTAGTTGTACTGCTTGCCGTACCTCACGCTTCCGGTCGGCGGGATGCCCGTTTTCCAGGTCCACACGGCTTCGACGATCGTGTGGCACCGGTCGCACCACGAGTGCGGCCGGTGGTCGAGGTCCGGTGGGGGCATCTCTTTGAGCCACATCGCGCAGAACCACCGGTCGCGGCTCTGGGAGACGCCGAAGAACTGGGTGTTGAGGTACATGACCTTGTGCCGGTAGCCGAGCAGGTCGAACTGCTTGAGCCACCACTTGTAGGTGGTCCCGTCACCGATCTTCTTTCCGGGCAGGGCTGGTCCCCACGAGACGATCTCGGTGGTGCACTCGACCAGGATCATGCGGGGTCGGTGCTGGGCTGCGTAGTGCAGCACGCACGAGGCGGTCGCACGGTCCCGTTCGGACCGGGTGACGCGCTCGTTGTACTCGGGGTCGTCGAGGTCGAACAGCGACAGGCCCTCGGCGTAGGCCTTCTTCGTGTTGGCCTGGGAATGGTTGGTGCAGGACACGCCGGCAACGAGGAGGTCGGCGGCAGGGAGCTGTCGGACGTCGTGGTAGTCCGAGGACTCCTTGTCGACGAGGTTCGCGATCCAGTGCTCGGCGTACGGGTGGTTCGCTTCGTGGACCTGGACTTTGTACTCGTTGTGGTTGGCGGCCATGATCGTGGTGAATCCGGCGCGACGGATTCCCTCGGTGAGGCCGCCGAAGCCGCTGAACAGGTCGACGGCGACGAGCTCGTCGTGGCGGAAGCGGCGGCGGCGCACGGCGGGGCGATGGGTGGCGACGCGCTGCAGGCGCTGTGCGGCACGGCTCATGCGTGGATCTCCTCGGTGCTGCAGAACAAGGTGGGCTGGGGAAGCCGGTTGGCCCACAGGACTTCCGTGCGCTCGCCGCGGGTGCCGCCCTGGCCGGTGGTGGCCTCGAATGTGGTGCGGTGCCAGCCGGCGTACAGCTCGTCGTAGAGCGGGGACGGGTAGCCGGACAGCACGACCGCTGCCGCGCAGTTGTTGAGCGCGGTGGCGAGCTCGCGGTGTTCGTCGTCGGTGCGCATCTCGTGGCGGTAGTTGTTGCCCCACACGCGGGCGCTGCCGAGGTACGGAGGGTCGACGTACAGCAGGACCTCGGGTGAGCGGCCGTAGCGCTCGATCAGGTCGAGCGCGGGACGGCACTCCAGGCTGACGTGCGCGAGGCGTTCGGCTGCGGCGGCCATGCGGTCGACGTAGCCGCGGAGGTACTTCGGCATCGAGGTGGACGAACCGCTGGGGGCGACGTAGTGGCGCCAGCCGGTGTTGCGGAGGATGCCGGCGCGGCCCTGTGTCAGGTAGGTCCAGACGCGGCGGGCGCGCTCGATGTCGTCGAGCTCGGCGGGGCGGTCGCGGGCGGCGGCGTGCTCGGCACGGGAGTGCGGCGTCAACGCGCACGCGCGGGCCAGCGCGGTCGGCTGCTCGCGCAGGACCTTCCAGAAGTGGACGATGTCGCCGTCGAGGTCGTTGACGGTCTCCATCACCGAGGGCTGCTTCGCCAGCAGCACCGCGAGGGAACCGGCGTACGGCTCGACGTAGTGCGTGTGCTCGGGGAACGTCGCGGCGATATCCCCGGCGAGCCGGGACTTCCCTCCGAAGTACGCGAACGGGGGTGCGCTCACCGGTCTCCCTCAGGTCGCTCGCCGCGCGGAGTGCCCGCGCGGCGGCGCAGCTCGTACACCAGGCCCTTGGCCTCGTCCTCGAACCGCTCGATGTCCTTGTCGGACCAGGCAGGGTCGAAGACGTTGGACTCCGCTTCCTCCAGCGCCTGCCAGAGCAGGCGTGCAGCGACAGCGCAAGCCTCGCGTCGGGCGTCTCGGCGGTTCATGACCGTGGCCTTCCGTTGCGGAGGGTCGAGGCCTCGGCGAGCAGCTGGCCGGCGATGTGGCCGAACCAGCTGCCCTTGGTTCTCTTGCCGGAGCGGAGGAAGGCGTCAGCGGTCGCGTTGAGCTCCTTGCCCTTGCGTTCGGCGTACGCGGCCTTGATAAACGGCGCGGCGGCATAGAGCGCGTGCTCTGCGCTGCGCAAGAAGAAGCGCTTCTCCGTCACCAGCAGGTCGTCCCACTTGTCGACGTCCCCGCTGTCGAGGAACTGGATCGCGCGGGCGGCAGCCTCGACGGCTTCGCGCGGAATCTGGATGTCAGCCACGGTCGTTCTCCCTCCTACGCAACTCGGCGGCTTCGTCGAGGTCGATGCCGAGGTGCTCGCAGTGGGCGAGCACTCGCATCGCGGCGGCGTGCAAGCTCAGGCGGGGCGACTCGCCGGATTCGGCGCACGGGAGGCAGAGGGTGGCGCAGAAGACGCCCACGATCGTGTCGAGCGTCGCGGGCTGAAGCTGTTCGCTGGTGCCACACGCGTCACAGCGGTTGGCCTGCGGGCAGCGGCTGGTGTCATCGAGGTCAGCCACGGGCGATCACCTCGGCGCGTGCGATGTCGCAGCGGTCGCCGCACGGGCCGCCGGTGTGGCCGCCGCAGTGGTGGCACTCGTGGGCGCCCTCGACCTCCATCGGGACCATGACGCACATGCAGTCCTCGTTGTGGACGTGCGGTGGCGTGGGGTAGGCGGTGAAGTTCACCCACAGTTGGTCCTGCGTGACGCGGTGCCAGCCGACCGATCCCTGCTGGCTGATGAAGACCTTCGGCTTCCCCTCGTAGTCCTTGCCCTCGCCGAGGACCTCGAAGATGGTGCCGTCGGAGTCGCGGGTGATGAGCGGAGTGAAGAAGCTCATGCGCGCACCGCCTCGATGGCGGCCAGCACGGCGGCGGTCTGGTCTGCGGGGACGTGGATGGCGCGGGCGAGGGTGCCCTGTGCGGGGCCGAGGATGTTCCAGGCCGTCAGCACGTCCAGGCAATCCTCGGCGCGCTTGAAGCCGAGGCGGAGCTTGCGCTGGACGAACGAGGTGCCGGAGTGGCGTTCGGTGAGGACGAGCCGGGCGACGTTGGCGACGTCGGCGCCGAGGTCGCCCGGCGCCTTGTCGACGCTCCAGCCCTTGCCGACGCGAACCAGGTGGTCGACGGCGTCGAAGGTGAGCGCGCCTTTGGCGATGAGCCAGCCGAGGACTTCCTCGACGGAGGGTGTGGCCCAGTGATGCTTGCGGGTGTTGCAGTTGGTCTCGCGGCAGTTGCACTCGGACTGGTGGTAGCCCTCATTGTGGGAGGCCTCGATCAGGTCGCCGAGCGGGACCAGGCGGTCGTAGGCGTCGTCGGGGAGGCCGACGAGGTCCGGGTTGTCGGGGTGCCCCTTGCGGAGCGGAACGTAGCTCACGGGATCACGACGCCTTCGGGGATGGTGGTGGGCTTGAAGCCCGAGGGCCACGGGAGGTTGTTGATCGCTTCGCCGGAGCGGATGCACCAGTCCTGGGCGCTGCTCCACGCCTCGGGGGTGTCGGGCTTGACGTTGAACGCGGTGTCGTTCTCGTCGCAGCTGGCTTCGGTGAACAGCCAACGGGACTGGTCCGTGACCGTCGGCGCGGTTTCGTCGGGTGAGTCGTTGGCGGCGAGCACCACCGCGACGACGATGATCAATGCGAGCCAGGCTCGGACGTTCACGCGATCACCTCGGCGGGCTCACGCACGTGCTGCGGCGCGCGGTGCGGTGCGAGTTTGAAGCTGGGAAGTTCCTTGGTACCGCCGTCCTTGGTCGGCACGGTGATGAACCAGGGCCCGGCGAATAGCCCGTATGCGGCCCAGTCGCATCCGCGCTTGGCGTGCTGGCGGCCGTCGGTTCCGGTGGCTGCCTTGGCCAGTGCGCCGCAGGATCGGCCGATGCACTCCTGGCCGACGAGGTACGGGTCGGCACCGATCGCGATGAAGTCGGCGGCGCAGGCGATATCGGAGCATTTCGGACAGATGAACGCCCACTGCTTGGTGTCGTCGCCGAACCGGCGGCGTGCCTCGTCGCAGAGTTCCTGCTGAGTCAGGTGGTTCTCGGACTTCGTCGTGATCGTGACCAGAGATTCGGTCGGTGCGTTGTAGATCCACAATGCGGGTCGGGCGTCGACGTCGTTCGTCTGCCGCAGCAGGTTCTTGTCGCGGAGTTCGCGGACCAGCTTGTAGGTCGTGTTGTAGGACCAGGACCTCTTGGCGTTAAAGGCGTCCATGACGCTGAACGGCTTCGTCTGCTCCCTGATCCAGGCGGTGATCTGGTCGATCTGTATCAAGGTGGACCTGGTGGGATTCTTCCCGAAGCGGGGGTGCTCCATGGTCGTGTCCGTCACGCGGTCTCCTTGGTGGTGAAGGTGATGCGGGGCAGGTGGTCCTGGATCTCGATGTCGTCGAGGCCAAGGCAGGCTCCGTAGTCGGTGTCGACCGGTTCGCCGTGGTCGATGGCGTAGCGGACGAGGGCCGTGAGCTGGCAGACGATGACGTGGTCGTCGGGCTCTCCGTCGCGGCGGTCGTCCTGGGTCGCGACGACGGTGTGCGGGGCGCGGACGAGCAGGCGGCCAGCGTGGCGTGCGCCGGGCTTGGGGAGGATCTGGGTGCCGACCGCGGGCAGCGGCGGGCAGGCGCAGGCGCCGGGGCAGCCCTTGCAGCTGGAGCAGTGGGAGACGGTGCCTTCTCCGCAGCCGGGCCCTTGGCCGGCAGCGAGGAGGTCCATGCACTCCAACGGGTCCGGGGCGGTCATGACTGCTCGCCGTTCTCGGCGGCGGCCAGCTCCCGCAGGATGTCGACGCTGAACTCGGCCTCCGCCCACCGGTCGGCGCCCTTCTTGGTGAAGCCGAGAATCCTGCCCAGTTCGGGCACCACCTCCCACACGCGGACCTCGGTGCCGTTGAGCGTCTTGCCGACCACCTCGACCTTTGCGCCGCGAGGGCAGTCCTTGCTTCGTCCCCAGTGGAACGCTGTCAGGACCGGGTCGGTCAGGGTGTCGTGCCACAGCAGAAGGGCGGATGCATTGATCGGCTCGCAGCGGAGCGCGCTGCTTGAGATCTGGAGCAGGTAGCCAGGCGCGCTGCGGCTGACGTTGACGCCCGGGAGGTCCGGGTGGGCGTTGAGGTGCTCGGCGAGAGCGGCGAACAGGGCGGCGAGGTCGGTTGCGGCGGTCATCGGGTTTCTCCGGTGGTGTCGATGGGCGAGTCGCGGCGCTCAATGCGAAGGCGGCTAGTCGAGGTCGTCGAAGATCTGTTTGATTCGCTTGCTGGCGCGGGTCAGCGCTCGGGCGACGAGGCCGGCGAGGATGACGCCGCCGAGGACGATCGCCACGGAGACAACGGCGGCGCGGAGCCCGTAGTTCTGGGCGAGCACTCCGATGAGGAGGACCGCGGCGAGGACGACGGCAGTGAGCCTGCGGGTCATGCCGGCACCACCCCGGCGATCGCGGCCCAGAGCAGGATCGCGATCTGCAGCGTGACGAGGACCGTTTCCACGGCATCGACGAGCGGCGCGGGCTCGGGCCGGTGGTTCACGGTCAGCTCGCCGTCGCGATGGACACGCGGCCGGTCTGCTTGTTTACGGTGATGCGACCCGCGCGGAGCAGCTCGTGCAGGGCGATCGCCTGGCCGAGCGGCACCGACGCACCCTGTTTCCCGGTGGCGAAGCCGCCCTCGACGCCGATGTTCCGGTTCCAGGCAACGGCTCCGGCGCGCACGGCGTTCTCGGCGGTGATGCGCGCCCTTTCCTGCTGGTTCGACATGATCGGGTCCGGGTGCCGGTAGAAGTCGGCACGCGCGATGGTGCTCGTCATGCTGGTGTCCTCCGTGGACGGTTGTTGGAGGACGCCGCCCGGCCCTGGGGAAGCCGAAGGCCGGGTGGGGTCAGCCCGCGAGCTGCAGTTCCGGCGAGTTGAGGACCTCGTCGATGAACTCGGGCATCGGGGCGCGCTCGGCGAAGTACCGCTCGGCGAGCAGCCCGGCCGACACCGTGTCGATCGGGCCGCTGGCGGGCGTGGCCGAGCCGAGCCGGTCGAGGAGCTGGTCGTCGTCGGCCACGGTCGGCTTCCCGGCCGAGGCGACGGTGACGGGCACCGTCTTGGTCTCCAGGTTCCGGCCGAGGACGCAGCCGTAGACCTCGCTGTGGATCAGCGCGTACTGGGTGACGCAGCCCTTGCGGCGGACGTAGAGCTTGCAGCCGTGGGCGCACTCGCGCATGCCCTGCACCTCGGACCAGGTGGAGGTCGGGCGCACGTAGACGGTGACGTGGTGGGCGATGTCGGCGGCCTCGCGGCCGATGATCCGGATGCGCTTCGCGGTGTTCATCGATCTCTCCTGATCAGTCGGCGTAGGTGGGCAGGACGTCGTCGAGCCGGGCGGCGCGGACGACGGCGTAGGGGTCGAGGCGGTAGGCGGCCTCGTCCCAGACCTGGCCGTACGTCTCGTCGCTGGGGTCGTGGGGGCGGTGCTGCATCGCGTCGCCGTCCGAGATGAACTCGACCGCGTAGCCGCGCTCGGCCCAGGCCTCGACCAGGACGGGGGCGAACAACGAGGTCGCGGCCTCGTCCAGAGCAGCGCGGTGGTCGTGGACGAAGTCGGCGGGGAGCTGCTGGTAGCAGCGCCACTCGTCGGCCGCGTTGCGCCAGGCGTAGGCGGTGTTGTCGACCGCCACAAGCCGCCCGTCTCGTTCAGAATCGCGAGACGCGAGACGGTGTGGACACAACAAAGGCGTCACGTCGTCCTCCGAGAGTCGACCGAGGCAGCGGGGGCGGGTTTCTGTGGTACGAAAACTAGCATCCGTCCGCGACGGGTGCAAGGGTTTTCGTGACACGAAAACGCGGTATTCTGTTCGCGCCCCCGACGCACGCGAAGGAGCACCATGGCCCGGCCACCGAGCGAAGACCCCTTGAAGTCGCGCTCGTTCCGCCTTGAAGAGTCCACGTGGGATGCCCTCGGCCCCGACCCCCGCAGAGTGCTGCAGGAGCTCGCGCGCGCGTATGTGCGCCTTAAGCCAGGCGCCAAGACCATGAAGGTGCCGGAGAAGCCGGGGGTCGTAGACATCACGCCACCGGCCGAATCTTCAGCGGATCCAGGATCTTCGCGCCGATCGACACGCCGGTCGGGATAGCTCCGGTTGCCAGGTGGCGTCGGGTTTCCTCGTCGGGGACGGTGATCGCGAAGTTGCGGCACCACACCATGTACCAGCGCTGGGCGGGCTGGCCAGCGTTGGTTTCGCCCTGGCCAGGTGTCCGTACCCAGCCGCCGCACTCACAGCCCGGATCGAAGCAAACTTCGCCCGCCGGTCCGTGCGCGCGGGAGGGTGTGCGCCGGTAGCGCTTCATCTGGCCGGCGACCATCGGGCACGCGCGGCGTGAGTACGCCGCGCACTCCGGATGGACCGGTGGTTCCGTCGTGGTGAGGTCCTCAAGGGAACGCTCCGACACGAAGAACACCAGCGGTTGCGGCGCGATCTGCTGGCCGTCGATCTGGCAGCGGCTCTCGACGAAGCACAGGCTGGCGCGCGTGTTGTGCATGTTGCCGAAGTCGAAGGTGCCGTCCCCGAGCTGCACCGACACCCACGGCACCACCAGGCCGCCCTGACGCGGGCGGCCCTCCAGTCGGGCAGGCACCGGCACCGTCACGCTCGGCACCTCTCGCATACCGTCTCGTCATCGACGGTGCGCATGAGGACGTCGCCCTCCTCGTACTGGTGCTCGCACGTCGGACAGACGCCGGTCCTGGGCGCACGCCACCGCCGGACGACCTCGATCTCAGCCATGTCGCCGACGTCGAGCTGGAGCCCCCGGCAGTGCGCGCACTCCTCGGGCCACAGGTCGCTCTTCTCGCAGCGCTCACGGCGCACGGTCGTGGTCACGTCAGGTCTCCGTTCGCCGCAGCGAGCGATCGCGAGCTCCTTCGGCGTCGTCATGCGACACCTGCCGGGAACTGGTTGTGCTGCACGCCGTCGAGCTCACGGCCAGCTGCCTTCTTGCCCACCTTCGCCATGAGCCACGTGCGTGGGTCACCGGGCTGGTGGTCGTCGCCGACGATGTAGCCGTCACGTTCGAGCTGGATCACCGTCCGACGCTCAACGACCTCCAGGTGCACCGCCTCCGTGCGGGCGTCGTCAGCGATCGAGCCGGGGCCGTCGTCCTCGCAGTAGAGCGGGCCGACAGGAGCCCACTCGCCGTGCTGCTTGAAGAAGAACGGCACCCCAGCCTGCTGGCACTGGGTACGCGGCGAGCGGGCCCAGTCCGGGTGCATCGGCCGAGCGCCGGGCCCTGACTCGCCACCGACGATGACCCAGTCGAGCCGCTTCGCCTTCTGAACCCAGAGGCCGGTGGTGCCGTGCCGACCATTCACCACGTCGAGGCGGGTTCCGCCGCCGTCCGTCCACGGCAGGCGGGTCAAGTCGATGGCACCCAAGAGCGGCTCAGCGGAGATGAAGCGAACCGCGGCCGGGGTCATGAGCAGATGCGGGATGCGTACGTTCGCCCACCGCTGGGTCTCTGTGCTCGTGCCCAGCCATACGTTCGGCAGAGGCCGCAGTTCGTCGTCGACGGTCTTCGGCTCGTCCAGCCACGCCTGCACGCGGTCAACGTCGGCGTAGGGCATCTTCGCGTCGACGTTCTCGATCACCCAGCGCAGCGCCTCGTTGAGGAGCGCCTGCCAACGCGGCTGGTCGTTGAGCAGCAGCTTCGCCCGCTCGGGGCGCTTGGTGAGGATCTGAAAGGTGTGCCGGGGTGTCAGGGCCATGACGATCCACTGGCGGGCGACCAGTTCCGCGGGCACCTCCTTGAGGAAGAGGTCGCTGAGCGAGTTGACGAAGATCTTCTTCGGTGCCCGGATCTTCAGCGGCATAGCCAGCTTCTCCGGCCGGAACACGAGCCCAGTGGTCGCGCCGAGGCCGTCGTGGTTGAACTTCTGTCCTCCCATGCGCAGCGGAGGCTGACGGGGGATGTAGCAGTTCAGGCAGCCCTCGGACTTGCGCCTGCAGCCCCAGACGATGTTCTGGGTGAGGTCGGTCCATTCGATGTTGGTTCCGCTAGCCACGGTCGACCTCCGTACGGAACGGCAGCACGAGCAGGTGGTCAGCGTCCGAGCAGTCCCAGCAGGCGTTGTGGTCGGTGAACGCCTTGTGGATCGCCTGCTGCACGGTGTTGTCGAGCGCGGCGAACAGCTCCCGTGACGGCTGAGTCCAGTCGACCCCGCCTACCTGGCCGAGGCGGGCCGCGATGGACTGCGCGACGTCCAGCGGGACGCCAGGCGCGGCGACCTTGAGCAAAGTGGGCTCGTGGGTGACGGACCAGCGGCCTGGGCGCAAGCTCCACCGACCGTCGTGAAGGCCGTGGTCCTGGGTGATGATCAAGCCAGGGGTCCTGGTCGGCACGTACGGGGTCGCGATCGTGTTCGCGATGCCGCTCCCGGACACGGTGATGTTGACCGTGGCCAGGCCGCCTGGCAGCGGCGGCTGGTCGACGGGGTTTCCCCCAACGCGGGTCATCGCGTGGTTGTTCTGGATCTGCTGGCTCCAGAACCAGTTGAACTCGCCGGCGGTGTCGCCGTCTTCCTGCGCCTGGTGCACCCACGCGGCCAGGTGGTCGGCCTCCTGCGGGTCTCGGCGGCGCAGCGCCTCAAGAAAGACGATCGCGGGGAACTTGCTGATGTAGTGCGCGATGGCGACGTGGTTGAGCTTGTCGGTCTTCGGGTCGTGGATCCGGTCGAGCAGCCGTGCGGCTTCGACCAGCGCGTGCCGGATGTAGTCCTCGGCGGTCTTGATCTCCATGGCGGGCTCAGCGGCGCTGTGCGCCTCGTCGACCGTGGAGGGCGTGGTGGTCATCAGGTTGGTCCTTTCGTGCCGTCCTGGCGGCGTTGGTCGCCAGGACGGCGGTCTTGGTGGGCTCCGGGTTACTTCTTGTCGCCAAGCCCCATCTTTCGAAGGCGTTCCCTGCGGCCGAGGTGCGGTTTGCACCGCAGGCACGGCCTGGGGTTGTCGGCGTCTCGGTCGATCCAGCCCTTCTTGCACCTGGGGTCCATGCATGCGCCGTCGTCTGCTGTCGTAGCTGGCAGGGGGAGCAGTGCCTCCTGCTTGGTGCTGTTGCATGCGGGCTCGACCGGCAGGTCATCGGCCTGCTCTGGCTCGGTCGGTTCACCGAAGCGGTCTGGCATGGCGATCGGCTCCACGAGGCGAAGGTGGCGTCGGCGGCGAGGTGCGGTGCGGCGGTCAGGAAGCACTGGGGATCACCTCGGTGCTGATCTCTGGATGAGCGGCTTGCAGGGAGGCCAGCAGCTGGTTCCGCCGCTGCTGTTCCTGCTCGGGGGTGAGCAGTTCGCGCCCCTCCGACTGGGCGCGCAACTGCGCCGAGGTGGTGGCCGCAGGACGCCTTCGGCGGAACCCCTCGACGGCGACTGCGCGTGCCTGCTCGGTTGCTGGCGGCGGCACGGCCCGTGGGTCACGTGGGCTGGCCTCGTTGATGACCGCCCTCGGTCGTTGCGGCGTGCTCGTGCCCGGCGGGGTTGGTGCTGGTGAGGGAATCGGCAGCTCGTCGGGCGCGATGGCGCGGGCAAGGTAGCTGGCCGCGTTGCGAGTGGCTTGCCGGAGCCGGCCTCGCAGGTGAACGTCGAGCTCGGCGAGAGTCTGGCCGTGCTCGATCACCGCCGCGTGGACGAGTACGGCCAGTTCGTTCGCCTTGGCACGATTCGGTCGTTGCCCGTCAGGCCACGGCAGCGCGGCGATCAGCGCAAGTGCTTCGGCGAGGTCGTGTTCGCTGGGATTCGCGCGCTTGTGCTCGACCGCGGCTGGCTCGGCCAGCCGAGCCGCGGTCTCCTCTTCCGTCCTCCCTCCCTCCCTTACGGTCGGGAGGACGGAAGAGGGAAGGGGGTCGGTGCTGACCGACCCTTCGGTGGTCAGCACCGACCCTTCGGTGGTGGTGACCGACCCTTCCACGGTCAGCACCGACCCTTCTTCAGCGGAAGGGGTGGCGGAAACCGACCCTTCCGCAGTGAAAGGACTGTTGACGGACGACCCTTCGGGCGTGGAAGGGTCGGTCGCAGCGGGCCCTTTGTTCGGCAGTTTGCAGGTGCGGCAGGGACACCCTTCTGGGGCCGGAAATTCCGGCATCCTGTACCGAGGCACACGTCCTCGGAACGCGTAAACGGGGCTGCCGTTCTTGTCCTCACCGAGAGGCACGCGGACGTCGAGCTTGCGCTCCTTGGCCAAACGGCGCAGCACCTCTTGAACGCCGTTGATCTTCAGCTTCATGCGCCGGGCCAAGTCCGCCGTGGAGCAGTCGCACTCGCGGGCATCAAGCCGCGGGTCTGCGCCGCAGTACTCGGCGATCACGACGAGCAGCAGCGTCTCGGCTGGCGTGAGATCAGCCGGCGCGTGGTCGAGGACTTCCTCGACGAGCTGCCAGGTCATGTAGTGGCCTCCAGGTGCTTGAGGGGAGGCGCGGTCAAGCCGCGGCGGTATTGGTGGTGCTGTGGTTCGGCGCCAGGCCGAGCCGCTCGCGAATGCGAACCGTGGTTGCCGTCGTCATGCAGGTGTGAACAGCAACCTGGAGGTCGGTCCACTTCTTGTCGTGAATGAGGTGGTAGACGAGGTCCTCGCGGTCCTTGGTGGGCAACGACTCCGCAGGCTCGCGGCCTTCGACGCACGCTTCCCAGATCCACTGCGAAGCGCGAGGACGTCCCAATGCCAGCGCCGATGGCAGCGATCGCCGTCTACCGGTCATGCCGCGTCACCAACCTGATCGAGCCGCACTCCGCCGCTGCGGTCGAGGAACACCCGCGCGTGCCCGTAATTCGCCGTGTGGATGAGCGTGGACACCGTCGCCGGATCGTTGGGCCACGGCACGATCCAGCCGTTGTCCTTGGCGTCGTCCGGATGCTGGTGAATCCAGCCGTGGCAGCCGTCGAGGTTGCCGTGCCCGCACGCCCACAGGCCGTTCTCGGCGACCCACAGGCCGCCCTGGCTCGCGTGGCGACGGTGGCTGAACTCCCGCCCCCTTCGCTGGCACCACGGGGACTGCACCTCACACCAGCCATCGAGCCGACCACGGGCGAGCGGCCGCGCGATCTCCCGGCCGATCAACAGATCCGGGTCAAGCTCATCGACTGCGGCGAGGTCCACGGCCACGTGGGACGCTGGCCGTGGACGCTGCGCCTTCAGCGGGGTGCGTCGAACGAGGGGCCCGCCCGGCTGGAGCGGGGCGCGCCGCTCCAGCCAGGTTCGCCGCTCCAGCGGGCCGCCGCGGTTCATGACGGCCAACTCGGCGGGTCCAGGTCCAGCTTCGCGAACCGGCTTACCCCGGCGGCCAGCACATCGAGGTCGGCCTGGACGCCGCCGGCCTCGTCCGCAATCGCCGCGATGTCGATGAGCTGGCTGGTGTGCCGCTCCAACTCGGCGACGATGTCGTTGATCCCCGCAACGATCGTCATCAGCTCGGCGCGGTGAGCAGCCACCCGCACGAACATCTGACGCTCGCGGACCTCGGCCGCGTCGACGGCGCGTTCCTCCGGGGTACGCCGCCGAACGACGGGACACGTCGGGCACTGTGGGCAGCACGGGACGCAGAGGGTGCCCTCGC
Source organism: Lentzea guizhouensis (assembly GCF_001701025.1). Taxonomy (GTDB): domain Bacteria; phylum Actinomycetota; class Actinomycetes; order Mycobacteriales; family Pseudonocardiaceae; genus Lentzea; species Lentzea guizhouensis. Next base: position 716,294 of record NZ_CP016793.1, read on the forward strand.
AGCAGGACTCCGCTCGGTGCGCGCCGCAGCACCAGGTGATCACACGCTCGCCGACGCCATTCGCTCCGGCGTTGAGGGCGATGACGCCGATCACGACGTCGCTCCGCTGGCGGAACCCGTGCTGTTGTCGCGCAGCCAGCGGGCCTCCTGCTGGCAGTAGTAGCAGCTCGGCTCGTCGGTGCTGTGCGTTTCGTAGTGCTGTCGCCCGGCCACGTCCCCCTGGCAGTCCCCGCACTCGGGGTCCCACGCCATCGCCTTGCCGTGGCCGTCCATGTGTGGGCTGTACTTCTTGAGCATCGGGTTCTCGTTGACGATCTCGCCCTCGACGGTGTCCCCGCCGGTCGCGACCTGCCCTTCGGCGCCCTCCAGGACGACCGAGTCAGCCTCGGGGCGCTCGGCGTGGTGGATGGCGTCGAGGTTCGGGGCCAAGTCGACCCGGACGCTGCCGTCTGCGGCGATCGCGGCCGCGAGTTCCGGGGTCTTGGGCATCCACTTGGACAGCTTTAGGAAGGCCGTCTTGACCGACATCGTGTCGAACTCGTCAACCCAAGGGCCGACGATGACCTTCTTCTTCAGAGCCTTGTCGTACTTGCGGGCCATCGCGTACTTGTCGCGGTGGTCCTCCGCTTCCTCCTTGGACAGGCTCCAGAAGGTGTAGCCGCCGTTCGTGTAGCGGACGATGGCGTAGTAGTCGGTTGCCTCACCGCGTCGTCCTCGCGCCGGCTTGTGCTCCAGCCTCTCGTTGAGTCCGTACTCGACGTCGTAGTGGTCGTTCTCGTACACGACGCGCCCGACGACGCTCGCGATCTGCCCGGATCGCTGCGCGAGCTCGCGATAGCCCTGGTATCCCATGATCAGCTGGGCGTTCCAGGAGTTCCCCCAGACGTCAGCTCCCTTCTCGTCCTGGCCAACCACGACTCGCTTCTTGAACGGCAGCAGCCAGCAGTGCCCGAGGCTGGGCACGTTGGGCCGGAGACCGAGCTGGGCGCAGGTCATCAGGGCACCGATCACGGTGAGGTGGTCGCACTGGTCGAGGTCCTTCGTCGTTCGCACCGCAGTGAGCGCGTCGCGGATCAGCTGCGTCGCCTCGGCTCCCTTCGGCATGGCCGCAGCGAACTGGCCCTCCATCGAGCGGATGAACTGCGTGAGCGTCTGCGGCTGCTGCTGCACCTCGCCCGGCTCGCGCACCGCGACGTCGGTGCTGGTCGTCTTGATCTGCTGCGCGCGCTCGTTCAGTCGCGCGCCAACGTTCTTTCCCATGTGGACGGTCCCCTAGACGTTGAACTGCAGCACTCGGCTGCGGTAGGCGGCGTAGATGTCCGGCTGCTCGACGGCGAGCCGGTCGACGTCGGTGGTCTCGACGGTGGTGGTGATGCGGTACTTGGCCGCGAGTTCGGGCTGTTCCTTCGCGAACTCGGCGTACTTGAACTTGCGCGTGGGCTTCCAGGTGGCGAGCACCTTGTCGCCGCAGCGCAGTTCCTCGGCCTCGCCGAGGCGTCGCCGCACGCGGTTCTTCAGCGTGTTGTGGTCGCGCTTGGCGTCCTTCTCGCCTTGGTCGAGCTTCTGCCGCGCGCGCCCCAGCTCGGCGAACTCCTCGGCGTCCACCTCGACGACCGCGCCAGGGGAGGAGACCCGGTACCGCTTGCTGATGTACGCGGTGAACGCGTCGCTGCCGTCGGCCGGTGGCTCGACGTCGCCCTCGACGTAGGTGGTCCACCAGTGCCGAGAGATGTCGACGAGGTCGGCGACGATGTCGTCGTCTCGGGCGACGTACCGGTAGACGTTGCGCTGTCCGGCGACGAGGCAGGCGACCCACCAGCCAGGGAGGCCGGTGACCGCCATGCCCCAGTGGGCCTGCAGCTCGGCGTGGTCGGCGACGAGCGGCTCGTCAGCGGTACCCCACTCGTGGGCCTGCCACGGTCCACACGTCTTGCCCTCGTAGCCCTCCAGCCCGCTGCTGGTGACGACCAGCCCGTCGGGGTTCGCGAGCATCCACGGATACCGCGTTGAGCGGAACATGCCAGCGAGCCGGACGTCGACGTGGTGCACGCGGGCGAACCGGTCGCGGACGACGGGCTCCAGCAGGACACCCATCTCGGCTTCTTCGGACAGGTAGCCGTCGACGAGCGGGACGCGGCCGGTCTTGTCCTCCCACAGCTCGATCGGCGCTTCCCACCTGCTCATCCCGACGAGCGCGGACACGTCCGAGCCGCCGATGCCGGTGCGGCGCATCGCGAGCCACAGTTGCTTCTCCGCGCCGTGCGGCAGGATCTGGACCGCGTCGGCCGGGTCGATGCCGTCGACTGCGGTCCCCGCAGGATGCAAAGTTTGCGTCACGACGCGACCGCGCGGTTCTGGCTGCCGTCGTGCGGGGTGTGCACGCGCAGGCCGGCTTTGAACGGGTACACCTTGATGAAACAGCCGACGTGAGTGGTGTCGGGGCTGGGCCGGTGGCGACCAGGCGTGGGCGTAGGGTCACTTTCCGGTGTGGGATTCTGGTTGTCGTGCACGGGAGATCTCTCCTCCTGTGTCAGGGCCGTCCCATCGCTCCGGGTTGCAGCCGGGGTGGTGCGGGCGGCCCGTCGTTGAACAGCGCCGGGCTACAGCGCTTGGGTCATGCGGCGGCGTCCGCCTTCTCTGCGCGCACGGCGGCCGACTGCTTCATGAGGTCCGCGATGAACGCGTCGATCTCGGCCACGGGGATGCGCCACTCCTTGCCCCACTTGACGGCAGCGATCTCGCCGTCGCTGATGAGGCGGATGACGGTGTAGTAGTTGAGCTGCAGGGCTTCGGCGGCCTGGTCGACCGTGTAGAACTTCAGCTCGACCTCACCGGTCGATGCCGCGTCCTTGCGGCGCTTGGAAACGCTCATGCGGCAGGCACCTCCACCGTCTCGTCACTCGCGTCTTTCGGCGAGACGCGAGACACGATGGGCGCAACAAAGAGCTGGCCTTCCTGCAGGGAAAGCTCCTTCTCGATCACCCGGGCGACATCGGCACGACACCGCACCTGCCGACCCGAGCGGAGTCGGCCGATCATCGCGCGACTGGCGTTGACCTTGATCGCCAGCGAGCGAACCGACTCACCGCGGCGCCGCATGTACTTCGCGAGCGCCTCCGATGCGATGAGTTCAAGACCGTCACTGGCGGCGATCTGCGGCACGGGGTGGTCTCCTTTCCTTCGATGCGGGACTGCGCAACCGAGACTAGATAGCGGTCTCGCGTCTCGCAACAGTTAACGAGACACGAGATGGTTACGACGATCATCAGCCAGCCCTGGACCGTTCGGTCCACCTGCACGGATTCAAGGCATAGCCGTGGTCCCAAATTGTCGCGAGATGCGAGACACTGACAGCGGCCGTCTCACATGTGCAGGCAACGGGGGCCTCACACGAACGGCGGATACGAGCAGGAGGATGGGCGGCAGTGAGCGCACTCAGCGAGTACGTCTCAAGTCTCAGCGTCGACAAGGGCATGTCGCTGCGCCAACTGGCTGACCTCGTCGGCATCAGCGTCGAAGCCGCCCGCCGTCTAACAAAAGGGCATGGTGGCACTTCGGACGCGACCCTTGAGCGCGTCGCTGCGAGATTGCCCGGTGCCGACCTGATGAAGCTACGCAAGCTCGCCGGCCTGTCGATCGAACGCCCGTTCGAAGTTCCAAGAGAGTTTGATCAGCTGACCCCAGGGGAGCGACGCGTCGTCATCGCTGTAGGCCGACAGATCTTGGCTTCGTCAGGTCGGCTCGATCCACCGGCGGATCAGGAGAACACCGACGATTCGCAGGGTGTGACGCACGTCTGAACGCACTCAGCACGATCGAGTGATGATCGGACACGTGCACCAACTGGCGGCCACCAAGCGCAACCTTTGGACACTAACGGCCCACACATACGCAAAATTGCGTAACCCAGTTGGCCTAGCGATCAGTGACGAAGTTTTTTGGATTTACCCCGAATGTGTGGTTACTCGGCAGTAGAGTCTGCGAGGACGGGCTATTCCATGCCACCGAAGACGAAGGTGTCTTCATGGCCGCCGACACCACCACGACCTACCACTCGCTCCTGCACCGACTTCTGGGGACCGTGCCCGCGGTGATCTTCCGAAGAGGTTCCACTCCAAACGGCGAAGTGGGTATCGTCCAGCACACCAACAACATCGTCACGATCAGCCGCACCGCATCCGCACCGGAGTTCGCGAGCGCACTCATGCGGGCGACCGTGAGCCTTCACCGCGGCGCCGCCCACGCCTCGGATCCAGTGCGCGAAGCGACCACCATCCGCGAAACCGCCGCCCGGCTTGCGGTGCACCCAGTGCTCCCGCTCCTCGATGCCGGCGTCGAACCCGAGACGCTCGCCCGCGCCCTCGGCGTCGACCTCGAGACCGTGCTGTTGGGGATCCGACTTGCCATCGCGGACCGCGACGACCAGATCTGGGGATGAGCCAGCATGGGAAGAAGACCGAGGCCGATCGGCACCTGGGGAAAGATCACGATCACGCTAATCGGCCCCAAGAAGTGGCAGGCATACGCCAGGTACCGGGACGTCGACGGCCGGCTGAAACCAATGCAGCGGATCGGCACCTCGAAGTCCGACGCCGAGGACAACCTCAAGAAGGCTCTGGCCGAGATCGTCAGCACCTTCGGCTCCGCCACGCTTGACCGCCACAGCCGGCTCAAGAAGGTTGCCGAGGCGTGGCTGCAGGAACTGCGTGAGGATTCGGCCGCTGGCGACGTCGCCTCAGGGACTCTGCGCAACTACTCAAGCTGGACGAACAACTGGGTTATCCCAAGGCTCGGAAACCTCGTGTTCGGAAATGGCGAGGTATCGGTGGGCGCCTGCGAGGGATTCATCAAGGCAGTTCGCCGAGAGAAGAGCCTTGACAGTGCGCAGGCGTGCCGAACCGTTCTTTCGATGATCTGCACGTTCGCGATCAAGCACAAGCTGATCGAGCACAACCCTGTGCGATCCGCGAAGCAGATGAAGAAGACGTTGGACGATCACAAGGAAATCCTGGCGATGAACGCCGCTCAGCGGACGGACATGCTTAACGCCTTGCGGGAGTTCGGCGAGAAGAAGCAGTTCGATTCGATGAACCGTTCACTCGGCGAGCGCGGAAAGGTCTGGCTCGATCTTCCCGACCTTGCGGAAGCAATGTTGGTGACCGGGGTTCGCATCGGCGAGATCATGTGCGTTCATGGTGACGAGGTGTTCCCCGCCGAGAAGAAGGTGCTGATCGCTCATCACATCGATCGCGTCAGCGGCAAAGGGCTCGTGCGGCAGCCCGGCCGCAAGGGGGGTCTGCCGCCGATCGTGAAGTTCATCCCGGACTGGTCGATACCGATGTGGCGCCGACGGAAACTGGCGTCGGGTGGTGGCGTGGTCTTCGCGTCCTGGGCCGGCGGCCTGCTCGACCCGAGCACGCTTCACCATCGCCTGCGTGAGGCGCTCGACGCGTGCGGTTACGAGTGGGTCACGTCTCACGTGTGGCGGAAGACCTACGCGCTGATCTTGAAGGAGGCGGGCTTCACCGACGAGCAGATCGCCGAGGAGCTCGGGAACACCGTGCGGGTGGCGCGGCAGCACTACATCCCGCGGGCGCTTGGGTCTCAGGCTGCGGCGGCGGCCCTGCAGGCGGCGTTCGAGCCATCAGCCGAAAGTGCAGACTAAGTGCAGACCGGCGGCTGCGAGGGGCCGAGAAGCAGGAAGCCCCAGGCCATCTGACCTGGGGCTTCGGCTCCCCCAACTGGACTCGAACCAGTAACCCTGCGATTAACAGTCGCATGCTCTGCCAATTGAGCTATGGGGGAATGTTCTGTTGTGTCTGTCAGGCTTGGTTCCTCCTGACAGTGGGTAACTCTACATGAGGCTCAAAACGGGTTCTGCACGCACCCCCCGTTTAGCCCAGACAGAGCACTTGACCAGGCACGATGCGGAGGGAACGCGGATGATGAAGGCCATCTTGCTCGGAGCGGCCGTCGGCTACGTGCTCGGCGCGAAGGCCGGGCGGGAGCGCTACGACCAGATCGTGCGCGTCTGGCACCGGCTCACCGAAAGCCCGACCGTGCGCAAAGCCGCAGGTACGGCCAAGGAGAAGGCGTTCGAAGCCGCTCACATCGCCAAGGAGAAGTCGACCGAGGCCGCCCACTTCGCCAAGGAGAAGTCCCCCTGGCGCAACGGGCAGCCGGTCACCTGAGACGGTCGTCACACCTGCGCGACCACGAAGATCCGCCTGAACGGGAACCAGGTCGTGCCGTCGGCTCGCTCGGGGTACGCCTCGCGCAGCCGCGGCGCGAGCTCGGCGACGTAGGCGTCCCAGTCCGCTGAGGACAGAGCAGCCCGCACCGGCCGCAACGCCGTGCCGGACACCCACTCCAGCACCGGATCGGGCCCGGACAGCCGCTGCACGTACGTGGTCTCCCACACGTCCACAGAGGAACAGCCGGCCAGCAGCTCCGCGTACTCCACCGGGTGGAGCACCGGCTTCTCCGCCCGGAACACGTGCGCCAGCCGCTCCCCCGCCACCTCGCGGATCAGCCGGTGCGAGGGGTCGCCGTAGTTGCCGGGCACCTGGAACGCGAGCCACGCTCCGCCAGGCAGCCGTGACACCCACCTTCGCACGATCGAGGGGTGTTCCGGCACCCACTGCAGCACCGCGTTGGACACCACGACATCGGTGTCGGCCGGCGGTTCCCACGTCGTGACGTCGCCCACCCGCGCGTCCACCCCTGCCTCGCGCGCGGCCTCGACCATCTCCGCCGACGAGTCGAACGCCTCGATCGCCGCGCCGGGCCACCGCTCGCGCAGCGACACGGTCAGGTTGCCGGGTCCGCACCCGACGTCGACCACGCGGCGCGGAGAGTCCGCTCGCACGCGTGCCAGGAGCTCGTAGAACGGCCGCGCCCGGTGATCGGCGAAGGCCAGGTACTGCGCCGGATCCCACATACGACTAACAGTACACGCGTACTGCTAGCGCGCCAGTGAGTCAGCGCGGCAGCTTCTCCAGGAACGACGTCACGGCAGCACGCACCGCCGCCTCGTCCACCCCGGCATCCCCGCGCGCCTGCCACACCGAGCCGTCCCGCCCCGGCACCTTCCGCTGCACGATCCACACGCCGGGCGGATCGACGCGCTCCCGGTGCCGGATCGCCCCCTCCACCCGCTGCGAGATCGCCCGCATCACCCGGCCGGGCTCCTCCAACGCGAACCGTTGCGGCGCAAGGTCCTCCAGCAGCACCACGGACTCGACGACGCCCGCCTCGCGCGCCTCGACGACCCGCAGGGCGCCCTCCCACTTCACCTTGCTGACCAGGTGCCACCCGATCCGCCGCGGTCCCGGCACCCACAGTCCCAGTGACGTCACCACGAGGTGCCCGCCGCCACCGACGGAAGCCCACGCCACCACGGTCTCGTCCGGCTCCAGCGACCCGGTGAACCCGTCCGGCGCACCCGAGCCGAACAGCCTGTTCCACAGCCCCATCTACAGCACCCCGGCACTCTGCTGCAGCAGCGCCTTGCGGTACTCCTCCAGCGCCACCAGGTCGCCCCACAGCGCCCGGTACTCGTCCGCGTCCTTGATCGGCGACAGGCGCCGCAGCCGCGACTTCACGTCCTCGATCTGCTTGCCCACCTGCACCTCCTGCAGGCGCGCGATCACCATCGACACGTAGCGGAACTCGTCGTCCTGCTTGACCGCCAAAGGTTCCACGGCCAGCTCGGTCAGCACCGAGCGCACCGAGGCGTGCGAGCAGTTCTGCGAGATCGCGTCCAGGTACGCGGTGCCGCCGAGGCCGCACGACGCTCCGCCAGCGGCCCGGATCGCCCGGTGCAAAGCCACGTAGGCCGGGTCGGTGAACGCCTCGTCGGGCAGCGAGTCGTACAGCGGGCCCGCATACTCGGGCAGGCGCAGTGCGACCTTCAGCACCTCGCGTTCGGGCACCAGGCGCGGGTCGCGCGGGTTCGGGCGGGCCGGGCCGTCGACGTCCACGGACAGCGCCATCTGGTTCGGGTCCGCGCGCGGTGCGGCCACGGGAGCCTTGCCGCCGGCCACCTGGCGCACGCGGCGCACGACCATCGCCTCGTCGTCCCAGCCCACCCACCAGGCCAGGCGGGTGGCGTAGCCGTCGCGCTTGGCGCGGTCCTTGATCTGCGCGACGAACGGCACCATCTTCTTCAGCGCCTCCACGCGGCCGTCGACCGAGTCGAGGTCGTAGGAGCGCAGCTGGGCCTTGATGGCGAACTCGATCAACGGCGTGCGGCGGGCCACCAGGTCGCGCACGGCCACGTCGCCCTTGGCCTGCCGCAGCTCGCACGGGTCCATGCCGTCGGGTGCGACCGCGATGTAGGTCTGCGCGGAGAACTGCTGCTCGCCCTCGAACGCCTTCAGCGCCGCCTTCTGGCCCGCCTCGTCGCCGTCGAAGGTGAAGATCACCTCGCCGTTCACGTCGTCGTCGATCAGCAGCCTGCGCAGCACGTTCATGTGGTCGGTGCCGAACGCCGTGCCGCACGAGGCGACCGCGGTCGGCACTCCGGCCAGGTGCATGGCCATCACGTCGGTGTAGCCCTCGACGATCACGGCCTGCTTGCGCTTGGCGATCTCCCGCTTGGCCTGATCGAGGCCGAACAGCACCTGCGACTTCTTGTAGATCATCGACTCGCTGGTGTTCAGGTACTTCGCCTGGATCGGGTCGTCGTCGAAGATCCGCCGGGCGCCGAAGCCGACGACCTCGCCGCCGATGTCCTTGATCGGCCACAGCAACCGCCGATGGAACCGGTCGATCGGGCCCTGGCGACCCTCCTTGACCAGCTGCGACTTGATCAGCTCCGCGAGCTCGAACCCGCGGCCGAGCAGGTACTTCGTGAGCTTGTCCCAGCCTCCGGGGGCGAACCCGCAGCCGAACTGGCGTGCCGCGGCCTCGTCGAACCCGCGTTCGGCGAGGAACTCGCGCGCGGGCTGGGCGTCCGGTGTCGCGAGCTGCTCGGCGTAGTACTCGGCGGCCGCCTTGTGCGCCTCGATGAGCCTGCTGCGCGTGCCGCGGTCGCGCTGGATCGTGTTGCCGCCGCCCTCGTAGGTGAGCTGGATGCCCGCCCGGTCGGCCAGCCGCTCGACGGCCTCCACGAACGACAGGTGCTCGACCTTCATCACGAAGGCGATCACGTCGCCGCCCTCGCCGCAGCCGAAGCAGTGGAACGTGCCGTGCGACGGGCGCACGTTGAACGACGGCGTCTTCTCGTCGTGGAAGGGGCACAGGCCCTTCAACGCTCCCCCACCGGCCCGCTTGAGCGAGACCTGGTCACCGACGACCTCGTCGATGCGGCTGCGTTCACGCACCAATGCGATGTCGCTTTCCCTGATGCGTCCTGCCACACCCCGAGTCTACGGCTTGCCGAAATCCGGGAGTGGCAGACTGCGTCTCGTGACCACGGCCGACGTCTTCGGACTGCACCGCGCGCACCTGATCGGTGTCGCCTACCGGCTGACCGGCAGCGTCGCGGACGCCGAGGACGCCGTGCAGGAGGCGTGGCCGCGGTTCGCGAAGGCCACCGGGATCGAGGACGCGCGCGGCTGGCTCACGACCGTGGTGAGCCGCATCTGCCTGGACCGGCTGCGCTCCGCCGCCGTGCGCCGGGAGACCTACGTGGGCTCGTGGCTGCCGGAACCGCTGCTCACGACCGGTGAGGACGACGACCCGCTGGCCGCGGTCGTGCGGGCGGACGGCGTGCGCATGGCCGCGCTCGTGGTGCTCGACCGGCTCACCCCCGACCAGCGCGTGGCGTTCGTGCTGCACGACGCGTTCTCCATGCCGTTCGGCGAGATCGCCGATGTGCTCGGTGTCTCAGAAGCCGCCGCACGCCAGCACGCCTCCCGTGCGCGCAAGGCCGTGGCCGGTGCCGAACCCCCTCCCCGCGCGGCGCTCGCCGAGCAGCAGGAGGTGCTGGAGAAGTTCCTCCGGGCCATGTCGAGCGGTGACGTCGAGGCCGTGCTGGGGCTGCTGCACCCGGAGGCGGTGATGGTCGGCGACGGTGGTGGCAAGGCGCGCACGGCGGTCCACACGGTCACGGGCGCGGAGAAGATCGCCCGCTTCTTCTTCGGCCTCATGCGCAAGTACGGCTTCGACGAGACCGGCATGCCGGTGCTCCGCCCGACGCTCGTCAACGGCGACCTGGGCGTGGTCATGGCCAGGACGGGCGAGGCGGCCCAGCGCGTGATCACCATGGCCGTGCACGACGGCAAGGTGCACGCCGTGTACGACTTCGCGAACCCGGACAAGCTCGGGCACGTCGCCTTCTAGCCGGGTTTTGGTCTAGACCGTAACTGGTCCCGGGATCGTTTCGTCGCTTACGTTCGGACGAGTTGGCCAGCCCAAGCCCCCTGCCGCGGGTTGCAACCACCGGAGTCCGAGACATGCCCGAACAAGACAACGTCCCCACCCGACGGGCGTTCCTGGCGACCGCGACCAGTGCGGCCGCCGTGGTCGCGCTGACGGCCGCCGGCACCACCACGGCTCGCAGCGCCCCACTCCCCCTGACCCCGACCTGCGTCGATGACGACGACACCCCGTCGAACATCGAGGGTCCCTACTTCAAGCGCAACTCCCCGCAGCGCACGAACCTGCGCACGCCCGGCGTGACCGGGATCGTGCTGAGCCTCACCGGGTTCGTCTACACGATGAAGTGCGCGCCGATCCAGAACGCCCTGCTGGACTTCTGGCAGGCCGACGACCGCGGCGTGTACGACAACACGACGTTCAAGATGCGCGGGCACCAGTTCTCGGCCGCCACCGGCGCCTACACGCTGGAGACGATCATCCCGAAGGACTACCCGGGACGCACCCCGCACATCCACGTGAAGGTGCAGGCGCGCAACGGCCCCATCCTCACCACGCAGCTGTTCTTCCCGGACAACCTGCGGGCGTACGGGATGAACGTGGCCTACCTGAACCGGCGCGACGCCTACCTCGACCGCGAGTGCACGGTCGCGCTCGGGCCGCTCGTCGGCAACCGCTACACCGCCAAGTTCGACTTCGTCATCGAGAGCTAGTCATGTGGCCGCACCCGTAGCTACCACCGCAGTCGCAGCAGCTTCCCGACGTCGCGCAGCTTCGGGATCGCGCTGACGAGTCTCATCTGGATCCTGCCGGACCTGGGCAACGCGTCCAGGTGCGGCAGGTCCACGCTGCGCCAGGCGTCCACTGTGGTCAGTCCGGGGTGCAGCGCCTCGACCTCGCGCGGATCGTCGACGCCCCAGTGCAGCGTCGCTCCGGCGTTGCGCACGGCCGGAACGAGCTTCTGCATCTTGATGCCCCACGACCCGTAGACGTCGAACAGCAGCTCGCCGCTCTCGAACCGGGAGGTGATGCGCCTGATCAACGAATGCCCCTCGGCCTGCGTGAGGTACATCGACAGCCCCTCGAACACGGCCACGACCGGCCGCGCGGGCGACACCGCGTCGAGCCACTCGTCGTCGGTGACCGACGACGCGACGAGCCGGTACTCGCCGTCCGGCACCGGCAGGAGCTTGTGCCGCAACGCCACCACGTCCGGCAGGTCGACGTCGACCCATCGCACGGTGTCCGGGCGTTGCAGCCGGTGCACGCGCGTGTCGAGACCGCACGCGAGGTGCAGCACGGTGCACGACGGCGTGCGGCGGATGAAGTCCGCGGTCCAGTCGTCGAGCACCTTCGCCCTGATCGCGACGCCGACCGCGGTCGTGGTGGTCATGCCGGTCCTGGCGAAGTCGTAGTCGATCCGGTCGACCGCGCGGCGGGCCTCCACGTCGTGCAGCACCGAACCCGCTCGCCCGCTGTCCAGCGCCCTGCCGTACAGCGTGGCGAGCATGGTCTCCTGCGCTCCGGTGAGCGTGATCTTCTCCACGAGACCTAGTTTGCCGGTACGCGGCAAGCGTCGCCGCTGGTGAACCCCTGGTCCTTGATGTCGAACGCGCTGTTGAACCGGGCCCGCTGGTTCTCCAGCGCGATCTGGTAGGTCAGCGCGACGAGCTCCTTGCGTCCCAGCAGGTCCTCCAGCTCGGTGACCTGCGCGTCGGTGACCGTGACCGGCGTGGCGGTCATCGCGTCGGCGTAGGCGAGCGCCCTGCGTTCGAGGTCGGTGTAGAGCTCCGAGGTGGCGTAGGAGTCGATGTGCTTGAGCCGTTCGATGTCGAGGCCGTCGTGCTTCATCAGCATCGCGCCGAAGTCCACGCACCACGAGCAGCCCAGGCCGACCGCGACCCGGTAGACGCAGAGCTCGAACAACGGCTGGTGGGCGGCCTTCTTGACGGCGAGCTCGTGCCGCCCGCTCGCCATCATCAGCTTCGGGTGGTGCGCCATGACCGTGAACGGCTCCGGCACCGCGCCGAACCGGCGGCGGGCGAACCAGTACACGGCCTTGAGCAGCGGGCCGGCGTCCTTCTTCGTGATCCCGTTGATCCTCGTCATGACCAGTGGACGGGGCAGCCCGCCGGAACGTGACACCTTTGGGTGACTGGGTAGCCGACCTGGCAGCTCATAGGGTCCTCGCATGAGCAACGACTTCGTGTTGGACATCGACCACGAGTCGGCCGGATTGCTGGCGGGAACGCTGCTGGCGGGCGACTCGTGTGCGGTGCCGGTGCGTCACCAGAACGTGCGCCTGCTGCTGTGCGCGCTGCCAGGAGAGGACGGCATGCGGCTCTTCCTGCGGCGCAACACCCCGAACTAGCGGTCGTAGACGGCCACGTACTCCATCAGCACGTCGCGCGACCGTTCGTTGTCGAAGGCGACGTCGTGCAGCCGGATGAAGGCGCGCACGCACCGTTCGACGGTCTCGGTGTCGCTGACCACGACCCAGTTCGCCAGGTAGACGAGCGGTGGTTCGTAGGCGTACTGGATGAGCGCCACGTCGGCTCCGACCGCCGCCGCCCCGCCCGCGCTCTCCGGCACGATCCGGATGGACGGTGCGTGGAACAGCAGGTGCAGGACCTGGTCCTCCATCACCCGGTCGCCGCCGACGACGGTGCGCAGCGCGTACTCGTGGATGAAGAACACGCAGTGCGGCAACACGCCGTCGCACAGCAGCTCCGGCGTCGGCGCGAGCCCGAGCGCCGCCGCCAGTGCCTTCGAGTAGCACTCGGTGCGCAGCAGGACCGGGATGGTGACGCCGCTGAAGCAGGTGATCCGCGTGGCGCCCGCCGCGGCGAGCACGACGTACTGCTCGCCGGCTCCGTGCTGGGTCATGCGTGAACGGTAAGGGCAAGATCATGATCTCGCCGGGCGAAACGCTCGCTCTACAGGGCGAATGGTGCCCCGACGGGGCGATCTGTCACGGCTGGGTGACCTGCGCGAGGAAGTACACGGCGCCCGAGCGGGCGTTGCGGACGGCGAGCAGGAACGGCCGGTCGACGTTCACCACGACCGGGTCGGCCGGGATCTCGATCGACACCGTGCGGAACGTGATCGCCGTGGCCGCGGCGCCTTCGAGGCCTTCCTCGTCCAGGCGCAGCACGGCCTCGTGCACGACGTCGTCGACGAACATCCGCTCGTCCGGGGAGAGGCCGGAGAAGTCGGCGTCGCGGGTGAACATCCGCTCGACGCCGAGCTCCCGCAGCGTTGCCTTGAGGTTGAACCGCGCCCGAACGTCCACTTTGGGCACCGTGAGCTCGAGCCGGACGTGGGTGCCGCCGGTGAGCACGGCCGGGTCGAGCGGCTGGTCCAGCGACTCGTCCGGCAGCAGGATGACCGTCTCGACGCCGGAGTCGGCGGGCAGCGCGATCGTCTGCCAGCCCTCGTGGCGGGCGTAGCGGAACTTCTCGGTCACCTTCATGGTCGGCACGTCCACGTCGCCGCCGGGGGCGTGGAACGGGCGTCGTTCCGTGTCGTGGGCGGGGAACGCGTTCAGCCAGCCGACCTTGAGGTACAGCGCGTTGACGATGATCGCGACGGCGTCGGCGGGCGGGGGTGAGTCGAGCAGCTCGGGGATCAGGCCGCGGGTCGTCTCGGCGACGTCGGTGTTCACCAGCTTGCGCACGGTCTGCGGGTCGGAGAAAGCCGTGCGGCGCACCGAGTCCGCGAGCGAGAAGTCCGGGTTGACCCGCAGGTCGTCGTCGGCCCACAACGTGTTCGCGACGGCCAGTTCGGGCACGTCGAGCGAGTCGGCGGCGTCGAAGTCCCGCAGCAGCGCGTCGAGCTCGGTGCGGGTCTGGCCGCGGGAGGCCTCCCGGGCCAGGGCGAGGGCGCTGGCCACGGAGAACGGCGACCAGCACGCGTTCTCGGACGGATCAGGGACGGCGACGCGGTGCAGGGTCAGGGCGAAGTCGGCCTGATCGGTCACGAATCCTCCAAGGAAGTGTTGCCCGTGGTTACCCGTCTCCCACCTCCTCGAAGCTACGCCGATGCGCGGTGCCGGGCCACGGCCTGCGCGTCGGTCAGCAGCGCGACCTGGTCGACGACGACGCGAAGCCGTGCGGGGTAGGAGGAAGCGGCCGCGAACACCGGCCGGAACGCCGGGTCGAGCAGCGTCGGGTTCTCCACGAGACGGGTGACGAGGTCGGCGATCAGGTCGCGCTGCTTCGCCTGCATGGCGAGGCGGGCCGGGTCGCTCATGACGTAGCGCACGGCCATCGCCTTGAGCAGCGCCACCTCGGCGGCGACCTGCCTGGGGACCTCCAGCGCGGCGTTGTACCTCGTCAGCGGGCCGTCGCCGTGCACGGCGCGGGTGGCGGTGACGGCGGCGCTCGCGAACCGGCCGACCAGCTCGCTGGTGAGGTTCTTCAACGCCACCTGCGCGCCGAGCGAGCCGTCGTACTCGTGCTCGGTGAAGTAGGCGATCACCGGCAGCTCGATGAGCTGCTGCGCGGTGGCCTCCAGGGTCGCGACGGACTCGTCGGAGAACGTCTTCGCCGCCAGGGAGGCGATCGCGGTGCGTTCGTCGGGGTGGGCCAGTGCGGCGAGGCTGATGCGGTGGGCCAGCACGCCGTCCTCGACGTCGTGCACGGAGTACGCCACGTCGTCGGACCAGTCCATGACCTGCGCCTCGATGCACTGTGCCCGTTCCGGCGCGCCTTCGCGCATCCACTCGAACACTTCGAGGTCGTCGTCGTACACGCCGAACTTCACCGTGCCGGGCGTGCGCGGCCACGGGTACTTCGTCGACGCGTCGAGCACCGCGCGCGTGAGGTTGAGGCCGTGCTGCGACTTGGGTTCGAGGCGGGCGAGGATGCGGAACGTCTGCGCGTTGCCCTCGAAGCCACCGCACGGGCCCGCGAGCTCGTTGAGCGCCCTCTCGCCGTTGTGCCCGAACGGCGGATGGCCGATGTCGTGCGCGAGACCGGCCGTGTCGACGATGTCCGGGTCGCAGCCGAGCTCCTCGCCGATGCCGCGGCCGATCTGGGCGACCTCCAGCGAGTGCGTCAGGCGGGTCCGCGGCACACCGGTGACCTCGGAGCCCTCGCCGGGGCCGACGACCTGGGTCTTGCCGGCGAGCCTGCGCAACGCGGCGGAGTGCAGGACCCTGGCGCGGTCGCGGGAGAACGGCGTGCGCGTGTCCGTGCGGGCACCCGGCAACGCGGCGCTCTTGGGTCCTTCGTGGAGCAGGCGCTCCGCGTCGTGGCCGGTGTATCCCATCAGCCGATTTTAGGTAGTTTCAGCTCGTCGAACACGCCGGCGTGCGCCTTCATCAACCGGTAGTACAGCAACGCTCCGGTCTCGCGCTTGATGAAGAACCACTGGGTCTCGCGGGTCTGCACGTTCGGGCCGACGCGGGTGGGCGACGTCCAGGCGCGCAGACCGGCGTCCTCGGCCATGGTGCGGGCGCGCAGCGAGTGCCACGGGTCGCTGACGATCACGGCGGTCTTCAGGTCGCGCTCCTGGGCGACCGAGGCGACGGCGCGCAGCGAGCCGAGCGTGTCCGCGCCCTCGCCGACCTGCAGCACCCTGTCCTCCGGGACACCGCGCTCGACCAGCCACAGCTTGCCGACCTGGCCCTCGGTGAAGTTGTCGCCGGGCTGGCGGCCGCCGGTCGTGGCGATGTAGCCGACGACGCCCTCCCGGTAGAGGCCGAGCGCGTGCTCCAGCCGGGCCGCGAGCACGTCGGAGGGCACGCCGTTGTACTGCGCGGCGCCCAGGACGATCGCCATGTCGGCCTTGGTCCAGTCGTCGACGCGCGCGACCTGCCACACGCGGAACGCCGTGCCGCCCACGACCAGCAGGCCGATGACCAGCGCGCCGAAGACGAGGCGCACCACGATCCGGCGAATCCTGGCGAGAGGTCTCAGGGAGGTCGTCCGCACACCCAGCATGGTCGCAGACCCGGCGCGTCTCGCGTTGACGCCCCTGCGAGGATCATCGTCATGCCTGCTGAGCAGCCCACGATCCTCGCCACGTCCGGAGGCTGGCGCTCCGGCCGCCGGACCAACCTCGAGTTCAACAAGCTGATCCACTTCGCGCTGGACCTGTCCGGGGTGCACGGGCGGCGGCCGCGGTTCCTGCACGTCGGCACCGCGGGCGGTGACCAGCGGGGGATGAACGCCAACGTGGCCGAGGCCGGCTGGGTCGCGGGCGTGGACGTGGCGGTGCTCAACCTGTTCACCATGCCGCCGACGGACGACCTGGAGTCGTTCGTGCTGTCCCAGGACGTCGTGTGGGTGGGCGGCGGGTCGGTGGCGAACCTGCTCGCGGTGTGGGAGGTGCACGGACTCGGGCCGATCTTCCGCAAGGCGTGGGAGGCCGGTGTCGTGCTCAGCGGGGTGTCGGCGGGTTCGATCTGCTGGCACCTGGGTGGCGCGACGGACTCGTTCGGCCCGGAGCTGCGCATCGTGACCAACGGCCTCGGACTGCTGCCGTACGGCAACGGCGTCCACTACGACTCCGAGGAGACGCGCCGCCCGAAGATCCACGAGGCGGTGGCGGCGGGCGTGCTGCCGACGACCTACTGCACCGACGACGGCGTCGGGCTGCTGTACCGCGGCACCGAGCTCGCCGAGGCCGTGACGGAACGTCGCGGCAGTGGTGCATACGTGGTGATCAGGGACGATTCTTCAGCAACCGCACAGGAGGAAAAGCTCGACACCCGCCAGCTGTGAGGCACACCTTGGAGGTGTGCGCTGGGTGCTGATCGTCCTGATCGCGGCGGCCGTCTACGTGGTTCCGGACGCCTCGCCGTGCTTCGCCCACGGCAAACCGATATCCGATATATCAGTCTCGCGCGGGCCTGACGTACTGGATATAAGCCCTGATGCAGCTGCCGACGGCGATATATCGCATACCAGTCCCGAAAGGTCAGCTGCTGAGTCGTCGGCGATGTCCGATGTATCAGCCACCGATATATCGGCTGCGGTAGCTGCGGGTGGCGCGTCGGACGTCGGCGTCGCGTTGCTGGACCTGAAGACCGGTCAGCTCGTGGCGCAGCAGGGCGACCAGCAGTTCTACTCGGCGTCGTTGTCGAAGCTGATTCTCGCGACGGACGCGTTGCAGCAGACGTTGTCCGACGCGGACCGCCAACTGATATATCGCGCGCTGAGCCTCAGCGACGACAACGCGATGGACGTGCTCTGGACCAGGTTCGACGGCATGGGCGCCATCAGCAGGGTTGCCGCTGCAGCCGGGCTGACAGGTACTCACGCTCCTGACGACCCCTCACAATGGGGAGAGGTTGTCATCACCGCGAACGACATGGTCAAGCTGTACGCGTACATCCTCGGCTCGCCGGTGCGCGACGCGGTCGTCCACGCTCTCTCCGCCGCTCCCGCCACCGCCGCCGACGGCTTCGACCAGGCGTTCGGCCTGCTCGGCGTCACCGGCGTCTACGCCAAGCAGGGCTGGATGTACTACCTGCCCAGCGACGTCCACCTGCACAGCGCCGGCGTCCTCGACGGCCGCTACGCCGTCGCCGTGCTCACCACCAGCCCGACCGGGTCGTGGACCACGGCGCGGGAGGCCATCAACGCCGTCACCACCGCGTTGCTGGGCGAGCTCGGCGTCAACGGCTGACCCGCCCGCGCGTGCGTTCCTGCCACGGCCGGTCCCACGCCCCGGTGTACTCGCGCACCATCAGGTACGCGATCACGACGAGCACGATCCCCCCGAACATCACCGCCGCGATCAGCACCCCGCTGACCCCCACGCCGAACCCGAACGTCGCCGCGGCGATCCCGCACGCCCCGGCGACGGCGAGGTACGAGCCGACGTTGCGCCGGCGCGCCGAGTAGACGTCCCGCACCCGCGTCAACAGCACCCCGAGCAGCACCGGCGTGACCGTCACGGCCAGCCCGGAGATCAGGTGGACCTCCTGGTACCGGGCGGCCGTGAACGCCACCGCCACCACCGCGACCGACAACGCGGACCCCGCCGTGACGAGCACGGTCCCCAGCACCCTGATCCGCTGCGTCGGCGCACCGCCACCCGTCCCCGGCACCAGCGGCCCGTCCGCCTCGACGACGACGTTGTGCACCAGCTGGCTGGTCCGCGTGGTCAGCCACAGCGCGACCACCACCGGCGCCGCCAGCAGCAACACCACCCCCACGGCCACGTCCCCGGTCCCGGTCACCGGCGCCACGGTGAACACCGCCCAGTAGAACGGGTAGAACACCGCGAGCGAAGCCCCCTCCAGCACCACGAACGCCGCCCGCAACCGCGCCGCCGTGGCCGCCCCCGCCACCCGCGTCAGCACCACCCCCGGCCAGCGGGCACAGGCACACCAGCCCGCGCTCACCGCCGCCGCGACGAGCACCGAGGGGTTCCCCACCTCCGCCGTCACCGCGACCACGACGACCCACGCGACGAGCCCGACCCCCACCGCGGCCTGCACGATCCCAGGCCCCCGCAACCGTTCCCCCGTCATACCCGTCTACACGCGGGGCCCGCCGGTTTTGTTGCCCCGGCGAGGCCGGCCCGGCGGCGAACGGCCTGTCCGCGCCTCGGTCACGCCCCCTGGCACGCGCAAGCGGGCCGGGCTGGTGCCCGACCCGCTTGCGAAACCGCGTGCGAGCTCAGCAGCCGACCAGGCGCGCGGCCAGGTACGACTCCAGCTGGTCCATCGCCACCCGCTCCTGCGACATCGTGTCCCGCTCCCGCACGGTCACGGCGAGGTCGGTGAGCGTGTCGAAGTCGACCGTCACGCAGAACGGCGTGCCGATCTCGTCCTGGCGGCGGTAGCGGCGGCCGATGGCGCCGGCGTCGTCGAAGTCGACGTTCCAGTTGCGGCGCAGGGCCGTCGCGAGGTCACGGGCCTTCGGCGAGAGGTCGGCGTTGCGCGACAACGGCAGCACGGCGACCTTCACCGGGGCCAGGCGCCGGTCGAGCTTCAGCACGACGCGCTTGTCCACGCCGCCCTTGGCGTTCGGCGCCTCGTCCTCGGTGTAGGCCTCCAGCAGGAACGCCATCATCGGGCGGCCCACACCGGCCGCCGGTTCGATGACGAACGGCTTGTAGCGCGAGTTCGTGGCCTGGTCGAAGTACGACAGGTCGACGCCGGAGGCGTTCGAGTGCGTGGTGAGGTCGAAGTCGGTGCGGTTGGCGATGCCCTCGAGCTCACCCCACTCCTGGCCGCCGAAGTGGAAGCGGTACTCGATGTCGACGGTCCGCTTCGAGTAGTGCGACAGCTTCTCCTTCGGGTGCTCGTAGTGACGCAGGTTCTCCTTCGACACACCCAGGTCGGTGTACCAGCGGGTGCGCTCGTCGATCCAGTACTGGTGCCATTCCTCGTCCGTGCCCGGCTCGACGAAGAACTCCATCTCCATCTGCTCGAACTCGCGGGTGCGGAAGATGAAGTTGCCCGGCGTGATCTCGTTGCGGAACGACTTGCCGATCTGGCCGATGCCGAACGGCGGCTTCTTGCGCGAGGTCGTCTGCACGTTGAGGAAGTTCGTGAAGATGCCCTGCGCCGTCTCCGGGCGCAGGTAGTGCAGGCCCTCCTCGGTCTCGACCGGACCGAGGTGCGTCTTGAGCAGGCCGTTGAACATCTTCGGCTCGGTGTACTTGCCGCGCACACCGCAGTTCGGGCACGGCACGTCGGAGACGTCGCCCTCGGCGACCTCCTTGCCGGTGCGCTCGGCGTACTCCTCGGACAGCGTGTCCGCGCGGAACCGCTTGTGGCACGACTCGCACTCGATCAGCGGGTCGACGAACGCCTCGACGTGACCGGAGGCGACCCACACGTCACGCGGCAGGATCACCGACGAGTCCAGGCCGACGACGTCCTCGCGGCCGCGGACCATGAAGTTCCACCACTGGCGCTTGATGTTGTCCTTGAGCTCGACACCCAGGGGGCCGTAGTCCCACGCCGAGCGGGTACCGCCGTAGATCTCCCCGCACGGGTAGACGAACCCCCTGCGCTTGCAGAGGCTGACAACGGTCTCGATGCGATCGGCGGCCAACTTCGGACTCCATCGGGGGAATGAGAATCGGGGGCCACAGCCTAGCCCGTCACGTTGCGCCCCGAACGGGCGACCGGAGCCTTACCCTGCAGGAATGGAAGACCGGCTGCGAGAGCTGTGGGACTTCGCCGACCTCGACGGCACCGAGGCGCGGTTCCGCGCGTTCCTCCCCACCGTCGCCACCGACGACGAGCGGGCGGAGGTGCTGACCCAGCTCGCCCGCGTCGAGGGCCTGCGGGAGAACTTCACCGCAGGTCACACCCTGGTGGACGAGGCGGAGGTGCTCGTCGCGCCCGACTCGACCGGCCGGGTGCGGGCGCTGCTCGAACGCGGCAGGCTGCACCGCTCGGCCGGCGACCCGCAGGCGGCGCAACCGCTGTTCGTGGCGGCGTTCATCCTCGCCAAGACCCGCGGTGACCTGTCGCTGGCCGTGGACGCCGCGCACATGGCGTCGCTGGTCGACGACCCGGAGAAGTGGACCAAGCAGGGCCTGGAGATCGTCGTGGCGAACCCGGAGCTGGTGCGCTGGCTCGGCCCGCTGCACAACAACCTCGGCTGGTTCTACTTCGAGAACGGCCGCTTCGACGAGGCGCTGGACGCGTTCGAGAAGACGCCGGAGGCCTACGCGGAGAGCGGCAAGGCCAAGACCCTGCACGCCCTGGGCCGCACCGCGGAGGCAGCGGCTGCCGCGCGCAGGGCGTTGGAGCTCCTCCCCCACGACTCGCACGACGAGTGGGTCGAGGAGATGGAAGCCATCGCCGCCCAGGCCTAGGGAACGCGGGGCCAGGAATTCAGGGCCAAGAACCGGGACTACGACCGGGGCGTGGCCGGACCGGCCGCCTCGCCGAGCCGCACCGTGAACGCGTCTTCGGCGAGCACGCTCGTGTGCTCCTCGACCTCGCCGCCGGTGCTGGTCAGCGTCGGCTCGTACATCGCGGGCTCGTCGGTCAGCGCCTCGGACAGCAGCGGGATGACGTGCTCACGGACCGGGAACGGCGACATCGCCCGCCGGTAGGCCACGACGGACTCGAACTCGACCGTCAGCACCCAGCGGTCGTCCTCGTCGGTGGACCGCGCCAGCGTGCCCTTGCGACACCCTGGTTGTTCCGTTAGAAGCTCTAACGCCCGCTTGACCCTCTCAGTGAACGTCTCTGGGTCGGACACGCGGAACCGGCACACGAGGAGCACGGTGCAAGGATGGCACGGTGAACTCCAAGCGCCCTCTCCTGCCCGGCGACGGCCCTCTCGCGCGTGTGCGCCCGGTGGTGGCGTTCCTCGTCGTGCTCGGCCTGTTCGTCACGGGCGTTCTCGTCGGCGGCACGACCGGCGCGGTGCTGCTGGGCGTGCTCATCATCGGCGCCGTAGCTCTGCTGGCCACCACCTGGAGGGTGCTTTCCCCAGCTCAGCGCACGTTGCGCGTGGTGGTCCTGCTGGTACTCGCGTTCATCGCACTAGAATTGGTTCTGAAAATCCCTACCAGGTGAGGTGTGCCGCCATGACCGTCCAGCTGCACGGCGAGCACTCCCCCGAACGCGCGGCCCCAGCACCCCTGCCACCACGCTCCGCCCAGACCCTGGCCGCGGCCGGCGACCTGCTCCGCGCACTCGCCGCCCCCGTCCGCATCGCCATCGTGCTCCAGCTCCAGGAACACGACCGCTGCGTGCACGAACTGGTCGAGGCGCTGGGCGTGGCACAGCCGCTCATCAGCCAGCACCTGCGCGTGCTCAAGTCGGCGGGCGTGGTGCACGGCGAACGACACGGCCGCGAGGTCGTCTACCGGCTCGTGGACGAACACCTGGCGCACATCGTGGTAGACGCTGTGACGCACGTCGAGGAGAAGTTGTGACCGGACTCAGGTCCACCAAGCAGCGCACGGCCGTCTCGAACCTGCTCGACCAGCTCGACGACTTCCGCAGCGCCCAGGAACTGCACGAGGAGCTCCGCCGCCGCGGCGAGGGCATCGGCCTGACCACCGTCTACCGCACCCTGCAGTCCCTCGCGGACGCCGGCCAGGTCGACGTCCTGCGCACCGACACCGGCGAGGCCATCTACCGCCGCTGCTCCGCCCACCACCACCATCACCTCGTGTGCCGCCACTGCGGCCGCACGGTCGAGGTCGAGGGCCCTGCCGTGGAGAAGTGGGCGGACCGGGTGGCGGCGGAGAACGGCTTCTCGGAGGTCTCGCACACCGTCGAGATCTTCGGCACGTGCGCGGAGTGCACGGCGAAGCTCAAGCACGCCTAACGAAGTAAGCGACGCAGACGACGAACAGCGCAACCGGATCCACGAGGTCGTCAAGGTCGAACATCAGGCACTCCGTGACGTCCTTCGCGAGTTCGACACCACCCCAGCGCTCGGCCAGCGCTATCGATGCTGTGCGCAGTTCTCCGTCGTCCCGTACAGCGGCGAGCAGCACATCGCGTGCGGATTCCACGAAGTCGAACAGCACATTGACCTTCTGCTCGCGCACGTCGTGCTCGAACCAGTCGATGAGCTGTCTGGCGAACACCTCGTCATCCGCGGCTACGCGGAGCAGCTTCGTTGCGAAGAACCCACGCCACTTCGCGAACTCGACGGAAGCATCCGGCCGCCCTTCTTCTGGGTGGAGGCGGTTGTACCGGTCGACCGCAGCTTGCCACTCACGACGGTGTTCCTCGCTGGAGAAGCTCCCGTCAGGCTGCGGCAAAGGAATGTCCTCCGCCATGAAAGCATGGACCCAAGCCGGATGGATGCCGGCGACCCTCAAGCTCTCGGCGAACTCCTCCACAAGCTGCCGCGTGTCCGCAGGCGTGTGGTCTCCCGACTGTTCTCCGAAGACGCGGTCAATGCTTTCCAGCCACGCCGTGCTGACTGCATCGAGCTGAACCGCTCCGTGATCGGTGTAGTCGACCCGCTCATGACCGAACTCAAAGGCAAGTGGCGTTAGATCGGTCGCAGGTGCGCTGTGCCAACGCCGGTCCTCGGGCGCGACAACCCCGAAAAACGCGGGGTACCTGAACAGGCGCTGCAGCACTTCCTCCACGGTGAGACCAGTGTCCGCAGCGGTCAACACCGCGTCCACGACAGGGGTCAACGGCGACGCCTCGTCGAGCCCCATCACCCATGCGCGTACGCGATCGCTGAGCTCGTCCAGCGGTTCGTCGTCAGTCGCCGCCAACCCGACGTACATGGCTATCAGCAGGATGCCCGCGTCGCCCCGAACAAAGTGACCAAGACGGTCGAGCAGGAAGCACGCGTCTGCCAGCAATCCGACGCAGGTGTCGGAATTGGCACCCGCCACGGTGAAGTCGGCGAGGAACTCTGCGGCCTGTGCACGCGTCTTCTCCGAGGGATCCGGCAGGGGCAGGTGTACATCTACACCTCGTGCGAATCGCGCGTTTGTGATGGCAGTCGACGGGTTGAGTGTGGAAGCCAACTTCCGGCGGTCGAGTCCCGCTCTTTCCAGACAGCCGTTCAACAGCAACAACGCACGTGGGTCGTCGACCGGATATCCAGAACTGCTACTCACGTCGACCGCAGCAGAGACGAAACTTTGCAGGTCTTTCCAGTGCTTGCTCTTGCGCAGGACCCGCAGCCACGCGGTGCGCGCGTTTCCGAACTCAGTTCCATGGGCGAAGAGTTTCGGAAATGCTGCACCGAAGAACAGCAGGTCAAGGGGATCGAGCTGGTCGTACCAAGCCGGACCGTCTCCGTCCATCTGAGCTTTCGCGATAGCTGCATAGCCCCACGCGTACGCACCGGCCAAGCTCAACTTGCCCGGCTGGTTGTGGCGCATGAGCCGACTCAACGCAGCTTCCGCGGCTGCAGCACCAGGGAAGTGCTCCTGTTCCACCGTGTCCTGCTCCGATGCGGACGGTCGGTGCTTCGATCGACCAGCATCACTGCGCTTCTTGCGACTCGCTTTCCCCACGAACTGAGCCTCCCCCGACTCGACACCGGCTATCGTAGTCATTGGCACCAAACGAGAGGGTCAGCGTTGCAGGACGAGGAGGCTTCGACCAGCAACTCGATCGTCGGCGCAGTAACGCACAGCACCGTGGTGCAGGTGCGCGACGCGCACTCGGTTGTCGTCAACGCAGACACGATGCGATCCACCCATCTGTCGGACCCCACGCATTGGCCGCTGGCTAGGGAGTGGGATCCCATTGCGGCCGGAGTGCAGCGTGCTCGCTCAGGCGCGTTGGACACCGGAATCCCGCCGTATGTGGACCGAGACGTGGATGGCGAACTATGCGCCCTCGTCAAGGCAGCCGACACCGCCGGTGGGCTGGTGCTGCTCGTCGGCGACTCGGCTGCAGGTAAGAGCCGGGCCGCCTTCGAAGCAGTGCGTGCGGTCCTCTCGGAGCACCGGGTAGCCTGTCCGGCCGCTGCCGGAGATCTGCTGCCGATAATCGACATGATCTGCCGCGCGGACGGACGCTGGGTTCTCTGGCTGGACGACATGGATGCCTTCCTAGGCCCGGACGCGCTCGACCAGAACGTCCTGGCTGTCTGCCGGCGTCTTCGAGTGCCTGTCGTGGCAACCATGCGCACCAGCCTGTTCAAGATCTTCCATCCCGCCTCGCACAAATCCTCGCCGTCCGAGTCCGTGGTGCAGCAGCGGGCACGAATCGGTGCCCGTGTGCTCGAGATGGCTGACCTGGTCGAGCTGAAACGGATCTGGACCGGACCGGAGCTCGACCGAGCACGCGCTCACAACGACGATCGGCTCACGGAAGCCATCACCAACAACGGGCTGTACGGCGTTGCCGAATACCTGGTGGCGGGTCCTTCGATCTGGTCGGAATGGCAGCGGTCGACTGGCGTGGTCGGCGAAGCCAGAGGCCCTGCCCTGGTCGCCGCGGCCGTGGACCTGGCCAGAACCGGCCTGCCAGGTCCATATCCGGAAGAGCTCATCGTCGATCTGCACGTGCACCACTTGTCTTCGCAGGGAGGTGCACTGCTCCGTCCAGAACCGCTTCCCGAGGCGTGGACCTGGGCCAGCAGAGTCCGATTCGGCGCGACGAGTCCCTTGCTCCCTGCCGGGGAGAACCTCTGGCACGTGTTCCCCTACCTCGTGGACGGCGTAGAACGGCTCATCCCCTGCCCACCGGTGCTCGACGTCGTCTGGCCTCGTGCCGTCGAGCACGCCGCGAACACGGATCTGATGAACATCGCCGTCCGAGCAGCGGAAGCGGAGACACCGGTGTCGTACGGTGTCGCAGAGGAGATCTGGCGGCCGATGAGTGCCGAGGACCACCCAGACGCTGTCTGGGCCACGCACAACCTCGGCGTGCTCTGCGAAGCCAATGGTCGCGACGACGAGGCCAGGGAGTTCTTCGAGCGAGCTGCTGCGAGCGGCAACGGGTCCGCTGCTTTCAACATGGCCGTGATCTGCAAGCAGTCCGGAGACATGGAATCGGCGAGGAAGTGGAGTCTGCGGTCAACTGAAGCCGGGTACGCTCCCGCCTTCTTCCAGGTCGGGTTCGATCTGGAAGACCAAGGCAGACTGGATGAAGCAGCCGAGTGGTACCGCCGTGGTGCCGAACTGGGTGAACACCGCTCAGCCACCAATCTCGGCAAGATCCTCAGTTCGACTGGTCGTGAAAACGAAGCGCTGCCGTGGTACCACCTGGCGGAACAGTCAGGTGACGAGATCGCCACCTACAACATCGGCCGTTCACACCACGTCGCCGGCCGGTTGGACAGCGCAGAACATTGGTATCGCATTGCCTTCGACCGCGGCTTCGCCGTCGCGGCGGAAAACCTGGGGGTGCTCCGCTGGACGCTTGGTGACCACGAGGGGGCTGCGGAGTGGTTTCGGCGTTCGGTAGAAGCAGGAAACCTCGACGCTGCAAGCAAGCTCGGCAAGCTCTTCGAGAAGATCGGTGATGACGATCGGGCCGAGCACTGGTTCGCACACGCGGCTGATGCCGGACACATGCCGTCGTTGTACGCGCTCGCCGCGCTTTTCCACCGGCTGGACAGGCACGAGGAATGCCTGGACCGGTTGCAGGTTGCAGCAGCGGACGGAGAGTTCCTGGCCACCGCCATGCTCGGCGACTTCCTCTACGAGCTCGGGCGAGTCGAGGAGGCCGTACCGCATCTGACCTCCACCGCGGAGTCAGGTCATGTCAACTCGGCCTACAACCTCGGAACCATCTACGCGAATGTCAACGACATCGACGAATCCGCACGCTGGTATCGACATGCAGCGGAAAGCGGTGACGCTCAGGCCGCGATGAATCTGGCCGAGGTGCTGTTCCGCAGTGGCCGCCTGGCGTCAGCCGTCTGGTGGGTGGGCAAAGCTCGTGCTCTGCTGACCACTTCGACGGCCGCCGCTCAGGACTCGTAGGGCTCGGCCGGCTCGGCCACCGCGTCGAACGACTCCACGGTGAAGCTCGGCACCCACGACGTCTGCTCCGACGCCGACTTCGGCACCACCTGACCGGTCACCTCGACCCACTGCTCATCCGGCAGCGACGGGACGTCCCCGAGCAGCTTCACCTTCAGCGGCCGGGCGTCGGCAGCGCAGCACGAGATCGCGATGCGGGCCACGTACGTCGAGCCCTCGGCGCGGGTGAGGAAGCCGGTCAGCTTCACCCGGCGGTTGTCCAGCGTGCCGGACTCGTCCCAGGCCGTGCGGGTGATGAACTCCGTCATCGACAGCGGGATGACGTCGCCGGTCGGGAGCTCGCCCAGCAGGTTGCGGGCGCGCTGGGTCTGGTTGGTGTCGGCGGCCGAGCCCACGACGTCGCCGCCGAGGGCCGGTGGCGAGATCAGGAACACCGCGAGCACCGGCAGCAGCAACAGCCACGTCGAGCGCGACGAGTGCGAGTGCTCGTGCCCACCGTGTTCGGCGTGGTCGTCGTGCTCGTCGTGCTCGGCGGAGTCACCGGAACCGGCGGAGTCACCGGAACCGGCGGCGGTCTTCTCGACCGGCCGGCCGCGGCGGATGTCGCGGACGATGCCGAACAGCGCCAGGCCGATCATGATGACGCCGCCCGCGATCAGCAGCGGCAGCAGACCCGGCTTCACGTAGCGCAGGTACAGGCCCGAGAAGCTGATCTTCAGCAGCGCACCGCCGAGCAGCACCAGCAGGATGTTCTGGGTTTCCCGCCTCACAGCAGCACCACCCCGGTCAGAACCGCGCACAAGATCGCCACTACGAAGGTAGCCGGTGCGAACCGGAAGGCGAAGGACTTTCCGAACGCACCCGCCTGCAGCGCGATCAGCTTCACGTCGACGGCGGGGCCGACGACCAGGAACACCAGGCGCGGCAGCAGCGGCAGCGCGGAGAACGCCACGGCCACGAAGGCGTCGGCCTCCGAGCACAGCGCCAGCACGACCGCGAGCACCGCCATCACCAGCACGCCCAGCACGATCTGGCCGCCGATGGTCTCCATCCAGGCCACCGGCACGAACGTCTTGAACGCCGCCGCGAACAGGCCGCCCAGCACGAGGAACCCGCCGGCGTCGACCAGGTCGTGCCGCGCGCTCTCGGCGAACACGGCCCACTTGTTCGCGCCGGGGTTGTCCTTCATGCGGGCCAGCGCGCGTTCCGCGATCCACTCGGCCTTGCCGAAGCGCACCCACAGCCAGCCCATGACCATCGCGGTCAGCAGCGAGCCCGCGAACCGCGCCACGACCATCATCGGCGCGTCGGTGAACGCCACCGCGGTCGACACCAGCACGATCGGGTTCACCGCGGGCGCCGCGAGCAGGAACGTCAGCGCCACCGCCGGTGCCACACCCTGCTGCATGAGCCGCCGCGCCACCGGTACCGACGCGCACTCACAGCCCGGCAGCGCCACCCCGGCGACGCCCGCGACCGGCACCGCCAGCGACGTCTTCTTCGGCAGCAACCGGCGCAACGCCGATGCCGGCACGAACGCCGCGATCGCTCCGGAGATCAGCACGCCCAGCACGAGGAACGGCATGGCCTGCACGCAGATCGCCACGAAGACGGTCGAGGCCGTGCGCAGCTTCGGCACGTCGAGCAGGTCGACGAGCCGGGACTGGAAGAGCAGTGCGAGAACGAGGATCCCGCACAGCACCTCCAACGACGTGATCTTCAGCCGAGGCGGGCCCGAGCGCCGCTTCGACGAGCGGATCTCGCCGGTGATCGTCATTCCGCGTCCAGGTCCAGGAGCCGGCGGTAGGTGCGGGCCATGCCCTCGCGGATCTCCTCCGGCGACGGCGGCTCGGCGAACTCGGCCTCTTCTTCCTCGAGGTCGTCGTCGTCGAAGTCGACCGGCGTGCCGTTGACGGTGTCGTCACCGTCCTCCGCCTCTTCCTCCTCGGCGGCGGCCTCGCGCAGCTCCTCGATCGTCGCGGTCACGTCGGCCGCGCTCAGGGCCGGCAGCATCGGCGCGACGACCGCCAGCACGCCGCCCTCGGTGTCGTCCAGCGCCACGGCCTCGGCCAGCGCCACCGCGTGGTCGCGCTCGTACGGCCCGCAGATGAAGGAGTCCCACTCCTCCCCGCCCGACGGCTCGAACGTCACCGTCCACGGGAACTCGTTGATCTCGGAGTCCTCTTCCGGTTCGTAAATGATCACGCCACCCATGGAAGGGGTCCTTTCTAGGAGAAGCGGGAGAGGAGCTCGCCGCGCACCTGCGACGCGGTCGAGACGACGAGCATCAGCAACGTGCTCAGCGGTTCCGGCTTGAGCCCGTCCGCCGGGAACGCGTACCGCAGCATCACGTCCGTGCCGCGTTCGGAGGCGATCACACCGAGTGTGCCGAACAAGCCCTGACCTGCGCGTTCGGCCACCCACCCGGCCACGTCGCCGGCCAGGTCCCACGCGACGACGCACGTCAGCGAGAGAACGGTCAGCCCTTCGGCCAGCTCCATGCCCTGCACCGCGCACGGCACGTCACCGTGGCGGAAGCTCAACGCGCCGTCGTCGTCGACCGCGACGTCGTGGAACAGCTCCAGCGCCTTGCGCGCCGACTCCAGGGCGTCACCTGTCGCGTTCACGAGACCTCCGCATCGGGCTTGTCGATCGCACCACCGAAGCGCCGGTCGCGCTCAGCGAACTTCTCGCAGGCGCGCCACAGGTCGCGGCGGTCGAAGTCGGGCCAGAGGATGTCCTGGAACACCAGCTCGGCGTACGCGGACTGCCACAGCATGAAGTTCGACGTGCGCTGCTCCCCGGACGGCCGGATGAACAGGTCCACGTCCGGCATCTCCGGCTGGTAGAGGTAGCGCGCGACGGTCTTCTCGTCGACCTTGTCCGGGTTGAGCTGCCCGGCGGCGGCCAGCCGCGCGATCTCGCGGGCGGCGTCACCGATCTCGGCGCGGCCGCCGTAGTTGATGCACATCGCGAGGTTGAGCCGGTCGTTGCCGCGGGTGCGCTCCTCCGCGACCTCCAGCTCCTTGATGACGCTGCGCCACAACCGCGGCCGCCGCCCGGCCCAGCGCACCCGCACGCCCAGCTCGTCGAGCTCGTCGGTGCGGTGGTGGATCACGTCACGCGAGAAGCCCATCAGGAACCGGACCTCTTCGGGGCTGCGGCGCCAGTTCTCCGTGGAGAAGGCGTACAACGACAGCCACTTCACACCCATCTCGATCGCACCCTTGGCGACCTCGACGACGACCTGCTCACCGCGCTTGTGACCCTCGACCCGCGAGAGTCCGCGCTGGTTGGCCCACCGGCCGTTGCCGTCCATCACGATCGCGATGTGCTTGGGCACGAACTCGGCGGGGATCGCCGGGGGCACGGCGCCGGACGGGTGCGGCTCCGGCGGGCGCGGTTCGCGCTTCTCAGCCTCGGCTCGACGTCGACGCAGCATGGAACCCAGCTTCCTTCCTGAAAACCGTCTTCGGTAGGCGCAACCCTAGCCTTCGTCGGCGCGGGCCTTGCGCTCGACCAACGGCAACGACCGCAGCTGCCGTTCGAGGTGCCACTGCAGGTGTGCCGCGACCAGGCCACTCGCGTCCCGGCGGGCCACGTGCGGGATCTTGTCGACCATGTCCCACTGCCCGTGCAACAACGCGGACAGCAACGACAACGTGTCACCCGACGGCGACGCGGACCCCGGCGGGCGGCAGTTCGGGCACACCGAGCCACCCGCCGGCACGCTGAACGCCCGGTGCGGCCCGGGATCGCCGCACTTCGCGCACTCGTCGACCGCGGGCGCCCACCCGGCGAACGACATCGCACGCATCAGGTACGCGTCCAGGATCAACGACGGATCGCGCTCCGCCGCCGCCAACGCGCGCAGCGCACCCGTCACGAGCAGATAAAGCCGCACGGCCGGTTCGCCCTCTTCAGCCGTGAGCCGGTCCGCGGTCTCCAACACGGCGCACGCGGCCGTGTAGCGCTGGTAGTCGTCCACGATGCCCACACCGAACGCGTCGAGCGTCTGCACCTGCGTGACGATGTCGAGCGACCGGCCGGGGTGGAACTGCGCGTCGACGTGGCAGAACGGCTCCAGCCGCGCCCCGAACTTCGACGTGGTCCGGCGCACCCCCTTGGCCACCGCGCGCAGCTTGCCGTGCCGCTGGGTCAGGAAGGTGATGATCCGGTCCGCTTCACCGAGCTTCTGCACCCGAAGCACGATCCCGGTGTCGCGGTACAGGTTGGCCATAGCGCCGTCACCTCCAGTCTTTGCCCCGTATTTCGCTGTTCAGACGGGCGCATCGCGGTGCTGAGCGTCGGAAGACGCGGTGAGAACTGGAGGTCACGGCACCTAGAACCCCAGGCGGCGCAGCTGTTTCGGATCGCGCTGCCAGTCCTTGGCGATCTTGATGTGCAGGTCCAGGTACACGCGGCTGCCCAGCAGCGCCTCGATCTGCTTGCGCGCGGCCATGCCGACCTGCTTGAGCCGCTCACCCCGGTGCCCCAGGATGATCGCCTTCTGCGACGGCCGCTCCACGAACACGAACGCGTGGATGTCGATCAGGTCGTCACGGCCCTCGCGCGGCTGCATCTCCTCGACGACCACGGCGATCGAGTGCGGCAGCTCGTCGCGCACACCCTCCAGCGCCGCCTCGCGGATCAGCTCGGCCACCAGCGTCTGCTCCGGCTCGTCGGTCAGGTCGCCGTCCGGGAACAGCTGCGGACCCTCCGGCAGCTTCTGCAGCAGCAGGTCGCTCAGCTTGTCGACCTGGAAGCCGTCCACCGCGGACACCGGGATGATCTCGGCGAACTCCATGACCTTCTGCAACGCGAGCAGCTGCTCCATCACCTGCTGCGGCGACACCAGGTCCGTCTTGGTGACGATGCCCACCACCGGCGTGCGCTTGGCGACCTTCTCCAGCTCCGCGGCGATGAACTTGTCACCCGGCCCGACCTTCTGGTCGGCCGGCACGCAGAAGCCGACCACGTCGACCTCCGACCACGTCTCGCGCACCAGGTCGTTCAGGCGCTGACCGAGCAACGTGCGCGGCCGGTGCAGGCCCGGCGTGTCCACGAGCACCAGCTGGCCGTCCTCGCGGTGCACGATCCCGCGGATCGTGTGCCGGGTCGTCTGCGGCTTGCTCGACGTGATGGCGACCTTCGTGCCCACCAGCGCGTTCGTCAGCGTCGACTTCCCTGCGTTCGGGCGGCCGACGAAGCACGCGAACCCGGAGCGGTAACCATCCATCAGACCATTGTCCCCGGCCTCCGCAATTGGGCTCACCGAGGTCCCTCGCCACGCCCTCGAGCCCCGCCGGCCAGTGCCGGAGGTCGGGGGAGACGATCCGATCGAGTACTAAGATCCAGACGATCCGGCGGACGCGTTGACCGAAGCAAGGCACTGACAGCGCCGAAGATGAGACTCCGCTCGCGGCTCACCGCCCGTGACACCTTTCACCTACCCACACAGCACCGGGACCGAAGAGGACATCCGGCATGGATCATGCTGCACCGAAACCGGAGATGCTCGATCGGGTGCGCTCGTTCGTCAGCTGGGTGGGCGAAGGCCGCAAACTCACCCAGACCGGGCGCGTCACCCTCGCCGACGCCAAGGCACTGGTGAAGTTGCTGGGCACCGAGGACGTGATCGATCCCAAGATTGGCGATCGCGTGTTCAGGACCGGCTCCAGCCAGGAACTCCTCCACCTCATGCTCGTCGTCGAGTGGGCCGGGGCGGCGCGGCTCGTGCGCAAGACCGGCAACCGGCTGGTGCAGGTCAAGAAGAACTCCGCGCTGCTCGACGACACCGGGGCCCTGTGGCGCGCGCTGTTCGCAGTGGTCGATCAGCTGGGTGAAGCGTTCCTGCCCTCCGGTTTCGGCGAGTCGCTACTGCGCCCGGAGTTCGCCACGGGAATCCGCGCCGTGCTGACCTCGTTGTACCGCCACGGCGCTCCCGTCCCCGTACGAGACCTCTGTGCGACCACGTGGGACGTCACGAGCGCGCCATACGTGCTGGACCACGCCACCAAGCTCCAGCTCGACCACCTCCGGGCCTGCAACGACCGCGACACCAAGCAGGCGCTCGAAGCGCTGCGGTCGCTGGGCGCGGTGACGTTCCACAAGGATGCCGCGGAGCTGACCGAACTCGGCAGGGACGGTGCGCGCGAGCTGCTCGGTCAGCCGTCGTCCGGCGATCCGGTTTACCAGCTGAAGATCGCTCTGCGCGACGTCGAGAACCCGCCGGTGTGGCGCCGGGTGCTGGTTCCGGCGGCCGTCCGGCTCGATGGCCTGCACGAGATCGTCCAGGCCGCGATGGGCTGGGAGAACGCGCACATGCACGCCTTCGTCGACGGTCGGACCCAGTACGGCGTTCCCGATCCCGACCTGCCCTACCGCGACGAGCGGCAGGTCCGCCTGGCCGACCTGGTGAAGCCCGGAGGCCGGCTCCTCTACGTCTACGACTTCGGCGACCGCTGGGAACACGAGGTCCTCGTCGAGGAGGCGATCACCGCCGAGGCCGGGAAGAGCTACCCGCTCTGCGTCGCGGGTCAGGGCGACTGCCCGCCGGAGGACTGCGGAGGCGCACCCGGCTACGAACACCTCGTCGAGATCATGGCCAAGCCGGCCCACCCGGAACACGTGGACGCGCTCGACTGGCTCGGTCTCGACGACGGCACCCAGTTCGACCCCGCCCATTTCAGCCTCGACGACGCCAACCGGCGTCTCCTGGGAGCTTGACGAACACGACCTCAGGTCCGTTGCGCGAACGGCGGGCGAGGGTGGCCCTCGGAACCGCTCAGATCAGCTCCGCGACCTCACCGGCGGTGGTCGCGCGGATCACCAGGCCGTTCATGGTCAGGTCGCGCACCGCCCTGACCGAGATCTCGTCCAGCGAGTCCGCGTCGGTCACGACCGCCGCGGCCTCCAGACCCTCCGCACCACTCGACACGGCGGCGGCGACGGCGGCCTGCAACGCGGTGAGCTGCAACGACGGCAACGACACCGTGGACGCGTTGTAGGTGCGGCCGTCGAGGTCGCGGACCGCGGCACCCTCCGCGGCACCGTTGCGCGCGCGGACCGACCGGGCCAGCGTGACGAGCTTCGCGTCCTCGGCACCGAGGCCTTCGAAACCGGGGTCAGTCATCCTTCTCCTCCTGGTTGGCCACGGGACGCACCAGCACGGTGGTGACCCGGATGCGGCCGCGTTCGTCCTTGCCGCCCTCCGCCCGCATGCGCAGGCCGGCGATCTCGGCCTCGGTGCCGGGCAGCGGCACCCGGCCCAGCCGCTGCGCGAGCAGGCCGCCGACGGTCTCGACCTCGTGCTCGTCGAGCTGGGTGCCGAACAACGCGTCGAGGTCGTCGACCGGCAGCCGCGCGCTGACCCGCACCGCCCCGTCCTCCAGGTGCTCGACCGGCGGGCGGTCGTCGGTGTCGGACTCGTCGGTGATCTCGCCGACGATCTCCTCGAGGATGTCCTCGATGGTCAGCAGACCGGCGGTGCCGCCGTACTCGT
The DNA here is from genome assembly GCF_001701025.1 of Lentzea guizhouensis. GTDB lineage: Bacteria > Actinomycetota > Actinomycetes > Mycobacteriales > Pseudonocardiaceae > Lentzea > Lentzea guizhouensis. The sequence goes on from NZ_CP016793.1 coordinate 750,474, forward strand.
CGACCACGATCGCCATGTGCCGGCGCGACAGCTGCATCTCCCGCAGCAGGTCCGCGATCGGCTTGGTGTCCGGGACGAAGCTCACCGGGCGCATCAGCTCGGCGACGTTCTCGGGGTGCTCGTCCTCGGCGAGCGTGGCCCGCATCAGGTCCTTGAGGTTCACCACGCCGAGGATGTCGTCGACGCTCTCGCCGATCACCGGTACGCGGGTGTAGCCGGTGCGCAACGACAGCGCGAGCGTCTGGCGCAACGACTTGGCCTGCTCGATCCACACGATCTCGGTGCGCGGCACCATGATCTCGCGGGCGATCGTGTCGCCCAGCTCGAACACCGAGTGGATCATCTCCCGCTCGCCCTCGTCGACGACGCCGCGCTCCTGCGCCATGTCGACGAGCTCGCGCAGCTCGACCTCCGAGGAGAACGGACCCTCGCGGAAGCCCTTGCCGGGCGTGATCGCGTTGCCGATGAGGATCAGCAGCTTGCTCAACGGCCCCAGCACGCGGCCGAGCTGACGGACCGTGCCCGCGGTGAACAGGCTCACGCCGTACGGGTGCTGACGGCCGATCGTGCGCGGCCCGACACCGACGAGCACGTACGACACGACCAGCATGCTCAGGCACGAGTACAGCGCCGCCAGCCAGTCCTTCTCGACGTACTGCAGGAACACGGCCGTGACGAGCACCGTCGCGGACAGCTCGCAGAACAGCCGCAGCAGCAGCAACAGGTTCACGTGCCGTGGCCGGTCGTTGAGGACCTGCAGCAACTGCCCGGTACCCCAGCGACCTTGCCGTTGCAGTGCTTCGACCCGTGCGCGCGACACGGTGCCCAGCGCGGCGTCAGCGCACGCGAACAGGCCCGCGGCGAGGACGAGCACGACGGCCAGCAGCAGGAGACTGGCGGGGCTCTCGCTCATTCTCGGTCTCTCTTGGCCGCGGTCAGTCTTCTTCGGGGTGCTGCAGCGGCCTCTGCTCGTCGAGGCCGACGGCGCCGAGCACCTTGTCGTCCGCACTGCGCTGGTGCGCGGCACGTTCGGCCTCGTCACGCGCGTTGCGGAAGTCCGCGAGGATGCGGTTCTGCAACGTGAACATCTCGCGTTCCTCGGCGGGCTCCGCGTGGTCGTAACCCAGCAGGTGCAGCACGCCGTGCACGGTCAGCAGGTGCAGCTCGTCCAGCAGGCCGTGGCCTGCCTTCTTGGCCTGGTCCTTCGCGAACGCGGGGCACAGCACGATGTCCCCGAGCAGCGCCGGCCCGAGGCCCGCCGCGTCCGGGCGGCGCGCCGAGTCCAGCTCGTCCATGGGGAAGGCCATGACGTCGGTCGGGCCGGGCAGGTCCATCCAGCGCTCGTGCAGGTCGGCCATGACGTCCAGCTCGACGAGCAGGACGGACAGCTCGGCCAGCGGGCTCACGCCCATGCGGTCCAGCGCGAAGCGGGCGGCGGAGACGATGGAACCCTCGTCGACCCCGACGCCCGACTCGTTGGCGATCTCGATGCTCACGGCGCCTATCGTCCCCGCCGCTGGTTCCCCCGCCGTGCACCGGGTCCCTGGTGCCGCTCGTTCTGGTCCAGCGCGTCCTGCTCGACCTGCCACTTCTCGTACGCGTCGACGATGTCGCCGACCAGGCTGTGGCGCACCACGTCCTGGCTGGTCAGCACCGAGAAGTGCACGTCGTCGACACCGTTGAGGATGTCCTTGACGACCTTCAGACCGCTGCGCTGGCCGCCGGGGAGGTCGACCTGGGTGATGTCACCGGTCACCACGACCTTGGAGCCGAAGCCGAGGCGGGTGAGGAACATCTTCATCTGCTCGGGCGTGGTGTTCTGCGCCTCGTCGAGGATGATGAACGCGTCGTTGAGCGTGTTGTGGGTGAGCAGGTAGTCCTCGGTCACGTACAGGGAGTCCTGCGCCGCGACCTGGATGCAGACCGTCTCCGTCCGGCCGGCGGGCTCGATGCTGTCGATGAAGCGCATCGGACGCCCACCGCCACCGGCGGCGTGGTACTTCTCCCGCTTGCGCTCAAGCCGGAACGGCTCGACGCCCTCGGGCAGCCTGATGTCCAGGACGTAGGCGTCGTGGACGTAGCCGACCTCGCGGCCCTTGGCCATGCCGGGCTTGCGACCCGCCGCGGGACGGCAGCGCCAGTGGGCGACACCGCCCAGGGAACGCACCAGGCCGACCACGTCGTCACGCAGGCGCGGCGAGGTGGTCGTGTACTGGATGCGGCTGGTCCGACCAACCTGCGTGACCGGTCCGCCGTCGGAGTCGAGCAGGCCTTGGAGCAACGCCAGACGCACGTCGGCGCTGTTCTGGAGGTAGAGCTCGGGCACGAACTTGGTGTGCGAGCGCGTGCCGTTCAGCCCGAGCTCGCGCATGACCGCGGTCACGGGGTTCGCGATCGTCATCACGTCACCAGCCGCGTTGACGCGCGCCAACGCGGCCGTCGAGAACGAGGGTGACGTCGAGCCCGTGAGACACCCGTCACCGATCAGCAAGCCGAGCGCGTACGCGTCCATCGGCACGTCACGTTCCGGCAGGCACACCGGCGCGCTGAGCATCGGCAGCTCGTAGCGGCGGGCGTGCGCGGCGCGGAGGTTGCCGATCATCTCCTTGGTCTGCAGCACCCGCCACGGCTTGTTGCGACGCCGGTCGGATGCCGTGCGCACAGTCCACAGGTGCTCGCCGCACGCGAGGGTCGAGGAGCCGTCCTGGGCCGTGACGCGGTACACGTCCTTCTCGCCCTGCGGGTAGACCCCCAGTACCGGCGTCGGCTCACCGTTCGACCCGATGACGAGGTCTCCGACCTGCAGCGAGCCGATCGGCCGGTAGCCGTCGGGGGTGAGCACCGGCGTGAAGATCGGCTGAGCGCGGCCACGCATGTACGCCAGCGGCGCCACCTCGATCGTGCCCGCCTGGGTCAGCCGCGGGATCGACTCCGGGTCGACCATGTCGTGCAGCGCGTCGTAGAGCGGGCGCAGGTACGGGTCGATCTTCTCGTAGAGCGTGCCCGGCAGGTAGCCGAGGCGCTCGCCGGCCTCGACGGCCGGGCGGGTGAGGATGATGCGGTTGACCTGCTTGGCCTGCAGTGCCTGCACGGCCTTGGCCATGGCGAGGTAGGTCTTGCCGGTGCCGGCCGGGCCGATGCCGAACACGATCGTGTTCTTGTCGATGGCGTCGACGTAGTGCTTCTGGTTCAGCGTCTTCGGCCGGATCGTGCGGCCGCGGCGGCTGATGATGTCGAGGCTCAGCACGTCGGCCGGCGACTCGTCGACGTTCGCGCTCAGCATGGCGACGGTGCGGCGGACGGTGTTGGTGTCGACGGCCTGGCCGCGGCTGGCGAGGGTGACGAGCTCGGTGAACACGCGTTCCGCGAAGGCGACGTCGGCGGGGGAGCCGGAGAGGGTGATCTCGTTCCCGCGCACGTGGACGTCGGCGTCGAGCAGTTCCTCGGCGAGCCGGAGGTTCTCGTCGCGCGACCCCAGCAGGCTGAGCACCGCACCGTCGGGCACGGCGAACCGGGACTGACCTTCCTTGTTGCTCTGCTGTGATTCTTCGGCCACGTGGCCCCGGCCTGCTTCCTGTCGCTCGGATCTGATGGCCACGATGCTAGTCCGGCCGAAAATCAGTGGCTACCGGATTGCTCACCGTGTGTGCTCAGCGGTTGTGGAGATCCGCAGGCTGACCGTTGCCGACGTACCTGACTGCATGAAGCTCATCACGGACCGGGGTTGGGCGTGGACCCCGGAGCAGTGGGAGATGATGCTCGCGCTGGGGCCGGGCTGGGGTGCGTTCGACGCGACCGGGCTGCTCGGCACGGCGTTGACGACGCCGTACCCGCAGATGCAGGCGATCAGCGGGGTGCTGGTGGGTTCGTGGGCCGGACGCAGGGGAATCGGCACCGAGCTGATGGCCGGTATATTGGATATCGGCCCGTCGACCCTTTACGCGACGGCGATGGGTGAGCCGCTGTACGTGCGGCTCGGCTTTCACCCTGTCGGGGCCACGACGGAGCTGCAGGGCGTGTTCACCGGTGGTACGACCGGTGTCACGAGGCCTGCCGGGCCGGCTGACATGTCGGAACTCGCCGAGCTCGACCGCGAGGTGAGCGGGTTCTCGCGGTCGGTGTTGTGGGAGCGGCTGCTCGACCCGGCGTCGCCGTACCGGGTGCTGAGGTCGGACGCCGGGGTGGTGGCGACGCGGCCGAACCCGGCGGGTGTGACGGTGGGTCCGCTGATCGCGCCCACGGCGGCGGTGGCGTGCGAGATGATCGCGGACGTGGCCGCCGGTGCGGGCCGGGTCCGGGTGGACACGGGTGACGCGGACGTGGCGGCCTTCCTGCGGGAGCAGGGCTTCGAGGTGGGCGGCGGGGGCTGCACGGTGATGGTGCGCGGTGCTGACGACGTGCCGGGCGACCGGTCGCGCTACTTCGCGCCCGCCTCGCTCGCGCTCGGGTGACAAGCTCCTCGACGAGCTCGGACGACACGGGGGAACCGATGGGAACAGCGGGACAGCGGCCGGACCGCCAGCCGGTGGAGCTGCGCCGGCTGACGCTGGACGACCTCACTGCGTGCGCCGACCTGGCCGAGAGCCGGTCGTGGCCGCGCGAGGAGGACAAGTGGGTCTTCCTGCTGACCAACGGCGAGGGCTGGGGGCTGTTCGACGACGACGGGCTGGCGGGCACGACGATCGTGACGCGCTACCCGGAGCTCGACTCGATCAGCATGGTGCTCGTCGCGCAACGCCGGGAGCGGCAAGGCCTGGCTCGGCGGCTGGTGTCCCACGTGTTGGACGCTGGTGTGTCGACGTTGTTCGCGACGGACATGGGTCTTCGGTTGTACGAGCAGCTCGGCTTCCACGCTGTCGGCTTCACCGACATGCACATGGGCAAGCTCACGGCACCGGCGTCCAATGCATCGGACATCGCCTCGCGAGCTGACCTCGACGAGCTCGTCGCGCTCGACACCAAGGTCACCGGCATGACGCGGCCGTTCCTGTGGGAGGCGTTGCTGGCGATGGGCACCGTGCGGATCTCGGAGCACGGCGTCGCGGGCTCGTGGCAGGTGCGGTCGGACCGGTTGCTGATCGGTCCGGTCATCGCCGACACGACGCAGGCGGCGTGCGAGCTGGTCGCCGACTCCGCCGCGGGCTCGGACAACGTCCGCGTCGACGTGCACGACCCGGAGCTCGTCGAGTTCGTCCGGGCGCACGGTCTGGAGTCGTGGGGCAGGGCGACCTGGATGGTGCGCGGCGCGGACCGGCTGCCCGGCGACCGCGCCCGCTACCGCGCACCGATCCTGCAAGCTCTCGGTTAGCAGACCGGAGCTCACGCTTCCCAGTAAGCGACCCTTACTGGAAGGCAGCTAGAGGCGTTTGCCGCCGAGCAGGTGCAGGTGGGCGTGGAACACCTCCTGCCCGCCGTCGACTCCGGTGTTGAACTGCAACCGGTACCCGCTCTCGGCCACGCCCTCGGCCTCGGCGACCTCCTTGGCCGCGGCGAAGAGGTCGCCGAGCTGGTCGCGGTCGAGTGCCACGGCGTGCGGCACGTGTTCACGCGGGATCAGCAGCACGTGCACCGGTGCTTTGGGGTGGATGTCGCGGAACGCCAGCGTCGTCGCGGTCTCGTGCACGACGGTCGCCGGGATCTCGCCTTCGACGATGCTGCAGAACAAGCAGGCCATGCACCGACACGGTAGCCGCGATCAGCGGAACAGGGTGGCCAGGTGGTCGTCGACGGCTTCGGTCATCTCGTCGGCGGTGAGCTCGTCGGGGCCGAGCTGGTGGTGGATGTTGAGCCCGTCGACCAGCGCGATGAACCGCCGCGCCGCCTTCAACGGCACCACGCCCTCACGCAGTTCGCCCGCCTCCCCCGCGGCCGCGAACACCCGCGCGACCTCGTTGTAGAGCTCGCGCGTCCCGTAGCGCTCCAGCTCGCGCAGGGACGGTTCGACCATCGCCCGCGGCAGGAACGACAGCAGCACCGCCGCCTCGACCCGCCGGTCGTCGTCGAGGGCGAGCATCTCGTGTGCGATCGCCCGCACCAGCTCGCGGTTGCCGAGCTCGGGGTCGATCTGCTCGAACCGCGCGAGGAACCGCCGGTAGGCGAGCTCCATCGCGAAGCCCAGCAACGAGTCCTGGGTCGGGAAGTAGTGGCGCAGCGACCCGCTGGACCACCCGGACTCCGCTGCTACGGCGCGCACGGACGCGTGGTCGATCCCATCGCGTTGCACGATGCGCCACACGGCCTCGGCCAGTTCGCGGCGGCGTTCCTCGTGGTCGACAACCTTCGGCACCGGCCCTTTCTAGCAGCCGCGCGCAAGCCGGACGACGGCCTCCTCGCAGCGCTGCCAGGCGGCGGTGCCCGGCGTGATCATGTCCATGTGCCCGGCGCCCTCCACCACGACGAGCTCCGCCTGCGGTTCCCCCTCGCAGAACCCGATGCTCTGCTCGACCGGCACGTCCTCGTCCCGATCCCCGTGCACGCAAACAACCGGCTTCCCGATCGGCACCAGCGCGGCAGGCGACGCCTCCGCGAACTGCTCCTCGGTGCACAGCTCCAACGCCCGCCGCGTCACATGCTTCGAGAAGTCCAGCACGGCAGCCTGCGCCACCGCCCCCACCACCCGCTCACTGTGCCGAGCCGCCCACACGGCGAGATGCCCGCCCGCGCTGTGCCCCAACGTCACCACGGGCCCGATGTCCACGGCCTCAATGGCCGCCAGCACGTCCTGCCCGGTCTGCGGCCACCCACCGTCACCGCCGACACGCCGATATTCGATGTTCCACACCGCGAACCCACGACGCACCAGCTCCCCGGCAAGCGGCCGCCCCAACTCCAACCCGTACCTCTGATGCCAAAAACCACCGTGAATGACCACGACACCACCCTCCGCAGTCCCTTCAGGAACAAACAACTCCCCGAACTGACTGGGATGGTCACCGTAAGCAATCCGCTGCACACAAAGAACTTACGCGACAGCACGCCACTCCCAATTCGCCGCAGAACCCGCGACGCCTCGGCGAGCCCCGGCGAGCCCCGGTAATGGGCCGCGACGCCGCAGGCGAGCCGGCCGGGGGTCCGGGGGCGGAGCCCTCCGGCTGGGGTTTGGGGGCTCGGCCCCCAAAAGACACCCTTTTTCGCCGAGCGGCGAAGGCGCCCCAGCGCCGAGCAGCCTCGACGAGAGAAAAAGGGGCGCCCCGCGGTCCGAAGCCTGGGGGTCGCTTCGCCGCGAGGCGCCGACGCCGGACCGAGGGGGGAGGTGTCCGGCGAGTCTTTGTGGTCAGAAGGGCCTAATCGTCTACTCCGTTTCCGGATAGACCAATCAGCCCCTCTGCGAACAAGGGTAACCCCGCAGGCCTGCGATTCGCTACAACTTGCGTCAAGCCAATCCATCCGGTGTTCATCTTCGGAGTGACGGGGGTCACCAGCGAGAGGTGAGTACCCCGAGAGCACCCAGAGCAACCGCGGCGGCGGTAGATGCACGCAGAACGGTTGGGCCCAATCGAACAACGCGCGCACCCGAAGATCGCAACGCATCGAGCTCGTCGGGGGTGATCCCGCCTTCGGGTCCCACGACGAGCAGCACGTCCCCTTCGGCCGGCAGGTCCACTTCGGACAGCCGGTCGGTGGCGCTCTCGTGCAACACGAGCGTCAGGGCCGAGGACGACACGCGCTGCGCCAGTTGCCCGGTGCTGACGGGTTCGTCGACGAACGGCACCCGTGCGCGCCGGGCCTGCTTCGCTGCTTCACGAACGGTGGATCGCCAGCGCCCCAGCGCTTTCGCGCCGCGCGGGCCGTCCTCCCACTTGGCCACGCACCGGGCGGCACGCCACGGCACCACGCCGTCGACGCCCGCCTCGGTGGCGAGCTCGACGGCGAGCTCGCCGCGGTCGCCCTTCACGAGGGCCTGGGCGAGCACGACGCGCGGTGCCGGTTCCGGTTCGGTCCAGCGTTCGGCCACGCGCAGCGACAGGGCGTCCTTGTCCAGCACCGCCACGACGACGCACCGGACCTGGGTGCCGGAGCCGTCGGACAGCACGAGCTCCTCGTCCACGCGCAGCCGTTTGACGGTCGCCGCGTGCCGGCCCTCCGGACCGTCGAGCACGAACGACTCGCCCGCCGGCAGCGCGGGGACGAGGAAGACCGGCAGGGTCACCGGTGGCCGCGCGAGGAGCGCAGGCGGGAGAACAGACCGCCACCGCCCTTGCCGTTGTGGGACAGCGAGGGCTCGCTCTCGCCGCGCAGGTCGGCCAGCTCGCGCAGCAACGTGGACTGCGCCGCGTCGAGCTTGGTCGGCACGACGACGTCGAGGTGCACGTGCAGGTCGCCGCGGCCGTCGACGCGGCCGGTGGAGCGCAGCTTCGGCATGCCGCGGCCGGTCAGCACGAGCTGCGTGTTCGGCTGGGTGCCGGGGTCGATCTGCAGCTCTTCCTCGCCGTCCAGCGTCTTCAACGGCAACGTGGCGCCGAGCGCCGCCGTCGTCATCGGGATCTGGACCACGCAGTGCAGGTCGGCGCCATCGCGTTCGAAGATCTCGTGCGGGTGCTCCTCGACCTCGACGTAGAGGTCACCTGCCGGGCCGCCGCCGGGGCCGACCTCGCCCTGGCCAGCGAGGCGCACGCGCATGCCCTCGGCGACACCGGCGGGGATGTTGACCGAGATCGTGCGGCGCGACCGGGTGCGGCCGTCGCCCGCGCACTGCTGGCACGGGTCGGGGATGACCTCGCCGAAGCCGCGGCAGACCGGGCACGGGCGCGAGGTGACGACCTGGCCCAGGAACGAGCGCTGCACGGACTGGACCTCGCCGCGGCCGTTGCAGGTGTCGCAGCGGATCGGCTTGGAGTTACCCGCGGTGCCCGCGCCGTGGCAGCGGTCGCACAGGATGGCGGTGTCGACGGTCAGCTCACGGCTGGCGCCGGCCGCGCACTCCTCCAGCGTCATGTCGAGGCGGATCAGCGCGTCCGAGCCGGGCTGCACGCGGCTGCGCGGACCGCGGCCACCACCACCGGCGTTGGCGCCGAAGAAGGCGTCCATGATGTCGCCGAGGCCGAAGCCCGCGAACGGGTCACCGCCGCCGCGACCGCCACCGGAGTCGAGCGGGTCGCCGCCGAGGTCGACGACGCGGCGCTTCTCGGGGTTCGACAACACCTCGTAGGCGGCCGTCACCTCCTTGAAGCGGGCCTCCTCGTTGGGATTGACGTCCGGGTGCAGCTGCCTGGCGAGCTTGCGATAGGCGCGCTTGATCTCATCCTGTGTCGCGTTCTGCGCCACACCGAGGATGCCGTAGTAATCCCTGGCCACCTTGTTCGCTTTCGTGTTCATCTTTCAGCAAAAGTCCTGGTTCAACGACCGGTCAGGATCTCACCGACGTAGTTGGCGACCGCGCGGACGGCCGCCATGGTTCCCGGGTAGTCCATGCGCGTGGGTCCGACGACGCCGAGGCCACCCAGCGGATTGTCGCGGCTGCCGTACCCGATCGACACCACGGAAGTGCTGCGCATCTCAGCGGCCTCGTTCTCCTCGCCGATGTACACCATGACACGGCCGGGATCACGTGAGGCGGCCAGGAGCTTCAGCACCACGACCTGTTCCTCCAGCGCCTCCAGCACCTGGCGCAGCGATCCGGGGAAGTCGGCGACGTTGCGGGTGAGGTTCGCGGTGCCGCCGAGCACGAGCCGTTCCTCCGGGTGCTCGACCAGCGTCTCGATCAGCACCGTCGCGAGGCGCAGCATCGGGTCGCGCAGGTCCTGGGGCACCTCGTCGGGCAGTTCGGCGACCTTGGCGCTCGCGTCGGACAGCTTCTGGCCCGCCATCGCCTGGTTGAGCGACGAGCGCAGGTGCGCCACGTCGTCCTCGGAGACGATGTCGCCCATCTCGACGATCCGCTGGTCGACCCGGCCGGTGTCGGTGATCAGCACCAGCATCAGCCGCGACGGCGTGATCGGCAGCACCTCCAGGTGCCGCACGGCCGCGCGCGACAGGGTCGGCACCTGGATCACCGCGACCTGCCTGGTCAGCTGCGCGAGCAACCGCACGCTGCGGCGCATCACGTCGTCGAGGTCGAGCGCCCCGTCGAGGAAGCTGCGGATGGCCCGCCGCTCCGCCTGCGAGAGCGGCTTGATCTCGCTCAACCGGTCGACGAACAGGCGGTAGCCCTTGTCCGTCGGCACGCGGCCGGCACTGGTGTGCGGCTGGGCGATGTAGCCCTCGTCCTCCAGCGCGGCCATGTCGTTGCGCACGGTCGCGCTCGACACACCCAGGTTGTGCCGCTCGACCAGCGCCTTCGACCCGACGGGCTCCTGGTTGGACACGTAGTCGGCGACGATGGCGCGCAGCACCTCGAACCGACGCTCATCGGAATTCACTGCTGTTCACCTCCGCGTCCCACTGCTCCCGAGTTTACCCAGGCGATTTCCTGCCGGGTGCCAGCTCCGCAGACCTGCTCCGATGCGGCTCAACCCGTTGTACAGCCCGTTGCCGATATCCAATGTATTGGATATCGCCGCACGTCGACGGGAGACGGGCAACGGGAGCGGCAGAAGAGGGGCAGACCGCCGCCGAACCCCACCGGCCGTCGCGGCGCCTCCCTAGCTTCGAAGTCACCTGCCGACGAGACGGGGGCTTCGATCCGACATGGCTGTCCTACTGGATTCCGCTGACCTGAACGACGTGTCCGCCGCGGCGGCGCTCGGGTTCGTCACCGGCGTGACGACGAACCCGACGCTGCTGCGGCAGGTCACCGACGACCCGCTCAAGCACGCGGCCGAACTGCTGGCCGCCACCGACTTCCCCGAGGTCTACTACCAGCCGACCGGCGCGCACGGTGAGCTGTTCGACGAGGCGCTGCAAGCGTGGAAGCTCGCACCGGAGCGGATCGTGCTCAAGGTGCCCGCCACTCCCGCCGGCGCGGTCCTCGCCCAGCGGCTCGTGCGCGAGGGCGTCGCGGTGTCGCTGACCGCCGCGCAGTCGCCGAACGCGATGATCATCGCCGAGGCGGTCGGTGCGGCGAGCGTCATCCCCTACGTCGACCGCGCGTGGCGTGACCCGCGCATCGGCAACGACCTCGTCCGCCAGCTCAGCGGTCTGCGCCGGAAGAACACGCGCATCGTCGCGGCTTCGGTGAAGAACACCGGGCAGTTCACCCAGGCGTTCGCCGACGGTGCGGACGCGGTCACGGCGCCGCTGGGCGTGCTCACCCAGGTCCTCGTCCACCCAGCCGCGCTGGAGGCGGAAGAGGCCTTCTCCGGCGAGTACGGGAGGTGAGCCGTGTTCGAGGCCGTGCTCTTCGACATGGACGGCGTGGTGGTCGACACCGAGGCGTCGGTCGCCGACTTCTGGCAGGACCTGGCGCGCTCCAACGGGTTCTCGATCAGCGCCGGGGACCTGGACCGGCACGTCTACGGGCGCAGCGCGCTGCACACGTTGCGCGAGCTGTTCCCGATGCTGCCAGCGGACCGGCACCACGAGGTCTACGAGCTGATGCGGGTCAACAACGAGACGCTGCACTACTCGACGATCCCCGGCGTGCTGCCGTTGCTCGGCTCACTGCACACAGCCGGCATACCGACTGCCCTCGTCACCGGGGCTGAGCCGTACAAGGCGACGGCGGTGCTCAAGCAGCTCGGGCTCCAGTTCGACGTCACGATCACCGCGAAGGACGTCGAACACGGCAAGCCCGACCCGGCCTGCTACGTCCTCGCCGCGCACCGGCTCGGCGTGCCGGTCGAGCGGTGCATCGTGTTCGAGGACGCCGTCAGCGGCATCACCTCGGCGGTCACCGCGGGCGCCACGTGCATCGCGCTCGCCCCGCCGCACCGCGAGACCGACGTGCGCGACGCCGGCGCGGCAGCAGTCGTCCGCGACTTCCGGCAGATCTCGTTCGGTGCCGACGCGATGAGGACGCCGGACCGCGAGTTCCCCTTCGTGCCTGCCGACCTCTTCGCCGAGCCGCACGACAGGTGGGACGCGGCCGTCGCGGACACGCTCATCGGACCGGACGAGGTGATCTACCGCTCGCACCTGGTCGGCGCCGACCCCGCGCTCACCAGGGAGGGCGGCGGCAACTTCTCCGTCAAGGGCGTGACGCCCGACCAGTTCGGCGAGCCGACGACGGTGCTGTGGATGAGCTCGTGGGGCTGCGACGGCGCGGTCACCACGCACGAGGACTTCCCGGTGCTGCGGCTCGACGACCTGCTGCCGGTGCTCGACGGCGGGCCGATGGACGAGCGCGAGATGGTCGACCACCTGGTCGCGAGCGGGTTGCACCCCGGCCAGAAACGGCCCGGCATCGAGACGTTGACGCACGCGTTCATCCCGGCCAAGCACGTCGACCACTGCCACCCGGACGCGGTCATCGCGCTCACCTCGTTCCCGGACGGCCGCAAGTACGCCGAGGAGGAGTTCGGCGAGGAGGCCATCTGGTTCGACTACCGGCAGTTCGACGTGGACGTGGCCCGCGAGCTCGGCCGCAAGATCCGCTCGAACCCCCTGGCGCGCTTCGTGTTGCTGGCCAACCACGGCATCTTCACCTGGGCCGGCACCAGCGAGCAGTGCTACCGCAACTCGCTCGAAGCCGTCTCCCGTGCCACGGCCGCGCTGCGCAGGGCGATCAGCAGGCCCGCCGACCTCGGCGGCCAGGTCGTCCCGCCCGCGAGCAACGCCGAGGACGTGCTCGTCGAGGCACTTCCGGTGCTGCGCAAGGCTTTGGACGGCGCCATCCTGCACGTCGACCGCAGCGAGCAGGCCGTCGCGTTCGCGAGCTCGGCCCGCGGTCCCGAGCTGAGCCAGGTCGGTCCCGGCTGCCCCGACCACGTCGTCACGGCGGGCCACCGGCCACTCGTGCTGGCACCGGACGAGTCCGTTCAGGACGGCATCAAACGCCACCAGGAGTGGTACAACGCGGCGTTCGAACGCCACATCACCTTCCCCACCACCAAACGCACCGACGCACCGCACGTCGTCGTGTTCCCCGGAGTCGGCGTCGTCTCCTCCGGCCCGGACGCGGCGAAGGCACGGCTGTGCGCCGACCACTTCGGACAGACGATGGCGGTCGTCCGCGCGGCCGACGCGGCCGGCGGGTACGTCACGCTCACCGAACAGCAGAGCATCGCCGACGAGTACTGGCCGCTGATCAGGATGAAGCCGCAGCTGGTCCCCAGGGACGGCCGGCTCGCGGGTCAGGTCGTGCTCGTCAAGGACCTGCCCGACGACCTCGCGATCGGGGTGGCCCACCGGCTCACCGCGGCCGCCGCGCACGTGGCGATCGCGGGCCGCGACCACGACCGGATCGCCGCGGCGGTCGACGAGATCGAGAAGCGGCAAGGCGAACGACGCGCGGTCGCGTTGTCGGGCGACAACTCCGTCCGCGAGGCAGTGCTGGCGTACGGCGGTGTCGACGTGGTCGTCGACACCGGAACCGACCCGGACGCCGTCGCGGACACCGTTCTTTCCAGCACGCGAACCAGGCAGGAGGCCTGATGAGTCTCACGACCGACAGGAAGAGCACCGCGGAGCTGATCGGACTGGACGGGCTGCTGCCCGACGGGTTCCGGCTCCTCGCGTCCTGCTTCGACGCGCACCACACGATCGGCGGCGGCCTGTTCGCGATCGGCGAGGCGGTCGAGGAGATCGACCGGATCTCCAGCTCCGGCCTGTGCGCCGACGACGGGCTGCTGTACCGCTGCCTGTGGAGCGCCGACGGCAGCCCCGCCGAGCTCGTGGTCTACGACGAGACCGGCGTGCGCCGCTACCACCGGCTCGACAACGTCTCGACGCCGCACGACATCCTCGTCGTGGACGGCAACGTGCTGGTCGCCGCGACCATGCAGAACGAGGTGCAGTGCGTCAGCCCCGACGGCGAGGTCGCGTGGCGCTGGCAGGCACCGGGCGAGGCCGACAGCTGGCACCTCAACAGCCTGGCCCGCTACCGCGACCGCACGGTCGTGTGCGGGTTCGGCGAGTTCCTGCGCCGCCGCGGCTGGGACGAGAACGGCAAGCCCGCGAGCGGCCGGGTGGTCGACCTGGAGACCGGCGAGCCGGTCCTCGAAGGCCTCAAGGCGCCGCACAACCCGTACTACGACGACGGAACGTGGCTGGTCTGCGACTCCGCGACCGGTGACCTGGTCGAGATCGACGACACCGACCGCGACCAGCAGCGCCGGCTCGCGCTGCCGGGCTGGCCGCGCGGCCTCGTCGCCGCGGGCAACCACCTGTTCGTCGGCCTGAGCCCGCACCGGCACGCCGCCACCTCGGTGGAGACGGCGGCGGTGGCGGTCGTCGACCGGGTGAACTGGTCGGTCGTCGGCGTGGTGAACCTGCCCGCCCGCGAGGTCTACGCCCTGGCGCTGGCACCGGCCGCGCTCGTCGAGGGCGCGCGGCAGGGGTTCGGCGCCAACCAGACCCGCGTGCACGAGCAGGGCCAGTGGCAGATGTTCGACCGGCTCGGTGTGCGGCCGCGCAGGCTGTGGGCGGTCGGCGACCCGCTGGCCGAGGACGAGTGCCACGCCTCGATCACGCTCGACGGCCCGGTGGTCGACGACGCCGAGGCGGGCGGCCTGCTGACGCTGGACTGCCTGGTGCGCAACACCGGCGCGGGCATGCTGACGCCGGCGCCGCCGTTCCCGGTGCGGGTCGTGCACCGCTGGATCGCCGCCGACGGCACCGAGGTCACGACCCAGCCGATCCGCTCGGCACTCCCCCAGTCGCTGCCGCCGGAGGCCGTCACCCGCGTGCCCGTGCGCACCCGCGTCCCGGACATGCCCGGCCTCTACAAGCTGCACATCACGCTCGCGCAGGACGACGGCGTGCCGTTCGACCAGCTCGACCCGGACAGCGCGCTGGTGCTCGACCTGAGCGTGGTCTCCGGTCACCCGGACTACGAGGCGCTCAGCGGGTTCGGGTTGTACCCCAACGAGGTGCGCGCCGCCTGCAACTCCGGCGGCACGGTCTCCGACGTCGTGCGCACGTTGCTGAGCAGGCCTTCCGGCACCTACAACGGCCTCACGCTGGGGCTGGTGCAGGAGCACGGCACCGGCGCGTTCGTCTCGGCCGTCGCCGCGGTGCTGCGCGGGTCCGCGTCCGCCGTCGAGCACATGGTGCTGGCGGCGATCCCGGACTACGACGACGTCAAGCTCACCGGCGCCGAAGCCGTCGCACTGGCGTTGCACCGGTGTGGCACCAGGGTCGCGTTCGCCTACGCCGGCACGTCCGAGCTGGCGCTGTGCGACGCGCTGGCCAGGGTCGGGCTGCTCGTCAACGGCCGCGGCGACCGCGAGTCGCTGTTCCAGGCCGGTGGCGCGAGCAGGCTGAGCGCCGGTACCGGTGCGGCGATCCTGCACGGCGCGCGAGGCCTGACCAACGCGCTCGGTGCGCTGGCCGACCTGCGCCGCAACGAGATGGGCACGCTGGCCGTGGTCGGCATGCCGTCGACCGGGTCGCAGCCGTTCCTGCCGCCGCACGGCGAGCCGGACCTGATCGGGGTCTCCGGTGACTTCGCCAAGTCGTGGTTCGAGCTCGGCGCCGTGCCGAAGGACGACCCGCGCGACTACATCGAGGAGTTCGGTTCCAAGCTGCTGCAGGCGATCGAGGACGTCCGCCAGGCCCCGCACGGCCCGGTGCTGTTCGCGTTGCCGCAGGACGTCGCCGAGGCCGAGTGGCTGCCGCTGACCGCGCTGCCGCTGATCCCGATCGCCGAGCAGCCCGCCAACGACGAGCGCGCGCTCAGCAGGGCGGCCGAGCTGCTCGCCGCCGCCCGCAGGCCCGCCGTGCTGATCGACGACTACGCGCTGACCCACCGGGGTGTGCAGGCCGCGCTGGCCGCGTTCTGCGCCCGCACCGGAGCACCGGTGCTGCAGGTGAAGTACCGCGCCCGATGCGTCAACACCAAGCCCGCCTCCGTGGAGAAGAACGGCTACGACCGACGTGCCGTGCACCGCCGGTTCGAGCGACCGACCGCCGACCTGGACGCACCTGTACCCGGGCTGTCGGGAGCCCGCTCCCGAGAGCGGTCCCCAGCCGCCGCCGTGGCGAAGATCGGCGACCCGCGGCGGCGCGTGCGGCGTGGCGGGTGACACAGCCAGATGTTCGGCGGCATGCTCGCCGAGGACTACGACCAGTTCCCGCACGGGCTGCGGGTGTTCGGCGGGCACGGCGGGTTCGTGGGCTGCGGCATCACGATCGCGACCGGGCTCGCGCTGGGCGAGCCGGCGGCGAAGGTGTTCTGCACCTTGGGCGACCAGGGGTTCACGAACTCCGTGCAGGGACTCGCGGCGGCGGTGCAGGAGTCCGCGCCGGTCACGTTCATCGTGTGCAACAACGGTGGCGCGGTGTCGTTGCGCAAGCAGTCGCGGCCGTCGGGCTGGCTCGACGCCGGTCACGGCGAGTACCTCGACAACGCCGCGGGCATGCGGTACGTCGACATCGCCGAGGCCTGGGGCGTGCGCAGCTGGCGGGTCGACCTGAGCGAGTGGCTCGACCGCGACCGCGGCGCGACCCGGCTGGAGACCTTCGGGCAGGCGTTGCAGGTGGCCTCCGAGGAGACCGGGCCGACGCTGATCGAGCTGGTGCTGCCCTCCGACCCGGAGTTCTGGTCCGGGGTGTGGATCACCGAGGGCTTCGAGCAGAAGAAGACCACACCGGCGGAGGTGACCCGTGCGTGAGGTTCCGATCGGAGCGGCACCGCTGACGCCGTACCGCGAGGTGTTCGGGGACGAGCGGCTGGAAGCGTTGCGGGACAGGGCCGGTGAGGTGTCCGGCGCGTTGCACGGCCGGACCGTGTGGAACATCAACTCCACCGCCGCGGGTGGCGGGGTGGCCGAGCTGCTGCACGCGCTGCTGCCGCTGGCCCGCGCGGTCGGGATCGACACGCGCTGGCTGGTGATCGACGGCGACACCGAGTTCTTCGCCATCGCGAAGCGGTTGTGCACCAGGCTGTACGGCGCTCCCGGCGACCCGGCGCCGCTGGGACCCGACCAGCTGCAGCACTACCGGGTGATCACCGAGCTGGAGGGAACGGCGCTCGCGGCACGGGTGCGGCCGGGCGACCTCGTGGTCGTGCACGAGGCACAGCCGGCCGGCCTGGTCGACGTGGCGCGCCGGCTCGGCGCGATCGCGGTGTGGCGCCGGCACATCGGCCGGGACGAGCCGAACGAGCACACCGAGGAAGGCTGGGCGTTCCTGCGGCGGTTCGTGGAGAACGCCGACGCCTCGGTGTTCCTGACCGACAGCGCGTGCCCGGAGTGGGCGCCGCGACCGCACATCATCCCGCCGTCGATCGACCCGTGCGCGCCGAAGAACATGGAGCTCACGGACGAGCAGACGCTGGCGATCCTGCGCTGCACCGGCATCGTCGCCGGTGAGGGCTCATCGCTGACGATCCGCCCGCCGGTCGGCGAGATCATCACCGTCCGGCACGAGGCCGTCGTGGTCCGCGAGGAAGCGCCCTCCGCCGACGTGCCGATGGTCGTGCAGGTCTCGCGGTGGGACGAGCTCAAGGACATGGCCGGGGTGCTGCGGGCGTTCCTCGACGCGGACGTCGAGAACTCGTACCTCACGCTGGCCGGCGCGGACGTCGTCGGTGTCGCCGACGACCCGGACGCCGGGCGGTTCTGGGACGAGTGCGTCGAGCAGTGGAAGGCGCTGCCGGTCGAGCAACGCCGGCGGGTGCAGCTGCTGTGCCTGCCGATGCGGGACCTGCGGGAGAACGCGCTCGTGGTCAACGCGTTGCAGCGGCACGCGACCGCGGTGGTGCAGAAGAGCATCGCCGAGGGCTTTGGGCTCACCGCGACCGAGGCGATGTGGAAGGGCA
Source organism: Lentzea guizhouensis (assembly GCF_001701025.1). Taxonomy (GTDB): domain Bacteria; phylum Actinomycetota; class Actinomycetes; order Mycobacteriales; family Pseudonocardiaceae; genus Lentzea; species Lentzea guizhouensis. The sequence continues at coordinate 768,271 of NZ_CP016793.1, forward strand.
AGCCGCTGGTCGCGAGCGCGGTCGGCGGGTTGCGCGAGCAGATCGTGCACGGCGAGTCGGGGCTGCTGGTCGACGACCCGTACGACCTGGCGACGACGGCGAAGCTCATCCGGCAGGTGCTGACCGATCCCGAGCTGGCCGCGCGGCTGGGCGAGGGCGCGCGGCGGCGGGTGGACGAGTGCTACCTGCCGGACCGGCACCTGTCCGACTGGGCGAGCCTGATCGCCTCCACCGTCACGATGGAGGTGGTGTGATGCGCAGGCTCGGAACCGAAGGGCCGGTCGTGTCCGACCTCGGCCTCGGCTGCATGGGGATGTCGCAGTTCTACGACACCTGGGACGACGCCGAGTCGATCCGCACGCTGCAGGAGGCGCTCGACCTCGGCATCACGTTGCTGGACACCGCGGACATGTACGGGCCGTACACCAACGAGGAGCTGGTCGGCCGGGCCGTGCGCGGCCGGCGGGACGACGTGGTGATCGCGTCGAAGTTCGGCAACCTGAAGAACGGCGCGGGCGACAACGTCGGGGTGAACGGCAACCCCGAGTACGTCCGGACGTCGTGCGAGGGGTCGCTGCGGCGGCTCGGGGTCGACCACATCGACCTCTACTTCCAGCACCGCGTCGACAAGGCGGTCCCGCTGGAGGAGACCTGGGGCGCCATGGCCGAGCTGGTGACCGAGGGCAAAGTGCGGCACCTGGGCATCTGCGAGGCGGCCGAGGCCACCGTGCGCAAGGCCCACGCCGTGCACCCGATCACCGCGGTGCAGACGGAGTACTCGATCGTGAGCCGCGACCCGGAGTCCGGGTTGCTGGACGCGCTGCGGTCGCTCGGGATCGGGTTCATCGCCTACTCGCCGCTGGGCCGCGGCATGCTCACCGGGCGGTTCACCAGCTTCGACGACCTGCGGCCCGACGACTTCCGGCGCGAGCTGCCCCGGTTCCAGCCGGACAACCTCGCGCACAACAACGAGATCGTCGCGCGGGTCGCCGAGCTGGCGTGGGCCAAGGGCGTCTCGGTCACGCAGCTCGCCCTCGCCTGGGTGCTGCACCAGGGTGTCGTGCCGATCCCCGGCACGAAGAACCCGGTGCGGCTCAGGGAGAACGTGGCGGCGCTGGATATCTCGCTGTCGGCGGAGGACCTGGCGTTGCTCGACGAGATCGCGCCGGTGGGCGCGGTGCGCGGTGAGCGGTACTTCGCCGCGGGGATGTCGAAGGTGAACATATGACTGGACATCTGAGTGCGCCGTGGTGGCGCGAGGCCGTCCTCTACCAGATCTACCCGCGCAGCTTCGCCGACTCGAACGGCGACGGCATCGGTGACCTGCCCGGCATCACGTCGCGGCTCGACCACGTGGCGCGGCTCGGTGCCGACGCGATCTGGCTGTCGCCGTTCTACCCGTCGCCGCAAGCTGACTTCGGCTACGACATCAGCGACTACGAGGACGTCGATCCCGTATACGGGACATTGGACGACTTCGACGCGATGGTCGCCGCAGCTCACGAACGCGATGTACGGGTTGTCATCGACATCGTCATGAACCACACCTCGGACCAGCACCCGTGGTTCCTGGAGTCGCGTTCGGACCGGACGAACCCGAAGCGGGACTGGTACATCTGGGCCGATCCCGCGCCGGACGGCGGTCCGCCGAACAACTGGCTCAGCGCGTTCGAACGGTGTGGCACGGCCTGGCAGCTCGACTCGCTGACCGGGCAGTACTACCTGCACAGCTTCACGCCCGGTCAGCCGGACCTGAACTGGCGCAACCCGGACGTGCACGCGGCGATGCACAAGGTGTGGCAGTTCTGGCTCGACCGCGGCGTGGACGGGTTCCGGATCGATGTCGCGCATCGGCTGATGAAGGACCCGCAGCTGCGTGACAACCCACCTGAGGTGGCGCACGCACGGCGGCACTTCACGCATCCGGTCGTGCGGCAGCGCAACCTGGACCTGCCCGAGGTGCACGACGTGCTGCGGGACATGCGGGTCGTGCTCGACGGGTACGGCGACCGGTTCGCGCTGGGCGAGGTGCCGATCAGCGACGACGCCCGGCTGGCCACGTACTTCGGTGGCGACGGGATGCAGACGGCGTTCCACATCGCGTTCTGGGAGCAGCCGTGGGACGCGCAGGCGTTCCGCAAGTGCGTCGACGGGTTGCTTGCCGCGACACAGGCCGATGCGCTGCCCACGTACGCGTTGTCCACCCACGACATTCCACGGCCTGTCAGCAGGTACGGCGTGGAGCACGCTCCGGTCGCGGCGATGATGCTGCTGACCCTGCGTGGCCTCGCCTGCGTGTACTACGGCGAGGAGATCGGCATGGCCGACGCCCCGCCGGCGCTGGAGCAGGACGTCGACGGCCGTGACGGGCAGCGCACGCCGATGCAGTGGGACGCGACCGGTGGGTTCACGACCGGGACGCCGTGGTTGCCGCTGGCCGCCGATCAACACGTCGTCAACGTCGACGCGCAGGGTGACGACCCCGGTTCGCTGCTCAACCTGTACCGGCGGCTGATCGCATACCGGCGGGGCAGCGAGGACCTGCTGCGGGGTGACTACGTGTCGCTGGACAGCCCGGCCGAGGTGTACGCGTACCGGCGGGGTGACCTGCTGGTGGCGTTGAACTTCGCCGACCACCCGGTGGCGTTCGACGCGCCCGGTCGCGCGGCCGGGCGGGTGGAGCTGTCGACCCGGGTGGACCGCGAGGGCGTCGTCTCGTTGCGGCCGCTGGAGCTCGATGCGTTCGAAGGTGTCGTGTTGCGGCTCTCGGTGGAAGACGCAGCAGACGCGCCTGCCCCGGAGGCGGCGCCATGACCAGGAACTGGGCGGGCAACATCCAGTATTCCGCGACCGAGTTCATCCGCCCCACCACCGTTGAGCAGGTGCGCAAGGCCGTGGCGCACGCGGGTCGAGTGCGCGCGCTCGGCACCCGGCACTCGTTCAACGACCTGGCCGACTCCCCCGGCGTGCTGCTGTCGGTGGCCGACCTGCCGCCCGTCGTCGACGTCGACGCCACCCGTGCCACGGCACGGGTGGCGGCCGGGCTGAGCTACGCCGAGCTCGCGCCACGGCTGGACGCGGCGGGGTTCGCGTTGCCGGCGATGGCGTCGCTGCCGCACATCAGCGTCGGCGGGGCGGTGGCCACGGCCACGCACGGCTCGGGTGTGCGCAACCAGGTGCTGTCCGCCGCGGTCCGCGAGCTCGAGCTGGTGACCGCCGACGGCGACGTCGTGAGCATCGGCCGTGACGACGCCGACTTCGACGGCGTCGTCGTCGGGCTCGGTTCGTTGGGCGTGGTCACGCACCTGACACTGGATCTTGTACCGACATATCAGTTGCGGCAGCGCGTGTACGAGGGGCTCGCGCTGGAGGTGCTCGACGACCACTTCGCCGAGCTCATGTCGTGCGCGTACAGCGTGTGCCTGTTCACCGACTGGCGCGAGCCGGTGCTCACCCAGGTGTGGGTGCAGGAGCGGGTCGACCAGCCGGCGACGCTGCCGTCGTGGTTCACCGCGACTCCCGCCGACGGGCCGCGGCACCCGGTCGACGGCGTGGACCCGGTCAGCTGCACCACCCAGGGCGGCGTGCCGGGACCGTGGTTCGAACGGCTGCCGCACTTCCGCTCCGACCAGCCGCCGAGCAGCTCCGGCGACGAGCTCCAGTCCGAGTACATGATCCCGGCCGACGACGCCGTCGCCGCCCTGCACGCGCTCGACGACGTGCGCGAGCAGATCCGGCCGGCGTTGCAGATCTGCGAGGTCCGCACGGCAGCTCGTGATGACTTCTGGCTGAGCACCTGTTACGGACGCGAGACGGTGAGCATCCACTTCACCTGGGTGTCCGACATATCAGTCGTGCTGCCGGTCGTCGAGCTCGTCGAACAGCAGCTCGCGCCGTTCTCGCCGCGGCCGCACTGGGCCAAGACCTCCGTCGCGACCGCCGAGTACGAACGGCTGCCGGACTTCCGCGAGCTGATGGACCGATACGACCCCGCCGGGAAGTTCACCAACGCCTTCACCGAACGCCACTTCTCCTCAGTGCGTCCGGTGCCACATCTTTCAGGGAGGACCAGGTGACCGACGTTGCCAGCTTCACCTCGCCCCTGACCATCACCACCGGAGGCACGGTCTGGTTCACCGGCCTGCCCAGCGCGGGCAAGAGCACGCTCAGCCGGGCCGTGGCCGACCGGCTGCCGACCGGGCGGATCGAGCTGCTCGACGGGGACGAGGTGCGGCAGACGCTGTCCGCCGGCCTCGGCTTCTCCCGCGCCGACCGCGAGGCCAACATCGACCGGATCGGGTTCGTCGCGGACCTGCTGGCGCGCAACGGCGTGCTCGTGTTCGCCGCGGTCATCTCCCCGTTCCGCGACGCCCGCGAGCAGGTGCGCAGGCGACATCAGGCGAGCGGCACGCCGTTCGTCGAGGTGCACGTCGCGACGCCCGTGGAGGAGTGCGCCGAACGCGACGTCAAAGGCCTCTACGCCAAGCAGCGCGAGGGCGAGATCAAGGGGCTGACCGGCGTCGACGACGTCTACGAGCCGCCGCCGACGCCGGAGCTGCGGCTCGACACCCGCGACAACACGGTGGACGACAGCGCCGACGCGGTCGTCGCCCTGCTGTGCGAGAAGGGAATGCTGCGATGACGCTGACCGTGGTGGACAGCGGGCCGATCGATCGCGAGTCCGCGCTCGCCGACCTGGAGGACGAGTCGATCCACATCCTGCGCGAGGTGGTGGCGACGTTCGACCGGCCGGTGCTGCTGTTCAGCGGCGGCAAGGACTCGATCGTCATGCTGCGGCTCGCGGAGAAGGCGTACTGGCCCGGCAAGATCCCGTTCCCGGTGATGCACGTCGACACCGGCCACAACTTCTCCGAGGTCATCGAGTTCCGCGACCGCCGGGTGGCCGAGCTGGGCGTGCAGCTCGTCGTCGCGTCGGTGCAGGAGTCGATCGACGGCGGCAGGGTCACCGAGCAGCCGGGCCAGTCGCGCAACCCGCTGCAGACCGTCACGCTGCTCGACGCCATCGCCGAGCACCGGTTCACCGCCGTGCTCGGCGGGGCCCGTCGCGACGAGGAGAAGGCCCGAGCGAAGGAACGGGTGTTCTCGGTGCGCGACGAGTTCGGCCGGTGGGACCCGCGCAACCAGCGGCCGGAGCTGTGGGACCTCTACAACGGCCGGCACCGCGCCGGTGAGCACGTCCGGGTGTTCCCGCTGTCGAACTGGACCGAGCTCGACGTGTGGGGCTACATCCGGCGTGAGGGCATCGAGGTGCCGGACATCTACTACGCGCACCGCCGGGACGTCGTGCGGCGCGACGGCATGCTCATCGCGGTCACGCCGTTCACGCCTCCGTTCGAGAACGAGGAGGTGTGGAGCGAGACCGTGCGCTACCGGACCGTCGGCGACGCCACGTGCACCGGTGCCGTGCGTTCCGACGCGTCCACTGTGGACGAGGTCATCGACGAGGTCGCGGCCAGTACGCTGACCGAACGCGGCGCCACCCGCGCCGACGACCGCGCGTCCGAGGCCGCCATGGAAGACCGCAAACGGGAGGGGTACTTCTGATGCCGGGACTGCTTCGAGTGGCGACGGCGGGCAGCGTCGACGACGGCAAGAGCACGCTGATCGGCAGGCTGCTGCACGACTCCAAGGCCGTGCTCGCCGACCAACTCCAGGCCGTGACGTCGGCGAGCCGGAGCCGCGGGTACGCCGAGACCGACCTCGCGCTGCTGGTCGACGGGCTGCGCGCGGAACGGGAACAGGGCATCACGATCGACGTCGCGTACCGGTACTTCGCGACGCCACGGCGGTCGTTCGTGCTCGCCGACACACCGGGTCACGTCCAGTACACCCGCAACATGGTGACCGGGGCGTCCACCGCGGACGTCGCCGTCGTGCTGGTGGACGCGCGGACCGGCCTGACCGAGCAGTCGCGGCGGCACAGTGCCATCGCGGACCTGCTCGGCATCCGGCACGTGGTGCTGGCGGTGAACAAGATGGACCTGGTCGACTACCGCGAGGACGTGTTCGACGAGGTGGTCGCGCAGTTCGCCCAGGTCTGCGACAGCTCGTGGTGCGCCATCCCGATCTCGGCGCTGCGCGGCGACAACGTCGTGTCGCTGTCGTCGCAGACCCCCTGGTACGCCGGGCTTCCGCTGCTCACGCACCTGGAGGAGCTGGCGTTGCCGGAGGCACCGGCGCCGGGCGGCCGGTTCGCCGTGCAGCTGGTGATCCGCCCTCGCACGCCGGAGCACCGCGACTTCCGCGGCTACGGCGGCCGGGTCGCCGCGGGCACCCTGAACGTCGGCGACGAGGTCGTCGTGCAACCGGGCGGCTGGCAGACCACGATCACCGCGATCGACACCTACGACGGCCCGAAGCGTTCTGCCACAACGGGTCAGTCGGTCGTGGTGAGCATCGCCGACGACCTCGACGCCGGCCGGGGCGCGATGCTCAGCACCGGTGCGCCCGGCACCGTGACGTCGGCGGCGTCGGCGACCGTGTGCTGGATGACCGACACCCCGCTGGAACCCGGCGCCCGGTACGTCGTGCGGCACACCACCAGCGAGTCGCGGGCCGTGGTCGAGGCGGTCGACAGCAGGCTGAACGTGAGCACGTTCGGCTCGGAGCCCGCGGAGTCGCTGGCGCTCAACGACATCGGCTCGATCCGGCTGCGGTTCGCCGACCCGCTCGTGGTCGACCGGTACCGCGACAGCCGGGCGACCGGCGGGTTCGTGCTCGTCGAGGAGCGCAGCGGGGCCACGGCGGGGGTCGGGCTGGTCGAGTCGCTCAGCTGACCGTGTTCACCTGACCGCGCTCAACTGACCGCGGCCAGCCCCTGGCGCACCACCGCCGCCTCCGGCACGCCCATCTCCTCGAAGTGCCGCAACGCGATCCGCCAGTTCGCCGCCGCACCACCGGCGTCGGACCGGTCGGCCAGCACCCGCGCGGCACCGTCGAGGGCACGGGCGATCTCGACCCGGAACCCGATGTCCTCGGCGAGCTTGCGGGCCCGGTTGTGCCGTTCCAGCGCCACGTCCAGCTCACCGCGTTCGTAGTGCACGCGGCCGAGCAGGTTCGACGCCCAGGCGGCCTGGGCCTGGTTCCCCAGGTGCCGCAACAACGACGTGGCCGACGAACCGAGCTCGCCGGCCTCGTCGAGGTTGCCCTCACGGCGGCAGACGTCGGCGTAGCGGGCGAGCACGAGGACCTCGTCACTGGCGGAACCGGTGTCCTTCGCCAGGCGCAGCGCGGAGTCCAGTGTGAGCCGGGCGGCGGAGAAGTCCTGCACGGCGGCCTGCGCGGACGCGTAGTTCACCAGGACGGCGACCTCGCAGGACAGGTCGAGCTGGTGGCTGTCCCGCGCGGCGGCCCGGTGGTAGGGCAACGCCTCGGTGAAGCGGCCGAACTCGTTGAGCAGCTTGCCGATCACGGCTTCGGCGACCCGGTGCTGCAGCACGTCACCGGTCTCCCGCGCGACGGCCAGTGCCTGTTCGGCGCACTCGAACGCCTGGCCGAGCCGCCCGAAGTGCCAGTGCGGAGCGGTGAGCCGGTGCAACGCCCGGCCTTCCAGCTTCCGGTCCCCCGCCGCACGCGCCGACTCCAGCGAGTGCTCGTGCACCCAGAGCATGTCGTGCATGCGGCCGCGCAGCCGCAGGTACGGGTGCAACGCCTCGGAAAGGTGGCAGACGTGGTCGTGCAGCTCGTTGTCGGTGGCCCCGCGCACGGCGGCCAGCAGCCCACCGCACTCGGCGTCGAACCACGTCACCGCGGCGGACCTGGTGTGCAGCCGGGGCAGCTGCGCGGGCGGGTAGAGGTAGCGCGGCCGTGGCCGGACCCGGCGGTGCACCAGCCGGTCCGCGGCGGCGTTGGCGGCGCAGAGCTGGTAGTCGAGCAGCCGGTGCACCGCGATCGTGCGCAGGCCGGCCGGTTCGATCCGGCCCACCAGCGCGCGGGCGAGGCTGTGCACCAGGTCGTGCAGGCCGTAGCGGCCGGGCGCGAGCTGCACGACCAGCCGCATGTCGAGCAGGTCCTCCAGCACCGTCTCGGCTCTGGTCAGCGCCATGTCGGCGAGGGCGGCGACGGCGTGCACGTCGACCTCGGTCGCCGGCACCAGGCCGAGCAGCCGGAACACCCGCTGGTGACCGGGTTCGAGCGCGTCGTAGGACAGCCCGATCGCGGCCGCCACGCTGCGGTCGCCCACGGCCAGCTCGCTCATCTTGCGTTCCTCGTCGTGCAACCGGTCGACGAGGTACCGGATCGTCCACCGCTCCCGGTTGTGCAGGCGGGTGCACGCGATCCGGATCGCCAGCGGCAGGTGGTCGCACGCGGTCACGAGCTCGCGGGCCGCCTCGGGTTCGCGGTCCACCCGGTCCGCGCCGAGGATGCCGACGACGAGCTCCAGCCCTTCGTCGGTCGGCGGCGGCGCGAGCGACAACGACAGCGTGCCGTCGAGCCCGGTCAGCCGGGACCGGCTGGTGATCATCACAAGCCCGTCGGACGACCCCGGCAGCAACGCCCTGACCTGCGCGCTGTCCACGACGTTGTCCAGCAGCACCATGATCTGCCTGCCCGCGGTCCGCATCCGCCACAGCACCGCCCGCGCGGACAGGTCGTCGGGCAGCTCGTCGCGGGGCACACCGGCCTGGCGCAGCACCGTGCCGAGCGCCTCGACCGGGTCCATCGGCTTGCGGTCGACGGCGTACCCGAGCAGGTCGACGTAGAACTGCCCGTCCGGAAAGCCGTCCGCGAGCCGGTGCGCCATGTGCACGAGCAGCGAGGTCTTGCCGACGCCCGCCATCCCGTCGACCGCGACGATCATCAACCCCTTGCCGGCCTGGTCGCCGACGAACTCGCTGATCCGGCGTTGTTCCTCCACCCGTCCCACGAAATCCGCCATGTCGTACGGCAACGCTTGCGGCACAGCCGTTTCCTGCGGCGCGTGCGGCACGACGTCCAGCTCCGGCTCGTTGCGCAGGATCCGTTCGTGCAGCTGCATCAGCTCCGGACCGGGGTCGATGCCCAGCTCCTCGGCGAGCAACCTGCGGCCGTCGTCGTAGACCCGCAACGCCTCCGCCTGCCGGCCCGACCGGTACAGCGCCAGCATCAGCTGGCAGCGGGTGGTCTCGCGCAACGGGTACTCGTCCAGCAACGCGCGCAGATCGGCGACGAGCTCGCGGGCGGCGCCCATGCTCAGCCGCGTCTCCATCAGCTGGTCGGCGGCGGCGATCCGGCGTTCGTTCAGCACCGCCACGGCCGCGTGGACGACCGGGCTGTCGATGCCCGCGAGCGCCGGGCCGCGCCACAGCGACAGCGCCGCGGTCAGGTGCTCGATCACCCCGGCGGCGTCGTCGGCCTCGCGGGCGAGCCGCACCTGCCGGTCGAACATGCCGAGGTCGGTCTGCTCGTCGTGCACGACCGCGCGGTACCCGGCGCCGTCGGTGACGATCAGCCCCGCACCGCCGGGCAACCGCCGGCGCAGGTCGGCGACGATCTTGCGGACCTGGGTCGCCGCGGTCATCGGCGGCTGCTCGCCCCACGCGGCCTCGACGAGCCGTTCCACCATGACCGCACGATTGCGCTCCAGCAGCAACACGGCGAGCAGGCATTCGGCACGCGCGCCGCCGAGCGGCACCCTGGCTCCACCCGACCACGCCTCGAACGCGCCGAGCAAACGAAATTCCACTCCCGCCCCCCAAGCCCAGCGGCGATCATTCCATCCCGTCAAGAATTCAGAGCAGAGCACCGCTCGTGGTGGATTCAGCGCGACTGGATCCATTCAAACGCGCACTTGGAATATTCACCCGTAGGCACCAGCCCTCGTTGCCGAGCGTGACGGGAGTCGAAACGGAATCGATGCGGTACACACCCACCGCATTCTGGGACCAACCGACACTCGGGGGCTTGGTCTGCATGGATTCTTTAACACAGCGGCAACTCGGCCTGCTGTTCCGGTCCTACAGAACAGAACGGCACCTCACGCAGCGGCAATTGGCGAAACTGTCGGGCGTCAGCGTGCGCACGATTAGGGACATTGAAATCGGCACGTCACAACAGCCCCGCCGGGAGACGGTGCGACTGATGGCCAATGCGCTCGGACTGTCCAGTCGGGAACACACGGAAATCGAGGCCGCCTCAGGCCGGCCCGTGAGCAGGGACGACCTGAGGTTCGTGTTCGCGACGAGTGCGCTGCCACCACCGTCACCGTTCGACGCGCTCGTCGGGCGGCGCGCCGAGCTCGCCTCGCTGGCCGGTTCGCTGCGCTCCGGCGGCGACCGGCTCGTCACCGTCACCGGCCTGAGCGGCATCGGAAAGACCCGGCTCGCGCTGGAGGTGGCGTTCGCGTTGCACGACATGGACGGCACCGCCGTGCTGTGGTCGTCGCCCGACACCCTCTACCCGACGTCGGTGCGCGCGCCCGAGCAGCTCGCCTCGACGCTGCGGTCCGGTCTCGAAGGCCTGCGCGCCGCCGGGACGGACGGGCTGGCCGAGGTCATCGCCGACCAACCGGCCCTGCTCGTGCTGGACGACTGCCGGTCGCTGCGCTCGGACCGGGTCCTCGCGTTGCTGAGCGACTGCCCGCGGGTGCGGGTCCTGGTGACGGCTCCCGACCCGGTCGGACTGCCCGGCGAACGCGTCGTCCCGCTCGGCCCGCTCACGGTTCCCGGCCGCCGGCACACCGATCCGGACGTGCTCGCCCGCGTGCCGTCGGTCGAGCTGCTCGTCCGGTACGCGCGGCAGGTGCACCCCGGCTTCCGGCTGACCGACGCGAACCTGCCCGCCGTCACGGGCCTCGCCCGCGGTGCCGACGGCATCCCGGCGGTGCTGGCCTCGGTCGCGCAGTGGCTCGCCGTGTACGAGCCGGAAGCGTTGTGCGAGCAGGTGGACGACGACCCGTTCGGGTTCGTCGACGGGCTGCGTGATCGCATCACCGACCGCCTCGACACGCTGGACGGACCGGAGCGGCTGCTGCTGGAACGCCTGTCCGGCCTGAAGAGCGCCTGGTCGGTGACGGACGCGGTGACCGTCACGGGCCTGCCGCCGAGCACCTGCGCGCGGCTGGTGCGCGCCCTGCTGGTGACCGGCGTGGTCCGGCCCGCCTCGGCGGAGGGGCGGTCGCGGTTCGGCGTGCTGAGCCTGGTGCGCTCGTTGACGTGCGCCCGACCGGCGGCGGTGGGTGCCGCGTGATCGCCGTGATCGGGGCGCGCGGCCGGGTGACGACCGCGGCCCGGTTGCTGGAGCGCGGCGCCGCCGTCTGCCTCGTCGACCCGGCGGAGGACCGCGGGCGCGGGGTCGCCTACCGCACCGACGACCCGCGGCACCTGCTCAACGTTCCCGCCGGGAAGATGAGCGCGCGGGAGGACGATCCCGGCGACTTCGCGCGGTGGGCCGGGGTGGCGGCGACGGACTTCGCGCCACGCCGGGTGTTCGGGGCCTACCTCGCGGCACACCTGGACGGGGTGTCGGCACGGTGTCCCGGCCGGCTGCGGGTGGTGCGGGACCGTGCGACCGGGGTCGAGCGGGTGCCCGGCGGTCTGCGGATCTCGTTGGCCGCCGGGGACTTCCTCACCGCGGATGCCGCCGTCCTCGCCCTCGGCCCGGTCGGTGCTCCCGACGACTGGGTGCCCACCGCCACGGCGAACCCGGCGTTCGTACCGGACCCGTGGGCGCCCGGCGCGGTGGACCGGGTCGGTGCCGGCGACGTCGTCCTGGTCGGCACCGGGCTGACCGCCGTCGACCTCGCGATCACCCTCGGCCGGCCCGGCCGGGTGGTGCACGCCGTGTCGCGCACCGGTCTGCTCCCGCCGGCACCGCCCGTCGCACCCGATGCGGCCGCCGGAGCTGGCCGGGTGCCGTGGTCTCGACGACGTCCGGCGGCTCGTGTCGGCGCACGTCCGGGAGTCGTTGCGGCGCCACGGCGACTGGCGTCCGGCGCTGGACAGCCTGCGCCCGGTGACCTCCCGGTTGTGGGACCTGCTGCCGTTGCCGGACCGGTCCCGGTTCCTGGCCGAGGACCTGCGTTCGTGGGAGGTGCACCGCCACCGCATGCCGAGCAGCACCGCACGCACGTTGATCCGGTTGCGGCGCAACGGCTTGCTTCGCGTCCACCGCACCGGGATCACCGCTGTCCGGGTGCTCGCCGGCGGTGCCGGCCTGCGGCTGGGCAACGGCACCGAGCTCACCGCGGGCACCGTCGTCAACTGCACCGGCCTGCGCCACGACGTGCGCCGGTGCACCGACCCGCTCGTCACCGGCCTGCTCGCGGACGGCATCGCGGCACCGGGACCGCTGGGGCTCGGCTTCGACACGTCGCCGGACGGCCGGGTGCGCGGTGGTGCTCCACTGTGGACGCTCGGTGCGCTGCGGCGCGGGAACCTCTGGGAGACGACGGCGTTCCCGGAGATCCGCGCGCAGGCCTCGGCGGTGGCCCGTGCGGCCACGGAGTCGCTGGAGGTGTCGTGCTAGCCCAACACCCCGAGGGGATCGTCGAGCACCGGCTGCCACGCCAGCTCCGCCGCACCGACCAGGCTGTTGTGCGCCAACGCCGACGGCACCAGCGGCACGCTCCGCTCCCACAGCCCGCGGTCGGCGACCAGCCCGGTCAGCCGGTCCGGGTCGCGGTCGAGCAACGCGGCGTGCAGGCCGCCGAGCACGATCCGGTCCGGGTTCAGCACGTTCACCAGCCCGGCGAGGCCCGCCGCCAGCCGTTCGACCACGCCCTGCACCGCGGGATCACCGTCCCGCACCAGCTCCTGGGCCTGGACGAGGGGCGCGACGTCCGGTCGCACCTCGCGTCCGGCCGCCTCCAGCAACGCGATCGGGTCGGTCTCGACGTCGAGACAGCCCCGGTTGCCGCAGTGGCACCGCCGACCAGAAGGGTTGACCGTGACGTGACCGACCTCCATCGACAGCCCGGAACTGCCCGTGTAGAGCCGCCCTCCGACCACGAACGCGCCACCGACGCCGCGGTGTCCGGTGGCCGTCATCAGCAGGTGCGTGGCACCTCGACCGGCGCCGTGCCGGTGTTCGGCCAGCGCGGCGAGGTTGATGTCGTTCGCGACGAACGCCGGCACCGCGAGCCCGGCCCGTTCGACCTGTTCGGTGAAGACGTCCCGCACCGGCGCACCGACCGGCCACGCGAGGTGCAGCGGGTTCAGCGCGGTCCCGTCCGGCTCGGCCACCGCGGACGGCACGGCGAGCCCGGCGCCACACACCGCCGGCCGCTCCGTTCGACGAGCCCGGCCCCGGCGGCCACGACAGCGGACAGCACGTCGGCGGGATCGGCCGGCCTCGTGCCGTGCGGCCGTGGTCGCGGCGATGGTCCCACCGAGCCCCACGACGGCCACCCGGTAGCCGTCCACGTGCACCTGCGCGGCCAGCACGACCGGGCCGTCCGGGTCGAGCGCGATCCGGTGCGACGGCCGGCCACGCGCAGTAGCCGGACCCCCCGGACGGGTGTCGTTGCGGATCAGTCCCAGCGCCTCCAGCTCACCGGTCACCGCACCCGTCGTCGCACGGGTGACGCCCAGCTCAGCGGTCAGATCAGCCCGTGTCCCGACCTGTCCGAGATGCACCAGCGAGAGCACCTGTCCCAGGACAGCGTGCCCGCGCTTGAGCCTTGGCCTCATCTCCGTCATGCCCCTACACTCATTTTGTGCCACCGATGAACAAATTATCCACGACCACGAATCCGGCACCGGCTGCACTCGTGCAGCTGCGCATCGCGGTGACCATGTTCTTCGCGCTCGGCGGCTTCCTCTTCGCCGGCTGGGCGGTGCGCATCCCCGCGATCAAAGACCAGACAGCGGCCACACCGGGTGCCCTCGGACTCGCGCTCTTCGCGATGACGGGCTCGGCGGTCGCCACGATGAGCGTGGCCGGCAGCATCTGCCAGCGCTTCGGCAGCAGACAGGTCACCATCGCCACCGCCGCGTTGCTCTCGGTCAGCGTCGTGCTGCCGACGTTCACGCACTCGGCCCTGACGCTCGGCCTGTCGCTGCTGCTGTTCGGCGTCGCGTACGGCGGCATCGACGTGGCGGTCAACAGCGTCGCCATCGACCTCGTCGAGGCGATGGAACGCCCGGTCATGCCGAGCCTGCACGCGGCGAACAGCCTCGGCAGCCTCGCCGGCGCGGGACTCGGCGGCCTGCTCGCCTCGCACCTGTCACCCACGGCGCACATGCTGCTCCTCGCCCCGGTCGGCCTGCTGGCCACGGCGTGGTTCGGACGAGTCCTGCTCGCCCACCCGCTGCCGAGCTCGCACACCGACGACGGCGCCACCGGGCTGCGGCTGCCGAAGTTCACCTCGGGCGTCCTGCTGTTCGGCCTGATCGGGCTGTGCGCGGCCTACAGCCAGGGCGCGCTCGACAGCTGGGTGCCGTTGCACCTGAGCGACGACCTGGGCGCCGGTCAGGGCCTGGCCGCGGCGGGCTACGCCGTCGTGCAGGGCACCATGACCGTCGGCCGCCTGTCGGGTGTCCGGCTGCTCGAACGCCTGGGACAGACCAAGGTCGTCGTCATCGGCGGTGCCCTGGCCTGTGCCGGCACGCTGGTCGCCGCGCTGTCCCCCGACCTCCCGCTGGCGTTCGCGGGTCTCGCCGCGACCGGCCTGGGCCTCGCCAACATCTTCCCGGTCGCCATGGCCCGCGCCGGCCAGCTCGGCGGCCCGAACGGCGTCGCGGTCGCTTCAACGCTCGGCTACGGGGGCATCCTCCTGGCGCCGCCCACGATCGGGTTCCTGGCCGGCGAGGTCGGGCTGCCGGTCGCGCTGAGCCTGATCGCGTTCATGGTGGCGGCCGCGGCGACGATCGGGTTCGTCGTCCGCAACCGCTGACCGAGCTGGTCGAGCTGTTCCAGCTGTTCGAGAAGGAGGTCCCATGGCTTCGGACGTCGAGCTCGCCGCCGAGCTGGCCACGTCATCCGGGCAACTGTTGCAGGAGCTGCGCCGAGGACCGTTGCGCGGCAAGGAGCTCGGCAAGGCGGGCGACGAGCAGTCCCACGAGCTGCTCGTCAAGGCACTGGCCGAGGCCCGCCCCGCCGACGCGGTGCTCTCCGAGGAGGGCGACGACGACCTCGGCCGCCTCGACGCCGACCGCGTGTGGATCGTCGACCCGCTCGACGGCACCCGCGAGTACGGGCAGCTCGACCACGCGGACTGGGCCGTGCACGTGGCGCTGTGGCAACGCGGCCGCGGCATCACCGACGCCGCCGTCGCCCAGCCCGCACTCGACGCCGTCTACACGAGCAGCGGCACAACGGCGGCCGACCCCAGCGGCCCGTTGCGGATCGTGGTGAGCGCCAGCAGACCACCCGAGTTCGCCAGCGCCGTGAGTGACGCCCTCGGCGCCGAGCTCGTCCCGATGGGCTCGGCGGGCGCCAAGGCCATGGCGGTGGTGCGCGGGGAGGCGGACGTCTACCTGCACGCCGGCGGCCAGTGGGAGTGGGACTCGGCCGCGCCCGTCGGGGTTGCGGTCGCGGCCGGGTTGCACGCCTCCCGCATCGACGGCTCACCGCTGGAGTACAACCAGCCCAAGCCGTACCTGCCTGACCTGCTGATCTGCACACCCCGGCACGCCGAGGCCGTCCTGTCAGCAGTACGGACGGCAATCGGCGGCTGACTTCCGGCGGTGCCGGTCACTAGGGTCCAAACGTGTCCAGGCACCTGTCGTCCGTTGGCGACGACGAACCCGACAAGCCCTGCTTGGTGCTGAGCAACGGCGAGTGGTGGCACGGCACCCTGGTCTGGGAGCCGGCCAAGCGAGCCGACGGCCTCTGGTGGGCTCGCGTCACGTACCGCCGTGACGGCGAGCTCGTCACCGAGGTGCGCAGTCAGCACGACCTGCGAGCTCAGTGACAGCTCAGCTCCAAGTGAAGGGCCTTGACCAGTAAGAGTCAGCTCGAACCAGGTAAAGGCGCCTAACCAGCAACTCCGCAGCTCCGGCGAGCTACGGCAGCAACCTGCGCACGACGGCGTCGGCGAGCAACCGGCCCCGGTCGGTCAGCACGCAGCGGTCGTCCAACGGCTCCAGCAACCCGTCCGCGACCGCCTGCTTCGCCTCTTCCCGGCCCGCGATGTCCAACACACCGGTCGGCAGCCCCTCTGCCAGCCGCAGCTCCAGCAGCACCCGCTCGACCCGGCGGTCCTCGTCGGTGAGCTGCTCACGGCCCGCGGCCGGCGACTTCCCCTCGGCCAGCAACGACGAGTACCGCGCCGGGTGCTTCACGTTCCAGAACCGGACGCCGCCGACGTGGCTGTGCGCGCCGGGCCCGAAGCCCCACCAGTCGGCACCCTTCCAGTACAGGACGTTGTGCCGGCACTGAGCCTCGGCCGAGGTCGCCCAGTTCGACACCTCGTACCAGGAGAACCCGGCTCCGCTCAGCTTCGCGTCGACCATCTCGTAGCTCGACGCGAGGACGTCGTCGTCCGGCATCGGCAGGTCGCCGCGGCGGATCCGCCGGGCCAGGCCGGTGCCGTCCTCGACGATCAGCGCGTAGGCGGAGACGTGGTCGACGCCGGCGTCGAGCACGGCGTCCAGCGACGCCGCCAGGTCTGACGGCTGCTCGCCCGGTGTGCCGTAGATCAGGTCGAGGTTGACGTGCTCGAAGCCCGCGGCCCGGGCTTCCCGCGCGGCGTCGACCGGGCGGCCGGGCGTGTGCTTGCGGTCGAGCACCTGCAGCACGTGCCGGGCAGCGGACTGCATGCCGAGCGACACCCGCGTGTAGCCGGCGGCGCGGATGCCCTCGAAGAACGACGGCGACGTCGACTCCGGGTTCGACTCGGTCGTCACCTCGGCTCCGGGAGCCAGCCCGAACGACTGATATATCGCATCCAACACATCAGCAAGCCCGGAAGCTCCGAGCAACGAGGGCGTCCCGCCGCCGACGAACACGGTCTCGGCCGGCGGTGGCGTGCCCAGGACGGAGGCCGCCAGGTCGAGCTCGCGGCGCAGGCCCTCCAGCCACGACTGCGGCGAGGCGGACGTGCCGAGCTCGCCGGGCGTGTAGGTGTTGAAGTCGCAGTAGCCGCAGCGGGTCGCGCAGAACGGCACGTGCACGTAGATGCCGAACGGGCGGGAGCCGACACCGGCGAGAGCGGATGGCGGGAGCGAACCGTCGGCGGGCACGGGCTCGCCTTCGGGCAAAGCGGAGGGCATGACGTCCAGTGTCCCCCACACGCCCCGAACGGCGGTGTCCAGCCAGCGAATGTATCTGTCGGTGACAGACACATCACGGAGTGAAACCAGCCTAGGATGTCAACTTCCCCTCGTCAATCCCAGCATGCGGTTGGCGGTGGACCACGCTCTGGACGGCATGCACACTGAGGTCATGCATTCGACTGGAGTCCGCCTCGTGGCCCGCCGCCACGTCGACTTCCGTCGTGTCTCCAGCGCGATGTGCCGTCGTTCGGCATGACCGCGCGCTGATTTGTTCCCGTCGGCGCCCGGCGCGCTGACGACGCCCCCACCACAAGCACCTCCGGGCTCGCACGCGCACCGAGCGCCTCGAAAACCCGGAGGATGGCGATGGTCCCGCCGCAGACGTCACCGCGCGCCAAGCAGCGTCGCGGCGAGGGACAGTGGGCGCTCGGCTACCGAGAGCCGCTGAACCCCAACGAGCGGAGCAAGAAGGACGACAACCCGCTCAACGTCCGCGCCCGCATCGAGAACATCTACGCCCACGGTGGTTTCGACTCGATCGACCCGGCCGACCTGCGTGGCCGGTTCCGCTGGTACGGGCTCTACACCCAGCGCAAGCCCGGCATCGACGGCGGCCGCACGGCCACGCTCGAACCGGAAGAGCTGGACGACGAGTACTTCATGATGCGCGTGCGCAGCGACGGTGGCGCACTGACCACGCAGCAGCTCAGGGTGCTCGGTGAGATCTCGCAGACCTACGGCCGCGACACCGCCGACATCACCGACCGGCAGAACATCCAGTACCACTGGATCCAGATCGAGGACGTTCCCACGATCTGGCAGAAGCTCGAAGCGGTCGGCCTCACCACGATGGAGGCGTGCGGTGACAGCCCGCGCGTCATCCTCGGCTCGCCGGTCGCCGGCATCGCCGAGGACGAGGTGCTCAACGGCCAGCCGGCGATCGACACCATCCTCGAGCGCTACATCGGCGACCCCCGCTTCTCCAACCTGCCGCGCAAGTTCAAGACCGCCATCTCCGGTCTGCAGGACGTGGCGCACGAGATCCACGACGTCGCGTTCGTCGGCGTCGACCACCCCGAGCACGGCCCCGGCTTCGACCTCTGGGTCGGCGGCGGCCTGTCCACGAACCCCATGCTGGGCAAGCGACTCGGCGCCTGGGTGCCGCTCGACGAGGTCCCGGACGTGTGGGAAGCCGTCATCAGCGTCTTCCGCGACTACGGCTACCGCAGGCTGCGGCACCGGGCGCGGATCAAGTTCCTCGTCGCCGACTGGGGTCCGGAGAAGTTCCGCCAGGTCGTGGAGGACGAGTACCTCAAGCGCAAGATGCTCGACGGTCCCGCGCCGGAGGTCCTCAGCCAGCAGCTCGACCACATCGGCGTGAACCGGCAGAAGGACGGCCTGTTCTACGTCGGCGCCGCACCGGTCGCGGGCCGGGTGTCCGGGTCGATCCTGGTCGAGGTCGCGAAGATCGCCGAACGGGCCGGCTCCCAGCGGGTCCGGTTCACACCGCAGCAGAAGATCATCGTGCTGGACGTGCCGGAGACCGCGGTCGGGACGCTCAAGAGCGACCTCGCGAAGCTCGGCCTGCAGGTCGACCCGTCGCCGTGGCGGCGCGGGATCATGGCCTGCACCGGCATCGAGTTCTGCAAGCTCGCCATCGTCGAGACCAAGGCCAGGGCGAACGAGCTGGTCACCACGCTCGAGGCGAACCTCAAGGACATCGTCGACGGCGTCACCGCGCCGATCACCGTGCACATCAACGGCTGCCCCAACTCGTGCGCCCGCATCCAGACCGCGGACATCGGGTTGAAGGGCCAGATCGTCACCGACGACGAGGGCAACCAGGTCGAGGGCTTCCAGGTGCACCTGGGCGGCGGCCTCGGCCTCGACGCCGGGTTCGGCCGCAAGCTGCGCGGCCACAAGGTCACCGCGGCCGAGCTGCCCGCCTACGTGGAGCGCGTGGTGCGGAACTTCGTCGCGCAGCGCGAGGACGACGAGCGGTTCGCCCAGTGGGTCGCCCGCGCGGAGGAAGGTGCGCTGCGATGAGTGCCGGCCGACGTGCGTACCTCAGCGGAGGCTGCGATGAGTGAGAGGGCGACGCCCTTCTACTGCCCCTACTGCGGTGACGAGGACCTCCGCCCGCAGGAGGAGCCGAGCTACGCGTGGCTGTGCACCGGGTGCCGCCGCGTCTTCAAGGTCTCGTTCGTCGGGCTCAACCTGCCGCAGGAGGTGAAGAAGTGAGCGATCTCAAGGAAGACCTCAAGATCGTCGCCGAAGCCGCTCAGGAGGAGCTGGCGAACGCCACCGCGATCGAGGCACTGGAGTGGACCGCGCAGACGTTCGGCGACAGCTACATCGTCGCCTCCAACATGCAGGACGCCGTGCTGATCGACCTCGCCGCGAAGGTGAAGCCGGACTTCGACGTGCTGTTCCTGGAGACCGGGTACCACTTCCCGGAGACCATCGGCGTGCGCGACGCGGTCGGCGTCGTCTACCCGGAGGTGCGGATCGTCAACGCCGCCGCCGAGCAGTCGGTGGAGGACCAGGAACGCGAGTTCGGCCTGCTCCACCAGACGAACCCGGCGCAGTGCTGCAACCTGCGCAAGGTCATCCCGCTGCGGCGTGAGCTCGCGAAGTACGACGCCTGGGTCACCGGGGTGCGCCGGGTGGACGCGCCGACGCGGGCGAACACGCCGATCGTGCAGTGGGACGAGCGCAACGGCCTGGTGAAGGTCAACCCGATCGCGCCGTGGTCGGACGACGAGTTCAACGCCTACCTCCACGAGAAGGGCATCCTCGAGAACTTGCTGGTGCAGGAGGGGTATCCCTCCATCGGCTGTCTGCCGTGCACGTCGAAGCCGCTGCCGGGGCAGGACGCCCGCAGTGGCCGGTGGGCGGGTCAGGCCAAGACGGAATGCGGGTTGCACGGATGACTCTGGCACTGGACACCCTGGGGCGCCTCGAATCGGAGGCGATCCACATCTTCCGCGAGGTCGCGGGCGAGTTCGACCGGCCGGTGATCCTCTTCTCCGGCGGCAAGGACTCCACCCTGCTGCTGCACCTCGCGATCAAGGCGTTCTACCCGGCGCCGGTCCCGTTCCCGCTGCTGCACGTCGACACCGGGCACAACTTCGACGAGGTCATCGAGTTCCGCGACCGCGTCGTCGCACAACACGGTCTGCGTCTGGAGGTCGCGAAGGTCCAGGACTGGATCGACGACGGCCGCCTCGAGGAACGCCCGGACGGCACGCGCAACCCGTTGCAGACCGTGCCGTTGCTGGACTCCATCACGCAGCACAAGTTCGACGCGGTGTTCGGCGGCGGCCGCCGCGACGAGGAACGCGCCCGCGCCAAGGAGCGGATCTTCAGCCTGCGCACGGCGTTCGGCCAGTGGGACCCGAAGCGGCAGCGCCCGGAGCTGTGGAACCTCTACAACGGCCGGCACCGCGCGGGGGAGCACGTCCGGGTGTTCCCGCTGTCGAACTGGACCGAGCTCGACGTGTGGAACTACATCGAGCGCGAGGGCATCGAGCTGCCGGACATCTACTACTCGCACCAGCGAGAGGTGTTCCTGCGCGACGGCATGTGGCTCGCCGAGGGCCCGTGGGGCAAGGCGCGCGACGGGGAAACCCTGCTGCGCAAGACGGTTCGCTACCGCACGGTGGGCGACGGCTCGTGCACCGGTGCCGTCGAGTCCGACGCCGCCGACATCCACGCGGTGATCGCCGAGGTCGCCGCGTCCAGGTTGACCGAGCGCGGCGCCACGCGGGCCGACGACCGGTTGTCCGAGGCCGCCATGGAAGACCGCAAGCGGGAGGGGTACTTCTAAATGAGCGACCTGTTGAGGTTGGCCACGGCAGGCAGCGTGGACGACGGCAAGTCCACGCTCGTCGGCAGGCTGCTCTACGACACCAAGTCCGTGCTCGCGGACACGCTCGACGCCGTGCACCGGGCGAGCGCCGACCGCGGTCTCGCGACGCCCGACCTGTCGTTGCTGGTCGACGGCCTGCGGTCGGAACGCGAGCAGGGCATCACGATCGACGTGGCGTACCGGTACTTCGCGACGCCGAAGCGTTCCTTCGTGCTCGCGGACACCCCCGGCCACGTGCAGTACACCCGCAACACCGTCACCGGCGCCTCCACCGCGCAGCTCGCGGTGCTGCTCGTCGACGCGCGCAAGGGCGTCATCGAGCAGACCCGGCGCCACGCGGCGGTTCTCGCGCTGCTGGGCGTGCCGCGGCTCGTCCTCGCGGTCAACAAGATCGACCTCGTGGACTACGACCAGGTGACGTTCGCCCGCATCGCCAAGGAGTTCACCGCGCACGCCACGGCGCTCGGCTACACCGAGGACGCGGTCGTGGAGATCCCGGTGTCCGCGCTGGCGGGAGACAACGTCGTGGAGAAGTCCGCGAACACGCCCTGGTACTCCGGTCCGACGCTGCTGGAGCACCTGGAGAACGTGCCAGTAGAAGAAGACGGACCCCGCCGCGCTGATGGATCTGGGCTGCCGTTCCGGTTCCCCGTGCAGTACGTGATCCGGCCGCGCACCGCCGAGCACCTCGACTACCGCGGGTACGCGGGCCAGGTCGCGGCGGGCACGGTCAAGCCGGGTGACGAGGTCGTCGTGCTGCCCTCCGGCCGCCGTTCGACGGTCACGAGGATCGACACGATGGACGGTGAACTGGCGGAGGCGGCGGCCGGCCAGTCCGTGACGTTGTTGCTGGCGGACGACATCGACATCTCGCGCGGCGACCTGATCGCGGTGGCGGGCAACGAGCCCAAGGTCACCGACGAGCTGGACGCCACGCTCTGCTGGCTCGCGGAGAAGCCGCTGCGAGCCGGTGCCCGCGTCCTCGTCAAGCACGGCACGCGCACCGTGCAGGCGATTGTCACCGAGCTGCGCGACCGCTTCGACGAGCAGACGCTGTCCAGTGTGGACGGCCCGGCGTCGTTGGAGCTCAACGAGATCGGCCGAGTGGCTCTGCGCCTGGCAGAGCCCGTTCCGCTGGACGACTACAGCTTCAGCCGCCGCACCGGGTCGTTCCTGGTGATCGACGCCGCCGACGGCAGCACGCTCGCCGCCGGCCTGGTGGGCGCGCCGCTGCCGGAGTTGGACGCGGAGAGCTGTACCGAGGGCGGCGACATCGCCGCCCAGGACGACCGCGCCCTCGTCTCCCCCGGTCCCTGAAAGGCCATCTTCCTGTGAACCTCAAGCCCGCCATCGCCGTTGCCCTGATCGCACTGACAACACTGTCCGCCTGCAGCCGCGCCGACTCCGGTGACGCGCCGGTCGCCCAGTCCAAGGGCCCCGCGGCCGAGGTGCGGGTCGGGTACTTCCCGAACGTCACGCACGCCGCCGCGTTGATCGGCGTGGAGAAGGAGCTCTACAAGAAGGAGCTCGGCAGCACCAAGCTGACGACGCAGACGTTCAACGCGGGCCCCGACGAGGTCAACGCGCTGCTGGGCGAGTCGCTCGACATCGCCTACATCGGGTCCGGTCCGGCGATCAACGCCTACGCGAAGTCCAAGGGCGAGGCGGTGAAGCTCATCGCCGGCGCGACCTCGGGCGGCGCGCAGCTCGTGGTGAAGCCGGAGATCAACTCGATCGAGGACCTCAAGGGCAAGGTCGTCGCCACGCCGCAGCTCGCGAACACGCAGGACGTGTCGCTGAAGAAGTACCTGGCGGAGAAGAACCTCACCGGCCAGGTCACGGTCACGAACGTGGAGAACGCCGCGTCGCTCGACCTGTTCAAGAAGGGCGACATCCAGGCCGCGTGGGCGCCGCAGCCGTGGTCGGCGCGCCTGGTCGCCGAGGCGGGCGCGAAGGTGCTGCTGGACGAGAAGACGCTGTGGGAGGGCGGGGCGTTCCCGACCACGGTGATCATCGTGCGGACGAAGTTCCTGCAGGAGCACCCGGAGACGGTCGAGGCCGTGCTGAAGGGCCACGTCGCCGCGATCGACTGGACCAAGGGCAACAAGGACGACGCGAAGAAGACCGTCAACGCCGCGCTGGAGAAGCTCACGTCCAAGAAGCTCGGCGACAAGATCCTCGACGCCGCCTGGGACAACATCGAGCTCACGACCGACGCGCAGGCCAAGCACTTCCCGCAGCTCGCGAAGGACGCCGTGACCGCCGGGGTGGCCCAGGAGGCCGCGAACGTCGCCGGGTACGCCGACTTCACGTTGCTGAACAAGGTGCTCCAGGCACAGGGCAAGCCGCAGGTGCAAGCAGCCGGACTGGACCAGAAGTAGTAGCAGAGAGCACCGAGGGGACACGGATATGACCGCCACGCTCGACACCACGCTTCTGTCCACTGCGGACACCGCTGTGGAGCTGTCCGGCATCAGGAAGGTGTTCGGCCACGGGAGCTCGGCCGTGGTGGCGCTCGACGGCGTCGACCTCAAGGTCAGGCCGGGTGAGTTCGTGTGTCTCCTCGGTGCTTCCGGCTGCGGCAAGAGCACGCTGCTGAACATCGTCGCCGGCCTCGACGGCGCGACGGCGGGTTCGTTGCAGCTCAACACGTCGCGCCCGGCCGTGATGTTCCAGGAGCCCGCGCTCATGCCGTGGCTCACCGCCGCCCGCAACGTCGAGCTGGCGCTGCGGTTCGCCGGTGTCGGCCGGTTGGAACGCAGGCGGCGCGCGCAGGAGCTGCTGGAGCTGGTGCGCCTCGGCGACGTGGCGGACAAGCGCCCGCACGAGCTGTCCGGTGGCATGCGCCAGCGCGTGGCTCTGGCCCGCGCGCTGGCCTCCGCCACGGTCTCCGCCGACGGCGCACCGGCCCTGCTGCTGATGGACGAGCCGTTCGCCGCATTGGACGCGATCACCCGCGACGTGCTGCAGGGCGAGCTGCTGCGGGTGTGGGAGACCACGAACACCGCGATCATCTTCGTCACGCACGACGTCCGCGAGGCCGTGCGCCTGGGCCAGCGGGTCGTGCTGCTGTCCTCGCGTCCCGGCCGCGTGGTGCGCGAGTGGGACGTGACCGACTCGCGCGCCGAGGTCCTGGACGAGATCAACACCCACCTGCGAGAGGTCATCAGTGGCCACGCCTCCTGACACGCTCGACAAGGTCGGCGCCGGCCTCGACGCGCTCGACGCACCCGTCGAGGTGCGGAAGGTGCCGCTGTGGCGTCGTTTCCTGAAGACGGGCGTGCCGCCGATCATCGCGTTCGCCCTGCTGCTCGGCGTGTGGCAGGCGCTGTGGGCCTCGGCGATCCTGCCGGAGTTCCAGCTGCCCGCCCCGGTGAACGTGTGGAACGAGCTCGTTCGCTCCATCTCCACCGGCGAGGCGTTCGGCATCCTGTGGACCTCGTTGCACCGCGCGGTGCTCGGGTTCCTCGCGGCGGTGCTGATCGCCACCCCGCTCGGCCTCCTGGTCGCCAAGGTGCGGGTAGTGCGCGCCGCGATCGGGTCGTTGCTGACCGGTCTGCAGTCGCTGCCCTCGGTGGCCTGGGTTCCGGCCGCGATCCTGTGGTTCGGCGTGACGCCGTCGACGATCTACTTCGTCGTGCTGATGGGTTCGGTCCCGTCGATCGCGAACGGCCTGGTGGCGGGCATCGACCAGATCCCACCACTGCTGCCCCGCGTCGGGCGCGCGCTGGGTGCCGGCCGGCTGGCGTCGGCGCGGCACATCCTGCTGCCCGCCGCCCTGCCCGGTTATCTGGCGGGGTTGAAGCAGGGCTGGGCGTTCTCGTGGCGGTCGCTGATGGCCGCGGAGATCATCGCGACCTCGCCGCAGCTGGGTGTGGGCCTCGGCCAGTACCTGCACAACGGGTCGTCGCTGAACGACATCAACATGGTGATCGCGGCGATCTTCCTGATCCTGTTGGTGGGCATCGGCATCGAGCTGCTGCTGTTCCGCCCGCTGGAGCGCGCCGTGCTGCGGGCCCGCGGCCTGACGGGGGCGCTGTGATCGGAAACGCTGCGATCGGGGGCGCTGCGATCCCGCTGATCGCCGTCGCGCACGGCAGCCGTGACCCGCGCTCGGCCGCGTCGATCCACGCACTGCTGGACGTCGTGCGGTCGTTGCGCCCGGAGCTGGACGTCCGCGGCTGCTTCCTGGACCTGTGCGCACCGCGGTTGAGCGACGTGCTGCGCGGCCCGTCCGTCGTCGTGCCGTTGTTGCTGGGCAAGGCTTTCCACGCACGGGTGGACGTACCGGCCGCGGTCGCCGAGTCGCGCGTGCCCGCCGTGGTGGCCGACGTGCTCGGCCCGGACCGCGGCTGGAGTCGGCGGCGCTGCGGCGGCTGGCGGAGGCCGGGTGACGTTCGGCGACCGGTCGCTGGGCGTGGTCCTGGCGGGTGCCGGCTCGTCGCACGCACCGGCGAACGAGGCCGTGGCGCGCGTGGCCCGGCGGTGGGCCCGCGAGTCGGGGTGGGCGGGGGTGGAGGCGGCGTTCGCGTCGATCGCCTCGCCCGACGTGCCCGAAGCCGTGGAACGGCTCAAGGCCCGTGGTGCGACCCGGATCGCGGTCGCCTCGTGGTTCCTGGCGCCGGGGTTGCTGCCGGACAAGGTCGCGGCGCTGGCCGGGGAGGACGCACTGGTGGCGCAGCCGTTGGGGGACGACGTCGAGGTGGCGCAGCTGGTGCTGGACCGGTACGACGAGGCGCTGGCGCGGCAGCTGGTGGCCCGCTCGGCCTAGCACACAGACGTTCCGCGGGGCTGGTCTGCTGCGGCAGGCCGGCCCCGTTGCCGTTCCACGCGACACTTTCGGCCGCCGCCGCAAGATCGAGTCCGCAGCGCCGTTCGGGCGATGTGAAGTGTGAAGTGTTGACGTGAAACTTACTCATGAGTAGTCAGGTGATTACGCCGCGTGCTGGAACTGTCCCTCGTCAACTCAACGGGGAGAGGCCATGAAGCTAGCCGGACTCGCATCACTGCTACTGGTTCCCATGCTGATGTTCACGACCAACGCGTCAGCAGCTCCGCAGACCATCACCTTCAAGCTCCGGGCGAGCGCCGTCGGGCAGACGTCGGACTTCACGCTCGACCAGGGGCTGGACGCGTCCGCGCCGGCGACCGTCGCACCGAACAGCGCGCTCACGGTGACGATCGACCCCGCGCCCAACAAGGTTCCCGCCGAGGCGGCCGGGCGGCAGGTGCGGGAGATCAAGGGGCTCGCGCTCAGGCTGCCGGTGCCGGCCAACTCGACGTACCGGTCGGCGTCGCTCTCCGGCGGTGCCGGGCTGGGTGGCACGCCGACGATCGCCTTGCAGGGCAACGATGTCGTGCTGACCGTTCCCGGTCCGATCAAGGGCGGCGCGGACTTCGAGCTGCCGGTCGTGACGATCACCCTGCAGGCGGGCGGGAGCGGCACCATCACCGCGAAGCTCGGCGGCACCGGCTACGACGCGCCCGGCCTCACCTTCACCGCCGTCATCACGGTCATCGGGTTCCCGGTGAACGCCGCCGCGAAGGGCTACCCGGACCCGAACCCCGTCCTGACGAGCACCACGATCGGCTGACAGTCGTGATGCCCCACCCCCTGCCGGGCATCAGGACGTAGCCGCGACCAGTCTGGTCATGGTGTCGAGCGTCGTGCGCAGGTCTTCCAGCGAGACCTGCGCACTGACGCGGTTGGCCCACTCGTGCTGGGCCGCGCGCAACCGGGCGATCGCCGCACAACCGGCCTCGGTCGGCCGCACCAGCTTCGCCCGCTGGTGTGCCGGGTTCGGCAGGTACTCGGCCAAACCCCTGTCCACCAACAGGTCCGCGATCCGCTGGACGGACTGCCGCGCCAGGCCCATCTCGCGGGCGATGCCGGAGACCGACAACGGCTCGCGCAGCACCGCGCCCAGCACCTGCCACCACGCCGCGGTCGGCCGAGCGACACGTCTCCGATCGCGACGTCCGGCAGCATCCGCACGCCGCCGAGCGTCCTGACCGGGTCGGTGGTCAGCCCGACCGTCCTGATCTCGTAGCGCCCCGGCTCCCGCTGGAACGCCTGGATGTTCACCTGCGCGGCCACGTGGCCGTACTCCCAGTCCGCGAGGTCGTCCGCCAGCACCAGGTACACCGTCTTCATCATGACAGTAGACTGTCATATTTGACAGGATGCTGTCAACGAACCCGGCGGCTAAGGTCAGCTCCATGGCAGACGAGCTGGTCCACTACGAGGTGCGGCGTGGCATCGCGACGATCACGCTGGACTCCCCGCACAACCGCAACGCCCTGTCCGCGCAGCTGCGCCGGGAGCTCCGCGAGCACCTGACCGCGGCCGCCGGGGACGACGGCGTCCGCGTGGTCGTGCTGACCCACACGGGCACCGTGTTCTGCTCCGGCATGGACCTCAAGGAAGCCGCCGGTGCGAGCGCGGGCGACCAGGGCGTCAACGAGTTCCCCGCGATCCTCGAACAGCTCTGGACCAGCCCCAAGCCGGTCGTCGCCGCACTCAAGGGCCCGGCTCGCGCCGGTGGCGTCGGCATCGTCGCGGCATGCGACATATCAGTCGCGGCGCACGAGGCGACGTTCGCGTTCAGCGAGGTCCGCATCGGTGTCGTGCCCGCGGTCATCTCGGTGACCGTGCTGCCGCGCCTGCTCCCCCGCGCCGCACACGAGCTGTTCCTGACCGGCGAGACCTTCGACGCCACCCGCGCGGTCCAGATCGGCCTGCTCAACTCCGCTGTGCCCGTCGACGGCGTCGACGCCGAGGTCCGCCGCTACACCGACATGCTCGCGCTCGGCGCCCCGAACGCGCTCGCCGCGACCAAGCAGATGCTGCAGCAGGAACGGTCGACGAACCTCGGCGAGGTGTTCGCGGACATGCTCAAGCTGTCGGCACAGCACTTCGGCGGCCCCGAGGGCCAAGAGGGCATCACAGCGTTCAAGGAGAAGCGCAAGCCGTCCTGGGTGCCTGCCGAAGACTGATGCATCAGAACCAGCCGGTGCACTCGATGACGCCCTGCGAGGAGCCGCAGGCGCGCATCACCCGGCCGTCGTTCTTGAACGCCTCGGTGTACTTCGCCGAGCCCGAGTCGATCCGGGTGTAGCCGAGGAAGCCCTCGTGCGTGTCCGCCGAGGGCTCCTTGCGGTCGGTCCAGATCTCCTCGCCGGGCGTGCCCGACGAGATGCGCCCCCACGCGCACTGCGACTTGTTCGACGCGCGCAGCTCGACCACGCGGCCGCTCTGCATGGTCACCGGGTTGTCGCCGTCCATCGTGTCGAACGGCGTGAAGGGCTGGTCCTGCGAGCAGTCGGGGTCACCGGCAGAGGACACGGCCGGACAGAAAACAGCGACGGCGGCGGCGACCACGAGCGCACAGCCCACGCGACGGTGATGCGTTCCCATGGACCCGCACTGTCCACTCCGGACGGCTTTTGCGCAGCCCGTGTCACCTTTCCGTGCGAATCACCCGCAGTGTCCGGTCACCCGACTCGGCGGTCTGCCTCACCGCGTCCCGCAGCACGTCCACGACGGAATCGTCCAGGTCAGCGGGCACGACCAGCACGTACTCGCCCTCGGGCAGCCACGACAGGTCGGTCAGGCTGTCGTACAACGCGTCCAGGTTGTGCCCGAACCAGGAAGGGAACGACAACGCCTCGGCAATAGCGCCGATCGCCGCATTCTTCTCCGAAACGAGAATGTGCCGTTTCACTTCTTCACGTCCACCACGACGAACGACGCGTAGTGGTCACCGGTGTAATAGACCTCGCGCTTGCTCCCGGTCACGAGCCGGCGCGCACCGCGGTCGGGACTGCCCGGCGTCGGCACCGTGTACTCCTTGTAGTACCCGGACTTCTGCTGCGGCAGCCGCTTCTCGCGGTTCTCGAACGTGACGCCGTCGTTCTTCGGGTACGGCATCGGCGCCTCGCCGCCGATCAGCTTGTACGTCTTCGCGGCCTCCGGCGGCAGCGCCGACAGCGCCGTGACCTCCAGCCCCGACTCCTTCGCTCCCGGCACCTCGGCCGGCTTGGCCGCGCTGCTGGAGGTGCTGGTCGGCGCGCTGGACTCCGGCTGCGGCTTCGACGAGCCCTCGCGCACGAACCAGCCGACCAGGACCAGCAGGACCAGTCCGACCAGCGCGACGGTGAGGCGACGACCGGGACTCATGCGGTGACCTTCTCGGGTTCGGACTCCGGATCGGACTCGGCATCGGACTCAGGCGCCAGCGACGCCGGGTTGTTCGCCCCCAGGTCGGCCACCCGGTCGACGAGCCGCGCCACGCCCAGGCACAGCGGCAGCACCACGACCATCACGATGGGGAACTGCACGGCGACGGGCAGCTGCACGAGCCACAGCTCGACCCCGTCCCACCACTGCCAAAGCCGGTCCACGCACCCGAGCCTAGTCCCGTGACCCGCGTCACGACGGTCGGCCGGTGCGCGGATGGGTATGTTGCGAACCATGTTCGCCGTTTACGCAGCAGAACCCAGTCCTGAGAACCCGCTGGCCTCGCTCCGCGTCGGCGAGCGACCCGACCCCGAGGTCGCACCGGGGTGGGTGCGCGTCGCGGTCAAGGCGGCCAGCCTCAACATGCACGACCTGTGGACGTTGCGCGGGGTCGGCATCAAGCCGGAGCAGTTCCCGATGATCCTCGGCTGCGACGGCGCGGGCGTCCTCGACGACGGCACCGAGGTGGTGCTGCACTCCGTCATCGGCGACCCGAGCTGGGACGGCGACGAGACCCTCGACCCGAAGCGCACGCTGCTCACCGAGAAGCACCAGGGCACGTTCGCCGACTACGTCGTGGTCCCCGCCCGCAACGCCCTGCCCAAGCCCGCGGACCTCACGTTCGCCGAGGCCGCGTGCATGGGCACGGCGTGGCTGACCGCGTACCGGATGCTGTTCGTGAAGTCCGGTCTGCGCCCCGGCCAGACGATGCTCGTGCAGGGCGCGTCCGGTGGCGTGTCGACGGCGCTCATCCAGCTCGGCCGCGCGGCCGGGTTCCGCGTCTGGGTCACCGGCCGCTCCGAGGAGAAGCGCGCTCTCGCGCAGACCCTCGGCGCCCACGACACGTTCGAGTCCGGCGCCCGCCTGCCGGAACGGGTCGACGCGGTGTTCGAGACCGTCGGCAAGGCCACCTGGTCGCACTCGATGAAGGCCCTCAAGCCCGGCGGCATCATCGTGATCTCCGGCGCCACGTCCGGCGACGCGACCGCGGCCGAGCTGCAGCGGCTGTTCTTCCTGCAGCTGCGCGTCGTCGGCTCGACCATGGGCACCCGCGAGGAGCTCGGCGACCTCATCCGGTTCTGCGCGCTCAACGACCTCAAGCCGCAGATCGGCGCCGAGCTGAAGTTCGAGGACGCCGAGCAGGGGCTCAGGGCGATGCTGGACGGCGAGACCGCCGGCAAGATCGTGTTCAGCAGGCCGTAAACAGCTCGAAGAGCCAAAAACCGGTTCCCTGATTGGTGGGTTCGGACAAACCGCGTGACAGTTGTCGCGAATAGGTTCGCCCGGACCCACTCTTCAAGGGAGCTAGGCATGACCACACAGGGCGTCTTCCGGCGCAAGCCCATCGACCAGATCGCGGAGGACAAGGGCGACGGGCTCACCAGAACGCTGGGCCTGTGGCAGCTCACCGCGATCGGCATCGGCGGCATCATCGGCGCGGGCATCTTCTCGCTCGCGGGCGCCGTCGCGAACAAGACCGCCGGCCCCGCCGTGCTGGTCTCGTTCCTCGTGGCCGGTATCGCGAGCGCGGCGGCGGCGTTCTCGTACGCGGAGTTCGCGGGGCTGATCCCCAAGGCAGGCAGCGCCTACACCTACGGCTACGCGGTGCTCGGCGAGATCGTCGGCTGGTTCATCGGCTGGGACCTGCTGCTGGAGTACACGGCGATCGTGGCGGTGGTCGCGATCGGCATCTCCGGTTACTTCACCGAACTGCTGTCACTGCTGGACGTCCAGCTGCCGCAGTGGATGCTGGGCGCACCGGGCACCGAGACCGGTGACGTCGCCGCGGGCACCTACAAGGTGAACCTGTTCGCGGTGGTGCTGTGCCTGCTGATCGCGTTCGTGCTGAACCAGGGCATGAAGAACGCCGCCCGGTTCGAGACCGTCCTGGTGTACCTCAAGGTCGCCGTGGTGGCGCTGGTCATCGTCGTCGGCGCGTTCCACATCAACACCGACAACTACAACCCGTTCTTCCCGTTCGGCATCTCGGGTGCGCTCACGGGTGCGGCGACGGTGTTCTTCGCGGTGTTCGGCTACGACGCGATGTCCACGGCCGCCGAGGAGTCGAAGGACTCGCAGCGGCACATGCCCAGGGCGATCATGTACTCGCTGGCGATCTCGATGGTCCTGTACGTGCTGGCCTGTCTCGTGCTGACCGGCATGGTGAACTTCAAGGACGTCGACTCGGAGTCCGCCTTCGCCACGGCGTTCGCCGACATCGGCCTGCCCGCGCTCGGCATCATCATCTCCGTCGGCGCGATCCTCGGCATCACGACCGTGCTCTTCACGTTCCTGCTCGGCGCCGCCCGCGTCGGCTACTCGATGAGCCGCGACGGACTGCTGCCGCGCTGGTTCGCGAAGACGCACCCGGTGAAGCGCGTCCCGTCGCGCATCACCTGGGTGCTGGGCATCGCCTCCGCGGTCATCGCCGGGTTCCTGCCGATCGCCGAGGCCGCCGAGCTCACGAACATCGGCATCCTGCTGGCGTTCGTCGTCGTCTGCATCGCCGTGGTCGTGCTGCGCTACAAGCAGCCCGACCTGCCGCGCACGTTCAAGACGCCGGGCATGCCGGTCGTGCCGATCATCGGTGTGGTCTTCTCGATCTGGCTGATCACGTTCCTCACGCCGGAGACCTGGCTGCGGTTCGGGATCTGGTTCGCGATCGGCCTGGTCGTCTACTTCGCCTACTCGAAGCGGAACTCCGTCATGGAGAAGGAGTCCAAGCGCTGACCAGCGAGTCGAGCGCGGCGAGCGGCACCGGTCCGTTCGCCAGCACGAGGTCGTGGAACGCGCGGATGTCGAAGCGGTCGCCCAGCCGGGTGGCCGCTTCGTCGCGCACCCGGAGGATCTCCAGGCGGCCCACCATGTACGCGAGCGCCTGGCCCGGCGTCTCGATGTACCGGTCGATCTCGGAGTCGATCTCCGGTGCGGTCATCACGGTGTTCTCGCGCAGGTAGTCGACCGCCTGCTGACGCGACCACCCGAGCGCGTGCATGCCCGTGTCGACGACCAGCCGTCCCGCGCGCATGGCGTCCAACGACAGCATGCCCAGCCGTTGCTCGTCGGACGAGTACAGGCCCATCTCGTCGGCCAGGCGCTCGGTGTAGAGGCCCCAGCCTTCGAGGTAGGCGTCGATGAACGCGAACTTGCGCACGTTGTGCAGGTCGGTCTCGGCCGCGATCGTGAGCTGGAAGTGGTGGCCGGGCGTTGCCTCGTGGAACGCCGTCACCTCCGAGAGCGTGCGGCTGCGAACGGTAGCGCCCAACGGGTTCAGGAAGTAGATGCCGGGACGCGAGCCGTCCAGCGCGGCGTCCATGTAATACGCGAGCGGCGCCACCTCGCGGTCCATCTCGGGCACGAACCGCACCTCGCAGGCCGCCTTGGGCAGCCGGCCGAACCACTGCGGTGCGACGGCCTCCGCCCTGGCCACGGCCTCCACCGCGCTGGTGAGCATGTCGTTCTCGTCGTCCCACAGCAGCTCGGTGCGCAGCCGCCGGAAGATCTCCGGCACGTCGGTGGTGCCCCACACCCGCGAGCCGATCTCGGCGTACTCCTCGCGCAGCCGCGCGATCAGGTCCAGCCCGAGCTGGTGCAGCTCGGCCGGGGTGTACGAGGTGGTCGTGTAGTCGCGGACCAGCCGGGCGTAGTTCTGCTCGCCCTCCGGCAGCCAGCACAGGCCGGCCTGCTCGTCCGGGCGTCCCTCCAGCGACAGCAGGACCTCGCGGAACCGCGCGAACCCCGGCCGCAGGTCCGCCTCGCCCTCCCACTCCTGCCGCGGCGAGGCCAGGAACCGCTCCAGGTGCGCGGCGCCGTTCGCTATGTGCCTGCTCACAGGCTTGCGGTCGGTGTTGAGCAGCCGCGTGGCCGCCTGGTCGAGGAAGCGCGGGACCTCACCGAGCCGCTGCGAGAAGTCGACCTGCGAGGCGAGCCCGAGCAGCCCGGCGACCGGTGCGCTCAGCCCGGCGGCGACCGTGTGCTCGACCAGCCGGGCGTCGATCTTGGTGATGATCGACTCGGCCTGGTGCCTGATCACGGCCTTGTCGACCGGATCCTCGTCGCTGGTGTCGACGCGGCTCAGGATGTCCGCGAGGCGGGCGCGCAGAGCCTGGTGGCCGTCGACGCCGAGGTCGTCGAGGCGGTCGTCCCAGCCGGGCAGGCCGACCATGGTGGCGAACGTCGGCGTCCAGTCCATCATCGCCTGGAACGTCTCATCTGAGAGCGAGGTCACGCTGTCCTTCATAGCCCCGCTCACCCGGCTTCGCCAACGAATTGGCCGACCAGGTCGCCCAGGGTGGACAGCGGCACCGGTCCGGTGCTCACCACGAGGTCGTGGAACGCGCGCACGTCGAGCCGCTCCCCCAGCGCGGTCTGCGCGTGCGCCCGGAACCGTTCGATCTCGATCCGGCCGACCATGTACGCGAGCGCCTGACCCGGCACCTCGATGTACCGGTCGACCTCCGCCTGGATCTCCGGCTCCGGCATCACGGTGTTCTCGCGCAGGAAGTCGACCGCGCGCTGCCGGGACCAGCCGAACGCGTGCAGCCCGGTGTCGACCACGAGCCTGGCCGCGCGCATCGCGTCCGCCGACAGCATCCCGAGACGCTGCTCGTCGGAGGAGAACAGGCCCATCTCGTCGCCCAGGCGTTCGGCGTAGAGGCCCCAGCCTTCGAGGCAGGCGTCGATGGAGGCGTACTTGCGGATGTTCGACAGGTCCGACTCGGCCGCCGGCGTCGTCTGCAGGTGGTGGCCGGGCATAGTACGCGATCGGCGCGGTCCCGCGTTCGGCTTCCTCGACGAGCCGGACCTCGCAGCCGACGCTGGGCATCCTGCTGAACCACCGCGGTGCCACGGCCTCGGCGCGGGCGATCGCCTCGGCCGCGCTGGAGACCATGTCGTTCTCGTTCTCCCACAACAGTTCCGTGCGCAAGCGGCGGAAGATCTCCGGCACGTCGGTGGTGCCCCAGACCTGCGAGCCGACCTGCGCGTACTCCTCGCGCAGCCGCGCGATCAGGTCCAGCCCGAGCTGGTGCAGCTCGGCCGGGGTGTACGAGGTGGTCGTGCAGTCGCCGACCAGCTTGACGTAGTTCGCCTCGCCGTCGGGCAACCAGCACAGGCCGGCCTGTTCGTCCGGGCGTCCGGGCGTCCGGGCGTCCGGGAAGCGACAGCAGCACCTCGTGGAACCGCGCGAACGCCGGTCGCAGGTCCGCGTCACCCCACCAGGGCTGCGCCGGACCGGTCAGCAGCCCGGCGATCCGCTCGGCGCTGCTGCGGGCGTGCCGGACCACCGCGAGCGTGACGGGGTCCTCGTCGCTGGTCTCGGTGCGCCGCAGGATGTCCGCGAGCCTGGTGCGCAACGCCTGTTCGCCGTCGACACCGAGGTCCTCGATCCGGTCGTCCCAGCCGGGTACGCCGAGCATGGACGTGAAAATCGGGTCCCGGTCCGAGAAGGCCTGGAACATCTCATCCGCGAGTGAGGTCACCAGACCGTTCTCAGCCGCGCACGAACCTCTGTGCCAGCGAGTTGACCGCTTCAAGCAGCTCCTCGTGCACCCGGCGGACGACCTCGGCGGCCGGTTCGGCCGGCGCGAGCGGGTAGGTGGTGCCCGCCCACAGCGACATGACCTCGAGCTCACCGGTCGCGCGCACCGGCTTGGTGAGGTGGTGCACGTTCGGGTACGCGGCGGGCGCGTGCGGGGTGTTCTCGACCAGGAACCGGTTCACCAGCCCGCGGGCCGGCCGTCCGCTGAACGCACGGGTCAACGCGGTCCGGCGGGTCCCTTCGCGCAGCGCCTCCCGTTGGGGCGCAGCGGTTCCGGCCTCCGGGCAACCGAGGAAGGCGGTGCCCAGCTGCGCCGCCACCGCCCCCGCCGCGAGCACGGCGGCGACGTCGGCACCGTGCACCAGCCCGCCGGTCGCGATCACCGGCAGGTCGACGGTGCCCCTGACCAGGCGGATCGCCGCCAGCGTGCCGTAGAGCTCACCGCCGCCGGGTGAGATGCCGTCGTCGGTGAACGTGCCGCGGTGCCCGCCCGCGTCCGACCCCTGCACGCACAGCACGTCCGCACCGACCTGCTGGGCCTGCCGCGCCTCGCTCGGGGTGGTGACCGTCACGACGACGGTCGAGCCGGCCGCCTTGAGCCGCCGCACGTCGTCGGCGTCCGGCAGCCCGAACGTGAACGACACCACCGGCACCCGCAGCGCCAGCACCAGTTCGAGCTTCGCCGCGTAGTTGTCGTCGTCCCACCGCGGCTCACCCGGCACCGCACCGACCTCGGCGGCGCGCTCGCTCACCCGGTCCACGTAGGACGCGATGTCCACCGTCGTGCGCGTGCCGGGCACGAACAGGTTGACCCCGAACGGCGCGCCGGTCAGCTCCCGGGTGCGCTTGACCTTCTCCGCGAGCTGCTCGACGGTGATGTACCCGGCCGCCAGGAACCCGAGGCCACCGGCGTCGTTCACCGCGGCGACCAGCTCGGGGGTGGAGGGCCCACCTGCCATGGGCGCGGCGATGACGGGCACGGCCAGCGTGTGGAACATGAGCTCAACCTAGTTGGACCTGGCGGTGGATGCCCGGTGAAGCGGCTGTGTCGTTGGTGACGCGACGGAACGCCGTTCACCCCCCGGCCATCCCGGTAGGCGAGACTGCGCGCCGTGAAACGCCGCAGTCTGCTCAAAGCCGCCGCCGGGTCGGTGGTGCTCTCCGCCGCTCCCGGGGTGGCGTTCGGTTCCGCCGGCGCCGGTCGGCGCGTGTACGTCGTGGTCCTGGACGGTCTGCGGCCGGACGAGGTGGGCACCGCGCTGACACCGAACCTGGTCGCGTTGCGGGAGGACGGCACGCACTTCCCGCGGGCCCGGTCGTTGCCGGCGGTGGCGAGCATCCCGGACCACGTGGTGATGATGACCGGGGTGCGGCCCGACCGGACCGGCGTGCCCGCGAACACCGTCTTCGACCGGGCCACCGGCGTGGTGCGCACACCGGACCACACCGACCTGAGGTTCCCGACCTTGCTGGAACGCCTGCCGCAGCTGGGTTTCCGCACGGGTTCGGTGCTGTCCAAGGAGTACCTGCGCGGGGTGTTCGGCACGCGGGCGTCGTACCACTGGGAACCGCGGCCGCCGATCACCGGGCACACGCCGGACGCGTTCACCTCCCACGCGCTGCACGCGATGATCGCGGAGGCCGACCCCGACCTGGTGTTCGTGAGCTTCGGCGACTGCGCCGAGGACTCGGGGGACGCGGTCGTGCGGTCGCTGGCCGTGCGGACGTCCGACGAGCAGCTGGGCAAGCTCGTCCGGTACCTCAAGGCGACGGGTCGCTGGGAACGGTCGGTGCTCGTCGTCGTCACGGACCACCCGGCACCCTTGGCGGACGTGTCGCTGCAGCAGCACGTCGATGCGGATCCGTTGTTGCGCAACAAGGTCGTCATCGCACCGAACGGTGGCGCCGACCTGTTGCACTGGACCGGTCCCGCCTCGGACCGCGAGCTGGCCCTGCGGCACCTGGAGTCGGTGGTCTCGCGCGTGCCCGGTGTGCTGTCCGTGCAACCGCCCGCGCGGTGGCGGCTGGGCGCGGAGGCAGGCGACCTGGTCGTGTGCCGGCGAGCTGCCGAGCCGGTGCCGTTGCTGGTCGCGGGTGGCGATCCCGTGGTTGGGCGCGGGATCTCGGCCACACCGGCGTCCACTGTGGATGTCGCACCGACGGTGGGGAGGCTGTTCGGCCTCCCCGAGCCGTCGGGCGGTTATGACGGGCAGTCCGTCATCTAGTCGCGGTCATCTAGGGCAGGGAGTCCAGATGCGGGGCGACCGTGTTGGCGAAC
The DNA here is from genome assembly GCF_001701025.1 of Lentzea guizhouensis. Classification (GTDB taxonomy): domain Bacteria; phylum Actinomycetota; class Actinomycetes; order Mycobacteriales; family Pseudonocardiaceae; genus Lentzea; species Lentzea guizhouensis. Next base: position 805,354 of record NZ_CP016793.1, read on the forward strand.
TGCCAGTTGTTCGAGGCGTCCCAGTTGATCGACCACGTCATGGCGCCGCGGATCGACGGCCAGGTCGTGGTCGGCTTGAACGTCCCGCAGTTCGTGCCGCGCGCGAGGCAGCTGAGCGCGTTGTTGACGTTGGACGGCGCCTGGTACCCGCCACCGGCACCCGAGGGTGACGCGGGCAGGCCGAGGCCGACCTGGTCGGCGCGCAGGCCGCTCTGCAGCTGGATGCACGCGAGCGCGGTCAGGAAGTTGACCGTGCCCTGGCTGTGGACCTGCTGGTCGCAGCCGAGCATCGAACCGGAGTTGTAGTACTGCATGTTGACGATGGTCAGGATGTCCTTGGTGGCCAGCGCCAGCTTGAAGTACTCGGCGTTGACGTTCTGCATGTCGATCGTCTGCGGCGCCATCGTGATGACCTTGCCGCCACCGGCGTGGATGCTGCGCAGCGCCTGGCCCATGTACTGGGCGTTGACGCCGTTCTCCAGGTCGATGTCGACGCCGTCGAAGCCGTAGCTGGAGATCAGGCCCTTGACGCTGTTGGCGAAGTTGGTCGCCGCCGTCGAGTTGCCGACGCTGATCGTGCCCTTCTCACCACCGACGGAGATGATCACCTTCTGGCCGCGGGCCTGCACGGTCTTCACGTCGGCGCGGAACTGCGCGTCGGTGTAGCCGCCGAGCTGGCTGCTCAGGCCGGGGTCGAGGTTGAACGCGACCTGGCCCTGCACCGCCGTGGCGTCGGCGAACGAGACCGCGATGATGTCGTAGGTGGTGGGGACGTCAGCCAGACGCAGAGCGCGCGCACCGTTGTAGAAGTTCTGCCAGTAGCCCGTCAGCACGTGCTTCGGCAGACCGGTGTTCGGCGGGTTGCTGGTCGTGGTGGTCGTCGTCGTGGTCGTCGTAGTGGTGGTGGTCGACGTCGTCGTGCTCGTGGTCGTGGTCGTCGGCGGCGTGCCGGGACCGTCGAGGTTGACGTCGTCGGCGTAGTAGGCGGGCTGGCCGTACCAGCCGTGCAGGTAGATCGTGACGTTGGTGGCGCTGCCTGAGTTGAAGTCGAGGGTGAGCTGGCTGAAGCCGCTCGAGCCCGGCGTCCACGTGTTCTTCTCCACGCCGCCGGTGACACCGAGGTAGACGTAGCTGCCCTGCACCCACGCGCTCAGCTTGTAGGCCGTGTTCGGCTGCACCGAGACGGTCTGCTGGCACCGCGCGTTGCCCTGGCCGGCCGGGGCGCCCTGCAGCGCGTACTGCCCGGTGCGCTTCGTGCTCGACGTGGCACTGGTGCCCTCGGTGCACGTCCAGCCGCTCAGGTTGCCCGCCTCGAACCCGCTGTTGGCGGCGAGGTTCGCGGCGGCGGCGTTGCCGTTCATCACCAACACCAGACCGGCACAGGCGAAGAAGGCCGACAGCAGCGCTATCGCTGCTCGTCTGGTCTTGGACATGGTCCACCTCCACACATCATGCGGCGGCCATGTTGTGAGTGGACTAAAAATGGACTAGACCACTGCGGTTGGTCAAGCCCTGGTTTAGCTTGGTGGCCGTGTTCACCCTCGAAGACGCCATCGCGACCGCCACCGCCGCCCACGAGGGCCAGGTCGACAAGTCGGGCCGGCCGTACATCGGACACCCGTTGCGGGTCATGGCCGCCGTGACGGGCGAGCACGCGCAGATGGCCGCCGTCCTGCACGACGTCATCGAGGACACCCCGGTGACCGGCGCCGACCTGCTCGCCGCCGGCTGCCCGCCCGAGGTCGTCGACGCCGTCGTCGCGCTGTCGCACCTGCCGGACGAGCCGCAGGAGGACTACCTGCGCCGCGTCGCCGCCAACCCGCTGGCCGTGACGGTGAAGCGCGCCGACATCGGCGACAACCTCTCACCGGCCCGCATCGCCCGCCTCGACGCCGCCACCCGAGATCGCTTGAAGGCCAAGTACGCGCGTGCGCTGGGGTTGCTCGACGAGTTCGTGAGCTAGCTGACCTTCTTCATCGGTACAGACCTCGTGAACAGGGTGTATTATCGAATCGTAACCAAGATTGGAAGGACACGATGACCCGCCACGACCTGTCCGTGAAGTCCCTGCGATCGAGCCTGGCGACCCGCCGTGACGCTCGGACGAAGCGCCGGAGCCTGGAGCGGCAGTTGGCCAGCTACACCTCCGAGAGCGACCGCCTCGAACTGGACGCCATCCTCTCCCGCCACAGCACCGAGGAGACGAGCGAGCTCCGTTCGATCATCAACCGCCAGGCGATGGACCGCTTGATCCACGCCTGACCGGCACCTGTGTGGGCCACCCCCGGCAACGCCGCCGCGGGTGGCCTTTGCGTTTCCAGGGTGCGGATCTTCTAGTAAAGGCGCTTTACCACGAGCACGTTGTCCTTGCGCGGCTCCTGCTGACCATCCGGTCCGACGAGCATCCGCTCGACGACGTCGTCGGTGATGATGATCCAGTTGTCGCCGAGCTTGAGGTGGTCGAGCACGTCCTTGGTCGTCGGGAAGTAGTAGTCGTGGTGCTCCGACCACGACGGCGCGCTCGCGTGCCCGCCGACGACCAGCCGCCCGCCGGGAGCGACCGCCTCCGAAGCGCGCTTGAGGATGCTGTTGCGCTCCCCGTCCTCCTCGACCGGCGAGTGCAGGAACTGAGCACTGACGAGGTCGTACTGCCCCTCCGGGAACGTGTCCTTGAGGTCGTGCCGCTCCACCGAGATCTCGACGCCGGCGTCGGCCGCATGCCGCAACGCCCGGTCGAGCGCCACCTGCGACACGTCGACACCGAGCACCCGCCACCCCCTGCTCGCGAGCCACACGGCGTCGCCACCCTCGGCGCACCCGAGGTCGAGCGCACTGCCCGGCGTCAGGTCGGCGGCCTCGCGCACCAGCAACGGGTTCGGGTTGCCGGACCACACCTGGTCCCGCTCCGAGTAGAAGGACTCCCAGAACTCCTGCGCAGTCGTCATGCTGTCCACGATGCGCGCGACAGTGCCGTTATGGCAAACCTCGTTGCTGATTCAGCAACGCCCGCCGGTCGTGCAGCCGATGCTGCGAGGAGGAGCCACGACGATGAGCAAGGTCATCAGCGCCCAGGTCTTCGCACACGCCTGCACCACGCCGTCAAGCGCTGAACCCGACCACGTGACCCTGTGCCCCTGGCAGGAGTCGAACCTGCACGCCCGTGCGGGCACCCGGTTTTGAGCCGACCGCGTCTGCCGTTCCGCCACAGGGGCTCGGTGGAGTGGCTCCCCAGGGAGTCGAACCCTGTCCTCCGGATCTTCACCCCGGTGCTCTACCAGTTGAGCTAAAGAGCCATTGGCGCATTTGAAACGCGCACACGCGCTCACGACGGGACTCGAACCCGCGAATCGCCGCATCGACAATGCGGTGCCCTAGCCTCTGGGCCACGTGAGCAAACAAAAGAGCCGCCCTGAGCAGGACGGCTCACCTGGACCTGGAACAGGTCACAAGAGCGCGTCCACCCGCGCAAAGAGATCAAACCGGGGATCCGACAAGTCACTCATGCCACGTCCTCTCGGTTCGAAGGTGCCCACAGCATCACCCACCCCGCCCGGCGCGTTCAACCGAATAAAGCTGCTCAGTGAACAGCGCGCGACGCGTGTGACAGACCCGTTCGCTCAGAACAGAGTTGCGGGCTCGACCGGCTCGGGCTCGGGCAGCGCGTCGAGTTCGGGCATGAGCGTTCGCACGTCGTCGTGGAACCGGCGGGCGAGCGCGGGCGCGTCGTCGTTGTCGGGGGTGTGCACGAACACCGTCGGCGACCGGCCTTCCCCCAGCCAGTCGGCGACCACCTCGGTCCACGGCCGCCACCCCTCGACCGTGTCCTCGACCGAGTCCCGGCCCAGGTAGCGGACGATCGGCTGGTCGGTCAGCGCCCGCGTACGCCGCGGCAACCGCGGTTTCCTGTCCCAGGCCTCCCGCTCGGCTTCGCTGGTCGGCGGGCTCCGGAAGAAGACCTCGGTGTCGAACGGCACCCACTCGGCGTCCACGCCGTCGAGCGCTCCCTCCAGCAGCGACGTCGCGCCGGCGTCGGAGAAGAACGCGGGGTGACGCACCTCCACGGCACGCCGCAGGCCTGCGGGCAGCCTGCGCAGGAAGCGGGCCAGGGCGTCGACGTCCGCCGGGCCGAACGAGCCCGGCAACTGGGTCCACAGGACGGCGCGTTCGCCGAGGGGTTCGACTGCGTCCAGGAACGCCCGCATCTGCACCTCGACGCCTGCCAGCCGGCGCTCGTGCGTGACGGCCTTGGGCACCTTGACCACGAACCGAAAAGCGGGGTCCGTCTGCCGCGCCCAGGCCTCGACGGTCTTGCGGGCAGGCGTCGCGTAGAACGTGGTGTTGCCCTCGACGGCGTTGCACCAGCCCGCGTAGGCCCGCAGTCGCTCCCCGGCGGGAAGCGACTGCGGCAGGAACCGCCCGAGCCACGCCTTGTGGTTCCACATCGCGCAACCGACGTGAAGAAGTACCACGACGCCTACTTCTTGCCCTTCGGCTCATCAGTGGACAGCGCGGCGACGAAGGCCTCCTGCGGCACCTCCACCCGCCCCACCATCTTCATGCGCTTCTTGCCTTCCTTCTGCTTCTCGAGCAGCTTGCGCTTACGGGTGATGTCACCGCCGTAGCACTTGGCCAGCACGTCCTTGCGGATCGCGCGGATCGTCTCGCGGGCGATCACGCGGGCACCGATCGCGGCCTGGATCGGCACCTCGAACTGCTGCCTGGGGATGAGCTCACGCAGACGGGTCGCCATGCGCGTGCCGTACGCGTAGGCGTAGTCCTTGTGCACGATCGCGCTGAACGCGTCGACCGTCTCACCCTGCAGCAGGATGTCGACCTTGACGAGCTCCGCGTCCTGCTCGCCGGACTCCTCGTAGTCCAGTGAGGCGTAGCCGCGGGTGCGGGACTTCAGCGAGTCGAAGAAGTCGAAGATGATCTCGCCGAGCGGCATGGTGTAGCGCAGCTCGACGCGGTCCTCCGACAGGTAGTCCATGCCGCCGAGCTGGCCGCGCTTGCCCTGGCAGAGCTCCATGATCGCGCCGATGTAGTCGGACGGGGCGATGATGGTGCACTTCGTGACGGGCTCGTAGACCTCGGCGCGCTTGCCCTCCGGCCAGTCGGACGGGTTCGTCACGACGTGCTCGGTGCCGTCCTCCATCACGACGCGGTACACGACGTTCGGGGCCGTGGAGATCAGGTCGAGGCCGTACTCGCGCTCCAGGCGGTCCCGGGTGATCTCCAGGTGCAGCAGGCCGAGGAAGCCGCAGCGGAAGCCGAAGCCCAGCGCGGCGGACGTCTCCGGCTCGTAGGTCAGAGCGGCGTCGTTGAGCTGGAGCTTGTCCAGCGCCTCGCGCAGCTCCGGGTAGTCGGAGCCGTCGACCGGGTACAGGCCGGAGTAGACCATCGGGCGGGGCTCGCGGTAGCCGGCCAGCGGCTCCGTGGCGCCCTTGCGCTCCGACGTGACGGTGTCGCCGACCTTCGACTGGCGCACGTCCTTCACGCCGGTGATCAGGTAGCCCACCTCGCCGACGCCGAGGCCCTGCGACGGCTTCGGCTCCGGCGAGACGATGCCGACCTCGAGGATCTCGTGCGTCGCACCCGTCGACATCATCTTGATGCGCTCGCGCGGCGTGATCTTGCCGTCGACCACGCGGATGTAGGTGACGACGCCGCGGTAGGTGTCGTAGACCGAGTCGAAGATCATCGCGCGGGCCGGGGAGTCCGCCGCGCCGACCGGCGGCGGCACCTTCCGCACGACCTCGTCGAGCAGCGCCTCGACACCGAGACCGGTCTTCGCCGAGACGCGCAGCACTTCCTCCGGCTCACAGCCGACGATGTGCGCGATCTCCTTCGAGTACTTGTCCGGGTCCGCGGCGGGCAGGTCGATCTTGTTCAGCACCGGGATGATGGTGAGGTCGTTCTCCATCGCCAGGTACAGGTTCGCGAGCGTCTGCGCCTCGATGCCCTGCGCGGCGTCGACCAGCAGCACGGCGCCCTCGCAGGCCTCCAGCGCGCGGGACACCTCGTAGGTGAAGTCGACGTGGCCAGGCGTGTCGATCATGTGCAGGACGTGGTCCTGCCCCTCGAGCTGCCACGGCAGGCGCACGTTCTGCGCCTTGATGGTGATACCGCGCTCACGCTCGATGTCCATCCGGTCGAGGTACTGAGCGCGCATCGCCCGCGCTTCGACCACACCGGTGAGCTGCAGCATGCGGTCGGCCAGCGTCGACTTGCCGTGGTCGATGTGCGCGATGATGCAAAAGTTCCGGATGAGCTCCGGCGGCGTGAAGGTCGTGTCGGCGAACGTGGTCAAGGTGGTCCTCAGCAGGAAATCGGACGGGTGTCCCCTTATGGTCCCATAGAAGCCGACGTGCTCTGCACCGCTAGGGTCCGTTCGTGCTGATGAACGGTGAAGACCCCCGCCCGGCCAAGGGTGCGGTCCGCGAGATCCACGACGCCACCGGGGCCGTGAAGCTCGAGTACGAGCCCTCCGCGGACGGCGACGCGGACCCCGGTGAGGTCGTCTGGGCCTGGGTGCCCTTCGAAGAGGACGCGAACCGCGGCAAGGACCGCCCGCTGCTGGTCGTGGGCCGGGCCAGGGACGAACTGATCGCGTTGATGCTCTCCTCGAAGGAGCCGCGCGACGACTACCTGGAGCTCGGCGCCGGTGCCTGGGACCGCGACGGCCGCCCGTCCTACCTTCGCCTCGACCGGGTGTTCGCCCTCGACACCGACGACGACATCCGCCGCGAGGGCGCCGTGCTCGGCCCGGCCGCGTTCGGTCAGGTCGTCGACGCACTGCGCGACCGGCACGGCTGGCGCTGACCGCGACGGCGGGGGCGCCTGGCCACAGTGCGCCCCCGCCGCTCTCAGGCCGCGTGCGGTCCCTGGTCGCCGTGCCGCCGCCCGGCGTACTCCACCAGCTTGTCCCGCGACTTCTCCGCGTCGAGCGCGACCTCGGCCAGCCGGTCGAACAGCAGCCTGACCCGCGCGATCGCGCTGGGGTCCTGCACGAACACCTGCGCCAGCTCGGTCTCGCTGAACGCGACCGGCGCCGCCTTCTCGTACTCCCAGAGCAGACACCCGTTCGACGGCACGACGACCCTCGTCGGCACCACCCGGATGAGGTGCTTCTCGGACAGCAGCCGCGCGCACTGGTCCTCCATCACCCGCCGGCCGCCGACCCGCTGCTGCAGCGCGAACTCGTGGACGTAGAACAGGCACCTCGGCCGGTCAGGACGCCGCAGCACGGTCTGCCGGTCCATCCGGTGCTGCACGACCGGCGGAACTCGCCCGTTGACCCCGAACCCGCCGAGCCGGTGCAGCGCGTCCGCGTACTCCTGCGTTTGCACGAGTCCCGGCACTTTTGTCGCCGAGTAACTCGTTATCGCTGTCGCCGTGGACTCGGCGACCGCCACTGTGCGCGCGTCGTCCACGCCGTGCACGAGGTACTCGTCGAAGGCGTACCGGTAGCGGCGCCGGAACTCGTCGATGAACTGGATGTCCCTGCCGCACATGGTGAACAGCTGCACCAGGTCGATGTCGGTGGCCCGCACCTTGCCGTGCTCCAGGTTGGACACCTTGCTCGGATCCCAGCCCAGCCGCACCGCGAGCGCGGCCCCGCTCATGCCCGCGCCGGTCTCCCGGACCTGGCGCAGCTCGTCGCCCAAGTCCCTGCTGTACGGGGTGGAAGTGAATGCAGTCACAGGAAAAAGTTATGGCTTGTATTTATTCCATGGCAGGGGCTCATTCGGGTGAAAAGACCCGCGCCGGCCGGGACGCCGGTCGTGCCGCCGCACGCGGACTGCCCTTGGACGTGAAAAAGCCCTGCGGGGAGCGCTTGTGGCGCTCAACCCGCAGGGCAAATTAAGTTCGGCGGCGACCTACTCTCCCACACCGTAACCAGTGCAGTACCATCGGCGCAGAAGGGCTTAACTACCGGGTTCGGAATGGGACCGGGTGTTTCCCCAACGCTATAACCACCGAAACACTATGAAATTACAACCAACAACCCCGCAAGGGATTGCGATCGGTTCTGGTTGTTCTTCCAGAACCGCACAGTGGATGCGTAGCGTCTTTGTAACAAGTCCTCGGCCTATTAGTACCAGTCAGCTCCAACCGTTACCGGTCTTCCACCTCTGGCCTATCAACCCAGTGGTCTAGCTGGGGGCCTTAACCCACGAAGGGTGGGATACCTCATCTTGGAACGAGCTTCCCGCTTAGATGCCTTCAGCGGTTATCCCTTCCGAACGTAGCCAACCAGCAATGCTCTTGGCAGAACAACTGGCACACCAGCGGTCCGTCCGTCCCGGTCCTCTCGTACTAGGGACAGCCTTCCTCAAGTATCCTACGCGCGCGGCGGATAGGGACCGAACTGTCTCACGACGTTCTAAACCCAGCTCGCGTACCGCTTTAATGGGCGAACAGCCCAACCCTTGGGACCTACTCCAGCCCCAGGATGCGACGAGCCGACATCGAGGTGCCAAACCATGCCGTCGATATGGACTCTTGGGCAAGATCAGCCTGTTATCCCCGGGGTACCTTTTATCCGTTGAGCGACCACGCTTCCACAAGCCATGGCCGGATCACTAGTTCCGACTTTCGTCCCTGCTCGACCCGTCAGTCTCACAGTCAAGCTCCCTTGTGCACTTGCACTCGACACCTGATTGCCAACCAGGCTGAGGGAACCTTTGAGCGCCTCCGTTACTCTTTGGGAGGCAACCGCCCCAGTTAAACTACCCACCAGGCACTGTCCCTGATCCGGATCACGGACCGAGGTTAGACATCCAATACGACCAGAGTGGTATTTCAACGATGACTCCACAACCACTGGCGTGGCCGCTTCACAGTCTCCCACCTATCCTACACAAGCCGAATCGAACACCAATACCAAGCTATAGTAAAGGTCCCGGGGTCTTTCCGTCCTGCCGCGCGTAACGAGCATCTTTACTCGTAATGCAATTTCGCCGGGCCTGCGGTTGAGACAGTCGAGAAGTCGTTACGCCATTCGTGCAGGTCGGAACTTACCCGACAAGGAATTTCGCTACCTTAGGATGGTTATAGTTACCACCGCCGTTTACTGGCGCTTAAGTTCTCAGCTTCGCCCTTGCGGACTAACCGGTCCCCTTAACGTTCCAGCACCGGGCAGGCGTCAGTCCATATACATCGTCTTGCGACTTCGCATGGACCTGTGTTTTTAGTAAACAGTCGCTTCTCGCTGGTCTCTGCGGCCGTCTCGCCCTAGCCCGCAAGAGGCTTCAAGCGCTACGGCCCCCCTTCTCCCGAAGTTACGGGGGCATTTTGCCGAGTTCCTTAACCACAGTTCGCCCGATCGCCTCGGTATTCTCTACCTGACCACCTGTGTCGGTTTGGGGTACGGGCCGCGTGAAAGCTCGCTAGAGGCTTTTCTCGGCAGCATGGGATCACTCTACTTCGCCTCAATCGGCTACGCATCACGTCTCAGGATATGTGAAGCACGGATTTGCCTATGCTTCTCCCTACACGCTTGCACCAGTACTACCACTCACTGGCGGAGCTACCCTCCTGCGTCACCCCATCGCTTGACTACTACAAGTTCAGGTCCCGCGCTCCACTTACCCCTAGATCCCGAAGGATCATCGGAGGGCTTCGGGCGGTTAGTATCACAAGGTTCATCATGGGCGCGTTCACACGGGTACGGGAATATCAACCCGTTGTCCATCGACTACGCCTGTCGGCCTCGCCTTAGGTCCCGACTTACCCTGGGCGGATTAGCCTGGCCCAGGAACCCTTGGTCATCCGGCGGACGAGTTTCTCACTCGTCTTTCGCTACTCATGCCTGCATTCTCACTCGCATAGCGTCCACGGCTGGATTCCTCCGCCGCTTCAACCGCTACACGACGCTCCCCTACCCATCCCAGCACAAGGCTGAAATGACACAGCTTCGGCGGTGTGCTTAAGCCCCGCTACATTGTCGGCGCAGGACCACTTGACCAGTGAGCTATTACGCACTCTTTAAAGGGTGGCTGCTTCTAAGCCAACCTCCTGGCTGTCTGTGCGACCCCACATCCTTTCCCACTTAGCACACACTTAGGGGCCTTAGCTGGCGTTCTGGGCTGTTTCCCTCTCGACTACGAAGCTTATCCCCCGCAGTCTCACTGCCGCACTCTCACACCACGGTATTCGGAGTTTGGTTGATTTCGGTAAGCTTGTGGGCCCCCTAGACCATCCAGTGCTCTACCCCCGCGGTGAAACATACGACGCTGCACCTAAATGCATTTCGGGGAGAACCAGCTATCACGGTGTTTGATTGGCCTTTCACCCCTAACCACAGCTCATCCCCCAGGTTTTCAACCCTGGTGGGTTCGGGCCTCCACGCGGTCTTACCCGCGCTTCACCCTGGCCATGGCTAGATCACACCGCTTCGGGTCTAGACCACGCGACTATGACGCCCTATTCAGACTCGCTTTCGCTACGGCTACCCCACACGGGTTAACCTCGCCACGTAGCACTAACTCGCAGGCTCATTCTTCAAAAGGCACGCCGTCACCCCTAAAGGCTCCGACGGATTGTAGGCACACGGTTTCAGGTACTATTTCACTCCCCTCCCGGGGTACTTTTCATCTTTCCCTCACGGTACTAGTCCGCTATCGGTCACCAGGGAGTATTTAGGCTTAGCGGGTGGTCCCGCCAGATTCACAGCGAATTTCACGAGTACGCTGCTACTTGGGAACACTCTAAACAGCCATCGGGTTTTCGAGTACGGGAGTTTCACCCTCTACGCTCACGCTTTCCAGACGTATTCCTCTAACCACAATGGTTTTTGACTGTTTGCCAGTCCGGCAGAACTGACCAAGAGGTCCCACGACCCCGCGAATGCAACCCCTGCCGGGTATCACACAGACGCGGTTTAGCCTCATCCGCTTTCGCTCGCCACTACTCACGGAATCACGGTTGTTTTCTCTTCCTGCGGGTACTGAGATGTTTCACTTCCCCGCGTTCCCTCCACATACCCTATGTGTTCAGGTATGGGTGACCCCACATGACTGGGGCCGGGTTTCCCCATTCGGAAATTCTAGGATCTCAGCTCGGTTGACAGCTCCCCTAGACTTTTCGCAGTCTCCTACGTCCTTCATCGGCTCCTGGTGCCAAGACATCCACCGTATGCCCTTACTAACTTGCTACAAAGATGCTCGCATCCACTGTGCAGTTCTCAAAGAACAATCAGACCCACCAGACCCACTGCGAACGCCGGCCTGACCAATGCCAGGTGGTTCATCCGCGTCTGATGACCGATCACCGAAAGACACACAAAGCGTGTTCTCTCAGGACCCAACAGCGTACCGATCAATCCAGCTAGCCCCCAGATGACCTTTCCACGCGGTAAACCGCAGTACTCACTCATCCGGCAACAAGCCGTCATGCCAGCCAGCATCCACTAATGAGCCCACCCGGCATCGAGGCCGGTGTGGTTCTGACCAGCGCGGAGACGTTTGCTCCGAACACTGGTAGATGCTCCTTAGAAAGGAGGTGATCCAGCCGCACCTTCCGGTACGGCTACCTTGTTACGACTTCGTCCCAATCGCCAGTCCCACCTTCGACCGCTCCCCCCATTGCTGGTTGGGCCACGGGCTTCGGGTGTTACCGACTTTCGTGACGTGACGGGCGGTGTGTACAAGGCCCGGGAACGTATTCACCGCAGCGTTGCTGATCTGCGATTACTAGCGACTCCGACTTCACGGGGTCGAGTTGCAGACCCCGATCCGAACTGAGACCGGCTTTATGGGATTCGCTCCACCTCACGGCTTAGCAGCCCTTTGTACCGGCCATTGTAGCATGTGTGAAGCCCTGGACATAAGGGGCATGATGACTTGACGTCATCCCCACCTTCCTCCGAGTTGACCCCGGCAGTCTCCCATGAGTCCCCACCATTACGTGCTGGCAACATGGAACGAGGGTTGCGCTCGTTGCGGGACTTAACCCAACATCTCACGACACGAGCTGACGACAGCCATGCACCACCTGTGAACCAGCCACAAGGGAGCCCTCATCTCTGAGGATTTCTAGTCCATGTCAAGCCCAGGTAAGGTTCTTCGCGTTGCATCGAATTAATCCACATGCTCCGCCGCTTGTGCGGGCCCCCGTCAATTCCTTTGAGTTTTAGCCTTGCGGCCGTACTCCCCAGGCGGGGTGCTTAATGCGTTAGCTGCGGCACGGAGGACGTGGAAGTCCCCCACACCTAGCACCCACCGTTTACGGCGTGGACTACCAGGGTATCTAATCCTGTTCGCTCCCCACGCTTTCGCTCCTCAGCGTCAGTATCGGCCCAGAGACCCGCCTTCGCCACCGGTGTTCCTCCTGATATCTGCGCATTTCACCGCTACACCAGGAATTCCAGTCTCCCCTGCCGAACTCAAGTCTGCCCGTATCGACCGCAGGCTCGGGGTTAAGCCCCAAGTTTTCACGGCCGACGCGACAAACCGCCTACGAGCTCTTTACGCCCAATAATTCCGGACAACGCTCGCACCCTACGTATTACCGCGGCTGCTGGCACGTAGTTAGCCGGTGCTTCTTCTGCAGGTACCGTCACTTGCGCTTCGTCCCTGCTGAAAGAGGTTTACAACCCGAAGGCCGTCATCCCTCACGCGGCGTCGCTGCATCAGGCTTTCGCCCATTGTGCAATATTCCCCACTGCTGCCTCCCGTAGGAGTCTGGGCCGTGTCTCAGTCCCAGTGTGGCCGGTCACCCTCTCAGGCCGGCTACCCGTCGTCGCCTTGGTAGGCCATTACCCCACCAACAAGCTGATAGGCCGCGGGTCCATCCCATACCGCCGGAACTTTCCACCACTGATCATGCGATCTGTGGTCGTATCCGGTATTAGACCTCGTTTCCAAGGCTTATCCCAGAGTACAGGGCAGGTTACCCACGTGTTACTCACCCGTTCGCCGCTCGTGTACCCCGAAGGGCCTTACCGCTCGACTTGCATGTGTTAAGCACGCCGCCAGCGTTCGTCCTGAGCCAGGATCAAACTCTCCAATAAGGATTGTGTTTGATCGCTCCAGACGGAATATGTCTGGCATCAATCTGTTCTACTCAAAGGAACTACCTCGACGAGGAGGTAATTCATATATTACTGGCTGTGTTATCGGCACGCTGTTGAGTTCTCAAAGAACACGCGCTCACCGGTTCCAGTCTCCGTTTCCGGAGGCTTTCTCTCGGGGCTGTGTTTGAAGCTTATTTGGTCTCGCTGTCCGGTGTCAAATCGGCCTCTCGGAGGCTCTTTCTCTTCCGGTTTTTTGGCCAGGCCCGTGCCGGTTGGTATTTCCGGCCCGCTTCGCTCTGACATGGAGAACATTACACGGGCCTGTTTCGATCTCCAAATCGGGGGTCCCGGTAACCGCCACACGGGCGGCTACCAGGACAAACGCGTTCGTCAGGGTGCGGAGACCCCGACGTCGGCCTTCGTCAGCGGCTTCCGCACCGCCGACGAGTTGTACTCATCCGCCCCGACATCACGCGTGCCGGAGCGCGCCTGAAGGTCGAAGTCCCGCGTCACATAGGAGTAGGTGCCCACCGACGCGTTCACCGCAGGGCTTCCAGACGCGAGACGCAGCAGACCGTTCGCGTCACGCACGAGCTTCGGGTCCACCGTCTTGTAGCCGTTCGGCATGCCGGCGGTGCCGCCCCACACGATGTTGCCCTCGTACTTCACCGTCGAGCCGCTCATCATGTCGACGAGCTTCGACGACGAGCCCTGGATGACGTTGTTCGCGAGCACGCAGTCCTTCGGCGCATGAGTACCGGTGTCGCTGTCGACCACGGCGCCGGAGCCGACCAGGGTGTTGAACGCGACCGTCACGCGGTCGGGACGGTCGTGCGAGGTGGAGGTCGGCCCGCTGTCCGTCTCCGAGCCCTTGCCGAACACGATCGCGCGGTCACCTGTGTTCTGCACGTAGTTGTTGAACACCTTGTGGTCGTTCCCGTGGAACCGGATGCCACTGCCGAACAGCAGGTTACCCTCCACGGCCGTGCGGTTGCCGTGGCGCAGGACGATGTAGCCCTTGCTGTCGCGAATGGTGTTGAAGCGGACGGTGTTGTCCGAGGACTTCACCGAGATCGCCTCGGGGTCGCCGTTGGCCTTCTCGAACAGGTTGTGCTCGATGACCGCGTACGCCGACTTCGACTGCTTGTGGCTGTAGCCGAGCCGGATCGACTCACCGCCGTTCGAACCGGAGAACGAGTGGTTGTAGAAGTAGTTGTGGTGGATCCAGGTCCGCTTGGCGATCTCGGTGCCGGACCCGGTGACCTGCAGGTACACGCCCTCGTTGCTGCGGTTCGAGAACGTGTTGTGGTCGACCTGCACGTCGTCGGCGCTCACCGTGAGAGAGGCGCCGTCCTTGTTGCCGTTGTAGGTGTTGCGGGTGATGCGGGTGGCCTGGGCCTCGACCGGGACCGACATCGTGCTGGTCCCGTCGAAGACGAAGCCCTCGACGGTCACGCCACGCACGGCGCCGAGCGCGAAGCCACCGCTGGTGAACACGGTGCCGCCGGCCCGTCGCGCGGCGACGGTGATGTCGGACCTGGTGATCTTGATGGTCCCGGCGTGCACGCCGTCGGCCAGCTCGATGCGCTGACCTGACCGGGCGGTGTCGATGGCGGCCTGCAGCGAGGCCGTGCTCGACACCGCGACGACGGCGGCGTGCGCCGGTACGTGCACGAAGGACGACAGCAGGGCGGCCGCGGCGATTGCGGCCAGTGATCGGATCATTCGCCGACTCCGTTGTGGGCAAGTCGGCGGCGGTAGGAGCAAGCTACCGCAAGATTCCCGAGGGTGGGGCGGTCCGGTACAGACCGAGAGCGGTGTCGAGGGAGGGCACTCGTTCCAGTTGTCCGACGTCTGCGACCGGGTGCCACTGGGCGAGGTCGGTGGTGCCGCCCACCTCGTTGCGCAGCTCGCCGCCCACGATCCTGACCTCGTACATGATGCGAAGTGCGTGGTAGTCGCGGTGGAACTCCTCGCGGAGCTCCGAGTCGATGCCGATCAGCCGCAGCACCTCGACCGCGTACCCGGTCTCCTCCTCGAACTCCCGGACGACCGCGTCGTACGGGTGCTCACCGTGGTCGATGCCGCCGCCGGGCAGGATCCAACGTTTGCCCTTAGGGCCAAGCCAGCGCGCCAGCAGGATCTCGTCGGCGTCGTTGATGCACACCCCGTAGGCCGCCACACGCTGCTTCTTCGCCCTCATGCGGACCAGCCTAACTTGCGATCATCCCGAAAAAAGTGATATCACTTAGCTACTACTTCGCTAGGGGGTCTGGATGAGCGCGACGATCGACACGACAGTGCACATGCCGGCACCTGCCGTTCGTGAGAAGCACGCGCGGGAGATTGCCGGTCTACCGATGTTCTTCGCTGGGTTGGCGGTGGTTGCGGTGGGCGTGTGGGCGATCATCGAGGGGGTCAGGGCCGCCGACGCGAACGAGCCGTCAGCCGGTCTGCTGATCGCGGGGGTGCTGGTCTTCCTCGCGGCGGCGCTGCTCCTGCGGGGGCTGTTCACCGTCGCGCCCGGTGAGGCGCGCGTGCTGCAGTTCCTCGGCCGGTACGTCGGCACGGTGCGCTCGGACGGCTTGCGGTGGGCGAACCCGCTGACGACGCGGCAGAAGATCTCCACCCGCATCCGCAACCACGAGACGCAGACGCTCAAGGTCAACGACGCGGACGGCAACCCGATCGAGATCGCCGCCGTGGTCGTGTGGCAGGTCGAGGACACGGCGCGCGCACGGTTCGAGGTGGACGACTTCGTGCGGTTCGTGGGGATCCAGACGGAGACCGCGGTCCGGCACATCGCGACCAGCTACCCGTACGACAACCACGAGGAAGCCGGCCTGTCGCTGCGGGAGAACGCGGACGAGATCACCGAGACGCTCGCGATCGAGATCTCCGCACGCGTGCAGTCCGCGGGCGTCAAGGTGATCGAGTCGCGGCTGACGCACCTCGCGTACGCACCGGAGATCGCCCACGCCATGTTGCAGCGGCAGCAGGCCGGCGCGGTCGTCGCGGCACGGACCCGGATCGTCGAGGGTGCCGTGGGCATGGTGGAGCTCGCGTTGGAGCGGCTCGCCGCGCACGACGTCGTGGAGCTCGACGAGGAACGCAAGGCGGCGATGGTGTCGAACCTGCTCGTCGTCCTGTGCGGTGACCGCTCCACTCAGCCCGTGGTGAACACCGGGTCTCTGTACACCTGATGGCGGAGCGCAAAAGCGTTCTGCTCAGGCTCGATCCGGCCGTGCACGACGCGTTGAGCAGGTGGGCGAACGACGAGCTGCGCAGCACCAACGCGCAGATCGAGTTCCTGCTGCGGCGTGCGCTGGCGGACGCGGGCCGGCTGCCCGGTGAGGTGAAGAAGATGCCTCGCCGGGGGAGGCCGCCGAAGAAGCCGGACCAGAAGGACGAGGACGAACCGCGCGAGTAGTGCGTACGTTCGACCGGGTGACAGATCTCCACACGTCCGACGCACGATCGCTCGCGGCGGCTCTGCAGGGGTTGCTGGAGGAGGCCAGGAAACTGGTCTCCGACGGCGCGGAGTCGACGCTGGTCCGGAAGGTGACGGGGCACATCGGCATCCCGATGGCGCAGGTCCCGACCGTGACGGCCAAGTTCTCGGGCTGGGAGCACGTGAACGTGCACCACGGCATCGAGACCTACCTGAAGGAGCACTCCGCGGGGGCGGAGTGGTTCGGGATCGCCGGCAACCGCTCGCACATGGCGCTGGTGGACATGCTGGGCACGGCCGACGGGAGCCACCAGCTCGGCGCCGTCGACTACACGACCGTGGCGACCGGCCCGGACACCGCTGTCGAGGCGGTGCAACTGGGTCTGGTCGCCTCACGGTCTCCCGGTGGCGAACCGGTCGTGGTCGCCGTGCAGGGGCCGGTCGAGGAACGCGGCGACAACCGCTGTTCGCTGCAGGTGCTCGCGGCCTCCCGGGAGATCGCGACGGCCACCCGTGAAGAGGTGGAGCGGCACATCGCCCGGCACAACCTGTTCCAGGGCAAGGTGATGGCGTTCGGGATCAGTGAGCACCGGAACAACCAGCTGCTCACGTTCCTGCCACGGCCGTCGTTGCGGCCTGAGGACGTCGTTCTGCCCGAGGGTGTTCTTGAGGCGATCGAACGTCATGTGGTGCGCACGGCGTCTCAGAGCGAACGGCTACGCGCGCACGGCCAGCATCTGAAACGAGGGCTCCTCCTCTACGGCCCTCCCGGCACCGGCAAGACGCACACGATCCGGTACCTGTTGGGGCGTTTGGAGTCCTCGACGGTGATTGTGCTGAGCGGCGTGGCGATGTTCCGGTTCCTCAAAGTAGCGACGGCACTCGCGCGGAAGCTGGAGCCGGCCGTGGTCGTCGTCGAGGACGTCGACCTGATCGCCGAGGACCGCAGGCACACGTCGTCGGGCAACCCCGCGTTGTTCGAGCTGCTGAACGAGATGGACGGCATCGGTTCCGAGGCCGACGTGACGTTCGTGCTCACCACGAACCGCGTGGAGGCGATGGAGGAGGCCCTCGCGCAACGTCCGGGCCGGATCGACCTCGCGATGAACGTGCCGAAGCCGGACGCGGACGGCCGGGAGCGGCTGCTGCGCCTCTACGCGGCGGGCACGGACCTCGACCTGCCGGACGCCTCCGCGGTCGTGGCGGCGAGCGAGGGTGTGACGGCGTCGTTCGTGAAGGAGCTCGTGCGGCGGGCGACGCTCATCGCGCTGGACGAGCAGCCCGGGGTGGCGCGGGTGCGGCTGGACGAGGCCACGATCACGACCGCGCTGGGCGAGCTGCTGGATGAGAAACAGTCTTTGACGCGCAGCATCCTGGGCGGTTGAACAGGCGTTTCACCAGCATGAAACCGCTTCCGGGCCAGTTCCACCGTTCGGAGGTGTTTTCAGCGGAGTCCTCCACGCGATGGTGTGCGGCGGGCGCACCGGGAACGTGGAGGAGTCTTGTCATTGTTTTCTCGCAAGCGCGCCATGTTCGGCGCGGTGGGCGTTGGTGTGCTGATCGCGTCGCTGACCCAGGCAGGTGGTCAGGCGGCGGGCAAGGAGATCTACCTCGACGCGCGGGCGTCGTCGGAGCGGCGGGTCGAGGACCTGCTGCGGAGGATGACGCTCGAGGAGAAGATCGGGCAGATGGCCCAGATCCGCGTCGGGAAGCTGCGCGGTGACTGCAACAACGTCAACGGACCGTTGGTGGACTCGTGCCTGAAGGCGGTCCTGGCGGACGCGCACGTCGGCTCGATCCTGTCCGGTGGTGGTGACGCGCCGTTGGAGAACACGCCGCGTGCGTGGGCCGAGATGAACAACGCGATCCAGCGCTATGCGTTGGAGAACAACAGGTTGAAGATCCCGATCATCTACGGCTCCGACGGCGTGCACGGGCACAACAACGTCATCTCCGCGACGATGTTCCCGCACCAGATCGGGCTCGGCGCGACGTGGAACCCCGGCCTGCAGGAGCAGATCGGTGTGTCCGCGTCGAAGGCGTTGCGCGCGACCGGCGTGTTCTGGAACTTCGCGCCCGTGTCCGACATCGCGCGTGACACGCGGTGGGGCCGTTACTACGAGACGTACAGCGAGGACCCGTTCCTGGCCGGGCAGCTGGCGGCGGCGAACGTGCGCGGGCAACAGTCCCATGTGGACGACACGGCGCAGTTGACCGCGACGGCCAAGCACTTCGCGGGCTACTCGGCGCCGGCGAACGGGCACGACCGCGGTGCCGCGCAGATTCCGGTGCGGCAGCTGCAGGACGTGGTGCTGCCGCCGTTCCAGGCGCAGTTCGACGCGGGCGTGAAGACCGTGATGATCAACTCCGGCTCGCTCAACGGGGTGCCGGTGCACGCGTCGAAGTACATGCTGCAGACGCAGCTGCGCGACAAGATGGGCTTCAAGGGCGTCGCGGTGTCGGACTGGCAGGACATGCGGTACCTGGTGGACCGGCACAAGATCGCGCCGGACTACAAGACCGCGATCGCGATGAGCGTCAACGCCGGCGTGGACATGGCGATGGAGCCGTCGAACGCGGCCGAGTTCACGTCGTTGCTGCTGGCGAACGTGCGCGACGGGTCGGTCTCGCGCGGGCGGATCGACCAGGCGGTGCGGCGGGTGCTGAAGCTCAAGTTCGACCTGGGGCTGTTCGAGAAGCCGTACGTGGACCCGGCGAAGGCCGACGGCAACGTGGTGAACGTGGACCGCTCGCTGGCGCGTCAGGCGGCCGCGGAGAGCACGGTGCTGCTGAAGAACGACGGCGTGCTGCCGTTGGACGCGGGCGCGGCGAAGAAGATCGTCGTGACCGGTGAGACCGCCGACGACGTGCGCCGTCAGCTCGGTGGCTGGACCGTCGAGTGGCAGGGCGTGCCGGAGGACTCACCGCTGCCGCCGACCGCGACCGTGCTGACCGGCGTGCGCGAGGCCGCTCCTGGCGCGTCGGTCGTGCACGCGCCGACCCAAGCCGCGGCGGTGGCCGAGCGGGGGTGCGGACGCGGTGGTCGTCGTGCTGGGCGAGAAGCCGGGCGCCGAGGGACCGGCCGACACCGAGAACCCGGTGCTGACGCCGGAGCAGCAGACGTGGGTCGACGCGGTGCAGGCGACCGGCAAGCCGGTGGTCGTGGTGCTGCTCACCGCCCGCCCTCAGGTGCTGGGTTCCGCCGCGGACGCGAACGCGCTGGTCGCGGGCTGGTTGCCGGGCAGCGAGGGCGGCCGGGCCATCGCCGACGTGCTGTTCGGCGCGGTGAACCCGAGCGGCAAGCTGCCGATCTCGTGGCCCAAGGCGCTGGGCGACCCGACACTGACCTACGACCAGCTGCCGGGCGCCAACACCGCGGCGAACGCCAAGTACGACCCGCTCTACGCCTTCGGGCACGGGCTGTCGTACACGTCGTTCACCACCTCCGCGGTGACCGCTTCGACCTCGCGCGGCGACGGCGTGGTGAAGTTCACGGTGGCGAACACCGGCGGGCGCGCGGGAACGGCGATCGTGCCGGTCCACGTGCGGCAACCGGCGTCCCCGGTGCTCACGCCCGACCTGCGGCTGGTGGGTTTCACCCGCGTGGAACTGGCCGCTGGGCAGTCGAAACAGGTCGAGGTGTCGTTCAAGCTGTCCCAGCTGGCGTTGACCGTCGGCGACGTGGACGGCTCCGGACGGCGTGAGGTCGCGCGCGGTGCGTACGAGGCCGTGGTGGGCGCGGACAAGGCCGGGTTCACGGTGCGCTGAGCTGGCCTGATATCCTTCGTCGTCGTGAACGCGCGGCGCTCCGCCGTGGAGGAGACCCAGTCGTTGGCTGGTGCCGACCAAGCGCGTCACGAACTCCGGTTTCGACACGAAGGGTGATGTCGCATGGCGAACATCAAGTCCCAGCTCAAGCGGATCAAGACCAACGAGAAGGCGCGCCTGCGCAACAAGTCGGTCAAGTCGTCCCTCAAGACGGCCATCCGCAAGTTCCGCGAGGCTGCCGAGGCCGGTGACAAGGCGAAGGCCCTGGAGCTGCTGCAGGACGCGTCCCGCAAGCTCGACAAGGCCGCCACCAAGGGCGTCATCCACGCCAACCAGGCCGCCAACAAGAAGTCGGCGATGGCGCTGCGCGCGAACCAGCTCGAGGGCTGATTCCGCTCACACTGAGCCGTCGAGAAGGGCCTGCTCCTCGTTGAGCGGGCCCTTCTTGCTGTTCTGGTAGGGATGGGGGTCATGGAGTCGCTCCCGCGCATTCACTTCGTCGAGCTCCACGACCTCGACCGGACGCCGCCCGTGTTGCGAACTCTGCACACGGAGTCCATCACGACCATCTACCGGCTCACGGACGCCGCCCGGGAGTACGCGCGGCCGTTGGCGCGTGCGTTGCGCGAGGGGGCCGATCCGCGGATCGTCGACCTGTGCGCCGGGTCCGGTGGGCCGGTGCCGCTCATCCAACGCCGGTTGCACCGCGAGGGCATCCACACGTCTGTGACGCTGACCGACCTCGTGCCGAACGTGGGCGCTTTTGAGCGCGTCGAGGCTTCGAACCGGCGCGTGCTGCCGTCGTGTTGTTCGGTGGACCACGAGTCGTCGTCAGTCGACGCGACCGACTGCCGGGTGCCTGGCACGCGCACGATCTACGGCGCCTTCCACCACTTCCCGCCTGCGTTGGCTCGTCGGATGCTGCAGAACGCCGTCGACACCCGATCGCCGATCGTCATCGTCGACACCAAGCGGTCGTGGCTGTACGTGCTGCTGTTCCCGTTCTTCACGACGCTGGCCGTGTTGCTGGCGGCGCCGTTCCAGCGCAATCCGTTGCCGCGGTACCTGTTGCGGCTGGTTTTGACGTACTTGGTGCCGGTGCTGCCGTTCATGATGTTCTTCGACAGCGTTGTGTCGTTCCTGCGCATGTACGGACGCGGCGAGCTGCGTTCCATGGTGGACGGTCTTGACGGCACCGAGTCGTTCACGTGGACCATCGGCGTCGAACGCGGCTTCACCGGGGCTCAGTACCTGATCGGGATCCCTCGTTCTTGAGCAGCCGGGCGCGGACGGTGTCGGCCTGCGGGTGGTCCAGGTAGTCGAGGATGGCCACCGAGTGCTGCCAGGCCGACTCGGCATCCGTCTGGCGCCCCATGGCCACGTAGGTGAGTCCCAGCTGGTCGAGAACGACCGCGACGTAGTAGTCGTCGCCCAGGTCGATGTCGATCTCCAACGACCGCTCGTGGTGCCGCACCGACTCGTCCCATCTGCCGAGCTTCCGGTACGCCGTGCCCAGCCACCGTTGCGCAGCGGCCTCGCCCTCGGTGTCCCCGGTGACGCGGTAGAGCTCCAACGCGGCCGTGCACCGCTCGACCGCCTGCTCGTGGTCGCCGCGTTCCAGGTCGCACCGCCCGATGATCCGCAGGGCGGCGGCCTGGCAGTTGAGCTGCCGCACGGTCTCCGCGAGCGACAACGCCTCGCGCGCAGCGGCGGCCGCGTCCTCGATCTGCCACCGCAGCAGGTGCAACGTGGCGATGGAGGTCAGGACGTCGGCCTCCTCGGCGGCACCGCCGAACTCGCGGAACAACCGAAGCGCGCTCTGGAACATGCCCTCGGCGTCGTGCTGCCGGTCCTGGCGCAACAACGTCCGTCCGAGCATCAGACAGGCCTTGGCCTCGGCGAACCAGTCGAGCCCGCTCAGGTAGTCCGTGATCGCCGGGACTTCCACACCGGGTCCTGCCGGCGGCACGGTGATGCGCAACCGCTGTGCCTTCAGCGCCACGTCAGCGGCCAACGCACCGTGCAGGTACGAGTCGACCATCCTGGTGCACGCCGCGAGCCGGTCCTGCTCGGTCTCCTCGGCCAGCAGGCCGGCGCTGTACTCGCGGAGCAGGTCGTGCAGCCGGAACCGGCCGGGCAGGTACTCCTCGACGAGGTTCGCCCGCAGCAGCTCCGCGAGCAGGGTCCGGCTCCGCGTCCCGATCAACGACGCCATCGCCGGCCACGCGATGTCCGCCCCGGTCATCAGCCCGAGATAGCGGAACAGTCGTTGTGCACCAGGCGAAAGCGTCTCGTACGACCACGAGAGCACCGCCCGCGCGGTGGTCCGGACATCGCCGGTGTCGAGTGCGTCCAGCAGCCGTCCCTCCGAGCGCAGCTGACGCACCAGGGTCCGCAGCGGGAACCGGTGCTGTGCGGCCTGCGCCGCGATGATCGCGAGTGCGAGCGGCAGACCCGCGCACATCGCCGCCAACTCCCCGACCGCGTCGTCCTCCGCCACACCGGCCGCACGGTCGGCGATGAGCACCCGCGCGTCGGACTGGCCGAGCAGCCCGAGCGCCACCCGGCGAACACCACCGTCGACCAGCAGACCGGTCAGCTCGGTGCGGCTTGTGATCACGGTGACGCAGTCCCGACCGGCTGGCAGCAACGGGCGAACTTGCTCCGCGTCGCGCGTTGTCCAGCACCACCAAGACCTTCCGGTCCGCGACGAGGCTGCGGTACAGGTTCACCTGGGCCGCGACATCCGGGCGGATGCGCTCTGGCGACACCCCGAACCCGTCGAGGAACCCGCGGACCGCCTCGGCGACCGCGACCGGCGGCTGGGACGGGTCGAACCCGCGCAGGTCGACGTAGAGCTGGCCGTCCGGGAAGTCATCGGCGACCTCTCGCGCCCACCGCAGGCACAGGGCGGTCTTGCCGACACCGGCCATTCCGATGATCACCATGACGCGCTCGGCACATGCGGCCATCTCGTCCAACTCGCCAGCACGCCCCACGATTTGTGCGGCTCCGTGCGGCAACTGGCGCGGCACGGTCAGCTCCGGTGCGTGGATGTGCACGCCACCGTGCACGGTCTGCGCCTGCACGACCGAGCCGTGAACAGTCCCGTGCACCACGTTGCCATCAACCACGACGTCGATGTTCGGGCGTTCGCAGGCGGCGGGCGACCGCCACGAGGGTGCTAGCGACGGCCGTGTGCGGCGACGATCCTCAGCACGGCGCGTTCCAGGGCGTAGTCGGCGTCGGCCGCCACGCCTTTCACGTCGGCGTTGAGGCCAGCGACCACATGCATCGCGTCGGCCAGCCCCGTCTGGTCCCAGCCGCGGGCCTGTGCCTGAGCTTTCTTGATCTTCCACGGCGGCATGCCGAGCGGGCCGGCGAGGCTGAACGGGTCGGCCCTGCCCACCGCGGACACGCGTGCGACCGTCCGCACCGCGTCCGCCAGGGCATCGGCGACCAGCACGTGTGGCACACCGAGCTGCATGGCCCAGCGCAGCGACTCCATCGCGCCCGCCCGGTCACCGGTGACGGCCTTCTCCGCGACGGCGAACCCGGTCACCTCGGCCTTGCCCTGGTGGTAGCGGCGGATCTCCTCGACCGTCACCTTGCCGTCGGTGTCGGAGACCAGCTGCGAGGCCGCCGCGGCGAGCTCGCGCAGGTTCGTGCCCACGGCGTCGATGAGCGTCGCCACCGCCTCGGGGTCGATCTTGCCGCCGGCCTGCCGCACCTCGTTGCGCACGAACGACTCGCGCTCGGCGGGCTTGGTGATCTTGGCGCACTCGGTGACCGCCGCGCCCGCCTTCTTGAGCTGACCCGGCAGGTCCTTGGCCGCCTTGCTGCGGCCACCACCGGTGTGCAGGACGACGAGCGTGACCCCGTCCGCGGGCGCCTTGAGGTAGGAGAGCACCGTGTCGGCGATCTCCTTGCTGATGTCCTGCGCGTTCTGCAGGACGATCACGCGGCCCTCGGCGAACAGCGACGGACTCACCAGCTCGGCCAGCTCCGGCGGCGTGAGATCGCTCACCTGCACACGGGTCAGGTCGGCGGTCGGATCGGCCGTGCGGGCTGCCTCGAGAGCCGCCCGAACTGCGCGTTCAACCAGCAACTCCTCCTCGCCGACGACGAGGTGCAGTGACTCCGGTGCGCTCACGCTCCGCATCCTCCCACGTCCCGGATCGTGGACGTCTGTGGCCGAGCAACGGACCGTTGCCGTAGCTTGAGAGCCACAACTGAACACCGCTCATCCAGAGGGGCAGAGGGACCGGCCCGAAGAAGCCCCGGCAACCGGCGTCAGCGCTACGCGCAGACGATCACGGTGCCAATTCCGACCCGTTTTCCACTTTCGCGGGAAAGATGAGGAGATACCTCGCGATGACTGCTGTCTCTGTGCCCACGAGCACCAAGTTCGACCTCGGCCCGGCCCGCGCGCTGCTGTGCCGCGAGTGCGGGAATGAGACTCCTCTCGCTCCGGAATACGCATGTCTGGAGTGTTTCGGGCCGCTGGAAGTGGCCTACGACTTCGGCAAGATCCGGCGCGAGGACATCGAAGCCGGCCCCAGGTCGATCTGGCGCTACCGCGGCCTCCTCCCCGTTCCGTCCACTGTGGAACAGCACCCGAACACCGACCCCGGCGGCACCCGCCTGGTCGAGGCCGACCGCCTCGCCAAGGCACTGGGCATCCGCAAGGTCTGGGTGAAGGACGACACCGGCAACCCCACCCACTCCTTCAAGGACCGCGTGGTCGGCGTGGCCCTGGCCGCCGCCCGCGAGCTCGGCTTCAAAGTCCTGGCCTGCCCCTCCACCGGCAACCTCGCCAACGCCGTCGCCGCAGCCGCCGCCCGCGCCGGCTGGGAGTCCGTCGTCCTGGTCCCCTCCTCCCTCGAACGCGCCAAGATCCTCATGAGCGCCGTCTACGAAGGCGCCCTCATCGCGGTCGACGGCAACTACGACGATGTCAACCGCCTGGCCCAGGAACTCGCCGCCGAGCACGAGGACTGGGCGTTCGTGAACGTCAACGTCCGCCCGTACTACGCGGAAGGCTCCAAGACCCTCGGCTACGAGGTCGCCGAACAGCTCGGCTGGCGCCTGCCCGACCAGATCGTCGTCCCGGTCGCCTCCGGCTCCCAGCTCACCAAGGTCGACAAGGCCTTCCGGGAGCTCGGCCAGCTCGACCTCGTCGAGGCCACCCCGTACCGCGTGTTCGGCGCCCAGGCCACCGGCTGCTCGCCGGTCGCCACCGCCTTCAAAGAAGGCCACGACGTCATCCGCCCGGTCCGCCCCGATACCATCGCCCGCTCCCTGGCGATCGGCGCCCCCGCCGACGGCCCGTACGTGCTCGACACGGTCCGCCGCACCAACGGCGCCATCGAGGACGTGACCGACGAAGAGGTCGTCGAGGGCATCAAGCTCCTCGCCCGCACCGAGGGCATCTTCGCCGAGACCGCCGGTGGCGTGACCGTGGCGACCGCGAAGAAGCTCGTCGAGACCGGGCAGATCGACCCCGACGGCGAGACCGTCCTGCTGATCACGGGTGACGGGCTGAAGACCCTGGACGCGCTCGGCGACACGATCGGACCGCGCGCGACGGTACCGCCGTCGGCGGAGGCCGTGCTCAAGGCGCTGGGCTGAGCCGTCAGCTGACCACCTCCTCCCGGGCCGGGGACGTTCGCGTCCCCGGCCCGCGTCGTCTCACAGGGCGATCGAGTCCGACTTCGTCCAGCCCGTGCGCGGGAACCGGCGCAGCTCCTCGTGCACGTGCGGCCCGACCGGCTCCACCTCCGCGCGCCAAGCCGTGATGCGTTGCGGCCACGGGGCTTCGCCCTTGAGAACGTTGTAGTGGTACTCGTGCCAGACGTTCGGGGCGATGCGCAGGCCGTCGTCGAACACGTGCTCCGCGACCAGGTCGTAGGCGGCCTCCGGGCTCTCGGCCTCGGTCGGCGGCAGGACGTGGGTGGTGCGCGCACGGTGGGTGATGGCGCGGGTGCCGTCGTCGAGTGTTTCGCAGAGGTAGTAGGCGAAATCGGGTTTGAGCTCGTCGTGCGGCCACGGGGTGGCGTGGTAACCGGGCTGCCACATGGCCCAGGCGAAGCCGGGGCTGCCGCCGGGGATCGGGTAGCGCGCGTTGTAGAGCCTGATCCAGGTCTGGTCCATCTCGGTTCTCCTCTTCCTTCGTACGACTCGGCTTCCTGGCAACACCGCCAGGTCGCCGTCCTTGTCCGTGCGCAACACGAGGGCGCCTCCCGCCCGCAGTGCGTCGATCACCTGCGGGCTCGGGTGGCCGTAGCGGTTGCCCGTGCCGACGCTCACCAGGGCGACCCGCGGCCGCACGCGTTTCAGGAACGCGGGCAACGAGTAGCGGGAACCGTGGTGAGGCACCTTGAGCACGTCGGCCTCCAGGTCCCGCTCCCCCAGCAACGCCGCCTGGCCTGCCAGTTCGACGTCACCGGTGAGCAGCACCCGGCCGGCCGGAGTGGTCGCGCGCAGCACGAGCGAGTAGTCGTTCACGACCGTGTTCGTCTCCGCGGCGACCGGCTGTCTTCGCGGCCCCAGCACCTCCAGTTCCAGTCCCGGCCAGGCGAATCGCTCGCCGGCCTTCGGTTCCACCACCCGCACGCCGCTCGCGTGCGCCTGTCTGCGGACCTCCCTCCACGCCCACTCCGGCTCCTTGAGCGGCCCCACGGCCACCGCCCCCACCGCACGCCCGGTGAGCGCCGCCTGCAAGCCGCCTATGTGGTCGGCGTGCAGGTGCGAGAGCACGATCAACGGGATCCGCTTGATCCCCAACGTCTTCAGGCACCGGTCGAGCGCGCCGGGATCGGGCCCGGTGTCGACCACCACCGCGCGGTCCGCCTCGGCCGTGGCCAGCACGAGCGCATCGCCCTGACCGACGTTGCAGCTGACGACCTTCCAACCGGCCGGCGGCCACATCGGCGCGATGGTGCGCATCGGCACCAACGCCACGAAGCCGCCCACGAGCACCGCAACCGTCAGCACTCGTGTCTTCTTGTTCCGCAGCAACAGGAAGACGACTGCGGTGACCACGACGAGCGCGAGCCCGCCGACCCAGCCCTCCGGCCAGCTCACCGCGGCACCCGGTACCGCCGCCGCGTGCCGGCCGACCAGGATCAGCCACGTCACCGCCGGTCCGGCGACGTGCACGACCACCTCGGCCGCGGGCGGGTACAGCGGCGCGACGGCCGCCGCCAGCACACCCAGCACCGTCGCCGGTGCCACCACCGGTGCGACGAGCAGGTTCGCGAGCACCGAGACCAGGCTGATCTGCCCGGACAACCCCACCACCAGCGGAGCCGTGGCGAGGCTGGCGACCGCCGGCACGGCGAGCGCCTCGGCGAACCCTTGCGGCACACCGCGTTCCTTCAGCTGACGCGCCCACCGCGGGGCGACGAGCACCAACGCCGCCGTCGCCGTGACGGACAACGCGAACCCCGGATCAGCACCCAGCGCCGGATCGATCAGCACCAAGGCCAGCACAGCCGTGGCCAGCGACGGCAGCGCCGAGCGTTCCCGGCCGAGGAACAGCGCCAGCAACGCGACGGCACCCATCACCGCGGCCCGCAGCACGCTGGGTTCGGGACCGGCCAAGACCACGAAGCAGACCAGTGCCACCAGCGCACCCACCGCCGCCTTGCGCGGACCGGTCTTCCGCAGCAGCAGGTAGACCGCGCCGCAGACGATGGCGAGGTTCGCGCCGCTCACCGCGAGCAGGTGCGCCAGGCCTGCCGTCCGGAACTCGTCGACGATGCGCGGCACCACGTGTTCGGTGTCGCCCACCACCAACGCGGGCAGCAGCCCCGCCTCCTCGGCGTCGAGGCTCGCGCTGGCCCTGCTCAGACCGTCTCTGAGGTGGTCGGCCCAGCGTTGCCAGGCCGGTGGCGGCCGTGGGTCGACCGGCGGACCGCGCACTCGGAGCAGGGCTGAGGTGAGATCACCCGGCCTGGGCGGCGCGAGCGAGCCCTTGACCGTGACCTCCTGGCCCGGCACCAGGTCTCGCCACTTCTCGGCCGGCGCCAGGATGACGATGGTGGCGCCGTTCGCCGTCGCGGTGATGACGACGTGGTCCACGCCCGCCTGGTGACCGCCGAACCCCGCCGCCCGGATGCCTCGTGGTCGCGTGCTGAGCTCCGCGGTCAGCGTGGTGGAGCGGCCTTCGTCGGCGGCCAGCCGAAGCGGGTGCGTCTCGGCCCTCAGGACGTTGCCGCCGACCCAGGCCCCGGCCATCGGGCCGGAGAGCAGGAGGGCGATCGCGCAGGTCTTCGGCCACCAGGCCCTGCGCCAGGCGGCCAGGCCGATCCCACCGGTGAGAAGTCCGATGAGGACCGCCGCCTGCCAGCTGAGGAAGAGGCCGGCCAGAGCGGTCGCCCACACCGCGGTGGCCGCGGGGACCAGGCGGTAGTCGTGGGTCACCGGGTGTCTGCGGGCCATGGCCTCTCCTTCTCGGGAGAGGCTTCGGCGGCGGGATCACGACCGGCCACGACACGCTTCCGGACCCTGCGGTGTGGCAGACCGTTCGGGAAGAACTCGCGCACGGTCACGACCGGGGTGCGCAGGCTCTCCCAGGACGCCAGCAGGCCGGGCCGGGCGTACTGGTGCCAGATGAGATCGGGTTCGGGCATGACAACGGGACGAGTAGGCATGGGAGGTCCTCTCGATGAGGTGAGGTGGAGCAGCGAGGCGCCGGTACGTCAGGTGTGGACGAGGTCGGCGAGCTTGGAGAGTTTGGTGTCGCCTATGCCTTCGACGTCGCGGAGCTCGTCGACGGAGGCGAAGGGGCCCTTGCGGGTGCGGTGGTCGACGATGCGCTGGGCGGTGACGGGGCCGACACCGGGCAGCGAGTCGAGATCGGTGGCCGAAGCGGTGTTCAGGTTGAGCTTGGTGGGCACGACGGCCGCCGGCGGGGGCGGGATGCCGACGGCGATCTGCTCGCCGTCGACGAGTTTGCGGGCGAGGTTGAGGCCGTGCAGGTCGGTGCCGGGGCGGATGCCGCCCGCGAGGCGCAGGGCGTCGGCGACGCGGGCGCCGGAGGTGGCGGTGACCAGGCCGGGGGTGACGACCTCGCCGATCACGTTCACGACGAGCTCCGGCGCCGGGGCGCTGGTGCTGACCAGGGCCAGGTCGGGTGCCGGTTCGGCGGCCGGGCGCTGGAGCCAGGTGGACAGGCCGATCACCGTGCAGGCGACCGCGACGCCGAGCGCCAGCAGGCCGCGGCGAGGCACGCGGGGCAGGCGGAAGCGGCGACCGTGGCCGTGTTCGGTCGAGTCGGCGGAGTTCGCGTAGACGAGGGTCGGGTCGGCACGGACCTTGGCGGCCAGTGCGGCCAGGCGTTCGCTCGGGCTGTCGTCCGGGTGGGGGCGGGGGAGCATGGGAGCGAAGTTACGGAGTGGGAGGGGTGGGGAGAGCGGGGGAAGTGCTGGGCTGTGGATTACTCGCGGGTTGTGGACAGGTCGCGATCACTCACCGCTCGGGGACGCGGAATTGTCGGGGGTCTGTGGGAGGATGTCCGGTCCTCCGGGCAGCACCACGACGCCCAGCACGCCGGGACCCGTGTGCGCACCGATCACCGCGCCCACCTCCGAGATCACGCACCCGGTCGAGCCGGCCAGCCGTTCGTCCAGGCGGGTGGCCAGCTCAGCGGCACGTTCCGGGGCAGCCAGGTGGTGCACGGCGAGGCCGACGGGACCATCGCCCGCCGCCGCGGCCGCGAGGTCCACCAGGCGCCCGACGGCCCGGCTCATCGTGCGCACCTTCTCCAGCGGCACGATCCGGCCGTCGTCGACGTGCAGCAGCGGCTTCACGGCCAGCGCGGTCCCCACCAGAGCCGCGGTCGCACCGATCCGCCCACCCCGGCGCAGGTGGTCCAGGGTCTCGACGCAGAAGAACATCCTGGTCTCGGCGGCCGCGGAGGTGGCGGCGTCCTCGACCTCGGCAGCCGACCGGCCGGCGGTGACCGCGGCGCACGCCCGCAGCACGGCGAACCCGAGCCCCATGCCGGCCGAGCGCGAGTCGACCACCCGGATTCGCGACGGATCGATCTCCTCCGCAGCGAGCCGAGCCGCCTCCCACGTTCCGGAGAGCTCACGCGAGAGATGAACGGACACAATCGCGTCGGACGACGACAACACGTCCCGATACACGTCCGCCATCTCGCCGGGCGTAGGACGCGATGTGGTCACACGGCGGTGCTCCGCCAACGCACCCGCCAGCTCAGCAGGGCCGAAGTCGACGCCGTCGAGACGTCCGGCACCGTCCACCGCCACGTGCAACGGCACCACGGTGATCGAATGGCGCTGCGCGAACCCCTCGGGCAGATAAGCCGTGGAGTCGGTGACGATGGAGATGCGCACGAGCGACGAGCCTACGGCCCTCACTCCTCCGTGTGATTGACCGCCACGGACGAGATGAGTTCGGCCATCGCCTTGCCCACCAGTTCGTGCCCTTCCCAGCCCCAGTGCATCCCATCGGGGTTGCCGGCACCCGACCGGACGTGCGGTCCGACCACCGAGGGCAGGTCCAGCAACGGCACATCCGCACGTGCGGCCCACCCACGCACAGCCCGCACCGCAGCCGCGTGTCCAGAGTGCACATATGCGTACGACTCGGCCCGATGCACCGACGGCACCATCCCGACCGCGGGCATCGTGTACTGAAGATTGCGCACCGACTGCAGCGAATCACGCAGATAACGGGCCGTCAGCGCAGGAGGAAGAGCAACGCGCGCGTACGGCGCCAACAGCGGCTGCACAGCGATGTACCGCGCACGCACCCATCGTCGTAACCAGTCGGGCCGCACATACCGCAACCCCTCGCGCAGGTATGTCGGCAACGGCGACGGCAGCGTGTCCATGCTGCCCACCGCGAACACCAACACGTCCGTCGACGGCAGCAACGACCAAATCCGCGGATCCCCGGTCAACGCCCACCAGGCGTCCCGCGCCGTCCACCCGAACCCGGCCGCCAGCTCCGCCGAACCACCCAGAGCAGCGGCACAGATGTTGTGCCACAACCGCGGGTGATCAGCGGGCAGCGGCCCCGAGGGCCCGAAGAACGACAGCGAGTCCCCGAGGACGAGCAGTCTCAACGCGTGGTGCCCGCGTTGTACGACGAGAGCCGCCACCGGTCGTTGCGCCGGGTGAACACGGTCCAGTGGCAGTTCGAGATCCCGCCGAGCTGCGACCAGTTCGCGACCGGCAGTTCGAGCAACCGCCCGGTCAAAGCGCTGATCAGCCCACCGTGCGCGCACAGCAGGGCGGTCTGCGAGAACTCCGCGTCGACCTCCTGCACGACCTTGATCGCCCGCTCGGCCACCTCGACGCGCGACTCGCCGTCCGGCGGCGTGTACGTCGGGTCGGTGCGCCACACGGTGACCGCGCCCGGCCACTCCTGCTCCACCTCGGCCGTGGTCAGCCCCTGCCACTTGCCCAGGTGCGTCTCGCGCAGGCGTTCGTCGATGCGCAACGGCACTTCCGCGGACGTGGTGAACACACGCGCCGTCTCGCGCGCACGTTGCAGATCGGAGGCCACCACGATCTCCGGTTCGAACCCGGCGAGCACCGGGACGGCGAACCTGGCCTGGTTCAAGCCGGTCTCGGTGAGCGCCGAGTCCAGGTGCCCCTGCAGACGGCCGGTCGCGTTGTAGTCGGTCTCACCGTGCCGCCACAGCACGAGCCGGCTCAGGGCCATCAGCTACCTCTATTCAGCCGTGGAGTCGGCGGGGACGTCCGCTTCGAACTCGATGCGCGGGCAGTCCTTCCACAACCGCTCCAGGCCGTAGAAGCTGCGCTCCTCCGTGTGCTGCACGTGCACGACGACGTCCACGAAGTCCAGCAGCACCCAACGGCCCTCGCGGGCTCCTTCGCGGCGCACCGGCTTCGTGCCGGCCTCCCGCAGCTTCTCCTCGATGTTGTCGACGATCGCGCCGACCTGCCGCTCGTTCGGAGCGGACGCGATCACGAACACGTCGGTGATCACGAGCTGGTCGGAGACGTCGAGCACCGTAACGTCGTGCGCCTTCTTGTCGGCCGCTGCGTTCGCCGCGACCAGCGCCAGCCGTCGTGCCTCGTCGGTGGCTGCCACGTCACTCCTCTGACTTCCGGCGGGCGTCGATACGCCCACACGAGTTACTGAGGGTACCGGCGCCTGCCAACTGGTAGTGCGCACGCACGCATGACGAAGGCCACCTCAGCGCCCTGAGGTGGCCTTCACCTGCGCCGATGCTTAGATCGGGCGGACCTGCTGGGCCTGCGGGCCCTTCTGGCCCTGGCCGACCTCGAACTCGACCTTCTGGTTCTCCTCGAGCGAGCGGAAACCCTTGGACTGGATCTCCGAGTAGTGCACGAAGACGTCAGCCGAGCCGTCGTCGGGGGCGATGAAGCCGAACCCCTTCTCGGCGTTGAACCACTTCACGGTGCCTGTAGCCAAAGTCTTGCCTTCCACGAACCAGCAACAACCCGTCGATTGTTGCTCCCCGAGACCGAGGATGCACGCAAAATCCACTCGAACGTGATTACGACTCGGAGTACAAGCCCGTCTTGGCGATGTACTGGACCACCCCGTCCGGAACCAGGTACCACACCGGCTGACCTGAGGCGGTGCGGGCGCGGCAGCCCGTGGAGGAGATCGCCATGGCCGGGACCTCGACCAACGACACGGCTCCCGGCGGTAGGTGGTGGTCGTTCAGCGTGTAGCCCGGACGGGTGACTCCGATGAAATGGGCCAACGCGAACGCGTCCGCCGCGCGTTTCCAGGACAGGATCTGCTCGAGGGCGTCCGCGCCGGTGATGAAGAACAGGTCGGCGTTCGGGTACTGCGCCTTCAGGTCCGTGAGCGTGTCCACGGTGTAGGTGGGGCCGTCGCGGTCGATGTCCACGCGACTGACCGAGAACCGGGGGTTGGACGCCGTGGCGATGACCGTCATCAGATAGCGGTCCTCCGCCGGCGACACCTCGCGCGACGCCTTCTGCCAGGGCTGACCCGTCGGCACGAAGATCACGCGGTCCAGGTCGAACCTCGCCTGCACCTCGCTCGCGGCCACGAGGTGACCGTGGTGGATGGGGTCGAACGTGCCACCCATGACGCCGATGCGCATCGAATCAGCGTAGACGGGCGCCGGACCGCTCCCGAGATCCGGCGCCCGTCGTGCTGATCACACCGCACGGCCCAGGGGGAGGACGGGCCGTACGGGTCGCGGCCCACCCCGAAGCAGAGCCGCGCACCTGAGGAACGCACCCGCCACTCCCCCGTGACGCGACTCCGCCAAGATTTTCCTCACCAGCTCACCCGTAGCCGGATCGGGCCCCTGACCAGCGATCCCTTCCGGAACTCGACGGGTTCGACCAGGCGCAGACCCGGCATCCGGCGCAACACCGCCGCCAACGCCACGTGCAGCTCCATCCTGGCGAGCTGCGAACCGAGGCAGAAGTGGATGCCGTGCCCGAACTGCATGTGCTGGCCGACCTCTCGATCGACGTCCAGCTCGCCGCTGTTCGGGTAGACGGACTCGTCCCGGTTGGCCGACGACACCACGACGAGCAGGGCGTCACCCTCCTTGACCTGCGCGTTGCCGACCTGGACGTCCTCGGTCGCGATGCGCGGGAAGCCGGCACCGCTGCCGAGCGGGACGAACCGGAGCAGCTCCTCGACCGCGCCGGGGACGGCCGCGGGGTCGTCGAGCAGGCGTTGCCACGCGTCCGGGCGTTCCAGCAGCGTGATGACGCTGTTGCCGAGCATGTTGGCCGTGGTCTCGTGACCCGCGACCAGCAACGTGATGCCGAACCGGACGAGCTCGTCCTCGCTGAGCCGGTCATCGTTGTCACGGGCGGCGACGAGTGCGCTGTACAGGTCGTCCGTGGGGTGCGCACGGCGTTTCGCGACAAGTGCGGTGAAGTAGGCGTGGAGCTTCGTCATGCCTTCCAGCGCTGCTTGCGGGGTGTCGTTGCCGACCGTGCCCATCACCTGGTCCGACCAGCCGCGGAACTCGGCGCGGTCCTCGAAGGGCACGCCGAGCAGCTCGCAGATGATCGTGACCGGGAACGGCATCGTGAAGCCTCGACCAGGTCACCGGGGTTGTCCAGGCGGTCGAGCAGGTCCTCGGTGATCTCCTGGGCGCGCGGCCGCAGTTCCTCGATCCGCCGCACCGTGAACGCCTTCGACACAAGCCGGCGCATGCGCGCGTGGTCCTCGCCGTCGGAGGTGAGGATCGACCCGCCCGGCGCGATGAGGGGCTGCATCCTCGGCACGTCCTGGTTGATCGTGCGCGCACGGCTGAACCGCGGGTCGCCCAGGACGAACTTGGTCTCGTCGTACGACGTGACGAGCCAGCCCTCGCCGCCGTAGGGGAACGTCACGCGCGTGACCGGCTCGTCACGCCGTAACCGTTCATAGGTCGGATCGAGGGCTAGGCCGTCAGGTTCGGAGAACGGGTAGGTGGGAGCCATACCTCCGAAGGTAGAGCTACGCCTTGGGACGCGTGTGTCCTTCGCCCCACGCGACCCATTTCGTGGACGTCAGCTCGGTCAGGCCCATCGGACCGCGCGCGTGCAGCTTCTGCGTGGAGATGCCGATCTCCGCACCCATGCCGAACTCCGCGCCATCAGTGAACGCGGTGGAGGCGTTGACGAACACCGCCGCGGCGTCCACACGAGCCGTGAACTTGCGCGCCGCCGCGACGTCGTTCGTCACGATGGCCTCGCTGTGCCCGGAGCCGTACTGCGCGATGTGCTTCACCGCGTCGTCGAGAGAGCCGACCACCCTCGCGGCGATGTCGAGGCTCAGGTACTCGGTGCCCCAGTCGTCGTCGGTCGCCGCTTCGACGTTCGGCTGCTGGGCGAACTGCTCGTCGCCGTGAACGGTCACGTCCTCCTGCTGCAACGCCTTGGTGATGCGCGGGACGAACTGCGCGGCCACGTCCTTGTGCACGAGCAGGGACTCCGCCGCGTTGCACACGCTGGTGCGCCGGGTCTTGGAGTTGAGGACGATGCTCTCGGCCATGTCCAGGTCGGCGTGCGCGTCCACGTAGACGTGGCAGTTGCCGACGCCGGTCTCGATCGTGGGAACGGTCGCCTGCTCCACGACGGCGTTGATCAGACCGGAGCCGCCGCGCGGGATCACCAGGTCGACCAGGCCGCGCGCGGTGATCAGGTGCGTGACGGACGCGCGGTCGTGGCACGGCAGCAGCTGCACGCAGTCGGCCGGCAAGTTCACGCTTTCGAGTGCATCGCGCAGAACGGCGACGAGCGTCGTGTTCGAGTGTTCGGCGGTCGAGGAACCACGCAGCAGCGCGGCGTTGCCCGACTTCAGCGCGAGACCGGCGGCGTCGACCGTGACGTTCGGGCGGCCCTCGTAGACCATGCCGACGACGCCCATCGGGACGCGGACCTGCTTGAGCTCCAGCCCGTTCGGCAGGATCGAGCCGCGCACCACCTCGCCGACCGGGTCGGCAAGTCCCGCAACGGTTTCCAGGCCGTTGGCCACAGCGTCGACCCGCGCTTCGGTCAGCGTGAGGCGGTCGAGGATGTTCTCCGGCAGACCGGCGGCCCTGCCCGCTTCGAGGTCCTTCTGGTTGGCCTCGAGGATCTCCGGCGCGCGGTTGCGGAGGGCGGCGGCCATCTCGTGCAGCGCAGCGTCCTTGCGCTCACGGGTGGCGAGGACGAGTTCGTCGGCGGCGACGCGGGCGCGGCGGGCTGCGGCGTGCACCTGGTCGCGCAGGTCTTCAGTCACCCTTCACACCTTACGACCTGCGGCAACGAGAATTGTCAGAGGTCCCTGGCATGCTTGCTCCCCATGGACGACATCGCACTGCGGGAACTGGCGGAGGAACGCCTCCGGGCACTGGCGGGCCCGGAAGCGGTGCTGCGCGAGGACCAGTGGACGGCGATCCACACGCTGGTGGCGCAGCGGCGCAGGGCTCTCGTCGTCCAGCGCACCGGGTGGGGCAAGTCGGCGGTCTACTTCATCGCCACGGCGCTGCTGCGCCAGCTCGGTGAGGGCCCCACGGTCATCGTCTCGCCGCTGCTCGCGTTGATGCGCAACCAGGTCGACGCGGCGGCGCGGGCCGGGGTGCACGCGGTGACGATCAACTCCGCGAACACCGACGAGTGGGACGCGGTGCAGGAGCAGGTCACCGCCGGCGAGGTGGACGTGCTCCTGGTGAGTCCGGAACGGCTGAACAACCCCGACTTCCGGGACACGGTGCTGCCCTCGCTGACGGCCTCGGCCGGTCTGCTCGTGGTCGACGAGGCGCACTGCATCTCGGACTGGGGTCACGACTTCCGGCCGGACTACCGCAGGCTGCGGACGCTGCTGACGGAGCTGCCACCGGGCGTGCCGGTGCTGGCGACGACGGCGACGGCCAACGACAGGGTGGTCCACGACGTCACCGAGCAACTGGGGCTCGGTGCCGACGAGGGCACGCTGGTGCTGCGCGGGCCGCTGGACCGCGACAGCCTGCGGTTGCACGTCGCGCTGCTGCCGACCGCCGAGTCCCGGCTGGGCTGGCTCGCGGAGCAGCTCGACCGGCTGCCGGGCTCGGGGATCATCTACACCCTCACGGTCGCGGCGGCGGACGACATCGCGGCCTTCCTGTCCGACCGCGGCTTCGCGGTGGCCGCGTACTCGGGCAAGACCGAGACCGCCGAACGCCAGCGGGCCGAGGAGGACCTGCTCGGCAACAAGGTCAAAGCCCTTGTCGCCACCTCTGCCCTGGGCATGGGTTTCGACAAGCCGGACCTGGGTTTCGTCGTGCACGTCGGCGCGCCCTCCTCCCCCATCGCCTACTACCAGCAGATCGGCCGGGCGGGCCGCGGCGTCGAACGCGCCGAGGTGATCCTGCTGCCGGGCCACGAGGACCGCGACATCTGGGCGTACTTCGCGTCCCTCGCGTTCCCGGCCGAGGTGGTCGTGCGACAAGTTCTGTCCGCGTTGTCCGGAGCGGGCAAACCTCTGTCGACGGCCGCGCTGGAGCCGGTGGTCGAGCTGTCGCGCGGGCGGCTCGAGGTCGTGCTCAAGGTGCTGGACGTGGACGGCGCCGTCCGCCGCGTGCGCGGTGGCTGGGAGGCGACCGGGCAGCCGTGGGAGTACGACGGCGAGCGGTACGCGCGCATCGCCGAGGCCCGCCGCGCCGAGCAGCAGGTGATGATCGAGTACCAGCGGACGTCGTCGTGCCGGATGAAGTTCCTGCAGGACCAGCTCGACGACCCGACGGCGCGCGACTGCGGCCGGTGTGACAACTGCACCGGTGAACGGTTGTCGGTGGCCGTGTCGGAGACCGCGGCCGGTGCGGCCCGCGAACGCCTGCTCCGGCCGGGCGTCGACGTGGCGCCGCGCAAGATGTGGCCGACCGGCATGGCCGCGATCGGGGTCCCGTTGTCCGGCAAGATCCCCGCGGCCGAGGTGGCGGCCACGGGGCGCGCGCTGGGCAGGCTCACCGACATCGGCTGGGGCAACAGGTTGCGCGACCTGCTCGCCGACGGGGTCGACCAGGAGATCCCCGACGACGTGTTCGCCGCCTGCGTGAAGGTCCTCTCGGCGTGGGGCTGGGACGAGCGCCCGGTCGGCGTGGTGACGGTCGGCTCCCGCCGCCGCCCGTCGCTGGTCGGCAGCTTCGGTCAGCGCATCTCGACGATCGGCCGCCTGCCGTTCCTGGGCACCGTCTGGCTCGGCGAGTCGACGCACCGCGCCAACAGCGCCCAACGCCTCGCGGGCCTGGTCCGTTCCGGCGAGGTCCCGGACGTGTCCGGTGTGGACGGTCCGGTGCTCTTGATCGACGACCACATCGACACGGGCTGGACCATGACGGTGGCCACCAGGATGCTCAGGAAGGAGGGGGTGCCCGCGGTGTTGCCGTTCGCGCTGGCGGTGACGAACTGACGCCGGGCCCTACCGGGCGACCAGCCGCCTGAGCTGCCCGATCTCGGCCACGTTCTTCATCAGCTCGGCGTTGACCCAACCGGCTGTGTGCGCGACGGTCATCGTCCCGTCGGGCCACGGGAAGTCGGTGGTCGCCTCCAGGTCCGCGGTGGTGAGCACGTCCAGCCACTCCGCGTGCAGGTCGCGCAACCACCCGACGGCGCGTTCCGGTCCCGGCCACACCACCTCACGCGGCTCACTCTTGCGCACGTGGTCGATCGCGGCGGTCCACCACCAGCCGATGTGCCACGTCAACCAGGCCATGGTGGCCACGCCGGCGGACTCCTGTTCGGGTGTCGGCCAGTCCCGTTCCCACTCCGTGCCGTTGTGGCGCATGGTGAAGACGACGGAGCCCTCGGGTTCCCAGAGAAGGTCGGCCTGGTCCAACAGGTCCAGGTGGTACTCGAACAGCGACCACGTCAGCTCGCACTGCCAGCGCAGCAGCTCGCGTTGGGAGACAGCCATGGTCCTCAACCTAAAGGAGCTCGTGATGCGCGTTGCCGCTGCCCAGGTCCGCAGTCCGTGGATGGACCTGGAAGCCGGGGTGCGCAAGGTGGTCGACTTCGTGGGGAAAGCCGCGGCTGAGGGCGTGGAGCTCGTCGTGTTCCCGGAGACCTTCTTACCGGGCTACCCGATCTGGCTCACCGAGGCCGGAGGCGTGCGGTTCGACGGTGCGAAGCAGGAGCTGGCCTGTGCGGCGTACCGGGAGCTCGCGATCGAGTTGACCGGTCCCGAGCTGCGGGTGGTCGTCGAGTGCGTGCGGGACCACGGCGTGTTCACCTACCTCGGGATCGCTGAGCGAGGGCCTGGCCGCGGCACCGTGTACTGCACGCTGGTGGCGATCGACCCGGTGGCCGGTGTGCGCGGCGTGCACCGCAAACTCGTGCCGACCCCCGAAGAACGGCTGGTGTGGGCCGACGGGGATGGGCACGGTCTGCAGGTGCACCAGGTCGGCGGTGCACGGGTCGGCGGCCTGTGCTGCTGGGAGAACTGGATGCCGCTGGCACGGCACGCCTTGCATGCACAGGCTCCTGATCTGCACGTGTCGGTGTGGCCGGGATCCACGAGGCTGACCGGCGACATCACCCGGTTCGTCGCGCTGGAGGGTGGCGTGTACTCGCTCGCGGCCGGTGCCGTGATCGACTACGCGGACGTGCCCGCCGGTTTCCCGTTGCGGGACGAGATCCTGGCCGCCAGGCAGAGCTCGCCCTACGACGGCGGTTCGGCGATCGCCGGACCGAACGGCCGGTGGATCGTGGAGCCGGTCAAGGACGAGGAGCGGCTCGTGATCGCCGACATCGACCCCGCGGTGGTGCGCGGTGCCCGGCGGGAGCTCGATCCGACCGGGCACCTCAGCAGGCCGGACGTGTTCCAGCTGACGGTGGATCGGAGGCGGTTGATCTCGGCGACATCTCTCGACCGGCTCTGAAGTTGTCGGCGTTGCTCGTGAGCGGGAAACTCCTGCCCGTGATCACGTGACCGGTTGCCCCGGTCGCGGCGGGAAGGAGCAGAAGCCCATGGTTGTACCAGGACCGACCAAGGCGCGCAGGCGCCGGCCGTGGCTGCGGATGTTCTTCGTCGGTCTGGCGCTGTGGGTGGCGACGGTGGTGATCACCTACATCACCGGCAACGCCAACCTGATCCCGACGATCGTGTTGCTGGGCAGCTTCCTGGTGCCGGGCACGTTCGTGGCGTGGGCGTTCCAGCACAGCCACTCCGGTGAGGTGACCGGGGAGATGGTGTTCAGGACGTTCGCGGTCGGTGGCGTGCTGGGCGTGTTGGGTGCGTCGCTGTTGGAGACGTACCTGCTGCACCCGTCGCCGTTGCTGTTCGTGGGTGTCGGGCTGATCGAGGAGGCGGTGAAGCTCGGGGCGTTGGCGTTGCTGACGCGGCACCTGGCGCACAAGTCCTGTCGCGACGGTCTGGTGCTGGGCGCGAGCGTCGGGTTCGGGTTCGCGGCGTTCGAGTCGGCGGGTTACGCGCTCACGGCGACGTTGACCGAGCACGGGTTGTCGCTGATCGACCTGGTGACGACGGAGCTGTTGCGCGGCTTCCTGGCGCCGTTCGGGCACGGGTTGTGGACGGCGATCCTCGGTGGCGTGCTGTTCGCGCGCAGTGCCCGCGAGCACTTCATGCTCACCGGGCGGCTGTTCGCCGCGTACCTCGGGGTGTCGTTGCTGCACGCCCTGTGGGACTCGATGAACAGCATCGCGGTGGTGTTCACGCTGGTGCTCACCGACCAGCCGTGGCAGGAGCAGGCGCTGGAGGCGGGGTACCTGCCGCAGCCGACGCCGCCGCAGGTGCTGCTGTTCACGGTCTTCACCTGGCTCGGGCTCGCGTTGATCTCGGCGGTCGGGGTGGTGTGGTTGTGGCGCCTGGTGGTGGCGTCGCGTCGTGAGTTCGTGCCGGTGCGCGGCTACCCGTTGCGCACGGATGCGCGGTGGTGGCCGGCGGGTCGGCCGCCGCAGTAGATCGGCGCGGCAGGTCGGTGCAGCAGGCCGCCCGTGGCGGGGTGCGGTGTGGCAGGGTCGTCGGCATGACTCCGGACGTGGTGCGGTTCCGGCAGGCCGACTTCCTCCTCGCGCTGCACCGGAGGTTCGGGCCGGTCGTGCGGATGGGCCCGTACACCTACCTGCTCGGGCCGGAGGCGAACCGGTTCGTGTTCGCGAACTCCGAGCTCTTCGGGGTGCAGGAGGCGTTCCAGTCGCTGGTGCCGGTCGACGGGCCGACGTCGTTGATCGTCAGCGACGGCGACGACCACAAGCGGCGGCGTCGGCTCGTGCAGCCGGCGTTGGTGCACCGGCAGATCGCCAACTACGTGCCGGTGATGCGGTCGAACGCCGAGGCGGTGCTCTCCGACTGGCGGCCGGGTGCCGTGGTCGACGTGTACCAGGAGTTCCGGCGGGCGATCCGGCGCAGCACGATCCACGCGTTGTTCGGCAACCGGTTGGCGCAGGAGGCGGACTTCTTCGGCGCGCACCTGCAGCTGCTGATCAACCTGATCGACCGCAACCCCGCGGTGGTCACGTGGCTCAGGCGGACGAACGCCCCGGCCTGGCGCACTGCGATGAGGGCGCGCAACGCCGTGGACGCACGGGTCTACCGCGCGATCGAGGAGGCCCGGCACGGATCAGCGGCTGACGACGACCACGTGCTCGCAGCGCTGGTGCGTGAGGAAGACGGCTTGAGCGATCTGGAGGTGCGCGACCAGGTCGTGACGCTGATCGCCGCCGGCTACGAGACGACAAGTGCCGCGATGGCGTGGTCGGTGTTCAACCTCCTGCGGCACAACGAGGTCTGGGAACGCGCGGCGAACGACGACTACCTCGCCAACGTCGTGAACGAAACCCTGCGGCTTTATCCGCCGGCGGTGGTGTCCGCGCGAACCGCGTTGCAGGACTTCGAGTTCGCCGGAAAGCAGATCAAGCGCGGCACTTTTCTCCTGTACAGCCCGTACGTCACGCACCGGCTGGCCGACGTGTGGCCGGACCCGCTGCGGTTCGACCCCGATCGCTGGGAGCACAAGCCCGCGCCGCACGAGTTCCTGCCGTTCGGCGGCGGACCGCACCGGTGCATCGGCGCCGGACTCGCGGTGACCGAGCTGACCGTGATGCTGAAAGTGTTGCTGCAACATCCAAAACCGGTGTTGCTGGACCAGCGGATCACGCCGACGAGCGTGGCGGCGATGCGTCCGAAGCGGGGCATCAAAGTCCGAGTGACAGGGTGACCGTCGAGGCGAGGCAGGCGACGCCGCGGACGTGGTTCCACAGCGTCCACCGGCGCAGATACTCGGGCCAGTAGGCGTCGTCGGTGCGTTCGAGGCGGTTGTTCATCGGCACGTTGACGACCATCGTCAGCACGAACGCGCCGACGATGTAGAGCAGTCCGCCGACATAGCGGCCCTGGAAGACCTCGATGCCGCACAGGACCACGTTGCCGACGAAGAGCAGCAGGAACACGGGGTTCTGGATGCGCACGTTCATGCGCCGCATCGCTGCGCGGGCGTGCTCGGCGGACAGGTCGGCGAGGCCGGGCATCACGGCGACGGAGAAGGCGAAGAACGTGCCGGCCATCAGGCCGGACGCGGCGGCTGCGATCAACGTGGTGATTTCCATGTCGCTCACTCTGTCCCGCCCGCGCCGGACTCTCAATGACAATTCATCGCGCTCGCTTGCTCATTCGTCCAGGATGAGACCATGACAGACGCCCTGGGCGAGGCACTGCACCTGCTGCGGATGTCCGGCACGTTCTACTGCCGGAACGAACTGACCGAACCGTGGGGCCTGACCATGCCCGACATGACGGACTGCCTGTGGTTCCACGTCCTCACCAGCGGTCGACGCCAAGACCACCGAGCTCGCTCCCGGCGACGTCATGCTCGTCCCCGGCGGCCAGGGCCACCGCCTGTTCAGCACCCCCGACGCCGAGTCACCGATCGTGACGACGCTGCCGCACACATTCGAAACCGAAAACTATGCAATCCTCCGCCACGGCGACGGCGGCGCGGTGACGCACCTCGTGTGCGGTGCCGTGAAGTTCGACCACCCAGCCGCCAAGCACCTCATCGAGGTGTTGCCGAACGTGCTGCACGTCCAACAGGCTGACGACATGCGCGCGACCATCGACCTGATGGCCGCCGAAGCCCGATCCCTGCGCCCCGGCGGCGAAGCGGTGATCACCCGACTCGCGGACGTGCTGGTGATCCAGACGATCCGTTCATGGCTCGCCAACGACCCCGCCGCCCGCACCGGCTGGCTGGGAGCGTTGCAGGACAACCAGATCGGCCAGGCCCTGGCCCTGATCCACCGCGACCCGGCCCACCCCTGGACCGTCGAACGTCTTGCCCACCACACCGCGATGTCCCGCTCGGCCTTCGCGGCCCGGTTCACCGACCTCGTGGGCGTGCCGGCCATGCGGTACGTGACGCGATGGCGCATGCACGTGGCGATGAACCGCTTGCAGGACCGGGATTCCACGGTCAGCGAGATCGCCCGCGGCCTGGGCTACGAGTCGGAGGCGGCGTTCAGCCGGGCGTTCAAGCGGGTGGTCGGGGTGTCGCCGGGGCAGGCGCGGGTGGGTTGATCCGGTTGCGGCTTGAGCCGAAACGGGCGCGGGCGGCCAGATTCGTTTGCAGGAGGCGGAATCTGCCCGCGGCACGCGGATCTGGCTGCGCGCAGGCGGACCTTGCGGCAGACGGGCGGAGACGACCACGGACGGGCAGGGACGGCCAGCGCGGGTGAGCCGAAGCGCGGACGGACGGCGGCAGGGACCGGACGGCGCTGCGGGCTCGGCGCTGCGGCTCGGCGCTGCGGCTCGGCGCTGCGGGCCGGCGCTGCGGGCTCGGCGCTGCGGGCTCGGCGCTGCGGGCTCGGCGCTGCGGGCTCGGCGCTGCGGGCTCGGCGCTGCGGGCTCGGCGCTGCGGGCTCGGCCGACAACGGCGACGCGCCGCGAACCCGACGTGCGACGGCATGGCGGCGCAGGCCGGGACTGACGGGCAGGGCGTCGCCGACCAGGGCGCAGGGCAAGACATCCCTGGCCGGGCGGGGTTGCCGACCAGGCTGGCGATTTCCGGCTGGCGAGGGGTCTGGTGGGACGCCGGTGGGTCAGGGGGTGGCTGGCTGGAGCAGGTCCCAGCGGTTGCCGTACAGGTCTTCGAAGACGGCGACCTTGCCGTAGACCTCGTCGCGCGGGGCTTCGAGGAACCGGACCGTAGACCTCGTCGCGCGGGGCTTCGAGGAACCGGACGCCGAATGCGGTCATGCGGGTGTGGTCGCGGTCGAAGTCGTCGGTGGTGAGGAAGAAGCCGACGCGGCCGCCGGTTTGGTTGCCGACTCGGGAGTCCTGGTCTGGTGTGGTGGCTTGGGCCAGGAGCAGGGAGGCGCCGGGGGTGGTGGCTTGGGGGGCGGGTGAGATGACGACCCAGCGCTTGTCGCCTTGTGGGGTGTCCTCGACCAGTGTGAAGCCCAGGCCGTCCACGTAGAAGCGGATTGCTTCGTCGTAGTCGCGGACCACCAACGTCACCAAGCTCATGGATCGCACGTTCAGGAGTATCGCTGGTGGGTGGAGGTGGAGGTGTCGCCCGCCCCCCTTCCTTGTGGCTCGGCGGTGGTGGTCGTGATTTGGGACGTGGTGAGCGAGCACGGGAAGGAGACGCGGTGGGACGTGGATCAGGACACGGTTCACCCGGACGAGTGAGGGAACGGTGAGGCGATGGGTTGGGGAGGTCAACAGGGGTGTGGCGGAGAGACCTGTGTGTGCATCTTGGTGGGGCTGACCCGGCGGCGTTCAGAGCGCAGTGATGTGGCGGGTCAGGACATCGCGCCGATTCGTCGCCGTGTGTGACAGGGTGACTGCATGGCGGTTACCTCGGAGACGCATCGACTGCCCGTGCGCAAGCTGGTTGCGGCCTCGGCCGGCAACGCGGTGGAGTGGTACGACTGGGGGATCTACACGGCGTTCAGCATTTACTTCGCCACGCAGATCTTTCCCAAGGGCAACGAGGCCGCGGCGTTGCTGAGCACGTTCGCGACGTTTGCGCTTGCTTTCTTCTTCCG
Organism: Lentzea guizhouensis; assembly: GCF_001701025.1. GTDB lineage: Bacteria > Actinomycetota > Actinomycetes > Mycobacteriales > Pseudonocardiaceae > Lentzea > Lentzea guizhouensis. Next base: position 850,067 of record NZ_CP016793.1, read on the forward strand.
GCCGCTCGGTGGGTACCTGCTGGGGCGGTTCGCGGATGTCCGTGGGCGGCGGACGGCGATGTTGCTGACCATCGTGCTCATGTCGGGTGGGTCGGCGATGATCGGGTTGTTGCCGACGTTCGAGCAGGTCGGGTGGTTGTCGCCGGCGCTGTTGGTGCTGGCGCGGATTGCTCAGGGGATGGCGTTGGGTGGTGAGGTGTCCAACGCGTCGGCTTATCTGGGGGAGATCGCCGAGCCCAGTCATCGGGGGCGGTACTCGTCGTTCTTCTACATCTCGACCGGGGCGGCGGTGCTGGTGGCGTCGTTGCTCGGGTTCTTCCTGAGCCGGAGTTTGGATGCGGCGGCGATGGCGTCGTACGGGTGGCGGGTGCCGTTCCTGGTGGGCGGGGTGCTCGGGCTGGTGGGGTTGTGGTTGCGGCGGGCGTTGCCGGAGACCGAGCAGTTCGAGGAGAACCGGGCCAAGGCGGAGAGTCTGAAGAACCCGTTGCTGATGACGTTGCGGGAGCACCCCAAGGCGGTGGGGCAGCTGGTGGGGTTCACGTTGCTGTCGACGTTGTGCTTCTACACGTTCTTTTCGGCGTTGACGCCCTTTGCGGTGAAGACCAGGGGTGCGGACGATGTCGACGTGTTCCTGGCGTTGTCCATTGCCACCGGGGTGTTCATCGCGCTGCAGTACCCCATGGGGTGGCTGGCGGACCGGGTCGGGCGCAAGCCGCAGATCTTGGTGTGGTCGGCGGCGATGGCGGTGTTGATCGTGCCGTTGTCCACGTTGGTGCAGCCGGGCTGGGGAACCTGCTCATCGTGTTCTGCACCGGCCTCGCGCTCTACACGACGATCACGTCTATCGCGCCGGCGTTGATGAGCGAGCTGTTCCCGACCGAGCTGCGCGGGCTCGGGATCGGGGCTTGGTACAACCTCACGGTGGCGTTGTTCGGTGGTACGGCGCCGTTGGTGATCCAGGCGCTGCCGGGGACCACGTTCTTCTGGTACGTGGCGGTGGCGGCGGTGATCACGTTCCTCGCGATCCTCACCCTTCCGGAGACAAAGGGTGTTCGGTTGAGCTGAGGCAGAACTCGTTGCCCTCGGGGTCTGCGAGCACGAACCACACGCCGTCTTGGCTGACGACCGCTGCTCCGAGCGCGACGAGTCGTGCCACCTCGGCCTCCACGTCGTCGCACCAGAGGTCGACGTGCACGCGGTTCTTGCCGGTCTTGGGTTCCGGCACGCGGTTGAAGAACAACCTCGGCGACCCGTCCAGCAACACGGACGGGTCGTCCTCGGGGTCGTTGATTCCCTTGCCGCGCAACCGTTCGAGCTCTTCGTCGTCGTACGGCGCGATCTCGTGGTCGTCCAGCGCGGCCGCCCAGAAGCGGGCGAGCGAGGCGGGATGTGCGCAGTCGATGACGATGTCGTGCAACCGGGCCATGTGACCGAGGTTAGCGGTGCAGCGGCACCAGGTCATCGGCGTGCACGACCTCGCGGCGCTGTTCGGCGGGCAGGTCGTGGGACTTGCGGCCGATCAACGACGGCAGCTCGGCCGCGTCGTAGCCCACGACGCCGCGGGCCACTACCTCGCCGGCGAGGCTGACCAGTTCGACGACGTCGCCCGCCTCGAAGTCGCCGTCCACACCGGTGATGCCGGCGGCGAGCAGTGAGCGGCGGCGGCCCACGACGGCGGCGACGGCGCCGTCGTCGAGGTGCAGGCGGCCGTTGGCGTCGGTGGCGTAGCCGAGCCAGAAGCGGCGGGCGGTGAGGCGTGAACCCGTTGCGGCGAAAGCGGTTCCGACGTCGGCGGCGGTCAACGCGCGGTGGGCTTCGGTGGCGCTCGTCAGCAGGACCGGGATGCCGGCGGAGGACGCGAGCCTGGCGGCGGCGAGCTTGGAGGCCATGCCGCCGGTGCCGAGGCCGGACGCGCCGACCGTGCCCGCTCGCACGCCGTCGACGTCCGCGGCCGACGCGACCTCGGAGATGCGCACGGCACCTGGCCGACGCGGGTCGCCGGAGTACAGAGCGTCCACATCGGACAGCAGGAACAACGCGTCGGCGCCGACGAGGTGTGCGACCAGTGCGGCGAGGCGGTCGTTGTCGCCGAAGCGGATCTCTTCGGTGGCAACGGTGTCGTTCTCGTTCACGACGGGAACCGCGCCCAACGCCAGCAACCGCGAGAACGTGCGCTGCGCGTTGCGGTAGTGGGCGCGGCGCACCACGTCGTCCGCGGTCAGCAGCACCTGGCCGACTGTCAGCGAGTAGCGGCCGAACGAGTTCGCGTACGCGTGCGCGAGCGTCAGCTGGCCGACGCTCGCTGCAGCCTGCTGGGTGGCGAGGTCACGGGGGCGGCGGGAGATCTTCAACGGCGCCAGGCCCGCGGCGATCGCGCCGGAGGACACGAGCACGACCTGGCTGCCCGCCGCGCACCGGGCGGCGAGGGCGTCGACCAGCGCGTCCAGCCGCGCCGGGTCGAGGCCCCCTTCCGCTGTGGTCAAAGAAGAAGAACCGACCTTGACCACGATGCGGTTCGCCGAGGCGACCGCGTTGCGAGCTGGTGAGACCACGGGGGCCGTCACGGGTTACTCCTCGTCGAAGTCGTCACCGTAGTCGCCGGCGCCGGGTGCACGACGGGCCTTCTTCAAGGCCTTGCGCTCGTGGGCGCCGATGCGGTCGTTGCGCTCGAGGCGGACGTCCGTGCCACGTCCGGTCATCGTCATCGCGATGCCGGCCGGGGTCGTCGGCTCCCAGTCGAACACCAGGTCGCCGATGGTGACCTGGCAGCCGGGAACAGCGCCCATCTTCACGAGCTTGTCCTCGACGCCCAGCCTGTTCAGGCGGTCCGCGAGGTAACCGACGGCTTCGTCGTTGGAGAAGTCGGTCTGGCGGATCCAGCGCTCGGGGCGGTCGCCCCGCACGATGAAGCCACCCTCGACCGAGGGGTCCTCGGTCACGGTGAAGCCCTCGTCGTCCACGGCGGTCGGCCGCAGGACGATCCGGGTCGACTCCTTCTTCGGCTGGGCCTCGCGGTACTCGCGCACGACCTCGGCCAGCTTGAACGTGAGCTCCCGCAGGCCCTGGCGGGACACGGTCGACACCTCGAAGACCGGCAGGCCGCGGGCCTCGATCTCCGGGCGGACGATGTCGGCGAGGTCCTGGGCGTCCGGGATGTCGACCTTGTTGAGGATGACCACGCGCGGCCGGTCCTCGAAGTTGCCGCCCAGCGACGGCGTGTACTCCGAGAGCTCCTTCTCCAGCGCGTCGATGTCCGCGATCGGGTCACGGCCGGGCTCGTAGGTCGCGCAGTCCACGACGTGCGCGAGAACGGCGGTGCGCTCGATGTGGCGCAGGAAGTCCAGGCCGAGGCCCTTGCCCTGCGAGGCGCCGGGGATCAGGCCGGGAACGTCGGCCATCGTGAAGATGGTGTCGCCCGCGGTGATCACGCCGAGGTTCGGCACGAGTGTGGTGAACGGGTAGTCGGCGATCTTCGGCTTCGCCGCGGACAGCACCGAGATCAGCGACGACTTGCCGGCCGACGGGAACCCGAGCAGGCCGACGTCCGCGACGGACTTGAGCTCCAGCACCAGGTCGCGGGTCTCGCCCGGCTCACCGAGCAACGCGAAACCGGGGGCCTTGCGGGCCTTGGACGCGAGCGAGGCGTTGCCCAGACCACCACGGCCACCGGCGGCGGCGATCAGCTGAGTGCCCTCGCCGACGAGGTCGGCGACGACCTCGCCGGCCTCGGTCAGCACGACGGTGCCGTCCGGGACGCGCAGGATCAGGTCCTCGCCGTTCGCGCCGTCGCGGTTCGCGCCGGCTCCGGCCTTGCCGCTGGTGGCGGAGGCGTGCGGGCGGAAGTGGAAGTCGAGCAGGGTGTGCACCTGCGAGTCGACGACGAGGATGACGTTGCCGCCACTGCCCCCGTTACCGCCGTCCGGGCCGCCGAGCGGCTTGAACTTCTCGCGGTGCACTGAAGCGCAACCGTTGCCCCCGTTGCCGGCGGCAGCGTGGATCACCACCCGGTCTACGAAGCGGGCCACGGAACTACTTCCTCTCAAAAGTCCTGGACAAACAACGAGGGGCGGTGCCGGATGACCGGTCCCGCCCCTCGCAAAGGTCTATCTACGTCGCGGAAACGGTCCTCAGACCGCGACCGGAACGATGTTGACGGTCTTGCGACCGCGCTTCGTACCGAACTCCACCGCACCCGGCAGCAGGGCGAACAGCGTGTCGTCCTTGCCGATGCCGACGCCGACGCCGGGGTGGAACTTGGTGCCGCGCTGGCGGATCAGGATCTCGCCGGCCTTGACGACCTGACCGCCGAACCGCTTCACACCCAGGTACTGGGGGTTGGAGTCACGGCCGTTGCGGGAACTGGATGCACCCTTTTTGTGTGCCATGAGAAGTCAGGTCCTCACTTACCGGTGATGCCGGTGACCTCGACGCGGGTCAGCTTCTGACGGTGACCCTGTCGCTTGTGGTAGCCGGTCTTGTTCTTGAACTTGTGGATGCGAATCTTCGGGCCCTTGGTGTGCTCGACCAGCTTGCCGGTAACCGAGAACTTCGCCAGGGCGTCCGCGTCAGCGGTGACGTCGGTGCCGTCGACCACGAGCAGCGCCTGGAGGGAGATTTCGGTGCCCGGCTCGCCCTCGAGCTTCTCGACCTCGACGATGTCGCCGACAGCGACCTTGTACTGCTTGCCGCCGGTCTTGACGATCGCGTACATCAGGACGGAAGTCTCCTGCTACTCGATGGTGACGGGCCGTGCGCCAACCCATCTGCGCCAAAAACAGCAGAGGGGGCACACGACAGGACCCGTCGGATGGCGGGCCGCAGACAAGGTTACGGGAGTGGGTACACCAGGAGCAAACTGGGGTGCCCTGATCGCGTTTGCGCAGGCTGTGCCATCCCTCACAGCACCTTCCACAACGCCTGCGCAAACGCACGCGGGGACCTTCCGTACCGGGTGAGAGTACGAAAGGTCCCCGCGTGCGTTACGGGTGGAACGGTCAGGCGTCCTGGACCGGCGGGCCCGCGGGGCGCGAGACGGTGCGGCGCCTGCGGGTGGTGACCACCGGTGCGGGCAGCTGGACCTCCGGCTGCTTGGGCAGTTCGACGGGCACCACGGGAGGCGCCTCGACGGCGACCGGGGCACCGGCGGCGCGCTTGGCGGCACGACGACGGACGGCCGGGGGCCTCGGCGACGGGCTCGGGAGCCTGTTCCGGGGTCACGGCGGCAGCGGGCTGTTCCGCGGCCTCCACGGCCTCGGCAGCCGCCTCCACCGCGGTCTCCGCCGACGCCTCGACCTCGGCTGCCGTGTCCTCCACGACGGCCTCGACGACACCGGCCTCGACCGGCTCGACGAGCTCGTCGGGCGTCTCGTCCACCACCTCGGCGGCGGGCTCCTCCACCGGGGTCTCGACGACGTCCTCGGCCTCGATCGGCGCGGGCTCCTCGACGAGGTCCTCGTGCGGCTCGCGGCCGTTGAGCGCCTGCTCCTCGACCACCACCGCGTCGACGACCGCCTGCGGTTCCTTGTCCCGGCGCCGACGACGCCGGCGCCGACCGCCGTGGCCCTCGTGCTCCTGGTCCATGGCGACCGCGACCTCGGAGGTGTCCTCGGGCTCGCCCGGCTCCACGACCTCGACGACGGAATCGACGACGACCGGCTCGGCCTCGATCTCGGGGGCCTCGACCGCCGCCTCGACGACCTCGGCCGCCTGCTCGCCGCCGCCCTTGTTGCGGCGCGACTTGCGGCCACCGCCCTGCGGCTGCTGCTGGCCACCACCGTTGCCGTTGCCACCGCCGTGCGAGTGCACGGGCTCGGTGGACACGACCACGCCGCGGCCGCGGCAGTGTTCACACGTCTGGCTGAACGCCTCCAGCAGGCCGGTGCCGACCCGCTTGCGGGTCATCTGCACGAGACCCAGCGAGGTGACCTCGGCGACCTGGTGGCGCGTGCGGTCGCGGCCGAGGCACTCGGTCAGGCGGCGCAGCACCAGGTCGCGGTTCGACTCGAGCACCATGTCGATGAAGTCGATGACGATGATGCCGCCGATGTCGCGCAGCCGGAGCTGGCGGACGATCTCCTCCGCCGACTCCAGGTTGTTGCGCGTCACCGTCTCTTCGAGGTTGCCGCCCGATCCGGTGAACTTGCCGGTGTTGACGTCGATGACCGTCATCGCCTCGGTGCGGTCGATGATCAGGTAACCGCCCGAGGGCAGCCACACCTTGCGGTCCAGCGCCTTGAGCAGCTGCTCGTCGATGCGGTACTCGACGAACGCGTCGTTGCTGCCGACGTGCTTCTTCAGGCGGTCCTGCAGGTCCGGCGCCACGTGGCGGACGTACGAGTCGATGACCTCCCACGCCTCGTCGCCCTGGACGACGAGCTGGGCGAAGTCCTCGGTGAACAGGTCGCGGACGACCTTCACCAGCAGGTCCGGCTCTTCGTAGAGCAGCGCCGGCGCCTTGGTGGAGGTGGTCTCCGACTTCTCCTTGATGACCTTCCACTGGGCCTGCAGACGCGTGACGTCGCGGCCGAGCTCCTCCTCGGAGATGCCCTCCGAGGCGGTGCGGATGATCACGCCGGCGTCCTCGGGGACGACCCTCTTCAGGATGTCCTTGAGGCGCTTGCGCTCGTTGTCCGGCAGCTTGCGGCTGATGCCCGTGGCGCCACCGCCCGGCACGTAGACCAGGAAGCGGCCGGGCAGGCTGATCTGGGTGGTCAGGCGGGCGCCCTTGTGGCCGACCGGGTCCTTGGTGACCTGGACGAGCACCGAGTCGCCGCTGGACAGCGCCTGCTCGATCTTGCGGGACTTGCCCTCGAGACCGGCGGCGTCCCAGTCGACCTCACCGGCGTAGAGCACGGCGTTGCGGCCGCGGCCGATGTCGATGAACGCGGCTTCCATGCTCGGCAGCACGTTCTGCACGCGGCCGAGGTAGACGTTGCCCACGATCGAGCCGGAGCCCGACGACGTGACGAAGTGCTCGACCAGCACGCCGTCTTCCAGCACGCCGATCTGGGTGCGGTCGCCGCGCTCGCGGACGACCATCGTGCGGGCCACGGCCTCGCGGCGGGCCAGGAACTCGGCCTCGGTCAGCACCGGGGACGGGCGGCAGCCTCGCACGCGGCGGGTGACGTTGCCCCAGGCGGGCCCGGACGCGGTCTGCGGCCTCTCGCGCCGATCTGGTCGTCGCCGCGTCGCGCGACTCGCGCCACGGCCTCGCGGCGGCCAGGAACTCGGCCTCGGTCAGCACCGGGCACGGCGGCGGCGGCCTCGACCGTCGCGGCCTGGCTTGGCCTCCAGGCGGGTGGAGCCGCGGATGCTGCGGACCTCGCTGCGCGCGGCCTCGCTCTGGGCTGCGTCGTCAGCCTTGTCGTCACGCGACTCGCGCACGTGCACGACCGTGTTCGGCGGGTCGTCCTCGGCCAGCACGTCGTCTTCCGTGCCGGTCTTGCGGCGACGGCGACGGCGGCGACGGCGGGTCGAACCCTCGTCACCCTCGTCCGCGGCCTCGTCGGCGGCGTCCTCCGCGGCCTCCGGCTCCTCGGCTTGGGCCTCGTCGCCCTCGTCGGCGCCGTTCGCGTCCCGCCCTTGCCGCGGCCACGGCCACGGCGGCCACGACGGCGGCGGCGACGGCCCTCGCTGTCGTCGTCACCGTCGGCGTCGGCCTCGACGTCGGTCTCAGCGGCCTCGGCGGCGTCGAGCTCGTCGGCGGCGATCTCGCCGACCGACTTCTCGTCCTGCTCCGGTTCCTCCTCGACGACGAACGGCGAGACCTGCGCCTTCGGGCGCTCGATCGGCGTCGGCGGCAGGAAGACGGCGCTCGGCGCGGCGAAGACCGGCGCCAGGGCCGGTGCCTCGAACGCGGGCACAGCCGGGGCCTCGTAGTCCTCGGTGATCTCACCGGTGACCACGTCGTCCCAGTCCAGCAGCGTCTCGGCGACCTTCAGCGCGACGTCGCGGCTGACGCTCGACTGGGCGCTGCGCGCGACCTCACCGAGGTCGGCCAGCGCCGTCATCACGTCCTTGCTGCTGACGTCCAGCAGCTTCGCCAGGGCGTGCACCCGCAGCTTGTCCGGCAGATCAGCCAGCTCAGGGCGTGCAGATACCACGCCCTGCCCGCCGGTCGCACCGGCGGGCTTTTCCGTGTTCGACATGCAGCTCCTCCACCCCCGGGCGCGTCCCGTGAGGACGCGGCCGCGCAGGGGCCTCTCTTGTCTCTCTCCGCCGCTGCTCGCGGCGGGAATCCTTGCCTCGCGCGCAGCGGCGTGGCGCCTTTAGACGGCGCACGCTTGCGCAGGTCCCACGACGACGCCGCCTCCAGCGCCGCTCCTCCTGTTTGCGTCGCAGCCGGCGTTCCGGCGCTCGTCAGGACTCTCTGTCCTGTTGGAGCGGGTCCACCAGCCAGCCTTCGCCGTCGAGCCGTCCCTGCGCCATCCGGGTTGCTCTCGCAGGTACCGGCGGCACGAGATCGGCGACGACACGAAGCGCATTCAGCACGTCGTCGGGTCGGACGGTAGGCGTTACCTGCCGAACGACCGTCATGAGTATCCCACACGGTTGTGACAATGCGGCCCCATCGTGTCCGGCGTCGCTCGAACGTGGTTCGACCTGTGCCGACACGACCGCGGGTCGGACGTCGACCGTTTTGACGCCGTTCTTGGTGAGCCGCTCGACTTCCACCCGTTCGGCGGAGAGCAACAGCTCGACCGCCTTCGCCAGCTCGGCGGGTTCGACCCCGTCGAGCTCGATCCGCCACTCGCTCGCGTCGATGCGCTCGGTGAGGTTGCCACCGCGCGCCTGGACGATGTCGACCACGTCGATGCCGGGCGGCAGCGCGTCGTCCAACGCGAGCTTCAGCGCCACCGGGTCGACCTGTTCGACCACGGACACCTCGACGTACTCCGCCTCGCTGGCGACGCCGGTCGGTGCGGCACCGACCCACGACACCTTCGGGTGAGGGCTGAAGCCCTGCGAGTACGCCATGGGTACTCCGGCCCTGCGCAAGGCACGCTCGAACGTACGAGCGATGTCGCGGTGCGAGGTGAAGCGCAACCTCCCCCGCTTGGTGTAGCGGAGGCGCAGTTTCTGCACGGCGGCGGCCGAAGGGTTGTTGGGCTGCTGGCGGCTCAGTGGTGCTCCCCATGGGTGGGCCTGACGGGTGAGCGGTCCCATCGGCGCAGGCTGTTCGTCCGGTAGGACGGTACCGTGAAGTTGATTCAGGACGTTCAGCTTGTCTAGATCGTTGCGCGTGGCTACGGTCCGCCTGACCGGACGCCCCGCCAACCTGGAGGTCACTGGTGCCTCTGCTCCACCGCGCACGGGCGGCTGCGGTGACCACCGCGCTGCTCGCAGCCGGCCTGGTGGCGTCCACGCCCGCTGTTGCCGAGCCGACGCTTCCCGGCTGCACCCAGCCGGGTCCGCTGCTGCGCTACCTGGTGGTGTTCCCGCAGGCCACGACGGCTGCGACAGCCGACGCGGAGATCACCGGGTCGTGTGGCACCACCACCGTCTACTACCCGGAGATCGCGGTCGCTGTGGCCACGTCGCCGGACCCGTCGTTCCTGCGCCTGATCGGCCCGCAGCGCGCCTACAGCGCCCAGGCCGAGGGCGCGTCCAAACGCGCGGTCAAACGTAAGAAAGACGACACCGAGCTGCTGAGGCCCGCCGGGGTGCGGTCCGGCGAGCAGTGGGACATGGATCTCATCAACGCCCCGGCGGCGCACTCGGTCTCGACCGGGTCGAAGTCCGTGGTGGTCGGCGTGCTGGACTCGGGCGTCGCCCGGCACCCGGAGCTGGCGTCCGCGCTGGCACCGGAGCTGTCCGCGGGCTGCCTGACCGGCAAGCCCGACCAGTCCCCCGCCGCCTGGGCACCGACGACGTCCGCGCACGGCACGCACGTCGCGGGCACCATCGCGGCGGCCGACGACGGTCGCGGCATCACGGGCGTGGCGCCGGGTGTGCGCATCGCGTCCGTGAAGGTCGTCGACGACGACGGGTTCATCTACCCGGAGTACGCGGTGTGCGGCTTCATGTGGGCCGCCTCACAGGGCATGACGGTGACGAACAACAGCTACTTCATCGACCCGTACCTGTTCACGTGCCAGAGCGCGCCGGGCCAGCGGGTCATCTACGAGGCCGTGCGCCGCGCCGTCGACTACGCCGCCTCACGCAACGTTTTGAACGTGGCCGCCGCGGGCAACAACGCTGCAGATCTCTCTCGTCCCGGCCGTGACTCGTTGTCGCCGACGAACGGTGATGCGCAGACACGGCCCGTGGACCCGTCGTGTGTGGTGCTGCCCGTTCAACTGAAGAACGTCGTCGGCGTGTCGGCGGTCGACGCGACCAAGACGAAGTCCTCCTACAGCTCGTACGGCCTGGGCGCGATCGACGTGACGGCGCCGGGCGGCGACTCACGCGCGCCTGGCGGGTGTGTGCTGTCGACGGTGCCGTCGGGCTATGACAGCTCGTGCGGCACGTCGATGGCGACACCGCACGCGGCCGGGGTGGCGGCGTTGATCGCGTCGACCCACCCGGAGGCCGACGCGCCGCAGCTGGGGCGGATGTTGAACGCGCAGGCGACGACGTTGGCGTGCCCGGAGGACTACGACCTGTACGGGACGGGGGTGCAGGACGCGTTCTGCACCGGGTACTCGGAGTACAACTCGTTCTACGGGCACGGGCTGGTGGACGCGCTCGCCGCCGTCACGAAGTGACGTCTTGGGCCCTGAGCAGCACCATCAGCGGCAGACCGTTGTCGTGCACGACCGCTCCGATCGCCACGGCCAGCGACCCTCGCCGCCAGCCGTGGTGGTAGCCGAACGGGAAGTCCTCGTCCTGCGGCACCTCGGCTGACCGCCACCGGTCGTCGGCCCGCTGCACGAACGCATCGCGCAGCTCGTCGATCCGGGGTTTGGCCAGCTCTTCGAGGTCGTCGTAATCCAGGTCGGGGTGGTCGTCCGGGTCCCACTGGTCGAACGCGACCTCGATGACGAGGCCCTCCTCCACACCTGGTCCGGTCTGGAGGAGGGCGATGACCTCGTCGAGCTGCTGGGCGTCACTCACGGGGTGAGCGCGGGGTTCTTCACCGGCGAGCCGATGCCGACCGGGGTGATCGGCAGCAGCTTGCGGCCCGTCGGGCCCACCTCGATGTCGGTGCCCATGGCCGGGCACACGCCGCAGTCGAAGCACGGGGTCCAGCGGCAGTCGTCCTGCTCGCGCTCGTCGAGCGCGTCCTGCCAGTCGGCCCAGAGCCATTCCTTGTCGAGGCCCGAGTCGAGGTGGTCCCAGGGCAGGACCTCCAGCTCCTCGCGCTCGCGGGTGGTGAACCAGGCGAGGTCGACGCCGAGCGGTTCGAGCTGTTCGGCGGCCTTCTGCGTCCAGCGCTCGTAGCTGAAGTGCTCGCTCCAGCCGTCGAACCGGCCGCCGTCGCGCCACACGGCCTCGATGACCTTGCCAATGCGGCGGTCACCGCGACTGAGCAGGCCTTCGATGAGGCTGGGCTTGCCGTCGTGGTAGCGCATGCCGATGTTGCGGCCGAGGCTGCGGTCGGCGTTGACGGCCTCGCGGAGCTTGCGGAGCCTGTCGTCGACCACGTCCGGGTCGCACTGCGGGGCCCACTGGAACGGCGTGTGCGGCTTGGGCACGAAACCGCCGATCGAGATGGTGCAGCGGACGTCGTTGCGGCCGCTGGCCTGCCGGCCGGCGCGGATGACGTTCTTGGCCATCTCGGCGATCTGCAGGACGTCTTCGTCCTCCTCGGTGGGCAGGCCGCACATGAAGTACAGCTTCACCTGCCGCCAGCCGTTGGAGAACGCCGCCGACACCGTCCTGATGAGGTCCTCCTCGGACACCATCTTGTTGATGACGCGCCGCATCCGCTCGCTGCCGCCCTCGGGCGCGAAGGTGAGGCCCGAGCGCCTTCCGTTGCGGGACAGCTCGTTCGCGAGGTCGATGTTGAACGCGTCGACGCGCGTGCTGGGCAGGCTCAGGCCCGTGTTGGTGCCCTCGTAGCGGTCGGCGAGGCCCTTGGTGATCTCGGCGATCTCGCTGTGGTCCGCGCTGGACAGGGACAGCAGGCCGACCTCTTCGAAGCCGGTCGCCTCCAGTCCCTTCTGGACCATGGCGCCGATGCCCTCGATGGACCGCTCGCGCACCGGGCGCGTGATCATGCCCGCCTGGCAGAAGCGGCAGCCGCGGGTGCAGCCGCGGAAGATCTCGACGCTCATCCGCTCGTGCACGCTCTCGGCGAGCGGCACCAGCGGCTGCTTCGGGTACGGCCACGCGTCGAGGTCCATCGTGGTCCGCTTGAAGACGCGGAACGGCACCCGGTCGCGGTTCGGCACCACGCGCTGGATGCGGCCGTCGGGCAGGTACTCCACGTCGTAGAACCGCGGGATGTAGACGCCACCGGTCTCGGCCAGGCGGGTCAGCACCTCGTCGCGGCCGCCGGGACGACCCTCGGCCTTCCAGTTCTTGACGATCTCGGTGATCTCGAGGACGGCCTCTTCACCGTCGCCGAGCACCGCCGCGTCCACGAAGTCCGCGATCGGCTCCGGGTTGAACGCCGCGTGCCCACCGGCGACCACGATCGGGTCGTCCTCGGTGCGGTCGGCGGCGTGCAGCGGGATGCCGGCGAGGTCCAAGGCCGTGAGCATGTTCGTGTAGCCCAGCTCCGTCGCGAAGCTGATGCCCATCAGGTCGAACGCCTTCACCGGCCGGTGCCCGTCCACCGTGAACTGCGGAACCCCGTGCTCACGCATGAGCGCTTCGAGGTCCGGCCACACGGCGTAGGTGCGCTCGGCGAGGACGTCCGGGAGCTCGTTGAGGATCTCGTACAGGATCATGACGCCCTGGTTGGGCAGCCCGACCTCGTACGCGTCCGGGTACATCAACGCCCACCGCACGGACGCCTCGTCCCAGTCCTTGACGGTCGCGTTGAGCTCCCCGCCGACGTACTGCACCGGCTTGGAGATCCGCGGCAGCAGTGGCTCCAACCTGGGGAAAACAGACTCGACACTCACGCGACCAGAGTAACCGTCCCCACGTTGACGACCGAATCGCGTGCCGGAGCCGCAAACCCGGTGCTCAGCCCAGCAGCAGTTTGCCGAGGCGCCGCGACGCCACCACCGTGCCCACGGCCGCCATCACCGCGAAGTACGCGACGTGGCCGAGCATGCCCCAGCCCACGACGCCCAGCGTGAGGCCACGCATCAGCTCGATCGCGTGATAGAGCGGCGTCCAGGACACCACCGCCTGCAACCAGCCGGGGTAGACCGACAGCGGGTAGAACGTCGTCGAGAACAGGAACAACGGCAGCACCGCGAGCTGCACCAGGTCGAAGTCCTGCCAGGAGCGCATGAACGTCGTCGCCGCCATGCCCACCGCCGCGAACGCGAACGCCACCAGCAGGGCGACCGGCAGGGCGAGCAGGGCCCACGGCGAGACGATCAGGCCCATGCCGAGCATCACGGCCAGGAAGCCCGCCGAGTACAGGCCGCCCCGCAGCAGCGCCCAGGCGATCTCGCCGATCGCGATGTCCATCGGGCCCATCGGCGTGGCCAGCATGGCGTCGTAGAGCTTCAGGTACTTGAACTTGAAGAACACGTTGAACGTCGCGTCGTACACGGCACCGTTCATCGCGCTGGCCGCCAGCAACGCGGGCGCCACGAACGCCGCGTAGCTGATGGGCTGCCCGTCCGGCCCGGTCACCGCCGACACCATCTGGCCGAAACCGAGGCCCAGCGACCACAGGAACAGCATCGGCTCGAACGCGCCGCCGACCAGCACGAACCACGCGCGCCGGTTGACGACCGCGGCCCGTTCGACGAGCACGCTCGCCTTGCCGCCGTAGAGCCCCGGCGGGATCACCCGCCAGAGCAGGCCGACGCTCGCGGGGACGGCCCGTTCGCGATCCAGGGTCTGGGTCATCTCACACCGCCAGCCTGCGTCGGAAGTACTTCACGCCCAGCGCGAGGCCGGCCGCGGACAGCGCCACGAGGTAGGCGACGTGCCCCAGTGCGGGTAAAGCACCCAGCGTGCCGGCCGCCGCTCCCCTGGCGAGCTCGATGCCGTGCCACGCGGGTGTCAGCCACACGACCGGCAGCAACCACTCCGGCAGCTGGCTGACCGGGAAGAACGCGCCGGTGAACAACGTCATCGGCATCAGCACGAACCGGAAGATGGTGGTGAAGCTGTCCGGCTTCTCCAGCCGCGCGCTGTAGGCGATCAACGGCGCGCTGAACGCCAGCCCCGCCAGCGCCCCGAACGGGATCGCCCACAGGATGCCCGGCCCGGCCGCCGCGCCCAGCACCGCCGCGATGACGACGAACACCGCCGACCGCGCCAGCAGCTGGCTCCCGATCCACATGACCTGCCCGTACAGCACCTGCGCGGGCGTGATCGGCGTGGCCACCATGCCGATGTAGGTCTTCTGCCACATGAACGCCGACATGATCGCGTATGTCGACTCGAACGTGGCGCCCTGCAACGCCGTGATGACCACCAGCGCGGGCGCCAGGTACTGCAGGTACGACATGCCGCCGAGCAGCTCGGTCGACCGCACCTGCGACCCGAACCCGAACCCGAGCGCCAGCAGGAACAGCACCGGCGTGAGGAAGCTCGACACGACCGTCGCCCGCCAGTTGCGCCGGTACCACGTCCAGTGCTTCTCGAAGCCGTACCAGGAGGCCTTCAACGTCTGCATCAGTCCACCAACGTCCTGCCGGTGAGCCGCAGGAACACGTCCTCCAGCGAACTGCGCCGCACCAGGCTCGACACGGGCTGGACCCCGTTGTCGTGCACCGCTTGCAGCGTGCCCTCACCGTCCTGCGTGTACAGCAGCAACCGGTCCGGCAACACCTCGACGCGCTCCGCGAACCGGTCGAGGTCCGGTTTCTCCGCGCCCGGCTGGAACCGCAGCTCCAGCACCTCTCTCGTCGAGTAGCGGCTGATGAGGTCCTGCGGCGACCCCTCAGCCGCGATCCGCCCGCCGTCCATGACCACGAGCCGGTCGCAGAGCTGCTCGGCCTCGTCCATGTAGTGGGTGGTGATGATGAGCGTGACGCCCTCCTGCTTGAGCCGGAAGAGCCTGTCCCACAACAGGTGCCGCGCCTGCGGGTCGAGCCCCGTCGTCGGTTCGTCGAGCAGCAGCAGCTCCGGGTCGTTCACCAGCGACCTGGCGATCGTGAGCCGGCGCTTCATCCCACCGGACAACGGCTCCACCTCGTGGTTGGCCCTGTCCGTGAGCTGCGCGAACTCCAGCAGCTCATCCGCCTTCTCCCGGCACCGCTGCCGGGACATGCCGAAGTACCTGCCGTAGATCTGCAGGTTCTGCCGGACGGTGAGCTCGGTGTCCAGGTTGTCGAGCTGCGGCACCACCCCGAGCCGCGCCCTGATCTTCGGCCCGTCCTGGCCCGGATCCATCCCGAGGACCTTCAGATCCCCACCGGTCCGCCCGGACACGCACGAGATCATCCGCATCGTCGAGGACTTCCCGGCACCGTTGGGCCCCAGGAACCCGAACGCCTCACCTCTGCGCACCTCGACGTCGATGCCGCGCACGGCCTCGAACGTCCCGAAGTGCTTGGTCAGCGCCTTGGCCTCGACGAGGTTCTCCACCACCCCGACGTTAGCCAAGGGGTCTGACAATTTTCGACGCAATTACGATCGACTTCGTGCCGAAGATCGAACTGCGCTGGCTGCACGAGGCCGACGACCAGCTGCGCGCCGAGATCCACACCGTGGTGCACGACGTGGTGGCGGCCGGTGGTGCTGTCGGCTACCACTCACCGCCTGGGCTCGACCGGATCTCGGCGTGGCTGGACGGCGTGCTGAAGCAGGTCCGCGACGGCGACGCCGCGTTCGTGACCGCTGTCGTCGACGGTGTGGTGCGCGCGGTCGGGTTGTGGCGTCGCGGGGGCACCGCCGTATTCCAGCACCGCTGCGAGGTCCAGCAGATCATGGCCCACCCGGCCGCGCGTGGGCTCGGGCTGGGGCGGCTGGTGGTGCAGGGTCTCGTGGACAGCGCGCGGGCGGCGGGGTTCGAGATCGTCATGCTCGGGGTCCGGGGGAACAACCACGGGGCGATCGAGCTCTACGAGGGGCTCGGGTTCCGGGAGTGCGGGCGGATGCCGAACGCGATCGCGGTCGGGGAGGACCGGTGGGACGACGTGTGGATGTACCTGCCGCTCGGGTATCCGGAGGGGACGCGGTTGAACGGGTCGGCCGCGGGTGGGCTGGGCTCAAGCCCGCGCCGCACGTAAGGCAAGCCGCTATTGATCGAGCCGCAGGCGAGACGTAACGCCAACCCGCCCAACTCAAGCGGTCCCGCAACGCAAGCACCTACGCAACAGGAAGCCGCTCTACGGAACAGGCGTGCCATCTACCTGAGAGTGGCGGGGTTTGGTGGCTTCTTTGGGAGTGTCGGGGTCTGGAGCGGAGCCCCAGGAACACCCGAACCGCCAGGTTCGGCTCAGCACGCCCCAGGGCGGGCACAACGCAACCGGCGCGCCCCGCCAAAGGCAGAACGCGCCGGAATCGAACCAAACCCCTCAGAGGTTCGGGAACCAGATCTTGATCTCGCGCTCCGCCGACTCCGGCGAGTCCGACCCGTGCACGAGGTTGTACTGCACCTCAAGCCCGAAGTCCCCGCGGATCGTCCCCGGCGTCGCCTTCTCCACCGGGTCCGTTCCCCCGGCCAGCTGCCGGAACGCCGGGATCGCGCGGGTGCCCTCGACGACGAGCGCCACCAGCGGACCACCGGTGATGAAGTCGACGAGGTCCTTGTAGAACGGCTTGCCGTCGTGCTCGGCGTAGTGCTGCTCGGCGGTGGCGCGGTCGGCCGTGCGGAGCTCCAGGGCGGCGAGCTTGAGGCCCTTGCGTTCGATGCGGGCGATCACCTCGCCGACCAGACCACGCTCGACGCCATCGGGCTTGACCAGAACCAGGGTGCGCTCGGACACGGCGGTGTGACTCCTCGAGAACAGGTACGGGATGTCGGGACAGGGTAGCGAACGCCACTGCTCGCACTGCGAGAGGCGCTGCTGAGACCCGTGGGCGCCGTCGCGTCCCGGGCACCTCGGAACGCGCGGAGCGCAGGACCGCGGGTTCGCGGTCCTGCGCTCCGAGGACTTGGTCGAGCTAGCTGCTCATCAGACCTGGTGCGAGGTCCACAGCTTGTTGCCCGCCTGGTCGTAGAGAACGGCCTGGCCGGTGTTCTCCATGACGATCCGCTGGCCGGTCGTGCCCGCGGTGTTGGTCGCCCAGCGCTGGCGGTTGGAGGCGTCGTACAGGACGAAGTTGCCGTCGCTCTGCAGGACGGCGCGGACGACGCCGGTGCCGGTGGTCCTGGTCGAGAACTTGGCGACGCCGTTGCTGTAGATCACCAGGTTGCCGTCAGTCTGCATGACGAAGACGTGCTGGTTGTCGGCGCTGACGATCCGCTGGTTGGGGGCGAGCCAGTCGGCGCGGCGCAGGCGGTCGCGGTCGGCGGCGCCGTGGACGTAGACCAGCTTGTTCGGCGAGCCGGCGACGTCGGTCAGGGCGTCGTTGGTGGCCGAGTCCTTGATCGCCTGCTGGACCTGGGCCGGCGGCGCGGCCGGGTGGACGGCCAGGTAGAGGGCGGAGACGCCGGCCACGTGGGGCGCCGCCATCGAGGTGCCGCTGTTCGAGACGAAGCCGTTGTCCAGACCGGCGGAGACGATGTCCTCACCGGGGGCGAAGACGTCGGTGCAGGTTCCCCAGTTCGAGAACCAGGCGCGGCTGTTGCCGATCGTCGAGGCGTTGACCGTGATCGCCTCGGGCTCGCGGGCCGGGGAGTAGTTGCAGGCGTCGTCGTCGAAGTTCGCCGAGGCGACCGCGTAGGTGACACCGGAGGCGATCGAGCTGCGCAGAGCCGCGTCGAGCAGGGCCGAGGCGGGGCCGGCGAGGCTCAGGTTGGCGACGGCCGGCTTCACCGCGTTGCCGGTGACCCAGTCGATGCCGCCGATGACGCTGGAGGTCGTGCCGCTGCCCTCGCAGTCCAGCACCTTGACCGCGTGCAGCTTGACCTGCTTGGCGACACCGACGGACTTGCCGCCGACGGTGCCGGCGACGTGCGTGCCGTGGCCCTCGCAGTCGCGGTTGTCCGTGTCGATCGAGTTGAAGCCCCAGGTCGCACGGCCGCCGAAGTCGGGGTGGTCGACCTTGATGCCGGTGTCGATGACGTACGCGTGCACCTGGCTCGTGTCGGCGCGCAGCCGGTAGGTGTTGTCCGGCGCGGTGAAGCGCTGGTCGATGCGGTCCAGGCCCCAGCTGGGAACCGGGGTCTGCGTCTCGCTGGTCTTCTTGAAGACCTGGTCCTGCGCGATCGACTTCACGGCCGGGTCGACCGCGAGCTTCTTCGCGGCCTCCGCCGACATCTTGGCGGCGAAACCGTTGAGCGCCTTGGTGTAGCGGTGCGTCACCTCGGCACCGACCTTGGCCGCCACGGAGTCGGCCGACCTGATGCCGTCCTTCAACTCCACGACGTACCGGCCGGCGATCGCCGTCTTCAGGTCAGCGCCGGCGATCTCCACGTCCTGCGCCTGCGCCTGCGGCACGGCGAGGGCGGTCAGTGCGACAGCGACAGCGCTCGCACCGATGAACTGTCTGTTGATCTTCCCCACAGTGATGATCCCCCATAGCGGTCGTCGATCCGACGGCGCCAACTTAGACGTCCGACCTCCTGGGCGTCACCGCAATTGATGAAGATCGCCCAGGAGGCCCAACGCCACTAGTGCACGAGGACCGGCTGGGCGTCTTCGCGCGACACGGCCACCTGCCGCAGCACGAACACCGCGAGGCCCAGCGCCACCGCCACGAGTGCCGAGCTGATCCAGAACGCCAGGTGGAAGCCCGAGGTGAGCGCTTCCAGCCGCGGCACGCCCGAGGCCAGCAGCGACGAGGTGTACGACGTGGACGTGGTGGCGAGGACGGCCAGGCCCAGTGCGCCGCCGACCTGGGCGGTGGTGTTGACCAGGCCGGAGGCCAGGCCCGCCTCGTCGTGGGAGGCGCCGGACATCGCCAGCGTCATCAGCGCCGGGAACGACAGGCCCAGGCCGATGCCGAGCGGGGCGACGGCGGGGAGGATGTCGGTCAGGTACGAGCCGTCGACCGGCACCTGGGTGAAGAACACCATGCCCGCCAACATGAACAGCAGGCCGACGATCAGCATGTTGCGCTCGCCGAAGCGCGTGTTGAGACGGGCCGAGAG
Source organism: Lentzea guizhouensis (assembly GCF_001701025.1). Lineage (GTDB taxonomy): Bacteria > Actinomycetota > Actinomycetes > Mycobacteriales > Pseudonocardiaceae > Lentzea > Lentzea guizhouensis. The sequence goes on from NZ_CP016793.1 coordinate 869,289, forward strand.
CGACACCGAGAACACCGCGATGGCGCCCGCGACGGGCATGAAGGCCAGGCCGATCTGCAACGGCGTGTAGGACAGCACGAGTTGCATGTAGAGGGTGCCGAGGAAGAACAGGCCGAACATGCCGGCGACCATCGAGATCTGCACGAGGTTCGCGCCGGTCACGTTGCGCGACTTGAACACCCGCAGCGGCAGCAACGGCTTCGCGGCGGTCCGCTGCCGCACCACGAAGCCCACCAACAACGCCAGGGCCACGGCGCCGAGACCCAACGTGTGCACCGAGCCGAAGCCGTAGTGCTCGGCCTTGACGATCGTGTACACGCCGAGCATCACGGCGGCGACGATCAGCAACGCGCCGATGACGTCCGCACCCTCACGCAAGCCGAGGCCGACCGAGTCGGGCACCAGGCGCACGGCGGCGATGGCCGCCACGATGCCGATCGGGATGTTCACGAAGAAGATCCAGTGCCACGACATGGCGTCCGTGAGCACCCCACCGAGCAACAGGCCGAGGGACGCGCCCGCCGCTGCGACGAAGCTGAACACGCCGATAGCGCGCCTCTGCTCATCGGGCTTCGGGAACATCGTGACGACCATGCCGAGGGTCACGGAGGTGGCGAGCGCACCGCCCGCGCCCTGGATGAACCGCGACACGATCAGCATCTCGGCGTTGATCGCCAGCCCGCACAGCAGCGAGGCGACGGTGAAGACGCCGAGGCCGATCAGGAACACCTTCTTGTGCCCGATCAGGTCGCCGAGGCGACCGGCGAGCAGGAGCAGACCGCCGTAGGCGATCAGGTACGCGTTCACCACCCAGGCGAGGCCCGCCTGGCCGAACTTGAGGTCTTCGTCGATCGCCGGCAGTGCCACGTTCACGATCGTCTGGTCCAGCACGATCATCAACATCCCCGCGCACAGCACGATCAGCGCGAGCCAGCGCGAGTCCGTCTTAGGTCCCCCTGAAGTCATGAGAGGAACCGTAGCAGATAGTTTTGTACGGGACTATTTGTTAGCCAATGGCATGACGCAGCGCACGCTTGCGGGGCGGCTTCTCACAGGCCACGACGGTGCTCAGGCGACCCTCCACCAACCTCGTCAGGCCACTGACCAGGCCTTCTCGCTCGTTTTCCGGCAGCGAGCCCAGCACGCTCTCCACGACCTCCTCGTACAGGTCGTCGGCCTTGGCGGCGATCTCCCGGCCCAGCTCGGTCACCACGACGACGCGGGCCCGGCGGTCCGTCAGCGACGGCGTGCGCTCGGCGTACCCGGCCGACTCGAGCGCGTCCATCGTCACGACCATGGTCGTCTTGTCGATGCTGATCAACTCAGCGATCTCGGTCTGCGTGCGTTCCACGTCCAGCGCACCGGCCAGCACGCAACGGGCTCGCGGAGTCAGTCCGATCTCCGCGAGCCTCGCCGTCAGTTCGGTCTCCAGTGCGTGACCTGACCGGTGCAGCAGCATCATCAGGTCGGTACACCCCTTCGTGCCCATGACTCGAAGGTACCAAACCATCTAAACTTCAACTATTTTTCTGCGGTACTACCGTTCGAGCACCACGACCGAACGCGCCGCGCCCACCTTCTTCTCGCTGGTCACCGGCTTCCAGTCGCCCGGCGGCAGCGCAATGGACTCGTCGGTCGGGTACGGGTTGATGACCACGAGCAGGCCGCGTCGCGCCGGGTCCACGTCCGGACCGACGGTGTCGTCGACGTGCATGACGACGACCCCGGAACGAGCGGCCGGGAACGACACCTTCTGCTGCACCAGATCGGCCGAGCCGAGCGAGAACAGCGGTGACGTCTGCCGGATCCGCAGCAGCTCCAGCGTCGCGTCCAGCGAGGCCTTCATGTCCGCGGACGCCGGCTTCGGCAGCGACAGCAACGGCTTCGCGTAGGGCCACTTCGCCTCGTTGTCCGCCTTGGGCGGCAACCCGCGGCCGAACCCGTTGTCGCGCAACGACGGGTCGTACCGGTTGAACCAGTCACCCGAGTCGTAGCTGTTGCGGTCCAACGACTTCGAGCGCAGGAACTCGGTGCCCGCGTGCACGAACGGCCGCCCCTGCCCCAGCAACGCCGGCGCCAGCGACACCGTCTGCATCTTCACCCGGTCCGCCATGGACGTCTCGGGCTTGAGCTTGTACATCAACGCGTCGAACAACGCCTCGTTGTCGTGCGCGTCCACGTACGTGATGGCCTCCAACGGCTGTCCGGTGTACCCAGCAGCAGCGCCGTTGTACTTCACGTCACGACCGGACACGACCGGACCGGCCGTGGACTGGAAGCGGTAAGACGCCATGTTGCCGGCCATGCCCAGCTTCACCAGGTCGCTGTAGTTCTCCAGCCGCGCGGCCACGTCTCCGTTGGCCGGCGAGGAGTTCACGTCACCGGCCAGACCGGAGCCGATGCCCTGCACGCGCGGGTCGTCGTCGAACGGCCCGCCACCGCGCACGGCGTCACGCAACCGGTCGCTGAACGTGCCGATGCCCGTGCCGGCCATGTTCGCCTGGGTCGCCTGCTCGAACCGCGCGTTGCCCGCGACCTCGCCGAAGTCCCAGCCCTCGCCGTAGACGCCGATCTTGCGCCCGTCCACGCCGTCGCGCTCCACCGTCAACGCGTCCAGAGCCGCGCGCACGGCCAGGATGTTCGCCTTCGGGTGGTGGCCCATCAGGTCGAACCGGAACCCGTCGACCTTGTACGTGCGAGCCCAGCGCACCACCGAGTCCACGACGAGCTTGCCCATCATGGCGTTCTCGGTCGCCGTGTTCGCGCAGCACGTGGAGTTGGCGACCGATCCGTCGAGGTTGAGCCGCTGGTAGTAGCCGGGCACGACCTTGTCGAGCACCGAGGTGGGTGCGTCGCCGAACGCCGCCGTGTGGTTGTAGACGACGTCCACCACCACGCGGTTGCCGTTGTCGTGCAACGACTTCACCATCTCACGGTACTGCTTCGACCGAGCCCACCCGTTCTGCGCGTCCGTGGTGGCGTAAGAGCCTTCGGGAACGTCGTAGTGGAACGGGTCGTAGCCCCAGTTGAAGCCGTCACGAGCGGCCACCGCGCCGACGCAGGCCTGCTGCTGGTCCGAGTCCGCGGGCAGCGACGGCAGGTCACACGCGGGCGTGGCCTGGTCCGAGCGCTTCTCGGGGATCGTCGCGATGTCGAACGTCGGCAGCAGGTGCACGGTGTCCATGCCCGCCGCGGCCAGCGTCTTCAGGTGCTTCATGCCCACCGAGTCGCGGTGCGTGAACGCCTTGTACGTACCGCGGTCGGCGGCGGGGACGGACTCGTCGCCGATCGAGAAGTCGCGCACGTGCAGCTCGGTGATCGCGCCGCCCATTCCGCGAGCGACATCACGGGACCAGCCCTGCGGCTGCGTCCGCGCGTCCTTCAGGTCCGCGAACTGCGAATGTGTCGAGTTGACCCACAACGCCACGGAGTACGGGTCGGTGACCACGACCGTGCGCTGCCAGTTGGTGACCTCGAACTGGTAGTACTTGTTCTTCCAGTCACCGGAACCGGACCACGCGCCCGAGGCGTCGTCGCGCTTGAGCTGCACGGTCCGCACCGGCTCACCGGACGGCTCGTCGAACAGCCGCAGCTTCACGTTCCGAGCGGTCGGCGCCCACAACCGGACCGACGCGCGGTCGCGGTCGAACGTCGGCCCGAACGTCAGCTTCGTCGCAGCGGCGGCATAACGGTCGTCGAGCACGCCCGCGATCTGCACGCTCGTCCGGTGCCGGATCGCGCCACCCGCGTCGACGTGCACCGCGGACAGCTTGTCCCGCAACGCCTCGTCGACGAACCCGCGCACCGCGAACACCGGCTTCCCCTTCAGGTGCGGGAACTGCGCCGGCACCTCCTCGGTGGTCGGCGAGAGCCGCAGCACCCGCGAGCCGTGCTCCAGCCGGTAGCCGTCGGACTGCACGGCCGGCACGTCCCACACGACCTTGTCGCGCGAGATCCAGATCGCCTTGGCCTTGGTCAGGTCGTCATCGGCGGCCGGACCGGCGTTCGGCGGCAGCAGGTAGGTCTCGTTCCCCTGCAACTGCCACACCTCGTTCCCCTTCTGGCCCAGGTCGAGGAACTGGTCGGGGCCGGGGTCCTTCGCGTCACCGCGGTGGAGGATGTAGCTCAGCCCCGCGGCACCTGCGGCGAGCGGCACCGACCAGTACACGCCGAACGCATCACGCCCGTCCGGCACCCGTGACTGGTTCCAGCCCGGCGACGGCTCCGCGGACCCCGTCCAGTGGTACATCGTCCAGTCGGTGTAGTCGCCGTCCGGCCGGTGGTAGTGGATCATCGCCCGGTTCTCGGCGGCGGCGAGCGATGCGTGCACCTTGCCGTTCGCCACCCACGCGTGGGCGCTCGTGAACTTGCCGGTCGCCTCCACCGTCGTCCCGCGCACCACCGAGAAGTCCGTGGTCGGCGGCAGTTCCGCGATCCCGCCGGAGAACGGCACGTCCGCACGGCCGGCCACGCGCACCACGGCACCCGTCGCGTCGCCGACGTGGTGCACGACCGCCTTGCCGGTGGCCGCCTGCTCGGACGGGTGCACCGCCGGGTCGCCCTGCTTGAGCCACACCTCGGGCGTCACGCTCGGGTCGACGATCCGGTCGACGGACGTGTCCTTCTCGTCGCCCTTGTGCGCGATGATCCCCACGGACTTCGCACCCGGCTTCAGCTTCACCCACGCGAACCGCCCGTAGACGTTCTCACCGGCGAACGGCAGCGGCGCGGTCCACTCGGTCGGCGTCTCGACATCGCCCCAGACGTGCAGTCCCCAGCCGTCGTGGTTGTCGCGGGCGTAGTGCACGACCAGCCAGTCCGGGTTCTTCGTGCCGGGGTCCGGGACCGGCGGTGCGGCCACGAGCGACACGAACGCGCCGTCCGCGCCGATCTCACCCGACTTCGCCACCACACGCAGCTCGACCCGCTTGCCGACCGCCGCTCCCGGAACTGCCGACAGGTCCGCGAACACCCGGTACGGCGCCGCGTCGTCGGTGCCCAGCACGGTCCAGTCGGACGTTCCCTCGACCCGTGCGGCGAACGTGGCCGCCGCGTTGGGCGCGCCGATGCCGTCCGCGCGCAGCTCGACCCGCTCGTCCAGCACGGTTCCGGCGGCCGGGGCCACCAGTGTCGGCGCCGGCTTCACCTTGGCCACGTCGCTGGTTCCCTTGAGCACCAATGCCGACAGCGCCGGCACGGTCACCGTGACGCGACCGTTCTGCACGACAGCGTTCTCGAAGCCGGTAGAGGACACCGGGACCGTCACCGTGGCAGGCGCGGTACCGGCGTTCGCGACGACGAGGTGCTCACGGCCGAGAATGCGGCTGAACGCGAACACGTCACCTTCGGCATAACGCAGCACCTGGTTGCCATCACGCCACACGGGATCGCGGTCCACCTGTGCCGCAAGGGCCTTGAGCTGCTGGTAGAGCGGGTGCGCGGTGTTGTAGTTGTCGACCGCGCCGGTGCGGTCGGACCCGATCAGCTTCTCCACCATGTACTCGGGCGTCTTCGAGGCGAACATGTCCTGGCGCGCCAGCTTGTCGCCACCCGTGCCCGCGAAGCCCTGCTCGTCGCCGTAGTAGACGACCGGGTTGCCACGCCACAGGTACATCAGCTGGTTGCCGAGCTTGAGCCGCTCCAGCAGCTCGGCGTCGGTGATGCCGGGCTTGTCGTTGCGGATCATCCACGCGACCCGGCCCATGTCGTGGTTGCCGAGGAACGTCGGCAGCGACGAGGCGTTGGAGTCGGCGTCGGTGTAGCGGTCGTCGTCGAGCAGCACCTCACCGAGCCGCTGGGAACCCTTGCCGGACAGGAAGCTCACCGCGCTGCTCTGGAACGGGAAGTCCAGAGTGGCCTGCATCTTGCCGTCGGTGGTGTACTTCGAGGTGTTCTCCGGCGAGGAGTCGAAGACCTCGCCGAACACGAAGAAGTCCTTTTTGCCCTTGCGGTTCGCGTACTGCTTCACGTGCGGCGCGAGCGCCTGCCAGAACTCCAGGTTGACGTGCTTGACCGTGTCGACCCGGTAGCCGTCGATGTCGAGCGTGTCGATCCAGCTCGTGAAGATGTCCTTCATGCCGTTGACCACGCGCGGGTGCTCGGTCATCAGGTCGTCGAGCCCGGAGAAGTCGCCCTGCTCGCTCGACTCGCCGGAGAACGTCGAGTCGCCGCGGTTGTGGTAGAGCGTGGAGTCGTTGAGCCAGAACGGGATCTTCGTCGGCCCGTCCTTCACCGGCGTGTACGGGAACGACTTGGCCGCGTCGAGCTTCGGGAAGTTCTTCTGCCCCGCGTAGTCGGCGAGGTCGAACGGCTTTCCTGAAGCGTCCAGGTACGGCTGCGCGCCCGTGGACACGTACGACGTCTTGCCCTCGGCGTACTTGATCACGTCCGCGGTGTGGTTCGCGACGATGTCGAAGAACACCTTGATGCCCCGCCGGTGCGCGTCGCGGATGAGCTCGCGCATCTCCTGCGTGGTGCCGAAGTGCGGGTCCAGCTTGGTGAAGTCGACGGTCCAGTAGCCGTGGTAGGCGGCGGAGTCGCCCTGCACCCAGCGGTTGAGGAACATCGGCGTCATCCAGATCGCCGTGATGCCCATGCCGTCGAGGTAGTCGAGCTTCCGGTGCAGACCCTTGAGGTCACCACCGTGGTAGAAGCCCTTGTCGGCCGGGTTGAACCCGTGCTCGGCGGCGTTCGACCGGCCGCGGTCGTTGCGGGGGTCGCCGTTCGCGAACCGGTCCGGCATCACGAAGTAGAAGCGCTCACCCCGCAGGTCGTCCCGTTTGGGCGGCAAGGCGAGTCTCGAGTCACCGGCGCGCACACCGGGCGCTATGTCCACCACCTCCCCGACGGCCAGGCGTTGCTCCGGTCGGGCAACGGCCTGGACGGGTGTGAGAGGGAGCAGAACCAGTGCAGCGAGCGCGGCGACGACCCGACGCATCGCGACCTCCTTGTCGCAACTTCTTGCAGGGTTGCTGCACGAAACCACGACAAACGGGCGGAAACAATACGTCGGGCCCTGCAAATATTTGCGGTCAGCGGGTGGGACGGTGGTAGGTCGGCACCACGTGCAGCGGGTGCACGCCCCAGTCGGTGATCGCCTGCAACGCGAGCGCGCCGAGTCCGGCCACGGTCTGCGGTGTCGCGGGCCCCTCCAGCGTCGGCAGGCCGTTGAACCGGGTGTTCGCCGAGGGCGCGGGCGAGGCGGAGGCGACCGCGACCGGCTCGTCGTCGAAGAAGCCCAGCACGGCCAGCAGCACGTGCGGGTCCTGCTTCAGCTCGTTCTCCACCAGCTCGACGAACAGGAACTCACCACGCTTCGCCGCGCTGTACACGCATCGGCCGAGCCGCTCGAACGCCTCCTCGCACGCTTCCGGCGTGGCCGCCGCCATCGCCTCCTCCGCACTCACCTGCGTGAGCACGGACTTGGTTCCGGTCGTGGTGTCGCCATAGCGGTTCGGGACCAGCAACTCGCCGCTCTGCCGGTCCAGCAGCACGACGTCGCGGAACCGGTGACCCGGTGAGTGGTCCCGGGTCAGCACACCGAGGCCGAGCCGCCCGGAGAGCTCCTCGTCCGGCAGCCGCCAGTAGGTGCGCTGCTCGCCCTGCTGCACTGCGACGTGGCCGCCGATCACCATCCCCGGCACGGCCTTGGCCAGCTGCCCGCTGAACTGCGCCCGCACCTCGTCCGTGACGCTCTCCGGGGTGGCCTGCGCCTCCGTGGTGCCGTCGTAGCGGTGGAAGGTGACCGCCATGTCCAACGGGTGCGGGCCCCATTCGAGCATCGCCTGCATCGCGAGCTCACCGATGCCGCGCAAGGTCTCCGGCGTGATGACCGCGTTGATGCCGGGGCTGCCCTTGAACGGCGTGTTCTGCGAGGGCGCCGGGGAGCACGAGACGAGCACGATGTCCTCGCCCTCGTGGTGCTGCACGCCCAGCATCGCGAACGGCTCCGACCGCCCGGCCTGGTGCGTGATCGGTTCGATCGTGAGGTACTCGTTGCGGCCGTTGGCCATGTCGGCCAGCCGGCCGAGACCGCGGTAGGCCTCCGCCAGGGCCTCCGGGGTGACGGCCGCGTACGCCTCATCGCGGGAGACCGGCTGCAGCGTGGTCTGGACGCCCAGCGAGGCGCCGTCGGTCATGAACCGGTCCATCATCAGGGCGGTTCCGGTGCGTTCGTCGACCATCAGCACCTCGCGGAACCGGGCGTCGCCGTGCGGGGAACGCCCCAGGGTGCCGCGGCCCAGCCGGTGCGGCACGGCCTCGTCGAGCAGCTTCCAGTACGTGGTGCGTTCGCCGACCTGGAGCGCGATGTGGCCGTTGACCGGGAAGCCGCACTCGGCGGTGGTCAGCTGGGAGTGGAACATCGCGTCGACCTCGGGCGGAAGCTCCGGCTGCGGCGGTGCCACGAACGCCGGATCGACCCGTGCGGTGCCCACGAGCTGGTGCACCAACCGGCGCACGCGCGACAACGGGTGGTCGGGGAAGCGGCTGTCGAACCGCGGGTCGTCGCCCGCGTGGAACGGGAGCTTGCTCTGCAGCTGCGGCGCGTAGGGGTGCGGCAGGACCCAGCGCTGGAAACCGATCTCGGCCGCCAGCACGCCCTCGCGCATGCCGGTCGTGCCGCGCTCCTCCGCCACGAGCGACAGCACCGCGTGCGCGTTCACGCCCTGCACGGTGAGCGAGAGGCCGAACGCCTGGCCCGGCCGGTTGCCGAGCGGCATCTTCGCGATCTGCAGCAACGCGGGCACGTCGCCGAGCTGGACGACCTGCGCCTCGACGAGACAGCCCGTCGGGGCGTAGCGGACCGCGAGCTCACGTCGCAGTCCTGGCAGGTCGTCCAGCCCCACCGGCAGGTCGGCCGGGCCGTCGTAGACGGTCAGCGCGAGCCGGTCACCGCCTCCGTGCAGCCAGGTGTGCTGGTCGAGTTGCTGGAAACCGGTGGTGTCGAACGTGATGGGCACCCACCGACCCTATTGCGATCTTCAGCGCGCCTTGAGCGTTTTGGACCAGAGCGCTGCGCCGGTTGCGTCGCGCAGCCAGACCGTGAACTCGTCGCGGTCGGCCTTGACCTCGCCGAAGTGCTGGAAACCGTCGAGCGGGGTGGTGTTGGCGGCCGGTGGGGCGTGCACGAAGACCGCTTCCGGGCCGAACGTCGGGTCGAGCGTGTTCGGGCCGAACGCGCCGGAGTGCAGCGGGCCGGAGACGAACTCCCAGAAGGGGTCGAAGTCGCCGACGGCGGCGCGGTCCGGGGAGTAGTGGTGGGCGGCGGTGTAGTGGACGTCCGCGGTCAGCCACACCGTGTTGCGCACCCGGCGCCTCTTGATCTCACGCAGCACCCACGCGATCTCGTGCTCGCGGCCGTTCGGTGCGCCCGGCAGGCCGTTCGCGACGCCCTCGATGTCCGCGCCGTCCGGGACGGTCAGGCCGATCGGCAGGTCGGCGGCGATCACCTTCCACGTGGCGGTGCTGCGGGCGAGGCTGTCGACGAGCCACTTCGCCTGTGCCGCACCGAGGATGACGCCCGGCTGGTCCTTCGGCGAGGTGTTGCGGTCCTTGTAGGTGCGCATGTCGAGCACGAACACCTCGACGTTGCGGCCGTAGGCGAACTTCCGGTACACGCGACCGTCCACGGCGCGGTGGCGGTCGATCGGCATCCACTCGTGGAACGCCTGGAAAGCCCGCTGTGCCAGCACGTCCACGCGCTTCTCGGTGTAGAGCGGGTTGTCGAGAATCTCACCCGGATACCAGTTGTTGGTGACCTCGTGGTCGTCCCACTGCGCGAAGACCGGCACCTCGGCGGCGAACCGGCGGACGTTGTCGTCGAGCAGGTTGTAGGCGAACTGGCCGCGGTACTCGTCGAGCGTCTCGGCGACCTTGAGCTTCTCCGGCGTGACGACGTTGCGCCAGATCCGGCCGTCCGGCAGCGTCACCGACTCCTTCATCGGGTTGTCGGAGTAGACGCTGTCGCCGCTGTGGATGAAGAAGTCGGGGCGGCGGTCGGCCATCGCGGAGAAGATCGGCATGCCGCCGAGGTCCGGGTTGATGCCCCAGCCCTGGCCGGCGACGTCACCGGACCACACGAACCGCACCTCGTCGCGGCCGAGCGGGGCGGTGGTGAAGCTGCCGGTGACGGGCGCGCTGCGGGTGCGGCCGTGCAGGTCCTCGGCGGTGACGCGGTAGTAGGCGCGGCGGCCGGGCAGCAGGCTCGACACGCGGACGTGGCCGGTACCGCCGGTCTCCGGTGTGAGCAACGGACCGCGGATGCGCCGGGAGAAGCGGAACTGCGGGTCGTTGGACACCTCGACGAGCATCCGGGAGGGACGGTCGGCGCGGGTCCAGACGATGCCACCGTCCCAGGTGACGTCACCGGACTGCACGCCGTGGGTGAGCAGCGGCCGGTCCGTCTTCGCGAGGCCGATCCCGTTCGGCACCAGCGCTGCCGCGGTGCCCAGTGCGCCTGCCTTGAACAACGTGCGTCGGTCGAAGGTCATGCGCGGTTTCTAGTCGCCGCTTCTGACCGGCGGCCGAACCCGGGGTGAACTTCGCGTCCACCCCGGCCGGCGCGCGGTCACGTCAGGCGCTTGAGCCAGTCGGTGATGATCTGGCGCGAGGCGGGCGTGGCGTGCACCCACGTCTGCTGGTTCTGGTCGGTGTACTTGACCACGAGCCAGCGGCCGTCCTCGAAGTCGATCGTGGTGAGGAAGCTCTTGGCGCGCTGGCGTTCGTCGCCGCTGCGCCGGGCCGTGTACAGCTTCGCCGTACCCTTGCGGGGCTGGGCCAGCAGCTGCCGCAGCGCCATCGACGACGACGCCTTGCCCGGCTGGTGCGTGTTGATCTCCGACTCGTGCACGTTGATCGACGCACCCTTGCCGGCGGGGACGTCGGGCAGCTGCATCGCGAGCACCTCCGGCGCGTTCTCCGGCCGGATCGGGTGCAGCTGCACGAACCCGTCCTCGTGCAACGCGAGCACGCCGTGCTGCGAGTTCGCCGCGACCACCACCGGCCGGGTCTCGTTCGGCGTGACCGCGATCCACGCCGAGTAGTCCGCGTCGGCCTTGGCGATCAGGTGCAACGTGCCGCGCACGTCCGGGTGGTCCAGGCCCACCCGGCGCAGCTCGCCGATGACGTCGCGCTCGATCACCGCGCGCTCGTCCTCGGTCTCCCCCGGCGACTCCACGTGCAGCGCCGGGTGGAACCGGCCCAGCCGCTCCTGCTTCCACAGCACGTCGAACGCGAGGTCCGACAGCTGGATGGAGGATCGAAGCACGCTCACCCCCCGATCGTCGGCGGTGCGACCATCGGCATGTCACCGATGAGCTCGTTGGTGTTCTCCTCGGTGACCAGGTAGTCCGCGGACTTGTGCTCCTTGTCCTCGTCCCCCTGGCCCCTGGCACCGGCGCCACCCATGCCGCCCATGCCGGCCGCACCGGCCTTGCCCGCCGCGCCGGCTGTTGCACCCGCGCGGTTGGCGGCGTTGGCGTTCTCACCCATGCCGCTGAACATGCCGGCCTTGTTGCCGGGCTGGCTGCCCGTGCCGCTGCCGGTACCCGTGCCCGTACCCGCGCTGCCGCCGAGGCCGCCGGTGCCGAACTTGCCACCGCCACCCGCACCCGGTCCGCCGAGCTTGCCGCCGCCCGCACCGACCGCCGGACCGCGTCCGCCGCCATCCGGACCGCCGGGCACACCGATCGGCGGGATGCCCGCGGTGATCGGGCGGTCGATGACGCTGCCGATCGGGGGCTTGTTGGTGCCCAGACCGAGGTCGCCACCGGGCTTGAGACCGCCGCCGCCTCCGCCGCCACCACCGCCGGTGCCGCCGCCGGGGGACCAGCTGGTGGTGGTGTCGCCGTTGCCGATGCCGGTCGGCGGGGTGAAGGTGCTGCCGGTGGGGCCCTGCGGGGAACCGGTGGGGCTCGGGAAGCCGGTGCTGCCGGACGGGCGGGTGATGCCGCTCGTGTTCGTGGTGTTGTTCTGGTTGTTGCTGCCGCTGTTGTCGACGACCTGGACGTTCAGGTTGTCCGCCGTGACACCGGGGAACTCCTGCGGCAGCTCACCGCGGTTGGTGTTGCTCGCGCCCTGGAACTCGGTGTAGATGCGGCGGTTGTGCGCCTCGTCGCCCTGGTACTTGTTCGCCGCGTCCTCGGTGTCGGTGTCCCAGGGCGTGACGTCGTCCCAGAAACCCGTGTCCGGCGCCTTCTCCGGCATGTTCCGCAGCTGCGCCTTGTTGTAGTTGAACTGGTAGACCTGGTTCGACAACGACTGGTCGGCCTGCCGCAGCGCGTCCTGCATCTGGATCATGGCCTGGTTGATCGGGTTGCCCGCCGTCTGCGCGGCGTCGGCGCTCGCACCGGTCCACGACTCGCCCAGCGTCTCGCCGACCCGCTTCAGCCGCGCCTCCAGCTGCGCGTAGGTCTGACCGAGCTCGGTGGCCTTGTCCGCCGCGTGCTGGGCGGAGCCGGTGCCGGGGCCACCGTGCATCTGGGCGTAGATCTGGTGCCCGGTGAACCCGTCCGCGCGGGTGTTGTCCTCTGTGGCGCAGCTGGGCGCGGGCCGTGTCATTTCGCACCTGCCTTGATCGTGGTGATCGCCAGATTCGCGAACTCGGTGAGCGAGCCGCACGGGTCAGCGAAGCGGGGGCTGCCGCTCAGACTGCTGAAGGTGAAGAGGATGGCCCTGTCGTCGGAGACACCGACGGAGATCTCGCAGTTGCCCTGCGCGCGCAGATCAGCTGCCAAGGTCAACGCGGCCGGGTAGCCCTGGATGGCGGGCAGCTCCTCGAACGCGGCATAGGTGCCGTTGTCCTTGTTGGCGTAGATGGTGCCGAGGTTCGTGCCGTCCGGCAGGATCACCAGACCGGGAGACGACCTGGCCGCCGTGTTCACACCGGTCCACAGGCACGCCTTGCCGGGGGCGGTGGTGTTCACCTTGCCGGTGACGCCGGTCAGCCCGAACGCCTCGACCTGGGCGGGGGTGACCGCGGTGCACGGCGCGGCCTCGAAGACCGTGACGTCGAGCGGGGTGCCGACCTTCGGCGCCCCGCCGCTCTGGCCGGTGCCGGTCGGCTGGGAGGTGGGCGTCGGGGTGCCGGTGGTGCCACCGCTGCTGCCGCACCCGGCCAGCAGGGCGAGAGCGGCGGTGCCGGCGACGATCGTTCGGATCTGCACCGGCTCAGTCCCTCGGCTTCATGTCGGCTTCGTTGCCCTGCTCGGTGCGCTCGTACTGCTTGAGCGTCGCCGTGAGGTTCTTGATCCTGGCGTCCAGCGTCAGCTGGAGCTGCTTGTTCGACTGCTGGTGCATGCTGCCCGCGGTGACGGCGTGACCCGCGTAGACGACGCTCGGCCGGTCCAGGCCGGCTGCCTTGACGGCGACCAGCGCGTTGCCGGTCTGCTCGGCGGTCACGAGCTCGGCGAGGATCGCCTCGTACTCCTTGATGGCGGCGCGCAGTGTGTCCAGATCGACCTTGGTCCCGCTCATGCCCCAGACCTTCCCCCTGCGGATTCGTGCGGCGAAAATCATACCGCCGATCAACAGGGGGCGTCCCGGGTTCACGGCACGATCGGATGAAGTGGCACCAAGCGGCCAGCCGACCTCAGGCCTGTTGTTGCTGGGACGGCAGGCGTCCCTCGGCCATCCGCTTGAGCAGGTCCTTGCGCAGCCACAGCAGGTAGGCCCACACCAGCGCGAAGATCACGCCGATGACGCCCAGCGCCGGCAGCAGGATCCAGGTCGCGATCAGCAGGACGTGCAGGGCCACCAGGACCGCGATGGCCCAGGGGCGGCGGACGAAGGCGCACAGGGCGATGAAGGCGGCGATGAAGCCGAACGTCACCCAGCCGACGAGCGAGGTGACGCCGCCGTGCAGCTTCGCGATGACCGGCAGGGCCAGTGCCACGACGATGACCTCGAGGATGAGGGTGCCCGCCATGATGCCGCGGAAGGCCTTCATCGGGTCCTTCTTGGGCACCGGTGCCGGAACGGGGGTGTCGCTCACGCCGGCTCCTTTCCGAACAGGGCACGGGCCTCGCCCGCGGTGACGACGGAGCCGGTGACGATGACGCCGCCGCCGGACAGTTCCTCCTCGGTGAGGTGGATGGCCTCGTCGATGGCGTCGACCAGGCGGGGGCGGACCTCGAAGCGGTCCTCGCCGAAGATCGGGACGGCGAGGCCGGCCAGCACGTCGGGGTCCATGGCGCGCGGGGAGGAGTTGGTGGTGATCACCAGCTCGGAGACGACCGGTTCGAGTGCGGAGAGGATGCCCTCGGCGTCCTTGTCGGACATCACGGCGACGACGGCCACGAGCTTGCGGAAGCCGAACTCGGACTCCAGGGCGCGAGCCAGCGCCGCCGCGCCGTGCGGGTTGTGCGCGGCGTCGACGAAGACGTTCGGCGCGGAGCGGACGCGTTCGAGGCGACCGGGCGAGACGACCGTGGCGAAGCCTTCGCGGATCGCCTCGATGTCGAGCTGGCGGTCGGCGCCGGCGCCGAAGAACGCCTCCACCGCGGCCAGTGCCAGTGCGGCGTTCGCGGCCTGGTGCTCGCCGTGCAGCGGCAGGAAGATGTCCTCGTAGACGCCGCCGAGTCCCTGCAGCGTCACGAGCTGGCCGCCGACGGCGACCGCGCGGGAGACGACGCCGAACTCGCTGCCGAAGCGCGCGACCGTGGCGTCGACCTCGGCCACCCGCTCCAGGACCACCCTCATCGCTTCCGGGGTCTGCTCACCGATCACGGCGACCGAGCCGGGCTTGATGATGCCGGCCTTCTCGGTCGCGATGTCCTCGACCCGGTTGCCCAGGTACTCGGTGTGGTCGATGGAGATCGGCGTGAGGATCGCGATGCGGGCGTCCGCGATCGAGGTCGCGTCCCACGTGCCGCCCATGCCGACCTCGACGACCGCGACGTCGACCGGTGCGTCGGCGAAGGCGGCGTAGGCCATGCCGGTGAGCACCTCGAACTTGCTCATCCGGATCTCGGACCGGGTGTCGACCATCGCGACGTACGGCTCGATGTCGCGGAAGACCTCGACGTAGCGCTCCGGGCTGACCGGCTGGTTGTCCAGGCTGATCCGCTCGGTCGCGAGCTGCAGGTGCGGGCTCGTGTAGCGGCCGGTGCGCAGGCCGATGCGCGTGAAGAGCGCATCGACCATGCGCGACGTCGACGTCTTGCCGTTCGTGCCCGTCAGCTGCACGACCGGGTAGCTCGTCTGGGGGTCGCCCAGCACGTGCGCCAGCGCCTTGATCCGGTCCAGCGACGGCTCGAGCTTCGTCTCGGGCCAGCGCTGGTTGAGCTCGTTCTCGACGTCGAGGAACTCGTCGAGGTTGGTGTCCACTGTTGTTACGCCTCCGGCAGCGCGGCCAGGCGCTCGTTGATGCGGGCGATCTCGGACTCGGCGGTGGCCTTGCGCTCCTCGATCTTGGCCTTGACGTCGGCGGGAGCCTTGGCGAGGAACGCCTCGTTGCCCAGCTTCTTCGTCGTGCCCTCGAGCTCCTTCTGCGCCACGGCCAGGTCCTTCGCGAGGCGCTTGCGCTCCGCGGCGACGTCGATCGCGCCGGACAGGTCCAGCTCGACCTTCACCGCGCCCTTGGGCAGGCCGACCTCCAGCGTGGCGGAGACGGTGAACTCCTCCCCCGGCTCGGTCAGGCGCGTTATCGAGCGGACCGACGGCACCTGGTCGGTCAACCCGACGCAGCACGCGCCGCGGACCTTGCCCGCGACCTTCTGGCCCGGCTTGAGGCCCTGCTCGGAGCGGAACCGGCGGATCTCGGTGGCCAGTTTCTTCAGGCCCTCGATCTCGGCCTTCGCGTCCGCGTCCCGCTCGGCACCGGACGGCGTCGGCCACGAGGCGATGACGAGGGACTCCTCGCCGGTCAGCGTGGTCCACAGCGTCTCGGTGATGAACGGGATCGCCGGGTGCAGCAGGCGCAGCAGCGTGTCCAGGACGTGGCCCAGGACCGACTGCGTGGACTCGACCCGGCCGTCGGCGAGCTGGACCTTCGCGATCTCCAGGTACCAGTCGCAGAACTCGTCCCAGGTGAAGCTGTACAGCGCCTCACAGGCACGGGAGAACTGGAACGCCTCGAAGTTCGTGTCCACAGTGGACACGAGAGCGTCGAGCTCGTCGAGGATCCACCGGTCGGCCGCCGTCAGCTCGGAGCGCTCCGGCAGCGGACGGGCGACCGTCGCACCGTTGGCGAGCGCGAACCTGGTGGCGTTCCACAGCTTCGTGGTGAAGTTGCGGGAACCGGCCGCCCACTCCTCGGCGACGGCCATGTCCGAACCGGGGTTCGTGCCGCGCAGCAACGTGAACCGGGTGGCGTCGGCGCCGTAGCGCTCCATCCAGTCCAGCGGGTCGATGCCGTTGCCCTTGGACTTCGACATCTTCTTGCCGTGCTGGTCCCGGATGAGGCCGTGCAGGAAGACGTGGTCGAACGGCTGGACGTCGTCCATCGCGTACAGGCCGAACATCATCATCCGGACGACCCAGAAGAACAGGATGTCGTAGCCGGTCGAGAGAACGGACGTCGGGTAGAACTTGCGGAGGTCCTCGGTGGACTCCGGCCAGCCCAGCGTCGAGAACGGCCACAGGCCCGAGGAGAACCAGGTGTCGAGGACGTCCTCGTCCTGGCGCCAGCCCTCACCGGTCGGGACCTCGTCGTCCGGTCCGACGCAGACGACCTCGCCGGCCGGGCCGTACCAGACCGGGATCCGGTGGCCCCACCACAGCTGGCGCGAGATGCACCAGTCGTGCAGGTTGTCGGTCCAGTCGAAGTACCGCTTGTTCAGCTCGGCCGGGTGGATCTTGGTGCGGCCGTCGCGGACGGCGGCCGACGCCTTGGCCGCGATGCTCTCGACCTTGACCCACCACTGCAGCGACAGGCGCGGCTCGACGACCGTGTTGCACCGCGAGCAGTGCCCGACGGAGTGGACGTACGGCCGCTTCTCGGCGACGATCCGGCCCTCGGCGCGCAACGCGGCGACGATCGCCGGACGCGCCTCGAACCGGTCGAGGCCCAGGAACGGGCCGTTCGCCGTGATGGTGGCGCGGCCGTCCATGACCGTGAGGTTCGGCAGGCCGTGGCGCTGGCCGATCTCGAAGTCGTTCGGGTCGTGGGCAGGGGTGACCTTGACCGCGCCGGTGCCGAACTTCGGGTCGACGTGGGAGTCGGCGACGACCGGGATCCTGCGGCCGGTCAGCGGCAGCTCGACCTCGGTGCCGATGAGGTGCCGGTAGCGCTCGTCGTCCGGGTGGACGGCGACCGCGGTGTCACCCAGCATCGTCTCGGCGCGCGTGGTCGCGACGACGATCGACGCGTCACCGTCGCCGTAGCGGATCGAGACGAGCTCGCCCTCGTCCTCGCTGTGGTCGACCTCGATGTCGGAGAGCGCCGTCTGGCAGCGCGGGCACCAGTTGATGATCCGCTCGGCCTGGTAGATCAGGCCGTCGTCGTACATCTTCTTGAAGATCGTCTGGACGGCGCGCGAGAGCCCCTCGTCCATGGTGAAGCGCTCGCGCGACCAGTCGATGCCGTCGCCGAGCCGCTTCATCTGGTCGAGGATCTTGCCGCCGTACTCCTCTTTCCACTCCCAGACGCGCTCGACGAACTTCTCGCGCCCGAGGTCCTGCCGCGACAGGCCCTGCTTCGCGAGGTCGCGCTCGACGGCGTTCTGCGTCGCGATGCCGGCGTGGTCCATGCCCGGCAGCCACAGGACCTCGTACCCCTGCATGCGGCGGCGCCGGGTGAGCGCGTCCATCACGCTGTGGTTCATCGCGTGGCCCATGTGCAGGCTGCCGGTGACGTTCGGCGGGGGCAGCACGATCGTGAACGGCGGCTTGTCGCTCTTGACGTCCGCCTCGAAGTACCGCCGGTCGACCCACCGCTGGTACAGCTCCGCCTCTACCTCCGCCGGAGTCCACGCGGCGGGGAGGTCAGGACGCTGGGTTGCGGTGTCGAGTTCAGTCACAGCTGACAAGTCTACGGAGGCCTGGCTATCGACTTACACCGAGATACCTGCTAACGCACGGGCCACCACCTAAGATCCGCGGGCTGTGAGCATCCCTGGGGGAATCGAAGACCATCCCGACCTGAAGGACGACGCCTGGATCCGTGCGGCGAACAGACGCGCCAAGCAGGAGGTCCGCAGGCAACGCAGACAGGCGCGCATGCGCAGGCACGGCGGCAAGGTCGTGTCCGCGGTCGCGCTCGTCGTGATCATCGGGGTGGTGGCCGCGCTGTACCAGGCGGGCAGGTTCGGCGAGCTCTCGCTGCCGGACCTGCGGGGCGCCTACAAGGGCGTCGACACCTCGCAGCCGTTCGCGCGCACACCTGCGGAGAAGTGGGCCGACGGCGAGGCCGGGATCGTCGCGCCGGACCAGGACCCGGAGTACGCGCCGGTCTACGAGGCCGTGCGCAAAGCCGTCGTCGCCGCGCACCTGGACCCGAGGATGGTGGTCGAGCGCGACCGGGAGCCGTTCCTCGCGCTGCTGGCGCAGCCGTCGGCCGAGGACGTCGAGCCGATCACCGACACGGTCCTGTGGACGCGCACCAAGGAGGGCACGAAGCTGCTTCCGGTGCCGGTCAAGGTGGACGGGCGGATGTGGCCCGGTCGCGACGAGAACGGGCTGCCGGTCGTGCACACCAGCTACCGGTTCGCCTACGCGTTCGACCCCGGCGAGATGAAGAACTCGCTGTTCGAGCAGACCGACCTGCTCGCGATGGTGCGGGCAGACGTGGACTTCCAGCTCGACGCCGAGGGCCTGTGGGTCATCAAGGTCGACGGCTACCACTACATGATGGCCTGCCGGGCGTCAAAGGACGGCTACCTGGCGCCGATGTTCACCGAGAAGCGCAAGAGCGACGGCGAGAGCAGTGAACGCGGGCCCGAGGAGTGGTTCGCGTCCAACGCACCGATTCCCGACACGGGTGGATGCGACTGATCACTCGTTCAGAGGTGCCGAGCGACCGTGACGGCGATCACAATTGACCGTCACGGACCGTTCAACCCCTTGGGGCCCGTGATGGCGACGCCGCCGCGTTCTTCGGGGGCGCTGGCGGCGCCGACGTCGATCGGCGTTGAATGAAGGACATGAGCAGCAAGCCTCCGCAGCACGACGTCGACGAGTCCGCGCTCGAAGTCTCCACGCCGAAGACCTGGGCGGCGGGCATCCCCGGCGTCCTCGTCTCGCTCGACCGCGCGGTCGAGCAGATGGGCGTCAGCCGGACGGTCAAGACGTTGCGCCTGCTCAACCAGCGTGAAGGGTTCGACTGCCCCGGTTGCGCCTGGCCGGAGCCGCAGGGACATCGCAAGATGGCGGAGTTCTGCGAGAACGGCGCGAAGGCGGTGGCCGAGGAGGCCACCAAGCGCCGCATCGGGCCGGAGTTCTTCGCCCGGAACTCCATCTACAGCCTGCGGACGAAGACCGACTACTGGCTCGGCCAGCAGGGCCGCATCACCGAGCCGATGGTCCTGCGGCCGGGTGCGACGCACTACACACCGATCAGCTGGGACGACGCGTTCACGCTCGTGGCCGACGAGCTGACAGCGTTGTCATCGCCGGACGAGGCGATCTTCTACACCTCCGGCCGCACCAGCAACGAGGCGGCGTTCCTCTACCAGCTGCTGGTCCGCTCCTTCGGCACCAACAACCTGCCGGACTGCTCGAACATGTGCCACGAGTCGTCGGGCTCGGCGCTGATCGAGACCATCGGCATCGGCAAGGGCTCGGTGTCGATCAAGGACTTCGACCTCGCCGACCTGGTCGTGGTGATCGGCCAGAACCCCGGCACCAACCACCCGCGCATGCTCAGCGCGCTCGAGGACGCCAAGAAGAACGGCGCGAAGATCATCGCGATCAACCCGCTGCCGGAGGCGGGCCTGATGCGGTTCAAGAACCCGCAGAACGTCGCGGGCGTCGTCGGCAAGGGCACCGCCCTGAGCGACGAGTTCGTGCAGATCAAGGTCGGCGGCGACCAGGCGCTGTTCCAGGCGATCGGGCACCTGCTGCTGCAGTGGGACAAGGTCGACAAGGCGTTCATCGAGGCCAAGACGCACGGCTTCGAGGCCTACGCGGAGAGCCTGCGCGAGCTCGACTGGGACCGCGTGCTCACCGCGACCGGCCTCACCCGCGAGCAGATCACCCGCGTGGCCGGCATGTTCGTCGACTCGAAGGCCACCATCGCATGCTGGGCCATGGGTCTCACGCAGCACAAGCACAGCGTGCCGACGATCCGCGAGATCACGAACGTGATGTTCCTGCGCGGCATGATCGGCAAGCCGGGCGCGGGCCTGTGCCCGGTGCGCGGCCACTCGAACGTGCAGGGCGACCGCACGATGGGCATCTACGAGAAGATGCCGGAGCTCTTCCTCAAGGCGCTGGAGACCGAGTTCGGCATCCCGGTGCCGCGCAAGCACGGTTACGACACCGTCGACGCGATCAACGCCATGCGCCACGGCCGCGGCAAGGTGTTCATCGCGATGGGCGGCAACTTCGTGAGCGCCACCCCGGACACCCCGGTGACCGAGAAGGCGCTGGAGCAGTGCTCGTTGACCGTGCACGTCTCCACGAAGCTCAACCGCTCGCACGTGGTCCACGGCAAGACAGCGCTGATCCTGCCCGCGTTGGGACGCACGGAGAGCGACGTGCAGCACTCCGGTGAGCAGTTCGTGACGGTCGAGGACTCGATGTCGGTCGTGCACCGCTCGCGCGGCCGGCTCAAGCCCGCGTCCGAGCAGCTCCTGTCCGAGATCTCGATCGTCTGCCGGCTGGCGCGCAAGGTGCTCGGCAAGTCGCACCCGGTCGCCTGGGAGGACTTCGAGAAGGACTACGACGTCATCCGCGAGCACATCGCGCGGGTCGTCCCGGGTTGCGCCGACTACAACACGCGCGTGCGCCAGCCCGACGGTTTCGTGCTGCCGCACCCGCCGCGCGACTCGCAGGAGTTCGCGACGTCGACCGGCAAGGCGAACTTCACGGCGAACGAGCTGACCGTGATCGAGGTGCCGGAGGGCAGGCTGCTAATGCAGACCCTGCGCAGCCACGACCAGTACAACACCACGATCTACGGCCTGGACGACCGCTACCGGGGCGTGAAGGACGGCCGCCGGGTGGTGTTCGTGAACCCGGACGACCTGGTGGAGCTCGGGTTCTCCGACGGCCAGATGGTCAACATCGTGTCGGAGTGGAAGGACGACCCGACGGGCGTCGTCGAACGCCGCGCCGAGTCGTTCCGGATCGTCTCGTACTCGACCGCGCGCGGGTGCGTGGCCACGTACTTCCCGGAGGCGAACCCGTTGGTGCCGCTGGACTCCAAGGCGGACATCTCCGGGACGCCGACCTCGAAGTCGGTCATCGTGCGCCTGGAGCCCGCGGCCTGATCAGGCGTGCCGGACCCGGACGGACAGCCGTAACCGGCGCCGTTCGGGTTCTGCCGGAGCCTCGGCGGACTGCTTGACCAACCGGCGCGCCGCCGCGTCGGCCTCGAACTCCTGCTGACGCAACTTCGCGATAGCAAACGCATGGTCGTGTGACAGCACAGCGGTTCTCCTCGTGTGGGTTGGTTACTCGGGTGCGACCGCGACGCTCAGGAAGAGCCGGACCGGCCGCGCGCCTTCTGGCCGCAGCGACGGGTCGCCTGTCCGCTCGTTGAAGCGGTCGAGCAGCTCGGCCATCTCGGCATGCAGCTGCGCCATCTCCTCCTGGGTGACGAACATGGTGCGGCCGTCGATGCCGACGAAGTCCCGCCACTCCTGCGCGACGTGCTCGCGCTGGCGCGTCCGTTCCCGAATGCGCTCGAACTCCTGGTCCAGGAACGCCATCCCGGCCGCCTCGGCCGCAAGGGCGCCTTCCTCGTCGAGGCCCTCCGGCGAGATGATCTGCCGACGGCTGACCGCACGCCACGGCTTCTGCCGGCCAGGCCCCTCGACCTCCTCCACGAAGCCGTACTTGGCCAGCATGTTCAGGTGGTACGAGCAGCTGGCCACGCTCTCGCCGAGCACGGCGGAGCACTGCGTGGCGGTGCGCGGCCCCTGTTCGCCGAGCAGTTGGATCAGCTTCCAGCGGAACGGGTGCGAGAGCGCCCGCAGCGCCTTCGGGTCGGTGAGAGGTCCGTCGGTCATGCCACCGACGGTACGCATATCAAGAACCCTTTAGCAAGGTTCCTTGATATAGAAGTCTTGAGATACGCCCGTCACCAGTCCGGCGAGTTCCGCGCCACCGCCGTGACCAGCGGCAACGACTCGATGACCGGCACCCGCAGCAGCTCGGCGGGCACATCAGGGTCGCGCACCGTCTCGACCAGCTCGCGCAGCAACGCCCCCACCACGTCGTCCGCCGTCGAGTCGATCTCGGGGGCCAGGTCCCGCAACTGGGCCGCGGCCTCGTTCAGCACGCGCGGCCGCAGGGGTTCCTCCAGCATCAACGCCGCCAGCCGCAGCACCCGGCGGCTCGTGCGCAACCGCAGGCTGCGCGACGCCGACTCGGGACCGCCGGCGAGGCCCAGCCGGCCGCGGGTGCGGTCGATCCACGGCTCGACCGTCTCGCGGCGCCAGATCGGGCCGGACGCGAGCTCCGCGTCCGGCTCCGGGATGCCGTGCGAGCGGCGCTTGCGCCACACCGTGACGAGCTGCCTGCTCAGGCCCATGGCGTCGGCGATCTCCGCGATCCCGTAGAAGTCCCCCACGGCACCACTGTAACCAGAGATGACGCCTCACGTCATCAAGAATGTCTCAAATGCGTTCCAGCACGGCCCGTGCCGCGTTGTGGCCGCCGATGCCGCTGACCCCGCCGCCGCGCCGGGACCCCGCGCCGCACACGAAGACGTTGCCGACCTCGGTTTCCACGCCCCAGCGGCCGACCTCGTCGTCGCGCTCCGCGAACGGCCAGTCGAGCTCACCGTGGAAGATGTTGCCAC
Organism: Lentzea guizhouensis; assembly: GCF_001701025.1. Lineage (GTDB taxonomy): Bacteria > Actinomycetota > Actinomycetes > Mycobacteriales > Pseudonocardiaceae > Lentzea > Lentzea guizhouensis. Next base: position 892,192 of record NZ_CP016793.1, read on the forward strand.
CCGGCAGTCCGAGCTCCTCCTCCAGGTCCAGCGGGGTGCGGGCCTCGATGCACGGCTTGCCGTCGGCGTCCACCGCGAGGCAGTCCTGGACCGGCTCGACCAGGTGGGCGTTGAGCTGGTCGAGGTACCGCGCGACGAGCTCGTCGCGCAGCTGCTCGTTGCGGCCCTCGAACAACGAGGCAGGCAGGTGCAGGCCGAACAGCGTCAACGTCTCGTGACCCGCGAGCGACGGCCCGAGGATCGACGGGTCGGTCAGCGAGTGGCAGTACATCTCACCCGGCAGCACCGACGGCACCTGGCCGGCGGCGCTCTCCAGGTACGCGGTCTCCAGCTGGTCGTAGGACTCGTCGAGGTGGAACGTGCCGGCGAACGCGAGCCGCGCGTCCACACCGGACCGCAGCTCCGGCAGCCTGCGCAGCAGCATGTTGATCTTCAGCTGGCAGCCCGGCTCGTCGCGGACCTCCTTGCCCTGCAACCGTCCCAGCACCGAGGGGGCCACATTGGACAACACGAACCTGGCGTCCACCGCACCGTCGCTGTGCTCGACTCGCGCCGTCTCGCCGTCGGACTCGACGGAGGTGACCTCGACGCCGGTGACGATCTTCGCGCCGGCCTCGCGCGCGGCCCGTTCCAGCTCGGCGGTGACCGCGCCCATGCCACCGACCGGGACCTTCCACTCCCCCGTGCCGTTGCCGATGACGTGGTAGAGGAAGCACTTGTTGGCGCGCAACGAGTGCAGCGACGAGTGCGTGCCGATCAACGCGTCGGTCGCGACGACCCCGCGCACGAGGTTGTTCTCGAACAGCTCCTGCAGCGTGGCGCCGATCGGCCGTTCGAAGACCTGCTCCCACACCCGGCCGCGCGCCACCGCGTCCACGTGCACGCGCAGGTGGTCCCTGGGCACCAGCGGCTCCAGCAACGTCGGCGCCAGCGCACGGGCCATCAGTTCGAGGTCGGCGTACCAGCGCTGCCAGCGTTCCCAGTCGTCGAGGTCACCGCACACGTTCTGGAACGACTGCACGGTCGCCTCGCCCGGCGATCGTTCGACCAGCAGCCCGCCCTTGCCGTCGGGCGTGTAGGAGGACGCCGCCCGGGACTTGAGCGCGAGTTTCAGACCCAGATCCGTGACGATCCGGTCCGGCAGCAGGCTGACCAGGTAGGAGAACCGCGAGAGCCGGGCGTCGACACCGGCCCACGGTGACGCGCTCACCGCCGCGCCACCGACGTGCGGGAGCTTCTCCAGCACCGTCACCGACCTGCCGGCCCCGGCCAGGTACGCGGCCGCCACGAGCCCGTTGTGGCCGCCTCCCACGATCACGACGTCGTCCATGCCCCGAGATCCCTCCCACGTAGCCTGGTCGGTGGGGAACATAGCGGTCCGAAGGAGATGTGCACATGGGCCGAGTGACGGTGCGCCGAGCGGTCGAACGGGTGTCGTCGAGCGGTCGGCGGCGGCGGGTCGACGCGCTGGCCGCCGAGGAGCCGATGGAGCTGCGCGTCAACGGGCGGGCGTTGGCCGTCACGATGCGCACACCCGGCCAGGACGTCGAGCTCGCGCACGGCTTCCTGCTCAGCGAGGGCGTGATCGGGTCCGCCAGGGACGTGTCGACCGCGCGGTTCTGCGAGGGCACCGGGCCGGACGGGATGAACACCTACAACGTGCTCGACGTGGCCCTGGCACCCGGCGTCCCGGAGCCGGACACCGGGGTGGAGCGGAACTTCTACACCACCTCGTCGTGCGGCGTGTGCGGGAAGGGCGCGCTGGACGCGGTGAAGCTCAAGACCCGACACTCGCCCGCCGCCGACCCGGTGCGGGTCACCCCGGAGGCGCTGACGACGTTCCCGGACGCGTTGCGGGCCAGGCAGAAGGTCTTCGAGTCCACCGGCGGGCTGCACGCGGCCGGGCTCTTCCGCGACGGCGAGCTGCTGGTCGTGCGCGAGGACGTGGGCAGGCACAACGCCGTGGACAAGGTGCTGGGCTGGGCGGTGCTGCAGGACCTGGTACCGCTGACCGGGTCGGTGCTGATGGTGTCCGGGCGGGCGTCGTTCGAGCTGGTGCAGAAGGCCGCGATGGCCGGGATCGCGGTGCTGGCCGCGGTGTCCGCGCCGTCGTCGCTCGCGGTGGAGCTGGCCGAGGAGCAGGGCATGACCCTGGTCGGTTTCCTGCGCGGCGACTCGATGAACGTCTACACCGGCGGGGAGCGGGTCGTTGAGGCCGCTTGACGGTGTCGTGGTGGTGAGCCTGGAGCAGGCCGTCGCCGTGCCGTACGCGACCCGGCTGCTGGCCGACCTGGGCGCCCGCGTCATCAAGGTCGAACGGCCGGGCACCGGTGACTTCGCCCGGCACTACGACTCGGCGTGCGGCGAGGTGTCGTCGTACTTCGCGTGGACGAACATCGGCAAGGAGTCGGTGTCGCTCGACCTCTTCCACCCCGCCGGCCGCGAGGTGCTGACCAGGCTGGTCGAGCGGGCGGACGTGCTGCTGTGCAACCTGTCGCCGCGGGTGTGGCAACGGCTGGCGCTGGAGCTGCCGGACACCCTGGTCGTCGGTGAGCTGTCCGGCTACGGCTGGGACGGCCCGTACGCCGACCGCAAGGCGTTCGACGCGCTGGTGCAGTCCGAGGCGGGCCTGGTGTCGCTGACCGGCGAGGGTGACGTGGTGGCCCGCGCCGGGATCTCGGTGGCGGACATCGCGGCCGGGGTGCAGCTGCAGGCGGCGGTGCTGGCGGCGTTGCTGCAGAAGGCGCGGACCGGCCTGGGCACCCGGCTGCGGCTGTCGTTGTTCGACGCGCTGGCCGAGTGGATGCACCAGCCGATGCTCTACGCCGTCGGCACGGGTGCCGCCGCGCCGCGTTCCGGTGCGCACCACCCGAGCATCGCGCCGTACGGTCCGGTGGCCTGCGCGGACGGCTCGGTGCACCTGGCCGTGCAGAACGACGGGCAGTGGCAACGGTTGAGCGCTCTCATCGGCCTGGCACCGCAGGAGAGGTTCGCCACAGTCAGCTCCCGCGTCGAGCATCGAGCCGACCTGCACCGGCTGCTCGACCAGGCCTTCTCCGGCATGGCCGCGGCCGAGCTGCTGGCCGCGCTGGACGCCGCCGACGTACCGGCCGCGCTGACCCGCCCGATCACCGAACTGCCCGCTCATCCGCAGCTCAGCGGGTGGACCGACGTGCCGGTGCCCGGTGGTTCGGCACGGGTGCTGCCGCCGCCGGTGCGCGGCTTCGAGTGGTCACCGGGTGCGGTGCCGGAGCTCGGCCAGCACAATGATCAAGTGCTCCGCTGGCTGGGTTTCTCCGACGAGGAACTGACGTCGTTGCGCGCGCGTTCCGTCTTCTGAGAAACGAGGACCCCGACCGGCGCGATGAGGTGGGCATGGGGGAACCGAGGTACAGCCGCCGCACACTGCTCGCGGCCGTCGCCGTCGTCATCGCGACCGCCGCCGGCACCGCGGTGCACGTCTCGGCCCACCGCACCACCGAGCACCAGATCGCCACGACCGACCGCGTGGCGGCCAGGACCGGCGTCGAGCCGGCGATCCGCTTCGAGCGCGTCTACTCGGCTGCCCGCCGCCGCGAGGTGACGCTGGCGTTCTTCACCCCCACGAACGCGGCCCCGCGCGGCCTGCCGATGTCGATCCTGCTGCACGGCCTGCACGGCAACGCCCGTGACGCCGCGGTCGGCGACATCGCCGAGAACCTCGCCGACGCCGTGGCGAAGGGCTCGGTGCCCGCGTTCGGCTTCGTCGCGGTCGACGGCGGCGACAGCTACTGGCACGAGAACGTCCCCGGCGACGACCCGATGAGGATGCTGCTCGACGAGGTCCCCGGCTGGCTGCACGAGCGCGGCTACGGCGACCCGTTCGCCGTCACCGGCGTCTCGATGGGCGGCTTCGGCGCGCTCGTGTACGCCCGGCGCAGGGCCGAGCGCGGTGACCCGGTCACCGCGACCGCCGCGATCTCCCCCGGCCTGATGACCTCGTGGCCGGAGATGGCCAGGCGGCGGGCGTTCAAGGACGAGGCCGAGTGGGCCGCGCTGGACCCGTTGCGGCACCCCCGCTCCACCGGGCCGACCGCCCTGGGCCTGTGGGTCGGCGACCGCGACCGGTTCGCCGCGGGCACCCGGCGGTTCATCCGCGCGGAGAGGCCGGAGGTCGGCGTGGTGAAGCCGGGCGGGCACGACGACAGCTTCTACCGCAAGATCACGCCGGACGTGATCCGGTTCCTGGCCAAGTACGCCAAGAAGGCCGTCTGAACGCGCTCAGCACTACTGTGGTGGCATGTCGCTGCCCCACCTGCTCCTCATCCACGGCTGGACCGGTTCGGGCCCGGAACACTGGCAGACCTGGCTCGCCCGCACCGTCGCCGAGCACGGCGGCCTCGTCGACATGCCGCACTTCAGCGACCCGGACGCACCCGACCTGAGCACGTGGCTGCGCGAGCTCGACACGCACCTCGAAGCCGCGCCGACCGACCGCGAACGCGTCGTCATCGCCCACTCGCTCGGCTGCTACCTGTGGCTGCACCACGCCGCCCGCCACGACATCGCGCACGTGGACCGCGTGCTGCTGGTGGCCCCGCCCGCACCGGACTACCCGGAGCCGGCGATCAAGACGTTCTTCCCGGCCCCGCTCGACCCGGCTGGACTGCGCCGCGCGGCCACCGACACGCGCCTGGTCATCGGCGACGGCGACCCGTACCTGCCGGTGCCGCTCGGCAAGCAGCTCGCCGAGTCGTTGCGCATCGAGGTCGACGTGGTGCCCGGCGCCGGGCACATCAACGTCGACGCGGGCTACGGCGAGTGGCCGTCGGTGCTCAAGTGGGTCCGGTCGAGGACGGTGCCTCTCTCACCGCGCTAGCGACGTCACTTCCGGGGGGAACGTGAACAACAACGCCGAGTGGCTCGCCCGCCAGCTGCCCGAGCTCGTCGAGGAACACGGTGTCGTCGGCGCTCAGGTGGCCGTGCTGGCCGACGGGAAGGTCTTCGACGCGGCGGCCGGGGTGCTGAACACCACGACCGGTGCGCCGGTGACGTCCGAGTCGCTGTTCCAGATCGGGTCGATCACCAAGGTCTGGACGGCCACGCTGGTGCTGCAGCTGGTGCACGAGGGCCTGCTCGACCTCGACCGGCCGGTCCGCGCGGTGCTGCCGGACTTCCGGCTCGCCGACGAGGGGGTCGCCGAGGTCGTCACGCCGAGGCAGCTGCTGTGCCACACCGGCGGCTTCGAGGGCGACCAGTGGTTCGACACCGGTGTCGGCGACGACTGCGTGGCGAAGTGGGTCGCGCGGCTGGCCGACGCCCGGCAGCTGCACGCGCCGGGCGAGCGCTACTCGTACTGCAACGCCGGCTACGTGACGCTCGGCCGGATCGTGGAGGTGTCGCGCGGCAAGCCTTTCCACGTCGTGCTGCGGGAACGCCTCGTCGAGCCGCTCGGCCTGGACCACGTCGCCGTGCACCTCGACGAGTACCCCCAGCACGTGGTCGCCGAGGGGCACATGCCGATCGACGGCACGCAGACGCCCGTCGACCGGCCGATGCCCAGTTCGGACGCCCCTGCCGGGTCCGCGTTCGCGATGAACGCGCGCGCTCTCGCCAGCTTTGCCCGTATGCACCTGGAGACGACGACGTACGACGAGATGCGCGTGCAACAGGTCGAGACACCGGACATGGGCAACGGAGGCGGCGGCTGGGGCCTGGGCTGGGCGCTGCACCGCTACCGGGACGGTTCGACCGGTGTGGGCCACGGCGGCGCGACGATCGGCTCGTTCGCGTTCCTGCGGGTGCTGCCGGAGACCGGGGTCGCGGTGGCGGTGCTGACGAACGGCGGCGCGGCCGGGAAGCTCTCCCGCGAGGTGTTCACCCACCTGCTGGGCGTCGAGATGCTCCCGGTGCCCGTGCCGCCGGAGATCCCGGTCCCGGTCGATCCCGCGATCGCCGGCGTCTACCGCTCGTCCGCGATCAACCTCCACGTGACACCGGCGCCCGACGGTCGCGTGCGGGTGCGCTACGAGCCGAGGAACTGGGTCGCACGGGCGTCGACGGTGGTCGCCGAGGACGGCATCGAGTTCACCGGTCTGAGCGACCACACCCTGATCGCCGTGGACGCCCCCCACCCCGTACTGGCGATGGGCGACGGCTGGCTGCACTTCGGCCGCCTCGCCGTCCGCACGTCCACGCCAGGCGAATGGTTCGACAGCTGACACGCCGAAGGGGCGCCCGGTGTGCACCAGGCGCCCCTTCCGGCAGAACTCGAACTCAGGCCGACTTCTCGCGCCTCTCCCGGCGCGAGGGCTGCCGGGCGACGATGGTCGGGTTCACGTTCTCCTTGACCGTCTGCTCGGTGATCACGACCTTGGCGACGTCCGTGCGGCTCGGGATGTCGTACATCACCGGGAGCAGGACCTCTTCCATGATCGCGCGCAGGCCGCGAGCACCCGTTCCGCGCAGGATCGCCTGGTCGGCGACCGCCTCCAGCGCGGTCTTGGTGAACTCGAGCTCGACGCCGTCCATCTCGAAGAGCTTCTGGTACTGCTTGACCAGCGCGTTCTTCGGCTCGGTGAGGATCATCACCAGCGACGGCTTGTCGAGGTTCGTGACGGAGGCGACCATCGGCAGACGCCCGATGAACTCGGGGATCAGGCCGAACTTGATCAGGTCCTCCGGCATGGAGTCGGCGAAGAAGTCCGACGCCTCGACCTCGGCCTTGGAGCGGACCTCGGCACCGAAGCCGAGCCCGCGCTTGCCGACCCGGTCCTGGATGATCTTCTCCAGGCCCGCGAAGGCGCCGGCCACGATGAACAGCACGTTCGTCGTGTCGATCTGGATGAACTCCTGGTGCGGGTGCTTGCGGCCGCCCTGCGGTGGCACCGATGCGGTGGTGCCTTCCAGGATCTTCAACAGCGCCTGCTGCACGCCCTCGCCGGAGACGTCGCGCGTGATCGACGGGTTTTCACTCTTTCGAGCGATCTTGTCGACCTCGTCGATGTAGATGATGCCCGTCTCGGCCCGCTTGACGTCGTAGTCGGCGGCTTGGATGAGCTTCAACAGGATGTTCTCGACGTCCTCGCCGACGTATCCCGCCTCCGTCAGCGCGGTCGCGTCGGCGATGGCGAACGGAACGTTCAGCATCTTCGCGAGCGTCTGCGCGAGATAGGTCTTGCCGCAACCCGTCGGGCCCAGCATCAGGATGTTCGACTTGGCCAGCTCGACGCCGTCGTCACGACCCTCGCGTCCGCGGTCGCCCGCCTGGATGCGCTTGTAGTGGTTGTAGACAGCGACCGAGAGGGTGCGCTTCGCGTCGGACTGGCCGATGACGTACTGGTCGAGGAACTCGTGGATCTCGGCGGGCTTCGGCAGCTCGTCGAGCTTCACGTCGCCGGCTTCCGCCAGCTCCTCCTCGATGATCTCGTTGCAGAGATCGATGCACTCATCGCAGATGTAGACGCCGGGGCCGGCGATGAGTTTCTTCACCTGCTTCTGGCTCTTTCCGCAGAAAGAGCATTTCAGCAAGTCGCCGCCGTCACCGATACGCGCCATGACCGCTGACCTATGTCCCCTCCGGCGCACACCTGCTGTAGTGCGCCTGCTGACTTGCTGTGGCAGTCCCACTGGCTGTGGGTGCTTCGCCCGTTCTCCTGACGGTACCTGGCCTACCCCGTTTCAGGGGAGGACCAGCGTCCCTCCGACGCCCCGATCAGGCCAGTTAACCGGTCACATCGGCGTGTCGGGTGGGCAGACGGTTCCCGAGGGCTGGGTTCTCAGCCCTCGGGACACGACGCCGCTAGGACTTCGCGGAGAGCTTGCGGTAGGGCAGCACGGAGTCGACGATGCCGTACTCCTTGGCCTCGTCGGCCGTCAGGATGCGGTCGCGCTCGATGCTCTCGCGAACCTCCTCCGCCGTCCGGTTGGTGTGCCGCGCGAGGGTGGACTCCATCAGGCGGCGCACGCGCTGGATCTCGTTCGACTGGATCTCCAGGTCGGACACCTGACCGTACGCGCCCTCCATGGAGGGCTGGTGGATCAGGATTCGCGCGTTCGGCAGCGCGTGGCGCTTGCCGGGCGTGCCGGCGGCCAGCAGCACCGCGGCGGCCGAGGCGGCCTGGCCGAGGCAGTACGTCTGGATGTCCGGGCGCACGAACTGCATGGTGTCGTAGATGGCCATCAGCGAGGTGAACGAGCCACCCGGCGAGTTGATGTACATCAGGATGTCGCGGTCCGGGTCCTCGGACTCGAGGACCAGAAGCTGCGCCATGACGTCGTTGGCCGAAGCGTCGTCAACCTGCACGCCGAGGAAGATGATGCGCTCCTCGAACAGCTTGTTGTACGGGTTCGACTCCTTCATGCCGTAGCTGGTGCGCTCGACGAACGACGGCAGCACGTACCGCGACTGAGGCATGTGGAACTGGCTCACTTGAGGTCTCCTAGCTGACGTCAGTTGTTCGAGTCGCCGACGGGCTGCGACCGGGTGACGACCTTGTCGACGAAGCCGTACTCCAGCGCTTCCTGCGCCGTGAACCAGCGGTCGCGGTCGGAGTCGGCGATGATGCGCTCCACCGGCTGGCCGGTGTGCTCCGCGATCAGCTCGGCCATCTCGCGCTTGGTGCGCGTCAGCATGTCCGCCTGGATCGCGATGTCCGCGGCCGTACCACCGACACCGGCCGAAGGCTGGTGCATGAGGATGCGGGCGTGCGGGAGCGCCTGACGCTTGCCGGGGGCACCGGCGGAGAGCAGGAACTGCCCCATCGAGGCGGCGAGACCCATCGCGACGGTGGCCACGTCCGGCTCGATGAGCTGCATCGTGTCGTAGATGGCCATGCCCGCCGTGACGGAACCACCCGGCGAGTTGATGTAGAGGGTGATGTCCTTCTCGGGGTCCTCAGCGGCGAGGAGCAGCAGCTGAGCGGTGATCTGGTTGGCGATGCCCTCTTCGACCTGCGATCCCAGGACGATGATCCGCTCGCGGAGCAGCCGCTCGTACACCGAGTCGTTGAGGTTCATCCCGGCGGTGGCCGACCGCATCTCGGGGGTCGGGAAGGAGTGCTGCGTCACGTCTGCCTGCCTAACTCCAGGTGGAACGAATCTGGAAGCGAAATCTCTCTGCGATCGACCTTAACGAAGGCGGGCGGCGTCAGATGCCCGACACCGCCCGCGTTCGCTGACAGCGTTACTGCTCGGTGCTGTCCTCATCGGACTTGGTCTCGCCGAAGAGCTCGTCGAGGTCCAGCTTGGTGCCCGAGGTGTCGCTCACCTCGGCCTGGCGCACGACGCTCGCGAGCGCCTTGCCGCGGCGGACGTCGGCGAAGATCGCGCCGAGCTGGCCCGACTGCTGCGCGCGCTTGACGTACTCGTCGGGGGAGATGCCGAAGCGCTGGGCCTGGTAGATGATCCGCTCGGTCAGCTCGCCGTCGGACACCGTGACCTGCTCGGCGTCGGCGATCGAGTCGAGCACGAGCTGCGTCTTGACGGCCTGCTCGGCGGCCTTGCGGAGCTCGGCGTCGAACTCCTCCTCCGACTGGCCCTGCTCCTCGAGCCACGCGGCGAACTTCGCGTCGTCGTGGTCGAAGGCGTGCACGGCGTCGTGCTTGCGAGCGTCGATCTCGCCCTGGACGATGCCCTCGGGCAGCGGGACCTCGGTGGTCTCCAGCAGCGCCTCGAGGACCTTGTCGCGGGCCTGCACGCCCTGCTGCATCTTCTTGACGCGGCCCAGGCGGGTCTGCAGGTCGGCCTTGAGCTCGTCGAGCGTGTCGAACTCGCTCGCGAGCTGCGCGAACTCGTCGTCGAGCTCGGGGAGCTGGCGCTCCTTCACCGTGTTGAGGACCACGGTGACCTCTGCCTCGCTGCCCTCGTGGGCGCCGGCGACCAGCGTGGTGCCGAAGGTCTTGGTCTCGCCCTCGGAGGCACCCACGAGCGCCTCGTCGATGCCCTCGACGAGCTGGCCGGAGCCGATCTCGTAGGACAGGCCGCTGGTGCGCGCCTCCTCGACCTCCTCGCCGTCGACCGTGGCGGACAGGTCGACGATGACGAAGTCACCGGTCTGCGCGGGGCGCGAGACACCGGTCAGCGTGCCGAAGCGGGCGCGGAGCTCGTCCAGCTGCGTGGTCACGTCCTCGTCCGTGACCTCCTGCTCGTCCACGGTCACCGCGAGCTCGCCGAACGCGGGCACGGTGATCTCGGGACGGACGTCGACCTCGGCCGTGAACTCGAGCGTCGCGCCGTCCTCGATCTTGGTGACCTCGAAGTCGGGACGACCCAGCGTGCGCACCTCACCGGCGTTGACCGCCTCCAGGTACTTGGCCGGGATGGCCTCCTGGATGACCTCGTCCAGGACCGGAGCGCGGCCGATGCGGCTCTCCAGCACCTTGGCGGGGGCCTTGCCGGGCCGGAAACCGGGGATGCGGACCTGCTTCGCGAGCTTCCGGTACGCCTGGTCGAAGTTCGACTTGAGCTCGTCGAACGGCACCTCGACGTTGATCCGGACCCTCGTCGGGCTCAGGTGCTCGACGGTGCTCTTCAACGTGGACTCCTCGATACGAACAAGAACGTGCAGACAGCCGGTACCGCCACTCGTGGCTCCCGGATTCCCAGCGAGTCTAGGCGAGCCCCGCCGTGTGACCGCCGCCACCCCGTCCCAGCCGCCCTCCCACCCGCTCCCGCGCGTGACAGAACCCGGCCGCGCAACCGTCCGGGAGCGCCGCTGTTGTTCGCTTGGCGAACTACTTAACCGAAAAGAACGGACCAACTACGGCCCGTTCAGCACCGCGTCTCAATTTCACTCTTTCGGCCGCTGCCGCACTTTCGCGACCGATCAAGATGACTCCATTGGCACCAATCCTCGCGGCACTTGCGACAGGTAGCGTTACGACCCTCGCACCATCCGTAACAGGACCACGGGAACGAGCGAGAAAAAGTCGTCGCACCGTTTTAATCCGAGGATCCGCCTGATGGAGACACGCCAGCTTCTCGCCTTCACAACCGTGGTTCAGACAGGGAGCTTCACCAAGGCCGCTGCCACGCTGAACTGCTCGCAGCCGACCATCACGACCCGCATCAAGGCCCTCGAGGAGGCACTCGGCGTCGTGCTATTCCGACGCCTGCCCCGAGGTATCCAGATGACCTCCGCAGGCGTGGAACTGCTCCCGTTCGCGCGAAACATCATCAACCTCACGGAAAAGGCCCGAAAAGCCATCACGATGAACGGCGAGCCCCACGGCAAACTCGTCATCGGTTCCGCACAGAGTTTGACCGACTACCGTCTGTTACCGCTCATCGAATACATGTGCTGGCGCTACCCGAGCGTCCAACTCTCCCTGCACTCCCGCAACGCCCTGAACAACCTCAACTCCGTCCGCGACGGCCAACTCGACTGCGCCTTCTTCATCGGCGCCATCGAACCCCGCGAGGGCCTCGAAACGACAGTCCTCTGCCCCGAGCCCCTGGTGATGGTCGCCGGCCCGAACCACATGCTCACCCAGCGCCAGTCCCTCACCGAGGACGACATCACCAGCAGCACCCTCATCCGCGCCGAGAACGGCGCCTCCTACCACGACCTCTTCGAAAACTCCCTGGCCTTCGACGAGACCCGCGCCCCGGTCCTGGAACTCGACTCGATCGACGCCGCCAAACGAGCAGTCTCCTCCGGCCTCGGCATCGCCCTCATGCCAGAGGTCACCGTCGCCTCCGAACTGGCCGACGGCAGGTTGGTCCGCTTGCCCTGGTCCCCGAACTTCCGCGTCTACACCCAGTTCGGCTGGCGCCAGGACAACTCGACGAACCCGGCGGTGACGGCTCTGGTCTCAGCGGCGGCGCAGGTGGTCAGCGACCAGGTGGCGTCCCTGACCTAGGGTTCTCCGCTCCGGTTGCCTGGGCTGGCCGGGTTGGCTGAGGCCAGGCTGGGGTGGACTAGGCCTGACTCACTCGATCGGGTGATCACTGTCCTGATCCGTCCTCGGTGACGTCTCCTAGACATGTCCCGAACACCTGACCTCAACCGCCTGCAGATATGGAAACGCGGGCACGGCACCACGCACGGTCCCGGCAACGCCGCGCAGCGGCTCGCTTTTGATCGAGCCGAAGGTGAGACGAAACGCCGACCCACCCAACTCAAGCGGCCCCGCGGTGGGTGGCTTCCCCGTCTAGCGCTCCGATCGTTTGCCGGGCACAGGGAGGGATGTCAACCGGGCACGCTCTTCGCCCGGTTGACATCCCTCCCTGGGTCTGGCTCGCTCTGGATCGCTGGACGGGGAAGCCACCCACCGCAACGCAAGCACCTACGCAACGCGCAGCCGCTCTACGAAACAGGCGTGCCATCTACCTGAGAGTGGCGCTGGACCAGGCTTCTTTGGGAGTGTCGGGGTCTGGGGCGGAGCCCCAGGAAGAAACCGCCACGAACCGCCCCACCCAACCCCCTACGGACGACAAACCGCCGCCCGCCATCGCAACCGGGAGACGACCTACGAAACCGACGCGCCCCCCGCATCCCGACCGACCCCAGGCGCAACCCCCGAACTCCCCCTCACCACCAACTCCGGCAGCACATCCTCCACATCCGTCGGCACCGCCCCACCCATCACCGCCACCAACGCCCGAGCCGCCCGCCCCCCGAACGCGAACGTGTCCCGCGACAACGCCGTCAACCGCCCGTGCTGACACAGAACCGAGTCGTCCCAAGCCACCACCGACAACTCCTCCGGCACCGAAACCCCCAGCCGAGCAGCGACTTCCGCCCCCGCCACCGCCATCACGTCGTTGTCGTACACGATCGCAGTGGGCGCCAACGACGCCCCAAGCAACGCCCGCGTGGCCTCCGCCCCTGACTCAGCCGTGTAATCCCCGTACAGCACAACACCGTCCACAACGGACGAAGCAAACGCCTCGTCCCGCCGCACCGTGTGCAGCAACGACGGCAACCCGGCCACCCGCGCAATCCGCCGGTGCCCCAACGCCTTCAAATAGGCGACCACGGACGTCATCGCCGCGTAGTCGTCCGCCCACACCGACGCCAGCGACCCGTGGTGCCCGGACCCGCCGACCACCACCGCCGGCATCCCGAGCGACGACATCAGCTCCACCCGCGGATCCGACACCAGCAGGTCCACCAGGAACACCCCGTCGACCCGGTGCTCGGCGAACCAGCGTTCGTACAGCGCGATCTCCTCGTCCCGCGACGCCACCACCTGCAGCAACAGCGCGCACGACATCTCCGACTGCATCCCGGCGATCAGCTGGAAGAAGAACGCCTCGTCCCCCAGCGCCCGCGGCGGCCGCACCAGCACCAGCCCGACCGCGTCGGCCGAGGCGGACGACAACGCGCGCGCAGTGACCGACGGGCGGTAGCCCAACTCGGAAGCCACGTCCAGAACGCGCGCGCGGGTCGACTCGGACACGCCGGGCCGGCCGTTCAGGGCCAGCGACACGGCGCCCTTCGACAAGCCGGCCGCCGCCGCGATGTCCTTGATCGTTGGCCTCTTCACGCAGTGCCCTTCATCGATCCGGTCCCCGGCACGCTGTCCAGAACCAGACAACAAGACGTCCGGAGGCTAGCCGGAGATAAACCGGTTTAGCTAGGGTCCGCGACCAAGGAGGTGGGTGTCAATGAAGAGGCGCACGTTCCTCGCGGCCCTGGCCGCGGTGCCCGTCGCGGGTTGCGGGCTTTCTGGCGGCACGGCGAGCAACAGCTCGGCGAACGGGCAGGTCACGGGCGAGATCACGTTCCAGACCTGGTCCCTCAAACCCAAGTACACCGACTACGTCAACGGTGTCATCGACGCGTTCCAGAAGCAGCACCAGGGCACCGCGGTGAAGTGGGTCGACCAGCCCGCGGACGGGTACCTGGCGAAGGTCATGGCCGACGCGAGCGCGGGCAGTCTGCCCGACGTCATCAACGTGCCGCCGGACCTCAGCTTCCCGCTGGCCAAGGCCGGGCAGCTGGTCAACCTCGACGAGTCGCTCAAGGACGCCAAGCCGGAGTACCTCGGCAACGCCTGGCAGGCGTTCGAGATCCCCGGCAAGGGCGGCTGCTACGGCTTCCCCTGGTACCTCAACACCGGGCCGATCTTCTACAACAAGGCCCTGTTCCAGCAGGCGGGCCTGGACCCGGACAAGCCACCTACGAACTTCAAAGAGCTCGAAGAGCAAGCACGCAAACTCGCCCAGAAGGGCATCGCCACGCTCGGCCAGACCCCGAGCATCGCCGACTTCGGGCTCTACGGCGTGAAGTTGTTCGAGAACGACAAGTTCACCTTCAACGAGCCCAAGGGCGTCGAGTTCGTCGAGACCTACAAGCGGATGTACGACGCGGGTGCGCTGATCCCCGAGGCGCTCACGCAGAACTACACCGGCGCCGGCACCAAGTTCATGGCGCAGCAGACCGCGCTCAACCCCGGCAGCGCGTACGACCTGGGCAAGTTCAAGACGGACGCGCCGAGCCTCTACGCCAACGTCGGCATCACCAAGCCCATCACGAACACGGGCAGCGCCAACATGTTCCTGCACGGCGTGAGCGTGCCGAAGAGCAGCAAGAACCAGGCGACGGCGCTCGCGTTCGGACGGTTCGTCACCAACGCCGAGAACCAGGTGAAGTTCGCGAAGCTCGCCTCGATCTTCCCCAGCACGTCCAAGGGCGGCGACGACCCCTACTTCACCACCGACGACGGCTCCGACGAGGCACGGGTCAGGGTCGCCGCGGCCAAGCAGCTGCAGACCGCGGTGAACTACACGCCGGTGCAGTTCAGCGACCAGATGCGGGAGGCACTGCTGCAGCAGCTGGCCGACGCGATGCTCGGCAAGAAGTCCGCGAAGCAGGCGTTGGACGACGCCGTGACCGAGTGCAACAGGCTGCTCAAGTGACCCACCGGCCCTACACGCCGTGGCTGTTCCTGGCACCGGGACTGGCCATCTGCCTGATGTTCACGATCTTCCCGTTCGTGAACATGATCGTGCTCGCGTTCACCGACGCGAGCGCTCTGGGCGGTGGCCGGTTCACCGGCGTGGACAACTTCGTGCGGATGGCGGAGGACCCGAAGTTCTGGCTGGCGGCCCGCAACAGCGCGCTCTACATGATCGGTGTGGTGCCGCCGCTGGTGCTGTTGCCGTTGCTGATCGCGATGCTCGCGCAGAAGGTCGTGCCGGGCATCGGGATCTTCCGCACGGCGTTCTTCACGCCGGTCATCGCGTCCGCGGTCGTGGTGGGGCTCATCTGGACGTGGCTGCTGGACAGCCGCGGCCTGGTGAACAACGTCGTGGAGGCGTTGGGCGGCACCAGGATCGGGTTCCTGACCGACTCGACGCTGCTGCTGATCAGCTCCATGGTCGTCACGGTGTGGCGCGGGCTCGGCTACTACATGGTGATCTACCTGGCGGCGCTCGCGAACGTGCCGAAGGACCTGCACGAGGCCGCGATGGTCGACGGAGCCGGGCCGATCCGCCGCTTCTGGTCCGTGACGGTGCCTTCGCTGCGCCCCACGATGGTGCTCGTCGCGGCGCTCAGCGCGGTCAACGGGTTCCGCGTCTTCTCCGAGATCTACCTGCTCTCCGGCGGCACCGGTGGACCCGGCGGGGCGAGCACCACGATGGTGCTGCTCATCCAGTCGGTCGGCCGCGGTCTCACCGGTGAGGTCGGGTACGCCTCCGCGCTGAGCTTCGTGCTGTTCGTGATCTTGCTGGGGCTCTTGCTGGTCACCCTCAAGCTCAACCGCAGGGAGGAGCAGCTGTGAAGCTCGCACTCCGCTACGCGGCACTGCTGGCGATCCTCGCCATCAGCATCGGCCCTTTCCTCTGGCAGTTCGCGACCAGCCTCAAGGGCCCGACCGAGGACGTGTTCCTGCCCGACTTCATCCCGAACGACCCGACCTTCGGCAACTACGCGGCCGTGGCCGACGTGGTGCCGGTCTGGACGTTCGCGCTCAACTCGCTGGGCGTGGCGAGCGTCAACGTCGTCACGAACTGCCTCGGTGCGGCGATGGCGGGCTATGCGCTGGCACGGCTGAAGTTCCGGGGCCGCAGGTTCGCCGGGGTGATCTTCGCCAGCAGCATCCTGGTGCCGTTCGAGGCGATCCTCATCTCGCTGTTCCTGGTGATGCGCGGGCTCGGGCTCACCGACACCCTGACCGCGGTCGTGCTGCCCGGCGCGATCGCCGCGCTCAACGTCCTGTTGCTGCGCAACGCGTTCCTCGCACTCCCCGCCGAAGTCGAGGAAGCCGCGGTCATCGACGGCGCCAACGCGTGGCAGCGCTTCACCCGCCTCGCACTGCCGTCGGTGAAGGGGACGCTGGTCGTGGTGGCGCTGTTCTCGTTCATGTTCAGCTGGGACGACTTCCTCTGGCCGCTCGTGGTGCTCAGCGACCAGGAGAAGTACACGCTCACCATCGGCCTGGCGTACCTCCAGGGCACGTTCGTGCAGAACCAGCGGCTGGTGGCGGCGGGCACGATCATCGCCGTCCTCCCGCTGATCCTGCTGTTCCTGTTGCTGCAGAAGCACTTCTTCCGCGGAGTGGGAGAAGGCGCGATCAAGGGATGAACCGAAGGGGATCGAACACAGTGCGTTTCGGCGTGAACTACACCCCGTCCACCGGTTGGTTCCACCACTGGCTCGACTTCTCCCTCGACGACGTCAAAGCCGACTTCGAGGCCATCGCCGGCCTCGGCCTCGACCACGTGCGGGTGTTCCCGCTGTGGCCGGTGTTCCAGCCCAACCGCGGTCTGGTCCGCCCGAAGGCGGTCGAGCAGCTCGGGCAGATGCTCGACGCGGCACACGAACAAGGCCTGGACGTGCAGGTCGACGTGTTGCAGGGGCACCTGTCGAGCTTCGACTTCTACCCGTCGTGGGTGCAGACCTGGCACCGCGCCAACATCTTCACCAACCCCGATGTGATCAGCGGGCAGAAGCTCTACATCCGCACGCTCGCGGAAGAGTTGAAGGACCGGCCGAACTTTCTCGGCTTCACCCTCGGCAACGAGGTCAACCTGCTCACCGAGTCGAACCCGTGCACCCCGGAGCAGGCCGGCGAGTGGATCGACACGCTGCTCGCCGAGTGCGTCAAGGCGGCGCCGCACCACCCGCACGTGCACTCCGAGTACGACGCCGTCTGGTACGAGAGCGAGCACTCGTTCTTACCGGAGCACGCGGCGAACAAGGGCGCGATGACGACCGTGCACTCGTGGGTCTTCAACGGCACCGCGCAGCGCTACGGCCCGATGTCACCCGAGAGCGTCCACCACGCCGAATACCTGGTCGAGCTCTCGAAGGCGCACGCGAAGGACCCACAGCGGCCCGTGTGGCTGCAGGAGGTCGGCGCCGCCCAGCCCGAGATCAGCGCCGAGCAGGCACCCGAGTTCGCCGAGCACACGCTTGCGAACGTGCTGACCTGCGCCAACCTCTGGGGCGTCACGTGGTGGTGCTCGTTCGACGTCGACCGTGCGCTGGTGGACTTCCCCGAACGCGAGTACGAGTTGGGGCTGATGACCACCGAACGCAAGGTCAAGCCGCTCGGCGAGGTGATCGCCCGGATCGCGCGCGAGACGCCGCCCGCACCGGCCGAGCGCACGCCGATCACGCTGCACGGCGACCGGCCCTCGTGGGGCCCCGGTGGCGCCTTCTTCGAAGAGTGGATGGCCCTCGCGCGAACGGGCGTGCGGGCCTCGATCGAGCTGGGGTAGACGACATGCATGACGAACGCGCGCTGCTGGAAGAACGCCTCAACCGCACGCTGAAGGAACGCATCCGCCCGGCCGTCTACGGCGAGACCGCGCCGCTGGAGCTCGCCGTGTGGACCGTGCCGGACGAGCCGGTGCCGGTCGCCGAAGCCCTCGCCGCGCGGTACGAACCCGCGAGCGTCGGCGACACCTGGGGTGCGCCGTGGAGCACGAGCTGGTTCCGGCTGACCGGCAGTGTTCCCGAGGCGTGGCAGGGCAAGCAGGTGGAGGTCGTGCTCGACCTCGGCTTCACCCACCCCGGCCCCGGTTTCCAGTCCGAGGGCCTCGCCTACTCCGCTGACGGCGTGCCGGTCAAGGGCATCGAGCCGCGCAACACCTACCTGCCGGTCGAGGGCACCGAGGTCCTCTACTACCTCGAAGCCGCCGGCAACCCGACCATCCTCGACTTCCACCCGTTCCTGCCGACCCCGCTGGGCGACAAGGAGACCGCGGGCACCGAGCCGTTGTACAAGATCCTCAAGGCCGAGCTCGCGGTGTTCCAGCCGCAGGTCTGGCACCTGATGCTGGACATCGAGGTGCTGCAGGGCCTGATGAGGGAGCTGCCCGAGCACGACCCGCGCCGGCACAAGGTCCTGCACGCGCTGGACCGGGCGATGGACACGCTCGACCTCAACGCCGTCGCGGAGACGGCCGAGGACGCCCGCGCGCAGCTGCAGGGCGTGCTCGCACTGCCCGCGACGGCCTCCGCGCACAAGGTCTCCGCGATCGGCCACGCGCACATCGACTCCGCGTGGCTCTGGCCGTTGCGCGAGACGGTCCGCAAGTGCGCCAGGACGTTCTCGAACGTCACGAAGCTGATGGACTCCTACCCGGACTTCTACTTCGCGTGCTCGCAGGCGCAGCAGTACGCGTGGATGAAGGAGCACCACCCGCACGTGTGGGACCGGGTGCGCGAGAAGGTCCGCGGTGGACAGTTCGTGCCGGTCGGCGGCATGTGGGTCGAGTCGGACACGAACATGCCCGGCGGCGAGGCGATGGCCCGCCAGCTGGTGCACGGCAAGCGCTTCTTCCTGGAGAACTTCGGGGTGGAGACCGAGGAGGTGTGGCTGCCGGACTCGTTCGGCTACAGCGCCGCGCTCCCCCAGCTGATCAAGCTGTCCGGTTCGCGCTGGTTCCTCACCCAGAAGCTGTCGTGGAACCAGATCAACCGGTTCCCGCACCACACGTTCTGGTGGGAGGGCATCGACGGCACCCGGATCTTCACGCACTTCCCGCCGGTCGACACCTACAACTCGTCGCTGTCCGGCGAGGAGCTGGCCCGCGCCTCACGCCAGTTCGCCGAGCACGCCAAGGCCTCCCGGTCGCTGGTGCCGTTCGGCTACGGCGACGGCGGTGGCGGTCCCACCCGCGAGATGATGGAGACCGCGCACCGGGTCGCGAACCTCGAAGGCTCGCCGACGGTGCAGGTCGAACCGCCGCGCGACTTCTTCCAGGCCGCGCAGGACGAGTACCCGGACGCGCCGGTGTGGGCGGGCGAGCTGTACCTGGAGAAGCACCGCGCCACCTACACCACCCAGGCCAAGACCAAGCAGGGCAACCGCCGCAGCGAACACCTGCTGCGCGAGGCGGAGCACTGGTCGACGGTGGCGGCTCTCCAGGGTGCCGAGTACCCGTACGACGACCTCGACCGGTTGTGGAAGACCGTGCTGCTGCACCAGTTCCACGACATCCTGCCGGGCAGCTCGATCGCGTGGGTGCACCGTGAGGCCGAGGCCACCTACGCGCGAGTGGCGGCCGAGCTCGAGGAGCTCACCGCGCGGGCGATCAACGCGGTCAAGGGCGACGGTGACCAGGAGATCACGTTCGACGTGTTCGGCGGCGACGCGCCCAGGCCGTTCGTCGCGCCCGCGGACGGCGTGCTCGACAACGGCCGGATCCGCGTCACGATCGACGGCGACGGCGTGATCACCTCGATCCTCGACCTGGAGGAGCAGCGCGAGGTCCTGCCACCGCACGGGTTCGCCGGCCTGCCGCAGCTGCACAAGGACAACCCGAACCAGTGGGACGCCTGGGACATCGACCCGTTCTACCGCAACTGGCGGGCCGACCTGACCCCGTCCGAACGCGTCGACGGCACCGACGGCGTGGTCGTGCGCACCAAGTTCGGCAACTCCGCGCTCACCCAGACGATCCGGCTCAGGGAAGGCGCCAGGCAGGTCGACTTCTCCACCGAGGTCGACTGGCAGGAACGCGAGAAGCTGCTCAAGGTCGCCTTCCCGCTCGACCTGCGCGCCGAGGTCTCCACCGCGGAGACCCAGTTCGGCCACCTGCACCGCCCGGTGCACACCAACACCTCGTGGGAGGCCGCGAAGTTCGAGATCTGCGCCCATCGCTTCCTGCACGTCGGCGAACCCGGCTACGGCGTCGCGGTGGTCAACGACTCGACCTACGGCCACGAGGTCACCCGCACCACCCGCGAGGACGGCGGGACCACCACGACCGTGCGCCTGTCCCTGCTGCGCGCGCCGAGGTTCCCCGACCCCGAGACCGACCAGGGCGAACACCGCTTCCGCTACGCCCTCGTCCTCGGCGGCCTGCCAGAGGCCGTCGACGCGGGCTACCGGATCAACCTGCCGCCGCAGGCCGTCCGGGGCTCGGTGACGCCAGAACCGCTGGTGCGCACCGGCAACCCGGCGGTGAGGGTCGAGGCCGTGAAGCTGGCCGACGACCGGTCGGGCGACGTCGTCGTCCGGCTCTACGAGGCGCACGGCGGACGTGCGCGCGCCTCGATCAGCACCTCCTTCGCGTTCACGGGCATCCAGGAGACCGACCTGCTCGAACGGCCGCTGGGTGACGCTTCCGCGGAGGTGGTGCTGCGCCCGTTCCAAGTGATCACCCTGCGATTCACGAGGTAACACATGAAGAAGCTGTTCCTGGCGCTGTTGCTGGTGGTGCTCGCCGCACCACCGGCCACGGCCGCCACCCAGAAGCGGACCGTCGTCTACTACCAGACCCAGTACAGCAACGGCGCGACCGGCACCTACGTCTCGCCCAAGCCGCTGGTCGACCGCGGCACCGGCGTCACCGACCTGCTGGTCGCCGCCATTCACCTGAACGACAACAAGGTCGTGCACCTCAACGACCACCCGCCGTCTCACTCGCGGTACACGCAGATGTGGCAGGACCTCGCCGCGATCCAGGCCCGCGGCGTGAACGTGATCGGCATGGTCGGCGGCGCGGCACCCGGCTCGTTCCAACGCCTCGACACCCGGTTCGACGAGTACTACCCACTGCTGCGCGACACGATCCGGACCTACAAGCTCAACGGCGTCGACCTCGACGTCGAGGAGCGGATGTCGATCGCGGGCATCCGGCGGGTCATCGACCAGCTGAAGGCGGACTTCGGTTCCGGCTTCATCGTCACGCTCTCGCCGGTCGCGAGTGCGTTGCGCGGCGGCGGCAACCTGTCCGGCTTCAACTACGAGGAGCTCTACCGCAGCCACGGCTCGAAGATCGCCTACTTCAACGGCCAGTTCTACAACGGCTGGGGCAGCGCCGCGAACACCTCGAACTACGACCAGATCATCAGCCGCGGCCTGATCCCGGCCAACAAGGTCGTGCTCGGCACGCTGACCAACTCGGCCAACGGCGGCAGCGGGTACGTGACCATCTCCACGCTGCGCAGCACGGTGACGTCGTTGAAGACGAAGTACGCGAACTTCGGCGGAGTCGCCGGGTGGGAGTACTTCAACTCGCTGCCCGGTGGCACGGCGGCGCCGTGGCAGTGGGCGAGCGAGGTGACGGCGATGCAGAGGTAGGCCGATCGGCGGAACTTCGGGCGGGGTGTGCAACGAACACCCCGCCCGTCGCGATTGACCGCCGGGGACACCTGCGGCCGGCAGGGCGGCAGGTCTGGGGGACTTGGGGGACTTTCGCATGCCTTCTGCAAGATCACTGGTGGTCGCGGCCGCCGTGCTGGTGGGGGTGCTGACGCCGGGTGTCGCACACGCGGCCCCGCCTTCGAACGACGACTTCGGCTCGGCGACCGTCGTCGGCTCGCTGCCGTACTCGGTCGCGCAGGACACGACCGAGGCGACCAGAGCCGCCGACGACCCGGCCGCCTGCCTCGGTCACAGCGTCACCGGTTCGGTGTGGTTCACCTACACCGCCACCGAGAACGGCCTGCTGCGTCTGAAGACCGAGGGCAGCGACAGGGACCTGTACGTCACGACGTACACCGGTGAGCGGGGTGACCTCAAGCAGCTGTGGAACCCCCGGTGGGACGGCTGCACCACGACCCGCACCGTGCCGATCACGTTCCCCGCGACGGCTGGCACCACGTACCACTTCATGGTCAGCGGCAACGGCACACCGGGCGGCGCGTTGCAGCTCGCGCTCGACCGGATCGCCCCGGTCGCCAACGACGACTTCGCCGACGCGCAGCCGGTGACCGCACTGCCCGCCACCATGTCGCAGCCCGACTACACGCTGGCGTCGGCCGAGACGGACGAGCCGGCGGCGTGCTCCGGCAACCAGGGCGCTCCGTCCGTCTGGTACGCCTACACGCCGACGCGGACGCAGTCGGTGGTGCTCAGGTTCGACAACAGCAGCAGCGGGCCGAGCGCCGGTCTCTACGAGGGAACATCGCTGGCGGACCTGCACGTGCTCGCCTGTGCCAGCGGCTACAGCTACAACGGCAAGGCCGCCGGACTCACCGCGGGCAGGACCTACTTCATCCAGCTCACCGGTACCAACGACCGCTGGCAGTCGCCCGCGACGCTGCGGCTGTCCGAAGCACTGGCGCTGCAGACCTCGGTCCACGGCCCGTCCGAGGAACGCCCGCTGTACGAGACCATCGGTTTCTCGCTGCAGCACTACAACTCCTACGACGCACCGGTGACGACCTCGTGGGACTTCGGCGACGGCACCACCGCGCCGCCCAGCACGGAGACCGGCCAGCAGCACAGGTACGCCGCCGACGGCGAGTACACCGTGACGGTCACCTCGACCTCCGCCGACGGCCGCACCAGCAGCGACACCACCGTCGTCAAGGTCAAGACCCACGACGTCGGCATCACCCGGTTCGCCGTGCCGGCCTCGGCCAGGGCCGGTGACCAGAAGACGATCACCGTGCAGCTCGCGAACACCCGCTACCTGGAGAAGCCGACCGTCACGCTCTACCGGTCGGACAACGGCTCGTGGGAGCAGGTAGGCCGGCTCACGATCGAGGTCCCCGCGCACCCGACCCGCAAGGTCGGCTTCCCGTTCGCCTACACCTTCACCCCGGAGGACGCCGCGATCGGCAAGGTGACGTTCCGCGCCGTGGCCGAACTGCCGTGGCCCACGCAGGACGCCCGCGAGCAGGACAACGAGGTGATCGCGATCGCGACCACCGTGCGTCCCGCCGCCACCTCGGCCGCCGCTCTCACGAACTGATCCGGGGAACTCATGAAGCTCAGCAGACTGCGCCTGACCGCCACCGCGGTGGCTGTGGCCGCACTGACCACGTTCGCGCCCGGCGTCGCACACGCCGACGCGCCCGCCAACGACGACTTCGACGGCGCCACCGAGATCACCGCGCTGCCGGCCACGACGACCGTCGACACCACCGGCGCCACCAAGGCGGCCGACGACCCGATCATCTGCGGCTACCAGAGCCACCACACGGTGTGGCTGCGCTACACGGCCACCGCGACCGAGTTGGTCAGGCTGACCAACCAGGACAACAGCTACTCGTTCTTCGCCGTCTTCACCGGCACCCGCGGTGCCCTCACCCCGGTGCCGGGTGCTTGCACCAGTCCGTGGGAGAGCACGAAGACCTTCAGCGTCACGGCGGGCACGACCTACCACCTCGCCGTGGCCGAGCACTACTCCGGCTACACGAGCCCGGTGACGCTGACCACGACGCCGGTGCGCGCCGCCGCCAACGACGACCGGGCGGCGGCAACCCCGGTCACGCTGCCGTCGCGGATCGAGGGCGACCTCACCCGCGCGACGGCGGAACCGGGTGAGGTGCCGCCGAGCTGCGACACCACCGCCACCAAGTCGCTCTGGTACCGCTACCAGGGGACGCGCACGCAGTGGGTCAACGTCTCCGCGTACTACAACGCGATCAGCGTGCACCGCGCGAGCGATCTGTCCGAAGTGGACTGCTTTGCGTCCGGAGGCAACTTGAACGGCGCGGTGTTCGCGACGACCGCGGGCGAAACGTACCTGATCCGGGTGGCGCGTTCCCCGGAACGCGTGGAGCCGTTCTGGATGGACGTCGTAGCGGCCTCACCGCTGAAGCCGACCGCCCTGGTCAACCGCCACCAGCCGACGGTGCTCGACGACCTCCCGTTCGAGATCCTCTCCGGCGACCGGCACGGCAGGGTGCTCACCAGCGGAGTGATCGACTTCGGCGACGGCACCTCGAGGAGCTTCGTCGCGTACGACCAGATCCGCCACCAGTACGCGCGGGACGGCGTGTACACGATCACCGTGACGGGCTCCACGAGTGACGGCCGCACGGGCACCGGAACCAGCACGGTCACGATCGACACGCACGACGTGTCGGTGGCCGCGCTGTCGGTGCCGTCCTCGGTGCGGGCCGGCCAGACCAAGCCGATCACGGTGTCGGTCGCCAACACCCGGCAGACCGAGAACGTCCGGGTCACCCTCTACCGGGTCAGCGAGACCGGCGGCTACGACGAGGCGGTCGGCGTGGCGGTCCAGCGGGTGGTGGCCTCACCAACGGGCAAGGTCGGCTTCCCGTTCGCCTACACCTACACCACGGAGGACGCGACGCTGGGCAAGGTCACGTTCCGCGCGGTCGCCGCGCTGGAGGCCTGGGACGTCCGCGAGGCGAAGCCGGACGACAACGAGGCCCGTGCCACCACGACCTCCGTCCGTCCGGCGGCCGCCAGCAACGCGCGAACTGACTAGGACCGCCCCCTTACCCGGCCGCCGGAGAGCCGTCCACCGCTCACCGCAGCAGCCGGGTAAGGGGTCTCACAGCCCAGCCTTGGGTGTTCGTCCGATGTGAGGGCACACCCCTCAGCAGCAATCTCATCGTCAACAGAGAGACGAACTGAGGGAGCTGGGTCAGATGGAGTGGACGCCCGAGGCGATCAAGGCGGAGATGGACTACCGGCAGGCCGCGCTGCGTGAGGACGCCCGCCGCGTGCAGGAGTACTACCGCAACGGTGGCCGGCCGCGTTCGTGGTGGCACCGCATGACGCACCGCCATGAGCCTGAGGTGCCCAACGGGCAACAGGCCGCCTGATGCCGGAAACGGGTCGTGGGTGGTTCCTCTCGTCCAGGAACCACCCACGACCCGTGTTGTTCGGGCGTCTGCAAGTACCACCGACTCGGGGGTTGGTAGTACTTGCAGACGCCGTTCAGCGTCACGCCTTGGGCAGCCAGGCCTTCACCTTGCCGGCGTTGGCCTCGACCCACTTCTTGGCCGCGTCATCCGGCTTCATCTTGTCCTCGGCGATGTACTTCGCGACCGTGTTCTGGTCCTCGTTGGTCCACTTGAAGTTCTTCACCAGCTGGGCCGCGGGGCCGTTGGCGTCGGCGAACTTCTTGGACACGATCTTGTCGAGGTCGTAGTCCGGGTAGTCGCAGGCGATCTTCTCGGCGTCGGCGTCACAGCCGGGGGTGTAGGCGGGGAGCTTCACCTTCTCGAGCTTGATCTCGTTGAGCAGCCACTGCGGCGAGTAGAAGTAGCCGATGACCCACTTCTTGTCCTTCTCCGCCTGGCGGAACGCCTGGATCAGCGCGGTCTCGCTGCCGCCGTAGACGACCTTGTAGTCGAGGTTCAGGTTCTTCACCAGAGCCTCGTCGTTGGTCACGAACGACGGGTCGCCGTCGAGCAGCTGGCCCTTCTCACCGGACTCGGACGTCTTGAACCTGTCCGCGTACTTGTTGAGGTTGTTCCAGTCGAGGATGTCGGGGTGCTCCTTGGCGAGCCACGGCGGCACGTACCAGCCGATCTGGCCCTGCACGCCCGTGGAGCCGGCGCTGACGGCGGTCTTCTGCTCGTCGATGTACTTCTTGCGCAGGTCGTCGTGGCCCCAGTTCTCGACGACGGCGTCGACCTCGCCGGTGCCGAAGCCCTGCCAGGCCACCTCTTCCTTGAGCTCCTTCTTGGTGACCTTGCACTTGAGGTCCTTCTCGGCCACGTACGCGAGCACGGCCGCGTTCGCCTCGTAACCGACCCACGGGTTGATCGCGAGGTTGAACGTGCCGCAGTCACCGGCCGCACCCGACGAGGTGTCACCGACCTTCGCGCCACCGCAACCGGCGACCGCGAGTGCTCCTGCGAGCACCACGCCCAGCACGCTGTGCCTTGCCACTTCCCACGACCCTTCTAGTTGGTCCACCGCTTGGCGGCCGCCTGGGTGAGGCGGTCGAGCATCACGCCCAGCACGACGATCGCGACACCGGCCGCGAGCCCCTTGCCGTAGAGCTGGCCCTGCGAGAACCCGGCGACGACGTCGTAGCCGAGCGCACCGGCGCCGACGAGCCCGCCGACGACGACCATCGAGAGCACGTAGATCAGCCCCTGGTTGGCGGCGAGCGTCAACGCCCCGCGCGCCATCGGCAGCTGCACCTTCACGATCGTCTGCCACGAGCCGGCCCCCAGCGCCGTGGACGCTTCGACCGTCGCGGGCGACACCGCCCTGATGCCGTCGGCGATGATCTTGATGGCGACCGGGGCCGCGAACACCACGGCCGCGATGATCGCCGTGAACCGCGAGGCGGCGAACAGGGCCAGGAACGGCACCAGGTACACGAACGCCGGCATCACCTGGCCCGCGTCGAGCACCGGCCGGACGATCCGGTCCGCCCGTCGGCTGCGGCCCATCCACACGCCGACCACGACGCCCAGCACCATCACCATGACCGTGGCGACCAGCGTGGACGCCAGCGTGATCATCGAGTCCTGCCACAACCCGGTCGCGACCAGCAGGCCCAGGCACACCGCGGAGACCACCGCGGCCCGGACCCCGCCGACCAGGAACGACAGCGCCACCACCACCAGCGCCACCAGGAACCACGGCGACTCGGCGAGCACCGCCTGCAACGGGTTCAGCAGCACGGTGGTGACGAAGTCCTTGAAGCCGCCGGTGAGCACCGGCAGCGTGTCCTGCACCCACTCGGTCGCGACCGTCGTGCCCTGCCGGATGCTCGACCCGACCTCGACATCGGCTGGGAACTCCGCCGCCCACAGGTAGGTGTAGGACAGGTACACGGCGGCACCCGTGACGCCCAGCCCGCCGAACAGTGCCCATCGGGGCAGCTTCCGGCGTTCGGTCGCGGCCGTGGTGACCCGGTCCAGCACGATCGCGAGCACCACGATCGCCAGGCCCGCGTTGAACGCCGTGCCGACGTCCAGCGTCTGCAGCGCCTTGACGACCGTCTTGCCCAGACCGGGCGCGTCGATCAACGCGGCGATCGTGACCATCGACAGCGCGGCCATGATCGTCTGGTTGACGCCCAGCACGATCGTCCTGCGCGCGGAGGGCAGCAGCACCTTCACCAACGTCTGCTGCTGCGTCGCCCCGAGGGACTCGCTGGCCTCGACGGTGGTGCGCGGCACCGTGCGGATGGCGTGCGCGGTGATCCGGATCGCCGGCGGGGCCGCGTAGATCAGCGTCGCGATCGTCGCCGAGGCGGGCCCGATCAGGAAGAACAACGTCAGCGGTGCCAGGTAGACGAACGTCGGCATGGTCTGCATGAAGTCGAGCACCGGTGTCAGCACCCGGTTCACCCGGTCCGACAGCCCGGCCCAGATGCCCAGCGGGACGCCCACCAGCAACGAGATCACCACGGCCGCCAGCGTCAGCGACAGCGTGTCCATGCTCTCCTGCCACAACCCCTGCAAGCCCAGGAAGACGAACCCGGCGACGGCCAGCAGCGCCACCCGCCACCCGGCGACCGCGAGGCTCACGAACCCGGCGACCGCGACCACGCCGAGCCAGCCGACCACCGGCACCGGCCGCCCGAACGACGGCTGCGCGATGAACGCCTGGATGAACGTGACGAACTCGTCGATGACGAGCCGGATCTCGTTGAAGAAGTACAGGAACAGCGGGTTGGAGTTGCGCGAGGCACCGACGGCGTCGTTGAGCTCGTTGACCCACCGGTGCAGCGGCGTGAGCTCGGAGGCGCCGAGCGACAGCGTGGCGGTGTTGCGGAACACCAGCCACAGCACCAGCCAGGCCAGCACGATCCCGCCAGCGACCAGGCCTCTGTGGACTTTCGGGCGCGGCACTGGCCGTGGCGCGGTGACGGCGACCATGCTCAGGCCTCCCCGGCGACGACCCCGAGGATCTCCTCGTCCGCCACGACCCCGAGCAGCTCGCCGTCCCGCACGACCTTCACCGGCCGGTCCGCGCTCAGCACGCTGCGGATCGCCTCGCGCACCACGGTGTCCGGCCCGAGCTCGGGACCGTCCAGCACGTCGTCGGGCGTGGGCGGTCGCATGATCCACTTCAACGTCAGCACGTGCGAGCGCGGCACGTCCCGCACGAAGTCGCGCACGTAGTCGTCCGCCGGCGCGCCGACCAGCTCGTCGCCGGTGCCGACCTGCACGACCTCGCCGTCACGCATGATCAGGATGCGGTCGCCGAGCTTGAGCGCCTCACTGAGGTCGTGGGTGATGAAGACCATCGTCTTGCCGACCTCGCGGTGCAGCCTGACCACCTCGGACTGCATGTCGCGGCGGATCAACGGGTCGAGCGCCGAAAAAGGTTCGTCGAAGAACAGCACGTCGGGATCTCCGGCGAGTGCGCGCGCGAGTCCGACGCGCTGCTGCATTCCACCGGAGAGCTGATCCGGATAGGACTTCTCGTACCCGGTGAGACCCACCAGGTCGATCACCTCCTGGGACCGCTCCGCCCGTTTCGCCCGCGCCACCCCGCGGATTTCCAGCCCGTAACCGACGTTGTCGGCCACCGACCGGTGGGGCAGCAAGCCGAAGTGCTGGAACACCATGGAGAACTTGTTCCGGCGCAGGTCGCGCAACCGTTTCGGATCGGCGTCGAGAATGTTCTCGCCCTCGAACGCGATCGATCCCGAAGTCGGTTCCACGAGCCGCGTCAGGCATCTGACCAGAGTGGATTTACCGGAGCCCGACAAGCCCATGACCACGAACATCTCACCTGGGGCAACGTCGAAGTCCACTCCGCGCACGGCGGCCACGGCGCCCGTGCGGTCCATCAACTCCGCCCGTGACAACGATTTCAGCTCGGGTGACGCGACCACCTGGGACGCCTTGGAGCCGAACACCTTCCACAGGTCCCCGACCGAAATCACGGGATCCACGCCAAACCACTCCGACCCTGTTGCGGACTGCGCACACCGTTTCTCGATGCGCGACAGCATTGACCTTCACACGAGTGCGGTCAAGGGCTGCTACCTATTCGTTCCTTTGTGGACAACCAATCATCCGACGACTTGACGCGCGAAGATCGAACCGGAAAAGCTGAACTGAGCGGTCTCAAGAGCCGTTCTTCCCCCCAGAGGAGCGAACTCCGTGCAACACCCCAGAATCGCTCTGGCAATGGCGCTCGTGTTGACAATTGCCGGTTGCGGCAATGAATCCTCGTCGTCCTCACCGCGTTCCAGCTCAGCCGCCCCTGCCGAACCGTGCGACGGCATCAGCATCGCGATCAATCCATGGGTCGGTTACGAGGCG
The DNA here is from genome assembly GCF_001701025.1 of Lentzea guizhouensis. Classification (GTDB taxonomy): domain Bacteria; phylum Actinomycetota; class Actinomycetes; order Mycobacteriales; family Pseudonocardiaceae; genus Lentzea; species Lentzea guizhouensis. The sequence continues at coordinate 921,527 of NZ_CP016793.1, forward strand.
AACGCCGCCGTGATCTCCTACCTCGCCGAGCACCGGCTCGGTTGCAAGGTCGAGAAGAAGGAGATGGACGAGCAGACCGCCTGGCAGGGCCTCGACAACGGCGAGGTCGACGTGGTCCTGGAGAACTGGGGTCACGAGGACCTGAAGCAGAAGTACATCGAGGAGAAGCGCACCGCGGTCAGGGTCGGCCCGTCCGGCAACAAGGGCGTGATCGGCTGGTACGTGCCGCCGTGGTTGAAGAAAGAGCTCCCGGACATCACGAACTGGCAGAACCTGAACAAGTACGCGGACAGGTTCAAGACGGCCAAGTCCGGTGACAAGGGCCAGCTGCTCGACGGCGACCCGTCGTTCGTGACCAACGACGAGGCCCTGGTCAAGAACCTCAACCTCAACTACAAGGTCGTCTACGCCGAGAGCGAGCTCAACCTGATCAAGGCGTTCCGCCAGGCCGAGGAGAAGAAGACGCCGCTGATCGGCTACTTCTTCGAGCCCCAGTGGCTGCACCTCGACATCGAGCTGGTGAAGGTCGACCTGCCGCCGAACGTGGCCGGGTGCGACGTCGACCCCGCCACCGTCGCCTGCGACTACCCGAGCTACGAGCTGGACAAGATCGCCTCCAAGGAGTTCGCCGACAGGGGCGGGCCCGCGTACCGGCTGGTGAAGAACTTCCAGTGGAGCAACGACGAGCAGAACACCGTCGCGTCGTTCATCGCGAAGTACAAGATGTCACCGGACGAGGCGGCGAAGCGGTGGATCGAGGCGAACCCGGACCGGGTGGAGGACTGGCTGTCCCAGGACAAGCCGTAGAACTGTGTGAGCGCGTCAAAAAATGGGGCCCTTCGACCACATCGGCCGAAGGACCCCATGTCACGACCGGGCTCAGCCCTGCGGGTGGTTCACCTGCATCGTGTAGCTGGTTCGGCAGCGTCGTGGTGAACCCGAACTCGCCGGGCAACCGTTCAGTCGTTGCCTCGCGACCACCACTTCTCGTCGGGACCGGAGATGTCCTCGACGCTGAGCCTGCGCACCGACCCCGCGCGCCGCAGCCGGGCGGACAGCTGGTCCTTGCGCTGGGCGAGGCGGCGGTAGACGTCCAGGGCGGGCGTCTCCGCCTGACCGCGTTGCCGTTCCCTCGTGCGCCAGTTGCCGAGGAACTCGAGCGTCAGGTCGGCGAGCGCCTGCCCGGCGTGCGCGGTGAGCACGTCGCCCGGTGCGGCGAAGGTGCCGGCGTGGAAGGCGAGGTTCCGCGTGACGTAGAGCCATTCCAGCAACGCCGCGGCCGTGTCCTCCTGCTCCTGCAACCAGTGCGCGAGCACGGCCGAGTCCGCGAGCCGGGCGCGCCAGAGCTCGACGAGGTCCTGCACGAGCCCGCCCTCGTTCTCGGCGAGCTTCGTGACGGCGTCCTGCGCGGCCTTGAGCTGCTCGGCCGGCCGGTTGTGCTCGACGAGCACGTCGAGCCACGCGTCCACGGACTTCAGGTGGTGCTTCACGCCGGTCGTGGGCACCTGCGCGTCGAGCGGTGGCCGCAGTCCGCGGTCGTGGTTGCCGACGACGACGTGCAGGCTGACCAGGTGCTGCCGCAGCATCTGCAGCGCACACGCCTTGGCCAGCCAGGCGATCTTGCCCGGGTCCAGCCCGGTCGCCTCCAGCGCGCTCCACGCGAGCCCGGCGCTGGCCATGGGCGCGTCGACCTGCCTGGCCAGGTTCGCCACCCGCATCGCCGACCGCAGCTCGGCCGGCCAGTACGGGGTGAGCGGGTAGGCGCTGGCGACCGTGCGCTGGTGCTCGGTGCGCGTGACCCGCCCGGTCGGCCCGCTGACCTGCCACACCGGCGCGATGTCGAGCTCGGTGAGCCGCTCCCCCGCCGCGTACTGGTCGAGCACCTCGCTCAACGCCCGCCGCCCGAGCAACGCCGCGGTGTGCGCGTCCGCGGCCGTGACCGGCAGCCTGATCAGCACCGACGACCCGGTGACCACGTCCTTGAGGAAGTCGTCCCTCGGCAACCTGCTGCGGTGCAACGGTTCCTGCCGCACCCCCGGCAGCAGCTCGTCGAGGTGCCGCAACACCCGCGCACCGCGGACCACCAGCGCCACCACGTGCCGGCGCGGCTCCGGCCACAGCACCTGCGCGAGGTCGTGCGGTTTCTTGAGGAACCGCAACAGGTCCGCGCGCAGGTGCCGGCCGTCCCTGCCGTGGCAGGCGGTGACGACCGCGAGCTCGGCGATCATCCTGGCGCGCAGGGGCAGCTCAACGCCGTTCCACAGTGGACCGAGCCAGTGCCTGACGGCGGTGCGCAGCGCCTCCGGGTCGAGCTTCGCCGCGGCCGCCTTCGTGACGGCGGGATCCAGCTTTTGCCCGTCCGCGGCGATCACGGCGTCCACGTCGAGGAGCGTCTGCCGTGCCTGGGCCAGCGCCTTCGCCCCCGCGTGCGCGTAGGCGGGCGCGGCGGCGTCCATGACCGTGACCGAGGTGCTGATGACGCGGCGCAGCAGGTTCCACCGCGGGTGGTCCTCGCTCGCATGGCTGGCCAGCGCGGTCTGCGCCCGTTGGACGGCCACGAACGCGCTGTTCAGCCCGGCGACGTGCTCGCCGAGGTGCGCGTCGGGGTCGAGCGCGCGCAGCACCCCCTGCAGCAACGCCCGCTGACACCGGCTGAGCCCGGCGTCGTCGAAGGCCTGCCGCAACCGGGCGTCGAGGTACTGGTAGCGCACGGCACGCACACTAGTGACATGGAGAGAACGCTTTTCGCGGGTGCGACCGGCGACTCACTCGCCGGTCGCCTCGAACTGCCGGCCGGCGAGGTCGTCGCCACCGCCGTGTTCGCCCACTGCTTCACCTGCGGCAAGGACTCGGTCGCCGCCTCCCGCATCGCCCGCGCACTGGCCGCCCGCGGCGTCGCGGTGCTGCGCTTCGACTTCACCGGCCTCGGCCAGTCCGACGGCGACTTCGCCAACACCACCTTCACCTCCAACGTCGCCGACCTGGTCTGCGCCGCCGACCACCTCCGCGACACGATCGGCGCCCCCAGCGTCCTCATCGGACACTCCCTCGGCGGCGCCGCCGTCCTCGCCGCCGCCCACCAGGTCCCCGAGGTCCGCGCCGTCGTGACCATCAACGCCCCGGCCGACACCGCCCACGTCGAACACCTGCTGGGCCCGTCGAAGTCCGAGATCGAAACCCACGGCGTCGCCGAGGTGCTGCTCGCCGGCCGCCCGTTCCGCATCAGCAACGACTTCCTGGTCGACATCAACCAGCAGAACCAGACCGCCTGCATCGCGGGCCTCGACCGCGCCCTGCTCGTCATGCACTCGCCGCAGGACGAGCTGGTCGGCATCGACAACGCCAGGATCGTCTTCGACGCCGCACGGCACCCGAAGTCGTTCGTGTCCCTCGACGGCGCCGACCACCTGGTGACCGACCGCGCGGACGCGACCTACGTGGCCGAGGTGCTGGCGGCGTGGGTGAGCCGCTACCTGCGGTGAGGGGAAACGCGAAAACCCGCAGCGGTGGGCGCTGCGGGTTTTCGGCAACCGTCGGGGCGACAGGATTTGAACCTGCGACCCCCCGCTCCCAAAGCGGGTGCGCTACCAAACTGCGCCACGCCCCGGTTGCACCAAGCTTACCGCCACCCGCTAAGGTATTGACCGCAGCCCCTCAACAGGGGCGGCACGCGGGCGTAGCTCAATGGTAGAGCCCTAGTCTTCCAAACTAGCTACGCGGGTTCGATTCCCGTCGCCCGCTCCACACAGGAACCGGAGTGTGTCCGCCGAAACGCGGATCACTCCGGTTTCGCCGTTCCAGGGGTCCCTCCTCAGCGGGTCGTGACCGCAGGCCGTTCGGCGATGTCCAGTTCTTGGCCTGCTTTTGGCATCGACCGCGTGCGTCAACCGTCAATAGGCTCGTCTCACTTCAGGTGAGGAGCTTCACACCCATGCCCCAGATCTTCGTCAGCTACCGGTCTGACGACGAACCCACCGCCGCGGTGCTGGTGCACCGGGAACTGGGCGCCCACTTCGGCGCCGAAGCGGTGTTCCTCGACGGCGCGGCCATCCCGCCCGGCACCGACTACACCCGTGCCCTCCTGGAGGGCGTGCGCACGGCGAAGGTGCTGCTGGTGGTGATCGGCCCCCGCTGGCTCGAGGCGCGGGCGCCTGGTGGCGGCAGGGCGCTCGACCAGCCGGGCGACTGGGTGCGCGCGGAGATCGCCGAGGCGTTCCGCTGCGGGCTCACCGTGATCCCGCTGCTGGTCGGCGCGGCCGCCCGGCTCGGGTCGGCCCCGCTGCCCGCCGACGTCGCGGCCCTGGCTCGGTGCCAGGACCTGCGGCTGCGGCCGGAAGACGCGGAGTACGACCTCCGCCGGCTGGTGGCGGAGCTGGAAGCGCTCGGCCTGCGCGCTGCCCCGGCGGCGGGTCCCGAGCGGAACGGGCAGGTGTCGATGCGGGCCACCGCGACCGGCCACAGCCGGGTCTACCAGGCAGGCGGCAACCAGGTGATCAACGAATGAGGATGAACGGACGGGCGTCCGGGCGCGGACGGGTCTACCAGGCGTACGGGGACCAGCACTTCAACGGCGTGCACGAGCACAAGCACGACCACGACGACAACGACTTCAACGGCCTCTTCCTGGGCCGCGGACCCGGCCGGCTGGTGATCGTGGTCGGCATGGCCGTCGCCGCCTTCGGATTCGTGGGATGGGCCTCGATCATCTTCGGGTCCTGGCACCGCAAGGGGCCGTCGGACGGAGAGTCGATGCTGGGCGACGTGCTGCCGTCCGGCCTGCCGATCGGCGTCGTGTACTTCATCGGCTTCGGCCTCGGTGCCGTGCTCGTGCAGATCGGGTCGTCGATGGCCAAGGCTGCGGCCAGGAACGGCGGCTTCCTGGGCCACCTCGTGGTCGCCGTCGTGCTGCTGGCCATCGTCGGCGTGGCTGCGGCCACCGTGCTGGCGGGAGCCGGCTGGGACGCGGTCGCCCCCGACTTCACCCGCTGACCGCAGCACTGTGCTCACACGGAGGCAATGCCCATCTGACCGCAGTGATGCGTTGGCCGCTCGATCTCGTCCACGACCGCCGGGTCGCGGGCCGGGTCGGTTTTCGCAACGATGTCGGGAGTGACCAGGTGGAATGCGTGAGTCTGCCGTACCGGATCGGTGGCAGGTGGAGGTGCTCACCGAGACCTTGCGGGCGATGCGAGGTGCTGGCGTTGCTCGACCTGTGTTGTGACTGGGCACGGAAGACCCTGCTGAGAGAGGACGCGGTGAACGCGTGAAGCTGGAACAGATCGTCATCGACAGCAACGACCCGGCGCGGCTCGTGCGGTTCTGGGCGGAGCTGCTCGGTGGTGAGCCGGTCGAGCGGGAGCTCGGGTGGGCGCACGTCGAACCGCCGGGTGGGCTGCGGATGTCGTTCCAGCCGGTGCCCGAGCGCAAGGACGTGAAGAACCGGCTGCACCTCGACTTCGAGGTCGACGACATCGAGGCGGCCGTGGTGAAGGCGGTCAGCCTCGGTGGCACGCGTGAGGGCGTGGTGCACACCGACGAGCAGGGCAGCTTCCAGGTGATGCGCGACCCCGAGGGGAACGAGTTCTGCTTCGTCCACTGAAGAACTACGACTGGAAGGCCCGCCAGAGCGCCTCACCGAAGCGGACCGCGAGGACGACGAGCAGCACGCCGATCGCGAAACTGATGAGGCACCGCACCACGACCAGGAGCTTGGCGCCCTTCACCCCGACATGATTGACCGGTGCGCGGCAAGAGCAACAGAGTCCAACGGGACCAATAGGATCCGGTTGTGACCGACAGCGTGAACGACTGCCTGTTCTGCCGCATCGTCGCGGGCGAGATCCCGGCGACCGTGGTGGCCGAGACCGACACCACGCTCGCGTTCCGCGACATCGACCCCAAGGCCCCGACGCACGTCCTGGTGATCCCCAAGGAGCACCACCGGGCCGTCGGTGACCTCGACCCGGTGCTCGCCGGGCAGGTGCTCGCGACCGCGCACCAGGTGGCGAAGTCCGAGGGTGTCGACGAGACCGGGTACCGGCTCGTGTTCAACACCGGCCGCGACGGCGGTCAGACCGTCTTCCACGTGCACTGCCACGTGCTCGGCGGGCGTGGCCTCAGCTGGCCTCCGGGATAGCCATCGCGCGGACGAACGCCGCGTCGACCGGGTTGCCGTGGCCCGGCACGACGATGCGCGGGTCCAGCTCCAGCAGCAGGTCCAGGACGTGCCGCCAGTTCGCCGGCGTCGCGTCCGGACCGGCCTGGGCGGGAGCGCCCTGCTCGACGAGGTCGCCCGCGAACACCACGCCGGCGTCCGGCACGTGCACGACCACGTCGTGCGAGGTGTGCGCCGGGCCGAAGTGGTGCAGGTCGACCCGGCGGCCGCCGACGTCCAGCGCGACGCTGTCGCGGAAGGTGTGCGTGGGCGCGACGAGCGTGCCGGTGAACGGCTCGTCGTAGTACTCGGCGCGGCCGGCCAGCAGGCTTTCGTCGACCACGCAGTCCTCGTGCGCCCACACCTCGCACGGCAGGAACGCCTCCGTCGCGAGCACGTGGTCGAAGTGGTTGTGCGTCAACACGATCCGTGACGGCCGGAGCCCCTCGCCGGCGAGCACGGCGGCGAGGCCGGGGTCCATGCCGGAGTCCACCAGCAGAGAATCACCCGATCCGGTGATCAGGCCGAGGGTGAGGTCCAGCTCGGTGTGCCGGCGGACGAACACCCCGTCCGCGATCTCGATCACCGCAGCACCCCCTCGACGAGCCGGGGCACGGCCTTGCTCACGTTGACCCGCACCGCGAGGTCCACGTCGGCGGCGTGCCCGTTCTCGACCAGCTCCCGCCCGGACCCGCACTCCCGCACGGCCGCTTCCACGTCACAACCGCCGAAGGCGTCGGCGGCCAGCCGGGCCTCCGGTGACGCCGTGCCGGGCAGTGCCGCTCCGAGCAGGGCCGCCAGCACCGCGCCCGCGCCCAGGTAGTCCTCGACGCACGGGCGCAACGGCCCGAACTCGCGCGGACCCTCGTTCAGGATGTCGAGCCCCCAGCGTTCGCCGCCGGGCACGACCCCGATGGTCTCCCCCAGCTCGGCCGCCCGTCGCGCGACCGCCTCGGCGTTGCGCAGGCAGGCCGCGAGCACGTGTGCCCCCGTCTCCGCCGCGAGCGAGCACAGGTTCGACCCGTTCGGGGACGGCAGCTCGACCAGTCCCGTGGCGCCGACGAGTGACGCTGGTCGCAACGTGGGCCCGGAGGCGGGCTTCCAGCGCGACGGCCGGACCTGACCCCCGTTGCCGACCACGAGGTCGACCGACGTCGTGAACGACAGCACGTCCACGACAACGAGCACGTCACAGGCCCTGAGCGCGTCGATCCCCTCGGGCCCCCACTCCAGCCGCAGCCGGTACCCCTCCTGGCTGAACACGCTGCCCAGCGTGTCAGACTCCGTGACGTGCGCGTTTACTTGGCAGCAGACCACGCGGGCTTCGAGCTGAAGTCCCACCTGTCCACGGCTCTCCAGGAGCAGGGCTACGAGGTCGTCGACGTCGGTGCCCACGAGTACGACGCCCTCGACGACTACCCGTCGTTCTGCGTCGACGCCGCCGAGAAGGTCGTGGCCGACCGCGCGAACGGCGAGGACAGCCTCGGCGTCGTGATCGGCGGCTCCGGCAACGGCGAGCAGATCGCCGCGAACAAGGTGAAGGGTGCGCGCGCCGCGCTGGCGTGGAACGTCGACACCGCGCAGCTCGCCCGTCAGCACAACGACGCCCTGCTGGTCGGCATCGGCGCCCGTCAGCACACCGCCGAGGAGGCGACCGAGATCGTCGGCGCGTTCCTGCGGACGTCGTTCTCCGGCGAGGACCGCCACCAGCGGCGCATCGACCAGGTCAGCGCCTACGAGACCACCGGCAAGACCGAGTAGCTCCAGCCCATGCCGGAAGGTCACACCCTGCACCGCCTCGCGCGGTTGCACCAACGCCGGTACGCGGGTGCGCCGGTGGCCGTCAGCAGTCCACAGGGGCGCTTCGCCGCGTCCCTTGTGGACGGACGAACGCTCGTGCGCGCCGAGGCGCACGGCAAGCACCTGTTCCACGTCTACGGCCCGGACGCGGTGGTGCACGTGCACCTCGGCCTGTACGGCACGTTCACCGAGTCACCGCTGCCGGTGCTGCTGCCGGTCGGCCAGGTCCGGATGCGGATGGCCGGCGCCACGCACTGGACGGACCTGCGCGGCCCGACGGCGTGCGAGGTGCTGAACACCGACGAGGTGAAGGCCATCCGCGCCCGGCTCGGGCCCGACCCGTTGCGCCGTGACGCGAACCCCGACCTCGCCTACGAGCGGGTCATCCGGTCCCGCCAGTCGCTGGCCGTGCTGCTGATGGACCAGAAGGTCATCGCGGGTGTCGGCAACGTCTACCGCGCCGAGGTGCTGTTCCGGCACAACGTGAACCCGTTGCTGGCCGGCAACAAGGTGAGCCGCGAGCTGTGGGACGCGCTGTGGGCCGACCTGGTCGTGCTGATGAAGGACGGCGTGAAGGTCGGCCAGATCAACACCGTCCGCCGCGAGCACATGCCCAGGGCGATGAAGCGGCCGCCGCGCGTGGACCGGCACGGCGGTGAGGTGTACGTCTACCGCCGCGCCGGTGAGCCGTGCTTCCTCTGCGGCACCGAGGTCAGGACGACCGTGCTGGCCGCCCGCAACCTGTTCTGGTGCCCGGTCTGCCAGCCCTGAGGACCGGCTAGAAGTCGAACCCGCCGCCCATGTCGCCGAAGTCGAAGCCACCGGTGTCACCCATGTCGGCACCCATGTCGCCCATGCCCACGTCGCCGCCCATGTCGGCCATGCCGTAGTCGCCGACGCCGTGCATGCCGGAGAACATGGCGTCCATCAGCAGGAACGTGCCCACGCCCCACGCGCCGGCCACGAGCGCGGGCTTCCACCACGGCTCGGAGTACCAGCCACGCGGCACCGGACGGCCGGCGACCATGCCGCCGGGGTAGTAGTAGGGCGTGCCGGAACCCGAGTGCGGCGACGCGGCGTAGGCGTGGCCCTCGACGGAGACCTGGCGGTCCTCGCTGACGGCACCGGCCTGCTTCTGACCGGCGATCTCGGGCAACGCGGGACCGGGGTCCATGTCCATCGCCTCACGCGCGGCACGGACGTAGTGCAGCCCCTCCATCGCGGTCTGCGTGACCAGCCTGGCCTGCGGGATCGTGCGGGTCTGCTCCATCTGCGACCCGGCGGCGGTGAAGCGTTCGGACGCGTCGGCCAGCGCCTGGGTGGCCGCGGTGTTGCTGCCGGTGAGGCTCATCACCTGCCCGCCGAGCCGCTCGACCCAGCGCCGTGCCTCCGCCTTGGCGTCGTCCAGCTCCCGCGCCTTGCGCGCGTTGCTCTGGTTGACCAGGTAGAACGCCCCGGCAGCCAGCAGTACCAGCACAACGATCCACACGAGCGTGCCCACGGTTTACCTCCCACAGCAGGTAATCCGTCAACGAGCAATCGTTGCCCATAGTTCCGTCAGAACACCTCTGGACAGTGCGGTGCATGTGTGTCGAGGAACGCCATCGTCAGCGCGTCCACATGCCCTGGCGTGTGCTCGATGACACGGCGTGCCCGGTTGAGCACGGAAAGCCGGGCACCGCCGAGGAAAGCACTGCCGAGCGCCGCGACGTCCAGCGACACGTCCGCGGGGTCGTCGGTGCGGGTCACGACCGCTTCGCCGCCCTTGACCGCGAGGCGCCAGCGGCCGGAGTTCCACGGGCAGAGCCCGTCCTCGACCTCGACGACACTGTCCACATCGGACGAGTACCGGCGCAGCGGCAACGCCTTCTCGACGTCGACGACCCGCAGCCACAGCCCGTCGGTGAGCTGTGTCCGCACCATGCGCGGGTTGTCGACCATGTGCTGGACCGGGTCACCCTCGGCGGTGTAGAAGGAGATGCTCGCCGCGAGGTCGAGGTCCAGCAAGAACCGGTAGAGCGCCGCGTAGGCCTCCTCGGTCTCGGCGACCAGCTCGCGGACGTTCAGCTCGTTCCGCGGGCCGCTCTCGCTCCACTCGTGCTTCACCCGGAACACCACGTACCCCTGCGGATGAAGGCAGTACCGGTAGGAGGAGAGGCCACGGCGATCGGACTCGGCGTCGGCGAGGAAGTAGCCCCAGCTCGGGCCGCCGCGGCTGAGCCAGCCGACCTTCGTGCGGCGCACCTTGTCGTGCAACGCCACCATGAACGGCATCGCCTCGTCGCGCGTGACCTGGCGGATGCGCGCGGGATCGACGGTGACGCCGGGGTGGAACGGCATCCGCGTCGGCATCGTCATCATGTTCAGGCTCGTCGCGTGCTCGCCGTAGCCGAACCGCCGGTAGATCGAGCCCTCCGACGCCCAGAGCCCACCGAGCGCCTCGCCCGCGTCGTGCATCGCCTGCAGCTGCGTCTTCATCAGCAGTGAGGCCACGCCACGGCGCCGATGGCCGGGCTTGACCGACACGAACGTGACGGCACCGAACTCGACCTGCGCTCCACCGGGCACCGTGATCTCGCGGCTGAGGATCCCGCCGGTGCCGATCATCTCGTCACCGTCGAACACGGCGTGCGTGCGGTCGATCTCCAGCAGGTTCGACCACTTGTCGCCGGGATCGGGATCGTCGAGGAACCCCCACGCGAACACTCGGCGCAGCTCGTCGAGCTCGCTGCGGTCGATGGTCCTGATGCTCAGCGTCGAGTCGGCCATGACGGCAGTCATACGCCGCCACGGCCGGACCCGCAGCCGAATTACCGCTGGATCGACTTGACCTCGCAGAACTCGTCGAGCCCGAACCTGCCGAACTCCCGCCCGTTGCCCGACTGCCGGTACCCGCCGAACGGCGCACTCGTGTTGAACGCCCCGCCGTTGACGTCCACCTGCCCCGCCCGCAGCCTCTTGGCCACGGCCAGCGCACGCTCGTCGTCAGCGGAGAACACCGCCCCCGCGAGCCCGTAGATCGTGGAGTTCGCGATGCGCACCGCGTCGTCCTCGTCCACGTACGGCATGACCGACAGCACCGGCCCGAAGATCTCCTCCTGCGCGATGGTCATCTCCGGCGTGACGCCACCGAACACCGTCGGCGCCACGTAGAACCCCTTCGGCAACGGCGCCTCCGGCCCACCGTGCGCGAGCTGCGCGCCTTCCTCGACCCCTGTGCGGATGTACCCGACCACCCGGTCGCGCTGGGCGGCGGACACCGCCGGCCCGATGCGCGTCGTCGGCTCCGCGGGGTCGGCCGACGTGTACTTCGCCGCCGCCGCAGCCGCCAACCGCACCGCCTCGTCGTGCTTCTCGGCCGGCACCAGCAACCGCGTCCACGCGCTGCACGCCTGGCCGTTGTTCATGAACGAGTTCGCCACGGCGATCTTCACGGCCCTGGCGAGATCGGCGTCGTCGAGCACCACGCACGCCGACTTCCCGCCGAGCTCCAGCGCAACCCGCTTCACCGTCTCCGCGGCCACGGCCGACACCCTCCGGCCGGCCCGCGTCGACCCGGTGAACGACACCATGTCGACCTTCTCGTGCGCCGCGAGCGCCTCACCGACCACCGGCCCGGTGCCGTGCACGAGGGTGAAGACCCCGCTGGGCGTGGCCTTGCCGATGATCCCGGCCAGCAGGTCGGCGGTGTGCGGCGCGAGCTCGCTCGGCTTGAGCACCACGGTGTTCCCCGCCGCCAACGCCGGCACGACCTTCGCCACCATCTGCTGCAGCGGGAAGTTCCACGGCGTGATGGCCGCGACCACCCCGACCGGCTCGCGCAGGACCAGCGAGTTGCCGATCTCCTCCGGCTCGAAGTACCCGCCCTCGATGGCCGCCGCGATCCCCTCCGCGATGCCGATGGGGTTCGTGACCTGCACCTTCTGGCTGAAGGTGAGCGGCGTGCCCATCTCGCGGGTCATGGTGGCGGCGAGCTCGCCGGCCTGTTCCTTCAAGCCGTCGATGATCGCGCGGACGGCTTTGAGGCGTTCTTCGACCGAGGTCCGGGACCACGCGGGGAAGGCTTCGGCCGCTTTGGCGACCGCGGCGTCGACGTCGGCCGGTGTGCCCTCGGGGAGGGTGCCGATGACTTCCTCGGTGGCGGGGTTGACGACCTCGATCACGGGCCCTCCTCGAGGGATGTGACACCTGTGGGTTGCTGGGTCTCAGCCTGTCACATCGGAGGCGGGGAAGTCAGCCGGGGCACGCGACCTGGAGGCGAGCGGGCCCGGTGCCGAACCGCGTGCCACGCCCGAGGTCCGGCACCGAAATTTCGGGACCGAAGGTCGCCGGACACGGCAAGACGGCAGTGGCGCCGAGCTGGGTCACGAAGACCTCTGCTCGGCGCCACTCGTCCCCGAAGCCCTCGCAGGCATCAGCTGAAGTCGAGGTCACCCGTTCGAGTGCGCTTCAGCTCGAAGAAGTGCGGATATCCGGCCAGCAGACGGGCGCCGTCGAAGATCCGGCCCGCCTCCTCGCCGCGCGGGATCTTCGTCAGCACGGGGCCGAAGAAGGCGACTCCGTCGATGTGGATGGTCGGCGTGCCGACGTCCATGCCGACCGGGTCCATGCCGCGGTGGTGCGAGGCCCGCAGTTCCTCGTCGTACTCGGTCGAGGTCGCGGCGGAGGCCAGCTCGGCGGGCAGTTCGGCGTCCGCGAGCGAGAGCTTGATGATCTCGTCGAAGTCCTTGTTGCCCTCGTTGTGGATGCGGGTGCCCATGGCGGCGTAGAGCCGGGGCAGGACCTCGTTGCCGAACTTCTGCTCGGCGGCGATCGCGACGCGGACCGGGCCCCAGCCCTTGGTCATGATCTCCTTGTACTCCTCGGGCAGGTCGCGACCCTCGTTCAGCACGGACAGGCTCATCACGTGGAAGCTCAGGTCGATGTCGCGGACCTTCTCGACCTCGAGGATCCACCGGGAGGTGATCCACGCGAACGGACAAAGCGGGTCGAAGTAGAAATCGACCTTGGCCTTCTCAGCCATGGGTGCCCCTTCAGTCACGGTAGGTGGGGTTGTCCCCCCATCAGCCCAACCAGATCACCCTGTCATCTCTTCCCGCACGCCGGTTCCGTGATTGGATGCGGGAGTCATAACCATTCCCGACAACGTCAGCGCGTAACCACACGCGCGGCAGACGAGGTGACCAGTGGCCGCGCCCAACCTCACCCGCGACCAGGCTCAGGACCGTTCTGAGCTGCTGGAAGTGGAGTCCTACCGGATCGAGCTGGACCTGACCGACGGCGGCGGGAAGCCGGGTTCGGACACGTTCCGCTCCACCACGACCGTGGTGTTCCGCAGTCGGACTCCAGGTGCTTCCTCGTGGATCGACATCGTGGCGGCGACCGTGCACCGGGCCGTGCTGAACGGCGAGGAGATCGACGTCTCCGACTACCGCGAGGAGGACGGCGTCAGGCTGTCGGACCTCGCGGAGACGAACGAGCTGACGATCGAGGCCGACTGCCGGTACATGAACACCGGCGAGGGCCTGCACCGGTTCGTCGACCCGGTCGACGGCGGTGTGTACCTGTACTCGCAGTTCGAGACCGCGGACGCCAAGCGCATGTTCGCGTGCTTCGACCAGCCGGACCTGAAGTCGGTGTTCTCGCTCCAGGTCACCGCACCGCACGACTGGAAGGTGATCTCCAACGGCGAGATCACCGGCACCGAGGCCGGCGAGGGCGGCGCGGACGTGCACACGTTCGCCACCACCAAGCCGATGTCGACCTACATCGTCGCGCTCGTCGCCGGCCCTTATGCCGAGTGGCGGGACGAGTTCGTGGAGGGCGACTTCCGCATCCCGCTCGGGATCTACTGCCGCGCCTCGCTCGCTCCCCACATGGACCACGAGCGGCTGTTCACCGAGACCAAGCAGGGCTTCGGGTTCTTCCACCAGGCGTTCGGCGTCAAGTACCCGTTCGGCAAGTACGACCAGTGCTTCGTGCCGGAGTTCAACGCGGGCGCGATGGAGAACGCGGGCTGCGTCACGTTCCTGGAGGACTACGTCTTCCGCAGCCGGGTCACCCGCTACCTCTACGAGCGCCGGTCCGAGACCGTGCTGCACGAGATGGCGCACATGTGGTTCGGCGACCTGGTCACCATGCGCTGGTGGGACGACCTGTGGCTGAACGAGTCGTTCGCCACCTGGGCGTCGGTGCTCGCGCAGGCCGAGGCCACCGAGTACCGCCAGGCGTGGACGACGTTCGCGAAGATCGAGAAGTCGTGGGCCTACCGGCAAGACCAGCTGCCGTCCACGCACCCGGTCGCCGCGGACATCCCGGACCTGCAGGCGGTCGAGGTCAACTTCGACGGCATCACCTACGCCAAGGGCGCTTCCGTGCTGAAGCAGCTCGTCGCGTACGTCGGCCTGGAGAACTTCCTGGCGGGCCTGCGGGTCTACTTCGCCAAGCACGCGTGGGGCAACGCGACGCTCGCGGACCTGCTGGGCGCGCTGGAGGAGGCGTCCGGCCGCGACCTGTCGTGGTGGAGCGCGCAGTGGCTGGAGACGACCGGCCTGAACCTGTTGCGCCCCAAGTTCACCGTTGACGCGGCGGGCAAGTTCACCGAGTTCGCCGTGCTGCAGGGCGGCGCGCGTCCCGGTGCCGGCGAGTACCGCACGCACCGCATCGCGATCGGTGTCTACGACGACGACGGCAGCGGCAAGCTGGTCCGCACGCACCGCCACGAGCTGGACGTCACCGGCGACCGCACCGAGGTCCCCGAGCTCGTCGGCGTGCACCGCGGCAAGATCGTGCTGGTCAACGACGACGACCTCACCTACTGCACGATGCGCCTGGACCCGGACTCGCTGGCGGCGCTGATCGACCACATCTCCGACATCGCCGAACCGCTGCCGCGCACGCTGTGCTGGTCGGCCGCGTGGGAGATGACCCGCGAGGCCGAGCTGAAGGCGCGCGACTTCGTGAACCTGGTGCTCGGCGGTCTGCACGCCGAGTCGGAGGTCGGTGTCGTGCAGCGGCTCCTGCTGCAGGCGCAGACCTCGCTGTCGTCCTACGCGGACGACTCGTGGCGGGCCGAGGGCTGGCGCCGGTTCGTGGCCAAGACCCTGGAACTGGCGCAGGCCGCCGAGCCGGGTTCGGACCACCAGCTGGCGTTCGTGAACGCGCTCGCCTCCTCCGTGCTCGACGAGTCCACTTTGGACGTGCTGCGCGGCTGGTACGACGGCTCGGCCGGGCTGGAGGGCCTCGACGTCGACACCGACCTGCGCTGGCGGCTGCTGCAGGCCCTCGTCGCGCACGGCAGGGCCGGGCTGGCGGAGATCGACGCCGAGGAGGAGCGCGACCCCACCTCCACCGGCCACCGCCGCGCCCAGTCGACGCGGGCGCTGCGCCCGACGGCCGAAGCCAAGGACGAGGCGTGGGAACGCGCCGTGAACGACGACGAGCTGCCCAACGCGGTCAGCGAGGCGATCATCGCGGGCATCTCGCACCCCGGTCAGAAGGAGCTGCTGGAGCCGTACGTGGCGCGCTACTTCGCCGACGTGAAGGGCGTGTGGGACCGCCGTTCCTCGGAACGCGCGCAGTCGATGGTGGTCGGCATGTTCCCGGCCTGGTCGATCGCGAGGTCCACTGTGGAGGCCGCCGACGCGTGGCTCGCCGACGAGCACCCGCCGTCGTTGCGCCGCCTGGTGTCCGAGGGGCGCGCCGGCATCGTGCGTGCTCTCGCGGCGCAGGAGTTCGACCGGTCCTGAGGTTCTGCTTCGCGAAGCCCCGCAACGCGTTCGCGCGTTGCGGGGCTTCCGCGTATCGTCAGCCGGCTGTCCACGGGCTGGGGGGATCATGTGGGAAGTGGTGCGGCGGTACGAGGTGGGCGACGACGAGGTCCACGAGGTGCTGGCTCGTGCCGACGACGTCGAGGGGTTGTTCGCGCAAGCCCGCCCGCTCGACCGCCGGGAGCTCGTCGTGCGCGGTTGTCCGGACGTGGCGGCGCTGTCCCGCGACTTCACGATCGAGGTGCTGGACGACCAGCAGTGGGTGTGGTTCTGGGACGTGCTCGACCCGGTCGTGCGGGAGGAGGCCGGCCGTGTCGTCGTCACGGCTTCCGCCGCGCTGCAGGAAGAAGAGCACCCGCAGGCGTTGCGCCGGCTGAAGCAGCCGCGGTACCGGATCTTCCAGGAACACCGGTTCGTCGGCTGGTGCGAGGTCGAGGGGCTGCCGGACGAGTGGGAGGGCTGGTCCTGGCCACCGGTCACTCTGCTCGGTTGCGACACCCCCGACTTCACCGGTGACCGGTACGACCTGTGGACGGGCGTGCGCGCGTTGGACGTCACTGGGCGCGTGATGGGTGAAGTCCGGCTCGACCTCGACATCAGCGAGGTGCGGCCGCGTGCGAACGGGCGGTTCGACGTGGTGCTCGACCAGTCGTGCTCGCACCACGTGCCCAAGTGGCGGGAACGACCGTTGCCCGCCGCGGAGGCGGTGTGGGACCTGTGGCGGCACGGACGGCCTGAGGAACCCGGTCTGTGGGCGGAGCTGGGCACCGAGGAACGCCAGTCGTGGCTGGACCTCACGTTCGTCGGCTGGCAGAGCACGGCGGAGCTCGGCCCCAGGACGTTCCACCTCGACGGCCGGCACGTCACCGACGAGCCCGGGCTGTACCTGGTGCTGAGCGAGGCGTTCGCAGGGCCCGGCAACTACTTCGGGCGGCACTACGACTCGTTCCACGCCTGCCTGCAAGACGCTCGCGTGACCGGATCGACGCTCGTGTGGCACAACGCCCGCACGGCCTGGGAGTCGATCGGCGAGCTGTTCGTGGAGGTGCTGGAGCTCCTGCACGCCAACGAGGTGGTGGTCGAGCTGGACTTCACCCCCGGCGAGCTGGACCGCAGGCTCGCGCTGGGCGAACTGGCCAGGCGCCTGACCGCGGCGGGCGAGCACGTGATCACCGACAACAGCCGGTGGAAGCTCGACTCGGTGGCGGCCGGTGTCGCCGTGTCGACGCGGGAAGACCGGATCGCGGTGGTGACGCACTCCCCCGCCGAGGTCGCGAAGACCCTGCTGCGCAACGGTGTGGAGCTGCAGCCGCAGCGGACGGTCCGGCAGCGCGGGACCGAGCTGGTGGTGACCGGGGACGACCACCTCGCGCTCGGCTGGGAGCGGGTCGCGGACGTCGTCGTCGCCAGGAACGACGTGTGGCGCGTCGAGGCGGAACGACGCAGCCGGCTCACCGACCTGCTGCACACCTGGCGGAGAGCGACGCAGGAGCGGTTGCACGTGACCAGCCGGCAGGGCCGCGTGGTCGTCACGGGTGCCGCGCCGTTGCCGCGCAAGCTGATGGCCCGCGACCTCGCCGATCACCCAGCGCCCGCACCGCCCGACGGCTACGAGCTCGTCGTGACCCGCACACCCGGCATCAACGCACGCATCACCCACGCCGGGCTCGAGGTCGCGCGCGGCCGGATCGCGGTCATCGGCCGGGACGCGGTCCCGTCGGACATCGGCGTCGAGCTCCGCCACCGCAGGCAGGGCCTCGGCAGCGCGCTGCTGGGCGCGTTGGTGCGCGAGGCCGGAGTGGACGGTGCGACAACCGGGGTGCTGATCTCGCCGGAGTTCGGCATCGTCTTCTTCCGGGCGCTCGGCTGGCAGGACGAAGCCGACGTCGTCACCACGCACCAAGGGGGAACATGAACCACATCGGCACGCTCGTCGAACGCTGGCACCGCGGCTGGATCGCCGCCGACGGGCTGACGTCCGAGCACCGCGACGGCCGGCTGGTCGTGCACGTCGGCCGGCCGCACCGGAAGCACGAGTGGCTCGCCACCGACGAGACCGAGGTCGCGGCGCTCGCCGAACACGTCGCCGCGACGCAGGAGCCGAACTGGCTCAGCGTCCCGACGAGCGACCCGGCGAAGGTGATCGCGGAGGTCGAGCGGGCCGGGCTGGTCGTCGCCCGGCCCGACGAGACCTTCATGCGGCGCGCGCTCGCCGGTCATCCCGAGCCCGTCCTGCCTGCCGGGTACGCCGTCGTGGTGACGCGGGACCCGGTCATCCACGTGCGGGTGCTGGCGGACGGCGAACCGGCCGCGAGCGGGTTGATGGCCGTGGTCGGCGAGGACGCGGTGGCGCACCGGATCGAGACCGCCGCCGAGCACCGACGGCGGGGGCTGGGTGGGTTCGTGATGGGCAGGCTGGTGGCCGAGGCGCTGAAGGAGAGGGCGCGGACCGGGTTGCTGTTCTCGTCGGCCGACGGCGTGCACCTCTACCGCAGCCTCGGCTGGGAGCGGATCTCCGACCTCGTGGTGGCGCGCAACGAGGCTGCCGAGCGGCTGAGCCCCTGAGACGCCGACAGCCCCCGGCCGAGAAGCCGGGGGCTGTCGTCACGGGTGCTCAGGAACGCGGCGCGTTGCCCGCCTGGTCGGTCAGCATGCGCAGGCCGGACACCAGGCCGCCGGCGAGGTCGCCCTCCTTGAAGGAGGCGACCATGCTCATCACCGCGAGCTTGGCGCCGCGGTCGGCGAGCCGGCGGTGCGACTCCTCGCCGGTCACGATCTCGACGACGCGCTCACCGGGCGAGACGGCCACGAGGACGTGGTGCGAGGGGCGGTCGGTGGAGCCGTGCAGCTCCTCGGCGCGCTGACGGGACGCGCTGCCCAGCTCGCCGAGGTACACGCTGAAGTCGAGCCCGGTCGCGCGGCTGGACAGCGTGAGGGCCTCGTCGAGCTGCGCGAGCTGGGTCGCCGTGAAGGGCAGCTCGGGCGCCTGCGGCTCGTACATCTTGGCGACGGAGACGCGACCGCTGTTGGTCACGACCGTGCCGAGCGGCAACGACGACGGGTCGACGTGCGCGACGGCCTTACCAGTTGCCACGAGCGCCTCCCTTGGCAGTCGAACCCGCCGCGGCGGACTCGGCAGAACCGTGGTGGTCCGCGCTCAACCCGGCCGGGTTCGCGCTCCACCACACCGGGGCGTAGCCCCACTCCTGGCCGGGCCGGTACCGGGGGATCCGGGTGGCCTTTGGCCTCACCGTCAGCAGCGTGATCACGCCGTAGATCGCCAGCGGGATCAGCGCGAAGACGAGAACGGTCTCCACGATGGTCACGGCGGTACCGTAACCGAACTCCGTCGCGCACGAGTGGCCGGGCCACCGCGTGGCGCGCCTGAGGGCTGCGGAGACGTCTAGCAGAGCCCGCGCCACCGCGCACCGGTCCCGCGGGAGGACCACCGGTTCGCGCGCGAGGAAGACCTGGTCGGCCCAGCGGTCCGCGGTGATTGCGGTGGCAACTACCAGTGACGACGTCGTACCGGCCCGAACGACGACCTGCCCGGCGCGAGCACTCCAGTCACCCGGACGTCCGACGAACGCGTCAACCGATGACCCCGGACGGGTGCGAGCCGTCCATTGACGCTCTCGTACGCGCGACGACCAGCGGCACGGTGCTCCGGCGGCGATCACCGGTGCCGGCCCAGCGGGCGGAGTTCGCACTCGCGGAGCCTCGGCCGACGGCCTGAAAGCCCTGTTCTTGAGGCACAGCACCGGAAAAAGTACCGGGAACTGCGCCTGACCCCGCCATTTGCACTATGACGCACATCACGTTCGGCCGGAAATGGTGTCACACAGCGTGTCCGTACCGGCCAGTAGAGGCAATGAGCGCTCTCGTGCGGCGCAGCGGTTACACCCGGTCAGGCCTCACCCGGTCGGATGCGAACGGGTGCCGGTTTGGGGTCTTGTTCCCGGAACACCCACCTCTTAGCTTTTCACCTATACGGGTCTTGCGCACCCGCCCCGAGAGTCCTGGAGGACACGAAATGTTCACGACGACCCGCCCCCAGGCCCTGTCCATCACTCTTCCGAGCTACACCGACGATTCGGTGCGTATCACCGCAAGTGACTCCGTTCGCATCACGGCGAACGACTCCGTTCGGATCACCGCAGCCGATTCCGTGCGCATCACCGCCTCGGACTCGGTGCGCATCACGATGGACGACTCGGTGCGCATCACGGCGAGCGATTCGGTCAGGATCACGTGCGCCGACTCCGTCCGGATCACGGCGCGTGAGGACTCCGTTCGGATCACCGCGCACGACGACTCGGTGCGCATCACGGCGCGTGAGGACTCGGTGCGCATCACCGCGCACGACGACTCCGTCCGGATCACGATGGACGACTCCGTGCGGATCACCGCGTTGAACGACGACTCGGTCCGGATCACCGCGCACGACGACTCCGTGCGCATCACGGCGCACGACGACTCGGTGCGCATCACGGCACGCCGCGACGACTTCACCCTCGCGGCCTGACCCACCGAACCCGAACGCGGCTCAGGCCGCGGGCTCTCCCAGGTACTGCAGCCACTGCGGATCGGCCTCGGCGACCCCCGCGAGCAGCCTCCAGTGCGGACCCCGCGGCGCGGCCGGCACGACGCGCAGCCTCCAGCCTAGCTCGGACAGCAGCTTGTCCGCCTTGCGGTGGTTGCACTTCGCGCAGCACGCGACGCAGTTCGTCCAGGTGTGAGGTCCGCCACGCGACCGCGGCACGACGTGGTCGATCGTCTCGGCCCGCCCGCCGCAGTAGGCACAGCGGTAACGGTCGCGGTGCATGAGCCCGGCACGGGTCATCGGCACCCGGCCGCGGTAAGGCACGCGCACGTAGCTGCTCAGCCGGATCACCGAGGGCACGAGCACCTCGGACTTCGACGAGTGCAGCACGAGCCCGGAGGCGTCACCGTGCACGACCTCGGCTTTTCCGCACACCACCAGGACCACCGCCCGGCGCAGCGACAGCGCCGTGAGCGGCTCGAACGTGGCGTTCAGCAGCAGGACCTTGCGTCTTCCCCAGGGGAAAACCGCCGGCGTCGGACCGGAACCTCCCCCGTCCCGGTCCCCGTCGGGCACCGCCCGCAGCTCGGGCTGATTTCGGCATGGGGGGACCGTCGGCGCCGTCTCGCCTGGTAGCGAGGCGCCGATAGGGGTCGGTTGTCGGTCTGGCACGCGACCACCTCCACCGGTTCAGCCATAGGAGACCACACATACCAGGAAAAAATCACGTGTGATAAGTGACGCGTCACGGATGTGTGATCAAACCCAGGGTGAACCACCTGCCTATCGGAGATGGTTTTCAAGAGCCCGCTACCCTTGACAAGGTGACAGAGGCACCCTCCACCCCACTGCCTGCGACGATCACCTACCCGATCGCCGAGCGGCTGAACCTCGTCGAGCAGATCCACGGCCGCGAGGTCAGCGATCCCTACCGCTGGCTCGAGGACACCGCCGACCCCCGCACGCAGGCGTGGTCGCAGGCCCAGGACTCGCTGGCCCGCTCCTGGCTGGACGCGATGCCGGGCCGCGAACGCCTGGGCACGCGCCTCAAGGAGCTGATGCGCACGGGTTCGGTGTCCACGCCGACCTGGCGCGCCGGCCGGGCGTTCTTCACCCGCCGCGGCCCCGAGCAGGACCACCCGGTCGTCCTCGTGCGCGAGACCGACGGCACCGAACGCGTGCTGCTCGACGTGAGCGCGCTGGACCCGTCCGGCGGGACCACCCTGGACAGCTGGTCCCCCAGCCTTGAAGGCACGCGCCTGGCCTACCAGGTGTCGGTCGGCGGCAACGAGCACTCGCTGCTGCACGTGCTGGACGTCGAGACCGGCGAGCTCGTCGAGGGCCCGATCGACCGGTGCCGCTACTCGTCGGTCGGCTGGCTGCCCGGCGGCGAGGAGTTCTACTACGTCCGCCAGCTCGACCCGGCGCTGTTGCCGGAGGACGAGAAGCTCTTCCACCGCCGCGTGTGGCGCCACCGGGTCGGCACCGACCCGGAGACCGACCTCAACGTGCACGGCGACGGCCTGGGGCACACCTTCTACTACTCGCTCACCGTCTCGCAGGACGGCCGCTGGCTGGTCGTGAGCGGTGCGCCCAGCACGTTGAAGCACGACTCGGTGTGGATCGCGGACCTGCACGGCGACGGTGCGCTGAACCCGGTGATCCTGTCCGAGGCGGGCGCGCAGTGCTCGGCGTTCGTCGCCCGCGACGGACGGCTCTACCTGCACACCAACCTCGGCGCGCCCCGGCAGCGGCTGTGCGTGGCCGACCCGGCGGCCCCCACCGAGTGGACCGAGCTGATCAGCGAGGAACCGGACTCGGTGCTCGACGGCGTGCGCTGGCTCAACGGCGACCTGGTCGTGCTGCGCACCCGCCACGCCGTGTCCGAGCTGCACCTGCACAACGCCGAGACCGGCGCGCACCTGCAGGTGGTCCCGATGCCGGGCACGGGTTCGCTGCACGGCATGTCCGTCGTGGACGCGCTGACCGACCACGACCAGGACGCGCTGTGGTTCGGGTGGACCGACTTCGTGACGCCCGCCTCGGTGTTCCGCTACTCCGCCACCACCGGCCAGACCGTGCTGCACGAGGCCGCTCCCGGCCACGTCGAGCTGCCGGCCGTGACGACGCAGCAGATCGCCTACGAGTCGAAGGACGGCACGACGGTCCGCATGTTCGTCGTGAGCGGCGAGCAGAAGCCCGACCTGCCCCGCCCGGCCCTGCTCACCGGCTACGGCGGCTTCGCGATCGGCCGCGGTCCCGGCTACAGCGCGACCACCCTGGCGTGGGTCGAGGCAGGCGGCGTGTGGGTGCACGTGTCGTTGCGCGGTGGCGATGAGGAAGGCGAGGAGTGGCACGCCGGCGGTATGCGGCAGAACAAGCAGAACGTCTTCGACGACTTCCACGCCGCCGCCGAGCGCCTCGTGCGCGACGGGTGGACCACCCCGCAGCAGTTGTCGATCATGGGCGGCAGCAACGGCGGCCTGCTCGTGGGTGCCGCGCTGACCCAGCGCCCCGATCTCTACGCCGCCGTGGTGTGCTCAGCGCCACTGCTCGACATGGTGCGCTACGAGAAGTTCCTGCTCGGGCGGCTGTGGGCCGACGAGTACGGCAGCGCAAGCGTTTCCGAGGAGCTGGGCTGGCTGCTCTCCTACTCGCCTTATCACCAAGTGGTAACGGACGTTGAGTACCCTTCCGTCTTGTTCACGGTGTTCGAGTCGGATTCTCGTGTGGACCCCAACCACGCCAGGAAGATGTGTGCGGCACTGCAGCACGCTTCCGCAAGTGATCCGACGAAGCACCCCGTGCTGATCAGGCGCGAGACCGAGGTCGGTCACGCGGGCCGTTCGGTCAGCCGGACGGTCGCTCTCGCCGTGGACCAGCTGACGTTTCTCGCGAATGCCACCGGCATGGAGTTGTAGGAGGGCACGACCACGTGACGAGTCCCGTGGATGACGTCTCGAACAAGGCCGCCGAGGCGGTCGGCTTCGTGGACAAGTACGGCCCGATGATCCTCGCGGGCACGATCAAGATCGTGGTGATCCTGATCGTCGCCATGGTGCTGCGGGCCATGCTTCGCAAGGTCATCGACCGGATCACCATCCCCGGCAAGGAGGGCAAGAAGCCGGGGTTGCTGAAGCCGTTGCGCGAGCGGGCGCCCCAGGCGCTCGGGAACCTGATCTCCGAGCGCCGCGAGCAGCGGGCGAAGACGATCGGGTCGGTGCTGAAGTCCGTCGTCACGATCCTGATCTTCGGAATCGCGTTCCTGGAGATCATGATCGTGGTCGGCATGGACATCACGCCGATCCTGACCTCGGCGGGCATCCTGGGCGTCGCGCTCGGCTTCGGTGCCCAGAACCTGGTCAAGGACTTCCTGTCCGGCATGTTCATGCTGCTGGAGGACCAGTACGGCGTCGGCGACGTCGTCGACCTGGGCCCCGCGACCGGCACCGTCGAGGCGGTGGCGCTGCGGACCACGACGATCCGCGACACCGGCGGCACGGTCTGGTACGTCCGCAACGGCGAGATCCTGCGCGTCGGCAACTCGTCGCAGGGCTTCGCCGTCGCGGTCGTCGACCTGCCGCTGAGCTACGGCGCGAACCTCGCCGAGGCCACCCAGGTGCTGGAGCGCCGGGTCGCCGACGTGGCCGAGAAGGACCCGCTGAAGGCCGACATCACCGCGAAGCCCGAGGTGCTCGGCGTGGAGAAGTTCACGCCGGAGAACATCACCCTGCGGGTGACGGTGAAGACCAGGCCAGGCCGCCAGTGGGCGGTGCAGCGCAACCTGCGCGCGCAGCTGATGCCGGCGCTGGAAGAGGCCGGTTTCACGGCGAAGTGAGTTCAAACGCGGACGCCGGGTGAGGTAGAACACCCATTCGAGACGATGATCATCCGGCGTCCTGCCAGTTCACCGGCCTATGACCGAAGCAACAACCGGGGCGGCCTGCGCGTGGTGGCTCGCGTGAGTCAGGATGGGTGTGTGGGCAACCCGGTTAGCTTCTTCGAACAGGTCGGTGGCGAGGAGACGTTCCGCCGCATCGTCGCGCGGTTCTACGCAGAGGTGAAGGCCGACCCGATCCTCCTCCCCCTCTACCCGGAAGAGGACCTCGGACCAGCGGAGGAGCGGCTGCGGCTGTTCCTGATGCAGTACTGGGGCGGCCCGCACACGTACTCGGAGAACCGGGGACACCCCCGGCTGCGAATGCGACACGTGCCGTACACGATCGGACCGGTCGAGCGGGACGCGTGGCTGCGCTGCATGAGGATCGCCGTCGACGACGCCGACCTGGACGAAGCTCACCGCAAGCAGCTCTGGGACTACCTGGAGATGGCCGCGAACAGCCTGATCAACAGCTGGTCTTGATCGCCCATCACCCGATCGGGTCCTTACGCAGCGAGACGAATGGCAGGATGACCCCCCGTGCGACGATCCTCCGACCTCAGCCCCGAGATCGCCGAAGAGGCCGCCTGGTGGCGTGACGCCGTCTTCTACCAGGTCTACGTGCGTTCCTTCGCCGACTCCAACGGCGACGGCGTCGGCGACCTCGACGGCATCCGGTCCCGCTTGGGCTACCTGGAACTGCTCGGGGTCGACGCCCTGTGGCTCACCCCGTTCTACCGCTCGCCGATGGCCGACCACGGCTACGACGTGGCCGACCCGCGTGACGTGGACCCGTTGTTCGGCGACCTGGCCGCGTTCGACCGGCTGGTGGCGGACGCGCACGAGCACAACATCCGGGTGACCGTCGACCTGGTCCCGAACCACTCGAGCGACCTGCACGAGTGGTTCCAGGAGGCCCTGCAGGCGGGCCCCGGCAGCATGGAGCGCGCCCGCTACATCTTCCGCGAGGGCCGCGGCTTCGACGGCTCGCAGCCGCCGAACAACTGGGTGTCGGTCTTCGGCGGTCCCGCGTGGACCCGCGTGCCCGACGGCCAGTGGTACCTGCACCTGTTCGCCCCGGAGCAGCCGGACCTGAACTGGGAGCACCCGGAGGTCCGCGCCGACCTGGAGCACACGCTGCGCTTCTGGCTCGACCGCGGCGTCGACGGCTTCCGCATCGACGTGGCCCACGGCATGGCCAAGCCCGACGGCCTGCCGGACATGGAGATCCGCGCGCAGGTCCCCGGCGTGCTGTCCGACGACGTGCACGACCCGCGCTTCGACAACGACGGCGTGCACGAGATCCACCGCATGATCCGCAAGGTCATGGACGGCTACCCCGGCACCATGGCCGTCGGCGAGATCTGGGTGAAGGACGACGAGCGCTTCGCCGCCTACGTCCGCCCCGACGAGCTGCATCTGGGCTTCAACTTCCGCCTGGTCGAAGCCGGCTTCGACGCCGACGCCGTCCGCTCGGCCATCGAGCACTCGCTCGGCGCGGTGGCCCTGACCGGCACGCCCGCCACGTGGACGCTCTCCAACCACGACGTCGTCCGCCACGTGACCCGCTACGGCGGCGGCGCGCTGGGCGAGAAGCGCGCGCGGGCGATGACCCTGGTCGAGCTGGCCCTGCCCGGCGTCATCTACCTGTACAACGGCGAAGAGCTCGGCCTGCCCAACGTCGAGCTCCCCGACTGGGCCCTGCAGGACCCGACGTGGGAACGCTCCGGGCGCACCGAACGCGGCCGCGACGGCTGCCGGGTCCCCATCCCGTGGGAGGGCACCGCCCCGCCGTTCGGCTTCTCCACCGCCGTCAACACCTGGCTGCCGCAACCGAACGAGTGGGACCACCTCACCGCGGAGGCACAGCTGGAGGACCCCGGCTCGATGCTCTCGCTGTACCGCGAGGCCCTCGAACACCGCAAGAACTCGCCGGCGTTCGGCGGCGACGAGCTGGAGTGGTACGGCGCCCCGGCAGGCTGCTTCGCGTTCCGGCGCAAGGGCGGCGGGCTGATCTGCGCGCTGAACACGTCGGGCGCCTCCGTGCCGCTGCCGCCGGGGAAGGTGCTGCTGTCGTCGGGGCCGATGGACGGCGACCAGCTGCCTCCGGACACGGCGGTCTGGCTCGTCTGATCTCTCGGTCTGGCTCTTCTGACCTGGCCTTCCTCGTCTGGCCCAGAACTGTCAGACCCGCTGAGTACGTTGAAACGCAGGGGTTCCCGATTCAGGGGGACCCCTGCGTCAGCTTGGAGCAAAGCCGTGAACCCGCCGCGCAATTCGTTCGACCTCACCGGCCGAAGGCACGCACGATGACGGGCGTGCGCACCCGTGGAGTCCTCGCCGTCCTCGCCGCCGCCGTCCTCTTCGGCACGACCGGCACCGCGCAGGAGCTCGGCCCCGGCGGCCTCGACCCGCTCGCGGTGGGCGCGATCCGCGTCGTGCTGGCCGGCGTCGTCCTCATCTCCGTCGCCTGGGCGTTGGGCGCCTACCGCGGCACCCGGTTCTCCTGGCCGGTCGTGATCGCCGGAGCCGTCGGGGTCGTCGCCTACCAGCTCGGGTTCTTCACCGGCGTGCGGCTGAGCGGCGTCGCGGTCGGCACGGTCGTGGCGCTGGGCTCCGGGCCCGTGTGGGCGGGCATCGTCGAGTGGCTGATCACGCGCAAGACGCCGTCGGCTCGCTGGCTGGTCGCAACGGCGTGCGCGATCGCGGGCGTGGCGGTGCTGACCGGCGGGCAGCGGGGTGTCGTGGCTCGGGGTGGCGGCGTCGTTGCTGGCCGGGCTCGGGTACGGCATCTACACGGTGGGCGGGTCGCGGTTGATCGCGAACGGCCAGCGTTCCTACGGCGCGATGGGGCTTATGTTCGGCGTGGGCGCGGTGTTGTTGTTGCCGATGCTCATCTGGCGCTGGCCGGGCGGCCTCGACTCCACCGGTGGCATCACCATCGCGCTGTACCTGGCGCTGGTGCCGACGGTGGTGGCGTACCTGTTGTTCGGTGCCGGGCTGAAGGTGCTGCCCGCCGCGACCGTGGCCACGCTGACGCTCGCCGAGCCGGTCGTGGCGACCGTGCTCGGCGTCGTCGTGCTGGGTGAGGAGATCACCGCGGCCACGGTCGCCGGCGGGCTGCTGGTGCTCGGCGGCCTGTCGTTGCTGGCGTTGCCCGCCCGGCCGAAGCTCGTGCTCGACCGGCAGTAGCGTCAGACGATCAGCGGCAGCATCGAGTGCCGGCGCCTGACCACGGCCCCGTAGCGCGCGTCGATCCGCAGCCACGAGTCCGTCGCGGTCACCCTGACGTCGCCGTCCTCGCCGAGGAAACCCATGCCGGACAACGCGAACAGGCACCGCAGCGGGATCTTCACGTCCAGGCCGGAACCGCTCACCACCAGCACGGTCTGATCGAGCAGCGAGGCGGGCGGCGTGCCTTGCGGACCGGTGTTCTCCCGCGCCACCTCCACGCCCTCGTCGGCGAGCTTCGAGACGACCTCGACCGGCAGCCGGTCCACCATCAGCCAGCCGTCGGCGGGCGGCAGGGCCGAACGCCACATCAGGTCCTTGGCCGGACCGGGATCGATGCGTTCGTCACGCATCACCGCGAGACCGGTCAGCAGCTCCGACCCGGACACCGTGACGTCCGCCGGGTTCGCCTGCCCCGCAACGGTCCGCGTGGCCAGCGTGTCGAACGGCGTCGCCACCCACGCGTCCAGCAGTTCCTCGTCGCGGTTGCGCAGACGCACAACCGTCTGCCCGTCCAACCGCACAGCACGCGCGGCGAACGCACCGAGGTCGTCTCTCTCGGCCGCGTCGGCCAAAACCAGCTCAGGCACCGTTTCCTCCGGCACGCCAACCCGCGAGGAAGTCGCGTTCGGCTTCGGTCAGACGACGCGGGCGCGCGGTCGTCAAGTTGTAGGGGGCCATCAGCGTCTCCGCCTTGGTGACCACCGGGCTACCCGTTTCCCGGCCGCCGCGCACCACGTAGTCGAGGGTGAACGAGGCGGACCTCAGCTCGCGCACCGACATCTCCACCACGATCTCCTCGCCGGTGAACACGATCGGCGCGAGGTAGTCGACCACCAGCCGCGCCACGACCATGCCCTCGGCCATCTCCTTCACCCCGTGGCGGGCGGCCTCGGTGAACAACAGCTCGATGCGGGCCTCTTCCAGCAATGTCACCGTGTTCGCGTGGTTGATGTGACCGAACGCATCCATGTCCGACCACCGCGGCCGCACACCAGTGACGAAGACACCCATGCACGGACCCTACCGATCAGTCGGCCGAGGTGGGGAAAGCCCTACCCGGATTCGTGGAGCAGGCCTGGTCGTCTATAACGCCTGCGGCGCAGAGCGTCGTCGAACATGGCGGCGGTGCTGGGCGTACTGGGCACGCGCGATCATGCAGCGCGCCGAGCTGGACCAGGTCGTCTGAGAACGCACCGGGGCGCCGCGGAAAACCCGCGACGCCCCGGTTTCCGTCGGCCCGGACTACCGGACCATGCTCCGCACCTGGCGCGCGGCGACCGAGAGGGTCGCCAGGTCCAGTTGGTGAACCCGGTTGATCTCCGCCAGCGCGCCGCGGGACCGGGCCAGCCGCGAGGCGTTGGCCTGCTCCCACTTGGCGATCTTCTCGCTCGCCGTGTCGTCCTCGTCGCTCGCCCGCAGCACGTCGACCGAGATGGCCCGCAGCGACGAGTAGAAGTCGTCGCGCAGCGCCAGCCGGGCCAGCGCGTGCCAGCGGTTGCCGCGTTCCAGGCTCGTCACCGAGTCCAGCATGTGGTCGATGTCGAGGTGGTCGGACAGCGCGAAGTACAGCTCGGCCGTCTCCCGGTGCGTGCGCTCCGGGCCCGCGCCGCCGGTCGGACCGAACTCGCGCTCGGCCAGCTCGGCGATCTCGGTGACGTCGAGCAGGCCGTACATGTACAGCAGCGCGGCCACCTTGCGGGCGAGCACGGCGGGCACGCCCTGTTCGACGTACCTGTCCGCCTTGCCGGCGACGACGTCGAGCTCCTTGCCCTGCAGCAGGTCGAACGCGAACGGGCTGAGCTCCTCGACCACGCTGCGGAAGCGGTTGATCGTCGAGCCCACCGCGATCGGCTGCGGGCGGTTCGACAGCAGCCAGCGCGACGCGCGGTCGAGCAGCCGGCGGGTCTCCAGGACCATGCTGTCCTGGACCTCCGTCGCGACCACCGTGTCCAGCGCCTCGATCTCCCGCCAGATCGACGGCAGGTCGAAGACCTGGGTGACCACGGCGTACGCGCGGACCGCGTCCGTGGCCGAGGCGCTCATCTCCTCGGTGAGGCGGAACGCGTAGGAGATGCCGCCACCGTCGACGACCTCGTTGACCACGACGGTGGTGATGATCTCGCGGGCCAGCGGGTGGTTCGGGATCGCGGCGCCGAAGCGTTCGCGCAGCAGGCTCGGGAAGTAGGTCGGCAGCTTGCGGGTGAACGTGTCGATCGTCGGGATGTCGCTCGCCAGCAGCTCTTCCTTGAGCGTGAGCTTGGTGAAGGCGAGCAGCGTGGCGAGCTCCGGCGAGGTCAGGCCCTGGCCTGCCTTCTCCAGCGCCTTGAACTCCGCCGGGCTCGGCATCGCCTCCAGCTCGCGGTTGAGCGCACCGCGGGCCTCCAGGTCGGCGGTGAGCCGCGCGTGCACCGACAGCATCGGGCCCGCGTGCGCCCGGCTGACGCCCAGCACGTTGTTCTGCGAGTAGTTGTCCGCCAGCACGAGCTCGCCGACCTCGTCGGTCATCTCGGCGAGGACGTCGTTGCGCTGCTGCTGTTCCAGCGAGCCCTCCCGGACCAGGTGGTCCAGCAGGATCTTGATGTTGACCTCGTGGTCGGAGCAGTCGACGCCGGCGGAGTTGTCGAGCGCGTCGGTGTTGACCTTGCCACCGGCACGCGCGAACTCGATGCGGCCGCGCTGGGTCAGGCCCAGGTTGCCGCCCTCACCGATGACCTTGACGCGCAGGTCGGCGCCGTTGACGCGGATCGCGTCGTTGGCCTTGTCGCCGACGTCGGCGTGCGACTCGGTCGAGGACTTGACGTAGGTGCCGATGCCGCCGTTCCAGAGCAGGTCGACCGGCGCGAGCAGGATCGCCTTCTTGAGCTCCGGCGGGGACAGCTTCTCGACGCCGTCGGGCAGCCCCAGCGCGACGCGGGCCTGCTCGGAGATCGGGATCGACTTCGCGGTGAGCGGGAAGATGCCGCCGCCCTCGCTGATCAGCGTGCGGTCGTAGTCGTCCCACGAGGAGCGCGGAACGGTGAACAGCCGCACCCGCTCGGCGAACGAGGCCGCCGCGACCGGGTTCGGGTCGATGAAGATGTGCCGGTGGTCGAACGCGGCCACGAGCCGGATGTGCTCGGACAGCATCATGCCGTTGCCGAACACGTCACCGCTCATGTCGCCGATGCCGACGACCGTGAACTCCTCGGTCTGGGTGTCGACGCCCAGCTCGCGGAACGAGCGCTTCACGCTCTCCCACGCGCCCTTGGCCGTGATGCCCATGGCCTTGTGGTCGTAACCGATCGAGCCACCGGAGGCGAACGCGTCACCGAGCCAGAAGCCGTAGCTCTGCGACACGCCGTTCGCGATGTCGGAGAACGTCGCGGTGCCCTTGTCCGCGGCCACCACCAGGTAGGTGTCGTCGCCGTCGTAGCGCACGACCTGCGGCGCGGGCACGACCTCGTTGTTGACCAGGTTGTCGGTGAGGTCGAGCAGGCCCGAGATGAACATCTTGTAGCAGGCGATGCCCTCGGACATGAAGTTCTCGCGGTCGATGCCGGGGTCGCCCGTCGGGGCGATCGGCTTCTTGACCACGAACCCGCCCTTCGCGCCGACCGGCACGATCACGGCGTTCTTCACGGCCTGCGCCTTGACCAGGCCGAGGATCTCCGTGCGGAAGTCCTCCCGGCGGTCCGACCAGCGCAGACCACCGCGCGCGACGCTGCCGAAGCGCAGGTGCACGCCCTCGATGCGCGGCGAGTACACGAAGATCTCGAACTTCGGCCGCGGCTGCGGCAGGTCCGGGATCGCCTGCGGGTCGAGCTTGACCGACAGGTACGGCCGCGCGTTGCCGTCGGCGTCGTGGAAGAAGTAGTTCGTCCGCAGCGTGGCGTTGATCAGCGTGAGCAGGCTGCGCAGGATCCGGTCCGCGTCGAGGCTCGTCACGTCGTCGATCAGCTTGCCGGTCTCGACGACCATCGTCTCGGTCCGGTCGGTGCGCGTGGCGTCGTCGAGCCGCGGGTCGAACCGCGACTCGAACAGCGCGACGAGGGCGATCGCCACGGAGGTGTGGCTGAGCACCGCGTCCTCGATGTAGTCCTGCGAGTACGGCGTACCGGCCTGGCGCAGGTACTTCGCGTACGCGCGCAGCATCGCGGCCTGCTGCCAGGTCAGCCCGGCCTGCAGCACCAGCGAGTTGAACCGGTCGACCTCGGCCTCACCGCGCCAGACCGCGGCGAACGCGTCCTGGAAGCGCACGCGCACGTTGTCGAGGTCGGCCTCGGACAGCTGCGCGAGCGCGGCCTTGTCGATGCGCAGGCCGAAGTCGTAGATCCAGCACTGCACGCCGTCCTCGCGCGCGATCTCGTACGGCCGCTCGTCGACCACGATCACGCCCATGCGCTGCAGCATCGGCAGCACGTCGGACAGGGTGATGCCGGTGCCGGTCACGAACAGCTTGAAGCGCCGCTCCCCCGGCTCCGCGTTCTCCGGCACGTAGAACACCATGTCGAGGTCGCCCGGCACGAGCGCCTCGATGCGGCGGTAGTCCTCCAGGCCGGTGGAGGCCGGGAAGTCCTCCTTGTAGGCCTCCGGGAAGACCGAGGCGAACCGCTGGCCCTGCTCCGTGGCCGACTCGGCACCGAGGTCGCCACCACCGACGGCCTCGACCATGCGGTCGTCCCAGCTGCGCACAGCCTCGGCGAGCTTGTGCTGGATGGCCTGCGTGTCCGGCTCCAGCGTGCGCTGCGGGTCGGTGTGCACCATGAAGTGCACGCGGGCCAGCGCCGATTCGCCGATGCGCGCGCTGTACTCGAGGTTCAGCCCGCCGAGCTCGGCGAGCAGCACCTCCTGCATCGCGAGCCGGCTCGTCGTCGTGTAGCGGTCGCGCGGCAGGTACACCAGGCACGAGAAGAAGCGCCCGTACGGGTCACGCCGCAGGAACAGCCGCAGCCGGCGGCGTTCCGCGAGGGCGATGACACCCGTGGTGGTCTGGTAGAGCCACTCCTCGTCGACCGAGAACAGCTCGGTGCGCGGGTAGTTCTGGATCACCTCGAGCATCCGCTGGCCCGAGTACGACTGCAGCGGGAAGCCCGCGCGGTGGATCACGTCGCGCACCCGGCGTTCGATCACCGGGATGTCCAGCACGTCCTCGTGCAACGCGGTGGTGCTGAAGATGCCGAGGAACCGGTGCTCCCCGGTCACGTTCCCCTCTGCGTCGAACGTCTTCACGCCCACGTAGTACGGGTAGACGCTGCGGTGCACGCTGCTCTGCGCACTCGCCTGCGTCAGCACCAGCAGCTCCGGGCTGAGCGCCTGAGCGCCGTTGTCCGGCCCCTCGGTCAGCCTCCGCGCCGCGAGGCTGTCCTGCCGCAGCACACCCAGCCCGCTCGCGAGCACGGCCCGCAGCGCCGGGTCGTCGCCTTCCTTGACCAGCTCGTACTGCCGGTAGCCCATGAACGTGAAGTGCCCGTCCGCCAGCCACCGCAGGAGCTTCGCCGCGTCCGCGCACGCCTCGTCGGACGTGTCCTTCTCCAGCTCGTCGGCCAGCTGCAACGCCGTCGACGCCATCCGGTCGGTGTCCTCGACGACCTCGCGGACGTCGGTCAGCACCGTCAACAGCCGCGACTCCAGCTCCCGCGCCCGGTCGGCGTCGGTGAGGAGGTCGACCTCGATGTTCATCCACGACTCGGCGAGCGCGTCGGCGGGCGGGTCGGCCGGGTCTGCGGTCGGCAGCACTTCGAGGAGCTCACCGGTCACCGGGTCACGCCGCACCACGACGATCGGGTGCACGACCCGCTGCACCTGCACACCACCGCGGGTCAGCTCGGACGCGACCGAGTCGACCAGGTACGGCATGTCGTCGGTCACGACCTGCACGACCGTGACGGGACACTGCCAGCCGTCCTGCGTGCGTGTCGGGTTCAAGATCCGCGCCGCGGCCCTCCCGGGCACACGGCTCTCGGCCAGCTGGTAGTTCGACCGCACCGCACCGACCAGGTCCACCGGGTCGTCGTCGTTGACTTCCTCGGCGGGCACATGGCGGTAGAAGAGGCGAATCAGATCAGCGAGTTCGGGGGCATTGGCGGCGGCCCGTTCGATCAGCTCGTCACGGACCTGCTCAGGACTGGCCGGTCGACTCCCGCCGTCCGCGGTGCTCACCGCGGAGACGTCGTCGGTTCGGGTCGGGGCTCCAGTCGAGGTCATCTTCAGGCGACTCCACGCTATCCGGCACCTCTGTGTGCCGGGTCCGCCCCCACCCTAGATGGGGCGGCAGCCGTTCCCGGCAACGGGAGGGGCACTGACGAACCACTGAATCGAGGGCTGAATCGAGTCACTTCATCAGTGGGGACAAGGCATTCCGCATCGTGGACGCAATCCCAGAACCGGCGCACGCGACAAGCGCCACACCTTCGGACTTGGTCCCGCGCCACGACACACACGATCGAGTTCATGG
Source organism: Lentzea guizhouensis (assembly GCF_001701025.1). Classification (GTDB taxonomy): domain Bacteria; phylum Actinomycetota; class Actinomycetes; order Mycobacteriales; family Pseudonocardiaceae; genus Lentzea; species Lentzea guizhouensis. The sequence continues at coordinate 955,340 of NZ_CP016793.1, forward strand.
GGCGGCCGAGCCACCGCGGACGGCAGAACAACGAATTACGTTCCACCCCTCGCGCGCGGTCCTCCACCCGAATTCCGGGCAATCCGGCTACGTGCCCGGTAACGTCCAGCCGCCCACACCGTCGGTCTGCACCCGGCGGATGGGGCCGGTGGTCTCGTTGTCCGCCGACGCACCCACGGGGACGATCGGCCCGGTCGTCTCCTCCTCGGTGACCGGCCCTGCTCGGCCGGCCGCGGACGCTGCCACGGTGTCAGCGGCCGGTGGTGCCGAGGACTGGTCCGGGAGCGATCCTGCCTGTGCGGGCGAACCGAACGACGGCAACGAAGGCTCGGCGCCGAACGGCTGTCCCGAACCCAGCAGGTGGCCTGGCACGAACGGCTGGTCGGCGAAGGACGGCCGACCCAGCGGGAACGGTTGGCCGTTGCCGGTCTGGGGCTCCGGCAGCGGGGGTAGTTCCGGCAGCGGCGGCGTCTCCAGCAGCGGTGGTGTCTCCGACAGGGGGTGGCTCGGCGTCGGGGGCATGCCCTGGTCGAACAGCTGGTCCTGATCGGACGAGTGGCCCTGGCCGAACAGCTGCTCATGACCGGACGGCTGGTTCCGGTTGAGCATCTGGTCCTGGCCGAGCGGCTGGTCCCCGATCAGCGGCACGCCCCGCATCGGCGGCACATCCTGTGTCAGCGGCAGGTCCTGCGCGAACGGCACGCCCTGCGACAGCGCCACGTCCTGTGCCAGCGGCACGTCCCGCGACAGCGGCAGGTCCTGTGCCAGTGGCGTGCCCTGCGACAGCGCCAGATCCTGCGCCAACGGCACGCCTTGGCTGGGCGGCAGGTCTGACGTGACCGGCAGGTCGAGCGCGGGCGGCAGATCGGACGGCGCCAGCCCGTCACCCTCGGCGGCTGACCACTCCGGGACGGCGATGTCGGTGGCGTGGAGGTGTTCCTCGTCCTCGCGACGGCCGGTCTCGTACGCGACCAGTGCCTCGGCCAGCAGGTCGGCGAGGCTCAGGTCGCTCGGCTTGCGACGGCTGCTCGGCCGTCCCGTCGACCGCCTCGTCTCCGACTCGTCACCAGTCTCCGCCTGCCCCACCGAGGTGGGTTCCGCCGAGGCGGTCTCCGCTGAGGTCTTGGGGACGGCCGGTTCTGCGTCCGCCGCCAACCCCGACCTCTCACCGCCGGTCAGGCCGACCTGCTCAGGGGCCCCGGCTGGCGTGTCCACCCCGACGTTCGGCACCGGCTCGGTCGCTGCGTCGGGTGCCCAGGCGGTGTGGTCGTCGGCCGCGGGGGTGACGGTGAGGGGCGCGGTGGGGAGGTCGGCGAGGTCGTCGTCGACATCGGCGGCGCTCAGGAATGTGCTCGAGAGCAGGTCCGGCTCGGAGGGTTGCGGGATCTCGTCCGGGACCGGGACCGACGGCACCGCGTCTGGGATGGGCGGCAGCGGGGCGGGGTCTGGCGCGGGCTCGGTGGGGTGCGGCTGGGACGGGTTCGGAGTCTCGACCGGTTCCGGGGACGGGATGGAGGTGGTCGACCAGTCGTGTTTGGCAGGGTGCGAGCGCGAGGCGAGGTCGCTGAGGTCGAGTGAGCTGAAGTCCAGCTCCGGCAGCCTCAGCTCAGGCAGGTCCAGTTCGTCGGGCTCGAGCTGGGCAGGCTCCGATCGGGCGAGCTCCGAATGAGCGGGCCCAGTATGGCCGGACCTCGACTGGCCAGACCCCGACTGATCAAACCTCGGCTGACCGGACCCCGACTGGCCGGACCCCGACTGGCCCGAGCCCGACTGGCCCGAGCCCGGCTGGGCGGGCTCCTGTCGGTTGGGCTCCTGTCGGGCGGGTGCCGTGGCGGCGGGGAAGCCGGATGCCGGGGTGAACAGCGGGTACGCGGGGTCCGGGATGGGCGCGCCGAACGTGGGCGGAGCGGGGATCGACGGGTCGTCGATGTGCGGGCCGAAGTCGGGTGCGGACGGTGGCCGCGAGAAGGCCGCCGCGAGACCGGGCCGGGTGGAGCGGTCCGGCGAGTCGGACGAGGCCGGTGCGTCGGCGTCCGCGAAGTAGTTCGTGCCGGTGGGGGCCAGCGGCTCGTCGCCGAAACGGGTTGGCGGGGTGGTGAGGTCGACGTGGAACGACTGGGACGACGTGGGGTCGGGGCCGTCGTCGGAGAAGGCCGGTGCGCGGTCGTCGCTGAGGCGTGCGGGCGGGTCGACGCGCCAGGAAGAGGCTTCGGGTTGTGGGGCAGCGGCGTCGGCGCCTTCCGGGGCGCGGCGGCCGCCGGCGCGCAGGCCCTGGGCTTTGAGCTTGTCGAGGACGCTTTCCTGTGCGGAACGGGACAGCGGCGAGTCACCGCCGGGCGTCTGGGAGCGGAGCGACTCGGTGCGGAGGGTGGCCTCGCCGCCGGACGGGTCGTTCGCCGGGGCGGACTCCCGAGTCGCGGCGCGGGCGGCCTCGTGGCGGGCTGCCTCGCGCAGGGCGGCCTCCTCACGTTCGGCCACCAGGCGGAGGGCTTCCTGACGCGCGGCTTCTTCGCGCGCTGCCTCTTGACGCACGGCCTCTTGACGCTCGGCTTCCTGCCGGGCGGCGTGCAGACGTGCAGCTTCCACGCGGGCGGCTTGAGCGCGAACGGCCTCGAGCCGAGCAGCTTCCCTCGCCGCCACCTCGCGCGCGGCCTCCTGCAGGGCCGCTTCCTGACGGGCGACCTCCTGCGCGGCCGCTTCCTCGCGGGCGGCTTCCTGACGAGCCGCCTCCCGCAGAGCCTCCTGACGGGCGGCCTCGTGACGCGCCGCCTCCTGGCGGGCGGCTTCCTGGCGGGCGGCCTCCTGACGGGCCGCTTCTTGCAGAGCCGCTTCCCGGCGCGCGGCTTCCTCCGCGGCCTGGCGGGCCGCGCGTTCAGCCTTGGCACGCTCCTCGGCGCGGGCCTGGCGCTCGACCTCGATCTGGCGGCGGGCCTCGCGCTGCAGCTCCATCAGCTGCTGTTCGACCTTGCGCTTGCGGATCTGGTCGGGAGTCAGCGCCGACTCGGCCGACAACGACTCCGATGACGGCGACTCGGCTGACGGCGGTTCGGCCGGGAGCGGTTCGACTGGCGTGGGTTCGGCCTGGAACGCGGAAGCGGCGGGCGTCGGAGGCGGGGCGGAGGCCGCGGCGGTCGGAGTGCGGTCGGTGTCCTGGATTTCGCCCGCGGCCACGCGTGCGGCGCGGCGGCGGCCGCTGACCATGGCGCCGGCGGAGGCGATGAGGCCGGAAGCGGGGACGGTGCGTTCGGAGGAGGACGGCGGCTCGGCGGGTTCCGGGGCCTTGTCGTCGGGCTCGCCGAAGGGTTGGACCATGCGCCAGCGATCAGCGGCGTGTGCGCGTGCCGCGGACAGACCCTCCACCGTCATGTCTTCGGCAGCCCGGCGGGCGCGCTTGACCTTGAGGCCGTCGCCCTTGCGCACCTGGACGGGTCGCCACTGGCGGAGCTGCTGCTTCAGAGCCGCGGGCAGGATGCCGTCGGTGGGCCTGGTGAAGCCCTCGACCGGGCGGAGCAGGCCTGCGAGCTGCTGGTGCAGGTCGGCCGGCTGGCGGTGGACGCCGGAGAACTCCGCGGCGAGCCTGGCGCGCACGGCGTAGACGGCGCGGGCGGCGGCGTTCGGCGGCGTGCGCGGCGCGCAGGTTGGTGAGGGCGTCGGCGAGCTCGCCGGACACCTCGTGCACGTGGGCGAGCGCCAGCAGGCTTTCGGCGAGCAGGGTGTCGAGCTGGTGGCGTTCGGCGCTGGCGGCGGCGTCGGCCAGCATGTCGCGGGCCACGGCGACCCGGCCGGCGGGCAGGTGCACCCTGGTGGCCAGGGCCAGCCGGAGCCAGCCCGCGGTGGAGGCGCCCGGTGCGCGCACCGGGCGGTCGAGCATCGGGCCGCCCACGGCGCTCGCGTCGAGCATGCGGTTCGCGTCCATCAACGCGAGCACCAGCTCGAGTGTGAGCCGGCCGTGGGCCTGGCCGCTGTCCGCCGACTGGTCGGCGAGCCTGCTCAGCAGGTCGAGACCTTCGCGGGCGGCACCGATGGCGGCGGCGATGTCGCCCCACCGCCGGTGCTGCGCGGCCTGCACGGCGCGGATCAGCCCGCGCAGCACCAGCCGCATGTCCTCGTCGAGCTCGGTGTCGGCGACGTAGAGCTGGTCGGCCTCGGCGAGTGCGTGCGTCGGCTCGTCACCTCGGCCGACGGTGACCAGACATTCGCTGGCCTGCACCAGGGCGGAGGCCCGCAGTTCCGCGGGCACGTCCGGTGCTTCCAGGACGGGCATGACCGCCGCGAAGCCCGTCAGCGGCGCGCCCACCGAGCGCGCGCACGCCGCCAGTTCGACCCGCAGCAGCCACGCCGTCTCGTGGGCGCCGATCTTCTCGGCCGCCTTGAGCGCGTCGAGCGCGCGCTCGGCGATCCGGACGCCGCGGCCCACGCGGTTGCCCGCGAAGACCACGAGCGCCTCGGCTCGCAACCGGTCGGCGTCGTCCTGACGAGCGGAGGCGAGCGCCAAGGCGCGCTCACCCAGCACCAGAGCGAGCTCCGGTGCCCGCCAACGCAGCTGCCAGGCGGGCACGACCAGCGTGCCCACCTCGACGTTCGCCTGCGTCTCGCCCCTCGCCGCCACGACGTCGCCGTTGCCCTCTCAGTCTCGTGTCAACTTGCGGTAGGTGACACGGTGTGGCCGAGCGGCCTCGGCACCCAAGCGCTCGAGCTTGTTCTTCTCGTACCCCTCGAAGTTGCCTTCGAACCAGTACCACTTCGACGGGTCCTCGTCGGTGCCCTCCCACGCGAGGATGTGCGTGGCGACGCGGTCGAGGAACCACCGGTCGTGGGAGATCACCACGGCGCAGCCGGGGAACTGCTCGAGAGCGTTCTCCAGCGAGCCCAGGGTCTCGACGTCCAGGTCGTTCGTCGGCTCGTCCAGCAGGATCAGGTTGCCGCCGAGCTTGAGCGTGAGCGCGAGGTTCAGGCGGTTGCGCTCACCACCGGACAGCACACCCGCGGGCTTCTGCTGGTCCGCACCCTTGAAGCCGAACGCGCTGACGTACGCGCGGGACGGCATCTCGACGTTGCCGACGTGGATGTAGTCGAGTCCGCCGGACACGACCTCCCACACGTTCTTCTTCGGGTCGATGCCGCCGCGGTTCTGGTCGACGTAGGACAGCAGGACCGTCTCGCCGACCTTCACGCCGCCATCGTCCGGCTTCTCGAGCCCGACGATCGTCTTGAACAGAGTGGTCTTGCCGACGCCGTTCGGGCCGATGACGCCGACGATGCCGTTGCGCGGCAACGTGAACGACAGGCCGTCGATCAGGACGCGGTCGCCGAAGCCCTTCTTGAGCTTGTCGACCTCCACCACGACGCTGCCCAGACGCGGGCCCGGCGGGATCTGGATCTCCTCGAAGTCGAGCTTGCGGGTCTTCTCCGCCTCGGCCGCCATCTCCTCGTAGCGGTCGAGACGTGCCTTGGACTTGGCCTGGCGGGCCTTGGCGCCGGAGCGCACCCACTCCAGCTCGTCCTTGAGGCGCTTCTGCAGCTTCTGGTCCTTCTTGCCCTGGACCGCGAGACGCTCGGCCTTCTTCTCCAGGTAGGTGGAGTAGTTGCCCTCGTACGGGTGGGTCCGGCCGCGGTCGATCTCGAGGATCCACTCGGCCAGGTTGTCCAGGAAGTACCGGTCGTGGGTGACGGCGAGCACGGCGCCGGCGTACTGCGCGAGGTGCTGCTCCAGCCACAGGACGCTCTCCGCGTCCAGGTGGTTGGTGGGCTCGTCGAGCAGCAGCAGGTCGGGCTTGCTCAGCAGCAGCTTGCACAGCGCGACGCGGCGGCGCTCACCACCGGAGAGCTTGGTGACGTCGGCGTCGGGGGGCGGGCAGCGCAGGGCGTCCATCGCCTGCTCCAGCTGGGAGTCGAGGTCCCACGCGTCGGCGTGGTCGAGCTCCTCCTGGAGCTTGCCCATCTCCTCCATCAGCTCGTCGGAGTAGTCGGTCGCCATCAGCTCGGCGATCTCGTTGAAGCGGTCGAGCTTCACCTTGATCTCGCCCAGGCCCTCCTGGACGTTGCCGAGGACGGTCTTCTCCTCGTTGAGCGGCGGTTCCTGCTGCAGGATGCCCACGGTGTAGCCGGGCGCCAGGTACGCCTCGCCGTTGTTGGGCGTGTCCAACCCCGCCATGATCTTGAGCACGCTCGACTTGCCGGCGCCGTTGGGACCGACCACACCGATCTTCGCGCCGGGGTAGAACATGATCGTGACGTCATCGAGGATGACCTTGTCACCGTGCGCCTTGCGCACCTTTTTCATGGTGTAGATGAACTCGGCCATGGCGGCGATCGTAGAGCGGTGCCCGGAGGCCACTGACCTCGGTCGCCGACAAGCAGGTGTCCACCCCCGGATCGAGCGTCACGCGACACGGTGACCAGCCCGTTCCGTTCGAACGTGAACGACCTTCGGCGATCGGTCCTCGTCGGCCCCGATCTACGAGCTTCCCTCCTTCTCGGATCGCAGTGCGTACATCATCTCCGGCGGTGCAGCCGGATCGCGTGTGTTCCCGAAGTCCCGGAGCCGGGTTGCTCCGAATAGCGCAAGATCAGAACGGCGCCGGCACCGCCGCCGGAACTCCCGCGAGATCTTCGCTCACGCGGGGCTCAACGACCGCAGCGGAACCCAGTGACTGCACGCGGCCGAGATCGAGACCGATGTTGAGCGCGTCCACGTTGAGCGCCGTCTTCTTCTGGTCGTCCTTCTCGTAGAAGCGCGTCCGCAGCTTGCCCTGGACCACCAGCGGATCACCTTTGGTCACCGTGCCGCGCACGGTGTCCGCGAGCTTGCGCCAGCACGTGACGCCGAGCATCAGCGTCTCACCGTCCTCCCAGTCGCCGACCGACGTGTTGTACCTGCGCTCGGTCGACGCGATGCGGAAGAACGCGTTGCTCCTGCCGTCGTCGGTGATCTTGTAGCTGACGTCGCTGGCCACATTGCCAACAACGGTGATCACGGTGGAATTCCAGGCCATCGGATTCGCCTCCAGGGTCGTGGGGTGCTGGTCCAGGTTGCTCCGGCGGCGGGGCGGGATGGGGGTGCGGACGTGGATCTGTGGATTACTCGCGGGTTGTGGACAGGTCGCGATCTTCAACCGCTTCCGAGCACCGAATTGTCGGACCTGTGTGCTAGAGAGGCGCTCGACCCGAGCGAGTGAGTGAGCGCCCACTCATTGACATGAGTGAGTACTCACTCATACAGTGGGAGGCGTGCCACAGGAACCACGCCGCCGCCGCGCCCCCGCGATGAGCCCGGAAGATCGCCGCGAAGCGATCGTCCAAGCCGCGCTGCCGCTCGTCTTGAAGGCCGGCGCGAACGTCACCACCAGCCAGATCGCCGCCGCGGCCGGGATCGCGGAGGGCACGGTGTTCCGCGTCTTCAAGGACAAGGCGGAGCTGCTGGACGCGTGCATCCAACGCGCACTGCACTCCGACGAGGAGGTCGCCCGCCTGGCGGCGATCCCGGCGGATGTGTCGCTGGAGGAGCGGCTGACCGCGGGAGTCGCCTCGTTCAGCGGCTACCTCGACCGCATGTGGGGCGTCATCGGCGCCCTGCGCGAGTCCGGCTACCAGCCGCGCGACGAGGACCACCAGAAGCACAAAGGACCGCCGATCGGCATGCAGCAGCTGTCCGACGCCGTCGCCGGTCTGTTCGGCGACGCGGAGCTGCGCGTCGACCCGGAGCTCGCCGCGCGCATGTTGCTCGGCGCCGTCTTCACCAACCGCATGGGCTCGGGCTTCGGCCAGACCGCCGCCGAACCCGCCGCCATCGTCGAGCTCTTCCTGCACGGCGCGCTCAAAGGGGGAACAGATGAGTGAGCTCATGATCGAGGCCCACGAGGTCAGCAAGAAGTTCGGTGACGTGACCGCGCTCGACGGCGTGAGCGTCACCGCGAAGAAGGGCACCGTCCTCGGCCTGCTCGGCCACAACGGTGCGGGCAAGACCACGCTCGTCAACATTCTCACGACCATGCTGCCGCCCACCGGTGGCACCGCGAGGGTCGCCGGGTTCGACGTCGTCAAGCGGGGCCACGACGTCCGCAGCCGGATCGGCCTGACCGGCCAGTTCGCCGCCGTCGACGAGCAGCTGAGCGGCCACGACAACCTCGTGCTGATCGCCCGCCTGCTCGGCGCCAGCAGCAAGCAGGCCCACCTGCGCGCCGACGACCTGCTGGAGCAGTTCGACCTCACCGACGCCGCCAAGCGCAACGCCAAGACCTACTCCGGCGGCATGCGGCGGCGCCTCGACCTGGCCGCGTCCCTGGTTGGCCGCCCCGAGGTGCTGTTCCTGGACGAGCCCACCACCGGCCTCGACCCGGCGAGCCGCCTCGCGATGTGGGAGATCGTCGAGAAGCTCGTCGCGGACGGCACCACGGTCCTGCTCACCACGCAGTACCTGGACGAGGCCGACCGCCTCGCCCACTCGATCACCGTGCTGTCCCACGGCAAGGTCGTCGCGTCCGGTACGTCCGCCGAGCTCAAGGCCCAGGTCGGCCAGCGCACGGTGACCGTGACGCTCGAGTCGGCGTCCGATGTGGACACAGCGGTGCGGGCGATCAACGCGGTCGGGCTGCACCCCGTCGCCGAGGGCCTCACGCTCACCACTCCCGTCAGCGCGTCACGCGACCTTGCGACGGTCGTGCGCGCGTTGGACGACAACGGCTTGGAGGCGCACGAGATCGGCCTCAAGGAGCCCACTTTGGACGACGTCTACCTCACGCTCGCCGCGAACTAGGGGGAATCATGGCGACTTTGACCTGGCACGGCAGCAGCTACCCGACACAGGTTCTCGTGCTGACTGGCCGTTCTCTGCGCGCACTACTGCGCACGCCCGCGCTGGTGTTCTTCAGCATCCTGCAGCCGTTGATCATGCTGACGCTGTTCAGCCAGATCTTCAGCAGCATCACGTCGACGGCGAACTTCCCGCCGGGCATGAGTTACATCAACTTCCTGCTGCCCGCGATCCTCGTGAACACCGCGATGCAGTCTTCTCTCGCGTCCGGTATTGGGCTCGTGCAGGACATGTCGAACGGTGTGCTCGCACGGTTCCGTTCGCTGCCCATCAGGCCCAGCACGGTTCTGTTGGCACGCAATCTCTCCGACGCCGTGCGGACCGCGTTCCAGCTCGTGCTGATGATCGCGTTCGGTGTGCTGGTGTTCGGCTTCCGGCCTGATGGCGGCATGCTCGGCACCCTCGCCGCCCTGGGCCTCGCGCTGGTCGTGGGATGGGCGCTGAGCTGGGTGTTCATCGCGATCGCCGCCTGGGTGCGCAAGGCGGAGCTGATGCAGACCGTCGGCTTCCTGGCGATGTTCCCGCTGATGTTCGCGTCCAGCGCGTTCGTGCCGATCAACGGCCTGCCGGGCTGGCTGCAGGCGATCGCCAAGGTCAACCCGCTGACCTACGCGGTCGACGCCGCCCGCAGCCTCGCCCTCGCCCACCCCGTGACGGGCGTGGTCGGTGCGCTGGTCACGAGCGGCGCCATCGCGGTGGTCGGTGCGTTCTTCGCGGTCCGCGGGTTCCGCCGCCCGCTCTCGGTGTAGCTCCGTCAGCCCTTTTCGGCGATCTTCCTCAGCATCGCGTTGTAGGCCTCGAGGTCGGCGTCGCCATCGGCGTCGGCCTTGCGGTCCAACCGCTTCGCGTCCCGGCCGTCCTGCCGCGCCCACTGCGTGAGCAGGGCGACCATCACCACGAGCAGCGGCAACTCGCCTGCCGCCCACGCGATGCCGCCGCCGAGCTGCTGGTCCTCCAGCAGGTTCTGCACCCACGGCAGCGCCAGCCCGCGGTAGAACTGCTCGCCGATGATGTTCTGCGAGCTCATCAGGATGACGCCGAAGAACGCGTGGAACGGGATCGACGCGAACAACAACCCCAACCGGCCCAGCGGCGGCAGCTTGTTCGGTGAGGGGTCCACGCCGATCACGGGCCAGTAGAAGACGTACCCGGCGAGGATGAAGTGGGCGTTCATCGCGAGGTGCGCCCAGTGGAACGGCAGCGCGGCCTCGAACAGACCCGAGAAGTACAGGGCGTAGAACGAGCCGACGAACAACGCCAGCGCCACGAACGGGTTCGTGAGCACTCGTGCCACTGGCGAATGCACAAAGGCCAGGATCCACTCACGTGGCCCCGGCACCTCCTTGCTCACCGGCAACGCGCGCAACGCCAGCGTCACCGGACCGCCGAGCACGAAAAGAATCGGCGTCAACATGGAGAGCACCATGTGCGCTTCCATGTGCACGCTGAACATCGCGGGCGAATAGCGGCCCATGCCCGACGAGGTCGCGAACAAGAGCGAGAAGCACCCGCACAGCCATGCGACCGTGCGACCGACCGGCCACTTGTCGCCACGCTTGGTGAGCCGGCGCACGCCCAGGACGTAGAGCACGGCGAGGATGATCGCGAACGTGCCGAAGATCAGGTCGAAGCGCCAGTCGAACAGGATGCGCGCCAGCGTCGGCGGGCCGTCCAGGTCGTAGCCGATGGCGATCTCCGTGCGGCTCGGCAGCTCGAGGTTGCCGGTCGGCGGAGGCGTGCGGGCCAGCGCGACGGCGAGCCCGATCGTGAACATCATCAGCAGGACCTCGACGCCGGCGAGCTTCAACAGCGCCGCCGGGCGGCCCTCGACCACGCCCTTCACACCGCGTTCGCGCTGGAAGTAGCCGAACACGCCGAGCAGCACCAGGCAGGCGACCTTGCCCAGCGTCAGCCAGCCGTAGGTGGAGGTCACCAGGTCGGCCGGCGTGATCCTGACCAGCGCGTTCACCACGCCGGAGACCGCCAGGACGATCCAGCAGACCAGTGCCAGCTTCGAGAACCGCGTCGCGGCCAGCGGCAGGTGCGCGCCGCCACGTCGGCCATGTGCGAGCAACGCGAACAGACCGCCCACCCACAGCACCACGGCGACGAGGTGCCACAACAGGCTGTTCGTGGCCATGTCGTGCGAGCCACCTGACGACGAGTGCCCCGTCACGGCAACCGGCACCAACGCGAAGATGGCCACGAACAGCATGACGGCGGTCCACGCCCACGACAGCACCAGACGGCATCCGAGCGCGAGCAACGCCACGATGATCGCCGTCAGCGCCCACGCCTTCGACTGCTCCAGCAGCATCGCCGTGTCGATCATCTGCGAGAAGGTGAACGACGACACAGGGCGGTCGATGGCCGAGGCAGTGGTGAACGGCACAGAGAGCACTGCGCCGACCAACCACACGAGGGAGGCCCATCCGGCCGTGCGCACCGCGGCGTACCCGTCGGCAGCGAGCGTGCCGGAGGGCTGTGGTGGCACCAGGAACGCCGCGAGCAGCAACGATCCGATCGTCACCACCGCTCCGGTCTCGGTGAGCACGCGGACGATGAGCAGGCCTGCGGGGGGATTGGGCGAGAGCGCGCTCATCGCGACGGCGACGAGCGCCGCCACCGCGAAGCCGATGACGACGAGGGGGATCAGACCAGTTCTGGTCGAGCGCTCGATTGTCACGGCTTGGAGACTACGCACCCTCTAGTGTTGCCCTGTGTGAGCCGTTCTCTCCTCCTGCTGGTCGCGGTGTTCCTCATGGCCGGCTGCTCGTACAGCATCCAGGGCGAACCCGTGGCGGAGCCGTTGCCACCGGGTCCTGCCGTGGCGACACCACGCAAGACGGCGAACATCGACCCGTGCACGCTCATCACGGACGCCGACCTCAAATCGCTCGGCACACCCAAGTACAAGCCGACCGCGCAGAGCGAAAAAGTCCCCAACTCATGCCTGTTCGTCATGAACGAGGACGTCCAGGTGATGATCGCCGTGCCGTACCGGTCGTTCGACGAGTCGAAGAACCGGCAGAAGGGCTCCGAGGTCCAGACGCTCAAGCACGCCACCTGGCTGTCCTGCGGCCCGGAAGGCGACAACATGGTGTGCACCGCCACGATCGCCACCTCGCGCAACGAGTCGTTGCTGGTCGCGATCAACAAGAAGGGCGTGACCGCGTTGCAGGCGACGAACCTGCTGGAACCGGTCGCCCAGACGGCGCTCAAACGCCTGCCGGCTGCCTCGTAGCCCGTTTCGCCAGCCAGGTCGCCGGGATGATCAGCGCGGCGACCAGCGCCACGAACCCGATCGACACGACGAGCGAGCTCACGTGCGCCAGGCCACCCACGATCGGCGGCCCGGCGAGGAACCCCGTGTAGGCGATCGTCGTTACGAGCCCCCACAAAAGGGTGGTTTATCTACGCAGCTCAAGCGCGTTCACCAGGTCAAACGGGAGGCCGAGCCGCACCGCGACCAGCCTCCCGCCTCGGTCGCTCAGTCGAACAGCCCCGCTGCAGCGCTCCTCAAGAACCGCTCTGCCGCAGCGGCTGAGAACACGAGCACCGGACCTGTCCGGTTCTTCGAGTCGCGCACCCCCACAGTGCGCGCCGGTGCCGAAGGCAGGGAGTGCGCGAGTTCCACGCAGTTGTTGTCACCCTGTGTTCTGGTTGACTTCCTCCACTGCCCGAACTCCTCGGTAGTCATCACTCTCCTCCGTCAGTTGCTGGATGCGCCTACGGAGGATGTTGACAGACTGTGCCTCGTCCAGCGCGAGCCGCTGTAGCTCGCCGAAGATGTCGTCATACTCCACGATTTCGGCAGGATCATGGATGTAGGTCCCGTCAGTGATGCCCTCGATGTAGACCCGCTCAATCGGTGACTTGTCGTCCGAGGACGGCACGCGCAGCATGGTGAAGCCGACGCCAAGGCTGCGGTGAAAGCCAGCCTTGAACGGCAGCACCTGAATCCGCACGTTGGGCAACGTCCCCAGTTCGATCAAGTGTTCCAACTGCCCGCGGAGGATCTCTACACCCGAGGGATTCTCAGCGGATGTTGCAAGTTCTCGGAACAACGCTGCCTCGCCCAACACGATTCGAAGTTCCAACGGCTCAGGCCGAGTCAGCAAGCTCTGCCGCCGCATCCTGTCGGCGACGCGCTGTTCGACGTCCGGATGCGGCTTCAAAATCGCGCGAGCCGTCTGCTCAGTCTGGGCAAGCGCCGGCACCAGCTCGGTGTCGTAGTAGCTGACCTCGTCAGCCTGGCGAAGCAGCGCAACGTAGGTCTGCGCGAAGTCAGCCACACGAGCGGGCGCCTCGTTCTTGCGGGCAAGCGCACCGAGCGCCAGCACCTGCTCAGCCTCCCGTCCAGGCGGGATGCCGTAGAGCCGAACCAACGTCTCCAACTCAGTCTTCGCGGCCTTCCGGCCGCCGTTCTCCACCCGGCTGAGCTTCCCCGCGTGCCAACCCAGCTCGGCCTCGACCGCGGCAGGGCTCAGTCCGGCGCGACCTCGCCAGTGCGCGAGCAGTCGCCCGAGTTCGATCCGATGCGCGTTCTTGTGTGCCACGTCGCGACTCCTCCTTGACCCCTACGCGCACATCTTCCACGGCGGCACGAACGCAAATCATCACCCGATCGGAGACGTAGCGGACTGGACATGTCCAGTCCTACATTGTCAGTGGGTCGGCGCCACCTTTCCGGGCTCCGTCTGGATGCGCCAGGTGTCTCCGGCCCTCTCAACGGTGACTGGCCGAGCCGCCTCCTTCCCAGGGACACGCTCGGCCAGTCACCCGAGACCCACACCCTCGACCTACGGACGTGATCAGCCATGCCCCGTCACCACTCGGCAACGCTGACCGTCGCAAGACCTGGCGCACTCCCCGCTGGCCGCTTCCTGAGCAGCAGCGTCCAGCAGCGCCAGGATGGCGCGCCGCCGCGAGCACATCCCCCCGACCTCGCGGCGGCGCGTTCATCAACCACCTGGGCTCCGCATCTGCGTCGAGCCCCGGCGCCTGGGCATTGGCGCCGCCATGGCACGTCCGGACCACGGCTTCGGCCGGACGTGCCCCATAAACGCGCCCGGCGCAGCTGCGGCAGGACGACGACCAACGGGGCCGGCCGTCCTGATGCGCCAGGCGTAGCGCGGTGCCGCGAGCCCTCTCTCCTCGCGGCACCGCGCCCACTACCGGAAGGAGCTGACGTGACCCTCGGCAGCTGGGAAGCACACGTCCTGGGCTTCGCGTGCGTCCTGTTCGTCCTCGGTCTGCTCTGGCTCGGCCACTACCTCACCTGCGACAACCACTCACGACAAGAGGACGAGCACCATGTCTGACCACTGGGGGCAGGACCGCCCCACCATCAAGCGCGCCACCGAGGGCGTGAAGCAGCTTGCTCGCTGCAGCAGCTGTCAGACCACGTACTGGCGCCCTAAGGGGTCCGACAAGACGCACGCCCAGGCGGTTGTCGACGAGGCGAAGGCCACCGACCCTCAGGTCGACATCGCGCAGCTGGAGCTGTGCCCGCCGGACGCCCAGGTCACGAACAACCTGGCGTGCACCTGATGGCCGAGAAGCAGGATCTGGCGGAGATCCGGCGCCAAGCGGTCGACGCGGCCCTGCAGGGCGACAACGCCACTGCCAACGGGTTGAGCGCCGTCGTCGACCTCGCCACCGGTGACGACCCCGGTCCTCCCGAACCTGAGACCACCAAGTAGCCGCACCTCGAAGCGTTCTGGGCGGACGGGTTGGCGCCGCGTCAGTACGTACTGCCAGTCACGACCGACGGAAAGAAGGTTCGAAATGACGTTGCAGATGGGTGAGGGTTACCCGTGGAACGAGGACGGCGACATCCTGCCGCCCGCGCCGCCCAAGCCCCAGCCGAAGAAGCCCTAGAACGCGAGAGGGAACACCGTGACAGTCGAGGACGACCGCACTCCCGGCAAGCAGTCCGCGCTGCGTCGAGCAGCCGAGGAGTTCGAGAAGCACCCGGACGAGGTCTTGACCGGCGCCGAGGTGGCGGAGCGGCTCCGCGCCCAAGCGGAAGGGCTGTAGCAGCCAGGGCAGCCTGTCGGCTAGCCGACACAACGACAGACAGCCCCCGTGCACCGGTGTGAACCGGTGCACGGGGGCTGTGTCATGTGTGGCTAGGGCTTGGTGATGCGGTGCACGCCGCCCTCGGTCGGCGCGGGCACGAGCGCCTGGCCCTTGTCGTCACGCGGGTCCTCGACCGGGGTCACGAACGGCTCGGCCGCCCGCGCGACGCGGAACGCGGTGACGACCGCGCCGACCAGGGTGACCGCGCCGGGGATGGCGCCGAGCAGGCCGGTGAGCGCGTCGCCCTGCGCCGCGGTGAAGACGCCCCAGCCGACCAGGCTGGTGACGACCGAGGCCGCCAGGGCGACCGCCGAGCCGACCGTCTTGACCTGCTCCAGGATGGGGCGGGGTCGGCCGTTGATGTCGATCGTGCTCATGAGTCAGACCTCCGATCCGGGCGAGCGCTCCACGCCGCCCAGGTTGTAGATGCGGCCGAACAACTCCAGGAGCTCGCGCTCGAGGTCCTGCGGCGTCATGCCGCCGCTGGGTGCCGGGAGGTTCGCCGCGATGCTCTTGCCCAGCCGCTCGTAGTCGGTCGGCGTGGTCTCGTCCTGGCCCTCGCGCACCGCGGCCAGCAGCTCCGAGTGCCTTTCGGTCAGCGCGCCGGCGATGTTGTCGACCGAGGCCTGCAGGCGCTCCAGCTTGGCCGCGTTGGTCGTCAGCCACACGCGTGCTGGCGGTGCGTAGCTGGGGGTGCTGTGGCTCGGCACCGGCGTGGTCCACACCTCTGCTGCCGTCACGTCGTCCTCCTTGATGGAAAGGTCGATCTCGCCGCGCTCGTACTGCGCCGCGAGTTGGTTGATGCGGGCGATGGCCGCACGGCCGTACCCGCCGGGGCAGTCGGTGGACTGGCCGGGCGCCTGCCCGTGACCGCCGTCGATCCGGGCCCGGCGCAGCACGCCGTCCCGCTTGCACTGCACCAGCAGCCACGCGGTGGCACGGATCTGCGCCTCGGTCGGCTCGCGGGTGTCGTACCGTCCCACCCAGACGATGGCCACCGCGATGTCGTTGCGGTTCAACGTGTGTGCGCCGGACCGGTGCGCCGAGTGCCCTTGGAACACCAACCCGGCCGGGGTGATCGCGTAGGTGTAGGAGATCCCGCGGCCGAACCGCGATTCGCCGATGTCCTCCAAGGTGCGCACGGCGGCGTAGTCGTCGGTCCACGGCGTCACCAGGTCCGGGGCGATCGTGACCGAGTGGTGCAACCAGCACTCGTCAACCGGTAGCCGGCGGTCGTGAAACCCGTCGTCGTGCCGAGCTCCCCACTGGGTCCGCTGGATGATGCGTGTCTGCATGGGATCACCTCGTCGAGGTCGGTAGCAGCGGCGGAAGCGCCGCGCTGGTGGTGGTGCCCGGTGGTCCGGTCGACGCCGCGGTGCACGTGTAGGTCGGCGCGGTGTCCGGGCTGCCCGCGTCGCGAGCACAGGACTGGGTGCGGCCGTCGCCGTCGACCCACGACCAGCCCGTCGGCGGCACGCCGTCGCGGCCGGGCTGCCCGTCGACCCCGTCCTTGCCGTCCTTGCCGTCCACCCCGTTGGTGCCGTTGGTTCCGTCCTTGCCGTCCGCACCGGGCTGGCCGTCCTGACCAGGCGCGCCGCGGCACTGGGTGGGCTCGGACACGCAGGCCGGGTGACGCCGTCCCTGCCGTTCGCACCGGGCTGGCCGTCGCGGCCGGGCGTGCCCTGCTCGCCGCGCTCGCCGGGAGCCGGCGGCTGGACGGCGGCGTGCCGCCGAGCTCGCGGACCTGCCCGGCCAGGGTCTGCGCGGCCTCGGCGGCGGCGCGCTGCTGCTGTTCGAGGGTGCTGATCTCGTTGGTGTGACTGAGATTGGCGTAGGTCAGCCACACCACGCCGACGAGGACGACGAGCAGGCCCGCCCACATCCAGCGGTGGCCCTTGCGGTCGCGCGCGTCCTCAGCTGCCTGGTGCAGGGCCGTGCTGATCCGGTCGTCGGCGGTCACCCCTGCTCACCTCCTCGGCGGTCGTTGGGGTTGTCGGGGTCCTGCAAGTGCTTGAGCGCCTCGGCGATCTCGTCGGGCGTCACCTCGCCGTCGGCCGCGGCCTCGGCGAGCGCCTGGGCGACGCGCTCGGCACCGCCCTGCGCTGCTGCCGGCCGTTCCGTGCGCTGGGTGCGGCGCCACCCGGCGAGCGCGCCGAGCAGTCCGGTGACGGCGAGCACCAGGCCACCGACGGAGTCGAGCAGCGCTGCGATGTGCTCCACCCGCCACCTCCTCCAAAGGGGTCAAATTGGGGACAAATTGGAACGAGGCGTAGCGCTGGGCGTCGTCTGTGCCGATAGACATGTGAGACGTCGCCGCAGGGCGACCCGAAGCGCAGGGGGTTGTTCGTGAAGAGGAAGGCGGCCGTGGTGACGGCCAGCGCGCTGGGCGCGCTGCTGCTCAGCGGAGGGATCGCGTTCGCGTTGGCGTCTGGTGGCGGGGACGCGCCGGCCGGGACCGAGCAGCTGCCGACGAGCTCGTCGTCGAGCACCGTGTCGACGACGAGCTCGTCGAGCGTTGCGCCGACCACGCCCGTTGCGCCGACACAGGCGCCGATGCCGGTAGTGCCGCAGCAGCCTGCGACGGGAAACAATGGCGGGATGAACGCACCACAGCCACCACAGAACAATCCTGTGCCGACCGAGACGCCGCCGCCTGGCCCCACGTGGACGCACGAGCCCGTCCCGTCCGGCGAGACTGCCGCGCCACCGCCGCCGCCCGCCCCGTGTTACTGGGATGACTCCGACCCGGTCAACTTCCCCAACGGCCGCGAGATCTGTCCCTGATCAGGTCTGCCGCTGATACAGGCTGTAGACCTGGCAGCCGATGTTGCCGCTGCCAGTTGCCTCGGCGGTGATCGTCACCGGCACGTTCGACTGGCTGAGGCTGGCCGCGACGTAGAACGGGCCACGGTTGACGTTGACCACCGAGGTTTCAGCCCAGGTGCCCACCGTCGTGCCGTTCACCTTGAGCCGGTAGGTGCTGGTGTTGCTGCCGGTGGCCTGGCCGAAGATGCCGCTCACCACCATGTAGGGGTGGGTGACCATCGGGATGCGGCCCTCCCACAGCGTCGTCTCGGTCACCACCGATGCCACGGGCAGATTCATGTAGGAGTGGACCGCACTCGCCGCCATGGTGAACTTCGGGTAGAGCGGGATCGCCAGCCAGGGGCGCGCGATCCCGCCCACCTCGGTGTCGTCGCTGATGATCTCGCGATTGAAACGGTCGGTCAGGCGCCAGAACTGGTTGCCCGCAACGGAGAACCCTGTCCACATGACGTCGCCGCCGCCCTCGCGGCGGATGCGGATGATCTGCCTGCCCTGCGAGTCGGGGCCGATGTAGACGATCTCGGTCTCATCCGTGTCGACCATGCGCAGGAACGCGTCGTTCAACAACGTCAGCCCACCGCGGGTGATGGTGGCCGAGCTCAAGCCGATCGAGGACCGCAGCCGCTTGAGCTCGGCCTCGATGTGCTTGATCCGGTCGAGCACGTTCGTGGGCCGGTTGGTCTGCGCCACGGAGCCTCCTTACGCGACGTCGTCGAGCATCGGCGCCGCGGTGATCTCCAGCCGCTCGGCCGATGCGCTCGGGCTGTACTTGATGTCGACCACGCGGACCGGTCCGTCCCACCCGCGCCGGTGGAACAAGTCGCCAGCCGGGATGATCAGGCGGCCGTCGTCGCCACGGCTGACGTCCGCCGCGGTGGGAGGGACGTCGCCGCGAACCACGAACCGCGGCAGCACCACGGGCAGGCGGGCCGCTTCCTGGTCGCCCTGAGCGTGGGCGCCGAGCACGTCCGGGTCGTCGCCGTCGTAGGAAGTGTCCAGCTCCAGCAGCGGGAAGCCGATGGCGTACTTGCTGCTGTCCTCCGACACGGCGATCGGCGTGCCAAGGTCGACACCTTCACCGACCGCGTACGCGCGGGTGGCCATGCGAGTGCCGTCGGAGTCCCACTCGTAGGAGGTCGCCGATCCGGTGAGCTCCCACACGTGGGAGCTGCCTTGCTGGCCCAGCCACGGTGTGCCTTGCAGCAGCACCCGGTCCGGTGCGGCCGCGCCGGTGGAGCTCGCGGCGACGTCGAACACCATGTCCTGGCCACCGATCACGCCGGTGAGGTTGCGCAACATCTCGCCGGCATTGGACAGCTTGTACGGCGGGTACGTCCGGTCGCGCAGCTGGCCCGATGTGGTGGTGTCCAGGTCGAGGCGGATGCCGATGTCCCCGCCGGTGTGCGACTGCGCCAGGGCGACCAGGTTGCGGGCGATCTGGTTCTGGTCGATGCCGGCATACGACGGCGCCGCGAGCCCGGCGAGGTCGAAGATCCCAGGGGACGCAGGTAGCAGCGGCAGCACCGCGCGGTGGTCGAAGTACGACCACCACTCGCCGGCGCCGATCGTGACGGTCTGGCTGGTCGAGGAGTACTTGCGGGTCCAGATGATCCCGCCCCACATCGGCCGGTCGTCGCGCCAGGCGTAGATGCACCGGCGGGTGGGCATCGTCAGGTCGTACGCGTCGAGGTGTCGCGTCTTCGCGCCGAGCTTCCACGTGGCGTCGAACCGGCCGCTGCCGTTGAGGGGCTTGTTGAAGCTGACCCCGGTGAGGCGGACGTCCTCCAGGATGCGGTTGGTCGCCAGGTCGGCGATCTGGTAGCGGTACACCGGCAGCGCCATAGGACCATCTCCCTTCGGCGGGTGACGTCGCGAGCGCGGTGGTCAGGTGCCGACGAACTTCACGCTCATCGACGAGCGGACGCCGCCACCCGTGAAGGTGTCCAAAGGACCGCCGGAGTCCTGGAAGCCGACCAGCTGGACGTAGTCGCCGGCGGCGAGCTGCACCTGGGTTGTCCGCGCGGGGATGCGCGTAGCCAGGCCGGCACCAGCGCTCGGGAAAGCCAGATCGCTTCCGTCGATCATCGCCCCGTTCTTGTTCCACTGGCTGACGCGGGCGCCGACTCCGGAGGCGGCGAACGCGATGCCACCGTTGAGCTCATACCATCCGGGCACCTGCGCGGTGTACCGCGAGTTGTTCGTCACGTTGTCGTGGCCGGCGAAGTTGTCCCGGTCCTCGACTTGAAAGTTGATCGGCGCACCGACCCCGGTGGTGAGGGTCTGGGTAGCGGTCTGCCGCAACTGTGCCTGGGGCACGCCGCCGCCGATCGGCACCCATGCCGACGTCGCGCCGTCGTACTGCCACAGACAGTCGATGTCGGTGATCATCGTCAGCTGACCCGTGCGCGGGTGGGTGATCGCCGCGTTGCGATCCGCCACGCTCGTGCAGATCGCAACGCCGTGCACGCGCCACGCGCCGCCGTCGTAGATCTCGACCCAGTCCCGGTCAGTGCGGTAGATCGGCATGCCCTCGTAGGGCAGCAGAATCGCGTCCCGCTCGGCCTGAGTGCGGATCGGCAGCAGCCCGCCGGTGGCGACGGTCCACGGCAAGGTGACGTTGGCGATGTCGGCCTGCTCGATATCGGTCGTCCCGGCCGGGACGGTGACCCGCGCGCGGATGATGTAGTCCGTGCTGCCCGACACGGCCGGGTCGACGGGCACCGGCGCCGCGGCCCCGACGACGTGGCGCACCGTGAAGTTGCTGTTGGCGTCGCCGAAGTAGGTGTCGGACTGCTGCCAGACGATCAGGTCGATGCGCGGGTTGGACGGGTCGGCCGGGGTGGACAGGATGTTGATGTCCTTCACCGAGTCCAGGCACACGTTGTAGGTGCCACCGCCACGCACGGACTGCAGCACCGCGCGGAACGGCGCGATGTGCACGAACCCGTTCGGGGTGGGCGTGGTCGCGGTGACCCTGCCCGGCTCGGACGCGGCGGGCACGACGCCGGAGCGGGAGACGATCTGGCCGGCCGGGGTCCAGAACGCGCTCATCGCCAGGCGGGCGTCCTCGACCGTGATCACACCCTCGGTCTCGTCGATGCCGACAGCCCACGAGTAACGCTCTCCCACGGTCGGTCCCTCCTCACAGGTCGGTGTGGTGATACAGGCAGGTCAAGGTGCCGTTGCCGTCGACGGTGTCGAACCGCACGCGCGTCGAGGTGCCGGGCGGCAGGGTGAACCACTCGCGCACCGCGAGCTGGTTGCTGCGCGAGACGGGTGGCGAGGTGTCGGCGTAGAGCACCGACTTGTCCTCTGTGGACAGATCGAGCCGCTCGCCGCTGTTCAGTGCGAAGTCCGGCTCGAACCACAGCCGGGCGCCGGTGTCGGCGTTGGTGATCATCGGGCCGACGCACGGGCCGGTGATGCGCCATACCGGTTGTGCGTGCGCGTGCCCGTCGTTGGCCAGCACGAGCTCGCCGCCCGACGGGGCACCGCCGAACCGCAACGGGAACACCAGCGGGAAGATCAGGCCACCGCCGCCGGACACCGGCGGCGACGCCACCGGCGCCAGCTGCGGCAGCCGCAACATCCGCGGGTTGGTTGCCCGCCACCGCAGGACGATGCGGGTAAACCCGCTGATCCACTCCAGGTGCTGCGGGATGATCCGCCCGACGCAGCGGGCGTTGACCATGGCCTTGATGCCGGCGGTGTGAACGACGAGCGGCTCTTCGTCCGGGTTCTCCGACTGGGTGGTCACGCGCCGTAGCTCGTTGACCGCGTCGGTGAACCCGGACGGTCCGGCGATGTGGCCCTCGAACGTGACCACCTTGCGCGCCAGCAGCAGCTGACCTGGGTGGGCACCATGCTCGTTGTCGAGCTCCACGTCGCCGTCGCGGATGTCGTCGGAGTCGACCCACCCTTCGAGGCCGGTCATCCGGTAGCGGGTGCCGTGGCCCAGAAGCAGCCCCCGCCACTCGACCTGCGTCTGTGTCGGGTCGGTGACGGTGATCAGGTCCCCGGCCGCCATCATCAGCCACCCCCTCGGGAGAACCAGTCAAGGTCTTCCGCCACCTCGTGCGGCGACGCGTCGGCGGGCGGGTGGTAGTTGTCGATGTGCACCAGCGCACGTTCGCGTCGCTGCTCGGCCGCGGGCGCCGCGCCGCTGACTGCCATTGACAGGCCCGGCACTCGCGGTGTCGGGATGCTGACCTCACCGATACCGGCGGTGAATCCCTCCAGATATCGCTCGACCTGTGCCTGCCCGCGGCTGAAACCGTCCACAAGGGACTGCATGATCAGCTCACCGGACGGGGTGAGGATCCGGGCGTCCACGACCGCTGGGCCCTTCCAATCCGGCAGGAGGTTCGTCAGCTCGTTGAGCTTGTCCTTCACCTTCTGGAAACCAGCGGAGATGCCGCGCAGCAGGCCGTCGATCACACTGCGGCCGGCGCCCAGCAACAGCGAGCCCAGGTCGCCGATCGCACCGAGGATGCGGCCCGGCAGGCCGTTGAGCCACGAAACGAGTTCGAGGGCCTTGCCGACCGCGGCGTCGTAGATGCCGCGGAACCAGCCGCCCACCATGCCGGGGAGGCGGCCGAGCCACTGGAAGATGCTGATCGCGGTGTCCACACCGGACTGAAACGCGCTCTTGATTCGGTCCCAGTGGGCGACCACCAGCGCGATGATCGCACCAAGCGGGCCGAGGATGATCGTGATCAACAGCTTCCAATTGCTCTTGACCCAGTTCACCACCCAGTCGACCGCCGAGGAGACGGCGTTCGACACCCATTCCCACGCTGCGGCCGTCGCGGCAGCGATCTCGTCCCAGTAGGCGATGATCAGGGCGACCAGGCCGATCACCGCGGCGATCACCCAGCCGACCGGGCCCATCGCGATCAACCACGCCGCGGCCATGCGCGCGGCGTTGGCCAGCGCCTGGACACCCATCAGCACCCAGCCCGCGACCACGCGCGCGACGTGCGCCGCCATGCTCGCGGCGATGACCGCGCCCTGCGCCACGAACTGTGCGGCCATCACGGCCAGGGAGGCCACCGTGCGGGCGCTGGCCGCGATCCACGCGGCAACCGTGCGGGCGGCCGCCGCGGTGTGCGTGGCGACCCACGACGCCGCCGTGGTGATGCCCGACCACATCGCCTTCGCCATCGCCCACACCGCCGGCACCGCGCGGTAGATCTGCACCAGCGCGGACACGAGCGCGATCACCTTGCCCGCGAGCGGACCGAGCAGGACCGACCACGCCAGGACCGACGCCACGACCGCTTGAGTCTGCGGGTCCATGCTGGACAGCAGGCCCAGCAGAACACCGAGCGGGCCGATCATCAGCGGCAGCACCTCGACGATCGTGTGACCGGCCTGGGTGATCATGTCCCAGACCTGGGCGATGCGTTCCTGACCGGACGCGCTGTTGACCCACGCCGCCATCCGTGCGGTCAGGTTCTGCACGATCGCCAGCAGGCTCGTGCCGCCGGAGTTCGCCGGGCCGAACAGCCCCGACAGCACCGCGCGCACGTTGCCGGCGATCGCGACGAGCTGCCCGATCGTGGTCTGCGCCGCAGCGACCTTCTGGTCCAGCCACGTCGCCCCCTCGGCCGTGCCGAGGAACGCCGCCTTGGCCTGCAGGCCCTTCGCCGCCCACGCCCCGAACGACTCGACCAGCGGCATCCCGGCCTTGGCCATCGCGCCGATCGCCGTGACCGCCGGGCCCACGGCCGGCTTGAACAGACCGATCACCTTCGCGGTGCGGGCCAGCACGTCGGCGACCACGCCGTGCATGAACGGGGTGTTCGAGGCGTTGAGTGCCTCGCGGGCCAGGCCGTTGAGCTGGCCGGCGGTCTCGCCCAGGCCGGCGCGCAGCCCAGGCAGGTGACCCTTCGCCACCGCAGAGACGTCGCCGCCCAGCCGGTCGAAGAAGCGCTGCTGCACCATCTGCTGGACCGGCTTGAACGCCTGCTTGGTGGCGTGCATCTCGCGCACGAACGACCGCGCCGCCGGGGAGAGCTTGCTCAGCGCCTCCTGCGCGGCCGCGGCGTCACCCGAGGCGAGCGCGTCCATCGCCTCGCCGACACCGGCGGTGGCCATCTTGACCGTGGCCATCGCGCCCACCGCGACACCGGCCGCGGCGGGCAGCGCGAACAGCGCCCCGGACAGCGGAGCGACCGCGGCCTTGGCAACGACGGCGCCCTTGGCCAGCAACGCCAGGCTGCCGACCTTGCCCAGCGCCGCGATCGGCGCCTCCATCTTGGACAGCACGGCGTTGGTGCGCTCGACGTCGGCCCGCACGCCGTCGACGTACTTGCGCGCCTTGGCCGCGCCGCTGCGCAGCTTCTTGGGGTCCAGGCCGAGCGAGACCATCAGGGAGGCGAGGGTGGCCACCGCGCACCCCCTCCCGCGTCAGCCGGGTCCGACTAGTCGAACCCGTCTTCGATCGGCCGCTCGATGCCGCCGAGCGCGTTGTTGATCTCGCGAATACGCGCGAACATCTCGGCCGGCGTGAGCGTCGGCCGCTCCCACTGGGGCACAAACTTCTTCAACGCCACGGGCGGCTTCTTGCCACGCTGGGAGTTGACCACCGCACTGGTGACCATCGCCGTCAGGTAGTCGTGGCGGCCGGCACCGAGTGGGCCGGTCATCCGCTCGTAGATCTGCCACTCGACGAGCTCGCTGGAGTCAATCCGCGCGAGAAGCTCCTTGACCGTCATGCCACCGATGTGCCCGGCCAGCCGGAAGTAGAACTGCCGATCCGGCCGGGCCCTCAGTTTCCCTCAAGCTCGTCGGCGTCCTTCTGCGTCAGCCCGGACAGCCGCATCGCCACGGTCATGACCCGGTCCAGCGCCGCCGCGGACTTCTCGCCCAGCGCCCGGACGTCCCGCTCGCTGAACATGCGCCGGCCGTCCTCGTCGACCACGGACGCCATGACCAGGCGGGCACGGAAATTATCGGTGTTGACCTGGTGACGGGCGTTGCCCTTGCCGTTGCGGTTCAACATCGCCGACTCGAACCGGTCGCGGTCGGTGCCGGTCAGCCCGCGCACGCGCACGCGGCCACCCCACTCCGGGACGTCGACGTCCTCGGTGGTGATGTCGACGGCAGACAGGATCTCGTCGCGGGACAACAGGGTGCTCATCAAGGCTCCAATCAGGACGGTGACGGCGACGGCCGCCAGGAACGCGCGGTCAGCGAGCGCGAGGCTCACACGAGCAGGGTGGGCTTGCCGGAGACCTTGAACGTCACCTCGGCCGAGAGCTTGTCGTCGAACGGCGCCTCCGAGGAGAAACCGGTCATCACGGCCTTGATCTGCCAGCCGCCCAGGCCCTCGGGCCACAGGATGCGGTAGGTGCGCGGCTGGCTGTCTTCGTAGTGCTCGTAAAGGGCGTCGTGGTCGCGCGGGTCGTAGTGCAGCTCCAGCGACACCTCGCCGCCGTCCTTGAGTCCACCGATGAACTCACGCCAGCCGTCGGGGCTGTCGTGGGCGGTCACGTCGTGCGTCGCCCGCTCGGTCTCCGGGCCACCGACGTTGGTGCAGTTGGCGATCGGCGTGAAGATCTCGGGCGAGCCGCCGTCGCCGGTCAGGAACTGGGTGCCGAACGCGTCGAGTCCAGCCATCGTTACGGGTCCTCTCGTGTGAGCCACAGCCGGTAGCGCACCGGGATGTGGCGAATCTCAGGGTCGGGATCGCGCAGCGTCTGGTGGAACTCGCGTGCGCACGACACATCGCGGTAGCCGGGCACGAGCAGGGCCTGGCGGTCGAGCAGCCGGTCGACTTGGCCGAGGATCTGCAGGCCCTGCTTGTTGCCGCGGTAGCGGCTGAAGATGTGCAGGGTGGTGGTCACCCGCGATCCGCGCCGCGAATGGTTGTCGTCGGGGACCTCGGTGGTGTCGCCCAGGCGGATGTAGGGGAACGCCGCCGGTTCGGGCACCTGGTCGTAGACACCGCTCACCGCCGCCATCAGCTCGACGTCCGCGGTGAGCAGCGTGTGGATCGCGGTCTGCACCGCGAGCTCCGCGGTCACGAGTCGAGCCGCTTCGCCAGGGCGCCCTTGGCGTAGGGCGTGACGTCGGCGTGCTGCTCGAACGCCGGCACCAGGAAGGGCTGCGCGTACATGCTCTGCGTGCCCTGCTCGACGAACTCGGCGTAGTAGGCGTCTTCCTCCCACACGCCGACGTCGCACTTGAGCCGCTTGCGGTCCGGCCGGGACTCGATCGCCGAGCCGAGGTTGCCGGAGTCGATCGGCACGCGGTTCTGCGCGGTGCCTTTGACGTCCTCGCCCCAGGCCTCGACCGCGTCCCCGCCTGCCTCGATGATCTTCTTCTGCAGCTCGGCGACATCGCGCAGCAATTGCTTGTCTCCCTTGAGGTTGGCGCCCATCGGGTTCACCCCCTTTCGGGTTGCTGCTCCTCGCAGTCCGCGCGCAGGTAGATCGCCTCGGACGGCGCCAGCACGCGCATCACGCGCAGGGTCAAGGCGGCGTCGCGCAGCTCGTCGCCGCGGCGGATCGGCGAGCCGGGCTCGTCGTAGACCTGGTGGGTCAGCTCGCCCTGCTCGGTGTCGCCGACCTTCGACTCGGTGCCGGTCGGCTGGGAGATCCGCACGCGCACGGTGCCCTGCTGCACCCAGATGGTCTCGTGTCCGCCCGCGCCGTCAGGGACTGTGGTCCGCCGCCACAGCCCCATCGCCCGGTTGCGCAGGTGACTGGTCCGGTCCTCGCTCACCGGCCGGCCGATCAGCGGTCGGGCTCGATCACAGCGACCTGCAGCGCGGTGACGCCGGAGTAGGTGATGTTCGCGCGACCGACGCTGTTGCGGAACTCGTCGGTCAGCGGCAGCACCCACACGCCGCCGTTCTCGGTGATGGACTCGGCCACCTCCCCGATCGCGATGCCGCGCACCGTGCCGGGGGTGGACACCGTCGCGGTCTGCGCCGCGCTGTGTCCGTTGCGCACCAGCAGGATCCGGCCGCCGCCGCACGGCACCTCGTCGCCGCCGGAGCTGGCGTTCGTCCATGCGATCTCGACGCCGGCGGACACCGACGCACGCTGTGAGTTGATCAGCGCCATTAGGCACACTCCTTATCGGTTGGCCGTGTACCGGCTCAAGGACTTCTTGTCTGCTGTGGACAACGACATCTGCACGCGATCCCAGGCCACCTGGTAGTCACCGATGCGCTCGCTCTTCTTGCCGCCCTTGGCGTTGTCCCACTTGCCCGCCACCAGGTCGCACACGACACCGACCACGGACTTGGGGACCGGGTTGTGGCCGGCCGTGCTGTCGACCGTGACGCGCTTGCCGCACGGCCACACGCCGCACCTGCGCGTCAGCACACCACTCGGTTCCCAGGTGAAGTCGGTGCCGTCGACGAGGGGCGTCGTGTCTCCCTCGACCTGGACGCTGGCGACGGCCAGCACCGGCCACCGCGGTAGCACGAGCTCGCAGGTGCCGGTGCCGCGCAGCACGGTCGTCTGTGTCGCTACCTCCAGGTTCTGGCCGAGCTCGTCGTCGACCAGGCCCTGCGCCACGCCCAGCAGCAGCTCGGCGCGCGGGACCTGGGCGGTCGGCATCTGCTCACCCAGCCCCATCCACACGGCGAGCTCGTCGGGCGTGACGTAGGCCATCAGGTCCTCCGGCTGCGCCGAACGCGCTTGGCCTTGGCCTCGGCGTCGTCCAGCTCGGTGGCCGGCTCCTCGGTCGGCTCAGCCGTCGACGCGGTGCCCTGCCCGGCCGGCGGCTCCTGGCCGTCGCCCTGACCCTGGCCGTCGCCCTGGCCGTCGCCCTGGCCGTCGCCGTCGCCCCGGTCCCCGTCGCCGTCGTCGGGCTCATCGGGGAGGGTCAGCAGGCCCGCGTCGAGCTCGTCGCGCAGCGCGGCGAGCTGCTCGGCGGGAACGTGAACGTCGTTGCCCAGGCGGTCGACGGGGACCGCGAAGCCCTTGACGATCAGTTCCAGGGCCTCGGCGTCGGGCAGCACCGCGATCTGGTCGGGCTGCAGGCTGCGCTCGGGTGTGGCCGAGAGTGTCTTCATTCGGATGCGCTGCACCGGTACCTCCTATCCACGTGCGCGGACGGGCTGAGAGCGCCGGTGCGCGCTCCCAGCCCGCGTGCAAGGGGGTAGGGCTACTTGGGCAGCTTGCGCGGCTTGGCGCGCACCACGGTGGCCGAGCACGGCATGGTGGGCGTGGTGCCCGCCTTGGCCGTGATCGCCACGCGCAGGTAGCGCTTGATGCCCTTGTAGCCGACCTCGTAGACCGCCTCGTCGTTCGCCGCGGCGATCACCGGTTCGGTGCCGTCCAGGTCCGCGTCCGGCACCGCGGTGAAGACCGCGTTGTCGTCGCTGTGCTGCACCTCGAACGTCAGCGTCGCGCCGGCACCGGCGATGGTGCCGGCGTCGATCACCACGACCGCGGCGTCGTAGCCCGCCAGGTCGACGCCGATGCCGTTGACAGGCACCGCCGGGTCGGCCTGGCTGGCGGGGCGCAGGGTCTGCGCCACGCTCACGCTGTTGCGAATGTCGGTCCTCGACATGAGGATTTCTCCGTCCTGTGTGGAGTCGTCAGGGATGCCGGACTAGGCCGGGACCTTCAGGCGCACGAACGCCTCTTCGAGAACCGGCATGCCGTCGGTCTCCAGGCGGCCGATGAACCCGACCTGGTTGGTCTCGGCGTAGAGCTCCACCAGGCGCTGGACCTCCATGTTGAGCGCGTCGACGATCCAGTACTTGCGGAAGTCACCGAGCATGCCGACGTAGTTGTTGCCCGACACCGTGTTCGGGACGAACTCGCTGACCACGAACGGCAGGTCCAGGATCGTGTCCGGCTTGTCCGAGGAGATGCCCGGCTGCCACAGGTAGGTGTCGTTGGTCGACCCCTTGAGCTTGCGGATCGTCGCGATCAGCGTGCGGTGGAACAGCCACCGCGCCTCGGCCCAGTACGCGGACTTGAGCGTGTACTTGGCGTCGATCAGCTGGTCACCCGACACCGGCGTGAGCGGGATCGCGCCACCGGTACCGAAGCTGACGTCACGCGCGGTCGAGATGCCGTCGGTCGAGGCGGTGAACAGGCCGAGCGGCTTCTTGTTGCCGTCACCGGTCATGTACGCCTTCTCGCACGTGACACCGAACTTGTGGGCCATGCGCTCGCGCACGATGGCCTCGGGGTCGCGGGCCGCGGCGCGCAGCAGCTTTCGGGAGACCCGCACCCGCTTGGCCAGCGGGTTCGGGCGGAACTCCCGCTTGCCGAACCGCAGCGCGTCGTCCTGCGAACCGGTGCCGATCTCGCTGGTCCACTCCGCGTCGTTCAGGTCGGTCTCCAGCGTCGGCACGCCGAGCGACTCGCCCTCGTTGAGCGTCTCGACGGTGGCGAGCTGGCGCAGCACGACCAGGTCGTCGACGGCCTGGATCAGCTGGTTGACCCACTGCTGCGGGGCCACCAGGTACCCGCCTTCCGGGTCGTTGCCCATGTTGAGCGCGCGGGCCTCGTCCGGGCTCAGCGCGTTGCGGCCGCCGACCACGAAGTTGCGGAACGCGCGACCCCGCAGCGCCTCGTCCGGGTTGTCGTCACCGGAGCCGTCGCCGCGGGCCGGTGGCGTGGTGCCGGCGATCTGGCGCTCCAGCTCGCGGGCGCGTTCCTCGCGGGCGATGGTCGCGTCGATCCGGTCGGCGTCCGCCATCAGGCGGTCGAACGTCTGCTCCTCGTCCGCGGTGATGCTGCGGCTGGCGTTCTGCGCGGTGTCCAGAATGGCTCGCGCCTGAGCGGCCAGGTTGGCGCGCTGCTGCCGCAGGTCGTTGATGTCCGGCACGGTGTGCCTCCTCCTTGTGAGGGGTGTTGTGGGCAGCCGTCAGCGCGGGACCGGCCAGGGCCTCCGTGACGTACGGCAAGGGGTTCGGTGGTGCGAGCCGCCCAGCCAGGGGCGGCGGTGGGCCGGTCGTTACAGGCCGGACGCGAACAGGCGGCGGCGTGCCGCGATGTTGCGGTCGAACGTCGGCGGCTCGACCGGGGCGGGCTGCGCGCGCCGGCGCCGGGGTCACCGAGGCCGCCCAGCAGCTCGGCTGCCTCGCGCAGCAAGCCGTCGTCGGCGCGGCGCACGAGCTCGCGCGCCTCCAGCACCGAGCGGGCCAGCGTGAGCGCCGAGCGCCCGTCGCGGCCGTCCGCGGCGGTGGCGCCGGGGTCCATCGGCAGCGGCACGACGGAGATCTCGAACAGCTCCCACCGCGCGGGCACGCCGTCGGTGCCGATGTCGTAGGCGCTGAACCCGATGGACACTGCGTTGAGGTAGCCGCGGCGGATCTTGCGGTCCACGTCGGCGGCGAATGGGTCGTCGAGGTCGAACTCGAGGTCGGTCAGCAGTTGGGTGCCGTCGACGCGAGTCGTCGGCGCGCGGCCGATCGGCAGCGCCTGGCGCCCCCAGTAGTCGTGCCCGTACATGACGACCGGGTTGGCCGCGAACCGGGCGAGGTCGGCGGTGTCCATTCGCAGGTCGATGCCGTCGGCCATGCGACCTTCGTTCGCCGCGACGAACGGGATCGGCCCTTCCTCGGCGGTGGTGCCGTCGTCAGCGCGGACGGCGAACCCCCGCAGCCACACGCGGTTGCTGGTCATCGGTTCCTCCCAGGTGTGCGGACCTGCCGGTCACGCGGGGACTGTTGCGCCCGCTCACCGGGTCGCTCGGGGGTGGGCTCGGGCGGATCGAGCTCGTCGGCGGCCGCGCGCAGCAGCTGCCCGACGAACCGGCGGTCGAGCTCGGCGCCCGTGCCGTCGAAGGTCACGGCGCCGATCTCGTGCTCGGCGCCGGTGCCGGCGCGCATGTAGATGGGGATGGAACCGCTGGCCACTGTGGACACCTCCGTTCCTCGGTGTGGCTGGTCTCATGCCGGTGCCATTCCGCACCCGCATTTCGGGTGCAGCGGCGGGTGGCGGATCGTGCGCTTGACGGTCAGCCGCTCGACGCCGTCGCCGTCGAGCTCGTCGCCCTTGGTGGCGAACGCGTCGTCGATGGCGACCTCGCGGCCGTCGAGTGCGACGCAGTACGGGCACGAGTCGCCGTCGGTGACCCACCGCACCGCGGGGACACCGGCGGCCTTCCAGGTCTCGCGGGCGGTGGCGTTGGGCAGCTGGCTGGTCTGCCAGTCCGCCGTGCGCTGCGGCCGCTCGTCGACCCAGGTGTCCAGCAGCGCGAGCACCGCGGCCGCCGCGGCGTCACCGTCCTCGGTGCCGGCCTTCTCCAGCTCCGCGCGGATCTGCCCGTACGCGGAGTTGACCCGGTAGTCCGCGTGGCTGTCGACGTAGGCCGCCAGCCACCGGGACAGGTCGACCTCGCCGTCGAACCCGACGTCGGCGATCGCGTCGGCGATGATCTCGACCATCAGCGCCTGCAGCGGCGGCGTCCACCGTTCCACGGTCTTGGCCCGGATCGTCGTGTCGTACAGGTGCCACACCGCCGCCAGGAACGCCGCCGGGCTCGCCAGCCGCACACCGCGGCCGTCGTCGTCGGACAGGTGCCGGCGTACCAGCGCCTTGACCTCGGCGCGCTCCAGCTTGGCCAACCGGGTGTCCGCGTCGACGATCAACGGGGCGAACGTCGAAGCGGTGCGCCGGCGTGCCTCCGCACCACGACCACGCAACACCCGCGCGATCCGCTCCGGAACAGTCGGCTCTTCGTCGGGGCGCGGCGCCGGCACCATGTTGAGTGGCACCAGGTACACCTCGCCGCGGCCGTCGGGCAGCGGGTTCATGTTCTCCCGCTCGCGGATGTCGTCGGCCGACAGCCAGCCCCAGTTCCGGCCGATCGCGTAGGCCTCGTTACGTGACTTGCTGTCACCGCGCAGCAGCGCGTCGACGAGGTGCTCGGAGAAGTAGCGACGACGCTCGGCCATCGTGAACAGCCGCATAAGGATCGCCTGCTCCCAGCGCACCAGCCAGATCCGCAGCGTCGAGGTGACGTACTCCAGGCCCTGGTGCTCGATGTTGCCGAACGTGGCGCGTTCGAGGTCGGCGATCTTGTGCGGCGGGATGCGCAGCCACCGGGCCATCTCGGTGACCTGGAAACGCCTGGTCTCCAGGAACTGCGCGTCTTCCGGCGGGATGCCGATCTGGTGCCACTCCACCCCCTCCTCCAGGATCGCCACGCGCGAGGCGCGGTCGAGTCCCCTGTGGAGGTTCTCCCAGTCCGTCCGCAT
Organism: Lentzea guizhouensis; assembly: GCF_001701025.1. Classification (GTDB taxonomy): domain Bacteria; phylum Actinomycetota; class Actinomycetes; order Mycobacteriales; family Pseudonocardiaceae; genus Lentzea; species Lentzea guizhouensis. The sequence goes on from NZ_CP016793.1 coordinate 987,244, forward strand.
GCGCTCGCGCGCACCCTCCGACAACTTGCTCGGGTGGGTCAGCACGCCGCCAGGACGTGAGCCATTGGCGAAGAACGCCGAGCCGTAGCGCTCGGTGGCCATGCCCAGCCCGATCGAGCCACGGGCCAGCGACACCAGGCTGTAGCCCTCGACGCCGGTACCGCCCAGCCCGGCGACCGGCAGCACCTCGTCGGGCAGCAGGATCACCTGCCGGCCGTTGGGGTCGGTGTACCGGTAGTACAGCGTGAACTTGCCGCGGCCGTTGGCGTCGTGGATCTTGCAGGGCTTGATCTTGGCCGGGTTGAGCGGCCACAGGCTGTCGACCTGCCCGGCGCCGTTGCGCTCGATGTAGGCGTACGCACCCTTCCACGTGAGTGCGTGGCCCTGCATGGTCTCGCGGAACGCCACGGCGGTCATGTACGGGTTCGCCTGGTCGTGCAGCACCTGGTACAGCGGGTGGTCGAACGCGCGTCGCTTGCCGCGCTCCAGGCGCTCGTAGACCGGCAGCGGCAGGCCGCCGATGTCACCGGCGATGATCTGCACGCCGGCGAAGAACGGGGCGTAGTGCAGGGCCGTCTCCTCCGAGACGAACGCCCCGGACGGGTTGTGGCTGCCTCCGCCGGCGAACCAGTCCTCGACCCACTTCTCGGGCGTAGCCAAGCTGGAGGTCGACGAGCCGCGGAAGGCCGAGCGGACGAATCCCACGATCAGCCTCCCGCCTGCAGCTCGTCGACGACCGGCTGCTGCCGGGCGCCGGTGATGCCCAGCGCGAGCACCAGGCCGCCGAACACGGTCAACGCCACGCCGATTCCGATCGCCACGCCCAGCCACGTCCCGACCGCCAGCGACAGGCCGAGCAACAGGCACAGCAGCCCGACGGCGCAGCAGTAGTCCCAGCGGTCCAGCTGCGCGCGGTCGACGAGCTCGGCCAGGCGGCCGCGCTCGCGCGGTGCGTCCTCGACGCCGTGTGGCACGGCGAGCTCTCCGGGCACGGTGGGCTCCTCTCATCCGAGCGAGCTCAGCCCGCGCTCCTCGTAGACACTGCGGGCGTCGCCGCCGCGCATGGCGCCGTCCTCGGCGAAGAACAAGGCCGGCATGCCGTCGATCCGCTTGTGACTGGTGTCGCGCATCGGCTTCACCGGCCGGATCCGCTCCGGGTCGTCGGTGGGGTGCTTGGCCTCCAGGCAGTCCGCCATCCACGCGGCGACCGGGTTGCCGTGGTGGCGGTACTCGACGGCCTTGAGCTTGCGCATCGCCTCCTTCATCGGAGGCGTCATGCGCTCGTAGGTGGTGTTCGACTCGACCATGTCCATGCCGGTCAGTTCCTGGATCGTCTGGCGCACCGGCTCACCGGACCACTTGTCGTAAGTGCCGGACACAATCACGTACCGCTCGTGGTCGCGGGCGATGTCCTCGTAGATCCGCTGATAGTCGATCGTGTCGCCCTCGGTGACGGTGACCCACCCGTCATCGCACCACTGGCCGAACTTGTCGTCGGTGTGCTTGTCGAGCACGTCGACCATCGACTCGGGGATCCAGAACCTCCACAGCAGGTCGCCGTCCTCGAACCTCAGGCACCAGGCCGTGAGGTCCAGTTTGGACGACAGGTCCAGGCCCGCCCAGCACCGCTTGCCCTCCAGCTGCGGCACCAGGTCCTCGGGGATCTCGGCGACCTCACCGGCGTTGGCGTTCCACAGGTCCAGCGCGATCCACCGCACGGCGTTGGCCTCGCGCATGTTCAGCTTGAACTGCCGGAACGCCGACTCCGCGCGCTTGCTCTTCTTGGCGCCCAACGCCGATCGGCGCATCGCCTCCAGCGACAGGAACTCACCCAACGCCGGGTTGGGCCACTTCCAGTTGCGTTCGTCCCAGATGTCCAGCGACACCGGCAGGTCCGGGTGCCCCTCGAACAACCGGTGCAGCCGGTCGAGCTGGTCCTGGTTGGCCGGCATCTTGCGGCAGAACACGAACGTGTGCGGCGACCGAGACGGGTCCTCCTGGATCCGCTCGGCCTCGTCGATCATCGCCGCACCGAAGCTCAGCGGCAGGTTGGTCTCCGTCGTCGCGACGAACAGCAGCTCCTGCAGCCGTGCGCCGTCGGCGGTGTCCATTGCGTCCCACAGCGACGCGTCCGGCTGCGACAGCAACTCGTCCAGGCAGAACCCGGACGGGTTGTGGCCGAGCTCGCCGTCGGCGTCCGCGGTGATGACCGTGAACACCGAGTCGGTCTTGGCGTCGACCAGCCGCATCGAGTTCTTGATGTGCTGCAGCCGCTTGCGCAGCACCGGCGACAGCTCGACCATCCGCCGCGCCGGGCCGAAGATCTTCTGCGCCTGGTCCTTGTCCTTGGCCGCGGTGTAGACCTCGGCCGACTCCTCACCGTCACCGACGAGCAGGTAGAGCAAGATGCCCGCGGCGATCTCGGACTTGCCGTTCTTGCGGGACATGATGATGAACCCGCGCCGGTAGCGGCGCACGTAGCGCTGCCACTCGTGCGACCACACCACCTCGCCGAACAACGGCCTGATCAGCTCGTGTTCCTGCCACGGCCGCAAGACGAACGGCTTACGCCGCAACGCTCCCTTGACGTGCCGCAGGTGCTCGCGGAAGAAGAACACCACGCGGTCCGCGCGCGGCTCGCAGTAGTGCGCGCCCCGCTTGCAGCAGATCTTGCCGCGCAGCTTGTAGCCGCACACCGGGCCATCGGGGTCGATCGGCCGCCACCGCGAGTCGTGAAACTCGGCGATGGCGTCCGCGGCGTCCGCCTCAGCCGTGGTCGAGGAGGTCCTCTCCTGGCTCACCGGGGGCCTCCCCGAGGCTCAGCGCCGAGCGGTCGGACGGCGTCAACCCGAACCTCGCGGCGTAGTAACGAAAATGCGCGTCCGCGTCGTTGAGCACGTACGTCCACGGGTTCTTCCCGACGCGCGTGCCGGTGGGCTGGCCGTTCTTGTTGTAGACGGTGAACTCGCGCACCGCGCCTTCCTTGCGCAGGTGCTCGATCGCATCGCGCCGGCGGACGACCGCGTCGCACCAGGCCGCGAACGCCTCGACGTCCCACAGCGTCAGTACGCCGACCAGGTGCAGATCGGGGGCGTACTGGCGCCACACGTTCTTCGCGCGCTGCGTGAGCCACGACGGCGGATCGATCGGGCAGTCAGCGCCACCGTCCGCGGGCGGTGCCTCCGACGGCTGCGGCTCGTTGGCGTTGATCCGGTCCGTGCGTCCGCCCATCAGGACAGCCCACTTGGTCGGCATCCTCGCCGGTCCACGCTTACCCACAGTCACCACCTCCTGGGTACGGTCGGACCGAAAACCTGTCAGCGCGCAAGCGGGCTTCCCCCCGCACGTTCGCGTCCCCACCCCACAGAGATCCGAGCCCCCCTCCCCTTGATCAACTTCGTTGATCGATCACAGGGAGTGAGCATCAGGGGGAGGGGGGTAGGCCGCTCCGCGGGGCGGTACAGCTCGTGCTCCTTACCGTGGTGTGCGCCGGTTGCCGAACCCGCCGTCGTGCGTCGCCGTCTTGCGGCTGTGGCAGGACAGGCACAGCGGCTGCAGGTTGTCCGGCTCCCAGTTGGTGCGGTCGCCGTCGATGTGGTCGGTGTGCTGCGACGGCCGGCCGCACGCCACGCACGTGGGGTTGGCGCGCAGGTAGGCCTCGGACTTCTTGCGCCACCGGTAGTCGTAGCCCAGCGCTGTGGACGACGGCCGCGGCTTCGGCTGCGGACGCGGCCGCGGGATCTCGTGCTGTTCGCACCGGCCCGAGGTGCCCGCGAATCCTGGACACCCGGAGGCCGTGCAGCGTCGGCGAGCTCTGCTGGGCATCGGCTACGTCTCGCGCGTTGCGCGCATGGGGCCCACCTCTTCGCGGATCTTCACTCGATCGAGTGAGGGAAACCGTCGGGCGCGTAGGCACAATGGCGCCATGCCAGTCAAAGTGAGCGTGGTTGAGCCCAACCACAACATGATGGAACACGACCACGCCAAAGGTGAGCGCATCAGCGTCGAGGATGGACACCTGATCGTGCACGGTCCGCAGGACGGTCCGAGGCGTCCGGCGGTCGCCATCTACGCACCGAAGCAGTGGTACAAGGCCGAGGTGCAGGAGTAGCGATCACCTGTCCGAGCGACGCAATCGATCAGGTGATCGGGGCAGGATGGTCGCCATGACCGTCAAAGTTCAGACACCAAATGCATCCAGCCCGAATCCTTCGACCAAGGTCCACCCGAACGGCCAGAGGGTGGACATCATCGACGGGCACCTGCACGTACTGGGTGGGTTCCCCAAGGACGGAGGCTCGCAGCGGGTGACCGTCGCCGTCTACGCCCCTGGTCGCTGGTACAACGCGGACGTCGAGGGCGTCGACAGCTGAGGATCAGGAAGGCCCGACAACCACACGTGGTTGTCGGGCCTTCCTGCTGGGAGCCGATCCCCAGTGACTGGCGCAGTAGCTAGGTGACGCCGGCGCCGTCCGATAGGGACAGATCACCAACGTGACCGGAGGTTACTTCACCGCTGGTGATCTCGTCCAGCGGGCCACGCCGACGTTCGTAAGACTGTTTCGCGGCCCGGATCGAGTACTCGGTGCGCCGTCCCCTGGAAGTGGTGCTGTGGCGGCGTGGCCAGCCGTCGTCCTGGGCCCACCGCTGCAGGGTGCCGACCGGGACGCCGCCGAGCATGACCTGCAGCGCCTCGGCGTCGGCGACCGGCTCGCGCTCGCCGAGCTCGCGGACCCTTGCCTTGTTCACGTCGCCTCCTGGGCCTGGGCGAGCTCGTCCCACCGGTGCGCCGGCCACGGCGTGGTGCAGCCCGCGCAGCGCACCAGGCGCTCACCGGGCCGGGCGTGCAGCGAGTGCCCGCACACCACCAGCGCGCCGGATCCGTCGGCGCGGTCAGCGGGCCGGGCACCGGCCGAGCCGGATGCGGCCGCGGGTTTCGCCCGCCATCCGCTGCAGCGCCGCCCGCAGGACGACGACGTCCCGTGCGAGCTCGTCGACCGCGGACTGCCTGCGGATCCACGACCACATCCGCACCAGAACGCCGATCTCGCCCGCTACCGTCGTGGTGGCGTTGGGGGCCAGGCCGGTCGAGTCCCGCACGTGCCCGGCCCACCAGGCCAGGCAGCCGAGCACGTCGAGCTCGGCCAGGCGGTGCGCGCGGTCGAGCTGGTCGAGGTTGATCGGCGGGGTCGACTTGTACACCGGTCGGCCACGCACTTGGTCCGCCGAGCGCGGTGGGTGGTGGGCGTCCCACTCGACGTCGGGGTAGATCCGCACGATGTCGTCGAGCGCGCCGACGACCCGCGCGCTGCACTCCTCGCACGTGAGGAATCCCTCGGTGGCCAGCCGTTGCAGGCACACCCGGCACAGCACACGTTCGATGTGCATCGGCTACTCCCGGATCCCGAACACGACTGCGAGCGCACGCCGCCACCACGACGGGCGAGTGGCCGCGGGGATCGTCACGCCGTCGAGGGTGCCGACCGTGCCGCCGTACTCGCCCGGCATCCACACAGTCTCGGCGGTGTGGTGCAGCAGCTGCGGCCGCGCGTGCTCCGCGAGCCACCTGCGCTCGATCTCGGCGAGCTTCTCCGGAGTCAGCTCGTGCGGCATGAACACCAGCCGCGGCGGCTCCGGCGCGAGTTCCACGGTGACCGCGGCCGGGTCGACGTCCCACCGCTTCGCCGCGCCCTCGATCGCGGCCTCGATCCGCTCGCGGACGCTGTAGCGCAGCAGGCCGGCCTTGTCGCCGGCGAGCACCTCGTCGACACGCACGACGATCGCGGCGCGGGGCTGTTCGGGTGTGGTGGTCATCTGGTCCTCCGGTGACGTCGGCGGGTGCCCCCGCGGTGGTGACAGGTCTTGTGCAGCCGCAGCGGATGCCGGGGCTGTTGCGGTGGGGCGATCTCGCGGCCGAGTTCGACCACGACGGTGGCGACCGCCTCGGCAACGATCGCGTTGCCCTGGTGCAGGCCGACCATGAGACGGTGCAGCAGGGCGTCCGCTGTGCGGGCCTGGTCGAGTACGGCCTTGCGTTCGGCCGGGCTCAGCAGCTCGTCGGCGTCGACGGCCCTGACGACCAGGTCGCAGAACCTCTGCCCGACTTGCTTGGGCCTGGGAATGCGTCCCATCAGCTCATGTCCTCGTTCTATCGGCTCGCCGGTGCCAGCGGCTGCGGTCGGGGCAGGTGACGCCGTGGTGGAGGTGCAGGTGTTGGCCGGCCGCGCGCATCGCGGCCGCCAGGCTCTTGCGGCCCACGACTGCGGCCATGAGCACGCCGCGCTCCTCAGTCACCAGGACATTGCCGCGCTCGGGCGACGGCTCGGCGTCCAGCGGCATCCGCACCCCGTTGCTGCGGGTCGTCGCCCACAGCAGGCGGGCGCCGCAGTGGTTGCAGCTGCTGCGGTGTTTGGCGGCCGGGCCTCGGGCGGCCGCCGGCTTGGGTGGCGGGTCGTCGGGCGGCTCGGGGATGTCGACGAGGAGGAAAGCGGGCTGGGTGCCTGCGATGGCGGCCGCGTCCTGCTCGCGCACCGGGTGTGCGGGCTGGGTCAGCAGCGGTGTGCCGCGCGGGTCGACGCACTCCTGGCCCTCGGGGCGCTGGCAGTAGGGCACCCGGCACGGGTAGGTCAGTGCGGCCTGGCGCCGCTTGTCCCAGTCGAGTCCGTGCTGCTGCGGTGAGGTCGTCATGGCTGTCCCTCCCTTCTGGACGGTGGCGGTGTGGACGGTGTGGTGGGCGCGGTGCGGGATCGACCGTGGTAGATGTCGGGTGCGTCCGGGGTGCGGATCGGTTGACCACGTGAGCCCTGCAGCACCTCAGGTTGCGTGTGTCCGACCCGACCCGAGCCGGACGGTTCCGGCGGGTTGTCGCGGGCGTTGTCCTGTGCTCCACCTGCGGAAACAAGATCGGCCGCAGGTGCGTCGGGAGCGTCCGGGATGTGTTCGGGGCGGCCTGGAACAACGTGATCGACAACGGTTGGACTTGTTGTGCGGCTTGTTGTCTGCGCGTTGTCCGCCGCGTTGTTGATCTCGTTGTCCGGTGGGTTGTCACGGGCGGCGAGCCACTCGTCCGGAACGAGGTCTGCGGGGTGGGTTGTGCCGCGGGGGGCGCGGCTGAACTGCTGCTCGCCTCGCTCGGCCCAGTAGGCGATCTGCTCCGGGGTGGGCTCGGGCAGCAGATCCATGTCGGCCTCTTCGGGCGTGCGCTTCTGCTTGTACTCGTTGCAGGCTGCGCAGCTGAGCGCGACGCCCTTGTAGTCCGGCCCGGGGCCTGCGGGCTCGTCCGGGTCGATGTGGTCGATCTGCGGGATGCGGCGGCGGTCCTTGGCGTTGCCCATGCCCTTGCGCCCGAGCGGGCCGCTGCGGCAGTAGCGGCAGCAGCCGCCGTCGCGCAGGTAGACGGCGGTGCGCAGCGTGGAGTCGGTGAGCTCGGCGCGCTGCTGCTTGCGGCGGTCCTGCTCGGATTTCGAGGGGTTGCGCTTGAGGAACGCGCACACCCGGTACTCGTAGTTGGGCTTCCACGGGCCGGAGGCGTCGATGCAGTTCTTCTCGCCGCACTTCTGGCCTTCCTGGTGCAGCAGAGGGGGTTTGCCGCACACGGGGGTCAGCAGGGCCTGGAGGATCCACGGCTCGGTGCAGCACGCCAGCGCGGCTTCCTGGGTGATGTAGCCGTCAGCCGTATTGCGAGCAGACTCCGACTGCATCACGAAGTACGCGGCGATCATCAATGCCTTGCGCACTTCCAGGCGCGCCAAGTACTTGCGGCGCCGGGACGGGCTGAGCGCGAGCAGGTCCGGCACGCCGTCGGTCTCTTGGAGCTTGGCCAGGGTCACCCACCGGGCGTCCGAGGCGACGTTGTCGTCGTGAAGCGTGTACGCCATCAGGCACGCCGCCGTTCGCGGCGACGCAGGTGCGCCAGGCGGTGATAGCCGGACTCGCCCCACCGCACCCAGTCGTCGCGGTCGTCTGCGGCGTAGCGGGCGTGGGCCTCGCGATAGATCAGCTCGTCGACCGACGCCATGTCCTCGGCGTCGGTCACGATGCGCGCGATCACGTCATCCGGCACATGCCGGGCGACAGTGATCAACAGGTCGGTCAGCCTTCTGGGGCTGTGCGTACCGAGCTCGTCGAGCACGGCCAGGCGCTCATGGAGCCCCGCCGCGCGGGTGTGCCGGACATCAACGATGACGCGGCGCGCCACCGTGGTGAGCCAGTGGCCGTCATGCATGGTCAGGCTCCCTCCGTCAGCGGCGCCTGCGCGAGCACGAGCAGGTCACCGAGGTTGTCGAGCAGCGCCCGGACACGGGCGCCGCGGTGCCAGATCACGACCTCCGCCGTGGTGGTGTCGACGCCGCGCGGGCGGCCTCCGCGCGCTCGGCCGGGGTGATGCCGCGACCGGGTCGGAGGTCGGCGACGACGCGGTCGACCACGACGTCGTCGACGAACTCCGGGTGCGGGGTTGTGTCCACGCGTGCGTCCTTTCTGGACGGTGCGGTATGGGGCCGCCGCGGTGGGAGGGACCGTCAGACCGCCGAGGCCGGCCGCCGGTGGGTGCGGATGGACTCGGGCAGCCCGGCCAGGACGTGGTCGGCCAGGGCGGTGAGCGTGGCCTGGTTGAGGCGGCAGTTGCGCACCTCGACGACCTGCGCGGCGAGCGTGGTCACCCGCGCGAGCACGCGCGGGCTCGCCGGCGCGCAGCGCGTCCTGCAGCCGGTTCTCGATCGCCGCGGTGATCACTGCGGCCTGCTCGGCCAGCGCCTGCCCGTTCAGCCCCTGCTGGGCCGTGAGGCGGTGCAGCGCGAGCTGCTCGCGGATCGCCTTGTACTTGCGCAGCGGCATGTGCAGCGTGCGGTCCACCACCCGCACCTGCTCGGCCAGCGTGACGCCCTGCAGGTCCGCCGGATCGGCAACCACAAGGGTGCCGGTGGGCAGGTTCAGCGAGGCGCGGTGGACGCGGCCGGAGGGTGCGTTGTCGGCCAGCAGCACCGTCGTGAACTCGGTCATCAGTCGCTCCATTCCAAGTCCTCGAACTCGTCCTCAGTGATCGGGCGGTTCTCACCGGGCGCCCAGCCCGGCGGGCACGGCGAAAGCTGCTCGACCTCGCCGTGGGGCTCGGTGCCGTAGCAGGTCGGCGGCAGGTCACATGCCGTCGTCAGTGCCGCCACAGCGGCAGCGACCAGCGCGACCGCGTGCAGGCGTCTCGTGATTGTCTTGCGGTGCAACGGATTCCTCGCCTTAGGTAGTCGGGTTCACAGGTGCGGGCTGATGATGTGCTCGACCCGCGTGAGCAGCAGGCCGGTGGCGTTGCTCAGGTCCAGGCGCGGTGCGCCGTCGCCCTGCTTGCGCGGGGGCGGCAGCTCGGCCGGGTAGACGCCGTCACCGAAGTGGTCGGCGGCGTCGACGTCGTCGGGCTGCTTGATCGGCATCAGGGCGCCGCGGAAGTTCGGGCCGATCGCGATGACCAGCGGCACCCAGCAGGTTCTCGCTTTCCTCCACGGTCACCTGGTCGCCGGACGCGATGATGTCCACCGCGTGTTCCTTGTCGTTGCGCGACATCTGCCGCAGCACCCCGATCAGCGCGCGCACCTCGCCCAGCGGCCACAGCGTCGGCTTGACCTCACCGGAGGCGAGCACCCAGCTGTGGCCGACCACCGTGGCATCGGTCGACGTGCCGACCAGCAGCCCGGACTTGCCAGGCTCGTCACCGGCATAGCCACGGGCGGTGTGCAGCAGCACCCCGTGGATCGAGCCCTGGTCTGCGTCGGACGCGGCGGTGTGCACGAGCGCTTGCAACAGGCCGATCAGGTCCTTGGTCCGCACCTGCACGCTCATCGCTGGGCCGCCTTCGGTGAACGCGGCCGCCGACGGCAGAGGATCAGCGAGCCCCACCGAGGCAACGCCAGCTCCCACCACGGCCACGGCGTCGCCTGTCCGCCACGACGCAGTCGCATTCGCCGGTTGCCCCGGAACCGCTCGAACTGGATGCGGTACGGAATCGCGGTCACGGCGCTGCCCTCCGCTCCGGGTGCTCGCCGACCCACACCGGCCGCCACTCGCCCGGCTGGCCGGTCGACAGCGCGCACCCGCACTGCGCCCCGGCCGGCGAGACACCGACCGCGAACGCGTCCAGCGCGGTGCACGAGTGCTGCCACCACACGAACCCCGGCCGGTCGGCGACGGTCGCGACGCGCAGCCCGACACGCGGGCCGGGCGGCCCGATCAGGCCGCGGCGGTAGGCCTCCAACAGCGTCTGCGGCGGTTGCAAGGTGCCGAGCTTGCGGCCGATGTTGGTGATGCGGTGCGACACGGCATTCGGGCTGACGCCCAGCACCGCGGCGATCGTCTTGGTCCGCTCGCCGCGGGCCATCATGCGCAGCACGCGGCGGTCGTCGGCGACCAGCGGCCGACCGAACACGTCCTTATCAGGCACGGCCCACCACCTGCATGTCGAGCAGCTTCAGGAAGCACGCATAGGTGGCGTCCGCGTCACCGAACGCGGTGTGCGCGTCGGGGTGCTCGACGCCCAGCCGCTCGCACACTGTGCTCAGGCCGGGCAGCTCGTGCGGCTCGATGCCGAGCGCGCCGGCCGCGTACGCCGAGAGGTCCAGCAGCCGGTGGTGCCACGTCGGCGGACCGTCGATGTTGTGGTCGTCGAGGTCGTAGACGGTGTCGAACATCTTGCGCAGGAACACGGCGTCGAAGCTCGGGTTGCACCCGGCGAGCGTGTTGCCGTCAAGCTGGTCCCACAGCGCGCGAGCGGCCTGGCCGTGGCGGTCCTGCTCGGCCTCGACCAGCCGGTCGAGGTAGCCGTTGATCCGCAACGCGCGGAGGTCCGCAGTGACCAGCACGTCGCGCCAGTTGTGCGGCGGCACGAACACGTCGTGCTCACCGGTGGCGAGGTTGACCCACGCAACCTCGACCGCGATGTGCTGGGCGGGGTCCAGGCCGCTGGTCTCGACGTCGACGACGACGATCTGTCGGGGGTCAGGCACTGGCGGTCTCCTTGGTGTCGGCGCCAGCACCTGGCGTCGTTGAGTTGGTGGCGTCGTAGTGCGCCAGCTGTAGGCGCGCCTGGTGTGGGCTGGTGCCGAGCTCGCGCGCCAGGAGGTCTCGGCCGATCCGCCGGAAGCCGGGTGCTCCCTCGGATTTGGCGATCAGCTCGTGCGCCCGCTTCACGAGCGCCAGGTCCAAGCCGGGCGGCACCGGGTCCTGGCGCGGCGTCTGCTCGGCGCCTGGTGCTGGCGTGGGGTGCTTGGTGGTGAGCAGCTCCAGCTGCACCAGGCGCTCGCTGAGGTCGCGGCGCAGCGGCCGCATCGTTGCTTCGTCGCAGGCTTCGCTCTGCACGTCTGGCGCGGCGTCGTCGCTGGTCACCAGCTCGCCCGGTCCTGGCGCCGCTGCTGGTGCGTGCGCCGGTGTGTCCGGCGCCAGGTCCTGGCGGCGTAGGCCGAGGTCGATCAGCAGCGCCACGGCGGCGAGCACCAGCGGCGGGATCGAGCCCATGACCGCGGCCAGCAGTCCGCCTTGCCACCAGTGCTCCAGGGCGTTGCCGCCGGTGCTGAGGATGATCACCACCAGCGCCAGCGCCAGGCCGGTGCGCCTGGCGCTGGCGGGCAGCCCGCGTGCCAGCCAGTAGCGCAGCGCCACCATCGCCGCGGCGTCGAGGCTCAGCGGCCACAGCCATTTCCGCCAGTCGGTGTAGCCGCCGCGCACCGCGAGCTCCATCAACGTGGAGAACGACAGCACCGCCACCGACGCCAGCAGCACGGCTGCGCCCATCCACGTCACCCAGTCCAGGCCCTCGGCCTGCTCGCGCTTACGCATCGCGCACCACCGGCTCGTCGGCCAGCACCCGGTGCACCACCAGGTCCGGGTCCTGCCACTGCTCGTCATCGCCAGGACGCCAGCCGAACTCACCAGCCTGGTCGGCCTGCGCCGGGTCCTGGCGCGCCAGGACCCGGTGCCGTACACCGAGCGCGACCACCAGCACCGCGAGCATCGACACGAGCACCGCGATCGCGATCACCACTGCCCACGCGGCTGCCTCATCCAGCAACGAGCTCACCGTCCTTCACGTTCTCCCGGAACCAGATGAGGCAGTCACCGACGGCGCCCAGGTGGGCGATGCGGTCGCGGCCGTAGAGCCTGGTGAGCTCCTCGCGCAGCTCCTGCGGCAGCAGGTACCAGCACGACCGGCACGCCAGGTGCTGGCGCGGCACCTGCTGGCCGCAGTCGCCGGGGCACGAGTGCGTCGACGCCGGCCGCTTGGGGCGTGTCGAGTTAGCCACGGTGACCACCGCCCGCCACGCCGTGCACGAGCTCGTGGCCCACCGCCCGCACTGCCGCGTGGTACGTCGGCTGCGGGGCCAGACGGGTCGCCGCGGCCCTGGCGATCCACTGCAGCGCAGACACCTCGCCGTCCTCGTACTGGAACCACGGCGCGACCCGGCCCACCTCGGTACCGGCGTCGTCGCGGATCTCGATGCAGGCCTCCCACGGCACCGGCCACGCCGACAGCGACCGGCCATCGGCGGCCACGAACGTCGTGGCGCCGATCTGCACGGTGGTGAGCAGGCCCGGTGCGCACTCGCCGGACAGCCGGTCCGCGGCCGGCGCCAGCAGCCATACCTCGGCCGCCTCCTTCGCCCGGCGGAAGTCGTGTCCCAGCCGCGGGCCGAGCTCGCCGCCACCGGGCGAGTCCGGGTGCTCGGCCAGGTACCAGCCCGCCGGGAACTTGTGCCCGTACGACTTGGCCTCGGTCGCCGTGATCCGCACGATCGCGTGCCGCCGGCGAGCTCGACCCACCGCGTACCAGAAGCCGCTCTCTCGGCTCCACCGCAGCGCCTGTCCGAACCACAGCCGCTCAGCCATCGGACTCACCTCCCGAGTCCTCACGCAGTGCCTCCAGCGCCCGCCGTGCCCCGGCCGCGGCCTTGTCCGCGCCACGCAGGTACGCAGCCGCGAGCGCGTCGGCCTGGCCGCGCAGCACCGCCATCCGTTCCCGCATCGCGAGCTCGTCGAGGTGCGCGGTACCGAGCTCGACGGTGTTGGTGTCGCCGCCCGCGTCCTGCCACATCACGCCCGGCCGGTCCGGCATCGCGTCGAGCAGCTCGTCGAGCTGCTGCGCCCAGTCCGTCCACCGCGACGCGATGGTCAGCGCGCGGCTCACCTCGCCGTCGTTGAACCTGGTGCAGTCGCGGGCCATGCGCTCGGCCCACGTCTCGCGCTGCTCAGCTGCCGCGCTCGTCGTGGGTGTCGTCGGACTCGGCGCGCTCAGGCTCGGGTCCGGCGCCGGTGACGTCTCCTCCGGTGAGGTGCTGGCCGAGCAGGTCGCCGTCGTCGAGCCACCGCTGGAACCATCCGGGCTTGCCGCCGGACATCCGTTGACTCCCTTCGACTCCCGCTCGATGTGCGCGTCGACGAGCGCGGAGGCCTCGCCGAGCGTCTCGAACCCGGCGAACGTCACGCCGCACGAGCAGGACGCGCCGCAGTCCCCCGGCTCGCCCTTCCAGCCACCGGCGTGGCGGTGCTCGATCTTGAGGTCAGCGAGCAACGGCGAGACGAGGTCACCGCCGTCGGTCGACACCCACACACGCGGGCCCGGATCGCCGTCGTACGGCTCGACCTCCGGCGGGTCCGCCACCACACCACGGCGGCCGGCCAGCACACCGGCGACGATCTCGACGCTCGCCCCCGCCGAGGGCAGCTCGACGTCTGCCCACTGCTGCACGGCGGTCACTGGATGCTCACCCCCGGACCCGTCTCGTTCACGGGCTCGGCCGGCGTACGGCGCAGCTTCACCGCGAGCTCGTCACCGGCGGCCGCCTGCTCCTCGATCCACTCGTCGACGGCGGCGCCGACCACCTCGACCATCGCCGCGCGCTGGTCGAACGCCGCGGCGATGTCCTCGCCGCGGGTGCCTGCCGACAGCTGCTTGTAGGCGCGGTCGGCCAGGCGCACCGCGGCCGCCTTGGCCCGCTCCACGCTCACCAGGCCGTCGTGGCGCCGGATTCCCAGGAAGTGCGCCAAGACCACGTTCACGTCGCTCGACTCGCCGTTGTTCATGGGCGCACCTGCCCGACCGTCATCGGCACAACCGTGGTCACGGTCACCGGCGGCACCGGCACTGCGGCGGTCGTCGGTCCCGGCGACGGCGCGACCGGCGCGGCACGGTCGCACCCGGCCAGCACCACCACGATCGCCACCGCGGTGAGCGCCAGGGCGACCGCCACCGCGGCCGCCGACTTGCTGTTCGTCGTGATCATTTGCTCACCAGCTCGATCAGTTGGAGCACCCCCGCCGCCAGCGGGAGCGCGAGGAAGACGGCGACGATCGGGGCCACCAGCCCCGCCTCTTCGCGCAGGAACATGCGCAGCTGCCGCATCACCGGCCACCGCCGGTTCGGTGCGCGTCGTCGAGCGTGTGCAGCTCGGTCAGCGTGAGGACCTGGCGCTGCTCACCGCCCTGCTGCTCCCAGGCAGCGGGCGGCGTCAGTCCCGACACCCAGGCCGACACGGCGATCACGGGGCCTCGCGGGATTCGGCCCGTCACCATCACGTGCACCGACGCCGGTTCGCCAAAGCCCTTGTAGAGCTCGACCTTCGACACGCTCTGCAGCGCATCCGCCCAGCGGCGCAACGCGTGCAGGTCCGCGAGGTAGGACAGCTTCACGTGCGGTACACCCGTGCCGGTGCACCCGGACACCTCGTCCACCGCCGCCAGGCCGATGCCTCCCGGCCGGCTCGCGGTCATCATCCGAGCAACGGCCTGCAGCGTCTCGGCGGCCGTGTACCTGCGCACCGGCTTCACCCCGCGCATCACCGCTCACCCCGCAGCCGCTCCTGCTGCCGAGCCAGCTCGGTCTGCTTGACCTGCAGCTGCACCTGCAGCCGCTCCACGTGCTCGGCCGCCTTCCGGCCCTGGGTGATCAGGTCCACGTACGGCGGCGACGCCTCGCGGTAACCGTGCGCCGCCAAGCGGCACGCCTCGCTGAACTCGGCCCACGCCTCGACCTGCCGCTGCACGTGCTGCGTCTCGGCGAGCGGACCGATCGACGGCCGCTCGGCCTCCTGCGTGAACAGCCGGTTGAGCTCAGTTCGCGCCGCGGTCACACGGCGCATCGCCGCCGCGCGCTCCTGGGTGTCGCTCACAGCTGCCCCCGCACCGGTTCGAACGCGCCTGCACCGGCGGCCGCCGCGTACGGCGCGACGTCGAGCAGCGTGCCGGGCAGCTTGAGCAGCTGGGCGAGCAACTCGCGGTTGTCCATCGCCGCGGTGATCAGCACCGCGAGCATCCGGTCGACGTGCACCGACGTCCCGTAGGCGACCCGCGTGCACGGGGAGTTGCCCTCGGCGTCGCACACCGGGCACGGCAGCGCCCACATGTCGGCCTCGAGCTCGTCGTCGAGCTCGGCCACCGGCTCGGCCGTGGTCGCCGACAGGCGCACCGCCTGGCGCACCGCCTCGTGCGCCGCGACCAGGTGGACGTCGAGCGTGCGCGTGTCGTCCAGGCGCTCGTAGGCCTCCTGCGCGTCGGCCAAGGCGTTGCGCGCGGTCTCGCCGAGGAAGCCGTGCCGAATCCGGCCGGCCGACGTCGACATGTCACGCTCACGGCGGTGCCGCAGCCGCACCATCGGCTGGCCGGCGCGGTCAGCCGCGAGGTCCTCGACCGCACGGCGAAAGCCGACGACCGCCGACGTCACGAACGCCGCCGCCTGCTCGCCGCACGCCTGGTCTCAGGTGAGATCATGTACTGGGTCATGGAGGTTGCGTCTCCTTGATCACGGGCCGTCCGATCGCGCCGGGCCTGGCGCGCGGACGGCCCTACTTGTCTGGTCAGGCCGCTTTGCCGTCGCCGGATCGACGCGGCTTCGCAGTGGAGACGAGCGCGTCGCGCACTGGCGCAAGCAGTACGAAGAGCTGCGCTCGCACATCCGGCGAGAAGGGCGGGGCCGCTGCTACGAGCTGCGCGACGTACTCGTCTCTGGTCATTTCGCCTGCTCCAGCAGGTCGTCGACCTTGCAACTGAGGGCCTCGGTGAGGGCGCGCAGCAGCGGTGGAACCGGGCGCGAGCCTTGCGTCTCCAGCTTCGCGATGTTGCCGCGCGACGTCCCGTAGCCCGCTTCCCTGCACGCGTCGGCGAGAGCTTTCTGCGTCAGTCCCGCCCGCTCGCGCAGTGCACGCAGGGCGCTACCGCTGAACGGGAGGGAGAGTGTGGTCCGTGCCATGAGCGAACATTACGACACATGTTCACGCATGGCAACACATCTCGACACATGACATTCCATGTGACGGAACGAAGCAACCTGATCACTGGCTGCGCGTCTCAATGTGCGTTAAAGTTCTGCCATGTTCATTCGGGGGCAAAGGTCACGATCATGAGCGAAGACATCGAGGTCACAGCTCTGGGCGCCGCGATGGAAGACGCGCGCCTGGAGAAGGGCATGCGCTGGAGTCAGGTCGCACGGGAGGTGGGCATGACACCCCAGAACCTGCTGCGGATCCGCAAGGGTGAGATCACGGTGACGACCTTGGCGGCACGCGGGATCGAGCGCGTGTTCGACTGGCCCCAGGGACGAGTTGAAGCACTCGAATCCGCCGGCTCGCCGCTGCCTGACCCAGCGACCTTCAACCCCATGACGGCATCCGTCGACGACCTCGCACGCGTGATCGCCGCGATGATCGACAGCGAGCGCTACTCCGACGAGGAGATCGCAGCAACCATTCGTGACCTTCGAACCCGTCGCGCTAGTAACGGCGCGCAAGCACGTGGTCGCGAAGCGCGCGAATCATAGCCCGATCGGGTGACATGTTGTATCGGCAACCGGTGGATCGCTAACGCAGCGGCACATTCCCTCGATGGGGGAATCACTGGGAGGGAGGCATCACCGCTTATGGAAAAGGGGTTGCCTTGTCGCTACGCACCGCCGCGTGGATTCTTGCGTTCGCCCTTACAACCGCAGTGATCATCGTGCACATGATCGAGATCTGGCACGGTCAGCTGTTGGTGCCCGATCGCACATTCCGGCTGCTGAGTAGCAGCTGGTGTGTGTCGTTGGTTGCCGCTGTGGTGGTGACTCGCACGGAAGAGCAGAAGCGGCAGGTCTCCGCTCTTGAGCGGCGGCTGGCCAAACGAGAGGAGGTTACGCGGCTTGACCGGATCGTCGCGCTGCTGGAGCCCGATGACGCGCCAGTGATTCCGTTTCGGCGTCACCACACGCCGACTCGCTAGACGCGCCACCTGATGTCCACCGAGGCCGGGTCGAAGTACGAGCGATCGGGCTTACGACCCGGCCGGGTGGGCATGATTCGGATCTCCATCGCGGCGTCAATGATCGCCCGTCTCCGCTCGATCGGGAGGCCGTCCGATCGACCGGGCAGCGCGCCGAACCAGACCTTCGCAACATCCGCCGCTCCGATTACGCCTACGAACACGGAGTTGGCGCCGGCGACCGTGACCAGGCGGTCGATCTCCTTCAACCGCTCTTGCATCGCCTTCGACCCGGCAATCAGCTGTCGCGTGTCGATCACGCCCTGAGCATGTAGCGCAGCCTGCTCATCGAGGCGCGCACGGATCTCGTTCGCTTCCTGATGCAGCGCAGCGATGTTGACCTTCGGGTTGGGGCTCAGCAGTTCGTGAGCATCCGGCTGGCTCAGCCTCGCAACGATCACCGCCTCCACCAGCTCGTCGACCGGCTCGGCAATCCTGACTAGGTGCGGCTGCTTGCGGCATCTATACGCGGGTTTGAACGCCTTACTGGTGCGCTTCTTGCTGTGGGTGGTGCCGCTGCCCATCTTGGTGTCGTCGTCGCAGCGGCCGCAGAGATAGATGCCCGAACCGAGCCACTTGAGTTCGGTGGAGGCGCTGCGCCGCCGGGTGGGGTCGGTCAGCTTCGCTACCAACGCACGCCACATAGGCTCCTCGAACGGTCCGTCCCAAGTGGCCTTGGCGAACACCTCACCGCGGCGCTTCTTCGGGGCGTCCGGTTCCTCAACTCGCCGCTCGATCAATCCTGCGTTGCGAGCACGCAGCAGGACGTCCTTCAAGGTGCCACCGGTCCACGGCTTACCGCGCGAGGTTAGTTGCCCTCGGCCGTTCAGCTCTTTCGCGAGAGCTTGCAGACCTTCCCCTGCGAG
The DNA here is from genome assembly GCF_001701025.1 of Lentzea guizhouensis. Classification (GTDB taxonomy): domain Bacteria; phylum Actinomycetota; class Actinomycetes; order Mycobacteriales; family Pseudonocardiaceae; genus Lentzea; species Lentzea guizhouensis. The sequence continues at coordinate 1,005,372 of NZ_CP016793.1, forward strand.
CGCACGCGTGCCCATCTCTTTGAGTATCTCGATTTCTGTAGGCACCTGAGTCATGCCGTTCGACTCCCACCCATAGGGGCGTGGCCCCCCTCGATACATGCCCTTCTCCGCCATGTCGAGCTTCTTGCTCTGTTGGCGCGCAGTCTTGTGCTCAGATTCGTAGCGCGCCACTGCGCAGAGCTGCCTTGCGACCATTCGACCCGCAGGCGTAGAGAGATCGAGCGGACCAGTGTGCACGGTGTGCGTAGCGATCTCCCGTGGTGCACACACGTCGATGTAGTCCTCCAGCTCGCGCGGGGCGCGGTGGAGTCGATCTGTGTGCCAAGAAGTGACGATCGTGGCCAGACCGTCTTTCAGGTCCTGAAGCATTGCGGTCTGGTCAGGACGCGGTTTTCCCCTGTAAGCCGACATGTCGTTATCGACATAAATTCCCATCAACCGCAATCCGAATTTCTCGTAAAGCGGTATCTGATCTTTGATCTGGCGCGTGGCGCCCAATCCAGCGCCGACTCGATCTTCCGAGATTCGGCACTGCATCACGGCCGGCGTTCCGTCTGCGGCGGCCAGCTCAGTGAGCTGCTCCAGCAGGTCGGAGGGGATGGGGTGCGCGGGCATCCTGAAGGTCACGGCGACAAGCCTGCCACACCAGTGCGTTCGTAGTCACCAGCCCCAGCTCCCGTTCACCGCCGCTGCCGTCCGCGCGTTTGCCCGTCTCGCTCGCCAGGTCCATGACCACCGGGAACGAGAACGCGAGCCCCAGCCCCGCCAGCGCGAACCCGACGTAGCCCGCAGCCGGGAACGGCACCAGCACCGCGAGCGCCAGCCCCGTCGCGGCCAGCCCGCCACCTGCGGCCAGCAGACGGTGCGGGCCGAGCCTCTGCTGCACCGGTTCGCCAAACCACCGTGCGAGCGCCATCGTGACCGAGAAGCCCGCATAGGCGTATGCCGCCGCTCCGTCACCCATACCGCGTTCACGCACCATGAACAGCGCCGACCAGTCCGCCGCCGCCCCTTCCGCGATAGCACTGCACAGCGCGACGCTCGCCAACAGCCAGAGGACCGGGCTCTTGAGGACACTGGCGCGTTCGGTGGTCTCTTGCCTGTGCCGCTCCCCTACTCCTCCGGGGATGCTCCTGACCACGATCGCCGTGACGACCAGCCCGACGAGTGCCGCAACCAGGAAGTGCCTCATGGGCGCCCATTGCGCCTGAGCGGCAGCGGCACTGCCCAACGACCCGATGAGACCACCGACGCTGAAGCCCGCGTGGAACTGCGGCATCAACGGCCGTCGTAGGTCACGCACGACCGTGACGGCAGCGATGTTCATCGACACGTCCATCGCCGCCACACTCGCACCCAATGCCACCAGGCTCAGCCCTAGTTGCAGCGGTGACTGCGATAGCGCGAGCACTGGCAGAAGGAGCGGGCAGAGGAGGGTGCTGCCTATCAGCACCCATCGCGACCCATAGACCGCACAGATCCGTGCAGCCACCGGCGCCATGAATGCCAATCCGGCGCTCGCGCCGAGCAACGCCAGCCCGAGGACGCCTTCGTTCGCGCCCACCTGCGTGGCGAGCGCGGGCACCCGAGAGGCCCAGGTGCCGAAGACGGCGCCGTTCAGAAGGAACATCAGGAAGGTGGCGAGCCGTGGGGACATGCGTCCCAGCATGACTGAAGCGCTTCAGAGTCGCCAACTCTTATGTCACCGCTCCTCGCCTACGATGCTGTCCGTGGACTCCGATCGCCGCCGCAGGCCGACGCTGGACACCGTCGCCGCCGCGGTCGGGGTATCGCGGGCAACGGTGTCGAACGCGTACAACCGCCCCGACCAGCTCTCGTCGTCGTTGCGCGAACGCATTCTCGAGACGGCACGCTCCCTGGGCTATGCGGGCCCGGACCCCGTTGCACGCTCTCTGGCCACACGCTCGTCCGCCGCCGTGGGCTTCATGCTCCCCGAGGGGCTCCGTGGGGCGTTCACGGATCCAGCGCTGTCCATCGTGCTCGACGGCCTCGCACAGACCGTTGACGGCCACGACCACAGCCTCGTCCTCATGCCCGGCGACTCCACGGGCGGACCACGCCCCTCGATCGTGACGCGCACACAAGCCGACGTGATGGTGGCGTACTCACTACCGGACTCCGCGCCGGCATTCGACGCCGTAGCCGCCCGCGGACTGCCCCTCGTGGTGATCGACCAGCCCGTGCTCCCCGACTCGGCACGCGTCGAGGTCCAGGACTACCAGGGCACCACCCTCGCCGCTGAACACCTGCTGTCGCTGGGCCACACGCGGTTCGGCGTCCTGATGTTCGCCCTGCACCCGGACGGCGCATCCGGCCCGGTCTCCGCCGACCGCCGTTCGGCCGTGCCGTTCCGCGTGAGCCGCGACCGACTGGGCGGCTACCTGGACACTTTGGCAAAAGCCGGGGTCCGAGCGGACAATGTTCCGGTGTGGGAGGCCCGCGGCAGTGATCGCGAGCTCGGCCGACTCGGCGCGCGGTGGTTGCTCACCCGCACCCCCCGGCCGAGCGCCTTGCTGTGCGCATCGGACCAACTGGCGTTCGGCGCCCTCCAAGCCGCCCGCGACCTAGGCCTTTCGGTCCCCGCCGACGTGTCGGTCGCCGGATTCGACGACGTCCCCGAAGCGACCTACAGCGACCCACCCCTGACTACGGTGCGTCAACCCCTGGCCGACAAGGGCCGCCGAGCCGGCGAACTGGCGCTGAAGTTACTGGCCGGCGGCAGACCGCCACGGCCGACGAGACTCGACGTTTCCCTCGTGGAGAGAGCCTCAACGGGCCCCAGAACGTGATCTGTGTCACGTTTAGACCTTTTTCGTCACCCGTTCGGACGTAGGGCGGAAACGGTCGATCGACTCCGGACGATGTGTCCGGTGGGGGCAGCGGGCGACCACACATCGTGGCCGCTCTCGCACCCCTCCAGCCTCTGTAGCTCAGTGGAGAGAGCGAGGGACTTCTAATCCCGAGGTCGCAGGTTCGAATCCTGCCAGGGGCGCTGGTTGTAGTAGTTCGTTAGAAGGGCTGGCCTCAGTTGAGGCCAGCCCTTCGTCGTCTAGCTGCCAGCGGCCAACGCAAGTTCCCTCAGCCTCTTGTGCCGCACCGCCTCGACGCTCTCGGCCGCAGCACGAAGCAGCTCAGCGTCAAGATCGAGGTCCTCCATCGCCTCGAAGCTCACGAACGCAGCGAGGCGCAGCAGGCGCTTCAGGAGGTCGCGGAGGACGTCGCGTTCGTTCTCACCTTCTCGATCCAGGTCACGCCACACGCGGAGGATGGCCTTGACGAGGTGCGGGCTTCCGCCCAAAGCCTTGCGACGAGCGTATATCTGGTCGAACGCCGCTTCGCCCAAGATCGCCAATGCCGAGTAATGGCTTGGTTCGCTGGGATCGTGAACGAGTTGCGCGCGCCACCACATGCGTCCGAACACGTGGCGGGTGATGTCAGTGGCCTGGACCCGGTCGGCGTTGGGGAGGGGGCCGTACCGCCAGTAGGCGACGTCCGGCAGCAGGACCAGAGCCAGGAAGGCCCATACGTCACCCGACGCGGCCTCCGCCGGCACCAACCCCATCTCGGAGTGGAGCAATGCCGCCAGCCTCAGGTCGAACTCGGCGCTCGACGACCTGTTCGATTCGTCGGGAAAGCCTGCGTCGGTCGCCAGCGTCACCACCTTCTTTCGGAGCGCTGCCAGATCGGTGGCGCTGACCCGATCGCCTCCGGTTGCGACGAACACAGCAGACGTGTGTGTGGTGTCGCTGTGCGCGGTCAGTTCCGACGGTTTCAAGCCGCGGTATTCCTCGTAGAGGTTCTTGGCGTGCCAGGGCAGGAGACGGGGATACAGACGGCTCATCACGCTTCCTCGAAAATGCCGACGGCGGCCTGGACCTCGGTTGCGAAGAGGTTTGGCGACTGTTCTCGCCGTAGCCGTAGATTCTGAACAGACACGTTCGGGAAGAAGGTGGCTAGCAGGTTCTGCAGCGTGGCGCCCAGACTCTCCTCCGGGTAGTCGTTCTCAAGCTCGAAATCGAGATCCGCCAGTGCGTGCTCAATCATGCTTCTGGCGATGTCGGCATACGCAGCAGAGAGGTAGACCCGGTCGATCGGGCGCGGTGACGCCGCGTTCTGGAAGGCGGTCACGATCGACTTCTTCTGCTGGTTGACGAGCAGCAGGACAGCGCCCATCGTGGCCGTGTTCAGGTCTCCGCTCAACTGCACATGCCAGGCGGACTCGGCCGGGAGGTGAGTGGATTCGAAGTCGACCACAGCAATGGGGAACTGCGGTGCATCGCCCTGAAGGCGCAGCGACCGCCTGCGCGTCCAAAGGATCGAGCCTCCGCGACGAGGGGCGGCTATCGCATCGCTCGCCCTGAAGCCCGCCAGCACCAACTGCGTGTCAAGCGTCAGCGTGCCGCCCAACTGTGCACCGGGCAGTTCTATGTCGAGCGGAACGGTTTGGGCTCCTGTGCCGGACAACGAGATGCGCTTGGCTGTTCCGCGTAGAGCTGAGCCAGTCGCCGTCCACACGACCACGAGTGACAACTTCGCCTCAGGCGTCAGCCCGGTAGCCGCGTACACGGCGTCCAGATCGACGTGAACCTCGTTTCGCAGATGGAGGTTCATCTGGTAGTCCCAGTCCGGCAACGCATCAGGCAGATCGACTGCGTGATCGCTGATGACCAGAGACCACTGTTGGGCCTTGACCGCCTCATCGCCTGGCGTGCGGTACGGAAGTGCTTTGCGGCTCACCTGGCGACCTCCGCTCGCCTGACCGCGACACCGATCTCCGTCACCGTGTCAGGTGCGGGTACGACCAGGAGCCGCCAGGTCACTGGACCTCCTGCCACGATAAGCGTGCTCGCACGGTTGATCAGCCCCTGATCGTCCTCCCAGCCGAAGAACTCCGGCCGAGCCGCGTTGATAGGTGGATCGGTCTCCCGGACACCGTTGCCCGGCAGCAGGACCGACAGCTGGGGCGAGACCTGTTGTGAGCCAGGAACGGGCAGCCGGAACTCTTGCACCAGAACGACCTGCCCATCGCGCGTCCCGTAGTAGGGATCGTCGAGGTACTGGACTTTCGGACGAAGTGCTGGAGCCGCGACGGGCAGCGTGCCCGCATGCGACTGCCAACCAGACCGGTCATCCGACGTCGCCGCCCCGGCCAGCGTTTCGGTCTCGCCGAGGGGGTGCGCAACATGCTGTCCGCCGCCTTGGCCAGTGCCGTCGGCAGAGGGGCCGCGCTCTTGTGTCGGCGCTTCCAACCCGGCCGCGTACTCGTGGCCGCCAGCCTGAACACCGCCATTCCAGAACTCGCCGCCGTGCTCCTCCCAGCTGTTGTCCTCCTGTGCCGGTCGCGGAGCCGGACTGTTCTTGGCCTTCCCGAACTGGATGCCTCCACCAACGCCCCAGGACCCGGTCACCAAACTGGAGAAAGCCCTGCTCGCCGCTCCCAATGGCACCTCGACGCCGGGCGACCTCACCTTGTCGTTGATCTCGACAAGTGCCTCGAGCTGTTCCTTTATCCGTGTGAACGTCACCCGTACGAACGACTTCTCCTTGCCTTCCAACGACTGCCACGTCCAAGCATCGTGAGTCGGTGGTTCGGAAGCCGCGAAGATCGCGTCCATGTCCTCGTCCGCACGGAAGGCACCGGCGTACGACAGGTATTCGGCGGACGGCTTCGGACCTTCGTGATACGTCACGACGAGCTCCGCGGTGCGCATCAGGCAGACGTGATGGAGTGTTTTTCCGATTCCCATGACCTCAGCCGCCGCGCTCGGCTCGAAGGGCATCGCGAGCTGCTTTTGCAAGCCCAGCCGGCCGAGCACCCGCCTCGGCTTGTACGACTCGAGAACTTGGCCCTTGTCCGCAGAACGCATGTTCTCGTGCGCCTCGACGAACATCCGGATCGGATAGGTCGTCCGAGGATCCGGCAGCGGGATTTCGGAACCCTGATGCCGAACGGAGAACGTCATAGGCGATCGTCCGTCGGCATCGGGCAGCATCTTGGGCCAGAGGTTCCACAGGATGGCGTCGGCCAGATAGCTCGCGGCTCCGTGCGAGTCCTGGTCACCCAGCTCGGGGGCGATCACTACGATGCTGGTCCCGGTCTCGTCCGATCCGAACTCACGCAGACCGAGCCGGTGGGCCATCGCCTCCGCCGCCGGTCCGACCAACGGTTCGACGACGTCACCTGCGTTGCTCCCCCACCAGTGCCGGCCCGTGTAGCGCGTGGCCTTGCCATCCGTTCCCTTGACGAAGCTCTGCCAGAGAGCGCATCCGATGAGGCGCGTCTCGAAACCGTTCTTCACGCGACACCTGGTGTGCACCAAGATCGCGCCGGACTTCGCGATGAGGTAGAAGATGCCCTTGCCGAACCCGTAGGTGCCACCGCCGAGCGCCGTGTCCCGAGGCTCGCCGATGTTGCGCACGAACGAGACGAAGTCATGGTTCTGGGTGACGGCGCTGTCCGCTCGCGTTGGTCCGCCGAGCCCGCTCGTGCCCCGATCCGAGATCGTCAGGATGTCGATCGTCGCCGCGGACAAGGACGCCCTGAGTGGAAGGTGCTCGGTTTGCGGAGCATCGCGCAGGAGCTCTTCGCGCCAGACCGGGGCATGCGCCGCGCTGACGGTATGGAAGTCGATCCGGTAGTCGACCGTCGTCGCCGGAAGCCGAGCGTCCCAGCTGTTCTGTGCCGATTCCCGCACCAAGACGGTCAACAGGTCCAGCTCTGGACGTCCTAGCTGGTTGCGAATGCCTTCAGCCGCACTCGCCCCCTCTGGCGGGAAGGGCTGAGAGTACCACGCGGCGTTGTTCATCAACTCTCCCGAAGGATCTCGGCAAGGCGATCGTCGATCTGCAACTTGCCCAACGGTTGTGTCGCCACCGCGTCCAAGTCGATCGTGTAGTGGACGTCCCGAATGGACTCCGGAACCGAGTCGGGGCGGATCCTCGGGAAGGAGTCGGCGATCTCGTACCACCGCTCCTCCAGAACGGTGAACCGAACGTCGCGGTAAAGATCCGCGTCGACCGGTCGATAGCCGATGAGGGCCAGCTTGGCGAAGAATCCGCTTTCGTCATCGGCGATCCTCCGGGTCTGGTCGATCAGGTCGAGCAGCCGCAGACCCTGGTCCTGGGACCGAGCGAGTTTGAACCACACCAGGTGAAGGTTCCCGGACTGGGGAGCTTCAAGTTGGGCTGCCCCATGGACGCGAAACCTGCGTTCCTCCTGTGCCAGCGATGACTTCACCTCGATGGCGTGGGTGCCGACGACGATGTCGTGGCGATTGCCGCTGGGGCCGAGCCACCAGTCGGTGGCCGTGGGCCACGACTGCAGGAGGCGCCGAAGCACCAGGAGCTCGCCGAACAATCCAGCCAGCTGCTCAGCGCTGAGCTCCGCGGACGACTTTTGGAACAAGGCGCGCCAGCGGTCCAGCACCGAGTACAGCGCCTTCAACGGCCGCTCCGGCGCTGCTTCGACCGCCTGCAGCACGTCTCCGCACAGACCGGTGAACACGTCGTGGAGATCCGTGCGCGTACAACACAGGTCTGCGTAACGGACATATGACTCGTCGTCTTCGAGTGGACGCTCTCGCAGGCGCAGCGCCGAACCGTCTCCCCTGGTCCGCACGTGTTGACTCACGGACAGTGGCACGAGGAGGTGTCGGCGCCCCTCGTGATCCACCGCCACGTTGAGTCGCCCGTTGTCCGTCGGTGTCGGAAGCGGGGAGGTTCGCAGTCGGTTTGGGGCGGAGGCGACGTCCTGTTCGAGCTCGAACCAGTGCTTGTCGAGCAGGTTCCGCAGGGGATCGGCCATCACGCGTCCACTTCGTCCAGCGCGGTGAAGTCCTCCTCTTCGAGGACGACCCTGGAGAGGTCGGCACTCACGTATGTCCACTTGACCGTGTTGTCTTCACCGTTCGGTTCGGGGAAGACGAGTCCGACCCCGATCGCGTCCTCAGCTAGACCCAACGGTTCACGGTGCTTTTCGCTCTGTTTTCCCGGAACGGAGTCTTTGTCGATCGGGTAGAGCACGAGAAGACCTGTCGACGGAAGCTGCTTACGGCGGAGGTCTTTGATCTGTTCCTCGCTCAAACCGCTCTTGTTCTTCAAGCCTTGCAAGTCTACCGCCGCATCCTTGCGGCTCATCAAGGTTTTGATGTCGACGAAGCTGTTGTCGGACCCTTCGAGGCGTGCGCGTGTGACACGGCCGACTCGAACTCCTGGGACGAACTCGAACCCGCTCGTATCGGGCCCGTCGATCTGGTTTCCCACGATCGCCACGTTCCATTGACGGAGCGCTGACGCCACAGCGACGCGCTTCCTGATGTACGCAGAGATCAAACCGGCATCACACTCTTGAGAATTCTCGTGGAACCTGTAGCTCGCCAAGAAGTCCAAGATCCGCTCGTGCGGAACACCGCGAAACAGAACGCGACCGGGAAGCAGATCGCGATCGTCCCGGAAGGCCCCATCCGTGATCGCACCGGCGACTAGTTTCCTGGCCGCCTCCTGGTTGTTGCGCAGCCACCGGGCGTCGGTGCTGAAGTAACGGGTCTGGATCCGATGCCCGCCGTAGGCACAAGCGGCCGGAACCGCGTCCTTCATCTTGGCGGCCGCGGTCACCCGGAGCTTGGGATGAGTTCTGAGCCGTACCGCGAACTGCATCGGCGTCTTGTCCTCGACCATGTACACGTCGATGTCGCGCCGCATCTCGTTCTCGACCGTCGCGAGGTGGCGGAACCAATCGCGGAGCTCATCGGTCATCCAGATTCGCGGCAGGTCGGCGTAGCCGTTGCGATAACCGAACCAGCGGCCCATCTGCAGCAGCGTGTCGTACGCCGACACCGCACGCACGAAGTAGCTCACCGCCAGGCCTTCCAGCGTCAGGCCTCGGGACAAGGTGTTCCCGCCGACGGCGATGGCAGTCACCGGGCCACCTTCGTAGTCGAGCCGGTCCTTGCTGCTGGAATTGTCCATCACGATCTTGCACGACCTGATGGCCTCGGCCAAGGTCGACCGGAGTTCGCTGAACTCGACGGTGCGTTCGCCGAACAGTTCGGCGTTGACCCTGCTGGTCTCCTTCTCCCAAAGCTCCTGAAACTCGTCGAGCAGGACCTGGTCGCTGGCCTCGACCGCGCGAAGGCACTTCTCCCTCAACGCCCTCAGCGGGTGACCGAAGCTGTTGTGCACCGACGTGTTAACACTCGTGTGGATCAACATCGTGCAGTGAGCCTTGCCGGTGCCACGGACCCGGCGTGCGGCGGTGGTGAGCCAGAAGTAGAGGATCGCGTCACGCAGACTTCCCGTGATCTTCGGCATGAATCCGTCGACCTCGCCCTTCGAGGCAGGCCGAACGTTCTCGACCTCGGCCGCGGGCACCTCGCGGATCATGTCGTGACCGTCGAAGACGTCCTCAGGATCCTCTCCGTCCAAGGCATCTCGTCCGAACAGCACCTCGGTGCCGAAGTGTCCTTCCGGCTGCGGAAGGTTCACGATGAAGTTCCTCGGGTACAGGTCTTCCGGCACCGCGGGATCGATCAACAGGTTCGCGAACGGCGTGGCCGTGTAGCCGACATAGGCCGACTTGGGCAATCGGCTCAGGATCCGGCAGATCAGCGGGTTGATCGTACCGGTCGCGACCGTCGCCTGGTCGGCCTCGTCGTCGATGATCAGGGCCGGAGTCCCGCGCAGGTGCTCAGCGGCGGAAGCCAGCCATTCATCGAACTTCTCCAACACCGTCCGATTCTTCTTGATGACGCAGAGAACATGCTGCTTGTTCCCCGCCGCGAAGTATCCGGCCGCATTGGCAGGAGGATAGAAGTCCTTGTCCGGATCGGTCAGCGGCATCCAGCCTGATGGGTTGGGCTTGACCAACTGTTGCTCCAGTCGCAACTGGGTTTGTCTGCGCAGACCGTTGTGGATACCGGCCAGCACGATGAACAGCTTGTACCCTCGATCTGCGGCCTTGGCCATGACAGCGGTGAAGTTCGTGGTCTTTCCGGACTGCACGTAGCCGACGACGAGTCCTCGGGTCGAGAACGCCTTTTCCTTTGGGTGGCTCAGCATCGAGACGACCTTGGTCGAAGCCGCGTCGAGATTCTCGACCGATGCTTCTGACCAGCCATCTTTGCTCAGCAAGCCGGTGATGGCGGGCCAGCACTTGTCCTTCGGCCTGGGGCCGGTGTACCAGGTGAAGCGATTGCCGAGGACGACCGACCGCGGCTCCTCCCGCTCCTTGATCTTGATCGTCTCCTGCTCGTGGCGCTCGCTGACCTGCTGCAACAACTCCTGGTCATCGCAGAGGACCGTCATCTTTTTGATCGCCTCGTCCGGTGTGCCGGACTCAAGCAAATCCAGGAAGACTTCGTACACCTGCTCGAACCTGGACGACACGGATCCTCCACCAGTGCGGGCAGCACGCGTTTCTGGCGGCGCTTTGGTAGCGATTTCGCTCAGGCCGCACATCTGCCAAGTAACTCATACGATCGCACAAGACGATCCATTCGTTACCTGAATCGACATCATCCAGCAGAACTGACCTCAGATGGAGTACGCGCCCATACCTGTCCGCGATCTGACGCCACGCCGGCGGACGTGTTAGATCCAGCGCGACCGGCCGGCTAACATGTGAACACAGGTTCGATCACCGGGTCGAACCGTGCACGACCAGCAACGCTTAGATGGAGCTCGATGTCTGATCGGTCCAGACCCAGCGTGGAGGCGTCGCCACTCAAGGTGATCGATCTGTTCGCCGGGTGCGGCGGTCTGTCACAAGGGTTCCGCGAGTCGGGGCACTTCACCCCGGTCGCGGCCGTCGAGCAGGATCTCCACGCCGCCGCGACCTATGCGGCGAACTTCGGCGAGGAGCACATCCATCAGGGCGACATCGCCGATTGGGTCAAGGGCGACCTTCCGGCAGCCGATGTCGTCGTGGGCGGTCCACCGTGCCAGGGTTTCTCGAACCTCGGGGCCAAGAGAGCGGACGACGAGCGCAACGACTTGTGGGAGCGCTATGTGGACACGCTGCTCAAGGTGAGGCCACGCGCGTTCCTGCTGGAGAACGTCGACCAGTTCTTGAAGACGAAGCAGTTCGAAGCACTGCGCATGCTCACGCGTCCCGGCGGGGCACTCAGCGACTACCAGATCGACTACGGCATCTTGCGAGCGACGGACTTCGGCTCGTCACAGCTCCGTCGCCGCGCCATCGTGATCGGCACGCACCGCGACTTCGAACAGATTCTGCTGCCGGCCGTGCAGGTGGCGCCTGAAGCTTGGCCGACGGTGAAGGACTCGATCGGCGATCTGAGTCCAAGGGTTCACTGGAGTCGGGTCGATCTGCCACCCGGCCGCGAGTACGAGGTCTTCGGTCGCGTTGTACCCGGCAAGTACACGGCGAGCGAACTCCACATCACGCGGCGCTACGAGGACATCTCGAAGAAGCGTTTCCGGAAGATCCCCGAAGGCGGCAACCGCTTCGACCTGCCCGACGAGCTCAAGGCTGCCTGCTGGATCAAGCACACGAGCGGATCCGGCGACGTCATGGGCAGGCTTCGTTGGGACAAGCCGTCGGTCACCATCCGGACCGAGTTCTTCAAGCCGGAGAAGGGGCGCTACCTGCACCCGGTCGAGCACCGTGCGCTGACCCACCACGAAGCGGCCAGGCTGCAAGGTTTCCCGGACACGTTCGAGTGGTGCGGAACCAAGCTCGAGATCGCACGTCAGATCGGCAATGCAGTGCCAGTACAGCTCGCTCAGCACCTCGCAGGTCACATCGCTAACGGACTGGCCGCTGGACGAGCAACAACGTCGAAATGATCGTCCAACGCCCGACGAAGGCCGTCAACCCCGGCGTCTACCGGAGCATGCAGCGCAACAACGGTCGCAACACGAAACCGGAGTTTGGCCATCCGCAGGCTGTTGCATGCGCGCGGTTTGCGTTACCGATTCTTCCACCGACCGCTGCCAGGAGTGCGACGCGCGGCGGACATCGTCTTCGCACGACTCAAGGCGGCTGTGTCGGTGGACCGTTGATTTGGCACGGGTGCCAGCAGCGTCACACCAAAGCCGCTTACTGGCGGAAAGGTGCGCCACAGTCGCGAGCGTGATCTGGAGACAGATCAATTGCTACGGGGTGCCGGTGGGTGTTAGGCACCTTGCCAGCCGCCTCCAATGTACGAAGGCAGCTGGTTGAGCGTTGACTGTGCCGTAGCGGCATGGTTTTGGCTTGGCCGGTGAGGCAAGGAGCGGGCGTGGGGTGGAGTACGCGGCAGTTGGCCGAGTTGGCCGGTACTACGTTGCGCACGATCAGGCACTACCACGAGGTGGGGTTGCTGGCTGAGCCTGAGCGGCGGGCCAACGGGTACAAGAGTTACGGGGTGCCGCACTTGGTGCGGGTGTTGCGGATCAAGCGGTTGACCGAGCTCGGGTTGTCGTTGGCGCGCATCGGGGAGCTTGGGGAAGGGGATGACGCGCATCCTGAGGAGGCGTTGAAGGCGTTGGACGCGGAGGTCGCCGGCACGATTGAGCGGTTGCAGCGGGTGCGGGCCGAGTTGGGGTTGATGCTCAGGGAGGCGGCGCCTGCCGAGTTGCCGGCGGGGGTGGCGGCTGTGGTGGCCGGGTCGGACCTGTCAGCGGCTGATCGGGCGTTTTCGGTGGTGTTGGCGCAGGTGATGGCGCCGGGGACGTTTGCCCGGTATGCGGAGTCGGTGCGGTTGCACGGGAGGCAGCCGGTGGAGGTGGAGTTCGACGAGCTCACCGAGGATGCCGATGAGGAGACTCGGCAGCGGGTGGCGGAGGGCATGCGGGAGCTGCCGATCCTGCGGGAGATCCGGGAGGCGTTTCCCGGTGGGGTTTATGCGGATGCGCCGCGGGGGGCGCGGTATGCCAGTGAGATGGCTGCGCGGGCGTTGGTGGAGTTGTACAACAAGGCGCAGTTGGACGTGTTGGCGCGGATGAGCTCGGTGAAGGACTAGAGCCAGCTGCGGTGGGTGGCGAGGTGGTCTGCTGGGAAGCGGCTCGGCCGCAACGCGCTGGTGACCGGCGACCTCGACACGGACTGGACGCTCCCGAGCATGGAAAAAGCCGCCGCACACCACGACGAGATGAGTGTGCGGCGGCCATGAAAGCTTCTAGGCGAACGGTGCCTTGTCGATGCCGCAGGTGCGCTGCGCCGGCAACACGCCCGTGAACAGGTACTCGCGCTTGACCTTCTCGGCGCACGCGCTGCGCACGTACATCGAGGTGTGGCCGTAGCCCTCGACGGTCAGGAAGCCGGTGCGGGCCATCTCGGCCGCGCCGTCCTGGGCGCCGTGCAGCGGGGTGGCCGGGTCGTACTTGCTGTTGATGAACAGGATCGGCGCGGAGGTCCAGCGGTTCCACGGGCCGGTGTAGCGGTCGGCGTCACGGCCCTGCCAGAACGCGCACGGCATCATGTCGTACACGATCGGGCGGCCCCAGTACGGCACGCGCTCGTCCTCGCTCTTGCCGTACTTGGTGTACGCGGCCGTGTCACGCGGGAAGTTGCTGTCGGAGCACTGGATCGCGTTGAACGCCTCGGTGCGGTTGGAGGTGTAGGTCGGCGTAACGACGGCGGTGCGTGCGAGCGAGGGCTGCGTCTCCCACAGGGTCTGCAGGACCTGCGCGGTGGACTGCCAGGTGTCGGACTGGGCCAGCGCGTCCCAGACCGTGCCGATCAGCGCGGCGCGGTCGAACGTGCCGTCCGGCGTGGTGATCGGCGTCGCGGTCACCTTGGTGACGAGGTCCGCCCACTTCTTCTTCAGGTCACCGCCGGCGAACGCGCACTTCGTGCCTGCTGCGGCGCACTGGGTCAGGAACTGGTCGAACGTCTCGGCGGTGCCACGCGGCACGTCCTGGCGGGTGTCCAGCGGCACGGTCGTGCCCTGGTCGCCGTGGCCGGTGGCGTTGCCGATGAAGTCCAGCGCGCCGTCGAACGCGAGCGCGCGCACCTTGTCCGGGAACAGGTTCGCGTAGATCGCGCCGAGATGCGTGCCGTACGAGATGCCGTGGTAGGTCAGCTTCTTGTCGCCGACGGCCTTGCGCAGCAGGTCGAGGTCACGTGCGGTGTTCGCCGACGAGACGTGGTCCAGCAGGTCGCCGGACTTGTCCTTGCAGCGCTGGGCGAACTCCCGGTGCTTGGCGTAGAACGCCGGCTCGTCCGCGGCCGTGACCGGGTACAGCGGGATGGAGTTCAGGAACTGCTGCTGCTCCTCCACGGAGTCGAAGCAGCGCACGGTCGCGCTGCGGCCGATGCCGCGCGGGTCCCACGACACCACGTCGAACCGCGACCGCAGCTCCGCCGAGAACAGCCACTCCCACTTGCCACGCGCCCGCAGCCGGTCGACACCCGACGAGCCGGGGCCGCCGAAGTTCACGAACAGCGAGCCGATCCGCTTGCCGGGATCGGTCGCGGGCAGCCGGATCAGCGCCAGGTCGATCTTCGTGCCGCTCGGCTGGTCGTAGTCCAGCGGCACCTTCGCGGTGGCGCACTGGAACCCGTCCTGGCAGTCCTGCCACGACAACGCCGGAGTCTCCGGTGCGGGCCGGGCCTGGGCGGTCGCGGCCGGCGCCAGGCCGACCAGCAGCGCCGCCGCGATCAACAGTGGTTTCACGAGTTCAACTCCCCAGATGGTCCTGATCATGACGACGCCGGTGACAGTCAACCGGTTGCCTCGCGATCCCGCCCGTTACCGTGGCCGCGTGGACAAGACGCGGGTGGGCATCGGACTGGTGGTCGCGGTGCTGGTCGTGCAGGCGGTGGCCAGTCTGGTGTGGAGCGCTGACGCGACGCTGACAGGTCTCGCGCTGGTGTTCAACGCGGTCGCGGCCGTGTCGACGACGTTGTTCGCGCTGCGCGGCGGGCGGGCCTCCTGGGTCGTGGTGGGCTGGTGCGCCGGGTTCTTCGGCTGGCACGCGCTGGGGCTCGGTGAGATCGCCGGGTGGTGGACGACCGGGCTGGAGGCCGCGTTCTCGGTCGCGGGTGCCTACCAGCCGTCGGTCGTCTACCAGGCCGTGATGACCGCGGCGGCCGGGTTCGCGGTGCACCTGCTGCTGCCGCGTCAGCCCCAGGCGTCGGCCACGTAGTCGTCGAAGCTGGTCGCCGGGCGGCCGAGCAGCCGGGCGATGTCGTCGGACGGGGTCGCGAGCAGGCCCTTGCGCATGCCGTCGAACATGCCGTTGAGCTCGGAGATCTCGTGCTCGGAGACGCCGTAGGACAGCAGCGCGTCGCGGTACTGCTCGGGCGTCAGCTGGACGAACTCGATCGGCTTGCCGGTCTTCGCGGCGATCTTCGCGACCGCGTCGGGGAACGTGACGCCGACGGGTCCGCTCAGGTCGTAGGTCTGGCCCGCGTGGTCTTCGGTCAGCGCCTTCACGGCCACCTCGGCGATGTCGCGGACGTCCACGAACGGCTCCGGGGTGTCGTCCATCGGCAGCGACAGCCGGCCGGCGCGGATCTCCGGTTCCCAGATCTGCTCGGAGAAGTTCTGGGTGAAGTTGTTGGCGCGCAGGACCGTCCACTCCAGACCCGACGCGCGGACGGCGTCCTCGGCGGCGTGCATGCCGACGAAGACGTCGCGCGGGGTCTGGTCGAGGCCGCGGCCGGAGAGCAGCACGAGCCGGCGGACGCCCTGCTGCCCGGCCAGCTCGACGAACGGTGCCGCGTCGGCCGAGTCGTACGGCGCGATCAGGTACACCCCGGTCGCACCGGCCAGCGCGGGCTGCCAGGTGGAGCGGTCGGCCCAGTCGAAGCGGACCGCGCTCGACCGGGAGGCCGCGCGGATGGTCACGTCGGTCTTCTGCAACGCGTCGACGACGCGGCGGCCGGTCTTGCCGGTCGCGCCCAGAACCAAGATCTCCTGTGTCATGCCGTCCACTCAACCGGGATCGGCCCGCCCGGCCCATGTGTGAGAGTTCATCGACGATGCTCGATCGTTCGACCCACTATCGTGGAGGACATGAATCCGTTCGACGACCTGTTGCGCGGGGTGCGCGCGGACGGCGGTGGCCTGCGCCGCTCGTCGGTCACGGGCACCCTCACCGGTGAGAGGTGCACGGTGTACGCCCTGGTGTCCGGTGAGGTCGAGGCCGGCGGGCAGACCGCGCGGGCCGGTGACGTGCTGGTGGCGCGCGGGCCGTTCACGCTCTCCGGCGAGGCCGAGGTCGTGAGCGGGTCGTACGACCTGAAGGGTTCGATCGCGCAACGGCTGTCGGCGGTGCTGCCGGACGTGCTGGTCGCGCCGGGCGAGGACGGGTGCGCGGCGTTCTACGGCGCCATCGACGAGACGCCCGGCGTGGTGGCCGACCGGTTGCTGGACTGGATCATGGTCTGCGGCCTCAAGGCGTGGTTCGACCGCGAGCACGACACGGGCTGGCTGGGCGCGCTGGCCGACGACGTGGCCGGTCCGGCGCTGCAGGCCATGCACGCCGACCCGGCGCGGCCGTGGACGCTCGCGTTGCTGGCGCGGGAGGCCAAGGTGTCGCGGACGACGCTGGCGAACCGGTTCGCGAAGCTGGTCGGCACGCCACCGCTGACGTACCTGACCGAGTGGCGGATGGCGCTGGCGGCGGACCTGCTGACCGGGTCGTCGGCCACGGTCGCCGCAGTGGCCCGCCAGGTCGGGTACGCGGACGCGTTCGGGTTCAGCGCCGCGTTCAAGCGCGTGCACGGCATCAGCCCGAGCGAGTGCCGTGCGGGGTCCGCGGCCTGAGCTCCTGGCAGCACCGCACGAAGTCCGCAACGACCTCACCGGCTTCCGGCAGCCACGCGACGCCGATCTCGCTGGGGCTCACGCCGGTCACCGGCACGTAGGCCAGGCGCGGCCGCGGGTGCAGCCGGGCGACCGACTCCGGCACCAGCGCGAGGCCGTGGCCGTCGGCGACCGCGTCGAGGAACTCGTCCGGCCGGTCGGTGACCGCGCCGACCCGCACCTCGCGACCGTCCCGTTCGGACACCGCGAGCCAGTGGTCGCGCCAGACGCCCTTGAGCGACGGGCCGATCACGACCGGTTCGTCGACGATCTCCTCGAACGCGACCTCCGCGCGGCCGGCCAGCGGGTGGGCGGAGGACATGGCCGCGCACCGGGTCTCGGTGAACAACGGCAGCACGCCGTACCGGTCCTGGTCCGGGAAAGGCAGGCGCAGCAACGCGACCGGCACCTCCGAGGTCGCGAGCCCCGCCGTCGGGTCCGACCACGGTGCCCGGCGCAGGTCGACTCGCCAGCCCGGTCTGCGCCGCTGGAACTCCGCCACGAGCTCCTGAGTCGCCGCCGCGCTGGCCAGGAAACCCACGCGCAGCACCCGTGCCGCGCTCCTGGTCTCACGCACGGCCACGTCCCAGTCGGCGAGCACCGCGGGCGTTCTGGCCGCTAGCGCGTGCCCGGCCTCGGTGAGCGTCATCCCGGTGCTGGACCTCGTGAACAGCCGCACGCCCAGTTGCGTCTCCAAGTGCTTGAGCTGCTTGGTGAGCGACGGCTGTGACACGAAGAGCCGTTGCGCAGCGCGCGTGAGGTTGCCCTCCTCGGCGATGGCGGCGAAGTACCGCAGCAGCCTCGTGTCCACGTCCATGCGCGTCAGGTTATGGAGTGGACCGTCAGCCAGTCGTGAGCACCCTTGCCAGTTGGTGGTCCAGCAGGTCCACCGCGCTGTCCCGGTCGACCTGACCGATCAGCACCTGCAGCATCAGGCCGTCGGTGAACGCCAGCAACGCCTTCGCGTCCCGGAGCGCGTCGCCTTCCGGCCGCGCCGCCCGGATCTGCTCGGCCACGAACGCCACCATCTCGTCGCTGCCCGCGCGCAACTGCTCGGCGAGGCGTGGTTCGACGACCGCCTGGGCCAGGAACGCCGCCAGCACCGGCGCCTCGGCTCGCGCGGCCTCGCTGATGGGCAGCAACTCCACCAACACCGCGCGCAGGAACGCCTGCGGGGTGTCGCGCCGCACCTGACCGAGGCGGTGCGCCACCCGTTCGCTGATCAGCCGGAACGCGAACAGCAGCATCTCGTCCTTGGTGCCGAAGTAGTGCTGCACGCGTCCCATCGAGACCCCGGCCTCGGCGGCGACGTGCCGCAGGCTCACGGCGTCGAGGCCACGGGTGGCCATCACCCGGCACACCGCGGCACCGATCTCCTGCCGGCGTGCCTCGTGGTCGACCTGTTTGGGCAAGGCAATCTCCAATGCGATCGCATTGCATCATAGCGGTGACTCGTTTTACGATGCGATCGCATTGCAACGACGTCAGGGGGATGCCATGCAGTTCTGGGACTTCGCCGCACTCACCTACTACCGCCTGATCGACCGGTTCTCCGGCTCGCTCAACCGGCTGGCCGTCGAGAAGCTGGAACTGCGGCCCGGCGACGCGGTGCTCGACATCGGCTGCGGCACCGGGGCGTTGCTCCCGGCCCTGGTCGACGCGGTCGGCCCGCACGGCAGGGTGGTCGCGATGGACTTCAGCGCGCGGATGGTCCGCATCGCCCGTCAAAGGGCGGCTGAATGGCCGAACGTCGAGGTGCGCGAGGCCGACGCGTGCACCACCGACCACGGCACCGGCTTCGACGCGGCAGTGGCACTGGGTGCGTTCAGCGCGATGCCGGACGTTCCCGCGGCCGTCGCCAGGGCCTGTGACGCGCTGCGCCCCGGCGGGCGGCTGTTCGTGTTCGACGTGCGGCTGGCGAAGGACACCCGCACGACCCGGTTGCTGCGGTGGGGGTACCGCAGGATCGCCGGGTTCAGCGGCGCGGACGTCGTCACCGAGCTGCGGACCGTGTTCGGCCGGGTCGAGCCGGTGTTCGCGACCGAGGGCGAGACGACCACCGCGGTGCTCGCCACGAAGGTCACGGGAACGGCCACCGGGGTCAGCCCGCCGGTGTGAGCAGGTCCATGTTGATCATCCCGGCCGCCTGGGCGCCCTGGGCGGCGGCGACGATCACGATGGCCGCCGGGTCCCTGACGTTGCCCGCCGCGTAGACGCCGGGAACGCTGGTGCGGCCGAACTGGTCCGTGCGCACGAACGGGCCGGCGATCGTCTCCTCGGTCTCCGCACCCAGCGCGAGCAGGTGCTCGTCACGCGGCTTGACCGGCGCGGAGTACACGAGCGCGTCGGCCAGGATGCGTGCACCGTCCGAGATGACCGCGACCAGCCGGTCGTCGACGACCTCGATGCCGTCGACCGACTCGACGTGCGTGACGTCGGCGGACCACTGCCGCACCAGCGCCACCTTCTTCTCCTCACCGAACACGACGAGCTTCTGGTCGCGCACCTCGTAGCCGTGGCAGTACGGGCAGCCGAAGACGTCCCGGCCCCAGCGCTCGCGCAGGTTCTCCGGCACCTCGTCGACCAGACCGGTCGCGAACAGCACGACCTTCGCGGTGACACGACCCGATTGCAGCTCCACGGCGAAACCGTCGTCGAGCCTCGTCACCGACCGCACCTCGTCCTGCACGATCTCGCCGCCGTAGCCCTCGACCTCGGCTCGGCCGTGCTTGAGCAGCTCCAACGGCGAGAAACCGTCACGAGAGAGGTAGTTGTGCATGTGCGCAGCGGGCTGGTTGCGCGGTTCGCCGCTGTCGACGACCAGAACGCTGCGGCGCGCCCTGGTCAGCATCAGGGCGGCGCTCAGGCCGGCCGCTCCTCCACCGATGATCACCACTTCGTAGCTCATGACCCGATGCTGCGGTCGACAGTCCGGTTTCAGCAACGTATGTTGCCGGAATGGCAACTCTGGGGAACCGGCTCGCCTCGCTGCGGGCCGAGCACGACCTGACGCTCGCCGAGCTGTCCGAGATGACGGGCATCTCGAAGTCGACGCTGTCCCGGCTGGAGACCGACCAGCGCAAGCCGACGCTGGAGCTGCTGCTGCCGTTGTCGCGCACCTACCAGGTCACGCTGGACGACCTGGTCGGCGCACCGGACGTCGGCGACCCGCGGGTGCAGATGAAGCCGCGCCAGCTCGACCACGGCCGGGTCGGCATCCCACTGACCCGCTCGATCGGGCCACTGCAGGCGTGGAAGATGATCATCAGCGACGACCGGCCGCACGAGCCGCGGGTGCACGAGGGCTACGAGTGGTTCTACGTGTTGAGCGGGCGGGTCCGGCTGCGGCTGGGCGACCGGGAGGTCGTGCTGCGCGCCGGCGAGGTGGCGGAGTTCGACTGCCGCCAGCCGCACACCATCGGCAGCGCGGACGGCGAGCCGGCGGAGCTCATCAGCCTGTTCGGCAAGCAGGGCGAACGCATCCACACCCGCGCCGCGCCGCCGAAACGTGATTAGCCTGGGGGCATGTGCCGAAACATCCGGGTGCTCCACAACTTCGAACCGCCGGCCACCTCCTCCGAGGTGCAGGCTGCCGCGTTGCAGTACGTGCGCAAGGTGAGCGGGGCGGCCAAGCCGTCGGCCGCGAACCAGGAGGCGTTCGACCGGGCCGTGGCGGCGGTGGCCGCTGCCACCCAAGAACTGCTCGACGCGCTGGTGACCGCCGCACCGCCGAAGGACCGTGAGGTCGAGGCGGCCAAGGCGAAGGCACGGGCAGCGGAGCGCTACGGGCGTTAACGACGGACGCGGGTGTCCAGGTACATGCAGATGAGCTTGGCCGCGACACCGGCGGAGCCGACGATGAACGCCTGGTCGGGGCCGAGCGTGAGGGCGATGGCCCAGAGCAGCAGCGCGATCAGCACGAGGATGACCGTCACCTGCAGCGCGTGCGGCCACTGGACGGGGTGGACGACCCACCTCGTCAGCTGCCGGTCCTCGACGTCACCCGCTCTTTCGGGTGAACGCCCAGCGGACTCTGCCGCCTTCACCGCCATCATGCTCCCTCGCCGCGAAATCTCCTGTGGAACTCATTCTCTTCAGTTGATCTTCTACACAGGGTGACTTCCGCCTGTCATGCGGTGAGCGTTGCGTGAGCGTCGGCGAACGGCAGACGAACGGTCAGGCGGATGATCGGTTGCCGGTTCGTCACTGTCCGTTTACCGATTGAGGCCCAAAGCACCACCCTCAGTGCCACCTGATTGAGTGAACAAGCAACACTACGTAACCGATGGTCCGTTCGGAGCAGCACCGTTTTTGTCAGACCTCTCCGCTAACGTCAGGTGAAGAAGGCGGTACGAGGGGAGAAAGCGTTGCCGGACAACAACGTCAGCGTCACCGCACTGTCGTTCACCGAGTACGTCATGAGCGGCCAGCGTGGACGCATCAACATCGTGTCAGAGCAGCGGGGAATGTATCTGACCGACGACCCGAGGGTCTGCGGCTTCTACAACCCGATCCGCGACGCCATGCGCCGAGCGGTCAACTCCACCGAGCCCGAACTGGAGCTCAAGAAGGCGGTCATGGCCGCCAACCGCACCGGCCAGCCGCGGGCGTTCGAGGAGATCGCCGACGGCTTCCTGCCCTGGCTGGCGGCGTTCAAGGCCACCGGCGTGCCGGTGGAGGGCACCACCTACCGCGCCGGCGAGCTCACGTTGAAGGTGCGGCCCCACCTCGGGCTGCGGCGCAAGGACGGGTCGACCCACGCGGTGCTCGTGCACACCAAGGAGGTGCCGCTGACCAGGGAGGCGGCCAACGTCGGCCTGCGGATCCTGCAGCACACCATCGCGGACACGCTGCCGGGCGCCACGCCGATGGTGCTCGACGTGCGGCGCGGCAAGGCGTACCAGATGCCGAAGCGCACGAACCTGGGGAAGCTGGACGTGCTGATCGCGGCGGAGGCGATGGGGTACGTGACGCACTGGAAGCTGTCGGGGCTGTTCGAGGCGATGCAGGACGGTCAGGCGGAAGCGGTCGGGAAGGTCGGTTAGCGGGGTGGCGCGGCCTGCGGGGGTGGGCCGCGCACCAGGGGGTGGCACGGACTCGCGGGGGCGGGTCGCGCGGGGTGACGCGGCCCGTCTGGGGGGGGTCGGGCCGTGTCGAACCTGGTCCGCTGTCGGCGGATTTGCTGGCACGTCCGTGCGAACTGAGGCAGTGTCAACGACATGAGCACAACCGGCCTGGGGTTCAGCGGTGAGGTGGCGGACTTCTACGCGAGGTTCCGCCCCGGTTATCCGCCGCCGGTGGTCGACGCGCTGGTCGCCAAGCTCGGGCTCACCCGCGACCACGCCGTGCTCGACCTCGGCTGCGGCACCGGGCAGCTCGCCGCGCCGTTGTCGCGGCACGTGCGGCGGGTGCTGGCGGTCGACCCGGAGCCGGACATGCTCGCGCACGCCCCGGCGTTGCCGAACGTCGAGTGGCACCTGGGTTCGGACGCGGACGTGCCGGACCTCGGGCCGTTCGAGGCGGTCGTGGTCGGGCAGGCGTTGCACTGGATGGACCACGAGCGGTTGTTCCGCGAGGCGCGCACCGAGAAGTTCGCGATCATCGCGAACGGGACGCCGTTGTGGCGCCAGCACCCGGCGATCCGCAGGGTCCTCGAGGACTGGTTCCACCGGCCGATCACGGCCGACTGCGGTACGGATGCCGTTGCACGCCAACGGTATGCGGACGCGCTGAGCCGGGCGGGCTACCGGTCGCACGAGTGGGCCATCGGGTACACGCACGAGCACACGATCGAAGAGCTCGCCGGCAGCCTGTTCTCCGCGATGTCGCCGAACACCCTGCCGAAGCCGCACGAACGCCCGCTGTTCCAGGAGAAGCTGCACCGGGCGCTGCGCAGCGGCACCTACGTCGAGCCGGTCACCGTGACGGTGATCAGCACGTCTTGAGCATGGCCGCCAGCGCGTCGTGCTCGGGCTGGTCGACGGCGAGCTTGTAGCTGATCTTCACCGAGATCCAGTGCTGGGCGTAGGTGCACCAGTAGGTCTGCACCGGCGGCTTCCACTTCGCCGGGTCCTGATCGCCCTTGCCGCGGTTGGTCTTCGCGGTCACGGCGATCAGCTGGAGGCCGCCGAGGTCGTTGGCGAACGCCTTGCGCTGGTCGTCGGTCCACTTGTCCGCGCCGGAACGCCACGCTTCGGCCAGCGGCACGGTGTGGTCGATGTCGACCTCGGCGGCGTCCGTGACCACCACGTTGTCGTACGGGCTGTTCCACGATCCGGACGTCGCCTTGCAGTTCTCGTCCGACTTCACGTCCGCGCCCAGCCGCTGCAGCACGATCTCCCTGGTGTCACAGGAGTTGCCCTGCGATGCCCAGTGCGGGAACCGGTCGCGGCTGTAGCCGGCCATCTTGCCCTCCGGCGCGATCTGCAGCGCGCCGAGGTCGGCCGACCCGCCCGGAAGCGGAGCGGCGGTGGTCGTCGTGGGCGACTGGTCCTTGGACGACTGGAGTTCCGTCAGATACCAGCCCAGTGCCACGAGCAGCACGAAGACGACAAGTGACGTCACCGCAGCGCGATTCATGGGGCCAATGATCGACCATCCTGATCACGGGCCGGTCACCCGGCCCGTGAACAGCGTCGAATTCGTCGAATTCACGGACGCGAGGTCAGGTACCCGCCCATCGTCTTGAAGTACTCCTGCGCCTTGAGCTCGGTGCCGTCGGCGGTGCGGACCTTCTTGACCAGCAACGCTTTGCTGCGGCCACGACGGGCCTCGGCGCCGGCGACGACCGCCACGCCGTCACCCTCGCGGTAGAAGATCCGGCCGGGCGTGCCGCCGTAGACCTCCGCGGAGACGTCGGCCTCGACGATCTCCAGGCGCTGGCCGCGGTGGAAGCAGAACGCGCTCGGGTACGGCGCGCACTGGGCCCGCACCAGCCGGTCGAGCTCCTCCGCGGTCCAGGTGAAGTCGATCCGCAGGTCCTCCTCGGCGCGCTTGTGGAAGAACGACGCCTGCGACCGGTCCTGCTTGGTGAAGTCCGTGCGGCCGGACGCGATCTCGGCCAGGCCGTCGACCGTGATCGGCCCGAAGAGCTCCAGCGTCTTCTGGAACAGGTCGGCGGCGGTGTCGCGCGGGCCGACCGGGACGGAGCGCTGCAGCACGATGTCGCCGGCGTCGAGCGTGTCGTCCATCATGTGCGCGGTCACGCCGACCTCCTTCTCGTCGTTGATCAGAGCCCAGATCAACGGGGAGAAGCCCGCGTACTTCGGCAGCAGCGAGTCGTGCACGTTCAACGTGCCGCGCTTGGGCAGCGCGAAGACCTGCGGCGGGATCCACGTCCGCCAGTTGCAGGCGACGATCACGTCGGGGTCGGCCGCCTTGAGCGCGTCGAGCAGCTCCTGGTCCTCCGGCCGTTCGCGGATGAGCACCTCGACGCCGTTCTCACGGGCCAGGTCCTCGACCGAGTCGCTCCAGACCTTCTCGTACGCACCCTCACCCTTGGGGTGGGTCACCACCAGGACGACCTCGTGCTCAGATGCCAAGAGTGCCTGCAGGGTGCGATGACCCCAGGTCTGGAACCCGAACATGACGACCCTCATGGGGGTGTCCTCCTCAACATCGGTGGGATACGGTCAGGCTAACCTAACGAACCGCTTGCAGATAAGCTTAGGCTGCCCTAAGTTGATTGCTCGTGCACCCCATCTACGACGTCGTCGGCATCGGGTTCGGGCCTTCCAACCTGGCGCTCGCCATCGCTCTGACCGAGCACAACGAGCAGGCCGGAACCCCTGTCACCGCGGTGTTCCTGGAACGTCAGCAGGCGTTCGGCTGGCATCGCGGCATGCTGCTGGACGACGCCACGATGCAGGTGTCCTTCCTCAAAGACCTCGTGACCATGCGGAACCCGACCAGCCGCTTCTCGTTCCTGTGCTACCTGCAGGACCGCGGCCGGCTCGTCGACTTCGTCAACCACAAGAACCTGTTCCCGCTGCGCGTCGAGTTCCACGACTACTTCGAGTGGGCCGCGGCGCAGGTCGACGACATGGTCACCTACAACGCGGAAGTCGTTGGCGTGACGGCGGTCGAGGACGACCTGTTCGAGGTGACGACCGCGACCGGTGACGTCTGCCGCGCCCGCAACCTGATCTTCGCCACCGGCCTGCGCCCGACCGTGCCCGAGGGCGTCGCGCTGTCGGACCGGGTGTGGCACAACAGCGAGTTCCTGCACCGGATCGGTGAGCTGAAGGACCCGAAGCGCTGCGTCGTCGTGGGTGCCGGCCAGAGCGCCGCGGAGGCCGTGGCCTACCTGCACCGCGAGTTCCCCGGCGCCGAGGTGTGCTCGGTGTTCTCCCGCTACGGCTACAGCCCGGCCGACGACAGCTCGTTCGCGAACCGGATCTTCGACCCGGAGGCCGTCGACCACTACTACGACGCGCCGGACGCGGTGAAGCAGCGGTTGATGGACTACCACCGCAACACCAACTACTCCGTGGTCGACGTCGACCTCATCGCGCAGCTCTACCGGACGACCTACCAGGAGAAGGTCCTCGGCACCGAGCGGCTCAAGATGATGAAGATGACCAGGCTCGTGGCCGTCGAGGAGTCCGCGACCGGCGCGCGTGCGGTGATCCAGTCGCTCGTGACCGGCGAGCAGGAGTTCCTCGACACCGACCTGGTGCTGCTCGCGACCGGTTACGACGAGGCGGCGCCCGCGCTGGGCTCGCTCGACGCGGCGTGCGCACGGGACGCGCAGGGCCGCCTCATCGTGGGCCGGGACTACCGCGTGCGGTCGTCGTTGCGCGGCGGCATCTACGTCCAGGGCGGCACCGAGCACTCGCACGGCATCACGTCCTCGCTGCTGTCCAACGTCGCGGTGCGCTCAGGTGAGATCCTGGCTTCCGTGTTGACCAACACTCCTGTGCCGGTCCTCGCGACGGCGTGAAACTCGACCTGAAACTGGCGGGCTGCCGGGCCCTCACCATGGACCCGGCCCGCCCCGCCGCGCACACGATCGGCATCTGGCAGGGCCGCATCGCCGGGCTGGACGAGCAGGTCGCGGACCTGCCGGCGGCCGAGACCGCCGACCTCGGTGGCGCCGTGGTGCTGCCGGGGTTCATCGACGCGCACACGCACCTGGCGTGGAACGGCAGGCGCACCATCGACGTGACCGGGCTGGACACGGTCGCCCTCGTGCAGCACGCGTTGGCCAACGCGCCCGGCACGGCGTGGATCGAGGCGTCCGGGTACGACCGGCGGATCATGGACCGGCCGCTGACGGCGGCCGACCTCGACGCCATCAGCGGTGTCCGGCCGGTGTACGTGGCCGACCTGTCCGGGCACGCGTGCGTGGTGAACTCGGTGGTGCTGCGGCAGCTCCCCGGCATCACCAGCGACGGCTGGCTGACCGAGAACGAGCAGCTGGCGGCACGCACGTTGCGGTTGCCCTACTCGATCGAGGAGATCGTCGCCGAGCTGCGCCGCAGCGCCGACCAGGCGCTGGCGCAGGGCGTGACGATGTGCGCGGAGGCGGGCATCGGCGCCGGGCTGATCGCGTCGAGCCCGCTGGAGGCCGCCGCGTACCAACGCGCGCGGCTGCCGATCCGCATGCAGCTCATGGTGTCCGCGTACGTCTTGCACGACGTGGCCGCGGATCCGGCTGATGGCATCGCACGGGCGATCGACCTCGGTCTGCACACGGGGTTCGGCGACGACATGGTGTCGTTGGGCGCCATGAAGCTGTGGACCGACGGCGGCATGATCGCGCGCACGGCCGCGTTGTCCGAGCCGTACGCCGGCACGGAGAACGTGGGGCAGCTCGCCGAGTCCGAGGAGTTCATGCGGGCGGCGATCATCGACGGGCACAACGCCGGGTGGCAGCTCGCGATCCACGCGATCGGCGACCGCGCGATCGACTTCACCCTCGACGCGGTGGCGCGGGCGCAGTCGGCCCGGCCGCGTGCGGACGCCCGGCACCGGATCGAGCACTGCGGCCTGGTGCGGCCGGAGCAACTCGAACGGATCGCCGCCCTCGGGATGGTTCCCGTCGTCCAGCCGACGTTCCTGTGGGCGTACGGCGACGACTACAGCGAGATCATGGGACCGCGGCGGGCACCCTGGATGTACCGCGGGCGGTCGTTCCTCGACCACGGCATCACCGTGGCGGGCAGCTCGGACCGGCCGGTCGCGGACGGAGCACCGTTGCGCGCCATCGAGTTCATGGTGCGGCGGCGGTCGTCGAGCGGCCGCGCGGTCGGGCCGGACGAGGCGATCACCGTCGAGGAGGCGATCCGCGCGTACACGCTCGGCAGCGCCTACGCGTGCCGCAAGGAACACGTGCTCGGCAGCATCACGCCGGGCAAGCTCGCGGACCTCGTCGTGCTCGGCGACGACCCGCGCACCAGCGACGCGATCGCCGACATCCCGGTGCTGGCCACGATGGTCGGCGGCACGCTCATGCCTCAGCGATCCGCTTGAGCCTGGCGAGCCGGCTGTCCCACTGCGAGGCCAGCGAGGCCATCCAGGTGGCGGTGGCGTCGAGCGCGTCGGACCGCACGGAGAAGCAGTTCTCCCTGCCGGCGCGTTGCGACGCCACCAGCTCGGCGCGTTCGAGGACGGCCAGGTGCTTCACGATCGCCTGCCGGCTGACCGGCAGCTGGTTCGCGAGCGCCGAGGCCGACACCGGACCGTGCGCGGCGACGAGGTCGAGCACCTGGCGGCGCATCGGGTCCGCGAGCGCGGCGAGGACCTCGCTGACCTGGTCCTGGGGGCCTTGGCTCACCGGAAGAGGTGCTTCCGCGGTGCGCTGAGCGGGTGCCGCCCGATCCGGCGGCCGATCTCGTCGTTCACCTCTGCTGACTCCTCCTGCAACCGTGCGGTTGCAGCAAGGCTACTGGAGGTGGAACGTGGCGGCCAGGGTCGCGAGCCGGTCGGTGATGTCGGCGTAGACGTTCGCGCGGCGCACCCACGCCTCGTTGCCGCTGGTCGCCGACGGTGGCGTGCCCAGCGGCGAGACCGCGTCGGTGACCCCGTACTCGAGCCGGTAGGCGAGCACCGCGATGGCCGCCTCCAGCCAGAACGACGGGTCCGGCGCGGTGATCTCGCCCAGCCCGACCCGGAACCACACCGGCATCCGCGCGTACTGCCCGAGCGCGTGGGAGATCCGGCGGGCGGCGGCGTCCCTGATCTCGGCGCGGGCCTTCTCACCGGCGCGCACGGCCTCG
This sequence comes from Lentzea guizhouensis, assembly GCF_001701025.1. Taxonomy (GTDB): domain Bacteria; phylum Actinomycetota; class Actinomycetes; order Mycobacteriales; family Pseudonocardiaceae; genus Lentzea; species Lentzea guizhouensis. The sequence goes on from NZ_CP016793.1 coordinate 1,033,366, forward strand.
GTCCGCCACTGTTCACCCGTGGCGTCCTCGTCGGCGGCGAGCCGCTCGGCCGCACGCCGCGCGCTGGCCTCGTTGGCGTTGATCAGCCACTCCATCTGGCGCACCTCGTGGCTGAGCGCGTCCCGCTCGAACCGCGGCACCCGCCCGCCGTCGAGCTTGGAGCGCGCCTCGTCCCGGCGGGCCTTGAGCCCGTCGAACTCCAGCACCTCCTGGCGCAGCTCCACCCGCATCGGGTCGGCGAGCAGCTCCTGCTCGGCGTCCCAGGCTGTGCGCAACGCCTTGACCAACGGCTCGATGTCGCCGGCAACCGCGTCGAGATCGGCCAGCGCACCATCACCGGCACCGGACAACCGGCGCTCCAGCACCGTCAACCGCGCCGTCACGCGCTCCAGCTCCGCGGCCAGCTGGCCGACGTGGCTGATCAACGTGGCGACCTGCGGCTCGACCACGTCGAGCCGTTCCTTCTCCGTGGGCACGCGCCCAGCGAACCCGACGGTGTTCCCCGCGCCAAGACGGGCAACCCTCATTACACGCAATCGAGGCCGGGTTTCCGCCCGGCCGGGCACCCGCCCCTCACACAGGGTCACAACATGGGTGAACTGCGGCGAAACGAGGTATTAATAGGAAATGGCGACCTCTACTACTGAGACCGAACGCAAGTACGAGGCACCATCAGACGCGAGTCTGCCGGACCTCACCGACATCACCGGTGTCGCCACGGGCCCCGAGGAGTTCGACCTCGAGGCCACGTACTTCGACACCGACGACTACCGCCTGGCCCGCGCCGGCGTGACCCTGCGCAGGCGCGTGGGCGGCCCCGACGAGGGCTGGCACCTCAAACTCCCAGCGGGCGACGACTCCCGCCAGGAGCTCCACGCCCCACTGGGCCGCGCCACGAAGAAGCCGCCGAAGGACCTCACCTCACTGGTCCGCGCCCACACCCGCGGCTCCGACCTGTCCCCGGTCGCCCAGATCAAGACCAACCGCCGCCGCTGGCAGCTCTCGAACGAGACCGGCGACATGCTCGCCGAGGTCGTCGACGACGTGGTCACCGCCCAGACCATGGGCTCCTCCACCCGCACCACCTCCTGGCGCGAGATCGAGGTGGAGCTCGGCACCGGCGACCGCACCCTCCTGGACACCGTCGAGCAACACCTCGGCGACGCCGGCATCCACCCTTCTTCCTCCTCCTCCAAGCTCTCCCAGGTGATCGGCGTCAAACGCGACCCGATCCCCCGCCTCACCAAGAAGTCCACCGCGGGCGACGTCGTCCTCGCCTACATCGCCGAACAACGCGCAGCACTCCAGAACCAGGACCCCCGCGTCCGCCGCAAGGAAGACGACGCCGTCCACCAGATGCGCGTGGCCACCCGCCGCATGCGCTCCGCCCTCCAGGCGTTCGGCAAGATCATCGACCGCGACGCCACCCGCCCCCTCACCGACGAGCTCAAGTGGCTGGCCGGCATCCTCGGCGACTCCCGGGACCTGGAAGTCCTCCGCATGCGCTTCGAAGAGGGCCTGCACTCCCTCCCGCCGGAACTGGTGCTCGGCGACGTGGCCGCCCGCCTCACCCGCCACTTCGCCCCCCGCGAAGCCGCCGCCCACGAGGCCTCCGTCGCCGCCCTCGACGACAAGCGCTACTTCGCCCTCCTCAACTCCATCGACACCTTGCTGGCTTCTCCCCCACTGACCACCCTCGCCTCCGGCAAGGCCAAGGACGTCCTCCCCAAGCTCGTCGAGAAGGCGCGCCGCCGCCTCGACGACCGCATCAAGACGGCCCTCGCCACCCCCGACTCCGACGAACCGCTCCACGAGGCCCGCAAGGCGGGCAAACGCCTCCGCTACTCGGCCGAGGTGGCCGAACCCGCACTCGGCAAGCACGCCACCCACCTGCGCAAGCGGGCCAAGGACGTCCAGACGCTCCTCGGCGACCACCAGGACTCCGTGGTGGCTCGTCCGGTGCTGCTGGAGCTGGGCAGGGGTGACGAGAACGGGTTCACGTTCGGCCTGCTGTACGGCAAGGAGGTCGAACTGGCTCACAAGACCGAGGCAGACCTCCCGGCCCTGTGGCAAAAGCTGACGAAGGAACACCTCTAGGCAGCCCTCGCCTTCGCCAAGCCGAAGGCGAAGCGTCCGGAGGCACTGCGCGCGGAGCTGGCGTGGTGACCTCCCCGTCCGGCGCGCCCAAGATCGCCGGACGGGGAGGACGCCCTACAGGCCGGCCGGACAAATTGGTCTGGACCTTGACATCACCAACGGGCACTGAAAGCGTGATCCCCAGCGCCGCCGCCGCTCACCGCCCTGCCCTGGAGGACGAGTCGTGGCCAGAAGATCCGCAGCCATCCCCACCCTTGCAGCCCTCCTGATCGCCGCATCTGGAGCCCTGGTGCCAGGCACAGCCGACGCAACGCCGTCACCCCCTCAACTGATCCCCCACCCAGCCCAGCTGACCCCGCGCGCAGGCACCTTCACCCTCACCCCGTCCACCAAGATCATTCTGACGACGAGGAACGCCACCGCTCCCGCCGAACTCCTGGCCGAGACCCTCCGCCCCTCCACCGGTTTCCGCCTGCCGATAGCCGACTGGTTCATCGGCCGCGACGTCAACGAAGCCGAACTCGACGCATCCGACATCAACGCAACCGGCCTCGGCGGCACCGCCGTCGTCCTCACCGGCGGCGCCGACCCGAAGACGGGCCCCGAGGGCTACCAGCTCGACGTCACCCCGAAGTTCGTCCTCATCCGGGCCAACTCCGCCGCCGGCCACTTCAACGCCGTCGCCACCCTCCGCCAGCTCCTCCCCGCGAAGGCCGAGGCGAAGACCAGGCAGCGCGGCCCGTGGCAGATCAAGGGCGCGAGCATCCTCGACCACCCCCGCTACCACCACCGCGGCGCGATGCTCGACGTCAGCAGGCACTTCTTCACCCCCGCCCAGGTCAAGCGCTACATCGACCAGCTGGCGACGTTCAAGATCAACTACTTCCACCTCCACCTGTCCGACGACCAGGGCTGGCGCCTGGAGATCAAGTCCTGGCCCGAGCTCACCAAGATCGGTGGCAGCACGGAGGTGGGCGGCCGGACCGGGCAGCTCTTCTACACCCAGCAGCAGTACAAGGACCTGGTCGCGCACGCCCAGTCCCGCGGCATCACCGTGATCCCCGAGTTCGACATGCCGGGCCACACCAACGCCGCCCAGGCCAGCTACGCCGAGCTCAACTGCGACGGCCAGAAGCGGCCGCTCTACACCGGCATCGAGGTCGGGTTCTCCTCGCTGTGCATCAACAGCGAGGTCACCTACAAGTTCGTCGAGGACGTCGTCAGGGAGGTCGCGGCGATCACCCCCGGCCCGTACTTCCACATCGGTGGCGACGAGGCGCACTCCACGCCCGACGCGGACTACCAGACGTTCATGGACCGCGCGCTGCCGATCGTCAAGAAGTACGGCAAGACCACCGTCGGCTGGCACGAGTTCATCAAGACCACCACGGACACCGCGGTCGTGCCGCAGTTCTGGGGCACCAAGACCACGAACGCCGACGTGGCCGCGGCCGCTCAGCGCGGCAACAAGGTGCTGATGTCGCCGGCCAACAAGATCTACCTGGACATGAAGTACCACAAGGACATCAAGCTCGGCCTGAGCTGGGCGGGCTACGTCGAGGTGAAGGACGCCTACAGCTGGAACCCCGGCGCGTACCTCGACGGCGTGTCCGAAGCCGGTGTCCGCGGCGTCGAAGCTCCACTGTGGACTGAGACGCTGCAGACGTCGGCCGACATCGAGTACATGGCGTTCCCGCGGCTGCCCGTGGTGGCCGAGCTCGGCTGGGCGCCGGCAAGCATCCACAGCTGGGACCGGTTCGCGCCGCGCCTGGCCGCGCAGGCACCCAGGTGGAAGGTCATGGGCATCAACTACTACCCCTCCACCCAGGTGCCCTGGCAGGACTAGAAATACCCCTGCGCCCGGTCGGAGTAGCTGACCAGCAGGTGCTTCACCCGCCGGTACTCGGCGAGCACCGCGGTGTTCGCCGGGTACGCGTGGTAGTTGTTCACCCAGACCCGCTCGGCGCGCAGCTCCGCGCCGACGTGGTGGGCCAGCACGAGGTCGCGCGACCACACACCGGCACCGAGCTGGGCGGTGGCCTCGTTGGCGATCTTCACGGCGTCGTCGCGGTCGTCGAACCTCGTCACCGACACGACCGGGCCGAGCACGTCGTCGGAGAACACGCCCGAGCGGTGGTCGCCCTCGAAGATCGTGGGCTGGACGTAGTGCCCGGACGCCTCGCCGCCGGTGACCAGGCGGGCACCCTCGGCCTTGCCGCGTTCGACGTAGGCCAGCACGCGGTCGCGCTGAGCCAGTGACACCACCGCGCCGACCATCGTGTCGGTGTCGAGGGGGTCGCCGGTGCGCAGCTGCCGGGTGCGCTCGGTGGCCAGGTGCAGCAGCTCCTCGTAGCCCGCGGTCTGGATCAGCGCGCGGGACGGGGCGGTGGGGACCTCGCCCTGGTTGGCCGCGAACATCGCGAAGCCCTCCAGCGCCTTGTCGAGGAAGCTGTCGCGCTGCGAGGTGACGTCGGAGAAGAAGATGTTCGGGCAGCGGCCGGCGACGACCGGGTGGTCATCAGATCCGGTGATCACGTTCACCACACCGGGGGGCAGCAGGTCCGCGATCACGTCCATCAGCACGTGGATCGACGCCGGCGTCTGCAGCGCGGGCTCCAGGACCACGGCGTTCCCGGCCGCGAGGGCCGGGGCGAGGACGCGGGCGGTGTGCAGCAACGGGAACGCCCAGCCGAGCCTGCGCTGCACCACGCCGATGGGCTGGTGCGAGCGGTAGTCGGCGGTGTCGGTGCCGACCTGCTCGACCGCGCCGACCTCGGTGCGGATGACGGCGGCGAACTGGCGGAACTGCTCGATTATCATCGGCACGTCGCTGACCAGGGCCTCGCGCACGGGCTTGCCGTTGTCCCACGTCTCGGCGACGGCGAGCTCGTCGGCGTGCTCCTCCACCCGGTCGGCGATCTCGACCAGCACCGTGGCGCGCTCTCGTGCCGTGGTGCGCCCCCATGCCCGTGCGGCGCCACTGGCCGAGTGCAACGCACGAGCGCGATCGGCGTCGGTGCCCCGCGCGACCTCCGTGAACACCTCTCCGGTCACCGGCGTCACGTTCTCGACGTAGTCACCGGAGACGGGCGGCACGTGCTCTCCGCCGATGAAGTGGTCGTACCTCGGCCGGTACGCGACCACGCTGCCGGGCTGCCCCGGTGCCGCGTACTGCGTCATTTCTCGACTCCCTGCCAGAAGATGGCCCACCGGTCGTCCGAGGTGGGGGAAATGAGAAAGTAGGCAGCAGAACGTTGCATGCTCGTTGCAAGCCGCGGATGGATCAGTGACTGCCGACCCCACGCAACACGCACTGTTGCTGAACCGGGTTAGAGATGCCGTGTTGAGTGGCACTCGCACGGCTGATTCGCCACGCTCTGTCATCTCGGCGTCGTGGCAACGGTCACTCGCGGCCAACGTGAACCCCGACCTGCACACCGCGCCGACGGTGTTCGGCGCCGACGAGCTGCCGGACCTGCGCGAACGCCACCCGCTGCAGCTCACGCTGCCGGTGCTCCGCGAGACCCTGCTGGGCTTCGCGGAGGAGGCGAAGCACATCATGGTCGTGGCGGACGCCCAGGGCCACATCCTCTGGTGTGAGGGCTCCCACGCCACCCGCTCCTACGCCGAGGGCGTCGGCCTGGCCGAGGGCACCCGCTGGTCGGAGGACGCGACCGGCACGAACGCGATGGGCACCGCGCTCGCGGTCGGCTCCAGCGTCACCGTGCACTCCGCCGAGCACCTGGTGCGGACCTACCACCACTGGACCTGCGCGGCGAGCCCGGTGCGCGACCCGGACACCGGCGAGACGATCGGCGTGATCGACCTCAGCGGCCCGGTCGAGACCATGCACCCGTCGATGGTGGCGCTGGTGTCGGCGTCGGCCCGGCTCGCCGAGTCGGCCTTGCTGGCCAGGATGAACGCCCAGGACGAGGAGCTGCGGGCGCGCAACATGCGGCACCTGGTCGCGTTGCGCGGTGAGCCGGGCGCGTTGCTCAGCCCGACCGGCCGGGTGGTCGCCGCCGAGCCGTACGGGCTGGTGCCGCCGCGGGTCGACGTGTCCTCGGACCGGCTGCGGCTCGCGGACGGCCGCGACGCCGTGCTCGAACCGCTCGCCCAGGGCTACCTGCTGCGGGTGCCGCGCCAGCAACGGCTCGCGCGCCGCTCGGTGCTGTCGCTGTCGTTCCTGCTGCCGGAACCGAAGGTGGTGCTGGACGCCCGCGAGGTGCCGATCTCGTTGCGGCACGCGGAACTGCTCTGCGCGCTGGCGTTGCACGGCGGCCTGACCGCCGACCAGCTCGCCCTGCGCCTCTACGGCGAACGCGGCAACCCGACGACCGTGCGCGCGGAGCTGCACCGGTTGCGCGCGCAGCTGGGCACCGGCGTGCTCGCGACCCGCCCGTACCGGTTGACCGCGCACGTGGAGGCGGACTTCCTGGCCGTGCGCGCCGCGCTCAGGGACGGCGACGTGCCGCTGGCCGCGTCCCGGTACCGCGGCACCCTGCTCTCCCGCTCGGAGGCGCCGATCGTGCTGGCCGAACGCGACGACCTGGCCAGCGGTGTGCGTCGGGCGGTGCTGTCGCGCGGTGACGCGAACGCGCTGTGGACGTTCTCCCAGACCGACTCCGGCGAACACGATGTCGAGGCGATGGAACAGCTGGTCAGGCTGCTGCCGCCGAACGACGTGCGGCTCGCGATCACGAACGCCCGCCTGCGGAGGCTGCTTCAAGACGATTGACAAGACTCTCGGATGCTGAATATCTTCTCAACTAAGAGACTTAGTTGAGGGGGAATTGTCATGCGCGTACTCATCATCGGAGCGGGAACAGGCGGCCTCTGCCTGGCGCACGGGCTGAAGAAGGCCGGCGTGGACGTCGTGGTGTGCGAACGCGACCGCACACCGCGCAGCATGTTGATCGGTTACCGGGTCGGGATCAGCCCTGATGGCAGCAAAGCGCTGCACGCCTGCCTGCCCCCGGAGGTGTTCACCGAGTTCGTCCGCACCACCGCGTTACCTCCGAAGCTGATCAACATGCGCACCGAGAAGTACCGGGAGCTGCTGGTCGCGGAGCTGCCCGAGCAGGCCGACGAGACGCGCAGCGAGAAGTCGGTCAGCCGCATCGCGATGCGGACCGCGCTGCTGGGCGGCCTGGAGGACGTCGTGCGGTTCGACAAGGCGTTCACGCACTTCACCCGCAACGACGACGGCTCGGTGACCGCGTTCTTCGCCGACGGCACCTCCGAGACCGGTGACGTCCTGGTCGGCGCGGACGGCGCGCAGTCCAAGGTGCGCAGGCAGTACCTGCCGCACGCGAAGATCTCCGACACCGGCATCACCTCGATCGCCGGCAAGCTCCCGCTCACGCCGGAGAACCTGAAGCTGTTGCCACCCCAGGCGGAACGGGCCGTGACGCTGCTCTACGGACCGCGCGGCGGGTTCGTGATCCTGCACGTCATGCGCTTCGACACCGAGGGCGTCGAGGACGACTACATCATGTGGGGCTACGCGGCCGCGCACGACAAGTTCCCCGAGCTGCGCGACCTCAGCCAGGAGCAGCTCAAGCAGGTCGTGCTGGACATGACCCCGAAGTTCCACCCGAACCTGCGCGAGCTCTTCCGCCTGGCCGACCCCGAGACGGTGTTCCAGATCAAGGTCCGCACCTCGGAACCCGTGCCGCCGTGGAAGGCCAGCAACGTCACGCTGATCGGCGACGCCGTGCACCTGATGACGCCCGGCCGTGGCATCGGGGCGAACACCGCGTTGCGCGACGCGGAGCTGTTGACCCGCAAGCTCACCGAGGCGCACAACGGCAAGAACGTCGTCACCGCCATCTCCGAGTACGAGCAGGAGATGGTCAAGTACGGGTTCGAGGCGGTGCTCGCGTCCCGTGAGCAGATGGACGGCAACGGCATGCTGCACAAGCCCGTGATCGGCCGGGTCATGCTCGCGATGTTCCGCACGGTCCTGCGCGTCACCAACGCCGTTCCCGCGCTCAAGCGGCGGATGATGGCCAGGGACGCGGCGGAGCGTGATCACGTAAGTTCGGCGCATGAGGTTGTTCACGCCGGGTGAGGTGGTCGTGCGGCGGGAGGTGCTGCACGGCGAGGTGTGGTCGGAGATGCCGACCAGGGTCGTGGCCGACGAGCCGGGCCTGCTCGCGGTGTTCGTGGAACCGGGCACCAGGCTCACCTACCCGGCCCACCACCACCCGCACCCGTGGGACAAGCCCGAGCGCGGGTTCTGGCGCGGGCACGGCAAGCTCATGCTGCACCGGCCGGACGACGCCTACTCGGTCGACCTGTTCTGGCACGGCGAGGACCGGCACTTCGCCAACTTCTACCTGAACCTGCAGGCGCCCTACCGCCGCGTGGCCGACGGGTTCGAGACGCTCGACCACGCGCTGGACTACACGGTGGCGCCGGACGGCACCTGGGAGCAGCGCGACCTCGACGAGTTCGAGGAGCAGGTCGCCTCCGGCAAGTACTCCGCGGCCCAGGCCGAGTCGATCCGCGCGGAGGGCGAGAAGATCGAGAAGATGCTGGCGTCCGGCGAGTTCTGGTGGGACACGGCGTGGGCGGACTGGGTGCCGCCGGTGCGGTGGCGATGAAGGTCCGCCCGCTGTCGCACGACACGCTGGTCGCCGAGATCGTCGCGCGGATCAGCGGCATCGACGGCCGGGTGCGGGTGCTCGTCGACGGGGCACCCGCCGCCGAGCCCGGCAAGCTCGCGGACGCCGTCGTGGAACCGTTGCGCGCCTCGGGCCGTTCCGTGCAGCGGGTGTCCACTGAGGACTTCCTGCGGCCGGCGTCGGTGCGGCTGGAGCACGGCCGCACCGACCCGTACTCCTACCGGCACAGCTGGTTCGACCTGGCCGGTCTGCGGCGCGAGGTGCTCGACCCGGCGCTGGACGGCAAGGTGCTGCCGTCGTTGTGGAACGCCGCCACCGACCGGGCCAGCCGCGCCGAGTACGTGGACGTGCCGGAGAACGGCGTCGTGCTCGTCGACGGCACGCTGCTGCTCGACCGGTGGCTGCCGGCCGAGCTGACCGTGCACCTGTGGCTCTCCCCCGGTGCGCTGCGGCGCAAGACCGCCGAGCAGTGGACGCTGCCCGCGTTCGACGACTACGAGCCCGTGGCCGACCTTTTCGTGCGGTACGACCACCCCGACCGGCCGGGTCTGGTCGAGTCGTGAACCGGTCCTCCTCCTGCGGACATGGACGGAGCAGAGAGGAGGGTCCGTGACCGACGAAGAACTGTGGGGGCAGGTCAGGGCCGGGGACGACGAGGCGTTCGGGCTGTTGTTCGAACGCCACGCCCAGGCCGTCTTCGCCTACTGCCTGCGCCGCACCGGCGGCTGGGCGGTGGCGGAGGACCTGATGTCCGTCGTCTTCTTGGAGACCTGGCGCAAACGCCGGTCCGTGACGGTCGACGGATCGTTGCTGCCATGGCTGTACGGCGTCGCACTGGGTGTCACCCGCAACCACCACCGTTCCCGAACCCGGTACCAGGCCGCGCTTGGAAAGGTGCCGCGTCCTGACGCCCAGGACGACCACGCCGACGACGTGGCCAGGCGGGTGGACGCGGAGACCAGGACGCGCGCGGTGATCGCGGAGCTGGAGAAGCTGCCTGCCCGTGACCGGGAGGTGCTGGAGATGGCCGCGTGGTCGGACCTCACGCAGGCGCAGATCGCCCAGGTGCTCGGCATCCCGGTCGGCACGGTGAAGTCCCGCCTTTCCCGTGCGCAACGCACGGTGCGCGGCGCCCTGGTCGAGGAGGCACTGTGAACATCACGCCCGAGGTCCCGCAGCTCGACCCGGTGCGGGTGCAGGTCCGCAAGCACGCGCTGCTCAACGAGATCGCCGCCCGGCCGGCCCGCCGGTGGTGGCGGGTGGCGGCGCCGGTGAGCGCGCTCGCCGTGACCGCCGTCGTCGCCGCAGCGGTGTGGTGGGGGCAGCCGCCGCGGACCGGTGACCCAGAACTGGGCGCACGGACGCCGGGGGAGGCGGTGCGGCAGTGCACCGCGCCAGGGGCACCGCACATGCGGCTGCGCACCGAGCACAACCCGAAGATCCCGCCCAACGCGTCGGACGTGGCGCTGGTCAGGGACCTCGGCGACGTCACGATCGCCGTGTTCCTGAGCGCGGAGGGTGCGGTCTACTGCGTGGCGGGGCCCGACCGGCAGTTCGTCCCCGCCGCACCGCAGACCGCCGGCCAGTGGTTCGCCACGTTCCCGTACCTGGGCTCGTCCGGAGCTCGCGGCGTCGTGGTGGGCAAGGTGCGGTCCGGCGTGCGCAGCGTCGTCGCCACCTCGGCGCTCGGCGAGCAGACGCGGGCCGTTCCCGCGGACGGCTGGGTGGTGCTGCACATGCCCGGCAGCGCGGTGGCGACCTCGGTCACGACGTACGACATGGCGGGCGGCGTTCTCGAGACCGTGCCGGTGTCTTAGGGCCTGTGTCGAAGTCCGTGTTCGCGATAGCCGGGCGACTCTCATCGAACGGGACCTCGACACAGGCCCTAGCCGTACACTCGGTGGCGTGATGCGGCCGGAGACCAAGAACCGAGCGATGCTGCTGCTCGCCGTCTTCCTGCCCGCCTTCTACGCCTTCACGTTGTTCTCCTCGCCGACCGAGGTCGTCGCGGCCGTGACCGCGCTCGCCCTCGCGTTGATCGTCGTGGTCTCGCTGGTGCCGCGGTCCGCGGCGCCGGCGCGGTCGCTCGCGATCAGGGAACGCGCCGAACGATCAGCGCAGCTGCGGCTGCGCAACCCCGACTCCGCCGGTCGGCCCCGTCCTCGAGCACCGGGATGCCGGACGTTCTGACACGTCCCGCACACCCGACTCGATACGGAGAACCCACCCTTGTTCGCTGACCTGGGCGCTGCCCTGGCGAGCTTCGGCATGCCCGCGCTCGCCATCGTCGGATTCACGATCGTCGTGCGGCTCGCGCTGCACCCCCTCTACCGCGCCGCCGTGCGCGGCGAGAAGGCCAAGGCCAAGCTCGCGCCGGAGATCCAGAAGCTGCAGAAGAAGTACGGCAAGGACCTCGTGCGGATGTCCGAGGAGTCGCAGAAGGTCTACAAGCGCAACGGCGTCTCGATGTTCGCGGGCATGTTGCCGATGCTCGCCACCGTCCCGTTCTTCATGGTCATCTACCAGGTCGTCACGACGCCGAACCCGTTGCTGGAGGGCACGCTGTTCGGCGTCTCGCTCGGCACGCACTTCACGTCCGGCTTCGCGTGGGTGTTCTTCGTGCTGTTCGGGCTGCTGGCCGCGGTCGCGTACGTGACCGTGCGGTGGCAGCAGGCGCAGATGACCAGCACGCCCACCCCGGGGTTCATGACCGGGCTGATCAAGGTGCTGCCGTTCGGCACGATCCTGGTGGCCGCGTACCTGCCGCTGGCCGCCGGGCTGTACCTGCTCACCACGACGACGTGGACGATCGCGGAACGGGCGCTGCTCTACCGCATCCTGAGCTGAAGCTGGGCGATCAGCCGGACCAGCGGGTCGTCCAGGTCGAGGTCGATCCTGCGCAGCCGGTACCGCAGCGTGTTCGGGTGGACGTGCAGCCGTTCCGCGGCGGCGCGCACGTCCCCCAGCGCGTCGAGGTAGGCGAGCAGCGACTTGGCCGACTCGGCGTCGAGCGCGTCGATCCTGGGGTCGCGGATGCGCGGGTTGTCCTGCAGCAGCGCGAGGATCTCGCTCACCAGGACCTGCGACCGCACGTCGGCGAGCGTGGCCACCTCGGCGTCGAGGTCGCGGGCCATGGCGTCCAGCACGCGTTCGGCCTCCTGCCGGGAGACCTGGGCGTCGTCCAACGTGGACACCGTAGAGCCGACGGCGGCCTGCACCGAGGTGTGCAGGTGCCGTCGCGCCGTGGTGACGATTTCGCGCGTGAGACTCAGCAACTGGGCGTTCGGGGCGAGGTCCGGCAGCAGCACGTAGGTGCGCCCGCCGGACTCGCTGACCAGGGCGCTGCGCCGGTAGGCGGCCGCGTGCACGGAGATCAGGCCGGTCATCTCGGCGCGGCGCAGCTCGTGCTCGCTGCGGTCACCTTCGCCGCCCCGCAGTGCGAACACCACGACGGCGCAGGGCTTCGCGGGGTCGGCGCCGATCTGGCCGGCGACGGTGGCGGCGTCCATCCGGCCGGTGAGCAACGCGGCGAGGAGGTTCTCGCGGAAGCGGGACGTGGGCTGGTTGCGTTGCTGGATCAGGTGCGGCGCGGTGACGCGGGCGGCGCCGAGCAACGCGCGTTCGGCCTGGTCGGTGAGCGGCTGGTCGCCCTCCTGCACCCAGATCGTGCCGAGCGGCTGCGAGCCCGCGTGGATGCCGACGGCGATGCGGCGGCGGATGCCGAGCTCGGGGCGTTCGTCGATCCGGACGACCTCCTCGCTCGACCGCAGCAGGTTGTAGACGCCCCATTCGCGCAGCATCTTCAAGTACGGCTCGGGCCCCTGGCGGCCGAGGATCGAGAGCCTCCGCAGCTCGTCGACCTCGTCGGACGACCGGGAGTAGGCCAGCACGCGGCTCGCGGTGTCCTCGATGCTGACGATGCCGCCGGTCAGCGTGGCAATCGTTTGCGCGAGCGCGAACAGGTCGCCGAGGACCTCGCCGTCGTCGGTCGTCGTCGTGAGCACGCCCTTGGCCAGCGCTTCGAGGTGCGCCCACCGGACCTCCGGGCGGACTTCGAGCAACGCGACGCCCGCGTCCGTCGCGGCCTGTTCGAGCGCCGGCGACGACTCCTTCACGGCGACGGCCGCGGCTTTCGCCCGTCCAGCAGCTCTGACCAGCGGCAACGCGGCCCGACCCCGAGCGCCGATGACCAGCGCGAGGTCACCTTGGGCGACGTCCGGCGGGTCGTCCGGGTCCATGATCACGACATCGCGCACGTCGACCTCCAGGCCGTGCGGTGCGACCTGCACCTCGACCAGTGGGTCGCCCAACGCGATGAGCATGTGCCGGAGAGTCATAACTGTCCGATCGTACATCTGACCTGGTGAATCTTGGCCAGTTGGACAAGGAGTGCCCCCTCGCGCGGACTTACCGTTGTGCCACCCCCACGACTCGAAGAGGAGCTGCGAGTGGACGCGGTCACCCAGGTTCCCGCCCCGGTCAACGAGCCGGTCCTGCAGTACGCCCCCGGCACCCCGGAGCGCGCCGAACTGCAGGCCAAGCTGGCCGAGCTGCAGAAGGAGCCGCGCGAGCTGACGATGACCATCGGTGGCGAGCAGCGCATGGGTGGCGGCGAGCGGTTCGACGTCGTCCAGCCGCACAACCACCGCTCGGTCCTCGGCACGCTCGCCGGCGCGACCCAGCAGGACACCACCGACGCCCTGCGCGCGGCCCGCGAGGCGGCCCCGGCGTGGCGCGCGATGTCGTTCGACGACCGTGCGGCGATCCTCCTGCGCGCGGCCGAGCTGCTCGCCGGTCCGTGGCGGCAGACGCTGAACGCCGCGACGATGCTCGGCCAGTCGAAGACCGCGATCCAGGCGGAGATCGACTCGGCGTGCGAGCTGATCGACTTCTGGCGCTTCAACGTGCAGTTCGCCCGCAACTTGCTGAGCGAGCAGCCGATCTCCTCCCCCGGTGTGTGGAACCGCACGGACCACCGCCCGCTGGAGGGCTTCGTCTACGCGATCACGCCGTTCAACTTCACCGCGATCGCCGGCAACCTGCCGACCGCGCCCGCGCTGATGGGCAACGTGGTGCTGTGGAAGCCGTCGCCGACCCAGTCGTTCGCCGCGCACCTCACCATGCGGCTGCTGGAAGAGGCGGGCATGCCGCCCGGCGTCATCAACCTGCTGCCCGGTGACGGTCTCGCCGTGTCCGAGGTCGCGCTGAGCTCCCCCGACCTCGCGGGCATCCACTTCACCGGCTCCACCGCGACGTTCCAGAAGCTGTGGGCGCAGGTCGGCGCGAACATCGCCAACTACCGCTCGTACCCGCGGATCGTCGGTGAGACCGGCGGCAAGGACTTCATCCTCGCGCACCCGTCGGCCGACCCGGACGTGCTGCGCGTGGCCATGATCCGCGGTGCGTTCGAGTACCAGGGCCAGAAGTGCTCCGCCGCGTCGCGCGCCTATGTGCCGCGGTCGGTGTGGAACAAGATCAAGGACCAGTTCCTGGCCGAGGTCGAGGCGCTGACCTATGGCGACGTCACCGACTTCTCGAACTTCGGTGGCGCGGTGATCGACCGCCGTTCGTTCGACAAGCTGTCGGGTGTGCTGCAGGCCGCCCGCGCGGACTCTTCGCTGGAGATCGCCGCCGGCGGCACCGCGGACGACTCGGACGGCTTCTTCGTGCGGCCGACCGTGCTGCTCGGCTCCGACCCGACCAACTCCGTGTTCACCACCGAGTTCTTCGGTCCGGTGCTCGCGGTCCACGTGTTCGAGGACGCCGACTACCTCACGGTTCTGCAGCAGATGGAGAGCGCGGCACCGTACGGCCTCACCGGCTCGATCATCGCCCGTGACCGCGCCGCCGTGGCGCACGCGCAGGAGGAGCTGCGGTTCGCCGCCGGCAACTTCTACGTCAACGACAAGCCCACCGGTGCGGTCGTCGGCCAGCAGCCCTTCGGCGGCGGTCGCGCGTCCGGCACGAACGACAAGGCGGGCTCGGTCCATAACCTGCTCCGCTGGGTCAGCCCTCGTTCCATCAAGGAGACCTTGGCGGCGCCCACCACCCACCTCCACCCGCACCAGGGTCAGATCATTTCCGGGGAGGCGTGATGCTGCGCACCAGCCTTCTCCTCGCGTCCAGGTCCACCGGCGCGCGCAAGCTCGTCGAGTCGACGCCGTTCACCCGGCCGGTCGTCGAGCGGTTCGTCGCCGGTGCCGACGTGGACTCGGCCATCCGCGCGACCGCGGAGGTGCTCGGCGACGGGCGCCTGGTCACGCTGGACCACCTCGGTGAGGACACCTTCGAGGAGTCGCAGGCGACTGCGACCGTCGAGGCGTACCTGAACCTGTTGGCGCGCTTGGAGTCGCACGGTCTGACGAACGGCGCGGAGGTGTCGGTCAAGCTGTCCGCGGTGGGCCAGTCGCTCGCGGTGGACGGCGAGAAGATCGCGCTGGAGAACGCCCGGCGGATCTGCGCCGCGGCCGCCGTGGTCGGCACCACCGTCACGCTGGACATGGAGGACCACACCACCACCGACTCGACGCTGGGCATCCTGCGCGAGCTGCGGGTGGACTTCCCGTGGGTGGGCGCGGTGCTGCAGGCGTACCTGAAGCGCACTGAGCAGGACTGCCGGGATTTGGCTTACTCCGGTTCGCGGGTGCGGTTGTGCAAGGGCGCGTACCAGGAGCCTGCTTCCGTTGCGTACCAGGACAAGCACGACGTCGACCTGTCGTACGTGCGCTGCCTGAAGGTGCTGATGGAGGGCGACGGCTACCCGATGGTGGCTTCGCACGACCCGCGGCTGATCGCGATCGCGGCGGACCTGGCTTCGGCGCGGTCGAAGGACTCCTACGAGTTCCAGATGCTGTACGGCATCCGGCCGGAGGAGCAGCGCCGCATCGCCGCTGAGGGCAACCGGATGCGCGTCTACGTCCCGTACGGCGACGAGTGGTACGGCTACTTCATGCGCCGGCTCGCCGAGCGCCCGGCCAACGTGGCGTTCTTCGTGCGGTCGTTGCTCACGACCAGCTGAGCGTGTACTCGGCTTCGGCCACGGTCTCCAGCGCGAACTCCAGCTTCGCCTCGTCGCCCACCTCGCGTGCGATCCGCACCGCGCGGTGGGCGAGCTGGAGCGCCTTGTCCACGTCGAACCTGGTCTCCGCGCACAGTCTGCTGTAGATGGTGAGCGCGTCGGCGTAGCCGGGTTCGTGGTCGAGGTCGGCGCCGATCAGGTGCCACAACAGGATCGCGGTGTGCGCGGTGTTCCTGGCTTCCTCCTTCCGTTCCGCGGCACGGAGTTTGCACGCGTGCTGCTGCAGCGCCACGAGGTAGGCGGCCGGTCCCGTCCGCGGCAGCAGCACCCGCCAGACCCCGAGCGCGAACTCGGACGCCCGCAACGCGCGCACGTGGTGCTCCGACTCGGAGAGCGCGCGGACCACCGGCTGCAGACCTGGCGCGAGTTTCGCGCCGAAGAAGTCGAGCAGCTGCGACGGCAGCCGGTGGCACAGGTCCAGGCACTCGTCGGTGTGCGCGAGGGCCTGCTCGTGCCGGTCGTGGTGCAGCTCCTGCTCGGTGAGGGCCGCGAGGGCGAGCACGAGGTCGACCTGGTTCCAGACCAGGTCCTGCGCGGCCAGTTCCCGGTACACCGCAACGGCTTCCTCCGCCGCGCCCACGTCGTCCGCGACCCTGGCGACGGTGAGCAGGGCGCTGCCGAGGCCCTTGCGGTCGTCGGTCTGGCGCCACAGCATCACGGCTTCCTGAGCGACGAGCGGGGCGTCCGGGTCGTCGCCCAGTGACTGGCCGTACCGCATGAGCGCGTCGGCGAGCTGCGGGCGGAACGTGGCCGGGTTGACGGTCGCGAGCCGGCGGAAGAGGTCGACGGCTTCCTTGAGGGCCTCACGGGCGGCTTGGGAACGGCCGAGGTCGATCAGCATCACCCCGGCCACGGTGAGGTTGCGGGCCAGCTCCGGTTCGAAGCGCGGGTCCTCCTGGGCGAGCACGCGCCAGTTCGCGATGGAGAGCTGCATCGAGTCGGCGGCGTGCTGCCGTTCGCCCTCGGCGTGGAACCGGCGGGCCATCGCGGCGGCGACCCTGGCGTAGTCGGCGCGGAACAGCGCCGGGTGGGTCTTCGCGAGCTCCTGGTAGAGCATCGTGGCGCGGCTCAGCGCCGTCATCGCCGCCTCGTCGCGGTGCAGCGCCTGGTAGCGGTAGCTGATCTGCTCCAGGGCGGAGGCGAGCTGCGGGATGGTCTCCTGGTCGTCCTCGGCGATCTCGCGCCACAGCTCGATCGCCTCCTCGGAGACCTCCAGGGCCTCGCCGGGGCGCTGGGCGTTCATGAGCCGCAGTCCCAGGTCTCCCAACGCGTCCGCGAGCAACGGCCGGTTCTCCCGGTCCTGCCGCACGAGCTCGCGGTAGCACTCCACCTCCTGCCGGGAGGCCTCGACGGACTCGTCGCGCAGGCCGCAGACCATCGTGCGGGCGCTGAGCATCCCGTACATCTCGGCGCGTTCGAGGGTGTCCTGGGCGCGGTCGACCAGGCGGCGGGTGAGGAGGGACGGGACGGCGTCGGTGGCGAACCGCTCGTCCCGGAACACCTGGCGCGCCAGGTGTTCCGCGGTGCTCTGCGACCCGATCTCGGCGGTGATGCGGACGCTGTCGCGGGCCATGTCGCGGATGATTCCCGGGTGGTCCGCGACGAGCTGGTCGAGCCTGGGCCTCAGGGCGGGCCACCGCAGGGCGGCGCGGGCCAGCAGGTCGGGGTCGGGGGTGTCCGGGGTGGCGACGGCGAGGTAGTCCTCGGCGATGCGGCCGGTGCGGGGACCGGTGTCGCGGCTGAGGAGCTGGCGGACGAGCTGGGTGCGGTTCACGTCGCACGGGTCGCCGTGCACGGCCGTGAGCGCGGCCATGTGCAGGTCGAGCGTCGTCTCGTCGGCGATGTTGGGCGGTGGCTCGTCGGGTGCGGTGACGTTGAGGTGCTTGGCGAAGTGTTCGCAGGCCAGGGAGAACGACTCGGCGCGGTCCTCCTGCGTGGGACTGAGCTCCAGGTCGGTGACCTCGTGGTCGAAGTCGGCGATGCGCTGGCGGGTCGAGGACCACCACCAGCCCGTGATCCTGCCCGCCAGCAGCACCCTCGTGCGCGCCGGTCCGTGCCGCAGGGTGTCCTGCAGCTGTTCGAAGATCTCCTGCCAGGTGCGGCGGTCGGCGTCGTCGACCACGAGCAGCCGGCCGTGGACGTCGTCGTCCCACAGTTCGCCGAACCGGTGCAGCAGCCGGGTCTTGCCCGCGCCCGCCGGTGCGTGCACGAGCACGGACGCTTGTGGCACGGGGCTGTCGCGCCATGCCACAAGTGCGTCCAGTTCGGGTTGCCTGCCGTGAAAGGGGACCACCTGGTGGGTGGGGTCCAGCAATGCGGCGACGCTGAGTGCTCGGTCCACCGCTTCATAGTCGGCCGGTGGTCAGGTGAGGGACAGCAAGACCACACCATCGGGGAAACTTCGCGTTTTTCCTTCACTCCTTTGCCGGGTGGCTTGGAGAAGCTCCAACGCTTTTTCGTCGTGTTCTAGGCGCGGCGGGCGACGTGGTGGCGGTAGCTCTCGTACTCGCCGACGAACTTGGGACGGATGCGGGCCAGCTCCAGGATCCTCGACACCGGGTCGCGGTGGCCGATGAAGTCGGCTCCGGCGTAGTGCCCGCCGCCGAGACCGCCGATGATCCGCGCGCGCAACGGCATCTGCTTGCGCGCGTACTCGCGGCGGAAGAAGCTGCCCGGTGCCATGCGGCGGCGGATCGACTCCTTGACGTTCTCGGTGACGTCGCGCTCGTAGGCCCACTCGAAGGCGTCGACCTCCTGCTGCAGCTTCTGGAACCGCGGGTAGGAGCGCGGGTCGAACACGTCGATGTGGGTGAAGTGGCCGCCGGGCTTGAGCACCCGCGCGACCTCGTGGAAGAACCTGTCGACGTGCGGGTAGTTGTGCGAGCTCTCGACGTTGATGACGAGGTCGAACTCGGCGTCCGCGAACGGCAGGCTCTCCGCGTCACCCTCGACGTAGCTCAGCCGCTCGCCGCGGGCGAGGATGGCGTTGGCCCTGCGGACGGCCGCCGTGGAGAGGTCGAGGCCGACCGCGCGGGCCGGGTCGACGAGCCGGGTGAGGAAGTTGAGGCCCTCGCCCATGCCGCAGCCGACCTCGAGGACGTTGAGGGTCCTGAAGTCGTCCCGGCTGTACGGCAGGCCGCGCAACGCCTGGTAGTAGAGCTGCTCGGAGAACCCGTCGCTGACGCCCGCGTTGAAACCGGGGTGCAGGCCGTTGAGCTCGGTCAGCAGTTCGTCGCAGTGCATGCCCCAGTTCCAGAAGTCGCCGGTCCGCGACCAGGACACGACGTCGTCGTAGACCGCGGAGACCGCGCCCTTGAGCTGGTCGGCGTCGGGGATGCCGGCGTTGAGGTCCCGCAGCCCGGTGGCCGCGTTGCCGTTGGTCATGAGCGCAACTCCCAAGGTGAGGGGTTCCTTCGGCTGGGGAGCCTGGCACCAGGTCGCCTAGGTGTTTTCCGCTCGGAGGTCAGGTCACGGGAAATCACCAGAGAATCCGGGTGGTTGCAACTGGCTGTAAACGGTTACAGCGCCCGTCGGCCTCGGGGTCGAGCGAAATTGTCAGACCCCCTCGGCACAATCAGGGGCGTGCTGGTCGCCCTCGTCCCGGAAGCGGACGGCGCGGGGCGGTGGCAGAAGCTGAACGACGACGGGTCGCCCCTGGGCCCGCCGATGGCAGCTCCGTCACTGGCCTCGGCCGTCGCGTCGCTGGAGCGCGCCCACAAACCGCGGTGGCTGTGGGCGGACACCGCGGAGGCGTACCCCGGCCTGCTGGCGGCGGGGGTGCGGGTGGACCGCTGCTGGGACCTGCACCTGACCGAGGCGATCCTGCTGGGCGCCGAGGGCAGGCACCGCGAACCGCGCGAGCTCCCGGCGGCACTGGCGCGGGCCTTGGGCCTGCCCGCGCCCGCCGACGTGGGCCCGCGCAAGAAGGACGTCGCGCTGACGTTGTTCGAACCCGAGCCGGTCTCGCTGCCCGGCGACACCGACGAGCTGGCCGCGTTGTCGACCGTCTTCCAAGCACAGCAACGCAATCCGGCGTTGTCGTTGCTGATCGCGGCGGAGTCGGCCTCGGCACTGGCGGCGGCGGAGATGACCCACCACGGCCTGCCGTGGCGGGAGGACGTGCACCTCGCTCTGCTCGCGGACCTCCTCGGCCCCCGCCCGGCCCCCGGCACGCGCCCGAAGGTGTTGCAGGGCTTGGCGGACCAGATCAGGGAGGCCTTCGGCGGCTTCGACGTGAACCCGGACGCGCCGGGCAGCATCGTGCGCGCCTTCAAACGCGTGGGCATCGAGGTCTCCTCCTCCCGGCGCTGGGTGCTGAAGAAGATCGACCACCCCGCGGTCGCACTGCTGGTGGAGTACAAGGAACTCGCCCGCCTGTGGGCCGCCCACGGCTGGACGTGGCTCGACACGTGGGTGTCCGAGGGCCGCTTCCGCCCGGAGTACGTCGTCGGCGGCGTCGTGACGGGCCGCTGGGCCTCCCGCGGCGGCGCGGCCCTGCAAATCCCCCGCCTGCTCCGCCAAGCCGTCCGCGCCGACGAGGGCTGGCGCCTGGTCGCCGCCGACGCCTCCCAACTGGAACCCCGAATCCTGGCCGCCCTGTCAGGAGATCCGCGGCTGATCGAGGTCTGCGGCGACGACGACCTGTACGCCGCCCTCGCCGCCGACTCCTTCAAGGGCGAACGCCCACGAGCAAAGATCGCAATGCTCTCAGCCATGTACGGCGGCACCGCCGGCGAGGCCGGCTCCCTCCTCGCCGTACTCCGCAAGCGCTTCCCGATCGCAGTCGGCTACGTCGAGTCCGCCGCCCAAGCCGGCGAACAGGGCCGCATGGTCCGCACCCGCCTCGGCCGCACCTCCCCCGAACCCTCAGCCGCCTGGCAAGACCTGGTGGGCGGCACCGACGACGCGGGCAACGTGTCAACCTCCTCCCGCCAAGCCGCCCGCAACTGGGGCCGCTTCACCCGCAACTTCGTGGTCCAGGGCAGCGCAGCCGACTGGACCGCCGCCCTCCTGGGCGTCCTGCGCACCCGCCTACCACCCGCCGCCGCCTTGGTGTTCTTCCAACACGACGAGGTCCTGGTGCACTGCCCGGCCGGCGACGTCGAGGAGGTGGTGGCGGCAATCGCGGAGGCGGGCCAGGCGGCGACGCGGCTGCTGTTCGGGGAGACGCCGGTGAGGTTCCCGATGAACGCGGTGCCGGTGGAGTGCTACGCGGACGCGAAGTAGCCGGCCCAGGCCAAGTTCCTCGGCCGCGTTAGGTTTCTCGCCCGCGTCAGCTTTCCCGCCCGCGTCACGTTTCCGCCCGCGTCAGATTCCCCATCCGCGTCAGGTTCCCCACCCGCACCAGGTTCCTCGCCCGGCAGGGGTGTGGCTGCCGCGCTCCCACTCCACCCCGGCACGCGCGTGGCCATCGCACGCCCGCACGCATGCTGCCGTCGCACGCACGTGGCCGTCGCACGCCTGTTTCGAAGCCCACCACTCTCGGCGATCCCTCTGCATGCCAAGCCATTCGCACCTTGGACACGGCTGCTCCCTGCCGTCCGTGCAGCGACCGCTCACCTCCCATGCCGCATCCATCCACGCCCTCACCACAGCCATCCGCACCCGCCGAGTCACCTTCACCACGCCACGCGCACCGGCAGGCCGTCCCCCACCACGCCGCGCGATCCGGCAGGCCGTCCCCACCACATCAACCGGGTCCGCCACGCCGCGCGCACCGCCCGACCGTCCCCACCGCGTCCACCACGCCGGACGTGCCGCCGAGCCGCCCCTACCGCGTCCCTTTCGCCACGCGAGTGGTGCTCGTCCCCGCGTTTCCTCATCCGCAGGCGGTCGTGACCATGTGTTCGTGACATGCCTGATAGACGACCTCTGGGACACATCAGGACAACCTTCACCCGATCGAGTGGCGCCCGACCGCCTTCGCCGTCCCACACCTCGCGCATGCGCCCCGCCACTGCCTTCCCGCCACCCGGCCCTCGTCGACCCCGTCCACGCCTCGGCTCGTTCCGCCCTCTCCTCACATGTCCAAACGAGACCTGCCCTCACCTGCGCCCTTCGTGACCGTTCGTCCGAATGGCCGCTTGCCCACATTCCGTGAGAGCGCTCTCATAAATGGACTGCACCCGTGACAAGGAGGTCACTCGCGCATGAGGCAACGCCGTCGCATCTTCGCGGCCACGACAGCTCTTCTTGCCGCGGTACCCCTGGCGATCGTCGCCATGTCCGCCAACGCTTCGATCCCAACCCCCGCGCCGGGATGGACGCAGGTGTGGGGTGACGACTTCAACGGGGCGAGCGGAACCCTGCCGTCCAGCTCCAACTGGATCTTCGACCTCGGCCACGGCTACCCCGGCGGACCTGCGAACTGGGGCACCGGGGAGATCCAGAACTATACGAACAGCACGAACAACATCAAGCTCGACGGTGCCGGCAACCTGCGCATCACCGCGCTCAAGGACTCCGCCGGCAACTGGACGTCGTCGCGCATCGAGACCCAGCGGTCGAACTTCAAGCCGGCGCCGGGCGGCAAGCTCGCGATCGAGGGCCGCATCCAGATGCCGAACGTCACCGGGCAGGCGGCGCTGGGCTACTGGCCGGCGTTCTGGGCGTTGGGTTCGCCGTTCCGCGGCAACTACTGGAACTGGCCGGGCATCGGTGAGTTCGACGTGATGGAGAACGTCAACGGCATCAACTCCGTCTGGGGAGTGCTGCACTGCGACGTCGCTCCCGGCGGTGCCTGCAACGAGTTCACCGGCATCGGCAACTCGCGGGTGTGCCCCGGCGCGTCCTGCCAGACGGCGTTCCACACGTACCGGTTCGAGTGGGACGACGCCGAGAAGTCCTTCAAGTGGTTCGTGGACGGCCAGCACTACCACACCGTCACGCAGGCCCAGCTCGGTGCGGGCGTGTGGGACCGGATGACGTCGCACGCCGGGTACTTCATCCTGCTGAACCTGGCGATGGGCGGTGCGTTCCCGAACGCGTTGAACAACAACCAGCCGACCCCTGTCGCGGCCACCCAGTCCGGGCACTCCATGGTCGTGGACTACGTGGCCGTCTACACGGCTGGCGGTTCGACGACGACTCCGCCGACGACCACGACGACGACCTCGAACCCCGGCGGTGGTGGTTCGGCGTACAACGAGCTCCAGGCGGAGAGCGCGTCCGAACGATCCGGCGGGTCGGTCTCACCGGCTGACGGCGGGTCGGCCGTGCACCAGATCGCGAACGGTGGCTACCTGAAGTTCTCCGGCGTCAACTTCGGCTCCGGTCCGGCGCGGCAGTTCAACGCGCGTGTCGCGTCGGGTGCCGGGGGTGGCGTGAGCGGTCTGGTCGAGGTCCGGCTCGGGTCGCGCACGGCGGCGCCGGTCGGCAGCTTCGCGGTGGGCAACACCGGGGGCTGGGACGCGTGGAGAACCATCCCCGCGAACATTTCGAACATCTCCGGGACGCACGACGTGTACGTGACGTTCACGAGCGGCCAACCGGCGGCTTACGTGAGCGTGAACTGGGTGAAGTTCGGCCTCTAGCCCCCGTGTACGTCGGGGTGGTGCTCGTCCGCTAGAATCTCGTCCTGCAACACGACGGACGATTAGCTCAGCGGGAGAGCACTACCTTGACACGGTAGGGGTCACTGGTTCAATCCCAGTATCGTCCACGGTCATCAGGCGCCGCGTTCTCCGGAACGCGGCGCCTTTTGCTTTGATTGACCCGTGTACGCGGAACGTCCGGCCCCTGCCGGCCTGGCCTGCCTGTGGACGCGCACGGTGTCGTCGGAGACCGTGCAGCGGGTGGTGCCCGACGGGTGCACGGATCTGATGTGGACACCCGCGACGGGCGCGCTGTTCGTCGCCGGCCCCGACACCCGCGCGCAGCTCGCTTCCGTTGCGCCCGGCACGTTGTACGGGGTGCGGCTGCCACCCGCGTTCCCCTCGGTGTTCGGGGTGCCGGCGTCGGAGGTGCGCGACCTGCGGGTGCCGCTGGCGGAGCTGGTGCCGTCGGCGCGGCTGACGTCGTTCTCGGAGATGGTGTCGTTCTGCGCCTCGCGGGTGGACGTGGACCCGTCCGTGGCCGCGACCGCCGCGCTGCTGCGGTCGTCCGACGTCCGGTCGGCCGCCTGGGACATCGGCCTGAGCGAACGGCAGCTGCGACGGCGGTGCCTGGACGCGTTCGGCTACCCGCCCAAAGTGCTGCAGCGGGTGCTGCGCTTCGACCACGCGATGCGCCTGGCGTGGGCCGGCCGGCCGTTCGCCTCGATCGCCGCCGACGCCGGCTATGCCGACCAGGCACACCTCTCCCGCGAGGTGCGCGCGTTGGCCGGCGTGCCGTTGGGTCAGCTGATCCGGCCGTAGTTGCGCAGCGTGAGCAACGCGTCCACCGTCGCGATCGACCGCCACTCGAACTCGACCACCGGCGTGAACGCGGGGAAGCCGAAGTTCCAGCCGCCGTCCTCCTGCTGCCCCGCCTGCAGCTCGTCGAGGTCCTGCTCGAGCTCGGTGTCGCTGAACCAGGCACGCGCCAGGCTGGCCGGCGTGGCCGCGAAGAAGTGCGGCGCCATGCCCTCGCCCACCTCGTAGCCCTCCGTGCTCGGCTTGAGCTGCCCGATCCGCGCCGCCGCCAGCTCGGCCCGCTCCCGGTCCGGCACCTCGTCCAGGAACATCACCGCGGCCCGCAGCTCGTACGGGTGCGTTTCCTCCAGCGCGTCGATCTGTTCCCAGCAGTACCCGGTGGCCTTCTCCAGCCACGGGTGGGCCACGTCCAGCGCGTGCAGAGCGGCTGCGATCTGAGCAGTCAGGAGCAGTCCGCCCTGGTCGTCGAGCGTGATCCACGGCGCCACCGGGTGCCCCTTGGAGGTCGACATCCCGAACGGCACACTCCCGTCCGGGCAGGTCGCCGCCAGCCAGCCCAGCACCGACTCGGCCTGTTCCGGCGCGCTGACCTCGGCAAACATCTGCAACGCCCGCAACGCGTGCAACGGCTGGCTCGTCGGTCCCCGGTGGTCCGGCTCGAGCCCGTGCCCGTACCCGCCGTCGTCGTTGCGGTAGGCGAGCACAGCCCGCACCACGGCGTCACCGCTCCCGCCGTCGAAGGCGTGCTCGAACCAGCGTTGCTCCAGCGTGCGGGCGTTGTGCCAGATGAAGTTCCTCGCGCGTTCGATCATGCTGTCGAACCTAGGCCGCCGGTCGTGCGCAGTCTTGGACGAAACGGCCATGTGACCAGGTCAGCTCACTCGTTCGCCCGCCAGTGGAACCGGCGCTGTGCAAAAATCCTCCAACAGGGGTGTGTGGAAGTTCTGAGGGGAGCTGGCCGAGATGCTGATGTTCGACGCGGTCACACCGTTCACCGCGATCGGAAAGGCCGTCGGCTCAGCCGCTGCGGCTGCGGGTGCTGCCGCCGGCGCGGCTGGTGCGGGCACGACGAGGTTCGCCGTCGACCCCGACCAGGCCCAGAAGATGATCGACGGTTTGGAAGCGGCCGCCAAGCAGCTGAAAGACCTCATGCGCGAGGCGGAGTTCCTCACGAGCACGGGTGCCCCCGGACCCGACCCCTTCAGCGGCTGGGCGACCATCCACATGCGCAAAGCCGCTGGTGAAGAGCCCGGTGGCTATGCGTGGGCCAACCAGAAGGCAGTGGAAGCCCTCGAAACGACGGTCGCGAACATCAAGAAGGCACTCGCGGAGTACCGCGGCACGGACGACGATGCGAAGACTGCGATGGGAAGGTAAGTCCGCCTTGAAGCGCACCACTTTGTTGGCGACCTTGTTCGCGGCGACGGCTCTGGCCGGCTGTACGAGCATCAGCGGCGGTAACCCGACCACCGGCACCACGCAGCCGCCTGCCACAGAGACGAGCGACACGGGTTCGACCGGGTCCCCCGCCGCAGAGCTGGACCTCGGCAAGGCCAACGGCAACCCCTGCGACCTCCTGACCGCCGCGCAGGTCACCGCTCTCGGCAACGTCAACGTCAAGACGAAGACGAGCTCCACCGGCCCGGTCTGCACCTGGGAAGGCAAGTCGCTCCTCGACGACTCGACCTACGAGGTGCGGATCGCCGCGGACCAGACCTTCGAGAACCAGCTGGCGAACTCCCGCAGCGCCGCGGTGTTCAGTGAGAAGAACATCGACGGCATCCGGACGTTCAGCCGGGACAGCACGGACGCTTCCCGCAGCTGCCTCACCATCATCGAGGCGGGTGCCAAGGGAACCGTCAGCGCGGCGGTCGACGTCGCAAGGAACAAACTGTCGACTCAGAAGCCGTGCACTGAGAGCGAGAAGCTCGCGGCAACAGTCATCGGAAATCTCAGGGGGTAGAACATGGCTGGGGACGAGCCGAACATCGCAGGCTTCGCGATGCTCCCGTTCGCGGGTGGCGAGACCATTTACAACTGGTTCGAGAAGGGCGCCGGGCCGAGCCAGAGCACCGCTCAGGCCAGTGGCAGTTGGCGCACGCTCGCGAGCAGCCACAACGACATCGCCGAAATCATCAACAAGGCGGTGCGCGACTCGGGCGCGGCGTGGGAGGGCCAGGCCGGTGACGCTGCCCGCAGCACCACCTCGCCGCTCGCCACCTGGGCGGACATGACCGGCAAGTCGGCGCAGGACGCCGGCAAGACGGCCGACGGCGTCGGGGAGGCGTACGTCAACGCCAAGTACCAGATGCAGAAGCCGCCCGAGGTCCCCGACAAGCCGTTCCTCAACGACTGGGCCCCCTGGGACACCGACTACGACAAGGCAGTCGAGAAGAACCAGCAGGTCAGCGAGCAGAACATCCGCGCGTTCAACCAGTACGCGGAGGCGGTGAACCAGAGCACGAACCAGATGCCGACGTTCATCTCGCCGGACGCGACCGACGCGAACATGCAGGAGCAGAACCGCAAGTCGATCGACAAGGTCGGCGAGTCCACCCAGCAGCCGCCGAGCAGCTCCAGCAACCAGCCTCCCGGCGGGGGCCTGCCGCCCATCGGCACGCCTCCCGGCATTGGTGGTCCCGGCGACGACACCGGCACCTCGGGCCTGAAGCCGCCGGGCACCGGCGGCGACGACACCAACCCCTCGCAGCTCAACCCGAACGACCCGCGCAACCGGCCACCCGGTTTCGTGGACCCGAACGACCCCCGCAACCGGCCTCCCGGCTTCGACCCGACCATCCCGCCGGGCGGGCGGCTCGACCCCAACGACCCGCGCAACCGGCCCGGCGGGCCGAACGACCCGCGCAACCGGCCAGGTGGGCCCGGTGGACCCGGTGCCGGTCGGCCCGGCGGGGCGGTGGTGGCGGTGCCGGTGGCATGCGGCCGCCGGGTGCCGGTGGGATCGGTGGTGCTGCTGCGGCCGGGCTCGGCAAGGGGCCTGGTGGGATGGGTGGCATGGGTGCCGGTAGCGGCTTCGGTGGTGCGGCCGGTGTGGCCGGCGCCGAGCAAGGGCGTGGTGCCGGGGCCGGTGGCTTCGGGCCTGCCGGTGGTGCTGCCGGTGGGCGTGGTGCCGCTGGTGCTGCCGGTATGGGCGGCATGGGTGGTGCCGGTGGTCGCGGGCAGGGTGAGGAGGACAAGGAGCACAAGTCCGCGTCCTACCTGCAGGAGACCGAGGACATCTTCGGCGACGGAACGATGGTGGCGCCGCCCGTCATCGGCGGTTAAGGGGGAATTGTGCTGCGGAGCAGGGTCGCCATCCCTGTCGTCGCGCTCTACCAGGCGTGGCAGGTCGCGGGCCTGCCGCAGCTGCACAGGGCGTTGGTGACGCAGGTCGACTTCGACTCGGAGGCGCTCGAAGAGGGCGACCTCAGCGGGTTGGAGCGGTTGCAGCGGACGGCGTGGGCGCAGCTGGAGCAGACCGGGCTGGCGCGCGGCGGGGAGATCCACCCGGATCTCGCCGGCGCGCTGCGGCTCGTGGTCGACGCCGGCGTGGAGTACTGGGCGTTCTTCAGCCAGAAGGACGGTCCTCAGCAGGCGGTTCTGGTCGTGTCGAACGGTCAGGACGCGCTGCGGATCGTGCTGACGCCGGACCAGTTGTTCGTGCTGGAGCCGGTGCGGGCGGACGAGGCGCCGCAGTCGCTGGTGGCCGCGCTGCCGCCGACGCCGGCCGGCAAGGGTGCTCCGATCACGGTGCCTGAGGACGCGCTGCGGCAGAAGCGGCAGCCGTCCTATGAGGACACCGGTTCGTTCATGCAGCAGAGCCGGCCGACGAGCTCGCCGAACGACCAGCTGGTCACGCAGCTCAAGACGATCATGTCGGAGCCGCGCACCGGTGGCGGGCAGCTGTACTCGGCCAAGCGCGACCACCTGGGGCGCAAGCAGCGGTGTGCCGCGCCGCTCACGTTCCTGGACACGCAGAGCGGCCGGTACGTGGCGACGAAGAGCGAGGGCTGGCTGCGGGTGCAGCCGGCCGACTTCGGCACGCTGGCCCGTCTCACCGCCACGATGCCGTAGCGGCGAGACGGGTCTCGGCTCAGGAGAACCGCAGCGCGTCCGGGCCCAGCTCGGCCGGGCTGCGGTGACCTGAGAGGCCGAGCGTGAGGTCGAAGTCCGCGAGCAGGCTGCGCAGCACGTGCTTCACGCCGACCTGCCCGCCGTGCGCGAGCCCGTAGGCGAACGGCCGCCCGACCATCACCGCCTTGGCCCCCAGCGCCAACGCCTTCACGACGTCGGCACCGGTGCGGATGCCGGAGTCGAACAGCACGTCGACCTGCTCCCCCACCGCCTCCACGATCGCGGGCAACGCGTCGAGCGACCCCACCGCACCGTCCACCTGGCGGCCGCCGTGGTTCGACACGACGATTCCGTCCATTCCGGACTCGACCGCCTTGCGCGCGTCGTCGGGGTGCTGGATTCCTTTGAGGACGATCGGTCCGTCCCAGTGCTGCCGCAGGAACGCGAGCTGGTCCCACGACTTGTCCGTGCCGGTGAAGAGCTGCACCCACCGCAGGATCGCCATCGGCAGGTCCTCCTCCGGTGACTTCTGCAGCCCGGCCCGGAAAGCCGGGTCGCTGAACGGGATCGCGGTGCCGACGCCGCGCAGGAACGGCAGGTACGCCTGGTCCAGGTCGTGCGGCCGCCACGCGAGCGTCCACGTGTCGAGCGTGACCACCAACGCCGTGTACCCGGCCTTCTTCGCCCGCTCCAGCAGCGACGCGCACACCTCGGGGTCGTTCGGCCAGTACAGCTGGTACCACCGCGCCCCGTCGCCGGACGCCTCGGCGACCTCCTCGATCGTGTGCGACGAGGCCGTCGACAACACCATCGGCACCCCGAGCTCCGCCGCGGCCCGCGCCGTCGCCAGCTCCCCGTCCGGGTGCAGGATCGACTGCACGCCAACGGGTGCGAGCATCACGGGCGCCGGCAGCTCGGTGCCCAGCACCGTCACGCCCAGGTGCCGCTCGGTCGCGTTGGTCAGCATCCGCGGCACGATCCGCACCCGGTCGAACGCCTCGCGGTTGGCGCGCACGGTGGCACCGGAGCCCGCCCCTCCCGCCACGTACCAGAACGGACCCGGTCCCAGCCGGGAACGCGCCGAGTCCTCCAGCGCGTCCGGGTCGGTGGTGAACGGCGGCACGGCGCCACCGAGCCCCTGCAGGTAGATCTCGTTCTGGTACCCGGCGAAAGAGGTCATGCCCCCTACTCTGCTACGAAGCGAGCGGTGCGAGGAAGACCTACACGCGCGCTCCCGCGGGCGACTTCTTCACCACCGCTCGAACCTGCCGCGGCCAGCGCTGCTCCAGCCAGATCGCGACCGGTGCCGCCGTGACCACTGTGGACATCGTGCCGAACACCAGCCCGATCAGCAGCGCCGTCGCGAAGTCCGCCAGCGACCCGTCGCCCAGCACCAGCAAGGCGGCCAGCACGAACAGCACGCCGATACCGGTGTTCACGGTGCGCGGCACGGTCTGCACGACCGCGTCCGACACCACGTCCGGGTAGAACGCCTTCGGACGCGCGCCACGCAGCGAGCGCAGGCGGTCGAAGACGACGACGGAGTCGTTGACGGAGTAGCCGATCACGGTGAGCAGCGCGGCCAGGAACACGCCGTCCGCCGTCTTGCCCAGCCACGCGAAGATGCCGATGAGCACCAGCACGTCGCTCAGCAGGGCGGCGACCGTGGCGACGCCGAGGCGCCAGTCGAAGCGCACGGCCAGGTAGACCAGCTGGGCGGCGACCGCGATGGCCAGGCCGATCAAGGCGTTGCGGCGCAGTTCGGAGGACAGCGACGGGCCGATGAGCTCGTTGCTCGACTGGCGGGCACCGCCGTCGACGGCGGAGTTCACGACCTCGCCGATCCGCGACGAGGTCGCGTCGTCGATCGGGCCGGTGCGCAGCGAGACGTCAGCACCCGAGGAGGACACCACCACGTCCGCGAAACCGGCTTCGGACAGAGCGGCACGGACGCGCGACGCGTCGACCGGGGCGCCGGCGGTGAAGTCGAGCATGCGGCCGCCGGTGAACTCGACGCCCAGGTTCAGGCCGCGCAGCAGCAGGCCGGAGAACGCGACGAGAACCAGGACGGCGGCGCTGGTCAGCCACAGCCACGGTCGGCGGTACAGCACCACCGAGAGCTTGGAGCGCACCCAACCCAACGAGTGCAAGCCGCTCAACCGCGGCCGCTTGGCCACAAAACGCGTCCCCATCGCCCACAGCACCAGCACGCGCGACAGCACCAGAGCGCTGAACATCGACGCGAGCACACCGATGGTCAGCGTGACACCAAAGCCGCGCACCGGGCCCGTGGCGAGCCAGAACAGCAAGCCCGCGGCCAGCAACGTCGTCACGTTCGAGTCCGCGATGGCACTCAACGCACCGCGGAACCCCGCCTCGGACGCACGCCGCAGGTTCGCCTTCCGCGCGTACTCCTCCCGCGCTCGTTCGAAGATCAGCACGTTCGCGTCGACCGCCATGCCGATGGCCAGCACGAAGCCGGCCAGGCCCGGCAAGGTCAGCGTCGCCCCCACGGCCAGCAACCCGGCGTAGGCGACACCCGCGTAGCCGACCAGCGCGAGCACGGCCAGGAACCCGGCCAGGCGGTAGGCGAAGACCAGGAACAACGAGGTCAGCGCGATGCCGATGATCGCGGCCTGGGCGCTGGCCTCGATCGCCTCGGCCCCCAAAGTCGCACCCACCGTGCGCTGCTCGATCACCTCGACGGGGACGGGCAGGGCGCCGGAGCGGATGACCAGGGCGAGTTCCTTCGCTTCGGCCTGGGAGAACCGGCCGGTGATGGTCGTCGCGCCGCCCGGCTGGCCGCCGCCGCACGGGGTGTCGGTGCTGACCTCGGGTGAGGAGACGACGGTGCCGTCGAGCTTGAACGCGATCTGGCGGCCGGGGCTGCCGGACGGGACGCAGGCGGCCTCGCCGGTGACCCGCTGCCACGTCTTGGGCGCGTCACCCTGGAACTGGACGTTGACCACGAAGCCCGCACCCTGCGGGTTCGGGGCGGCGGTGGCGTCGGAGATGCCCTCGCCGGTCATGACCTGCTTGCCGTCGCGTTCGACGGTGAGCTGGGCGGTGCGGCCGAGGACCTTCACCGCCTCCTCGGGGTCCTGGACGCCGGGGAGCTCGACGACGATCCGGTTCTCGCCGGAGCGGGCGAGCACGGGTTCGGCGACGCCGAGCTCGTCGACGCGGCGGCGCAGGACCTCGAGCGCGCGGTCGGTGGCGTCGGCGTCGCCCTGGGCCTGGAGCACGATCTGGGTGCCGCCGCGCAGGTCGAGGCCGAGGCGCGGATCGGTGGTGAGCAGGAGGAATGCGGATGCGACGAGGACGGCGAGCGACAACAGCGCGCGCACGAGCAGCCCTCGTCGCGCGGTGTCGCGCGACATGGGAGAAGAAGCCTTCCGGGAGAGAAAGTCGGTGCTGAGGAACGGGAGGTCAGCGACCGGAAGGCGGCGAGCGGTCCCGCTGCGGGGTCCAGCGAACGCTTTCGGGCGTGCGGTGCACGCGGCGGGTGAACGCGACGAGGTAGCGCACCGGCAGTGCGGGCTTCGCGACCGGCGGCAGGTCCGCGGGCAGCTGGGCCAGCGGCACCTGGGCGGCCTGCTGGTTGTGCGGCTTGGGAGCGGCGCCCGGCAGGTTCGCGACGTGGTGGGCGTGGCCGACGACAGCGCCCTCGGTCACCGGTGGCGAC
Source organism: Lentzea guizhouensis (assembly GCF_001701025.1). Taxonomy (GTDB): domain Bacteria; phylum Actinomycetota; class Actinomycetes; order Mycobacteriales; family Pseudonocardiaceae; genus Lentzea; species Lentzea guizhouensis. Next base: position 1,065,280 of record NZ_CP016793.1, read on the forward strand.
GCGGGTGCGGAGACCACGAACAGCTGTCCGAGGAACAGCATGATCGCGAGCGCGACCGCGTTGCGCCGCATCACCGCTTCCTGCCTCCCCCGACGTACACGAGCGCGCCGCCGACGACAGCGCACAACCAGGAAAGCACAAGAGGCTGCATCGTGGTGGCGCCGAACAGCAACGCGACCGTCCACCCGGCGAGCAGCGCGGCCGACGCGCCGAGCAGCGACACGGTCACGGCGAGCTTGCGCAGGTGCCACAGCGCCTTGAACGGGCGCAGCCGCAGCCCGACCACCACGCAGCCCAGCACCAGCGCCGAGGTCAGGAACGCCAGGTAGGGCGTGGGCCGGGGCATGCCGGCGAGCAACGCCAGCAACCCGCCGCCGACCAGCAGCAACGACAGCGTGCGCAGCGACTGCCACACCTGCGCCTTGTTCAGCTGCGCGGGCGGCTTGGCGCCGCGGCGGCGTTGCACGGTCACCAGGTTCGCCTGGGAGTCGGCATCGGAGGGGTCGAGCTTGATCGCCTGGCGGTAGGCGTGCTCGGCGGTGCCCCAGTCGCGCATCCGCAGGGCCGCGTCACCGAGCACCTGGAACGCGCGGGCCTCGGAGGGGGCGAGCTGGGAGGCGTGCAGCGCGGCGTCGAACGCCTCCACCGCGCCGTCCTGGACGTCCGCCAGCACCTCGGCCAGCACGACGTACCCGCGCCAGTCGCCGGGTTTCTGCCGCACGGCCTCCCGCGCCGCGACCGCGGCTTCCGGGTGCCGGCCGAGGTCGCTCAACGCCAGCGCGCCAGCCGCTGCGACCAGGCCCGTTCCCGTCGAGCACCATCGCGCGCTTGGCCGAGTCGAGTGCCGCGTCCGGTTCGCGCAGGTCGAGGTGGGCGGCGGCGAGCCGGCACCACGCCTCGGCGTGCCGAGGGTGCGCCGCCACCAGGGGTCGCAGCAGGTCGATCGCCTGCCGCGGCTTCCCCGAGGCGGTGAGCTCAGCGGCGCGCAACAGCACCGCGGTCGTCGGCTCGGACACGCCCATCAGTGTGACAGCGAAGCCGCCGACCTCGAACGGGTGACCGTGGTCCGACCGGAGTGTGTGCCACGGATTCAGCCTAGTTGAGTACGTCTGACTCAACTTGATGGCAGAGTTTTCGGCCAGCGACACCCTGGCGACGCGGCGCAGGGCGCCGAGTCGGTGCTCGCCGGGCTCACCCGTCGGGCTCGCGGCGGGCTTGGGCCTGATGGCGGTCACCGGCTTCCGGGTGATCTACGTGCTGATCGCCGTGCTGATCGCCGTGCTGTGCGCCGTCGCCGCGGTGTGGACGCGCGGGGGCCGGGTGCGCCGCTTCACTGCGCACGAGGCCCCCGCGCGACCGGCGGCCGGCCAGATGGAGTGACGGGCCGCGATCCCTGCTACAACCCCTGCAACGACGGATCGCGGCCGATGAGTCCCGCCTGTGACGAAAGTTGCGCAGCTCACCCGGCGAGCGCGCACCGGTTCACGCGAGCAGCCCGGCCTCGTGCAGGTGGGCGAAGATGACGCGGGTGACCGGCGAGACCCGGTCCGCGTCGGTCGTGGTGAGCCACGCCAGTTCTGCGATCTCGCTCGCCGGCGCCGGCTCTCCGGCGAAAGCCGCCGTGTAACAGGTCATCCGCACGGTCTCCCCCTCGGCGCGACCGTGCGCCTGAGCCTCGAACACGCCGACGAACAGCGCGGTGGAGGCGTCGATCTCGACCGACAGCTCCTCGCGGATCTCGCGCACGAGCGTGTCGACGTCCGTCTCGCCCGGCTCACGCTTGCCGCCGGGCACGTAGTAGGTGTCCTTGCCTTGCGAACGCGCGCAGAGCACACGTCCGTCCTGCACATGCAGCCACGCCACCTTGTCGATCACATGGCCGACCCTAAGCGGACGCCAGCTCCTTCACCACGCGGTGCGCGTCGGCCAGCGACTCCACGGCCAGCTCGCGGAACTGGTGCATCTGCGGCACCACGTCCGCCAGCGTCAGCTCGGCGTGCACGAAATCCAGGTCGCGGTCCAGTCCGATCATCGACAGCACCGCCCGCAGGTACGGCTCCTGGAAGTCGAAGCCCTCCCGCGGCGTGCCCGGCTTGTACGAGCCGCCGCGCGCGGTCACCACGACCACCCGCTTCTCCCCCAACGGCCACGTGCCGTCCTCGCGGGCGAAGAACTCGGACGTCGCGACCTGGTCGATCCACGCCTTCAACGTCGACGGGATCGAGAAGTTGTACATCGGCGCGCCGACCAGCAGCACGTCGGCGGCCTTGAGCTCGGCGGTCAGCTCGGCGGCGATGGCCTGTTCGGTGCCGTCCTTGTGCGGCACGGGCGTGGCGTGCAGGTCGCGGTAGACGTAGCCGCCCTCCGGGTTGACCTCGCGCCAGTTGTCGGCGAAGGCCCTGGTGATCTCGCGGGTCACGGACCCGTCGTAGCGGATGCTCGAGTCGAGGTGCAGCAGAGTGGTCATGCCAAGAACATACGAGTGAAGAACTTCCGCGTCAAGATGTTCCGAGCCGAGAACATCTCTTCCGGGAGGTAGGATGGGACACATGCAGGAGCAGCCGGAGCTCATCGCCGCGTGTGCGGAGAAGTGGGATTTCAACTGGTTGCTGCACCGTGCCGCCCAACGCGTCGGCGCCGCGTTCGCCGAGGAGATCCAGAACTTCGGCATCTCCCTGCGCGGCCAGCTGATCCTGCAGGCGCTCGCGACCGAGGAGGCCCAGCGCACGCAGCTGGCGCTCGGCGCCATGCTCGGCCTGGACAAGACGACGCTGACCAGCGAGCTCGACAAGCTGGAGCGGGCGGAGCTGCTCGTGCGCGTGCCCGACCCGAACGACCGCAGGGTGCGCAAGCCGGTGATCACCGACAAGGGCCGGGCGCTGCAGAAGGAGGCCGGGGACGCGCTGGCCGAGGTCGAGCGCAGGTTCCAGGCCCGGTTCTCCGCACGCGAGATGGAGACCATCCGCAAGGCCCTGCAGGACCTCTCGCGCGGCGAGGGTCCCGTGCACGGCTCGTGCATCTAGCCGAGTTGGCGGTAGTTGTCCGCCGCTCGGCGGCGGGTTGGTGGTACTTGCAGATGCCGGTGGGTCAGGCCAGAACCGACGATCACAATGCGTTGCGGTTCCGCCATTTTCACCCCATCAGGTGACCGACTCTCTTCTCCCGTGCGACGCTGTCCGCAGCTCGGCGCGGTCGCTCGGCGGAGAACCGGGAATCTCCGTCATGACCGACGGTCACGCACGTCTCATTGACGCGAGTGCCGGAGACCATCCGGGCCGGCGTCGGATGAGCTGGAGGAAGAAACCCGTGGGAGCCAAAGAGGAGTGGCAGGTGAGCTGCCGCGACATCGCTTCGCGCCGACGGGACATGACGGTGTTCGTCAGCCAGGGGCACATCGTGATCAACGTGCCGCCGGGCGAAGCCGCCGTGTTGACACCACTGGAGGTCGGCCGGCTGCGGGCCGCCCTGCGCGAGGCGGTCGTGGCCGCGTCCAACGTCGAGCTGTGATCGCGGCCACACCGTTACCTACTCGCAAGTAGGTAACTGGCAGAGTGGGGTGCATGCTGACCCGCGTGCTGCTGACCCTGGTCAAGGCAGGAGTGATCCGGCCGCTGGGCCCGCGCGGGCTCGCCGCGACCGCGTCCGGGTACCTGCACTGGAACATCACGCTCGCGTGGGGGTACCAGACCGGAGCGGGCCGCCACCCCGAGCGGGCGGCGATCATCGACGACGACGGGGTGCTCACCTACGCCGAGGTGGACGAGCGCACCAGCCGGCTCGCGCACGCCTTCCGCGCCGGGGAACGCATCGGGCTGCTCTGCCGCAACCACCGCGGGTTCATCGAGACGCTCACCGCGTGCACGAAGATCGGCGCCGACGCCGTCCTGCTCAACACCGGACTCAGCCAGGGCCAGCTCGCCCAGGTCGCGCAGGACCAGGAGATCGACAGGTTCGTCGCCGACCGCGAGTTCGCCGACCTGCTGCCGGACCGGCCCGTGATCTTCACCGACGGGCTCGAGTCGCTGGTGCTCAACGGGCCGGACAAGCCGCTCCCCCGCCGTCCCCCGCGCGGCCGGCTGATCATCCTCACCTCCGGCACCACCGGCACTCCCAAGGGCGCCAGGCGACCGGAACCCGCGAGCCTCGCCCCCGCCGCCGCGCTGCTGTCGCGGATCCCGCTCAAGCACGGCGACGTCATCTCGATCACCTCACCGCTGTTCCACGCCTGGGGCCTCGCCGCGTTCCAGCTCGGGCTGGTCCTCGGCGCCACCCTCGTGCTGCGCCGCCGGTTCGACCCCGAGCAGGCACTGCGCGACGCCGAGCAGTGCACCGCGATGTTCGTCGTTCCCGTGATGCTGCAACGGATGCTGGAGACCCCGCTGCGGCCGAAGCTGCGGATCATCGCCTCCAGCGGCTCCTCGCTGCCGCCGAAGGTCGCCACCCGCACGCTGGAGGAGTTCGGTCCCGTGCTCTACAACCTCTACGGCTCAACGGAAGTGAGCTGGGCGAGCATCGCGACGCCGGAGGAGATGATCCAGGACCCCGGCACCGCGGGCACACCACCGCTCGGCACCCGGCTGGCCATTGTGGACGACGCCGGCAAGCCGGTGGCACCCGGCGAGACCGGCCGGATCTTCGTGGGCAACGAGATGCTGTTCGACGGCTACACCAACGGCACCAGCAAGGAGTCGTTGGACGGCCTGATGGCGACCGGCGACCTCGGCTACCTCCGCAACGGCCTGCTGTTCGTGGCCGGCCGCGACGACGAGATGATCGTCTCCGGCGGCGAGAACGTCTACCCGCGCGAGGTCGAGGACCTGCTCTCCCAACTGGACGGCGTCACCGAGGTCGCGGTGCTCGGCGTCGAGGACGAGCAGTTCGGCCAGCGCCTCGTCGCGTACATGGTGGGCGACGAATCCCTGACCGCCGACCAGGTGCGCGACCACGTGAAGGCGAACCTGGCCCGGTTCTCCGTTCCGCGCGATGTTTTCTTCGTCAACGAGCTGCCCCGCAACGCGGCCGGAAAAGTGCTCAAACGGCAACTGCGCGAAAACGGTTAGGCTCGGCCCCCGGAAGAGGGGGCTAGAGATCAATGACGGTTCCCGGCCGGACCGCCGACCCGCGGTCCAACGCTGTGCACAACCTGCGCGAGGCCCGCATCGCGCTCGACGAGGGCAGGCCGGGCGAGGCACTGGAGTTCGCGGAGAAGGCCGTCGCCGCGTTCGCCTGGCTGGACGACGTCGAAGGGGTCGCGGAGGGCGTGCTCGCCCAGTCCGTGGCGCTGGGCAAGCGCGGTCTGTGGCCCAGCGCGCTCGACACCATCGACCGGGTGCAGGAGATCGCGGCGGCGAACCGCCACATCGGACTGCAGGCGCGGTGCAGCTTCTCCCGTGCCGTGGTGGAGCTGCGACTCGACTCGCGGGAACGCAGCTTCAACTCGTTCGCCCGCGCGCTGGGCCTGGCCGAGCTCACCGGCGACAACGAGCTGATCGGCTCGGTGCTGTTCGAGCAGGCGCGGGTGATGCGCGTGCAGTACCACGAGCACTGCATGATCCGCACCGAGGAGAGCCGCTGCAGCCTCGACGGCGAACCGTGCGTGCGCAAGCTCCGGCGCGCGGAAGCCTTGTGCGCCCAGGTGCGCGACCGCTGGAAGCAGGTCGGCGACCCGGTGCGGATGGCGATGGTCAACGTCCTGCTGACACACGTGCGCATCGATCTGGGCGAACTTGACCGCGCGCACCGCAGCTGGCAGCGCGCTGACCAGTTGCTTGCCGGAAGGAACCGCCCGGTGGCGCGGGCGGAGGCGTTGATGGCGCGGGCCAGGCTGAGCGGGGCACGGGGCCGCCACCCGGAGCAGATCACCCAGTTGACGCAGGCCGCCGAACTGGCCATGAGCTGTCTCGCCCGCGAGGTCGCGGTGCACGCGCACCAGCAGCTGAGCGAGGCGTGGGAGCGGACGGGCGACTTCGAACGGGCGCTGCGGCACGCGCGGCTGCAGCTGGAGCAGTACCGGCTGTGGGAGCTGCAGGAAGGCCGCGACCTGTTGCGGATGCGCGAGCACGACCTGTCGTCACGGCTCGTGGAACAGTTGGCGCACAGGCGTTTCGAGCCCAAGCGCGAGGACGCGGTGGTGCGCGTGCCGCACACCGGGGAGCTGCGGGAGACCGGTACCGCCGAGCACACGAACACCCGGATCGCCAGGGCGTTGCGGGCCGGGCTGACCAAGCGCGGCATCGAGGTGCTGCGGCTCGTGGCGGCGGGAGCGAGCACCGCGATGATCGCCGAGTCGCTCGGGCTGTCACCGAAAACCGTGCAGAACCACCTGCAGCGGATCTACTCGACACTTGACGTCAACGGCCGCTCCGGCGCGGTCGTGTGGTGGATGAGCTTGACCGACTCGTAGGCATCCATTGTCAATCAATTGACAGATGATCCGTCCGGCGTGTGCCTCGATCGCCCGTTCGGCCGCTTGTCGTTGACGGGGTGGTTGTGGATTTCGGGTGATTTACCCACGTCGCCGTGTCTGAATTAGGTGATGTGACGGGTAACTGGTCTGTGTCATGCTCCGTTAACAAGGTGTCCAGAACGCGGGTGAGGGGCGGTCATGACCGGGCAATGCGGCCCGCGCTCAGTGCTTGCGGAGCGCGATGCGGGCCACGTCGCGCCACAGGAGCGGGTCGACGCCCTCGGGGTTGATGTGCTCCAGCAGCGCGGCCAGCGCCGTGCGCGCGCCCGTGCCGCCCTCCTGGTCGACCTCGTCGGCGGCGCGCACGAGCAGGAGGTGGCACCGCAGCTGCTGTTCGGCGTCGAGCCGGCCGGTCGCGAGCGCCTCCTCGGCGAGCACGCGCGCCCTGTCCACCTCGCCGTCGCGCAACGCGAGCTCGGCACGCAACGCCCTGGCGTGCGCGAGCAGCCCGTCCGGCCGGCGCATCGCGGCGACCGCCGTCTCCACGGCGTCCAGCAGGGCGACGACGTCGTCGAGGTTCGCACCGGGCGTGCGCAACCCGATGGACGCGCCGGCGAGCCGCACCCGGCACCGGTACTCGGGATCCCCGTCGAAGTCGTCGAGCAGCGCGACGGCCTCGCGGATGCAGTGCGCGGCCTCGGTCCGGTCGCCCAGCCGGTCGGCCACCTTGGCGCGCACCCACCACGTCGAGATGGCGAGCCGGTCGCGGCCGAGTTCGGGCAGCCGCGCGGAGAGCTGGTCCACGACCTGTTCGGCGTCGGCGAGACGGCCGGCGGCGGACAGCTCGGCGCACAACGCGATCAGCGCGCGGGTGTTGACCCGGCGCACCCGGTCGCCGTCACCACCGGCCAGCTCGACGGCCTCGGTCGCCGCCCGCACGGATTCGGCCGTCCGGCCGAGGCGCCGCAACGCCGCGGCGCGCAGGATCTCCACCAACGCGTCCACCGCCGGACCTGGAGACCACGACTTGCGCAGCTTCGCCGCCGCCAGCAGCAGACCCTCGCGGTCGCGCTGCCTGGCCAGCATCACGAGCCTGGTCCAGCGCACGCACCAGCCGAACATCTCCTCGTCCGACCGCTTTCCCAGCGCCTCCAGCAGGTCGACGGCCGTCACCAGGTCCCCGTCGTGGTAGGCGAGCAGCGCCTCGCACCACGCCAGCGCCTCGTCCTGCATCGCGGTGCGGTCCTCGTCGACCATCAGCTCGGTGGGGTCGACGCCGAGCACCTCGGCGAGCCTGCGCACGACAGCGGGCGAGGGCACCCGTTCGCCGGACTCCAGTCTCGACACGTAGCTCATGGAGACGCCGGGGCACGCGAGGTCCTTTTGGGACAAACCGCGCTGCAGCCGGACCGCCCGCAGGCGCGCGCCGAACCTCGTCAACGACTTCCTGCCCTCATCCACGGCCGCCACCTATCGGAACGGAGCACCTCAATGAAGTTGAACACTATCGCTCGAACCATCGCCGCCGTGATGCTCAGTTTGGGCGCCATCGCGGCGGTGAGCGCGACGGCGGCGGCCGACCCGGCCGAGCAGTTCACGCCGCCGTACAGCGTCACGCGCTGACGCTCGCACCGGTCCGTTCCGGCCGGTCCTGCCTCCCTCGCACGCAGGACCGGCCGGCCCCGGACACACCAATTGACACACCTGGCCACACCACCGGGTGGCGGTGGTGCACAGTTGTGGGGTGACTCTGCAACTGCGCGCGCCACGTCACCAGGTCAGCCCGAAGTCCGTCCTGCTGTGGACGATGCAGGCCGCCGTGTTCTGGCTGGTGCTGTTCATCCCGCAGCTCGTCGTGTTCCTGCTGGTGGACTCCCCGCCCACGTGGGAGCTGGCACTGCTGGTCGCGACCGGCGTCGTCGGCGTCGTGCACACCGCGGTCGAACCGAGCTGGCGCTACCGCGTGCACCGCTGGGAGACGACCTCGGACGCGGTCTACACGCTGTCGGGCTGGCTGAACCAGGAGTGGCGGGTCGCCCCGGTCTCGCGCATCCAGACCGTCGACACCAAGCGCGGACCGTTCCAGCAGCTGCTCGGCCTGGCCACGGTGACCGTCACGACGGCGTCCGCGGCGGGTCCGGTGGAGATCGAGGGCCTGGACCACGAGACCGCGCGCCGGCTCGTGGAGGAGCTCACCACGACCACGCAGGCCACCCCGGGTGATGCCACGTGACCACGCCGGCGAACCTGCCCGCCGACCTGCCCCCGGCACCGGAGCTCACCGAGCCGCTCGCGCAGTGGCACCGGCTGCACGTGCGGATGCTCATCGTGCGGCCGCTCAACGAGAGCATCGCGATGCTGGTGCCGATCTTCGTGCTGCTCTTCACCGGTGACGGCGAGAAGTGGCGGCTCATCGCGAGCGGCGCGACGGTCGGCGCGATCCTCGTGTTCAGCTTCCTGCTCTGGCGCACCACGAAGTACCGCATCACCGACGACCAGGTGGAGCTGCACACCGGTCTGCTGACCCGCAAACAGCTCTCCGTGCCCCGCGATCGCATCAGGACGGTCGACCTCACCTCCAAGCCCGGCCACCGGGTGTTCGGGCTGTCGGCGGTGCGGATCGGCACCGGGCAGCAGGACGTGCCCGGCACCGACGGGCTGACGCTCGACGCGGTGACGTCGGAGGAGGCCGAACGGCTGCGCGTGCTGTTGCTGCAGAAGACCGTCCAGCCGCAGTGGACCGGCGGCGAGGCGGTGGAAGCGGCACCGCCCGCGCCGTCCGAGATGATCTCGCAGCTCGACCTGAAGTGGCTGAAGTTCGCGCCGCTGTCGTTGTCGGGGCTGGTCGCGATCGGCGCGGTGTTCGGCGTGCTGTCGAACTACGCCGACGACCTCGGTCTCGACGTCGTGCACGACCTGTGGGGCTGGCTGTTCGACCACCCGAGCTTCTCGCTCATCGGCGGGTTCGTGGTGGCGCTGGTGGTGCTGGGGCTCGTGCTCTCGGTGCCGCTGTACGTCCTGCAGTTCTGGAACTACCGGCTGACTCGTGAGCCGGACGGGACCCTGCGCGTGCAACGGGGTCTGCTCACCACCCGGTCGGTGTCGGTCGAGGAACAACGGCTGCGCGGCGTCGACATCCAGGAACCGCTGCTGGTGCGCGCGGGCAAGGGCGCGAAAGCCGTTGCGGTGACGACGGGTCTGGGTTCGAAGGGCGAGAGCAACCTGCTGCTGCCGCCCGCACCGCTCGCGGTCGCGCACCAGGTGTCGCGCGACGTGCTGCGGGTCGAGGACGACCCGACGACGCGGAAGCTGCGCAGGCACCCGTTCGCCGCGTTGCGCCGCAGCCTGTTCCGCCACATCGTGCCGTGGGTCGTGATCGCGGTCGCGCTGGCGATCTGGGCGCCGTCGTGGGCGTGGCCGATCCCCGCCTTGATCCTGCCGTTCTCCGCCTTGGTCGGCTGGGACAACTACCGCTCGCTCGGCAACGCGCTCGACCCGCGCTATCTGGTGACCCGCAACGGTTCCCTGGTGCGCAGCACGGTCGCCCTGCAGCGCACCGGCATCATCGGCTGGCGCATCCAGCGGTCGTTCTTCCAGCGCCGCAGCGGTCTGCTGACCGTCGGCGCGACGACGGCCGCCGGTGCGGGCATCTACCGCGTGACCGACGTCGGCGAGTCCGAGGGGCTGGCGCTGGCCGACGAGGCCGTGCCGGACCTGCTGCGGCCGTTCCTGGTCACCGACGGCGGATGACCGCCGAGTCCCCGGCACCCTCGAGGTCGTGGTGCGGGGCTGGCCGGTGCAGCTGCCGACCGGGCACAGCAGGGTCGTGCTGACCGGGTTGTTGTTGCGCGCCAAGGAGATCGTGCCCGCACTTCGTCGGCGGGGCGGCCGAGATCACGACCGTCGTGGCTGTGCGCGACCGGCTTCAGGCCGTGCGGAACGTCTGGCGGTAGGCGCTCGGCGACACCCCGATCGACGCCGCGAGCTGTTGCCGCAGCGCCGCCCCGGTGCCGAACCCGGCGTGCGCGGCGACCTGGTCGACCGGCAGGTCGGTGGACTCCAGCAGGTGCCTGGCCCGGTCGACGCGCTGCTGGGTCAGCCACTGGCCGGGTGACATGCCGGTCTCCGCGCGGAACCGGCGGGTGAACGTGCGCACGCTCATCCGCGCCTGCCCGGCCATCGCGGCGAGGTCGAGCGGTTCTTGGAGCCGTTCCAAGGCCCACTCGCGGGCCAGTGCGGTGGAGGTGTCCGGGTAGCTCGGCACCGGGCGGTCGACGAACTGGGACTGGCCGCCCTGCCGCCACGCCGGGACGACGCAGTAGCGGGCGACCCAGTTCGCCACCTCGCTGCCGTGGTCGGACCTGATGACGTGCAGGCACAGGTCGATGCCCGCGGCGACCCCCGCCGAGGTCAGCACGTCGCCGTCGTCGACGAACAGCACGTCCGGGTTGAGCCGCACCTCCGGGTAGAGCGCGCGGAACTGGTCGGTGGTGCGCCAGTGCGTGGTCGCGGGCCTGCCGTCGAGCAGGCCCGCGGCGGCGAGCACGAACGCGCCGGTGCAGATCGACATGATCCTCCGCGCCCCGGTCGTGGTCAGCGCCTCCTGGACGGCGGGTTCGAGCCAGCCCTCCCGTGCGGGCTGGTAGTGCGTGCCGGGAACGAGCACGGTGTCCGCGTCACGCAGCACCTCCAGGCCGTGCTCGGGCGCGATGGTGAAGCCGCCGCTGGTGGGGATCGGGCGGCGGTCCGGCGAGCAGACGACCACCTCGTAGCGGTCCGCGAGCCGGGCGAACATGTGCGTCGAGGTGCCGATGTCGAACGCCACCGACTGCTCCAGCGCGAGGACGGCGATCCGGTGCATGGCCCGATTCTTTCACATGTTGGCCATCGGGCCACTGGTCGGCTGCTCGGTGATCACCGAACCTTGTCCGCGTGAGACTGCATTGGGCTTGGGTTGTCGCAGGTGTGTCGTTCGTCGCGCTGGTCGGCGCCGCGTCGTTCCGCGCGGCTCCTGGTGCGTTGATCGAGCCGTTGCGGAGCGAGTTCGGCTGGTCGACCGGCACGATCTCGCTCGCGATCTCGATCAACCTGTTGCTGTACGGGCTGACCGCGCCGTTCGCGGCCGCGTTGATGGACAAGTTCGGCGTGCGGGTCGTGGTCACCTACGCGTTGACGATGGTCGCCATCGGCAGCGGCCTCACGGTGTTCATGACGGCGTCGTGGCAGCTCGTGCTGCTGTGGGGTGTCGTCGTCGGGCTCGGCACGGGGTCGATGGCGCTGGCGTTCGTCGCGACGATCACCGGACGCTGGTTCGTGCGGCACCGCGGCCTGGTCACGGGCGTGCTGACGGCGGGTGGCGCGGCGGGACAGCTGGTGTTCCTGCCGACGGTGGCGTGGCTGGCCGAGGAGTACGGCTGGCGGCCGGCGTCGCTGGTGATCTGCATCGCGGCGCTGGCGGTCGTGCCGTTCGCGGCGTTCTTCCTGCGCGAGTACCCGCGCGACGTGGGCCTGCTGCCGCTCGGCGCGACCGAGGACACTCCCCCGCCGCCCGGTGGCGGTGCGGCCAAGCGTGCGCTGAGCGCGTTGACCTCGGCCGCCAGGACGCGGCCGTTCTGGTTGCTGGCCGGTGGTTTCGCGATCTGCGGGGCGTCCACGAACGGTCTGGTGGGCACGCACTTCATCCCCGCCGCGCACGACCACGGCATGCCGACGACGACCGCGGCCGGGCTGCTGGCGCTGGTCGGCGTGTTCGACATCGTGGGCACGATCGTGTCCGGGTGGCTGACCGACAAGGTCGACTCGCGGATGCTGCTGGCGGCGTACTACGCGTTGCGCGGCCTGTCGCTGATGCTGCTGCCGCAGCTGTTCGGCGAGTCGGCGCACCCGTCGATGCTGGTGTTCATCATCTTCTACGGCCTGGACTGGGTCGCGACCGTGCCGCCGACCGTGGCGCTGTGCCGCCAGTACTTCGGCGTCTCCGGGCCGGTCGTGTTCGGCTGGGTGTTCGCCTCGCACCAGGTCGGCGCGGCCCTCGCGGCGTCGGCGGCCGGGCTCACCCGCGACCACCTGGGCAGCTACGACCTGGCCTGGTACGTCGCGGGCGCGCTCTGCATCGGTGCCGCGGTGCTCTCAGCGTCGCTTGCGCGAGGTCCCGAAGATGCCGCGCGTGATCTCACGCGCCAGGGCGCTGCCCGCTGACCGCAGGAAGGACTTCACGGCGCTGTTGCCGAGGACCTTCTCGACGAGCCCCGGTTCCTCCTTCTCCTGATGTCGGGGTTCCGGGGCTTGTTCCTGGTGCGGTGGCGCGACCTTCCGCATCAGCTGCTCGTAGGCCGACTCGCGGTCGACGGTCTCGGTGTACTTGCCGTGCAGCTCGCTTTGCGCGGCCGCTTGCTTGATCGCGTCGGTGCCGATGGTGTCCATCAACGAACGCGGCGCCCGCAGCCGGGTCCACGCGACCGGGGTCGGGGCGCCCTTCTCGCTGAGGACCGTGATGATCGCCTCACCGGTGCCGAGCGACGTGAGCGCCTTCTCCAGGTCGTAGTGCGGTGTGGTCGGGTACGTCTTCACCGTGCGTGCCAACGCTTTTTGGTCATCCGGTGTGAAAGCGCGCAAAGCGTGCTGAACGCGCGCGCCGAGTTGCGACAGCACGTCGTTGGGGATGTCGGTCGGCAGCTGCGTGCAGAAGAAGACGCCGATCCCCTTGGACCGGATGAGCTTCACGGTCTGGGTGATCTGGTCGAGGAAGGCCTTCGAGGCGTTCGCGAACAGCAGGTGCGCCTCGTCGAAGAAGAAGACGAGCTTGGGCTTCTCGACGTCACCCTCCTCCGGCAGCGTCTCGAAGAGCTCGGCCAGCAACCACATCAGGAACGTGGAGAACAACGCCGGGTTGCCCTGCAGCTCGGCCAGTTCGAGCAGGCTGATGACACCCCTGCCGTCGCGCTCGCGCATCAGGTCGGCCGGGTCGAGCTCCGGCTCACCGAAGAACCGGTCACCGCCCTGCGCCTCCAGGTTCACCAGCGCCCGCAGGATCACGCCCGCGGTCGCGCCGGAGACCCCGCCGATGCCCTTGAGGTCGGCCTTGCCCTCGTCGCTGGTGAGGTGCTGGATGACGCTGCGCAGGTCCTTCGTGTCGAGCAGCGGCAGGCCCTTCGAGTCGGCCCAGTGGAAGATCAGGCCGAGCGTCGACTCCTGGGTGTCGTTCAGGCCGAGGACCTTCGACAGCAGGATCGGGCCGAAGCTCGTGACGGTTGCCCGCAGGGGCACGCCGATGCCGCCGGTGCCGATCGAGAGGAACTGGGTCGGGTACGCCCGCGGCTGCCAGTCGTCGCCGGTGTCGGCGGCTCGGGTCTTCGTCCGCTCGCTGGCCTCGCCCTGCTGCGACAGACCGGACAGATCGCCCTTCACGTCCGCCATCAGCACCGGCACGCCGTTGTCGGAGAGCTGCTCGGCCAGCAGCTGGAGCGTCTTGGTCTTGCCGGTTCCCGTTGCGCCCGCGACAAGTCCGTGCCGGTTGACCATGGCCAGCGGGATGCGGACGCGGGCGGTCGGCTCCACCTGACCGCCGACCAGCACGGCGCCCAGTTCAACGGCCGCGCTCGCGGAGGCATACCCAGCAGCGATGTCAGACTGAGCCGTCATGCACGAGGAGCGTAACCAGGTTGCTGCACGCCGCCACTCGAAGTTGACGCTCCGCGCAGTAATGTTCGGGGCGTGATGGATCGTCTGGTGTGGATCGACTGTGAGATGACCGGACTCGACCTGGGCAAGGACGCTCTGATCGAGATCGCGGCACTGGTCACGGACGCCGAGCTGAACGTGCTCGGCGACGGTGTGGACATCGTGATCCACGCTTCCGACGAAGTGCTCGCCTCGATGCCGGAAGTCGTCATGGAGATGCACGCCAAGTCGGGGCTGACCGAGGAGGTCCGCGCGTCCGCGGTGTCCCTGGAGGAGGCCGAGGCCGCCGTGCTGGCCTACATCAAGGAGTGGGTGCCCGACCCGCGCACCGCACCGCTGGCCGGCAACTCGATCGCCACCGACCGCGGCTTCATCGCCCGCGACATGCCGGCGCTGGACGCGCACCTGCACTACCGGATGGTCGACGTGTCGTCGATCAAGGAGCTGTGCCGGCGCTGGTACCCGCGCATCTACTACGCGCAGCCGGGCAAGGGGCTCGCGCACCGTGCGTTGGCGGACATCGTCGAGTCGATCCGGGAGCTCGCGTACTACCGGCGCACGGCGTTCGTGCCGCAGCCGGGGCCGACGTCCGAACAGGCCCAGGCCGTGGCCGCTGAGCTGCTCAAGGACGTCAAGTGACCCCCTGATTTCAATATCGGTGGCTACCGTTGCTATGCTTTCCAGGCCGGTCAACGACCGGTGATGGTGGGTGTAGCTCAGCCGGTAGAGCACTGGGTTGTGATCCCAGGTGTCGCGGGTTCAAGTCCCGTCACTCACCCTTTGTCGAAAGGCCTCCGCACTCGCGGGGGCCTTTCTGCACGTTCTGGGAGAAGTTCATGACCACGCTCGTCGCGAAGGACCTCGCCGCAGGTCACGGGGACCGCGTCCTGTTCTCCGGCCTCGACCTCGTGGTCGCGCCCGGTGATGTGATCGGGCTCGTCGGCGTGAACGGCGCCGGCAAGTCGACGTTGTTGAAGACGCTGGCGGGCCTCATCCCCGCCGAGTCGGGTCGCGTGTCGTTGAACCCGCCCTCGGCCAACGTCGGGCACCTGTCCCAGGAGCCGGAACGCCTCGAAGGCGAGACCGTGCGGGACTTCCTGGCCCGCCGGACCGGTGTCGCGGCCGCGCAGGCCGAGCTGGACAGCGCCACCGAGGCGTTGACCGCCGGCAACGACGAGGGCTACTCGGACGCGTTGGACCGCTGGCTCGCTCTCGGTGGCGCGGACCTGGAGGAACGTGCGGCGGAGGTCGTGGCCGACATCGGGCTGACCGTGGGCCTGGACGCCTTGATGACCTCGCTGTCCGGCGGCCAGGCGGCACGGGCGGGCATGGCGTCGTTGCTGCTGAGCCGCTATGACGTGTTCCTGCTGGACGAGCCGACCAACGACCTGGACCTCGACGGCCTGGACCGGCTGGAGAAGTTCGTCACAGGCCTGCGCGCGGCCACGGTCCTCGTCTCGCACGACCGCGAGTTCCTGGCCCGCACGGTGACCAGCGTGCTGGAGCTCGACCTGCACCAGAACCAGGTGCGGTTGTACGGCGGCGGCTACGAGTCGTACCTCGAAGAACGCGCGCGGGCCCGGCAGCACGCCCGTGACGACTACGAGGAGTTCGCCGACACCAAGGCGTCCCTGGAGGCGCGTGGGCGGATGCAGCGCGCGTGGATGGACAAGGGCGTGAAGAACGCCCGGCGCAAGGCGGGCGACAACGACAAGAACGCCCGCAAGTTCCGTGCCGACGCGACCGAGAAGCAGGCGTCGAAGGCCCGCCAGACCGACCGGATGATCGAACGGCTGGACGTCGTCGAGGAGCCGCGCAAGGAGTGGGAGCTGCGGATGGAGATCGCCGCCGCCCCTCGTTCCGGCGCGGTGGTGGCGTCGCTGCGGGCAGCGGTCGTCTCCCGCGGTTCGTTCACGCTCGGCCCGGTGGACCTGCAGGTCGACTGGGCGGACCGGGTGGCGATCACCGGCGCGAACGGCGCGGGCAAGTCGACGCTGCTGGCCGCGCTGCTCGGCCGGGCTCCCCTGTCCTCCGGCTACGCGACGCTGGGCTCCGGTGTCGTGGTCGGCGAGGTGGACCAGGCCCGCGGGCTGTTCCTGGGCGACCTGCCGATCGTGGACGCGTTCCAGGACGCCGTGCCGGACATGACACCCGCCGACGTGCGGACGTTGCTGGCGAAGTTCGGCCTGAAGGCCGCCCACGTGCTGCGCCCGGCGGCGTCCCTGTCCCCCGGCGAACGGACCCGCGCGGCGCTCGCGTTGCTGCAGGGCCGCGGGGTGAACCTGCTGGTGCTCGACGAGCCGACCAACCACCTCGACCTGGCCGCGATCGAGCAGCTGGAGCAGGCGCTGGAGACCTACACCGGCACGCTGCTGCTGGTGACGCACGACCGGCGGATGCTGGAGGCCGTGCAGGTGAACCGCCGCCTGGTCGTGGCCGACGGCCAGGTCACGGTCCACTGAGGACAACGAAAAAGGGCCGCACCCTGAGCGGGTGCGGCCCTTTTTGGTTGCTTGCTAACGGTTGCCCTTGACCCAGGTCTCCCACGGCACCTGCCAGTCGCCGAAGCCGTCCCACGGCTCGAGCGCCGGGCCGCCGGAGTTGCGGACGATCACGACGTCACCCTGCTTGCTGTTGTCGAACACCCACTTGGCGTTCTCCGGCGAGAGGTTGAGGCAGCCGTGGCTCACGTTGCGGCGGCCCTGGTCACCGATGGACCACGGGGCGCCGTGGAAGAAGATGCCGCTGTTGGACATCCGGTAGGCCCAGTCGACCGGGGTGCGGTAGCCGCCGTTCTCCAGCGCCAGCCCGTACGTGGTCGAGTCCATGATCATGTGCGAGTGCTTCTCCATCAGCACGTACGTGCCGACGGGCGTGGCGTCGGCCGGCTTGCCCATGGAGGTCGGCATGGTGCGCACGACCTGGCCGTTGACCTTCGTCACGACCTGGTGCGTCTGCCCGTCGGCCTCGTGGATCACCGCGTCGCCGACGGTGGTCTTGATGATGCGGTCTTCCTGGCCGTAGATGCCGTCACCGACGTGCTTGCCGTAGACCTTGACGTGCATCGTGATCTTCGTTCCGGCCGCCCAGAACTCCTTGGGCCGCCAGTGCACTTCCTTCTTGTTGAACCAGTAGAAAGCGCCTTCCACCTTGGGCTCGGTGGTGATCTCCAGCATCGACTCGGCCGCGACCTTGTCGGCCACCGGCTCGTCGAAGTAGAACGCGAGCGGCTGCCCGACGCCGATCGTGGTGCCGTCCATGGGATTCGTCGACACATAGGTCAGCGTGCGCGGCTTGACCGTGGTGAACGACGACGTCTTGGTCTGCGTCTTGCCGTCCTCACCCGTCGCCGTGGCGGTGAGCTTGTAGGCCTTCGAGTACCCGAGCGGCTCGATGTTGTTCCACTGCGTGCCCTCGGCGTTGAGCTTCCCCTCGACCACCTTGCCGTCGGCGTTCGTCAGCTTCACCTCGGTGAGCTTCCCGTCCGCCGCCGTCGCGATCACCGGCAACCCCGGCGACACGTCCGCCGCACCGTCGTTCAACGCCAGCGTCAGCGTGACGGGCTTGGGCGGAGGAGGAGCCGTCGACGAGGGCGTACCAGCACCCGATCCCCCCGCGTCGCCCCCAGAACAACCTGCGATCAGCATCACAGCGATCCCCGCTGCGACCACCCCACGACCGCGCCTGCCCCACATCCCCATCGACGCACTTCCGATCTGCTTGTCGCCACTCCCGAGACTGCCTGCGCGCATGGCGTTCGGCGTCCCCCGAACAGGTGACGCCATCACGCGCGGTGAAGTTGCCCGAGTGGCCGGATCGTTACGTGTCCGATGAACCCCCGAACAGCCGCTTGACCAGCCGATTGGGAGCGCGGCGAACCGCTGTGCTAACGTTCTGCACGTCGGAACGAGCAAGCCTCCGGCACACAAACAAGCGCCGCTAGCTCAGTTGGTTAGAGCAGCTGACTCTTAATCAGCGGGTCCGGGGTTCGAGTCCCTGGCGGCGTACTTCAGAGAAGCGGGTGGAGATTAGTCTCCACCCGCTTCTCTGCTTTTCGCCAATAGTCTGTCGCCGGGCCGAAATGAACGCCGGACCCGCTTTCCGGCGGATCCTGCGTGGCTCACTTCCGGCTCGTCACGTGTTGCCGGCGAAGTGGTAGCACGTCGCGGTGTCGCCGAGCACCACCCCGAACCGGACGTCGCATGCGATCTGGTGCCCGTCGAGCCGACGGCCGCTACAGCTCCGGCAGCGTTTCACCCGGCTCCGGCGCACGGCGGTGATCGAGCCAGAACCCGTACCCGCGCAAGTAGTCGTGCAAGCCGTCATCGAGATGGCCGGCGTACTCCAGCAGCCCCCGCGCGTTCTCCTGCTCATCCTCGCGTTCGCCGGAACACGATCTCAGAGCCGTAGTCGTCGTAGACGATGTGATGCGGCGCGATCTGGCGTCCCATCCAGCAGGTGTCGGTGTCCGCGCCGTAGAACGGGCCCGGCACGTTGCGCCAGTCCCGCTGTTCCCACTTGCCGAGCAGGTACACCGGCTCGCCCAGCAGCCTGTCACCGTCGTGGTCGGCGACGGGCAGGTCCGCGGAGGCGGCCACGGTCGGCATCGGGTCCCAATACACGCTGCCACGCTGACAAGCCAGGTCTGATAATCTGACTACGGAAATAATCTGATTATCTGGAGCGCCATGACACCCGACGACATCAGCTGCCACCTGCGACGAGTGCCCGAGATCGACCGCATCTGCACCGTCGACGAGGTGAACGCGGCGGTGGACGAGCTGGTCGCGGAGCTGCCGGAGGTTTGCCGGGTGCGCCGGGTCGGGGCGTCGCGGCGGGGCGAGGCACTGCGGCTGTTGTCGGTCGGGCACGGGGCACGCACCGCGCTGGTGATCGGGTGTCCGCATCCGAACGAGCCGATCGGGCTGCTCACGGTCACGCACCTGGCGCGGTTGGTCGCCGAGACGCCGGAGCTGCGGGACGGGATCGGGTTCTCCTGGCACTTCATCCCCTGCATCGACCCGGACGGCACGCGGCTCAACGAGGGGTGGTTCGCCGGGCCGCACACGATCCGGCGCTATCACAGCGAGTTCTACCGGCCCGCGTTGCGCGACCAGCCGGAGTGGACCTTCCCGGTGCTGGACGAGCGGGCGCACTTCGACCGCACGCTGCCGGAGACGGAGGCGTTGGCCAGGGTCATCGACGAGCTGCGGCCGGCGTTGCAGTACTCGTTGCACAACGCGGACTTCGGTGGCGTCTTCTTCATCCTCGGCCGGGAGGTGCCGGGGGTGGCGGACGACCTCGCACGGGTGGCCACCCAGGTCGGGGTGCCGTTGTCGCTGGGGCCGGTCGACACGCTGGGGTGGCCGGTGCTCGGGCCCGCTGTCTACCTGATGCCGCCGGCCGAGGTGCTCATCGCCGCCAACTCCCAGGGGGCGCAGGCGCGGCACGGCGGGTCCAGCGCACACTACGCCGACCGGTACGGCACCACGTCGTTGATCACCGAAGTGCCGTTCTGGCACGACGAACGCGCGTCGGACGCCGGTGACTCCGGCCGGTCCTACGCCGAGGTGCTGCGCACGACCGCGCGGCAGCTGCGGGCGGACGCGGGCGCCCTCGACGAGGTGCGGCAGCGGATCCGGACGCGGGTTCCGTCACCGATGCCGGCCGCGGCGGCCGACTTCATCGAGCAGGCCGGGGCGTTCGCGGCGGCGCACGAGGCCATCGCGGCCACGGTCGGCGCGCGGACGGCGACCGTGGCCGAGGTGTTCGGCGCGGAGAGCGTGGTGCACATGATGCGGCTGCGCACGGCGGGTGTGCTGCGCAGGCAGCTGGCCCTCGATGGCGAGGCCCACGCGGTGATCGACGTGGTGGACGCGCTGTTCGACCAGTGGTGTGCGCAGGCCGGAGAAGCGTTGTCCGAGCGAGCTTTCCCGTTGCGGCAGCTGGTCTCGATGCAGATCGCAGCGGCACTGGCCGTAGCTGCCCGGCTCGTCGAGTCCACGGAGGACGGTCAAGTCACCAGCGAGGCGAGCGCCACGGCCGCGCGCACGCAGTAGTCCTCGGTCACCGAGCCCGGTTCGACGGTGGCGCGTTGCACCAGGCCGCCGAGCAGCGACGCGACCGCCGGTGCGAGTTGCCGGGCCTGGGCCGCGGTCGTCTCGGCGCCGGTCGTGGTGCGGCGGCCGGTGAGCAGCCCGGCGAGCAGGTTCTCGGTCCGCCACAGCGCCGCGCCCAGCACCTCACGGCCGGCCGCAGGATCGCGCAGCACCAGGCTGAGCAGCTCCAGTTCGAACGCCAGCCGCTGGCGTGCCGCCGGTCCGGCCGCCGCCCGGTGGTACGCCGACGCAATGGCACCCAGCGCGTCGACGAGCGTGAGCTCGTTGCCCACCACCGAGGTCAGCTCGGCGCCGACGTCGTCGGCGAGCCGCCCGACCGCGGCGACCAGCAGGTCCTGCTTGCTGCCGAAGATCGAGTAGATGGCGCCGGTGGTGAGCTCGGCCCGCTCGGCGATGTCCTCGAGGCGCGCCGCCGCGTACCCCTTGTCCGCCATCTCCGTCACCGCCGCGGCGACGAGCGCGTCGTGGTTGCGCTGGCGGGCCTGCGCGCGAGTGAGCCGCATGATCCTCCTGCGCCGTACGTGACTCGGTCAGCACTGTAGTGCAGATACGCTCGCCGGGTGGTCCGGCACGTCGGACGTGAGGAGGACGGCGGTGCGCGGCGATGAGCCCCTGGCCTCGGCCGTGACGGCGGCGATCCGCGGCGGTGACCTCGCCGGGTTGCGGCGGTTGCTGGCCGGCGACGCGGAGCTGGCGCGGGCCAGGATCGTCGACGACAGCGGCGGGTCGCGGACCTTGATGCACGTGCTGACGGACTGGCCGGCCAAGTGCCCGAACGGTGCGCAGACCGTGGCGGTGTTGGTTGCGGCAGGCGCCGATGTCAACGCACGGTTCGAGGGAATGCACAGCGAGACGCCGTTGCAGTGGGCGGCCAGTGCCGATGACGTCGAGGTGCTCGACGCGTTGCTCGACGCGGGAGCGGACATCGACGCCGATGGCGCGGTGATCGGAGGTGGCACCGCGTTGGCGGACGCGCGCGCGTTCGCTCAGTGGCGGGCCGCGCACCGGCTGGTCGAACGAGGTGCACGGGTCACGTTGACCGATGCCGCCACCCTCGGCCTGCGAGACGATCTCGAACGGCTGCTGCCCGGCGCGACGGCGGACGAGGTCGACGCGGCGTTCTGGGGTGCGTGTCACGGCGGGCAACGGGAGTGCGCGGAACGCTTGCTGGGCCTGGGTGCCGAGGTGAACTGGCTGCCGCCGTGGGAGCCGCTCACCCCGTTCGACGCCGCGCTGCGCAACGGTTTCGACGCGCTGGCCGGGTGGTTGCGCCGGCACGGCGGCAAGCACGCGACGAAGCTCTGACCGGCCTTTGTGGACGGTGACCGCGTCAGTCGGCCAGCCGGTCGAGCGGGATGCGTCTGGCCAGCACGTCCTTCGCCACCGAACGCACCGAACGGCCGGTGGCGAACGCGTGCGCGCGCAGCCTCAGCAACGCGTCGTCGAGGCCGACCTGCAGCTGCACCGCCAGCATGCCCGTGGCCATGTTCACCTCCTGGTACGACACGTCCATCCGCAGCCGGTCGTCGTCGTCCATCTCCTCGTTCTGCGCGAGCAGCACGTGTGCGACGAGGTCGGCCAGCACCACGGCGTCGGCGGTGGCCTGCGCCGGCAGGTTCCCCGGTCGCCTGCCGTACAACGCCAGCGTGCCCACCACCATCCCGCCGATCCGCAACGGGAAGACGAACACCGACGACAGCCCGCCCGTCGTCGCGGCCTCGACGAACGCGGGCCAGCGCGCCGACTCCGCGGCCAGGTCGCCGACCAGCACCGGTTCCCCCGCGCCGGCCACGTCCGGATCGGGCCCCTCGCCGAGCGTGTACTGCGCCTCCGCGAGGCCGGCCGCCCACGTGCCGCTCGCCCCCACGAGCTCCTCGGCCTGACCGCTGCCGTGCAGCACCACCGCCACGCCGTCGACGCCCGGCAGCTCCCGCAGCACCACCGCGCACAACGACCTGGCCAGCGTGGGGCGGTCCCCCGCGCCGCACTCGGTGACCAGGCGGGTGAGCCTGTCGTGCCGTCGCTCGTCCACCTGCGCTCTCCCGGGTTCCGGCCGGGGCGGTCAGCGTCGCCGCGGGTCGGGCACGTCGGGCAGGTCGCCGGCGCGCCCGGACGCGACCGCCTCGGCGATCTCGACGAGTTTGACGTTGAGCTGCTGTGAGGCGTGCCGCAGCTGGTCGAACGCCTTGTCCGCGGTGAGCCCGCGCCTGGCCATCAGGATGCCTTTGGCCTGCCCGATGACGTCGCGCGAGTCGATCGCCCGCCGCAGCTGCTCGACCTTCAGGTCGGCGGCGGTGACGGCGTGGGTGTGCGCCAGTGCCAGTGAGGCGTGGGTGGCCAGCAGCAGCGAGGCCGCCTGGGCTGTCTCGTCCAGGCCGTCGCGCCGGCGCGAGTAGACGTTGAGCGCACCGGACAACCGCGGCGGCTTGACGTGGGGCAGCAACGCGGTGGCCAGCACGGCACCCATCCCCCGTGCGGCGGCGGCCGGGCCGAACCGGGGCCAGGCCCGTGCGACGGTGAGGTCGGCCGCGAGCACGACGGCGGGCCCTGCCGGTTCGGCGACGTCGAGGCAGGGGCCTTCATGCAGGTCGTACTGCAGCTGGTCGAGCTCGATCGCGACCCGGTCGGTCTGGACGGGCGTGTGGAAGTGGCCGTCGGCCGAGCGCAGCGTGATGCTGACCAGCTCCGCGCCCGGCACGACCAGCACGGCCGCCCGCACCACCTGCTGCAGCACCTCCTGCGCGGTGGCGGCGTCGAGCAGGGAGCAGGTCAGGGTGGCGAACTGCTGGGCGAGCGGGCCCAGCGGAGCTCCGTGGTCGCGCATCGGTGCGTGCCCGTTGCGCTTCGCCTGCTCGGCGTCCGCGGTGAACCGGCCCTTGTCAAGACTCCAGTCCTCGGCGCTCGGTGACGCGTGCGACACCTCGGTCGCCTCCTTCCCGCGTGCTCCGCGGGTCTCACTCTGCCGTGCCGGTGGCCCTCGCGCACGCCACGCCGGGGGTGACCGCGCGTTTGGCGGCGAGCCGTACCATTCGCTGCGAGCGTTGAGCATCCAGCGCCGCACAGTCGCTTCCCACGGAAGGCACCGCGGTCATGGATGACAAGACGACGCTGCCGGAACGCCCCCTCACGGCGTCGGACGCCGGCAGCCGGCCCGACCCGGTCGAGCGACTGGACGAGGCGACCGCCGCACTGTCGGCGTTGCAGGACAACCTGTCCGGGGAGGAACCCCTCGACCAGGTCCTGCAGCGGCTCGCGGAGACCGCGCGCGCGGCGGTGGCGGACGCCGACGCGGTGACCGTGTCCGTGAGCCCGGAGGACCCGAGGACGGCGGCCGCCACCGACAGGTCGCTCGTGGAGATCGACGAACGGCAGTACGACGCGGACCGCGGCCCCTGCCTGGAGGCGGCGCGCACGCTCAAGATCGTCCGCGCGGTCGTCGGCGAGAACGACGACCGGTGGCCGGAGTTCGAGGCCTCGGCGAGCAAGCACGGGGTCCACGCGTACCTGTCGGTGCCGGTGGTGTTCCCGGCGTCGGACGACGACGACCGCGACGACGACGAGCACGTGGCGTCGCTCAACATCTACAGCTACACGGCCGCCGCGTTCGACCCGTTCGACGAGAGCCTGATGCGGCTGTTCACCACCGCGGCGAGCGCGGCGGTCAGCAACGCGCTGCGGTGGCAGCGTTCCCGCGAGCACGTCGGCCACCTGGAGACGGCGCTCGTCTCGCGGGCGGTCATCGACCAGGCCAAGGGCGTGCTGATGGCGGTGCACTCCTGCGGCGCCGACGAGGCGTTCGCGATGCTCGTCCGCCGGTCGCAGCACGAGAACAGGAAGCTGCGCGACGTCGCGCAGGCACTGCTCGACAGCCTCACCGGGCGTTGATCGAGCAGTGCCGCGACATCGTTGCCGGACCTGGTGATCAGGCGGGCATCAGCACCGAGTCGATGAGGTAGACGGTCGCGTTCGCGGTCTTCACGCCACCGCAGACCACGTTGGCGTCGTTGACCTTCAGCGCGTTGCCCGAACCGGTCACCTTCACGGTGCCGGTCTGCACGGTCTTCTGGTCGCCGGCGATCTTGTCAGGCGTGATCTGGCCGGGAACCACGTGGTAGGTCAGGATCTTGGTCAGCAGCGCGTCGTCGGTCTTGAGCTTCTCGATCGTCGCGGCGTCGATCTTGGCGAACGCGGAGTCGACCGGCGCGAACACCGTGAACTCGGCACCGTTGAGCGTCGAGACCAGGTTCACCTTCGGGTTGAGCTTGCCCGACACGGCGCTGACCAGCGTCGTGAGCAGCGGGTTGTTGCTCGCCGCGACGGCCACCGGGTCAGCGGCCATGCCCGAGACGGAACCGGCGCCGGACGGGACCTGCTTGGCGTAGTCGGCACAGCCGGGACCCACCAGGTTCGCGGCCGGGTCGGCCATCGCCTGCGACGACGGCGCCATCGAGGTCGCCGAGGTGGGAGCGGTCGAGGAGCTGCTGCTCGCCATGTCGCCCGAGCCGCACGCCGCGCCGAACAGTGCGAGCGAAACGGCGCCGGCGGCGAGGACGGTGTTGCGGACGGTCTTGTTCATGACAGGACATCTCCAAACAGTGGTCGAGCGGTTGCTACTCGTGATTCGCCACGCCCTGGAGAGCGGATGGGTGTGGTTATCGATCCGTTACCAACCGCAGCGTCCACAGTGGATTTTCCAGCCCGTCCCGACGATCTTCGGCCGATCGTGGCGCATCCGGAACCGAACCATTCCGGCCGCTGCAGCGAACACCTGTAGACAACGCCGAGGAGAGGACGCACGATGCCGAAGCTCGAGCGGTCGCTGCACAGCCTGCCGCCGGAGCCCGGCGGACCGGCCGAGCCGTCCGCCGACGACCTGCTGCCCCTGGTCGCGCGCGGCGACGAAGCCGCGTTCGAAAAGCTCTACGACGTGGTGTCCGGCTCGGTGTTCGGCCTGATCAGGCGGGTTGTGCGGGACCAGGCGCAGTCGGAGGAGGTGTTCCAGGAGGTGATGCTCGAGGTGTGGCGGACCGCGACCAGGTTCGACCCGGCCAGAGGCAGCGCGATGACCTGGATGATGACGCTGACCCACCGCCGCGCCGTCGACCGCGTCCGTTCCGCCCAGGCGGCGAGCAACCGCGAGGAGCACGTGGCCCGCCTCGACCCGGCCAGGCCGTTCGACGAGGTGAGCGAACAGGTCTCCGGCCGGCTCGAACAACGCCAGGTGCGCCGCTGCCTGAGCTTCCTGACCGGGCTGCAGCGCGAGTCCGTGCTGCTCGCCTACTACCAGGGCTACTCCTACCCGGAGGTCGCGAGCCTGCTGGGCCTCCCGCTCGGCACGGTCAAGACGAGGATGCGCGACGGCCTGATCCGGCTCCGCGACTGCATGGGGGTGACCGGATGAGAACCACGTCCGTCGATCTGCACACGCTCACCGGCGCCTACGCCGTGAATGCGGTGTCCGACACCGAACGCGCGGCCTTCGAGATCCACCTCGCCCGCTGCACGAGCTGCGCGGTCGAGGTCGCCGAGCTCGCGGCCACCGCCACCCGCCTCGGCGTCGCCGCCGAGCACGCGCCACCACCCCAGCTCCGCGCCGCGTGCTGGCAGCGGCGAGCGAAACCCGCCAACTCGCCCGCGGACCCCCGTCCCGCTCCCCCGCTGGCGCTCCGCGGGCGGTCTGCTCGCCGCGGCCTGCCTCGTCGCCGGCATCGTGCTCACCGTGCAGGTCGCCACCCCCGGCGACCAGTCCCGGCAACTCGAACAGCTCGCCGCCGAGTACGGCCGGTTCTCCGACCTGCTGTCCACACCGGACGCCCGGCTGCTCAACGCGAACGGCCCCGACGGCTCCACCGGCACCGCCGTCATCTCCCCCAGCCGCAACGAGGTGCTGTTCCTCAGCCGTTCAATGCCCGCCCCACCACCGGACCACGTCTACCAGCTGTGGCTCGTCAACTCGACGGGCGAACACTCGGCCGGCGTCCTCACCGACTCGGCCCCGGTGCTCGCCGGCGGAGTCCCCGAACCGCAGAAGGTGGCGGTCACCGTTGAGCCGCAAGGAGGTTCGGAGAAGCCCACCACCACCCCGGTGATGGTCATCACGCTCGCCTGACCTGCTTTACGCTGCCCGCCATGAAGAAGCAGGCCTACGCGCTGGCCGCGGTCGTGGACTCGATCGCGGCCCTGCGCCGCCCCAACCGCGTGCGCAGGGTCACCAAAACAGCGCTGATGCCCGCCCTCGCGGTCGCCACCCCACCCCGTGACCCGGCCATGGCACTCGGCCTGGCCGGTTCGTGGGCAGGCGACGTGGCCCTGCTCGGCGACTCCGACCAGGCCTTCCGCACCGGCCTCGTCAGCTTCCTGGCCGCCCACGTGGGCTACACCACAGCCCTGGCCCGCCGCTCCCAGCCAGGCTCGCGCGGCGCCGTCCTCCCGATCGTGGCCGCCTCCTCCGCCGGAGCTTGGCTGTTCGGTCGCGCTGCCGGTCCGCTGGGACGTCCGGTGGCCCTGTACGCGCTGACCCTGGGGACGATGGTGGCCGCCGCCTCAACCGCCCGCGGCACCGGTGCCCGGCGAGTTGTCTGTGGCGCAACGCTCTTCCTGCTCTCGGACGCCCTGCTGGGGTCGAGCCGGTTCGTCCTTTCCGGACGAACGGCCCGAGTCGCGTCGGCCGGGGTGATGCCGACGTACACGGCCGCGCAGTGGCTGCTGCACACCGGGTTCGCGCGAGGGGGTTCGGCGGACGGGGAGCCCGCGTAAGGGGACCCTCAGGCATGTGCTAACGTTCTTCTCGTCGGAACGTGCAGGACACCGGCACACAAACAAGCGCCGCTAGCTCAGTTGGTTAGAGCAGCTGACTCTTAATCAGCGGGTCCGGGGTTCGAGTCCCTGGCGGCGTACACCGGAGAAGCGGGTCGAGATTCCTCTCGACCCGCTTCTCCGCGTTTCGGTACCGGACCGGATGTCAGCCGCGGCGCCACTTCTGGTTGGCGCCACCCACGCAGTCCCACATGTGCAGGACCGCGTCGTTGTTCGGGTTCCACTCCGCGATGTCCACGCACTTGTTCGCCTGCGGGTTCACCAGGTCACCGGCGCCGTTCAGCACGAACTGCTGGGCCGGGTTGCCCGAGCAGGTGGCGAGCTGGACGGCGGCGCCGTTGGCGGTGGAGCCCCAGGCCACGTCCACGCACTTGTTGTTCTCGGTGCGCAGGGTGCCGTTGACGAACTCGAACTTCTGGTTCGTGCCACCGGTGCAGTCCCACACGATCAGGCGCTGGCCGTCGGCGAAGTTCCAGTTCGGCACGTCGATGCACTTGTTGTGCCAGTTGCTGACGATGCTGCCGAGCGTGGGCTGGGGGTTGGAGCTGCCGCTGAACGGGGTGAGGATGATGCCGGCCGAGCGCGGGTCGCCGTCGTGCACCAGGGACTCCTGGGCCTGCACGTCGTCGAAGGCGAAGCCGTAGGCCTTGCCGTCCACCATGTTCTGGTGCACCAGGCGCGAGTAGTGGTTGGTGATGGTGCCCTGGTAGAAGTCCGCGGGGCCGCCGCCGGGCTGGGTGTCGATGCGGCCGAGCGTGGTGCGGTGCAGGGCGGCGCAGAGGGTGCGGGCGATCGGGCCGATCACCTGGTCGTTGGGGGCGTGCAGGGCGCCGTCGCAGCCCCAGACGTTCGAGGTGGAGGGCTTGGCGAACGAGGCGACCTGCTGGCCGGCGGTGTTCGTGAAGTTCATGGTGTTGCCGGAGGTGCGGCCGAAGTACTTCACGTCGGGGCGGTCGCCGAACGGTTGCACGGTCAGCGTCTTGCCCGTGTACGCGTTCCAGGCCTGGGTGATGTACGGGTCCAGGTAGTTGCGGTCGAAGTTGCCGACGTCGGCCGCCTTGCCGGGGGCGAGGACGCGCAGCACCGTGCCGTCCGGGCGGGACATGATCGAGCCGGCCCAGCCCGCCTGGTTGCGGATGCCGTTGATGACGGCGTCGCGGCCGCCGGACTTCAGCTCGCCCGTCTTCTTCGTGGCGCCGCTCGCGCCCGTCACCGTGACGGCGTGCGGCACGGCGAACATGTCCACCTGGGAGCTGTTCAGCCACAGGCCCGCGTCGTTGTAGGTGAACTCGCTCCAGTCGAACAGGATGCCGCTGTTCGGGTCGCCGGACGCCCACGGCGCGGGCTGCACCAGGCCGTCGGGCGTCAGGAAGAACTTCAGCTTCTCGCCGAACGACATGTAGACGCGGCCGGAGATGAACCTGGGCACGCGCAACGTGGCGGTGCCGCCGAGGCCGGGGCCGGCGATCGACACGTCCGGTGCGGGCGTGGGCGGGTTGCCGCCGGGCGACCACGGCGTGAAGGTGCCCGCCTGGTTGACGTACCCGAGGCGTCCGTTGCGGATGTCGGTGCCCAGGACGTACAGGTGCACGGCCTCGGACCGGCCGCTGTTGTTGGTGACGTTGAGGGGCAGCAGGTCGGGGCCGATCGCCTGGGCGGGCGCGATCGCGACAGCCGCCGACGTGGCCGCCACCAGTGCGGCGAGCGCGCTCAACCACTTCGTTCGAGTACGCATGTGACTCCTTGTGCAGGGGTGCTCCGTCAGCAGGACACCGACCGGTTCAGGGCGGTCGGTGGCCTTCACTCCGAGAACTGGTCCAGACCGGTTATGAGAGCGCTTCCATGGTTGTTCGCAGGTACGAGCCTTGTCAATACCGACGGGAAAGCCGGGACAGCCCGATTGGAGTCCATTTCACAGCGATCTCACGGAGCACCGGCCGGCCAGATCGCACGGCCGACGACGCGATCGGCGGTGGAGCAGGTCACCTGCTCCACCGCCGACGTGCTCACGCCCTCAGGCGGTACGCGCGCAGCACCGTCTGGTCGACGGTGTTGCCCTCGCTGTCACGGGCGGTCACGCGCAACGACACGAAGCCGCCCGGCGTTCCCCCCGCCTGCACGAGACCGGCCACCGGCACCCAGGTGGCACCGTCGTCGAACGACGCGTACGCGCGCAGGTCGACGATGTCGGCCTTGCCCG
Organism: Lentzea guizhouensis; assembly: GCF_001701025.1. Lineage (GTDB taxonomy): Bacteria > Actinomycetota > Actinomycetes > Mycobacteriales > Pseudonocardiaceae > Lentzea > Lentzea guizhouensis. The sequence continues at coordinate 1,094,501 of NZ_CP016793.1, forward strand.
CGCCCGCCTGGCGTGCGGCGGTGAACTTCGCGGGCATCGGCACGCCTGCCTTCCAGCTGTTGCGCTGGTCGAGCGGCAGGGCGTAGTCGATCTCCAGCAGCGGCAGCTTGCCGTCGGCCGGTGAGGAGAACTCCCACGTGGTGCGCACATCGGTGGAGAGCGCCACCCGGTCACGCGTCGCGTGCAGGTCCAGGGTGTAGCGGCCGTCGCGTGCGGGTGCGTAGAAACGGCTGTTGTAGAGGAAATCCGTGCCCAGCGAGACGCCGTCGCACTTGAGTTCCATGTGGACACTGCTGTTCAGCACCCTGCTCTCCACCGCGGTGCTCGTGCCGAACGGGGAGATGTCCGCGTGCAGGTGCGGGTGCAGGCGGTACACGCCACCGCCCTTGGGCCACGGGGCCTCCGCCTTGCCGAGGCGTGGTGCGGCGACCCCGCGCTGGGTCGAGCGTTCGTAGTGGCGGCCCGGTTCGTACTGGGCCGCCTTCAAGTTGGCCCACGAGTGCGTCAAGGCGTCGTCCCCGTCGCTGAACCGGCCGACCGCTCCCTCGTTGTACCAGCGGCCCGGCGAGAAGTACTCGGTGCGGGTGGCGGGTGAGCCGAGCGGTTCCTCGATGAAGAGGTCGGGGTTCAGCACGCCGCCGACGACCGGGTAGTTGCGGGTCGTCACGGTGCTGTCGGCGCCGGAGGTGTAGTAGCGCGCCCTGACCTCGGCGAGCCCGGAACGCTGGACGCGGTAGGTCTTCCCGGCCGGCAGCGCGCCCTTCTCGCCCTGGTGCAGGGTGTACGAGACCGATGACGTCGTCAGCGCGCGCAACGTCAGCCTCGCGGGGATCTGGGACGCGAGGTGCTCGGCCACCGTGATCACCGGCAGTTCGGCGCGGTCGAAGAACTCCATCCCCGGCGGGCCCGCCCACAGCACCGCGGTCGCACCGGCCTGCTTGAGCTGCCTGGCCACGATGAACGGGAACTCGTCGCCGGACCGCACCACCACCATCTTGCCGCGCACGTCGGCACTTCCGCGTTCGACGACGTCGTAGGTGTGGTCGCCCTGCGGCAGGTAGGGGCTGTCGGTGAAGTAGTTCACCGGCAGACCGCTGGTGGTCGTGATCTTCGGCTGTGCCGCGACGAGCAGGGTGTCGTAGGCGAGGCCGGGCACCGGTTCGCCGAACGACAGGCCGTAGACCGGGACCCGGCCGTCGACCTTGGACCAGATCGAGTCGCGGAAGGCCGGGTTGACCGGCACCTTCATCGTCGTCAGCCGGTACAGCGGCGTCACCCGCGAGTCGTCCAGCTCGAACGAGATCGGGCGCGCTTGCCGCAGGTCGAGGTGCACGGAGACGTCCGCGGCGGTCGACACCTTGCCGGACACGTCGGTCACCGACGCGGGTGCGTACCAGGTGCGGCCCTGCGTGCCTTCGGCGAAACGGGCGAGCACGGCGTAGTCGCCGACCGGAAGGCGGGCGGAGAGCGTGCCGTCCTGGCCGAGCTCCAGCACCGACGAGTCCTTCGTGGCCAGGTCGACGAGGACGACCCAGCCGTTGCCGACGGGCTTGCCGTCGCGGCCGGTCACCTTCAGCGAGAGCCCGTGTCGTTCCGGTTCGACGGTGCCGCCGGCCGACGTGGTCAGCTCGACACCCGCCGCGGTCGCCCGCACCCGTCCGGAGAACGCGCCGAGGCCCTTGCCGGGGTCCAGCACGACGTCGACCGACGCCGACCCGTTCGCGGGCACGACGACGGACGGCGCGACGGTGAAGCGGGCACCCAGGTCGTGTTGCAGTGCAAGGGACACCGGCTGGTCACCGGAGTTGCGGTAGGTGATGGTCTTCGTGACCGGCTCGGTGTGCGGCCAGGTCACCAGGCCGAACGACAGGCTGCCCGCGTCCGCCGTGACCTGCTGGGAGACCGCGCGGCCGACGTCCACCAGGCCGGTGCCGCCGTCGTCGGGCGAGAACGCGAGCGGCTTCGCCGTGGTCATCAGCCGCGCCTTGAGCTCGGCCGCGCCGATCGAGGGGTTGCGCTGCAGCAGGATCGCCGCCGCACCCGCCACGTGCGGTGCCGCCATCGAGGTGCCGGACAGCTGCGAGTGCAGGTCGTCGACGGCCTGGTCCGGGCGCGTGCCGGCCGCGCGGGCGGCCACGATGTTCTCGCCGGGTGCCGCGATGTCCGGCTTCATCACCAGGTCGCCCGCCCGTGGCCCGCGTGACGACGACTCGTGGACCTCACCGGACTTGGTCAGGTTCGCCACGGCCAGCGCGGCGTCGGCGGCCGCGGGCGTGCTGACCTTCTGCCAGCCGCCGTAGTTGCCCGCCGCGATCACGAACAACGCGCCCGTCTCCGCCGTGAGCTGGTTGACCCTCTGCGACAACGGATCCGTGCCGTCGCTCTCGTACCCGCCAAGACTCATGTTGACGACCTTGGCGCTGACCTCGCGGGTGGCCCACTCCATGCCCGCGATGATCGCGCTCTCCGGGCACCCGTCGAGCTCGCACACCCGCCCGACCGCGAGCTTCGCGCCCTTGGCCACGCCGCGGAACTTCTCCCCGCGCCCGGCGATCGTGGAGGCGACGTGCGTGCCGTGCCCGTCGTTGTCCTGGACGCCCTGCGTCGTGAAGTCCCTGGCGACCGCCACGACGTCCTTCAACTCGGGGTGCTGCTGGTCGTAGCCGGTGTCGAGCACCGCGACCGTGACGCCGGTGCCGTCGAACCCGGCCTCCCACGCGGCGGGCGCGCCCACCATCGGGACGCTGACGTCCAACGTGGTCCGCGCCTTGCCGTCGAGCCACAGCTTCCCGCCGCCCAGCGCGGTCACGCCACGTTGCGTCCAGCGCTGTGCCGCTTCCTCCTTCTTCACCACGCCCGCGGCCCGGAACCCGTTGTCCAGCAGCGGGATCCGGTCGGTCTTGGCGTCGGTGTAGCCGTATGCGTGCAAGGCGGTGACGTCGAAGAACCGCTTGTCGATCCGGTTCTGCGCGACCTCGGCGACGGCGTCGGCGGGCACCACGTACTGGTGGCCGTTCTGCACGTACTGGGCGAACGTCATGCCGGGCCTGCCCTCGACCCTGACGAGCTCGCCCTTCTCGCTCACGACGACCTCGTCACCGCTGATCAGCGTGATGACGTCGGCCGGTGGTGCCCCGGACCCCGCGGGTTCCGGTGCCGCCTGCGCGGTCGCCGGTGGGCTCAGCAGCCCGACGGCGAGCAGTGCGACCGTGATGCAACGCGCTAAGCGCACGTGTCCTCCCCAGAGGTGATCGAACGGTGTCAACCGCTCACTTGCACACAACTGGGTCGGGGCCGCGGCAGGTTGCATTCGATCAGTTGCCGCAGGACGACCAGGACAATCAGGACAGGCGTTGTCCGCGTGCGGTGCCACACTGCGCGCCATGATCGGACGTTGGCACGGCCTGGTGATCGACTGCCCTGATCCGCAGGGCCTCGCGGAGTTCTACGAGAAGGTGCTCGGCATGGTCCGGGTGCAGGACGACGGCGGGTTCGTCGTCATCGGCGACGCCCCCGACCGGCCAGGGCTGGCGTTCGCGCGGGTCGAGGGGTGGCAGCCGCCGAAGTGGCCGGACGAGTCGGCGACCATGCACCTGGACGTCCGGGTCGACGACCTGGACGCCGCCGGTGCGCAGGCGCTCGCCCTCGGCGCGCGGCGGTTGCCGGGCGGTGGCGAGCGCTTCCACGTCTACGCGGACCCCGCCGGCCACCCGTTCTGCCTCGTCTCCTGGTGACGGCGAAGGGGACGGCCGCGAACAGCGGCCGTCCCCTCGACACGGACTGTCACCTTTGGACGGTCACACCGCGGATCGTCTTGAGGTCGCCGAAGAACGACGGCGTCGGCTGGACGCGGTAGTTGTCCACGACCAGCAGCTCCTTCGTCTTGTCGCGGCGCTGGACCTCCAGGTGCACGGCCACGTGGCCCTCGTGCGACTTCAGCGTCAGCTTCAGCTCCTCGACGATCTCCGGCGTCAGGTTCTTCACCTGCAGGCCCAGCACGATCGGCGGGTCGGCGTCGGGGTTCAGCTCGGCGTCGCTGATGTCGAGCGGGATGACGCCGTCGCCGAAGATCGCCATCTTGTCCTCGCGCCAGTTGACGCGGCCCTTGACGCAGACGGCGGAGTCGAGCTCCAGGTCGTCCTTCAGCACCTCGTAGGACTTCGGGAAGAACAGCACCTCGATCGAGGCGTCGAGGTCCTCGATGACGGTGATCGCCCAGGGCTGGCCGTTCTTGTTCACCCGGCGCTCGATCGACGAGATCATGCCGGAGACGATCAGCTCGCCTTCCTTGGGCGGGTCGTCGAGGATCACGGCGATGGGGCGCGGGGCGTGCTTGCGCAGGATGCGTTCGGCGCCGTCGAGGGGGTGCGAGGAGACGTAGAGGCCCAGCATCTCCTTCTCGTAGCTGAGCATCTGCTTGCGGGGGTACTCGTCGGCGCCGATCTTGAGGTGCGCGAGTGGTGAGGTGCTGTCGTCCGGTTCGTCGCCGCTGTCGGCGCCGAAGAGGTCGAACTGGCCCTCGGCCTCCTTGCGCTTGATCGGCACCACGCCGTCGACCGCGTCCTCGTGCACCTGGAAGATGCCCAGGCGCGGGTGGCCGAACGAGTCGAACGCGCCCGCCTTCGTCAGCGACTCGATCACACGCTTGTTGCACACCACGAGCTCGGACTTGTCCATGAAGTCCGTGAAGGACGTGTAGGCGCCCTTCTCCTGGCGGGTCTTGATGATGGACTCGACGACGTTCGCGCCGACGTTGCGGATCGCGCCGAGGCCGAAGCGGATGTCGGTGCCGACCGCGCTGAACCGCAGGGCCGACTCGTTGACGTCCGGCGGGAGGACCTTGATGCCGAGGCGGCGGCACTCGGCGAGGTAGACCGCCGACTTGTCCTTGTTGTCGCCGACGGAGGTGAGCAGGGCGGCCATGTACTCGGCCTGGAAGTTCGCCTTGAGGTAGGCGGTCCAGTAGGAGATCAGGCCGTACGCGGCGGCGTGCGACTTGTTGAACGCGTAGCCGGCGAACGGGAGGATCGTGTCCCAGAGCGCCTGGATGGCCTCGTCGGAGAACCCGCGCGGGTCGTTGCGCATGCCCTCGCGGAAACCCTCGAACTCCTTCGCGAGGACTTCCGCCTTCTTCTTGCCCATCGCCTTGCGGAGCACGTCCGCGCGGCCCATGGAGTACCCGGCGACCTCCTGGGCGATGAACATGATCTGCTCTTGGTAGACGATCAGGCCGTGCGTCTCGCCGAGGATCTCCTTGAGCGGTTCCTCGAGCTGCGGGTGGATCGGCTTGACCTCTTGGCGGCCGTTCTTGCGGTCGGCGTAGTCGTTGTGCGCGTTCACACCCATCGGACCGGGGCGGTACAGCGCGCCGACCGCGACGATGTCCTCGAACGTCGTCGGCTGCATGCGGCGCAGCAGGTCACGCATGGGGCCACCGTCCAGCTGGAACACGCCGAGCGTGTCACCGCGGCCGAGCAGCGCGTAGGTCTCCGGGTCGTCCAGCGAGAGGTTGTCGAAGTCCGGGACCGCCGCCTCACCGCGGTTGGCCTGGATGTTGTCGATCGCGTCACCCATCACCGTGAGGTTGCGCAGACCGAGGAAGTCCATCTTGAGCAGGCCGATGTTCTCGCACGACGGGTAGTCCCAGCCGGTGATGAACGAGCCGTCGGGGCGGTACCAGAGCGGGATCGACTCGGTGAGCGGGTCCTTCGACATGATGACCGCGCACGCGTGCACACCGGCGTTGCGGATCAGGCCCTCGAGGCCGAGCGCGGTGTCGAAGATCTCCTTCACCTGCACGTCGGTCTCGAGCAGCGACCGCACCTCGGCCGCCTCGCCGTAGCGCGGGTGGCTCTTGTCGACGATGCCCTTGAGCGGGATGTCCTTCGCCATGATCGGCGGCGGCAGCGCCTTGGAGATCTTGTCGGCGATCGCGAAGCCCGGCTGGCCGTGGTGCACGCGCGCCGAGTCCTTCAACGCGGCCTTCGTCTTAATCGTGCCGAACGTGATGACCTGCGCCACCTTGTCCGCGCCGTACTTCTCGCTCGCGTAGCGGATCATCTCGCCACGCCGGCGGTCGTCGAAGTCGATGTCGATGTCGGGCATGGCGGTGCGCTCGGGGTTCAGGAACCGCTCGAACAGCAGACCGTGCGGGATCGGGTCGATGTTCGTGATGCCCATCGCCCACGACACGGCGGCGCCTGCCGCGGAGCCACGGCCGGGACCGACCCGGATGCCGACGCTGCGGGCGTAGTTGATCAGGTCGGCGACGATGAGGAAGTACGCCGGGAAGCCCTTGTCGATGATGACCTGGGCCTCGTAGTCGCAGCGCTTGATGTAGTCCTCGGGGACCGGCTGCCCCTTGAACCGCCACTCCAGGCCGCGCCGGATCTCCTTGCGGAACCAGGACGCCTGGTCCTCGCCCTCGGGGACCTCGAAGTTCGGGATGCGGTCGCGCGGGGTCCACACGTCGTCGTACGACTCGATCATCTCGGCGACCAGCAGCGTGTTGTCGCACGCCTCCGGCAGCTCCTTGAAGACCTCGCGCATCTCGGCTGCCGACTTCAGGTAGTAACCGTCACCGTCGAACTTGAACCGGTTCGGGTCGGTCAGCATCTTGCCGGACTGCACGCAGAGCAACGCGGAGTGCGTGTCCGCCTGCTCCTTGGTGACGTAGTGGCTGTCGTTCGTCGCGAGCGGCGGGATGCCGAGCTTCTTGCTGATCGCGAGCAGGTCCTCGCGGACCCGCGTCTCGATGCTGAGACCGTGGTCCATCAGCTCGAGGAAGAAGTTCTCCTTGCCGAAGATGTCCTGGTAGTCGCCGGCGGCCTGGTAAGCCTCCTCGATCTGACCGAGCCGCAACCGGGTCTGCACCTCACCGGACGGGCAGCCGGTCGTCGCGATGATGCCCTCGGAGTGCTCGGCGACGAGCCCCCGGTCCATGCGCGGCTTGTAGTAGTAGCCGGTCTTGCTGGCCTCGGTGTGCAGCCGGAACAGGTTGCGCAGGCCCTCGGCGTTCTTGGCCCACATGGTCATGTGGGTGTAGGCGCCGGCACCGGAGATGTCGTCGCCGCGCTGGGACGGGTCGCCCCAGAACACGGGCTTGTTGTGCAGCCGGTTGTGCGGCGCGAGGTAGGCCTCGATGCCGATGATCGGCTTGATCCCGGTCTTCGTCGCCGTCTGGTAGAACTCGTCGGCCCCGTACATGTTGCCGTGGTCGCTCATGCCCACCGCGGTCATGCCCAGCCGCCCGGCTTCCTCGAACAGCGGGGCCACCTTGGCCGCACCGTCGAGCATCGAGTACTCGGTGTGGACGTGCAGGTGGACGAACGACTGCCCAGACAAGGCGGAGACCTCCCGACATCGTGGCCATCGACTGTGCCGGACCCAGCACGGACCAGACGCACAGCCTAGCCCGAGCCGGGCGGAGACCTCCGGGCACGCGCCGGATCGTTTCAAGATCAACATTTGCGGTGGTCAGAGAATGATCCACGCCCTTTTCTCAGAATTCACCGCGGACCAGCCGAACAACACAATGGCCACAATTCCTCCGTGCACGACGGTGGCGAGATCCGCTTCTTTCAGCACTCCCATGAACACCCACCCGAACGACAGCAACAACAGGCACCGCACGACTCCGAGCGCCTTCGCCCGCCAGCCGGCGACCGCCAGCACCACCGCTCCGGCAATTGACCCGACCGAAGCCGTCACCGGAACGCGCCACAGGCCGTAGGAAAGGTCGACATAGGCGTTCATGACGAATTCGGTCGCCTTTTCCAGACCCGTCCGGTCGACGAGCTCGAACGCGGCGAGGTCGATGCCGGAGAAGTACAGCCTGGCGAACAGTGACGCGACGAACAGCGCCGCTCCGGCGAGCGCGAGCCGGCCGCCGATCTCGCGGGCGAAGACGACCACCGTGGCGCACAACAGGATCGCGGCCAGCGCGAACAGGGCGTACCCGGCGGTGACCAGCTCCGGGTTGCGGGCGTAGGCGGCCAGCTGCTCGGGAGCGGCGAACGGCTCGGCGTCGAACCGCGCGCGTTCGGCGACGGTGAACCCGGCCGTCTCCACCCCGAGGTGCCGCACGAGCAACGCGGCGAACCAGACCACCGGACCGAGCACGAGCGCGACAACTCTCATGTGCCGCAACGCTATGAACGACGAAGAGTCCGGACATCGGCCCACGATCCGATGTCCGGGCTCAGCCCGTGGTCCTAGGGCGTGTCCCGTGAGTCCGTTCGATGAGAGTCACGGTCGAGAGTCCCGGAGGCGGTGCCGCCGCAGCGCCCTCATACCGGGCGTATTCGGGTGGTGCGGCGGTACCGCCTCCGGGGCCCTCGGCCGCGACTATCGCGGACGAGACTCACGGGACACGCCCTAGTTCGCCCGCCGTGCGCGCATCACTTACGCGTCCAACGGCAGCGCGCACGTCTCCACCAGCTCGAACCCCGCCTCCGCCAGCAACGCCCGGTAGTCCGGCTCGGTGCGTTCACGCCCACCCGTGTTGCACAGCATGTGGACGTCCCACGGGATAGCGAGCGAGTCGTCCGGCCCGTCGGGCAGCAACCGTTCGATGACCAGTAGCTCGGCGTGTGCGGGCATGTCGCGTGCGCACGTTGTCAGGATCGTGCGGCACTGGTCGTCGTCCCAGTCGTGCAGCACCCGTGACAGCAGGTAGACGTCGCCGGAGTCCGGCACCGCCCGCGTGAAGTCACCGGGGACCAGCGACACCCTCGAGTCCAGACCCGCCAGCCGCACCGATGCCGCGTCCAGGGCGTTCGGGAGGTCCAGCAGGACGCCGTGCAGCCATGGGGCCGTGTGCAGGACACGGGCCAGCAGTTCGCCGTTGCCGCCGGCGATGTCGACGACGGTGCGGGCGGTGGTGAAGTCGGCGACCTTGGTGACGCCGGTGAACAGGCGCAGCAGCGAGGTGCCGGCGCACGACTCGCGCCGGTGGGTGGCGAGCAGCTGCGGGAACCGGCCGGTGGAGGTCAGCTCCAGGCGGCGGAACGCCGGGTCGGCGCGGTGGGCGTCGCGGAAGTACAGGACGGTGTTGTCCTCGTAGCCGTTGTAACCGCCGCCGTCCGGGCCGATGACCGAGGTCAGCAACGTGCGCAGGCCGCGCACCAGGACGGGGTCGGGGCGGCGCACGGCCAGTGCGACGTGGTTCTCGCGTTCGTGCCGGCGTTCGTCCTCGGCGATGGGGGCCAGCTCCGGCGGCGTCACCAGCACGAAGATCTCCAGCTCGCACGGCCGGCCGGTGCGGTCGGCCACGGGCGCGAGCAGGATGCCGACCTCCAGATCGGCGAGCGGAACGCCGTAGCGGCTGCTCAGGCGTTCACGGACGACCACGCTGGGCGTCATCGCGCCGACGTCGAGGCCGTGCCGGGCCAGCTCGTCGGCCAGGCCGCTCAGGGTTTCCGGGAAGATCAGCAACGCGGCGTGGTCCAGGGCGGCGTGCCTGGTCACGGCCGCGCGCTGGTCGGCGTCCAGTGAAGGCGGCGAGGGCCGAGTGCGTGTCGTGCGCGCCGATGAGGGCCGTCGCCGCGGTGAGGCGGTCGAGGTCGACCGCGGCGAGGACGGATGTCCTGGTTGAGATCATGTGACGTTTCCCGGTAGCTCAGATGCCGACGTAGTGCTCGGCGAAGTAGTTCTGGTGGGCACGCGAGTCGCGCAGGCTGCCGAGCCGAGCCGTGCGCAGCGCGCGCTGGAACCCGGCGTCCGGCCCGGTGGGGCCGTGCAGCAGGTCGATCATCCAGTGGGAGAACTTCTGGGCCCGCCAGATGCGCGGGAGACAGGTGCGGGTGTAGCCGGCGAGCGCCTGCTCGTCGTCACGGGTGACGGCGGCGGCGAGGGCGCGGGCCAGCACCTCCGCCTCCATGATCGCCAGGTTGGCGCCCTTGGCTGCGGACGGGCTGATCAGGCTGGCGGCGTCACCCGCGAGGAACAGCCTGCCGTGCTGGATCGGGTCGGTGACCTCGGACCGCAACCGGACCAGGCGCCGTTCGGTGATGGCGCCCCACCGCAGCGGCCCGAACCGGTCGGTCCGCATCCGGGTGGCCAGTGCCGCCCAGATCCGGTCGTCGTCCCAGGCAGCGGGGTCGTTGCCCGGCTGGTGGAGGGGTCGACGCCGGTGATGGTGACGCCGAACCGGATGTCGCCACCGCGGTCGAGGTACTCGCCGACCAGGTCGGTGACGAGATCCTGCTGCGGGTACACGGTGTGCACCTCGCCCCGTCCGAGGGTGGAGCAGTCCAGCTCGAACTCGCCGTTCCCGGTGCGGAACGCGCAGACGCCGTGCGAGCGTCCCTTGTGGAGCAGACCGGCGGCCAGACCGTGCCGCGCCAGGGTTCGGACGCTGTCCGGGCCGAGGAACCCGGCCCGCGCCCTGGTCCGCACCTGCTCCCTGGTCGCGCGCTCGACGACGAGCGTCTCGATCCCCTCGGCGCGCAGCAGGTTCGCCAGGACCGGGCGCGTGCGGCTCGCCGGACCCGATGATGATCATCACTCCATCGTGTTGCCACCCACGTCACAGGCGCGTGCGCACGGGTTTCAGGGATCCTTCACCGGTTGTGCATTGACTTGCCGCAGAAGAACGTCAAACTGCACAAATGGTGCTTCGGCAGGCGAGCGACTTCGCCCAGCTGTCCGTCCTGATCAAGCAGGCCGGCCTGCTGCGGCGACGGCGCGGCTATTACTACGTCCGCATCGGCGTCAACCTGCTGGTCTACGCAGCGGCCTGGGTGGCGTTCGCGTTGCTCGGCGACTCCTGGTGGCAGCTGGCGGTGGCGGTCGTGCTGGCGATCATGACCACCCAGCTGGCGTTCATCGGCCACGACGCCGGCCACAAGCAGATCTTCGCGTCCCGGCGCTGGAACGAGATCGCCGGGTACTTCCACAGTGGACTGGTCGGGGTCAGCTACGACTGGTGGGTGGGCAAGCACAACCGTCACCACGCCAACCCCAACCACGAGGACGAGGACCCGGACGTCGACATCTCGGTGCTGGCGTTCACCCAGAAGCAGAGCGCGGCCAAGCGCGGCCCGCTGCGCTGGATCGCCGCCCGCCAGGCCTACCTGTTCTTCCCGCTGCTGCTGCTCGAAGGCTATGCACTGCATTGGCACTCGATCAAGTACTCCGGCCGGGAGCGGTACGTGATGATCGCGAACATCGTCGTGTACCTCGGCGTCGTGTTCTGGGTGCTCTCCCCCGTGTACGCCATCGCGTTCGTGCTGGTGCACCAGGGCTTGTGGGGCCTCTACATGGGATGTTCGTTCGCCCCCAACCACAAGGGCATGCCGGTGCTCTCGGCGGGGCACTCGCTCGACTTCCTCCGCAAGCAGGTGCTGACCTCCCGCAACATCACCGGCGGCCGGTTCGTGGACTTCCTGCTGGGCGGGCTGAACTACCAGATCGAGCACCACCTGTTCCCGAGCATGCCGCGGCCCGCGCTGCGGCACGCCCAGGTGATCGTGCAGAAGTTCTGCGAGCAGCACGACATCTCCTACGCCCAATGCGGACTGTTCCGCTCGTACGGGTACGTCCTGGAACACCTGCACGAGGCCGCGGCGCCGTTGCGCGCCAAACCCGCCGTCTGATTCCCGCCAGACCCGCGGCTGTCCTTCGACCAGGCTTTGCCCCATGGGATCACTTGAAGGCAAAGCAGCACTGGTCACCGGTGGCAGCCGCGGGATCGGGGCCGCCGTGGCCGCCAAGCTCGCCGCGCTGGGTGCGCGGGTGGCGGTCACCTACCAGAACACCAAGCCGGTAAACGGGATCGCGTTCCAGGCCGACAGCGCGGACCCGGACGCGGTGGTCGCGGCGGTCGACTCGGCCGCCGCGGAGTTCGGCCGGCTCGACGTGCTGGTGAACAACGCGGGCGTGTTCCAGGTCGGGCCGTTGGACGAGATCGGCCGTGCCGAGTTCGACCACACCATGGCGGTCAACGTCCGTGCGCCTTACCTCGCTTCACGTGCGGCGGCACGGCACATGCACGACGGTGGGCGGATCATCAGCATCGGCAGCAACGTCGCGGTGTACGCGCCGTTCCCCGGTTTCGCGTTGTACTCGGCGAGCAAGACCGCGCTCATCGGCATGACCAAGGGCCTGGCCCGGGAGCTGGGACCGCGGGGCATCACCGCGAACATCGTGAACCCCGGTCCGACCGACACGGACATGAACCCGGCGGACGGGCCGATGGCGGACACGATCCGCGGGCTGACCGCGCTGGGGCGGTACGGGGAGGCGGCGGAGATCGCCGAGGTGGTGGTGGCGCTGGCGGGGGACGCCGGTGCGTACGTCACCGGTGCCTCCATCAACGCCGACGGTGGGTTCACCGTCTGACCTGCTGTTACTCCCAGGTGACCGGCAGGGCGTGCACGCCGTAGATGTTCATGTCGGTCCTGAGCTTCACCTCACCGGGCGCCACGGCCAGCTGCAACGTCGGGAACCGACGCAGCAACCCCTCGAAACCGGCGCGCATCTCGATGCGGGCCAGCTGCTGGCCGAGGCACTGGTGGATGCCGTGCCCGAACGTCAGGTGGCCGCGTGCCTTGCGGTGCACGTCCAACGTGTCCGGGTGGTCGAACCGCTCGGGGTCGTGGTTGCCCGCCAGCAACGACAGGACGACCGTCGACCCCTGCGGGATCTTCTCGCCGAAGAACTCGATGTCCTCCGCGGCGTAGCGGAAGAACACGTCGGCGACCGTGAGGTAGCGCAGCAGTTCCTCGACGGCGTCGGGGATCAGCTGCGGTGCCGTCCGCAGCGCCGCCAGCTGGTCCGGGTGCTCCAGCAGCGCGAACGTGCCCAGCGCCAGCATGTTCGCCGTCGTCTCGTGCCCGGCGAGCAGCAGGAGGAACGACATGCCGACCAGCTCCGGGATGCTCAGGTCCTCGTCGCGGGCCAGGTCGGACAGCAGGTCGTCGGCGGGCTCGGCGCGCTTGGCGGTGACGAGGTCGGCCAGGTAGGTGTAGATGGCCGTGTAAGCGGCCATCTTGTCCTCCAGCGAGATCTCCCGCTCCATCATCTTCGAGGAGTTCACTTGGAAGGTCTCGCGGTCCGCGTACGGCACGCCGAGCAGCTCGCAGATCACCAGTGACGGCACCGGGAGCGCGAACTCGGCGACCAGGTCGACCGGCGGGGTGAGCTCCGCCAGCTCGTCGAGCTGCCGTTCGGTGACGGCGATGATGCCCTCTTCGAGCGCCTTCATCCGCCGGACGGTGAACGCGCCGGTGAGCTTGCGCCGCAACCGGGTGTGGTCCGGCGGGTCCATGCTCAGGAAGATGCCCGGCTCCTGCGGGGACGGCTCGGTCTGCTCCGGCCAGCCGGGCATCGGGTAGGGGACGTGGAGGATCCCGAGGTCCTGGCGGGAGCTGAACCTGGTGTCCGCCAACGCCTGCCGGACGGCCTCGTAGCCGGTGACCAGCCACCCCTCGTGGCCGTCGGGGAAGAGCATCGGGCTGACCGGACGCTCCGAGCGCACCGCCGTGATGGCACTCGGCGGGACGAACGGGCCTGCGTCGCGGTCGGTCGGTAAGCCTTGCAACATCGGTTCGTTCTCCTTCTCAGCGGGTGGATTCGCGGTTGAAGAGCTTCTTGGACCACAGGTAGCCGCCGAACCCGATGACGACGCACCAGCCCAGCGCGATCCAGCCGCTGTTGCCGATCGGCGTGCCCATCAGCAGGCCGCGCAGCGCGTCGATGAACGGGGTGAACGGCTGGTACTCGGCGAACCAGCGCAGCACGGTCGGCATCGAGTCTGTGGGCACGAACCCGTTGCCGAAGAACGGCAGCAGGATCAGCGGCAGGCCGATGTTGCTCGACGACTCGACGGACTTGCTGGCGAGCCCCAGCGCGGCGGAGAGCCAGATGAGGGCGAACGCCATGCCCACCAGCAGACCGACGATCGCGAGCCACTCGACGGGGTTCGCCTGCGGCCGGAACCCGATGGCCACGGCGACGCCGAAGACGAACGTCATGGCGAGCACGGTCTGCACCAGGCTGCCGACGACGTGTCCGGTGAGGACGGACACCCGTGCGATCTTCATGGTGCGGAACCGGTCGACGATGCCCTCGGTCATGTCCATCGCGATCGAGATGCTGGTGCCCTGCACCGCCGCCGTGATGGCCATCAGGATGATCGTCGGGGTGACGTAGCTGAGGTACTCGGCGCGGCCGCCGGACGGTCCGCCGAGGCCGGCGCCGAGCGTGCCGCCGAAGACGTAGACGAACAGCAGCAGGAAGACGACCGGCATCAGCAGCAGCTGGAACGTCATCGACGGGTAGCGGACCATCCGCTTGAGGTTGCGGCGGACCATCGTCGCCGAGTCGGTCAGGACGTAGCTCATCGTCGGGTCACTTTCTCGGGGTTGCCGGTGAGGGCGAGGAAGACGTCGTCGAGGTCGGGCGTGTGCATGCTGAGCGAGTCGACCAGCACGGCGTTGTCGTCGAGCCGGTCGAGCAGTGCCTTGAGCGAGCCGACGCTGCCGTCGTTCGGCACGCGCAACGCGAGCGCGTCACCGTCGCGGGTGGCGGTGCGGACGACCCGCTGGGCGGACTCCAGGTGGCGCGGGTCGGTGAACTGCAGCAGGACGTGACCACCGGGGATGCGCCGCTTGAGCTCGTCGGCGGTGCCCTCGGCGACGATCCGGCCGTGGTCCAGCACCGCGATCCGGTCGGCGAGCGTCGGCCTCCTCCAGGTACTGGGTCGTCAGGAAGATCGTGACGCCGGAGGCGACCAGCTCCCGCACGATCTGCCACATCGCGCGGCGGCTGCGCGGGTCGAGACCGGTGGTCGGCTCGTCGAGGAAGATCACCTGTGGTGAGCCCACCAGCGTCATCGCGAGGTCGAGCCGGCGCCGCATGCCGCCGGAGTAGGTGGCGGCGGACTTGTCGGCCGCGTCGACGAGGTCGAACTGCTCCAGCAGCTGGTCGGCCTTGCGCCTGCCCTCGGACTTGCCGAGGTGGTGCAGGTCGGCCATCAGCAACAGGTTCTCCCTGCCCGTCATCAGGTTGTCGACGGCGGAGAACTGGCCGGTGACGCCGATGGCGGCGCGCACGGCGTCCGGGTCGGCCGAGACGTCATGTCCCGCAACGGAAGCGCTGCCCCCGTCGGCGCGGATCAACGTCGACAGGATCTTGACCGTGGTGGTCTTGCCGGCACCGTTCGCGCCGAGCAACGAGAAGACGGTGCCGCGCGGCACGGTCAGGTCGACGCCCTTGAGCACCTCGGTGTCGCCGTACGAACGGCGCAGTCCGGTGGCTTTGATCGCGTTCATCTGCTTGTTGTTCCCCTCAGGCCCGGCGAATCGTGATGTCGCCGAACGACGTGTTGGCGGTGACCTTGACGGTCTGGGTGGAGTTGCCGGGGCCGTCGCTGCCGTCGAGCGTGTTGGTGACGCGGCCGAACCCGGTCTTGACGTCGAGCCAGGCGGCGGTGCCCTGGGCGATGCCGAGCTCGATGGAACCCATGGCGGTGCTGAGCGTGGCGGCGTCGCGCACGACCTCGCCGACGGTGATGGAGCCCATGGCGGTCTTGGCGTCCAGCAGCGCACCGACCCGCTCGGCGGAGATGTCGCCGTTGGCCGCGCGGGCCCGCAGCTCACCCTCGACCGTGCCGATCTCGGTGTTGCCGTTGGAGTTCTTGACGGTCAGCGATCCGGTGACCGCGCCGACCCGGATGCTGCCGCTGCCGGACTTGACGTCGGCGTTGCCGTCGGCGGCGCCGACGGTGACCTGTCCCGCGCCGGTGTCGACCTTCAACGGGCCGCTGCGGTCGATGTGGACGTGGCCCGCGGACATGTCGGCCTCGGTCTCCCCCAGCACGCCGCGGGTGCGGATGCCGCCCGCCGTGACGTCGAGGTCGACCTTCGAGCCGGTCGGCAGCTCGATCACCACGTCGACCGACCTGGTCTTCTTGGAGAAGTCGAACGTCCGCTTCTGGCCGCGGACCGTCAGCGTGCCGCCGGCGAAGTCGACGCGGGTCTTCTGCGCGGCCTCGACGTCGGAGTTGTCGCGCGGGTCGGAGGGCCGCACCTCGACCGAGGTCGTCGTGCGGTCGCTCGCCTTGACCTCGACGTAGCCCGCGTAGATGTCGAGCAGCACCGAAATCGGTTCTGGCGTGTCGTAAGAAGGCATGGCTGTCCCCTCAGAAGGTGTCGAAGAACCGTCTCCGCAGGTCAGAGACGTGAAGTGAAAGCGGCGGAGGTGTTAGCGGACCCAGCCGGTGAAGCGCTGCGAGGCGGCGACGCCACCGAGCCAGGACTCGGTGCCGCCGGCCTCCCGCTTCGGTGCCAGCTGGGCCGTCGCGGCGCGGACGAGCCACGCGTTGATCGAACGGCCCTCCTTCGCCGCGGCCTCGTCGATCGCGGCCTTGAGCTGCTCCGGCAGGCGGACGTTGATGCGCACGGTGGCGCCGTCCTCGTAGCCGGAGGGGTCCTCGGCGGGTGCCGGGGCGGGCTCCGGCGCGACCTCGGCCGGCGGCTCCGGTGCACGGCGGGTCACGACGAACCTGGGGTCACGGCCCCGCAGCAGCACCTGCACCGAGTCCGGTGCCAGGTCCGCGGTGATCTCGTCGGCTGCGGCGGAAAGCGCCTCGAGCAGCGCCAGCCGGATCGCCGACTCCATCGACACGGTCAACCGCTCGACCAGCGCACTGTCCTCGCCACTGCCCATCTCGGCGGCGGTCAGCAGTTCGCGGCCGAGGGAAGCCACATACGGGGTCAGATCCATGGCATCACTATGGCACACGGTGGCACCACCCACAAGCTTTCTTGGCTCAATTTGGCACCAAGGTGGCTCAGAATGATCGCGATTGATGACTAAGTGCAGGTCAGAGCGTCGGCCATGGGTGGCTCACTCTGGCTCAGCGTGGCTCACGGCGCGAGCAGGCGGTGGCTCATCCAGGCCAGCGAGGCCGCGATCTGCGCCTGCGTGACGCCACGACGGCGCTGCTCCCGGTAGACCTCCGGCGCCAGCGGCGCCAGCAGCACCTCGACCAGACCGTCCGGCTCCGCCACCCCGGCCTCGACCAGCAACGCCCGCACGTGCATCCGCCAGAACCCGTAGGCACCCGTGCCGAACCGCGCGTCTCCGACCTCGGCGCCCAGCACGAGGTGCAGGTGCCTGTCCAGCAACGAGGTCATCGCGCCGTAGAACGCCGCGAGCCGGTCGGACGGCGTCGCGCCGGGCCCGAGCGGTGGCTCACCGCGCAGCATCTGCTCCTGCAGCTGCCGTTCGTGCTCGTCCAGCAAGGCCGCGGCGATCGAGGCCGGGTCGGGATAACGGCGGTACAGCGTCGCCCTGCCGACACCGGCGGCACGGGCGATGTCCTCCATCGTGACCTGCCGCGCGTCCTTGGCCGCGAACACCTGTTCCGCCGCCGCGAGCACACGCGCACGGTTGCGTGCGGCGTCGACGCGCTCCTTGACCTGCGGCTGCCCGGTCGTCACCGCGAGCAGGGCCTCGTCCTGTCCGCCCCTGATGGCCATGGCCGGATCCTACGCACACCGCAGTTAAGTGGACAGCTCGTCCACTTACCTCCTAGGCTGGCCGCAACATGTGGACAGGCTGTCCACTTGCGCAGGATTGGGGGTCGGTCCCGTGTACTTCGCGCTCTTGGCGGCAGCGCTGCTGGTCGGGTGTCTGCTCGCGGTGCAGGCGTCGGTGAACCTCCAGCTGAACAAAGCGGTCGGCACGCCGTACGGCGCCTCGACGCTGCAGCTCAGCGTGGCCACCGCACTGCTCGCGGTCCTCGCCGTCGCGGCCGGCACGATCGGTGCCGCCGGTCTCGTGCCCGACGTCGAGCCGTGGCACCTGCTGGGCGGCCTGGCGAGCCCGCTCTACATCACCAGCGGCATCCTGCTGTTCCCACGCCTGGGCGCGCTGGCGGCGGTCGGGCTCTTCGTGACCGGCCAGATGTTCGCCTCGCTCGCACTCGACCTCTTCGGGCTGGTCGGTGTGCCGCAGCAACCGCTCACGCTCGGCATCACGGTCGGCGCGATTGCCGTGCTGGCAGGTATCACCGTGATCATCCGCGGTCAGCTCACCGCCCAGAAGACCGCCGTACCCGCTCCGGCCGGTGGTGGCACCGCCGTCGCGACCAAGGCGGCCGGCACGAGCGTGAAGCAGGCAGGCTGGATCGTGCTCGGCATCGTCGCCGGTGCCGTGCTGCCGGTCCAGGGCGCGGTCAACGCGAAGCTGCGCGCCGACCTCGAGGCCCCGATCACCGTCGCGGTGATCAGCTTCGTGGTGGCCACCACCGCCATCGCGGTCGTGCTGGTGGTCATGCGCGCGCTCAACCGCACGCCCGCGCCGAAACTGGCACCGCTCACGACGATGCCGTGGTGGGGCTGGCTCGGCGGCGCGTGTGCCGCGGCCTACGTCACCGCGACGTTCATGCTCATCCCCGAGATCGGCGCCGCCACCACGGTCGCGCTCACCGTCACCGGCCAGCAGCTGGCCTCCGCGCTGATCGACAGCCGCGGCCTGTTCCGGATGCCGCGCCGGCCGTTCACCCCGGTCCGCATCGCCGGGCTTGCGTTGCTCGTGGTCGGTTCCGCGCTCGTCCAACTCACCTGACACGCCAAGCACTTGGGGGGACGTCCAGTGCCACCGGACCTGTGCAAGCCCTTACCGCGCAGCTCCCGAGATCTTCCCACCTACCCGTTCCCGGCGTGGGTCCGCAACCGCACACCGGGGTGGAGCAGCGCGAACACGAACGCCCCGAACAACACCACCGCGCCTGCCGCGAACGGTGCCTCCGGCCTCAGCTCGTACAGCCCGGTCGCGACGAGGGGCCCGACCATGAGCACGACGGCGTTGGCCGAGCCGATCATGCCGGCCACGCCACCCTGTTCGTCCGGTCCGAACAGCAACGACGGCGCCGAGGTGTAGCCGGGCACGGCCAGGCTGTGCCCCACGCCCGACAGCACCGAGGCCACGACCACCGTCATCAGGTTCGGCGCGAACACGATCATCGTGAACGCGATGCCGGTCAACGGCAGGCCGCTCCGCAGGAGTCTGAGGGGCGACCAGCCCAGCCGCGGCACCACGAAGCCCTGCACCAGCAGCATCGGCAGGCCACCGGCGAGCAGCACGACCCCGGTGAGCTCCGCTGTCCTCGGCCCGTCGAGCCCCAGCCGGTCCTGCAGGAGGAAACCCGTGCTCATCGACAGCAGGCTGATCGACAGGTAGATCGCCGTACCCAGCACCAGGAACGGCCACATGCGCGGATCGCGCATCCGCACCCCGCGGGGCTGTGGCCGGTCGGCGTGCCTGGTCTCCTCCGGCAGTCCGAAGAGGACGACCAACCCGACCACCACCAGCACCACCGGTGCCACGTAGAGCGCGGTGAGCAGCCCGAACCGGCCGAGCAGCCCGCCGACCGCCGGTCCGAGCACCAACCCGAGCCCGAGACTCGCCCCCACCCGCGAGAGGCCCCTGACCCTTTCCTCCTGCCCGTGCGTCACGTCCGCGACGTACGACTGCGCCGCCACCGGCAACGCCGCGAGCGCACCCCCGAACAGCACGCCCCTGGTCAACAGGAACGCGGCCAGCACCGCCGGCACGCCCAGCACCTCCAGCAGCCCGAGGTTCGCCGTCACCGCGAACGCGAACAACGCCGCCGCGCTGCCGAACAGCGCGCCGACCAGCAACGACCTGCGGCCCCACACGTCACTGCGCCGGCCCCAGAACTGCTGGTCAACGCCATCATCGCGGCCGTCGCGCTCATCACGACACCGAGTTGGAACTCACTGAGCCGCAGCTCGCGGGCCAGCGGCGGCAGCACCGGTGTCAGCAGCTGCTGGCCGGTGTAGCCGCCGAACACCGCGAGGTAGACCAGCAGGAGTCCCCTGGTCCGCGTAGTCGTCTCCCCCATCCACCCGAGACTATCCAGTCGCGCGACCGAGTTGTTCCGCCTCCAGCTCGTGCGCCACCAGCACCGCCGCCCGCTCGGCGATCGCCAGCACCGACGCGCTCGGGTTGGCCGCCACGATCGTCGGCATCACCGAGGCGTCCGCGACCCGCACCCCGTCGACCCCGTGCACCCGCAGCGCCGGGTCCACCACCCGGCCGATCGCGCAGGTGCCGGCGAAGTGGCGGAACGAGCCCGTCACAGCCCGCACGTACGCCCGAAGCTCCTCGTCGGACGCCATGCTCGCGCCCGGCCGGAACTCGCCGACCCGCCAGCGGGACAACGCCTTGGCCTCGCCCATCTCCCGTGCCCGGCGCAGGGCGGTCACCATCAGGTCGAGGTCGCGCGGGTCGCGGTAGTGGCCGGGGTCGACCACCGGGACGTCGTGCGGGTCGGTGCCGGCCAGTCGGACGGAGCCGCGGCTGTGCGGGCGTTGCAAGGAGAACATCACCGAGTAGCCGTTCTCCGGCAGGCCGTTCGGCAGCGCGAAGTGCGTGAACACCAGCCGCAGGTCCGGGTCCTCGATCGGGTCGCTGCGCAGCAACACCTGCGGGGTGTCGGGCACGCGGCCGTCGTCGGCGGAGATGCGGCTCGTGTACGTGACGTAGGCGAAGGGGTGGTCCTGCAGGTTCCCGCCGACGCCCGGCAGGTCGTGCACGACGTCGATGCCGTTGTCCCGCAGGTGGTCCGCCGGTCCGACGCCGGACAACAGCAGCAGTTGCGCCGAGCCGATCGCACCGGCCGTGAGCAGGACCTCACACGAGGCGAACGCGATGCGCGGCCGGCCGGACACGACGTACTCGACGCCGGTGCAGCGGCGGCCGTCGAAGAGCAGCTGGCGGGCGCGGGCACCGGTGAGCACGGTGAGGTTGGGGCGGCGCAATGGTTTCAGGTAGGCGGCGTACGCGCTCTGCGGGATGAAACCGACGAGGTTCATCTCGGTGCGGGCCACACCTTCCGCGACCCGGCCGTTGCCGTCGGCGGTGAACGGCGCGCCCGCCTCCTCGGCCGCGCGGTAGCAGGCGTCGTAGAACGAACCGGGCTCGGCCATCGGCCCGGGACCCACCGCCATCGGGCCGCCGTGGCCGCGCCAGCGCGGGTCCATGCCGGCGGCGTGCTCGGCGCGTTTGAGGTAGGGCACCAGGTTCAGGAAGTTCCAGCCGGTCGCACCGGCCTCCTCCCACGCGTCGTAGCTGGAGCGGTGCGCGCGGACGTGGGCCGTGGGCGCGGCCGGGGTGCCGAGGTGGCCGGCTTCGAGCAGCAGGACCGTGTGCGCCGGGTTCGCCGACAGCCGGGCGGCCAGCACGCTTCCCGCCGTGCCACCGCCGACGACGATGAAGTCGTAGTCGATCATCGCTGGGCTCCGGTCCCGTTCTCGGGCACGGCGAACAGAGCCAACATGGTGGCCGGCATTGGTTTCTCCCCTGAGATGTGTCCACTCGGGCCGGTGGGCCGACGAACCCGACGCCATCCACACGGATCGGATGCCGCAGCGGTTCAACGAACCTCAAAAAACTTCCGACTGTCCTTTGAGCACATCGCAGGGCAGGCTCCGGCGCGCCGAGGACGTCACTTCCACCGTTCCAGGCTGCCGGAACCGAGGTGGCGGAGACATCCGCCACCGCACGTAGGTATCAGGCGCTGGCCGCCATCCGCACGATCTCCAGCCGCGAGCTCAGGCCGAGCCTGCCCAGGACGTTCGACACTTGGGTCTGGACCGCGCGCCGGGAGAGGAACAGCTCAGCGGCGATGTCCGGGTTCGACAGGCCCTTCCCCGCGTCGCCGACCTGTGGATCGGCCTCCGCGTCGGCACGGGCCACCTCGGTCACGGCCACCGCGACCTCCCGGTCACCGGCGGCCAGCGCGAGCCGCACCAGGTGGGGCAGCACCTGCTGGCGGGTGCGCTGACCGGGCACGCCTGACTGGCCGAGCCATGGCGTCAGCAGGTCCAGCGCGGCCCGCAGGTCGCCGCCGACCTCCGCCCGCGACCTGCAGGTACGTCTCCGCCGCCGCCTGGTCGCCGCGGTGCAACGCGATCAACGCGCCGATGCCCGCCGGGTTCAGGTTCGAGCCGTTGCCGACGAACTCCGTGTCGATCCCGCCGAGGTGGACCAGCGCGTCGTCCCAGTCGCCGTGCTCGTACCCGACCTCCGCGGCGGTGGCCAGCAGGCTCGCACCGCGGAACGAACCGGCGCGTTCGGCCAGCACCAGCGCGCCCGGCAGCGCCGCCAGCGCCTCCTCCCACCGGCCGAGGCCCGCGAGGTAGGTCAGCCGGTTGTCGACCAGCAGCAGCCGCAGGTCCACCGACTCGGGGTCCTCGCCGAGCACGGCCAGCGCGTCGTCGATCCGGTCCACCGCCTCCGGCGCGGAGGCCACCAGTGTCGAGGCGTGCAGCGCGTACCCGAGCGCGAGCCGGTCACCGCTGAGGTGGGCGTCGTCCTGGGCCGCCCGCAGCACCAGGCACCCGTCGGCACGGGCGGTCATCTCGTCGGCCAGGGTGGAACCACCGGCCCCCAGCTCGCCCTGCACCCAGGCGAGACCGCCGCGGCCACCGGTGGCCGCACGTACCAGCCCACTCGGCCGCGACAGCTCGTCCGCGCGGCCGACAGGTCCGGCGTCCATGCTCCGGAGACCAGGCCGACGCCCCGGCGGAGAGGTCCGGTTCGGTGAGAACGTCACCGTCTCAACACGTGCACCGGATACGGAACCGTTCAACGGCCGCCAGCGAAGACCTCGCGGAACGCGGCCAGGACCGGCGTGCCCTTCTGCCGGTCGAACACGGCGAACACCACGTCGTCGAAGAACCGGCACTCCTGCAAGGCCCGCTGGAACGCCCGCGCCACGGTCGCCGGGTCGTTGCCGAAGACCCCGCAGCCCCACGCGCCGAGCACGAGCCGCCGGTGCCCGTGGGCGGCGGCGACCTGCAGCACCCGGATGGCGCGTCCGCGCAGCTGCTCGGGCACGGCCTCCGCCCGTTCCGGCTGGCTGCGCCGGATCGCCCCGAGGTTCGGCGCGGCGGCGGTGAGGAACGACACCGGGTACGCACCCGGCAACAGCTCACCCCGGTCGTCGCGGAACACCGGCACCCGCGGCGAGTAGATGACCCGGTCGCTGTAGCCGAGGTCCTCGTGCGCGCGGTGGTGGGCGTAGAACTCACCGGCCGCCCGCAGGCAGGGGTGGAGCGCCGACGCCCGCGCCACGCTCTCCTCCTGCGCCTGCGCCCCGTTGAGGAACCCGCCGCCGGGGTTGCGCGCCGAGGCGAACACCAGCGCCGCCACGTCCCCGCCGAGTCTTCGAGTCGCTTCCAACGTCGACTCGTCGGTGACGTCGATGCGCGGGATCTCCCCCCGCTGCGGCAGTTCGAGGGCGTCGCCCGGGAGGTACAACCGGGTCCCGGCCACCGCGGGCGTGACGTCGAGGGTCACCGTTCCCGTTGCGGTGCGGTAGGAACCGCGTTCCGCGATCGCCACCGTCTCGTGGGCGATCGCTCTCAGCCTTCTGCTCATGATGCAGCCGATTGTGGGTGCGGGGTCGAGCGGGACCAAGCGAGTTTCAGCCTGTCGGCGTCCGCCCGTAGTGCTCGGCCACGGC
Source organism: Lentzea guizhouensis (assembly GCF_001701025.1). Lineage (GTDB taxonomy): Bacteria > Actinomycetota > Actinomycetes > Mycobacteriales > Pseudonocardiaceae > Lentzea > Lentzea guizhouensis. The sequence continues at coordinate 1,118,004 of NZ_CP016793.1, forward strand.
CGCGAAAGCCTCCTTGCGCTCCCACGACCCGTCCTCGTACACCTTCACGATCCCGGGACTCGCCATGTCCAGGTCCCGCCGCGGCTCGTCCGGCCGGTGCGTGAAGTCGTTGAGCGCGAACATGTACACGAACGCGCTGTCCACCCCGGTCTCCTCGAAGACCTCCAGCAGCTCCGCGAGGTACCGGGCCTGCTCGCCCTCGTCGCGCACGTACCCGTCCCTGATCCCGCTGGGCCGGCCGTCGGTGTGCTCGACGATCTCCATGCTGCGCGGCGCGACGGCACCCGAACCGCGCCACGCCGCCGTGCCGAACCCGGTGATCGCCACCGGTTTCCCCTGCGCCACCACGGATCGGATCGCCTCGGCGTAGCGGTCCGCCACCTCCGCCGACCTGATCAGCTCCAGCGACACGACGTCGAACAGGTCCCAGTCGACGCCCTCGAACGGGATCCCCGCGTACGTGACCCGTCCGCCGAACACCGCGCGCACCGCCGGAACCGCCGAGGCGAAGAACGAGTTCAGCAGCGCGGGCACCTCGGCCATCCACGCCGGCAGCCGCGCCACCCGTTCCGCCAGGGTCTCCCCCGGGATGAACCCCCTGGTCATGATGCTCAGCTCGACCCCGGCCACGAACACCACCCCGGCCCCGCTCGCGCGCACCCGTTCCGCCCGCTCGGCGCAGTCCGCGAACAGGTCGAGGACCTCCTGCGCCGTCAGCTCCAGCGGGTACGGCGAGAACCACACCTCCAGCCCGAGCCCGGCGGCGAGCACCGCGGCCTGCTCCAACCGGTCCGGGTCACCGCCGACCAGGTGGACGGCGGTGCAGTGCAGCTCGTCGCGGATGACCGCGAGGTCGCGCCGCACCACCTCCAGGTCGAACCCCGGCCACGAGTTCTCCCCCTTGACCACGAACCCCGTGCTGTACGCGATCCCCTTGCCCCGCATGGTTCTGCTCCTCTGCTCGGTCGACACCGAGGAGAGTAGCCAACAAAATTGCGTGCACGCAAGTTTGCGTTTACGAAGTTACCGGCGCAACGTCAGCCACCCTGCGGCGACACCCGCGGCCACCAGCGCGCCCACGCCGTTGTTGAGGAAGTCCTGCGTCTCGCACATCCCGCGGCCCGTCAACGGCTGCACGACCTCGATCACCGCGCTCAACGCCACCGCCGCGCACAACACCGCCACCGGCCGGTACGTCGCCAGCGCCGCGAAGAACACCAACGGCACGAACAGCACGACGTTCAACAGCTCGTTCGGCCCTGACAGCGAGAAACCGGTGAAATGACAGAACTGCGAGCCGGTGAGCGCCCACGAGGGCGCCGAGCGGAAGAACGTCACCCCGAGCACCACACCGAGCGAGATCCCGGCCAGCACCGACAGCACCGGCCGCCACCAGAACCGCCGTGCCGCCGCCCACGCACCCAGTCCCAGCAGCACCGCGCCGGCGAGCACGCCCGCCGCGGTCACCGGGTCCGTGAACGTCTGCCGGACCGCGTCGGCGACCCACCCCACCTGATCCACTTGTCCCCCACGAGCCGGAAGCGCGTCACTTCCTCAGACGCGCACGGGGGACGGCGGTTCAGCCGGACCCGGCGGCGTGCGGCGGGAGATCGGCCTGCGCCAGCGAGAGCCCGCGGTCCGGCACCACGCCGAAGTGCGTGATCTGCCGCCCTGCGCCGAGCTCGGTCACCCAGTTCGCCGCCGTCCTGATCCGCCCGAACGGCAGGTCCATCAGGTGGTAGCCGCGTGCGACCAGCTTGGCGACCAGGCCCCGCAACGGCACGTGCAACGGGTTCGCCACCGCCTGCCAGCCGCCGAGGTCGACCACGAACCCCAGGTCGTGGTGCTTGTACTCGCGCGCTTTGCCGAACCCCAGCGACGCGGCGATGTTGAGCCCGGCGACCCGTCCCTGCCGTTCCGCGTGCTGGGCGGTCATCGCGGTGATCTCGCCCGGCATCGTCAGGTCGGGCACCGCCGCGACGTCACCGGCCGCCCACACGTCCTCGCACACCCGCAGCTGCGTGTCGGTGTCGATGCGGCCCTTGGTCTCGGACACGTTCATCGTGCCCACCAACGGATCCGGCCGCACACCGACACACCACACGACCGTGCGCGTCGGGATCTCGCTGCCGTCCGACAGCCGCACGCACGTGCCGGTCATCGACGACACGCTGGTCTTCAGCCGGATCTCCGCACCACGCCGGGTGAGCACCTTGTGCGTCGGCGCGGACAGCCGCGGGTCCAGACCGGGCAGCACGCGTGGCGCGATGTCGACGAGGATCCACCGCGGCCGCACGTCCTTCAGGCCGGGCAGGTGCCGCCACGCGTCCTTGGTCATCAGCTGCGTCTGGGCGACCACCTCGGTGCCCGTGTAGCCCGCACCCACGACCACGAACGTGCACCGCGCCCGTTTCTCCTCCAGGTCGTCGGACTGGTCGGCGAGCTCCAGCTGGCGCAGCACGTGGTCGCGCAGGTGGATCGCCTCGGCGACCGTGCGGAAACCCTTGGCGTGCTCGGCGACCCCCGGGATCGACAGCAGCCGGGTGACGCTGCCCGACGCCATCAGCAGCCGGTCGAACTCGAACGTCCGCTCCCGCCCCTCCACGTCGGTGACCCGCACCTGGCGTTCGGCCAGCGAGACGGCGGTCGCCGCGCCGAGCACGAGCTTCGTGCGCTTCAACAGGTTCCGCAACGGCACCGCGACCCGCCTGGGGTCCAGCACACCACCGGAGACCTCCGGCAGCAGCGGGATGTAGAGCATGTAGTCCGCCGGGTTGACCGCGACGAGCTCAGCGGCGTCCGGCGGCAGCTCGCGCTCCAGCGTGCGCAGGCAGTGGAACCCGGCGAAACCCGTACCCAGCACCAGCACCCGCGGAGCCATCCGGCCCTCCAAGGAAGTCGGGGACGCCGCTCATTGTCGGGTCCCACGGTGTGGGCGGCCACCGCAAAGCGTCGTAACCGTCCGATCCGCGCGGGCGACTCCTTGGTCATGAGACGATTAGCCGCCCTCGTGCTGGCACTGGTCCTCCTCCCGATCGCACCCGCGCACGCGGCGGACCGCCCCTACGCGATGATCCACTCGCCGAGCGACGACACCTCGGTCCCGTTGAACACCCCGCTGGTGCTCGCCGGCGGCGCGGTGAACGGGGAGTCCGGTGGCATCACCACCGTCGAGTTCTCCACCGACGGCGTCAACTGGACGAGCGTCGACGCGCACACCGAACGCTGGTCGGCCGTGCTGCACCCGAGCGTGCCCGGCCCGGTCACGATCCTGGCGCGCGCCCGCACGGCCTCGACGCTCGGCCCGGTCACCGCCCAGCGCACGATCCACGTCGGCGGCACGACGACACCGCCGTTGTACGACGAGACCCTGCTCCAGCTGCCCGACCGGCCGACCCACCCGATGATCAACGACCCCGACACCGCCGCCGTCGAGCTCGGCCTGCGCACCCGGTTCGACCGGCCCGGCTCGGTGACGGCGCTGGTCATCCGGCGCGGCGACCACACAGGCCCGGTGACGGCGCGGGTGTGGTCGCCGGACGGGACGTTGCTCGCCGAGCAGGCCGCGCCCGGCGCCCAGTACTCGCAGCGGATCACCTTCAGCACCCCGATCCCGGTCCAGCCGGGCCTCGACTACGTCGTCTCCTACTACACACCGGCCGGCGGGTACGCGGCCTCCGAGGACTACTTCGCCGCCGGCGTGGCGAACGCGCCCGTCTACGCAGGCGTCGACGCCGGTGTCCACCGCTACGGCGGAGGGTTCCCCACCGACACCTGGCACGCCAGCAACTACTGGGTGGCGCCGGTCTTCCAGCCGTGAGCCGGTCGCCGCACTGGCTCAGCGAGGGTCGTCTGCCGATGCCGGTGCTGCTCGCTTGGTGGCGAGCAGCACCCCGGCCAGCACGGCGCCGAGGACCGCGAACGGCCCGCTCAGCCCCCGGCACGGGCACCACGGCGGGCACGACCCCGCCGGGGAACAGCACCTCGGCGTTGTCGTACTGGAACGCCAGCACCACCGCCGGGACGACCGCCACCGCAGCGCACCCGATCGCGACGTCCCGGCGCCACCACGACGCCGCGATCATCAGCACCGCGGGCACGGCGTAGGCGTACCAGTACGGCAGGTCGATCATCCGGAACTCGATGTCACCCCAGTGCGACCAGGGCATGTACATCGCCGACCCGGTCATGTATATCGCCAGAAAACTCAGCAGCCACCTCATGGCACCTGTCCCCCCAAACAGTCTTGACCTGAAGTCATACCGCCTCGACGACCAAGCTGAACAGGTCTTCCGGGGGTCGGCACATGCAGCGGAACATCCGCACGGTCGAGGACGTCCTCGTGTTGCTCGACGGTCTGTTCGCACCGGAGGCCACGTCGCACTCACCTGCTTCACCGCCGACGAAGGCACGCGGTGGATCTTCCAGGACCTCGTCGAGGTCGAGCTGCGGCGGATGACCGACGAGCCGGTGTCGTCCGCGGAGTTCGGCCGGTCGTTCCTGTGGACGGCTCCGTTCCGCAGGCCGATCACGTAGTCCACACAGGACTTTGCCGCGCCTGCCGGACAACGGTGTCCGACAGGCGGAACCACCGTCCACCGCCACCTGCGAAAGTAGGGTCAACTGCCTGCTCACGTAGGTGATCCGGACCACTCGCGCGCAGTATCGTCAGGAAGGTGAAAGCGGCCGGCGACCTGGCAGTGGTGCTGCTCGTGGCAGCCCTGGGCGCCTGGCGGGAGCTGAGCGACCCGCCCCACCTGGTCTCCGCACCGGTGACGTTCCACCTCGCGGTCCACCTGCTGGCGGCCGCCGCCCTGTGGTGGCGCCGCACCCACCCGTCGCGTTCGGCGGCGGTAATCGCTTTCCTCTGCCTGCTCACCCCGACCTACGCCACCTTCGCCGCGGCCTTCTGGGTGGCCGCCCACTCCCGCCACCGCTGGCTCGCCGCCAACCTCCCCGCGGCCTGGCTCATCGGCACCTGGTCCCCCGACCCCACCACCCCGGCCCTGATCACCGTCGCCGCCCTCACCGGCCTGCACCTCGGCACCCGGCAGGCCCACGCCCTGCTCACCGAACGCGCCCGCGCCGACGAACGCGCCCGCCTGGCCACCGAACTGCACGACGTCGTCACCCACCGCCTGAACCTGATGGTCCTGCACTCCGGCGCCCTCCGCGTGGCCGCCAAGACCCAGGACGTCCGCAAGGCCGCCGACGACCTCCGCACCGCCGGCCTCCAGGCCCTCGCCGAACACCGCGACCTGGCCGCGGTCCTGCGCTCCAACCACACCACCCGCATCCCCGACGTCCTCCCCGACGAGCTCGCCAGCCTGGTCGCCGCCACCGGTCTCACCGTCACCCTCACCGAACACGGCGACGCGGGCACCATCTCCCCCGCCGTCCGCCGCACGATGTACCGCGTCGTCCAGGAGTCCCTCACCAACGTCCACAAACACGCACCGGGCGCCGAAACCACCATCACCATCCACAGTGGACCGAACAGCGTCCGCGCCGTCATCCGCAACACCGCCCCGCCCGCCACACCGGACCCGCTGCCCGTCTCCGGCACCGGCCTGCTCGGCCTGCGCGGCCGCGTCGAGATGGTGGGCGGCACCCTGACCGCCGGCCCCACCTCGGACGGCGGCTACGAGGTCGACGCCGTCCTCCCGGCCCTGCTCCCGACCTGACCGCTGAGCCGCGCGGGTGATCACGTCCGGGAAACGTTTGGCCCACGCCGAACGACACCTACGCTGGCTGCCCGAACGTTCGCGGAGGTGTGTGGGGGATGACGAGACGCGACTGGGCCCGCGTGGCACTCACCGTCGCGTCGGTGGTCTTCGCGTTGTACTTCTCGCCGCTGGGCGACTGGCTGGCCGAGAACCCGCTTCCCGGCCAAGGCTGGATGAAGGACCACCTGCTCCTGGCCACGACATCGGCCCTGGTCGTGCTGGGAACGCTCGGCGTGTTGTCCTTCGAACGGCAGAACCGGGCCGAGGACGCGGCCGACGACCGGTCGTTCGACCCGAGCACTGACCACTACCTCGACGACCTGCGTCAGCGGGTGAGGGCGAAGTGGATCGACCAGTTCCTGGCCCAGTCGCTGGAACGGATCGTGCCCGCGAAACTCGGCTTCCAGGATCGCAGGGACGCGATCACCAGTCCGTTGCAGGTCGTCGGCACCGCGACCGTGTCGGCGGACATCTCCGCGATCTTCGCTGATCCCCGGACCGAGCGCAGCCTGCTCGTGCTCGGTGCCCCCGGCGCGGGCAAGACCACCCAGTTGCTGCGTCTCGCCGAGCACCTCCTCGACGATCCGAACGGGCTGGTTCCCGTCGTCGTGCCGCTGTACGGCAGCGAGTGGAAGGAGCAGGAGGACAAGCTCACGCTGCGGTGGCTGCGCAAAGGGGTCCAGCTGGTCAGGGCCGAGAGCAAGGCGGAGAAGAAGGGCGTGGTGCCGGCACCTCCGAACGAGACCGAGGAGGCCAGGATCAAGAGGACCGTCGACGAGGCGGTGCGGTGGCTCGCCTGGGAGATCGGCCGGCTCTACCAGCTGCCGGCGCAGAACGTGGCGCGGTGGCTGCGATCGGAACGCAGTCCGCTGGTGCTGCTGTTCGACGGCCTGGACGAGATCGGGGACTTCGAGGCCCGCGACCGGTGTGTCGAGGTCCTGTCGGTCCTGCGTTCCCAGCTCAGGCCGGGCATGGTCGTGTGCAGCCGGACCGAGGAGTACTTCTGGTCGGAACAACGGCTCGCGTTCGGCTCGGCGGTCGAGATCATGCCGTTGAGCCCGGACGATGTCGACGCCTACCTGCATGAGGCGGGCGACGAGCTGAAGTCGCTGCGTGAGGCATGCCGGCGCAACCCGACACTGGCAGGGCTGCTGGACAAACCGCTGACACTGACCGTGGCCGTGCTGACCTACCGCGGCAAGACCGTCGACGACCTGCTCTCCAGCCAGCTGGGCGACATGTGGACGGTCTACCTCGACGAGGTCCTCCCACGGCAGCGAGGTCTGACGAGCATCCTCAGGTTCGACCGCGACAGGTCGCTTCGCTACCTGCGGTCACTCGCCGGGCTGATGGAGTCGACCGGCCACGACAGCTTCGCGGCGGAAGCGTTGAACCTGTCCTGGCTGCGACGCGGCACCGGCGTGGGACTGCTCCTCGCCTACCTCACAGCGGCCACGGTCTGCGGTGCGGGGTTGACCGCCGCGGCGTGGCTCACCGGAGGTCGGGACGTGGCCGCGATCTGCGCGGTCGTGCTCCTGTGGTTCTTCGGCATCGGGACGCTCACCGAGCTGGCGCCTGACCGCAGGACCGGCGTTTCCCGCCTCGAGAGCGCCCAGTTCGTGTCCGCGAGCTGGTCCCTGGACTGGCGGGCGGCCCGGGCCGCGGCACGGCGCTCGGGCGCCTTGGGCCTTGCGATCTGCGTTCTGCTCGCCGGCAACTCGGCGTGGTTGGACGTCATCAACGACATGACACCGATGAGCCTGCTACCCGCACTGTGCGCTGCTTTCACCGCCGGTGTGCTGGCGCTGCCGAGCAGGCCGCGCGACGGGGTCGCCGCTGTTCGCGCTCGAACGGTCTCCGCCTCCGGCCGAACCCTGGTGGTCCGGCTGAGTGCGGGGATCGGTGCGTTGTCCCTGGCCCTGGCGCTGCCATGGCTCACCACCGGCATGACCGGATCGATGCGAGCGACCGTCCTCTACGCGACGGCAGCCGCGACGACCGGCATCTGGCTGGCCGGCTTCGGCGCGTCCATGTACGGCTGGTGGAGCCACCGCACGGCGCTCCGGCTGGTGGTGCGGAAGGACATGCTGCCGGAGGACCTGAACATGTTCCTGGCCCACACGGACGACCGCATCATCACGCTGAGGAAACTCGACGGCCACGCCTTCATCCACCGCACGCTGCAACGCAAGCTGGTGGAGGAGCTATCCCTCCTCTGACGCCCGAGCCGCCCGGCAAGCCAGGTGCACCGCCAACCGCTCATCCGCGTTCGTCAAACTCACCCCGAGCAGCTGCTCCGCCCGGTTGATCCGCTGCGCCACCGTGTTCCGGTGCACCTTCAACCGCACAGCAGCCGACGACGTCACCGACTCCTCGTCCAGGTACACCGCGAGCGTCCGCAGCAGCTGCCCGTCCTCCACCCCCACCAACGGCTCCAGCAACCGCGTCGCCTGCTCCACCAGCGCCGGCGTCTCCGCGGCCATCGACAGCAACCGCCGCACCCCGAGCTCGTCGATGTGCACGACCTTCGCGGCACCGGTCATCGCCGCCGCCTCCCGCGCCTCCGCCAGCGTCCGCCCCACCCCGGCCGCTCCCGGATGCGGGCGCCCGACCCCCGCCACCAACCGGCTCGGGCCGAGAGCCGCGGCGAGCTTCGCGGTCAGCTCGCGGTGCTGGGACTGCGGCGGCTCGGAGTCGTTCGTGAGCCAGAACGACCAGCCCTCCGCGCCCTCCACGAGCTGGCCGTGCAGGCCGCGCCGGGACAGTTCGACGCGCAGGCGTTCGGTGTGGCCGGGATCGCGCGTGCCGGGGGCCGGCGGGTTCGGCATCGCGTAGACGCCGGTGTGCCAGCCGTCGAGCCGCCAGCCCGCGAGCACCGCCTGCTGCACCAGCATCGGCGGCACGTCGTCGCCGGAGGCGAGCAGCTCGGAGAGCAGCGAGCCGAGGGAACGGGCGCGGCGTTCGGTTTCGAGGCGTTCGGCGGCGACCCAGTTGCCGAGCGCCCACGACGCGACCTGGCTGATCTGCAGCACGGTCTCCGCCCAGCGCTTGTTGCTGCCGCCCGCGTGCGACACGAGCCAGAGGTGCACGTGACCGGTGCCGTCGACCTCCACCGGCACGGCCACCGCGAATCCCTCGGCCAGTGCCGCGGTCGTGGCGACCGAACCCATCAGCAGCTCGGCCGGCAGGCCCGGCGGGGACACGCCTTCGATCGCGGTGCCGTCGGCGCTGATCACCGCGCACGTCACGTGCAGCTCGCCGGACAGGATCGTGACGACCGAACGCGGATCCGGGCGCGAACGGCCCAGCCGCGCGGTGACGGCGTTCAGCAGGCGGGCGGCGACGACCTCGGGACGGCGGACCGCGGTGCGCAGCGAGTCGGCGACCAGCAGCGGGTCGGCGGCCTTGGTCTGCAACAACGGCACGCCGAGCCGGTTCGCGAACGACAGCGTCGCGGCGGACGGCGGCTGGTGCGCGCCCGACACCAGCACGACGGCGCGCACGTCCGCGCTGTAGGCACGGCGCAACGCCACCTCGACCAGGTACGGCTGCTGCCCGGTCAGGATCACCAGGTCGCCCGCCGAGCACGCCTCGACCGCCGTCAGGTCCGCCGCCAGCCGCACGTCGCTCACCTCGACGTCGAGCCCGCGGCCGCCGGCGAGCAGGCAGGCGTCGCCGAGCACGCCGATCTCCAGCAGGTCGCGCACGCTCAGCGACTCGGCGTCGTCGATCACGGAACCGCCCGGAACGGCACGTAGTCGAGGTCGTAGCCGAACGCCCGCGGGTCGACGCGCCCGAGCACCTCCCGCCGCAGCCACTGCGGCGGCGCTGGGAGCGCTACCACGTCGACCACCGCCCCGGCCGTGAGCCGCTCGGTCGACACCGGCGCACCCGACTCGGCGTCGAGGCAGCACAGCAGGTCCGGCGTCGTCACGAGCGTCTCGCCGTCCGCCAGGGCGGCGAGGTACTCCCCCTGCATCTCCAGGCGCACATAGGCATCGTCGGCGTCCAGGCGGCGCAGCGCCACCGTTCCGCGCGGAAACTCGCCAACCGACTCCCGCCAGACTTCGACTACTTTCCCCCGCGCCACAACGAAGCCGCCGGAAGCCGCCGCTCGTTCCTCGGTTGAAATCGTTTTACCCGACCAGATCTCACCCAGTCGCAGCGCCCGCGCGAGCGAGCCGGTCACGCCCACTGCCAGCGCGTCCGCGAGTCTCAACGGCTTCGCGACCATCATCGCCCAGCCGCCGAAGTCGACCATGACCGTGCGCGCGAGCTTCTCGATCCCGGTCGCGTCCAGCACGGCCCGGTTGCCGCTGGGTTCGGTGATGGCCAAGGGGGTCGTGGGCAGCCCGGCCGCGTCGTAGGTCGTCTGGTCGATCCGTGGAAACGCTCTCCCCATCCCGTCCACGTCGACGTACGGCAACCCCAGCCGAGCTGCCAGGATGAGCGGCAGCAGCCCGTTGCACCCGCCGACCTCCCACCCGATGACGGCGGTCGCGGCCGTGTTGTCGTGCGCCTGCAACGACTTCAGCGCTTCCTCCGCCTCCAGGCCGGACGGCAGCTTCTCGATCAGCACCGTGGGCGCGCCGATCAACCCGACCCGCGCGCCGTACCCGGCGGGGTCGGCTTCCTCCGGCGCCAGCACGGTGACGGGACCGCTCTGCCGCATCTCGTGCCTGAGCATCGCGGCGAACGCGTGCGTCTCGTGCTCCCCACCGCCCCCGCCGCTGCCGAGCACGACCACGCCCAGCGCGAGCCGGTCAACCTCGTCGGGCTGGAGCAGGTGCATGCGCGTGACAGTAGTGCCGCACGGGTCCGGCCGAGAAGCTCCGCCGAACGCGCGTCTAGCGGGTTCCGAGAGGTGCTCGTTCCGCGACGCCCTCCAGCACAAGATCACCCACGGCCCGTGCGCGCACCCGGCTCGCGTTGCCGGGCAGGTAGGCCAGCGGGATCTCCTCGACCTCCACGACCCGCACGCTGCCGGCCCTCGCGCCCGCGGCCACCGCCTTGTCCACGGCCTCCTGACGGGCCGCGTCCAGCACCTCACCGCGCCGGGCGGGGTCGATCGTGAACACCCGGTCCACCTCGCCGCCGACCTGCGCGATCGCGGCGCCGATGGCGTTGGCGAACCCGTGGTGCGCCGGCCTGACCAGCTCGCCGACGCCAGCCAGCTCCTCCGGCACGAGCACGCTGCCACCGCCGACCAGCACAACCGGAACCGGCGACGAGCCGGCGCGCATCCGGTCGACCAGCCCGGCGATGCGGTCGCTGACGTGGCCGAGCACCGAGCTGACCAGCGCACGGTCGAGGTGCCGCACGAGCGAGGCGTCACCGATGTCCGCCCGCCCGGCCGCCACCGCGACGTCGGTTGCGGTCAGCGTGTCGCCACCGAACACCAACGCCTTGTCGGACAGGCGGAATCCAACGCTGTCCGGCCCCACCGGGACGCCACCGCCCTGCCGCACCAGGCTGCCACCGCCCAGGCCGGTCGACAGCACGTCCGGCATCCGGAAGTTCGTGCGCACACCGCTGATCAGCACCCCGGAGGAGGCCTCGCGCGGGAAACCGTTGTGCAGCATGCCGACGTCGGTCGTGGTGCCGCCGACGTCAACGACCACGCAATCGTCCAAACCGGACAGGAACGCGCCGCCGCGCATCGAGTTCGTGGGGCCGGAGGAGAACGTGGCAACCGGGTAGCAGCGCGCGTACTCGATTTCCATCAGCGTGCCGTCGTTCTGGCTGAGGTAGAGCGGAGCGTCGATCCCCTGTGCCGTCAGCGATTCCGTGAGCCCGTCGGCGATCTGCGCGGCCAGCTCGCGCAGCGCGGCGTTGATGATCGTCGCGTTCTCCCGCTCCAGCAGGCCGAGCCTGCCGATCTCGTGGGAGAAGCTGACCACCAGCTCCGGCACCTCGGCGGTGAGGACCTCCGCGGCCCGGCGTTCGAGGTCGCCGTTGACCAGCGAGAACACCGACGAGATCGCGACCGACCGCACGCCCTTCGCCGCGATGTCGGCCGCGACGCCGCGCAGCTCGTCCTCGTCGAGCGGCGAGATCAGCCGGCCGTCGTACTCGTACCCGCCGTGACACAGGTAGGAATGCCCGCCGATCACCTGGCGCAGTCGTTCCGGCCAGTCGACGAACGGCGGAAGTGCTTTCGTGGCAGGCAGTCCGAGCCGCACCGCAGCGGTCTGGGCGAGTCCTCTGCCCTCGACGACCGCGTTGACGAAGTGGGTCGTCCCGATCATGACCGCCCGCACGGAAGCCGCGTCGAACGCATGCGCGGCCCGCAACCCGCCGACCGCGGCGACGATCCCGGTGGTGACGTCGGCCGTCGTCGTCCTCTTGCACTCGGCCAGCACACGCCGTCCCTCAACGAGAACGGCATCGGTGTTCGTGCCGCCGACGTCGATGCCGATGTGCATGTGACCGGACCACCCCTCAGGCGGCAGACGCTTCCCCGACCACCTTACGGTTGGTGGCCTTGCGGCACCGCACGCGCAGGAGGTCCAACCTGCCCGCTGAGACGTAGAGCGCGAAGGCGAGCACGAGTGAGTTCACACTGGACTGCCCGAACGGAACGAGCTCACCCACGACCGCGGAAGCCGGCCAGATGAGCACGGTGGCGGGCACCCACGTGGGTGCCGACCTCGGCACGCGCGGTCTGGTGGAGATGATCTCGTTGCGCCAGCGCCGCACCACGTAGTACTCGGCGATCATGATCCCGGTGACCGGCGGGAACACCACGCCGAGCAGCACCAGGAAGTGCGTGAACTGGGTGAGGATGCCCGCCGCGGCCAGGAGGCTGCCCGCGATCCCGACCACCACGGTCACCTGCGCGCGGCTGATCCGCAGGTCGAACACCGCGTCGAAGAAGTTCACCAGGCCCAGCGACGCCGAGTAGAGGTTCCAGTCGTTGATCTTCAGCACGGCCGTGACCACCACCAGCGCGCCGATCCAGCCGCCCGACCGGCTGATCGCGCCCATGACGTCCGTGGTGCCGAGCCCGTGCGCGAGCAGCACACCGGCACAGCCCACCACCCACTCACCGGCCGTGATGCCGACGACGGTCTGCTTCACCACGTCCCACGACGACCGGTTGAACCGCGTCATGTCCGGCGCGATCGCGGCACCGACGACGAAGCTGCCGATCACCAGCGTCACCGCCGTGAGCATCCCGATCCGCGGCCCCGGCGCGGCCCCCGCCAGCGCGGCCGGGAAGTCACCGACGTTCGCGACCACGACCCACAGCACGAGCAGCAAGAACGCAGGCACGGTCAGATAAGCGGTCCACGCCATCCACCGAACGCCACAGGCCGCGATGATCGTGATCGCCAGCCCGAACGCCAACGACCACACCGGCGCCGGCAACACCCCCGAGACGGTCGCGAGCGTGACCCCCGCCAGCCCCGTCTGCACCCCGAACCAGCCGGTCGCCGACAACGCGATGACCAGCCCGAGCACCGCCGACCCCGCGTGCCCGAACCCGGTCCACCGGCTGAGGATCGCCGTCGAGAGCCCTTCCCGCTGCCCGATGATCCCGACCGCGACCGCGACGACGTTGAGCACCAGCGCCCCGATCGTGAGCGCCAGGAACGCGTCCCAGAACCCCATGCCGAACCCGAGGGTCGCGCCCAGCAGCAACTGGCTCAGCGCGGACGTCTGCCCGAAGCGCTGGGTCGCGACCGACAACCACGGGTGTCGCGCCTGGTCAGGGACACGACTGAGGGCCTGGTCGTCCTGCTTGGGAAGAGCGGCCACGATCGTCCCTCCGCCCTGTGATCGACAACCCGGACAGTAATGGCGGAGTCACGATCGAGCTACAGACAATCTGCACAGTCGGACGAAACGTCACGTTGCGATTCGCACAGCCCTCAATTCATCGCCAACGCGATCCGCCTGCGCGCCACCAGCCGCGTGTGGTGCAGATCCGCACTCCCCCCGAACCCCGGCCGCCGCTCGAACCGGTCGTAGCTGCGGGAAAGCAACCAGTGCGCCGCCTCCGGTGGAATCGACTGCAACCGCACCTGCTCCTTCAACCGCACCAGCGTCTCCCCCACCTCCCGCGTCAGAAACGCGTGCCGCGTCAAGCTCCCGCTGATTTCATCGATCATGAAAACCATGGCGTGCGACTCATCGTCATATGCATAACTGCACATCAACGCCAAATATCCCGCGTCGACCGACCGATCCCCGACCCAGCACTCCCCGAACCGGAGCCGCCCGAGATCCCACCGCGGCCGCTCCAACCCCGCGCCGCCTCCCGCGCCCACCCCCCACCCCGCCCGGGCAAAAGGTGCCCCAACGCGGTCAGCAACGCCGCACTCCGCCGACTGGGCCGCTCCGCCAGGTGCTGCACAACGACTTCCCACAACTCCTCGTTGTGCGCAAACGGCCCCGCGAACGCACTCACCCGCAACTCGACCTCCACCGGGTCGCTCAGCTGGGGCAACGCACGCCCGGCGTCCACCACCGCCTGCTGCATCGCGTTGAGCCTCGTCCGCACGGCCGGAGGTTAGCCCGATCGGCGCAACCACAGGCGGTCCTGGCTTCTCGTTTCACCTCATCGTGATCACCGCGCGCAGCCCGTCGACCAGCACCGCACCCGGAACCTCGAACCGCACCCCGCCCTGCGCCGCGATCAACACCGTCGCGGGCTCTTGGAGCGCGTCCACGATCACCGCGAGCTCCACCCCGTGAAACCGCTGCCAGTGCGGCGGCCAGTCCGGCGGCAGCGCCCGCTCCGACGCGAACGCGTCGATCACGTTCCCCCGCAGCACCACGTGCTCCCGCGCCTTCTTCGCCGGATCCGCCGGCAACACCAACTCGGCCGCCAGCACCGCGTCGACGAGCTCCCGCTTCTCCGCCCGCCCGTGCCACACCAGGTACATCAACGACTCGAGGTCGTTCTCGAAGACCAGCTCCTTCGCCCGGTACCGCGGATTCGCCACGTACTCGTCGGTGATCTCCCCGCGCTCGTCCACGAGGTACCGCCCGACCACCGCCTCCGCCACCACCTCGTCGTAGGCGGGATCCACCACGTGCAACCAGTTGCTGGGCACCCGCCGCGCGCGTTCCCGCATCTCCCCCGTCACCAGCGGCTTGATCATGCACGCATTGTGCCGAACCGTGCGCGGAGAGTCGCGACGAATGAGAACATTCGAGACGTGACCGACCCGTACGAGTACCTCGCCACGTTCGAGCAGCGCCTCACCCAGGCCCAGGACCAGGCCAACGCCATCCAGACGGCCTTCCGCGACTCCCGCACCGAAGCCCAAAGCCCCGACGGCTCGGTCATCATCACCGTCGGCTCCGGCGGCCGCATCGAGTCCCTGCAACTCACCCCGCGCGCCGACGACCTGGGCCACACCACCCTGGCCCGCACCATCATGGACACCATCCGCCGCGCCCAGGTCGAAGCCGCCCGCAAGATCGAGACCACCCTCCAGCCCCTGCTCGGCGACGGCGAGGGCATGGCGTTCCTGCGCGAGCAGATCGACCAGGGCATCGCCGTGATCGACCCGGCAGGCACCGTCGAGCCCCCACCCGCACCCGGCCGCCCCGCTCCGCCGCGCGGCGATGACGACGACTTCGGCGGAAACTCGGTGCTGCGATGACCGGCGCCTTCCGCACCCAGGCCGACGCCGTCGCCGCCCACGGCAAGATGCTCGTCGGCCAACTCTCCCCGTCCCTGCAGGAGGCCGCCTCAGCCTCCCAGGTGAGCCTTGGTCCGAACGTCATGGGCGAGCTCTGCCAGATGTGGTCGTTCATCTTCAACGACGAGCTCGACGACGCCAAAGCCCTGCTCGCCTCCCTTCCCAAGGCCTTCGAGGCCACCGGCGACAGCCTCTGCTCGACCGCCGAGACCTACCGGCAGGCGGACGACGGCAACCGGATCGCGTTGGACGGAGTGGACCGATGACGAACCCACTGATCAAGCAGAAGGAGAACGAGCAGAAGTACTACGCCGGCGCCGGCATGTTCGACTCGGCGGAAGACGTGATCAAGCCGTTCGCCGAGGGGAAAGCCGTCGACCCGGTCGCGCTCGGCATCGACTCGGCCGCCTTGGCGATGGACGTGGCCGGATTCCTCACCGACCCGCTCGGCTCGCTGGCGTCGTCCGTGGTCGGGTGGATCATCGAGAACGTCGGCTTCGTCCGCGAGGCGTTCGACAAGCTCATGGGCGACCCGCCCGCCATCGAGGCGGTCGGCACCACCTGGGAGAACATCTCGAAGCGCCTGGCCGACGAGGCGAAGCACTACGAGACGAACGCGAAAACCCTCGAGGGTTGGACCGGGAACGCCGCCGACACGTACCGAACTCGCTGCACCAGTCTCGTCTCCGCACTTCAAGCCTCCTCCGCCGCCGCGGCATCGGCAGCGAACAAGGTCAAGGTCGCCGGCGCCGTCGTGGCCGCCACCCGAGCACTGATCCGCGACCTCCTCGCCGACCTCGCGGGCACCCTGCTCATGTGGGGCATCCCAGCTGCGGCGTCGGCCGTTCCGACCGCGGGTGCCTCGATCGCGGCGTTCATCACCCGCGCGATCACAAAGGCCGTCGAGATCGGGACCAAGATCGCCCGGTTCGTCGCCAAGCTGTTCAAGGCTCTGGAGAAGCTCGGTTCGTTGGCCAAACGGGCAGGAGCGGCCATGCGCAAACAGGCCGACGAGCTCTCGTCGCTGAGCAAGCAGATGCCGAACAGCCCGCACGGCAACCAGCGCGCGGCCGAGCTCGCCTCCGACTCCGCCACCAAGGTGTCCAGGGCCGACTCGCTGGACAACATCGGCGACAGCCTGTCGAACGCCGGCAAGCGCCTGCAGGACGGAGTCGACAGCGCGACGAACAAGGTCGACGACGTCGTGCAGCGCACGAGCCAGAAGGTCGATGACTGGGCGGCGCGGGTGAAGGAGAACGGACCTGCGCGCAAGCAGAAGATCAAGGACTTCTACGACACGATGAACCAACCGCCCCTGACCACGAAGGAACGGAACATGGGTGACCCGAGCACCCAGATGGGCCGCGCCGCCGACCGCATCGACGCGCCGCTGAGCAAAGGCCTGCTGGATGGCCAGAACTGGGTGCGTGCCGTCGCCAGCCGCGACCTCCACCACCTCGTGCCGAACTGGGGTGACCTGGTCCACCCGGCGAAGGAACTCTCCAAGGAGCTGAACAAGGCCGAGGGCGGAGGCCACAAGGACCAGGGAGCAGGCCGATGACCACGCGGGTGATCACCACTGTGCTGCTCTGGCTGGCCATCTTCTACGGCGCGCAGGCCGCTTCACTCGCGTTCGACGGTGAGGCGTCCTCCGGCGGTGAGACCAAGGGCCACGCCCAGGACATCTCGTGCAAGCGCAACCCCTGGGCGTTCGGCCTGCTCTGGTCCTGCGACGCCACCATCGTCGCCAACGACGGCAAGCGCTACGCCTACCACCGCGACAACTCCATCCTGACCCCCGCCGACGTGGGCCGTCAGGTGCCGATGACCACGAACAGCGTCCGGTCGGGGAGGTCCTCGCAAGCGAGCACGGAGTGGGGCTTGGCCGAGCGCAGGGAACCGAACACCGCAGCCGCCGTGCTCTGCGCCATCGGGCTCCTGATCGTCGGCGTCATCATCACGTTCCGCCTGTTTCGCAAGAAGGCCGTGTCGTGAAAGGACACCACCAACGCTGGCTCGCCCTGGCCTGGTCGGGCTCGTGCCTGGTCGGCGCAGCCTTCCTGCTGTTCTACTGGGAGGACTACGGCCCATGGCAGATCACGGCCGCAGTCGTCCTCATCGCCGCCGGCCTCGTCGGCACCGGCATCGCCTGGCAGAACAGCCGCTCGAAACGCACCTCCCCACGCGCCGAGATGCGCCGCCTCCGCGCCGACGCCCCGCGATACGTCGCCGCAGGCCTGCTCGCCCTCACCGCCGCCTACTTCACCCACGGCCTGCTGATCACCGCACGCGCCGACACCTGGCCCCGCGCTGTCGAAGGCACCGGCACCGCCACCTCCTGCGACCGCGACTGGCGCTACCTCACCGCCACCTGGCGCTGCACCGTCGACATCACCGGGAACACCGGCGAGCAGCTCACGCAGACGATGGCCCACTCGCAGTTCACCGACGCGGACCTCGGTCGCCCGAAGCCCGTCACGTTCACCGGTTCCGAGTGGGAGGCCGTGGACCAGCCTCGCGAACACCGGTTCGCCAAGGCGTTGCTGGCCCTGCTGCTGGCCGGCGGCACCGCACTCCTCGCCAAACCGCTCTACGACCTGTCACGCATCCGCGACCTCGAGAACCCCGGCCTGCCGCCGCGTTTCCTGCGAGCCGGCGTGTCCGGCTCACCGGTGCACCGGTCGACGCCCGCTGGGATCCCGCACTCACACCGGCGATGACGCACACCGGCCACTGTGTGGAGGAGGAACCGGTGCTGGACGACCTCCTCGACGACCTGTCGGCCTGATGGCGCCGGGCGGGGCACCCGAACGAGCGATAGACAACCGCTACGGTGGTGCAGGTGACGACGTTTCCGACGGTGCCCGCGGACCTGTTCCGCTTCACCACGGGGCCGAACGCGGAGCTGCACACGGCGGTTCTCCACGCGTTCGGCGAGGCGAACGAGCGCCTTGAGACCGCTCTCACCCTCGACGACGTCCACCACGAGCTGCGCAGGAACCACCGGCCGGTCAGCGACGAGGAGTTGAAGAGCGCCCTCAGGAGTCTGAGGCAGTGGGGGTTGGTCGACACCGTTCAGCACCACGCCACGCACTACACCTCTGCGGACGACTATGAGCGGGAGAACCTCCGGCACGTCCTGACCAGGCGTGGTGAGGCGGCGACGGCGGCCGCCAGGTACGCGCGGAAGATCATCGGCAGCACCGGCGTGCTCGAAGCCGCCCACCTCGACGCCATCGCGGACCGGCTTGAGGAGCTCCGCACGAGCGACGTCCGCACCTACGCGGCGCTTTTGGAGCTCGAGAGTCATCTCGATGCCTTCCAGACCGGCGTCCAGCTGTTCCACGGTGAGCTGAAGCGCGTGCAAACGCAGGATGACGCGAAACGTGAGACCGTTGCTCACTTGCAGACCTTTGTAAGCGACCTCGACGCGCGCAAGGAACGTATTCGGCAGACGCTCGCGCTCATCGACGCAGAAGAAGTGCGCGAACGTGCGCTCAAGAGCGCCCATGTCCGCGATGAGCTGCAGTGGCTGCAACAGCGCAAAGACGCCTGGGCGATGCTCACGGCGTGGTTCGAAGAGCAACGGATCGACGAACTTGAGGACATCGCGCGCACGGTCATTGTCGAGCTGTTGCGCGCGCTCGACCGGATAAGCGAGCAACGGCGCAAGCCCACCAACACTGCCGCCGACTTCCGGGCGCTTGCCAGCTGGTTCGCGCGCACGAACAACGACGACGAGGCGCACGAGCTGTTCAACGCCGCGTTCGGATTGTGGCCGGCCAGGCATGCGCACCTGCAGCACGCGGACGGCGAGCTGATCCCTAGTGCCGAGCCGTGGCACAACACGCCGGCGGTGCCCGTGTCGCCGCAGCTGCGCAGAACCGGCAAACAGGAGCACATCGGCGCGACCGGCAAGGTGCGGGACGTGGAGCAGATCCGCCGGGCGCGCAAGGAGCAGGCGCAGCGCGAGCGGCACGAGCTGGAGCTCGCGTGGCAGCAGTTGCAGACCGACGGGCCCATCAGGATCTCCAGCTTGCAGGAGCTCGACCACGACGCGTTCGACCGGTTGCTCGACCTCGTGGGCAGGGCGCTCGCGGCGTTGCCGGACAGCACCGGGACCCGTGCGGCCTCCACTAGTGACGGGCGGGTGCACATCAGGCTACGCAACGCGCGCGGGTGGGCGAAGATCACCACGCAGCGGGGTACGTTGAGCGGTCCGGACTACGTGATCGAAGTGCAGCGCCGATGAGCAGGACGGGTAACCAGCTCGCGCGGTTGGAGAGCGAGGAGGTGGCGCGTGGCATCAGGATGCTGCTCGCGAGCCCGTTGCTGACCGCCGAGCGCGAGCCCGATGGCTTTGACCTGGTGCGACGTCGCCGCGAGCCGATCACCAAGTGGTTCGACTTCTACTGCGGCTGGCGGCTGCACGTCGAGCCGCGCGCCGGGTACGCGCGGCTCACCAAGACCACGGACCGGCCCGATCCCACCCGGCCTGCCCGCCGGGCGCGGTCGGGAGGGGCGCCGTTCGACCGGCGCCGTTACACGCTGTTGTGCGTGGTGTGCGCGGAGCTGCTGGCCGGGCCGGCGACCACGATCGGTCTGCTCGCGGACCGTGTCCGGCAGACGACGACGGTGGAAGGCATGCCGCCGTTCGACCCCTCGCGCCGTGACGAACGGTCGGCGTTCGTCGACGTCCTGCTGTTCCTGCAGCATCACGGCGCCGTCAAGCCCGTCGACGGCACGACGGAGAGCTTCCTCGACCACCCCGACGCCAAGGTGCTGTACCGGGTCGACGCCACGCTCGTCACCCGGCTGCTCGCCGTACCGACCGCGCCGTCCACAGTGGACGACGTCGGGAGCCTCACCCGCGAGAACCGGTACGACGACAGCTCGACCGCCCAGCGCAACCTGTGGACCAGGCACTCCGTGCTGCGCAGACTGGTCGACGACCCGGTGGTCTACCGCGACGAGCTGACCGACGACCAACGGGCGTTCCTCGCCTCTCCCAGCGGCCGCAAGCTCGTCCACACCGCCGTCGGCATCGCCGGCTGCACGCTGGAGGAGCGCGCCGAGGGGTTCGTGCTGGTCGACGCCGACGCGATCGCGACGGACACGCGGTTCCCCGACGACGACAGCCACGCCAAGGTCGCCGCGCTGATCCTGCTCGACCGGCTCGGGCACGGCGACGCGAGCGAGGACGACCTGGTCGCGGAGACCGACCAGCTGCTGACCCGGTTTCCCAACTGGGCCAAGGCATACCGTTCGGACGGCGGGGCCGCCCGGCTCGCCGACGACGGGCTCGCACTGCTGCGCGCGTTCGGGCTGGCCCGCGTGGACGACGGCAACGTGAGCAGGCTGCCGGCGGCAGCCAGGTACGCGGTCGAGGAGCTGCATGACTGACCGGTGGCAACCCAGCCGCGCCGGCATCATCAACGTCTGGCGCTACTACGACGAGATCTTCACCTTCCACGAGGGCCGGCTGCTGCTCAGAGGCCCGAACGGCACCGGCAAGTCGAAGGCGCTCGAACTGCTGTTGCCGTACCTCTTCGACGCGAACCTGCGCCCGCACCGCCTGTCGACGTTCGGCAGCGCGGACCGCACCATGCACTGGAACCTCATGGGCGAGGGCGTGCACGGCAGCACGCGCGTGGGTTACGTGTGGCTGGAGTTCCAGCAGGGCGAACGCTGGTTCACCTGTGGCGCAAGGCTTCAGGCGACCACGAACACCAACAACGTCACCACGCACTACTTCACCACCGACCAACGCGTCGGTGACCTCGCGCTGGTCAACGAGGCCGGCAGGCCGCTGACGAGCTCCGACCTCGCGACCGCGATCGGCGACCACGGCGCCGTGCACCCGTCTCCTGCCGAATACCGCGACACGGTCCGTACGACGTTGTTCCCCGGAGTGAGCGAACAGCGCTACGACTCGTTGATCACCGCGCTGCTGCAGCTGCGCACGCCGAAGCTGTCCGAGCGGCTCGACCCGAGCGTGCTGTCGACGTTGCTGTCCAAGGCACTTCCGCCGTTGGACGCCGCGGAGCTCGGTGAGATCGCCGAGGGTTTCGAGCTGCTGGACGGGCAACGCGAGGAGCTGCGGCGGCTCGACGAGGAGATCGCCACCGCCGAAGTCCTCGCTTCGCGCCAACGCACCTATGCCCAGCGCGTGCTGCGTGCGGCGGCCACGGCGTTGTCGACCGCCGAAGCCGAACTGGCCGAACGGACCCGTGCCGCCGAGGAGAGCGAGCAGCGCTACGAGCAGCAGGTCGTCTTCGTCGAGCAGAACGCGGACCAGCTCGCCGCGCTGATCGCCGAGGTGAGCGGCGTCGAGGCCGAGATCACCGGCATCACCGAGCTGCCCGGCTACCAGAAGGGCAAGCAGGTCGACCGGCTGCGGCGCCAGCTCGACACCGCGAGCTCCTGGGCCACCGACGCCGCCGCGCACGCCGAGAAGCTGCGCGTCGGTGCCGCCGAGGACGCCGAACTGGCCGCCGCGGCCATGTCCACGGCCGCCGACCGGGCCGAGCACGTCCGCAAGTCCGCCACCGAGGCCGGGCACGCCGCCGAACGCGCCGGGATGCCGTCGGTGTTCGCCGAGCTCGAACGCGGCAGCGACGTGCGCGTGCAACGGCAGCTGCTCGACGCCGCCGTCGACGCCAGGACCGCCCAGGTCGCCGACGTCCGCCGGGTGCTCCTCGCCCACGAGCAGGCCGTGCAGCTGCAGAAGGCCGCGCAGCAGCGGTTGGAGGAGACGCGCGAGGAGCTGGCACAGGCCGAGCAGGCGGAGGCGCAGGCACAACGAGCTCATGAGCAAGCGTTTGCGCGCTTCGCCGAGGAGTTCGCGACGTGGGCCCGTGGCTGCACCGAACTGACGCTGGCCGATCCCACGGAGATCGTGCCTGCCACGGTCGTCGAAGCCGCCGCGCTCGCCCGTGAGGAGTTCAGCCGCGCCGAAGCGACGTTGCACGAAAACCGCAACGCGCTGAACCGTCAACTCTCGCAGTACAACGCCATCCGCGAGAAGCTGGCCAATCAGGTCGATGTGCCCCCTCCGGCTCCATACACACGCGACGTCGACCACCGCACCACCGCTGCGGGCACCCCGCTGTGGCGGCTCGTCGAGTTCTACCCCGACGTGCCGATCCCGGTCCGCGCGGCTGTCGAGGCGGCGCTGGAGGCGTCCGGTCTGCTCGACGCCTGGCTCACGCCGCTCAACTCGTTCGGCCTGGTCGACGAGGACCGCTTCGCCGAACCGCTGCTCGCCGCCCCCGCGCCCGGCCGCACCCTGCTCGACGTCCTGACCAGCGAGGACGAGCGGGCCCGGCGGCTGCTCGAAGGCATCGCGTTCGGCGAGACGGCGACCGGTCACACCGCGGCGATCGGCGCCGACGGCACGTGGCGGCTGGCCACCGTGCACGGCCGCTGGACCAAGCCGGAGCCCGCCTACATCGGTTCGGCCGCGAGGGAACGGGGCCGCGCGCGCCGCATCGCCGAGCTCACCGCGTCGATCGAGGAGCTGGCCACCGACCTGGCCGGCCTGGACGCCGCGCTGTCGTTGCTCGCCGTCCGCCGCGCGACCCTGGCCGGCGAGCTCGCCCGCCAGCCCAGCCACGACCGCTCGAACTGGCCGAGGAGCAGCGCACCAGGCACAGCTGCGTTGTGCCGCGAGGCAGGACGCCGTCGCCGCGCCGGGACCCGGTGCTCCGACGCCGACCTCGCGGTCACCCAGGCCCTGCGCGGTGACCGCGCTGGCCACGACTGCCCACCACCGAGCAGGGCCTCGACGCCGTGCTGGCCGCGGTGTCGGCCTTCCGCACCACCGGCCAGCGCTGGCTGGACGACCGCCTCGACGCCGCGACCGCCGAAGCGCTGGCCGCCGCCGCCGTGGCACGCGCCGCCACCAGCAGCGAACTGGCCGACGAGGCTTCGGAGTCGGCGAGCACCCAGCAGCAGGAGGCCGAGGGCCTCGCGATCGTCCTGGAGACCGTCGAACGCTCCTCCGGCGCCGAGTACCGCGAGCTCGACGAGCGCCTCGTCTCGTTGCGCGCGCAGTCCCGCTCGCTGCTCGACTCCCAGGACACGTTGCGGCACAAGCAAACCTCACTGGCGCGCGTGCTCGGCACGTGGGAGGAACGCCGCAAGACCGACAGCGCCCGCGCCTTCGAGGCCACCACCGTCCGCGACGCCGCCCGCGCCCGCTTCGACCACCTCGCCGGCAGCCACCTCCCGGCGGACGCCCTCGTCTCCACGACGGACGCTTCAGCGCTGGTCGAGGAGCTCGCCGACGTCCCGTTCGAACAACGCCTGATCCGCGACGCCGAAGCCCACCTCAACAACACCGTGCACGACGCCCGCCAGCAACTCGCCGGCCGCGTCGACCTCTCCCTCGAACCCGACGACGACGTCACCGTCCTCACCGCCACGATCAACGGCGTGCGCACCGGCGCCTCCGGCCTGCTGACCACCCTGCGCGCCGACCGCGACCGCATGCTCGCGCACATCGCCGACAGCGAGGGCTCGCTCTTCGACCAGTTCCTCACCGGCGACACCCGCCGCCACCTCGCCCAGCGCATCAGCTCGACCATCGACCTCGTCGACACCATGAACCAGCGCCTGGAACGCGTGCAGACCGCCTCCAACGTGCGCGTACAACTCGTCTGGCAGGTAGACCCGCAGCTGCCTTTGGGCACGCGCGAGGCCCGCGACCTCCTCCTCCGCGACCCCTACGGCCTGTCCGACGACGAACGCGCAATCCTGCACCAGTTCTTCCGCGAGCGCGTAGAGGAAGCACGCGCCCACGGCACCGCGACGGGCTGGGAACAACAACTCGCCCAAGTCCTCGACTACACGACGTGGCACCAGTTCGTCGTCAAGGTCGACCGCGGCGACGGCTGGATCCCGGTCACCAAACGCGTCCACGGCGCGCTGTCCGGCGGCGAGAAGGCCATCGTCCTGCACCTCCCCCTGTTCGCCGCGGCCGCCGCTCACTACCAGGCCACGCCCACCGCACCCCGGCTGATCCTGCTGGACGAGGTGTTCGTCGGTGTCGACGCGACGAACCGGGGACAGCTGCTGGAGCTGCTCGTGGCGTTCGACCTCGACCTCGTGCTCACGTCGGACCACGAGTGGTGCGACTACCAGGAGCTGAGCGGGATCGCGATCCACCAGCTGACGACGGGGACCGACGGGGATGACGCGGTGACGACGGTGCGGTTCACGTGGGACGGGCACAGCCTGAAGCCGGACGAGTCATGAGCCGAGCAACGCCAGCATCGCGCGCTGCTCGTCCGTGACCTCGAACGTCGGGTGCCGTCGCGGGTAGATCTCGGCGGCGTCCCACAACACGGCCCGCACGCTCGACGCGGTGCCGACCTTGCGCCCGCGCGACCGGAGGTCGGCCAGGACCTCCTCCGCGTCGAACAGGTGGACGGCGTCGACGGCCATCGGCCGCGTGGTGCCCCGGGAGCTCGCGGCAGCGGCTTTCGGGCCGGTCAGGACGAGGTACAGGTCCGGCCCTTCCTGACATAGGTCCAGCAACCCCTCGCGCTTGAGGTACCACTTCACGTTCACGGTCCGGCCGTCCGCGAACCGGCCGTCGATGCCCTTGGCCGTGGCGTGCTGCTCCAGCTCGATGCCGAAGACCTGCGCGGCGATCCACTCGCCGAGGTGTCCTTGCAGCGCGGGCCTCCCAATGCACGCGGCGAGCTCCGCGTCGATCAGGTTTCGCTGCCGGATCAGGCCGGCCACCCGCGTCATCGCGTCCACAGCAGGTCCGTCGGTCGTCAGCTCCCCAGCGTTTCCGCCAGCTCCGCCCTCGTCGCGATCCCCAGCTTCCCGTAGGCGTTCGACAGGTGGTTGTCCACCGTCCGCACCGAGATCACCAACGCCTCCGCGATCTCCCTGTTCGTCATCCCCCGTGCCGCCAGCCCGGCGACCTCCCGCTCGCGCCGCGTCAGCTCCGGCGCCGTCATCAGCGCCAACGCCGGCGTCCGCGCCCCCTCGCAGGAGCCGATCAGCCGCCCGAACAGCGCCCGGTCGCCCGACTCCGCGGCCGCTTCCGCCGCGAGCAACACCATCCCGGCGGCCTCGAACTCGGACGCCACCTCCGCCAGCGCCGCGGAGTCCCCGCGCACCAACGCCTCCGCGTGCCGGGCGTACAACGGCACCAGCAGTCCCGTCGTCGTCTCGGCCAGCTCCCGCAACCGCCCGGCCGCCTCACCCGCGTGACCCAGCCGCACCGCCTCGTGCAGCAGCAAGGCCTCGGCAGCGTGTTCGCCGCGGGTCCGCACCTCTGCCGCGGCGTCGAACGGTGACGCACCTCCTGCCCAGATCCGGGCGAGCCACAGCCCGCTGCGGTGCGGCACGAGTCCTTGCGGCACCAGCCTTTCCGCCTCGGCCAGCAGCTCACGTGCGTCGTTGCCCAGCTGGGCCTCCACGCAGGCGAGCACGCACAGCCGCGCGAACGGGCGCGCCGGTCGTGCCTCGCGCAGCAACGACCTGGCCTCCTCCAGCCGGCCGAGCGCCTGGGTGATCGAGCCCAGCGACACCAGCCACGTCGACCGCATGGAGTTCCACTCCGCGCAGCCGGCAAGTGCTTCCCGCGCAAGGCGTTCGGCGCTGAGGAGCTCGCCGTGCGTCGCGAGCACGAACACCTCGGCGGTGCGGACCGTCTCCGTGCCCAGCGGGATGCTCGGCCGCGGTGCGATGAGCGGGAACGGGCCCGCATAACGACCTTGGACCACGTCGACGAGCGCGAGGACCGCGGCTTCCTCCGGGTCGTCGCCGTTGAGGACCGCGCGGACGTCGTCGTACTTGCCCGCGTCGAAGAGCAGGTTCGCCCGCACCGCGCTCATCTCGACCAACGCCGCGGCTTCCTCGCTGCGCCCGAGCCCCCACCCGAGGTTCATCGCACGAACAGCGAGCACCTCGACCGGATCGTCGTCGGTGGCGACCATCGCGAAGACTTCTTCGGCTTCCTCGGGCCTTTCGCTGAAGACCAGTACTTCGGCGAACAACCGCCCGGCCTCCACACCACCACCGACTGACCATGCGGCGCGTGCAAGCCGTTCGGCCAGACTCAGGGAACCCGTCGCGCACGCCAGACGAGCAGCCGTGAGCAGCAGCTCGGAATCATCGGCCGTACCGCTGTCCAGACGCAGCACGGCGACGCGCAACGGGTCGTCCAACACCGACGCCAGATGACGCTGATGGTTGCGCTTGCGCAGAGGAGGGCACTGCGCGCGCAACACCTCGCCGTACAACGGATGCGCGAGCCTCAGCCCGTCATCGGACACAACAACAAGCCCGTCCAACGACTCCGCAGCAGGCAGGTCGAGCGGCTCACCGAACGCGAGCAGCTCCAGCACCCGCCGGTCCTCGTCGGACACGGCCGCGAGGTGTGACTCGATCAGTTCCACCAGCCGTGCGGACAACGGCAGCGGCCCGTCCAACGACCACACACCGTCGTGCGACACCCATTGCGCCGCGAAGTGCATCTCTCGCAGCAGCAACATGTTGCCGGCCGTCGCGGTCCACAACCGTTCGGCCGTGGCGCTCTCCACCGCACCGCCGAGCACCGTTTCGAGCACTTCGACCACGGCGGCGCGGCCGAGTGGTTCGAGTTCGATGCGCGGAAGCAGTTCGTCCTTCCACAGCGCGACGACCGGGTCCGGTGCACGTTCACCCGACCGCAGTGTCGCCACCACCACTGCCTCGCGGTGCGTCACGAGGAGGTGCAGCAAGCCGGCGGACGCGTCATCGAGCAGATGCACGTCGTCCACCACCACGACGCGCCCACGCAACGCTTCCCGTGCGGCGGTCAGCATCACCAACGGCGAGGGGTCCATCGACGGCAAGAGGGGCGCCATCACGCCCAACGGAATTGCCGACATCGCAGCAGTAGCGCGCAGCCTCACGTCGCACGCCACTTCGTCCAACAACCGTGTCTTGCCCACACCGGCCGGCCCCGCCACGATCAGCCCGGTACCGCGCACCGCACGCCGGACCGCGGCCAGCTCGGCGTCCCTCCCCACGAACGGCCACCCCATGGAGCCAGGCTAGGTGATCCGCGCGGCAGAGTTGGGTGGTTGCTTACTCATGCCTCTGAACAGCGCAAACGTCACCATTGCCGCATGAGTTTCTTCACCGATCCCACCCCGTACTTCGACGAGTGGCGCAAACAGGGACCGGCCCCGGTCGAGGCCCCCGACGGCAACCAGGTGTGGATGATCAGCCGGTTCGACGACGTCGTGCAGGCGCTCAACCACCCCGGCCTCAGCAGCGCGATCATCCCGGGCGGGATGATGAACCACACGGATCCACCGGAGCACACACACCTGCGGAAACCCGTCGCGCGCGCGTTCTCCACACGGCGCATGGAGGCACTACGGCCGCGCATCCAGCAGATCACCGACGAGCTGCTGGACGCGTGGGACACCGAGGACGAGGTCGACGTGATCTCCACGTTCGCCTATCCGCTGCCGATCACGGTCATCTGTGAACTGCTCGGAGTGCCCGAAAGGGACAGGGACGAGGTGCGCGGGCTCACCGCGGAGCTCCTCACGATGGAGACCATGGTCGAGGCCTACGGCAGGTTCGCGCTGTACGTGCAGAACCTGCTGGCGACCAAGGAGCCCGGTGACGACGTCATCACCGAGCTCCGCGACGAGCCGAACCTCGTGCAGACGCTCGTGCTGCTCATCACCGCCGGCCACGAGACGACCGTGCAGCTCATCGGCAACGGGCTGCTCGCGCTGCTGCGCGATCCCGTCATGAAGCAGAGGTTGCTCGACGACCCACTGCTGATCCCGGACGCCGTCGAGGAGCTCCTGCGCTACGACCCGCCCCTCGCCGAGGGGGTTTCTCGCACAGCAACCACCGACGTGGTCATCGGAGGTGTCACGATTCCGCGATCTTCGCAGGTCACCGTCTCACTAGGGGCGGCGAACCGGGATCCGTCCCGGTTTCCGGATCCGGACGTGTTGCAGCTGGGTCGAGACCCACACGTCACGTTCGGGCACGGGATCCACTACTGCCTGGGGGCGCGGCTGGCGCGCATCGAGGGCGAGATCGCCTTCGGAACGCTGTTGCGGCGTTTCCCGGAACTCGTGCTCGCCGCTGAGCCCGAGTGGCGGGTGTCATTCATCCGAGGCTTGGCGTCATTTCGCGTGCGACCGAAGCTCTGACGGCTGCTCGGGCCGCCGACAGGTCGTCGACGGCGTAAATCTCCGGACAGGAGGCGATGACGAGGTCCTTGTCCGACGCGACGGTCAGCAAAGAAGCTTTCTCGGTCAACGACTTGGCTTGCCGGACAACTCCCTTGGCATCGACGCGGATCAACGTGACCCACGTCTCTGACCAGGGAAAGTCCGCGACGGCGCTGGATTTCCGCAGGCCTTCCACATCGAACTCGGCAAATCTGGGCATGACCCCAAGATTAGCCACTGAAGGTTGCGGAAAGTCAAAGATCACCCTTTCACCGCAATGCAGCCAGCAGATGGGACAGGTTGACACCAACGGCGTCCGCCAACCGGCGCACGACTTCCGGTGCGGGTGCCAGCGGGTGGGTGTCGCGGGTGAACGGCAGGCCTTCACCACCCGAAAACTTGGATTGCGGCGTGACGGGGGCCAGGATCGGGTAGACGCGCCAGCGCGGCACCTTGGAGTCCGCCATGGCGAGCGTGTTGTCGTTCCACAGCATGACGGCCGACTGGCGGATGTTCCGTGCGAGCACGCATCCGTGGCCCGTGAGGGTGATCGCGCGCGCGGCCGCGCGCACCGGGTTGCGGAAGTCGCCTTCCACCACCCAGACGCCGTTCATGAACTCCGCGGTGAACCCCTCGGCCTCCAGCGCCGCGATGGTCTCCGCGTGCTGGTCGTCGGCGGCGGCCGTGGCCAGTTCCACGACCTCCTGCACCTCGGTCGCCGTCACGACGCGCGCGCCGGCCTCCGTCGAGTGGTGCAGGAGGCGTTCGACGTGGCGGTCCTCCGCGTAGGCCGCCCACTCCTGCGCCTTCTCCCACGCCGTGCGCGCGATGACGTCCGCCTCGGAGCCACCACGCAGACGCGCGTCCTGCAGCAGCTGCGCGAGCACCACGGCGATCACGGAGCTCAACAGGCCGTCGTCGCGCGACTCGTCGTCTTCGGGCACGAGAGAGATGACCAGGTCACGCAGGTCCGCGCGCCAGCTCTCGTCACCCGCCCACACGCCGACGGCGAGCAGGTTCAGGTAGTGGTCCGCGATGGCCATCCGCACCAGCAACGGCTGACCGGCCGATTCACGGGCATCGCGCCGTGCGTTGGCCTTCACCTGCTGCCGTTCCGCGGGATCCACCACCGTCAGGCGGATCTTGTCGAGCTCGTCGAGGAAGTCGTCCCACCGGTCGTCCGAGAACCGGGCGAAGACGTCGTCCACCTCATACCTCCTGCTGCAGCCGAGCGACGGACTCGAGCACTCGTCTGGTGCGCGCCACTTCGTGCGCGCGGAACACCGCGGCGCCCGCCACCGCCGCGATCGCAGTCGCGACGAGGGTGCCCTCGACTCGCTCGTGCAGTTCAACGCCGAGGGTCTCCCCGACGAAATCCTTGTTGGACAACGCCATCAGCACCGGCCACCCGGTGGCGACCAGCTCGTCCGTGTGCCGCACCAGCGCGAGGCTGTGCCAGGTGTTCTTGCCGAAGTCGTGGGTGGGGTCGATGAGCACGCTCCCGCGCGGCACGCCGAGAGCGACGACCTTCTCGGCGCGCGCCGTCGTCTCCGCGATGACGTCGTTCACCAGATCCGGATAGCTCACCCTATGCGGACGCGTGCGCGGCTTGACACCACCGGTGTGTGAACAGACGTAGCCGGCCCCGTACTCGGCCGCGACCTCGGCCAGTCGCGGGTCGGCGCCCGCCCACGTGTCGTTGAGCAGGTCGGCGCCCGCCTCGCAGGCCAGCCGCCCGACGTCCGCGCGCCAGGTGTCGCTGCTGATGATGAGGTCGGGATAGGCGTCACGCACACGGGCGATGAACGGCACGACGCGACGCACTTCTTCTTCGGGGTCGACGAGGTCGCCCGGCCCGGCCTTCACACCACCGATGTCGATGATGTCCGCGCCCTCGCCGACGACCCGGTGGACGGCCTCCATGGCGACGTCCTCGGCGTAGGTGGCGCCCCTGTCGTAGAACGAGTCCGGGGTGCGGTTGATGATCGCCATCACCAGCGCGTGGTCGCGGACGACGGTCCGGCCGCGGAACTGGAGCTCGATCACATCCTGTGTCTACCAGGCGGGCCCTGACCTTTGCACATGGCGGACGTCTCATACTGCGTTGCGTGGAACTGGTGAAAGCGGTCGACGCACTGTGGGAGCGCGGCTGGTTGCCGTACGACGTTCGCGAGATGGTGTCGCGTTCGCTCGATGAGTCGGCTACCTCTCTCGTGGTGGACGTGATCGCTTTGTCCTGTTCACCGCATGCGGCCTCCACTGTGCACCCGCGCTGGCAACGGCAGCTCGACGAGATCGGTGCCGCCGTCTGGTGGGAGGGACCGCTGCTGGAGGCGTGGGCGACGCGGCACATCGAGACGCCGTCCTACGCGTCCAGGACGGCCGCTGAGCTGCTCGCGTTCCTGAACCGGCTGCCCACCCTGCCGCGGATCCTGCCGCTGCCTGGAGACGCGCTGAGCGGGCTGGTGCGCGCGGGCGCGGACTCGAAGGTGCTCAACCGGGTGCGCGGGCTGCTGGCGAAGGCCGAGTCGACGTCGTTCCCGGAGGAGGCGGAGGCGCTGTCGGCCAAGGCGCAGGCGTTGATGAACCGGCATGCACTCGAACGGGCGGTGCTGGACGCGGACCTGCCCCCGCTCGCGACGTCGCGGCGGTTGTGGCTCGACAAGGCGTACTTCAAGGAGAAGTCGCAGCTCGTGCACGTGGTGGCGGCGGCGTCCCGGTCCCGTGCGGTGGCGTACGACGGGTTCGGGTTCGTCGCTCTGGTGGGTGACGAGGTCGATCTGGAGTTCGTGGAGCTGCTGTCCACGTCGTTGTTGGTGCAGGCAACGCGCGCGATGGTCGCCATTGGCGGTAAGGCGTCGAAGGGCAGTGAGGCGCGGTCACGGCCGTTCCGCAAGTCGTTCCTGGTGGCCTACGCGGCGCGGATCGGGGAGCGGCTGCAGCCGGAGGAGCCGGTGGAGGACGAGCGGCTGCTGCCGGTGCTGGCGAACCGCAAGAAGGCCGTGGACACGATGTTCGAGGAGATGTTCACGCGCACGCGGACCACGCGAGTGACGGTGCGGTCGGCGGCGGGGTGGGGAGCGGGGCGTGCTGCCGCGGACGTCGCGGACCTGGGAACCGGCCAGAAGAGCGTGACGCGGCGCTGAGCCGCTGTTCACCAAGCCGCACAACGGTTTCCGGTGCGAACGGCCGCACCGGCCCCCGCAACCCGTTCGAGTGAACTCCCCCCGATCCGGGTCCCCGGGGGCCACCGAGGCCGAAAACCGTCAGACCCCCTCCCTAACGTCGACCCCATGCCAAGCACCTACCAGAACGAAACGAAGCTCGGCGAGGTCACGTACCGGCTGAGCGCCACGACGGACGCGGACGAGTCAGTGGTCCTCGAACTGCTGGGGTCGGCCCCGTCGGGAGAGGTGATGGCCGACGGCCGGCTGAGACTGCCGGTCGAAGGCGGAGCCGCCGTCGGCAAGATGCTGTCGCGCGTCCTCGGCGCCCACACGCGCCTGCGCGACCGCCCCACCCGCCACGCCAACGCCAACCAACCCTGGACCGAAGCCCTCGACGCCGACCTCCGCACCGCCTGGCTCGCCCCGTCGTCCGACGACGCCGCCGTCCTCATCCGCGCGCTGGCCGAGGAGATGCAACGCTCCTCGACCGCCATCCGCGCGCGCCTGCCCCGCGTCGGCTGCGACCCGGACGTCCCCGGCCGCGAGCTCTCGACCACCGCGGCTGCCCTGCTGGGGGGAATGTCAGGGCCTTCTCAGGGCAAGACCTGATTCGCCCGCCCCCTCGGCGGCGGACTCTGGAGTGGCACGCACCAGAGTCTTCAGGGGGTACACCGTGGAAATCACCGGCTTGATCAGCGCCCTGCTCATCGGCGCCTTCATCGGCGGCCTCGGCCGCCTGGTGGTTCCCGGCAGGCAACACGTCTCGCTGCTCGCGACCATCCTCGTCGGCATCGTGGCGGCCCTGCTCGGAACCGCGGCCGCGACCGTCCTCGGCGTGGCCGACACCTCCGGCATCGACTGGATCGAACTGGCCCTCCAGGTCGGCCTGGCCGGCGCCGGCGTCACCGCCCTCGCCAACCGCCGCACGACGGCACCCGTGTCCCACTGACCCCACACCCCCTACCCGTGGGCCGGCCTCCCGCCGCCCACACCCGTGTGGGCCCGCACGCCGGGCCCACACGGGCCGACCCCTCAACCGTTCGCGCTTCCCTCACACGCCCCGCAGACCGAACCGGTCAGCAACTCCCGCACGCCCACCGGCACCGCAGCGCCGCCAGACCAGCAGCCCGCACGTCCGACCGCCCAGCGGCTCACGAGTCGACCGCCAGCCTGTTCACCCCACTGGCAACCCGCCGTCCGCCGCTCCTCGATCCCACCGCGCCGCCTCGGTCCCACCAGCACTGCCGCCACACACCGCTCTCAGCAACCGCTCTCCGCGTCACACCGCGCCCGCCGCACCCCGGCCGTGCACTGATCCCGCACCCGACGCGAGCGCCCGCGCCTCAACGCGGCCCAGCACCCAACCGCGCGTCCGACCGCACGCCCGACCGCCCAGCGGCCCACACGTCGACCGCCAGCCTGTTCCCCCCCCACTGGCAACCCGCCGTCCGCCGCTCCTCGGTCCCACCACACCGCTCCTCAGTCCAACCACGACGCTCCGGTGCCACCAGCGCTGCCGCTACACACCGCTTCCAGCACCACACCACCCTCCGCGTCACACCGCGCCCGCCGCGCCCCGGCCGTGCCCCGATCCCGCACTCGACGCGAGCGCCCGCGCCTCAACGCGGCCCAGCACCTACCAGCGAGCAAGGAGACACCGCCCTACCCAGCCACGAACTCCCCCACCGCGGACCGGAAGAACACCGGGTCGTCCATCCACGGGTAGTGCCCCGCCTCCGGTTGCACGACCACCGTCGCCCTCGGCAGCATCGCGGCCACCGTCCGCACCGCGGCCGCGGTCGGCAACGGATCGACCCCGCCCGCGACCAGCAACACCGGCACGTCGAGTCCGGCGAGCTCGTCGGCCGTCGCCACCGGCGCACCCTCCGCGTAGTACGCCTGGGGCGCGTTCGGCAGGCGCAGTTCGTCAGCCAGGCGCGCGTGTTCCTGCGCCTGCGCGTCCCAGCGTCCGTAGTAGAAAGGAGCCAGCGCAGCCCAGTCCGCGGCGGCCATGCTGCCGTCCAGCACCGCCTCCAGCGCATCGACGACGCCGGTGTACCAGGGCTCGTCGGACCGCGCCGCCGCTGCTGCCCGCAACGCGGACGGATCCGGTGCCACGCCGAAAGACCGCAGACTCGGCGTCACCAGCACGAGGCGCCGGACGCGGGACGGGTACCGCAGGGCGTACCTGACCGCGATGGCCGTCCCCGCCGAGTGAGCCAGCACGTCGACCGTGTCCAACCCGGACGCGGCGCGGTAGGCCTCGACGTCGTCGACGTGGAGGTCGAAGCGCAGCATCTCCGGTGCGGCAGGGCCGGAGCGGCCGGTGCCGCGCAGGTGCAGCAGGTGCATCCGGCAGGCGATGCCGCCGAGGTCGCCCAGGTATGCCGGGGCGAGCAGCGGGCCGCCGGGCACGACGAGCAGAGGTGCGCCGGAGCCGAGTTCGTCATGTGCGAGCAGAGCCATGCTCGAGATCATCGCAAGGCGTCATGAAGGAGTGGTGCGAATCAGCAGGACGCGAACTCGTCGAGCAGGGCGGAGGCCACCTCGACGTCCGGGCTGAGCTGGCGGTCGGACATGTCCGGGTTGAGCTTCGACTCGGCGAGTTCGAAGGCCGCGCGCAGGGCGGGTGTCTCGGGCGCGATCCCGCGCAACCTCAGCGCGCGCACGGCGGCGACGATCTCGCAGGCGAGCACGAGGCGGAACGCGCCGAGTGAGCGCAGGGCCTGGCTCGCGGACTGGAAGGCGAAGCTGGAGTTCTCCTCCTGGCCGCGGGAGACGACGGCGTTGCCGATGCTCGCGGGCTCGGCCAGGGTGCGGACCTCGGCCAGGGCGGAGTTGGCGCTGTACTCGAGGATCATCACGCCCGAGCTGCCGCGCACGCCTTCTGCCAGGAACGGTTGCAGGCCGGTGAAGTTCGGCTCGACGAGGGTGGCGAGCCGGGCGGTCGAGAGGTGGCCGGTGTGCAGCAGGGCCAGGCGCATGCGGTCGAGGGCCTGGCCGAGGTACGCGCTGTGGAAGGCGCCGTGGTGGTAGGCGGCGTCGTCCTCGGGGCCGAAGTGGTCGGCGACGATGAGCGGGTTCTCGGCGGCGGCGTTGAACTCGACGTCGAGGACGCGGCCGAGGTCGGTGGCGGCGTCGACGGCGGGGCCGTGGACCTGCGGGAAGCAGCGGTAGCCGAACGGGTCCTGGATGCGGGCAGGTGGGCGGGAGGGCACGTCCAGCAGGCGGCGCATCTCGGCGGCGACGGCGACCTGGCCGGGGTGCGGGCGGCCGAGGTGGACGCGTTCGTCGTAGGCCTCGACGGCGCCGTCGACCGCGAGGAACGACAGGGCGGCGACGACCTGGGTCGCCTTGAGCAGCTCGGAGGCGTCGTGCCAGGCGAGGCCCGCCATGCCGATGGTGAGGGCGTTGCTGCTGATCAACGCGAGGGCGTCGCCCGAGTCGAGCTCGATCGGGTCCGGGGTCTGCGTGGAGCCGAGCCAGTACCGCTCGCCGATCAGGGTGAGTCCGGTCTCGGCGAGCGCGGTGAGGTCGCCGGTGCCGATGGCGCCGTACTCGTGCACGCCGGGGTAGCAGCTGCTGTTCAACGCCGCCAGCAGGGCGTCGGCCACGGCTCTGCGGACGCCGGCGCCGCCCGCGAGGAGCTGGTTCAGGCGCACGACCATCATGGCGCGCACCTGTTCCTCCGGCAGCATGCCGCCGAGGCCGCCGGCGTGGCTGCGCAGCAGGCGCAGGCCGTGCTCGGACCAGCCTTCGGTGGTGACGAGCTGGTCGCGGTTCGCGCCGACGCCGGTGGTGCGGCCGTACACCTGCCTGCGCACGACGAGGCGCTGACTGGCGCGCCACGAGGCCTCGACGCGGTCGAGCCCGTCGGCGTGCAGGAGCACCGGCGTGTGGTACCTGGCGACGCGCACGACGTCGTCGCCGCCGAGTGACCGTCCGTTCAGCACGACAGGGGTGTCATCGACCATGGCGACAATGTGAACACATAGGGTTTGAAGGTGCTCGTACTGCATGGCCTGTGCACGACCGACGGCGCTCTCGCGTTGTGGGCCGAGGATTCCGGGCTGCCCGCACGCAGTGAGAGCAGCCGCCGGGACGCTCCGCACCCGTTCGCGGTGGAGGCTGAGTCGCTCATGGCGGCGCTCGGGATCGAGGACGCGGCGGCGACCAAGCGCGGGCTGTTGTTGCCCTCGTACGCGTCGGGGCCGATGGCTTCGCCGGAGCTGGTGCGCGACCCGCTCGCGGCGGGACGGGCGCAGCGCGGCAAGGTGCAGCTCCGGCAGTGGAGCGTGCCCACGATCTCGTTCCGGGACAAGCCGGAGCTCGGGCCGGAGGTGCGGCTGAGCGACTCGGCGCGGTTCGTGTTCGACGTGGCCGGGTTCGCCGTGGACCTCGTCACGCGCGGGCGGGTGCTGCCGTCGGTCGCGCCGGACCGGCCGCGGGCGCGGTGGGTGCCGGTGCTGTCGGGCACGGACTCGGCGCGGTTCGCGGCGTTGCAGGCCGCGATGCCGCCCGCGTGCCGGTGCGAGGAGGTCGTCAGCGACCCCGCCGAACTGGTGCGCGCCGCGCTCACGACCGTGGTCGACGAGCAGGTGCGGACCCGCCTCGGTGACGTCGCGCTCGCACCGCGCCGGCGTGGGCAGCAGACGACGGCGGAGGCGTGGCTCGCCGCGCTGACCGGGGAACCGGAGTTCGACGCGGACCCCGTGGAGCTCTACGAGCTGCGCGAACAGCTCGACCGGTGGCGGCAGAGCGCGGGCAACGAGAGCCCGGTGCGCACGTGCTTCCGGCTGCGTTCACCCGAGCAGCGCGACGACGACGAGTGGGCGGTCGAGTTCCTGCTGCAGGCCGTCGACGAGCCGAGCGTGCTGGTGCCGGCGCACCAGGTGTGGTTCGCCGACGACGCCGTGCTGCGGCGCTGGATCCCGGCCCCGCAGGAACACCTGCTCGCCGACCTCGGCCGGGCGAGCCGGTTGCACCCCGACCTCGACGAGGCGTTGCGCGGCGCGCACCCGGCGCAGCTGGAGGTCGGCGCGGAGGGCGCGTACCGGTTCCTGACCGCGGCACCCGTGCTGGCGCAGGCCGGGTTCGGCGTGCTGCTGCCGTCGTGGTGGCAGCAACGGGTGCGGCTCGGGTTGAAGCTGGCCACGAAGAGCCGTGGCACGGCGGGAACCGTGGCCAAGGAGAGCGAGATCGGCCTGAAGTCCATCGTGGACTACAAGTGGGAGCTCGCGCTGGGTGAGGACACGCTCACCGACGCGGAGCTCGCCGAGCTCGCGCGCGCGAAGGTGCCACTGGTGCAGGTGCGCGGGCAGTGGGTGCAGGTCGACCAGAAGCGGCTTGCCGCGGGGCTGGCGTTCCTCAAACGCGGTGGCGGCCAGATGACCGCCGCCGAGGTGATGCTCCACAGTGGACTCACCGAGGAGGACGAGAGCCTGCCGCTGCCGCTCACGTCGGTCGAGGCGGACGGCTGGCTCGGTGACCTGTTGTCCGGCAAGGCGGACGAGCAGCTGGAGCCGGTCGAACCGCCGGCGAACTTCACCGCCCGGCTGCGGCCCTACCAGCAGCGCGGCCTGGCCTGGCTCGCGTTCCTCGACAAGATCGGCTTGGGCGCGTGCCTCGCCGACGACATGGGCCTGGGCAAGACGGTGCAGCTGCTGGCATTGGAGGCGTTGAACCGCGCGCACGGCAAACGCCCGCCCACGCTGCTGATCTGCCCGATGTCGGTCGTCGGCAACTGGCAGCGCGAAGCCGAGCGGTTCACGCCGGAGCTCTCGGTCCACGTCCACCACGGTGCCGACCGGCTCGACGGTGACGCGTTGCGCGAGGCCGTGGAGAGCCACGACCTGGTGCTCACCACCTACTCGCTGGCCGCCCGCGACGCCGCCGCGCTGGGTGACCTGACCTGGGACCGCGTCGTGCTCGACGAGGCGCAGAACATCAAGAACAGCAACACCCGCCAGTCCCAGGCGGTGCGGCAGCTCAAGGCCCGCCACCGCGTCGCGCTGACCGGAACCCCGGTGGAGAACCGCCTCGCCGAGCTGTGGTCGATCATGGACTTCGCCAACCCCGGCGTCCTCGGCACGGTCAACACGTTCCGCGCCCGCTTCGCCGTCCCGGTGGAGCGCCACAACGACCAGGACGCCGCCGCCCGCCTGCGCAAGATCACGAACCCGTTCGTGCTGCGCCGCGTGAAGACCGACCCGCGCATCATCAGCGACCTGCCCGACAAGGTCGAGGTGCGCCAGCTCTGCAACCTCACCACCGAGCAGGCCTCGCTCTACCAGGCCGTCGTGAACGACATGCTGGAGAAGATCGAGGAAGCGGAGGGCATCGGCCGCAAGGGCCTGGTGCTCGCGACGATGTCCAAGCTCAAGCAGGTCTGCAACCACCCGGCCCACTTCCTGGGCGACGGCTCCCGCGTCGCGGGCCGCTCCGGCAAGCTCGCGCGCCTGGAGGAAGTGCTCGAAGAGGTGCTCGCCGAGGGTGACAAGGCGTTGTGCTTCACGCAGTTCACCGAGTTCGGCAGCATGCTCGTCCCCTACCTCGCCGCCCGCTTCGACACCGAGGTGATGTTCCTGCACGGCGGCACGAACAAGGCCACCCGCGACCGCATGGTCGAACGCTTCCAGGACGAGAAGGGCCCGTCGCTGTTCCTGTTGTCCCTCAAGGCAGGTGGCACCGGCCTCAACCTCACCGCGGCCAACCACGTGATCCACCTGGACCGCTGGTGGAACCCCGCCGTCGAGGACCAGGCGACCGACCGCGCGTTCCGCATCGGCCAGCGCCGCAACGTGCAGGTGCGCAAGTTCGTCTGCATCGGCACGCTCGAAGAACGCATCGACACCATGATCGAGGAGAAGCGCGCCCTCGCCCAGCTCGTCGTCGGCGCGGGCGAGAACTGGCTGACCGAGCTCTCCACCGCCCAGCTGCGCGACCTGCTCACGTTGTCGGGGGAGGCCATCGGTGAGTGAGCACTGGTCCGGCGAACGCTCCCGCTACGGCAAGACCATCAAGGTCGACCACGGCATCAAGGCCAAGAGCCAGCGCGGCGACATCGCCACCACCTGGTGGTCGCAACGCTTCCTGGAGGTCCTGGAGTCGTTCGGCATGGGCGGCCGCCTCACCCGCGGCCGCAACTACGCGCGCCAGGGCCAGGTGCTGAGCCTGTCGCTGTCCACGAGCATGGTCATCGCCCTCGTCCAGGGCTCGCGCCCCACCCCGTACAAGGCGCGCATCGCGATCAAGTCCTTCACCACGCCCGAGTGGCAGCGCATCGAGCACGCCCTGGCCGGCCAGGCCCTCTACGCCGCCAAACTCCTGGCCGGCGAGATGCCCCGCGACATCGAGACCCTGTTCGCCGGCCTGGGCCTGCAGCTCTTCCCGGCCACCTCGCGCGAGCTCACGATGGACTGCACCTGCCCCGACTGGGAGGTGCCCTGCAAACACCTCGCCGCCGCCTGCTACCTGCTGGCCGAGTCGTTCGACAACGACCCGTTCGAGATCCTCGCCTGGCGCGGCCGCAGCCGCGAAGACCTCCTCGACCGCCTCCGCGCCCTGCGCGGCACCACCCGGTCGACCGTCACCCGCGAGGAGGCCCCGCCCCTCACCCAGTGCCTGGACACCTTCTGGCACCGGCAGACCGCGACCGGCATCCCGCTCGGCGACCCGACCGCGGAGGTGCGTCCGGACGCCGTGCTCGACCAGCTCGACGCGGTGCCGATCACGATCCGGCGCGACAACCTGGTGGACCTGCTCCGGCCCGCCTACCAGGCCCTGGCCGGAGGGGACGCCGAACCCGAGTAGGCCGCTGGGCACGGGCAGGGACGAGGAGTGCGGCGCGCCGGGATGCGGCTCGGGGCACAAGGCGGGGCGAGGTGGACGGGCACGGCAAGGCGCGCACGGCGGGGTGGAGCAGAGGTCCACGGCCCATCCCCGTGGCCGCGGACCCCTGGGCGCCACCAGGGCTAGCCGCCTGCCACCGAGGGCAGGATCTGGATCTCGGCGCCCGCGGGGAGCGGGGTGGCCGGGCCGGAGAGGCGGCGGCACTCCTCGCCGTTGACGTAGAAGTTCACGTAGCGGCGGAGGGTGGAGCGTTCGTCGCGCAGGCGGCGGTCGAGGCCGGGGTAGGTGTCGGCCAGGACGTCGAGGGCGGCGCCGAGGGTGGCGGGCTCGGGGACGTCGACGTCCACGTGGGAGGCG
The DNA here is from genome assembly GCF_001701025.1 of Lentzea guizhouensis. Classification (GTDB taxonomy): domain Bacteria; phylum Actinomycetota; class Actinomycetes; order Mycobacteriales; family Pseudonocardiaceae; genus Lentzea; species Lentzea guizhouensis. Next base: position 1,157,969 of record NZ_CP016793.1, read on the forward strand.
CCGTCGGTCGCCGTGCGCAGGACTCCGGGTATCAGCACGGTGACCTTCATGCGGGCACCGCCGGGGTGAGCGGAGAAACGGTGGTCACGAGGGGATCACCGCCGCGCGGACGGACATGACGTCCGGGAGGTGGGCGGCTACCTGGTGCCAGGTCTCGCCCTCGTCCGGGCTCGCGTAGACCTCGCCCGAGCGGGAGCCGAAGTAGACGCCGGGGACGTCGGCCGTGTCGGTGCACATGGCGTCGCGCATCACGGCGGTCCAGAAGGCGTCGGGCAGGCCGGAGTCGAGGGCCTCCCACGAGGAGCCGGCGTCGCGGGAGCGGTGGACGCGGCACTTGCCCTCCGGTGGGAAGCGGCGGCCGTCCGCCTCGATCGGGAAGGTGAAGATGGTGTCCGGGTCGTGGGGGTGGACGACCATCGCGAAGCCGAAGTCGGTGGGGAGGCCCTCGGCGATGGACTGCCAGGTGTCGCCGCCGTCGTCGCTGCGGTAGACGCCGTGGTGGTTCTGGGCGTAGAAGCGCGACGGGGAGGACGGGTGCTGGGCGACCTTGTGGACGCACTGGCCGAACTCGGGCCACGGGTCGGGGAGGAAGTAGGCCTTGATGCCCTTGTTGCGGGCTTCCCAGGACTTGCCGCCGTCCGCGGTGCGGTAGACGCCGCCGGTGGACATCGCGACGAGCACGCGGTCGGGGTCGACCGGGTCGGGGACGATCGTGTGGACGGCCTGGCCGCCGAAGCCCGCGCCCCACTCGGGGCGGTGCGGGTGGTTCCAGAGGCCCTCGACGAGCTCGAACGAGCGACCTCCGTCGGTGGACTTGAACAGGGCCGAGGGCTCGGTGCCCGCGTAGACGACGCCCGGCTGGGAGGCGGGGGCCGGTTGGAGCTGCCAGACGCGTTCCAGTGAGGCGTCCACCGGGAACGAGATGGGTGGCGCCTCCGACTCCTCCCAGGTGGCGCCGAGGTCGTCCGAGATGGACACACCGGGACCGAAGTGCGGGGAGGACACGCCGGCCAGCAGCCGCACGGGGCCCCGGGTGTCGAACGCGACGGCGTACACCTCCTGCATCGCGTGGTGCGGACCGTCCACCTGCCACGTCACCCGATCTTCACTGCGGGCCAGCCACAGCCCCTTCCGCGTGCCGATCGCCAGCACCACCGTCATCGCCGACCTCCTCCTAGGCTGTGATGCGGAGCACGTTACGCCTGGGGTCCGACAATTTCCGGAGGGGAGCGAAAGGCCACGTAGACCCACAAGTTACTCACTGGTAGCGTCCGCTGCAGACGTGAAGGAGGCTCCCCCGTGCTGCTCGACCCGAACCACTACGACCCCGCGCACCTCGACGACGAGACCCGCCGCCTGCTCAAGGCCACGGTCGACTGGTTCGAGACCCGCGGCAAGCGCCGGCTGATCGCGGACGCCCAGGACAAGGTCTGGTACACGGAGTTCCTCGACTTCGTGAAGAAGGAGAAGCTCTTCGCCACCTTCTGCACGCCCGCGAGCGTCGACGGCACCAGGCGCTGGGACGCCGCCCGCAACGCCGCGTTCAGCGAGGTGCTTGGCTTCTACGGGCTGCAGTACTGGTACGCCTGGCAGGTCACGGTGCTGGGTCTCGGCCCGATCTGGATGAGCGGCAACGAAGAGGCCAAGCAGAAGGCCGCCGCCCTCCTCGACAGCGGCGCGGTCTTCGCGTTCGGCCTCTCCGAGAAGGAGCACGGCGCCGACGTCTACAGCACCGACATGATCGTCACGAAGACCGCCGACGGCTACCGGGCCAACGGCAGCAAGTACTACATCGGCAACGGCAACGTCGCCGGCATGGTCAGCGTCTTCGGCAAGATCGACGACGAGTACCTCTTCTTCGCCGTCGACAGCCGGCACGAGAACTTCAAGCTGGTCAAGAACGTCGTCGACAACCAGATGTTCGTCAGCGAGTTCCGCCTCGAGGACTACCCGCTCACCGACGCCGACGTCCTGCACCGCGGCCCCGACGCCTTCTCCGCCGCGCTCAACACCGTCAACGTCGGCAAGTTCAACCTCTGCACGGCCAGCATCGGCATCTGCGAGCACTCCTTCTACGAGGCGATCACCCACGCCCACAACCGGATCCTCTACGGCAACCCGGTCACCGACTTCCCGCACGTGCGGCAGAACTTCGTCGACGCCTACGCGCGTCTGGCCGCGATGAAGCTCTTCGCGGACCGCAGCGTCGACTACTTCCGCAGCGCCAACGACGACGACCGCCGCTACCTGCTCTTCAACCCCATCACGAAGATGAAGGTCACGAGCGAGGGCGAGAACGTCATCGACCTGCTCTGGGACGTCATCGCCGCCAAGGGCTTCGAGAAGGACACCTACTTCACCCGCGCCACCGCCGACATCCGCGCGCTGCCCAAGCTCGAGGGCACCGTGCACGTGAACCTGGCCCTGGTGCTGAAGTTCATGCCGAACTACCTCTTCAACCCCAAGGCCTACACCGAGGTCCCGACCCGCCACGACGCGAGCGACGACGACTTCTTCTGGCGCCAGGGCCCGGCGCGCGGCCTCGGCAAGATCCAGTTCCACGACTGGGAGCCGATCTACACCGAGCACGCCCACCTGCCCAACGTCGCGCTGTTCCACGAGCAGGCCAAGGCGATCAAGACCCTGCTCACCACCGCGGCACCGGACGCCGAGCAGCAGAAGGACCTCGACTTCCTGCTGAACCTCGGGCACCTGTTCACCCTGGTCGTCTACGGCCAGCTGGTCCTGGAGCAGGCCAAGATCACGAAGACCGACCAGAACGTCCTCGACCAGATCTTCGACGTCCTGGTCCGCGACTTCGCCGGTTACGCCACCGCGCTGCACGGCAAGCCCAGCAGCACCGAGGCCCAGCAGCAGTGGGCGGTGCGGCAGATCCGCAAGCCGCACGTCGACCAGGCCCGTTTCGACGCCGTGTGGCAGCAGGTGGAAGCGCTCTCCGGCCGCTACGAGATGCGCCCCTAGTCCTCGTACCGCTCCAAGGCCGTGATCAGGAGTTCGAGCCCGAACTCGAACTCCTGGTCGTGGTCGTAGGTCCCCAGCTCGTCGAGCACCCCCGCTGACAGTGGGAACGCTCCCATCTCCACCGGCTCGTACGCGGACAGCGCGATCCCGCCCAGCTCCGGCGAGGTCGCGACCTCCCGCATGAGCGTGCCCAGCAGGTACGACACCATCGCCCGCATCATCGAGACGGCGACCTTGCCGCGGAACCCGGCCCGGTCGAGGTTCGTCAGCGCCGCCTCGATCGTCCGGAACCCCGCCTCACTGCTCAGCCGCCGCGTCGCCAGCATCACGAACGCCCGCGGGTGCTGGTGGGCGAGCTCCCGCACCGCCCGCGCGTGGGCGCGGATGTGGTCGCGCCAGTCGTCGCTGTCCACGCGGTAGGGCTTGGCCTGGGCCATGATCCGCTCGGCCGCGAGGTCGACCAGCAGCGCCTTGTTCGGCACGTGGTTGTAGAGCGACATCGTGCCCGCGCCCAGCTCGGCCGCGAGCCGGCGCATCGAGACGGCCTCCACGCCCTCGCGCTCGATCAGCCGCACCGCCGCATCCACGATGCGGGTGCGGGTCAGCGGTTTACGTGGCGAGGACACTGGCGAAGACCATACGACGTGGAGTAGCTTCCCTGCGACGTACGGCGTACGTAGGAGGGTCGGCCGGCATGACCGAGTCCAAGGCGCTCAGGGCGCTGCGCGAGGCGATCGTCCTGGAGCTCATGGAGTACCAGAACGAGTACGACTTCGACGCGGGACTGAACACCTTCACCCACCCCCGCTTCGAGATCATGGCCACCGGTCAGGTGCTCGACGGCGTCGACGCGGTGCGCGACTACTGGACGCGGACGCGCGCGGCGTTCCCCGACCAGAAGAGCAAGGTCATCGAGGTCTACCACGCCGACGACGCGGTGATCGTCGAGTTCGAGCTGCAGGGCACCCACCTCGGCAGCCTGACCGGCGAACCGGTGACCGGCAAGACGTTCAAGGTCAGGATGTCCGGTATCTTCCTATTCGACAAGGACGTCCTCGTCTGCGAGCGCGTTTATGGCGACTCGGCGACAGTTCTGCACCAGCTGGGCCTGATCGAGGCCCCCCAGGAGTACTGAGCGCGGAGCGCTAGAACACCACCCGGACTTCGCCGACGACCCGTCCGCCACCGAGCACCGGCACGCCCAGGTGTTCCTTGGCCGGCGATACGTCGAACCCGAGCTGTGCCAACGCCGTCAGCCCGATCGCCGTGGTCGCGCGCGGGTTGCCGTCGAGCACCTTCACCGCCACCGCGTGCCCCTGCGCCGTCCCGAGGACGAGCACACCTTCGGCCCCACCTTTGGCGATCACGCCCGGCAGCAGCTGCATCACGACCGTGTTCACGTGCCCGGTCCCGCCGACGTACTCGGGGTGCGACCGCATCGCGTCCGCTACCGGTGTGCGCACCAGCCCCTGCACCGCGCGCGCCAGGCCGTGCAACGACAACGCGAACACGGGCGCTCCACAGCCGTCGACCGCCGTGTGCGCCACCTGCTCCCCCGCCAGCTCCTCCAGGTTCCGCACCACCAGCTGCTGCAACGGATGCGCCGGCTCCAGGTACGTCTGCGTCGGCCACCGCGCCGCCACACAGGCCGCCAGCATCGCCGCATGCTTGCCGGAGCAGTTCATCCGCACCCGCGACGGCTCGGTCAGCCGCTGCCGGGTCTCCTCGTCCTCCGGCCACGACGCCGGGCAGCGCAGCAACCCGACCGGCACCTTGCCGAGCAGCTGCATCACCAGCTCCACGTGCCGGTTCTCCCCGGTGTGCGACCCGGCGGCGATGGCCAGCGCCGGACCGGCCAGCGGTGCCCCGGCGGCCAGGCACGCGAGCGCCTGGAACGGCTTCAAGCACGACCGCGGCAACACCGGGTCTTCCACGGCACCAACGGAAAGCCCGACGGCGCCGGACGGCAGCAGCCCGACGACGCTGCCGTGGTGCAGGCTCTCGACGAAGCCGGACCGCGTGACCTCAGCGAGCAGTTCGGGCACGACGGGCCTCCAGGTGGTGGGCGAGCCGGGACAGCGCCAGGTTGACGACCAGGTAGACGACAGCGACGACGACGAACGTCTGGATCAGCAGCCCGGTGTAGCTCGCGAGCACCCGGCCGTTGAACAGCAGTTCGGTGTAGGACACGACATATCCCAGCGAGGTGTCCTTCAACAGGCTGACAGCCTGGGTGACGAGCAACGGCAACATGTGCCGCACCGCCTGGGGCAGCACGACGAACCGCGTCACCACCCCGCCGGTCATGCCCAGCGACACCCCGGCCTCGCGCTGCCCGGGATCCACCGAGCCCACACCCGCGCGGAAGATCACCGCGTAAGACGCCGCGTGCGACAACGCCAGCGGCACCACGAGCTTCCAGAACACCGGCAGGTTGATCCCGAACGACGGCAGCACGAACAGCATGACGTACACCAGCAGCAGCACCGGAACGGTGCGCATGACCTCGGCGTACGCGCGCGTGAATCGGTTGGGCCGCAACGCGAGCAGCAACCCACCCGCCATCGCCAGGACCCCCGTCGCGAACGCCGCCACCACCGTCGACCACAGGCCCCCGAGCAGATAACGCCAGACGGGCCACGTCAGGTACGGCTGCCAGCGAACCGGGTCCAGCTGCCCGTTGGCCGCGAACTGCCGCAGCCCCAACGCGACCAGCGCCAGCAGCACGACACCGGACACCACCGACGTCCAGAGGACGCGGCGGCGGAACCGCGGACCGGGTGCGTCGAACATCAGGCCAGCCGCCGTTCCAGCACACGAGCGCCGTACCCGATGAACGCCGACATCACCAGATAACACAACCCCACGCCGGTGAAGACCAGCAACGGCTGCGCGAGCTCCAGGTTGATCCGTTGCGCCGCACGGGTCATGTCCACCACGCCGACGACCCCGGCCAACGCCGTCGCCATCGTCAACGCGATCGCGATGTTCGCCAACGGCTGCACAACACGCTTCAAAGCCTGTGGCAGCACCACGTACCGCAACGACTGCCGGAACGTCAGCCCCAACGCCCGCGCCGCCTCGCCCTGCCCGTGCGCCACCGAGCTCACCCCCGACCGCAACGCCTCCGCCACGAAAGCCGCCTCGTACAACGCGATCGCGACGCAGGCCGTCCAGAACAGCGGCATCGTCACGCCGACCTCGGGCAGCCCGAACACGAACAGCACCAGCCACGCCAGCAACGGGATGTTCCGCCACACCTCGACATAAACCGCACCGACCGCCCGCAACAACGGCACCGGCACGATCCGCAGCACCGCGACGGCCGACCCGACCAGCAGCGCCCCGAAGAACGCCAGCAAGGTCAGTGCGACGGTGTTCAGGAACCCTTCGAGGACCAGCCTCATGAGGCGATCGCGGGTGGCGCCGGCGCGTCGCCGGTCACCACGGTGCCGATGGAGAGCTTCCAGACCTCCTGCCACAGCCCCGATTCACCGATCTCGCGCAGCCAGTCGTTGACGAACCGGGTGAACTCGGCGTCGCCGTGCTCGATCCCGATGCCGTACGGGTCCTCGGTGAACGGCTCGCCGACCAGCTGCAGCTCGGGGTCCTTGGACGCGTCGGCCACCAGGATCGCCTGGTCCTGCACGTAGGCCTCGCCACGACCCTGCTTCAACGCCGTCACGCACTCGGGGTCGGAGCCGAACTCGACGATCTTCGCGGTCGGCGCGGCCTCCCGCACCGCCTTCACCCCAGGGGTGTTCGCACCCACGACCACCGTCTTGCCGGTCAGATCTGCGGGCCCGGTGATGCCGGACGTGCCCTTGCGGACCGCGATCGCCTGACCGGACCGGTAGTACGGGCCGGCGAACGCCACGCGCTCGGCCCGTTGCGGGGTGATGGTGTAGGTCTGGATGATCACGTCGACAGTACCGTTGCCCAGCAACGGTTCGCGCGTCTCCGAGGTCGCGCTGACCAGCTCGGTCTGCGGCTTGCCCAAGATGTAGTGCGCCAGGAGTTTGCCGAGGTAGGCGTCGAAACCCGTGAGCTCACCGCTGATCGGGTCGAGCTGGGAGAGCAGCGGCGCGTCCTGCGAGCCGCCGATCAGCAGCTTTCCGCGCTTCCTGATGCGGTCGACCGCCGAGCCGGGAGTGACCTCACCGGAGTGGACCGGGGCCTTCGCGAGCAGCGCGTCGAGCTTCGACCCGCCTGGTACCGCAGACTCACCGCCGGAGCACCCGGCCACGAAGAGCAACACCGCCGCTACGAACAGTCTCCCCATGCACCGCGACGCTACTGATCGCGTTCGAGCAGGCACAAGACACGACGAAGCCGCTGTCCGAAAACGGACAGCGGCCTCGTAACAGATCAGATGTGCTGACCAGTCAGACTCAGACGGCGCGAACGCCCTGGGCCTGCGGGCCCTTCTGGCCCTGACCGATCTCGAACTCGACCCGCTGGTTCTCCTCGAGAGCCTTGTAGCCGTTCATCTGGATCTCGGAGTAGTGGACGAACACGTCGGCGCCACCGTTGTCGGGGGAGATGAAGCCGAAGCCCTTCTCCGCGTTGAACCACTTGACGGTGCCCTGTACTGCCATCTTGCTACTTCTCCTCTAACAGGTGCCGGATCGCGCTCGCGACCACCGGGTCAAGCTTGGAACAGCGTCATCTCCGGAACCTGGAGAATCCACACGCTCACAACCTCGTTCCGTGATCGTGGTAAAGCACGAACACGCAACGTACGACCATGAACAGTGAACCATGAGCTCCCGCCCCCAGTCGAGCCATCGTTCGCCCGTCGTTCGCGCTGATACCGTGAGGTCCCGAATGAGCACGTGGGAGGTGGCCGTGCCGGAGCTGGCGACGATGTCGATCACGGTGACTTTGGCGCCACGCGTGCGCTGTGGCCTGCACGCACTGCTGCACGACCACCTGACCAGGTTGTCCGTCCGGCCCGCCGGGGAACCCGGCGGCGGCACCGTGAACCAGGTCACCGGCACCGTGATCGGCACCGTGATCCAGGCCAGGGACATCAACGGCGACGTCAACCTCGGCAACAAGCCGTTCTGGAGGCGGTAACCTGGAGGGTCGTTGGACCCAGGGGGCCGTGACTTTGACCGGCAGTGAACGACTGCTCTTCTTCTTCGTCGGATTGGTGACCACATTCGTGTTCATCCGCATCAGCGTGCGGATGATCCGGGCGAAGGTGCGCTGGTGGCCGCGCAACATCGTGCACGGCGACACGCACGTGCACCACGTCGTGTTCGGCACCGTGCTGCTGCTCCTGTCCAGCGTGACCAGCCTGGTGATCCCGGACGACCTGCACGGCGCCCGGCTGGCCGCCGCCGCGGGCCTCGGGGTCGGGGCGGCGCTCGTGCTGGACGAGTTCGCGCTGATCCTGCACCTGCGCGACGTGTACTGGACCAAGGCCGGCCGGCTGTCGGTGGACGCCGTGTTCCTCGCGGTGGGCCTGACGGGGCTGTTCCTGCTCGGCGCGCGGCCGCTCGGGTACGACGAGGTGCTGCAGCTCAACCCGGACACGGCACCGGCCAGCACGGTCACGCTGCGGCTGATCGCCATCGGCGTGAACCTGTGCTTCGCGATCGTGGCGCTGCTCAAGGGCAAGATCTGGACCGGCCTGCTCGGCCTGCTGGTGCCGGTCGTGCCCGCGGTGGGCGCGTTCAGGCTCGCCCGGCCGGGCTCACCGTGGGCGCGGTGGCGCTACCGGGAGGGCTCGCGCAAGCTCGCCCGCGCGTACCGGCGCGAGGCGCGGATCCGGCAGCCGATCATCCGGGCCAAGATCGCCGTGCAGGAGTTCATCTCGGGACGTCACGACCTGCCGGATCACGACAGGCCGTGACGGGGTCTTCACCGAGGCCTACCCTCCGAGGATGTCCTGCTGGGCGCACACGGCCTGCAGGTCGCCCGCGCACAGCTCCTGCGGCTTGATCACGCCCTCCGTCACCAGCGCGCGGACGGTGTCGCGCTTGATCAGGGTGGCTCCCAGCAGCACGGACTTCACGTCCCGCCGGGAGACCGGGTCGCGCAGGTTGCCCGTCGCGAGGTCGTCCGCACCGGCCAGGTCGCCGCGGGCGACCGCGATGGCGAGCCTGGCCGCCGCCTCCGCCTCGTCGCGCACCGGCTTGTAGACGGTCACGCACTGGTCGCCGCGCAGCACGGCGCGCAGACCGTCCACAGTGGCGTCCTGCCCGGTGACCGGCACCTTTCCGGCGAGGCCCTTCTTCTTGAGCACCTCGATCACCGCGCCGGCCAGGCCGTCGTTGGCGGCGACCACGCCGTCGACCTTGCCGCCGTTGCCGTTGAGGATCTCCTCGAAGAGCTGTCCACCCAGGACGTTGTCCCAGTCCTCGACCGGCTGCGACTTCACGAGCTTCAGCGCGCCGCTGTCGTACTTGCTCGACAGCCGCGACTTCTGGCCCTGCGTGAACAGCGTCGCGTTGTGGTCGGTGGGCGCGCCCTCGATCTCGATGATCTGCGCACCCGGCTTGTCGCCGAGGCACCCGAGCAGGCCGTCCGCCTGCAGCTGGCCGACGTTCACGCTGTCGAAGCCGACGTGGTACTCCGCCTGGCCACCGAGCGTCACGCGGTCGTAGTCGATGACCGGGATGTTCGCCGCCTTGGCCTTCTTCTGCACGGCGAGGCCACCGGCCGCGGACAACGGCGTGATCATCAGGACCTTCACCTGGCGCCGGATCATCTCGTCCGCGATCTGAGCGAACTTCGCCTCGTCGCCTTCGGCGTTCTCGATGAACGGCTCGATGTCCGCGTAGTTGAACGCCTGCGCCAACAATGGCCGATCTTGTTCTTCCCACCGGGCCGACGTCGTTCGGTCCGGAAGGATTACACCGACAACGGGTTTGGGCCCGCGCGTGGGCAGCGATGGTTCACTCTGACCTGCGTCACCACAGCCCGAGAGAAGAAGCAGAGCGCACGCCGACGCCGCCATTACCCGTCTTCGCATAAACGCGGAGTTCATCGCTTGAATGTTGTTAAGTCAAGATTTATTCGCATCCATCACGCTCCGCTTCCGAATGACTACAGTTCGATTCCGTACGAAAGGCGCTGATGTTCGGCCTATTTCGCACCTAGGGTGCTGCTCTTGGGCGGCAATCGGGGGCCGTACCTTCTGTGTTGGATCCAGCCCTGACCGGGTGTGAGGAGACAGCTAGGTGAGAACGCGCAGAACCGTGATGGCGGTGGCGGCAACGGTGTCGCTGGTCGCCGCGGGCACATCGGTGGCGGGGGCGGCGCCGGCCACGGCCGGGCAGCAGCAGGACACGGAGTACACCGTGCTGCTGGAGGACCCGGGCAACCGCGACTTCGCGATCGACGCCGTGCACGCGGCGGGCGGCGAGGTCGTGCGGGACAACAAGGCCATCGGCCTGCTGACCGTGAAGGCACCCGCCAACGGCTTCGTGGAGAAGGTCTCGGCGTCGAAGGACGTCGTCGGCGCCGCTCGGTCCAAGCCCATCGGACATTCACCCGCGCAGAACAAGGCCGAGAAGGCCAAGCGGGACAACGTGGAGAAGGAGAACACCACTTCCGCTCCGAACAAGGCACCCGCCGCGTCCAAGTCGACCGCGGGCATGGACCCGCTCGACGGCGACCTGTGGGGCCTGAACCTCGTCCGCTCGAACATCGCACGGGCCAAGCAGGCCGGTGACAAGCGGGTCTACGTCGGCGTCCTCGACACCGGTGTGGATGGCTCACACCCGGACATCGCGCCGAACTTCAACAACGAGCTGTCGCGCAACTTCACCGTCGACATCCCGAACGACTCCGACGGTGGCGAGTTCGACGGCCCGTGTGAGTTCCGCGGTTGTGTCGACCCGGCGAACTGGGACGACGGCGGCCACGGCACGCACGTCGCCGGCACGATCGGCGCCGCGGCCAACGGCTTCGGCATCTCCGGTGTCGCACCGGGCGTGTCGCTGGTCAACATCCGCGGTGGCCAGGACGCCGGTTCGTTCTTCCTGCAGCCGGTCGTCGACGCGATCACCTACGGCGCCGACATCGGCCTCGACGTGATCAACATGTCGTTCTACGTCGACCCGTGGTACATGAACTGCATCAACGACTCCACCGCCTCGGCGGAGGAGCAGCTGGAGCAGCGCACGATCATCTCGACCGTGCAGCGCGCGTTGAACTACGCGCACCGCAAGGGCGTCACGCTGATCGGCGCGGGCGGCAACAACCACGAGGACCTGGGCAAGCCGCGCACCGACACGGCGAGCCCGAACTACCCGCCGGGACACGCCCGTCCTCGCCCGATCGACAACGCCACCTGCCTGAACCTGCCGACCGAGGGCAACCACGTCATCTCGGTCTCGGCTCTGGGCCCGTCGACCGGTAAGGCCGACTACTCCAACTACGGCCTTGAGCAGACCGCGCTCTCGGCCCCCGGTGGCTACTTCCGCGACTACTTCGGCACGCCGTGGTACCGCACCAACGAGAACATGATCCTCTCGACGTACCCGCGCAACGTCGCCCTCGCCGAGGGCAACATCGACGAGGCCGGGAACATCACCGAGAAGGGTCTCGGCGCCGGCGTGAAGAAGGCCGTCTCCGGCGACAAGGTCGGCTACTACCAGTTCCTGCAGGGCACCTCGATGGCCGCCCCGCACGCCGCTGGTGTCGCCGCCCTGGTCGTGAGCCAGTACGGCAAGAAGGACAAGAAGAACCCCGGCCTGACGCTCGACCCCGACAAGGTCGAGAAGGTGCTCTACAAGACGGCGATCCAGCGCGCGTGCCCGAACCCGCGCACGGTGTCGTACGTCAACGTCGGCCGCACGCCGGAGTTCGACGCCACCTGTGAGGGTGACGCGAAGTTCAACGGCTTCTACGGTCACGGCATCGTGGACGCCTACGGCGCGGTGACCCGCGGCGGTCAGTTCATCTGATTTCCTGTTGCACCACAGAGGCTCCCGGCTCCGGCCGGGAGCCTTTGCCGTTCTCGGCAGGCCGGGCGCCCGCCAGCTTCGCAAATCAGTGAACAATCTTGCCCATGGTGGTGTGGACCCCTTACGCCTCAAGGACATCGCGATGCAAATCGTGTCCAGCGCGGAGAACTCCACTTTGGACTGGCGTGGCCAGTTCGGTTACATCGAGGACATCGACGACGGTCGCGGCTACACCGCCGGGATCATCGGTTTCTGCAGCGGCACCGGTGACATGCTCGACCTGGTGGAGCTGTACCAGCAGCGCAAGCCCGGCAACGTGCTGGAGAAGTACCTCCCCGCACTGCGCCGGGTGAACGGATCGGACTCGCACGCGGGCCTGGATCCCAACTACACCAGGGACTGGAAGACCGCCGCCAAGGACCCCGCGTTCAAGGCGGCCCAGGAGTCCGAACGCGACCGGGTCTACTTCAACCCGGCGGTGCGGCAGGCGAAGGCCGACGGCGTGCGCGCGCTCGGCCAGTTCGCCTACTACGACGCGATCGTCATGCACGGTGACGGGTGGGGCAGCCTCGACTTCTCCGGCATCCGCAAGCGGGCGCTGGCCAAGGCGAAGCCGCCGTCGCAGGGCGGCAACGAGACCACGTGGCTCAACGCCTTCCTGGACGCCCGCGTGTGGACGATGAAGCAGGAACCCGCACACGAGGACACCACCCGCGTCGACACGGCCCAGCGCGTGTGGCTGAAGGCCGGCAACCTCGACCTGAACACGCCGCTGAGGTGGAAGGTCTACGGCCAGAGCTTCGAGATCCGCTAGCGAGAGCGGCGTCTGCAAGTACCACCAAGCCCGACGTCGGTGGTACTTGCAGACGCCTCGGCAACGCGGTGCGGTGAACGCTGCGCACACCCCAAAAGCGGCTGAACGGGTGAACCGTTGCGCCATCACGGGGAAACCCTGACCGGTTCATGTCGTTCGCCCCCGTAGGAATCCCATCCGCGCATAAAGTTCCTCGATCCCGCACCTCGTGGAGGAGGCCAACGGTGTTCGAAGGGCGCACCCGGCTGCGCGGCCTGGTCAAGGGGTTGGTCGAGGCCGTTGACGCGGGGGCCACGCCGGTGCTCGTCGTCGAGGGGTGCGGCGGTTCCGGCAAGACCGCGCTGCTCACCCAGACGGTGCTGGAGTGGCAGGACAAGACGCCGACGGTGCTCGTGCGGCCGCGGGAGCTGCGGGTCGACGACGAGGACGGGCCGGCCGGTGCCGTGCGGCCGGTGCTGGCGGCGGTGTTGCTGGGGCTCAGCGCCGAGGTGCCCGGTTATCCCCTGTCGTTCGAACGGGTGCTGCTCGCGCAGATCGCCATGCGCGTCGAGGTCGAGGGCCTCGACCAGGACGCCGCTCTCGACGAGCTCAACCGGCAGACCAACAACTACCGCGAGCGGAACCTGCGGGACCTCGTCCGCGACCTCGCGGCCACGGCCGGGTCGCTGATCCAGCTGCCGCTCGACCCGGCGCCGGTGGTCAACCGCATCTCCGACTACCTCGGCGGCATGCTGGAGAGCTCGCGGCGGGCGTCGAACTTCCGCTGGAGCAGGCAGGCGCTGGAGTGGTTCGGGCACCAGGACCAGGGGCTCGGGCTCAACGCCGACCGGGCGCGGCTGCGGTTGAGCGCGCAGGCCCGCAGCCAGGACCCGGACGTGCGGCGCGACGTCGACGACCTGCTGGTGGCGGCGTTGCTGGCGGACCTGCGGCACAGCCTCGCACGGGTCAGCACGCGCCGGCACAACGTCGTGATGCTGCTCGACGACGGTGACATCGCGGTGGCCACGACGTTCCTGCGCGCGTTGCTGCGGGTGCGCAGGGCGGTCGCGGACCGGGCCCGTGGCGGTGATGCCGCGCCGCCCGACCCGTTGCTGGTGGTGACCACGAGCGGTGGGCTGCTGGCGGAGGAGCTGGCCGAGGACGAGCTGCCGGAGCCGAGGACCGTCACCGAGTCCGAAGTGGACAGATCGCTGATCACCGAGGCGCGGGTGTGGGTGCGGATCCGGTCGGAGGACCTGACCGGCAAGGACGTCGTGCAGCTCGCCAAGGGCCACCTGTGGCCGGACGACCTCGCCGCGAGCACGGTCGGCAAGGTCGTGCACCGGTTGAGCCGCGGGCACCCCAAGTCCGTCGACACCCTGCTGCGCAGGCTGCACGACGAGCCGAGCCTCACCCGTGACCCCGCGAAGTTGTTGCGGGGCGCGGAGAACGCGTTGCTCGAACCGTTCGTGCGCGAGTTCTCGGCGGGCGACCGGGCGAACAAGCACCACCTGCGGGCACTCGTCACGCTGTCGGCCGCGCTCACCAAGCTGGAGGCGCAGACCCTCGCGCCGCTGCTGCCGGACCCCGTCGGTCTCGACTCGCCGCTCTACTCCTCGCCGACGTTGTGGACGCCGGGAGACACCGCACAGCAACAACTTCCGCCGCTGGTCCGGTATCTGGGCATGCGGCTGCTGTCGGCACGGTCCGACGCCGACGAGGCGTCCTGGGACAAGGTGGTCGGCCGGCTGCGCGACCACGCCGGTGGCGAAGGGCCGCGGCTGCGGCACACGTTGCTGCTCGGTGACCGCGCGGCGGTGGCGGAGGAACTGCTGGAGTCGTTGGGGGACATGGCCACCGGGGACTGGCTCACCCTGTTCGACCTGGTGACCTCGGACGTGAACCCCCGCGAGACCGCGCCTGAGTCGATCGGGACCGCCCAGCGCGGCAGCGACCTCGCGCACGCCCACCGGCTGCTCGGCGTCGTGCCCGCGTTCGACCACGACCCGTGCGGGACGGACCCGGACGTGCTGCAGGACCTCGCCGCCCACGTGGCACAGGCGTTGCGGCAGCTGTCCAACCGCGCGCAGGACCCCGCGCTGCTGCTCAGACGGGCGCAGCGCTACGAACGGTTCGGGAGGAACTACCGGTGAGGTTCACCGAACGCTTCTACCTCGGGATCTGGCCCAAGCCGCGAGCGCTGCGGCACCCGGCGAAGTGGACGGACTGGCTGCGCCCGGTCGCCGTGCTGGCCGTGATCGCGCTCGTCGTCGGTGCGTTCACCGGTGGCCCGTGGCTGTGGAAGCGGTTGTCCTGCAAGGACGGCTGGCTGCCGACCACGGACGTGTGGGCGGCCGGCGGTGAGTGCGTCGGGCTCAGCGCCGGGGCCTACGACTTCGACCTGGCCGCGTTCACGAACGTGCTCAAGGTGATCGAGAAGCAGAACGCGTCGGCGGCCGAGGTGTGCGACCCGAAGGGCACCCCGGTCACCGTCGGCGTGCTGCTGACCATGACCGACCAGTACGCGGGCGCGCGGGCCGTGCACGAGCTGGAGGGCATGGCGGCCGGGCAGGCGCGCGCGAACAGCACCGGCTGCCTGCACCCGCTGCGGCTGCTGGTCGGCAACATCGGCGCGTACGGGCCGGAGCAGGAGGCCGTCGAGGTCGCCCGCAAGCTCGCCGGCCACCCCGAGGTCGTCGCCGTGGCCGGGATCGGGCTGAGCCACCAGCGTTCCGCCGAGATCGCCGACCTGCTGGCGGCGGAGAAGATCCCGATGGTCTCGGACCTGGTCACCGCGGAGGGCTTCGACCAGAGCGGTTCCACCGCGCAGGAGACCGACTACAGCGGGTGCGAGCCCGACACCACCTACCAGAACGGCGTGGGCCGCGACCACTACTACCGGGTGGCTTACCGCGGTTCCGAGCAGATCAGGTCGCTCGGCGCCGCGCTGCCCGGCGTCCGGCTCGACTTCATCATGGTGCCGACCGGCGGCACCGACCCGTACACCTGCACGGCGTTGCCGTTGATGCACAAGCAGTTCGGCGGCACCATCACCGAGGTCAAGTTCGACCCGGACGAGGCCAGCACGGTGTCCCAGACGGCACAACGGGTCTGCAACGTCGCCAAGGACGTGACGGTCGGCTACATCGCCCGCGGCCGCGACCTGGCGATGTTCCTGCACAGCCTCGACCAGGAGTTCACCAAGGGCCACTGCTCGGCGAGCTCCATCACGGTGGTGAGCACGTCGGACGGCCAGCGCGTGCGGGCGGCGGAGCTGGACCCGCGGCTGGAGGACCTGCGGGTGCAGGCGTTGTCCTCGCCGTCGTTCGCGTCCGGCAAGCTCCGCCTGGTGTCGACCCTGGTCGGCGGCGCGGACAAGCCGAGCCCCGGCAACACCGGCTTCACCGACTTCGAGAAGCACTTCACCGGCATCGGCTTCGACCTGGCGCACACGGATGCGGGCTGGGCGGTCAACGGCTACGACGCCGTGGCCGTGATCGAGGAGGCCGTGAACAAGCTGCCGGTCACCAGGGAGGTGCAGCGAAGCCAGGTGAACACCCAGATCAGCTTCGTCTCCTCAGCGGAGACGGCGGTGCTGGGCGCGGGCGGGCCGATCGTGTTCGACAACGACGGCAACCGGGTCGGCTCGGTACCGCCGGTCGTGCGGGTGTGCCCGTTGCCGCCGCAGAACGGGACGGTGGGCCGGGTCCGCAGCGTGACGCTGCAACCGGGCTCCCCCGCCCCCTCCTGCTGAACGGCGTCCGCAAGTACCACCAACTCGCAGTTGGTGGTACTTGCAGACGCTCCTACAGCTGGGTCCAGTCGAGCACCGGCGCCGCGAAGTCGCGGATCGACGCCAGCAGGCCGAGCCTGGCCGCCTTCACGGCCGGGTCCTCCGCCATGACCAGGACCTCGTCGAAGAACGTGTTGACCGGTCCGGTCAGCCCCTGCGCCGCCGCGACGAACGCCGCCAGGCCGGCGACGTCCTTCGGCACGGAGTCGAACGCCTTGTGCAGCGCCACCTCCGCCGGCTCGGTCAGCACCGACGCGTCGTAGGAGGCGGCCACGTCCGCGGGCACGATCCGCCGCACCCGTTGCAGCGCCGCCACCAGCGCGTCGAAGGACTCCTCGCCCGCCAGCGACTCCAGCTGCGCCAGCGTCTCGTCCGCGAGCACCGGCGAGTCGGCCAGCGGCAGCACCGCCTGCACGAACCGGTGCTCGTGGCCCGCGTCGAGCAGCGCCTGCTCGTAGCGGCGGACGGCGAACTCGCGTGCCGTCTCCAGCGCCTCGGCGGACACCTCGAGACCTTCCGCGGCAAGGGAGAGCGCGACCGGCAGGGTGATCGCCCGCAGGTCGGGGAACGCCCGCAGCACCGTCACCGCACCGAGCGCCGCGCGGCGCAGGCCGAACGGGTCGGACGAACCGGTCGGCTGCGCGCCGATGCCGAACAGGCCCGCCAGCAGGTCGAACCGGTCCGCGAGCGACAGCAGCGCACCCGGCACCGACGACGGCAGCGCGTCACCGGCCGAGCGCGGGAGTTCCATCTCCCACAACGCCTGCGCGACCTCCGGGGTCTCCCCCGCCCGTGCCGCGTACTCCTTCGCCATCACACCGGCGAGCGACGACAGCTCGATCACCATCTGCGAGCCGAGGTCGAACTTCGCGAGCTGACCGGCGCGGTCCAGCGTCTCGCGGTCGGCCTCGACCACACCGGCGAACCGGCCGGCCAGCGCGGCGATGCGGCCGGCGCGGTCGGCCATCGAGCCGAGCTTGTCCGCGAACGTCAGCTTGGCGAGACCCGACTTCATCTCCTCCAGCGGCGTCTTGAGGTCCGCCCGCCAGAAGAACGCCGCGTCCTCGTACCGGGCGCGCAGCACGGCCTCGTTGCCCGCGCGGACCAGGTCGGCGTCGACCGAACCGTTCGCCACGGCCACGAAGTGCGGCAGCAGCGCGCCGTCGGACGACCGCACCGGCAGGTAGCGCTGGTGCTTGCGCATGACCGTGGTGAGGATCTGGCCGGGCAGCTCCAGGTAGCGCTCCTCGAACGAGCCGAGGATCGGCGTCGGCCACTCGACCAGGTTCGTGACCTCGTCCAGCAGGCCGTCGACCTCCGCGACACCGCCGACCGACGCCGCGAGCTCCCGCGCGGCGGCCACGATCGCCTGCGCCCGCGCCTCGGCGTCGACCTGGATGCCGTGCGAGGAAAGGAACTCCAGGTAACCGTCCGCGGTGGACACCTCGACGACCGGCTCGTCGACCGTGCGGTGCACGCGCGTGACCGTGCCGGACGCGAGCGACGACACCGCGACCGGTACCGGGGTGGTCCCGAGCAGGGCGAGCAGCCAGCGGATCGGGCGGGTGAACGACAGCTTCGGGTCGTTCCACTTCATGTTCTTCTCGGCGCGCAGGTCGGACACGACCTCGGCGAGCAGCCCGCTGAGCACCTCGACCGCGCCGCGACCGGTGTCGGTCTTGGTCAGCGCCACGAACTCGACGCCGTTCTCCTCGACCCGCCCCAGCGCGCCCACGTCCACGCCCTGGCCACGCGCGAAGCCCTGCACGGCCTTCGTCGGGCCGCCCTCGGCGTCGAACGCGGCGGACACCCGCGGCCCGCGCACCGTGCGCTCGGCGTCCGGCTCGCGCGGCGACACCTCGGACACCAGCACGACGATCCGGCGCGGCGTGCCGTGCACGGTCACCTCGCCGTGCGTCAGCCGCGTCGCACCGAGCTTCGCCGTCACGCCCGCGCGCACGGCGTCCACGGTCCGCAGCACCTCGGCGGGCGGCAGCTCTTCGGTGCCGAGCTCGAACAGCAGCGTGGCCGGCTCGGTGACGTCCGCGAACGACGTGGGCGCGGCGGCCAGTGCCGGCACCTCGGCGACACCGAGGGGGTGTCCGAGCTCCTCCCGGCGCTCGGCCCACAGCGTCGCGACCTCCCGCGCCAGACCGCGCATGCGACCGAACGCACGCGCGCGCTCGGTCGTGGAGATCGAACCGCGAGCGTCGAGCACGTTGAAGATGTGCGAGCACTTCAGCACGAAGCTGTGCGCGGGCACGGGCAGCCGCGCGTCGAGCATCCGGCGCGCCTCGGCCGCGAACTCCTCGAAGAGGCGCTTGTTCGCCTCCACGTCCGCGTCGTCGAGGTAGTACCGCGACATCTCGTACTCGGACTGGCCGAACGCCTCGCCGTAGGAGATGCCGGGCGCGTAGGCGATCTTCTTGAAGTGGTCGACGCCCTGCAGCGCCATCATGATCCGCTCGATGCCGTAGGTGATCTCCACCGACACCGGGTCGAGCGTCATGCCGCCGGCCTGCTGGAAGTAGGTGAACTGGGTGATCTCCAGCCCGTCGAGCCAGACCTCCCAGCCGAGACCCCAGGCACCGAGCGCGGGCGAGGCCCAGTTGTCCTCGACGAACCGCACGTCGTGGGCGCGGACGTCGATGCCCAGCGCCTCCAGCGACCCGAGGTAGAGCTCCTGCGGGTTGCCGGGGTCGGGCTTGAGGATCACCTGGAACTGGGTGTGCGTCTGCAGCCGGTTCGGGTTCTCGCCGTAACGGGCGTCGTCGGGCCGCACGGACGGCTCCACGTACGCGACGCGCCACGGCTCGGGACCGAGCACCCGCAGCACGGTCGCCGGGTTCAGCGTCCCGGCTCCGACCTCGGTGTTGAAGGGCTGCACGACGAGGCAGCCCCGATCGGTCCAGTACTTGGTCAGCGCGAGCAGCGCGTCCTGCATCGTCAACACGGCGGTCAGTCTACGAAGCGGACAAAACACCTGGTCACGGGGCCTTGATCGGGTGGTCTTCGCCACTGTGTCACGCTACGCACAACCAAGTGGGGGATCACCACGTCTACTTGGGGTACCCGCATGTGCCCGAGAGGAGTGGGTGTGGACAACCGGCCGCCGCGGCCAGGAGAGCCGAACGGGTCTCCTCGGCGACCCAGCGCCACCCCGCGTCCGTCAGCGGGGCAGCCCCGTCGTCCGCAGGACCCGCCGCGCGGTGCGGAGCCGCCCCGCCGGGAGAACCGGGCGGAACCGCCGAAGCGCTCCGAGCCACCGCGCCGCAGCTCCTCGCCGGGTGCGCAACCGCCCGCCGTCCTCCGCCGCGCAGTCCCGCCGCAGCTCGGACGACGCCGACCCGCCGCGCCGCACCCGGCCGCGAGCCGTGGCGAGTCCGCTCGCCGGGACCCCGCCGGGCGAGCTCGTCCGGCCCGCGCCCCGCCCGGTGGCCGACCGCCCGGTCCGCACCACCCGGCCAAGGCCGCGACCCCACCCGCGTCCCGCCGAAGCCCAGGCCACGCCCCGCCCCCGCCCGCAGGCCGAGCGCGGCCAAACGCGGCGCGTCGACCGGCGCCAAGATCTTCATCAGCATGCTGTCGGCGACGGTCCTGCTGGTCACCGGCTTCGCCTGGCAGAACCTCACCGCGCTGACCGACGGCCTCACCAAGCAGAACCTCAACCTCGCCAACGCCGGCGAGAAGCCCGCCGACGGCGCGATCGACATCATGCTGGTCGGCATGGACAGCCGCACCGACTCCAAGGGCAACCCGCTGCCGCAGCACATCCTGAACGAGCTGCAGGCGGGCGGCGCCGAGGACGGCGGTTTCAACACCGACACGCTGATCCTGCTGCGCATCCCGAACGACAGCGGCAAGGCCTTCGCCGTGTCGTTCCCCCGCGACTCCTACGTGAAGATCGCGGGCGGCTTCGGGCGGCACAAGATCAACTCCGCCTACGGCTACGCCAAGGGCCAAGCCGCCGAGAAGCTCAAGAGCAGCGGCAAGAGCGCCGCCGAGGTCGAGATGGAGTCGCGCAAGGCGGGCGCGAACAACCTGATCGAGACCGTCCAGAACCTGACCGACGTCAAGATCGACCACTACGCCGAGGTCAACCTGGTCGGCTTCTACGAGATCACCAAGGCCATCGGCGGCATCGACGTCTGCCTGAACACCAACGTCCGCGACAGCTTCTCGGGCGCGAACTTCAAGAAGGGCCCGCAGACGATCGAGGGCAAGAACGCCCTCGCGTTCGTCCGCCAGCGCCACGGCCTGCCCATGGGCGACCTCGACCGCGTGGTCCGCCAGCAGGTCTTCATGGCGGGCCTGGCGAAGAAGATGCTCTCCGCCGGCGTCCTCACCGACAACACCAAGCGCAACGACATGATCAAAGCCGTCTCCGGCGCGATCGTGCTCGACGACGGCTGGGACATCACCAGGTTCGCCCTGCAGATGAAGGACATGACCGGCGGGAACATGACGTTCCAGACCATCCCGACCGGCAACCCGGACCTGCAGACCCCCGAGGACGGCAGCGCGGTCGAGGTGCGCGAGAACGAGGTCCGCAAGTTCGTGAAGAACCTCGGCAAGGCCCCCGACCCCGCCGACGTCCCCGACCCGACCTTCAACAACGCCACCGTCACGGTCGACGTCCGCAACGCCTCCGGCCAACCGGGCCTCGCCGCCACGGTCCTCCAGTCGCTCGTCACGAAGGGCTTCCTGGGCGGCCAGACCGGCAACGCCGACTCCCTCGCCAAGTCCGTCGTCCGCTACCCCAAGGGCGGCGAGGCGGCCGGCAAGGCCGTCCAGCAGGCCCTCGGCGGCCTTGAGACCGAAGAGGACGGCAACCTCCCCACCGGCCGCGTCCGCGTCTTCCTCGGATCCGACTACTCGGGCCCGGGCTCCCAGGGCTTCACCGCCTCTCCCCTGTTGTCCCTGGACGGTGCCCGGCAGCAGCCGGCTCAAGAGCCCGCGCCCATCACGGCAGACGGCGTGCGCTGCGTAAACTGATACTCAGAGTAGAGTTCTATAGCCCATTCGGGGGATGTTGCCCGCAAGTTGCGTAAGCGCCGAAGCACTGGCGCCTTCCATCACCGTGAGACCCGCTCATGGGGTGGAGGAAACCGTTGACGACTGCGACAGGACCCATCGACACAGCCGCGTACCAACGCGTGCTCGGTGACGAGATCCGCAGCCTTCGCAAGCAGCGCGGCTGGACCAGAAAAGAACTCAACAAGCGCTTGCAGACGGAGATCTCCCTGCAAACCCTCGCGACCTACGAACTGGGCACCCGCCAGTGCTCAGTCGTCCGCCTGGTCGAGATCTGCCACGCCCTGGACGTCCCGGCCCACGAGCTCCTGGCCCGCGTCCACGAACGCTTCTTCGGCGACACCCCAGCAGGCCACCTGACCCTGAACCTCGCCTTGGTGGCGGCCACGGACAACCCGCGCCTGGCCCCATTGCGGCGCTGGGCGGCCGGGCGTCTGCACGTCCTCCCGCCGGGCGCCTCCCCGGAGGTGCACCTGGACCTGGCCGCCCTGGAGAACATGGCCCAGCTCTGCCAGCTCCCCGCAGTCGAGCTGATCCGCATCCTCCGCTCGATGTCCCGCTGAGCCACACCGAACCCGCACGGCCTGCTCGCCTTGCCGGGCTTCGCGAAGCCCGGCAAGGCCCACCGGGTCTTGTGGGAGCAGTCCGCTCGTTGTACCGAACCCGGTTCACACCGCGGAAACCACCGCCCACGAAGGGTTACCCACCCTCGCCGGTAGCATCGCCGGGGTGAACGATTCCCCCGCCCGCCTCCCCCTGCGCACCGCAGCCGCCGTGAAGCTGGGCAACCTGAGCTCCACGCTGTCCCAGAAAATGGGTCTCGGCGCAGGCGGCATGATCGGCGGCCGAGTCGCCCTCAAACTCGACCCCCAGGCGCTCAACCGCCTGACCGCCGGCCGCAAGGTCGCCGTCGTCACCGGCACGAACGGTAAGACGACCAGCACGATGATGCTGGCCCGCGCCGTCGGCGCCCTGGGCGAGGTCGCCACCAACCACAGCGGCGCCAACATGCCCGACGGCCACGTGACGGCGCTCAGCAAGCAGCCGGACGCCCCGTACGCCGTGCTGGAGTGCGACGAGGGCTACTTCCCGGCCGTCGCCGGTGCCAGCAACCCGGCCGTCGCCGTGATCCTGAACCTCAGCCGCGACCAGCTCGACCGGGTCGGCGAGGTGCGCACGATCGAGCGCAGCATCCGCGACACGATCACCAAGCTGCAGAACTGCGTGATCGTCGCCAACTGCGACGACGTCATGGTCACCAGCGCCGCGAAGGACGCGAAGAACGTCATCTGGGTCGCGACCGGCACCAGCTGGCACCACGACAGCGCGAGCTGCCCGCGGTGTGGCGACCCGATCCGCTGGCAGGGCGAGCACTGGCACTGCACGAACTGCGACCTGGCCCGGCCGCACCCGACGTGGATCACCGCGGACGAGGCGATGATCACGCCGGAGCACCGCAAGATCGAGCTGCGGCTGACGTTGCCGGGCAAGTTCAACCAGGCGAACGCCGTGATGGCCACCGCGGCCGCGCACACGCTGGGTGTGCCGACCGACGAGGCGGTGCGCCGTTTGCGTGGCGTGAGCAACGTCAGCGGCCGCTACCGCACGATCCAGCGCAACGGCCGCAGCGCGCGCCTGTTGCTCTCCAAGAACCCGGCCGGCTGGAGCGAGACGCTCACCGTGGTCAGGGAGGCCCACCACCCGGCCGTCCTGGTCATCAACGCCCAGGAGGCCGACGGCCGCGACCTGAGCTGGCTGTGGGACGTGCCGTTCGAGAAGCTGCGGGGCCGGCAGGTCATCGCGTCCGGGGAGCGCGCCAGCGACCTGGCCGTGCGCCTGACGTACGCCGAGGTCGAGCACACGATCGTCAAAGACCCCTTGAAGGCCATCGACCAGCTGCCGCAGGGCGCGGTCGAGGTCATCGCCAACTACACCGCGTTCCGCGACTTGAATGCCAGGGCTGCCGCTGATGAGTGAGTCGACAATCCAGATCGCGCTCGTGCTGCCGGACCTCCTCGGCACGTACGGGGACTTCGGCAACGCCGTGGTGCTCGAGAAGCGCATGGCGTGGCGGGGCATCAAGGCCCGGATCGTGCCGATCAACTACGGCCAGCCGGTGCCCGACTCGTGTGACATCTACGTCGTCGGCGGCGGCGAGGACACCGCGCAGACGCTCGCGGTGAAGCACCTGCGCGAGCACCCCGGGCTGCAGCGCGCCGTCACCAAGGGCGCGGTCGTGCTCGGTGTCTGCGCGGGCATCCAGATCTTCGGCGAGAGCTTCACCCGCGCCGACAACGTCACGCACCCCGGCATGGGCCTGATCGACTCGACCTCGCACGCCGGTGGCAGCCGTGCCATCGGCGAGGTGCTGGCCGAGCCCGCTGACGGCCTCTTCGAGGGCGTGCTGAGCGGCTTCGAGAACCACCAGGGCCGCACGGTGCTGGGCCCGTCCGCCCGGCCGCTCGCGCACGTGAAGGTCGGTACCGGCAACGACGGCAGCGTCGAGGGCGCGGTGCAGGGCCGGATCGTGTGCACCTACCTGCACGGCCCGGTGCTGCCGCGCAACCCGCAGCTCGCCGACATGCTGATCGAGTGGGCCACCGGCACCGAGGTCGCGCCGCTGGACCTGCCCGCCGTCACGCAGATGCGGGCGGAGCGGGTCAGGGCTGCGTCGTAACCCTCTCCGCGACACCCGGCCAGACCACGGCCATCACGTAGTCGGTTGCGAGCGCGGGTCCCACGGTGGGCCTGCGCTCGCACCACACCGCCAGCCGTTCACACGCGCCGACGACGATCTCCGCGAACGCCTCCGCCTCCAGCGGGTCGATGTCCGGCGCGAACGACACCAGCACGGACCCGATCATGTCCGTCTGCTGCTGGCGGATCCCCTCGACCTCCTCCTGCGCCGACGGCACCGCGATCGCCGCCTCCTGCCGCAGCAGCGCCCACGAGCGCTGGTGGTCGACGATGAACTCGAAAAACGCGAGCAGCCCGAGCCGCAGGAACTCCTCCGGGCTCGCCGCGCCCGCGATCGCCGCGGCGGTCTTCTCCCGCAGCTCGGCGCGCGCCCGGTGGATGCAGCCGATCAGCAGCCCCTCCTTGGAGCCGAAGTACTCGTAGAGCATCGGCTTGGAGACACCGCACCGTTCGGCGATCTCGTCCATGGAGGTGGCGAGGTACCCCTGCTCCGCGAAGATCTCCTCGGCGACGGTGAGCATCTGGGCCATGCGCTGCGCCTTGGGCATGCGGCGCCGGGGCGCTGGGGCGTTCACGAACGGAGTCTACCGCTCGTAACTTACTTCGAGTAACCTACTGCGAAGTAGCCAAGTGAGCGGGAGGGTGTCACCCATGCACCGAGAGACGAAAGTGCTCGTCATCGGCACCGGCTTCTCCGGCCTGGGCATGGCCGTGGAGCTGAGGCGGCGCGGCGAGCACGACTTCGTGGTGCTCGAGAAAGCGAGCGACCTCGGCGGCACCTGGCGCGACAACTCCTACCCCGGCTGCGCGTGTGACGTCCCGTCGCACATGTACTCGTTCTCGTTCGAGCTGAACCCCAAGTGGTCGCGGATGTTCGCGCAGCAGGGCGAGATCTTCGACTACCTGCAGCGGGTCGCCGACAAGCACCGGCTGCGGCCGCACATCCGCTTCAACACCAAGGTGTCCGGTGCGCGGTGGGACGAGGACGCCAAGCGCTGGCACGTCACCACCGAGCAGGGCGACACCTACACCACGCAGGCGCTCGTCGCGGGCGTCGGCGCGTTGCACATCCCGAACGTCCCCGAACTGCCCGGCATCGAGAAGTTCACCGGCAGGACGTTCCACTCCGCGCAGTGGGACCACGACTACGACCTGACCGGCAAGCGGGTCGCGGTGGTGGGCACGGGCGCGTCGGCCATCCAGTTCGTGCCGAAGATCGCGGACCAGGTCGGTTCGCTCAAGATCTTCCAGCGCACGCCGCCGTGGATCATGCCCAAGGCCGACCGCGAGATCACCGGCTGGGAGCAGAAGCTGTTCCGCGCCTTGCCGTTCACGCAACGGCTCTACCGCGACTTCGTCTACTGGACCCGCGAGTCGACCGCGCTGGGCTTCGCGGTCAACCCGAAGATCATGCAGCTGGCGCAGGGCATCGCGTTGCGGCACATGAAGAAGCAGGTGCCGGACCCGAAGCTGCGCCAGGCGTTGAAGCCCGACTACACCATGGGCTGCAAGCGCGTGCTGATCTCCAACGACTACTACCCCGCGCTGTCGCGGTCCAACGTGGACCTGGTGACGGACAAGATCACCGAGGTGCGGGAGAGCTCGGTCGTGGACAGCTCCGGCGTCGAGCACGAGGTCGACGCCATCATCTACGGCACCGGGTTCCACGTCGTCGACTCGTTCGACTACCTGGACATCCAGGGCAAGGGCGGGGTCGACCTCGCCAAGCAGTGGCGGGAGAAGGGCATCGAGACCTACTACGGGATCACGGTGTCCGGCTTCCCCAACCTGTTCTTCCTGCTGGGCCCCAACACCGGGCTGGGGCACAACTCGGTCGTGTTCATGATCGAGTCCCAGATCCGGTACATCTCGCAGTGCCTCCGGCTCCTCGACCACCACCGCGCAGCGGAGCTGGACGTGCGGGTGGAGGCCCAGCAGGGATTCAACTCCGAGCTCCAGGACAAGCTCACCAAGGGCGTGTGGACCCAGGGCGGCTGCCAGAGCTGGTACCTCGACGCGCAGGGGATCAACCGCACCGTGTGGCCGGGCTTCACCTGGCGGTACTGGATGCGGACGAAACGCGTGCGCGCCGAGGACTACGTGCTCACCGCCGAGAGGACCAGGCCCTAAGGCTTCACGATGACCTTGAGGGCGGTCCGCTCGTCCATCGCCTGGTATCCCAGCGCGACGTCGTCGAGCGGGACCGTCCGGTCGAACACGGGACCGGGGTCGATCCGCCCGGCGAGCACGTCGGCCAGCAGCTCCGGCAGGTAGGCACGAACGGGTGCCACACCGCCGCCGATGCCGATGTTGCGGCCGAACAGCTTGCCGAGCGGCAGCCCCGGCATCTCGTGCGGCACGCCGACGTACCCGATCCGGCCGCCGTCGCGCACGATGCCCATCGCGGTCTCCCACGACTGTTCCGTGCCGACGCATTCGAGCACCGACGCGGCCCCGAGGCCACCGGTCATCTCCTTGATCCGCTCGACGGCGGCCTCACCGCGTTCGGCGACCTGGTCCGTGGCACCGAAGAGCGTCGCGATCTTCGCCCGGTCCTCGTGCCGCCCCAGCGAGATGATCCGCTCGGCACCGAGCCGCTTGGCCGCGAGCACCCCGCACAACCCCACGGCGCCGTCGCCCACCACGGCAACGGTGCTGCCCGGCTGCACCCCGGCACCGATGGCCGCGTGGTGCCCGGTGCCCATGACGTCGCTCAGGCTGAGGAACGCGGGCAGCAGCTCCGCCGGCGCATCGGCCGGAACGCGCACCAGCGTGCCGTCGGCCTGCGGCACCCGCACGGCCTCACCCTGCCCGCCGTCACTGCCCTTGCCGCCCCAGAACCCGCCATTGACGCACGAGGTCTGCAACCCGGCCTGGCAGTACGCGCACGTCCCGTCGCTCCACACGAACGGCGCGATGACCCGGTCGCCGACCTGGACGCTTTTCACGTCACCGCCGACCTCCTCGACGATGCCGAGGAACTCGTGCCCGATCCGCTGCCCCTCCGCCCGCTTGGCCACGCCCCGGTACGCCCACAGGTCGCTGCCGCAGATGCACGCGAGCTCGACCCGCACGACGACGTCGCCGGCCTCCTGGATCGCCGCGTCGGGCACCTCCTCGACGCGGATGTCTCGGGTGCCGTAGATCGTCGTAGCCCGCACCAGGCTCCTCCTCTTGTCTCGTTGCGCAACCGGTCCATGGTGCGCCCGCGACCTCGATCGCGCCGAATCGAGGCGGTGTGGACTTGGTTACCCGCATACGATCGAGGACGTGCTGATCAACAGCCTCGTGCAGGCCCGCGGTGTCCGTTACGCGACAGCTCCCCGGTTCGGCAAGCCGGAACCGCTCGCGTGGGACGGCGTGGCCGACGCGACCCGGCGCGGTCCGGCCTGCCCACAACCGCCGTCCGCGCTCGCCTCGGTCGTCGGCAGCTCGGTCGACGGCCTGTCGTTCTCCGAGGACTGCCAGGTGCTGTCGGTGACCGCACCCGCGGACGCGGCCGGCCTGCCCGTCATGGTCTGGTTCCACGGCGGCGCCTACGTGACCGGCAGCGGCGAGTCCACGAAGTACGACGCGAGCCTGCTCGCCTCCGAGGGCGTGGTGGTCGTCAGCGTGAGCTACCGGCTCGGCGCGTTCGGCTACCTGCGGGACAACCTCGGCCTGCTCGACCAGTTCGCCGCCCTGCGGTGGGTGCGCGACAACATCGCCGCGTTCGGCGGCGACCCCTCGAACGTGACGGCGTTCGGCCAGTCCGCGGGCGCCGACTCGGTGTACGCGCTGATGCTCACCGACACCGAGGACCTGTTCCACCGCGCGATCCTGCAGAGCGCCCCGCTGGGCACCCGCGGCACGGACCGCGCGGACATGACCGCGGCCCTGCGCGAGCTCGTGGTGGTCGACGCCGACACACCCGTGGCCGACGTCCTGGCAGCCCAGCAGGCCGCCGCGGCGGACCTGGCCCCGCGGTTCTCCCCGTCCGGCGGCATGCCGTTCGGTCCGGAGCTGGGCGAGGTCGACCTGACCGCGGCCGCGTCACGCGTCGAGCTGCTCGTCGGCCACACCCAGGACGACGGCAGCCCGTACGTCGCCGGCCAGCCGGACGCGTGGGAGATCGTGACCGAGCTCGTCTTCGCCGGCCCCGCCCGCCAGCTCGCCGCCGACTGGGCCAAGGTCACCGGCCAGGCCGCGACCTACAACTTCCGCTGGACGCCCCGGGACGCACCGCTCGGTGCCTGCCACTGCATGGAGCTGCCGTTCCTGTTCGACCCCGAGGCCTGGACGGGCGCGGGCATGCTGGCCGGGCAGGAACCGGACCCCGGCCTGGCGCGGACGATGCGGCGCACGTGGGCCGACTTCGCGCGGAACGGACTCGACGCGCTGCCGTCGCGCGAGCTCGAGTTCGGCGGATGACCGACCGCGAGCGTTTGCGCATTTTGCTCGGCACGGCTGCGGCCCGCTACCACCGGACCCGCCCGACCAAGCAAGATCACGAGTTGTCCACAGGTTGCCACGCGGCTGACCTGGGGATTCTTGTTCTCGGCTAGGCTGTGGACAACGCGGGAACCAAAAACGGGCTTCGCGCGTTGCGCCAGGAGGAAGCGCGCGGGGGGCGGTGTGCACGTCGCCTCGGCATCGCGAGCCGTCGTGGGTCGTCACGATGTTCGACGATGGGCAGATGCCCG
Organism: Lentzea guizhouensis; assembly: GCF_001701025.1. Classification (GTDB taxonomy): domain Bacteria; phylum Actinomycetota; class Actinomycetes; order Mycobacteriales; family Pseudonocardiaceae; genus Lentzea; species Lentzea guizhouensis. Next base: position 1,186,871 of record NZ_CP016793.1, read on the forward strand.
GCTCGCTCGACGTCGAAGCGTCGGCGACGGCAGTCCGCTGGGCTCGCCACGCACGCCCGCGCAGCGAGGTGCACGGCGGCGCTGCGCCCCGGTGGCTTCGCCGTGATCGCAGCCCACGATGTCGCGGGTGGCAGCGAGCAGTTGTTCGTTGACGTCCGCGAAAGGCACGCCCGGCGGTACCCGGCCATCCCGCCGGCCCCGCGCCTCCCGCCCACGGTCCGGTCCAGCGGGAGTTCGACGCCTCCGCCGACTTCGCACCGCCGGATTTCCGCCGGTACGAGTGGGAGCAGGCCTACGACACCGACGCGTACGCCGACCTGCTCCTCACCTGCTCGAACCACATCGCGCACCGGCCCGTGAGGAGCTCATCGCCGACATCCGGCACCTCACCGACACCCCGCTACGACGGCCGGGGTGTGACGCGCCACCTGACCCAACTGCCACCGTCGCGAAGTCAGGACCCACCGGCACCGCGCGGTAAGCGGTTGCCCACGCCGCGATCTTCAGGTTTCCGACAGGTCTGGACAACTCGGCTCGTCACGGGTTCCCCGCGGCGGAACGCCCGTGACCAGGCCGACCTCAACACGATCCGACAAGCGGGTGCTGCTGCCCCCTCAAGTAGGGCAAGACGCCTAGGATGTCCGGCCAAAGGGGCGGGGAGACACGCACGTGCCGTGCCCTTGCACAAGGAGGTGGCATGGCCGTGTCGACAACGGCGTTCAACGAGGGCAGGGTCCCCCAGCGGGGCCGTCCTCGCGACGCCAGCAGGGACGAGGCGTTACGTCAGGCAGCGCTCGAAGTGATGGCCGAGGTCGGATACCGGGCCCTCACCATGGACGCGGTGGCCGCACGCGCGCGAGCGGGCAAGGCCACGATCTACCGGCGCTGGGAGTCGAAGCTCGATCTGGTGATCGACACGTGCACCCAGCTCGCCACGCAGAACCTCGCCGCACCGGACACCGGCTCGCTCGCCGGTGACCTGCGCGAGTTCCTCTCGTCGTTCGCCGCGTTCCTGTCGGGGCCGATCGGCAAGGCCGCGCAGGCGCTGGTCGGCGAGCTGCCGCACGAGCCGGAGCTGGCGAGCGCGTTCCGGGAGACGTTCCTGATCTCGCAGCGCGACGTCCTGCGCGGGATCCTCGACCGCGCGGCCGAACGGGGCGAGCTGAAGGCCGACGCCCCGCGCGGCATGGCTGTCGAGATCGCGGGCGCGGCGTTGATCTACCGGCTGATGCTGACCGGGGACCCGCTCGACGAGCCGTTCGTGGAGAAGGTCGTCGAGCAGGTCCTCCTGCCGCTGGTGCACGCCTGAGCGCGCGGTGCGGCGCGGTCTAGCGGAACAGCTTGCGCACCAGCGCGAAGCCGACCACCGCGCCGACCGCGATCAGCGTGTACTTGACCTTGGGCTGGCTCAGCACGTCGAGCACGGACGACTTGCCCTGCTCGACGAGCTTCTGCGGGTTCGCACGCTCGCTGAGCTCGTCCAGGGTGGTGGCCAGCGCGGCACGAGCCTGTTCGATCTCGCGCTGGATGGTGTCGGGATCGCGTGCCACATGTCCTCCTAGCAGCGGTTCTGGCAGTCACCGTAGTGGACGGCCGGTGCCGGGGCTGCGAGCGACCCGCGTGCGCCCCGGGAGAGCGCGTACATGGAGGAGCTATAGGCTTCCACGCGAGGGGTCGTAGCCCAATTGGCAGAGGCACTGGGTTTAGGTCCCAGCCAGTGGGGGTTCGAGTCCCCCCGACCTCATCTGATCTGCGGTTTCGTGACGACCGGCCGCGGGTGACGACCCGCGGCCTGTGCCGGGGACGTCAGCAGCGACTTCGACACGAGCGCCGGTCGTCCAGGCGGTTCGGCAGCGGGCACAGGCCGGCCGGTACCGGACCGCACGCCTGGCATCCTCAAAGTCCTTTGTGGACCGTCAAAGCATCCGGCGTGAGGACTGTCACCTCGGGGTTTCCCCCGATGTCACCCCTCCAGCCGGTCCGTAACGTCGAACCCATGAACCTCGTCGACTGGGTCACCGACCTGATGCACACGGCCGGCGCACCAGGAGCGGCGTTCGCCATCGCGCTCGAGAACCTCTTCCCGCCCCTGCCCAGCGAGCTCTTCCTGCCGCTGGCGGGCTTCACCGCCGCGCAGGGCAAGATGTCCCTGCTCGACGCCATCCTCTGGACCACGGCGGGCTCGGTGCTGGGCGCACTGGTCCTCTACTGGGTCGGCTCCCTGCTCGGCCGCGACCGGGTCCGGCGCATCGCCGCCCGCATGCCGCTGGTCCGCGTGTCCGACGTCGACCGGACCGAGGCCTGGTTCCTGCGCAACGGCTACCGCGCGGTCTTCTTCGGCCGGATGATCCCGGTGTTCCGCAGCCTGATCTCGATCCCGGCGGGCATCGAACGCATGCGCATGGCCCCGTTCCTCGCCTACACGGCGGCGGGCAGCCTCATCTGGAACACCGCGCTGATCCTCGCGGGCTACCTGCTGGGCGACAACTGGCACCTCGTCGAGCAGTACGTCGGCATCGCCTCGACGGCGGTCCTCGTGTTGGTGGGGGTGGCGCTGGTCGTGTTCGTGGTGACCCGCGTGGCGAAGAAGCGCGCTACCGCACGCCGCTGAGGCGCCCGGCACCGCGACCGGCGTCGTCGAGGTACCGCGTCAGCTCCCGCACCGCGCTCCGCCCGGCCCGGTTCGCCCCGATCGTGCTCGCCGACGGCCCGTAGCCCACGAGGTGGATCCGCGGGTCGCTCACCACGCGCGTCCCGTCGACCTGGATCCCGCCACCGGCGGCCCGCAGGTGCAGCGGCGCCAGGTGGTCGAGGTCGTGCCGGAACCCGGTCGCCCACAGGATCACGTCGGCGGAGAAGTGCTCACCGGAGTCCCACTCGACGCCGGTGGGGGTGATCCGCGAGAACACCGGCCACCGCCGCAGCACACCGGACTCGATCGCGGCGCGGGTCTCGTCGGTCAGCGCCAGGCCGGTCACGCCCACCACGCTGCGCGGGATCAGACCGGCTCGCACCCGCTCCTCGACCATGCCGACGACCCAGCGGCCGTACTCCTCGGTGAACGGGCCCTCGCGCCACACCGGCTCGTGCCGCGTCACCCAGCGCGTGGCCGCGGCGAACGGTGCGAGCTCCATCAGCTGCTGGGTCGCGGACGCACCGCCCCCGACGACGACCACGCGCTTGCCGGTGAAGTCCTCGGGGCCCCGGTAGTCGGCGGTGTGCAGCTGACGGCCCAGGAACGTCGACTGGCCCTGGTAGTGCGGCCAGAACGGGCGGCGCCAGGTGCCGGTGGCGTTGATCAGGCCGCGCGTGGTCCACACGCCGTCCGAAGTCTCGACCTTCAGCAGCTCGCCGTCGTCCTGCACGGACGTCACGTTCACCGGGCGCACCACCGGCAGGTCGAAGAGCCGCTCGTAGCGGGCGAAGTAGTCAGGGATGGCCTCGTTGGCCCGCTCGTCGGGCGCAGGCTGCTCGAACGGCATTCCGGGCAGCTCGTGGATGCCGTGCACGGTCCGCATCCGCAGGCTCGGCCACCGGTGCAGCCACGCGCCACCGGGGGCGTCGTTCGCGTCCAGCACCACGTGGTCCACGTTCCGCTTGCGCAGGAAGAAGGAGGCCGACAGCCCGGCCTGGCCCGCGCCGATCACCACGACATCCGTCCCACCAACGTCAACCGAACGGGTCCGCGCACTGATTTCAGGTGTGACGCACCAGTCAGCAGGCCCTAGGTTCCGGAGGCGTGCACATACTGCTGACGCTGGCACTGCTGGCGACCCCGGTGCCTGCCACCACCGCCTCCTACGCCGTCTACGACCGGATCACGCACACGCTGACCGGCAGAGACGTGCACAAGCCGATCCGATCGGCGTCGCTGGTGAAGATCCTCATCGCCATCGAGCAGCTGGAGACCAAGGGCGACGACCCGCGGATCGAGCCGATGCTGCGGGCCAGCGACGACAACGCCGCGAGCGAGCTCTGGGTCGAGAACGGCTGGGAGCAGCTCGTCGTCAACACCGCGAACCGGCTGGGTCTGCAGGACACCAGGCCGCCGGAGAACCGCGGCATGTGGGGCTACACGGCGGTCAGCGCGTACGACGTCGTGCAGACCTACCGCTACCTGCTCGAACGCGCGAAGCCGCAGGTCGGCTGGACGATCATGGGTCACCTGCACCGCGCGGAGAAGTGCGCCGCGGACGGGTTCGACCAGTCGTTCGGGCTGCCGGACGCGACGTGGTGGCCCGCGTTCAAGCAGGGCTGGTCCGGCTTCGGCGACCCGGCCAGGCCCTGCCGCGACCACCCGCGGCCGCGCGCCGCGTGGGACCTGGACCTGCAGTCACCGGCCATGCACACGTCCGGCACCTGCGGTTTCAGCATCGTCGCGCTGCTGACGCTGCACCCGAAGGGCACCACCTACGACCAGGCGGCGAAACGAGTTACCCGGCTCACGGAAGAAGTCACGAAGTATCGGTGTTGATCGATGCATGAGCCGTCTCAGTGAGATCCCGCTGTCCGTTCTCGACCTCGCCCCGATCGGTTCGGGCTCGGATGCGACGACCGCGCTGCGGAACTCCAGGGAACTCGCTCAGCAGGCCGACCGCCTCGGCTACCAGCGGTACTGGTTCGCCGAGCACCACAACATGCCCGGGATCGCGAGCTCGGCGCCGGCGGTGCTGATCGAGCACATCGCGTCGGCGACCGAGCGCATCCGCGTCGGGTCGGGCGGGGTGATGCTGCCGAACCACGCGCCGCTGGTGGTCGCCGAGCAGTTCGGCATGCTCGAAGCGCTGCACCCCGGCCGCATCGACCTCGGCATCGGCCGCGCGCCCGGCACCGACCAGAAGACGGCGCGGGCGCTGCGCAGGACCGAGGCCGGGCTGTCGGCGGAGAACTTCCCGCAGGAGCTCACCGAACTCATCGGGTACTTCGAGGGCACCGGCGAGCTCAACGCCGTGCCCGCCGCGGGCAACAAGCCGCCGATCTGGCTGCTCGGCTCGTCCGGCTACAGCGCGCAGGCCGCCGGTCTGCTCGGGCTGCCGTTCGCGTTCGCCCACCACTTCAGCGCCCAGAACACGCTGCCGGCGCTGGCGCTGTACCGGAAGCACTTCCGGCCGTCGGAGGTCCTGAGCGAGCCGTACGCGATGGTGTGCGCCTCGGTGGTGGTGGCCGACAGCGACGAGCACGCCCGCTACCTCGCCGGTCCCGGCGCGCTGTCGTTCGTGAAGCTGCGCCAGGGCCGCCCCGGTCCGCTGGCGACGCCGGAGGAGGCCGCCGCCTACCCGTACACCGAGATCGACGAGCTCGTGATCGAGGACCGGATGGCCACTCAGATCATCGGATCCCCCGAAACGGTCCGTGCGGGACTGGACGAGTTGCTGGACTCGACCGCGGCCGACGAGCTCATGGTGACGACCATCGTGCACGGCCTGCAGGACCGTCTCCGCTCCTTCGAACTGCTCAGCGAGCTCGCCGAACGGACGCCCGCACTGGACCGTTCAGCCGCACATACGTGAGTCGTTCACGCGTGAGCTTCACGTTTCGTACGACTGGCGCTGGTCTGAACGGGTGATTATCGGCTCCCCTTGTAGCGCGTGACACACCCTGCGCGATGATCGGTGTGAGCGCGCACGCCCCCCGACGCGCTCCCTAGCTTCACCCGACGGTCGGCGTGGGGCCGGTGCCACACCTGTGGCGCCGCCCACGCCGCCCATCACGAGTCGGCCACGGCCCGGCACCAGGTCCGCTTCAAGGACCCTTTTCAGCCCCCGCGCACCCCTTGGCACCGTCACAGTTGACGGGAGTCGTCCACACCCACCGCCGGGGTGGGAAAGGGGAGTTCGTGAAGTTCGCCAAATCGGCAGCGGCACTCTGCCTGCTGCTGGCCGTGGCGGGATGTGCGGGCCCCAGCGTCGCCGTCACCCCGGACGAGAACCTGACCGTCGAGCAACGCGCGGAGACCCCCAACGCCTCCACGCACGCCGCCTTCGGCACCCAGCGCGTCTGGGGCTCCGGTCTCTCCGTCGTGGTGTCCGCCCCGAGATCGCTCTCCCCGTCCGACACGGCCTCCCCCCGCTCCGCGCGCACGGCCGTCTTCACGCTGACGGTCTACAACGGCTCCAAGACCGCCTACCGGCCCTCTCAGCTCGCGGTGCGCGCCATGGCCAACGGCGCCCAGGTGCCCGAGCTGGTCGACTCGGTCCAGGGCCTCAACGGGCTCGCCGCGGTCGTGGACGAGCTGCCGCCCGGCAAGGACACGCAGGTGCTGCTGGCGTTCGCGGTGCCGGAGGGTCCGGTGCAGGTCGAGCTGACCGTGCAGCCGGGGGGCCAGGGGCAGGACGCCCCGACCGTGTTCGCGGGCCAGGCCTAGGCTCTGGAGCCATGAGCACCCGTCTCGAGCCTGGAGACACCGCGCCCGCCTTCACGCTGCCCGACAGCGAGGGCAAGCCGGTGTCGCTGTCCGACTACCTCGGCAAGTCCGTGGTCGTGTACTTCTACCCGGCCGCGAGCACGCCGGGCTGCACCAAGCAGGCCTGCGACTTCCGCGACAGCCTCGCCCAGCTGAACGACCTGGGCTACGCCGTCGTCGGCATCTCGCCGGACAAGCAGGAGAAGCTCGCCAAGTTCCGCGAGGCCGAGGGCCTGACCTTCCCGCTGCTCGGCGACACCGACAAGACCGTCCTCACCGAGTGGGGCGCGTTCGGCGAGAAGCAGAACTACGGCCGCACCGTGCAGGGCGTCATCCGCTCGACGTTCCTCGTCGGCCCGGACGGCAAGATCGTGAAGGCCATGTACAACGTGCGCGCCACCGGCCACGTCGCCAAGCTCCTGCGCGAGCTGCCAGCCTGAGGAAGTCACCCGGAAATGTGACACCGCCGCCGCAGGACTTGCGGCGGCGGCCCCTTCTTCGGGTACTCTCGGGGTGAGGGCGTGCAACAAATGCCGCCCCTTGTTCCGGTGAGGGTGATACACCGTGTGTCGCTTGACGGCACCTCGCGGCCCCGACATCCCGTCTGATTTCGTCTTGCGCGTCCACTTTCCCACGCGCGGCGGTTGATCAGGGCGTTCTGCCCTCAACCCTCCGTTCGCAAGCAAACACGCATGCCTGGCGCTGCGTGCATTTCGTGCTGGGAAAATTCAATGCTCAAGTGGATTTTGCTGACCGTCGCCGTGGGCGCGGAAGTTTTCGCAACCCTTTGTCTGAAGTACTCCGAGGGATTCACGAAACCGTGGCCGGTCGTCGGTCTCGGCGTCGGGTTCCTCACCGCCCTCTACCTGGAGTCGGTGGTGATCCGGATGGGCCTGCCGGTCGCCATCACGTACGCGATCTGGGCGGGTGCGGGCATCGCGCTGGTCGCCATCACCAGCCGCGTGCTGTTCGAGGACCCGATGAACCTCGCCATGCTCAGCGGCATGGCGCTCATCGCGGCCGGCGTGTGCGTGGTGTCGGTCGCCTCGCACGCACACGCCGCCACGGCGTGACCGGCTAACCGAGCTTGCGCAGGTGCGGGACCAGCAGCTTCAGCGCCCGGCCCCGGTGTGACTGGGCGTCCTTCTCCTCGGCGCTCATCTCCGCCGAGGTGACCATGTACCCGTCGGGCACGAAGATCGGGTCGTAACCGAAGCCGCCGGTCCCGCGCCGCTCACGCAGCAGGGAACCCCGCCACTCGCCGCGGACCACGACCTCCTCGCCGCCGGGCACGACGAGAGCGACCACCGACACGAACGCCGCACCACGGCGTTCGTCCGGCACGTCGCCGAGCTGGCCGAGCAGCAGGTCGAGGTTGGCGTCGTCGTCGCCGTGGCGGCCCGACCAGCGTGCCGACAGCACGCCGGGCATGCCGTTCAGCTCGTCGACGGCCAGGCCGGAGTCGTCGGCCACGGAGACCAGGCCGGTCGCCGCGGCCGCGTCCCTGGCCTTGGCCAGTGCGTTGCCCTCGAAGTCCGGCGCGGTCTCGGGTGCCTCGGGGAACTCGGGCACGTCCGCCAGCGACAGCACCTCGATGCCCGAGAGCTCCTCGGCCACGACGATGCGCTGCAGCTCGCGGAGCTTCTTCGCGTTGCGGGAGGCGAGCAGGAGCTTCACCTGCGACCACCGGACTTCGGCTCGGGCAGCACGCCGGGGTACGGCGCGGACAGGGCCTCCGCCTGGATGCGGTTGAGCTCCGCGCAGCCCTGCAGCGCGACGTCCAGCATGCGGTCCAAAGTGGACCGGGCGAAGGTGGCGCCCTCGCCGGTGCCCTGGACCTCGATCAACGTGCCCGCGTCGGTGGCGACGACGTTCATGTCGACCTCGGCGCGCGAGTCCTCCTCGTAGGGCAGGTCGAGGCGCACGCGGCCGTCGACCACGCCCACCGACACCGCGGACACCGCGCACGACAGCGGCGACGGGTCGGCCAGGCGGCCGGCCGCGCCCAGGTAGGTCACCGCGTCGGCCAGTGCCACGTAGGCGCCGGTGATGGCCGCCGTGCGGGTGCCGCCGTCGGCCTGGATCACGTCGCAGTCGATCACGATGGTGTTCTCGCCGAGAGCCGCGAGGTCGATGCACGCCCGGAGGGACCGCCCGATCAGCCGGGAGATCTCGTGCGTGCGACCACCGATGCGGCCCTTCACGGACTCCCGGTCGCTGCGGGAGTGCGTGGCGGACGGGAGCATCGCGTACTCGGCGGTCACCCAGCCGAGGCCGGAGCCCGAACGCCAGCGGGGAACGCCTTCGGTGACACTCGCGGCGCAGAGCACGCGGGTGTTCCCGAACTCGATCAGGACCGAGCCGGCCGGCCAGGTCTGGTATCCACGCGTGATCCGGATGTCACGCAACACGTCGTCGTTTCGGCCGTCGCTTCGCACCACGCGGGCTACCTTAGTGAACCCTGCGGGGAGCATTGGCGTAGGGAGAGACATGCTGACGATCGACGGTATCCCGATCCACCCGTTGCTCGTGCACGCCGTGGTCGTGCTGCTGCCCCTGGCGGCGCTCGGTTCGATCGCGATCGCGCTGGTCCCGGCCTGGCGGCGCAGGTACGCGTGGCCCGTTCTCGGGGTCACGCTGGCCGGTGTCGCAGCCGTGCCGGTCGCGACGCAGGCGGGCGAGGACCTCCAGGCCGCACTTGAACGCGCCACGGGTGCGGCGAACCCGGTCATCCAGACGCACGCGGACCTGGGTGACATGCTGCTGCCCATCGCGCTCGGCTTCGGCGTCGCGGTGATCGCGCTGCTCGTGGCCGGGCGGCTCGCGGACCGCGAACGCGAGGCGGAGGCACCCACCACGAAGACGTGGCGGGTGGTCTCAGTCGTCGTGTCGGTGCTGGTCGTGCTGCTCGCGGTCGGGACGACCGTGCAGACGATCAGGGCCGGTCACAGCGGGTCGACGGCGGTCTGGAGCGGCGTCGGGAGCTGAAGCGGGGCCGTCGCCGACTGCTTCAACGTCCGCGTGACCGTGCAGAACTGCTCCACGGCACGCCGGACGACGGCCTCCAGCGCCTCCGGATCGTCCACAGCGGACAGGTCGTACGAGAGCGCCACCGGGATGGACACCACCTCGTTGCCGCTCTCGGACTGGACCGCGTCCGCGACCGCCGTCAGCTGCTCGCCACCGGTGCGCCGCAGGATCAGCGTCTCGGAGGTGACCATCGCGCACCCCGCGGCGGCCGCGACCAGCAGCTCCACCGGGCTGAACGAGCCCTCCTGGCCCTTGCGGCCGATGCGCACGGAGGCGCCGCGGCCGTTCGTCGCGACGAACTCGTGCTCGCCCATCCGCTCCAGCTCGATCATGCTGTCTCCCCCACCTCGTACCGGCCGCCCTCTACGACCAGTTCGCACGGCCCGTCGAACGCCGAGCGGGCCTCCGCCAGCACGGCCTCGCGCGAGGTCCACGGCGGCACGTGCGTGACGAGCAACCGCCCGGCACCCGCGCGCGCCGCCAGCTGTCCGGCCTGCAGCCCGGACAGGTGCAGGTCCGCCACCCGGTCCGGCGCGTGCGTCCAGCTGGCCTCCGCGAGCAGCACGTCCACGCCGTCGGCCAGCTCCTCCAGCGCGGCGCACGGCCCGCTGTCACCGGTGTAGGCCAGCGTCACACCACCGCACGAAATCCGGAACCCATAAGCCTCGCAAGGATGCGCGACCACCGCCGACTCCACAGTAAACGGTCCAATGTGGACTGGAGAGCCCAACGGGTGAAATTCGAAGACGTCCGTGAGGTCCAGCGAGGTCCGCTCGGCGTCGGACGGCGCGTAGGCCGCGGCGAACCGCGAGTGCGCCTCAGCAGGCGCGTACACGGGCAAGCGGCCGGATGGCGGAGACGGGTGGTACTTCCGCGCCACGTACAACGACGACACGTCGATGCAGTGGTCCGGGTGCAGGTGCGACAACACCAAGGCGTCCATCGAGAACAACGGCCGTTCCTGCTGGAACCGCCCCAGCACACCGTTGCCGAACTCCAGCACCAGGGTGAACCCGTCGGCCTCGAGCAGGTACCCCGACGCCGCCGCACCGGGTCCGGGAATGCTGCCGGAGCAGCCGAGCACGGTCAGCAGCACGAGCCTTTACCCCCACTGTTCGAACGTCGGCAGGAACCTCGCCGCCAGCTTGGCGAACCGCTCGGGTGGCCCGGTGCAGGTCACCCGGTGCACGGGCGGTTCATCGGCGAAGTCGTCGCGCTCGGTCAGCAACCGCACGACGTCCTTCACCGTCTCCTCCGCGCTGGACACGAGTGTCACGCGCTCGCCCATCACGATCTGGATCACGCCGGTCAGCAGCGGGTAGTGCGTGCACCCCAGCACCACCGTGTCGACGTCGGCGCGCTGCAACGGTTCCAGGTAGGCCTGCGCGAGCCCGAGCACCTGCCGCCCGGAGGTGGTCCCGCGTTCCACGAAGTCGACGAACCGGGGGCAGGCCGCCGCCGTGACCGTCACGTCCCGGGCGGCCTGGAACGCGTCCTGGTAGGCGTGCGAGTTGATCGTGCCGACCGTGGCGATCACGCCGATCCGCCCGGACCGCGTGGACATCACCGCACGCCGGACCGCCGGCAGGATCACCTCGACCACCGGCACGTCGTAGCGTTCGCGGGCGTCGCGGAAGCAGGCCGCCGACGCGGTGTTGCACGCGATGACGAGCATCTTCGCGCCCTCGTCCACCAGCCGGTCGCACACCTCGAGCGCGTGCTTGCGGGCCTGCGCGATGGGCAACGGCCCGTACGGACCATGGGCCGTGTCACCGATGTAGTGGATCGACTCGCCGGGCAGCTGCTCCATGACGGCTCTGGCGACCGTCAGGCCGCCGACGCCCGAGTCCATGATCCCGATCGTCACGCCGTGAATGTAGCCGGTGCCCGACGTCTGCGGTTGTCGCGTGAGACACCCCAAGCCGCCAGCACGCCACCGATCGCACCGAACAGGTGGCCTTCCCACGACACGCCCGGCTGACCGGGCAGCACACCCCACAACGCCGCGCCGTACAGCGCGAACACCCCGACCGCGATCACCAGCTGCAGCCACGACCGCGCGAACACCCCGCGCACGAGCAGGAACGTGAGGAACCCGAACACCAGCCCGGACGCGCCGATGTGGCTGCCGACGCTGCCGAACACCCACACGCCGAGCGCGCTCGACAGCCAGATCACCGCGGTGACCTGGAAGAACTGCTTCAACCCGCCGGAGGAGGCGAGGAACCCGAGCAGCAGCAACGGAACCGCGTTGCCGGTCAGGTGGCTCCAGTCGCCGTGGATGAGCGGCATCCAGAGCAGGTTGTCCCACTGGCCGAAGTCGCGCGGCAGCACGCCGTCGTCCTCCAGCGAGCCGCCGGTGGCGACGTCGAAGGCCTCGACGGCGTAGAGGAAGCCGACGAACCCGGCGACGACCAGCAGCGACAGCACGGGGTGCGGCGGGATGACCCGTTTCGCGAGCGCAGTGCGGTCCACATGACCAGCGTACGTGGACATAAGGTGATCAGGTGTCGACAGAAGTAGCGGTGCGCGCATCGGCCCAGCTCGGCGAGGGCCCGACCTGGGACCACAGCAGCTCCACGTTGCTGTGGGTGGACATCCTCGCCTCCGAGGTGCACCGGTACGCCCCGGCGCGCGACGACGACTCGGTGCTGACCCTCCCCCAGCACGTCGGCGCCGCCAAGCCGCGTGCGCAGGGCGGGCTCGTCTGCAACCTGCGCGACGGCGTCGCGCTGGTCGACCGGGACGGCACCAAGAGCTGGCTCGTCTACTGGGCCCGCGACGGCGTGCGCGGCAACGACGCGGGAGTCGACCCGTCCGGCCGGTTGTGGGCCGGCACCATGCGGTACGACCAGGCCGCCAACGAGGGCTGGCTCGCGCGGGTCTCCGGCGACGGCTCCGCGAAGGTCATGGTCAGCGAGGTGAACACGAGCAACGGCGTGGGCTGGAGCCCGGACGGCAAGCTCATGTACTACGTCGACACGCCCACCCGGCGCATCGACGTCTTCGACTTCGACAACGCCGCCGGCACGGTGGCCAACCGCCGTCCGCTCACCCACGTCGGCCACACCGACGGCTCGCCGGACGGGCTGACCGTGGACGCCGACGGGTGCGTGTGGGTCGCGTTGTGGGGTGGTCACGCCGTGCGCCGCTACACGCCGGAGGGCGAGCTGGACCGGGAGGTCGAGCTGCCGGTGGACCAGCCGACCGCGTGCTGCTTCGGCGGTGCCGACTTCACCGACCTCTACGTCACCTCGGCACGGGTCGGGCTGTCCGACGACGTTCTGATGGAGCGGCAGCTCAACGGGTCCGTGCTGGTGCTGCCGGGGATCGGCGCCGGGGTGCCGGGGGTCGCGTTCGCCGGGTGATGAGGACTGGTCTGCGGGTGCGGTGACCCTGCCGGTCACCGCGCCCGCGGGATCAGGCCCGAAGTGTCAGGTCCAGAGGTGTCAGGCCCAGAGGTGTCAGGCCCAGAGGTGTCCGTCGAGCCTCGCGGCCGCCTCGTCCAGCGTGCCCGCGTACGCGCCCGTGGACAGGTACTTCCAGCCCGCGTCGCAGACGATGAACACGATGTCCGCGGTCTTGCCCGCGACCTCGGCCTTCTGCGCCACGGCCAGCGCCGCGTGCAGGATCGCGCCGGTCGAGATGCCGGCGAAGATGCCCTCGGTCTCCAGCAGCTGCCGGGTGCGGCGCAACGCGTCGTACGAGCCGACCGAGTACCGGCCGGTCAGCACCGACTCGTCGTACAGCTCCGGCACGAAGCCCTCGTCGAGGTTGCGCAGGCCGTAGACCAGCTCGCCGTAGCGCGGCTCCGCGGCGATGATCTGCACGTCCGGCTTGGCCTCGCGCAGGAACCGGCCGACGCCGACCAGCGTGCCCGTCGTGCCGAGACCGGCCACGAAGTGCGTGATCGTCGGCAGGTCGGCGAGGATCTCCGGCCCGGTGCCGCGGAAGTGCGACTCGGCGTTGGCCGGGTTGCCGTACTGGTAGAGCATCACCCAGTCCGGGTTCTGCTTGGCGAGCTCCTTCGCGGTGGCGACGGCCTGGTTCGACCCGCCCGCCGCCGGTGAGAACACGATCCGCGCGCCGTAGGCCTGCAGCAGCTGGCGGCGCTCGGTGGAGGTGTTCTCCGGCATCACGCACACCAGGCCGTAGCCCTTGAGCTTCGCGGCCATGGCGAGCGAGATGCCGGTGTTGCCGGACGTCGGCTCGAGGATCGTCGCGCCCGGCCGCAGCACGCCGTCGCGCTCCGCCGCCTCGATCATGGCCAGCGCGGGCCGGTCCTTGATCGAGCCGGTCGGGTTGCGGTCCTCGAGCTTCGCCCAGATGCGGACGTCCTCCGAGGGGGACAGCCTCGGCAGGCCCACCAGCGGGGTCCCGCCGAGCGCGTCGAGGAGCGAGTCGTAGCGCGCCATGGGGTGGCTCAGCCGCCCGCGACGGCCGGGAGGATGGTGACGTTGTCGCCGTCCTTCACCGCGGCCTCGAGGCCACCGGCGAAGCGCACGTCCTCGTCGTTGACGTAGACGTTGACGAAGCGGTGCAGCGCACCCTCCTTGACCAGGCGGGCTTTGAGGCCGCCGTGGTTGTTCTCCAGGTCGTCGATGACCTCGGCGAGCGTCGCGCCGGTGGCGGACACCGACTTCTCGCCCCCGGTGTGGGTGCGCAGGATGGTCGGGATCGACACGGTGACGGCCATGGTGGTTCTACCTCCGCAGAGAAACTTCCCAGAGAAACTTCAGGACTCGATGATCTTGACCGGTTCCTCGGTCACGACACCGTCGACGATGCGGTACGACCGCAGCTCGTGCTCGATCGGGTCACGCGTGGAAACCAGCACGTAGTGCGCCTGGGGCTCGTTGGCGAACTTGACGTCCGTGCGGGACGGGTAGGCCTCCGTCGCGGTGTGCGAGTGGTAGATGACCACCGCTTCCTCGTCGTTGGCCTGCATCTCGCGGTACACCTTGAGCTGCTCGGCGGCGTCGAACCGGTAGAACGTGGGCGACCGCTCAGCGTTCTCCATCTCGATGATGCGCTCAGGACGGTCGGAGCCCTCCGGCCCCGCGATCTGCCCGCACGCCTCGTCGGGGTGGTCACGGCGCGCGTGGGCCACCATCGCGTCCACCAGGTCACGGCGAATCACCAGCACGGCTCAATCCTACGGGCTGGAGAAAGTTGTCTCGGTATGCGAGATACCGCCTCCGGGAAGCTTGTTTTAGCACTGGCTTATATTAGCGGCGGCTACTACAGTGGCCGCCGTGCACGCGCTCGACGTACTGGGCGACCCCGTCCGCAGACGCATCCTGGAGCTCCTCGCCACCGGTGAACGGGCCGCCGGCGACGTGGGCGCGGTGGTGCAGGCCGAGTTCGGCATCACCCAGTCCGCGGTCTCCCAGCACCTCAAGGTGCTGCGGTCGAACGGGTTCGTCCAGGTCACGGCGGCAGGCACGCGCCGGCTCTACTCGGTCGCACCGGACCCGCTGCAGGAGATCGACGCGTGGCTCGACCACTTCCGGCGGTTCTGGGAACCGCACCTCGACGCCCTCGCGACCGAACTGGCGCGCGGCAGGCGTGAACGCAGGCTGGAGGCCGAAGATGACTGACCGGAGCTACCACGGCGACAAGCTGGTGATCCGGCGCCAGTACAAGGCGACCCGCGAGGACGTGTGGGACGCGATCACCACGCCCGAACGCCTGGTGCGCTGGTTCCTGCCGATCAGCGGCGACCTCCGCGTCGGTGGCCGCTACCAGCTCGAGGGCAACGCGGGCGGCGAGGTCGTGCGCTGCGACCCGCCCGCCGAGATCGGCCTCACCTGGGAGATCGGTGAGATGCACACCGACGTCCTGGTGCGGCTGGAGGCCGACGGCGACACGACGGTGCTCACTCTCACGCACTCCCCGATGCCCGGCGAGTTCGTGCCGGGCACCGGTGCGGGCTGGGAGCTGGGGCTCGTCGCACTGGAGAAGCACCTGGCGGGCGATCTGCCCGAAGGGCGCGCTCTGGACTGGATCGCGGCCTCGGCGCCGGAGGACATGGCGGCGGCGCAGGCGCTGGCCGAGCAGATCGCCGCGGAGTGGGTGGAGGTGCTGAACCGGTGAGGTTCAGCGTCGCCGGCTGAGCACCACCACGAGGTAGAGCGCCAGCAACGCCACACCGCGCCGCCGCTGCCCCTGGTCGAGGTTGCGCCACGCGGCCAGCTCGGCCCACGCGGCGAGCGGGGTGGTGAGCACGCCCAGCTTCATCAGCACCTTCCCGACCCCCGGCGGCACCAGGAAGGACGCCACGAAGAGCCCGGCGGGCGCGACCGCCACCAGTTCCCTCCCCGGCACCTCGCGGCCCGCCACGGAGGGCGGCACGAGCTCGGACACGACACCGGCTGCCTGATCGATCACATCGGCCATGCCGGGGGGTTACCCACTCAGAGGTCGCGGAACGCCTGCACGCCGTTCAAGGTCGTCGCCTCGCGCGCGCCGGACACCACGGCCTCGGCGAAGGCGTCCGCGGCGGCCGTGCAGAGCGCGTCGAGCGCGAAGGCGCGCGGCTCCGCCAGCGGGACGGCGCCGGTGGCCAGTGCGAACACCGTGTCGCCGTCGAACATCGAGTGGGCGGGCCGCACCGCCCGCGCCAGGCCGTCCTGGGCGGCCATCGCGAGCCGCTGGCACTCCGCTTTGGACAGTGCCGCGTCCACCGCGACCACGCCGATCGTGGTGTTCAGCCCGTCCGGCTTGCGTTCGGGCAACGACACCGGCGACGACCCGAGGGACGGCAGCCACGGCAGGCCCGTCGTGCGGTCCACGACCTCACCCGCCGCGTTCACCACGGCCAGCGCGCCGATGTGGTGCTCGCCGGCTCGGCCGGAGAACGCCCCGATGCCACCCTTCAACGACCCGACCCGCGCACCGGCACCCGCGCCGACGCAGCCCAGGGCGAACTCCGCAGCCGCTGCGGCGCAAGCTTTGTATCCGAACGACGCGTCCGGCCGGTTGCCCCACTCGGACATCGGCAGGTCGAAGATCACCGCGCCCGGCACGATCGGCACCACGTGGTGCGGCTGCGCGCCGACCTGGAAGCCGATCGAGCGTTCCGAGAGCCAGCGCATCACGCCGTCGGCCGCCGCGAGCCCGTACGCCGACCCGCCGGACAGGCAGATCGCGTGCACCTGCTGCACCAGGTTCGCCGGGTCCAGCAGGTCCGTCTCACGGGTGCCCGGCGCGCCACCGCGGCCGTCGACCGCGCCGACCGCACCGGCGGGCACGAGCACGACCGTCGTGCCGGTGTTCCAGCCGTCACCGACGCGGTGGTGGTGCCCGACCAGCACGCCGGGGATCACGCCAGCATTGCCTCGACCAGCGTCTCCTGCACCCAGGTCAGCCAGTGGTAGACGCCGAGGTGCGGCGAGCGCGGGTCCTCCGGCGGCAGCTCGTCGGGCATGTCCTCCTGGACGTCCAACGCTGTCCCGAGGGCCAGACGCACGTCGTTGAGCGACGAGAGCCAGGCCTCCGCCTCGACGACCGACAGCCTGATCTCCCCGCCGTCGGGAGAGCAGGTCTGCAGCACGACCTCGGCGGCACCGGTCTTCTGGTCCAGCAGCTCCGGCTCGTGCAACGACCGCAGAGCCGCCGCGGAGTCGACCTCCGCGGGGTCGGGCGCGTCGTCGTCGAGCCGGTGGAAGTCCGGCAGCAGCCGGCCGAGGATCGGGTCGTCCGGTGCTTCGGAGGGTCCGGTCCTGATCCCGGTCAGTTCGGCGAGCTCGTCCTGGGGCGCTTCCTCGGCGCGGGCCATCAGCATGTCCTGGATCTGGCTGACCAGACCCCGCACGACCGCCGCCTCCTGGCGGTCGAGCCTGCCGACGACGACGTCACCGTCGCGGATCCACCGCTTCACGAGGCCCGCTGCATGGTCGCCCAGAGCCCTGCCGCGTGGAGTTTCGCCACGTCGGCCTCCACCTTGTCCTTGGTGCCCGATGTCACGATCGCCTTGCCCTTGTGGTGCACGTCGAGCATCAGCTTGGTCGCTTTGTCCCTGCTGAAGCCGAACAGCTTCTGGAAGACGTACGTCACGTACGACATGAGGTTGACCGGGTCGTTCCAGACCACGGTCTGCCATGGCCGGTCCTCGGCTGCGATCTCCGCGCCAATGGGCTCGGCATGCGTCCGTTCCTGTTCGACGGGCGTGGTCATACCGCCAATGGTGTCATGTTCGCCGCAGTCGCGGAGACGGCATGCGGCTAAACCGGATGCGACCTTAGGGTTGGTGACCATGAACTCCACGGCGTTGCTCACCGACCACTACGAGCTGACCATGCTCGCGGCCGCGCTGCGTGACGGGACCGGTGACCGTCCGTGCGTGTTCGAGGTGTTCGCGCGCAGGCTCCCGAACGAACGGCGCTACGGCGTGGTCGCCGGCACGAACCGGCTGCTCGACGCGATCGAGGACTTCCGCTTCGGCGAGGAGGAGATCGACCAGCTGCGCCGCAACGCCGTGGTCGACGACGCGACCCTGGAATGGCTCGCGAACTACCGGTTCTCCGGCGAGGTCGACGGCTACCCGGAGGGTGAGCTCTACTTCCCCGGCTCACCGGTGCTGACCGTGCGCGCGTCGTTCGCCGAGGGCGTGGTGCTGGAGACGCTGGCGCTGTCGATCCTCAACCACGACAGCGCGATCGCGTCGGCCGCCGCCCGCATGGTCACCGCCGCCAACGGCCGGCACATGATCGAGATGGGCTCCCGCCGCACGCACGAGGAAGCCGCGGTGGCGTGCGCCCGCGCGGCCTACCTGGCGGGTTTCCACGCGACCTCCAACCTCGAGGCGGGCCGCCGGCACGGCATCCCGACGGCCGGCACGTGCGCGCACGCGTTCACGTTGCTGCACGACACCGAGGAAGAGGCGTTCCGCAGCCAGGTCGAGGCGCTGGGCGTCGGCACGACGTTGCTGGTCGACACCTACGACATCAGCGAGGGCATCAAGAAGGCCGTGGCCGTCGCGGGCCCTGAGCTCGGCGCCATCCGGATCGACTCCGGCGACCTCGGCGTGATGGCCAGGCAGGCGCGTGACCAGCTCGACGCGCTGGGCGCGAAGAACACCCGGATCGTGGTGTCCAGCGACCTCGACGAGTACGCGATCGCCGCGTTGCGCGCGGAGCCGGTGGACGCGTACGGCGTGGGCACGTCGGTCGTGACCGGGTCCGGCGCGCCGACCGCGGGCATGGTCTACAAGCTCGTCGAGGTCGACGGGCGGCACGTGGAGAAGCGCAGCACGTCCAAGCAGTCGCGCGGCGGCTGGAAGAAGGCGCTGCGGCGGCACAAGGACACCGGCACGGCGCTGGAGGAGGTCGTCTTCCAGGCGTCGGCCGACCCCGAGCTCGGCCCGCACGACCGGCTCGTGCAGATCCCGCTGATGCGCGCGGGCAAGCTCGCCGACGGCGTGCCCACGCTGGAGCAGAACCGCGAACGCCTGCGCGCCGCGCTGGTGAGCGTGCCGTGGGAGGGCCTCAAGCTCTCCCGCGGCGAGCCCGCGATCCCGACGGTCTACCTGGAGGAGTCGAAGTGACCAAGGCACTGATCGTCGTCGACGTGCAGAACGACTTCTGCGAAGGCGGCTCGCTCGCGGTCGCCGGTGGCGCGGCCGTGGCGGAGGCCATCTCGCGGCACATCACGGCGTCGGCCTACGACCACGTCGTGGCGACCCGCGACTACCACGTCGACCCCGGCGCGCACTTCAGCGAGACGCCCGACTTCGTGGACTCCTGGCCGGTGCACTGCGTCGCCGGCACGCCCGGTGCGTCGTTCCACCCGGAACTGGACGTGGCCGGGATCGAGCAGGTGTTCTCGAAGGGCCGGTTCGCCGCGGCCTACTCGGGGTTCGAGGCGGAGAACGACCTCGCCGGGTGGCTGTCGGCGAAGGGGGTGACCGACGTGGACGTCGTCGGCATCGCGACGGACCACTGCGTGCGCGCCACGGCGTTGGACGCGCACCGCAACGGTTTCCGCACCACGGTGCTGGTCGACCTGACGGCGGCCGTCGCGCAGAACACCCGCGATGCCGCTCTGGACGAGCTGCGCGCCGCGGGTGTCGTGGTGTCGTAACCTGTTTCCGGGCTCTTACGGCGTCGGCGAGCAGGCCGCCGTGCCGAGCGTCACCGAGCCCGTGTACCCGGACGCCGGTTCGAAGGTGAGCTTCAGCAGGGTCATGCTGAGGCTGCCGTCGTTCGGGGCCGGGAACACGGTCTCGGTGAACTTCGCCCTGGCCAGCACGGTTCCGGTGCTGGACTTGACGTCGTGGACGTGGCCCGGCGGGATCTGCGGCGGCAGGCCGGCCCAGCCGGAGACGCCCTTGAGCTCCCAGCCCGCCTGCGTGCCCTCCTGGTCGGCGGTGCAGTTGATCGACCACTCGTTGATCTTGAGCCGGGGTCCCTTCTGCGCCACCAGCGCCGAGAGCTCGAAGCCGGTGCCCCCGGCCGTGGACCTGGTCGTGGTGATCTGCTCCGCCTCGTTGACCACCGTGGTGGTGCAGGTGGAGGACGTCGCACCGATCTTGAGGCCCGGCCTGCTCACGGCGGGGCTCGACCCGGTGACCGTGCCGGCCTGGTCCGGGTTCACGTCGCACACGGCGAGCGGTTCGACCTTGAACGTCTGGTCGGCCTTGGCGAAGTCGGCCGAACCGGACGACGCGCGGCCGGGCGGGTTCGCCGCCAGCGCGGGTGCCGCGGTGGCGAACGTCAACGCGACCACGGCCCCGGCGATCACACTCTTGCGCACTTCGGTCCTCTCGGGCTCGGTCTTGTTCGTTCCCGCCCGATCCTGACGGCGCGGCCCGGCGTGTCCGCAGGTTCAGCCCCTGAAGTCACCCGTTCGTGGACGCCCAACTACCCGAACTGGTGACGCCGTAACTGCTAATACCGCGCGCCCACGAGCGTGGCGAACGGCTCCCGGCGCGGCAGAGCGGTCGGCAGGCCCGCCAACCGTTCGAGTGCGGCGCAGACCCGGACAGCGGCACGCCCGTCGCCGAACGGGTTGCGCCCCAGCGGGAGCCGCAGCCGGGAGCCGAGCACCCAGCCCGCCTCGGCGAGGATGCGGGTGGTGTCGGTGCCGACGAGCCAGGCGCACCCGGCGTCGACGGCGAGCATGCGTTCGGTCGTCTCGCGCAGCACCAGCACGGGCACGCCGAACGACGGCGCCTCCTCCTGGATGCCACCGGAGTCGGTCAGCACGAGTGCGGCGCGCTGGAGCACGCGCACCAGGTCCGGGTAGTCGAGCGGCTCGGTGATGACGACCCGCTCGTGGCCGCCGAGCACCGACACGACCTGTTCGCGCACACCGGGGTTCGGGTGCGCGGGGATGAGCACGTGCACGTCGGGGTGGCGGTCGGCGATGGACCGCACGGCGTTCAGCACGCGCGTCAACGGGCGGCCCCAGGACTCGCGCCGGTGCACGGTGACCAGCACCAGCCGGCCGGCGGTGGCGTCCAGGGTGCGTTCCAGGGCGGCCAGGTCGGCGCTGCGGGCCGGCTGGTCGCGCGCGGCGACCCGCTGCACGGCGTCCACGACCGTGTTGCCGGTGACCACGATGTGGCTGTCCGGCAGGGACTCCGAGTTGAGCGCGTTGGCCGCGTCGTCGGTCGGCGCCAGGTGCAGCGAGGTGATGCGGGAGATCATCTGCCGGTTCCCCTCCTCGGGGAACGGCCCGTACAGGTCACCCGTGCGCAGCCCGGCTTCCAGGTGTGCCACGGAGACGCCGCGCCAGAACGAGGCGAGCGCCGCGGCGAGCGTGGTGGTCGTGTCGCCCTGCACCAGGGTGACCGCGGGGTCGCGGTCGGCGAGCAGGGCGTCGAACTCGGGCAGCAGCCGGGAGACCAGCTCGGCCTGCGTGCCGCTGGTCCTGGGCACGTCCAGCCGCACGTCGGGGACCAGGTCGAACGCGCTGAGCGCCTGCTCGACCATGCCGGAGTGCTGTCCGCTGTGGACGATGGTGGGGCGCAGGCTCGGGTGCCCCTTCAACGCGATCGCGACGGGGGCGATCTTCACGGCTTCCGGGCGGGTGCCCGCGACCAGCAGAACTTCCTTGCTCACAACCGTTGTCCTCTCCGGGGGAGACCGGGAGGTCCGCCTGGGGGCGGGGGCATCCCCAGGCGGACCCTTCTCAGCCCGCTCGATGCGGCCTGGTTCTGGTCGTGACTCCGACCGCGCGCCGCTTCCTGCGGGTCGAGTGCAGGAGGAACGCACCCGCGACCAGGAGCACGACTCCGGCGGCGATCCACCACGTCACGTCCGCGCCGGTGACCGCGAGGGCACCGACACCCGTGCCGACGCCAACGCCGGTTCCGGGGACCTTGTACATCTGCCGCTCTCCTTTACGCCTGCCCGAACGACTGGGCAGGGAGCGACGAACGACGGCGCAGCGCCACGAACGCGACCGGGGCGGCGACGACACCGAGCAGGCCGAGGCCGATCCACAGGCCCGCACCCGACGCCATCGGGATGGGCAGGCCGGCCGGGCCGCAGGTGGCGGACGAGATGATCACGTCGCCGGTGCCGATCGAGCCGAGCACGCCCTGCAGCAGCCTGATGTGGATCGCGTTGACCGTAAGGCTGCCGTCGGCGTTCTTCAGCTGCTCGTTGAAGACCACCTCGGCGATCTTGATCCCGGCGAGCTCGACGTTCAGCACGGTGTTCGGTGCCGGGTCGACGCCCACCTGCCCGAGCTTGCCGAGGTTCACGCCCGCGAGCTTGGACTTGCCGGCCAGCCCCTTCTGGGTGGCCGTGCACTCCGCCTCCACCAGCTCGGCGGAGATCTTGCCGGTGACCTTCTGCAGCAGGTCGACCCGGACGTCCGCGGTGCTCGCCCGCGAGTACACGCCACCGGACTTCTCGTCCCGCGACGCGGAAGCGTTGATCACACCGGTCTTGAGGACCCCGGTGAGGTCGACGCCCAGGAACGTGTTCTGCGTCGGCCCGTTCGCGTTGGCGGCCGCGAACGGTTCCGCGGTGACAGCCGGGTTGCCGAGCAGCGTCACGTTGAGCTTCGCACCGTAGGCCGAGGCGTCCCCCGGAGCGGCCGAAGCAGGTGCGGCACCGGCCAGAAGTGCTGCGATGGCAACGACTCCGGCCAGTCCCGTCATTCGGACACGCATGAAACTCCTTCCGTCATTCCTCCGGCCCCAGGGCGCGCTCGAACCAACCTGGTTCACGCTTTCCGGGGGCAATTACCGGCATCGGCTTTCTTCCGGGGGAACTGAGGGTTACTCCCCATATCGGGCGACGGGACCACTCGACTCGCCCAATCGGCGCCACTGATCGTGGCTTTTTTGATCAATTTCCGGTTACGGCGTCACCCGATCCGGGGGTGAGGGATGACGTTCCGTCTACCGATGGAAGGTCATGTAGCCCGTCTGGGCGCTCCCTCATCGGTGGAAAGGATCCTCGGGTGACGCTTGCCCTGCGCCGCACTGCATTCCCGAGCCGGGTGACGGTCGTCGTCCTGCTCGCCGTCGCCGCCGGACTCGTGTTCGCGCACCGCCTCTACCGCACGGTGGAGATCTTCCTGTCCGGGGCGGTCCTGAGCGTCATCAGCTCGTACGGCGTGCACGTGGTGCCGGACCGCCAGACCGTCTACTTCGGACTGGGCTCGGACACGCCGCTGGGCCTGCGCATGACGCCGGAGTGCACGTCCGCGTTCCTGGTGCTGCCGCTGGTGGTCGTGGGCGCGGTGATGATCGCGCTGCGGCCGCGGATCCAGTCGCGCGTGCTGTTCGCGCTGGGTGTCGCGGCGCTGGCGGTGGTGGTCGTGAACCAGTTCCGCGTGCTCACGCTGGTGGGGCTGGTGGACTGGCTCGGCGTCGACACCGGCTACTACTGGGGTCACACGCTGCTCGGGTCGATGGTGAGCGTGTTCGGTGGCGCGGCGGCTCTCGTCGCGTTCGTCTGGCTGGCGACCCGGAAGTGAGCCTCGACCTCGTCCTCGGGTTCACACAGGCGCTCGCTCTGACGATGAGCGTGGCCTTCGTGACGTACGTGTTCGTGATCGTGGTGCCGTACCTGCGGCGCAAACCCGCACCCGTTGGCGAGCCTTCGTCGTTGGAGTGGCACTTCTTCGTGCCGTGCCGCGACGAAGAGGCGGTCATCGGTGACACGATCCGTTATCTGCGCGGGACTTTCCCCATCGCGCACGTGTGGGTCATCGACGACGACTCCGACGACCGCACGGCCGGAGTGGTGCGGATGTTGAAGCGCAACGGCGGTGTGCGCGACCCGAACATCCACCTCGTGCAACGCCAACGGCCCTATGCCCGCACCGGCAAGGGCAACGCGTTGAACGACGCCTACCGCACGTTGAAGCTGTGGATGGGCCGGCGTGCCGACACCGAACGCGCGATCATCGTGGTGGTCGACGCGGACGGCCGTCCTGCCGCGAACTTCCTGGAGGTCTGTGCGGCGCAACACCTCTTCGGCAACCCGAAGATCGGTGCCGTGCAGGTGGACGTGCGGATGATCAACGCGGGCCAGCGCCAGCCCGGGGTGTCGCGGTGGCGGCGTGCGTTCGGCGCGGGCCTGGTGCGGATGCAGGACCTGGAGTTCCGCACGGCCATCGCGGCGATCCAGATGTCGCGCGGCGCGACCGGCACGATCTCCATGGGCGGCAACGGTCAGGCCACCCGGCTGTCCGCTTTGGACTCGATCGCCGGGCCCGCCGGAAGCCCGTGGCGCGGGTCGCTGCTGGAGGATTTCGAGCTCGGCGTGCACCTGCTGACCGAGGGGTGGCACACGGGTTTCACCCTCGACACGCATGTGAACCAGGAGGCGTTGTACTCGTTGCGGCGCTTCTTGGCACAACGCACGCGTTGGGGTCAGGGAACGATGCAGTGCATGCGTTATCTGCGGCGCATCTGGGACTCCGAGCACCTGACGACACTGGGTGCCGCCGAGATGATGTATTACCTCGCGCAACCGTGGATGCAGTTGCTCGGCACGCTGATCTACCCGATTCCGATGGCGCTCATGGCCTACCGGTTCGCCGTGTCGCCGTCGGAAGTCGTGTTCTGGTTCTTCGACGGCGCGTGGATCCTGTTCACCGTCTACGGCGCGTTCGGATTGTTGCCGTTCGTGTTGTGGGGACCGGTGTACCGCGCGCGTTGTGAGCCGGTGTCCTTCTGGAAGTCCATCGCGTACGGGTTTGGCTACGCTTTGTACATCTACACCTTCTACATCACGTCGTGGCGTGCCGTCGTCCGCTTGGTCCGCGGCCACAACGGATGGGCGAAGACCAGGCGCAACACCGAACACGCGAGCGGCAAGGTCGCACTCGATGTGTGACCCGTCACTTTGTGGAGATCAGACAAAGACGTTCTCGAGTTCCTCTGGTTAACCTCAGGCTCTCTTGCCATTTCCGCCTGGGAGGGAACGCTCGTGGCCGCTCTCGCACTCGCGCCCCGTCGCACCGTGCTCGCCGACTTCGTTCCGGGCGCACTCGCCCGCGACCTCACCCTCGTGGTGGCGGGTGCCGCCCTCACCGGCCTCGCCGCCCAGGTGGCGCTGCCGATCCCGGGCAGCCCGGTTCCGCTGACGGGCCAGACGTTCGCGGCCCTGCTGGTCGGCGCCTCCCTGGGCTGGCAGCGCGGCGCGACCTCGATGCTGCTGTACCTGATCGCCGGGGTCGCGGGTGTGCCGTGGTTCCAGGGCGGCACGTCCGGCGCCCCGGTGTCGCTCGGTTACGTCGTCGGTTTCGTGTTCGCCGGCGTCCTGGTCGGCGCGCTCGCCGCACGCGGTGGTGACCGGACTCCGTTGCGCACCATCGGCACGATGGTCCTGGGCAACCTCGCGATCTACGCGGTCGGGGTGCCGTGGCTGATGGCCGCGACCGGGATGGGTGTGGTCAAGGCGCTGTCGGTGGGCGTGCTGCCGTTCCTGCTCGGCGACCTGCTGAAGATCGCCCTGGCCGCGGGCCTGCTGCCGGGCGCGTGGGCGCTGGTCCGCCGGCGGTAGCTTGGACCAGGTGATCTCGCCTGGGGAGTACCTCTCGCTGCTGGATGCGCGCCTGCCCGGTCTCGTGGTGGGCGCGCAGCTGCACGGCTCTCATGTGCTCGACGACGTCGTCTTCGACTCGGACCTCGACATCGTGGTGGAGCTGTCCGCCGCTGCTTCGGTGCCTGCGGTCGATGGCGTGGACGTTGTTGCGGTGTTGGCCGGTGACTTGGAGCGTCCCGTCTCTTCGGTGACACCTCTCGCTGGTGAAGTCACGCCCGTGTTGTGGCAACAGCTGCGGACCGTCGGTCAGACCGTGCGCGGCACACGACCGTCATGTCCGGTCACTGCTGCTGAGGTCTCCGCGTACTGCCGTGCGAACCTCGTGTCCTACTGGAAGCCGCAGCTCGACCTCGACCGCGCTGCACTCAGGACCGTCGACCAGCGCATCCCCGTGTTCCGCGAAGCCGTGCTGTGGGTCGGTCTCGGCCCGGCGCGGTTGTGGCACACCATCCGCACCGGCGAGATCATCAGCAAGTCGCGCGCGGGCTCGCTGGCCGCGTCGCACTGGCCCGACCTGGCCCCGCCGCTCCTCGACCTGGTGCGCGCCCGCCGGGGTGAGGAGGTCGTGCTCACCCCCGACCACACCGCCGCGGCACTGGACCTCGGCTCGCGCATCCTCGCCGAAGTGACGACCTGACCTCGTTCGGCACCGGACGTAACACGCTGCTCACACCCACCGAGAACTCCGTAGCGCCCCCTGCCCCGCGGAGACTCCTGTGCAGACCACCCCCGAGGAACTCGCCTGCCTCGCCGGCGGCCCCCGCCGCGCGCCGAGGTGGCCCTCGCCCGCCTGGCCGACGCGGGCCAGGCCCGCCTGTCCCGCGAAGGCTTCGTCACCGCCGCCTCCCGCCAGGGCGCCGCCACCCCGCTGGAGGCCCGCATCCTGGCCGAGGTCCGCCACGGCGGCCGCTACCTCCCCGACCTGCTCGCGTCGGCGTCCACCAGCGCCGAGGCCTCAAGCCTGCGCACACACCTCGTCAACCGCGGCCTCCTGCGCCCCCGCCGCTCCCTGCGCCCGCGCCTGTACCCGTGGCTCTTCATGCTGAGCTTCGCACTGGTGGCAGCCGGCGTCGTCTCCTTCGTGGCCCCCGACGTGCTGTCCTTCGTGCCCTACGCCGTGCCGCGCTGGACCTGGTTCACGGCCGCCGTGGCCCTGCTCGCCTGGGCCACGCTCCTGAGCGCCCGCGACCCCGGCCGCCTGCGCACCCGAACCGCCCACCGCATGGTCAACCGCGCCCACCGCCAGCTCACCTCCACCCGAGGCCCCGAACGCCACACCCCGCACTACCGCCTCCGCGCCGTCGCGGTGACCGGCCTGGGCGGGCAGGCGGCTCTGTTCGGCCTGACCCCGGCCGTGGTGGGCAGCCGGCGCAAGTCGTCGGACAGCGGCAGCTGCGGGAGCGGCTGCTCGTCGAGCAGCTGTGGCAGCAGCGACGGCGGCAGCAGCTGCGGCGGTGGTTGCGGCGGCGGAGGCGGCGACTGAGCGGGGTCGGCGAAACTGTCGGACCCGACGGGTACGGTCTTCCTCGTGCCTGAAGTTCCCCCCACCCTGAGCCTGCTCGAGACCGCCGTCGCCGCCGTCGGTGGTGCCGAGCGCCCTGGTCAGGTGGAGATGGCCGAGGCCGTCGACCGCTCCATCCGCACCGGCGAGCACCTGGCCGTGCAGGCGGGCACCGGTACCGGCAAGTCGCTCGCGTACCTGGTGCCGAGCATCCGGCACGCGGTGGCGGAGAACGAGACGGTGGTCGTGTCGACGGCGACGATCGCGTTGCAGCGGCAGCTGGTCGACCGGGACCTGCCGCGGCTCGCCAACGCGTTGAAGAAGGAGCTGGGGCGGGAGCCCACGTTCGCCATCCTCAAGGGGCGGCGCAACTACCTGTGCATGCACCGGGTGCACAACGGCGCGCCCGAGGAGCCGGAGGACGCGCTGTTCGACCCGTTCGCGGTGTCGAAGCTCGGGCGTGAGGTGAAGCGGCTGCACGAGTGGTCGTCGGACACCGAGACCGGCGACCGGGACGAGTTGGTCCCCGGTGTGAGCGAGCACGCGTGGAAGCAGGTCAGCGTCACCGCGCGGGAGTGCCTCGGGGTGTCGAAGTGCCCGATCGGGTCCGACTGCTTCGCTGAGAAGGCCCGCGCACAGGCCGGCAAGGCCGACGTGGTGGTCACGAACCACGCGATGCTCGCCATCGACGCCTTGGAGGGCTACCAGGTGCTGCCGGAGCACGACGTGGCGGTGATCGACGAGGCGCACGACCTGGTCGACCGCGTCACGTCGGTGGCGACGGAGGAGCTCACGGGTGCGTCGATCTCGATCGCGGCGCGCCGGTGCGGGCGGCTGATCGACCAGGACGTCGCCGACCGGCTGGCCGAGGCCAGCGACGGGCTCGCGATGATCCTCGAGGACATGCCCGCGGGCCGGTTGGACGAGCTGCCGCGCGCGCTCGCCGGTGCGTTGGCGGCGACCAGGGACGCGGCGCACATGTGCATGTCGTCGCTCGGGCCGGAGCGCAAGGAGGACGTCGAGGGCGCGACCGACCGCAAGCTCGCGATGTCGTTGCTCGAAGAGGTCCACGACTGCGCGGTCCGCATCCTCGACGCGTTCGGTGAGGAGCGCGACGTCGTGTGGGTGTCGGGCGACTTCAACCAGAAGACGCCGGCGCTGCGCGTGGCCCCGCTGGGTGTCGGCGGGCTGCTGCGGGAACGGCTCTTCGGCAAGCGCACCACCGTTCTCACGTCCGCGACGCTCACACTGGGCGGCGCGTTCGACGCGATGGCGCGGCAGTGGGGGCTGCCGCCGTCGGAGCAGGTGAAGAAGATCGAGGGCGCCGCCACCGACAAGGACATCGACGGTCCCAAGTGGAGCGGCCTCGACGTCGGCTCGCCGTTCGAGCACCGGACGAGCGGCATCCTCTACGTGGCACGGCACCTGCCGCAGCCGGGCCGCGACGGGCTGCCGAAGGAGTACCTGGACGAGATCGAGGAGCTGGTGAACGCCGCCGGCGGCCGTGCGCTCGGCCTGTTCTCCTCGACCCGCGCGGCCAAGGCGGCGACGGAGGCGTTGCGGGACAAGATCGAGTACCCGATCCTCTGCCAGGGCGACGACGCGACCGGCCTGCTGGTGAAGAAGTTCGCCGAGGACGAGCGCACCTGCCTGTTCGGCACGCTGTCGCTGTGGCAGGGCGTCGACGTGCCGGGTCCCAGCCTCCAGCTCGTGATCATGGACCGCATCCCGTTCCCGCGCCCGGACGACCCGCTGGCCTCCGCACGCCAGAAAGCCGTCAACTCCCGCGGGGGCAACGGCTTCCTGACGGTCGCGGCGACCCACGCGGCCCTGCTGCTCGCCCAGGGCGCCGGTCGCCTGCTGCGGTCGATGTCGGACAAGGGCGTGGTCGCGATCCTCGACCCGCGCCTCGCCACCGCCCGCTACGGCGGCTTCCTCAGGGCCTCCCTGCCCCCGTTCTGGACCACCTACGACCCGACGGTGGTCAGGGCGGCTCTCAGTCGCCTGGACGCGGCCCAGACGCGCTGATCCGTTCGACCAGCTCGTCGCGGTACTGCTCGGCCGCCGCCCGCGCCGGGTCGTCGGCGTCGGCCCGCTTCAGCGCGCCTTGCAGGATCTTCAACGCCTGGCGTTCGTCGCCGCGCGCGTCACCCTGCCGCGCGGCGTCCTCCATGGCCTTGGCCAGCTTGGTCCGCGCCTCGGGTTCCTTGCCCGGCGCGCTGATCCGGATCCAGTTGCCGCCGGGGTCGACGACGGTGAACCCGGTGTACCGGTCGTTGCGCAACCGCGGCCGGGTCATCCGCGGGATGCCGGAGACGAGCAGCTTCCCGTGCACCGCACGCATTGCCGCCGCGAACGCCTCGAACAACTCGTTGATGTCCGGCACGATGACCACGCACGTGCTGTACGACTGTTCCGGGTCGTAGCCGTCCATGCCGAAGAAGTGCAGGTTCATGTCTTCACGCCGCAACGCCACATAGGGGTTCGGCCGCGTCTGCCGGTACGTGACCTCGAAACCGAGCATCTCGTAGAACGGCTGGATCTCGTCGATGGAGGGACAGGGCAGGAGCGGAATGGTCTGTTCGTTCGCCACCGCCCGAAGCTAAGCCCGAACCCGCCGAAACGACACGGAGCTATTTGCTCATGCGAACAGCATCGCCACGCCACCCAGCACCAACAACGCCGACACCACCGCGATCGCCAACACACGTCCACGCGGCGTCTGCGCGTGCTTCAACGCCATCCCCAACGGACCAATCCCAGCCACAGCAACCCCTTTCGAAGGCATAGCGACAACAGCGACCAGAGCCCCGAACGCCACCCGAACCGGCGACATGCCAAGTTCGCGCGCACCGACGACATCCGCTTCCCACTGCTCGCGATAGCGCTCATCACCCACAACGCGCGCCGCGAACCGCACGACGAACAACGCGACTCTCATTGGGCCGTCCTCGGTACAAAACGCGGCTCCGGAGCACGCGCGGCGACAACGCGACGAGCCTCCACGGCACCGTCCGGCGTCAGCACGTACATCCGCCGCCGGGGGCCCTTGCGTTCCGCGTCGTCATCCCACGACGACGTGACCCACCCGGCCCGCTCCAGCCGGTCCAGCAGCGGGTAGACGCTGCCGGACGGCCGCCCGGTCAGCTTGATGATCTCCAGGCCCCAGCGGGGTTCGGAGGCGCCGAGCAGCACCTCCAGCACGTCCACCGTGGCCTTGCCGATGCGTTGCAGTGGCTCCACGGTCCAATACTACCTATGTAGATTAAGCCGTTCAAGCAGCTCGTCCCGGAAGTCCAGCGCCAACGCCAGGTCGTCCTCCGACGCGTCCCGCTCCCGCGCCAGCGCGCCCTCCAGGATCCGCAACGCCTGCCGCTCCGCCCCGTGCGACCCCGCCAGCGTCACCGCGTTGTGCAACGCCCGCGCCAGCCGGTCCCCCGCCGACTCCCGCTCCCGCACCGCCGGGACCACCCTGATCCAGTTGCCACCCGGATCGACCAGCAGGAACCCGTCACGCCGCGGCCGGGTCATCCGCGGGATCCCGGACGACAGCACCATGCCGTAGACCGTCCGCATGCCGTGGGCGAACGCGTCGAACAACGCGCGCGTGTCCTCCACCTGCACCAGGCACGAGCTGTAGGACGCAGACGGGTCGTAGCCGCGGATGCCGAAGAAGTGGAGCTGGATCTCCTCGCGTTGCACCGAGAGGTATGGCGTCGGCCGGTACTGCCGGTGCGTGATCGTGAAGCCGAGCATCACGTAGAACTCGGCCACCTCGTCGATGGAGGCGCACGGCAGCAGCGGGATCGTCACCTCGTTGGCCACGCAGGCCACGCTAGCGGCACAGTTCAGCCGTCGACCAGCAATCCACGTAACGGTCCTTGCAGTCTTCCGGCTCGCCGCGAGACGCCCGGCAGCGGCATCACGCGCGACGGGCGTTCCAGGGCAGACCGCCAGACGTGGTCCACGACGTCCGCGGTCGGGCCCGAGACGTCCGCGTCCAGGTGCTCCGCCCACAGCCGCAGCCGGGTCGAGCGGGCCACCTCGGCGTCGTCGGTCACGACGTTCACCTCGGTGTCGTTGAACAGCGAGTGCTCGTTCAGGTTCGCCGACCCGATGGACAACCACTCATCATCCACAATGGTCAGCTTCGCGTGCACGTAGACCGGCGCGTCCCCGTGTGCGACAAGCGTTGCGGCCACCAGCCGGCCACCGCTGGGGTCGGCGTCGAGCAGCCGGCCGAGCTGCCCGCGGGTGGTGTCGGCGCCGTTGCTCGGTTTCTGGGGAAGGACCAGCACCATCCGGAAATCGTCCGACGGCGGGTTGCGCAGCTTCTCCAGCAGCACCTCGGTGATCTCCGGCGACCACAGGAACTGGTTCTCGATGTACACCAACGACTTCGCGGCCCGCAGCGCCCGCAGGTACGAGTCGAGCAACGTGAAGTCGCCGTGCGGCGAGAAGTCGTAGGTGCGTTCGGGGATCGTCCGCACCAGCTGCACCGACGACGAGCCCGCCTCGGGTGGCACCTCGGGCGCGGGCAGCGTCTCCCCCGCGATCTCCAGCCACCGCGCGGCGAAGTGGGCCGCCACCTCGGACACGACCGGGCCTTCCAGCCGCGCGATGTGGTCGTGCCAGCCGAGGTCGCGCGGCGGGTGCGCCGGGGAGTCGTGGCGGTCGCCCTCGACGGCGGTCATGTCGAGGCCGCCGACGAACGCGACGTCGTCGACGATCACGATCTTCTCGTGGTGGCAGTGCAGGGTCCGCTCGCGCGCGTCCAGCTCGCACCGGACCGCGCCGCACTCCAGGAACGCGTGCTTGGCGGCCTCCGCGCGTTTGCGGGTCGGCTCGAAGAACGGGACCGGCGGGCCCGCCCACAGCAGCACCCGCACCGGGACCCGTTCCGCGGCGGCCGACAGCAGCTCGCGGAGCTGGGGCGCGCCCGGTTCGCGGGTCAGCCGGAAGTCGGGTGAGGCGTGCCAGTTCGCGATGTGCACGTACTTCTGGGCGTTCTCGATCGCCTCGGCGATCGCGGGGAACGCCTCGGCGCCGTCGACCAGGATCTGGATCTTGTTGCCGTGCTGGACCGGACGACGTGGGGTGAACCACCCGGCACCGTCACCGTCCAGCACGTCGCCCCAGCCGAGGCGGCGCAGCCTGCGTGCGTGGTGCGAGCGCAGCAGATTTTCCAGGCCGTCGCCCAGCCTCGCGTCCAGCACGTCTCTTAGGCCCACGAAACGTGGATTTACCCGAAAAACGCGGTTCTAACCAGAATTCTCAACTCAGGGGCGCGAGAACGGTCGTCGTACCGGGCTCGACCTCGGTGAAGCCCGCGTCACGCACCGCGACCACGTCCGTGCGGTGGAGGAGCGCGTCCCACTCGGCCACCGACGGAGTGCGCACGGCACAGCGGTAGTCGACCGCCGCCCACGCCTTCAGCTCGTCGTCCGACAGGTGCGGCGCGAGCAACATCGACGCGTGCCCCACCTGTGCGGCGAGCTTGCCCGCGGACATCTCCACGCGCGGGTTGACCAACAGCACGTGGGCCCCCTCGGGCACCGCGCCAGGCGAGTCGACCGGCAGGTCGGAACCGGAGATCTGCAGCTTGGCGACCTCCCGCGGCGTCTCGGAGACCAGCACCGGCAGCAGCGAGCGCACCGATGCGCCGTCCACCGTGACCGTCACGCCCGGCAGCTCCTGCACGGCCTCCCACTGCACGCCACGGGCCCGCCGCGACACCTTGCGGATCCGCCCGGCCACCCACGCCCGCACGGCCTCGTGCCACTCCCCGCCGACGTCCGCGCGCGGGTCCAGGCACACCGCGACCGCCGACGCGGCCGCGGCCTCCAGCAACGCCGTCCGTGAGGGCGGGTCGACGCGTTCGATGCGCAGCACCATCGGCATCGCGCGGACTTCGGTCTCCTCGGCGTAGTTCCTGGAGGCGATCAGGTCGAGGATCATCACAGCCGGGTCAGCTCCAGGCCGTCCGCGGCGTCCGCGGCCTCCACCTCGGCGCGCGTGACGCCCAGGATGAACAGCACGGCGTCCAGGAACGGGTGCGACAGCGCCGTGTCCGCCACCTCGCGCAACGCCGGCTTCGCGTTGAACGCGATGCCGAGGCCCGCCGCGTTCAGCATGTCGATGTCGTTCGCGCCGTCACCGACCGCCACGCACTGGGCGAGCGACACGCCCACCTCCTCGGCGAACCGGCGCAACGCGATCGCCTTGCCCGGCCGGTCGACGATCTCGCCCACGACCTGGCCGGTCAGCTTGCCGTCGACGACCTCCAGCGTGTTCGCGGCGCAGAAGTCGAGCTGGAGCTCCTCGGCGAGGCCCGTGATCACCTTCGTGAACCCGCCGGACACCACACCGCAGTAGAACCCGAGGCGCTTGAGCGTGCGGATCGTCGTGCGCGCACCGGCCGTGAGCTCCAGCGACGCCGCGACCTCGTCCAGCACCTCCTCGTCGAGGCCCTCCAGCAGCGCCACCCGCCGCCGCAGCGACTCGGCGAAGTCGAGCTCCCCGCGCATCGCGGCGTCGGTGATCTCCTTCACCTGCTCCTCGCACCCGACGTGCGCGGCCAGCATCTCGATCACCTCGCCCTGGATCAGCGTGGAGTCGACGTCGAACACGACCAGCCGCTTCGCCCGCCGGGTGAGCCCCGCGCGTTCGACGGCGATGTCCAGCCCGACCCGCACCGACACCTCGGCGAGCGCCGACCGCAGCTCCGCGTCGTTCTCCATCGTGTCGTCCGCGACGGAAACGCGCAGCTCAAGACCGGTGACCGGGTAGTCGGCCACCCCGCGGATCGCGTCGATGTTCACGCCCAGCGACGCCAGCCTGCGCGCGACCTCGGTGAACGCCTTCGCGGTGACCGGGCGGCCCAGCACGATCAGCACGTGCGAGGACTCCAGGCGCGCGCTCCGCTTCGAGTCGGCGCCGATCTCGATCTCCACGTGCATCGAGACGGTGGCCATGGCCTGCTCGACGGCCTCCTGCAGGCCCTCCGGGTCGTGCTCGGCCGACACCAGCGCGCCCAGCACCAGCCGGCCTCTGATCACGACCTGCTCCACGTCCAGCACCTCGACGCCGTGCCTGGTCAGCACCGCGAAGAGCACGGAGGAGACACCGGGCTTGTCGGGGCCGGTCACGGTGATCAGGACGGGAGTTTTCACGTCGTCGTCTCCTCGTAGACGCGGCGAGCCCCGACCGCGCGAACGGTCGGGGCTCGTCGTTGAACCTGTGGTGAGCAGGTTACTTGTGGTCGGAGTCGTCCTTCTCGGAGGCCGTCCCGGACTTGATCGCGGAGGCGGCCATCTCGGACAGCGCGGGCGGCGCGTCCTCGTGCTTGATCGCCTTGCCGGTGAAGGTCACGTGACCCTCGTTGCGGATCCGCTCGATCATGTGCGGGTAGTGCAGCTCGAACGCCGGGCGCTCCGAACGGATCCGGGGCAGCTCGGTGAAGTTGTGCCGCGGCGGCGGGGACGACGTCGCCCATTCGAGCGAGTTGCCGTAGCCCCACGGGTCGTCGGCCGTCACGACCTCGCCGTAGCGGTACGACTTGAAGACGTTCCAGATGAACGGCAGCGTCGACGCGCCCAGGATGTAGGCGCCGATCGTGGAGATCATGTTGAGCGTGGTGAAGCCGTCGGACGCCAGGTAGTCGGCGTACCGGCGCGGCATGCCCTCGTTGCCCAGCCAGTGCTGGACGAGGAACGTCGCGTGGAACCCGATGAAGGTCGTCCAGAAGTGCAGCTTGCCCAGCGGCTCGTCCATGAAACGGCCGGTGATCTTCGGGAACCAGAAGTAGATGCCCGCGAAGGTCGCGAAGACGATCGTGCCGTAGAGCACGTAGTGGAAGTGCGCGACGACGAAGTACGTGTCGGACACGTGGAAGTCGATCGCGGGCGCGGCCAGCAGGATGCCCGAGAGCCCTCCGAAGAGGAACGTGACGATGAAGCCGATGCTGAAGAGCATGGGCGTCTCGAACGTCAGCTGCCCCTTCCACATCGTGCCGATCCAGTTGAAGAACTTCACACCGGTCGGGACCGCGATGAGGAACGTCATGAAGGCGAAGAACGGCAGCAGCACGGCGCCGGTCGCGTACATGTGGTGCGCCCAGACGGCCACGGACAGCGCCGCGATGCCCAGCGTCGCGTAGACCAGGCCGTTGTACCCGAAGATCGGCTTGCGGCTGAACACCGGGAAGATCTCCGACACGATGCCGAAGAACGGCAGCGCGACGATGTAGACCTCGGGGTGGCCGAAGAACCAGAAGAGGTGCTGCCACAGGATCACGCCGCCGTTTGCGGGGTCGAACACGTGGGCGCCCAGGTGGCGGTCGGCGAGCAGGCCGAGCAGCGCCGCGGTGAGGATCGGGAACGCGAGCAGCACCAGCACCGACGTCACCAGGATGTTCCAGGTGAAGATCGGCATCCGGAACATCGTCATGCCGGGCGCGCGCAGGCAGACCACGGTGGTGATCATGTTCACCGCGCCGAGGATCGTGCCGAGACCACCGACGACCAGGCCGGAGATCCACAGGTCGGCGCCGACGCCGGGCGAGTGGATGGCGTTGCTCAGCGGCGTGTACGCGAACCAGCCGAAGTCAGCCGCACCGCCGGGGGTGACGAAGCCCGCCATCACGATCAGGCCGCCGAAGAGGTACAGCCAGTACGAGAACGCGTTCAGCCGGGGGAACGCCACGTCGGGCGAGCCGATCTGCAGCGGCAGGATGAAGTTGGCGAAGCCGAACACGATCGGGGTCGCGTACAGCAGCAGCATCACGGTGCCGTGCATCGTGAAGAGCTGGTTGTACTGCTCCTGGCTGAGGAACTGCATGCCAGGCCGGGCAAGCTCGGTCCGGATCAGCATGGCCATCGCGCCGCCGACCATGAAGAAGGCGAACGAGGTGACCAGGTACATGATGCCGATTTGCTTGTGGTCCGTGGTGCGGAACATCCGCAGCAGGAAGGACCCCTTGACCGCAGTGCGCGTCGGAAAAGGACGCGTTGCGATCGGCTGCGGGGCTACGGCCGTCACGGTGCCTCCAGGCCTTGGTGGGACCAGTCGTTCGGGAAACTCCCCGGGATATTAGACGGAGCCGATCAGCTTCACTCGGGTGGGCCATGGCCGGTGGCCAGCGGCGTAGCGCAGGTCACACGTAAGGTGACCTCGTGCTTCGATTGCTCGCGTTTGCCGCCTTGGTCCTGTGTGCGCCCTTTCTGGCCTCCTGCGGTTCGCCCGCCACGCACAACTCGGCGGACGTCGCCTTCGCCCAGGGCATGGTCCCGCACCACGAGCAGGCGCTGGAGATGACCGAACTGGTCGCCTCGCGCACCGACAGCCCCCACGTGGTCGACCTGGCCACGCGCATCGCGAAGGCCCAGGAACCGGAGATCGACCAGCTGAACAGCCGGCTCCGCGAGTGGGGTGCTCCCAAGCAGGCCTCGGTGCACACCGCGGACGGGCACACCGGCGACCACGGCATGGTCGAGCTGGGCAACCTCGCCGACCTGCGGGGAACCGACTTCGACCGGCAGTGGCTGTCGCTGATGATCCAGCACCACCGCGGCGCCGTGGAGATGGCCCGCGAGCACCTCGACGCCGGCACCGACCCCGCCACGCGCAAGCTGGCGCAGGACGTCATCACCGCGCAGGAGAAGGAGATCGCGGAAATGGAGTCGCTCCTGCCCCAGGGCTGATGTGACCCTGCTCCCATGAGCACCTCAGCCCTGCAGGCAGCCGTCTCCCTCGCGGCAGCTCATGGCGTCGTCTCGACGGACCCGGTCGTGCTGAAGGACGGCAGCAACGTCATCGTCCACCTGCGCCCGGCACCGGTCGTGGCCCGCGTTGCCGCCCGCACGGCCTTGGTGCGGCCTGCTGTGGCCTCACACTTCGGTCGCGACCTGGCGATTTCCGCTTTTCTGGCGGCTCGTGGCGTTCCGGTGGTGACGCCTTCTGGTGAGCTGCCTGCCGGCCCGCACTCGTTCTCCGCCTTCGTCGTGTCTTTCAGCACGTTTGTGCCGCACGACCCCACGTATGAATTTTCCCGTGCAGACGTTTTGAAGCTTCTACCTGCTCTACACGCCGAGCTGCGCTCCTATGACGGCCCGTTGCCCGTTCGCGGCCCTATGGACGACGTCGACAACACGCTGGCCTACCTGTCAGAGCTCGGGGTGGGCGACTTGGAGCCGTTCCGTGAAAGTCGTACGGAGCTCATGGCGTCGTGGGACGCCCACTACCGCTCTGTGCAGCCTCTGCACGGCGACCCGCACTACGGCAACCTGCTCATGACCGCCCGCGGCCCCGTGTGGCTCGACTTCGAGGACACCTGGCTGGGCCCGGTCGCCTGGGACCTCGCCTGCCTGGCAGGCGCAGAAGGCGCGGAAGCCGCCCAGCGCACCGTGGAGACCTACGGCGGCGGGGCGGCTCCCGAGGACGTGGAGTTCCACGTCCGCACACGCATCTTCTTCGGCACGCTCTGGGGCGTGCTCATGGAGAACTCCTAGGCGCGACGCCTGCGCAGCACGATCAGCACGGCAGCACCGCCGGCGAGCAGCGCGGCACCCAGCCCGACCAGCCACGCGGACCCGAACCCGGTCGACGCGAGGTCGTCCTCGTCGACGGGCACGGCAGCACTGGTGGTGGTGACCGTCGTGGAGGGCGCACTGGTGGCCGACGACGACGCACTGGTCGTCGCGGGCGTCGTGCTGATGGTGATGGTGGTGGTGCTGGTCGACGTACCCGAAGTCGTCGTGGTGGTGGTCGTCGTGGCCGAGCTGCTGCTCGACTGGTCCTTCTCGACGCCGCACGCGTACCAGTGGCTGATGGCGGGCACCTGGCCGCCGTTGTTCTGCGGCGAGCGGAGGTCGTTCCACGGCAGTTCGCCCAGCTTGGGGGCGAGGTAGACGTTGTAGGCGTCCGAGCCCTTGACCACGACACCCGTGATCGTGGTGTTGGCCGGAATGCCGGTGATGTCGAGGTCCTGCTGGTCGACGCCACCCGTGAAGGTGAACTTGCCCGGCTCGATCGGCGTCCCGCTCAGCCCACCGACGGTGCAGGCGTCCTTGTGCTTGATGTCGACGTTGCCGTCATAGGCAACCGCGCGGTCGTCACCGGAAACCGGCGCCGGCTTGGCCGGCTTGGCGGTGGCGACGGTGGTGAGGGCGAACACGGCCGCCACGGCGGAGGCGGCGAGACCGGCAGTTCTCAGGGGCGTCAGGCGCATCGGGGTGTACTCCGTTGGGATCGGCGGGATGCCGAGATCTAAGACCATCGACGTCCACCTAACGGCGCAGCAACCGTTTCCAGGTACGCCCTGTGGCCTAGTCGTTATACGCCCGTGAAGTCGTACGCCTGAACGACGAAGGGGCCGGCACTCGGCCGACCCCTTCCTCGCTGATCACTGCTCAGTCGTTCTGCTCGCCCTGCGCGGGCCTCAGGAACACGGTGCCACCATTTGGCATGCGCCTGAACCAGTCGACCGGGGTAACAGGCTGTCCGATCACAGGACCCACGCCGGTGGGGAGGTGAGGGACAGGAGCGCCGGGGGTCTGAGGCCGGCGAAGAGGCTGGTTCGGGGTGGTCATCGTTCCTTCTCGAGAAGTGGAGCTCGAACCCAGGATTGATCTTCTATGGTGACGGGCGGAGACAGAGCCGTGGTGGATGTTCGCCCGGTCGGAACATAGCGATATGACTTCACCGCCCGTGCAACCGCGCGGGAACGATGCAGTCATGCCCGGCGAAGCGGGATGCGGCAGTCTACATCGGACCACAACCCCCGGCTCACCAGCAGCTTTACCCTTGCCATGACCGCGAAAGGGCGAGGCGGGACGAGCGAGTGGACGCCAGCCGGGAGCCGCGTCCAGCCGTGCAGGACCGCCATGCGGGCTTGGATCCCGAACGCATCACCCACATCACGACGAGCGCTCCGACCGTGGCCAGCCAGGCCAGCAGACCAGTGACCTTCTGTCACCTGCCGCGCCATCGTCACCCGATGGTGTTGCCGGCACGGCATTACCTGCTCCGATGATCTGGTCGACCAGGTCCCGCAGTCGGCGGTCGCCCGCTACCGCATGTCATCCGAACGGACGCCGGGCTACCTCGACCTGCGGTACACCGTGCCGCCGTTCGGCATCCGCCAAAACCAGTCGACGGGCACGACCGACCGCCGCACCCCGGTCACCACCGGCACACCTGGTCCGATCAGGACACCCGTTCGACGATCGAGTTCGTCAGCAACGAGGCCAGCGCGACCTCCAAGCGCCGTCCCGGGTCGTCCGTGACCGCCGTCCATCTCCCGATCGCTCCCGTCGTCAAGCCCCCGACCCCGATGGGACTTCCGTCCGCCGGCAACTGGCCCACCACCCAGCCTGCGTCGGCGTCGAGCCAGAAGATCTCCGGCCACTGGCCGACCCGCCCCACCACCATGCGCCCGGACTCGGTCCGCCGCCACCGAACGTCCGGGTGCAGGCGGAAGTGGAAGTCGACCTCGATCTCCGCAGCGTCACCCTCCACAGCGGACGGTGCGACGGTCTCCCCGGCGAGCGCACGCAACAGCCATCGCGCGTCCGGACGCAGCTCATGTTCGTGAGCCAGCAGCCAGGCGCCGATCTCCGCCGCTCGCTCCTGCGCCTTGGGCAGCAACGAGTCCGGACCGAGCTCGACCCCGGCGCAGGCCTGGGCGAACTGGGCGAGGCAGCTGTACGCGTGCCACGCGGCGAACGTTTGCTCCAACGGCCAGCGCGCGTGTGACCACGAAGTCTCGAAGAACTCGACGTCCTCGGCTCGTGCGTCCAGGAACTCGTGGGTGATGGCCAGGTCGAAGAACTTCTCGTGCGCGCCTTCGTGCACGAGCGCCTCAGCGACCTCGATGGGCAGCGAGGGTTCGTCGATCAGCACGATTCCCGGCACATACCGGGACGAAGCCGACACGACGCCACCGGAGGTCTCCCGCTTGAGCACCGCGAGCATCGACACGTGGGCGAGGAGGTCGTCGGCGGTGACGGGCGCGAGTGAGCGGAACAACCGGATCCCGTCGGCCACGACCTGGAGCGCCGCCGAGAACCGGTCTCCGTCGGCCTCGGTCAGCGGTTCGATGGCCACCCCTGGCGGCGCGATGATCCGCAGCGGCGCTTCGAGCAGGAATCCGGAACGCGGGTCCGCGGCCACCGCGATCCCGGCATCGCACACCCTCAGCCCGGCGACCTCGTGCATCCGTGCGAGATCCAGTTCGCCGGCGCCGGCGAGGGCGCGGCCGATCTCGTAGCGGACGATCGGGTGGTCGGCGAGGTTGTCCGACAACTCGGTGCCTGGTGCGAACAGGTCGGCCGCGAGCCGGTAGACCGTGCGCCGTTCGTCGACCAGCACGTCTGCGGGCGCGATGCGTGCGTGCAGCGTGTGAGCAATAGCCACCGTCCGAACCCTAAAGCACCCGGCACTTCTCCTGGACGTCCCCCGCGAAGAGCGGTGCCCGGCCTGCGGGGTACGCAGACCGGGCACCTGGGTTCTGCTCATCAGCTGAACATGATGCTGGTGACGTTCACGAAGCCGACGACGGCCAGCGCGACGACAGAGACGGCGACCATCGTGAGCACGGTGCGCCATCCGATGGCGGTGACGGCGACTGCGACGGCTGCTGCGATTCCGAGTGCACTCCCTGCGGACATCTCGTTCCCCTCCCGACTAGGCGAGTCCGTGCTCCTCGGTGTGGGCGGTCCGAGGTGTCTCGCCTGCACCACAGAATTCCGTAGTTGTAGGTTGTCTGTCAACGGTCGCCAGGTTGCCAGACAAGTTGCAACCAGACTGCAGGAGGCCTACCCTGAGCCAATGCCCGCCGACGACTCCCATTTCGGCGAGAGCTGGGCGCTCTCGCCGGATTCGCGACGGCCGCTGCCGGAGCTCATCGAGCAGAAGCTCCGGGAGCAGATCATCGGCGGCACTCTCAAGGCGGGCGACCGCCTCCCCACTGAGCCGGACCTGGCTCGCAAACTGGATGTCGCCCGGTCCTCGTTGCGTACAGCTCTGCAGCGACTGCAGCTCCAGGGCATCGTCGAGGTCCGCCGCGGCCTCGGCTGGTACGTCCGCCGCACCGACCTGGCCGCCGTCGAGGAGCACCTCGAAGGCCGTCTCGCCGCGCGCCAGTTCAACCACACCGACCTGCTCGAGGTCCGCCTCGCGCTGGAGACCACGGCCGCGTCGCTCGCCGCGGTCAGGGCCGGTGACGGTGAGCTGGACGAGCTCGCCAAGCACAACCAGCGTTACCAGCGCGCTGAGGTCGAGGACGTGCAGGAGGTCATCGAGGCGGACGAGGAGTTCCACTCGGCCCTGATCCGCGCGGCGCACAACGAACTGCTGGAGCAGATGTACCAGGCGCTCGTCCCCGGCCTGCAGGACTGCAAGCGGCACGCGCACCCCTCCCGCGAGGTGCACAACCGTTCCGCGAACGAGCACGAGCAGATCATCTGGTTCCTCCGCCGTCACGACGAGGTGGGTGCGAAGAGCGCGATGACCACGCACCTGCTCGGGTTGTACGACGACCTCACCGGCGACGACACCAAGCCCCGCGCTTCACTCAGCACCTACGTCGGCGTGCACGACGAGCCGATGTGGGACCGCCGCCGCTAGTACGGCATCGACCGAACGGCTCTGGCGCTGCTGCCCCATCACTCCCACCATGTATGGACGAGCTGGCGGAGTGAGGGGGCGGCGACCAGGTGGCGGTGGCGCGCAGGCACAAACAGGCGCTGGCCCTCGCTCTTTTCCTGATCCTGCTGGGCGCGCTCGACCTCACCGTCGTGCTGCTCTGGCAACCGGCCACCCGCTCCGTGCTGCACGACGTCCTGGTCGTCCTGTGGCCCCTGCCCGCCCTGGCCGGCTTCCTGCTCGGCGCCTACGAGCTCTTCTGGCACCAACGCCTGGTCGCCGAGGTCGGCCGCCTCGCGGGCCCGGTGTTCCTCGAACACCTGCTGCCGTCCGAGGTCCTGCGCACGTTCCTGGCCTCCATCTACGGCCCGAACGTGGCCAACGACGACGTGATCGCCGGGGTGCTCGGCGGCAGCGGCATGAAACCGCGCGGCGACGACCTCACGATCAGCACCGGCACCACCGTGAAGCTGGAGCTGCAAGGCATCGACACCAAGACCTACCACCTGATGACAACGCAGCGGTACCAGTTCCGCACCAGCGTCCCGGTCGACCGCTTCGTCATCTTCGCCACCTCCAACGCCCTGCTCCGCGACACGATCAGCGCCGCCTGCCGCTACCCCCTCTTCGAGCTCTACTTCATCCCCGACTCGTCACTGTTCCTCGACTCGGTCGACGACCTGCGCCACTCCACCCAGATCGCCATCGACTACCTCGACCACGAGGGCCAGCGCCGCTCCGCAGAGCCCAGCCAGATCCCGCCGCTCGAGGTGAAGTTCAGCGAGTGGGCCAACTACCTGACGTTCTTCCGCGAGTCGATGGGCCCGCTGCCCAAGCTCAGCCCGATGAACCACATGAGCGACCTGCGGATCTTCGAGTGCGACCTCTCCGGCATCGCCGACGACCACGTGGTGCGCGCGATCTGCGGCCTCACCGTCTGGTCGCGAACTCTGCAGCGCACCAACGACGGCTTCTGCTACTGGCAGTCCCCGTACCCGTCCTTCGTGGACAAGATCAGCTTCGACGCGACGGGACTCGCGGTCGACCAGTCGCCACCGCACGAGTTCCGCATCATGCCGTTCACGTTCCGGTCGGCGACGGCTTCGGCGCAGTGG
Source organism: Lentzea guizhouensis (assembly GCF_001701025.1). Lineage (GTDB taxonomy): Bacteria > Actinomycetota > Actinomycetes > Mycobacteriales > Pseudonocardiaceae > Lentzea > Lentzea guizhouensis. The sequence goes on from NZ_CP016793.1 coordinate 1,229,579, forward strand.
TTGCAGGCCGGGGAGCTGAAAGAGCTGGACGTGCGGTCGTGGTTGCTGCCGGGGCACGGGGTGGCGCTGTTGTGGCGGGAGGCGTTGAGGTGACGGGTCACCAGTTCGCGATCACGCCTTGCCCCTGCACGACCCATCTGTCCAGCTTCAACGAGAGGTAACCCTCGTCCGCATCGAGCACCAGCGAGTCGACGCTGCCGAGGAAGACCTGCATGTGCACCTTCTTGCCCCGCTCCCGGACCAGTTCCCGGATGTCCATCGTGAGGCTCCTGACGAACATCGGCCGATCGGCGTACCACCACACTCCAGGCACTGCGAGATCCTGAGAGAAGTGCGAGTACTGCCGAACCCTGACGAACTCGGTGTCTTCCTGACTGAGGTCCGCGGCGAACAACATCAGGTCGGCGTGCGTCAAGCCGACCGGAAGCGAAATGTACTTGCGCACCATGGTCGCCGGGACCCTGCGGAAATCAACCTTCCGAGTCCCTCCGCGACGTGGCTCGACGTAGCATTCCAGCTTGTTGCCGAACGCTTTCGCGTCTTCCTCAAACGATGCCGTGCTGGCAAGAGTGGAGACGTCGAAGAGCTCTGGACACGCGTCGGACAGCGCTATCGAGTGGGTGGGCGATGAGGTCACCGCAGCCAGCAGCGGCCCACGAGGCATCGTCAACTCGTACCGGAAGCTGACGTGAACTGTCGTCCCCTCCACTCGTTCGACCCGCAAGGCCACGGAGACATCGTGGTGAGCAGGCCGCAGTGAGAGAACCAACGACACCAGGGACGACTTGTCGCTCACATGAGGAATGTGTCGATCGAGGGCGGTCGTGATGAGCTCTTCCGGCGATGTCGAGTCGAGCACAAGCTGCCTCGTGGCAGGTGCTGTCGTTGATTTCAGGGCGTCGAGCTTGCGGTCCACGCCTCGCAGCAGCTCGGTCTGCTCCCTGGTGCGAACCCACTCGAAGTAGATCGAAATGAGCAGGACGAGGACAAGATCCTTCGTGATCGAGCCCAGACTGCGCGCTACTGCATCTCCCGCGTCGGGGTTGAGCACCGCCGAAACCACCACTCGCGGTACCGGCGTGTTGATCAATGCGATCGTCGCGAGCAGGCTGCCGAAGTAGATCAGTGCACGTGACCGCATGGGTGCTCAAGCGCGCCGGTAGACGGTGCCACCGCCGTTGGGTATCTGGCGGAACCAGTCAACTTCCAGCACCGGGGATGATGGCCGACATGGGCGATCGGACGCCGGCGTCGGCCAGCAGGGGCGCTCAGGCCCAGCGGGTTCAGGAGTGATCGGAACAGGTTCGGTTGGCATCACGTCTCCCTGCACCTGCAAGTGACCATTCAGGTTAGTCACCGGCCGAACCCATCACCGCCAGGTGGGTGAGCGCGGCGTGCAAACGAGCGTAAGAATTTGCGTAGACTTGCGCCATGACGCAACGAAGGCTGGCCGAGGTCGCGGCCAAGGTCGGGGTCAGTGAGGCCACCGTCAGCCGGGTGTTGAACGGCAAGCCAGGCGTGTCGGACGCCACCCGCTCAGCCGTCCTCACCGCGCTGGACGTGCTCGGGTACGAGCGGCCGACGCAGCTCAGGGGTGAGCGGGCAAGGCTGGTCGGGTTGGTGCTGCCGGAGCTGCAGAACCCGATCTTCCCGGCGTTCGCGGACGTGGTCGGCAACGCGCTCGCCCAGAGAGGCTTCACGCCTGTTCTGTGCACCAGGACGGCCGGTGGGGTGACCGAGGCGGAGTACCTGGAGCTGCTTCTCGAACAGCATGTCAGTGGCATCGTCTTCGCAGGTGGGCTGTACGCGCAAAAGGACGCAAGCCACGGCCACTACCAGCAGATGATGTCCAGGAAGCTGCCCGCGGTGCTGGTCAACGCCGCCATAGCCGACCTGGCGTTCCCGCGGGTCAGCTGCGATGACGCGGTGGCGGTGGAGCAGGCGTACGGGCATCTCACGTCCCTGGGGCACAAGCGGATCGGGGCGGTGCTGGGGCCGCCGGACCACATGCCGAGCCAGCGGAAGCTGGAGACGATCCAGCGGTGTGGTGGGGCGGATGTCGAGCACGCCATGTTCAGCCTTGAAGGTGGGCAGGCGGCGGCGACGAAGCTGGTGCAGAGAGGCGTCACGGCGATCATCTGCGCGAGCGACCCGCTGGCATTGGGCGCGATAAGGGCCGTCCGCAGAGCTGGGCTGGACGTGCCCAAGGACGTGTCGATCATCGGGTACGACGACAGTGCGTTCATGACCTGCACGGATCCGCCTCTGACGACGGTCAGGCAGCCGATCGAGGCGATGGGGCGGGCGGCGGTCGAGCTGCTGGCCAACCAGATCAGCGGCAACGCCGTTGCGCCCGATGAGCTGCTGTTCGAGCCGGAGCTGGTGGTGAGGGCCTCCACGGCACCGGCCAGGTAACACAAGTCGATTTCTTGCGAGTTTTCGTCTGGATATTGCGTTCAGATGTAACGGGGACTTAGGGTCGCCGTCACATCGACGCGCTCGCGAGAAGGGCGGCCCCACCATGAAGAAGTCCGCTGCCGTGCTGTTGGGCTGCGTGCTCGTTGCCGGCTGTGGGAGCGGTACCACGGCCGACAGCGGCGGCAAGGTCGTGATCAACATCAACGGCCAGCCGCCGCAAACGCAGGCGTTCGACCGCAAGGTGTTCGACGAGGACGTCGCGGAGTTCGAGAAGCAGAACGAGAACATCGACCTCGTGCCGCACGAGGGGTTCATGGACCCGAAGACGTTCTCCGCCAAGCTCGCCGGCGGGCAGCTCGAGGACGTCTTCTACGTCTACTTCACGGATCCGGCGTCGCTCATCGCGCGCAAGCAGGCCGCCGACATCACGGACTACGTCAAGGACGTGCCGCATTACGGCGACCTCAAGCAGGAGCTCAAGGACGTCTTCACCGTGGACGGCAAGGTCTACGGGCTGCCCACCGCGAACTACACGATGGGCCTGCTCTACAGCCGCATCAACTTCACCAAGGCCGGCCTCGACCCGAACAAGCCGCCGCAGACGTGGGACGAGGTGCGTGCAGCCGCCAAGAAGCTCAAGGACGCGGGCGTCACCGGGTTCGCCGAGTACAGCAAGAGCAACCAGGGCGGCTGGCACTTCACCACGTGGATGAAGTCCGTCGGCGGTGACATCGCGCGCAAGGACGGCGACACCTTCAAGGCCGACTTCAACAACGACAAGGGCAAGGAAGTCCTGCGCAGGCTCAAGGAGATGCGCTGGGACGACGGCTCCATGGGCGAGAAGCAGCTCCTGGAGATCGGTGACGTGCAGAACATGATGGGCGCGGGCCAGCTCGGCATGTACCTGGCCGCACCCGACAACGTCGCCGCGATCGTCAACCAGTTCAAGGGCAAGTACGACGACTACGGGCTCGCCGCCATCCCGGGCCAGCAGGGCACGCTGCTCGGCGGCGAGGGTTACATGATCCACCCGAAGGCCACGCCGGAGAAGATCAAGGCCGGTCTCAAGTGGATCCAGTGGAAGTACCTCAACCCGGACCGCCTCGAAGGCAACCTGCAGAAGTACAGGGACCGCGGCCAGCCCGTCGGCCTGCCGATCCCGCCGATCGCCGACATCTGGACCGGTCACCCGCGCAAGAAGCAGGAAGACCTCAAGGCCAAGTACGCCACCATGCCGGTCGAGAACTTCAAGGCCTATGTGGACGGCAGCGAGAAGACCAAGGGCAGCCTCGAACCGCCTCAGGCACAACAGGTCTACGCGATCCTCGACAACGTCGTGCAGGCGACGCTGACCAACAGGGACGCCGACCACGCACAACTGCTCAAGGACGCGGAGACCAAGGTCAACGCCGTTCTGGCGCAGGTGAAGTAAGTGCGGCGCCACGTCACCGCGTACGGCTTCCTCAGCCTCGCGCTCGTCGTCTTCGCGGTGTTCTCCTGGTACCCGATCGTGCGCGGGGTGGTCCTGAGCTTCCAGCAGGTCAACTTCGTCTCCGACCCCGAGTGGGTCGGCTGGGAGAACTTCCAACGCCTCTTCGACGACCCGCTGTTCGCGGTGGCGTGGCGCAACACGGCCTGGTTCACGGTCCTCGCACTCGTGATCGGCTTCGGCGTCCCGTTCCTCACCGCCGTGGTGCTCAACGAACTGCGGCACGCCAAGGGTTACTTCCGCCTCTTGGTCTACCTGCCGGTGATGCTCCCGCCGGTCGTCACGGCCCTGCTGTGGAAGTGGTTCTACGACCCGGGACCCGGCCTGTTCAACTCGGTGCTCAGAGAACTCGGACTACCGACGTCCCAATGGCTCGACTCCGGCAACACCGCGCTGATCAGCATCGTCCTGCTCACGACGTGGGCGAACATGGGGTCGGCCACTCTGATCTACCTCGCCGCCCTGCAGACCATCCCGGGTGAGCTCTACGAAGCCGCGGAGCTGGACGGCGCCGGGATCGCGCGGAAGGTCTGGCACGTCACCATCCCGCAGACCAAGTTCGTGATCCTCATGTTGCTGCTCCTGCAGGTCGTCGCGACCATGCAGGTCTTCACCGAGCCGTTCATCATGACCGGCGGCGGCCCGGAGGACTCGACCGTCACGGTCCTGCTGCTGCTCTACCGCTACGCCTTCGTCTACAACGACTTCGGCACGGCCAGCGCGCTGAGCCTGATCCTGTTCGCGGTGCTCGGCGTCTTCTCCTTCCTCTACCTCAAGGTCACCAGGAGGGCGGACGCGTGAGGACCCTCACCAGGCCCGGCGGCAAGGCGTACTGGGTGGTGCTGACCGCCACCCTCGTACTCTTCACGGTCGCGTTCCTCGTGCCGCTGCTCTGGGTGCTGCTCGGCGCCTTCAAACCACCGGCCGAGCTCGCTCAGCAACCACCGACGATCCTGCCGCAGACCTGGGAACCGGGTGCGTACGCCGACGCCTGGAACTACATGGACCTCGGCAAGTTCTTCCTCAACACGATCGTCGTGGCGTTCGGCGCGTGGGCCGTCCAGATGGCCGTGATCGTCCCGGCCGCCTACGCGCTGTCCAAGCTGAAACCGTTGTTCGGAAACGTGGTCCTCGGCCTGATGCTGGCCACGCTGATGCTGCCCGCCACGGCCTTGCTGGTCCCGGTCTACCTCACGCTGACCGACCTCGACCTGCTCAACAACCCGGCCGGCATCTGGCTCCCTGCCGCCGCGAACGCGCTGAACGTCTACCTGCTCAAGCGCTTCTTCGACCAGATCCCGGAAGAACTGCTGGAGGCGGCCAGGATCGACGGCGCCGGCACCTGGACGACGCTGATCCGCATCGTCCTGCCGATCTCCCGCCCCATCCTCGCCGTCGTCTCGATCTTCACGGTCGTGGCGGCCTGGAAGGACTTCATCTGGCCGCTGCTCGTGTTCCCCGACCCGGCGAAGCAGACGCTCAGCGTCGCGTTGCAGCGCTTCGCTCCCGACACACCGATCAACCTCCTGCTCGCCGGGCTGGTGCTGGCGAGCCTGCCGATGGTGGCGCTGTTCCTGGCGTTCCAGCGGCACATCCTCGCGGGGCTCACCGCAGGATCTATCAAGGGTTGACCTCCACCCGCCGGAAACCGAAGGGATTCCTACAGCTCGCGCCGCAGGTCTTTCTGCTTCATCACCGACCGCCCGCCCGGAGTGCTCCGTTGAGGTCTTACACCGGTTCCACAGACCGTTGCCGCCAGCCCGGCGGCCAAGATGTTGCGAGCGGCGTTGATGTCCCGGTCATGGGTGACACCGCAACCACAGCCGAGCGCATGCCGTTCGGCCTTCGTGCACCTCGGGTTGGCGATCTTCTCACCGGACGAGAGCACGAGCAGATGATCGGGGCCCACATCAATTCCCGCCGCGGAGTCAACCGCCGGCATCCTGACCACACTCGGGTCTTCACACAAGAGCGGCACGAACCTGAGAAACGCCGTGTGCAGGTGCCGCAACGCCTGCTGCAGCGGAACCGACGAGACTTCACCCAAGAACGCGAGTTCTTCGGTGCGTTTCCAGCTTGTCAACATCGCCGAGGTCGTGTCGTAGCCGACCCGTTCCCGGGACTGGTTCCAGGCCTCCGTGCGGGCCTGCAGCGCCAGGTTGTACACCTTGCGGACACATCCGAACGTGCGCAGCAGCTCTGCTGCCTGCGTTTCGCTCGGGTAGAAGCGGTATTTGAACGCCCGCTTCACCTGTCCGCACACCGCTCAGAACTAGCAAGCCGCTGCGGAGCCTCACAGCGGCCCCGCAGGAGCGAGAGAGGACACCGCGCATGAGCTGGTGGCGCAACGCATCCATCTACCAGGTCTACCTCCGCAGTTTCGCCGACGGCAACGGGGACGGCGTCGGCGACCTGGCCGGCCTCAGGCAGCGTCTCCAGCACATCGCCGAGCTCGGGTTCGACGCGATCTGGCTCAACCCCTGGTACCCGAGCCCGCTCGCCGACGGCGGGTACGACGTGGCCGACTACCGCGACATCGAGCCGGTGTTCGGCACGCTGGCCGACGCGGAGAAACTCATAGCCGACGCGCACAACCTCGGCATCCGGATCATCATCGACCTCGTTCCCAACCACTGCAGCGACCAGCACCCGTGGTTCAAGGACGGGTTGTGGGACCGCTTCCACGTTCGCGACACCGAGGAGCTGCCGAACGACTGGCAGTCGCGGTTCGGCGGGCCGGCGTGGAGCAAGCTCCAAGACGGCCGGTGGTACCTGCACCTCTACGCCGCCGAGCAGCCGGACTTCAACTGGGAGAACCCGGTGGTGCACCAGGAGTTCGAGGACATCTTGCGGTTCTGGCTCGACCGCGGTGTCGACGGGTTCCGCATCGACGTGGCCGACGGGCTGGTGAAGGACTTCAGCAGGCCGGACGCGGACCTGCCGTACTCCGACCAGGACGGCGTGCACGAGATCTACCGGCACTGGCGCAAGATCGTGGACGAGTACGACGGCGACCGGATCCTCGTCGGGGAGATGTGGCTGCCGGACCCCGAGCGGTTCGCGCGGTACCTGCGCAACGACGAGATGCACAGCGCGTTCAACTTCGACTTCCTCTGCTGCCCGTGGAACGCGGACGAACTGCGCAAGGTCGTCGACAGCACGCTCGCAGCGCACGAACCCGTTGGCGCGCCGCCCACCTGGGTGCTGTCCAACCACGACGTCACCCGGCACGTGACCCGCTACGGCCGGGAGAAGACCGGTTTCTCGTTCGCCGACCGCCAGCACGGGGCGCCCACGGACTTCGAGCTGGGCACGAAACGGGCCCGTGCGGCCATCATGCTCACCGCGGCGCTGCCCGGCGGGGTCTACGTCTACCAGGGTGAGGAGCTCGGGCTCTGGGAGGTCGAGGACCTGCCGGACGAGCTGCGCGAGGACCCGGTGTGGCACCGCTCCGGCTTCACCGACCGCGGCCGGGACGGGTGCCGGGTGCCGCTGCCCTGGTCGGCGCAGGACGGTCCGAGCTGGTTGCCGCAGCCGGAGAACTGGCAGGAGTTCTCGGTCAGCGCGCAGACCGGCAAGCCCGAGTCGATGCTGGAGCTCTACCGGCAGGTGTTCGCGCACCGGCGCGACATCGAGGGCGACCTGGAGTGGCTCGACCTGGGCGAGAACGTGCTGGCGTTCAAGCGCGGAAGCCGCACCTGTGTCGTCAACTTGTCCGAGCACGCCGTCGATCTACCTGGTACACCTGTGTTGACCAGCGTCTCACTAGACAACGACGGCAAGTTGCCGACCGACGCGGCGGCCTGGTTGGGCTAGAAACGGGCCATTCAGACATTGAATACGGGCATGCCCGAAAGCCGCGTCCCAGGTGGGCGCGGCTTTCGGCATGTGAAACGGGCTGAAATCGGGCAAGATCTCACTCAGTTGTGGTGCCGACCACAGCGTTAACGGGGTGTTTCATCTATGCACAGCCCGAACGGGCACCCGTAGAGCCGAGTGGGCAGGTGACATGCGAGCTGAAGACCGCAAGCGCCGCATCCTGGCCAGGGCCCGCGCCGACGGCCGCGTCGATGTGGTGGAGATGGCCCAGGAGCTCCAGGTCGCGCCGGAGACGGTCAGACGTGATCTGAGGTTGCTCGACGAGCACGGTCTGGTGCGGCGCACGCACGGTGGTGCCGTTCCGGTGGAGAGCGCGGGCTTCGAGACGGGCCTGCGGTTCCGCGCCGGGTCGCACGTGCCGGAGAAGCGGCGCATCGCGAAGGCGGCCGCGGAACGGCTCGACGACGCCGAGACGGTGTTCATCGACGAGGGTTTCACGCCGCAGCTCGTCGCGGAGGCGTTGCCGACCACCAACCCGCTCACCATCATCACCGCGTCGCTGCCGACCGCCGCCGCGATGTCGGAGCACCCGTCGTGCGTGGTCCTCCTGCTGGGAGGCCGGGTCCGCGGTCACACACTGGCCACTGTGGACCACTGGGTGCTGCGGATGCTGGGCGAGATGGTGATCGACCTCGCCTACATCGGGGCGAACGGCATCTCCCGCGAGCACGGTCTCACCACGCCCGACCCGGTGGTCGGCGCGGTGAAGGCGAAAGCGCTCAGCGTCTCCCGGCGGAAGGTCTTCGTCGGGGTGCACACGAAGTTCGGCGTGTCGAGCTTCAACCGGTTCGCCGAGGTCGGCGACATGGAAGCGATCGTCACCGACTCGGGTCTCACCGCCCACGAGGCCCACCGGTACTCCCTGCTGGGTCCCAAAGTCGTCAGAGCCTGACGGCGTCTGCGAGTACCACCGACTCGGAGTTGGTGGTACTCGCAGACGCCGGGACAAACCCCCGACTGGGTACGCCTGGTTTCTTCAGCGCGCCCTGAACCATCCCCCGAAAGGAACCGACGATGTCGTCGATCCGCACACTCGGCGCCGCCACCGCTGTGTTGCTCCTAGCTTCCGCCTGCGCCGGCGCGGGAGGTGGTGGAGGCGGTGGCACCGACTCCGTGAACGTGCTGATGGTGAACAACCCGCAGATGCAGGACCTGCAGAAGCTCACCGCGGACAACTTCACCAAGGACACCGGCATCAAGGTGAACTTCACCGTGCTGCCCGAGAACGACGTCCGCGACAAGATCAGCCAGGACTTCTCCAGCCAGGCCGGTCAGTACGACGTCGCCACGATCTCCAACTACGAGACGCCGATGTACGCCAAGAACGGCTGGCTGGCGCCGATGGACGACTTCGTGGCCAAGGACAGCGCGTTCGACCAGGCCGACATCCTGGAGCCGATCAAGCAGTCGCTCACCGCCGCGGACGGCAAGGTGTACGCGCAGCCGTTCTACGGCGAGTCGTCGTTCCTCATGTACCGCAAGGACATCTTCGAGGCCAAGGGCGTCACGCTGCCGGAGAAGCCGACCTGGCAGCAGGTCGCCGAGGCGGCGCAGAAGGTCGCCACGCCCGAGGTGCGCGGCATCTGCCTGCGCGGCCAGCCGGGCTGGGGCCAGGTCATGGCACCGCTCACCACCGTCGTGAACACCTTCGGCGGCACGTGGTTCACCAAGGACTGGCAGGCGCAGGTCAACGCGCCGGAGTTCAAGGAAGCCACCAAGTTCTACGTCGACCTGGTGCGCAACCACGGCGAGGCGGGCGCCCCGCAGGCCGGGTTCGCCGAGTGCCTGAACAACATGACGCAGGGCAAGGTCGCGATGTGGTACGACGCCACGGTCGCCGCCGGTCTGCTGGAGGCGAACGACTCCCCGGTCAAGGGCAAGCTCGGCTTCACCCAGGCGCCGGTCGTGAAGACCGACAGCTCCGGCTGGCTCTACACCTGGGCGTTCGGCATCCAGAAGGCGTCGAAGAAGCAGGAGAACGCCTGGAAGTTCATCTCCTGGGCGTCCGGCAAGGGCTACGAGGAGCTCGTCGGCAAGAACCTCGGCTGGTCGAAGCTGCCCGACGGCAAGCGTTCGTCGACCTACCAGCGGCCCGAGTACAAGCAGTCGTCCGGCTCGTTCTCCGCGATGGCCGAGGCCGCGATCAAGAGCGCGAAGCCGCTCAACCCCGGTGTGCAGGAACGCCCGGCCCCCGGCATCCAGTTCGTCGGCATCCCGGAGTTCACCGACCTGGGCACGCAGGTCTCGCAGCAGATCAGCTCCGCGATCGCGGGTGCGGTGAGCGTCGACGAGGCGCTGGACAACGGTCAGGGACTCGCCGAGAAGGTCGCCGCGAAGTACAAGGGCCAGTGAAGGGGCCGGTGACATGGCAGTCATGACGCAGGCGCGGCCGGACACGGACGACCGGCCGCCGCCCGTCCCCCGCAAGAAGGTCAACCGGTGGGCCACGCGCGCGCCGCTGCTGCCCGCGCTGATCTTCCTGATCATCGTGACGCAGCTGCCGTTCGTGGCCACGCTGGTCATCTCGTTCATGAAGTGGAACTCGCTGGACCCCACCAACCGCGGGTTCGCCGGGATCGACAACTACGTCAACGTCTTCACCGACCCCGACCTGCGCTCGTCGGTGGTCAACACCATCGTGCTCACGGCGTCGGTGGTGCTGATCAGCCTGGTCCTCGGGCTCGGGCTGGCCTTGTTGCTGGACAAGAAGTTCGCCGGTCGCGGGCTGGTGCGCACGCTGCTGATCGCGCCGTTCCTCGTGGTGCCGGTGGCGGCGGCGCTGATCTGGAAGCACGTGCTCTACAACCCGGAGTACGGCCTGTTCAACGGCATCCTGAACTGGCTGGGCTTCGAGGCCCAGCCGGACTGGATCAGCTCCATGCCGATGACCGCGGTCGTGCTGTCGCTGGTGTGGCAGTGGACGCCGTTCATGATGCTGATCCTGCTGGCGGGCCTGCAGTCGAAGCCGGTCGAACCGGTCGAGGCGGCGACGATCGACGGCGCGTCGTCGTTCCAGATCTTCCGGTACCTGACGTTCCCGCACCTGCGCCAGTACCTGGAGCTCGGCGGCCTGCTCGGCTCGATCTACGTCGTGCAGAACTTCGACGCGGTCTTCACCATCACGTCCGGCGGTCTGGGCACGGCGAACCTGCCGTACATGATCTACCAGACCTTCTACCAGGCCCACGAGTACGGCGAGGCCTCCGCGGCCGGCGTGATCGTGGTGGCGGGGTCGATCATCATCGCGACGTTCGCGCTGCGCACGGTGTCCTCGCTGTTCAAGGAGGAGAAGCGATGAGGCCCAAGTGGGTCGGACACAGCTGGGGCGTGCTCGCCTGGTTCTGCGGCCTGGTGTTCTTCGCGCCGGTGGCGTGGATGTTCCTGACCTCGCTGCACAGCGAGTCCGACGCCGCCACGAACCCGCCGTCGCTGCTGGCACCGCTCACGCTGGAGGGCTACGGCGAGTTCTTCGACGCCGGCGCGTGGCCGCCGCTGCTCAACTCGTTCAGCGCCTCCATCGGGTCGACGATCATCGTGCTGCTGCTGGCGATCCCGGCCGCGTACGCGTTGTCGATCAGGCCGGTGGAGAAGTGGACCGACGTCCTGTTCTTCTTCCTGTCCACCAAGATGATGCCGGTCGTCGCGGCGCTGCTGCCGATCTACCTGATCGCGCAGTTCTCCGGGATGCTCGACAACATCTCGTTCCTCACCCTGCTCTACACCTCGATGAACCTGCCGATCGCGGTGTGGCTCATGAGGTCGTTCCTGTCCGAGGTGCCGAAGGAGATCCTGGAGGCCGCGTCGATCGACGGCGCCGGGCTCCTGGTGATCCTGCGCAGGGTCGTGGCCCCCATCGCCATGCCCGGTATCGCGGCGACGGCGTTGATCTGCTTCATCTTCAGCTGGAACGAGCTGCTGTTCGCGCGGGTGCTCACCGGTGTCGTCGCCGGCACCGCACCCGTCTACCTCACCGGGTTCGTCACCTCGCAGGGCCTGTTCCTCGCGAAGGTGTGCGCGGCCGCGGTCGTGGTGTCTCTGCCGGTGCTCATCGCCGGGTTCGCCGCCCAGGACAAGCTCGTCCAGGGCCTTTCGTTGGGAGCGGTCAAGTGAAAGCAGCAGTGATCACCGGCGTCGGGTCCGTCGAAGTGACCACTGTGGACGATCCGAAGTGCGGTCCGCGCGAGGTGGTCGTCGACGTGGCCGCCTGCGGGCTGTGCGGGACGGACCTGCACATCCTGCAGGGCGAGTTCGCGCCGACGCTGCCGGTCGTGCCCGGCCACGAGTTCGCGGGCACGATCGTCGAGATCGGCTCCCAGGTGAACGAGCTGAAGGTCGGCGACCGCGTGGCCGTCGACCCGTCGCTGTACTGCTACGAGTGCCGGATGTGCCGCAACGGCAAGAACAACCTGTGCGAGCGCTGGGCGGCAATCGGTGTCACCACGGCCGGTGGCGCGGCGGAGTTCGCGGTCGCCCCGGTCGCGAACTGCGTGAAGCTGCCGGACCACGTGCGGGTCGAGGACGCGGCGCTCATCGAGCCGCTGTCGTGCGCGGTCCGCGGGTACGACGTGCTGCGCTCGCAGATGGCCTCGCGGGTGCTGATCTACGGCTCGGGCACGATGGGCCTGATGATGCTGCAGCTCGGCAAGCTCACCGGCGCCTCGTCCATCGAGATCGTCGACCTCAACGCCGAACGCCTCAAGACCGCCGTGCAACTCGGCGTCACGGGCACGGCGGCGTCGGCGGACGAGCTGGACCGGCCGCAGGGCTGGGACGTCGTCATCGACGCCACCGGCAACGAGAAGGCCATCCAGGACGGTCTGGGCCGGGTCGCGAAGGGCGGCACGTTCCTGCAGTTCGGCGTGTCGGACTACTCGGCGCGGGTGACGATCGAGCCGTACAAGATCTACAACCAGGAGATCACGATCACCGGCTCGATGGCGGTGCTGCGCTCGTTCGAGCGGGCGGCCGACCTGTTCGCGACGGGCGTGCTCGACCCGGAGATCTTCATCAGTGACCGGCTGCCACTGGACGACTACGCGGGTGCGCTCGACCAGTTCAAGGCGGGCAAGGGCCGCAAGATCCAGGTCCTACCGTGAGTCAGCAGCTCAGGCCCTGAATGGACCAGGAGTGGACCCGATCGTCGGAACGATCGGGTCCACTCGTGTATCTGGGGGAACGGTTGTCACTCCTACTGGGCATGTCGAAGTCCGAGCAGAAAGCCGGGCAGGAAGTACAGCTGCCGCCCTACTTCTCGACCATGTCTGACGAAGAGCTCCTGTCCTGGTACGCGGAGCTTCAGGCGCGGGCGATGAGCCCCCAGCCTGGTGACGTCGATTTCGACCACGTCCACAAGGCCGCCGAGGCGATGACCGTGGAACAGCTGCGGCACCGGCTCCTGACCTTCCAGGGCTGGCCGGGAGGCTCCGGCATGAGCACGATGGACGCCGGTTCTCCTTTCCACAACCTGTGGCACTGGCTCAGCGACTGACCCGCGGCGAGGTCAACCTCGCCCGGGTCGTCGGCGCGCTGGTGGCCGCCTGTGTGCTCTACGCGGTCGTGCACACGGTGGCCACCGGCGCCGTCTCGCATCCACGCAACTGGCTCGTGGCCTTCGCCTGCACCTTGCTCGGGGTGCGGGTGATCGGTCATGTGCAAAGGTCGGCCGTCGGCTGGTTGCTGCTGGTCATGGGGCTCTTCGGCGGGATCACCGTCGCGGTCGCCGGCCAGCCCGCCGACCATCCGGCGCGCTGGGTCGAGCAGTGGATCTGGTGGCCGACGTACGCGCTGCTGCCCGCGGTGGCGCTGGTCTTCCCCAACGGCAAGCCCCTGAACAACCGCTGGTGGTTCGCGATCGGGGCGAGCCTGTTCAGCGCTGTGCTCGGCACGATCGGGATCGCCTGGGGCTCGTGGGGTGATCCGGCGGGCTTCTGGCAGACCGGCGGTGGTGGGCTCGCGCGGGCGATCACGCTGGTCGCGGTGCTCCTGGCCGGGGTGTCGGTGGTCGCGGCGGTGGTGGCGTTGTTCGTGCGCTGGCGGCGGGCCGAGGGCGACGAACGCCGGCTGCTCGTGTGGGCCTTCGCGTTGCTGGCGCTGGCGGTCGTGGCGACGGCGCTGGAGACCACGGACGGGCACTTCGCGTGGGTCATCGGCGTGCTCGCGTTCCCGGCGGCCGCGGTGATCGCGATCGTGCGGTACGGGCTGTACGACATCAGCCTGCTCATCCACCGGTCGTTGCTCTACGGCACGTTGACGGTGGCGTTGCTGCTGATCTACCTGGGCGTGATGCTCGCGGCCGGGCGGCTGTTCAGCAACGACGCCGAGGTCATCGGAGTCGTGGCGGCGGGGTTGGTGTTCGCGCCGTTCCGCAGTTGGGTGCAGAAGAAGCTCGACCGGTGGCTCTACGGCGTGCGGACCGATCCTTATGCCGCGTTGTCCACATTGAGCGAGAAGCTCGAACGCTCCCAGGACGTGCTGCCGACCGTCGCGCAGACGGTCGCCGAGTCGTTGAAGCTGCCGTACGTCGCGATTCGCGGTGGGTCGGTGCTCGCCGAGCACGGACGCAGCCGCGGGTGGCCACAACTGCGCTTCCCCATGACGTACCGCGGTTCTGCCGTCGGTGACCTTGTGGTCGAGCCGCGCGCGCCAGACGAACGGTTGAGCGACAAGGAACTCAGCCTTCTCGTCGACCTGGCACGGTCCACCGCACCGGCCGCGCAGTCGATGAAGCTGACGGCCGATCTGCAGCTCGCCCGCGAACGGCTCGTGCGGGCGCGCGAAGAAGAACGCCTGCGGTTGCGGCGCGACCTGCACGACGGCGTGGGACCGGCGTTGGTCGGAATCCGGTTGCAGCTGCGGGCGTTGCGGCGGTCGATGGGCGAGGCGCTGGACCCGGTGCTCGGCGACGTCGACTCGACCGCGGGCGAGGTGCGCAGGCTCGTGGACGGGCTGCGGCCACCGATCCTCGACCAGGGACTGGCACTGGCCGTGCGGGACGAGGCGGCGCGGTTCCACGGCGAGCTCAAGGTCACGGTGGAGGCGCAGGAGGTCGAGGGGCTGTCGGCGGCGGTCGAGGTCGCGGCCTACCGGATCGTCGCGGAGGCGTTGACGAACACCGCGCGGCACTCGGGCGCGCGGAACTGCGTGATCACCGTCCGGCACGACGGCGACCTGGTCGTGGAGATCGTGGACGACGGCCGCGGGGTCGCGGCGGACGCGAAACCCGGTGTCGGCCTCGACTCGATGCGGGAACGCTGTGCCGAGCTGGGAGGATCGTGCACAGTGACACCGGCCCAACCACACGGCACGCGGGTGGTCGCGCGGCTTCCGCTGGAAGTCCGATAGCGCTGGAGGTTCGATGACGCGGGTCGTGATCGCCGACGACCACCCGGTCTTCCGGCGCGGCATGAAGGCGTTGCTGGACGGCGAGGACGGCATCTCCGTCGTCGGCGAGGCGGCCGACGGCGTGGAGGCCGTGGCCGTGGTGCTGGAGGTCGAGCCGGACGTCGTCGTGCTCGACCTGCACATGCCACGGCTGGGTGGCGTCGAGGCCGCGAAGCAGATGCTGGCGGCGTTGCCCGAGGTCGGTGTGCTGGTGCTGACCATGCACGAGGACGACGAACTGGTCTTCGCGGCGATGCGGGCCGGCGCGCGCGGCTACCTCGTCAAGACCACGGACGACGACGAGATCGTGCGCGCGGTGCAGGCCATAGGTGCCGGAGAGGCGATCTTCAGCGCGACCATCGCCGAGCGGATGATGGGCTACTTCACCGCGATCTCGTCGTCCAAGGCGGTGGCGTTCCCGCAGCTGACCGACCGCGAACGGGACGTGCTGGAGCTAATGGCGTCCGGCAAGGACAACGCCTCCATCGCCCACCGGCTCAGCCTTTCGCAGAAGACCGTCCGCAACCGGGTGTCCGCGATCTTCACGAAACTGCAGGTCGCCGACCGCGCCCAGGCCATCGTGGCGGCCAGGGAAGCCGGTCTCGGCAGCTCCTGAGCACCCCGTGGGCAACCGCGGTCCCGGTTGACTGGGGACACCGGTCACCTGACAGCGGGACAGCTCCCCGGATTGGATCGGCGGCATCCGCCGAAGGGGGCCAGACCGCATGGACATCACCTGGGACGTCGCACACGCGCGGCTCAGCCACGACCGCATGCTGCACATCGCCAAGGCGCTCATCTCGATGCGCCCCGACACCGTCACGCTGGGCGGGGGCGAACCCCTCACCGTGCCGGGACTCTTCGAGATCGTCGACCAGTTCCGCCAGGCCGGCATCGACGTCGTCCTGCGCACGTCCGGCAAGTCGCTGCACCCGTCGATGGTGCGCACGCTGCTGGCGTCGTGCGCCCGCATCGAGGTGTGCGCGATGGCGTTCACCCACGCCCTGCACGCCCTGCACCTGCTCGACATCGGCGCCGCCAAGCTCGACCGGCACGCCGTGTTCGGCCTCGACGCCACCGGCCTCCGCCGCGGCTTCGACCGCCTGGAGGACTTCTGCGCCACGACCGCGTTCGACCTGCCGCGGCTCGCGTTCATCGCGCTCGGCGACTCGATCGGCCGCGACCACGCGCAGTACCTGCAGTCGCTGGCGCCTCAGACCGTCCGGGTGACGGTGGAGACCGCGAACACCTCGGTCGCGATCAGCCGATCCAGCTGACCAGGGCACGCCAGGCGGGAATCGAGAACGTGAGCACGTCACCGCTCACGTTCTTGGTGTCCCGCACGAGCGCGTCCTGGGCCAGCGACACCTCCACGCAGCTTCCGTTGCCATTCCCCGTGCTGTAGGTGCTCTTACGCCAGGCCCGTTCCGGGGTCATGAGAGTCCTCTCGCAGTCCGCTGACGTACTCCATCAGCTTGCTCCGCGATTGTTCCTCATCCAAGGCAACGGCATCCAGCCGCTGAAAGAGCCTCCTGGCCTGTGCCACGGCGGTCTTCTCCTGCGCGAACACCTGCGTCACATCGGTCTCCGTGAACACCACCGGAGCCACCTTCGGAAACTCGTACAACGTGCAAGCAGAGCGGAAGCTCGTGATGTGCGCGGGCACGATCCGGAGGATGTGCGTGTTGAAGAGCAGACGCAGGTACTGGTCCTCGCGGATCTCCGGCGTGCCCAGCCGCATGCGCAACGCGAGCTCGTGGACGTAGAACACGCACTCAGGGCGGTTGTGCCGCCGCATGATCGTCTGGCGGTCCATCCGCGCCTCGACGTACTGGTCGATGTCCGCCGGTGCCTCGATGTGCGAGTCGACGAAGAGCTCGCGCGCGTAGCGTTCCGTCTGCAAAAGGCCGTGCACGACGATCAGGTCGTATGACGTGATCCTGCTGGCCATCGTTTCGGTCATCGCGAGCGTGCGCAGGTTGCTGTTGTCCTGCGCGAAGTAGAGGTCGAACGCGTGGTGGTACCGGCGGCGGAACGACTCGACGAACTCCAGGTTCTTGCCGCAGGTCGCCAGGTACTGCACCAGGTCGATGTCGCTCGCCCGCGCCTTGCCCAACTCGATGTCGGACACCTTGCTCGGGTCCCAGCCGAGGTGCAGGGCCATCGCCCTGCCGTGGAACGGGGTGCACGCCTCCCTGATGCGGCGCAGTTCATCACCGAGGTCCCGGCTGTACGGGGTGGACGCGATTGCTGCCATACCGAGGAAGCTATGGCGTGGAATGAAACCAAGTAACTGGCTCGTTCGGGTGAAAACAGAATCCGGCCAACCCCGCCTCTAGCTGCGCAGACGGTGCCAGTAGGCGGCAGTGATCGCCACTGCGGCACTCATGGCCGTGGCGGGCCAGCCGAGGTGTTCCGCCGCCACCGCGCCGTAAGCGGTGCCGAGGGTGCCGCCGACGAAGTAGACGAGCATGTAGGCGCTGTTGAACCGGGCCGGTGCCGCGGGGTCGATGGCGAGCACGGTGCTCTGGTTCGCGACCTGGGCGGCGAACAGGCCCGCGTCGAACACGGCCAGGCAGACGACGGTGCTCGTGAGGGTCCAGCCGCTGACGACCGCGGCGACGCCCGCCACGGCCAGGCCTGCCAGCACGACGCGGCGGGCGCCGGTCCGGTCGGTCCAGGTGCCGGCGGCCCTGGTCGCGAGGACGCCCGCCAGGCCGGCGAGCGCGTACAGGCCGATGCGTTCGGCGGAGTAGGAGAACGGCGGCTGCGAGAGCACCACGGCGAGGCCGGACCACAGGGTGCAGAAGGCGAAGAACCACAGGGCGCCGCGGGTGGCCGCGCCGCGCAGGACGGGGTGACGGGTGATCAGGCCGGGCAGGGTGCGCAGGGTCTCCGCGTAACCGCGCCCGCTGCCGCGTGCGGGCGGTACCAGCAGCAGGCAGCCCGCCGCGACGAGTGCACAGGCCGCGCCGAACGCCAGGAGCGTTGCGCGCCAGCCATCTCGTCGTCAGCCAGCCGCCGGCTCCGCCCGGCCAGATGCCGGCCGAGATGCCCGGTCACGATGCCGAGACGGTGGCGCGTTCGCCGTGAGGCGGCCCGCCACCGAGCTGAGCCCGCCGCGACGAGTGCACAGGCCCGCCGAACGCCAGGAGCGTTGCGCGCCAGCCGATCTCTCGGTCAGCCAGCCGCCGGCGATCCGCCCGGCCAGGATGCCGGCCGAGATGCCCGCGGTCACGATGCCGAGGACGGTGGCGCGGCGGTTCGCCGGTGCGAGGCGGCCCGCCACCGAGCTGAGGCCCGCGCCACGGCCGAACAGGCCCGACCACACCGGTGAGCAGCCAGCACCACGTTGCCGGCCACCGCGCTCGCCGCCAGCACCAGCGCCAGCACGGCGAACTGCGCGGCCAGCACCCGTGCCGGCGGGAACCGGTCCACCAGCGGCACCAGCAGGCCGAGTCCTGCCAGGTAGCCGGCCGGTCCCGCCGCGAGCGCGAGGCCGACGGCGGTGAGCTGCGTGCCCAGTGAGTCCGCCACGGCGGCCACGGCGGGGTACAGCGGGTACGAAGTGGACGTTCCGAGTGCGGCGGCGAACGCCAGGAAGAACACGGCCGGTCCGCGGAGTCGCGTCGCTTGATCTGTCTGCACGCGAACCAGTCTCGGGAGACCGCACCTCCTGGTGCTGGCGGTGATCCGCCCTCACCCGTGCGTCAGTGCAGCGAGTTGCCGCGGCTCGCGAACACGATCTCGACCGGCTCTCCGGCGCCGAGGGCCAGCCGCAGCAGCACGCGCGCCTTGCGGGGACACAGCCACCCCGCCATGACGGCGCCGCGCTTGATCAGGTCGGACTCGGAGCCGGTGAAGCCGTAGGTGTTCTGGAACGTGGTGCCCGCGCCCGTCCGCGTGGCGACCACGACCGGGAACCGCGCGCGGGAGATCGCCTCGGCCATGCCCGTCGAGACGTGCCCGGTTCCCGTTGCGGCGACGACGACACCGCCGACGTTGAGCCAGTCGAGCAGGGCGCCGTCGTCGTCGATCGTCGCCTCGATCAGCGACACAGCGGGCACACCGGCCGGTCGGGGCAGCGCGGTCAGCCGGTGGGCGGGGTGGAAGAACTGCGGCGAGCCCTCGACGACCAGGCCGAGCGGGCCGGGGAACGAGGCGAAGGCGTTGGGCAGGCTGCTGTGCGCCTTGCGGACCCACCGGGCGGCGTGGACCTCGTCGTTGAGGACGAGCAGGGCGCCGCGGCCGCGGGAGTTGGGTGCCTGGGCGGTGGCGACGGCGGCGGCGAGGTTGGCGGGGCCGTCGGCGCCGGGGAGTCCGGGGTGGCGCATGGCGCCGGTGACGACGAGCGGTTCGTCGTGCGGCCACAGGCAGTCGAAGAAGTAGGCGGTCTCTTCGAGGGTGTCGGTGCCCTGGATGACGACCACACCGCGCGCGCCCTGCTTGACCTGCTCGTCGGCCCAGTCGAAGGCCTCCAGGAGCGTCTCGAACGTGAGCGAGGCGCCGGGGACCGTGGCCAGGGTCGCGATCTCCCCGACCTCAAGGCCACCGACGAGGTCCTGCGCGCCCAGAGTCGGTGACACCGCACCGGAGCCCGTCATCGTGATCGTGCCGCCGAGCGATGCCACCGCCACCTGTGAGCTCATGACCTCACCCTAGGGGCATGTCGTGTTCCAGCCAGTCGGTGAGAGACGGACGCGACGGGCGCCACCCGAGGGCACGGGCGCGGGTGCCGCGGACCCGGCTGTTGGCGCCGAGCGCGTAGCGGGCGAACCCCTCGCCCCACACCGCCCCGGCGGCGGCGAGGTCCCACGGCTGCACCGGCCCCAGCCCGAGGCGGCGGGCGATCGCCTGACCGATCTCGGCGAACGAGACGTCCTCGCCGCCCTCCACGAAGTAGAACCCGGTGGCCGCGGGGTCGGTGAGAGCCAGCAGGTAGAGGTCCGCCGTGTCGTCGAGGTGCACGGTCGACCAGCGGTTGAGGCCACGCCCGACAACGCGGACGACACCGCTGCTCCTGGCCTGCTCGACGAGCGGCGGGATGAGCACGGTCTGCGGGCGGGGGCCGGTGCCGTTGCCGTAGATCAGCGAGTTGCACAGCACGACCGAGCGCACTTCCGCGTCGAGCACGGCGCGGTCGACGTCGTAGCGGGCGCGCCGGATGGGGTGGTCACCAGGGCTGAACGGCGCGGCGTCGTCGAAGACGGTGCTCGACGGCTCACCCTGGGCGTCGTCGCCGATCACGCTGGTTCCGCTGGTGTGGACCAGGACCTTGTCCGAGCCGCGCAACGCCTTGACGAAGGTGTCCACGGCACCGCGGTGGTCGCTGTTCGCGGTGTTGACGACCGCGTCCGCCCGCTCCGCCTCGCGGTGGAGCAGGGCGGTGTCGCCGAGGTCCCCGACGACCGGCTCGATCCCTGCCGCGGCAAGGGTTCCGGCCACACCGGGGGTGCGGGTCAGGCCGCGCACGGTGTGGCCGGCGCGGACCAGCTCCCTGGCGACGGCGCCGCCGATGTAGCCGCTGGCGCCCGTGAGGAAGACGTGCAATGAGGAGTCCTTGCCGGCAGTGGTGTTCGGGGTCCGGTCGCGGAATCTGCCAGCCGCGACCGGATCCCGGCCACTTTCGTTGCCGTTCCGGCAAAGGTGCGAGGACTACTGGCGCCAGTAGGTGATGTTGCGGAAACGGGCCTCCGCGCGACCGCTGCCGTGGTGGTAGACGCCGTTCTTGAAGTACCGGTTCGCGGGTCCTTCGTCCTGGTGCGTGAGTTTCAGCGAACCGTTGTAGAACACCTTGATCGTGCCGCGTGCGTTCGAAACGGCGGTGTGTTCCACCCGAATGCGGAACCACTTGTTGTAAATGCCCGTCGCGATGACCTGGTTGCTGTCCTTGCGCAGGGTGCCGCCGTTGATGTTGGCGACGTTGAGCATCACGTCGGTGGCGCGGGTGCCGGCCGGGCGGTTCTCGCGCAGGATCTGCACGACCGTCGGACCGCTGACGCCGGACGGGATGTAGATCTCGCCCTCCCACGCGCGCTGGCCGCTCGTGTACTCCTGGTGGAAGCGCAGCTCGGTGCGTGGATCGGTGGTGCTGCTGGGCGTGTGGGGAGCGTCGTAGTCGTAGACCCACATGGTGTGCACGCCGCCTTCGAACCTGTAGCGCGCGCTGGTGGCGAGGTTGTGCGGCTTCTGCACGTCGTAGCTGTACGGGGCCGACACCCACTGCGCGGACGGCGGCTGGGCGAGGGCGAGACCAGCCGGCGCGACGAGCAGGGGTGCGGTCAGGGCGAGGGCCAGTACCGACCTTCTGGTGTGGAGTGCAGGGGTTTCCACGGTGAATCCCTCCGACCTTCGATAAGTGGTCTGTACCACTTTGGGGGCACGAAGGCAGAGGGATCAATACCTCGTTCAGTTTCCGGAACAAGATTCAGATGGGCGAACTTTTCACATTCGTGAAACCGACTAGCGACTACCCACAGCGCCTTACAGGTGGCCTGCGGCGAGCTCGTCGAACGTCGGGAACTTCGTGGCGATGTCGCTGCCGGTGAAGTTGCCGATCCAGCCGTCGTCGTCGTGGAAGAAGCGCACGGACACGTAATCGGGTTCCGTGCCCATGTCGAACCAGTGCGTGGTGTTCGCCGGAACGCTCAGCAGGTCGCCGGCCGTGCAGAGCACCCCGTAGACCTTGTCGCCGATGTGCAGGTAGAAAACGCCTGCGCCACGGGCGAAGTAGCGGTCCTCGTCGTCGTCGTGCGTGTGCTCGGCGAGGAACTTGGTGCGGAACTCGGCGGCCTTCACGCGGTACTCGTCCGTGTCGGCAGGGGCCATCTCCATCGCGTCGACGTAGGTGTACCCCTCCGTCTCGCTGACGCGGGCGATGTCCTTCTCGTAGACCTGCAGGGCGTTCTCCGCGGTCACACCGTCCACGACGGACCAGCGGGAGAACCGCACGCCGTGCTCCTTGAGCTCGGTGGCGACCTCCTCGGGATCGGTGGTGCGGAGCAGCGTCGTCTCGGGGCCGGAGTCCGGCCACACCGTCAGCAGCGTCATGCGTGCCTCCCCGTGAAGGTTTCCTGTCGCGTCTCCACCTTGAAGCGCAGCAACCACTCCAGGCATTCCAGCCGGTGCCGGGCCTGGACCAGGTCGTCGCCCCACACGTAGACGCCGTGCCGCGCGACGATCAACGCGGGCGTGCGCGGGTCGAAGCCCTTCTCGAAGGCGTCACCCAGCTCGACCATGTCCTGCGAGTTGCGGACGACCGGGACGACGACCTCCTCGTGGTCGTAGCGCCCGAAGCCCTTGAGCATCTCCAGGTCCTTGAGCACCACGCCGTCCGGCCAGTGCTCCGCCGCGACCACCGGTGCCAGCGCGTGGACGTGGACGACCGCGCCCGCTCCGGCGACCCTGGCGATCCTGGCGTGCAGGCCCGCCTCGGCGGACGGGACCTTGTCGCTGTCGACGGCGTTGCCGTGCTCGTCGATGACCACGCTGTCCGCCGCGGTGATCTCGCCCTTGTCGACGCCGCTGACCGTGACCGCGAGCCGGAGCGGATCGCGTTGCGTGACCACGGAGAGGTTGCCCGACGTGCCGCGCATCCAGCCCATCGCGGCGTAACGGGCGCACTCGCGTGCGAGCTCCGCGGTCACGAAAGCTCCCACACGGTCGGGTGCGGCGTGAAGTCGGCGTTGCCGTACGGCTCACCTGCGCGCGCGACGCCGACCGTCTTCCAGCCCGCCTCCTGCGCGGCGTGCAGCTCGGCCGGGACGTCGCTGTAGAACGTGATGTCGTCGCTCTGCAACGTCTCGGCGATCTTGTGGTACGACGCGGCCTCGCGCTTCGGTCCGGCGTTGACCGTGTCGAAGTGGTGCTCCAGCAACGGGGTCAGGTCGCCGTCGGTGGTGTGCTGGAAGAACGCGATCTGGCCGGCGACCGAGCCGCTGGAGAAGATCGCGAGCTTGATGCCGTCGCCGTGCCACTTGCGGATGGCGGGCACGACGTCCGGGAAGAACTCCGCCACCAGGTCGCCCTGTGCGTACCCCTGCTGCCAGATCAAGCCCTGCAACGTCTTGAGCGGCGTGACCTTCTGGTCGGCGTCCATCCAGTCGTGCAACGCTTTGACGACGTCGTCGTGGCCGGACAGCTCCTTGATCTGCCGGACCGCGTCGGCGACCACCGGGTCGTCACCGTGCTGCTCGATCCACGGCCCGAGCCGCGGCCGCGCGTAGTCGTACAGCACGACCAGCACCTGGTCCGTGGCGCTCAGCGTGCCCTCGATGTCGAGCACGACCCACTTGCTCACCGCTGTTCTCCCTCGTAGTACTTGTCCAGCTCCCCGGCGTTGAAGACGCCTCGGTCTGTCACCACGTCCGTGACGAACCTCGGCGGCGTCACGTCGAACGCCGGGTACAGCCCTTTCGCCCGCGGTGTGGCACTCGGCCTGCCGAGCACCTGCAGCACCTCGGCGCCGTCGCGGTACTCGATCTCCACGTGCTCCGTCGTCGGCGCCTTGTGGTCGGGTGCCTGCACCTGGGCGTGGAACGGTACGCCGAACGCGTGCGCTGCCACGGCCAGTCCCAGTGTGCCGACCTTGTTGACGACATGCCCGTCCATGGTCACCCGATCGGCCGCCGTGACCAAGGCGTCGATCTCGCCGCTCTGCAGCACTGCGGCGCCCATGCCGTCGGTGATGAGCGTGGTGTCGACGCCCATCTCGATCAACGTCTCGGCCGTCAGCCGCGCGCCCTGCAGGTACGGGCGGGTCTCCGTGCAGTAGAACTTCAGCTTTTTTCCTTGCTGCTGGGCGGCTTTGACCGTTTCGGTGAGGTAGAGGTCGGCCCAGCAGTGGGTGAGGACGGTGGCCCGCTCCGGCAGCAGGTTGGCCGTGTGCTCGCCGAGCTTTCGGCTCTTGTCGCGGTACCTGTGGTCACCGGTTTTCGCGCCGTTCAGTGCTTCCGTGACGTCTCGTTCGGCGTCAACGGCTTCCAGGACGACCGCGGTGGCCTTGCGCAGTGCGTTGTTGGTGCGCCTGGTGTTCTCGAGCATGGTCGCGGTCTGCTGGAGCTGTGCGCGGGCCTGGTCGAACGGCAGGTGTTCGAGGGTGCGGGCCTTGAGCACCATGCCGTAGAGGACCGCAAAGTACGGCCCCGAGGACTGGGTGACCATGTCCTCGATGGCCTTCGCGACCTCCTCGACCGTCTTGCACAGCACCCATTCGCGTTCGAACGGGAACTGCCGCCGGTCGAGGATGAGCACACCGTCGTCGGTGAGCCGGACCGAGTCGGCGAGCACGGGTTCCATCAGCTGTACCCGGTGTGCGCGGGGCGGGCGCCGGTCAGGAAGTGCTCGCCGACCTCGCGTGCCTTGTAGACGACCGGGTCGTGCAACGTGAGCGTGCGCGCGTTGCGCCAGAACCGGTCCACGCCGTACTTCTGCGCCGTGCCGCGCGCGCCGACCTGTTCGAAGATGCGGCTGCTGACCTCGTTGACGAGCTTGGTGCTGACGACCTTGGCCGCGGAGATCTCGACGGCGACCTGTGCGCGCTTCTGCGGCGTGAGGTTCTTGCCGAGCTCTGACGCTTCCCAGAGGAGTTTGGCGGCCTCGTCCGCGAGCAGCCCGGCGGCCTTGGTCTGCGACACCATCTCGCCGTACGCGGCGACGATGTACGGGTCCTCGGTGGCGTGCTCGACCCCGCTGACGAACCACGGGCGGGTCTTCGTGCGGGTGTAGTCGGCGGCCTCGTCGAGCGCGCCCTCCGCGATGGCGACGTAGAGCTGCGCCAGCACCAGCTGGAACCCGATCGCGGCGAGGCTGATCCGCGGGTCCTCGTTGGCTGGCTGCACACCGAGGACCTCGGTCACCTCGACGTTCTCGAAGACGACCCCGCCGGACGCCGTGAGCCGCTGGCCGATGTTGTCCCAATCGTCCAAGCAGGTGATCCCGGTCGCTTTTCCGTCGAGCAGGAAGGTGAGCTTCTCGCCGTTGTCCGTGCGGGTCGCGCTGACCACGAGCCGGTCGGCGACACTCGCTCCGGTGGCGAACGTCTTGCGCCCGTTGAGCAGGAAGCCGGTGCCGGTGGGCGTGAGCTCCAGCGCCGCGTCGAGCGGGTTGCTGACCCCGGCCCAGAACTGGTCGTCGTGCCGGGAGAAGGCGGTGTCGAACAGCCCGCTGCGCCAGATCTGCAGGTAGTGGTACCCGAGGAGGTGCCCGGCGTTCGCGTCGGCGGCCCCGATGATCCGGTTGATCCGCTGCTGGGTGGCCCAGTCGCTGACGTTGAGCAGGCCGCTCTGCCGGAGCAGCTCCACCTCCTTGGTGGGTGGCTGGTTGGCCCGGTCCCTGTCCGCCGCGTCGGACCTGAGCGTCGCCGCGACGTCCCGCGCGACGTCCAGCCAGTTCGTCATGCCTGCTCCTCTCGGTGGTACCCGTGCCAACTTACTTCGTCACACCACCGGGCTAACCAACATGTGAGAAGGACTTCCGCCTGGCAGACTGCCTGCGGACCCCGGTCTCCGGGGTCAACGACTATAGGGAGCATTTCGCATGGCGCAGGGCACTGTTAAGTGGTTCAACGGCGAGAAGGGCTTCGGATTCATCGCGCAGGACGGCGGCGGTCCGGACGTTTTCGTGCACTACTCGCAGATCGAGGGCAACGGCTTCCGCTCGCTCGAGGAGCAGCAGCGGGTCGAGTTCGAGATCGGCCAGGGTCAGAAGGGACCACAGGCGCAGGCCGTCCGCGCCATCTGATGCCGCTTTGACAGGGCCCGCTCAGCTCCGCTGGGCGGGCTTCTTTCGTGCTCGGACGATTGTGACCGTGATCGCCGCGGCGAGGACGAACGCGCCGCCGTCGGTGATGGCGGACGGCAGGGTGCCCACCGGTCCGAAGTGTTCCACCGCGGCCTGCCACATCTGGGGCGGCACCATGAAGACACCGGCGGCCTGGGTGACGTTGGTGACGAGGACGGCGGGCAGCAGCCACCTGGGCGGTGCGGGCCGGAAGGCGAGGACGCCGAGGGCGTTGGCGACGATGTAGAGGCAGCCGACGGCCCGGAAGACCGTCAGGAACTGCTCTGCCGCGGCCGGGTCGGCGTTCGCGAGAACCATCATCCTGGTGAGGGTGTGGTCGTCGACGATCACGAATGCGTGCAGCGCGGTGCCGACGGTGAAGACGATCGAGGCGATGCCGGTGATCGTCGTGAGCCTTCTCCCCAGTGGGTCCACGAGTCCGATGTTCTGCTTTTGCCGTTGATCAAGCATCCGGGATGTCCCCGGTGCTCGCCCTGAAAAATTGTCAGACCTCGTCGTCATCCTGGTTCCCGGAGAACTCCCACCCCTGGAGAACCAGTGATCGAAAGGCCGGACAACTCATGCGCGTACCTCAGCTCAGCCGTCAACGCCAAGGTCGCCCAGCTCGCCCGGTGGACGTGGCGCCACCCGCGGGTGGTCAACCTGGAGGTGAACCGCCAGATCGCGTTCGGTCCCGTCGACGCGCCACCGAGGACCAGCTCCGGGAGGCGCTGCGGTACGTGGAAGGCCGGCTGCGCGAGGCCCTGACGCAGGTGCGGCGGCGGTGACCCGCTGAGGGAGGCGCTCCGGTACGTGGGCGACCGGCTGAGAGCGCTGGCAGGCCGCGGGGGAACGCACCGCCCTTGACGCAACCGGGCGGGGAGCCGCCGTTCTGACCGCGACGAAGGAGAGGCCGCCGGGCTGACGCGTAGCCCGGCGGAGCTCACCTCGTCCGGGCGCTCGCGCCCGAACACGCGGGGGTCTGGGGGTCGCTCCCCAGAAGACACGACGAACGACGCGGTCCGCGCTGTCCGCGGACACACGTCTCCTGAGTGAGTGGCAACCGAGGGAGTCGAACCCTGCGCGGCTTGTGAAGGCGGCGCTCAGTACCGGCCCGAACCCTTCGGCTGGGCGACGGCTGCCCTGCGTGGAACTTTCTCCTGTTAAGAGGCGCTAGCGATGCGTGGGATACCCACAGTGTTAAACGTCCACACGCCTGAGGATGTTTCATGTTTCACTCGGCTGAGTGACGCTGTCCCCATGCGATACCTCCCTGCCATCGCAGCCGCGCTGCTACTGCCCCTGGTGCCCGCCGCCACCGCCACCCCGGCGCACGCGGCCCCGAGCGGCACGTTCTACGTCACCGGTGTCCGGACCGGGCTCAACGTCGCCCAGAGCGGCACCGGACTCGCCCTGCACCGCCCGAAGGGCAATGAGGACCACCAGCAATGGCGACTCGCTGACGGGAGGTTCGAGAACACCGACTCGCCGGGCCAGTGCATCACCCGCCAGCTCACCATGGCTTCGTGCTCACAAGGGGACACGGCCCACGAGCTCAGGCAGTTCGGTGATCAATGGGAGTTCTTCAGCCTCGGCGGTGAGACCCGGTGGTACCTGACGCCGGTCAACGCCACCACGGAACCGATGCCGCAAGATCCGCGGCTCGACCAGATGACGTTCCTGACCGCCCACAACGCCTATGCGAACGGGGTCGACGGCGGGTTCGCGCCGCCGTTCGTCAACCTCGCCAAGAACCAGACGCGCGGCATCGTGCAGCAGATGAACGACGGCGTGCGCGGGTTCATGCTCGACATCCACCAGACGCCTGACGGCGCGATCCTGTGCCACAACAGCTGCACGCTCGTGAGCCGGCCGGTGGCGCTCAACGTCGACCTCCAGCGCATGGTCGACTTCCTCAAGAACAACCGCCAGGAGATCATCACGGTCTTCCTGGAGGACTACGTCGACGCCACCACCTTCCGCAACGAACTGCGCAAGGTGAACGGGCTCAACGACGTGCTGTACCGGGCCGAGGGCGTCAAGGAGAACGGCTGGCCGACGCGCAGTCAGCTGCAGAGCACCAACAAGCGGCTCATCATCTTCACCGACCACGGCAAGGACGGCCGCGAGGACACCGGTGTGCTCTACCAGCGCGACTGGACGGTCGAGAACTACTGGTCGATGGGGCCGGGTGTGGGTGCGTCCGACTGGTCCTGTTACAGCCGATGGGATGAAAAACCGCTCACGGTCACGGACAGGTTCCAGCCGTTGTTCGTCATGAACCACTTCCGGGACGTTCCGTTCACGAGCACCGCCACGGCGGACAACGGCAAGCTGCAGAACCGCGCCCAGCAGTTCTGCCAGCCCGCAGCGCGGAAGAAGCCGAACTACCTGTCGGTCGACCTCTACCACCTCGGCAACGCGCAGGCGGCGGTCAACCAGCTGAACGCATACGTATATAGGCCGTAGCCCAAATCGTGGGAGTTGTACGCTCCGCGCATGGCCTCGATCCTGTTCACGCGCGGAGCGCCCTCTCTCGACATCATCGACCAGGAAGGTCTGCGCGAAGCAGCGCAGAAAGCCTTCACGGACGACCCCGGCGGCACCTTCGCGTACGGCACGAGCGTCGGCTACGTGCCGCTGCGGACCTGGCTCGCGGAGCAGCACGGTGTCGCGCCGGAGCAGGTGCTCGTCACCAACGGGTCGATGCAGGCCGACGCGTTCCTGTTCGAGCTGCTCGTCAGCGAGGGCGACGACGTCGTGGTCGAGGCGCCGACCTACGACCGCACGCTGCTGAACCTGCGCCAGCGCGGCGCGAACGTCCACGCCATCGAGCTGGAGACCGACGGCATCAACGTCGACGCGCTCGAGAAGCTGCTGGAGAGCGGTGTGCGGCCGAAGCTCGCGCACATCATCCCGAACTTCCACAACCCGGCCGGCTACACGCTGTCCGAGGCGAAGCGCACGCGGCTGCTGGAGCTCTCGGCCGAGTACGACTTCGTGCTGTTCGAGGACGACCCGTACGTGAAGGTGCGGTTCGAGGGCGAGCCGCTGCCGACGATGCTGTCGCAGGACAAGAACGCGAAGGTCGTCTACGCGTCGTCGTTCTCGAAGACCATGGCGCCCGGCATCCGCTGCGGTTACCTGGTGGGGCCGAAGGACGTCATCAAGAAGGTCCAGGACATCGCGACCACCACGTACATCTCGCCGAACATGGTCGCGCAGTCGATCGTGAACTCGTACTGCCGCTCCGGCCGTCTCGAGGAGTCGGTCGTGAACGTCCGCACCGCGCTGCGTGCGCGCCGGGACGCACTCGTCGCGGCGTTGCGGCGGGAGCTGCCCGAGGCCGTCTTCACGGCGCCGCAGGGCGGCTACTTCATGTGGGTCGAGCTGCCGGGTGTGTCGATCGAGAAGCTGTTCCCGGTCGCCAAGGAGCACGGCGTCGAGTTCGTCAAGGGCTCGGACTTCCTGCTGGAGGGCGGCGACAACGAGCTGCGCCTCGCGTTCTCGGGCGTCACGCCGGAGCAGATCGACGAGGGCATCACGCGCCTCGCCGCGGCGGTCCGCTCACTCTCCTGATCTGTGCCTCCAGGTGTTCCGGCAGCTCACAGCGCTGCCGGAGCGCCTGGCGCAGGCGGGGCAGTGCGGCGCGGAACGCGACCGGGTCCCGCAGCGAGTCGGCCAGCGCGCGGCCGACCGGTCTGCGCATCCACGACGTCAGCACGGCGTTGCGCCGCTCGACGATCTCGCCGTCCGGTGACCGTTCCGGTGCCGGGTGGTGGTGCGCCACCACGTCGTCGACGTAGCAGAGCGCCCAGCCCGCGGCCGCGAGGTCCCACGACAGCAGCGTTTCCTCGCCGCGGAAGAACAGCACCGGGCTGAACCCGCCGACCTCCTCGAATGCCTGCCGCCGCACGATCGCCGAGCAGGCGAGGAACCCGAGCACCGCGGGCCCGGCCACCCCTTCGCCCAACGGGCTGTCGCGCAGCAGCGGTGTGATCGGGTCCGGCCTCTCCTCGGGGCCGACGAGCGTGCGCGCCGCGATCACCGCGAGGTCCGGGTGGTCGTCGAAGACCCGCTCGGCCCGCTCGAACGCGCCGGGTGCCCACCACGAGTCGTCGTCCGCGAAGGCCACGAACGGCGTGCGCGCCGCCCGCACACCGAGGTTGCGCCCGGCCGCTCCGAGGTTCACCGGCGATTCCAGCACCTTGACCTGCGGGAACTCGCTGCGCACGCGGTCGGCCGTGGCGTCGGTGGAGGCGTTGTCGACCACGATCACCGGCACCCTCATCGGGCTGAGGTGCGTGAGGGTCCGCCGCAGCCGGTCCACGCGGTTGCGGGTGGCGATGACGACGGTCGTCCGTGGCATGCGTGTCGTCTACCCCGGAGCGAACGACCCACACGTTGACATTTGATGACGAGAAATCTGGCAGTTACTGACAAAGAAGGCTACGGTGACCGCGTGGAGACGCTCACCACCCGCGCCGCGAAGGACCTGCGCACCCGCCTCGCCATCCAGGAGGCGGCCATCGCACTGTGCCTGGAGCACGGTTTCGCCGCGACCTCGACGAAGGCGATCGCCGACCGCGCTGGGATTTCCGAGCGCACGTTGTTCCGCACGTTCGGCACCAAGGCCGCGATCTTCTGGTACGACGCGTTCCTCAGCCGGGTCGTCCGCGCGCTCCGCCAGGACTCCGATCCCGTTGCGGCACTGGTGAAAGCGCTGCGCACCGCGATCGAGACGATCACCCCCGAGCAGTGGGCGCTCGAGCTCGGCCGACGCGCGGTGATCGTCAAAGAGCCTGATCTCATCGCCACCGGCACGCAGGAGCTCACCGCGGGCGCCGAGAGCATCGCCGCGATCCTCACGCCACCGCTCGCCTCCCCCGGCCAGGCGTTCGACCTGCTGCTCTTCGCGCGGTTCGCGGTGGCGGGGTGGGGTGTCGTGCCGATCCACACCGAGACCACCCCGGCAGAGTGGGGCGCGGAACTGGAACGCGTGGCGCACAAGGCCGCGCACGGCGCGTTGGAGCGGCCATGACACTGCCGAACCTGATCACCGACCCGAACACGCTGGCCGGGCTCAGCCACGACGAGGCCGAGTGGGCACCGGCGGGCACGCCGTGGGCCGCGTTCCGGCCGGAGTCCACATCGGACGTTCAAGACGCGGTGAAGCACTGCGCCGCCAACAACATCCCGATCGTGCCGCGCGGCGCCGGGACCGGGCTGTCCGGCGGGGCGAACGCCGTGGACGGGTGCCTGGTGCTCGACCTGAGCCGGATGAACCGGATCGTCGAGATCGACGCGGACAACCTGCTCGCGGTCGTGCAGCCGGGCGTGGTCAACGACGACCTCAAGAAAGCCGTTGCCGCCCAGGGACTCTGGTACCCGCCGGACCCGGCCAGCTCGCCGTGGTCGACGATCGGCGGCAACGTGGCCACCAACGCGGGCGGCCTGTGCTGCCTGAAGTACGGCGTCACGCGCGACTACGTCCTCGGCCTGGAAGTGGTCATGGGCGGGCCGGTCGAGTACGGCACGGCGGTCCGGCTCGGGCGCCGCACCAACAAGGGCGTCGCCGGGTACGACCTGACCAGCCTGCTCGTCGGTTCCGAGGGCACGCTCGGCGTCGTCACCGAGATCACCCTGCGACTGCGGCCCGCGGCACGTCCGCAGGCCACCGTCGTCGGTGCCTTCACCAGCCTCGTCGACGCGGGCGGCGCTGTCGCGCTGTGCACCCGCCGAGGTCTCCAACCAGCAGCTCTGGAGCTGATCGACCGCGCGTGCCTGCAGGCCGTCGAGGACTGGAAGCACCTGGGCATCGAGCCCGGCACCGAGGCGATGCTGCTGGCGCGGGCCGAGACCGCCGAGGACGCGGACGGGCTGGTCGCCGCCTTCACCGACGCGGGCGCGGTGTGGACCGAGCGGTCCACCGACTCCACCGAGGCCGAGGCGCTGTTCGCCGCCCGTCGCCTCGCCTACCCCGCGCTGGAACGGCTCGGGCCGCTGCTCACCGAGGACGTCTGCGTGCCGCGCTCGGCCGTCCCCGCGATGCTCGCGCGGGTCGAGGAGATCGGCGCACGGCACGGCGTGCGGATCGCGACCATCGCCCACGCCGGCGACGGCAACCTGCACCCGTTGCTCATCACCCCGCCCGGCGACGACAACGCGCGCATCGCCGCGCAGGCCGCGTTCGCCGACATCATCGACGCCGCCCTCGCACTCGGCGGCACGGTCACCGGCGAGCACGGCGTCGGCCTGCTCAAGCGCGACGGCATGATCCGCGAGCTCGGCCCCGACGTGTGCGCCGTGCAGAACGCGGTCAAGCACACCCTCGACCCGCTCACCCTCTTCAACCCCGGCAAAGCCTGAAAGGGGCCCGCACGTGCTCCACCAGATCCCCGTCGACGGTGGCACCCTCACCGTCGAGGTCATCGAGGGCGACACAGCCCCGGTCCTCGCACTGCACGGTCTCACCAGCAACCGCAAGCTGTGGAGCTGGGTCGCCGCGCACGGGTTCACGCTCGTCACCCCCGACCTGCGCGGCCGTGCCGACAGCGTGTCCCTGACGGGTTCGTCGCTGCGACAGCACACCGACGACATGGTGCGCGTGCTGGACGCGTTGGAACTCGACGCCGTGACGGTGTGCGGCATGTCCATGGGCGCGTACGTCGGCCTCGACCTGGCGGTGACCCATCCGGACCGAGTGCGCGCGCTCGTTCTCGTGGACGGCGGCTTCCCGATGCCCGCGCACGCCGCCATGACCCCCGAGCTGATCGACATGGCGTTCGCCCCGCAGCTCGCCGCGCTGGCCCAGACCTGGACGCCCGACAGCTACCTCGCCGCGAACGCCGCCGTGAACCCGCTGATCGACCCGGCCGACCCGCTGCAGCGCGAGTACTTCGCCCACGACCTGTCCCCCGACGGCCGGCGCAGGCTGGACGAGGACACCGTGCTCGCCGACGCCCGCGACACCATCCTCGGCGACTCGCCCTGGCGTTCGCTGACCGTGCCGACCTGGTTCGTGCGCGCCGAGTGGAGCACCGGACCGAACACCCCGCCCGCCTACACGGAGTCGGACGCGGCCCGGTTCCACGCCGCACTGCCTGTGCTGCGCGAGCCGGTGCTGATCAACGAGGTCGATCATGGCGGCACCGTGATGACCCCGGCTGGCGCCGCCGTCACTGCCAAAGTTCTCGCCGAGGCTCTGTAACCCACAGGAACCCCACCAGCCTCACTTTCCGCCACGCGGGGAGCTTTCGTACTGCGGGAGAGCACGAAAGCTCCCCGCGTGCGTCTGGTGCGTCACAGGGGGTGGCAGTGGGGAGGTGAGGGAGATAATGTGTGCACAAATGATTAGTGCACCAAGAATCCCGGAGAACCCGCTCGAGCTCGAGCGGCAGGTCTGCTTCGGCCTGGCCGTGGCGAGCCGGACCGTGATCGCCGTCTACCGGCCGATCCTGGAGCCGCTGAACCTCACCCACCCGCAGTACCTGGTGATGCTCGCCCTCTGGGAACGCTCGCCGCGCACGGTGAAGGACCTGAGCAACGCTCTGCAGCTCGACCCCGGCACCCTCAGCCCGCTGCTGAAGCGGCTGGAGGCGGTCGGGTACGTCGAACGGCAGCGCGACAAGACCGACGAGCGCGCGCTCGCCCTGACTCTGACCGAGCGGGGACAGGACCTGCGCCGAGAAGCGTTGAAGATCCCCTTCAAGGTCGTCGAGCGGCTCGGCATGTCCTTCGAAGAGCTCACCCAGCTGAACGAGGTGCTGCGCAAGGTGATCGCGAAGGCCACGACATGAACCCGCTGCTGAAGCTCTGGTACTACGCGGGCGGGCGGCTGCCGCAGAAGTACCGCCAGTTCGTCCACGACGACGTGACCGGGCCGAAGTGGTTGCTGCGGTTCACCGTGCGCAGTCTGGTGCAGGTCACGCCGCTCACGACGGCCATCACGCTGGCCCTCGTGTTCGGGCTCGGCTCGCCGTGGCCGCTGGCGATCGCGTGCGGTGCGCTCGGATTCGTCGTGGGCCTGTACTTCGCACTGTCCTACGCACCCGAAAGCGTGGATTACCGGCTCACGAAGTACGGGTATCCACGGGGCACGGCAACCGCAGGCCGCCGGGAGCGCAACGCCGCGCAGGACCGCGAACAGCAGGCGAAGTACGACGCGGTGTGGCGGCGATCCGAAGGGTAGAGACGACCATGGCCTTGGCGAGCAAGCAATTTCAGTTCACGAGGCCGCAGGTGCTCACCCTCACCGCCGGCCTGTTCCAGCTCGGGTTCGGGTACCTGGACCTCTTCAACCTCGACCCGAACTACCACGTGCTGCAGATCAGCGTCGGTGTGCTGGGTGTCCTGATGGCGTGGCGGCTCCACCTCGCGCGGATGTACGGACTGCTGTTGCTGCTGTCGTTCGGGACGTTGGCGTTCCTGCTCAACGACATCTCGACCGAGAGCTTCCTCGGGGTCCGCACCGCGCTGATCGGGCTCTTCATCACGCTGGCCAGGCCGGCAAAGGCCGCTCAACGCTAGTCGTCCGCTCCACCGAGAGCAGAGCGGTCAGGGTCGCGTAGCCCTCGCCGAGCAGGGCGGCGTCCGTGCCCGGCGCGGGAGAGTCCTCCGCGTACACGGCCACCAGCTCGACCTCGTGCTCGTCCACCTCGTCCACGCGGCTCTGCACGGTGCCGAACCGCGCCAGCTCCGCCCAGCGGAGTCCTTGCACGTCAACGATGTTCGGCACGTTCAACGAGAGCACGGTGGCGGCCGGCATGTCCTCCAGCAGCGGCAGCACGACGCGGACCACCTCGCCCGCCTTGTGCCACAACGGTTCGGGCCCGTCCAACCCCACGTCGAGCGAGACCGCGAGCGACGAGACGTCGTTCACCTGGGCGGTCAGCGCGGCACCGACGGTGCCGGAGTGCAGCACCGCGCGGCCGACGTTCGCGCCGAGGTTCACGCCGGAGAGCACCACGTCCGGCTTGCCGCCGAAGCCGCCGTGGCAGGCGATCAGCGAGATCAGGCCGGGATGTGCGGCGACCGCGTAGGCCTCCACGTCGAGACCGAGCAGCTCGCGGCGTTCGCTGACCACCCGGCCGGTGTCACCGACCGCGGCGACCGAGGCGCTCGTGCCGCTGGCCTGCTGGGCCGGTGCCGCGACGAGCACCTCGAAGCCCAGCGCGACCGCGGCTTCGGCCAGGGTCAGCAGGCCGGGTGAGTCGATTCCGTCGTCATTGGTGATCAGCGCGCGCATCCGCTCATTCCTCGATCGGTTCCAGTTCCACGCGTTTGCTCAGCTCGCGCACCGCTTCCCCGCTACCGCTGCCGAGGCCGTGGCGCGTCACGTTGACCGCGCCGGCGGCCGCACCGAGCTTCACCGCGTCCTCCAACGACATACCCAGCGCGAGGCCCGCTGAAATCCCCGCCGTCATCGAGTCGCCGGCGCCACGCGTGTCGACAGGTTGCAGCTGAGGCATCTTGACGAAGTACAACTTGTCGTCGAGCAGCGCCAACGCCGGTTCGTCAGCCCGGGAGACGACCACGCCGTGCACGCACGACTCGGCGATCTCACGGCACTTCTCGATGAGTTTGGGCACCTCCTCCTCGCCCAGCTCCTCGTGGCTCACCTTGACCACGTGCGGGCCTCCGCGCACGGCCTCGGCCAGCCGGTCACCGGCGAGGTCCACGATCACGCGGCAGCCGTTGCCGGTCAGGTCGGAGGTCAGCCGGTAGTAGGTATCGTGCGGCAGCACCCGGTCGTCGGACGGGCCGCTGAGCACGGCCGTGCCCGCCCGGATCCCTTCGACAAGTGCGAGCTCGTAGACGTCGTCGAGCTCGTGGCGGGACAACGCGTCCGGCAGCATCTCGACCATCTCGGAACGGCTGCCGTCCCGGCGGTCGTGCACGTACGCGCCGTTGCGGGCGGCGACGTCGCGGGCGCGCAGGTCGACGTGCTCACCTTCGAGCAACGTGCGCAGCACCCGGCCGGTCTCACCGCCGAACGTCGCGCACACCACGGCTTCGACGCCCAACGCGGCGATCATCCTGGACTGCCAGAAACCCTGGCCGCCCGCGTGCAGGTGCACATCGGGTTCACCATCGAGGTCCTCGACGGTGACGGTCAGTTGGGGGGACGGGGCAAACACGGCAACTCGGGCATCCACGACAGCCTGGTACCCGGTGTGGGCGAGCGTTACTCGCCCACACCGGATGAATCAGACATCACGCGCCGGAGCCGCCGGTCGGGTCGTCACCGTCCTGCGGTGCGGGCGCGCCACCCGGTCCCATCTTCTCGTCGGCGCGCCACTCACCGGGTTCGGTCATGTCCCGGTACTCGTCGACCTCCTGCGGCGTCGGGTCGACACCGACCTCTTCAGCGAACTCTTCTGCCTCTTCCGGATCCGTCATGTCCGGCGGAGTACCCAGAAGGAGTCAGCAAACGCCGTCGTCCCGCCACACGCCCCACTGGCCGGTGGTGCCGGGCTCCTCGCCCTGCGTCCACCACTTCGCCGTCCACTTGTGGCCGTTGTGCGACACCACGCTCGCGCCGCCGTAGGCCTTCGACCGCTCCCACGCGGGCTGGGTGCACGGGCCGGGCTGCGGGCCTTCGGTGTCCCACGGGACCTGCGGCGACTTGTAGAAGTTGATGCCCATGGTGGTCCAGCGCGGACCTTGGGCACCCAGCCGCACCTTGAAGCTGTCCCAGTTGTGCGTGGACCACGGCGACCAGCCGAGCTCGGCGTGCCCGGCGAGCCGCGGGAACGCCATGAACTCGAGGTCGCGCGAGGTCGCCAGCGTTTCCGTCCACAGTGGAGCTTCGACGCCGAGGACCGCCGTCTCCGGGACACCGCTGAGGTGCGTGCCGGGGTTCCAGCCGTAGGCGTCCTGGACCTCGATCAAGCCCGCCCACGACAGGCCCAGCGGCGTGCTGGAGTTGTACTTCTGGTCGATGTACGCCTTGTTCGCCGGCGACATGATGACCTTGTGGCCGCGGGCCGCCGCCGCCTGCACCACGGCGTTGGACGTGGTGGTGCCCCAGTACTGCGGGATGGTGGCGGTGTCGGTCGTGGTCTTCACGAACTCGTGCCAGCCGAGTGCGGTCTTGCCGTACTTCTTCACGATCGGCAGAACGCGGTTCATGAACGTCTGGTAGTCCGCGTCGGACGTCGAGTGCGCCTCGTCGCCGCCGATGTGGAAGTACGGGCCGGGCGTGAGCGCCGCGATCTCGCGCACCACGTCGTCGACGAACTGGTAGGTGATCTCCTTGTTCACGCACAGCGAGGAGTAGCCGACCTCGATGTCGGTGCGCAGCGGCGGGGCCTGGCCGTTGCAGTTGAGCTCCGCGTACGAGGCGAGGGCCGCGTTGGTGTGGCCGGGCAGGTCGACCTCGGGGATCACCGTGATCTTGCGGGCGGCCGCGTACTGCACGATCTCGCTGTACTGCGCCTTGGTGTAGTAGCCGCCGGGACCGCCGCCGACCTGCGTGCTGCCGCCGTGCGTGGTGAGGCGCGGCCAGCTGTCCACCTGGATGCGCCAGCCCTGGTCGTCGGTCAGGTGCAGGTGGAAGTAGTTGATCTTGTACAGCGCCAGCTGGTCGATGTACCGCTTCACCGACGCGACCGGGTGGAAGTGGCGGGCCACGTCGAGCATCGAGGCGCGGTAGGAGAACCGCGGGTGGTCGACGATCAGCGCGCCGGGCACGGTCCACGGCCCTGGCTGCACCGTCGTGCCCTCCACCTTGGCGGGCAACATCTGCCGCAGCGTCTGCACGCCCGCGAACAGGCCCTCCGAGGTGTTCGCCCTGATGACGACCGCACCGGCGGCCGCGTCGAGCTGGTAGCCCTGCTGACCGACGGACCCCGGGGCGCCCGTGAGCAGCAACGAGATGCCGTCGGTCGGCGTGCCGGTCGTGTCGGACACCGGCAGCGCGTAGCCGGTCGACGGCCGCAGCACGCCGGCCAGGAAGTTGCCCACGTCCCGGGCGGCGGGAGCGGTGTAGATCTTGGTGTTCGCGGTCAGCGAGTGCGTGACACCGGTCCTGGCCTGCACGGAGACCGGCACGGGGACGAGGCTCTGCAGAGGTTCCGCGGCCTGCGACTGCGCACTCACGGAGAGCGCGGCGGTCACGGTGACGACCACGGCGAGAACGCGAGTTCTCACGACTCCTCCTCACGAGTCGGGGGCGGCGACCCGGTCACAGCGTGACTAAAACTCCCTTTTGCCGTCAATGGTCTGGGCCAATTATCGGCTGGAAGACCGCCTTCTTCGCAGCTCGGCGCAGTGTGCGCAGCAGGACCGGTCCGGTGACCGCGACCAGAACGGCGGTCGTGACGGCCCGGCCGAGGTCCCAGCCGAGCGAGGTGGCCAGGGTGAACGCGGCGAGCTTGACCAGGTTCTGCGCGGCGGAGGCGTCCGGGTCGAAGCTGACCGACGTGCCCTCGCCGACCGCGAACGGCCAGAACGACAGGTTGAGCAGGAACCCGTAGACGAGCGAGCTGACCACGCCGTACGCCGCGAGCAACGCGATCTCCGCCTTGCCGCGCCACTGCGGCAGCAGACCGGCCCCGAGCGCGACCCAGGCCGCGCCGAGCATCTGGTACGGCATCCACGGCCCGACGCCGCCGGTCAGCAGGGCGGAGGCGAACAACGTCGTGTTGCCGAGCACGAACCCGAAGCCGGGCCCGAACACCCGTCCGCCCAGCACCATCAGGAAGAAGATCGTCTCGATGCCCGCCGTGCCCGCGCCCAGCGGCCGGATCGCGGCACCCAGCGCGGACAGCACGCCGAGCATCGCGATGGCCTTGGAGTCCATGCCGTGGTCGCTCATCTCGGCGAGCACCACGGCCAGCACGACCGGCAGCAGCAGCGCGAACGTCCACGGCGCGTCACCGCCGTGCGCGATGTCGCTGGTGGGGGCGACGAACAGCGGCCAGGTGAACGCGGCCAGCCCGATGACGCCGGAGATCGTGAGCGCGACGGCTGACCGCGGGCGGATCGCGATCACAGGGCCGCCTCGACGTCCTCGACGGTCAGCCACGGGCCGAGGACCTTGCTGACCTGCGGGGCGAACACCGGCGACGACGTCACGACCTCGCGTGCCGGGCCGTCCGCGACGACCTCGCCCTCGGCCAGCACGACGACGCGGGTGGCGTACTCCGCGACGAACTCGACGTCGTGGGTGGCGAGGACCGTTGCGCTGCCGAGGTTTCTGAGCACGGCGGCGAGGGCGGCCTTGGCCGGGTAGTCGAGGCCGCGGGTGGGTTCGTCGAGCAGCAGGACGTCCGGTGCGCCGGTCAGCATGATCGCCAGGACCAGGGCGAGCTTCTGGCCCTCGGACAGGTCGCGCGGGTGGGTGTCGTGGGGGACGTCGGCCAGGCCGTCCAGCAGCTTGCGGCACGTTCCGGCGGGTTGCCCGGACTCGTGGTCGGCCTGGGCGCACTCCTCGGCGACGGTTTCGAGGTAGAGGAGGTCGGCGGGCTGCTGGGGGACGAGGGCGACGACTTGGCGGCGTTGCGCGGGTTTGAGGGTCCTGGGGTCGGTGCCGCTCACTGTGACCGTG
The DNA here is from genome assembly GCF_001701025.1 of Lentzea guizhouensis. Lineage (GTDB taxonomy): Bacteria > Actinomycetota > Actinomycetes > Mycobacteriales > Pseudonocardiaceae > Lentzea > Lentzea guizhouensis. The sequence continues at coordinate 1,269,076 of NZ_CP016793.1, forward strand.
CCCGAGGTGCGTTTCCCGCTGCCCTGGGTGACCCAGAGGAGGCTGGACTTGCCGGAACCGTTGCGGCCCATGAGTGCGACGCGCTCGCCTTTGGCGACTTGGAGGGAAACGCCGCGCACGGCCGGTACGTCGCCGTACTTGACGACGATCTGGTTGGTCTCCAGCACGGTGTCGCCGTGTGTTGTCGTTGCTGCGGGTGGTTCGGTGAGACGGCTTTTGAGTTCTTTCGCCACACGGCGTGCGTCACGCACGGACACCGGCACCGGTTCCCACCCGGCCAACTGCGCGAGCCTGACCACGGGCGGCGCGACCGGAGCGTTGGCCAGCGTCTCGCCCACGGGTCCGATCTCGCCCGTCGGCAGCAAGAGCGCGCTGTCGGCGTACTGCGCAACGCGTTCAAGGCGGTGTTCGGCGATCACGACGGTCATGCCGAGGTCGTGCACAAGTCGTTGCACCGCCGCCAGGACGTCCTCCGCGGCACCGGGATCGAGCGCTGAGGTGGGTTCGTCGAGCACGAGCACCTTCGGGTGCGCCGTGAGTGCCGCGCCGATCGCGACCCGCTGCTGCTGCCCGCCGGACAGTGTCGCGAGTGGACGGTCACGGAGGTTCGCGATGCCGAGCAGGTCGAGGGTCTCTTCGACGCGCTTGCGCATCACGTCACCGGGCAGCCCCAGCGACTCCATCGAGTAGGCGAGCTCGTCCTCGACGTTGTCCGCCACGAACCCGGCCAGCGGGTCCTGCCCGACGAACCCGACCACGTCGGCGAGCTCGCGCGGTGGACGGGTCGCGGTGTCCCGGCCGTCGACCAGCACCCGCCCGGCGAGCGTGCCACCGCTGAAGTGCGGCACCAGACCGTTGATCGCGCGCAGGAACGTCGACTTCCCCGCACCCGTCCTGCCGACCACCAGGCACAGCTCGCCCTCGGCGATCTCCACTGAGAGGTTCCTGAGCACCGGCGCACCGGCATAGGTGATCGTGACGTCCTCGAACCTGATCATCGTTCCCTCACGATCGCCACCGGCACCAACGCCACCAGCACCGCCAACGCCGGCACGAGCGGCAGTTCGGGCGCCTGCAGCGGGACCGTCGTGGGCGCCAGCGCCGGATCCCCCGAGAACACCAGCACCACCGCCGCCGCCACCCCGCTCACCGCCACCCCGACCGCCCTGGCCGTCCACCGGTCCGGCCGGTACCGCGTCCTCGGCACCCTGCGCGCGCCGGTCCTCAGCCCCGCGACCGCCAGGAGACCACCGAGCGCGAGCAGCGGCCAGCCAGAGTAGGCGTCGGCGAGCAGCCCGTACATGCCGATGCAGAGCCCGAACAACCCGGTGAGCACGAGCGCCCCGGTCAGCACCCGGTCCTTCCTGGTGATCCCCGCCGTCCTGCCGTACCCGCGCGAGTCCATCGACGCGGCCAGCACGAGCGACCGGTCGAGGGCGTCCTCCAGCACCGGCACGAGCATCGTGCGAACCGCCCGCACCCCGCGTGCCGTGTCACCGCGCAGCCGGCGTGCTCTTCGCACTGCTCTTGCCGACGACACCAGTTGCGGCGCAACGGTCAGCGCCACCACCACGGCCACGCTCACCTCGTACAGCGCGGCGGGCAGTGAGCGCAGGAGGCGCTTCGGGTTGGCGAGGGCGTTGGCGGCGCCGACGCAGCTGAGGATGGTGGCGAGCAGCAGTCCCTGGTAGAGCGCGAAGACCAGTCCCTCGGCGGTGACCGGGCCACCGATGCGGATGCCCTGGGCCCAGTCGGGCAGCGGGACCTGCGGCAGGGTGAAGAGCGTGGTCGGCCCGCCGATGCCGCCGAGGAAGACGTGCAGCAGCACCCGCAGGCCGATGACGACCAGGCCGAACTTGAGGAAGACGCCGTAGGTGCCGGCCCACGGGGTGTTCGCGCGGCAGGTCACGACGACCACGCCCGCGACGGCGAGGATCAGACCCAGCACCAACGGGTTGGTGGTGCGGCTGGCGGCGGTGGCCAGGCCCAGGGCCCAGAGCCACCACGCGCCGGAGTGAAGCCTCACTCGGTCTCAGTGCGGCGCCGCCGCGCGACCAACGAACCAGCGACCACCAACGCCACGATCACCAGCAGGCCGGCCAACGTCCACACCCAGCTCGTCCCGGACTCCTCCACGACCTGCTGGGCCTTCTCCTCAACAGCGGCCGACTCCTCCGCGGCTGCTGTCGTGGTCCCCACAGCCGCACTGGACGAGGGCGCCACCGACTCCGAAGTCGGTGCGACCGCGGAAGAACTCACCGGCGCCGGCGGAGTCGTGGTGACACCCGGTGTGGGCTGCGGCTGCGCGGCCGGCGGGTTCACCGGAGCGGGCACCTGCGGTTTCGGTGCGGGAGGCGGTGGTGCCGGAGCCGCGGGAGGCGCGATGCCCGGCTGCTCCCCCGCCCCGAACGCCCACCCCTCGACGCTCCCCCGCGGCGGGACACGAGAGGCCGCCCCCTGGTTGCTGTACGCCCAGGAACCCCCTGCCGGCGCGTGCCAGTACGACCAGTAGGCGGTGGCGGGCGAGGTGGTGACGCACTTGTCGACGTCGTTGCCCGGCTTGCCGTTGATGCGGCAGACGAACCCCTGCTGCCGGGTCGCGTAGGCGTACCCGAACCCGGCCGCCGACAACGCCGCCACCCCGGACGCCGGACTCCCCGGCGCACACCCCTGTTGCACACCACCGCCGAGCCCCCGGAAGTCGACGACCACGGTCACACCGTCACACCCCGCCGCAAGAGCAGGCACCGGGACCGCCGAAGCGATCACCAGTGCCAGTGCGAGGAAAAGCCTCCTCACGGAGTGGCGCCCGGTGCGACGCCCGCGCCGAACGCCCAGCCCTCGACCGCGCCGGGAGCCGGGTTGTAGCTGCCGGCACCGGCCGAGCTGTAGGACCAGGAACCGCCGGGGGTGGCGTGCCAGTACGACCAGTAGGCGCTGGTGGTGGGGACGGTGCACGGGTTCGGCAGCGAGTTGATCCGGCACACGAAACCGGCCTGGCGCGGCACGAACGAGTACGTGAAGCCCGCGCCGGTCAGCGCGGTGAGGCCGGTGGTGGGGTCGCCGACGGCACAGCCCGTCTGGACACCACCGCCGAGCGAGGCGAAGTCCACGACGACCTTGACGCCCGCGCAGGATTCGGCGGAAGCAGCGGGCGCGACGACGAACGTGCTCGCGACCAGGGCGAGAACAGCGAGAATCCGGCGCATCACGCACCAACCTTCCGACGACGGGTAACCAGGACGAGCACGGCACCGGCGAGCACCGCGACAGAGCCGAACAGGGTCAGCGGGACCGCCTGGTCAGGACCGGTCGCGGCCAGCGGCGGGTCGACCGGCGCTTCCTCCGGACCACCGGGAGCAGGAGCGGGCGTGGTGGGAGCGGGTGTGGTGGGAACGGACGGCGGGGCCGCGCAGTCGATCGCGGGCACACCGTTCGCGGCACCGGCGAACGACACGTCCACGAGGCTCTTGCGGGCCAGCCCGAGCATCGCCTGGGTGGTCGCCCGGACAGCGCCGTAGACCTCGAAACCCGTTGCGTCGTAGGCGATCGCGCCCCGAGCCGCCTCCGGCCCGGTGCACCCGACCTGCAACGACCTCAGGTACGCCACGGCCTTGTCCGCTGCCTCCGCACGACCACCGGCGACGAGCGCGCCGACCGCGAGACCGGTGCTGTTCGCGTTCGAGCCCGACAGAGCCGACGGGAAACCGCCATCGGCCTGCTGCTGCGACGCCAGCCACGCCAGCGCACGCACCGAAGCCGTCTTCTCCCCCGCCGCCTGCAACGCCTGCACCACGATCGCGGTTCCGTCCACATCGGACTTGCAGGTCGGCTCCCCGAACGAGATCGGGAACCCGCCGTCGGGGCACTGCGTCGAGACCTGGAACGCGACCGGCTTCGCCACCGGCTGCGCGGCGCGCGTCAACGTGATGATCGCCAGCGCCTGCGTGAACGCGTTGGTCTGGTCGCCCCCGGGCTCGGTGCGGTCGAGGTAGCGGCCGGCCCCGTCCTGCAGCGCGGCCAGCCGGTCCAGCAGGTCGACACCTGCGAAGTCATGCGGGTCGGTGCCCAGCGCCTGCGCCACCAGGGCCAGCTTCACCAGGCCCCCGACGTAGGACTCGGCCTCGCCGTCACCGGCGAAGTACGAGAGCTGGCCGGGTTCGGCGAGCCACGCGGCGGCCTTGACGGCCGTCGACTTCCCCACCCCGGCGGCGGCCAGGCCGTAGACGCCGTCCGCGGTCAGGCCGTGGTCGACGAGGTCCGGCCCCTTCACCAGGTGGGTGCCGTCCACGAACTGGCCGGCCAGCCAGGTTCCCGCTGACGGCTCAGCCGCGGCCTGCGCCTGCGGTGTCGCCACGAGCGCGGCCGCCACGAACGCGACCAGCGCGGATTTCCGGATCACTGCGCTTCCCCCTGCCCCGCTGTCCTCGACGGGTCGATGGAGCTACCGCGCGCCACGGGCATTCGGACTATCACCGTTGCGGGTCAGCGCCGGAGTTCCACCGGCTTCCCCCGCGGCGTGCGGATGCTGTTGTCCCCTGGATCGTGCGGGAGGAGCCACCTCGAGTCAAATGGCTGTGAGCTGGGCCATCGGCATCACGGCAGCTGGAACGAGTTGACGACGGCCGCGAACTCCTCGGTCGGCTGCCCGCCATTGGCCTGGTTCTTCAGCGCCATCTCCTGGTTCGCCGTGACGTACGGCCGCAGCGCGTCCTCGTACCGCCCGAACGCACCGTCGACCCCGGCCGCCAGCTCAGCGGCCAGCACGTACGCACCGACCAGCGCCATGCTCGTGCCCTGACCCGACAACGGCGAACCGCAGTAGCCGGCGTCGCCGAGCAGCACGACGTCGTCCCGCGACCAGCTCGGCATCCGGATCTGCGCCATGGCGTCGAAGTGGAAGTCCGGCGCCTCCCACATGTGCTTCAGCGCGGTCTGCCACTCCCAGCCGGCGTCGGCGAACTTCTCCGCCAGCAACCGGCGCTGCGCCTCGACGTCGCGGTGGTCGAACGAGACCTCGCCGTGGAAACCCATGTACACCCGGCACTCCGCGTTGGCACGGGCGCTCATGATGCCACCGCCGAGCACCTCCCCCTGCTGGAACACCTGCCAGTGGTCCAGGTCCAGGAAGTTCGGCGCGGTGAACACGGCGAGGTTCGTGCCGAGGTGGTGCAGGAAGTCCTCCTCCGGCCCGAACACGAGCCGGCGGACGGTGGAGTGCAGGCCGTCCGCACCGACGATCAGGTCGAAGTCGCGAGGAGCGGTGCGCTCGAACGTGACGCGGGTGCCGTCGATCGCGGTGATGGTGTCGTCGAACAGGTACTCGACGCCCTCGGTCGCGTCGACCAGCAGGCGGGCCAGGTCGTCGCGCATGACCTCGACGTCGGGGCTCGCGAGGTCACCGCCGCTCAGCGTGTGCTCGGTGGAGCGGTAGATCTCGTTGCCCTGCTCGTCCACCATGCTCATGCCGCGCATGCCGGTCGTCATCGACCGCAGCCGGTCGCCCAGGCCCATCCGCTCCACGACGTCGAGCGCCGGGCCGCGCACGTCGACCGCCTGGCCACCGGGGCGCAGGCCGCGGTGGCGCTCGACGACGGTGACGCGGAACCCGTTGCGGTGCAACCAGTGCGCGAGCGCCGGGCCGCCGATGCTGGCACCGGAGATCAGGACGTTCTTCATGGTCGTTCCCCCTGTGGAGTGGTCGATGCCCACAAGGTGCCGACCCGTGCTGACCACCGGCTGACCGTCGACTGCCCGGCGCTGACCGCGCTCAGCCAGGAGTGCGGGAGACGAGCCGGGCGGCCGACGTGCCGAGTCCGGACGGGCCCCGGCGGAACGCGCCCGCCAGCAGGTGGGCGTTCACCGGGGTCCTGATCTCCTCCTCGTGGTAGCGCGAGGTCTCCACGTGCCAGTGGGTGATGCCGGCGATCCAGTCCTTCAGCTCGTCGGCGTACCGGGTCAGCGCCGCCCGTGTCGCCGAGTCCAGCGACAGGTCGTCGAACAGCTTGGGCAGGTCGACGTCGACGGACTTGACGAACTGCGCCATGCGGGCGTCCATGAGCTTGAAGGTGATTTCGAACGCGCGGGCCTGCGACACCCCGAGAAAGCTTTCGACCACCCGCACCATGTTGTGCACCTCGCCCTCGTACTGGACTTCTTTGAGGTACGAGATCGTGTCGTTGACCATGAACGTGTAATCCATGGCCGAGCGCTCCATGGTCTGCACGACGCGGGTCGCCCAGAGTTCCGGCGGAACTGTCGTGGAATGCGAGAAACGCGACAGCGAGGTCGTCAGCTCGGAACCGAAGGTGGACCGGCGCATCTCCAGGTAGTCGACCGGGTCGGGAACGCGGTTCTGCTGGATGTTCACCACCTCCCACGCCCAGGCGTCCAGCATCGCGTCGACGGCCCTGCGGAACTCGGTGCGGAACTCCGATGACATCGGTGCCGCGGTCTTCTGCCAGAGGTCGGCCAATGACCGCTCGGTCGCGTTGACCGGTGTGATCGTCAGCGCCAGGTCCAGCGGCATGCACAGCTTGAGGCGCGCGGTCTGGTTCTTCAGGCCGCTGAGGTCCTTCAGCCGCCCGAACACCCACGGGTAGTAGTCGTCGCCGTAGGTGCCCCAGGTGAGCCAGGCGGCCGACAGGAACAGCTCGAACGGCGTGCCGTCGGGGTCCATGCAGACCGACGCCAGCGCGAGGTCGAAACCGCGGTTCTTGGCCTCGTCCCAGAGTCCCTCGCTGTGGATGCCCATGTCCTGGCTCCAGGCGATGACCTCCTCCCGGCACCGGTCCAGGTGCGGTGACATCCCGAGCGGGAACGGGACGTCGTACGTCGGCCGCGGGTACGGCTCGACGACCTTGGGCGTGCTGCTGAACTGCCTCGCCCGCTGCGGCATCGTCCTGGCGATCGAGCCGAACAAGTCCGGGGAGCTGACGGCGCCGGAGTTCATGTACCGCGACGACCGCAGGTGCCACTCGTGGCCGCCCGCCTGCCAGTCCTGCAGGCCCTTCACGTAGCCCACGACGGCCGCCCGCCCGATGGGGTCGATGCCGTGTTCGTCGAGCAGCAGCGGCACCTCGGTGAGCGCGGTGTGCTCGAACTGGTGCAGCCGGGAGGTCAGCAGGTCGTTGACGGCCTCGGCGGCGGCCTGGGTGGGCAGGTCGAGGAACTTCTCGAACACCAGCACGCCGTTGGACAGCTCGCCCTCGTCGAGCACCTCGCGTTCGTAGGAGAACAGGTCGTTGCGCAGGTGCACGGCGTCGCTGAAGGTGTCGCGCAGCACCCCGATCGGCCGGGACGACGCGATCCGCGCCGGCACCTCCAGACCGACAGCGTGCTCGACCAGGTTCGCCGACCAGGGCGCGCCACCGACCTTGCGGCGCATCTCGATGTACTCGATCGGGTTGGAGAGCCGCTTGCCGCTGATGTTGAGCAGCTCCCACATCGACTCGTCGAGCAGGTGCTTCGTGTTGGCGGCGAACCGTTCGCGCCAGTCGAGCGAGTGCTTGGGAACCGTGCGGGCCCACAGGTCGGCGAGGCCCTTCTCGACCGGGTTCGCCGGCGTCTCCTTGATCACGCCGGTGACCGGCATGAACAGCGGCAGCCGGTCGAGGTGGGCCTGGGCGCCTCTGATGTCCGGGTTGCGCTTGTAGAGCTCGACGAAGTGGTCGTCGAAGTAGAAGACCCACACGTACCAGTCGGTGACCAGGTCGAGCGCCTCACCGTCGCAGTCGGGGTGGGTGTAGGCGCAGAGCAACGCGTAGTCGTGCGACTCGAGGTCGTCGCCGGACCAGATCGGCGTCCCGTGCTGCGGCACGTCGACCATGTCCATCTCGCGCGCCCAGGCCCGCGTGTGCCGGCGGGCGCGGTCGAGGTGCTGGTTCAGCCTGGCCGGGTGGGGCGTGTAGAACTCCGGCAGCTGGAACGGCTGCATGGGCGTAGGACCTCCGCGCGGTGGACGAGTCGCGAGTCACGCAACCAGTCCGACGCGCGCGGGCGCCAGATGGTGGAACCTTGATCCACACCTTCGTAGCGGCCCATCGCCCGTTCGGCTCAACGGGTCCCGGCCGGCAGGTACTCAGCGCACCAGTGACTGGGCGCTCAGCTTCACCGGGAACGGGAACCGGAGCTCCACCCACTCCTCGCCGTCGGACCGCGCCTGCTCCACGTAGACGCCGTTCTCCAGGTGCAGGCACCGCAGCCACGGACTGTCGTAGTCGATGATCCAGTAGTTCTCGCAGCCGACCTCTTGGAACTTCGCCCGCTTGAGCTCGAGGTCGACGTGCCGGGTCCGCGGCGAGAGAACCTCCACGGCCAGCACCGGCGGTCCCATCAACGCCTGCTTCGTGAACTGCTCACGCGTGCCGACTACCAGGTCCGGGATGAAGACCGTGTCGTCGGCGAGCACCACGTCGACCGGAGCCGGGAGGACCTCCAGCTCCGGCGGGCAGACAGCCGTCAGCGCCACCAGCAGCCGGGCGACGACGCGCTGGTGCACGGGGCGGGGTGAGGGGCTCATCACCAACACCCCGTCGACAAGTTCGAAACGGTGCCCGTCATCAGGCATCGCCTCCAGGTCCGCCCACGTCAGTGGCCTACCGCGGGGAAACGTCGGGACACCACCCATGGTGCGTTCCACCCCCTGGTCGAGGCCACTGTCCGCCGGCCGGATCCCGGCCATGCCATTAGACAAGACTCGTCCGATTCCCACGACTCGCAAGCCCCTTTTGGCCGACCCCGCACCACTGCACGCACACGCTCCCGGCACCGCCGTCCCGCTGGGTGAGCAGGCGCTGGTCCTGCCGTGGAAAGCGCCACCCGATCGGCTCAGCGCATCGTTGTAATCGAACAACTGACTAAAACCCGGTCAATTTTCGGGCGATTTTCGGTAACGCCACCGCCTCCGCCAATTGCTCGCGAATCGCACCCTAACGGAATGTTAAGAGCCCGCCAAGAGCACGGTCGGAGCAATACCTCACAACGACCTCACGCGCGGAAGATCATATCGCCGTCCAGGGTTTCCAGCCCGAATTCCGCGTAAACCGCGCGGGCACCGGCCTCCACCTCGTCCGCGAGCACGTCATCGCCACCCGCGCGCAGCACGTGGACCAGTTCCAGCCGCGACCTGGCCGCGTTGACGACGTCGAAGGTCGCGTCGCAGATGGCCGCCGACTCCTGCAGCAACGTGCGCGCGCTGCCGAGCCTGCCGCGGGCGAACTCGGTGCGCCCCAACAGGTGCAGCACGAAGCTCTCGCCGCGCCGGTCCCGCACGCCGCGAACCAGGCCGAGCGCCTCGGTCAGCACGTCGAACGCCTGGTCGTGCCTGCCCTGCGCGAACAGCACCTCGCCCAGCCGGTGACGGATCTGCGCCCGCACGCGGGCCGGCCCGGCGTCGCCGCACACCCGCAGCGCCGCCTCCAGCCGGTCGAACGCGCCGCGCAGGTCGTTGCGGCACAGGTCGACCTGGGCGAGGTTCTGCAGCACGGTCGCCTGGCCGACGCGGTCGCCGGTGCGTTCGAAGGCCGCCAACGCCCTCCGGTCCCACCGGCGAGCCCCCGCCAGGTCGTCGGACGAGCGGGAGACGACGCCGAGGTTGCGGTAGGCGATCCCGAGGCCGGCGAGGTCGCCCAGGTCCTCGAAGACGTCCTTCGCGGCCACCGTGAGCTCGTGTGCGAGGTCGAACCGGCTCTGGGAGATGTGCAACGACGCCAGCGAACACCGCAGCACCGCCGAGCCGCGCGCGTTGCCCGCCTTCTCGGTCGCGGCCAGCGCGAGGTCGTGGGTGCGCAGCCAGCCCTCGTGGTCGGCGCGGTGCTCGAACAGCGTCACCAGCCGGTGGGCGAGCTCCCAGGCCTGTTCGTCGAGCCCGGCGGCCGCGGCCAGTGCCACCGCCTCACCCAGGTTGACGCGTTCGGACTCCAGCCACGCCAACGGCTCCGCCAGCAGCTCGGGGCCGGGGCGCACGACCTCACGGTGTGCATGGCCGCGCACGACGGTGAAATCCCCGCCGTAGTCGGCCTTGTGCGCGAGGTCCACGAGGTGGAGCCACCCGCCGAGCACGCGCCGGACCGCGTCCGTCCCGTCCACGTGACCGGCGGCGAACTCGCGGACCAGCGGCGGCACGGCGTAGGAGCGGCCGGCGGTCTGGACGAGGTGGGCCGACACCAGTTCGTCCACAGCGGACTCCCCGCGCACGTCGCCGAACGCCACCCGCGGTGCCCATCCCGGCAGCTGCGCGGCGTCGACGGCGGCGAGCAGCCCGAGCAGCCTGCGGGCGTGCGGGCTGAGGTCGGCCGCGGTCTCGGCGATCCGGCTGCGCAGGCACAAACCGCCGTGGACAACACGTCCAGCCGCCCGGCCGGATCGGTGAGGCGGTCCACCAGCAGCGCGAGCGGCCAGTGCGGACGGCGGCGAGCCGGGCGCCCGCGATGCGCACCGCGAGCGGCAGGTGGCCGGCGGCGGCGACGAGCGCCTCGGCACCCGCGTGGTCACCGGCGATCCGGTCGGCTCCGATCTGCCGCCCCAGCAACGACATCGCCTGCGCGTGCTCCAGCGCACCGACGTCGACGACGTGCGGCAGCTTGAGCCGGTGGCGACTCGTGACCAGCACCGCGCACCCCGGCGCGTGCGGCAGCAACGGAGCCACCTGTGCGATGGTCGAGGCGTCGTCGAGGACGATCAGCAGCGACTGTCGTGCCACGGCGTCTCGATAGGCCGACAACCGCGCGCCGAAATCCCGCGGAGCGGACATCCCGAGGGACAGCAGGAACCGGCCGAGGATCTCGTGCGGCGTGGACCCGCGCAGCCGCACGAACAGCTGACCGTCCGGGAAATGACCGTCCGCGGCCCGGTGCGCGGCGTGCACGGCGAGCGTCGTCTTGCCCGTCCCCACCGCCCCGGTCAGCAGCACTACCTGCGGAAACGAGGTGATCAGGCCGACGACGGAGGTGAGCTGCTCGTCCCGGCCGACGAAGTCCGCGACCGCGGCGGGCAGCTGACGCGGGCGCGGCAGGGCAACGTCATCGGAACCGGTTCGCACGCCACCGCCTTTCCTCCGAGACCCGGCAGTCCAGTTTCACACAAAACGCACTCCGGATCACGGCCCGTGTGATCGCGGTGGGGACGATGTGTGGACGGCGTTGCGCACCCTCGGTGGCACCACCACCGAGGGGAGCCGGGGATGCGCAGGACGAAGGACGTGGCGGAGCAGTGGGTGGCGCTCGTGATCGTGGCGGCGGCCGTCACGACGCTGGTGCTGCTGGGACTGACGTTGTAGCGGCGGCTTCGGCGGTGGCCGCGTCGAGGACCCGGCGGGCGACGGCCTTCGCCCGCCGGTTCGCCTCGCCACCGACGTACCGCACCGCCGCCTCGCCGTAGCGCACCGCCTGCGCGGTGTCGCCGAGCCGCAGGTGCAACCGGGACAGCTGGCCCAGCAGCCTGCCCTCGCGGAAGCGAGGGCCGACCTCGCGCACCAGGGCGAGGCACCGCTCGGCGTGGCTCAGGGCCTCGACCGGCCGCCCCTCCAGCTCGGCCGCGATCGTCAGCGCGATGAGCACCGTGATCAGGCCCGTCCGGTCGTCGACCTCCTCCATCGCCGCGAGCATGCCCGCGGTGTCCGGCTGCCGGGTGGCCTGCCGGCTCAGCCGCAGACTTCCCCGCAGCACCTCGCCGGCGCGGTCCCACTCGCCCATCTCGTAGATCATGTACCCGAAGTCGGCCGCGGCGAGGGCCTCCCCGCGCTGGTCACCCGCCTCGCGGTAGAGCCGCAGGGACCGGTCCGCGGCGGCCAGGCACTGCTCGTCCCGGAACTCGTTGTAGTGCACGTAGGCGATGTCGTGCAGGACCATCGCGGACGAGCGGATGTCGTGGTGCGCCCGCAGGAGCGACAACGCCTGTTCCAGGTAGGCGAGCGCGGTCTCGTTCTCCTCCTGCTCCGCGTGCACGATGGCGATGTTCTGCAACGCGTTGGCCTCACCGGTCGGCGCGCCGACCTCGCGCATCAACGCCAGTCCGCGCTGGAAGTGGTCCATCGCCTCGGCGTACTCGGCCCGTTCGCGGGCGAGCATGCCGAGCAGCCCCAGCGTCGAGGCCTCGCCGCGCAGGTCACCGATCTGCCTCATGAGTCCGAGCGCTTCCTCCAGGTGGCGCACGGCGTCGGGGGCGCTGCCGTCGACCAGGTACGCGGAACCGAGGCCCCGCAGTGCTTCCGCGCGCGCCTTGAGGTCACCGAGCTGGCGCGCGGCGGCGAGTCCGACCCGTTCCAGCTCGAGCCGTTCCCGCGCGGACCCGCGCATCAGCAGGAAGTAGCCGAGGTGGTGCGGCAGCTGCCAGGCGTACCGGTAGTGGCCCTGGTAGGCGGCCTGGAAGACCACCGCCCTGAGGTTGCGGCGCTCGGCCTCCAGCCATGCCAGCGCCTGCGCCGGGGTGGCGAACACCGGCGGGTCGACCGGGGTGTGCGTGAGCTCGTGGTGGATCCGCGGCCGGCCGGGGGCGAGGCGGTACCCGGCGGTGGCGGCGCCGTTCAGGTAGTGGTCGAGGACGCGGACCACCGCCTCCTCGCGCTCGTCCTCCGCCACGCTCGCCTTCGCGTGGTCGGCGAGCAGGTCGTGGAACCGGTAGCGGCCGTTCTCCTGCTGCTGCACCAGGTGCGCGTCGAGCAACGCGTCCAGCAACCGTTCCGCCGCCGCCCTCGTGGTGCCGAGCACGGCCGCAGCGAGGCAGGCGTCCCAGTCGTCGCCGGTGTGCAGCCCCAGCAACCGGAACAACCGCTGCTGCTCGGCCGTGAGCTGCTGGTAGCTCACCGCGAACGCCTTCGCGACGCTGCGCTCCCCCGCTTCGAGCTCGCCGAGCCGCTGCTCGGCGAGCCTGCGCCCGAGGTCCTGCGCGGTCCACGCCGGCCGCGTCCGCCACCGCGCGCCCACGATCCGCACCGCGAGCGGCAGGAACCCGCACAACTCGACGATCTCGCGCAGCGCCCGCGGGTCCTGCCGGGCCCGCGGCCCGACGATGCCGGTCAGCAGGTCCAGCGCGTCCCGCTCCGGCAGCACGTCCAACGAGATCGTGCGCGCCACGTCCAGGTCCACCAACCGGCGCCGGCTCGTGACGATCACCATCCCGCTGCCCGGCAGCAACGGCCGCACCTGCGCCGCACTGCCCGCGTTGTCCAGCACCACCAACGCCCTGCGGTGCGCCATCTCGGCCCGGTACAACGCCGCCGCGCGTCCAGCTCGTCCGGGACGTCCTTCGCGGGCACCCCGAGCGCCGTCAGCAACGCGAACAGCGCGTCCGCCGGCGTCCGCGGCTCCACCCCCTCGGTGTAGGAGTGCAGGTCCACGAATAGCTGCGCGTCCGGGAACCGCTCCTTGAGCCGGTGCGCCGCCCGCACCGCGAGCGTGGTCTTCCCGATCCCCGCCATGCCGTCGATGGCCGTGATCGCCACCGTCCCCGCCGGCACCGCCGCCAGCACCTCGTCCAGATCGGCCTGCCTCCCGGCGAAGTCCGCGATGTCCCCCGGCAGGTCGTTGCGCGCCCTGGGCCGGTTGTCCGCCCGCAGCACCTCCTGGTGCGCCAGCTGCAGCTCCCTGCCGGGATCGACGCCCAGCTCCTCGGCGAGCTTGCGCCGCACGTCCTCGTAGGCCTGCAACGCCTCCGCCTGCCGCCCCGCGTGGTGCAACGCCCGCACGAGCTGAGCCCACATCCGTTCCCGCGCCGGGTGCTGCCGGGTGAGCGTCCGCAGCTCCCCCACCACCTGCTCGTGCCGGCCGCCCCGCAGGTCCTCCTCGACCCGAGCCTCCAGCACCGCCAGGTACGTCTCCGTCAACGCGGGCCCGTGGTCACGTTCCAGCCGATCACTGCCGATGTCCGCGAAGGGCCGCCCTCGCCAGAGCCCCAAGGCCTCCTCGGCCCCCACCCGCCCGAACAGGTGCACGTCCACCTCATCAGGCGCGACGTCGATCAGGTACCCACCGGCCCGCGTCAGAACGAGCTCCGGCACCCCGAGGTCCTCCCTCAGCCGCCCCACGGTCGTCTGCAACGCGTTCCGCGTCCCACCGACGAGCTCCACGAGCTCGTCAACCCCGACAACCTCCCGCGCCTTCACCAACAGCGCCGCCAGCACCACCCGCCGCTTACCCGCCGGCACGCGGACGTGACGCCCGTCGAGCACCACGTCCAACGGCCCGAGCAACCGGAAGAACCTCACTCCCACTGCCCCCAGCGCACAACCTCCTCAAAGGCCGCCCGCCTCCGCCGCAACGGCGAGGCCCCTTCCGAGATCTCACTCTCCGCCGGGTGCCCGATCGCAATGGCCCCGATCGGCTCATGCGTCTCCGGCACCCCGAACTCCGCCCGGAACGCGTCCCACGACTCCCGCGGCATCCCGAAGAACACCGCCCCCAGCCCCTCGTCGACCACGGTCTGCAGGATCAGCAACGCCGCCATGCCGGTGTCGATGTGCCAGTACGGCACCGGCCAGTGCTCCTCACTGCGGTCCGTCCACCCCTTGTCGGCCTGCGCATACCGGTCCAGGTAGGTGTCCTTGACCGACATCGGCACCACCACCACGGGCGCCGCCTTCGTCTCGTCGGAGGCCCACACCTGGAACTTGTCCCGGTACCGCTGCAACGGCTCCCCCTGCAACACCAGGAACCCCTGCCCCTGCGAGAACCCCGCCGACGGCCCACGCACCGCATTGCGCATGATCCGCCGCACGCTCTCGTCACTGACCGGCTCATCAGTGAACTTCCGCACCATCCGCCGCTTGCGCACGACGTCCTGAAACTCCACGGCACCTCCCCACAGATACGCCCGGACCCCGACCGTAACGCACCCAGCCCGCTCCTGATCGAGCCGAAAAGCCCGCGATTCGAGCCGTGGAGGGCTTCTTCGGGAGTGTCGGGGTCTGGGGCAGAGCCCCAGGAACAGCCCGCGCCCAGCGCGCCCTCAAGGGCGGGCTACAACCGCCTCAACCCCGCCAACACCCGCTCCATCAAATCCCCATCCGGCCGCTCATCCCCATAAGACGACGCAGTCCGGTGCACATCGATCAACCCATGCCCCGCCATGTCCCCCAGCAACACCCGAGTCACCCCCAACGGCAACCCGCGCAACGCCGCAATCTCCGCAACAGACCGCGGCTGCGAACACAAAGCCAGCACTTCCTGGTGCTCCGGCCGCACCGCGCTGCCCGACCGCTCGTTGACCGAGACCAGCGTCTCGATCTCCAGATGCACCTCGGACGTCGTCCGCCCACCGGTCCACGCATACGCCCGCACGATCGACGCCGACTCGATCGACGGCAACGGCGGCACGGCCTCGAACGCCGTCGTGGCGTACGGGTCAGGCTGCGCGTACAGGTCCGGCCGGCCGAACGGGTCGGGCCGCGGGATGGAACCGGTCGGCCCGAACGGGTCCGGCCGCGCGAACGAGCCCGTCTGGGCCGGCGAGTCCGGTTCGGCAGCCGGTTCCGCGACCGGCTGCTCCTTCTTCGCCTTGCGCCCCCGTTTCCGGATCCGGTCGCTGTCCAGGCTGAACCCGCTGATCAGGTCACCGAAGTTGACCTGCTGATCGTCGGACTCCCTCATGCGAGCTCAGCCCGCAGCTCCGGCGTGAGCATCTGACCCACCTGCCGCACGACGACCGTCATCTCGTAGGCCACCTGCGCCACGTCGCAACCGGCGGAGGCGAGCACCGCGAGGACGGAGCCGTCGCTGATCGACATCAGCAGCATGACGCCGCGGTCCATCTGGACGACCGTGCGCACCACGGCCTCGCCCGCGAAGCACTGCGAGGCGGAGGCGGCCAGCGAGACGATTCCGGCGACGATCGCGGCGAACTGCTCGGCCGACTCCGGTGGGAGCTTCGACGACGAGACCAGCACCAGGCCGTCGGCGGAGATCACCACCGCGTGCTCGATGCCGGGTGTGCGTTCGGTGAAGTTGGTGACCAGCCAGCCGAACTGGTCCACCTGCGTGCTCATCGACTCTCCTGCCGGTCGGGAAGGCCCTTCTGCACACCGCGCTGGAAGGCGTCGAGGAATCCTCGTGCCGACTCAGGCGTCTGGCGTGCGGGGGGCTGCGGGGGGCTGGCGGCTGCTGCTGCGGCGAACCAGGACGTGTGTTGTCCCGGCACGCGCATGGTCATCGTCTGCTCCTCGATCGCCTCCCCGCGGAAAGACTCCCAGGACTCTTCCCGTCGTGGTGCCAGTTCGGCCGGAACCAACACGATCGCGCGAGTCCCCTTGCCTTGTTGCGCGTCGAGACGTACCACGATCTGGTGGCGCGCCGCGAGCCTGCCCACGACGAAAAGTCCCATTTCGCGGAACACCTGCACGTCTGCGCCCTCACCGGCGGCCTCCAGGCGGCCGTTGACGGCGGCCAGCGCGTCGGGGTCGATGCCGATGCCGCGGTCGACGACGTCGATCTGCACGATGTCACCGGCCTCGATGGAGGCGCTGATCTCCACCTGGGACTGCGGGGGCGAGAAGGCCGTGGCGTTGTCGAGGAGCTCGGCGAGCAGGCGGACGAGGTCGCTGGCCACGTAGCCGACGACCTCCGCGCTGGGCGCGGTGTGCACCTGGACCCGCTGGTACTGCTCGATCTCCGCGGCCGCCGCGCGCAGCACGTCGGTCAGCGGGATCGGGCGGGTGAAGCGCCTGGCCACGTCGCCGCCGGAGAGCACCATCAGGTTCTCGTTGTTGCGGCGCATGCGGGTGGCCAGGTGGTCGAGCTTGAACAGGTTCGCGAGCTGCTCCGGGTCCTCCTCGAACTTCTCCAGCTCCTCCATCAGCTTGAGCTGGCGTTCGACGAGGCTCTGGCTGCGCCGCGAGAGGTTCACGAAGATGTTGCGCATGTTCGCGCGCAGGCCCGCCTGTTCGACGAGCGAGAGGACGGCCTGCTGGTGCACCGCGTCGAACGCCCGCGCCACCTGGCCGACCTCCTCGGTCGTGTGCACCGGCACCGGTTCGACCTCGGTGCTGCCGCGCCCGGTCGCCACCATCGCCGGCAGCTTCTCCCAGGCCACGTCCAGTGCGGAGCGGCGCAGGGCGCCGAGCGAGCGCAGCAGGTGGCGGCCGACGACGAACCCGATGGTGCCGGCCAGGACGAGGCTCGCGAACAGCAGCGCGGACGCGGCACCGGCGGCGTCGCTGGTCTCGTCGCGCAACCGGTTCACGGTGTCGCGCAGGTCGGTCTGCAGGCCCCGCACGACGCCGTCGAGCGAGCCGGCGACCGCACCGGAGGCCTTGGTCCAGTCCGCCGCTGCGATCGGCAACGGCCTGGGCCTGCTGCCGTTCGCGGACGCCGAGTCCGAGGTCGGGTGCAGCAGTGCGGCGCTCAGCATCTTGCGGTGCGACTCGATGTCGGGGCCGTTGAAGCCCTGCCAGTACGAGTTGAGCTGCTCCGGCGTCGCGAGCGCGGCGAACTGGCCCGCGATGTAGCTGAGCTTGACGTTCGACTCGACCAGCGACCGCACCTCGGCCTGCGCGAGCAGCCCGCGGGTGAGCCCGGACAGCACGACCGACTGCTGGTAGAGGACCTCCTCCTGCACGTGCAACGCGTGGTGCAGGCCCATCGCGGTCTTGGACAGCGCCGCGTCACCGAAGTCGCTCGCCAGCACCTCGTCGACGTCGAGCATCGACTCGGTGAGCGAGGTGTACTCCTTGACGGCGGCCGGCACGTCCGCGGTCTGCTCGCGCAACGCGGGCAAGCGGCCGATCTTGGCGTGGACGTCGTTCATGCGGGCGGTGACGACCTCGCTGAGCGAGGCCTTCTCGATCGCCACGCGCAACGTCTCGCGGGCGGCATCGGTGCGGCGGACCTGCTCCTGCAGGAGCTGCGGGCCGGCGCCTTCCGCGACGACCCGCCGTTCCGCCTGGACGCCCTCGACCACCGGGATCAGCGCGGTGCGGACCTTCTCCAGCCGCTGCAACGCGGCGTAGGAGTCGGCCCGCTCCATGTGGGACTGGATCTGGAGAACACCCGAGACCACCGCGATGGTGACCGGAACGATCAGCACCGCGGCGAGCTTCACGGGCAGGCGCCAGTTGCGCCAGTTGACCAGCGTGGTGAACATCGGCTCAGACGAAGAGCTTCGCCGCGTTCAGGAAGAGCCGGTACAGGCCGTAGGCGAGCGGGACGCCCACCCACAGCCACGCGCCGACCAGCAACGGCAGCTGCGACTTCCGCTCCTGGGCAGAGCTCACGTCAGCGCTCGCTTCGGGGCTCACTTCTGCACCACGCCTTCCGACTTGTCCGCGTCTTCTGCCTCGTCGGCAGCGGTCTGCGCGGCCTCGGCCTCGTTCCACCTGGCGACCGTCGCCTCGTCGTCCGACCTCGGTTCCGGCGATCCGGTTCCGGTCTCGGACTTCGGCTCGTGGAACTTCGGGTCGACCGGACGGATCAACTCGTTCGCCACGAAACCAACGACCAGCAGGGCGATCATGATGTAGAACGACGTCGCGTACAAGTCCGGTCCGGTGTGACCGGCCTTCTTGCCCGCGTCCGCGATGGCGTTGACGATCAGCGGCCCGAGCACGCCGGCCACCGACCACGCGGTCAGCAGACGACCGTGGATCGCGCCGACCTGGTAGGTGCCGAACAGGTCGCGCAGGTAGGCCGGAACGGTCGCGAAGCCCGCGCCGTAGAACGACAGGATCACCATCGCGCCGATCACGAACAGCGGCACACTGGTCGAGCCGAACATCAGCAGCAGCAGGTACAGCAGCGCGCCGACGCCCAGGTAGAGGCGGTAGATGTTCTTGCGCCCCACCAGGTCCGAGGTGGACGACCAGACGATGCGGCCCGCCATGTTCGCGGCGGAGAGCAGCGCGACGAAACCGGTGGCCGCGGCCGTGGCGACCGGCGTGGACGACTCCTTGAAGAAGTCGACCAGCATCGGCGCGGCCTTCTCCAGGATGCCGATGCCCGCGGTGACGTTGAAGCACAGCACGACCCAGAGCAGCCAGAACTGCGGGGTCTTGATCGCGTTGTTGGCGGAGACGTTGTGCGCGACCGAAGCCTTCGGCCTGTCCTTGGCGAGCGCCGCCTTGGCCGCCTCGAACTCCTTGGAGGGCAGGCGGATCAGCAGCACGCCGACGGTCATGAAGACCGCGTAGGCGATGCCGTGGACGAGGAACGCCTTGCCGATGCCCGAGGTCGAGGTGGCGCCGAACGCGGTCAGCATCGAGGTCGACCACGGCGACGCGATCAACGCACCGCCGCCGAAGCCCATGATCGCGATGCCGGTGGCCATGCCCGGCCGGTCGGGAAACCACTTGATCAGCGTGGACACCGGCGAGATGTAGCCGATGCCGAGGCCGATGCCGCCGACGAGGCCGTACCCGAGCACGACGACCCAGTACTGGCCCGCCCACACACCGGCGGCCGAGATCAGCAGGCCGGAGCAGAAGCAGACGAGCGACATGAACATCGCCCACCGCGGCCCGCGGCGCTCCACGGTCGTGCCCAGCACGGCGGCCGAGAGGCCCAGCATCACGATGCCGAGCTGGAAGGGCAGCGCGCTCTGCGTTCCGGTGATGCCCAGGGATTTCTCCAGCGGCGTCTTGAAGACGCTCCAGGCGTAGGCCTGACCAATGGAGAGATGAATCGCCAAGGCCGCGGGCGGAACGAGCCAGCGGTTCCATCCGGGAGGCGCGACCGTGCGTTCGCGCGCTAAGAACCCCACTTTATCCCCAACCGTCACAAAAACGCGGACCGGACGATCCTAGGCCAGCCGCACACGTGCGACAACGGTCAGGACCTGTCGTTGTGCTGTTGCGCATCTCGCAACTCGCAGGCCTTGAACCTGAAGATCATCCCTGGTCAACCATTTGAGACGAATGCACGTGTCCGATTTCGGCCAGTTCCCGGCACCTGAGCTGCCTGCGGAGACGTTGACTGGACACGTGCGGACGCTAGAGTGTGCCCGCACGCAGGAGGGGCGGGGATCGATGACCAAGGCGATGCGGTCGCCTGGCGAAACGCAGCACGGACAACCGGAAATACGGGGATTCGCGTCGTTCGACGACCCCGAGGTCTTGTCGTACGTCGATTCGAACGGCAAGCCGAACTACGCGCTCATTCAACAGAGCGACGAATTCCGGGCCTTGCGCCGCCGGCTCACGACGTTCATCTTCCCGATGACCGTTTTGTTCCTCACGTCGTACCTGACGTTCGTGCTGCTGTCCGCGTATGCGAAGAACTTCGTCAGCACGAAGGTGATCGGCGTGATCAACCTCGGGATCCTGCTGGGACTCGGGCAGTTCGTCGTGTCCATCGTCATCACGCTCTCCTACGCGCGTTACGCCAAACGGAGGCTGGACCCGCAGCGCAAGCTGCTCGCCGAGAAGACCGGCGTCGAGGAGTAAGGCATGCCCACCACCGGCAACCCGGTGCTGAACCTCAGCGTCTTCGCGGTGTTCGTCCTGATCACCCTCTACATCGTCTACCGCGCCTCGAGCCGGAACGTGACGGCGTCGGACTACTACGCCGCGGGCAGCTCGTTCACCGGCGCCCAGAACGGCGTGGCGCTCTCCGGCGACTTCCTGTCCGCCGCGTCGTTCCTCGGCATCTCCGGCGGCATCGCGGCGCACGGCTACGACGGCTTCCTGTACTCGGTCGGCTGGGTCGTGGCGTGGCTGGTCGGCCTGCTGCTGATCGCGGAGGGCCTGCGCAACACCGGCCGCTTCACCGTGGGCGACGTGCTGGCGTTCCGGATGAAGCAGCGCCCGGTCCGCGCGGCCGCCGCGAACGCGACCCTGGTGATCTCGTTCTTCTACATGATCGCGCAGATGGCGGGCGCCGGCGGCCTGATCGCGTTGCTGCTCAACGTGTCCTCGAAGTGGGGCCAGGCCCTGCTGATCGCGGTCGTCGGCATGGTGATGGTGCTCTACGTGCTGGTCGGCGGCATGAAGGGCACGACCTGGGTGCAGATCATCAAGGCCGTCCTGCTGCTGCTCTGCGTGACGCTGATGAGCATCTTCCTGCTCGGCAAGTTCGGCTTCAGCCTGTCCGCGATCATGGAGCAGGCCACCGAGAACAACGAGCTCGGCACGGCCGTGCTCGACCCCGGCGCGAAGTACGGCTTCAGCTCGATGTCCAAACTGGACTTCGTCTCGCTGGCGCTGTCGCTGGTGCTGGGCATCGCCTCGCTGCCGCACGTGCTGATGCGCTTCTACACCGTGCCGAACGCCGCGGAGGCCCGCCGGTCGGTCGTGTGGGCGACCTGGACGATGGTCATCTTCTACCTGTGCACGCTGGTGATCGGCTTCGGCGCGATGGCGCTGGTGGGCACGGACAAGATCGCCGCGGCACCGGGCGGCGAGAACTCGGCGGCGCCGCTGCTCGCGTTCGAGATCGGTGGCGCGGTGCTGCTCGGCATCGTCTCCGCGGTGGCGTTCGCCACGATCCTCGCGGTCGTCGCCGGCCTGACGCTGGCCGCCTCGGCCTCGTTCGCCCACGACGTCTACGCGAACGTGATCAAGCGCGGCAACGCGGAACCCCGCCGCGAGATCAAGGTCGCCCGCCTCACCGCCGTCGTGGTCGGTGTGCTGTCGATCATCGGCGGCATCGCGGCGAACGGCCAGAACGTGGCGTTCCTGGTGTCGCTGGCACTGGCGCTGGCGGCGTCGGCGAACCTGTCGACGATCCTCTACACGATCTTCTGGCGGCGCTTCAACACCACCGGCACGCTGTGGAGCATCTACGGCGGCCTCGGCTCGTGCCTGGTGCTGATCATCTTCTCGCCGGTGATGTCGGGCTCGCGGACGTCGATCTTCCCGGACGTCGACTTCGCGTGGTTCCCGCTGGGCAACCCCGGGCTGGTGTCGATCCCGTTCTCGTTCCTGTGCGGGTTCCTGGCGACGATCTTCTCGAAGCGCGAGCCGGAGATGGCGGACAAGGCGGCGGAGATGGAAGTGCGGGCGATCTCGGGCATCGGCGTCCGCACCTGACCCTCGGGGCGTCTGCAAGTACTACCAACCACGAAGTTGGTGGTACTTGCAGACGCCGTTCAGGCGGGGATGATGCCGGACTCGTGGGCGATGATGGCGGCCTGCACGCGGTTGCGGACGCCCAACTGCCGGAAGATCGTGCTCACGTACACCTTCACGGTGCCCTCGACGACGTGCAGGCGCGCCGCGATCTCGGCGTTGGACAGGCCGGCGCCGACGAGTCCGAGCACCTCGCGTTCGCGGGCCGTGAGGACATCGATCCGTTGCTGTGCCTGCGGCCGTGGGCGGGCGCGAGAGAGTTGGTCGACGACGCGCTTGGCCACCAGTGGGGACAGGTACGCGCCGCCGCCCGCGACCGCGCGGACGCCGGAGATGATCTCCTGCGGGTCGCCGGTCTTCAGCACGAACCCCGCCGCGCCCTCCCCCAGCGCCCTGCTGATGTAGGCGTCGTCGGCGAACGTGGTCAGCACCAGCGTCTGCGTGCCCGGATGGCACTCGCGGATCACCTTGGCCGCGTCCAGGCCGTCGAACACCGGCATGCGGATGTCCAGCACGGCGACGTCGGGGCGGTGGCGGGCGACCAGGTCGATCGCCTCGCTGCCGTTCTCCGCCTCCGCGACCACCTCGACGTCTCCCGCGGTGGCGAGCACGGCCTTCACGCCGAACCTGACCACCGGCTCGTCGTCCGCGAGCACGACCCTGATCAACCGCTCCTCCTGGCCAGCCACTGCTTGGACACGAGCCGATCATCCCGGAAGCACAGCTGGTGCAGGTCGTGCCGGGCGCCGTCGAACGGGTTGGCGTGCGTGCTGTAGTAGCGGCACTCGGCGCTTGGCGGCGCGGTGACGCCGAGCGGGTTGTCGACGCGGGTGCGCAGCGGCAGGTCCATGTCGTCCTCGTGCTGCCCGGGTTGTGCCCGTTCGAACTGTTGCAGGGTGAGAACGGACGTCACCGCGTCGAACACCATGTAGCCCGGCACGCCGATCACGATTCCCGCGCACACGGCCGTTGTGATCAGCATGGTCCGGCGCGCGGTCTTGCGGATCTCCTCCTCCGTGCGCTCGCGACGCATGTGCGTGGGCGTGGTGCGGGCCCGTGGGCGTTCCGGGAGCTTGGCCCGGACCTCGAACCCGCCGTCGTCCGTCGGCGCCGCCTCGAACCAGCCGCCCACGAGCGCGACGCGTTCGGCGAGGCCCACCAGACCCTTGCCACTGCCGACCGCCGGGGTCTTCGGGGCGGGGCCGTTCGCGATGCGCAGGTCGAGGTTCGCTGTCAGGGTCACGGTGACCGGCGCGCCGGGTGCGTGCTTGATCACGTTCGTCAGCGCCTCGGCGGTCACGCGGTGCACGGTCCTCGCGATGATGCCGTCGACCGGTTCGGTGCGGTGGTTGGTGAGCTCGACGCGCAGGCCGGACCGGGCGACGACCTCCTCGACGGTCGCGACCGGTTCGTCCTCGTCGGCGCGCAGGACCTGCATGACGTCCGCGAGTCGTTCGGCGGCGGCGGTCACGCTGGCGCGTGCGGTCTTGGCGGCCTCGCGTTGTTGCCGGCTGAGCGTCGGTTCCAGTTCCAGCGCACCGACCAACAGCGCGGCTCTGGCCAGTTCGTGGCCCACGAGGTCGTGCATCTCACCGGCCAGGCGCGCGCGTTCGGCGTCACGGGCGTTGTCGGCGTCGCGTTCCAGCAACGCCGCGTGCTCCCAGCCGACCTCCTGCAGGTCCGCGTACCTCAACCGGAACCGCCCGAACGCCCACGGCACCACGCCCAGGACGCCGATGCCGGAGGTGACGGCGAGCGCGGTGTCCGAGCCGCCGCGTTCGGTCAGCGCCACGACCACACCGGCGATCTCCGCGACGGTCAGGGTGATCGCGCTCGCCCGCGGGTCCCGCGCGTACCGCCCGGCGAAGAAGCTGGTGACCGCGAGCGCCGGTGCCAGCGCCATCACCCCGGTCGCGCTGTCGAGCTCGACCCGCACGAGGTAGCAGACGAGCCACGAGCTGAGCGCCAGCCCCAGCGCCACAGCAGGTCTGCGCCGCACGACCACGAGTGCCACCGCGAACACGACCAGGTAGAGCAGGACCTCCCACTCAGCAAGGCGCCCCGCCCGGGACGTCACGCTCGCCGCCACCACCGGAACCGCCGCGCACACCCACAGGACCAGCCTCAGCCACACGGGCCTCATCATCGCAGCCGGCTCATCACCACGGTCGGCGCGTCGGCGTTGCCGAGCTGCTTCGGCTGAAGCTTCTTCTTCACCAGCACCGCGACCCCCCACGACACCAAGGCTCCGAGCGCCAGTCCGGCCAGCACGTCGTGTACATAGTGGACACCCACGACGACCCGTGACGCGGCCGCCGCGAGCGCGCAGACCGCCGCCACCCAGCCCAAGGTCCGGTGCAGCGCCCAGATCGCCATCGCCGACGCACCCGCGATCACCGAGTGGTTGCTGGGGAACGACCAGTCCCCCGGCTCCGGGCACTCGGCGAGCGAAGGCCTGGTGCGACAGGGCCTTTCCTCCTGCACGACCAGCTTCACGACCTCACTCGTCGCATACGCCACCACCACACCGGCCCCGCCGAGGAACGCTCGCAACCGGAACTGGAACCACAGGAACGCGAACATCAAAGCGAACACACCCAGCACCGCGTCGGTGCCCACAGTCAGCCAAGTCACCCAGCCGAACCTACGAACCGCCGCCTTCGCGCGCCTCTGCCGATCGGAACCGGTTCGGGCTTACTTTCGACAAGGTGCGCACCTGCGAGGCGGAGCGGTTCCGGCTGTCAGCGCGCCTCCGCGGCCATCTGTTCGACCAGGTCGTAGAACTCCGGCGGGTTGCCGGCACCGTTGCGGCCGTCGATGAGCTCCCTGACGACGTCGCAATGGCCCGCGTGCTGCGCGGTCTCCGCCACCACGCGGGCCAGCAGGTGCCCGAACGTGGTCCGCCGCTTGTGCTCGGCCCACCAGGACACCTCACCCGGCGCGTCCAGCGGCAGCGTGGCGATCGAGGAGTCCGAGTGCCGCCAGGCCATGCGGTAGAGGTCGAGCAGGTACTCGCGGCTCTCGCTCGGCTTGGCCCACATGTCGGCGTTGTCCCAGATCGAGCCGTCCTCGACCCACGGCAACGTGACCGGCGCCGGGCGGCCCACGCAGTCACCGAGGTAGCCGAGCTCGATGCCAGGTGCTTGACCAGACCGAGCAGGTTGGTGCCGCTGGGCACGAGCGGGCGGCGGACGTCGTACTCGCTCAGTCCGTCCAATGAGGACACCACGGAGTCGCGCGCCTCCTGGAGGTGGTGGCGCAGGTCATCGGCAATCATCCCGCGACCATAACGGCGAGGTCCGAC
Organism: Lentzea guizhouensis; assembly: GCF_001701025.1. Lineage (GTDB taxonomy): Bacteria > Actinomycetota > Actinomycetes > Mycobacteriales > Pseudonocardiaceae > Lentzea > Lentzea guizhouensis. The sequence goes on from NZ_CP016793.1 coordinate 1,294,368, forward strand.
AGTTTCGTTAGCCTCGGGTCCATGCAGAGACTCATCGTCGCCGCCGTCGTCGGCGCCACTCTCCTCACCTCCGTCCCCGCGCACGCCGGCACCGCCCATCGGGTCGACGCCGCCGCCGGGTGGCTCGCGAGACAGATGGCCGGCGGTGAGCGGCTGGAGACCGAGTTCGGTGGCGTGAAGTACCCGGACCAGGGCCTGACCATCGACGCCATCTTCGCCTTCGCGGCGGCGAAGGACGCCGACGACTACGCCGACCGTGCCATCGCATGGCTGGCGAAGCCCGAGATCGCCGACGCCTACCTCGGCACGGACGGCGAGTCGTACGCCGGTGCGCACGCCAAGCTCGCCGTCGCCGCACGGGTGAAGGGCCAGAACCCGCGCGCGTTCGCCGGACGTGACCTGGTCGCCGGCCTCAAGGCGCTGCAGGCGCCGTCCGGCCGCTACACCGACCGCTCGCAGTTCGGTGACTTCTCCAACGCCTTCACGCAGTCGTACGCGGTGTTCGCCCTGAAGGACACCAAGGCGGCCTCGTACCTCGCGGGCAGCCAGTGCCCCGACGGGGGCTTCCCGGTCACGTTCGAGACCTCGCCGTGCGTCAGCGACGTCGACGCCACCGCGATCGTGGTCCAGGCCCTGCGCACCGCCGGTCGGCCGACGGGACGCGCCGTGACGTGGCTGGAGTCGAAGCAGCAGGCCGACGGCGGGTTCCCGAGCGCGCAGGCGGGTTCGAACGCCAACAGCACGGGCCTGGCCGCCCAGGTGCTGCGCGGTGAGCGCGCGGCCAAGGCCCGCGACTACCTGAGGTCGTTGCAGGTCGGATGTGACGCACCGGTCGCGGACCGGGGTGCGGTCGCGTTCGACGCGGCCGGTTTCGACCCGGCGACCGCGACCCGTGCGACCGCGCAGGCCGTGCTCGGGCTGACCCACGCGAACGTCGCGACGCTGCGCGGTGGTGGCCGGGACGGTGCGCCCGCACTGCGCTGCTGACCCCGGGACGAGCCGTGTAGACGACCGCGCCAACTCGTTCGAGATCTCCTGATCACTCCGATCGTGGCCTGACGTTTGTCCGACCGGCTCGCCGGAAACCACGAGGGCATGACTGAACCCCAGCAGTTCACCACGCCCGAGGGTGGCGGCGAGCCGGTCGACACCGAGCCGGACGCGGTGGCGGTCGCAGCCGGCGAGGGTGCGTACGTCACCGCCGCCGAGGAGACCGCGATGCACATCGAGGAGACCGAGGAGGGCGGCGGACGGGTCGACCGGCCCGACGACGGGTACCTGGACCGGTGAGTCACGCAGGGTGACTCCAGGTCATCGCGATCTCGCTCGAATCTCGCTCAAGTCCCGCTTGAGCGGCCGTTCGTCTAGGACACAAGCTGACCTCAAGTGGTCCTAGAGTCCTTCATGTCGGGACAAACGAGCGAAGGACACAAGCGATGACCACCACCGAGATCCTCACCGGCGAGCGCGCGGACCTGCTCGAGACCCTGCGGCAGCACCGCTGGTTCCTGACCTTCACGGCGCAGGGCCTCACCGACGAGCAGGCCGCGTCCAGCCCGACGGCCAGCGCGCTGTGCATCGGCGGGCTCATCAAGCACGTCGCGTCGGTCGAGGAGAGCTGGGTCCGGTTCATCGAGCAGGGCACGTCGGCGATGGAGACCGACCCCGAGTCGACGGACTACGAGAACCACGCCGCGAACTTCCGGATGGAGCCGGGCGAGACGCTCGCCGGCATCATCGAGCGGTACAACGAGATCGCGGCCTACACCGACAAGCTCGTCGAGACCGTCGACATGGACCTCTCGCACCCGCTGCCGGCCGCGCCGTGGTTCCCCGAGGGCAAGACCTGGTCGGCGCGCCGGGTGTTCGTGCACATCGTCGCCGAGACCTCGCAGCACGCGGGCCACGCGGACATCATCCGCGAGACGATCGACGGCCAGAAGACGATGGGCTGAGACCGGAACCCTGGGCCTGGGGGCCGCCTACCGACGGGGCGGCCCCGAGAAGTTCACCCGCAGCGTGTACACCGAGCTCGACGCGGTGATGAACAGGTCGTTGTTGCGCGGCCCGCCGAACGTCAGGTTGGAGCACACCTCGGGGATCCGCAGCTTGCCGATCCGCGTGCCGTCCGGCGCGAAGCAGTGCAGGCCGTCGTGCGCGGCGGCCCAGACCCGCCCGGCCTCGTCGACGCGGAGGCCGTCGAACCCGCCGGCGTCGCTGGTCACGAAGACCTCACCACCACGCAAAGTCCCGCCGTCGACCTCGAACACCCTGATGTGGCTCGGGTTCTGCCGGGTGTCGGCGAGGTAGAGCAACGAGCCGTCCAGCGAGAACGCCAGCCCGTTCGGCCGCGAGAAGTCGTCGGCCACGACCGTGACGGACCCGTCGACCGGGTCGGCGCGGTAGACGTGACACGCACCGATCTCGCTCTCGGCCCGGTGCCCCTCGTAGTCGCTGTCGATCCCGTAGCTGGGGTCGGTGAACCAGATCGCGCCGTCCGCCGACTCGACGACGTCGTTGGGGCTGTTGAACCTCTTGCCCCGGTAGGTCTCGGCGAGCACTGTGGTCGAGCCGTCGTGCTCGGTGCGGGTCACCCGGCGGTTGCCCTGTTCGCAGCTGATGAGCCGGCCTTGGCGGTCAACCGTGTGCCCGTTGTGGAACCCGGCCGGTTCGCGGAAGACGCCGACCGCGCCGGTGCACTCGTCCCAGCGCAGCACCCGGTCGTTCGGGATGTCGCTGAACACCAGGTAGCGGCCGGCGGGGAAGTAGGCGGGCCCCTCGGTCCAGCGGCAGCCGGTGTGCAGCCGGTGGACCCACTCGTCGCCGTTGACGCGGGCGAACCGGTCGTCCAGAACGACGAAGTCCGCTTTGACCTTGTCCATGTCCTACCCCAGATCGTTGAACGAAGTCCTGTCTCTAGCATCGAACGCCGAACCTGATACGGTCAACCGGTGGATGACGTAGATCGCATGTTGCTCGCGGAGCTGCAGCGCGACGCGACCCAGGCGTACGCCGCGCTCGGCAAGGCCGTCGGGCTGTCCGCGGGTGCCGCGCACGAACGGGTCCGCAAGCTGCGCGACCAGGGCGTCATCCGGCGCACGACCGTGGACGTCGACCCGGCGGCCGTCGGTCGCGGTGTGATGGCGTACGTGCTGGTCGAGGCCAACGCGTGGATGGGCGACGCGCCGACCCGCGAGGCGTTGGAGGCACTGCCGGAGGTTGTGGAGGCACACGTCATCGCGGGCCCGGCGGCGTTGCTCGTGAAGGTGCGCACGCCGACCACCGAAGAGCTGCAGGCGTCACTGCGCAGGCTGTACGGCGTCGACGGCGTGACCGGGACGCAGACGATCGTGGTGCTGGAGTCGTTCTTCGAACGGCCCGTCGACCCCGGTTAGGGCTTCGGCGGTGAGAACGCCGACAGGAACTGGTCGCGGAAGTCGCTCATCCGCGACACCGGCGCGGACGCCCCCGGCTTGAGCCCGTCGTCCCACTTCCAGCCCTCGATCCGGTGCAGCACAGCCGGATCCTTGGCCACGACGGTGATCGGCACGTCCTTCGAGGCACCCTCGCCGGTCACCATCTGCGCCGGCTGGTGGTCGCCGAGGAACACGAAGACCAGGTTCTCGTCGCCGTACCGTTCGAGGTACGACATGACCGACTCCAGCGAGTAGGACACCGAGTGCGCGTAGTCGGCGCGCACCGCGGCCGGGTCGCGGCCGAAGATGGACTCCGGCGGGTCGTTCGAGGCGGGCATGGTCGCGTAGATCGAGCCGTCGCCGAGCTCGTCCCAGTCGACGAAGTCGGGCGTGGGCGACCACGGCGCGTGCGAGGACACCATCGGGATCGCGGCCATGACGGGGCCGTGCTGTTTCGCGCGTTCGTTGCGTTGGAACGACTCCAGCGTGAACTGGTCGGGTGTCGTCGCGTAACCGAACCGCGGGCCGGCGTAGCCGAGGTCCTGCGCGGCGTAGATCTCGTCGTAGTGGAAGAAGTCGCCCTCCGGCCACGCCTGCGTGATGCCGGGCACGACCCCGACCGAACGCCACGACGCCTCGCGGAACGCGCGCGGCAGCGTGAGCCGGTCGCTCGCCACGAGGTTGCGGTAGCGCTGCTGGTTGTCGATCCACAGGCCGGACAACAAGGTCGCCTGCGCCATCCAGCTGCCGCCGCCGGCCGTCGGTGAGGTCAGGTACGCCGACTTCGCCGCGTAGCCGCGTGCCTTCAGCCGGGCGTCGCCGTCCGCGAGCTTCGCGGCCACGTCCGGCATCTCCAGCGCCGACTTGCCGTAGCTCTCCACGAACGTGAACACGACGTCCTTGCCCTGCAACGCCGACAGCAGCCCCGGATGCCCGCGGAACGCGTCGACCGAGGCCTCCGCCGCGAACACCTCCTGGTCGCGCAGCCCCGCCTGGAACCGCCGCGCGTGGTCGGCCACCGAGGTCGCCGCCGCGTCGGAGTAGACCGGGATTCCCGGCACGGCAAGGGAAACGCAGGCCACGGCGGCCAGCGCCACGACCCGGACGGTGACCGGGCGCCGTCCCGCCGCGACAGAACCCAGGCGCTGCACCGACACCGCCGCCAGGAACACGATCCCGACGACCAGCGCGACCGTGAGCACCACGGCCAGCACCGAGGCGAAGCGGCCGAACGTCACGTCCACGAAGTCGAGCGCGGGCACCAGCAGCGGCCAGTCGAGCACCAGGTCGAAAGGCCGGTACAGCACCATGTCGAAGCCGATGTCCATGATCTTCACGACCGTGAAGACGCCCAGCGCCACCCCGAGCGCGATGGCGGCAGGCCTGCGGAAGCGGTCCGGCACCGCCACCAGCAGCAGCACGCCGACCAGGCCTTCGAGCGGCACCCGCAGGAACGCCTCGAACGTGAACTTCTCCAGGTCGCTCGGTGCGATGAGCACGAACAACACGAACAGTCCCGCCAGGAGCGTGGCCGTCCGCCGCAACAACGTCTTCACCGAGTTTCCCCTTTCCCTGCCTCATTGGTCAAACGGGCGCGACCCGCAGGCGGTTCAGCTGCATTAGTGGCGTGGCTCGGAACGTTGCCGGGGAATTCGCGGTCAGACGGCCGCATCGTGGTGCCGCCCCCGCGTCCTCGTACTGGATGTACGGGGGCGCGGGGGCGGCACCGCGAGGTGGCCCGCTGAGCGTGAATTACACGCCCACGTTACGAGTCACGCCACTAACATCAGGTGCGTGACCCGCCCGCACGTTCTGCTGAGCGTGGCCGTCAGTCTCGACGGTCACATCGACGACCGCGGCACCGAGAGGTTTCCGCTTTCCAACGCCGAGGACTTCGACCACGTCGACCGGATGCGCGCGGAGTCGGACGCGATTCTGGCCGGGGCCGAGACGTTGCGCCGGGACAACGCGCGCCTGCTCGTCTACAGCGAAGAGCGGCGCGCGCGGAGATCATCGGAGGGCAAACCGGAGTTCCCGTTGCGGGTGACCGTGACCAGGAGTGGCCAGCTGGACCCTGAGCTGCGGTTTTGGCACTGCGGCGGCGAGCGCCTGGTCTACTCGTGCTTGACGCCGACGACGGTCGACCACCTCGCGGAAACCAGGACCTTCACCGATTTCGCAGAAATCCTCGACGATCTGGGCGAACGCGGTGTGCGAAAGCTGATGGTCGAAGGCGGCACGAGCATTCACACGGCGTTCCTGCGGGCGGGGCTGGCCGACGAGATCAGGGTGGCCGTCGCGCCGATGCTGATCGGACAGGCGACGGCCCCGCGTTTCGTGAATCCCGCCGAATTCCCCGGCGGACCGGCTCGCCGGTTCCACCTGGAGGACGTCACGAAAGTCGGGGACGTCGCCGTGCTGCGCTACTTCCCGAAAGTCACTTCCGCACCAGCCTGACCGCCCCGAGGATCTGCTCGCGGCGGTAGACGGCGATCACCAGCGCCCACACCATGAAGACGAGCGGCATGGTCGCGTCGTCGATGCCACCGTTGGTCACGAGGAACATCTCGGTGAGCGCGGCGCCGGCCATGATCCCCGCCAGCGCCAGGGCCGCGAGCCCGCAGATGCGCGGGATCAGCAGTCCGAGCGCGGTGGCGATCTCCAGCACACCGGTGAAGTACCGGAACCACTGGCCGAAGCCGATGTCGTCGAACTTCGCGACGAACTGGTCGGTGAAGAGCGCGTAGCCGTTCATGACGAACTGCACGGCAAGCGCGATCTGCAGGATCCAGACGACGACGTTGCCGATCTTCGCCGCGGTTGAGGTCTGCTCAGGCATGACGGGATCCTCCCACCGCGACCACCGCGTTGCGCCGCAGCCACAGCACATCGCGACCGAACGACCACACCAACGATGCCAGCGCGAGACCAACGACGACAGCGGCGAACGGGATGACACCGGAAGCCGCCACCACGAGGAAGATCCCCTGCACCGCGGCCACGACCTTGCGCGCGTAGCTGGCCGGAAGCGGCGCGTTCAGCCAGCGGAGCTTCCACGACGCGGCGACGAACACGTAGCGCATGAGCCCGATCGCGAGCACCCACGGACCCATGTGCACGGCCACGTACGCGCTCAGCACCAGGATCAGGAACGCGTCGACCTCCATGTCGAACCTCGCCCCCAGCGCGGTCGACGTCCCGGTGCGGCGCGCGACCTGGCCGTCCACCCAGTCCAGCGACAACGCGACCGCCGCCAGCGTCACGACCAGCGCGACCGGCACGTCCTGGCCCGCGCGGTCGGCGACCAGCGCCGTGACCGCGCCGACCAGCAGGCCACGCGCCAGCGTGACCCGGTCAGCGGGACCGAGCGAGGAGATGCGGTGCCGTTGCATGCCGTAGCCGAGGAACGCCCAGGTGGCGAACGCGTAGGCCAGCCCGGCGGCCCACCCGAGCGGCCCGAGCCCCACCGTCAGGGCCACGCCCGCCAGCAGCACGACCTGCACGCCCGCCCACACCCCCGGCTCGAAGGTCACGCGGGACTCCCGCGTGACCTCCAGGGGAACGCGGGGCCCCCGCGTGACAGCGGCGGAGGTGCGGGTGTGCTGAAGTGTGGTCATCGGTGGCCCCTAGTGCGGCGGAGGTGTTGTGAGTGACACGTACGGCGGATGCCTTTTGGCTCAATGAATCCGGAAACGGGGAGGTTCGGCAGGTCACACTGGCCGAGCCCGGTCCGGGTGAGGTCGAGGTGCGCACGCTGTTCTCGGGTGTCAGCCGCGGTACCGAGACGCTCGTCTTCCGCGGTGGGGTGCCGGAGAACCAGTACGCCACCATGCGGGCCCCCTTCCAGGACGGCGACTTCCCGTGGCCGGTCAAGTACGGGTACCTCAACGTGGGCGTCGTCGAACACGGGCCCGAACGACTGCGCGGGCGCACGGTGTTCTGCCTCTATCCACATCAGACTCGGTACGTGGTCCCGGAATCCGCCGTCACCCCCGTGCCGGACGGCGTTCCCGCCGCTCGTGCCGTGCTCGCGGGCACCGTGGAGACGGCCGTGAACGCGGTGTGGGACGCGCGTCCGCTGATCGGCGACCGGATCGCGGTGGTCGGCGGCGGCATGGTCGGGTCGAGCATCGCGGCGGTGCTGGCGACGTTCCCCGGCGCACGGGTCGAACTGGTGGACGCGGATCCGGCGCGTTCGGCCGTCGCCGAGCGGCTGGGGGTCGGGTTCGCGCTGCCTGACCAGGCACTCGACGGCTGTGACCTGGTGTTCCACGCCAGTGCGACGGAGGCCGGGCTCACCACGGCGTTGAACCTGCTCGCGCCGGAGGGCCGGGTGGTCGAGCTGAGCTGGTACGGGGACAAGCGGGTCGCCGTGCCGTTGGGCGAGTTCTTCCACTCGAAGCGGCTCACGATCCGCAGCAGCCAGGTCGGCACGGTCGGCCGCTCGGACCGCTCCTACGCCGAACGCATGGCGCTGGCGCTCGACCTGCTGGCCGACGCCCGGTTCGACGCGTTGATCACCGGTTCCAGTGCGTTCGAGGAGTTGCCCGCCGTCATGCCGAAGCTGGCCGACGGGGAGATTCCGGCGCTGTGCCACCGCATTGACTACGGTCGGGGTCATGTTCCCTCGTGACACCACGGTCGACGTCCGCGACCAGCGCGTGGCCGTGCTCCCGGTCGGCAGCACCGAGCAGCACGGCCCGTTCCTGCCGCTGGCCACGGACGCGGTGATCGCGTGGACCATCGCGTCGGCGCTCGCGGAGGCGTACCCGGTGCGGTTGCTCGCGCCGATCCAGTTCTCCTGCTCGCAGGAGCACGCCGACTGGTCCGGAACCGTCAGCATCTCCGCGCGCACGCTGGTGTCAGTGGTCACGGACATCGCGGAATCGTTGCGGCACAACGGGGTCGAGCACCTCGTGCTGGTGAACGCGCACGGCGGCAACTACGTGCTCTCCAACGTCGTGCAGGAGTCGCGTGGCATGGCGCTCTTCCCCGGTCGCGACGACTGGGCGTTCGCCAGGGCGAAGGCCGGCATCGAGACCTCGGCGTACAGCGACATGCACGCGGGTGAGCTGGAGACCTCGATCCTGCTGCACGCCCACCCCGATCTCGTCCGTCCCGGCTACGACTCCGCTGACCACCTGGCGGAGGACCGGCGGCACATGCTCACCCTGGGTCTGGCGCCGTACACGTCCTCCGGCGTCGTCGGGCGCCCGTCCCTGGCCTCAGCGCACAAGGGCGAGCTCCTGCTCACGGGGCTGGTCGAGTCGTTCCGGCACTACCTCGACCTGTTCGACGGCCTTGCGCCGTGAGGTGAACAGCACGACCGCGCCCGGCAGGCTCGCGATCAACGCGAGCACGCCGTAGACGATGCCGGTGGTGAACCCCTGCTGGGCCCCCAGCCCGGCGGCGCCGAACGCGACCGCGAGGAACGCCTCGCGCGGGCCGAACCCGCCGATGTTCACCGGGATCGCCATCACCAGCAGCGCGACGATGACGACCGGCGCGAGCTGCGTGACGGTGGCGTCCGACCCGGCGGCGCGGGCGGCGACCAGGAACAGCGCGACGTATCCGGCGACCGCACCCGCGGACAGCACGACCACCGCGGGCCAGGTCGTGAACGACAGCAGCCTGATGCCGTCCGCGAGCGTGTTGACCAGGACCTTCTTGATCGGCTTGACGTGCCAGCCGATGACCGCGAGCGCGGCCAGGCAGGCAAGCACGACGGCGACCGTGGTGCCGTCCGGCGCGAAGTCGAGGCCGGGAGCGGGGTGCGTGAGGAACACCGCGACCCCGATCCCGATCAGCACGAACTGGCCGGCGAAGCGCTCGAAGAACACAGCGCGCACACCACGTCCGACGTCACCCGACTCACGCCCGTGGTTCACCGCGCGGTGCACGTCGCCGAGCACGCCCGCAGGCAGAACGGCGTTCACGAGCTGTGCGCGGTAGTAGTCGCTGACCGCGGTCTTCACGGTCAGCGGCAGGCCGAGGCGGCGCGCGACGAGCACCCAGCGACCGGCGCTGAGCAGGGTCGTCGCGAACCCGATCGCCAGTGCGGCGGCGACGGAGAACGCGTCGATCGCGCGCAACCCGTCGAGGAACGCCCCGGTGCCCAGGCGCAGGCCCAGACCCACGAGGATGCCCACCGCCACCAGCAGCCGAAGCCACGGCCAGAAACGCTTCATCACGCAACTCCAGGTAGTGCCAGCAGGTCGACGTGGTGGACCACCGCGGACGCCTCCGACCTGCGGCGCAGGTAGTCGGACGCGTCCGCGGCCAGTGCGGGTTCCTGCTCGACCGCCGCGCCGACCCAGCCCTTCAGCCATTCCCGCTGCAGGGCGTCGGCATTCGTGCGCCAGGGGCTCTGGGCCGTCCGGACCGTCGCCCCCAGTGCCGTGAACGCCTCTTCGGCGGCCTGGGGAGCGTCCGGCCCGAGCAGCCGCCGCCCGTCCACGACGCGCCGCTGGTGGGCGTTGAACGCGTCCTGGAAGGCGGCGTCGAGCGGCTCGGCCGGATCGAACTCGATCCGGCCGGCCACCGAGAGCGTGAACAGAGCGGGCACATGAGCTTCTACGCAGGCAGTGGCCAGAGCGTTCATCTCGTCGGCGGTGAGCAGGTCGAGCAACGCGGAGCAGGTGACCAGGTCGGCGCCCGCGAGGTCGGCGGCGGTGAGCGCGGTGAGGTCACCCTCCCGCGTCTCGGCGGTGACGTTCTCGATCGCGCTCATGCCGGCCTGCGCCAAGCCGAGCAGCCGGGGGTCGCGGTCGTGCAGCACCCAGTGCTGCACACCGCCGAGCCTCCCGGCGAGCCATCGTCCCATCGATCCCGTGCCACAACCGAGGTCACGGATCGTCAGGGTGGTTCGGTTCACCAGAGTTTTCCCGAGCACGTCGACGAGCTCGGTCGAGCGCGCTTGTGCGTCAGCGTTCTCCCGCAGTGCCAGCCATTCGGGGGCGAAGGTCATGGCGGCAGACTAGCCAGCGCCCTTCGCAGGTCCTGTGTGGATTCGTCCCAAGTGGACAAAGTGGCCCGTCGGCGCGCCGCTCTGACCCGGAGCGCGGCACGGAAACGCCGATCTTCGAACCACCGTGTCAGTGCAGCTTCGAACGCGTTTTCGTCGGCCGGCGGGAGGAGCAGGCCCCCGTCCTGGAGCGCGTCCGGGACGGAGCTCGCGATGACCGGCAGACCGTGCGCGAGGGCTTCGGTGACGACCATGCCGTAGGTCTCGTTCCTGCTCGCCAGCACGAACAGGTCGGCGTTGACGTAAGCGCTGGTCAGGGCCTCGCCGACGAGTGGTCCGGGGAAGCTGACGCGGTCGTCTCGCGGGATCTCGCGCAGGAACGGGCTGTGCGGGCCCACGCACGTCAGCCGCCAGTCGTGGTTCGTTCGCTGTAGTGCTCTGACCAGCACGTCCTGGCCTTTGCGCGGTGTGATGGACGCGACGCAGAGGAGGTTCGTCCTGCCGTCCGTGCCGGTGGCCTGCGGCGCTGGGTCCGTGCCCGGTACGACGACGTGGACGTGCTTCAGCCCGTGCCTGGTCTTGATGCCGTGCGCCGCCGTCGGACTGGTCGCGATGACAGCTGCCGCGGCGTGCAGCACCTGCCGTTCTGCGACGTCGAGCTCGTGCGCGGTCACGGGATCGAGACCGGTCTCATCGGCCAACGGCAGGTGCACGAGTACGGCGAGCTTCAACCGCCGTGCGTGCGGCACGACCACTTCGGGCACACCACAGCTCACCAGCCCGTCGAGGAGCACCACCTCCCCGTCCGGAATTCCCGCAAGCGCTTGCCGCAGCGCTCCGGCATCGCTCGGTCGCGGCCAGTCACCAGCGACGGCGATCTGGTGCAGACCACCGCCGACCCTGAGGTCGTAGACGTTGCCGCCGCTGGGACTGCCCGGATCGGCGACGTCAGCCGGCAGTACGAAGTGCACGTTCGTAGCTGGCCCACGCCACATGCGACTCATGAAGTGTGACGGTGATCCCATCGATGCCGTGAGCGCCCTCACCGAGAGCCCCCGCCACGATGGCGTCCGCGAGCTGGTCGGCGATGTGCTTGGCGAGCCACTCCGTCGACGTGTTGATGCCCGCGAACTGCGGTTCTTCGTCGAGGTTGCGGTAGTTGAACGCGGCCAGGACCTTGCCCAGCTCCTGCGTGGCCAGTCCGATGTCGACGACGATGTTGTCCTGGTCGAGCTCAGCCCGTTTGAACGTTGCGTCCACCACGAACGTTGCACCATGCAGACGTTGTGCCGGACCGAAGACCTCGCCGCGGAAACTGTGGGCGATCATCACGTGATCGCGAACGGTGATGCTGAACAGGATGACCTCCGCTGTGCGGCCGGGTTACGGTGCGACGTCAGGCCCGAGCGTAGTTGAACGCCCGGGAGGAACCTGGTGACGAGGGGACCCGAGATGTTCGAACAGGCCTTCAACGAAGAAGACGTGGCGGAGTCCGACCTGGTGACCCGCCGTGGCACCTTCCGCGCAATCGCCTTCCGCGCGGACGGCCACGAACACATGGCACTCGTCTACGGCAAGACGAAGCTGCGCGAGAACGTCCTCGTCCGCATCCACTCCGAGTGCATGACCGGCGACATCTTCGGCGCCATGCGCTGCGAATGCGGCGAGCAACTCGACGCCGCCCTGAACACCATCATCCGCGAGGGCAGCGGCGTGCTCGTCTACCTGCGCGGCCATGAAGGCCGAGGCATCGGTTTGGTGGCAAAGGTCCGCACCCACGTCCTGCAGGACGCCGGCATGGACACCCTCGACTCGGCCACCTCCCTGGGCCTGCCGGTCGACGTCCGCGACTACTCCCCCGCCGCGCGCGTGCTCCGGCACCTGCGCGTCCAGTCCGTGCGCCTGATGTCCAACAACCCGGACAAGATCGCGGCCCTGGAGGACAACGGCATCCCGGTCACCGCACGGGTGCCGCTGCTGATGCCGCCGAACCCGCACAACATCGCGTACCTGACGGCGAAGAGGGACCGGCTGGGGCACGACCTGCCGCAGGTGGACACGTTCACGCTGCCGCACGCCCGCTGACCGCGCACCGAGGTCAAGCGCGCCGATCTTGTCGGTGGTGCTGAGTACGTTGTAACGCAGGGGTTCCCGATCAGGGGGTACCCCTGCGAAGCGTGCGCGGACCTCGCCATGTCGCCGCTCGCATCCAGAGCACTACCCAGCGCACTCCGACCGATCGAGTGACCAGCCCGTCTACCATTGCTTTCCCAGCATGTGAAGCTCAGACTGACCGCCATGCTGGCGCTGAGAGCCGCGCGTGCCTTCGACGGTGAGCACTCGCTCGCCGGCCCCGTCACGGTCATCACCGAGAACGGCACCATCACCGCGGTCGAGCAGGGCCACCCCGACGTGCCGGGCGCCGAGGTGGTCGAGCTCGGCGACGCGACCGTCCTGCCCGGACTCGTCGACACGCACGTCCACCTCGGAGCCGACAGCGAGAACGGTGCGCTCGACCGCCTTCCCGGGTTCAGCGCCGAGCACCTCGACGCGGTGATCGAGGACAGCCTCGACCGCCACCTGAAGGCCGGCGTCACCACGGTGCGCGACCTCGGTGACCGGGCGTGGTCGGTGGTCGAGCAGCGTGACCGGCACCGGCAGCGCGTCCTCGCCTCCGGGCCGCCCATCACCAGTGTGAAAGGGCATTGCTGGTCGATGGGCGGGGAGAGCGCCGGTGAGGACGCCCTCAAGCGGGCGGTGCGGGAGCGGGCCGAGCGGGGAGTCGACGTCGTCAAGATCATGGCCAGTGGTGGGTTCGCCACGCCTGGCACGGTCGTCGACGACTGCCAGTTCACCGAGCGCGAGCTCCGCGTTGTCGTGGAGGAAGCGCACGGGTGCGGGCTGCCGGTGACGGCGCACGCCCACAGCCTCGCCTCGGTGCAGCGCGCGGTGGCCGCCGGGGTCGACGGCATCGAGCACTGCACGTGTCTGGCCGGCGGGGCGATGGTCGTGCCGGTCGAGTTGATGGACGCGTTGGCCGAGGCGGACGTCGCCGTCTGCCACACCCTCGGCGTCACGGTGGAGCCGCCGCCCTTCATCAGGGAGGCGTTCGAGCGGATGGGGATGAGCCTCGCCGCCAAGATCGCCGCGGTCGGCCGGATGCACGACCACGGGGTGCGGTCGGTGTCCGGTACCGATGGCGGGATCGCGGCGGGCAAGCCGCACGGGATCACGGCCCACGCGCTCGCGGACATGATCGAGGCGGGTGTGCCGAACGCGGCGGTGCTGGCCAGTGCGACCAGTCAGGCCGCGAAGGCGTGCGGTGTCAGCAAAGGCGTGCTGAGGGCGGGGTGGGACGCGGACATCATCGCGGTGCGGGGAGATCCCGTGCGGGACATCAAGGCGATGCACCGCGTGACCACCGTGGTGATCGGCGGTCAGATCGTGACGACGACCTTGCCGGCCGACCGTCGCGAGTAGACGTGGTCGATCGCCTCAAGTGCTTCTGACAGAGGGAAGGTGCGGTCGACGGCCGGCTTGACCTCGCCGGCCTCGATGAGGACGCGCAGCTCCTCGAAGACGTCACCGCGTTCCGCCGACGTCAGTCCGACGAGCTTCTGCGGGACGAAGAGGTTCAGCGCCAGCGCCCGCAACGACCGGTCGAACCCGCCGAAGATCGGCTCCGTCGTCTCCGAGCCGACGATCACCACCGTGCCGCGCTTGCCCGCCGCGTCGCGCAGCCGGGACAACGAACGGTGGCCGCCGCAGTCCAGCACCAGGTCGTAGGTGCCGGTGAAGTCCGCGACCGTGTAGTCGACAACCTCGTGCACGCCCAACGAACGGACGAGCTCGACCTTCTTCGTGCTGCACACGCCCGTGACGTGCGCACCGAGCGATCGTGCGATCTGCACGCCGTACGAACCGACGCCGCCGCCCGCGCCGAGCACCAGGACCCGTTGTCCCGCCTTGACCGAACGCAACCCCTGCAACGCGGTGCCACCCGAGATCGGCACTGCCGCCGCCTCCGCGAACGAGAGGCCCGCCGGCTTGCGTGCCAGCCGCTTGGCCTGCGTGACGGCGTACTCGGCGAACGCTCCGTCACAGGTGCCGAACACCTCGTCGCCCACGGCGAACTCGGTCACCTGCGGACCGACCGCCGTCACGACACCGGACACGTCCCGTCCCGGCACCGGCGACTTCGGTCCGCGGAACCCGAAGCCGATGACCCGCAACAGGTAAGGCTTGCCGCTGAGGAGGTGCCAGGTGCCCATGTCGACGCCGGCCGCCCGCACCTCCAGCAGAACCTCACCCTGCCCAGGCACGGGCACATCCAGGTCACCGAGCACCGCCGATCCGTATCTTCGCTGCACAACAGCCTTCACGTCGTCTCCTCCTCCGGGTACTGGAACACCTCTTCGAGCGGAACCCCGAACACGCGCGCGATCCGGAACGCCACCTCCAGCGAGGGCGAGTACCGCCCCTGCTCGATGGCGATCAACGTCTGCCGCGTCACGCCGATCGCCGCGGCGAGGTCGGCCTGCTTCATCTCGTCGTGCGCGAACCGCAACGCGCGGATCGAGTTCGTGACCTTCGTCGGCTTCACCGCACGCCCTGCCGGTAGGCCGCGATCTTGGCGAGGGAACCGAGCACGGCGGACAGCGCGAAGCACAGGTAGAGCACGTTCGCGATCCAGAAGTGCGGCGCCTCGGCCATCGCCAGCACCAGTGCGGCCACACCGCCGATCACGACGAACGACTGGCCGACGTGGTCGCCGAAGCGCCCGATCTCCACGTCGCGCTCGTCGACCTGCAGCCCGCCTTCCCGGCGCGACGCGATGCCGAACCAGATGCCGGACACGATCCCCACGACGATCCCGAACCCGATCGTCCACAGCGCCGCGTCGACGTACGGCACCTCGGCCAGCGGCCGCCCACCGGCCCGCCCCAGCACGAGCACGACGTACACCGCGTAGCCGACCGCGGCGACGATCGCCATGGCCCACGCGCGCTTCTCCTCGAAGGCCACGACCCGCTCCTGATGTCAAAGAAACCTGACACGACCAAGGTAAAGCGAAGCAGACACCGTGTCAAACATCTTTTACTCAGATTCGGGTTTAGCCACAAAACACGCAGATCGGACGGTCTGCCGTCCGGCGGTCGACGTCACCCGTCCGGAGGTCTACGGTGCGGCTCATGCTCCGGCCGATCCTCGTTGCGTGCGCGCTCGCCCTGACTGCCTGCAGCGCCGCCGTGCCGGCCGGACCACCCGCCGCGGCGCCGCTCACGCACTCCCCCGCGGCGGCACCTCTGATCGCGGTGCCCGAGATCTGCCCGATGCCCGACAGCGGCTTCGACTGCGCACTCCAGAAGCGCATCCAGGAGGCCCAGCTGTACGCCGAGACGAGACCCGGCACCGTCGGCATCGTCCTGCGCGACCGCCACAACGGCGTGGTCTGGCGCAACAAGCACGCCGCCGACAAGGTGTGGACCGCCTCCACCATCAAGCTCGCGATGATCGTGAACCTGCTCGAACGCCACCGCGCCGGCAAGATCCGCCTGAGCACCGACGACCGCCGCCTGATGACCGCGATGCTGCACAGCTCCGACGACGACGCGGCCGACACGCTCTGGCAGCGCTACAACGGCGCGACCTTCACCGCCGCGTTCCCCGAGTACGGCATGACCGGCCTGGTCGCGCAGCGCGGCTACGCGTCCTCGTTCCCGTACTGGGGCTTCGAGAAGTGCACGGCCGACGACCTGGACCGGCTGATCAACCACGTCCTCGACGAGGTGGACCCGGCCGACCGGGCGTACATCGTGGAACAGATGCGCAGCGTCGGCCCCGAGCAGCAGTGGGGCGTGTGGGGCCCGGACTCCGGCGTGAAGAACGGCTGGTCGCAGGAGGACACCGGCTGGGTGATGAACTCCGTCGGCTTCGTCGGCGCCGACCAGCGCTACACGTTGGTGATCATGAACAACCTCGCCGGTGAGGGCGGGTACGACGAGGGCCGCGCCACCGACACGGAGATCACCCGCATCCTCTTTCGCTAACTCACCGGAAGCGGCTCGAAGTGGAACGAGCGGATGAAGCAGTCGCGCGGCTGGTTCACGGCGAACAACACGCAATCGGCCACAGACCGTGCCGTCAGCACGCCGTCCCGGCCGTCACCGTCCTCGAAGTCCGGCGGGTACAGCGAGATCATCCGGATGCCCTCCGGCCGCAGGCGCTGGGACATGATCTCCGCGTAACGCCCCTGCCCCGCCTTGGCCGCGTGGAACGCCGCGTGCGCGATGTGCGCCGGATCGCTGCGCGACTCGGCTTCCAGCGACACGACCGTCACCACGTCCGCGCGTCCGGAACGGCGCAGCAGCGGCAGGAAGTGCTCCGTCATCAGCACCGTCCCGGCCGCGCCGGACAGGATCGTGCGCACGATCGCGTCGTCGTCCGCCTGCGACTCCGCGAGGAACCCGGCCCCGTTGTTGACCAACACGTCGACGTGTCCGAGCAGCTCCGCCGTCTGCTCGGCACAACGCCGGACGGACGCCGGGTCCGTCAGGTCGCACTGCAGCGCGTGGGCGTCCGGCAGCAGGTCACGCGTGCGCTGCGCGGCAGCCAACGTCCGCGCCGTCACCACCACCGTCGCACCCTGCTCGGCGAACCGCCGCGCCAGCGTGCGCCCGAACCCCCTGCCGCCACCCGTGATCACCACGTTCATGCCCGGATGCTGCACCCTCCAGCGCGCTGGAGGTCAAGCCGCGGCGCTCACGCCTCCTGGATCGACTCCCACAGGCACAGCACCGAACCCTCGCTGTCCTTCACGTACTGCGAGAACCCGTAGGCGCCGACCTGCTCCTTGGCGTTCAGCAGGACACCGCCGGACGCCACCACCCGCGGCGCGACGTCGTCGATCGACGGCACCTCGACGATGAGCACCGGTCCCTGCACGAACTCGGTGCGCGGCGAGATCCCGCCATCGCTGTCGGCCACGTCGACGGGCTCGCCGTCGGTGTCGACGAGCGCGTACGGGAACGGCAGCCGCAACGACTCCCACCCGAAGACGTCCCGGTAGAACGCGGTCGCCCGATCGAGGTCGTCGGCGGGCAGCTCGAACTTGACCCTGGTCATCGTGTGTCCTCTCAGCGCGCCAGGTCCGGGACAACGGCGACCAGCTCCTCCGGCGCGGACAGCCGCCACGCCTCGAAGACCAGCTCGGCGAGCTCGTCGGCCTCGATCCCCTCCAGGTACACGACGACCCAGCCGAACCCGCCCGAGGTGAACTGCTCCTCGAACACCTCCGGGCGTTCGGCGACCAGCGCCTGCTGCTCGGACAGCGTCTGCTTCAGACCCACGGTCTGCGTGCTCGGCCAGTAGTAGCCGAACACCTTGCCGCGCACGCGGAAGGTGTCGTACTGCTGCCCGGAGGAGCGCTGCACCTCGGTGAGCGCGCCCGCGATGTCCAGGAACTCGTTCGGTGTAGCCACTGCCGACCCCCAAAGCCGAAGGACAGCAGTATAAATCCGACTATTCCGACCGGTCAGACACGTGCGGCGAGCGGTCGCGCGGCACGGTCGCCCGCGACACCACCTCGAAGATCTCGTCGGCGATCACGTCGACCGGCGTGACGGCGGTGTCCCTGGCGACGCGGTCGGCGAGACTCGGGCTGTGGCGCAGCAGATCCCCGATCGTCAGGCCGTGCAGCACGGGCAGGACGACCTGGCCTCCTCCCGCCGCGTTGCCGCGGGTGATGAGGCCGTCCAGCTCGTACGTGGTCCAGCCCTTGGTCAGGAACGACGGCGACAGCACCACCACACCGAAGCGGCTGTGGGCGATGCCCTCGTCGATCTTGCGCCTCAGCGAGTCGCCGATCCTCAGCTCGAACTCGTCGTACCAGACACGCAGGCCCTTGGCGCGCAACGCATGTGCGAGCGGCCGGACCACGGCGTCCTTGTCCTCGGACGCGTGCGAGATGAAGACGTCGCGCTCCTTGTCGAGCAACCTGCCACCGTCGTGGTTCACAGCGGCGACGGGCCCGACCAGGTCGGTGAGCGGACGACCACCACCACCCACGATCCCGGCGGGCAGGACCGCGGTGTTCGGGCGCGACCTGACCACCGTGCCGTCGCTGAGCCGGGCACGCGCCACGTGACCGGGACTCGGCACGGCCGGCACGCCGTGCGCGGCCTGCCAGGTCTCGAACAGCTCCCCGGGGTGCAGCACCGCGGGCAGCGGGCGGTGCGGGTTGTCGACCACGACCTGGGGCGTGGTGTCGAACCAGACAGCGTCCAGCCTGACCGGCGCCGTGCCCTCGTTGGTGACCTTCAGGAAGTACTGGGGCACCGCGGAACCCCCGAAGAACGCGACGTGCACCAGCAGGCTGACCGCCGACAGGTCCTGCCCGGACGTGGTGCGGGCGACCAGGTCCTCGTGGTCGGACTTCACGCCCAGCAACACGTGCGGCGGGTAGCTCTCGCGCGCTCACCGGTGACGATCTCGCTGTCGGCCGCGCACAGCAGGACGAGGTTCTCGTAGCTGTCCGGGTGGCGTGGCGACGGCGCCAGGTCCTCGGTGCGGATGCGCAACCTCGCGACCTGCGTCGCCGACAGGGCGCTTGCAGATGGCGCACCGGCCACCCGCACGCTCCCACAGCAGCGCTCTGTTGGGGTCCAACGTGACCGTTCCTCTGCGCGGGACGGAAAACCAGCCGGGCAGAAGGGTACCGGGCACCCCGTCAGTTCATGTGCCTCCTCGGGTGGTTGGGCGGCCCGACAGGGCCGGGAACTGGCTTGCTCGGTGGGGTCCGCGGGGGCTGCGAGGGTGGTCGGGGTCGCCGCCGGGGCGGCCGAGGTCGCGCGTCGGCGGCTGACGGCACGCCTCGGCTCGGCTCGCCCATCACGCAGGCGGCTCGGCCTCCTCCACGGGATTCCGATCACGCAGGCTGCTCGGCCTCCTCCATGGACTTCTGGTCGCGCAAGCAGCTCCGCCTCCCCACGGCTTCCGGTCGCGCAGGCGGCTCGCCTGCTCTGCGGGCATCCTCGGATGAGTTGGGCGGCTCGGAAGGGCCAGAGGTGGCTCGCTCGGCTGGTGTTCGCAAGGGCTGCTCAGCAGCGGCCGAGGTCGCATGCCAGCTCCCGGCGCCACGCCTCGTCCTGCCGGTCGCGCAGGCGGCCGGCCTCCTCCGCAGGCTCCGATCTCGCAGGCAGCCGTTCTCCTCCACGGGCCTCCGGTCACGCAGACAACTCGCCTGCTCTGCGGGCTTCCCGCCACGCAGGCGACTCGGCCCCCTCCACGGGCATCCGGTTGCGCAGGCGGCTCGCCTGCTCTGCGGGCTTGCCGGTCACCCAGGCGGCTCGGCCCCCTCCACGGCTTCCGGTCGCGCAGGCGGCTCGCCTGCTCTGCGAACTTGCCGGTCACTCAAACGGCTCGGCCCCTCCACGGGCTCCGCGAGCCGTCAGGTGGCCTGCGGAAGACCGGACGTGGTCGCTGAGTTGCCGTCGTCGAGCCTCCTCACGTGGTCAGCGATCAGCGCCGCGTGCGACAGGGGCGTGCTGAGGTCGTCGACGTCGCCGTTCGTCGTGTAGTCGAGCAGTACGACCGACGTCGACCCGGCTAACGCGCGCAGCTCCGCCACGAGGTCCGGTAGCCGGTGGTCGAGGACCCAGCGGTAGGTCGGCAGGTAGATCTCCTGGCGGGCGGTGCGGTAGTCGAGCAGGGTGGAGCCGTGCAGGCCGGCGCGGTGGCCGTGGACCTGGCCGAAGCGGCGGACGGTGCGCTTGAGGCCCTTCATCGACCGCACGCCCAGCTTCGCGGGGTCCACATCGGACTTCTCGAAGACCTTCAGCGCCTGCCACACGCCCTCGACGGACTCGCTCACCACGCCCGGCGACAGCGGGACCGGGATGCCGCCGTGCGGGTAGAACGGGCTGAAGCGCACCCACGGCTCGGGGCCGCGGGAGGTCACGTCGAGGACGACCGCGTCGGGACGGTTGAGCTTGCGGCGCTTGCTCGCCACCTCGATCTGCACTGGACACTCCTCTGCTCGGGTAGGTCGAGCATGGCAGGAGGGTCTGACAATTTTCGGAGGGTCCGCCGGCGTCAGCGGACCGCCGGCTCCGCCACGGAGTTCGTTGACACCACACGGCTTCGTTGGGTCAGCACCACACACACGAGCACCACTGCGGCGGTCACGAGTGCGGGCCAGCCGACCGGTTCGCCGAGCACCAAGGCGGCCCACCCGAGGGACAGAACGGGTTGCGCGAGCTGCAGTTGGCCGATCTTGGCGACTCCGCCCGCGGCCATGGCGGCGTACCAGGCGACGAAGCCGAGGAACATCGAAATCGTGGTCACGTAGGCGAAGTGGAACCAGACGCCGGTGGTGGCGCGGGAGAAGTCCGCTGTGTACAGCGAAACCGGGATGGTGACCGGCAGGGCGACGACGAGGGCCCAGCAGATCGTGCGGGCGCCGCCGAGCTCGCGGGACAGGGCGCCGCCCTCGGCGTAACCGAGGCCGCACACCACGACCGCGATGAGCAGGTAGAGGTCGGCCACGCTGAACGAGCCGGAGAGGCCGCCGCCTGCCGCCAGGAACGCCAGCACGGCGAGCAGGCCGGCACCGCTGGAGAGCCAGAACGCGAGGGGTGGGCGTTCGTGGGCGCGCAGGACGGCCCAGATCGCGGTCGACATGGGCAGCACGGCGATGACGACGGCGCCGTGTGCGGAGGTCTGGGTGGTGAGGGCCAAGGACGTGAAGAGCGGGAAGCCGATGACGATGCCCGCGGCCACGACGACGAGACGGCGCACCTGCGTTACCGAGGGCAGTGACGCTCGGGATAACACGAGGTAGGCGATCGCCAGCACAGCGGCGCCGACCGCACGGCCGAAAGCGACGAACCACGGGTCGAGACCCATTACAGCCAAGCGGGTCGCGGGCAGCGAGTAGCTGAACCCCAGCACCGCGAGCGCGCCGAGTGTTACCCCCGGAGGCACGATAACGTTACTCTTGGCTCTCATGAATGAGGATAACGCAGCCATGCGCGTTATCGAGGAGCTGAGAGCCACGGCACGCTCCGGACGCGCGGGCGATCGGATGCCGTCGGTGCGCGACCTGATGGCCCGGCACAAGGCCTCGCCGGCGACCGTGCAGCAGGCGATCCAGCGCGTCGCCGCGGAGGGGCTCGTCGAGGTCAGGCCCGGTCGCGGGAGCTTCGTCGCCGCGAGGAACGCACGGGCGACCGGACAGGACCTGTCCTGGCAGTCGGTGGCGCTGGGCGAGGGGCGGCCGGGCGAGGACCTGGTCGCGAACCTGGTCGCGGTGCCGAGACCCGAGGTCATCCAGCTCTCCAGCGGGTACCTCGACCCGGATCTGCAGCCGGCGGAGGCGCTCGGCGCCGCGCTCACCCGTGCCGCGCGCAGGCCCGCCTCCTGGGGGCGCGTGCCGGTCGAGGGCAAGGAGGAGCTGCGGGCCTGGTTCGCCAAAGAGGCCGGTGGCGACCTCAGGGCCGGTGACATGACGGTGTGCGCGGGCGCGCAGGAGGCGCTGGCCACGGTGTTCCGCGGCCTCGGCCAGCGCGGCGACACGGTGCTCGTCGAGTCGCCCACCTACCTCGGGGCGATCGCGGCGGCGCGGGACGCGGGGCTCAAGGTCGTGCCGGTGCCCGCGGACGAGGACGGCGTGCGACCGGACCTGCTCCAGGCCGCTTTCACCCACACGGGCGCGAAGCTCTTCTACTGCCAGCCGTTGCACGCGAACCCGCACGGCGGCGTGCTGTCCGACGAGCGGCGGCCCGAGGTCATGCGGATCGTCGCGACGGCCGGGGCGTTCCTGGTCGAGGACGACTGGGCGCGCGGCTTCACCATCGACGGCACCGCGCCGCCCACGCTCGCCTCGCAGGACACCGACGGGCACGTCGTCCACGTCCGCTCGCTCACCAAGATCGCCGCACCGGGCCTGCGGGTCGCCGCGATCGGCGCGCGCGGGCCTGCCGGGCGGCGGTTGCGGACCACCAGGTCGCGGCAGGACCTGTACGTCGCCGGGCCGTTGCAGGAGGCGGCGATCGACTTCGTGACGTCGCCGGCCTGGCGCCGGCACCTGCGCACGCTGCACCAGGCCCTGCGGCACCGGCGTGACGCCCTGCGGACCGCGCTGGCCACTCACCTGCCGGAGTTCACGGTGGCACCGACCTCCGGCGGGCTACACCTCTGGGTGAAGTTGCCGGACGGGCTCGACGACGTCGAGCTGACCACCGCCGCCGCGGCCCGCGACGTGGTGGTGTTCCCCGGACGGCCTTGGTTCGCGGCTGAACCGCCGGGCAACTTCCTCCGTTTGACCTATGGGGGCGCGCCGGAGCACGCGCTGGTCGAGGGCGTTCGCCGGTTGTCTGACATCACTCGTTAACTTGACTCATTCCAGAAAAGCGGGCAAGGTTGCGGCCGTGCCCACGGCTTCCGATTTCGAGCGAATGTTGCGTGGAGCGTCACTGCGCGTGACGGCTCCGCGGATGGCTGTGCTGTCCGCGGTGCACAACCACCCGCACGCCGACACGGACTCGATCATCGGTGTCGTGCGTCAGAACCTCGGCGCGGTCTCCCATCAGGCCGTGTACGACGTACTCCGCGCACTCACCGGAGCAGGCCTGCTGCGCCGCATAGAACCGCAGGGGTCGGTAGCGCGCTATGAGGCTCGTGTCGGGGACAACCACCACCACGTCGTATGCCGTTCCTGCGGTTCCATCGCCGACGTCGACTGCGCCGTCGGCCACGCACCGTGCCTGGACGCGTCCGACGACCACGGTTTCGTCATCGACGAGGCCGAGGTCATCTACTGGGGCACCTGCCCCGAGTGCACGACCGCCGCGAAAAGTTCTTGAACACCCGGAAGGATTCCCGTGTCCGACAGCACTGACGCCAAGGTGAGCGAGTCGAAGGGTGAGTGCCCTGTTGCTCACAGCCGGCGCAGCCACCCGAGCGAGGGCGGCAGCAACCGAGACTGGTGGCCCAACCAGCTCAACCTCCGGATCCTCCGCAAGCACCCCGTCCAGGCGAACCCGATGGGTGGTGACTTCGACTACAGCAAGGAGTTCCTGACCGTCGACCTCGACGAGCTGGCGCGCGACGTCGACGCCGTGCTGACCGAGTCGAAGGACTGGTGGCCCGCCGACTTCGGGCACTACGGCCCGTTCATGATCCGGATGGCGTGGCACAGCGCGGGCACCTACCGCACGCACGACGGCCGTGGTGGCGCCGGCGCGGGCATGCAGCGCTTCGCCCCGCTCAACAGCTGGCCGGACAACGGCAACCTGGACAAGGCCCGCCGTCTGCTGTGGCCGGTCAAGAAGAAGTACGGCAAGAAGCTCTCCTGGGCCGACCTCATGATCTTCACGGGCAACCGCGCGCTGGAGACCATGGGCCTGAAGACCTTCGGCTTCGCCGGCGGCCGCACGGACGTGTGGGAGCCGGACGAGGACGTCTACTGGGGCCCGGAGACCGAGTGGCTCGGTGGCGACACCCGCTACAGCGGTGAGCGCGACCTCGAGTCCCCGCTCGCGGCCGTCCAGATGGGTCTGATCTACGTCAACCCCGAGGGCCCGAACAGCAACCCGGACCCGCTGGCCGCCGCCCGCGACATCCGCGAGACGTTCGGCCGCATGGGCATGAACGACGAGGAGACCGTCGCGCTCATCGCCGGTGGGCACACCTTCGGCAAGGCGCACGGCGCCGGCGACCCGTCGCTGGTCGGTGCCGAGCCCGAGGGCTCGCTGATGGACGCGCAGGGCTTCGGCTGGATCAGCACGCACGGCACCGGCAAGGGCCGGGACGCCATCACCTCCGGCCTCGAGGTGACCTGGACGCAGCAGCCCACCAAGTGGACGAACCTGTTCTTCAAGAACCTGTTCGAGTTCGAGTGGGAGCTCACCAAGTCCCCGGCGGGCGCGCACCAGTGGAAGCCGAAGGGCGACGCGGGCGCCAACACCGTGCCCGACCCCGAGGACGGCACGCTCAACCGCCAGCCGATGATGCTGACCACGGACCTCTCGCTGCGGTTCGACCCGATCTACGAGCCGATCTCGCGCCGGTTCGCGCAGGACCACGAGGCGTTCGCTGAGGCGTTCTCGCGTGCGTGGTTCAAGCTGACCCACCGCGACATGGGCCCGATCCAGCGCTACCTCGGCCCGCAGGTGCCGCAGGAGGAGCTGATCTGGCAGGACCGCCTGCCGGCCCGCGACCACGAGCTGATCTCCACCGAGGACGTCGCCGCGCTCAAGGCGAAGATCCTGGAGACCGGCCTGTCCGTCTCGCAGCTCGTCAAGACCGCGTGGGCCTCGGCCTCGACGTTCCGCCAGAGCGACAAGCGCGGTGGCGCCAACGGTGCCCGCATCCGCCTCGAGCCGCAGCGCGGCTGGGAGGTCAACGAGCCCGACCAGCTCGCGCAGGCCCTGCGGGCGCTGGAAGGCGTGCAGGAGGCGTTCAACAGCTCCGCGACCGGCGGCAAGAAGGTCTCGCTGGCCGACGTGATCGTCCTCGGCGGTGCCGCGGCGGTCGAGCAGGCCGCCAAGGCCGCCGGCCACGACGTCGAGGTCCCGTTCCTCGCCGGCCGCACCGACGCCACGCAGGAGCAGACCGACGCCGAGTCGTTCGCCGTGCTGGAGCCCAAGGTCGACGGTTTCCGCAACTTCGGCAGCAAGGCCAACCCGCTGCCGTCGGAGTACCTGCTGGTCGACAAGGCCAACCTGCTCGGCCTCTCCGCGCCGGAGATGACCGTGCTGGTCGGCGGCCTGCGCGTGCTGGGCGCCAACCACGGCGGCTCGACGGCCGGCGTTCTCACCGACAAGCCGGAGACGCTGACCAACGACTTCTTCGTCAACCTGCTCGACATGGAGACGGAGTGGAAGTCGGTCTCCGAGGACGAGGAGAACTTCGAGGGCCGCGACCGCGCCACCGGTGCGGTGCGCTGGACCGCGACCCGCAACGACCTCGTGTTCGGCTCGAACTCCGAGCTGCGCGCCGTGGCCGAGGTCTACGCGAGTGACGACGCCACCGACAAGTTCGTCGTCGACTTCGTCGCCGCGTGGAACAAGGTCATGAACGCGGACCGCTACGACATCCACGAGGGTGTCACCCAGCCCGAGAACGGCTGAGCGGCTCCACCGTTCCCACCACACCCGGTGCCCCACGCCAACTCCCCCGGCCTGGGGCACCGGCGTGTTCGGGGGGTCAGCGGGCGCGGCCGGCTCGCACGGCGTTGCAGCGGGCGGCAGCGAGAGCGTCGACGGGGTTGTCGCAGCGGGCGGCGATGACGGCGGCACGTGCGTGGGCCCGTTTTTCGGCCAGGCGTTCCTCGGCAGGTTCGGTTCGGTGTCTGGTGACGGAGGCTTGGAGCTGGGCGATCCGGTCCAGCGCGGGATCGGGCGGGGCGCACCGGTCCCAGCGCAGTTGCAGGGTTCGGGTGTAGTCGCGGCGGACGTCGTCGAGGGTGGCCTCGGCGGGGATGTCGACGGCTGCGCAAGCGGCACGGGCGGTTTCCGCGGCGGCGGCACGGACGTCGTCGCTGGACGCGGTGGCGGCCCAGTCCAGCAGTTCGGGTTCGTTGCTCCTCAGCCAGACGGTCGGATCTTTCGGCAGGAACCGCCGCAGGTCGACGATCGCCGACGCCTGGTGCGGCGTCGTCGCCCACTCCTCGGTCAGTCGTGTGCCGGACACGCGCTCCACGAACGCCAACGACTCCGCGCACTTGCGGTAGGGGTCGTCGAACGCCAGCCCGTCCAGGTACGGCAGCAGCGCGTCCGGTCTCTCCGTGCCGATGACGAAGTCGAACGCGCCCAGCAGTTCCCCGCCGCAGGCCAAGCTGAGAGTGCTGTGGAAGTTGACGTTCCAGAAGGCGGAGGCCACCACTGTGTCCCGCGAAAGCTGTTGCAGCACATCGGCTTTCGCGCCGTGCCACCCGTTGTTCTCGGCCAGCAGCACCCAACCGGACACCTCCCCCGCGACCACCGTGAGAAGCTCGTCGGGATAGGCGTTGACCGAGCGCACGCCCGTCTCGCCCAGGTCCGCCTCACGCCACCGCGGGATGCCGCCGAAGCGGGTGAGGGCCTCGTCCACGCCCAGGCCGCGCACCGCGGTGAGGCAGAAGGAGTCGGAGGGCAGCGCATCGGACGACAGCAGGCGGTCGTAGTGGTCGACCGCGTCCGGGCGGATCACCGGTTCTGGCAACGACATGGCTCAACGCTGGCACGTCACGCCGCGGACCTCGACCTGACCGCCGCGAAGCGCACGGTGAACGACAGTGTGCCGACTGTCACAGGAATCCGGCCGACGCTCACCAACTCGGACGCGCTCGCCAGGTCCCACGGCCAAGACGACGAGCCCGACGAGATCATCCCGACCCCAGGTTCGCCCTGCTCAGCACTGCCGGAACCGCCCAGACTCGCTGATCCGTCCACAGCAGCACCGGCACAGGAGGACCTCGTTCCGCCGCTACCGTTCCGCCCGGAACGGCTCGCTGACACCGGCGCGCCGCCACTGATCCCGTCGCCCACCGGAATTGTGCTGCTGGGCAGCGGCATCACCCTTGCAACCGCCGCTCACCTGGCTGACCCGAAGAACATCCACCGGGCATGGAACGGTCGGCGACCAGGTTCTTCACCCGTCTGGAGGACTTGATCACTATGATGAGTGAGTGTCCCTGAGTCGCCGACCTCTTCCGCTGCTCGCTGCACTCGCGCTCGTCGGCGCGGTCACGGCGTGCACGAATGCGGCTGTCGGCGACCCCGTGGCGGCCCCGAGCGAGCAGAAGCCCACGTCGACGGGCAGCACGCGGAAGGCGCCCGCTCCCAGGAACCAGATCGCGCTCAAGACCGAGCTCGGCAGGCAGAGTCCCGGCGTTGTGGTCGCCGGGGCCGGTGACGCGCCCTACAACTACGCGCCCGCCGTGATGTTCGACGGTGGCAAGGTGCGGACGTGGTGGTGCAGCCAGCTCAGCGCCGCGCCGCCCGGTGGTGACGACGTCCTCTACAGCGAGGGTCCCGGGCTCGACGGGCCGATGAGCACGGCGGTGCCGGTGTTCTCCGGCAGCGGGACCAGCTTCGACGCGATGCACACGTGCGACCCGTCGCTGATCAAGATCGGCGGCACCTACTACATGTATTACACCGGGGCGTCGCGCGACAACCACGCGAACGGCAGCTCCGTCGGTGTCGCGACCAGCCCGGACGGGATCGGCTGGACCCGCGCGAACAACGGTCAGTCGATCGTCGTGCCCTCCGGCGACGTGATCCGCGAGAACACCTACGGCGCGGGTCAGCAGTCCGCCGTCTACCTCGACGGCTGGGTGTACCTGATGTTCACCGACACCACCGGCCTCGCCTCGCACCAGAACGGTGCCGGGCAGTACGTGCTGCGGTCGAAGGACCCGACGTTCACGAGCGGTGTCGAGGCGCTGAGCGCGTCCGGGTTCCAGCCGGTGTCCGCGACGAACAAGCCGCGCACCCGGTCGGTCGTCGAGGCGTTCAGCGCGGACTGGATGTGGATCGACGCGGCGTCGACGTGGGCGATCGCGCACTCGACCGACCACGGCACGACCGTGACGTTCTGGAACAAGGACTTCACCCGGCACCCGTTCAGCCCCGTGCTCATCCCCGGCATCTGGCGCGAGGGCCCCGGCCTGGCGCGCACGCCGCTGGGACACGCCCCGGTCAACGCCGTGGACCCGTGCGGGCGCGTGGCGCTGGACGTGTTCCGCTCCACCGTCGACGGGGCGGCCAACGCGCCCACGAACATCACCCGCTTCGGCCTCGACGTGCTCGGGCTGCGGGGCTGCGAGACGTCCGACGAGGCGAGTGCGCTCAACGGCTTCGCGATGCCGTCGCCGGAACGCACGGTCGACGTGGTCGTCGGCGGCAAGGTCGTGCGGTTCGAACGCCGCTCGGTCGCGGAGAAGTTCGCCCGCACCGTGCTGAACGACCGGCCGCCGGGCGTCGACCACCTGAAGGTCGCGGCACGGGTGCCCGCCGGGGTGCCCGCGGTCGCCAACCCCCAAGGTGTCGTGGGTCTGCTGCTCGAGGACAAGCTCTGGGTGATCGGGTCCGCCGAGGCCGCGAACCTGAACTCGTCGGACATCCGGCAGGTCAGCGCCGAGCAGTGGGAGCGTTACGAGCGCCACCAGGACCTCGCCGCGCGCTGACCGGTAGCTTCACCCCCGGAACCGGACGTGGGGGACGGCAGGGTGACGGCGACCAAGATCAGACCGCAGGCGCTCGCGGAGAGCGTGGTACCGGAGTCGAACGGCGAGCGGGCCGTCACCGGGTACGTGCTCGGCTTCCTGGGGTCGGTGGCGTTCCTGCTGCTCATCCCGGCCGGCTGGGCACGCCTGGACCACCTGTGGGCCGAGGACGGCGCACGGTTCGCGGTCGACGCGATCCGCTTCCCCGCCTGGCAGAACGTCGTCGACCCGTACGGCGGGTACCTGCACCTGCTGCCGCGGCTGGTGGCCGAGGTCGTGGCGCTGCTGCCGCTGGAGTGGACGGCGGCCGGGTTCGCGGTGGCCGCGGCGGTGCTGCGGGCGGTCGTCGCGCTGGTCACGTTCGCGGCG
This sequence comes from Lentzea guizhouensis, assembly GCF_001701025.1. Taxonomy (GTDB): domain Bacteria; phylum Actinomycetota; class Actinomycetes; order Mycobacteriales; family Pseudonocardiaceae; genus Lentzea; species Lentzea guizhouensis. The sequence continues at coordinate 1,323,328 of NZ_CP016793.1, forward strand.
TCCGGGGCGTACCTGAGGTCGACCGGGCTGCGGTTCGTGCTGGCCTCGCTCGTGGTGGTGCTGCCGGCGGGCAACTCCGAGACGTTGAACAACATGGCGAACCTGCACTGGTTCCTGCTGTACGGCGTGTTCTGGGCGTTGCTGTGGCGCACCGGTCCACGTGTGCCGGTCGCGTTGTCCGTGGTGCTGGCGGCGCTGTCGAGCCCGTTGGTCTTCCTGCTGGCCCCGGTCGCGCTGGTGCGGCTCTTCCTGCCGCGCAAGGAGGTGCCGATCGCGTTCTTCGGCGCCGTGCTGACGCAGGGCCTGGTGATGCTGTTCGCCGAACGCACGCCGTACTCGCAGGACGCGGTCGATCCCGTGCAGGTGGTGCTGGCAAGCCTGCTGCGGGTGCCGGTGGTGGCGTTGACGGGGTCGGAACGGGTCACGGCGTTCTACCCGGCGCACGGCAACCTGGTGGTCCTCGGCGCGGTGCTGGTGACCGGGCTGCCGGTGGTGCTCGGGCTGTGGTGGGGCGACCGGGCCGGGCGGGCGCTGGCGGCCGTCGCCACCGGGTACAGCGCGCTGGTGATCCTGCTCTGCCTGGTGCTGAACTGGAGTGCGGTGCTGCAGGTGCAGCAGCCGGGTGTGGTGATCTCCGGTCAGCGGTACAGCATCGCGCCGGTGCTGTTCCTGTTCACGGCGATGGCGGTGGGGCTGGACGCGGCACCCGCCGTCGCGTGGCGGCGGTTCACGGTGCGCGCCGGGCAGTGGGTGGTCGGGATCCTGCTCGTGTCGAGCGTCATCGGGTACTTCCAGGAGCCGGGGCCGGTGTTGCGCGGCGTGCCGTGGGACGTGAGCGTCGAGCAGGGGCGGGCGCAGTGTGCGTCAGGGGCGGCGGACGCACGGCTGGAGCACGAGCCCGCGAACTGGTTCTTCGTGGTGCCCTGCGGGCAGCTGGAGTAGCCCTGTCGAAAACGCGCCCGCCCGTTCGACGGTCAGGCATGACGAACTCGACGACCCACACCCGCAACCTCGACCAGTACGGCCACGCGGCGCTGCCGTGGAGCCGGGCGCAGGACCAGCTCGCCACCGAGACGGCGTCGGCCGACGTGCCGTACTTCCTGAACACCGTGCGGCCGGACGGCAGGCCGCACTCGGCCGGCATCGGTGCCGTGTGGTTCGAGGACGCCCTGTACTTCGTGAGCGGGCCCGGCACCCGCAAGTCGCGCAACATCGCGGCCAACCCCGCGTGCACCGTGTCGGTGCGGCTGACCGGCCTCGACCTCGTGCTGGAGGGCGAGGCCGAGCGGGTCGTGGACACCGCCGTCCTGGGCCGGCTCGCCGCGCGCTACCGGGAGGCGGGGTGGCCGGCCGAGGTGGCGGGCGAGGCGTTCACGGCACCGTTCACCGCGCCCAGCGGCGGGCCACCGCCGTGGTACGTCTACCGGCTCGTCCTGCGCGGCGCGCACGCGGTGGCGAGCCGGGAGCCGTACGGGGCGACGCGGTGGACGTTCGGCTAGGAGCTAGTGCCGGTAGCTCGAGAAGTCGATGTAGCCCTTGTCACCGCCCTGGAACCACGTCTCGGCGTCCGCGGTGGCGAGGGGGAGGCCGAGCCGGAAGCGTTCGACCAGGTCGGGGTTCGCCAGGTAGGCGCGGCCGTAGCTGATCAGGTCGGCGCCGTTGGCGAGCCAGCGCTCACCCTGCTCCCTGGTGCCCTCGACAGGGCTGATCTGGCCGCCGGGGTTGAGGATGAACGCGGTCGGCCACGCCTTGCGCAGGCCCATCAGCGTCTCGTCGTCGGTCGTCGCGAGGACGTGGATGTAGGCGATGTCCGGCAGTGCCTTCACCAACGCCGAGTACAGCGCGGGCACGTCGTCCTCCACCACGTCCCACACGGTGCCGCCGGGTGAGAAGCGGATGCCGACACGTTCGGCGCCGATGGCGTCCACCGCCGCCTCCACGGCCTCGACGGCGAAGCGGATGCGGCCGGTGATCGAGCCGCCGTAGCCGTCGGTGCGCAGGTTCGCGTTGGAGGACAGGAACTGCTGGATCAGGTAGCCGTTGGCGCCGTGCAGCTCCACGCCGTCGAAGCCGGCGTCGACCGCGCGACGGGCGGCGTCGGCGAACGTCTGGACCTCGGCGGCGATCTCGGAGGAGGCGAACGCGCGGGGCGTGGGCGCGGGCTTGCGGCCACCGCCGGCGAAGACCTCGGTGGTCAGTGCCACCGCGGACGGGCCGGCCGGGTGGTGGCCCGCGATCTCCGGGTGGCTGACCCGGCCGCCGTGCATGAGCTGGGCGAAGATGCGGCCGCCGTTGGCGTGCACGGCGTCGGTGACCGTCCGCCAGGCCTCGACCTGGTCGTCGCGGTGCAGGCCCGGCGTGAACGGGCCGGACTGGCTCGGCGCGCTCGGGTGCAGGCCCTCGGTGACGATGAGGCCGGCGGTGGCGCGCTGGGCGTAGTAGGTGGCCGTCGATGCGGTCGGTTTGTCGTCCACGGCGCGTGACCGGGTCATCGGCGCCATGACGAGGCGGTTCGGGAGGGTCAGGTTTCCGAGGCGGTAGCTGCTGAGGAGCATGGCCTCTACGCTAGAAACCTGACACTGACGTCAGGGGTAGCTTTTGTGGTGGAGGTCATATGCGCATCGGAGACCTGGCGGCGGAGACCGGCGTGAGCGTGCGGTCCCTGCGCTACTACGAGGAGAAGGGCCTGCTCACATCCGAACGCACCGCGAGCGGGCAACGGCGGTACGACGCGGAGGCCGCCGACCGGGTGGAGCTGATCCAGCAGCTCTACGGCGCCGGGCTGTCCACCGGCGGGATCCTGGAGCTGCTGCCGTGCGTGGTGAACGGTGAGGCGTCGCCGGAGCTGCTGGTGCGGCTGCGCGAGCACCGCGGGTCGGTCGAGCGGCAGATCAACGACCTGCGCGGCACGCTCGACCGACTCGACTCGGTGATCGCGAGGGCGACCAGGGCGCACGACAGCGGCATGCCCTGCCGTGAGGGTTAGATCGTCGCGGTGTCGATCACGAACCGGTACCGCACGTCGCTCGACAGCACCCGGTCGTAGGCGGTGTTGATCTCCTCGGCGGTGATCAGCTCGATCTCCGCGCCGATGCCGTGCCCGGCGCAGAAGTCCAGCATCTCCTGGGTCTCCGCGATGCCGCCGATCATCGAGCCGGCGAGCGTCTTGCGCTGACCGATCAGGCTGAACAGGTTGAGCGAGATCGGCTCCTCCGGCGCGCCCACGTTGACCAGGGCGCCCTCGGTCCTGAGCAGGCCCAGGTAGGCGCTGAAGTTCAGCGGCGCGGACACCGTGGACACGATCACGTCGAACTTGCCGGCGAGCTCGGTGAACGTCGCCGGGTCATTGGTCGCGCGGTAGTCGTGGGCGCCGAGCTTGAGCCCGTCGGCCTTCTTGCGCAACGACTGCGACAGCACGGTGACCTCGGCGCCGAGTGCGACGGCGAGCTTGACGCCCATGTGGCCGAGACCGCCCAGGCCGACGATCGCGACCTTCTTGCCGGGGCCGACGTTCCAGTGCCGCAACGGCGAGTACAGCGTGATGCCGGCGCACAGCAGCGGCGCGGCCACGTCCAGCGGCAGCGAGTCCGGGATGCGCACGGCGTAGTTCTCGTCGACCACGATCTGCTTCGAGTAGCCGCCGTAGGTGACGTCGCCGTTGTGGTCGATCGCGTTGTAGGTCTGGACGTTGCCCTTGGCGCAGTACTGCTCCAGGCCGCGCAGGCAGTAGTCGCACTCGCGGCACGAGTCCACGAAGCAGCCCACGCCGACACGGTCACCCACGGCGTACTTCGTCACCTCGGTGCCGACCTCGGTGACGACTCCGGCGATCTCGTGGCCGGGGACCATCGGGAAGATGGCCTCGCCCCAGCCCTCGTTGACCTGGTGGATGTCGGAGTGGCAGATGCCCGCGTACTTGATGTCGATCAGGATGTCGTGCGCACCGACCGCGCGACGCACGATCGTGGTGCGCTCCAACGGTGCCTTGGGTGCCGGGGCGGCGTAGGCAGCGACGGTGCTCATCAGGTGTTCTCCTCGGTTCGTCGTGTCGATGACGACACTCCTCCGGTTCGAGGGCGCTACCCAGACACCTGGTCCGCCTACGTCCGCTGTGCCTACCACCGGCAGTAGCAGGCACAGTTCGCCCAGGTCAGGGATACTCGGAACCATGCCTGTCGACCCGCGCACCGAGCTGAGCGAGTTCCTGCGCAGCCGCCGCGCGCGGCTGTCACCCGACGACGTGGGGCTGCCGCAGTTCGGCCGCACCCGCCGCGTTCCCGGTCTGCGCCGGGAGGAGCTGGCGCAGCTCGCGGGCGTCTCGGTCGCGTACTACACGCGGCTGGAACAGGGCAACGGCCGCAACGTCTCGGCCGAGGTGTGGGACTCGATCGCGCGTGCGTTGCAGCTGAGCGAAGCCGAGCACGCGCACCTGCGGAACCTCACGCAGTGCCGGGTCGGCGGCCCCAAGAAGAAGGCACAGCGCACGTACGTGCGACCGGCGTTGCGGCACCTGCTCGACAACGTCGGCGTGCCCGCGTACATCGGCGGCCGGCGCTCGGACGTCCTGGCCTGGAACCCGATGGCGGCCGCGTTGTTCGGCGACTGGTCCGAGCTCGAGCCGCGGGAGCGCAACTGGGCCAGGCTGATCTTCCTGCAGCCGTCCTACCAGGACCTCTTCGTCAACTGGCAGAGCAAGGCCGCCGACGTCGTGGGCTTCCTGCGGATGGACGCCGGGTGCTTCCCCGACGACCCCGAGCTGGCCGCACTGGTCGGAGAGCTTTCGCTGAAGAGCCCGTTGTTCCGCAAGCTGTGGGCCAAGCACGACGTGAAGGAGAAGTCCTTCGGCACCAAGGTGGTGCGCCACCCGCTGGTGGGCGAGATGACGCTCTCCTACGAGACGCTGCGGATGCCCAGCGAGCCGGAGCTGTTCCTCACCACCTACCACGCCGAGCCGGGCTCGCCGTCCGCGCAAGCCCTGCAGCTGCTGGCCAGCTGGGGCCGCGACGCGACCCGCGCGGGGACTTCGGTTCAATCGCAGGCATGAGGACGCCCCGGCTGGAGATCGAGTACTGCACCCAGTGCCGCTGGCTGCTGCGCGCCGGCTGGACCGCGCAGGAGCTGCTGACCACGTTCACGACCGAGCTGGGCGAGGTCGCGCTGATCCCCGGCACCGGGGGCGTGTTCGACGTGCGGCTGGACGGCGAGACGGTGTGGTCGCGCAAGGAGCAGGACGGGTTCCCGGACCTCGCGATGCTCAAGCAGCTGGTGCGCGACCGGGTGGCGCCGGAGCGGTCACTCGGTCACACCGACCGCAAGCATTCCTAGAGCCGGTGTCCTAAGCCGACATCGCGGCCATCGCGCGGACCGCCTGACGCCGGCTCGCCAGCCGCGACAACGACACGATCACCCGGTTCAGCCGCCCGACCGCGATGCTCGGCGGCGGGTTGCGCCGGTCCAGCGTCCGCAACGCCGTGCGCACCACCAGCTCCGGGCCGACCCTGCGCGCACCACCGGCCGCCTGCTCGCCCGCGACGTCGAAGAACTCCGTCTCGGTCGCGCCGGGTGAGAGCGCGAGCACCCGCAGACCGCTGCGCCGGTGCTCCTGCCACAGCGCCTCGGTGAAGCTCAGCACGAACGCCTTGGCCGCGCCGTAGACCGCCATCCGCGGCACCGGGTGGTAGGCGGCCATGCTCGCGACGTTGACCAGCACGCCGCGCCCGGACGCCACCAGCTCGCCGAGGAACGTCCTGGACAGCTCCACGACCGCGGAGATGTCGAGGGCGATCTCGGTGCGCAGGCGGTCGGCGTCCTCCTCGGCGAACGGCCCGTACGTGCCGAACCCGGCGTTGTTGATCAACCCGGTGAGCTTCAGGCCACGACTGCGCAGTTCCGCCGCCAGCTTCGGCACGGCGTCCGGCTCGGTGAGGTCGCACGGCAGCACCGTGACGTCGACCCCCGTCAGCTCGGCGGCGAGCGCCTCCAGCCGTTCCACCCTGCGAGCCACCAGCACCAGGTCAGCGCCCCTGCGGGCGAGCTCACGGGCGAACTCCGCACCGATCCCGGCACTCGCGCCGGTGACCAGGACACGCGCACCTCGGTAGTCGATTGTCACTTCAGGGCCTCCTTGGCATCTAGTGCCAAGTTAGCACTAGATGCCGGAGAGGCGCCACGGCACTAGGGTTGGGGAATGCCAGACCGCCTGTGGGACCGCACTCGCCGCCGCGTCCAGGAGGAGGTCGTGGACGCCGCGCTGGCGTTGTTCCTCGAGCAGGGCTTCGAGGAGACGACGGTCGACCAGGTGGTGGCGGCGACCGGGATCTCGCGGCGCTCGTTCTTCCGGTACTTCGGCTCGAAGGAGGACATCGTCTTCGGTGACCTCGCCGAGCAGGGGCCGGTGATCCTGGAGGCACTGCGCGCGCGTCCCGACGACGAGCCGATCTACGACGCGCTCGGGCACGCGCTCGAGGTGGTGGGTGAGCTCACCAGCCACGAGCGGGGCACGATGATCGCCCGGCTGGTCGCGACCACCCCCGCGTTGCGGGCGGCCCACCTGGAGAAGCACCTGCGCTGGCAGGAGGTGCTGGCGCCGGAGGTCGAACGCAGGATCGGCACCGGTGACGCCCCGGCCGGGCTGGTCGGCGAGGCGGTCGTGGCGAGCCTGCTGGCGTGCCTCGACGCGGCCACCACCGTCTGGCTGCGGCAGGGCGGCGGTGACCTCGACGAGCTGCGGCGGCTGACCGGGCAGGCGCTCGACGCAGTCCGAAGTGGACGATGAGCTGCCGGTGGCCGGGCTGGGTTGGGTTGAGCCGAAGCGCGGGTTTGTTCATTCCACCGCTCGCCTTCGCGCCCGCGATCGCGCTGGTGCTGCAGTTGGTCGCGACGGTCCTGTCGGTGCTGCCGGTGGTCGGCCGCGCGATGCGGTGACCAGTCCGTGGTGATCAGTCGGTGGTGATCAGTCCGTGGTGACGAACCCCTTCGACACCATCCAGTCGCGGGCCACGGCACCGGCGTCCTTGCCCTCGACATCGACCTGACGGCACAGCTCGATCATCTGGTCGTTGGTGAGCGCCCTGCTCACCGTCTCCAGCGGTCCACGCACCTGCGGGTACCGCGCGAGGAACTCGGCGCGCAGCGTCGGGGCGACGTTGTACTGCGGGAAGGCCTTCCTGTCGTCCTCCAGGACGCGCAGCTCCTGCGCGGCGATGCGGCCGTCGGTGGTGAAGACCTCGCCGACCGGGCAGGTGCCGCCGGCGATCGCGGAGTAGATCGTGCCGATGCCGAAGTTCTTGATCTGCGCCTGCGGCAGGCCGTAGGTGCTGGCGGCTGGTGAACTCGGTCTCCAGGCAGAACACGGCCTGGTCCGGGTTCTTCGCGAGGAACGCGGCCAGGTCGGAGTTGGTGCGCAGGCCGTGCTGCTCGCCGTAGGCCTCGGTGACGGCGAACGCGTACTGGTCGTTGAGCGGCGAGTAGGCGAGCCACTCGACGCCGAACCGGTCGAGGTCCGCCTTCTTCGTCGCGTCGTACTGGGCCTGCTCGCCGCCGGTCACGGGCAGCTCGTTGCCCTGGTAGTTGATCCAGCCGGTGCCGGTGTACTCCCACACGACGTCGATCTCGCCGTTGAGCAGCGCCTGACGCGCGGTCTGCGAGCCCTTGAGGTCGGTCATGTCGATGACCTCGGCACCTGCGGCGGACAACGCCATCTCCGCGAGGTAGCCGAGCAGGATGTTCTCGGTGAAGTCCTTGGAGCCGACGGTGACCTCGACGCCGCGCAACGACGGCTCGGGTTTGATGGAGCCGGGAAACACCTTGTAGGGCAACGACGAGTTGATGTCGAGGCCGCAACCGCCCAGCAGCAGCACCACGACGAGCACGAGCCGTTTCACCGCAGTCCCTTCGGTCCGAGGCCGTGTTCGAGCACCGCGCCCACCCAGTCGACGAGCAGTGCGAGACCCGCGGCCAGTGCCGAGCCGGTGACCAGCACCTTCATCAGGTTGAGCTTGTAGCCGGTGTCGATCAGCAACCCGAAGCCGCCCGCGTTGACGAAGAGCCCGAACGTCGCCGTGCCGACCGCGAGCACCAGCGCGGTCCGCAGACCGGCCAGGATGAGTGGCACGGCCAGCGGTAGTTCGACCCGCCACAGCACCGACCGGGCGGACATCCCGATGCCGCGCCCGGCGTCCACGAGGGACGGGTCGACCTGCTGGATGCCGACGATCGTGTTGCGCAGCACCGGGAGCAGCGAGTAGAACGCGAGCGGCAGCGCGGCCACCCACAACCCTCCGGTGGCGCCGGTGAGCAGGAACCACAGCACCAGCACGCCGAGTGCGGGTGCGGCCTGGCCGACGTTCGCGACCGCCAGGAACACCGGCGCGAGCCAGCGCGCCCACGGCCGGGTCACGACGACGCCCGCCGGTACCGCGACGGCGACGACGATCGCGGTCACCACGACCGTCATCAGCAGGTGGTCGGCCAGCGCCCGCAGCAACGAGCTCGCGTTCAGCGTGCCCTTCTCGGTCGCGGTCAGCTCGCCGGAGAACACCCACGCCAGCACGCCGCCGACGATCAGCAGCACCGCGAGCGGCTGCGCCCAGAACCTGATCCGCTCGGCCGTCATGCGGTGGCCCGCAGCCGTTGCACGACCTCGGTGACGGTCGTGAGGTCGATCGTGCCGACGTACTCGCCGCGGCCGCCGGTGACGATCGCACGACCGCCCTCGGTGACCATCGCCTCCAGCGCGTCGCGCAACGTCGACTGCAGCGACACCGAGTCCTGCACCGGCCGGCCGAGGCCGCGCAACGACGTCGCGCGCTCCAGCTCCTTCGCGTGCACCCAGCGCAGCGGCCGGTCGCGTTCGTCGAGCACCAGCAGGTACCGCTCGTCCGCCAGCTCGACAGTGGACGGCTCCGCGGTGACCTTCGCGGTGAGCGCCTGGCCGAGCTCGACATCGCGGACCCGCGTCAGCGTCAGCGCCTTCAGCGACGCGCCCTCGCCGACGAACCCGGCCACCGTGTCGTCGGCGGGGTTGGCGAGGATCGCGTCCGGCGTGTCGTACTGCAGGATCGTCGACCGCTCCCCCAGCACCGCGATCCGGTCGCCGAGCTTCACCGCCTCGTCGAAGTCGTGCGTGACGAACACGATCGTCTTGCGCAGCTCGGTCTGCAGCCGCAGCAGCTCGTCCTGCAGGTGTCCGCGGGTGATCGGGTCGACGGCACCGAACGGTTCGTCCATCAGCAGCACCGGCGGGTCGGCGGCCAACGCGCGCGCCACCCCGACCCGTTGCTGCTGGCCACCGGAGAGCTGGCGCGGGAACCGGTCGGCGAACTCGCCGGGGTCGAGCCCGACGAGGTCCATCATCTCGTCGACCCGCGCGGCGACCTTCTTCTTGTCCCAGCCGAGCAGCCCCGGCACGATCGCGATGTTCTGCGCCACCGTGAAGTGCGGGAACAACCCGGCCTGCTGGATCGCGTACCCGACGCGGCGGCGCAGGTCGTCCGGGTCGATCTTGAGCGCGTCCTCGCCGCCGATCGTGATCGTGCCGGACGTCGGCTCGATCAACCGGTTGATCATCCGCATGGTCGTCGTCTTGCCGCAGCCCGACGGTCCCACGAACACCACGATCTCCCCGGCGGGCACGACCATGGAGAAGTCGTCGACCGCGGCGGCCTGCTGGCCCGGATACCGCTTGGTGACGTGGTCGAGCCGGATCTCGATTCCCTCAGCCACGGACACCCCTCGAGACGGTGAGACGGTTGACGAGCACGTAGACCCCGTCCAGCACCAGGGCGAGGACCACCACGCCGACGGTGCCGGTGACGGCCTGGTTGAGCGCGTTGGCGCTGCCGGCGTTCGCGAGCCCGGAGAACACCTCCGAGCCCAGCCCCGGCCCCTTCGCGTAGGCCGCGATGACCGCGATCCCCATGAGCATCTGGGTGGCGACCCGCATCCCGGCCAGGATCGCGGGCCACGCGAGCCGCAGCTCCACCCGCGTCAGCACGCCGAACCGGCCCATGCCGATCCCCCTGGCGGCATCGCTGACCGCGGGATCCACCCCGGCGAGTCCCACGATCGTGTTCCGCACGATCGGCAACAACGCGTAGAGCACCAACGCCACCACCGTCGTGTCCGCGCCGAGCCCGAACACCGGGATCAGCAACGCCAGCAGCGCGAACGACGGAACCGTCAGGATCGTGCTCGCCAACGCGGTGGCCAGCGCCGACCCGGCCGGACTGCGGTACACGGCGACACCGATCGCCACGCCGATCACCGCGGCCAGCAACGTGCACTGGACCACCGCGCTGACGTGCAGCAACGCCTGCAACGACAACCGATCCCAGCGATCGGCCACGTACTCGAGCACGTTCATCCCCGTCGACCCCGATCGCCGAAGTTGGCGTCAACCCAACCCCATTCACGGTGAACGGGCAACCATTCACCGTCGTATCAAGACGGGCGCGCTCGGAATTTGTGTGCTATACCGCCGAAAACGCGAAAAGGAGTTTGCCGAACCGTCCCAAGTGGAACTCGGTTCGGTTCACAGCCCCCGCAGCACGGTCTCGGCACGTCCTCCAGACGGATTCGAGCCGGCGTTCGTACGGTTTTCAACGTCCTGGGCTCTCGAACCCATTGGTCATCACCGACGCCTTGGGGGCATTCCGCATGTCGAACGCAGCTTCAGTCGATCGGACACAGCTCGACGGCGGTTGCCTGCCCGACCTGCTGCGCAAGCAGGTCGAGGAGCACCCCGACCGCACGGCCGTGGTGGTCGGCGAGAACAGCACCAGCTACGGCGAGCTGTTCGAGCAGAGCTCCGCGCTGGCAACACATCTGCGCCGGTTGGGCATCACCGCCGACGACTGCGTGGGAATGTTCGTCGAACCGTCGCTGGACCTCGTGGTCGGCGCGTGGGGCATCCTCTGCAGCGGCGGCGCCTACCTCCCGCTGAGCCCCGAGTACCCCGAGGAACGCCTGCGGTACATGATCGAGGACTCGCGCACGAAGGTCGTCGTGACGCAGCCGGAGCTCAAGGCGCGCTTGACCGAGCTCGCCCCCAGCGGCACCAGGGTCGTCACGCTCGCCGACTGCGACGAGGCGTTCGACGACGGGTTCAGCCCGGCGCACGACAGCCTCGCGTACATCATCTACACCTCGGGCAGCACCGGTAAGCCCAAGGGCGTGATGATCGAGCACCGCAGCATCGTCAACCAGATGCTGTGGCTGCACGACGAGCACGGCATCGACGGCACCAAGCGGGTCGTGCAGAAAACACCGATGAGCTTCGACGCGGCGCAGTGGGAGATCCTCGCGCCGGCGGTCGGCAGCACCGTCGTGATGGGACAGCCGGGCATCTACCGCGATCCCGAGATGCTCATCGGCACGATCCGGCAGCACGGGGTCACGACGCTGCAGTGCGTGCCGACGTTGCTGCAGGCGCTGATCGACACCGAGGAGTTCCACACCTGCACCAGCCTGGAGCAGATCTTCAGCGGTGGTGAGGCGTTGTCGCGCACGCTCGCGGTCAGCGCGACCGGGACCATGCCGCACACGCGGCTCATCAACCTCTACGGGCCGACGGAAACGACGATCAACTCGTCGTCGTTCACCGTCGACCCGACGAAGCTGGCGGACGCCCCCAAGTCCATCTCCATCGGCGCGCCGGTCGCGAACACCACCTACCTGGTGCTCGACGAGAACCGGGACGTGGTGCCGCTGGGCGAGATCGGCGAGCTGTACATCGGCGGCATCCAGGTCGCCCGCGGGTACCTGCACCAGCCGGAGCTCACCGCGGAACGGTTCGTGGACGGCATGTTCCGCACCGGCGACCTGGTCACCCGGAACTCCGACGGCACCGTGCAGTTCGCCGGTCGCGCGGACAGCCAGGTGAAGCTGCGCGGCTACCGGGTGGAGCTGGACGAGATCCGGCTCGCGATCGAGACGCACGACTGGGTCCGCAACGCGGCGGTCATCGTGAAGTCCGACGAGCGCACCGGGTTCCAGAACCTGATCGCGTGCGTCGAGCTGAACCCGAAGGAAGCCGCCCTGATGGACCAGGGCAACGCCGGTGCGCACCACCAGTCGAAGGCGAGCAGGCTGCAGGTCCGCGCGCAGCTGTCGAACCCCGGCGTGCGCGACGACCTCGGCGGGCGCGAGGCGTTCGAGCTGCCCGGCGAGGAGGCGTCCTGCCTGCAGCGCAAAGTCGTGTTCTCGCGCAAGTCCTACCGGTTCTACGAGGGTGGCGCGGTCACCGCGGCGGACCTCGCCGCGCTGCTGGGCCGGACCGTCGAGGCGGTCGGTTCGAAGGACCCGAAGTCCGTGCGGTTCGCCGAGCTCGGCGAGATCCTGCGCTACTTCGGCGCGCACTACAGCGACCAGCGGCTGCTGCCGAAGTACGGCTACGCCTCGCCGGGTTCGCTCTACGCGACCCAGATCTACCTCGAACTGCACCACATCGCGGGTCTGCCGGCCGGGTTGTACTACTACCACCCGCTGCGCCACCAGCTCGTCCAGATCAGCCGCGTCGAGGAGCAGGAGCCGCAGGTCAAGCTGCACTTCATCGGGCGCAAGGCCGCGATCGAGGGCGTCTACCAGAACAACATCGCGGAGGTCCTGGAGATCGAGACCGGCCACATGGTCGGCCTCTTCGAGGAGGTCCTGCCCGGCTACGGCCTCGACCTGCACGCCGCCGCACACACCCCGCAGACCAAGGACCTGCTCGACGTCGCGGACGAGGACTACTACCTCGGCACGTTTCAGCTGAGCGCCTACACCGGCCCGCGCACCGACTCCGTGGACGTCTACGTCCAGACCCACCCCGGCAAGGTCGAGGGCCTGCCCGCCGGCCAGTACCGCTACCGCGCGGGCGAGTTCGAGCGCGTGTCGGACGAACTGGTGCTGCGCAAGCACGTCATCGCCATCAACCAGGCCGTGTACGAGCGGGCCAGCTTCGGCGTCACGGTCGTCAGCCGCGCCACCGAGCCGTGGCGCGAGTACGTCGACCTCGGCCGGGCCATGCACCGGTTGTCCGCCAACGACGTCGACCTCGGGTTCATGTCGTCGGGCTACAGCTCCAAGTCCGGCAACGACCTGCCGTCGGCCAAGCGCATCAACGGCGTGCTGGCCGAGATCGGCGAGGAGCCCGGCCCGTCGTACTTCTTCCTGGGCGGCAAGGTCTCCTACGCCCAGCGCCGCAGTCCCGGTATGAACGAGGACGTCGTGCACATGAAGGGCCCTGCCGAGCTGATCCGCGACGACCTGGTCAACTTCCTGCCCGACTACATGATCCCGAACAAGGTCGTGGTGCTGGACGCGTTGCCGATCACCGCGAACGGCAAGATCGACGTCAAGGCGCTGGAGAAGTCCGACAAGACGAACGCCGACGACAACGACCGCCCGTTCGTCGCGCCGCGCACCACGACCGAACGCCGCATCAGCGAGCTGTGGAAGAAGCTGATGAAGCGCGAGACCGTGTCGACGCACGACGACTTCTTCGAGACCGGCGGCAACTCGCTGATCGCGGTCGGCCTGGTCAACCGGATCAACAAGGACTTCGGCACCAGCCTCCCGCTGCAGGTGCTGTTCGAGTCGCCGACGATCGAGCAGCTGTCCCGCCGGGTCGACGGTGTCCACGAAGGACCGATCTCCCGGCTCGTGCCCATGCAGTCCGGCACCGGTGCACCGGTGTTCTGCTGGCCGGGTCTCGGTGGCTACCCGATGAACCTGCGCACGCTGGCGTCGAAGTCCGAGACGACCTTCTACGGCGTGCAGGCGCACGGCATCAACGAGGGCGAGACGCCGTACCGCACGATCCGCGAGATGGCCGCCGCCGACATCGAGGCGATCAAGAAGATCCAGCCGGAGGGCCCGTACACGCTGTGGGGCTACTCGTTCGGCGCGCGGGTCGCGTTCGAGACCGCGCACCAGCTGGAGCAGGCCGGGCACGAGGTGCGGAACCTGTTCCTGATCGCGCCGGGCTCGCCGAAGGTCCGCGACGAACGGGACTCCAACGAGGCCACGTACGACAACAAGGCGTTCGTGACGATCCTGTTCTCGGTGTTCGCGGGCAGCATCACCGACCCGCGACTCCAGCAGTGCCTCCAGGTCGCCCAGGACGAGGAGAGCTTCGCGGCGTTCATCAGCGGCGAGTTCCGCGACCTCGACGGCGAGCTGGTCCGGCGGATCATCCGGATCGTCACCGAGACGTTCTCCTTCAAGTACACCTTCAGCGAGCTGGCCGAGCGCACGGTCACCGCGCCGATCACGATCTTCAAGGCCCGTGGCGACGACTACTCGTTCATCGAGGGCAGCGAGGGCTTCTCCGTGGTGCCACCGGTCATCGTGGACCTGGAGGCCGACCACTACAGCCTGCTGCGCGAGCCCGACATCGACGAGCTGATGACCGCGATCGGCGCGTCGCAGGTGCGCCAGCAGGTCGAGCTGCACGCCCCACAGCACGTGCCGGTCCTGCTCACCGACGAGCAGATGTCCGAGCTGATCGAAGCCGTGACCAAGGCGGTCACGCTGGCGATCGGAGGTCGTTCGTGAGCGTTCCCCTGGTGTACAGCGAGGAAGTGGCCGAGGCGATCACAGCCGGGCAGCCCGTGGTGGCGTTGGAGTCCAACGTCATCACGCACGGCCTGGACTACCCGGAGAACGCCGAGACCGCCCGCCGGGTGCAGGACGCCGTGCGCGCGGGTGGTGCGGTGCCGGCCACGATCGGCATCGACGGCGGCCGGATCCTCGTCGGCATGACCGACACCGACATCGAGCGGTTCGCGTCCACGCCGAAGATCCCGAAGGTCAGCAGCCGCGACCTGCCGATCGTGCTGGCGCGGGGCGGGATGGGTGCCACGACCGTGGCCTCGTCGGTGATCGCGGCCGAGCTCGCCGGGCTGAAGTTCTTCTCCTCCGCGGGGATCGGTGGCGTGCACCGGGGTGCGGAGCGGACGATGGACGTGTCGTCCGACCTGATCCAGTTCACCCGCTCGAAGGTCGCCGTGGTGTGCGCGGGCGCGAAGAACATCCTCGACCTCGGGCTCACGATGGAGTTCCTGGAGACGCACTGCGTTCCCGTGGTGGCGTACCGGTCCGACGACTTCCCGGCGTTCTACTGCGTGTCCAGCGGACTGCGCAGCCCGCACCGGGTCGACGACCCCGCCGTGCTGGCGCACGCGATCGAGAACCACTGGCGGCTCGGCGGCCCCGGCTCGTTCCTGGTCACCACACCCACCCGGCCGGGTGACGCGATCGACGGCGGCGAGGTCGAGGCCGTGATCGCCGAAGCGGTCGAGCGCGCCGACCGTGACGGCGTGAGCGGCCAGGCGATCACGAAGTACCTGATGAAGGCCGTCGAACGCGCCACGGAAGGCCGCTCCGCCAAGGCGAACATGGCCGTGCTGGTCAGCACCGCCGAGGTCGCCGGTGAGCTGGCCACGGCCCACGCGAGGGAGTTCAGCCGATGAGCCGCCGCTGCGTGGTGTTCGACCTGGACGGCACGCTGGTCGACACCCCGACCGGGATCGTCACCACGTTCGCCGCCGTGTTCGCCCAGCTCGGCCTGCCCACCGCCGACTCCGGCGCGATCCGGTCCACGATCGGGCTCCCGCTGCCGGCCGCGTTCGCGAAGCTGCTCGGTGTCGCGACCGACGACCCGGTGGCCGCCGACTGCGTGGAGCTCTACCAGTCGACGTTCCGCAGGATCGTGCTGCCGATGGCCACCCAGCTGGTGTTCCCCGGTGTCCACGACGGCCTGGAGGAGCTGGAGGACAACGGCTTCCTGCTCGCCGTGGCCACCAGCAAGTTCATCGCCAACGCCGAGGCGCTGCTCACCGCGGCCGGCCTGCGCGAGCACTTCAAGATCGTCGTCGGCGCCGACCAGGTGCCCGCGCCGAAGCCCGACCCGGCGTCCGGGTTCCTCGTGCTGACCGCGCTCGACGTGGCCGCGGCGAACGCGGTGATGGTCGGCGACACCACCCACGACGTGCTGATGGCGCACGCCGCCGGGATGGCGTCGATCGGCGTGACCTACGGCGTGCACAGCGTCGAACAGCTGCTCAGTGCCAACCCCACCTGGCTCGTCGACTCGTTCGCCGGGGTCGTGGCCGCTGCCAAGGAGTGCCCGTGACCTCGATCGAGGCGTACCTCGAAAAAAACGTGCATCTGTTGCCGCAGACCAACCAGCTGCGCGCGATGCACACGATCGTCCGCAACCGCGACGCCTCCCGCGAGGAGTTCGTCTTCTACACCGAGCGGATCATCCGGCTGCTCGTGGAGGCGGGTCTCGACCTGCTGCCGTTCGCACCGCGGGAC
Organism: Lentzea guizhouensis; assembly: GCF_001701025.1. GTDB lineage: Bacteria > Actinomycetota > Actinomycetes > Mycobacteriales > Pseudonocardiaceae > Lentzea > Lentzea guizhouensis. The sequence continues at coordinate 1,339,630 of NZ_CP016793.1, forward strand.
GTCACGACCCCGGTCGGCGCGACCTACCACGGGCTGCGGTTCGCGGAGGACCTCGTCGGCGTCCCGATCGTGCGCGCCGGCGAGAGCATGGAGGCAGGGCTGCGGGCGGTCGTCAGGGGTGTGCGGATCGGCAAGATCCTGATCCAGCGCGACAAGGTGACCAAGCTGCCGAAGTTGTACTACTCGGCACTACCGGAGGACATCGCGTCGCGGCACGTGCTGCTGCTCGACCCGATGCTCGCCACCGGCGGCACGGCGTTGGCGGCGATTCAAGTGCTGCTCGACCGCGGGGTGGTAGAAGAGAACATCGTCTTCGTCACCTTCATCACCGTGCCCGAAGGCATCGAGGCGGTGTGCTCGCGCTACCCGCGAGTGCGGATCGTGACGTCCGCGATCGAGGAACGGCTCAACGAGAACGCCTACATGCTGCCCGGCATCGGCGACTTCGGCGATCGGTTCTTCGGCACCGACAAGTGACGGGGGCTGGGGTCATGAAAGGCGACCGACTGCTGGCGGACTCGGCGATCACCGCGCTGGCACCGGTGATCTGGGGCAGCACGTACCTCGTCACCACCCAGCTGCTGCCGCCGGACCGGCCGTTGCTGGCCGCGGTGGTGCGCGCGTTGCCGGCGGGGCTCATCCTGCTGCTGTTCGGGCGGGTGCTGCCGACCGGCGTGTGGTGGTGGCGCGCTCTGGTGCTGGGCACGTTGAACATCGGCGCGTTCTTCTTCCTGCTGTTCGTCGCGGCCTACAAGCTGCCGGGCGGTGTCGCGGCACTCGTCGGCTCCGTGCAGCCGATGGTCGTGCTGGTGCTCGCCGCGCTGCTGCTCGGCGACCGGGTGCGGCTGCCGCACCTGGTCGCCTGCCTGGCCGCGTCGGCCGGGGTGGCGTTGCTGGTGCTGAAGGCCACCGCCCAGCTCGACCTCGTCGGCGTGCTGGCGGCGTTGGGCGGTGCGGTCTGCATGGCCTCCGGCATCGTGCTGACCAAGCGGTGGCAACGACCGGCCGGGGTGAACGTGCTGCTGTTCACCGGCTGGCAGCTGACCGCGGGCGGGATCGTGCTGCTGCCGGCGCTGTTCCTGCTGGAGGGCCTGCCCCGGTCGATCACCGGGACGAACGTGCTCGGCTTCGGCTACCTCGTCGTGTTCGGGTCGCTCTTCGCGTACTCCGTCTGGTTCCGCGGCACCGACCGGGTGCCGGCGATCGGGCTGTCGTTCCTCGGCTTCTTCAGCCCGATCGTCGCCACCCTGCTCGGGCTGGTGTTCCTCGGTCAGACGTTGTCGCTGCTGCAACTGGCCGGCGCGCTGGTCCTGATCGGCTCGATCGTCCTGGTCCAGCTCACGCCGGCGAGACCGGCGGTGCTGCCGGAACGCGAACTTCAGCGCACGACGTCGTAGACCAGCTTCTGGATGCCGTTGCCGTAGGACTCGCTCTCGACCAGCTTCAGCATCTGCTTGTCCTTGTCGGTCTGGCTGAACAGCCGCTTGCCCGCGCCGAGCAGCAGCGGGAACACCAGCAGGTGGTAGCGGTCGATCAGACCGGCGTCGGACAGGTTGCGGTTCAGCGTCGCGCTGCCGTGGATGGAGATCGGGCCGCCCTCGGTCTCCTTCAGCGCGGCCACGTCGTCGAGCGAGCGCAGGATCGTGATGTCGCCCCAGTTGTCGACGAGCTGGTCCTCCTTCAGCGTGCTGGAGACGACGAACTTCGGCATCGCGTTGTACTGCGGGAAGTAGTCGAGCGTCGGCCACACCGGCGAGAAGGCCTCGTAGCTGACCCGGCCCATCATCATGGCCGCGGCTTCCTCCTGCTCACGGCCCTTGATCTCGTAGGCGGCCTCGTCGAACTCGATGTCCTGGAAGGTCCAGCCGGAGCTGCGGTGGCCCGGCTCGCCGCCGGGGGCCTCGACGACGCCGTCGAGCGAGACGAACGCGGTGGCGATCAGGGTGCGCATCTGGGTTCTCCTCAGGTGGTCTGGTGTGCTCTCACCAGTGCGTCGAACGGGACTGGCCGGAATCGACACGCGCATCCTGCCCGATTTTCGCGACGGCGGCGCCGCGCACCCCACCGAGCGCGGCACCGCCCGCGTGATCGTCCACACCCGACTGGGCGAAGTTCACGACCGGTCAGGAATCGAGAAGCACCGGAGGGCCCCGCACTCCTAGCGTCTACCTCGGCAGACACCCCGACTGGGAGGTTCGAGATGAGCAAGCGGATGCGCCGGTTCCACCGCCTCGTGAGCATGGTCTTCATGGCCACGGTCGTCTTCACGGCGGTCGCGCTGACCGTGGACGCCTCGGTGGTGTGGGTGTCCTACGTGCCCCTGCTGCCGCTGTTCGTGCTCATGGTCACCGGCATCACGATGTGGTTCCGCCCGAAGCGCCGGGCCGCGACGACCCAGGGCACGGCCTAGCAGTACAGGCGGTTCTGCAGGTGTGTCAGGGTGGCGTCCAGCGCCACCCCCTACACCGCCGTTCGTGCTCCTCGGCGGTGAACCGCAGCCGCACAGCCTCGATGTGGTCCGCGTGACGGGCAACCTGACTGATCTCGACGGGTCCGAACGGTAGCAGCGCTACCCTGCCTGTCATGGGGGAAATCGACGACAGGGGCGCCCGGCTGCGCCCGGACCGCCAGCTCCCCTCGGCGTCGAGCTGGCTGCACCTGCTGGAACTGGTCGAGGAAGCCGCCTCCGACGGGCGGACCGCCTTCCACCCGTTGCGCGAGCTGAGCCAGGACGAGCGGCGCGAGATCGTCACGCTGCCGCCGACCATCGCGAAGCTGACCCGCGTCGAGGTGCTGGACCTGCACGGCTCGAACCTCGTGCGCATCCCGCCGGAGATCGGGGCGATGACGAGCCTGCGCCGGTTCGACCCGTCCGACTCGCCGCGGCTGCACTGGTTCCCGTACGAGCTGACCCGCTGCACCCGGCTCACCGACCTCCGGGCCGACACCGCCGCCCTCTACGGTCCGCTTCCCGTGCTGCCGCCACCGACGGCCGGCCTGGCCGACCTCGACCCCGGCACGCACGGCACCGAGTACGTCCGCTCGTGCAGCGTGTGCGACGCCCCGGTGGTGGAGCTGCACCAGCGGTGGACCGTTCAGCCCGTCGCCGGAAACCCGGTGCCGCTGCTCGTGAACGCCTGCTCGGCCGGGTGCGCCGCCTCAGTCCCGGACCAGGGCGAGCAGCTCCGGTGAGTCGAGCAGGTCGGAGTGACCGCCGGGGAACTCTCGTCGCACGAACCCGCCCGTGGTCACTTCCGCCCACGCCGCAACACCTTCCGCGGACGTCAGCGGGTCCGACTGCCCGTGCGCGGCCACGACCGGGCACCGCACCACCGGCCAGTCCTCCGCTCGAAACCCGCTGAGCAGCTTCATGTCCTCCGCGGCGGTCTCGACGACCACGTCCCGCCACTCGCCCTCGACCAGCCCTGGCGACACCCGTCCCAGGTAGGCCTCGGTGTCCGAAATGGACTCTGGATCCACCGAATGCCGGGCAGGCGCAACGGCTCCGACCACCACGAGCCGCGCGACGTCCGGTAGCAACCCGGCCGTCGCGTATGCCACGTACGCGCCGAAGCTGTGCCCGACGAGCACCGGCCGTTCCCCGTCGACCTGCTCCGCGCACGCCTGCGCCAGCGACGCGAACGAGGAGGCCGCGGCACTCCGCCCGAACCGTCCCGGGTACTTGACCAGCCGTCCCGACCGCAGCAGTGTGCCGCAGTCGCTGCCGAACGACCCGGCACCGGGGAAGACGTACACATCAGACCCGCAACCCGAGCTCATCCACCACCATCGCGATGCTGATCGCACTCAACCGGAAGTCGAACTTGTCCGTGCCGGGAGCGACGGTCAGGCAACCGGGCACCAGCACCCCGCTGTCCGCCACCAGCTCCTCCCACCGCGCCCACGTCGCGCGGTCCACCACCGAGTCCAGGTCGTACGCGGTGAACCCGTGCTTGCCCCGGTCGAGCACCGAGTCGGGCACGATCCCGCGGTAGGCCGACTTCAGGCACGCCTTGCCCTCGAAGTCCGCCACCTTCTCCTCGTCCGGCACCCGCAGCGCCGCGTCGACGACCGCGTTGCCGAGGAACGGGTACCGGCCCTCGACCGAGTTCCGCATCACCATCGCGTCGCCGTGGTCGCCGAGCAGGTGCCCGGACAGCTGCACGTACACGTCCGCCACCGACCGCAGCTGCATCGGTGACAACGCCGCCACCTCGTCGTCGGTGAACGGGATCAGCCGCGAACGCCAGAACTCCGCACCCCGCAACGCTTCCTGCACGTCACCGGACAGGAACGCCGATCGCCGGGACCCGACCTTGTCCCAGTTCACCTCCCACGCGAAGTCCGCGCGGCCCCACGCCTCCAGGTTCTCCGCACGGCCAGGCCGCCGGCCACGACCCGCGCTGTCGAACGCGTAGGAGTCGTAACCGAAGAACAGCTCGTCGGCGCCCTCACCCGACACCACGCCCTTGATCCCGGCCGACCGCACCGCGTCCGCCAGCATCATCGCGGCGACGTTGTAGGTCTCCCGCTGCGGGAAACAGCAGTGCCGCACCATCTTCTCGAACAACCCGGTGATGTCGGAGACCCGGCACGGGATCTGCTCGTGCTTCGTCTCGGCCAGCGCCGCGACCTCGCGCTGGAACCTGCCCTCGTCCAGCGACGGGTCGTCGAACACGACCGAGAACGTCCTCATCGGACGGTCAACGAGCGACGACGCCTCCATCACGATCGCCGTCGAGTCGAAGCCGCCGCTGAGGTACGCGCCGATCTCCACGTCCGCGTGCAGCCGTGCCGACACCGACTCCCGCAACGCCGACCGCAGCTCGTCGGCGGACACCTGCGAAGCCGAGAAGTCCCCGTAACGCCAGTACCGCACGGTTTCCACGCCGTCGGCCGAGATCCGCACCGCACAACCCGGCGGCACCGCGAACACGCCTCGCACCAACGTGCGCGGCGCGACGACGTTGCCGAGCGAGAAGTACTGGTCGACCGCGGTCACGTCGACCTGCCAAGCACTGCCGGCGCACTGCACCAGCGGTTTGAGCTCCGAGCAGAAGTGCACGGAGGAGCCCACCGCCGTGTAGTACAGCGGGCAGACGCCGAACCGGTCACGGGCCAGGTACAGCGCGTTCTCGGCCCGGTCGAACACCACGGACGCGAACTGCCCGTCGACCTCCGCCAGCCCCGCGATCCCCTGCGCGGCAACGAGGTCCGGGATCACGGCGACGTCGACGCCGTTGGCCGGGTCGGTGCCGAGCCGCGCTTTCAACGCGGGCGCGTTGTAGATCTCGCCGTTCGTCATCGCCACGAACCGGCCGCCGCGGTCCTCGGCCGGCTGCCAGCCGTCGGCCAGGCCGGTCATCCCGAGCCTGCCCAGCTTCACCGCCAGCACCGGCGTGTTCAGCGAGTAGGTCTCGTCCGGCCCGCGGTGCACGAGCCGGGTGTGCATGGCCGCCGCGACACCGCGGTCGACGGTGCCGTCGGGGGCGAAGGTTCCGCAGACGCCGCACATCACGAGCTCCGCGAACGCAGTGTGGTGGTCAGCGACCTCAGGTTCTCCGCGCGCAGCACGTCCCGCACGCCCGCGTCCATCCAGCCGAGCTTGCGCAGCTCCCCGACCAGCACCACGGTCGAGGCCGAGTCGCCGCCGATGTCGAAGAAGTTGTCGTTCAGCGACGCGTCGGACACGCCGGTGAGCTGCCGGGCCAGGGCGAGGACCCGGTCCTCCGGCGAGTCGGACACCGCTTCGGTGTGCCGGGAGGCGCGCAGGGCGTCCCGGTCGACCTTGCCGTTCGGCGTGTACGGCATCTGCGGGATGCGGGTGACCACCGACGGCACCTTGTACGGGTCGAGCACCGACTCCAGGTGCGCGCGCACGGCCCGTTCGTCCGCTGTGCCGACGAAGTAGCAGACCAGCGCGTCGGCGATCTCCGAACCGTCGTGCGACTCCGCTGTCACGACCGCCTCGACCACGCTGGCGAACCGGCAGGCCGCGGCCTCGATCTCGCCGGGGTCGAGCCGGTAGCCGCGGACCTTCAGCTGGCGGTCCGCGCGTTCCACGAAGTGCAGCTGCCCGTCGCGCTGCTCGACCACGTCACCGGTGCGGTAGGAGCCCCCGAACCGTTGCACGCCATCGGCTGTCAGGTACCCGATGGCCACGCTCCGGCCCGTGATCACCAGCTCGCCGCGGGAGTCGGGGTCACCGGGACGCGGCACGATCTCGTACCCGCAGTCGCCGACGACGTCGCCCAGCGGCACGGAGCCGGTGTGCACGGCCGGGTCGAGCACGTCGCTGAGCAGGTTGCAGACGGTGGTCTCGGTCAGCCCGTAGGCGTTGTGGAACGCGGCCACCACCGACCACTTCCCGACCAGCACCGGACGGCACGCGCCACCACCGTTCACCACGTGCCGCAACGCCATCGAGCCCGTCGGTTCGGTGGCGGTCAGCGCGAACGGCGTGGTCTTCAGGTGCGTGATCTTCAGGTCCTCCAGCGTGGCCTGCAGCACCGGGCCGGGTGCCAGCCGTTCCTCGTCGACCACCACCAGGCAGGCGCCCGAGGTCAGCGTCCAGAGGATCTCGGTGACGCAGCCGTCGAACGTCAGCCGCGCGAACTGCAGCGTGCGGGAGTCCGGGGTGAGCTCCAGGCGCCGCACGTGGTCGGCGATCATGCGCGCCAGCGGGTCCACCGCGACCAGCACGCACTTCGGTTCGCCGGTCGAGCCCGAGGTGTGGATCGCGTACGCGACCCCGTCGGCCTCGACCGCCCGCTTCTCGCCGGCGACCTCGACCAGCTCACCGCCTCTGGCCAGCCAGGAGACGCCGAGCGCGGCGACCTTCACCGCGTTCGACGTGCTGTCCCGCGGGTCGAGCACCACGAACGGCCGTCCTGAGGTCAGCGCCGCGGCCATGGCGACGATCGTCGAGGCGCTGCGGGCGGCCTCGATCCCGACGAACTCACCTGGTGCGGTGCGTTCCTCCAGCCGCGCGGCGAACGCGGCGACCCGTGCGCCGAGCTCGCGGTAGGTGATCGTCCCGGTGGCGGTCTCGACGGCACTGCGGTCGGCGTGCTCGGTGACGGCCCGCCTGATCGCGTCCACAATGGACATCTGGTCTGCCAACACGCCTGTCGCCCCCTTCACGGTGCCTGGTCAACGGTGTGCGCGAGCGTGCCGACGCCCTCCACCACGGCGTGGACCGAGTCGCCCGCGGAGATCACGGCGGCGCCCGGGGTGCCCGTGCAGATGACCGTTCCCGGTGCGATGGTGCGGCCGGCGGTGAAGTACTCCACCAGGTAGCCGAGGTCGTAGAGCATGTCGGAAACGGGAGCCGACGCGATGACCTCACCGTTGCGCACGGTCGAAACCTGAATTGTGTCGAAGTCGGAGATTTCGTCGACCGTCACCAGCTGCGGGCCGACACTGCAGAACGTGTCGAATCCCTTCGCCCACGGGATGTACCGCGGATTCTCCCGAATCACGTCCTCCGCGGTCATGTCGAGAACGGCCGTCACGCCGGCGACAACGGAAAGCCATTCGTCGCGCGACACGTTCTTGCATTCCCGGCCGATGACGAGCCCGAGCTCGGCCTCCGCGGTGACGCGTTCGCTCTGCCGCGGCAGCTCGATCACCCCGCCGTTGCCGATCAGCGCGCCGTCCGGGCGCAGGTAGGAGCCGGGGCCGGACTTGGGCTGCTCGGTCAGCAGGTCCTGCGAGTGCTTGCGGTAGTTGAGGCCGGCGCCCCACACCGGGCCCTGCGCGACCGTCGCCGCGTCGCCGAGGTCCAGCTCGACGCCCTGTCCCGCGAGGCTTCTGACCTGCTCTTCCAGCTCGCCGCGCCGATCGTCGGCGACGAGGTCCACCAGCCTCACCGCGTCGGCGTAGCCGGGGATGAGCGCCAGCGGCACCCACCGCCCGTCGTCGAGGCTCGCGTACACCTTGTGGCTGATCCCCGTGGAGAACCGCGCCAGCTTCACCGCGTCTCCCCCCTCAGGCCCGTGCGCCGACGGTCGCGGGCACGGCCAGCAGCTCGGCGGCCGCCCTGATGTCGGCGCCGTCGACACTGCGCGTGGCCAGGTCGGCGGCCTTCTCCATGACCGACGCCGGGTCCAGCCGGTGCTGCGCGCACAGGTCCTCGACCAGCTGGTAGTAGTTCGAGTGCACGCCCAGCACACCGCCGAGGACCTGCATGTTCCGGTTGTCGGGCAGCACCTCGAGGTGCTCGCGGCAGAACTCGGCCATGCGGGAGAGCTCGCGGTAGTCGTAGCGGTCCTCACCCTTGACCGCGAGGATCCCGGCGAGCGACTCGGTCTCGGCGTTGCCGGAACCGCGGCCGAAGCCGTGCAGCGTGCCGTCGACGATCGACGCCCCCGCCGTGAGCGCCGCGATGCTGTTGGCGTTGGCGAGCCCCAGGTTGTTGTGGCCGTGGAAGCCGACGACCGGGAACGAGCGCAGCACGACGCTGACGTAGCGGTGCACGTCGCTGGGCATCATCGAGCCGTAGGAGTCGACGACGTAGACGCCAGCGACCTCCCGCGGCACGTCCTTGAGCAGCTCGGGAAGCGCCTGGTAGGGCGTGGAGCTGGACTTCATCAGGTTGAGGTAGACCTGCCCGCAGATCTCGGTGGCGCGGCGCAGGTAGCCGAGGTTGGCCTCGATCTTCTCGGCCTCCATGCCGACGCGGACGAACGTCATGCCCGCCGCGACCAGCTCGGACATGGTCTCCAGGCGGCTGAACGACGGCTGCGCGAACGCGCCCCACGTCGAGGACCGCAGGTGGGTGGCGGCCAGCTCGCACCAGCGGTGCAGCGGGATGCTGCCCGGCCGGTTGCCCGCCCGTTCCGCCTCGTAGCCCACTCCGTGCGCGATCTCGATCTTTTCGATCGGGGTGGCGTCCAGGCGGCGCATCAGCTCGACGACGAAATTCTCGTCGAACTGGAAATCGACGGCGTAGGAACCGTCGCGCAACGTCGTGTCGAGAATCTCGCTGGTCAACGGCAGCAGAAGTGGGTCGTATTCGGCAGTCATGTCCATTCCCAAATTCGGTCGGGTGATGACAAATGCCTAGCACGCGTTATCGCGGAGTCGCAACGAATAGCGCTCGTTCCATCTTTTCCCGGTCCCGCCCGTGTCCTGTCGCCAGGACGCCGGTTGCACCGGCCGGAGTGCACTGCTATCCAATTCAGCAGTTGCCGATTCGTGGTTGGGGGACTTCATGGATCTCGGACTGGCGGGACGCACCGCTGTCGTTTGTTCGTCGACCGGCGGAATCGGGGAGGCGATCGCCCGCGCGCTCGCCGCGGAGGGTGCCGACACGGTCGTGTGCGGCCGCCGGGGTGACCGCGCTCAGGAGATCGCCGCGTCGTTGCCCAGCGCTCTCGGGGTGGAGGCCGACCTCCTCGCGGAGGACGGTCCCGCCGCGCTCGTCGCCGCGACGGTCGACCGGTTCGGGCCACCGGACGTGCTGGTGCTCAACGGCCCAGGCCCGCGCCAGGGGCCCGCGCACGACCTGGACGTGGCCGACGCCGACGGCGCACTGGAAGCGTTGCTGCGGCCCCACCTCCGGCTCGTCGCGCTGTGCCTGCCCGCGATGCGGGAACGCGGCTGGGGCCGGATCCTCGCGGTCGGCTCCAGCGGGGTCGCGGCACCACTGCCGAACATGGCGCTGTCGAACATCGGCCGGGCCGCCCTCGCCGGATACCTCAAGACCCTCGCCGGTGAGGTGGCCGCGGCCGGCATCACGGTGAACATGGTGCTGCCGGGCCGGATCGAGACCGAACGCCTGGCCGCCGTCGACACCGCGAACGCCGAACGGACCGGCCGCACGGTGGCCGAGGTCCGGCAGTCGTCGACCGCCACGATCCCGGCCGGCCGCTACGGGCGCCCGGAGGAGTTCGCCGCCGTGGCCGCGTTCCTGTGCGGTGCGCCCGCCTCGTACATCACCGGCACGGCGGTGCGCTGCGACGGCGGTCTCGTCCGGCACCTGTAGCAGCCTTCAGGAGACGACGCGCAGAGCCTGGCCGGTCCGCAACGTGCGTTCGGCCGCGCGGTCGAGGTTCGTCACGAGCCACTGCTCGAAGTCCTGCCCGACCACGTCGGCCGCCTGCCGCCAGGTCCCGACGCGGTCCTGCGGGACGCTGATGCGCGAGTCAGCCGAAACCTCGTTCCCGGAGTCTTTTTCGCCGCGAATGGCGGACCGCAGCTGACGAGTCGTCCACGAATTCGTTTCCGCCTGCATCAGCAGGTATTCCTGAACATCCGGCGGCAACGAGGCGACTTCTGCGTGGTGTTGAAATGTCAACGCCGCGCGCCGCCTCGTCAAATCGAACCGCCCGGCCACCCAAGCGTAGTTGCGCAATGTCTGATAGCTCAGACCGACCGCCCGCACGGCGTGCTGGTAGCGATCGGAGTAGTGCTCCTTGCCGAACACGAGCCAATCACCGAGCGACCACGCGGAGGAATCCACGAGCTCGGCCAGCCTGCGCCCGGCACGTTCCCAGTCGTCGAAGCTCAACGCCGTGGGGATGCGCAGCCCGACCCTCGTCATCATCACCTGGTCACCACTGCGACCTGCACGGTTGACTGCTGCCCTGCGCCCTCGGACGTCTCCTGAGCTCATGACGTGCCCCCTCCTCGTCACTTCCGCCGACCTCGCCGCCGGCGCGCGCCGACCACCGCCGTGGTCACGAACACCATTAAGCCGAGCTGGACCATCAGCCATTCAACCCGGAAATACGACTTCACAACGCCGGAGTGGTCTCCTCAGCCAGATCGGCGAAAACAACTCGCCGATGACCGCTCCTTCGTCGCTCACCAAGCTCGAACCCGAGCGTAGAGGCTGGGTGGAACACTGACAAGGAAGCTCACATGTTGGTTGGAGACTGAATCACGCACCGAGTGCCCGCATTCTTCCGGCGCTAAACAATGCGAGCAACTTGCACCGAAAGAGACCCAAAAGGCTCCACTGTAGACGTCCTTTCACGAGCCTTTTCGGCCAGTCGTGCCGACCCAAACCGTCTCTTGTGGAGCGATGGCCCAGCTGTTAACTGGCAACGCGCGCAACCGACGGCAGGCCGTGGCCGGGACACCGCGGTCTGCACCACGGTGAAAGCCATGGACCGCACTCCTGTTCGTCGCCGAAACCGGCGTACGTCATTGCTGGTCACCGCGATGCTGTCGGTCGGCGCACTCGTCGCCGGCACCTCCGGCGTGAACGCCGCCCCTCCCGACGCACCCCACTGGCAGTTCGACCACTGGCCTCAGCAGCAGCCGTGGCAGCAGTCGCGTGACGCCGCGAGAGTGGCGGCGCAGGCCGGTCTTCCCGGCCCGATCGACCCGCAGAACTGGGTCAACCCCGACCACATGACGTGGGAGAGGGACTACAAGAAGATCCCCGGCACCAACTGGGCCGATCCTGCGAAGCAGGGTTCGGTGCGCACGTTCAAGGGCGCGCTGGTGCTGCTCGACTACCCCAACCAGCCGTTCGTGGTGACGCAGCCCGCGCACTCCACGGTGTTCGGCAACCCGAGCACCGAGGCCAGCGGTGTGCCGCGCGAGCAGGTCGCGCAGTTCTACCAGGACTTCCTCAACTCACCGAACGGCCTCAACCGCGGCCACACCGTGCACGAGTACTGGATGGAGACCTCGGGCGGGCGCTACGGCGTCGACCTGAAGGCGTTCGGCCCGTACACGATGCCGGGCAAGGACCACGAGTACGCCATGGAGTTCCAGGGCGGCACCGGTTGCCCGGCCGGTGACACGTGCAACCGCAACATCCGCACCGACGGCCGTGCCGCGTGGGTGGCCGACGTCGGCGCCGAGGTGCCCGCGGGCTACGACTTCATCTACTACCTGTCGGCCGGTCAGGACGAGTCCGGCACGTGGCAGGAGTTCGGGATGATGAAGTTCCGGACCAAGGAGGACGTCACCGACGACTTCGGCCCGCCGGACCCCGCGCTGCCGAACTGGTCACGGACCCGGTACGTCGACTGGACGTCGTGGGCGGCGGGCTCGTCGATCTGGCCCAACGCGGGCGGCGGCTCGTCGACCCAGGCCGAGAGCTCCGGCCAGGGCGTCTACGCGCACGAGCTGAGCCACATCCTCGGCATCGGCGACAACTACAACAACCCGTACGGCAACCCGCCGCGACGTGACTACTCCGGCCCGTGGGACATGCTGTCGCGCGGCTCGTTCAACGGTCCCGGCGGCCCGCACTCGCGCTGGACCATCCCGGCCACCGGCGGCGCGTCGCTCGGCGCACAGCAGACCCTGCGCAACAAGATCAAGCTCGGCATCGTCGACGAGAAGAACGTCCTGCGGTTGTCGCGGGAGGCGCTGGCCGGCTCCGGCACGGTCATCGCGAAGATCACCGCCAGGTCCGTGCAGCCCGGCGCGAACGGGCTCACCGGCGTCAACATCGCGATGAACGCCGACCGGTCGCCGTCGTGCGACGTCACCACGAACCCGTTCTGCGACGGCGGTGGCTACAACAACTACACGCTGGAAGTCGTCGACCGCATGGGCGCCGACTCGTTCACCCCGGACTCCGGCGTGATGCTCGCCAAGACCAAGAACGCCGACGCGGCGCCGTTCACCTGGGTGGTCGACGCCAACCCGCAGGACATCGGCATGACCGACTACGTCCTGCCCGACGGCACCAAGGTCCCGATCACGGTCGGCGACTACCGGCAGCTGTCGGACGCGTTGTTCCACGCGGGCACCAACTCCGGCAGCGAGTTCGAGTACGTCGACGAGGCCAACCGGCTGCACTTCTACGTCCTCGACGTGAAGCGCGACTCGACCGGCGTGCTGTCCTACACCGTCGCCGTCCGCTCGCTGGACGGTGCCGGCCCGCAGCAACGGGGTGTGCGCCTGACGCCCACCGCCGCCGGCACGGGCTCGGACAGCTTGGCCACGTGCCGGTTCCCGCTGACCAACACCGGTCGCGCGGCCACCGCCGGCGGTCACCCCGAGGACGTCACCCAGTACCTCGGCGGTGACGTCTACCGCCTGTCCGCCAAGGTCGCGGGCAACGGCTGGACCGTCTCGCTGCCGAACGCGCTCACGACCGCGAAGTTCGGCGGCCGGGTGGACGTTCCGGTGCACGCCAAGCGGAACGGCGGTTCTCTCATGGCCAAGGTGACGCTCACGGCGACGTCCGAGAGCAACCCGGCGAAGACCGCGACCGCCACCTGCACGGTCGCCGGCCGCTAGTCCCGCTTGCCCCCGTCCGTCACCGACGTATTCTCTTGTCGGTGACGGACGGGAGGCAGCGATGACGGTGACCGAGGTGCTGGCCAGGCTGGCCGCGCTCGAAGACCCCAAGGCACGCGCCGTGAACGAGAAGCACGGCGACGACCACGGCGTGAACCTGGGCAAGCTCCGCGCGCTGGCCAAGGAGCTCAAGACCCAGCAGGACCAAGGGCCTGTGTCGAGGTCCATGTTCGCGACAGCCGGGCCTGAGGCGGCCCCTGGGGGCACGGCTGGGCAGCCCACGTACAACACCGGTACGCGGGCTGCCCAGCCGCACCGCCAGGAACCACCTCAGGCGCGACTCTCATCGAACGGGACCTCGACACAGGCCCTTGCCGTGCAACTGTGGGCGACCGGCGACACGGCCGCACGGCTGGTGGCGTTGCTGATCTGCCGCCCCAAGGCGTTCACCCGCGACGAGCTCGACACGATGCTGCGCGAGGCGCACAAGCCCAAGGTGCACGACTGGCTCGTGAACTACGTCGTGAAGAAGAGCGCCCACGCCGAGGACCTGCGCGTGACGTGGTTCGCCGACCCGGACCCCGTGGTGGCGAGCGCCGGGTGGGCGTTGACGGTCGACCGGGTGGCGAAGAAGCCGGAGGGCCTCGACCTCGACGGGCTGCTGGACGTCGTCGAGGAGGAGATGCGCGACGCCCCGCCACGACTGCAGTGGGCGATGAACCACTGCCTGGCGCAGATCGGGATCGAGCACCCGGAGCTGCGGGAGCGGGCGGTCGACATCGGCGAGCGGCTGGAAGTGCTCAAGAACTACCCGACGCCGCCGAACTGCACCTCGCCGTTCGCGCCGGTCTGGATCACCGAGGTGGTGCGCCGCCAGAACGCCTGACAACGCGCAAGGGGAGCGCTCGTGGCGAGCACTCCCCTTGCACAGCACCGGATCAGGCTGACGTCCCCCTGCCGGCCGTCAGCGGTCCGGCAGCTCAGTCACCGTGCGGGTTCTGCACGGAGACGTGGACGTGGTCGTAGTGGCCACCGGTGACACCGCTGCCCGCGGTGTAGTTGCGCCAGCCCTCGGACGAACGCGCGACGCTCCAGATCTTGCCCTGCCAGATCACGTAGCGGACGTCGAGCTTCGCGGCGTGCTTCTGCAGCCAGCGGGCGAGCTTCCAGCCCTGCTCCTTCTGCGCGGCGCTCGGGTAGGAGCCGATCGCGTTGGAGATGGTGCAGTCGAGCGCGTTGCCGGTGTTGTGGTTGCTCGTCGACGACTCGTAGCTGCGGTAGTCACCGACCCAGCAGTCCTTCTCGCCGGTCAGCGAGCGGATCTGGTCGTCGATGAACTGCGTGCGCTTCGTGGCCTGCGGAGCCCGTGCGGTGGCCGACGGGTGCGGGTTGGTCGCCGGGGTGCCGTAGGAACCGCCGGGGGGCGGGGTGGTGCCGCCGCCGTCGCCGAACTTGTGGGCGGCGTTCTCGTTCTTCAGGTCCGAGTTCAGGTTGACCTTGCCGCCGGCGGCGATCGTCTGCCGCGGGCCGGCGTAGCCGCTGTTGAAGTAGACCGTGACCGGGCCGCTGGTGCGGTTCCAGACGGAGGCGGCCTCGTTCTTCACGCACAGGCCCTTGCCGTTGCCCGCGCCCTTGAAGTCGTAGCAGCTCGGCTGCTCGTCGCCGTAGTCGGGGACCGACGAGGTGAAGTCGGACACCGAACCGGCGTGGTCGCTGTTGTAGTAGAGGCAGAACTCGCCTGCCTCGCAGGAGCCGTTGCGGGCGGTCGCCGCGTTGGCCGTGGCCGCGCCCATGGACACGCCGACCAGCGCGCCCATCATCGCCACGAAGGTGATTCTCTTGAGCGCCGAGAGCGCTGACTTCCTCATGGCCTGAAGACTCCCCAGCGGCGCTGACACTTCACTGACACCGCGTGCAAGCGTCGTGTCAGTGGGTCACCGTGCGGGATCTACCAGGAAAAACGGGTGGCGCCGGTGCGCGATGATGGTGTCGATGTCGATCCAGTTGGCGTTCGGGGTGACGGCCGGACCCGGGCTGTCCTGTCAGTCCGTGTCGGGCGGTACCGCCGTGCCCGGCGCACCGGTCGCGCTCGGTCCGGCCGACGCGGCGCCCGACGTGGTGCGGGAGGCGGTCGAACGGCTCGCTCTCCTGGTGCGGCAGGGCACGGTGACGGCCGCGGGGGCGGGTGTCGACCTCGGTGGCGGCTTCACCTCGGCCCGGCTGGCCGGCGCCACGGTGACCGGCGGGACGCGGTGCTGGCCGCGTTGCCGGTGCTCGGGGACGGCGTGCACCGGCTGGGCGACCGGACCGCCGGACTGGTGGCGCTGTTCGGCCTGCCGCGACCAAACGGGTCGGTGCGGCCGCACCGGGCCGTGGCGGAGCAGCGCTGGGCCGCGCTCCGGCTGGCGTCGGCGGCGTCGGACCTGCTCGGGCCGGAACAGCTGGAGCAGGTGCTCGATCTCCGCGCCCCGGCGGGCGTCGACCCGTTCCCGCACGGCGCGGCGTCCACTGTGGCCGATCATCTCGCGCGAGTGCTGGGCGGTTACCGGAAGCCGCGCAGGCTCGCGTTGGTCATCAGTCTGTGGGACCACGTGTGCGCGCTGCAGGAGGAACGACAGCGGGTGGTCCGCCTGGACAGGTCGCAAGTCCGCGCGGACCGGGTCGACAGGCTCCGCGAACGTCACCGCGCCCACTACGACGACGCGATCGTGCAGCGGCTGACCTGGGAGAACGGTGACCGTCCGCTGACGCTCGCCACCGCCGCCCGCTGGCAGCCGCCGTACTGGTGGACCTCGCAGGAGCTCCGTCGGCTGCTGCACGACGCCATCGCCGCGACCGCGTTGCTGCGGTTTGCCAGGACCCTGTCCGACGAAGGCCTCGCGGTGGCCGCTGAACGGCACCGCGCCGAGCTGGTGTCGGCCGACGCCTGCCTGTCCGAGGAGGCGCGGTCGGCGGCCTCACGCCGTCCTGAGGGCGGGTACAGCCATCCGGCGAGGCCGGGCGTCCACGTCCACCGGCTGGTGCGCGCACTGGACCGGGCCGGCACGGCGAAGGCCGAGGCGAGGATCACGGAGATGGCCGCCATGGCCCGCAACTACGGCACGGTCGTGTTCGACGCCGTGGACGCGGCGCTGGGCAACCTGGACGAGCCGCTGCGCGACCAGGACACCCGCCGGCCGTGGCGCTCGCCGCACCTGACCAGGTGGCGCGCGGAGGTCGGCCACCTCCGCGGGCCGGCCGGCTGGGAACAGCCGCCGTTGGCCGACGCGCACCCCGACGGCCCGAAACTGCCGCTGGCACAACGGATCGGCGACGAGGACCCGGCGACCGCCGAGGCACCGCACGACCTGCTCTGGTTCGCCGACCTCGCCGACGCGCTGGCGCCCTTCTACGGCAACAGGTCCGCCGTCGTGCGGCACGAGCGTCCCCTGCCGCTGCTGGCCTACCTTTCGCCGCAACCGGAGGAGCTCGAACGCCGACGCGCCGGCTCGGTGCCGCTCGCCGCCGCCGGGGTCGCGCAGCTGGTCATGTTCGGCGCGCAGCCGCCGCCGAGGTGCGGCGGCTGGGCCGAGCTGGTCGCAGGTGTCACGGCGGCCGCCTCGGTCGCCGAGGCCAGCACCGGCGGCTTCCCGATCCCGGCCGAACTGTCCTCTGTGGAGGGAAGTCTCGTCGCGGGGCTGACCGTGGAGCTCGGCCGCGAACCGCGCCGGCTCGCGGAGTGGTCCGGCTACATGGGCAACTGCATCGGCGAGTCCTGGTACAGCGACCAGGCGCGCAAGGGCCAGTGCGTGCTGATGGCGTTGCGCGACCCCGCCGACGGCCGCGTCGTCGCCAACCTCGACATCCGCCGCCACACCGGCGGCTGGCACGTGTACGAGCTGCGCGCGCGGTTCAACGACGACGTGGCGGACGACCTGGAGCAGCAGGTGAAGCAGTGGGTCGAGCGCCTGCCCGTGCCCGCGCCGCCCGCTCCCGAACCGCTGCTGCCCGTGCCGCCGGTGCGGGTGCGGGCGGGTCGGCCCGGCGGTCGGCCGGGCCGGTTGCCGAGCGAGCTGCTCCGCGCTGACCACCGCCGTGGAACGGGAGCTGGCCGCCGGCCGTGTCCGCCCGCCGGACCTACGCCGCGCTGGCCGCGGTCTCGGCCGCCCGGGGCACCCCGCCGACTTCGAACCGGACGCGGCGGTGGTCGCGTTGAAGCGGGTGGACGACCACACCGGCCTCGTCCGCTCGGCGTTCGCAGACGGGCTCGGCGCGACGACCCTGTGGCGGGCCACCGGGATCCGGCCGCTCACCGCCGGTGCGGCGCCTCGACCCGGCGCTGCGCGAGCACGACCGGCTGCACACCCTCACTGACGGCTCACCGCTGCCGCGCACGTTGCGGGCGTTGGTGCGGCGACCGGAGATCGCCCCCGCGCACGCCATGGACGTCGTGGCGCGGTCGGTCCGCGCCGCCATGGGTGCCCTGGTGGCCGACGGCGCGCTGGCCCGTGCAGTCGCCCGCCGTCCGTCCACCGAACTGGTGTGCGCGCTGGCGATCGTCGCCACCATGCAGTCCACAAAGGACGCCATTTCGGTAGCCGAGCCCAAGAAGACGACCGTTCCCGGCTTTCCCGCCAGCGACCTGAGCGACCCGGAGGGCCCGTGGCAGCAGGCGATGGCCGCGGCCGTCGACCTCGGCGCGCCCGCGGAGGAGTTCTGGCCGCGAATCGCCGAGCACGGGCTGCTCGTCCCGGCCGCGTTGCTGGGCAAGGGCGGCTGGCCCGTGCTGTGGAGCCGGCTACACCGCTGATTCCGGCAGCCGCACCGTGACGACCAGGCCGCCGGCGGGCCGGGCTTCGAGCTCGAGGGTGCCGTCGTGCGCGCGGACGATGCTGTGCACGATGGCCAGCCCGAGCCCGACGCCCGCGTGCTCGTCGGTGCGGACCCGCGCGGTGCCGCGCTGGAAGGGTTCGGTCAGGGTCGGCACGAGGTCCGCGGGCAGCGGCGGACCGGTGTTCTCGACCCGCAGCACGCTCACGCCGGACCACGACCCGGTGTGCACGGTGACGGTGCCACCGGTGGGGAGGTTGTGCACCACGGCGTTCTGGACGAGGTTCGTGACCATCCGCAGGAGCAGCGCCGGGGAACCGGCGGTCCTGGTCGGCTCGCCGGTGACGTCGAGGGTGGTCTGACGCCGTTCGGCGAGCGGCAGCAGCGTCTCCGCCGCCTCCTCCGCGACGAGCGAGAGGTCGACGGGCTCGCGGGTGAAGCCGCCCTGGTCGCTGCGGCTGAGCACGAGCAGCGCCTCGGTGAGGTCGATCGCGCGGGTGTTGACGACGTGCAGGCGTTCGACGAGGTCGTCGCGTGCCGGGTCCTTGCGGGCGACGTCGAGCAGCGACTGCGTGATGGCCAGCGGGGTGCGCAGCTCGTGGGAGGCGTTCGCGGCGAACCGGCGCTGCTCGGCGACGTGCGCCTCCAGCTGTTCGAGCATCGTGTCGAACGCGTCGGCGAGCTCGCGGAACTCGTCGGTGCGGCCGGGCAGCCGGATCCGGTGCGACAGCGACCCGTTCGTGGCCGCCCGCGCGGCGTCGCCGATCTCGGTGAGCGGCGCCAGCATCCGCCCGGCGAGCCACCACCCGCCCAGCAGCCCGAACACCAGCAGCCACGCCATGGCGATCGCGGCGGCGCTGCCGAAGATGCGCACCAGCAGATAGCGGTTGGGGGCGATGTACAGCAGGCCCTGCGAGTGGTCGGGCACATAACGCAGGAGGAACAACCACACGGCGGCCAGCAGCACCGCGCCCGCGACCATGATCACGCCGGCGTAGCTCAGGGTGAGCCTCATCCGGACGCTGAGCCCCGGCTGCCGGGTCACCCGGCGTCGATCCGGTAGCCGACGCCGGGCACCGTGACGATCAGCCAGGGTTCGCCGAGTCGTTTGCGCAGCGCGGAGACGGTGATGCGGACGGCGTTGGTGAACGGGTCGGCGTTCTCGTCCCACGCCCGTTCCAGCAGGTCCTCGGCGCTGACGACCCCGCCCTCCGCCGCGACGAGCACCTCCAGCACGGCGAACTGCTTGCGGGTGAGCGCCACGTACCGCCCGTCGCGGAAGACCTCGCGGCGGAACGGGTCCAGCCGCAGGCCCGCGATCTCGCGGACCGGCGGCCTGGCGTGCGCGCGCCTGCGGTCCAGCGCCCGCAGCCGCAGGACGAGCTCGCGCAGCTCGAACGGTTTGGTGAGGTAGTCGTCGGCGCCGAGCTCGAACCCGGACGCCTTGTCGTCGATCCGGTCGGCGGCGGTGAGCATGAGGATCGGGATGCCGCTGCCGGACGCGACGATCTGCCTGGCGACCTCGTCACCGGACGGGCCGGGGATGTCGCGGTCGAGCACCGCGAGGTCGTAGGCGTTGACGCTCAACAGCTCCAGCGCCGTGTCGCCGTCACCCGCGACGTCGGCCGCGATGGCCTCCAGCCGCAGGCCGTCACGGACGGCTTCGGCCAGGAAGGGCTCGTCCTCCACGATCAGCACCCGCATGGTCCGAGCCTAGGGAACCCGGCATATCGCCGCCGTATCCAGCGCGCCACCACGGCCACGACAGCACCGCGGCCAGCCCGGCGCCGGTCGCGTTGAGCAGCACGTCGTCCACGGAGGACACCCGGTCGAGCAGCAGCACGTACTGCGCGGTCTCGACGACCACCGAGCAGGCCGCCCCGAGCGCCAGCACCCGCGGCACGGACGCGAGCACCGGGAACCGCAGTGGCGCGAAGAACCCGAGCGCCGCGAACACCAGCAGGTTGCCGACGACCTGACCGGTGTCCCAGGAAAGCAGGTCCCGCAACGGCACCAGGCTCACCTCGCCGGCCTCGCCGAGCCGTTCGCCCGGCAACAGGATCATCCACACCGGCGGCACGGTCCCGTAGACCATGCCGACGTCAGCCAACGCCGTGCGCCACGGCCGGTCGCCTTTGCGCCGCCGCCAGCGCAGCACGCCGACCGCCAGCACGGCCAACGGCAGCGCGAACACCGTTGTCGCCACGACACCGGTGAACGTACCGACCCACTCTTGCCACGTGTCGAGCACTTGTTCTCCGTGTGTCAGGCCCGGCCGGTGATGGCGAGCTGCTCCTGGCCGAGGATGTCCTGCAACGGCACGTCGTCGTAGTTGCTGGTGACCGCGGTGGCCCAGCCGAGGTCCCGGTAGACCGTCCACGCGGCACCGCTGCCGGGGTTGGCCCCGGCGCGCCCGTACGTCCACATCCCGTCGCTGAGGTGGGTGGCCATGCCGTACGCCGCGAAGCCCAGGTGACCGGGTGGCGGCGGCTGCTGGCCGTCCTTGGGCTGGAAGTTGGGCTGCTTGGGTCCGGTGAGCAGGTCGACGAACGGCCGCTCCAGCACGGTGGCGTTCAGCAGCGCCTCCCCGAACCGCACGAGGTCCCGCGCGCTCGCGAACCCGCCGTCGGAGGCGTGGTCGATGAAGTTGCGGCCGGGGTTCTTGCCCGGTTCGAACGGCGCGATCCAGCTCTTGTCGAGGTTGCGCACGGCGTCCACCCGGCTGCCGTCGTGCTGGAGCATGTAGGAGTGCCCGATGTGCGGGTCGGTGAGCCACTGCGGCCTGGTGAAGAACCCCGCCCCGGTCATGCCGGCACGCCCGAAGACGTGCTCGTGCGCGTAGTCCCAGTACGTCTGACCGGTGACCTTCTCGACGATCTGCGCGGCGATGGCGAAGATGCCGCCGGTGCGGTCGTTGTCCGAGCCGGGCGGGAACTGCAGCGTCGTCTGCCGGGTCCACTGCTCGTAGTAGGCGTGCACTTCTTCTTTGCTGTGGAACACGCGCTGCAGGTCGTGCGCGGGATGTGTGAGGCCGGACGTGCCCTGGAGCAGGTGGAAGATCCGCACCCGGTCCGCGACCTCCTGCGGGAAACCGGTGAGGTGCTTGCCGATCGGGTCCTCCAGCCGCAACCTGTGCTGTTGCGCCAGCTGGAGGACCGCCACCACGACGAACGGCTTGACCGCCGAGCCGAGGTTGACCGCGATGCCCTCGTGGTTGCGGATGCCCTTCTCCCTGTCCGCCATGCCGTAGCTGCGCGACAACACCGTCCGGCCGCGGTACGACAGCACGACCGAACCGGAGAACCTGTCCTCGGCGGCCAGCTTCGTCATGTACCGGTCGTACGCCCCACCGGGCTTGGTGTCGGGCGGGATCCGGTCCTTGTGCGCATCCTTCTCGGCACCGGCCTGGCCGGTGCCGACCGCCACGCCCGCCAGCGCGCTCCAGCCGAGCACCTGACGCCGTCCCACACCTCGTGCTGACCCCATGGTTCCTCCCCAGTTGCTGGTGGGGTCCATGGAAGTGCAGCCGCGGTTGCCGGGACGTATCCGTTTCCCGATATGCCCGCGATACGCCGGCTCACACCAGGCCGTGCGACTGGGCGTAGAGGGCGGCCTGCGTCCGGTCGCGCAACCCGAGCCGGCCGAGGATGCGCGAGATGTGGTTCTTGACCGTGCCCTCCGACAGGTACAGCCGCTCGGCGATCTCCTTGTTCGTCGCACCGCCTGCGACCAGCCGCAGCACCTCGACCTCCCGCACGGTCAACGGTTCGCGCTGCCCACCCGACCGGTCCAGCACCGCCAGCCGCCGCGGCCGGGTCGAACTGCGCCACGCCCGCGGCGGCGAGCTTGACCGCGGCCGCCAGCTCCCGTGACGGCAGGTCCTTGAGCAGGTAACCGCTCGCGCCCGCCTGCAGCGACCGCACCACGTAGTCCTCGTCGTCGAACGTCGTCAGCATCACCACCCGGCAGCCCGGCGCCCGCCTGCGCAGCACCGCCACCGCCTCCACGCCGTCCATGCCGGGCATCCGCACGTCCATCAGCACCACGTCCGGTGCGAGCGCCACCGCCTGCGCCACGGCCTCGTGCCCGTCCGCGGCGGTGCCGACGACCTCGACGCCGGGCTGGATGCCGAGCAACGACGCGATGCCCTCGCGGATGAGCCGCTGGTCGTCGACGACGAGCACACGGGTCACGCCGCGCTCGGCTGCCTGACCGGCTTCGCCACCACCCGCGGTCGGCTCGACTCCCTCCCTCACACCGGCCTCGCCGCGGGAATCGTCACCGTCAGCCGCGTCCCCGCCGTCGTGCTCGCGAGCTCGACCCGCCCACCGGCGAGCGCCACCCGTTCCCGCATCCCCAGCAACCCGAACCCCTCCACCGCCGTCCCCATCCCCCGCCCGTCGTCGGTCACGGTCACCCGCGCGTGCTCGGCGTCGAGGTCCACCGCGACCGCGATCGACGTGGCCTCGGCGTGCCGGCGCGAGTTCGTGATCCCCTCCTGCGCGGCCCGGTAGAGCGCGTGCAACGCACCTGTCTCGTGCCCCTCCGGCGATCCGCTCACCACGAGCGCCACGTCGTCGCCCGCCAGCTCGTCGAGCGCCGCGAGCAGGTGGAACGAGCGCAACGACCGCACCGACTCGCGCACCTCGCCCAACGCCCGCCGCGCCGAACGTCCGGCGTCGAGGACGGCGGCCTTCGCGGTGGCGGGCTCGCGGTCGTGGAACGCGGCGGCCTTCTCCAGCTGCACCACGATCGCGGTCAGGTGGTGCCCCAGGTCGTCGTGCAGGTCCCTGGCCACCCGCGCCCGTTCCGCCGCCGCGGACAGCTCCGCCACCGTGCGGTGCGACTCCTGCAACCGGATCCGCCCGTCCCGCTCCCGCACCGCCACCGCGGCCATCGCGACGGTCAGCACCAGCCCGACGGTGAACATCACCAGGTCCGACACCTTCTCGACGTGCGCGTACCACTGCGGCGTGCTCACCACCGCGACCGCCAGGCACACCACGGCCAACGCGACCGCGACCCGTTGCCCGAACGCGAAGTACGCGGTCAACGGCACCAGCAACAGCAACAGCCGCGCCAGCCCCGACCCGTCCACGTACGCGATCCCGACGTACAACGCCGTCCGCACCACCAGCAACCCCGCCGCCACCGGCCTCGGCGTCCGCACCGGGTACCGCCGGTGCTCGACCAGGTCCACGGCCACCAGCACCACCAGCCCACCGACCAGCAACGGCAACCGCGTGACACCGAGCCCGGCAACCGCCGCGTACACCCCGGCGACCAGCACGGCGGCGCACAACACCGGCGAAACCCACGGCGCCGGTCGCGAGGTGTGCATGCGCGTCAGGCTAGTGCGCGGTGCGCCCGCCACACCGCTCCCGACAACCACATCAACACCGCCGCACACGCGATGTGCAGCAGCGCGGACAACGGCGTGTCCGGCAACGCCGCGAACACCGCCAGCAACGCGAACCCGATCCCGTACCCCCACGCCGGCACCGCGGGGAAGACCTTCGCCCGCACCATCGCGACCCCGAACAGCACGCTGCCGAGCACGAACACCAGCGACCCCACCCTGAGCACCGCGCCCGTCAACGCCGGCACCTGCCCCGGTTCCTGGAAGAACAGCACCAGGTTCAACGCGAACGCCACCCCGGTGAACAACCCGAGCCCGATCATGTTGGCCGCGAACGCGAACGCCCCGAACCGCCCGGACGCGTGCGCCTGGTGCCCGTGGAACGCCACCACCGCGGGCGCCCCGAACGCGGTCCCCAGCCCGATCACCAGACTGGTCGCCGCGGTCTCCCCGGTGAACGCCTCGACCGCACCGGGCACCCCGATCGACAGGGCCAGCACCCCACCGCACACCGCACCAAATCTAGGCAAGAAGATCCTGTTGTCCGTCACGCCACCGACGTTAGGAACGGGGTGGGCGTGCACCGAAGTCCCGACCGGCCACAACGCCAGGCCGGAGGTCATGCCGGCGGGGGTGCCGATCGGCACGTGCTCACAACGCGGCCTGCGACGCGACCAGCCGGGTCATGTGCGCGGACGGGGCGACGCCGAGCTCGCGGTGCAGCAGGGCCCGGTACTGCTGGTAGTGCCGCAGCGCCGACCCGCTGTTGCCCTGGGCGAGGTGCGCCGCGATCACCGTGCGGTGCGCGGTCTCGCGCACCGGGTCGATCGCGATCGCGGTGAACGCGGCCTCCAGCGCGGCCAGGTGCGCGCCGACCGAGATGAGCTGTTGCGCGATCGCCTCCAGCGCGTGCAACCGCACCTGTTCCCACCTCCGCCGCACCGGTGCGAGCCACTCCTCGGCCCAGTAGGGCAGCAGGTCGTGGGACAGGGCACCGACCAGGTCGTCCGCGGCGGCGAGGTCGGCGGGCGCGGCCGGGTTGACGACGAGGTGGGCCGCCCGGAGCGCACCGCAGAAGTCGACGGACAACGCCGGAGACAGCCGCAGCCGGTCCACCGAGGGTTCGACGACCGGCCGTTCCGTCGCCCGGCGCAGGTGCCACAGGGCCTGCCGCACGTTGGCGTTCGCGCGTTGCCGGCGGCACTCGGGCCACAAGTGCTCGGCAGCGGCCTGCCGGTTCACCGCGTCACCGTGGTGGATCGCGAGATAGGCCAGCAACCGTTGCGAACCCTTGGGCAACGGGACGGCCCGGCATCCGGCGAGCAGCTCGAACCGGCCCAGCAGCACCAACCGCACCCCGGCTCGTCTGTCGCCTTCCACCTCGGTCATCGTGTTCCTTCCGCGTCGGCGTCGTTGCTCCCACCGCCCCGAGCATCACCCGGAACCGTCTCCAGGGCATCTCCCGATCGCCTGCCGCCGCGTCCGCCCCACGGTCGACGAGCGGCTGCCGCTCAGTCGTGCGCGGACTTGACGCACGCACCGGTGGTCACCCGTACGGGCACGAAGGGCAACGGCGTGTCGACTGTGCCCCGGCAACGCGCCCAGCCTCCGTAACGCCAATGGCCCAACGGAACCCGTCGGCTCCAGTCCAGCCCATCGGGTGACGCCGCACGCACCGGCGACAGCACGTCGTGCACAGCGGCGACTGACGGGAGACGGTCGCGCCGGAGCGTATGTCCCAGGGCCGCCAACACGCCCACCACACGACCAGAGGAGCGCACCATGCCCGCAGGTCAGGACAAGAGCGTCGACATCCAGATCGACCCCGACGACCTCAAGACGCTCAAGGACAACAACTACAAGCTGTGCTTCGCGAAGAAGGTCAACGACACCTACAACGTGGTGTGGCAGTCGGCCGGGGACTACCTCGCAGACAACAGCTTCGCGTGGCAACCGCTCTACCGGCTCTTCGGCAGCAACAGCTTCTCCGGCGACGTGAAGGTGCGCGTCTCCACCAACGACGTGGCGATCGGCCTCGGCGACCAGGCCGTGCTCGACAAGGAGGGCATCCTGCACGACGCCTCCACCGGCGGTCCGCCGACCGAGATCACGATGGTCAACCAGTTCGGCAAGATCCACCCCGGCCTGTCCGCGTACTCGACGGACGTCCACGGCGAGAGCTCGACGACCCCGATCTACGTCGCCGAGAAGGAGATCGTCCTCGGCCAGGACACGCTCACACCGGTGGAGGCCGTACAGGTGTGGTTCGAGCAGAACATCGCCACGAGCACCATGTTCAGCGACGCCAGGTCCAACGCCGAGGAGATCGACCTCACCACGGTCAACACGGCGGCCCGCCTCTACAGCGGCGGCAAGTGGTCGACACCGACGGCGAGCTCCCTCTACACCGACCCGGCCACCGTCCTGACCATCATCGCGACCCTCACCGCGGCCGTCTCCCTCTACGACCTCATGACGAAGATCTCCTCGCGCCTGACCGGCGTCTACAAGGACTTCAAAGCCGAGGTCACGAGCGAGGGCGGGACGACCGTCAAGATCAAGTACAAGGAGCAGCCACGGCTCACGGGCGCACGGCTGACCCAGACCAGGCAGCTGCAGCAGGACCCGAAGCTGGTGGACCAGCTCTCGGACATCGCACTGAGAGCGTTCGCGCAGCTCAACGTGGGGTACACGGCGATGCAGGCGATTCCGGGCAGGTAACGGCGCCGGCAACGGCAGGAGCCCGTCTGCCCAGCGCGACCGCTGGACCAGACGGGCTTTCCCCGACCGCGCCTCTCGCCGGTGCCGCTCAGATCTGCAGGTCGGCCTCGATGCGCCGCAGCTGGTGCCTGGCGAGCGCGAGGTTCGCGTTGTCCCGCTCCAGCACCAGGTACAGGAACAGCGACCCCCTGTTCTTCACCCCGTTCATCAGCCGGATCAGGTGGTACTGGCGGTGCAGCGTGATCAGGATGTCCTCGATGGTGTCGTTGAGCCCGAGCGTCGACATCACCCGCAGCTTGGACCGGACGACCTCGGTGTTGCCGGCCGCCGCGATCTCCAGGTTCAGCCAGTCACCACCCCCGCTGGTGCCGAGCGACATCCCGCTGTCGTAGTCGACGAGCGCGACGCCGACGGCGCCGGAAATCGACATGGCCTCTTTCAACGCGAGATCGATGTTCATCAAACTCCACTCTCCCAAGTCAACAGGTGACCGAGCCGACGAAGCCGAATGCCTGCCGGCCGATCTGAAACGGACCAGTCTCCGCACGGACGTCGTCAGCGACGAAAGCCATGAACCAGGGGCGGGCATGAGCTGCGACCGATTTCGCCAGTCATGCGCCGACGTGAGCACGGCGCTCGAAAAAGCGCGGTGTCCGTGGCGGAACCCTCACTTCCCGGAGGGTTTTGTCGATCATTTCGGCGATGAGTCCTCTTCCTCCGTCCGGCAGTTCAGTGCCTATGAGGCCAGAATCGCGCCGACCCGTTCGATGGAGGGCCTGGACTCGTGCAGAAGGCGTCCGAGGTTCAGCCCTTTGTCCCCGAGCACGACCATCAACGACAACCTGCCGATGGCGTACACGGCCATGTAGCCGCGGCTGCCGAACACCACGGTCTGACTGAGCGCACCCAGCCCGATCACCTCCGCCGCCTGGCGCGCGATCCCCAGATCGGCGGCGGCCAGCGCGGAGATGTGCGCGGGTTCGACGTTCTTCGCCACATCGGTGAGGATCGGAATTCCGTCAGACGCGGCTATCACCGTGTCGGTCACCCCGGGAACGTTCTCCCTGAGCTTCCGCAGCTCGGCGGTCAGAGCGTCGTAGTCCAACACACTTCCTTCCTGCTTCGGAAAGGCTGACCAGCTCAGCCGGGCCGTTCCCCCGCCTCCACCCGAGGCCCCAGCGACCTCAGACCGCCGTGCGAGAAGCTGAACGACACCTCCGGCGAGGCGATCTCCAGCAGCCCCTCGCCGAGCATCAGCGAGATCCCGACGACCACGGGGTGCAGCCCTGCGCCGACCGCGAAGGCGATGTCCCGCGCCGTCCGCCTGCCGGTGGCCTGCGCGACGATCTCCCGCCGCCCCGCCCCCAGGACCTCCTCGGCCCCGCGGACAGCCACCACCCGGTCCCGGTAGGGCGCCACCGCGACCGCGAGCGCGGCCACCTCGTCCAACCGGCGCCCGGTCTCCCGCACCAGCACGTCCGGGGCCACACCTCCGGCCACAGCGAGCAAAGGCACCTCATCGACCTCGTCGACGACGACCCGCTCAACCCCACCGGCGGCAACGGCGAACGCCGCGTCCTGCACAGCGGCCAGAGCGAGCGCGTCGACCTGCTCGACACCACGCGCGACGAGCGCCGCGTGAACGGACCGCGTCTCGACGCTCTCCGCCAGCACCGCGGCCCATTCCTCCTCGCCGATCCGCCCGGAGCCCACCAGCACCACATCCACTCCAGGCGAGCCAGAACTGCGGGCGGCGACGACCGCACCTCCACGCAAATGGAACACCCCACCCACATCGCCCTCAATGCGCAATGTTCCGGTGACTTGATCCGCACCGCACTGCGCCAGGACAAGAGCGAGGACGTCGAATGCGGCTCGATCTTCGCGTCTCAGAGATCACTCCGTGTCAATTCGGACTCACCGAGCGGAACACCCGGCAACTCGACCACCAACAAGCACTTCCCGCTCGTCGAGGGAGCGACCGCCATCGTTGCTCAGGAACAGCGGATATCGGAGTCCCCACCGCAGATTCACACGATCGAGTGACGTATTCCATTCCACGCCACAACATGAAATCTCTTACCTTAGATTCCCGATGAATCTGTTCCACCACAGAAAACACTTCGGGCCGAGTCGTGGCTGCGAATGCGCAACCACAACTCGGCCCGAAGAACGTTCTTACTGCACAACCAGTGACTGCGCCATGGAGCGGAACGCGGGCAGCTGGTCCGGCTGGCCGGCCGGATCGAAATCTCCGGCGAGCACGACGTACCCGGCATCGGTGTACAGAATGACCATGTAGACGGTCCTGCTCTCGCTGTTGCGACCCGTGAGCTCGAACCCGGGCTTGCCCGCGATCCGCACCTCCTGCACCGACTCGGCCGAGGGCGAGTGCGGCAACTTGCCGAACCGCTCGTTCGCGAAGTCCCGACGCCTGTCGAACGGAACCGCCCCCACCCCGAGCGACGGCGCCGCGATCAACCTGGCCGCCTTGACACCCTCGCCCAAGGTGAAGGTGATCGCCCCACTGCCCTCGTTGCGCTGGTACCCCGGCGCCGCGGTGAGGTCGAAGCCGAACCCACCCGGCGCCACCTCCTGCCCCCACCTCGCACCGCTCAGCACCTCGAGCACCGCCTCGGCCGACAACGGGTCACCCGGCTCGACGGAGGCGTTCATCATGACGATCTTCTCGCCCACCGCCAGCGCGACGAACGCCTTGACGAAGGTCACGCCACCCATGCGCTGGGTCCCGGTCGTCGCGACAGCCGGATGACCGGCCACCGCCACGTTCCTGGCCTCCCCCATCTCCAACCCCTGCGCCTTGCTCTTCTCCGTGCGAAAAGCGCCCGCGACCTCGGTCAGCGCGTCCTGGCCCGACTTGCCCTTGATCTGCTGCTCGATGACGAGAACCGAAGTCCGCGACCCAGCACCTCTGCTCAACCCGGGCAAGCTCGCGTCGACCTCCATCCCGGCCGGCGGCCGCAACAGGATGTTCGTCCGCGGAATCGCGACGTAGTCGTCCCCCTCCACCGGCGCAGCCGAGGAGGTCGCCGGACCACTCGCCGCCGTCGACGACGGCCCGGCGGCCCCATCGCCGGCCGGGCTGCACCCGGCAACCAGAACCGCCACCACGACCGCGACCGGCAACGCCCTGGACACCGGCACTGTTTCCCCCATGACAAAGCCCCCACACCACGTTGAGACGGCGCATCGCGCTCGTCACCCACACATCGTTCCAGCCCCCAAGCGGAGTTACCAGATGTGACCATCGTCCACTGAGGACGCCGACGCTCGCCGCCCGACGGCAAGAGAACCCCGACCCACTGGGCAACCTACGGGGGTCCGGGGGCGTGGCCCCAAAGACCCGCGGAACGCAATTGACGGCGAGTGCTCTTCACGAGCACTCGCCGTCAATTGCGTGGAACTGGCTGATCGGGGAACCCGGCCGAGGGGATCGACGTCCGGCGCGCACCGGCGACAGGCCGCGGCCCCGCACGTGGATCGCCGCTGTTGCCGGAGAGCCCGCGACTACCGGGAACCTCATGCGTTCACCTCAAAGTGTTCAAGTCACCCTCGTATTCCCGTGGACAGGAGCGGATGGTGGCCTTTTCGACTGCCCTCGACACCGTAAAGAGTGCAGTGCTGCAACTTTCGCGGGTGGAAATCAGTGAAAGTTTCAGCGGCTCGTTGTTGATGTTCAACGATTCACGACTCCGACATGGGTTCGTATTTCATGGAGTTCACTCTTGCGGGCGTATTTGCACGTCGCTTCCGCATGGCAACGAATTTTCGCGCTTTCATGTCCTCAGGTCCCCCGGTACTCATCGCATGCAGGAGGGCAGGGAAATGGGTAGATCCAGATTCGCGATCACGGCGTCGGCCATCGCGCTGACGACCTCGGGGGTGCTCGTGGCCGCCGCAGGCGCGGCTCAGGCGGAATCGGGGTACGACAACATCGGCATGTACAAGCAGGAGAAGACCCAGTGGTGCTGGGTCGCCTCGGGTCTGACGATCGCCAAGTACCACGGCCTCGGTAGCACGCAGGCAGACTTCTGCAACCGGGCCCAGCCCTCCTACGGCTGCAACAACCAGCCTGCCACGCTCGACGACATGGCCAGGGGCTGGAGCAGCCTCGGCATGGCCCACCCCGGCTCGGGCCTGAGCAGCGCGGCCTCGTTCAACCAGGTCTACACCGACGTCAAGGCCGCCCGTCCCGTCGGTGCGCGCATCGGGTGGACTTCAGGCGGCGGTCACATGAACGTCGTTTACGGCTACGACACCTCGAAAAACACCATCGCGGTCGCTGACCCGTGGCCGGACACCGCCACCTACACGTGGTGGAACTACAGCGACTACGTCAACAACAGCTCGTTCAAATGGACCCACTCCCGGATCGGCATCTCCCGTTAAGGCAGGCATCATGCGCGAACCAAGAACGTCTGGACGGTGGGCAGCTTCACGCCTTTCCCGCCTGACCGCTGTGCTGGCAATGGGCGCATCCGTGCTGCTGTCCGCGACCGGCCCCGTCCACGCGGCCCCGGCCAACGACCCGCTCCCGGTGGACATCCCCGACTACCAGGCCGCTCTCGACGCTGTGAGGTCGACCGACATCCGCAACGCCGTGTGCCGCTTCCTCAGCGTGCCGGTGCCCCGCGGCGGGTCCGACACAGTGCAAACAATCCCGGACAAGGCCGATCCGTGCGAAGGCATGCCCGCCTTCACGGTCAAAGACCCGCTGCCGGTCAGCGAGATCACGCCGGGCTTCGTCGCGGGCACGTCCCAGCCGATCGCTGCCGAGGCGGTCAAGT
Organism: Lentzea guizhouensis; assembly: GCF_001701025.1. Classification (GTDB taxonomy): domain Bacteria; phylum Actinomycetota; class Actinomycetes; order Mycobacteriales; family Pseudonocardiaceae; genus Lentzea; species Lentzea guizhouensis. Next base: position 1,370,539 of record NZ_CP016793.1, read on the forward strand.
TGACCCGTCTGGTGTCCTCGCTGAGCACCACCGTCAACGACCGCCAGGTCACCGTCATGCTCGCTCCTACGCAGGGCGGAGGCTGGCACCTGGCGGCGGTGCGCGAGGGTGACGGCGACGCCACGTACGCCGGCAAGGCCGGTGCGGGGACCTTGGTGTTCACCGAGCCGCAGATCCGCGGCTGGTACCTGCTGAAGGTCATCACGGTGGAGCCGCTCAACGACCAGGCACGGGAAGGACTGGGCGGCAGGTCGTCGATGTCGCTGAGCGACTACCAGAAGCTGGTCAAGGCCCGTTATGCCGACAAGCTGCCCGCATCGGAGTACGACACCAAGGGAATGTCGAGCGGCTACGGCATCGCGAGCGGGGCGGAGGGCGCCTCGTCCACGGCGCCGTCGCTCGTCGGCGGTTCAGCTGCGGCGCTCGTGCTCGTGGCCGGCGCCTTCTTCCTCTTCCGTCGCCGACGCAACACCACCGGCTGAACCTTCCGCTTCGCCCCGGTACCCGGCATCCGGTTGGGGCCGGGGCGAAGCCGTGCAGCGGGTCCGCGCACGCCGCCGTCAGGATGACGGTGGACATGGCGACCAGCAAGACGTCTTGGGCTGCATCCACAGCCCCGAAGAAACCACCGCCGGCATCACCGAACAGTGGCTGCGCGAGCAGTACGTCCGCCGCGGACGCAGCTCCCAAGATCTCGCCGCCGAACCCCGCGGCCACCGCAACGCCCTCTACCGCACCGAGGCCATCGCGCCCCGAGTTGCGACCGGTCCTGACCTGCTCCCGCCCGTGGAAACGCCTGGCTGCGTTCGTCCACCTGCGCGACCACCCGACGATGCGTGCCACCGCGGCCGCGCCGCGGACAACTACGCCACCGACATCGAGTGCGATCAACGCCGCAACACCTGGCTCCATCCCGTTCATGGCGGCACCCCGGAAGCCGCCTGGGCCGTAGATCCAAGAAGAGCCACTGGTGTAGCGTGGTGTCATCAGTCATGGTTCCGAAGTACCAGTCGCCCGTGATAACAGGTCACGGGCGTTTTGCTGTTCGGTGTCTCCGTGAGCCATGACCGATCATTTCCGGCTCTCGCGAGGTGCGGGTGCCACCACATGCTTGGAGAAGACATGGCCACCGGAACCGTCAAGTGGTTCAACGCCGAAAAGGGCTTCGGCTTCATCGAACAGGACGGCGGCGGCGCAGACGTCTTCGCCCACTACTCGAACATCGCCGCTCAGGGCTTCCGTGAGCTCCAGGAAGGCCAGAAGGTCTCCTTCGACATCACGCAGGGCCAGAAGGGCCCGCAGGCCGAGAACATCGTTCCCGCCTAGTCCTCTCGCCCGCCGCTGATCCGGCGGCAGCACACGGACGAACCAGAGCCCGGCCCGATGATCATCCGGCCGGGCTTTGTCCTACCTGGATGTTCCACAGCAGGCATCCGTGACGACCTCGATCGCGGCGTCCTCGATCACTGCCTGCAGCCCTGTGTCGCTCGCGCGAGACCTGCTGCCACATGAACGGCACGACCACGGGTTCATGTTCGCCGCCGAAGGCGGAACCTGGTTGTGGCGCAGCACCTTCATCCGCCGCGTGCTCAAACCTGCGGTCAACGGCAACCAAGACGCCTGCGAGTTGGCGCTCGTACCGTGCCGATTCGACCGGGCCTGACCTTCCACGGATTGCGGCACAGCCACAAAACCTGGTTGATCGCCGGCGGCGCACCCGAAGTCGAACTCCGCCTCCTCAACGACCTCCAACACCGCTGGCACCAAGCCGACCTGCACGTCCGCGCACACCCGGCCGCACCAGAACCATCACAACGCCACGTCTCCGGACCACGTGCCGCACAACCAATCCCGCTGCCCCTCACACCGTTGGTCAACAGGGCACGACGAACACGCAGATCGACCAGACCGGACGCGATCAAGCAGGAGAATCCTGCTCCAGAACTGCTCCACAGGGTCACCGCAACACGATCACCAGACGATCAGTCAAAATCCGCCCAGAACAGCAAGAAACCCGCCTGACCAGCGGAAACCACTCGATCAGACGGGCTCTCATCCAAGTGGAGCTGAGGGGACTCGAACCCCTGACCCTCACACTGCCAGTCAGGTGAGCACGAGCCTCTGACCTGCAAAAATAGAGAATCGCCAGGTCACACAGTGCAGTTCCCCGCCGTTGCGCGCCGTTGAGCGCTGTTACGCGCCGTTCTGCTCCTTGCCGTGCTCCAGTCTCGCTCCACCTGTTCCAGTGTGAGATCAAGCAACAAGGACGAACTCGCTCAGGGCGGCATGCTCATGTGGCGCCGTGATCAGGGTCGACCTCAAAGCGCTGCAGCCAGGTGACATCACCACCGCCGTAGCAGCCGACGGCGCCGACCGCGAGCCAGATCAACGCCGGCAGGAAGTCATCCTCCAACTCGTCCACCAACTCCTGCACCGTCACGCCGGAACTCTCCGGGGCGCCGAGGATGCCTGCAGCCCTCCTGGAAAGGGCCACGGACGCCGGGCCGAGAGCAGAACCAACCCAGCCAAGGACCTCTTCCGCCACGGGTTCCGCAGCACGCTCTTCACGCAATCCGGACAGCCATCGCGCCACCACAGCGAACGCGGCGGACAACCCGAGCGCACCTGCTGAGTCATCAACACCGGCATCGGCCAACACCAAGTCCATCTCGATGACCCGCGCGGCGAAGTCACGGGCGTGCTGCGGCGACGGCTCGATCAGCGTGCGGGCGACCACCGCACTAATCTCCGCGCCGAGAAGCTCGACCAGCTCTTCCTCTCCGAGGTCGTCGTCGTCCGGCTCGTCTTCGGCCCGATACCTCTCGACGGTCTCCCGCCATGCCTCGATCTCGGCCGCCGAGAACAGGTGACGGTTCTCCTCGGTGACGAGATAGCCCAGGTCGCGGAAAGCCTTGATCAGTGCGGGAGGTACTCCGATCTCGTCGGCATTTTCTACCAGCCGGTCGAGCTCTCGGGAGAGGGAACCAGCCGACAGCGGCGTGGGATCCTCCGCGTCCGGATCGAAGAAGATCGGGTCTTCCGGCCCAGGTTGGCGGCCGAACTTCTCACGAAACTTCTCCAGTTGGTGGTGTAGGGCACCGCTGATCCGGGTTCCCGCTACCGATTCCGGGTCCCACCGGACGACTCGACCACCATCAGGAAGTCGCTCTCGCTGAATGAATCGTGGATCACCGGCACGCTCGACCACCAACCGAGCATGCTGCTCACGTCGGAACTCCTGCCCGGCCAGACGCTGCTGCCGTGCCTTCGCTTTCGCCGCACGACGCTGTCCAGTCGAGCGCCGATCCTTGCCACCCATTCGACCGCGCCTCCTGCTACCGCGATCCCGGCAACCAACACCGAGCATGTCCTCAAAGGCCCTGATTTCGCCACCGTACTCACGTTCAGCCTTGCCCTGACAGATCGACGCATCCACAAGAGGATCGGTGGTCGACGCCGATCCGCCGGTCTTTGGAGTCACCTCTTTGCCGCCCCGGCGAGCTGACTGGAGGAGCGACATGCACAACAAACTCCGTAGGGCTGCCGGACGATCGCGTTGTGGTCCTGTCTGATCGGCTCAGCCTTGTGAGGAGCGAGTCCGGCCACCGCGCAGGCGCCGCCTACCCATCTGACCAAGCCCCCCAAGTTCGATGGCTGCGCCCACGACCACCGCGCGACAGCCACCACGCCGTTCTCCCCGCGAACGCGAAGGCCTCACAGCGCCATCCCGCGGTCCTGCACGATCCAATCTGTCCCGCGCAAGCCGAGCGGCCTGCCCAGCTCGGAGCGATCTCGGCAGGGGTGTGCCCAGCCCGCTCACACGCCTGCAGGTTCGGCCGCCCGCGGTCGACGCCCTGACGGCACTGTCACCCGGCCAGCGAACCGTCCTCAAGCACCAAGTCGACCCCGGCAGTCAGATTTCGAGGCTGTTGAGGATCTACCTGCCCACTATTCGAGTAATAACAGCCACTTGTCTCCTCAGGTGACCGACCAGGCCGACCGGCACTCACCGGCAGGGTTCAACGGCCGAGCGAGTCTCGTTTGTGCTGGATGGTCGCTGCGGTCAGAAGGTGGCCGATCTCCTCATAGATCTCCATGGCCTGTTGGTAGTACCGGTCGGCGGAGGCTGGATCCGTGGTGACGTGCGCGTCGCCGAGCGCGTCGAGGACCTGCGCCCGGTCGTAGTGCCGTGCGAGTTCGGTCATCGATGCGAGTGCTTGCTCCAGGTGTGCGACGGCGTCCGGCCGTTCGTTCTTCTCGAGCAGTGTGCGGCCCTGCCAAAGTTCGACCTTCGCGAGGTTGTGCAGGTCGGGCTGGTCAAGTGACCGGAAACCTGCTTGCGTGAACCGGCCTCTGGTTCGCTCTGCATAGCCCTTCTGCCGGTTCACGCAACCCTGGGACTCGACGGTGACGTCGTGACTGCCACCGTGACGCGGTTCCCCGCCGCTTCGGTCCTGCGCGGTAGGCCTCTCGGCGACGGCGCACATCTCGTGGTCCACACCAACGATCCGTCGGAGACCGCCTTGCAGCTGGCCGACATCGTGGTGCACGACGAGCCGGGCGAAACAGCCGAGTGGCTCGCGCACACCCTGGCCTCGCTACCTGGCACCGCCGTGGTCACCAGACCGATCTCAGACGCGGCATGGCTAGCCGGTACCCGCGATGGACACCAGATCCGATTCGACCACGCAGGCACGTTCGGGCCCGCTCGTGCGTCGATTGCGCTCACCTGGACCACCAGCGGGCAGCGGCTGTGCGACTTCCCGGAACGCTTCGATCTGATCATCGGCGCTACAAGGCACCACATCACGGCGACGACCACCCGTTGCGATTGCTGAGCAGGCCCAGCCTTCCCACCGCCGTTGGCAGCGAATCCTCTTAGCCAGATCAACACGTGACACCGCTCGCCTGGGCAAGACGAGTCGTCTGATCTGCGCGCTGACCGTCAGCTTGTGCCGTCTTTCGCCGCCTGTCCAGGATCGTTGCTCGGCCTGGATGCCGGGTGGAGAGCAGAACAGACTCGATCATCTGCCAAGCCAGCGGAAACGCGCCACCAGATCTGGCGAAGGAAGGCGAATCACGGCTCAGAGGATCGACGATCGCGGGTGCCGATGGCACCCCGCGAACCCACACCGCAGGTGCAGGCTTCGGCGCACCGCACCCCCGCTGAGTCAAGCGACCAGCAGGAGGGAATGCGGTGACGTGACTGCTGTCATGTTCCCGTAGCGTCCTGTCTGTTGCCACAATCTGGCGACTACTGCGACGGCGGACGAGGAAGCCGGTGTGAATCCGGCACGGTCCCGCCACTGTGACCGGGGAGCTGATCCCGCCATGGCCACTGCCCCTGCCAGGGGTGGGAAGGCCGGGAGGAGCGTTGATCCGGGAGTCAGGAGACTCACGTCGTCGCTTCCTCACCACCGGGGCGGATCTCCCCGAGAGAGGGCGGCTTCGTCATGCGCCTCGCACTGTCCGTGCTGCTGTTGTGCACTCTCGTCGCGGGCTGCGCCACTCCCTTGCCCGCGCCATCGGTCTCCGGGAACTGCGTCTCGGAGTTCGACGCGGACCGCGACTACTTCCCGGTCAAGTCGACGGTCAAGCACGCCAAGAACTTCTCGCTGCGCTACGAGAAGTCCTATCAGGTGCTGACGGTCGACCAGCCCTTCCCGAACGGCAAGCCGGAGACATACGTCCTGCTGCGGTGCGGCGCACCTCGTCCCGACATCGCTGGAGCGGTGGTCGTCGAGACCCCGATCCGCAGCCTGTACTCAGGTTCCACCACACACCTGCCACTGCTGGCCGACCTCGGCAGGCTCGACCTGCTCAGCGGGGTGGAGTCCACGTCGTACGTCGTCAGCGCGGACGCGCGGGCACGGATCGACGCGGGCAAGGTGACCGAGTACGGCGCGAACAACACGATCGACGCCGAGAAGGTGATCGTCGGCACGCCGGACGTGGTGATGACCGGCGGCACCGACAAGCCCGAGTACGCCGCCCTGCGCAACGCGGGGATCCCGGTGATCGCGAACGCGGAGTGGCTCGAGGCCACACCGCTAGGCCGCGCCGAGTGGCTGAAGGTCATGGCCGCGCTGACCGGTGACGAGCAGAAGGCCGGCGAGGTCTTCGACCGCATCGAACGCGACTATCAGGCCGTCGTCGCCAAGGCCGCAGGCGTGCAGCCGAAGACCGAGGTGCTGCCGGGTTCACTGCGGCAGGGCGCGTGGAACATGCCCGCGGGTGGCTCCTACGCCGGCACGTTGCTGCGCGACGCGGGCGCGACCTACCCGTGGGCCGACTCACCGAACACCGGCACCCTGCAGCTGTCCTACGAGGAGATCTACGCCAAGGCCGGGACGATCGGCGTCTGGCTGGTCGACTCGCCGTGGCAGACGCTGGCCGACGCCCGCGCCGCCGACCCCCGGCACGAGCAGCTCGCCGCGGTCGGCACGGGACGGGTCTGGACGCACAACAAGGTCGTCGGCCCCCAGGGCGGCAATGACTACTGGGAACGCGGTGTCACCCGGCCGGACCTGGTGCTGTCCGACCTGGTCGCGATCATCCACCCACAGTTGATGCCGGGATACGAGACCACGTTCTACCGCCAGGTCGGCCGGTGACCACCGCACGCCGTGTCGTGGTTCTAGGCGCGCTGACGATCGGCACGGCAGTGGCACTTGCGATGGCGATCACCGTCGGCTCGGTCTCCGTGCCTCTGTCCGACACCGTCCGCGTGCTGCTCGGGATGGATCCGCGGGATCCGCGGTGGACGGTGGTGATCGAGACCGTCCGGTTGCCGCGCGCTGCGACGGCGGCGCTGGCCGGCGCCGCCCTCGGGGTCGCCGGACTGCAGATGCAGACGTTGTTCCGCAATCCGCTGGCCGACCCGTTCTCGCTCGGCGTCAGCTCCGGCGCGAGCCTGGGTGTGTCGCTGACCATGGTGGGCACCGGCGGGTTCGCCGCGGGTCTGGCGGCGGGTGGAAGGCTCGGCGTGGTCGCCGCGGCCGCGGTGGGCGCCGCCGTGGTCCTGACCGGGATTCTGATGCTCGCCAGGGTGGTCCGCACGCCGGTGACGCTGCTGGTCATCGGCGTCATGGTGGGTGCGGCCGCAACCGCGCTGGTCAGCCTGCTGCTCACGTGGACCGACCCGCAACGCGCCCAGCAGTTCATTTCCTGGGGCCTGGGCAGCTTCTCCGGCACCACCACTGCGGACCTCACGGTGTTCGGTGCTGTCACCGCGGCAGGTCTGCTGGTCGCCGCGCTGTCGGCCAAACCACTCAACGCTTTGCTGCTGGGCGAGAACTACGCCCGCACGATGGGTCTCAACGTGCGGCGCGCCCGCATCATCACGCTGCTCAGCGCGTCCCTGCTCGCCGGCGCGGTCACCGCGTTCTGCGGGCCGATCGGGTTCCTCGGCATCGCGGTGCCGCACGTCGCCCGCCGCCTGCTCGGCACCTCCGATCACCGGGTGCTTCTGCCCGCGACGCTGCTCGCCGGGGCGCTGACCGCACTGCTGTGCGCGGTCGCCTCCCAGACACCCGGCGGCGTTCTGCCGATCAACGTGATCACGTCGCTCGCCGGTGCCCCTGTCGTGATCGTCATCCTCCTCCGCGCCCGCTCGTTGCAGGGAGTCACGACATGAGTCTGCATCTTCGTGACCTGGCCGTCGGCTACCGCAAGCGCACCATCCTCACCGGACTCAACGCGACGGCGGAGCGCGGTGAGCTGACCGTGCTGCTGGGCCCGAACGGTGTCGGCAAATCCACGCTATTGCGGACCCTGGCGGGCTTGCAGCCTGCGTTGGGCGGCGCGATGCATCTCGACGGCGCTGACCTCGACGAGCTGTCACACACCGACCGCGCCCGGCGGATGGCCGTCGTGCTCACCGACCGGGTCTCGCCGGGGCTGCTGACCGCTCGCGAACTCGTCGGCTTCGGCAGGCACCCCCACACGGGCTTCACCGGCGCGCTCACCAGCCACGACCACAGCATCGTCGACTGGGCCATCGACGCCGTCGCAGGCACCCATCTGGCCGGCCGCGACGTCAGCGAACTCTCCGACGGAGAACGCCAGCGCGTGCTCACCGCCCGCGCGCTCGCCCAGGAACCGGGACTGCTGCTGCTCGACGAGCCCAGCGCGTTCCTCGACGCGCCGTCCCGCGTGGCGCTCACCGGGCTGCTGCGCACGCTCGCGTCCGAACGCGACCTCGCCATCGTCGTCTCCACGCATGAACTGGAACTCGCACTGCGCGTGGCCGACGCGGTGTGGCTGCTCGACCACGAGGGCGTCCTGCACACCGGCCCACCGGAACAGCTGGCACTCGACGGCGTGATCTCCGCGACGTTCGACACCGACGAGCTCCGGTTCGACCTCACCGCGGGCACCTTCGTCCTGCGCTGCGCTACGACCAGGACGTGCCGGGTGCTCGGCACCGACGCTGCGGTGCTCGGACGGGCTCTCAGCCGCACCGGATGGGCTTCCTCGACCTCCGGCACGGCCGACGCGGAAATCCGGCAGACCGCGAACGGCTACCTCGGCCTCGCCGACGGGAAGAGCACCGACCTGCCGGACGTCGCGGCCGTGGTCTCCTGGGCGCGGAAGCAACCGGTGCCCGTCGTTCGGCGCGCCGACCCCGCCGACGTCGCCACCGCACTGGCACGAGCCTCGGCGTTCAGCCCGTACTTCGCGGTCGACGACATCCCGGGCCGCACCCTCGGATCTATCTACGCCGACCGCGACGCCCTCACCGAAGCCGTGCGGCGAACGGGCCTGCGGCTCGGTGTGACCGAGGCACGGGTCGCCGCGTCCACGTGGCAGTTCGGTCTCGCCGCGCGGCTGTGGTCCATCGCGCTCGGCACGGTGGCCGCCGGTGACGTCGTAGCGGACCTGGACCGCCTGTGCTATCGGTTGGACGACGACGCCACCATCCGGCTGTCCCTGCCCGAACCGGGAGGATGGACGGCGCCGGACCTCACACCGTTGCTCACACGCATCGTGATCGACGAACACCTGCGGCCACTGCACGAAGGACTCCGCAAGGTGGTCCCTGTCGCCGAAGGGCTGTTGTGGGGCAACGCCGCCGCAGCGCTTCACGGTGCGCTGCGCCTGGCCCCCACCGAGCTCGGTAAACAGCTGCTGGCCACTCCCGAACTGGCAAACGCGCTGTCCCCCCAAGGCATTCGCCGCAGCTGTTGCCTGTTCTACCGCACACCAACCAGCGGCACCTGCGGCGACTGCCCACTCGACGGCGCCACCGTCGTCACGATGAAGGAGAGCACCGCGTGACCCCTCGAGTCGTGGACGAACCCGGCGTCGGCGTCCAGCACGTGTGGGACCTGCCCACCGAGACCGACACCCTGCTCGCCATCATCACCGACCTGTTCACCGGATACCGGCAGCACATGCACTTCGGCGTGCTCCTCCAGGGCGCCGCACGGGAAGTCGCCGCCCCCAGCGCACCCACGAAGATCAGCATGCCCGACGGGTACGTGACCGTCGACTTCGGACGATGGCACTTTCACCTGTGCATCGGTGAACACACCGGCAGCGGCCCCGAACTCGGCCGGATCCGCCGCACCGCACGCGCCGAGCTCTACCGGGGCATCGGCCGCGACGACACCCCGACCACTTGGGGTCTGCGGCTGTTCAACGGCCGCGACGAACAGCAGATGACCATCATGCTGCCCAACCCGTTCCTCACCGACACCCAGGACATCGTCGACGAACCCGACTTCAGCCGCCTCGCCGCATGGGACCACCTGCGCATCACACATCTCGAACTGCCACCCGACCCGTACGACCGGGCAGGCAAGGGATTCCGTCACGACTGGCGGTTGGCGCGTGCCGGGAGGGATTCGCCCGCGCGATGAACGACAGGCCTGCAGCGTTCGCCGAGAAGCGGGCGCCCGAATTCCGTCACCCGCGAGACGGATACGTTGTCGTTTGTGATCCCTGAAGTCCACCGGTTCGACCGCCCTGTCCTGTTGTGGAGGCTGCCCGCAGGTTCGCGTGCTGTCTCCACCGCCGTGGTAGGCGGTGGCATCGGCCCGTGCGAGTGGATCATCAACGTCGAGGTCCACGACGATTATCACCGCGACCCGATCGAGCACCTGTCGGAGCTCATCACCGAGCTTCGACTGTCCGGCCGGGGCGCGGGCATGCTCACCGCCGCCGCGATTCAGCGCTATGTCAGGACGTCCGACGAAGGTGTGGACTGCACCGCCACGGTCGGCCTGTCACACCCCAGGTTCGCCGCCGCACCGACCGAGAACGTACTTCCGGTCGGCACGATCAACACGTTCTGCTGGGTCCCGGTGTCGCTTGAGGACGCGGCCCTGGTGAACCTGGTGGTGACCGCGACGGAAGCTAAGACGCAGGCGCTGGTCGAACTCGGCGTTGCTGGTACGGGGACGCCGAGCGACGCGGTGGTCATCGCCTGTCCCGACGGGCCCGGCGAGCAGTTCGGCGGACCCCGGTCGCGCTGGGGTGCCCGGCTCGCCCGCGCGGTCCACGCGGCAACGGTCCAAGGCGCCCGCGGCTGGGTGGAACTGTCGTCCGCACGTGGCGGCGGGGATCCATCGGGCAGGTGATCCAGCGTGCGATGCCGATGCCGAGCTCGGCGACGGCGATCAGCCGGGCCAGCCCGATGACCGCGGGCGGCAATCTCTTGGGCCCGCTCGGTGGCCTCGGTGGCATGAGCTGTGGTCGGCAACGCGCCCCTACCTCGACACCGCCCTGCGCGCGGTTACCGACGCCGAACGCGTCCACCCCGTCTCCACCCGCGACCGCATCCAGCACTTCCACGCCTGGCTCTGCACTCGCCCCGCCATCGGGCTGACCGGGCGCGCCTCACGCAGGCGAATGATCTCGCTCGGCGGGTCGAACGGGCCCGTTCGCGCTGTTGATGGTTCGACGTGGACCACGGTGTCGGCCCGATCAGTCGCGGAGATCCGCACGCGCGCACCGGCGGTGGTCAGGGTGGCGGTGATCGGCTGCCGTGTGGTGAGCATGGACATTTCGTGCCTCCCTTGCTGGCGGGTTGTTGCGAGAACCATCGCCGCCAGGCCGGACACCCGGCTGTCACGGCCCTGACACCGGCGAGATCACCGGTGTCAGGGGCTGCGTCACAGGCCGATGACCAGGTCGTACGCCTGCTCGGACTGGCCATGCAGGAACACGAACCGGACCGACAACTCCTTCGCGTCCGTGTCGATCGCGGGCTGCCCTGAGATGGTGCCTTGCGTGCGCAGGCCGTCCTCGCTCAGACCACGAGCACCACCGAAGTCGGTGTAGTGGTGGAGCCGGTCGTCGGCGGCCTCGATCCACATGAACACCGTCTCCCCGCCAGGCTCGTCACCGGGCAGCGGAGGCGTGATCGTGTAGTCGAGCACGAACGCGTCCTCACCGCGGCTCAGGCTCAGGACGTCGAGCCGATGCCGGCCGTCCAGCACGGGCAGGGACTTGTCAACGTCGACGTGGATCACCGGTGAACTCCTCAGGCACCGCCGGGCGTCGGGACCTGGCAAGTGATGTAGCGGTCCGCCGCCGCGTTCGGCTTGGAGCCCTTGATGAACCAGTAGAAGGTGAGCTTGTTGCCGGTCGCGATCGTACCGGCGCTGCCGCCGATGAACTGGTACCTGTTCACGCTGCCGTGGAAGTCGTAGCCACTGCCCTGCGTGTGCGGCGAGTACGGCGGGTTGATCGCCTTGCCGTTGACGTAGGCGTAGGGCATCGAGACCGTCGCAACAGGACCGAGGTTGGCCTTGGCCGTGTTGGTCAGCTAGAAACCCCACGCGAGCGTGCCACCCGGTGCCCGCTGGAAGGTCACGGTGGACACCGCGTGGTTCCACGTGCCGGTGCACAGGTTGTTGGCCGGCGTCATCGCGTGACCCTGCTCGGCGTGCTGGGCAGCGCGCTGCGCCGCAACAGCATCATCCTCGCCCGGAGCGAGAGTGAAGGTGCCACCGCCGTTCGCGCCGACCGTGTCCGCCTGTGCCGGTGACGCCATCGCAACGAGTGCGGCGCCTGCGGCCAGTGCTGCCAGAACCTTTGTCTTCAGGGAAAACTCCCCCATCTGAAGTGATCTCCCCCGGTTAGCCGGCCGGGGTGAGTGCGCGCGGCACCGGTTGTTTCGGGATGGCCGGCACGTTCTCGTCGTACTCGCGCTCGTGCAACGGCGCGGACGCGGCCCGCAAGGTCGAGACCAGCAGGATCGCGCCGAGCGCACAGCCGGCGATCACCAGCGCGTCGTGACCGGACCGGGCGGTGAACGTCAGCACCCCGAGGCTGCCGAGCACGAAACCCGAATGCAGGCACCAGCAGACCGCCGCGGTGGCCAGCGCGGCCCACGCTCTGCTGGTCATGGCGACCAGGTTGACGACGGCGACCATCGCGATGACCGACAGCACTGGTTCGCTCCGGACACGACCGCGACTAACAGCAACGTCATGACGGCCGCGAGTGCCGACCCGAAGAAGAACGCAAATCCCCCAGGAACCGGTGTGCGCATGCCTCCAGTCCACCCCCGGGACCCTGGTATTTCGAGGGCCCTAACGGAGTTCGAACACGTGCTTTATGCGACCTTGTCTCACGGCTGGAAGCGGTAGCCCATACCGGGTTCGGTGATCAGGTGCTTCGGGTGCGAAGGGTTCTTCTCCAGCTTGCGCCGCAGCTGCGCCATGTACACCCGCAGGTACTGGGTCTCGTTGAGGTGTTTAGGCCCCCACACCTCCTGCAGAAGCTGTTTCTGGGTAACTAAACGGTCTGGGTTGCGCGCGAGGATCTCCAGGATTCCCCACTCTGTGGGCGTGAGGTGCACCTCGCGGTCGCCTCGGTGCACGCGTTTGACGGTGAAATCGACGGTGAAGGTCGACGTCTGCACGAGCGGCTCGTCCGGAACGTGTGCAGTGGTGGTCTTCCTGCGGACGGCGGCGCGGAGACGGGCCAGCAGTTCGTCCATTCCGAACGGTTTGGTGACGTAGTCGTCGGCGCCCGCGTCGAGGGCCTCGACCTTGGCGGCCGAGTCGGTGCGGGCGGACAGCACGATGATGGGGATCGTGGACCAGCCGCGAAGTCCGGCGATGACGTCCACGCCGTCGATGTCGGGCAGCCCGAGGTCGAGCACGACCACGTCGGGTTTGGCCTCCACGGCGATGCTCAGCGCGGTTCGGCCGTCATAGGCCGTCATGACGTTGTAGCCGCGTGCGCTGAGGTTGATTCTCAACGCACGGACGATCTGCGGTTCGTCGTCGACCACCAGCACAGAGGTCATTCGCGGTTCTCCTTGTGCACTGGCAACGAGATGACGACCGTGAGCCCGCCGCCGGGAGTGTCCTCGGCGGTGATCTCGCCTCCCATCGCGGTGGTGAATCCCTTGGCCACGCTCAACCCCAGACCGACACCTGGGGTCGCATCGCGGTCACCAAGACGTTGGAACGGCGTGAAGACGCCAGCCAGCGCCTTCTTGTGCAGGCCGGGCCCGTGGTCGACGACCCGCAGCTCGACGTGGTCGCCGTGGGTGCTGGCACGGACTGCGATCTCCGGTTCGTCGTTGGCGATCTGCCCGTCCCCGTCCACGTCGACGCTGCGGCGCGGCCACATACGTCCGTGTCGCAGCGCGTTGTCGATGACGTTGGCCACCACGCGTTCCAGCAGACCGATGTCCGCATCTACCTGAGGCAGGTCCTCGTCGACGTCGACCGTGACAGTGCGCCGTTCGTCGACGGCGGACATCGCCCTGGCGACGACCTCGTAGTAACCGACCGGGCGCATGACCGGGGCGACGGATCCCGTTGCGAGGCGAGAGGAGTCGAGCAGGTTGTCCACCAAGCCGTTGAGGCGGTCCGCCGACTCCTCCACGGTCTCCATGAGCTCGGTCATGTCCTCTTCGGACAGTTTCAGCTCGCGGTCGCGCAGGCTGCCGATGGCGGCCTTGATCGACGTCAACGGAGTCCGCAGATCGTGCCCGACTCCGGAGAGCAGGGCGGTGCGCAGCTCGGTCGTCTCGACCTTGCGCTGGGCATTCCTGGTCTCGTCGGCCATGCGCTGTTGCCGCAACGCCATCAGCGCCTGTCCCGCGGCCGCCTCCAGCACGCGCTGGTCGCTCGCGGGCAACGTCCTGCCCCGCAGCGCGAGGTGGATGTCGGTGGTGACGGCGACGTCGGCGTCGGCCTCGTCCGGATCGTCGCAAGGCCGTGCTCCGACGCAGGCGACGCGTTCCCAGTCGTTGGCCCGCCTTTCGAGCAGCGCCACCGACTCCAGGCCGAAGTTCTCCCGGATCTTCTCCAGCAACCGAGCCAGCGGGTACGGGCTGGTGAGCACGGTGCGGGAGTAGGAGGCGAGCAACGCGGCCTCGGTGCGGGCACGGGCGCCCTGCTCGGCCAGGCGGGCTGCGCGGTCGACCACCAGCGCGACGATCGTCGCCACGATCACCATGGCAGCCAGCGTGATCACGTTCTCGGGCGAGTTGACCGCCAGGCTGTAGTAGGGCTCGGTGAAGAAGTAGTTGAGCAGCCCCGCGCCGAAGAACGCGCTGACCAACGCCGGTCCCAGTCCGCCGATCAACGCCACCACGCAGGTCGCGAGCAGGAACCCGACCAGGTCCGTGGAATAGGTGATGTCGTCACGCCAGAACAGCCCGAACACCGTGGTCAGGGCGGGCAGCAGCACCGACGCGAGCCAGCCGGCGAGTTGCCGTGAGCCGCTCAGCGCGTTGCGGCCGATCTTCCAGCGCAGGCCGCGGTGGGACTCGTCGTGCGTGACCATGTGGACGTCGATCGCGCCGGACTCCTGCACGACCGACGCGCCGATGCCTTCGTCGAACGCCCGCGCGAGCCGAGAGCGCCTGGACGTGCCGAGTACGAGCTGGGTCGCGTTGACGCCCCGAGCGAACTCCAGCAACGCGGTCGGCACGTCGTCGCCGACCACCTGGTGGAAGGTCGCTCCCAAATCCTCGGCGATCTTGCGGCACTTCGCGATCAGGTCGGGAGTCGCGCCGGTGAGACCGTCCCCGCGCATCACGTGCACCACAAGCAGTTCGGCGCCGGCGCGCAAGGCGATCCGTCGTGCGCGCCGGATGAGCGTCTCGCTCTCCGGACCACCTGTCACGGACACGACGACCCGCTCCCGCGTCTCCCACGTGTCGGTGATCCGCTGCTCGCTGCGGTAGCGCTGCAGAGCGACGTCCACCTGGTCCGCCACCCACAGCAGCGCCAGCTCGCGCAACGCCGTCAGGTTGCCGACCCGGAAGTAGTTGCCCAGTGCGGCATCGATCTTGTGCGCGGCGTAGATGTTGCCGTGCGCGAGTCTTCGCCGCAGAGCTTCCGGGGTGATGTCGACCAGTTCGAGCTGATCCGCGCGGCGCACGACCTCGTCCGGCACCGTCTCCCGTTGCTGGACACCGGTGATGCGCTGGACGACGTCGTTGAGCGACTCGAGGTGCTGGACGTTGACCGTGGACAGCACGTCGATGCCGGCTTCGAGCAGTTCCTCGATGTCCTGCCAGCGCTTCTCGTTGCGCGAGCCCGGCACGTTGGTGTGCGCGAGCTCGTCGACGACCGCAACCTCGGGTGCGCGGGCCAGCAGGGCGTCGACGTCCATCTCGGTGAAGTCGACGCCGCGGTGCTGGAACTCCCTGCGGGGCAGGATCTCCAGGCCGTCGAGCAGGTTCTGGGTCTTCTCCCTGCCGTGCGTCTCGACGAGCCCGACGACCACGTCGGTGCCGCGCTCCCGGCGCCGGTGAGCCTCGCCGAGCATGGCGAAGGTCTTGCCGACGCCGGGAGCCGCACCGAGGTAGATCCTCAGCTCGCCCCGGCGACGCTCAGGCTGCGTCGATGGCACGGTTGAGCGCCGTCACGTTGACGGTGGTGGTGAACGTGCCGTGAGTGTTGGCGGCCACCAGTTCCTTCACCTTCTCGACCGGCAGTCCGGACGCGCGCGCTACCCGGAACACCTGGATCTCCGCATAGGCCGGGCTGATGTCCGGGTCCAACCCCGACGCCGAAGCGGTGATCGCGTCCTGCGGCACCTGGTCCTCGGACACGCCTTCGCGCTGCGCGATCGCCGTGCGTCGCTCGTCGACGACCTTCGTGTAGTCCTCGTTGATCTCGCTCTTGTTCGAGCCGCCGGAGGCCGGCAGCGTCGCAGCGGACGGACGCGGCACGAAGTACTTGTCGCCCTCCCGCACCACCGCCACCAGCGTCGTGTCGGCGGCCTCCGCGTTGCCGTGCAGGCCAGGGATGCGGGACACGCCCCACACCACGGCCGGGTAGGCCACGCCGAGGATCACGGTCAGCGCCAGCAGGATGCGAAGTCCTGCCCACGACTGCTTGAGGAAGTTGTTCATGGTTCAGCCGATCCCGGGGATGAGTCGCACGAGCAGGTCGATCAGCCAGATCCCGGCGAACGGCGTCACGACGCCGCCCAGGCCGTAGATCAGCAGGTTGCGCCGCAGCAGCGCCGACGCGCTGGACGGCCGGTAGCGCACGCCCTTCAGTGCCAGCGGGATGAGCGCCACGATGATCAGCGCGTTGAAGATCACCGCTGACAGGATCGCGGACTGCGGCGTGGCCAGGTGCATGATGTTGAGCTTGTCCAGAGCCGGGTAGATCGCCGCGAACATGGCGGGCAGGATCGCGAAGTACTTCGCCAGGTCGTTCGCCACGGAGAACGTCGTCAGAGCACCGCGGGTGATCAGCAGCTGCTTGCCGATCTCCACGATCTCGATGAGCTTGGTGGGATCCGAGTCCAGATCCACCATGTTCCCGGCTTCCTTCGCCGCGGAAGTACCGGTGTTCATGGCGACGCCGACGTCGGACTGCGCGAGCGCGGGCGCGTCGTTGGTGCCGTCACCGGTCATCGCGACCAGCCGCCCGCCCTCCTGTTCCTTGCGGATCAGGGCCATCTTGTCCTCGGGCTTGGCCTCGGCGAGGAAGTCGTCCACAC
The DNA here is from genome assembly GCF_001701025.1 of Lentzea guizhouensis. GTDB lineage: Bacteria > Actinomycetota > Actinomycetes > Mycobacteriales > Pseudonocardiaceae > Lentzea > Lentzea guizhouensis. Next base: position 1,387,474 of record NZ_CP016793.1, read on the forward strand.
CGGCTTCCGACGCGATGGCCTTGGCGGTCAACGGGTTGTCGCCGGTGACCATGACCGTCCGGATGCCCATCGCGCGCAGCTCGGCGAACCGCGCCTTCATGCCGGGCTTCACCACATCTGAAAGCCGGATGACCCCGAGCACCACGTCGTTCTCCGCGACGACGAGCGGTGTGCCGCCATCGGCGCTGATCTTGTCGACGACCTGGCGCACTTCGTCGGAGGTGGTGAACCCGCTCGCGGCGCCCTTGCGGATGCGGCGGTCACCGAGGTCGATGCCGGACATCCTGGTCTGGGCGGTGAACGGCACGAACTCGCCGGCCTTCTCCGCGTCGGTCGGCGCGGCCGAGAGGCCGTACTTCTCGACGCACAGCTCGACGATGCTGCGACCTTCCGGCGTACCGTCGGCGAGGCTCGACAGCCTGACGACCTCGGCGAGCCTGCGCTCGTCCACTCCGGCGGCCGCGATGAACTCCGTGGCGCGCCGGTTGCCCCACGTGATGGTGCCGGTCTTGTCGAGCAGCAGCGTGTCGATGTCACCGGCGGCCTCGACCGCCTTGCCGGACGTGGCCAGCACGTTGCGCTGCACCAGCCGGTCCATGCCCGCGATGCCGATCGCGGACAGCAGCGCGCCGATCGTCGTGGGGATGAGGCACACGAGGAGTGCGGTCAGGACGATCACCGACTGCTCGCCGCCGGAGTAGATCGCGAACGGCTGCAGCGCCACGACCGCGAGCATGAAGATGATCGTGAGCGTGGACAGCAGGATCGTCAGCGCGATCTCGTTCGGCGTCTTCTGCCGTTCGGCGCCTTCGACGAGCGCGATCATCCGGTCGACGAACGTTTCGCCCGGCTTGGCCGTGATCTTGACGACGATCCGGTCCGAGAGCACGGTCGTTCCACCGGTGACCGCGGACCGGTCACCGCCGGACTCACGGATCACCGGTGCGGACTCACCGGTGATGGCCGACTCGTCCACGGTGGCAATGCCTTCGACGACGTCACCGTCACCAGGGATCGTCTCGCCGGCCTCCACGACGACGAGGTCGCCGAGCCGGAGTTCGGTGCCGGGAACGCGTTCCTCGGAGCCGTCCTCGGTCAGGCGCCTCGCGATCGCGTCCTTCTTCGTCTTGCGCAGCGACTCGGCCTGGGCCTTGCCGCGGCCCTCCGCGACCGCCTCGGCGAGGTTCGCGAACAGCACCGTGAACCACAGCCACACCGCCACGGCGATCGTGAACACGCTGGGATCGGTGACCGCGAAGTAGGTGACCAACAGCGAACCGACCCAGACGACGAACATCACCGGGTTGCGCAGCTGGTGGCGCGGGTCGAACTTGCGCAGCGCGTCCGGGAAGGACTTCCACAGCTGCTGGGGGTCGAAGATGCCGGCACCGACCTGGCGGCCCAGGTTCTCGGCGTGCCGGTCGCGGATCTCTTCCGGAGTCCGCTGAAGTGTGCTGGTCACAGCAGTGCCTCCGCGATGGGACCAAGAGCGAGAGCGGGAACGAACGTCAGCGCGGCGACCAGCACGATGCTGGCCCCGAGCAACGAGGCGAACAACGGGCCGGTGGTGGGCAGCGTGCCCGCCGTGACCGGCACCTTCTTCTGCGCTGCCAACGATCCGGCGAGCGCGAGCACCGCGATGATCGGGATGAATCGGCCGAACAGCATGCAGACGCCGAGCGAGGACTGGAACCAGTCGTTCGTCACCGTGATGCCACCGAACGCGCTGCCGTTGTTGTTCGATGCGGACGCGTAGGCGTAAAGGATTTCGGAGAGGCCGTGTTCGCCGGAGTTGTTCAGAACTCCCTGCGTGCTCGGCAGGATCGCCGCGATGCCCGCACCGACCAGCAGGACGGTCGGCATCGCGAGGATCGACACAGCAGCGGCCGTGACCTCCCGGCGGCCGAGCTTCTTGCCCAGGTACTCCGGCGTGCGGCCGACCATCAGACCCGCCAGGAACATCGCGATGATCGCCATCACCAGGATGCTGTAGAGCCCGGTGCCGACACCGCCCGGCGTCATCTCCCCGAACAGCATGTTCAGCAACGTGCCACCGCCACCGAGCCCGGTGAAGCTGTCGTGCCACGAGTTGACCGCACCGGTCGACGTGCCGGTCGTGGAGTTCGCGAAGAGCGCGCTGCCGGCCACGTCGAAGCGGAGTTCCTTGCCCTCCAACGGCCGCAGGCCGCTCGCCTCCGCACCCCAGATGACCGCGAGCATCGCGGCCCAGATGGTGCCCATGACGCCGAGCAACACGTAGCCCTGCTTGTTCTGACCGACCATCCGGCCGAACGTGCGGGTCAGCGCGACCGGGATCACCAGCAGCAGGAAGATCTCGATGAGGTTCGTCCACTCGTTCGGGTTCTCGAACGGGTGCGCGGAGTTCGCGTTGAGCACGCCGCCGCCGTTGGTGCCGAGTTCCTTGATGGCTTCCTGGCTGGCAACGGGTGCGTTCGCGATGGTCTGGCCGTCAACGTCCACACCGGACTTGAGGCTCATCGTCACGCCGAGAGCGATCAGCACGATCGCGAAGACGAAGGCCAGCGGCAGCAGGATCCGGAGCGCGCCTCGGGTGAGGTCGACCCAGAAGTTGCCGAGCCGGTCGGTCTGGTGACGCACGAAACCGCGGATCAGCGCGACCGCGACAGCCAAGCCGGCCGCCGCGGACACGAAGTTCTGCACGGTCAGGCCGATCATCTGGACCGTGTGGCCCATGACGGCTTCCGGCACGTACGACTGCCAGTTCGTGTTGGTCACGAAGCTGATCGCCGTGTTGAAGGCCATGCCCTCCGGCACGTTGCCGCGATCGAAGTTGAACGGCAGCACGGACTGGATCCGCTGGATCACGTACAGGAACATGATGCCGACGAAGGAGAAGCCCAGCACGCCGTACGCGTAGGTGCTCCACTTCTGCTCGGCGTCGGGGTCGATGCGGGCGAAGCGGTAGATCGCCAGCTCGACCTTCGAGTGCTTCTGCGTTTCCGCTTCCTGGACGCGGAAAACGCGCGCCATGTAGTCGCCGAGGGGTCGGTACACGACCGCCAGGGCCGCGATCAGGATGCCGACCTGCAGAAGGCCGGCCACGAGGGGTGACATCAGAACTTCTCCGGCCGGATGAGTGCGATGAACAGGTAGACGATCAGCGCCAGGGCGATGACGCCCGCGATGACGTTCGCGATCAGACCGGTGCCGCTCACAGCTTCTCCAGTCCACGCACGGTGAGCCCCAGGACCAGGAAACTCACGATCAGCAGCAACGCGTAGGCCAGGTCGGCCATGACGCGCTCCCTTCCGGTGACAAACGATGTGACCCTGACGGGCGAAAGCGTGCATCACCGAAACCCGCTGCTCAGCGCAACCTGACAACACCTTGACACCCGCAGTGACTTCCTTGATGGATTCTTTACGCGTAGCGATCCACGTCTCACCTGAAGGTGGACCAGGAAGTCGACGCGAGGTGATCGGATCGACCATCAAGATGCCGTTCGGGCCTCTTGTTTTCACTCGTTACGGGCGCACTCTGGTCGGCGTGCTCACCACCGTGTCGACGTTGAAAACTCCCCCCGAGCCGGCCGAACGGCACCGGCTGACCGTCGTCGGCGGCCTCGCTGCTCTCTCACTCGACGCGATGGCCTCGGTCGCCTACGGCCCTGAGGCGATCGTGCTCGTGCTGGCCCTGGCGGGCGGAGCCGGTCTGGGCTTCACACTGCCCGTCACGATCGCCATCGCGCTGCTGCTCGCCGTGCTCACGCTGTCGTACCGGCAGGTCATCGCCGCGTTCCCCGACGGCGGTGGCGCCTACGGCGTCTCCCGCGCCTACCTCGGGCGCCGCACGTCGCTCGTCGCAGCGGCGTCCCTGATCGTCGACTACGTCCTGAACGTGGCGGTGTCAGTAGCTGCCGGTGTCGCGGCGCTCACGTCAGCGTTCCCCTCGCTGCTGCCGCACACACTGTGGTTGTGCCTCGGCGTTCTCGCGTTGGTGACGGCGGTGAACCTGCGTGGTATCGCGAACAGTGCGCGGGCGTTCATCGCCCCCACGTTCATCTATGTCGCCTCGATCGTCCTCGTCATCCTCTTCGGGCTCTTCCGTTCCGAACCGGCCGCGGCGGTGCCCACCGCACAGGTGGAAGCGCTGCAGACCGTTGGTGTGTTGTTGTTGCTCAAGGCTTTCGCCAATGGCTGCGCCGCGTTGACCGGGGTCGAGGCGATCGCGAACGCCGTACCGTCGTTCCGCGAGCCTGGAGTCCGCCGGGCGCAACGCGCGGAGGTCGTGCTCGGCGCGTTGCTGGCGGTGATGCTGATCGGGATCGCCGTCCTGATCGAGAAGTTCGAGATCAATCCTGTGGAAGGCGTGACGGTCCTGTCCCAGGTGACCACCGCCGCGCTCGGCGGCGGGTTCGGCTACTACCTCGTCCAGTTCGCGACCGTCGTCCTGCTCGCGCTGGCCGCGAACACCTCGTTCGGCGGTCTGCCCGTGCTGGCCCAGTTGCTGGCACAACACAACAACCTGCCGCACGTCTTCGCACTCCGAGCGGAACGCCAGGTACACCGGTACGGCATCTGGTTCCTCACGATCACCTCCGCGATCCTGCTCGTTGTCGCGAATGGACAGATGAACGTCCTGGTGCCGCTGTTCGCGATCGGCGTCTTCGTCGGCTTCACCCTGTCTCAGATCGGCATGGTCCGGCACTGGTGGCGCGGCCGTCCGGACGGGTGGAAGTGGCGAGCGGCGTTGAACGGCTTCGGTGCGGTACTCACCGGTGTGGCCGCGATCGTGGTGACCGCGACGAAGTTCACCGAGGGCGGCTGGCTGATCGTCGTCGCGCTGCCACTGCTGGTCTGGGCGATGCAACGCGTTCACCGCGCCTACCGGCACATCGGCTCGCAGCTCGAACTCGGCCGCACTCCCCCGCCACCGCGTCCGCGAGCCTCGCTGGTCATCGTCCCGGTGGGCACGGTGTCCCGGCTCACCCGCGACGCGATCACCGCCGCACTCAGCCTCAGCGACCGTGTGGAAGCCGTCCACGTCACACACCCTGACGACGAGGCCACGACTCAGAAGTTCCTCGACGCCTGGGACAGGTGGGATCCAGGTGTGCCGCTCGTCCGGCTGCACGACGAACGGCGCAGGATCGGGGACCCGCTGATCGCACATCTGCGCGAGATCAAGGGCAGCCAGGTGGTGGTGCTCATCGCGGAGGTCGAGCCCACACACGTGTGGCAACGGATCCTGCAGAACCAGCGCGGCGCCGTTCTCGCCTCGGCCGTGCGCCGGAACACCAACGCCGTGGTGTGCCGGTTCCGCTTCCGGATCTAGAGTTCTTTCATGTCCGGTACAACACTTATGCGTTCCTGGCGCAGAGATCCCGTAAAGCCCTCTTGCTGATCAACGCACGTTTCCCGTTGCATATAAGCATGATCGGGTCCTCACGTCCGACCGCTCTCGTGACGGGCGGGAGCAACGGCGCGGGCTACGACGTCGCCCGCGCACTCCTCGCTGACGGCTATGTCGTTGTACTGCACGCACGCACAGCCGAACAGAGCTGGGATGCGGCCCAGCGTCTCGTCGACAGCGGTGCCGATCCGACTCGTGTGCACCCGGTCGCCGCGGACTTCGCCCACCTCGACGAGATCGTCCTGCTGACCAGGCAGATCGCAGCCGAGCACCCGGTGCTCGACCTGATCGTCAACGCCGCCACGATCGTCGGCACCGATCGGTGCGTCATCACCGAGAACGGCAGCGAGCTCGCCGTCCAGGTGCATCGCCTCGCACCGATCCTGCTGACCAGGGGACTCGTGGAGCCGATGAGCAGGGCATCGGCTCCACGGGTGCTCTGGCACCACGACGGGATCAGCGTCGTGCCGGCACAACGCCGCGGCGCCGACTAGACCACCACGAATGCGGCGCGGAGCGGACTGCAGCCGCTCCGCGTCGTCCGCTGTCCAGAAAGGACGACCCTCGATGCGCGACCTGTTCCACCGCCAGCTGGACGTGCTCGTCCTCCAGCTCGCCCACACGTGCGACCTGACCGCGATCGCCATGCGCAACGCAACAAACGCGTTGCTGGACAACGATCTCCGGCTCGCCGAGCAGGTGATCGACGACGACCACACCCTCGACGAGGCACGAGACCGCATCGAGCACGACGTTCAACTGCTGCTCGCGCTCCAGTCACCGGTGTGCACCGACCTGCGCACCATCATGGCCGTCGCTCTTTCCGCCGAACGCGTCGAGCGGATGGGCGATCTCGCCGAGCACGTCGCCCTGGCGGTACGGCGCAACCACCCCGAGCCCGTGCTCGCGCCGCCGTTGCGGGCCCGCTTCGAGCAGATGGCCGTGATCGCCACCCGTTCCGCCGTCGCCGCGGGCTGGGCCGTACGCGGCCCGAACCCGTTGCTGCAACAGGAGCTCGCCACGGACGACCACGAGATGAACGACCTGCACCGGTCGTTGTTCGCGGTGATCAGCTGCACTGAGTGGCGGCACGGTGTCACCGCCGGGGTCGAGGCGGCACTGCTGAGCCGCTACTACGAACGGTTCACCGACCACGCCATGTCGGTCGCCCGCCGTGCCGCGGCCGCCTACTCCTCCAACTCGGCCAGCACATCCTCGGCGTCGGTACTGCCCGCCGCGGCCAGCCTACGCAACTCCTCGAAGTCCCCACGCTCGCCCGCCAGCTCCACAAGCTGATCCACCGCGTCCGAACTGCCGGCGTCGGCCAGCCTGCGCAGCTCGTCGAAGTCGCCACGCTCTCCGGCGAGCTCGACCAGCTGGTCCACCGCGTCCTGGTCACCCTCGTCAGCCCGGCGCCGCAGCTCCGTCAAGTCGTCCATGTCCGTCATTGTGCTCACCCTCCGACGTGGATGCCGGGCCGCCGCTCGGGATCGGGTTCACTCGTCCGGATGATCTCCCGCACCACCGGAGCCGTGTCGCCTCGGCCCAGAAGCAGGTAGCGGAACAGGTGCCCCAGTGGGTTGCCCTCACTCCAGGCGAAGTGGCAGTGCGGTCGCACACCTGTGGCATCGCGCAGGGCGAGCAGGATGGCGGCGATGGCGTTGGGTGCGGCGGGGCTGTCGGCCCGCAGGATCCGATGTCCGTCGACCTCCACTCCCCGCACGTGCAGCACCTCGCTGAAGTCGGACGGGTCCACCACGTCGATCTCCAGGAACATCACGTCCGCCGTGCCGGGCACGGGATTCATCCCGCGCTGCTCGGCCTCCTTCTCCGCGTACTCCGCGGCGTCGCCTGCCTGGCGACGGTTCGCGATCAAGGTGACAGCGCCGTCGTGGGCGAGCGTGTCGGTGACGAACCGGCGGGCGGCCTCGTCCAGCTCGATGTGCTCGACCCGCAGCTCGGTGGTACGGGTGACCCGGGAGACCAGCGAGATCGCGATGATGCCCAGGATGAAGAAGAGCGAGATGGTGAGGCCGTCCGGCTTCTCGATCACGTTCTCGACCAGCGCGTAGAGCAGGATGAGCGTGAGCACGGTGAACGCGACCGCGGCCACCCGCTGGCGGCGCCGCATCGCGGAGATCGCCACCGCGATCGACGCGGACACCATCATGGCCAGGATGCCCGTGGCGTAGGCGCCCGCCTGGGCGTTGACATCGGCGTTGAAAACGATCGTGACCAGGATGCAGATCGCGGTGTAGACGATCACCACCGGCCGCACCGCGCGCGACCACTCCGGTGCCATGCCGTAGGAGGGCAAGTAGCGCGGCACGATGTTGATCAGACCCGCCATCGCAGACGCGCCCGCGAACCACAGGATCAGGATGCTGCTGACGTCATAGGCGGTGCCGATGCCCTCACCGAGCAATTCGTGGGCCAGATACGCGAGCGCGCGGCCGTTGGCCTGACCACCCGGCTGGAACTCCTGCGCGGGGATCAGCACGGTGGTGACGAAGCTGGTGGCGATCAGGTACACCGACATGATCAGGGCGGCGGCCGTGAGCAGCTTGCGGGTGTTGCGCACGCGGTCCTGCAGCCGCTCCTCGGCGGTCTTTCCCTTCGAGGCCACCAAAGGCATCATGCTCACGCCGGTCTCGAAGCCTGACAACCCCAGCACCAGCAACGGAAACGCCAGGATCGCCGGCCCGACCACACCGGTCAGCCCGCCTCCACCTGAGGTCAACGCCTCCATCCACCGGTCGAACACGACCGGTTCGGACAGCACCTGTGCCACGCCCGCGACCACGACCACGGCGTTCAACAGCAGGAACACCGCCACCAGCGGAATCGCCACACCGACCGCCTCGCTGAACCCGAGCAGGAAAACCCCGCCCAGCACCAGCAACAACACAACGGTCACCGTGACCTCATGGCCGTGCAGGAAGTCCGGAGCCAGCGGATTCTCCAGCAGGTGCACAGTCGCGTCCGCAGAGGACAGCGTGATCGTAATGATCCACGACGTGGCCACGAACCCCAGCAACACCAGCACGAAGAGCTTGCCGCGCCAGAACGGCAACAGGTTCTCCAGCATCGCCACCGAGCCCTGCCCGTGCGGACTCTCCTTCGCCACGCGCCGGTACATCGGCAGCATCCCCAGCAGCGTCAAAGCGACGATCAGCAACGTTGCCAACGGCGAGACCGCTCCCGCCGCAAGCGCCGCGATGGCGGGCAGGTAGGACAGCGTGGAGAAGTAGTCCACGCCGGTCAGGCACATCACCTTCCACCACGACTGCGGCTCGGCGTGCGCCTCACCGCTTCCCGGACCTACCACGGGCTGCACCCGATGCCGCAACAGCCACCGCCCCAGCCCCGTCGCGGGCGCAGCCGGTCGCACCGGGCTGTCCACGCGTTCAGGTATCGCGTACTGCGACGTGTCGGTCATTCCGGTTCCCCCGCGCTGATGGTCAGTCATTTGGAAGGGAGTCAACTTCCCGCGAAGTCCGACCGAGGTAAAGACAGGAGCGCTCAGGCATAAAAATCGCGTAAAAATTGTCAGCGCATTCAGGTACACCTTCCCCAGCCGTCACACGCCGGGTGACCTGGCCGCGTGATCGACCTGCAGGTGGCCCTCGCGACCGTGGCGGACTGCACGCGGCCTGCCAACCGAGCTCGAATCCGAGACGGAACGCCTGCCGGTAGGCCCGTCACGGTGCTGCACGCGATCGCCGACCGGGTCATGGACGAGTACCTGGCCGCCACCGACGCGTGCGAAGGAGACATCGACATGATGAAGTCCCTCGTGTTCGCGCCCCGCGACAGATCGGCGCGGAGCAGACGTACCTGATGCGCCGAGATCTTCGAACTGCGCCGGGTGGTGACCCCGCTGTCGACACCCGTGCACCGCTTTGTCGAGGGCACGAACCCGTCAGTGCCCGATCAGGTGCCGTCCAGCCTTCGAGACGTCGAGGACCACCTGACCACGGTTTCAGAGCGGACCGCCCGGTTCGACCAACTGCCGGCGACGTTGCTGAGAGCCACGTCCGCCAGGTGACGCCTCAGCTCAACGGCGATACGCGCAAGATCTCCACGTGGGTGGCGATCATCGCGCTGCCGACCATGGGAGTCGGTCTGTACGGCATGAACTTCGACCACATGCCCGAACTCTGATGGACCTGCGGTCGTCCGCTGATGCTCGCGGTGCTGTTCGTGGTACGCGTCGCTGCATGACGTCGACTAGGACGAGCTAGACGACATTCTCCTGATCGTCAACGGGCTGGCGAGGGATCCCTCGACCTCTATCGCCGCAACTGCTTCGGTCGGCTGTGCCTTGTCGATGTCGATGTCGCCAGCACGGACTTGTCCGTCCTCCGCTCGTCGCGGCTGCACCGTGATCGAGGCCGAGGCACGGTCGGCGTCAACCGGCTGGGGCGTTACCCAGGTCCAGAAGGCGGACCTTCTGGTTGGAATCTCCCCGCGAGGCGCGCTGGTCAGGGCTGATTGATCAATAGGCTGCCATGAGGCGCTGCAAGCCCTACGCGCCGAGTGGGGTGTGCTCGCAATAAATGGACGGACGGCCTCTCAAGAACCAGACAAGCGCATAGCGAAGGGAGTACGGCAGCGGGCGCGGTGCGGGGGCGACCTCGGATGATGTCTCACACCACGCCACTGGCACAACCGCCCGTAGCTTCTTCACGCAACCGTCGCGCTGACGTTGTCCCCGGACCCCGCAGGCTGGATGGCCCGAACCTTCCCCTACGCGATCTGGCCGAGCACGACAGAATCTGGGTTACCGCAGGACTCCGCTGCTACACGCTGTCGATGTGACAACGCCTACGGCGAGCTGTGGTCAACCAGCTCGGGAAACCCTGAGTGCAACTCCACGATATGATCAAGCCCGGTTATTTCCAGCGGGCGCAGCACAACACGATGGTCAGCCACCACGATGAACGTGGTGCCGACGCTCCGCGCGAGCAGATGATTCTCCAAGAGCAATCTCACGCCAGCCGAGCCAAGGAAACGAACCTTGCGCAAGTCGACGACCACGAGCGGCATGCGCGGTTCGAGCTGGGCGCCGATCACGCGACTGATCTCGGCGTCGTTGCTGGTGTCGATCTCTCCGCCGATCACGACGACAGGCACACAGTCACGCACTTGAGCCTCGACGGTGCAGGGTGCTACATCGTGCCGGAACGGAGCATCCATCGCGTGCTCTTCCCTGTTGCGCACTGCGCGTCCCGGCTGCCTGCTTCAACCCGGACCCGCAACCCGCCGCACAGCGGGTGTCCACCACGGTAAGCACCTACCCGGTTATTCACAACCAACACGTCGTGAACTGCGACGACCCTCCCCGCTTTGCCACTTGACGTGCCTTCGGGTCGCCTGACGGACCTCGAAGGCCGCTGACCTCAACAGCTGGTGTTCGGCGGGATCGACCGCGCCGACACGTGGGCGGAGAACGCTCCTTCCGGCACCTCGTCCGCATCCAGCCATCCGAAGCCCACACTGCCGACCGCGTCGCGGTTCCACGCAACCGTCCCGTATACGCCGGGCACGGCAGGGCAGGCCGCGAACCGGTCCTCTTGCTCATGCCACGGCGGGTCGACGAAGCATCGCCGATCGAAGCTCTCCAGTGGCGTGACCAGCGAGGCGAGCTGTAAAGCGTCGACGGCCGCGAGGTCGTATTCGTGCATCCGCACCCGCCTTGGCGTCCGCCTCACAACACAAGAAACAGTTGCAAGAGATTGGCTATTACGAGAAGCTGGCGACAAGCCACCACGAAGTGATCCCGGAGAGCTGATGAGCCAGTACGTGCTGCCGGACCTGCCTTATGACTACGCGGCACTCGAGCCCGCGATTACCGGGGAGATCCTGGAGCTGCACCACAGCAAGCACCATGCGGCCTATGTCAAGGGCGCCAACGACATGCTCGAGCGGCTCGCCGAGACCCGCGAGAACGACGACTTCTCGGGCATCGTCGGCCTGGAGAAGACTTTCGCGTTCAACCTGTCCGGGCACGTCCTGCACACGATGTTCTGGGACAATCTGAGCCCCGACGGTGGCGACCGGCCCGACGGCGAGCTGGCCTCGGCAATCGACGAGCACTTCGGGTCGTTCGACGCGTTCGCCAAGCAGCTGTCGGCCGCGACCTCGCTGGTGCAGGGCTCAGGCTGGGGCGTGCTGGCATGGGAGCCGCTGTCGCAGCGGCTGATCGTGGAGCAGGTCTATGACCACCACGGCAACGTCGGCATGAACACCACTCCGGTGCTCGTTTTCGACGCCTGGGAGCACGCCTACTACCTGCAGTACCGCAACGTGCGGCCGGACTACGTGCAGAAGCTGTGGTCGCTGGTCAACTGGACCGACGTGACTCGCCGCTTCGACGCCGCCCGCGTCGGCGGCTCCGGACTGGTCGCGCCCTCGAAGTAGATTCCCGCAGGCTGGCAGTGGGTGCTCCGACAACCACCACGCTGCCGAGGTGCCCTCGCCTCCGCCCAGGAGGCGAGGGCACGTGCGTCACGCGCCGCATCTCGGCCGGGTCGCCTGCAGCTGCAGGTAGCTCGTCGCCGCGTTCCATGCGTGCCGATCGCGACCCCGGCGAGCACGAGGCTGCTGCCGTCGTGCACGCTGCGCCATCAGGAAGACCGTGGCCAGGCTGAGCAGGGGCCCGGCGAAGGCCGCTCCGGTCACGCCGAGGCCGACCATGAGCGCGCTTCCCATCGTGAGCGCGATGACCACGCCAAGCGACGCTCCGGCCGACACCCTGAAGAGGTACTGGTCACCGAGTACGTGTTGACCGCACCGCCCAGTCACCGCGCCGCACCTGTGGCTGCGCCCCAGGATTCTACTTTGGACTCGACTGGCAAGGGCATGCTTCTGCCAGCGGGTCCGGAAGCGATGCCGGACGTCAGCACGCTGGCGGATGTCCCTATCACGACGCGGGTCATCGATGACAAGGAGTTTCTCGACATCTACCGCGTCGATCCCGCCGGTGCGGTGCTGGTCCGTCCCGGCGAGCATGCGGACTGGCGTAGATTCGGCACCGCTGCCTGCGCTGCCGTGATGACGGGAGGATCGAGAGCCTCGCGCCGCGCTGGGTCGTCACGATCATGCTGGCGGCAATCGCGTTGCCGCATCTGAATTCGATACGCCGAGCAGAACCGCTGGTGGTCCACGCCGTCATGGCAGCGATGCCGCTGCAGACATGCTGAATGGCGTCACCGAACCGCGGAGCGCCGACCATTTCCAGCAAGCCTTGCCGCATTGCACAGTCAGGACACGCGACGGCCGGTTCGGTCGTCGTGGATCGCTGTCACCAGGTCCTCGCGTGCTCGGGCCACCCGCGAGCGGATCGTTCCGATCGGGCAACCACAGACTTCGGCGGCCTCAGCGTAGGACAACCCCAGCAGCTGGGTCAGCACGAACGCCGAGCGCCGCTCGGGGTCGAGCGCGCCGACCAGCTCGTTGAGCACGACCTCGGCGAAGCCCGGATCGACCTGGTCGACGGTGTCCGAGCCGTTGTGCGGGCGAGGTCGGGCGCGCAGAGACCGGATGTGGTCCGCGACCACCCGGCGCGCCACCGACAGCAGCCACGCACGGGCCGGTGACCTGTGTTCGAAGCGGGCCAGTGCCGGCAACGCCCGCAGGTAGGTCTCCTGCGCGAGGTCGTCCGCGAGCCGCACGTCGCCGGCCAGATAGGCGACGAATCGCCGCACGTCGGCCTGCGTGGCGCGGACGAACGCCTCCGTGGCGGCACGGTCGCCGGCGCCCGCGCGGAGCGCTTGGCTGGTGATCTCGGCGTCGTCGCAGCGCAGCATTCTCACATTCGAGAAGTACGAGCCGCGCGGTGTCCTGGTTCACCTGGAACTTCCCTGCCCCGACATCCGACCATTCGAGGGTGAGGACTGTCGTGACCGCGGTGTCCACGGCCGCGATGGCCGTGTCGATGCTGCAACTGTTCGTGCTGGGCGCGCTGGGTCCGGTGCTGGTCGCCGAGCTCGGGGTGGCCGAGTGGCAGCTCGGCGCTCTGGTCGCGGCGGGATTCGGGGTGGCGACGCTGCTGTCGCTGCCCGCCGGGTCCCTGGTGGACCGGGTCGGGCCGCAGCGCAGCCTCGTCGGGCTGTTCCTGGTGAGCGCGGTGGCGTTGACGGTGCTGGCGGTCGCCGGATCGCCGTGGTGGATCGCGGCGGGTGTGGCGCTGGGGGGTATCCCACAGGCGCTGGCGAACCCGGCCACGAACAAGGTGATCCTGGCCGTCGTGGCACCGGAGCACCGCGGGTCGGTGACCGGGTGGAAGCAGTCCGGCGTGCAGTTGGGCGCGTTCGTGGCTGGTGTGCCGCTCGCGGGGGCGGCTGCGGTGGCGGACTGGCGCTGGGGTGTCGGGGTGCTCGCGGTGCTGTGCCTGGTGGGTGCTGCGGCGACCGCACGGCTCACGCTGCCGGTGCCGCCTGCGAAGAGCGGGCCGGCGGGCAGGGCCGGTGACCGGGTGCGTGCGCTGGCGGCGTTCTCGTTGGCGCTCGGGTTCGGGTTGGCGTCGGTGAACACGTTCTTCGCCCTGTACGGCGTGCAGCGGCTGGCGTTGTCCGCGCCGGTCGCGGCCTGGCTGATCGCGGTGATGGGACTGGTCGGCATCGCGGGCCGGGTGTGGTGGAGCGGCGCGGCCGGCAAGGCGGACGATCCCGCTGCCGTGTTGCCGTTGCTGGGACTGGGTGCCGTCGCCTCGGTGGCGGTGGTGGCGCTGGCGGACCAGGCGCACTGGCTCGTGTGGTTCGGCGCGGCGGGTATCGGCGTGTTCGCGGTGGCGGGCAACGCCGTGTCGATGGTGGCGGTGATGCGGGCGGTGCCGCAGAAGCTCGCCGGGCGGGCGGCGGCGGTAGCGTCGGCCGGGTTCTTCGGCGGGTTCGCCGCCGGGCCACCGTTGACCGGTCTCGTGGTGCACCAGGCCGGCTACCCCTGGCTGTGGGTCACCGTCGGCGTGGCGTTCGCGGTGGCGGCCGGCATCGCGTTCCTGCTCACCCGGCGTACCGCGGTGACGGTGTGAACGACTGGGCGCACGACCTGGTGCGCCGGATGTGCGACCAGGTCGACGAGACCGAAGCCGCTGCCGGGGAAAGGTGCCCGCTCTACCTCCACAATGGACACTGGAGGACCTCCGCCCGCGGGTCGTGGACGGGCGGGTTCTGGGCGGGGCTGCTCACCCTGCGCGCGCTCGCCACCGGAACCGGGGACGTCGCACCGGCACGGGACCGGCTGGACGTGTGGGCGGACGCGGACACGGTGCTGCGCGGCATGATCTTCTGGTACGGCAGCGGCGCGGAACGGCTGGGCCTCATCGCACCACGCTCCAGCACGGCGAAGGTCGCGGACAGCCTCGCGAGCGGCTTCGATCCGGAATTGGGCGCGATCCCGTGGGGCACCGCGCTCGCCGCCGACGGCCCACCCGTCCGCGCGGACGGGGCCGCCGGGGCTGTGCCACTACTCGACGCTCACGGCCATCGCGACATCGCCCGCCATCACCGGGACGCGCACTCGCGTCTCGATCCGGACTGGCCGCGAGGCAAGGCGTGGCTGCTGCTCACCGACCCTCGCACCGACCGGAACGTGTCTACAGAGGACAGTTCGGCGCTGGCGATCGCCGCCGTCGCACTGCTGAAGGCAGGCCGGCGAGAAGAGGGCGAACGACTGCTGCGCACTCTGCCGGAAGGTGCCGAGTACGACGGCATGACCGGGCTGAAGGTCGTGTGGGGCGATTTCTTCACGTTCCTCGGCGCCGCCATCGTCACCGGTCTGGTGCTGCCTGACGCCTGGTGAGCAACCGACGCGCGGTCGTGGTGACGTGCAGCTCGTCCGCGCCGTCGAGGATGCGGGCGGCCCGTGCCACGCGCAGCAGCCGGGGCAGACCCGTTGCCGCGGTGAGACCTTCCGCGCCGTAGACCTGGATCGCGGCGTCGACCGCCGTGTTCAGCGCGCGTGCGGCGGCGACCTTCGCGAGGCTCACCTCGACCGGGGCACGCTCTCCGGCAGCGACCAACCCAGCTGCCTCGCGGGCGAGCAGTCGCGCCGACCGCACTTCCAGCTCGGACTCGAAGACCAGGCGCTGCACCAGTTGCTGATCGGCCAGTACGCCGTCGCCGAGCGCCCGGGACACCGCCCGGTCCGCGAGCAGGTCGAGGCATCGCTGCGCCTGGCCGATCCAGCGCAATGCCCGCAGCGTGCGCCCGAGCGCGAGGCGTTCGCCGGCGAGCCGCATGCCCTGTCCCGGCTCACCGATCAGGTGCGCCGGCGGTACCCGGACGGCGTCGAACGAGATCTCGTGCTGCCCGCCGGTACCGAGCACGTCGAGCTCCCGTTCGATCCGGAACCCGCCTGCGGGCACGGCGACGATCGAGAAAGCATCGCTGGTGCGTACGACCACCAGAACGAGGTCCGCCCGAGCGGCGCCGCTGGTGAACCACTTGCGGCCGGTGACGGTCCACCAGCCGTCCGCGCCGCGTTCGGCGGCGGTGCGCAGCCCGGAGGGGTCCGAGCCCGCGACGCCGGGCTCGGTCATCGCGTAGCTCACGTGCACGCGTCCGGCCACCAGGTCGGTCAGCACGGCGTCCCGCAGCTCTGGGTGGGCGTGCGCGGTGAGCATCCGCACGGTGAGCAGGCTGGACGAGCCCACCACGTCCGGGCCGTGATCGCTGCGACCCTCGTCCTCGGCCACCGCGAAGTAGTCGGCCAGCGGCTGGCCGCCGCCGCCCAGCTCGGCAGGTAGCGGCCGTGCCCACAGCCCGGCGTCCTGAGCGAGCTTGCGCAGCTCGAGGCCACCTCCCGCGTCCAGTTCGGGTTCGGCGGGGATGACGACGTCGTCCACGAACCGGCGCAACTGACTGTCACCTGTCATGGACACATCACACCATCGTGGGAACCCGGATAGCTCTGCGTACGACCTTTGAGTCATGACGGAAGCCACAGCAGTGCAAGCCTCGGCTCTGGAGGGCGCGACCGCGTCTGTCTCGGGCACGAGCGCGGCAGCACGCCTGATGCGCGCACATCTCCGCGCTCTGGGAGCGGAGGTCCACAACGGTTCCACCGAGAATGCCGCCGAGGCGATCATCACACTGCGCAACGGTGATCGGCATGAGGTGACCGTCGACTGGGCTGGACCGGTGACCGTCCCCGGCCTGCACGACGAGGCGACCGTCCAAGCGGCGTGCGGCGTCATGCACGTGCACGGCAGGCGCTCCGGCTCACCACGCGGCATAGGGGTCGACTACTGCGGCACGGCGGCCGGCGTGCTCGCCATGACCGGGTTGCTGGCCGCGATCCTGCGTGGCGAACCACGCGTACGGACCAGCGTGGCCGAAGCAGCGTTGCTGACGATCTCGCAGTACCTCGCCGCGGCCGGGGCGGACGAGGCCGAGGCCGTCGATCTGCGGCCCGGCGGCCCGCCGTTCGTCAGCGCGGACGGCGTGCGATTCGAGGTCGAGGCGCTGGTGCCCGAGGTGTGGGCGGCGTTCTGGACAGAGCTCGGCACCGACACCGCGGTGATCCGCAGTGGCTGGCGGCCCTACCAGTTCCGCTACGCGACAGCGACCGCCCCGATTCCCGAGGCGTTGCACAGCGCGACCCGTGCCGCCACGTTCGCGCAAATCACTGACGCCGCAACGGTCAGCGGCGCAAGTGTCTGCACGTTGCACAGCCCGATCCAGCCGATCGGCATGCCGTGGAGCATTCGTCCCACCGAAGGTCACGCGATGCGGGACGGCTCGGACCTGGTGGTGTTCGAGGCGGGCCGGCGGATCCAGGCGCCGCTGGCCGCACATCTGCTGGGTCTCTTGGGCGCCAAGGTGATCCGCGTCGAGCCGCCGGGCGGCGATCCCCTGCGCGGCATGCCACCGATGTGCCGCGACATCTCGGCCCGCTGGCTCGCGCTCAACCGCGGCAAGGGCGCCGTCGAGATCGACCTGAAGGACCCGGCCGATCGGCGACGGCTGCGCGACGAGCTGGCGAACGCGGACGTGTTCCTGCACAACTGGGCGCCGGGCAACGCCGAGAAGTGGCAGCTCGCGGCATCTGACCTGCCGGACGGCATCGTCTACGCCTACACGTCCGGCTGGGGCGGCGGCGATCTGCCGGACGTCCCGCTGGGCACCGACTTCATGGTCCAGGCGCGTACCGGTCTGGCCGAGCTCGTGCGCCCGTCCGATGAGGAACCCGCGCCGTCGCTGATGACGCTCGTGGACGTGCTCGGCGGACTGATCGGCGCCGAGGCAGTGCTCGCCGGCGTGCTCACCCGGCGGATCACCGGCCATGGCGTCGCCGTCGAGAGCAGCCTGCTCGGCGCCGCCAGCGCGCTGCTCGCGGCTGCGAGCGAACGACCGGCTCCCGGCTTCCGGGTCCCCGTCGGCGGTCGTGTCGATGGTGTCGACGTGGTCACTGATCTCGCGGCGCTGCTGGGTGATCCCCGCTTCGCCGCCGTTCTGGGCCGCGATGACCGCGGCTGTCCCGCACTCGGCTCCCCGTGGAGGTTCTTGTGACACTGGCCGCGACCCCCGTCGTGAAGCATCTGGCCGACCTGGTGCCCTACGAGGTCCGGCGCGGCTGGGCCGCCGACGGTCTCTACCGCGATCGCGACCTGTACTCGCTATTCCGCGAGCACGTGCTCGCCGGTCCCGGCCGCATCGCGATCGTCGACGCGGACGGGGGGATCAGCTACGCCGAGCTCGACCTGATGGCCCGCTCGCTCGCCGTGGGTCTCGCGGGCATCGGTGTGGAGCAGGGCGACGTCGTCGGCATCCAGCTGCCCAACGGCAGGCTGGCGTGCGCGTTCGACCTCGCGATCGCCGCGCTGGGCGCGATCTCGCTGCCCTATCCGGTCGGCCGTGGCGACCGCGAGGCGGCGAGCCTGCTCAGCCGCTCCGGCGCGGTCGCCGTGGTGACCACGACGTTCTACAGCGACTACCCCTGCGCCCAGCGCACCCGTGCGCTCGCGGGTGAACTGCCCGAGCTGCGCACCGTCATCGCGGCGGGTGACGGTGTGGTGCCCGCAGGATGCGTGCCGGTGGCGGCGTTGCTGGCCAACGATCCTGCCCGGTTCGAGCCCGCCTCCCCCGACCCCGACGGCCCCGCGCGGATCCTGGTCACCTCCGGTTCCGAGGCGGCGCCGAAAATGGTGCTGTACTCCCACAACGCATTGGTCGGCGGCCGTGGCCGGTTCATCGGCGAGCTGATCGGCGACACCCCGGAACTGCGGAACTACGTGATGGTGCCGCTCGCCTCGTCCTACGGCAGCAACGGCACGTCGGTCACGCTCGCCGTGCACGGCGGCACTTTGGTGCTACTGCCCAAGTTCGACGTCACAGCGGCGCTGGCGATGATCGAACGCGCCCGGCCGACGCACGTGCTGGCGGTGCCCACCATGCTGCGGATGATGGTCGACTGCCCCGAGTTGGACCGGTACGACACCACCAGCCTGCGGGTGGTGGCACTGGGCGGCGCCGCCCTCGACGCCACGACCGCCGCGCGCGTCCGTGAAACGCTCGGCTGCACGGTGGTCAACGTCTATGGCTCGGCGGACGGCGTCAACTGCCACACCGCGCTGAACGACCCGCCCAGCCACGCGGACACCGCCGGCCGCCCCAACCCGTCCGTGGCCCGGCTGCGGATCGTGGACGACTCGTTGCGGGATGTCCCGGCCGGTGATGTCGGCGAGATCGTCTCGCTCGGCCCGATGTCCCCGATGTGCTACGTCGGCGCACCCGAGCTCAACGAGCGCTACCGCACGCCGGACGGCTGGGTGCGCACCGGCGACCTCGGCCGCATCGACACCGACGGCTACCTGCACGTCGTCGGACGGCGCAAAGACGTGATCATCCGCGGTGGCATGAACATCAGCCCCGCCGAGGTCGAGGCACTGCTCGCCACCCACCCCGCGGTGCGGGATGTGGTGTGCGTGCCGGTGCCGGACGACGTGCTGGGCGAACGGCTGTGCGCCTGCGTCGTGGCCGATCCCGCGCCGACGCTCGAAGAGCTGACCGCCCATCTGGCGGCGCAGGGCCTGGAACCGCGCAAGTTCCCCGAGCGCCTGATCGTGGTGGACGCGCTCCCGCTCGGCGCGGCGGGCAAGGTCGACCGCCGCGCCGTGCAGGAACTCGTCACGCCTTGAGTGCCTTGGAGATCTCCTCGGCGTTGGACTTGAACACGCCGAGGAGATCCAGGTCCGCACCGGGGTAGTTCACGATCTTGACCTGCTTCGCGGACGAGCCGGGCAGCACGGTGCCGGTGGACATGTGCACGTTGTCGAACACCAGGTCCGGCTGCTTGCCCACCAATTCCGCGAGCTGAGCCGGGGTGACCGGCTGCGGGCCGAACGTGCCGACGACCTCGGCACCCGTGATCGCGGCCATGTAGGCGACGAACGCCTGACTCACCACCTTCGGCGTCTTGCCGCCGGGGAACGATCCGCTCACCTGCGTCTTGACCTCGGCCAGCGTGGTGTCGAATTTCCTCAGCCACTGCTCGGCGGCGGAGGTCGTGCCGAGCAGGCCCGCCAGGCGGAGCACCTCGGCACGCACCACGTCCGGCGCGTTCTCCAGCTTCACGGCTTCGACCTTCGCCGACCCGCCCGCGGCTTCCTTCAGTTTGGCCGCGAACCCCTCGAACTCCGCGTACAGCACGAGATCCGCCGTGGCGACGGCGGCGAGGTCGGACGGCTTGGGGTCATAGTCGGCCGCGTGCGCCACGGTCGCCGGAACGACCACCTTCACGTCGGTCGCGCCCGCGGCCTTGGCCAGCGCGGCCTCCCACGCGGTCGCCGCGACGACCTTCTTGCCCGCCGGGACGTCCGAGGTCGCGTTGGGCGCCGCGGTCTGCGCGCCGCCACAGGCGGTCAGCGTGAGCACCGCGCCGAGTACGACGAGCTTGATCTTCACTGGTCAGGTTCTCCTCATCGGTAGCAGCTGGGCGAGCAGGGCGATCACGCCCGCCAGCAGAACGAGCACCGGACCAGGAGGCTGGTCCAGCGCGAGTGCGAGCAACAGCCCGACAACGGCCACGACGAGCCCGATACCGATCGACGCGACGACCATGCCGGTCAGCCCCCGCCCGATGCGCCGCGCGGCCAGCGCAGGCAACAAGGTCAGCGCGTCCACCAGCAACGCCCCGGTCAGCTTGATCGCTCCGGCGATCGACACCGCGATCACCACGAGCAATGCCGCGGTCAGCGGCCCGGTGCGTACGCCCGAGCAGGCGGCGAGCTCCCGGTCGTGCAGCAGCAACGACAGATCCGTGCGACGCCACCAGAAGAGCGCGGGAATCGCCACCGCCAGCACACCGAGCACGACGAGGTCGACCGGCCGGGTGGACAGGATGGAGCCCCACAGCAGCTCGAACGCGCCGTTGGCGTTCACGCCGGAGATCGACAGCACCAGCAGCGCCACCGCGATTGCGAGGCTCATCAGCAGGCCCATCGCCCCGGACAGACCGGCCGAGGTCGTGGCGAACGGCGCGAGCCCGCCACCCGCCACCGCGCACAGCACCAGTGCCCACAGCAACGGATCCGTGCCGGTGAGCAGACCGATGGCACTGCCGAGCAACGCCACGTGCATGATCGCGAACCGGACCGGGTAGATGTCGAGCCCGACGATCAGCACCCCGATCGGGGGCAGCGCGACCGCACCCAGCAGCAGGCCGAGACCCGCGCGCTGCACCGGCACCAGCGCGAGCAGCTCGGCGATCACGCGACGTCCCGCAGACGTCCGGCGGCCATCTCGACAACCCGGTCACACGCATCAGCCACAGCACGGTCGTGCGTGGCCACCAAAAGCGTCACCGGCAGCCCGGTGAGCACCGCCGCCGCTTCCTCCTGTCCGGCGAAGTCCAGCGCGGCCGTGGGTTCGTCGGCCAGCAGCATCCCGGCACCGGCGGCAACGGCACCGACCGCACGTGCGAGCCACGCCCGCTGCGCCTGCCCACCAGACAAGGTGTGCACGCCGCGCGACTCGAGCCCCGCCAGCCCGAGCCGCGCGGCGGCCTCCCGCGCCGCACCGCCATCACCGCTGCTGTCCAGCAACTCACCCAGCAGCAGGGGAAACCGGCCGGTCGACCGCAGCTGCGGAATCCACGCCACCTCGGTACGCCGTCCGCGCCACTGCGCTGACGTCACCGCCCGCACGCCACCCACCTCGATCACCCCGCCCGAGACCGGCTGAAACCCCAGCACCGCACGCAGAAGCGTCGATTTGCCGGAGCCATTGGTACCGATCAGGGCGACCCGCAGACCCGCGGGCACGGCGAGGTCGGCGGAGTGGACGGCGGGGTGCCTGCCATAGCGGCAATACACTCCCTTGAGCAGCAGAGACAACGCGGTCACGTGCCACAGGTCGTTCACCCGGCCGGGGTAGTTCCCGGCGAATCTCAGCCGGCTTCGCTGGCGTCGCGCCCAGCGGCCCTGACCAGGTCCTCACGTGCCCGCGCGACGCGTGAGCGGATCGTCCCGATCGGACACCCGACGACCTCCGCCGCCTCGGCATAGCCCAGCCCGAGCACCTGGGTCAGCACCAGGGCCTCACGCCGGTCCGCGGCCAGTCCGTCGAGCAGCACGTTGAGCTCGACAAGCCCGGTGAAACCGGACGAGGCGCCCTGCCCGCGGTCCGCCGCCTGCACCCAGTCGACGTCCGGTGAGACACGGGGCCGGGAGCGGGCCATCCGCACCTGGTCGATCACGACGCGCCGGGCGATCGACAGCAGCCACGTCGTCGCCGATGACCTGGCCTCGAAGTGCCGCAGGCTCGACAATGCGCGCAGGAACGTCTCCTGAGCGAGATCATCCGCCACACCGACGTCCGCGAGGTGGGCGACGAACCGCCACACATCGCGCTGGGTCGCCCGCACGAACCGCTCCAGGGCGTCCCGGTCACCACCGCGGGCCAGCAACGCCCAGCGGGTCACCTCGTCATCGGCGGAATTCACGAGGCCGAATCGTAACGGCCGCAACGTCGGGAACTAACCAGCCATTCGGACCGACTAGTGAAGCGTGTCCTGCCAAATCGTCCGTGAATCGCTCTCGGCCCGCCTCGGCGGTGAGCACGAACCCGTGCCCGCCGCCGAGGCGGACGCGCACCTCGGCAGGTGCACCGGCTGCCTGGGTGGCTCCCACTTCTCCGGCGGCGACCACCCGAGGACACCACCCGGCAGGCGACCAGGCGGGCGGGCCCGGCTGAACCCGCTCGGCAGCCACGCCGCCTGAGACGTCACACCGGCACGGTCTCTACCCACTGCGCCGGTGTCCACCGCCGCGACACCCGCGCCGGGCCATGCGCCCGGCGCGGGTCCACTAGACCACAACCACTCGCAGATCGCCGGGAACCAAGTAGGCCAGATGACCGACAATGTGTACGTGGAGTGCAGCACCTACCGCGAAGCCCTGTCCGCACGACTCGACGGGGAAGACGAAGGCGTGCCCACCGGCCAGGTGGACACGCACCTGGAGACATGCGTGTCCTGCCAGGAATGGCACGAGACCGCCACAGCACTCACCCGCACCCTCCGCGTACGACCCGCCACGCCGGTACCGGACCTGACCGCGGCCATCCTCGACGCGGCGCCCCCGATCACCCCGCCCACTCCACAGGGCTGGCTGCCCCGGACATTGCTGGGCGGTGTCGCGATCGCCCAGCTGACCCTCGGTCTCGCCCAGGTGCTGGGCACCGGCACGTCCGCGCACGGCGCGCACACCACCGGTGTCGACAGCAGCCACCTGTTCAACGAGAGCACCGCCTGGAACCTCGCACTCGGCCTCGGCCTGCTCTGGACCGCACTAGGCCCCACCGCGACCGCGGGCATGCTGCCCGTCACCGCCGCGTTCGTCGCCGTGCTGATCCCCTACTCCACCAACGACCTGATCAACGGCACAGCCACCGCAGGCCGCGTCCTGTCCCACTCGCTGCTGCTCGCCGGACTCGCCCTGCTGGCACTAGTGCACTTCCGCGACCGAGACCCCGGCGGCCGCACACCAGTGCGGGACAGCGACTCCACCGACACCACCGGCTCATCCGACTCCCCGCAGCAAGCCGACCAGCCCAGCACCCACCGCCGTGTCCGACTACGGCCAGTGAGCCGACGCCGTGCAGCCTGACACCCCACCTGACGTGAGGACTCCCCGATGACCTTCCGGCGCATGACCGCGGCTCTGCTGCTGGCGTTCGTAGCGCTCGGATCGACGGCCGGGCCCGCTTCGGCGCACACTGAGCTCAAGAGCAGCAACCCCGCCAAGGGAGCAGCGCTTCCCGCACCACCGCAGCAGGTCGAGCTCACGTTCACCGAAGCGGTCACGCTCCCGGCCGACGCCATCACCGTGACCGGCCCGGACGGCACAAAGTGGACAGTCGGCCCGGCCACCGTTACCGGTGCCCTCGTCACCGCGCCGGTCACCGCGAGCGGCCCGGCTGGCGCCTACGCCATCGCCTGGAAGGTCATCTCCGGGGACGGCGACCCGGTGAGCGGCATGATCGACTTCACGCTTAGCGCACCCGCCAACACAACGACCACCACCACAGTGCCGACCACTACAACCACCACCGCCACGTCCAGTGCCGCACCTGCGGCTCAGACCGAGAACGACAACGGTGGCGTTCCGACCTGGGTGTGGATCCTCGTCGGCGTGCTGGTACTCGTCGTGGGCATCGGCGCGCCCATCGCCTTGCGACGCAAGGGCGGGACCTCGCCGTAACGATCGTTCAACAGCGCCGTTGCCCATCAAGTGTGCAACGACGTCCCGCAATCCCGGAAGATCAGAGCCGAGGCAGGCACGTTGCACCACGCCCGCCTGCAACGGAGATCACGTCAGCAGTCGACGACCTCGGAGTCAGCTTCCCACGCTGAGTAGCCAGCCTTCACCTCGGGCGGCCAACCACGCGCCATGGCACGGTCCCGTCCGTCAGGAGCGCTCGGTTGCAGATCAGCGGCGTGCCCAGTTCGCTGCAGGCGCTCGCATCAGGATGAGAACTCGCGCCGGGCAGAGCATGAGTCGCCTCCAGGAGTGGTTCCTCATGACCAGACAAGGGAAACAGCACAGAACACCGGCCGGGTGTCGAAAGTTGTTCTCCACAGCGAGCGATGCGATCCGCCGGACCCGCACAAGCTCGCCAAGGTGCTCGTTAAGATCCGCGACCGCGACCACATGCTGGAGGTGTATGTCGCCGGTGAGGACGGCGGGCATCCCAACACAGTTCAGCAGACGGCGGTCAGAATGGTCCACCTGGGCCAAGAGTCAGCGCCCCTGTTGATCTAGCATGTTCACCTTCGCGGTGCAGGATTCATGGGCTCTTCCGGCGGAAGCAGTTCGCCGTGGCGCTGTCGCACCCGCTCAGTCGCCGCTTCCTGGGTGATGTCGTACTTCAGCTGATCGCGATAGAACTCCAGCCGGCGCGTCGCATTGTCGAGGAGCTGGCCCCAATGCGTGACCCAGATGTCGTAGTTCTTCGCCTTGACCACGTGGCCCTGCGCCCGGTCAACCTGGTTCACGTCCTCCTCGATGTCGTCACCGATGTCTGCTCCGACCAGCCAGAACGTCCACCTGCTCGCGCCCACCGCAGGGTGCTTGCTCAATGTGCGGGCGTAGGTCTTCACCTGCGTCAGCTCTTTGTCACCGATGACGAGCGAGGGACGTTTCAGCTCGACCACGAGCCGGTGCTGATCGCCAGGCGAGCCTGCGGTCCGCTGCAGCACGAGATCTAGTCTTCCGGCGCGGCCGTCACTGCGCCGCACGGCGGGCACCGGCGTCAGATCTGCCTCCAGCACGGCTTCCGCATGCACGACGTCACGCAGTACGGAGGTGAGGCCCGCTTCGCTGCGGCTCAGACGCCAGTCCTCACCGAACAGCCAGACGTTGTCCTTCACAAGGGGATGCAACTGGTCGACCTCGCGCATCCGCCTGCGGCTGTCGTTGCCGTAGATGGCCCCGCGGAGTGCGATGATCAGCTCAACCCGCCTCGCGACCTCGGCACCCGCGCCGACGATGTTGCCGAGCGTGGAGTGCTTCAGCATGTCAGCGAGCTGCTCGCGCTCGTCTCCTGTCAGCCCGAGAGCGCTGGTCAGGATAAGATCGAGGTCTTCCGAGCGTTCTTCCAGCGCGAGCTTGAGCAGCCTCGCGCTCATCTCCCGCTGTGCGCGTGACCCCGAGTTCAGCGCACTGCGCGCGGTGACAGCGACGAGGTCGAACATGTCGCGTTCGGTCCGCCGGATCGGGTCGGCGATGTCCGTGGTGTCATATGGATAGGTGCCTTCGGAGATGAGCTTCGTGACGATCGTGGCGGTGATCTCGCCCAGCCTGTCGCGGACGTGCGTCTCGTAGATCTTGGTAGCCGCGGAGATGACGTCGGGGAACTGCATGTGCGCAAGTGCCAAGCTCATGTCGGATCCCGTGAACCGCCGCCACTTCAGATAGCCGGTGGTTTTCGCCGCGGTGTTGGGCACGGGCTTGTCGAGCTCGACGAGTGCCATACCCTCCTCGTTACACAGGACGATCGTCGGGGCGGCCCGCATTTCGTCGGTCCAGTCCACAATGGTCAGAACTGGTGGCTCGTGCTCTGCGACCTCTGCCGAGTCGAGGTCGGTGAGGGGGATGTCGACCGGCTCCCCGTCGATCAACTCGGCCGGGTCGAGCTGAATGCCATTGACCAGCACGGTGATGTCGTCGTTCGCAAGAAGGTGCCCCGCGAGTCGGGCGGCGAGCTGATGCGCGAAGTCGGTCCGGACGAGTGCAGCGGTGGCGCGCCCTTCCCCTGCCTGCACGGTGACGCGGGTGCCCGTGGGCTCCTCGGTCTGGACTGGCTCCGAGATCGAGAACCCTTCCATCCGCTGTTCCTCGCCGACCACCTCGACGAGCACGTTCCCGTCCGGCGTCGCCGACACACTCGTCCACCGCACGAAGCCGCCGATGCCATAAACGAAGAAACGCCCCTTGCCCTTCTTGCCGTGCAGCGCCCGCTTCTTGTTCACGGTGCGGCCGCCCAAGCCCTTCTTCCAGGAGTCCCCGAGCGACAAGAACGCCGACCGCGCCCGCTCGTGGCTCATGCCGTGACCGTTATCGGTCACCGCTACCTGGCTGACGTAGCGCACCTCATCGGTGCCCATGCCGTCGTACTCGATGTCGATCGAGACCTCGTCCGCCTCGGCATCGAGCGAGTTCCACACCAACTCGGCGACGGCGTCCAGCGGACTCACCTTCAGGTAGTCGCCCAGCGCGTCGCGACCGGCACGGATCTGTTCCCACCCCATCAGGCCATTGTGTCCGATTTCTGAGCGAGAAGCGCATCGACCTGCCGCTAACCGCGACCAGGGCCTGGGGACGTTCGCTGAGCAGGTCGATGACCTGACCGTCAGGCGCTGCCGACGAACGGCGTCCCCATCGTCGTCGATGTTGATGACATAGTTGATGTCATAGCGGGCATCAGTGGCCCACGAGCGCTTGACGGACTCGTGCCAACCTAGCCCAGGCGGTCAACAGCATCGGACCCGCCGCATCGAACGCCGCCTTGCCGTGGCGCCAAACAAGACCAGCTCGGCAATGTTCAGAGCCGCCAACGAGACCGCGTTGACGAATAGCGTGAACCTGCGCAACGGCAGGGAAGGCGCGGGCGGTCAGTCGCAAGCAGGTCCAGAACCGGATCGTGGAGCAGTACCTGCTGGCCCAACTGCTGCCGATTGCTACGCAACGAGGTTGGAACAACTTCGAAGCGGTGGTCGCCGCGACTGCTCCAATCCCGCGAAACCGCCGCGACAACGCCGAGCTCCGCTATGAGTTCAACCTCGGTGGCCTCATCAGCAGCGTATGGCGGGCGATGCCGGCGCGTTCGGCGATCTGCTCGGTCGACACCTGCGGTCCGTGCTCGGCGATGGCATCGAGCGCCGCCGCCGCGACCTCGGCGCGGCGCATCTCGCGCTGCCCCGCCCACCGTGCGGCTCGTCCGTCCACGAATGCGGCACCACCCATCGCCGTCGGATTGTCCAAGTGTATTGACCCACAGACAGTAGAGGTCAACAACCAGGGTGAAGTGCGACTCCGGCGATCGGTGACAACAGGCAACGAGATATCCCGCCACCACGGTTACCCAGGCCGTCCTCGGAGACCGCACAACGCTGCCGTTCCCCGCCAACCTTCTAATCGCGTGGTCGCCGCCGAGATGCTCGAGATTCTCTCCACGACACGGCGGTCCTCGACGAGCTGCTCCGGGTGCTCACTCCGAGCAAGACTGCTGGCGCTGTCAACGCCGTACCACGAGGTCGAAGGCGGCCACGTGCGCATCTATCGCGCTCAGGTCTCAGCAACCTGCTGGGCGAGCCGGCCCGCAGTGATCGGCAGCCATCACGCGCTCCCGTTCCACGCACCCACACTGGTGGCTCAAGTGCCTCGCCGGAATCGACAACTAGACCAGACTCGCCAGAGCCGACCACGACGCGCTGGTCTGGGCGATGACGTCTGGCACCGCATTTGACCCGGCTCGCCCGTCATGGACCCACTGTTCGGGAGAAGTCTCGTCTCCACGCGGTCAAGAAGTGATCTAAACGGCACGCACGATCGCGGCCGTGCAGCACGCCAACGGTACCGAGCCCGTGGGAAGCCGGACGGCATGTCGACTGTGGCGTGGCGCTCACCAAGCACGTCACTTGCTCCGGGCCGAAGCGGCGATCGACCGCTCGTCTCATCAAGTCGAGGAGGAGGCGCCGTCAGTGTCCGCGTTGATGGCTTCGTCGGCCAGCAAACATGCCGCCAGCGGACTTCCCATGCGCTCGAAGGCCGCGATCGCCTCGTCCCGGTACCGGGTCGCTGCAGCGGCGTCGCCGCAGGCGTGGGCCGCTCTGGCTCGCAGTAGCGCGACGTCGGCGAGCATTGCGGTGTTGTCAATGCCTGCCGCGAGGTCGGCGGCGGCGGTGAGCGCGACCTCGGCTGCGGCGCGATCACCCGTCTGGGTGTACAGGTCCGCTACGGAGATCAACGCCTTGGCCTGCACCACCGGTTCTCCGGCAATCTGCGCCAGCTCCATTGCGGTTCGCAGGGCGGTTGCAGCATCGTCGTGACGCTGCAGGCGGGTGAGAGCACGACCGACGAACAGCGTCTGCAGCGCGGTACCGCGAGGCAGCCCGAGCATCTGGTTGATCCTCAGTGCCTCGGTGAACCAGTCGAGAGCGGCCTCGTAGCGGCCGGTGCGCAGAGCCAGGTTGCCGCTGAAGTCGTAGGTGGAGGCGCGCAGACGGTCGTCGTCGGCGAGTTCTCGCGCCGCGGCGAGGTGTTCGCCAGCGTCGTCATAGTGGCCGAGTTCCTGCAAACCCTTGGCCAGCAGGCAGCGGCACCGCGCCTCGGCTGCGATGTGCTCGTCGAGCGCGGCCGACTCGACGGCGAGTCTGCCCGCGTCGATCCACGCGGCCAGCGGTTTGCGGGCCTCATAGTAGGGGAAGGTGAATTCGAACAACTGCCAGACGAGGTCGTGCCAGCCGTGCTCTGCGGCGGCACGCATTGCGGCCTCGATGTTGGCGTGCTCGCGGTCGAACCACGCCAGCGCGGTACTCGCGAACATCTCCGGGTTGTGGTCGCCGAGGTAGAGACCGGGGTCGGCGACGCGAAGTCGTTTGCGTCCGGTTGCGGCTATGTCGGCGGCTGCGGCGCCCAAGCACCACCATCGCACTGCACGCCGCAGCATTTCGACGCGATCGCCGCGGGAGGTCTCGGCAGCGGCGCGGTGCAGGGCGTGTCTGCGCACCAGCCGATGCATTGAGTAGTGCCCGTCGAAACGTTCCTCGAGCAGGTTCGCCGCGCAGAGCTGGTCGACATGGGCGCGCACACGCGTAACCGGGGCGTCCAGGGCGGCGGCGAGGACCTCGACAGAGAAGTCGCGGGTGACCAGCACACCCAGCGCTCGGTACACCTGCCGAACCGGTTCGGCCAGGTCACTGTAGACCGCGTCGAAGACTGCAGCGACGCGTGTAAGGAGGTTGCCCGGGTCGGCGTCACGTAGTTCATCGACGGCCGTGGCCAGTGTTCGGCTCGGCCGAATACCCAAGCGTGCGCCGATCACCCGGATGGCGAGCGGAAGGCGGCCGCACAACCGCACCAGTTCCGTCGCCGCGTCTGGCTCGGCGTTCACCCTCTGCGCTGAGCACAGGCGCCTGAGCAGGTCGAGGGCATCGTCTGGCGCGAGGGGGTCGAGGGAGATCTGCGCTGCGCCGTCGGCGTGCAGGTCCTCCAAGGCGGTGTTCCCCGCGACCAGGACCATGGCCGCCGCGGAGTTGGGCAGCAGTGCCTCGACCTGTGCCGCCTCGGTGACGTCGTCGAGCACGACGAGGATCCGGGACCGGGTGGTGAGCGAGCGGTAGAGGTCCCGCCGGCCAGCCAGACTCGAGGGCACCTGTCCCTCAGGAACACGGAGCGCGACGAGGAAGCGCTCCAACGCCCCGCTGGGTGTTTCGCCGTCCGGCCCGAACGCCGCGTAGAGCACACCGTCCTCGAACTTTCTCTGCAAGCGTGCCGCGACGTGTGTGAGCAGGCCGGACTTGCCGACTCCCGGCATCCCCCTGACGACGACCACCACCGGACGCCCCAGATCGGCGGATGCGGGGACCAGGTCGTCGACGTCCTCGACCTGCCCGTCACGGTTGACGAACGGGTGTGGCGCGGCCGGTGCCAGGAACGGCACGACGTCCGGTGGCAGCTGTGGCGCCGCGAACGTCACCGACCCGATCGAGCCGGCCTGAACGACCTGAACGGCAGAGCCGCTGACCTCGTTGCTGGTATCCCCTGCGCCCATCCCCACGCGAGCTCCTCCACACGATCAGTGAAGATCACGGTACTGGACGCGAGTGCGTCACGTGGCCAGGAGACCTCGTTGCTACCGTGTCAGCGTCCGACGACAGCCGGGGGAACCTTCGTGCCCGAACAGATCCGTTTGTCCACCGCCGCAGCGCAAGTCGAGCAGTCCGGCTCGACCGGAGCGGCGAGCATCCAGATCTCCGACACCGCCGGTGAGCTGCCGCAGGCAACGGATGCCACCGGCAACATCACTTTCGACCGCTGACCCACACCCATTCACCCGGTCGTGCGACTTCCAAAGAGACAGCGCTTGTGGTAACGAACAATCCGGAGCCCGGAGCCCGGAGCCCGGAGCCCGGAGCCCGGAGCCCGGAGCCCGGAGCCCGGAGCCCGGAGCCCGGAGCCCGGAGCCCGGAGCCCGGAGCCCGGAGCCCGGAGCCCGGAGCCCGGAGCCCGGAGCCCGGAGCCCGGAGCCCGGAGCCCGGAGCCCGGAGCCCGGAGCCCGGAGCCCGGAGCCCGGAACCCGGAACCCGGAACCCGGAACCCGGAACCCGGAACCCGGAACCCGGAACCCGGAACCAGTGGGACACCGTCCAACCGCTCCGTTGCGTCCTGGTCGTGGTGCGGTCGCCCGCAGCGTTGGATCGACTCGAGGACGTCGTCCCTCTGCTGCTGGATGATCGGCGTCTTGAGGTGTGGTTCGCCGTGGATCCAGGTTCTCGCTTCTCGGGTCGGTTGAGGGAGCGGCTCTGCGCCGCGGGCGCGCTCCTGTTGTCCTGGGAGAAAGTGGACCAATACGAGTTCGATCTGGTGGTCGCTGCCAGCGAGAACAGCGACCTTGCACGGCTGCACGGTCCAATCGTGCTCCTTCCGCACGGCGCCGGTTATCACCGCCGATCGCCGGGGAACCCGAAGTGGCCGTCAGGTCTGAGCGCGACGGCGTTGATCAGGAACGGCCGCGTCGTTCCCCGCACGATCGTCGTGGCCAGCGACGACCAACTAGAGGTGATGCGCTCGGTAGACCCGCGCCTGCTCCCCCGTGCACTGGTTGCCGGAGACCCCTGCCTCGACCGCCTGCGGATGTCCCTGCCACACCGGGAGCTCCACCGGCACGCCTTCCGCGCTGACAGCCGTCGCCTCATCCTGATCTGCTCGACGTGGGGCCCGTTCTCCCTCTACGGGCACCGCCCCGAACTGGCCGAACAACTCGTCACCTGTCTACCCGCCGACGAGTACCGAGTGGTCCTCACACTCCACCCCAACGTCTGGGAACGGCACGGCCGGTTCCAGATCAACGCGTGGCTGCGGCGTGCAGTGGCCGCAGGCCTCATCGTGATCCCCGCTGCCGGGGACTGGCGTCCCGCCGTGCTCGCGGCCGATCTCGTCGTGTCCGACCACGGATCCCTGACGTTCTACTCCGCGGCCATCGGATTGCCGACCCTCGTCGCCACCGACGGTGGCAAGGAGGTGATGCCCGGATCCCCCATGGCCGATCTGCTCGCCCGTCTACCCCGCCTGACGAACAACCACCGGCAGGAAGTCGCCAACGCTCCCCTCCCCAACCTCGACACTGCAGTTCGAACTCCCACCAAGAATGTCCTCTCCGCGCACCTCTACACGCTGCTCAACCTGCCCGGCCTCCAGCACACGCCCGCCCCTGCAGCGGTGCCGGCACCGGACATCGAAGTGCCGTCGCCCCTGCACTTCCAGGTTAAGTTGATCTCCGTCAGGCAGCAGCAGCACGGCAGCGCCGAGGTGACGCTCGAACGCACAACCGCCAGCTGGCAGTGCGGCCGCTCGTTCCTGACGGCATCCGAAGACTGCACCGACCTCACCGTGCTCGAACGCGCCGGAGCGATCTACACCGACCGCCGCTTCCCCACCCCGACCGCAGCGAGCGACCACGCAAGAAGACTCCTCAGGACCTACCCAGGCGCACGGATCGCCATCGTCGCCCTCGACGAGGACCACGTAGCCTTCGCCGTCAAGGAGAACATCCACAGCGCACGAACCACGGTCCCCGTCTCCGCAACAGCCGCCGCAGTGCACTGGTGGTCGACCGTTCCCTTGGCAGAACGCCCAACCAGGATCCAGCTGCACGCCGGCGCGCTCGCCGGGACGGTCGTGATCGAGTCACCCAGCGAAGCATGACCACAGCACGGCTTGCGCGCGACCTTCCTCTTTCCCAGATGAGCGACATCTCCTGGGCCACGACGTGCAGACCAGGGGCCAAACTGGCTTGAGTGAAGGCTGTTGGAGACGGTTGACCGCCGAATCGGCAGCGCGTGCGACGGGGTGAGCGACCGTCGAAGTGCACGACTGACCGTGCGGCGCGGTGCGGAGCGCGTCCGCACCGCGCCCCGCACCGCGCGACCAGACCGACACGGCCGCGCGATCGGCTCCCGACCGTGTCAAACCCGGTCCGGCCCCGACTGCCCTACTGGCAACCAGCCATGCCGGTCATGCCATGGCCCCTTCTGCACACTGCGCTGACAAACTAGACCGAACAGTCGTGGCGGTACACCGCCGTTGCGGTGATGCCAATCGAACCCAGGACGGTTGAAGCGAGTACCCGCTGGAGGACCGCATGGCCCGGCTCGCCCTACGGCCCTACCTGCATTCGGTCAGGTACCCCAAGGCCGGCTCGCCAGGTCCAGCCCGGCGAGCAGATCGGTGATCCAGGCGCGGGTACGTATCTGCAAGTTCGGTGACACCCCGGCGATGCGTGATCAGCGCCGCAGTGATCCCCTGCCGTGGTGCTGCCACGGTGCTCCCTACCGTGGCAGCACCACGGCCGGGAGTCAAAGACGAGGCGATCGGCCAGCCTTTGCGCACGTCGAAGGCGCTGTACTTCACCTTCGACGCACGAGCGGTGCTACGCCCGCCTGCGTATGCTCCACCGGCGGTGGCGCGACATGGACGGCGGAACCGTCGACGCCATCCCGGTCACCGCGGCTGCCACCGCGGGCCAGCCGACACCTGGCACCAGCGGCCAAGGACCGACTCGGTCACTGCGAGCAACACGTTGACCACCCCGGACGACAGCAGCGCGAGCAGGGACAACGTCAGCACCACCTGCCTGTCCATGCTCGTCAGGCCTCGTTTCGCAATGACGGTTCCTCATCTTCAATCGTTGGTCTTCATGGCTGGTGGGACTCGGCCGAGGTCGCGGTCTTTGAGGCGGTAGCTGTCTCCCTTCATCGAGATGACCTCGGCGTGGTGGACGAGGCGGTCGATCATGGCGGCGGCCACGACGTCGTCGCCGAAGACTTCGCCCCAGCGGCCGAACGGCTTGTTGCTGGTGACGATCAGCGAGGCCCGCTCATAGCGGGACGACACGAGCTGGAAGAACAGGTTCGCGGCCTCGGCCTCGAACGGGATATAGCCGACCTCGTCGACGATGATCAGCGGAATCCGGCCCAGCTTGACGAGTTCCTGCTGCAGCCGACCGGCTTGATGGGCCTCGGCGAGGCGGGCGACCCACTCGGCGGCGGTGGCGAACGCGACCCGGTGCCCGGCCTGGCAGGCCCGGATCCCGAGCCCGATCGACAGGTGCGTCTTGCCGGTGCCGGGCGGGCCGAGGAACACCACATTCTCTTTGCCCGCAATGAAATCCAGCGTGCCGAGGTGCGTGATGGCGTCACGCTTGAGCGAACGTTGGTGGTCGAAGTCGAACTCCTCCAACGATTTGCGCGACGGGAACCGAGCGCCGCGGATGCGGCCCTCGCCGCCGTGGGACTCGCGGGCGGCGACCTCGCGCTGCAGACAGGCCGCCAAGAACTCCTCATGCGTCCAGGACTCCGCGCGGGCCCGTTCGGCCAGCCGCTCGACCGCGCCGGCCAGCGACGGCGCTTTGAGTGCTCGTGTCAGGTAGGCGATCTCGCTGGAAACGTTGCGGCCCTTGATGTTCGTGGTCTTGGCGGCCATCAGGCGATCTCCTCGCTGCCGGGCAGGGCCTCGTGGTCGAGGTCGAACATGCGGTCGTAGTCGGTCAGGCTGCGGTGCTCGACATCGGTGTCGACGGCCGGGACCGCGACCAGCCGGCGTGCCTGCCGCAGCTCACTGGCCGCGGCCGCATGCAGCGGGTCGGTGATGCTCTGGTGATCGGCCCAGCAGCGTTCGTGCCGAGCCACCTCGTTGCCCTGCAAGGTCACGACGACCTGCTCGAGATCAGCGACGATCTCGACCCGGCGGCCGACCGCGGACGGATGCGCCGAGTAGTCGTTGGAATCGACCCGCACGTAGTGATCGCGCGGCAGCCGGGTCGTCAACCGCCACCCAGTCACCGGAGCGACCGGCGGCAGCTCGAGCATCGAGGCCTTGTCCGCCTCCCACCGCTCGATCGGACGGCAGCCGAGTCGTCGGTGCTGGCGCTGGTTGGCGCGCACCAGCCACTCGGCGAGCTGGGCGTTGAAGTCGGCCGGGCCGGTGAAGCCGCGGCCGGGCAGGAACGAGGTCTCCAGATAGCCGTTGGCCCGCTCGACCAGGCCCTTGGCCTCGGGATCGGCTGGGCGGCATTGGATGACTTTGATGCCGAGCGTGCCGCGGAAGGCGTTCATCGCCTCGGTCAGCTGCGGCCGACCGGCCCGCCACTGCCCGACTGCGGACTCGTTGTCCCAGACCAGAGCCTTAGGCACCCGCCCCCAGCCGTTGATCAGCGCCCAATGTCCGGCCAGCAGATCCGGGCTCTGACGTGACGGGATCATTCGCGCGGTGATCACCCGCGAGTAGCCCGACACCATGACTAGCACCGGCGGCCGCCCGGCCTGCTCGAACCCGAGCGGGACGTCGACCGGCGGGAACCACAGGTCGCACTGGGCGAGCTCGCCGAGTTGGTAGTCGGTCCGGCTGGCCGGGTCCGGTGGCGTGAACAGCGGCCCGCAGCTCCCGTACCCGGTCCTTGAGCACGGTCATCGACCTGCTCCAGCCGATCCGTTCCGCGATCACCGTCGTCGGCATGGTCGGCCACTGCGCCAACAACGCCCGGATCTGCGGCTCGGCAGCGTCCACGATCGAGCCCTTGGCCGGCCGCTGATACTGCGGCGGTGCGTCGGCGGCCAGCGCCCGTCGCACGGTGTTCCTGCTGATACCGAGCTGACGGACGATCGCCTTGATCGGCATCCCCTCAGCTCGGTGAAGACGGCGGATCTCCGCCCAGTCCTCCACGTTGAGCACTCCCTACTGTCGACGGGGGTCCATTTTCACCCGTCGGTATGGGGTCAGTTTTCACGCGTCGCCGACAACAGGAGGAGGTCCACGCGCAACTGCCGCAATGCCTCACAGCCGCCTGTCCGACGAGGCTCCGACCCGTAGTCAGCCCGCACCCCGAATCGGGTGATCGTTGTACTGGCGGGGTCGTGTGACAAGGGTTGCGCTGCACTACTCGCGCGCCAGGCGCCTGAGCGGGTATTACGCGCAGGACGAGGAGTTGGTCGCCACTGTCCGCGGCGACGCCGTAGCTATGGGGCCAGTTGTTCGCGAAGTAACAGCAAGTCGTCCATCCCCAGTGCTTGCTCGATCTTGGGGGGGACACGCATGGGGCGTGGGACGCGACCGCAGAGACTTTCACCATCGTGTGGTCGCAACGCCTGCACGGTGTGCGGATCCGGTGAAGTTGCGGCCGTGGTTACTGACCGCTGAATGGCGCTGCGCGACGCGGCGGAACAGCGCGAGAGTCCCGTCGACAACCTGAGGCCTTGAGACACCGCGAGGCAGACGAGCACAAAGATGGAGATCGTTGCGACGATTCCGCTGACAGCGCAGCGCAGCACGTCCAGCGCTGGTGTCCAGCCCTTTGCCGTCACGTGCATCCGCGATCATATCCGGCAACCGGGTCGCCAGCTGCAGCTGGAACCGCTCCAGCAGCCGGGCCTGCTCGGTGGACGCGGCCACCAGGCTCAGCGCGCCCCCGCTGGTCGGCCAGCAGGATTCCAACCGCGTCGACCTCCAGCAGCTCGACAGCGTTCAATCAGAGTGTGCAGGAAGTCGATGGCGTCGAACCCCAGCACGAGCGTGTCCGCCAGCTCGACCAAGGTCTGAGCGATCCGCCGGTCCAACACGTGACTCACCTCTGTTTCTCATGGTCGGCGTCCGGGGTGAATCTCACTTTGCGCGTGACGACGTCGGCCGACACCTCCGACAGACGGCGGCCGGCGAGGTACGCATGGGCCCGCAACCGAAGGAACGCCCCACCGAGATCGGTATCCATTTGCACCGACACCATTCCGGTGGCCTGGTGAACCACACCCCACCGGCGCAGAGTCGCCGGAGTCGTGGGCCGCCCGCGCAGCAACGTTGTCGCGGTGTCCGCGAACAGCAACGCGTCTGCGAGCTCTTCCGGCGACAGCGGGCCGTCGACATACCAGCAGATCTCCAGCACTCCCAGCGCGATCGCCCCGAGAGTCAGAGGGATCACGAAGACCGCCGCCACCTCGGCCGCGACCGCGGCCGGGGCGAACACGGGCCAGCGATTCGCAACCCGTTCGCCAGATCAGGTACGAACACCGGTTGGTTCTGCCACACAGCCTCCGATATAGGCCCCTCACCCACCGTTGCCTGCAGCTCGGCCGTCTCCTCGCCGGCGATTCCGGCGACCTCGAGCGGTTGCGCGGTGCCAACCAGGTAGACCGCGACATCGGCCGCGTCCAGGCCGAACCGGCAGGCGATACAGACGTGGCGGATATCAACGGGCTCCTGGTCGGCTGTGGCGCTCTCATTGATCACCACGAGAGGGTCGAGGTGCCGATTCGTGCCGACGTCGGTCACTCCTCGCATTGGTATCTCGTGTGAACGAACCTAGTCCTTCACTCACCTTCCGCCATCACCCGGCCGACGGGCTCGCATACCAACTCAAGGTGATGCCGGTCGAGCGAAGGCTGCTTCGACGAGGACCGTGTCGGCGTTGCCGCAATGGTGTGCTGGCATGCGCGCGGGAAAAGCTCGTGCCCGCCGACGTGGGATTGGTACTGCTGCGGACGCTTGCCGAGTGGGCGGATGCGGTCACGAACGCGCGCCGAGGTAAAGGGCTCGGCGGCTTCCAGTGCACGGAATCCGACGGCGACACCACGGTCGGCGTCCCCGTCGAGCAGGTGGTTGATCGACAGCCGGATGAGGCTGAACGCGCGACTGCGGGTCATGTCGTCGCCGTAGTCGTCGACCGCTTCGGCGAGCAGCGGAATCGCAGTGCGGGTGTGGCGGGGATGCACGGTCAGGGCCAGATCGGTGTGAACGGCGCCGACCACCGCCGACAGGTCGGTATCGGTGAAGAACCTGGCCCAGGCAGGCACCTCGGTGTGGTCGGCGGCCACGAAGTGGGCCCGGCCGCGATCGAGCTCGACGAGTGCCTAATCGACGTCGCCCTTCCTCGCGTGGGTCCACGCCGAGTTCATCTACAGGATGCTGGCCGCGATCTCGTCGCCCTGCCCGGCAGCAGAGAACAGCCCCAACTCGAAGTAACCCAAAGCCTCGTCGAGACTCTCCTAGTGCAAGCACGCGTCCGAGCCGACTAGCACACGTTGGCGACCAGACTGTTGTTTCGGCTCCATCCCGCAAACACCAGCGCTTGGGCGAGGTGCACGCGGGCGCTGCCGACCAGTCCGACGTCGAAGCACATCCAGCCAGGGAGGTTGTACAGATCACCCAGCGCCACATGCAACCGCCGTTGCACGTACTCGGCGGCTGACGCGTCGAGCATCAGTCGTCCTTTCGCTATCCGGGCGCGGACCGCGCCGAGACAAGCATCGCCGCCTTGGCGGTGATCCACCAGGCGCAAGGCATCCGTGTCCTCCTCCAACCGCTCCACGTCAGGCAAACCGATCATGCGCGGTGCGCGATCCGCGCCGGGAACGAAATCCGGGGTGCCCATGGCGGCACTCCTGACAGCCGGGACTGAGGAAGTAGTTACCGCCGGGGTCCAGGGCGGTCACACGCCTCCCAGCCGCATACCTGGTCGGCCACCAAACCGGAAGTGGACTGCACGTTCGTCGATATCGCTCGACTACTGCCGAAGACAGCCCAGCCTATCCACGCACGCTACCACCGAACGGGGCGGCAGCAAACGAGTGATGGACGCGGGAGCAGCGGCTCGGAGTCAGCCGCCGTTGCGACTGAGCGGCTGGAGCGCCGCGGATGCGGCCGGGTCGAGATCTGCCACGCGGAAGCGGGAGCGTCTTCGGGCGAGACCGAAGGACTTCATGGTTCCGACCACACAAGACACTCCGTTGTTCCAGACGGTGACCGCGGGACGGTGTTGCCAGGCTCGCCGACGACGGCCAGGCGCCCGACAGTGCCCAGTAGCGCCGTTCCTGCTTCTGAGGCGCCGAGCAGCATCGCCGCGATCAGCACGGGAACGCCGACATCCCGGCGCCGCCCGCTCGGATCCTCTTGTCAGCCCGAGCTCGTCGTAGGTTCTTGGTTCAACTGTTGATCGATTGATGACATCTCACCAAGGGATCGTGTTACGGGAAAAGTGCCCAGGCTCCGCGCAGCGCCAACTCGACAAACGGGAAGTCAATGGCACATCCCGCCAAGAACCCGCTGCCGAGCGCGGGCAGTGTCGGAATTGAGGCAGCGCCTGATTGCCGATAGAGCCCTGCCTCGGCGCACGGCGCCGACCTCGATGACGCGCAACGATGTGCAGCCTTCTGCTCTCATTTAACCGTCGCACATTCCTGTAGACCGGGCCCGCTAGCCGCAGAACCTGAATGCAGAACGCAATGCGACGCAGACTGAGGCACCTGGTCGTAGTTGGGCCGAAGATCGGCTACGGTCATCAGCAGGTGCGGACGTCTTCTTGAGCCGCCTCGACAGGAGCAGGCAGGACCCGTGCCCGACACACCACTCGTCGATGTGCCGATCGGTGCTCGATCAGACGCGTGGGTGACTGTCGCTCCGCAACGCCGGGTGCTGCTCGTTGCCCACAACCTGACCACTGTCACGAGGCTGCTGGACGTCATCTGCGTGTTCGACTCCGATCCACGGGTGCAGGTCGTGGCATCCTGGAGCGGAAGTGATCCGTTTCACCGGGATCTCGACCAGGTCTTCACGGATCTCGGCGTCGTGACGGTGCCGTGGGTACAGGCGCTGCACACCAGGTTCGACCTCGCGATCGCGGCCAGCCACCATGGCGGTCTGGCCGATCTGAATTCACCCCTGGTCATCCTGTCCCACGGCATCGGGTATACTAAGAATTCTCCCGGAAACCGGAAACCGGAAACCGGAAACCGGAAACCGGAAACCGGAAACCGGAAACCGGAAACCGGAAACCGGCAGACCTTTGGCCTTTCGCCGCAGTGGCTGCTGGACGACGGCCGGCCGATCGCCGACGCGCTCGTCCTGTCCCATCCCGAGCAGCTGGACCGTCTGCGTGCGGCGGTGCCCGAGGTCGCTCACACCGCGGTGATCGCGGGTGATCCGTGCTTCGACCGGATCCGCGCCAGCCTCGGGCTCAGGCGACGCTACCGCCGTCTGATCGCGGGCGACGAACGCCGCAAGATCGTCGTGGTGTCGTCGACCTGGTCGGCCGGTTCCACATTCGGTCGGCGGCCAGACCTGTTGCGCCACTTGATGTCGGAGCTGCCGCTCGACTATCAGGTCGTCGGGATCGTGCATCCGAACACGTGGGCCGGTCATGGTCCGTGGCAGATCCGCACGTGGTTAGCGGACTGCCTTCGCGCCGGGCTCGTGTTGGTGCCTCCCGCCGAGGGGTGGCGCGCGGCGCTGATCGCGGCGGACTGCCTCATCGGGGACATCGGCGCCACGACCGCGTACGGCAGCGCGATCGATGTGCCGACGCTGCTGGCCGCGTTTCCTGAGGACAACGTCGCCGCCGGGTCTCCGGTCGCGGTGCTCGGGGATATCGCCGCCCGGCTCGACCCGCGCGAGTCATTGCGTACGCAGATCGACCGTGCGATCGCCCTGCATCGGCCTGGAGCGTACGACCGGGTCACCGAGCTCGTGACCTCGGTACCGGACGAGTCACCGAAGTTGTTGCGGGCCTTGTTCTACCGCCTGATGAACGTGTCCGAACCGGACGGTGAAGCGCCGTTGTGGCGCATTCCCACCGCTGGCCTGCCCGGCAGTCGGCCCGTGGTATCGGCGCTGGAGGTACAGGTCGAGCTCGGCCGGTCGTCCGGCAGCGCGGTGGTCACCCAATTCCCCGCCGAGCTCCGTTCGCGGCACACCGACCTCACCGTGGGCCATATCGTGTGTCACATCGACCATCCCGGCCGTCGGTTGCTGGCGAGCGCGGACGTGCTGTACGTCCTCGCACACGAACTGGCCGAGACGGCGGAAGAGTGGATCACGGAGACGTTGCGCGTGCACCAGGGGTGCGGGCTCGCAGCGGTGGTCGACGCCGACAGCGCACTCGTCGGCTCGAGGGACGGGCGAGTGTGGCGAGTATCGGCTGCGGATCCGGTGCGGCAGGTGTCGGTGCTGCGTGCCTGGCTCGTCGCCGGCGAGCGACCCGAAGCCGCCGATGGCGCGATCACGCTGGTCAGCTGAGCTCGGCAGCCTGCGCGCGGTGCAGGGTTGCCGCTACCTCGTCACCACAAGCGTCTTCGACGTCCGCGAGCGTGCGCAGCGCGGCGATGTGCAGGGACAGCGGGCCGGATTCGGCGGAGACCTCGACCGCCTGCTCGGCCAGCAGCCGAGCGACGGCGGGACGACCGAGACCGAGCTCGGCCCGGCCGAGCAGGTCGAGGCAGCGCGCCTTGTTCACGTCGTCGGAGTGCTCGGTGAAGTACGCCATCGCGTTCTGCGACAACGGAATCGCCTCGGTGAAGTGGCCGACTTTCACCAGGACACGCCCGGTGTGCATGGCACCCAACGCCATCGCGCGTGCTCGCTGCACGGGGTCCTCGATCTGCCTGGCCGCGTCGGCGGACGCCTCGAGGTGTTCCAGTGCGCGGCGGAGTTCGCCCTCCTGCTCCAGAAGGATTCCCAGCCACTCCAGGTTCGACTGCTGCCCGAGCACGTGCTGGAGTTCGCGGGCGATCTCCAGCGACGTGCGGAACTCGTGTTTCGCTTCGGCGAGCTCGCCCCGCATCTCGAAGGCGGAGCCGAACTGGTTGCGCATGCGCATCACGGCGACCCGGTCACCGAGCGCCTCGGCCGCGCCGACGGCTCTGCGTTGCACGAGGTCGAGATCGACGCTCCGGTCGGTGTTGTAGAGCCACGGCCACAAGGCGTCGCCGAGCGCCAGCACGTCAGCGTGCTTCTTCTCGTCGTCGGCCTGCAGCAGGGCCGCGAGCAGGTTGAGGTGCTCGGCCTGGAAGCCACGGCGAGCCAACGCCGCGGCGTCTGGACCGCCGAACGCCGGGTCGACCCGCTCGAACCGCTCGAAGTCGGTCCACCACCGCTGCGACAGCGAACGCGCCAACGAGATCGCCCGGTCCACGTACCAGGCCACAACACGACCACGGACCTCATCGCATTCGGCCACCGTCGAACCCGCGGCACTCCAGTCCCTGGCGTGCGCGGCCACGAGTGGATGGAACCGATAGCGGTCGGTGCCGACTGGCGAGAGGAGGTTGACGTCGACGAGCTCGTCGAGCTGGGCTCGTCCTTCCCTTGGCGGCACACCGAGCATCGCGGCGGCCACCGGTACGCCGAAGTCCGGTCCTGGGTGCAACGCGAGGCGTCGATAAGCCTGCGCGAGCTGCGGTGCGAGGTCTCGGTAGGCCACGTCGAGCACCGTTTCGATCGAGGCCACAGCGCCTTTCCCGGCCAGGACGGCTTCCACCACGTCCGCTATCCTGCGGCGAGGCCGGCGCAGCTGTCCGGCGACGACTTCGAGTGCGAGCGGCAGACCCGCGCAGGCCGACACGAGACGCTTGACCGCGGCCTCCTCGGCGCCGAGGTCGAGGCCGGAGGCTTCGTTGAGCAACTCGGTGGCGAACTCCGCGGCCAACGGCTCCAGCACGGCCCGGTCGACGTAGGCCCAGGCCGGGTCGTCCAGCCACTTCCTGCTCGTCACCACCACCGCGCAGGTGGGCGAGGACGGCAGAAGCGCCATCACCTGAGCCGCGCTGAACGCGTCGTCGAGCACCAGCAGGATGCGCTTGTCAGCCGTGAGCGAACGGACCACGGCGGCGCGTTCGTGCTCGTGGTGCGGGACGCGTTCCTCGTCGACGCCGAGCTGGACGAGGATGTCGCGCAGCACGTCGGAAGCCGGCACGGGTCCAGGCTCGACGGACCCGCCGAGCTCGTAGTACAGCTGGCCGTCCGGGAACCGGTCACGCACGTGATAGGCCCACTTGACGGCCAGTGTCGTCTTACCGACACCTGGCAGTCCGGTCCGCACCGCCAGCAGTGGCACACCACGCTCGAGCGCGTCACCGAGCGCCTGATCCAGCGCCACGAACTCGTCCACACGGTCGACGAACAGCCGGGGCTCAGGTGGGAGCAAGCGCGGTGCTGCCATACTGTCGTCACCCACCGTTTGGCTCCTTCCCGTCGGCTCGCAGCCGAGACCTTACCCATGATCGACGTCGTTCAGTGACCGAATCACGACTTCGCGTGTCCACGACGGCTATGGTCAGCCATCATGAGCTCGTCTGGCCCCTGGTGGGCGGTGGTCGCGTTCACCTTCGCGGGTGTGTTGCTGACACAGGCCACGACCTGGTGGATGGATCAGCGCAAGGCACGTCGTGAGAGTGCATTCCGCTGGACGAACCGCAACATCGAGTTCTACGCCGACTTCGTCGATGCCTGCCACGAACTGCTCGAACTGCCGGTGTGGCCGGCGGACACGCCGCTCAAGCCGCTGACCGACAAGCTCAGGCAGAAGTCCGTGAAGATCCGGTTCGTGGCCCCACCTCCGGTCAACGAGACGCTGGACAAGACCTTGCGCGCAGTGGCCGAGCTCGCCGCACAGATCGACAGCATCCGCACGACCAGCAAGCCAGGACACGGCGACCGCATCGACGAACGGCTTCTGCCCGGCTACCGCGGCAGCGCGGAGGCATTGTCGGCCGCGCTCGACGAGTTCATGGCGGCGGCACGGATCGACGTCGACATCACCTCGGTGTTCCGCGGACTTCCGGACACGCCTGCGTGAGCACGCAACACAGCCGCAGCCACCTCAGCGCCGTTCCCAGGAAGGCTCTCCCGCAGGTCGCGCAGCGCGGTCCGCATCTGCGGATCGGCAGCAACACGTTCCACCAGGTCGTGCAGCGCGACCGGGTGGCACCACCTGGGCAAGCTCACCCCGACGCCCATGCGCACCAGCCGCCGTGCTGTCGCTCGCTGCTCCCGGCACCGCGGTGCGAGCACCATGGGAACACCGGCGGACAAAGCCTCCACAGTGGAGTTCATTCCGGCGTGTGTCAGGAACACCGTGCTGCTGCGCAACAACGCGAGCTGCGGCACGCTGCGGTACGCGGTCACGTTGGCAGGCAAGGTGCCCAGGACTCCGGGGTCAAGAGCCCCCGTGGACAACACCACCGTCCAGTCCGTGTCACCGAACGCCTCCACCGCGGTGCGGAAGAACTCCGGCTCACGCTCGAACACGGTGCCGGGTGAGACCAGCAGCACCTTGCCCTCGACCCTGCCCCGCCCCAGGCTCGCTTCCTCGACTGTGTCGGCACGGCGCACGAGCGGGCCGAGAACATGGACTCGTCCGGACACCATAGGCTGCAGCTCAGGCAACGCGTGCACCAGCACCGGCCGGTCCCGCTGACGCCCGCGGGTGAACGTCGTGCTGAACGACACGACCCGCACCGACCTGCGGCGAGCGACACGAACCGCCCACGGCGTCATCACGTCGGCGACCACGAGATCCGGAAGCGACTCCGCCAGATCATCGGCGAGTTGTGCCGAAGCGCACCGAGCCGCGAGCATCTTGCACAGCGACCTTCTCGTCCAGCCCACCACAGCGCGCCTCGGCGGCACATGAGGGCGCAATTCCCTGAGCAATGACACCGGCACCGCACCGACACCTTCCACCGCCGAGACAAACCGCTGTCCCACCAGCACCCGTACCACGTCCCCGCCCGCGGCCAACCGCTCCATCACTGGCAGCATCGGATTCACATGACCCCAAGCCGGATACGGCACGAACAAGAACTCCCCCACGCCGCCACCGTAGCGATGCCGCTGGCGAGAAGGCACCCGCGGTCCGCGGCTGCGCCACCAGAACTCGGTTCGACGGCGCTCCCCATCTCAATGGCGGGGATTATGGACCACCGGTGCCCGGCGTGGCGTACTGACGGCCAACGGCGACCGCGGGCGGTCGTTCAGAGTGATCACGCGTCGCGACCGAGCACGGTAGCCCGGCACGGATCACCCAACCGGCGGGATCGCAGGCAACACGCCCCCAGCCGTGATCTAACCAGGCAAGGATGCACCGGTGACCAGC
The DNA here is from genome assembly GCF_001701025.1 of Lentzea guizhouensis. GTDB lineage: Bacteria > Actinomycetota > Actinomycetes > Mycobacteriales > Pseudonocardiaceae > Lentzea > Lentzea guizhouensis. Next base: position 1,432,008 of record NZ_CP016793.1, read on the forward strand.
ACTCCCATCTTCGATGAGCTGTTCGCCCAGTACCGGGCCTGGCTATGCACACAACCCCGCACCCCGGCCGACGCTGCGTCGCCGTATCCGGCGCACACCGGAACGGTCCTCCCACCAGAACACCCCGGCGGCGAACACCAGACGGAGTCCACCCGGAACGGGGTCGTGTGAGCATAGCCCAATCCGCGCTCCACCTACCCGGACCCCCTCGCCTTTCGCAATGCTGACCACCCTGGAGCCCTATACAGTGGCAGGTACTCGCGGATCCATCCGCGCACGTGCGGCCGGAGCTCGCCGAGTGAGAGGTTCAGTGTCGGAAGCTGCTGGGCGATCTGCAGCTCGGTGGCGGGGCGGTGACGGGGACGTCGGCGTAGCCGCGGTCGTCGGTGTCCCATTTGGACAGATCCGCTTCGACGGCACGGACGTGGGCAACGACCGCCCTGGCCACCGAGTGGGGACACACCGCACCATCACCGACAAAACTGTCTGGGCGACACTGCAGATATCGTTACCTCTACCACCGCGTCACACTTCCGTGAGGGCTTCTCATCAGGTCATGATGCGAACGCGGCGGCGGCAGCGGGAACGTCCAGGTGCACCGGCACGAACTTATCGACCTGAGTGATCCGCAGCGGCTTGAGCACCGTGGAGTGCGCGGCTGCCACAGTGAACCCGATCCCAGCAGGCGTTCCACACGGAGATCACCAGCGTGATGCCGGCAGAGCCGAAGAACGTCATTTCCGCCAAGCCCAGCACCAGCGCACGCCCGGCCTGTTCGAGTCGCGCCTGGGTCGCCGACCACAGCTCGTCGGCCACGGCCGTGTCGACGTCGCCGGCGATGCACACCATGTCCAACATCGTCGACCATCTCGGCCTGCACGGCGGCTGTCCCGCAGTGCACGACCCGCATTCGCATTACCCGCTCATAGACACTGTTGTACGAGGGCCGACCGCTGAGCACGCTGTGTCACCGCACGACATGACAGCGGTCACCCTCAGCTCACGCTAGTGCGCGCACCGGCCGCCTGCCGAGAAGCGGCTCGGTGCAGACCGGGCGTCCGTCCCGGTGGCTCCGCCGGTGTTCACCCGTTTGCCGGTCAACACCACCGCTGCCGATGGCATTGGCTCACAGAGCGCTGCGCCACGGTCACCGGCAGTTCTCGCCGCGAGGGCTCCGAGATCGGTGATCAGGATGCGGCGTCGTTGTGCGGACACGATCTAGGTGGGATCTAGGTGTGCTGCTGACGGTGGTCGTTGACAGCCTGGGCTTGGGTGGGGGTCTTCTGTAGCAGCCTCTCATACGGAGTCTGGCCACCGAGGCCTCCGTGTGCGCGGTGGTAGTTGTAGTAGTCCTCTTACTCCTTGAGCCGTTCGTTGAACACGCCGGCGTCGCCGATCACCACACCGTCGAGCAGCCGGTAGAACTCTTCGGCGTCGATGCGGTGAGAGCGCTCGACTTTCCCGTTGAGCCGCGGGGTCGCCGGGCGGATGTAGACGTGACCGATGCCCTTGTCCAGGACGAGCCAGTGGAACGCGGACTGGAACTCGGCTCCGTTGTCGGTCTGGATCTTCTCGACCTGGAACGGGAGCCGAGACAATACGTAGTCCAGGAACTGAATCGCGGTCTTCTGGTCCGACTTGGCGTAGATCCGCACGATCCGCAAGCGGGTGCAGTCGTCGATCGCGGTGTACTGGTAGAACCGTTTGCGGCGTCCCGGCTGATCAGTCAGCGGCTCGACGAACTTGACGTCGATCTGCAGTTGGTGGCCGGGACGTTGCTTCTCGTAGCGCTTCCACCGCTGTTCGCGCCGCTTGTAGCGCTGGGACGCAGGGAGTCGGCTCATGCCCAGGCGCTTGAGGATGCGATAGATCGTCGAGTGCCCGATCTGCACGTCGTGGTACCGACGCAGGTACGTCTCGATCTTCAGCGGACCGAAGTGGTACTGCTGCCGCAGATGGATGATCTTCCCGACCACCTCGGGATGGGTGAGGTTCGGGCAGTGCAGCGGGGCGCTGGAGCGGTCTTTGAGCCCGTCGAGTCCTTCCTCTTCGTAGCGGCGCTTCCAGCGGTAGAACACCGTCCTGCTGATGCCGTAGTAACGGCAGGTCGCGGCCACATTGCCGCTGACCTCGTCGACGTGCTGCAACATAGCCAGGGGCCGACGAGCACGCCTGGCCAAGTCCTTCTCGCTCCATACCCACTCAGCCATGGGCCTCCTCCGGTTCAGGAGCCCAGACTGTCAACAACCTCAGTCAGTTTTAGATCTAGGCAGGGGCGGACCTGATGGAGTTCAGAACCATTAACGGCCGGCGCGTCCCGATCAAGGGCGGTGGTAAGAGCGGTGCGGTGGTGGCTGCCGACGTGCTCGCGCTCGGCTTGGCCGGCGGCACCGGCGGCCTGACCCTCGGGGGCGGATACAGCCTGGTCTCCGAAGTCGGAGCGGGCGCGCAGAACGCCGTGCAGGGTGTGGGCTCCGGATCAGGCTCGGGCGGCTCCGCGCAGCTCAAAGCCCGAAAGTCCGAAGGACAGAAGTCCGCGTGCAAAGGCGACAGCGAGGCCGCGTGGCAGCGACTGGACGTCAAGCAACTCAAGCGCACCGCGCGTCAGCAGGCTGAGTGTGTGGCGGTCTCGTTCGGGCAGATCCGCGACTTCTTCACCCGTACCCGCTGCACCTCCCTGGACCGCGCCCTGTTCCTGGTCGGCGATGGCGCGGGTAACACCGCGGTGCTGTCGGTGGCCTGGGTCGGTCTGGCCTCCGCGCGCGACGCCGACAAGTTCGAGTCGGTGATGAAGATCCACGGCAGCGGCGACATCCGGCCTCTTGGCTCGGCGATGCTGGGCCTCGCGGACATCCGCTTCACCGGCGAGAACTATGGCAGCGATCGCGACGGCAAGACCGTCACCGTCGCCGAAACCGAACTCGTCTCCGGCCACCTCGACCGCGACACCCTCGACGCCATCGCCGAAGTCTCCGCCTACCTGCCCCGCATCTGAGCGTCGCGACCCTGGTTGTGCTGCATCAGATCGCGGCAGGGGTCTGTTCCCTAAATGACCAGCGCGACTTCTGGTGCTGTGTGTGGTCAGGCGGCGTGTTCGGGGATCAACTGGGAAATGTCGTAGCCCTGTTCGATCAGTTCGGTGATGAGCCGGCGGGCGCGGTGTGCCTGGTGCTGGAGTGAACGGGGCTTGTGGTCAAAGTAGTCGGGGCCGAGGTCGTGGTAGGCGACGTCGTGGGTGAGCATGTGCCAGATCGCGGTGAGGATCTTGTGCTGGACGGCCACTTGGGCGCGGAGCGGGCCGCGGCGCTTGCGTAGCCGGTGGTAGTAGCTCTTCAGGTAGCAGGGGCGGCTGCGGGTCTGGGCGATGATGCCGGCGGCGATCCCAAGCCAGCCCCTCAGGTAGGGATCGCCGTGGGTGGTGGCCGAGGACAGCTCGCGGCCGGCGGAGCGGTTGTTGCCTGGGCAGACCCCGGCCCAGGACGCGAGATGACCAGGAGTGGGAAACACGGTCATGTCGGTGCCGATGGAACCGATGATGCCGCAGGCGATCCGGTCAGAGATCGAGGGGACGATCATCGACAGTTCCTTGGCTCGCGCGAAAGGGCCCATTGCCTGCTCGATCTTGACGACGTAGGCGGCCAGCTGCGCGTCGAGCATGTCTATCTGAGCCAGCACTTGGCCGATCATGAACGCCGACGCGTCGCTGAACCGGGCGATCTGCAACGCCTCCCGCAACTGCGGGATCTTCGCCCGCAACCGGCCCTTGGCCATCTCGGCCAGAGTGACCGGATCGCGTTCGCCGGCCACGATGGCCTCCAGCATCGCCCTGGTGGAGGCGCCGAGCGTGTTCGAGGTGACCGAGGAGATCTTCAGTCCGGTTTCCTCGATCAGCTTTTCCAGTCTGTTGATCACGCGTGCTCGATCGCGGACCAGATGCGTGTGCTGACGCGTCAGCTCCCGCAGATCCCGGATCGGTGGTGGCGGGACGAAACAGGAACGGACCAGGTCGTGCTGGGCCAGCCACTGGGCGTCCTTGACATCGGTCTTGCGTCCCTTGACCTGCTTGACATCACGCGGGTTGACCAACTGGGTCTCGAACGAGGCTTCCAACAGGTAGAACACGGGTTTCCAGTAGGCGCCGGTGGCTTCCATCGCCACCACCTGCACCCGATGAGTGGCCAGCCACTCGGCCAGGTCCAGCAGTCCCCGCGTCATCGTCGAGAACGTCTTGGTCTGGGAACGAAATCTTCCGTTCTTGTCCGGAACCCGAACGCAGGCAGCGAGTTCCCGCTTGCCGATGTCCAGACCGGCGACCCGGGAGAAGACGATCTCCATGCCGTCATCGACTGTCACGGTCTCGCTCATAGCGGACCTCCACAAGACTCGGCGTAGCAACGTGTTCTTGCGGCGGGCCGAGCCGGGAGGGATCCGGTAACTGAACGCACTCTGTTCCACGTGCTCACTGGCAACAATTCAAGGCCCACAAACCCCACGATCCCCGCGCCAGGCTGTCAAACGGGCTCGTTCGGCACCACGGACCCTCGACGTCACCCAGCCCGGCCCGCACCAATTTTGTCCGTTCACCACGCCCGCACGCCAGGGCGGGCTCACCCGCTGTCAAACGAACGGCTCTGGCTCGTAGTCGGTGGTGCCGGCCAGTAGATTGTTCGCGATCATGATCTTGTTATGGCTGTCGATTCCCTTGTGGGGATGGTGTTCTCTGGTCTGTCGGCGTTGGTTATCGAGGACGTGACGGAGGGCGGCGGCATGGTGGTGGTCACGGCCCGCACTCGGGCCGCGGCCGTGTCGTACCCGGTCTGCGGGACCGAGACAGCGAAGGTGCATGGGTAACACCACCCGACGGTGAAGGATGTGCCGGTCGATGGCCGCCAGGTCGTCGTCCGCTTGCGCGTGCGGCGGCTGGTCTGCTCAGCTCTGGGTTGTCGACGGCAGACGTTCCGGGAACAGATTCCCGGACTGCTGCAACGCCATCAGCGCCGAACGGTGCGGTTGGTCCGGCAGATATCCCAGGTGGCGCGAGAGTTGGGTGGCCGGGTGGCGGCACGCCTGGCCGGCCTGCTCGCGGTGCCGGTGTCCCGCAGCACCGCGGTGCGCCGTCTGCGGCGCCTGCCGCTGCCGCGGTTGACGATTCCGCGGGTGATCGGCGTGGACGACTTCGCCCTGCGTCGCCATCAGCGCTACGCCACGATCATCATCGATGCCGAGACCGGCCGGCGTGTCGCGGTCCTGCCCGGTCGCGACGCGGCCACTCTGGAGTCGCGGCTGCGCGAGCATCCCGGTGTCGAGGTCGTGTGCCGGGATGGTTCGGCCACCTACGCCGAAGCTGTCCGCCGGGCACTGCCCGACGCGGTGCAGGTCAGTGACCGAGGGCACCTGTGGCGCAATCTCAGTGACAAGGTCCTGCTCGAGGTCCGCGCACACGCCGGATGCTGGGCCACCGTCAACCCGCCCCGCCCCGGCGGCGTTCACGAGCAGACCACTCGCGAACGCTGGAATAAGGTCCACGATCTCCTCGGCCAGGGGATCGGTCTGCTCGACTGCTCCCGCCGCCTCGGCGTGGCCCTGAACACGGTCAAACGCTACGCCCACATGCCCGAACCCCATGCCCTGCGCATCACCCCCACCTATTGCCCGACCCTGGTCGACCCCTACCGCGATCATCTGCGCGCCCGCCGCGCGGCCGACCCGGCAATCCCTGCCACACAACTGCTCGCGGAGATTCGCCGATTGGGCTACACCGGCAGCGCCAACCTGCTGGTCCGCTACCTCAATCAAGGCCGCGCCGAAGGCGACCGCCCCGTCACAACCGCCCGCCACGCAAGCCGCCTCCTGCTCACCACACCCGCGAACCTGCGTCCGAAGGACACGACACTGCTGGAGAAGATCGCCGCTTCCTGCCCCGAGATGACCGCACTCGCCACTCTGGTACACGGTTTCGCCACACTGCTGACGCCGGCCGCAGGCAACGACGTGAAGCTCGCCCAGTGGATCACGGCGACTCGCGCCGTCGATCTGCCGCATCTACGCAGTCTCACCAACGGTCTCGAGATCGACCGGTCCGCTGTGGACAGTGCCGTCACCCTGCCCTACAACAACAGCCGCACCGAAGGCGTCAACACCCGCACCAAGAGAATCATGAAACAGACGCACGGACGCGCCGGATTCGACCTTCTCCGCCACCGCATCCTTCTGCCCTGACCGACACTCCACGTCACCACCGACTACGAGCCAGAGCCAAACGAACGGTGTAACTCGGACTGAAGGAAACTACTTGCGTAAGCAATGGTTTGGTGGACAACCACCCGACCGGGTGGCCGGACCTGGAGCGACCCGTGACCCCATTGCACCCAAGGCGGGGCCGTGCTCCAGTTGGCGACACCACCGTCCACTAAGGACAGAAAACAAGATCGCCCACCGAACCTGTTTACGCAGTACAGTGGGGCGATTCGGATGCTACACTAAATCGCGGACACGGCACGACGTGCCACGGCGGGACGAGATCCACGGGCCGGATTCGCACGAGCCCGCCCGGATGCGGTGTCGTATTCGACGTCGAGCGCCCAGCCCGGCCAGAGTTCGACGTCGGTGACGACGGCGCGTGCAGCCGAGGAGTCCGTCTGACACAGCGCGCGTCTTCCCTTGGTACCGATCGGACGTTGGGGAAACGGCGGGTCCAGTCCGTCACGATAGGACGGTTGTGAACACATGCAAGGGCGCGCCGCGGCGCGCAGGTGGGCCCGAGCGGGTGTTGACCATGGTGTTCCTGCTGGTCGCGGCGGTGGATGCCGTGCTTGCGGTGGTGGACGCGATGGTGTGGCCAGTGGTGGCTTCAGTCGCGGCGACGGTGTGCGCGATGTGGTTGGAGCGGCGGTCAGGACGATCACGATACGGCTGGTAGATCAAACCAGCACGGTCTGCCCGGTTCGATTGCTGGCACACCGATGCCGGTGCTTCGCGGTGGTCTCACACCACACACATGGAGCGAACCTGGAGCGGTGCATAGTTCGGAACGTGGCTTAACTGCGCCGGACCTGGCTGTGTGGAGGCCGCGTCCGACCCGGAGGCAGGGCGTCGGTGTTCCGGCAGCGGGCGTTCCGCCTCAGCCACCACGTCTACACCGGTGAGACGAAGGGGCGGGCGAGATCGCCGCAGGTGCCGATTCGCGGGGCATCCATTGCCGTCGGCGGCTGCATCACCGGGCGGTGGATTCGGTACTCGATCGGGCAGTGGGATGCGGTGGCGGTCTACACGCCGCGCACGCCGCGAGAGGCTTCCTCCCTCGGACGGGCGGCATTGCGCTCGATCGAGGGTTGAGCGAGCCGGATCGGCTTGTCGGACGCATCCTGAGGTACTCGGTGGCGACCAACCCCTAGCCGGACATGGCAAAGCGCCGTGTTCGTTTGCTCTAGAGAGGACGATCCGATGTCTCGTTTGTCTCGTGTGGCCGGTCTGATCGGCATGGGGCTCACCGCTGCGGCTTTGTTCTCGTTCACGGGGCCGCCGGCTCAAGCCGATCCCGGGATCTGCATCGACCACGTGATGGAGAACGGGTACCAGGCGACCGGCAACGTGCTCAAGGCGTGCAAGATCGCGAAGACCGGCAATGCGGACGACGTCAAGAAGTGTCGCCGGATGCTGTACGACGAGGGTGTGCGGCGCGTGGTGGCTTTGCACGCCTGCAGGATCGCCTCCTACCCGGAACAGTCCTCCTGAGCGAAAGCCGGGGTTTTGTCCTCTCGATCGGGTGGATGTTCGGTCTGTCGGCCGCCCCGACTTGCCGGCGGACGTGGGCAGATCAACGCTCAGTCACTACGAGGTTGTCTGTTCATCCTGTGTAGACCCCGGAGGAGACGAGATGGCGTCGGTTGCGGAGCACCACGAGTCCAAGCCTGGCCGGCTGCGAGTGATCTTCCGCCTGCGCGTGCCGGTCGCGGATCAGGACCGCTTCCTCGACGCCTACCGGGGGATCAGGCACCAGGTGTCGCAAGTGGAGGGTTACCTCGGTGACCAGCTGTGCCAGTCAGAGGCTGATCCCGAGGACTGGGTGATCACCAGCGAGTGGGCGAGCGCGGCGCACTTCCACGCGTGGGAGCGAGGCGCCGAGCACCGGCAGCTTGCGGCCCCGCTGGTCGCGTGCGCGACGGCGCGGGAGTCCCTGCGGTACCACGTCCGGCTGACCACCGCGCCGGGCGCCGAAGCCGATCGACAATTGCTGGAGGCGAAGTCGTGAACCGCTACGCGTTGACCTTTCCGGTGCGGCCGGGGTCGGAGGCGGCTGTCGCCGAGATCCTGGCCGGCTACGCCGGTCCCCCGCCCGGCCGGCCGCAGGCCGCGCGCCCACTGCTGGACCGCACGTCCGTCTTCATGGTCGGACCGGTGGTGGTGCGGGTCGTGGACATCACCTGCCCGCCAGAGGTGGCGATCCGGCACCTGGCCTCGCAGCCGCAGATCCAGGCCGTGGAGCAGCGGTTGCGGCCGCACCTGGTGCAGGACCGCGACCTGTCCGACGACGACGGCCGGCGGCGATTCCTGGCCGGCTCGGTGATGCGGGTGGTCGCCTCCCGCAACGGCCACCCCGGCCACCTGCCCCGCGCGGCGGCGTTCTACCAGGCGCTGCCAGGACAGGCGGGCGAGGTGGCCCGGCTGCTCGCCGCCGACGACTCGGGTTCCGGCTGCGGCACAACGGTTTTCCGGCGCAGGGACACGGTCGTGCACCTGGTGGAGTCCTCGGAGCGCACGACCGCCGTGCCGCTCGCGGACAGGCTGGTGCCGCTGGTGCGCATGGCGTGCCCGATGACGCTGGTGACCGACCGAGTGGTGGGGGCGGTGGCATGACCGGCCAGCTCCACCGCGCGATGAGCTCGGACGACGTCGCGCTCAACACCCGCCGCGGTGGCGACATACGCGTCCTGCTCGGTCCGGCGACGGTCGGCGCCACCTCAGGGCTGCTGGGTGTAGTGCTGGTCGGGCCGGGCGAACAGGTGAACGAGCACTACCACCCGTACTCCGAGGAGTTCCTCTACGTCGTGGAGGGTTCGGTGGTGCTGGACCTGGACGACGTGCCGCACGAGGTGGGCGCGGACCAGGCGATCCTGGTGCCGATCGGGGTGCGGCACCGCCTGCGCAACACCGGGCCGTCACCGGCGCGCGTGCTGTTCCAGCTGTCCCCGTTGGCGCCCCGGCCGGACCTGGGGCACGTGGACACGGAGCAGACGTCGTGACGCGCCGGGTGGCGATCACCGGCCTGGGGGTGGTGGCTCCGGGCGGCATCGGGACGAAGGCCTTCTGGGAGCTGATCACCTCCGGGTGCACCGCCACCCGGCCGATCACCCTGTTCGACCCGGACGGGTTCCGGTCGAGGATCGCCGCCGAGTGCGACCTCGACCCGCGGCACGCGGGCCTGACCACTGCGGAGATCACCCGGATGGATCGCTACGTCCAGTTCGCCGCCGTCGCTGCCGACGAGGCGTGGCGGCAGGCGCAGGTGACCGTCACGGACCCGTGGCGGCTGGGTGTCTGCATGGGCTCCGCCGTGGGCGGCACGACGCTTCTGGAACAGGACTACGTGGCCACCTCGCGGCGCGGGCAGCAGTGGGTGGTCGACGCCGGCGCGGCCTCGTCGTTCCTGCACTGCGCCCTGTCCCCCGCCACGCTGGCCGCGGAGGTCGCCGACCGGGTCGGCGCCTGCGGGCCGGTGCGGACGGTGTCCTCCGGGTGCACGGCCGGGCTGGACGCGGTGGGCCATGGCGCCCGCCTCATCGAGGACGGCCAGGCCGACGTGGTGGTGGCGGGGGCTTCGGAGTCACCGATCTCGCCGATCACGGTGGCCTGCTTCGACGCGATCCGCGCGACCTCAGCGCGCAACGACGACCCCGCACACGCGGCTCGCCCGTTCGACCGCGACCGGGACGGGTTCGTGCTCGGGGAGGGCGCGGCCGTGCTGGTGCTGGAGGAGCTCGACCACGCCCGTCGCCGGGGCGCGGAGGTGCTGGCTCAGGCCGCGGGCTTCGCCACCCGCAGCAACGCCCACCACATGACCGGCCTGACGACGGAGGGCGTCGAAATGGCCGAGGCCGCGCGGCGCGCGCTGGACCACGCCGGGGTGGCGTCGGCGGAGATCGGCTACGTCAACGCGCACGGCTCGGGCACCCGGCAGAACGACCGGCACGAGACCGCCGCGTTCCACCGGCTGCTGGGTGAGCGCGCGCACCAGGTGCCGGTCAGTTCGATCAAGTCGATGATCGGCCACTCGCTGGGCGCGATCGGCTCCATCGAACTGGCCGCCTGTGCGTTGGCCCTCGTCCACGGCGTGGTCCCGCCGACCGCCAACCTGGACACGCCGGACCCCGAGTGCGACCTGGACTACGTGCCGCACACCGCACGGGAACGCCTGCTGGACGTGGTGCTGTCGGTCGGCAGCGGCTTCGGCGGGTTCCAGTCCGCAGTGGTGCTGACGAGAGCGGAGCGGCCGTGAGCCGCGCCGTCGTGAGCCCCGCGCCCACCGGTTCCGCGCCCGTCGTGACCGGTCTCGGCGTGATCGCCCCGAGCGGTCTCGGGGTCGACGAGTTCTGGCCCGCCGTGCGCGACGGGCACTTGGCGCTGGCGCCGCTCGAGCGGTTCGAGCCCAACCCCTATCCGGTCACCGTGGCGGGCGAGGTGACCGGGTTCGGACCGGACGGATGGGTCGAACCGCGGATCACCGTGCAGACCGACCGGTTCACCCACTTCGCCCTCGCCGCGGCCGACCTGGCGCTGCGCGACGCTGAGCTGGACCCGGCCGCCGTGGAGCCCTTCGAGTTCGGCGTGATGACGGCCAGCTACAGCGGCGGTGTGGAGTTCGGCCAGCGGGAGATCGAACGGCTGTGGCGGCACGGACCCGAACACGTGGGCCCCTACCAGTCGATCGCCTGGTTCTACGCCGCGTGCTCCGGCCAGATCTCCATCGGCAACGGCCTGCGCGGCCCGTCCGGAGTGCTGGTCGCCGACGAGGCGGGCGGCCTGGACGTCCTCGCCGCCGCCGGAGGTGAGCTGCGACGAGGCGCACGGGCCATGCTCGTCGGCGGCGCGGAAGCCCCGTTCTGCCCGTACGCGATGTGCTGCCAGCTCGGATTGGGGCTGCTCAGCACCTCCGGCGACCCTGCCACGGCCTACCAGCCGTTCACCGAGCGGGCCGACGGGTTCGCGCCGGCCGAGGGCGGCGCCATGCTCGTCGTGGAGCACGCCGACGCCGCGCACCGCCGGGGCGCCGCCGTGAAAGCAATGGTGGCGGGGCACTGCGCGACCTACACCGGTCGGCGGCGGTTCGACCGGTCGGCGCAGGGACTGCTGCGAGCCGCCGCGGGCGCGCTGGCCGAGGCCGGTCTGACCCCGACGACGTGGACGCGGTGTTCCTCGACGCGATGGCCGACCCGCGTGCCGACGCCGCCGAAGCCGAGGCGTTGCGCCTGCTGCTGGGCGAGCGCGCGAGCCGAGTGCCGGTGACCGCGCCCAAAGCCGGGTACGGGCGCTGCTACGCCGCCGCGGCCGTGCTCGACGTCGCCACCGCGGTGCTGGCCCTCGAACACGGTCTGGTGCCGCCCACCCCGGGCGTGCGCGAGTGCCGGTTCGACCTCGACCTGGTCACCGGCGTCGCCCGCCCGGTCGACCTGCGCACCGTCCTGGTGCTGTCCCGCGGTGTGTACGGCGGGAATTCGGCGCTCGTGCTGCGCCACCCGGAATCACCGACCAGCGGAGGTATCTGACGTGGACACCCGACTTTCCCCCGACGACCTGGCAGCGCTGATCAGCCGCTGCACCGGGGTTCCCGTGACCGGCGAGCAGGTCACCGACCCCGACCGCACCTTCGACGACCTCGGCGTGGACTCCCTCGGTCTGATGGGCGTGCTGGCCGAGCTGCAACGCGACCACGGCGTGTCCAGGGACGTCGAACTGCGACCGCACCAGTCACCGCCCGAACTGCTGGCCCTGCTGCCAGGGAGGGCCTGAGGATGAGCGGGCACACCGAGAACGAGATCGTCATCGACGCGCCGATGGAGCTGGTGTGGGAACGCACCAACGACGTCGAGCGCTGGCCGGAGCTGTTCAGCGAGTACGCCTCGGTCGAGGTGCTCGAACGCGACGGCGACCGCGTGCTGTTCCGCCTCACGATGCACCCGGACGCGGCCGGCAAGGTGTGGAGCTGGGTGTCCGAACGCGTCGCGGACCGGGCCACCGGAACGGTCACCGCCCGACGCGTCGAGACGGGGCCGTTCGAGCGGATGCACATCCGCTGGACCTACGAGCAACTCGACACGGGCGTGCGCATGCGCTGGGTGCAGGACTTCGCGATGAAACCCGACGCCCCCGTGGACGACGCCGCCATGACCAAGCGCATCAACGACAACAGCCGCGTCCAGATGGCGCTCATCAAGCGGAAGGTCGAGGAGGTCGCGTGCACCGCACCCTGATCGTCGCCCGCATGGTCCCCGAGTCCGCCGACGAGGTCGCCGCCGTGTTCGCCAACTCCGACCGCCACTCCGGCCTGCCCACCGCGCTCGGCGTGCGGGCACGCAGCCTGTTCCGGTTCGGCCGGCTCTACCTGCACCTGGTGGAGAGCGACCGCCCGTTGGCCGAGGCGGTGGCCTCGCACCGTGACGACCCCCGGTTCCGGCGGATCAGCCAGGACCTGAGCCCGTTCGTCTCCGCCTACGACCCCGACACATGGCGCGAGCCCAAGGACGCGATGGCGCAGGAGTTCTACCGCTGGGAGCGCCATGTCTGAGATCCCGGTGCTGATCGCGGGCGGGGGCGTGGCCGGCCTGTCCGCCGCCGTGTTCCTCGCCCGGTACGGCGTGCCGACCCTGCTGGTGGAGCGCCACCCCGAACCGTCGACCGACCCCAGGGCCCGCGCGCTCAACCCGCGCACCATGGAGCTCTACCGCGCCGTGGGCCTGGAGCAGACCATCGGGCGGGTGCGGTCACCGATCGCCGACCACACCGTCGTCGCCCACGCCGAGTTCCTGGCGGGCCCTGAACTGCTGCGGCTGCCCAACCGCCTCGACACCGGCTCGGACGCGCTGAGCCCCTGCCGGTGGGCCGCGATCGACCAGAACCAGCTCGAACCGCTGCTGCGCGCACACGCCGTCCAGACCGGCGCGGACGTGCGCTACCACCACGAGGTGGTGGCGGTGGACAACGAACCCGACGGCGTTGGCGCGCTGGTGCGCGATCACCGCACCGGGCGGGAAGAGCGTGTGCGTGCCGACTACCTCGTCGTGGCGGACGGCGCGCACAGTCCTGTTCGCCGCATGCTCGACGTCGGGCAGGACGGCTCGGACATCCTGGCGCGCAAGGTCAACATCTACTTCGACGCCGATCTCCGCGAACCGTTGCAGGGACGCAAGATAGTCGCGTTGACCGTGCGCAACCCCGCCGTGCACGGCTTCCTCACGTCCATCGACGGCGCGAAGCGGTGGCGGTTCGCCGTCTCCCTGCGGCCGGGTGACGACGTCGCCGACTTCACCGAGGAGCGGTGCGTACACCTGCTGCGCACGGCCATCGGCATGGACGACCTGCCGATCGTGATCGACCGCGTGTCCGAGACCCCGTGGGAGATCTCCGGCCAGGTCGCCCACCGCATGCGCGTCGGCCGGGCGTTCGTCGCCGGCGACGCCGCCCACGTCATGCCACCCGTGGGCACCTTCGGCGTGGCCACCGCTGTCCAGGACGTCTTCAACCTGGCGTGGAAGATCGCCCTGCACCACCGCGGCGTGGCCGGTTCAGGCCTGCTGGACACCTACGAGACCGAACGCCTCCCCGTGGCCCGGCACACCACCGCGCTGACCGTCGAGCGGTACGGTCTGGTCAACGGCAAGCCAGGCGACGCACGCGACAGCGCCATCCGCCAGCGGGCGACGATGTTCGGCTACACCTACCCCGAAGGCGCCTTCGTCCCGGACGGCACCCCCGCTCCCGGTCCGGTGGAAGACCCCGACCACCCCACCGCCGCACCGGGCTGCCGAGCACCTCACCTCACCTTGGAGCACAACGGAACCGCACTGTCCCCTGTCGACCTGATGGGGCGCGGCCTGGTGCTCGTCGCCGGCCCGGACTGGCAGCAGACCGCAGACCTCTCGGACGCCTGTGTCGAGCAGCACCGCATCGGCGACACCCTGCACGACCCCACCGGCGACTTCACCCGCCGCTACGGCATCAACGACGACGGCGCCGTCCTGATCCGCCCGGACGGGTTCATCGCGTGGCGCAGCCCGGCCACTCCCCATCCCGATGTCCTGCCGACCGTGGTCGACCAGGTGCTGTTCCGATGAACGAGCGGTCTCCCGGTGGCCACTGTGGTGGCTTCCCGGCGGTCACGACGACCGGCGGCCGAACCGTCGACCGCTATGCGTTGACGTTCCCGGTGCGAGCCGGATCGGAGGCGAAGGCAGCCGACATCCTCTTCAGGTGCGCACACCTTCCGGTGTGCAGGCCGGAGACGGGGTGGGCGCTGCTGGAGCGCACGTCGGTCTTCATTGCAGGACGTGTCGTGGTACGGGTCGTGGACATCACCTGCCCTCCTTCACAAGCCGTCCGGCACCTGGCGGAACAACCACAGATCCTGGCGGTGGAGCAGCGGCTGCGGCCGCACCTGGTGCACGACTGCGATGTGACCGACGAGGCGAGCCTCCGTCGGTTCCTCGCGACCACCGTGATGCGGGTGGCGTCCGGCAACGGCCGCACGGGTCGCCTGCCGCGCAGGGCCGTCCTGTACGAGTCGCTGCCAGGGCACGCCAGCGAACTGGCCCAGCGGCTCGCCGGCATCACCGTCACCTCCGGTGGAACCACGGTGTTCCGGCGCCGTGATCTGGTGGTGCACCTGACCGAGGCGGACGACGAGTCACCCCCGGTGCCGCTGGTCGGCCTGGTCACGCCGTTCGCGCGGCTGGCACAGCCGATGACTCTGGTCACCGACCGTTCGGTGGGAGCAGTGGCATGACCGCCGACAGCTCTTCCGGCAGACAGCGGCGAGACCGCTGAACCGCTCCGGGTGCTCGTCCACGTCGTCGGGGGAGGCGGGCCGCCACAGCGGCAGAAACACGACGCCGGGCTCCATGATGTCGAATCCCGCAAGCAGGCCAGCGACCTGTGGCTTGGAGCGCATGGTCATCGGGGTTGGTGTGTGGCGGTAGAGATCCTGGTGCGAAGCCGCTTGCTGCGGCTGACCGTCCTGGGTGGCGTGTGAGATGGCCAGCACGCTGCCGGGTGCCATCACCTCGCGGTAGCCCGCAACGATGGCCGCGGGGTCGTCGTTGTCGGACACGAAGTGCAGCACTGCGACCATCATGACCGCCATCGGCTCGTCAAAGTTCAGCAGTGAACGGACTTCGGGGCTGCCCAGCACCGCATCCGGCTTGCGCAGATCCGCCTGCACCGCAGCGGTCAGCTCGTTTCCAGCGAGGATGCTGCGGCTGTAGGCGACGGCGACGGGATCGCTGTCCACGTACACGACCCGCGCGTCAGGAGCTGCGGCCTGGGCGATCTCGTGCACATTGCCCACGGCCGGAATGCCCGAGCCGAGATCGAGGAACTGCCGGATGCCGGCGTCGACGCAGAACCGCACGGCGCGGCGCAGAAACGCCCGGTTCGCCTGCATGATCAACGGCAGATCCGGCCACATCCCCATTGCCCGCTCGGCCATCTCCCGGTCCACCGCGAAGTTATGCGCGCCCCCGAGATAGTAGTCGTACACTCTGGCCGCGCTGGGCCGAGTAAGATCGACCTCACCCGACTGCGCAGTCGAATCGTCCACCACAACTTCCTCTTCCGGTCGATGCTTGCGAGCTACTCCCACAGCCGCATGCCTGGGCAATCTCGAGACCTCAGAACGAAACGGCTCCGCATCCGGCGCCTCGGCCGCGCCTCGACAGGACCTGACGTTAGCTCAGGCGGCCCGCGACTCCCCGCTCAGACGCACCGCCATGTGAGCCAGCCGCTTAATCTGCAGAGGGATGTTCAGCCAGAGCGGGTGCTCCTGCTGGTTCAAGGTTCCTGCTGCTGAACAGGGCAATGTCGTCAGCCCAGACACAGCGATTCGACGGCGGCCGACAACGTCGCCCGCGCCACTCCTGAGCGTCGCACTGAGGTCGTGACTGTTGTGCAATCGGCGGCCGGCCACGGAAGGCAAGCTCGGCTCATTTTACGGGATCTTGACGCCTGTTGCGTCGGTCCTTACACGAGCAGGACTTGACGGGAAATTGACTCGCGGGATGTGCACGCGCGCCGCCACATGGCTCACGGTCGCGACCCTGCTGCTAGACACCCGCATGATTGCTTCTCGCGGATGCCGCCGAGCCGGTACGTGCGCGGGACGAGCCCCTGAGGACGACGACATCAACTACGGCATGACCGGCCCGGTGTTACAGCTCAGCGGTGATACGCCGCGCCGCAAAATACCCAATTCAGCTAAGCTGTCACGAGCTCATGCCATGGGCAGCGCCCGGAGATACGTTTCAGCTACCGCGTCTGCCGCCTTGCATACTTCCGTTTCCGAAGCATCAGTAGGTCCGGAGTAGCGGACGGAAATAGCGGGATCGCTACTTTTGTCGTCTCCGGCCGCCGGATCGGTGGTGCCCGACAAAGCGACCGAGACAGTGCATGCGTTGACGTGTGATTCATATTGCCGCCGGGCCCGAACCCCACCGACGGTGTCCGATTTACCGAAGCCGAGTCTGGCTTCGCCATGCAGGGAGAGCTGCGGGTCGGCGGCGCCATCTATCGGGATCACCCAGCTGCAGCTGCCCATCCTTTCCAGCGGGCCATCTCTTTTCTCGATCTTGGACACGTTCAGTTGCCGCGCAAGCTGCTCAGCCGGAACCAAGGTGCAGACCTCAGGACCTTTGACCGCCTTCCTGTGGCCGATTGGCCCCTGGTTCTCGGCCGGGGATGCGGAGGAGCCGCAGCCGGCCATCAACACCATTGCGACTACAGCAGATGGCACTTGATATCTCACAGTGTCTCCTCGCCCTCGGCAAAATGGTGTGTGGTTCGGGATCGGTCCAATGGCGCTGTGCAGGATCGGTCCTGCTCGCGTGGACCTTACTACGACAGCAACGAATGTTGTCCGAATTGGACAACCTTGCTCTCCGTCGCATCCAGCCCCGACGCTTCATCCGTACACGCCAGACACCAGCCTGCGAAGCATGTGTGAAGGCAGCTCAGATCGCACGAGATCAAGCAGTATTACCCTTTTTGGTAGCATGAACACTGCCGAACGGTCTAGATCGCTTGGGGCTTTGCTGTTGTCGTGCGGGACGATGATGTCAGGCGAAGGGCTGGGCGATCAGAGATGTCACTCGTGGTGTGCGCAGCGCGGTGCCCTGGTGGCGTGCAGCACGATGTCACCGCAAGTACGAGCAGTGCCGATGTCGGTGGAACCAGGAGGCCTACCGCGTGCGTCGGTATGGCGGGCCGAGCGGACGAGCGTGCACAAGTAAACCGGTCGTTTCGGGATGGAGACGTTGGTGACGCGTACTGGCGACAAGACCGGACTGGCGCGAGACAAGCGGTCTGCGGGCGGAGCGGGTGTGGCTGTGGGTGGGCGGGGTGATGTGGGCGCTGTTCGGGTACGGACTCGCCGATGCCGCCACGTTCCCGGCGGGATCGGCTTATCTGACCGAGGACATGATGCCGATCAACGACGTACCGAAGGGCCTGTGGGCGCTGTTTGTCGGTGCCTTCGCCGGCTTCGTCGTCAGTTTCGCTGTTCAATCGGCGATGGCTCGCCGATGGCGCGGTATGACGTCGGCTGCGATGCCGTTGGCCGTGAACTCCGGTTGTGTCGCGGTGGCATTCGGCCTTAACGCCGCGGCGCTGTGGACCGCTCCACCCCGTGCGGGTGTCTTCGTCGACGCGGCCGGACGGGCTGGATCGACATGGGGAGTGGGGCCGTGGATGGCCTGGACGTCCCGCTACTGGTTTCCCGCAGTCCTCGCGGTCATCGCCGTGCCCGGCCGCTGTCACAGCCTTGCGGGCGGCCCAACGCCACGGCCACCATATGGCCCGGATCGCTCGAGTCCAGTCGGAAGGGATCGAGCGGCTCGGGGTCGTGTCCGACTCTGATCACGACGGCGTCGAGATCGAGGGACTGCCATGGGCAACGGTGACAGTCACATTCCGCGACTCGAAGGCCGCTCGCGCATGGTGAGCCGGTCGGGAACATTCACCTGGACCCTGCTGCCAAGAATCGGTGACCTGGCCACCATCTGGCTCGACCCCGACCATCCTGACGATCCCGACAGCGCTGTCGTGGCGGTGAACACCCGCGTGATGTCGTAGGCCGTCTGCGGCGAAAGCAACTCTGATGATGTGGCACAGCCGCGCGATACCGAGAAATCACAATCTCACGATCAATCGGCATCCAGCACCCTAGACGAATCCTAGACGCGGTGCTCAACAGTGGCGTCACCTGCACGACCGAAATCGCCGACGTCCTCGGCTACGCCAACCACAGCGCTGTGTCGAAGCGACTCGCACAGCTCCGCGGCGCCGTCGAGGCGTACTTCGACGAGTCTTAATGATCCGTGTCAAGCGGCCGTAGGGACTGCTGCTGTGTCGGTGACGGCCGGTGTGAAGGGCCGGTTGTCGCGCAGCAGCGCCCACAGCACGTCGACCAGGCGGCGGGCCAGGGCGATCAGGGCTTGGACGTGATGTTTACCCTCGGTTCGCTTGCGCTGGTAGAACGTCTTCGATGGGCCTTCGCGCATGGTCGAGACGAGGGCGGCCATGTAGAACACCCGGCGCAGGCCCCGGTAATAGCGCCGGGGTTTGCGCCGGTTGCCGCTCACCCGGCCGGAGTCGCGGGGCATCGGGGCCAGGCCGGCGAACGCGGCGAGTTTGTCGGGGCCGCGGAAGGCGGACAGGTCGCCGCCCGTGCCGACCAGGAACTCCGCGCCCAGCACCGGCCCCAGGCCGGGCAGGCTCTCGATGATCGCGGCCTGGGGGTGGGTGCGGAAGGTGTCGCCGATCTGTTTGGTGAGGTCTTTGGCCTCGCGATCCAGGTCGAGCAGTTGCCTGGACAGGCGGGCGATCAGCGGCGCGGTGACGGCCTCGGCGGGCAGGGCGGCGGTCTGTTCCGCTGCGGCGGCCAGGGCCTTGGCGGTCACGGTGTGCGCGGTCCCGGGGCGAACGCCCAGATCGTGCAGGTGGCGGGTCAGGCCGGGTTCACCGGCGTCGCGGACCGCCGCCGGGGTCTGGAAACCGGTCAGCAGGGTCAGCGCGGCGCGGGTGGTGCAGTCCAGCCTTTTCTCCAGGGCGGGAAAGATCGAGGACAGCAGCTCGCGCAGGCGGTTGACGTCACGAACCCAGTCGTTCATCAGATCGGCCCGTCGCGCGGTGAGCACCGCCAGGTCGGTCACTACCTGGTCCGGGACGGACAGTCGGGGCAGGTCGCCGCGCATTCGGGACGTCTCGGCGATGATCCGTGCGTCCTTGGCGTCGGTCTTGCCCTCGCCACCGAAGGCGCCCGCCATGCGGTTGACCGTCTGCCCGGACACGTAGGTCACCGGCTGTCCGGTGGCCAGCAGCAGCATGACCAGCAGCCCGGCCGCGCCCGAGGTCAGGTCCACCGCCCACCGCACCTCGGCAGCGGCTTTGCCCGCCCGCGCGACGAGCTGCTCGATCGCGACCTGGCCGTTGTCGACCCGTTGGGAGAACACGACTTTCCCGGTCTCGTCCACCGCGCTGGCGTGGTGGGCGATCTTGCCCACGTCGATGCCGACCCAGATCCGTTCGCGAACCGCCACGCGGCCCGTCCTCTCGTTCTCGCAGCTCAGGCCCGTGGACGACCTCGCCGGCACCTCCATAAACAGCGACTGTGCGCACAGGTCTTAATCAGAGGCCGAGGCGTCCAGGTCGGCGGGGCGGCCACTCGTCGCGAGCCATCCACCGGCAGAGAACTGATTGTCACACCCCGCCGACCCGGGTATCCGGAACATCGTGTCCCGGACGATCAAGAGCTTATGGAGAACTGACCCTCCCAGCTCGACTCGGCCGCGCCCGGTGGCACCCGTACGAGTGATCATGGCCGAGGTAGAAGGGCTGCTCAGGCGGGGTGTCGCCCCACCAACGCCTTATGAGCGCCCTGGTTCCGCTCTGGTTTGGATCTTCCTATCGCCGGTCTAATCGCCGACACCGATCGACTCGGTCGACTTCAGGCAGCAGCGGACGAACCGCTACCGGTCAGCCTGCCGGAGTCGGCCAGGGTGCGCAGCGAGTCGGCTCGTGATGACGAGCCAGGGCGGGGGGAACGACGCGGTGATGGCGATGCAGGAGGGTGCGCACGAGTGGGGCGCGCCGGTCGATGTCAACGTGTCGTCGCTGTCCCGGATCTATGACCACCTGCTCGGCGGCGGGCACAGTTTTGCCTCGGACCGTGCGGTGGCCGACGCAATCATAGAGTCGGTACCGCGCTACGACATGTTCGTCCGGGAGAGCCGCGCTTTTGTGCGGCGCGCGGTGCCGCACATGCTCACGGCCGGGATCGAGCAGTTCCTCGACCTGGGCGCAGGCTTGGGCGGCGTTCGCCACGTCCACGAACTCGCCCTGGG
Organism: Lentzea guizhouensis; assembly: GCF_001701025.1. Classification (GTDB taxonomy): domain Bacteria; phylum Actinomycetota; class Actinomycetes; order Mycobacteriales; family Pseudonocardiaceae; genus Lentzea; species Lentzea guizhouensis. Next base: position 1,452,611 of record NZ_CP016793.1, read on the forward strand.
CGTGTCGCCATCATATGTGCGAGATGATCCCAACGCAGACCATTGAGGGTGTCCGTCTGGGAAGCCCAAGAACTCCAGCACGCGATCATGGGCTACCTGCCCGGCTACGACGCTGGTTGTCGGTGTCCGACAAGGCGACGTGTGCGGCGAGGAACCCGTTTCTTGGAAGAACGGGCCTGGGCAAGACAGGACACGTATGGATGTCGTCAGGAAATCGTTATGTCAGGTCAGCCAGCCTTTCGACGTCCTTGGTCTTCCCGGCGACGATCAGCACGTCGCCTCGGTTGACCACGGTGTCGGCGGTGGCGTGGGTGAAGCCGTCTCCCAGGTGTTTGACGCCGACGACGGTGACGCCGTACTTGGACCGGAGCTTGCTCTGGCCGAGCGGCTGCCCGATCACCTCCTCCGGTGGGAGGGCCTTGATCAAGGCGTAGTCGTCCTCGAACTCGAAGTAGTCCAGCATCCGTCCGGTCACGCGGTGCGCAACGCGCTCGCCCATCTCGTGCTCGGGCAGCACGACGTGATGGGCGCCGATGCGTTCGAGGATGCGGCGGTGCTCGTGGCTGATCGCCTTCGCCCAGATGTCCGGAACTCCGAGGTCGACCAGAACGGCGGTCGTGAGGATGCTGGCTTCGAGGTTGGTGCCGATGCCGACGACAACGCGTTGGAACTCGTCGACACCGAGCTGACGCATGACCTCGGCGTCGGTGCTGTCGGCGACAGCTGCCCCACCTCCAGCAGATCGAAGGTCCTCCCGCAATGATCTGAACGAAGCGGAGCACACGCGAAGTCTCGCCTCCGCCATGCGCGGCCCGCTGGTCGATCTGGGTCGGCGTCGGTGCTGTCGGCGACAGCTGCCCCGCCTCCAGCAGATCGAAGGTCCTCCCGCAATGATCTGAACGAAGCGGAGCACACGCGAAGTCTCGCCTCCGCCATGCGCGGCCCGCTGGTCGATCTGGGTCGGCATCGCCCTCTCCGCCCACTCCCGCGGCGCCTGGGCCCCCCAGCAATGTCGGCATCCTCGCCAGCCTGCCTGCCCCCGCTCGTGGTCGTGGCCCTGGTGGCACTCGACGTGATCACTCCGTCGCTCGCACTCGCGCTTCGGACTCGCCGCCGCCCCGTTGATCGTCGACGGGTTCGGCCAGCGAGTAGTCGCTGCGATGTTCAACCGCGAACGGCTTGTGACAGGAACGCCACCCGATATTCGCGGCGTTGCTACCGACGGCTGGTGCCGAGTTCCTCGCGCATGAGGTCGCGCAGTGTCACCAGCGCCTGGTCGAAGTCGCCGTCTGTTTCCCTGATGACCGGCGATGTCACGGAGTGGTTGAGCAGCAACGAGTACCACCGGCTGGCGGCGGTGAGCACGGCGGTCAGCGGGCCGTCCGCGAGCTTGGGGGCGTGCAGTTCGACGAAGGCGGCGGCTTCCCTCAGCGTGTTCAACCGACCTTCCAGGGCGTCCGGGTCGGCACCCGCACGAGCCGCGCTCTGAAAGGCACGAACGGTCACGAGGAACTTCGCGCAGGCGTCTTCGCGACTTTGCAGCTGGCGTTCATCTCGTTTGGCGTCGCGGTCGATGACGGCGAGTTTGCGCTGGTTGACGCCGCTGACCCATTGGGCGCTCAGCGCGGCAAACAGACTGATCACCGCCACGAGGACGGTCACCCAGATCGGAGTCACGTGATCACGTTAGCGGGTGACGGGTACGGTGAGCGGGAGTTCAGGCGTCCGCGGGAGTGGGGATCTTGTCGTCAAGCCGGTGGCTGAAGGTGCCACTCGGGCCGCATGGTCCCCGATGGCGGACCGTCGGCACCGAGCGCACGGTGCTGGTGGTGGTTCACACCGTGACCGCCGTCAACCGGTTCGCCGACATCCTTCCCGTGTTCGACAGCGACCAGCGTGTGCAGATCGTCTACACCTGTCCCCAGGCGTCTGCGGTTGACAACGGGGTCGAGGAGCACCTGTGCGCGATGGGCACGCTGCTCATACCGTGGGAGCAGGCGGTTCTCACCGAGTTCGATCTCGCGCTGTCCGTACATAATAGTGGGAATCTGCATGACATCCACGCCCCACTGGCGATCCTATCGCACGGAATCGGATATACTAAGAAAATAAACCGGAAACCGGAAACCGGAAACCGGAAACCGGAAACCGGAAACCGGAAACCGGAAACCGGAAACCGGAAACCGGAAACCGGAAACCGCTCCGTCTACGGCCTGTCGCGTGAGTGGCTGGTGCGCGATGGGTCTGTAGTCCCCCGTGCGGTCGTGTTGTCACACGACGAGCAGTACGCCCGGCTGGCCGGAGCAGTCCCTGAAGCGCTCGACGCCGCCGTGGTCGCAGGGGATCCCTGCTTCGACAGGATGGCCGTCAGCGAGCCGCGTCGCCGTGACTACCGGCGCGCCCTGGGCGCGGACGACGACACCTGGGTCGTGGTCGTCACGTCGACCTGGGGACCGGATTCGCTGCTGGGGCGCAACCCGAGCCTCATCGCGCAGCTGCTCGCGGAACTACCAGGCGACCAGCATGTCGTCGCCGCGGTCCTGCACCCCAACACCTGGTACGCCCACGGGCCCGCGCAGATCAGGCTCTGGCTGGGCGACAGTCTGCGCGCGGGCCTGCGGCTGATCCCACCTGCCCACGGCTGGCAGCAGGCCGTGCTGGCGGCCGACGTGGTGATCGGTGATTTCGGCGCGGTGACGGGGTATGCGGCGTGCGCGGGGCGGGCGACGTTGCTGGCGTCGTTCCCCGAGCACCAGATCGCCGAAGGCTCCGCAATGGACGAACTGGGACGCACCGCAGCCAGGCTCGACCCGGCGGCGGCGTTCCTCCCCCAGTTCGGCACCGCGCTGGCGCAGGCGGCGGAAGGCGGACTCGCGAAGGTGCGGGAGCTTGCGACGTCTCTGCCTGGTTCGTCGGCCGCCGCGTTGAGAAAGTCCTTCTACGACCTCATGGCGCTGCCCGAGCCGGAACGGCCGGCATTGGTTCCGCCGTACTCGGCGAGCACCTTGCTCCCCGAACAGCTTCCGGTTACGTCCTGGTGGGTGGCGGCGGAGTGGCACGACGACGACGCGGTGGAGTTGACGAGGTGGCCCGCCGACGTCGATCCGCGCGATGACCAGCCACCGAACACTGTTGACCGGCATCTGGTGGTGCAGCAGGCACATCCTCGCCGCGATCTGCACGGCAACGCCGCCATCGTGCTGCTCGATCATCTGCACGAGGCCGAGCAGGTGTTCGCCGGTCGGCCGTCCTGCGGTTTCACCGTCACCTCCGCCGAGGTCGTGCATCGCGATCGCGGCGTTGTCCTGAGGGATCTGTCCGATGTAGACGAGGCTGTCGCCTGCGCGTCCGCGATCTACCGGTGGATTTCCTGCGGCAGAGGGTGGGACGAGCTACCTGACACCGCGACGCTGCGGCTCGGGAACCGGCAACTGACTGTCTCGCTCAGCGGTCGTTCACTTGCCCACGCAGAAGCCCGTCCACCACATCGGCACGACGGTCCCCCAGCCTGACGAAGAGCTCCTTGGCCAATCGGAACGCCTCAGAGGCTCCACCGGAGTCTCCTGCGGCGCGCTGGGCCAGACCGGACTTGTGCAGCGCGTCGGCCTGCGCGCGAGGAGCCTGGTCGCGGGCGAACAGCGCGGCTGCCTGTCCGTAGTAGCCCGCGGCTTTTGCCGGGTCATCGGAACCCAGCGCGCCATCTCCGAGTACGAGCAGACACTTGGCGTGGTTGTCAGTCTCGCCGCTCGCGGCGAAATACTCCATGATCGACGACACCGCGTTCACCGCGCGGTTCCAGTCCTTCAGCTTCACCCACGCCCTGGCGCGATGCAGTATCAGCAAGGCGCGCATCCTGGTCCGCTGCTTCGGCGGGATCTCCTGCTCGGACCGTTCGATCACAGCGTCGGACTCATCGAAGCAGTGGAAGGCGTAGTCCAGGTCGCCCTCCGCGGCCGCGGTCTTGCCACGCCACTCCCACGCGCTCTGCAGGCCGAGCCGATGATCGATCTCGGTGGCGGCCTGCCAGGACGCCTCGAAGTCCTGCTTGGCGACCTTCGTGTTTCCGAGGGCGAGGTGAGCGGCGCCGCGCTGCGAGGTCAGCTGCATCCGGCCCGCCATGTCACCGGAGATCTCGGTGGAGCGGACTCCCAGGTTGTGGCAGTCGATCCAGTCGTCGAAGTGTCCGTGCAAGTGCAGATACTTGAACGCCGCGACGCACAGCTGGGAAGCGATGTCATGAAGGCCTTGCTCGTGCGCGGCCTGCACGCAGGCGACGAGTGATTTCCACTCGACGTCGAACCAGGCCGTGGCCGCGGCACGCGGTACAGGCCGCAGGTTCGCGGCGGCGAACAACTCGAACTCCCGGCCGACCCGCCACCGGTCGGCCAGCCCCACGTCACGGGGAATCGCCTCGCGGAGTGTCCAGGCGGTGATCTTCCCGACGATCTCTTTGATCATCTCCGGGCCGTCGTCCTTGTCCGCCATGCGGCGAGCGTGCGTGCGCACCATCCGATACAGCGAGTACCTGTCCCGGCTGTTGTCCCAGATCACCAGGTGCTTGTCGGCGAGGGCTTCGAGCATCTGTTCGGCGTCGTCGGCGCTCAGGTCCAACGCCACCGCGGCGGCGTTCACCTCGAAGTCAGGTCCTGGGATCAGGGCCAACCGCCGCAGGGCCGTTTGCTGCTCACGCACGAGGCTCTCGGTCACCTCAAGGAACTTGCCTACGCGTTGCGCGTGCTCCAGCTCGAGCAGCGCCGCGTCTGAGGCACGCAACTGACGCAGGTGCCGTTCGATCGCGCTGGGCGCGCGATGGCGCAGCTGGGCGCCGAGAATCCGGATCAGCAGCGGAACGTCGTCACAGATCGCGGCCAGCTCGTCCACGACCGGTGTCGGCACGTCGTCCGCCCCGATCGACGCGGTGAGCAGTGTTTTCGCGTCCTCGCGCGGCAGCCTGCCCAGCGGAACGTCCACGAAGTCGTGCATCAGCAACCCACGAAGCATCGCCCGGCCAGTCACCGCCACGACGGCGCCAGGCGCGGAGTGCGGAACGAGCAGCGTGACCTGCTCGACGTCCGCCACGTCCCTGACGACCATCATGAACCGGCGACCAGCCGACCTCGCCTGAAACGCGAAGGCCCGGTCGTCCAGTCCCACCGGTAGCTCGGTGTCCGGCACCCCGAGCCCGCGCAACGCCTGGCCGAGCATCTCGCCGGCCGGCGTCAGCCTCCCGTTCGGTTGACGCGCGGCCACCTCGACGTAGGCGTCGAAATCGGAATGGTGCTGGTGGAAGAACTCGCCGGCCAGACTCATCCGGCCCATGCCGTCCAAACCGTGTACGTAGAACAGGCAAGACCGCCCCTGGTCCACGCACTCGCCGTACACCCTGTTCATGTCCGCCCGGATACCGATCCGGTTCAGGAACGGATTGGCACGACGCGGCCCTGCGACGACGCTTCCCACTTGCCCTCCCCCGAGCACATGATCAGAACAGCCACAGTAGCGGTGCCGTCTCGCTCACGCCGACAACGCTGCGGCGACGGGACGGCCGATGACGGCTTTGGTCAGGTAATGGGTGGCCTCGTGTGGTTTGCCGCCGTTGTCGACGGTCCAGTGGCTTTCCAGCACACCGTCGGCGCCGGGGAAACCGCGGGTGAGATCAAGGTCGGCGGCGACGAGGTTGTCACGGTCGGCGGCGTTGATCCAGCTCTGCACGACCGCGGGCACGGACGCCGGTTGCGGACGAAGGCGTTCGTAGATGACGGTGCGCATGCCCAGCGGCGAGCCGAGGTGATGAACAGCGGGAGCGGCCGGTCGAGGCGGTGCAGGGTTTCGTAGGCGACGACGGTGCCCAGCGAGTGGGCGATGACGACGCGGGTCACGGGGCCGATGAGGTCGAGGACGCGTTGCTGGGCGGTGGCGCGGAGTTCGTCGTCGGTCAGGTAGAGCGAGACCTGCTTGAGTGCGCCGAGCAGGCGTTCGGCGGCGGAGATGCCGAGGCGGGCGAAGGGGCCGATGCGGAGCAGGGCGTTGAGCAGCGGGCGGGCCATGGCCGGGACGCCCTGTTTACCGGGCAGGTTGGTCGCGAGCACCTGCTCGGCCTCGCGGCGATCGCGGTCGTCGGTGCTGCGCGCGGCGGCGTTGGCGAGCACCGCGGCGAGCACCGCGTCGTAGAGGGCCTGCTGTTCGGCGCTCTGCAGGTTCGCGGCGCCTCCTTGCTGGTCAGCGCGGCGGAAGAGGTCGCCGTAAAACGCCATGCGAGCGTTGCCCGGCCGGGAGTCTCGCCAGATCTGATCAGCGCGTTCCGGATTGCCCGCGGTACGGACACCTCCCGCGAGAGCGGGGAGCCAGGTGCTCTCCAGGACGTCCGCGGAGCGCTGCTCCTGTGCAATGCCGTGCACCAGAACGATCTCAGCCACGCTCCGTAGTATGTCGAAATTGCCCGTCACCGTGCGCATACCGCAATCTTGATCGCGTGAGTGGGCGTCTGGTGCTGGTCGTGGGGTCGCAGTGCGAGCCGATGGGCCTGGAATTGTCGATGTTGCCGGGAGCGGCGCACGACCTCGGAGCGGTGCTGACCTCCGAGCTCGGTCGGTGCTCGCCGGCACTGCCAGCGGGACCGGTGCTCGTTGATCCGAGCGCTCGTCAGCTCGACGACGCGCTGGTCGAGGCGATGAGGGCGGCGCATGACCAGCGCGCCACCCTGGTACTGGCGTTCATCGGCCACGGCGGGTTCGAGGACGCCGACTTCTACCTGATGGCCAAGGACAGCACGGTCCCCGATTCCCGGGAAGCGGTGCTGGTCGGGCAGCGGATCAAGGAACTGCTCCGCCGGTACTCGGCGCTCGACGGCCTGGTTCTGCTGATCGACGCATGCCACCCCGGGCTCGCGGTCGAGTCTGCCGGGCGGGAGTGGTTGCAGACGATGCGGCGCGGCAGGCGCCGGCTGGAGCTGCCCACCGCGACGGACGAAGGGCCCGCCTACGGGGCGTGTGCGACCAGGACGCTGACCAGGCTCATCCTCACCGGGTCGCCGCAGCTGGGCGAGCGCCTGCATTTCACCGAGGTCAAAGGCTACCTCGACCAGCACTGCGGCTCGCAGGTCGCGATCCACATGGCCTACGACGGCAGCCGCGAGGTGCTGATCAGCGCCCAGCCGCCTGGATCGCCTTCAACCCGGCCTGGAGTGCGACGCCGTTGGCCGGCACCGCCCAGCAGGCCACGATCGAGCAGCTCACCACCTTCTACGCGCCAACGGAGGCGTTCACCGCACTGCGGCACCTCGTCGCTGCGGACGCGGAATGCGTGGTGCTGGAGGGACCCGCCCGGCTCCGGCAAGTCCGCGGCAGTGGCCGGGCTGGCGCACCCGCACAACGCGGCGACGGTGCACGCGGTCCTGTTCACGTCCGGCACCGAGACCGTCGAGCAGCTGGCGTTGGAGCTGGCCAGGCAGCTGCGTGGCCAGAGTCCCTCGCACGCTTTTGCAGGCGAATTTCCGGCGCAGGACACTAGCCACGCGGACGGAATGTCACTTCCTGCAATTTGCTCGCGGCTCGTGGCCTGCTGGTCAAGACTGTCGATGCACCTTCTTCATCGAGGCCCGTGGAGAGCACCATGCACACCCTTCTACGTCGCGCGGCGGCAACCGCCGCTGTCACAGCCGGTATCGCTGCCGGCGGAGCCGTCGTTCCTGCGGCAGCAACCGTGCAATACGCGGTGGACAGCTTCCGCACCTGCATGGATTGGGACACTGCGGCTACGGGCGGCTGCGTGATCAGGGTCGAAGGCACCGTCACGTGGCACAACCGGACAGCAACTCTCACGGGCAACGTGATCAATGGACACGGCCAGTCCGCGACGGCCTTCTTCAGGGCTTACGCCGGATCGACCAAGATCGACCAGACCACTCGCACCGCTAGCGGCGTGTCGACGACGCCCTTCAGTTTCGTCATCGGCGACCCCAACCTCGTAGGTGGCGTCAACAAGATCACGATCTCCATCCAGCACTACGCCGACCTGCTCGTCCCCGGAGAAACGGAGACCGAGCTCCGAGACTGAGCGATCAGGATCGGTGGGCGGCTGCTGCTCTGCGCTCGCTGGCAGCAGCCGCTTGTGCGGCGCCGCGCGGCCGAGGCCGCGCAGTTGCCCGACGACGGTGGATGGTGGACCAGGACGAGACGGGCGGCCTGGTCGTGAGAAGCGTATTCACGCCGCAGGCGCTGGGGGCGGCGTCCCACATCGTCGCACTGGACCCGCAGGCCGCGGTGGCGCTCGCCGCCTGGCTGGAGACGACGGCGTCGGGCGGATCCTGATGGATCCCAGGACGTTCTCCAGGTCGAGCAGCAGCATTCGGTTGATCGTCATGGGTTGGCCTCCATCTGCGCGTCGGTGCATGCGGTGAGGAACTCGTTCCAGTCACGCCGGATGTAGCTGCTCCAGCGGACCGCCATGCTGACATGCAGGCCGAGCACATCGGCGAGCACGGCTGGCGGCAGGTCTGCAGCGAGGGCAACCAGGCCGGTGTTGCGGCCGGCGCGTGGGGCGATCCCGTGTTCGCGCAGCTTGCGGGTGAGGCTTCCGGGTAACAGTGGTCGGCCTGGGTCGTCGCCGGGAAACAACCAGGGGGAGGCCTCAACGAAGTTGGACCGGCCGCGGTCTTGAGTGGCTGTTTTGATACTCGAGGCCTGTTGCACGCCAACGGTTCTGGTGGAAACACGCAGTTCAAGACCGGTAGATCGGGCGGATGACGAACCGGATCGCGACGGCGGGTGTCGGTGAAGGTCGTCCTGCTGGTGGTCACGGAGCTGGTGGGTGCGCTTCTAGCGTGGTGACGTGCCTGGTGAGCGGCGTGGTGGGACGGGTCGGGGACGGCGGTCGACCTCGACCGGGCAGACGTTGCGTGTGGCGGGCCCGTCTGCCGTTGAGCTGCGGTTTTGTGCGACGTGCGGGCAGCGGCTGGCGCCAGCGAGGCGATCACACGCGGTGTACTGCTCGGCGGCGTGCCGGTCTCGGCATTGGCGGTGGCAGCGGGGTTTGGCGGTGCGGGTGGCCGCCGTACGAGAAGTGGTTCCTCACGGCCGGCGGGTGTGTCCGCAGTGCGGTGAGTCGTGGTCGCCGGGGGTGGAACGTCGTGCCGACGCCAAATTTTGTTCGTCGCGGTGCCGGACGCGTGCGTGGCGGGCGCGGAAAGCGTTCGTGAAGCCGTCACTGTGACGGGTGGCCGAACGCTTCACTTTGACTCCGCATGGCTGCTGTGAGCTGGGGAAACATTGTGCACTGGCCGCCGCGTCACGGATCGAACGTTTCCCAGGGAGTGCACAGCGGTGTTGTGAACGGAGGTGGGCGTGGTGGCTCGCATGGTTGGACAGGTCAATGCGCAGCGGTATGCCGAGTTGGTCGCGGAAGCCCGGAACCTGGTCGGGGTGGTCAGCCGGGCACAGTTCCGGATCGGCGAGTGCGCGCTGGAGATCGAACCGCTGCGGCCCACCGGCGGCGCCCATCCCGGCCCCGGCGAGCAGTTGTTCAGCGTCGCGGAGTCGCTGGCGCAGTTCGCCGACGACATCGGCCTGTCGGTGCGGACGGTCGAGAAGCATCGCACGGTCGCGGCCCGCTGGCCCGAGGAACATCGGCGTGAGGGTGTGTCCTATGAGGTGCACCGGGTCCTGTCGGCGATCGAGGTCGACAAGGACCGGTGGGCGATGATCAAACGGCCGCCGCTGGATGAGCGGACCGGCACGCGCCGGTGGACCGCGGACGCCGCGAAGCGCCTGGTGGGCTGGCAGGTCGGCCGGCCGAAGACGGTGCAGGAGAAGGTGGAGGCGATTCACGACCTCGCCAGCTCCGACGAGGTGGCCGCGGTGGTGACGACGGACTTCCTACGGCGGCCGGAGGTGGCGTCGCGGACAATGGCTGACACGACCGCCCGGCACGCGGTCAACCGTGCCCAGGTCGACCACTCTCGCCAGGCCGCGCACGTCGTGCGGCAGCGCACGCCGGAGCTGCGTCGCCTCGAGCACACCGCAGGGTTCATGGAGCTCGTCGGCGCGTGCACGGCGTTCGTCGCCACGATCGGGCGAGCGGTGCCCGCCTCGCGCGGGCAGCGATTCACCGAGGACGAGGCGGCGACAGTGCACAAGGGCGCGGCGCGGGTGCGGGCGGCGGTGGACTGGCTGGAAAGCGCGGTCGACACCGGCAACACCAGCCTGGACCAGGGGCTCGCCAAGCTGTTACGCGGCGAGTGACGACGATGTCGCGCCGCGGGTTGCCCGCCCACGTCTGCGGAGAGCAGGTCCGGATGGCGCTGATGGAGGCCCGCCCGTCCGCGCTGACCCTCGCCCAGCTGGTCTCGGCCACGAAGATGTCGCTCTCGCAGGTCCGCCGCGGCCTGGTCTACCTGCGCGAGGTGCTGGCTTCCCAGCACGGCACCCCGCTGATCTGGACCCCAGGCGAGGGCTACCGGCTCAGCCCTGAACTCGACGACCTGATCGCTTACGCGCGGGCGCAGTTCCGCCGCAACCTCACCCAGATCAGCCGGTTGATCACCGCGACCATCGAGCCGCACTACAGCTGGATGCCCGACGACGACTGGATCCGCCTTGTCCGTGAACAGCTCGGTGGTGCGCGGGCCACGTTCGAGCTGCTCAAGAAACTCAACCTCGACGAACCCGTGACCCGGCTCCGTGGCCCCAAGACCGCGCGACGCACCCGCCGCTGACGCGCCCGACCCGTTGCACAACCAGACGCTTTCCCGCCTTACGACGCCCACGGTGGCGCGGCGGTGTTGGGGTCGCCAACACCGCCGGAAAACGCTGCCAGACAGGGAAAACAACACGATGGCGCGCAGGCCCGTGACGCGCCGCCGGCGCCGTTACCCCTCCGACACCACCGACGCCGAGTGGTCGCTGATCGAGCCGCTGCTGCCGGTCCCGGCCAGCCACACACCGCGCGGCGGACGCCCGGAGGCGCACGAGCGGCGGGCGATCGTGGACGCGATCCGCTACATCGTCGACAACGGCGCGAAGTGGAGGTCGCTGCCCGGCGACTTTCCGCCCTGGCAGACCGTGCACGGCTTCTACACCCGCTGGGCCGCTGCCGGCGTGCTCGCGCGCATCGCCGACGAACTGCGCGCCCGCATCCGCACCGCGCGCGGCTACGCGGCCCGCGCGGTCACCGTCGTGATCGACTCCCAGTCGGTGAAGGCCGCCGAGACCGTCGCGAAGACCAGCCGCGGCTACGACGCCGCCAAGAAAGTCAACGGACGCAAGCGGGCCGTCGTGGTCGACCTGGGCGGGCTCCCGCTGACGATGATGGTCGTCCCAGCCAACATGACCGACCGTGACATCGCTCGCGAACTGCTCTTCCGGCTCCGCCTGACCAGTCCGCACGTCGTGCAGGTCTACGCCGACTCCGCCTACAGCGGCGCACTCGTCGGCTGGGCACAGACGTTCCTCGGCATGAGGATCACCGTCGTGAACCGGCCCCCCGGCGCCACCGGATTCGTCCTGCTCCCACGCCGCTGGGTCGTCGAACGCACCCTGTCCTGGCTGCTGCGCGCCCGCCGCAACGTCCGCGACTACGAACGCCTGCCCCAGCACAGCGAAGCCGCCCTCACCTGGTCCGCGATCATCCTGATGGCCCGGAGGCTGACCCGCACCATTGCGCGCAGCCGCGCCACTTGAAACGACGCGGCCGGCGCCCGGTACATCGCGAAAACCCCTTATCCCGTGAGCGACATCCTGGGCGACTCATATGCAATGTCCGCGATTGTTGACATTCCTGGGCGACTAGCGTTTAGCCGCCAGCAGTTGTCTGCGATGGGCGGTCCTGGGGCGAACGTTCAACTTGGGGTTGAGAACTGGTGCCCGATCCTTCACCACACGTGGCCCAGCAAGCTGGTGACCGCGTCCGCGAACTCGACCAGGGCGAGGCCGCCCTGCAACAGAACGAGCCCGATCTGCAACACGAGAACGGAACGCGGCTGTCGACGTTGCGGCTGACGATGGGGCCTGCGCGAGTGCCTGCTCACTGTGGTCACCTCTCTGCGGGTTGGTGATCACAGGTAACCGGGATGCGGATCGACCTGGTAGGTCTTCGCTGGTCCTGCCAGTTGGAGGACTTTTCCTCCACGATGGAGCAGCGGCGCCGGCCGCAGGTTCGGAATACTCGCCCCATGTACAAAGGTCCACTCGATGACATCGCCACGAACGTGCGGAAACACAGCGGCAGGCTGTTCACCGGCCGGAAGCTGGCCAACAGCCCGGTGGTCCGGGCGTGTCTGGAAGCCGGCCGGCGATTAGCCGAGCTGGACGTGCTCGGCCAGGCCGACGAGCACGCCCCCCGCCCACTGGACACGTTGACGCAGAAGAACGTCATCGCCGAGGCGAACAAGATCTTTCAGAATGCGCGGGGTGACAAAGACATCGCCTGCGCCTTGTTCGGAACACCACCCGACTACAAGAAAGGCAAAACCAAGCCCTCGATCGGCACGATGAAGTACGCATGGCCGAACATGACTTTGTACCTAGGCGATCTGACCCGATATGTGCTGTTAGAGCGCTACTTGCTGACCGATGAGCTGATCGACAAAGCGACGCGTGCCGAACTGTGCGAAACGGCGAACTTCAGCGCCGCCGTTGACCGGATCGCCTATCTCGACATGAAAAAACTGCATACTGCCGAGACGTCGGCGCGGCTTCAGCACCTGGTAGCCGGCCTGGCCGACTTCCACGAGCAGGCCCGAGAGGCGCTCTCTGGCGTGTACAAGCACTCCTCTGAGCACTGGCGTGGAATATACGCAAACGTTCTGGCCGCGCGCGGCGTGTCGCTGCGCCCAGGAATTGACCTCGACGAGCTCACGCTCATGCTCACCGCGATGGCACAAGGGCTCAGCCTGCGCCACATCGTAGCCGAACCCGGCGAGGTTATGGATCACCCCAACCAGCGCTCCAAGCTAGGTAAGGCCTGCCAGATCCTCCTGGCCGGCGCCGTGGACCCAGGAGACGGCCGAGACGTCGCAGAGGTTGTTAACGAGCTCATGGCCGTGCGGATCCCATCCGAGCAGGACCGCAGAAAACCGAGTCGTTTTCGTTTGCGGATCAGACGGCTCAGGCGCAAGCGATCCTGACCGGGCAGATCCCGGCCAGAGTCAAAGCTAAGAATCATGACCATGCCCTTGCAGCCAACATGAACCCGAGCCACCGGCCTCAGCACCAGGTGACCCCGCCTGGTGCTGAACGTCCATTTCGGACCATGCTGACGAGGTATTGAACAGGCACTGAGCCTGCCGGAGCACGATGGTCGCCAGTGCGGGCGGCAGGAGCAGGTCGTGGCGTCCGAGTCGCAGGTGGACTTTGTTGTCGCGGGCGGTGATGTGGTCGTTGGTGAGCTTGACCAGGCGTATGGCCGGGGTGCCGAACAACAGCAACAGGCCGCCGCCGGCACGGACGTCGAGCGGTAGGTCTGCGTTGGTGAGGCAGTTGTGCAAGACGTCTCAGTGCTCGTCTTCGTCGAGCCAGATGGCCGGATCGCCACGTTGCATCAGGGGTACGTGGAGGTCGGCGGTCAGGCCGTGGCGGGCTGTCGTTCCCCCGATGGGCCAGGAATCGAGCCGATCCTGGGTCAGCTGGCCTAGGGACAACTCGTGGTCATCGAGCCAGAGCAGGAACTGCACAACGACGCTGATGTTGCTCCGCACGAACCCGGCGGTGTTGGGCGTGAGCCACTTCTCGGGTGGGCGATCACGGTAGGGGCGGAGCACTTCCCATTGGGCGTACGGCCGGATGATGCGCTGGAGGTGACCCGGTAGTTCGGCCAATGTCCGGCTCAGCCAGAGGTCGGTGCGGCTCAGATGTTCGTCGCGTGCCGGCAGCACACTCGCGTGCACGAGCAAGCTGCGCAGGCGGTGCACATTGGACCGGTCGCTGTTGAACCCGTCGAGCAGGGTGTGGCTGAGCGAGTCCACTTCGGCGATCTGCGCGAGTAAGGCGGCGGGTCGCACGGGCGTGGCGAGTACGACGGTCAGTGTCGTCCGTTGGCCAGCGTGCGCTGCTTCGACGGCCATTCGATAAAGTCGGCGACGCGCTCGTTGCGTGGGTCCCGCGGCGGAAGGGGTGTGGCGTGCCGGTGAAGCCGGCCAGAAGTCATCGGGCCGTGGTACGTCATCGGGTGAACTTCTGGGCGCCTACCTCGCCGGGAGAGGTCTCGTTCGAGTACCGGGGCGCCGTGCCGTGGGAGGTGCAGCGTCCAGCGAACGGAGAACCGGCCGAGCGGCACCAGGGTTCAGTGCGTCGTGTGCGCGCGTGAGTTGATGTTCACCGTGCACAGCGTGGCAGCAACGGAGCGCAGGCGCGTGTGGTGGGGCGTGTGGGCAGGCGGCGTACTCGTGGTGGTCGGGCTGGTGGGTCTGACTTCGGGGAGTCTCACCCTTGCGTTGGCAGGCGGCACGGCGGCGGTCGTCGGGGTGCTGGCCGGCGTGTTCGCATGGGCTGGTGGTCTCGGAGAGGCCGGGGTGACCGGTCATGGGAGCGGCCTGCCCGGCGTGCTGCCCAAGCACGCAGCGACACCCGCGACCACCGGCCACACCAGGGCGTCATGGGCTCCTAACGCCAGATGGACGACCGCGAGACCGAGAAACACCGAGGTCGGAGGTCGGTATCCGCAGCACGCCGCCTCCCGATACCGGTGTCACGAGTGTTCATGACTGCCCTATCGGCCTCAGCGGCGCGCCGTTAGCGTCGCCGCCAGAACAGCGACGACGGCGACGGCAGGAATGGTCGCGCGAATCAGGTTCACGTTCGTGCCCGACACCGATGACACCACCCGCGCCCACGATGCAGCCATCAACTGCGGCAGAGGTCCTGACCGGCGCAGCCGGCCTACTGCGGATGGACGACCCGAGATGCCGGATGCCGTGCCCGAACGCCACCTGACCGCAGACCTTGCAATGCACATCGAGCCCGTCGGGGTCCTCGAAGCGGTGCGGGACGCGGTTGGCGGCGAGCAGCGAGACGACGACGGTCGAGCCAGCACGGATCTTTCTCGCCGCCGAACTCGACGTCCTCGGTGGCGTAGCGGAAGAAGATGTCGGTCACCGACAGGTAGCGCATCAGCCCTTCCACCGTGTCGATCATCAACGACGGGTCGGAGCGAAGCTCGGCCTGCTTATCGGGATGCTCCAGCACCGCGAAGGTACCCAGGGCGAGCACGTTCGCGGTGGCCTGCCAGCAGAAGCCTCGGCGCGCTTGTTTGCGCAACAACTGGCCGAGGTGTGGCTCATCATCGCACCGAACGCGGCCATCTTGTCCTCAAGGTTCACGTCCCGTTCCATGAACTTCGAGGAGTTCGGCTGGAAGGTCTCGCGGTCGGCGTACGGAACGCCGAGCAGTACACAGATCACCCAGGGGCGGCACGGGAAGCGCGAACTCCTTCACCAGGTCCACCGGCGTGTTCAGCGTTGCCAGCGTGTGCAGCTGCTGCACGGTGATTGCGATGATGCCGTCTTCGAGCAGACCAGCCACCTGATCACCTTCCACTCCCAGGACGATACGAACCTGCGCCATCCCGAACTAAAGACACCCGCGCGGTATTGCAAGTTCGCCGATCCGTGCGACTGGAGGTGGTCATGAGGAGCTGGTCACGGCCGCGGCGACGGCGTTGGCATGCCCTGGCAAAGCGACGTGTACAGCGCGAACACTGCTTACCTTGAGACGCTCATTGATCTAGCCGTAGTTCAGCCGCCAGCATTGGCCGCACCGGTTCTCCCGTCATGGTCCGCGTACCGCACACGTCGGGTTCCGCCCATGAGCGGCCGGTCTGGACCGGTCGGTCATCGCCCCCGGCAGCGGCTGAAAGCGGCTGCTTGAGTGGCGTGAGGCCCGCTCAGACGCACGGCGCAGCACATTGGTGTTGACCATTGCTGGACAGGATCTGCTCCACCACTGATATCAGTGGCAGCGGACACAGTACGTCGAAATTATTGCCAATTGACGCTCCTCCGGCCAAATTGAACTCGCGCGATATCTCAAGGGTCTTGCACGTGATGTCAGAGCTTGCCCGCTTGCGGGCTTGGCTTGACGCTCGATCGGGCGATGGCGCCATCTGTGGTTGGGGTGTACCGCATGTCGGCGGCATTGTCTCGCCTTGTCAAGTCGGTCATCATCTGCGACTAATGCCAGACCGACCAGGGCCCGATCCGTATCGAATCGAATCCTGGTCGGTTGGAGATGTGGTCCTCGTCGGCTGCGCGGTTACAACTGCGGGACTCCGCCGTTTAGCAACCGCAGGTCGGCCAGCCGACAACGATGACGTTGCCGGACAGGATGGGGATGTTGAATTCGTTGCCGTAGAGGTTGACGACGTTGTTCTTGATCACGTTGACGTCGCCGTTGATCCCGGTGACCGCGATGTTGTTGAGCACGTTCTCCACATCGACCAGATCGCTGCCGCTGAGCACCCCGATGTGGGTGATGGTGACGACCACGTTGTCCACGTTGTCGCAGATCTGCCCCACGCCGATGACGTTGGCGCAGTCGAACGTCGGACTGGTGGTTCCACCAGTCGCCGACGCGGTACCCGCGACGCCGAGCAACGCGGCGAACACGAGGCCGAACATCGCCATGACGGAGGCAAGACGCTTCATCATTGTGTTCCGATTCCTTCCGAGGTGGATCGTTACTCTCGCGGACTGAACTTCAAATTATTCGGGGCGTTGTGCACGCCACTAACAAGCTAACTTCCAGATCGGTGACGCGTCGATGGGCCTGACTCGAACGCTGACGAATTGCGGAGGACAGCGCAGGCCGTATTGCGCCTTTCGCCATATCAATCGCATCGCGTGACGCACACTTCGGACCCGCTCCATCCATTTGGGCGATCGAGACGCACGATCGCACCAAGCGCGAGATACATTACCTCTGATGTGTACGAACTGCCCCTCAATCGATCACGAGCAGTGCCAGCATGGAATAAAGTGGCAACCAAAAGATATTCCACCTCCCGCAGCTCACATTCCTTACAGTCGCGAATGCGAAGGTGGACAAGGCCTTGCACCGGGCGCGACGGAAGTCCTCAGTGCTATCAAAAGTGCACCCAAGTAGTTCTCCTCAGGTGGTATTCGCATCATCAGCGAAGTTCACGCTGTCAGCGGAGCAGCGGGGAACCCGTCTCGCGCGGCTACAATGCTAAGCTCCCAGAAATCGACCCGCTAGACGCCTACTGCGAAGGCGAACAGCCGCTGTCCTACATCCACCCGGAGTTGTTGCGACGCCTGGACTCCGGCTCTGCTCAGTCGTGATCAACTGGCCTCAGTTGATCGTGGACAACCCGGACGGACGCCTGGACGTCGTCGGCTCCGGCTCGGCGATGAGGAGATCAATGGACAAGGCCACCACCGAGGCGCTGCGAGCGCTGGCCGCCGAGTTCGGTGTACGCGTGCCAAAGAGCAGGCGTAGAGCCTGATGGGGCGCAGCACGGGCGGCGCATCTCCAGCCGCCCGCGCCGCGCAACCAGACAGCGGGGAGGCTGGCTGCTTAACGCACCGCGTCAAGCCCGGCCAGACCACATTGCGCGGCGTCCACCAAGCCGGCGAACCAGCCTTGACACCCACGAGGTACCCAGCACGGCTTCGCCTACACCGACAACATCGACAGAGCACGCAGGTCTCCGGTTCGAGGCACTCGCGTTCGCGGAAGGAGTTTCCGGCGTGCGGCTCACCGCGGAGTAGGTGGTCGGCAGGCACCCCGCGTCGGTGATCGGTGACCTGTGGCGGTTCCGCCCGTCCGATCCCGTGAGCTGGCTCGAGGCCAATGCGCCGGAGGTTGCTGGCGGCGCTGTCTGATGTCCAAGAAGCTGGAGAGCGGGGACCTCGACGAGCGGGCCGCGCCCTGGATGTGCTGTTCAGCTCCAAGCACTACCTGCACGACGCTGTTCCGCCGCGGCCTCGCTGCTCGACCCCAACGCCGATCTACTGGCACAGCTCACGTCCACGACCGTGCTCGGCGGACCATCCTCCAATGCGGACCTGCTCGCGCAGCTCAACGCCGAACCCGAACCCGATCCCCTGCAGAACGTCGAGCACACCGGAGACCTCGCGGCCGACGCCGGCGCCGAGCTCGACGCCCTGACGGTCGGGGTTCCGCGAACGCATCAAGCGCGAGGACGAACAATTCCGCCTCGCCACGGACTCCGAGTTCTGGTTCGCCCTGTGCTTCAAGTCCCGCGACGAGAAGGACGGGTTCCTCAAAGCCGCGGGCTTGATGCACGTCGGGACAAGTACCTCGACGGTCGGGCCGCCGCTGCGGTGCTCGGGCACCGGCGTGCCGATGTTTCCCGTGCGGCAGACCTACAAGGGCATGACCGACGGCATGACCGAACTCATGGCGCTGACCAAGTCCCGCGCCTGGTCACACCACGAAAACCCCGTCGCCCAGTTCTGCCTCGACTCCGTCGAGGTCCGCCACCCCGCCGGGGAACCCGACGCCGCCAGCATCGGTGGCACCAACGCGGTCCTCAACGAACTGGACTGGCAGACCCGCCAGGCGTTGATCCAGATCGGCCGCGACGTCGACTCGGCTTCATCACGGGCAAGCTCCAAGAGCCCACGGACAACTCCACCGTGCGCAAGACGCGCGGCATCCTGGAGGCCACCAAGACCAACGTCATCACCAACGCCACGGCCAAGCCGCTGACCGAGGCGATGATTCTCGACCTGTTGCAGAAGGTTTGGGAGAACGGCGGCATCCAGGTCTCCGAGACCGCCACCCTGATGTGTGCGGCGTGGCAGAAGCGTCAGCTCACCAACGAGTTCGTCACCAAGAAGAACTATCAGGAGCAGTCCCGCAACGTCGGCGGCGTCTCCGTCTCCACGATCGAGACGGACTTCGGGCGGCTCAACATCATGCTGAACCGCTACATGCCTGCCGACACGGTGCAGGTGGTCAGCCTCGACCAGTGCGCGCCCGTGCTGCTGGAGACTCCCGGCAAGGGCTTCATGTTCTCCGAGTCGTTGGCGCGCACCGGTTCCACGGACAAGGCGCAGATCTACGGCGAGATCTCGCTGGAGTTCGGGCCGGAGATCGCGCACGGCAGGGTCACCGGCCTGACCACCGCAGCTCCGGCCGGGGGTGGTGGCGCGTGAGGTTCACGTCCAGCGTCTACAAGGAACTCGTCGTGCACGACCTCGGCGTGACGTTCGTGGACGGTGAGGCGGAGGTCAGCGACAAGGCCACGGCCGACGCGCTGCGGGCGCTGCCCGCTGATCTCGGCGTGCGCGCGGTCGGCGGCCGTCCGGCGAAGGAGCCTGCGACGAGCTGACGGTGAGACGCGGTGCGGGGCCGATGTGGGCTTGCCCGGACCCGCACCGCGCCGCCGGACCCTCCCGCAATGCTGGCTGCTTAACACCGCTAAGCCCGCCAGACAGTTCGTGCGGTCCAACCGTGTCCAGCGAAGCTCGGACCCGGCGCCGCTGGGTTACCCCTCGAACCGCCGGTCACACGGAACGCCCGCACGTTTCGTCGCATAGCTGATGACCTCGCAGCGTTCGAACTGGGAGGTCATCAGGCACGGCGGCATGGCGGTAGGCAATTGGGGCGTCAATCCATGTGCACCGCTGGGGACAACTCGTACCGTGCTGGAGACGGGCGCCACGCCCTACCCGTCCCGTACCACCATGCTCGCCAAGGTCGGCTCGTTCGCGCGAGAGGCGAACGGCCCCGAACGAAGTGCCGAAAGCCACGGTCACGTCCGGTGGGCACCGAATCAGGTCAGTACGAGGAGCCGAGCGCGGTGTCAGGTTGGGCCTGGCGTAGCGCCTCGACGGCGTCCGGCGCGCTCTCGTAGAGATCGAAGATCTGATCCATGCTGGTCAGCACCAGCGGGCGCCGCGCCGCGCGATCGGCTGCCGCGACAGCGAACCCGATCCCGTCCTGCTCCGCACGCTGGCTGATCTCCACCAGCACCGCCAGCCCGGATGAGGCGATGAACTGCACGGCCAGATCCACCACCAGCCCTGCCGGGCGTGTGTCCAGCGTCGTCTCCAGCGCCTCGCGCGCCTCATCGGCGTTGGTCATGTCGATGTCGCCGGTCACCCTGACAACCAGGACGCCGTCATGGTCGGTGATCTCGAAGCCCGGCACGGCGGAATCGTCAGCGTGGTCGCGCGTCACAGCTCGCCTCTCCTGTCCATCGCTGAACCGTACTTCCCAAGCTCACTGCTGAACTCGCCACCCGCGACGATCACCGCGAGCGGTGAGAACGCGACGGCGCACGCACAAGTTCCTCAACATCTGCACGCCGGGTGGTGATCCCCTGTGACCAGTCCTAATGCTCTTCTCGGCGACCGTCGATGACGCCCGCCGAGCGCGCCCGCGTCACGATCCTGTGCGCGGACGCCTCCGCGATGGCGCACACCCTCGTCCCCTCGATGACCGACCCACCGCCCGCCACGGCGGTCGGAGTGGTCAGCGCCGCCGTTCTGCGCGCGCTGGCCACTCCACCGGAGGGTTTGAAAGAGGAGGCGATCGGCGGGCACGCCCCGCACGCTCGCCCATGATTGCGGCGGCTTGCCCTTCACCTCCGACGAGCTGAAACTTCTGCGGCCACCGACGCCGGTACCGCGCGGCGCGTTCTCAATCTGGACGTAACAGCAGCATCAGCCCAGATGGTCACGCCGGCCGCGACACCCACCCAGCCCACGCCGACGACCACCGGCCACAGCACCGACTCGGTCACCGCGATCAGCACGTTGACCACCCCGGCCGACAGCAACACGCCCACCGCCAGCACCAGCGCGGTCCGCGCCCAGGCACCGGACACATCCCCATTCCCCATCCTGTGCCCTCCCCCTACCCGCCGGTATGAGGATGTATCGCCTGGTGAGCGGCGCTGGTTACGTAAAGGACGTAGCCCATTGCAGCTGCCGCACATCGTGACTCTCGTTGATCCCATGGAGGCCGAGGACCAGTACGGCAACCCCGCCCCCGCCCTGATCTACGGCCCTGACGCACCACGCCGTGACGTTCGCGGCTACATGCAGCCGCACGTCTCCGCCGAACCTGCAGAGACCGGCCGCCAGCCCGTGATTACGCGCTGGCGGCTGTTCACCTATGACCAGGTCGGCCCGCGCGAACAGGCCGAGTGGCGAGGCCGGACGTTCCGCGTCGACGGCACGCCGGAGATGTGGGAACCGCGCTACGGCCGACCCGGTTCTGGGTGCGGCTCGTGGAAGTGGAGGGCTGACCGTGCGAGCGTTCACGGGCTTTCAGGTCGACCGTGACGGCGTAGCCGAAATCCTCAACTCCCCGGAGCTGGGCGCGCACATCAAGGCGCTCGCCGAGGAAGTCGCGACCGGTGCCCGCTCACAAAGCCACCGGGTCACCTCCGGCGAACTGCTGCCCGTCGACGTCCTGCACGACCCCGCACCCGACCGCGTCGGCTACACCGTGGCGATCAAGCACCCGGGGATGGGCATGGAGGCTACGCACGGCGTCCCGACCCGCGCGGCCGAAGCACTCGGCCTGGACGTGCGCGGCATCGATACCCGCCGCGGCACATGACCGGCCAGATTCCGGTTCCCGTGGACGCGGTGGAACTCGTCCTCGCGGTGCTGCGCCCGCCCCGAACCCGTCCTGTCCGGCCTGAAGGTCGGCACCAAAACCGGCCATGGCCGCGAGGGCGGGCTGCCGTCGCTGCGGCTTACCGAGGGTTGCCACACCTTGTGTTGGCTCGCCGTGCAACGAGATGTGGTCCGGCTGACCTGCTGGCACCGCATCGACCACGACGCCAAAGCCGCGGCCGGTCTCGCCCTCGCCGTGCTGTGCTGCGCGGTAGGCGCAGCCTGATCGACGTGGCCGACCGGCACTCACCGGCGTGGTTCAACGACCGAGCGAGTCACGTTTGTGCTGGATGGCCGCTGCGGTCAGAAGGTGGCCGGTCTCCTCGTAGATCTCCAGGGCCTGTTGGTAGTACCGGTCGGCGGCGGCTGGATCCGTGGTGGCGTGCGCGTAGCCGAGCGCGTCGAGGACCTGTGCCTGGTCGTAGTGCCGTGCGAGTTCGGTCATCGATGCGAGTGCTTGCTCCAGGTGTGCGACGGCGTCCAGCCGTTCGTTCTTCTCGAGCAGTTTGCGGCCCTGCCAGAGTTCCACCTTCGCGAGGTTGTGCAGGTCGGGCTGGGCAAGTGACCGGAAGCCTGCTCGTGATTCGGTCAGCAGCCGCAATGCCTCGTCCGGGTCGTCGGCCTTGGCGGCATGCAGGCACGCCAGCGCGGTGCGCCGCGGGTCGCCGATGCGTTGGGCGAGCCCGAGGTTGCGGTCGAGCAGTTCCTTCGCCGCGGCGATGTCGCCCTGTTCGAACCTGGCGAGTCCCGCGCCCTCGACCGCGGTGGCTTCCAGTTGCAGGTCGTTGTGCGACTGCGCGAGCCCGGCTGCCTCACGGAGGACGTCCACTGCCTCCGTGAACCGGCCTCGGGTTCGCTCTGCATAGCCCTTCTGCACCAGGAGAAGGGCCTTCACCGATGGACGAGCGAGGTGATCCGCCGCCTCGACGCCGGTTTCATGGGTGGCAACGAGATCATCGGAGTACTTCTGGGATTCGTAGAGCCACCACTGCGCCACGCATAGGTGCAGCACCGACTCCAGCTCGCCGAGATCAGCGGCCAGCCGAACAATCGCCTGCAGCACAGCGCGTTCGGCCAGCATCCAGTCCCGGGCGTTGCGATGTGCCGGGTGTTCGGCGTCGATGACGAGCTCGGGGAAGAGCTGTCGCACCCATGGCCGGTGCGGCTGGAGCACGCCATCGGCTGCCAGCGCACCCTTGGCGTACCAGCGTACGAAAGCGCGCTTCCTCATGTCGCACACGTCGGTGCCGTCGATCTCGCGGGCAGTGTTGCGGGCGTGTTCGTGCACCAGGGCGTCGAGTTGCAGGCGCCCGTCGATCTGGTCGATCATCCGCTTGCCGTGCACCAGTTCCCGCACCACCGGACGCACCTGGCGCTCAGGCAGCTTCATCACCGCCGCCAACGCCTGCACAGACACGCCGGTCCCGCCGGGGTGCAGTCCCAGCGTTCGATAGCAGCGCTGCGCGAGTTCTGTCAGCCGGCGATAGCCGGCATCGAGCACGGCGGCGATCGTGGGTTCGTCGCCGACTGTCATGGTGGTGAGGCCGACGGACTCCAGCTCGTCGAGCAGTTCGCTGATCGGCAGGTCCGGAGCGTCGTGCAGCACGCGACCGACCACGCTCAGCGCCACCGCCCGACCTCCGCACAGCGCTACCACCGCGTCGCGCGCCGCCGGTTCGGCATCAACCCTGCCACCCGCGTAACCGCGTAGCAGCTGGACCGCCATGTCGTCGTTGAGCGGCTCGACGTCGATGAAGGCCGCTTCGTGATCGGCGAGTGCGCCGAATCCTCCCTGGCCGGTCACGATCACCATCGAGCGGCCGGGTCCCGGCAACAGGTCCTTGATCTGTGCCGCCGTGACCGCATCGTCGAGCAGGATCTGGAAGGATCGTCCCGCGGTGAGCGAACGGAACAGGTTCACGCGTGACTCGAGATCCGCCGGCACCTCCGCTCGATCAACACCGAGCGAGGTGATGAAGTCGAGCAGCACCGCGGCCGGAGCCGACGCGTGATCCGACCACGCTCCCAGGTTGGCGCGCAGCTGCCCGTCCGGGAACCGGTCCCGATGGTGCTGCAGCCAGTAGACGGCCGCCGTGGACTTCCCGCTGCCGCGAGCGCCGACGAGCACGACGATCGCGGGATCCTCGTTCAGCGCGCCGAGGACCTCGTCGAGAGCGGCCAGCACGTGCTCCTGGTTCACCAGGGTACGGATCGCCATGGGCAGCTGGGCTGGGACAGGTAGCTCGAACTGTTGGAACTGGTGCACGGTCAGCGCCCCGATCGATCCCGCTTGAACGATGGTCCTGGCGGTTCCCTTGACGCGGTTGTCGACGCGTCTCCCATCAGTCACGCTGAGCCTCCCCGCCTGCGCGAATTGGTCAAGGTCGGCACTTTATCGTCTCTGTCACACGCCTCGCACTCAGTGTGATCCCAGCTAGGATCGCGGCTTGTGTTCAACGTGCAACGGCCAGAACTTCTCGACCGGACCTCACCGTGGGTGACCCGCCCGGTGGAGCGAACCGTCTTGGCCGTCGTGCACAACGTCACGGCTGCCACCCGGCTTTTCGACGTGCTGCCGATCCTCGCCGAGGACGACCGGGTGCAGGTGCATTTCACCTGCCCCGAATCATCGCCGTTCCACGGCCAGCTGGCCGAATACTTCAGTGCACGCCAGGTCACACCCATTCCGTGGCGGCTCGCCGTTGACACGCACTTCCACCTCGCAATCGCGGCCAGTCACGGCGGCCCGCTGCACGAGTTGAAGACACCCCTGATCGTACTGCCACACGGAATGGGATATAATAAGATCCTTGACCGGAAACCGGAAACCGGAAACCGGA
The DNA here is from genome assembly GCF_001701025.1 of Lentzea guizhouensis. GTDB lineage: Bacteria > Actinomycetota > Actinomycetes > Mycobacteriales > Pseudonocardiaceae > Lentzea > Lentzea guizhouensis. The sequence continues at coordinate 1,477,055 of NZ_CP016793.1, forward strand.
AACCGGAAACCGGAAACCGGAAACCGGTTTTCGGTTTGTCGCCGGAATGGCTGCTACACGACGGTCAGGTCATCGCGTCGTCACTGGTGCTGTCCCATCCTGAGCAGCTCGACCGGCTGCAGCGCTCCTGCCCCGAGGCCGCCAATGTCGCTGTCGTCGCGGGTGATCCCAGCTTCGACCGGATGCTGGCCAGCCTGCCCCTGCGCCACCTGTATCGCGAAGCCCTGGACATCGCCCATTCCCAGCGCCTGATCGTCATCTCCTCCACGTGGGGACCGGCATCGCTGTACGGCCGGCAGCCAGATCTCGTCGAGCGCCTGAGCGCGGAACTTCCGCTCGACGACTACGCGATCGCCATCGCCCTGCACCCGAACACATGGTCCGCCCACTCCCCCTGGCAGATCCGCCGCTGGCTGGAATCCTGCACGCGATCAGGCGTGCGGGTGTTCCCCGCCGACGAAGGCTGGCGTGCCGGTCTCGTCGCCGCCGATCTCGTCATCGGCGACCACGGCTCGGTGACGTTCTACGCAGCTTCCCTCGGCCGCCAGATCGCTCTGGCGGAAGCACCACACCACACCGTCGACCCCACCTCTGCTATCGGCAGGTTCCTGACCGCGGCATCCCGGCTCGACTCGTCCCAGCGACTACGACCTCAAGTCGAGAAGCTGCTCGCCCACGGCCAGCCGAGCGACATCAGGGAGCTCGCCGAGCTCACGACGTCCGTGCCACTCAAGTCGCACGCGTTGCTGCGAGCCGAGTTCTACCGCCTGCTCAACTTGCCAGAGCCGAACACGCCGGCGGAAGCCGTCACGCTCCCCTTCCCCGAGATCGACGCCCACACCGCTGTCCTGCAGTCGGTTCACGTAATACTGGGACACGACAGTGACGTCATGACGGCCACCGTGACGCGGTTCCCCGCCGCTTCAGTCCTGCACGGTCGGCCCCTCGGCGACGGCGCACATCTCGTGGTCCACACTAACGAGCCGTCGGAGACCGCCTTGCAGCTGGCCGACATCGTGGTGCACGACGATCCCAGCGAAACTACCGAGTGGCTCGCCCGCACCCTGGCCTCGCTACCTGGCGCCGCCGTGGTCACCAGACCGATCTCGGACACGGCATGGCTCGCCGGTATCCGCGATGGACACCAGATCCGATTCGACCAAGCCGGCGCGTTCGGACCCGCTTGTGCGTCGATTGCGCTGACCTGGGCCGCCAGCGGGCGGCGGCTGTGCGGCTTCCCGGAACGCTTCGATCTGATCATCGGCGCCACGCGGCACCACATCACGGCGGCGACCACACGTTGCGACTGCTGAGCGGGCCCAGCCTTCCCGCCGCCGTTGAGAGAGGACCGGATTGGCAGCGAATCCCTTGATCTTTCGCCGCCTATCCAGGATCGTGGGTCGGCCTTGATGCCAGGCGGAGAGCAGAGCAGACTCGGCTATCTGCCAAGGCAGCCGGGAGCGCGCCGCCAGGTTCGGCGCAGGAAGGCGAAGTAGGACTCAGAAGGGTCAACGATTGCGGGTGCCGGGGCACTCGTGAACCCACACCGCACGTGCAGGCTCTCGGGTGCACCGCGCCCCGCTGGATCAAGCGACCAGCAGGAGGAATGCGATGACGTGCCCCGAAGGGTTCACCAGCAGGCAGTGGAGCGCCTATGTCAAACGCGGGCGTGACCTCGTGCAAAAGAAGACCGACGCGCAGTTCCAGCTCGGGGACCTGTGTTTGGAGATGGTTCCCAAGCAGCGCAACGAGTTCGCCGATCACGGAGTCGCCAGGGTGCTGGAGGCCTTCGCCGACCAGATCGGTCTCTCACCGCGCACCCTGACGAAATACCGGCAGGTCGCGATGGCGTGGCCCAGGGACAGGCGCGCGCCCGGCGTGAGCTTCTCCGTGCACATGATCTTCGCGCCGCAGCCCAACCGCTTCCGTAAGATCCTCAATCCGCCGATCGACCCAGTCAGCGGCGAGCGCCGTTGGACGGTCAACGAGGCCGAGCGCGCGGTCGGTCAAACGCCGCACCATCCCGTAAGCCGCGAGGAACGCGTCAATCGCGTCCGGGACCTGCTGCCCCGCCACGAGGATGCGGCCCTGGCCGTGACGGACATGCTGCGCCGCCCCGAGGTCGCCGAGCAGGTCGTCGCCGATCCCTCCGCGCGGCACATCCTGCACCGGGCGGAGATGTCTCGTTACCAGCAACGGCGCGACGCCGAACCGATCATCAGCGAACCGCCCCCGCAGCGGGAACCGGCGTTGCACTACTCCGAAGCCGGGCGCGAGCTGCTGGAGCTGCTGGGCATCTGCACTACCTTCTACACCCAGATGCAACGTGTGGTGCCCTCGCTGCATGTCGCCGAGTACGACCGCAAGGCCACACAGACGCTGCTGGACAACATCAACCGGGTCCGGGCCGCCGCCGACTGGTGCGAGACGGTCATCAAGACCGGTGACACCACGATGGACGAAGCGCTCGCCAAGCTCCTGGAAGGGGAAACGTGATGACCCCGCCCGAGCAGACGCCGCGTGACCCGATGCCACGCGTCCGCGCCGCCGACGCGGTGTGGGAGGTCGTGGCCCAGGCCGGCGAGACCGGTCTGCGCAGCAGTGAGATCCGGGAACGCCAGCACCTCACCCGCGGGCAGTTCGAGAACGGCAAGGCGCACATCCGCGACTACAAGGCCGTCGACGAGGGCGCGAGTTTCGTCTACGACGGCGACGTGTACGTCGTCACCCGCGACCCCTGCCGCTGCGCGCTGGCGTTGACCATCCGCCTCAGCTCGATCGACAAACAGCTACGCCGCCTGCACGACTCCATCTGCCGCCCGCTAGGCAAGGACCTCGACGCCGATCCGACGCTGCGGTACCTGGACCGGCAGATCATCGCCATGCTGGACAACATGGCCGTGATGCGGCAGGTCGGCCACTCGCCGACCTCACGGAAACTGGAGGGCAACGCTAAGTCGAAGTAGTCGTCCCACAGCGCCCAGACCGAAACGCGCCACAAAAGCACTGGCCTTCAGACAGGTCACACGGGCCCGTCGCGGGGGTGTCGGCGATGTGCTGGGAGGACTTGAGGTCGTACCTGTCCACGAAGCCCTGCATGGCGGGCACCTGGTCCAGCGCGGCCACACCGACGAACGTGACGGAGGAACCGAGTTCCTTGGACATCCCGGGGGCCTCGCGCTGGCACTTGGGGCACCACGGCGCCCAGAACCACAGCACCACCGGCTTGCCCGCCAGGGCCGCACCGGAGATCTCGGCGCCGTCCAGGGTCCTGGCGGTGAACCGCAACTGTTCCGGGCCTCGACCACCGGCACGCTCGACGCGGTGACCGGAGACGACACAGGCGTAGAGGTAGGCGTGGGCGCCGTGGTGGGGGCAGCGCTGGGTTGCGCGCCACAGCCCACCAGAAACGTCACGGCGAACGCGCGACAGCCACGCGCACGGAGAACATCGGCTACCTTCCGTCGGCTACTGCTGGCTGAGATACTGCCCCGCCAGCCGGGCGAGAGAGGTTATGAAGTGCTGACGGGAAGGAATCCCCTGGTGGAGCGACCGAGCTGGGCACCTGAGGAGATCGACGTGAACCGGCCGAGCGCGGCCAGGATGTACGACTACTACCTCGGTGGCGGACATAACTTCGCGATCGACCGCGCGATGGCCGATCAAGGGGTCGCGGTGTATCCAGGGCTACCGCGCATCATGCAGGCGAACCGCGCGTTCCTGCGACGTGCCGTGCGGTTCCTGGTCGATGCCGGGATCGACCAGTTCCTCGACATCGGCGCGGGCATCCCCACCGTCGGCAACGTGCACGAGATCGCCCAGCGGCACAACCCACTGGCCCGCGTCGCCTAGATAGACATCGACCCGGTCGCCGTTGCACACGGCCGGACGCTGCTCGCGGACAACCCGCTCGCGACCGCAGTGCGCGGCGATGCCCGTCAGCCAGACCGGATTCTCGCCGATTCCGGGGTGTGCGCGAGCTGATCGACTTCGACCGGCCGGTCGGTCTGCTGGTGGTCGCTCTCCTGCACTTCATTCCGGACTCCGACACTCCGGCGAAGATCATCGCTGGGTTCCGTGACGCGCTGCCCAGGGGCAGCTATCTGGTGTTGTCGCACTTCAGCAGCGAGGGCGACCCCGAACAGGTCGAAGGTCTCCAGCGGTTGTCCAAAGGGACACCTACCCCGCTGACGCTGCGGTCCCGAGCCGCGATCGCCACCCTGCTCGATGGCTTCGACCTGGTCGAACCCGGCCTGGTATACCTGCCGCAGTGGCGCCCGGACCCCGGCGACGAGGCCGAAGAGAACCCGGAGTGGTTCAACGACTTCTGCGCCGTGGGCCGCAAAGCCTGACCTCCGGGTGCGCTTCAGATTGGTCACATGGACCGTTGACAGTCGCCTCCGCGACAACTGACGATCTTCTGTCAGTCACAACACTCGGCTTAGGGCAGCGTCTTGTCCAGGTGGTCGCGGTGGCTGTGCCGCGACCACCACTACCGGAAAACCAGCTGTGGTAGTCAGGCCGCGTAGCAGGGCAGGTCCGCTGTTCGGGCTCGTGCTGTTGGCATTCCCGGCCGGGTTCACCATCTACGCGCAGAACCGCGACCAGATTCTCTGGCTCGCATTGGTCACCGTTGCCCTGTGCGCAGCCGCCGTGCCGCAGTGGTGAACGCGCGCGTGCCGCCCCGCGCTCCGAGGAGCATCGCGTCGCTTCCGCCAGCCCTCGGCGTCGGCCGCGCCGAGGTGGCGCTGTTCCCGGCTGTTCGCCGTTTTCGGCTCAGTACCACTGGGGCCGAATTCGGAGATCGCGAAGGCACGGCGCGGCAGTCCAGGCCCGGCTGTGTTCGTGTTGAGCAGCGGCATGCCGAGGCGGTAGCCGAACACCAGCCGGACGTAGCCCGAGCAGTCGACGGCGCCGTAGCGACCGCGGTCAGGTGCACCGGCGGGGCCGTTCGAGAACTGCCAGGGCACACCGAGGTAGTCGTAGAAGTCCCGACTGCTCCTGTCTGCCCGCGCCGGATGCTTTCACCGGACCGAACGACGCGTCGCCCAGGTCGCGGCGGACCTCGACATCAGCGACCAGACGATCTACGCCTGGCGCCGCCAGGAGCTCATCGACACCGGACAGATTCCAGGGACGACTAGCGCCGACAACGCCGAGCTGGTCGCCGCGCGTCGACGGATCGCCGAACTCGAGGCCGAGGTCGCCGTCCACCGCCGCGCCGCCGAACTGCTCAAGGAGAGCAGTAGCCCAAAAGGCGATATGAGGCGGTCACGGTGATCGTCTCCGAAGGGCGGTCGATCCAGCTCGCCTGCCGCGTGCTCGGGGTGTCCGAGTCCGGCTTCTACGACTGGCGAGGCCGCGCTCCCTCGCCGCGGGCGATCCGCCAAGCCTGGCTCGTCGACCTGATCCGCGAGATCCACGTCGAGTCGTTCCAGGTCTACGGCGCCCCACGGGTGCACGCCGAACTTACCCTCGGCCGCGGGATCACCGTCGGACACAACACCATCGCGCTTCTCATGCGCCGCAACGGAATCAAGGGCCTGCCCAACCGGCGCCGGCCGCGACCGAAGCACGACACGCCCACTGCGGTGGACCTGGTCGACCGCGACTTCGCCCGCGCCGCGCCGAACCAACTGTGGGTCACCGACATCACCGAACATCCCACCCGTGAAGGCAAGGTGTACTGCGCGGTCGTGCTCGACGTGCACTCCCGGCGCGTCGTCGGCTGGTCGATCGACTCCAGTCAGACCGCAGCCCTGGCCACCAACGCGCTCGGCATGGCCATCTCGAACCGGTCCCCGCTGTCGGACACGGTGATCCACTCCGACCACGGAGTCCAATTCACGTCATGGACTTTCACCAAACGTGCCAAGGAATCCGGGCTTCTGCCGTCGATGGGGTCGATCGGCGACTGCTACGACAATGCCATGATCGAATCGTTCTGGGGACGCGTGCAGACCGAGCTGCTCGACCGCCGACGATGGCGCACCCGCCTCGAGTTGGCCAACGCCCTGTTCGAGTACCTCGAGATGTTCCACAACCGCCGCCGACGCCACACCGCACTCGGAATGCTCACACCGATTGAGTACGAACTCCGACACGCCAGGATCGCTCCCGTAGCCTGAACTCCAGCAACTCGGCTCCGCCAAACGGGGTGAGGATCAAAGTCTCCGAGCTGTCGGGGGAACGTCAATGACTGATCAGCTGCGGAGGCTGGTGTGGTCAGCGGAGGCTGCGTGTCGTGGCGGTGGCGAAGCGGAACTCGATGTCAGTGGGAACCGTGTCCAGTTCGAGTGCCTGACGTAGTCGGGGCAAGCCCTCGTCCTCCAGCTGGTGGCGGACGTCGGCGGGATCTGCGTCCTGCTCGATCACGATGATCAGTGCGAGTTCCGGGGCGTCGCGCGGGCCGGTGAGCGTGGCGCGGGCTTCGTGTACTCCGGGATAGGTGCGTAGCTCTTCGGCAAGCGGCGCGACGGCCGTGTTTGCGGAGAGTTCCGTGTGGCCGAGGTCGGTGTCTTCACGCCAGGTAGGTGAACTGGGACCGCGAACGGCTTGTGCGAGCAGCCAGCGCAGCGCCAGCAGGCCGACCAGGACCGCCATGCCGGCTGCGGCGTACAGCGCCCACGCCGGAGGCGGATCGACGGCGGGCACGACAGGTGCACCGGGGTCAACGAGGTGCAGAACGCGGAAGTGGGTGGCGAGCGTGAACCCGCCCACTGCGAGCAGTGCGACACCGATCGCGGCCAGCAGTGTGCGGTTGAGCCGCGCAGGGCGGCGGGGGCCGGTCACGACGCTTTCCTTGGTGAGCGGACCCGCACCGACACGGCGGGCCGGGCGACGGGAGCGATCTGGTCAAGGCGGCGTGCGACCGCGGCGCGGACCGCGTCGGCCAGTCCTTCCGGGCGGGTACGGCCGGTGTTCACGCGGACCTTCACCCGTCGTCCGCGCAGGGCGACGGTCGCGCCGCTGACACCGTCCACGGTGGAGGCGGCGGCGCGCAGCGTGGAGCGCATGCCGCGGCTGGACGCACCGGAGTTCGGCGTGCCCTGCATCGGCAGCACTGTCGGCGCGCCGGGCACCACGGCCGCGAACGCCAGCAGCAGGCCCAGCACCGCGACGGCGCCACCAGCAACGGCCACGGCTGTGCCGGTCCATCGGAGTCCGTGCAGGTAGCCAGCGACCGCGCCGTAGTTCACCCATGCCGGTTCGCGAAGAAGCATCTGGATCGCCACGACCGCGACGACCACCGCTGCCGCGAGCAGAATCAGCGCGGTGACCGTAGCCGGGATCGCTCGGCTGGGACGTCGTTTCACTCGACCCTCCTGCGTAGGGTTGCGGTGTCGTTGTGCAACGCGGTCACGGCGATGTCGACTCGAGTGACCGATAGCCCGGTCAGCTCGCCCACCCGGCGCACCACGTGCTCACGCACGCGTTGCACCGTGCGGGCGACCGGCGCGGGATAGGTCAGCGACAGCCGCACGGTCAACGTCGCGGTGTCGCCCACGACGTGCGCGGAGACCTTCGCGTCCTGGGCGTGAGGTTTCCCGCCGAGGCTCACTCCCAGCACCTGGTCGACGGCACCACCGACACCGTCGACCTCGAGGACCGCGTGGCCGGCGAGGCGCGCCACGACCTCCTCCGAGATCCGCAGCGCACCGCGTCCGGAGGCATCGGCGACTACTCGGGGGCCACTGTCGCGCTGCGGCATCGCCGTGAGCGGAGCGGGGATCGTTGCGGTCACGTTCGTCAGCCCCGATCGCGGCCGGCGAACTGGGACAGGTCGAGCTTGCCGTCCAGGTAACGACCCACCAGCAGACCTGCCGCTCCGAAGACGACGGTCGCGGCGAACGCCCCGAACCCGCCCACCGCGGCCGCCAGCCCCAGCAACACACCTATCAGCAAGCCCATCTGCGTCCTGCTCATGACGTCACCTCCGCGAAATCACCCGCTGCTACGGGCGGCTCCCGCAGCGCACCACCCGCGTGCTCGCCGTGCGGCAGCCCCAGTTCGACCAGGTCACCGATCACCACGTGCACCGGCACACCCGTCGCGCCGGCGGCGCCCACAGCGCCGCGGACCGCCTGCGCGACCCGACCGGCGGCGAACGGGTAGCCGACCACCACGCTGACCGTCACTTCGTCCTCGCGCACCCGAACCCCGACAGTCCGGTGCGGCGGCGTGAAAGTCGCCACCTCACCGAACCGCCCGCCGTGCAGGCCCACCACCTCGGGTAGAGCCCGCACGGCGGCGGCGATCCGTGCGGCGTCGGGATCCGAGCTCACTTGACCCGGCCGTTGTCGGTGGGCTCGTCCTCGTCGTCGGACGGGATGTGCAGGTCCTGCACGTCGATGTTGACCTCCACCACCTCCAGGCCGGTCATCCGTTCCACCGCGCCGATGACGTTGCGGCGAATGGCCTGCGCCACGTCGGTGATCGCCACCCCGTACTCGACGACGATCTGGAGATCCACCGCCGCCTGCTTCTCGCCGACCTCGACCGACACGCCCTGGCCCGCCGACGCGGTCGCACCGGGAATCCGTTCCCGGATCGCCGAGAACGCCCGCGCCGCCCCGCCACCGAGCCCGTGCACACCTGGCACCTCCCGCGCCGAGAGACCGGCGATCTTCTGCACGACACCATCGGCGATCGACGTCGTGCCGTGGCTGCTGACCAGATCCGCCTTGCCGCTTCCCGACCTCTGGGCCGGTGCGCTGTACCCGCTGGACTTCGAGGCGGTCACAGTTGACTCGGACATTGCCGTCCCTCCAAGAGACGATTCGGACAATCTCGGTGCGCGACGCACACCCCTTATCGAGACCACCACCAGAGTCGTGATCCCGCTCGACTCCGAAGCCGAACCCAACCAATCGAGTGAACCCGACGAAAACGTCGCGGCGTTTTCAAAGAAACTCACGTCTTACGCGCGAAGCCACGAGGACAGGGTTCCTAACTGGTCTGAGGACTGCGCGATCACCATCGCGAGGAGCTTCTGCTCGCAGTGACCGAGCGGCGAGCGATCGTCACCCCGGACTCGACTCAATAGTGGCGGTCAGACCTGCCTAGCGATTGCCCTGCGTCACCTCACCCGGGGATCGGCAGGATTCTGGTCACGGGTCAGAGTGAACCTGCGATAAATCCCGTGCCCTCGACCCGAGTCCGATGTTCCATGGAATCAGCAGCCCGCCTTGTCCGGCCACAGGCGAGGCTGCTTCGCCAGCAGCCCCCGCTGCTCGGGAAACCGGTGCAGCCCGAGCTCCGCGCTGCCGATCAGGTGGCGTGAGGGTTCGAGGCCCGCGAACATCAGCAACACGACCTGCACGCACCCTTCCACCTCCGTGAAGCTGAAGCCGGGGTTGTCCTGCGCCATCAGGCCGCCCAGGAGACTGTTGTGCGACAGCCTCGCCATGTCGGCGGCCAGGTCGCGCGACCACGCCATGAGCAGCTGCGCGCTACCCCAGCCGCGCCTCACGCTGCGGCCCTCCTCGTCAGATAAGCGCAGGCTCATTCCTCGCCCCGACCCTTGCAACGCGGAACAAGCCGAGAAGGGCCCATCAGAACTTCGCCGGAGGAGTGCGCCAGGAACAGTCGGGTACTGATGGAAGGCCGTGCACGTGCGTGCACGCACGGTAGGACCGCTTCCAGTGGTCCCGGCCGCCGCCGGCGCGGGACGTTGAAGCACCCAGCTACCTGCCGCCGGCCCGGTTGCGACTCCCCAGGTCGCCTCGGCAAGTCCCGCCACAATGCGACCGGCAGCCGTATCATTCGCTGGCGCGCGTTCACCAAGCGGCCGGCCGCAGACTCCCCGTTGAACCGCGAAGGAGTGCTGCGGACGTGACAGACGAGACGCGCGCATTCCAGCCGTCATCCGCCCAGTCGCAGAACCACGATCACCGCGATGCCCTGGAGCGCCTCGACGAGACCAGCGACGCGCTGCCGCGCTGCGCGACGCCGTCACCGGCGAGGAGCCACTGGAGGACGCGCTGCAGCAGTTGGCCGAGACAACGACCAAAGCGACACCCGACGCGGACGCTGTGACCGTCTCCATCGCGACGCTGGAGAAGCCGAGCACGGCGGTCGCCACGGACACCCGTCTCGTCGAGGTCGACGAAAAGCAAGTACAAACGCCAACCGCGGCCCATGCCTGGAGCCCGCACGCACCCGCAAGGCCGTGCGTGCGGTCGTCGGCCAGCAAAGCCACGAATGGCCTGAGTTCGACGCCGCCGCAGCCGAGCACGGAGTACGCGCCTACCTGGCCGTTCCCGTGATGCTGCCGGCGTCGGACGGAACCGAGGAGCAGCACATCGGCTCGCTCAACATCTACAGCTACACGGCGTCAGCCTTCGATCCGTTCGACGAAGGCCTCATGCGGCTGTTCACCACAGCGGCATCGGCCACGGTCAGCGGCGCACAGCGATGGCAAGGCCTGCGCGAGCGGGTCGAACAACTGGAACGGGCGCTGGTGTCACGCGGTGTCATCGACCAGGCGAAAGGTGTGCTGATGGCGGTGCACAGCTGCTCGGCCGACGAAGCCTTCGCCATGCTCGTGGAACGATCCCAGCATGAGAACACCAAGCTCCGCATCGTGGCCGGGAAACTGCTCGAGTCTGTCACCAACACCTGCGGAACGCGCCAAACGATGCGCGCTCCGCAGGAGGCGGGGGCGGGGACAGTCCTTTGAAGGCGGCCTCCTCAGATTCACACCGGCGGTCCGGAACACCTGGCACCGTCGCCTTGGTCTTCACGCGTGCGGCGGAACTCCTTGAGGTCGCTCGTGTCGCGTCGATGGATCGGCACCGCAACGCCAGCGCCGAGATCCCTCAGCCTGGCAGCCTGCTCGGGCAACACGAAGTGGCATTCGTCAACGCGATCCTGGAGGGCATCGCTGCCTCTGGCGTGAGCTTCTGCTGGCCCCTGGGTGCCGGCCTTGCCTGACTTGGGGTGACGAGGACAAGCGAGCCATCGCGTCCTTGTTCGGGTGACTCCGGAGACAACGGGTCACGTCGTATTTGGCGTGTGGCCTGCTGGTGGGCGCCACCGGCATGGTCAAAGTCCTCCCTGTGGCGGCAAAGGATTGAGCGGCTTCGTCACGCGGCGACGCGCCAGTTGCTGTCGATGTCGACGGGTGCGTTGATGACGGCCTTCTCCCAGCGTTCCTGCAGGTGTTGCAGCAGGCGTGCTTCGACGGCGGCGGCGACGTGGGAGTAGGTCTCCTGGACCTTGTCGGGCATGACGTGGCCGAGACGGAGTGCCTGGGCGATTTCGGGGATGCCGTCGTCGATCATCCAGGTCTTGTGGCTGTGGCGGGTGCCGTGGAAGGTCAGGCCGGGTTTGGCTGGGTGTAGCCGGATCCTGGGGTTGTCGACGTGGAGGTTGCCGTCGGCGGCGGGGCGTTGGGCGCGGCGGGCGAAGTTGCTGCGCCGCAGGAGGCCGCCGTCGGGGCCGATGAAGACGTGCGGGTGCTTGTGGGTGGCGAGTTGGATGCGCAGCAGTCGGACGTTGAACGGGACGAGGCTGATGGTGCGGGCGGAGGCCTCGGTCTTGGGCGGGCCGAGCCACAGTTTGCCGGAGGCGGATTCGTGCAGGGTGCCGGTGTCGGGGTCGATGACGATGAAGCCGGTGTCGTCGTCGAACAGGTGCACGTTGTGCCGTTGCAGGCCGGTCAGTTCGCCCCAGCGGGCTCCTGTCCATCCGGCGGTGACTTCCAAGATGGCGCCGCTGGGTCCGTAGCAGGCGGCGATCTGGTCGGCGACTTCGAGCAGTTCGACGGGTTCGGCCCAGACTTTCTTCTTCGGGCGCTGGCCGTGGCGTCGTCGTCCCCGGCGAGGTGGCCGGATCGGGTTGGCCGCGATAAGTTTCTCGTCAACCGCGTCAGACAGGATCAGCGACAGCAGCTTGGTGATGCCCTGCACCGTGACCGGTGACAGATGTATGCGGAGTTCTTTGGCCCACGCCTGGATCTTGAGGTTCTTGAAGTCGGCGAAGGCGGTGTCGCCCCAACGGGGTTCGATGTGCTTGCGCACGATGCTGCGGTAGTTCTCCTCGGTGCGCAGGTCGACGTCGATCGCGGCCCAGAAGTCGGGGAGGAACTCGCCGAGGGTGGTCTGGCCGCCGACGGGGTCGAGCCAGGTTCCTTTGCGCTGATCGGATTTCATGTCGTCGATGTGGTCCTGCGCGGCTTGCTCAGTGGGGAATCCAGGGATCGAGCCGATGCTGTTGTCGCCGCGGCGGTAGCGGACACGCCATGTGTTGTCGCCGCACTGTTCTGCCCAGGCCATGTTGACCGCCTCCGGTGTGGTGTGGGGGTCGCGGATGTGACAAACACATGGACGCTCGATACCGCGAAAAGCGGAAGCATTGACATACAAGAACTTTGGACAGTCCTAAGAGGTCCGTGACCGTCGACGCGTCCAGGTCATCGCTGATGTCGAGGCGCTCGCGCACGGGTGCGAGTAGCGCATTGTGCGGACGCGACGATCGCGTCCAGATCGGCGTGGGAGAATCTCAAGTGCTTGCCGAGACGGGTGGACGGGATCCGGCGCTGTCCAGCTTGCCTGCGCAGCCAGGACTCCTTGACCGTAAGGATCACGGCGGCCTGGCCGGGGGTGTACAGCAGCTGTGCCCCCGGCTCGGGGAGTTCCTGCGCAGCGGTCGGTACCTGCGTGACACCCACCTCGTGTATTCCTACTTCGTCTGAACAGCGAGGTCGCTCGGTGCCGGACGGAATCATGGCGTGCTCCGTCCGTCGCTGGATCGCGGGATGTCGTCGGGTGTCGGTGGCTGTGCGTGCCACCGGCGGGCGCGGCGTGGGTTGACGGAAGTGGTGGTGACGCCGTCGGCGTTGACGGTGACGAGATGGGCGTATTCGGACGCCCAGCGGCGCCGGATCCAGCGGATGACCGTACGGGTTAGCGTGCAAACGCCGTGGAACACGAGCAGACCGAGGTAGGCGCCGACTGTGACGATGATCGCGCAGGCGAGCCATGTCGCGGCAAGCAGACCAGCGGCCATCGCGAAGACTGGCAGGAAGTCATGGACGAATGCGGTCGCGAGCGCACCGGAACCGGTCGGCTCGGACGTGACGGATAGCGGCGACATCATCTAGCCCTCCGGGGTGCTGAGAATGTGGGCAACGGTCCGGTGGTGTGGTGCTCGTGTGACCGGGACAGGGCAAGCCCGAGCCCTGAGCACCGGGCGCTGTGCTCGGCGCCGGGTGTCGTCGGGTTGGTGTTCGGCGGGCTCGGCGGAGCGCAGGAGCAGGCGGGCCGGATTGGGGAAGAGACTGCTGGCCGCTCATGCCGCGGTCGCCTTCCGCCCGTCCTGCGAATACCGGTCGGCGAGGAGTGCGGCCAGGTCGGTCAGCATCAGCGATACGGCGTAGGCGGCTTGGGCCGGAACAACTCCGTTGCCGAGGGCGCGGAGTTTGGCGGTACGTGGCAAAGGAAGATCGCTGATCCAGCCCTGTGGCAGCCCCATGAGATGTTCTACGAAGGCCGACGCCAACACGGGGCGCCCGTGGTGTCCTGGCTGGGTCGGGTAGGGCGCGGGCCTGCCGAGTAGCCGTTCCCACCGATGTACGGCCGGGGCGCACTCCCCCCAGTCCACGACCGTGTGCACGGCAGGCGGCGGCACGGCGGGCTCGGCGGAGTCCTCTTTGGACGCTAGACCGTGTCGTCCGGCGTGCTGCGGGACAGCAGTCGGATGATCGCTGACGGCAGCATCAGATCGCCCTTGGACCCGCGTTGCGCGGGACAGCCTTTGGTCCCGTCGGTCGCTCGCGGCGTCGGCAGGAACACCACTGCAGCCATGCTCGTGTTGGAGGTCTGCGGGGTCTGCCGCAGACGGCAATGGTCGGACAACGACGGGCCGCCCGCCTGAGATCGATGGGTGCAGTTCTTCGCATCCGAGGCTGTCGGTGTGGGCAGCAACCGGACCGAGTCGGTGAGTGTCACGCACCCTGCTGGGTGTCGGGCGTCCGGGCGTGAGCACGTTCTGGATCGCCGCCGACCGGGAGTCCGCCGCCGTCGGTGTGGGCAGTAGCCGGAGCCGGTCCAGCAACGACGGTCCGCCCTGCCTGCTGGCCGCAGAGATACCGTTGGAGGAGCCGTCGTGCGCGGTCGGCGTCGGTAGCATCTCCGCGTCGCCCAGATCGGGCATGGGCGCGGGGCCAGGCACACAAGAACACCCGCTCGCGCCGGTGCGCGCAGCCGACGTCGGCGGCGCGAACGCTACGCCAGAGAGCGTCATACCCTGCTTCGGCCAAGTCGCCGAGTACACGGTGGAGTCCTCCGTTGCGCCACCGAAGCGCGGAGACGTTCTCCAGCACGCACAACGCTGGTCGTAGTATCCGAATGCTCTCCACGACGTTGGTCCACAGTCCACTGCGCGCGCCTTTCTCGATGCCCGCGCGCCGTCCGGCGGCGGAGATGTCCTGACAGGGCCAGCCCGCCGTGAGCACGTCGACCGGTTCCACGGCCGTCCAGTCGACCGTGCGAAGATCGCCGAGGTTCGGCACGCCCGGCATCCGCGCGTCGAGGATCTGGCGGATGTGCGGGTCGGGGTCGGCACACCAGGCGATGCGGCCTCCGCCGAGTGCGGCGAGCACGCCGAGGTCCAATCCTCCATAGCCGGCGCAGAGGGACCCCACGACCGGACCTGGGCTCTCGGGAACGCACAGCCGTCGCGATGCGGGTGCTCCCACGGTGCCCGGTTTGGGCTGTGGTCCGCGCCGGGTGTGGCGTGGTGGGGCGTTCATGCCGCCACGCCCTCGGGTTCGTCGCGAACCCCACTGTCCACCCTCGACAATGACCGCGCTGGAGCACCAAGTGCGTGCTGAGAACGCTTGAGTTCGCGCGAATTCCGGGACAAGAGGGCGGTGCGGAAGACGAGCACGTCCTCATGGGCGATCAGATGCAGCGGCAGCCCCGCCTCGCGCTGCTTGCGGATGAAGTCGCGCTGGAAGAAGCTGCCGCGGGCCACGAGGTCGGTCTCGGCGGCGCGGGCGAGTAGCGCGACGTTGCGTTCGACCGGGATCAGGCCGGCCGCGCGCCCGCAGGCGAGAATCTGCGAGGGCAGATCGATCAGCTCGGCGTGCTCCCGCCACGGCCGGATGGTGATGGCGATGTGCCCGCCCGGCTTCAGGAACGTGCGCAGCGCCGCGAGGATCCGGGTGAACCCGGCCAGCAGCCGGTGGTGGCCGATGTTGGCGAGGTTCCCGCGGTCAAGGGTGTTTCCGTAGAGGTGGTGGTACTTCTGCACCCCCGCGCCGGGCGACACCGACACCTGCCCGTGGGTCGAGGGACCGTAGGGCGGCGAGGTCACCACCAGCGCCACCTGGCCGACGTACTCCGGCGGCAGCAGCGTGATGAGCTGGCGGGCGTCGCCGTGGAACACCCGCGCGTCGATCCCCTTCTCACCGCCGACACCCTGCTCCCGCGCGACGTCGAGATTCGCGTTCGCAACCTCGACCCAGTGGGGTTCGTACTCCACGCCGACGGCGCGGCGGCCGAGACGGACGGCTTCGACGAGGGTGGTGCCGATGCCGCACATCGGGTCCAGCACCAGCTCGCCCGGCTTCGTGTAGTGAGTGACGGCGTGCCGGACGACCTCGGGCAGCATCTTGGCCGGGTGCGCGGTCGACTCGGGCGTGTACTTGTTCTTGCGCTGCGCGGCCGGCGAGGACTGCGCGGTCGTCCACACCGACACCGCGGATGGCTCCGCGCCGCCCTCCTGCTCGCCGCTGTCCACAGAGTTGTCCACAGCGGCGGGCGAGGTGTCGAGCGCGGCGATGAGCGCGCGCAGGATGCGCTGGGTCGGCTCGTCGCCGACCGCTGCGGCGGTCGGCTCGAAGGACTCGGCGGCGTGCTGTCGAGGGGCGTCGTGCGTCACGGGTGTGCCTTCCTGGCGGTGCGGTCCGAGGTGGGCGAAGTCGTCGTTCGGCCTGGGGCGAGGTGCGGCTGTCATCGGATGTCTTCGGGCCGCGAGACCGCGTCCGTGGACGCACCCGGCACCGCCGTAGGCGTCGGCTGGTGGTCGTGCGGCTGAGCGAAGACGAGGACGTCGGAGTGGATGCGCCGATGCGGCGCGGGCAGTCCGCGCACGACGGCACGGTGGCGGGCTCGCGCGTCGGCGTCGGCGGTGTCGCGGCCACCGAAGGCGCCGTCGAGGTGGTCGTCGGACTGCGTGTCGGCGAGGTGGAACCGGCCGTCGCGGACGGGTGCGTGCAGGGCGACGATGTGCTGGAGGTAGAGCAGGTCGGCGTTCTGCCCGGCGGTCACCACCGCGCCCGTCGGGTCGGTCAGCTCACCCGAGGTCCAGTCACAGTGCGTGAGCACGACGAGGGTGCCGCCAACCCGGAGCCGCCGTGCCGCGTAGAGCGCAACGAGGTCCGCGCTCTGGTTGCCGGACAGGTGTGGCGGCAGGCTCGCCACGATCAAGTCGGCGGCGTCGCTGGGGTTCGTTGCGATGCCCGGAACGGGCACCGCGACGGTGGCCTCCGGCGCGGTGGGGATGGTCCGGGGAGCCAGGTCCACGCCGCCGACGAGGTCGGCCCAGAACGGTCGGGACGCCGGGCCGGTCGAGGTCGGGTCGACCGGGATGCGTTCGACGCGTGCGGCGCGGCCGAGGCGTTCGACGACGGCGATGGTGTCGGCCAGTTCGGGGTCAGGCTCGGCGCTGGGCGCGTGGTCGATGACGCCGTCGGCCCCGACCACGCCGAGCGTCGGACGGGTGCGCTCGTGGGTCGGCCAGTCCAGCAGCACGACTCGTTCGGTGGGCTTGCTGAACGAGGTGACGATCCGCTCGACGAGGGCCGCGGGCCAGGTGGCGGCGAGATCGATCGGGGTTGCGCCGCCCGTCCAGACGGTTGCCGGAGTCGGGGTCGAGGCCGAGCCGCGTGACCGCGATCGGCCGGTGCCGGTTGCGGACTTCGCGGGCTTACCGGGGCTGACGCGCGTGGTGGTCGGGGCGGTCGGCCACGGTCGGCGGTCGCCGCCCCGGCTACCGCCGGGGCGGGACGGAGCCGGGTGGGTGGAGTCGACGCACCGTCGGGGCGAGCGGCGGGCGGAGTTGTCGGGCTGGGTCACGGGTGTCCCTTCGCCAAGCTGGATGCGCCTGTCGGTGTGAGGCGCTGATGACACCCCTGAACTCCGAAATACGACCCCTGTGGGGACACGCCCCCGTCAACTTTTTCAAGCTCGATCCACAGCCACGAGAATTCCCGGGAAATGGTTCACGCACGCGTGCGCGCGCAAGGAGAGGTGCGCGTCAGCAAGAAGAGGATGAACGCTTTTCCGGATCGCGCCGAAGATCGCGATGATGTCCACGGGGGGCAGCGGGTGATGTCGCGCTCACAGCGCTGACCAAACTAGTACCGAACTAGTACCGCGAACACATAAAGACTGTTCAAAGAGCATTACTGACCACGTCCTTTCGATCTTGAAATCACGTGTTAAAAGTGGATCTTGCGGCATCCGTTGCGCGGGTTTGATGATCGCCGGTACCTCTGCGGTAGTAGTTCAGTACCAGTTTGGTGACCGGTTGGTACTACCTGCTGTGGCGTCCTGGACGAGTCGTTGATTCCGACTTGCTTTCGGGAGCCATTCCATGAGTTCACGTGAGGGATTCCCGCGCTCGGGTTTCGAGCGCGATTCCATGCCTCTGGACGCCGCGCGGTCGGCGTTCGAGTGGCTGGTCACCGGGCCGCACCCGGTGTCGGTGGACGGCCGGTTGTTCCCCGGTCTCCCGGCGCGGCGAGTGCCGTTGAACGAGCTGCGCGACCGGCTGCTGCGCCGCCGCTGCCCGCAGACGCTGCGGGACGCGGCGTGGGCGCACCTGGTCCTGCTCGCCCGCACCGAAGGCGGCACGTGGACCGTCGGCGCGGTCGGGGTCGCGCTGCCCGCACTGACCTCCATCGCCGCCACCTTGTCGGCGAAGTTCGCCGGTGATCCGAGCGACATCCACGCCGCAGTGCTGGCCGGGTTCGTCGCCGAGCTGGGCGAGATCGACCTGCGTCGTCCGCGCGTCATGTTGCGGCTGCGCTGGGCCGCCTACCGTGCCGGCCACACGGCAGTGCGCGAGGCTCTGGACGCGCCGGTGCCGTCGGGACACGGGTTCCGCTCGACGATGCCGTCGCCTCCGTGGGGCCATCCCGACTTCGTCCTGGCCCGCGCCGTCGCCGAAGGCGCCATCACCTCCGCCGAGGCCGAGCTGATCGGCTCAACTCGGCTCGAAGGTGTGCCGCTGGCCGACGCCGCGGCCGAGCGCGACCTCTCCTATCAAGCGGCGAAGAAGGCGCGCCTGCGCGCCGAGCACCGCCTGGTCGCCTACCTGCGCGACGACACCAGCGACACCTCACACGCCGGTCCTCGCGAGGGCGATGTAGCGACCCAGGTGGCCGACGCGGTGACCATCACCACCGCCGCCGAACACTCTGCCGACTCCGCCGCAGAGTCACGCACTGTCACTGCGTTGGCGACGCGCGCGGCGAAGAAAGTCGGCGAGCGCGTGTCCCCGCAGGGCCTGTTTTCCGGAGTTCAGGGGTGCGGGAGGAGACCAGCCACCCCCGCGCACACCACCTCTTCGCCCGCGCCGCATCCCGAGTCCACACAGCACTCGGCGCAGCGGCTGTCGGGCACGACTCCGGGAGTGTCGCGATGCGCCTGACTCGTACCCCTGTTCGCCCTCACCACCCCCGCCGGCCCGGTGACCACCGCCCTCACCGCGGGACCGTCCTGACTCGCCGCGAGACGACCTCGCGTGCCCGCGCACCAATGTGCGCCGGCCCGCTGCTGCCGGTCAGCGACAGCTCTACACCTCCGACCTCCACGGGGCGAAGTGGTCGCCGTTGGAGCGTCGGACGCCGCGTGCTGCTGGTGGCCGACCTGGCGCTGCTGGCACTTCTGGCCTCTGGCGCGACAGCCCACGCCGACACCGTGGTGCTCGCGATCGCGGGCAGCGTCGACGAGGTCCTGACCAACATCCGCAACTGGCTGATGGGCATCCTCGCCGGGCTGGCCACGGTGTTCCTCACCATCGGCGGCGTCCGCCGCGTGTTCGGCGGCGGTGACCCCGGCGAGCAGGAAAAGGCCAAGGAGTGCTTCAAGGCGGCCGGGATCGGCTACGCCCTGGCCGCACTCGCACCACTGGTCGTCACCGTGCTCAAGGGCATCGTGGGGGCCTGACCGATGCGCCCGCCGAACAGGCCGGTCAGGTCTGCCCCACGACCCACATCGGTCGGCCCCACCGTCGGCTCACTGCACGACACCACGCCCACCACGCGACGCGGCGCGGTGTCGGCGGACCGCCGGGAGATGCTCGCGCCTCCGGCCACGAGCTCCCGGCGGCCCCGCCGGATCAGGCTCGTGCGCTTTACGCGGAGCCGGGCGCTGGTGGCGTTGGCGGTGAGCCTGGTCGTCCTGTTGGGCGGCCCCCTCGCCTCGGCTGCCTTCGCTCCGGACTCGGGCACACCGGTAAGTCCGGCTGCCGCCGCGCAGCCCGCGCCGCCGACCAACCAGCCGCCGCTGCCGATCCCGACGGTCGACCCGGACCCCTGCGGTCCGGGCTCGCCACCACTGCCCATCTGCACCCTGCCGACGCAGACCACAACGTCTCCAACAACCCCGTCGACTCCGTGCTCCGGCGAGGGCTGCATCCCTCAGCCCGGCACCACCACCACGCCGCCGACCAACCCCGGCACCGGGCAGCCCGGACAGGGCCAGGAGGCCAAGGACGACTGCGGGATCACCGACGTCGGTGCCTGCATCACCGAGGCCATCAACGCCTTCTTCCGGGGCATCGTCACCGAAGCGCTCAACCCGCTGCTGGACCTGCTGTCCAAGACCCTGCTGACCACACCTATGCCGGACTCGCTTCCGCGGGTGGGCGAGCTGTGGGACAACTCCTGGCAGATCCTGCTCGCCTCCTACGGCCTGCTCGTGCTCATCGCCGGGGTCATCGCGATGGGCTACCAGACCGTCCAAACGCGGCACTCCATCAAGGAACTCGCGCCGCGACTGGTGGTCGGGTTCCTAGCGGGCGCTTTGTCGCTGTGGGTGGCGACGAAGGGCATCCAGATCGCCAACGCCGCCGTCGCGGCGATCATGGGCGGCGGGGTCGAAGCGAACACCGCAGGCGAGATGCTGCGCAACCTCGTGCTGACCAGCCTCAACGGCAGCAACTGGATCTCTTTCATCGGGATCGTCTTCGCCGCACTGCTCGTCGCACTGCTCGTCACCTACGTGGTGCGGGTCGCGCTGACCATCATCCTCATCGCCGGGGCACCGCTGGCGCTGATGTTCCACGCCCTGCCCCAGACCGAGGGCATCGCCTACTGGTGGTGGAAAGCCTACGGCGGCTGTCTGGCGATCCAGCTCGGCCAGAGCCTGACGCTGATCACCGCGATCAAGGTGTTCCTCGCCCCCGGCGGGTTCACCATCTTCGGCCCGACCGCGTCCGGGTTGGTCAACATCCTGGTCGCGCTCGCGTTGACGTACATCCTGTTCAAGATTCCGTTCTGGGTGTTGTCCTCGGTGCGTGGGGGACGCGGCGGTGGCGGCCTCATCGGATCGCTGATCAAGGGCTTCCTCGCCTACAAAACCTTCGGTCTGCTCGGCGGCGGGAGCGGCGGCAAGAGCCCGAAGCATCGCTCGTCGGGCGGCGGCAACGGCGGTGGAGGCTCCAGCGGCGGCGGTTCGCCCAACCCTTACGCCAACGCGCGCACGACCGCGAACGGGCAGTACGTCCTGCCGCTGCCCGGTGTGCGCCGGACCCGCCCGAACGGCAAACCCACGCCGAAGACGAAGGCCGGTTCTACCGCGAAGTCCTCCGGTTCGCAGGGTCGTCAGCTGGCGCTGCCGTTGGGCGACGACTGGCCGGAGAACAAGCCGGTGCTCGGCCGCGACGGGCAATACCGGCTGCCCCTGGACGTCCAGCGCACGACGCCACCACCGGCCTCGCCCACCAGGACCGACACCGGCGGTCGTCGCACCCGCGCGGCCGGGGGCAAGCAGCTCGAGTTGCCGTTGGACCCCTACCGGGGCAACCGCCCGAACCGGTCCGGGCAGTACTCGCTGCCCCTGGACGGCGTGCGCCGAGTGCCGCGCCCGGCAAGCCCGCCGTCGCCCGCTCCGCCGCGACCGAGTGGACGTCGGGTGGTCCAACCGGAGCTGCCCTTCGACCCGTACAAGGGCAACCGGGCGAACCGCAGCGGCCAGTACCGGCTGCCGCTGGACGGCGTGCGCCGCACGTCCGCACCCAAACCCGCACCCGCTCCGGCACCGGCACCGGCACCACCGACGGCACCGCCTCGGTCCGCGCCGCGCGCGGGACAGCAATTGCGGTTGCCGCTGGACCTACCCAAACCCAAGCCACCGACCACGCCGGTCTTCAGCTCACCACCCCCGCCCCCACCGCCACCGGCGCGGCCACGTCCGAAGCCAGGAGGTAAGACCTCATGACCGCTCCCGTCCGTATCCCGGCCGATGTCGACATGCACGACCGTGTCCTCGGGCCGCTGACCGCACGGCAACTCGCGATCCTTGCCGCCGCCGGTGCGGTGCTTTACCTGATCTGGGCGGCCACCCGCGCGTTCGTTCCGATCCCGGTGTTCCTGGCCGTAGCGGTCCCGGTCGGCGCGGCCTCGGCGATGCTGGCACTGGGCAAGCGCGACGGCGTGCCGATGGACAAGCTGCTCGTCGCCGCGATCCGCCAGCGGGTCGCACCCCGCCACCGGGTCGCCGCGCCGAGGGCGTGCGCCCGCGCCCGCGTGGCTCACGCCGGCCACCGACCGCACCGCGGGCCAGACGGCCGGGCGCCGCAAGGGCGGCAAGAGCCGGGCCGGGCAGCACGAGCAGGTGTCGCCCTCGGCGTTGCGGCTGCCGGCCGAAGCCGTCACCGAGACCGGCGTGGTCGACCTCGGCACGGACGGCCTAGCGGTGGTCGCGGTCGCCTCGACGGTGAATTTCGCGCTGCGGGCCCCGAACGAGCAGGAGGCGCTGGTCGCGAGCTTCGGCCGCTACCTGCACTCGCTGACCGCGCCAGTGCAGGTGCTCGTGCGCACCGAACGGCTCGACCTCTCGGCCCAGATCGCCGAGCTGCGGGAGCGCGCCGGTGGGCTGCCGCACCCCGCCTTGGAGGCCGCGGCGGTCGAGCACGCCGACTACCTGGTGCAGCTCGGGCAACAGTCCGACCTGCTGCGCCGCCAGGTGCTGCTCGTGCTGCGCGAGCCGCTCGGCGCTGCCGCGCCGACCGACGGCTTGGGCGGACCCGGACCGCTGGCCGTGCTCGGGTCGATGGCGGGCAAGCGCAAGCAGGCGAGCGCGCAGGTCGACGCCGGTACCCGGCGAGCCGCCGAGTCACGGCTGGTGCGTCGCCTCGGCGAAGGGATCGAGCTGCTCTCCCCGGCCGGGATCGTGGTCACCCCGCTCGACGCGGGACAGGCCACGGCGGTGCTGGCCTCGGCGTGCAACCCCGACAGCCTGCTGCCGCCTTCGGCGGGGCTGGCCGGCGCGGACGAGGTCATCACCACCTCCGGCGCGGACCTCACCGAGGACGACCTCGACGACGGCTCCTACGTCGCGCACACCACCACGACACCCAGCCGCGCGCCGTCGAGGCAGTCGCAGGACAGCGACGAATACGAGGACGACTGGGACTACGAGGACGACGACTACCCGGACGACTACGAGGACGAAAGACATCTCAGGTTTTTGAAAGTCAAGCCGCAGCAGCGAGTGGAGGTGGAAAGGCCCGATGTTCGGTGAAATCGTGTCGATGCTGAAGGCAGTGGTAGAGCTGCCCGAGGAATTTGTTGAACAGGTGTCGTTGGGCCTGGTGGTTCCAGTCTCCGGTGGCGCGGCGGGCGTCGAAGTGGCGTCGTGCGCCGGGGCTGGCTTTGAGCGAGGCGAGCGCCCAGGTGTGGCCGACGGCGGCCAGGCGCCGGTTCTTGATGTGCCGGTGCAGCACGACTTTCTTCTTCCCGCTGGCGCGAGTGATCGGTGCGGAGCCGGCGTAGGCCTTGAGGCCTCGAGCGTCGGCGAAGCGGGAGCGGTCGTCACCGATCTCCGCGAGCACCCGAGCGCCGCTCAGCATTCCCAGTCCTGGGAAGCTGACCATGATCTCGGCGTCTGGGTGCTGCTCGAAGTGGGCTTCGGCGGCTTCTTGCAGTTGGTCGGCCGCGACACATGCTGCCTCGAACTGGATCAGCAGCGCGGTCAGTTGCAGGCCCATGGCGTTCTCCACCAGCGGTGGCTGGCGCAGCTGCTCGCGGCTGAGCAGGTCGTGCAGGGCATCGGCGTCGCGGCCGATGTGCTTGCGGCGCCCGGCTTCGGTCAGCATGGTCCGCAGCTGTGTGCGGGTCAGCTGTGCGGCTGCTGCCGGTGTCGGTGCGGTGCGCAGCAGCGCTCGGGCGTCCGCGCGGGCCAGGCCGCCGCTGGGCAGCAGGCTGACCGCGGCGAGGGCGGCCGGGTAGAAGTCCTTGAGCAGGGA
Organism: Lentzea guizhouensis; assembly: GCF_001701025.1. Taxonomy (GTDB): domain Bacteria; phylum Actinomycetota; class Actinomycetes; order Mycobacteriales; family Pseudonocardiaceae; genus Lentzea; species Lentzea guizhouensis. The sequence goes on from NZ_CP016793.1 coordinate 1,500,539, forward strand.
GCGGATCTGGTTGCCCAGCTGTTGCCGGGCCCAGACGGTGTCTTGTTGCGCGCGAGCGAGAACGCGCACGGCCTGGGCGAGCTCGGTGTCCGCGGGCAGCATCCGGTGGGCGTGCGCGTCGGTGCGGACAATGTTGGCCAGCACGACCGCGTCGGCCGGATCGGACTTCGCTCCCGAGACCTGGTGGCGGGAGCGGTAACGCGATGCCGACAGAGGGTTGATCGCGTAGATGCTGCGGCCGGTCGCACGCAGGGCGGCGACGAGCAGTCCTCGGTCGGTCTCGATTGCCACCGGCGTCGGTTGCTCGGCGGTGTCGCCGGCGTCGGCGAGCATGGCCAGCAGCCGGGCGAACCCTTCGGCGTTGTCGCGGATCCGGCCGCTGACCACCACCGTTCCGGCCTCGTCGATGATCGCGACGTCATGGTGGTTCTCGGCCCAGTCGATGCCACAGAACAGCGCCAACTGATCACATCTCCCTTCGTGTCAACGTTTCTCGCGGGTCCAGGCGAAGTCACTCGACGCCCTAATCGCGGGACTCTGTGGTCCGTCATCTCAGTAGCCGTGCGTGACTCCAGCGCACCGCAGGAACCTCGTTCTGTCGCAGAGCTCAGGGCTCGGGAGCACATGGTGAGGTCACTTCCTGCGGCGGACTCGGGCAACGCACACCCCATCACCGCGCGATCACTGACTCGTCGGCGGACGCGCCCTCTCTCTCATTGGGCCTTGCAGACCGAGGGGCGGTTAGGCGTCTTCCGCCGACGAGCAGCAATCTCCGGCCGTCCACACGCGCCGATCTCTCTAAAGACATCTGATGTCTGGAGGCAGCGGGCGTCATGCGACAGCCGGAAGTCCTATCCCTACGACACGATTAGGGGGCGGTCCTGATGGCCTCCCGCACACACAAGACCCGCAGTAACCCGGCCGTCCCGGCGGCCTCGTCGGCGGCTGCCGCGTTCACTCCCGACGCCCTGTCCGTGGCTGCGCGGCACCTGGAGGTCGGCGGCGAGTGGGTGTCTAGCTTCGCCGTGGTCGGCTTCCCGCGTGAGGTGCACACTGGCTGGCTCGCCCCGCTGCTGACCTACCCCGGACGCCTGGACGTCTCGGTGCACATCGAGCCGATCGACCCGGCCACCGCCGCCTCTCGGTTGAAGAAGCAGCTCGCGAAATTGGAGGCCGGGCGACGGCACACCGCCGAGCACGGCCGCCTGTTCGATCCACAGGTTGAGGCGGCCACTGAGGACGCCTACGACCTGTCCTCCCGTGTCGCCCGCGGCGAGGGGAAGCTGTTCCGGGTCGGGCTGTACCTGACCATCCACGCCGCCTCTGAGAAGGCACTGGCCGACGAGGTGGCCGCGCTGCGGTCGCTGTGCGCGTCGCTGTTGCTCGACGCCAAGCACACGACCTACCGGTCGCTGCAGGGCTGGGTGTCGACGCTGCCGATGGGCCTGGACCTCATCGGGATGCGCCGGACGTTCGACACGTCGGCGTTGGCGGCGGCGTTCCCGTTCACCAGCCCCGACCTGCCCGCCCCGGACCCGACCAGTGTGGCCGCGGCGTCCGGGGTGCTCTACGGCTACAACGTCGGCAGCCAAGGCTTGGTGCACTGGGACCGGTTCGGCGACGGGATGCACAACCACAACTCCGTGATCCTCGGCCGCTCCGGCGCGGGCAAGTCCTACCTCGTCAAGCTCGAACTGCTGCGGTCGCTGTACCGCGGCATCGAGATCGCCGTCGTGGACCCCGAGGACGAGTACGCCCGCCTGGCCGCCGCGGTGGGCGGCACCTACGTCCACCTCGGCGCGCGAGGCGTCCGCCTCAACCCGTTCGACCTGCCGATCCACACCCGCGCCGACGGCCGCCGCACCGCCCCGAAGGACGCACTCGTGCGCCGGTCGCTGTTCCTGCACACCGTCATCGCCGTGCTCGTCGGAGGCGAGTTGGAGGCGGCAGAGCGGGCGGCGTTGGACCGGGCGATCGCCGCGACCTACCAGAGCGTGGGCATCACCGCCGACGCGCGCACGTGGACCCGGCCGTCCCCGACGCTGCGGGTCCTGCGCGACCAGCTCGCGGTCGCCGGGCAGGCCGGCGACCGGGCCGCAGGTGAGCTCGCCGCGAGGCTGCACCCGTTCGTCGAGGGCGCGTTCAAGCAACTGTTTGACGGGCCCAGCAGCATCAACCCCGAAGGCCACCTCGTCGTGTTCAGCCTGCGCGACGTGCCCGACGAGCTCAAGGGCATCGGCACCCTGCTGACCCTGGACGCGGTGTGGCGGCGGGTGTCCAACCCGGCCATCCGCCGCCCGCGCCTGGTCGTTGTCGACGAGGCGTGGCTGCTGATGAAGGAGAAGTCCGGAGCCGAGTTCCTGTTCCGGATGGCCAAGGCGTCCCGCAAGCACTGGGCGGGGTTGACGGTGGCGACCCAGGACACCGCCGACGTGCTCGGCAGCGACCTGGGCAAGGCCGTCGTGGCGAACGCGGCGACCCAGATCCTGCTGCGCCAGGCGTCGCAGGCCATCGACGAGATCACGCAGACCTTCGACCTCTCGGCCGGGGAGCGCGCGTTCCTGCTTTCCGCCGATCGTGGCCAGGGTCTGCTGTCGGCCGGCACTCAGCGGGTGGCGTTTCAGAGCATCGCTTCACCGACCGAGCACTACCTGGTGACCAGCAACCCGGCCGAACTCGCCGCCTACGCCGACACCGCCGAACCGGTCGACGAGGCCGACGCCGCGTTCGTCGACCTGGGCTTCGACGGCGACGAGTTCGGCTCGGACTCAGGCGACGACGACCAGATCCACCTCGACGCCGCCTGAGCGCTACCACCCGTACGTACCTCTCCCGTGAAGGGACTCGTTCATGCTGCCCCGAACACCGACGTGGGTATCGCCTGCCCTCGACCAGCCACCGGACACACTCGTTCTCGCGATCGCGCCCACGCGCTCGACGGCCTCGGTCGCCGTCGGGTGGATGGGGGAATACCTGCGCGACCCCGGCGGCGCCCTTTTCGCGCTGCTGGCCCGGCTGCGGGACCTCACTCTGGACTGGGGTCCGATCGCGGCCCCCGTCCTCGCGGTGCTCGTCACCGGGATCGTGCTCGGCCGGCGGTGGTGGGCCCGCCGCTGCCACGAGCTGCTGCTCGCCGACGCCCGTCAGGTCACCGTGCTCGCCCCACCCACCGTGGATCCTGCGGGCGGGGCCGCGTTGTGGTCCAACCTCGTGGGCCTGCTGCGGCCGGGCTGGCGGCGAACGCTGGGCGGCCAGCCGCATTTGGCATGCGAGTACGTGTTCTCCGAGGCCGGGGTCGCGATCCGACTGTGGGTGCCCGGCGTGATCCCGCCCGGACTGGTTGAACGCGCCGTCGAGGCTGCATGGCCCGGCGCGCACACCCGAGTTGGTCCGGCCGAACCGCCGCTGCCGCCACCGGGCGAGGAGCAGCGGCGGCTGGTGGTCGGCGGCGAGCTGCGGCTGGCCCGGCCGGAGGCATTGCCGCTCCGCAGTGACTTCGACGCCGACCCGATCCGCGCGCTGATCGGCGCGCCGGTCGGGCTCGGCCGTGCCGAATACGCCTGCGTACAGGTGCTGGCTCGTCCGGTGACCGGCCGCCGCGTCCAGCAAGCCCGCCGCGCCGCCCGACGAGTCCACACCGGCGGCTCCACCCGGCTGGTCGGGCGCCTGCTCGACGCGATCACCCCCGGCACGGGCAGTCGTTCCCGGCGCACGGCGACGTGGACGAGAACCGGGGCCTTGCACAGCGACCCGCAGACCTCGCTGGAATATTCCGCGCAGAACAGGGCGATCGTCGGCAAGCAACGCGGCAGCCAGTTCGAGACCGTCGTCCGCTACGCCGTGGCGACCCTGCTACCCGCCGATGCCGGCGAGGCCGACGTTCGCCAGGCGCGCGAGGTCGCCCGCGGCCGGGCCCACGCGTTGGCGGCCTCGTTCGCCTCCTACACCGAGCACAACCACTACACCCGCCACCGCATCCGCCATCCCGGCCAAGTGATCGACTCACGTCGTCTGGGACGCGGCGATCTGCTGTCGGTGCCCGAACTGGCGGCGATCGCGCACCTGCCCACCGACGAGGCCATCCCCGGAATCCAACGCGCCGGAGCCCGCGCCATCGCCCCACCACCGGGCATCGCCACCCCAGGGCCGGAGGCAAAACCGCTCGGGGTCACCGACACCGGCCACCAACGCCCCGTCGCCCTGCGAGTCCCGGACGCCCGCCACCACCTGCACGTCATCGGCGCCACTGGTTCCGGCAAGAGCACGCTGCTCGGAAACATGATCCTGGCCGACGCCGAGGCCGGCCGCGGGATCGTGCTAATCGACCCCAAGGGCGACCTCGTCACTGATGTTCTGTCCCGCCTTCCCAAGTCGGCTGCCGATCGAGTCGTGATCTTCGATGCGGACAGCAAGTCTCGACCACCCTGCTTGAATCCGCTCGACGGTGGGGAGACCGACCTGACCGTCGACAACCTCGTCAGCGTCTTCCGGCGGGTGTACTCGGCGTTCTGGGGACCGCGCACCGACGACGTCATGCGCGCCGCCTGCCTCACCCTGCGCAGCCAGGAAGGCGTGGCCACCCTGGCGGACCTGCCCAAGCTGCTGGCCGACGAAGCGTTCCGCAGCCGGGTCGTCGCCGGGGTCACCGATCCGGTGCTGCGCGGGTTCTGGTCCTGGTACGAGGAACTCACCGACTCGTCCCGGTCCCAGGTCATCAGTCCGCTGATGAACAAGCTCCGCGCGTTCCTGTTGCGGCCCTTCGTCCGCGACGCGATCGCGGGCGGTCATTCCACAGTGGACATGAGCCAGGTTCTCGATGGCGGGATCTGCCTGGTGCGTATTCCCAAGGGGTCGCTGGGTGAGGAGACCACTCGGCTGGTCGGGTCGTTGGTGGTCGCCCGGACCTGGCAGGCCACCACCGGGCGGGCTCGGACACCGCAGCGGCAACGCCGGGACGCCTCGATGGTGATCGACGAGTGTCACAACTTCCTGAACTTGCCTTATCCAATCGAGGACATGCTCGCCGAGGCCCGCGGGTTCCGGGTCGCGATGACCCTGGCCCACCAGCACCTCGGCCAGCTCCCCCGCGAACTGCGCGAGGGCATGTCCACCAACGCACGCTCGAAGATCTTCTTCAACGCGAGCCCGGAGGATTCACGCGAGCTGTCTCGGCACACCGCACCGCGGTTGTCCGACCACGACCTCGCCCACCTCGGCGTCTACCACGCCGCCGTGCGCTTGGTTCTCAACGGCGAGGAAGCACAGCCGTTCACCATGCTGACCAAGCCCCTCCCACCCGCCGTCCCCGGCCGGGCACGGGAGATCCGCGGCATCGCCCGACGCACTGCTCGCACTCGCGCGATCGAGGCCGCCACCGGCGGGCCCGCAACCGCCGGCACCCGGCCGCCTCGCGGCACGTCGGGCCCGTCGCGACCCGCGAACCGGATCGATCCCGTTGCGCGCCCGCGTAGCGCCGACCCCGCCGCAACGGCTGACCACACCCACTTCCGCCCTTTCCACCCGCCCATCACGCCCCGGCGCACTGCGCGCCGGGGCGACTTCGCCCTGCCCACCCGGAGGTGCCCACCATGATCACCAATCCCACCCGCCAGCGCGCCCTGCGCGGCCACAAGCCCACCCGGCCCACCCCGCGTGTCGCGAACACCGCCGAGCACCAGGCCGTGCTGGCGTGGCGGTTGACCGCGCGCGACAAGTGGATCGCCCGGATGCTCTGGGAACACAAGGTCCTCACCGCACACCAGATCACCGCCCTCGCGTTCCCCAGCTTCCGGTCCGGGCGGATGCGGCTGCGCGAGCTCTACATGTGGGGTGTCGTCGACCGCTTCCAGCCATTCGTGACCCTCGGCACCGCGCCGATGCACTACGTCCTGGCGCCCGCCGGCGCGGCCGTGCTCGCCGCCGAGGACGGCCTGGACATCAAGCAACTCGGCTACCGGCACGACCGGGTCTTCGGCGTCGCCCACAGCCTGCGCCTGGCCCACACCGTCGGCGTCAACGAGTGGTTCACCGCCCTGGTAAACCGCGCCCGCAACCCCCACCCCGGCGAACAGGTCGAGCTGGCGGCGTGGTGGTCGGAGACCCGCTGCGCCCGCCACTTCGGCGACCTGATCAAACCCGACGGCTACGGCCGCTGGAGGTCAGGTGAACGGCAGGTCGAGTGGTTCCTCGAGTACGACTTCGGCACCGAACCGCTGAGCAAGCTCGCCGGGAAACTGGCCGGCTACGCCGCCCTCGCCCAAGCCACCGGCATCACCACACCGCTGCTGGTGTGGCTGCCGACCTCACGCCGCGAGGCCGCCGCCCGCCGGCTGCTGGCCAAGGCATGGCGCGAGCTCGACGACCGGCGCTCGGTGCCAGTCGCCACCGCGGCGGCCGAGCTGCTCAACCCCGAGGCCGACCACCCGAGTCCGGCTGACGAGGTCTGGCTCCCCTGACCGCGACCGTCGGAGCGTCCCGGCGAGCGCTGTCAGGGCTGCCCGACGCCTGGCCGCACGTGCCGCCGCCGGTCACGCCGACCGAGGAAGCCCAGGCGGGCGCGGACTCGCCGCAGCCGATGTCACCGCCGCCCTCGCCGATGCCGCCCACCTCGACCAGCCCACGGGCGCCGCGCGGGGCGGGCCGGCCGGGGAGGTGGTGAGAGCGTGCTCGCCAAGATCGCCATCGGGACGGCGGCCATCCTGCTGCTCATCCCCGTCCTGCTCGGCATGGGCGTAAGTGCCGTGGTGGACGCGCTGTTCGGCAGTTCCTCGAACACCAGCATCGACTGCACGGCACCAATCGCTGACATCCCGCCTGACTACTGCCTGCTCTACGTCACCGCAGCCCCGGACTGCCCCGGACTGGACTGGACCGTGCTCGCCGCCATCGGCAAAGTCGAGACCGACCACGGCCGCCTGAAAGCACCCGGCGTGACCGAGGGCGAGAACTTCGCCGGGGCCGGCGGGCCGATGCAGTTCCTCGCCCCGACCTTCAACGGCGTCATCGCCGCACACCAGATCCCACCCGGCGGCGCCTCGCCGCCCTCACGGTACAACCCACACGACGCCATCCACGCCGCGGCATTCCTGCTGTGTGACAACGGAGCACGCCGAGGCGACCTGCGAGCGGCGATCTTCGCCTACAACCACGCCGACTGGTACGTCGACATGGTCCTCAAGCAGGCCGGCAAATACGCCAAGGCCGCCGCGACCAGCATCGGCAACGGCGACTGCAACGCCATCCAAGCCCCCAACGCCGTCGCCCTCGCCGCGATCAACTACGCCTGTGGCCAAAGGGGTTTGCCGTACGTATGGGGCGGCAACGGCCCCGACGGCGGACACGCGGGCTTCGACTGCTCCGGACTGACCAAGGCCGCCTACGCCGCCGCCGGAGTGAACCTGCCCCGTACCGCCCAAACCCAATACGACGCGGGCCCACGCGTCCCCGCCGGACAGCCGCTGCTGCCGGGCGACCTCGTCTTCTACGGCACACCCGGCAACATCCACCACGTCGGCCTCTACATCGGCGGCGGACTCATGATCAACGCCCCGACCTTCGGCCAACCCGTGCAGATCGACAACTACCGGTACAACGGCGACGACTACGCCGGGGCGACCCGCCCGGCGGCTTCTACTGCATAACAGGTTCGGCCTCCCCCGCACCCGCGCCGACAATCGCGGCGAACGGTTGACCGAACGAGTCGACCAGCACGATGTGCTGGGTGAACAACGGCAACTCGACCGAGTCCAGCGGGATGATGTTGTAGGTGCTGACAAGGTCGAACAACGTGGTGATCACGGCTCGACTCGTCGCGCGTGCAGGGACGGTGTCGAAGCCCTCGACGCGGATGTGCAGCATTCGCTGCCACGGGAGCACGGTGACGACCGTGCGGGTGTACGCCGGAAGATCCTCCCGCTTACGTGCCTCGGTGATGTCGTGAGAAATGCGCACGGCGATGGCTTCCAAGGTGTAGCCGGGACCGTCTCCAGCCTTCGCGCCCCGCACAATCGCACTGTCCTTTGTGTGCAGGAATTCGTCCACGGTTAAGCCTTTCCTGTGCCAGGACAGCCGGGCTGCCAATGCAAGTGGATACGGGTGACCCGGCTGTCGAACAAGGGAGCTACAGCTCTCGGCGCGGTTCGGTCGTCTGTCCTCGTCGGGCGCGAAGGTCCGCGCGCAGGTCACCGAGAGTGCGTCCGTCCGAGGTTCGTTTCCACGCCTTCCAGCCGTTCTGGTGCTTGCCGCCGAGTGCGGTCAGAGCGCCGGAGGGGTTGACGTAGGCACGGCCGTCGACGAGGACCAGGGTGCCGTCGGAGTTGATGCGGGCGGTGTGCCGGGCACCGCGCCCTGGACGGTCCCAGATGAACTCCTCGCCCTTGTGGATCAGGCCGGTGGCGAGCAGGTCCACGAGGCCGCCGTTGCCGCCCCAACCCCGCAGAGGTCGACCGGCTGTCGCGCCTGGCGTAAACGAGGCTGTCTCAGTTGCTTCGACGTGCAGCCCCATGATCGCCGCAGCGGTCATCGCGACGGTCCACGGCCAGCGCGGGTCCATCCCTTCCCACTCGCCGACCCGCATCCACCGGTTGCCGTGGGCGAGCAGCATTTCCACGTCGACCTCGTCGTCCGGCGGCGACTCGTCGTTGGGTGCGGTCAGCACGAGGACTAGATCGCCTTCGCATACTGCCGCCTGCGGCTGGTCGGACAGCCAACACCCGGCGAACAGGGCGACTTCGCCTTCCCGGTTTGGGTCGGTGTCGTCCAGGACGTCCGCTGCCACCACGAGCAACGCCCAGGTGTTCTCGGCTTGTCGCATCGGCGTCGGGGCGACCGATGGGGCGAGAATCACGGCATCGGGCGGAAGTCCCTCCCGCCACAACAGCGCCGTCTCTTCGTCGGATTGTGGGGGCGTGGGATGCGTCGCGGGGTCGTCGGCTGGCCGGGCGGTGTTCGGCACGGCAGCGGCGGGCTGGCGGGGCGGAACGGCATCGGATTCGGCGGTCATGATGGTGCCCTTCAGATCGGATGGGTCGAGCAGGGAGTGGTGTCATCGGCGCAGGACGTTCACGCGCTCGCCGCCGAGCAACGGTTTGTCTTCCGGACCGGCGAAGTGCGGGTCGATCCAGATCGGGCGGTGGTCGTTGCGGCTGGGGTAGTACTGGTTGCGCCAGTGCCCGCGCACGATCCAGCGGTGCCGGTACTCACGAGTGCCGTTGCCGAAGTCCTCGTCGGGGCGGTCGGACGGCTCGGTGCGGGCACGCCGCAGGTCGATGTAGCGCACGGTGGGATCGAGAACCGGGTCGAGGCGTTCGATCCGACGTTGGGCAGCGCGCGGCGCGGTCATCTGCTCCGAGCGCACCAAGGTCTGCCCCATGAGCAGCCACGTCGCGAGAATGGTGCGCTGCATGGCGATCCTGGCTTCGCTGTCGCGAGAGGACTCGTCTTCGGACACCCCATCCGGCCAGCCCTCCATCTCTGTGAACTCCATCGGCGTGAGCGCGCACCACTCGTAGCCGTGGGGTGGGGCGAACGACGGCGGCACCGGGGCGCGTTCGAGATGCGGCAGGAACGTGGCGAGGACATGGTCGGCGACTTGTTCGGCGGTCTCGTCACTCTCGGAGGGCCTGTTTTCTGGGGTCGGCTCGGGCAGGTCGCGCGCTGCGGCCGTTCTCGCTCGCGCCAGCACCTCGTCACGGGGTGCCTGCGCGAGTGTGCGTCCGATACGGACGATGCCTTGCTGTGACGGTGATGTGGTCGCCCAGGTGTGCACCCACAAGCCGCCGCGTCCCGGAGCCCACGTGACAACCGAGACCGCGTTGTGGCGTGCGGCGGCTGTTCCTTCCACGGGTGGGTGCTCGTAGACCATGACCCCGATCTGCGCGGGCAGGTCCTCCGGGTGCAGTCGGTAATCGGTCAGCGTGTCGGCAGCGTGGCGGGCGAGGTCGGTCATGTCGGCGGAGACGTAGAACAACTCCGCCGCCGGAAGCTGGACCGCCAGCGTCTCAGCGATGGTGGTTCCCACATCGTCGACTCGGTCGAACACCCGTGATTCGGTGGCATCGTCTGGACTCGGTCCCAGGAAGAAGCGGAACCAGTTGCCCGCGCCGTCGAGGGTGGGGTCACGCGCCCAGTCGGTCATGCGTGCGCGGATCTCGGGCACGTCCCGCGCCGTCACGGCGATCATGCCGCGCTCCTACGTCCCGTGGCCTCGCCGATGCGTCCAAGGCGCGAGTATGGGCTGTGGGCGCCGCGGTTGCACCGCGGCCGGCGCGTGGGTGCGGCGAGTTGCTTCGTGCCGTGCATTCGGTTAACCCCTTTTACGGCAATGTTTGTGGTCGGGTCGACGTGTATGGACGCTTCGTGCACGCGGAGGTGTCAACGCCTGTGGGTGCTAACGACGCGAAGTGGACCGTTTCGTACTAACGAAGTAGCGCGACGCGGGCGTGTGTCCACAAGAGACAAGGTGTTTTCGATGTACCGCTTGACTTCATGCGCCGAAGGAAGCGTCCATAGTTGTGCGACCCAACACCATCGGATGCGCACCGGGGGCCGCACCCGCTCCGGCCGGGGCATGACCACCCAACCCGAACCGTCATCACTGCGAGGTAGTCATGTCCACCAACCGCACCCTTCGAGCTGTCCCCACTTCGGCGACCGACACGGCCAAGCCGCGCACGGAGACCGAGGAGAAGCTGTGGCAGGCACTCCGGAACAACCCCGGCGGCACCGCCACCGCCCTGTCCACCGCCGCCGGGATCGGCAAGTCGACCGCTCCCAAGATCCTCACCCGCTGGGAGAAGGACGGTCTCGTTACCCGAACCACCGGGATCGCCGACGGCGGTTCCCGCCCCGCCGACCGTTGGTCCATCACCAACGACGACCAGCCCACGGACGACCAGCCGACCGACGACCAGCCGACCGACGACCAGCCCACGGACGACCAGCCCACGGACGACCAGCCGACCGACGACCAGCCCACGGACGACCAGCCCACGGACGACCAGCCGACCGACGACCAGCCCACGGACGACCAGCCCACGGACGACCAGCCGACCGACGACCAGCCGACCGATGACCGTGCCGGAAAGCCCCAGAGGCTGGCACCGGGGGCGTTGCGGGGCATGGTCGAGGACTACCTGCGGGACAACTCGGGCGAGTTCAGTCCGAACGCGATCGGCAAGGCGTTGGACCGGTCCTCTGGTGCGGTACACAACGCGCTGGAGAAGCTGGTCGAGAGCGGCTACGCCGTGCGAACCAGTGACAAGCCGAAGAAGTACTCCCTCGCCGCGACGACTGCGGCGGCAACGGAGTAGCCGTCCCCCGCTATCGGACGGGTCCGCTCGTCACGTGCCTCCAACGGATCATCGTTGGGGGCACGACGACGTCCGGGTTCACGCTCGTGCGTAGGGGTTTCAAGATTGTTCGTCGCACATGGCGGACAGGCACATGACGGCAGGGGCGACCCGCGAGGGTCCGATCGCGGTTGCCGTGATCGTGTAAGTCGTTGGCCTGATTGGTAGTACCGATGACGCCGAGACGGCCGATGCCAGTGTTGCGTGGGGTGATCCGTTCAGCCGATGGCAGGTGGAACGGGCACGATCTACTTTCCGCCGAGGACTTCCGGACGATTTGAGCCGCAGCAAGTTAGGGAGCCCCCCGTGGGGCACCATGCGGATGTTCACCCCGAGCACGTGTCTTCTGTCGCTCTCGTGGGCGAGATCCCTCTAGGGGGCAGAAGACTCGGAGTCGGTTCGTTGAACCGGAAGTTCACGGGCCGGGGAGGCATTGCGGGCCCGCGATGTTGTGCGGGGGATCTATGTTGTCGCGGCGGTGTGGGTGTGGGCTGGTCGTGAAGGCCGACCGGCGACCCGTTGGGGTCGCTGGTAGGTGGAGCGTGTGTGGCCGCCCCGTTGGGGGTTGGGTTGGGTGGTTCGGATCGGCTAGGAGGCGGCGTCCCATTGTTGAGTGGCGGGGTTCCACGTCGCCTCGGTGAGAAGCCGGTTCATGTCGGCCAGGCCGGGGCCGATCATCCAGCCGAGGCGTTCGCAGTCGGTCTCGCCGGGCCAGCGGCCGGACCAGATGTCTTTGCCGCAGTTGTGTTTGTGCTCGCAGCTCAGGCGTTGGAGCCCGGTGCGCAGGCACATGGCCACGTCGCAGCCCTCGACGTGTGGCTGGCCGATGGCGACCTCGCAGTCCGGGCAGTGCGGCCGAGGCGCGGAGAAATCTAGTGGGTCGGGCATGTGCTGTCGTGCCTTTCGGTCTGATCTTGGCTGGGTGCGGATTGGGATTGTCCGGTCGCGGTGGTTCGTCGTGGTGGGTGATCGACATGCGGCATCGCGTAGCCCCGAATGCGGCCGGTGATCACCCACGCGCGGCCCCGGTCGAAGAGGTAGATCCAGTCGATGCTGCGGCTGTCCGGCCAGGACCACGGCCAGCCCTCGCGGGGGTGGTGACTCTGTCCGAGGCTCTGTTGGGCAAATACATCGAGGAGTTCGAGTACAGCGTCAGCGAACGTCGTCGGGTCCGGCGCTTCCAGCAAGCGTCGGCCGGAGTCGAGGCTGCGCAAGGTTTCGGGGTCGGCGTTGCCGTGGAGGGCTCCGAGCCATCGAGCACGGCGTCCGGTTTCGTCGTAGAAGTCGGCGGTCGTGGGGATCATCGACGGGCTTCGCGTTCGGCGTCGGCAGGGTGCGTGAAGTAGCAGTCGTCGTCGCACTCCTGCGCGCCCCGACTGGTATTGAAGAGGCAGTCCTCGCGATGGTGCTTGGTGAAGGTGACGCTGCCGTCAGGGTGTTCGATGATGTGCAGCGCACCGCCGTGGGTGTAGGCCCAGGTGATGTCGTCGGGTTCGATGCGGTGCTCGGCGTCGTAGCCGTAGCTGGTCGCCAGAAGCGCGCTGATCGCGCCGTGCAGGTGCGGCGAGAGCGTGTGCGTCGTCGGCGGGGCAGCGAGGATCGTCGCGGCGCGCTGTAGGAGGCGTTCGGTGACGGGGCCGAGGAACCGGGCGGGGTCGTCGATGTCGGGGCCTGGTGCCGGGGTGTTGTACCACCATTCGCTGGTTGCCTCGGCGGCGAGCATGGTCCACGTCATCTGATCGTTGAGCACTTCAGCGACCGCGCGACTTGTGGTGGTGAGGTAGTGGCCTCGTTCGACGTGGGCGCGGACGGTGCGTCCGGCGATCTCGACGGTGCGGGTGTGGTGGTAGTGCTGCGGGCTGGTGCCGGTGGTCTCGTCTCGTTCGGTCATCGAGGTGGTCATCTCGGAGTCCTTCCGGGGGCGGTTCAGCGACGGGCGAGTTCGGTGCGCAGGTCGGCCAGCGGGCGGTTGTCGTGAGCGCGTTGCCACAGGTGCCAGCCGTTGGCGGTGAAGTCGCAGAGGTGGGTGGCGAGGGCGTTGACAGCCGACACGGCGAACTCGTCCGGTCCGTGCTGGAGAATCCCGCCTGCCCGGACGGTGGCGACGTGCTCGCCGAGCACGATGTGGTCGCCCTCGGCGAGCAGCCCGGCCTCGAGCAGCTCGGCGAGGCCGTCGGGTGCGCGGCGAGGCGCCGAGGCCGCGGGCTCGCCGGCGAGGCCAAGTCCGCGTGAGAGCCAGTCGGGCATGGCTGCGGCGAGCGGCCCGGTCAGCATCGGCCACTGCGCGTCGTGAAAGGCGGCGTCGGCGAGGTAGCGCATGTGCACGAGCACCGTCATGGCGACCTCGTGCGGCCAGCGCGCGTTCACCGCGTCCCACGTGCCCACGGTGCGCCACTCGCCCTGCATCGCGGCGAGAACCTCGACATCAGTCCGGGCGGGGTCGGCGGTCGAGGTGTGCAGGAGCACCACGACGTCCCCGGCGTGCAGGGTGGCAGGCGGCGGTTCGGGTAGCCACACTCCGGCGAACAGGTCGGCGGTGTCGGTGTGCGCGGGGTCGGGTACGGAGGCGTCCCTGGTGTGGCGGACCGGGGCTCCGGCGGCGTCGGTGGTCCGCAGGGCGATCACGACGAGACCCCACGCCCCGGCGGGCGGGCGCATCGGTACGGCGGCCGGAACGGTGGGGGCGAGCAACACGGTCTCGGGTGGCAGAGTGCCGGAAAGTGGCGGCGTCGTCGCGCCGTGGTGCGCGGTCATGGCTGTCCTCCAGGTGGACGGGATGGTTTGAGGTCATCGGGGCGGGCGAGTCGCGTCCCGGAGGAGCTGGTCGATCTCGTCCTTGGGGGCGGTGAGGATGGTGGTGAGCACGATGACGGCGGAGCCTTGGTCGAACGGGCGGACAGGATTGCCGTCGAGGGTGAGGTCGTGGCCGTCGGCGGTGACGATCCGCCAGTCCTGCTGGCGGATGCGGTCGGCGCAGTAGTAGCTGCCGACGAGTACGCCGTCGCGGGTGACGGTGCCGTACAAGATCTGCTGCGCGTCGGCAGGGTCGTAGATGATCGAAGTCACCGTGCAGCCGTTCTCGGTGAAGCTGCGGGCGACGATGTCGACCTCGGGCTGATTGGGTGCGGTCATCGGCCTTCTCCTTCGGTGTCGTGCGGGTTGATGAGGCACTGTCCGGCGGCGGTGGGCAGTCCGGTGGCGGGATCGCGCATGAGCGGAAGCGGGACCGAGGGCGGGTCGGCGGGTTCGCGCAGCCACGCCTCGATGTCCGGGGGTCCGAAGTCCTCGACGGGTTCGCGGGGGTCGAGCGGTTCCCAGCGCACTCCGCCGCCGACCGTGAGGAACACGCCGCGAGTGGCGGGGTCGAAGGCGACAATCCAACTGCTCACGTGGCTGGTCGCCCACGGCCACGGCCACCCGGTACGGCGGGGGTAGGCCCTGCCGAGCTCCTCGGTCTCCCACACGATGAACAGGTCGGCGACGGCCGCGCGGTAGGTGGGCTCGTCGGTCGCGGTCAGCGCGAGGCGTCCGGACGGGACGCGCAGGAGGTTCTCGGGTTCGCACTCCCATTGCAGGGAGCCGAGCCATTCGGCGTCATGGCCGCGCCCGAGGTAGAAGTCGGTCTTGGTCGACATGACCTCAGCTCACCGGCCTTTGGCCGGCGCCTCGCGCCGCGGCCTCGCCGGCCGAGGCCAGCTCCGCGAGCACGGTGAGGGTGGTGGTCATGCCGACCACCCGAGGGCGTCGGCAACGATCGCGGGCAGATACCCGACCTGCTCACCGGTGCCGAGCCACACCACGGGCGGGTCGGTGGGCCGAACACCCCACGACTCGGCGTCGTCGGGCGTGCACACCACCCGCGCGAGCATGTACTCCATCGGGTAGCCAGGTTGGGCGGCGATCCGTAGCAGGGTGGCGGGGTCGTAGCCGGACAGGGCGGCGATCAGGTCGCCCACGGTCTGAGGGTGTTCGTGCGTCATGGCGGGTCACCTCGTGGTCGTGGGTTGGTGCTGGGTGGGTGGTCCGGGGCGGGGTGACCCGCCCCGGACCGGTAGGGCTAGCGGGCAATCGCGCGCAGGGCGGCGGTGGCAGCGTGCCCGATGGCGCGGGCGGTGGTGGTGGGGTCGGTCAGCACGTGGACGGTGGACCCGTCGAGCGGGGTGTCGTGGGTGCCGGTGGTCAGCCACAGCACGGCGCACCCGGACGCGCGCAACCGGTCGAGCTTGCGCTGCCCGTCGATGCGGGGCTGGTAGCGGTAGTCGCCGTCGGACACGATGACCAGCAGCCGTGCCGCGCCGGGGCGGGACAGCCCGAGGGCACCGTCGAGGGCGTCCAGCGCGACCGGAATGTCCTCCCAGTTGTCGTTGGAGTAGAACTCGGTGACTTCGGCGGGCGGGCGGCCGGGGTGGGTCAGGGGGCGCACGTGGTGCCCGAAGATCACGCTCGCGGTCTGGGCGGGCACGCTGGTGTGGCGGGCGGCGTTGGCCAGAATCCACGCCGCCGAGGCCACGTGCGCGCACGCCCACCGCATCGACCCGGACACGTCGCACGCCACTCCGACCCGCAACGGCGGGACGGTGACCGGGGTCCGGGTGGTGCGGGTGAACGGTTCGGCGGTGACCACCGCCCCGGCGGCACGTTGGGCTTCGGCGGCACGCACCCCGCGCATCCGCAACCGCCCCGGCGGGACGTCCGAGGTGGACTTCACCGCGACCCGTTCCCGGACCCCGGCGGTGTCCAACGCGCGCGCCAACACCCGCGCGGCGGTGCGCTCTTCCGGGGTGGGCGGGCGGGTGCCCGCGAGCTGGGTTTTCCCGGTGCGGGGACCACCAGCGGCGAACACCCGCCGCGCGGCCTTCTGCGCCACCTTCTCTGCGGCGTCGGCCTTCGCCTTTTCGGCGGCGGCGACGGCGGCGGGGTCCTCGGGTGCCTTCTCCCGCGCGACCTTCGCCGCCACCCCGTTGAGCACGGCGGCGATCGCGTCCGCCAACGGCGACGGTCGGCGGGGCGTTGCCGCTAGCGGTGCCGGGTGCCGCCGGACGGGTCGGGGGTGCCGGACGGGTCGGGTGCCGCGCCGGGGTCCGGGTCGGCGGGGGTGTTGGGGTCGGTGTCCGGGTCGCTGCCGAGGATCTCGCACCACTGCCGCCCGAGGGCGAGCATGGTCTCGCCGTCGTCGTCGGCGGTGCGCAACGCCTTGCGCCACACCGCCCGCAACTTGCCCAACGTGTCGGCCCCAAGCACGTCTTCGATGACACGGGCGACGGGGGCGACCTCGGTGCGGGTCAGCACCCCGCCGTCGGCGCGTCCCAGTAGCAGCGCGGCGGTGTGCGCGGCGTGCGCGGGGGTCATCTGCGGGGCGGTGGCGGGGTCGGCGAACAGGTGCAGGTCGGCGGCGACGATGCCCTTCACGCACGCCCGCAACCAGTGCCGGTCATCCGGGCGGCGACGGACCTGTGCGGCTTCCATGCGCGGCTCTTCCAACAGCATGGCGGCGGCGACCACACCGGGCGGGGCATCGTCCGGGGGTGCCCACGCGGTGTGTTTGGCGTGCCCGCACTCGTGGGTCAGGGCACCCCACGCCGGGGCGTAGCGGGGGCGGTCGGACAGGTTCGCGGGGTCCACCGTGGCGGGGTCCACCCCGAGGTGGTCGCCATCGACCTCGATCAGCGCGCGGGCGGGGTAGAAACACGCCGGGGCACCCCCGCCCGCGCCGGGTGCGACGGTGACCAGGAGGTCGTCGCGGTCGGCGATGATCGGGACCTCGTCGGCGAAAGCGGCGGACAGGGTCAGCCATTCCGGGCGGGTGGGGAACACGGCGGCACCGGTGGCGGTCGGGTCGGCGGTGAAGTGGGTGCTCACGGTTGCGGGTCCTTTCGCGACAGTTCGCGCGGTGGTTCGGGGGTCAGGGTTTCGGGGTGATGCGGGCACCGAGTGCGAGCGGTGCGACGGTGCGGCCGAACGCGTCGCGGACCACGGCGGCGACGGTGGCGCGGTCCTCCTCCGGTGCGATGCCCACGAGGTTTCCGGCGGCGGCGTCGGTGCCCAACACGGCGGCGATCTTCTTGAACGCCAACAACTCGCGCAGTTGGGGTGCCCATCCGACCTCGCCCCGTTCCTGCCGGGTGGCGAGGTTGCGCGCCACCCGCACCGCCTTCTTGTCCACGCCCAACTGGTCGGCGAGGTCGTAGTCGCTGGACACCTGAACCTGCACGGAGAACCGGGATGCCAACGCGTCGGTGAGTACCGCCCCGTGCACGCCGGGGTTGTGTCCGGCGACCACGTAGAACCCCGGCGCGGCGTCCACGACCTCGCCGCCGTTGGCCTTGACCACGATCTGGCGGCGTCCGTCCATCGCGGGGTAGACCACGGCGAGCACGGTCGGCGGGATCAGGGTCGCGTCGTCGATGAACAGCGGCACCCCGTCGCGCATCGCGCGGACCAGCGGACCGTGCACGAACACGAACTCGCCGTCGGGGGTTTTGGTGTAGTCGCCCACGAAGTCGGCGACCACGGTGTCGCCGTCGCCCTGCACCGTGATGCAGTCCGGGAACGCCGCCTCGACCACCGACGTCTTGCCCGTTCCGGGCGGTCCGTACAACAGTGCGGCGACCCCGGCGTCACGCAACCGCCGCAACGCGGTCACGTCCGGCATCCCGGACAGCAACCGGGGGTGGTAGTCCATCCCGTTGGGGCGTTTCACCGGACCGGTGACCACGCCCACCGACACGGCGGACCCGCCCGCACCCGACGGGGCGGGCGTGGTCGTGGGCGCGGCGGTCGGTGCGGCGGTCGGCGTTGTCGGGGTTTTCGGGCGGGGCGTGCGTGGCGGGCGGGGTGATCGTGGCGCGCGGCGGACGCCGTGGTCGCGGTCGCCCGGTAGGCCAGCGGGGACGTGGAAGCGACCTCGGCCTCCCCCCGGTCCGCGAGCACCTTGCACGCGTTGCCGACCGCCCCGGATGACCGGTTCAGGGTCGCCGCGATGGCGCGCGGGGTGAGTTCGCCGCCCGCGTTGTCGGCGAGGACTTTGGCGACCATCGCGCGGAGTTCACCGTTGCCGAGCCGTTTCGGCGCGCCCGCCGGGCCGGTCGGCGTGGTGGGTGCCGCCGTGGCGGTCGGTGCGGCGGGCGGGGTGGGCGTGGTCATCGCGGGCGTTCCTTTCGGTCGTGCGGGGTCGGCGGGTCAGGCGGCGAGCGCGGACTCGGCGGCGTCGGCGGCGGTTTGGTGCCGTTCGGCGTCGGTGTCCGCCGCTTCCGGGGTGGCGTGGTCCGCCGACCATCCGCAGTAGCAAAACGCGGTGGCGGTTCCGTCGTCATTCGTCACGGTGTCGGCGTAACACATAATTAGCTCCCCGTTTTCGACATGGCTCGCGCCGGGCGTGGTATTCGGTGGTTTCCGGTTCCCCCGGCGACAATTTAATTATGACTCTGCGCCGCGCGTCATGCAATAGGTTTGGCAGCTCATTTTCAAGACTCTTTTCGATCGGCCGCCGCCGTCACTATTCCGGGAATTGGACCAGCGCGCGCCCGCGCATTTCCGGCCGAAATGCCCATCGCGTTTCCGCAGGTCAAAGAGCGCAACAAGCAGCGGGAGGCGAGCAGGCAAACGAAAGCCGGCGACGCATAAGGAATAAAAAGAAAGGAGTTTAGAGAACATTAGTAGGGTAGGAATTAGGACAGAAAGAACGCAGTCACGAGGCAGGGGTAACCAAGGACCCGACAGGGCAGGCAGCCGGCCACCAGTCCGCCCCGATGTGTTCACCGGCTTGTGGTCAAGCGAGTCTGGGATACCAGCGGATCCCCTACAACCCCTCTGACCGGCGTCTTTGCTGGCCGGAGGGGGTGGCGCTCTAACAGGATCCCCAACCTGATCCCCAATGTGATCCCCCGTATGAACCCCCAACGGAAGTGACCGTACGCGCTGTCGATCTCCATACCTGCTACACAGGGTGACATCTCAGCGGAGTTGGGCTGAGTAGGAATACGGTGGGCGGTTTCGACCGTTTGGCGTAGCGTGGGAGGCTCGACACCCGTTGCCAGGGGAGGCGATGGGTGACGAAGCGGTCGCGCTGAGCAGGCACGATCGCCTCGACGGCAAGCTCGGGGAAGAGCCTGCCGCAGGACGTGACGAGCGGGCGCGCAGTGGGGGCCCGGTCAGTGCACACGGGGAGGCGCGGTGACGGAGCGAGACGACAGGGTCCTTCGTGGACTGTACGACCTGAAGAACCTTTTCGGGGACAAGTGGGTGCCCGCCATCCTGGTGGCACTCCGGGACGGCCCGCTGCGTCGGGTAGAGATTCTTTCCACGGTCAACTCGTATTCCATCGACGAGAATTGGACGGACAAACACGCTGTACTGCACGATAGCATTCTGGCGCGCACATTGAAAAAGATGCGCGAGCAGGGGCTCATCGTCCGCGAGAGTTGCGATAAGTCTTTTCCGCCGGAAGTCGCGTACTCGTTGACCCCGGCGGTCGCCGAGGTGTTGACGCTGGCAGAGCCTCTGCTCAAGTGGACTCGTGCCCATCCGGAATTGCTCTCGCAGGCGCAAGCGCACAGCCGTCGCAGTGGCGGGGAGGCGGCCATTCTCGATGATGTCGTGGATCTCGACTCCCCGGCCGGTGACGGCCGGTTCCACTCCGCTGGACGTCGCCCTCGTGCTGGCGGCGGCGTCGGGTGACCCCACGCCGCGCACGAGGGTGCCGGTGGGGTTCATCCGGCTCGGCTGCGCCCGCGGCCGGCTCGTCCCGGCTCGCCGGGGCCGTCGTGGCGGCGACGTAGCCGGTCGGCCAGGTCGACGGCCTGGTGCGTGGGCCGATCGTCGACCTCGGCGAGCCGGGTGGTCAGCAGGGTCAGGGTGCGCGGGATGGCGTCGAGCTGACCGAGGCGTTCCTGCAGGCGCATGATGTCGCGGTAGATCAGCTCGTTGTGCGGGTCGAACGCACGCGCGATCTCGAGCAGGTCCAGCGTCTGCTGCGGGTCGTCCTCGACCAGGGCACGGGCCAGGGCGGCGACGGCGTCGATCGCGTCGCGGCGGATGGCCTCGCGGGCGGTCTCGATCCAGTCGGTGCTCAGCCCGTCGGCCAGAGGGCCGGTGTAGCTGTCGACGATCCGCCGGTACGCCTCGACCCGGTCGGCGGCGGTGACGGCGGAGCGGCGGGCGGCCACGGCGGCGGCGAAGTGGTGGTAGTCGACCTCCACCAGTTCGGGGTCCAGCCGGTAGCGGCCCTCGCCGACCACCACGAGGTCGGACAACACGTTGCCGGTTGCGGCGGCCAGGGCGCGGCGCAGACGCGAGAGCGAGGTGTTCATCGCGTTGGTGGTCCGCTCCGGTGGGCTCGTGGCCCACAGGGCGGCGATGAGCGCCTCTCGGCTGGCGCCGTCGGGGTGCAGCGCCAGAAAGACCAGCAGCTCGCGCAAGCGCGGCTGGAACGCCGAGGTGATCTCGCGTTCGGCGGCCTCGCCATCGGGTGCTGCCGGCTCGGGACGCCACCACACCCGCGGCGGCCCGAGCACGCTGACACGCAACGGCGCGGACGACGCCTCGCGCGGCTGGGCGGGGCCCTGTGGTCGGCTCCCCGCCGACCGGCCGTGTCGGTGGTCTTCACCGGCATTCCGGGTTGCTTGGTCGGCGTCGGAGCGAACAGGTTGGACGGGACGCAGCCGAAGACCGGGTGACGTCGCGGGCGTGGGCTCCGGCCGAAGGATCTCCAGCTCACCGTCGCCTCGCCGATCGTCATCGCTTGGGGCTGCCAACAGCTCCAGGTCTGTGTCGGCGACCGGCGCCTGGGTCGTGCCCTCGGCGAGCGTGTCCGCGTCGACTGTGTGTCCGCGATCGGCGGTGCTCGCGCCGGGGCCCACCACGGTGTCCGGGGGCTCGACGGTGGCGGGAACGGAATCGGCCACGACGACGTGGGGACGCGGCACGACAGCCGGATACGGTTCGTCGCCAGCGTTGTCAGTGCGCTCGGACTCGTCGCCGGGGTCGGCGTGTCGCAGGAGGTCCAGCAGGTCGGCGAGGTGGTCGTCGCCCAGTCGGAACACACGGGCACCGCGCAGCGGCTCGCCCAGGCCGGGGCTGGTGGTGGAGATGGTGCCGTCGTCGCGGACGTAGGCGGTCACACCGCCGCTCCACTGGCCCAGCAGCAGCCCGGTCACGCCGACCGTCGAGCCGTTGTCGAACACCGCCTGCAGCCTGCGAACCTGGCGGCCGGGTGCGCGGGCCGCCAGCACGACGGGCCCCCAGGATTGGCCGGTGGGCGGGAGTTGACCGAGGCGTACCAGGGTCTCGGATTCGAGCATGTCCAGTGCGGCGTCCAGGTCGGCTGCCACGCGCACAGCCGCGGGAAGCGGTGCCTGCGCCACGCGCCTGCCGAACAGGGCCGCGAGGTCGTCGGCCGGCACGATGACCGTGGCCGGCCTGTGGGTGGTGGTGGAGGCCGTGCTCAGGACGGCCACGAGCAGCGCACGAACCGCGGCGGGGGCACCCGCGCCGAGCAGGCCCAGGCCGTGTGCGGAGGCGACGTCCACGGCGATCTCGCGGCCGTCCCGGACACCGACCGGCAGGACCGGCGCTTGGTCGTCGGGGACGTCGTCGGCGTCGGCATGGGTGCCGAGTACGAGCGGCGGTGCCGGTGCGCGTGGTGGGCGCTCGCCCGGCCAGTCGAGGTCCACCTCATCTTCGGTGCTGTCGTCGTGGTCGGCGCGCAGGTGCGCCAGCCGCAACTGGTAGACGACCGGGGCGACGGGTAGGTCGCTGCGGTCGCCGCTGCCTGGCTGATACCGGCGTCGGTTCCGCCGCCGGGCCGCGACCAGGGCGGCGCTGATCGCTGCGGCCAGGCCGAGGCCGACGAACAGTTCCTCGCCCCAGCTGATCCCCGGCTCGCCCACCGCGTCGGTGCTCGGCGGCGCCTGGGTCGCCGGTGGAGCCAGAGTGGTCGGTGGGGCTTCGGTGGTGACGGGTGGTTGCGTTGTGGAGGGGGCCGGTGTCGTAGGGCTGGGCGGGGGCTCGGGTGCAGGGGGCGGGGTTACCGGCGGTGGCACCAGGGCGGTGGGTGGCGAGGAGCTGACGGTGGCGTCATCGGGCAGGGCCATCTCCTCGCCAGGGAAGATCAGGCCGGGCCGCGTGAAAGTGCCGCCATTCGGCTGGGGCTTGCCCTTGTTGAGTGCGTAGATCTCCGGCCAGCGATTGCCGTCGCCGAGCGTGCGTTCGGACATCCGCCACAGCGAGTCGTACACGCCGGTGTCGGGGTTGTACGAAAGCACCACGGCGGACTTCGCGCGGCTGGGCTGCTCGGTCGCTCGGGTCGCCTCGCGGTGATACGGCGCGCTGTGGGCGGCCGGTCGCACCGCGGTGAACTCGGCGTGTTCGGCGGGTGTGTTCCATGCGGGAGCCGTCGCCACCACCTCAGCCGCGGCACCGCCCGCAGCCGATGGGCTCATGGCGGGCAGGCCGGCGCGTTGACCGAGGATGGAGATCAGGACCGCGCCGACGAGTACAGCCGCGATCCGGTGCACCGGTCCGGCCGCCGACAGGTCCGGCATCCGGGCGTCGCGGGCGATCTCGACCGCGCAGCGGACGACGTCGAGGGCGAAGAACGCCCACACGAGCCAGGTCAGGCAGGCGAGGAAGTCCAGCAGGAACGTAGTGGTCATCGGGCCGAGCAGGACACCCTGGACTTCCGCCCAGGAGGGCAGGTGGTCCGGCAAGGGCCAACCGACGAAGTGCGTCAACGCCCACGGCAACCCGGCCAGCAGCGCGACCAGGACGGCAGCCGCCAGCAGTCCGCGCACCAGCCTCGCGAGGAACCCGAGCACCCACCCGACGCCCTGCCACATCCGGCCTCGCGTTCGCGGCGGCCGACGCGGCTTGCGGCGGGAGCGATGCGGTGATGCGGCCATGACGTTCTCGTTTCCTCAGCAGAACTGGGCGTGTTCGCTCGCCGCCCGATCACACGGCCGTGATGAGTCGGAGCTATGGGCGAACCGCGTGGGCGGCGCGAGCGCGGTCAACTCGCATGGGCGACGAGCGGCTCGGGCACGTCCGTCCCGGCAGCGGTCGAGCCCTCGCGGGAGTTGGACCTCTGCTCAGGTGCTGGTGTCCTCGGTCCGGAAATGGAGCGTGTATCACCCGACGCGCCGGTCGTGGTCACGGCCTTCTTTCGCTTGCCGCGGCCGGGCTTGCGGGCTACGAGCCACCCGGTGAGGTCGGATGGCTTGAGGTCGGTGAACGCCGCCAGTTCGTCGACGTCGATGACGTGCTGGGCGTCGGCCAGCACCTCGCCGAGTTCGCGCTCCACTTCGGCGAGCCGTTCGACGATCGCGGCCCGGCGCCCCGCGAGTTCGCCGACCTGCTGCGCGGCGGCGGCCCTGCGGGCGCTGCGGGCTGTGTCGGCCTCCTCGACGCGCTGGCGGATCTCCTCGGGCGTTGCCATGTTGCTTCTCCTTTTCTGCGATGCCGTGTTCACGACGGCGCGGGTGGGGTCATGGGTCGATCGCGGTCACCCCGCGCTGCGGGTGTGCGCTGCCTTGCCCGTGCACTTGAAGCGACCCGATGCCGACGAGCCCGAGCAACTGGGTGGTCTGCGAGGCGGTCACGGTGACCGTGACGGTGTCGCCGGAGACGGTCACCGTGCCGGAGGCGCCCTCGGCGGCCAGGTGCGCCTGGGCGTTGGCGACCGCCTGGGCGGGCACGAGTTGCAGGGTGCCGTTGCCGCGGTAGGCGGTGAGGTCGATGGCCTGGGCCCCGGCGCGGGCGGCGGCCTCGGCCTGGCCGTTGGCCCGTACTTTTGCGGCCAGCGCGAGGCCACCGTCGAGGGTCAGGCCAGCCAAGGCCAGGATGCCGACGGTCAGCGCCAGGACGAACGCGGTCACGCGGCCCTCGTCTGCGCGCCACCACATGGACCACCGGCTGCGCCGGGCGTGGCAGCCTCGCCGGGTCACGTCTGGCTCCCGGTGTTCAGGGTCGACCGCCAGAGGTCCACGGGTTCGACCGAGGTCGCCGACAGGGTCTTGCCGCCGGGCACGCCGAGGATGAGCGCGTCGCCGAAGTCGACGGCGCAGGACACGGTCACGCTGACCGTGCCGCCGGGGCGCAGGCCACCGGTCGACGTGCTCACCGACAGAGACGCGCACGTCACCCCCGCCGAGGACAGCGCGCTCGCGGCGGTCGACTGGGCCGCGGCGGTCGCGGCCGTCGGGGTGCGTTCGATGCTCGCGGCGCGGGCAGCCTGGTGGGCGGCGTCGTCGATGCGGATCCGCGCGTCCACCCCTCGGTGGATGACCACGCCGACGAACACCAGCAGCATGACCAGGAACGGCGCGGCGATGGTGACTTCGGCGGCCACCGAGCCGTCATCAGCACGCCACCAGGCCGCCCACCCCCGCCGACCGGGGCGCACGCGGCTGTGACGCCGTCCGGGGGACGTGACGGGCGTGCGGGGCGGCGTCGTCCCCGATGACATCATCTGCGGTGTCATCGCGGGTCACCCGCTCGCCAGGTCGGGGACGAAACGTTCGACGGGCCCGACGGCCTCGGCGTGCACAGGCAGGCTCAGGAACGGCACGACCGACGTCGCGGTGCCGCTGACCCGTACCGAGGCCGAGGCGGCGTTGCGATCCGAGGCGACGGTGGAGCCGGTGAGCGGGCCGCTCGCGAGCTGGTCGAGCAGTTGCCGCGCGCTGGACGTGCCAGCCGCGGCGGTCCCGTTCTGGGACCGTGCCACCGCGAGTCCCTGCGAGGCGGCGGCTTGGGCGATGTGGGTGGCGTGCGACCAGAGCGCGAACTGAACGATGGCCAGCAGCATCAGCAACAGCAGCGGGGTGGCGATGACCAGTTCCGCGCTGACCGAGCCCCGATCACCGCGCAGCGCTCGACGGACCCGACGCCATCCGGCGCGAGTCGTTGGTGACCGCTTGCTGTGCTTGTGGCTCATGGGGATCACATGGTGATGCCGTTGGCCTTCTCGGTGACCTTCGCGATGACGATCGCGATCACCGCGAGCGCAGCCACCACGAGCAGCGCGGTCACCAGGACGGCTTCGGTCGAGTACCCGGCCTCCGGCTGGCGGCGCAGCTCCTCCCACCGAGCCTGTACCACTGTCCACAATGCCTCCACTTGTGTACGCATCGTGTTGTCCTCCCTTGTCGTTCACGTCCGGTCGTTGTCCGCGCGATGGTTCACAGTCCATTAAGGACCTGCGTGAGTGCGGGGTAGGCGATGAAGGCCAGGAATCCGAGGAATAGAGCCATCACCGGCAGGCTCATGCGTTCGGTGGCGGCTTGGGCGTCGCCCTCGGCTTCGGTGATCTGGTGGGTGCGCAGCGCTCCGGCCTTGGCGGCCAGGGAGGTACGGACCTTGGCGCCCTCGGTGCCGGCCAAGCTGACCGACGCGGCCAGCTCGGCGAGCTCGGTCACGTCGAGTTCCTCGCCGAGCTGGCGCAGCGTCGCCCACGGGGTCGTGCGGGTGAGGCGGGCGGTGTCCAGGGCGCGGCGGATCTGCTCGAATGCCCACCCTCGTCCGATGTCGACCGAGTCGCCCAGCGCGCTGTCGACCCCTGCTCCTCCGGCCAGGGTGATCCACACCAGGTCCAGGTAGGCGGAAAGCGCGTGGCGGAACCCAGTGCGCAGCTTCGCGGCTTCGGAGCGGGCCTGCAGGTCCGGTAGGACGAACCCGACGGCCGCCAGGACGAGGCCGGCGATGATCGGGAACTCGAAGCCGGGTCCGAGCCCTGCCACGGTCAGGACCACGGTCAGCAGGACGGGTAGCAGCAGTCCGGCAACGGTGAGGGTGGCCTTCTCCGCCAGATGGGTCGAGGTCGAACGGCCGATGACCGCCAAGTCCTTGGCCAGGCGCGGGCCGGGGAGCCCCAACGCGCGCAAGGGGGCGACGGCGGGGCGGCCGAGCCGGGCGGCCCAGCCGGTGTCGTCGGTGGCGAGGATGGGTGCCGGAGCGGGTGGGGCGGTGGCGTGGGCCAGGACCGCGCCGAGGGCCGGTCGTGGCGGGAACAGGTAGACCGCCAAGGCCCACAGGCCGATTCCGGATCCGATGCCCAGGGCGATGTAGGTGATCATGGTGTTCACTCCTGCCTCGCGGTGACGAGGACCTGTGCCGGGCGGGTTGCCGGGTCCTGCTCGGCGGTGGAAAGGAAGCGGTCGGGCTGGGCGACGCGGGCGATGCGGTTCAGCCACGCGAATCCGGCGGCGAACAGCGCTCCGATGCCCAGCAGCACGATCTGTCCGGCGGCGCTGTCGTAGGCGCCCATGTAGTTGCGGTTGAGCAGCACCACGGCGACGGCGAAGGCCAGGGTGGTGCCGACGATGACGCGCACCGAGGTGCGGGTGCGGGCGCGGCCGGCCTCGACGCGCATCCGCATCGAGGCTTGCCCGCGGGCGGCGTCGGCCAGCGACCCGAGCAGTTCAGCGAGCTGGCGGGTCTGTTGTTCGGCGGCCAGCAGTAGGGCGGCGATGACCAGATCCCCGACCGGGTCGTCCAGGCGTTCGCCGAGTCGCCGTAAGGCGGGTGCGAGCCGGTCGCCGTTCTCGATCCCGGCGGCGAGCTCGCCGACCTCACCGCGGATGGCCGTCGGCGCCAGCGGCGCTGTGGCGAGGATGGCCTGCTCAAGCCCGGCTGCGGCCGACAGGGTGTCCCGCAGCATCTCGGTCCAGGTGGCGACGGCCTCGATCCGCGCGACTCGGCGGGCGTGTTCGGGGTCGCGGCCGAGCACCCTGGGCAGCGCCCAGGCGGCGAGGCCAGCCAGGACGGCGCCGACGACCCAGCCGGTGAGCAGACCGGTCACCACTCCGGCGGTCATGGCCAACGCGATCCGCAGGCTGCGGTGCTGGTCCACGGTCCCGGCCGCGCGGGTCCGGGTGCGGCGCTGACGCCGTGGGTCGGTGCCACGCCAGCCGAGGACCACCAGCAGCAGGCCGAGCCCGGTGCCGACACCGAGCAACGCCGCCGCGGCCGTTGTGGGGCTGAGGGTGATGTTCACGGTCCCCACCAGCCCTCGGGGTTTTCCATCACGCCGGGGTCGAAGCCGACGTCGACCAGGTCGTCGAGGGTGTCGCCGCGCAGCGCTCCCGCCACGGGGCGCGCGCGGCGGTCGGGACCGGGGCGGTAGACCTCGTTGGAGATCACCTGCGGGCCGTCGGCGCCGACGACCTCGCGGATCGAGGACACGACACGGGTGCGGCGGTCCTCGGCGCGGGCCAGGTGCACCACGAAGTGCACCGCCGAGGCGACCAGCAGGTTCGTCGCCTCCAGCGGGAGCCGCTCGACACCCTGGGCGGCATAAGAGGCGAGACGGGTGAACGCGATCCGCGAACTGGAGGCGTGCAGGGTAGCCATCGAGCCGTCATTGCCCTGGGACATGGCGTTGCACATCGGGATGACCTCGGGACCACGGATCTCACCCACGATCACCCGGTCCGGGCTCATCCGCAGACCCCACCGCACGAGTTCGGCCTGGCTGATCGCACCCGCTCCCTCGACGTTGGCTTCGCGCGCCTGGAAGGCGGTCACGTCGGCGTGGATGTCCGGGTCGTGGTCCAACCCGAGTTCGAAGGCGTCCTCGATGGTGACGATGCGCTCCAACGGGTCCATCTCGCTGGCCAACGCGCGCAGCAAGGTGGTCTTGCCCGCGCCGGTACCGCCGGTGATCAAGACGTTCTTGCGGGCCTTGACCAGCGCTCGCAAGAACTGCTCCAGGCCGGGATCGACGGTGCCTCGGCGGCGCAGCTCTGGAAGGGTGACGGTGAGGTAGCCGTGGCGGCGGATCGACAGCGCGGTCACGCCCCCGGCGGTCAGACCCATCACCGCGAACAGCCGCTCCCCGCCGGGGAGCTGGAGGTTGACCGCCGGGGAGCCCTGGTCGAACCGCCGCTCCTGGCTGCTCGCGCGGGCGGCGAGCAACCGCACCAGGTCGGTCAGCTCCTCATTCGAGCCCGCGATCGGCCCGACCGGGGCGCGGCGGCCGTCGTTGTACTGGACGAACACCCGGTCGAAGCGGTTGGCGTTGATCGTCTCCACCATCGGGTCGTCCAGCAGCGGCTGGAGCCCGGCCATGCCGAACAGCTCGTTGACGACCTCCCCGACGACCCGCTGCTCGACCTCACGCGGCAGCAGCTGCCGGCCGGCGGCCAGCTCGTTCTCGGTATGCACCCGCAGCGCCTCGTCGAGGATGCCGCGCGCCAGCTCGCGCCGGGCCTCGCGAGTGGCGGTCGTCCCGGTGCGGTCCTGCTGATCGGCAACCCGCTGCGGCAGCTCGGCGTTCAACCGCTCCCGCAGGTGTTGCCGCAGCCGCGTCGTGGCGGCCGACAGGTCAGCGGTGTCCTCGTCGGTGCCCCATCCCAGCGGCGGCACACCAGTATCTGTACCTGGTGCGGCGCTACCGAACGGGGCCGATCCGGGCTGCTGTTGGTGGGGGCGCAGAGGCACCGGCGCCGGGTACTGGTTGCTCGGGTACGTCACGACGCCTGCCCTCCCTGCTGGTCGCGGCGATCGGTCGCGGGGCCAGGCGCGACGCGCACGCCGTTGGACGAGACCGCGCCGGGTGGCACACCCGGAACCGAGCGCAGAACCGGGACCTGCGCCACCGGCTCAGCGGGCCGGGGCTGACTCTGGCTGGCCGGTGGGCGCTCGCGAGTGGCGAGTTCGGTGGCGACCCGGTGGGCAAAGCGGCCGAGCGCCGAATGCGCGGGGCCGCTGCGACCCCAGCGCAGCTTGTTCGGCCGCCCGCACAGCACGGCCGCGCCGCTCGGGTCGTCGGGCACGCGCCCTAGCGGCGGCACGCCGAGTTCGCGGGCGACCTCGGCAGTGGAGTAGCCCTCGCCCACCAGCAGCAGAACCGGGTTCGGGCTCCAGCGGCCGACGGTGGGCAGCCGGCGCGGCAGGTGTGCGAGGTCGTCGGCGTGAGCCCGCGACAGCAGCACGATCGCGTCGGAGGCTCGCACGATCGGCAGAGCGGGCGAGCCGGGGTCCACACGCCCGCAGTCGACGATGACCACCGTGCCCGGCTGGTTGGCCGCCGCCCGCAGCACCCCCAGGCCGCTGGTCGGGTCGGGAGCCAAGGCCGACAGCGCCGCGCGGGCCTGATCAGCATCGGGTGGGGCGGCGATCACCGGCAGGCCGCCGGGAAGCTGCTGGGTATGCCGCCACACCAGATCGGCTTCGCCGCCACGGCGCGCGGCGGCGGCCAGGCTCACCAGGCCCGGTGTCGAGGACAGCGAGAACCGCAGGCCGAGATCGCCACCGGAAGGATCGGCCTCGACCACCAGGGCACGTGCCGGAGCAGGCCAGCGGGCAGCCAAGGCCACGGCCAGCGTGGTGGCGCCCGGTGAGCCTTTCAGGGACAGGACCGAGATCAACATCAGCGACCCCCAGCAGAGAGCATCACGATCGACAACTGACCGGCCGGCACCGCGGCGACCTGGCGGGCGGCGGCCTCGGACAACTGCACCGACACCACGGTGTTCTGGTCGTTCGCCGGGGTGGTCACGCTGGTCACCACCGCAGGCCAGACCGTGCCACCATCGGCGGGCGGACTGGTCGCGGTTCCGGCCTGGCCGGGCACGAACACCACCGACACCCGCGCTCCCGGACCGACCTCCGCAGGGAACTGGCCGGGTTTGAGCGCGAGGGCGGCGATGGCCTGCCCGCTCGTCGGGACCGCAGCGCCGCCAACGGCGTCCGGGGTCAGCAGCGCCCCGGCCGACAAGCTGGTGGCCATCGGCCTGCCGACCACGGTGGCCGCCTGATCCGCACCGACGACCGCGACACCGGGGTCGACCGCGACGTTGACCTGCCGCAGGTCCTGCGTGGTCAGCACGTGCCCTACCGGCACGCCGCGAGCCAGCGCGAGCACGGCCTGCCGATCCCCGGAGTTCAGCGAGATCAGCACGAAGCCACCCACGCACGCCAGGACGAGCAGCACGCCGAGCAGCAGGTACGGCACGCTGCGGCGGCGCCCTGTGGTGCGCAACCGCGAGGCGGAAGGCTTCTTGCCGTCGTTGATCCAGGGGCCGTTGGCCGTGCTCATGGCTCGGTCGGGGTCGGGCCGGATCGTGGTGTTGGTGCTCACGCCGGTACCTCCAAAAGGCATGGGGGTAGTGCGCCGCGTCGCCAGAGGATGCTCAGCGAGCGGAACAGGTGGTCATCGCTTTGTGGGCTAGGAAGTGGTGCCTCGCGGGGAGGCAGTGGCGGGGTCAGCCGCCGCCGTTGTTGAGAGCCTGCGATTCCGCCACGCGGAAGGTCGCGTTGCCCGTCGTGGTCATGTCCGGGAACGTCCCGCCCTGGCCCGCACCGGACCAGGTCACGGTCCAGTGCACGGTCGCCGTCACCGGGTACGCCTGCCCTGGTTGGCTCGCTGACGATCGGCGGTAGACGTGGCCGCAATCCGGCGATGGCGCTTTGGGATCTGTGCCTGCCTTGTAGGGCGTTCCGGCGCCGGTGCAGGTGACGGTCGAGCCGTCGCCCATCGCCCAGGTCACGGAGGTCGGCGTCGCGACCGCCGTCACCGACACGCCGGGAACCGCGGCGGTGGCCGAGACCGGTCCCCAGCCGCCAGACAGCCACATCCAGGTCGGCAGGTTCACCAATTGGTCGCCGGCCGGGTTCGCCGCGATTGACGGCGAGGGCAGTCGGAGCTGCTTGCGGGCCATCTGCGCGAGCTCGGCGGGTGAGGGCAACAGGGCCGCGCCGGGCTGCTGTCCGTCGGCGATCCATACCGGTGGCCGGTAGAGCCCATCCGTGACGCCTTCAGTGGTGCACTTCCACACGTACCACGCGCCCGGCCCCTGACCCGGCTGCGCCGCTTGGGCACGAAACGCTGTCGGCCGGAACACCGCGGCGTGGACCACGCCACCATTGGCTGTTGGCGGCTTGTAGGAGGCGGTGACCACGCCACCGGCTGGCGGCTGGTAGTCACTCTTCACATACGAGCAACTCGCCAGGTTCGAGTCACCGCCGACGATGGTGTCGCCAGGGTTGGTCGGCTTCCCGCTGCCAGGGTTGTTGCCGGTCCCAGGACGGCCGGGATTGTTGCCATGTCCAGGGTTGCCGGGTCGTCCGTTATTGCCGTTGTTGCCAGCTCCCAGCTCGCACGCCGGGGTGGGAACCTGACTGCAATTCGTGTTTCCCCAGCCGCCATCGGCCAGGGCGGGAGCTGCGAGACCGAGCAGGCTTGCAGCGACGATTCCGGTGATGGTCGCAAAACGTCGCATGATCAACACGTCCCCACGTCGTGTACGCCGAAGTCGGACACCTTCCAGGAGCCGTCAGACTGCTTCTCGACGATGGCGTTGATCGTCTGGCGTCCTCCCGGCTCTTTGTCAGCGAGTTGGCCGTTGTCCGCGCGGTACTTCAACCAATTCGTCGAGTCTCCGCAGTCGGAAACAATGATCTTCTTCGGCTCACCGGCCGGTTCCGTCGAGGAGACGGTCGGGTTCAGCACCGGCTCACCCTTGGTGACCAGGCCGTTGTAGTGATCGGCGTACAGTCCGCGCGACATGTTCGTCAGCGCCACGCCCGTCGCGTGCTGCCCCAGCTTCGAGGATTGCCAGTCGGATGTACGCCCGGCCTCGACGAAGTCTTGCCACATTCCCCGGTAGGCGGCCAAGGCATCGTTCTTCGCCTTGTCGGCTGCGGACGCCGTCGTGCTTGGCGCCGAGGACGGCTCTTGCGGTGGCTGCGTCGTGCTGGCGCCGGTCCCCGGCGAGCCGCTGGAGCTACACGCGGCCAAGGCGAGCGTCGCCGCCGCGAAGATCCCCAGTACGACACGTCCGCCCTGTACGCGGAAGGTCTTCCCCCCTACCACAGGTGCACCCCCAGACTTCCGTAACGATCGTCTTGTGTCTCGTGACACTCACCACGTCTACACCACGGACCCCCACCGACTGCAAAGTCGGGAAGCACTGACTTTGAAGTCGGTATGACATCCACTCACGAAGATTCACTCGATCGGTCTACTTCGGTCACTCTGCGGGTCGTCGCGAGGTAACACTTAGAGCAAGGGATGCTGCCTTTTGGGGGCGAAAGATGTGTCGATGTTGCTACGAAGGGTGATAAGAGGTGAGGGCGCTTGACCTCGCCAACATTGATCATTTCGTGGACCGCACTCGGCGTGTTGGTTGGAAGCGCACTCGGACTGCTGACTCGAAAGCTGCCGCACTACCGGAGACTCAGCCGCTGGAGCTGGACAGCGGCAGCAGCGCTCACCGGGCTGCTGTTCACAGCGCTGGCCTGGCGGATGGACTCGAGCGTCGCCTTGCTGGCCTACAGCTACCTGGCGGCCGTGCTGGTCCCGCTCGCGATGGTGGATCTGGCCGAGCAGCGCCTTCCCGGCGTGGTGGTGCTGCCCAGCTACCTGGTGCTTGCCGTCGCCTTCGGCGTGGACGCCGTGCTTTACGCGAACTACGACAACCTGCTGCGGTCGGTGGCCGGCATGGTCGTCCTCGCTGCGGCCTACCTCGGCCTCGCACTCGCGGTCGGCGGGCTCGGTGCTGGCGACGTCAAGCTCGCCGGTCTCCTGGGGCTCGCGCTCGGTTGGTGGAGCTGGACGGCGCTGTTCACTGGGACGTTTCTGGGATGGCTGCTCGCAGCAGTTGTTCGGGTCGCGCTCAGGACGACCGGCCGTGCTGAACGGGACGACCCGATGCCGCTCGGCCCCTTCCTCGCGCTGGGTGCCGTAGCGACCGTCATGTTGAACGCGACTGGCTCATAGCGCATGAGAGCGTGCTGGTCACCCGAGCTGCTCCGAGTAATCCGTGACGCCCGTCGTTAGGGCGTCCAGGGCTCGAGCCAGGCGCTGCGCCATGTCGGGCCGCAGCATGGTCTTGGCCTCGGCGAGTTCGACGAAGGCGAACTCTGCGATCTCCGGATCGGAGATCCGGATGGTCGTTACCTGCGCGGGTGACAACGTCCCGCCGTCGAAGATGAACACCAACTGGTCGTCCCACGGTCCGTGAGGTCCGACCCAGTCCAGCACCAGGATGCGGCCGGCGGTGGCGATGAGGCCGAGTTCCTCAGCGAGCTCGCGGGCGCCTGCCGCTCGCGCGGTTCGTTGCACTCCGCCATACCGCCGGGGAGATCCCAGTTGTCCTTGTAGGTGGGGTTCACCAGCAGAACGCGCCCGGCTTCGTCTTGGATCAGCAGGTCGGCGGCTACGCGCTTGCGCGCCTGCTTGGCGTTGCCCTCCGCGAGGTAGGCGAAGCGCGCCTTGCCATCGGTCATCCCGGCCACGACGACACCCTCACTGTTGTTTGTGCAGGTCAAGGCGGCTCGCGCCACGGAACCCCAGAACCGCAATCGCGATCTTGACTTGTCGGAGTGAGTTGGCTTCCGGGGTGCCTGTCGATCGGTTCGACACTGGGTGCGGCTATCACAAGTCGCCCTGTCGTGTCTCGCTTTTCTGCGGCCAGTACCCAGAGTATTACGCGGTTTCACCCGTTTGGCACAAAGGTACCCGAATGGGAAATCCGCAGGTCACGTGCCCTGCCGCCCAGTTGACGCCCCATCGCCGCTGCGTCCCCGCTCTGGTTCGCGCCGCGCGGCGGACGTTTAGCTGCGTTGGCGGGTGAACGGCGGTTCTACCAGCACCGTTACCCGCCCTCCGGTTCGACCGGTGAACAACTAAACGCTCGACGCTATGGGAGTAGCAGAAGTTCGGGACAAAAGTAAATCGGGACTCGCTGAGTTACGGAGTAGATGATGACACTCTCCCAGCGATTCGCGGAACCTGCGGTTTCGCGATGCCCACAAACAAAGCTCGCTGTGCCGCGTTTTCTCGTGCAGCCGGTGTGGGTACGGAGTTGGACCACCGCACGAGGCGGTGACGCACGATGAACGACCGCGGACCTTGGGCGGTGACGTGCCGGGATATCGCCGGCCGCCCTCGGAGCTTGACGGTGCTCGTGCGTGGCTCGGACGTCGTAGTGATGGCACCCCCAGGTGAGGTGGCCAGGCTCGACGCCGCTGAGACCGAGCAGTTTCGCTCCGTTATCGCCACGGCCGTTGAGGTGGCCGCCACCCCTGCCCCCGGTGGGACTGGCCTCTCCGAGGAGATCGGCACAGTGAGCACGGTGAAGCAGTACGGCGACGGTGGTCCCCCGACCGTCGCGGGGCGCCCTGCTTCGCCGTCCTGTCGCGGCGGAATCACGACCCCGATACCTGGTTCCGCCGCGATCCCCGCCCTGCGAGGTGGGGCCGCGTGATGTCGTTGGCTCCCGTCATCACGGCGATCGCCGCCGTGGTGTTCGTCAGTTGCCTGCTGTTGCGGGCTTTCCGGCAACGACGCTCCGAAGCCACCTCCGGCAGACACAGCTTGGCCGTGTCGCCCTACGTCGGCAGGCATTGGCGTCAGCCGAAGCAGCCGCCGTCACCGGTGTTGTCGCACGCGCTGAAGACGGTCGGCACGCACGGCTTGGGCTTCATCAGGGAAAGCGAAGCCGCATGAGCCGTCTCGACAACCGACCAACGACCGCGCGCTCCGCATCAGCTCGGGCGGTCCGGGGTCGGAGCGATGCCTGACGTCCCCTGATTCGCGAACTCGCGCCGACCGTTGATCAGCGCGATCCGCGCGGCCATGAGTGCCGCGTCCTCGATCACGGCGGAGCCGGGGTTTTCCCTTGAGGCGCCTCGGCTCCGCCGCACCAACCCCTGCACGACGGGAGCCTTTCCATGACCACAGCAACCGCGACCGACACCAGGCAACATGACCACATCGCGCCGAGCGTGCTCCGGCGGTACTACACGAACTTGCTGAGCTGGCCGACGACGATCGACGCGGAAACGGGCGAAGTCCGGCTGCGCCTGGGCGAGACGGTCGACGCGCTGGTGATGCGGGGCGGGCTCGGCGGCGAGGTCAACCACGAACTCGTCCGGGCGATGATGCGCGCGCCGATCATCGTCGTGCCGGGCAAGAAGACGGTCGACTGGATCTTCCTGACCCGACCGCGCACGCCCATGCGCCAGTCGACCGTCGACGACCTCATGACCGCCCAGGTCGGGTGGTACAAGCCGGGCGACACGGTCGCGCTGCCCGCGTTCGGCGAGACCGAGGAGGGTCTGCGCTGGTTGCAGCGCCCCGAGCCGGGCGAGGAACTCCCGAGTTGGGGAGCCGTTGTCGGCGCGGTTCGGCGCACCTTCACGCGAGCGTGGTGACCGGCCATGACGATCGACCACCCCGAGCACCGCCACCCCGAGCACGCGGTCGTCATCGCGTCCGGTGGCCTGGACTCCACCGTGCTGGCCTACTGGCTGGCCGCACGCCACAGTCGCCTGACGCTGGTCTCGTTCGACTACGGGCAGCGCCACCGCGTGGAGCTCGACCACGCCGCCGAGATAGCACGGCTGCTCCTGAGCCCGCACCGGATCATCGACCTGACCAGCCTGGGCGCGCTGTTGACCGGTTCGGCGTTGACCGACACCTCGGTGGCGGTGCCCGACGGGCACTACACCGACGAGTCGATGGCGGCCACGGTGGTGCCCAACCGCAACGCGATCATGCTCGACATCGCCGTGGCGGTGGCCATCGCGGTGCGCGCGGACGCGGTCGCCTTCGGCGCGCACGCCGGGGACCACACTATCTACCCCGATTGCCGACCTCCGTTCGTGGAGCGGTTCGCCCGCAGCGTGCAGGCGGCCAACGACGGCCTGCTGGTGCCGGGGTTCCAGGTGCTCGCTCCGTTCCTGACGCTGACCAAGGCCGACATCGTGCGCGTCGGCGAGGCGCTGGCGGTGCCGTTCGCCCGCACGTGGTCCTGCTACCGGGGCGAAGGAGTGCACTGCGGCACCTGCGGAACGTGCACCGAACGCCAAGAAGCCTTCCTCGACAACGGCATTCCCGACCCCACCGTCTACCGGGCTGCGTAGAGGGGCGTGAGGATCGTGGACGCGAAGCCGACAAATCCCGGGCCTGAGCGGGGCCGTCTTTCCCTCGTTCACAGCTCGCGCGTGTTGGGTTGCGAGCCGGTTCTCGGTGATCAAGGGAGCGTGCCTGCCGCTCAAGCGGGGCCGACCCTAGCGCACACGCGTGCCATGCCACCAACCCCCGTCCTGCGGGCGCACTCGCTGATGTCGTTGCTGGACGAGAAGCACCTGCGGACCGCGTTGCGGCAGTGCGGACGACGCACCTCGTCCCCTGGCATGGACCGGATGACGCTCGGGGAGTTGCGGCGACGTGCCTCCGTACTGCTGCCCCGGCTGGCCGAGCAGTTGGCCGAGGGCACCTGGCAACCGGGCCCGGTGCGGGAGGTGCCGTTCCCGACCTACACCGGCAAGCCGATGACGGTGTGCGTGCCCACGATGATCGACCGGCTGGTGCACCGCGCGCTGCGCAACGCGATCGAGCCGATCCTGGAGAGGCAGGTGCTGGCCGACTGGGTGTCCGGCTACCGGCCTCGCCGCAACCGCATCACCGCGCTGCGCCACGCCGCAGCTCACGTCGCGGCCGGCTTGCGCGCGGTCGCCGACGTCGACGTGGCCTCGGTGTCCGAGGACGCCACGGTCGAGCAGGTCGTCGACTGGTGCGCCCAGCACGTCCACGACGGCACCTTCCTCGACCGGGTGCGCACCGCTCTCGCTGCGATGCCGTACCCGATCGCGCCGGGTTCCGGACTCGCGCCACTGCTGATCAACCTGCGCCTGTCCCGTCCCGACGCCCTGCTGAGCGGGTTGCGGGTGGTGCGGTTCGCCGACAACTACGCCGCCTTCGCCGCCGACGAGACCGAGGCGCACGCCGCCTTCACCGTCATCGCCGAGGCCCTCGCCCGGTTCAACTTGCGTCCCAACGAATCCAAGAGCCGCGTGCGGGCACGCGCCAACGTCGAAGACCTGTTCCTGATCGGGGGCTGACCACCATGAACATCGAGTGGGTCGAGGTACCTGGAGGGACCTGCCGGTTCGGCGACGACGCCCGGCCGGTCGCGGTCGGCACGCTGCTGTGGACGCGCACCCCGATCACCTACGCCCAGCTGCGCGGTGAGCGCGGTAGTGAACGCGGGCTGCACCCGGTCACCGGGATGACCCATGCCGAGGCCGCCGAGATCGCCCGCGCCCTGGACGGGCGGCTGCCGACCTCGGCGGAGTGGGAGTGGATGGCGGGCGGTCCCGCCCGGCGACGCTGGCCCTGGGGCGACCAGGACTGGACGCCCGAGTTGGCGAACCTGCGCGACTGCGGCCTCGGCACTACCTGCCCGGTCGACGCCCACCCGGACGGGGCGACCCCGGAGGGTCTGCTGGACGTGGCGGGCAACACCTGGGAGTGGACCGCCCGCGCCACGATGGGCGGCGGCGTCACGCTGCGCGGCGGCTCCTACGCCTCGACCGTCCTGTACGCGCGCACCACCTTCCTCAACGCCGCGCCCGCCGAGCTGACCTCGCCGGGCATCGGGATGCGGGTGGTGCGCCAGCCATGACGCCCACCAGCAGGCTCGAGCCCGAGCAGGGACTGATCATCGTCTCCTGCAGCCGGGAGAAGCTGATCACCACGACCCCGGTCCCGGCCCTGGAGCTGTACCAGGGCGCGCTCACGCCCCGCCTGCGCGACCACCTCTCACCCGAGCATCGGGCACGGCTGCGCATCCTGTCCGGCGCACACGGCCTGCTGCACCCCGACGACCTCGTGGGCACCTATGACCGCAAGCTCCGTTCCCGCGGCGAAGCACAAGCGCTCCAGCCTCGCGTAGCCGAACGCCTGACCACCGACCTGCGGGCCGAGGCGTTGCGGCACGTGCTAGTGGTGCTGGAGCCGCTGTACCTGGCCGCCGCCGAGTGCCTGTTCGACCACGCGCCGCCGCTGACCTTGACGTTGCTGCCCAACCCCCTCAACTGGACTGGGACGAGCACCGTGTTGTCCGGGTGGGGCTGGCTGTGACCACGTCCGAGTTCGCCCCCGGCCCACTGCCGCTGCGGGAGGAGTTGCTGCGACACGGCAACAACCACAGCTCCAGCACCCATGCCTGGGAGGCTCTCGCCGACGGGATCGGCTGGCACCAGCCCACCCCGCCGGACTGCTGGCTGGCATCCGCACGCACCGTCTCGGTGGTCATCCCCGCCCACCAGGTCGGCTACTGCCTGCCCACCGTGCTCGACGCTCTGGACGCCCAACACCACCAGTACGAGTTCGAGGTCATCGTCGTCGACGACGCCAGCACCGACGACACCGCCCACGTCGCCGCCCAGCACCGGGTGGTCGACCGGCTGGTGCGGCTGCCGCAGCGGATGGGCGCGGCCACCGCCCGCAACGTCGGCACCGCCCTCGCCAAAGGGCAGACCGTGCTCTACCTCGACGGCGACATGGTGATCCCGCCGCAGGTGATCACCGACGTCGCCGCCCGCGCTACCGACACCAGCGTGCTGGTCGGCTTCCGCCACAACCTGCGCTACGAGGTGCACTCACAGGACCCGGCCATCCTGGGCCGTATCCCGAACCTCGCCGCCGACCACCGGGTCGTGTGGCGGCCACCGCCGAACACCACGCTGCCCTACAGCGGGATCACGCTGCCCCAAGCACTGGACGGCCGCCCGCTCGATGACACCCACGACTTCGTCGACCTCGGGTACGGGCAGTCCTACTTCGACTGGGACCTGCCCCGCATGGTCGTCACCGCCCTGGTCGCCGTCCCGCGCGCCGCTGTGCTGGACGTCGGCGGCCTCGACCAGGAGTTCGGCCGCCTCGGGTGGGGCATGGAGGACACCTACCTCGGAGCGTGCCTGATCGCCGCCGGGCTTCTGGTCATCCCGCTGCGCCAGGTCGTCGGTTTCCACCTCGACCCACCCGACGCCGCCGAGCAGTGGCAGCACAAGCTCGCCGGCTGGCCACGCACGCTGGCCCGCTACCGCGACCTGCTGGAGCTGTCCGCGCCGCGAGACCGCGCCCAAGCCTTCACCGCATCGATGTCCGAGCTGCTCACCCACTGCAAGGGACGCCCATGACCAGGACCACCACGACCACCGGCCACGCCTCGACACGCCGGATGGTCGGCTGCGGTACGCGCGGCGGGATCGGTGTCGTCTACGACCCGCTCACCGGCCTGACCCACCGAACCGGCCAGCCCATCCTCACCGGACGCACCGCCCTGACCCACGAGGGCATCACCTCGCTACCGGAAGTCCACCCCGGTGAGCTGGGCGACGTGATGCCGGTCAGCGTGTGCTGGTCGCCCATCGTGCGCTGCAACTTGACCTGCCCGCACTGCCTGGACGACAAATCCGTCCCGGAACTCGGCCGCGGCGAGCGTGGCGAGGTCGCGGCCACGATCGCCTCTTCCGGGGTGCTCGGCGTGGACGTCTCCGGCGGCGAACCGCTGCTCATCCGCGACCTGCCCACCCTGCTCGACGTGCTGGTCGACGGCGGCTGCGCGGTCAGCGTCACCACCAACGGCACCCACCTGCCCCGCCGCGCCGAAGCCCTCGCCCGCCGGGTCGACGCGATCCGGGTCAGCCTCGACGGCCCCGACCCCGAGCGGCACGACCAGTGGCGCGGTGAGGGCAGCTTCGCCAAGGCCGTCTCCGGCATCCGCGCCGCCCTCGCCTACGGCATCCCGACCCAGATCCAGACCGTGCTCATGCGCTCCACCGCCGACGGACTGCCCGCGCTGGCCGAGCTGGCCGACCGGCTCGGCGTCCACGGCGTCACCGTCCTGCAGTACCTGCCCTTCGGCGAAGGCGCCCCACTCGCCACCGCCGAACAAGTACCCGACGAGGACGCCCGCCACCTGGTCACCGCACTCGGCACGACCCCGGTCCCGGTGCGGCTGCGCACCCGCGCCGACGCCGCCGGGTTCACCGTCGTGCGCGCCGACGGGCAGGTCTGGCGCAACACCCCGGACACGACCGCGATCGACGCCCTGCGTCCGCTGACCGGGCCGGTCAGCCTGGCCGTGACCGGACGGGACGGTTCGGCATGACCCACACCGCACAGCGCGTGTTCGAGCACCAGCGCATCTGGCGGGTCACCCCCGAGGCACTGAGCGACGCCTGCCTGCTGCTGTTCGCCGCCATCACCCGCGACCATCCGAAGGTCGACCACGTCATCGGCATCGCCAACGGCGGCGTCGCCCCCGCCCGCATCCTCGCCGGCCGACTCGGCGTGAAACCCAGGAGCGTCCAGGCTCGGCACAACGCCGACGACGGCCTCTACCGCCAAGCCACCGGCAAGGTCACCGTCGACTTCGACGCCTTCCGCCGCAGCCTCGGCCGCCGCAAGCTCGACGGCACCATCCTCGTGGTCGACGACATCTGCGGCAGTGGCGCCACCCTGCACAAACTCCGCAACGTCCTCACGCCGGTCCTCGCCCCGGACGCCAGGGTGATCACCGCGACGCTGTGCCTGAACACCGGGGCGGAGACCTGCCCCGATTACTCGGTCTGGACCGTGTCGGACTGGGTCAGCTTCCCCTGGGAAAACGCCCCGACCAGCAGACCACCTACATTCCCATCCCGGAGCGGGTGACCAGCCATGCCTGACGCCAGCAAGCCGCTGACCATCGCGTTCGTCCTGGCCTCCTATACCCGCGACGCTCCGGCCGGGATGGAACGCGCCACCGCCGCCCTCGCCCACGGTCTGCGCCAGCTCGGACACCGCGCCCTGATCATCACCGCCACCGAGCCCGAACAGACCACAAACAAGAAAGTGGACGAGGACCTGGTGGTGCTCGGCTCGGTAGGGGTCACCTTCCCCGCCGACGACGACGAACTACGCGAGGCGATCAGCACCCACGGCCAGGACGAGATCATCGCCGACGACCTGCGCGCCCTCTACCGCCGCCACCACGTCGACATCGCCGTCTACGTCGACGCCCTCTGGGGGCTGGGACGCCTTGCCCCTGCTTGCGACGGCGTACGCACGGTGCTCGCGATGCACGTCGTCGGCCACGACCAGGACCTCGTGCCCGCCTTGGAACGTGCCGACGTGGTCGTCGCACCGTCGACCACGGTCCTCGGGCAAGCCCACGACCAGGGCTACGACAGCACCTGCTGGCAGGTCGTGCCCAACGCCCTGCTCGACGACCACGGCGCGCCCGACGCCCGCCAGCGCGAGGCGCTGCGGCAGGGCGGACCGGTGCGGGTGCTGGCCCGGCTCGGGCCGGAGAAGAACGTCCGCGCCCTGCTCGACGCCGGTCGGCTCGTCGACCGCGGCATCGAGGTCGTCCTCGCCGAGGCCGGGTTCGAGCACACCGCCGGCGCACAGGCCGCCGAGTACCGCCGCTGCGCCTACTGCGCCGCCCACCTACCGATGGGCAGCATCCGCGACGCCGGCCTGCCGTGGGATCAGGTCCAGCCGTGGCTGGCCGAGGCCGCCGTGGTCATCGTGCCCTCGACCAAGGAAACCTTCGGGCTCGTCGCCCTGGAGGCGATGGGCGTGGGCACCCCGGTTGTCGCCTTCGACGTGGACAACCTGCCCGTCCTCATCGGCAGCGGGGAGGGAGCGGGCGGGATCGTGGTGCCCCGCGCACAGGGCGAGTTCGGGCTGTGGGGTGCCGCCGAAGTACTCCTCGACGATCCGGTACGCTACGCAGCGCTATCACGGGCTGCGTACTACCGCTCGCGGGACTATCTGCCC
The DNA here is from genome assembly GCF_001701025.1 of Lentzea guizhouensis. GTDB lineage: Bacteria > Actinomycetota > Actinomycetes > Mycobacteriales > Pseudonocardiaceae > Lentzea > Lentzea guizhouensis. Next base: position 1,542,443 of record NZ_CP016793.1, read on the forward strand.
ACCACAGTCGCCCATGACTTCCTCAAGGCGGTGCGGTGATGACCGATGTCCCACTTCTGCTGGTCGACGGCCACAACCTGCTCTGGCGCGGAGCCTTCGGCTTCCCCGCCGCGATCCACTCCCGCGACAAGACTCGGGACCTGACCGCCGAGTTCGCCTTCTTCGCACTACTCCGCGTAGCCATCCGCGAAGAGTTCGCCGCGCCGCCCGAGGTGATCGTGGTGTTCGACGGCCAACACGGTGCGGCCAAACGCCAAACCACCGACAGCGACTATAAGGCCAACCGCGTCCTCGACGAAGCCGCGCTCAAACCCATCCGAGCCATCCCGCACGTTCAGGAAGCACTGACCGCTTACGAGCTGGCGTGGATCGAGATCGACACGGCCGAAGCCGACGACGTGATCGCCACCCTCGTCACCCACGTCCGCCGCGACGACCCCGATCGCCGGGTGTGGATCATGTCCGGTGACCGCGACTTCTACCAGCTCATCGACGACCGCATCCATGTGCTCAACACCGCCATGAAGCGAGCCCGCCGCCACATCGAGCCCGACACCGTGTTCGACCGCTACCAGGTCCAACCGACCCAGTGGGCGGACTTCCGAGCCCTCACCGGTGACCCGGCCGACAACATCCCTGGCGTGCGCGGCGTCGGGACGGGCACCGCCGCCAAGCTCCTGGCCGGCGGCCTCACCCTCGACCAGCTCGCCGACGCCGGACGACTCGCTGGCACCAAGGGCAAGGCCGTTGCCGAAGCCTGGGACCAGGTCCTCGGCTGGCGCGACCTGATCAGGATGCGAACCGACCTCGACCTGCCCCTGCTCCCCGCCGGCCGCAGCAGCCGCACGCTGCCCAAGCCTGCCGAGGTCATTGACAAGCTCGGGCTGTGGTGACTCCGGTGACCGCGACCGCGTTCATCCCGCCCGGCTCGGTCCTGACCGTGATGGCGCATCCCGACGACGCCGAACTCTGGGCAGGCGGCACGCTCGCCCTCTGCACTGCTGCCGGAGCCGACGTCACCATCGCCGTCCCACGCCACCCCGAGCCCCGTGCCAGCGAGGCCGCCGCCGGGGCCGCCGTACTCGGCGCCGGGCTCCACCAGATCAACGAGCCCACCGCAGCGGCCGTACGCGAACTCCTGCTGGACACCCGCCCCGAAGTCGTCCTTACCCACCCGCTTCGCGACGTGCATCCCGACCACCGACGCATCGCCGAAGCCGTGCTGGAAGCCCTTCCCGAGGTCGTCATCGCCACCGGACACCCGCGCCGGGTCTACACCACCGACACCTACAACAACCTCACCCTCGACGGCCCCGTTCCCGCCCACACCACCGTCGACATCACCACCACCTGGGCCACTAAACAACGCGCCCTGGTCGCGCACGGCTCCCAGCCCATCGCCGAACACTTCGAGCCGATGGCCGAGAACCTCGCCCGGCTGTGGGGCGCACGCATCGGCGTCGAACACGCCGAGAACTTCGTCCCGCTTCCCGTCCTCGGACGCCTGCCAGCCGCGGTCACCCTCTGACCTCGCGGATTTCCGCTGGCTTGACAGTCGGCCGCCTTTCGGAGCATCAGCATGTCGACGCCCCTTGAGCAGTACATCACCGAAACCCTCTGCTGCTTCGCGGCCAAGGTCGCTGACTTCGCAAGCGACTTGGTTCGGGCGGACCGATGACCGCCCGGCTGAGGATGACGGTCCACGTCCAGGCAGTGCCGCGGCTGCTGCTATCCGATCCGGACGTGGAGCGGTACGGACTAGAAATCGCCGAATCGGCTGGCATGATGCCCGGCACCGCTTACCCGATCCTTGCTCGCCTGGTAAGCCTCGGTTGGGTCGAGGACCGGTGGGAGGAGATCGATCCGCATACGGCAAGGCGCCCGAAACGCCGGTTCTACAAGCTCACCGAGACCGGTCGGACAGCAGCGCCCGCGGCCCTTGCCCGTGCACGACAACCTCGATTGATCACCTAAATTGGCTGCCGCTCACCGAACCCGCCGAGCCGACGTGCACACGCTCCTCAATCAAGCAGGAGGCGTCGATCACGCCACGCCAGTCGCAGCAAGGTCAAAGAGCTGGCCGACAGACGCGGCTCAAGTCGGTCAATCGCCTCGCTGGTGAAGGGCATATCGGTTCGGCCGCCCTCACCGACGACATGGCCTTCGTCGTTGGTTGCCACCAGCCCGGTGAACAAGCGGTCGAAGATCTCGTTGTCCAGCACGGCAACAGTACGTTGGCTTGCGCCCAGGGTGAGTGCGTCCATGACCAAGCCGTAGTGCCAAAGGCGAAATCGACCGTCGGCGTGAGCCTGCTCGAAGGAGCGGAACGGCTCCTGCTCGGCATAGTCGATGGAGCCAGCCCCGGCCCCATCGTGTTCGGGATTGCCGAGAAACTCCTCGGAGTACTCCCGCATGATGTTGCGCCACAAGGAGAAGTCGTTGTGCACGTCGACCGCAGCGAGCGATGAGGGCTGGAACTCCCCGGAGGGCATGACGGTGCACATGCCGCCGCCATCGGCGACGGCGCGACCGTCGCGCTGATGCATCATGAACCGGTGCTCGCCACGCCGGTCCTTGCGGATCGTCAGAGTGCTGATGCCGGGCGACATCAGCATTCGGGCTGGATCGAACGGGTCGCCAATCGTCGAGCGCAGCGGAAGTGCGCTCCAATCTGGAACAGACCCGCCCGATGCCAGCCACGCGGCCTTGAACTCGTGAGCGAGGCACTCCTTGATGTCGAACACCTCGAAGAACGTGGTCGTCCCGAACGTCAGCTCAAGGCCATCACTCTGGGACACCTCCAGCAGCCGGTAGCTAAGTCGGTTCTCCAGTAGCCGAGGCCGTACAAGGTCCCGCACGGCTCGGCTGTAGCCGACATAGCGCGCGCCTCGATCGGTGAGCGGCAACACGTGATCCACCGGCTCGAGCTTCGACACCGGACGCTCGACCTCAGAGAGGTTCAGCCGCACCGAGTCCAACTCCACAGGCGTGTCCAACAGCCAGCCGGGACCGGCCAACACATGGCCGCCGGGTGCACGTTTGCTGACCGGGTACAGCCACGCGGCCAGTTCCGCCAGTTCCCGCCCCCGTGCGCCCGCAGCGCGACGAACCCGAAGCCACTCCGCCTGGCTCTGACGGACATGTTCGGCGATCTCAGGACCGAGTGCGTTGCTCGCGTCAACCGGATCGGCAGACCGCAACGCCTCTCCGGACAGGAGAGCGGCGAGTTCGTCGGCCGATACCTTCAGTGCCTTCGCGATCTTGGGACGCATCCACGGTTGAGGAGCCTGTGTCCCTCGTTCCCATCGGCCGACCGTGGACAGCTCGACGCCGATCTCACGGGCGAACGACTCCTGGGTAAACCCCAACGCTTCACGACGCCCAGCCAGCCGCTCTCGCCGATCCAACGCCTACCACCTCAGATGTTCGATATACGAGTAAGTCAGAGGCCGCCGACTCAAAAGGCCGACCACGACCAAGGCCGCTCGATCTCGCCACGCAGGCACGCCACCCGGTGTCGTACCTGTTGGGTTGCTTCCGTGCTGGTCTTGGCTTTACCAAGGACGAAGGCTGTCCAACGTAGTTCTCTGATCGTTGCCAGGGTGCGATAGCCAGACCACGCGGTCATGTCATAACCGCCGTAGGCGTCCACGAAAGCCTGGTAGTCCGAGTCCGTGAGCCGGGCGAAGTCGGTGTAGTCGACCGCCAACGAGACCAGATCCCACTCCCGAAGTCCGATCCCGACATGGTCGAGATCCAGCAATACGGGGGTGCCACCCGCCCTAGGGACAACAACGTTGCCCTGCCACGCATCGCCGTGGATGACGCACCGAGGCAGGCTCGGAATCAACGCCGAGTATTCACCGTGCAGCCGCTCTGCAAGATCTCGAAGCCAGGCTCGGTCATCCTCCGACAACGCGGTACCGCCGTCGATTGACTCGCCCAGCCCTTCGAAAGGATCGACAACGGGGAACGAAGGCGACTCTGGCACGTCCAGCGCGTGCAGGCGGCCCAGGACCGCACCCAATTCGGCCGGCGTGGCGTGGCGGTGATCAGGAAGCTGTACCCACCACGTCACGGGTCGAGTTCTAACAACCGTGGGCTGGTCGATGTCGTCGACGGCACGTACGACAGCGATCCCGGCGTCAGCCAGCCAACGCGACGCCTGGATTTGACGGGCGGCGACTAGCTGCGAGCCTGGAGGGCCCACACGAGCCACGACACCGCTGGCCATCTCGTAGATAACGTTTGTGCCGTCACGGATCAAGGTCGCTTCTGCGGTAGGCACACCGGCTTTCCTGGCCGCTATCGTCAGCACGTCACGCGGATCTCCAGACAAGACCAGGCCCGTGTCCACATCAGACATCGGCTGTGCCGGATTCCACGAGTTCCGAGAATTCGACCACTTCGGGTATCGCACGATGCTGTTGGCACGCCCGCACCAGCTTGGCGAGTTCCTCGTCCATCCGTCGTGAGTGCAACATCGCGGCGTCGTCGACAGCTTGGCGTCCAAAGAGGACGGCTTCACGCGGATCCCCGATCGCCATGTGCAAGGTAGCCAGGCGCGCCCTGGAGAATGCCCGCGAGCGCGGATAGGCGTCGCTATGCAGTCGAATCGCCGAGACAAGACGCTCGGCGGCGTCCCCTGGCTGCTTTTCCGCGACGGCGAGCGGAGTAAGTGCCCGCGCGCTGCTCCCCGCGTGCTCGGCTTCGTCGTAGTACACCAGCCAGGGTGGATTGGTCTCCGGTTGCCGTTGGGCGAAGTAGGTATCCGCACGGTCGACTTCGGCTCGCGCTTCGTTGTGGCGGCCCAGCATTGCCAACAACCGGGCCCGGACCACACCGATCATGGCTCGCGCGGTGGCGGTCAACCGGTCAGCTCGCACCTGGGCGAACTCGATCAAGGACAGCGCGTCGTCCAGGTTGCCGAGGTAGATGGCTTGGCGTGCCATATCGGCGAGGGTCGCGGCACGCAACTCCCACGAGCCACCCTGCTCGGCGCACCACAGACCGAAGCGAAAGCATCGAGCCGCTGCGTCGTGGTTTCCGACGTCGAAAGCCGAGAACGCCACCACTCCCGCAAGGTTTCCGATGGCCTCGAACATCCCCACTTCGACGGCGGCGCTGGCTCGGGCACTCAACAGGTGGCCAGCCCACCGCAGATGCGCGGCCCCCGCTTCACCGGCCATGCCTCCGCCATACAGGTTCTCGCTGGCGGCCAGCGTGCTCGTCATCAGCTTGACCTGCTCGACCTCGGCCCATCCGATCCGCCGCGGCGGCTTCACGGCCAAGGTGAGGGACTCGAGGAACTCAGCGGGCACCTGCCCCATGTCGAGGCTTCTGGCGGGGTCATACGCGGCGGTGAGCGCAGAAGCGGGCGAACTCGACACCAGAGAGGTTTGTCGGGATCGTCCCCAGGTCGCTTGCCCTGTGACCGACTGCGGCAGGTCCTGTGAGCCGTGGGTCGGGCCTTGTCCGAGCAGCACGTTCAGCTCATCGAGGGAGACGCCCAGCGCTGTCGCAATCCGAGGGCGCCGCCACGGTTGAGGCGTCAGGGCGCCACGTTCCCACCGCCCGACAGTGGAGAACTCCACACCAACAGCAGCAGCGAGCCCTTCCTGAGTGAAGCCCATCGCCTCACGTCGAGCCGCGAACGCCTCGCGTCTGTCGCCCACGCCGCTCACCTCGCTTGCCTGATTCAGCCACCAGCCTGGTTGGCGAGTAGCCACGCCGCATGTCTGCCGATGCCGTCACACGGTCAGGCGTCCTGTTCGATGCGCTCGAAGATGTCGCTGTCCGTGGCCCTCTGCCAGTCGGGCAGGTCGTTCCAGTCCGCGACGTAGGACGGCTTCGGGTCGGGGAAGTGCTTGTAGATCTGGCCGATCCAGCACAGCGCGACGAAGCGGCCCTTCTGGTCCGAAGTGAGCTTGGCGGTGGCGCCGTCGGTCGCCCTGATGAAGGCGAGAACCTGGTCGTACACAGCGGTCGCGGCGTCACGTTCCCAGTCCGGCGTCTCGTCCCACGGAGTGATGTAGCCGGGCTTGGGCTCGCCGGGGTAATGCTTGGTGACTCCGGCGATCCACGCCTCACGGAACACGCGGCCACGGTCGTTCTGCATTCTGTCGTCCTCCATCATGCGGCGCGGTTGCCGACGAGTTCGGTGATCTCGGCGTCGAGCCGCTGGATCTGCTGGTCGGTGAGCAAAGGGGCCAGGTGCGGCTGTAGACCACGCAGTTTGCGCGCGATGACTCCGGAGCCGGTCTGACGGGCGGTGGCCAGGGCGGCGTCGGCGTAGGTCGCGACTTGGTCAGGATTGCGCCGATGCACGCCGATCATCGCCAGGTCGGTGAGAACACCGGCCTTCCGGCGCGCGGTCAGGACGCCGGCCAGCGCGTCGGTCAGGGCGGCTTCGGCAAGGTCGTAGCGGCCGAGGTTGACGTAGCAGGTGCCGCGTTCCTCGGCCAGGCGTGAGCCATCGAATCGGAGCCAGCCACCGTTGTGAACCGGCCCCTGAAGGTGCTGGACCTCGGCTGCCGTGTCGAGTGCGCGCTGGCAGGCGTCCAGGTCGCCGAGACCGGCGAAGGTTTCTGCCTGCACAGCTGCGATCCATTGCCGGGTCGAGAGGGCAGGATCGCCCCGGCGGGCCAGGTTGGCGGCCAGTTCGAGCAGCGGAGCAGCCTCATCGAACTGGCGCTCGTACACGGCGATGAAGGCGTGCCTGGTCAACGCGCAGGACCAGAGGTCCGGGGCATCGGCTTCCTTGCCTGCTGTCGCGGCCAGGGTGTAGCAGTGGGCGGCGTCGGTGTATCGGTCACCGTCGAAGAAGATCTCGCCCGCCAACTGGAAGAGGTCGGCGGACAACTCGCAGAGTCGCTGCCGGATGGCCGGGGTCTGCGGATGACGCAGGCCCGTCGACAGAACATCGAGCTGTGCGCGGACGAGGGGAAGTACCTCGCTCTTGGTCGGCGCGAGTGCGTAGACCCGCCACAGGTGGCTGTTGAACTGGGCGAACTCGGCTGCCGCCGCGGAATCCACCGCGCCGGTTCGAGCCACTGCGGCAAGCCTGTCCACGTCGGCGAGGACCGGTTCGACCGCAGGCAACGCCAGCAGGGCACCGCTCATGGTGAACAGGCGCAGTAGGTCGCGACGGTTCATGTCGTCTGTCTCCGCGAGGTCGGGCTGAACAGGGACGGCCTCCCTTCCGAACAGCCTGCCACCCGCTCGTGGCGCGGCGGCTTCGAGACGGACTTGAGCACCACCGTGCGCGGTGGGCTGCGTGTCGAGCGGGCCTCTTGCGCCGGCATTCGCCGCTCGGGCTGGTACGGCGGCCGAGGGCGGAGCAGTCATCTGCCGGGATGGTGCCGAGGCAAGCAACGTGCCCAGCTCTTCGAGGCTGATCCCCAGCGCCTTCGCGATACGTGGCCTGCGGTACGGCTGCGGAGTCAGATCACCGCGCTCCCAGCGGCCCACGGTCGAAAACTCCACACCGACGGCTGCAGCGAGGCTTTCCTGGGTGTAGCCCATCAGCTCACGCCGCGCCGCGAACGCCTCTCGCCGGTCGCCCATGAACATCACCTCGCTCCGTCGGTCCAATGCCACGATAACCAGCTACCGGTCAAGTCTGATCACCCGCTCGGCGAGCAGCACCCGTTCGGACTACCGCCGCACAAAAGGCGTTTTTGCAGGTCAGAGACGGTGACGCCTCGTTGCCGCCTCATTGCCGCCGCATCGTCGCTCTGGCAGCCGTTGATCATTGGAAGTTGACTGAGGTCGCTGCGGTCTGGGCGGCCTTCTGTCTCCAGCGGCAGCCCGAGTGACTAGTAGCGCCTTCGCCAGAACGTGCGGCTGTGGATGTCCGATGGTCAGACCACCCTCCCCGTCGATGGGGAGCCCGCCGTTCACGCGGACGTGCTGGTGAGCACGCTCGATGCACGCATTTAGGGCTCGGGCCATTTGGTAGTTCCAGGGCGTAACCGATGAGGAGATCGTCACCAATGCAGTTGCCGTGTCTGAAATCGAACCCCTCGACACCGTGGCTCTAGCCCAACTCGGTCTCTACGGTCTGGCGGTACAGCAGCTCGTACAGGTGGGCGCCCTTGATGAGGACCGAGGCTTCGACGGGGCGTTCGTTGTCGCTGTAGATGACGCGCAACTGCCGGATCACTGGCGTCCCGTCAGGGAGGTCCAGCGTCTCGGCTTCCTCCACCGTCGGGGGGCGGGCCGAAATCCGGTCGACGAAGGTCCGCTGGGGAAACCCGAGGTCGGCGAGGACCTGGGGTGCGCCTCCGCGGATCTTGGCGGCCTTCGCCAGGCTGCTGTTCGCGGCGATCTCAGCTGGGTAGTACGACGCGGACATCTCCACGGGCTGCTCGTCGTGGACGAGGATTCTGGTGCGGACGATTGCGGTAGCGCCCGACGCCAGCTGCAATCCGTCGACTATGTCCGCGGGCGGGACGACGTTGTCGACATTGAGCAACTGGTAGCGGAACCGGCCTGGTTCAGGCTTGATGTAGGCGGAGGCGTCGATGATGAACGGCTGCCGATCGCGGACGTAGACCCCTTTGCCGACCCGGCTGTCAAGGAAGCCTTCGTCCTTCAGCGCCTTCAGCGCGTGCTGGATTGTGGCGTTCGCTGCGCCGTACCGCTCGACGAGCTGCGCGGTGGACGGCAGTTGCGTACCTGGGCTCAACTCGCCACGCATGATGAGATCGCGCAGTTCCGCCGCGATCTGCTGATGCCGGGGTCGGATGTCACGCGCGCGAGGCAAGACCGACTCCAAGAGACGCCGTCAGGGGAGCGGTCACGGCGTCAGCTCGTATCGCAGCCGTCGCCCCTCGGCCACCATCGTCATCACACTGGCTTCGACGGGCAGATCGCTCTCGGTGACGAGCGCGCGGGCGAGCACCAGCACGCAGGACGGATCGTCCAGCGCGAGCGCGGCCCGTTCGTCTGGTGTGGCCAAGCGCGCGCTGACATCTTCACGGACGCGGCGAGGCGGATGGCCGAGGTCGGCCAGGAGGGCAACGGCACCGCCGGGGATCTTGCGATGCTCGGCCAGCCTGGTGCCCCGAGCGATGTTCGCGGGGTAGTACGAATCGACGAGTTCGACCGGGTGGTCGTTGAACAGCATGAGGCGGCGGCGCACGACCACCGCCTCGCCCGCAGCCAGGCCCAGCATGTCGGCGACCGTCGCGGAGGCGACCACCTCGTCAACACTCAGCAGCTTCTGAGTTCCCGTGCCACCGTGCTCTGCTGCCTCGACACCCCAGGCGTCGCCGCGGTGACCGCTCACATAAGGCATCGACACGCTCGTCCACGGGCCGGCGCTCGCCATCGCTCGCCCTCCTTGTGTCTCGCGGTGGGAGGTGCTCCCGCCGTTGACCTTAGTCGTAAGGCAGCAAGGCCACCCTCGACGCTCATCCGACAACCTTGTCACCTTTCGGGTATCGCAGTAAGGTTGATCGGAAGTGAAGGTACTACAGATCGCCGCTGGTGCCGCTCCACCCTCGGACTTTCTGGCCGCTGCGTCGTCCGGCCCGACAAGGACAGCTCCGCCGCCAGCGCACATCGTCCGAGTGCCATTCGGCATGACCGAGGAAGGAGAGCTACATGAAGACCACCGAGGAGAAGTGCGTGGCGGACGGTCAGATCACCATCTCGCAGTCGTTCGGCTTCAGTGCCAGCCACGAGCTGAGGCTGTTGCCAGCCAGTCACAAGTGTCGCCGCAACCACGGCCACAACTACACGGTGACCGCTTCGGCACTCGTGCGCGGTGACGCCTCAGGAGATCTGTTGCCGCTCGGGGATTATCTGGCCGCGACATTCGACCACCGGTTGCTCAACGAGCAGGTCCCCTTCCACCCGACGAGCGAGCTTCTCGCTGCTCACCTTGCCGAGTGGTTCCGGGACAACATGGAATCGGCGATGCCGATCACGCTGGTCGCGATGGTGGTGTCGGAGACCGCGACTACATCGGCGCGCTGTGACGGCGTCATCGGTGAGGTCACGATCTCGAAGACCTTCACGACCAGCCACGGCGACGTCACGCTGGTACTCGGAGCGGACGGGCTGGACAAGGTTGGGTTCATCACCGATTTCGGTGACCTGAAGCCGTTCGGGGCGTACCTCCAGGCATCTGACGCCGACGCAGGGTTACGTGCTGCTGGCCCTGCACTGGTCGCTCACCTGGCTGGTTGGTTCGTCGACAGCGTCGAGCCGGGGATCCGCGGTCGACTCGTGTCCGTACGGGTCGAGTCGGGTACCACCACCGGCCTGTGGGAACGAGGCGATGCTTCGTGAGCACCCCGCCTTTGCCTCCCGGACGTGTAGAGGGTTCCGCGATTCTCACGGAGAAGTTCGAGTCGTTCCAGGGCGAAGGCCCGTGGACCGGGCAGCGCTGCGTGTTCGTCCGGTTCTCCCGGTGCAACCTGCGGTGCAGCTACTGCGACACCCCAGAGAGCTGGGACTGGAACAGGTACAACCCGGCCGAGGTCAGCGACAGAGTCCCCGTCACCGAGCTGGTGTCGTGGGTGCGTGAGCGCGGCGTGGACATGATGGTGATCACCGGCGGGGAGCCGATGTTGCAGCAGCCCGCCATGATCGCCCTGGCCCGCGGCCTGGCGGACGTTCGGGTGCAGGTTGAAACCAACGGCACGATTGCGCCCACACCGGAACTTGCCTCCGTGGTCGACCTCTGGGTGGTGAGTCCGAAACTTGCGAACTCCGGCATGACCTACTCCACCCGCATCAAGGCCGATGCCCTCTCGGCGTTGGTTGCGACAGGCCGCGCGGTGTTCAAGTTCGTGGTCACCGAGCCCGGCCGCGACCTCGACGAGATCGCCCAGCTCGTCGAGGAGCACCGGCTGGCTCCGGTGTGGGTGATGCCGGAAGGCACCACCCAGGAGAAGGTTCTGGCCGGCATGGACGCGCTCTACGGCCCGGCCACTGAACGCGGGTGGAATGTCTCCACCCGCCTGCACATCCTGACCGGGGCGCGGTGACACCGATTCCCAGACCGAGCACTGGATCAGGCGTTTCCCAGCGCCAGCACCACGATCTCGGTGACGTCCCTTGGGGGCACGGGTTCCGAGGACCTGACCGAGACCGCCCTGATGCTCGTAGTCGCCGTCGCTGCGTTGGCGGGTTGCCCAAAACCTGCGCGCCGGGGCTCTACCAGCAGCAGCCGCCGCCGCTACTGACGTCCTTCACCCACTTATCAAACCCGGAAGCGAGGCGAAATCCGTGACCAACACCCTCGACAGACCGGCACCCAGCGGAAGCCAGGACCTGGCGTCGCCGGGCCTGGTCGACACCGAGCGCGTCGCCGATCTTGTCGGCCAACTTCTGGCCGCGATCGGCGAGGACCCCGGACGGGAGGGCCTGTCGGACACGCCGGCCAGAGTCGCCGCATGGTGGCTCAGTTTCCTCTCCCCACAGCCGTCGGCCACACCGACCTGCTTCCCCGAGCAACACCTGAGCGGCCAGTTGGTCGTGATCGGCGGCATGAGCGTCTGGTCGCTGTGCGAGCACCACCTGCTGCCCATGAACCTGGACGTCGCCGTCGGTTACGTACCGGACGGCGAGGTGATGGGCCTGTCGAAGTTCGGCCGCATCGCACAGCAGTACGCGGGTCGCCTTCAGGTGCAGGAGCGCTTCACCCGGGAGGTAGCGAACGAGATCGCCGCCGTGCTTGGCAGCAACGACGTGGCCGTCGCGGTCCGCGGCACGCACCTGTGCATGAGTGCGCGAGGTGTGCGGATGGAGGCAGCTCGTACCACCACAGTGCAGTCCGGTGGTCGATTCGAGAGCGATCCTGTGCTCTCCCAACAATTCCTCACCCTCGCCACCGACAGGTGGAGGACCGCCTGATGACCAAGAGCATCGCCTTCTCCGCGATCGCGCCGCCCGACTACCTGGACGCCTTCGTAGCGCAGGAGCCCGCCAGCGTCCACCACGTGGCAGCCCAACGTGTGTTGACCGACGCTGCCTACCGTACGTTCTTCCACCGCGAGGCCCAGCGGGGCGCGGAGATCATCGTCGACAATGGAGTCTTCGAGCTGGGCCACGCCCTGCCGGCCGCCGACCTGATCGCGGCAGCCCGCATGGTCGACGCCCGCGAGATCATCCTCCCGGACGTCATGCGCGACGGGCTCGCCACCATCAAGTCCAGCGACGAAGCCGCCCGCGAGATCCTCGAACTGAGCGACGAGTTCCGCCTGTGCGTGGTGCTGCACGCGGCAGACGATCAGGAATGGTTGCGCTGCTACGACTACTTCGCTTCCAGCGACTACGTCGGAGCGATCGCGCTGCCTGCCTCCCGGCGTCCCGCGCCCGAAGACCAGCTCTGCCGCACCCGCTGGGCGGCAACCCAGTACCTGGAAGACCACGGCATGATCGAGGATCGCATCGTCTATCGGCTGCTCGGCCTCGGGCGCACCGGGCACCTGGAACTCGCCGAACAGCGCGAGCACGAATGGATCGCCTCGGTCGACGGCGCCGCACCGGTCATCCTCGGCGCGATGGGCATCGAGATGCTGCCCGACGGCCCCTACGAGAAACCTCCGACCCCACGGATTGAGAACCTGGGACCGATCCCCGAAGAACGGTTCGACCTGATACGCCGCAACATCGCCGTCGTCCGCGAGGCGGCCGGCAGTAGCGTGCGGATCCCGGAGGCCGCTTGATGAGCCTCCTCGCCAACACCTTCCCGACTGCGCGACCCGGCTCGGCCTTGTGTCCGTCCCCCATCGCGGTGGACGGACACACGATGGCCCCGGACCGCCTTCTGCGGTACCTGCAGATCAAAGTGCACCACCTGATCCAGGACCACGACTGGGACAGCATCCATGTCGTCGGCGGCTACGACCGCGAAGCCGTGATCTCCGCACACGAGAAGACCGGCAAGCTGTTCAACTTCGAGCGCCCCACCGCAGACGTCCAAGGCCGTGACCTCATCGTCAAGGCGTTCCCCGGCGCGGACTACGTCCACCACTACGCGCTGATCATCGCCACATACCTGTCCATGACAGGAAAACCGGCCGACACGGTCACCTACGAATTGCCCGACCCGACGTTGTCCCGCGACGCGGTGGGGAAGCTCGACCTCGAACTCGACGGCGACCTCGTAATCGTCGGCTGGGGCCTGGCGCATCTCGTCCCGCCGGACGGTGTGTGGAACCACGGCCACGGCTACGCCTGGCAACACACCGAGATCCACGGTCGCCGGGTGGTCTACCTCGGTTTCCTACACAGCATCTGGGGCGACGTCGCCGGACGAGTCGTCACGCGCCTGGCCGAGCTCGGCGCCCGCGAGGTCGTCTATGTCGGCAAAGTCGGCGCGCTGAACCCCGACATCGAGCCCAACACGCGACTGGCCACCGGAAACACCAGCCTCGTAGGCGGAGGCTTCGTCACCTGGCCCGATTTCTTCAGCGACTTCGCTACCGCCCAAGCGGGCGTGCACACCGGCGTCCACGTCACCTCGCCCTCGATCCTGCTGGAGAACCGGGACTGGCTGACCGAGCACGCCGAGCACGCATTCGTCGATCCGGAGATCGGTCCTATGGGAGTCGCAGCACGCGATGCCGGGATCGAGTTCGGCTATCTCCATGTCATTTCCAACAACCTCGCTCGCCACTACCCCGCGGACTTGTCCAACGAGCGTCACAGCGACGTTGTCCGACGGCGCACCGTCCTCATCAGACAGATCCAAGACATCATCGCCAACCGACTTGCCGCTCAGCCGATCTGAACCCCCTTGGAGGGCACCACATGACGAACGCAGCACCTTTCTTCAACCCTGCGCGCGGGCGGGAGATCACGGTGGTCGGTATCGACGGCGCGGGCAAGTCCACCCTCGCCGCCCGCCTGCACCAAGCGCTCAACGAGGCCGGCCACGAAGCAATCCTGATCGGCAAGCACAGCACCGAAGTCCCGATGGACCCGGAGTTGTCCGCCTACGTCGATCGGCTCAACGCGCTCGTCTACCGCCGCGACGCCCGCGTCGCCCAAGCGTGCGGCGACCACTACTGGCTGCTGGCGCTGGCCGCCTGGTACACCCTCCAGGACAAACTCGTCATCCAACCCGCTCTCGCCGCCGGAACACACGTGATCCTCGACAACGCCCACCACAAGATCCTCGCTCGCTACGCGGTGAATCCCGACGTCTCCACCAGTTTGGCCGAGCAGGTCTTCGCCCACCTCACCGAACCCGACCTGGTCTTCTTCCTGCGCATCGGCGCCCGCGACGCGCTCGCCCGCAAGGGCGAGTTCAGCTCCCTGGAAACCGGCCACTCCGGTGGCGCGGACGAGGACTTCATCCGCTACCAGGACGTCGTTCTCGCGAAGCTGCGCGAGCACGAGAAGCGCAGCGGATGGCTGTCGATGGACGTGACCGACATGGACCGCGACGCGGTCTTCAAGACCGCCGCCGAGGCGCTCGCCGACCGTCTCCAGCTCGCGATCTAACCCTGCCCGCAGCCACCACGAGGAACGCACCATGCCAGTGACCCGACCGACCGACGGCGAGTACGTGTGCCACGGCATCACCTGGGCGACAGGAGATCCCCGGCTGCTGCTGGCCCCGCCGCCCGACGGGCCGCTGGTCTACACCGAAATCATGAACCAACGACTCGGCTTTGCGGTTGATACCGGCCGGTGGTGCACCGGCCGGTATCAGTTCGCCGACACTGTGCGCGTCGAGGCCCTCGCCTGCCCCAACCGCGCGCCGACCGAGCAGAGCGACCAGTGCGGCCGGTGCTTCCGCCAGGACGAGTTCCGCTTCGCCCACCGGTTCCACCAGGACGGCAACGTCCCCGAAGCACTTCGCCAGTACATGGACCAACCGCACTGGCTCTACCTCGCCACCTTCGCCGATGGCGCCCCCAAGGTCGGCACCGCAGCCGAACCACGCAAGCAATCCCGCCTCGACGAACAGGGCGCCCTGATCGCCACCTACCTGGCCAAGAGCCCCGACGGCCGGGCCGTACGCCACCTCGAAGACGCCATCACCCGCAGCCTGCAGATGCCCCAAACCGTCCGGGCCTCAACCAAGCTCAAGGCGCTGGCCAACCTGACCGACCTGTCCACCCCGAGCGCGACCCACGACCACCACGTCGCCCGCGCCGCCGACGCACTCGCCGCCGTAGACATCCCGGCAATCCTCGAGACGTGGACTCCTCCTGCCGAAGGCGACCGAATGCGCGTCGCCGACGGTGTACGAATGCTGTATCCACACGACC
The DNA here is from genome assembly GCF_001701025.1 of Lentzea guizhouensis. Lineage (GTDB taxonomy): Bacteria > Actinomycetota > Actinomycetes > Mycobacteriales > Pseudonocardiaceae > Lentzea > Lentzea guizhouensis. Next base: position 1,557,682 of record NZ_CP016793.1, read on the forward strand.
TACGCGACGGCGAGCACGGCTTCACCGTCGTCTCGTGCATCGGCACCCAGGTACTGGCCGTCCTGGACGGAGACGACGAGGTGAATTACGTGCTCGACCTCGGCGCTCTCAAGGGTCGCCGCATCACTCTCGGCCCGTTCGCGTCGCCCGCCGCCGCCCTCCAGAACTCTCTCTTCTAACCGCCCCCGCCCGGCTCGTCGCGTCCGTCCGCCGCGAACCCGGTCTGCACCCTGAAGCGAGGTACCCAAATGGCACCCCTGGATGCCCTTCTCGGCTGGGACGAGGACACCACCGCAGAGGCGTACGCGGCCTTCACCCGCGACTTTCCCATGTACGCGGCCACCAGCCGAGACCTTGCCCACCGCGCCGAGCTCACCGACGGCAGCCTGGTGGTCGACCTGTGCGGCGGAGCAGGCGCGACCGCAGAGGCAATCCTCGAACTCGTCCCGATCGACGCCCAGGTCGTCTCGCTGGACAACGCCGCTGCCATGCAGCGCGTTGGCCGACGTACCCTGGCCGACCCACGCATGTCCTGGGTCACCGCCCCTGCCGAAGACCTGGCAGACCACGTTCCCGGCGCGGCGGATGCCGTGGTGTGCAACTCCGCGATCTGGAAGACCGACGTGCCGCAGGTGTTCGCCGCCGTCCGCCAGGTCCTACGACCCGGTGGCCGGTTCGTGTTCAACGTCGGCGGCGGCTTCGCCGGCGTCCGCCACCCCGACGAGACCAACATGCACACCGGACCGTCGTTGAACACCCTGATTCATCAGGTCGCCGCCCGTGACTACGGCTACGCCCCGCCCCCAGCCGCCGAGGCAGTTAACAAGCTGCCGCTGGACACGATCACCAAGCACCTGTCGGCCGTCGGGCTGACCGTGGTCGACACTGAGGTCGTCGCCCAGCACAGCACGATGGCCGAGAAGAAGGCGTGGCTGTCGATTCCGGTCTTCGCTCGACCCGACGGGGAGTTCACGCACGCTCAGCGGATGGACATCCTCGACAAGGCGTACTCGCTGACCAAGCCCGACACGCCTACCGTGACGAGCTGGCTCGTAGTGGTCGCGCAGCGGCCTAGGGAACTACGTTGACCGCCCAGCCGCCGACCAGCAGCCGCGGCAGCGGGACAAAGTACTGCGATCACGCGGCCGTTGGTGTGCTCATCTCCTCACTGGACGGGCTGCTGGTCTTCGAACGGGTGAGGCCCCCGGCGGGGATCGCACCGGTCGCCGGTCATGTCGATCTGCACGGAGGACCCGAGCAAGCCGCCCACGTTGAGGTTGCCGAGGAAGTCGGCCTGACCGTCACCTCTCTTCACCTGCTGCTGACCGCATGGCGACCCAACCACTGCCGTCGGCCGACCAGCGACCGCGTGGGCCATCAGTGGTGGATCTACCGGGCCCAGACGTCAGGACCGATCCGACCTTCTGCCCAAGAGGTGCGCGCCCCTCGATGGCTGCACCAAGACCAGCTCCAGCAGTACGCGCACCGCACCGCGGCCTACGCCGAAGGGCAGCTGAGCGAGGAGCAGTTCACCGCAGAGCCCGGCTTGGAGCCGGTGTGGGTTCGATTCCTTCACGAGCTTCACCTGGTGACGCTGCCCGACGACACCCTGAGCTTGATTGACCAGGTCCTTTGACCGTGCACCGGCAATGGTCCTCAGCGCGCTCCCACGACGTTTCCCGCTGCCAATCGGCGCGCGTACGCGCGGATGCGGTCGCGGTCCTCGGGGAACACGCTCTCCCATGTCTCGTCCAGGTCGACCCACTTCGACGGCTGCCCGGTCTCCCCGCCGAGCGGCACATCACGACTGACGACGGCCCCATAGGACAGGCTCAGCGTCGGTGCCCAGTCGGCACGGAAGGAGCGGACAGCCACTGCGGCCGGTACAGGCAGCAGCTCGCCCGCTACGCCAGCCTCCTCCGCGAGTTCACGGGCTGCGGCTGCTCGCGGCGTTTCGTCCGGCTCGACCTTGCCGCCAGGCGGTACCCATCCGCGCACGCGGTGCCGCACGAGCAGGACGTAGCTGTACGTCGGGTCGGTGACCCAGACCTCGGCCGCGAGCGGCTCCATCAGGGTCTGGTGGGCGCGCAGCCACGCCTGGGCGTCATCGAACTCCATCGCAGCAAGGTGCGCATCGGCGACCGCCGCTTCCACGGTCAATTGGTCAATCACCTGGCCCAGCCTATGCCGACGTCGTGGTTAGCCCTGACATTGCTGAGAGGGCGACGCGGTTCGTGTCACAAGCACTCGACGATGATCATCGCGAGCATCCGAGGCTGCCATACCCCGAATGGTGGAAACCGTCAGCGACGAGTCCTCGCTTTCGTGCAGGTCAAGCCAAGCGATGCCTCAGCGACATCGTCCGGACCTGCTTGTTGGCATAGCACCTTCGCAGTTGACTACCTCGGGGCTGTACCGAGAGGAGCGTGCTGCCTTCTCGGCGCGCTCCGGCGAGCACAGTCCAGTTCAAACAACCCAGAGTGACCGCCTGTCCCAAGCCTGGGTGAATGGGTACAGGATCATGCTGCCCGGCCGCCACCGAGATGACCGTTGAACACGAAGGGAAGCGATGGACACCGATACCACCACCGCGTCGCCGACGACTCTGCGCGCGGAGATGGTCGCCAGGGTCCGCAAGTCGGGATACGCGCAGCTCAACGAGGTTGAAAGGGTCCTGCTGGAGACACCACGCCACGAGTTCGTGCCCGACGCCCCGCTTACCACCGCCTACGACCCGTGGCAGGCGGTGGTCACTCACCGCTTCGAGGACGGCCGGTCGTTGTCCTGTGCGTCGGCACCGTGGCTGGTCGCGGCGATGCTCGACCAGCTCGACGTCCGACCGGGCAACCGTGTACTGGAGATCGGTGCGGGCACCGGCTACAACGCCTGTCTTCTCGCCCAGTTGACCGGCCGCGCGGACCTGGTGACCACGATCGACATCGACCCGGACGTGACCGCGAAAGCCTCACAAGCGCTGACCGCCACCGGCTACGGCGACGTGCACGTCGTTACCGGCGATGGCGGGCTCGGCTACCCCGACCACGCGCCATACGACCGCATGATCGCCACCGTCTCACCGTGGGACATCCCCGCCCAGTGGTGGAAACAGCTCGCGCCCGGAGGACGGTTGGTCGCCCCGCTGCGGTGGCGCGGCCAGGGACGCAGCGTCGCCTTCACCTACACCGATGGCCGCCTGGTGTCCGATTCGCTCCACCTGTGCGGCTTCGTGTACCTGGTCGGTGACGGCGAGGGCGAACTCAGCGGCGCGATCACGTCCGACGAGCTGGTGTCGCTCCACTGGGACCGCGATCAGGCCGTGGACCCCGAAGCGCTGCACGGGGTGCTCGACCAGCCGCGTGTCACCACCTGGTCCGGGACCACGATCGGCAGGAACGAGTCGCATGACGGGCTCTGGCTCCGCCTGACCGTGACCGACCCGCGCGTGTGCCGGATCAAGGTCCACGCCGACGTCCCGCCCGAGGTGTGCGATCCAGTCGCAGGGTGGTGGCGCATGGCGCTGGTCGACGGCGACACGCTGGTCTACCTCACCGCCCGCCGACTGGAATCCGACGACGAGGTGCGATGGGAGTTGGGCGCGATCGGTCACGGCCCGGCCGCCGGCGAGCTGACCGAGTACCTCTGCGACGAGATCCGATCCTGGGCGCCCGAGCGGAACCAGCACACGCCATCGCTCATCGTCTACCCGGCTGGTACCCCGGACAGCGAACTGGCAGGCCCTGCCATCGACAAGACCCACAGCAGGTTCGTCCTCACCTACGACCCGGTCGAATGATCTCGTCGCCGGTCTGCGACGTCGTGTGACTTAGCTCTTCAGTTGGCCAGTTGAGCATGGTTGTTGGCCAGCCTGCCGCCCAAGCTCGCCCGGACGTCCCGCCATCCAGCGCACTGTCATGCCGATGAGCCGCCATCGCGGCTGCGCATCCCGACGAGGCGGCTCTGACCACCGTTTGGTGCCGGGGGCCGTTCGTCGAGTCGCACTATGTCGACATCGAGATCTCTTGAAGATCACAGGCCGTATAGTGTGCGGCGCGGACGGCGGATGAAGGGCACGCTGCGGTGGCCGATCGGCTTCTGGTTGATCTTGACGCGGCGGGCTGGGCTTCGGTGTCGGCGTGGCTGGACGGGGAGTCGCCTCGCGTGGTTGGTGCGCCGGTCGCGCTGACCACGCCGTTGGACAGCGGTGAGCTGGCGGACCTGCGCTGGTATCTGGAGGACTACCTGCGGGTGCCGTTCGGTATCTACGAGCAGCGGGGCCTGCGGATCGCGGAACGCCTCCCGGAGTGGGGGCAAGCGATGTTCGCCGCGCTGTTCGGCCAGGGGCCGGGCCGCGAAGCCTACCTCGCGGTTCGGACGCGGGACACGGCTGCGGAGCTGGTGGTGCGCTCGACAGACCCGTCGTGGCTGAGCCTGCCCTGGGAACTGCTGCACGATCCGGCCGTGCCCGCACCTTTCGCGCTGGACGGGATGGTCGTGAGCCGCGCACTGTCCACAGGACATGTGGACGGGACATTCGGGGCAGGCGGGCAGCGGCTGCGAGTACTCATGGTGATCTCCCGGCCGGACGGCGACCGGGACGTGGGCTATCAGATGATCGCTCGGCCGCTGCTGCGTCGGTTGAGCGCGGTGCGCGGTCAGGTTGAGGTGGAGGTTCTGCGCCCGCCAACGAGAGAAGCCCTGACCGAGCGATTACGGGCCACGGGCGCGGACCCGTACCAGATCGTGCACTTCGACGGCCACGGTTCGACGTCCGACCGCGGGGCAAGCCTGGTGTTCGAGCGAGCGGGCGGTGGGGTGGAGCACGTGCCCGCTGCCGAGTTCGCGCACGTGCTGACTGAGGCGGGCATCCCGGTGGTGGTGCTCAACGCCTGCCGCTCCGGCGCGGTGGGCGACCAGGTGGAGGCAACGATCGCCGCTGGACTGCTCTCCGGCGGCACGGACGCGGTTGTCGCGATGGCCTACACCGTGCACGCGGACGCCGCGGCGGAGTTCATGACCGCGTTCTACCAACGGCTTTTCGCCGGTGACACCGTTGGAGAAGCAGTTCGTGCCGGCCGGGTGCGGATGGCGGCGCACCCCCAGCGCCGCAGTCCGAAAGGCGCGCAACCGCTGGCCGACTGGATCGTTCCGGTTTGTTACCGGCGTCGCGAGGTCCACTTCCCCTACCTTCGGCCCGTTCCGGGCGCGCAGGCGGGGCGGGAGCAGCAGCCCGAGCAGGGCGATTTGTGGGCTCCGGACGGAGAGCTCGTCGGGCGCGATGGGCTGATCTGCACTCTGGAAACCGTCGCGCGGAAAGGGCGGGTGGTGGTGCTGCACGGACCCGCGGGCACCGGCAAGACGGCCCTGGCCAAGGCATTCGGCCGCTGGTGGCGCGACACCGACGGCGTCGACCGCCCTGAGTGGGTGCTGTGGCACTCGTTCGAGCCCGGTGTCGCCACCTACGGCCTGGACGGCGTGATCTCGACGATCGGGCTGAGCGTGTTCGGCCCGGGTTTCGCCGCGCAGGACCGGGCGGCCCAGCGCGAACGGGTGCGGACGCTGCTGGCCGACAACCGGTTGCTGGTGGTGTGGGACAACTTCGAGTCCGTCGCGTCCCTGCCCGATCCCGCCGGCGCGACGCCACCGCTGGACGAGACCGGGCGCGCCGAACTGCGGGAGTTCCTGCACGAGGCCGCTACCGGCCGCAGCACGATCCTGCTGACCAGCCGCACCCAGGAAGACTGGCTGGGCGGGGTGCAGCGCGTGGCGGTCGGGAGGCTGACCCCGGACGACGCCGTCCAGTACGCAGATCACCTGCTGGCGCCGCTTCCGTCGGCGGTGGCCCGGCGCGCCGACCGTGCCTTCGGTGAGCTGCTGATCTGGCTGAACGGCCACCCGCTGAGCATGCGGCTGGTCCTGCCACACCTGGAGACCTCCGAAGCCGCGGACCTGCTCAGCGCGCTGCGCGGCGCCGCCGCTCTCCCCGAGGACCGACTGCTGGCAGGCATCGCCTACTCGATGTCGCATCTCGATCCTGACGGCCAGCGCCTACTGGCCGCCGTGTGCCTGTTCCAGGGCACCGTCTCCGCCTCACTTCTCGGGATCGTGTTCGCCGACGACGACGCGCCGCACCGGTTTCGCCACGTCCCGAGTAACCGATGGGAGGAAGTGCTGCACCAAGCCGCCCACATCGGGTTGCTCACTGCGGCGGGCGACGGGTGGTACGGCATTCACCCCGTGTTGCCCGCGTACCTCGCAGGGCAGTGGCGCGCCGAGGATCCGGACGAGTTCGCCGCCGCCGAACGGTTTCTCGTCGACGCCTTCCTCGCAGTCGGCGCTCAGATGGGCGAGATGACGCGGAGCATCGACGCTGCGAAGGCCTACCGGCTCATCGGCGTCTTGCGCCGCACGATGGGACACCTGCTCAGCTATGCGCTCGACCACGGGCTCTGGCTACCGGCGCTCGCCATCCTCCAGCCGCTGCGGGAGTACTGGGATCGACGCTGGATGGTCGAAGAGTCCCGCGCCTGGGACGACCGCGTGCTCCGCGCGGTGGAGTCCGAGGACGGTTTCCCCGGACCGCTCGACAAGTCCGCGGACAGGCTCTGGCTGTCCGTGATCAGCGCGGAGGCTCAGCGGCTGACCCGCGCCCGCTTGCTGGACGCCGCCGAGGCGATGTGCGTGCGAGCCCGGGACAGGATCCTCGCTCATTCTCTGGATCGGGCCGGCCTCACCACCCTGTGCCACCGCCTCGGCGAGATCGCGGCGGCCAGAGCGAGGTGGGACGACGCCGAGAACTGGCACAGTGAGTCCCTCGCCCTGGAGGAGGAACTGGACGACCGCGCCGGGATCGCTTGGTCCCACCGTGCTCTCGGGGATGTGGCGAAGGCGCGCGGGCAGTGGAACAAGGCCCGCGGCCGGTACCTCAAGTCTCGAAAGCTTAAGGACGAGCTAGGAGATCGGCGCGGCGCGGCGCTGGCGTGTTCGGCGCTCGGCACCCTGGCGGAGATCCGCAAGCACTGGGACGAAGCGCAGAACTGGCACCGCGAGGTCCGGGACATTTCGGAGGAGCTCGGCGACGACGATGGCCAGGGCCGCGCCATGCACCAGCTCGGCGCGGTGGCGCAGCGACTCGGACAGTTCGACGCCGCCGAGGTCTGGTACCACATGTCCCTCGAGGTCTCGGAGCGGATGGGCGACCCGCTCGCCAGGGCCGCGTCATACGTCGAACTCGGCAGGCTCGCGCTGCACCGCGACCGGGTGGACGAAGCGGAGCAGTGGGTCCACCAGCACCGCGCGATCGTCGAGCCGCTGGGCGTCCGCCGCCAAATGGCCGTGTCGTATCAGATGCTCGGCGGCGTCGCGCTCAAGCGCGGGCACGGCGATGCCGCGGTGTGCTGGCTGGGCAAAGCGATCGCGGCCTTCGAGGACGTAGGCGACCAGCACAACGTCGCCGGTTCCCACCATGTGCTCAGCGAGGTCTGGAAGCAGCGCGGGCAGCGGACAGAGGCCGAGCGCTGCCTGCACGAGGCACTCGCAGTCGAAGAGCGGCTGGGCGACCGGACGGCGGTGGCGGCGTCCTACGGGGAGTTGGGCAGACTCGCCGCGGACTTCGGGGACGTGGACGTCGCACTGGACTGGACGTTCCAAAGCCTGGCCATCGTCGAACCGCCGTCGAGGATCATCGTGTCGCACTACGTGCTGGCTCACGTCGTCGCTCGGCTGGGATTGGAAGAGGTGGAACGACGGTGGATTCGCGCGACCGACGTACCACTGCCCGCGGCTATCCGGACATTCGTTGAGGGACGCGAACCGAGGAGGACCGATGACAACTGACCCCATCAGCAGGAGCGCGCGGGCGGCGGCCCGGCGGCTCGCCGAGACACACGGCGCAGCACTGGAACCACAGGTCGAAGCCGCGCTCTACGCCCGCGCACGCGACCAACGACCCACCCAGTACCTCGACCCGGTGGCCCTGGGCTCATTGATCGTCAGCGTGGCCACCCTGGCCTGGACGGTGATCACCGACTGGCCCCCTACGAGGCCGCGCCCCACGCGGGAGGACATCAAGCCCACGGTCAAGGACGAACTCAACATCGATGATCCTTCCGCCGACGAGGTCATCGATGTCGTGGTGGACGAGAGCCTCAAGGACGCCGAGGAGGAGGAGTAGGCGCACGGCGGTCGTCTCCAACTCAACCAACAGGCCAGGTTCGCCGAAGCGAAGGACAAAGTTCGACTCGTACGCAGCGCACCGCGAGGTAGCGAGGAATAATGGAATTGTTCCTCATCGTGCGCGAGAACCCAGCCGACTCCGTTGCGGAGACCTACTCGTTGCCGTTGTGCACAACTTGATTTCCCGCGAACATCCGGGTCATAGCCGCGTTGAGTGCGTTTCGGCCGTTCTCCCCGCGAGACGGCACCGACGGCAGCCAAGCGTCACGCTGGCCAACTACCACGCTCAACTGGCCAACTCGGGCGCTCAGCCTCACGTCGGTGTCAGGCAGAGGCGCGGCCTGACCGTTGCAGTGGAGGGCGGCAAGGTGGATCATCCAGGGAGTGGAAGTCCCGCCGTCCTCCAGGGGCTGGCCAACAGCGCGCTGGTGTCAGAGTCGAGTCGTCCGGCGAACGCCTGCGAGATCGCCGCGCCCCACAGTGCGTTGACGACCGCCGTGTCTGTGGGTGACTCGCCGACGGCGTCCTCGGCGGCTGGAACGGTCTCCCAGTACAGCGAGCGCGCCCGGAGCGGGAACCCCCACGCGATCGACGCCTCGGTGACCGCGTCACAAGCCGCTTCCCAGCGTTGCTCGTCGATTTTCGCGCACACTCGACCCATCCGGCGCACAACCCCTGCCGGCGTGGCTTCGGCATGGCGCAGGACTCGCAGGGCGGCTTGGGTGTGAGGGCCGTAGGCGTCAGTCGCGGTGTGTCGCGAGGGCAGGCAGGTCTGCCGCCACGGCGCGATGAGCAATTCGTAGTCGGCGCTTCCCGTGTCGTCGTGGCCTGCCGCTGCGATCGCCAGTCCGGCGTCAAACACGGGCAGGACCACCTTGTGCCAGCCGGAGTGGTCCGGTGAAGCCTGCCGGGCCAGCAGGTAGGGGTGCTGCAGCACGGCGATCGGGTCGTCGAGTTCGGCGGGCATCGGCAGGCCGAAGGTGTCCTTCCATCGGATCCACCGTGAGGCGAGCCGTCCGGCCAGCTCGGGGTCGGAGATCCGGTTGATGATCCTGTCCCGAACGGCCTGGCGATCGGAGGCGCGCTCCTCGCCGAGCGAGCCCATGCGAGTGATCTGCTCGAAGGTCAGGTTGGCGATGGTCACGTCGAGCTGTCGCCATTGCTCGCCACGAGGGTGCTGGGCCAACAGCGCGCGTCCCAAGTCGTCACGACCGCGGGCCGGACCGGAGGTGCTCATCGGTTCAGGATGGCAGCCCCGATCTGCGCACGTCGGTGCAGGCTGCGTGGCCGGTGTGGCGTCAGACCACGCGGCGGCTCGACCGGCTTCCGCGCGGCGGCGAGGTCAGCGGGGCAGTGCGGGCCGCAAGTCCTCTGTGGCGCGGTGATCGTGGGTGACGTAGGAGTAGGAGCATGGTGACCGCGGTGGTGTTCGACGTGGGCGAGACGTTGCTGGACGACTCGCGCGAGTGGGGTGCGTGGGCCGACTGGATCGGCGTGCCACGTCATACCTTCTCGACCGTGTTGGGTGCGGTCACCGCTGCCGGCCGGGACAACGCCGAGACGTTCCAGTACTTCAAGCCGGGCTTCGACCTCGCCCGCGAACGGCGGCTACGGGAAGAGGCCGGACTGGGTGAGCACATCGAGGACAACGACCTCTACCCCGACGTCCGGCCCGGCTTGGCGCGGCTGCGGGAGCTCGGCTTGTGGGTGGGGGTGGCCGGGAACCAGACCTCCCGCGCTGCCGAGCTGCTGCGTGCGCTGGGCCTGCCGGTGGACCAGGTCGCGACGTCGGGCGAGTGGGGTGTCGCCAAGCCCTCGCTCGAGTTCTTCGCGCGCGTCGCGGAGATGGTGCCCGACGGACCCGGCGAGACGGTGTACGTGGGTGACCACCGGGACAACGATGTGGTGGCGGCGAAGGCGGCGGGGTTCCGCACGGTGTTGATCAGGCGTGGCCCGTGGGGCTACCTCTGGGCTGACGACCCGCTGGTGCGTCGCGACGCCGATTGGGTGATCGACTCCCTGCACGACCTGCCCAATCTGCTGGTGCCGCACTAAGGGCCGGGCAGGGATCAACGAGCACGAGCCCAGGCGGCGAGGTCGAGCAGTCCCGTGCTCGGGGCGCTGTGAGTACGCAGCAAGGTCGACAGCGAATGGCGAACCTGGGGATGGGTGCGGGTGTGTTCGGGCGCGGCCTGGCGGGCGGCTTGCAGGCACAGGTAGGCGTCCTCGTGACGGCCGAGCGTGAGCTGGGCGCGGGCGAGGTCGATGAAGTAGTGGGAGCGACGTTCGGCGGGCAGGTTGTCGGGCGGGTGCCACGCCGCCGCCCGTTCGATGCCCAGAGGATCGCGCAGTTCGACGGCGACGGCGAGTTCGTGGATGCGTAGGGAGGCCGGTCCGAACGCGGTGCCCTGGTAGACGCCTTCGGGGACGGCGGTTGCGGCGCGGCGGGCTTCGCGCAGGTGGTCGGCGGCGCGATCGGGCTTGCCAGCCCGGCCCGACGACCGCGGCGCGCATGTGCAGGGCGCCGAAGGCGGCCGAGGCCGAGGCGGTGTCGAGGTCGGGTACGTGGTCGGCGGCGAGTTCGAGGGCGCGGGCGGCGGTGGCCAGGTCGCCGCTGGCGAAGAAGGTCTCGGTGCGCACGTACGCCACCGTGGCCAGCAGCAGTGGGTCCTCGGCGAGCTGGGCGGCCGAGCGCATCAGGTCGATCAGCCGCGCGGACAGGTCCAGGTAGCCGAACTTGAAGGCCACCCCGTCGGCGGCACGCAGCGCCAGGGTGAGCAGGGCTGCGGCGTGGCGGCGACCGGCGACGTCGCCGAGCTGACCGGCGCGGGCGAGTTCAGTGATGAGGTCGGGCACGCGACGGGCGAGGTTGCCGTAGCGGGACTGCAGCCGGTCATCGCTGGCGCGGGCGATATCGCCGTGTAGATCGGCTGGGGTCCTGGTCGGCCCGTCGTCGGGCAGGTCCAGTCGGTCGAGGGCCCGGCGCAGGCGCGGGATGGCGGCGTGGATGACGTCGACCTCGGCGACGGGTTCGCGCTCGCAGCTCTCGCTGGTGAACGGCACTGGCGGAACCAGCTCGACGCTGACCGATCCTGGAGCCAGGACCGCAGCCGAGGTGGCCGTGCTGGAGCGACGGGCGGTGCGGCGCAGCAGGTCGTCCAACTCCTCAAGGGAGACCTGCAGGGCGCGAGCGAGGCCGGGCCGCTGCCACGGCTGGGGCGACTGGACGCCGCGTTCCCATCGGCCGATCGTGGTGCGCTCGACCTTGAGCATGACGGCGAAACTTTCCTGGGTGTAACCGGCAGCCTCGCGAACCGCAGCAAGCGGAGTGAGCGCTCGTGCTGCCATCGCTCGTCCCTCCTTCCGGTCCCTCCATAGCGGAGGGTACTCGCCCGTTTTCGCTGCGTACGGCCGGTGTCGCCTCACCGGTGCCTCACCGCCGCCCTGTAACTGACCACCCAATTCGGGCACGGTCGGGTGCCGCATTGCCGCACCATGCACCTATTAGGGCCAGCACACTTCGAGAGCGGGAACGCCCTGGTCAGACAGGGTGTCGCCCCGTGGACGCCTCGCAACCGCCGCACGGTCGCTCTGGTGATCAGGGCGGGCAGGGTCGTTGACTGGGTTCGTGCCTGCGGTGGTCGACCCCCGACCGGCCACCGCAGGTGGTAGTCGATGTGGCCGCCTGACACAGCGGAAAGTGGGCTTGGTTCAGTGCAGATGCACGAGGTGATGCTGCCGCGATCGCCCCTGTCGACCGCCTGGTCGCGCATGGTGGTCCGCTGATGCCGCACAAGATCACCGTCGAGCACTCGTTCGAGACCGGGCACCGGCTGCCGCACCTGGGTGGCAAATGCGTCAGCCTGCACGGCCACTCCTGGTCGGCCGCAGTAACGGTGAGCGCCCCGGAGCTGAATCCCGAGGTGACCGTCGTGGAGTTCGGCGCGCTCAAGGTCGGGCTGCGGCGGTGGATCGACGAGCACCTCGACCACGCCACGATGCTCGGCGCGCGCGACCGCCTGATCGAGCCGCTGATCGCGGAGGGCAGCCGCGTGTTCTGCTTCGGAGTCGAGCACCCGGCGGACGTGCCCGAGCAGTTCGCCTACGGGCTGCCGTGGCCGACGGTGGAGGCTGTCGCGGTGCTGCTGGGTCGGGTCGCCGAGAGTGTCTTGGCTGGCCTTCCCCGCGCGGACGGTGCGCGGGTCGAGCGGGTTCTGGTCCGGGAGACCCGGCTCAACACCGCCGTCTACGAGCCCCCGGTGCCCCGATGAGCACCGCCGCGTCGGACGCAGCCGTGACGCTGGTGGTCAACGAACTGCTCGGCTTGGCCCCACCCGGCGTGCACCTTTGACATCGCCCTGTCCGTCGATCGTGAGAGCACCATGACCACCACCTCACCCGCCCTCGGCCCGCTCGTCGCCGTCTACGGCCTCGTAGGACACGACGAGCGCCTCTTGCTCGTCCGTGACTCAGGCACCACCGCACGGTGCCTGCCCGGCGGTCTCGTGCCAGCCGGTGAACCCGTCGAATACGCCCTGCGGCGCATCCTTTGGCATCAAGTCAACTCTCACATCGCCCACCTGGACTTCTGCGCTGCCGTGGAGCTGCCGGGCCATCCTGGGGCAGGCGGGGAGCCCGAGGTCTATGAACTGGCGCTGCTGTTCGACGTCACCCTCACCAACCCCAGTTCGATTCAGGCTGGTCACGGCGAAGCGCTCTGGGTGACAACCACCGAACTCGACCACGTTGACCTGCGTCCTGCGGGGCTCGCGGAGCGCTTGCGCGTCGGTGGCCTGACCGGCGAGCACCCGTGGTGGCCTGCTGACTCCTGACGAGGCATCCGCCGCTCGTTCATCCGGCGCACCGTGCCGCCAGGAACAAACCCGAAGGAATCATGTCGTCGGTACTCGACCTCACCGCCGTCCTGCCGGCGGCCCACGCCGCGATCGACCTCGCGGTCGAGCACGTGCTCAGCCACCCTCCACGCGACATCCGCTACAAGGGAGACCGCAATCCGGTCTCCGAAGTGGACGAGACCGTCGAACACCTTGTCCGGCAACGACTGAGCGCGCGCGGCCACGCCGAGATCGGGTTCGTGGGGGAAGAGACGGGAGCTGCCGGGAACCCGGACACCTACTGGGTGCTCGATCCCATCGACGGCACGATCAATCACCAGCACGCCAACCCGCTGTGCGCCATCGCGCTCGGCCTGGTCCACCACGACCAGCCGGTCCTCGGCGTCACCGCGCTGCCCTTCCTCGGCCACCGCTACTGGGCGGCCCACGGCCACGGCGCCTACCGCGACGGCGACCCGATCAGCACCTCCACCACCGACATCCTCAACAAGGCCCTGGTCGGGTTCAGCGACTACGGCAGCGGTGCCGACGAAGGTTTGCGCGACGTGCTGTGCGCCGCCGTGGACCGCGAGCTCACCGCACGAGCGCAAGGGCTGCGCCGGTATGGCTCCTCCGCGCTGGACCTGGTCTGGGTCGCCGACGGCACCCTCGACGCCTGCGTGCTGCTCGGCAACCACACCTGGGACACCGCGGCCGGCGCCGTCATCGCCCGCGAGGCCGGTGCCCTCGTGCTCGACGCCGACGGCAGTCCGCACTCGACCAGGTCGCGCTGCGCGATCGCGATGACGCCGGGGCTACGGGACGCGGTGTTGCCGTTCCTGCGGGTGCTGCGTGGTAGCCGCTTCTGGCCCGATCGCAACGAGCCCGACGGCTTCGGGCACCTGGCCGCTCCTGACGGAACCGAAGTCCTGCCGTGAACGGGAGCACGCCGTGGTGATCCTGCCGACTCAGCGCCGCTGGTCCGAAGTGCCGCTGCCCGTACCGGTCCGAGCCGCTGGCACTCCGGCGCCCAGCGTCGACCACGGCGCGCTCACGCAGTACCTGCCCAGCATCGGGGATCTCCCTGCAGCCGGGTTTCTGGCTCACCCGCTGGACGTCGACCAGGAGCGCGCCGCCGCGCTCAGGGCCGCTCTGCAAGGACACCGCCCCGACGACGAGCATCTCGCGCTTCTGGACCGCGTCCTTTGGGCTCTGCGCCGTATCTGACCAAGAACGGGCTCCACATGACTGCCGACCGCGACGCACGTCCGAGCCGTGAGGTGACCATTTCCGCCCACCTGGGGGCGTGGGTCGCGCCGCATCCCTCCGAACTGCCCGACCTTCGCATTCAGATGTGCGAGCAGGTGCTCCAGCCACCCCATAGCCGGGAATTCATGATGCGCGTCGTCGGCGGAAGCAGCCCGCTGATCCCGACGATCTCCGGCCCGCCCGAAGAGACGGCCGGCATCGACATCATGGGCGGAATGCTGATGGCGCGCAGCGAGCAGCGACGGCTGCGCCAGGCGCAGCTGTACTGGGTCGACGAGGACATGACCTCGCTGGCGCTCGCGGCAGCGGCCACCCCGTCCCACGAGCCGGTCCGGGCCCGTCGAATGCCGGCCGAAGCGGGGCTGATGCTCTTCGCCCACCCGATCGGCAGCCACGATGTCGACCTCGCCGCAGCGTTGACCAGCCCCTGGACCACCGCGGCCCCCGACCTGGACGAGGAACTGCGGCTGACCTTTCCCGTCGTGGGCGTCTCGTGGTCGCGGTGGAGCCCGGCCGACCTCGACCTGGATGGAGCACCCGGCAGGATCCGCTGGACACCCCGCACACCGCAGGGCGCAGCGCCCTTGACGCCCGAGTTCGACGGCGTCTGGTTGACCTTCTGGACCACGGGCAGCAAGGGCTGGGACAGCCTTCCCTTGGATCGGCCTCTGGCCATCGACAATCACAGCGGCGGGACGCTCACCGCTGTGGACCTGGTCGCACGAGAAACTCTCGCGGGATTCGCCCGGCTGCAGACCTACGACGAACTCGTCCTGCGATTCGACCAGCCACTGCCCCGCCCCGATCCGGACAACGGAAGCCAGTGGGCGCACGTGGTCTACACCGCCTGGCAGCTGATGGGACAGACCGGTAACGCCCAGCTCACCGAGAGGAAACCGTGCCCCGTCCACGTCACGGCCTCAAACGCGACAGGCGAGCCGACATCCTCGGGCCCGGCACCGTGCAGCTGGTTCGAGTGCACACCCGCCACCGGCCCTCGGCGCAAGCCAGCGCCGAGGACACGGCAGCCTCGCACGGTCGCCGCACGCCGCAATGGACCCGCCGCTGGCCGGTCCGCCCCTACCGGCGCAACACCTGCCTCAACCCCCGCGCCCACGCCGACGGCGGATGCGAACACGAGGAGCGAGTCGTGCCCGCCCACATCAAAGGGCCTGCCGACAAGCCCCTGGTCACGACGGACAGGGTGCACATCTGGGACACACCGCCTCCACCGCAACCGTGACGTTCCACGACCGCCCGAACCCTCGAACGTCTGCCCACTTCAGGTCTCGGAAAGCATGATGCGCAAGCCCTTTCCTTACAGCCTCGACGACGACACTGCGGCCGAAACCTACGTGCGCGAGGCGCTGCGCCGTTCCCAGCGCGGCAACTGGCCCGCGTTGCTGGCCGACGATCGTGCGGTGCAGACCTACCGAGTGCTGCGACGCATCGAGTCCGGCGCGGTCCAGACCCGTGTGCACCACCGCGAGGCGATCAAGCAGGCTGAAGCCGACCGGGACGCGGACCTGATCAGCGCGGCACAGTACGCCGAGAAGTACCGGGAGTACGGGCAGTGGCGGGAACGGTCTGTGGTCTTCGACGCCGTCCTGCGGCAGTACCTCGACATGGCCGTCGACCAGGTCCGGGCCATCCGCAGGGATGCCGTCGCCGAGTCGCTGCGTCAGGTGTTGCTGACGTTGGCCGTAGCCGTCGAGGAGCATCGGGACGCGCACTCCGGGGAGGAGTCGCTGGCCGACACCGCGTTGTGGGCGAGGCTGCGGTTGCTGCCCTGGCCGACCGCCACGGGCGCCGAGCGGCGCGTCCTGGCCGACGCCGTGGCAACCGAGCGCGCCCGCCGCGGGCCCGCGCGCCGGGCGAGCGAGGACCCCATTCAGTTCGAGGGCTTACCGGTCTTCGGGGAAACCGTGGACGTCGTCGATCTGCTCCTCGACGTCACCGATCACACCCGGCCCACGTGTAATCGAACCGAACTGGCCGAGCTGTGGAAGCAGCGAACCCCGGACCTCCTGGATTCCGCAGCAGCGCAGGTCACCGCCGCCAGGCAGAAAGGCAGCTATCCCACGCACCGACTGCGCAGGGCCCTGCTGTTCCTGGAAGGACTCGACTTGATCAGCCGTGTTTCCGACGAAGGGGGCGCGGAGGTCGTGGTCACCGACCGGACACGACTCGTCGAACTGCGCCGGCGATGGGACGAGCAGCAATTCGGCCTCGACGACCTCGCGCCCTGACAGATCACGTCTGACTCGACGCGAGTTCAAGAGTGTTCCTCCTGTTCTACCGCGTCAGGGCTGCCGGTGAGGGCCAGGGTGATGTCGCCGCCCGAGGCACCCATCACGGTGACCCGGTGCGCCACGCGGGCCAGGAAATCTCGGAAGCTGCGGCATCCGTAGTTGCGCTCGTCGAACGCCGGGTCCAGGGAAGTCATCTTGTTCTTGACCCACCCGGCGGTCGGGTTGGTGACGGTGGCCTGCTCCATGACCGCGACCAGCAGGCTCTCGGCGGTGGTGATGTCGAACTCGTCGGCGAGGTGGTCGCCCGGCTCGGGTTCGACCTGGGCGACCAGGGTGCCCCAGTACTTGTATTCCGAGCACACCGACACCAGCCGTGGGCTGGCGTTGGCCTCGGTGCCCACACTGACGACGTGCTTGCCGAACTCTCGTAGCCGCTGTACCAGCGGGGTGTAGTCGCCGTCGCCCGCGACCAGCACGAACACGCTGACCTCGGGGTGGGTGATCAGCGTTTCCATCGCGTCGACAGCCATGCGGATGTCGGCGGCGTTCTTGCGGGCGGCGCCGAAGCGGACCACCTGGATCAGGTCGACGCCGTTCATCGCCAGGTCCTGCTGATAGCGCCCGAACTGCGGGTTTGCCCAGTCCGCGTATGCGCGGCGGATGACGGCGTTGCCGTAGTCGCGGCACAGTTGGGTGATCGCCGCGTAGGGAACCGGATTGGCGCGACCGGGTAGCCCTCGGCCCGCGCCGCAGACCAGGTTCTCGAAGTCCACGTAGACCCCGACCGAGGCGTTGACCTGCTCGACTCGGCCGCCCGCCGCGAGTGCTTCCACCTCCTGCCCATCGACGGCTCCGTAGCGCGACTTGATGCCGCGACCGGCTAGGCAAGGGCCCGCTCTTTCGCCCCCAGCGGCCTAACTGACCTCGATCCGGGCCTTGCCGATACTCGGGCACCGGGGTTGAACAGCGGTTTTGCCGGTGGTTCGTCCTCGGCGACGGGTTCTGTTCCCGTCGTGGCGAGCATCGATCGGCGAGCCTGGAGAGCGTGAAAGCAGGCCAGGCCGTTGTGACCTGCGGAAACGCTGGATTCCTTTCGGTGTCGCGGTCGGGCAGGCCCGTGTCGAATGAGGGCAGGTGCACGCCTGTGATCAGCGTTTTTGCGGAGTCCAGAGGGGTCCTGAGCGCGTAGTTGGCACCTCGGCCGGTTCACTAGAGCAGTAAACCGGCCTGGACCAGGGCGTTCTCATCGGAGGCGCAATCCAAGAAGTGGATTGACCAGCACCGATATGGTCTCAGGACCGTCGAATGTAGACGGACGCGAGGCCCTGGCCAGGCACTTCACATGCGGCCCGGCTCGCTACAGGGCATCTGACCAGCGGAATGGGACAGGTAGGGCGTCCCTCGCGGCCACGAGGAACGCCCAACCCTTGAACCCGAAGTCCACCCGACGTCCATGAGAAGAGTGCCTTCGGAACCCGTTCGCCCTGCATACGGCCACTGGCGTGCCCGGAGAGCGCCTCCACAGTAAGTCGTACCGGTACGTTCAACGGCCTCGGCGGCGGCACATGGGACACGCCACCCCACACCGCCTGACCAGCGGCAATGGGTAGACCGTCAGCGCCAATTCCACGTTTCCCCAGGTAGACATGGGTTTTCGGCGCGTCCACCACCCTTGTCACCAGGCGCCGAAAAGTGTGAGGCAGCCCACCTTGTGGTCGGGACATCGAATTTCGGTCCAGGTCGGTGTTGTCGTCGGAAAGTCGGTGAAGATGGTGAAGCCCTCGCGGGGCGGTGGCGGCCACCACCAGTCGGTTTGCTCCGCGATCGGGGCTTCACCGTTCACCCGACGTCCGACCCTTTGGAGAGCATTCCGATGTCCGTGCTTCCGGCACCCTTGGCGATCCTGCCTCGCACGAGCTGCGGTGCGACGCCCCTCGTCCAGATCGGCACCTTCACCATCGCCGCAGCGTTCGTCGTCGTCCTCGTGTTGCTCGGTCAGCCGCTCACGGGCGCGGCCGGTGTCGCGGCTTGGCTCATCACCACGGCGGTGCGACCGACGACCAGCAAGCAGGCGGCCCGTGCCCGTGACGGTGCGCTGAGGTGACCACGTTCGACATGCCCGAATCGAACTTCAGCCAGGGCCGATCCGGAGGCTTCGGTGCCGGCGGTGGCAGACGGCGCGATGCATGGCCGTTACAGGCCGTGCTGAACAGCCTGTACGAGCAGCCCAAGAGCGGGCAGACCTGGACGCAGGTGCTGCTCGCCGACCGCACCGGCCTTCCACTCGGAGACGTGCATGCCGCCTTCGCGGTTTTCCCGCTGCTGGTCGAGTGGGGGTCTACGCCACGATCCTGCGCGAACTCGAAGCGGACGACGACGATGTCGCCGTCTGTGAGCGAACTTACCGACACCTGGCCGAACATCTTCCGCTGCGGAACGCGCTGCCGCCTGACATCGCCGCTCTTACCACCGAGGCGCTGTTCATGGACGCGTTGAAGTCGCTGAAAGGCAAGCTGCCCCTGCGTGACATCGCAGAGAGGATGCGGGAGAAGAACTCGAAACACACCTGGGAACGAACGACTCTGAGCAGATACCTACCCACGAGCAACGCGGACGAGGCGCTTTGGCCTGCGCACAAAGAGCGCGTGAACGTCCTGCTGGCCGTGTTGTGCGAGCACGCCGGACGTCCCAACGACGTCAAGCATTTCTTCACGGCGTGGGAACGTCTGAACTCCGCGCGCAACCGTCACCTCCGCCCCAGCATTCCCTCACCGGTGATCCATCGCTCAGAGCATGCCCGCAACACCGACAGGACAAGTGCGCGAACAACTTCTTCGGTGAACGCCACGCTGCTCGCTGCGGTCCTGCTGGCGGTCGTCGTGCTCATCGTCGCGGTCGTGGCGGCGCTCGCGTGATGACAGTTGGCCGGCGTGCCCGTGCCGTTCGACAAGTGCACGCCGACGAGCAGCGCGCATGTCGAGCGCAGCGGTGATTTGGCCATCGCGCTGCCCGAGCGACGCCTCGGGCAGCGCGAGGTCATGGCTCGAAGCGGAAGCCGTAGGTCCGGTCGCCGATGGGAACGCGGCCGTAGGGCGAGGTGCGCTGGCGGCGGATGCCCGCAAGGGCTTGGTCGACGAGGACCTCGAGATCGGCGACGTTGCGTCGCTCCAAGAGCATGACGTAGTGCGTGCGTGGAGGTTTGCCTTTGGGCGGCGTCCAGTCGGAGTCGTCGTCGATGCGGAGGCAGTGCTCGATGCCGTGGCGCGGGCACGTCCAGGCGGCGGGGATCTCGGCGTCGGTCGAGAACGGCACGGTGAACTCGTGCCCTCTGCGGCACGCGAAGCGGACCTGCACCCGCGGTGCCGGCCGCGCGTTGCGATCCGGTTCGCCGGTGGGCGTTCCCAGGCGGTAGCCCCGCAAGACCCGTCTGGGCATCATGATCTCCGCTCGCGTATCGGACGGGCTGGTGTCGCGAGCCGTTCTCGTGCCCGCTGTCGCTGGGCTATGGCGCTTTGGTTTTGGTCCGGGTAGCGCCGCCGCGCCCGCGCAGCACCACGCCGGACTCGGACAGGACCCTGTGCACGAAGCCGTACGAGCGGTTGGTGTCCTCGGCCAGTGCGCGGATGCTGGCGCCCTTTTCGTACTTCTTCTTCAGGTCAGCGGCCATCTTGACGCGGGCTTCCCCGGTGATCCGCTTCCCCTTGGCCGTGGTGCGTGCTGTCATGCCGGTCGCTCCTTTTCGCGGTCAGGCGGTCGGTTGGTCGAGGGCGGCTCGCCGGTCGATGACGGCGGCCTTGCTCTTGTCCGCGCCGGGGCCGGCGGCGGTGTAGTAGTCGATGGCTTGGCCGTAACGGCGGGCGGCCTCGGCCGTGTCGCCAAGCTCGGCATGGACCTCGCCGAGCACGGTGCACAGGTCGGCCAGGTAGCCGACCGAGCCGTAGTCGTGCACGGCCTGCTCGATCTCGGCCAACTCGGAGGCCGCCTCGGCGGCTTGTCCGTTCAATGTCAGGGCCCGCGCCAGGTGCAGGACGGTGCGGGCGTGGCCGATGTCGTCGCCGATGCCGGCGAACATGCTCGCCGCCAGCCGCAGGTGGTGGGCTGCGAGCCGGGCGTCGGCGATCTTGGGGTGCAGGGCGGTCTCGCCGAGGCGGCGGTGCCGCAGCGCGATGCTGCGGGCGTCGTTCATCTCCTCGGCGATGGTCAGTGACCGTTGCAGGTCGGACAGGGCGGTGTGCGGGTCGTCGGCCTTGAGGTAGGCGCGGGCGCGGGTTGACAGCGCACCGGACTGCAGCCACGGGTCGCTGACTTCGTCAGCGCGCTCGACGGCGATGGTGCAGATGTCGACGGCGGCCTCGTGGCGTCCGAGGTTGGTCAGGCCGAAGCCCTGCCGGGTGCGGCAGACCACCTCCAAGATGTGCCCGGCGTCGGCGGCGGCGTTGGCTCCGAGGAACTGTGAGCGCACCAGCTCACTGGCGGCGTAGTTGGGGCGCAGCGGGTTCCACAGGACCTCGCCGAACTGGTACACCAGCTCCGTCCAGCCCTGGTCGGCGGCGACCTGCTGCGCAGCGAGAAGGTTGGAGCGTTCGGTGTCGGCCCAGTCCAAGGCAGCCTTGGCGTCGTCGAACACGCTCGTGTCGAGGTCGGCGTAGACGTCGCTGAACCGGCGAGGGAAGGGGTTGATGACCTTGTCGGCTGCTGCCGCGCGCCGCAGGTACCACTCGACCATCCGGCGACGAACGGTCAGCCGCTCGTCCTGGTCGTCCTGGTCGGCTAGGGCCTGGACGTGTTCGCGCAGGACGTCGTGCAGCCGGTAGCGCTCGTCGCCGGTCTCGGAGACGAGGTTGGCCTCCACCAGCCGTCCGAGTCCGCGGTCGACCGCACTGATCGACACGTCGAGCCCGGCGGCGAGCGGCTCGGAGGTGAACTCGGCGCCGGGGTGCTCGGCCAGGCCGCGGTAGAGCCGGGCGGTGGTGGCGTCAAGGTCCTCATAGCTCATCTGCAGCACTCCTTCGACGGACAGCTCGTGCGGGTCCGAGGCGGTGGACGCCTCGGCGAGGCGGATCAGGCGGGTGATCAGGCGAGCCGGGTCGCGCCGGGGATGCGCGGCCAGGTGGGCTCCGGCGATGGTCAGGGCCAATGGGTGCCCGTGACAGCGGGCGGCCAGGGCGTGCAGCAGCTCCTCGCCGAGAGGTTGACGGTCTTCGTCGAGCAGGCCGGCCAGGAGGATGGCGCCGGTGGCGGCGGGAAAGCAGTCGAGGTCGAGGTGGCGGAAGCCCGTGACGGCCAGTCCGGCGAGGCGGTGGCGGCTGGTGACCAGGATCGTGCCGCGCGCCGTGGCGGGTACCAGGGGCTGCACCTGCTCGGCGGAGCGGCATTGTCGACCAGCACGGCCACCGCCTTGTCCGCGGTGACCGTCCGGTACAGCGCGACCAGCTCGGCCACCTCGCCCGGCAGGTCGTCGGCGGCGATTCCGAGCGCACGGAGCCACCCGGCGAGGACCTGCGGTGTGGCTGGCGGCGGGTGGCCGCTCCAGCCGTTGAGGTCAATGTGCAGCACGCCGTCGGGGTAGCGCTCGTGGTGCGCGTCGAGCCAACGCACCGCCAAGCCGGTCTTGCCGACCCCACCCAGGCCGGTCACCACCACGCGGGTCGGGCCTGCCGTGGCCAACAGTCGGTCCAGGCGCTCCAGTTCGTCTACGCGATCGACCCAGGTACGTCCGGGCGGCGGAAGCTGCCGAGGCACCCGCCCGCGACGCTCGGAAGCCTGCAGGACGATGGTGTCGGCGGTGACCGTGCGGGCTTGCAGCACCTGGCCGTAGACCGATCCGGACACCGTGTTGATGTACTCGGCCTCGTTCACGCACGCTCCGCCGGCTCGGGACGGCGGCCAGCGAGCACGGCGTTGCCCCACAGGCACTCGCGCCGGACGAGGGTCAGGCCGTCTGGTCGCCACAAGCCGATCGGCGCTACGCCGTCCGGGTGCGGTTGCCACGGTCCCAGCAGGTCGGCGAACTGCCGCCGGTTTCGGTGGACGAACGTGATCCCGGCCTTGGCGAGACAGTCCTCGACCGCGGCGGCCGTCTCCAGCCCGAGGACGATGCCGTCGGCGTGCGAGGCGGCCAGTAGCGAGCCGGGTGCCAGCCGCTCGTGGTACCCGGCCAAAGTGGCGGCCGGGTCTTCGGCGTCGGGCAGGCAATGCAGCACCGACCCGACCACCACGCCCACCGGGCGGGTCAAATCGAGAAGCCGAGTCGTCACGGCATGGTCGAGTACTTCCTCGACGTGCCGCAGGTCGGCCTCAATCACGCCGGTGCTCGGATCATCCTCACGGACGACTAGCTCGAGACCGGCGACGGCTACGGGGTCGCGGTCGACATAGACGACACGGGCCTGGGGCTGCTCGGCCTGGGCGAGTTCATGCACGTGACGAACGCCGCCCAGGCCCGCGCCCAGGTCGAGGAACTGTTCGATCCCGGCGGTGAGCATGTGCAGCACCGCGCGACGCACGAAAGCGCGACTTTCGCGGACGAACGCGTCGTAGTGCGGCACCAACGCCATGATCGCGGCGGCCGTCACGCGGTCGGACGCGAAATTGTGCCCGCCGCCGAGCAGGCGGTCATAGATCCGGGACAGCGACGGCACATCGACATCGACAGACGCGCCCCGCTCGTGCGCGCCCTCCTGCGTCACCATCACCGTGCCGTTCTCCCCGCCCCGGCTCGTACTCACGAGCCCGACTCGCCGCGCACTCTGATCGACTCGGGGCAGGCTGACGGGTAGTGGTTCGCCCGCTTTGCCCAAAGTCGACCGAGTCGATTGGTGTCGGCGATTAGACCGGCGGTAGGAAGATCCGAACCAGAGCGGGACCCGGGCGCTCATGAGGCGCTGGTGGGGCGGCACCCCGCCTGAGCACCCCTTTTACCTCGGCCATGATCACCCGCACGGGTGGCCTCGAACGCGGCAGAGCGAGCAGCGGGTCAGTTCTCGTCGAAGTACGCCTCGGCGGCGCGGCGGATCTGCGCGAGTCGCTTCGACACCGCGCTGTGGTTGGCGTAGCCGAGCACGTCGGCGATCTCGGTCCTGCTGGTCACGCCGCTGTTGAGCAGCACGACGATCTCCCGGTTCCGGGCATCCAGCAGCGTGAGGAAGTCGTTGGTGACCAGGTTGCCCAGCACCTCGCTCTCCGGTCCCTGGACAGGGACGGTGTCGGTCAGCTCGACGAACTTCACCGTCACCTTGCGCCGCTTCCCGTGCAGCTTGCGCTCGAAGTCCTCGCGCGCGTACGACCAGTGGCTGGAGAAGTCGTCCTCGACCCGGTGGGAGCGGACCGCGTCCAGGATGCCGCGCAGTCGGCCGGTCCTGTCGGCGGCCTCCACGGTCTCGGCCACGGCGTCGCGGGCGTCGTCCTCGCCGAACCAGACCTGTCCGCCCATCCGCGGGTTGCCGGCCACGGCCCCGGCGAGCACGCTGCCGTCCTCCAGGGTGACCGGGCCGGGTGTCTTGCCCTTGTCGATCTCAGGGAAGTCCCGCAGGCGCTCTTGGATGGTGGTGGTGACGGCGGGCACCCAGAAGTCCAGGTTGTGGGCCAGCAGCCGGATCGGGTCGTCGCCTGAGAACGCCTTCATCTTCGACCCCGACACCAGGTGCGGCCACACCGTCCACGCCCAGGCGCGGGCCAGCCGTTCCTCGAAGTCGGGCGGCAGGAAGTCGTCGATGCCCGACCAGTCGGCCATGAACGGCCACTGCCCGCCCCGCAGCAACGGGAGCTCGAACATGTCCAGGACACGCTTGGGCAGCAGATGGAACAGCGGCGCGTACTCGAAGTACCGCGCCCGTGTCCGCGGGACGAAGGTGACGTTGACGTCGCCGAGGTCGGCGATCCTGGTCATCGGCTGTGGCAGGTCGTCCAGGTCGAAGAAGCGCCGCCGGAACTGGGCTGCCTCCCACAGCATGTTCCACTGCGCGATCGCGAGGAACTCTTCGGACGAGGTGTAGGTGGCTGGGAGCGTCACGTACTCCGGCGGAGCTGGTTCGAGCGGCCGGACCACGCCGCCGAAGATGTACCCGGCCGAGATGTTCCGCAGGTGCGGGTACTCCTCCGGGCAGGCGTCCGCCTCCGGGAGGAACACGTCATCGCGGCGCCACTCCAGCACCTCGGCAGGGGTCGGCTCCTGTTCGCCGCACACCTCACCGTCCGCCACCTGCTGCTCCATGCCTTGACCGGTCCGCTCGTCGATCTGAGTCATACCTCCATCACGACAGTCTCCGCCGGATTCGTTCCGGACACGCCCGGTCTGAGTGCTTCTTACCTCCGGCGTCACCGACCAAGATGGCCAGGCGCGCACGGTGCATCCGCACTGCGGCGAACCGCCAGAGTCCAGGCGAGTCGAACATATGTGCGAGCACGGTGGTAGTTTGCCCGACGTGACTCCGCCGCCTTCAACCCCCGCGCCGGACGGCGCACTGCGCTACCGAGTCGATCAGACCGGCACGAGGATCGCCGTCCTTCCCGCCACTTGCAAAGGCGGACGACACATCGTCGTCCCCGGAGTCAGCAGAGCAATCTCTGCCGGAGGCGAGGTCCGCGTGGACTGCCCCGCCTGCGCAGCGACACCCGGAGTCGACGCGAGCTGGCGTTTGATCAGCAGCCACGCCAGCCCCGACCGCGCCGAACTGGACGACCAGCCCTACGGCGACCTCATCCACCGCGTGCGGGCGGCGACCGGCGCGAGGTAGGCGGGTGTGTCGTGATCAACAGCCCGTTCACGCGTTGGGAGGGCGATGACATCCACGGACGCAGGCCGGTCCTCACATCGGCGTGGGTCAACCTGGACATCCTTTTCTCCCGGCCGGCGGACGCACCACGGCACGTCATCGTGACCGGGCTGGACCTCACGGGCGTGGTGCCCGGACGGCTTCATGGCCGCTTCCCCAGCGTGGAGGGCGACTGGTACGGGATCGTCAACTACGAGATCGGCTACGCCGACGGCCGCCGCGACAAGCTCTCCCTGGTCGACCAGTTCGTACCGTTCACCGCGCTGCGCGAACGCCGGTAGCCGACGAGTTGAGGCGTGCTCGGCACGTAACAACCGCGACAACCTCCCGTCCACCTGCGATTCTCTCTCGGTGAACGACGACGGCCCCAGCTGGGATTCTCTACGGCAGCGACTCACCAAAGCGGTCTTCAGCCCTGCCGGATCTGCCGCGCTGGAACGAGCAATTGATCAAGCGGAACGCTTGCTCGGCCCATCCTGGCCACGCCGCCAGTTCGAGCGCAAGGGTTGGTGGCCAAGCGAGTTCAACCTGCTCGCGTTCCACGCCGCGGTACTGCCGCAGTTCCTGGCGCTGGTCATGCGGTTGGAGGAAGCAGCCGAAGAGCCGACCTTCGCGACGGTGCTGCGGGGCCTCAAACGAGGCGTGACCAGCACCGACTGGCGTCACGCCCTTCTGCAACTCGAAGTCAGTCGGGCCCTCCGGAACTCCGGCACGACCATCATCTTCGAGCCCGAGATCAGCGGCAGTCGAAACAGGGCCGACCTCATGATCACGCCTTCAGAGGGCTCACCGTTCCTCGTCGAAACCACCTCCCTTACTCGTGCCGATGTCGACCAGGCGTGGGAGGAGTACGAACACACAATCTGGCAAGCGGTGACCGCCTTCGAACTCCGCCACAACGTACGCATCGCAGTGGAGTTGATCGACCACCGCAACGAGGCCGAGACCACCACGTGGCTCGCTACCATCGAAACGACGGCGGCCAACAGCGAACACGAAGTTCAGCGTGTCGAGTCAGCGATGGGGCGAGCAGAGGTCCGTCGAGCCGGTTCGCCGATGCCTGAGAGCACGTTCGTCGGTGCTGTAGCGACTCGAGATGGCTGGCGGCGCCTTGGCCGAGCTCTTCAAGCCAAGGCCCGCCAAAGTGAAGGGTCGTTGCCTGTCTGGCTGCGCGTCGATGCACTTGACGGCTTCTTCCAGTTCACGGAGTTCGCCACCCTGGACTGGGCCGAGCGCGTAGAGCGGGTTGCGACGAACCTCCGCGAAGACCTGGCCGGTGCCAGCCACCTGGCCGGAGTCGTCCTCTCGTCCGGCCCGGCCGTAGCAGTCGGCGCGACAGACTCGACAGCCGAGAACCAGACGACGCGCTCGACGAGCGGATGCGGACTACGCCGCCTCATCAGCGCACACACCGTCCGAGAGACGGTCATTGTTGCTCTACGCGACGATTTAACCGACCAACGGGAACGATGGATCGCGGCATACGCCACGGAGCCCGACTGGCTCTCGCAAGACCTCTCCAATCAGGCACGACCGCAACTGGCGACCTTCCTGGCTGACTGACGCAACCCTGCGGTTACCCGGCCTGAGAGGCAACGCCCCGCGATGGGGGGACGGGACGGAGCCCCGCCCCCCACGGGCGCTATTCGGGCGCGGACAACCCGAAACTCGACTCCACCACCAGGCTGCCGGTGTGAAACCGCTGGTCAGCCCTGTTCCCATCCTTTGGTACTCCCGCCCGAGGTCCGGCCCTCCGCACAACCGATCTCGCGCAGGGTGGTGCCCTCCCCGAGGTCCGGCCCTCCGCACAACCGATCTCGCGCAGGGTGGTGCCCTCCCCGAGGTCCGGCCCTCCGCACAACCGATCTCGCGCAGGGTGGTGCCCTCCCCGAGGTCCGGCCCTCCGCACAACCGATCTCGCGCAGGGTGGTGCCCTCCCCGAGGTCCGGCCCTCCGCACAACCGATCTCGCGCAGGGTGGTGCCCTCCCCGAGGTCCGGCCCTCCGCACAACCGATCTCGCGCAGGGTGGTGCCCTCCCCGAGGTCCGGCCCTCCGCACAACCGATCTCGCGCAGGGTGGTGCCCTCCCCGAGGTCCGGCCCTCCGCACAACCGATCTCGCGCAGGGTGGTGCCCTCCCCGAGGTCCGGCCCTCCGCACAACCGATCTCGCGCAGGGTGGTGCCCTCCCCGAGGTCCGGCCAGGGCGGCGGCACGTACCGAGATCACCAACCGACAGGAGTCAATGCCGCCGCCACTGGCCTCCAAACCTCGAACTGCTGCCGGTGAAATGGCGGGTTATCAACAAATCCGGCATCCGCATGAAACACCGTACTCGTGACAACCCTGCCGGATCGTTGCTTCCTGGATGGTGTCCACGACGTGACACCACCAGGGCAACCACACACCATGATCAACTCGCTGATGATCAGCATCATTCCAAGATCATCAGAGTCACTGCGAGGATGCGCTTGTTAGCCATTGAAGGCGTAGCCAGACTAACGAACCGCCCCCGGCGTACAGGGCGTGCTCAGAAGCGGGTCACCGAGTCGAGAAGGTTTTTGGCGACGTCGCGGAGTTTGATGTTTTCGTGCTGTGATCGCTGCACGAGCATCGCGAACGCCTCATCGGCAGTGCAGGAGTGCACGGCCATCAGGACGCCCTTCGCCTGATCGATCACGGCCCGCGACACGAGGGCGTGTTCCAGCCCGCTGATGTGTTCGCTCGCGCGCTGCCATCGGTGGGCGCTGGCGATCGTGGCCGACGCCGCCGTGGTGAACAGCCGCATGAGTCCTTCGTCGAACGGGTCGAATGCTGCCGCGGTGTAGCTGTAGATGTTGAGCGAGCCGAGATGTTCCTCATCGGCGGACGTTGAGGAAGGCAACAGCACCGGCACGGACAGGTAGGCGCGGATGCCGTGCTCCGCAGCGGCCGCTTCGAACTCCGGCCATTGGTCGAGGTGCTCGCCGACCACCGCCCGCACCGCGCGCAGGGTGTGCGCGGACTCGAGGCATGGGCCGCGGTTGGCGCTGTACTGCTTCTCATCGACGTCGATCAGCCGTGGGTCCGTGGTGGCGGCGGTGCGCGGTTGTGCCAGGTCTATCAGCGACACCGTGACCGCGTCGGCATCCGGGATTGCTCTGCTCGCGGTGTCGGCCAGCCTCTGCAGCGCGGTGTCGAGGGCTCTTCGCCGGTGAAGGAGTCGCGCAGCACTGTCAGCGCCTCGGCGGTGTCGTCGAGTCTGGTCAGTGCGTCGGGACGGTCGCCATCGTCGGGAGGCGTCTCGGACTCGTGCGTTTCATCGGCCATGCCGCGGCACCTCGTGGGTCAGAGGAACTGTCCACGGCGCCGCTTTCTTGACGTCGTCAGGGCATGGTACGCAGTGATCAAGACACGGCAGCAGCCGTCCAGCCGCTGACACGAGCCGGCCCCGGCGCGAGGAGCTGCAGAGTTTCAACTTTACCCGCGCCGGGGCCGGCCGGTCCGCTCGAAAGCGGTCCTGCCGTGTGCACGCATGCGTGTACGGCGCCCCTTCGATACCCGCCTGGCGGTGATCCAATCCTGCGTGGACCAGATTGACACGTAACACCTTGTGCGCCCGAGCGTCCTTCGCAGCGCCTCGTCCGTAAGTCAGCGGATCACGAGGGTTGAGCCGGTCGTATTGATCACAAGGTCAAGGGGATGTCGCGGAGCGATCATCGAGCGGAGAGCCGGGCCGGAACCACTCAGTGCGGTGGTTGTGGTTGGCGCCGGCGACATTTCCGGCGGCTGGCCGGTCCCCGTCCGGGTCGAGGACAGTGCCGCTTTCAGCGGCGGGGAGCCGGTACCAACCTGAACAGCCGTTAGTGCACGGGTGGTTCATCTCGGTCAGCACGAGAACACCGTTCTCACCGGGCACCGGTTGCTGCCAGGTGATGGTGCCGGTGTCGGCACACAGGTCACAGACGTGTTCGACCTGTTCGGGCTGCACATCGACGAGCATCCGGCAGCGAAGGCCTTTGTCCGGATTGTGTCACCTGGATGGGCGATCGAGCCCTTCGGCCGGGGCACGGCCAGCGTGTGAAGAGGCCCGGCGCGCCTGGGGGTGCGGGCCGGGCCTGCCCCGAGTATCGCGTGGCCCGCGATGGTGTTACTTCCTGACTCCGCAGACGCAACGGCCACGATCGCGAACGCCGCGCGCTCCAACCATGTGTATCACCGGCTCGGAGGTGTGGCGGAAGCGTGCCCGGTGCTGTCGCTGTGTGGTGATCGTGGCCGCAGCAGGTGCAGGATCGCCGCCGGCCTGCTCGGGTGGATCGAGATCACCTGGTCGACGCCGGTGATCGACAGGGGTCGTGCGGTAGCCCGGCCACCGGCGACGACGGCGACACGGATGGCGTGGTCGGCGGCGGCGTGGTGCACGTCGAGCAGCATCGAGATTCCCGCAGCGGCAAGGAACGTCACCGCGCTGAGGTCGATGAGCAGCGTGCCGGGCTGCGGGTCGAGGTAGCGCAGGAGGTGCGCGCGCACCTCGTGCACGGCGTCGAGGTCGATCTCGCCGGAGATCACCGCGATCGGTGTTCCCTGCTGCCGGGTCACGACCACCTCTGCCGCACCTGGCGCGTGTGCGGGTCGTATGTCGGCGGGGTGGTCGGGTTCGCCGTCCGTGGCCATGGTGGCCTTTCGCCGTGCGCCGCCGGCAGGCTGCTCGACCTCGGACGCTAATGGTGTGCTCCACGCTGCTGCGCGTGTCTGCGATGCTACGCGCCGCTGACGTTCGTGCACGGCGTGATTGTCGATCGACTGCCTATTCGCTGAGCGCCGCCGCGGCGGCGTGGGCCTGCGGCAAGGTGAAGCGGATGCTCGTGCCGCTGGTGGTATTGGTGTCGAGCCAGATGCGGCCACCGTGGTACTCGACGATCTTACGGCACATCGCGAGCCCGATGCCGGTGCCGGTGTACTGGTCTTTGCCGTGCAGGCGTTTGAAGATGATGAAGATCTGCTCGGCGTACTGCGGCTCGATGCCAATACCATTGTCGCGCACCGAGAACACCCACATGTCGTCTTCACCTGCCTCGGCGTCGATGCGCACGTGCGGGGTCTGCTCGGTGCGGAACTTCACCGCGTTGCCGATCAGGTTTTGAAAGACCGCGGTGAGCAGCCGCGCCTCGCCCCGCACCTCAGGCAGCGGGCCAACCTCGACCTGGGCGCCGGTATTCTCCAGTGTTTCGGCGAGGTCGCGTTGTGCTTGGTTGACGAGGTCGTCGGCGGGGATGGTCACTTGTTTGTCGCGGTGGCGGCCGACCCTGCTGAAGGCGAGCAGGTCGTTGATCAGCTGTTGCATGCGTTTCGCGCCGTCTACGGCGAACTCGATGTACTGGTCGGCGCGTTCATCGAGCTGGCCGCCGTAGCGGCGCTGCAGCAGCTGGCAGAAGCTGGCGATCTTGCGCAGGGGTTCCTGCAGGTCGTGGGAGGCGACGTAGGCGAACTGCTCGAGCTCGGAGTTCGAGCGGCGCAGATCCTCCGTAGCGACGGCCATCGCGGCGCTGTGTTCGCGGGCTTGACCGAGCTCGCTGACGATGCGGGTGCGCATGGTGTCGACGTCACGGCCGAGGTCGCGCAGTTCAGCGGGACCGGTGGCGGTGATCGTGTGCGCGAAGTCGCCGCCGGCGACCTGCCCGACGTTGTGCCGCAGCCGGGTCAGCGGGCTCACGACGAACCTGCGCACCGCGGCGACGCAGCCCAGCACGGCGATCATCAGCACCGCCAGAGCGACAATGCAGGTGAGCGCCATCCTGGTCGCCGAGTCGTTGAGCGCGGTACGCCCGGCCGTGCGCTGCAGCGCCAGCTCGTCCTGCAGCGCTGACAACGCCGCGCGGACCGCGTCGAACCGCTGTTTGCCGATCGCGTCGTCCGGGACTGGCGTGCCGGTGCGGACCGCGGCGATCGCGGGGTCGGCGTACTGGCTGCGCCACGCGGACAGCGCCTCGTCGAGCGCGGCCACTCCCTTGGCGATCGTCGGGGTGTCCAGTGCGGCGACACTCGCCCGCGCGGCAGCTTGCCGGTCGCGCCCGTTGTTGTAGGGCTCGAGGAAGTCGGCGCTGCCACTGAGCACGTAACCGCGGACACCGTTTTCCTGGTCGATCAGGGCGGCGCCGAGTTGCTGAGCGCTGACCACCGCTGGACCGACCTCGTCGAGCAGCTGCGAGCGCGCCTGGCTGAGGTCGTCGATTGCGAGCAGTACCGCCGCGGTCGCCGCCAGCAGCACCGCGACCAGGGCAACCGAGATCCACACGGCCCACCGCCTCAACGACGGCATGCCCGCTCCAGTCCCGGTAGTGCGACCTGCCTGCACAGCAACCTCCCCCAGCCAGGCGGAGAATGCCCGGTCTGCACGCCCACGATGCGATGAGCCGCGTAATCGTAGGGTCACCCTTGCGGCAGGCGCGCACTCGACCCGCAACGGCTCTGAACACCCGCCACGCCGCCGTTTCGCGCGATCACGCGTTCACCCCTTCGACGTGGCTGTGGTGCCCGGCTGACGCGACAGGCGAAGATCGACGGTGTGAAGCCGCGTGACAAACTCGACCCGGAGTCCGAGCTGCAGACCCTGCGCGACATCGCCGTGCACCGGCCGGTGATCGAGCAGGCCAAGGGCATGGTGATGCTGAGCAACTCCGTCGACGAACACGCGGCGTTCACCACGCTCCGCGAGATCTCCCAGCGCACCAACACCAAGCTGTACGACGTTGCCGCGATCATCGTGGCCACCGGCAGCGACACCACCATCGACCTCGACGACGAGGCGGTCGCGGCTGTACTGGCCCAGGCGCGAGAGACCGGGCTCGGCGGACCGTTCGACACCGGGAACATCGAGACCGACCAGTCCTAGCCTGCCCGTCGCAACCTGGTCCTGACCGGCTGCCGGATCGTCCAGCGCTCCGGCATACGCGAGGTCGGCGCGGTGCGCGTTGACCTGAACGGGGTCAGGCGCCGTCGTCGCGCTCGGCACACCACCGCGGCCTGGAATCGCACGGACTAGCGAACTTGCGTGACCGGGTGGGTGTCTTTCATACACGGTGACGGGGACAGGTTCGTAGGGTGCGAGACGTGGGACGCGAACAAGGCGACGGCGAGCCGTCAGAGCTGGGCATCGAGGTATTGCCCGTGGCGATGGCGAGCCTGCGCGCCGAGCTCGCCGAAGCTCGTGACCTGGCCCGTGAGCTGGCCGGGTTGACTTCCGAACAGGCCGACAGCTCGTGGTGTGATCAGCTCGAAGACGAGTATGACGACCTCGGCGCCGGGCACGCGGTGATGGCGCGGCAGCTGGCACGGTGGCGCCTGAGCCATTCGGATGCCGCGGGCCTGGACGAGCTCGTTGCGCTCGTGGCGGAGGTGGAACCCGTCCGCCAGGCGCTGCTGCGGCAGCTCTCACGGTTGCGCTGCGCGCGGGGTTTGAGTGGAACCCGCGTCCTGCCGGGTAGGCAGTCGGCGGCATTGATCCGCGACGAGCCACAGTGGACGTTCTCGGATCGTCCAGGGCACGGTCCGCGGGCTCTGCAGGTGTGGTGTGAGGACGACACCCATCTCGTTGCCGTGGTCGCGGCCGAATCGCCCGAAGGCGGCGTCCACACCACCGACGTGAGCGACGCCGTCGCCGCGCGGCTGCGCGCCGAGTACCTGGGATGCGAGATCGAGCTGTTCGTGTGGACGCCGGGCTCGCAGCTCGACGGCGGGGACTTCTTCGAACGCGAGAAGTCACTCGGAGCCGAGCAGCTGTTCACCCATGACCTGATCGACCGGCTTGGGGCCGCCCGGTACTACCGTTGCCTCTGCCAGATCTGACCAACCGTTGCGTGGCACGGCTCGGCCGGGGTGGGTAGCGGTGTGTTCAGCAGGCTGAGCGAAGCGGAACTCGGCCCATACCGTCTTGAACCCGTCACCGGGTGCGATGCCCCAGGTTGTGGCCAGCTGGTCGACCAGCAGCATCCCCCGTCCGCGGAACTCTCCTAGGCGGGACTTGCCCAGTACCGGCAGCTCTGGTGCGGTGTCGTCGACCTCGCAGCGCACCACGCACGGCGCCGGCGTGACGAGCAACCGCATCCAGCGAGCACTGCAGCCGTGGTCGAACGCGTTGCTGACCAGCTCGGTGATCACCAGCAGGACGTCGTCGAGGTCGTCATCGGACAGCCCGGCCAGCGCCAGGCGCGTCAGAGCGCGGATTCCGGCAACGTTGTGCTCGTATTCGTCGAGGTCGACGCTGCGCGAGCGCGGTTTGTCACCGACATGGCTGGCAGACGACACAGGCCCCACATCCTCGTTCTCGGCGGCGCGTGTTCGGCGGTGCGACCGCCTCCCCTCGAAGTACCCCCACAGAGTGATCCATTCATCGGCATCTCACCAGAGCGTGGCCGCGACGCTCCCCCCGATGGTGACGTTCAGGTTCGCGGTTGAGAGACCTGCCCGGGGCGTCGTAACGTCGACGTGACGTGATGATCAGTTCGAGGCGTGGCAATGGTCGGCAGTAAGGCCGCGATGTCGACGCGAGGAGCACAGGTGACAACCGGCGGCACCGTGGCAGAAGTGCGGACCACCGATCACGACGGGGTGCTGGTCGCGGTCGTCACGGGCGAGCTGGACCCGGTGTTCGTCGACGCGGTGGAAACCAAGCTCTTCGAGCACATCGCCGCCCGCCTGGCGGGGGTCGTGGCCGAGCTGGCCGTGAGATTCCTGGGATCGGCCGGGCTGTCGATGCTGCTGGAGGTATATGGCAAAGCCCAGCACGATGGCGTCGGATTCGCCATCGTCGCGACCGGAGCCGCCTCGCTGCGGCCCCTGCAGGCCACCGGGTTGAACCACGTACTGCCGGTGTCCCCCAACCTCGACAACGCCATCGCGTCGGTTCGCCTCCACCCCTGATTCGCCCGCATCCCCGCGATACGCGACGCTGTCGTCATGATCTCGGCAGCCTGCGCCCAGCAGCACGCACCCCGGCAGGAAGAACGGCGACGATGACCGCGTACAGACGACGCCCGCCCTTCTCGGTCCTGGCCAGCTACGGTGAATCCGTGCCGGTGATCACGGTCGCGGGCGAAGTCGACCTGAGCACCGCCGACCTCGTCTGGAACGAGGTCCACGCCCAACTCGCCGCGAGACCAGGCGTGCTCGTCCTCGACCTGAGCAAGGTCGACTTCATCGGCTCAGCCGGCCTGCACGTGCTCATTCACAGCCACACCGAAGCCACCGGCAACGGCACAAGACTCGCGCTCGTTGCGCCCGAACAGAGCTTCACAGCCTGGGTATTCGCCGCCGCCGGCGTGAATCAGATGTTCGACCTTCACCGGGATCTGTCCAGCGCGCTGCCCGCCCCCGCAGACCCGCCAGCGGGCGCGACACCGATTCCGTCGGCCACCAGTTGAGTTCGTGCTGCGGTCAAGATTCACTACGGCTGTCACCGCAGCCGCGCCGCACACCGGCAACCTCATGAAGATCAAGAGGCCTACCCCGGTGGCGGGCGTGGTCGCGCACCACCACCGGAGCCGCCTCAAGCCACCCATGCGTTACTTGGCGGAGTTCTCCAGGGCGACCAGCGCCGCGGCGAGCGTGAAGTACTTGCTGGAGCCGAGATCGCGGACGGTCTTGATGCCGAAGGCGGCGTTCAGCTTCTCCGCATCGCCTTCGCTGACCCCGGCCAGCGCGGCGACGGGCGCGTCCAAGACCTCGGACACGGTCAGGCCCTCGTAGGCCTTGTCGAGCTGCTTGTCCAAGTTCGCCGAAATAGCCACCAGTGGTGTCCCTTCAAGGATTAGTCGATCATGAACGCTGCCACTCTATCGAGAGTTTCGTCCGATTGTTCCGTCAGAGGACTTTGATCGCCCGATCGCCGATGGTTGGACGAAACCGCGCCGGGCAACATCACCGGCATGGCATCGGCTGTGCTGGCTAGGTGCGTGTGGACACAGATCGTGGTGACGGCGCTGGTCGTGGTGTCCGTCGGCGGCTGCCAATGGCCACGCGACGCCGACGGGACCCTGGACCGGGTACGCGACGGCACGATCCGCGTCGGGGTTGCCCACCATCCGCCGTGGACGATCGCGCACGACAGCCGGAATCCGGATCAGGCACCAGGCGGTGCCGAGACGGCCCTGGTGCAACGCCTGGCCGACAGGCTCGGCGCGCGCGTGCAGTGGGTGCCCGGCGGCGAGGCCGAACTCATGGTCGCGCTGTCCGAACGCAGCCTCGACCTCGTCATCGCAGGACTGGACACCGAATCACCCTGGGAACAGGAAGTCGCCCTGACCACCGACTACCTCACCACCGACATGGTCATCGCCGTACCCGCAGGAGCACCGGCCGACATCGCCGGGCAACGGGTGCTGGTGCGAGACGGCAGCGCCGAAGCCGCGCTGCTGTCCGACCACGACGCAACCGCCGTCCCCATCGCCGAAGTCCCCGAACGTCCCGACAGTGCCGCGGTCCTCCCCGACTGGCTGGTCGATGCCGCCGGACTGGCCGACTCCGGCACCCACCTCTCCAGCACCGACCACGTCATGGCCGTGCCGACAGGCGAGAACGCCTGGCAAAGCACAGTCGAGCGGTTCCTGCTGGAGCTGGACCCCGACGAGGTGCACCGCTTGCTGCTCGACACCCACCGCGCGGGGGCATGACATGGCCGCGATCCACGACACCTTCGAGTTGCCGCCCGACAAAGCGGCATTGCACCGCCGCGCCGTGCACCTGGAATGGTGGACGGTCGCGTTCTTCGTCGTGGCCATCACCGCGCTGGCCGTCGTCCTCGGCCAGTCCCAGGCCATGAAGGCGGCCTGGGTGGAGGACATCCTCGCCCTCGCACCGCCCATCGCGTTCCTCATCGCTGATCGCTTCCGCAACCGGCCTGTCGACGACGAACACCCCTACGGGCATCACCGCTCGGTAGCCATCGCCTTCCTGGCCTCCGCCCTGGCACTGCTGGTACTCGGCGGCTACATCCTCATCGAGTCCGTGCTGCGACTCGTGCAGGGCGAACGCCCGCCGATCGGGTTGATCGAGGTCTTCGGCCACACCCTGTGGCTGGGCTGGCCGATGATCGCCGTCCTGCTGGCCACCATGGTCCCCGCGATCCTGCTCGGCCGCGCCAAAACGAAACTGGCCGCACAACTGCACGACAAAGTCCTCTACGCCGACGCGGAGATGAACCGCGCGGACTGGCTCACCGCCGGCGCCGCCGTCCTCGGAATCCTCGGCATCGGCGCCGGACTGTGGTGGGCCGACGCCGTCGCCGCGATCATCATCTCCGCCGACATCGTCCGCGACGGCCTGCGCACCACCCGCACCGCCGTCGCCGACCTCATGGACCGCCAGCCCCGCACCGTCACCGACAACCAACCGCACCCCCTGCCCGCCCAGCTCACCGAACTCGCCCTCAGCCAACCCTGGGTCACCGACGCCTGGATCCGGCTACGCGAGGAAGGGCACGTCTTCGTCGGCGAGGTGCTCATCGTGCCCAAGTCCGGCACCGACGACCTCGTCGAAAAACTCGACCGGCTCAGCCACCTGCTGCGCGACGCAGACTGGCGCATGCACGACATCGCCGTGATGCCCGTACTCGAGATCCACTGATGACCGCCATGGAACCAGCATTCCCACCGGCTGCAGTCGTAGGCACAGCAGAGGAATCGGGACCAGTACCAAGCTGATGTGGACCGTCGCCGACGTTCACGACCGTGCGGTCTTGCTGCTCGGCTTGGTCTGGGGACGGGCCAGGCAACCCATCCCCAGACCGCTACTCGGGCATAGATAGGCCGAACGATGACTCCACCACCAGGCTGCCAGAACAAAAACGCTGGTCAGCCTCGTTCCCATCCTTTGGTACTCCCGCCCGAGGTCCGGGCCAGGGCGGCGGCGCATATCGAGATCACCAACCGCCAGCGAAAATGCCGCCGCCATTGGCCTCAACAAGGACCTGCTTGCGGGAGCTTTAGCTCCATCGAGTCGGTTTCTTCTGGTTGAGACCACCGGAAGGGGTATCGACCGGCCACGCCGATCGATACCCCTTCCGGTCTTGCATCAGCGGTGGCGCAGCGACTGCTTCAGCACGTACACGCCCGCCAGACATGCGCCGAGGAACAACACGATCGGCACGACCAGCGGCCATTCGAGCAACAGGGCGACCACTCCAGCGGCGCTCGTCAGGAACATGGCCACCATGCCGTTACGAATCCTCGGATCCATCTCACTCCTCGAGGTCGGATCAGATGAGCGTGCTTGTCCCCTTATCAACAACGCCTCTGCTGGCACCGCCGACCGTGCCGCGGATCATGACTTGACGGATCTTGTCCTGGTCGCCCTTGCGGATCGCGGCGCCCGCTCCTCCACTTGGAGCGCCGAACGCCGCTCCAACGATGGCAGAGCCGATCCCTGCCAGGCCCCGGCCGACGTGGAGAAGAAGGTCGACGCGCAGCTCGACGCGATCGAGGCTGCACGCCGAGCCTGGCCAGTGTGATCTGGTCCAAGCCCAAACAGGTCTGGACCCGATCAGTCCAGACCTGTTCACGGCATTCAAGGCTATATGTGTTGTCCGACCTCACCGCACCAGTCGTCGGCTCGCACCACAGTGTTCGAGAGTTACTCGACTCGGTCGGGATTGGATGGGTGGCGGCGCCACCAACCCAGCAGCGCCGCCAGGATCAGCGAGCCGCCCAGTGCTCCTACGGCCGCACCCATCCACGGAACCTCGTCGTGCAGCAGGACGGTGGCCACAGCGAGCGCGATATAGATCGCACAGGTGATAATCCAGAAGCGCACCTGCGGGGACTTGGTCGTGCGGTTGAGCATCAGAAGGGTCCCTTCAGCCCTGAGACGAACTTCGGGTCACCGGTGAAGGACCTCAGCCATCGGGCCTCGAAGGTGAATCCGGGCCGACCTTAGGCCGCGGCGCGGGTGACCAGCTCGGCATCGCTAAGTTCGGCGGTTTTGCAACGCGTGTCCTGCCCGCGAGACAGTGGTCGATCTTGACGTACGGTGCGGTGCGAAGGGTGTTCAGATCGGTTGTTACATAATTGATCTGAACACCCTTCGTCTGTCTCCGGCTACTGCCTCGACTCACGTGGTATTCGTCTAGGCGCGTCGGTGCCTGTGCCAATCCACAGCGGCATCCACTAGAAACCCTCCGAGCAACGTGCCGGCTAGGACCATCGGCCACAGGGCTTCATCGCTGTAGAGGAACGCGGCTACGTTAATCAGCACGACGAGTGCTCCGGTGATGAGGTAATACCGCTTGCTCCGACGTGGTGCTTCGTTTTCGGTCGGCATCAGAAGAGCTTCCCCGCAACTCCGGACAGCTTGCCCAGTCCCTTAACCACACCGCCTCCAATTCCTGTGATTCCTGCTTCGCTTACCTGCTCAGAATTGCCCCCCGCCAGCGAAGCACCTAGTGCACTGCCGGCTCCCGCGGTCAAGCCGGTCACCACTGCCGTCGCACCGACACAGCCCAGGCCCGCGGTCGCCGGGCACGCAAGCGTGAGCGCTGCCCCTACCGCCACACCAGCCACTCCACCAACCCAGGCCGCAGCACCAGGACCTGAGAGCGCTCCGGTGGGGTCGCTGTTGTTGATCGGGTCGCCCTTCGCGTAGTTGTACGGGTTGCTCTCCTGGCCGGTCGGATCCGGTGAGCGGAAGCGAGCCATCGCGCTGTCGTACACGCGGTACCCCATCATGTACTGGCCTTGCTGGAGCTGGTAGGCGCCGATATAGCGGAACGGGTTCGCGCTCGCCGCTGCTCCGGTCGCCCTGACCGTCCCGTAGGGCGAGTAGTCGTATTCGGCGACCAGGTTGCCGGAGGCGTCGATCAAGCCGATCACGCTGCCCTGGTGGTCGGTGACCGCCCCGTACCGGGCACCGGCGCCGTCCTTCAGCCCGATGAGCAGTCCCTGCGTGTCGCGGGTGTAGCTGGAGCGCTTGCCGTTGTCGACGGTCTCCGTAACGCCCAGCGCGGTGTGCGTCAGGACGTGCGTGACCTGGTTACCGCCGACGGTCTCGGTGATCGTCCTGGGCTGAGTCTGGTCACTGGTGTCGTAGCGCACGTCCAGCACCTGGGCCGTGCCGGCGTGGCCGGTGAGCACCTGGTTGGTGGGGCTGAACGTGAACCGCGACTCCGGGTTGGTCGTCGACGCGTGGTTGCCCGCACCGTCGAACGCCACGGTCGTGTCGCCTGCCTTGGTGGCCTGGTCGGCGGCGTTGACGGTGAAGGTGCGGCCTTCGCCGGCGAGCAGGTTCGTGGCGTTGTCGTAGTTGTAGGTCGTGCCCGGCGCGGTCTTGAGCCTGCCTGCGCCGTCATAGGTGAACGACCGGCTGCTGCTACCCCTGGTCTTGACCTGGATCTTGTCGGTGTCGGTGCCGTCCGGCTTCGTGTAGCGGTTGGTGGTCTTCAGCAGTTCACCGCCGCCGGGCCGGGTCACGGTCACCGAGGTCTGGCGTCCGGCGTTGTCGTAGCCCGCGGTCTGCACGGCGCCACCGGGGAACGTCGTCGTAGTGCGCCGATCGGCGTCGTCGTAACCGAAAGTCGTTGTGCCGCTGTAAGAGTCCTGCAATGTTTTGAGGCGGTCCGCCTCGTCGTAGTCGTACTTCGCCACACCTGTCGGCGTGGTCAGCGTCTTGACGTTGCCCGCCTTGTCGTAGGTGTAGGACACGACCTCGCTGCCACGCGTGACCTTCTCGAGAAGGTTGCGCGGGTCGTAGTCGAAGACCCTCGTCGCGTCGGGAGTCTGCGTCCTGGTGAGGTTGCCGTTGGCGTCGAAGGCATTGGACTGCAGCACCGTGCCGTTGTGCGTGATGGTCGTGACGCGGTCGAGCTTGTCGTAGCCGTAGACGATCTTCTTGCCGTTGCCGTCGGTCACGCTGTCAACGCGCGAGAGGGCGTCGTAGGTGAAAGTCGTCGGCTTGGCCGGCGTCGGCGGGATGACCTTGGTGAGGTTGCCGTAGTCGTCGTACTCGTAGGTGGTCTTGGCCTGCTTTCCGTCCGTTTTGGACTCGACCAGACCCATGCGTTCGGTGTAGCGCAGCACTTCGAGGTCCGCGTTCAACCCCGTCGAGCGGATGCTGGTCAGGTTACCGTTGCCGTTGTAGGTCCGGGTCACCTCGTTGCCCGAGGCGTCGGTGATCTGCGTCGGGAGGTGGGGAAATGCTGAGTCGGTGTAGCCGACAACGTTCTTCGCGCCGGTCGCCAGCTTCGTCCCGATCAGATTGTTCTGCGGGTCGTAGTCGTAGGTCGTCGAGTGCTGCAACCCGTTGGTCGTGACGTTGACGTCACTGTTGGCCGTCCAGGTACGCGACTGCGCGTGACCGAGGGCATCGGTGGCCTTCGTCTGCCGCCCCGGCGACTCGAACTCGTGCACAGAGCTGTGCAGGTTCGGGTCGGTGACCTTCGTATTGTTGACGCCGTCGTCGGCGTAGGTCGTAGACGCACCGGTACCGTCGCGGGTCGGTTTGGTGAGCTTGCTGAGCAGCGAGTAATCCGGGTCGTACTCGAGCTTCCACGTGTTCCCGCGGCCGTCGGTGACGGAGGTCAGCAGATTCCGTTCAGTGTCGTAGCCGAACTTGACCTTGTTCCCAGCCCTGTCAGTGAGTTCGCTGATCAGATCGTCGTCGTAGACGTAGTCGCCGAACGTCTGCCCGGTCGGGTCGGTCAACGAGGAGTCCCTGCCTTCGGCATCCCGGTTGAACGTGGTGACGCGCCCCTGCGAGTCGGTGATCGACGCCAATGACCCGTCCGGCCGGTAACGGTTGGTGTTGGCATTGCCGTTGCGGTCAGTCTGCGACACGAACCAGCCATAGCCGGTGAACAGCCACCGCTCACCGGAATCGTTGAACGTGACGACGTAGCCACCCTCCGGCGTCTTCGTCAGCGACGCGCGGAAGTGCTCGGCAGGAGCGAAGGTGCCGTCCGCGTTCTCCGGGAACTCCACGCAGTACCCGTTGGGGCCGTGCAGGATCCGCGAGTTCCCGACCGTGAAGCGCGGGTCTTCCAGCCCGATCTCGGTACCACTGTGGACCCAGTTGTACGCGGCCTTCGCGTTGTAGAACCGATCGGCCGACATGTTGAGGCCGGTGCCCTTGACGGTCAGTTCCCGATAGGACAACACGACGTTCCGCGTGTCCAAGTTGACCAACAGTTCCAGCCGGTCACTGATCTGGTGCCGCTCCATCGGGTACCACGGCAACACACCGAGATTGGAGCTCACACAGGTCGACCGCAGCGCCGAAACCTCACCCGCACCCCGCCACGCCCGATCCGGCGGCGCGCCACCCACGGGCGTGCGGTTCACCTCAATCGTCGCCTTCGCCGGGTCCGCGACGGCAGGAGCAGACGCCCCACTCGCCACCAGACTCGTGATCACGGCACAGCTGAACGCGCGCAGCACGAGGCCGCGCAGCAATCTGCGCTTCATCTTGATCTCATCCCCCAATCGAAACGTGCCAGCCCCCAGCCAGCACGAATCTTCAAGCTAGCGGCAGATCAACACTGTCCATACCGCCAGGAGCAGTGATCGATTCCACCAAGTGGATCACTTACCCAATTTTCCTAGGTTCAAACATCGAATTCGGCCTCGAATAGGCATTCCTCGTCCACCCTTCAACGACCGCGCGAAATTTGGCGACCAAAATCGACCGTCTTGCAGACTGAAATATTACTGAAGACCACAAAAGAAAAGGATTCTGGTTCGCACTGGCGCCACGATTGTCGGCTTGGCCATCCTGTTAGAGAAAAAGCGGTTGGAGACACCGAGCACGTGGAGTGGTCGTGGCGCAAGCTGCGCGAGATCTCAGTTCACCGAGCGTCGCTCGAACCGGAGCTGGCCGGCCGCGGGGACGGGTCCGACGACCCGTCCCCAGGTACTACTACTCGGGCGCGGATAGGCCGAACGATGACTCCACCACCAGACTGCCGACACAAAACCGCTGGTCAGACCCGCTCCCATCCTTTGGTACTCCCGCCCGACGTCCGGGCCCGCGCAGAACGATCTCGCGCAGGGTGGTGTCCTCCCCGACGTCCGGTCAGGGCGGCGGCAGTACCGAGATCACCTACCGCTAGGAGGAAACGCCGCCGCCACTGGCCTCCGACGGTTGGCCCGTACGACGGGCTCCTCAAGGCTAGTGTCCGGTCCACCATCGAACTCGACGAGGCCGCCGGGCTCGACCATGTTGCCGCT
This sequence comes from Lentzea guizhouensis, assembly GCF_001701025.1. GTDB lineage: Bacteria > Actinomycetota > Actinomycetes > Mycobacteriales > Pseudonocardiaceae > Lentzea > Lentzea guizhouensis. The sequence continues at coordinate 1,600,168 of NZ_CP016793.1, forward strand.
TTCGGCGGCAACCAGCCGATGCCAGCCTGAACAGCCTTTCGCGTCAGCCGGCGCCTATGAGCAGCTGCTATGGAATTTTCCGTGCTGGGCTCGTCATGCTGTTCTGCGCGGAGCGCGTCGCCGCGGTGCCGATTTCTGAAGTGGGCTGGCCACCGCGAGCTCCACGGCGGCAGGTAACGCTCTCAAATCCCACACCGAAGCCTGCAGTAGTACTTGTGACATCTGGAGGCGAGAGTTTGCGAAGGCTTGTTGGCAGGCTCAGCTGCTTGTTCCTGGCGGCGCTGGTCACTGCGGGGTGTGCCGGCGCTCCTGCGGACGGACCCGAAGGTGACTCTGTCGACGTGGGGGTGTCCGAGGACGGATGGGGACCGCCGCGCCAGTTGTTCAGTGGAGGGGCCCGTCCGACAGCAGCAGTGTTGAACTCGGTCACCGATGACACGGTCGTGGGCGACGAACGGTTCTTCCTCCGCTTGCGTGATGTTGGCACGGAGGAGTGGGTGTCCGCAGGCTCTTTGCCGGTCAGGGTGGGCAGTCGGTATGAAGGGATAATCCGCTTCCGCAATGACAACGCGGATAGTGCGGCTGGACCGAGCCGACAGACACGAGTGTCGATGATGCTGCCCGCGGTTGTCGACGGACGAGCATATGCTAAGGCCACCGTGAGCTCGGGTTCCGCTGATCCACCTGAGGTGTGGAGGTGGCTGGTACTCGCATCGTCGGGACAACCCGTATTGATACGGGTTGTCCCGAACTCGGTCAGCCTGCACACCAGCCGGATTCCGACAGGGGCGTCGTTGCCCGTCGAGGAGCTGTTCTCCGTGCCTGGCGCACTTGTCGGATGCGACGGCCCAACCGGTGACGTCACCGGCGAGGACGACTGTCGGGGCGAGGTGCGTTTCCAGTTCGCTGTTGACCAACCCGACTTCACAGTTACCCAGCTCGCGGCTAGCCGCGGTACCACTCAATACACCAGCGTGCGTCGCATGAGGACGGACGAGGAGCTCGACATCAAGGTGAAGTACAAGAACACCGGCACAATCCAACAGGATGATGTCGTGATCAAGCACGCCCTCCCAGCCGAGCTGACATACATCCCTGGTACGACGTCGGTGGCGAACTCTTCCACGAGCAACAAGTGGCAGAAGATCGATAGCAACGCAGTGGTGGAACGCGGCATCAACCTCGGCAGCCACGCGCCTGATGGAGCTTCCTACGTGCGACTGTCCGTGCGGGTGAGCGGACATGCACAGCTGCGATGCGGCATCAACCAGACAGTCGGCGTAGCTACAGCCGAGACTCAGAACGGCAGCAAGTCACAGAAGTCGACCATCGAGATCGAGCGGACATGCTGAGGAGTCGCGAGCACTCCCCTTGGTATGACGTCTACGTCGCGACATTGAGCGTCATCGTGGCTCTGATCGCGCTCGCCGCCGGGATCTACGTGCCGCTCAAGATCGACGACGATGCTCAGGACCGTGAGCGGACCCGTTCCTGTCTGGAAGCCGTCGTCGACCTTCGGGGAACGATGGGCAGGCTGGAGACCGGCTACGCAACAGCGCCAGATTCTCGCCAGGATCGATTGGCGGGCTGGGACAGCGCGATCAACGCCTTCGAACGAACACGCGTTACCTGCCGGAACTCACAACTTCCGAAACCCCGCAAGGCACAGTCAGCCGAAGCTCTCAGCGAGCAGGTCCACACAGGACGCGAGCGTGCCCTCGCTGAATCTCGCGACCTCAGTTCGGCGACCGACACTCTGGACTGGACGATTGACTGCATCAAGCATCTCACCGCCTACTCCGCGAACTAAGAGCTCCGGACAGAATGATCTCGGCGTACTGATGATCATCGGCTCGTTGATCATGGCGAGAAAGTGTGAGCAACTTCCCTGGATCGTGTCCGACGAATTGTGGGCGCGGATCGAGCCGCTGCTCCCAGGTTGCGCCGCGGCGCGCGGATTCATCCGGGACGCAAGCGCTAGATGACCGCAAATCTTGTGTGGCATCCTGTTCGTGCTCTACACCGGGATCCTGCAGGGGTTCCTGCCCCGGGAGCTCGGTTTCAGCTCCGGCATGACCGCCTGGTGGCGGCCCGCGACCGCTAGGGGGATCTCAATGATAAGGGGGCTCAGAACTCTGCTCCGGTGTCCCCTCGTCGTTGAACCAACTAGCCCGAGAGGGCCGCACGACGTCGATCATGAACGCACTGGGATTCCCCAAACGTCGCCCAGACAGCATCAAGTCCTCGACCGAGGCCCCCGGCCCGACCGTCGACGAGTGGATCCGGTACGGGGCCGAGCAGGACGAGGCCGCCCAACATGGTTGACGGCTACCGGCATGGAGACCGGTGCAGCGCCGGCTATACGACCTGCTCTCACCGCGGCTGCTCCAAGAAGGCACGACTCAGCACGATCCACACCGATTACGACTGTTGCGGTAGATCGGCGCATCACCGCTAGCAGTCGAAACTGCTGCTGTTGCGATCCAGTTCCGGCAGGGTGCACAGGAGCCGAGCAGCAAATAAGCGGCTAGCTAGCGCGGACACCAGCCGTTCACCGCACGGTCACTTCACGTGGAAACTCCAGCTCGCACCGTCGAGATCGGTCATGTTCGCGCGGAACCTAGGGACATTGCAGTCTCGGTAGCGCAAGTGCGGTCGTCGGATAACCGCGCGCTCGCACTCATGCGGTTCTAGACGCATCGCCAGCGATATGCGCGCTAGTCGTCACCTGATGTTCCTCGGTCGTGTGACGCAACTGCGTCCTGTTCAACGGCCGGTCGGCGCGACGGGGGGCGGATAGCCGGGAACTGCCCCCTTCAGCCAAGTATCCAACTTCTGCGCTGACTCCTTGAGACTGATCTGGTTACTGCCGTTCGTGAGATCTTGCTGTCGCAGCTCTACCACTGCCTTGCCCAGGCTCACACCTTCGGCCGGGTTCGCCAGATCAGACCGCGAGCGCAGCTCCTTCACCACGGCCTCTGCACGAACTGTGAGAACGCGTAGCTGCTCAGCACAAAGGTCCGCTGGCGGGCGATCGCAGTTCGTGATCATGGATTGGCTGAACGATGACAACGCAGTTGAGACAGATGGAGGCAACGACGTCGACAGCGTTGGGGCGCCGCCGCTGTTCTCGTTCAGCGGCTTGCCACAGCTGACTACTCCTAGGCTGAGCAGGAGGACGCTCGTAGCCAGGATCCTGCTGCTCGCTGGCCTCACGGCCTCAAGTACAGCTCTGGCACGGCGGGATCGAAACTCCCTGGTTGCGCCAGATCCTGATGAGCCACTGTTCAACCCCTTCGGCGAATGACGCGACGTCCAACGCTTCCACACGATCGCGGCCTGCGACAGACACGTCGGCCCCAAAACTCCCGCGCTGCCCGAGTACGAGTTCACCGGGGCCGTACTCCGAGGTGGTGGAGGCCAGCCGCAGTCTGGAGCCGTCAGTGAGAAAATCCGCCTTGCCGATGCTCTCCCAGCCCTGAGGCGCGACTGCCTGCGGCACGTCCCACAATTCGAGGACGACTCTTGAGGGTGAGCCAGGAGCACCGTCACCGGGCAAGCCGCCACGACACCGAGCGGCGTGAATGCCACCGTGCGGCGCAACCACCGCGGCGGAGGCGACGATGCACGCCCCATGAGACCTCCCCGGACAAACGTTCTGCCGGGCTGATCAGCCGTTACGTCGCTGACGTTGCGCAACGTGCAGCTGCTGACGACCCGTCTTCTGCGGCGTGCGCCGCGCCGGACGACCTGCGTGAGCTCGCCGCCGAAGTGCCGCCGGATAGCCCTTCGGGGTGTCGAGCTCGGTGTGGCAGCCGCATCACCAGTGTGACGCGGCTGATCGAGCAGGCCCAGAGGGGGCAAGAAGAGGGTTGAGGGCGAGTTCGTAGATGCAGGCGATCCTGTCGGCCTGCGCTTATGTTGAGGCTAGTTGCGGCCCGCTGAACAGGCCTTTTCCGGCCCTGGTGGCGACGAAAGGTGCCGGCGGCAGGTGCCCTGCTGCGTGGTATGCCGTTGCGCCGAACGGGTGATGAAGGTGTTGGTGCTGGACGGGAACCTTCGGCACAACGGCATACCGGGCAGAAGCGCACCAGCGGAGCCCGCACAGCCTGTGCACCGTTGCAGATGAGAGGAGAGTGGCTTGCATGACCGGGACCTTGATCTGTGTGCGCACGGTCTGCCTGTGCGCGCGGCAGGGACTGGACCTGGGAATATGCGTCCAAACGCCGAGCAAACTCGACGCTGACTTCGTAGAGTTTCATGACCGCCACCGAGTCACCTTCCTCAAATACGCCCGACTCCGCGGACTATCCAGTTATGACGCCGAGGATGTGGTGAGCGAGGCGTTCCTGGCGATGTATCGGTCACGGCATGCCTGGCGGGCTAGCACAAGGCCCGAGGCGTTCGCCTTCACCGTGGTTCACGGCAAACTGGTCGACTACTGCCGCAAGCGGGACCGACAGCCACGGGTGGTTAGTGCGACCATGGACGACGAAAGAACCGCGGATGAAGTGGGCGGTCTTATTATCCGGCTCGACCTGGAACGCCTACTCAACCAGTTGCCTCAACAGCAAGCCGCGTGCGTGGCGCTGCGCGCTTTCGCAGGCTGCGACACTGGGGAGATATCTCAATATCTAGGAATTGCAGCGTCAGCGGTCCGTTCGCACCTGCAGGCAGCGCGTCGGCGCCTTCGGACCGAACTCGGTGTGGATCTTGGCGAGGTGACGTCATGAACTTTGAGAGTTTGGCCGCACGTCTTTCGTCCGCTTTGGATGCCGAGTACACCCGATACGATCCCGCTTACGCGCGAGCAGTCCTCGAAGGCAGGATTCTTCACGACGAGACGTCGGTGAGACATTCTTCCTCCTCGCGGAGTGCTCTGACTGACCAGCCGGATGCAGGCAGGAGTGCTGGGGCGCCCTGTTGCCGCGAAGGCTTGGAGCTGTTCCTCGGGCTCGAAACAGAGAATGCGAGAGCCGCGTGTGGGAGGTGCCCTGATCGCGCGGAGCATCTTGCTGAGACACGGAACGATCACATTGAGCGCGGGATGTAGGGAGAACTGGGCGCACGGATCGGCGCGCTCCCGCACAAGAGCCCTGACGTGGCGTCGCGGCAGGATCTGCTAGTGAGACTCAAAGAGACCCTGGAATCGCCGTGGAATCTCTCGTCGAGCGGGCTACTCACTGAGAAGTTTTTTTCACCCTTCCGCATCCCTGTCAATCATTCGCGATACGGGCGCGCGAATTTTCCAATGTATCGAATAGACTCGACATCAAGTGTCAATTTCGTCACGCGATCCGATCGCCTCGCTTAACATCTGACTGTCCACTGATGTCGCCATGTGACCGAAAACGCGCAAGTCTGCGCAATTTTTGCACTGTTTTGCGCACTGTCGCGGATTTGCATCCAAGTGCGCTCGATAGCGAAGCGGAGGCATGCTGACGCGGCGAAACTAATTGCCACTGCGCATACCTTACATTCCGCCAGGCAAAAAGACTATTTCGCAAACTTACTCAGGAGAAAACCCATGAGACTGCATCAAATCGCTGCCGTAGCAGGAGCAGTCCTGCTGACCACGCTTGTAGCACCGGCAGACGCCCATGCCGCCCGCATCGCCTGCGGAGGCGCCGTATCGACCCAGAGCATTGGCGTACGAGGCTGCATCTCCGCCGAAAGGCACGAGTTCACCGAAATCCCATACCGGGAGATCACCGCTCACGCCGTCATCACCAACGCTCGGACCCGCGCCTCCTATGTTGACTACGAGGCGTTCTTCCGGGTCCGCGAAGGTGGCAGCTGGATCAGGCTCGGCGGCGGCCGCACGATCGTCCGGGGCAAGTCCACGATCGGACCGATCGAGATCGGCGACACCGAGCGCATCTGCGCCCCTGTCAACGTCACAGCGGAGATCCGGGTGCATGTGAAGCCGGCAGGCGGGTCGTGGAGCAACTGGAGCGGAGCCATGACGAGGCAGTGTCAGACGTGAGTTAGGTAGGTGCTTCACAGTCGTAGCCACTCGATGGTCGCAGCGATCACCACCGTGGCTACGACTGTGAGCACGCTAGCCCCCTGCACAGCCAGGCCAGGCTCAGCACACGCGACTCGACACCGTCGTGCGCTGAGCGCGTCGCCGCCGTGGCCCTCGCCCGACAACGGGACCTGTTGTCCGCGCCTGGGGGTCCGCCGAGCCTTTCCGGTGACTCGAGTCAGGGGGCTGAGCAGGAAGTCCGACGCTGGACGGGTCACGATCGAGGCGCAGCCCGCACCAGGACGAATGCCTCAGGTGACCGTCCGTCGTCCACTGTCGGAACTCGACCTCGCCCACTAGAACCGGCTCGACCCAGCGTGCGTCGCGCGCGTGCTCTCGATACATGTCTAGGTCGTACGGGCTGGTGGAACGTCCCTGCGGGTCGAGCCTGCGCTGCAGGTCCACGAGCGCCTCCCGTCCGAAGCCGGTCCTGACGTGGCCGACGTAGACCAACCGGCCTTCGTCATCATGGGCACCGAGAAGTTCGCCACTTCCGCGACCATGATGCTCAAACGCGGCTACGCCTGACTCTCTCGGGCAGCTTCTCGGCACGCTCGTGACGATCATGCGATCCCCGCAACGGAGTGAGATGACCACGATCGACACGACCCCCTTGGTGGAACGCGGAGCTGATCGCCGTGTTGTCGTCCCGCGTACGCGGGGGCGGTCCCAGCTCCGGCACTTCCTTGCCGAGGTAGAAACCGTCGTCCCTGCGCACGCGGGGTGATCCCCAGTTCGGTCAGCTCGTGTTCGACACGATGAAGTTGTCCCCGCGCACGCAGGGGTGGTCCGTACTCGGCTTCCATCTCCCAGTCGAGGCCGATGTTGTCCCCGCGCACGCGGGGGTGGTCCCGCCAAGGAGATGACTGACGTCTTCGCCCGCGGGTCGTCCCCGTGCACGCGGGGGGTGGTCCCGGGGTCTGGTAGTCGACCAGCCAGCACGTGCAGTCCCGCGGTAGCTCGGCTTGAGAGGAACCGTCCGGCTTGGGGACGGGTCGAGCGACCCGTCCCCAAGCCGCTACTCGGGCGCAAATAGGCCGAACGATGACTCCACCACCAGGCTGCCAGAATAAAACCGCTGGTCAGCCCTGTTCCCATCCTTTGGTACTCCCGCCCGAAGTCCGGCCCTGTGCACAACGATCTCGCGCAGGTTGGTGCCCTGCCCGAAGTCCGGCCCTGTGCACAACGATCTCGCGCAGGTTGGTGCCCTGCCCGAAGTCCGGCCCTGTGCACAACGATCTCGCGCAGGTTGGTGCCCTGCCCGAAGTCCGGCCCTGTGCACAACGATCTCGCGCAGGTTGGTGCCCTGCCCGAAGTCCGGCCCTGTGCACAACGATCTCGCGCAGGTTGGTGCCCTGCCCGAAGTCCGGCCCTGTGCACAACGATCTCGCGCAGGTTGGTGCCCTGCCCGAAGTCCGGCCCTGTGCACAACGATCTCGCGCAGGTTGGTGCCCTGCCCGAAGTCCGGCCCTGTGCACAACGATCTCGCGCAGGTTGGTGCCCTGCCCGAAGTCCGGCCCTGTGCACAACGATCTCGCGCAGGTTGGTGCCCTGCCCGAAGTCCGGCCAGGGCGGCGGCACTTGCCAAATCAAGGGTAGAGAGCGGGAATGCCGCCGCCACTGGCCTTCAACTAGAACCTCGACGCCGGACAAGTAAGCCTCAACGCAGGCCTGGCAAGCGACCGCATCGCGATTAGGCGTCCAGACCACCATCACTGGACTTGCGGTAGAGACATGCAGTTGACGGCGTGCGCTCAGGAACTGGTCACCGAGTCAAGGAGGTTCTTGGCGATATCACGGAGTTTGATGTTCTCGTGTTGTGAGCGTTGCACGAGCATTGCGAAGGCTTCGTCGGCGGTGCAGGAGTGCACGGCCATCAGGATGCCTTTTGCCTGATCGATGACGGCCCGTGAGACGAGTGCCTGTTCCAGGCTGCTGATGTGGTCTCGTGAACGCTGCTGGCGTTGGGCGCAGGCGATCGTGGCCGACGCTGTGGTGGTAAACAGCCGCATAAGCCCTTCGTCGAAGGGGTCGAAGGCCGCGGCGGTGTAGCTGTAAATGTTGAGCGAGCCGAGGTGCTGCTCCTGCGTCGACTTCGAGGAGGGCAGCAGCACTGGCACGGACAGGTAGGCACGGATCGCGTGCTCCGCGGCGGCTGCCTCGAACTCCGGCCACTCGTCGAGGTGCTCACCAACGACTGCCCGCACCGCGCGCTGGGTGCGCGCGGATTCGAAGCACGGGCCCCGGTTGGCGCTGTACTGCTTCTCGTCGACCTCGATCAGCCGGGGGTTCGTGGCGGCCGCGGTGCGCGGCTGCGCCAGATCCATCAGCGACACCGTCACCGCGTCTGCGTCCGGGATCGCCCCGCTCGTGGTATCAGCCAGCCGCTGCAATGCGGTGTCGAGCGGCTCCTCGTCGGTGAAGGAGTCCCGGAGCACCGTTAGCGCCTCGGCGGTCTCGTCGAGTCTGCTCAAAGCGTCGGGACGGTCGCCCGCGGCCAGCCCGGCCGGAGACGTCTCGGACGCGTGCGTGTCATCGGCCATGCCGCGGCACCTCGTGGTTCAGAGGAACTGTCCACGGCGCCGCTGCTTGACGTCGTCAAGGCATGGTACTCAGTGATCAAGACATGACCGCGACCGTCCAGCTTGCGCGGGCGAACCGGGACCGGCGCGGGGAGCTGCAGAGTTTCAACTCTCCCGCGCCGGAACCGGCCGGCCCGCCCGAAAGCGGCCTACCGTGTTCACGCATACGTGTACGGCGTCCCTTCAGTACCCAGGCGACGATGATCCAATCCTGCGCGGTTGAGTCCGACGCAGCGCTGCGCTCGATCCCGGTGGCTGTGCTGGCCGCCTAAGCCCTCGACCACCGAGGACTCCCGCCGTGCGGCAGGTCGGCGCGTCTTCACCGGCGTGATCAAGCTTCCCCAGGAGTCGTCTGCTGGCGCCGGCCTTCCCCGTCGTGCCGATCGCGACGATCAGGGTGGCGGTAGGGGGTGCTCTTCGGGCCCAAGGCGGGGCCGGGACCAGTCGGTGCGGTGGTGCTGGTTGGCGTCGGCGACGTTCCCGGTGGACCGCCCGCCACCATCGGGGTCGACGAGGTTGCCGCTTTCAGCGGCGGGAAGCCGGTGCCAGCCGAGCAGCCGTTGACGCACGGGTGGTTCATCTCCATCAGCACGAGCGCGCCGTCCGCGCCGGGCACCGGCTGCTGCCAGGTGACTGTGCCTGTGTCGATGCACAGGTCACAGCGGGGTTCGGGCTGCTGCACATCGATGAGCATCCCTGATGCTTGTCCGTATGTCCGAATTTGATCACCTGGACGGGCGAACGGAACGCTCGATCGCACTACGCCTGTTCGTGAGGAAAGGTCCGGCGCGCCTGGGGGTGCGCGCCGGACCTCGTCCAGAACATCGCACGACCGACCGCGCTGTTACCCCGGTGCCCGGCGGCGGACTGCCGGGCGTCCCGATCAGGTGACGTGCTCGATCCGGTCATGGCTGGAATGACTGATCGTGTTCTCGGTGGTTTGGCGGAGCTCTATGGCATGGACGGCGAGGGCAGCACGCTTGAGGATCTGGTCCGCGAGCATGTGGGACCGGCTGTCGACGGCTACGACGTCGAGGCGATCAATTAGGACTATCGGGAGGCGGTGAACACGCGACTGAGAGACACCGGGATGAGCCTCGATGAGCACAGCGGCGGCGGCGCAGACGGTTTCATCGGCGACAACTTGCGCGAGCTTCTCTACGACGCGATGTTCACCGCGCAGCTCCCGTTGATCATCATGCGCTATCGCAGCTATCGCGCTAACCAAAGCTCCCGCTCGTGACGCCCGTCGACATCGGCGTGATCGCCTATACGGCGTGTCTGGCTCTCGCCGAGGTCGGCTACAGCTTCGCCTGGCACGAGTTGCAGGATCTGCTCAACCGTTACGGCTGGCCGTCGGAACTGCCGGGAGAGCCGCCGTAACCGCCGTGGCCACCCGAGTCGAACGCCTCCGCACCCGGAAGTGGATTTTCCAGCTAGCTCAGGATGAGGTCGTTGGGGGTTCGGCGGTGAGTCCGAATCCGAGTTCGCCGAGCCGTCAGCACAGGAGCCGAACCTTGTGACGGCTAGGGGGATTTGACTGGTGGCGGGTAGTCATTTGGCCTGCGTCGAATGCTCAAAGCTGCGGCTCATCGTCGGCTGGTCGCGCCGTCCGCACGACGCGTTGCGTGACCCCGCACATCTCAGGTCGGGCACTGACGCCGCTCGAGCGCTACGCCGCGACGGTCGCCGTAGTCGGTTACCTGCAGTTGACGCTGACCGGCGGGGACTACCTGGAGCTGTTGCCGGCTGTCATGACCTAACTCGACACCGCTACAAAGCCCCGTGCCGCGGCAGATCAAGACACCACGGCCTTCACGAGCCGGTCAGCCTGCTTCCCAGATGCTGCTCTCCACCAACTTCGAGCAGATCGGACAGGTGTCCTGCCGAGCCAGCCGGACTGGGTGTGCCACGCCCGCAGTGCGAGTTCGTCGCGGCCCGCCCGGGACGTCGGACATACGACTGTCGGGCAAAGCAGGGAAGTATGCTGCCACATGAGACGCAACGCATGATCGATGAGGTCGTTTTCATCACCGGAGCCAGTTCCGGTATCGGCGCGGGTATCGCCGCGCGCTTTCACGCGCGCGGGGCGCGCGTCGTCATCTCTGGTCGGGACCGCCTACGGTTGGAGGCGGTAGCGACTGCTCATCCCGGGATGTCAGCGATCGTCATGAACGTCGCCGACCCGGAGTCTGTCACCCAGGGGATGACGGAGCTGGCTGCGCAAGTCCCTCATCTCACGACTCTGATCAACAACGCGGGAATCCAGCGCACGCTCGACTTCTCCACCTCCGAACCGCCCAGACCGGCCGACGTCGAACCCGAGATCGCCACCAACTTCAGCGGACTTGTCAACGTCACCGCGGCTGCGCTCCCCCTGCTCCGTCTTGCCCCGCGCTCGCGTGTGGTCCACGTCGGCTCGGGCCTCGGGTTTGTGCCATTCGCGAAAGTTCCCGTCTACTCCGCGACGAAAGCCGCGGTCCACTCCTTCACCTTGAGCTTGCGACGGCAACTGGCAGGCTCGACTGTCACGGTGGTCGAGATAATCCCTCCGGTCGTCGACACACCACTACACCGAAACCTGCCATCGACGCCCCCCAGAGCCATGCCGTTGGACGCGTTCCTCGACCGGGTAATGCGAGGCTTGGACGCCGGTAAAGACGAGATTGCCATTGGACTGGGACGCGCATCGCAACTCGGGGCGCGACTAGCCCCGAAGCGTCTTTTTTCGCTCATCAACAGCGGTGAATGACGTTTTCGCAACACCAATCGCAGTTCTGCCACTTCTATGCTGGTCGCGCCGCCCGCTACAGCCACCACGACAGCTTCACCGTGTTACGCCACAGCCTCCGCTTCGTCATCCCGCTGAACAGCCTGCGGCGGCCAACGAGCCGATCCGCATCGGCTACGCCCGCTGCTCCACCGCCCAGCAGGATCTCGACATCCAGATCGAGGCGCTGACCCAAAGCCCAGTACCGCAAGGTGTTCTCCGAGAAGATCAGCAGCCGGATCAGGGCCGGCCCGAGTCCGAGGAGGCCCTCGCCCTGCCCTATGAGTTACGCCAGGCCGCACCGCACCAGCCTGTGATCCTCACCGTGCACGAGCCTAAACGCCACGCCCGCAACGGCGCCGAGCTCATGGCTCTCGCAGCCAGCCTCGACGCCGCCGCCGTGCAGCTCGAACTGCTCGCCGGCCCCCTGGCCGGGATCTACGACCCTCATGGCGTCGGCTCGATGCCGTTCGCCGTGCTCACCAACGCCGCCCAACTCGACCGCAACTACATCCGCGAGAAGACCTCGAAGGGCCAGCACGCCGTCGCGGCCAAGGGCAACCACGGCGAACGTCCCAAAGTCACCGATAACGACTTGCTCATCGTCGCCCGCGCCCTACGCGACAAGAGCGTCCCGATACCCGAGATCGTCACGAAGCTCACCATCAAGACCGGCAAGAACGCCGGCGAGCACCCCTAGGTCGCCTCGCTCTACCGCGCCCGGTCGACAACACCGCCTGAGCACATCACCCGCGCCTGACTGGCAGCCGACCCGGTGACGGAGCGGCGCTTCGACTACTTCCGACCGCAAGCAGCTGACGGACCTTTATCGACAGCGCGGCGCTTCGATGTTGCAGAAACCTGGGTCGCGTGCACGGTCATTCGCTCGGACGTAAATGCCGACGTACCGGAAGTTCTGGTAGTGATCCCAGGTGTAGAAGAGAGCGCCGGAGCGCGAGTTCCACACCAGTCGTAGCGTGGGGTGACGTGCCGCGCCACGTGTCTGCAGCGCCGGAATGACGTCGTATTCGAAGAACTCGGTAGCTCCGGGACCGGCCTGGAAACCGTTTCGTGCCATCCAGTTTCGCAGCTGGAAGTCGTTGTCGTAGTACCGCGCGCCGCCATAGCGCCAAGCCCGGTCGTAGCGGCCGGTTGTCGTGTTGTAGCGGGTTGTCTCCACCCACACGGCGCTGACGGGGAAGTTGTTGCGCATCCATGAGTTCGCCGCTGTGCGGCCGTCGCCGTCCATCTGCTGGGCGCTGCCGCTGGTGCCGTTCACCTGAGCGTTCGCGGTGACGGGCACGACGGCGGCGCCGAGACAGGCGCTCAGCGCGAGCACGGTAACCACCATCGAACGGCCGAGTTTACCGAAACCGCGGTGTCGCTCAAGTCCAGAATGTCGCACTTCGGACATCTTCCGTTCACTTACCTGAGACATGAAATCTCCAGAGGTCGAAAATATCTCGCGATATCTGTCCGCGTTGATCATCACGGTCGTATCACTTGTTTTCGGCGGCATCGTTCGCGATGACGAAACAAATGTAGGTACACCAGTGCTGGTGAATCAAGTCGGATCTGTGGCAACTTTCCGTCTGACGCAACGCGACAAGCCATGGGTAACGCTTCTTGACCGCCTTCTCCGTACGCGGGGCGACCGGGACGATGCCCGCCTCGATCGGGTGGTCGCACTGGGATCGGCGCTTGGCGGACGCGGTCTTGGGCGGCTGACTTTCTAGAATGTCCGGCGAGGCGAGCGCAGTGCGATGAGCAGCGAGAGGGAGACCTGTGGAGCGGCCCAGCCAGCACCGCGGAGACGTGTCGAGTGATGTGCCCGGCGCGATCCCTCCGCCTCAGGGCTGCTCTCCCGCAAGCGGCGGTGCCATGCTCTGGAGCGAGGGTGCGGAGCTGGTCGCGCGGCTGGCTGCCCTGTTCGAACTGCGCGGAACGGACAATCCCGGGTTGCGGGAATTCCGCGGCTGTACCGCGGTAGCCACTGGCCTCACGGACGCGTTGCGCGGCGCCACCCGTCTCGTTCGCGCCGTGCGCTGCTCTTCTCTGGACGAGATCGGCTGGGTGCGGACCGGATTGACGCCGATGTCACCGATTCCGGCAGCCGGCGGCGTGAAGTTTCAGGTCGTGCTCGACACGGCGGTGGCCTGCGCAACCGGGGAAACCGCGAGACTGCTCGACCGTGCGGCCTCCGGTTGGCAGGTGCGTCTGCTGCACGGCGTACCGGTGGAGATGGTGCTGATCGACGACAACGCCGCCCTGTTGGCCAGGAAGGGGGACGCGGCGGCGGAACATGTGTGGTTCGTTCGGTCCTCGCCGCTCCTGGAGATCATGATCGACGTGTTCCACACGCTGTGGTCATTGGCGGCCCCTGTCACCGGCCACATCGTCATGGGGCTCGACGATGACGGGATAACCGAGCAAGACCGCGCGCTTCTCGTGATGCTCGCCGCGGGCGCGACGGATGTCTTGATCGCGGAGAAGCTCGATCTGGGGCTGCGCACCGTGCAGAGGCGACTGCAGGTCCTGAGCGGACGGCTCGGCGCGCGAACTCGCTTCCAGGCAGGTCTCAACGCGGCCAAGCGCGGTTGGTTGTGACCGTGATCAATGACGCGAAGCACGAGGTGAGTCTTGGGTGCGGGTGATGACGTCGACGCAGGCTTCGTCCCGGCTGGCCGCATCGACGAGGTTCGAAGGCTGACCACAAGGCTGCACCAGTTGTTCTCGGGCGAAGCACGCGAGAACGTGCGTCTCCTGACTGATCGTGAAGAGATCCATTTTCACCACAGACGGGTGTACAGCTCCGCTCGCTCCGAGATAAGGGTGTGCAGCAGACCGCCTTACTCGATGGCCATCGAGCCCGACGAGCCCATCGACGCCGCTCGTGGCGCCTGGCTCTCCAGGCTCAACTACCGAGTGATCACCGATACCTCGGCACTGGGGTTGCCGGGAGCATTGAAACTGGTCCTGCGTGACTCTGCGGAGAACAGGTGCGAGAACCGGCTGCTCGCTCGAGTGCCGTTCAAACTGCTTGTCAGTGATGACCGCGGTGCGATGCTGGGACTGGGAGAGGGTGCGCCCGCCGCGCACTCGATTCTCATCGAGGACTCGATGATGATCCATTCTTTGATCAACTGCTTCGAGACCCTCTGGCACATGGCGACACCGGTGGTCGACCGACGCGACGCCGACGACCTCGGCCTGGTCGTCGACGAGGAGGGCAGACACCTGCTCGGTCTGCTCGCTGCGGGGTTCACCGACGCATCGATCAGCCGACGTCTCGGCATGAGCGAGCGGACCGTGCAGCGTCGCATTCAATGGCTCATGAAGCACCTGGGTGCGGACACCCGGTTCCAAGCCGGTGTCAACGCCGCTAAACGGGGTTGGTTCTGAGCGTCGTACAAGCCGTTCGGCGAAGTGCTCAGCGGGCTGGACGGTGCGGACGCGAATCACCGCCAACGCCTGCCCGGCCGGCCGACGGTGAGCAACGCGTTGCCCGAATCCCGCCGACTCCGATCGGAAGGGCCTGCCGCACTCCGTGCGGCAGGCCCTTCCGTTGTGGACTTACCGCACAGGCTTGGCACAAGCGACCATGTGCCACCACCACGGGCCGTACGTGGTGCAGTTGTACCCGTTGCGCTCGTACCACCACTTGGTGGCCTGGCCCACCAGCACGTTGATGATCAGTCTGGCTCCCCACACGACGAACCACGCCGGGTCCGCCACGACCGGGTAGGCCGTCGTCTGGTGGTGCTCGACGATCTGACGCAGCGTGCTGCCTTCCAGCACGAATCGCGTCGGCACCGAGTTGCCGTTGGCGTCACGCGCCCACGGCGTGGCCACGGTGGCCACGGGGCTGCCGGTGGCGTCGAAGACCACCGCCCCGCCGTCCTCGCCCAACGCGATCTGACCACCGGCCGGGACCGTGACGGGGAAGTCGAAGCCAGTGGGAGCGGCGGGCCCGTCGATGGTCACCAGCGCCTGCACGCCCTCGGTGGTCGGCTTCACCACGACATCGGTCTGCGGGGCGGCGTCCGCGTAGACGGTGGTGCCGTCCACTACGACCGCCTGCGCAGCGTCCGCGGCACCGGGGACACCGACATCCACGCTCTGCCCGTTGGGCGCCGTGAGCGTCACGTCCTGCGTGGGGTCGGCCGGCACCTGCACCACGGATCCGTTGTCCGTGCGGGCAGTGGTGTCCCCGGTCGGCGACACCACCACGGCGTCGGCTTGGGTGGTGCCGCTCTCCGTCACTGCGAGCTCGGCTGCGGCCGTGGCCTCGTCCAGCACCATCTGGTCCTCGACGGCGGAGACCACTGCCGGCTCGCCGAGGTCACTGCTGGTCTGGGCCGTGGCGGAAGGCGCCACGGCTAGGGAGGCCACCACCGTCACCCCCAGCACGACGATCGAAAGTCGCTTCATTTCTGCTCCCCTGTTCTGATCTGACCCGACCTGACGATGAGAAACGACTTCATTCCGGGTCTGGACGGCAAGTTTGCGATGGCATTCGGTGAGACATCAACGGGGCACCGCCACACCGTCGACTAACCCAAGTGGGTGAACACTCACCTACCACTTCAGAAAGCACTAACACTGGACACGGGTACCGCGATGTAGGTGACACCCCGTCAATCGCGACGGCCTCACTACCGAAGGCACCACCAAATGAATGATCCAGGTTCCGCACGCGAAAAACTACTGGTCGCCGGAATCGACCATGTGTTCCGCAATGGTTTCAAGGTCTTGGCGCGCGGTCTCAACATCACGGAAATAACCGAACGTGCGGGAGTGAGCGAGAAGACCTTCTACGTGGTCTTCGGTGACAAGGGTCGTTACATCGATGAGCTGGTGGTCGCGCTGAACCGAGCGCCACAACGGGTGGCGCACGACTTGCAGGAAGTCCTGCAAAAGTCGTTCGTCGAAACCAACGGCGATCCGCGTCAAACAATCCGCGCGGTCTGTGCATGGGATTTCGAGCAGGTGCGCCAGGATCCGGCCACGATCCTGCAACTTGCCACTCTGGTCCTCGCACGCGATCACCGCGGCGCCATGAAGATGCTTCGCCAGGCGTACGCCGCCTACGACGAGGCAGGCATACAGGCCTACCAAGCCATTCTTGCCCGGTGGGGAGCCACTCTCCGCGCACCGTTCACCGCCGAACTGATGGCCGTCACGCTGACAGCACTCGTGGAAGGGTTGGCGATACGGCACCTGGCCGACCCCGAAGCGGTCCCCAACCACCTGTTCGGCAACGCCGTCATCGCCCTCATCGGCTCCGTCGTCGACACCGGGCAGAACCACGAGCACATCGACGACGTCATCACCCCACTGGCGGACGAAATCATGCTCACCTACGAGGTCGCCCGCATCGACAGCCTTCCAGAGGATCCGCGCAGCGCGATCATCGCCGCGGCTCGCGCAGAGTTCGCTGCTCGCGGCTACTTCGCGACCACGCTGGCGCACATCTCGATCCGGGCGGGCGTGCCGCTCTCCGTGTTGAAGCAGCTGTTTCCCAGCAAGGCACTGATAGTCGTGAAGGCACTGCGGCCCCAGTTCGACGAACTGAGATCAAAGATCGATGACGACCTCGCCCTCCTGGTTGCACCTGCCGTCATCGTGAAGCGGCATCTGGGGCGCCTGGCATCGTTTGCAGTATGCAACCAGGACTTCGTCGAAGCGTTCCTCATGCTGGTCGCACACGAGACAGCGACATCACCTGAGATCGCGGTCGAGGTCAGACGAGAGCTCGATCTACCCAGCGTCATGACACCGGCAATAAAGTTAGGACAGGAGCACGGCGTCTTTGTCAGTACCATCGAGGCCTACGAGCTATCCGCCGCGCTGACCAACAGTCTCCTACTCCGCTGCTTCACCCGCCGTGATGATGACGCCGCCACACACGCCGAGTTCATCCATGCAACCTGCCTTCACGGACTACTTTCTCGGACAAACCATGCGACACCTATGTAGGGCGGGTACAAGGGCCTGCCGGATCGCGTGCCGGCCGGGCGTTCTCCACTTACCTGGTCAACCCCACCAGCAGGTTCTCCTCACCGCTGCTCGAGACTGGCGCAGCTTCCGGTGCCGTTCGGCCCTTAACTACCCTCCTCACCGAGTGCACTAGTGTCCTGCTGCCGAGTTCGCTGCCGCCGCGCCCGCCGACGCCGGACAGGCACGGCAGAGCTGCGGGTGTTGCTCCTGCGGTTGGACGGCGCACGCGTCGTATGTCCGGTTCACCCCCGCACGGGCACGTAGATCACCGGGTGCTCGATGGCCGATAGGAGAGCGAAGCAACAGCGCGGCAGTGGCCGAGGTCAGGTCGATCGCCCAGCGCACATCAGATGCGTGTCGTGGCACGGCCGATGTACTCGGTGATCGCGGCCCGTGCACGGTCTGCCAGCGCTGGAAGTCGCCGGGCGGGCATCGCCATTTGGCACCGTTGTCGACGATGTAGCGGGTGGCATCCACGATCGCCCGCCGGTCGTTCGCTGCGAGGGGATCCGCTGCGAGGCGCGTGCCGGGGAGTCGTTTCGGCTCGGACTCAGGTCCAGACGCGTTTCGTGAATCGCCAGGACTGATCGGCCAGGAAGTTGTCCAAGGTCCGCGGTGGACGACCAAGAAGCCGCGCTACGTCATCGGTTGTTGGCTGATTAAGTCCCAGCCGGGTCAAGGTGTACACAGCGGACATGAACCCGATGCTGTCCCAGCCGACGCCGCGGCGGCGCAGGCGCCCTGCGAACCGGGGCAGGCTCGGGTTGCTGTAACGCACCGGCGACCCAAGATGCGCACTCAGAGCGTCGGCGACCTCGTGCATGGTCAACGCGGCCGAGCCGGTCAGCTGGTGCACGGTGTTGCGATGCTGGTCCAGGTGAAGCAGCGCATCGGCCGCTACCTCAGCAGCGTCGCGGGCGTCGATGAAGGTGGTCCGTCCACGCCCAGCCGGGATGAACAGCTCGCCTCGCTCGACGATGTCCTCACCGTGCGTTGACACCGAGCGGAACAGGTTCTGCATGAAGAAGCTGCACCGCAGCACCGTCCATGACATCGACGACGCGAACAGGGCTTGCTCGACCTTGTAGTGAGGAATGAACCGGGCCTTGTCCGCGCCGAACACCGAGACGTACACGACGTGCCGGCATCCGGCTCTCTGCGCGGCACGCAGAAACGGCAACACCGCGGTACGCGCGGCTTTGTTACCGGGCAAGGGGAAGAGGAGGAAGAGCTCTCGCACGCCGTCGAGCACGGCGGGCCATGTGGAGGAGTCGAAGAAGTCGAACGACACTACCTGCCCACCGCTGGCCGTGACGCGCTCGGCCAGCGACCCCGGCCGCCGGGACGCCACCCGCCAGGAACCTGTGGACCGCGAACACAACAGGTCGACCAGTTCGGAGCCGACGTTGCCTGACGGACCCGTCACAACAAGCATCCGATTCTCCACTCCACAGCAAGGGTTCGACTGTGTCATCGTGCATGGCCTGACTTGAGATAGCGACCGAGGTCAGCGGAGTGTTCATGTCAACGCGCGCTGTGGTCCGGGCAAGATCGGCGAGTTATACCCGGCGGCTGTGCGGCGGCCGAGGATCACCGGGCGCCTCCCACATCAAGGTCCGCGGTCTCTAGTTGGCGGGCGACGCCAGGTCCATCAACCTCGACGAGGCGAGGAGGCAGGCCGGCCTGAAGAAACCCGGTGTTCACTATCTGCATCGGCGGCTACAAGGACGACAGGTCCGGCAAGGTCTCGCACCACCTGGAGATCAGCGGTGCGGAAGGCGGGAACCGCACCGGACGGCGGGGCCTTCGAGTTCTCGGCAGGCGGCGAAGCCGCGGACGCGGTGACGACGCCGACCAAGGACCGGCCCGTCGAGCAGTGACTCTCCCGCGACGGAGACGACGACGGAGGCTGTCGGCGGCACCACCTCCGGCGGGCTTGCCAGCGCTGGGGACGGTGTGATCGCGTTGGTCATCGGCGGCGTCGTCGTGATGTCGGCAGGCGTTTGACCGTGTGGTTGGCGCGATGCAAGTGCGCCAGCGGCTGACCGACAGCCTGCTGCCGAGCGGTTGGCCGACAGTGCCAGCGGGCATCCGCCAAGCATCTGACCACGAGCGGAAAGGCAGGTGAGATCGATGAACAGTGATGCCTTTCCCGACCAGGTGCACGTGTTGGAACTGGACGTCGAGGTCGCTGATCTGGGCGGAGTGCGCAGATGGGCTGAGTCGACTTTGGTCGGCCTGCACCCGGACGATCTCGTCGACGTACTGCTGGTCATCACCGAACTCGTCTCGAACGTCTACGATCACGCACGGTTTCCGGCACGACTCCAGTTGAGGAAGTCGGACATGCCTTGTGTCGTTACCGTCTCGGTCGAGGACGTTTCACCAACAGCACCGGTGCTACGACCGCCCTCGACCGACTCGCCGCGGGGGCGAGGCCTGGTGATCGTGAACCAGATCGCCAAGCAGTGGGGCGCGGCTCAACGTGTGATCGGTAAGTCCGTCTGGGCGCTGATCCCCTGCTCGCTCACGTCGTCAAAACGGACGCAGACGTCCCATGGGGCTGTCTAGCGACGTCCCTGCGGCGGCACCAAGTCCTCGGTACCGCATAGCGGCCAGAGCACTGGGCAGTCGGAAACAACGAGAAGATCTTGTCCGTACGTGTGAGTTGCAACGGCCGCACCACCGCGTTGTGCGCAGCGACGACAGCGAACGGGACGCCGTTGTGCCACGCCTGCTGCTGCACCGCCAACAGCAGGTTGATGCCAGAAGAGCCGAAGAAGTCCACCGCTTCCAAGTCGATGACCCCTACCGGCGGCGGCGTCGTCGTCGAACACGGCGTCGGCCTCGGCGAGCAGAGTCTCGTCGGTGGTCATGTCTATCTCGCCAGCCATCGCGACGATCGCGATCTCGTCTTGGATCACAACGTGAGCGGACACCTACTCCACGGCACCCTCGGCTGAGTGGTTCACCATCACGCTCCTCTCGACCCACCGCGAGAAGCGCTGATGCGCGCCCAACCGGAAACCCTCTGGACCTGCCTCGCTCAGATGATCGATGTTTCACAAACCTCGCTCCGCGGTACGCCCGTTTGCGTGCGGTACAACTGCGGTGAGGGGTCGTGTCTTGGTTTGTCGTACGGGACCGCGCAACGGTGTGCCGCACCACATACGGTGAAGGGATCCTGGGACCACATGCGCGAGTTCTTCGCGCACCGTTCGGTGTACACCATCAGGAAGCGAATCCGCACACGTGGGTGATCCCCCGCCTGCGGGCAAGGCAAAGGCGGCACTGGTCGCGGTCGAATTCGACGAGTACGGCGGCGGGGCGCGCCGACCGGATGCACTCCAAGCTGTCTCGAACCTGCTCGACGGAGCCGGGATGCGGTCGGAGTGCCTGCACTACCTCGACGACGTACCAGCGCCGGCCATCGCGATCGTCAACATGATGTCGTTGTTCGGCCTGCACCAGTCACTGCGGGGCGCGCTGGTCGGTCACTTCGCCGCCGCCGAGATCACCACGGGCCCGAGCGCGTACCGGACAACCCAGGCGCTGGCCAGGTTGGACGCCGACCCGCGGTGCGTCGAGTTCTACACCGAGCACATCGAGGTCGACGCCGTGCACGAGCAGATCATGCGCCGTGACGTCATCGGCTCCCCTACTGGAGCAGGGACCGTCGATCAAGCCCGACGTGGTGTTCGGAGTGCAAGCGACCGAACTGCTCGAAGAACGGCTCTCCGCTCACCTCTTGTCGTGATGGGAGGCGGGCGCGTCTTCCTTGCGGAACCGCTTGCGGTGGCTGGTGTCGCAGAACGGGTATGCGCTTGCTGCGCCAGCACGCGCATACCGCGACTACGAACCAGTTCATGGCGAGTCCCTCGGCGAGGCCTGCCATGAACCTGCGGCGCTACCCCCGTGGCCGCGGGCGTGAGCAGCCAATCCGGTTACCTTGCGGTGCAATCTCCGGCTGTACGTCGGTGAGAATGCATCTCGGATCTGCGTAATGATCGTGGTGTCGTTCGGCGCTGCGGTTCAGGATCTGTTGAGGTGGAATGCCGTGTCACCCCCGGCGGTCGGTGTGGCGGCTCGCTAGGGTGCGGGGATGATGACCCCGCTGGAGGATGAGCGAACCGCGGCGTGGGTTCTGCAGACCGCTGTGCACGCCGTGCTGGCGGCCGTGTTCAATGACGAGCCGTGCGAACTTCACACCGAGTGCGGCTGTGTGGCTCAGGCTGAACTCGCCTCGTGGGACCGTGCCGCGATCTTGACCACCGCGGTAGAGCCGTGGTTGCGCGGCCTGCATCCAGAGTTGCTCGCCGAGCTGCGGGATGGAGTGGTGTGCGCGCGCATCGGAGCCGCTGACGAGGCGGTGGATCACCTGTTTCGGGTGTGGGAGCCGCTGGTGGTGATGGCAGAGGCTGAGCTGGATCTGCCGACCCGACGATCGCGGTAAGCGTATCGCCAGCTCAGCCCACAGGTGTGGGGCCGTGTCTGTGCGGTCGGCCCGTGTCGGGACGCTGACAGAGGATCTGAACGGCACGTGCCGGTGCCCCGTTACGCGTGCGTCACGTCTCACCTGATGGGGCGGGTGCTGCGCGGCGGGTGGCGCGGACGCGCCATGGTGAGGTGAGATCGTCGGTGTGATGTCGCACGACCCGGTGGCCCCTGACCGTGAGTTGCGGGACCTGCGCAGAATCGCGGCCACTCGGCCGGTCATCGAGCAGGCCAAGGGAATGATCATGTTGATGCGCTCCTGCGGTGCTGACGATGCGTTCGCCGTGCTGCGGGAGATCTCCCAGCACACCAACATCAAGCTGCACGACGTCGCCGCGGTCGTCGTCGCTGTCGGCAGCGGCTGCACGCCGTGCGAGCAGGACGACGTGACGCGGTCGGTTCTGGCCGAGTTGCTCGACGGTGTCGCCGTGCTGCACGTAGGTGGCGAGATCGACATAACCACGGCCGATCCACTCCGCGCGGAACTCAGTACACGACTGGCTGCCGGTGATGATCTCGTCGTCGGCTGCACCGAGGTGACCTTCATGGACTCCACCGGCCTGTCGGCTCTTGTAACCGCCCAGAACCACGCAAGCCGCCGTGGCACACGGCTCATCGTGGTCGGCAACCATCACGCCGTGCTGCGGCCGCTGCAGATCACGCACCTCGACGCCGTCCTCACCATTGCCGCAACGTCCGCCGACGCTCTTGCGCATCTCGAACGGCGCGACGACAAGGCACCGTGAACAGCTTTCACAACGCGCCTGTAGTCGCGATGCCTGTGAACGCATCGATCTTCGTGAACACCACCTGAGGATCTTGCACGGGCGTCGTAGCGTTCTGTGCCGTCATGACGCTGATCTCTGAGGTCCACATGGTGAACGCTCACGCAGATCGAAGTTTTCGCCGTACACAGTCGAATCACTTGCGACAACATCTAACCTTCAGGACGGCGTACCGAGGCGACCACAGTCTTCCCGCAGCCGGAAGCGGCGGGTGCCCCAGGGGTGGAACACGTTGTCGGCCATCACGACACCAAATCGTCGGGTGTCGCTCAGTCCGGACCGGCCACGCACCGGCTGTCGTGCCATGTTGTCGACTTCGACGGTGATCTCACTGCCCGCGCGGCGCTGCGCACAACACGGATCCGTCCAGCACCTGACGTGTGGTCGACGAAATTGCTCACCAATTCGGTGGGCACGGGCACTACACCGTAGCGGAATTCTTCGCCGAGATCCTCGGTTGTGCTGATTATGTGAGCGCACAGTTCGGACAAACCGGTGGCCGATGTGCAGGTCCAGTACCGCGGAGCGCGGATCCCCTCGACGATCGCGACCGGCTGACTACACCAGGACGGAACAAGCCAAACCACTTATGACGAGGCAGTTCGCCGGCCGCCTGGCCATGGAACGCGGTGGAGCCGTGCAAATGGTGTTCGATGACGAGATGTCCCGGCCTAGCGTGCGGCGCTCCCCAGCATGAGAGCGTCGGACTCCGCGATATCACCCGGACGCTGCCCCGATCTGTGGCGCGCTCGGGGTGAACTACGGCGTCCGTGCGCGCACAGCAGTCTCCATGTGTTGGTCCTGTGCGGCACGCGAAGCGTGGGCCCAGACCTCGCCACGTCCAGGAGCGACTGCGAGCCAGTCGACGTGCGGCGAAGGAGTTCTGGTGCGAGTGAAAGACGGCCCGCCGGTCCAGCCGACCACTGCAGATGGATGACCGCGTAGATCTCCCCCAAGCGATCTGCAGGATTTACGCGGCGGCCGTCGTGGCGTTGCACGAGCAAGCGAGCAATCCGGACGCGTTGCCAAGATTTGTCCGCACGTGCATGGATCCTTTGCAGATGGACGGCGCCTTCGTCTCGCTGATCGACGGTCCTCGGTTCCAGACGTCGTTGTACGCCAGCGACGTCGCCGCACACATCGAGAGCGTGCAGTTCAGTCTCGGTGAAGGACCTTGCTTCGAGGCGTTCGCCACGTGCAGCCCCGTGCTGGCTCCTGACTTGGCACACGCCTCGGCGCCGGGGTGGTCTGCGTTCGCCGCGGCGATGGCCGGACGGCCGATCGGCGCGATCTTCGCGTTTCCGTTGCGGGCGGACGCGATCGGCATCGGCGTGATCGGCTTTTACTGCCGACGAGCACGACCGTTCTCGGACGACGAGCTCGCGATCGCGCTGGAGGTCGCCGACTTGATGACTGTTGTGCTGCTCGGCCCGCAGCTGGGCAGCGGAGACAGCTCGCGCGGCGTGCTCGCGCCGGATCACGCGCAGCTGCACAAGGCAACCGGAATGCTCGTCGCGACCGTCGGCGTGTCCGCGGCCGAGGCGGTGGCCCGGCTGCGCGGACACGCCTTCGTCGTCAGCAGATCGGTCGACGAGGTCGCCCAGGCGATCGTGACCGGCATGATCTCGCCGTGGGAACTCGACTGATCTCGAAGATCGGCTACGGTCACCGGCAGGTATCGGACGACCGTGGAGCCGCATCGATGGAAGGACGTCGTCGTGAGTTCGCTCGTCGAAAGGCGACGAAGTGCGCCAGCCGCCACAGAAAGCACTCGGACAGCTGCGGCGCCTGGTAGCGGCGCCGCAGTAGCCTCGGTGTCGCGGCCGGTTTCGGGCGCATGACCGAGGCTGCAGCTCCGCCTTCACGCGGTGCCGCCCCTTCGATGTCAGGAGTTGCTCTCCGCCTATGAACGATCTTGCCGACACCACCACAAACCTTGCGGACGACATCCACACGTTGCGTGAATTCGACTACCGCAGCGGCAGGAAGGCTCGCGTCGTCGGCGGAGGAAGCGCTATGCCGCGGGAACGGTCGTCCGCGTGCTCTGCAAGCTCGACACGGGTGTGGGACCGTCCTCACCCCTCGGCAGCCTTACACGCGCGCAGGCACCGCGGCCACACCGGTGCGCTGGATTTAGCTGAACGGATCGACGCGGGCACAGCCTCGCCACCACCATCGTGAGCTATCAGTTCCAGGGTGGTTGCAGGTACCTGGCAATCCTCACGGGAGAGCAACGCGCCATGCTGAGGCTGCGCGTCGTTCAGGGTCTGTCCACAGATCAGACTGCGCTTGTCTTGAACTCGACACCGGAGGGTGGTGCGCCTGATTCAACATGAGGCGCTCGAGGCCTTGCGCGCCGCCATCTCCCGGAAGCAGCCTCCTGCTTCCTAACCGCTCCAGCGGCCCCATCGACCGGCACGTGCCATCGGAACCGGCGTCGAGGCGGACATGGGCCGCGCCTCCAGCGTGACGCGGTGCGTGCTCGAACGGCTCGACGCTGCGCTGCCGGAAACCGACGACGAAGACAGGCCGCAATGTTCGGCAAGGTCACGCTGGCCGCCGTGGTCGGCAACGAGGACGGCGCCCACAAGATCGTCGCGGACCTGTTCCAGGCCCTCAACGACAGCGGCTTCACGATCCCGCGCAGGGCTGCACCTACTGAAACGGCCAGGCCATGCAGACCCTTGACTACAACAACCTCGACAAAACGCCGGACGCCGTGAAGTCGATCAACGCCACCGCCGCCCGCAACGCCGCACACCTCGCCAGGCTGCACCGCGTCGAGCAGTACCCTGCCGAGTCCTGAGGTGGATCACTCTGATGGTGTCGCTGACGCCGCTGGACGGGTCAGCTGCTTCCTCTGGGCTGGCGGCGAACCGGTCGCGCGCACAGCAGCAAGGGCGTCGGACAAGCTCGGGTACGGGGCGATGATGCGGTCCACACACGTCAGCTGCAGCGGCCTCACCACAGCGTTCTGCGCAGCAACAACCGCGAACGGCACTCCTCTGCTCTGAGCCTGGTGCCTGACGGCGACCAGGAAGTTGATCCCAGAGGAGCCGAAGAAGGTCACCGCTTGGAGATCGATCACCAGGCCGGCAGGTGGTCGGGTCAGGACGTCCACGGCTTCGGCGAGCAGAATCTCATCCGCCACCGTGTCGATCTCGCCTTTCACCGTGACGATCGCAATCTCGTCTTGGAACAGCGTCGGAGCGAACACGCTGCCGGTTGAGTTGTGCATCGACACGCTCCCTCGACCAACCGCGGAAAGCGCATACTCGAGCCGCTACCCAACCGGAAAACCTCGACCAAGAGCGGCAGATGGTGCGGGCACTGGCCGACACCGCCACGATCGGCATCCTTCAGGAACATGCCCTGCGGCGCGGTGAGGTGCTCACTGCATCAACGGTGCTCCGGCTGGTGTCCCTCGCGCCGTCGCAGGATCACTGAACAGATTGCCGGCCCGATTCCCAATCCTTCCGAATCGCCTTCACAGCCTCGTCCACCGACTGGCTCAACGGCAGCACCTGACTCAGGGCACTGGCCATCATGGGACGCAGCGCCGCAGTCTGCGCAGCCACGATGGCAAATCCCACGCCCTCGCGCTGTGACCGTCCCAACAGCTCCAGCAGCATCGACAACGCCGACGAGCCCATGAAATCCACAGCCAACTCCACTACCAAGCCATCCGGACGACCGCCAAGTGATCGAAGAGAGTCGTTCCCACCGCATCGACGCTGATCATGTCGAGTTCGCCGCTGACCATAGCGACGAGCACGCCGTCATGGTCGCTGGTCTGCACGCTGGCCGTTGACGCCGCCTCGCTCGAAGACACTGAACACCCCTCGCTGAGATCCGAACCCGTTCTTCGACCAATATTACGAACACTGCCGGCGCGCAGCATGACGACTGCCGAACACTCTGCGGCCGGAACAGCCCTTCGTCCTGGTCAGGCCGACTGCCGCGCTGGACGGAAGCCAGCGTCGGAGTGATTCGGTTTCGCAGACGCCCCAGGGGAAGTTGTGCAGCGCTCTCAAACCGCCCGACCGATCACTCATTCGCCCATACCGTGACTTATTCGGCGACATCGGGAACGGCCACCGGTGCCGCGCCGTTGGAGTCGAGGACTTTCACCGTGCCCGGCAGGAGAGTGATGACGTCTCAAGATCGATCTGGCGAGGTGCACAACGAGGTCACCGCGACCGAGCTGTCGGGAGTGGTGATCCAAGCTCACACGGTCGCCGTCGGCGATGTCCACCACCATCATCCTCCTGCTGTGCCGGAACGTCCTGTGCCCCGGCAGTTGCCCGCCGCCCCAGCCGCCTTCGTCGGCCGCGTCGACGAACTCGCCGAGCTGGCGTCGGCTCTCGAGCAGGAGGAGGGAAAGGTGGTGATCTCAGCACTGGCGGGGACAGGAGGAATCGGCAAGACCTGGCTGGCTCTGCACTGGGCACACACCCACGTCGACCGGTTCCCGGACGGGCAGTTGTTCGTGGACCTGCACGGGTTCTCCCCTGCCGGAGTGCCGGTAAGCGCCGAAATGGCGGTGCGCTGGTTCCTCGACGCGCTGGGCGTGGAGCCCAACCGGATCCCACCGGAACTCGACGCCCAGGCCGCGTTGTACCGGAGCCTGGTGGCCGGGAGGCGGATGCTGGTGATGCTGGACAACGCCGCCACCGCCGAGCAGGTCGTGCCGCTGCTGCCGGGCAGCCCCACCTGCACCGTGCTGATCACCGGCCGCACCAGGCTCGCCTCGCTGATCGACCGCCACGGCTGCCGTCATCTGACTCTCGGCGTGCTCACCCGTCACGAAGCGCTCGCCCTGCTGGTCGAGCGCCTGGGCGCCCGCCGCGTCGCCGCTGAAGCCGACTCCGTCGACGAACTTGTCGCGCTGTGCGGGAACTATCCGCTGGCTCTGGCGATCATCGCCCGCACAGCCGCCACCCGCCCCGGGGTACCACTGGCCGAACTGACCGGCGAACTGCGCAACCTCGGCCTGGAGACGCTTGACCACGACACCGATCCGGCGGCAAGCCTGCCCACTGTGCTGTCCTGGTCGCTGCGCACCCTCACCGCCGACCAGCGCACCATGTTCAGCCTGCTGGGCATCGCCCCTGGCCCCGACACGACCCTGGCCGCCGCGGTCGCCCTCACCGGTCTCCCACGCAACCGCGCACGTAAGGCGCTGTCCGCGTTGGAGGAGGCATCGCTGCTCGAACGGCGCCCGCGCGGCCGCTACACGATGCACGACCTCGTCCGCGGCTACGCCAACGTCACCGCCGAGGAACTCCCCACCGCCGAGCGAGAGGCCGCCCTGACCAGAGCCATGGAGTTCTACCTGCACACCGCCCTCGCCGCCGACCGCCTGCTGGCTCCGCACCGCCCGCTTCCACCAATCGGCTCGCCCTGCGTCCCGCCGCTGCCGCTGCCTGACGTCGAGGCTGCCGCAGCATGGCTACAGGACGAGCACGCCACCCTCCTGGCCACCCAGCGTGCCGCCGTCGCCCACCGCCGGCACGACATCGTCTGGCACCTCGCTGACGCCCTGAACGCCTTCCACACCCGGCGAGGCCATCTGCGCGACGCACTCGCCACCTGGCAAGCCGCCGCCGACGCCACAGACCACCTGGCCGATCCCCTCACCCGCATCCGCACCTACCGAGCCCTCGGCCACGCTTGTGCCCGGTCAGGTCTGCACAAGCAGGCCACCGAGAACCTGAACAACGCCCTCAAACTGGCCGAACACCACCACGAGCCCGCCGAGCAGGCCCACACCCACGAGGCACTGGCCTCCGCATGGGAGCAACGCGGGGACGATCAACGCGCTCTGGAACACGCCCGGCGTTGTCTCGACCTGTACCGAACCCTCGGCCGCCCGAGATGGGAAGCGGACGCGCTCAACCTGGTCGGCTGGCACGCCGCACGCTCGGGCGAGCTGGAGACCGCCCGCCAACACTGCGAGGCAGCCCTCGCCCTGCACCGGCACCACAACGACACCTACGGCGAAGCCGCTACCCTGGACAGCCTGGCACTCGTCGCCCATCGCGCGGGCGACCACCGCCAGGCCGTCGACCACTACCATCACGCCATCGCTCTGCTTCGCAGTCTCGGCGACGCATACGAGGTCGCGGGCATCCTCGATCGAGCAGGTTCTTCTCTGTTCGCTCTGGGAAGCAAGGAAAAGGCCCGCGCTGACTGGTCGGAGGCGCTGCGGCTGTATCAGGAACAAGGCCGCGACACCGAAGCCGACCGCGTCCAACGACAACTCGACGACCTCGACAACAACCAGGCGCGCCCAAAAGCGGAGAACGCTGAATAGCCCGAGGTAAGTCGTTAGCCAACGGCACACGACACAAGGCCTGTCACGACGAGGGACGGGTTCCCGTCAGCGGAAAACCCGTCCCTCGCGCGCGATCACGGGATGTCGACTCGAAGTCGCAGGCGGCGGTGGCGAAGTCCCGGAACGCCATGCGCGGCCCAACGGCGCGGGTGACCGTGGCCGTTGGCGTGCACGCCGCCGGGGGTCCACGCCCTGGTTGCGGTCCCTGGGCCGCAGGTCTGGCGGCCAGCACTGTGCGTCCAATGCCCCCAACGTGGGACGGTCGGAGCCCGCCCCCAAGCGGGCGCTACTCGGGCGTGGATAGCCCGAAACTTGACTCCACCACCAGGCTGCCGACATGAAACCGCTGGTCAGCCCCGTTCCCATCCTTTGGTACTCCCGCCGGGGGCACCACGATGATCAAGCATTTCCGCAGGTCAGCCCCGTTCCCCTAATGGGGCTGACATCGTGAGGAAACGCAAACCTGCATGTCAGCCCCGTTCCCCTTGGTCTCCTACCGGGGCTCCACTCACTGAAACAAGAGTGTCTACCGGGGCTACTGATCAACAGAGCGCTACAGCCGCGAGGTCAGCCATCAACAACGCGAGCACGCGCTTCATGCACCGCAATGCGCGTGAGATTGTGAACGTCCCGTAGTCCTCTGACAGCTGTCGCAAGATCGACGGACGCGTCGCGATGACCGCTCAAACCGCACTTCTCGGCATACGTTCTCGCATCGAAACGCCAAGATCTCGACCTGGGCGCCACGGAAAGCATCTGTCGGCAATGGTGAACCCGGCGGGAGTCGACCCTACGAGCAGCGGATCGGGCGTTCGGAGACTCCGAACACCTCCACCTGAGCCGAGGCCGCTGCCCGGCTCAATACCGGACTTGACCGGAACCGTGTCCTTCCATCGCGCGATTGAGCTGGTCGAGGACAAACGCAGAAGGAAGGCGTTCCTGTTCGAGGCGCAGGTAGGTGCCGTGCGCTGTTAGTAGTTCGGCCAGAGCGGCGGCTTCGAAGGCGATGAGGTTCGGCTCCGGCGTGTCGACTCGTGTCCCGTCTTCAACGGCAAGAGCCTTGTACTCCTCAAGAGTGGTCTGGTCCATCAGGACGGAGGCGAGATGCGGCATCCGGGCACGAGCACGTGACAGCAACGTGAAGCCGGCACGGTCGAGATCTCCCCAGTACACATGGCGCGCACCGTCCAGCCAGCTGATCTCGTCCAGGACGTTGAGGTGGTTGCCGAGCGAGTGAACGACGACGGTCCTGGGCCGGTCGGGAACCAGGTAAGCGGACTCCTTGTTCTCGACGATCAAGACTGTCTCCGGGTGGACGGGCAGTGCGTCGATCTCCGGCAGAGGAGCACTCAGGTGCCGCAGGCCGCCTACCAGTGCGCGATCGACGGGGTCTGCCAGGATCACGTCGACATGGACAGGCAGCGCCTTCAGTCCGAGTGGGTCCAGGTTGTCCTGCCCAAGCTCCTCATCGTTCTGGTCGATGTCGCCGCCCAGATCGGGGATGCTGAGGCAGGCCAGGACGAGCCGGCGGTGGCGGGAGAGCCACTTGGTGTGCATACCCGGTACTGGAACCTGTCGGATCGTCAGCCCGGAACGCGGGTTTTCGGTGAACCACGTCGTGGCACCGAGCAGGATCTCGAAGTCGGCATCGTCCAGCTCGACGATCTGCTGCAGATGCGGGCGCAGCCGCTCCTCGGCCGCTCCACCGGGGAGTTTTTGAAGCCTCGCCCATCTGGCGTTCGCCCGCAGCCAGTGGTCGGCGAGGTCTTGGTCGAGGGAAACGAGGTCGTCGATCGTGGGAAGGTCGAGGTGGGTGAACACCTCCTGGGTGCCCACGACTGTGCGGCGGCTGCCGCCACGTAGCCGAGCCGTGGGGTGCGCTGCCGACCAGGTCCGCCATTCCCGCATCCAACGGCTGACCGTGTCGGAGTCCCGGGCGATCATCTGCGCCGATGGTGCCGCAAGGGCGAATAAAAAGGCGGTGTCGGCGCCGAGCAGGAGCCTGTCACGCCAAATATTGCGGTAGCGCGCACGTATCTTGTCCAGCACATGGTCGGGTTCGTGCATCAGGGATCTTCCTCCAGGCTTAGCGCCTCCTTCATCGTCATGGGGTAGATCCGCACCCGCGTGAGATCGTCAACGTCCACATTGATGTAGGCGACGGATGCCACGTAGTCCTCGAAGGCAGTCGCCTTCTCGCGGGGTGCGCCCACGATCAGTTGGAAGCCGAGGGCCTGCAGGGCTGACAGGGACCTGCCGGTGTAGTCGCTGTCGGCCTTCACGAATCCTTCGTCGAGGATGACCGATGCGTAGCTAGGCGGCCCTTCGTGACCTTCGCCGAGGCGGAACCGCAGGGCTGCGCCGAGGATGAAGGCGATCAGCTCTTGCCCTTCGCCGCCACTCATTCCAGAGACGCCGTCGTGAACGACCTTGACGCCATCTGGACGGGACTCGATGGCTTGGAACTCGACGTGCTCGCGGGCGTCGAACACTTTCCGCCGCCATGCGTCCCCGGCTCGCGACTGGTCGTCGAGTCTGGCCAGGTGTCTGCGCAGCCGGGTGAAGGATTTCTCGATCTGGTCGATATCTCGTTCGGTGTCCATGCCGACGGTGTTGCTGGTGTACCGGGTGATGATCTGGCGGAAGTCCTTCAGGTCGCCGCTTGGTCGCTCAACGGGTTCGATGCTCAACGTGGCTTCTGTCCGGAACCGCACGTGGCACAGCACGTCGTTGATCGGGACTAGTCCGCGCTTGATGCTCCGGGCGTCATCCTCGATCTGCACGAGCAACCCGCGCAGTTGCCGGTTCATGTCCTCGTCGACCTTCGCCAGCCAGGCGTCCTTGGCGCGGGGCAGGTCGTCGGTCACCAGTTGCCGGTAGATCGCCAGCAACGCCGGCAGAGAATCGATTGTTCCGTCCGTCTCGCGCGCGGTTCGTTCGTCCAGGTTCCTATAGGCGGCGATGTGGCCCACCACAGCGACCTCGAGTTTCTCCCGGTCCTGCTTGTGCTGCTCGATCTGCCCCCGCAGGTTCTCCATCGCTGCTCTCAGGCTGGCCGTGACCCCTGCGGCCTCGGTTGGCGCGTTGAACGGGGTGGGGGCGAGGGCGGCACGCTCGTCGGCGCTCAGTGGTGGCCCGGCGTCGACACGGTCCTTCGCGTCGTCCACGACCGAGACGAGGTCGCCCCATTGCTTGTCGAGTCTTTCCTGTTCCTCTTCGAGCCGTTTCACCTCGCGACTAGCGGCGACCGCCCTCTCACGCTGCTTCTGCAACAGTTCCGTCAGGTGGGCGACCTCGGGAGAGTTGGCCTGCGCGAGCTGGTTTTCGAACTCTCCGATTTGCTCTCGGGCGACTGAGGTGTCGATTCGTTCCCAGGTCAGATTGGTGCGTAGCGCTCGCAGTTCGTTCAGTCGGTTGCGTGCCGACTCGTGTCGCAGATTGGCCTCGTTCGTCGACACGTCGGCGATCTGGACCTCCCGCTCGATCGACTCGAGCTCATCGTCTAGGTCCTGCAGCAGCCAGCGGGTGTCCCATCCGATCCAGGGGTAGCGCAGGCGACGGTCGTCCTTCGTGAACCGGTGCCGCGAGCCGGTTCGCATGCCGGCTGGGGTGATCGAACCGCGAGCCCATGTGGGACGCTGATCGTCCAGCTCAACTTCGGTTTCCACGCAGAGGTAGTTCGCGGTCTCGTTCAGCTCGCTCGCAAGCCATCCCTGGAACGGATGGTCGGCAATGTCGAGCAACGCTGGAATTCCACCGTCCACCGGGGCGGGCCCAGGTGAGCCTGAGGCGGCGGGTGCGATGGTGACCGTGCCTTGCATGTCGTTGTCGTGCACGTATCGGCGCAGACGGGCGAAGTCGCGGCTGTCGACCAACAGGGTGCTCGACAACGGCAGTAGCAGGCCGACGACAGCTTTCTCCCATCGACGGTGCTCGGGCTTGAGCTGGAGCAGCTCGCCGGCATACCGGAGCCGGTCGATCTCGATGCCGAGGCTGGACGCAATCCGGTTGCGGCGTGTATCAGCATCCTCGGGGATGAGGTTGCGACGTGCCCGCAAGCCGGTGATCTCGCGTTTCTTCGCCTCGGCGTCCTTGCGAAGCTGCCAAAGCCTGCCAGCGGCCTTGGTGGCGGTGTCGGAGGCGCCTTTCAACGCCTCCGTCTCCTGTACGGCAAGGTCGTCGAGGCTGTCGTGCGTGAGGGTGACGTCGCCTGGTGAAGTGGGTAGGGGCAACTTGAAAACGGAGAGGCGATTCTCGAGCTGCTGCCGTTCGGCCTCGAGCCGTTCCAGTGTTTCCTTCGCGTGCTTGAGCTGTAACTTGATGAGCCCAGAACGGTCTCCGCCAGCGGCGGTGAGCTGATCGATCGTGTTTTTCTCGTGCCGTTCGGCGGTTCCGGCTGTCTTGGCAGCGGCGGCGTGTTCTTCATCTGCTTCCGCCTTGGCGAGGCGGTTGTCGTCGATGGCCGTCTCGGCCCATTCGGCGACCTTCTCCGCGTGCCACACCTGGAACCGAGTCGGGCTATCGTCGCCACCGATCAGCAGTCTGTTCTTGGCCACGTAGTCCGAGCCGGCGGCATAGTACCTCTCGGCGATAGCAGGAAGCGGCGCAAGCGTCTCGGTTCGGCGGCGTGCTGTCTCGAACTCCTCGTACAGTCGTGACGCCTCCCGGTACGCCTCAAGAGCGACATCCCACCGGGTCAACGCGAGTGGCTCGGTGAGCACGAAGTCCTTGAACAGGGCGTTGATGGAGAAGATGCCCTTGGACGCCTGGGCACGCCGCAGAAGCTGCATGGCCAGGCGCTGCGACTCGTCGGTGGAGCCCATGCCCATGACGGAGCGCATCTTCGCGTGCACACGCGCCTGCGAGGGGTCCACTACGTCGCCCCGGTCCAGGTCGACGAGACGTTCCAGGGATGTCTTCGACAGCGGGGAGGCGCCCTGGCGGACGGCGGTGATCCCGTTGAGCTGCGCCAAGTCGAAGCGGTCGTGGACGAATCCGTAAACGGTGGTGGCGTTGACCGCCTCCGGCCCGTCGGCGTCCTGCCCCACCCACGCCAGCCGGAACGACGTGACGCGGCGCCCGTCGCCGGTCTCCCATGTGATCGCCGCACCACTGGGGAAGCCGGGGGCACCAGGTGGCCGCAGGTAGTTCGTCGTCGCGGAGCGCCTGTTCTCGTCCTGCCTCTGGTCGGTGTGACCGCGAGCGTACGAATAGACTGTCCGTTCACGTTTCTTACCGCGGTCGTCGCGGGCAGCCTGGTTGAACTCTTGCGGGTTGGGCAGGATCACCGAGGCCATCGCGTCCAACAGGGTTGACTTGCCACGTCCGGATGGGCCGACGATCGCGGTGCCTGAACGCGCCACGATCATGCTCTGCAGCCCCGAGTACGCACCCCAGTTCAGGATTTGCACTTCGATGATGCGGAACTGTGCTGCCCCTTCCTCGTCTGCAACCGGAAACAGTGCCGTCTGCTGGTCTTTTCGGAAGGCCGCTCGAGGTGCAGTCATGCGAGATCCTCACCAGATCCTTCGTGCCCGGACTCATCAGGCACGCCAGCCTCCCCGGCTGCCTGGCTGAAGTACTGCTCCATGCGCATCACCTCATCGGCACCGATCAGCGGAACGACCGCGGGTGAAACGGTGAACAGGTAGTCCGCATCCGGGTCCGGTGTCAGCAGTTTCAGGTCGGCCACAGCGCGAACAGCGGCCTCCACACGGCGCTGGAACTTGGCCTCGTCACCGTCGCCGTCCTCTCGGAAGGGGCGCAGGAACTCGGCCACCTGGGCTCGGGTGATCACGACCGGATCATCGGTCGCATCGGTGTAAGTGTGCTCTTTGCGCAGGTGTATCAGCAGGAGCGACGCGTCGCGGTGCAGCGGTTTGTCGCGGCGCAGCAGCCTCGGCGCGTCATCGGCCGGGTCCTGGCGCTTGAACGCCACCTCGTAGTCCTTGTCGACGACGAGGAGCAGGTACATGTCGGCGAGACGCTCACGGATCTCGGTCTCGTACGTCAGCAGTGCGTCCCACGCGGATCGGTTTCTGGACCGGGTGATGAATCGTTTGGTCAGCAGGGTCGTCAGCGCCCGTCGGGCCGCAGTCGGTAGTCGGGAGCTTCCTGGCTGGTCCGGTTCGTCGTCTTCGAAACCGTACTGGTCCATGTCGTCGCTGGACGTCGAGTCGTCGTAGGGAACGTCGACGCGCTCGCTCACGGCGTCTCCTTCGTGGGGACGGGAGTATCGAAGGCGAGATGAGGCAGCGCGATCATCAGGACGCTGCCGCGGTTCCCGGACAGTCTCACCGTCTCAACGAGATCGATGTCGACCTGCCCGTGCACCACGGCAAGGTCGAGCAGGCTCACCAGGGCGCCCAGACGCTGGAACTCGGCAGGGATGGCGTCGAACACCTCGGCACCGATCACCACCGATTGGCTGGCAAGCAGCTTGTTGATGGTCCGTCCGACGGCACGTGGGCTGGTGCCGGCGGCCAGCCGAAGGGCCTCACGGTCTTCGGTGGGCAGCGTCCTGCGCTGTTCGGTGACCTCGACGATGACCTCTTGTGGGCCGTGGTCACGCCACAGCTGCGTCTGGGAGATGTCGACGACAGCGAGAGGTCCCACGCCGAGCACGTCCTGCGGCACATATCGCTGACCAGGTTCGGCTTGTACCCATGTCGCGCCAGCATGCAGAGCGCGGTCGGCGAGGCTGATCAGCCGTTGATGCCTGCCGTGGGCTGCACGGGTGAGGAAGCGACGCAGCGATGCGGACCAGCGCAGGTAGCTGTTCTGCACATCAAGCTCCGCGGCGAGGAGAGTCGAAAGCATGCTGTCGAGTTCTTCACGCTGCGCGGCGGTCATGTGCTCCAGCGCGAACGCCTGCCCGAGAATCTGATCAATGTCGGCGCGCAGTTGTTCGGACTGCCTGGACGACAACAACCGGGAGAACCCGACGTATGCCGTGCCCTGACTCGTCTTCGACAGCAGGTCGTTCTCCCTGAGATACTCCTCCACCAGGTCCGCCTTGGGCGAACCCTGGGCCATGGCACGCCGCGCGACCTCCTGGTGACGATCCTCCACCATGGTCCGCAACTGCCGGAAGTCAGCGGGCAAGGACCGCGTCATGGCGAGAATCTCGCGCAGCTGCTGCTTCATCTCCTCCAGAGTCGCCAGCCGTACCCGACCGGAGGCGATGTCGTCGCGTCGCTTGTGCAGTTCAGCGATCTCCTGATCGATACGCCGCACCTGGACCTCCCGGTCCGGATTGGTCATGTCAGCCAAGAGCCGCACCGCGTGCGAGATAGAGCCGAGGCGCGCGCCGCTGACAGTTGTCTCACCCTCGACGAGCTCACGGACGAACCGCAGGGCGCGCAACGTATGAGGCGACAACCGGTACCTCAAGCGCCCGTTGAGCGTCTCGGTCTCCAGCCAGCGCTTCTCGACCCAGTCGCGGCAGTGCTCGGCCGGTGTAACGTTGCCCTGCCAATCACGAATCTGGGCGCGCGCCTCGGCGACCCGCTCGTGGAACCATTCAGCGGAAACCGACCCGTCCAGTTGTTCGAGATGCTCGGCGAACAATGGCAACACCCAGTCTCGCGAGTACGCCTTCAGCAGCGTCAGCGTCGGATTCGTCCCCAACGCCGCCCGGATCAGTTCACTCGTGATCTCCATGACCGCCGATCACTCCCCTCTCCACCGGCGGGCGGCTTCCTGCAACGGGGCAGAATCCGCCACCGCACCAACCGTGCGTCGAGGTGCAGAACCTCGGAAGCGACCTCGTCGTAGGACAACCCGGTCAGGCTGGTGTCCTGCTCGGCCAGCAGGACCTCGACGATCACCCGGTACTGTGCCGCGAACCGCGAGGTCAGGTAGGCCGGTACGAGCTCCTGTCCCGGCAGGAGCGCTGACCACGGATCAGCGGGTGCCTCCATCTCCGGCGCCTCGTCGTGATCGATCACGTGCCCAGAGTACGAACGCGAGATGCTGCGCCGAGGACAACAGCGACACATCACCCGTTGTGATGAATCTTCGCTGTTCGGGTCCTGTCCCGGCTGGTCAGGGCAACCGAGCCCAATCGAGTTCCTGGCGCAGAGCCCACTTCGTGCGGTGCGCGGCGCGCACAACGGTCATGTGAGCGCGGAAGTCGTCGTCGCGGTCGCAGCGGGCGAACAGCGCCTTGACCTCGGCCAGCAGGCGAACGGCCGCCTTGTAGGAGTCACGGTTGCGCGCTTCGATCGCCCGGTCGGCAGCACGGAGCAGGATCGGAATGGCGTCGGCCGGGTGGCTCGCGGCACGGACACGCGCGAGGCGAAGCCACAGACCTTCCGAGCAGCCGCCGTCGACCGCTGCTTGCCAGGCGGCCTCGTTCTCGTCGTCGGCCAGCAGGATTTCCACCAACGTCGAGCGACCCGATGACCAGGATCCCTTGACGGGCGGTAGCACGGCGAGGAAGGCCAGCGCGCGTTCCCGCCAATGCGGAAAGTCGCCGGCGGTGGCATCGCGGAGCGCGCGAAAGGTCTCCAGACTCGGCCGGTCGGTGAAGTTGGACCAGAGCATCTCACCTGCCCGGTCGAGCCGGCCCGCGCGCACGTGGATCCCAGCAGCCAGATCACGCAGGCGAGAGTCGGGTTCGAAGTCGGTCAGGCCGCGCTCCAGCCACGTCAGCGCCTCGTCGTCACGGTCGTCGGCACACAGCCGTTCAGCGATGCGGAGCACGTCGTAGGAGCTCGTCACGTCCCGTGCCAGCACCTCGATCAGCCCATCTGCCTCCCGACGACTCGGCCAGGTTCTCCATGAGATGGGTGATGACGAAGCGGCGGGCGCTGTAGTCGTCCGGCTTCTTCGGCGGCAGCGTCCGCCACCCCTGCTCGACGAGTTCCCGGTAGCGCGCCAAGCCCGCTGACCCCAGCACCTCCTCGTACGCGGGCAGCACGTCGAGAAACAGCTCGTAGTCGGTGCTCACCGCCCGCGCGACCAGACGCTCGGCCAGCTCCACCGGGTCCGGTGAGCCCGCCTCACAAGCCGCCAAGTGGATCTCTTCCACGCGGGCGATCGCCTCGGACAGCCCGCCGTCGGAGTCGTCCACCCGCTCGGCCGAGGACTCCAGCAGTTCCAGTGCGTACTCGGCGAGGATGATCGCGGCATCGGCGAACCCGGCTCCGATCAGCCGTTCGACTTCGCCCAGAGCCTCACCGACGTGCAGGAAGTAGCCGTACGCCCCGCCGTAGTCGACGAAATCGGGGATGTCGATGGCGCGTTCCAAGCGGTCTCTGATGTCCCGGTCGTCGAACGCGTTCTTCTGCCCGGCCGCGGCGGCGAGCCGGGCGCGCAGCACGCGATCCGATTTCGCGGCCGTCATCAGCTGCTCGATCAGCCACTCCTGATCACAACCACTCAAGAACAACCGCAGCCGCTTGTCGGACAACGGCTCCGCACGCGGCTCCCCCATCTCACCGCCCTGTTCCAACCACGCCAGCGAAGTAGCGACGCAGTGCTTGCAGGACACGCCGTCGGCTCCGTAAGGGCAGGAGCAACGCCCGCACAGGCCCTTCGGCGTGACGTCGAGCCGCACGCGATAAGTCCGAGTGCCGTCCACCGTTGCGGTCACGGTCGACCCGTCCACCGTGACCCGCCGAACCTGACCGGCCGCGAGGTACCGCTCGCCTCGCTCGAACGACCTCTCGTCAGCCAGCTTCCGCACCATGCTCACGCTCACGACCACGGCCGGTCATCCTGCCAGGCGCGCGCTAGGAGCGTTTCCCGCGCAAGGCGCACCGCCACCGAGCCACATCAGCGACACGCCACTCGTTTTGGTGAATCGCTTCCATCGAGCGCCACCGGAGACGGATTTGGCGGTGAGATGGTCCCCCGCCCTGAAAGGCACCTCCCCGATGACCTCGCCCTCCCCCTCGCACCTGGACGTGATCGAACGGCGGTTCCTCGCGATGACCGCCGGCCCACAGCCGCTGACGCTCGACTGCGCAGCACTCGGATGCGGCCTTCCCAACGAGGAGCTGCCTCTGGACCGCGTGCGCGTACTGCTCCTCAAACGACAGACGAGCTGGGTGAGCAAGGACGCCGTGTGGAAGGAACTCGTCCGGAAGGCACACGCGGCACCCGAACCGTGGACCACCATTGCCGCCGCCATGATGATGCCCGGACTCAAGCACATCGCCGGAAAGCTGGGATCCCGCTTCTGCGGTGACCGCAACGACCTGGACTCCGAGATCCTCGAAGGCTTCCTCCAGGCACTCGACCTCGCCGACGCACGATCACCGAAGATCTTCGGACAGCTCTACTGGGCAGCCTTCCGACGCGGCCACGAAGCCTGCAACAGCGAAAGGCGACGGGCCATGTCCCGGTCCGAACTCACCGACACCGCGATCGACATCCGCACAGCCGACGGACACCCGGACCTCGTCCTCGCAGGAGCCATGCTGTCCGGTGTCATCACACCCCACGAAGCCGACCTCGTCTCCGACGTGCTCCTCGACCACGGAGACCGGTCAACCGCGGCCAAGCGACGCGGTTTGAGCCGCCATCAGGTTGCGGCACAGCTCAACACCGCCTCCCGCCACCTCGCCGACTACCTTCTCGGCGGTCCTCTTCGTCCGGCCGTATGACCACGCTCGTGGCGCTGCGTGCACCGAAGTGGCACGTGCACGCAGCATGCCGAAACGCAGACCGAGAAATCGACTGGATCGACGCCGAGCTGGGAAGTAAGGCTGCAAAGGGCTGCAAAGAGATCTGTCGCCTGTGCCCGGTCCGCCTGACCTGTGCCATCACGGCACTCACCAGGGACGAGAGCTACGGCGTGTGGGGCGGCATGGATCAGGTCGACCGCGAAGCGCTGAGACATGCCGATGCTCAGATCGCAGCATGAACACAACTTCCGGCTCCAGGCAGCGGACCCGCCGCCAGCAGCAACATGAAGCCGTAGACGTCGTCTTCGAGATCAATCTCGTTGACGGCGCCGAAGCTGAGCGTCTTGGCCTGCAACAGGCGGCGGTTATCCGCGACGTAGTGCTGTGGCACCACCGACACAGCAGCAACGCGCCACCACACGCGAGCGCTACCTGACCTCTACAACATGAAACTGGCCTGCACGACCAAGCATCCAACCTGAAACCGCTGGTCAGCACTGTTCCCATCCTTTGGTGCTCCCGCCGAAGACGCCACAAGGATGGGAACAACCGAGTCGCCAACTTCATGCGCAGCACGCGTTCGCCACAACGTGACCGCCGAGCAGCAGCGCCTCGGCCGCTTCGGCGTCCATACGCGCGACAGACGACACCGGCCGGCAACACCGCCACGGTCACGTACCTGCTGGCTCCGCAAATGCACGGTGTCCGCCCGCATCGTGCGCGGCGCGGTCGACCGTGCCAGACGCCATCGCCGACACGTCAGCAGGCGATCAAAAGTCTTGTGGACAACCACCCGACCGGGCGACCGATCCTGGAGCAGCCACGTGACCCTATTTCGCAGGGCACAGGACCGTGCTCCAGTTTTGCTCCAGTTGGGGATACAACCATCCACTCGGGACAGAAACACAAGATCGCCCGCCAACCTCATACTTGCAGGTCAGCGGGCGATTCGTATGCTGTCTTCAATTGTGGAGCTGAGGGGACTCGAACCCCTGACCCTCACACTGCCAGTGTGATGCGCTACCAGCTGCGCCACAGCCCCTTGAAGGTCCACGTTCCCGGCGGGTTTCCCTGCCGTTCTCGTGTGCCAATACCGTACAACATCGGTGCCACAAGATAAAAATCGGGGGTCTCCCCACCCCATCACCCCAGGTAGACCCCCGTTCAGGCCACCCAACGACTCGCTTTCGCCCAGGACGCACCGCACACGAAGATCAGTGACTCGCAGCACACACACCGCCCTCGGCAAAACGAACGCCCGGCCCTCACGTCGAAGGACCGGGCGTCACCGAGGAACGTTTCACTTGAGCAGGTCGGCCAGCCAGTTGTCGTTGGCCGCCATGTCCACCCGCGCACCGTTGTGCGCCACGGTCGGCGTGCCGAAGCCGCCGCCGTTCTTCAGGGCGTCGTTGGCGCTCGTCTTGGACATCAGGTCGGACAGCTGGGCCTTGTACGTGTCGTTCTGCACGCAGGTCTCGAAGGCCGCGTCGGTGATGCCGAGGTCCTTGCCGAGCTTGATCAGCTGGTCCTTGGTGTAGCCGGGGCCGCCCTCCTCGGGCTGCTTCGAGTACAGGGCCGCGTGGAACTCGTTGAACTTGCCCGCGTCGGCGGCGCAAAGGCCGGCGTTCGCGGAGATCGACGAGTAGCCGGTCGGCTCGGAGAGGCGGTCCAGCATCGGGAGGATGTTGTAGCGGATCTTGAGCTTGCCGTCCTCGACCGCGTTCTTGAGGTCCTTGCCGTAGATCTCCTCGAACTGGCCGCAGGCGGGGCAGAGGAAGTCCTCGTAGACGTCGATGGTGGTGGTGGCGCTGTCCTTGCCCACGACCACGACGTTGTTGTCCCGTGCTGACGGGGCCGAGATGACCTTGTCGGCGGGGGCGGCCGGGATGGCGCCGTCCGTCGTCGTACCACTCGACTGCTGCTGGAAGATCACGTAACCGATCACGGCGACCGCCAGGACGGCGACCACCGCGATGCCTGCGATGATCTTGGTCCGGTCCCCGCCCGAGTTACGGGCCTGGGTCACCGCACGCGCGGCCTGCTTCCGTTTCCGCGCACTGCGCTCTGCTCCACCCACGGCGCCGAGGGTAGCGATCCAGGCTGAAAAGAACCTGAGTACGCGGTCACGCTTCCGGGTGGCGTGGTTTGCCTCCGACGCGTTCGCCCAGGGGGACCTCGGCGGATTCGTCGAGGGCGCCGCACTCCGGTGCCACCGCGGTGGCCGTGTGCTCCTCCTCGTGGGTGGGGAGGGTCTCGGGTGCGATGAACCAGAAGAACACCGACAGCAGCAGTGCCGCGCCGGTCACCGCGAACGAGGCCTCGAAGCCCAGGGTGTCGGCGAGGACACCGGCGGAGATCGGGCCGATGATGGCGCCCAGGTCGGTCACCATCTGGAAGCCGGCGAGCACCGGGCCGCCGCGGCCGCGGGCGCCCATCACGTCGGCGACCACGGCGTTCTGCGGCGGGTTCAGCAGGCCCGCGCCCATGCCCGCGATCAGCGAGGCGGCCATGAAGTCCCAGGTGCCGGTGGTGAAGCCCATCCAGATCGTGGTGACGCCGCTGATGACCAGGCCGGCGATCGCGACCGGTTTGCGGCCGCGGGTGTCGGCGAGCTTGCCGGAGATGAAGAGCGTCGCGGCGTTGCCCGCGGCGAACACCGACATCGAGATGCCGGCGATGGCGGGGCTCTGCTCCAGTGCCTCGATCACGAAGACCGGCACGAGGGAGATGCGCACGCCGAACACGGCCCAGCCGTTGGCGAACCCGGAGGCCAGCGCGGCGTGGTAAGCGCGGTGGCGCATCGCGTCCATGAACGGCATGTGGTCGGTGCCGTTGGACTTGTCCAGCGCCGCCAACGTCGAATTCCGCAGGAAGAACCAGACCACGAACGCCGCGACGCACAGCAACGCGCCGTACGACACGAACGGCACCCACAGGCCGAGCGGCACGAGACCGGCTCCGACGATCGGGCCCGCGACGTTGCCGACGAGGAACCCGGCCGCCCACATCCCGGAGGCCCGCCCGCGCATCGGCGCCGGGGTGATCCGGATGAGCAACGCGAGCGCGGCGACGGTGAACATCGTCGACCCGATGCCCGCGAGCGCCCGCCAGCCGAGCATCTCGAAGTAGCTGCCGGAGAACCCGGCCATGGTCGTGCCGGCGGCGACGATCAGGATGCCGACGATGTAGACGTGCGGCTCGCCGAACTTGTTGACGAGAATGCCGCTCAGTGGCGCGAACGCCAGTCTGACCAGCGCGAACACGCTGATCAGGATCGCGATGGCAGTGTGCCCGACACCGAACGTCGCGGCGAACACCGGCAGTACCGGTGCCACGATCCCGAACCCGATGGCGATGATGAAGCTCGCCGCGACCAGTACCCAGACCTCAACCGGCAAGCGCTCGCGCACCGAAACCCTCCCTTAGCCCTGCTAAGGATATGTCACGCGGCAACTAACTTTTTCAGTCGAGCAGCTCATCCACTCTGCGTACATATGCAGTCACGGGGTAGGCGGCGACGAACCCGCACGCCTCCGCGAACCGCTCCCCCGGACCTTCGTCGACCTGCGACGCGACCAGCGCCGCACCGGCCGAGCGCAACGCCGCCGCAGCGGTGACCACCAGCGACCGCCCCACGCCCCGGCGACGCCGCGCCGGCCGCACCACGCACTGCTCGACCAGGCCCACGCCGCGCTCGGCGAACCCGGACACGAACCCGCCGATCCGCTCGCCGTCGTCCACCACCAGCAGCAGGCACCGCGGGTCGTCCAGCCGGTGCCCGAGCCACTTCTGCAGCCGCGCCCGGTTGCCGACCAGCTCGTCGGACAGCAGCTCGACGATGCCCGGCAGGTCCGCGTCCTCCGCCCGCCGCACTCCCGCGGAGACCACGGCACGCCCCCGGTGCACCACGGTGAGCAGCTCCTCGACCGCGTACCACCCGGAGTCGTCGGCGATGCCCTCGATCTCGTCGACCGTCGTCGGCGACGCGTAGACCACGGCCTCGGCCCGCCCGACGTCG
Source organism: Lentzea guizhouensis (assembly GCF_001701025.1). Taxonomy (GTDB): domain Bacteria; phylum Actinomycetota; class Actinomycetes; order Mycobacteriales; family Pseudonocardiaceae; genus Lentzea; species Lentzea guizhouensis. Next base: position 1,643,816 of record NZ_CP016793.1, read on the forward strand.
GCGAACGTCTGCTCCAGCTGCAGCAGCGTCGAGGCGACCTCCACCGACGTCCCGTCCAGCGCGCAGCCGAAGTTGCCACTGGGCAACGGGTTCTCCCGGTTGATCACCACGGCCGCAGAGCCGACCCGGCCGACCTTGCCGTACCTGACCGCGCCGGACGCGAGCCGCGCGCCCTCCACCAGGATCGCGAGCGACCGCGACTGGTACGGGTCGAGCAGCTCCGGGTCGTCCGGGTCGCGCAACGGGTCAACCAACGCGGCGGTCCTTCCACCTGGCGCCCGGCCTGAGCGCGCAGTCCAGCAGGAACACCCCGATCGTCGCCCACGCGAGCGGCGCCAGCACGGCGGAGGCCTCCGGCTGCCCGACGCGCTTGACGTACTCCCGGTGCGACGCCGCCTGCGCGGACCACGCGAGCCACGACCACGGCGAGCGCCACCGCAGCACAGGGACCAGCCCGTACGCGAGGTGCAGCAGCCCGGCGGCGATCAACAGCGGCCGCGCCTTCGCTCCGAACATGTCCCGGAACGCCGGCTGGATGCTCTTGCGCAACGACCGCCAGGTGTCCCCGAACGTGTCCAGGCCCGAGGTCGTGAGCAGCATCGACGCGTCCACGAACCGCACGAACCCGCCGGTGCCCCTGACCAGGGTCGCGAGCCCGACGTCGTCGGCGTGGTCCCCGGCCAGCGCCTCCCAGCCACCGGCCTTCTCGAACGCCGCCCGCCGCACCAGGATGCAATGCCCGACAGCGAGCGCCGTCGGACCCTTGCCGTCCGGCGGCGACCCCTCGAACACGAGCGTGTTGAACGCGGGCAGCAGGAACCACCACGCCGGCCCGGTCCCCCGCCCGGACGACGAGATCAGGTCCGCCCCCAGCTCGGACGCCGTCGCCACCAGCCGGCCGACGAGGTCGGGCGAGCAGGTCATGTCCGCGTCCACGAACAGCAGCCACTCCTCGTCGCGCAGCTCCTGCACGCCGAGGTGCATCGCGTGCACCTTCCCGGCCCAGCCCTCCGCCGGACCGGCCGACTCGACCACCTCGGCGCCGTGCGCCCGCGCGACCGCCGCCGTCGCGTCCCCCGAAGCGTCGTCGACGACCACCACGCGGACACCCGCCTGGCCGACCAGACCGGTCAGCAGCGACGGCAGGGTGGCTTCTTCGTCGCGCGCGGGCACCACGGCCAGCACGGACGCGGTCTTCGACGACTCCGACACCATCGGCACGTGCTTCCACTGCGCGACGTTGCGCGCGGATCGCAGTGTGGACAGCACCCCAGACACCACACCTATCAAGACCATGCCACCACCCTGACACACTCAGGAACGTGCACCTGCCCGATCTCCCGGTGAAGTCCGTCCTCCCCGAGCTCCTGCGCACGCTCGAGGACCACGGGTCGGCCGTCCTCGTCGCTCCTCCGGGCACCGGCAAGACCACGCTCGTCCCGCTCGCGCTGCCGGGCAAGGTGGTCGTCGCCGAACCCCGCCGCATCGCCGCCCGCGCCGCCGCCGCGCGCATGGCGAGCCTGCTCGGCGAACCGGTCGGCCACACCGTCGGCTACTCGGTCCGCGGCGACCGCAAGACCAGCAGGCACACCCGCGTCGAGGTCGTGACGAGCGGCCTGCTGGTCCGCCGCCTGCAGCACGACCAGGAGCTCAAGGGCGTCGGCACGGTCCTGCTCGACGAGGTCCACGAACGCCACCTCGACGCCGACCTGCTGCTCGCGCTCCTGCTCGACGCCAAGGCAGGCCTCAGGCCCGACCTGAAGCTGCTCGCGACGTCCGCGACCGTTGCCGCCCAACGACTCTCCGACCTGCTCGGCAACGCGCCGGTCCTGCACACCGCCGCGCGCACGTTCGACACGACGATCACCTACGTCCCGCCGAACCGCAACGAGCACATCGAGACCACCGTCGCGCGGGCCATCACCAAAGCGCTGTCCGAAGTGGACGGCGACGTGCTCGCGTTCCTGCCGGGCGTGCGCGAGATCAACCGCACGGCGAGCCTGCTGAACGCCGACACGGTGATCCTGCACGGCCAGCTCAAGGCGGCCGTCCAGGACGCCGCGCTCAAGCCGGGGCAGCGGCAACGCGTCGTGCTCGCCACCAGCATCGCCGAGTCCAGCCTGACCGTGCCCGGCGTCCGCGCCGTGGTCGACGCCGGTCTCGCCCGCGTCCCCCGCGTCGACCACCGCCGCGGGCTCGCCGGTCTCGCCACGATCCGGGTGTCCCAGGCGGTCGCCGACCAGCGCGCCGGTCGCGCCGGACGTGAGGCACCCGGCCGCGTCTACCGCTGCTGGCCCGAGCACGAGCACTCGACGCTCCCCCGCTACCCGGAACCGGAGATCCGCACCGCCGACCTGACCCGGCTCGCCCTGGAGCTCGCCGTCTGGGGCACCCCGGACGGCAGTGCCCTGAACTGGTGGGACGCCCCGCCGGAGGGCGCGCTCAAGGCCGCCCAGGAGACGTTGCACTCCATCAACGCGCTGGAGGACACCGACCGCCGCGACCGCATCGCGAGCGTCGGCCTGCACCCGCGGCTGGGCCGGGCGTTGATCGACGGCAGCGCGCTCGCCGGCAACCGGACCGCCGCCGAGGTCGTGGCGCTGCTCGACGACAGCACGCACCCCAACACGTCCGACCTGGCCACTGCGCTCAAGTCGCCGGGCAAATGGCGCCAGGAAGCCAAGAAGCTCGAAAAGCTCGGCACCAACCCGCACGGCAACGGCGACCCCGCCCTGGTCGTCGCCCTCGCCTACCCGGAGCGGCTGGCGAAGCGCAGGTCCAAGAACAGCAGCGTCTACCTCATGGCCAACGGCACGGCCGTCGAGCACGACAACTCGCACGCCAAGTGGCTGGCGGTCGCGATCGCCGACCGTGAACCCGGCAACAAGCACGGCCGCATCCGCCTGGCCGCCCCGGCCGACGAGGAGCTCGCCGTGACCGCGGCCGCCGCCCTCGTGCACACCGAGGACGACATCCGCTGGGAACGCGACGTCGTCGCGAACAGCGTCCGCAAGCTCGGCGCGATCACCCTGGACGAACGCCCGCTCAACGACCTGGCCAAGTCGCAGCAGGCCCTGCGGATGGGCCTGCAGGCGGAGGGTCTGGGCCTGCTCAAGTGGACCGACGCCGCCGAACGCCTGCGTGAACGGATGGCGTTCCTGCACCGCACCCGCGACTGGCCGAGCGTCGACGACGAAAGCCTGATCCGCTCGCTCGACCTGGGCAAAGCCAAGAAGCGCTCCGACCTGGCGAAGATCGACACGGTCGCGGTGCTGCGGAACCTGTTGCCGTGGCCCGAGGCGGCCGAGCTCGACCAGCTCGCCCCGGAACGCATCGGCCAGGGCAAGGTCGACTACACCCAGGACACACCGGCGTTGTACGTCCGCATCCAGGACGCGATGAAGTGGGCCGACACCCCGCAGATCGCGGGAGTCCCGGTGGTCGTGCACCTGCTCTCGCCCGCCGGCCGCCCGACAGCGGTGACGAGCGACCTGAGGACGTTCTGGCGCAACGGTTACCTGCGGGTGCGCAGTGAGCTCAAGGGCCGCTACCCCAAGCACCACTGGCCGGAACGCCCCTACGACAGGAGCAGGTGAGGCCGTGGCGCACATGGCGGTCTTCCTCCTGCCGGAACGCGGGCACGTGCTGCCCGCGCTCGGGCTGGTGGAGGAGCTCGTGCGCCGCGGCCACCGGGTGAGCGTCCCGGTGCCCACCGGGCTCGCCGAGGCCGTCGCGAGCACCGGCGCCACCCCGCTGTACTACGACACGACGATCGACTTCCCGATGCCCGCGTCGCTCTACCTCGCGGCCAAGGAGGCGTTCGTCGAGGCGGAGATCACGCTGCCGGTGCTGGAGCAGGTCCTCCGCGAGGACCCGCCGGACCTGGTGCTGTGGGACATCACGACCTGGTCGGGCGCGGTGATCGCGCGGCGGCTGGGCGTGCCGGACCTGCTGGTGGAGAGCCTGCTGACGAGCAACGAGCACTGGTCGCTCGGTGACGCCGCGGTACCGCCCGGCGGGTTCGGTCCCGACGTGGTCGAGTTCTTCACCAGGGTGCACGCGTTCGTCGGCAGCGCGCTGCCGGAGTTCCTCACCGGTGTGCGGCGCAGGATCGCCCTGTTCCCCAGGGAGTTCCAGCCGGAGGGTGACACGTTCGGCGACTGGCACGCGTTCGTCGGACCGTGCCTGGCCTCCCGGCCGTTCCAGGCGAGCTGGCAACCGCCGGGCGGCCGGGTCGTGCTCGCGACGGCCGCGACGGAGGTGTGTGCGCGGGCGGCCGAGGGGATGCCGTGGCACCTGGTGACCACGGGTGTGCCGGCGGCGCCGAACGTCGAGGTGCACGACGACATCCCGCAGCTCGCCGTGCTGGAGCACGCGAGCGTGTTCGTCACGAACGGCGGGATGGCCGGGGTGATGGAGGCGTTGCACCACGGGGTGCCGATGATCGTGGTGCCGCGGATGACCGACCAGTGCCTCAACGGCCAGCGGGTCGAGGAGCTCGGCCTGGGCGTGGTGCTCGACACCGCAACCCCCGAGGGCGTGCGCTCGTTGGTCGACCAGCTGGCCTCGGACTCGGCGATCTCCGCCCGCGTCAAGGACATGCAGCGGATGATCCACCGGGCGGGCGGCAGCACCGCCGCCGCGGACGTCGTCGAAGAGGAGCTGGCACGGTGAGACGGATCTGGGACGACGCGGTCCGGGCTCTGGGCGGCACACCGGACGCGGGCGACCTGGTCGAACGGTATGCCGAGCCGCACCGGGCCTACCACAACACCTTCCACGTGGCGTCCGTCGTGCGCGACTCCTCCGCGCTCGCGGACGCTTTCGCGTTCTCCGTCGAGGAACGCGCGATCCTCACCCTGGCCGCGTGCGCGCACGACGTGATCTACGACGGCAAACCCGGTGAGGACGAACGGGCGAGCGCGCAGTGGGCCCGCGAACGCCTGACCGGGCTGGAGGAAGAGCACATCACGCGCGTGGAGTCGTTGGTGCTGGCCACGATCACCCACTCGTCGGACGACCCGCTCGCGCAGGTGCTGCTCGACGCCGACCTGGCGATCCTCGGTTCGGAACCCGAGCACTACGAGCGCTACCGGCAGGCCGTGCGGCACGAGTACGCGCGGTACGACGACGCGACGTGGCGGAAGGGCCGGGCCGCGGTGCTGAAGTCGTTGCTGGAGCGCGAGGACCTCTACGTGACCGAGCCCGCGCGGCAGCGGTGGGACGCGGCCGCGCGGACGAACCTGGCCCGCGAGCTTCAGTCGCTGGCGTAGAGGACCTTCGTCGCGGTGGTGAAGCGCCGCAGCGTCTCCGGGACCGGGTCGACGCCGATGCCCGGCCCGGCCGGCACGTTCATGAAGCCGTCCCGCAGCTCGAACGGCTCGGTCAGGTCCTCGGCGAAGTACCGGCTCGACGCCGAGACGTCGCCGGGCAGCACGAAACCGGGCAACGCGGCCAGCGCGAGGTTCGGCCCGCGCCCGATGCCGGTCTCGAGCATTCCGCCGCACCACACCGGGATCCCGTGCGCCGCGGCGACGTCGTGGATCCGGCGTGCCTCCAGGTAACCGCCGACGCGCGCCGGTTTGACGTTGATGATCCGGCACGCGCCGAGCGCGATCGCGGTGGCCGCGTCCCTGGCCGAGGTGATCGACTCGTCGAGGCAGATCGGCGTGCCGATGCGTTGCGCCAGCAGGGCGTGGCCGCGGATGTCGTCCTCTTCGAGGGGCTGCTCGATCAGCAGCAGGTCGTACTCGTCGAGCCGGCGCAGGTGGTCGGCGTCGGCGAGGGTGTACGCGGTGTTCGCGTCGACCTGCAGCAGGACGTCGCCGAAGCGCTCGCGGACCGCGCGCACGGGTTCGACGTCCCAGCCGGGCTCGATCTTGAGCTTGATCCGCGCGTAGCCCTCGGCGAGGTAGCCCTCGACGTCCGCGAGCAGCTCCGGGACGGAGTTCTTGATCCCGACCGAGACACCCGCGGGCACCTTGTCGGTGGTGGCGCCCAGGAACGTGCCGATCGGCATCCCGAACGACCGCAGCTCGGCGTCCAGGACCGCGGTCTCCAGTGCGGCCTTGGCGAGCTTGTGGCCCTTGACCGCGTGCGTCCTCGGTGCCACCTGAGCGGCCGTGACCTCCGGCGTCACGCGGGGCACGAGGTGGTCGGCCAGCACCAGTTCCGCGGCGCCGACGAACTCCGAGCAGTACAGCGGTTCCGGGTCGGCCGCGAACTCCGACCAGCCCTGCGCGGTGTCCGTGACGACCCGCAGCAGGAACGTGTCCTTCGTCGTCATCGTGCCGAACGACGTGCGGAACGGCGACACCAGCGGGATCGCGACGTGCAGCAGCTCAACGCGTTCGACCTTCACCGGCGCTCCAGTCCGTACCAGCCGTCGCGGGACATCGAGGTCGCCACGTACCCGTCGGCGAAGGCGTCGACGAACACCGCGCGCACCGCCACCCGCCACTCGTCCGCCTGGTCCGGCGAATCCTTGCGCACCTGCACGATGTCACGCGGCACCCGGCACCAGATCCGTTCGCCGTCGGTGCGCCGCAACGGTTCCCCGTCCGGTGCGGTCGCGGTGACCTCGCCACGCGGCTCCGGCTCGTGCGGCTCCCGCGACCCGGTCAGGTCCCACCGCACGGTCAGCCGGTCGGACTCACCGGTGTTCACGCCGTCGTTCATCGGCCCGTAGAAGTCCACTGTGTACTCGGTGACGACCGCGCCGAGCTTGACCAGGTTGAACCGGGCGTTGCGCGCCACCAGCGGGTCGTAGGTCCAGCGCATCGACCGCGCGCCGAGCCCGGCCGCCCACTCGCGCTGCGCGAGCTTCAACGGGTGCCCGACGCCGGGCCGCGCGGCCGCGATCATCGAGTACACCGACCCGTCCGGGCAGAACAGCCCGGTCGTGGCACCGACCAGCTCGTCACCGTCGAACGCCCCGATCGTCGCGCCGCCCGCGTGCCGGACGCAGTGCAGCGTCTCGGTCGACAGCACGTCGAGTGTCGTCTCCCAGACGTCGGCGTAGTACCGCGCGACGCGGGCGATGCCCGGGACGTCAGTGATCGCGTGAAACCTCAAGGCGGGCCTTCCGGACGCTGTAAGCGAAGTAGATGACGAACCCGAGCGCCATCCAGGCGAGGAACGCGATCCAGGTGTCCAGGCCGAGGCTGAACATCATGTAGACGCAGAACGCGAGCCCCAGCAACGGCGTGACCGGCGAGAACGGCACCCGGAAGCTGCGCGGCCGGTCGGGTTCGGTGCGCCGCAGGATGATCACCGCGACGTTGACCAGCGCGAACGCGAACAGCGTGCCGATGCTGGTCGCGTCCGCCAGCGAGCCCAGCGGCACGAGCGCGGCGAGCACCGCGATGAACAGGCCGACGACGACCGTGTTGGCGAACGGCACACCGGTGCGCGGGCTGAGCTTCGCGAAGATCGACGGCACCAGCCCGTCGCGCGACATCGCGTACAGGATGCGCGTCTGTCCGTAGAGGACGGTCAGCACCACGGACGTCGTGGCCACCACGGCACCGATCGACAGCAGGATCGGCCAGATCGCGCCGTCGACGTTGTCGGTCAGCACCCGGCTGAGCGCCGCCTCGGTGCCCTCGAACGTCTGCCACGGCATCGCCCCGACCGCCGCGAGTGCGACAGCGCAGTACAGCGCGGTGATCACGACCAGCGAGATGATGATCGCGCGCGGCAGGTCGCGCTGCGGGTTCTTCGCCTCCTCGCCGGCGGTGGAGGCGGCGTCGAACCCGATGTAGGAGAAGAACAACGTAGCCGCACCGGCGCTCATCCCCGCGAGCCCCAACGGGAACAACGGCTGCAGGTTGCCCGCCTTCAACGCCGTGAACGCCACTGCGCAGAACATCAGCAACGCGCCGACCTTCACGTACACCAGGATCGCGTTCGTGCGCGCGCTACCCCGTGCACCGCCCAGCAGCACCAGCATCGAGATGACCACGACCAGCACGGCCGGGATGTTGACGATCCCGCCGTCACCGGGCGGCTGGCTGAACGCGTCCGGGATCCGCAGCCCGGTGACGAGGTGCAGCAGCTCGTTGACGTACTGACCCCACCCGACCGCGACCGCCGCGACCGACACGCCGTACTCCAGCACCAGGCACCAGCCGCAGACCCACGCGACGATCTCGCCGAGCGTGGCGTAGGTGTAGGAGTACGAGGACCCGGACGCCGGGATGAGCCCCGCGAGCTCGGCGTAGGACAGCGCGGAGAACAACGCGGTGATGCCCGCCAGCACGAACGAGACCACGATCGCCGGCCCCGCGAGCGGCACCGCCTCGCCCAGCACCACGAAGATGCCGGTACCCAGCGTCGCGCCGATGCTGATCATGGTGAGGTGGCCGACACCGAGCGTGCGCCGCATCTCACTGCCGGGATGGGTCAGCTGGTCGATCGGCTTGCGCCGCAACACCCGCGCCCCGATGCGCTGTCCGTTGCTCATCCGGCCAACATAACGCCCCCGCTCGCGGCTATCGGCCACCCACCGGGCGGAACGTGCGGCGGTATGTGTCCGGCGGCACACCCACGGTCCGGTGGAAGTGCCGGCGCAACGTCGTCGCCGTGCCCATACCCGCCGCCTCGGCGATGAAATCCACGCTGTCGTCGGTCAGCTCCAGCAGCTCCTGCGCGCGCCGGATGCGCTGCGTGTGCAGCCACTGCAACGGGGTCGTGCCGGTGACGTCCTTGAACAGCCGGGTCAGGTGGCGCGAGCTCAGGTTCGCCTGACGGGCCAGGTCCTCGACCGTCAACGGCTGGTCGAGCCTCACCCCCACCCAGCCGAACAGCTCGGTCAGCGGGTGCCCCTCACCGGTCGGCACCGGCGCGAGCACGAACTGCGCCTGCCCGCCGTCGCGGCGGCGGGACCACGAGCCGGCGCGCGGCCGTGTTGGCCGTGGCGACCCCGTGGTCACGGCGGATCAGGTGCAGGCTCAGGTCGATCGCCGCCGCCTTGCCCGCCGAGGTGAGCACCTGGCCGTTGTCGACGTAGAGCACGTCCGGATCCACCCTGACCCGCGGGTACCGGCGAGCCAGCTCGTCGGTGTGCCCCCAGTGCGTGGTCGCCTTCAGCCCGTCCAGGAGCCCCGCCTCGGCCAGCACGAACGCACCCGTGCACAACGAGACGATCCGGGCGCCTGCGTCGTGCGCCTTCCTGACCGCCTCGACCAGGTTCGCGTCGATCGGCTCGTCCACGTCCACGAGCGCGGGCACGACGACGGTGTCCGCGCGGTGCAGCCGGTCCAGGGGCAGGTCCGGCTCCAGCGTGAACCGGCCCACCCGCACGGGCTGGTCACCGCAGACGACCACCTCGTAGTCGAGCTGGGGCGCGGTGAAGATCTCGTAGGTCGCGGTCAGCTCGAAGTGCAGCATCCCGGCGGTCACGGCGAACGCGAGCATGTCCGAAATTGTACGCATCGTGTCGTTCCAGACACTGGGCCGCGGGTCTCGTGCTGACTTCAATGTCCACATGGGACACCACATCGCGGTCTACGGCGCATCCGGCCTCACCGGGCGTTTCATCCTGGCGGAGCTGGAGAAGCGCGGTCGCACCCCGCTCCCGTTCGGCCGCGCCCAGGCCACCGCCGACGACCTCGCCGCCCTCGACCGGGCGCTGACCGGCGCGGACGCCGTGATCAACGCGGCCGGCCCGTTCGCCGTGACCGCCCTGCCCCTGATCGCCGCCGCCGAACGCGCCGGCATCCCGTACGTCGACGTGGCAGCCGAGATCGAGGCGAACGCCGACACGTTCGCCCGCGGCGCCTCCATTCCGGTCGTGCCCGCCATGGCGTTCTTCGGCGGCCTGGCCGACCTGCTGGTCACCGCCGCGATGGCCGACTGGCCGGACGCGTCGCAGGCCCACGTCGCCTACGGCCTGAGCGGCTGGCAACCGACCCCCGGCACGCTCGCCGCCGGGGCGGTCTCCCGCGACCGCCGCCGTGGTCAGCGGGTCCGGTTCCGCGACGGACGGCTCGAGCACCACGACGCCGCACCGCCTTCACTGACCTGGAACTTCCCCAGCGGGCCGCGGGAGGTCATCGGTGAGTTCTCGATGGCCGACATCGTGACCGTGCCCAGCCACCTGGCCATCCCGTCCGTCACCTCGTACATGTCGGTCACGGCGGCGCAGGGCCTGGCAGCCGCCGGTGAGCGCTCCGAACCGGAGACGTTCGAGGTGGACGTGGTGGTGCGGCGGGGTGCCGCGGAACGCCGGCTGTCGGTCTCGGGTCGCGACATCTACGCCGTCAGCGCACCGTTGGCCGTCGAGGCGGTGGAACGCCTGCTGACCGGCCGGTTCCGGGTGAACGGGGTGGCCTCGGCGGGCGCGATGTTCGACGCCGACGACTTCCTGGCCGCACTGGACGGCCACCTCACGCGTACATGGACGTGACACGGCAGAAAGGGTGGGCGCCCACGTGGGGCACCCACCCTGCCGCCGGCTCAGGTCAGGTGACCTGCCCGCCGTGCCAGACCCACTCGCCCCAGCCGCCGGTGGGAGTCCAGCGGAGCTGGTAGACGGACGCGTCGACGCCGGTCGCGAAGACCTCGATCCCGTCGTTGAACGCGGTCACCCGCGGCGCGCCGGACAGCTGGCCCTGACGCCACACCCAGTCGCCCCAGCCGCCCGCCGGCGTCCACGTCTTCTCGTACAACGCGTTGTCCACGCCGGTCACGAAGACGCTCAGCCGGCTGTTGACGGTGACCACCTGCGGTTCGCCGGCGAGCTGTCCCTGCTGCCAGACCCAGTCGGTCCAGCCGCCCGCCGGCGTCCAGCTCTTCTCGTACAGGGCCTTGTCCACCCCGGCGGCGAACACGCTCAGCCGGTCACCGAGCACGCTGACCTGCGGCGCGCCGGTCAGCTGACCGCCGTGCCAGAACCAGTCCGACCAGCCGCCGCCCGGCGTCCAGCGCAGCTGGTAGAGCGAGCCGTCCACACCGGTGGCGAAGACGTGGACCTCCGCGCCCAGTGCGATCGCCCTGGGAGAGCCGGCCAGCTGCCCCTGGCGCCACACCCAGTCACCCCAGCCGCCCGCCGGCGTCCAGGTCTTCTCGTACAGGGCCTTGTCCTGACCGGTGGCGAAGACGCTGACCTTGTCGCCGACCTGCACCACCTGCGGTTCACCGGTGATCTGGCCCTGGTGCCAGACCCAGTCGCTCCAGCCACCCGCCGGCGTCCAGCTCTTCTCGTAGAGAGCGCCGTCGACCCCGGTCGCGAAGACGCGCACCCGATCACCGACTGAGATGACCTGCGGCTGCCCCACGATCTGGCCCTGGTGCCAGACCCAGTCGCTCCACCCGCCCGCCGGCGACGAGGTCTTCTCGTACAGGGCGCCGTCGACCCCGGTGGCGAAGACGCGCAGCCTGCCGCCCTCGGCGACCACGTTGGACTTCGACCGGCCGTGGACCACGGAGCTGTTGCCCGGCCACAGGGCGTTCGCGATCGCGGTGGCGTCGTTGGCCTCGACGCCGTACCGGAAGCGGTACTGCGAGGCCGGTCGCTGGACGTCGGCGGCGACGTCACCGATCGGGGCCGTGCTCCACGAGCCACCGGGGTAGAACCGTTCCATCGTCTCCACGAACTTCCTGGTCGCGATCACCGGATCGGTGCGCTCGGCGAACGAGCCCCAGGTGGCGCGCTGCTGGAAGAGACCGACCGAGTCGAGGTCGCCCCCGTCCAGGTTGGCGTTGCTCGTCTCGACGATCGTCGTGGCGATGGCGATGGCCGCCGCCCTCTTGCTGAGACCGCGGTCCTTGACCGCGCGGACCACAGCCCTCGCACACGAGGTGTTGTAGGCCGTCATGTACCCCTTCATCTTGTTGGTCAGCTGGGGGTTCAGCGCGGCGGCGGCAGCAGCGTCCTCCGCGGTCGGTCCCCCGGCGACGCAGGGCAGCGCCCGGAAGGCCACACCGACCTCCTGCGGCCAGACCTCGGTCGGACCGGACTGCGGCGCAGCCGCGAAAGCGTTGCCCGACAACGTGATCGTCGTCGCCAGGGTGGTGATCGCCAGGTTCAGGGCGAACTTCGACGCAGCACTCATCTGCTCGTTCCTGTCTTCTCGTCCGGGGGAATGGGGTGCTAACCGGCGATCTGCCCGCCGAGCCACGTCCAGTCCCCCCATCCCGCAGAGGTCCAGCGCCGCTGGTAGAGGCTGCTGTCGACGCCCGTGGCGAAGACGTGCACGTCGTTGCCGATCAGGGCGGGCCGCGGGGTGGTGGTGATCTTGCCGTCGCGCCACGCCCAGTCGGTCCAGCCGGACGTCGTCCAGGTCTTCTCGTAGAGGGCCTGGTCCACCCCGGTGACGAACACGCTGAACCGGCCGCTGGTCCCCGCCACGCGCGGGTCGCCGCCGAGCTGGCCCTGGTGCCACGCCCAGTCGTTCCAGCCGGTCGCGGCCAGCCAGGTCTTCTCGTACATCGCGTTGTCGACACCCCGCGCGAAGATGCTCAGCCGGTCGCCGAACGAGATCACCGCGGGCGCACCGGTGATCTGCCCGCCCAGCCAGAACCACTCGTCCCAGCCGGCCGCGGTCCTCTTGATCTGGTAAAGGCTGTTGTCGGTCCCGGTGGCGAAGACGTGGATCTCGTTGCCCAGCACGGTCACCTGCGGGTCACTGGCCAGCTGGCCCTGACGCCAGTTCCAGGCCGACCAGCCACCGGGCGTCCACGTCCTCTCGTAGAGCGACCGGTCCACGCCGGTGCCCAGCACGGTCAGCTGATCGCCGATGGTCGCCACCTGCGGCTCACCGGACAGCTGGCCGTCCAGCCACGTCCAGTCGCCCCAGCCGCCGGACGGGCTCCACACCCTCTCGTACAACGACTTGTCGACACCGACCGCGAACACCCGGATCTGGTTGCGGAACGAGATCACCTGCGGCTGGCCCGTGATCTGCCCGCCGAGCCAGCTCCACTCGCCCCAGCCGGCCGCGGCCGTCCACGTCTTCTGGTAGAGGCTCCCGTCCACGCCGGTCGCGAACGCGTGCAGCTGGTCCCCGAACGCCACCACGCTCGACTTGGAGAGCGCTGTCGCCGGCGGAGGCGGCGGAGGTGGCGTGTCCTCCGTGATCTTGTTGTAGCGGATCGGTGTGTACCCGCTCGCCGTCGCGGCGGACCAGACCCGTTCCACCGTGGGCGATCCGTTCGGCCCGGCCTGCTCGCGGACCACGGGTCTCGTCTTCGCCTCGTCGTCCCATCTGAGGAACAGCGCGATGTGCGAGTCCGCGTCGTTCAGCGCGTCGCCCGGCCGGAGATCCGATCGCGGGATCGTGTGGGAGACGTGGTGGATGTCGAAGGTCGTGTGGGAGACCCTGAGCCCCCACGCCATCGAGACGAACCCGGAGCAGTCCGTGCGGTAGGACCCGAACTGGTTGGTGTGACAGGCCGCCTGGCTGTAGGGCACCCTGGCGTTGATCCACGACTGTGCGCGGGCCAGCGCCTGGCTCCTCGACATCGTCTGGTTGCTCGAGTAGGTGGCGCAGTTGAACATGGCGCCGATGTCGCCCTGCTCCTCCGCTGCCGCGCTGACACCGCTGTACGAGCCGGCTGTCACGAGTGCCACCAGGACTGTGGCCGCGATGCGCCCGAATCCCATTCTTGCTCCTCATCAGGTTGTTCGACCGATGGGAGGAGCATCGGCGCACGACCTTCAAGGGAGCTTCAGCGCGGGAGCGACAGAGCTGGAAGTTGCCTACAAGCCGGTTTGAAGCCGGATCCGGTCGAACCATTCGCGTGGCGTCGTCGAAGCCAGTTCGGCGGCTTCACGACTGCCGGCCGCGCGGAAGACGTCCAGGGCAGCGGCCCAGTGCCGGTGAGCCGCCACCGGGTCGGACGACGCCTTGGCCGCAGCCAGGTCGCGCTGCGTGCGAGCGTCCCAGACGGCGAGCTCCAGCTCGCGCCACAACTCGGAAGCGCTCGTGAGGAGCTGCTGAGCCAGGGCCAGGTCGTTCTCGGCCAGTGCGAGCTCTCCCGCGGTCCTCGTCACGAGGGCGATGCCGAACCGGTCCCGGTGGGCGGTGCAGACGTCGAGGCAGGCCGACAGCACCTCCCGCACACCGCTCAGCCGTCCCTGCCGGATCAGGGCCTTGCTCAACGACTGCCTCGCATAGGTGGCGCCGAGCCGGTCACCGGCCTCGGTGAGGAGGTCCACGGCCTGCCGGCTGAGGTCCGCGGCCTCCGCCGCCCTGCCCGCCGCTCGACGGCACAGGCTCAGGCCGCGCACCGCGAGTGCCTGACCGCGGAGGTCACCCGCCTCGCGGTAGGCGTCGACGCACTCGTGGAACGCGCCCTCCGCGGCGTCGAGATCACCACGGTCGCGGAAGACGACACCCAGGCCGTACTTCACCGCCGCTGTCACGCTGCGGTCTTCCACCCGATCCGCCGGTCCGGCTGCCTCCGTCAGGCTGTCGTACGCCGCGGCGAACTGGCCGCGATCGCGTTGCACCGTGCCGATCCCCACGAGCGCGACGGCTCGGATGGCGTCGTCCCCGACCGCCGTGGCGTGCTCGAGCGAGTCCTGGAAGTGGCCGAGCGCGGCCGCGAAGTCGTCCTTCTCGTAGAAGAGCTGGCCGAGACTCGCGAGGAGACTCGCCTCGTCCCGCCTGTTGCCGGACTTCCTGGCCGCCCCGAGCGCCACCTCGTGGGTCCGCTGCCACCCGTCGAACTCGTTGCGGGTGGCGAACGGCGAGACCAGCAACGAGGTGATCAACCGGGTCGTCAGCTCGTCGACGCCGAGCTCGTACGCGCGTTCCACGGCACGCACGACGGCCGTCGTCTCCGAGGCGAACCACTCCGTCGGACTGCTCTCGACGTCGGCGACGAGCTTCGGGTCGACCTCGACGGCCGACCGGCTCACCGGGCTGAGCCCCAGCGTCACCCTCGGCAGCCGGGCGGCTCCGATCTGGACCAGCTCGCGCCAGGTCGCCAGGGTGCGCCCGATCGCCTCGGCCACGACGTCGACGGGCTCGGTGGCGCTCGCCCGGTCGGCTCCGAAGAGCTGCACGAGGTCGTGGAACCGGTAGCGCACGTGGCCGAGCGAGTCGACCCCCGCCACGTCGACCAGCCGCAGGTCCACGAGCTGTTCGACGACGTCCTCGGCCTCACCGGTGCCGATGTCCAGCAGCGGTGCGGCGACCCACGAGCCGAAGTCCGGCAGGTCGAGCAGCGTCAGCAGGTGGAAGGCGCGGCGTTGGACAGCGGTCAGCTCGCTGTAGTGCAGCTCCAGGCTCGACCTGATCGCGAGATCTCCGACGGCGAGCTCGTCGAGCCTGCGGTGCTTGTCGAGCAGCCGCACGGCCATCGCCTGCAACGGCCAGTGCGGGCGAGCCAGCAGCTTGGCGCCGGCGACCTGGATGGCCAGCGGAATGCCACCGCACAGCCGGGTGATGGTCGAGACGGAGTCCAGGTCGGCGGAGAGCCGGTCCTGCCCGACGATGCGGCTGAGCAGTTCGACCGACTCGGTGCGGGAGAACAGGTCGAGCTCGATCGACGCCGCGCCGGCGATCCCGGTCAGCCTGGAGCGGCTGGTGATGATCAGCAGGCAGCGTCCGGAACCGGGCAGCAACATGCGCACCTGACGTTCGTCGCGCACGTTGTCCAGCACGACGACCAGGCGCCGCTGCGCCACCGTCATCCGGTACAGCTCGACTCGTTCGTCCGCGTCCTCCGGCAGATCGGCGCTGGACACGCCGAGCACGCGCAGGAACCGGCTGAGCACCTCGACCGCGTCGACCGTGCGACCGGCGCGGTGCATGTCGGCGAACAGCTGGCCGCCGGGGAACTCCGGGGCGAGCCGGTGCGCGCAGTGCACGGCGAGCGCCGACTTCCCCGCGCCACCGACGCCCGAGATCACCACGGTCGCCGTCTTCGTGGCCGTTCTGGACAGCGCGGTCAGCTGGTCGACCTGTTCCGCGCGTCCGGTGAAGTGCACGACGTCCGGCGGCAGCTGGTTGGGCCCCACCGACTCGCTCCGCAGGCCCCGCACCTTCTCGGCCGGGACCGGCAGCGTTCCTCGCAGAACCTGTTCATGCAGGTCACGCAGCTCGTCGCCGGGTTCGACACCCAGCTCGGCGATCAGCCGCTCACGGCCCGTCCGGTAGGTGGCCAGTGCCTCCGACTGCCGGCCGCTCTGGTACTGCGCCCGCATCAGCAGGCCGAGTGCCCCCTCCCGGTAGGGGTGCGCGGCCGTGACGACGGCCATCCGGGAGGCGGCCGACGCGACGCGGCCGATCTCCAGCTCACACCGCGCCAACCCCTCCTGTGCCGAGAGCCGGTCCGCTTCGAGGGCGTCGGCCCGGAAACGGACGAAGGACGCGTCGACACCACCGAACACCGGACCACGCCAGAGCCCGAGCGCCTGCTCGTACAGCGCGGCCGCCCTCTGGTGGTCGAGCTCCCGCTCGGCCACCAGGGCGGCCCGGAGGCCTTCGGCGAACTCCTCGACGTCGATGTCGGACGGCTCGACCAGGAGGGCGTATCCGGGTGGACGGGTCACCAGCACGGCGGACTCGCCGTGGGACGCGAACACGCGGCGCAGCGTGGAGACGTACGTGTGCACGAGCGCCACCGCCGACTTGGGCGGTTCGTCGTCCCAGATGAGGTCGACCAGCCGGTCGACCGAGACCACCTGCCGCGCTTCCAGGAGCAGGGCCGCGACCAACGCCTTCGGCTTGGCTCCCCCGAGCTTCACCGGCCGGCCTGACGACAGTGCCTCCAACGGCCCCAACGCGCACAACCGCATGCAGCCCCCACCCCCCGGTAAGCGACGTTCAAGGTCGATTATCACGTCGCGGCAGCCGCACAGCCACAGCCTTCTGCCTGCTCGAACACGAGCATCCGGATGATCAGGAGGGCGAGACCGTCCGGAACGGGGAACGGCGAGTGCTCTTCGTGAGCACTCGCCGTCCGAGTGGAGGTGCCGGGAATCGAACCCGGGTCCTGTGGCGGTTCATCAGGGCTTCTCCGTGCGCAGTCCGCTCTGCCTCTGCTCGACCCCATCAGTCACGCGGACGAGCTGATGTGACGGGCCCAGTCGCTGTGAGTTTCCCGAACAGTCCCCGCGACCGGGACTGCCGGTAAGCCCTCTAGCTGATGCCGGACTCTAGGCCGAAGGCACTCCTAGGCCGACAGCGTTGCTACTCGCCTCAGGCGGCGAGAGCGAACGCGCGCTTGTCGTTAGACGTGGCGCTTATTGGTTTGCGATGACGCTTGCGGTGGTCTCTCGCCTGCACCGGCACGCTTCCCCTGAATCAACGTCCACAGTCGAAACCGTTCACCCCCTTGTAGTGGTGCCCCTAGCATAACGATGAGGGCGAACGAGTTCTTCCCGAGGCAGGTAGGGCTGTCCCCACCATCGGCTGACTGGTTGGCCAGATGGTCCCTGACCAGGGAGAACGACAACATGGACGTCATGAGGAAACCGAACGCGCTCGCAGCCGGGTTCTACCTGCTGACCAACCTGGTGACCGGCATCTTCTGGTTCACCCTCAGCGTCGTGCTCGTCGTCGTGGGGTTCGCGACGTCGGTGCTCTGGGTCGGCATACCGATCCTCTGGCTCGCGATGAACGTCGTGCGGGGTGGCGCGGCGGTGGAGCGGGCGTGGGTCGGGGCCGCGTTGCGCACGGAGATACCGCGGCCGTACCGGGAGAAGCAGCCGGGGACGTTGTGGCAGCGGTGGAAGGCGCAGTTCACCGATCCGGCGACGTGGCGTGACTTCGGGTACCTGGTGCTCCTGCTGCCGGTCGGTGCGCTGGAGTTCTCCTCGGTGCTGGCGCTCTGGACCGTCGTGGTGGCGCTCATCGGCGTGCCCTTCTGGATCAGCCACGCGCCGTTCGCGGTGGTCGTCGGCGACTTCTGGACCATCGACTCGTTCACGTCGGCGTTGCCGATCGCGTTGATCGGGCTCGCGCTGATCCCGTTCGCGGTCATCGGCACCCGGTCGCTCGGTGCGCTGCACGGCAAGTTCGCCCGCGCCATGCTCGGGCCGACGCGGGCCGACGAGCTGGCGATCGAGGCGGAACGGCTGCAGTCCAGCCGGGCGCGTGGGGTCGAGGCGGCCGAGGCGGAGCGCCGGCGCATCGAGCGCGACCTGCACGACGGCGCGCAGCAGCGGCTCGTGGCGGTGGCGATGGGGCTGGGCCGGGCGAAGTCCAAGATGGACACCGACCCGGACGGTGCGGCCGAGCTGATCGCCGAGGCGCACGCGGACGCCAAGCTCGCCATCAAGGAGCTGCGGGACCTCGCGCGGGGCATCTACCCGTCGGTGCTCGGCGACCGCGGCCTGGACGCGGCGTTGTCCGCGCTCGCCGCCCGCGTGCCGATCGAGGTGGACCTGCAGGTCGACGTCGACCCGCGGCCGCCGACAGCGGTGGAGAGCGCCGCGTACTTCACCGTCGGCGAGGCGCTCACCAACATCACCAAGCACTCCAACGGCACCAAGGCGACCGTGCGGGTCAACCGGGTCGACACCGGGGTGCTGGTCGAGGTCACCGACAACGGTCAGGGTGGCGCCGAGCTGAAGCCGGGCGGCGGGCTCGCCGGGCTCGCGGACCGGGCTGCGACGATCGACGGTGTGGTTGTCGTCGTCAGCCCCGTGGGTGGGCCGACCGTGATTCGAGCGGAGTTGCCGTGCGCGTGGTGATCGCCGAGGACTCGGTGCTGCTGAGGGAGGGCGTGCAGCGGTTGCTCGCCGACGTGGGCATCGAGACCGTCGCGGCCGTGGAGGACGGGGACGGGCTGCTGGACGCCCTCACCGAGCACCGGCCCGACCTGTGCGTGGTGGACGTGCGGATGCCGCCGACGTTCACCGACGAGGGCCTGCGCGCCGCCATCGAGGCCCGCAGGCGCTACCCCGGGTTGCCGGTGCTGGTGCTGTCGCAGTACGTCGAGGAGCGCTACGCCGTCGAGCTCCTCGCGGGCGGTGCCAGCGGTGTCGGCTACCTGCTCAAGGAGCGGGTGGCGGACGTGTCCGAGTTCGTCGAGGCGGTCCGCAGGGTCGCGGACGGCGGCACGAGCATCGACCACGAGGTGATCACCCAGCTCATGGTGCGCAGCAAGAAGAGCCCCGTCGACTCGTTGACGCCGCGCGAACGCGAGGTGCTCGGGCTGATGGCGCAGGGACTGTCCAACACGGCCATCGCCGCGACGCTCGTGGTGTCCGACGGCGCGGTGGAGAAGCACGTCGGCAACATCTTCGCGAAGCTCGGCCTGGAACCGTCGAACTCGGAGCACCGCCGGGTGCGCGCGGTGCTCGCCTACTTGGACAGCTGAGTCAGCTGGAGCAACCGGACGCCGTTGGCGTGCAGCACCGCCTGCTCGGCGGCGGCGTCCAGGCCCCACGAGCGGATCGCCGCGAGCTGCTCTTCGCAGGGGTGGGGGATGTTCGGGAAGTCGCTGCCCAGCACGACGCGGTCCGCGAGCCCGGCGATCCGGGACCGCCAGCCGGCCGGCAGCGGCACCCACTCGTTCAGCCACTCCGCCACGCCCGGCCGGTGCGGGTAGACCAGCGGGGCGAACGCGGAAACGCCCAGCTCCCGCAGTGCGGTGAGCCGGGCGTTCTCGTCGGTGCGGTGGTGGACGGACCAGTCGACCCCGCTCTCGCGAACGCGGTCGAAGGACGCCCAGACCTCGTCCAGGACGTCCCACTCCTCCCCGAGCGAGTGGACGTCCACCAAAGCCATCAGTAGCGGCCCTTCAACGCCCTGCCGTACGCCTTCGCGATCTCGCGGTTCGCGTCGCGCTTGGCGAGGTCCTGCCGCTTGTCGTAGGCCTTCTTGCCCTTCGCGAGGGCGATCTCGACCTTGACGTAGCCGTCCTTGAAGTACATCTGCAGCGGCACGAGCGAGAGACCGGACTCCTTGGTCTTGCCGATCAGCCGTTCGATCTCGCTCTTGTGCAGCAGGAGCTTCCGCTTGCGCCGGACCTCGTGGTTCGTCCAGGTGCCCGCGACGTACTCCGGGATGTGCAACGCGTGCAGCCAGATCTCGCCGTCGTCGACCTGGGCGAAGGCGTCCACCAGGGACGCCCGTCCCATGCGCAGGCTCTTCACCTCGGTGCCGACGAGCTGAATGCCCGCCTCGTAGGTGTCCAGAATGGTCCAGTCGTGCCGAGCCTTGCGGTTCGACGCGATGACCTTCTGCCCGCGTTCCTTGACCATGCCGACAACTTTACGTGGTCGGTAAAACGCCAAGGCCTGATTTATGGGCCTCGTTCGATGAGAGTCGCGAACACGGGCCCAGGAATCAGGCCTAGAGCCGCACGTAGAGGCGCAGTGTGACGTAGCCGGTCGTGGCCGAGATCAGGATCGCGACCAGGAACAGCCACGGCGAGACTATGAGGATGTCCAGGTAGCCGACCGGCGGGATGATGCCCGACTCGGTGAGGTTGCGGGTGATCCTGTCCAGGAAGAACGCCTTGAACAGCACCAGGCCGCCCACCGCGGTGACCGCGCCGATGATGCCCGCGACGACCGCCTCGATGAGGAACGGCAGCTGCGTGTACCACCGGGTCGCGCCGACCAGGCGCATGATGCCGACCTCGACGCGTCGGGTGAACGCCGACACCTGGATGGTGTTCGAGATCAGCAGCAGCGCCGCGAACGCCTGGATGAGCGCCAGGATCAGCGCCACGTCGCGGAAGCCGTTGAGACCGTCGAAGAACCGCTCCAGGAACTTGCCCTGGTCGTCGACGCCCTTCACGCCCGGCTTGCCCTGGAAGGCCTCCTTGATGACCTCGGTGCGTTCCGGGTCCTCGAGCTTCACCCGGAACGTCGCCGGGATCGCCTCCGGCCGCGCGAGCTTGAGCAGCTCCGGCTGGGCCTCGAAGATCTGCTTGAAGCGCTCGAAGCCCTCGTCGCGGTTCTGGTACACGACCGACTGGCGGAGGTCGCGTCGAGGTCGGCGCGCAGTCCCGCACACGGCTGCTGGGTGCAGTCCTTGTCGTTGGCGCTGACGTCGTTGGTCAGCAGGACCGAGACCTCGAGCTTGCCCGCGTAGTTGGCCTGCATCTTGTCGACCATGCGGACGACGAGCAGGCCACCGCCGAGCAGCCCGAGCGAGATGGCGGTCGTGAGGATCATCGCGATCGTCATCGTGACGTTCCGGCGAAGTCCGGTGACGACCTCGCTGAACACGAAGCTGGTACGCATCGGGGGCGGGGTTCCTTGGGGGGTCGGGGGTTAGGAGCGCTTAGCGGCCGACGCCGTAAACGCCGCGCGCGTCATCACGGACGACCTTGCCGTACGACAGCTCCACGACGCGGCGGCGCATCGAGTCGACGATGCCGTGGTCGTGGGTGGCCATGATGACGGTCGTGCCGGTGCGGTTGATCCGCTCCAGCAGCAACATGATGTCCTGGCTCGTGTCGGGGTCCAGGTTTCCGGTCGGCTCGTCGGCGATCAGCACCAGCGGCCGGTTCACGAACGCGCGGGCGATCGCGACGCGCTGCTGCTCACCACCGGAGAGCTCGGTGGGGAACCGGTCCTCCTTGCCGTCGAGGCCGACCAGCTGCAGCACCTCGGGCACCACCTTGACGATGGTGTTGCGGGGCTTGCCGATGACCTCGAGCGCGAACGCGACGTTCTCGGCGACGGTCTTCGTCGGCAGCAGGCGGAAGTCCTGGAACACGCAGCCGATCGACTGGCGCAGGCGGGGGACCCTGCGGCGCGACATCTTGGCGACGTCGAAGTTGGAGACGTAGACGCGTCCCCTGGTCGGCACTTCTTCGCGCAGCAGCAGGCGCAGGAAGGTCGACTTGCCGGACCCCGAGGGCCCGATCAGGAACACGAACTCGCCCTTCTCCATCTCGACGGACACGTCGTCGAGCGCGGGACGCGTAGAGGTCTTGTAGACCTTGGAAACGTGTTCGAGGCGAATCACGAGGCGCGAGTCTACCCATGGCCGGGGTAAAGCCCCCGTTCCGGTTAACTTCCCGCCCCGGAAGGGCGGCCGGGCCTCTGCACCCGGCGTGGTCGGACCGGCACGACCCGTCAGTCCCACCAGTGGAAGAGCGCCTGCCCGGTGGTCTCGGGTCTCCAGTACCTCACGTCGCTCACCCACACGTGTGGGTGAGCTGCGTGGTCGAACGGTCGCTCCACGTCGTCCTGGGAGAGCGCCCGGAAGCGCTCGAACTGCCTCACGACCGCCAGGAGCTCGGGCTCGTCGAGGAACACGAGCTCGCACCCGCCGGGGTCGACCGGCTCGGTCACCGCGACCGAGCCGTCGTCCCGCGAACAGAGCACAGCGACCGTGCGGTCGCGGTAGGCGATGACCGCGTGGTGGAAGTTCGGCGTCACGCAGTCGGCGGCCGTGAGGCCGGCCACCTGCCCACCGGTGCGGCGTGCGGCCTCGTGCACGAGGCCGCGGAACTCGTCTACGCCTGGGACTGCTTGCGCCACCGGATGCCGGCCTCGAGGAAGTCGTCGATCTCCCCGTCCAGCACCGCCGACGGGTTGCCGACCTCGTGGTTGTTCCTCAGGTCCTTGACCATCTGGTACGGGTGCAGCACGTAGGAGCGCATCTGGTTGCCCCAGCTGGAGCCGGAGTCCTTCAGCGCGTCCATCTTCGCCTGCTCCTCCTGCCTGCGCCGCTCGAGCAGCTTCGCCTGCAGGACGTTCATGGCCGTGGCCTTGTTCTGCAGCTGCGAGCGCTCGTTCTGGCAGGACACCACGATGCCGGTCGGGATGTGCGTGAGGCGCACCGCCGAGTCGGTCGTGTTGACGCCCTGGCCGCCGGGGCCCGAGGAGCGGTAGACGTCGACGCGCAGGTCCTTCTCGTCGATCTCGACGTGGTCGGTCTGCTCGACGACGGGCACGACCTCGACGCCGGCGAACGACGTCTGGCGGCGGCCCTGGTTGTCGAACGGCGAGATGCGCACCAGGCGGTGCGTGCCCTGCTCGACGCTCAGCGTGCCGTAGGCGTAGGGGGCGGTGACGCGGAACGTGGCGGACTTGATGCCGGCCTCTTCCGCGTAGGAGGTGTCGAAGACCTCGACGCCGTAGTTGTGGCGCTCGGCCCAGCGCGAGTACATGCGCAGCAGCATCTCGGCGAAGTCGGCGGCGTCGACGCCACCGGCCTCGGCGCGGATGGTGACCAGCGCGTTGCGCTCGTCGTACTCGCCGGAGAGCAGCGTGCGCACCTCGAGGCTCGCGATCTCGTCGCGCAGCTTCGCCCTGTCGGTGTCCGCGTCGGCCGCGGCGTCGGCGTCCTCGGCCTCCTCCGCCAGCTCGTAGAGCAGCGGGAGGTCGTCGAGGCGTCCGCGCAGGCCGGTGATGCGGCGGAGCTCACCCTGCTTGTGGGAGAGCTGGCTCGTGACCTTCTGCGCCTTCTCCTGGTCGTCCCAGAGGTCGGGGCGGGCCGCCTGCTCCTCCAGGTCCGCGACCTGGGCACGCAGGGCATCGAGGTCCATCACCGCCTCGATGCTGCTCAGGGTGGCGGAGAGGTCCTTGATGTCTGCTTCGACGTCCGGATTCACAGCAGAAGATTACGCCAATACCGGTCACCGTTAGCGACCGGCCGCGAATCTGGCGCAGGTAGCGGCGTCTGCAAGTACCACCAGCTCGGTTGCTGGGGGTACTTGCAGACGCCCCGACCTCACGCCGTGGGGATCGCGTCCAGGAACTTGAGGACGGCCTTCGCGTGAGCGAGGCCGAACTCGGCCACCGCCTTCGCGTAGGGGTCCTCGGCGGTCTTGGAGGCAGTGCGCGCGCTCTCCTGCTCTGCGCCGTACGTGGTGCGCGCCGTGGCCACCAGCGACTCGCGCTGCTTCGCCGTCAACGAGCCGGCGTGCACGAGACGCAGGATCAGCGGGCTGCGCAGGTGGTCCGGCCCGGGCTCGGAGAGCAGCCAGTTCTTGAAGGCCTTCTTGCCCGCCGCGGTGAGCACGTACTGCTGGCTGGAACGCGGCCCTTGCTTGCCGAGTCGCAGCAGGCCCTGGTCGGCCAGCGCGGGCAGCTCGCGGTACACCTGGCTGCGGGTGACGCTGAAGAACGCTCCGAAGCGCTCCCCGGCTTCCGCAACCAACTGGCCACCGGTCTTGGGTCCGTCGTGCAGCAGCCCGAGCAGGGCGGCTGCGGTCGCATTCAGGTCTGACACAACGACAACGTTCCCACGTCCGGGGGAAGCTGTCCACAATGGTCAGCCGTTCTGTCCACAGTGGCTGATCACCGGGCTAGTCTGATGGGCCATGCGGAGCAACGAAAAGTCTCGCTGAGTAAGCGGCAGTTTTCGCGCCTCACGCGTTTGGTCGCTTGACCGTCCGTGTCCATCCCGGATGGAAAAAGCCTTCCGCGCAAACGAAAGCCGCCCACCCTCACCCGATCGGCGGCACCGCTCTCACCGGCCGAAGCCACCCGAATGGACGGACGGGCGCTCTCGTCGCACGACCCGGTGATGTCGGCTCCGACCTCTTTCGCCACGCCCGAACCCTGGAAAAATGATCATCGCCCCGCTGGGGCCACAGCAGCGCCACGAGCAGCACCGGAGGTCGGGGAGACATGAACATCAACATGAAGTGGCTGGACCACAAGAAGGTCGCCATGCACACGCGTGCGTGGATGACCGGTGGCATCCCGGAGCAGGCCGGCAAGGACGAGTGCATGGTGTGCGGCAAGCAGATCCGCAAGCACCGCACGGTCAACGGCGAGGGCCGGATCTGCTCCAGCATGCTGTGCGCCCAGTACTGGGCCGAGAACATGACCTGAAAGGCCCCGGCCGCGCACTCCACACCAGCCAACCTGATCGACAACACGAAGAAGGCCCGGAGTCCGAGGACTCCGGGCCTTCTGTCTAGTAGCGGGGACAGGATTTGAACCTGCGACCTCTGGGTTATGAGCCCAGCGAGCTACCGAGCTGCTCCACCCCGCGCCGCTTCTAGCTTGTCTTGCTGTCTTGCTGTTGTAAGGAGAACTCTACACCCCCGCAAAACCCCTTTTTCACCACCCCCCCACTAACGCCGTTTCCCCAGGTCACACCCACCAACCCGAAGAACTCGCACATCCAGCCGTGGAACTGGCCGTGGAACTGGCCGTGGAACTGGACCTCCGCTGGAACGCAACCCCGCCGGGGGTCCGGGGGCGAAGCCCGCCGGGGCGGGGTTTGGGGGCTCCGCCCCCAATGTGAAATGCGAAAGAGCCCTGTCTGCGTTCTCCGCAGACAGGGCTCTCCCACTTTGTAGCGGGGACAGGATTTGAACCTGCGACCTCTGGGTTATGAGCCCAGCGAGCTACCGAGCTGCTCCACCCCGCGTCGGTATGAATAGAACCTTACGCGGGGTGGAGCACTTAATGCAAATCGAGCGGTCAGCCAGACGGTGTGGGGCTCGGCACAACCGACGACTGGCCCGTGGCCGGCGGTGAGGCCGACCCGGTGTTGTACTGCTTGAACCTCTTCGTCGCGTCGTCCAGGCGCTGGTAGGCCTGGCCGAGCTCGGTGAAGTTGCTGTTCTGCTGCGCACGCTTGATGTCGGCGAGCGCCCCGTCGATGTCGTTGACCGCCCTCTGCAGCTCAGGGCTCAGCGCGCTGTTGCCGTTGCCGGGTGTGGCCGACGTCGGCGGCGGCGTGGAGGTCTGGCCGTTGCCGGGGTTGTCGCTCGGCGGCGGCACCACCGAACCGGCACCGCTCAGCACCTGTTCGAGCGCCTCGCCCAGCGTGGAGGCGTAGCCGACCCGGTCGCCGTACCAGACGAGGACCTTGGACAGCTGCGGGAACGACGTGTTGTTCGCCGCGCGCTCGATGTAGACGGGTTCGACGTAGAGCAGCGCGCCGCCGACCGGGAGGGTCAGCAGGTTGCCGTAGACGACGGACGTCTTCTGCAACGCCAGGACGTTGAGCTCCCTGGACACGTTGTCCGAGGTGAGGAACTGCGTCTGGATCTGCTGCGGGCCCTTGGCGTCGGTGTTGAGCTGCAACACGTTGATCTTGCCGTAGTTGTCCGGGTCGGACCCGACCGAGACGTAGGCGGCCATGAACTCCCGGTTCTCGCGCACGAGCGGGCTGGTCAGCTGGAAGCGGACCTTGCTCGCGTCGTTCGGGTCACCGGCCAGCACGTAGAACGGCGGTTGCGCGTCCCTGCGCTTCTTGGCCTCGGCCTGCTGGGCGTCCGCCGAGGTCACGTTGTCGATCGTCGGGTCCTGCGCCGGCGCCCAGTAGGACACACCGGAGTAGAAGTCCGACGGCGACGAGACGTGGTACTTCGACAGGATCTGCCGCTGCACCTTGAACAGGTCTTCCGGGTAGCGGAAGTGCTGGCGCAGCTCGGGCTTGATGTCGCTGGACGGCTTGACCGTTCCCGGGAAGACGCCCATCCACGCCTTGAGCACCGGGTCCTGCTCGTCGATCGCGTACAGCGACACCGTGCCGTCATAAGCGTCCACAGTGGCCTTGACCGAGTTGCGGATGTAGTTGACGGGCTTGTTGACCTGCGAGATCACCACGCCGTCCGCCGTGAGCGAGTCGTTCGTGGCGTCACCCAGCGGCGTGCGCTGCGCGTACGGGTAGTTCTCCAGCGTGGTGTACCCGTCGACGATCCAGGTGATGCGGCCGTTGACGACGGCGGGGTACGGGTCGCTGTCGACGGTCAGCCACGGTGCGACGGCCTGCACGCGGTCGCGCGGCGTGCGCTTGAACAGGATCTTCGACTCGTCCGCGATCGACTGGTTGAAGAGGATGTTCCGCTCGCCGTAGTACGCCGCGAACGCCAGCTTGTCGACCAGGCTGCCGATCGGGACGCCGCCCGAGCCGGTGTAGGTGTAGGACTTGGCGTCGGTGTCGTACTCGGCCGCGGAACCGGCGGGCCGGCCGCCGACGATCGAGTAGTCGTTCGTGCCGAACAGCTCGCCGTAGTAGGTGCGCGGCTGGTCGACCTTGATGCCGTTCTGCTCGTTGCCGACGTCGCCGTTGGGCTTGACCTCACCGGTCTTGAAGTCCGGGTAGCCGCCGTTGGACTGGTCGGCGACCTCGTTGACCTTGTTGGCCTCGGCGTAGACGAAGCCGTTGCCGTGGGTGTAGATGAGGTGCTGGTTGATCCAGTCGCGCTGGCCCTGCGGCAGGCTGTCGAGCTTCAGCTCGCGGACCGCCACGATGTAGTCGCGCAGCTTTCCGTCCACTGTGTACCGGTCGATGTCCAGCTTGCTCGGGAACCCGTAGAACGGCCGCAGCTGCTGGAACTGGGTGAAGGTGCGGCCGAGCACCGCCGGGTCGAGCAGGCGGATGTTGCCCAGCGTGGCCGCTTCGTTGGTCTTGACCTGGTCGTTGGGGACGTTCTGCTTGCCCTCGTACGGCTTCGTCGTGACCTTGTCGTCCGTCAGCCCGAAGGCCTGCCTGGTCGCCGCGATGTTGCGGGTGATCGACTCGGCTTCCTTCTGGATGGCGTTCGGCTTGACCGAGAACTGCTCCAGCACCGCGGGCCACGCGGCGCCGACCAGCACGCTCGACAGCACGAGCAGCACGGTCGCGATGGCGGGCAGCTGCACGTTGCGCATGAACGCGCCCGCGAAGAACGCCACGGCGCAGAACACCGCGATGCACAGCAGGATCAGCTTGGCCGGCAGCACCGCGTTGAGGTCGGTGTAGCTCGCGCCGACGAACTTCTCGTTCTCGTGCAGCAGCAGCGCGTACCGGTCGAAGAAGTACGCGACGGCCTTCAGCAGCACGAACGTGCCGGCGACCAGCGCCAGGTGCAGCCGCGCCGGACCGGAGAGCTGTCCGCCGCGACCGGCCAGCCGGATGCCGCCGAAGAGGTAGTGCGCGATCACCGCGCCGATGAACGACACGGCCGTGGTGATGAACAGCCACGACAGCAGCCAGTTGTAGAACGGCAGCTGGAACGCGTAGAAGCCGATGTCGTGCCCGAACTGCGGGTCGGTGATCCCGAACGGCTGGCCGTTGAGGAACAGCTGGACCTGCTGCCAGTCGTTCTGCGCCGACGCACCCGCGATCAGCCCGACGAACACCGGGATGCCGATCGAGAACAGCCGCATCCGCCGCATCACGACGGTGCGGTAGCGGGCCACCGGGTCGTCCGGCCCGGAGACCGGCACGAACACCGGCCGCGCCCGGTAGGCGAGCCACAGGTTGAGCCCGACGATGCCGCCGACCACCACCCCGACGGCGAGGAAGAGGCTCAGCCGGGTCAGCAGCACCGTGCTGAAGACGTTGCGGAATTGGACCTCGCCGAACCAGAGCCAGTTCACGTAGGTGTCGAGCAGCCGCGATCCCGTGATGAGACCGAACAGGAGCACGACACCCACGATGAGCAGTATTCGGCTGCGCCGGGACAGTTTCGGCAGTCCGACCGGAGGCCGTGTGGCCACGAGGCACGCTCCTGGATCGCGGTAAATCGATACGTACGTTTAGTCCAACTCTACGGACGACGCCCTGGGTTCCCGTGAAGTGCGCCGTCTTACGATGACACGCGTGTCAGCGAGTGAAACGCCAGCGGTCGTCCTCCCGACGGTCGCCCGCGAGGTAGAAGAGTTCGTAGCGGCCGGCGGCTGGGAACAGCCCCCGCAGCTCTTCGCCCTCGTGGCGACCTCCGACCTGATCGCCCAGCAGCCAGAGCTCCGCGCCCAGCTAGACCCGGAGTCGAGCCCGCTGACGCCGATCGCCCAGGACGCCCTCAACGGCGACCTGGCCGACGCGCTGGCGGGCATCGAATGGCCCCCTGCCGTCACCGGCTGCGCCCTGGCCCAGGAGATCGTCGTCCTGCCGCCGGAAGCCGAGACCGAGCTGCACCACGGCGAGCTCGACGACGAGGAGGCCCGCAGGTTCGCCGCGGAACACCCGTCCCGCCGCGAGGCACGCCTGGTCGCCGCCGTGCTCAGGGACGGCTCGGTGTCCTGCGTGCTGCGCCTGCGGGGCACGGTCGAGACCCCCGAGGAGTTCGTCGAACACCCCGAGCTCGCCCCGAACCTCACCGACGCCCTGCTCGCCACGCTGCGGCCCTAGTCGTCGTCACGCCTCCAGGCTGACACAGCCCCGGCACCTGAACGCGCCGGGGCTGTGTTCCTGCTGTTCGCCTTCGGCTGAAGTCCGCCGGATGGCCGTGCGGCCGGCGCCCGCCGCGAACGGAACGGGGCCTCCCGCACCTCACGGCGCGGAAGACCCCGCTGAAACCGTCGCACCACCTCAGCAGCTCGGCGTCGGCTGCCCCTTGTTGAACGCCTCCAGGGATGACACCGCGTCCTTCAGGTAGTCGACCTTGATCAGCGTCAGCCCCTCCGGCGCCTGCTGCTTCGCGTCCGTGCAGTTCGCCGCGGGCACCAGGAACGCGTTCGCCCCGGCCTCCTTCGCCGCCACCATCTTGAACGCGATGCCGCCGATCGGCTTCACCGCGCCGTCGCCCTGGATCTCGCCGGTGCCCGCGATGGCCTTGCCGCCGTTGAGCTCGCCCGGCGTCAGCTTGTCCACGATCGCCAGCGCGAAGATCAGGCCGGCCGACGGGCCGCCGACGTCCGACAGGCTGATCTTGATCTTGAACGGCACGTCGGCGCGGTCGACGGGCGAGATGCCGATGAAGCCGGAGGTGCGCTCGTCCGGGCGCTTGCCCAGGGTGAGCTGGGTCGACTTCGAGGTGCCGTCCTGCTCGAAGGCCACCTCGATGCGGTCACCCGGCTTGGTGTTCTCGAGCGCGCCGCTGACGTCGGCCGCGCTCTGCACCTGCTTGCCGTTGACCGAGATGATGCGGGCGCCGAGCGGGATGACGTTCTCCGCGGGGCTGCCCTTGGTGACCTGGTTCGCGATCACCTTGCCCGGATAGCCGAGGTAGTTCAGCGCGGCGACCTCGGCGGAGGTCTGCGACTCGCTGAACGCCTGCTCGTTGTCGCGCTGGACGTCCTCCTCGGTCTGGCCCGGCTTGATGAAGTCCTCCTTCGGGGCCAGCGCGTAGCGGCCGGACAGCCACAGCCCCAGCGCGCCGAACAGCGACAGGTCGTTGGTGAGCGAGACCGTCGTCATCCGCAGGGCGCCCTGGGTCGGGAAGGTGTTCTGGCCGTCGATGGACACGACGTCGGTGTCCTTGACCTTGCCGAGCACGTCGTAGGTGGGGCCGGGGCCCAGCGCGACGTACGGAACCTGGGCGAAACCGCCGGCTGTTCCGAGGATCGCCACGACCAGGAAGCTGACGATCAGCGTCCACGTCCGGCGGGTCAGTCCGCGCTCCCTCGGCGGGGGCGCGGGAGCGGGTGCGGTCGTGACGGTTTCACTCACGGCTGAACAGCGTACGACCATGTCTATCCGCGTACGGTAGAGGCATGAGTGACGTGCCGTTCGGGTTCGGCCCGCAAAACCCCGACGACAAGGGCGGGAAGCCGGGGGACAACCCGTTCGACTTCAGCCAGCTGGGCAACATGCTGAGCCAGCTGGGCGCGATGCTGAGCAACGCGGGGTCGTCGAGCGGGCCGGTGAACTACGACCTCGCGAAGCAGATCGCGTTCCAGCAGCTGTCGTCCACGCAGACCACGATCGGGTTCGCCCCCGACCAGTCGAGCGCGGTCACCGACGCCGTGCACCTGGCCGAGATGTGGCTCGACCCCGTCACCTCGCTGCCCGCCGGCACCCGCACCACGCAGGCGTGGACCGCCCGCGACTGGATCGAGCGCACCATCCCGACCTGGCAGCGGCTGTGCGACCCGGTCGCGCAGCGCATGTCCGGCGCGTGGGTCGAGGCGATGCCGGCCGAGGCCAAGCAGGCCGCCGGCCCGTTGCTCTCCATGCTCGGGCAGATGGGCGGCATGGCCTTCGGGTCTCAACTCGGCAACGCTTTGGCGCAGCTCGGCGCCGAGGTCCTCACCTCGACCGACGTCGGCCTGCCGCTCGGGCCCGAAGGCACGGCCGCGCTGCTCCCGGCGAACATCGAGAAGTTCACCGAGGGCCTGGAGCGGCCCGCCTCCGAGGTGATGGTGTTCCTCGCCGCCCGCGAGGCCGCTCACCAGCGCCTCTTCACCCACGTGCCGTGGTTGCGGCAGCGGCTGCTCGACACGGTCGAGGAGTTCGCCAAGGGCATCAAGGTCGACACGTCCGCGCTGGAGCAGCTCGCGGGCCAGATCGACCCGTCGAACCCGGCCTCCATCGAGGAGGCCATGGGCTCCGGCCTGCTCGAACCGCAGACGACGCCGGAGCAGAAGGCCGCGCTGACCCGGCTGGAAACCCTCCTCGCTCTCGTCGAAGGCTGGGTCGACGTCGTGGTCGACGCCGCCGTGGGCGACCGGCTGCCCGGTGCGCCCGCTCTGCGCGAGACGCTGCGCCGCCGCCGGGCCTCGGGTGGCCGGCCGAGCAGACGTTCGCGACGCTCGTCGGCCTGGAGCTGCGGCCGCGGCGCCTGCGGGCCGCCTCCGCGCTGTGGAAGCTCGTCGGCGACCAGCACGGCGTCGAGGTCCGCGACAGCGTGTGGGAGCACGCCGAGCTGATCCCGTCCGCCGAGGACCTGGACGACCCGCTGGAGTTCGCCGAGCGGCTCGCCAACACCCGCAAGGCGCTGGAGGACCCGATCGCCGAGCTCGAGCGCACCATGCGCCAGGAGGACGGCGACGAGGCCCAGGACGGGCCCGCGGCCAAGCCGGAGGACGGCGACAAGCCGCAGAACGGCTGAGTCCCCCCGTACGTGCGAAAGCGCCCGGCGAGCACACCGCGCCGGGCGCTTTCGCGTTGGTCGAAGATCAGTCTTCCGTCAACCCCAGCCCGGCCGCTGCTGAGATGCCTTCCAGATAACCCATGGCCCGCTCGGACTTCGGGTAGCGGTGCACCCACTCCCAGAAGTCCTTGCCGTGCCCTGGCACCAGCAGGTGCGCGAGCTCGTGCACCAGCACGTAGTCGAGCACCCACGGCGGCACGTCGCGCAACCGCTCGGACACCCTGATCGTGCCCTCTGACGGCGTGCACGACGCCCACCTCGTGCGCATGGGCGGCACCCAGCGCACGCTCACCGGATCGGCGAGCGCGTCCAGGTAGCGCGCCGACAGCTCGGCACACCGCGCCATCAGCGCCTCGTCGGACGTCCGCGCAGGAGATCTCCTGCGCGTCTCACTGCGCTGGAGGCGGCTCAACATCTCCGCCACCCAGTGCTTCTCTTCCCCCTTGGTCATCCGTGCCGGCAGAAGGACGACAACGGTGTCGCCCTCCCGGTACGCGCTGACCATGCGGCGGCGCCGAGGGCTCCGCCGCACCTCCACCCGCGGTTCGGCCATGCAGTCACCGTAATCGGCGGCACCGACAATTTTCCGCCCCCAACCGGCCGCAGGCTCGCACCCGGCGGGTGAAGTTCCACCGAACGGCGGCTGGACACGCGCGAGATCGACATGCGCGGGATCGGCGGCCCGCAGAGGTACCGTCGCGCCAAGGTCCCCGAGTGTGTCCGCACTCACAACTGCAAGGGAGGGGCTGTGGCCGAGACCTACAACGGCTACTGCGTCAAGTGCCGCGAGAAGCGCGACTTCGAAGGCAAGGTCGAGGAGACGAACGGCCGGCGCATGGCGAAGGGCACCTGCCCCGTCTGCGGTACGAAGATGACGCGGATCCTCGGCAAGGCCAAGGTCTGACGTTTCCGCTGGCAGGGGGCCACGCCCCCTGCCAGTCTTTCCCTTGTGGACACACGCCCCAGAGTGCGCAGCGGACTGCCGGTGGTGCGGCGCGGCCCCGGCGTCGTGCAGGTCGGGACCGACCCCAGGCACGCCGTGGTGATCGACGAGCTGCCCGACGCGCTGGTCGACGAGCTCCTCGTCCTCGACGGCCGGCACACGCTCACCGAACTGGGTGAAAGACTGCGCGACCGCGGCGAGGACCCGAGCCAGCTGACCGCCGTGCTGGAGTCACTCGAACAGGTGGGCCTGCTTGAGTCGCCTTCCGTGACGAAAGGCGCGACGGTCGCCGTCTTCGGCTCCAGCCACCTCGCGCTCACGATGACCTCGCTGCTGGCCGAGTCCGGCATCCGGCTCGCCCACCACGCCGACCTCGTGGTGCTGGCCGGCAGCCTCGTTCCCGACCCCAGCGTCGTCGACGGGCTGATGGCCGCCCGCACACCCCATCTGGCCGTGC
This sequence comes from Lentzea guizhouensis, assembly GCF_001701025.1. Lineage (GTDB taxonomy): Bacteria > Actinomycetota > Actinomycetes > Mycobacteriales > Pseudonocardiaceae > Lentzea > Lentzea guizhouensis. The sequence continues at coordinate 1,676,848 of NZ_CP016793.1, forward strand.
GCGTGCGTGAGGGTGTGGGCATCGTCGGCCCCCTCGTGCTCCCCGGCCGCACCAGCTGCCTGAACTGCGCCGACCTGCACCGCACCGACCACGACCCGGCGTGGCCCGGCATCGCCGCGCAGCTCGTCGGCAGGCCCGCCTCGACGGACGTGCTGTTCGCGTCCGGCACCGCCGCGCTCGCCGTGGCCCAGGTGCTGGAGTCGGTGCGCCACGTCCGCGGCGACGGGCAGGACCGCCCGCCAGTGCTCAACGCCACTGTCGAGCTCGACCTGGTCAGGGGCATTGCTGAGAGACGAAGCTGGTATCCGCACCCTGACTGTCAGTGCAACGCACATAACATGGCCGAGTGACCGAGATTCCGCGCAAGGCCGTGCAGCGCACCGCCAAGCTGGCGAGCCTCCCGCTCGGGGTGGCGGGCCGGGTGGTCGGCGGCTGGGGGAAGCGACTGACCGGACGCGCGGCCGAAGAGGTCAATGCCGAGGTGACCGCCAAGACCGCCGAGCAGGTGTTCGCCGTGCTGGGCCAGCTCAAGGGCGGCGCCATGAAGTTCGGCCAGGCTCTCAGCGTGTTCGAGGCGGCCGTGCCCGACGAGCTCGCGGCCCCGTACCGCGAGGCGTTGACCAAGCTGCAGACCGCGGCCCCGCCGATGCCCGCCCGCACCACCCACCGCGTGCTCGCCGAACAGCTCGGCGCCTCGTGGGCCAAGCGCTTCCAGTCGTTCGACGACACGCCCGCCGCCTCCGCCTCGATCGGCCAGGTGCACCGCGCGGTCTGGCACGACGGCCGCGACGTCGCCGTGAAGGTTCAGTACCCCGGCGCCGACGAGGCCCTGCGCGCCGACCTCAAGCAGCTGCTGCGCTTCTCCCGGCTGCTGCAGGCGATCATGCCGGGCACCGACGTGCGCCCGCTGCTGGAGGAGCTGCGCGACCGGTACCTGGAGGAGCTCGACTACCGCGACGAGGCCGCCAACCAGCGCGCCTTCGCCAAGGCCTTCGAGAACGACCCGCACGTCGTCGTCCCCCGCGTCGTCGCCTCGTCGCCCAAGGTCATGGTGACCGAGTGGACCTCGGGCGTGGGCCTTGCGAAGATCATCCGCGAGGGCTCCGCCGAAGACCGCGACCTGGCCGGCCAACTGCTCTCCGAGTTCCACTTCTCGGCCCCGTCGCGCTCCGGCCTGCTGCACGCCGACCCGCACCCCGGCAACTTCATGCTCGGCTCCGACGGCCGCCTGCGCGTGATCGACTTCGGCGCCGTCGCCCGCCTCCCCGACGGCCTGCCGAAAACCCTCGGCCGGATGACCCGCCTCGCCCTGGACGGCCGCTCCGCGGACCTCGTGGACCTGCTGCGCAACGAGAACTTCATCCGCGAGGGCATGTCCCTGGACGGCGACGACGTGCTCGGCTACCTGGCCCCGTTCGTCGAGCCGCTGCGCACCGAGTCGTTCCACTTCACCCGCCGCTGGCTGCAGTCGCAGGCCGAGCGCGTGGGTGACCTGCGCAGCCCGGACTCGCAGACGGGTCGGTCGCTGAACCTGCCGCCGCAGTACCTGCTGATCCACCGGGTGACGCTGGGGGCCACGGGGATTCTTTGCCAGCTCGACGCGCATGTGACTGCGCGGGAGATCGTGGCGCGGTGGCAGCCGGGGTTTGAGGAGCCGTAAGCCGCCTGCTCCTGCTTTCGCAGCTTCGGCGCTTGGTCCAGCTCTGGTTCCTGGTCCATGCGCTTGGTTTGGCATGCGCGCTTGGCCCTGCTTCGCACTCGATTTCGCGCCGGCGCGCTCGATCCGGCGTTGGTGTCGCGTTGCTCTGCCGGGTTTAGCGCCTCACGCTCGCACCGGGTCTCAGCGCCTTGCATCCCGGCGGGTTCTGGTCTTCCAATCCTCGCCTGGTTTCCCACCCCGCCACTCCGTCGAGTGAACCCACCCGAAGTTGTCCACAGGTTGGCTCTACGCCCCCTCAGCCCCCACTCCGCTCCCCCAAAATATCCCCATGACCATCACCACCACCACTGACCTGCGCAAATCCGGCTTCTCATCCCGAGAAATCCTCCGCCGCTGCCTTCCCACGGGCCCTTGGCAACTCCTCCTCCCCGGCGTGGTCCTCCAAAAGCCGTCCCCCGCCACCCGCCTGGACCGCCTCCACGCCGCCCTCTCCTTCGCCGGCACGTCCGCCGTGATCACCGCCGCCGACGCCCTCTCCCAACAGGGCGCCCCCATCCCCCTCCCCCGGCACATCCACGTCCTGGCAGCCCAAAACACCCGCCGCACCCACCCCGGCCTCCTCCTCGAACGCACCGCCCGCCCACCAACCGTCATCCCCCACAACGGCCTCCGCCTCGCCTCCCCACCCAGAGCCACCCTCGACCTGGCCCGCCGCGAAACCAACGCCCGCACCGTCATCGCCGCCGTCGAGGCCGTCCTCTCCGCGGCCCTGTGCACCCCAGCCGACCTGCACGCCGAACTGCAACTGGCCCCTCGCCGCGGAACAGCCCTGATCAGACAGGTCTTACAACACCTGTACCCGCTCCCCTCGCCCCCGCCCGCGCACCCTCACGCCTGACCGGCCCCGACGGTCGCCCCACCTCGCCCGTGCAACCACCGCGGCGGCCCTTGCCCCAACTTCGCCAGCCTCAGGCCGCACCTGACCGTCCACTCTTTCGAGTGACCTCTGTCCTGATCCCAGGTCCTCACCGTCTCTCTTCTCGCGGTGACGTCCCGATCCACTCACTCGCTCGTCCGCAATATGGAAACGCGCGGGGGCGGCCACACCCAGACGAACGGAGGCAGCCACTTCAGACGCACGACTGCCACCCCGACTCTGACTGTCGACTTCAGCCGAAGGCGGCCACGCGAACCCGCCGAGCTCACGCCAAGCCATCCACACCCGCACCAGAAAGAAGCAGCAACGATGACCTGACAAACCCATACGAACCCGCCACGACAAAGCGACGGCCACCCAAGCCGTGCGAGGTGCCAGTCACGCGAGCCAACCGAGCAGGGGCAGCCGTGCTCCCCGAACCAACGGAGCAGCCAGCTCCCGCCCCAACCGGACATCCGGCCCTTGCTCAGCCGAGTCCTTCAGGCTCACCCGACCGGGCAGCCAACTTACCCCGGCCGGAATCGCCAGGTTCCGAACTGACACCGGAACAGCCAGGTTCCGAACCGGCCACGAGCGGCCGCGCGACCAGCCAGCCCAAGCCAGCTCGCCCCGCCTCAGGCCAGCCGGACTCAGCCCGCCCGCCTCAGCCCGCTCAATTCCGGCCGCCTCAGCAACCCAAGCCCAAGCCGCCCAACTCAGGCCGGCCCAGCTAACCCAGCCCAAGCCGCTCCAGCCCAAGCGAGCCCGCCCGCCAAGCGAGCCCGCCCGCAAGCCAGCCCGCCCGCCAAGCCAGCCCGCCCGACACCAGCACCCCGTCCACCACTCCACCCGCGACACCACACAGCCGACCACCCGAACCACCGACCACCCGCCGCGAGCTCCCCCAGCCCCCACTTCACCGCCAGTACTCGTCCGGCAACTTCCCCTCAATGTCCCGCACGTGCGCCTTCGCGCACACCTGACAAAGCCACCGGACACCCCCACCGACCCGCTCCGACGACCAAGCCAAGAACTCCAGGTCAGAAACAGACCCCCGCGACCGCCCGCACCTGTGGCACGCCGTCATCGCCGCCGTCCCAGGTGGACGGTGTCCGTCTCCAGCAGGAACACGTCCTCCCGGGCACCCACGTACTCGGAGTCCGACGGGTTGAGCAGCCGGCGCAGCGCCTCGCGGTCCGCGGCGTGCAGGTGTGGGCCGGTGATCTCGGCCAGCCAGGTCAGGCGGTCGACGGCCCAGTCGCGGACCAGGTGCTTGGCCGGGGCCGGGTGGTCGACCACGAAGCTGAACGCGCTGATCTCGCCCAGGCCCGCGTCGGCGAGGGCGACGTTCCAGCCGACGGGGAGGCGGACGGAGCCCTGCATGTTCTCGCGCATCGAGACGAACCACTCGGCGCGGGCCGCGGCCAGGCGGTCCGCCAGGCCAGGTGCGCCGACGCCCAGGTCCCAGGGGAGGAAGCGGGTTTCGAGGCCTCCCTCGGCCAGGGCCAGCCAGCCGCCGGGGGCCAGGGCGGAGACCAGGCGGCGCACGCCTCGCAGCTGGTCGGGGAGGTGGTGGATGACGCGGGAGCCCCAGATGAGCTCGACCGGGCCGGCGAAGGAGAGCGGGTCTTCCGCTGCGAGGTCGGCGAGGACCGGTTTCACCGAGACGATGCCTTCGCCCTCGGTGCGGGCTGCGGCGCAGGCGGCGTCGAGGAGTTCCGGGGTTGCGTCGACCAGGACCAGGACGCCGCCGCCGTGGTCGCGGAGGGCGGCTACCAGGGGGACGGACATGTTGCCGGCGCCGCAGCCGACGTCCATCACAACGGGTGAGTCCGGGAGTGGGGCGACGAGTCTGCGGGCCACCGCGGACAGCGCTTCGGCTTGCAAGGCGCCGTAGCGCCTCATGGCCGAGAGGCGGGAGGACCAGTCGATTCCGTCGTGAGTGTGGTGCGGCACAAAGGAAGACGGTACGGAGGAACGGCCGAGGCCGCCATCCACCTTCTCGTGGATGACGGCCTCAGCTCGAGACTGTCAGAGGTCGAAGCGAGCCGCTCTGCGTCCCGCCCATCGCGACAACCTGCGCCAACGTTGCGCTGACGCGAGGCGGTTCGCCAGGCGTTGCTCCTCTGCGTACCTCTGGGCTTCTTGTATTCGTATCCGCACGAGTTCTTCTTGCAGAGACATGGGGTGCAGTCCTTCGTTCATGTACGCGGGCATTGCGTCGAGATTGATCACCGAGGTGTTCACGCCGCCGCCTCCGTCTTGCTCGAAGGAGCCACCGTCGCCGCCGCGTCCTTGCGCGGGCGGCCACGCGGCCGCTTGCGGGCGATGACGACGCCGCGCTCGAAGATCTCGCCACCCCAGACACCCCACGGCTCGTGCCGCGCGAGGGCTCCCGCGAGGCACTCGGCGAGCACCGGGCAGGTTCCGCAGAAGGACTTGGCCTTCTCCAGCTCCGCCGGGGCGTCCGCGAACCAGAGGTCGGGGTTGTGGGTGCGGCAGGGCAGGTCAAGCCCCTCCGCGAGGTCCGGAAGTGTCTCGCCGGTGAGCGGGACAGTCGCGGTCAACATCAGGGTTTTCTCCTTGTGTGGGGTACTGCAAAAACACGAAAGCCGCGGACTCTGTGCGAGTCCGCGGCTTTCGTGAGCCTGGTGGTCCTTCGACCCCTCTATGGGGTCGGCAGGAGCCTTCTCACTTGATGCGCGGACAGCGCATTCGTGTAGTTGTGGACGGCATCGATCACCGGCAGCGCGAAGATCGGCTGCTCGCTGCGCAGGACGGTGCCGCGCAGTCCGGTGACCCGCTCGCGGGCCTGCGGTGCGACTGGCTTCAGGGCAGAGTCCTGCCACATGGCCAAGGCGGTGGCAGACGCGCAGAGGCCCTCGGACACGGGGAGGCCGAGCGCGCGCGAAGTCAGGTTGAGCTTCACAACGGCCACCTCCTCCATAGAGAGCTCTGCTGCTGAGAGCTAGAGCGTGTAGTAGTAGTTCTTCTTCCCCAGACGGGTCCTCCGGACCCGGCATGAGCAGGTTATGACCCCGTACCTGGGGCGTGCAACCTATTTAACGAAACTTGTCCCGATCAGGTGGCGGAGTACCCGACACCGGCTCGGACCAGGCCCAACACGTCGTCGCCGAACTTATCAAGCTTCGAAGCGCCGATGCCCGAGATCGACACGAGTCCGGCCGAATCCGTGGGTCGTTGCTCCGCGATCGCCATGAGTGTCGCGTCGGTGAACACGACGTAAGCGGGCACCTTCAGCTCACGCGCCCGGCCGGCCCGCCAGCGGCGCAGCTCCTCCAGCAGCTCCTCGTCCACATCGGACGGACACGAGCGGCATCGGCCCAGCTTGATGGCCTGGGCCTCGTTCAACGTCGCGGCGCACAGCCGGCACGTCGGCTTTTCCTTCTTCATCAACGGCGGCCGCGGCGCAGCACCGCCGCCGGGCACACGCGCCGCGGGGTGGTTCTCGGGCACGAGGCCGTAGAGGAAGCGGGAGCGGCGTCGGTACTTGCGGCCGCCCGCCGCGCGCGACAACGCCCACGACAGCCAGAGGTGCTCACGCGCGCGCGTCACGCCTACGTACAGAAGGCGGCGTTCTTCTTCGACCTTCGCCTCGTCGCCGTCGGCGTACTGGATCGGCATGGTGCCTTCGACCAGCCCGACGAGGAACACGGCGTCCCACTCCAGGCCCTTCGACGCGTGCAGCGACGCCAGCGTCACGCCCTCGACCGTCGGCGGGTGCTGTGCCTCGGCGCGCATGTCGAGCTCGACGCAGAACCGCGGCAGGTCGGCGTCCGGCACCGCGGCGGCCAGCTCCTCGGCGAGCTCCACGAGGGCGAGCAGCGACTCCCAGCGTTCGCGTGCGGAGCCACCGGTGGGTGGCTCGTCGGTGAGCCCGACCTTCTGCAGCACCGAGCGCACGACCTCGGGCAGCGAACCGGACACCCCGCCCGCCGAGCGCAGCGAGATCATCGCCTGGCGCACCTCGGCCCGTTCGAAGAACCGTTCACCGCCGCGCACCAGGTACGGGATGCCGTGCGAGGCGAGCGCCTGCTCGTACACCTCGGACTGCGCGTTGACGCGGTAGAGGATCGCGATCCCGGAGGCGGCGACGCCCTCGTCGAGCAGCGTCTTGATGCGCCGCGCGACCGAGTCGGCCTCGGTCGGCTCGTCGTCGAACTCGTGGAACCGCGGCGCCTGGCCCTCGGGACGCTGCCCGATCAGGTTCAGCCGCGACCCGGCGGGACGTCCGCGCGCCCACTTGATGACTTCGTTGGCCAGTCCCACGACCTGCGGGGTGGACCGGTAGTCGCGCTCCAGCCGCACCACCACGGCCTCGGGGAACCGGCGGGGGAAGTTGAGCAGCGGCTGCGGCGAAGCGCCCGCGAAGGAGTAGATGGTCTGGTTCGCGTCGCCGACCACGGTCAGGTCGTCGCGGCCGCCGAGCCACGCGTCGAGCACGCGTTGCTGCAGCGGCGTCACGTCCTGGTACTCGTCGACGACGAAGCAGCGGTAGCGGTCGCGGAACTCCTGCGCGACCTCCGCGTTGTCCTCCAGGGCGGCCGCGGTGTGCAGCAGCAGGTCGTCGAAGTCGAGGAGCATCGCCTCGTTCTTGAGCTCCTCGTAGGTCCGGTAGAGCTTCATGACCTGCTCGGCGGGCGCCGGGATGTCGCGCGCGGCGCGGGCGGCGGCGAGCGGGTAGTCCTCCGGCGTCAGCAGCGAGGCCTTGGCCCACTCGATCTCGCTGGTGAGGTCGCGCAGCGCGTCGGCCTCGGTCGGCAGCCCCAGCCTGGCGGCGGCGCGGGCGACGACGCGGATCTTCTGGTCGACGAGCTCCCAGCGCGGCCCGCCGACGACCCGCGGCCAGAAGTAGCGCAGCTGGCGGGAGGCGGCGGCGTGGAACGTCACGGCCTGCGCGCCGTGCACGTCGAGCGAGCGCAAACGCGTGCGCATCTCCCCCGCGGCGCGCTTGGTGAACGTCACGGCGAGGACCTGCGACGGGGCGACGTGGCCGCGTTGGCACAGATAGGCGATGCGGTGGGTGATGGTGCGCGTTTTGCCGGTGCCGGCGCCCGCGAGCACGCACACGGGGCCGCGCGGCGCTTCTACTGCGGCGCGCTGTTCCGGATCGAGACCCTCCAGCAACGCGTCCATGCCCGGCAGTCTCGCAGATGGCCGATGCGAGGCTGAGACCAGCGCGCCGTATCCTGACAGGTATGGCTGGAAAGCAGGACAAAGCGGCTGCCAAGGAAGCGGCGAAGGCTCGTCGCGCGGCGTCACGCGAGCGGCGCAAGCAGATCTTCGAGGCGTTCAAGATGCAACGCCGCGAGGACAAGGCCCTCATCCCGTTGATGCTGGCGGCACTGCTCGGCGTCACCGCGGTCGCCGTGGTCCTGGGCATCGTCTTCGACGCGGTCTGGATGTTCGTGCCGCTGGGCGTCGCGATCGGCGCGCTGCTGGCCGTGATCATCTTCGGCCGCCGGGTGCAGAGCAACGTCTTCCGCAAGGCCGACGGCCAGCCCGGCGCCGCTGCGTGGGCGCTGGAGAACCTGCGCGGCCGCTGGCGGGTCACCCCCGCGGTCGCCGGCACGACCCAGCTCGACGCCGTGCACCGCGTGATCGGCCGGCCGGGCGTGGTCCTGGTCGCCGAGGGCGCGCCGCACCGGGTGAAGCCGCTCCTCGCGCAGGAGAAGAAGCGCATCGCCCGCGTGGTCGGCGAGACCCCGATCTACGACTTCATCATCGGCACCGAGGACAACCAGGTGCCGCTCAAGAAGCTGCAGTCGGTGCTGATGAAGCTGCCGCGGAACATCACGACGGCCCAGGTCGAGACGCTCGACGCGCGTCTGGCCGCGCTGGCCAGCCGCGGTGCCGCACTGCCCAAGGGCCCGATGCCGCAGGGCGCGAAGATGCGCAACGTCCAGCGCACGCTGCGCCGCCGCTGAGCTGAGCGCACAGCTCCTCACCACTCTTCCAGCACGCGAAAGGCCCGCCGCACGGGTTGCGGCGGGCCTTTCCGCTGTTCAGAGGTACTTCGGCGGCGGGCTATCTGACCTTGATGACGACCGTGCCGGCGGCTTTGTCGTGCAGGCAGCGGCCGTCGGAGTCCCAGACCAGCGCCGGGATCAGCGGGAAGATGAGGACCGTCCGCAGCAGCGCGCGGGGCAGGTGCACGAACGTCTTGCCGTCGATCCGCGCCACCCGCAGGCCGAACAGGGCGTGCCCCGGCGTGAACCCGAAGAACGCCACCGCGACCACGGTGATGACGAACCAGGCCAGCAGGCTCCAGTTCCGCGGCAGCTCAGGCCGCGTGAACAGGGCCGCGACGCCCGCGGAGAGGAGGAAGTCGACGAGGATGGCGAACGTGCGCCGTCCCATCGAGGCGATGGAGCCCGGCCCCTTCTCCGGGAAGCCGTGGCGCTCCCCACGCCAGCGCTGCTGCTTGCCGTCGTTCGAGTCCGCGCCCGGTTCGAGTACCGAGCGGGGTCCTGACAGCCACGAACCGGTCCACCTGCTCACCCCACCAGAGTAAGGCCGTGCTCAACGGGTGAGGACCGGCAGGTCGCCTTGCCCGGTTCGGCGGCCCCGTTAACACTGGCGAAACATCCGAGTGACGGACGGGCAACACCGCCGACATACGGTCGCTCGCGATGGCCAGCCGTATTCCATAGCCAAGGAGTCGACGAGGGTGTTCAAGAATTCCGACGAGGTGCTGAAGTTCATCACCGACGAGGGTGTCAAGTTCGTCGACGTGCGGTTCAGCGACCTGCCCGGCGTGATGCAGCACTTCACGCTGCCGGCCAAGGCGTTCGACGCCGACGCGATCGAAGAGGGTCTTGCCTTCGACGGCTCCTCCGTGCGTGGCTTCCAGTCGATCCACGAGTCGGACATGCTGCTGCTGCCCGACCTGTACACGGCGCGCCTGGACCCGTTCCGCATCGAGAAGACGCTGATCGTCAACTTCTTCGTGCACGACCCGTTCACGCGTGAGGCGTACAGCCGCGACCCGCGCAACATCGCGCGCAAGGCCGAGCAGTACATCACCGACTCGGGCATCGCGGACACCGCGTACTTCGGCGCCGAGGCCGAGTTCTACATCTTCGACTCGGTGCAGTTCGACACCACCGCGAACGCCAGCTTCCACAAGATCGACGCGGTCTCCGGCTGGTGGAACACCGGCCGTGAGGAAGAGGGCGGCAACCTCGGCTACAAGGTCAAGTACAAGGGCGGCTACTTCCCGGTCACCCCGAACGACCACTACGCCGACCTGCGCGACCAGATGGTCCTCAACATGGAGGCCCAGGGCTTCACCGTCGAGCGCGCCCACCACGAGGTCGGCACCGGCGGCCAGGCCGAGATCAACTACAAGTTCAACACGCTGCTGCACGCCGCGGACGACCTGATGCTGTTCAAGTACATCATCAAGAACACCGCCTGGCAGGCCGGCAAGTCCGTCACCTTCATGCCGAAGCCGCTGTTCGGCGACAACGGCTCGGGCATGCACACGCACCAGTCGCTGTGGAAGGACGGCGCGCCGCTGTTCCACGACGAGAGCGGCTACGCGGGCCTGTCCGACACCGCCCGCCACTACATCGGCGGCATCCTGCACCACGCGCCGTCACTGCTGGCCTTCACCAACCCGACGGTGAACAGCTACCACCGCCTGGTCCCCGGCTACGAGGCCCCGGTGTCGCTGGTCTACTCCCAGCGCAACCGCTCGGCGTGCGTCCGCATCCCGATCACGGGCAACAACCCGAAGGCCAAGCGCATCGAGTTCCGCTGCCCCGACTCCTCGGGCAACCCCTACCTCGCCTTCTCGGCGATGGTCATGGCGGGCCTCGACGGCGTGAAGAACAAGATCGAGCCGCCGGCCCCGATCGACAAGGACCTCTACGAGCTCCCGCCCGAGGAGGCCCGCGACGTCAAGCAGGTCCCGGCCACCCTCGACGCGGTGCTGGACAACCTGGAGGCCGACCACGAGTTCCTGCTCGAGGGCGGCGTGTTCACGCCGGACGTGATCGACACCTGGATCTCGTACAAGCGTGAAGAGGAGATCAACCCGCTGCGTCTGCGCCCGAACCCCTACGAGTTCGCGCTGTACTACGACGTGTGATCGGCGCGGGGCTTTGACCGGCTGTTTCTCCGGTTGAAGCCCCAGCCAGGCCGTCTCCAGGCCGTCCAGCGTGGAGAGGCCGCTTGATCGACCTAAGGCCGCGGGCCGGGTGACTGTCTCAGTCGCCCGGCCCTCAGTCGTTTGATCTTCTAGTGTTCCGCCATGACCAACCCCTGGGTTCCAGTAATCACAGGTGGCGCGGCGATCTTTGCAGCTCTCATCGCACTGATCGGAGTCCACTACGGCCGGTGGCTTCAGATGCATCAAGAGCGTGAACTCCGCGACGATCTTTGGAAGCGGGAGGACAGGCTCCGCTTCAACCCCGAGAACCGTGTCCTGTACGCGGAGTTCCTTGGCGAGATCAACCGCTGGCTGAGAGAGATCCAACAAGTCACTTACTTCGCACGGGATGACCAGGACACTGTGCGTAGATGGATGTATCACCGTAAAAATAATGACCGCATGAAGCTCGCCTTGATACAGGATCAGGTCCACTTGGTTTCCCAAAAGGTATGGGAGGCAAGCCACGATCTCATGCTTAAACTCGGCAGTGTTACTGTCGATGCATACAACGGCCATTATCCACCGCAAGAAGCAGAGTGGCTGTCCGGCGGCTTCCACACGCGCGATTTGATCAGAGCCATGCGAGATGATCTCGGCATTCAACATGAAGATCCACCACCAGCCGCAGCCGAATGACTAAAGATCTTGCCTACTGCCGACCGCGTTCTCTCATAGTTAGATGGCATCAGATGCGTGTAAACACGGAGCATGAACGCCGGGTCTGCGTGTCCTTGGTACTCCGCCAACGCTCGAATGCTGATCCCCTGGACCAATAGCATCGATGCGAAGAAGTGTCGCAACACATGAAAACCTTCTGCAAGATCAGGGGCGAACACGCCAGCCTCCCTGAGCGCAGGTTTCCAGACGTGGTGGTTGAACGAGTGCCGATAGGTCTGCTTCGACTCTCGCGTATAAATCAAGCGGCATCGTGACGAGCTTGCCGTCCGGAGTGCACCGCGGCAGCGTGACCGGAAGTGGCTCGAACTTCTGAACGTGCGCGTCAATCGACTCCCTCAGACTGCTAGCCAGAGGAACATCCCGAGTCTTCCCGTGCTTCGGTGGAGCAAAGATCATCTTGCCGCGCACAATCTTGATCTGACGCATGATGTGGATGACGCCCTCCGACTCATCCACGTCGTCCGGCGAGAACCCGAACACCTCTCCCTGCCGCAAGCCGGCACCTGCGCCGAGGTCTACGCCAACGCGGTATCGCTCCCCGATCGAAGCCCGAACCGCCTGCACCCGCTCAGGCACCCAAGGCACGATCTTCGGATACTCGCCGCGCGGCCACCTGACCGACTTGGCGTTGCACGGGTTCTTGCGGGTGCACTCGTCATCCACCGCAGCTGTCAAGATTGCTGAAACGTTGGCGAAGATCGTCCGACGGTAGGTCTCCGCGAGCCCCTTCTTCTGAAGCTTCCGATCCCACGCCTGGATCGTGGACGGCAGGATCACGCGCAGCTCGTCGTCCCCGAAGTACGGGAAGACGTGAAGCTTGAGCCGAAACTCAACCTGCTCACGCGTCGACTTATCGAACGTCTGCACGTCGAGCCAGTGTTCCTCCGCGTACTTCCTGAACGCGATCTTCCCCGCGTCGGGGTCGAGATACGTCCCCTTGTTCTTGTCGTTCTCCATCTCGTGGAGGAAGGCCTCCGCCGCGTTCTTCTGGCGGTCCGGGAACGACTTCGTCCGCTCCCCACCACCCGGCAACGGGATGCACACCTTGTAGCGCAATCCCTTGCCGTGCAACGGAGTCTTCTCCCGCACGCCGTCCTTTACGGTCCACCAGCGGTCTTGGATGTGGCCCATGACAGTCTTCTCCCCTTGTTCGAATTCGGGTGCTGTCAGGCCTCTTCAGCGCTGTTGAACCACTCGCGCATCTTGGCCGGGTCCCAACGAAGGTGTTTGCCAACCCGCCGCGCAGGCGGGCCATAGTTCTTGGTCCGCCACCCACGAATCGTGTGCACGGGCACCCCGAGGAAGGCCGAGAGGTCTTCACTGTCCATAGCGGTTCGACGTTCGACATGAGATCCCCCCAGATCAGGCCGCTTGTACCGAAGTTGCTGAAACATATGGCGCGGGGAGGCAGTACGGCCAGGACGGCTTGCGCCTGGTCGTACTCCGCCTTCCACTTGAGCCGTTGGGCAACCATCTGCATGAGCAGTTCAGCGCGGCCGGGGACGTGCGGGTCACCCGCTTGAACCGGCGACCACATCAGCCGCGTCCGGTCGGTCTCCTGTTTCGCCATGCCTGCCGCCGCAAGGGCTTCCCTGACGAAGGCCGCCCGATCCGCCTTGTGTTCGGCGAGGGTCTTCCCCGACCACCGCCGCGACACGAGCACACGCCGGCCTGGCAAGCCGAGCGTCTCCCGGCGGTGTGCCCTAGACCGGCAGCGCCCCGGAGCCATCCGAGAACGCGCGCCCTTGGGCTGCACGCCATAGGCCAGCCAGACCGCGCACCGGTCCGAACATGGCGTGACGGCCAGCTCTGCTGCCAACCGGTCAGCGTGGTCGGAGACCCGAGAGGACGCGTCAGCGTGCACCACTTCGGAGATCGACTTGACCAGGTAATTGGTCGAGTAGCCGATGTGGCGGCCCGCTTCCTCGGTACCGCCCAGGATTCCCTTAGAGTGGGACCTGCGCGCCGAACTCAGCCACGTGTGCCGGTACATCGAGGGCGGCAACGGCATCAGCCCACGGCGTGAGTTGCACGCGCGTGTCCGGGTCCACGAACCCCATCAACTGCGAGTCCCACACGGGCGTCCGGTCGCCGCTGTACTTGACCTCATCGTGGTTGGGCCACTACACCTGGAGGTAGGTAGCCGCCGTGACTTCGCGGATGACCCGATGCGGGATGGAGCCACGCACCGCGAAGTGCGCGTGAGGCGTGATCCGCTTCTGAGGCTCGACCGTGCCGAAGTACTGAGCGTCGAACCCGACGACCCGTCGTAGGTTCTGCCACCACCGGTCGACCAGAGACGCGAAGTGCACCGCGGCCCGAGCAGCACGGCGGTAGTCGTACGTCGACGGATCAACCGGGGAGCCGTCCTCACGCACCTTGCCGTAGGTGTCGAGCGTGAGCGTGACGAAGGTGGACGGCCGGTACTTGCCCGCGAACTCCCTGCCTACCGTTCGCTTGTCGACCTTGCGCCGAGGCAGATTGGGCGCGTCCTGACGTCGGCGAGTGGACCGAATCGGAGCTGTTTTCGCAGGTAGATCGATCGATGGAAGGTTGCCGCGGACACCTCCCCGCGCAGATCGGCGTCCGCTTCCCGGATGGCTTCACGCAGGTCATCGACCTGATCCAACGCGCCTTCCGCCGCTGCCTTCCGGTACTCCGCCGTCAGGTCGGACCGGTAGGTGACCAACTCGACCTGGTCAGCCGAAGGCGCTTCCCGTTCGGCCACCGGCTCCTGTTCGAGGTGCCAGCCTTCACGGCACTGCGCCATGCGGAACTTGCGGTTGCGGTCCGCACAAGCCTGGCACTTGCTCGCCTGCGTGGAGTTGCACCGCACCGCGACGATGCGCACTTCTCCGGTATCGAGGTCGACCACCTCACGGACAACGGGCCGGATGCACACGCCATGGTGTTCAGCCGCCGCCTTCACCACATCCAGCGTGCAGTCTGCCATTTAAACAAAAGAGCAAACTCAGCCAGTCAGCTCACTTGTCGTTGACAACTTTCCTGAGCGCGCTGATCTCGGCCGCAACGGACTTTAGAGACTTGTTTATCTCCTTGAGGCGTGCAGATGGCTCGGTAGAGCTCGACAGCCACACACGCGCACGTACCGGGATCGTATCCAGGTCGAAGCTGTCCTCATATCGCTCGATCTTGTCGAACCCGAAGAACTTCTTCACAAACGGTCCGTCATAGGAGATCGTAACGCGTATCTCATCGGGCAAGTCCTCATGATTGCTCACGCCATCGCCCGTCAAATTTGGCGTGAAATAGATCGTCTCAAGCTCCGCCCCGGGAGCGAACACGCTTATCGGCTTGTCAAACTTCTTCACCAACGTCGCTTTGGCTCCAACTTTATCGTCGGAGATGATCTCGGGCGTGAACCTAACTTGAACATTTCGCGCCACTGTCTGCCCATAATTCTTGACAGACAACAGCAAGGTTCGCTCAGAGTACGGATGGATCCGAAACTCAGCTGCGAGAACCGGTCGACTTCGTTCCACTCGATCTTTGTCAGCCCTGTTAAGGGTCCTCTTACCATTGTACGCGGACCAGACAGCGGCCAGCGCAGCTACACACGCGGCACCTGCTGCGATGTACTGAGGTTCTACCACCTGCTACCTCACCTCTAGTCCGTGACGATCAGCGCGGATACTAAGTTCGCCATCAATCGCGAAGCACTACAGGGCCAGTTCGCATCACGCGGCCTATACAACCACGCGTGTTGCTGAATTTCGCTTTATAGGATCAAGACGCCGCCGGCGGCGCGCGGCGGACCGGTCGCCTTCCAGCGTGGCCCGCATCCATCCGGGCACGTCGGGCTCCCGCTTCGCTCCGCCCGCCGGCCACGGCGGCGCGGTCCCCGATGGCGGCGCAGAGCACGCCGCCGACAGCGGGTCATTGCAAAAACTACCTGGCCATCACACCAGCCGGAACGATCGCGCAGAGGTGGTCTTGGCCGAGCTGGGCACGGCGATCGACTGCCGCGACGGCTGCGCCGTCTTGCCAACGAGATCATGATTTAGAACGCCGGGTAGTACCCCTCAAAAGGCTTGCAGTGGTGCTGTTCGATTAGGTCGGCTTCGTAGTTGAGGCCTCGCGCACGAAGCTCCTTCACGAACACTGGCCACGGCGGCACGTTGCTCATGTAGTGCGGCGAGCCAGTCGACAGGCCTCCACCGGGTCCGGTGGCGAGACCACCACCTGGGCCGGTGGAAAGACCACCACCTGGCCCTGTCGAGAGGCCGCCACCAGGACCGGTGGACATGCCGCCGCCCGGTCCGGTGGAGAGACCACCGCCGGGCCCGGTGGACATACCGCCGCCCGGTCCGGTCGACATGCCGCCACCAGCGCCAGTCGAAGCGCCGCCGCCAGCCCCTGTTGAGAGACCGCCTCCGGAACCGGTCGAGAGGCCGCCTGCAGGACCAGTGGACTTGTTTCGAGGCCATGTGTTTCGCGTCATGTCGGGATGCTAGTTCGACGCACCGACAATTCCTGGACGTCACGACATACAGCCAAGATCAGGCCGTCTCCAGGCCGTCAGACGTAGATCAGCGTTGATCAATAACGACAACCGTCGAAAACAAACTCGCAGGTCAAACTAGGTGCACTAGCAGGAACCGCGGCTAGCCATCCACCGGCGACAAACCTACGACGTGTGATCGGCTGAGTTGGAACTGGAAGGCCCGGCGGGCCTTTCGGGTTCAGCAGTCAGCACACAGCAAGTACTTGACGTACTTGACGTACTTGCCACGGCGGTGGAGGCTGAAGGTGACCAACCGGGAGGCTGCCGTGTCCGCTGTTCACTTCGAGAGCTACACAGAGGCTCGAGCGCACTTGAAGGACCTCCTCAACGCAGCCGAAAGGGGGCAGGTCGCCACAGTGAGGCGCGACTCGGTCACCACAGCGGTTGTCAGCGTGGAACGACTGCGTCATTTCTTGGCCTCCCTCATCCCGTCGCGCGCGGAAGTCGTCCCTGAGTCCGGTGGCTGGTCGGTGTTCATCCCCGGTCTGCCCGTCGCGGCCGACGGCGCGTCCTTCGACGAAGCGATCACCGAGATGATCGACGCACTGCGCGAGTACGCGGAGGACTGGCAGGACCACCTCCTGGACGCGCCGAACCACCGGGACAACTGGGGCCTTGTTCAGCTGATCAGCTTGAGCGACGACGACCAGCTGCGTGACTGGCTGGTGGGTGCTGCCAAATGACCTGGCCTCAGCCGACCCGCAAGGACCACCAGTCGTTCTGCGTGAACGAAGAGTGGCTCCAAGTGCGTGGTGCGCGCGGACGAACGGGCACCCACCACGTCACCTACGAACTTCACCTCACCGATGGACGGGTGCTTCGCACGCGGGTTTCCCATCCGGTTGATCGCACGGACTACGGGCCTCGCATCTGGCGACACATCCTTCGCGACCAGCTCCAGGTTGACGAGCCAGTGTTCTGGGCGTGTGCGCAGGAGGGCATCAAGCCGGACCGGGGAACACCCGAAGCTCCGCGAGAGGCACTGCCCGCCGATCTCGTTCACCTCCTGATCACCCGCGTTGGCCTCGCGGAATCCGAGGTAGCCGAGATGACCAAGGAAAACGCGATAGCCAGACTCCAGCGTTTCTGGACCGAAGGAAGCTGAGCCCTGGGCGCGCCGCTGTTCCACGACGAAAGCGGCTACGCGGGCCTGTCCGGCGTGTGATCGGTGCTGTGAGCTCAGGGCCGGGCGACCTGATCGCCCGGCCCTTCGTCGTTCCCCGTGCTGAGCAACGTCACGGTGGACCCGCCGGTGCCGATGCGGACGTTGGCGACCAGCACGTCGGCCTCGCCTCCGGTGGGCAGCTTGATCCGTGCCTCGCCGGCGTCGAGGGTGTCGGCGGACGCGGCGGCGCCGGACAGCTGCCAGAAGCCGTCGGTCACGGTCTCGATCAGGTCCACCCGGTCGAGGTCGGCGGCGTTGCCGTCCGGGTAGACGAGCCGGGCCGGTCCTGAGTAGCTGAACATCGTTCCTCCCTGTTCGTCCCCGACGGGTACACGAGGAGGAACGGGGTGAGGTTCACCTCGGCTGGATGCCCATCCGAGCAGCGTCGGTCACGGGCTCCAGTTGCTCGCCCAGCGGCGTTTGCGTTCCTCGTCGCGCACGATCCAGTCGCGTCCCTCCGACGCCACCGCCTCCAGCACGCGAAGGGCGCTGTCGAACCCCGCGTCGCGGCTGGCCGGCAGGTCCGGGTCCTCGGCGCTGTCCTGTTCCACGTCCACGGCGTTCCTGCGGTTCTCCTTCACCTCGGCGATCTTCGTGCCGTTGACGAGCGTCAGCTCGAACACGCGGCTGCCGGGGCCGTCCTTCTCGTCGATGGAGGCGGAGGCGACCGCGTCGTACGGGAACATCTCGCGTTTGCCGTGGCGGATGCCGCCATTCTTGAACTCGAGCAACGACCGCACCGAACGCATGCCGTAGCGGGTGAGCAGGAAGATCTGCACGTTGTAGCGCTCGTAGCGGGGCGGGCCGTTGGTGACGCGGCTGCGCCGGGCGAAGTCGACTCGTTCGGTGAGCACGACGTGTGTCACCAGGTCTCGTTCGTTGAGGTCCGTCTGGCGCAGGGCCTCGTGCTTGAGGTGCAGCTTGTCCAACGCGAGCCAGCGGGCGATCTCGGCGTCGGAGGGGCGGTCGGCCAGGGTCTGCCGCCAGTTCTCGAACGCCGCGAGTTCCTCCTCGTAGAGGGCGTCGGCGCGGCCGTCGAGGAGCATCTGCACGCGTGGTCGGGAGCGCAGGCGAGCAGCACCCACGACGCCCAGGTAGGCGGCGGCGAGGAACAGCGCCTGCAGATGGCCGTCGCGCAGCAACAGGAAGAGGCCGACCGCTCCCAGGAGGACACCCAGCGCTCGGAGCACGAACGCGCTGCGCAATCCCGCTGGTGGCAACACGCGGTCGTACGACTCGCCAAGCACGAACTTGGCGTCGATCCGCTCGACGTGCCAGTCGACGAGCCAGGTCACCTCGCCGTGGCGCATGTTCTTGTCGGTGTACTGCGCGCGCAGGCGGCGTTTGAGGTGCTCGCGGTACCCGGCGGTGTAGTCGAGCCAGTCGACGGCCTTGCTGTGCAGGCGGAAGCGGTGGTCGACGAGGTTCACCGGCTTCTTCGTGGGCTCCTCGACATCCTCCTCGTACAGGACGGCGAACTCGTCCTTGGTGACCGCGGCGTCGAGGAAGTGGGTTTCAAGGATGAGCGTGCAATGGAACACCACCCAGGCACCCGCAACCCACAGCGCTAGTCCCAGCCCTGCGGGAGCGGACACGCCTCCGCCCACGACGGAAGGCAGAGCCAGCGCCGTGACCGCGAACCCGAGCAACACGTACCGCCATGCCAGCGCGTTCGAACGGAACGGCACCAGCCGGTAGGTGCTCGGCGGACGCGGGTCGGCCTCGAAGAACTTCCACGCCCGGTCCAGCCTGCCGCGGGCCATCCGTTCATCCGCCACCGTGCGTTTGCGTTGTGCCGAGATCCTCTCCTGCGCCGCCCCGCTGAGGATGAGGTCGAGGTGACGGTCGATCTCCAGCTGCCGCTCGCCGTCGAGCGCGCGGTAGGAGCTCAGCTCCTGCTGCACGGTGTCACCGTCGAAGGTCGCGTGCGCATGGCCGAGCAGTGCCAGCACGACTTCGAGCGCGGCCGTCCACCGGTCGGCCGGCAACGACGAGCACAATTTCTGCACGTTGTGGATCTCGTCGGTGAGGGCTGCGGTGATCTCGATGAACGAGCGCTCGCTGAGGATGGACAGGACGTAGAAGTAGGCACGTTCGGTGGTGATGTGGCCGCCGTTCACGAGGTCGCGGAACACCACCTCCGCCTTGCGCGGACTGCCGCCTTCCAGCAGTCGTGCCGCGACCTCGTGCTTCCACTCGGGCGGATCGTCCCAGCTGCACTGGTAGATCATCGTGCCGATCAGCACCGACTCCTGGAACTGCACACCGATCTGCTGACCGACCTGTGCGTCACCGGATGCCTGGTTCTGGTTGTCGACGCGCACCGAGCCCTCGGCGGTCATCCCCTTCCCCTGTTCCAGTTGACGGATCCGAAGTTGACGCCGATCTGCTGGTCCACGTGTGCGTTGTCCCGCGCGATGTTGCGGTTGTGGACGATCGGCGCCGCGGTCGACGTGCCTGAGTTGCCGGGCGCCTCCGGTTCGAGCGTGGCCGCCAGTGCCACGGCGAAGGCGGCGGCGTTGCGGGCGGCGATCGGCTGGTTGTCCTCGCGGTCGGTGGCGCGCTTGGTGCCGTCGGCGCGGTCGCTGATGCCGCGCACCACCGCGACCGGCAGCTGGTCGCTCAACGCTGCGGCGTGCGTGAAACCGGACCCTTCCATCTCCACTGCGATCGTGTCGTTGTAGGACTCGTCGATCCGGCGGGCGAGGTCCGAGGTGGTGGAGTCCAGCACGACGTCGCCGACCGCGATCGGACCGAACGCCACCTTCGGCTCCTGGTCCCGTGCCTCGGCAGGCAGGAACGCGTGCCAGGCGTTGTTCCTCGGCAGGCGGCGCGCCGCCTGTTCGAGCCGGTGGGAGATGTCCCAGGCCCGCGGCCGCACCCGGAAGCCGTCGTCCTGGCTGCGGCCGCCCTGGTAGGAGTAGACCTTCGTCGCCACGACGACGTCGCCGATGGCGAGCTTGCGGCTGCGGCCGCCCGCCACCCCGACGAACATCATCGCCGTGGGCGAGAACTCGGCCTTCGCGCGTTCGGTGAGCACCGCGGCGGTCGTGGTGCCCGGCCCGGTGACACCCACGGCGATGCGGTGCCCGGGGTGGCCGGCCAGGGTGCCGACGTCGAACACCGTGCCCGAGGCGTGCCGGCGTTCTTCGACGTCGACCAGGTGCGCCAGCACGGCGTCCTGCTCGACGTTGAGCGCGGTCAGGATGACGATCATGGTTCCCCCAGCACGAGCCGGTCGCGGTGGTTCGCGAGGTGACTCCACCAGTGGTGGATTGAAGGTGCGGCGCCGCGACCGACGCTAGCCACGCACCGGCATTTACGTCAACCTGACGTAAACGGGCTTCACACGAATGGCCCTGCTGGCGGAGATATCATTCCGCGCACGTTTCCCCAGGTCAGCAACGCTCTGAGAGGAAGTGTCCGGCATGTCCGACCGCACGAGGCCGATACCCACGGTTGCCATCGCGGTGGACCTGGCGGTGCTGACGGTCCGGGACGGCTCGTTGCAGGTCCTGCTGGTCGAACGCGGCATCGAACCGTGGCGCGGGCTGCAGGCGCTGCCGGGCGGGTTCCTCGACGACGAGGAGGAGGACCTCGACACGGCGGCGGCACGGGAGCTCGCCGAGGAGACCGGGCTCGATCTCGACCAGGTGCACCTCGAACAGATGCGGACCTACGGCACCCCCGGCCGCGACCCGCGCGGCCGGGTGGTCGCGGTGTGCTACCTCGCGTTCATCCCGGACCTGCCGTCGCCACACGCGGGCGGCGACGCCCAGGCCGCCGCCTGGGTTCCCGCGCAGACCGTGCTGGAGCCGGGCACCCGGCTGGCCTTCGACCACAAGCGGATCGTCGCCGACGCGGTCGAACGGGCCAGGAGCAAGATCGAATACACGACGCTCGCCACCCGCTTCTGCCCGCCGGAGTTCACCGTCGCCGAGCTGCGCCAGGTCTACGAGATCGTCTGGGGCGAACCGCTCGACCAGCGCAACTTCCACCGCAAGATCACCGGTGCCGAGGGCGTGCTCGTGCCCACGGGTGAGCAGACCACCCGCCAGGGCGGCAGGCCGGCGGGACTGTTCCGGGCCGGTCCGGTGACCACTCTGCATCCGGCCATGCTGCGCCCGACCAGGGCGTGGTAGAGGTTCAGCGTGACAGAGTGGACGGTGCACGGCACGCGCCGCGTGTACGAGTCGGAGTGGATGAGCGTCGACCTCGACGACGTCGAGATCCCCCAAGGCGAACGCTTCGAGCACCACGTCCTGCGCCTGCCGCACCCCTCGACCGGTGTCGTGGTCACGGACGCCGACCGGGTGCTGCTGCTGTGGCGCCACCGCTTCGCCACCGGCGCCTGGGGCTGGGAGATCCCGGCCGGCCGGTGCGAGGCAGGTGAGGAACCCGCGACCAGCGCCGTCCGCGAGGTCGAGGAGGAAACCGGCTACCGGGTCGGGAGGCTCGAGCCGCTCATCACCTTCAACCCGCTGGCGGGCGTCAGTTCGCACGTCACGCACATCTTCGAGGGCACGGACGCGCGCAGGACCGGGGAGCACGACCCCGCGGAGGCCGCGAAGGTCGAGTGGGTAGCGGCCGATGACATTCCGCGGTTCATCCGAAAAGGACTCGTGCCGGACGGGATCACGTTGGCGGCGCTCAGCACCTACCTCACGTTGCGCTCAACGTAGCGCGCACCGACATGAGGGCCTCGCCGAGCAGGTTCAGGCCCTGCCAGGACGCCGGGTCGAGGGCGCGGGGGTCGTCGGCGGCCAGGCCGATGCCCCAGATGCGGTCGAGCGGGCTGGCCTCGACGAGCACGCGCGAACCGGTGGTCAGCAGGTAAGAGGCCAGCGGCGGGTTCTGGCCGAACTTGGCCAGGTTGCCGGCGATCACGATGTCCAAGCGGGCCGCGTCCCACGTGTCCGAGGAGAAGCCGGATACCACGCGGCCCAACGCCTTGGCCTCGCCGGGAGAAGAAGCGGCCAGGACGCGAGCAGCCACGGCGGTGTCGTCGAACAGCAACGCTTTGCGCCACATCATGTAGTGCTCGGCGGACGCAAAGCGTTGCCCTTCGACGTCGAACGTGCACGGCCACCATTGCGAGAGGCAGCCGCGGCCGACGGAGCCGTCGCGTTCGGGCTGGTGGCCCCAGAAGAACAGGTACTTCACCAGGCCGACGGTAGACGGCTAGCGGTTTTGGTTCCCAGTGGTTTCCTCCGAGGTGGGCATCTCCGGCTCGCGCCACTCCTGGGAGCGCGTGGGGCCGTTGGCGCGCAGCTCGTTGGCCAGCTCCTGCTTGAGCTGGTCGTCGCGTGCGAAGCCGTGCTGGTCGCTTCCGCGCTGGGTCATGTGCACCTCCGGGTGTTGAGCTCGTCAGGAGGCGTACCCAGCCAGGGGCCGACCATCACTTCGGGAGTGGAATCCCGGGGACCGAGACGGAGGCGCCGGTCGGGGCGAACTGGCCGGAGATCGAGGAGAACGTCAGCGTGAGCGAGTTCACACCTGCGCCGACCTTCTCGTCGAGCACGACGGTGCCCGAGGTCTTGCCGCCCTGGGTGACGAGGCCGTCCCACTTGCTGCTGGAGGCGGCGTAGGTCCGCTTCAGGTCGTCGAGGACCGCGATGCCGTCGACGGGGAGGGTCATGCGGGCTTGGGAGGCGTTCGTGGCGGTGACGAAGAGTTTGACGCGGCCGTTCGCCGCCTCCACTCGGGTGACCTCGATCGTGATCATGCCGCGCTGCTGCTTGAACGAGCCGGTGGTGACCTTCACGTCGGCTGACGGCTCGGTCGTCTCCAGTGCGGCGTCCGGTGTCTCGAAGCCGTTCGTCGTGGTCGTGGTCGCCGTGATGTTGGGCTGCGCTGCCGAATCGCTGCCGCTCAGTGCAAACTGGATCACACCGAGTGACGCCAGCACACCGGCGGCGACAGCCGCGATGGCGATCACGGTCTTACCTCGGCGCGTGACCCTGCGATGCTGCATGACTTCCTCTGCTCGACCCCGCGACAAAACACAGCTCCCCCACTGAGCGCAGCCAGTCTCATCTCGAATGGGTGAAACGTCAATGCGCTAGGGTCCGCGCGTGTCTGAAGATGTCGCCGAGTTCACGGCCCCGCAGCTGCTCACCACCCAAATCGTCGACTCCGCCGCCGAGGCGATCGAAGCGGTCCAGGCCGCTGACGTGCTCGATCTCGGTGTGCGGGTGTACAACCGCCTCGTTCCCGACGCCGAAGACGGCGAGTCGCTGGACGAGGAGTGGGTCATCGAGGTCTACAGCAACGCACCCGCGGTCGACCCCGACCAGGACGAGGACTGAGCAGCACAACGGGGGCACACCGGCCAGGCGTGCCCCCACCCTCGTCCTGCTAGACCGTCAGCACCACCTTGCCGCGCACGTGCCCGCCTTCCAGCAACCGGTGTGCCGCAGCGGCTTCCGCCAGCGGGAACGTCCGCTGCACCTCGACCTCCAGCTCGCCGGAGGCGACCAGGTCGGCCAACCACTGCGTCTGCGCCGCGTCAGGCCGCGCCCACGTGTTCGTCACGCCGTGCTCCAGCGCCCGCTGCCCGTCCACAATGGACGTCATCCGCGCCCGGTCGCGCACCAGCCACAACGACTGGTCGAACGCCACCCCGCCGACGTTGTCGACCACCGCGTCGACCTTCCCGTCCCCGCCCACGAGCTCGGCCACCGCGTCGACCAGCGCGTCGCCGTACGCGACGGGCTCGGCGCCCAGGGAGCGCACGAAGTCGTGGTTGCGCGGCGACGCCGTCCCGATCACCCGCGCGACACCCAGTGCCCGCGCGATCTGCACCTGCAGGTGACCGACACCGCCCGCGGCCGCGTGTACCAGCACGACGTCGCCCTCACCGGCGCCGACGGCCTTCAGCGACTGCAACGCGGTCAGCCCGGCCAACGGCAGCGCGGCCGCCGTCACGAAGTCCACAGTGGACGGCTTGCGGGCCACCATGCGGTCCGGCAGCGAGATCAGCTCGGCGTAGGCACCGAACTGCACGTGGTCCTTGCGCGCGTACGCGAGCACCTCGTCGCCGGGCTGCCAGTCGCGCACGCCGATCCCGACCGCGCGCACCACCCCGGCCACGTCCCAGCCGGGGATCAACGGCGTGTGGTGCGGCATCAGCCCCCGCAGGTAGCCGGCGCGGATCTTGAAGTCCACCGGGTTCACCCCCGCGGCCCTCACCTCCACCAGCACCTGGTCCGGGCCGAGCAGCGGATCCGGCAGGTCCCGCAACGTCATGACCTCGGGGTCACCGAACTCGGTGAGCGCAATCGCCTTCACAGTCCCTCACCGTAGAAGACACGCTCCGCGACCGCACGCGCACGCCGGGTGGTGCGGCGGTACTCCTCCAGGAACTCACCGGGATCCCCACCGGGCGGGTACCCCATGACCGACGCGACCGCCACCAGGTCGCGCCCCGAGGTCGGCAGCTGGTCGGACGCCTTGCCGCGCACCAGCGTCACCGCGTTGCGCGCGTGCGTCGCGAGGTTCCACGCGGCGGTCAACGCCGACGCGTCCTCCTGCGACAACAACCCCGCCTCGACCGCGGCCGCCATCGCGACCATTGTGGACGGTGTGCGCAGACCGGGCACCGCGCCGGAGTGCTGCAGCTGCAGCAGCTGCACGGTCCACTCGACGTCCGCGAGCCCGCCGCGGCCGAGCTTGGTGTGCGTGCTCGGGTCGGCACCGCGCGGCAGCCGTTCCGCGTCGACCCGCGCCTTGATCCGCCGGATCTCCCGCACCGACGCCGCGTCCAGCCCGGCCGCCGGGTACCGCAACGGCTCGATCAACGCCTCGAAGTCCTCGCCCAGCGCGGCGTCTCCCGCGATGCACCGCGCCCGCAGCAGCGCCTGCTTCTCCCACACCTCGGCCCACTTGCCGTAGTAGGCGCGGTAGGAGTCCAACGTCCGCACCAGCGGTCCCTGCCGCCCCTCCGGCCGCAGGTCGGCGTCCACCTGCAGCGGCGGGTCCTGCGACGGCGCGCCGAGCAGCCGCCGGATGTTCTCCACGATCCCGCTCGCCCACGTCGCCGCCTCGGCGTCGGTCACGCCCTCGAACGGCCGGCACACGAACATCACGTCCGCGTCCGAGCCGTACCCGAGCTCCCGGCCACCGAGCCGGCCCATGCCGATCACCGCCAGCGCCGCCACCGGCTCACCGGCCGACCGCACCGCCGCGTCGAGCGCGCTCTGCAGCACCGCCACCCACACCTCGGACAGCGACACGCACACCGTCTCCAGCGGCATGAGACCCAGCAGGTCCGCCGCCGCGATGCGCAGCAGCTCGTGCCGCCGCAACGACCGCGCCGCCGTGACCGCCCGCGCCAGCTCCGGGTGCCGCGACACCGCGCTGCGCAGCGGGTTCCCGACCGTGAACGGATCACGGCCGACCAACGCCTCGGTGTCGGCCAGCAGCCGCAACACCTCCGGCGCGCGCACCAGCAGGTCCGGCACCAGCTTGGACGTGCCGAGCAGCACGGCGAGCCGTTCGACGACGGCTCCCTCGTCCCGCAACAGCCTCAGGTACCAGGGCGTTTCCGCGAGCGCCTCGGACACCTTGCGGTAGGCGAGCAGCCCTCCGTCCGGGTCGGGTGTGCCGGCGAACAGGTGCAGCAGCACCGGCAGCAACGCACCCTGGATCCGGGCACGCCGGGACATGCCGTGCGTCAACGCCTGGATGTGCCGCAACGCGCCGTCGGGCGAGGTGTAGCCCAACGCGGCCAGCCGGGCCACCGCCTCCTTGGTGGTGAGCCGCAACGCCTCGGTCGGCACACCCGCGACGGCCTGCAGCAGCGGCCGGTAGAACAGCTTCTCGTGCAGCCGCCGGACCTGGTTGGCGTGCTTGCGGAACTCCGCGAGCAGCACCTGCCCCTCCGACCGCTGCCCGTCCGCGGCCAGCCCGACCGACCGCGCCAGCCAGCGCAGCGCCGTGACGTCGTCGTCGGCCGGGAAGAGGTGCGTGCGCAGCAGCCGCTGCAGCTGCAACCGGTGCTCCAGCGTGCGCAGGAACCGGTAGGACCGCCCGAAGTCCGCCGCGTCGTCGCGCCCGACGTACCCGCCCTTGCCCAGCGCGGCCAGCGCCGCGGTCGTCGCCTGGATCCGCAGCTCCTCGTCCGAGCGACCGTGCACGAGCTGCAGCAGCTGCACCGCGAACTCGACATCGCGCAGCCCGCCGCGGCCGAGCTTCAGCTCCCGTTCGGCCAAGCCGGTCGGCACGTGGTCCTCGACCCGGCGCCGCATCGCCTGCACGTCCTCGACGAAGTTCTCCCGCTCGGCCGCCGTCCACACGTACGGGCGCACCACGTCGAGGTAGGACTGGCCGAGCTCGGCGTCACCCGCGACCGGCCTGGCCTTGAGCAACGCCTGGAACTCCCAGGTCCGCGCCCACTTCTTGTAGTAGGACGCGTGCCCGTCGAGCGTGCGGACCAGCGCGCCCGCCTTGCCCTCGGGCCGCAGCGCCGCGTCCACCTCGAAGCACGACTGGCCGGCGATCTGCATCATCGAGCTGGCCAGCCGGGTCGCCACACCCAGGTCGCCCTCGGCCACGAACACGACGTCGACGTCGCTCACGTAGTTCAGCTCGTTCGCGCCGCACTTGCCCATCGCGATCACCGCGAGCCGGCACTTCTCGGTACCACTGACCTTCTCCGCGGCCAGCTCCAACGACCGCCGCAACGCCGACACCGCGAGGTCGGACAGCTGCTCGGCAACCGTGTCGTACGGAACGTACGGCAGCTCGGGTTCGACCACGTGCGCCAGGTCGTTGGCCGCGATGAGCAGCAGTTTCGCCCGGTACTCGATGCGCAGGACACCCTCGCCCGGCAACGTCACGTCGACCTCGTCGGTGAGCGACCGCCAGCGTTCGGGGTTCGCGACGAGGAAGTCCGACAACGCCGTGGACGAGCCGAGCACCGCGAGCAGCCGGCCGCGCACCACGACGTCGGAGTGCAGGTCGGCGGAGAGCGCGTCCCAGTCGGCAACGGCTTGGAGCCGCTCCAAGCCGCGCAGCGCGAGGTCCGGATCAGGGCAGCGGGCGAGCGCGGCGAGCACCGGTTCGGCGCCGTCGGCGGGACGGCGGTCAGCCCACAGCCCGAGGCCGCGCAGCACTTCCTCGCTGCGCGGTTCGGTGAGCCCGAATCTGGCTGGTGACGCGGCGCGGACTGGTTCGCTCATCACGAACCAACCTAGTCGTCGTGGTGCTAGAACACGATCAGGGAGAGGCCGTAGAGCACGACCGCGACACAGCCGGCGAAGCTCGCGTACGCGCCGGCCTTCTTGTCACCCGACAACGCCCGGATCCCGACGACGAACAACGTCACCACGAGCACCGTGACGATCAGCGTGGCCCCGAAGACCTGCACCAACGCCATCCAGTTGACCGTCATGCCGCCACCTTGTGCAGCTCGGCCTGCGCGGCCACCTCGTCCACGATGTGCTCCGGCTTGACCGGCTCACGACGGGACAGGATCCAGATGCCGAGCGACACGGCGCTGCCGATCACCGCGACGCCGATGACACCGGCGGTGCCGCTGGAGGCCCACTTGCCGGCGATGGCGCCGACGATGCCCGCGGCGGGCAGCGTGAGCAGCCAGCCCGCGGCCATCTTGCCCATGGTGCCCCACTTGACGCCGTGCCGGTCACGGCCGAGGCCGGAGCCCATGATGCCGCCGGACGCGACGTGCGTGGTGGACAGCGCGAACCCGAGGTGGGAGGACGCGAGGATCGCCGTGGCGGTCGAGGTCTGCGCCGCGAAGCCCTGCGCGGGCTCGATGGTGGTGAGGCCGCGGCCCAGGGTGTGCGTGATGCGCCAGCCGCCGAGGTAGGTGCCGAGCGCGATCGCGACACCGGCGCTGACGATCACCCAGGTGGGCGGGCCGGAACCGGGCGCGAGCGAACCGGAGGTGATCAGCGCGAGCGTGATGATGCCCATCGTCTTCTGCGCGTCGTTGGTGCCGTGCGCGAGGGAGACGAGCGAGGCGGACGCGACCTGGCCGACCTTGAAGCCGGTGTGCGAGACGCGCGAGTCGGCCGCCTTCTTGAGCCGGTAGACGACGATCGTGGCGATGGCCGCGACCAGACCGGCGACCAGCGGCGCGACGATCGCGGGCACCAGCACCTTGTCGACGACCTTCGCGAAGTGGATGGCGTCCACACCGGAGGCGACCCACGCGGCACCGATCAAGCCGCCGAACAACGCGTGCGACGAGCTCGACGGCAGACCCACGTACCAGGTGACGAGGTTCCACATGATCGCGCCGACCAGTCCGCCGAAGATGATGGCCGGCGTGATCTGGGCGTCGTCGACGATCCCGCCGGAGATGGTCTTGGCCACCTCGACGGACAGAAATGCGCCGACGAGGTTCAGAACCGCCGACAACGCGACCGCCGTGCGGGGCTTGAGAGCACCGGTGGCGATGGAGGTGGCCATGGCGTTGGCCGTGTCGTGGAACCCGTTGGTGAAGTCGAAGATGAGAGCAGTGACAACAACGATGATCACTACAAGTGCGGGATCCACACTGATCCTCCGGCTGGATCGAACAAGCTGTCCAGGAGGTTACGGTACCGCCAACGGAGGATGTCTTAAAACCTACGAAAGTAACGTCACACCAACGGAAGTTGTGTGCCCAAACGCCCCACTGGCGACAGTTCTCCTCGTACGAGCTGGGCGAATCGGGCGACGAACGGCCGCCAGACCTCTTCGATGTCGCGGTGCGCCTCTTCCAGGAAGTCCCGGTCGAAGTGCTGCGGCCGGGCGCACGCCGCCGCTTCCGGATCCTTGTCGGCCCAGTGCAAGACGATTTCCGGAGTGGTCTCGATGTGGAACTGCAGGCCGTAAGCACTCGTTCCGACCCGAAAGGCCTGATTCGGGTATTTCGGGGAAGCGGCGAGCAGTTCCGCACCCGGCGGCAACAGGTGGACTTCGTCACTGTGGAACTGCACGACATCAGGCGTGAACGGGAGATCCGCGAACAACGGGTCGTTTCCGGCGACATCCCGTTTCGCCACGAGCAGGATCCCGACCTCCGGCCCCTGCGGCCCCTTCCGCACCTGCCCGCCGGTCGCCGCCGCGAGCAGCTGCGCACCGAGGCAGATCGCCAGCGTCGGCAGCCCCTTCGAGACCGCGCTCGACAGCAGTTTGCGCACGTCGGCGAGCCACGGGTGGTCGAGGTCGTCCAACGCCCCCATCTCGCCGCCGAGGCAGATCACGCCGTCGTACCCGTCGAGCGTGGCAGGCGCCGGCGCCTCCCGCAGCATGACGAGGTCGAGCTCGACGCCCTCCGCCGCCAGCCAGGTACCGAGCTTGGCCAGCGGGTCGGACTTCGAGGGCTGCAGCACGAGCAAACGCGGAGAAGTCACATCCGAGAGCGTAGGTGGGGCGCGCTCAGCAATGACACGCGACCTGCGAAACAGTCCCAGCGGAACCACTCGCCGTGACCAGCCCGGATCCCTCGACCGGATAGCCGGCCCGCTCCCACGCCGTGATGCCGCCAGCCAGCCGCTTCACCCGGTAACCGCGCTGAGCCAACGCGAGCGCGCCCTTCGTGGCGGCGTTGCACTGGAAGCTCTCGCAGTAGCAGACGTAGACCAGACCGGGATCGAGATCCACCCGTTCGGGCAGGTCGCGGTAGGACAGGTTGATCGCACCGGGGATGCGCTTGGCCGCGAACGCCTCGGGGCTGCGCGTCTCGACGAGCACGTACCCCTGGGTGTCACCGGCGAGCATGTCGCGGTACACGTCGTCCGGGTCGGCCTCGAACGCGAGCTCGGCGGCGAAGAAGCTGGCTGCGGTCTGCGGGTCGGCGGCGGGGAAGCGCAGTGTGTTGGTCATGCCGTTGATCCTGCTGGCCCACTCTGCCGTGGGACATGCGGAAGTCCAGGCGTTCCGGTGCTTCTGCCTATGATTTCCAGGTGGAGATCGACGCCCTGGACTGGAAGATCCTCGAGCTGCTGCAGCAGGACGGCCGCATGTCGTTCACCGCGCTGGCCCGCGAGGTGTCCCTGTCCGCACCGGCCGTGACCGAACGCGTGCGCCGGCTGGAGTCGCTCGGCGTGATCACCGGCTACACCGCGGTCGTGTCCCCGCCCCGCCTCGGCCTGCCGATCGAGTCGATCGTCCGGGTCCGGGTGCGCTCGCTCGACACACCACGGTTCCGCTCGCACGTGCTCGCGCTGCCGCAGGTCCGCGACGCCGACCACGTGACCGGCGACGACTGCTGGCTGCTGCGCGTGGTGTGCCGGTCGATGGTGGAGCTCGAGGAGCTCGTCGAGGTCATGCAGCGGTACGGCGACACGACGACATCGCTGGTGTTCTCGTCGCACGTGCGGAACCGGCCGGTGGAGTCGGCGCTGTTCGGCCAGTAGGGCCTGTGTCGAAGTCCGGTTCGACGGGAGTCGGGCCTGAGGTGGTTCCTGGCGATGCGGACGAACAGCCCGCATACCGGTCCGTGGGCTGTTCGCCCGTGCCCTGGGGCCGCCTCAGGCCCGGCTGCCGCGAACACGGATCTCGACACAGGCCTCATTCCCAGCGGTACTCCGACCAGTCGGAGACGTACCGGAAGCCGATGCCCTGGTAGACGGAGTTCGCGGTGGGGTCGTTGAGATCGGCGGTGAGCACGACGTGGGCGGCGCCCTCGCGGTGGGCCCACTGGCTGACCGCGGCGGTGGCGGCGGCCGCGTAGCCATGCCTGCGGTGGTCCGGCGGGGTGTAGACCGGGCCGACCCGCGAGACGCCGCCGACGGGGGTGGTGCTCGCGGCCCACGACACCGGGACGCCGTCGACCAGCCACAGCACGTGCCCGGCGGACATCCAGCGGCTGTCGGCGGCGCGGCGTTCCGCATGGTCGCGGTCCACGCCGTCGAGCTCGGCGACGAACTCGACCCACCAGCGCGTGACCAGGTCGTCGTCGGCCGGGGTGGCGAGGCGGGACTCGCCGGGGACGTCCGGGACGACGAGCTCGCCCAGCCGGTAGAGCCGCAGCACGTAGGTCTCGCGGCCGCCGTCGCGCCATGACGCGCGGAAGGCGTCGACCCGGTCCTTGGGACCGGTGACCTCGGTGAGGTCCGGGGTGTCGGACTGCCGGCGCAGGGCCTCCGCCACGACCGGGGCCGCGGCCGGTGGCATGGCGGCGACGTGGAGCGGGCGACCGTCCACTCTGGTCACCGCGCCGACCACGGTTCCGTCGTTGTCGTGCAACGAGATCAGCGTGGCGGCGGCGCGGACACCGCGCTGGACCGCGTCGATCGCGGTGAGATGCACGCTGTGGTTGACGGGATCCGCGTCGAGGAACTCGCCGGCGACGGCCACGAAGTCACGGATGTCGTTGTGCGGTAACGCTTTCACCAGAACTCCCCCAAGTCGTTGAGTGGTTCGTAGCCGATCCGCTGATCGAGTTCGGGATCGGGTTGGTCAGGTCCGCGAAGAGGAGGACCTTGGTGGTGCCCCTGTCCAGGGTCCATTGGCTGGCCGTCTCGCTGACTGCGGCGCCGTAGCCGTGCCTGCGGTGGTTCGGTGGTGTGTGGACGGGTCCGGTGCGGGACATGCCGGTGTGCGGGACGCTCGCGACCGCCCAGGCGACCGGGGTGCGGTCGACCTCCCGCCCAGGAAGTGGCCATTGCCGAGCCGTGGCTCACTGCGCACAACCTCGGTCGTCTGCAGCGAGCCGCGCACGGCCTCGGTTGTCTTCTCGGCCGGTGCCTCGGGGGCGGCTTCCGCGGTGAACGCGTGGCGCCAGGCGCCGAGGAGCTCGAGTTTCTACGTCGTGCTCGGTGGCGGGGCGGGCGGAACCGGCGACGGCCGGCGGGGCCAGGGTGCCGAGTCGGGAGAGCCTGGTGCTCAGGGACTCGACGTAGTCGTGGCCGGGTGCTGTGGCGAGCGCCTCGGACCTGTCTCTCGGGCCGGTGACGCCGGGTGCGTCCGGGGTGGTCTCGGCAGCGGTTCGCGCCGTCAGGTCCACCGCGGTGACCGGGAGGTCGGCTGGCTGGAGTGGCCTGGGTGGTGGCGTGCAGGCCGGCGGTTCGATCACCTCACCATTCTTGAGGAAGGAGGCGGGTTCGGGAGGTGCTCGGGCGGTTTCTTCGTGATCATGGGTGCCCCTCTCGCGATTCCATATTTGGCGGCGAAGATGACCATGAGGTTGGGACGGGTTGAGGTCGTGCAATGAGGAGACGGCCGGCTGCGGGGATCGGGACAGGGTTCACCTGATCGGGCGAGGCCGGGTGGTGGAGACAGCAGAAGACCCCTGAGGGGAGCACTGGTGTGCTCGACCCTCAGGGGTCTTCTGTACGTAAGTTCGGCGGCGACCTACTCTCCCACACCGTAACCAGTGCAGTACCATCGGCGCAGAAGGGCTTAACTACCGGGTTCGGAATGGGACCGGGTGTTTCCCCAACGCTATAACCACCGAAACACTATGAAATTACAACCAGCAACCCCGCGGGGTCGCGATCGGTTCTGGTTGTTCTTCCAGAACCGCACAGTGGATGCGTAGCGTCTTTGTAACAAGTCCTCGGCCTATTAGTACCAGTCAGCTCCAACCGTTACCGGTCTTCCACCTCTGGCCTATCAACCCAGTGGTCTAGCTGGGGGCCTTAACCCACGAAGGGTGGGATACCTCATCTTGGAACGAGCTTCCCGCTTAGATGCCTTCAGCGGTTATCCCTTCCGAACGTAGCCAACCAGCAATGCTCTTGGCAGAACAACTGGCACACCAGCGGTCCGTCCGTCCCGGTCCTCTCGTACTAGGGACAGCCTTCCTCAAGTATCCTACGCGCGCGGCGGATAGGGACCGAACTGTCTCACGACGTTCTAAACCCAGCTCGCGTACCGCTTTAATGGGCGAACAGCCCAACCCTTGGGACCTACTCCAGCCCCAGGATGCGACGAGCCGACATCGAGGTGCCAAACCATGCCGTCGATATGGACTCTTGGGCAAGATCAGCCTGTTATCCCCGGGGTACCTTTTATCCGTTGAGCGACCACGCTTCCACAAGCCATGGCCGGATCACTAGTTCCGACTTTCGTCCCTGCTCGACCCGTCAGTCTCACAGTCAAGCTCCCTTGTGCACTTGCACTCGACACCTGATTGCCAACCAGGCTGAGGGAACCTTTGAGCGCCTCCGTTACTCTTTGGGAGGCAACCGCCCCAGTTAAACTACCCACCAGGCACTGTCCCTGATCCGGATCACGGACCGAGGTTAGACATCCAATACGACCAGAGTGGTATTTCAACGATGACTCCACAACCACTGGCGTGGCCGCTTCACAGTCTCCCACCTATCCTACACAAGCCGAATCGAACACCAATACCAAGCTATAGTAAAGGTCCCGGGGTCTTTCCGTCCTGCCGCGCGTAACGAGCATCTTTACTCGTAATGCAATTTCGCCGGGCCTGCGGTTGAGACAGTCGAGAAGTCGTTACGCCATTCGTGCAGGTCGGAACTTACCCGACAAGGAATTTCGCTACCTTAGGATGGTTATAGTTACCACCGCCGTTTACTGGCGCTTAAGTTCTCAGCTTCGCCCTTGCGGACTAACCGGTCCCCTTAACGTTCCAGCACCGGGCAGGCGTCAGTCCATATACATCGTCTTGCGACTTCGCATGGACCTGTGTTTTTAGTAAACAGTCGCTTCTCGCTGGTCTCTGCGGCCGTCTCGCCCTAGCCCGCAAGAGGCTTCAAGCGCTACGGCCCCCCTTCTCCCGAAGTTACGGGGGCATTTTGCCGAGTTCCTTAACCACAGTTCGCCCGATCGCCTCGGTATTCTCTACCTGACCACCTGTGTCGGTTTGGGGTACGGGCCGCGTGAAAGCTCGCTAGAGGCTTTTCTCGGCAGCATGGGATCACTCTACTTCGCCTCAATCGGCTACGCATCACGTCTCAGGATATGTGAAGCACGGATTTGCCTATGCTTCTCCCTACACGCTTGCACCAGTACTACCACTCACTGGCGGAGCTACCCTCCTGCGTCACCCCATCGCTTGACTACTACAAGTTCAGGTCCCGCGCTCCACTTACCCCTAGATCCCGAAGGATCATCGGAGGGCTTCGGGCGGTTAGTATCACAAGGTTCATCATGGGCGCGTTCACACGGGTACGGGAATATCAACCCGTTGTCCATCGACTACGCCTGTCGGCCTCGCCTTAGGTCCCGACTTACCCTGGGCGGATTAGCCTGGCCCAGGAACCCTTGGTCATCCGGCGGACGAGTTTCTCACTCGTCTTTCGCTACTCATGCCTGCATTCTCACTCGCATAGCGTCCACGGCTGGATTCCTCCGCCGCTTCAACCGCTACACGACGCTCCCCTACCCATCCCGAGACAAGCTCGAAATGACACAGCTTCGGCGGTGTGCTTAAGCCCCGCTACATTGTCGGCGCAGGACCACTTGACCAGTGAGCTATTACGCACTCTTTAAAGGGTGGCTGCTTCTAAGCCAACCTCCTGGCTGTCTGTGCGACCCCACATCCTTTCCCACTTAGCACACACTTAGGGGCCTTAGCTGGCGTTCTGGGCTGTTTCCCTCTCGACTACGAAGCTTATCCCCCGCAGTCTCACTGCCGCACTCTCACACCACGGTATTCGGAGTTTGGTTGATTTCGGTAAGCTTGTGGGCCCCCTAGACCATCCAGTGCTCTACCCCCGCGGTGAAACATACGACGCTGCACCTAAATGCATTTCGGGGAGAACCAGCTATCACGGTGTTTGATTGGCCTTTCACCCCTAACCACAGCTCATCCCCCAGGTTTTCAACCCTGGTGGGTTCGGGCCTCCACGCGGTCTTACCCGCGCTTCACCCTGGCCATGGCTAGATCACACCGCTTCGGGTCTAGACCACGCGACTATGACGCCCTATTCAGACTCGCTTTCGCTACGGCTACCCCACACGGGTTAACCTCGCCACGTAGCACTAACTCGCAGGCTCATTCTTCAAAAGGCACGCCGTCACCCCTAAAGGCTCCGACGGATTGTAGGCACACGGTTTCAGGTACTATTTCACTCCCCTCCCGGGGTACTTTTCATCTTTCCCTCACGGTACTAGTCCGCTATCGGTCACCAGGGAGTATTTAGGCTTAGCGGGTGGTCCCGCCAGATTCACAGCGAATTTCACGAGTACGCTGCTACTTGGGAACACTCTAAACAGACGCTACGTTTTCGAGTACGAGGGTTTCACTCTCTACGCCCGTGCTTTCCAGACACGTTCCTCTAACGATGCGTTTTCTGACTGTTTGCCAGTTCGGCAGAACTGACCAAGAGGTCCCACGACCCCGCGAATGCAACCCCTGCCGGGTATCACACAGACGCGGTTTAGCCTCATCCGCTTTCGCTCGCCACTACTCACGGAATCACGGTTGTTTTCTCTTCCTGCGGGTACTGAGATGTTTCACTTCCCCGCGTTCCCTCCACATACCCTATGTGTTCAGGTATGGGTGACCCCACATGACTGGGGCCGGGTTTCCCCATTCGGAAATTCTAGGATCTCAGCTCGGTTGACAGCTCCCCTAGACTTTTCGCAGTCTCCTACGTCCTTCATCGGCTCCTGGTGCCAAGACATCCACCGTATGCCCTTACTAACTTGCTACAAAGATGCTCGCATCCACTGTGCAGTTCTCAAAGAACAATCAGAAACCCCTGCGCCACTGCGTGATGCCTACCAACCTCGACGGCCGGCGGTTCATCCGCGGCAAGAGCCCGATCACCGAAAGACACACAAAGCGTGTTCTCTCAGGACCCAACAGCGTACCGATCTGTTCACTCAGCCCTCACTGGACCTTTCCACGCGGCGAACCGCAGTACTCACTCCAGCGACAACTGTGTGTCGAGCCAGCCAGCATCCACTAATGAGCCCTACCTCGCTGAGCGAGTGCAGGTTCTGACTACCGCTCGGAACGTTTGCCCGAGATCGGTAGTAGATGCTCCTTAGAAAGGAGGTGATCCAGCCGCACCTTCCGGTACGGCTACCTTGTTACGACTTCGTCCCAATCGCCAGTCCCACCTTCGACCGCTCCCCCCATTGCTGGTTGGGCCACGGGCTTCGGGTGTTACCGACTTTCGTGACGTGACGGGCGGTGTGTACAAGGCCCGGGAACGTATTCACCGCAGCGTTGCTGATCTGCGATTACTAGCGACTCCGACTTCACGGGGTCGAGTTGCAGACCCCGATCCGAACTGAGACCGGCTTTATGGGATTCGCTCCACCTCACGGCTTAGCAGCCCTTTGTACCGGCCATTGTAGCATGTGTGAAGCCCTGGACATAAGGGGCATGATGACTTGACGTCATCCCCACCTTCCTCCGAGTTGACCCCGGCAGTCTCCCATGAGTCCCCACCATTACGTGCTGGCAACATGGAACGAGGGTTGCGCTCGTTGCGGGACTTAACCCAACATCTCACGACACGAGCTGACGACAGCCATGCACCACCTGTGAACCAGCCACAAGGGAGCCCTCATCTCTGAGGATTTCTAGTCCATGTCAAGCCCAGGTAAGGTTCTTCGCGTTGCATCGAATTAATCCACATGCTCCGCCGCTTGTGCGGGCCCCCGTCAATTCCTTTGAGTTTTAGCCTTGCGGCCGTACTCCCCAGGCGGGGTGCTTAATGCGTTAGCTGCGGCACGGAGGACGTGGAAGTCCCCCACACCTAGCACCCACCGTTTACGGCGTGGACTACCAGGGTATCTAATCCTGTTCGCTCCCCACGCTTTCGCTCCTCAGCGTCAGTATCGGCCCAGAGACCCGCCTTCGCCACCGGTGTTCCTCCTGATATCTGCGCATTTCACCGCTACACCAGGAATTCCAGTCTCCCCTGCCGAACTCAAGTCTGCCCGTATCGACCGCAGGCTCGGGGTTAAGCCCCAAGTTTTCACGGCCGACGCGACAAACCGCCTACGAGCTCTTTACGCCCAATAATTCCGGACAACGCTCGCACCCTACGTATTACCGCGGCTGCTGGCACGTAGTTAGCCGGTGCTTCTTCTGCAGGTACCGTCACTTGCGCTTCGTCCCTGCTGAAAGAGGTTTACAACCCGAAGGCCGTCATCCCTCACGCGGCGTCGCTGCATCAGGCTTTCGCCCATTGTGCAATATTCCCCACTGCTGCCTCCCGTAGGAGTCTGGGCCGTGTCTCAGTCCCAGTGTGGCCGGTCACCCTCTCAGGCCGGCTACCCGTCGTCGCCTTGGTAGGCCATTACCCCACCAACAAGCTGATAGGCCGCGGGTCCATCCCATACCGCCGGAACTTTCCACCACTGATCATGCGATCTGTGGTCGTATCCGGTATTAGACCTCGTTTCCAAGGCTTATCCCAGAGTACAGGGCAGGTTACCCACGTGTTACTCACCCGTTCGCCGCTCGTGTACCCCGAAGGGCCTTACCGCTCGACTTGCATGTGTTAAGCACGCCGCCAGCGTTCGTCCTGAGCCAGGATCAAACTCTCCAATAAGGATTGTGTTTGATCGCTCCAGACGGAATATGTCTGGCATCAATCTGTTCTACTCAAAGGAACTACCTCGACGAGGAGGTAATTCATATATTACTGGCTGTGTTATCGGCACGCTGTTGAGTTCTCAAAGAACACGCGCTCACCGGTTCCAGTCTCCGTTTCCGGAGGCTTTCTCTCGGGGCTTGTGTTGAAAGCTTAGCTCGTTCGTTTTCGCTTTGTCAAATCGCTGTTTCCGGCGATTCAGGCTCTGCTCAAACTTGCTTCGCATTCAGTTTTTGGCTTAGTTCAGAAGTTATCCGAGTGGCTTTCCCGGTGTCAAATCGGGGTCGTTTTCCGATCCCGGACAGCACGTTAGGCCGTTCATTTACTTCTGGGGGTTTGACGCCGTGATACTTTACCCGGCCCGTTCCGCGGTGTCAACCGCTCGTTCCGGGGGTCTCGCTGGCGACCCGGAGAAAGTTACTCACCGGGACGATCAGTGTCAAATCGCCTGGTCAGCGGGCTGCTTGATCGGCACGGACGGCGGCGGAGCAGCCGGCTTGGCGCCGACCGGACGCGGTCGCAGCCACAGGGTGACCGAACGCAGACCCTCCATCGCACGCACGATCTGCTCGGGAGAAGCGGCCTGACGGGTGGCCAGCGGCACCAGGTCGTAGCCCCAGATGCCGAACTCCTTGAGGACCGTCACCGGATCGTCACCGAAGTCGGCGGTCGCGGTGGCGGAGAACTCGAGGAACACCTGCGGGCGGTCCCGGCGCAACAACCGCACCAGGCCGGCCAGCGCGCGATGGCCGCGACCGGGCGTGTCGACGCGGACGACGGAAAGCTTCATCCCCTGTGCCAGGGCGATCTCGTCGAGCTCCTTGTCGAGCCGCACCGCGCGCACGCGTGGGACGTCATCGCCGGCGTCGGCCGGCAACGGCGACACGGACACACCGCCGGTCAAGGTCGGTGCGGCCGCGAGCTCGCCCGCGCTCTCCCACGCGGCGCCCTCGATCACGGTCATCCGCGCGGCCACCGCGGCCGGCAGGTTCGCCGACACGTTGTGCCTCAGCAACGCCGCCGCACCCGGATCGGGCTCGACGGCGACAACCGCGCCCATCAGCCCGAGGCGGGACAACACGCGAATGGAGTGGTAACCGACGTACGCACCGATGTCGAGGAAGATGCCGTCCGGCTCCACATTCGAGTCGAGCACCTCGGCGAGGTCTGGCTCCCACACGCCGTTGGACGACAACAGCGGCAACATGAACGCGTCGTCGGAGGGCAGGCGCATCATGCCCGCGTCGCACAACACCAGTGAGCTGCGCACCCCGGGCACGTCAGCGGACTTCTCGTGCTGGCGGACGACCACCCGGCGCAACGCGTCGGCGGTCTGTTGTGCGTGGTGAGCGGCGCGGACGGCGGCGTCGAGCCGGGTGTCGCGCTCGCGGAACACCTCGACGACCTGCGACTCCAGGGAGTCGATCCGGTCGAGGGTGCGGTCGAGCGCCACGGTCAGCTTGTCGATCCGCTCGGCCAGCACGTCGTTGGTCTTGGCGCGCTTGGCGGCCTCGGCGACGACGGCGTCCTCGATGTCGCGCAGCCGCCTGCCCTGCCCGGCCATGTCGGCGCGGACCCGGACGACGCCGTCGTCGACGCCGACGAGCTGGTCGACGAAGTGGGACTGGCGGGCGGCGACCTGCTCGACCTCGGCGCGCAGCAGTTCGAGCTCACCGGCGCCGACGCCGGCCCTCAGCGCGTCCTGCCGGTTGACCAGCTCGGACACTGTGCGCTCGACACCGTCGACGAGGGTGTGGAGCACTTCTCGCATGTGGTTGTCGTAGTGGTCCAACGCGCGCAACATGACCTTGCGCAGCGCGGGTGCCATGGGCGTTCGATGCGCGGATCCCACGTCGGGCTGGCGCAGTAAAGCGTGCTTGGCCGACTGCAGGGCGAGCAGCGGGTCGATCTCGGGGCGCGGTTTCGGCCTGCGTGCCCGCCATCCCCGATAGGAGTGTTCGACGCGCTCACGCAGAAGCTCGCCAACGCGCGCGATGGACCGCACGGACAGCACGTGCTCACGGGCGGCAACGCCCAGTGCCGCCGCGGTGCCCAGGTCGTCGGCCAGCGACCGCATCAACTTCGCGGCGGCCTGCACGTCGGGTTCGGAGCCCTGGTGGCACGGCACGAGCACGGCGGTCTTGCCGAACAGCTCGGCCACCGCGCCGTGGTCGGACGCCAGCACGGGGATGCCCCGCACCGCGAGCTCGGCCAGGCGCAGCGCGATCCGGTCGTCGGCGCCGGCGCGGTGCAGCGACACCACGACGTCGGCGGTCTGGCACACGTCCAGGTCCTCGACCAGGGAGATCCGCTGGTCGGACGACGTGGCCAGGCGCAGCCGCTCGGCCGCCTCGGGGTGTTCGAACGCCCCGGACACGGCGATCTGCAACGAGACGTCCGTGCGATCAGGGAACGCGCTCAAGAACGCCGACACCGCACCTAGCACGTTGCCGGGCCTGTCCAGCGCGTGGTCCGCGACAGCCGCGAACACCACCACCGAACCGGGCTCGTGCTCACGTGCGCCTGTGTCGTGCACCGGCACCGGGACCGCACGCACGATCGGTCCGCCGATGCGTTCGGCGGCGGCACGCGACGACTCGGAAGGCACCCACAGCTCGTTCACGCCCCCGCGGTCGTCCGCGGGTGAGGCGTCCAGCGCGATGTCGACGACGAACCGGCCGTCGGGCACCTCGTAGTCGTCGGACGTGCGCACGACGACGGGGTAACCGGCGGAGTCGGAGACCGGCAGCCCGGACGCCCGTGCGGCCGCCAGCACCAGCTCGTACAACGGCCCGTTGCCGACCACCGACACACCGAGCTGGTCCAGCAACGCCGGGCCCTCGGACCGTGGCTGCGGCACGGCGGGCACGGGCAACCGCCCGGACGCCACGCCCGCACCGGCACACCACTCGCGCCAGGCCTCGAAATCAGCACCGAACGGCGCGGGGAACTGCTGCTGCAGCGCGCTGTCGGCACGCCACACGGCGTCCGCCCACCGCGTGCCGCCTTGCTCGGTCTGCTCGCACGCCCAGATGAGGAACCCACCACCACCGTCCTCGCCGAACGCGGGCAGCGGTGTCGGCACGGCGGCGCGGTAGTCGGCGCGCAGCTCGGACGGGATGACCGTGCCGTCGACCAGCGCACCGAAGCGGTACGGCACCGGCGCCGTGGTCCAGCCGCAGCGCACCAGTTCGGCGCGGTAGGCCGTGCACAGCTCGGCGACCAGCGGGTGTTCGGAGAGCAGCACGCGCGGCCGTTCGACGAACTCGGCCGACAGCATCCACGGCCGCAGCGGGTCGAAGCCCGCGAAGTGCATGGTCAGCAGGTCGTCGCCGAGGACCGTCAGCGTGCCCGACTCGGAGCGGTGCAGCGGCCGGTCGGCGACGTTCCAGACCGACAACCCGATCCGTGCGTCGCGCACGACGTGGTGCGGCACGATCGCCGGCATGTCCAGCGCGCCGAGGTAGGGCTCGGCGCCGGGGCCGACCGCGATGAAACCGGGGTCGAACGCGCCGTGCTCGTGCAGCTCCCACGGCCCCGGCTGCAGCCCGTCGTCCGGCAGCGGCCGCAACGTGCGCGGCAGCATCACCACCGGCGCCGTGCGCAGCGCTTCCAGCACGACCTTCGTGAGCGAGCCGAACACCTGCACGCACGGGTCGAGGTAGAGCACCGGCATGCCCTGCTGCAGCAACGCCTCCAGCAGCCGCGGCAGCATCGCCGCCTTCAGCTCGGCCGCTTCGCGCGCGGTCGCCAGCACGTGCAGCTCGAGCTCGGACACCCCGATCTCGAGCGGCGTGATGAGCCCGGGACCGGCGTGCTCCGGCTGCGCGTCGACGATGAGCGCGACGAACCTGCCCTCGGGGTGCTCCGCGAGGAAGGAGTTGGACAGCACCTTGACCGCGGGCAGCTCCGCCGCCGTGGCGACCGTGCACGCGCAGATCGTCGGCTGGAACTCGGGTACCTCTGTCACGGAGAGCAACGTATCGGCCTCACAGCACGGGAAGAAGAGTGCGCAACTCGTACGGGGTGACGCTTCGACGGTACGCGTCCCACTCC
Organism: Lentzea guizhouensis; assembly: GCF_001701025.1. Taxonomy (GTDB): domain Bacteria; phylum Actinomycetota; class Actinomycetes; order Mycobacteriales; family Pseudonocardiaceae; genus Lentzea; species Lentzea guizhouensis. The sequence continues at coordinate 1,718,513 of NZ_CP016793.1, forward strand.
GTCCTCTTGTTGCGCAGGAAGAAGTCGTAGACGTGCTCGCCGAGCGCTTCGGGGAGCAGTTCCGAGTTCTCCATCTCGGCGAGTGCCTCGCCGAGGTTCTGCGGCAGGTTCGCGTAGCCGGCGGCACGGCGTTCGCGGTCGGTCAGCGACCACACGTCGTCCTCGGCGGGCGGCGGCAGCTCGTAGCCCTTTTCGATGCCCTTGAGGCCGGCGGCCAGGATCACCGAGTACGCCAGGTACGGGTTGCACGCGGAGTCGAGCGAGCGGACCTCGACGCGGCGCGACGACGACTTGCCGGGCGAGTACATCGGCACACGGACCAATGCCGAGCGGTTGGCGTGTCCCCAGCACACGGCCGTGGGTGCCTCGCCGCCGACGATCAGGCGCTTGTAGGAGTTGACCCACTGGTTCGTGACGCCGGAGATCTCGCGTGCGTGCTTGAGGATGCCCGCGACGAACTGCTTGCCGATCTCGGAGAGCTGGTACGGGTCCTCTTCGTCGTAGAACGCGTTGCGGTCGCCCTCGAACAGCGAGAAGTGCGTGTGCATGCCGGAGCCCGGCTGGTCGGAGAACGGCTTGGGCATGAACGAGGCGCGCACGGCTTGCGTGATCGCGACCTCCTTCACCACGTACCGGAACGTCATGACGTTGTCGGCCATGGTCAGCGCGTCGGCGTAGCGCAGGTCGATCTCCTGCTGGCCGGGCGCGCCCTCGTGGTGGCTGAACTCGACGGAGATGCCCATGGCCTCCAGCGCCTCGATGGCGTGGCGGCGGAAGTGCGTGGCGGTCTCGTGCGAGGTCTGGTCGAAGAACCCGCCGTTGTCCGCGGGGATGGGCTCGCTGCCGTCGGCGGGCAGGTCCTTGAGCAGGAAGAACTCGATCTCGGGGTGCACGTAGCAGGTGAACCCGGCCTCGCTGGCCCTGGACAGGGTCCTGCGCAGCACGTGCCGCGGGTCGGCCCACGACGGGGAGCCGTCCGGCATGGTGATGTCGCAGAACATGCGCGCGGAGTAGTTGTTGCCCTCCGGCGTCTGCCAGGGCAGCACCTGGAACGTGGCGGGGTCCGGCTTCGCGACCATGTCCGACTCGTAGACGCGGGCGAAGCCCTCGATCGCGGAGCCGTCGAAGCCGATGCCCTCGCTGAAGGCGCCTTCGAGCTCGGCGGGGGCGACCGCCACGGACTTCAGGAAGCCCAGGACGTCGGTGAACCAGAGCCGGACGAACCGGATGTCGCGTTCCTCTAGCGTGCGGAGCACGAACTCCTGCTGGCGGTCCATAACGCGCAGCCTAAGGCCTGAGGGGACTCTACGATCAACGCATGTCCGCCCGTTGGTTGTTGGTTTGCGCACTCGCCCTGCTCACGAGCTGCACGTCCGGTGGAGATCTCCCCGATGGTGCGACCTTGCTCTCGAAATCGGCGGAGTCGATGCGCTCGGTGTCGAGCGTCCACTTCTCCATCAAGGTGGACGGGGAGCTCCCGGACGTGCCGGTGAAGGACGCCGACGGCGACCTCACCTCCGCCGGGGACTCCAAGGGCAACGCGAAGGTGAACTTCGCAGGTCAGCTGCTGTCCATCGAGTACGTGCTGACCGGCGGCAACCTGCACTTCAAGGGCCCGACCGGCGGGTACACGAAGCTGCCGGCGGCGTTCGCGGGCCAGGTGTACGACCCGTCGGCGATCCTGAACCCGGACAAGGGTGTGGCGAAGGTCCTGTCGGCCGCGAAGGACCCGAAGACCAAGTCGTCCGGTGACGTGTCGGTGGTCGAGGCGACCGTGCCGAAGGACGTGGCCGCGGGCCTGGTGCCGGGGATCTCGTCCGACGTGAAGGCGACGTTCTCGATCGACAAGGACTCGAAGCTGAAGAACGCGCTGTTCGAGCTGCCCGGCGGGCAGAAGGTCGACGTCGGGCTGACGGACTTCGACAAGCCCGTCACGGTGACGGCGCCGGCGTAACCGATGCGCAAGGTCGCCCTCGCCGCGTCCGGCGCGGCTGTGCTCTTAGGCGCGTTGGACGCGTACGTCGTCGTAGGCGTGCTCACGGACATGGTGCGCGATCTGGGCATCGCGGTGAACCAGCTGGAGCAGGCCACGCCGATCGTCACCGGGTACCTGCTCGGGTACGTGGCGGGCATGCCGTTGCTGGGGCAGCTGTCGGACCGGCTGGGGCGGCGGTTCGTGCTGCAGGTGTCGCTGCTCGGGTTCCTGGTGGGGTCCGTGGTGACGGCGCTGGCCGCGGACGTGCCGTTGCTGGTGGCGGGCCGGGTGGTGCAGGGACTCGCCGGTGGTGCGTTGCTGCCGGTGACGATGGCGCTGGTCGCGGACCTGTGGGAGGCCGGGAAGCGGTCGACCGCGCTCGGGACCGTCGGTGCGGCGCAGGAGCTGGGGTCGGTGCTCGGCACCCTCTACGGCATCGGCGTGGCGACGCTGTTCAACGCGATGCCGTTGTTCGAGGCGTGGGAACCGCAGAGCTGGCGGTGGGTGTTCTGGGTCAACGTGCCGTTGGCGGTCATCGCGATGGTGATCGTGCAACGGACCGTGCCGAACACACGGCGTCCGGTTCGGATCGACGTCGTGGGTGGCGTTCTGCTCGCGGTGGCGTTGTCGTTACTCGTAGTGGCGTTGTACAACCCGACGCCCGCCGAGTCGGTGTTGCCGTCGTGGGGCTGGCCGGTGCTCGGTGCGGCCTTGGTGGCGTTGGTCGGTTTCTTCCTGTGGGAACGCCGTGCTGCCGTGCGGCTCATCGATCCCGAGGGTATGCAGTGGCGGCCGTTCTGGGCCGTGCTCGGGGTGTCGCTGGCGGCCGGTGCGGCGTTGATGGTGACGCTCGTCGACGTGGAGCTGTTCGCGCAAACGGTGCTACGGCGCGACTCTGCTGCTGCGGCGACCCTTCTGACGCGTTTCCTGGTCGCGCTGCCCGTCGGTGCGGTCCTGGGTGGACTGCTGGCCGGTCGGATCGGCGACCGCTGGGTGTCGTTCGGCGGTCTGGCGATCGCATCGGTGTCGTACGTGTTCATCGCGCGGTGGCCCGCTGACGTCAGCGGGCTGGTGCTCACGCGGGACCTCGCGATCGCCGGGTTCGGGCTGGGCCTGGTGATCGCGCCGTTGTCCGGTGCGGTGCTGCGGGTCGTGCCACCGGTGCGGCACGGCGTGGCGTCGGCGTTCGTCGTCGTCGCGCGCATGACGGGCATGCTCGTCGGCGTGGCGGCGTTGTCCGCGTGGGGACTGCACCGCTTCCGCGAGCTCACGGCAGACCTGAACACCCCGCTGCCGTTCGGGGTCGAGCCCGCCGAGTTCCAGCGGCAGTTCGGCGAGTACCAGCGCAGGCTCACCGAGGCGCTGCTCACCGAGTACCACGAGATCTTCCTGATCACGTCGGTGATCTGCGCGCTCGGAGCGCTGGGATCGGTGTTCCTGCCAACCCGTCAGCAGACCGAGTCGGTCTCCGGCAGCCTCAGGTCCACCAGGTAGTTCGTGCCCACGCCGTCCACGCAGCCGATGCCCGCGAGGAACGCCGTGTGCTGGTTGCCGTTGTACGTCAGCAGTCGCGCACCCAGGGCCTGGGCGAGGTCCACGCCGGACTGGTAGGGCGTCGCCGGGTCACCGGTCGTCGACACCACCAGCACCTGCGGCAGTCCCCGCACGTTCGGCGGATGCGGTTCCGACGTGTGCGGGGCCGGCCAGAACGCGCACGGGCCGAGCGCCGTCTCGTCGGTGGGGACCGTGTCGTTGCCCAGCAGTTCCAGCAGCCGCCGCCGGTTGGACTCGAGGGTCGCGCGGTCCTTGATCGGTGGTTCGTCGACGCAGCGGATGGCCACGAACGCGTCCTGGATGCGGCTGTAGGTGCCGTCCTGGGCGCGGCCGAGGTACTGGTCGGCGAGCTGCAGCAGGGTCGTGCCGCGGTTCTGCCTGAGCTCCTGCAGTCCCTTGAAGGCGGTCTCCCACAACCGGTCCGTGTACATCGCCTGGATGATGGCGGTGTTCGCGTCCGAGTGGGACAGCTTGCGGTCGCCGACCGGCAGCGGTGCCTTCTTGAGCGGCTCGATCATCTGGCGGAACTTCTGCTCCGCCGTGTTCGTGTCCTTCCCGATGGGACAGTCGCGTTGCGCGCACCAGCCGGCGAACCGCTGGAACGACTCCTCGAAGCCCTGCGCCTGACGTGCGGACGCGGCCACCTTGTCGGCGTTGGCCTCCACCGCGCCGTCGAGCACCATCGCGCGCACGTTGCGGGGGAACATCTCGGCGTACAAAGTGCCGATGCGCGTGCCGTAGGAGTAGCCGAGGTAGCTCAGCTTCTTCTCCCCCAACGCGGCGCGCAGCACGTCGACGTCCCGCACGACGTCCCGCGTGCCGACGTTGCGCAGCAGGTCGAGGCCACTGCGCTCGGCACAGCGCTCGACGAAGAACTTGTTCTCCTGCTCGGTCTGGTTCGCGCTCTCGCCCTTGGGCCGCAACCTCTGCGCGTCCCGTTCCGCGTCGGTCAGGCACTGCACGCGGGGCTGGCTCGCGCCCACGCCGCGCGGGTCGAAGCCGACGATGTCGAACCGCTTGCCGACCGGGTTGTCCGGCTGCATGTTCGCGACGTGCGTCATGCCCGAACCACCCGGACCGCCGGGGTTCACGACGAGCGAGCCGACCTTGCGCTGCTGCTCGGCGGCCGGTCGTCGCAACAGCCCGACCGTGATGGTCCCGATGTCCGGCTTCTCGTAGTCGAGCGGGACCTGCAGCCGGGCGCACTGGATGCCTTCGCGCTCGAACAGGCCCTTGCTCTTGGCATCGGTCGCGTAGGGCTGGCACGCGCCCCACGACAACACCTGCGCGTAGAAGCGCTCGACGCCCTTGCGCGCGGCGACCGGACTGCCGTCGATGCGCGCGTAGGACGTGGACGTGCCGAGCACGACGATCAGGGCGAACACGGCCGCGGTGACACGGGATCGCCGCTTCGTCATGAGGCGCACCGGGTTCCGTCGGCGGGCAGGGTCTGGTCGATCAGGTACTTCACGCCCGCCGCGTCGACGCACGGCTGGCCCTGCAGGAACACGGTGTGCTGGACGCCTTCGAACGTGAGCAGCCGCGAGTTGAGGGTCTTGGCCAGGTTCACGCCCGCCTCGTAGGGCGTGGCCGGGTCACCGGTCGTGGAGATGACGAGCAGCGGCGGGATGCCCTCGGCCTTGGGCGGGCCGGTGCGCGCCGACACCGGGGCCGGCCAGAACGCGCACGAGTCGAGCGCCGCGCCCGGCGGGTTGCCGTCGTCGAGGAACGGCGCCGCGGCCTTGTACTGCCTCGCGGTCTCCAGCAGGGCGTTCTTGTCGGTCAGGCGCTGGTCGTCCACGCAGTGCACGGCGCTGAACGCGTCCGTGATGGTCGAGTAGTTGCCCTGGTCGTCGCGGTCGAAGTACGCGTCGGCGAGACGCAGCAGCATCGTGCCCTTGCCGGCCTTCAGCTCGTTGAGCCCCTGCAGCAGCAGCGGCCACAGCTGCTCGGAGTACAACGCCTGGATGGTCGCGGTGATCGCGTCGTTGTAGGACAGCTTGCGGCTGCCGACGTCGACCGGCTTCTGGAGCAACGGTGTCGTGAGCTCGCGGAAGCTCGTGTTGGCGTCACCGGTCAAAGGACAGTCGTCCTCCTGCTGGCACCACTTGATGAACTCGTTGAACGCCTTCTGGAAGCCGGCACCCTGCGCGACCAGCGACTGCAGCTGGTCCTGCGTCGGGTCGACGGCGCCGTCGAGGACGAGTGCACGCACGTTCTGGGGGAAGGTCTCGGCGTACTCGGTACCGATGCGGGTGCCGTACGAGTAGCCGACATAGCTCAGCTTCGCGTCGCCGAGCGCAGAGCGAAGGACATCCATGTCCTTAACTACGTCCCGCGTGCCCATGTTGGCGAGCATTGCCGCCCCGAATTTTGTCCCGGCGGCACACTTGTCGGCATATGCCTTGTTCTCCTGCTCCGTTTGGGCGATCCCGGCCGGAGAGGTGTCGATGTCAAGGTCCAAACGGTCGGCGTCGCGCTCGGCGTTGGACAGGCAGCGGACCGCCGGTTCGCTCGCGCCGATGCCCCGCGGGTCGAACCCGATGAGGTCGAACCGCTCCGCGAGGTCGGTCTTGCGGTAGTCGCCGACCATGCCCGCGGCCGACGCCATGCCGGACGCGCCGGGCCCGCCGGGGTTGGTGAGCAGCGAGCCGATCTTCTGCCCGGTCGCCTTGTACCGGAGCACGCCGATGGTGATCGTGTCGCCGGTCGGCTTGGTGTAGTCGAGGGGGACCTCGAGCCGTGTGCACTCGACGTCGCGCTTGCTGCCGTACGCCTGCTTGCTCGTGCCGGTCGTGGCGAACGGCGCGCAGTCCTGCCAGGCCAGTTGCTGGCCGTAGAACTTCTCGAGTCCGGCCGGGACGGTGCCGGCCGGACCTCGTTTCTCGAAGGTCACGCCGGGCTTGGCATCCCCTTCGACGATGGACGTGCAGGAGGCCAGCAGGGGAATGACGAGCAACACGCTCAAGAGACGGACCACAGTTCGATGGTATGGGAGATGATGAGGGCATGCCGCAGCTTCGCATCGCGCTCGCCCAGGTCAACGCCACTGTGGGCGACCTTTCCGGCAACGCCGCGCTGGTCGTGGAGTGGACGCGCAAGGCCCGGGAGGGCGGCGCGCACCTCGTGGTGTTCCCCGAGATGGTGCTGACCGGCTACCCGGTCGAGGACCTGGCGATCCGCACGTCGTTCGCCCGCGCGTCTTTCGAGGCGTTGGACGCGCTGGCGGTGTCGTTGGACGATGCGGGCCTGGGCTCCGTGGCCGCCGTGGTCGGTTATCTGGAGCACGACTCGGTCGGCCCGCGCAACGCCGTGGGAGTGCTTTACGGCGGGCGTGTCGTGGCGCGGCAGTCGAAGCACCACCTGCCGAACTACGGCGTGTTCGACGAGCGGCGGTACTTCAAGCCGGGGTCGTCGCTCGACATCCTGCGGATCAACGGTGTCGAGGTCGGCATGGTGATCTGCGAGGACCTGTGGCAGGACGGCGGCCCGATCACCGCACTGGGTGACGCCGGCGTGGACCTGGTGGTCTCGCCGAACGCGTCGCCGTACGAGCGCAAGAAGGACGATCAGCGGTTGCCGCTGGTGGTCCGTCGTGCCGCGGAAGCCGGGGCGCCGTTGGCGTACTGCAACCTCGTCGGCGGGCAGGACGAGCTGGTGTTCGACGGTGACTCGCTGGTGGTCGGCGCGGACGGCCAGCTGATCGGGCGGGCGCCGCAGTTCGTCGAGCACCTGATGCTGGTGGATTTCGACCTGCCGTCTTCTGCTTCTTATGAGCAGGGCCAGATCGGTGACTTCTACGTGCGCCGTGTGTTCGTTTCGGACGCCGTCGCTCCCTACGAGCCTCTGCCCGCACCGCGCGTGTTCGAGCCTCTGTCCGATGAGGCCGAGGTGTGGCACGCGCTCGTGACCGGTCTGCGCGACTACGTGCACAAGAACGGCTTCCGGTCCGTTGTGCTCGGTCTGTCCGGTGGCATCGACTCGGCCGTTGTGGCTTCTCTGGCCGTGGACGCTCTTGGTGCCGATTCGGTCTATGGCGTCTCGATGCCGTCGTCGTACTCGTCGGAACACTCTCGTTCGGACGCCTCGGACATGGCGGCGCGCACTGGGCTGCACTTCTCCACGGAACCCATCGGCGAGATGGTGTCCGTGTACGTCTCGCAGCTGGGCCTGACGGGTCTCGCCGAGGAGAACATCCAGGCGCGGTGCCGCGGCATGCTGCTGATGGCGCTGTCGAACCAGCACGGGCACCTGGTGCTGGCGACCGGCAACAAGTCCGAGCTCGCGGTCGGGTACTCGACGATCTACGGCGACGCGGTCGGCGGGTACGCACCGATCAAGGACGTGCTGAAGACGCTGGTATGGGACCTGGCCCGGTGGCGCAACGCCGAGGCGGAGAAGCGCGGCGAGGTGCCGCCGATCCCGGAGAACTCGATCTCGAAGCCGCCGTCGGCGGAGTTGCGGCCGGGGCAGGTGGACTCGGACTCGCTGCCGGACTACTCGGTGCTGGACGACCTGCTGGACGACTACGTCGAAGGGGACCGCGGGTACGACGACCTGCTGGCGGCCGGGTTCGAGGCGGAGCTGGTGGACCGGGTGCTGCGGATGGTGGACCGGGCGGAGTACAAGCGTCGGCAGTACCCGCCGGGGACGAAGATCTCGAACAAGGCTTTTGGGCGGGACCGGCGGTTGCCGATCACGAACGGGTGGCGCGAGGGCTGAGGCGCTGCTGGCCGGGTTCGGGCAGTTGCTGCAGGCCAGGTTGGGGTGGTAGCTCGGCGCAGGTGCCGTAGCTCGGACCGGATGCTATAGCTCTGGTCGTTTGCTGCAGCTTGCTTGGCAGCTATAGCTCGGCTCGGTCGTGGTCGCCTGTCGCATGGCGGCAGGCCGTCTACCTGGCTCGCTCACCCCATCCGTCACCCGTCCGGGTGGTCGTTGTCCTGATCCCCGCCTGCCCTCGTCTCCTCCCTGTCCGAACCACACACCCGTCCCCGCCCGCCAAATGAGGAAACGCGCGGGGGCGGGCGTGCGCCAGAACAGGGAGGAGGGCTCGGCATCGGGGAGTGGAGCCTGCTCTACCGCGCCGAACACCGCAGGATGGATACGTTGCACGGCATGAAACGGATCTGGGCCGCGCTGGTCTACCTCGCGACCGGCCTGCTGACGGGCACCGCGGCGTGGCTCGCCCTCGCCGTGTTGCTGCTGTCGGTGGTGGTGCTGCCGTTGCTGCCGGTCACCGCGCCGCTGATCCGCCGGCTCGTGGACATCGACCGGCGCCGGCTGGCGAAGTTCACCGGGGTGGAGGTGCCGTCGCCGCCGCCGCTCGACGGGCCGTGGCTGCACCGGGCACAGAAGGTGCTGGCCGATCCGCACAGCCGGCGTGACGGGATCTGGCTGCTGTGGCACGGCCTGATCGGGTCCTTCACCGGGTCGGTGGCCATCGGGATACCGGGGTCGCTCGTGCAGCAGCCGCTGGTGCTGGCGACGTGGTGGATGGCGCCGGGTGGGATCGAGAGCTCGTTCGGGTTGCTGGTCGACTCGTGGGGCAAGGCGTTGCTGAGCGTGCCGATCGGGATCGTGCTCGCGTTGCTGCTCACCCAGCTGCCGCGGCTGGCCGAGTGGGATGCGCGGTGGGGGCGGAAGGTGCTGGCGCCGCCGCGGGCTTCGCTGGAGAAGCGGCTGGCCGAGGTCGTGGCGACGCGGGCGGCGGCGTTGCAGGCGCACGGGGCCGAGTTGCGGCGGATCGAGCGGAACCTGCATGACGGGACGCAGAACAAGCTGGTCGGGGTGGTGATGATGCTCGGGATCGCGGAGCGGTCGTTGCTGCAGAACCCGGAGAACGCCCACCAGGCGTTGATCAGGGCGCAGGACGCGGCGGGGGATGCGTTGGAGGAGCTGCGCAACGTCGTGCGGAGCATCCACCCGCCGGTGTTGGAGGACCTGGGGCTGGACGGGGCGATCCAGGCGCTGGCGGCGCGGTGTCCGGTGCCGTGCATGTTGCAGGCCGACCACCTCGGGCGGTTGCCGGCGGCGGTGGAGGCGGCGGCGTACTTCGCGGTGGCGGAGGCGTTGACGAACGTGGCCAAGCACAGCGGGGCCAACCACGCGTGGGTCAGTCTCGGGGCGGACAACGAGCGGCTGACCGTGGTGGTGCACGACGACGGCAAGGGTGGCGCGGACGAGCAGCACGGCACGGGGCTGGAGGGGATTCGGGGGCGGGTCGGGGCGTTGGACGGGACCGCGACGATCAGCAGTCCGGAGGGTGGCCCTACCGTGCTCACCGTTGTGCTGCCGATCGGGAAGTGAAGACATGCGCATCGTGATCGCCGAAGATGACGCGTTGCTCCGCGAGGGGTTGACGTTGTTGTTGCGCAACGAAGGCCTGGACGTGGCCGCGGCGACGGACAACCCGGACGACTTCCTGGTCGCCGTGGCCGAGCACCAGCCGGACATCGCGGTGGTGGACGTGCGGATGCCGCCGACGTTCACCGACGAGGGGCTGCGGGCCGCGGTCGAGGCGCGCAAGCGGCACCCGGAGCTCGCCGTGCTGGTGCTCAGCGCGTGGGTCGAGCAGAGCTACGCGCACGAGCTGCTGGCCGGCACCTCCGGCGGCATCGGGTACCTGCTGAAGGAACGCGTCGGCAAGGTCGCGGACTTCCTGGAGTCGCTGCACCGGGTCGCGGCGGGTGGCACGGCGCTCGACCCCGAGGTCGTGTCGCAACTGCTGGTGCGCCGCAAGTCCGACGACGCGCTCAGCGGGTTGTCACCGCGTGAGCGCGAGGTGCTCGGGCTGATGGCGGAGGGGCTGTCGAACGCGGCCATCGGCGACAAGCTGGTCATCAGCCCGGGAGCGGTGCACAAGCACATCGGCAACATCTTCCTGAAGCTCGGCCTCAACACCGAGGACGGCGCGGGAGACCGGCGCGTCCAGGCCGTGCTCGCCTACCTGGACCACTGACGGGCACGTCACTGCGGGCGGACGAACGGGAAGAGCACGGTCTGCCGGATGGACGTGCCGGTGAGCATCATCAGCAACCGGTCCACGCCCATCCCGAGGCCGCCCGTCGGTGGCATGCCGTGCTCCAGCGCCCGCAGGAAGTCCTCGTCCAGCTCCATCGCCTCGACGTCACCGGACGCGGCCTTGAGCGACTGCGCCTCCAGCCGGCGCCGCTGTTCCAGCGGGTCGGTGAGCTCGGAGTACGCCGTGCCGATCTCCGCGCCGAACGCGACGAGGTCCCACCGCTCGGCCAGCCGCGGATCGTCGCGGTGCTGCCGGGTCAGCGGTGACACCGAGGTCGGGAAGTCGATGTAGAACGTCGGCCCCACGGTCGTGGCCTCGACGAACGTGTCGTACGCCTCCTGCACGAGCTGGCCGTGGTCCCAGTCCTCGTTGACCTCCACGCCACGAGCGGTCAGCAGCGACCGCAGCTCCGCCACCGACGTCGACGGGGTGACATCGGAACCGAGCGCCGACGAGACCGCCGTGTAGACCGGGATCACCGGCCACTCCCCCGAGATGTCGAACTCACCCTCGGGCCGGGACGCCACTTCCGCGCCGAACGCTTCCCGTGCCGCGTGCTGGATCAACGCGCGCACGAGGTCCAGCATCACCCGGTAGTCCGCGTAGGCCTGGTAGGCCTCCAGCATCGTGAACTCCGGGTTGTGCGTGGCGTCCGCGCCCTCGTTGCGGAAGTTGCGGTTCAGCTCGAACACCCGGTCCACGCCCGCCACGCAGAGCCGTTTTAGGTACAGCTCCGGCGCGATCCGCAGGTACATCCGCATGTCGTAGGCGTTGATGTGGGTGACGAACGGCCTGGCGTTCGCACCGCCGTGCACCGCCTGCAGCATCGGCGTCTCGACCTCCAGGTACGAGCGCGAGTGCAGGAACTCCCGGACGCTGCGGATCACGTCGCTGCGCAGCTTCAGCAGGAACGCCGAGTCCGGGTTCACCACCAGGTCGAGGTAGCGCTGCCGCACCCGCGCCTCCGGGTCGGCGAGGCCCTTGCGCTTGTCCGGCAACGGGTGCAGGCACTTCGCGGTCAGCGTCCAGGACGTCGCCCGCACCGAGATCTCGCCCTTGTCGGTCTTCATCACCGTGCCGGTCGCGCCGACGTGGTCGCCCAGGTCCACATCGGACTTCCACGACCGCAGCGCGTCGCCGAGCGAGTCGGCCGTGAGCATCAGCTGGATCTCGCCGCTGAAGTCCCGCAGCCGCGCGAAGCACAGCCCGCCCATCTCCCGCAGCGCCACCACGCGCCCGGTGACCGAGACCTCCTCGCCGAACCGCTCCCGTGCCGCGGCGAGCAGGTCCGTCCGCGCGAACCCCACCGGGTAGGGGTCGACGCCGGCGGCCACCAGCCGTTCGACCTTCGCGATCCGCACCCGCACCTGTTCCGGGCGCCGGACGGCCTTCGGTTCGACCTTCAGAGCGTCGATCTCGGCGACCTGCAAGGCGAACTCGGAGCTGACGGCGGTCTTCTGCAGCGCCCGCTTGCGCAACGACCGCAGCGACGGCACGAACCCCTCCGCCACGCCCGCCGCGATGCTGACCCGCGGCAACGACCGCGACCGCTGGTAGCAGAGGAACCGCGGCTCCCACTCCGGCAGGTACTTCGCGTTCGACCGGTACAGCGACTCCAGCTGGAAGAACCGCGACGCGAGCGACAGCACCCGCCGCCACGCCCGCAGCACCGGCCCGGCGCCGATCTTCTCGCCTTCCTCGAACACCGCGCGGAACATCGCGAAGTTCAACGAGATCCGGTGCACGCCGAGGTGTCCGGCAGCGGCGGCCAGCTGCGCCACCATGTACTCGTTGAGCCCGTTCTCCGCGGACCGGTCCCGGCGCATCAGGTCCAGCGACACCCCACGGCGGCCCCACGGCACGAACGACAGCAACCCGCGCAACGCGCCAGAGGCGTCATACGCCTCGACCATCACGCACCGGCCGTCGCTCGGATCTCCCAGGCGCCCCAACGCCATGGAGAACCCGCGCTCGGTCTCCGCACCACGCCACGCCTGCGCCAGGTCCAGGATGGACGACATCTCGTCCGGTGCGATCTCGCTGTGCCGGCGGACCCGCGTGGTGTACCCGGCGCGTTCGACGCGGGACACGGCCTGGCGGAGCCCTCGGCGTTCCGGGCCGGCGAGGTTGAACTCGCGCACGTCCAGGACCGCCTCGTCACCGATCTCCAACGCTTTGAGGCCCGCGTCGGTGTAGACCTGCGCGCCGCGTTCGGAGGCACCGAGCACACCGGGCATCCAGCCGTAGGTCCGTGCCTCGGCGAGCCACGCGAGCACCGCCTCCGGCCACGCCTCCTCGTCGCCGACCGGGTCGGCGGAGGCCAGCGTCACGCCGCCGATCACCCGGTAGGTCAGCGCCGCCCGGCCGGACGCCGCGAACACCACGCTCTTGTCCCGCCGTGTCGCGAAGTAGCCCAGGGAGTCCGGCTCACCGTCCGCGGCGAGCAGCCGGCGCACGTCCAGCTCCTGCTCGGACGTGATCATGCTCTGGGTCCGGACACCGCGGAAGAACAGGTACATCGCCCGGATCGCGACCAGCGTGCCGCCCAGGCTCAGCACGACGCTCAGCCACTGCGGGCCCTCGGGGATGTCGAGGCGGCCCAGCCGGACGACCTCGCCCGTCGCCTGGTTCGCCGCCCACACGAGCTTGTCGAGGTGCGCGACCAGCTCGCCGGGGAACAGCTCGGTGAGCCCCCAGCCGAGCAGCACCAGCGCGACCATGCCCAGCACGAACGACGCAAGCGCTTGCCGCCACGCGCCGCGGGCCAGCCGCGCCGGGAACGCCTTCCTGACGAGCCACAGCAGCGCCACGAACACCACCGAGGTCGCGAAACCGACCCCGAGGAACGCCCAGTAGCTCGACTCGTCGTCGCCGTCCAGGACTTCTTCAGGTGCGACGGCCAAGATGACCATGGTGAACCCGACCGCGAGCAGGCCCAGCACCTGGAACAGCAGCAGCGCCCACAGCGCCGCCCGCTTGTGCCTGCGCAGCGCGGCACCCAGCACGAAGAACACGAGCGCGATGAAGAGGTTGCCGTCGATGGGCAGGCCAGTGAAGTACCCGACGCCGTCGGCGAGGTCGGTGAACCAGCTGTCCTCGGGCAGGATCACCCTCAGCAGCGACATCACCCCGGCGAGCTGCACGATCGTCGCGATCCACCCAGCGACCTTCCACTGCCACGCCGGTGCCACATCAACTCCCGAGGTCCGCTGATGACGGCCATGATCCCCTCTAGCGCCGGACGGGTGCACGTCACCGCGTCCGGGCGTGTTGACCTGCCCGTCGTGGTCCTCAGCTCGGGGCTGGGAGGGGCCTGGTTCGACTGGGACCGGACCGTGCGGCTGCTCGAACCGCTCGCCAGGGTGGTCGTGTTCGACCGGCCCGGCCTCGGGATGAGCGGTCCGGCGCGGCGCGGGCCGTCGCTGGCACGGGAGGTGGCGGTGCTCGACGCGGTGCTGCGCGGCATCCCGCAGGCGATCCTGGTCGGGCACTCGATGGCGTCGATGCACGTCGAGGCCTATGCGCGGCTGCGGCCGCAGCGCGTTCTCGGTGTCGTGCTGCTCGACCCGGACACGGAGATGCCGGGAGCGGGAGCGCCGTTCGACGTGTCGGCGGTGGTGGCGCAGGCCTTGCGCGCGTTCGGCAGCCGTTGGCTCGGTGCGCGCATCACGCGGCGGTACGGGCACTGGTTGCGCAACTGGCTGACCGAGCTGTCCACCCTCGGCCGGACCGACCCGGCACCCCGTGACCTGGTCGAACTGGTCTACCGGCGGCCCGGGGTGGGGCGGGCGACGCTGGCCGAGCTCGCGTCCTACCCCGGTCAGGTGGCGACGCTGGAACGGCTGCGGACGCGCCGCGCGTTGCCCGAAGTGCCGTTCCTGGTGCTCACGGCCGGTCGGAAGATATGGCCGGAACACCGGTCGTTGGCCGCCCTCGTGCCGTGGGGGCGCAACGTGCCGGTGCCCGGTAGTAGACACATGGTCCAGATGGACCGCCCGGACGCCGTGGTGATGGCCGTCCGGGACGTGATCAGGGCTCTACCCGACCGCTGAGCAGGCAGAACTCGTTGCCCTCGGGGTCGGCGAGGGTGTACCAGCTCGCGTCCTCGCCCTGCCCGATGTCGACGCGGGTGGCACCGAGCTCCAGCAGCCGGGCCAGCTCCTCGTCCTGCTCGCGGTCGGTCGCCCTGATGTCGATGTGCAGGCGCAGCTTCTGCAGCTTGCGGTCGGGGTTGCGCAGGAACAGCAGCGTCGTGCGCCGGTCGGGCGGTCCGATCTCCACCGACACGTCGTCGCGGTCGAGCACGTCGTAGCCCAGAACCTCGGCCCAGAAGGCCGCGAGTCGTTCCGGATCGGTGCAGTCGAGGACCAGTTCTGTGATTCGTGCTGCCACCCGTGTGACGGTAACCGCATCTGCAACCGGTTTCCGGCTCACGGTGCCACTCTTGGTTTCGGCAACCGTGCACCAATGCGCCCGGGGACTCGCTGTGGCGGGCCTCGAGGAAAGGAACGGTCGACGATGACCAATGCCGAAGTTTCCGCGCCCTACGGCTCCGGAGCTGCCCAGAACGCTCCGGTGAAGACTCCCGCGAAGCGCGTTCGAGTCCACCACCTGCGTGAGATGAAGGACCGCGGCGAGCCGTGGCCCATGCTCACCGCGTACGACACGTTCACCGCCCAGATCTTCGACGAGGCCGGCATCCCCGTCCTGCTGGTCGGCGACTCCGCGTCGAACACGGTCTTCGGCAACGACACCTCGCTGCCCGTCACGGTGGACGAGCTGGTGCCGCTGGTGCGCGCGGTCACGCGTTCGGTCAAGCGTTCGCTCGTGGTCGCCGACCTGCCCTTCGGCTCCTACCAGGTGTCGGTCGAGCAGGCCGTGGCCACCGCGGTCCGGTTCATGAAGGAAGGCCAGGCGCACGCGGTCAAGCTGGAGGGTGGCGCCTACTTCGCGCCGCACATCCGCGCGATCACCGCCGCGGGCATCCCGGTCATGGCGCACATCGGCTTCACCCCGCAGTCCGAGCACCAGCTCGGCGGGTACCGGGTGCAGGGCCGCCACGAGAACCACGACGTGGTGCTGCACGACGCCATCGCGGTCCAGGAGGCCGGTGCGTTCGCGGTCGTGCTGGAGATGGTGACCGCCGAGGTCGCGAAGCAGATCACGCACGACCTGGTCATCCCCACCGTGGGCATCGGCGCCGGTCCGGACACCGACGCCCAGGTACTCGTCTGGCAGGACATGATGGGCCTGAACCGCGGCAAGGCACCCCGGTTCGTGAAGCGCTACGCCGACATCGGCACCATCATGCTGGGCGCGGCGACCGAGTTCGCAAACGAGGTGCGCGGGCACCAGTTCCCCGGCCCTGAGCACACCTTCCACTGAGTTTCCGCTGCTAGCGGGTCCAGACCTGCGGGTCTGGGCCCGCCGGCACGATGCCGGTCGGATTGATCTGGTGGTGCGTCACGTAGTAGTGGCGCTTGATGTGGTCCCAGTCGACCGTGTCCCCGAACTGCGCGTAGAGGCGTTTCGCGTACGCCCACAGGTTCGGCATCTCGGTCAGCTTGTTCCGGTTGCACTTGAAGTGGCCGTGGTAGACGGCGTCGAACCGGACCAGCGTGGTCCACAGCCGGATGTCGGCCTCGGTGAGCTGCTCACCCACCAGGTACTCGCGGGTGGCCAGGTGCTCCTCGATCCGGTCCAGCTCGGCGAACAGGTTCCCGTACGCCTCCTCGTAGGCCTCCTGTGACGTGGCGAAACCGGCCTTGTAGACGCCGTTGTTGACGTTGTGGAAGATCGGCTCGATCCAGCCGTCGATCTCCTCGCGCAGGTCTTCGGGGTAGAGGGTGCTCTCCGGGCGCCAGCGGAGGCTGAAGTCCAGCGTGAGCTGCGGGTAGTCGTTGGTGACGACCTCGCCGGTGGTCGTGTCGACCAGCGCGGGCACGGTCACGCGGCCCTCGTAGCCGGGGTCGGCGCGCTTGTAGGCCTCTTCGAGGAAGTCCATGTGCAGCACCGGGTCGGTGCCCTGGAAGCGCCAGCCGCGTTCGTCGCGGATCGGGTCGACGACGGCGAGCGAGATGGCGTCTTCGAGCTGCAGGAACTTGCGGACGACGAGCGCGCGGTGGGCCCACGGGCACGCGAGGCTGACGACGAGCCGGTAGCGCCCCGGTTCCGGCTCGGGTCGCGTGGTGAAGCGGTTCGGCTGCCGCACGAACGCTCCCGTGGTGGAGGTCTCCTTCGTGAACTGCGCCATGTCGTCGACGATAGGCCCATGTACCCGGAGATCGAGCCCCACGCGTCCGGCGGGCTGGACACCGGCGACAGCGACCACGTGTGCTGTGCCAGATCATTCGGGTAGGAGCGCGGAACCCGTCCGGCAAGCCCGTCGTCTTCGTGCACGGCGGCTGGTTCGAGGAAGGTCAGCTGATCAGGGACGCCGGGAAGCCGGCGGGCATCCCCGGCGTGATCGTGCAGGGCCGCTACGACATGGCGACGCCCGCGGTGTCGGCGTGGGACCTGCACAAGGCCTGGCCGGGTTCGGAACTGGTGCTGGTGCCGGACGCCGGGCACGCCCACGACGAGCCCGGCGTCGTGGCGGCACTGCTGGAGGCCACGGACCGGTTCCGCGACTGGTCAGGGCCGGTCAGCGCAGGCCCACCCAGCGGGCGCTCCCCGTGGCGCAGGCCGCGAGGGTGACCTGGGCGGTCAGGCACTTGCCGGTGGCGAGGTTGCGGAACTGGAAGCTCGTGCCGGTCGCGGCCACGCGGCGCCAGCGCTGGGTGGCGCTGGTGCTGCACGCCTGCCCGACGACGTCACCGGCGGTGGTCGCTCCCAGGCACTTGCCGGTGGCGTTGTTGTGGGGCCAGTCGCTGTCGCTGACCGGCACGATCCACCTCTGGTTCGGCGTCAGTTCGCCGCAGGTGCGCAGGACGATGTCGAGGCCCGTGTCAGCAAGACAACGGGTGGTCCCGGAGAGTTGGTACTGGACGATCGGCTCGGCGTGCGCCGGCGCGGAGTACAACGTGGTGACGGCGGCGGCAGTGGCCGCGATCGCGAAGATCTTCTTCCCCATGCGGCAGAGCCTGGCAGTCACCGTCTCCGGCGGGATCCGCCGAAAGTCGTCAACCCTGGCTGTAGTGCAGCGCCCGTTCGAGGCTCGCCCTGGCCTCCACGAGGGAGGGCCCGTACCACGTGAGATGACGGCCGTTGACGAGCACGTACGGCAGACCGGGGAAGCTCTCCGGGCCGTCGTCGTGCGTGAACACGTACGGCTCGTCGGGCAGCACCACCAGGTCGGGCCGCTGCGCGTTCAACTCCGCCAGGTTCGGCCGGGGGTAACGCTCCTCGTGTTCGGCGTAGACGTTCTCGACGCCGAGCCGGCGCAGCACGTCGGTCGCGAACGTGTCCCGCCCGACCACGACCCACGGCCGTCGCCAGACGGGGATCAGCGCGGTGAGCCGTTTCGGTGCGGTGTCCCGCCACAGGTCCTCGGCCTGGACGAGCCAGCCGGGTTCGAGGTCCCAGGCCATGGCGAAGAGCCGCCGCAGCGACTTCAACGCCATCGGCACGGTCGCGGGCGCCTCGGTCACCCAGACCTTGACACCGTTGGCGCGCAACCGGTCCACGTCCTCGGCGCGGTTCTCCTCGGAGTTCGCGATGACGAGGTCCGGCCGCAGCCGGATCACCGCGTCGACGTCCGGGTACTTCGAGCCACCGACTCTCGCGACGTCCAGATCGGACGGATGGGTGCAGTAGTCGGTGGCACCGGCCAGTGCCGCGGGAACGCTGACCGCGACGGCCTCGGTGATGGACGGCACGAGGCTCACCACGCGCTGGGGCTGGTCGACCGCGACCGGCTCACCGAGGTCGTCGACGGGCAGCATCAGACTCCCGTGATCTTCAGACCGGCGTGCGTCTTGTACCGGCGGTTGACCGCGATGAGGTTCGCCGTGAAGGCCTCGACCTGGTGGGCGTTGCGCAACCGCCCGCCGTAGACCCCGCGGAAGCCCGGCACCAGCTCGGCCAGCGCACGCACGGTGTCGGTCGCCTCGCGGTCGTCCCCGAGCACCAGCACGTCCATGTCCACTTCGGACACGCTCAGGTCGGCCAGCAGCACCGCCGACACGTGGTGGAACGCCGCCGTCACCCGCGACTCCGGCAGCAGCAGCTCCGCCTGCTGCGCCGCGCTGCCCTCAGCCACCGGCAACGCGAAGGGCCCCTGCTTGTCGAACCCGAGCGGGTTCACGCAGTCGATGACGATCTTCCCGGCCAGCTGGTCGCGCAGGGACGCGAGCAGGTCACCGTGCCCGTCCCACGGCACCGCGACGAGCACGACGTCGGAGTCGGCCGCGCAGTCGGTGTTGTCCGCACCTCTGACGTCACCACCGGCGACCTCGACGATCTCCTTGGCGGCGAGCTCGGCCCGCTCGGCGCTGCGGGAGCCGATGACCACCTTCAGGCCGGCCTTGGCCCAGCGGATGGCGAGCCCCTTGCCCTGGGCACCGGTGCCACCGAGGACACCGACGGTGAGGTCACGAATCTCTGTCACCCGTGCATCTTCACACGGGTCGGCTGAGCCAGGCGGCTGAACGTGACCTTGCGCTCGAACGCGCGCGAATACCCCGCGAGCGCCGACATTCCGCGTACGCAGGGATCGCACGAAAGCTCCCCGCGTACGTCAGACAGCGGTGAAGCGGACGCGGTGGGTGGCGGGGTCGGCCTCGGTGAGGCGGACGTGGATGCGTTCGCCCTCGGGGAGGTGGGAACCGGCGCACTTGGCGAGGACCGGCGGGGAGGCGATGAACACCTCGGCCTCGTTGTCGCCGGAGCGCATCACCACGGCCTCGAACTCCTGCCCGACGCGCCCGGTCAGCACCCACGCCTCGACCTGGTCGAGCGACGCCCGCTCCACCTTCGACGCGAGCGAGTCCGACGCGCCCATCAGCGACGGCAGCAGCGGCAACGCCTCCGCCAGCCACGACGGCAGCTCCTGCCCCGCGGACACCGCCAGGCAGACCTCCGTGGCGAACCGGTCCACCAGCCGCCGAAGCGGTGCGGTCACGTGCGTGTACGGCGCCGCCACGCCGGCATGCGTCACGACCTCGGGCACGGACCCGTTGAACGCCGAGTACCCCGCCCCGCGCAACAACCTCGTGGCGTCCGTGAACAACGCCAGCGCTTCCGGTGTCGACGCGTCCAGCCCGGCCAGGAACGCCCCCGGCGACAGGTCGGCGGGCCACGGCACGCCCAACGCCGCCGCCGACTTCCGCAACGACCCCACCGCCGCGTCATCCGGATCCGGCAACGTCCGCAGGATCCCGGCCCGCGCCTCCAGCATGATCGACGCCGCCGCCATGCCGGTCATCAGCGAGATCTCGGCGTTCCAGGAGTCGACGGAGGCCCGCGGCCGCGTCACCAGCTTCCACCCGTCCCCGTCGGACTCGATCTCCTGCTCGGGCAGCTGCAGCTCGATCGCCCCGCGCTCCAGTGCCAGCGCCCGCCGCAACGGCCCGAACTCCGCCAGAGCCGCCACCGACGGGTGCGGATCACCGGCGTCGAACGTCTTCTGCACCGACTCGTAGTCGAACTGCGCGGTCGAACGGACGAGAGCACGCCGCACCTCGACTGCGGTCGGCACACCTTCGCTCGAACACGTGAACGTCCACACCACCGCGGGCCGCACCACACCGGGCAGCAACGACGCCGCCCCCTCCGACAGCACCGTCGGGTGCAGCGGCACGTTGCCGTCGGGCAGGTACATGGTCTGCCCGCGTCGCCGGACCTCCGCGTCCAACGCCCCACCGGGCGTCACGAAGAGGCCGAGGTCCGCGATCGCGTAGTGCACGACGAACCCGGAGGCGGTGCGTTCCAGGTGCAGCGCCTGGTCCAGGTCCTTCGCGCCCGGCGGGTCGATCGTCACGAACGGGATCGACGTGAGGTCGGCACGGTCCCCCACCGGACGGGAGACCGCCTCCTCCGCCTCTGCCAGCGCGTCGGGCGGGAACGCCGCGCGCAGGCCGAACTCGGTGCGGATGCCGTCGAAGGACAGGTCAGCACGACCCGTGCGGATCACCAGGGAGGCCACCCGCACAGACTAGTGCGGCAAGGGTTCGTGATCACCGCACTGGAGAATCAGGCCTCGTCGTCGCCGCGCCACTTCTTGTCCTCGGCGTCCGCGGTGCGCGTGCGTTCGCGGGCGAGCTCCAGGGCCTGGGAGGCGGTGGCCTCGTCCGGGTAGGGGCCCATGCGGTCCCCGCCCCTGCAGCCCTTGCCCTGCTCGACGGTCTGGTGCGTCAGGCAGTAGTACCAACCGCTGGTGTCGCTCATGCGCGTCCGCCTCCCAATGGCGCCGGGAAACCCCTCGGCGGTGTGGACTGGTTGGCGTTGGCGTACTCCGACGGGATCGGATCCAAACATGAGACCAGGACCGTGCGGTCCTCGGCGTTCTCGATCTTGCGGCCGGAGCGGTCGCGGTAGACGAGGGAGCCGTCGGAGTCGATCTCCATGATGGCGCCGACCTCGGCCAGCTGTTCCTCGTCGAGGTCGGCGAGCTTCTCGTAGCGCGAGGGCACCACCCGGTAGATCGGCCACTTCAGGTGGCCGTAGGTGCGGTGGAACTCGGCGAGCAGGTGGACCATGTGCTGCTGCCACGGCAACGGCATCATCTCGGCCAGCGCCCGCGGGATCACCACGTAGTCGGACGACACCCCAGGAGCACCCGAGACCGAGTAGTCACGCATCGGTGTGCTCGAAGCCGGTGGTCCGGAGGGCCTCGGGATGGGGTCGTGGTTGAACATGCAGCGCCTCCCCGCGATCTACACGCCCGGCCGGACGGCCATTGGCATCAGCTCGTGATAGTTCCAGTTCATCTTGCTGATCTTCACGACGTCACCCGTTTGTGGTGCGTGGATGTACTCGTCGCCGCCGAGGTACATGGCCACGTGGTGCACCGAACGGGGGTCGGCCGTGTTGTAGGCCCAGAAGATCAGGTCACCTGGCTGGGCGTCGCGCACCGGGAGGTGGGCGCCGCCCTTCTCGTACTGGTCGTTCGCCACCCGCGGGATCTTGACCCCGGCCGCGCCGAACGCCTTCACCAGGATGCCGGAGCAGTCCCAGGCGTCCGGGCCGTTGCCGCCCCACAGGTACGGCTCGCCCAGCTGCTGCTTGGTGAACTCGATGGCGACGCCCGCCGCGTTCGAGGCCACCAGGAACTCGCCCGCGCCCGCGCCGCAGCCGGCCGGGTCGGCGATCTGGCCGAGCTCGCTCAGCAGGAACGCCGCCATGGCCTCCCAGTTGTGGTAGCGGTCCGGGAACGCCGAGCGTTCCACCGCCTGCGCCGAGTCGCCCGGCCTGCGGTTCTCCCAGTCCGGCACCTTCAGCAGCACGTCGTAGAACTTGTTGATCGCGTAGACCGGGTCGACCACCTGGGCCTCGGTGCCCCAGCCCATCGACGGGCGCATCTGGAAGATGCCGAGCGAGTCGCGGTCGCCGTAGTTGAGCGGGCGCAGGCCCGACTCGGTCATGCCGGCCTGGATCGCGATCTGCCACGCCAGCGGCGGCAGCTCGCGCTGCTGGCCGATGGAGATGATCTGGGCGACGATGTTGCGCTGTTCGTCGTTGAGCCGCGAGGCGTCGTGGCGGCCCTTGTCGCCGCCGCCCGCGTCCCACGGGCCGATCGAGGCGTTGCAGCTCATCCGCAGCACGCCGGCACCACCGGCGGCACCGGTCTGGTTGTTGACCACCTGGGAGACACCGGAGGTCGCGACCACCGTCACGATGGCCACCATGACGGCGCCGATGACCAACATGAGGCGCATGGCTCAGTCCGCCTTCGTGTAGCTGTTGACCCGCCACTCGTTGCTGGGCGCAAGCTTGATCAACGTGATGACGACCTTGCCCGAGTCGGTGCCGACCCGGAAGTCCGCGGAGGACACCGTCGACCGAACGGGCGCCACCTTTTCGGTGATCTTGTCCGGCACGTTCTTCGGGTCGATGGTCGCCATCTGTGCGAGGAACTCCTCCGTGGTGTACGGACGGAGGTTCGCGAGCCACTTCTCCACGTCGTTGTTGGGCGGCGGCTTGATCCAGTTCTCCGCCCAGAGTTCGGCGACGAGCTGGGCGGCGGTCTGCGGAGGCGCCGCCTGCGCCGAGTTCGACGGCGGCGGGAGCTTCGTCGGCAGCGAGGTGCCGCTGGCCGGGAGCTGCCCCACCTGGGTCGGCTGCAGCGACGTCGACTGGCCGGCCGCGGTCGTGCCGGTTCCGGCCGGACCGCGGTCGAGCACCTTCGGGATGATCACGCCCAGCGCGACGACGAGCGCCACGAAGATGATGATCGACGCACCGAGGTGGCGCGGGGAGCGCATCGGCCAGCCCCACAGGCTGCGGTAGACCGCGGCGCGGCCGCGGTTGGTACGGATCGGCACCTGACGTCCCCCTCCCTCAGTTGTCCCTGACTTCGAAGCCGCGCGACGGCCGGTAGATCACGTGCACCTGGCGTCCCGCCACCACTTCCGACTCCGCGCGCCGCGGTTCCTGCACCGGGCCCTGGTAGCCGTTCGACCGCGACGGCACCAGCACCGCGTCGTCCACGCGGTCCCACTGCCGGTCGGTGACCGGGGGGCTGTCGACCACGCGCGACCGGCCGACCGGCAGCGCCGCCGGACCCGAACCGCCCGGCAACGCACCCGCGCACGCCGTTGTAGCCGTCGCCGCCCGCATTGATCGGGTTCGGCGCACCGCGGTCGAGCCGCTGGCGGTGGCCGCGACCGGGTTGGACGCCTCCGGGCGCACCCGCCCGCGTCCGCGCTGCGGCACGTCGCCCTCGGCCTCGCCCTCGCGCACCGAGTCCCAGAACTCGTCCTGCGGGGTCGGTCCCACCTGCTTCTTGCCGCGCAGCTTCGACCAGATGCCGCCCTGCATCGGCAGGACGTTGCCCGCCGACCCGACCGACATCTCGACCATCTGCCACATGCGGCGCAGCGGTTTGCCGATCACGAAGCACACCAAGGTGAGCATCAGTCCCAGCAACGTCCGCGTCAGCAACGACAACCCGGTCGCGTTGAAGATCGCCTGCAGCAGCAGCGCGTGCACACCCGCGAGGACCGCGAGCACCAGCACGTTGAACACCGTGACGGCGGCCGCGCGGGCGACCTTGCGCAGCAGGTCGTGGTGGAGCAGCGCGACGAGACCGATGAGCGGTCCGGCGAGCGTGAGGATGCGCAGCAGCAGCTGGGCGAGCAGCACGGCGGCCTTGGCGAACAGCTGGAACAGTGAGAACGCGACCGCCTGCAGCAGCGAGAGGAAACCCGCGCCGGTGCGGCTGCCGTCGGTGCCGTCGAAGTAGCCCTTCGCGGTGCCGAGCTGGCCTTCGAGTGCGATCCACTCGGCCTTCTTCGCGCTCAGCGCCGCCTGGTCGGCGTCCTTGTGCTCGGCGATCTCGGCCGTGGTCCACGCCTGGGCCTTGAGGACGCGCGGGCCGTACTCGGTGGCCTGTGGCGCTTCCGGCGTGCCGAACGCACCACGCAGCCAGCTTTGGTACACAACGGCTTCGTGCAGTTTGGTCGGCAGGACGTGGAGTGTGCCTTGTTCCTCGGGGGCTTCGATGAAGCCCGCCTGTATCTCCGATGTCTTGGAGACCAGGGTGTTGTCGAGGAGGTTGTAGAACTGGGGTAGCGCCAGGGTCGACGTGGCGAGCCACATCGCGGCCAGCGCCCACAGCCCGCGTTTGGAGATCGCGGCGAAGTCGCCGGTCCAGATCTGCCGGAACATCAGGATCGCCAGGATCAACGCCACCAGGCCGAACCAGCGCAGGTAGACGTTGTCGTAGACCTTCTGCACGCCGTTCTTCACGGCGTCGTCCAGCGGGACCAGCAGACCGCGGCCCATCACCGTGTAGTGCAACGCGTTCGTGGCACCGACGATGTTCTTGCCGACGCTGAAGAGCTCGTTGCCCGCCCACGTGTCGATGGTGGCGCTGGCGTTCGGGATGGTGCAGCTCTTCTGGTAGTAGTGCCAGACCATGCCGGCGTAGCCGTACTCCAGGTACGCCGAGCCCGGCAGGCCGTTGCCGACCGGCGGGTCGAGCGCGCCGACCATGCCGGCGCCGGGACGTTCCGGATTCGGTGCCTCGCCGCAGTTTTGGGCGTGGGCCGCCGGGGCACCCAGTACCACCTGGAGTGCCAGGATCGCCGACACGAGACCGATGGCCTTCGTGCGCGCCCCGACGCGCTGGGACATGTGCACCCCGAACCGCCGCTTTGCCCACAGCAAAGCGGCGATCGAGAGCACGATCGCCAACGCCGTCATGCGGCGCCGTCCCGGTGGCGGCTCTTCCCGTCACCGTGGCCCACGAGGTGGGCCTCGTCCTCGGTCAATCCGAGCTCGAGGTCGGCGGCGAGCTCGTCGTCGATCTCGTCCGGCACGTAGGTGGTCTGCGTCGCTGGCACCTGGTCCTCCTCGCCTGCAGGAAGAGCATCCCGGCCGCGCTTGGCGTCCGGAGTCGTGTCGAGCGAGTTGCGCAGGTGCTCCAGGTGCGGGCCGCTGAAGTCGATGCGGATCCGCTCCACGCCACCGGCACCGTCGCCGAAGATGAACTGCCGCGGCGCGCGGTCCCGTTCGGTGCCGGTCCGCTCACCGGGACGGCGGCCGAGCGAGGCGACGACCTGCTCGTACCCGGCGCCGACGGGCACCTTCAGCAGCTTCAGCGCGTCCGCCTGCGCCTTGTCGTCGTCGAGCCGGCCGACGAAGACCGAGTCGAGCAGGGCGACGAAGCCCTGGATCCGCAGGAAGTCCTCGGGGATCTGCGACGACAGCAGCACACGCACGTTCCACTTGCGGGAGTCACGCGCGAAGCGGTTCATCAGCACGCGACCGGTCGGGACCTCGGAGAGGAAGAACGCCTCGTCGATCCAGACGCCCTTGCGCTCGTCCTTCGGCCGGTCGTAGATCGAGCGCTGGGTGAGCCAGGCGGCGAGGTTCAGCATCTCGACGCCGAGCGACTCCGCGTCGGTCCAGTGCTCGCGGCCGACGCCGTCCTTGGGCAGGGTGAGACCGGCCATGGTGAAGACGGTGAGCCGGTCGTCGCGCTGCTCGTTGTACGGGTCGGCGTTCGCCTCGGGGATCAGCAACGACATGCGCTCGCGCATCTCGTCGAGGAAGTCCGCGACGACGACGGCGTGCTCGTGGTGCTCGGACGCGTCCCGGCGCAGCGCCTCGAAGACGAGACCGGGGTGGGCGTCGAAGCGGCCACCGACCGTGCGGACGGCGCGCAGCAGCACGATGCGCGTCTGCGGCAGGCGGGCGACCTCGAACGGCAGCAGGCCGAGGAGCACGTCCAGCACCAGCCGGCGACGGGTCGCCGCCGCCAGTGCCTTCTCCCGGCGCCAGGCCCGTTCCGGGTCGTCCTCCTCGCCGCGGAAGTGGTCGATCATCGGCTCGGCGACCACCCGGTACGGGTTGAGGATGCCGGGCTGGGCGTTGAGCAGGTTGATCGGCCGGGCGTACGGGCGCAGCTCCGGCAGCTCGCACAGCGCGGCGAGCGGACCGGACGGGTCGAGCAGCGTCCAGTGCGCGCCGGCCCGCAGCGTCTTGTAGACGATGCCGCCGCCGAGGAACGACTTGCCGGCACCGAGACCCGCGACCATCGCCGTCAGACCGGAGGAGTCGCGGAGCTCCTGGGCCATCCACGGGTCCCAGGCGACCGGGCGGCGGGTGGCCGTGACGGTCTCGCCGAGCAGGATGCCCTGGCGGTCACCGACCTCGGCCGTGGCCGTCGGAACGGCGGACGCCGCCCACAACACGCTGCCGCGCCGCAGGTACGCGCCGTTGGACAACGGCTCACCGGGGATGAACTCGCGGGCGATCGCGTACTGCGCCTCGGGGTGTTCGATGGCGATCTTCGGCTTGTAGAGCTCCAGCAGCTGCTGAGCCAGCCGCAGCGCCTCGCGCTCGGTCGGGCCGGAGACCGCGAGCCGCCACCAGGACCTGACGCGGGTGCCGAGCGCGGTGAAGCCCGACGTCATCTCGTCGTCGATCTCCAGCACGCGACCGGCCTGGCGGGCCAGCGACTGCGGCGGGTCCAGCTCGTGCTCGTCGGTGTAGTGGCGGACCTGCGAGCGCACCTTGCTCATCTGCCGGGAGAGCTCGCCGGACACCTCCTCCGGGCGGCGCACGTAGATCCGGGCGGACCACTCGACGGCGGCGGGCAGGCGGTCGGCGCGCTGCACCCACGGGTCGTCGACCTCGGGGATCTGCAGGCCGTGCATCAGCCCGACGGTGAGCACCGCGACGTGCCGCTTGACGCCCGCGTTCGAGCCGGTGCGGCCGCGCACGACCACCGTCGGCGAGTAGGGCTCCTGGTGGAAGTCCGCCGCGTCGGTGAAGCTCGCGAGGTCCTCCGGTTCCCAGGCGGCACCGGGCACGGCGGGCATGTTGCGCGGCGCGGGCAGTCCCAGCGAGCACGACCGGTGCATCAGCCAGGACATCTCCTCGGCCGTCGCCGGCCGGCCCAGCAGGCCCGCGGACCCGATGACCTGGTCGAGGTGCTCGACCTCGGAGTCCAGCGCCACCAGCTCGGCGTCCACGGCGTCCGGGAAGACCTTGCGCAGCACGGGGGCCGCGCGTTCGACGGCGCGGTCCATCATGTTGCGGGTCTGCACCTGGACGCCCAGGTAGACCTCTTTCTCCGCCATCGAGCGGCCCATGAGCTGCTGCTGCTCGCCGACCATGTAGTCGTCGAACGTCAGCGTGCCGGGGGTGTCCGGCAGGCGCTTGACGGCGTTGTGCACGTGCGCCTCGGCCCACATGCGGATCGGGTACGGCCGCGTGGTGACCCGCAGGTGCATCCAGCGGCCCTGCAGCTCGGCGTACTGGCCGGCGATCGCGGCGATCAGGTCCTGGCGCTGCGAGTCGCTGCGGAACGACCAGCGCTGCGGCGCGAGCCGGTACCAGGCGTAGACCTCCTGGCCGGTGCGCAGCAGGTGCCCGTCGATGCTGCGGGCGCTGATCGACGGGGTGTAGCTGGGCACGGCCTGCTCGCCGGGCAGGCGCCGGCCACGCTTGGAGTAGGCGGCCCGCTCGTGGTCGCGCGGGTCCGCGGCCGCGTGCTGGGCGATGTGCTGGGCGGAGCGACGGTCACGGTCTCGCCGGCGTCCGAACACCGCGAACCTCCTTCTTGCGCGTGGCTGACGTCCGGCGGTTCTGGGCCTGCTGTCTCGCCCGTTGTTTCTTGCTCAACTTGGGACGAGGGCGCTGCGAGCTGACCCGGATCCGGGCGGCACTCGCCGCTCCGCCGGTGCTTGCCGTGCGTTCTCGAGGTGCGGTGAGCTCGCGGACCCACATCGACATGACGGCCGTGAGTGGCCGTTCATGGCTGATCCGCGCCGTGATGAAGCGAGTGAGGATGATCGTGGCGACGAGGGCCCACGCGGTCGAGAAGAACCCGAACCCGATGCCCACCTGCCGCTCGATCGTGAGTACGGCGAGGAAGACGACGATCCCGACGCCCCACGCCACATACCGCGCGCGCCAGGGAAAAGTCGCTTTGGGCGGCCCGAGCCAGACGGCGTCGACCCGGTAGACCTCGTCGTCAGTGCGAACCCGCACGGATCAGCCTCCGACGAACAAGCCGGCGAGCCACTTGCCGATGTCCGCACCCGCGTTGGTCGTGACGGCGAGGCCGATGATGGCCAGCGCGACGATCACACCACCCAGGCGGCGCATGACACCCGCGTTGTCGCCCTTGCCGCCGCCGAGCCACAGCAACAGCAGCGCCACGGTCAACAGGAGCAACGGGACGATGTTGCCCAGGATCCAGTCGCGGATGTTGTTCGTGCCCGGGGCCGTCGGCTGCTGCTGAGCGAGTGTCACCAGGTCCATGGCGGTCATTAGGTACTCCAGAGTGCGCTCGGGCTTGCGCTACGAGTAGAACACGAGTTCGTCACGACGTGTGAAGCTGTTGCTGCGGGCTGTAGATCATCTGGGCGTTCCCCCTGGGAGGAATTACGTCTAATCTGGCCGACACATCATCACTGAGGAGACGTCAGTGGGGAACACCAGGACCAAGATTCTCTCCGTCGCTGGCAAGGTTCACCCGACTGCGAACGCCCTGGTCACACTCAGTGCGTGCGTCTCACATGTGCGCACGTGTCCACTCAGGTGGAAGCCCTGGTCAGCCGGTTCGCGACCCCTCCGCGAGCGTGACCCGAAGTGACGACTCCGAGGAGACTCGCCCATGCTCGAACCTGACCTCGTACCGGACGGAAGTGTGGACGGAATCACAGCCTCCCCTAGTGCTCCAGGCGTGAACCAGCCTACCGGGAACGGCCCGCAATCACGGCGCCGGGTCCAGCGGACGATCAACTTCGACAGGTCGGTGCTGGAGCGCGCCCGTGCGGCGGCGACGTACCTCGCGTCCTGCGAACCCCAGGCGGGCGTGCGGTCGCTGGCGGACATCGTCAACCCGGCTGTCCTGGCGTACGTGACAGAGCTGGAGGAGCTGTACAACGCCGGGGAGCCGTTCCGCCCGGTGCTGCGGATGCCTTCGGGGCGCCCGGCGAACCGCTGAGGACACCGGTCCGAGCTCAACCACGCCCGGCCCCCGTGACTCGCCGACCGCGGCCGGCCCGCCGAGTGCGTCGGTCAGGGCCTCCTTGACCTCGTCCTCGGCCAGCACCGGCAGCCCGAGCGCGGTCGCCGGCGTCGTCTTGCCGGAGCCCGGCCCCCCTCCCACCAACACGAACACGCCGGGTGGTCACCCGAAAACGCGAACGGGCCCGGCGACCGTGAAGTCGCCGGGCCCTCACGAGTCCGGTCAGGACCCGCCGCGGATGCGCCAGAACATGCCGGTCGAGGCGTAGTCAGGGCCCACCGAGCCCTTGCCCCAGAAGTAGTCGTCGAAGTTGCCGTAGCCGCCGGCGCCCAGGTAGACGCCCATGGTCGCCCACTCCACGTCCGGGGGCTGGGTGTCGATGCTGGCCTGCGCCCACGCGTCGCGGACCTTCATCGGCTTGTTCCACCAGAGGAACGGCGAGCGCCACATGTAGTGGCCGTACTTGCCGCCGTGGTTGGCGGAGTTGCGGCTGATCGTGGTGAAGCTGTTGATCTGGTGCAGGCCGCGGAAGGCCTGGCCCCAGCGCTGGCCCCACGTCTGGCCGCCGGTGTTGGTCTCCAGGATCAGGCAGGTGAAGAGGCTCATCCACTCGACGTCGTTGTTGCCCCAGCGCGCCTCGGTGTTGGCGAGCTTGGTGTCGTTGTGGTCGGAGCAGCCGGTGAAGTAGAAGCCGGTGCCGGAGCCGTGGCCCTGCCAGTAGGTGAGGTCGACGTCGTCGGCCCAGTCGGTGTCGTCACCGCCGGGGAACACCGGGTCCTTGAAGTCGCTCTCCCAGGCGTTGTGGTCGAGCCAGCTGAAGTCGCGGGTGATGCCGTGGTTGCTCGCCTCGGTGTTGAACGAGCCGATGTTGGCGGGCGTGTTGGGCAGGCCGGAGCAGTTGCCGGTGCCCTCGCTGCCGACCTGGGTGCCGGCGGCCTGCGTCTTGAACTGCTGCTCGGGACGCGGGGTCTGCGGCGGCTGCGGGGCCGGGATCTCCGCGCCCACCACGGCGGGCAGGGTGATGGCCTGCGGTGCGCCGCCGTCGTCGGTGCGGCCGGTGCAGCGGAACGACGGCTCCACCCGGTCGACCTTCTCACCGAGCGCGGGGGCCTCGTAGACGTAGCTGACGTCCGGCTTCACCTCGGCTCCGAGGTACTCCTGGCACAGCTTCAGGCCGTACGCGAGGTCGTTGACCTTGACGCTGTCCTTCTTCTCGTACGTGCGGGAGGCGTGGCTGAGGGCCGTGACGCCTTGCGCGTCGAACGCGACGCGGATGTTCGCGCCCTCACCCTCCAGCGGGATGCCGCCGAGCTGGAACGTGTACGACACCGACGTGTCGAGGTTCTGCGTGAGTCCGGTGCGGCCGTTGGCGTCCGAGAGTTCGAACGTCGTGTGCCGCGCGGTCGGCGTGGCGTTGTCCGGGAGCACCCCGGCGGAGCGCAGCGCCTCCTGGACGCGCTTCACGGCGACGTCGGTCGGGACGACCTGGATGCGCTTGAGCGCCTCGAGGTCCAGTGCGCTCTGCGTGGTCTCGTTGCCGTCCTCGTCCTCCCTGCCGCGTCCTTTGTCGACGGTCGGGACGCGGAGGTGGCGCTGCTCGTCGGCGAACGCCACCTCACCGCTCTCGGATCTGGCGACGTCCTTGAGCCCCAACGCTCTTTGCAGCTTCTGCGCCTGCTCCTGGTCGAGTCCGGAGCTCGTCACCCCGTACACGGGCAGTTCCGCCTCTGCGGCGAGGCTGGTGCCCGCCGCTCCCGCGGTGATCAGGCTGGACAGGGCCAGCACCACGGTCAGCTTGCGTTGCATCGTCTTGTTCCCCCTCCTCGGTGGGACGGTCGGCTGCAGGGGCCGACCGTCTGACAGGAGGATCGGGGCGTGCGGGCGGTGATACCGACGGTGGTGAACCGGGCCCGGCTCACCACTCGAACGGCCGCATTTCTGTAACGCCCTTGGTGCTTGCGTGTACTTAGAGGCGGATCCCCGGGTACTTGATGCCCGCGCCGGTGTTGAGCACGACCACCTCGTCGGTCGGCTGGAGCCAGCCGTCCTTGCGCAGCTCCCTGACGGCGCTGAGGGTCGCGGCGCCCTCCGGGCACAGGAACACACCTTCGAGCCGGGCACATTCGGCGCGGTCGGCCTCGATCTGCTCGTCGGTGACGGCGACCGCGGTGCCGTTGGTCTGCCGGAGCGCTTCGAGGATGATGAAGTCCCCCAACGGTTTCGGCACGTTGATGCCGAACGCGCCGGTGTGGGCGCCCTCCCAGAACGTCGACTCCTCCGCACCCTCGACGAAGGCCCTGACGATCGGCGCGCACCCGGTGGCCTGCACCGCGACCAGCCTCGGCAGCTTCTCGCTGATCCAGCCGAGCTCCCGCATCTCCTGCAGCGCCTTGTAGATCCCGATGAGACCCACGCCACCACCGGTCGGGTAGACGATCACGTCGGGCACGCGCCAGCCGAGCTGTTCGACGATCTCGTAACCCATCGTCTTCTTGCCCTCGATCCGGTACGGCTCCCTGAGAGTCGACGCGTCGAACAGGTCCACGTCGGCCAGCGCCTTGGCGGCGTCGGCGATGGTGCCGGGCACGATCCGCAGCTCGGCGCCGCTCGCCGCGACCTCCTCGCGGGTGATCAGCGGGGCGTCCTGCGGCATGGCGATGACGCTGCGCAGGCCGGCGCGGGCGGCGTACAGGGCCCAGGCGGCGCCCGCGTTGCCGTTGGTCGGCATCTTGATGCCCTTGATGCCGAGCTCTTTCGCCTTCGCGACACCGACGGCCGCGCCGCGGGCCTTGAACGACCCGGTCGGGACGAGCGACTCGTCTTTCATGATGATGTTCGCGTCGAGTGCCGCGCCGATCCTGCGCAACGGGACGAGCGGGGTCATGCCCTCACCCAGGCTGAACGCGGGGTCGGGGTTGAACACGGGCAGCACGTCGCGGTAGCGCCACAGCGAGTTCTCGCTGGTCGGGCGCGCGACGCGGAGCAGGTCGTAGCGGGCCAGCAGCGGCGAGGCGCAGGAGTGGCAGAGGTTCTGGACGGCGTTGGCGTCGTGCTCGCGGCCGCACCGCGCACACTCCAGATGAGAAAGCATGGGTCAATCAATACAGCGCGGATGAGCCGGCATGTAAGCCGGATCCTGTTCACGGAGCTCACGCCCCGCTCGGCGGCCATCCATCTGGGCCTGCCGTCGCCGGCAGGCTCTAGCGGCCTACCCGCGAGCATCGGGCGGGCCGCCCTCGAACGCTCGCGCAGGCGCTCGCGCGCCCTCTTGGCCTTGCTCCGGGTGGGGTTTACCTAGCCGCCCCAGTCACCTGGGGCGCTGGTGGTCTCTTACACCACCGTTTCACCCTTACCGCGGCTTTCGCCGAGGCGGTCTGCTTTCTGTGGCACTGTCCCGAGGGTCGCCCCTGGTTGCCGTTAACAACCACCCTGCCCTGTGGAGTCCGGACTTTCCTCGACGATCACCCGCCGCGGCCGCCCTGCCGACTCATCCGCGCTCGTCAGGATATCCCAGGTGCTGGAACCGGTTGTCCACCGGTCCGGACGTTGGTTCACTTCTGCTCATGACACGACGTCGCCACGTCGACCACGGCCACGTGGCAGCCAGCCTGTGTTGCCGCTGAGACCGCTCGCCGCCCACGTCCGCGCGATCTCAGGGAGTTGTCCTGCCGTGTCCGATCTCCTGATCATCTCCGGCGCGCCGTCCCCCGCCGCGCCCACCGGCCAGGTCGTGTCGCACGTCGCCGCCGCGCTGGAGGCCACCGGCCACCGCGTGGCCCACCTGAACGTGCGGGCGCTGCCGACGTTGTCCCTGCTCACCGAGGACCTGAGCGACCCCGAGATCGCCGCCGCGGTGAGCTCCGTCCTGTCCGCCGACGGCGTCGTGGTCGCCTCACCGGTCTACCGCGCGGCCTACTCGGGCCTGGTCAAGGCACTGCTCGACCTGCTGCCGAAGAAGGCCCTGCGCGGCCGCGCCGTGCTGCCCCTGGCGACCGGCGGCAGCCAGGGGTTCCTGGTGGCGATGGACTACGCGCTGCACCCGTTGCTCGCCTCGAAGGGCGCGGACCGGGTGGTGCGCGGCGAGTTCGTGCTGGACCAGAACGTCGGCTCCCCGGCGGCGGCTGCCGCGCTTAACGAGGCGGCCGACCGGTTCGTGACGGCCCTCACCCCACGCCTGCGCCGCGCTTCTTAGCTCAGGTGCGATGTGTCGTTGACCAGCTTCACCGACGCGTGCCCGTCCGGGTAGAACTCGGCGATCGAGACGCCCGTGAGGTCGAGGTGCATCCGGAACAGGAACTGCGGCCCCACGTCCAACGCCTGGCGCAGCAACGTCTTGATGGGCGTGACATGACTCACCACGACAAGCGTCTTCCCGCCGTACTTGGCAATCAGCTCCGTGCGCGCCCTACGCACCCGTGAGTGCACTTCGTCGAAGCTCTCACCGCCCGGCGGCCGCACACTCGTGTCGCCCAGCCACCTGCGGTGCACGTCGGGGTCCTGCTGCGCCGCCTCGGCGAACGTCAGCCCCTCCCACGCGCCGAAGTCCGTCTCGATCAACCCCTGGTGCGTGACCACGTCGAGGCCGAGCTTCTGCGCGACCTGCTGCGCGGTCTGAGCGGCCCGCTGCAACGGCGATGAGATGACAGCCGCGACGTCCTCCACAGTGGACAGCCTTCGAGCGGCCTTGCTCGCCTGCTCCAGCCCCAGCTCGGTGAGCGGGTGGTCGCCGCGGCCGGAGTAACGGCGTTCGACGCTCAGCCTGGTCTGCCCGTGCCTCAGCAAGATCAGCCGCGTGGGCTCCCCCACCGCCCCACTCCAGTGCGGCTGCTTGGCACCCTCTGCCGTCGCGTCCGATTTCGTCGCGTCCGGTTCTGTCGCGTCCGGTCGGCGGCTTTCTTTCTGGGCGTCCATGGCCTCGTTGGCGAGCCGGTCCGCCTGCCGGTTGCGCTCCCGCGGAATCCACCCGTACGTGATCTTGTCGAAGGCGTCCGCGAGCTGCTTCGCCTCCTTCGCCAGCGGCTGCATCGACGGGTGCTTGATCTTCCAGCGCCCCGACATCTGCTCGACGACCAGCTTCGAGTCCATCCGCACCTCGACGACCTCGGCCCCGACCTCCCCCGCTGCCTTCAGCCCCGCGATCAGCCCCTGGTACTCGGCCACGTTGTTAGTCGCAACCCCCACGAACCCCTTCCGCTCGGCCAGCGTCTCCCCGGTCCGATGATCGCGGACCACGGCCCCGTACCCGGCAGGCCCAGGATTGCCCCGCGACCCTCCGTCGGCCTCGACGATGACCTTCACTGGCCGTCCTCCTCGCTGTTCACGCCCTGTGCGCCCCGATCGTAGGGGGCGTGTCCGAGGCTTCACCCGCCCCTGGTTCGAGGGCCGTTCACCGGGCATATATGATTCAGCCACACCGGTCCGGGTGGCGGAATGGCAGACGCGCTAGCTTGAGGTGCTAGTCCCCGAAAGGGGGTGGGGGTTCAAGTCCCCCCTCGGACACCAGCGTTAACCGCACGAGGCGGGATGCTCACACGAGCATCCCGCCTCGTGCGTTGTAGACGATCTCCACGGTCAGCGCGTCGTAGAGTCTTTGCAGCTCGCCGGGGTTCGCCTGCCTGATCTGAACGCAGTTCTCCACGCGAACTGTCGAAGATGACATCGCCGGATCTATCCAGCGTGACCTGCTCAAGCGCACGTCTTGAGAAGCGACGGCATCCATTTGATGGACCGACAGCTGGTGCGCCACAAGCCGTGGTCTGAGTCAGACGACCGGCAACTTCGCACGAGTTCGAATACCGCCCGTCGGCGACCTGGCGCCGCCGGACAAGTGATCACCACAACCGGGCTACAGGGGCAACGACAACACAGGGCGTCTGGCGAGCAAGATGCTCGCCAGACGCCCTGTTCGAGGGTGCTCAGCCTGCTGTTGTCACTTCCGCGAGCTTGGCCTCTTCCAGCTCGCGCACGGTGATCCGGTCCCGACGCACGTCGATGGTGTCGATCTCGACGTCGATCACGTCGCCGATCTCGATCTCACCCGCGTTGAGGTCGGCCCTGGTGCCCGGCGTCATCGCCGTGCAGTGCAGCATGACCGGCCGGGAGCGGTCGGGCAGGCGCAGCAGGACGTACCCACCCTCCCCTTCAGGCAGCGCCCGCGTCACCTCACCCTCCAGCCGTTGGCCCTTGACGAACCTGCTCTCGGCGGACGCACGCTGCGTGGGAACAAAGCTGTCCGCCACCTTGGGTGGCATGCGCAAGGGCTGCAACGCGATCAGCCGCTTGTCCTTCTCCATGCGCGTCACCATCACCTCGACCTCGTCGCCCACCGCGAGCGTCCGCCCGCCGAGCACCGAGTTGTGCACGAGGCCGCAGATGCCGTGGTCGAGCAGCACGAACGCGCCGAGCTTCTCCGACCGGCGCTGCACCACACCGGTGAACTTCCGCCCGACCGGGAACTCGATGCTGAGCTGGTGCCACGGGTTCGTCGAACCTGGCAGCAGCGTGTACTTCACCCCACCGGAGATGTCCACCTC
This sequence comes from Lentzea guizhouensis, assembly GCF_001701025.1. Classification (GTDB taxonomy): domain Bacteria; phylum Actinomycetota; class Actinomycetes; order Mycobacteriales; family Pseudonocardiaceae; genus Lentzea; species Lentzea guizhouensis. Next base: position 1,754,182 of record NZ_CP016793.1, read on the forward strand.
GAACGCTCCGCTGAGCGGGTCGCCGATCGAGAACAGCCGACTCATGTCGGGGACGATCCGCTGGTAGTCCACATCCGCGTTGCCGAGCACCCCGCGGCGTCCGTCGAGCGCCTCGACCACCACGAAGTCCTTGGTCACCGTGACCACCCGCGCCTGGACGGGGTCGGTGCCACCCGAAGCCATCGGCAGCAGTGCCATCTCGACGCTGTGCTCGAGCCGGATGGCTGCGAGCTGCAGGTTGAGGTCGACCTTCATCTGGTCGATCGCCGCGTAGTGGTCGCTGTACTTGATGACCCGCACGCGGCCGCGGATGTCGCTCGGGATGTCGTCGAGGTCCTGCGTCAGGTAGATCATTCGCTTGCCGATCATCGCGGCCATCATGAACTCCATCGCGACGTTTGCGTTGCGACCGGTGAAGTCGATGATCACCACCTCGGCCTGCTCGATGCCGCGGTACACCGTTCCCATGATCGTCTGCGGGCCGTAGATCGAGTCGGCGCGCACCGGCGTCATCCCGACACCCTTGATCACCGGCACGAGAGCCTTCAGGTAGAACTCGTCGTGATCGAAGCCGTCACGCGGGCCGTAGGGGCAGGCGACGAACACATTGCCTTCGATCGCACGTTCACGGCGAGTAAAATTGAGGTCGCTCATCGTAATTCCTTTCGATGTGGGTCTCGCACTGCGCTCGACCCGATGAGGACATCCTGAGCCGCTTCCACTGAGAGGTCACTGCGCTTCACGCTGAGTTCTGAGCACCTCTTCCTCACCTGCTCAGCACCAACTCAGTCGGCCGTTCAGGTGGCTCTTCCGGCGACCACCTATTTTCTCGAGATCGACGCGTAGGCTGACGCCGATGAATGGTGCACTCGCGATACCAGGTGACTCGGAATCGGCCGCCATGGCGTTCCGGCTCGTCGAACACTTCCTGTGTTCGAGTGCCACCGCTGAATTCGGCCCGTACTCGCCACTCGACGACGAGCCGCCGAGGATGGAGCCACAGCTACCGGGACGACTCTACCGGCTGCAGTTGCTCGACCGTGATGACATGCGGGTTGACGTGCAGGTATTCCTCGGAATCGGTGAGCTTGGCGGCCTCATGTGGGAGCAGGACATCCGCGCACTGCTCCGGATCGCCGGGTCGGCTCACCCCACGTTGCCCGAGGTGCTCGACGGCGGCTATCTGTCTCCTGAGCAAACCACCGCCGCAGGGATCGAGTCCGACGGAATGGCATTTGTGGTGACTCGAGGTGCCCGCAGGAACGCCGGCAGCCAAGACGTTACACATTTTAGGTCACAAAAAGGGAACGCTGTACGGAAGTTCCGATCACTGGCCGACGGGCTCGCCACGCTGCATGCCCTCGGAATGACCCACCGCAACCTCAGCCCGGCGGCGATCGACGTTTACGACGGCCCAGAGTACCGATTCGCGAGATTCGAGCTCAGCGCGTTGGTGGCCGACCTCTTCCTGCAGACGTTCGATGCCCAGGTGGACCAGGCCGAGCTGAGGGAACTGTTCATCAAGCACAGCGGAAGCTCGATGGCTTACGCCCCGCCTGAACGCCTCGCCTTCATCCTGGCCGACGACAGGTCCAACACCGTCGAAGACGAGAAGGCCGACGTCTACGGCCTCGCGGCGATCATGTGGGAGTGGTTCCTCGGTTCGTTCCCAGAAGATGAACTCCCGCCGGCGATCGACCGCGCCCCGAGTCCCGAGGACACCACCGCGCTGGCGACCGCCCACCGTCGGTTCCGCGATCGTCTGCGCGAGACCTTGAGAACCGACCCGGACACTCCGCCGGAACTGGCGACGATCCTCATCAAGATGTTGGCAGAGGAGCCAGAAGACCGGCCGGCCGCGGCGGATGTGGTGGCCTCACTGACCACAGCGTACGACCGGATCATGGCCGCCTGGGACGGTGAAGCCGACAGCAGGCCGTACACCGTCCTCTTCATGCCCAAGCAGTCGGCATCGACAATCCTCGCTTGGGGTTGGATCAGCCACCACCCGCAGACGACCGCCGGGGCCGAGCAACTCACAGACTTCATCGCGGAAGACCTGCACCGCGCCCGGATGACCCTGTCTCCTCACGGTGCCGACTCGTTCGTGGGCGGCGGGGAACGCGAAGCCAAGCGGGCCGCAACGGTAGTGCTCCGCGGCGAGATGGCTGTGTGGTTCTGCGACTTTTACCGGTTCGAGGACGAGTTCGGCAATCCGACCGAGGTCACCGAAAACGCCCTGGTGATCAAGTACGTGGCGAAACGATCACAGCCGTGGGTGGAGGAGAAGGTCAAGAAGCTGAACTGGACCGAGTCTCGGACGGTACCTCCGGTGAAGCTGGAGTCGACGACTGTCGACCAGGACGTCCTCAAGCGACGGTTGCGCGGTCAGCCCTCGTGGGCGCTGTTGAAGGACTCGTTGCATCCCAGCGACGAACGCACACCGGCCGAACTCGCCTACCAGGAGGCGATCGACTGGCTTATCGACTACCAGAAGGTCGAGCTAGACGCCAGGATCTATCCCTATCAGGTGGTTTCGAGTGACGCACGAGCCCGTGAGGTCCTGGTCCGCTACGACCGAGACGCCGACCAGAAGCGCATCGTCTCGTCGCCCCTGTTCGTCAAGTACGCGGCAACCCCCGAGCTCAGGGAGGAGTTCGGTGCCTTCTTTCAGGCTCTCCAGACCGACGATGGCGGCACTGATGTCGACCTCATCGACGATATGAACGGCAAACCCGGAAAGAGCGTGGGCACCGCAGAGGTCGTGCGCCGAGAAGGGCCCGACCGCGTGGTCTTGCACGTGCGCGGTCGCACCGCGCTGCCCGACAACGGATGGCTGCGGCCGACCGACGACAGGGGTTCGGCCATCGCGTTTCAGCGGCAGCGCGATGCACGTTACGAACTGTTCGACCTCAAGCAGCTCCGCAGCCAGATCAGCGGCCCGAACACGATCCGCACCCTGGCGCACCACTGGGACTCCGCCGGCGAAGGCCTGCTCGGGGACGGCCCCAAAGCAGTGCGAGAAATCCTCGTGTGCGAGCCGTTCATGGCTCTGCAAGGTCCGCCCGGCACGGGCAAGACCACGGTGACCGCGGCCGCGATCGCCGCCTACCTGCGCAGGTCGCCCACCGCGCGGTTGCTCGTGTCAGCTCAGTCGAATTTCGCGCTCGACAATCTTGCAGACCGCGTGCTCGCGGAGATCGGTGCGGTTGACGATCGGGGTCGACCGGTGGAACAGGCCGACAGTTCTTCGGGTCTCATGCCGTTGCGCGTCACCGCACGGGGCCGTTCTGCGAGCACCCGAGTGTCTGAAAGCCTGCTTGAGTGGACGCGGCACAGGTCCGCGACACGCCTGTCACTTGGCATTCACCGGCACGTGAGCCGCGTGCTCGCCGATCGCAGCATGTCCATGTCCAGCGAAATGGTGGACGTTCTCACGGAGTGGCAGAACCTCGCCGACGGTGGCACGGGCGAATCCATGTTGCCAGAACTCTCCGACCGGGTACATCGAGGCGCCAACCTGGTGTTCGCCACCTGCGCGACCTCCACCCCCGAACTGCTCTCCCCCACTGCGGACACCGTCTTCGACTGGGTCGTGGTCGAGGAAGCGGCCAAGGCCTGGCCGACGGAGCTCGCGATTCCGCTCGTCCGCGGCAGGCGGTGGACGCTCGTCGGCGACCAGTCCCAGCTGCCCGCGCACCGCCGCCACGACGTCGAACGATTCCTGAGAGCTTGCCTCGCCGACCCCCAGCAAGAGGTCACCCAAGCCACCTTCAGCGAGTACCTCGAGGCCTTCGACCTCTTCGGTGCACTGTTCACCAAGGCGACGAGGGGCCGTTCACGCCAAGCTCCTCCTCTGCTGCGCATGAGCACGCAGTTCCGGATGCGCGAACCCATCGCCGAGGTCGTAAGCCGTGTCTTCTACCCGGCTGAAGAACAACCTGTACCGCCACCGGCCGACGGACTGCCCGTCGGAAGCCTGAAGACGAACATGGAGTCCCAACCGGATCCGGTCCACTTCGACCATCCGCGTGTGCTCAACGGGGAGTCGCTGGTCTGGCTCAACACGGAAGGGCTCGCCGACTGCAGGGATGAGCCCCACTGGTCGAACCCAGGCGAGGTGGCGATCGTCCACAACCTCCTCCAAGACCTGCAGCCGTTTCCCCGCAGGAAGGAAGCAGGGTTCGGCGACCACCCGATCGCCGTGCTCAGCCCGTATCGGGAGCAGGTGCAGTTGTTGCAGCGCAACAGCTTGATCCGTGACCACGTGAACACGATCCACGGTTTCCAGGGCAAGGAAGCGGATTTGGTGATCGTTTCGCTCGTACGGGACACCCTCCGACCGGGTAGGACCCTGCACCAACTCGGCCACCTCGCTCAACGGGAACTGGTGAACGTCCTGTTCTCACGAGCGCGGCGCCAACTTGTGATCGTCGGCAACTTCAACCACTTCTCGTCCATCAGTGACGCGGGCAAGCTGTGGCAGCAGGTCTGCTCAGCGGTGCGGATCTACGGCAAGGTCGTGTCGGCCACGGAATTTTCGGCCGGTGCGCGGTGAGCGGCCCAGAGAGAGTCACGATCTACGTCCCGTGCGATGTCGTTTCCGTGCGGGTGAAGCTGGGGTTCGCCGAGGCCCTCACCCCGATCGAAAAGATCGTCCTCAAGGCGGTGCACGCGGGCGTCAGAACCCTCGGGGACCTGGCGGCGGTTCTCGGTCTGCCACAGCGCATGCTCGTCGACATCGCCCAGGACCTGTGGAGGGCCAAGTACCTCCTCGTGGTTCGAACCCGAACCGGAGTGCGCGTCTCGGACGAGGTGGCCCACGCGATCACCACCAACAGCCTGGACAAGCTGAAGAGCGCCGAAGTCGTCGACACCACCCGGAACTTGATGGTGGACAAGTTGACGAACGAGATCCGTCCGGTGCTCGGCCGTGACAATCCCGGTCAACGCCGGTTCGCCGTCCCGGTTGAGAACCGCCTGACGCGCTTGGGTGAACTGACGAACACCGACCTGCTCGTCGCGCTCGAGCTGGACCTGGCCAACGAGGCCAAGCGGAATGCCGAGGCCGCCGGTTCCGACACGAATGATCGCCAGGGGTTCGCACGCAACGCCCGGGTGCTCAGCGCCCATCTGGCGGGCAACGAACTCGCCTCCGTCGGACGGCGGTGGCTACCGGTCGAGGTGCGTCCCACCGTCGACCCGCTCGACGACGCCCTCACCGTGACCGTGGTGGACGACCAGTTCTCCGACGCGCAGCGTGCAGCCGCCAACGAGCAACTGAGCCGCCTGATCTCTGCACGGCCCAACGATGACTTCGTCCGCGCCCTGAGGGGACAGGCACCTCCCGGCCTCGTGGAAGCGCTGAGTCTCGCCGACGGGGTGGCACGCTTGCGCGGACAGGCTGAGGCCGCTGCCACGATTCCGGCCGGGCAACGCCGGAACTGGCATTTTGCGCTGGCCGACCACGCCCGGCGGCTGGACACGCAACTCGTCGAGCTCACCGAGCGCGAGGTCGACGCCACGGCCGTCATCGGTCGCGATCACACCGATGTGCTGCTCAACGCCATCAGAAGTGCGCGAACCCAGCTTGTGATCACCGCCCCCTGGATGAGCTACACCGCGCTGGCCGCGGTCGCCCCCGCACTACGAGCCGCACTTGAACGCGGCGTTGACATCTTCCTGCTGTGGGGGATCAGCCACGACCAGACGGTGGACGGAAGGGTCAACGGCCTCCTCTACGACATGGTCCTTCGCAACACCAAGAGCAGGTCTGCGGGAAAGCTCCACGTCCCGGGCAGTGACACGCAGAACAAGGACGAGCCGATCTCGGGATCGTCGCGCACGCACGCGAAGATCGTGATCATCGATGACGAGCGTGCCTTCGTCACCAGCTGGAACATGTTGAACAAACCGGATCCCTCGCAGGAGGTCGGAGTTCTGCTGGCCGGCATCGAGAACGGCCCATGTATCCCGGTGCGCGAACTCTTGAAGTGGGCGCGCTCGATCGTGCCGGACTACCGGACGAGCAACCAGATGCTGGTGACCGAGAACGACTTCGCGTTGAGGAGAGGCCTCACCCGTTCCAGGGATTTCGCTGGACAACCCGAGCGTCAGGACACCGCCAACGGCACACGCCGCCACCCCCAGCCGAGTGAACCTGATGACGGTGAGGGACAGGCAGCGGAGATCGCAGCGAGGACGTGGAGCAAGGCGTGGGTCGAGCACGCGAACCAGATCGGAGCCAAGCTCGCCGACCGCGCCAACGCCGACGGGCTTATCGTCGTCGACGGCACCCATCGTGAACTGCTCAAACGAGCTTTGCGACAGGCCCGGTTCCGCCTAGCCATCACTTCGGACCAGCTCAGCAGCCAGGTGGTGGACGACCGTTTCATCGGAGCGCTGCGCGGTGCGTTGGAACGCGGTGTCGAGGTGGCGATCAGCTACAAGCGTTCGCACAGGAACGACAGTCCTGTCTTGTTTTCAGCCGGAGGACCGGTCGCGGCACCCCCCACCCGTGCGGAGTCCGCTCTCGCCGCGGTGGAAGCGGAGTTCCCTGAGCAGTTCCACCTCGAACGCGTGGACCTGCACGCCAAGGTGCTCGTCTGCGACGACCTGGTCGTGATCGGCAGCTTCAACTTCCTCTCGTTTGAAGGCTTCTTCAACACCGGTGCGGCATATAGGCGCCAGTCCGAGGTGAGCGTTCAGGTGACGAGCCCTCGCTTCGCGGACGAGGTCGCTCATCAGTTGGGTTTGACGAGTCCGCGTCCGGCGACAGCAGTGGCCGCGTTGCCGAAGTCCGAGGGTATCTACCTCACTGTGCAGCGGATCTTGAACGAGGTCGAGCCGACGATCGCCGTGGCCGAACACCTCACCACGGCAGCGGACCCGTGGACCGTCCTGGACCACCTGGCCGAGGACGCGGAACGGAGTCTGCTGAGAGTCGCGGCGTCGGCCTGCCTGCTGCAGGAAGAATCGGGGAACGGCCATGCTGGCCCCAAACGCTGGGCACGTTGGCTCGTCGAGGACCTGTGGTCGGACGGACGCTTCGTCGAGGCGCTTCTGCTACGCCATCTGACCCGCGAGGACGAGTTGAGTCCGCGCCTACCTGTCGCCGTGCTGGCAGCCGCCAGGGGCACGTCCGCCTATCCTGCGGCACTGGGCAACGCCCTGTCCCTTCTGGACGCCGAATCGGACGACACCCCGCGACGGCGTGCGATCGAAGTCGCGACGCTCCTCGTGTCCGCTGTGGAGCAAGTGGTCTTTATCGGCGGCAAGGACGCACAAGACACCTTGGAACTCCTGCTCTCCGAGATCGAGGGTGCCGCGAGCGGCGAGGACGACGGCATCGAACCGTGGAAGGTGCTCGGTGAAACGGCCCTGCAGTACGCCGCCGAATCGTTCGGCATCGCTCTTCCCGTCGAGGCGATCAAATGCGACCTGTCCAAAATGGCCGATTCTGATGACAAGGACCGTGCGTGGGATCGACTGAGCACAGCGTTCGACCGAGCGGAGCACACGCACTTCGAGAGCACGCCTAGTCTCCGCACGCACCTCTATTTGTTCACCAACCCCAAAGGACATTTCACCCAGCTCAAGGACATCCTCACGGGCAGACGATCCGCCGCGCTGGCACAGTGGCTCGCGGAACCCAAGCTGGGCAACTTGAACGCGCTGATCAACGCCGCCACAGCTACCGCCTCCCCCGGTGACCCGCTGATGCACGGCACATACCTGAAGCGGTACGTCAGATTGCTCGAAAGCGTCATCGCAGAGGCGGAGGCTGTTGTCGCCCGGTGGAACGGACCCGACGACGAGACAGGGCCGGATCTCGAGACCCAACGCCTGCTCACCGCGGCACGTCCGCTGGCCGAGGTCGTCATGCAGAAGCGTCCCGACCTCCTCGCCTTCATCGAGCAGTGCACCGAACCGGAAGCCCGGTTCCTCACCTCGGTGGTCGAGTCCTTTGACGAATTGGCTGTCTGGGCGGGAGGAAAGGAAACCGGTGACTGACAACCTGATGACCACTCTTCTCGCCGAGTGGCCGGCGCGGCGGAGGTATCCAGCTCTGGTCAGCGACCTGAGCTCAGGCACGCTCACTGCGGACACCGCCGCCCGTCACGTACTGGCGGGCTTGGCACGTCCGCGCACGCCGGCGCAGAATCTGACGGACCTGATCGCAGAGGGCCGCTTCGAGCAGGCGGAATTGTTGCTCATCGAGCTGCTCGACTCGGAGTCCGAGAGCGGCGCGTCGCTCAGCGCTGACGAGTGGTCAAGAGCAGAGTCGATGCTGGCGGAGTCCAGGGAGCGGGCCGTCGCTGCCCTGTCTCGCGAGTGGTCTGACCTCCTCCTGCGTGCTCAAGCCGTCGCCGTGGACCTCCCACCCGACACGGATTTGCTCGACACAGCAAGGCAATCCCTGTCCCGCGCGCGCGAGGAGATTGACGATCACTCCGGGCGCGTCAAAGACGGCGAGCGCGATGTCCGAAGGCGGATCGAGTCTGCGCTGACGGCCGCGTTGTCTGCGGTAGATCGTGCACCCGCCACCAGGGCGTGGGAGGCAGCAGTCAGGGAATGCCTGAGCGTAGGCGAACTCCGCGTTGCAGAACGTCTCGTGGCCGACGGTCCGCACCACATCGCCCAGGCGGGTCCGCATACGATTCCGAGACCGCCTCTCACCTGGCCTTGGCCCAACCGGCCGGTGGCAGAGGTGCTCTCGTGGTACGACAGTCCGTTCTCGATGCCAGGCCCGGAGTTCGTCCGCTTCCGCCTCGATCAGGGCGACATCGCGGCGTTCAAGTTGATCAACCTCCTCAAGAGGATGGTCGAGGGCGTGGATGCTGCGGCCGTACGGGACTTCGCCACAAGTCTGAGTGCGCTGCTGGGCAAACCGGTCTCGCTGGAGGTGAACGTCGCCGAGGGCAAGTCGGGCTTTTTGACCACCCTGTTCGGCCTCTCAGATCCCAGATTGCCGGACCTGCCGATGCTGGGATCGCGCGGGGTTCCGCTCTGGGTCAGCGACGAGACGACGGATGGAGACAGCACGCCGCCGGCGAGCGACACCCCGATCATCTGGTTCCGGCCGGTGCTGATCGCCCCATCGCCACCCGCCGCGTCCAATGTCGCCGTCTTCGACGTGGCAACGCTGCTGCGCGTCATCGCTCCGGACGGCAGGAACGGAACAGCGATTCGCAACGAGCAGGGGATCAACTTGCTGCGGCTGTTGATCCCGCAGCTCTCCCCTGCCGCAGTGCTCGGCGACGCTCCTGCGGTGCTCGGCCGGGGGGCGTCACCACGTGACTCGCTCGCCTGGTACTTCGACCTGTTCGGTGTTCTGCCCGACGGTCCTGTTCTTGATTCCCTGCTGCAGGACAGCGACGAGCACCCCATCGTGCTCAACGAGTTGCTCACGGTCCTGCTGCGACACCGCCCAGCAGACAAGCGCATCCGCTCCGCCCAGCTGGCTGTCACTCGGACCGCCGAGGTCAGATCGGCCGCCCGCACGCGCGTGCTCCAGACTCTCGCTGATCTCCCAGCAGCCAAGGCAGTGCTCATGCTCCTGCTGTGGCGGTTCGACGACGTAGAACTCGTCCGTGCCGACGAGGTCGCCGACAGCATCCCGACGGTTGAGCTCCCACCAGGAACCACGTCGTGGTTGCGTGAGCGCCTGCCCGTGCAGCGGGCTCTGGAGGCGCTGGCCGCGCGCGGATTCGTACGCGCCAGGACCAAGGACCGGTTCGCGTTACCCGGTCCTGGCTTGCGTGACCTGCTGCGCGGCGTCGACGGTCCCCGGAAGCTCCGCGATGACCTCGTCCTGGCGCTGAACGAGGCAGCGGAAAAGCTCCGGCAAACCCGCTTCTCCACCGCAGCACTGATCGCAGAACGGGTCATCCGACTCATCGGTCACCATGTCGACAACGACGTCATCGCGATCACCGGCATGCTCGACCGTGCACTTGAAAGTGTCGCCGAACCTTCTGTGCAGTCGTCGATCCGCAGCGCGACGGATCGGTTGAGTGGCTTCGGCGGTGGTTCCTACGTCCAAGCCTACGAAGCGGCCTTGGCGCAACCCGAAGCGCTCGAAGTACACGATCTGATCCGCACTGTGATCGGTGATGTCGAGTGGCACCTCCCGGCCGGAGCAAGAATCGCCGACATCTCGCAAAGTATTGAACAAGCTAAGTGGATCCGAATAAATCGCTATGTGATGCAGGAAATTCTGAGAAGCCTCGTGCTGAACGCGGCTCGCGCGCTAAACTCGTCTGCACCGCAGGAGAACGGGCTCGTAGCCTTCCACGTTCGACAGGAAGACATGGGTCCGCAGTCGCAACCGCGCGCTGCGCAGGCACATGTGGTCATCGAGGTCCATGACAACGGACCGGGATTCTCCCCGGATGAGCTCGAGCTGTACCGGAGGATAACCACACAGGGCGGCGCCGCATACGATCCGAGGACAATGACCCGGCACGGTTCTGGTATCCGCCAGGCAGTGACGTGGCTCGCCGACTTCCACGGCGCCCTGGAACTGCACGACCATTCACAGCGGTTCGGCGGTGGACGTGTCAGTATCTGGCTCCCGGCCGATCAGGCCCCCAGCGCCGGTGGAACTCCATGACTTCGACATGGAGCGAATCGACGTTCAACATTGCGGACCGCGCCTTCGCCCGCAACATCTCAGCCTCCTGACTGCACCGATCCATCCCGTCCCGTCGAGCGCTTCGTCCACCGCTCAACAGCGAGTCGCTCTTCACGTGGTACTCGTCGGAGTCGATCCACAGGTTGAGCCTTTTCACCCGACTCTGGTCGTCCACATCCACCAACTCGTGTGCGGCGTGTAGCAGGTCCACCCCGTTGAGGCGCCCCGCCGAGTTCTTCTGCACGATGTCGACGAGCCGGTACTTGATCCGCAGATCGTCTTGAGCACGATATCGCGGTGGCGGCGCGACACTCATCAACGCCGCAGGAATCTCCGTGTGTCTCCGGAGGTGCTCGGCGATCACCGTCGTTCCATAGTTGTCCGAGAGGTCGTCCGTCAAGTGGAGGTCTACGAGCGCTCCGTCTACGGAAAGATCGTCGCGCTCTTTGTTCCACTGCGACAACGACGATATCGGGAAAACGCGAAAATCAGAGTCGAGAACCTCATGTATCTCGTTCATGATCTGGTCCTCGACCACGAGCAGTCGGGGTTTTTTTCGTAGACGCCTCAAAAAAGACGAACGCACGGTTTCGAGTTCCGGCAGAGTCGGGAACAACGACGCGAAGCGAGCGGCCTCGACGGAGGCCTTCAGGTCGGAATGCCGCTTGAGATGTTCGACCAGCATCGACCGTGCACGCATCACGCGTTCCCACGGCCCTCGCAGCGGCCCAGTCCAAGACGCTCCCGGATTTCCTCTCCACAGCCCCATGAGCTTGTCGAGTTCGTCGATCTGCGGCGTCGCAGAAAGGCCGCTCACGCCATCGACAAAAAGCTGAGCGTCGATCGATTCGACATGCTGAGGTGACAGCACGTACCGACTTCGTCCCCGGCGCGGGTCTTGAATGATTATACCGCATTTGTTGCGCAGGTCTGAGATGCGCCGGTGCAGCGCATCATCTGAGATTCGGCCAGAGGGAAGAAAATCAGTGAGCTCTCGCTTTGAGATACCGCCATCACCACTGAGAGCAATTAGAACCAACACCTCGGCTCGCGCCGCAGTCAATCCCGACACACGCGAGCCCGCCCTTGACACCTCAAGGTCGCCGAGCAGCTTGATCGAGACTGGAAGGTTGAGCCCTGAGTCATTCCGCAACGTTCGTCCAGCCTTCCCCACCGCACAACCACCTGTGTTCACACAAGGACTAGAGCACCTCCATCCCACCGGGAGAAGAAGGTCTACAGCAGAGTTCGTCGCAGCGATCGCCCTGTACGTTACAGCCTAAGATGGAACCTTCAGCCAGCAGACGCAATCGCAACAGCGAGTCCTTTGTGGACCGGCTAAGCCAGTGATGAGAGGACTATGCAGGAACACCCAGGCATCACCCCTTCCTCCCAAAGGAGCGCATCGACCTCCAGACGATGCCGCCGCCAGCAGTTTCTGCGTGCGGAGATCGGAGAAGGACGACGCAACCAACGTGATCTACTCGGCAACGCGTAGACTCTGCGCACAGTTTCGCCAGTCTTCGAGACACGGAGTTCGCTTCCCTCTCGTACGGGAAGCGACTGCAGATCGCGGCTGCCCAGATCCCGGAAGCGTTACCTGGGAACGGTGTGCGACCTCGCGCTCGTCGGACTCACAGTTGCTCAGCCAGGAGGGGGCGACGCAGTGACGACCCCTTTCCTGACGGTGTTCGCTGCGTCGAGTGGTGACAAATGGCAGTCGAACATCACCGTTGTCGATCAGCCACGGCCATGACCGGCGGTGAACGCTGCAGTGCGGCCGTCACGGACGATGTCGTTCGCCACACAAGGGTCGGCATGGCAAACCAGGTCGCCGGGCGGAAGGCGACGTGAGAACCGGCGCATTTCCGCAGGCGATCGGAACACAGCAGCGGCGGAATGCGCGCTGCAGTAGTGCGACGCTGAACGGCAGGGTCTCGTTCACGCCTCGTACCAGATGCGGGGGGCGAATCCGACGTCGCCTGCGAGGTGGTCCAGAACTTCTTGGCCACGGTTGTTGAGGCCGTGGATTCGCGGGGCCTGGTGAGGCCCGATCATGCAAGTGGCCGGGAAGAGGCACACCTGAGTGGAGGCTGCACCACCAGGACGCTGCACGTGTCGTCAATGCGGGAGATCGCAACGCAAGAGGCGTGTGCTCACATCGAGCATCCGCCTCGTGCGTTGTGGGCGACCGCCCGGTCAGGCCACGTAGGCGATGTCGATTTCCCTCTCCTTCGTCACCTTGCCATTGCGCCGCAAGAAGTGCACCGCGTCCCCGATCACCGGCAGCTGGGTCCCGCGCGCGATCACCGGCCGCAGTGCGATCTGCCGTTCGCTCTCCGACTGGCGGGAGAACCTCGCCGCCTACGCCCGCGTGCTGCGCGCCGCATACCTGCGACACCGGGACGGCGCCCGCATCTTTAGCGGCGCAAGGGTTTCCGACCCCGAGGTGGTGCGCATGAAGGAATCCCTGTACCAGCGCTGGACGGAGGCGGGGCTGACCCTCGCGGAGGCGGACGACGCCATCGACGTGGTGGTCGCGTTCGTCGTCGGCTTCGTGATCGAGGAGCAGGAACGGCTGCAGTCGGCCGACGAGGACCCGTCGCGGTACTCACTCGCCGAACGTGATGCCTGGCTGGGGGAGCACGCTCCGCTGACCAAGGCGGCCGGGCGGTTGCGGAACGACGGTGACCAGCGGTTCGAGCGCCACCTCGGGGTCGTTCTCGACGGTCTTGCCGCCGGGGTGCGGCGGTGACGTCCTAGAGCTCGGGTCGCCGGTGGGCAGCTTGTCGAGCCACCCCGGCGCGAGGCGCAGCCGTGCCACGCACGTCGACAGGTCCTGCGGGTAGCGCGGTCCGAGCCGCCGCCAGAAGTCGACGAACACCCACGGCGAGTCCAGCTCGAACTCGTCATCGGGGAACGCCTTCACCCCGTCGGGTTCGAAGTCCTCGTCGAGCCGCACGAGGTACCGGCGATCCGGTCGACCGGAACGCCGGTGGCGGCGGCGATCACCTCCGGCCGGTCCGCGTACTCGCTGCTGAGGCGGGCGACCTCGTCCGCGTCATCGGTGAAGTAGGTCGGCATCGAGGCGAACCGGTCCAGCACCACGCCGTCGTGCAGCAGCGAACGGGCCCAGTAGTCACCGACGTAGATGCGGGCCGTGCTGGCGAGGACGCCGAGGTGACGGCTCATGTGCTCAGCGGCGGCCACTTCGGTGAAGTACGTCGGCCACACGACGACCGTCCAGCCGTTGGCGGGCGGGAAGATCAGCACGTCGTCGGTGGTTGCCGGGTCCTCGGCCCGGGGTGGCGGGCCAGGAGTGCGCCGCGGCGAAGCTGGTGACGGCGGCCGCCACTGCGGTTGCGTCCTCGGTCCGGAACGCTGAAGCTGACACGAACTCGCCCATGAACCCCCTCGCGGTCGAACGTCACGATCTCACCGGCGGGTTCGGCGTTCGGTGGTACCACCATGTGGACACCTGGGATGGTGGCGCGGGTCGGTCGTAGCCTGGGGCGCATGCCGTTGCGGAAGCTGGGTTTCCTCACCATCGGGCAGTTCGCCGAGCACGACCCGGCGGCCGGGCACGAGGCCACGTTGGAGCTCATCGAGCTCGGCGAGGAGCTGGGTTTTGACAGTGCCTGGGTGCGGCATCGGCACCTGCAGCACGGCATTTCGTCGCCGGTTGCGGTGCTGGCGGCGGCGAGCCAGCGGACGCGGCGGATCGCGCTCGGGACCGCAGTGATTCCGTTGGGCTGGGAGAACCCGCTGCGGCTTGCGGAGGACCTGGCGACGGTGGACGTGCTTTCGCGCGGGCGGTTAAACCCCGGGGTGAGTGTGGGGGCGCCGATGCACTGGGAGGACGTGAAGGGCTCGCTCTACCCGGACACCGCGGAGGTCGAGAACTTCGGGTATGAGCGGCTGGAGCGGTTGCTGCGGTTCGTGCGTGGGGAGAAGGCCGCGGAGTTCGCCGGCGAAGAGGGCATCGAGGTGTGGTCGGACCGGGTGCAGCCGCATTCGCCGGGGTTGAGCGAGCGGCTTTGGTACGGGGGTGGCAGCCTCAAGTCGGCGCGCTGGGCCGGTGAGCACGGGATGAACTTCCTCACCAGCAACGTGGTGCAGGCTGAGGGGGTCGAGGACTTCGCGCGGGTTCAGCACGCGCTGGTGCGTGAGTTCCGGGAGCACCACCGGGACGGGGACAAGGCGCGAGTGTCGCAGGGGCTCGTGGTGGTTCCCACGGACTCGGCTTCGGCGGAGCAGCGGGCGAAGTACCAGCGGTACGTGGACGAGCGGACGCCGCGGACGGCGAGTCCGGTCGGGCCGCGCGGGATGATGTTCGCGCGGGACCTCATCGGGACGTCGGAGGAGATCGCGCGGCAGCTGCGGGCGGATCCGGCGTTCCGGGAGGTGGACGAGGTGGCGTTCGCGTTGCCGTTCAGCTTCGAGCACGCGGACTACGTTCAGCTGCTGACCGACATCGCCACGAAGCTGGCTCCCGAGCTGGGGTGGCAGCCGGCTTCGTGACGGTCAGAAGCGGTCAGGCGCCTGCCGGTTGGGCGATGCGCACCAGGATCGCTCCGCACTCCTCGCACTGCACCACCTCGTCCGCAGGGGCTTCCTTCACCTTGGACAGCGCGCTGCGGTCGAGCTCGATGCGGCACGCGCCGCAGCTGCGCGACTGGAAGACCGTCGCGCCCACGCCTCGCTGTGCGCGCTGGCGGTCGTAGAGCTTCAGCAGGTCGTCGGGGAAGCCCTTGGCCATGATCGTGCGGTCGGCGGTGCGCCTGGTCTCGGTCGCCTCCAGGTCGGCCAGGGCGGCGTCGCGACGGCGGGAGGCGTCTTCGAGGGTTTGGCGGGCCTTGTCGAGCTCCACGCGGGCGAAGGAGGCGTCGGACTCCACTGCCTCGCGGCGTTCCATCAGCTCCAGGAGGTCGTCTTCGAGGACGCCCTGGCGGCGCTGGAGGGTGGCGAGCTCGTGTTCGAGGTCGGTGAGCTGCTTGGCGCCGACGGAGCCGGACTGCATCAGCTTGCGGTCGCGGTCGGTGCGGGCGCGGACCTGGTCGATCTCGGTCTCCTGGCGCTTCACGTCGCGGTCGAGGTCGCCGAGCGTCGTCTCGACGGCCACCAATGCGTCCTGCTTGGTGCGCACCAGCTGCTCGACCTCGGCGATCTCCGCGATCTCCGGCAGCGTGCGGCGCCGGTGGGTGACACGCGCCAGTTCGGCGTCGACCTCGGCCAGGTCGAGCAGCCTGCGCTGCACTGCGGGATCGGCTTTCACGCATGTCCTCCTGCTGCTGAGCTCGTCGCACCGACGGTCCACGGATCGGTCCGGCGGGTGGAGACGAGTACCTCGACCCTACCGCCGAAGGCCTGCCGCAGGATTTCCGCCGCCTGCTCGCACCACGGCCACTCGCTGGCCCAGTGCGCCACGTCCACGAGCGCGGGGCCGCCTGCCTCGACGTGTTCCGAGGCGGGGTGGTGGCGCAGGTCGGCGGTCACGTACGCGTCGACGCCGGCGCGAGCAACGGCACCGAGGAAGCTGTCGCCGGCACCTCCGCACACCGCGACCCGCTTGACCAGGCGTTCCGGGTCGCCGGTGGCGCGCACGCCCTGGACGGTCGCGGGCAACGCGTCGGCCACGCGCTGGGCGAACACGCGCATCGGCTCGGCTTCCGGCAGCTCACCGATGCGGCCCAGACCGGTGCCGGGGTCGTCCGCCGGCTCGAGCGGGCCGGTGACCTCCAGCCCGATCGCGTGGGCGAGCGCGTCCGACACGCCGTTGAGCGCGCTGTCGGCGTTGGTGTGCGCGCAGTACAACGCGGTGCCGCTGCGGATCAGCTTGTGCACCAACGCGCCCTTGGGGTCGTCGGCGGGAATCCCGTTGACGCCCCGCAGGAGCAGCGGGTGGTGGGCGACGAGCAGCTGGGCACCGACCTCGACGGCCTCGTCCACAGTGGACTGGGTCGGGTCGACGCAGACGAGCACCCCGGTGACGTCCTCGGCCGGGTCACCGCAGACCAGGCCCACCGCGTCCCAGCTCTCGGCGGTCTTCGGCGGATACGCGGACTCCAGGACCGCGATCACGTCGGCGAGCTTCACGCCAGTTCCTCCATCACTACCCGCAGCGCGTCCACGAACAGCGCGAACTCCCGCGGCGGCCGGATCGCCACGCGCACGCAGGTGTCGTCGAGGCCGGGGAACGTGTCGCAGCGGCGCACCGCGATCCCCTTGTCGCGCAACGCCAGCCGCACGCCGGCAGGCACCTTGGCCAGCAGGAACGGTGCCTTCGGCGGCACCACGACGAGCTCGCCGAGCTGCTCCACGGCGTACGCGGCGTGCTCGGCGGCCTCGCGGGCCAGCCGTTCGGTCTCGTCGAGCGCGGCCGGCGAGCAGCACGCCGTGATCGCTTCGAGGGTGAGGCTGCCCACGGGCCAGTGCGGCCGGCCGAACGCGAGGCGCGCGACCGTGTCCGGGTCGGCGAGGAGGTAACCGGCGCGCAGCCCGGCCAGGCCCCAGGTCTTGGTGAGGCTGCGCAGCACCAGCACATCGGGGTCGTGCGCGAGCGACTCCGGCTCGCCGGGGACGGCGTCCATGAACGCCTCGTCGACCACGAGACGACCGGGCAGCTGCTTGATGCGCGCCGCGGAGTGCAGCACCGACGTGGGGTTCGTGGGGTTGCCGATCACGGTCAGGTCGACGTCGGCGGTGACCTCGGGCAACGTGAAGTCACCGGTCAGCGTCACGTGCTCCACCGGAACCCCGGCGTCGCGGAACGCCACCTCCGGCTCGGTGAAACCGGGGTGGACGATCGCGACGCGACGCGGCCGCAGCTTCGGCAGCAGCGCGAAGCCCTCGGCGGCCCCGTTGAGCAGCAGCACCTCGTCGGGCGAGCGCCCGTGACGGCGTGCGACCGCCTCACGGGCACGGTGTTCCGCCGCGGCGGACGGGTAGCGGCCGAGGTCGTCGAGCGCAGCGGCCAGCCGGTCGCGCAGCCAATCGGGCGGGTGCGGCACCCGCACGTTGACGGCGAAGTCGGCGAGGCCCGCTGCGGCGTCGACGTCACCGTGGTGGCGCAGGTCTGGGCTGGTCATCGCGGCAAATACTAAGCGACCAGCCCAGGCGCGCGCGTCACTGCATGTAGCGGCGGAGCTCGGTGAGGTGGCTGATCAGCTCGTCCAGCTGGAACGCGTCGAGCTGCGCGGACTCGCCGGGCGGGGTGCGGAAGCACACACGCCCCTTCTCGTTGAGGTACACCTCGAACGCACGACGGCGCCCGAGGGCGTCGGTGCACCCGATGATCTCCCGTTGCGGGGGCACGTCAGTACCGGTTTGCATGGGCGGCCTCCATGTCGTTTGTCCGTACATCTTGCGACAAGGGTTGAGCGTTACCGTGTGGCGGTGAAGGTCGCCTTTGTCTGCACCGGCAACATCTGCCGGTCCCCCGTGGCAGCGCTCGTGTTCCGTGAACATGTGTCGCGCGAAGGATTGTCCTCGCACGTCGAAGTGTCCAGCGCGGGCACCGGCGGCTGGCACGTGGGTGACCCCGCCGACCCGCGGGCGCTCAAGTCGTTGGCGGACAACGGCTACCCCACCGACCACGTGGCCGCGCAGGTCGGGCCGGAGCACCTCGACGCCGATCTTCTCGTCGCACTTGACTCCGGTCACGCGCGCGCATTGCGCCGGATGGTCGATCCCGAGCGCGTCCGGTTGCTCCGTTCGTTCGACCCAGACGCGGACGGGACGGACGTGCCGGACCCGTACTACGGCGACCGGGAGGGGTTCGACGAGGTGCTGGCGATGGTGGAGGCGGCGATGCCGGGGCTGCTGGCGTGGGTGCGGGAGCGGCTCTGAGGCGCAAGGTCCAGTCCCCGCGGGCCACGGCGGCGGAGGCGGCCGGCCTGCGGTGGTTGCGCGTCCCGGGCGGTCCCGGTGCCCGTCGTGCACTCGGCGGACGGCGGCGAGCTGGTGATCGACGAGATCCCGGCCGGCCCGCCGGATCTTCAGGCGGCCGTGACCTTCGGACGCCGGTTGGCCGCGCTGCACCTGGCGGGCGCGCCGGCGTTCGGCGCCGCGCCACCCGGCGGGCCGCGAGAGGCGACGATCGGTCTTGCCCCGATGATCAACGAGCCCGCCGAGTCGTGGGCGGAGTGGTTCGCGTCACAGCGGATCGAGCCGTACGCGGCGAAGGTGGGGCTGGACCTCAGCGAGCTGTACGCGCGGATCACCGAGCTGGCCGGGCCCGCCGAACCGCCGGCGCGGCTGCACGGGGACCTGTGGAGCGGGAACGTGCTGTGGGGCGCCGACGGGCAGGTGTGGCTGATCGACCCGGCGGCGCACGGCGGGCACCGGGAGAGCGACCTCGCGATGCTGCGGTTGTTCGGGTGCCCGTTCCTCGACCACGTGCTGGGGGCGTACCAGGAGGTCGCGCCGCTGGCCGACGGGTGGCGTGCGCGCGTGCAGCTGCACCAGTTGTTCCCGCTGCTCGTGCACGCCGTGCTGTTCGGTGGCGGGTACCGGTCAGAAGCCTTGGCGGCGGCACGTGCTGTTTTGCGAGGATGAGGTGCATGGACCTCACCGCGTGGACATGGCTCAACGAACCGGCGAAGTGGTCGGCCGCCCCGCTGACCGTGCACGCCGACGCCGGCTCCGACTTCTGGCGCCGCACCGGCAACGGGGTCGTGCGCACCAGCGGCCACCTCTACGGCACGACGCTGGCCGGCGACTTCACCATCACCGCGACGTTCTCCGCCGAGTACGCGGCGCAGTACGACCACGCGGGCATCGGCCTGCTGGTCGACGACGAGACCTGGATCAAGGCCGGTGTCGAGCTGTTCGACGGGCACCTGCGGGCCAGCGCGGTCGTGACCCGCGGGTTCTCCGACTGGAACCTGGCGGGCGCCGGGGACTTCCAGCGGTTCACCGTCTCCGCCGAACGCAGCGGTGACGCGGTCTGGGTGCGCTACGGCCTCGACGGTGACGAGCCGGCGACGGTGCTGCGCCAGGCCTACTTCCCGCCGGAGGTCGAGACCAAGATCGGCGTCCTGTGCGGGAGCCCGGACGGTGAGGGGTTCGTGACCCAGTTCCACGAGGTCCAGCTCACGCATCTACCGTGAAGAGGTGCGGTTCAAGTTCCTCCTCAAGCCCGGCTGGCTGGCGCTGACCCTCGCCGTCTGGGTGTTCGCGGGTGCCTGCGTCTACTTCCTGGCCCCGTGGCAGTTTGGCCGCAACGAGGAGCGCGTGGGGCAGAACGACGCCATCACCAGGTCGCTGGCCAGCGACCCGGTGCCCTTCGGCGCGCAGCACGACGAGTGGCAGAAGGTCGAGCTCAAGGGCCGTTACCTGCCCGAGCAGGAGGCGCTCGCGCGGCTGCGGACCGTGCAGGGTGAGGCCGCGTTCCTCGTCATCACGCCGTTCCAGACCGACGGCGGCACGAAGGTGCTGGTCAACCGCGGGTACGTGCGGCCGGTCAACGGCATCAAGCCGCCCGAGTTCGCCAAGGCACCGACGAACGAGGTCACGATCGTCGGGCTCGCCCGCAACAACGAGTCGGACGCGCGGCCCGCCATCCAGCAGGACGGGCACCGGCAGATCTACTCGATCAACAACGACGCCGTCGGGCCCGGCATCGAGCCCGGTCACTACCAGCTGGTCGACGACCAGGCCGGTGCGCTCGACACCATGCCGTTGCCGCGGATCGAGTCCGGGCCCTTCTACAGCTACGCGCTGCAGTGGATCGCGTTCGGGGTCATGGCGGTCGGCGGGTGGCTGTACTTCACGATCCGCGAGGCACGGCCGGGTGGCGTGCTGAGCGAGACGAAGCCCAAGAAGAAGAAAACGATCGCCGAGCTACTTGCGGAAGAGGGCGAGGAAGGCGCTGACGAGGGTCGCGCCGTGCCCGACGACGCGGGAGAGCTCCACGGCACGCGTCACGTGACCTGAGTCGGGGTTGCGGCCGTGGCCGAGCACCGGGCGTTCCTCGACGCCGTGCGAGTAGACGGTGCGGCCGCCGAGCCTGATCTCCAGCGCGCCCGCGAAGGCCGCCTCGACCTGGCCCGCGTTGGGCGACGGGTGGGCCGAGGCGTCGCGGCGCCAGGTCTCCCAGGCCTGCGGGGCCGAGCCGCCGACGACCGGGGCACCGCCGACGGTCAGCAACGCCGCCAGGCGGGAGGGCAGCAGGTTGAGCACGTCGTCCAGGCGAGCGGACGCCCAGCCGAAGTTCAGGTAGCGCGCGGACTTGTGGCCGACCATCGCGTCCAGCGTGTTCGCGGCGCGGTAGCCCAGCAGGCCGGGCACGCCGAACGCGGCACCCCACACCAGCGGGCCCACGACGGCGTCCGAGGTGTTCTCCGCCACTGACTCCACGGTCGCGCGCGCCAGGCCGAAGGTGTCCAGCCGCGCGGCGTCACGGCCGCACAGGTGCGGAAGACGGGCCCGTGCGCCCTCGACGTCGCCGGAGTCCAGCTCACGGCCCATCGCCGTGCCCTCCTCGGCCAGCGACCGGCCGCCGAGCACGGTCCAGGTGGCGAGACCGGTGGTCAGCGCCTGCAGGAGCCAGTGCCGGCGGGCCAGGCGTTCGACCACCACACCACCGGCCACGACGGAGCCGACCAGCACGGTCGTGTAGGCCACGCCGGCGGCCTTGGAGTCGTCGTGGAGTCGCTTCTCGACCGCCGAGGCGGCGGTGCCGAATGCCGCTACCGGGTGAAATCGGCGTGGATCACCGAACACCGCGTCCGCGGCCACGCCCAGCAACAACCCCAACGCGCGACCCGCGCCCACGGCATCCTCCCCAGCTCGTCGTAGGCACGGTAGCGCCGCATCGCACGAGCGCGCGCATTAGGGTGGCCGGTCGTGGAGCACAAGAGGTTGAAGCTGTACGCCTATCTGGACGCGCGCGATCACCAGCGCACGTACCTGGCGATCATGCGGCTGTTCACCTCCACGTTGCTCGCCGACCTGAGCGCCGGAGAGGTTGCCGGAGCACTCGCCGGGCAGGAGCGCGAGGGCCGCGTCGACCAGGGCGAGTCGCGCATCGAGAACGTCATCAACCGGCTCAAGCAGCTGGTCGAGTGGGGCAACCTGGTCCAGGGCCGCCGGGAGGTCGTCGCGGCCAGCATCGCCGAGTTCCAGCACGGCAGCGTGCGCTACCAGGTCTCCAAGCTCGCCGTCCGCGTGCAGCGCGACGTCGACGAGCTGCTGCGCGTCCCCGAGGGTGCCCGCGAGGTGTCCCGCGAGCTGCTGCCCGCGATCGAACGCGGCCTCAACGAGCTGGGCGGGTCGCTGTCGGTGGCGTTGCTCAACGAGGGTGACAAGACCAAGGAGCTGCTCGCCGAACGCGTCACCACGCTGTTCCTGCAGCATGCCGAGCTCGCCGCCACGGTCCGCGACTTCTACGCCTACCTCGGCCAGGTCGTGACGCGGAACCACCTGGCCCCGGAGGAGATCGCCGGCTTCCGCAACCTGCTGGTCGAGTACATCCAGCGGGTCGTCGAGGACGTGCTGAAGTACACGCCGCCGATCGCGACGGCGCTGGCCGGGCTCACCAAGGCCCGGTCAGAGCTGCTCCGCCTGCTGGGCACCGACCTGGGCGCCAACGTCGAACGCGCCCGCGGCCGCACGCCGGAGGACTGGCAGGAGCTCACCGACTGGTTCGTGGACCGCCCCGGCCGCCCGAGCCAGGTCACGGCGCTGCGCGAGGCCACCGCCCGCGCGATCGGCAGCCTGCTCGCGAGCGTGAAGCGGGCGACCTCTGGCGGTGGTCTGCTGCCCGGCCGGCGTGCCGAGCTGCTCAAGCTCGCGAGCTGGTTCGACAACGCCACCCGCGAGGAGGCGCACGAGATCTACGCCTCCGCCTTCGGCCTGTACTCCTCCCGCCACCTCTCCCCCGCGCCCGAGCACGACTCGGACAACGAGCGCACGCCGTGGCGGGACGGCCCGGTCTGCGACGTCACGGTCAGCGTGCGGTCGCGGGCCGACCGCAGCGGGCGCGGGCGGCCGTCGCGGATCCTGGACGACCCGATGACCGAGCAGTCGCTGCTGGCGGAGGCCCGGGAGGCCGAGGAGGTCCGGGCTCGGCACGTCGCGGAGCTCTCGCAGGCGGCCGGGAAGCTGCACGACACCACGCTGTCGCACGGCGCGCTGGAGGTGTTCTGCGAGCTGCTGACGCTGGCGATGGCCCAGCGCGACTCACCCCGGGACAACGGGTCGGCCAGCGACCCCGTGCGCGGGCTCAAGCTCGAGATCGCCCACGGCACGACCACGCAGATCAAGTCCGCCGCCGGGACGCTGACGCTGCACGACGCGACGGTGGCCCTGAAGCGATGAACCACTTCGACAACCTGTCCGAGATCGACGCCGCCAACGTGGTGCGGTGCGCGCGGACGTTGCTGCGCAGGCCGTTGCTGCGCTCCGACGGCCCGGACGGCGAGCTGCTCAGCCTCGTCTACCGGCACCGCGCGGTGCTGCAGGACCTGTTCGCGGGCCTGCTCGGGTACCGGCTCGTGGTGGAACGCCGGTTCGCGCGGCTGTACAAGTCCGGTCCCGGCAACGACGACACCCGCGGCGTGCTCAGCATGTCCCCGCGCGGTTACGCCTACCTGGCGCTGACCCTCGCGGTCCTGACCGGCATCGGCCGGCAGACGCTGCTGTCCCGGCTCGTCGCCGACATCCGGTCCGCCGCGGCAGAGGCGGGCATCGACGCGCCGGACGACGTGACCGAGCGCCGGGCGCTGACCGCGGCGTTGCGCCACCTCGTCTCGCTCGGCGTGCTGCAGGAGACCGAGGGCTCGGTCGCGCAGGACATGAGCCTGCAGGAAGCGCTGATCACGATCGACACGGACCTGCTGGGGCAGCTGGTGACCGGCCCGGTCGGCGAGGCCGAGTCGCCGCAGCGGCTGGTCGAGCTGGCCGCCCGGCCGGGCCCTCGCGGTGTCGAGCACGCGGTGCGGCGCAAGCTGGTCGAGACGCCGCTGGTGCTCTACGCGGACCTCCCTCCCGAGCAGGCGGACTGGCTGCGGCGCAACCAGCGCAAGGAAACGGCGTTGCTGGAGCAGGCTTTCGGCCTGTTCACCGAGTGCCGCGTCGAGGGCGTGCTGGCCGCCGACCCCGAGGACTACCTGACCGACCTGTCGTTCCCCGGTGTCTCGACGGCCGCGCGGATCGCGTTGCTCGCGTTGCCGGACCTGCTCGACGACCCGGCGCAGGACGCGCCCGCACGGCACGTCGTCACGGTCGAGCGGCTCCGCGAAGTCTGCGCCCGGCTGGTCGAGGACTACCCCGCGGCGTGGTCGAAGCAGTTCACCGACGACCTGGACCGGCTGGTCGCCGAGGTGACGGAGCTGTTGCGACGCATGGAACTCGCGGTTCCGTGCGAGCAGGGCTGGTCGATCAGCGCCGCCGCGCACCGCTGGCTGCCGTCACCCGACGGCGACCCCGAGCGAGAACAACCGGAACCCGTTGTGGTGCCTGAGGTGCCGAGCTGGTCCCTGTTCGACGAGGAGAACGTGTCATGAGCAGGTGGCGGCTGCACCGCGGCGGCGTGGTCAACATCTGGCAGTACACCGAGCAGACGTTCGACTTCTCCGGTGGCCGCGCGATCTTCCAGGGCACCAACGGATCCGGCAAGTCCCGCACGCTGGAGCTGCTGCTGCCGCTGTGCCTGGACGGCGACCTGCGCCAGCTCGGCTCCAAGGGCTTCGACACGGTCAGCATCCGGCGGCTGATGCTCGACGACTACGACGGCGGCCCCAACCGGATCGGCTACGCGTGGGTCGAGCTGGTCCGCGAGGCGACTGCGCCCAATTCAAGCGGCTGGTCCGGCAACGAGTACCTGACCTGCGGTCTGGGCGTGAAGGCGTCCAAGACCTCGCAGGCGATCACGGACTCGTGGCGGTTCGTCACGCCCCTGCGCGTCGGCACGGAACTGCAGCTCGCGGGCCCGGAACGCGTTCCGCACGGACCTGCGCAGCTGCGTGACCTCATCGGCGCGGACTGCATGTTCGAGGAGCCGGCGTTCCGCGCGAAGATCGCCGACGCCGTCTACGGCGTACCGGCCGCGCGGTACGGCGACCTGCTGCACCTGCAACGGACGCTGCGCAACCCGGACGTCGGCCTGAAGGTGCTGGAGGGCCAGCTCGAACAGATCCTGAGCGACGCGCTGCCGCCGCTGGACCAGGTGATGGTCGAGCAGCTCGCGACGTCGTTCGACGACCTGGAGTCGATCCGGGAGAACATCGTTCGGCTGTCCTCTGCGGACAGTGCGCTGTCGACGTTCCTCAAGACCTACTCCGACTACGCCTTCGGTGGCCTGCGATCGGCGTCAGAACGGCTGGACGGTGCCGAGAAGTCGTTGGTGCGCCTGCAACGCGAGCAGGCGAAGCTGGTGGCGGAGCTGGACGTCACGCGGGTCGAGCGGGCGTCGTCCGAGCAGGCGCTCGCCGACATGGAGACCGGCGAGCAGCAGGCCGAGGAGACCATCGCGGCGCTGAAGGAGCTGCCGGCGTTCCGCGACCTGCAGGACCTCAAGACGCGCGAGAACCTGGTGGCGGAGAAGCGTTCGTCCGCCGTCGCCGCGCTGGAGACCGCGCACCGGCAGCGCGCGCAGGAGGACGCGGCCGTCGACAACGTGCTGCGGTTGCTGCGCCGGCTGGCCGAGGACCTGAGCGCCGCCGACGCGTTGAGCGACCCGTTGCGCGAGCACCTGCGCCTGGCCGGCATGGACCCGACCTGGCGCCGGCCGTGCCGCAGGTGCCGCCGCAGGCAGGCGTCACCACGACACCGTGCGCGCCAAGCCGGACCCCGAGGCCTCGCCGTTGCCCATCGAGCGCCGCGTGCCGCCCGCCGCGGCCACCGAGGACGTGCTGGCCGGGCTGGCGTCGGTGGTCGACCAGACCTCCGGCATCGCTTCCCTGGCGCGCCAACGGGGTGCGCTCGCGATGGCGTTGCACGAGCAGGCGCTGGCGCTGGACGCGCAGCAGCGCGAGGTGGAGTCGTTGCGGCAGAAGGCCCGTGACGCCCAGCTCGGCGCGACCGAGTCGACCGCGCTGCGCAACCAGGAGCTGCAGGAGCTGGCCGAGGTCGTGCAGGCCTGGCTGGAGCAGGTCGAGGTGTGGACGACGAGCGGCCCGCTGCTCGACGAACGCCCCTCGGCGGCGCTGACGTTGCCGCAGACCGCCGATCCGGCCGCTGCCAAGGCGTTGAGCACGACCGCCCGCGAGTGGGCCGGCCCGCTGGTGCAGGCGGCCCGCGACGCGGCGCACGCGTTCACCCAGCAGCGCGCCGAGCTGCGCACCCGGCTGGACACGTTGGACGAGGAGCTCGTCGGGCTGCGGTCGGGCAACGAGCGGGTGCCCGTGCCCGGCCAGTACACCTCGGCCGAGCGGGATTCCGCTTCTGGCGCCCCGTTCTACCGGCTGGTGGACTTCTCCCCT
This sequence comes from Lentzea guizhouensis, assembly GCF_001701025.1. GTDB lineage: Bacteria > Actinomycetota > Actinomycetes > Mycobacteriales > Pseudonocardiaceae > Lentzea > Lentzea guizhouensis. The sequence continues at coordinate 1,780,243 of NZ_CP016793.1, forward strand.
GCGCTGCGCGACGACGAACGCGCGGGCCTGGAGGCGGCACTGCAGGCGAGCGGCCTGCTGGACGCCTGGGTGACGCCCGGCGGTGGTGACCTGAACGACGTGCTGGCGGTACCGCGCGAGGCGGTGGAAGGCCGGTCGATGGCCGAGTTCCTGGTGCCGGCGGTCGAGGGGTCGCCGGTGCCCGAGTCGCTGGTCGCGGACCTGCTGCGGTCGGTGTCGCTGGACGACATGACGACCACCGGTGACTGGCGCGCGGGCGTGCTGACCGGCCGCTGGACCAAGCCGGAGGCCGAGTTCATCGGTGCGGGCGCACGCGAGGCCGCGCGCAGCCGCCGGATCGCCGCGCTGGAGGAGGAGCTCGCTGAGCTTCGTCTGCGGCTCGGCACCGCGGAGGACGACCTGGCCCGCGCGCACGAGCACGTGGCGACGTGGGAGGCGCACGTCGCGGCGTTCCCCGGCGACGGCGAGCTGATCGCGAAGCACAGCCGGGTGCAGGCGGCGGAGGAGTCGGCGGCACGGGCGCGGCAGCGGACGTTCGAGCTGCGGGAAGCGCTGGAGAACGCCAACTCCCGGCTGGAGGCCGCGCGCACGGAGCTGACGAGGCAGGCGGGCGACTCCGGGCTGCCGGCGGACACCGAGGCGCTGCGGCAGGCCAGGCGCGGCCGCGGAGGCCCAGCGGACCGCCGACCTGCTCGGTGACGCGGTGCGCAGGCGGTGCCAGGGCACGATCTCCGACCTCACGGACGCCTCGCACCGCTACCACGAGGCCGCGGCGGACCGACAGACCGCGGAGGCCGACGCCGACGCGCGCTGTGTCGACCACGCGGCGCAGGCCGGGACGCTGGCCGAGCTGACCGAGGCGGTCGGCGGTGAGGCCAAGGAGATCAGCGAGCAGCTGACGTCGCTGGAGAAGTCGCGCAAGAAGATGCGCGCGGACCTCAAGGGCGTGCGGGAGAGCATCACGACCGCGCGCGAGCAGGCGGCGAAGCTGGAGGCGTTGCTGGAGACCAACTCCACGCAGGTCGCCGAGGCTTTGGAGGCGCGAGACCGGGCGAGCGCGAACTTCACCGCGACCGTGCGGGCGCCCGGTCTGGTCGCCGCCGCGTTCCCGGACGCCGACGGCGAGACCGACGAGGCCGCCGCCCGCGCCCTGGTCGCGGCCGGCGGTGACCGCCGCGGTGGCACCGAGGCGACCGTGATCGCCAAGCTGCAGGCGTTGCAGACCTCGTTGGCGGGCAGCCACGACATCGCGGCCGAGCAGCACGCGGGCCTGCTGACCGTGACGGTGACCGGCGAGGAGGGCGCGAAGCCCGTCGCCGTCGCCGCCCGCCAGGTGACGACGAAGCTCGCCGAGCAGCGCGGGTTCCTCGACGAGCAGTATCAGGGCATCTTCGCCGACTACCTGATCCGCGACCTGGCCGAGTGGCTGCGCGGCCAGATCTCGGTCGCCGAGGACCTCACCAAGCGGATGAACGAGGTGCTGTCACAGGCCCGCTCCAGCCAGGGCGTGCACGTGAAGCTCGCCTGGAAGTCCTCGGCCGCGCTCGACGACCAGACGCGGCAAGCGCTTGCGCTCGTCCGGCTGCCGTTCGGCGAACGCACGCCGGAGCAGGACGCGACCCTGCGCCGGGTCTTCACCGAGCGGATCGAGAACGAGCGCGACTCCCACTCCGGCGGCTACGCGGAGATCCTGTCGCGGGCGCTCGACTACCGGACGTGGCACCAGTTCACGGTCACCGTCGCCGACACAGGTCCGGACGGGGGTCCGCGCGAACGGCGAGACCCGGCTGATCTCGTACGTGACGCTGTTCGCGGCGGCGGCGAGCTTCTACGACGCGGTGAGCGACGAGTTCGACCCGTTGCGGCTGGTGCTGCTGGACGAGGCGTTCGAACGGCTGGACGACCCGACGATCGCGCGCATGCTGGGGCTGCTGGTCGACCTCGACATGGACTGGGTGATCACCTGGCCGAGCGGGTGGGGCGTGTCGGACAAGATCCCGCGCATGCACATCTACGACGTGCTGCGGCCTAAGAACGGCCGTGGTGTGGCGTGCACGCAGACGACGTGGGACGGCGCGGCGCTGGACCGGATCGACCCCTAGAACGGCATCCCTGGAACGACACTCCGGTCCCGGGCGGCGCGGTCAGCCGCGGCGTCACGGGCCGGCCGTTGTGTTGTTCTCCTGATCTTGTGCGGACTCCGGCAGCGCCGTGACGGTTGCTCCAGCGGGGCCCGTCGCGACAACCGCGGCGGTCGCTCCCGCTGTCGAGAGGAGGTCGTCGTGGTGGTCGTCCCCCCACGTCGAAGAGCTCGGGTGACGCCGCGCCGCAGCAGGGTTCGCACCAGGCTGCTCCGGACCGCCCGGTGGCTCCGCACGCGGGCACCGCGGATCTGGAAGGGGGTGCGGCTCGTCCTCCTGCTGGTGGAGGGCGTGGTCGCGCCGGTGAAGGGGGAGGTCGCCCTCGCCATCACGGCGAGGGCGCTCCTCGTGGTGGGTGACACGCTCGTCGACGCTGGCAGGCACGGGCGGTCGTGACACCCGGTCCGGTCGCCTCGGCGGCCGGACCATCCCCTGCCAGGGAACAGCAAGGGGACGTCGAAGCCAAGCGCGACCTGGTCCGAGGGTGTCGCGGGACCGACACGAAAGTGGTTTCGTTGCAACGAAGGGGGAAAGGGGGACAGCGCGGTGCCGACGTGCGAGGAGTGTGGCGGGCCGCTGCCGGAGGCGACCGAGTCGGGACGCCCGCGCCGGTTCTGCTCGGACCGGTGCCGTTCCCGCGCCCACCGCGTCCGCCTGCGTGAGACCAGGCGGACCGAGGCGCGCCGGTCGCGGCAGTGCGACATCGAGGTCGCCGGTCACCGGTGCGGGCGGGCCGCGGTCTTCGTGCTGGCGGTCGACGGACGGGAGCTCAAGGTCTGTGCCGCGTGCCAGGAGCTCGCACTGGCGTTCCTGGTCGGCCAGGGCGCGTCCGCCACGGCGGTGGAGACGCGGCGCATCGACCGGCAGAGCTCCGGGCCCGCGCCGGTGCCGCCGCTGCCGGCCGGTCAGGGGAAGGTGCTGCTGATCGAGGACGACAGCCGGGTGCTCGACGCGCTCAGCGGCGCGCTGGGGCGCCAGGGCTACGAGGTCGTGTCCGCGACCACCGGCAGGGCCGGGCTGGAGGCAGCGCTGACCCACCGGCCCGCGGTGGTGCTGCTCGACCTCGGCCTGCCCGACCTGGACGGCATCGCCGTCCTGCGCAGACTGCGCGCCACGAGCGACCTCCCGGTGATCATCACGACCGCGCGGGGCGAGGCCGCCAGCCGGGTGCTCGGCCTGGAGACCGGCGCCGACGACTACCTCGTCAAGCCGTACGACCTCGGCGAGCTCGTCGCCCGCATGCGCCGCGTCATGCGCCACCGCACCGCCGCCCGCCCGCAGGTGTACGACGACGGCGCCCTGCGGGTCGACTTCGAACTGCGCCAGGTCCACCTCGGCGGTGAGCAGACGCACCTCTCGAACCGCGAGTTCCGGCTGATCGAGGTCCTCGTCCGCTCGGCGGGCACCGCCACCCCGACCGGCGTGATCGTCGCGCACGTCTGGGGCGACTCCGAGGTGGCCGAGCCGAGGAAGAAGGCCCTGGCGGTACTCGTGGCGGGGCTGCGTGCGAAGCTCAACCACCACCTCGGCGCGAACGCGATCGTCACCGCGCACGGCCTGGGCTACTACTACCTGCCGCCGAACCGGCCCGCCTCCGGCCCGCCGGTCGGGTACGGCCACGCCGCCGGGCTGCTCAACCCCTGACCGGCCCCGGCGGGCCCGACCCGGATATGTTGGCCGGGTGAGCGTGTACGACAGGCCCGAACTCGCCGAGCTCTGGCGCCTGGCCCGCGAGACCCTCGAAGGCGGCGGCCGGTCGGCGTTCAGCATCCGCGTCGAGGACGAGCGGACAGCTCAGGCGCTCGGCGAGCTCCTGCGCAAGCCGGTCGCACACCCCGCGCGGCGGCAGATCTCGTTGGCGCGCCTGGACGAACACGTCCGCGCGCACGGCAGCACGTTGCCCGAGGTGCTGGAAGCGGTGCACGGCAGGCCGATCGGCCTGGCCACCGAGACCGAGGCCTCGACCGCGGACGCCGTGCTGAAGTACGCGCTGCGGGAACACGGTCTGCTCGCCAGGCCGTGGGCGGCGCAGTGGGTCGAGCACGTGCGCAGGTACGGCAAGATCCCGCAGCCCGCGTTGCCGATGCTCGCGAACCAGGCCGCGGAGATCCTCGCGAAGCTGGACCCGGACCGGCCGACGACCCGGTTCGCGTTGGCGGGCAACGACCTCGACGACGGCCGTCCGCTGCACCGGATCGTGCGGAAGGCCCTGGAGCTCGCCGGCACCGACTGGGAACGCGCCGGCGTGCTGCCCGACGCCTACAGCAACCCCGTGCTGACCCGACACGTTCGACGCCGACGAGGTCACGGTCGTGCGCAGCCCGCGGCTGCTCGAGTCCGGCGTCGCGGGCCCGTTGATGGTCCTCCCGCACGGCCTCACCCCGCAGGCCAGGCACCACCTCAGGGGCCGGACCGTCCGCTGCCACAACGACTTCACGCCCGGCGGCATCGTGCGCGCCAACGAGATCCTCAAGCACACCGGCGGGACCGCGTGGCGCATGGCCGCCGCCGACTACCGCGAGGCCGTGGCCACGTTGATCGCGCGCGGGGTCGAGCTGCCCACGCTCAACACCCGGCCGGAGAACGCGAGCTGGGACCCGGACCTCGCCGGGACCATGGCCACGACCGGTCTGCTGGTCACCGAGGAGCACGTGCTGCCGGCACTGCTCTGACAGCGCACCGCGACCGCTCAGTCCTGTAGCGACCAGCTCTGCAGCATCCGGAACGCGATCGACGCGCCACCGGCCAGCCCGAGTCCCGGCACGCTGCCCGGTTCCTCGATCGCCCTGCGCACGTCCGCCCGCGACACCCACTTCGCCTCGGCGATCTCGCCGTCGGCGAGCAGCAGCGGGTCGGCGGGTCGGCCACGGCCTCGAAGCCGATCATCAGCGAGCGCGGGAACGGCCACGGCTGCGAGCCCAGGTAGCGGATGTCCCGCACGGCCACGCCGACCTCTTCGAGGATCTCGCGGGCCACGCAGGCCTCCAGCGACTCGCCCGCCTCGACGAAGCCGGCCAGGACCGAGAACCTGCCCTCCGGCCACTGCGGGCCGCGCGCCACCAGGACCCGGTCGGCGCCGTCGTGCACCAGGCAGATCACCGCGGCGTCGGTGCGCGGGTACTCCTCGCGGCCGCAGCCGGTGCACCTGGTGTGCCAGCCCGACTTCTCCACGACCGTCGGCGAGCCGCACTTGGCGCAGAACCTGCCGAGGCGGTGCCACTGGAACAGCGCCACCGCGGTCGTGAAGAGGCCCGCCCACATGTCGTCCAGCGTCGCGCCGGACTGGCGCAGGTCGAGCCACTGCGGCTCGTCGGTCAGCTCGGGTGCCGCCCAAGACCGGGGCGTCACGGGTGCGTCGCCGTCCTCGGCAGGCACCTGGACCGCCCAGTGCGCCACGCCGTCCTGTTCGCCGAGCAGCACGGCGCCCGACGGCGGCTCGTCGCCGAAGTCGGGGGCCGGGCGGTCGACGATTCTCGTGCCGCGGTCGGACACCAGGGTGCGGCCCCCGGTGTCGACCACGATCACGCGTGCCTTCGGCCAGAGCGCGGCGATCCGTTCCTCGTCGCCGCGCAACGGCTCGTTGCGGTCGACCGCTGCCCGCGAGAGGGCGGGGAGACCGACCAGGTCGAAGCTCACGGGACCTGGACCCCGCCCAGGGCGCGGAGCTTCGGCGCCAGCTGCTCGGCGTCGCCGACCAGCACACCGGTGAAGTTGGCCGGTGCGAAGAACTCCAGCGCCGCCGCCGCGACCTGCTCCGGCGTGACGGCCTCCAGCCGCCGCGGGTGCGCGACCAGCCAGTCGATGTTCAGGCCCAGTCCGGCGAGGTTCACCAGGAACGACGCGAGACCGCCCTGCGACGACGTGGACGTGAGCAGCGACCCGATCGCGTACCGGCGTGCGACGTCCACTTCGGACTCCGACGGCGGCACCATGCCGAGGCGGGCCAGCTCGTAGCGGGTCTCCAGCAGCGCCGCCGCCGTGACCTCCGAGGCCGTGTCCGCGTCGATCAGCAGCGTGGCGCCGTGGATCGTGAACTCGGGGTGCGACCGCGCGCTGTAGGTGTAGCCCTTGTCCTCGCGGATGTTCTCGACCAGGCGCGAGGAGAAGAACCCGCCGTAGACCAGGTTCGCGAGCTGCAGCGCCGGGTAGCGCTCGTCGGTGCGCGGGATGGCCTGCGCGGCCAGCCGGATCTGCGACTGCACGGCACCGGCGCGGTGCACCAGCTGCACGTCGCCACCCTTGACCGCGGGCAGCGGCGGCAGCTGGAACGCCTCGCCGTCGCCGGTCCACGTCTCCATCGCCGCACCGATCTGCGCGACCGCGTCGGACGGCTCCACGTCGCCGACGACGACCAGCACCGAACCCTTGGGCAGCAACGCCTTGCGGTGCAGCGCCAGCACCTCGTCGCGGGTGACGGCGGCGACCTCGTCGGCCTCCGGCATCTCCTTGGCGTACGGGTGGTCGCCGTAGAGCACGCGCTGCAACGCCTCGCGTGCGATGACGTTCGGCTGCGAGCGGGCGATCGTGATGCGCTCGACCAGGCGGCCGCGCTCGCGCTCGATCTCCTCGGCCGGGTAGGACGCGTTCGTCAGCACGTCGCGCAACATGTCCAGCACCGTGCCGAAGCCGGTGGCCAGCGCGTTGCCGGTGAAGCTCAGCCGCTCCGGGTCGACCACGGCGTCGAGCTCGCCGCCGACCAGCGCCAGCTCGGTGTCGATCTGCACGCGGCTGCGGGTCTCGGTGCCGGTCAGCACGGTGTTGGCGAGGATCTCGGCCTGCGCCGCGTGCGCCGAGCCGCTGCCGGGCTCCGCCGGGTCCGCGAACGGCACGCGCAGCCGCACCTCGACCATCGGCACGGTGGCACGGCGGACGGCGATGACGCGCAACCCGTTCGGCAGCGTGGTGTCCACAGTGGACAGCTCGGCGGCCGCCTCCTGGTGGCCCAGCTCCGGCAGCGGGCGCGGACCGGCCTCGGTGCGCCCGATCTCCTCGGCGGAGCGGTGGGTCTTCGCGGCGGTCACTGCGTTCCTCCGGTGGGCTTGACGAGAAGAAGTGCGCGGGCGTCGGGACGCAGCGCCTTGGCGGCGGCCGACACCTCGTCCACGGTCACCGAGGCGATCCGCTCCGGCAGTTCGTAGATGAGCTCGGCGCGGCCGAACAGCAGCTCCGCCGAGCCGAGGCCCAGCGTGCGGTTCGTGAGCCGGTCGTGCTCCTTGTGCATGGTCGAGGCCCAGCGGGCGGTGACCTTCGCGAGCTCCTCGACCGAGGGCGGTTCCTGCGCGAGCTTCTGCAGCTCCTCGTCGATCGCCGCGACGACCTGGGAGGCGTCGACCTCCGGCGTGTGGATCGCGGTGATGCTGAAGGTGTCCGGGTCGCGGGCTTCCAGCGGGCCGAACAGGCCGCAGCCGGCGTTGAGGTCGATCACGATGCCCTCGCGGTGCACCAGGCGCTGCTGCAGGCGCGAGCTGTCGCCGTCGGTCAGCACGCCGGCGAGCACGAGGTAGGCGAGGTAGCCGTCGATGTCGGTGACCGGGTCCGGCACGCGGTAGCCGATCGCGATCGCGGGCAGCGGGGCCAGCGCGTCGCCGTGCTCGTGCCGGACCTCACCCTGCGGGGCGGGCTCGGCGAACGAGGGGCGCTCCGGCTTCGGCCGCGCGGGCACGTCGCCGAAGTGCTTCTCCACCAACGCCTTCGTGGCCTCGACGTCGAGGTCGCCCGCGACCGTCAGCACCGCGTTGGACGGCGAGTAGTAGGTGTCGAAGAACTCCGCGCAGTCGTCGACCGTCGCGCTCTCCAGGTCGACGAAGTCGCCGTAACCGTTGTGCGCGTTGGCGAACGTCTTGAACAGCACCGGCGGCAGCAGGATCCAGGGGAACCCGCCGTACGGGCGGTTCAGCACGTTGAGCCGGATCTCCTCCTTCACCACGTCGATCTGGTTGCGGAGGTTCTCCTCGGTGAGCTTCGGCGCCCGCATGCGGTCCGCCTCGAGGAACAACGCGCGCTCCAGCGCCGCCGAGGGCAGCAGCTGGTAGTAGTCCGTGTAGTCCGGGTGCGTCGACCCGTTGAACGTGCCGCCCGACGACTGCACATGCCGGAAGTGCGCGAGCTTCTCCAAGCTCTCGCTGCCCTGGAACATCAGATGTTCGAACAGGTGCGCGAAACCGGTGCGCCCCTCGGGCTCTGAGCGGAAGCCGACGTCGTAGTGCACGCTGACGCCGACGACCGGTGCGCTGGCGTCGGGGGCGAGCACCACCCGCAGGCCGTTGGGCAACGTGAACCTGTGCAGTTCGGGTGAGGCCATGCCCGCCAGCCTACGGGTTCGGCGTCCGGAGCGATCGCAGGTGGCCCGCCTGGGCGAGCACGCCGTCGAGCGCCCCGAGGAACGCGGGGAAGCTGCGCCGGAAATCGGTCGCGCCGCCGTACCAGTAGAGGTCCTGCTGGCCGAACGTCGTGAGCCAGCGCTCGGTCTCGCCGAGCACCACCGCGTACGGCAGCGACCGGGAGAACACCAGCTCGCGGTCCTCCTCCGGCACGTCGCCGGGCGTCACGCCGTGCAGGTACCCGCGCAGGCCGCGGACGTGTTCGAGCAGCGCGCTGCCGCGCTTGGTGCGGGCGGGCATCGAGCGGGCGCCGAACGCCAGCGCCACGCCGCCGACCGCGACGGCCAGCCCGAACAGGGCGTTGCCGATGGTCAGCGCGAGCACGACCGTGGCCACCACGCCCAGCACCGCGAGCACGATCCCGACCCACCAGAACAGGGTGCGCTCGGCGTCGGGGCGGCGGGCGAACCAGCGCTTCTCCACCACGTCGGCGTAGAGGCGGTCGCGGACCCGGGCGAGGTCGATGCCGCGGCCGCGCAGCTCGGACACGGTCACCGCGTCCGCGCCGGCGGGCAGCAGCGCCTCGTAGACGGCCTTCTCGTAGCCGGACAGCGAGGCGTCGGCCGGGTTGCGGCGCATGATCTGCCAGTCGTGGCCCTCGGTTTCCGCGATCCACAGGTAGTTGCGCACGGCGAGGTCGATCACCGTGGCGGTCACGTCGACGACGTCCACGTGCTCGTCGACCACCGTGCCCACCTGACCGGGCAACACACCATCGGGTGAAGCGAAGGCGACGCGGTCGTCCTGGTCGCGCACGAGCACGCTGACCGGGCCGACCTCGCTGGCGAGCGCCGCCGCGTCCCTGCCGCGCAGGAACCACAGCAGCACGACACCGCCGAGCAGCAGGAGCAGCAGCCCGCCGAGCGCGGCGCCGCTGGCCGGGGTGAGCGCGAAGGCGGCGGCGAGACCGGAGGCCTCGACCACGACGGCGTTCGGGGGCACGACACCGGCGGCCAGCCCGACCGCGACGTCGACGCGTTCCCCGGCGCCGAGCTTGATCTCCTGCGCCCGCACGCCCTTGCCGTCCGCGAGGTCGGCGCTGGTGCACGGCTGCGACGACCCGACGGGCCCGGCGAGGCAGTTGACCGACGTGGGCGAGTCGGGTGCGGAGAACGTGGCGGACACCTTGTCGAGCTCGGTGTCCCAGCCGCCGGCGACCTGCCAGCGGACCTCCAGCGCGTCACCGACGGGCGCGACCGCACCCTCGACGACGTAGGTCACCGTGGCCTCGCCACCGTCGAGGGTGAGCTCGAAGGCGTCACCGCTGACGTTCGCGCTGCCCTTCCCCTCGACCTTGGCGTCGGAGATGCGGTACTGGCGCTCGAGGTCGTTGCCGACGGCGAGTCGCAAGGGGACGGTCCGCTTGACGGTCTTGCCGTCGGGCACGCGAACCGTCTCGGTGACCGACAGCCGGGCGTCGCGCTCCAGCCGCATCCGCACCTCGGTGCTGACGGTCCCTGGCAGCGGCTGCGCGAACGCGCCGACGGGCACCACTGTCGTCAACGCGATGGCGGCGAAGATCGCCACGCCCCAGTTTCTCGACACGGCTGCGGACAATAGCGGAGTCGCCATAAGCTCTGGCGCTGTTTCCAATAGACGCCATCTGGGGGATTTACGGCGATGACGCAACCACCGCCGCCGGGCAATTGGCCACCACCACGCCCGGTCGGCCCGCCGCCCGTGCCCTCGGCACCGCCGCACGGCCCGCCGATGCCTCCCCGCCCGGTCCAGGGACCGCCTCCGCTGCGTCCGACGGGCCGGCTCCGCGTCCGATGGCACGCCACCGATGGCACCGCCACGATGGACCGCCTGCCGGCCGTCCCGCGCTGCCGCCTCCCGGCCACCCCGCTCCCGCCACCGCGCCCGTCATGCCCCGCCGCACCCAGGCACGGGCCACCCGGCACGGGCCACCCCGGCGGTTTCCACCCGTACCCGCCCGCCCTGCCCCCTCGCCGCAAGAGCAGCAACGGCCCCATCCTCGCCCTCGTGCTCGGCGGCGTGGCGGTCCTCGGCATCGCGGCGGTCGGCGGGTTCGCGGCGACGTTGAACAGCAAGGTGCGCGACGCGGGCTATTCGAACTACACGACCTACAGCCCGACGTACACCTCCACGTCGACCACGACCACGACCACGACGACCAAACCGGCCACCACGACCAGGGCGACGACCAGCACGCCGCCCGCGCAGGCCGGCCCCAAGGCCGTCTACAAGCTCGCCGACCACCCGATCTTCGGCTCGCCGAACTTCGGCGCGTACGACATCGACGCCTGCCGCCTGCCGCAGATGGAGTACTCACCGGCCGGTGAGGACCGCTTCCTGCAGGCCGCGCTGCCGTGCATCGAGAAGGCGTGGAAGCCGATGTTCCAGAAGGCGAACCTGCCGTACCAGCCGGTCGAGGTGCAGACCCACACCGGCACGATCCAGACGCCGTGCGGCGACCACACCGTGAACGAGACGGCCGTGTACTGCCGAGGCGTCATCTACTGGCCGGCCGGGTTCTACGCGAACGAGCCGAACATGGTCCGCCACCCCGGCAAGTACCTGGGCCAGCTCGGCCACGAGTACGGCCACCACGTCCAATGGCTGTCCGGCATGCTGCGCGCGGCCGACCAGGCCCAGTACGACGTGGGCGGCTGGGACACGCCGAAGGGCCTGGAACTGAACCGCCGGCTGGAGCTGCAGGCGACCTGTTTCGGCGGCATGACGCTGGCACCTCTCTCGCGCAACGGCGTCCTGCCCATGGACGTCATCAACACGGGCCTGCAAGATGCGGGCCAGCGCGGCGACTACAACCGCACTCCTGACCACGGCAGCCAGCCCAACAACCACCGTTGGGTCATGCACGGCCACAAGCAGAACAAGACGAGCGCCTGCAACACGTGGGCGGCGAGCCCGGCGGACGTCGCATGAACCGATCTCCCGTCCGGCGCGTCCCAGAGGTGTGGCCGGGACGCGTTAGCCCGGTCGGGGGACGCGAAGATCTCGTCCGCCTATGCTCGTACCCGACCAAGGCTCACCGTTGGGGGGACCCAAGGCGATGACGCAACCACCGCCACCGGGCAACTGGCCGCCGCCACGCCCGGTCGGCCCGCCGCCGATGCCCGCACCCCTGGGGCAACCACAGCGTCCGCCTCACGGGCCACCACCGGGCATGCCGCCGCAGGGCCCTCCCCCGCCGCCGTACGGTCCGCCGCCGGGCCAGTTCGGCCAGCCCACCGGCCAGTTCGGCCCGCCTCCCGGCCAGGTCATGCCCCCGCCGCAGCCCTCGTGGGGCGGTTACGGCCAGTACCCGCCGCCGCCTCGGAAGAAGAGCAATGCCCCTATCGTGGCGTTGGTGCTCGGCGGTGTGGTGATCCTCGGGCTCGGCGCCATCGGCCTGTTCGCGGCGACGCTGAACAGCAAGGTCAAGGACGCGGGCTACTCGGGTTACACGACCTACAGCCCGACGTACACCTACACCAGCACCGAGCAGGCGGCGACCACGACGCCGGCCCCGTCGCGCTCGGCCCCCTCCCGCGCACCCTCGACCCAGGCGACGCCCGTGGGCCCGAAGGCGGTCTACGCGCTCGCGGACCACCCGTTCCTGAGGTCGAACATCGGCGCGAACCGGCTGGCGAGCTGCCCGTTGCCCGCCATGGACTACTCGCCGGCGGGCCAGGACCGCTACCTGCGCGCCGCCCTGCCGTGCATCGAGGCGATGTGGAAGCCCGCGCTGCAGGCGGCGAACATGCCGTACCAGCCGGTCGAGCTGCACATCGTGACCGAGAGCGTCCAGTACCCGTGCGGCACCGTGCGCCCCGACTCGACGGCCCGCTACTGCCAGGGCGGCATCTACTGGACCGCGAACGCCTACGCGGCCGAGCGCAACCCGAACAAGCCGAACCACCCCGGCAAGTACCTGGGCCAGCTCGCCCACGAGTACGGCCACCACATCCAGTGGCTCACCGGAATGCTCAAGGCCTCGGACCGCGCGCAGTACGACGCGGGTGGGTGGGATACTCCGAAGGGCCTCGACCTGAACCGCCGGATGGAGCTGCAGGCAACGTGCTTCGGCGGCATGACGCTGGCACCGTTGTCGCACGGCGCGGTCCCGATGGACGTGATCCAGACGGGCATCTCCGACGCGGGCAACCGGGGTGACTACGACATCTACCCCACGAAGGACCACGGCACACCGCAGAACAACGCGAACTGGGTGAAGCAGGGCTACTCGTCGAACCAGGCGTCGCAGTGCAACACCTGGGCCTCCGCCCCCCAGTCGGTCTCGTAAGGAAAGGCGCACCACGTGACCCAACCGGCGGGGAACAACCCGTTCGTTCTCGCGGGCGTGTTCGCGCTGGTGGTCGCGTTCGTCCTGGGCATCGGCCAGCTGACCGGCCCCCAGGTCGTCTCCGGCCACGCCCTCGCCGAGTCCTCCCGCCCCGTCGCCCCCTCCACGGAGCCCTCCACCCCGATCCGCCCGCGAGCCGTCTACCGCCTCGCCGACCACCCGTTGCTCCTGAATCCGACCCCGCTGCCCCCCGTGACCTGCGACCTCCCGCGCTTCGGCACCTCGGACACGGCCCTGGCCGCCTACTACACCGCAGGCGTCGCCTGCCTGGACGCCGCCTGGGGCCCCCTGCTGACCACGGCGAACATGCCGTTCGAAAAGCCGATGCTGGACGCCTCCCCGGTCCTGAAGGACGGCCCCTGCGGCGCCGCCCCGGAATCCGACCACGCGGTCGCCTACTACTGCGGCCGCAACCGCACGATCTACATGCCCACCTCCCGCCTCCGCACGAACGGCGGCGGCGAGGCCCCCGCAACCCACCTCGCCACCCTGTCCCACGAGTACGGCCACCACGTCCAGGCCCTCACCGGCCTCCTCCGGGCAGCCGACCTGAAGATCACCGACGCAGGCGAGAAGACCCCGGCGGGCCTCGAAATGTCGCGCCGCATCGAACTGCAGGCGAACTGCTTCGCGGGCATGTTCCTGACCGCCGCCGCGGGCCGCGGCTCGGTGACCCCGTCACTGGCGCAGCAGGCCCAGGAGGACTTCAGGTACGCGATCGAGGAAGCACCGGAGAACAACGCCCATGGCTCGGCGAAGAACCAGGCGAACTGGGCGACCACGGGCTTCAAGGCAAACTCAACCGCAGCGTGCAACACGTTCTCAGCACCCGCCCAGCAGGTCTCGTAACCGTTTCACGACCGCTTCCAGCCCTGGTCGCGACACTTCCGGCCACCCGATCGAGTGAAGGTTGTCCTGATGCGTCCCCTATGACGTCTATCAGGCATGTCACGAACACCTGACCTCGAACGCCTGCGAATGAGGAAACGCGAGCACCGCACCCCGCACCATTTCCCCACCGCCGCCCACCGCCCCGCTTTTGATCGAGCCGAAGGCGACCCGAAAAGCCAACGCACCCAACTCAAGCGGCCCCGCGGTGGGTGGCTTCCCCGTCTAGCGCTCCGATCGTTTGCCGGGCCTGGGAGGGAATGTCAACCGGGCACGCTTTTCGCCCGGTTGACATTCCCTCCCAGGTCTGGCGCGCTCTGGTGCGCTGGACGGGGAAGCCACCCACCGCAACGCAACCACCAACGCACCAGGCAGCCGCCCAACGCAACCGGCGTGCCATCAACCCGCGAACGGCGCTGGCCCAGGCTTCTTTGGGAGTGTCGGGGTCTGGGGCAGCGCCCCAGGAAAAAACCGCCACGGACGCCTGCCGACCCGACCACCTACGAACTCACGACCGCCGCCCGCCAACGCAACCGGGGGACGCCCCACGCAACCGCCGCGCCCGCCGGACCGCCGGAACGGCGACACCCCGACCAAGCACCCCGACTCCAGCTACCTCAACCAGGCCCGCTCATCCACGAACTTCGTCGGCTCCCCGAGAAACACCCCAGGATCGCGCACCACCCCATACGCCACATTCATCGTCACGAGCTCGTAAACCCACTCACTCCCACAAGCACACCCCCCAAACCGATGGTTGATCTGCCACCGCACCCACTCCCCACGAGGAATCCGCACAGCCGGCGGCCTCCGATCCCGCCGAGGCGCATAAAACGGGTTGTCCCGGACGAGCACCCGCAACCGCCCGTCCTCCTCCTTCAACGACAGATCCCGCACTTCCCCACGATCATCGCTCCGAACCGGCCCCCACTCCGGCACGAACGCGCCGCTCTCATGCAACCTCACTTCGGTCACGCCAAACCCGTTGCCGTGCAACGGAAACCCCACCGGGGCGGCGTTCCGCAGCGCAGCCGTGTCCCCACCACGTGACAACCTCGTCCACGAGATCCGCACAACCTGCACCACGACGTCCACAGCCGGTGATGGAAGCAAACCGCCCGCGGTATGGCGAGCGATTTCGCGGCCTCAGCCCGGCTCGTGCCCCGCCTGGCCCGCCTGGCCCGACTGGCCCACCTGGCCCGACGGAAACTGGTCCGACGGAAACTGGCTCGGCGGAAACTGGCCCGGCGCAAGCGGACCCGCAGCCTGCCCCGACTGGCTCCGCGGCAACACCACCCGAAACACCGCCCCACCCTCCGAAGCCTCACAGGTCAACTCACCCCCGTGCGCCCGCACCACCCCTCGCGCGATCGCCAGCCCCAACCCCGACCCACCCGACCGCCGGTCCCGCGCATCGTCCAACCGCACCAACCGGTCGAAGATCCGCTCACGCTCCGACGCAGGCACCCCCGGACCGTCATCAGCCACCGTGAACCCGGTCAGGTCGACCCGGATCCGCACCGTCCCCTGTGGACCGGTCGCCTGCCGCGCGTTGTCCACCAGGTTGGCCAGCACTTGCGCCAGCCGCTGCCCGTCCCCCACCACCACAACGGAAACACCCTCGACGGCGATGTCGAAGTCGGGCGCCACGAACCGGGTCCGCGCCACCTCCGCCTCCGCCAGCCCGAGCAGGTCCACGGACTCCCGCTGCATCTCGTACCCGGCGTCCAGCTGCGCGAGCGCCAGCAGGTCGTCCACCAGCCGCCCTGCCCGCCGTGCCTCGCGCACCAGCAGGAACGACATCTGGTCGCGATCCGGCGAGTCCACCGGCGCCTGTACCAGGGCCTCGGCCACCGCCTGCACACCGGTGATCGGCGTGCGCAGTTCGTGCGCGGCATCCGCCACGAACCGCCGGGTCCGCAGCTCCGAACCCTCCAAAGAGTCGAGCATGCCGTCGAATGCCGCCGCGGTCCGGCCCAGCTCCGTGTCCGTGCGCGACGGATTCAGCCGCCCACCGCGGTGCCCCGCCGCGATCGCCTGCGCCAACGACGTCATCGCGTCCAACGGGGCCAGCGCACGCCGGACCACGAAGAACAGCAACGCACCCACCAGGACGACAGCACCGAGGCCCAGCAGCATCAGCAGCTTGCGCAACCGGCCCTGGGCCACCGAGATCGCGCCGTAGTCGGCGTCGACCGTGACCCGGACGCCCAGCACGACCTTCTCGCGGCGGCCGGGTGAGGCCTCGTCGGGGGTCTCGCCGAACTCGCGGCCGTCGGGCAGGCGGAGTTTGACGCGCATGTTGTTGCGCGACAGGTCTTTCGCGATCTGGCGGGGCGGACGGCCGCTGCGGATCATCTGGGTGGCCCGGTTCTCGGTTTCGAGGGCGACCGTGCCGAGGTCCTTCGCGGACTGTTGCGCGAACGTCCGGTCGACGGAGATCACCAGAGCGATCATCACGACGATCAGCACCAGCAGCACCGACACCGCCACGCGCCGACGCAACGACACCGTGCGCAGTGAGGGCAACCGCGACGAACCTGAGGGGCTCATTCCTCAGCCCGCAACACGTACCCCAGCCCGCGCACGGTGTGCACGAGGCGCGGCCCGTGTTCCTCCAACTTCCGGCGCACCGCCGACACGTGCACCTCGACCAGGTTCGGGTCGTAGTCCTCGTAGCCCCACACCGCGGTCAGGATCTGCGTCTTCGACACCACCCGGCCGCGCTGCGCCGCCAGGTACACCAGCAGCCGCAGCTCGGTCGCCGTCAGCTCGATCGGCTGGTCCGCGCGCATCACGACACCGGCGTCGGCGTCCACGACGAGGTCGCCCACCTGGACGGTCGACGGTGTGCGCCCCAGGCGCCGCAGCACCGCGGACACGCGCGCCACCAGCTCGGCCAGGACGAACGGTTTGCCCACGTAGTCGTCGGCGCCGCCGGACAGGCCGCGCAGGCGGTCGGGGACGCCGTCGCGCGCGGTCAGCATGACCACGCCGGCTCCGGAGGCGCGGCGGATGACCTCGAGCAGCTGGAAGCCGTCGCGGCCGGGCAGCATGACGTCCAGCACGACGAGGTCGGGGCGGAAGCGGCCCAGGTCGGCCTCCAGCTGACGCCCGTCCAGGCGGTGCTGCACCTCGTAGCCGGACTCGCGCAGCGCGGACGAGACGGCGGCGCCGATCGCCTCGGCGTCCTCGATCACCAACACCCTGGCGGACACCTCCTCATTCTGCTGATCATCGGCGAAGTCGGCGACTCACCTTCAGCTCAGATTCAGGCTCGCCCCTCACGCTGGGCGCATGTCGAAGAAATCAGCGTGGGCCGGCGCTCTCGTCGCGGCGGCCGGACTCACCGTCGGCGGCATCGCGGTCGCGACGGCGGCGGACAACCCCGACGGCCCGCCCACCGCGGCGTTCGCCGAGCGCCACCCCGGTGGCCCCGACAAGGGTCCCGGCAGGGGGCCCGGCCGGGACAAGGTGCAGAACCTCAAGGACAGCACGCTCGTGGTCGGCCGGGTCAAGGCGGTCGAGACGGGCAAGCTCACGATCACCAAGGACGACGGCGGCGAGGTGTCGCTGACCACGGACGGCAGCACCAAGCTGCGCGGCGGTGACCTCGCCGGGCTCAAGGCCGACCAGCGGGTGACCGTCCGGGTCAAGGACGGCAAGGCGCTGAACGTGGTCCTCGCCAAGGCCCAGGAGCGCGGCACGGTCAAGGACGTCAACGGCAACAGCGCCGTGCTGGTCCAGGTGGACGGCCTGCAGACGCCGCTCGACCTGTCCGCGGTGAGCGAGAAGCCGAAGAACGGGGACCTGGTCGCGGTGACCGGGACCGTGTCCGACGGCAAGACCGTCAAGGTCGAGCAGCTGCGCCAGCTGCCGAAATAAAACCGGGCTCCCGCGCGGGCCGCCGCGTCTGCGAACATCGCAGTGTGGCGGTTCCGCGAAGCCCGGACAGATGGGTGTTCATCCTGCTGGTCGTCGGACTGGTGGGCATCGGTGTTGCGGTCGCCCTGCTGGTGCCCACGAAGGTCCTGGGCTCCTCCGAACCTCCCCGGCGGGTCGCTGCGACCGTCGTCGAGAGCGGCTCCTGCGGCCAGGGCATGGACACCGTCGAGTGGGACGCCGACGGCCAGAAGAAGCAGGCGAAGCTCGACGGGTGCGGCCACCGCAAGGGTGAGACCGTCGAGGTCGTCGTGTCGGACGGCGACATGGTCCAGTCCGCGGCCTCGGTCCCGGCCGGGCTGCCGATGTCGAGCCGCCTCACCGCGCTGCTGCTGTGCCTGGCAGCGCTGGCGGGCGGCTTCTACGCGTTCCTCTTCCGCTACGCGCCGCTGCGCGCACCGGCCGTGCTGCCTACTCCCCGGCCGGGGTCACCTTCTTGACGTAGAGCAGCCGGTCGCCCGGCTCGATCGCGTCCGCCTCCGGTGCGTCGACGCGGTACAGCTTCCCCAAGCGCACCACGCCCAGCACTATGTCCGACAGGTGCCGCGGCGACCCGCCCACCTCACCCGGCTCGACGTCGCGTTCGGCGATCGCGAGGCCCGCGTCCGGCGTGAGCAGGTCCTCGACCATCGCGACCACGGTCGGCGTCGCGGTGGCCATGCCGAGCAGGCGGCCCGCCGTCTCGGACGACACGACGACCGAGTCGGCGCCGGACTGCTTGAGCAGGTGCTCGTTCTCCCGCTCCCGCACCGACGCCACGATCATCGCCTTGGGTGCCAGCTCACGGGCGGTGAGCGTGATCAGCACCGCCGTGTCGTCCCGGTTCGGGGCGACGACGATCGCGCGCGCACGGGCCGCGCCGGCGACCCGCAGCACGTCGTTGCGCGTACCTGAGCCGTGCACCACCACGAGCCCCTTGGCGGTCGCCGCGTCGAGCGACTCCTGCACGGTGTCGACGACGACGATCGAACCCGGCTCGACACCGTCACCGAGCAGTGCCGCCACCGCGGAACGCCCCTTCGTGCCGTAACCGACGACCACCACGTGGTCCCGCACGACCCGCCTCCACTTCTGAATGCGCAACGCCTGACGGGAGCGCTCGGTGAGAACTTCGAGTGTCGTGCCGACCAGCACGATCAGGAACAGCACCCGCAACGGCGTGATGACCAGGACGTTCACCAGCCGGGCGGTGGACGACGCCGGCGTGATGTCGCCGTAGCCGGTCGTCGAGAGCGACACCGTGGCGTAGTAGAACGCGTCGAGCAGCGAGACGCCGTCCTCGTTCACGTCCCGGTAGCCGTCGCGGTCCAGGTAGACGATCAGCACCGCGAGCAGCAGCGCCGCCATCGCGCCGACGACGCGTTTCAGGATCGCGCGAACAGGGCTCTCGACCTTGTCCGGCATCCTGATCACGCCGACGAGCGAGTGCGACGCCTCGTCAGTCAGGCTCATCGGGTCAACCTCTCGGGCAGCATCCGCCACAGGTGAGCGGCCGCCTCCGCACCTTTGAGGAGCAACGGCACGACCACGCGCTCGTTCGGCGCGTGGACGCGATCATCCGGCAAGGTCGCCCCGAGGTACACGAGGGGGACTCCGAGCCACGCCTGCAGCACCGCCGCCGGTCCGGAACCGCCCGCTCGCGCGAACCGCACCGGCTGGTCGAAGGCGAGCTCCAGCGCGTCGCGGACGGCCTCGTTGGCCGGGTCGTCCGGGCTGATCGCGTACGGCGGCACGCCGGTGCCGCGGAAGCTCACCTCGGCCCTGATGCCGTCCGGGGTGTGCTGGGCGACGAACTCCCGCAGCTGGCCGGCGACGTTCTCCGGCAGCTGGTCGGGCACGAGCCGGAAGCTGATCTTCGCGGTCGCCGACGCCGGGATGATCGTCTTCAGGCCGGGGCCGGTGTAGCCGCTGGACAGGCCGTTGACCTCGGCGGTCGGGCGCACCCAGATCCGTTCGAACGTGGTGTAGCCGGGTTCGCCCGCCACGGCCTGCGCGCCGCCCGCGTTCTGCGCCAGCCACCTCCGCTCGTCGAACGGCAGTGCCGCGTAGTCGGCGCGTTCCCGCTCGGTCGGTTCGCGGACGTCGTCGTAGAAGCCGGGGAGCTGGATGCGGCCGTCCTCGTCGTGCAGCGCGGCGACCAACCGGGCGAGCGCCGTCGCCGGGTTCGGGATCGCCCCGCCCGCGCGGCCGGAATGCACGTCGTCGGTTCCGCCGAAGAACGTGATCTCGCCGCCGAGAACACCGCGCTGACCGGTGTTCACCGTGGGCGTGTCCCGATCGTGCACTCCCGTGTCGGTGAACACGACAAGATCACATCCGAGGTCGTCCCGGTGATCTTCGAGGAGCTTTCGCAGGTGCGGGGAACCCGATTCCTCCTCACCCTCGATGAACAGTTTCAAGGTGACGCCCGGCGCATTCCGACCGGTGGCGGCCAGGTGGGCCTTCACCGCGAGCAGGTGCATCGCGACCTGCCCCTTGTCGTCGCTCGCCCCGCGCCCGAGCAGCTCGTCGCCGCTGGTCACGGGCTCGAACGGCGGGTGGTGCCAGCGGTCGACCGGGTCGACGGGCTGGACGTCGTGATGACCGTAGACGAGCACGGTCGGAGCGCCGGGGTCCGCGGCGGGCCAGCACGCGTACACCGCGGGCAGCGCCGGGCCGTGGTCCCAGACCTCGACCTCCGGCCAGCCGTCCGCTCTGAGCCGGTCAGCCAGCCACTGGGCGGAGCGGTGCACGTCGGCGTGGTGCGCCGGGTCGACACCGATCGACGGGATGGTCAGCCACTCGCGCAGCCCGGCGAGGAACTCCTCCGCCAGCGCGGCGACCGCGGACCGTTCGGGATGATGAGAATCACCTGCCACGCTCGGGGAGGATAGGGCAGCCCGCACTCGCCTACGCGGCGTAGGCATGACAGGGTGACGGCATGGAACCGAACCGTTCCCGGGCGCGATCGGCGTTGGCGCTCGCCGCACTGCTCGGTCTGGCCGGAGCGACCCACTTCACCAGGCCGAAGTACTACGACGCGATCGTTCCGCGTGCGCTGCCCGGCACCCCGCGGCAGTGGACGTACGCGTCGGGTGCGGCGGAGCTCGCCGTCGCGGCCGCGGTGGCCGTCCCGCGCACGCGCCGGCTGGGCGGTCTCGCCGCCGCCGCGCTGTTCGTCGCGGTCTTCCCGGCGAACGTGAAGATGGCCCTCGATTTCCGGGACAAATCACCCAAGGCCAAGGCAATTGCCTATGGGCGTCTGCCGGTGCAGATCCCTCTCGTGGTGTGGGCGTGGAAAGTGGCGAAGTCCTCGCCTTGATGAACCTCGGTGTGAATGACGAGGTGTCGCGCAAACGCTGTCATTTTCCGCGCGAGGGACCCTAGGATGCGCCCTGTGCAAACGCTTCTACACCACGCCGCAGCTGCGCTCGACTGGGACGGGGTCGTCGTTCCCGACGTCGCCGTGCTCGGTCAGCAGGTGTCCGCGGTGGTGCGTTTGCTGCCCGAGGTCCACGAGTGGAGAACCCAGAACGGCTGGCCGCCGCGCGCGGACCCGTCGTGGTTCCGCTCCTGGTTCGAGCCGGCCGCCCACGACCGCCTGCCCGTCGCCGCCGTCGAGCTGGTCGGTGTGCTGGTCAGCGAGTCGACGACCGACCGGGCGCTGCAGTCGTGCGGCACGTTGCTGACCCTCGCGCCGTGCGCGGTCATGTTGCCGCGAACCGGTGAGTCGCAGGCGTGGTCGTTCATCGAGCTCGACTACTACGGCATCGGTGTCGTGGTGGCGGACGAGTCGTCCGCGGACCTGATGGTGCCGCCGGAGGACCGGTCACCGGAGTTCGGGCCGTCGCTGTTCGGCCGCTGGCTCCTCGAAGTGCTCTACGAACGCGTGCTGAAGGCCTCGCACGCTAGCCAACTGACCTGATCAGGTCCTTCAGCCCGGCCTCGTCCAGCAGGTCGGCCGGCCGCAGCGTGTGGTCGTGCCGGACGTAGTGGAACGCGGCCCGCACCTGCTCCAGCGGGGCGTCCACCAACGCCGCCCACGCCAGCCGGTACGCGGCGAGCTGCACCGACAGCGCCGGGAGCGCCTCCGCGTCGGGCACCGCGCCGGTCTTCCAGTCGACGACGGTCCAGCCGTCCG
Source organism: Lentzea guizhouensis (assembly GCF_001701025.1). GTDB lineage: Bacteria > Actinomycetota > Actinomycetes > Mycobacteriales > Pseudonocardiaceae > Lentzea > Lentzea guizhouensis. Next base: position 1,802,044 of record NZ_CP016793.1, read on the forward strand.
GGTCCTTGTAGACGGCGTCCATCCGGCCGCGCACCGAGATTCCGTCGAACTCCGCCTCGAACGGCACCTCGACGTCGTGCGGGGTGCGCTCGGCCCACGCGCTCGTCAGGAAGGCCTCCTTCAGGCGGTCCAGGTCCGCGTCGGGGGCCGCGTCGGCGTCACCGGCACCGGGCAGCTCGTCGATGTCGAGCAGGCGGGTGGCGCCGAACCTGTTCTCCAGCCAGGTGTGGAACGCGGTGCCGCGGCGCGCCAGCGGGTTCGGCGGGAACGGCAACGGCCGCCGCAGCCTGCGGGCGAGCAGGTCGGGGTCCTTGGCCAGCTCGACGAGCTGGCTGACGCTCAGGTGGTCGGGCAGCACGACCTGCTCGCGCCGGTTCATCGACGCGGCCCGTTCGGCGAGCAGCACGTCGACGTCCGCGGCCCAGCCCTCCGGGTCGGCGTCCTCCGGCATCTCCGGGTCGTCGGGGACCACGTCGTCCGGCAGCGGTTCGGGCTCCGGCGGGAAGTCGTCGTCCGGCGGCGGATCGTCGGGCGGCGGGTAGTCCTCGTCCTCCCGCAGCGTCTCGGGTTCCGGTTCGTCGAAGATCAGCGGGAGCGGCTCCGGTGGTGCGGTGCGGAGCTCGTCCAGCGCGGCCAGCACCATCTCCGCGCCCTCGACGACGGCGTCGCGGCGCTTGCCGAGCGGATCGGCGGGCCACTGCGCGGCCTTCACGTCCTGCGCGAGCGGGTTCGGGGTCTCCGGCTCCGGTTCGCCGGCCCAGACGCTGATGTCGCCCGCGTGGTCCCGCCGGAAGACCTCGTGCATCTCGGTGAGGAACACCGAGGGCCCCTTGGGCTTCTCGCCCGCCTCCCCCCACCAGTGGCCGGACAGCAGCAGGCTGTGCTCCGCACGCGTGACGCCGACGTAGAACAGCCGGCGTTCCTCGACCAGCCTGCGGTCCTCGAACTCCTCTGCGTGGATCGTGAGGGCCTCGTCGACCTCCTTGCGGTTGAAGCCGGCACTCAGCTTCAGCTCGGGCAGGTCCTGGGAGTCACCGCGCAGGTCGGCGGGCAGCTCGGTGACCGCCTTGAGCCAGCACGACGACTTCTTGCGGCCCGGGAACACGTCCTTGACCAGGTGCGGCAACGCGACGATGTGCCACTCCAGCCCCTTCGCCGAGTGCACGGTGAGGATCTGCACCCGGTCCTCGGACACCTCGATCTCGCCCGGCTCCAGCCCGTCCTCGGCGTGCTCGGCGGTGTAGAGGTAGTCGAGCAACGACGGCAGCGTCGCCGACGGGCTCGCGGCCGCGAAGTCCGTGACCACGTCGGCGAACGCGTCGAGGTGCGCGCGCCCGACCATGCCCGGCCTCGACATGGCCTCGATGTCCAGCAGCAACGTCCGTTCGACGTCCGCCACCAGCTCCGGCAACGGCTGGGTGAGCCTGCGCCGCAACGACGCCAGCTCGCCACCGAGCCGGCGGATCCTGCGGTAGCCGTCCGTCGAGTACGCGTCCGGGTCGCCGGGGTCGTCGAGCGCGTCGGCCAGACCGGCCTGCTCGGCGTGCTCGCCGGGGAGGGCGTCCGCGATGACGAGCAACGGATCGTCCACAACGGACTGCCGGGACTGCACACCGGCGAGATCCCTGGCACGGGACCAGAGTGCGGCGAGGTCCCGTGCGGCGAGGCGCCAGCGCGAGCCGGTGAGGAGTCTCGCGGCCGCCGTGCCGGCGAGCGGGTCGACGAGCACCCTCAGCGCTGACACCAGATCGCGCACCTCGGGTTCGTCGAGCAGGCCGCCGAGCCCGACGACCTCGACGGGCAGACCGCGTTCCCGGAGAGCCGCCGCGATGGCCGCCATGTCCGACCGTCGCCGCACCAGCACGGCCGCGGTCGGCGGCGCGCCTTCCGCGTCGAGGTGCGCAACCCATTGCGCCGCAACGTTGTCCGCGACCCAGTCCAGCTCCTGGCGGATGTCGGCGTGCAATGCCAGCCGCACGTCCCCCTGGCCCGCACCGGGTCGCGCCTTGAGCTCGTCGACGTCGAGCCCGGCCTCCCGCAGCGGCAACGACACCGCGTTCGCCAGCTCCAGCACCTCCGGCGGGTTGCGGAAGCTGGTCAGCAGCCCGAACTTCTTCGTCGGCGGGAAGTCGTCCACGAACCGCGGCAGGTTCGCCGCCGACGCCCCGCGCCACCCGTAGATGGCCTGCGCGGGGTCACCGACCGACGTGACCGGCATCGGCTTGCCCTCACCGAACAGGCTGCGCAGCAGCACCCGCTGCGCGTGCCCGGTGTCCTGGTACTCGTCCAGCAGCACCGCCCCGTACCGGGCACGTTCGCCCTCGTTGACCTCGGGGAACTGGGCGAGCTGCGCGGCCAGCGACATCTGGTCGGCGAAGTCGAGGGCGGCTTCCTTGCGCTTGCGCTGCTGGTAGGCGTCGAGCAGTGGCAGCAGGGCGACCCGGAGTCGTTGCGCCGCAACGATCTCTTTGAGCTTTTCGGGCAGCGCGTCGCGTTGGCGCGGCGCCTTGGGGGCGTTCTCGACGAGCGCGGTGAACTTCTCGGCGTGTGCTTGGAGCTGGTCGGGCGTGACGAGGTGCTCACCGAGCTCGCCGGCGAGCGCGAGCAGGTAGCCGGTGATCGTGGCGGGCACCTTGTCGGTGTCGAGGTCCTTCGCCCACGTCGAGACCACGCGGTGCGCGAGCTGCCAGGCCGCGGTCTCGGTGAGCAGCCGGACGCCGGGCTCGACCGGGAGCCGGAGCCCGTGCTCGGTGACCAGGCGGCCCGCGTAGGCGTGGTAGGTGAGGACGACGGGTTCGCCGGTGAGCACGGCCATCTTGCGCTCACCGCTGGGGTCGAGGTCGTCGAGCAGGCTGGACCCGGCGAGCCTGCGGAGCCTGGCTCGGACGCGCTCGGCGAGCTGACGGGCGGCCTTGCGGGTGAAGGTGAGGCCGAGGACGCGGTCGGGTTCGACGAGGCCGTTGGCGACGAGCCAGACGACCCTCGCGGCCATGGTCTCGGTCTTGCCGGCACCGGCGCCCGCGATGACCAGAGCGGGCTGGGCGGGGGCGGCGATGACCTCGGCCTGCTCGGGGGTGGGCTTGTTGAGGCCTAGAGAGTCGGCGATCTCGAAGGGGCTGACGGTCATGGCGCGACCGGGTGGGGCGAAGGCGAGGTGGCGGGCTCGGCGACGGGTGCGGTGGCGGTGGTGGTGGGCGCGGCGGCCGCAGGCACAGCGGCGGGCGCGGTGGCGTTCGCCACAGGAGCACGGCGACGCGGCTCATCGCGTGAAGCGACAAACCGGTCACGGGTGCTGGGCAACGTCACCGACACATCTTCCTACCTGCTCCGAACGGCTCCGCACCACCCGGCCCGACACGTTCGTCCGACGTTCCGCCGGGCGAAAGACGCAGGTCACCGGCGAGCCGTGCACCCACTGCCACCTACTCGCTCACCTGGCGTCCTGACGGGTGGACCGGGCACGTCGTGCGGGCCGGGCAGCGGTCGCAGTCCGAGTTCTCCCGCGCGGTGTAGGACGGGCCGAGCACCGACTCCGCCGCGTCCTGCACGACCTCCAGCCACGCGCGCACGCCCTGTTCGTCGAGCGGGGCCTGGGTGCGTTCGACGGCGCCGGTCTTCTTGTCCTCGCGGGCCACGTACAGCAGCCGCGCGCCGCCCGGTTCGGTGCCCAGGCCGATGTGGGTGAAGCCGCCCAGCGAGGTCGCCAGCTGGTAGACGGCGAGCTGGGGGTGTTCCTGGCCGGCGTCGCGGGACACCGGGTTCTTGCCGGTCTTGATGTCCACCACGATCGGGCGGCCGTCGGCGTCGTGTTCGAGGCGGTCGACGCGGCCGCGGACCTGCAGCCAGGGGCCGCCGTCGCGTTTGGGGACCTCGACGGACATCTCCTCCTCGACCGCGACCTGGGTGAGCTGGCTGCGGGTCATGGTGAGCCAGGCGAGGAACGTGTCGAGCATCTTCTCGACGCGCATGCGTTCGCGGCGGGAGAACCAGGGGGCGCCCGCGTCGACGGCGGCCCAGGCCTCGTCGAGCTTGACGCGCAGTTGCCGAGCGTCGGCACCGGAGGCGGCGGCCTGGGCGAGGGCGTGGACCAGGGTGCCGGTCACCGAGGCGAGCTCGGCCGGGTCCTGGCCGCCGTGGCGTTCGACGACCCAGCGCAGCGGGCACTTGGTGATCACCTCGATGGTCGAGGGGGTCACGCTGACCTTTTGCTCCTCGGTCCACAGCGGAGCGTCCGACGACACCGCGGCGACGCCGTACCAGGACTCCGGGTGGGCGCCGGGGACGTTCGCCTCGGCCAGGCGGGCCAGCTGCGCGGCAGCGCGGGAGCGGCGGTCGGCGGGTTCGGCGTCCGAGCAGACCACGCGGCGCAGCTCGCCGACCAGCTCGGCGAGGACCAGGCCGCGCTGGGGGCGGTGGAGCTTGCGCTCGTCCTCGGCGGACGACTCGATCTCGTCCAGGAAGCGCGACGGCTGTTCGTCCTCGCCGCGGACCGCGCTGATCAGCAGCTTCGACCGGGCCCGGGAGGCGGCGACCAGGAGCAGCCGGCGTTCCTCGGCCAGGATCGGCGCCACCGCGGACACCGACGGTTCGAGGCCGGCCAGCACGTCCACCATGCGTTCGACGCCCAGCACCGTGCCGCGCAGGCGCAGGTCGGGCCACGACCCCTCCTGCACACCGGGCACGGCGACGACCTCCCACTCACGGCCGGCGGCGGCGTGCGCGGTCAGCACGGCCACCGCCTCGCCGATCGGGGCGGAGGCGGCCAGCGTGTCGCCGACGATCCGTTGCGACTCCAGGTAGTCCGCGAACCCGGCCACCCCGGAGCCCGGCAGCCGGTCGACGTACTTCGCGGCCGACTCGAACAACGCCACGATCGCGTCGAGGTCGCGGTCGGCCTGCATGCCGGTGACGCCGCGGCGGGACGACTGCGCGACCCAGCGCTCCTGCAGACCGGTCGCGGTCCACAGCTCCCACAGCACCGACTCCACCGACGCGCCGCGCTCGATCGTCTTGCGCGCCAACGCCAACAGGTGCGAGATCCGGCGGGCGGGCAGTGACTCGACGTCCTCCAGCGCGGCCAGCCGGTCCTCGGTCAGCAGCACCTCGACCAGCAGCTCACCGCTCGGCCGGTCGCCACCGGCGGCCATCTCCAGCCGCCGCAGCCCACGCCGCAACCGCCGCAGCGCCAACGGATCCGCGCCGCCATAGGAAGAAGACAACAGCATCGCCGCCGTGTCCTCGTCCAGTGAAGAAGGAGACGCCGCCGCACGCACCAGGGCCAGCAACGGGCGCACGGACGGTTGTTGCGCCAACGGCAGCTCATCGGACGGCACCGCCACCGGCACGCCCGCCGCGAGCAACGCCCGCTGCAGCACCGGCAACGACAACGTCGCCGACCGCACGATCACGGCCATCCGCGACCACGGCACCTCGTCGGCCAGGTGCGAGCGCCGCAGCTGGTCCGCCACCCACGTCGCCTCCTGCGCCGCCGACGCGAGCAGCCGCACCTGCACCGACCCTCGCCGTCGGCCGGCAGCACGCCCGCGTGGGCGACGCACCCGGCAGCCGGGCCGCCAGCCTCGCCACCGCGTCCCGCACCTCCGGCGTCATCCGGTGCGACCGCGGCAGCACCACCGTCTCGCCCGGCACGTCCCGCAGGATCTCCGGATCGGCGCCGCGGAACGTGAAGATCGCCTGGTCCGGGTCACCGGCCAGGACGAACCGCGCCGCACCCGACCCCAGCGACCTGATCAGCGAGTACTGCATCGGGTCGAGGTGCTGCGCGTCGTCGACCAGCAGGTACCGCACCCGTTGCCGCTCGGCCCACAGCAGGTCCTCGTCCGTGACGAACGCCGCGTACGCCGCCGACACCAGCTCGGCCGCGTCCAGTGCGGGGGCGAACGCCGTCGCGGAGTCCATCCCCGACAGCAGGTTCACCTCCTCGTACTGCTGCCCGAACCGCCCGGCCGCCACCCACTCGTCGCGCCCGTGCTCCTCGCCGAGCTCGATCAGGTCTTCCGGGCCGAGCCCGCGTTCGGCCGCCCGCAGCAGCAGGTCGCGCAGCTCGTGCGCGAAGCCGGGCAGCTCCAGCGCCGGCCGCAACCGCTCCGGCCAGTGCGCGGCACCGAGCTCGACGTCACCGGCCAGCAGGTCGCGCACCATCGCGTCCTGCTCAGGCCCGGACAGCAACCGCGGCGCCGGCTCCTCGAGCCGCACCGCCTGGTTGCGCAGCACCGCGAACGCGTACGAGTGCACGGTCCGCACCAACGGCTCGCGCACGGTCGAGAACCGCCCGGTCAGCAACCGCGTGATCTCGGCGCGCAACGCCACCGACGCGCGCCGGTTCGCGGTCAGCACCAGCACGTTCTCCGGATCGGCCCCGTGCTCCAGCACGACGTGCGCGGCGAGCTCGGCCAGCAGCGTCGTCTTGCCGGTGCCCGGACCGCCGAGCACCCGGAGGAAGCCCTCCTGCGTGAAGACCCGCTGGGCGGCCTCGTCCCACCGGGGACGCGGGCGCGTCTCCGGCTTCCGGCGGACCAGCTGGGGTGGAAGTGCCACGACTCGATTTCACCACGCTGCACCGACAAGATCAGTCACGCCCGCCGGTCGGAGCACCGCCCGGCGCCGTCACCGCACCTCGGAAGCGGCCGGCACACGTCCGCTGACCTGGCCGGACGTCACCCCGGCCCCGTCTGGTCACCGGGGTGGGAGGTTCTCCAGGAAGTCGCCGGCCGGCAGTGCCCCGCTGAAGTGGTCACCGGTCGCGAAGTCCGCGCCCGCGTCCCGCCACCACGCGGCCAGCTCGGCGCTGTCGATCCCGTCGACCGCCACCGACACGCCCTGCTCCCGCAGCAACGGCAGCAGCGCCGCCACGTACTGCGACCGGCTCGCCACCAGGCCGCGCGCCACGCGCACCGCCTGCACCGGCAGGTCGGCGGCGAGCAGGCCGAAGTCGAGCGGCCCCAGCCCGAAGTCGTCGACCGCGGTCAGGACGCCCATGCGGGCCAGCACCGCGACGTTGTCCGCGGCGTCGGCCATCGGCAGCACGGACCCCGGCACGCTGATCATCAGCTGCCCTGGGGCCAGCCCGACCTGGTCGAGCACCCGCACGACCCGCGTCACGAGGTCGGCGTCGGCCGACTGGTGCGCGGTGAGCCGCAGGGCGAGCGCGCGTTCGAACTGCCCGCGCTGCCGCCACCACACCGACTGGCCACCGGCCACCCGCAGCATCCACTCGCCGAGCGGCAGGATCAGGCCGGTCTGCTCGGCCAGCGCCGCGCACCGGTCGTGGCCCAGCGCCTCGGACTCCGGCCGCTCCCAGTGCATCGCGGCCTCGACCCCGCTGACCGCGCCGCTCGCCAGCTCGACGACCGGCCGGTACCGCACGGTGATCTCGCCGTTCTCCCACGCGCTCGGCATCTCGACGGCCAGCGCGTCGTCGCGGCGTTCCTCGGCGTCCTGACCGGCGTGGAACAGCTCCCACTGCCCGCGCCTGCCGCGCTTGGCCCGGCGCAACGCCCGTTCCGCCGAGCGCAGCACGTCGAGCGGTTCCACCTCGCCGCCGGGCCGGTGCACGACACCGGCGCTGACCGACACCGCCAGCCCGTGACCGTCCACATAGGTCGGTTCGAGCATCAGGTCCTCGTTGATGCCCTTCATGATCGTGTCGATGGGCGGGGTGGTCGCCGTGTTCTCGACCAGCACGCCGAACTCGTCCCCGCCGAACCGGGCGATCATGACCTTCTCGTCCGCCAGCAGCGCCTTGAGCCGCTGCGTGACGTGCTGCAGCATCCGTTCGACGACCCGGCCGCCGAAGCTGTCGCGCAGCATGCCGAACGCGTCGAGGTCGAGGTGGAAGACCGTGATGCCGTGCTCGGGATCGCCCTTGCGCAGCGCGATCTCCAGCTGCGTGGTGAAGAACTGCCGGTTCGGCAGCCCGGTCAGCGGGTCGTGCAGCGACTGGCGCTTCAGCTCGTTCTGCAGCAGCTCCAGCTCGGTGCCGTCCTCGACGACCACGACGAAGTGGCTCGGCTCGTCGTTCGCGCCGCGCAGCAGCGACGCCGCCAGCGTGACCCGTGCGACCTCGCCGTCCTTGCGCCGCAACCGCTGCGACTGCCGCACGCGGTCGGTGGTGCCGGCGGCCAGCTCGTCCATCGCCTCGCTCAGCATCTCGGCGAAGCCAGGCTCGACGAGGTCGAACAGCGGCACGCCGGTGAGCTCGTCCGCGGTGCGCTCGAGGATGTGGCCGATGGCCGCGTTCGCCCTGATCAGGGTGCCGTCCAGGTCGACGATCAGCACGCCGTTGGTGGACGACGTGACGACCTCGTTGAACCGGGCCTCGCTCTCCTTGAGGTTCCCAGTTCGCGTCACGGACGGCCTTGAGCAACGACTTCTGCAGGCTTTCTTGCTGCGCCAGCACCGACTCGGTGTTCGCGCCGGTGAACCCGGTGCCGAGCGCGCCCATCGCGAGCGCCACCCGTTCCGCGTAGCGCGCGACGGGCTGGAACTCCGGCAGCGCGAGCAGTCCCTTGCCGAGGACCTCGGTGGTGCACCGCAGCCCGAGCTTGCCCAGGTGACCGAGCGCGGCCAGGTCGGCGCCGACGGCCTCGACCGGTGCGGTGGCGAACGGTTCCGCGTGCAGCATCGAGCACAACGCGTCGAGCCGCTCACCCAGCTCCCGGTCGAGATCTTCACTGCCCAGCGGAATCGCGACCGTGCCGAGCAGGCGGTATGACCATTTGCGGGCAAGGGTCAGCCGCGCTCTCGCATTGTCCTGGGGCGAGGGCGTGCGGTCGGGCATTCGACTCGGGTTGGGCATTCGTGGCCGCCTCGCAATGGCTCCTGAGGTCCGGCAGTTTACCCACGCACGGTTGGTCTCACTTCAACCGGCGGCGTGAATCTTCACTCTATCGGTGTTCCCTACGGTTTACGACCGACGCCGGCGAAGGCGATCCTGTTGACGGCCGGATCATCGGAGATGTCACCGGGGCCGGTGGGACGCCATTCGGCGAACTTGACGAGTCCCGGTTCGACCAGTTCGAAATCACCGAAGAAGGCTTCGATCTCGTCGCGGTCGCGGTAGGTGACGTCGCCGCCGCCCGCCTTGCTCATCCGGTCCGTCACGGCCCGCGCCTCGTCGTTGACGTGGTCGCCGGCCATGTGCGAGATCGCGAGGTAGCTCCCGCTCGGCAGTGCCTCCCGGTAGCGCTTGAGCAGGCCCTGCGGGTCGGCCTCGGTGGGCACCCAGTGGACCATGAACAGCAGCAGCAACCCGATCGGCTCGTCGAAGTCCAGCAGCCGGTTCACCTCGCCGCTGGACAGGATGCTCTCCGGGTCGCGCATGTCCGCCTGCAGCACTCCGACGCGGTCGTCACCTGCGACGATGAGCTCACCGTGCGCCACGGCCACGGGGTCGCGGTCCACGTAGACGACGCGGCAGTCGGGGGCCGTCTGGGCGACCTCGTGCACGTTCGCCACGGTCGGGATGCCGGAGCCGATGTCGAGGAACTGGCGCACGCCCTGCTCGGTCATGAACCGCACCGCGCGGCGCAGGAAGGCCCGGTTGAGCCGGGCGGCGCTGCGCGAGTGCGGCATCATCTGCTCGGCCTTCTCGCCCATCAGGCGGTCGACCGCGAAGTTGTGCGCGCCGCCGAGGAGGTAGTCGTACACCCGTGCGGCACTGGGCACGGAAACGTCCACGCTCTGTGGAATCCAGCTCTCGTCGGCCACCACGACCACCCTCTTCTGGTTGCGGACGCACTAGCTTAGTCATGCACAAAGCGACTACGACTAGGCCGCTCGTGTGAACGCGCGCCACCCGTTTGGGCACTGTCGTTGTCGACCGAACGACTCCTAAGGTGGTCCATCCTTTCCACGCGAGGAGCGATGATGTCCGTCCCGGTGGCGCCCGGCAGGCTGCCATTTCTCGGGCACACGTTGCCAATGCTCAGGAAAAGATTCGCATTCACCGCGAATTTACGAGGTCAGGGCGATCTCGTCGAAGTGCACCTCGGCCCGATGCGGGCCTATTTCGTGACCAGTCCCGAGTTGATGCACCAGGTGCTGGTCACCGATGCGCCGAAGTTCCACAAAGGCCGGATGTACGACAAGTTCCGCCCGTTCGTCGGCAACGGGCTCGCGGTGTCGAGCGGGACGTTCCACCTGCGCCAGCGGCGGATGGTGCAGCCGGCGTTCCACCGCGACCGCATCGCCGGCTACGCCGCCATCATGGTCCGCGCGGCGACCGACCTGGTGCGGGAGTGGCGGCCGGGCGAGGTGCGCCGGCTCGAGGCCGACATGCAGGGGCTCGCCGTCACGATCGTCGGTGAGGCCTTGTTCTCCACCGAGATCGGCAAACGCGCGATCGACGAGGCCCGCCGGTCCGTGTTCGTGATCATCAAGAACGGCATCCTGCGCGCGCTCTCGCCGGGGTTCGTCGAGAAGCTGCCGATCCCGGCCAACCGCGAGTTCGACGAGGCCATCGCCAGGATGCGCGCGATCGTGCACGAGGTCATCGCGAGCAGGCGGGACGACGACACCGACCACGGCGACCTGCTGTCGACGCTGCTGGCCGCCAGGGACCCCGAGACCGGCGAGCCGATGACCGAGGACGAGGTCTTCGACGAGGTCATCACGCTGCTCACCGCGGGCATCGAGACCACGGCGCTGGCGCTGGCCTGGATCTTCCACGAGATCGCCGCCAACCCCGGCGTGCAGGCGCGGGTGCTGGCGGAGGTCGACGAGGTCCTGGCGGGCCGGCCGGTGACGATCGACGACGTGCCGAGGCTCGCCTACCTGGGCCAGGTCGCGCAGGAGGTGCTGCGCAAGTACCCGCTCTGGCTCGTCATGCGCCGCACGGCCGAGGAGGTCGAGCTCGGCGGCGCACGCCTCGCACCGGGCACCGAGGTGATCCTCAGCCCGCACACCATGCACCACGACCCGGCGCACTTCCCGGACCCCGAGCGCTTCGACCCCGACCGCTGGACCCCCGAACGCGCGAAGCGGCTGCCGAAGGGCGCGTTCGTCCCGTTCGGCGGCGGCATCCACCAGTGCATCGGAAACCACTTCGCGCTGACCGAGATCGTCACCGTGGTGGCGACGGTCTGCGCGCACCACCGGCTGGTCCCCGACCGGCCGGTGCGCACGAAGTTCACCAACGCGGCCTACCCCTACGACCTGATGATGAAGGTCGTCCCCCGCTAGCTGGAGGTTGTTCCCCCATGCGTTTCCGCCGGCTCTGTGCCGCCGTGCTGCTCGCCGCGTTCATCCCGGTCCCCGCACCGGCGAACGCCGCCCAGAACACCACCTGTGAGGACGTGTACACCCCCGTCCAGTTCGGCCTCGTCAAGCAGACGATGTACGGCCGGCTGTGCGTGCCGCGGGGCGCCGGCACCGTCCAGGTGCTCGTCCCCGGTGGCACCTACACCAGCGGCTACTGGGACATCCCGGTGGACGGCGAGCTCCGCTCCGTCACCCGCGCGATGAACAAGGCGGGCATCGCCACCATGGCGGTGGACCGGATCGGCACCGGCAAGAGCACCAAGCCGCTCAGCATCCTGGTGGACGTCCCGAACCAGGCCGAGGCGGTGCACCAGGTGATCCAGAGCCTGCGCCCGCGGTTCTCGAAGGTCTTAGTGGGCGGTCACTCCATCGGTTCCGCCATCGCGATGGCCGAGGCGGGCAGGTACCGCGACGTCGACGGCGTGCTCGTCACCGGCATGACCCACCAGTGGGACTACGTCAGGGCCGTCCCCGCGCTGACCAACCTGATCCCGGCCCTGCTCGACCCCAAGCTGAGCCTGCGCGGCATCGACGTCGGCTACCTGACCACCGCGCCGGGCACGCGCTACAAGATGTTCCACTCGCCCGGCCCGAACGTCGCGAGCGTCATCAACCTCGACGAGTCCACAAAGGACGTCGTGTCGGCGAGCGAGTTCGTGACCACCGCGCTGATGTCCAACATCGTGCTCCCCGCGAGCGCCGGCATCACCGCTCCGGTGCTGACCGTGCAGACCTCGGCCGACTACTTCTGCGGCACCCCACCGCTCGGCGCCGACTGCTCGTCGGCCGCGGCACTGGTCCGTTCCGAGAAGCCGTTCTACCCGCGGGCGCCGCGGCTGGACGGGTACGTGGTGAACGGGTACGGGCACGTGTTCAACTTCGACACCAAGGGCGCTGACCGCTACCACGCGGCTCTCGTCGCGTGGCAGCGCAGCATCTGACAGCTACCGGCGGGGGTGGCGCGGTGAGTGCCGCGCCACCTCAGCTAGAGCTTCTGCAGGAACTCGCCCGCGTCACGCGGGACACCGAAGTGGGCGCCGATCGCGAGGTCGGCGCCCGCTTCCGTCCACCACCGGGCCTGCTCGGCGGTCTCGACGCCGTCCACGCAGATGTTCACGCCCAGCTCGTGCACCGCCGGGATCAGCGCCACCGAGCGGGGATCCATGCGGTGCACCAGTTCCTCCGGCACGCACACGGACACGATCGGCAGCTCCGAGAGCCAGGCCAGGTCGCGCGGACCGAGGCCGAAGTCCTCCAGCGCGATCCGCACGCCCCTGGCCGCGAGCGTGCTGAGGTTCTCCGCCGCGCCGGCCACGCCGAGGACGCCGACCGGCATGCACAGCGTCAGGCGCTCGTGCGGCAGGCCGGTCTCCTCCACGACCTTCGCCACCCGTGACACCAGGTCCGCGTCGGTCGCCTGGTGGCGGGTGAGGCGGACGCCGAACTGCGCGTCGAGCTCACCTCGTTGCCGCCACCACTGGGCCTGGCCGGCCGCGATCCTGATCAGCCACTCGCCCATCGGCAGGATGAGTCCGGTCTGGTCGGCGAGCTCGGCGCAGCGGTCGGAGAGGTCCCAGTGCAGCACGGCTTCCACGCCCGCGAGCTCACCGGTCGCGAGGACGCGGACCGGCCGGTAGCAGACGCCGATGTCGCCCTGTTCCCACGCTCCCGGCATCACGACGGCCAGTGCGTGGTCGCGGCGGCGTTCGGTGTCCTGGTTGCCGTGGAACAACTCCCACTGGCCACGCTGGTCCTTCTTGGCCTGCCGCAGCGCGAGGTCGGCCATGCGCAGCAGCTCGACCGGGTCGACGTCGGGCGAGGGCCGGTGGACGACGCCCGCGCTCACCGACACCGAGAGGCCGTGGTCGTCCACGAACACCGGTTCGGCCAGGTCGGTGTTGATCGCGGCCATCGTCGTCGCGACGTCCGGCGTCAGGAAGGTGTTCTCCACGACGATGCCGAACTCGTCGCCGTCGAACCGCGCGACCATCGCCTGCTCGCGCGACATCAACGCGCGCAGCCTGCGGGCCACGTGCTGCAGCAGCCTCTCCCCGACGCCGCCGCCGAGGCTGTTGCACACCAGGCCGAACGCGTCGAGGTCCAGGTGGAACACGGTCACGCCGAACTCGGGGTCGGCGCGGCGCAGCGCGGTCTCCAGGTGCGTGGTGAAGAACTGCCGGTTCGGCAGGCCGGTCAGCACGTCGTGCAGCGACTGCCGGCGCAGTTCTCCTTGCAGCAGCGCGAGTTCCGTGTCGTCGTCGGCGACCACGAGCACGTGGCTCGGCTTGCCGTCGCCGTCGCGCAGCAACGACGCCGTCATCGTCACCTTGGCCAGGTCGTCCTCACCGCGCAGCAGGTGCAGCGGTTCGCGTTCGAACTCGGCCCGCTCGGCGAGCACGCGTTCGACCATCTCGCGGAACACGACGATCGAGCTCGGCGCGACGAACTCCATCAGCCGGGCGCCCGGTTCCGGACGCTGCCGAGGATGCCGCCGATGGCCTCGTTGGCCCACACCACCTTCCCGTCGAGACCGACGATCAGGATGCCGTTGGTCGACGAGATCGCGATGCCCGCGAACTTGGCCTCGCTCTGCCGCTGGTCCCACTGCGCGTCACGGGCGGCCTTGAGCAGCGAGCGCTGCATGCTCTCCTGCTGGTCGAGGATCGCGCGGGCGCGCGCCGTGGTGAAGCCGCACGTCAGCGCACCGATCCCGCCGACCACGCGCACCACGTGCTGCTTGCTCGCGCTGAACTCCTCCAAGCCCAGCAAGCCCTTCCCGAGCACGTCGACCGTGCGCTTGAGACCGGGTTCGTTGACGTAGCCGAGAGCGACGAGTCGCTCGCCCACCTCCTCGAACGGAGCAGGGTCGAACGGCTCGTTGTGCAACGCCGCGCACAACGCGTCGAGCTGGCCGGCCAGTTCGGCGTCCAGCTCGTCCCGTCTCAGCGCGACCATCACAACGCTGCTGAGCAGGTAGCTCCACTTGCGCGACAAGGCTTCCCGCGCGCGGACGGCGGCGGTGTCCGCGGGTGGAGCGGCATCGGGTCTTCGGCTCGGATTCGTCATTCCCGTTGCCCTGTATGGGGTGCAGAGTGTCCGGCAGTCTACCTACCGCGAGTCGGCGCCCACTGCGCCAACAGTGTGAAACCTCCACCACGGACGGGTGGTTTTAGGCCTTACGACCTACACCAGCGTACAGGAACATGTTCATGGACGCCTCGGCGGCGATGTCACCGGGACCGTCCGGACGCCACTCACCACACCCGACCAAACCGGGTTCCACCAGCTCGAAGCCGTCGAACAGCGCGCTGACCTGGGCGTGGTCGCGCATGTGCATCTGGTCGGCGCTGCTGCTGCGGTTCACCACGTCGGCGGCCTTGTCGACGTTGTCGCCGATCTGGTCCTTGGCGACGTGCGTCATCACGACGAAGCTCCCGGCGGGCAGGGCGTCGCGGTAGCCGGCGACGAGCTTCCGCGGGTCGTCGGAGTCGGGCACCCAGTGCAGCATGAGCAGCATCAACAGCCCGATCGGCTCGTCGAAGCGCAGCAGCCTGCCGACCTCCTCACTCGCCAGCACGGCCTCCGGATCGCGCATGTCGGCGTGCACGATGGCGGCGTTTTCGTTGTGAGACAACATGAGTTGACTGTGCGCGACGGCGACCGGGTCCTTGTCGACGTAGACGACACGCGCGGCGGGGTCGCGGTGCTGCGCCACCTCGTGCACGTTCGCGACGGTCGGGATGCCGGAACCGATGTCGAGGAACTGCCGAACTCCCTGGTCCATCAGGTAGTTCACCGCGCGACCGAGGAACCGCCGGTTGAGCCGCGCCACGCTGGGCAGGCCCGGCACCAGCTTCTCGATCTGCGATCCGACCGCGCGGTCGGCGGCGAAGTTGTGGGCGCCGCCGAGGATGTAGTCGTAGACGCGGGCCATGCTCGGGACGTCCATGTCGATGCCGAGCGGCACCCAGTCCTGGGTTTCTGCCACGGTGAACACCTCTTCGGTTCGTGGCGGTTCGGGGATGACGCACGAGCTTAGTCACCCGAGCGCGCACGGCGTTGAACCATCGGAGTGACACCGAACCACCCGTTCAGGCACTGTCGTCTTCGCCCAAACGGCTCCTAGGGTGGTCCGTCCCCCCGTTCGGCTGATCCGTTGGAGTTGCCGATGCCCGTCCCGGTGGCACCACGCCGCTGGCCGTTGCTCGGGCACACCCCCGCGATGCTCGCCCGGCGCGCCGGGTTCACCGACGCGTTGTACGAGCACGGCGACGTGGTGCGCCTCGACCTCGGTCCGCTGCGCGCGTACTTCGTCACCGATCCCGCGCTCACGCACGAGGTTCTCGTCACGCAGGGCGCGAAGTTCCGCAAAGGCGCCATGTTCGACAAGTTCCAGCCGTACCTGGGAACCGGGCTGCTGCTGTCGAACGGCGAGCACCACCTGCGGCAACGGCGGATGATGCAGCCCGCGTTCCACCGCGACCGGATGGACGCCTACGCCACCACGATGGTCCGCGCGGCCACGGCGATGGCGGAGTCGTGGCAGCCCGGCGAGGTCCGGACCATCGAGAACGACATGCAGGAACTCGCGGTCACCATCGTCGGCGAGGCGCTTTTCTCGACGGAGATGGGACAACGTGCGGTCGCTGAGGTCCGCCGGTCGATCTTCACGGTCATCCAGCAGGGCATGGTCCGCGCGCTGTCGCCGTCGTTCGTCGAAAAGCTGCCGCTGCCGGGCAACCGGGAGTTCGACGCGGCCATCGCGCGGATGAAGGCCGTGGTGCTGCAGGTGATCGAGAGCTGGCGGGCGGACGGCACCGACCACGGTGACGTGCTGTCGATGTTGTTGCTGGCGCAGGACGGCGGCATCGGCATGTCCGACCAGCAGACCTACGACGAGGTCCTGACGTTGCTGACCGCGGGCATCGAGACGACCGCGATCGCGTTGGCGTGGGCGTTGTACGAGGTCGGCCGCAACCCGGAGATCGAACGGCGATTACACGAGGAGGTCGACGCGCTGGGCGGCCCCGCCACGTTCGCCGACCTGCCGCGCCTGCCCTACGCAGCGCAGATCGTGCAGGAAACCCTGCGCCACTACCCGATCTGGTTCGTGATGCGCCGAACGCTCGTCCCGGTCGACCTCGGTCCCGTGACCCTCCCGGCCGGCGCCGAGGTGATCGTCAGCCCGCACGCCCTGCACCACGACCCGCGTTCCTACCCCGCCCCGGCGCGCTTCGACCCGTCCCGCTGGACGCCGTCGTTCACCGCGGACCTGCCGCGCGGCGCGTTCGTCCCGTTCGGCGGCGGCAACCGCCAGTGTCTCGGCAACACCTTCGCCCAGACCGAGATCGTGCTGACCCTCGCGACCGTCGCCGCCCGCTGGCGGCTGGTCCCCACCCGTCCGGCGCGCGTGAAGTTCACGTCCGCCCCCTATCCCGACGGCCTGCTCATGAAAGCCGTCCCCCGCAACTAGTTGGAGGTAGTTCCCCCATGCGTTTCCGCCGGTTGTGCGCCGCGGCTCTGCTCGCCACCGGAACACTGCTGTTCCCCACCCCCGCCTCGGCCGCCGTGACGTGCCAGGACGTGAGCTTCCCCGTCCGCGTCGGCCTGACCCCGTTGATCACCAGCCAGGAGACGATGGCCGGCCGCCTCTGCACCCCCGGCCGCGCCACCACCGTGCAGGTCCTGATCCCCGGCGGCACCTACGACCGCTCCTACTGGGACGTCGGCTTCGAACCGTCCACCCACTCCTTCACGAAGGCCCAGAACGCCGCCGGCTTCGCCACCCTCGCGATCGACCGCCTGGGCACCGGCCGCAGCTCCAAACCGCTGAGCGCCCTCGTCACCGCCTCCACCCAGGCGAGCGCCGTCCACCAGGTCATCCAGGCGCTGAAACCCCGCTTCGGCAAGGTGATCGTCGGCGGCCACTCCATCGGCGCGGCCATGGCCATCATCGAGGCGGCCACCTACGGCGACGTCGACGGCGTCCTCGTCACCGGCTTCACCCACAAGATGAACTACATCACCGTGGTCCCGGTGCTCGCCAACATGGTCCCGGCGGGCCTGGACGTCGGCTACCTCACCACCATGCCGAACACCCGCTACAACTCGTTCCACAAACCGGGCCCGCTGATCCAGGGCGCGATCTCGTTCGACGAGAGGACGAAGTCCGTCTTCGCCGCCACCGAGGCCGTCGACACGATCCTGCTCAACACCGTCATCATCCCGGTGTCCCGGCGGATCGACGTCCCGGTGATGATCGCCGTCGGCAACGACACGCACTTCTGCAGCTCCGGCGTGCCGCTGATGGGCAGCGACTGCTCCTCACCCGCCGCCCTGGCCGCGGACGAGGGCACGTTCTTCCCGGCGGTGCCGCGCCTGGACACCTTCATCCTCAACGGGTACGGCCACTCCATCAACTACGCCCCGAACGCCCCGCAGTACCACGCGGCCGTCTCCTCCTGGGCCGCCCGGATCTGACGCGCCTGAGCCTAGAATCGCGAAATGGACGAAGAGATCCACGAGCGGATCCGCGACTTCATCAAGGCCATCCCGCGCGGACGCGTCGCCACCTACGGCGACATCGCAGATCTCGCCAAGGCCCCGTCGCCACGGCTGGTCGGCCGCATCCTCAACGAGGACGGGCACGACCTGCCGTGGCAACGCGTGCTGAAGGCGGACGGCACCTGTGCTCCGCACCTGCGGGAGACGCAGCTGCAGATGCTGCACGAGGAGGGGGTGCCGAACCTCGACGGGAAGGTGGACCTGCGGGAGTACCGGTGGGAGGACGCCCGGAAGGAAGAGCTGCCAGGCCTCTGGTAGCAGGCTGACGCAGGGGTCCCCTTCGCTGTTGGCTCCCCCGCGACCCACGCTGCTCAGCAGGTCTGACCGTTCCGGTAGGACGAGGCCGGGTCACGCCGACCTCCTGACCTCGCCCAAACCCTCGTAGTACCGCCGCACCAACGCCTCGGCGATCAGCGGGTGCGCTCCGACCGGCGCGGCCACCACGTCGGCCCCGCACCCGCTCACCAGGTCGTGGAACACCCCCGGCGCCAGCAACCACGAGGCGACGGCCACCCGCCGTCCGCGCCCGGCGACGGCGGCCACCACGTCCCCGATCCGCGGCGAAGCGGTGGCCGCGTACCCGACCGCCTCCGCGCCCAGCAGTCCCGCCGCCGCCGCACGTCCGCCAACGCCGCACGTCCGAAGACCCGGCGGCCGCCAGCACCACCGCATCTCCGCGCCGAACCCCGGCCTCGCGCAACCGGTCCCGCACCGCCGGCACCGCATCCACGCCCAGCGGCGGCGTCAGCACCACGTCAGGCCGCGAGCCGATCTGCTCGGGGATGTCCACCCGCACGTGGTACCCGGCAGCCAGGAACGCCGGCACGACAACACACGGTCCGTCCACAACGGACCGGACGTCCGGCTGGACGACGTCCGCGTAGGCGACCTCGACCGGCACGTCCACCGACTCCCGCACCAGCGCGGCGATGGACGAGCAGACCGACAACCCCGACGCGGAACGCGTGCCGTGGAACGCCAAGACCAGCTTCATGCAGGCTCCATCGCAAGTCGGTACCCACGCTTCACCACGGTGCACACCATCTGCGGCGCCCCCAACGCCGTCCGCAACCGCCCGATCGCGGTCTCCACGGCGTGCTCCTCACCACCGGAAGGCAATGCCGCCAACAGGTCCTGGCGCGACACCACCCGCCCGCGCGCCGCGACCAGGGTCCGCAGCACCGCCATCGGCGCCGGTGCGACGGGACGCAGCTCGCCGTCGACCACCACGGCCTGTGCCCGCATCTCCAGGTCCCGCGACGCGATTCGCAACCGGGTGGCCCGCGCGGGCAGCTCGACCGCCAGCTCGCGGACCATCGACCCGATCCGCGACCGGGCCGGCTGCACGACCGGGATGCCGGCCGCCACCAGCGGTCCTGCGGTGATCGCGCCCACACCGACCACCAGGACGTTGCGGCGCAACGCCTCCACCAGAGCCGGACGGCGGTCGCCTGCTGTCCGCAGCACCGAGGACGCCGCCGGAGCGCTCGTGAACGTCAAGGCGTCCACCTGGCCCGCCAGCACCGCCTCGACCAGCCGCTCCAGCGGGGCCGGGTCGACCGGTGGTTCCCAGCGGTAGACCGGGATCTCCACCACGTCGGCGCCCGCGGCCTGCAGCGAACCGACGAAGTCCGGGAGTGGTTCGCCGTGCAGCTGGACGGCGACGCGCTTGCCGGCGACGCCCATGCGCAGGAGGTACTGCAGGAGCTCTGCGTTCGACTCCGACGACGGTGACCACGTCTCGGTCAGGCCCGCCGCTCGGACGGCACCCTTCGCCTTCGGGCCGCGCGGGAGCACCACCGCTGACGACAACCCGCGCTGCAGTCGTGCACCCAGGCCCCAGCCCTCAGCTGCCTCGAACCAGCCGCGGAAACCGATCGCGGTGGTGGCCACGACCACGTCGACCGGGGCCGACAGCAGTTCGGTCGTCGCGGCCAGCAGGGAGGTGTCATCGGGCAGCGGCACGATGCGCAGCGCGGGGCCGTGCACCACCACGGCGCCCTTGCGCTCCAGCAGGGCGATCAGCTCGTCGGCACGGCGGGCGGCGGTGACGCCGATGGTGAAGCCGGCCAGGGGGCCGGTCACGTCAGCTCCACGACGCCGTCACGCACCCGCACCTCGTGCACGGCGACCGACACCTCCGGCGAGTCGAGGCACTTGCCGGTGGCCAGCTCGAAGGCCTGCTTGTAGACCGGGGAGACGACCACCGGGACGCCGCCGCGGTCGCCCAGGATGCCGCGGGAGAGCACGGCGGCGCCGCTGAACGGGTCGATGTTGTCCAGGGCGTGCAGGGTGCCGTCGGCGGTGAGGAACACGGCCACCTGCGAGCCGTCGGGGAGCAGGGCGGCGACACCCTGCTCCGGGCGCAGCAGGGCGAGGTCACAGACCACGGTCATCGCACTACCTCCGGAATGCCGAGCTGGACGGGGACGCGCTGGCCGCGTTCGGCGCGGAACGAGATCGACGGGTCGGGGGTACCGGGCGCGTTGACGAACGACGTGAAGCGCGCGAGCTTCTCCGGGTCCTCCAGCACGCCGCGCCACTCGTCGGCGTAGGAGCCGACGTGGGCCTCCATCGCGGCCTCCAGGTCGGCGCAGATGCCGAGCTTGTCGTCGACGACGACCTCACGCAGGTGGTCCAGGCCGCCGTCCAGGCCCTCCAGCCACACCGATGTGCGCTGCAACCGGTCGGCGGTGCGGATGTAGAACATCAGGAACCGGTCGATCGTGCGGATCAGCGTCTCGGTGTCCACATCGGACACCAGCAGGTCGGCGTGCCGGGGCGTGAAGCCGCCGTTGCCGCCGACGTAGAGGTTCCAGCCGTTCTCGGTGGCGATGATGCCGAAGTCCTTGCTGCGGGCCTCGGCGCACTCCCGCGCACACCCGGACACCGCGGACTTCAGCTTGTGCGGCGACCGCAGACCGCGGTAGCGCAGCTCCAGGTCGATCGCGAGCCCCACGGAGTCCTGCACGCCGTACCGGCACCAGGTCGTGCCGACGCAGGACTTCACCGTGCGCAACGCCTTGCCGTAGGCGTGCCCGGACTCGAACCCGGCGTCCACCAGCCGGCGCCAGATCTCCGGCAGCTGGTCGACCGTGGCACCGAACAGGTCGATCCGCTGACCACCGGTGATCTTGGTGTAGAGCCCGAAGTCGCGGGCCACCTCACCGATGACGATCAGCTTCTCCGGCGTGATCTCCCCGCCGGGAATGCGCGGCACGACCGAGTACGTGCCGTTGCGCTGCATGTTCGCCAGGAACCTGTCGTTGGTGTCCTGCAACGAGACCTGCGTCTCGCCGAGGATGTGCCCGTTGTTCAGCGACGCCAGGATCGAGGCCACCGCGGGCTTGCAGATGTCGCAGCCGCGCCCGCTGCCGTGCTTCTCGATCAACGCCGTGAACGTCGTGGTCCTGGTCGCGCGGGCGATCTCGAACAGCTCCGCCCGGGAACAGGTGAAGTGCTCGCACAACGCCTTGGACTGCTCGACACCGCAGTCGGTCAGCAGCTTCTTCAGCATCGGCACGCACGAACCGCAGCCCGTGCCCGCCTTCGTGCACGCCTTCAGCTCGGCGACGTCGCACGCCACACCCGACCCGATCGCGTCGGTGATCGTCTGCTTCGTCACCGCGTGGCACGAGCACACCTGGGCGTCCGCGGGCATCTCGACGTCGACCGCACCCCCGGGCTGCAGCAGCGCGGCCGGGACCTCCTTGCCCACCAACGGCCGCAGCGACGGGTACGAGGACGCGTCACCGACCAGCACGCCACCGAGCAGGGTCTTCGCGTCGTCCGACACCACGAGCTTGCTGTACGTGCCCGCGACCGCGTTGTTCACCACGACCTCGAGCGCGCCCTCGGTCGTGGCGTGCGCGTCACCGAACGACGCCACGTCCACGCCGAGCAGCTTCAGCTTCGTCGACACGTCCGCACCGGGGAACACCCGCGTGCCACCGGAGATCTGGTCCGCGACCACCTCGGCCATCGCGTAGCCGGGAGCGACGAGCCCGTACGTCACACCCTCGACCGCCGCGCACTCCCCGATCGCGAACACGTGCGGGTCGGCGGTGCGGCAGGCGGCGTCGACCAGGTACCCGCCGCGCGGTCCCAGCTCCAGCCCCAGATCGAGGTCCGTGCGCGGCCGGATGCCCGCGCTGAACACCACGACGTCGAGGTCCAGCTCGACACCGTTGGCCAGCTTGGCGATCAGCCGCGAGCCGTCGCGTTCGATGGAGGAGGCCGACGTCCCGGTGTGCACGGTCAGGTCGAGCTTCTCGACCAGCCGCTTCAGCAGCCCGGCGCCGCCCTCGTCGACCTGGATCGGCATCAGCCGCGGCGCGAGCTCCACGACGTGCGGCGAGACCCTCATGCCGCGCAACGCGTTCGCCGCCTCCAGCCCGAGCAGGCCACCACCGAGCACCATGCCGGAGTGCCGGCCGGGCCGGTCGGCCGCCGCGACCGTCGCCCGGATCTCGTCCAGGTCGTCGATCGTCCGGTAGACGTGGCAACCGGGCAGGTCCCGGCCGGGGACAGGGGGCACGAACGGCACCGAGCCGGTGGCCAGCACCAACGCGTCGTACGCGACCTCGATGCCGGAGGCGCCCACGACGACCCGGCGTTCCCGGTCGACGGAGACCGCCTTCTCGCCGAGCCGGAGCTCACAGCCGGACAGCGGCGCGAGCTCCAGGTCCGCCGAGTCCCAGGTGTCCACATAGGACGACAGCGCCACGCGGTCGTACGCGGGACGGGACTCCTCGCCGAACACCACGATCCGCCAGGACGACTCACGAAGGATCTCGACGAGCCGGTGGCCGACCATGCCGTTGCCGATCACGACCAAAGTCTGGGTCATCGGGCACTCCTCCTTCCGCCCGGTATGCTCACCGGGCGGCGTGTCATCCCAAGGTCCGCTACATTTCGCGGGTGTTAAAGGAAACTCTCGCCGCTGCTCAGAGCGGTGTGCGTCACACGCCCGCGTAGGCGAGCGAGGGCCGCGTCACGAAGACGTTGCGCCGCAGGTAGAACCACCACGTGGTGCCGAGGCAGAGCGCGTAGAACACCAGGATCGCGGTCAGCGCGGGCGTCAGGGTCTTCGAGCCCTCCAGCGAGAACTTGAAGACCAGGTTGACCAGCACGCCACCGGCAGCGCCGATCGCACCGGCGATGCCGACCACGGCGGCGGCCTGGCGCTTGGCCGACTTGTCGTCGTCCGACTGCGTGCGGAAGATCGCCGGGATCATCCGGTAGGTCGAGCCGTTGCCGACGCCCGCCAGCACGAACAGCGCGATGAACGAGCCGAAGAACAACCCGAAGTTCTTCATGTCGACGCTGACCATCACGCCGATCGTGCCGATCCCGAGCCCGACGAACGTGCCCAGCGTCACCTTCGCGCCACCGACCCGGTCGGCGAGCCACCCGCCCGCGGGCCGGGCGACCGAGCCGATCAGCGCGCCGAGGAACGCGAGCGCCACCCAGCCCTTGTAGTCCACGAAGCTGAGCTTGATCAGCGACGGGAACGCGAACGAGTAGCCGATGAACGACCCGAACGTGCCGATGTACAGGAACGACATCACCCAGGTGTGCTTGTTGGACAACGCGAGCCGGTACGACCGCCCGTCCGGCTTGGCCTGGGTGAGGCTGTTCATGAACGACCAGGCGCAGATCGTGGCGACCACGATGAACGGCATCCAGATCAGCGCCGCATAAGCCAGGTTGATCCCGGTGCCGACAGAGATGACGACCGGCACGACGAGCTGCGTGACCGCGACACCGAGGTTGCCGCCGGCCGCGTTCATGCCCAGCGCGAGACCCTTCTTGCCCTCCGGGTAGAAGAACGAGATGTTCGCCATCGACGACGAGAAGTTGCCGCCGCCCAAGCCCATCGCGGCCGAGGTGAGCAGGAAGAACCAGTACGGCGTGCCCGGCGTGGACACCGCGTGGGCGAGCATCGTGCACGGGATCAGCAGCAGCCCGGCGCTGATCGTCGTCCACAACCGGCCACCGAAGCGCGGCACCGCGAACGTGTACGGCACCCGCAGCACCGCGCCCACCAGGTTCGGCACGATCAACAGCCAGAACTGCTGGCCCACGCTGAAGTCGAACCCGACCGAGCCGAGGCTCACCACCACGATGCTCATGAGCACCCACACGCTGAACCCGAGGTTCTCGGCGAAGATGCTCAGCGCCAGGTTCTTGCGGGCGATCCGCTTGCCGGTGGACTCCCAGAACTCGGGCTTCTCCGGCTCCCAGTGGTCGATCCAGCTCATGTGCGTCCTCCGCGGAATCGGCGATTGCCGAACAACCTAAGAACCGGGCATTACCAAGGGGTTCTGCTCGATGACGGCGGCGGCAACTCCGCCGCACATCAGGCGGAAGCCGGTTGTGAGGCCCCCAGCCAGTCGAGCAGCCCGCACACCGCGTCCTTGCAGCCGCCACAGCCCGTGGTCGCGCGGGTGGCCTCCGCGAGCTGCGGCACCGTCTCCGCACCCGCCCGCCAGGCCGACACGATCTGTCCTTTGGAGACGGTGTTGCACCGGCAGATCACCGAGCTGGACGGCAGGTCCGCCGGTGACGCCGCTTCGGCGGGCAACGCCCGGCCCAGCAACAACGCCAGCCGGTCCGTCGGCGCGGGAATGCCGCGGTCGTAGAGCTGGGTGATCGTGGCGGCCGCGTCCGGCGCACCCAGCACGATCGCACCCGTGACCCGGTCGTCGCGCAGCACCAGCTTGGCGTAGCGGCCACGCGAAGGTTCCTGGAAGCACAGGACTTCCGAGTCCGGGCAGTCCACATCGACGTGCACGTCGCCCAGCGCCGCCAGGTCCACGTCACGCGCTTTCAACCGGGTCACCACGGACGTGCCGCTGTACCGCGCGGCCGGGTTCGCACCGGTCAGCCGGTCGGCGAGCACGGCCGCCTGGTCCCACGCGGGCTGCACCAGCCCGGACACCGTGCCGGGGTGCTGGGCGCAGTCGCCGATCGCGTGGATCCGCGGGTCGCTGGTGCGCAACGCGTCGTCCACCACGACCCCGCGGTCGACGGTGATCCCCGCTTCGACCGCCAGCGAGGTCTCGGCACGCACTCCCGCGGACACCACGACCAGTTCGGCGGGCACGTGCGTGCCGTCGTCGAGGACCAGGCCGTCACCGGGGAGGTACTTGGCGGCCAGCGAGTTCAGCCGGAACTCGATGCCGAGCTTGCCGAGCGTGCGGGCCAGCACACCGCCCGCGCCGGGGTCGAGCTGGCGTTCCATCAGGTGGCCGACCGGGTGCACGACCGTGACGAGACACCCTCGTCCGGCCAGCCCTCGGGCAGCCTCGATCCCCAGCAACCCGCCGCCCAGCACCACGACGGGCATGCCCTTCTGCGCCTTGGCCTCGATCTGCGCGCAGTCGTCCAGCGTGCGAAACGCGACCACGCCTTCCGCCAGCTCGCCGTCCTCCACCAGCCCTTCAGCCGGCGGCACCCACGGCACACTCCCCGTCGCCAGCACCAACGCGTCGTACGGAACGGTCACGCGGGAGTCCCCCGTGACCTCCAGGGGAACGCGGGACTCCCGCGTGACCTCCAGGGTGACGGTGCGGGCGGTGCGGTCGATGGCGAGAACCTCGTGGCCCAGGCGCAGGTCGATGTTGTGGTCGACTGCCCACTTGTCGTCGTGCAGGCGGGTCGCCGCGGGAGGCATCGACCCGGCGACCACGGTCGAGAGCAGCACGCGGTTGTACGCGGCGTGCGGCTCGGCTCCGATGACGGTGATGGAGATGTCCTGGTCACGGCGGCGCAGCTCGTCCGCCAACCGCGCGCCCGCCATGCCGTAGCCAACGATCACGACTCGTCGCATGCCCGCTCCAATCGCACCGCGCAGACCTTGAACTCGGGCATCCGGCTCGTGGGGTCGAGCGCGGGGTTGGTGAGCAGGTTCGCCCGCCCGTCACCGGGGAAGTGGAACGGCAGGAACACCGCGTCGACGCGCATGCTCGGCACGCACCGCACGGTGGCCGTGACACGACCCCTCCTGGACACGACGTGCGCGGGTTCGTCGGGAACCAGTCCCGCCCGCGCGGCCGTGTCGGGGTGCACCTCGACGTACATCTCGGGAACGGCCTTGAGCAGCTCGCCGATCCGCCTCGTCTGCGCACCCGACTGGTAGTGCTGCAGGACCCGCCCGGTGGTGGCCTGCAACGGGAACTCGGCGTCCGGCGGTTCCGCCGGGCCGGTGTGGTCGACCGGGACGAACCGCGCCAGGCCGTCGGCGTGGGCGAACCGGTCGAGGAAGAGCCTCGGGGTGCCGGGGTGGTCGGTCGAGGGCACCGGCCAGTGCAGCTGCTCGTCGTCGAGCCGCTCGTAGGTGATGCCGGAGTAGTCGGACAGGCCGCCTTCCGACGCCCTGCGCAGTTCTTCGAACGCCTCGCGCGGCTCCGTGGGGAAACCACCGACGCCGAGGCGGGACGCCAGGCCGTTGATCAGCTCCAGGTCGCTGCGCACGCCGGGCGGCGGGTCGAGTGCCTTGCGGCGCCGGATGACCCGGCCTTCGAGGTTGGTCATCGTGCCGTCCTCCTCGGCCCACTGGGTCACCGGGAACACGACATCGGCCATCGCGGCCGTCTCCGACATCACGAAGTCCGCGACCACCAGCAGGTCCAGCGCCTTCAACCGGTCCGCGACACCGGCCGCGCGCGGCGCCGAGACGACCGGGTTGCTGCCGAACACCAGCATCGCCTTGAGGTCGTCGGCGGTGAGCAGCTCGTAGGCGCTGCGGCCGGGTCCTGGCAGCTCGTCGACGCCCCAGACGTCCATGACGTGCGCGCGGGCCGCCGGGTCGTCGATCTTGCGGTAACCGGGCAGCTGGTCGGCCTTCTGGCCGTGCTCGCGGCCGCCCTGGCCGTTGCCCTGCCCGGTCAGGCAGCCGTACCCGGAGCCGGTCTTGCCCGGCAGCCCGAGCGCGAGCGCCAGGTTGATCCACGCGGAGACGGTGTCGGTGCCGGACGCGTGCTGCTCGCTGCCGCGCCCGGTGAGGAGGTAAGACCTTCCGGCCAGCATCTGCACCGCGGCGCGCTGGTCGGCGGCCGACACGCCGGTGACGCGTTCGGTCTGCTCCGGCCACCACTGCGCGGCGATCCGCCAGGCGTCGTCGAACCCGGTGGTGCGCTCGGCGATGTAGGCCTTGTCGACCAGCCCCTCGATCATCGCGGTGTGCAGCAACCCCAGTGCCAGCGCCAGGTCCGTGCCGGGCGCGGGCTGCAGGTGCAGGGTGGCGCGTTCGGCGGTGGCGGTGCGGCGCGGGTCGATGACGATCAGCCGGGCGCCTTCGAGGTGCCGCAGGAACGGCGGCATAGTCTCGGCCGGGTTGGACCCCGCGAGCAGCACCGTGTCAGCGGTCTTGAGGTCCGTGAGCGGGAACGGCATGCCCCGGTCGAGCCCGAACGCCTTGTTGCCGGCCGCCGCGGCCGACGACATGCAGAACCGGCCGTTGTAGTCGATCTGCGAGGTCTTCAGCGCGACCCTGGCGAACTTGCCCAGCAGGTACGCCTTCTCGTTGGTCAGCCCGCCGCCGCCGAACACGGCGACCTCGTCGGGCTCGTACTCGCGGATCTTGCGGACGACGAAGTCCAGCGCGTCGTCCCAGGACGCGGGTTCGCCGTGGATCAACGGCGTGGTGAGGCGGGATGGATGGCGCAGCAGCTCCCCCGCCGTCCAGCCCTTCTGGCACAGCCCACCGGGACCAGGGGCCACCTGGCCGTCGATGACGCTCATGGCGCATTGGAGCGCGCAGTACGGGCAATGGGTCACGCCGCTGACGCTAAGAAGCGCGCGTTAACCCGAAGCTCCGCAATGTTTCGAACCGGGAAATTGGCCCGCTCAGAGCAGTGCGGTCACGTGGTGAGCAGCTCGTTCCAAGCCCGCAAACGACTGTGGCGTTGACAACGGGTGCAACGCGTGCACGGCCAACCGGAACAACACGGCCCGCACCAGCGCCTGCTCCCACTCGGCCTGGTGGCTCCACCGGTGGAGCAGGCCGGAGTCGGCACCACCCCACGCGACGGCGTCCACCGCGACCACGGCGGCGGCGTACTCGGCGGGGCGCCAGTAGGCGGCGAAGTCGATGACGGCCGGCGGCGCGTTGCCCGCGAACAGCACGTTGCCGAACAGGTCACCGTGCACGACCTGGGGCTTGAGGTTGATCGGCTTCTGCACCTCGGCCAGCAGGTCGAACAGCCGGCCGCCGAGGTCGGCGTCGAGCGGCACCTCCTCCTCACCCCACGCCAACCGGTCGGCGACGGCGAACACGTCCGTGCGCGCGTCGAGGAACCGGGGTTTGGGCAGGTCGGCCGTGGCCTGGTGGAGGCGCTGGGCGACCGCGATGACCTCGTCGTGGCGTGCCTCGGCCCGGCCGGCGAGGAACTTCGTGGCCGACCAGCCGCCGACGACGTAGCGGCCGTCGGTGGACCGCAGCGGCCGGCCGATCCTGAGGTTCGGCACGTCGAGGTTGTCGAGGGTCTTGGCGATCCAGGTGGCCTCGGCGGGCCGGGGCGCGGGCCTGATCGTGGCATCGCCACATCGCCACGCCGGGCCACCGTCGATGAGCTCTGGTTCGGCGTCACGTGCCCCGAACGCCGCACGCACGTGCGCTGGGGGCGGTTCGGGAGACCGGGTCACGATCGCGCACGCTACCTGCTTAGGCCTTCTGGGTGGTGTAACACGACACGCCGTGATTCGCGCCGCCACCCGCCTGGTCTAGCGTTTTGGCGTCTGCAAGTACTACCGACTCCCACGTTGGTAGTACTTGCAGACGCCGTCAAGCCGGACGGTCAGTACGTCGGCAGGCTGGGATCGACCTCGCGAGCCCAGGCCAGCACGCCGCCACCGACGTGCACGGCGTCCTTGAAGCCCGCCTTGTGCAGCGCCGCCAGCGCCTCCGCCGAGCGCGCACCCGACTTGCAGTGCAGCACCAGCGGCTTGTCCTGCGGCAGCTCCGAGAACGCCTCACCCGACAGGATCTTGTCCTTCGGGATGAGCACCGAGCCCGGGATCTTCACGATCTCGTACTCGTGCGGCTCGCGGACGTCCACCAGCAGGAAGTCCTCGCCGGACTCCTGCTTGTGCTTGAGCTCGAGCGGCGTGATCGTGTTGCCCGCGGCCGCCTGCTGCGCGTCCGTGGACACGACACCGCAGAACGCCTCGTAGTCGATCAGCTCGGTGATCTTCGGGGACTCCGGGTCCTTGCGGATCTTGATGGTCCGGTACGACATCTCCAGCGCGTCGTAGACCATCAGGCGGCCCAGCAGCGGGTCGCCGATGCCGGTGAGCAGCTTGATCGCCTCGGTGACCATGATCGAGCCGATCGACGCGCACAGCACGCCCAGCACGCCGCCCTCGGCGCACGAGGGGACCATGCCGGGAGGCGGCGGCTCCGGGTAGAGGTCGCGGTAGTTGAGGCCCTGGCCGTTCGGCGCGTCCTCCCAGAAGACGCTGACCTGGCCCTCGAACCGGAAGATCGAGCCCCACACGTACGGCTTGCCCAGCAGCACCGCGGCGTCGTTCACCAGGTAGCGCGTGGCGAAGTTGTCCGTGCCGTCGAGGATCAGGTCGTAGTCGCGGAAGATCTCCAGCGCGTTCTCGGAGTTCAGGTGCGTCTGGTGCAGGACCACCTTGACGAACGGGTTGATCTCCGCGACCGAGTCGCGCGCGGACTCGGCCTTGGGGCGGCCGACGTCGGACTGACCGTGGATGACCTGGCGCTGCAGGTTCGACTCGTCCACGACGTCGAAGTCGACGACGCCGAGCGTGCCGACCCCGGCCGCGGCCAGGTACAGCAGTGCCGGGCTGCCGAGACCGCCCGCGCCGACGACGAGCACCTTCGCGTTCTTCAGCCGCTTCTGCCCGTCCACCCCGACGTCCGGGATGATCAGGTGCCGGCTGTAGCGCGCGACTTCTTCCTTGGTCAGCTCCGCGGCTGGCTCAACGAGCGGCGGAAGCGCCATGCTGGTCCTCCTCGACGAATGTCTCCGTGTCCGAGACAACGTCTACCCTGCCTGGACTCTTCCCGGTTGGAAAGCCGTCTCACCCAGCGGGAAACGCGTTCGGCTTGCACACCTTGCCGTCGGCGGGGACCACGTCCAGACCGGCGTTGAGCTGCGAGACGAAGTCGTTCGAGACGCCGAACGTCTGCTGCATCATCACCGGGGCCGGCGCGTCGGTCTCCGGGCAGGCCGCGTGGCCGCTGCCGAGCGCGTGGCCGACCTCGTGGTTGATCACGTAGTTGCGGTACCCGGACAGGTCCCGGCTGTAGGCCATGGCCCCGCGCACCCAGCGGGCGACGTTGATGACCACGCGCTTGCTGGGCTTGTCGAAGCACGAGGTCTCGAACGGGATCTCCTTGCCGCAGATCGCGTGCGTCGTCTTCGTGCTGGTCAGGATGATCGTGAAGTCCGGGTTCTGGTTCGCCTCGACCCGCTGCAGCGCGACCGTCTTGGTGCCGATCCAGCTGCGCGGGTCGGACAGGAAGCCCTCGACCGTGCGCCCGAACGCCGCCGCGTCGTCGTTGTAGTCCGCGGGCCGCACGCCGTCCTCGATGGCGATCGAGTACTTGCGGAACTTCGCCGCGTTCGCCTCGCCGACCCGCGGGCCGCTGCCGGCGACCGCCTTGAACGTGCCGACGCCGTCCTGCGAGAAGTCGGGGCCAGGAGGCAGCTCCGCGGTGGGGATGTTGAGCTGCGGCTTCTGGCCCTGGACCTCGGTCGCGGGCGGCTCGGGGGTGTTCACGGGCGTCTCGGCCGCGTTCGTGCCGGCGTTGTCACCGGACACGGGCGTCTTGGGCTGGACCGTGTCGAGCACCACCAGCGCGGTGAGCACGACCAGGACCGGGATCGCGTAGATCCGCCAGCCGTAGCTGGAGACGAGCCGCTTCACCCCGCCGCTGCGGCGTGGCCGCTGGAGCCGGCTGGTGCCCTCCGGCTCCCACGCGGCCGCGAGCGGTTCCGCGCTGGTACGCCGCGCGCCACGGCGGTAGCGGTCTGCGGGCGGAGCACTTCGTCCTCGCTCGGGGGCGCGATTCACGTGTCCCAGGGTCCCACACCGCCCGCACGGCCGTCGTCGGTCACCACGTCTGCCGGTCGACCGCCTCCCACATGCCCAGCACGGCCCTCGCCACGGTGGCGGGCCGTTCCATCTGGGCGACGTGCCCGGTGTTCGGCAGCACCAGCAGCCGGCCCTTCGGCAACGTCCGCGCGGTCCGCGGCCCCTTGCGAACGCTGACCAGCCGGTCGTTCTCGCCCCAGAGCACCAGCGTGGGCGCCCGCACCGACGGCAGCACCCGCCACAACGACCGCGCGCCGGGCGTGAGCCAGTTCGTCATCAACCCGACGGTGCTGCGGCTGAGCGCCCGGTTCGCCCACTGCTGCCTGGCGCGTTCCTCGTTCTCCGCGATCGACTCCTCGATGCGGTTGTCCGGCACGATGCTCGGGTCGGCGAAGCAGAGCTCCAGCATCTGCCGGGTGCGGTCGTGCGCGGTCATCTTCGCGAGCTCGCGGCGGACCTTCGCGCCGATGATCGGCAGGACCGTGAGCGCCATCCGCGGGTCGGACATGCGGTCGAGGCGCGGTCTGAGGTCGGGCACGGCCGGCGAGACCAGCGTGAGCGTCCTCACCAGCTCGGGCCTGGTCGCGGCGGCGATGGCGGAGATCGCGCCGCCCATGGAGTTGCCGAGCAGGTGCACCGGCTCGCCGAGGGTCTCGACGTACTTGACGACCGTCCGGGCGTGCGTGGCGAGGCTGAAGTCGTAACCGGGGATCGGCTCGGAGCGCCCGAAGCCCGGCAGGTCGATCGAGTAGCCGCTGACGTGGTCCTTCAGCTGGGCCGCGAGGTCGGTCCAGTTGGTCGCGCTCCCACCCAGGCCGTGCACGTAGACCGCGGGCGGCCCGTTTCCCGGCGTGACCCTGACGTGCACCTCGTGGTCGTCGATCTGGCAGAACTCACCTGGCCAGGGCGTCTGCCCGGTGTCCAGCGGCGGCAGCTCGGCGCGGGACAGCGGGGCGGGAATCAGCGTGCTCATCTCCCCAGGATGCGGGAAGCGGGCAAGACATGGTTCACGGAAGTGGGCTACCAGCGAGTAAGGTTGCGGTCACGCCGCGGTCGGCTGGCGCTCGACCCGACGGCAGTGATGAACAGTGCTGGAGGCACCATGACGGAGACGGCTCAGAGCGCACCCGCAGGCAGGGGCGTTCGACTGCCGCGCACCGCCCGCCGCGCCCAACTGCTGGCAGCGGCGCAGGACGTGTTCGTCGCGAACGGCTACCACGCCGCGGCGATGGACGAGATCGCCGAGCGCGCGGGCGTGTCCAAGCCGGTGCTGTACCAACACTTCCCCGGCAAGCTCGAGCTGTACATGGCCCTGCTCGAGTCGCATGTGGACGAGCTGGTCGGCCGCGTCCGCACCGCCATCGGCTCCACCACGGACAACAAGCTCCGCGTCCGCGCCGCCGTGGCCGCGTTCTACGACTTCGTGGACGGCGAGGGCCAGGCCTTCCGGATGGTCTTCGAGTCCGACCTGCGCTCCGAGCCCGCCGTCCAGTCCGCCGTCGAGCGCGCCACCACCGACTCGGTGGACGCGATCACGGACACGATCACCGCGGACGCCGGCCTGGACCCGGAGCGCGCGCGGCTGCTGGCCGTTGGTCTCGTGGGGTTGTCGCAGGTCACGGCCCGGTCGTGGCTGGCGGACAACCGGCGGGTGCCGAAGGAGGACGCGGTGGCGTTGATCTCGAACCTGGCGTGGCGCGGGATCGGTGGCGGGTTCCCGCTGCAGCACTGAGGTTTGCCACCAAACGTCGATCGCCGCCAGCCTGAACGGCCCAGTCGAGCTGTTCAGCAGGGGGTCGCGCGTGGCCGACGAGCACTGGCACAACAAGGCCGAGAACTCCGGCCAGACCGTTCAGGCCCGTGACGTCCACGGCGGCATCACGTTCTTCATCAACAAGAACGCGGTCAAGCTCGTGAGCCTCGGCGGGGTGCTCGTCCTGGCCGGCGGGGCGGCGCTCTGGCTCACCCAGCGGCCGCACGACCCGGCCGCACCGCAGGCGGCGCCGTCCAGCACGGTGTCGTCGGCGCCACCGGCCGCGATCCGGCTCGCCGGGAAGGTGATGATGGACGAGTCGGCCTTCGACAAGGTCGTCCCGTCCGGCGATCTGGAGCACGAGGACGTCGTCGTGAACTTCAGCGAGCGGACCCCGGCGACCCGGCCGTCGCAGGCCGAGTGGTTCGCAGCGCACGGCGCGGTCGGCGTGAACCAGGCCCGCTGGAGCTTCAGCCTGGACGGGATGCTGGACCACACCGTTCAGCTCGCCGACGTGCGGCCGGTCGAACTGGAGTGCGGCGAGCCCCTGGGCGGCACCTGCTTCAGCGACCCCGGCGCGGCAGAGGACCCTGAGCACCTCGTCATCGACCTCGACCAGCCGAAGCCCCGGTTCCTCCTCAGCTCACCGGAGCGGGACCAGCCGCCGCAGCCGTTGTTCGAGCGGAAGGTCGACCTGAAGAAGAACGAATCCACGCCGTTCCTGCTGATCGCCAACGCCACCAAGCAGCACTGCAAGTTCAGCTGCAGCTCTTCCACACCGCCGACGGGCAGCAGCGGGAGCACGTCCTGGACCTCGACGGCAAGCCCTTCGAGGTGACCGGCAAGGCGAGCCCGGAGAAGTACGACGCCGCGTACCTGTCCGGGCTCGCCCAGTGCAGGGTCTCCTACAAGGTGCCGTACTCGCACATCGGCGAACCCTGCTAGTGCGGTGACCACAATCTTCACCGTGTTTCCCGACGCTCAGCAGGGCACCTCGTGGGACCGGCCCCACGCCCCCATACGTCCAGTGGTTTCTACCGATTTAGTGACCTACTTGTGACCTGGGAAGACACCGTTTGTGCCGCTACCGGCGGCCCTACTGTGTCGGGCTGCTGCCCCTACCGGGTAGGGCCGTAGGGCCAGTGAGGTAGCGGCCTCAAACGCGGTGTGACCTGCGACGTAGGGCGGTAGGGGCTCTTTGTTCGTGACTCGGTCGATCCGGGTACTTCAAGCATGGAGAGGTGCGGCGGGCTATGCCGTGCTGGTGAGGCCCTACCGTCTGCAACTTGCACTCGCGGAAATCGCCGTGAACAGGGAGTACTCTGGAGATCCGTCATTGGTGAAGCGTGTGAGGTGAGCGCCCTGTCATGAGTCCGACCCGTGGACGTGGTGCCTCGACTTCACGCGAACGCCGATGCGGTCGATGCGATACGCCGTTGGCCGCAGACAACACGACGCGGATGTGCGGCCGCTGCCTGCGAGAATTTGGCGGACTCGATAAACCACCGGCAGGATTGACAAAAGAGTTCTTTTCCACGCCTGAGATGTGCGCAGCTCTTGATGCGAATCATATGGGTAAAGTGTTCAAGGCTTACAGGCAACATGAACGCTTTGTGAAGCTTCTCGGGCGACCACTCAGTCAAGAGGAATTCGGCCGCTGGCTCGGATTGAGCCAAACGGCAGTCAGTAGGATCGAAGGCGCAAAACCCGAGGAAAATCTCGGAGCGCTCCGCAAATATGCGGCTGCTCTACATATACCGAACGATCTTCTATGGTTCGATTTTCCGGGGGAGAATCGCGCTAGTCGGGCTTTTCAGGATGCGGCATGCAGCGGCAAATCAGCTGATTCGTTCGAATGGGAGAGTCCGGCAGCGATCGCAGAGAGAGCTACGGCCTTTGCGGCCAGTTCCAGTGACTCAGTCATTGAACTAACGCGCATTGCGGTCACTGACGTGATGTCACGATACGAAGCTGAGGGGCCGAGTAAGCTCGTAGCAGAAGCGTTGAAGATCCGTAAGACGACTCAGGAAGTTCTCGATGGCTGGATCCATCCGGCTAAGCGTGACGAGATTGTTCGTCTTGCAGCACAGTCAGCGGCGCTCCTCGGTTACATGGCTGTCAACGCAGGAAAGTTCAATGTAGCTAAAGCCTATTGCGCAGAAGGCGAGATGATGGCCTCTGTTGCAAACGATGTGGACCTGATGATGTGGGTTCGTGGCACGCAGTCGTTCTGCGCTTATTATGAGAAGGACTACGTAAAGGCTGCTGAGATCGCACGGTCTGGAATCGCGCTCGATCCCACTTCGCCGCAAGCTATTCGTCTTCGCTCAAACGGTGAAGCGAGGGCGTTGGGAATGCTTGGACAACGCGATGAGGCAGCATCTGCTATCAGTGATGGCGCGCGACTGCTGGACGCGATAGCGGATGACAGCGAGATTCTCGACTCGTGCATTTCGTTCAGTCCGTACGGATATGCGCGATTCGCAGCCAACGCAGCTACGGCATGGGTTCCCCTCGGAAACCTTGACCGGGTTGTTCAATACATCGGCGAGATTGACACAGCGGTGGAAGAAGCCGATTCAAACTGGAGCCGAGTTTTGACCCGGCTTGATATCGCAACAGCTGCTTTGATCCGGAATCCCCCTGATCTCGAACAGGCGGCATCGTTCGGAATCACAGCGCTTCGGAAGTGTGGGAAGAACCCCATTCAATCCATCCGACAGCGTGCCGCTACGCTTCGGGACATTGCGTCACAATGGATCGTCGTTCCGGTAATACGTGAATTTATTGAGCTGCACAATGCATGGAGCAAATCCAACGCAGCTCAGTAGAGGCGACGCTAGCCCGAAAAGAGGACAGCAAAAGTTGAGCGCCAGGACTAGCTACTTGGCTTTTCCTCCGGAACGCGCCGATCGAATCGACGACATGAGTTCAGTGTTGAGCAATGACCGCGAATCTTTCGACGAACTAGATCGATTGGAAAGTCATTGGGAAAGGCCTTTCAAGCGGTCGTTCTACTGGATGCTCACCTTCTCGCACGATCACTCTGTCGCCGAACTTGTGCGCTCTTGTCAGCAGGAGTTAAACCTTCCCTTCCTGGATCCTATTGAATCGGACGACTTGCATCTGACGATGCGTCGCGCGAGTTACGGCATATATACAGATGAAGGTGATGCCCTCCAAAACGCCGACGGCATACGTACACAACTCTCGGCAATCAATCAGTTTCGGTTGGGTCTCTTCCCCATGGCAGGGTCTCCCCGCGCTGTCCGAATGAGCGTTTTTCCCTGGGAGCCGCTCATTAAGATTTTCGACATTATTACGGATGGAGACGATCAGCAGACAACCGTCACAAGCAAGCTCTTTCGACCGCACGTAGGCGTTGGATACGTGAATCAATCGGTATCAGCTCGCCCAGTGATCGAACGAGTGATCAAGTTGCGGCGAATTGAACCGCATTGGACTACAGTGAAATCGGTTGATCTTGTCGATTTGAGGCGTGAGGGAAGTTCTTACAAGTGGGACACGGTGCTTTCTTGCGATCTCGGTTCCCGCACGATTTAGGTCTGTAATCGGTTAGCTATGCAGGTCTGAGATTTGTTTTTCGCCCGCAGTCTTCACATTGGTCTTCCGCCCATTTCATGGTTCCAATCCAGTTGGTCGAGTAGCTTACCTTGTCATTGTGCGGAGGGCATTTGGGTGGCGGGATGAACCCGGTTGCCCGCATGTCCCGGTTTGCGTCTTTCCTTGCTTGATTAGCGTTACCCACCAGATCAGAGCTAGGTTTCCCCTAAGGGCAATTGTTAATGATTTGCGCTACCGTGTCCGAAGAGATGCCCTATGAAGCACATATACTTTTTGACTATTTCACGTCCTTCGTGACTTCTTTGCATACGTTCCAGCATTTCTATTGAAATGTGCTGCGTGAGCCATAGAAAACAGTGCGCCAGACCGGCATTGGTGAGTTGGTACCGGGGTCGGGTCGGCAGGTGGTTCTCGGCTTCCACAACAAGCCGGAATTCATAAAGTCTCTGAAGGGCGTTGCTGGCCATTTTTGGGTTGCATCCGGTCTGGCTATGGATTTCTTTTGGACTCCATGAGCGATCGGGTTCACTGAGGAGAAGCATGATGATCGTGAAGCGGGAGAGTGTCGGGCGTCCTTCGGGTGGAGCGGCGGGCATGCTGATAGTTTCCTCGTTTGCTGGAGAATACTTAGCGGCTTTCGATAGCGTTGTTGCAGACACCGCGAATCGGGCACAGCTTGCACAACGTGGGCGGTCGCTCAATGGTCGGTGACAAGCCGGGCACAGTTGACAATTTCCTGCGTTTGTTTTTCAGTATCTTTGCGAATCGGCGGGCGATGAGCAGTCCTGCGGTCAGCAGGATGAAGGAGATGTAGTCGATCAGGTCCGGTCTCATTGCATACTCCTGCTGACGCGGTCGATCTTGCTGAAGAACGGGCGCAGTTTTGCGCCGCCGTTGATGTGCCCGCATTTCCTCTGTATCAAGTCGTAATCGCGTGCCACTAGTCGACCTGTGAGAAGACCGTGACGCAGCAGAGTGGCGCAGAGAGCCAGATTCCGCACGGTGCTCGGGTATGTGTCGCGAATGTGGAGGTACAGCGTGGCTGCCTCGTTGCCTTTGCCGGTGCGGACCATTTTCATGTACTGGGCAGTGTCATTGGATGCGGCGTTGAAAGCGGTGGCGTTCAGGCGGTTGGTGCTCAGGATTTCTTCCACGACAAAGCCGAGGCGTTCGCGGGAGTCGTAGGAGACGATCCAGCGCCACAGTGCTCTGAGAGGCGTTCTGGCGGTGCGTGATCTGGTGCGGTGTTTCATGCTTTGTCACCGCTCTCAGAAGTCGCTGATGTCTGCGATTGCGGTGGTCGGCCATTGCTTGACGGTGTCCACGATGGACCGTATGTCGCCGACGATCTTCTGTGTCTCGACGCCTTTTGAGGTGCGGCTCGCCGCCGTTTGTCCGTCTTCGTGGCCGTAGACGTGGATCACGTCGATATAGTGAAGTGAGCCTCGGATGTACAGCATCATTTCCGGGCCGTCGCCGTCTGTTCCTCCGAGTGCGCCGGGGACGAATCCCATTAGAACGAGTTCACGGACAGCGCTGAGAGCTTCTTTGGCGTTTGCGGGGTGGTCTGCGTGGTGGTTGGTCATGTCGTCGGTGCTCATATCGCGTCGCCGTCTTCGTGAATGAGGTTCTGTGGGAATGGGGAGGCGGTGTTGGCTTGCGTGGGCCATCTGCTGCGTGCCAATCGTTCGCAGAGGCTTAGCGCGAGTAGTAGATCCGTCATGGCGTTGATGGAGACGTTGCATTTGATGAGCTGCGTTGTGCCGACGTCCTGCAGTCGTATGGTGACGAAGTTGGGTCCGACACAGGTCACGTGAAGCGTGCGGCGATTGCCGTTCTCGTCTATCGCCGGAATTTCGAAGGCGGGAGTGTCGTCAGTATTGGTCATAGGGCACCCATTCGATACAGGTGGGGCGTGTGCGGGTGTTCAGCCACTCCATCAACGCGGCTCGTGCGCGAGGAATGGGAATCAACGCGCTGCGCGGAAATACTGCCCCGGTTTCGCCGTTGAAGACCAACGCGACAAAGGGACTGTTGTCGTCGGGGTTGTGGGAGTTAGCTATGGATAACGCGGGGTCGTCGTGGTCGATGTAGCTCAGCGCGGCAATATTGTTTCTCGGTGATGCGCTGACTCTGAGTTGGTGATTGGGGTACGGCCCTGACCGTTCGCTGTAGAACTCGACATCTCCGACTGAGAGAAGTGTTTCCCAGTCGGTGTGCTCGGTATGCAAGACCTGTTCTATCAGTTGGGTGCATTCGATGATCCCGCGTGCCACGCGGCCTATCTGCGTGGTGAGGATTGCCGTCACAATCATCGACACCGGTCACAATCTCATCGGGCCTCGGTGTGTTTGTGTGGTCACGTGTGTGACCAACCAGGCCGATTAGCTCACCGGTGGTGTGCGGGGTCTATGACAGTTCGCGGGTACCGTTACCCCGATCCTGCATATCCGCTGTTCGCAGGGGTTCTCAGCGCCTGGGCATGGTGCTGATGCTCACTCGTCAGGGCGAACGAGCATCCCGAGAGCAGCCCGTCACTAATGCGCGCCCCGTACCGGGTTGCAGCCGACTGCCTGTTTCCGCAGCTCAGATGGGGTGTCTCTGCGGAAGGGGAGATCAACATACAGATCCGGCATATCCGCGTTGATTTACCTGCCTTTTGTATGTCGATCATCGCGTGCGATCGCCTGACCTGCGGGTATTCCAAAACGCGCATAGCGTATGCAGAATCTGACATAGAGGTTTCTTTTGGTGGGCGGCTTACTTGAGTCATCGCCCCGCACCTGGCGGGGTGTGGCTCTCACAAGAGAGTCCCTTCCAAGAGATTGGGTTTACCTCATGTTCGAAACTCCAGAACAGATGCAGAACCGTTTGTTCCACCTGGCGTGGCTGGGTGAGGAACTCCCGACGATCGCGGCACAGCGTGACGGCGGGTGGATTTACCGGCAGATCGCCAGGGAAGCGGCGGCCGTGCTGGCCGTGGCTACGCAGTACGTCAGTGAGAACGAATTGGCGCGGGTGTTCATGGATGCTCGTGGGACGTTGTCGGCCGAGTCGCCCGAGGAACAGTCTGTGGACGCGGTGCGGGCGGCGTGGCTGGACACCGACGCGGTGACCAGCTCCCCGAGCTCGGTTCCCGAGCAGCGAACACGGGCACACGCGATGCGCGTGGACGGTCGCCGATGAGCGCGCGTGGTGTGACGCGGGCAGTGGTGGCGCGGGTGCGCGCCACCCTGCTCGGGTGGCTGGGTGCGTTCGGTGCCGTGATCGACGCGGTGACGGGCTGGTGGGTGGAACGGGTGCTCTTCTCGCCCGCCTACCTCGCCATCGCGGGATGGGTGCGGGAAACCGTTGCGGCACTTCGGTTCTGGCGTGGCTGGCCCGTGCTCGCCGACCGGGCGCGTCGGGTGTGGCGTGCGGTCTGGTCGGTGGCCGGACCGCCCGTACGGGACGCGGCCGGATGGCTGCGCCACCGCGCGCCGGGTGTGGTGTGGCGGGGCGTGTGCTGGTTCGCACGGCGCGCTCCCCGCTGGACCTGGCGGACCACCGTGTACGCCCTGTGTGGTGCGTGGTGGGTGGTGTCGCGCACGGTCCGGTGGGCGTCGGGGCACGCCTCTTACGCGAGGTTGGTCCGGCAGATGGACGACGAGCAGCGGCACGGGACCGCGAAGCGGTTGCGGGAGGAGTGGGCGCGCATGGCCGCCGTGCGGTCGGTGCTCATGTTGATCGTCGCCGTGGTCGTGGTGCTGGTCGTGTCCGGTATCGCGGGCAAGCTCGGGAACCTTCCCGCGGCCTCGATCATGTTCGGTGTGTTTGCGCTGGTAGGAAGGGGTGTGCGACCCCAGCCGGCTGAGGGTGATCATGATCATGAGCTGATCGTCCACAGTGGCCCGGATGAGCCGTTCCCGATCGCCGACGCGCACACCCGCGCCGAAGCGGCCGACGCGGTATCACGGGCGCTGCGCACGGAAGGTGTGGATCTCCGGCTGGTCGGCGAGGCGGTGCGCCAGTCGTGGGGGTGGGAAGTCCCGGTGATCTTGCGCCGGGGCACCCCTTCTCAGGTGGTCGACAAGTTGGCCGCGCTGGAAACCACTCTCGATCTACCGGCGGGCGGGGCGATGGCGTCCCCGGACCGCACCCGCCGCGCCCGAGTGGTCATCCGGCTGGCCGAGCGGGACCCGTTCACCGGGTTGCAGGCCGCGCCCGCACACGCGGCACGGCCGCTGGTGTCGCGGTCGATCACCGACCGGCTGCACGTCGGATCGGTGATCACCGGCGAACCCCTCGCATTGGGCTTGCTCGGGGTGCACGGGGTCGTGATCGGTGACACCGGGTCCGGGAAGTCCTCGACCCTGGCCACGCTCGCCGACGCGGTGACGGACTGCGCGGACGCGACCGTGTGGGATCTCGACCCCGCCGGAACCGGGCTGGACGTCCTCGCCGATTCGATCGAGCGCAGCGAGCGCACCCGCGCCGGGATCGAGGACGCCTTGGCCGATGCCCTGGCGTTGGCTGAGGTTCGGCCGCATCTGTTGCGGGACATGGGAATGCAGGGGCGTGAGTGGGTGCCCACGCGTGAGCATCCGGCGGTGATCGTGTTCGTGGACGAGTACTCGCGATTGTCCAACGCTGCCAAGGAAATGGCGGTCGAGGTGCTGCGGATCGGCCGCAAGGCGCGGGTGTCTCTTCTGCTGGCCGCGACGGAGGCGACCAGTGACACGCTCGGGGACGCGATCGCCGACACCACGGCGCTCAAGATCCTGCACGCGTGCCGACACGCGGACGTCCGGTTGGTGCTGGGTCCGTCGATGCTCGGGGAGGGGTGGCGGCCGGACCGGCTCAACCCGGCATCGGCCGACAGTCCCGAGGACGCGGGCAGCGCGTACGTCTACGCCCCGCACTACCGCGACCCGGTGTTGTCGAAGTTCCGCCCGGTGTCCGATGAGGACACCGCACAGCGGGCACGACAGCGGGCACCGCACCGTCCGAGGGTGGACGCTGTGTCGATCGAGGCGGCACGCAAACGCCGTGCTGCCAACGGTTTCAGCCCATCAGGCAACGGCAGTGGGAGTGGGCGGCACCGTGCGGTGATCGCCTTGCCGTCGCCTCGATCCGGTGAGCCTGCCCCGCTGGACCGCATGGCCGTCGCGGACGTGCTGGCCGCGTTCGGCGACGACGAACGACTGTGGACCGTGGACCTGTTGGCCCGGCTTGCCGGGCGGCACGACCGGTACGCGGACTGGACCCCGGAAGACCTGGCGGACGCGTTGCGGCCCCTGAAGCTCTCTCCGGCGCAGATCAAGCAAGACGGGCGTAACCGGCAGGGCTACCACCGCCAAGTCGTCAGCGACGCTCTCAGCGCCCAGGAACGGGGGTGAACACATGACCACCACCGCAACCGTGACCGTGGCCGTCCCGCTGATCCTGGCACTGGTGATCTTCTACGCCGTCAAGCACGGAAAGCAGAAAATCCTCGGGGTACTGCTGGGAATCGCGTTCGGCGTGAGCCTCGCACCGACCGGACTCGCCGGACACATCGGCCGTGCCGTGAATGCGCTGATCATTTCCGGGATCAACACATTGTCCGGACTGTTCAGCTGAAGAATCAATCCGGGAGACGGAAACCGTCGACATCCACCATGCGAGGGGAGGTGATGAGACCACGATGAATGATGAACACGAATCGGCGATCACCGGAGGTGACACAGAGACAACCAGCTACTTCACGCCAGAACAGAGAGAAAGCATGGAACACTGGCGGAAGATCGTCGCCACCATGCCGCCGATGACGCAGGATGAAATCAATAGGATCGGGGCGTTGTTCTCCAGGATCGACGCGCGTCAACGCGACACAAAGTAGCCCGGCACACAGCGGAACTGAACACCGTGATGCCCCGCGCCATTTTCACTGGCGCGGGGCATCACGATATTCAGGCCGCTAGCGGCGAGTCTTGCCGTTGAGAAAAGGGGCCTTCGGGTCCGCTGTGATCATCCGATCACGATCAAACACACGCTTGCCTTCTTTCGGTGACGGCAAGATCCGGATCTGCAACGGACCCATGGCATTGGCCAGCATGGCACGCTTTTCCACTACGTCCGCATCCGCCCACTTCGCATCGATCTGTTCGGCGGCCAAAGCGGTCGTCGGACCTTCCGGCGCTCCACCCGACAGTTCATCGTATTCCGCTTGCAAGTCGGTCAAGTCGTCCATCAGCGGGTCGTGTGATGCCTCGAACGTCTTCAGGGAAATCTGACGTCGTCCCAGCTTCTCAGACAACGCCTGCTGCAACGCCTCGATTTCCTCGATCTCGGCAGCAAGTTCCCTCAACCGCCCGGACACCTCAGCACGCGCAAGAGAGATGGCATGGGCGTAGTGAGGGTCCGACAAGCGGGAGACCACGAAACTCCGCAGTTCACGGTCCACGGCAGCCTGGTCGACAGTGATCGACCCACAGTTACCCGCACGCTTTCGGCAGTAGTAAATTTCAATTCGACCGCCCGTGCTCTTGCGCTCTCCTTTGTCGCGGCCGGTGAGCTTGTTCCCGCACACACCACACCGCAACATTCCTGACGCCAGATATTTCCGACCTGGGGCGGCACCACGGCGACGACTTTCCATCATCGCCCGGACCCGCAACCATTCCTTTTCATCCACGACAGGTTCACCCGGCAACCGGCCGACCACTACACCATCTGTTTCCAGGCGACCGGCCAACTGTGGACGCAACAGAGTCTGGCGCACCGTCTCGCCGATCCATTCACCCCCGTCTGTCGTCCCGAGCCCTTGCTCATTCCACAAGCGCGCAACCTTGGATGAGTCGGTTGCATTGAGTGACATCTCATGCACAGCTTTCCGCAACGCCGCCTGCTCCCGCTTCACCAGCGATTCGGAAACGTACGGACGCGCGTCCGTCTTGTCCTTCGGTCCAGGCTTCCAAGTCAGGTCTTTTCGCATCATCCCGAAACCCGGACGTCCGCCCACCGTACGGCCACGTTCGCGGTAAGCCTGCATTCGGCGGGTGATCCGGCGCGACGCGTCATCAGATGAACGTGCCGCGTGCGCGACCTCGATTCGCAGAATGAACCGGTCGTCCGGATCGGACAGGTTGCGCGTACCGTGCGAACTGATAACGAGAAACCCGTTATCGGCTAGGTCGATCAGTCGTTCCAGGTCGCGTGGCTGACGGAAAAGGCGGTCTACGTGCCAGATGGCGATACCTTGTGAAAGACGCTGAGCGGCCCGGTCCAACAACCTCTCGAAAT
Organism: Lentzea guizhouensis; assembly: GCF_001701025.1. Classification (GTDB taxonomy): domain Bacteria; phylum Actinomycetota; class Actinomycetes; order Mycobacteriales; family Pseudonocardiaceae; genus Lentzea; species Lentzea guizhouensis. The sequence continues at coordinate 1,845,560 of NZ_CP016793.1, forward strand.
CGGGCCGCTTCACGTTCTTTTTCCACGCGGACAGACCGTCACTCAGCTCAAGACCCAACGAACCGCCGTGACGATGGATCGTCGCCTGGTTGTCCTTGTGCTGATCCTCGACCTTCTCCAACTCCAATGTGTTCGGGTTCCACGACAACCGCGCGTAGGAGTCGAACACCGGCAAAGCCCTCTGACCTGCACTAACCTTCTCTGCGTCGCCCATGCCTCCACAGTAGGTCACCAAAGCGGTACAACCAGTATGAGGACGTGGGGCCGGCCCCACGATGCACCCGTCTGACCGCCGCGAAACGCGGCAAAGGTTCGTGGTCACCGCACTAGTAGTGTGTCGCTGCTTACTTACGGCGTTTTGGCTGGGAGGCTGTTGTCATGGCCTCCCAGTTGAAGCGGCCGGTGACGTTGTCGGCACGGGATCGTGAAGAGCTGATCCGGCTGACCAGCACGGGTGTGCGTGCGGCGTCGGCGATCAGGCGGGCGCGGGTGCTGCTCGCGCTGGACACCTCGGTGGGCGAACCCGATCCGAAGGAAGTGATCGCGACCCGGCTCGGGGTCTCGGGTGAGATGCTGCGGCTGGTCGCCAGGCGGTTCGCCGAGACCGGCGGTGATGTTCTTGCCACGATCGGACGTAAGAAGCGTGCTCTTCCGCCGGTGCCGTCGCCGGTGACCGGGGAGGTGGAGGCCCGGCTGATCGCGCTGGCGTGCTCGGCACCGCCGGCCGGGCATGCCCGGTGGTCGTTGCGGCTGCTGGAAAAGCATGTCGAGCTCACCGAGGACATCCCGAACCTGGACCACTCGACCATCGGCCGGGTGTTGAAAAAACGCAACTGCGTCCTCATCTGAGGAAGTGCTGGACCATCCCGCCACGCGCCAACGCCGAGTTCGCCGCCCGCATGGAAGACGTCCTCGCCGTCTACGCCCGCCCGTACGATCCCGCCCGCCCGGTCGTGTGCATGGACGAGAAACCCTTCCAGTTCCTCGGCGAGGTCCGCGACCCGCTGCCGGCCCGGCCGGGCCGCGATGCCCGCCAGGACAGCGAATACGTCCGGCGCGGCACCTGCTCGATCTTCGTGTTCACCGACCCCCTGCGCGGCTGGCGGCGTGTCCACGCCCTGGCCCAGCGGACCAAACTCGACTGGGCCGGGCAGGTCAAACAACTCCTGACCGTCGACTACCCCGACGCCGGGACCGTGGTGCTGGTCATGGACAACCTCAACACCCACACCATCGCCTCGCTCTACGACGCCTTCCCGCCCGCCGAGGCCTTCGCCCTGGCCCAGCGCCTGGAAATCCACCACACCCCCAAACACGGGTCCTGGCTCAACATCGCCGAGATCGAACTCTCCGCACTCAGCCGCCAGTGCCTCGACCGCCGCATCAGCGACCTCGACACCCTCAACACCGAACTCGCCGCCTGGCAACACGCCACCAACACCAACCAGCGCGGCGTCGACTGGCAGTTCACCACTCACGACGCCCGCACCCGACTCCGCCACCTCTACCCCAAAGGTTAGAAGCGACGGTCTACTAGTTCACATCAGCGCGGCGATCCGCCTCGCCACGTCCTCCGACCGCTCCAGCGGCAGCATGTGCCCGGTCTTCGGGTAGATCACGAACTCCGCCGACGGCAGCGCCTCCGCGATCACCCGCGCGTGCCGGATGGGCGTCAGGACGTCCCACGACCCGGCCATCACCACGGTCGGGATCGACGACAGCACCGCGAGAGCCTCCCGCCGCTGGTGCCGGGTGAGCTCCTCGCGGATGCCGACGAACGCCGTCCCGGTCGTGTTTCCGGCCATCGCCGCCGCCGCGCGGACGTCGGCCCACCGCGGCCGGCGTCCGAACGTGACGCGCAGGCCCGGCGCGATGAGGCGGCCGAACCCGATCTTCGGCCGTTTGACCAGCCACTTCGCGGCCAGTCGCTCCACCGCGTTCACGGCGGGCAGGTTGCCGCACGAGGTGGCGACCAGCGCCACGCCCGTGACGCGGGCGAACAGCTCCGGGTGGGACTCGGCCAGGGCCATGATGGTCATGCCGCCCAGCGAGTGACCGGCCAGGACGATGCGGCCGCTCGGCACGTGCTCCTCCAGGACGGCGGCCAGGTCGTCGGCCAGCTCCGACAGCGTCGGCGACGGGCCCTCACCGGAGGAGCGGCCGTGGCCGCGCACGTCGTAGCGGACCACGCGGCCGGGCAAAGCCGCGGCCACGCGGTCCCACGTCGTGAGGTCCATGGTCCAGCCGTGCAGCAGGACGGCGGTCACGTCGGAGGGCGAAGTCCCCGACGTGACGACGTTCAGCCGATCAAGAACGAGCGGCGCCACGAGCGCATCCCCGGCTTTCCGACGAGTCCGGCCTCCTGCAGGAACGACATGATCCGTTCGCCCGACCAGCGGATGGTCTCCTGGAACCGCGGGTTGGCCAGCGCCTGGCGGTGGGCCTCGCGCACGTCGAGGCCCACGGCGGCGTAGACCTCCGGGTTGATGATCGCGCGGGTGATCATCATCGACACGAAGCCGATGAGCCACTTCTGGTACGGCTTCTCGAAGCCGCGCAGGTCGTCCATGCCCCGCAGCAGCTCCTCGCGCGCGAACCGGACGTGGCGGGCCTCTTCGAGCACGTGGATGCGGTTGACCATCCGCACGATCGGCTGGACGGTCTCGTCGTTCATCGCCTCGCGCTGCAGGCGGTCGAGGATCTCCTCGGCGACCAGGATCGAGCCGTACATCGCGGGGCCGTAACCGATGACGGGCAGCAGCTTGCCCAGCCGGTGAGTGTGCTTGACCGGCCCGTACGCCGGGCAGCCGATGCGTTCGACCAGGCGCGCGAACATCGTCGAGTGGCGGCACTCGTCAGCGACCTCGGTCAGCGCGTACTGGGCGTGCCTGGTCGTGGGGTCGGTGTTGTAGACGACCTTGACGAGCATCTGCATCAGCAGCAGCTCGAACCACAGCCCGACGGACGCGATCGAGGCCAGCTCGTGCTTCGAGAGCTCGATGCGCTGCTCGTGCGTCAACGAGTCGTACAGGGGCGTGCCGTAGAGCGAAATGCGCTGTTCAGGGATGTAGAAGAGCCCGTCGACCAGCGGAGCGGACCAGTCGATGTCCACCTCCGGGTCGTAGAACTTCTCCGCGGACGACTTCAGCAGCCTCTCCGCCGTCTTCTCCCGATCGGCGACCCTCATCGGTAGCCCTCCCCGGTAAGTGTTACTTGAGGTAACGGTTACTTCTGGTAGCGTGCGTCACATGGCACGCACTGTCAAGGGGCCGGACGCGCGACGTGAGCGGTGGAAGGGTCATCGCGAGCAGCGCAGGGCGGAGTTCGTCGAGGCCACGATCGCCGCCGTGGCCAAGAAGGGCCCGGACGTCGGCATGGAGGACATCGCCGCCGAGGCAGGCGTGAGCAAGCCCGTGCTCTACCGGCACTTCACCGACAAGTCGGACATCTACCTCGCGGTCGGCCAGAAGGCCACCGAGCTGCTGATGGACCGGATGGGACCCGCCCTCGTCGCGGAGGGCTCGATCCGCGCGCGCATCGAGGGGATCGTCGACGCCTACCTGTCGGTGATCGAGGAGAACCCGAACCTGTACCGGTTCGTCGTGAAGGGCTCCTTCGTCGACCGGCCGGTGGAGAAGGACGTCGCGCAGGAGGACAAGAACCTCATCGCCGCGACGCTCGCCAGGATCATCGGCGACTACCTGCGCGCGTTCGACATGGACTCGGGCGGCGCGGAACCGTGGGCGCACGGGCTCGTCGGCATGGTGCAGAACGCGGGCGACTGGTGGCTCGACCGGCAGACCATGTCCCGCGCGAACCTCAGCGACTACCTCGCCACGCTCATCTGGCACGCCCTCGACGGCGTGCTGCGCGCCGGCGGCATCCAGATCGACCCCGAACAGCCACTCACCCAGTTGCGATTGGTGGACTAGATGAGCGACGAGCACGAGCACGAAGAAGAGGGCTACACCGGCGCCGCCACGCTCGTCTTCGGGGACACCGAGGTCGCGGTCGAGGTCGAGCTGCGCGGCTACTTCCAGCCGATCGACGGCCGCTACCACTGGTACGGCCGGATCAAGGCCAACGACGACGTCACCAGCCGGGTCGAGGGCGGCGCGCGGACCGCGGTGCTGCGCACCCCGACCGGTCAGGCGGAGGGGACGCTCACCGACCCCGACCCGTGGGGCCGCTACCGGGTCGGCGGCATCTCCACCCCGCCCTACAAGATCGAAGAACCTGCGGAGAGCTAGCAAAAAGCCCCGGTCAGCACGACCGGGGCTTTTTCGTTCGAGAACCTCAGGCGCCGAACCCGACCTTGCGCGAGTCCTGCGGGCCGATCTCCACGTACGCGACGCGGCCAGCGGGCACGACGAACCGCGCACCCTTGGCGTCCACCAGCGACAGCACGCTGGACTTGCCGGACACCGCGTCCGCCACCAGGGTCTCCACCTCGGACGGGTTGAGCTCACTGGTCACGACGAGTTCCCGCGGGCTGTCCGCGACGCCGATCCTGACCTCCACGCTGACCTCCGTGCTCAAGAGAAAAATCTACGGCCGAGCCTACCTAGCCCAGACCGAGCTGCGTCATGCGCCGCGCGTGCGACTGCTGGAGACGGCGGAACAGCTGACCGATCCCGGCGAGGTCCCCCGACCCCCTGACGATCAGCTCCGACAGCCCGTCCCGCTCCGCCACCACGTACTGGGCCTGCGTCAACGCCTCGCCGAGCAGCCGCCGGCCCCACAGCGCGAGCCGGTCGCGCACCCGCGGATCCGACTCGACGGCGGCCAGGACTTCGCGCTCAGCGAACGCCGAGTGCCCCGTGTCGGCGAGCACGGTGAGCACCAGCTCGCGGGTCGGCTCGTCGTCGAGCCACGCGGCCACCTCGCGGTAGAAGTCCGCCGCGAGCCCGTCGCCCACGTACGCCTTCACCAGCGACTCGAGCCACGACTTGGGGCTCGTCGACTCGTGGAACGCGTCGAACCCGGCGACGAACGGCGCCATCGCGTCCTCGACCTTGACGTCCTGCTCGGCCAGGTGCTTCTGCAGCAACGTGAAGTGCCCGATCTCCGCCGCCGCCATCTGCGCGAGGGCCGCACGGCCGGACAGTGTCGGCGCCGTGCGCGAGTCTTCGGTCATCCGGTCGAAGGCGGAGAGCTCGCCGTAGGCGAGCGCTCCAAGAAGATCAACAACACCCTCCGCAACACCCATGGCCCGAACTCTAGTGGCGCGGCCCGTGGCCACCGCCCGTTGTTCGCCTTCCGGACCATCTCGGCCACGCCTGTCCAGGCCGCGTTCGCGAGGCGTGGGAGCGGTCCCGGACGGCACGCCGCGGACGCCGATGTCGATCGTGATCCTCGTACCAGGTGGTCAACTGCGTCTTTCCAGGTAGAATGTTCTGCAGGCGCCCGGCGTGACGAGTGTGACGACCACGCTGTGACCCCTGTCTTTCCTGGGCAGGCGCCGCGAATGGGTGCGTGCACACCTTTCCCGCAGCTCCACTGGAGAGCGCGGTCGAGAGGCCCGGCCAGGGCTAGTGCGCGCTGGTACGAGAGAGGCTGATCACCCTGACCGCTGAAGTAGAAGCACATCTGGACCCGGTTCTCCTGGAGCACAGCGAGACCGGAGCCGTCGAAGAGGACACCACGCGCCCGCTGGAGGCCAACGCCCCGGTGCGCACCGACTCCCCCACGTTCGCCGAGCTCGGCGTGCGCGACGAGATCGTCAAGGCGCTCGGCGAAGCCGGCATCGAACGCACGTTCGCCATCCAGGAGCTGACGCTCCCCATCGCGCTCGCCGGTGACGACGTCATCGGCCAGGCGCGCACCGGCACCGGCAAGACCCTCGGGTTCGGCGTGCCGCTGCTGCACCGCCTCGACACGCCCGGCGACGGCACCCCGCAGGCCCTTGTGGTCGTGCCCACCCGTGAGCTGTGTCTCCAGGTCACCCACGACCTCACCGCCGCGGCGAAGCACCTGGGTGTGCGCGTGGCCGCGATCTACGGCGGCATCCCGTACGAGCGGCAGATCGCTCAGCTGCGCAAGGGCGTCGACGTGGTCATCGGTACCCCGGGCCGCCTGCTCGACCTCGCGGAGCAGCGCCACCTGGTGCTCGGCAAGGTCGGGATGCTGGTGCTCGACGAGGCCGACGAGATGCTCGACCTGGGGTTCCTCCCCGACATCGAGCGCATCCTGACGATGGTCCCCGACCAGCGGCAGACGATGCTGTTCAGCGCGACCATGCCCGGCCCGATCATCACGCTGGCCCGCACGTTCCTCAAGCAGCCGACGCACATCCGCGCCGAGGAGAACGACGCAGGTCAGACGCACGAGCGCACCAAGCAGTTCGTCTACCGGGCGCACTCGATGGACAAGCCGGAGATGCTGGCCCGCGTGCTGCAGGCCCGTGACCGCGGCCTGTCGATGATCTTCGCGCGGACCAAGCGGACCGCGCAGAAGGTGGCCGACGACCTGACCGAGCGCGGGTTCGCCGCGGCGGCGGTGCACGGTGACCTGGGCCAGGGCGCGCGCGAGAAGGCGCTGCGGGCGTTCCGCAGCGGCAAGGTCGACGTGCTGGTGGCCACCGACGTGGCGGCCCGCGGCATCGACATCGACGACGTGACGCACGTCATCAACTACCAGTGCCCCGAGGACGAGAAGACCTACGTGCACCGCATCGGCCGCACGGGCCGGGCCGGGCGCGAGGGTGTCGCCGTCACGTTCGTCGACTGGGACGAGACGACGCGCTGGAAGTCCGTCAGCGACCTGCTGAACCTGGGTCAGCCCGACCCGGTGGAGACGTACTCGACCTCGGACCACCTGTTCGAGGACCTGGGAATCCCGTCCGGTTCCACGGGCCGGCTGCCGCTGAGCCACCGCACGCGGGCCGGTCTGGACGCCGAGGAGGAGGAGACGCTCGACAACGGCAAGCGCAAGCGCCGTCGTCGCACCGGCTCCAAGGGCGCGACCGAGCAGGCCGCACCGGAGGCGGCGAGCGAGGAGTCCAGGCCGAAGCGGTCCCGGTCGCGCACGCGCAGCCGTGCCGGCGTGCCGGTCCCCGGTGAGCAGCCGGAGGCGCAGGCACCCGCCGAGGCCGCCGAGAAGCCCGCGTCGGACAAGCCGCGCCGGCGCCGCCGTCGTCGAACCTCTGCCGAACAGGCCGCTCCTTCGGCAGACTGATCACCATGTCGACCCCCGGTTCCGACGTCACCGATGTCGAGGACGTCCTCGACGAGCCCGAGCACGCTCCGGCGCCCGTCGAGGAACGTCCGCGCGCCAGGTCCTGGCGCACCCGCGCCGACTTCATCGCGGTCGCGCTGATCGCGGTCGTCGCGGTCGTCGCGTCCGTGCTGACCTGGGCGTTCAGCGATGCGCGGGCCACGACGTCGGTCACCGGGCCGTCCACCTGGCCGCAGCTGCCGGAGGTGACCGCGCTACCGCCGTCGCTCGGCGAGGTGTGGCGCGCGCCCTCCGGCGCCACCCAGTGGCCGGTGGTGATCCAGACCGCGGTCAAGGAGACCGGCGAGGAGAAGCCGTCGACGGTCGTGACCGGCAACGGCGGCGAGGTCACCGGCCGCGACCCGCTGACCGGTGACGCGCGCTGGAGCTACACGCGCGACCTGCCGCTGTGCGTGGTCGGCACCGGCTGGGGCCGCGCGATGGCCCTGTACTCCAAGGGCACCAACTGCTCCGAGCTCACCTCGCTCGACGGCGTGACCGGTGAGCGGCGGGCGCAGCGCAACGGCGACGCCGAACCCGGCACGGCGCTGCTCAACGAGGGCTCGCACCTCATCACGACCGGGGAGCGGTTCCTCGAGGTCTACCGGCGTGACGACCTGGTGCGCTCGCTCGAGTACGGCCAGCTGCGCGCGGTCGTGAACCCCGGCAAGCAGCCGCGCGCCGGGTGCACGTACGGCTCGGCGGCGGTGACGTCCAGCCGGTTCGCGCTGATCGAGCGCTGCCCCGGAGACGGCACCGACCGGATCACGATCCTCAAGCCCAACCCGGACAAGTCCGACGAGCCCAAGGTGTTCGCGAGCGTGCTGACCGGCGGCAAGAACGCGCAGGTCGTGGCCATCACGGACAAGCACGTCGCGGTGGCGCTGCCGAGCCCAGGCCGGATCGTCGTGTTCGACGCCGAGACCGGCTCGCAGCTCTCCGAGGCACCGGTCGACATCCCGGACGCCGACTTCGCCGACCCGCCGCACCGCGTGGCGCGCTCGTTCACCACCGCCACGAACGTGTTCTGGTTCAGCGGTTCCAAGACGGTCGCGCTCGCCCAGGACACGCTCACTCCACAGTGGACGGCCGAGGGCACGTCCGGTGCGGGCACCACGCTCGCGGGTCGTGCGCTGGTTCCGGTGCGTGAGGGCCTGCGGGTGTACGAGCAGACCACCGGGGCACTGGTGGGCACGATCCGGGTGAACCGCGACGGCTACACCGGACCGGTGCAGCTGGCCACAGCCGGACCGGTGGTGCTCGAGCAGCGTGGCGAAACGCTGGTCGCGCTGCGATAGTTCGTGGCGTGTACTCGCAGATCAGCCCGCACCGGGCAGCACACGTCGACCTCCCGGGCCGCTACGGCACGATCGCGGCGTTGCGCGCGCCGGCGGTCGACGACGCGCTGCGGGTGACGGCACTGCTGGTGCCGGGGTACACCGGGTCCAAAGAGGACTTCGCGCCGATCGTCGATCCCATCGCGGACGCGGGGTTCGAGGTGGTCGCGATCGACCTGCCCGGCCAGCAGGACTCGCCGGGTCCCGACGACGAGACGCTCTACCGGCCGGGTCCGCTGGGCGCCGTCGTGGCCGAGCTGATCGAGAAGATCGCCGCGGAGGGCCGCCGGGTGCTGCTGCTCGGCCACTCCTACGGCGGTCTGGTGTCACGGGCGGCGGTGTTCGCGGGCGCGCCGATCGTGGGGCTGACGCTGATGGCGTCCGGCCCGTCGGAGCTGCCCGCCGGTCCCCGCCGCACGGCGCTGGAGGTCGGCGAGCACGTGCTGGCCGAGAAGGGCGTCGAGGGCACGCAGCAGCTGAACGAGCTGCGGTCGTCGCAGAACCCGGCGTGGGCCGCACTCCCCCAGGACCTGAAGGACTTCTACCGCACCAGGTTCCTGCGCTCGCCCGCCGCCGCGTTGCTCGGCATGAGCAACGGCCTGCGCTACGAACCGGACCAGGTCGCCAAGCTCGCCCGCATCCTGCGGTCGGCTCAGGTGCCGGCGCTGGTGGTGTGCGGCGACGCCGACGACGCGTGGAGCCCGGCCACCCAGCGGGACATGGCGGAGCGGCTGGACGCGGACTTCGCGGTGCTGCCCGGCGTGATGCACTCGCCGAACACCGAGGCACCGCACGAGCTCATCGCCACGCTGCTGCCGACCTGGCGGGCCTGGCTGACCTCGTAGGGCCAGCCAGGCCTTCACCGGATCACAGGCCGATCGTGATGTTCCGCTCGTCGCGCGCCACGCCACCGCTCGAGTAGGTGCGCAGCTCGGCCTTGCCGAACGCGGTGCCCAGCCGGAACGCGCGCTCCGTCGCCGTCACGTTGAGCGTGATGGTCTGGAAACCGCCGGTGCAGGCGAGGCTGTCGCGGTAGGCGCCACCGCTCGCGATGCCGCCCAGCACCGACTGCGTGACCTGCACGTTCAGGTACGCCTGCGAGCCGGCCGGGCACGCGTAGGAGACCTGGACCTCGGCCACCGCGCCCCACGCCTTGTACTTCGCGGCCGTCTCGACCCGCACCGCGGAGGTCGACGGCGACTGCGCGCTCACGTCCGCCAGCACCGGCGCGACCGACGCGATGACCGCGCCACCCACGACGGCGGCGACGGCCAGCGCCTTGCCCCCAGCAAGCTTCTTCATGCTGTCCCCTCACTTCGTCCGTCCCCAGTGGACGGAAACCCCAGACCGGCGCAAAGACCGGCGATGATCAGCACGACCGGCATGTGCCAGAGGAAGTCGAACGCGCTGTGCACCAGCACGACGACGACCGCCGCCGACGCCCCCGCCCACAACGCGGTTCCGCGCCCACGCCACAGGGCGACCAGCACGGCCGCGACAACCCCCAGCGCCAGCAGCAGTCCCACTGCTCCCAGCTCGACGAGCACCTGCAGGTACTCGTTGTGCACATAACGCATGACACGCGTGTTCCCGTTGTCCGCGTTGAAGAAGAAAGTCGCCTTGCCCGGCCCGACGCCCAGCAGCGGCGACCGCGCGACCAGGTCCAGCGCGGCACCGGTGGCCCCGCTGCGGTCCGGCGAGCTGAACGTCAACCGCGTGGCCAGCCCGTCCGCCAGCCAGAACGCGGTCACGCCACCGGCCGCGAGCACCGCGGCCACGGGCGCCAGAAACCGGCCCAGCCGGGGCAGACCGACCGCCACAGCGGCTCCGGCGACCAGCCCGGCGAACGCGACAACCGGCTGCGGCTCCCGCACCACCGGCATCGACGGCAGCAACGCGGCCACCGCCACGACCGCGCCGAGCAGGGGTGGCGCGGCGGCCACCAGGGTCTTCCTCACCCCGGAGCACACGCACAGCACCAACACCCCGGCGACCAGCGCGATCACCCCGGCACGGCTCATCGTGGCACCGATCCCCGTGCACACCAGGAAGATTGCGGCCGAGTGCACCGGCGTGGGCTTCCTGCCCAGCGCGAGCACCGCCGTCGCCGCCAGCACAGCGGCCGCCGCGTTCGGGTAGGTCACCGTCGACGCCGCCCGCAGCAGCCCTTCCGCCTCGGTCGTCCACGACGGCAGCCGGACCACCACGGCCACCCACCCGGTCAGCCCGACCAGCGCGCCGACGCCGAGGACCACGGTGGCGAGCTGGTCCCGTTGCAGGTCATCCGCCCGCGCAGCCACGAGGACCGCACCGGCGAACACCCCGGCGGCCACCGCGGCCGGCACCCCGGCGGCGACATCGCCTTCGAGCAGCCCGCGCACGAGCGCCCACACCGCGACCGCACCACCCAGCCAGACCAGCAGGTTCGGCCGCGGCCGCGCGAGCACCACGGCCAAGCCGACGAGCAGCGCCGACGTCACCCGGCCGTACGTGTAGTACCCGCCCTGCGCGACCACGGCCGCGGCGAAACCGGCGACCAGCAGCAGCACCGGAACGGGAAGTGCGGCCGTTTCCCGGCGCGCGCCAACGACTTCCCCCACCACCAGAGCCCCCAAGTCAGATCCGCTCCCCAGCGGACCTTGAGCACTGTAAGCGGCGAACGCACGCGGCCGGAAGGGCAAAAACAGGTCAACTCGGCAGCACCGAGGTGAACGCCCTTGGCAACACGAACGGCTCGAACGGCAGTGGGCTCTGCAGCGTGATCCGCCGCGACGACGGAAGCACCAGCGTCAGCGGTGCCGGGAGCCGGTGCGTGCCGTGGCGACGAATGCCAGCGCCACCGCCGAGCGCGCCTGGGCGGGCGTCGCTGCGCACCGGGCTGGTTCGTGGCGACGCGGTCGTCTAGTGGGCGACGCGGGTGGCTTCGGTGTGGTCGGGCGGGCTCGGCAGGTCAGGCAGGCTCGGCAGCGCGGGCAGGCTCGGCAAGGCGGGCAGGCTCGGCAAGGCGAGCAGGCTCGGCAAGGCGAGCAGGCTCGGCAAGGCGAGCAGGCTCGGCAAGGCGAGCAGGCTCGGCGGGGTCAGGCAGGCCGGGCGGGGCAAGCGGGCTCGGCGGGTCAAGCGGCCTGGGTGAGGTCGGGCAGGTTCGGCGGGGCAGGCGGGCTCAGGCCCACCAGAAGGTCCACAGGGTTGCCGCGGACACCAGCAACACCGCCAGCGAAGCCACCGGCGCGCGCCAGTCGGCGTACCGGTCGGCCACGATCTGCCCGGTGATGACGAGCAGCGCCGCCACCACGTGCGCGGTCACCGAGAGCCCGCCGGGGCCCGGCAGGTCGCGGGAGTTCGCGTAGAACTGGACGCCGATGTTCCCCAGGGCGAGCAGGACCATGCCCACCGCGAGCACTCCGCTCACGGCGCGCAGGATTCCGTGGGTCCGCGACGGCCGCTTTGCTTCGACTTCCACCTCAGCCACCCTACGGGTCCCGGTACGTCCGCGGTCCGAGGGTTGCGCGGCTACGACGAACGCCGCAACGCCGTCGTCCTGACGGCGCCGAGGCCGCACGCAGCCACGACGAGCACTTCAGCCCGGCGCCTCATCGAGCGCCGCACCCGGCCCACCAAGTCCCGACGAGCGTCACCACGGCCCTCCCCGCCCACGAAGGCACGCCGAGTGCCGCCACGCTCTCCTCACGACACCCGCCCCACCCGGTGCCCCAGCCCTCACCCCCACAGACGCCGCTTCACCCAGGCCCACGCCCTGCCAACGCCCCGTCACGGCGCCAGCAGCGACCACGGCTCGATCGCCGGCGCCGCCGCCTGCCCCTCCGGACAGCTCCGCCGGAAGTCGCACCACTGGCACTGCCGGCCCGTCTGCGGCGGGAACAGGATCTCCTCGTCCCCGCCCGCCTTCAACGTCTCCGCCGCCAGGTCGATCTCGTCCGCCGCCTCCTCGGCCCGGCGCACGTGCCTGGCCAGCGACTCCTCCGTGTGCTCCCAGACCGCCACCGTCCCGGACGGCAGGTGGTGCAGCTCGACGCGGCGGCACGGTTTGCGCAGGGTGCGGCGGGCGGCCAGGGCGTACAGGGCCAGTGCCTGGGAGCCGCGGGCGTCGTCGGTGTCCAGCACGTGGCGGCCGGTCTTGTAGTCGACGATCACCAGTTCGCCGTCGCGGTGGTCGATGCGGTCGACCCGGCCCTCGGCGACGATCCGCTCGGTCGGCGTCGAGACCCAGCGCTCGACGCCCAGCGGTTCGAAGTCGACGTCCAGCGAGCTCACGTAGTCGTGCACCCAACTGCCGGCACGCGCGCGGTACTCGGCGGCCTGGTCGACGTCGCGGAAGCCCTCCGACTTCCACTGCCGGTTCACCAGTGCCACCGCCTGGTCCGGAGTGCGCTTGTCGGCGGGCAGGTCGAACAACGCCTTCAAAGCGTTGTGCACTACCGCACCCAACGTGTTGTGCGCCCAGGCACCGCCACGGGGTGGCGTCGGCCGGTCCAGGTACGTCATCCGGTAGCGGCGCGGGCAGCTCGTCCACGTCGAGAGCTTCGCGGGCGTGACGCGCACGAGCCGACGCGGTGCCGTGGTGCCGAAGTCGAAGCCGAGTTGTTCCACCCCAACCAAGTTACTCAGGCACCCTGACAGAAAATGAACGGCATGGAGATCTGGCACAACCCGCGCTGCTCCAAGAGCCGCGCCGCCAAGCAACGCCTCGACGACGCCGACATCGAGTACACCGAACGCCGCTACCTCGACGACGCCCCGACCGCCGAAGAGCTCGACCACGTCCTCAAGCTCCCGCACCAAGGAACCCGCCTACCCCGCCACCCTCGAACACGACCGCGCCAAGTGGATCGCCCACCTCGCAGCCAACCCGAGTCTCATCGAGCGACCCATCATCATCGACGGCGACAGCGCGCGCATCGAACGCTAAGCACCCTCGATGAACCCCTGCACCGACGACGCCACCAGCTGCACCGCGATCGCCGCCAGCAGCAGGCCGGCGATCTTCGCCATCAGCAGGATCCCGCTCTCCTTGAACACCTTGATCAGCAACCCGGCCGACCGCAACGTCCCCAGCAGCACCAGGTGCACGGCCACGATCGCCGCGGCCAACGCGAGGTAGGACCCCAGAGCACCGTCCGCCTGCCGCACGAACACGATCGTCGCCGCGATCGCGCCCGGCCCGGCCAGCAGCGGCGTGCCCAGCGGCACCAGGGCGATGTTGACGTCCTCCACCTCGGGGTGGTTGGTGGCGCCCTTGCCGGTCAGCAGGTCCAGCGCGATCAGCAGCAACAGCAACCCGCCCGCACCCTGCAGGGCGGGGATGCCGATGTGCATGTAGGCCAGGATCGAGTTGCCCGCGACGGCGAACAGCGTGATCACCAGGAACGACACCAGCACGCCCTGCCGCGCGGCTGACCGGCGTGCCTCCCGCGACTTGCGGCCGACCAGGCCCAGGAACACGGGCACCGTGCCGGGCGGGTCCATGATCACCAGCAGCGTGATCGTGGCCTCGATGAAGAGCCGCAGGTTGAACACCGGAACACCGCCCTATCCGACCAGGATCTTGCCGCCCGTCGCCCGCTCGGCCAGAGCATCCAGCATCTCCGGCGCCGTCGTCTCCGCGCCGAGCCGGACCGTCTTGTTCGTGCCGTGGTAGTCACTCGACCCGGTGATGACCAGGCCCAGCGACGACGCCAGCGACCGCAGCGACTCCCTCGTCCGCGCGTCGTGGTCCGGGTGGTCGACCTCGACGCCGGTCAGGCCGAGCGACGCCAGCGACTCGACGACCGCGGGGGCCACGACCGGGCCGCGGGAACGGGCGAACGGGTGCGCCAGCACCGTCACGCCGCCGGCCTCGGTGATCATCTCGATCGCGCGCTCGACCGGGGTGTCGGTGCGGCCGACGTAGTAGGCGCCGCCGGTCAGGAACGTCGCGAACGCCTCGTCCACCGACTCCACGACCCCGGCGCGGATCAACGCCTGCGCGAGGTGCGGGCGACCGGCGGGCGCGTCGAAGGGCAGCCGTTCCATCAGCTCGACCGGGTCGATCGGGAAGCCGTCGGCCTGCATCATCTCGGCCATCTTCTGCAGCCGCTGCCTGCGCTCCTGGCGCAGCCGCGACTGCTCGACCATCAACGCCGAGTGCGTCGGGTCGTACAGGTAGGCCAGCAGGTGGACGGTGATCGTGCGGCCGTAGCCGTCAGGGCACTCGCACGAGAGCTCGGCCCCGCGCACCAGGCGCAGACCCGGTGGCAACGCCGCGACCGCCTCCGCCCACCCCGCCGACGTGTCGTGGTCGGTGAGCGCCACCGCGTCGAGTCCTGCTCGGGCCGCCGCCCTCACCAGCTCGGCTGGGCTGTCGGTGCCGTCGGACTCGGACGAATGGGTGTGCAGATCGATGACCACGTCGTCCAGTGTGGACGACGTGGTGCACGGCCCGCGTTACGGGACCATCTTCTTCCCGCGGGCGGCCCGCTGCGCCTTGATCATCGAGAACCGCTCGGCCTGCGCCTTCTTGTCGCCGAAGGTCAGCTCCGAGATGGCGTCGTAGACCTCTTCGGGGTCCGGCAGGAACTCCAGGCGGTTCAACGCCTGGATCTGACCTGCCGACTCGACGATCAGCGTGCCGTAGCCGAACATGCGGCCGGCCACCGTGCGCTCGTAGGTGAGGTCGGTGACCTTGCTGATGGGCATCATCGCGACCTTGGTCTCGAAGACGCCCGACGTCAGCATGAACCGCTTGTCGGTGACGACGATCCGCTCGACCCACCACTCGATGATGAAGTAGGCGAGCCGCAGCAGCACCAGCAGCGCGCCGTACCACAGCACGTTCTGGATCACTCCGGCGTTGGCCGGGAGCAGGTACGAGATCATCATGAAGCCGGCGAGCAGCGCCGCGGCCTCGAGCACGTCCCAGATCAGGTAGGACCAGTGCCTGCGCACCCGGATGACCCGACGCTCGCTCGACAGCAGGTAGTCGTCCGGATCACGTGGTGCGAACATGCGCTACCAGCCCTTCCTGGTACCAGCCAGTGCCCTGTCTGCCCTGCTCCTGGCCTCCCAGCGGGAGCCGGGGAGCCTAGAACAATTGTCGCACGAAGGTGATCAGGGCCTCAGCCGCAGTTCGCAGCGAGTTGAGGATGTTCTGCACCAGCTGAGCTGCTTGCTGAGGCTCAGCGATGAGGAAGAACAGCAACAAGGCAATACCGGCGAAAGTGAGGATCTTCTTCAAGTTCACGGTGTCCACCCCGTCCGCGTTCGCACCCGTTTGGCGCCGTTCGTGACCGTTGTACAGCACGATTCAGTGCCTTGGGAGATTTGTACCGCAGCTGGGGTAGTCCGCTGCACCGCCGTTCCGGTGTGACTACGCTTCGTGATCGTGACGGGCAGCAGCGAGCGCACCATCCGTTGTGTCGGGGCCATCGTTCATGACTCGAACGGGCGACTACTGCTCGTGCGACGAGCCAACGCACCAGGTGAGGGCCTGTGGTCGGTACCGGGTGGGCGAGTGGAGCCGAACGAGACCGATGAGGCTGCTGTGACGAGGGAAGTCCTCGAGGAGACCGGTCTCTCCGTCACGGCGGGTCACCTCGTCGGCAGCGTCGAGCGACCGGTCCCGAACGGGGTTTTCCGGATCTACGACTACGAGTGCCAGGTCAGGTCGGGTGTGCTCCAAGCGGGCGACGACGCATCGGATGTCGCTTGGGTCGACAGTGCGACGTTGGCCACACTTCGGACCACCGAGGGGCTGGTGGAAGCGCTCTCCGAGTGGAACTGCCTGCCCAGGGCCTGATCCGGGTTCACGCGATCGGGAACGGGCCGGGTTCACCGCTCAGCGCCAAACGAGACGGTGCCCGTGCGCCTCGGTGGTCGCCAGAGTGGTGCTCGAAACCTCGCCGGCACGCACTCGGACCAGGCGGACCTCACCGTCCTCGTGCGCGGCCCACCAGGACTCCCTGCCCAAAGTGGACAAAGCGGGCACGAGGTCGAGCCCCGAGCCGCTGGTGATCACCACGAGCGGGGCGTCGATCGGGTCGGCCGCCTTGGCGAGGTCGCCGACCGGGTCGCCGGCCACCAGGCGGGGCGGGTTCTTGCGCAGCACGCCGGAGGCCACGCCGAAGAGCCGCAGGCGCTCCGGCTGGTCGGCCCACACGCAGGCCTCCAGCCACGCGTAGGCGTCCTCGTCGGCCAGGTCGGCCGGGGAGACACCGATGCCCGCCTTCGCGGCCACCTTGACCGTCTTGGGCAGCTTCGGCAGCGCCGCACCCGGCGCGAGCTCCAGCGAGCAGTGCAGGCCCAGCGCGGCCTTGGTGGGCCCGGCGACGACCTGGCCGGCCTCCGCGGTCTGGTAGCGGTAGGAGTACTGGTCGAGCCCGAGCAGCAGGCCCGCGGTCGTGGCGGCCTCGACGAGCCCGATCGGCCCGCCCGCCTGCTTCGCCGCCGCGGCCACCGCCGGGTAGAGCAGCGCGGCCCTGCGCACCTCGTTCGTCTGGATCACCTGTGAGGCGACCAACGCGCGCACGCGTTCGGAACGCTCCAACAGGAAGTCGCGGAACAGCGGCCACGTGCTCTCGTCCGCGCCATAGGTGCCGCCGAGCGACGGGTAGTAGTTCGAGAGCTGGTGGAACGGTTCGGCCTGCACGAGCCGATGCGCCGCCGCCAGCAGGAGCTCGCCCGTGGCGTGCTCCTCACCGGCGGCGGTCAGCAGATCGGCGACCTCCGGATCTTCGGCGGCGCGCGACGCGAGGTGTTCGTAGAGGGGCGAGATGCCGGAGGCCTCCTCCGCGAACGCGCGCAGACGCTGCTGAGCCAGATCCAGAGAGGTCACGTCACTCCTTCGGTTGGGGGCGCCCCGGCTGCTCGCCGCCACGGGCGTCACCGTAGGACTTCTTCGGCACCATCACCTTGCGGCGGAAGATGCACACGACCGTTCCGTCCTGCTTGTACCCGCGAGTCTCCACGTACACGACGCCCCTGTCGTCCTTGGACTTGGACGGCGTCTTGTCGAGCACCTCGGTCTCGCCGTAGATCGTGTCACCGTGGAACGTCGGCTTCACGTGCCGCAGCGACTCGATCTCCAGGTTGGCGATCGCCTTGCCGGAGACGTCGGGCACGGACATGCCCAGCAGCAACGAGTAGATGTAGTTGCCGACGACGACGTTCTTGCCGAAGTCCGTCGTGTTCTCCGCGTAGTTCACGTCCATGTGGAGCGGGTGGTGGTTCATCGTGAGCAGGCAGAACAGGTGGTCGTCGTACTCGGTGACCGTCTTGCCCGGCCAGTGCTTGTAGACCGCTCCGACCTCGAACTCCTCGTAGTACCGACCGAACTGCACCGCGCCTCCAACTACGTGTGATCGAGATCTGTGTCAGGTGGGGAGACAGTGTTATGGGAGGGGGAGTACCCTCGGCAACCGGTGTGTGAGGATTTCCACCACTGTCGATTTCGCCCCGAGGAGGTGAGGACCCCTAAATGAGCAAGGACCCCCACCCTGCCAGTACCAAGCGCGTCCTCACCGAGGTGGCCCGCTAGATCGTTCCAGTTCTAGGCGGTTCGAGCTTCCCCGGTCAGGACGCCCGTCGTTTTCTCGGTCTCCGACGACGTGTGGCCCTGGAGGAACTCACCATGCCCAGCCTGCCCTCGATCCGCGGACGTGGCGCTGCGCAGCGCCCTGCTCCGCACATCTCCGTGCCGTTGTCGCACTACGTGGTCGACTGCGCGGTCTACGTCGACGGCAAGCGCTTGCCAGGCCGGTGGACGCACACCGACGCGGTGAAAGAGGTCCGCAAGCGCAAGGACGGGTTCGTCTGGATCGGTCTGCACGAGCCGGACGCCGAGCAGATCGAGGGCATCGCGGAGACGTTCGGGCTGCACGAGCTCGCCGTCGAGGACGCGGTCCACGCGCACCAGCGCCCGAAGCTCGAGCGCTACGACAACACGCTCTTCATGGTGTTCAAGACCGTGCGGTACGTGACGAACCCCTCGCCGGACACCGCCAACGAGATCGTCGAGTCCGGCGAGATCATGGTGTTCCTGGGCAAGGACTTCGTCATCACCGTGCGGCACGGCAACCACTCCGGGCTCTCCAAGCTGCGCCACGTGCTGGAGGCCGACCCGGAGCGCCTGGAGATCGGCCCCGCCGCGGTGCTGCACGCCATCGCCGACCAGGTGGTCGACAACTACCTCGAGGTCACCGACCACATCGAGGACGACATCGACCGCATGGAGGAACGGGTCTTCGCGCCGCGCACCGAGGTGAGCGCCGAGCAGATCTACCTGTTCAAGCGCGAGGTCGTGGAGCTGCGCCGCGCGGTGATGCCGCTCGCGAACCCGTTGCGCCGCTTGGCGGAGGGCTACACGCCGCTCATCCCGGAGCAGGTCCGCGCGTTCTTCCGCGACGTCGACGACCACCTCACCGAGGTCTCCGAGCGCGTCACGGCGTTCGACGAGCTGCTGACCACGCTGGTCGACGCGACGCTCGCGAAGATCACGCTGCAGCAGAACACCGACATGCGCAAGATCACCTCGTGGGTCGCGATCATCTCCGTGCCCACCATGGTCGTCGGTGTGTACGGCATGAACTTCGACTACATGCCCGAGCTGAAGTGGAAGTTCGGCTATCCCCTGGTGATGAGCCTGGTCCTCATCGCCTGCCTCACGCTCTACCGAATACTGCGCCGAAATCGCTGGCTGTGAATCCCGGTTTCGCCCGCTTTTGTTCGTGTAGAAGGGTTTTGTCATGACCAGACTGCTCACCAACATCCGGTTCTGGATCCTCGCGTTCCTGCTCTGCTGGATCACCACCGTGTTCGTGCTGATCTCCGGAACGCCCTGACGTGCACCGGCGGCTGCGCAACCTGCGCTTCTGGATCCTGGTGTTCGCCGTCAGCTGGCTCACGATGGTGGTCATCTCCATCGCGAGCTGGCCGGAACCCGGTGAGGACACACCGGAGGAGCTGGCCGCGCAGGTGACGAAGGCGTTGCGCGCCAACGACTTCCACCAGCTGGAGCCGTTGCTCGCGGTCGGCGGCGAGGACGTCGCGAAGTCGACCGTCGAGCACTTCTCCACCACGCGCGTGGACGGCGGCTTCTACCGCGACGGCGCCGTCGTCGTGCAGTACACCCGCGACGGCACGCGGTCGGAGTTCAAAGCGCCCGTGCAGGAGCAGGACGGCCGGTACGTGGTGAACCTGGTGGTCACTCCCACGGGGTGACGTCCCAGGTGAAGGGGATGCCGTGGCCCACGCCGACACCGAGGCACAGCGAGATCCCGGCCGGCCAGATCTTGAGCATCAGCGCGAACCTGTAGTCGATCTCCCGGCGCGGCTCGAACACCAGCAGCGCCAACGGGGTCGTCGGCGTGGCCTTCGCGGCGGCGTCGGCGAGCACCGCCCTGCCCATCGCCCGGTCGGCCGGTGAGACGTACTGCCACACCACCGAGTGCCACACGACGGTGAGCACGTCGCGTTCGGCGCGGGCGAGGTGCTTCGCGAGCCATTCCGGCCCCGCCGCCCGGTCGACCTTCACCGGGTCGGCCGCCGCCAGGTCGAGCGCGTCCCGCAGGCGGTTCCAGCGGTTGAGCTGGTCCGCCCAGACGAACGAGCTCAGGTGCAGCCGCCCGTCCTCTGTGGACACGTCGACCGGCTGGAGGTCGCAGCCGGCCCTGCCGACGACGCGCAGCCGGTGGGTGAGGTCGGCGGGCGGCCGTCCGGTCCACTCCGGGTCGAGGACGAGGGTGCTGCCGGGATCGCCGAGCGTCGTGCCGTCGTCGAGCCGGTAGGCGACGTGGTGCGGCCGCAGGTTGAGCCCGCCGCTCGCGCCGACCTCCAGCAACCGCACGCAGAACGGCACCTGCCTGCCCGCGGCCTTCGCGGCCTCCTGCGCGGCGACGAGCAGCCCGCCGTAGAGGGGCGCGCACCGGCCGGGTTCGTTGGTCTGCACGACCGTGGCGCCGATGCGGTGCCGGAGCAGGGCGGTGTACTCGTTGAGGGCGGGCAGCGCGTCCTCCCACAGCCGCGGCAGGTCGGGCTGGCCGCCGACGGAGGGGTAGTGCTTCGCGAGCGCGGGCGCCCGCCCTTCGAGCACGAGCCGGTGCACGGCGCCCGCGAACCGCAGACCGGGCACGCTGCCCTCCCGGTCGCGTTCGGCGCCCGCCATGATCCGCGCCGTCACGCCGCCTCTGGAGAGGTCGTCGGCGGCGTCGGCCAGGAGTCGCTGGGTCAGCGGACTGCGGTCGCGGCAGCCGTGAGCGGCCGCGGCGAACAGCTCGGCAAGCACGGTGTTGACGCTAGTGGCAGCGCTGTCCCGCGTCATCCGGAGCGGGCCTCATTACGCTGCTGGAATGGTTCGAGTGCTCGCGGTGGCGGACGAGGTCGTCGAACAGCTGTGGACTGATCAGGTGCACGCCCACTCCGGCGTGGACCTGGTCCTCGCGGCCGGCGACCTGCCGTTCGACTACCTGGAGTTCCTGGCCAACGCCCTGGACAAGCCGCTCGTGTTCGTCCCCGGCAACCACGACGCCGACCTCTCCGGCTACTCGAACGTCCGCGGCCTGTGGACCAAGGCGGGCGTCCCGGTCCGCTGGCCAGGACCAACCGGTGCGGTGAACGCGGACGAACGCGTGGTCGACGTCGCCGGCCTGCGCATCGCGGGCCTCGGTGGCTCGATCCGCTACAACAAGGGCCCCAACCAGTGGACGGAACGGCAGCAGGCCCGCCGCGCCCGCCGGGTCTCCAGGCTGGCCGGCTGGCGCAGGCTGCGCGACGGACGTGGCGTGGACGTGCTGCTGACCCACTCACCACCGCTCGACTGCGGCGACGAGCCCGACGCACCCCACCGCGGCTTCGGGTGCCTGCACGACCTGGTCTCCCGCCTGCGACCACCGTTCCTGCTGCACGGCCACATCCACCCGCACGGCGTCCCACGCCCGGATCGCGCATTGGGCGACACCCGCGTGGTGAACGTCGTCGGATTCAAGGTCCTCACCATCCCGGGAGCGCACGATGAGACGTGACACCGGCTTCCCCCTCGCCGACGCCGAGAACGACTTCACCCGAGCCCGCCGCGGCCAGGTGATGTCCCGCCTGGCCGCCTGGCTGCGCCGCGAGCCGGACGACGTGAACATCATGCTGCCGTTCCACGAGGTCGTGGACGCCCTCGGCATGGTCTCCGAAAAACGCCTCGGCCTGCAGAACATCCGCCTCGACTCGATCGTCGGCAGCGTCGACCGCGGCCGCGACTTCGACCGCCGCTTCCGCCCCACCTCCGGCCGCGTCCGCGAACGCTGGCAACGCCTGGCCCTGGCCACCCGCCGCGGCGAGTCCATCCCGCCGATCGAGGTCTACCGCATCGGTGAGCTGCACTTCATCATCGACGGCCACCACCGCGTGTCCGTCGCCCACGCACTCGGCCTGACCACCATCGACGCCTACGTGACGCAGGTGATCACGCGGATCAACGCGGCCGGCATCCGCTACCGCGGCGACCTGATCGTGAAGGACTACCGCCGCCTCTTCCTCGACCGCGTGCCCCTGGTCGGCGAGGCACGGGCCGCCGTCGTGCTGTCCGACCCGTGGGACTACGCCGAGCTGGGCGAGTGCGTCGAGGCGTGGGGGTTCCGGCTGTCGCAGGACGAGCGGGTGTTCCTGGACCGCGGTGTGGTGGCGCGGCGGTGGTACGCGGAGGAGTACCGGCCGGTGGTGGCGATGCTGCGGCAGGCGGACATGGTCGGGGACCGGACGGAGGCCGAGGCGTACCTGTGGGTGGCGGCGGAGAGGTACCGGCTGATCAGGACGCACCGGTGGGACGCGGAGGTGATCAACGCGGTGCGGGCGGAGAGTGGGGTGCAGCGGCGGGCGGACCGGGGTTAGGGCTCTGGGGCGGCCGGGATGAGGGCGTGGCGGGGGACGAGGCCGTGGCCGTGGCCGGGGACGAGGCGCGGTCAGGGCTGAACACGCCACGATCGGATGCCCCGCCGGAAAGTCGGTCGCACCGCCCCGCCGACCGCCGTTAGCGTGCGGCCGTGACTGATCTTGAGACTGCTCGCCTGGCGCTGCGCCCCTGGACCGCCCTCGACGTGAAGCAGGTCGTCGCCGGCGACCGTCAGCCGTCGTGGGCCGCGGACTTCCCCGCCGAGGGCGACACGGTGATCGCCGGGGTGCTGGCGGAGAACCCGGCGTGGCTGTCGCCGTTCGGGCACCGGCTGATCATCGAGCGGGCGAGCGGCGAGGTCGTGGGGTCGCTGGGGCTGTTCTGGCCACCGATGGACGGGTGTGTGGAGATCGGGTACGGCGTGGTGCCGTCGCGGCAAGGGCTCGGGTACGCGGCTGAGGCGGCTGCGGCGCTGGCCGAGTTCGCGTTGACGTCGGACGACGTGCACACCGTGCACGCGAGCGTCGAACAGACGAACCCGGCGTCGGCTCGGGTGTTGGAGAAGGCCGGGTTCGAGCGGTTCGGGGAGACCGACGAGCTGTTCAGCTACCGGCGCGGGCCGGGGACGCCGAGCTGACCCACCGGCGCTCCCCTGCGCCCGCGTCACCGCTCAACACGGCTGGGCCCGGCGGTCTGTTGCAGTTGCTCCTTCCGCGCGCCGCTCAGCGCGGCGCCACCCGTGGGCCGTCCGCGTCCGGCAGCGGGCGGGCCTGGTCCAGCACCTCGTCGGTGTACTTGTCGAGCAGGCGCGTGCCGATCTGTTGCGCGTACCCGAAGATGACCGCCCACAGCAGCAGCGCGGCGGCCGACGGGATGCCGATCAGGCCGCTCGTCACGCCCGCTCCCAGGGCCAGGATGCCGACCACCGCCAGTGCCGCGCCGAGCATGATCTTGATCAGCGCCTGGTAGCCGATCATCACGTACGGCGAGAGCGATGGCCGGCGGCGTAAGAGCAGGACCACCGCCGCGAGCACGGCACCGAACGCGCCGAGCACCTGCACGAGCCAGACGTCCACCCCGGACGCCTTCGCCGTGCCGCCGGGACAGACCGTCGGCAGCGCGTTCTCCTTGGGGTCGACGCACAACGGGAGGATCCCCGGCCGCACGATGCCCACGACGCCGAGCACCGTGTTGATCACGAACAGCACCAGCGACGCCGCGATCAGCTTGTTGCGCAACGCCCGCGAGCCCGCGTGCGCGAAGTCCGAGTTGTCGTACGCCGCCCGCAGCGCGTCCACCACGATCGCCCGCTCCACCGCCGGCGCGAACTCCCCCGGCCGCAACGCCTCCAGCGCACGGCGGCGCGGATCGTCGTCGTCCAGGTACTGCGCCACCCGCGCCTGCAACCCCGGCAACCGCCCCAGGAACCCGCGCTCGGCCGAGATCGTCGCCACCTCGGCCTCGTGCAGCGCGCGCCAGGCCCGTTCGATGTACCAGCCCGACCACCACGACGGCACCATGCGCCACCACGGCTCGCGATCGCTCAGCATCGCCTCCACGACCGCCGCCTGCTCCTCGGCGGTGCGCCGCCAGACATCGCCCTCGGGATCGACCGGGTCGGGCGGGCCGAGCGCAGCCAGATCCGCGCGGACCCGGTCCAACCGGGACTGCACGACGAGTCGCCAGTCGGTGACTCTGGGTTTGCGTTCGGCCATGAAGTGATGGTGACAGGCACCCCTGACAATTTCCGCAGCCATCCGTGTGACGTGCGAAAACGTCACCAAATCATCAATATCCACTTGTGCTTATATACGCAACACGTTATACAACTCACCGTGGACGTCTTCGAGGCCGTGGCCGAACCCCACCGCAGGCACCTCATCAGCCTGCTGGCCGAACACGAGCGCACCGCGGGCGAGCTCGTCGACAGCCTGCCGTCACTGACCCAGCCGGCCGTGTCACGCCACCTCCGCGTGCTCAGGGAGGTCGGCCTGGTCGAGGTGCGGCCCGACGGCCAACGCCGCATCTACGCGCTCAAACCCGATGGCCTGCAACGCATCGACGACTGGATCACCCCGTACCGCCGCTTCTGGCGCAACCACCTCGACGCACTCGAACAGCACCTGGAGGACGAATGAACTTCGGCACCGTCACCGTCGAGGGCGACCACGCCGTCCTCACCTTCGAACGCAGGCTCAGGTTCCCGATCGACCGCGTCTGGTCCGCCATCACCGACGACGCCGAGCGCAAGGCGTGGTTCGGCCACGGCACCGTGGACCCGCACGGCAAAGAGGTCGTCATCGAGCCCGAGGACCCGCCCGCGCCGATGGAGGCCAAGCGCGTCACCGGCCGCATCCTGACCTGGCAGCCACCGGAGAACGGCCACGCCGTCTTCGAACACGAGTGGCACCAACGGATCGTGGAGGACAGCGTCGTGCGCTACGAGCTCACGGCGGACGGCGACGAGACGGTGCTGACGTTCACCCACCGCGGACTGTCCGAACGCAACGCCAAGGGCTTCGCGCCGGGCACGCACGCGTTCCTCGACCGGGCGGAGGCTCATCTCAACGGCGAGCAGCCGCCGAACTGGGACGAGCGCTACGCCGAGGTCGCGCCGGACTACCCGTCCTGGGGCTAGCTGACAGCCAGCCGTTGGGCTGCCTCGAAGCGCTTGTCCGGGTTGCCGAGGTAGGCCCACGGCCACCGCGCGGCGCGCTGTCCGCTGCGGCCGAGGTGCAGGGCGAGCCTGTCCTTCACCTCGGCCTGGAAGCAGAACATCGCGAAGATCTGGTACGCCCACAGCGAGCAGGGCTGACCGTCGGCACCTGCGAGCAGCCGGTCGGACACGTCGTCCGCAGCCTGCGCAGGTTCGCGTTGACCAGGTCCGGCACCCGCTTCACGACCTCTTCGTGGACCTCCGCGGGCCCGCTGCGACGGGTCGGAGCCCCCAGCGCCACCGACATCAGCGCGGCCCGCGGTGCGACGTCGTCGGGATCCAGCTCGGCTGCGCGGTGCAGGGTCGTGCGCGCCCGCTGGGTGAAGTCGGCCAACCCGGCGAACTGCTCGGCGCCGGTGTGCTTGGCCCGTGCGGCACCGCGTTCCTGCCAACCGGCGGTGGACTGTCGAAGGCGGTGTCGACGTACGCGGGGAGCGGAGAAACCACGGGCGAAAACCAGCACCGCGTCAAGCGCGACCGTCCGCGGTTGTCCAGGACGGGGGAGCGCCGCGGCACAGTGCGGCACTCCCCCGTCCACCTCAGGCGGTCTGCGAAGGCTCCACCAGCGCACGGAGCCGGGGAGGCATCCTCTTCTCCAACCCGTACGGTTCGAGGTGCGCCTGCAGCACGCCCGTGAACGCCCGCTCGACCGAAGCGGTGTCCCAGTTGTCGCTCTCCAGGATCGGTTGCTTGAAGTACGGCTGGCCGACGATGTGCAGCTGCCTGCCGTTGCAGCGGACGACCTGGCCGGTGATGCCCTCGGACCGGTCCGAGAGCAGGAACAGCACCAGCGGCGCCACCTTGCCCGGCGTGCGGTCGGCCGGAATGGCGCGCAGGGAACGTTCGGACTTCCACACCATCCGCGTGTGCGCGACCGGGCAGACGGCGTTCACGCGGATGCCCTCCGACTCGAGGTCGAGTGCCCACGAGTAGCTCAGCGAGGCCACGGCGCCCTTGGTGGCGGAATAGGTGCCGAGTTTGCGCTGGCCGAAGGAGGCGCCGGAGGAAATGTTGATGATGGATCCGCCGCCGAAGCCGCGCATCGCCCTCATTGCCGCGATTCCGACGTAGATGACGCCGAGGACGTTGACCTCGACGACCTCCCTGATCGTCTCGGGATCGTCCTCCCACGGCAACGTCTCGTAGTTCAGGCCCGCGTTGTTCACCAGGCCGTCGATTCGGCCGAACTCGTCGACGCAGAGGTCCACGATCTTCGCGGCCTCGCTCGGGTCGGCCACCGTGTGGTTCGAGGCGACCGCGCGGCCGCCGTAGCCGCGGATGTGCTCCGCCACCGTCTCGGCCAGGTCACCGTCGTTGTCGTTGACCACCACCGAGGCGCCCGCAAGCGCCGCGTGCATCGCGTAGGCCTCGCCGAGTCCTCGGCCGGCCCCCGTGATGACGACGGCTTTTCCGTCCAGGATCCCCATTGCACGCTCTCTTTCGATTCTCGGCGACGGTTCCCCGGACCCCCCTGTGGTCCTGTACCCGCCTTCGACAAGCGTGGGGACCAACCGGAGCGGCGCAGTGCACGTTTCGTTGAGGTGTCACTGCCGAGCGCCCAATGGCGAACGGAGTTCACCCCTGCCGATGACCTCGACTAATCGGCCCGGTGACACGAAGACTTTCGCCCTCACTCGATCGAGTGACCCACAGGGACAAAGCGCTCCAATGGGTCCCGAAGAGTATCGAAAAGGGCCGCCCTCCCGACGGGAAGGCGGCCCTGAATTCGACAATTCACCGGTCCGTGTAGGTCAGGTTCTTGCCGCTGGACGGGTCGAAGAGCTGCACCTTGTCCACGTCGAACCAGATGTCCGCGGACGAGCCCGCGGTGGCACCCGAGGCCGACGACAGCCGGGTCACGAGCGAGATGCCGTCACCGGGCACGTCGTCCGCGCCCATGTCCGCCGCGAGGTCCTGCAGGTCGGCCGAGGTCGCCTGCTCACCGGTGAGGTTGAAGTAGGCGTACTTGTCCGACCCCATCGACTCCAGGACGTCCACGTGGGACGTGAACTTGGCACCGGAGGACAACGCGGTGGCGTCCACCAGCGCCGCGTCCTCGAAGTGCTCGGGACGGATGCCCATGATCACCTCGCGGGGCGCGTCGGCACCCTCCAGCAGCTGCCGCACCCGGTCGGTCAGCGTCACGTCGCCCAGCGGCGAGCGCAGACCGCCGTTCTCCAGCGACGCCGGCACGAAGTTCATCGACGGCGAGCCGATGAAGCCCGCCACGAAGAGGTTCGCCGGGTGTTCGTAGAGGAACTGCGGCGCGCCGATCTGCTGCACGACACCACCGCGCATGACCACGACCCGGTCGCCGAGGGTCATCGCCTCGGTCTGGTCGTGCGTCACGTACACCGTGGTCGTGCCGAGCTGCTTCTGCAGGCGCGACACCGAGGTGCGCATCTGCACGCGCAGCTTGGCGTCCAGGTTGGACAGCGGTTCGTCCATGAGGAACGCCTTGGGGCTGCGCACGATCGCGCGGCCCATCGCCACGCGCTGCCGCTGGCCACCGGACAGGTTGGACGGTTTGCGGTCGAGGTGCTGCGACAGGTCCAAGATCTCCGCGGCTTCCTTGACCTTCTTCTCGACCGTCGCGTTGTCGACCTTGGCCAGCCGCAACGGGAAGGCCATGTTCTCCTTCACCGTCATGTGCGGGTAGAGCGCGTAGGACTGGAACACCATCGCGATGTCGCGGTCCTTGGGCGCCTTCTCGTTGACGCGCTGCCCGCCGATGCGCAGCTCGCCGTCGGTGATGTCCTCCAGCCCCGCGATCATGTTGAGGGTGGTGGACTTCCCGCAGCCGGACGGTCCGACGAGGATGATGAACTCCCCGTCGGCGATCTCCAGGTTGACCTCCTGGACGGCCAACGCGCCGTCCGGGTACCGCTTGGTCACCTTGTCCAGAACGATCTCTGCCATTGGTCAACTCACCCCTTGACGGCGCCGGAGGTCAGGCCGGCGACGATCCGGCGCTGGAAGAACAACACGAAGAGGATGATCGGGATGGTGATGACCACGGCGGCCGCCGCGATCGACCCGGCCGGGTCCTCGAACTGCGAGCTGCCGGTGAAGAACGACAGCGCCACCGGCACGGTCCGCGACTGCTCGGTCGAGGTGAGCGAGATCGCGAACAGGAAGTCGTTCCAGCAGAAGATGAACACCAGGATCGCCGTCGTGAACACACCCGGCGCGGCCAGCGGCGCGATGACGCGACGGAACGCCTGCCCCGGCGTCGCACCGTCCATCTTCGCCGCCTTCTCGAGCTCCCAGGGGATCTCGCGGAAGAACGCCGACAGGGTGTAGATCGCGAGCGGCAGCGCGAACGTGATGTACGGCAGGATCAGGCCGGGCCACGTGTCGAACAGACCCAGCGAGCGCTCGATCTCGAACAGCGGGGACACCAGCGAGACCTGCGGGAACATCGCGATCAGCAGCGAGACGCCCACCAGCACGTTCTTGCCGGGGAAGTCCAGCCTGGCGATGGCGTAGGCGGCCATCGTGCCGAACACCACGGCGATCGCGGTCGCGATGAGCGCGATGCCGATGGAGTTGATCAGCGCCCTGGTGAACTCCGACGTCGAGAAGATGTTGCGGTAGTTCTCGAGACTCCACTCGCGCGGGATGAAGTTGCCGTCCGCCAGCGTCGCCGACGACTTGAACGACAACGACACGATCCACAGCACCGGCAACAGCGCGTAGATCACCACGACGGTGTTGAGCACACCCCAGCCGACCTTCTTGCCGGTGGTCTCGGCTCCTCCGATACCAGCCATCAGCGCTTCCCCCCGTCGTCGCTACCGGGGGCAGCGGTGCCGAAGAGCTTGATGAACACGAACGCGATGATCGCGACCATGATGAAGATCAGCACGGACATGGTCGACCCGATGCCGAGGTTCAAGCCCTTGATGAGGTTGTTGTAGGTCAGCATCGACACCGACGACGTGCCCTGCGAGCCCGCGGTGAGCACGAAGAGGTTGTCGAAGATGCGGAACGCGTCGAGCGTGCGGAACAGCAGTGCCACCAGGATCGCCGGCTTCATGATCGGCACGGTGATCCTGATGAACCGCTGCCACCCGCTCGCGCCGTCCATCGCCGCCGCCTTGAGCAGGTCGTCCGGCACGAGCGCCAGACCGGCCATCAGCAGCAGCGCCATGAACGGCGTGGTCTTCCAGATCTCCGCGAGGCCCACGACCATGAGCGCGGGGATCTTCTCGGTCAGCACCGGGTCGCCGCCGAGCGCCTCGGCGAGGTAGCCGGTGCCGGGCGTCCAGGCGAAGCGCCAGGAGAACGCGGCCACGACCGTCACGATGCCGTACGGGATCAGCGTCGTCGTGCGGACGATGCCCCGGCCGACCAGGGCGCGGTGCATGATCAGCGCGAGCGACATGCCCAGCACCAGCTCGACCGCGACGGTGACGACGGTCAGCACGACCGTCACCCACACCGCGTTCCACCAGTACGGGCTGCTGAGCACGGCGACGTAGTTGTCGAACCACACCCACTCGGTGCGGTCGGGGAACTTCAGGTCGAACTTCTGCATCGACAGCAGCAGCGAGTAGAGGATCGGCCAGCCGGTCACCGCGACCATGGTGAGCGCGGCCGGCGCGCAGAGCAGCCAGCCGAGCCTGCGCTCGGCCTTCTTGCCCTCGCTCAGCGCCTTCTTCTTGGGAGCAGCGGGTTCTGGCTCCGCTGTCGCAGCCTTCTCGGCTGTCGCGTGGCTCACGGCAGCACCCCCTTGGAGTCGAGCGCGTCCTGGAGCTCCTCGCGCAACCGGTCACCCGTGGCCTTCGGGTCGATGCTCGCCGGCGGCGACAGGACCGTGGCGATGACGGTCGAGGCGTTCTGGTACGCGGGCGTGAGCGGCCTGACGCTCGCGTTCTTCAGCGTGTCCTTGATGGTGTCGCGCATCGGGTACGCCTCGGCCATCTCCGGCTCGTCGTAGACGGACTCGATGGTCGGCGGCACACCGTCCTTGAGCGCGGCGAGCTTCTGGTTCTCCGCACTGCGCAGGCAGAGCACCGCGTCGAACGACTGGTCCGGGTGCCTGGTGTACGCGCTGACGGCGAAGTTGATGCCACCGACGGTGACCTTCGACGTGTCACCGCCGAGCGCGGGGTACGGCGCCCACTTGAAGTTCTTCGCGAAGTCCGGCTTCTTCTGCGCCGCCGCGTAGACGTACGGCCAGTTGAGCTGGAACGCCGCGTTGCCGTTCTCCATGGCGAGGCGCGCGTTGTCCTCCGCCGCGTTGGAGAACGACGGGTCGATCGCCTTGGACGTGGCGAGCTTCTTCAACGCCGCCAACGCTTCCACGGCCTTGTCGTCGACCACGGCCTTGGTGCCGCTCTCGTCGATGATCGTGCCGCCGTTGGAGTTGACCAGCGTGTTGTACAGCACGACGAGCCCCTCGTACTGCTTGCCCTGCCCGACGATCTGGCCCGGCTTGCCCTGTGCGACCAGGGCTTCGGCCATGCTGATCATCTCGTCCCACGTCTTCGGCGGCGTCGGCACGAGGTCCGAGCGGTACCACAGCAGCTGGACGTTGGTGTTGTCCGGGGCCGCGTAGAGCTTGTTCTCGTAGGTGGCGGTCTCCAGCGGCGTCTGCAGCGTGCCGCTCTCCACCTGGGACTTGACGGACCCCGTGAACTCCTTGAGCCAGCCCGCCTCCGCGAGCTCGGCGGTCCACGTGACGTCCAGACCGAGGACGTCCATGCTGTCGTCCTCGGCCGCGAATCTGCGCACCATCTGTTCGCGCTGACCGTCGGCTTCCCGCGGCAGCTTGTTGTAGACGATCTTGTAGCGCCCCGCGGCCTTGGCGTTGCAGTTGTCGACGACCGCCTGGAAGTTCTCCTGGGGATACTTGTAGACGTTGACGGTGATCCCATCGTCGCTCGACCCGCACGCCGTGACGGTTGATGCCGCGAGCAACGCGACCCCCACCCCAGCGGCGAGTCGATAGCGCCGTTTCGCACCCATCGGCCCTGCCTCCTTCCCGACTACACGGAGGAGCCAGACCGCAATGCCCGGCACCTCGTCGTGCCACCGGCCGCACCGGGCGGACCGGTGCACCGAACCTAGGCCTGGTGATCAGGAGCCGCAACCAACGGAAGCAACGATTCAGAACCAATAGCTGTTTTTCTTGTCTCAACAGCTACGGGTTTGAGGGGCGCATCGCCAGCTTGGCCAGCAGGTCACGGCCTCTTTCGGCGGACTTCGGGTGGCAGAGCACGTCGTAGCGCCCCGCGACCAGCTGACTCGCCGACTGGAAGTCCCGCTTGCCGCGCGCCGACCCGTACCCGACCGCGGCGAACACGAGCCCGAAGAACACACCGGTGATCAGACCGGTCAGCACCGGCCCGACGGTCACCCCGGGTTCCGGGCTGAAGAGCGTGAGCAGCAGTCCGACGAACAGACCGAACCACGCACCGCTGGCCGCGCCGGTCATGAGGACGCGCCCCCAGGTGAGCTTGCCGGTGACCCGCTCGACCAGCATCAGGTCCACGCCGACGATCGTCACGTCCTGCACCGGGAAGTCCTCGAGCGCCAGGAAGTCGACCGCCCGCTGCGCCTCCTCGTAGGTGGCGTACGACCCGACCGGCCACCCCGTCGGCGGCGTGGGCAGGCGTGGCGGGACACCGGGCCGGTTCGGGTTGGCGAACGGACTCGTCACAGGGACCACCTCTGTCGGACGCGCTGATCGTTCCATCCTGCCAGTGCCCGTTGCCGCGTGCTGAGACGCCTACGGGTGTTTTGCCCCGATCCCCGTGCGCCGGCTCCCGCGCACCACCCAGGACTCAGGTGAGCCGGTGGAAGTCGAGGCCGTCGAACTCGAACCGCGCCTGGGCCACCGCGTCCTGCTCGCTCGAATGGCACGTGTCGGACACGACGTTCCACTCCTCGTCGCAGTAGAAGAGGTAGATCGCGTCCTCGTCGTACTGTGCCAACGCCAGCCCGCACACGACGTCCGCGAAGTTCGTGACCGAGTGGACGGTCCTGCCGGTGTGCGTGTGCGCGGGACCGACCAGCGCGTAGCCGAAGACCCGTGCGCCGTCCAGCTCGCGCGGCGGTTCTCCCGGCGTGGCAGGGCGCTCGCCGAGGTCCCTGGTGACCTCCTCCAGCCGCCGGACGGCACCGGGGACGCCCAGGACGCCCGCCACGTCCGTGAGGCGGAGGAGGTAGTCGCGGCTGATCTCCACCTGGTCCTCGAAGATCCAGCTGCACAACGTGTCGAAGGCCAGCGCGATCTCGTCCGCCGCGAGCAGGTGGCGGACGTCGTCCCGCACCTCGTCGCGCGAGATGGGCGAGGAGTCGAGCAGCTGCCGGACCGCCGTCACGAGCAGGCGAGCGTCCATCACGCCTCGCTGAGGTAGAGCGCGAACACCTCGTCCATGTTCAGTGCGGAGTCGTAGAACCGGACCTCGTCGACGGCGCCGGGGAAGAACGACGTGGTCGCGCCTGCCTTGCGGGCCGCGCCGACGGTGAAGGTGCCGGTGCCGCTCCACTGGTTCTCCGCCCTGCCCGCGCCGACCAGGTTGCCGTCGACGAACAGCAGGGTCTGCAGGTTCTCGGCGTCGTACACGCCGACCACGTGCGTCCACTGGCCCGCGTCCACCGGTACGACGGACACGGCCGTCGCGGTGACCGGGGCGAGGTCGGTGTCGGCCTCGGCGACCACGAAGTTCCAGTTGCCCAGGTGGTTGCGGTCCTTGACGTAGCCGAGGCTGAAGCGGCTGCTGCGCACGCCGTCGGCGCTCACCGCGGCCAGCTTGCAGTTGGCGGTGCAGGCGGCCGACAGGGTGACCCAGGCGGAGACGGTGAAGCTCTGGGCGGTGTCGACCGTCAGCGGGCCGGTCGCGGTGCCGCCGCTCAGGACCAGGCCGTTGCCGGACTTGCCGGGGCCGAACGCGACGCCGCCGGACAGGGTGGCGGTGGCGGCGGTGACCGTGTCGGTCGTGGTGGTGCCGGACGTCTCGCCGAACTGCCAGTGGCTCGTCAGCTGGGCGTCGGCCTGAGCGGCGCCGGTCGTCAGGCACAGCGCCATGACGGCAGCCGACATCGCAAGTACTGCACGCATGTGAATCCCCCGGGTGTTGGTGCTACGGGCGCACACGGTAATTGCGGAACCGGCGTGCTGCCAGCACTTATCGCGAGAACATCAACCCGAACCTGTGGACGAACACGCGGAAGGCACGCGCGTAGGAGTCCGTGCTGTCCGCGATCCGCTCGCGTTCCTCGCCGAGGACCGCGAGCGCCTTGCCGACCTCGCCGTTGATCGCGTGGATGATCGCCAGCTTGCGCGGCCGGTCGAAGCCGAGCAACGGCTCGCTGCCCAGCACCTCCTTCACCACCGCGTCCCACTTCGCGAGGCGGTCGACGAAGGGCTGGCCGTGCTTGACCAGCGTGCCCACCAGCTCCTGCGCGGCCGCCTCGTGGCCATCGCGGCCGAACGTCCAGCGCCAGCACGGCTTCTCGGGCATCAGGAAGCCCAGCGGCAACGACAGCAGCGGGGCCGGGGGCACGCCGAGGGCACGTGAGACGGTGTCGAAGCGGGTGAAGCAGACGCCGACCAGCGGGGTCACGTCGAGGGCGGCCGGGCTGCCCGCGGTGCTGAGGCAGAGCCAGCCGCGCACGCCGCCGCCGCGCTCCTGGTGCCAGACGTGACCGCGGCGGACGAAGCCGGTCGGGTGCAGCGCGGTGTCGACGGCGACCAGCGCGGTGGTCTTCGCTGAAGGCCTCACCGGCCCAGGGTGCCAGCAGTGGGCGGGCACCGCTGGGTGACCACTCCGCCGCAGCTCAGTCCGCCGCAGCTCAGTCCGCCGCAGCTCAGTCCGCCGGGGGGTCGTCGAGCATGGGTAGCAGCTCGGCGGCGAGCACGCGGAGCTCGGCCCACTGCGGTGCGGTGGCCAGCGCGTCGACGCGCCACACCGGGTTCGGGCCGCTCATGGCGTCGAGGAGGGCGTCGATGCGGCCGATGAGCACGCCGGCCTCCGCGCCGAAGTCCCCGAAGCGGTGGCGCAGGTCGTCGAACTCCAGTGCCAGCTCGTCGGCGGACGGCGCGGTGCCGATCGACTCCAGGTAGGAGCGCTGGGCCGCGGCGGGCGAGGCGAGCCGGCTGACCGGGCCGACGAGCGGGTGCACGGAGGTCATGGTCCGAGTGTGAGCGGGCGGGCAACCGGGTTTTCAGTGCAGCACCGGGCGGAGGAACCTCGTCAGCTCCACCACCGCCTCCTCCGGCACCTCGTCGAGGTGTTCGGTGAGCTGCAACAGGATGCGGCCACCGCCCAGGTCCGTGATGGCGAAGCAGGGCGCGGCCGAGCAGACCTGTTGCACGCCACCGAGAGCGGCGACCTGACGCGGGCCCAGCAGCGTTGCCCAGTGCGGGCCGCGGGACAGTTCCGCTGCCATGAAAAGGGATTCGTCGATGCCGACGCCGGCCGAGACCTCGTGGGCGGTGCGCGGGCCGGCGCGGTCCAGGGTGATCCAGCCGCCGGACGCGCGGACCAGCGCGGCTCCCGAACGGAGCTTCGTCAGCCAGTCCTGCTGCACGGCATGGGAGATCCACCCGCCGAACAGCGAGCGGGCGGCGGCGACCACGACCTGGTGCGGGAACTCGGGGTCGTCCTTCAGCACCACCTCCGCGCTCCAGCCACCGTCGACCAGGGGCAGGCCCTGCGAGTCGAGCTGGACCAGCTGCACGCGCAGGAAGGAGGGCAGGTCGGACAGCGCCGCATTCCACGCGGCTGGGCTGAAGTCACCCGATGAGAGCAGCAGGCGCGCGTAACCGGGCGGGCCCCACGGCGTTGTGTCGGAAGGGAAGTAGTCGCGGGCCACGGACACGAGCTCGTCGACCGACGCCGGGCACAGCGGTGCCAGCAGGTCGGTGAACAGCGTGCCGAACCAGGTCGCCAGCGGGGGACGGTCGACGGGGCCGAACCAGTCCAGCTCCATGCGGACCACGTGCGGCGGCGACACGGGTCTCGGGAGTGTCAGGTCGTTGCTCAAGGTGAGCGAGACCCTATGGTGCCCAAACGAAGAGCGTTAGGGGCCACCCTCGTGAAAGAGTGACCCCCAACGGCCTAACCCCGGGACTGGTAGTCGCGCAACAGCCCGCGGGAGATGATCGTCTTCTGGATCTCCGAGGTGCCCTCGCCGATCAGCAGGAACGGCGCCTCGCGCATCAGGCGCTCGATCTCGTACTCCTTGGAGTAGCCGTAGCCGCCGTGGATGCGGAACGACTCCTGCGTCACCTCCGCGCAGTACTCCGACGCGATGAGCTTGGCCATGCCGGCCTCGACGTCGTTGCGCTGGCCGGAGTCCTTCAGCCGGGCGGCGTTGACCATCATCAGGTGCGCCGCCTCGACCTTGGTGGCCATCTCGGCGAGCTTGAACGCGATGGCCTGGTGCTCGGCGATCGCCTTGCCGAACGTCCTGCGCTGCTGCGAGTACTCGATCGCGAGCTCGAAGGCGCGGATCGCGATGCCGCACGCGCGCGCGGCGACGTTGACGCGGCCGACCTCCACGCCGTCCATCATGTGCCGGAAGCCCTGGCCGGAGACGCCGCCGAGGATCTGGTCGGCGGAGATCTCGAAGCCGTCGAACACCATCTCGGTGGTGTCGACGCCCTTGTAGCCCATCTTGTCGATCTTGCCGGGGATGGTGAGGCCGGGCAGCACCTCCCCGTAGCCCTCCGGCTTCTCGACCAGGAACGTCGTGAGGTTCTGGTGGGCCTTCTCGGCACCCTCGTCGGTCTTGACGAGCACGGCGGTCAGGTTGGACGTGCCGCCGTTGGTCAGCCACATCTTCTGGCCGTTGATCGTGTACCCGGCGTCGCCCTTGACGGCGCGCGTCCGGATCGCCGCGACGTCCGAGCCCAGCTCCGGCTCCGACATGGAGAACGAGCCGCGCACCTCGCCCGCGGCCATCCGCGGCAGGTACTTCTCCTTCTGCTCCTGCGTGCCGTGCTGCTTGAGCATGTGCGCCACGATGAAGTGCGTGTTGATGACACCGGAGACGCTCATCCAGCCGCGCGCGATCTGCTCGACGACCAGCGCGTAGGTCAGCAGCGACTCACCGAGCCCGCCGAACTCCTCAGGGATCGTCAGCCCGAAGAGGCCCATCTCCTTCATGCCGTCGACGATGTCGGTGGGGTACGTGTCGCCGTGCTCCAGCGTCTGGGCGTGCGGGATGATCTCCTTGTCCACGAACGTGCGCACGGTCGCGAGGATTTCTTCCTGGATGTCCGTGAGACCCGCTGTCTGGGCGAGGCGCGCCATCGCACTTCCCTTCCGAAGCAAGAGTTACCGGCGAGTATGAACCGGTTAACGCTCGTTTGCGACCGCGATGTGCTCTCCACAACACACACGTGTCACCTGTACCGAAACAGGATCCCGAACAGGGGGAATCGCGCACCCACACGCGACTAACTGCCCGGCGGAGCTTAGGATCCCCGCTCACCAGACCTCAGGGGGAACCGCGATGACCCACGACCCGTACAACCCGAAGCAGGACCCGTACGGCCAGCAGCCGGACCCGTACGCCCAACAACCGGGCCAGCCCTACGGCCAGCAGCCCGGCCCGTACGGCCCCGCGCAGCCGATGTACGGCTACGGCTACCCGCCGCCCGTGCAGAAGCCGCAGACGAACGCGATCCTCGCCCTGGTGCTGTCCTGCGTGGGCGTCGCCACCTGCGGCGTGACGGCCATCGTCGGCGTCATCTTCGGCCACATCGCGATGGCGCGGATCAAGCGGGGCGAGGAGGACGGCCGCGGCATGGCGCTCGCGGGCGTGATCGTCGGCTACGTCGTCATCGCCGGTTACCTGCTGTACCTGGCGGTCATCGTCATCGCGATCATCGCGGCGGCCAACCAGAACACGTACTAGCTTCAGCCCGCGAGGGCGATCTCCAGGGCACCACCGCAGTGGCGGCAGACGTCGGCGAACACGTGGACGTCGGCATCGCATCCCGGGCAGCTGCGGAAGCTGCGCTCCAGCAGGTCGTCCTCGCGGCGCTTGAAAAGACGCAACCGTCTGCTCACCTTGCCGTTACTCGAACGTGACATGCCCACGAGCATGCACCGCACCCTGGGGCTGATCGCAAACTTCGGTGACGGATTGTGCGCCACTTCACCCGTTTTGGATGCAACCCGTGACGTTCGAACACGTCCAGTGACATTCAAGGTGAAATGACGCACAATCCGTAACGGTTACGCGAGCGAAGTGAGCCACTCATCAAGATGCGGACAGCGCGCCCTCAAGGCGGCCACGCCGAGCTCCTCAATGGCCATCGGCCCATCTGAGGTCTTCATGTAGCCGGGGCAGTAGCGGAGGATCCGTTTGGACGGAGCAGTCGTCGGCCCGTCGTTCACGAGTTCAGGCCCGCCGGCCCTCTCCTCGTCCTCCTTGAGCTTTTGGGCGATGTCGGGGCCGTGCAGCAGGCCGAGCTGGTCGGAAGCCGCGAACACCCACGCCTCCAACTCGTGCAGCACGAGGTGTGGCACGAATCGCTGGTCACCGATAGCGGCCGCGAACTGCTGCTCGACATGGGCCACCCGCGTGTACGGATCACCAGTCGGCAGATTCTGCATTCCGGGGAAGTCCGCGGGAAGGCCGTAGAAGTCGAACAACCTGGTCAGACTGGAGTTCCCGAGCAGCAGCCGCACATCGGTCTCGACCTGCTTCCACGTGGAGATCCCGCCCTTGAAGCTGGGACCTCCTGCGGGCCGCTTCGTCTTCACGAGCGACACCGAGACCGACCACCCGAGGCCGGTCAGGTACGGCCTGAGCACGGTGCTGACGACCGTTTCCTCGGTCTGCCCCTCGACGAGGAGGTGCAGACTCCGATAGCCACCGCTCATGAGTTCCCGCTCGGCCTGCCACCGAGGAGGTTCTTCTCCCAGAGCTCGCCGAGCGAGTACTCCGCAAGCCAATCCTGCAGCTCGTCCGCGTTCGGCCTGGTCAGCACAGACGCACCGGCCACCCGTTCGACCACGATCAGGTCTCCGAGCTCGAACTGGTTCATCAACGTCACCGACTGCGTGGCGATGATCACCTGGCTGTGGACGGAGGCGCGCCGCAGCAACTCGGCGAGGTGCACGATCGCGGACGGGTGCAAGCCGAGTTCTGGCTCGTCCAGCACGACCAGGGCGGGCGGCCACGGATGCAGCAGCAAGGTCGCGAGACAAACGAAGCGGAGGGTCCCGTCCGACATCTGGTCGGCGGAGAAGACCGCATCGGAGTCGTTCTGCGTCCACCGCAGTCGAAGATGGTCTCCGCGCTCCCGTTCGAGCACGAAGTCGCGGAAGAACGGCGCGACCAGCCTGATGGTGCCGACAATCCGCTTGTACGACGCTTGTTCTTCGACGCTGCTGCCGTTTCTCAACGCCAACAGCACTGCGGCCAGATTGCCCGCATCGTCACGTAGTTTGATGTTGTCAGCCGTCGGAACCATCTGTTTGACCGGAGCATCCCGGCTGGTGTCGTGGAAGTGATAAACCCGGCAACCACGCAGCAGTTCCTTCACGTACCCGGCCACAGGTTCCTGGGACTCCGCCAGCCGCGTCTCTCGTTGCCCGCTGCCGAGTCCTGAGGTCCATGGCCGATCATGCCCAAGCCCCTGGAACTCGACGGCCTCGCGCTCGAAGATCAGCTCGTCGTTGGCGGCGGGCACCAGCACGGCTTCGTAGGCGTTCGGCGGCGCGTTCAGCCGGAGCTTGATGTGCGCAGTTCCATCGCCGCGGTGCAGGAGAGCAGAGGCTCCTCCGTTGAGACCCACGAACAACCCGAGTCGCTGGTCGACAATGCGTCCCAGCATTTCCAGTGCGTGGATGAAGTTGCTCTTGCCCGCGCCGTTCGCACCGACCAGGACGTTCAGTTTGCCGAGTTCAACCCGCGTGTCACGGATCGAGGTGTACCCCTCGATCTCGATCGACTCCAGCGGCCTGTCGGTCATGCGCTCACTCTACGGCGCATGACCGACAGGCCGCCGAGCGTGATCAGTCCTCCGGCGGCGTCCAGACGTTCGACCGCGACATGCCCGCCGCGCGCCCCTTGCCGGAGATCACCAACGCCATCTTCCGCGACGCCTCGTCGATCATCTCGTCGCCGAGCATCACCGCGCCGCGCTTGCCGCCCGCCTCGGACGTGAAGTACTCGTAGGCGTCGAGGATGTTCTCGGCGTGGTCGTAGTCGTCCTGCTTCGGGCTGAAGACCTCGTTGGCCGCGTCGATCTGGCCGGGGTGCAGGACCCACTTGCCGTCGAAGCCCAGTGCCGCGGACCGGCCGGCGACGCGCTTGTAGCCCTCGACGTCGCGGATCTGCAGGTAGGGGCCGTCGATGGCCTGCTTGTCGTGGGCCCGCGCGGCCATCAGGATCCGCATCAGGATGTAGTGGTAGGCGTCGCCGACGTCGTAGCCGGGCGGCTGCTCGCCGACGACCAGCGACTTCATGTTGATCGAGGCCATGAAGTCGGCCGGGCCGAAGATGATCGTCTCGACGCGCGGGGACGCGGTGGCGATCGCGTTGACGTTGTTCAGGCCCAGCGCGTTCTCGATCTGGGCCTCGATGCCGATCTTGCCGACCTCGTAGCCCATCGTCTTCTCGATCTGGGTGATCAGGAAGTCGAGCGCCACGACCTGTTCGGGCGTCTGGACCTTGGGGAGCATGATGCAGTCGAGGTTCGCGCCCGCGCCCTCGACGACCTCGGTGACGTCGCGGTAGGTCCACTCCGTCGTCCAGTCGTTGACGCGCACGACGCGGGTCCGGTTGCCCCAGTCGCCCTCGTTGAGCGAGGCCACGATGGTCTTGCGGGCGTCCGGCTTGGCCAGCGGCGCGCAGGCGTCCTCCAGGTCCAGGAACACCTGGTCCGCCGGCAGCGTGCGGGCCTTGTCGATCATCTTCTGGCTCGAGCCGGGGACCGCCAGACACGAGCGACGGGGACGCTGCTGGTCGACCACTGGAGTACCTCCTTGTACCGGCCGGTAACTATGAGCGCCACAGTGGCACGCATCGCTTCCAGCCGCATATCCGCTGAGTCCCGTTTCACAAAGCCTGGCAGGCTGAACCGGTGGAGATCACTCGAATCCTCGACGCGGCACTGCGCAAGGCCGCCGCCGTGTGGATCACCTCACCCGGTCACGAACCGAAGCTCGTGCACGCCCACTGGCGTGATGAGGCGTTGTGGGTCATCACCGGCGGCACGGAACAACACGTGCCGGGACTGAGCGACAAGGCACAGGTCACCGTCACCGTCCGCTCCCCCAGCACCCACTCGCACCTCATCGACGCCAAGGCCACGGCGCACCTCACCGAGCCCGACGACGAGACGACCCAGGCCCTGAAAACCGCGCGGCTCAACACCGAACCCGAGTGGGACGCCGTCTACCGGCTGGAGTTCGGCGCATGATCACCGTGCCGGAGGGCTTCGGCCTGGAACTCGGTGAAGGCGCGCCGGAATGGGTCGCCAAGCTCCCGAGCATCGCCACCAAGGCGTGCGCGCGCTGGCGGCTCACCCCGGACGGCGCGCTGATGCACGGCTTCTGCGCCGTCGTGCTCCCGGTCCGCCGGCCGGACGGGCACCCGGCCGTGCTCAAGCTGACCTGGATCGACCACGAGACCGAGCACGAACCCATCGCGCTGCGGCTCTACGACGGCAACGGCGCGGTCAAGCTGCTCGACCACGACGCGGAGCTGGGCGCGTTGCTGCTGGAACGCCTCGACCAGCACTCGCTCGACGACGAGCCGATCGACCTGGCGATCGGCGTGATCGGCGACCTGCTGCGCCGCCACAAGCACCTGCAGGCGCCCGACGGCTTCCGCAGGTTCCGGGACACCCTGCAGGACCACCCCGCCATTCCGTCGAAGCTGGTCGACGCGGCGCGTGAAGTGGCCCAGCGCACGATGGGCACCACGCTCGTCAACGAGGACCTGCACTACGAGAACGTGCTGCGCGGCGACCGGGAACCGTGGCTGGTGATCGACCCGAAGCCGCTGTCCGGTGATCCGGAGTACTGCATGATTCCGTTGCTGTGGAACAGGTTCGACGAAATGGACGGGCCCAAGGGCCTCACCGACCGGTTCCTCGCCGTGTGCGACGCGGGCGAGCTGGACGTGGCGAAGGCGCGTGACTGGACGTTGCACCGCGCGGTGGCGAACTGGATCTGGTGCCTGGAGGAAGGCCTCGACGAGATGGCTGTGGTCTGCGCCGAGATCGCTCGGTGGGCGGTCAGGTCCTGATCTAGCCTGGACCACGTGGTGGCTGTGAACCGGATCTACATCGCTCAGCTGGCCGGACTTCCCGTCTTCGGCCCCGACGGCGAACACGTCGGCAAGGCCAGGGACGTCGTGATCAGCCTCCGCATCGACCGCCAGCCGCCGCGCGTGCTCGGCATGGTCGTCGAGCTCGCCACCCGCAGGCGGATCTTCGTGCCGATGCTGCGGCTCACCTCGATCGAGCCGAACGCCGTGACGCTCGCGACCGGGTCGGTGAACCTGCGGCCGTTCCACCAGCGGGTCAACGAGGTGCTGGTGATCGGCGAGGTGCTGGACGCCAAGGTGGAGCTGGAGGACGGGACGACCGCCACCGTCGTGGACGCCGCGATGGAGCTCACCCGCACCCGCGACTGGCGGATGGTCAAGGTCGCCGCCCGCCAGCGCACCGGACGCCTCGGCCGCCGTGGGCCGGTGCAGGTGTGGCGGTGGGAGGACATCGGCGGACTGAGCGTCAACGAGCTCGCGGGCCAGCCGCAGGGCGCCCAGCAGCTGGTCGCGGTGTTCGAGGGCATGCGCGCGGCGGACGTTGCCAACGCCCTGCACGAGCTGCCGCCCAAGCGCCGCTACGAGGTCGCGGACGCGCTCGACGACGAACGGCTCGCCGACGTCATCGAGGAACTGTCCGAAGAGGACCAAAAAGACGTGCTGTCGCACCTGGACGAGGAACGCGCCGCGGACATCCTGGAGGCGATGAACCCGGACGACGCGGCCGACCTGCTCGCCGAGCTCTCCGAGGTGACCAAGGACCGGCTGCTCGACCTGATGGAACCGGAGGAGTCGGCGCCGGTCCGCCGCCTGCTGGAGTACTCGTTCGACACCGCCGGCGGTCTGATGACGCCGGAGCCGATCATCCTCACGCCGGACGCGACGATCGCGGAAGCCCTGGCACGGGTGCGCAACCCCGACCTGACCCCGGCGCTGGCGTCGATGGTCTTCGTGTGCCGGTCACCTTCTGCGACGCCGACCGGGCGGTACCTGGGCTGCGTGCACATCCAGCGGCTGCTGCGCGAACCACCGTTCGACCTGGTCGCCGGAGTCCTCGACACGGACCTCGCCCTGCTCTCGCCGAACGCCTCGCTGAGCGACGTGACCCGCTACTTCGCCACATACAACCTGGTGTGCGCCCCGGTGATCGACGAGTCGGAGCACCTGCTCGGCGCGGTCACCGTCGACGACGTGCTGGACCACCTGCTGCCGGACAACTGGCGCGAGACGGGACTGAGCCATGCCTGAACTGCTGCCGCGGCGCAGACTCGACCAGCCGCGCGAACCCCGCGGCCTGCGCTTCTCCATCGACCCGGACGCGTTCGGCCAGTTCTCCGAACGGCTCGCGCGGTTCCTCGGCACCGGCAAGTTCCTGTTCTGGCAGACCCTGCTGGTGATCGCGTGGATCACGGTGAACCTGGTCGCGGTCTCGCTGCGCTGGGACCCGTACCCGTTCATCCTGCTGAACCTGGCGTTCTCGACGCAGGCCGCCTACGCCGCGCCGCTGATCCTGCTGGCGCAGAACCGGCAGGACGACCGGGACCGGGTGTCGCTGGAGGAGGACCGGGCGCGGGCGGCGCAGACGAAGGCGGACACCGAGTTCCTGGCGCGCGAGCTGGCGGCGCTGCGGCTGGCGGTGGGTGAGGTGGCGACGCGCGACTTCATCCGGGGTGAGCTGGAGAAGCTGGTGAAGGAGCAGGACAA
This sequence comes from Lentzea guizhouensis, assembly GCF_001701025.1. Taxonomy (GTDB): domain Bacteria; phylum Actinomycetota; class Actinomycetes; order Mycobacteriales; family Pseudonocardiaceae; genus Lentzea; species Lentzea guizhouensis. Next base: position 1,888,647 of record NZ_CP016793.1, read on the forward strand.
CCGCAAGAAGGTCAGGCCGTGACGGTCGAGCGGGACCTGCCACGGCTCACGGCCTGACGTGCCCGGCCTCGACCAGGTCGGCGAGCACCTCGTGGATCGCGGGCGCCGTCTCGACGTGCGCGCGGTACTCGTCGCGCGTGACCCAGGTCAGCTCGGCGATCTCCCCGGTCGGCTGCGGGGTGCCGTGCAACGTCGCCGTGAAGCAGGTCATGTCGACCATCGCGCCCTCACCCTCGCCGTAGGCCGGGGCGACGTAGCGCTGGAGGACCTCCGGCCGGTCGGCCTCGACGCCGAGCTCCTCGCGAACCTCTCTGCGAAGCGCTTCACCGGGCGTCTCGCCTGGCTCGATCTTGCCGCCGGGGAGGTAGAAGGCCTTCTTGTTGCGTGAGCGCACAACGAGGAGGCGGCCGGCCTCGACGTGCACAAGTCCCACCACGGTGATCACGGGAAGACGTCGTCCGCGGCCAGCCGGTCGCAGGTGCGACCGAAGGCCTCCAGCTCACCGGGTCCGAAACTCTCGCCGAAGTGCTCGGCCACGCCCGCCAGGTGGGTGGCGGAGGCGCTGCGGAGGCGTTCGGCACCGAGCGGTGTGAGCACGGCCACGATGCCGCGTCCGTCACCGTCGGCGCGTTCCCGCCCGACGAGCCCAGCCCGTTCCAGCCGGTCCACGAGGCGGGTCACGCCGGAGCGGGACAGCAGGACGGCGTCGGCGAGTTCGGTCATGCGCATGCGCGTGGAAGGCGCCTCGGCCAGTTGAACCAGCACGTCGTACGCCGCGAGCGAAAGGCGCTGCTCAGCAATCAGTTCGGTCTCGAGGACCCGCGTGATCCGTGCATGCGCGCGGAGGAACGATCGCCACACCCCGAGCTCGACACGGGTGGGCAACCGGGAACTACCCGATTCCGGCACGGACGTCGATGTTACGGACAGCGCTCCCCCGGCTACGACCTGGCCCTGTGCTGGATTGTGACCGGCTGGTAGGTACGGCCCGCGCCGGACGTAGCATGGCTGATGTGACCACCACGCAGCCCCTCCCCACCGCGGAGGACGTCCGCAAGGCGCTCTCCGGTGTGCAGGACCCCGAAATCCGCCGTCCGATCACCGAGATCGGCATGGTCAAGGACGTCGAGGTGGCCGCGGACGGCTCGGTCGTGGTCGGGGTGTACCTGACGGTCGCGGGCTGCCCGATGCGGGACAAGATCACCACCGACGTCACCGCCGCCGTGTCGGCACTGGACGGCGTCTCGTCGGTCCGGGTCGACCTCGACGTGATGAGCGACGCCCAGCGCACCGAACTGCGCAAGACCCTGCGCGGCGGCACCGAGGAACCGGTCATCCCGTTCGCCCAGCCGGGCTCGCTGACGCGCGTGTACTGCGTCGCGTCCGGCAAGGGCGGCGTCGGCAAGTCCTCGGTCACCGTGAACCTGGCCGTCGCGATGGCCGCCCGCGGCCTGTCCGTCGGCATCGTCGACGCCGACATCTACGGCCACTCGATCCCGCGCATGCTCGGCGCCGACGGCCGCCCCACCCAGGTCGAAAAAATGATCATGCCGCCGCAGGCCCACGGCGTGAAGGTCATCTCGATCGGCATGTTCACCCCGGGCAACACGCCGGTCGTGTGGCGCGGCCCGATGCTGCACCGCGCCCTTCAGCAGTTCCTCGCGGACGTCTTCTGGGGCGACCTCGACGTCCTGCTGCTCGACCTGCCCCCCGGCACCGGCGACGTGGCCATCTCCGTCGCCCAGCTGGTCCCGAACGCCGAGATCCTGGTCGTCACCACCCCGCAGATCGCCGCCGCCGAGGTGGCCGAACGTGCGGGCTCGATCGCGCTGCAGACCCGGCAGCGGGTGGCGGGCGTGATCGAGAACATGTCGTGGCTGGAGATGCCCGACGGCTCGCGCATGGAGGTCTTCGGCGCGGGCGGCGGCGCGGCGGTGGCGGAGTCCCTGACCCGCGCGGTGGGTTCCGACGTCCCGCTCCTCGGCCAGATCCCGCTGGACCCGCGCCTGCGGGAGAACGGCGACGCGGGCACGCCGATCGTGCAAGCCGTACCGGACTCGGCGGCCGCTCAGGTCCTCTCCGACGTGGCGAAGAAGCTCTCGGTGCGCTCCCGCGGCCTGGCGGGCCGCCTCCTGAACGTCTCCCCTGCCGGCCGCTAGCCCGCCACTCGCCGCTCACGTCGTGGCACGCGGGGACCCTTCGTGCGCTCCTGCAGTACGCGGGGAGCTTCCGTGCGATCCCCGCGTGCGCCGGTTGCCCGCGCTTGCAACAGGTGACGCAGGGGCCCCGCGTTGCCCACCGGGGAACGTAGGGCTCCCGCGTGACCTGAGGGTCAGGTGGCGTCCGGGTCGTAGGGCGGGCGTTCGCCGGGGGCGAGGGGGCGCTGTTCCGGAGCGGTCGGCGTGGCCGGCGTCGGGTAGCCGTTCGCCTTCGTCGGCTCCGGATCCTCGAACAGGTGCTTCGTCACCGCCCGCTTCGGGTCGAAGTTGCGCAGCTCCCGCAGGTCTTCGAGGGGCTTGCGCAACTGCTCGAACTCCGGCCCCATCTCCTGCTTCAGCTGCTCCCGCGCCCCGGTCGCGTACTCGCGCACCTGACGCACGGTCTTCCCCAGCCAGGCCGCAGCCGAAGGCAGCCGCTCGGGCCCCAGGATGAAGAGACCCGCGATGACGATGATGAGGATCTCAACCCATCCGATGCTGTCGAACACGGGTCCCAGCCTACTTGTCAGTCGGACTTGAGGGTGACGTCGATTTTCAACTCACGTCCTTGGCGCGCAAGGACGACCTGCACGGTCTCGCCGATCTCGTGCTCGCGGACCGCGACCACCAGCTCGGCGGCGTTGCGGACCATCCGGTCGCCGATCTTGGTGATCACGTCGCCCTCCTGGATGCCGGCCGCGGCAGCGGCTCCACCTGCGGGGACGTTCTGCACCTGGGCGCCTTCGGAGGTCTCGGCGGAGACCGACTTGACGTTGACGTTCATGTCGGCGTGCTTGACCGAGCCGCTGCGGATCAGCTCCTGGCCGATCTTGCGGGCCTGGTTGCCGGAGATGGCGAAGCCGAGGCCGACGGAGCCGCCCGTCTCGGTGCGGATCGAGGAGTTGATGCCGACCAGGGCGCCGCGCGAGTCGACCAGGGCGCCGCCGGAGTTGCCGGGGTTGATGGCCGCGTCGGTCTGGATGGCGTCGTAGGTGACCTGGGGGCCGCCGTTCTCGCCGGCGGCGGTCACAGGGCGGTGCAGGGCGGAGACGATGCCCTCGGTGACCGTGTTGGAGAGCTGCAGCGGGGAGCCGACGGCGATGACGGTGTCGCCGACCTGGAGCTCGTCGGAGTTGCCGAACTGCAGGACGGTCGGGTTCGTCACCTCGACCTTGATCACGGCGAGGTCGGTCTTGGGGTCGCGGCCGACGACGCGGGCCGCGGCGCGGGTGCCGTCGGTGAAGACGGCGCTCAGCTTGGCGGAGGAGTCTTGGGCCGCGGGGGCGACGACGTGGTCGTTGGTGAGGATGTAGCCGCCGCCGTCGATGACGACGCCGGAGCCGACGCCCGCGACGTTCGCGCCCTTGAACTCGATCGAGACCACGCTGGGGGTGACGCGCTTGGCGATGTCGGAGACGGAGCCGGCCGGGCGTTCCTTGCCCTCGGCGACCTCGGCCAGGGTGACCGTCGAGTCGGTCAGCGGGTTGCCCGCGCGGCCGATCAGCCAGCCGATGAGGCCGCCGACGCTGCCGACCAGCAGGGCGGCGACCATCAGCAACGCCAGCGCGGTGGGCTTGACGCGGCGGCCGAACAGCAGCTCGGGGACGCTCAGCTGGGGGCCGGGTTCCTGCTTCTTCTCCGGCTCGTCCGGCGGGTCCTCGCCCACGGCGGGCGGGCCGATGACGGCGCCGGCGGCCGGGTCGCGCCACGGGTCGGCGACGGGCTTGCCGTCCCAGAAGACCGGGTCGACGTCCTGGTCGGGGTTGCCGGAGGGCTGGTAGCCGGGCGGGCGCTGCAGCAGCTCGCCGGAACCCTGGCGGCCGAACGCGGTGACCAGCGACTCGGGGGGCGGCGGCGCGGACTGCACCTGGGGCACCTGCACGTCACGTGTGGCGAACGCGCCGTCGACGCCGGTGGGGCGGCCGAAGGCGGTGGCGTAGCTGGGGTCGACCGGCGGCTGCACGAGCGGCCGCGGCCGGAGCCTGCGGTGCTCTCCGTCGTCCACTCCGGACACAGGTGTGGGCGTCTGGCCGTTGGGCGACTGCTGGCTCATCTCTCCCCGAGTTTTCCGCTAGGAGTGCTGAACCACAGACTGCCTGACGAGCGGTGAAATACCTGTCAGCGGGTGCCGACGAGCGCGCCGCTCAGGTCTTGGTGGATCAGTGGTGCCGGCTGGGCGGGAACCTTCGGCTCACCGTCCGGCGTGGCGAACGCGAGCGCGCCGAGGAGCATGCCGCTCACCACGACGCCGGCACCCTGCCGGGCTCTGCGGCCGCTGAACCAGCCCTGGCTGCCCAGCGGCTTCGACGACCCCAGCACGGGGCCGGAGCCGAACGCGGGCTTGTCGGTGCGTTGCACGGCCACGAACTGGCCGTCCTCGGTGATCGCGAGCCCGTCCGGAGCGGACGGCAGCTCCACCTCCTGCGGGATGGCGCCGAGCCGGTCCAGCAGCGAGGCCGACGCCGTGGGCGCCGACGCGGTGCGCACGGCCGCGCGCGCCTGCTGCTGGCTGTAGGTCTCGAAGGCGCAGAAGCCGCAGTGCTGGATGTGCGCGGAGACGCGTTCGTGTGCGACCGAGGACAGCTCCCCGTCCACGAACGCGACCACGGCATCCGGCAACAGGTGCTGCTCAGGCAGGCCCCAACCACGGAGGTCGGTCATGCAGTGTCCTCCAGCAACGATTCCTGACGACGGCGTTCCAGGGCGACCTTCAGGGCCTGGCGGCCCCGGTGGATCCTGCTCCTCACGGTACCCATCTTCACCCCGAGCGTGGCACCGATCTCCTCGTAGGAGAGTCCTTCCACGTCACAGAGCACGACGGCCGCGCGGAACTCCGGCGGGAGCTCGTCGAGCGCCGCCTGCAGGTCCGGGTCGAGGTGGTTCTCGTCGTAGATCTCCTCGGGGGACAGGTCGTCACCCTCGAGGCGGTCGTTGTCCTCGGGCAGCGCCTCCATGCGCACGCGGCTGCGCCGGCGTGCCATGTCCAGGAAGAGGTTGGTGGTGATGCGGTGCAGCCACCCCTCGAAGGTGCCCGGCTTGTACGATGCCAGGGAGCGGAAGACGCGGATGAACGTCTCCTGCGTGAGGTCCTCGGCGTCGTGCTGGTTGCCGGTCAGGCGGTAGGCCAGCCGGTAGACCCGGTCCGCGTGCTCGCGAACGATCGCGTCCCACGAGGGCGGCGTCCAGTCGGCCGTCTCGACGAGCGCGACGGCCTCCGGCGAACTCGACTGCGTGCGCATCAGGTGTTTCGGCACCTCCAGGTGGGCCGCCCGGCGACCCTTATGCGGCTCAACGGACGACGGGGCCGGCATGTTCCCGTCACGAGCCTGGCTTCTTGCTTCTGTACCTTCTCCTGCCCGGTTTAAACGATCGTGAGAGTGGGCTGAGAGCACCCTGAGAATCTCGGTTCGGGCCGCGTTCACCCGTTTTGGGCACGAGTGGCACTAGCCTGCGTGCTTGTGACCCCGGAATCGGCCCTGCGGGAGTACGTCGAGCAGTACCTCCCCGAGGACGACGTGCACCTCGAAGCGCGCGCACGCGGCGAACAGCTGGGCTGCGTGCCCATCGGCGCGGGCGGCGGCGCCGCCCTCAGGTTCCTCGCGACCGCCCTGCAGGCGAAGGCGGTCGTGGAGATCGGGACGGGCGCGGGCACCAGCGGCCTCTACCTGCTCTCCGGCATGCCCAAATCCGGCGTGCTGACGTCGATCGACGTCGCCCCCGAACACCAGCGCGCCGCCCGCGAGGCCTACGCGGCCGCCGGCATCTCGCCGTCGCGGACCCGCCTGATCATGGGCAAGGCGCTGGAGGTCCTCCCCCGCCTCACCGACGCGGCCTACGACCTGGTCTTCGTCGACGCCTACAAGCCGGAGTACCCGCAGTACCTCGAACACGGGGTGCGGATGCTGCGGCCGGGCGGCGTCATCGCGTTCGACAACGTGCTGTGGCACGGCAAGGTCGTCGACCCGAAGGTCAAGGACGAGTCGACCCAGGCGATGCGGGAGATCGCGCGCTCGTGCCGGGACGACCCGCGCCTGGTGCCGGTGATCCTGCCGCTGGGTGACGGCCTCCTGGTCGCCGCCCGCCGTCCCTAGCAACCACACGGCCACTCGCGCGCGTCCCTGAGAACGCACGCGGGGACCTTTCGTACTCTCCTGCCGCACGCGGGGACCCTTCGTGCGATCCCCGCATGCGCGGATTACCTGCGCGTGCAAGAGGTCACGCGGGAGTCCCGCGTGACCTTCAGGGGAACGCAGGGGCCCCGCGTGGCGCCGGAAGGGAACGTGGGGCTCCCGCGTGACGCGAGCTAGTAGGCGCGGACGCCCTTGCCGAGGACGGTGACGCCGCTCGCGGACACCGTGTAGCGCTCACGGTCCATCGGCGCGTCCACGCCGATCAGCGCGCCGTCGGGCACCACGACGTTCTTGTCCAGGATCGCCCGCCGCACGACCGCGCCCTTGCCGATGCGCACGCCCGGCAGCAGCACCGAGCCCTGCACGACCGAGCCGACCTCGACCGTCACGTCCGAGGAGATCACCGAGCCGTGGATCTTGCCGGAGATGATCGAGCCGGGGCCGACCATCGAGTCCTCGGCGGATCCGCCGGCGATGAACTTGGCGGGCGGCAGCGGCGGCGTGGCGGTGCGGATGGGCCACAGCTGGTTGTAGAGGTTGAAGATCGGGTGGACCGAGACCAGGTCCATGTGGGCGTCGTAGTAGGCGTCGATGGTTCCCACGTCGCGCCAGTAGCCGCGGTCGCGGTCGGTGGCGCCGGGCACCTCGTTGTCCTGGAAGTCGTAGACGTGCGCCTTACCGCGGTCGACGAGCATGGGGATGATGTCGCCGCCCATGTCGTGGTCGGAGTCCGGGTTCAACGCGTCCCCGCGCAGCGCGTCGAGCAGCGCCTCGGTCGTGAAGACGTAGTTGCCCATCGAGGCGAACGTGACGTCCGGGTCGTCCGGCACGTGCGGCGGCTCGGACGGCTTCTCCAGAAAGCGGGTGATCTTGCCGGACGCGTCCGAGTCGATGCAGCCGAAGGCCTTGGCCTCGGTGCGCGGCACGCGGATGCCGGCGACGGTCACGGCCGCGCCCGACTCGACGTGCTGCGAGATCATCTGCGCCGGGTCCATCCGGTACACGTGGTCGGCACCGAAGATGACGACGTGGTCCGGCTTCTCGTCGTGGACGAGGTTCAGCGACTGGAAGATCGCGTCGGCCGAGCCGGTGTACCAGCGGGGGCCCAGGCGTTGCTGCGCCGGGACCGGGGTCACGTACTGACCGAGCACATTGGACAGGCGCCACGTCGTCGAGATGTGGCGGTCCAGCGAGTGCGACTTGTACTGCGTCAGCACGCAGAGCTTCGCGAGCCCGGCGTTGACCAGGTTCGACAGCACGAAGTCGACCAGCCGGTAGTTGCCCCCGAAGGGCACAGCCGGTTTCGCGCGGTCGGCCGTCAACGGCCAGAGGCGCTTGCCTTCACCACCGGCAAGCACAATTCCGAGAACGTGCGGCTGCCCCTTCACAACACGTGACCCTATCCGTGCGATCGTTTTCGAACCAGACGCAAAGCGGCTCGTCCCAACAAGTACGTCCGTGATCTACGGTGGGTGCGTGCGAGTTGCGCTCATGACGCGGGAGTACCCGCCGGAGGTCTACGGCGGCGCTGGTGTGCACGTGGGATTCCTCGTGCCGCACCTCAGAGAGCTCTGCACTGTTTCGGAGCGCCCAGAGGGGACGCGACGGCGCACAACCCTCCCCACTCTCTCGAGCAGGCAAACGCGGCGTTGACCACACTTGCGGTTGATCTCGAAATGGCTGCCGCAGTGTCCACGGCGAACCTCGTGCACTCGCACACCTGGTACGCGAACATGGGCGGCCACCTCGCGAAACTCCTGCACGGCGTCCCGCACGTGGTCACGGCGCACTCGCTGGAGCCGCGCCGGCCGTGGAAGGCGGAGCAGCTCGGCGGCGGGTACCGGATCTCGTCGTGGGCGGAGCGGACCGCCTATGAACACGCGGACGCGGTCATCGCGGTCAGCGAGGGCATGCGCACGGACGTGCTCGACGCCTACCCGGCGCTCGACCCCGCGAAGGTCCACGTCGTCCGCAACGGGATCGACTCCGTGGCGTACCACCCCGTTTCCGAGACCGACGCCCTGACGTCTCGTGGGATCGATCCCACGAAGCCGATCGTGGCTTTCGTGGGGAGGATCACCCGGCAGAAGGGTGTCGGACATCTCGTCGCCGCGGCGCACCAGATCTCGCCGGAGGCGCAGATCGTGCTGTGCGCGGGCGCGCCCGACACGCCGGAGATCGCCGAGGAGACCCGGCTCGCGGTGAGTGAGCTCGCGGCGGCGCGCGAGGGCGTCTTCTGGATCCAGAAGATGCTGCAGCCCGCCGAGGTCCGGCAGATCCTCAGCCACGCGACGGTGTTCGTGTGCCCGTCGGTCTACGAACCGCTCGGCATCGTGAACCTGGAGGCGATGGCGTGCGGCACCGCGGTCGTCGCGTCGGACGTCGGGGGCATCCCCGAGGTCGTCGCGCACGGTGAGACCGGGCTGCTCGTTCACTACGACGAGCAGGATTTGTCGACATATCGACTGCAACTGAGTGAGTCGATCAACTCACTCATCGCTGATCCGGAGCGGGCGCAGAGGTTTGGCGCAGCTGGTCGCAAGCGGGCTGAGCAGGAGTTCTCCTGGGCCGCGATGGCGGAGCAGACGGTCGAGGTCTACCGCAGTGTGATTTGAGCCACACTCGTCCGGGGCAACCCCGAAGTGTGAACGCCGCCTTTAACCAGTAGTGACATTTCGGTTCCAACTGGTGAGGGGCGCGAGGACTGTGCGTGCTGCGGTGCTGGGTCTGGCGGTCCTCCTGGTGACAACCGGGTGTGCGACAGCCCCGCAGGCCGGACAGCCTGCGCCGACGCTCACGATCGGCGGCAAGAAGCTCGCCGGGGCCTCTGACCTGCAGTCGGAGGCCGAGGCGCAGATCTCCTTCACGCTCGAGTACGGCTACGTGGCGCGGGCCGGCGCGGCGGCGGTGAGCTGCTGGTTCGCGAAGACCGGTGTCGACGGCGAGGTGGACCAGCGGCTGTGGTGCGGGCCCGTCCAGGTGCCGGGCACCGGCGCGTCCACCGACTGGGTGCCCGTGCCGATCAAGGAGGTCACCAAGTCCGACGACGAGGTCCGCTACGAGGTGCAGTCGCCGCAGGTGCCGGAGAGCGGCAACCGCAGCACCCCGGTCGGCACGCTGGTCCGCACCGACGGCAAGCAGTTCGACCCGGGCAAGCAGCAGGACCTGACCGCGGGCAAGGACTTCCTCGCCGTGCTGCCCGACGACGGCAAGCGGTCGAACTCCGATCTCGGACTCGGTGACATCGATGTCAAGGTGCGCGACGACCTGCTCGCCGCCGCCGTGACGGGCTGGGCGAACCCGGACCTGTGGCACACCTCCGACGGCACCGTCCGCGCCGAGGACGGCGTGCGGCTGCGCGTGCTGCGGATGAAGGTCGAGAAGCTGAACGAGACCGACAGCGGCTACCTGCGCACGAACTGGCAGGGGTTCGCCCCGCAGCCCTCCGAGCTCGCGCTGGAGCTGCCGGGCAAGCGCCAGGTGCTCCCGCAGGACCGGCTGCCGGCCAACGGCTCGGTGTTCGTCGTCTACACCGTGCCGGACCCGCAGGCGGGCACCGAGACGCTGGCGCTCGGCACGCTCGGCACCAAATCGCTCGAACAGCGCGTCGAGGTCCCCTCCGGCAAGCGCGGCGAGAACCCGCCCGCCGTGCTGCTGCGCGCGGCCGGTCCCGCGCACTTCCAGGAGCAGACCCAGAAGTTCCGGCTCGCCGCGTTCGCCATGGGCATGAAGGTCACCGGGATCAAGCTCGGCAGGCAGCGCCCGGTCAAGCTCGGCCAGAGCCAGTACGACGTCGCCACGACCTCCGCGCCGGACAAGGCACTGCTGGAGGTCCGGCTGGAGGCCACCGGCGACGTGCCGGACACCGCGGGCGGCCTGATGACCAAGGACCTGATCACCGTGACGCTGCCGGACGGCTCGACCGCACCGCAGGTCGGCGCCCGCTACGACGGCGGCCCGCTGCCGTTCGCGGTCGTGGTGGAGATCCCGGCGGACACCCGCTCGGTCTCGGTGGGCCTGGTCGACGGCAACCCGGACCTGCCCCGGCTCGGCAAGGTCGCCCTCGTGCCGGTCGACCAGCGCCTCACGCTCGCGTTGGAGTTCTGAACGAGCATGGCGGCCAACGCCAGCCAGCCGAGGACCACCGCGACCAGTCCGCCCCAGCCCCACTCGCCGAACGCCGTGCTGCCGGCCGTGCCGCCGACGCTGCTGCCCACGTAGAAACCGAGCAGGTAGAGCCCGGACGCCTGACCGCGGGCATGGTCCGGAGCGCGCGCACCGACCCAGCCGCTGGCCGTGGCGTGCGCCGCGAAGAACCCGCCGGTGACGACCGCGAGCCCGAGCGGCACCCACACGAGGCTCGCCAGCGCGCCGAGCGCCAGGACCCCGATGCAGGCGAGCAGCACCCGCCCGCGCCCGAACCGGTCGGCGAGCCGGCCCGCGAACGCCGACGCCACGCTGCCGACGCCGTAGAAGAGGAAGACCAGCGACTCGAGCCAGGTCGGGCCGCCGAGCTGGAAGCCGACGACGTTGTAGAACGAGATGAACGAGCCGACCAGCAGCACCGACACCGCGTAGAGCGAGAGCAGCACGGGGTCTTTGAGCGCCGCCTTCATCGCCTTCGGTGCGCGCTTCGGCCGGTTGCTCGCCGGTGGCAGGAAGAACACCACCACAGCCGCCGCGACCAGCCCGAACACCCCCGCCGCCAGCAACGACCCGCGCCACCCCAGCCAGTCCGCCGTCAGACCGGACACGAGCCGCCCGAGCATCCCGCCCGCGCTGTTGCCCGCGATCATCGCGCCCATCGCCGCACCGAGCCCGCCGTTGTCGAGCTCGTCCGCGAGGTACGCCATCGCCGCCGCCGGCACCCCGGCCACCGCCGCCCCCTGCAGCACGCGCAGCACCAGGAACACGTCGAAGTCCGGCGCGAACGGCAACGCGAACCCGATCACCCCGGCCAGCAGCACGCTCGTGACGATCACCCGCCTGCGCCCGACCCGTTCCGACAACGCCGCGACCGGCACGACCACCAGCGCGAGCGCGATCGTGGACGCCGAGATCGCCAGCGACGCCCCACCGGGCCCGAGCCCGTACTCGTGCGCGATCAGCGGCAGCACCGGCTGCGGCGCGTAGAGCAACGCGAAGCCGGCGAGCCCGGACGCGGCGACGGACGCGGTCAACCTGTTCACGCTTCCGACGCTAAGCCATACGTCCAATACGGAAATGGGCCAGAATCGATCCGTGGACGAATTGGACCTGGCCCCGAAGCTGGCGGTGCTGAAAGCGCTTGCCGCCGACGAGCACGTGACCCGCGCCGCCGAACGCGTCGGCCTTCCCCAGCCCACAGTCAGCCGCTGGCTGGCCGAGCTCGGCGACGCGCTCGGCTCGCCGGTGGTGGTGCGTTCCGGTCGTCGCGTCCGCCTCACCCGAGCCGGCCGCCTGCTCGCCGAGGCCGCCACACGCTCGTTGGCCGCCCTGGAACCGGGCCTGCGCGAGGTCGAGGAGGAGCTCGACCCGGAGAAGGGCCGCGTGGTGCTCGGCTTCCTGCACATGCTCGGCCGCTCGGTCGTCCCCGAACTGGTCCGCGGCTTCCGCGCCGAACACCCGCACGTCCGCTTCGGCCTGGTCCAGAACGCACGCCAGAGCGTCGTCGACAAGCTCGTCGCCGGCGAGATCGACCTGGCACTGGTCGCGCCACCGCCTACGGGTCCCGAGTTCGTCTCGGAGGTGCTGTTCGAGCAGGAGCTGATCATCGTGGTGCCGTCGACGCACCGGCTGGCGGAGCGCAGGTCGGTGCGGCTGCGGGACCTGGCGGACGAGGACTTCATCGTGCTGGAGCACGGCTACGGACTGCGGCAGATCACCGACGACATGTGCGCGGAGGCCGGGTTCACACCCCGGATCGCCTTCGAGTCGCAGGAGATCGAGACCGTGCGCGGGCTGGTGGCGGCGGGGCTCGGGGTCGCGCTGATCACGCGGGCCGAGCTGACGGCGCCGGCGGGACTGCGCGAGGTGCCGCTGACGCCGCGGTCGGCGCGGGTGTTCGGGCTGGCGTGGCTGGCGGACCACCCGCTGCCGCCGGCGGTGCGGGCGTTCCGGGATCACGCGTTGTCGAGCAGCCGGTCGTAGGACGCGAGTTGGACGTGCACGCGGGTGGGGAGGTCGGACAGGTCTTCCTGTTCACCGCGCCGTCCATGCAGGAAGAGCACGGAGAAGTTCCACACGCCCGGCCGCCGGTGGTGAATGTTGCGCGATTCGAGCGACTTGGAGAGCTTCTCCGTCAGTGCGTGCACGAGGGGGAACTCGCCGGCACGACGTCCAGGGAGGTAGTTGTTGTACGGGCGTTCGTGGAACTCGACCTCCGGCCCGAACGCCTGGTCGACCTCGGCCAGCACGTCGGCGCCGCCTGGTCCGGTTGGCCCGAGCACGACGAACGTCATCTCGATCGGCCCGGTCATGCCGTGACGCCTGATGGTGACGAAGTCGCCCGGCAACCCTTCGATGACCCGGCCGGGCGGCACGAAGGACCCGTAGACCACCGTTGCGAGCAGGCGTCGGTGAACAGTGAGCACCTGGCGGACGTCATCGCAGCCACCTCCTGCCGCGAGCACCGCGCGGAGCGGTTCCCGGGCCGCCTCCACCACGGTGAGGCGTTCCTCCGGCGAGTCCGCCCGCGGCAGTTCGCCGACACGTTCGGGGAAAGCCGCCCGCACGAGCTTTCCCGCCACCACGTGCAGGCCACGCGCCGTGCTCACGCCCTTCACGTCCGCCAGCAACGGCGAGTACCGCGCCACGTCCGCCACATTCATGCCGTGCCACACCGGCAGCACCCGCCGATCGCCGCCCGCCGTGGCCATCAGCCCCGCCAGCTCGCGCTGCGGCCACTGCTTCGCGAAGAAAGCCTCGCTCAGCACCACCACGCCGTAGCGCGACGACCCGAGGCCGCGGTCGATCTCCCGCAGCACCGAGTCGCCGACGCGCAGCGTGAAGTCGTCGTACCAGACCGAGAACCCGACCGACTGCAGGTAGTGGGCCAGCGGGCCCGCCACGAGCCGTTTGTCCTCACTGGCGTGGCTGATGAAGAAGTCCCACTCGTCAGGGGTTCCAGCGCTGTGCACCCGACCAGGTTCGCAGGTACGACTCCGCGCCACTCAGCATGTCCGTCACCAGCTGGTCCCCGCCGATCTGCCGCACCTGCTCCACCCAGTCCGGCAGCAACCCGATATGCGCGCCGCCGTCGGTGTTGACGTCCCACACGCGTTCGCCGGTGCGTTGCCGGTCCACCAGCGGGCCGTCCGGGTAGCTGCGGAACGGGTAGGTGACGCCGGTGCGCGGGGCCGGGTGGGAGCCGACGCCGTTGTAGTCGGAGCCGAAGCCGAGGCCCACGTCGTACTTGCGGCGCAGGGCCTCGGTGGAGGCGGCCTGGGCGACGTAGCCGTCGGCGTCGTTCTCGTAGCCCGCGATGAAGCCGCCGAGCGCGTAGACCTTCTCGGTCCACTGGGCGTCCATCCAGCTGTGGCTCGACAGGATGCCGGGGTACCGGGCAGCGGAAGCCAGGTCCAGGGTGCGGCCGGCGGCCTTCACGCTCATGTGGTCGATCTCGATCATCATGTGCCTGCGCATCATGCCCTGCACCGCGTACTCGCCGAGCGCCGTCAGGCCGCGCACGTTGCAGCGCTTGGCCGGGTCGTAGGACGGCGCCACCACGGTGGCGGGGATCAGGGCGTTCGGGCCGGCGAAGCCGATCGGGTTGTCCTGCTGCGGGCCGCGGCACTGCTCGGTCTGCCACCAGGTGCCGGTGCGCAGGAACTGGCCCGCGTTGAGCACGCCGCCTTGGACGCCGGAGTCGAAGCGGACGCCGCAGAGGGCGTTGTCGAACTTGTGGCACAGGAACGCGCTGCGCACGCCGAGCGCGTAGACCTCGTCCAGGCCCCGGTCGATGTCGGCCCTGCTGCACAACGGCAGGTCGAGCAGCTGGCGGCAGCCGAAGAGCTCAGAAGTCTCGATGCCGAGGACCACCGCGAGCTTGCCGGACGCGACTACCGAGCGGGCCTGTTCGGAGGACGTGACGATGCGGAACCAGCCCTTGCCGGGGCCGCCGAACATCCGGTCGACGTAGTCCTGCAGCTGGTAGGTGCGGTGCGCCTGCAGCCGGACCGACGCCATCTCGTCGCACGGCCGGTCCTTGAACGGGTAGATCACGCACAGCTCGGCGTTGCTGGTCAGGTCGGTCACCAGGATCCGCTGGCCGCCGCGCCACGCCCGTTCCAGCCAGGCGTAGTAGTTCTGCTGGTGCGAGACGGTCGTGGACGAGGGCCAGTCGCGGAACGTCGGCCAGCCCACCGGGTCGTGGCCGTCGAAGTCCGAGGTCACCAGGGCCTCGAAGATCGCGCCGAGTCCGGCGGGGTGGTGCTCGGGGCAGTCCCGCAACGCCTCGGGGGCGCCGCCCTCGGCAAACGGCGCGCCGCAGATCAGCCGGCCGCCGAACGCCTCGTTGGTCATCAGGTGGTTGTGGGCGTCAACGAGTCCGCGCACCCGGCCCTGGCCGTCCGTTCCGCGGAACGGCTCGCCGGTCACGTTGATCTGGGAGTCCTGCGCGGGCCGGGCGACCGGTTCCCACCACGGGGTGGTCGCCACGGCGGGGGTCAGCGCGGTCAACAGCAACGAGACGGCGAGAGCCAGGCGGAGTAACACGAGTGCGCTCCTCTACGGCGTTGTGAAGGAGCTCACATCATGCCGTGGAACGCGTCCGTCTCGTATGGGCCGAAAGTCGTCTAACGCGAAAAATCTTCAGCAAGCTCCACGAGCGTCCGCGCGCCGAAACCGGTGGCTCCGGCGACGACCTCCTCGTAGACCTTCTCCGACCGGGCCGGGCCCGCGATGTCGAGGTGCGCCCACGGCACGTCGCCGGCGAACTTCTGCAGGAACAGCGCCGCGGTGATGCCGCCGGGGCCGGGCGGGCACTGCCGGTAGTCCGCGATCTCGCTGTCGACGGCCTCGACGTGCTCCTCCAGCAGCGGCATCCGCCACCACTTCTCACCGACCCGCGCGCCCGCGCCGACGACCGACCGCGCCAGGTCCGGCGAGGCCGTGAACACCGCACCCGTGCGCAGGCCGAGCGACACCTTCATCGCGCCGGTCAGCGTCGCCACGTCCACGACCAGGTCCGGCTTGAGGTTCCGCACGGCGTACGCCATCGCGTCGGCCAGCACCATGCGGCCCTCGGCGTCGGTGTTCTGCACCTCGGTGGTCGCGCCGCCGTAGTGCCGCACGACGTCGCCGGGCCGGTAGGCCGAGCCGGAGATGTGGTTCTCGGCACACGGCACGAGGCCGGTGACCCTGATCGGCAGGCCGCGCCGCGCCACGGCCATCAGCGCGGAGACCACCGCGCCGCCGCCGGCCATGTCGGTGCGCATGAGGTGCATGCCGTCGGCCGGCTTCACCGAGATGCCGCCGGTGTCGAACGTGATGCCCTTGCCGATGAACACCAGGTGCGGGCCCGCGCCGCCGTCGTAGGTCAGCTCCACCAACCGCGGCGGGCGCGCCGATCCGCCGCCGACGGCGAGCACGCCGCCGAAGCCCTGCTGCGCCAGCCACTTCTCGTCGCGCACCACGGCGGACAGGCCGGGCACCTTCTCCGCGAGCCTGGCGGCCGTCGTGGCGAGCCAGCGCGGGTCCTTCACGTTGGAGGGCGTGTTCGCGAGGTCACGGGCCAGCGAGGTCGCCGTCGCGAGCGCGTGCGCCTTCAACGCCGCCGAGGTCAGCACCTCTTCGAAGCCCTCGTCGGGCGTCACCAGCCGCAGCGAGCCGACCCGCGGGGGCGCCTCCTCGCCGGTGACCTTGAACCGGTAGCCGCCGAGCGCGGCGCCGAGCACGAACGCCCGCACCTTCTCGGCGTCGAAGTCGACGGTCAGCAGCACGTCCGCGGTCTTCGGCGCGTCGTCACCGCTCAACGCGCGCACGAGCGCCGCACCGGCCGTGCGGTAGTCGCTGGACGTCCCGGTGCCGACACCGAGCGTCCAGGCGTCGGCGGAGCGGTGCCGGACCGTCTCGCCGGCCTTGCCCGTCAGGTCAGCGGTGGCGATGCCCTCGCCACCCGGCCCGAGCGCCGGTCCGGTGCTCGTGAGCACGACGGCCGGCACGCCGCGCCGCGGCGCTTCTGCCACCTCGACCTCGACGAGCTTGGTTGGCACTGACGGAACCGTCGACCCCACGACTGGACCTCTCCCTATGCATCAACGACCGCTCATTCTCACCCAGCGCCGCGGCCGCTCGCCTCCGCCCCTGGTTGCAACAAGCGATGCCCCGGTCTCCACTGTGGAAACCGGGGCTTCACGTGTTTCTCGCCGGGATGCCTCTCAGCCGGCGGCGGCCTTCAGCGCGTCGCCCAAGGCGCTGGCCTCGTCCGCCGACATCTCGACGACGAGGCGCCCACCACCCTCGAGCGGCACGCGCATGACGATGCCGCGTCCCTCCTTGGTGACCTCGAGGGGACCGTCGCCGGTCCGGGGCTTCATGGCCGCCATCGCGTGCTCCCTCCGTCAACATCTTCCCCGTCCGGCCAGGCCGGATCTGCTCCATTCTCCCCTATCGCGACTTCAGCGCGAAACCGAACCGATCTTTTGGCGGGTTCGGGTGACTTTTGTCGATCTTCACTTGTCCCTGGTCAGTGGGTAATTTCACGACCGCGCAACACTTTCGGCACGGTCCGGCGCGGCGTGACAGACTGGGCAGGGTGCGAGCCCGTTCCGCGCTCTTCGACGTCTACGGCGGCCACCTGCGCGATCGCGGGGGCGCCGCCACCATCGCCGCCCTCGTCCGGTTGCTGGAACCGCTGGGGTTCGCCGCGCCCGCCGTCCGCACGGCCGTGTCGCGCACGGTCCGGCAGGGCTGGCTGCACCCCGTGCGGCTGCCTGACGGGCCCGGATACGCGATGACACCTCGCGGGGAACGGCGCCTCGACGAGGCCGCTGCCCGCATCTACCGCACTCGGCCGTCCACCTGGGACGGTCGCTGGCACGTGGTGGTCCTGGAGGAGATGCCGGGCCGCGACTCGCGCGACCACCTGGCCTCGGAGCTGCAGCTGCTCGGCTACGGCGCGCTGGGTCCAGTGACGTGGATCGCACCCCGGCCCTCGCCGGAGCTGACCGACGTGCTGGCCGCCGAGGAGATCTCCGCACGAACTTTTCACGGTTCACACGACGGTGAGGACGCCGAGCTCGCCGCGAAGGCCTGGGACCTGGCCGAGCTGGGCCGCGACTACGCCGCGTTCGTGGCGCACTGGCAGCCGATCGTGTCCGTTGTGGACGAATCGGACGACGCGGCCGCCTTCGCCGCCTCCCAGCAGCTGCTGCACGCGTGGCGGAAGTTCCTGTTCCGCGATCCCGGTCTTCCTGCTGAACTGTTGCCGGAGGACTGGCCGGGCCAGGCGGCAGCGTCGTTCTTCGACGAACAGACGCTGCGGCTGGCACCGGGCACGAGCCGCTTCGTCGACGAGTGCCTGCGGCCGGTCCGCAACGTTTCCACTGCTTGATGGAGGTCCGAGTGTCCGAGCTCCTCGTCGACGACGCTGGTGGAGTGCGCACGTTCACGTTCAACCGGCCGGAGTCGTTCAACGCCTTCACCGTGGGGTTGAAGGTGGCGTTCCTGGAGGCGTTGAAGGAGACGGCGGCCGATCCTTCCGTGCGCGCGGTGGTGATCACGGGCGCCGGCCGGGCGTTCTGCGCGGGCCAGGACCTCAAGGAGCACATCGGGTTGCTGCAGGCCGGTGATCCCGCGCCGCTGAACACGGTGGAGCTGCACTACAACCCGATCGTGCGCGAGCTGATCGGCATGCCGAAGCCGGTGATCGCCGCGGTCAACGGCAGCGCGGCGGGCGCGGGCGCGTCGTTCGCCTACGCGGCGGACCTGCGGATCGCGGGCGAGTCGGCGAAGTTCCTGATGGCGTTCGCGAACGTCGGCCTGACCGCGGACTCGGGTGCGTCGTGGACGTTGCCGCGGCTGATCGGGCACGGCCGCGCGATGGAGATGATGCTGCTGGCCCAGCCGGTCGGCGCCGAGGAGGCGCTGCGGATCGGCATGGTCAACCAGGTCGTGCCGGACGCCGACCTGCTGCCCACCGCGCACGCGCTCGCCGCCCGGCTGGCCGCCGGTCCGACGACGGCCTACGCGAAGATCAAGGAAGCGCTCGCGTCGGCTGCCGACGGGACGCTGGAGGACGCGCTGGAGGCCGAACGGCGCACGCAGGCCGACTGCGGCGCGACCGAGGACCACCGCGAGGCCGTGGACGCGTTCGTGACCAAGCGCGCCCCGAAGTTCACCGGCCGCTGACCCCGTCCTGGCCGCCCCGTCTGCTGTTGGCGCGTCTGCAAGTACCGCCAACCTGGTGGTTGGGGTACTTGCAGACGCCTTCAAGACGAGGCGCGGAAGCAGGTGGCGATGTGGTCGTCGACCATGCCGGTCGCCTGCATGAGCGCGTAGCACGTGGTGGGGCCGAGGAACTTGAACCCGCGGCGCTTGAGCTCCTTGGCCATCGCCTTGGACTCGTCCGTGATCGCGGGCACGTCGCCGATCGTCGCCGGGCGGACGTGGTGCTCCGGCGCGAACGACCACAGCAGCGCGTCGAGGTCGACGTCCTGCTCGGTGATCACGCGGGCGTTGTGGATGGCCGCGTCGATCTTGAGCCGGTTGCGGACGATGCCCGCGTCGGCCATCAGCCGTTCGACGTCGGCCGGTCCGAACCCGGCGACCAGCAACGGGTCGAAGTCGGCGAACGCGGCGCGGAACGCCGGCCGTTTGCGCAGGATCGTGATCCACGACAGCCCGGACTGGAACGCCTCCAGCGACATGCGTTCGAAGAGCGCGCTCGTGCCGTGCAGCTCCACGCCCCACTCAGTGTCGTGGTAGGCGAC
Organism: Lentzea guizhouensis; assembly: GCF_001701025.1. Classification (GTDB taxonomy): domain Bacteria; phylum Actinomycetota; class Actinomycetes; order Mycobacteriales; family Pseudonocardiaceae; genus Lentzea; species Lentzea guizhouensis. The sequence goes on from NZ_CP016793.1 coordinate 1,907,886, forward strand.
GTAGTCCGGTGTGGAGTTGCCCCACGGGCAGCGCTCACGCTCGCTCATGGCTTTCCAGCTCCTGCACGCGCGCCTTGAGCGTCTCGATCTCGGTGCCGAGCCGCTGCAGCGCCCAGTCGACCTCGCTCATCTTGTAGCCGCGGAACACCTGCTGGAACTTCAGCCCGCGGACGTCCTCCGCGGTGATGTCGTCCGCCGGCAACCGCGTCGGCGAGGCACCGGGCGGCAACGGGGCGAGCTCCTCGCCGCGGCCGAACACCAACGCCGCGAGCAGGAACACCACTGCCGCGACGGCCACCATCACGATCAGGTAGATCAGGGCGTTGGTCACGCGACGATCGTGGCACAGCTCAGACAGCGACGAGCGAGCAGACCGAGCCGGACGATCACCGCCCACGTGATCAGGCTGGCGACGCTCATCGGCAACGACTGCAGCAACCTGCCGACGTCGAGGTGCGCGGTGGCCGCGATGATGGCGAGGTTGCCCAGCAGCACCATGGCGACGGCCCCGATCGCGACGCCGGCGGAGGCCTTGGCCAGCAGCTTCGTGTCGTACCCGCGGGCGAGCACGCGGCCCAGGACGAGAGCCGCGAGTGCGATGCCGGACGCGATGCCGCTCGCCAGGTCGTTGGCCTTGGCGATGAAGAGGTACCACTGCGGCGGCATCGCGCCGAAGTCCTGCCACGGCCCGATGAGCAGCATCCGCCCGTACTCCCACGCCATGTGCATGAGCGGGAGCACGATCGCCACCCAGATGAGCGTCCTCGTGCCGTAGGCGACGGCGAGCTCGGCCTGGTACTCGTTCGCGATCTCCCTGACCGGCCCGAACTCCTGGACGGCCCTCCGCTGCGCTTCGTGCTCGTCGAGCCCGCGGTCGAGGTAGGCGTCGGTGGCGTCGGTGAGACTGTCCTTGGTCTCGGTGAGGAGGTCGCGGACCTGCTTCCGCGAGCCCTGCAACCGCGACCCGAGATCGGTCACGTACCGCTCGATCACATCTGCGCCCACTTGCCACCACCCCCCAGCACGCCGTCGATGACCGTCGTGAACTCGCGCCACGCGCTGCGCTCGGCGTTCAGCGCCCGCTGGCCCGCCGACGTGAGCTTGTAGGTGCGGCGTTTGCGGCCGCCGACCGTGCTCCAGTCGCTCGTGACGTGGCCCGCGCGCTCCAGCCTGCGCAGCGCGGGGTAGACCGTGCCGGTGGGCAGGTCCAGCGCACCGCCGCTGAGCTGCTGCAACGCCTCGATGATCGCGTAGCCGTGCAGTTGCCGACCGTCGAGCGTCGCGAGCAGCAACGCGTCCAGGTGGCCACGCAGCGCATCGGGCTTCATGAGTAGTGACTCTACTGATGCGGATGCTCAGGGGAGCCCTGAGATCTCCCTGATATCGACGGAGATCCGGCTTGCTGTAGCCAGGCTACATATAGCGTCCCAACTCATGAGCGCAGCAGACCTCGCCCGCCTCCAGTTCGCCCTGACGACGTCGTTCCACTTCCTGTTCGTGCTGCTCACGCTCGGCCTGGTGACCCTGCTGGTGGTCATGCAGCTCCGCTGGACGATCACGAGGAACCCGGTGCACGAGCGGATGACGCGCTTCTGGGGGCGCATCTACGTCATCAACTACGCGCTGGGGATCGTCACCGGCATCGTCATGGAGTTCCAGTTCGGGCTGAACTGGTCGGGGCTCGCGACCTACGCCGGCGACGTGTTCGGGGCGCCGCTCGCCATCGAGACGCTGGTCGCGTTCTTCCTGGAGTCGACGTTCCTGGGGCTGTGGATCTTCGGGTACGGCCGGCTCAACCGGTGGGTGCACCTGAGCCTGCTGGTGCTGACGGCGCTCACGGCGTTCGCGTCGGCGTTCTGGATCATGGCGGCGAACGCGTTCCTGCAGAACCCCGTCGGCTACCGGGTCGAGGGTGACGTGTTGCGGCTGGACGACTTCTCGGCGTTGCTGAGCAACCCGACGTTCACGAGCGCGCTGATGCACGTCATCTTCGCGTCGATCACCGTCGGCGGGGTGTTCGTGACCGGGGTGTCGGCCTACCACTTCATCAAGCGCACGCAGGAAACCGACTTCTTCCGGCGGTCGCTCAGGCTGGGTGTCGTCACGACAGCGCTGGCCACGCCGTCGCTCATCGGGGCCGGGTTCGCGCAGTTCCCGGTGATCGCGAAGTACCAGCCGGGCAAGAGCGACGCGGCGCAGTGGATCGGGGCGCCGCTCGGGTTCATGATCATAATTGGGATGACGCTGACGATGGTCAGCTGGCTGACAGTGCCGCTGCTGATCAAGGATGCCGTGATCAAGCTCCGGTTTCCGTTGTACCTCATGGTGATCGGCATTCCACTGCCGTTCGCGGCCGCGATCTTCGGCTGGGTCTTCCGCGAGGTCGGCAGGCAGCCGTGGCTGATCTACGGGCTGCTCAGGACCGAGGACGCGGTGTCGCATGTGGACGCGAGCCAGATCTTGTTGTCGCTCATCGTGTTCACGTCGTTGTTCGCACTGCTGGCTGTCGCCGACTGGGCGTTGATCGCACGCGCGGTCCGCCGTGGCCCGGACACGACGCCGGCTCCGGTTTCGCCGTTGGTGGTGACGCTCTGATGGAAATGCTCTGGCTGACGATTCTCGGTGTGCTGACGGTGGGTTACTTCGCGTTGGCCGGGTTCGACTACGGCACGGGACTCCTGCTTCCGTTCAGCGACAGGACCAAGGCGTTGCGGCGCATGACGCCGTTCTTCCTCGGCAACGAGGTGTGGCTGGTGGCGGCGATCGGGGTGCTGTTCGCGGCGTTCCCCCGACTCGAAGGCGAGCTGTTGTCCGGAGCGCACAGCGTCTTCACGCTCACGCTCGCCGGGCTCGTCCTCTTCATGGCCGCGGTGCAGCTGCGGTTGTGGTGGTGGCTGGTGTTCACCGGCGCGCTCATGGTGTCCACCGGCTGGGGGCTGTTCCTGGTGCACCTGCTCGACGCGCCGGTGCCGGTCGCCCTGGTCATGCCCGCGCTGTTCGCGGTGCACGGATGGGTTTTCCAGCACCGGAAGAAGCTCCTCCCGGTGACCGGAGTGCTCGTCGCGCTGCCGATCCCGCTCGCCTTCAGCCGGATCGACACGACCGGGCTGATGGCGCACGCCGACACGCTCGGCCTGCTCGCGTGGGTCGCGGTCCCGGTCATCCCGTTGGTGGTGTTGGTGCAGTGGTCGATCGTCGCCATCTCCTCGCGCTGATCCCGGTCCCGTTCCTGGTGCTGGCGCAGGCCGAGCTGCTCGCCGCGGTGCTGAGCGGTGGTACCGGGTACGTGCTGCTGTGCCTGACGATCGCGGCGCGGGTGCTCGTCTGGTGGGGGCACCGGGAGCTCGCTCACCGCGCTGCCGAACGGACCCGCACCAGACTGCGCGAAGCGTTCCTGCGCACCCCCGGGACCAGGGCCGGTGAGGTCGCGACGCTGGTCACGCGGGGCGTGCACGACGTCACGCCGTACGTGACCGGGTACCTGCCGCAGCAGGTCCTCGCGGTCGCGGTCCCGATCGCGGTGGTCATCAGGCTGGCGTTCGCGGACCTCACGGCCGCGCTGACGATCCTCGTCACGCTGCCGCTGGTCCCGGTCTTCGGGGCACTGGTCGGGGCGCACACCCGCGAGCGGACCGCACGGCAGTGGGACGCGCTGGCGACGCTCGGCGGGCACTTCCTCGACGTGGTCAAGGGAATCGGCACGCTGCGGGCGTTCGGACGGGCCGAGGCGCAGTCCGCGACGGTCCGCAAGCTCGCCTCGCAGCACATGACCGAGACGATGTCGGCGCTCCGAGTCGCGTTCCTGTCCGCGTTCGTGCTGGAGCTGGTGGCCACGATGTCGGTGGCGCTGGTCGCCGTGCCGGTCGGGCTGCGGCTGCTCGACGGAGGCGTGCCGCTGCACACCGCGTTGCTCGTGCTCTTCCTGGCACCAGAAGCTTTCTTGCCGTTGAGAGCAGCCGGTGCGCAGTACCACGCGAGCGCGCAGGGCCGCGAGGTGCTGAGCAAGGTCCCGGCGCACACCGCACACGACGGCGTGGCACCGCCCGACCTCGGCACGGCCGAGATCGTGTTCGACCACGTCAGCGTCCGCAGCCTCAAGGACTTCTCGCTGCGGATCGAACCGGGCGAACGGGTCGCGCTGGTCGGCCCGAGCGGCGCCGGCAAGAGCACGGTCCTGGGCCTGCTGCTGGGGTTCGTCACGCCCGACAGCGGCCGGGTGCTCGTCGGCGGCGTGGACCTCGCGGAGATCGACCGCCGGAAGTGGCTCGACGCGCTGTCCTGGGTGCCCCAACGCCCCACGCTCGTCCCGCCGAACCTCTCGTCCGGCGAACGGCAACGCGTCGCGCTCGCCACCGCGCTCAACCGGCGGCAAGCCGGACTGTTCCTGCTCGACGAACCCACCGCACACCTCGACGCGGAGACGGAGGCACTTGTGCTGGAAGCGGCCAGGGAGTTCACGAAGGGGCGCACCGCCGTGATCGTGGCGCACCGTCCGGCGCTGCTCGAATAGGTCGACCGGGTGGTGGCGGTGTGAAGCTCGCCATCCTCGTCGGCACCCTCGCCGAACTGGCCGGGGTCGGCCTCACCGCCACCGCCACCTGGCTGGTCATGCGCGCCGCCGAACACCCGCCGATGCACGCGCTGACCGTCGCGATCGTCGCCGTCCGCACGCTCGCGCTGGCCAAGGGAGCCCTGCGCTACCTCGAACGCCTGACGAGCCACAGAGCCGTGCTCAGCGAGGCCGTCGAGCTGCGCGGCCGGGTCTACGACGACCTCGTCGAACGCAGGCACGTCCCGTCCGGCACCGCGCTCACCCGCATCGTCACCAACGTCGACCAGCACCTCGACGCCAAGCTCCGCACCACGCTGCCGTGGGTCACCGCCGCCCTCGCCGGCACGACCGTGGCCGTCGTCGCGGCCTCGTTGCCGCTGGTGATCGGCCTGGTGATCAACCTCGCCCTGCTCCCCTGGCTCGCCACCCGCACCCGCGAGGACCTGACCCCGTTGCGCGCCAGGCTCACCGACCAGACCACCGAACTGGTCCACAGCCGTGAGGAGCTCATCGCCCACGACCTGTTCGAGGAGAAGCTCCAAGCAGCGACCAGAACCGCGAGAGCGTTGTCCCGCAGGGAACGCACCCGCGACCTCACCCCGCTCGCCATCGCCGTCCAGTTCGGCGCGGCCCTGCTCATGCTCGCCCAGCACGAGCCCGCCTGGCTGATCATGGCCGCCGTCGCGACCTTCGAGATCACCGTCCCGCTCGCCGCACTCACGAGGCCGTCCCCGGAACCGGCCGACGAACCACAGCCCGCCGAGATCAGCGAAACCCCGGCGCTGCAGGGGAAGACGGCCATCGTCGGCCCGAGCGGCTCCGGCAAGACCACGCTGCTCAACGCCATCGCCCGCCGGCTCGAACCCAGCCGGGGCGCGCTGGCCGACGCCCACGTCTTCCACACCACGGTCCGCACCAACGTCCTGCTGGCCAAACCCGATGCGACCCGGGAAGAACTCGACCGGGCCGCGCGGATCACCGAGCTCGACCTCGACTGGGACCGGGTCGTCGGCGAACGCGGTGAGGAGATCTCAGGCGGTCAGCGCCAACGCCTGATCCTCACCAGAACGGTGCTCGCGAACCCGGAGATCGTGTTGCTCGACGAGCCGACCGAAGGCCTTGACCCGCAGCAGGCGGACCGGGTGCTCGGGAAGGTCCTCGACGACTGCCGGGGCACCGCGCTCGTCGTCACCCACCGCGAAGAGCAGCTAGCGCTCTTCGACCACGTGCACCATCGGCGGCCGGTCGGCCACGAGCACGTCGGCCGAGTCGGGTAACCACTCCCCGCCGACCTGCACGAACTGCGTCAGCGTCCGATCCCGGGAGCCCGCCTCCACCTCGACCCCGCACCGGGCCAGCGCCGTCCCCGTGATCTGCGCCGACATCACGCCGAGCTGCAGCAACGACCGGTTCCGGTGCTTGCGCACGCCCAGGTTCACCTGCGCCAGCGCCGCCAGCCCGTGCATCCGGTGCACGTCCAGCAACAGCCCGATCTCCACCCCGTACCCGGCCGCGAACGGCACTGACTCCAGGAAGGACCGCGTCGCCGCGTACTCACCGCCGAGCGGCTGGACCACCCCGGACAGCTCCGGCCGCAAGGTGTTCAGCAACGGCCGCGCCACCAGCTCGGTGACCCGCCCGCCACCGGTGCTCTCCACCCGCAACGGCCGCCGGTAGAAGCCCTTCACCAGGTGCACGTCCGGCACCTCCAGCAACGGCCCCAGCAACGCCGTCACGAACGCCGTCTCCGGGTCCACCAGGTCGGAGTCCAGGAAGACGACCAGGTCACCGGTGGTCGCCGCGAGCGAGCGCCACAGCACCTCGCCCTTGCCGGGCAACGGTTCCAGCCACGGCACGACGTCCTCGCGCAGCACCACCCGCGCCCCGGCCTCGGCGGCCACGGCGACGGTCCGGTCGGTCGACCCGGAGTCCATCACCACCAGCTCGTCCACCAGCGTCCCGAGCAACGGCCGCACCACGGCGACGACGGCACCCACGGTCTCTTCCTCGTTCAACGCGGGCAGCACGACGGACACCGTCCGCCCGCGCTTCAACGCCACCAGCTGCTCGACCGTCCACTCCGGCTGCTGCCAGGTGTGCGTGCCGAACCAGGACTCCACAGCGGGCAGCATCAGGCGAGCGCCCGCACGGCTCGGGCCGGCGGACGGGTCCCCGTCACGCTCGCGACCATCTCCACGACCTTCCTCGCCTGCCGCACGTCGGACGCCCGGACAGCGCGTGCTCCGGACAGCGCGGCCACGGTGGCGGCCGCCAGCGTGAAGTCCTCGTCCCCCGCGGGGATCGTCACCACGTCCACCGTTTCAGTGAGCGACGGCAACTCCAGCTCACCGTCGAACTCGACGACGTCGGCGCCATCGGAAACGGCTTCTTCCAGACCATCCGCGCTGGTCAGATGCGCAACGACCAGCACCCGGTCTTTCGGCAGCTCACTGACGCGGAATCGGTTCACACCACCCAGCGTAAACAGTGACCTGACTCACAGCCTCTTGCTACCCGCGAGTAGCTCTCTGCTTTACTCCCGAGTAGCAACCCTGTGTGATCTACGTCATGGTCAAGGAGGACCGGCGTGCGGCGGTCACTTGTTCTGGTCCTGGTACTCCTCACATCCCTGCTCGGTGCTCCGGCCGCCATCGCGGCTCCTGGGCACCAGATCACGTACAAGACCATCCCCGGTGTCGGCGGCACCGCGCTGAGGGCCTTCGTCATCGAACCCACCGGCCGGGGCGACGGCCCGTTCCCGCTGCTCGTCATGCCGTCGAGCTGGTCGGTCCCGAACATCGAGTACGTCGGCGCGGCGGCCAAGCTCGCCAAGGAGTCCGGCTACGTCGTGGTGAGCTACACCAGCCGCGGCTTCTGGGACTCCGGCGGCGAGATCGACATCGCCGGGCCCGACACGGTCGGTGACGTCAGCAAGGTGATCGACTGGGCCGTCGCCAACGCCCGTGCCGACGGCACCAAGGTCGGCGCGGCCGGGATCTCCTACGGCGCCGGGCAGTCGTTGCTCGCCGCCGCGAACGACCGGCGGATCAAGGCGGCCGCCGCGCTCAGCACGTGGACCGACCTGGCCCGCTCGCTCTACCCGAACAGCACCGTCAACAAGCAGGCCGTCGAGGTCCTGCTGGCCGCGGGCCACGCCACCGGACGTCCTGGACCCGTTCTCCTGGAAGCGGAGGACGCCTACCGCGACGGCCGGTTCCAGGAGGTCGTGCCGATCTCCGCCGGCCGGTCCGCCGCCTCGAAGATCGCGCAGATCAACGGCAACGGCACCGCCGTGCTGCTCGGCAACGCCTGGAACGACGGCATGTTCGCGCCCGGCCAGATCGCGGACTTCTACTCGCGGCTGACCGGCCCGAAGCGGCTCATGCTCTCGCCGGGCGACCACGCCACCGCCGAGCTGTTCGGCGCGGCCGGGCTGCCCAACGAGATCTGGGAGTCGGTCGGCCGCTGGTTCGACCGGTACGTCAAGGGCACGGCCAACGGCGTCGACACCGAGCAGCCGGTGCAGCTCAAGCCCAACAACGGCGGCACCTGGAAGAAGTTCGCTGCGTGGCCGGACGGCAACGCCGACACGGTCGCGCTCGACGCCAGGAAGATCCACGCCGGGTGGAACACCGTCGCCGACAGCGGCACGATCCTGCTCTCCGGTGCGCTGCAGGGGTTCCTGAACATCCCGACCGGCGTCTCGCTGCCGTTCGTCGACCGCGACGTCGCCGGCGTCTGGTACGGGCCGCAGTACCCGAGGAGCACCACGCTCGCCGGCACGCCGAAGCTCAGGCTCACCGTGACGCCGAGCGCGGAGACGACCACGTTGTTCGCCTACCTGTACGAGGTCGGCCCGCTCGGCCTGGGCGCGCTGGTCACGCACAAGCCGGTGAAGGTCACCGGCGCCGGCCGCACGCAGACGCTGGACGTGCCGCTGGAGCCGACGGTGTGGAACGTCGGCGCGGGCAACCGGCTCGCACTGGTGATCGACACGGTCGACCCGCGTTACCTCACCGAGTCGACGCGTGGCTCGACCGTCACCTTCGGACCGTCGAGCCTCACCGTGCCGAAGGCGTAAGAATGTCCGGGTGGACCTCACCCGGCAGCAGGTGCTCCTCCACCGGATCCACCAGCACGAGCTGGACCGGCGGGTCTCCGGCGCGACCGAGCTCGCGGTGTTCTCCCTGGGCGTCCAGGACAACACCGCGGGCTCGGCCCTGCTGAGCCTCGCCGCCCGCCTCACCGAGCCGACCGCGGACGACTTCACCGTCACCTGGTCCGTGCGCGGTGCGCCTCACCTGCACCGGGCCGGTGAGCTGAAAGCGTTCGCCCGCGCGCTGTGGCCGTGGAGCGACGCCGACGCCCGTGCCCGCGCCTCCCGGCCGAAGGTCGACGACCTGCTGGCGTCGTTGCGGCACGTCGCCACGGCCATGCGGTCGATCGTCACCAAGCCGATGGCCAAGGGCGACGTCAGCGCGGCGCTGACCCCGCTGGCACCGAAGCAGACCGTCGAGGACTGCCGGGGCTGCGGCACCGCGCACGTCAGCGACCCGGTCTTCCGGCTCGCCGCGCTGCCGGCGGGCCTGCGCATCCTGCCGGAGTGCAAGACCGTCACGTTCGAACGGATCCACGGCTGGCCGGGTGTGCCGCGCCAGACCGCCGGGTTCGACGAGCTGGTGCACCGGTACCTGACGCTGCACGGGCCGGCCGGACCGTCCGAAGTGGCCTCCTACTTCGGCACGACCGTGCGCGAGGTCAAGAAGAGGTGGCCGGACGACCTCGTGGAGGTCACCGTCGAGGGGCAGCGGGCGTGGCTGCCGGAGGGCCTGGAGATCGCCGACGCCGAACCGCCGCGGGTCAGGTTCCTGCCGCCCACCGACCCCTACCTGCAGGCGCGCGACCGCGACCTGCTGCTGCCGGACAAGGCCGCGCAGAAGGACGTCTTCCGCATTCTGGGCAGGCGCGGCGCCGTGCTGGTGGACGGCGAGATCGCGGGCTCCTGGCAGGGCAGGGTGGTGTCCGGCAAGCGGTTCGAGGTGACGGTCAACCCGTACCGGCCGCTGCCGGACCTCCTGCCGGAGGCCCAGTTCCTGGCTCAGGTCAAGGGACTAGCGGAGGCAAGCGTCCAGGGCGGCTGACACGTCCTCGGTCACGACCAGCGAGTCGAGCGCGGCGTGCGAGACGAAACCCTTGTCCCGCAGCTCGGTCAGCCACGCGACGAGCCCCTTGTAGTGGTCGTCGACGTCGAGCAGCACGACCGGCTTGCCGTGCATGCCGAGCACGCCCGCCGTCCACACCTCGAAGAACTCCTCCGCGGTGCCGATGCCGCCGGGCAGTGTCAGGAACGCGTCGGCCTTCTCGTCCATCATCCGCTTGCGCTCGCGCATGGTGTCGACGACGTGCAGCTCGGTCGAGTCCTCGTCGGCGATCTCCCTGGTGGCCAGGCCCTTCGGGATCACGCCGTACGTGCTCGCGCCACCGGCCCGCGCCTCCCGCGCGACCGCGCCCATCATCGAGGTCTGCCCGCCGCCCCACACGAGGTTCCACCCGCGCGCGGCGATCTGCCTGCCGACCTCGGCGGCGATGTCCACATAGGTCTGCGGGACCGTTGCCAGACTGCCGCAGTAAACAGCTACGTACATCAGTGTGCGTCCGCCCATGCCTGGTGCGCTTCCTCGACCACGCGCACCGCGTCGTCGATGTCGTCGGTCAGGTGCAGCAGCGCGAGGTCCTTCTCGCCGACCTTGCCGCCCTCGAGCACCGAGCTCTTGATCCAGTCGTACAGGCCCTGCCAGTAGCTCTTGCCGAACAGCACGACCGGGAACTTGGTGACCTTCTTGGTCTGCACCAGGGTCAGCGCCTCGAACAGCTCGTCGAGCGTGCCGAAACCGCCCGGCAGGCAGATGAAGGCCTGCGAGTACTTGATGAACATCGTCTTGCGCACGAAGAAGTAGCGGAAGTTCACGCCGAGGTCGACCCACGGGTTGAGCCCCTGCTCGAACGGCAGCTCGATGCCGAGCCCGATCGAGAACCCGCCGGCCTCCGAGCACCCGCGGTTGACCGCCTCCATGACACCGGGACCGCCGCCGGTGATCGTCGCGAACCCGGCCTCCGCCAACGCCTTCCCCAGGTCACGCCCGGTCTGGTACTCCGGGTGGTCCCGCCCGGTCCGCGCCGACCCGAACACGGTCACCGCGCTCGGCACCTCGGCCATCGCCCCGAAGCCCTCGACGAACTCGGCCTGGATCCGCAGCACCCGCCACGGGTCCGTGTGCACCCAGTCCGACGGGCCGCGCGAGTCGAGCAGGCGCTGGTCGGTGGTGGTGAGCTCGTCCCGGCGCTCCCGCCGCAGCACGACCGGACCGCGCTGCTTCTCCTTGGGATGCTCGTCCACCGCGCCGTTGTTGTTCTTTTCTTCCGTCATTCAATGATCCTAATGATCAGCTCAAGAGAAATCGCTTAAGCACGTCGAAACAACCGGTGATCTGTGGGACCGGCACGTTCTCCTCCTGGGTGTGCGCCAGCGTCGGATCGCCGGGCCCGAAGTTCACCGCGGGCATGCCCAGCGCCGCGAACCGCGCCACGTCCGTCCACCCCAGCTTGGCCACGGGCGTTCCCCCGGCCGCTTGCACGAGCTCCTGCGCGGCGGGCGCGTGCAGCCCCGGCAACGCCCCGCCCGAGAAGTCCGTGACCGTCACGTCGTACCCGGCGAACACCTCGCGCAGGTGGGCTTCCGCCTGTGCCACCGAACGATCCGGCGCGAACCGGTGGTTGACCGTCAGCACGGCCTCGTCCGGCACCACGTTGCCGGCGACCCCACCGCTGATCTTCACGGCCTGCAGCCCCTCGTGGTAGCGGCAGCCGTCGATCTCCGGCTGCCGCGGCTCGTAGACCGCGAGCCTGCTCAACGCCTCGCCGAGCCCGTGGATGGCGTTCTCGCCCATCCACGCCCGCGCGGTGTGCGCCCGCTTCCCGGTCGTCCTGACCTCGATGCGCATGGTCCCCTGGCAGCCGGCCTCGACCGTGCCGCCGGACGGCTCGCAGACGATCGCGAGATCACCCTGGAGCCACTCGACGAGCTCCCGCTCGATCCGGGTCAGCCCGTTGCGCTCGGCCTCGATCTCCTCGCAGTCGTAGAAGACGAACGTCAGGTCGTGCCGCGCGTTCTGGCTGAGCGCCGCGATCGCGAGCATGACCGCGTCGCCGCCCTTCATGTCCACGGTCCCGCACCCGTGCAGCACGTCGCCCTCGCGCCGGCTCGGGAAGTTCCGGTTGACCGGCACGGTGTCGAGGTGCCCGGCCAGCACGACCCTGCGCTCCTTGCCGAGGTTCGTGCGCGCCAGCACCGCGTTGCCCGACCGGGTGATCTCCAGGTGCGGCGCGTGCCGCCGCAGCGACCGTTCGACCAGGTCCGCGATCTCGTCCTCCTCCCCGGACACGCTGCGCACATCCACCAGTGCGGCGGTGAGGTCGATCGGGTCGGCGAACAGGTCAAGGGTGTCGGACACGCCGCTCACCCTACTGCGGCCGCTTTCCGGCTAGGCCGTTCAGCCGATAGCGTGCGGTGCGTGACCGATCGCACACTCCTCGTCATCCCGTTGTTGCTCCTGGCGACCGCGTGCGGCGAGTCCCCGGCGGCCTGCGACCGCCAGTGCGGCGAGATCAGGGCGCTCTTCGCCGCCCCGTGCGGCTCCCAGCACAACGGCACGCCCGCCGACTGCGCCGCCTGGGTCGGCCGGGTCAGCTCCATGACCCGCGAGCTCGACAGGTCGTTGCAGGGCAAGGAGGTCGAGCAGGGCGTCAGCGAGGTCCTGCCCCGGCTGATGACCGCGGTCGGCGACTTCGAGACCCACCGGTGCGGTGAGGTGGAGGTCGACAACGTCTCCGCGACCGACGCCCGCCAGTCGAGGTGCAACGAGGCGTTGATCGCGACGCGCGGCGACCTCAGCGCCCTCTACTTCACCGCGGATGTTCCCGACTGACGTGGCGCCGCCGCTGGCGCCCGCACGCGGCCGGCGGGGTCGCCCCGTGGTGAGACGTCCACGCCGCCGTCCGCGCCGGTGGTCGCGAACAGGTAGAACGTCGAGGCCTCCACGAACGCGCGCGAGCCGTCGTCCACGACGGTGATCGCCTTGTCCCGCAGCTGCGGCAACGGTTCCGGCACGAGCTCGCGCAGCTCGGCCAGGCTCGTGATCGGCGTGCCGCGGCTCACGACGCACGCACTTGGTGCCGGCCCGGCAGGAACGCGGCGGTGACCGGGAACCGGCCGCCTTCCGGTGTTCCGGTGCAGACCTGGACGACCGGCGCCCCGGCGGGGAGGAGGGACCGAGCGGTGCGCATGCGTGGGCTGCTCCAACCGGGTGGTCAGCGAGGGCTGTCGGCGGCGATCTCAAGACAGCCTCACCTGACTTCGGCTCGTTCTGGTGGCTACGTCACACGAATCGGCCTGACGGTGGCGCGACGGCCCGGCGGACTAAGCTAGGCGCCCGTGAGCACCGCATACGGCATCGGCTTGGCCACTGTGACCCCGGACGGCACCGTCCTCGACACCTGGTACCCGTCGCCCGTCCTCGAGGAGACGCCGGACCTGGGCACGATCCGGCTGTCGTCCGCCGACATCGCGGCAGCGCTGGGCGAGCCCGCCGCCAAGCTCCTCGGTGAGGACCCGGAGCGCGAGGTCGAGGTCGTCGGCGTGCGCGTGGCCGTGGACCTGGAGGCCGCCCCGGCCGACACCTACGACGTCTGGCTGCGGCTGCACCTGCTCAGCCACCGGTTGATCCAGCCGCACGGCGCGAACCTCGACGGCGTCTTCGGCCTGCTCACCAATGTCGTGTGGACGAACCACGGCCCGTGCGCGGTCGACGGCTTCGAGCAGACCCGCGCCCGCCTGCGCGGCCGCGGTCCGGTGACCGTCTACGGCGTCGACAAGTTCCCGCGCATGGTCGACTACGTCGTCCCGTCCGGTGTCCGCATCGGCGACGCGGACCGGGTGCGCCTCGGTGCCCACCTCGCGTCCGGCACGACGGTCATGCACGAGGGCTTCGTGAACTTCAACGCCGGCACGCTCGGCAGCTCGATGGTCGAGGGCCGCATCTCCGGCGGTGTCGTGGTCGGTGACGGCTCCGACGTCGGCGGCGGCGCGTCGATCATGGGCACGCTGTCCGGTGGCGGCAAGCAGGTCATCTCGATCGGCGAGCGGAACCTGCTGGGCGCGAACGCCGGTCTGGGCATCTCGCTCGGCGACGACTGCGTGGTCGAGGCGGGCCTCTACATCACCGCCGGCACGAAGGTGACGTTGCCGGACGGCACGGTCACCAAGGCCGTGGAGCTCAGCGGCCAGTCGAACCTGCTGTTCATCCGGGACTCCACGGACGGCGTGGTGAAGGTCAAGCCGCGCAAGGGCACCGGCGTCGAGCTCAACGCCGCCCTGCACGCGAACGACTGAGAGGCAGCGCGATGTTCAGGGCCCGGTCTGCTGAAGCAGGCTGGGCCCTTGCCACCTGCGGGACCTGGCTGAGGAGGTGCACGTGCTGAAACAGCGACTCGAGTTGAACGCTCGCGCCGCGATCGAGCGTGCCCTGCAGGGGGCGCAGTCGGAGGACTCCTTCGTGGAGTTCAAGACGCAGTGGCCGGTCGACCACGGCAAGGCCGCCAGGCAGATCGCCGCCCTCTGCAACGCCGCCAGGGGTTCCGAGGCGATGTGGGTCGTCGGCGTCGACGAGAAGGGCCGCTACGTCAAGGGAGCGCCGGCCGAGGAGCTGTCGAGCTGGTGGCCCAAGGTGGAGAGCCACTTCGACGGTGTCGCGCCGGGACTCACCACGGTCGCGTTCGACTGGGCTCCCAGGAGGACGGTCGTCGTGCTGTCCCTGCAGACCGACAACGCGCCGTACGTGTTCGTCACCAAGAAGGAGCCCTACAGCCGGGAGATCCCGTGGCGCTCCGGTGAACGCACGCGGTCAGCGCGCCGGGGCGAGATCCTGGAGCTGCTGATCCCCAGGCTGGAGATGCCGGGCTGGGAGTTCGTCAGCGCCCGCGCCACGCTCAGCCAGCACTCGCCGACGCTGCGGTTCGAGGGCGACCTCTACCTGGAGACGAACCAGCCGCTGTCGTTGCCGCACCACCGCTGCCACTCCTACGCCACGTACGGGCTGGACAGCGAGACGGTCGACCTGGCGTTCAGCTTCCGCACCAACAGCAGGGACGTGCGCGCGGTCGAGCGGGTCGTGCGGGTCGCGGAACCGGCCGTGCTCCACGTCAGCGCGGACGCCGATGTGGAGCTCGACTCGTTCCAGGACCTCTGGGACCTGCACTGGCACCTCGTGCTGGGTCTCGGCCTGAGCGGCGAGGAGATCAGCACGAGCGTGCGGCTCACGACGGACGCGGTGCCGCCCAACCAGTTCACCCGCCGGGTGTGGTCGGCGCTGAAGCCGTAGGGCTCACGCCGCGGAAGGTCAGGCGCTCAGCCGCGGCCGCGACGCGCTCGTCGGCCGTGGAAGCTCAGGCCTTCAGCCGCTCGGCAGCCGCCGCGACCCGTTCGTCGGTGGCCGTCAGCGCGATCCGGACGTGCTTCGCGCCCGCCGGGCCGTAGAACGTGCCGGGAGCGGCGAGGACGCCCCGATCCGCCAGCCACGCGATGGTCTCCCAGGCGTCCTCGTCGCGCGAGGACCACAGGTACAACCCCGCCTCGGAGTGCGACACGGTGAACCCGGCCGCCTCCAGCGCGGGCTTGAGCACCTCGCGCCGGGCCTGGTACCTGGCCCGCTGCTCGGCGACGTGCGCGTCGTCCTCCAGGGCGGCGCGCATGGCCTCCTGCACCGGCCGCGGCACGATCATGCCCGCGTGCTTGCGCAGTTCCAGCAGCCCGGCGACCAGCTCGGGGTCGCCGAAGACGAACCCGGCACGGTAACCGGCCAGCGAGGACGACTTCGACAGCGAGTGCACGGCGAGGACACCGTCGAAACCGTCCACAACGGACGGATGCAGCACCGACACCGGCTCGGCGTCCCACGGCAGCGCGAGATAGCACTCGTCGGAGGCGACAACGGCTCCGGCCTCACGCGCGGCGGCGACGGCGGAACGCAGTTGTTCGGTCGACAGGACACGGCCGGTCGGGTTCGACGGCGAGTTCAGCCACACCAGCTTCGTGCCGGCGGGCGGCTTCTCATCGTCGGCCAGCCGGACGACCTCGGCACCGGCCAGCAGCGCGCCCACCTCGTAGGTCGGGTACGCCACCGACGGCACGGCCACGACGTCACCGGGACCGACGCCCAGCAGCGTCGGCAGCCACGCCACGAGCTCCTTGGAGCCGATCGTGGGCAGCACGGCGTCGGCGGACAGTCCGGTGATGCCGTACCGGCGCCGCACGGCCGCCACGAAGGCCGCACGCAGCTCGGGCGTGCCGTGGGTGGTCGGGTAGCCGGGGACGTCCGCGACGGACGACAGCGCGGACTGGATCACCGCGGGAACCGGGTCGACGGGTGTGCCGACCGACAGGTCGACCACGCCACCGGGGTGCTTGCGCGCCTTGGCGGCGTGGCCGGCCAGCGAGTCCCACGGGAAGTCCGGCAGGGCCGGACCCCGGCGGTTGATGATCAATGCCCCTCGGCCTGCGGCTCGAGCGCCTTGATGAACTGCGGGTCGTTGCTCACCTTGCCGACCTTCGAGGCACCACCGGGCGAGCCCAGCTCGTCGAAGAAGTCGACGTTCGCCTTGGTGTAGTCCTTCCACTCGTCGGGGACGTCGTCCTCGTAGTAGATGGCTTCCACCGGGCAGACCGGCTCGCACGCACCGCAGTCGACGCACTCGTCGGGGTGGATGTAGAGCATCCGGTCGCCTTCGTAGATGCAGTCGACGGGGCACTCTTCGATGCACGCCTTGTCGAGCACGTCCACGCACGGCTGGGCGATCACATAGGTCACTGCGCTCTCCTGCTTCTTCCTGGTCCACACCGCGCAAGCCGGAGAGTACGCGGCACGTTCGAGTATCACCCGGTCAGGCTTGCCTTAGCAGCCGGGTGCGCCACGTCACACCCGCCGTCCCAGACTCGTCGTACGGGACGAGGATGGACCCGTGCACACCGTGGATCACCTGGAATCGCTCTGCGCGCGAGCATGGCCCGCCCTGGCAGAAGAACCGCTTGGAGACTGGTTGATGCGCGCGGCCGCCGGCTTCACCGGCCGCGCGAACAGCACGCTCACCTGCGGAGATCCCGGTGTGCCCGTTGCGGAGGCGTTGTCGGCCACCCAGGAGTTCGCCCGTGCGCACGGCATCAAACCCACCGCGCACGTCGTCCGCGGCGGCGGCCACGAGCAGGCGATCGCGGCCGCGGGCTGGCGGGTGGACCTGGACCACCCCGGTGGCGCGGAGTCGCTGGTCATGGCGGGTCCGCTGGAGAAGTTCGCGGACGGGGTCGCGGACAGCCGTGATCTTCCCGGATGGTGGGAACTCGCGGCCGGATCCGAGGTGACCACCGCGGTTCGGCACGTGCTCGGCACCGGCCACGTCTGCTTCGCGGGCGTCGAGGAAAACGGGACGGTGGTCGCGGCCGTGCGCGGCGCGGTCGTCGAGGACGTGCTGCACGTCGCCCGGCTCGCCGTGCGGCCGGAGCACCGCCGCCGCGGCCTCGCCACCCGGCTGATGGGCGAGCTGGCCGGCTGGGGCCTGCGGGAGGGCGCCACGACGTGCGTGCTGCAGGTCGCCGAGCACAACACCGCGGCGATCCGGCTGTACGAGGAGCTCGGCTGCTCCGAGCACCACCGCTACCGCTACTGGGTGCCCGCGGTGTCGTAGAGACCGGGCCGGTTGGCCGCGTTGCGGGCCATCGCCGCGCTCACGGCCACCGCACCCGGCAGCGCGCCGCCGGCGATCAGCAGCAACGTGCGCCAGTCGCCCAGCAGGAAGCTGACGCCGTTGACGCTGCCCGGCTCGAAGTAGGCGATCCCGAAGATCGTGAAGAACCACACCAGCAGCGGCGCCGCGGCGGCGGACACCCGGTCCGACAGCGCCGCGGCCCACATGACCAGCACCGGGGTGGACACGACCGCCACCGCGATCATGACCGGGAACGGCCACGCGCCCCAGTCCGGCAGCAGCGACCCGTCGAACCGGACGAGCAGGAAGAACACCTCCAGCACGGCGAGCACCGCTGCCTCGGCGCACACGAGCAGCAGCAGGACCACTCGCCAGCTAGCGCTCACCCAGTCCTCCGAACAGATCCGCGGCCGCGCCCTCCGCCGGTCCCTTGGCGAGCACGTAGTACTCGCTGCCGACCAGCGGCTGCGCGATGCCGTTCGACAACGCGTACCCCTCGTCCCACACACTGACCTGCGTCGAGTGCGCGCGCAACGCACGACGCTTCGCGATCAGGTGCTCGGAGATGTCGACGACGGTGGTGATGTCCTCGTCCGGCGTCACCGGCAGCTCGCCGGGCTCCGGCAGCCGGAAGGCCTCCGGCACGTTCTCCAGGGCCCTCACGCCCGCCTCTGTGGCGTCGCGCGAGGTGACCGCGTAGAACACCCGCTCGACGTCGGAGACCTGCGCACAGGCGGCCACGGTGATCTCGTGCGCCCGGATGTGGTCCGGGTGCCCGTACCCGCCGAACGCGTCGTAGCTGACGACGACCTGCGGCTTGACCTCGCGCAGGACCTCGGCGAGCTGGGCGGCCTGCTCCTCGACCGAGCCCTGGACGAACGCCCGCGGGTGGGCGTTGGCCGGCACGTCGACCATGCCGGAGTCGCGCCACCGGCCGATGCCGCCGAGGAAGCGGTGGTCGGTCACGCCGAGCGCGGCGCAGGCGGACCGCAGCTCCCCGACGCGGAAGCCACCGAGCTGGTCGGCCGCGCCGGCGGCCAGGTGGGCGAGTGCGGGCGGGATGATCTCGCCCTCCTCACCCAGCGTGCAGGTGATCACGGTGACATGGGCGCCGGAAGCCGCGTAGCGCGCGATGGTGCCGCCCGTCCACAGACTCTCGTCGTCTGGGTGAGCGTGCACGAAGAGCAACCGTGGTGGAGCAGTCAGGGTCACTGGAAAAGAGTAAAGGCCACCTTTGCCCGTGGACGAAGGTGGCCTTCACATCGCTCTCACACGACCGCTTTTTCCTCAGCGAAGTGGCAGGCGGACAACGTTCCGTCCGGCGCACCCCGCCTTTCCAGCTTGGGTTCTTCGGTGGCGCAGATGTCCTGGGCCTTCCAGCACCGCGTGCGGAACCGGCAGCCCGACGGCGGGTTCACCGGCGACGGCACGTCACCTGTCAACACGATCCGCTGACGCTTGCGCTCCTGCTTCGGGTCCGGCATCGGCACCGCGGACAGCAACGCCTGCGTGTACGGGTGCATCGGCCGGGTGTAGATGGCTTCGCGCTCGCCGATCTCGATGATCTTGCCGAGGTACATGACCGCGACCCGGTCCGAGATGTGCCGCACCACCGAGAGGTCGTGCGCGACGAACAGGTAGGCCAGCCCGAGCCGTTCCTGCAGCTCCTCCAGCAGGTTCACGACACCGGCCTGCACCGAGACGTCCAGAGCGGACACCGGCTCGTCGAGGACCAGGAAGCGCGGGTTCAACGCCAGCGCGCGGGCGATGCCGATGCGCTGCCGCTGACCACCGGAGAACTCGTGCGGGTACCGGTTGCGGTGTTCCGGGTTCAGGCCGACGAGCTCCATCAGCTCGTTGACCCGGCGCTGCACGCCTCCCTCGACCCCGTGGATCACCAGCGGTTCCGCGATGATGTCGTTGACCTGCCACTTGGGGTTCAGCGACGCGTACGGGTCCTGGAAGACGATCTGGATGTCCTTGCGCAACGGCCGCAGCTGCTTGTTGCTCATCGACGTCAGCTCGCGCCCGTCGAACTTCACCGAGCCCGACGTCGGCTTGTGCAGCTGCAGGATCGCGCGGCCGGTGGTGGACTTGCCACAGCCGGACTCGCCGACCAGGCCGAGCGTCTCACCGGCGCTCAGCGTGAACGACACGCCGGACACGGCCTGCACGCTGCCGATGGAGCGCGGGATGATCCCCTTGCCGCGCACCGGGAACTCCTTGACGAGGTCGGTGACCTCCAACAGCGGAGTGGTCACTTCGACTCCTCGTCCAGCAGCGTTCCGTGCACGGCGGTGACTTCGAGCGACTCGTCGGGGTTGGCCGCGGCGAAGACCGCCGGGTTCTCCACGGTGCCGATCTCGTCGTGCAGGAAGAGCCGCTGGGGTTGTTCGTGGGCCGCCAGGTGCTCCCAGCGGTGGCAGCGGGTCCGGTGGTTCGGCAGGCCCGCCTCCTCCAGCTCCGGCTCCCACTCGTGGCACACGTCGGTGACGAGCGGGCAGCGCGGGGAGAACGAGCAGCCGGTCGGCAGGTTCACCAGCGAGGGCGGCGCGCCCTTGATCGGGGTGAGCCGCTTGCCGAGCGTGGCCGGGTTCGGCACCGAGCCCAGCAGCCCCACGGTGTAGGGCATCCGCGGCCGTTCGAAGACGTCGTCGACCGGGCCGGACTCGACCACGGTGCCGCCGTACATCACCTGGACGCGGTTGACCATGCCGGCGACGACGCCGAGGTCGTGGGTGATCATGATGATCGCCGCGTCGGTCTCGGACTGCAGCCGCAGCATGGTGTCGAGGATCTGCGCCTGCACCGTCACGTCGAGCGCGGTGGTCGGCTCGTCGGCGATGATCACGCTCGGGTCGTTGATGATCGCCATCGCGATCACCACGCGCTGCCGCATGCCGCCGGAGAACTCGTGCGGGTACTGCGAGGCGCGCTTGTCCGGCTGCGGGATCCCGACGAGCTCCAGCGCCTCGACCGCCTTGGCCCACGCCGCCTTCTTGGAGACGTCGTGGTGCGCCCGGTAGGTCTCCGCCAGCTGCCACCCGACGGTGTAGACCGGGTTCAGCGACGTCATCGGGTCCTGGAAGATCATCGCGATGTGCTTGCTGCGGAACGGCTGCATCTGCTTGTAGGTGCGGCCGTTGAGCTCCTGGCCGCGGTAGCGGATGGAGCCGTCGATCCGGGCGCTGTTCGGCAGCAGACCCATGATCGCCATGGACGACACCGACTTGCCGGAGCCCGACTCGCCGACGATGCCGAGCACGTCACCGGCGTTGAGGTCGAACGAGACGTTGCGCACGGCGCGGACGTCGCCGTCGTCGGTCGGGAACGTGACCGACAGGTCCTTGACCGACAGCAGCGGTGCGGTGGTGTCGCCTGAGGACAGGAAGTCCTCCGACAGTTCGGAAACTCTGGTCATGATCAGGCACGCACCTTCGTCTGCCTCGGGTCGAACGCGTCGCGCAGGCCGTCACCGATGAAGTTGACCGCCAGGGAGAGCGACACGAGCACGATGAACGGACCCCAGAAGAGCCAGGGCCGGTTCAGGAACTGCCCGTAGTTCTCCAGCACGATGACGCCGAGCGAGGTGTCCGGGGGCTGCACGCCGAGGCCCAGGAACGACAGCGCGGCCTCGGTGAGCACCGCCGCCGCGATCGCCAGCGTGGCGTTCACGGTGATGCTGCCGATCATGTTCGGCACCAGGTGCTTGAAGATGATGCGCGGGGTGGTGGCACCGCACGCGCGGGCCGCCTCGATGAACTCCCGCTGGGCCAGCGACAGCGTCTCACCGCGGGTGATGCGGGCGATCTGCATCCACGCGAACGCGGCGAGCACCAGCGCGACCACGTACCAGCTGCCGGAGAAGCCCTTCACCACGATCGCGGCGACCGCGATCTGCGGGATGATCAGCAGCAGGTCGACCAACCGCATCAGCGCCTGGTCGACGAACCCGCGCAGGTAGCCGGCGAGCGCGCCGAACGTCACGCCGATGGCGGTGGCGAGCGCCGCCACGATCAGCGCGATCTGCAGCGAGTAGCCGGTGCCGCGCATGAGCAGCGCGAGCATGTCCTTGCCGACCTGGGTGGTGCCGAGCGGGTGCGTGCCGCTCATCGGCTGGTAGGACTTGCTGGTCACGTCCTCGTAGTCGTAGGTCCAGATGAACGGGCCGAGGAACGCGAACAGGATCAGGAAGACGAACACGCCGAGGCTCACCATCGCGAGCCGGTGGCGCAGGAAGCGGCGGATGACGAGCTGCCCCTGGGTGCGGGTCTTCGCCGAGTCGAACTCGTGGGCGCCTGCCTCGGGGGTGGAGCTGACCACGCCGCCCTCGGACGCCAGGTTGATGTTAGCCAAGGCGAATCCTCGGGTCGAGGATGCCGTACACGACGTCGGCAACCAGGTTGAACAGCACGATCAGGGTCGCGGTGACCGCGAGCCAGCCCATCAGCATCGCCGGGTCGAACTGCCGCACGGAGTTCACCAGCAGGGTGCCCATGCCGGCCCAGCCGAAGACCGTCTCGGTGATGATCGCGCCGGAGAGCACCGCGCCGAAGTTCAGCGAGAACAGCGTGGCGACGGGGATGAGCGCGTTGCGGAACGCGTGCCGGAAGATCACCCGGCTCTGCGAGATGCCCTTCGCCCGCGCCGTGCGCACGAAGTCCGAGTGCAGGATCTCCAGCATGGAGGCCCGCTCGAACCGGCTGTAGGCGGCGAAGCTGATCAGCATCAGCGCGACGGTCGGCAACAGGAACGTGCCGGTGTACTTGAAGATCACTTCGCCGAGGTCGCCGCTGAAGCCACCCGGCCGCGGACCGGCGGTGGTGAGCCAGCGGTCCAGCCCCATCGACTCCAGGACGTTGTTGAACTGGATGCCGTAGTTCTTCACGATGACCGCGACGCAGAAGATCGGCATCGAGAACATGAGGAACGCGGTGCTGGTGGCGAGGTAGTCGAAGATCGAGTACTGCTTCACCGCGGCGAGCACGCCGACGGAGACGCCGAGCGTCAGCGCGAGCAGCTCCGCTCCGATGACCAGCCGGCCGGTGGTCCACAGCGCGTCGGTGACGGCCGGGAAGACCTCTTGCTTCGCCTGGCCGAGTGCGATGCTCTGTCCCCAGTCACCGGACAGGAAGTCGGTCAGCCAGTTCCAGTAGCGCACGACGATCGGCTGGTCCAGGCCGAGCTCGACCTCGGCGGCCTTGATGTCGGCCTCGGTGACGCCGGGGCGGAACCGCATCTCCGCCAGCGGGTTGCCCGCCGTCGCCACGAGGACGTAACAGGCGAAGCTGCCGATCAGCAAGATCGGTATCGATATCAGCAGACGACGAATGATGTAGCGAATCACGACAAGCTCCTGTTGGGCGGCACCCGGCTGCCGGGGGGTGAGGCCGGGCACGGGAACCCCGCAGCGCGGAATGTACGCGCGGTGGTGGCGTGCGGGGAACCCAGGCGAACGGGGCCGGACCTGTAGGCCCGGCCCCGTCCCCTCAGTTCAACCTCGTGTTCTTCACAACCCGGCTAGTTCTTGGGCTGCCACTCGTTGGCGTTCCACAGAGCGCCGTAGTAGCTCTGGAAGTACACGCGGTCGAGACCCTTGAACGCCCACATGTTCGGCATCTGGAACAGCGGGAGCGAACCGTACGCGTTCGCGATCTCCTCGTCGGCCTTCTGGAAGTACTTGAGCGAGTCCGCGATCGAGGTCTGGGACACGGCCGTCTTGAGGGCCTCGTCCGCCGCCGGGACGCTCAGGTTCTGCCAGTTCTGGCCACCGCCGGTCTCGTAGATCGACTTCTTGGAGCTCTTGAACGGGTCACCGGACCACGCGAACAGGGCGACGTCGTAGTCACCGTTGGACACGCGCTCGTCGAGGAAGTTCGGGTCGGTGTCGTCCTTGACCTCGATGCCGGCTTCCTTGCACTGGCCCTGGATCAGCTCGACGGTCTGCTTGCGGCGCGGGATGTCGGTGTGGCTGATCCGGAAGGAGGCGCGGACGCCGTCCTTCGCGAACACGCCGTCCGCACCCTGCGTCCAGCCCGCGTCGGAGAGGATCTTCTTCGAGGCGGCCGCGTCACCCTTGGCCTTCTCGCCGTAGACGTCCTTGTAGCCCTCGTCCTTCGGGAAGAAGATCAGGCTGCCGAGCGGCTTGGCGTCGGCCTGGACCTCGGAGATCAGCTTGTCGATGATGTCCTGGCGCTTGACGCACATGAAGAAGGCCTTGCGGACCTCTTCCTTGGACAGCGCCGGGTGCTTGAACTGGATGTCCAGGTGCTCGAACGACAGGCCGGGGCCCGCGCCGAACGTGACGCCCTGGGCGCTCAGGCTCTTGAGCTTGGTGGCCGCGTTCGCGTCCGGCTGCGCGAAGGAGTTGACGCCGACCTCACCGTTCTCCAGCGCCTGCGCCTGCGCGACCGGGTCCGGGATCGCCTTCAGGACGATCTTGGAGGGACCACCCGGCTTGCCCACCCACTTCGGGTTGCGCTCCAGCGTGACCGACTGGTTCGGCTCGAAGCCCGTCAGCATGTAGGGGCCCGCGCCGGGCATGAGCTCCTTGGTGAAGCCGTTCCACTTCTCGTTCCAGAAGGTGGAGGCCTTCGTCAGCTCGGCGGGGTCGCTGGCCGGGGTCAGCTTCGTGACGTCCGCGATGCCGGCGTTCTTCTCGAGGATGTGCGCGGGCAGGACGTCGCTGTTGAACAGGCCCTCGTAGTCCGGGTACGGCGAGTCGAACGTGCCGACGAACGTCTGGTCGTCCTTGCACGAACCGGTCATCAGGTCGTAGCCCGTGGTGCCGGCCGGCGTGAAGTACTTGCCGCCATCGGCCTTCTTGGCCTTAGTGCTGGCCGCGAACCAGGCCAGGTAGAAGTCGTCGCAGTCCCAGGCCTCGCCGTCGGACCAGGTGACACCCTTCTTCAGCTTCCAGGTCACCGTCTGGGGGGACTTCGAGGTGAGCTCGACCCCCTCCATGACGTCCTTGTTCAGGATGACCTTGTTGTTGCCGTTCAGGATGTGCGCACCCGGCTGGACCAGGACCAGCGCGAACGTGTTGTACGACTGGTTGCCGTCTTCAGTCGCGTTGTTGTACGTCGTGAACGCCTTGTCCGTGGACACGACGACCTGGTCGCTGGACTTCGTGTCCGGTGCGGTGTAGCCGTCTCCGGACTCGCCGCGCGCGGTCGCCATCTCGGCGACGGTCGCGTCGTTGCCGTTCGCGTCCGTGCTGCCGCCGCCACCACCGCATGCACTCAACACGAGCGCCGCGCTGGAGATCAGCGCGATCGCCGGAAGTGCTTTGGTTTTCCTCATCGACACGTGCCCTCCTAGCACTGGGCGGCCCCCACCTCGACCGGTGTGCGCACCCGTAACCGTGATGTGCCATACGCGCCCCGAACCGGCACATCGTGGGCAGCACCGTAAGAACCTGTTGAGGCGGCGGTCACTACCTGAGAGGGCGATCGTGACCCAATGGTGACGCCTTGTAGCCCAACGCGATGGCCCGATTACCGGGCGGATGCGTTCGTTAACCGGGCAGGTGGAATACTGTCAACGAGAACGGCCGAACGTACCAACGTCCGATCGGGCCCGTCCAGAGGTTTTCCCGGGGCAGGATGACCTCATGTTGAAGATCGACTTCCTCACCGGGTCCGACCGGGCCGGGTGGGAGGAGCTGGCGCGCGGCAAGGATGCCCACTTCTCGACGGATCGAACCCCGGCCGACTACGACCGCGCCTGGGACCGGCTGCTCGGTCCAGGACCCGTGCGCGGCATCGGCGCATGGCTGGACGACCGGATGGTGGCGGTCGCGCACTACGTGTTCCACGAGAGCGTCTGGGGCGTGGACGGCCGCTGCTACCTGGCGGACCTGTTCGTGGACCCGTCGGTGCGCCGGCAGGGCGTGGCGACGTCGGTGATCCACCGGGTGGCGGCCGACGCGCGTGAGAACGGCTACCGCAGCCTCTACTGGAACACGCTCGCCGACGCACCGGCCCGCGCGCTCTACGACCGGGTGGGCACGTTTCACGACGGGTTCATCTTCTACAGCTACCGGCGGCCCTGAGCGGGTCACTTGTCGAGGCGGCGCCACTCGGGCGCGCCGCTCAGCACACCGGCGAGCGGTGCCCCGGTGCCGACGCCGGAGACCGCGGCCGGCAGCACCCCGAGCAGGTCGGCGATCTGGAACAGCGGCACCGCCACCGCCTGCGCCTGCAGCTGCGGCTCGATCCTGGTGAGCGCGTCGGCCAGCAGCACCTTGCCGTTCAGCGCCGAGTCGATCTCGGCCTGCAGCACCGGGTCGCAGAACCCGGCCGCGTTGACCGGAACCGGCGTGCCACCGTCCGGCGCCTCGCCCGTGCACCCGAACTGGCTCGCGAGCCCCGCCGCCGAGTCGCCGGCGTCCACCCGCGGCCCGACGACGACGTCGATGTCCTTCTGCAGCAGCTGGACCGTGAAGAGCTCGTCGGCCTTGGGCGTGACCACCTCGGCCTGGACGCCCCTGCTCGCGAGCTGCGCCTTCACCTGGTTCGCCACGGTCACGTACGGCTCGATCCTGTCCGGCGCCGCGATCTTGAGCTTGAGCGCCTTGCCGCCCTTGGCCCAGGCACCGTCGGGCCCCTTGGCGTACCCGGCCTCGGTCAGCAGCTGCTCGGTCGCCGCCGGGTCGAGCGTGTTGCCCCCGATCACCGCGCGGTAGCCGGTGCGGCTCGGCGGCACCACGTACGAGTCGGCCCGGAGCTGGGCGCTGGGACCGCTCTGCGCCCCGCTGGCGATGAGCGCGTCCCGGTCGAGCGCGGCCACGACCGCCTTGCGCGTCTTGAGATCCGCGAGCTGCTGGCTGGCCGGTCGCAAGAGGACTTGGGCGACCTCGTTGCGCGGCACGGGTTTCGTGTCGAGGTTCGGAATGGACTTCATCAGGTTGACGTCCGCCGCGTCTGCCCGCAGCAGCACCGCCTGGTTGTCGCCTTTGGACAGTGACTCGGCCATCGCGGTGTGCGTGGCCCTGCGCAGCACCACGCGGTCCAGCGTGGTCGGCACCTCCCAGTACCGGTCGCTGCGCTCCAGGATCACCTCACCGCGCGGCTCGTCGAGGCTCCTGACCGCGAACGGCCCCGCGGTGGCCGGGAAGTTCGTCGCCAGCACGTTCGACCACGTGCCGGGCGCGTCCTTGAGCAGGTGCGCGGGCAACAGGTTCCCGAACAGGCTGCGCCACCCCGGGAACGGCTTGCCGAAGGCGACCTCGACGACCTTGCCGCCCTCGCGCGCGCTGATGTTGTTGATGAGCCGGTACCCCGCCGGGTCGACCACGCCGGGTTCGCTGCGCATGCGCTGCCACAGGTAGTAGAAGTCCTCGGCGGCGATCGGCGCGCTGTCCGACCACGACGCGTCCTTGCGGATCGAGTACGTGACCGTGAACGGCTCCGCCTTGGTGACCTTCGCGCTCACCATGAGGTTCCGGTCGAGCTCCGGCGCACCGTCCGGCCCGGCGCGGAACACCGACGGCAGCAGCAGGGAGCTGAGCGCGGTCGTGATCTGGCTCTGGGTCGCGGTGGCGTGCGGGTTGTAGCCGCCGGCCACGTCGTCGACGCCGACCACGATCTCCTTGATCTTCGGCCCGGTCGTGGTGATGACCGGTGCCTCGGACTTGGGGACCAGGGGCGGCGGAGGCGCGTTCGTGCAGGCCGCGGTGCCGCACAGGACGACCGCCGCGAGCACTCCCCCAAGTCGCCTCATGGTCCTCACATTGCCAGAAGTGGTGTCAACGCGTGCGGGCAACCCAGGGTATTCGTCACCCGCGTCACTGAGAGGACGCCCCGGTCGGCGGAGGGGTTGCGCCCCCGCTGAGTAGTACGGCTCACCCCGGCAGGTGGTTCGGCGGAGTCACCGGGTGAGTCGGCCGTCAGAGGCCGTTGAAACGGTGCTGAGGGCCCGCGAACGCCGACGGGCGGCCCGGCCGAAGCCGAACCGCCCGTCGAGGCGAACAACTGGTCGTGCGACCGATCAGCCGCGCTGCTTCAACCGCGACCGCTCACGGCCGCGCAGGTTGGCGTCCAGCGTCACCTTGCGCACGCGCACGACCTCCGGCGCCACCTCGACGCACTCGTCGGAGGCGCAGAACTCCAGCGCCTCCTCCAGCGAGAGCTTGCGGGGGCGGGCCAGGGTCTCCATCACGTCGGCCGTGGAGGACCGCATGTTGGTGAGCTTCTTCTCGCGGGTGACGTTGACGTCGAGGTCCTCGGCACGCGGGTTCTCGCCCACGACCATGCCCTCGTAGGCGTCGGCGCCCGGCTCGACGAAGAACGTGCCGCGGTCGGCCAGCTGGATCATCGCGTAGGCGGTGATGGAGCCGGAGCGGTCGGCGACCAGGGAGCCGTTGTGGCGGGTGCGGATCTCGCCCGCCCAGGGGCCGTAGCCCTCGGAGACGGCGTTGGCGATGCCGGTGCCGCGGGTCTCGGTGAGGAACTCCGTGCGGAAGCCGATCAGGCCGCGCGAGGGGACCACGTAGTCGAGCTTGATGCGGCCGGTGCCGTGGCCCGACATGTTCTCCATGCGGCCCTTGCGGTTGGCCAGCAGCTGCGTGACGGCGCCGAGGTGCTCCTCGGGGCAGTCGACGGACAGGCGCTCGAACGGCTCGTGGATCTTGCCGTCGACCACGTGCGTGACGACCTGGGGCTTGCCCACGGTCAGCTCGAAGCCCTCGCGGCGCATCTGCTCGACCAGGATGGCCAGCGCCAGCTCGCCGCGGCCCTGCACCTCCCAGGTGTCCGGGCGCTCGGTCGGCAGGACCTTCACCGACACGTTGCCGACGAGCTCGGCGTCCAGGCGGGCCTTGAGGACGCGGGCGGTGAGCTTGGTGCCACCGTTGCGACCGGCCAGGGGCGAGGTGTTCACACCCACGGTCATCGAGATGGCGGGCTGGTCGACCGTGATCCGGGGCAGCGCCACCGGGTTCTCGGCGTCGGCCAGCGTGTCGCCGATCGTGATGTCCGCGATGCCGGCGATCGCGACCAGGTCACCGGCGCGAGCGAACTCGGCGGGGACGCGGTCCAGCGCCTCGGTGATCAGCAGCTCGGTGATGCGGACCTTGACCGGCTCGCCGTCCTCGCGGCACCAGGCGACGGTCTCGCCCTTGCGCATCGTGCCCTGGTGGATGCGGCACAGCGCGATGCGGCCGAGGAACGTCGAGGCGTCGAGGTTCGTGACCAGCGCCTGCAGCGGGCCGTCCACGTCGACCTGCGGGGCCGGGATGTGGTCGAGCAGCACCTGGAACAGGGTGTCGAGGTTCTCCTCGTCCGGCAGGCCGCCGTCCTCGGGCTGGGTGAGCGAGGCACGACCGGCGCGCGCGGAGGCGTAGACGACCGGCAGGTCCAGCACGGACTCGTCGGCGCCAACCTCGGTGGCCAGGTCGAGCAGCAGGTCGTGGGCCTCCTCGACGACCTCGGAGATCCGGGCGTCGGGGCGGTCGACCTTGTTGACCAGCAGGATC
The DNA here is from genome assembly GCF_001701025.1 of Lentzea guizhouensis. Classification (GTDB taxonomy): domain Bacteria; phylum Actinomycetota; class Actinomycetes; order Mycobacteriales; family Pseudonocardiaceae; genus Lentzea; species Lentzea guizhouensis. Next base: position 1,936,727 of record NZ_CP016793.1, read on the forward strand.
ACCGGCAGGCCGGCGGCGAGGGTCTTGCGCAGCACGAAGCGCGTCTGGGGCAGCGGGCCCTCGGACGCGTCGACCAGCAGCACGACACCGTCGACCATCGACAGCGCGCGCTCGACCTCACCACCGAAGTCGGCGTGGCCGGGGGTGTCGACGACGTTGATGATCACGTCGCCGTCCGGCGTGTGCCTGCGCACAGCCGTGTTCTTGGCGAGGATCGTGATGCCCTTCTCCCGCTCGAGCTCGCCCGAGTCCATGACCCGGTCGACGAGCTCGGCACGCGCGGAGAAGGCGCCGGACTGGCGCAGCATGGCGTCGACGAGGGTGGTCTTACCGTGGTCGACGTGCGCGACGATCGCGACGTTTCGCAGGTCAGTGCGCGTCTGAAGGGCAGACGCGGTGGCCGTGGGCACGCAGAACTCCTAGAGCTTCGAAGGCGTTGGAGGGGCTCGCGCCGGACACTTCGATGCGCAGGGCCACGTTCGATACTACCGGCTGCGTCACCATTACCACACAAGAGTGCCAGTGAACTGAGCCTCACCTACTCTAGCGATACGCGCCGGAGTGGAGTTCAACCAGTGGGTAAAAAGCTCAAGAAGAAGTGCTGCCGCTCGAAGCCCCAGTGCAAGCGCTGCCCGGTTCCGTTCCTGCTCAAGGAGCGTGACAAGGCCAGGAAGAAGGCGGCGAAGAAGGCGGCCAAGGCCGCCAAGAAGGCCGCGAAAGCCGCATGAACGTCCCCGCGTACGTGGACAAGGCGCTCGACCTGCTCCAGCAGCGCTCGATCGAGTCCGCGGCCGCCGACTGGCCCGCTCTACGTGCGCAAGCTCACTCCGAGACAGCCGGCGCGCAGACCCCCGCGGACACCCACGCCGCCATCGAGGCGGTCATCACCGCACTCGGCAACCCGCACACCCGCCTGGTCACCGCCCAGCGCATGGCCGCCGTTCGCGCCGCGCGCGCCCCGCGCGTCCCGTCCGGCCGGATGATCGGCCCGGTCGCGCACGTGCTGCTGCCCGGCACACCCTCGTCGAACCGCCGCGCGTACGTCACGGCAGGTCTGCAGGCCATGCGCGCGTTGATCGCGCACTACCCGACGGGCTGGGTGGTCGACCTGCGCGACAACCTCGGTGGCGACATGTACCCGATGCTCACGGTGGTGGCCCCGCTGCTGGGCGAGGGCGACGCCGGTGCGTTCATCGAACCGGACGGCACCACGACCAGGTGGGGTGTCCGCTCCCGGCACGTCCACGTGGGCGGACGCCGGACGTTCCGCTTCCGCCGCGTCCCCCGTGCGGTCCACCGGCCGGTCGCGCTGCTGGTCGACGGGAAGACGGCGAGCTCGGGAGAGGCGGTGCTGGTGTCGTTCACCGGCCTGGACCGCGCCCGCAGCTTCGGCGAGCCGACCGCGGGCTTCGCGACGGCGAACCAGACGTTCCGGCTGCCGGACGGCGCGTGGCTCGTGATCACCACCGCGCTCATGGCCGACCGCACCGGCCGGGTGTACGGCAACGCACCCGTCGCGCCGGACAGTCCCGTCTCCGGCACGAGCGGTACCCACGATCGAGCGCTCGACGCCTCGATCGGGTGGTTGTCCGGTCTGCCGGCCTAGCGCGTCTGCAGCACGGCTTCGTTCAGCTTGGTGAGCTCGTCGGCGGTCCGCGTCGCCTCGAACTCGATGATCTTGTGCTTCACCAGCCTCTGCTCGGCCCACGGGTCGGTGGCGAGCAGCGCTTCGAGCTTGCCGCGGGGCATGGGCCGCGTGATGATCACGCCTCCCGTCCTCGGCACCTGACGCCCGGAAGCGAGGAAGAGCCCCCGCTCGTACTGCTTCTCGACCCACTCGCGGTGGTCGGGGAGGGCGTAGTCGATCTGTTCCAGCGGCGCGACGTATTCCAGCAGCACTATGAACATGGAGCAACGGTAGTCCTATACTGCTGGACATGCGCACGATGAACGCCTTCTGGCGGGCCGCTTCCAGGCGGCCGGAGTAGCTGTGCGCTGAAGCGTTCACAGGCCGCCCGAGACGGGCGGCTTTTTTGTGCGTTCCGTCCGGGTGGTCCCGAAGATCGAGGGGACCGAACATGATCAGGCTGTCCGCCATCACCCCGTCCGGCCAGGTGCACCTGGGCAACTACCTCGGGGCGCTGCGCACGTGGGCGCGTGAGGGCACCAAGGACGACGTGTACTTCATCAGCGACCTGCACGCGATGACGGCGTCGCACAACGCGCAACGGCTGCGATCGCTGACCAGGGAGCAGTTCGCGGTGCTGATCGCGTGCGGCATCGAACCGGAGAGCACCTGCGTGCAGTCCGACCTGATCCGCGAGCTGGGGGCGTTGAACTGGGTCCTGGAGTGCACCTGCACGTACGGCGAGGCCGCGCGGATGATCCAGTTCAAGGAGAAGTCGCTCGGCCGCGAGTCGGTGCGGCTGAGCCTGCTCACCTACCCGGTGCTGATGGCGGCGGACATCCTGCTGCAGGGCACCGCGGAGGTGCCGGTCGGCGAGGACCAGCTCCAGCACGTCGAGCTGGCCCGCGCGCTCGCCCGCAGGTTCAACCACGCCTACGGCGACGCGTTCGTGGTGCCGACCGCGGTGGTGCCGAAGGTGGGCGCGCGGATCAAGGACCTGGCCGACCCGGCGCGCAAGATGGACAAGTCGGCGCAGAACTCGGCCGGTGTCGTCTTCGTGCTCGACGAGCCGGACCTGGTGCGGCGCAAGATCAAGCGCGCGGTGTCGTCCACCGAGGGCATCGCGAACCTGACCGACGTCCTGGCCTCCTGCACCGGCAAGGAGCCCGAGGACTACACCAGCAGGTTCGCCGACCTGAAGGACGTCGTGGCGGAGGCGGTGATCGAGGAGCTCCGCCCGGTCCGCGACCGCACGCTGGCGCTGCTCGCCGACCCGGCCGAGCTGGACCGCGTCCGCGCGTCCGGTGCCGCACGGGCCCGCGACCGCGCACAGCACCGCCTCGACGCGGCGCTGCGGTTGTCCGGGCTCAGTTGAGGAGGTCCTGAAGGGCCGGCACCAGCACCCGGTCCGCGGGCAGCCAGTCCAGCCCCGGCAGCTGTCCGGCGGTGACCCACCGGACAGCGTTGTGCTCCAACGCCTCCGGCTCACCGCCGGCGAGCTCCGCGGCGTAGATCCGCAACACCAGGTCCTGCTTCAGCGGTACGTCCGGCCCGACCTGCTCGCCCACCACGACCGGCACGCCGAGCTCCTCGACGCACTCGCGCACGAGCGCCTCTTCGGGCTTCTCCTCCGGCTCGACCCGCCCTCCGGGCAGCTCCCACTGCCCCGCATGGCTTTCCGGGAACGCCCGCTGCTGCGCCAGCAACCGTCCACCCCGGACGATCGCCGCCCCGACCACGACCCGTGCCGCCCCCAGCTCCGCCGACCGCCGCGCCAGCGACGCCGACCGCTTCTCCAGCACCCGCAACGCCATCCCGCGCCCGACCGTGACGTCGGCGAACCGCCCGACCACCCCGCCGACCGTCGTCCACGACACCCGGTCCACCACCAGCGTCCCGGCCCCGGTGGCCACCAGATCCGTGTGCAGCTCCAGGAGATCACCCGCCGCGGACACACCGGACAGGTCCGCGCGCGTCACCGCGAGCCGCACACCGAACGGCCCGGTGAGCACGTCTCCCAGGCACAGCAGCGGTCCCGGCACCTTGACGCCGAACCCGGCCAGCGACGACGTGTCCAGCAGGGCACCGGCGACCACCGCGACAGGCGCGTCGACCAACGCCGACGCTCGCAACTCAGGCACCCGCGTTGACTACCAGGACGGCCACCGGATCTCAAAACGCGCGCCACCGGCAGGTGACTCCGCCGCCCGACCCTCCCCGCCGCTGCACGAGGTGCGCCACCAGCGCCAGCCCCAGCCCGAACCCGCCGGACGCCCGCCCCCGGTCCTCCTCCACCCGGTAGAACCGGTCGAACACCTTCGCCCGGTGCTCGGCGGGGATCCCGTGCCCGTCGTCGTCGACGATCAACCGCACGTCCCGCCCGACCGGCACCAGCGCGACCGTGACCGTCGAGTACGCGTACCGCCCCGCGTTGCGCAGCAGGTTGTCCAGCACCAGCTCGACCTCGGACCGCGTCGCCGACACCAGACACGCCGACGGCGGCGCGTTCAACCGCACCAGCAGCTCGGTGCCGAGCCGCCCGATCGCCGCCTCCGCCTCCAGCACCAGGTCCACGGCCTCCGCCCGCGACGGCGCCGCCGTGTCCGCACGGGCCAGGATCAGCAACGAGTCCACCAGCCGGCTGAGCCGGATCGACTCCTCCACCACCGACTCCAGCACCTCGATCGAGAAGTCCGGATCGGGGTGCGCCACCGCCACCTCGGCCTGCGCCCGCACCGACGCCACCGGCGACCGCAGCTCGTGCGCCGCGTCCCCGGTGAACCTCCGCAACCGGTCCGACGCCTCGTCCCGCCGCGTCAGCAACGCGTTCAACGCCTCCGCCAACGCCTGCAGCTCATCCCGAGCCGGTGGCACCGGCAACCGCTGCCCGTGCGGCAACGCCCCCGCCGCCACCCGCATCCGCTCCACCGGCAACAACGACGACCGCACCGACAACCAGGTCGCGATCCCGACGAACCCGGCCACCAACGCCGCCGCGAGCAGCAACCACCGCGTCCCCAGGACGTTGGCGTTCTCGTACCCCAGCAGCTTGTCGCCGTAGACCTCCAGCCGAGGCGTCCCATCGGCCAGGAACACCACCTGCCCCCGCCACCGGTAGGCCGACGCCCCCTCGTGCCGCAACACCGGCTCCCCGGCCTTCAACGCCCGGATGTCCTGCGCCGTCAGCTCAGGCCGCGGCTTGCCGTCCACCGGCTCCCCCGACACGTCCAACACCCGCGGCGCCTCCGCCCGCAGCTCCTGGTCCACCGCCGTGATCTGGATCAGCCCGATCAACGACGGCGCCAGCCCCGTGAACGCCAGCAAGCACAACAACGCCATCCCGGTCGCCACCACGGTGATCCGAAACCGCAAGGTCCGCCGCAACCACCAGCGACGAGGACTCACCGATTCCCCAGCGCGCTGTCCAAGTCCGGAGTGGACGCGATGTACCCGTGCCCCCGCACGGTCCGCACCACCTCCCCGGCCCCCACCGCCTCCAACTTCCGCCGCAGGTACCCCACGTACACCTCAACGGCATTCCGCGTGGCCGCCTGCTCATCCCCCCACACAGTCCGCAACAGCTCGTCCTTGGTCACCACCGACCCGGCCCGCGACGCCAACACGTCCAGCACCGCGTACTCCCGCGGACTCAACGACACGTCCTGCCCCGCCCAACTCACCTCCCGCAGCCCGCGATCGATGACCAACTCCCCCAACGTCAGCTTCCGCCGCGCTCCCCCACCCCGCCGCAACAACGCCCGCACCTGCGCCACCAACACCACAAAGCTGAACGGCTTGACCAAATACCCGTCCGCCCCCAGGTCGAGCCCGTCCGCCTGGTCGATCTCCCCGTCCTTCGCCGACACCATCAACACCGGCGTCCGCACCCCGTCGGCCCTCATCCGCTGCAAGACCCGGTACCCCGACAGCCCCGGCAACATGATGTCCAGCAACACCACGTCGAAGGCCCCGGTCAACGCCACCCGCAACGCCGTGGGCCCGTCCGCCGCCGTGACGACTTCCATCCCTTCGGCCGACAGCCCACGCTCCAACGCCCGACGCACGCCGACTTCGTCGTCCACGACCAGCACTCGAGGCTTCACGCGCCCAGCATGCACCTACGACTCTCAGCCCGCTCGCAAGATCTCAGCCACCTCTCAGCCGCGCCGTGGGCGCCCGCTTTTGATCGAGCCGAGGGCGAGACGAAAAGCCACGACGAATGCCGAGTCCTGAAGCTCTTCGCGCGGAGCGCGCAACGCAACCACCAACGCAACCAGCGGCCGCTCTGCGGAACAGGCGTGCCATCTACCTGAGAGTGGCGGGGGTTTGGTGGCTTCTTTGGGAGTGTCGGGGTCTGGGGCGGAGCCCCAGGAAAGCCGCGCGCAGCGCGGTCCACCAGCAACAACGCTAGTCTCAGCACCATCTCAGCAAGCCCCGGACAAGCTAGGTCCCACAAGCCCATGGAGGAGGGGACCACAGCGATGAACAAGCGAAAGGTGACCCTGGCCGCAGCAGCGGCCACGGTGGTCACCGGCGCGGCAGGCCTCAGCCTGCTCGCCATGCCAGCAGGCGCCGGCCAACCCCCAACGCTTCCACCCATCACCCCGGAAGCGCTGGTGGAGCAGGTCCTGACCACGAAGCCAACGGCGTTCGGCGGCACCGTGCAGGCCGAGAACAAGCTCGGCCTCCCGGCCCTCGCCGAGATCCCGCAGCTGGCCGACGGCAACCACACGGCCCGCATCTGGACGGACGGCGCGGAGAAGTTCCGCCTCGCCCTGCCCACCGGCCAGTCCGAGCAGACCATCGTGAACGACGGCAAGACCACCTGGTCCTGGAACTCCCAGACCAACGAGGTCACCAAGGCCGAGCACAAGGCCGAGGACAAGGCCCGGGACAAGGCTCCCGCGGAGGCCAAGGCCGCCGACCCGGCGACCGCGGCCAAGGAGATCATCGGTCTCACCAAGGAGTCGAGCGTCCTCACCGTCGACGGCACCGCGAGGGTCGCCGACCGGGCCGCCTACGAGCTCGTCCTCACCCCGAAGCCGACCGAGAAGACTCTCGTCCGCGAGGTCCGGATCGCCGTCGACTCCGAGACGAAGATGCCGCTGCGGGTGGCCGTCCACACGAACGGTGCCACCTCTCCCGCTGCCCAGGTCGGCTTCACCCAGCTGACCGTGGGCCCGCAGGACGCGAAGCTGTTCGAGTTCACGCCGGCCGCCGGTGCGAAGGTCACCACGCCGGAGGCGAAGGAGGAGCGCGGCGACCAGAAGCCCGAGGCGGCGCTGGAGCAGGCGTTGCAGGGCAAGGACCCGCAGTTCTTCGGTGACGGCTGGGACACCGTGGTCGGTGCTCGCATTCCGGCCGAGGTCATGACCCAGGTGCCCGCCGAGGCGCAGGGGCTGGTCGACCGGTTCACCAAGAAGGTCAGCGGCAGCTGGGGCACCGGCAAGGTGTTCACCACGAAGGTCGCGAACATCCTGATCGCGGACGACGGCCGTGTGGTCGCGGGTGCCGTGCCGGAGCAGGTCCTGTTCGACACGATCGGACAGGTGAAGTGACCACCTCGACCAGCGCGCCGGCGACGACGGGCACACCCACCGCCGTCGCCGCGCGGACCAGGGGTCTGCGCAAGGAGTACGGGAGCACGGTCGCCGTGGACCGGGTCGACCTCGAGCTGCCGGAAGGAGCCGTGCTCGGCATGCTCGGCCCCAACGGGTCGGGCAAGACGACCACGATCCGGATGCTGCTCGGGCTCGTGCGGCCCACCCGGGGGGAGATCGAACTGCTCGGCCGGCCGCTTCCGGACGGGGCCGAGCAGGCGCTGCCGCACGTGGGCGCGCTGGTCGAGGGTCCGGGGTTCCACCCGTTCCTGAGCGGGCGGGAGAACCTCATCCGCTGTGCCGCGTTCGAACCGCTGCTGCCGAAGAAGCAGATCAAGCAGGCGGTGGAGGACGCGCTCGAACGCGTCGGGCTCGCCCAGGCGGCCCACCGCAGGTACCGGGGGTACTCGCTCGGCATGAAGCAGCGTCTCGGCCTGGCCGGGGCGTTGCTCGTGCCGCGCAAGCTCGTGGTGCTCGACGAACCCACCAACGGCCTGGACCCGGCCGGCACGAGGGAGATCCGCAAGATCATCGCGGACCTGCACGCGGCCGGCAGCACGGTGCTGGTGTCCAGCCACCTGCTCAGCGAGGTCGAGGCGACCTGCACCCACGTCGCCGTCCTGCACAAGGGGACCGTCGTGGCACAGGGCGAGCTGACCGAGCTGCTGCAGGCGGGCGGCTCGGCGCTGCAGGTGCTCACGCCGGACGTGGAGGACGCGCTGAGCGCCCTGCGCCAGGCCCGCATCTCCGCGCGGCCGCTCGGTGAGGGCCTGCGGGTCGAGCTCGCCGGGACCAGTGCCCCGCAGGTGATCGAGACGCTGGTCAAGGCCGGTGTGCAGGTGTTCGAGGCGACGCGCTGGAAGACCGGCCTGGAGGAGCTGTTCGCGCGGCTCACCGAGGCCGAGGAGGCCGAGCGCGGGATGTCCGCTGTGGACACGCTGGACGGGGGAACGCGATGATCACGCGTCAGCTGGGGTCCGAGGTGCGCTGGATGCTGCGCAGGCCGCGGACCATCATCGGGTTGTTCGGCCTGGTGCTCGTGCCGATCATCATCAGCTTCGGCATCTGGACCGCGGACGGGGACGGCGGCGGACCTGGTCTGGCCGCGATCCTCAAGGGCAACGGCCTGGTCGTCTCGGTGTTCACGTTGTTCCTGTCGCTCAACCTGCTGCTGCCGCTGGTGGCGTCGATCTGGGCGGCGGACGGTCTGGCGGGCGAGTCCCAGCACGGCACGTTGCGCGGCCTGCTGGTCGCGCCGGTGTCACGGGTGCGGCTGCTGTTCGTGAAGCTCTTCGGCGTCGCCGCGCTGTCGCTGCTCGCCGTCACGCTGATGGCGGTGGTCGGCATGGTCGCCGGCACCGCGTTCCTGGGCAACGACGGCATGATGACGTTGTCCGGCAACACCTTGTCGACCGGCGAGGGCCTGCTGCGGATCGCGTTCTTCATCGTCCTGGTGACGTTCCAGATGGTCGCGGTCGGCTCGATCGCGCTGGCCATCTCGTCGACCACCGAGCACCCGCTGGTGGTGCAGGCGGCGACGATGACCGGGATCATCGTGTTCCAGGTGCTGGGCCAGTTCCAGTCGCTCGACTGGCTGCACCCGTTCCTGATCACGACCGGCTTCCCGGGCCTGGTCGACGTGATGCGCGACCCGATGCCGCTCGACCAGATCTGGGACAGCACCCTGCTCGCCGGCTGCTACCTGCTGATCGGCACGGGACTGGCGGCAGCGCGCCTCATCACGAAGGACAACTAACGCCGGAAGCCGCCCTCGCTGTTGATCACCTGTCCGGTGATCCACGCGGCGTCGTCGGTGCAGAGCCAGGAGACCAGCCGGGCGGCGTCGTCCGGCTGACCCCAGCGCCGGTGCGGCATCCGCTCGTTCACGAAGTCCGTGAGCTCCGGTCCGGCCCACCCCGTGTCGGTCGGGCCGGGGTTCACCGCGTTGACGGTGATGCCCCGATCGGCCAGCTGGTGCGAGAGCGTCGCCACGATCGACGAGAGCGCTCCCTTCGAAGCCGCGTAGGCCACCTCACCGGGCATCGGCCCGAGGTCCTGCCCGGACGTCAGGAACACGATCCGGCCGCCGCTCGTGCCCTTCCAGTGCCGGGCAAACGCTTGCGCCAACAGGATCGACGACCGCGTGTTCACCGCGTAGTGCCCGTCGATCATCTCGGCCGTCAGCTCACCCAACGCCCCGTCCTCGCCGTTGCGCGCGTGGTTGCACACCAGAACGTCGACGCGGCCGTACGCGTCGACCGCGGCGTCCACCAGGGTGTCCGGCGTGTCCGCCATCGCCAGGTCGAGGCCGAACGCACTGGCGTCGAGCTCGCGCATGATCTCGTGGACGACCTCGTCCTCCTCCCGGGACATCTCGCCGCCGTACGGCGCGTAGTACTGCAGGAACAGCTCCGCACCCAGCCCGTTCAGCCGGGACGCGATCGCGTACCCGATGCCCTGCCGCCTGCTCACGCCCGTGACGAGTGCGACACGTCCCCCGAGAAGTCCCATGACGGACATCCCTACCCGACGCGCGCGACCCCGTTCAAGTCAATTGCGAGCCGCACCCGGTCACCGACCGACACCGGTCCGACCGCCTCGTACTCCTCGCCGTCGATCTCCACCAGCAGCCGCACGTGGTCACGCCGGTGCACCCGTTCCAGCACGGTGCCCTCCAACGGCCCGTCCGCGTCCACCCGCAACGCCGCCGCCCGCAACCCGACCCGCGCCGCGTCCAGCCCGACGAACGAGCCCGGCACGAACTTGTTGCACCCCAGGAACTTCGCCGTCTCCACGTCGACCGGCGACGACCACACCCGCGCCGGCGGACCGACCTGCACGACCCGGCCGCGCGACATGATCGCCACCCGGTCGGCCAGCGTGAACGCCTCGTCGTGGTCGTGCGTCACCACCAGCGCGGTCGTCGCCGACTCGCGCAGCAACCGCGCCAGGTCCACCGCGAGCTGCTCGCGCAACGCCCGGTCCAGTGCCGACAGCGGCTCGTCCAGCAGCAGCAGCCGCGGCGACGGCGCCAACGCCCGTGCCAGCGCGACCCGTTGTTGCTCACCGCCCGACAGCTGGGTCACGCGACGATCCGCGTACCCGTCCAGCCCGACCAGCTCCAGCAGCGACACCACCCGCTTGTCGCGTTCCTCGCGGTCGACACCCTTCATCCGCAGCCCGAACGCCACGTTCCCGGCGACCGACCGGTGCGGGAACAGCTGCCCGTCCTGGAACACCAGCCCGAACTCGCGCCGGTGCACCGGCACCCCGGCGAGGTCGGCGTCGTCCCACCGCACCGCCCCGGACGACGGCTTCTCCAGCCCCGCGACCGTGCGCAGCAGCGTCGACTTGCCGCAGCCGGACGGCCCGAGCAACGCCACGACCTCGCCGTCCGCGACGTCCAGGGACACCCCGGACACGGCGGTCGTCCGTCCATAGCGGACGGTGATCGAGTCGAGTGCCAGTGCCATCAGAACTCCCCGCTGCTCGGCACGCGCAACCGTTCGATCAGCAGCACGCACCCGACCGTGACGACCATCAACAGCGCGCACGCCGCGTAGGCCATCTGGCTGTTCAGCTCCCCCGGCCGCGACATCAGCCGCGCGATCACGATCGGCAGCGTCGGCGACTCCGGCCGCGCCAGGAAGCTCGTGGCGCCGAACTCGCCCAGCGCCACCACGTACCCGAACCCGGCCGCCGCCACCAGCGACCGCCCGACCAGCGGCAGGTCGACCTCCCGCCACACCCGCGCCGGAGAGGCTCCCAGCGTGGCCGCCGCCTGCCGCAGCCGTTCGTCGACGGCCCGCAGCACCGGCAGCACCATCCGCACGATCAGCGGCGTCACCACCAGCGCCTGCGCCAGCGGCACCAGCAACGGCGAGGTCCGGAAGTCGCCGGGCAACGCGTCCATCGTGACCAGGTAACCGAACCCGACCGTCACCGCCGACACCCCCAGCGGCAGCATCAACGCCGTGTCCAGCACTTCGGCGAACCGGCCACCGGACCGCCGCAGCCCGACCAGCACGACCGCCGAGAACACGCCCACCACCAACGCCACCGCGGTCGCGTCGAACGCCGTGCGCACCGAGTTCAGCGCCGCGTCGATCCCGGTCACCGCCAACGTCCCACGATCACCGCGGGTGGCCAGCGCCGCGTACCCGGCGAAGCTCCAGCCGTCCCTCGTGGACAGCGACCGCGTGACCAGCCCGGCCACCGGCGCGAGCAACGCCACCACGACCACCGCCGCCGCACCCACCACGTACCACTCGCCATCGGACGGCCGTCGAGCGAGCTCTTCCCTGCCCCGCAACGACAACGCGGTCTCCCGCCGGCGCCGTGCCAGCGCCCCGAGCACCAGCACCGCCACCACCGCGGCGAACTGGACCAACGACAGCGCGGCCGCACCGGACAGGTCGAACAACTCGACCGTGCGCAGGTAGATCTCGGTCTCCAGAGTCCGGTACCGCGACCCGCCGAGCACCAGCACCACACCGAAACTGGTGGCGCAGAACAGGAACACCACCGCGGCCGCCGACCCGACGGCGGGCGCCAGCGCGGGCAGCACCACCGACAGGAACGCCCGCGGTCGCGACGCACCGAGCGCACGCGCCGCGTCCTCGGCCCGCCGATCCGTGTGCGCCCACAGCCCGCCGACGGTCCGCGCGACCACGGCGACGTTGAAGAACGCGTTGGCCAGCACGATCGGCAGCACCCCGCCGTCGGGCCAGAACGTCCGGAACGCGAGCCCCACCACGACCGTCGGCAACACGAACGGCACCATCACGGCCGCCCTGACCAGCCCGAGCCCGCGGATCCGGCAGCGGGCCAGCACGAACGCCACCGGCAACCCGGCGAGCACCGCGACGACGGTCGAGGCGGCGGCCTGGCCGAGGGTGAAGCCGACGAGCTCCCAGGTCTCGCCGGCGACCAGCGCGGACGTGACGCCGCCCTCGCGCAGCCCCAGCGACACGATGGCGAGGACCGGCCACGCGAAGAACAGCCCGAGGAAGGCCAGCGGCAACAGCGCTGCCGCAGACCACCCGGTACGTGCGGTGACCAGGCCTCCCGGCGACCTCAGCCCAGCACCAGCTCGCGCCACTGCTCGACCCAGGCTTCCCGGTTGTCCTTCACCTTGTCAGCGGGCAGCGACTGCGGGTTCGTCGGCAGCGGCGCGTCCTTGGCCCACGACTCGGGCAGCGCGACGCCCTCACGTGACGGGTAGACGTACATCTGCTCGGCCACCTGGGCCTGGAACTTCTCGCCCAGCAGGAAGTCGAGCACCTTCTGCGCGTCGGCGGAGTTCTTCGCGCCGGTCAGCACGCCCGCGTACTCGACCTGGCGGTAGCAGGTGCCCAGCACGGCCTTGGTCTTGCCGCCCTCCGCCGACGGCGAGGAGGCGTAGGACACCACGATCGGCCGCGTGCCCTTGGTGGCGGAGAACTCCTGGTTGTAGGCCTCTTCCCAGCCGCTCACGACCTTGACGCCGTTGGCCTTGAGCTTGCCCCAGTACTCCTGCCAGCCGTTCTCGCCGAACTTGGCGATCGTGCCGAGCAGGAACGCGAGCCCCGGCGAGGACGTGGCCGGGTTCTCCACGACCAGCTTGTCCTTGAACTTCGGGTCGGTCAGGTCCTCGTAGGAGGCAGGCTCGGCACCGCCGAGCTTGGCCGGGTCGATGTTCAGGCACACGTCACCGACGTCGACCGCGTGCAGCCGGTTCGTGCCGTCGACCTGGTAGCGCTGGGCGCCCTTCGCCGCCTCCGGCGAGGAGTACTCGGCGAACACGCCCTCCGCCAGCGCCCGCGACGCGAACGTCGAGTCGACGCCGAACGCCACGTCGCCCAGCGGGTTCGCCTTGGTCAGCACCAGCTTGTTGGTGAGCTCGCCCGCGTCACCGCTCGCGATCGGCTTCACGGTGATGCCGGTGGCCTGCTTGAACTCGTCGAACAGGCCCTCCTTCACCGTGAAGGAGTCGTGCGTCACCAGCGTGACCTCACGGGTCTGCGGCGCGCTCGACGTGCCGGCCGAACAGCCGGTGACCAGCGCGGCGGCAACGAGCGCAGCGGAAATCCTTCTCACAGCAACCTCTCCCTACGCCGGTATGACCCGGATCAGGTGGACGGTCGAGGGCTTGCGAGCCCTCCTCTCAGCCCGGCGCTTCACCGGACTCCCGTGGTGAGTTCGCAGCTTACGTGACGTGGTGGGACGATCAGGACATGGCCGAGCTGTTGAGCGACGATCAGTTGAACGACATCCTGCCCAAGCTGCCCGACTGGATCGCCCAGGACGCGGCGCTGGTCCGCACCGTGGAGCTGGCGAGCTTCGCGCAGGCGATCATGGTCGTGAACCGGGTCGCGGAGATCGCCGAGAACGACAACCACCACCCGGACGTCGACATCAGGTACAAGACCCTCACGTTCCGCCTGAGCACGCACTTCAAGGGAGGGATCACCGCACTGGACGTGTCCCTGGCCGAGGAGATCGACGGAGTGGTCGACGCACTCTCCTGACCCGGCCGGACGACCTCAGCCCACGACCCTGCTGGGTTCACCCTCGGTGGCCCGCGCCTCACCGACCGGCCGGTCGGTCGGCTTGCGCCGGGCTGCCAGCCCGATCGCCACGAGCGTGAGCATCCCGGCCGCCGGATAACCCCAGCCGAGCACGACGTAGTACCAGGGCCGCGGGAAGTCCCAGATGTTCGGCTGGGCCATCAGCAGGAACGAGATCAGGAAGCCGCCGGTCAGCAGCACCCACAGGCCGGCGGCGACCTTGCACAGGACGTGCCCGCCCTCGTACACGAGCCACAGCAGGGCGGGCACCATCCACACCCAGTGGTGGCTCCACGAGATCGGCGAGACCAGTAGGCCGAGGAACTGGACGCTGATGATCAGCGCCAGCACGTCCCTGGTCTTGCTGACCGCGAACCACGTGAGCGCGGCCGCCACGACCGCCGCGACGAGGTAGATCCACCCGGTCTTCACGTCGTAGCCGACCGTGCGGCTCAACGCACCGCGCACCGACTGGTTGATCGCGCTGCCGACCGGTCCGACCCGGCTCGCGTCACCGAGCAGCTGGAACCAGAACTTGTCCGACTGCGACGGCGACAGCACCCAGCCGATGCCGTACGTCACAGCAAAAGCGACGAACGACCAGACGGCAGCCATCCACCTCTTCGTGAGCAGGAAGTACAAACCGGAGATAGCGGGCGTCAGCTTGATGCCCGCGGTGAAACCCACGCCGGCGCCACCGACCCAGTTGCGCGCGCTCGCGAGCGTGCCGACCAGGATCGCGCACAGCACCAGGTTGATCTGGCCGTAGTTGAGGGTGGTGCGCACGGGCTCGATCCACAGCACCAGCGCGGTCCAGAACATCGCGCGGCGCGGGTCGTCGAGCTTGAGCAGCTTCAGGCTCGTGCGGACGATGAAGTACAGGCACCCCAAGCAGATCAGCTGCCAGATCCAGCGTGAGGCCTCCCACGGCACCCAGCTCATCGGCGTGAAGATCGCGGCGGCGAACGGCGGGTAGGTGAACGGCAGAGGGAAGACGTCCGCGTACTGGTCCAGCCGCCACTCGTACAGGTCGCCGGAGAACAGGTGCGGTGATCCGTTGCGGTAGACCAGCAGGTCGATCATGGTCATCTTGGTCTGGAACGCGACCATGAGCAGGTGCCCGACCACCGACAACGCGAGCAGCCACGGTGCTACGGAGAGCACACGCGCTTCCACAGCACGGAGTTTCACGAAGAAAACGTTACTCGATGCAACGTGAGTGGGTACCCGAGCGTCATCTGAATGGGAGAGATCGCTGTAGGGAGTTTTTCTGATCATGTCTGTTGATCTTGTTGTTGCCGCTGTCGCCGCTCTGGGCATGCTGGGAGTCGCGTTCGGAGTGTTCGCCGCGGCCGCTCGGAGCAAGAGCAGCCTCTGAGTTTCATCCACCACCGAACGCCGAAAGGGGGAGCCTCCACTGTGGAGGCTCCCCCTTCTGGCTTCGTTGCCCTGCGTTGCCGGGCGTTTCAGAAGTGGTGCTTAGAAGTAGTGCGCACGGCCGCCGATCGGCTTGCCGACAGCACCGAGCACGGCGAGGATGGCGCCGATCACCAACAGCACCACGCCGATGGTCGTCAGAATGCTGATACCGGCCAGCCATCCGACGACGAGCAGGATCAGACCGAGGACGATCATGACACCTCCAGGTGGGGAACTCATGTCTCGGATACCCCACGAAGGCCGGTACAAACCTGATTTTCCTGTCTCGCAGGACTTTCAGCTCTCCGCACACCGGTGGTGACGGGCAGTCATCAGATTTCTCACGAATGAACTCGACCGGGACTTCCCGGTGTCAGTCGCCGCCCGTCGCCGCGATCAGCTCATGAAGGCGCTCGAGCTGGTGCAACTCGAGCGCTTCCATGAGCGACCCCTCGATCAACTGCTGCGCCTGGGCTGCGCACTCCCGCGCGCGAGTCTTCTCCCCCGTCGCGTAGAGAGCAGTACCGAGCAGGATGAGACCGTCGGCCACATTGGTCTCGTCGCGCATCTGCTGCCACAGCTCGAGCGAGCGCTCGTAGCACTCGACGGCCTCGCGGTGCCGCTCCAGACCGAGGTAGATGTCCCCCAGGGTCTCGTAGTTCACGGCAGGCCCCTCGTCCTGACCGTTGTAGTGCGTCTCGGTGAACTTCTCCGCCGCGTGCAGGCAGAGCTCGATCGCACGAACGTCGTCGCCCGTGATGTGGTGTGCCCTGCCGAGGGCGGCGAGGTGACGGCCGACCTCGTAGCTGTCCGGGTGGCCTGCGATCCGCGGATGAACCTCCAGCAGCACGTTGAGCGCGTCCGCGAGGCGGCCCCTCCGTTCGTGGGTGCGCGCGAGCCCGCGCCACAGGTGGGCCTCGGCGAGGACGTCGCCGACGGACTGGGCGTACCGGATCGCCTCGAGCAGGTGGACCTCCGCTTCGTCGTACCTCTGGGCGTTCATGCAGGTGCCGGCGAGCCTGCGGTGCATGTGGCTCTGCGCGTGGGGGTCCCCCAGCCGCTGCGCCGCCGCCAGCCCGAGGCGGTGGCCGGTCAGACCTTCGTACAGGTAGTGCCGCCGGCTGAGGAAGCCGTGCGTCACGTGCATCGCCCGCCAGACGAAGGCGTCCGCACCCAGGCTTCCCGCGCGTTCGACGGCCCTGAGCACCACCCGGTGCTCGACGACGAACCACGCCCACGCCGAGTCCGAGTCCCGCACCGGGTCGACCAGCACCCCCGGTGCGGGCGGATCGGTGACGACCGGCGGGAGGTTGTACGACAGGTGCTGCCAACAGGCGTGCGCGGTGTGCAGGTAGTGGTCGAACATCCGGTTCAGCGCTGCTGCCCTGTCCTCGGCCGGCAGGCCGGCCGCCCGTTCGGCCGCGTAGTCGCGCAACAGGTCGTGCTGCGAGTACCGGCCGTGCGCATCGGAGTGCAGGAGGCTGCCGGCCACGAGCTCGGCCAGCACGCGCCGCGTCTCCGCCAGCGGGAGAGCGGAGAGGCTCGCGACGGCGATCACGCTGAAGTCCGGCCCCGGATGCAGACCGAGCAGGACGAACATCCTGGCCGCCTGTTCGCTCACGGACCGCAACGACCACGAGAAGACCGCGCGGACGCCGGTCGTGGGGTCGTCGATGTCGAGGGCGTCGAGCCGTTCGCCGTCGAGCTCGTCCGCGAGCGCGGTGAGCGAGTCGCCGAACGCCGCGCGGGCGGCGACGATGCTCAGCGCGAGCGGCAGCCCCGCACAGCGCCGTACCAGGCGTGTCACCGCCTCGGGCTCGTCCTCCGCCCTGGCCGTGCCGATCCGTCCGGTCAGCAGGTCGGCCGACTGCCGTTCGTCGAGGACGTCGAGCGCGACCGGCAGCGCGCCTTCCCTGGCCACCAGTCCGCTGAGCCGGTTGCGGCTGGTGACGACCACCAGGTTGGTCGCGCCACCGGGCAGCAACGGGCGCACCTGGTCGACGTCGCGCGCGTTGTCCAGGAGCAGCAGCACCCGGCGTTCGGCCAGCGCCGACCGGTACGCCGAGATGAGCGCGCTCTCCGAGGCCGGGATCTCGCTCGCGGCGACACCGAGCGCCGCCAGGAAGTCACGGGCCACCGACAGCGGGTCGACCGGTTCCGCCTGCGTGTCGAAGCCGCGCAGGTTGACGTAGAGCTGGCCGTCGGGGAACCGCTCGGCCTGCCGGTGCGCCCACTGCACGGCGAGCGCGGTCTTGCCGACCCCGCCGATCCCGTTGATCGCCGAGATCAACACGGGCTCACCCGGCCGCGCCCGCAGCAGCTCGGTGAGCCGGGCCAGCTCACGCTCCCGCCCCACGAAGTGCGGAACGCCGACCGGCAGTTGCCGGGGCACGGGGTCACCAGGCACCTCACCGCTGAGCACCTGCCGGTGGGCGTCGAGCAGCCGTTCGCCGGGGTCGACCCCGAGCTCGTCGGCGAGGTGCCCGCGCACCTCCTGGTAGACCGCCAGTGCCTCCGCCTGCTGGTTCGACCTGTGCAACGCGAGCATCAACTGCGCCCAGAACGTCTCCCGCAACGGGTGCCTCTGGACGAGCGACCGCAGCTCGGGCACGAGCGCACCGGTGTCACGGGCCAGGTCCTGGTCGATCCGGCGCTCCAGGGCCACACGTTCTTCCAGCAGTGGTGGCACGTCATCGCGGTGCAGCGCCTCGGAGACCACGTCGGCCAGCACCTGACCGCGCCACAGTTCCAGCGCCGCGCGGAACTCCCCCTGCTGCACCAGCGCGCGGAACCTCGTGAGGTCGAGGCTCTCCGGCGCCACCTCGGCCACGTAGCCGCCGCTGCGGGTGGTGACGCAGCCGGCCGCACCGAGCGCCTGCCGCAACCGGGTCACCACCATCTGCAACGTCTTGTGCGCCCGGTCCGGTGCGGGCGGTGCACCGTCCCAGAGCCGGTCCACCAGCTCGCTGACGGACACGAACTCGTTGGCGCGCAACAACAGCGTCCCGAGCAGCACCCGGCACCGCCCGGCCGGGACGGTCACCGGTCGCCCGTCGAGCAGGACCTCCAGCGGCCCCAGCACGCGGTACTCGGCGCTCACCGCGGCACGTCCTCGACTCCCTCGATCGACGCGAGCAGCTCCTTGATCCGGTCCACGTCCTCCTGGAAGTACTCGGAGTCCGGCGCCTCGGCCATGGTCTGCCACGCCTCGGAGAGGCACTCGCGTGCGCGTGCGTTCTCGCCCACCACGATGAGCGCCTTGGCGAGCAGCACGAGACCGTCGGCCGTGTTGGTGCCACCGCGCATGGTCCGCCACACGTCGACCGCCTGCTCATAGCTCTCGACGGCCTCGGCGTGCCGGCCGAGACCGAGGTAGATGTCGCCCAGCGTCTCCAGGTTCCCGGCCGGCCCCTCGTCCTGGCCGTTGAAGCCGGTCTCCGCGAACTTCTCGGCCGCCAGGAGGCACAGCTCGAGCGCCCTGACGCCGTCGCCGACGTTGTTGTGCGCTCTGCCGAGCGCCGCGAGGTGGCGGCCGAGCTCGTAGCTGTCGCCGTGCCCCTCCATGCGCGGGTGGACCTCCGCGAGCACGGCGAGTGCGTCGGCCAGCCGGCCCTGCTTCTCGTAGGTGAACGCGAGACCGCGCCGCAGGTGCGCCTCCGCGACCACGTTGCCGCCGGGCTGCGCGCACCGGATGGCCTCACGCAGGTGGACCTCGCTGAGGGCGAACTCGTTCGCGCTGATCAGCACCGCGGCGATCCTGCGGTGCATGAGGCTCTGCGCGTCGAAGTCCCCGAGCCGCTCCGCCGCGGCCAGCCCGGCGCGGTGCCCGGCCAGCGCCTCGGTGAGGTAGCCCTCCCGGGAGAGGTAGCCGTGCATCACGAAGGCCAGCTGCCAGACGAACCCGTCCTCGCCCAGTTCCTTCGCCCGTTCGAGGGCGCTGAGCAACGCCCGGTGCTCGGCGCGGAACCGGACCCACGCCGCGTCCGCGTCCGCCACCGGTTCGAGCAGCACACCCGGCGCGGGCGGCGCCGTGACCAGCGGCGGGATGTTGAACTGGAGCTGCTGCCAGCACGCGTGCGCGGTGTGCAGGTAGTGGTCGAACATCCGCCGCACCGCCGCGTCCCGCACGTCGGCCGGCAGCTCGGCCGCCCGTTCCGCCGCGTAGTCGCGCAACAGGTCGTGCCACCCGTACCGGCCGGGCGCGGTGACGTGGACGAGGCTGCCGGCGATGAGGTCGTTCAGCGCCCGCCGGGTCTGCGCCACCGGCAGTCCGGCGAGGCTCGCGACGGCGGCCGCACTGGCGTCGGAGCCGGGGTGCAGACCCAGGAGCACGAACACCCTGACCGCGGTCTCGCCGACCGACCGCAGCGACCACGAGAACACCGCGCGGATGCCGGTCGTCGGGTCGTCGATGTCGAGGGCCTCGAGCCGTTCCTGGTCGAGCTCGTCCGCGAGAGCCGTGAGCGAGTCGCCGTAGGCGGCACGGGCAGCGACGATGCTGAGCGCCAACGGCAGCCCGGCACACCGCGTGACCAGCCGGGACACCGCCTCCGGCTCGGCTCGCACCCTGGCGGCGCCGATCCGTCCGGTCAGCAGGCCGACCGCCTGGTCCTCGTCGAGCACGTCGAGGCCGACCGGCTGCGCGCCCTCCCGCGCGATCAGCCCGCTCAGCCGGTTGCGGCTGGTGATGAGCACCAGGTTCGCGGCCCCACCGGGCAACAACGGGCGCACCTGGTCGGCATCACGCGCGTTGTCCAGCAACAGCAACATGCGGCGCTGGGCCAACGCGGACCGGTACGCCGCGATGAGCGCGTCCTCCGACGCCGGAACCTCGCCCGACGGCACGCCGAGCGCCACGAGGAAGTCGCGCGCCGCCGACAGCGGGTCGACCGGCTCGACCTGCGTGTCGAAGCCGCGCAGGTTCACGTAGAGCTGCCCGTCCGGGAACCGCTCGGCCTGCCGGTGCGCCCACTGCACGGCGAGCGCGGTCTTGCCGACCCCGCCGATCCCGTTGATCGCCGAGATCAGCACCGGCTGGCCCGGCCGCGCCCGCACCAGCTCGTCGAGCCGCGCCAGCTCCTGCTCCCTGCCGACGAAGTGCGGGATGCCCGCGGGCAGCTGACGCGGCACGTCGTCGTGCGACACCTCCCCGCTGAGGACCTGCTGGTGGGCGTCGCGCAGCCGTTGCCCCGGATCGACCCCGAGCTCGTCGGCGAGGTGCCTGCGCACCTCCTCGTAGACCGCGAGCGCCTCCGCCTGCTGGTTCGACCGCTGCAGCGCGAGCATGAGCTGCGCCCAGAACGTCTCCCGCAACGGGTACTTCTTGATCAGCGACCGCAGCTCCGGCACCAGCACGTCGGTGTCACGGGCCAGGTCCTGGTCGATCCGGTGCTCCAGCGCCACGACGTGCTCTTCCAGCAACAACGGCACGTCGTCGCGGTGCAGCGCCTCGGAGGCGACGTCGGCCAGCACCGACCCGCGCCACAGGTCCAGCGCATCCCGGAACGCACCCTGTTCGACCAACGCCCGGAACCGCGTCAGGTCGAGCTGGTCCGGCTCGACCTCCGCGCTGTACCCACCGGACACCGTGCGCACGCAGTTGGCCGCCCCCAACGCATGCCGCAGCCGGTTCACCACCATGTGCAGCGACTTGTGCGCCCGGTCCGGCGCGGGCGGCGCACCGTCCCA
This sequence comes from Lentzea guizhouensis, assembly GCF_001701025.1. GTDB lineage: Bacteria > Actinomycetota > Actinomycetes > Mycobacteriales > Pseudonocardiaceae > Lentzea > Lentzea guizhouensis. The sequence goes on from NZ_CP016793.1 coordinate 1,957,609, forward strand.
GACCCGCTCGACCAGCTCGTCGACGGACACGAACTCGTTGGCGCGCAACAAGAGCGTGGCGAGCAGAACACGGCCGCGACCGGCTGGCACGACGACAGGCGAGCCGTCCAGCAGCACCTCGAGCGGGCCCAGCACCCGGTACTCGGCCTTCACGCCGTCGTCCCGTCGGCGTGAGCGACCGAGGCGAGCAGGTCGCGCAACTGCTGCATGTCCGGCAGGTGGTAGACGGCGTCCAGGGCTCCCTCGTGGATCTGCAGGGCCTCGGCGAGGCACTCACGCGCCCGGCCGGGATCACCCGTCCTGATGAGCGCCTCGCCCATCTTGCGGAGGATGTCGGCGATGTCGGTCGCGCTGCGCATGTCCCGCCACATCCGCAACGCCCGCTCGTAGCTGGCGAGGGACTCGGCGTGCCGTCCCAGTGCCAGGTAGATGTCGCCCAGTGTCTCCTGGTTGCTGCCCGGCCCTTCGTCCTGGCCGTTGAAGTCGGTCTCGGCGAACTTCCCGGCCGCCTGCAGGCAGAGTTCGAGCGCCCGCTCGTTCTCGCCCGTGATGTGGTGGGCGCGGCCCAAAGCGGAGAGGTGGCGGCCGACCTCGTAGCTGTCGCTGTGGCCCTCGACCCGCGGGTGGATCTCCGCCAGCACCTCGAGCGCGTCCGCGAGCCGGCCCTGCCGTTCGTGGGTGAACGCGAGCCCGCGCCGCAGGTGTGCCTCCGCCAGGACGTCGCCGCCCGGCTGCGCGCACCGGATCGCCTCACGCAGGTGGTGTTCGCCGCCGTCGAAGTCGTCGAAGCCGATGAGCACGGAGGCGATCCTGCGGTGCATGAGGCTCTGCGCGGTGAGGTCGCCCAGCCGCTGCGCCGCCGCCAACGCGAGGCGGTGCAGGCCCGCCGCCTCGAGGTGCCCCTGGCGGGAGAGGTAGCCGTGCAGCATGAACGGCACCTGCCAGACGACGTGGTCGGCCCCCAGCTCGTTCGCGCGTTCGACGACGCCGAGCAGCACCCGCAGTTCGGCGCCGAACCCGGCCCACGCCGCGTCCGGGTCCCCGGCCTCCTCGACCACCACACCCGGTGCCGGCGGCTCCGTGAGGATCGGCGGGATGTTGAACTGCAGCTGCTGCCAGCAGGACTGGGTGGTGTGCAGGTAGTGGTCGAACATCCGGTGCACCGCCGCGTCCCGCACGTCGGCCGGCAGCTCGGCCGCCCGTTCCGCCGCGTAGTCGCGCAACAGGTCGTGCTGCGAGTACCGGCCGTTCGCGCTGACCTGCACGAGGCTGCCGGCGACGAGCTCGGTGAGCGCGCGCCGGGTCTCGGCCCGCGACAGCGCGGCAAGGCTGGCGACGGCGCTCAGCGCGAAGTCAGGACCGGGGTGCAGGCCGAGGAGGACGAACACCGTGGCCGCCGGCGCGCTGACCGACCGCAGGGACCACGAGAAGACCGCGCGGACGCCGGTGACGGGGTCGTCGATGTCGAGGGCGTCGAGCCGTTCGCCGTCGAGCTCGTCGGCGAGGGTGCCCAGCGCGTCGCCGTACGCCGCACGCGCCGCGACGATGCCCAGTGCGAGGGGCAGACCGGCACACCGCTCGACCAGCCTCCGCACCGCGTCCGGCTCGGCCTCGACCCTGCCGGCGCCGATGCGTTCGGCCAGCAGGGCGGTCGACTGCCGTTCGTCGAGCACGTCGAGCGCGACCGGCAGCGCGCCTTCCCTGGCCGCCAGCCCGGCGAGCCGGTTGCGGCTGGTGACGACGACCAGGTTCGCCGCGCCACCGGGCAGCAACGGCCGCACCTGGTCGGCATCACGCGCGTTGTCGAGCAACAGCAACATCCGCCGCTTGGCCAGCGCCGACCGATATGCCGCTACGAGTGCTTCCGCCGAGTTCGGGATCTCGTTCGCGGAGAAGCCCAGCGCCACCAGGAAGTCGTGGAGCACCGACAACGGGTCCGCCGGGTCGGCCCGCGTGTCGAAGCCGCGCAGGTTCACGTAGAGCTGGCCGTCGGGGAACCGTTCGGCCTGCTGGTGCGCCCACTGCACGGCGAGCGCGGTCTTGCCGACCCCGCCGATCCCGTTGATCGCCGAGATCAACACGGGCTCACCCGGCCGCGCCCGCAGCAGCTCGGTGAGCCGGGCCAGCTCACGCTCCCGCCCCACGAAGTGCGGAATGCCGGCCGGCAACTGGCGGGGCACGGCGTCGACCGGCACCTCACCGCTGAGCACCTGCCGGTGGGCCTCACGGAGCCGTTCACCGGGGTCTACCCCCAGCTCGTCCATGAGGTGCCCGCGCACCTCCTGGTAGACCGCCAGTGCCTCCGCCTGCTGGTTCGACCGGTGCAACGCGAGCATCAACTGCGCCCAGAACGTCTCCCGCAACGGGTGCCTCTGGACGAGCGACCGCAGCTCGGCCACCAGCGCACCGGTGTCACGGGCCAGGTCCTGGTCGATCCGGCGCTCCAGCGCCACGACGTGCTCTTCCAGCAGCGGCGGCACGTCATCGCGGTGCAGCGCCTCCGAGGTGACGTCGCCCAGCACCGGTCCACGCCACAGCTCCAGCGCCGCGCGGAACTCCCCCTGATCCACCAGCGCCCGGAACCGCGTCAGGTCGAGCTGGTCCGGCTCGACCTCCGCGCTGTACCCACCGGACATCGTCCGGACGCAGTTGGCCGCCCCGAGCGCCTGCCGCAGCCGCAACACGACCATCTGCAGCGTCTTGCGCACCCGCTCGTGATCCGCCGGCGCACCGTCCCAGATGCGCTCGACCAGCTCGTCGACCGAGACGAACTGGTTGGGGCGCAACAACAACGTGGCGAGCAAGACGCGCCCCCGACCGGCGGGAACGGCGACCGGCTCACCGGCAGCCAGCACCTCCAGCGGTCCCAGGACGCGGTACTCGACGATCACATCCCAAGAGTCTAGGTATGAACGTCAAACCAGTACCTGCGCTGTGACGGTGCGGGTGAGACGTCCAGGTCAGACGTTGAAGCGGAACTCCACCACGTCGCCGTCCGCCATCACGTAGTCCTTGCCCTCCATGCGGACCTTGCCCGCCGCCTTCGCGTCCGCCTTCGAGCCCGCGGCCACCAGGTCGTCGAACGACACGACCTCGGCCTTGATGAAGCCCTTCTCGAAGTCGGTGTGGATGACGCCCGCCGCCTGCGGGGCCGTCGCGCCCTGCGGGATCGTCCACGCGCGCGCTTCCTTCGGGCCCGCGGTCAGGTAGGTCTGCAGGCCGAGGGTGTGGAAGCCGGCGCGGGCCAGCGAGTGCAGGCCCGGCTCGTGCTGGCCGATGGACTCGAGGAGCTCCAGGGCGGACTCCTCGTCGAGCTCCAGCAGCTCGGACTCGACCTTGGCGTCGAGGAAGACCGCGTCGGCCGGGGCGACCAGCTCGCGCAGCTCCTTCATGCGGGCCTCGTCGCCCAGGACGCCCTCGTCGGCGTTGAAGACGTAGAGGAACGGCTTGGTGGTGAGCAGCGACAGCTCGCGGATCAGCGCGTTGTCCACTTCGGACTGTGCGGAGAACAGGGTGCGGCCGGAGTCGAGGATGTCCTTGGCCTTGTTCGCGGCATCGAGGGCGGGGCGGCGGTCCTTCTGCGTCCGCGCCTCCTTCTCCAGGCGCGGGATGGCCTTCTCCAGGGTCTGGAGGTCGGCGAGGATCAGCTCGGTGTTGATCGTCTCCATGTCGGAGGACGGGTCGACGCGGCCGTCGACGTGGACCACGTCGGGGTCGTCGAACACGCGGATGACCTGGCAGATGGCGTTGGCCTCGCGGATGTTGGCGAGGAACTTGTTGCCGAGGCCCTCGCCCTCCGACGCGCCCTTGACGATGCCGGCGATGTCGACGAACGACACCACGGCCGGCACCTCGCGCTCGGAACCGAAGATCTCGGCGAGCTTGGTGAGGCGTGCGTCCGGCAGCGGCACGACGCCGACGTTCGGCTCGATGGTCGCGAACGGGTAGTTCGCGGCGAGCACGTCGTTGCGCGTCAGTGCGTTGAAGAGGGTGGACTTGCCGACGTTGGGCAGCCCGACGATACCGAGGGTCAAACTCACGGGGGACGAGTCTACGGCAGCCGACGGTCGTGTCCGATTCCCGCGAGCCATAGCCCGTTGTCGCTGGCAGGATCGTTGCCATGGTCATTGACGAAGAGCACGCGTATCGGGTGTGCGCCGCGCGTGACGCCCGGTTCGACGGGTGCTTCATCCACGCGGTCCGCACGACCGGCATCTACTGCCGGCCGTCGTGCCCCGCGGTGACCCCGAAGCGCCGCAACAGCCAGTTCTTCCTCACCGCGGCCGCCGCGCAGTCCGCCGGCTACCGCGCCTGCCGCCGCTGCCTGCCCGACGCCACACCGGGCTCGCCGGAGTGGAACCTCCGCGCCGACCTCGCCGCCCGCGCGATGCGCCTGATCAGCGACGGCGTGGTCGAACGCGACGGCGTGACGGGTCTCGCGACCAGGCTCGGCTACTCGGAACGCCACCTCACGCGGGTCCTCACCTCCGAACTGGGCGCCGGCCCGCTGGCACTGGCCCGCGCCCACCGCGCGCACGCGGCCAGGTTGCTGATCGAGACGACGGAGATGGCGTTCGCGGACATCGCGTTCGCCGCCGGGTTCGCCTCGGTCAGGCAGTTCAACGACACCATCCGCATGGTGTTCGCCTCGACCCCCTCCGACATGCGCGGACGCGGCAAGGCCCCGGTCGGCACACCGGGCCGGATCGTGCTGCGCCTGCCCTACCGGCCGCCGTTCGACGCCGAGGGCCTGCTCACGCACTTCCGCGCGCACGCCCTGCCCGGCGTCGAGGAGGTCACCGCCGACTCCTACGCCCGCACGCTGCTCCTGCCCCACGGCGAGGCGACCGTGCGCCTGACGTTCCCGACGGACCACGTCCTGTGCTCGCTGCGCCTGTCCGACGTGCGCGACCTCGGCACGGCCGTGGCACGGGTGCGCCGCCTGCTGGACCTCGACGCGGACCCGGTGTCCGTGGACACGTTCCTCGGCGCGGACCCCCTGATCGGCCCGCTCGTCCGCGCCGTGCCCGGCATCCGCGTCGCGGGCAGCGTCGACGGCGCCGAGACCCTGCTGCGCCTGGTGGCCCCGTTCACGGGCGTCCCGCTGCAGGTCCCGGACGGCTCCCTGACCCACCTCTACTCGGCCGGGGACCACCCCGTCGCCGAGGCACTCGCGAGCGGAAGGCTCACCGTGGACGTGGGCCGCTCGATCGAGGACCTGACCGAAGAGCTCGCACCGCTGACCGGCACCGCCGTGGCCGACGAGGTAGCCATGCGGGTCCTGGGCGCACCGGACGTCCTGGTGCTCCCGGCCCACCTGCGCGACCTGGCCCCGCACGGCCCGGACTGGCGGCCGTGGCGTTCCTACGCGAGCGCACACCTGACAAGGAAGGCAGCAACCTCATGAGCGTCGCACATTCGTCCACTGTGGACACCCCAGCGGGCCCGTTCACCGCGGTCGTCGCACCGGACGGAGCCGTGCTGGCCAGTGGCTGGACCGCCGACCTCGACCTGCTGACGCCGCAGGTCCACGCCTCCCTGAGGCCGTCCTCCATCGAGCCGCGCCCCGACCTCGGCGCCGTGACGAAGGCCGTGCAGGCCTACCACGAGGGCGACCTGGAGGTGATCGACTCCATCGAGGTGCGCCAGCGGTCGGGCCCGTTCCTGCAGCACGCGTGGGACGTCCTGCGCACCGTCCGCGCCGGCGAACCGGTCACCTACTCCGAGTACGCCTCGCTGTCCGGTCGCCCGGCGGCGGTGCGGGCGGCGGCCTCGGCCTGCGCGCGCAACTCGGTGGCGCTGTTCGTGCCGTGCCACCGGGTGATCCGGATCGGCGGGGACATGGGCGGGTTCCGGTGGGGCCTGGACGTGAAGCGCTGGCTGCTGTCCCACGAGTCCTGACCGCGCCCGCTCCCCTCCGCTCGCTCCCTTCGCACGCGGGGCCCTTTCGTGCGCTCCTGGGGTACGAAAGCTCCCCGCGTACTTCAAAATGAGGCTGATGGGGCTCCTGTGGGTGAACGGCTCCGGCGGAAGAACGTGCTGGTGGACGGCTGACGGAAGAAACGCGACTGACCGACGCCCTGCCGCGCTGATCACGACTCATCAGTGCCCGGCGGTGTCGGGCGCGGCTCACCGACGCCCGACCGCGCTCACGCGACCCGGCCGACGTCTCCGCGCTGACCACGACCCGCCGGCAGGCGGCCGCGCTGACCAGGACCCGCCGCTCGGCAGGCAGCCGCGCTGGCCAGGGCCCACCCGCTCGCAGGCAGCCGCGCTGACGGTGGCAGCCGCCGCGGCTCGCACCGGAAGCGTGGATCAGGCCAGCGACACCTCCAGGGTCGAGCCGGTGCGCGCCTTGCGGACGCGCAGGCGGGTCGGGATGCGTTGGCGGAGCTCCTCGACGTGGGAGACGAGGCCGACCACGCGGCCGCCTGCCCGGAGCTCGTCGAGGGTGTTCATGACGATGTCGAGCGTGTCGGAGTCGAGGGTGCCGAAGCCCTCGTCGACGAAGAGGGTGTCGAGGAGTGCGCCGCCGGTCTCGTTGGCCACCACGTCGGCCAGGCCCAGGGCCAGGGAGAGCGAGGCGAGGAAGGACTCGCCGCCGGAGAGGGTCTTGGCCGGGCGTTCGCGGCCGGAGTAGTCGTCGAGGACGTCGAGGCTGAGACCGCCGCGGGTGCCTCTGGCGCCGGCGGAGTCGGAGTGGACGAAGCTGTAGCGGCCCTGGCTCATGCGGTGCAGGCGGGCGGAGGCGGCCACGGCGACCTCCTCCAGGCGGGCGGCCAGGATGTACGAGCGCAGGGTCATCTTCTTGGAGTTCTGGCCGCGGCCGTTGATGACGTCGGTGAGGGCGTCGAGCTCGGCGTAGGAGGCTTCGAGCGGCTCCAGGGACTTGCGTTCGGTGCGCAGGCGGGTGGCCAGTTCGCTCACGCGGTCCAGGGCGGCGCGGGCGCGGGCGAGGTTGGTGGCGGCTTCCGAGGCGGTGCTGCGGGCCGCGGCGGCCTGGGCGGTGACCTCGTCCAGGTCGACGGCGGCGGCCGGTCGACGCCGGCCAGTTCTTCGAGGGTGGCCGACGCGCTGGCGGGCGCGTTCCCAGGCCGCGATGCGGTCGTCGAGGGCCTGCAGCTTCACGGCCGGCGGGCGGCGGACAGCGCCGTCGGCACGTCCGGGAAGCCCGCCTCGGTGGCGAGGGCGGCGACCAGGGACTCCTGCTCGTGCACACGGGCCTGGGCGGCGTCGCGGGCCGTGCGGCGGTCGGCGAGGGCGACCAGGGCCTTGGCCAGGGTCAGGAGGTGGTTGCGGCGGGTCAGGACGTCCTCGTGCTCGCCGCGGGCCTCGTCCAGGCGGGCGGCGCGGACCTCGACGGTCGTGGTCAGCGACTGGTGTTCGGTGCGCAGGCCCACGAGGTCCTGTTCGACGCGGGACTTCTCGGCGCCCAGGTCGCGGGTCTTGGCCTCCAGCGCCACGAACTCGGTCTGGCGCTGCGAACGGGTGCGGGCCAGCTCGGCGGCGGCGCGGTGCTCGGCGATCACGGCGGCGGGCTCGTCGGAGCCGAGGGTGTCCCAGCACGACTGGATGCGCAGCTCGGCGGCCTGCTGAGCCCTCTCCGCGGCGTTGCGGCCCTCCAGGGCCGTCTGCTCGTCGCGGGCGGCCTCGTCCTCGTCGGCCGCGCCGACGCCGCCCAGCATGGGCTGCGCCGGGGCCGGGTGGCTCGGGGAACCGCAGACCGCGCAGGGCTTGCCGCGCTTCAACGCCGCTGCCAGCTCGATCGCCATGTTCTCGAGTCTCTGGTGCCGGACCTGCTGCAGGACGTCCTTGGCCTTCTGGTGGACGTCGATCGCCTCGTGCAGCTCCTTCTTGCGCAGCTCCAACGCCTGCAGCGCACCCGGCAGCGCCTCGGCGGCCTGGGCCTTGGCCTTCAGGCCCTCCAGCCGGGCGGAGGCCTCCACGGCGGTGTCGAGCAACGCGCGGCACTGGGCGAGGCGCTCCGGCAGCACCTCCAGCTCGGCGTTCAACGACAGCAGCCGGCGTTCGACCTGGTAGGAGGAGTGCTTGAGCTCGGAGAGACGGCGTTCGTCGGCCTTCTGGCGCTCGGCCTCCGCGGCGAGCTCACCGAGACCGCCGGCCTCCTCGCGGAACCGTTCGGCGTCCTCGCGCAGCTCGGAGCCGGTGTACCCCAGCTCCTGCAACGCGGCGGCGGCGCGGGCTTCGTCGCGCACCGCGAACTCGTAGGACTGCTGCAGCTTCGCGATCTCGGCGTGCGCGGGCACGACGGGCGCGGCGCGGCGGGCCGCGTCACGTTCGGCGAACCAGGAGGCGGAGTCGGCGTCCTCCACCCGCTTCAGCAACTCGCGGGCCTCGCGGACCCGGCGGATCTGCTCGGCGTGCACGCGGGCCTGCGCCAGCAGCGCGTCCGCGGAGTCGGCGAGACCGGCCGTCTCCACCGACCGCTCCTCCAGGTCCTTCACCGTGCGGGACAGGCGGTCCAGCACCGACTCCAGCCAGTCCGGCTCGTCGGAGGGCTCCTCACCGGCGGCCTCGGCCACGCGGTGCATCAGCTCACGGGCACCCCGCCGGCGCTCCTCCAGCACCCGGCCCGCGGTGACCCTCCTGTCGCGGAACCACTTCTCCACGTCGAGGAACCGCTCGGTGCCGAAGAGCTTCTCCAGCAGAACTTCCCGCTCGGCCGTCTCCGACCGCAGGAACTTCGCGAACTCCCCCTGCGGCAGCAGGACCACCTGGAAGAACTGCTCGTACGACATGCCCAGCAGGTCCTCGACCGCGCGCGCCACGTCGTCGATGCGGGTGATGCCCTCGCCGTCCCAGCCCTCCAGCCAGGTGAGCGAGCACTTCGCGGGCTGCGTCGTGTAGCCGCCGCCGCGCTTCTTCGGCCGGTCGAACTCCGGCGAGCGCACGATCCGGAACCGGCGGGCCTGCACCGTCAGCTCCAGCGACACCTCGGTCGGCGTCTCGGGGTCGGCGTACTCGCAGCGCAGCTTCTTCACGTCACCACGCGCGCCGGGCACCCGGCCGAACAACGCGAACGCCACCGCGTCCAGCAACGTCGTCTTGCCCGCGCCCGTGTCACCGTGCAGCAGGAACAGCCCGTCCGCGCCCAGCTCGTCGAAGTCGACGGTCTCCGGCCGCGGGTACGGACCGAACGCGGTCAGCTCGAGCCGGTGCAGCCTCATTGCTCCCGCTCCCTCGCCACCGACGCGAAAGCCTCGCGCAGCAACGCCTTCTCTGCCTCCGACGGGTCGGACCCGCGCGCGTCGGTGACGAAGCAGCAGGCCACCTCCTCGTCGGACCGGCCGCGCACCCGCTCGGCGTAGGTCATGTTGTGCTGCGGCCCGTGCTCCGGCCGCCACTCCACGTGCACCGCGTGCTCGAACCGCTTCTGCAGCTGCCGCAACGCGTCCATCGGCCGCACCTGGTCGGTCAGCACCACCGACAGGAAGTGGTCCTCCAGCGGGGTGTGCGCCGGGTCGGCCAGCACCCCCTCCAACGTGCCCGTGACCGTCGCGAGCGCGCGCGGCACCGGCAGGTCGCGCCTCTCCACGCCGACGAGCCCGCCCGCGTCGAGCTCGACCAGCCAGACGGACTTGCGGTGGCGCGCCTCGGAGAACGAGTACGCGAGCGGGCTGCCCGAGTAGCGCAGATTTTCCGCCAGCGTCTGCGGCCCGTGCAGGTGCCCCAGCGCCACGTAGTCCACGCCCGAGAAGACCTGGGAGGACACGTCCTGCACACCGCCGACCGCGATGGTCCGCTCGGACTCCGACGGCGCCCCGCCGGTGACGAACGCGTGCGCCAGCACGACCGACCGCGCCTCGCGACCGGCCAGGTCGGCCCTGACCCGCCGCATCGCCTCGGTCAGCACCCCGGCGTGGCCCTTCTCCACAACACCCAGGACGTGCCGCGCGGGCTCCGGTTCCAGGAACGGGATCCCGTACACCGCAACGGGTCCGTGCTCGTCCTCCAGCTCCACCGGCCGAGCCAGCTCCGCGATCGACGTGCGCAGGTGCAGCCCGCCGGCCGCCGCGAACTCGCCGAACACGCCGATCCGCGCCGCCGAGTCGTGGTTGCCCGGCGTGATCACGATCCGCGCCCCGGCCGCGCGGATCCTCATCAGCACCCGCGCGCACAACGACACCGCGTCCGCCGACGGCACCGCCCGGTCGTACAGGTCGCCGGAGATGACGACCACGTCGACCTTCTCGGAAGCGACCAGGTCAGCGAGGCCGCCCAGCACCGACTCCTGCTCCACGAGCAGGTCGCGACCGTGGAACGTCCGCCCCACGTGCCAGTCGGAGGTGTGCAGGATCCGCATGGGCCCAACCGTAGAGACGGGGTCTGACAAAACCCCGGGAGGGTTCCCGGCGTGTCACCCGATCGAGTTCAACTTCGGTGGGGGAGCATCATCGGTGCCGTGACCGCAGTGATCATCACCGCCTCGCTCGTCCTGGCCCTCGTGTGCGCCGGGGCGCTGGTGTTCGTCTGGCGCCTGTACCAGGACAGCGTCCGGCGGACCGACGAAGCCATGCACGCCATCCAAGCCGAACGCGCGCGCGTGGACGCGCAGCAAGCCGCGTTGCAACGGTATGAAGTGGCGTTCTCCAGCGTCTCCGGCCGCGGCGAACTCGGTGAACAGGTGCTCGTCGAGACGGCGCGCGCGCTCGGGCTGAGGGAAAACCTGCACTACACGCTGCAGACCGACGTGGCGGGCGGCGGCTCGGTCCGTCCCGACATGGTGCTCAACGTCGGCGGCGGCCGCGCGGTCCCGGTCGACTCGAAGATGTCGATGGCGACCTGGGCGGAGGCGGTCGAGACCGACGACCCGCAGGAACGCCAGGACGCCCTGCGCGTGCACGTCCGCAACATCCGCTCGCGCGCCGCCGAACTGGCCGGCAAGGGCTACCAGCGGTGGGCCGACGCGATCTACGGCACGATCATGTTCGTGCCCAACGACGGCGCCGTCGTCGCCGCCCTGGACACCGACCCCGAGCTGCTGCGCTGGCTGCTGGACCGCCGCGTGTTCCTGTGCGGCCCGACCGGGTTCGCGGTGATCGCCTCCTCGGCGATGTTCGCGGTGACCGAACGGGCGCTGGCCGACGACGTCGAACAGGTCCGCGTGCAGGCGGGCCGGGCCCACCGCGCCGCCGACACGGCCATCGACGCGGTCAACCTCTCCAGCACCCACCTGCAGCGCTTCCTCTCGGCCCGGCGCCGGGAGCTGGACGCACTGGAGGGCTTCCGGGCCAGCGTGGAACCACTCACCGACGCCTCCGCCACCCCAACGCCCCTCCCGCTCGTCCGAAGGGCGGACGAACAGTCCGCTTAAAACGCACAGAGCGTGCAACCAGGTTGCTTCTGGGTGAGATAACCACGGACTGACGAACACCGAATGGCCGAACGGCTACCGTGTGCCTCGTGAGTGAGCTGCGTGACCGTCAGGACGACCTCGACGAGGTCGAGGACTACGACGCCGTGCCGTGGAACTACCGGGCCATCGGCGGGTCGTTCAAGGGCATCCCGTGGTGGGCCGCGATCCTCTGCGCGTTCATCCCGGCGGCCATCAGTGCGTTCATCGACATCAACGCCACCAAGACCGTCGGCTGGACGTTCAACGTCGCGTTCTTCATCGGCGCGCTCGCCGCGATCCTGCTGGTCCAGCGCCGCAGCCTGTTCGCCCCGATGGTGCAGCCGCCGCTGATCCTCGCCGCCACCGTCCCGCTGCTGGTCCTGATGGGCGGCGGCGTGCAGAAGGGCGGCCTCGCCGCCATGGCGCTGAACCTGGGCAAGCCGCTGATCGACAGCTTCCCGGTCATGGCCATCACCACCGCCGTCACCGTGGCGCTGGGCGTCCTGCGCATCTTCCTGCAGAAGGACCCGAACCGCCCGACCGCCGACGAGGTCCGCGAGGCGAAGGCCGAGATCAAGTCGCGCAACAAGCCGGCCCGCAAGCCCGCGCGCGAGCGCGAGGAGGTCGTGGAGGAGCCCGAGGAGCGTCCGCGCCGTCCACGACCCGAGGGGGCCCCTGCGCGTCGGCCGCGTCCTGAGGGTGCGCCGGCTCGCCGGCGCGACCGGAAGGTGCGGCCCGGGGCGAGCGCCCGGCTGGGCAGCGCCGGCCCCGGCCACCGCGCGACGACCGCTGACCTGGTAAATCGCGCGCGGTCCGTTGTACGGGATCGCAGCCGCCAACCACGTACAACGGATCACGGACAACAACGGCCTGATCAACGCCCACTCTGCGAGCATGAGTTCGATGCCTAGAGGGGAACGTCCGCTGGACGACGGCGACTCACCGCTGTTGTCGTTCGCGGCAGAGTTGAGACAACTCCGCACCGACGCCGGCAAGCCGAGCTACCGGGAGTTGGCGCGCATCGCGCACTTCTCGGCGAGCACGCTGTCGGACGCGGCCGGCGGGCGGAAGCTGCCGGGGCTCGACGTGACGCTCGCGTACGTCAGGGCGTGTGGCGGCAACGGGGAGCGTTGGGAGCAACGGTGGCATGACCTCGCCGTTCAACTGGCGCAGAGTCAGGTCAACGACGGACCGTCGCCGTACGTGGGATTGAAGGCGTTCGCGAGAGAGGACGCCGACCGGTTCTTCGGACGTGAGGCGCTCACCAACGCGTTGCTCGAACGACTCGAACGGCAGCGGTTCCTCGCCGTGTTCGGGGCGTCGGGTGAAGGCAAGTCGTCGTTGCTGAGGGCCGGTATCGCGCCCGGGTTCGCGAACGCGGTCGTCTTCAGTCCCGGCGCCGACCCGGACACCGCCATCGCCGAAGCCCTCGCGCAGGACCCGGACCTGCTGGTCGTGGACCAGTTCGAAGAGGTCTTCACGCTGTGCGAGGACGCCACGCAACGGCAGGTGTTCCTCGCGTCGCTGCTGAACGCGAAGTGCAAGACGGCGATCGCCATCCGGTCCGACTACTACCCGAACTGCGCGGAACACCCCGAGCTCGCCCAAGCGCTCACGGACGCACAGGTGCTCCTCGGCACGATGAGCCCTGACGAGCTGAGGCGCGCTATCACCCAGCCCGCGGCGAAGGCCGGGTGCACGGTCGAGACGGCGTTGCTGACCACCATCGTGGCCGAGGCGGCCGGCCGCAACGGGGTATTGCCGCTGGTCAGCCACGCCCTGCAGGAGACCTGGTACCGGCGCAGGGGCAACACGCTCACGCTCGCCGGCTACCAGGCGGTGGGCGGTATCCACGGTGCGCTCGCGCAGAGTGCCGAGACCGCGTACGCCGAACTCGACGAAGAACAGCAACGGCTCGCCAAGCAGCTCCTCCTCCGACTGAGCACTGACGGCGCGAAGAGGCCTATCCCGCGTACGGACGTCGTGGGCGAAGAGGTGCTCAACGTCCTCGCCGACGCACGGCTCATCACGGTCGACGAGCACACCGTCGAGGTCACGCACGAGGCGTTGTTCCGCACCTGGCCTCGGCTGCGGGAGTGGCTCGACGAGGACCGCGAGGGCCTGAAGACCCACCGCAGGCTCACCGAGGCCGCCCGCGTGTGGGAAGAGCTCGGCCGCGACACCGGCGCCCTCTACCGCACGGCCCGGCTGGCCTCGGCGACCGAGTGGCTCGGCCGCAGCGAACCCGAGCTCACGCGGACCGAGCGGGACTTCCTGCAAGCGTCCAAGCACCTCGAACGCCGCCGCACGACCCGGCTCAAGTGGGCGGCAGCAGGGCTCATCACACTGCTGCTGATCACCACCGTCAGCGCGACGGTCGCCATCTCGCAGATGCGCGCGGTGCAGGAAGCCAGTGACATCGCCCAGTCACAACAACTGGCCGCGCTATCGGAAGCACTTGTCGCGAGCAACCCGGAACTGGCCGCCAGCAAGGCCGTCGAGGCTTACCGGACGCACCCGACGCCCGAAGCCCGCGGCAGGCTGCTCAGCACCGCCACGGCCGGACGCGCGCGCACGCTGTCACACGAGGGCACTCTCTCGATGGGGTTCGGCAAGGATTTCGTCGCCTTGGGCCAACGGGACGGCGTGCAGCTCTACGACGCCACCACCCTCAAGCCCACCGTGAAGCTGAGCACCTCCGCGAGCAACGGCCTGGTCAGCTGGGACAACGTGACCGGTGGCACCGGCGTGGCCATCGAGGAGAAGGACGGCCGGGTCACCTACTGGAGCGCACCGGACGCCCAGCCGGTCGTGCTGCGCGAGGTCGGCGAAGCACACGGGCTGATGTTCGCCGCGGACGGCGGAGCGGTGCTCATCGGCACCTCGCTGTGGGACCTGCAGACCCGGCGGGTCAGGCACGAGATCCCCGTCGACCGGCGCGCCGGGGTCGTCGCGCTCAGCCCCGACGCCAGGGTGGTCGTGGTGTCGCACGGGGTGGAGGTCGTGCTGTGGGAGCTGGCCACCGGACGGCGGATCAACGGCTTCAGCACCGGCACGAGCGACGTCAACGGCCTGGCCGCACTGCCGGACGGCCGGCTCGCGGTGGCCGGGCGGGACGGCCGGGTGCAGCTGTGGAACACCGCCACGGGCACCCTCGTCACCACGGTCACGAACTACCAGACCCCCGCGTCGGTGTCGGTCAGCTCCGACGGCACGCTGCTCGCCTCGTCCGGCATCGGCGGCACCGCGGTGCACCTGTACGACCTCGTCCACAACGTCGCGCTGGCTCCGATCGACGCCGGCGGGGACGGCTCCAGGGCGTTCTTCGCACCCGACGGCACCATCGGGGTGCTCGGGCCGGCGGGCCACGTGCGGTTCTGGCCTCCCGGCAGCGTTGCAGCGATCAGCGCGCACCAGGTGCGCGCGCTCAGCGTCGAAGACGACGGCACGATCCTCACGTTCAACGACGCCGGCGTGTTCGAACGCCGTGACGGCACCACGCTCGCGGTCACGAGTCGCACCACGACCGGTACAGGCGGTCAGGTCGTCGCCGAGTTCTCCCCCGACCGCCGTCAGGTCGTCAGCGGTGCCACCGGGTCACCGCTGACCGTGCGCGACGTCGCGACCGGGCGCACGGTCCGCGACCTCGCCGACCCGAGCTTCACGAACCAGCGCACGCCGCCGGACTCGGTCGCGTTCGGTCCGCACGGTGTGGTGACGACCGGTGGTGACGTGCCGGCGGGGGCGTGGACGGCGCTGCACGACAGGTCCGCGCCACCGCGACCGGTCACGAGCCTGCACGACGGCAGGTCGACGGTCGTCGCGTTCGGCAGCCGCCAGGACGAGGTGGTGCTGGGTTCCTCCAGCGGCCAGGTGACCGTGCGCGACATCAGGTCGTGGGAGGCATCTGTGCTCCCACGCAGGCACGACGGACCGGTGCGCGCGCTCGCGATGTCCCCCGACAGACGCCTGATGGCCAGCGCCGGGGAAGACGGCATGATCCTGCTCTGGGACACCGCCACCCGGCAGCCGGTCGGTGAGCTGCGCGGCCACAACGGCACGGTCACCGCGCTGGCGTTCAGCCCCGACTCGACCCGGCTCGCCAGCGGCGGCGACGACCACGCCGCCGTGGTCTGGGACGTCGGGTCACGGTCGGCGTGGGCCACCCTGCGGGGACACGGCAAGCCGGTCACGCACCTGGCGTGGCACCGGGACGGCACCACGCTCGTCTCGGCCGGCCAGGACGCGGTGCTGCGGTGGGGCCTGGACGTGGACCAGGCCCTGCGCGGCCTCGGTTAGCGGACGAGGTCCTTGCGGAGCTCGCGCGGCAGCGAGAACGTGATCCGCTCGTTCGCCGTCGTGATCTCCTCGACCTCACCGAACCCGTGCGTCTCCAGGAACTTCAGCAGCTCCATCACCAGCAGGTCCGGCACCGACGCGCCGGAGGTGACGCCGACGGTCTCGACGCCCTCGAGCCACGCCAGGTCGACCTCCTTGGCGTAGTCGATCAGGTAGGAGGCCTTGGCGCCGTGCTGCAGCGCCACCTCGACCAGGCGGACCGAGTTCGAGGAGTTCTGGGAGCCCACGACCAGCACCAGGTCGCACGACGGCGCCATCGTCTTCACCGCGGTCTGGCGGTTCGAGGTGGCGTAGCAGATGTCGTCCGACGGCGGGTCCTGCAGCTCGGGGAAGCGGTCCTTGAGCTGCCGGACGCGCACCATGGTCTCGTCGACCGAGAGCGTGGTCTGCGACAGCCAGATCACCTTCGACGGGTCGCGCACCTCGACGGTGGCGGCGTCCTCGGCGGTGTCCACGAGCTGCACGTGGTCGGGCGCCTCACCGGCGGTGCCCTCGACCTCTTCGTGCCCCTCGTGGCCGATCAGGAGGATGTCGTAGTCCTCCTTGGCGAACCGCACGGCTTCCTTGTGGACCTTGGTCACCAGCGGGCAGGTCGCGTCGATGGTGCGCAACGACCGCTGCTCGGCCTCCGCGTGCACCGCCGGCGACACGCCGTGCGCCGAGAACACCACGAGCGCGCCCTCGGGGACCTCGTCGGTCTCGTTGACGAAGATCGCGCCCCGGTCGGACAGGGTCTCCACGACGTACTTGTTGTGGACGATCTCCTTGCGCACGTAGACGGGAGCGCCGTACTTCTCGAGGGCGAGCTCGACCGTCTCGACGGCACGATCAACGCCCGCGCAGTAACCACGCGGCTTCGCCAACAGGACTCGCTTGGGCATGCCTCCAGGGTACCCAGGCCCGTTCCTAGGCATTCGATGCGCTGGTGCGGCAGGCTAGAGCGCATGAAGCCACTGCCATTGGGTGTCCGCGTCGCCGCCGGGCTCGCGGTGACCGCCCTCGAACAGGCCCGCAAGCTGCCCCAGCAGCTCGCCGGACTCCCGTTGACGGTGGTCAGCGAGGCGATGCAGCTGTCGATGCGCGTGCAGCAGCATGTGACCGAACTCGCCATCAAGGGCGATGACGTCCTCTCCGGACTGAGGCCGGCCGAGGAAGAGCCGGAGTGGGCGACGTTCGACGAGGACGAGACGCCCGTCACGACTTCTCAGGAAACTCCCGCCGACGACCCGTGGGAAGAAGAAGAGCGCGCGCTCGCCGAGGTGCCGGAGTTCCTGCCGTCCTACGACGAGCTGTCGATCGCCCAGCTGCGCGCGCGGTTGCGCAATCTCTCTCTTGAGCACCTCGAAGAGCTGCTGCGCTACGAGAAGGACCATGCGGGCCGGCCCGAGTTCATCGGGATGCTCAACCGGCGGATCGCGACGGTCAAGACTCAGTGACCGACAAATCCACGCCGGAGAACCCGTGGCCGGTGCGGACGGTCGCGCGCAAGCTGCTCGACTGGATCAACAGGCTCGGCGAGGTCTGGGTCGAGGGCCAGGTCACGCAGCTCAACGCCCGCAGCTCCACGGCGTTCCTGACCCTGCGCGACCCGAGCGTCGACATGTCCATGTCGATCACCGCGAGCTCCGGGATGGTGCGCGAGCTGCAGCTGACCGAGGGCAGCCGGGTGATCGTGCACGGCAAGATCAGCTTCTACCCGAACCGCGGCACGCTCTCGTTGCGCGCCGACGAGATCCGCGCGGTCGGCATCGGTGAGCTGCTCGCCCGCATCGAACGGCTGCGCAAGCTGCTGCACGCCGAGGGCCTGTTCGACCCGCGCCGCAAGCGCAGGCCGCCGTTCCTGCCGCAGAAGATCGGACTCGTCACCGGACGCGCCTCCGCCGCCGAGCGCGACGTGCTGACGAACGCGCGGAACCGTTGGCCCGGCGCGCACTTCCGCGTCATCAACGTCGCCGTGCAGGGCCCGACCGCGGTCACCCAGGTGATGACCGCACTGTCCACTTTGGACCGCGACCCGGAGTGCGACGTGATCATCATCGCCCGCGGCGGCGGCAGCGTGGAGGACCTGCTGCCGTTCTCCGACGAGGCGATGTGCCGCGCGGTCGCGTCGTGCCGCACGCCGGTGCTGTCCGCGATCGGGCACGAACCGGACACCCCGCTCATTGACCACGTCGCTGACGTGCGTTGTTCGACTCCCACCGACGCGGGCAAACGGGTGGTTCCCGACGTCGCCGAGGAGAGTGAACGGGTCCGGCAGATGCGCGACCGCGGCCGGCGCGCGCTGCACGGCTGGGTCGACCGCGAACGCCGCCTGCTCGACCAGCTGCGCTCACGACCTGTGCTTTCGGACCCGTACGGTCCGCTCGACCGCAGGGCCGAAGAGGTGAACCGGATGCGCGAGCAGGGTCGGCGGGCCGTCACGCAACGTCTCGACCGCGAGGACGTCCACCTCTCCGGGACGAAAGCCCGCTTGACGACCCTCGGACCAGCCGCCACGCTGGCCCGCGGATATGCCGTTGTGCAGCTCGTCACACCCGACGGGCCGGACGGCGTGTTGCGGTCTGTGACGGACGCCCCGAGCGGAACACAGCTGCGGGTACGCGTCGTTGACGGAGCAGTGCGAGCAGTGGTCACTGATTCGGGAGGGGGAGGTACCGATGATGCGTGATGCCGTGTTCCTGCCCCTGACGATGGAGGCGGCCGGTGAGTGCGCGTCCGGGCTGCAGACCTTGGCGGAGGCGGCGAACAAGGCCGCCGCGGCGTGCTGGACCGAGCTGGTGGGCGCCTGCGACCCGCCCAGCCGCCGCACGCTGATCCTCACGCTGCACGACCTGAGCGAGGCGACGGCGGGCACGGTGCAGTACCGGCGCGTCGCGGAGGCCGAGGCGCTCATCGACGAGGCGGTGCGAGAGGGTGACGGCGAGGAGTTCGCGGAGGCGCTGGTCGGGTACGACCTGGCCGTCGCGACCGTGCTGAGCCGCCTGAGGAGCCAGTCCGCGTGAGTTCGGAAACGCAACAGGAAGCCACCCAGAGGGAAACACTGGGTTACGAAGCCGCCCGCGACGAGCTGGTCGAGGTGGTCCGCAAGCTGGAGGCCGGTGGCCTGTCGCTGGAGGACTCGCTCGCGCTCTGGGAACGCGGTGAGCAGCTCGCCAAGACGTGTGAGCAGCATCTCGCCGGTGCGCGCGAGCGAATCGATGCAGCTCTCGCTGTGGTCGAGGAGGACGTTTCGCAGGCGTGATCCCGTGCAAGGATTCAGATTGCCGATCACAAACCCGGCACGCTGAGTAGTCGCATGGAGGCGCGCAATGGTGAACACCCCCGCGGAACGACGTCGCGAAGCCCCGGACCGGAACCTGGCGCTGGAGCTCGTGCGCGTCACCGAGGCCGCGGCCATGGCCGCCGGCCGGTGGGTGGGACGCGGCGACAAGAACGGCGGTGACGGCGCCGCGGTCGACGCGATGCGCAAGCTGATCCACACCGTGTCGATGCGCGGTGTCGTCGTGATCGGCGAGGGCGAGAAGGACGAGGCGCCCATGCTGTTCAACGGCGAGGAGGTCGGCAACGGCGAAGGCCCCGAGTGCGACGTCGCGGTCGACCCGATCGACGGCACCACGCTGATGGCCAAGGGCATGCCGAACGCGCTGGCCGTGCTCGCGGTGGCCGAGCGCGGGGCGATGTTCGACCCGTCCGCCGTGTTCTACATGGAGAAGCTGGCCGTGGGCCCGGAGGCGGCCGACGTCATCGACATCTCCGCGCCGCTCGCGGAGAACATCCGCCGGGTCGCGAAGGCCAAGCACAGCGACGTGTCCGACGTGAACGTCTGCATCCTCGACCGGCCCCGGCACGAGAAGATCGTGCAGGAGGTCCGGGCGGCCGGTGCCCGCATCCACTTCATCTCCGACGGCGACGTGGCGGGGGCGATCGCGGCGGCCAGGCCCACCTCGGGCGTGGACATGCTCGTGGGCATCGGCGGCACGCCGGAGGGCATCATCGCGGCGGCGGCGCTGAAGTGCGTCGGTGGCGCGATCCAGGGCCGGCTGTGGCCCAAGGACGACGAGGAGCGCGAGAAGGCGATCGGCGCGGGCCACGACCTGTCCCGCGTGCTCACGACGAACGACCTCGTCTCGGGCGACAACGTCTTCTTCTGCGCGACCGGCGTGACCGACGGCGACCTGCTGCGCGGCGTGCACTACCGCGCGGGCGGCTGCACGACCCAGTCGATCGTCATGCGGTCGAAGTCCGGCACCGTGCGCATGATCGACGGGTTCCACAGCCTGCACAAGCTGCGGGAATACGCCAGCGTCGACTTCGACTTCCCCGAGCACGTGCAGCAGCCGCTGCCGTGACGTCGCATTCACTGTGAACTGTGAACGCTCGGTAACCAGACGAGTGACCCTAGTGACAGTGTGACCTCCGTCCTTAGTTTCGCTCCTGACCCCGGCAACCCTGCGCCGGGTTCAGGAAAGGAACTCAACGATGAGGGCACGTTCGTTGTTCTCCGCAGTCGTCGTGGCCGCGGGCGCTCTGCTCGCCTCGGCCGTCTCGGCGACGGCGGCCCCGACCCCCACCGCTGACGGCGAGGTCTCGCCGATGATCGTGGGTGGCGGCAACGCGACCCAGGTCTACTCCTGGATGGTCTCCCTGCAGAGCACCTCCGGAAGCCACTTCTGCGGTGGCACGTTGATCAAGGCCAACTGGGTCGTGACGGCGAAGCACTGCGTCCAGGGCTCGTCGGCGGCGTCGGTCCGCACGCGCATCGGCACGACCAACCGCACCAGCGGCGGCACGGTCACCGGCGCGTCCCGGATCGTCAACCACCCGTCGGCCGACCTGGCGCTGGTGCAGCTCAACACCTCGGTCAGCCAGGCGCCCGCCGCCGTGTCGGCCGCATCCGGCCCGGTCGGCACCGCCACCCGCATCATCGGCTGGGGCCAGACCTGCCCGACCCGCGGCTGCGGTGGCGCTCCGATCACCCTGCAGGAGCTGAACACGTCGATCGTGACGGACAGCCGTTGCGCCGGCATCAGCGGTGCGTCGGAGATCTGCACCAACAACACCGGTGGCAACAAGGGCGCCTGCTACGGCGACTCGGGTGGCCCGCAGGTGAAGTCCGTGAACGGCCGCTGGGAGCTCATCGGCGCGACCAGCCGCTCCGGTGGTGGCGCGACCTGCGCGACCGCTCCGTCGATCTACGTGGACGTCCCGTACTACCGCTCGTGGATCAGCCAGTACGCCGGTGCCGTCTAAACCCTGTAGTCGCTGACGGCCAGTAAACGCATTCCGAAGGCCCGTCTTCCATTCGTTATGGGAGGCGGGCCTTCCGCGTTGCAACCCCGGTGATCCCCCCGTCGTCTACATCGACAAGGGATCCAACACAGGGGGTGTGTGCGATGCGGATGCTGATTGCGGCGGTCGCGTTGATGTCGGTGGCGGGGTGCGCTTCTGGCGCGGTGCAGGCGGATCCGCAGACTCCTCCCCCGGCGGTTTCCTCATCCACACCGACGTCTTCGTCCACGCCGCCGCCTCCTCCCCCGCCGCCACCGCCGGTCGTGAAGCCCACGCCGTGCGAGATCAGCGACGGCGCGTGCATCCAGCTCTCCACGAACCAGACCTGGCTCGTGCAGGGCGACAAGATCACCTACGGCCCGGTGCCGATCACCCACGGCCGCAAGGGCCACGAGACGCCGGTCGGGAAGTTCCCGGTGCTGTGGAAGGTGAAGGACGACTGGAGCATCCCGTACAACGGGCCGATGCCGTGGTCGACCTACTTCACCAGCGGCGGCATCGCGTTCCACGAGGGATCGCTGACCGAGCTCTCACACGGGTGCATCCACCTGGCGCCGGCGGCGGCTCAGCACTACTTCACCACCCTCGCCGTCGGCGACATGGTGCAGGTCGTCGCCTGATTGCTTCCGCCGGTGATTGAAGTCACCGCGCAGTGGTTATCCCATCACCGAGGGGTGATGAGGATGCGAGTTCTGATCACGACGGTGCTCCTGCTCCTCGGTTTCGCGGCAACTGCCGCGCCCGCCCAGGCTTTGGCGGGATGCACCGTCTACAACGGAGCGTGCCTGGAGAAGCACTCGAACCTGGCGTGGCTGGTCTACAACGGACAGACGAGCTACGGCCCGGTGAAGGTGAGTCACGGCAAACCGGGGTACGAGACCCCGGTCGGCACGTTCTCGGTGTTGCGCAAGGTGAAGAACGACTGGAGTGTCCCCTACAACGGACCGATGCCGAACGCGGTGTACTTCACCACGACCGGTATCGCGTTCCACCAGGGCGACACGGCTGTCCAGTCGCACGGGTGCATCCGCATGACGCTTGATGCATCCCAGGTGTTCTACGACAACCTGATTGTCGGCGAGAAGGTCCAGGTGCTGCCGTAGTCCAGGCACCACCTCAACCGATGGCTGCCCACCAGCTGCCGTTGTCGCGTCCCAGCACGGAGGCGCGGCCCGCCAGCCCGGTGGGCAGCCAGCCTGCCAGCCGTTCGAGCTCCTCGCCCGCCAGGACCAGCGCGGTCTCCTCGTTGAGCGCGAGGTCGTCGAGCAGCGCCGGGATCTCCACCCTGCTGAAGTCCACATCGGACACCAGCCGGCCGGGGGTGGCGAGGTTGGGCCTGACCGCCCGCCAGCCCTCGAAGCCCTCCCACGCGAGCTCGTCCGCGTCGAGCGGGAACTCCTCGATCTTGGGTGACACGAGCGCGACCGTTCCGCCGAACCGCTTCGCCAGCGTGTCCAGCCGGCGCGGGTGTGCCAGGTCGTCCGGCTTCCTGTTGGTGCGCCGGTATTCCACGCCGAGCCGCCTGGCCACCCGGTCCACCGCCGCGTGCACGCCGTCCTCCAGCGCCGCCACCACCAGCTCCACGTCGCGGGTGGTGTTGAGCGCGTCCGGCAGCGCCAGCTGCACGACCGCGAAGCCCGGCGTGAACGCGACGTCCGGCACCAGCCGCTCCGGCAACGTCAGCTCGACCAGCACGTCACCGCCCCAGCGCGCCGTGTCGACCGCCGCGTTCACCCGGCGTTCGACCAGGTCGGCGAGCGGCTGCCAGTACACCGTGCGCGGCCGCTCCCGCGTCGTCGGCCCGACCCACCACGGCATGCCGGGCACCACGTCGGCCCAGAAAACGTGAATCACAGATCCCCCAGGGGTTGCTCGCTGCGCGTCCCCCTGACACGCACAACCCGTCATTTGGATCCAGGGTACTGGGCAGCGCCAGCGCCGATCCCGGCTTGCTCCCACCGCGGGACCGGCACCGGTCTGCCACGGCGTCAGGCGAGCAAGCGGCGCACCGTCCCGGCAATGGCGTCCACGCGCTCGAGCGCCGACTCGTGGTCCAGGCCCTCGTCCTCCCGGGCGAGCGTGTAGACCACCCCGCCCGCGCTGGCCACGTGGTCCGGCACCCACACGATCCCGCGTTCGGCCAGCAGGCCCGCGACCGAGTCGTCGGTGAGCTGGTTGTTCGCCGGCCCCACGACCAGCCGGACGTCCAGCGCCCGCACGACCTCCGGGCTGAGCACCCCGCCGACCGCCGCGGGCACCAGCACGTCGGCGCTCGTCGTGTACGCCTCCTCCGGCGCCACCCAGCCGAACTCGTCCGTCCGCCTGCTCCCGTCCACATCGGACACCAGCACGTCCGCTCCCGGCAGCCCGCGCGCGACCAGCTCACCGACCGAGCCGAACCCGCTGATCACGACCTTCTTGCCGGTCAGGTCCGCGCTGCCGAACACCTTCTCCGCCGCCGCACCCAACGCCGCCAGCACCCCGCGCGCCGTCGGACCGCTCGACGAGCCCGTGCCGCCGTGCTCCTCCGGCAGGCAGTAGGCGTGCGGGGTGAGCTCGCGCAGCACCACCATGTCGTCCGGCCCGGTGCCGACGTCCGGGCCCGCCTGGTACTGCCCGCCGAAGGAGTTGATCAGGTCGGCGTGGTCGAGCAGCACCGCGCGCCGCAGCTCGGGCGTGAGCGGCCGGTCGACCACGATGACGCTCTTGGCACCGCCGTGCGCGATCCCGGCCGCCGCGCACTTGAGCGTCATCGCCTTCGACAGCCGCAGCACGTCCGTGACGGCGTCGTTGATCGTCGGATACGCCTTCATCCGGCAGCCGCCGACCGCCGGGCCCGCCTCACTGGAGTGGATGGCGACCATCGTGGTCATCCCCGAGCGCCGGCCGGTGCGCACGACCAGCTGTTCGTGTTCCCACATCTTGCGTCCTCCCCGAACTTCCGCCAGCTTCAGTGAGCGAAGTTAGGCTGATGACCATGGTTGCGGGCGCCTGGTCGAACGTTGTTCGGCAGGCCGGTCCAAGGAGCGGGATGGACGAACTTGATTCGGCGATCGTGCGGGAACTGCAGCGCGATGCCCGGCAGTCGAACCGCGACATCGCCCGCAAGGTCGGCGTGGCGCCCTCGACGTGCCTGGAGCGCACCCGGCTGCTGCGCGAGCGCGGGGTGATCCGCGGCTACCACGCCGACATCAACCCGATCGCGCTCAACCGCTCGGTCCAGGCACTGGTGTCGGTGCAGGTGCGGCCGCTGAGCCGGGCGGTGATCGACGCGTTCAAGAACTTCGCCGCGGGACTGCCGGAGGTGCAGTCGGTGTTCGTGATGGCGGGCAGCGACGACTTCGTGATCCACGTCAGCGCGCAGGACAACGAGCACCTGCACGCGTTCCTGGTGGACCGGCTGAGCCAGCGCAAGGAGATCGTCGGGTTCCGGACGTCGATCATCTTCCAGGCCATCGCGAAGCACGACCCGGCGCCGCTGCCGTAGCGGCGCCGGGTGCGCACGGATCAGCCCGCGTTGCTGGAGTGCCCCGGGAACAGGTGAGCGCCGGGGTTGAGCGCCACGGCGATGTTGTTGACCGCCGTCGCCGCCTCGCCGAAGCCGGTCGCGATCAGCTTGACCTTGCCGGGGTACTGGGCGACGTCACCGGCCGCGTAGACCCGCTCGATCTTGGTCTGCATGGTGGTGTCGACGACGACCGCGCGGTGGTCCAGCTCGAGACCCCACGACTCGATCGGGCCGAGGTCGGCGGTGAAGCCGAGCGCGGCGACGACCGCCTGTGCCGGCAGGGTCTTGACGTCCTCGCCCTTGACCTTGACGTCCACTTCGGACAGCGGCGTGCCGCGCAGTGCGAGCACCTCGGCGTCGGTGATGATCTCGATGCCGAGCTCGCGGACCTGGCGCACGGTGGCGGCGTGGGCGCGGAAGTTCGCCCTGCGGTGCACCAGCGTGACGCTCGCGGCGATCGGGTGCAGGGCCAGCGCCCAGTCGAACGCGGAGTCGCCGCCGCCGACGATGACGACGTGCTGGTCGGCGTGTTCGGCGAGCACCGGGACGAAGTGCACCATGCCGCGCCCCAGCCAGCCGTCGCCGGCGGGCAGCGGGCGCGGGTTGAACTCGCCCATGCCGGCGGTGATGAGCACAGCGCCGGCGGTGATCGTGGTGCCGTCCGCGAGGCCGACCCGCAGTCCGTCCTCAGTGGACTCACAGGTGCGCGCCTGGCGGCCCAGCAGGTAGGTGGGCCGGTACTGCCCCGCCTGCTCGACGAGGCCGTTGACGAGGTCGCGCCCGCGGATGGCGGGGAAGCCCGCCACGTCGAAAATCATCTTCTCCGGATACATCGCGGTCACCTGGCCGCCCGGCTCTGGCAGGGCGTCGACGAGTGCGACCTTCAGTTCCCGGAAGCCTGCGTAGTAAGCGGCGAACAACCCCGTGGGACCAGCGCCCACGATGAGGAGGTCGACGTCACGCTCCATGAGTGGTGCCCTTCTGCCAGTGGTGGGTGGCAGTGCTGTGATCGAGCGTAGAGACTCGGAGGTATGTCTGAACAGGAGTACCGCGTCGAGCACGACACGATGGGCGAGGTCCGCGTGCCGGTCGACGCATTGTGGCGCGCCCAGACCCAACGCGCGGTCGAGAACTTCCCGATTTCCGGTCGAGGCCTGGAACGCGCCCAGATCCGCGCACTGGGCCTGCTCAAGGCCGCGGCGGCCCGCGTCAACGCCCGCCTCGGCGTCCTCCCCGACGACGTCGCCGGCGCGATCGCCTCAGCCGCCGACGAGGTCGCCTCCGGTTCCCACGACGCGCACTTCCCGGTCGACGTGTTCCAGACAGGTTCCGGCACGTCGTCGAACATGAACGCCAACGAGGTCATCGCCACCCTCGCGACGCGTTCCCTCGGCCGCGACGTGCACCCGAACGACCACGTCAACGCCTCCCAGTCGTCCAACGACACGTTCCCCACGACCCTGCGCGTGGCCGCCACCGAAGCCGTGGTGACCGACGTGCTCCCCGCACTGGAACACCTGGAGTCGGTGCTCTCCCGGCGCGCTCTCGAGTGGTCGGACCTGGTCAAGTCCGGCCGCACGCACCTGATGGACGCCGTACCGGTCACCCTCGGCCAGGAAGCGGGCGCCTGGGCCGCCCAGGTCCGCTACAGCGTCGAACGCCTGAACGCCTCGATCCCGCGCCTGGCCGAACTGCCGATCGGCGGCACCGCCGTGGGCAGCGGCCTGAACGCTCCCGCGGACTTCGGCGGCCTGGTGGCGGGTGAGCTCGCCTCGGTGACCGGCCTGCCGCTGACCGAGGCCCGCGACCACTTCGAGGCCCAGGCCACCCAGGACGGCGTGGTCGAGATCTCCGGCCAGCTCCGCACCACCGCCGTGGCGCTGTTCAAGATCGCCAACGACCTCCGCTGGCTCGGCTCCGGCCCCCGCACCGGCCTGGGCGAACTCGCCCTCCCCGACCTCCAGCCGGGCTCCTCGATCATGCCGGGCAAGGTCAACCCGGTCATCTCCGAGGCCACGATGATGGTGGTCGCCCAGGTCATCGGCAACGACGCCGCAGTCGCCTTCGCGGGCTCCCAGGGCAACTTCCAGCTGAACGTGATGCTCCCGGTCATCGCCCGCAACGTCCTGGAGTCCTCCCGCCTCCTCGCCGCCGTGGCCCGCCTGCTCGCCGACAAGGTGCTCGCCGGCGCCGAACCGCAGGTCGAGCAGATGCGGGAGTACGCCGAGTCGTCGCCGTCGATCGTGACGCCGCTGAACCGGTACCTCGGGTACGAGGAGGCGGCGTCGATCGCCAAGCAGTCGCTGAAGGAGCGCAAGACGATCCGCGCGGTGGTGCTGGAGCGCGGGCACGTGCCTTCGAAGCTGTCGGAGGAGCAGCTGGACGAGGCGCTGGACGTGCTGCGGATGGCCCGCGGCGGTCGCTGAACGCTCAGCCGGGGCGCTCGGTCACTCCGAGCGCCCCGGCTGAGCGGAAATCAGGAGTACATCGCGAGCCAGATGGCGATGTAGTGGCAGAGCGCCGCCACCACGGTCGCCGCGTGGAAGAACTCGTGGTACCCGAACACCTGCGGCCAAGGATTCGGCCACCTGGTCGCGTAGAACACCGCCCCGACGGTGTACAGCAGCCCGCCCACCAGCAGCAGCACGAGTGCGGCCACCCCGGCGTGGTGCAGCAGCTCGGGCAGCACGAACACGGCCACCCAGCCGAGTGCGATGTAGATCGGCACGCCCAGCCAGCGCGGTGCGTGCGGCCAGGCGAGTTTCAGCGTCACGCCGGCCAGTGCGCCGACCCAGACCACGGTCAGCACCACGCGGCCGGTCGGGGGGTTCATGGCCAGCAGGGCGAAGGGGGTGTAGGTGCCGGCGATGAACACGAAGATCATCGAGTGGTCCAGGCGCTTCATCCACGTGCGCACGCGGTCGGACTTCCACGTGATGCGGTGGTAGAGCGCGGAGACGCCGAAGAGGCCCAGGACCGTCAAGCCGTAGACGGAGGTGGCCAGTGCCGCGCGGGCGGACACTGTGGACGCTGCCAGGGCGATGAGGGTCGCGCCGGTGGCCACGGAGACGACGAAGGACCAGAGGTGCAGCCATCCACGCAGGCGCGGCCGCAGTCCGGGCTGTGGGGGAAGGGGCGCGGTGGTCACAAGCCCTTAGGTTACGCGACCGTAGGTTTCTGACCACAGCTCAGTGATGAACTCCGCACGGCGTACGCTGTTCGGACGTGGCACTCCGCACCCGTGTGAAAGACGTCGCTATCCACCTCTACGAGTGGATTCTCCGGCGTGAGTTGAGCGGAACACAGGTGCCCAAGCACGTCGGCGTCGTGCTCGACGGCAACCGGCGGTGGGCGCGTGAGGCCGGGTTCACGGACGTCGCGCACGGGCACCGGGCGGGGGCGAGGAAGATCCTCGAGCTGCTCGCGTGGTGCGGTGACGCGAAGGTCGAGGTCGTCACGCTCTGGATGCTGAGCACCGACAACCTGAACCGGCCCACCGAAGAGCTGGCGCCGTTGCTGGACATCATCGCCGACATCACCGACGAGCTGGCCGCGGACGGCAACCCGTTCCGGGTGCGGCACGTGGGCGCGATCGACATGTTGCCGAAGGAGCACGCCGAGCGGCTCACGACGGCGGCCGCCAGGACCAAGGGCCGGACGGGCATCCAGGTCAACGTCGCGGTGGCGTACGGCGGCAGGCAGGAGATCGCCGACGCGGTCCGCAAGCTGCTGCAGGCGCACGCCGAGCGCGGCGGGACGATCGAGGAGCTCGCCGAGGTGCTGGACGTCGACCACATCGCCGAGCACCTGTACACCTCGGGGCAGCCGGATCCGGACCTGATCATCCGCACGTCCGGTGAGCAGCGGCTGTCCGGTTTCATGCTGTGGCAGTCCGCGCACTCCGAGTTCTGGTTCTGCGAGGCGTACTGGCCCGGCTTCCGGCGCACGGACTTCCTGCGGGCGATGCGCGAGTACGCCAAGCGCCACCGCCGTTACGGCAGCTGACGAACGCGAGACGGGGCGCCCACCGCGGAGGTGGGCGCCCCGTTCGGGCTCAGGTGACTGAGATCAGTCGTCCCAGCCCCAGTGGTTGAGGTCGTCACCGTCGACGATGCCGCCGGCGGCGCAGGTCTCGGTGATCGACGGCGAGTTGATCGGCACCGCGCCACCGAGCACACCGACGTTGTTGCCACAGGCACCCACGACGGCGTTGACGTTGTTGGCGTTCAGCACCGACAGCAGCGGCGCGTTGTGCCAGGTGTAGTCGGGGTCAGCCATCGCCGGGCTGCCGACGACCATGAGTGCGGCGGCCACTCCCAGCGCCGCTCCAACCTTCTTCAGCACGATTTTCTCCTCACATCGGTCAAGCACAAGAAAATGGCCTTGGACGCGTCGATGAATGACGCTCCAGAAAGGCGAGCCGAAGAAATCAGCCCTCGTCGACGATGCCGCCGGCGGCGCAGGTGCCGGTGATCGACGGCGAGTTGATCGGCACCGCGGCACCGAGCACGCCGACGTTGTTGCCACAGGCGCCCACGGTGGCGTTGACGTTGTTGCCGTTCAGCGCGGACAGCAGGCCGCCGTTGTACCAGTGGTGGCCGTGCCCGCCGCCGTGGCTGTGACCGTCACCGTGTCCGTGGCCGTGGCCGTGGCCTTCGCCCGCGAGAGCCGCCGGTGCGATGGCGAGCGTCAGAGCGGCAGCGGCGGCAACCGCCGCGGCAGTCTTCTTCAGCACGTCTATCTCCTTAATGTCGGGTTATCCCCGTCATTTCCGGAGTCTTCGGGGATCTCCGGACGGTGGGGTCCTCGTGCAGGAAATTTACCCGGGAACAACTCGAATAGCGGTGCCGTTGACCCCATTGTGTGATACCAAGATCAACAAACTACCCCATCAGGTGGTTTTCAATTTCGGAAACGGTCGTGACCAGGCCGTTGTGGTAGAGGCTCTACGCTCTCCTGCTCATGGACGAAGGCGAGCTGGTGCGCGGGTACCTGGTGCTGGGGCTGCGGCTCGGGCGCCTGAGGGCCGGGTTCGTGGACTCGTACACGGGCGACCCGGCGCTGAGCCGCATGGTCGACAACGAGCCGCGCCTGGACCCCAGGGCGCTGGCCACGCACGCCCGGCAGCTGCGCAAGGAGCTCGACGGCAGCGAACTGAGCCCGCAACGCCAGCAGTTCCTCGATGCGCACCTCAGGGCCATGGAGTGCAACGCGCGCAAGCTCGCCGGCGAGCACATCTCGTTCGTGGACGAGGTGGAGCAGTACTTCCAGGTCCGCATCCGCCCCGGTGACGAGGACGCCTACGCCCAGGCGCACCGCGACCTCGACGTGCTGCTGGCCGGGCGCGGTTCGCTGGGCGACCGGCTGGCGGACTTCCGCGACACCGACGAAGTGTCCCCGCGACGGCTCCAGGGCTGCGTGCAGGCCCTGTCCAGCGCGCTGCGGGACCGCGTCCGGCACCGGTACGCGCTGCCCGAGCAGGAGATCGTCGAGTACCAGATCGTCACGAACAAGCCGTGGAGCGGCTTCAACTACTACCTGGGCGGTTACCGGTCCAAGGTCGCGATCAACGCCGACATGGGTCACCGCATGTCGAACCTGCCGCACCTGGTCGCGCACGAGTCCTATCCGGGCCACCACACCGAGCACTGCCGCAAGGAGGCGGGCCTGGTGCACCGGCGCGGCCACGCCGAGCAGTCGATCTTCCTGATCAACACGCCGCAGTGCCTGATGGCCGAGGGCATGGCCGACCTGGGCCTGCACGCCGTGGTCGGCCAGGGCTGGGGCCGCTGGACCGAGGAGATCATGCGCGACCTGGGGTTGCGAATGGACGGCGAACTGTCCGAAAAGGTCGAGTTCGCCGCCGCCGGGCTGCTCACCGTCCGGCAGGACGCGGCGCTGATGCTGCACGACCGCGGTGCGGACCAGGACGACGTGGTCGCGCATCTGCGCAGGTGGCTGCTGGTGCCGGAACGCCGGGCCCGGCAGATGGTGCGCTTCCTGGCCGATCCGCTGTGGCGCGCGTACACGACGACGTACGTCGAGGGAGTTCGCCTGGTCAGGGCCTGGCTCGACGTCCGCGCGCCCGGCGAGCCGCTCGAGTCCCGATATCTGAGACTCCTCGACGAGCCGCTCGTGCCGAAATCGTTGGAGGACCAGGTGCGCGACGGGGTGTCGTGGCTTGCTGCGTGAACATCGCTGCGCACACGTTTCGTCCAGTTTTCGCGCAGATGACAAGTTCGGATTCACCTGTGTGGCTTCATGCATACGGGGCACTTCCGCAGGTAACTTCGAAAGTGGCGGGACGCGACCACTGCGGACCGCGCAGGGAGGTCCTGATCGTGACTGACAACGTCGCGAGGGGGCCGGCACCCGGCCCTCGTGGTCGACCTGCCTGACGCCTCACGGCGTCCGGCGAGACGATCAATCAGGGTTGTGCCTGGCCCAGCGAGGAGCGGACGCGGGTGCCGCGTTCGTGAGGGAGTTGCCGTGAACGCACGACGTCCCGCGAGCCGTACCTCAGGCTCATCGCGCAGTTCCTCCTCCAGGCGCAAGTCCGCCGCTCCGGCCATCACGACATATGTGCTGGACACGTCGGTACTGCTGTCCGACCCGCTCGCTCCCACCCGGTTCGCGGAGCACGAGGTCGTGCTCCCGCTCGTGGTGATCAGCGAGCTGGAGGGCAAGCGCCACCACCCCGAACTGGGCTGGTTCGCGAGGGAGGCCCTGCGCCTGCTCGACGACCTGCGCTTGCGGCATGGTCGCCTCGATTCGCCGATCCCCATCGGGGATCTGGGAGGCACCTTGCACGTCGAGCTCAACCACTCCGACCCGGAGGTGTTGCCATCAGGTTTCCGAACGGACTCCAACGACGCCCGGATCCTCGCGTGCTCCCTCAACCTCGCTGCTGAGGGGCGCAACGTCACCCTGGTGACCAAGGACATGCCGCTGCGGGTCAAGGCCGGATCGGTCGGCCTGCCGGCGGAGGAGTACCGGGCGCACGACGTCACCCTGTCGGGCTGGACGGGAATGTCCGATCTGGACGTTCCACAGTCTCTGGTGGACAGCCTGTTCAAGGAGAACGTCGTCGACCCGACCCAGTACGAGGACCTGGCGCACATCGCCGAGCTGCCCTGCCACACCGGACTCCGGATGCTGGCGGGCACCTCGAGTGCGCTGGGCCGGGTGACCGCGGACAAGCAGATCAGGCTGGTGCGCGGAGATCGGGAGGCGTTCGGACTGCACGGACGGTCCGCCGAGCAGCGGATTGCGCTCGACCTGCTGCTCGACGCCGATGTCGGCATCGTCTCGCTGGGCGGACGTGCGGGCACCGGCAAGTCGGCACTGGCGCTGTGCGCCGGTCTCGAGGCGGTGATGGAACGACGGCAGCACCGCAAGGTCGTGGTCTTCCGGCCGCTCTACGCGGTCGGTGGCCAGGAGCTCGGTTACCTGCCGGGCACCGAGAACGAGAAGATGGGGCCGTGGGCGCAGGCCGTGTTCGACACGCTCGGCGCGCTGGTGAGCCAGGCGGTGCTGGAGGAGGTGCTGGACCGCGGGATGCTGGAGGTCCTGCCCCTCACCCACATCCGCGGCCGCTCGCTGCACGACTCCTTCGTGATCGTGGACGAGGCGCAGTCGCTGGAGCGCAACGTGCTGCTGACCGTGCTGTCGCGGTTGGGCAGCAACTCGCGGGTGGTGCTGACGCACGACGTGGCGCAGCGCGACAACCTGCGGGTCGGCCGGCACGACGGCGTGGCCGCGGTGATCGAGAAGCTGAAGGGCCACCCGCTCTTCGCCCACGTCACCCTGACCCGCTCGGAGCGGTCGCCGATCGCGGCGCTCGTCACCGAGATGCTCGAAGAGGACTACGTCTCGTAAGTCCTGAACAGACGAACAGCCCCGCGCAAAGCCATTGCGCGGGGCTGTTTCGCGTCCGGCTCCCTAGTCGAGCGCTCGCCTCATGAAGCCCCGCAGGCCGAGCCCGCCGAAACCGGCGATCGCCACGACCAGCACGAGCAGCACGACCGGCAACGGGATGTGCGGCACCTCCGGCACCAGCTCCGCACGCATGCCCTCGCTCACGTACGTCAACGGGTTCAGCGCGCAGATCACCTTGAACCACAGCAGGTCGTCGCTGAGCGAGCGCCACGGGAACTGCGAGGAACCCGTGAACAGCAACGGCGTCAGGATCACTGCGAACATCACGTTGACCCGGCGCGCGGGCACCGACGTGCCGATGACCATGCCGACGCTCCCGCCGGCCAGGCAGCCCAAGACGATCACCAGCAGCGCCCCCGGGATCCCGGACCACTGCCAGGACACGTCGAGCATCACGAACCCGACCGGCACCATCAGCACGGCCGCGAAGAACCCGCGGACCGCGCCGAACACGATCTTCTCCACCGCGACCAGCGGGATCGAGATCGGCGCCAGCAGCCGGTCCTCGATCTCGCGGGTCCAGGAGAAGTCGAGCACCAGCGGCAGCGTCGTGTTCTGCAACGCGCCCAGGAACCCGTTCATCGCGATGATGCCGGGCAGCAGCACCTGCGCGAAGTCGCCCTGGACGTACCCGATGTCCCCCAGCACCTTCGCGAAGATGAAGAGGATGAAGAACGGCTGGATGATCACCTGCGCGAGGAAGCTCGGCAGCTCGCGACCGGTGACGAACACGTCGCGCCACAGGATCGCGTTGAACGTGCGCAACTGGCTCACCGCAGCTCCCGCCCGGTCAGGTGGATGAAGACGTCTTCCAGGCTGGGCTTGCCGATCGCCACGTCGCTGACGACCACGTCGAGGTCGCGCAGCACGTTCAGCACCGCGGGCAGCGTGACGGAGGTGTCGGCGTCGGTGTAGACGCGGTACATGCCACCGACCTCCTCGACCCGTTGTGCCCCGTCCACTTCGGACAAGGCCTGGGTGATCTTCGCGGGCTCGTGGCCGTTCGGGCTCACCGTGACGCTGACGGTGTTGCTGCCCGGCAGGCTCTTCGTGAGCTCGGCGGGCGTGTCGAGGGTGAGCAGCTTGCCGTGGTCGACGATGCCGACCCGGTCGCACAGCTTCGTGGCCTCGTCCATGTCGTGCGTGGTCAGCACGACCGTGACGCCGTCGGCGTGCAGTGCGGCGACGCGTTCGTGGACGAAGAGCCTGGCCTGCGGGTCGAGGCCGGTGCTGGGTTCGTCGAGGAACAGCACCTTCGGCCGGTGCATCAGCGCGCGGGCGATCATCAGCCGTTGCGCCTGGCCGCCGGAAAGCGTGTCCACCAGTGCGTTCTGGTGGTCCTTCAGGCCCATCCGCTCGATGATGTCGTCGGCGAGCTTCTTGCGTTCCGCGGGCCCGATGCCGTGGTAGGCCGCGTGGAACAGCAGGTTCTGCCGTGCGTTGAGCGAACGGTCGAGGTTGTTGCGCTGCGGCACGACCGCCAGCAGCTGCCGCGCCCGTTTCGAGTCGGCGACCACGTCGACGCCCTCCACGAGCGCCTGCCCCGAGGTGGGGCGGACGCGCGTGGTGAGCACGCCGACCGTGGTCGTCTTGCCTGCTCCGTTCGGGCCGAGCAGACCGAACACCTCACCGCGGCGGACGGTGAAGCTCAATCCGTCCACCGCGGGTTTTTGTCCGGGTTTGTAGACTTTGCGGAGTTCACTGACGGAAACCGCGTCGTCCATCTCTCACCAACCCCCTGGCAGCGGCCGCCCTTCCGCGAACCCCGCAGCGGACTGGATGCCGAGAACTGCCTTGTCGTGGAACTCCTCCAGCGAGGTCGCACCCGCATACGTGCAGGCCGAACGAACTCCGGACGTTATCGCGTCGAGGAGGTCCTCCACGCTCGGGCGCGCCGGGTCCAACCGCATCTTGGACGTCGAGATGCCTTCTTCGAACAGGCCCTTCTTGGCCCGGTCGAACGCGTTGTCGCTCCTGGTCCGCGCCGTGACCGCCCGCTTCGACGCCATTCCGAAGGATTCCTTGTACAGGTTCCCGCGCTCGTCGCGCTGCAGGTCACCGGGCGACTCGTAGGTGCCGGCGAACCAGCTGCCGACCATCACGCTGCTCGCGCCCGCCGCCAGCGCCAGTGCGACGTCGCGCGGGTGCCGCACACCGCCGTCGGCCCACACGTGCTTGCCGAGCCTGCGCGCCTCCGCCGAGCACTCCGCGACCGCGCTGAACTGCGGCCGGCCCACGCCGGTCATCATCCGGGTGGTGCACATCGCGCCGGGCCCGACGCCGACCTTGATGATGTCCGCACCGGCCTCGACGAGGTCGCGCACGCCTTCCTTCGTGACCACGTTGCCCGCGGCGATCGGCACGGTCGGGCTGGCCTCGCGCACGGCCCGGATCGCGCTGATCATCTTCTCCTGGTGCCCGTGCGCGGTGTCCACGACCAGCACGTCCACCCCGGCCTTGAGCAGCGCCTCGGCCTTGGCCTTGACGTCGCCGTTGACCCCGACCGCCGCCGCGACCCGCAGCCGCCCGTCGTCGTCGGCCGCCGGCTTGTAGATCTCCGCCCGCAACGCGCTGAGCTCGGTCAGCACGCCACGCAGCCGCTGCTGCTCGTCCACGCCCAGCGCGATCTTGTGCGTGCTGTGGTGCAGCTGCTCGAAGACGTCCTGCGGCTTGGTGTCGAGCGGCAGCTGGACGATGTCGGTGTTCATCACGTCACCGATGCGCGCGAACCGGTCGACGCCCGTGCACGCCGCCTCGTCCACCACGCCGATGGGCCGTCCACCGTCGTCGACGACGACAACCGCACCGTGCGCGCGCTTGTGCATGAGGTTCCACGCGTCCGCCACGGCGTCACCGGTGGTGAGGGTGAGCGGCGTGTCCCAGACCGGGTGCCGCTCCTTGACCCACTCGATGATCTCCGCGACGGCCTCCGTGGCCACGTCCTGCGGGATGACCACCAGCCCGCCGCGCCGCGCGATGGTCTCGGCCATCCTGCGCCCGGCCACGGCCGTCATGTTCGCCACGACGATCGGGATGGTGGCGCCGGTGCCGTCCGAGGTGGACAGGTCGACGCCGAACCGGGACTCCACGGCGCTGCGGCCGGGGATGAGGAAGACGTCGTCGTAGGTCAGGTCGTAAGAGGGTCGATGCCCTTCGATGAACCGCACGTGCTTCCACGATACGCGTCACTGCGAAATTCGCGCGGTTCAGTGCGTCACGGCCGCCACACGTACGGCGTCGTGGTCGTCACCGCCACGAACCCCAGTCGCTCCAGGATCGGCCGCGAGTCCTCCGAGGCGTCCACCTGCAGGTACTTGATGCCGCGCTGTACCGCGATCCGTGCCCGGTGCGCCACCAGCGCCCGGTAGATTCCCCGCCCGCGCCACCTCTCCAGCGTCGACCCGCCCCACATCCCGCCGAACTCCGTCCCCGGCACGACCTCCAGCCGCGCCGACGACACCACGAGCCCTTCGGCCTCGGCGACCACGATCACCACGTCCGGGTCGTCCTTGATGGACATCAGCCGGTCGGCGATCGCGCTGCAGTCCTTGCCCCACACCTCGCTCAGGCAGTCGCCGATCCGCCGCACGTCGGCCTCGTCCCGCGTCTCCCGCAGCGTCACGCCGGCGAGCTCCACCGAGGCCGTCATCTCCTCGGCGAGGCCGACCATCACCGTCTCGCGGTCCTCGGCGGCGAATCCGGCGGCCTCCAGGCGTTGCGGCAGGTCAGCGGGGTGGTCGTGGGACCAGGTCTTCCACTCGACGGGCAAGCCGAGAGCGGCGAACACGTCGCGTTGCCGCAGGATCAGGGCGTCGAGCTCGGCACCCGTGACGCCCAGGTCGGGCAGGCCCGCCACGTTGCCGCCGCGCGGGCCCTCCACCCGGTGGAGCGGGCCGTCGCGGTGGACGGGGGCGCCGGGGATCATGTTCTCCCACTCGGCCGGGCGGGCCTGGGAGTCGTAGGCGCGGAGCAGTGCGGCAGCGTCGGTCACTGGGCCAACGCTATTGGCGCCGGTTCCTCGGTCGCACGCGATTTACCGCCGACGCCCCTGTACAACGCGATGGCACAACCGAGGGTCACGGTGACGACGCCGACCACGGACACGAACGTCAGGTCCTGCACGCCGAGCAGCACGGACGCCGCGAGCCCGGCGACCGGCATCAGGCCGATGAGCACTCCCGCGCGGTCGGAACCGAGGCGGTTCACGGAGAAGTACCAGAGGCCGAACGCCAGCGCGGTGACCAGGACGGCGAGCGACACGAGCGCGAGCGTTTGCGTCGTGTTCGGGACCTGCCAGCCGCCGACGAACGTGCCGAGGACCGAGCCGATCACGGCCGCGATGATGCACGTCCAGGTCGCCACGCCGAGCACGCCGAGCCGTTTCACGACACCCACCGCGAACAGCGTGAAGCACACCTCGCCGGCCATCGTCAGCAGGGCCAGCAGCAGGCCGGGACCGTGCCACGCGCCACCGCCGGACAACACCACCACGCCCGCGGCCACCACCACTGCGCCGACGATGGCGGCCAACGACCGTTGGCGGGCGAGCAGCGCGAGGGCGATCGGTGAGGCACCCATGACCGCAGCGACGAAACCGGGTTCCGCGTACTGCTGGGCGGCGAGCAGGACGGCGTTGAAGCCGAGCATGCCGGTCAGGACCACACCGAGCAGCGGCAAGACGTCGCGCCAGGCCGGCCTCGGCAGGCGGCGGGCGACCAGCAGCAGGATCACCGCGGCCAGCGCGTACCGCATGGCCTGACCGGTCAGAACCGGGTAGCCCTCCAGCATTCCCGTGATCGGAACCGACGCGCCGACGATCGTTGCCGCTGTCGCTCCCGCGGCCACACCGAGTCTCATGCAGCAGAGCTTTGCTCCGGACTGGTCCAGATTTAAGCTCCACTTCAATGGCTGCGAACTGGACCACTTTCCGCGAGCTGCTGTTGCCGGAGCACCAGCGGCGCCGTGGCGTGGAGGCGGCGCTGCGGCGGGCGATCCGGGACGGGCGCCTCACGCCGGGCACGCGCTGCCGTCGTCGCGCGACCTGGCCGCGCAGCTCGACGTCGCGCGGCACCGTCACGTCGGCGTACACGCAGCTCGTGGCGGAGGGCTACCTCACGGCGAGGCGGGTCCGGACGACGGTCGCGGCGCTCGGGCCGGCCGGGGTGTGCGGGGTGCCGGAACCACCGCGGCGGTGGCGGTACAACCTGCGGCCGGGGCTGCCCGCGTTGAGCGCTTTCCCGCGCGCCGACTGGGTTGCGGCGCACCGGGCAGCGCTGGCCGAGCTGCCGGACGACGACCTGGCGTACCCGGACCCGGCCGGGTTTCTCGGGCTGCGCAAGGAGATCGTCGACTACCTGGCACGGGTGCGCGCGGTGGTGGCACGCGACGCGGTGATCACGAACGGCTCGGCGGACGGGCTGCAGCTGACCGCGCGGCTGCTGAACGGCAGCATCGCGATCGAGGAGCCCAGCCACTTCGGCGGCGCGGACCTGCTCCGGTCACACGGACTCAACCCGGTGTCGGTTCCCGTTGACGACAAGGGGATCCGCGTCGATCTCCTGTCCAAAACGGACTGCCGGGCGGTGCTGGTGACGGCGGCGCACCAGTTCCCGCTGGGCATGGTGCTGCACCCGGAACGGCGGCGGGCGCTGGTGGAGTGGGCGCGCGAGCGGGACGGGTTGATCATCGAGGACGACTACGACGCCGAGCACCGCTACGACCGGCCGGCGCTGGGGGCGTTGCAGGCGCTGGCACCCGACCACGTGGTGTACCAGGGGACGACGAGCAAGGTGCTGGCGCCGGCGCTGCGGCTGGGGTGGCTGGTGGTGCCGGAGCGGCTGCGCGCGGACATCGTGAACCGCAAGAAGTACAACGACATGGGCACCGGCACGATCCCGCAGGCGGCGTTCGCGCACCTGTTGCGAACCGGGGGCTATGACCGGCATCTGCGGCGTACGCGCGCGCTGTACCGGAAACGGCGGGATGCGTTGCTGGAGGCCGTTGCGGAACACCTGCCGTCGTGGCAGCCGATCGGGGTCGCGGCCGGGTTGCACGTCGTGCTGCGGATGCCGGACGGGTCGGACGACATCGCGTTGAAGGACGCACTTGAGGCGCGAGGTGTGCACGTGTGGGCACTCGCGCAGTACACGCGCACGCCCCTGTGGCCGGGACTGGTCGTGGGCTACGCGTCGCTGACGCCGGACCGCCTGCGGGAAGCGGTCCGGGAGATCGCGGCCGTCGCCTGATCGGCTAGAGGATGTGCTCGCGCTTCTCGGCCACGCTGCTGCCCTGCAGGATGTGCTCGCGGGCCTGACCAGCGGTCACGCTGACGGTGACGGCGGCGAGAGCGGCGACGAGCAGGGCGGCAGCGATGATCTTGATGGCTCGCATGGCGAGGTAAACCCCCAGGTAGAGCGGATGTCGGGCCCAGCCTAGTCCGCGTCTCGAGAAATTGTCAGTGCACGGGTGCACCATGGGACCGTGCTCCTCTCCGAACTGGTCGACACCTCCGCCGCGGTCGCGGCGACCCGGTCGCGCCTGGCCAAGGTCAAGGCGCTGTCCGCGTTGCTGCGCGGGGCGACGGCCGATGTCGTGCTCGCCGTTGTGTCCTTCCTCATCGGCACGCCCAGGCAGGGCCGCATCGGCGCTGGCTGGCGGACGGTCCTGGACCTGTCCGTTCCCGCGGCCGACCAGGCGGCGCTGACGGTCGCCGAGGTGGATGCCGCTTTAGGCGCTGTCGCCACGACCTCGGGGAAGGGCTCCGCCGGGCGCCGGGTGGACCTGCTGACTGACCTGTTCAGCCGGGCGACGGCCGCCGAGCAGGACTTCTTGCGCCGCCTGCTGACCGGTGAGCTGCGTCAGGGCGCACTGGAGGGCGTGATGCTCGACGCGATCGCCTCGGCCGCGGACGTGCCCGGCGAGACGGTCCGCCGCGCGTTCATGCTGTCCGGCCGCCTGCCGGAGACGGCGGTGACCGCGCTGGAGGGCGGTGCGGAGGCGCTGGAGGCGTTCCGCCTGGAGGTGGGCCGCCCGCTGCGCCCGATGCTGGCCTCCCCCGCCGAGTCGCTCGACGAGGCCCTGGCCGAGCTGGGCAGCTGCGTGGTGGAGCACAAGCTCGACGGCGCCCGCATCCAGGTGCACCGCGACGGCGACGAGGTGCACATCTACACCCGGACGTTGCGCGAGATCACCAAGACCGTGCCGGAGCTGGTCGAGCTCGTCCGCGGCCTGCCGTGCACCTCTGTCGTGCTGGACGGCGAGACGCTGGCGCTGACCGACGAGGGCCGCCCGCGCCCGTTCCAGGAGACGATGAGCCGCTTCGGCGCGCAGGACGAACGCGAGCTGCTGCTGCACCCGTACTTCTTCGACTGCCTGCACCTCGACGGGAAGGACCTGCTCGACGAACCCCTGCGCGACCGCCTCGCCGCGCTGCGCACCGTCGCGGGCGAGCACGTCATCCCCGGCGCCCTCGACCCGTCACCGGACGAGGCGAACGCGGTGGTGGCGGCGTCGTTGGGCGCAGGCCACGAAGGCGTGATGGTGAAGTCGCTGTCCTCGGTCTACGCCGCCGGCCGGCGCGGCCGCGCCTGGCAGAAGGTGAAGCCCGTCCACACCCTCGACCTGGTCGTCCTGGGCGTCGAATGGGGCTCCGGCCGCCGCCGCGGCTGGCTCTCGAACCTGCACCTGGGCGCCCGCGACCCGGACGGCGGCCCGCCGGTCATGGTCGGCAAGACCTTCAAGGGCCTCACCGACGAGCTGCTCACGTGGCAGACCAAAGCCCTGCAGGAGATCGCCACCGAGCAGAACGACTGGGTGGTCATGGTCCGCCCGGAGCTCGTCATCGAGATCGAGCTGGACGGCGTGCAGGTCTCGCCGCGCTACCCCGGCGGCGTGGCCCTGCGGTTCGCCCGCGTGGTCCGCTACCGCCCGGACAAGGACCCGGCGGAGGCCACGACGATCGAGGAGGTGCGAGCCCTCCTGCCAACAGCGCTCAAGACCGGCCCGTGACGACCGCGATGTGCCCGGCGAGCACCAGCAACTGCCTCACCTCGTGGTAGCGCCCGAGGTCGCCGGGGCCGTCGACGGCGGCGAGGCGCTGCCGCAACCCGGTGTGCACCTCGTCGAACATCGCGAGCTGCACCCCGGTGAGCCGGCCGCGCCGCACGAGCGCGGAGGCGAGGCAGTGCAGGTCGACGTCGGCGACGTCGCCCTTCGAGTACCAGAACCAGACGGCGTGCAACGCCGCCTCCCGCCGTGCGCCGTACCAGTGCGACGGCTTGCTCGGGTTGGGTGCGGCCGGGTGCGGCACCCGGTAGCCCAGCCGCTTGGCCCGCCGTCGCAGCACGGCGTAGGCACGGACCTCGGCCTGCCACGCATTCCGGCTGGCCGTCAGCAGTTCTACCGCCAACGGCAACGCCGCCGGGTCCTTCGCGAAGTCGCCTGCCACGGCCTCCAGGAAGCTCATCGTCGCGGCGAAACCGATCGGGTGGTAGCGCTCGATGCAGCCCTTGAGCCCGGTGAACCGCTGGTCCAGCGGCAACGAGGCGTCGAGCGCCTTCCTGGCAGACCGCGCGAAGCTCACGCCGCAGGGTAGCCGGGGACGGGGCACACCACCCCGCCCCCGGTGCGATCACGTCAGATCAGGACCCTGCTCCCGCAGGTCGTCCACCTTGGACATGGCCTCCCGCAGCTCACCGAGCCACGAGTCCGCGTGCTCACCCACCAACCGCACGGCCCACGCCAGCGCATCGGCCCGTGAGCGCGCAACGCCCGCGGCCACCAGCGTGTCGAGCACCTGGCGCTCCGGCTGGCGCAGGCGCGTCATCACCGGCACGGCGAGGTGCGTGAACAGCTCGCGGGTGCCGCCCTGCACGGCGCCCCAGGCCACCTTGCGGCCGTAGCGGTGTTCGGCCTGGCGGGCGATCTCGATGCGTTCCTCGCGGGTCTGTTCGCGCCAGCGGGAGATGCGGCCCGACTCGGCGGCCGCGCGGGAGGCGTCGTCGAACTCGCCCTC
This sequence comes from Lentzea guizhouensis, assembly GCF_001701025.1. GTDB lineage: Bacteria > Actinomycetota > Actinomycetes > Mycobacteriales > Pseudonocardiaceae > Lentzea > Lentzea guizhouensis. The sequence goes on from NZ_CP016793.1 coordinate 1,999,072, forward strand.
CAACGCGGGCAGCGTGCCGATGACCGTGATCTCCTCGCGGTCGACGACGACCTCGGGTGCGCCGGTGAACCAGCCGTCGGGCAGCCTGCCCGCGAACCAGGCCGCCGCGTCGTCGGCTGACGGCAGGTCAGCCTGCTGCCAGCCTCCTCGTCCGCGCCATCCACGTCCCATTTCAATCACCTCTGATTACATGATTACGTCGTTACCGACGTTACGCCTGCAACCAGTCAGAGGGTGTTCGCCGACAGCGAAGTGACCAGGGCTTCTGCCGTGACCACCGGCCGGTCGCAGACGTAGCCGCGGCACACGTAGGCGGCAGGTGCCTCGTCGACCAGCGGGCGGTCCTCCAGCAGAGGCACCGACGACGGTTCACCGGCCACGACGACGCCGCCTCCCGGCACGTGCGCGACCGCGGCCGCCCACAAGGACGCACGGCGTGGATCATCGCCCGCGCCGACCACGGCCACCTGCAGCGGACCGCCCACCAACGCTTCGGCGACGGTCAGCCAGTGGCCGGCGAACCGGGGCGCGCGGGCGGCCAGCAGTCCGGCACGCGTCACGGCGGCAGAAGCAGCGTCGAAGTAGCGAGCAGAACGATCAGCGCCCGCCAGCAAGGAAGCTGTCAGCAGGGCGGAGGCCAGCGACGACGCACCCGAGGGTGACGCGTTGTCGGTCGAGTCGGCCGGGCGGCGGACCAACGTCTCCGCGTCGTCCGCGGTGTCGTAGTAGGCGCCGGGGGTGTCCGGTGCGGCGAAGCGCGCCAACGCCGTGTCGAGGAGCCCGCAGGCCAGGTCGAGCCAGCGGATCGAGCCCGTGACCTGGTGCAGCGCCAGCAGGCCGTCCGCGAGGCACCCGTAGTCCTCCAGCACGCCCGCCGACGGGCCCGCGACGCCGTCACGGGAGGTGCGCAGCAGCCGGCCCTCGACGAGGTGGGCGGAGGCCAGCAGCGAGGCCGCTTCGGAGGCGGCCGCGATCCACGCCGGCTCGCCGAAGAACGCACCGGCCTCGGCCAGTGCCGCGATCGTCATGCCGTTCCAGGCCGCGACCACCTTGTCGTCGCGGCCGGGTTGCGGGCGCTCGGCACGCCGCGCCAGCAACGCCGCCCGCACGTCCTCCCCCGGCTCCGACACGAACCGCAGCGTGGACTTGCCGTCCTCGAAGTTCGGTTCCTCGGTGACGCCGAAGGCCTCCGCCGCCGCGCCGAGCTCCTCGTACGACCACACGTAGGTCAGGCCTTCGACGCCCTCGGTGTCCGCGTCCAGCGACGCCGCGAACCCGCCTTCGGGCGTGCGCAGCTCCCGCAGCAGGAAGCCGACGGTGTCCCGCACCACCCGCTCATACCGCGACGACCCGGTGACGCGCGTCAGGTGCGTGTAGAAGCGGAGCAGCAAAGCGTTGTCGTACAACATCTTCTCGAAGTGCGGCACGACCCACGAAGCGTCGACGCTGTAGCGCGCGAACCCGCCTCCGAGCTGGTCGTACATGCCGCCGTTCGCCATCGCGTCCGCCGTCACGGTCGCCATCGACAGCGCCTGCACCGAACCCGTGCGTTCGTGGTGGCGCAACAGGAACTCGACCACCATCGACGGCGGGAACTTCGGTGCGCCGCCGAAACCACCGTTGCGGCGGTCGAACTCGCCCAGCAACGACACCACCGCGCCGGTCAGCGCCTCGGAGTCCACAGTGGACGGCGGCAGTGGCGTGGCGCGCCGCGAGATCTCCTCCACGACAGCGGAAGCCGACGCCAGCACCTCGTCGCCCTGCGTCGTCCACGCCGACGAGACCGCCTCCAGCAACTGGCGGAACGACGGCATCCCCGGCCGCGGCGACGGCGGGTAGTAGGTGCCCGCGTGGAACGGTTTCGCGTCCGGCGTGAGGAACACGGTCATCGGCCAGCCGCCGTGACCGGTCATGGCCTGCGTGACCTCCATGTACACCGCGTCGACGTCCGGGCGTTCCTCGCGGTCGACCTTCACCGCCACGAACCGCTCGTTCAGGTGGGCGGCGACTTCGGCGTCCTCGAACGACTCGTGCGCCATCACGTGGCACCAGTGGCACGCCGCGTAGCCGACGGAGAGCAGCACCGGCACGTTGCGCCGCCGGGCCTCCTCGAACGCCTCCGGGCACCACGGCCACCAGTCGACCGGGTTGTCCGCGTGCTGCAGCAGGTAGGGGCTGGTCGCGTCCGCTAGCCGGTTCGTCATGCCAACAACACTAAATGAGCAGCGAAAACGGCGAATCTCGATCAGACTCGACCGCGTGTTGCTCACCATGACCACGACCCACCAGCCGGCGACCGACCTCGGTCACCTGCTGCACAAACACCCGGACCGGGCCCAGTCGTTCACGACGAGCTCGGGAGTCGCGCACGTCTTCTACCCGAAGGCGACGCACGAGGAGTGCACGGTCGCCCTCCTGCTGGAGGTCGACCCCGTGGCGCTCGTCCGAGGTCCTGGCAGCACGCTCACCCAATACGTCAACGACCGCCCCTACGCGGCCGGGTCGTTGCTCACGGTCGCGCTCGGCAGCGTGTTCCGCACCGCCATGAACGGCCGCAGCGAGAGCTACCCCGAGCTCGCCCGGACGCCGATTCCGCTGGTCGTCCGCATCCCGGCGTTGCCCTGCAGGCTCGCCGGCCGGTTGTTCACGCCGCTGGGCTGGGCGGTCGAGGTCGTCGAGCACGGCGACTCCCGTTACGGCGACGTCACGCTGACCGGCACGGTGCGGCTCAGCGACGCGCTCAAGCACCTCTACGTGCTGCTGCCCGTGCTCGACGGCGGCAAGCACTACTGGGTGGCCGCCGACGAGGTCGACAAGCTGCTCAAGGCCGGTGACGGCTGGCTCACGCAGCACCCGGACAAGGAGCTGATCACCACCCGCTACCTGGCGCGCAAGCGGCCGCTGGTGCTGTCGGCGCTGGAACGGCTCGCCGAGGTCGACGAGGTCGAGCCGGAGGAGCTCGACAACGCCCTGGCCGAGCCGAAGATCTCCCTTGCCGCACAGCGCAAGGACGCCGTCGTCAAGGCGCTGAAGGAGGCACGGGCCAAGCGCGTGCTCGACCTCGGCTGCGGTGGCGGCGCGCTGCTGCGCGTGCTCGTCAACGAGCCGGAGTTCACCGAGGTCCAGGGCGTCGACGTGTCCGCGAAGGCGTTGCAGGAGGCGGCTCGCAAGCTGCACCTGGACCGCATGTCCGACCGGCAGCGTGAGCGGATCACGTTGCGGCAGTCGGCGTTGACGTACGCGGACGCGCAGCTCGCCGGGTACGACGCGGCGGTGCTGATGGAGGTCGTCGAGCACGTCGACCCGTCGCGGCTGCCCGCGCTGGAGCACTCGGTGTTCGTGGTCGCGCGCCCGGCGACGGTGCTGGTGACCACGCCGAACGTCGAGTACAACCCGCTGTTCGACACGTTGCCGGAGGGTCAGATGCGGCACTCCGACCACCGTTTCGAATGGACTCGCGCGGAGTTCCAGGAGTGGGCGGGAGGTGTGGCCGCACGCCGTGGTTACGCCGTGCGGTTCGTGCCGATCGGGCCGGAGGACGCCGACCGCGGCGCACCGACGCAGATGGCCGTTTTCAGCTCGGGAGCAGTGAACTGATGGAACTGAAGATCCCGGACCTGTGTCTGGTGGTGCTGGTCGGCGCCTCCGGATCGGGCAAGTCCACGTTCGCCCGCAGGCACTTCCTGCCCACGCAGGTGCTGTCCAGCGACTACTTCCGCGGTCTCGTGTCCGATGACGAGAACGACCAGTCGGCGTCCGCGGCGGCGTTCGACGTGCTGCACTACGTCGCCTCGAAGCGGTTGGAGGCCGGCAAGGTCACCGTAGTCGACGCGACCAACGTGCAGCCGCGCGACCGGGCGGCGCTGGTCGAGGTCGCGAGGAAGGCGAACGTGCTGCCGGTCGCGATCGTGCTGGACACGCCGACCGACGTCTGCCTGCGGCGCAACGCCACCCGTCCCGACCGCGACTTCGGCGCGCACGTCGTGAAGCGGCACCGGGCGGCGTTGCAGAAGTCGTTGAAGCACCTCGGCAAGGAGGGCTTCAAGCGCGTGCACGTGCTGCGTTCGGAGTCCGATGTGGACACCGCGACCATCGTGTACGAGCGGCTGCTCAACGACCTGCGGCACGAGACCGGCCCGTTCGACGTGATCGGGGACGTGCACGGCTGCCGCGCCGAGCTGGAGGAGCTGCTCGTCGAGCTGGGCTACGCGCTGGTCCGCGACTCCGACGGCCGTGCGGTCGACGCGGTCCCGCCTGGTGCTCGCAAGGCCGTGTTCGTCGGCGACCTGGTCGACCGCGGCCCGGACACGCCCGGCGTGCTGCGGCTCGTGATGGGCATGGTCGCGGCCGGCCACGCCCTGAGCGTGCGCGGAAACCACGAGGAGAAGCTGGTCCGGGCGTTGCGCGGGCACAAGGTGACGGTCCGGCACGGGCTGGAGAAGTCGCTGGAGCAGCTCGCGCTGGAGACGCCGGAGTTCCGCCTGGCCGCGCAGAAGTTCTGCGACGGCCTGATCGCGCACTACGTGCTGGACGACGGCAACCTCGTGGTGGCGCACGCGGGTCTGCCCGAGCGCTACCACGGCCGCGCGTCGGCGAAGGTGCGCAGCTTCGCGCTGTACGGCGACACGACCGGCGAGACCGACGAGTACGGCCTGCCGGTGCGGCTGCCGTGGGCGAACGACTACCGCGGCTCCGCCATGGTGCTGTACGGCCACGTGCTCGTGCCGGAAGCCGAGTGGGTCAACAACACGATGTGCCTGGAAACCGGTGTGGTGTTCGGCGGCAAGCTGACCGCGTTGCGCTACCCGGAGAAGGAGCTCGTCTCGGTCAAGGCGCACGAGGTCTGGTACGCCAACGACCGCCCGTTCCCCTCCCCCGCCGCCGAACGCGAGCCGGACGTGCTGTCGCTCACCGACGTCACCGGCACGCGCCGGATCGACACGTCGGTGATGGGCGCAGTGACCGTGCGCGCGGAGCAGTCGGCGTCGGCGCTGGAGGTGATGAGCCGGTTCGCGATCGACCCGCACGACCTGCTGTACCTGCCGCCGACGATGGCACCGACGGCGACCTCGCAGCGCGACGACGTGCTGGAGCACCCGTCCGACGCGTTCGCGGAGTACCGCGCGGCCGGTGTCGCGCAGGTGATCTGCGAGGAGAAGCACATGGGCTCGCGCGCGGTGTTGCTGGTGCGCAGGGAGGGCGGCGCGATCTACACGCGCACCGGCCGGGCGTTCTTCGACGGCGCGCTGGGCGAGGAGCTGCTCGACCGGGTGCGCGAGGGCGTGCGTCCGCTGTTCGCCGAGCTCGCCACCGACTGGCTGCTGATCGACGCCGAGCTGATGCCGTGGAACGCCAAGGCCTCCGGTCTGATCCGCGAGCAGTACGCGGCGGTGGGCGCGGCAGCCCTGGGCGCCTTGCCGGTGGCGGTGTCGGCGTTGGAGACGGCTGTTTCCCGGGGTGTCGACGTCGGCGAACTGCTGGCGCGCACGTCCCGTCGTGCCGCGAACGCTCAGGCGTACCAGGAGGCCTACTCGCGGTACTGCTGGCCGACCGATGGCCTGGAGGGCGTGCGGATCGCACCGTTCCAGCTGCTGGCGGCGGCCGGGCAGACGTTCCACGACCGCTCACACCTGTGGCACCTGGAGAAGCTGGGTTCGCTGGACGGTTTCCAGCAGACGCGGCACCTAGTGGTCGACACGACCGACGAGGCCTCGGTGGCTCGCGGCGTCGAGTGGTGGGAATCGCTGACGGCAGATGGCGGCGAGGGCATGGTGGTGAAGCCGCTGGCGAACCTGGCCAAGCGGGTGCAGCCGGGCGTGAAGGTGCGCGGGCGTGAGTACCTGCGGATCATCTACGGCCCGGACTACACCGAGCCGGCCAACCTGGCGCGGCTGCGCAAGCGGAGCCTCGGCCGCAAGCGCGGGCTCGCTCTGCGCGAGTACGCCCTGGGCATCGAGGCGCTGGAACGGCTGGCGCGCGGCGAACCGTTGTGGCGCGTGCACGAATGCGTCTTCGGCGTGCTGGCCCTCGAGTCGGAACCGGTGGACCCACGACTGTGATCCTGGAAGCTGTGGTGGGGTCGCACGCCTACGGGCTGGCGACCCCGTCGTCCGATGTGGACAGACGAGGCGTGTACGTCGCTCCGACGGAGGCGTTCTGGCGTTTCGAGAAGCCGCCGACGTCGGTCGAGGGACCTTCCGACGAGCAGCTCAGCTGGGAGGTGGAGCACTTCTGCCGGCTCGGGCTGAAGTCGAACCCGACGGTGCTGGAGACGCTCGTGAGCCCGCTGGTGGAGGTGTGCACGCCGCTCGGGGAGGAGCTACGAGCCTTGTTGCCCGCTTTTCTCTCGCGATACGCCGTGCGCGCGTACACCCGCGCCACGGAGATGCAGCTCTCCCGCGCGGGACGCAATCTCAAGCCGAAGCAGCTCATGCACGTCGTGCGGTTGCGGTTGGTCGGGTTGCACCTGATGCGCACGGGTGTTTTGGACATCACGGCGGATCGGTCGCTGCTCGCCATCCGGAGCGGTGAGATGCCGTGGAACGAGGCGGTGGCGTGGGCCCATCGGCTGGGCGAGGAACTGAACAACGCGGACGGCCCGTTGCCGGAGGACCCGGACCGGGCCCGCGTCGAGGACTGGCTGGTGTCGGTGCGCAGGAGGTCGTTGTGAGTCTTGAGGTCCCTGACCTGAGCGAGGTCGTCGCCGAGCAGTCGCACGGCCTGTTGTTCGCGACGGTGTCCGGCGCACACCTGTACGGGTTCCCGTCGCGGGACTCGGACGTCGACCTGCGTGGTGTGCACGTCCTGCCGCTCACGGAGGTCGTCGGGTTGAAGCACGGTCCCGAGACCAAGGAGCGGATGTGGGTGCGGGACGGAGTGGAGATCGACCTCGTCACTCACGACGTGCAGAAGTTCTGCCGTCTGCTCACGCGCCCCAACGGTTACGTGCTCGAACAGCTGCTCTCACCGCTTGTGGTGCACACGACAGACGGCCACCGTCAGCTCGTTGAGCTGGCCACGGGGTGCTTGACATCACGGCACGCGCACCACTACGGCGGGTTCGCGACGACGCAGTGGCGGCTGTTCGAGAAGACCGGCGAGATCAAGCCGCTGCTGTACACGTTCCGGGCGCTGCTGACCGGGGTGCACCTGATGCGCAGCGGTGAGGTGGTCGCCCACCTGCCGACGTTGCTGGAGAAGCTCGACGGGCCGGAGTACCTGGGGCCGCTGGTCGAGGCCAAGGTGCTCGGGGAGCACCGGGCGCTGGCGGGGGTGGACGCGCGGCCGGCGCCAGAGCGGCTGGAGGCCGATCTGGCGCACTGGCACGAGGAGCTGCAGCGGGCGCGGGAGAGCAGTGAGCTGCCTCACGAGCCGCCCGCGTTCGACGAGGTGCACGACTTCGTCATCCGCACGCGGCTCGGCCAGGTCGGCGGCTAGTCCTTCTTCTTCGGCGACTCGGCCGGTGCCGAGGTGCCCGCCGCGCTCTCCGCCGGCTCGTCGAACGACGCCGGCAGCTTCTTCAGGTGCTTGTTCATCGAGCGCACCAGGAAGAACACCGCGATGAAGAACAGCACGAGCAGGACGAGGCCGACCGGGGAGGACTTGCCGAAGTCCTCCCCCTGGCCACCCTTGTCGTCGTTCGTGTTCGACGGCTGCTGAACAGCGACGATCGCAACCGTGTCGGTCCAGGGGTTCACCCCTAGACCTTAACTCCGGCGAACAGGTCGTCCTCTGGCAGCGTCGAGTCGACCAGTGAGCGGACGAGCTCGTACTCCTCGGTCGGCCACACCTCGACCTGGATGTCCATCGGGATGGCGAACCAGCGGCTGGTCGGGTCGATCTGGGTGGCGTGGGCCTTGAGGGCCTCGTCGCGGACGTCGAAGTACTTGGAGCACTCGACGCGGGTGGTGACGCGGTCCATCACGTCCGGGCGGTTGGCGTCCCAGTTCGCGAGCCACTCGGTGTAGGGCGACTCCAGGCCGCGGGCCTCCAGGGCTTCGTGGAACGCCATCAGCTTGGCGCGGGAGAAGCCGTGTGAGTAGTAGACCTTCTGCGTCTCCCAGGGCTTGCCCAGCGAAGGGTCGAACGAGGGGTCGGCGGCCGCGTCGATCGCGGCCATCGAGATCTCGTGCGTGCGGATGTGGTCGGGGTGCGGGTAGCCGCCGTTCTCGTCGTAGGTGACGATCACGTGCGGGCGGAAGTCGCGGATCGCCTCGACCAGTGACGGGACGGACTCCTCCAGCGGCACGAGGGCGAAGCAGCCCTCCGGCAGCGGTGGCAGCGGGTCGCCCTCCGGCAGCCCGGAGTCCTTGAAGCCCAGCCAGCGGTGCTGGATGCCCAGGATCTTGGCCGCGTTGGCCATCTCCTCGCGGCGGACCTCGATGATGTTCTCGAGCACGTCCGGCTTGTCCATCGCCGGGTTGAGAATGCTGCCCGCACCACCGTCGGTGCAGGTCACGACCATCACGTCGTGCCCTTCCGCGATGTAGCGGGCCATCGTGGCCGCGCCTTTGCTCGACTCGTCGTCGGGATGTGCGTGCACTGCCATAAGGCGCAGCTTGTCGGCCATGACCCCCGTGGTCCTCCTGTGTGAACGGTCCTGCGACACTCATCAACTGAACGTCGGGCACCATTGTTCCCCAGAGGCTTGAGGAGGCGCGGGGTAGTGGCACAGCGCGCCCTCCCGGAAGGCCGGTACGGCAGGAGCACCCGCAAGAAGCTGCCCTGGTGGGCGCGGGTGGCGTTACTCGCCGTAGCCGTGGGGGTGGGTGCGGTCGTCGCGATCGTGGGTTACCGGAATCTCGGCACAAAACCGATCGAGGCCGAACAGACGGCGTTCCAGATCCTCGACAGCGAGCGGGTAGAGGTCACATTCCAGGTTTCCCGAGATCAACCTGAGCGGCCGGCCGTGTGCATCATTCGGGCCCGGTCCAAGGACGGGGACGAAGCGGGCCGGCGTGAAGTTCTGGTCCCGCCCGGTAATTCGACCGTTGTCGAGACAACAGTTGTTCGCGGGTCGAAGCCGCCGGTCACCGGCGAAGTCTTCGGCTGCTCCTACCAGGTTCCCGCCTACTTGTCCACGAGCTAGCGGCCAAGCGGGTGATCTGCGGTTTAAACGGCGAGATGCGGAACAAATCGCCGTCGCTGAGCGTTGTCTCCGTGTTACTATTGCAGCTCAAGCACGGCCCCGGCGCGGGCCGTGTTTTTCCGTTCCGAGCCCCAGGCCCGGGAACTATCTGGTGCACACGCATGCGCCGGAGCAAGACGAGGAGTTGGTGACCGTGAGCGACACCCAGGTGACCTGGCTGACCCAGGAGGCCTACGACCGGCTCAAGGCTGAGCTGGACGAACTGATCGCGTACCGCCCGGTCATGGCTGCCGAGATCAACGCTCGTCGCGAAGAGGGCGACCTCCGCGAGAACGGCGGCTACCACGCGGCTCGCGAGGAGCAGGGCAAGCAGGAGGCGCGCATCCGCCAGCTGCACGAGCTGCTCCAGGCCGCGAAGGTCGGCGAGGCTCCCACCACGAAGGGTGTCGCGGCACCGGGCACGGTGCTCACGATCCGCTACGAGGGCGACGACGAGACCGAGACCTTCCTGCTGGCGACGCGGGAAGAGGGCGCGCACGGCGAGATGGAGGTCTACTCCCCGTCCTCGCCGCTCGGCAAGGCGCTGAACGGCTCGAAGGACGGCGAGACCGTCGAGTACGAGCTGCCCAACGGCAAGCTCCAGAAGGTCACGCTGATCTCCGCCGTTCCCTACGCTGGCTGACGTCAGCTTTCTTCGAACGTGTTCGGGCAATGACACAGGGCGGTCACCTCGGTGGCCGCCCCTCTGTCTTCTTCACGCGTTCCAGGAGCGGCCGCACACGGGGCGGCACCGGCGTGGAGAGCGCGATCGACGTGGACAGCCGGCGCACGTGCGGCACGTCGACGATGTGGTCGACCACGCGCTGCAGGTCCGCGTTGGACCGCGCGACCATCCGCACGAAGAGGTCGCCCTGCCCGGTCGTCGCGTGCACCTCGCACACCTCGCTGATGGCGGCCAGGCCCTCGCACACCTCCTGCCGCCGGCCCTGCGCGATCTCGACGGTCGCGAACGCGGTCAGGCCGTAGCCCATCGCCCCGAGGTCGAGCGCGGGCGGGAAGCCGGTGAGCACGCCGCGGTCCGTCAGCCTGTCCAGCCTGGCCTGCACGGTGCCGCGCGCGACGCCGAGCCGCCGGGAGCATTCGAGGACGCCGAGGCGGGGCTCGTCGGTGAGGAGCAGCAGCAGCCGTGCGTCCAGTTCGTCGACGGTCTGGTCAGAGTGCTCACTCTGCTGGTCTTCGGGCATGCATCACTGTACAAATTGCGCAGCAAAATTGACGACTATTGCTCACCCTGTCGGGTCATTTCATGCTGTTGAACATGACGCAGCAGCTTGACGACGTGAGCTACGACCAGCTCCGGCAGCTCGTGGGGTTGGTCGACTACGACGCGACCAAGGACCCCTTCCCCGTGCGCGCCATGGACGCCGTGGTGTTCGTCGCGGGCAACGCGACCCAGACCGCCTGGCTGTACCAGGTGGCGTTCGGCATGGAGCTCGTGGCCTACGCGGGGCCTGAGACCGGCCAGCGCACCCACAAGTCGTTCGTGCTGAAGTCGGGCTCGGCCCGCTTCGTGATCCACGGCGGCGTGCAGCCCGGCTCCCCCCTGCTCGACCACCACCGCAAGCACGGCGACGGCGTCGTCGACCTGGCGCTGGAGGTCGGCAACGTCGACCAGTGCATCGAGCACGCCCGTCAGCAGGGCGCGACCGTGCTGGAGGAGCCGCACGACGTCTCCGACGAGCACGGCACCGTCCGCCTCGCGGCGATCGCGACGTACGGCGAGACCCGCCACACGCTCGTCGACCGCTCCAAGTACACCGGCCCGTACCTGCCCGGCTACGTCGCCAGGACCTCGACCGTGAAGCGGCCGGAGGGTGCCCCGAAGCGCCTGTTCCAGGCCGTCGACCACTGCGTCGGCAACGTCGAGCTCGGCAAGATGGACTACTGGGTCGAGTGGTACAACCGCGTCATGGGCTTCGTGAACATGGCGGAGTTCATCGGCGACGACATCGCCACCGACTACTCGGCGCTGATGTCCAAGGTCGTCTCCAACGGCAACCACCGGGTGAAGTTCCCGCTGAACGAGCCGGCGATCGCGAAGAAGAAGTCGCAGATCGACGAGTACCTCGAGTTCTACGAGGGTGCGGGCGTCCAGCACATCGCGCTGGCGACCAACGACATCATCAAGACCGTCACGGCCATGCGCGACGCCGGTGTCGAGTTCCTGGAGACCCCGGACTCGTACTACGACGACCCCGAGCTGCGCGCCCGCATCGGCGAGGTCCGGGTGCCGATCGAGGTCCTCAAGGAGCACCGCATCCTGGTCGACCGCGACGAGGACGGCTACCTGCTGCAGATCTTCACCAAGCCGATCGGCGACCGCCCCACGGTGTTCTACGAGCTGATCGAACGCCACGGCTCGCTGGGCTTCGGCAAGGGCAACTTCAAGGCGTTGTTCGAGGCCATCGAGCGCGAACAGGAACGCCGCGGCAACCTCTGATGCGCGTTCCCCGGTAGGCTGCCTCACAGGGGACTCACATCGTGGGGAGGTGGCATGGCACTCGTACGACGCGTGGCCGCGGTCATTCCGCTGGTCGGAGCCGTGACCACGGCTGCGGCACTGACCGGCGCGGCGTTCCTGACCGTGGCCCACGCCGGCTGCGACGAGGCCGGCCGCTTCGTCCGCACGGGCGAGTCGATCGAGTTCGTCGGCGGCTGCGTGAACGGCGCCGACCTGCCGGCGGCTCCCACAGCCGAGGTTGCGGACAACGTGGACAGGTTCGGCGGCTCGAAGAAGCCGTGACGCAGAAGCTGTGAAACGACGAAAGGCCCTCCCACCTGGGAGGGCCTTTCGTCGTTGCGCGGGTGCACGCGGGGAGCTTTCGTTCACCAGGAGCGCGCGAAAGGGCCCCGCGTGCGGTCCGGGTGACGGCTCAGCCGAGGGCTTCGAGGAGGTCGGCCACCAGGTCGTCGCCGGACTCGATGCCGACGGAGACACGCACGAGGTCGGCCGGCACCTCCAGCATCGAGCCCGCGGTCGAGGCGTGCGTCATCTTGCCGGGGTGCTCGATCAGCGACTCGACGCCGCCGAGCGACTCCGCCAGGGTGAAGAGCTTGGTGCGGGCGCACACCGCGAGTGCCGCCTCCTCGCCGCCCTCGACGAGGAACGAGACCATGCCGCCGAAGCGGCGCATCTGCTTGGCCGCCACCGCGTGACCGGGGTGCGCCTCCAGGCCCGGGTAGATGACCTTCTTCACCCTCGGGTGGCGCAGCAGGGCCTCGGCGACCAGCTCGGCGTTGTCGGAGTGCTTCTCCATGCGCAGTTCGAGGGTCTTGAGGCCGCGCAGGGTCAGGTAGGCGTCGAACGGGCCCGGGACCGCGCCCGCGCCGTTCTGCAGGAAGCCGAAGGCCGCGTCGGTCTCCTCGTCGGAGGTGACGAGGGCGCCGCCCACGACGTCGGAGTGGCCGCCGACGTACTTCGTGGTCGAGTGCAGGACCACGTCAGCGCCGAGCTCCAGCGGGGTCTGCAGGGCCGGGGACGCGAAGGTGTTGTCCACCACCAGCTTGGCGCCCGCGGAGTGGGTGACCGAGGCGATCGCGGCGATGTCGCCGACGTTCAGCAGCGGGTTGGTCGGCGTCTCGATCCACACGAGCTTCGTCGCCGGGGTGATCGCGGCGCGGATGGCGTCCACGTCGGAGACCGGGGCCGGCGAGTGGGTGATGCCCCACTGCGAGAAGACCTTGTCGATCAACCGGAACGTGCCGCCGTAGGCGTCGTTCGGGATGACGATGTGGTCGCCGGGCTTGAGGAACGCGCGCAGCGCCGTGTCGGTCGCACCCATGCCGGAGGAGAACGCACGGCCGTAGCGGCCGCGTTCCAGAGAGGCGAGGGCGGTCTCCAGCGCACGGCGGGTCGGGTTGCCGGTGCGCGAGTACTCGAAGCCCTGGCGCAGCCCACCGACGCCGTCCTGGGCGTACGTCGACGTCGCGTAGATGGGCACGTTCACCGCACCCGTGGTCGGGTCCGGGTCCTGGCCGGCGTGGATCGCCCTGGTCGCGAAGCCGTATGGGGTGCTCATGTCCGAAGGGTACTCACCCGTCTGGCCGCCGACCGGCAGGAGTGCGGAAACGAAACGGCCCCCGGTCGTGAAGACCGGGGGCCGCGCCGTCGAAGCGTCTTACCAGCCCTGCTGCTGGCCGTAGCCCTGCTGCGGCGGCTGGCCGTAGCCACCCTGCTGCGGCTGCTGCGGGTAGCCGCCGGTGCCCGGCTGCTGCGCGTAACCGCCGGTGTTCGGGCCGCCGTAGGGCGACGCCGTCTCCGGCCAGTTGATCACGACGGTGCCGCAGATCTTGTCGGAGTAGGTCTCCTTCTTCGGCTGGTTCCACAGCGGCGCCAGGTAGTTCACCAGCGCACCGATGCCGCACGCCAGACCGAAGGCGTAGTTGATGAGCAGGCGGAGGAACGCGGTGCCACCGCCGGGCGGCTGCTGCGTGTCCTCCTTGATCAGCTTGATCTTGGCGACCTTCTTGCCCAGCGACTGACCCGTCGAGCCACCGCGCACGATGGTGTTCCAGATCATGAAGCCGAGCGATCCGCCGTAGCCGACGACGATCGCCACGAGGCCGAAGATGCCCGCCGTGTCCGGCGATCCGGTCGACGCGCCGATCAGGCTGATCACGAACGCGAGCAGCCAGCCGACGACACCGGGGATGCCGTAGTCGATCAGACCCGCGACGAACCGCGAGCCCCACTCGGCGTAACCGGTGGGCGGCATGGGAGCCATCCCGGGGCCGGGCATGCCGTAGCCGGGCTGGCCGTAGGGCTGCTGCGGCTGGCCGTACGGCGAGCTCTGCGGCGCACCGTAGGGCTGCTGCGGCTGGCCGTAGGGGTTGGACTGCGCGGGCTGGCCGTACGGGTTGGACTGCGCAGGCTGGCCGTACGGGCTCGACTGCGCGGGCTGGCCGTACGGGTTCGACTGCGGAGCACCGTAGGCCGGCGGCTGCTGCGGAGCGCCGTACGGGGGCGGCGGCTGCTGGGCGGGGAACCCGCCGGAGCCGGGACCCTGTGCCGGGAAACCGCCGGAGCCGGGAGCAGCGGCGGCCGGAGGCACCTGCCCCGGGCTCACGACCTGGGTGGCGTCCGCGTTCTGCTGCGGCGCGGCAGGCGTCTGACCAGGCGAGACGACCTGCGTGGCGTCCGGGTTGTGGGAAGCCTGCGGCTGCCCTCCTCCCGGGACGACCTGCGTGGCGTCCGCGTTTGGCTGCTCGTGCTGCGGCTGACCGCCGAACGGATTTCCTGGCGGCTGCGGAGCGTTCATCCGGTTTCCAACCCCCTTGGCTGGGCCGTGTGTGGGTGAGTCTTGGTGATCTGGGGCGTCACGCTATCGGACGCACGGGCCTCCACGCTCAGCGACCAGCCAAGAACCCGAGAATGTCTTGCCTTGTTACGACGCCGGCGGGCTTCCCGTCCTCCAGCACGAGCGCGCCGTCGGCGTGCGCCATGGCCGCCATCGCCACACTGACGGGCTCGCCGGCGCCGAGCGTGGGCAGCGGGACACCCATGTGCTTGTCGAGGCGGTCGGACAGCTGGGCCTTGCCGGTGAACAGCGCGTCGAGCAGGTCGCGCTCGTTGACGGCACCGGAGACCTCGGCCGCCATGACCGGCGGTTCCGCGTTAACGACGGGCATCTGCGAGACGCCGAACTCGCGCAGGATCGCCACCGCGTCACCCACGGTCTCGTTCGGGTGCGCGTGCACGAGGTCGGGCAGCTGGCCGCCCTTGCGCCGCAGCACGTCACCGACGGTCGCGCCGGTCGAGTCGGGCGGCAGGAAGCCGTAGGAGGCCATCCAGCGGTCGTTGAAGACCTTCGACAGGTAGCCGCGGCCGCCGTCGGGCAGCAGCACGACCACGACCGCGTCCTCCGGCAGGTCGCGGGCCACGCGCAGCGCCGCGGCCGCCATGCCGCACGAGCCGCCGACGAGCAGGCCCTCCTCGCGGGCCAGCCGGCGGGTGACGTCGAACGAGTCGGCGTCGGAGACCTCGACGATCTGGTCGCAGACGGTCTTGTCGTAGGTCTCCGGCCAGAAGTCCTCGCCGACGCCCTCGACCAGGTACGGCCGGCCGGTGCCGCCGGAGTACACCGAGCCCTCCGGGTCGGCGCCGATGATCCGCACCGCGCCGTCCGAGACCTCCTTGAGGTACCGGCCGGTGCCGGAGATCGTGCCGCCGGTGCCGACGCCCGCGACGAAGTGCGTGATCTTGCCGTCCGTCTGACGCCAGATCTCGGGTCCGGTCTGGTGGTAGTGGCTCGCCGGGTTCTCCGGGTTCGCGTACTGGTTCGGCTTCCAGGCGCCGGGGATCTCGCGGACCAGCCGGTCGGAGACGTTGTAGTACGAGTCCGGGTGCTCGGGCGCGACGGCGGTCGGGCACACCACGACCTCGGCGCCGTAGGCCTTGAGGACGTTGCGCTTGTCCTCGCTGACCTTGTCGGGGCACACGAACACGCACTTGTAGCCCTTGCGCTGCGCGACCAGGGCGAGACCCACGCCGGTGTTGCCGGAGGTGGGCTCCACGATCGTGCCGCCGGGCTGCAGCTCACCGGACTTCTCGGCCGCCTCGACCATCCGCAGCGCGATGCGGTCCTTCACGCTGCCGCCGGGGTTGAGGTACTCGACCTTGGCCAGGACCGTCGCCTTGATCCCCGACGTCAGCGAGTTCAGCTTGACCAGCGGCGTGTTGCCGACCAGATCGACGACGTGCTCGACGTACTCCACCGGTATCCACTCCCTGCTCCCACACTCCGAGATGGCGGGACGAAGCCTAGCTCTAGTGACGGCGGAGGTTGATTCGAACAGCGGTACCGACGATTCCGGGGGAAAGGGGTGGTGCGCATGTTCGGGCTGAGGCACCTCCGCGCGGTCACCATGACCGCGGCGACCCTGGGCGGGCTGTCCGGCGCGCTGGTGGGGTTGTTGAACGAGCAGGGCAGACGGGCCCGCGTGGCCATCGGCGTGCTGGAACACCTCTGGCCGGCCCCCGACGGGGTCTACCGGGACGACGGCGGCGAGCCCGTGCGGTTCGCGGTGCTCGGCGACTCGATGGCGGTGGGCGTCGGTGTGACCGGTCCCTCGCAGATGCCGGGTGTGTTGCTCGCGCAGGCGCTGGCCGAGGAGGCGGTCAGACCGGTGCGGCTGACGACGTACGCGATCAGCGGCTCGACCACGCGGGACCTGGTGCCGCAGGTCGACCGGGCCGTCGCCGACGAGCCGCAGGTGGCGCTGGTGATCATCGGCGCGAACGACGTGACGACGCGGATGCCGGTGCGCGAGTCGGCGGCGTTGCTCGGTGAGCAGGTGCGCCGGCTGCGGGAGATCGGCTGCGGCGTGGTGGTCGGCACGTGCCCCGACCTCGGGATCGTGCGGCCGATCCCGCAGCCGCTGAGGGCGGTCGGGCGGCGGTACGGCCTGCGGCTCGCGGCGGCGCAGACGGCCGAGGTGCGCCGGGCGGCGGGACCGCGGTGTCGCTCGCGAACCTGCTGGCGCCGGAGTTCCTGGCCCGGCACGTCGACATGTTCAGCTCCGACCGGTTCCACCCAGCGCTGTGGGTTACGAAGCGGCGGCCGGCGTGCTGCTCGCGCCGTTGTGCCAGGTGGCGGGTCTGTGGCCGGCTGGGCGGCACCGGCGCCGTTGCGGTCGGCGGCGCTCGCGGTGGGCCCGTCGCGGTGGCCGGCGTGGCTGCAAAGGCGGCACGTCTGAGTTCCGGAATTCTCGTCACTCACGCTGGCCGGGGTGAGCGGGCGTTAACTAGGCTCGATGCGACCTTGACCCTCAACGAGGAGTTCCGTGATGCCTGAGGCCGTGATCGTCTCTGCCGCCCGCTCCCCCATCGGCCGCGCGGGCAAGGGCTCGCTGAAGGACGTGCGGCCCGACGACCTCGCCGCGCAGATGGTCAAGGCGGCGCTGGACAAGGTGCCGCAGCTCGACCCCGCGCAGATCGACGACCTGATGCTCGGCTGCGGCCTGCCCGGCGGCGAGCAGGGCTTCAACATGGCGCGCGTCGTCTCCGTACTGCTCGGTCACGACACCCTGCCCGGCACGACGGTCACCCGGTACTGCGCCTCGTCGCTGCAGACCACGCGCATGGCCCTGCACGCCATCAAGGCCGGCGAGGGTGACGTGTTCATCTCCGCGGGCGTCGAGACGGTGTCGCGGTTCGCCAAGGGCAGCTCGGACTCGTGGCCGGACACGCACAACCCGCTGTTCGCCGACGCCGAGGCGCGCACGGCCTCCGTCGCCGCCTCGGGCGCCTCGACGTGGGACGACCCGCGGGTCTCCGGCGCCCTGCCGGACATCTACGTCCCGATGGGCCAGACCGCGGAGAACCTGGCGCTGCTCAAGGGCGTCTCGCGGCAGGAGATGGACGAGTTCGGCGTCCGCTCGCAGAACCTCGCCGAGAAGGCGATCGCGGACGGCTTCTGGGCCCGCGAGATCACGCCGGTCACGCTGCCCGACGGCACCGTGGTCTCCACCGACGACGGCCCGCGCGCCGGCGTGACCTACGACGCCGTGTCGCAGCTGAAGCCGGTCTTCCGCCCCGACGGCCGGATCAACGCCGGCAACTGCTGCCCGCTCAACGACGGCGCCGCGGCACTCGTGGTCATGTCCGACACCAAGGCCCGCGAGCTCGGCATCACGCCGCTGGCGCGCATCGTGTCGACGGGCGTGTCGGGCCTGTCGCCGGAGATCATGGGCCTCGGCCCGGTCGAGGCCTCGAAGCGCGCGCTGGCCCTGGCCGGCCTTTCCATCTCGGACATCGACCTCGTCGAGATCAACGAGGCGTTCGCCGCCCAGGTCATTCCCTCGTACCAGGACCTCGGAATCGACCTGGATCGTTTGAACGTGAATGGTGGCGCAATCGCCGTCGGCCACCCGTTCGGCATGACCGGCGCGCGCATCACCACGACGCTGATCAATTCGCTGCAGTTCCACGACAAGCAGTTCGGCCTGGAAACGATGTGCGTCGGCGGTGGTCAGGGCATGGCGATGGTGCTGGAACGCCTTTCCTGACCCGGTCCTTTCTCCAAGATCTGCAATTTGACGCCTGCAAGTAGCTCCGTATCACCCGAACGGAGCTACTTGCCCGCCGTTGTCCTGCCGATGAGATGAATCATCGTGCATTGGCGTCATCGGGCGAGGGGGAGTCCGTCCCTACCGACGAGTCAGGAGGGAACGGACATGCCCTATGTGTGGTGGCAAAGCGAATATGACCTGCAATGCCATGCTTTCTCGCTCGACCAGGCCAACGGCACGCGGACCTATTACGAGGCCGTCTGCGAACACTCGGTGCCCGACGAGCGGGTGTCACGCGCACAGGCGGGCGCGCTCTGCACGGACTGCCTGATCAAGATCGGCACGGAACTGCCGGACGTCCGCTGGCGGGCTTAGGCCCGGCGCATGCCGACCGAGGCCGGCGCGGTGTCCACGAAGCCGTGCCGTTCGTAGAGACGGCGGCCGGGCGGATCCGCGAGCAGACTGACGCTCGCGGTGGGTGCGTGCTCGTGGATCAGCCGCAAAAGCGCGGTCATGACGGCGTCGCCGATGCCTTTGCGCTGATGACCGGGCAACACGGCCATGTCGATGATGTGGAAGTACCAGCCGCCGTCGCTGATCACGCGGCCCATGCCGACTGTCTCGCCTGATTCCACGTGAATGACGTGCGCGGCGGCCCACGCGCCGTCGATCCCGTTCTCGACTTCTGCCCTGGTGCGCGCGCTCAGACCGGATTCCTCGCGCAGGCGCAGGTAATCGTCAACGGCAGGCGGCTTCATCTCCAGGCGGTACCCGTGTTCCACACGTCCCAGCCTACAAACGCCGAAGGGCGCCCCGCCGAGACGGAACGCCCTTCGATCGAAAACCCCGGACGTCAGTCCGAGTTGAAGTACGACAGCAGGCGCAGGATCTCGGTGTACAGCCACACCAGGGTGACCGTGAGACCGAACGCGATCTGCCACGCGAACTTGGCCGGCACGCCGGCCCGGATCGCCTGGTCGGCGGCGTCGAAGTCGATCAGGAAGCTTAACGCCGCGAGGCCGATGCAGACGAGGCTGAAGATGATCGCGAGCGTGCCGCCCGAGCGGAGGCCGAGGCCGCCGGTCGTGAAGAAGCTCATGATCAGGTTGAAGAGCATCAGGATGGCGACACCGATGATCGCGCCCGTGATCCACTTCGTGAACTTCGGCGTGACGCGGATGGCACCGGTCTTGTAGACGATCAGCATGCCGGCGAAGACGCCGATCGTGCCGATGATCGCCTGGCCGATGACCACGACACCCTGACCGGGGTTGCCGGTCCAGCCGTCGATCAGGCGCCCGATGATCCCGCTGAACGCGCCGAGGAAGACACCTTCGACGGCCGCGTAGGCGAGGACGAGGGGCGGGCTCGGGTTGCGCTTGAACGTGATGACGAGCGCGAGCACGAGACCGATGATCGCGGCCGGGAACAGCAGTACCCAAGCCTGCATCAGGTAGGTGATGACTGCGGTGACGGCCACCACGGCCAGCGTGATGCCGGTCTTGGTGACGACGTCGTCGATCGTCATCGGCCGCTCGCTGGTCAGCGGCGGCGGGGCCTGCTGGTAGCCGGCTTCGGGCTGTCCGAAGCCTGCGTAGCCTCCGTACCCGCCGCCGGTCGGCAGGTTACGGAAAGCCGGGTTGCTGCTGGAGCGCACCTGGTCCTCCTGGGGCGTTGCCTTACGCCGTCACGGGTATCAACGAGCGAACTCGATGTCCTGTTCCCCGTCGGTAAAGCCGACTTTACTCGTTCAAGCGATCACACGTGCGCCAATAATGCGCGAACTCCTGCGAAGACTCCGGAGCGTGACCTGACTACGGCGTGTCGCGGCATGACACACCCGATGCACGTAACCGGCGTCACATTTCGATCACATTCACACGGACAGTAGCGCCACACTTCCCCCTCGTGGCGGCTTGTCCCCGGTGTGGGCTACCGACAAGCTCGCACGCGGGATCATCACTGGTCAGAGGGGATCAAGATTCACCATGGGCTGGAAACGTCTTGCCGCTGTGGCGGCGGTCTCGGGGCTCGCCCTCCTGACCGTCCCCGCGCCGGCGACAGCGGTCGGCGTCAAGGGCATCGGCCACAACGCGACACAGGTCCAGCCCAACGCGACACCGGGCTCGGAGTGGCACGGCTCATACGTGTGGCAGGACAAGCACGTGTGGTGCGTGCAGTACGCCCTGCCCGCGCCGGACAGCGCCGTCGGCTACAAGCCCGGTGACGAGCTGCTGACCAAGGCGGGCAAGAAGCTCGACCCGGCCGTCGCCGCGAACATCTCCTACCTCCTGCTGCGCTACTCCACGACCAAGTCGCCGGAGGAGGCCGCCGCGCTCGCGCACCTGCTGCACAGCTGGACCGCCGCACCGGACGGCCCCGTGCGGTTCGACACCCCCGATCCGAAGTACCTCGCCTACAACGCCGAGTGGTACGCCGCGCGGCTGCCGCAGTCCGTGATGGACACCGTGGCGCGCCTGCGGGCCGACGCCGAGGCCAACCGCGGCCCGTGGACGCTCTCCGCGGCCGCGCCGACGGACCCGCTCGTCATCGGCACCGAGTCCACCTGGACCGTCGCCCTGCTCAAGCAGAACGACAAGGGCGTCCCCAACGCCCCGATCTCCTTCACGCTGACCGACGCCAAGCTCACCGACGGCAGCGCGAGCGGCACGGTCACCACCGACGCCAACGGCGCTCCGGTCGCGCTCAAGGTCATCCCGACCGGGCCGAAGCCGGCGATCGCGGTCACCGCGGACTCCCCCGCCGACAAGCCGGTCGTGCACCAGCCGATCCAGACCGAGAACATGCAGCGCATCGTCACCACCGGTGGCGAGAAGGAGCTGACCGCGGCCGCGAACGCTCCCGCCAGGACCGCGCCCGGCGCCGTGAAGATCACGAAGATCGACTCGGAGACCAAGAAGGCCATCGCGGGCGTCGCGCTGCGCGTCACGGCCAAGGACCAGACCAGCCCCGCGCTCAAGCAGGACGACAGCCCGCTGGTCGGCACCGACGGCAAGCCGCTGGTGCTGCAGACCGGCGCCGACGGCACGGTCGAGGTGCCGGGGCTGCGCACGCCGCAGGAGATCTGCCTGGTCGAGGTCGCCGCGCCCAAGGGGTACGAGGAGTTCTTCGACCCCAAGGCACCACCGGCCTCGTGCGGCTCGGTCGCTCCCGGCTCGACGCTCGCGCTGGAGCTCGTGAACAAGCCGAACACGCCGGTCGTGCCCAGCACGATCCCGGCCGGCACCGAGGGCAGCACGCCGGTGGCCACGGCGTCGTTCGAGACGCAGCTGCGGCCGGGCCTGATGCTCGCGGTGGGTGGCCTGGTGCTGCTCGGCGCGGCGCTGGCAGGCTTGCTGGTGTGGCGCAGGCAGTGAGTTCCAGGGCTTTCCTGACCGGTGTGCTGGTGGCGGGGGTCGCCGCCACCAGCGTGCTGGTCACCTCGTCGGAGACCGACGTCCTCGCGGGACGGCCGGTCGCCGACGAGATCCCCGTGGTCGGTCCCGGTCCGGTCGGTGACTCGATGAGCACCGGCCGCGGCGCCGACCTCACCGGGCTGATCGGGGGCGCGAACACGAACAACGCCAAGCCGGTCGAGCCCACGCAACAACAACCGCAGCAACAGCAACCCGCGCCGCCCAAGGCCGGTCCCGGTTCGGTGCGGCTGCCCTCCGGTGGATCCGCCACGCTGGTGCGCCGCGAGGTCGAGGACGGTGTGCTTCCCGTGCCCGACGGCATCGGCGAGGCGACCTGGTGGGGCACCGAACTCGCCGCCGCCGAGGGCGCGACCGTGCTCGCCGGGCACGTCGACTGGAAGGGCGCCAAGGGCCCCTTCGCCGAGCTGTGGCAGGCGCAGAACGGCCGCGAGGTCGTGATCGCGGACAGCTCCGGCAAGGAGTTCCGGTTCCGGATCAAGCAGATCGAGACGGTCCGCAAGGAGGAGCTGCCCGCCCGCGCGGTCGAGTTCTTCGGGCCACGAGGCCCGCACCGGCTCGTGCTCGTCACGTGCGGCGGTACCTGGATCGGTGGTCAGCAGGGCTACGAGGCGAACCGTGTGGTGATCGCCGAGCCCGTTGCGTGACCAATCGCCTCCACCGCGCAACCCGTTCGGGTGACCAGTCGTCTCCTTAGGTGTGAAGCGCTGGGGATGGTTGACCACGGGCGTGGCTCTCGCGCTGGCTCTCGTGCTGGTGATGACCCTGAGTCCGCACTCCGACCAGGAGCAGCAGGCGGAGACGGGCCCGTTGCCGATGGCACCCCGCCTGCCCGCGCCGAAGAACACCGGCCCGACGCCGCGGGTCCCCGACCCCACACCGGAACAGCTGCGGAAGCAGCCGTGGATGCACAGGCTGGGACAGGGCGAGAAGCCGCCGCAGTTCGTGCTGTTCTCCTTCGACGGCGCGGTGTCCAAGCAGCACTGGGACAAGGTCCTCCCGCTGACCAGGCAGACCGGCGCGCACGTCACGGGCCTGCTGTCCGGGGTGTACCTGCTGGCCGACCAGGACAAGACGCAGTACCAGCCGCCGGCGGGCCTCAAGCGCGGCCGCTCCGACATCGACTTCGGCGGCAGCAGGCAGGACATCGCGGCGCGCATCGAGTACCTGAACCAGGTCGTCGACGAGGGCCACGAGATCGGCACCCACTACAACGGCCACTTCTGCTCCGGTGGCAGCCAGCCGTCGGTGGACAAGTGGGACAACAAGGCCTGGAACCAGGAGCTGGACCAGTTCAGGCTGATCGTCGACAAGGCCCGCGCCGCCGGGTTCAAGCTGGCCGCCGACGCCGTCCGGGGTGGACGGACGCCGTGCCTGGAGGGCAACTGGGACGAGGCGTTCCCGGCGATGGCCGCGCACGGTCTGGTCTACGACACCAGCCAGGTGGCGCTCGGCGTGCAGTGGCCGTACGTCCACAACGGACTGTACGAGTTCCCGATGCCCGAGGTTCGCGTGCCCGCGCTGGGCAAGCAGGTCGTCATGATGGACTTCAACCTCTGGTACTCGCTCAACGGCGCGAAGGACGAGCCGGCCCGCGCTGGTGAGTTCACGCAGATCGTCGTCGACACGTACCGGTCGGTGTACCGGGCGGCGCTGAACGGCAACCGCGCGCCGCTGGTGATCGGCAACCACTTCAACGAGTGGAACGGGTCGGCGTTCTCCACGGCGATGGAACAGTTCCTCGGCGAGGTGTGCGGCAAACCGGAGACCGTGTGCGCCACCTACACCGAGGTGATCCAGTGGATGCAGCTGCAGGACCCGGCCGTCCTCGACCAGCTCCGCAAAATGCCCGCAGCCCGCAACTGACCCCTCACCCACCCGTGTTTCCCAGGGGCACGCGGGGGCCCTACGTTCCCCTGTAGGTAACGCGGGCCCCCGCGTGCGGTTGCAGCAGTGCGCGGATGGGTGAAGGTCAGCTGTCGGTGGAGATGATGCGGTCGTCGGTGGAGCCGGGCTGGCCGTTGGCGTCCTGGTTGGACGTGCCGAGCCACAGGGTGCCGTCGGGTGCGGGAGCGATCGAGCGCACCCGGCCGTAGGTGCCGGTGAACAACGCCTGCGGCGTGCCGAGCGTGGTGCCGTTGACCGGGATCTTCCAGATCCGGCGGCCGGTGACGGCGCCGACGTACAGCGCGTTCTTGTGGTAGGCGATGCCGGACGGGCCGGCCTGGCTGTTGGGCCACGTCCGCACCGGGTTCGTCATGCCCGCGGTGTTGCAGTTGCCCTCGCACGTCGGCCAGCCGTAGTTCTTGCCGGCCTCGATGCGGTTGATCTCGTCGGTCGTGTTGTTGCCGAACTCCGTGGCGTACGCGGTGTTGCCGGCCCACGTGATGCCCTGGACGTTGCGGTGGCCGATCGAGTAGACGACGCTGCCGGCGCGGGGGTTGCCGGCGGCGGGCCTGCCCGCGGTGTCGAAGCGCAGGACCTTGCCGCCCAGCGAGTTCCAGTTCTGCGCGGTGCCGGTGTTCTGGCCGTCGCCGGTGGTGGCCCACAGGAAGCCGTCGGGACCGAACTCCAGGCCGCCGCCGTTGTGGTAGCGGTTCTTGGGGATGCCGGTGACGATCGGCTGCGGCGTGCCGCCCAGCGCGAGCTTGGCGACCCGGTTGTCGGTCGCCGTCGAGTAGTAGATGTAGACCGAGTTGTCGGTCGCGAAGCTCGGTGACACGGCGAGCCCCAGCAGGCCGCCCTCACCGCCCGTGGTCTGGGCCTGTTCCACCGTGTCGAGCTCGGTCACGGTCGTGCCGGAGAGCTTCTTGATCTTGCGGGTGTCCCGCTCGGTGAAGATGCCGCTGCCGTCGGGTAGGAACTCGATGTCCCACGGGATGTCGAGCCTGGTCGCGAGTGTCCGTTCGGCGAGCGCGGAGGGGTCCTCCTGGGCGGAGGCCGGGATGGCGCAGAGGGATGCGGCGACGGCGGTGCAGGCTGCCGCTGCCGCGATACGACGAGCACGCATGTGTGCTCTCCTTCGGGTCCGCTCGTGGATTCTGTCTGCGGCGGAGGGTGTTGCAGGGCGTGTTTACCCAATCACAGCTCGCATCAACCCACAACGGTCATCCGATGTTTCGATACTTGGACCGGTTTCAGATGGTCACCCGGCTCGACCGACCAGGTTCCCAGCCCGATGACTTCAGGGAACCTTGTGGACGGTCTAGCGCGATCCACACTGGAAGTCCTACGGTGAAAGTCGCCGCCGCGCCCCCAACGGAAAGCCGTGCGCGCCCGTCCCGGGCACGCCGAAGACCGGAGGAGTTGCGCCATGAACGTTGCCGCTACCGCTACCGAGCAGAAGCTTCCCGAGGTCAAGCGCGAGTGGGTCAAGCCCGACTTCCGCGACTTCGAGACGCCGATGGAGGTCACCGCCTACGCGGCTCGCAGCTGACGTAGGACCTCGCGCCGGGATCCTCGCCATCGGGGAGGATCCCGGTTCCCCCTTGCGCGCGTCTCCCGCTCTTCCGAGGAGTTTCCGCTGATGACTGCCGTGTCTCCCGAGGAGTTCGTCGCCGAGCTCCGCGCACTCGCCCCGCGGTACTGGGACACCCACCCGTTCCACGTGCGCATGCACGAAGGCGGCCTGAGCAAGCACGAGCTGCAGGCGTGGGCCGCGAACCGCTGGTACTACCAGCGCTGCATCGCGCAGAAGGACGCCGCGATCCTGTCGAACTGCCCGTTGCCGGAGATCCGCAGGCAGTGGCGGGAGCGGATCATCTGGCACGACGGGACGCAGCCGGGTGAGGGTGGCGCCGAGAACTGGCTGCGGCTGGCCGAGGCGGTGGGGCTCACCAGGGAGGAGGTCCTCGACGAACGGCACGTGCTGCCCGGCACGAAGTTCGCCGTCGACGCCTACGTGAACTTCGCGCGCACCAAGCCGTGGGTCGAGGCGGTCGCGTCCGGGCTGACCGAGATGTTCTCGGGTGCGTTGATGCGCAAGCGGCTGGCGGCGTTGCGGGAGCAGTACCCGTGGATCGCCGAGGAGGGGTTCGCCTACTTCACCGACCGCATCCAGGCGGTCGCCGGTGAGGGACGGGCCACTCTGGACATCGTGGTCGACCATTCGACAACGCGCGAGCAGCAGCTCGCGGCGGTGGCGGCGTTGTCGTTCAAGTGCGACGTGCTGCGGGCCGTGCTGGACGCCGTCGACTACTACTCGGGCAAGGGGAAGCCGTGACCGCGGTCGTCGCGCTCGACGCCGTGCCGCGCATCCGGCGCGGGGTGAAGTGCACCTACGACCAGATCCGGTCGGCGCACGTGGTGCTGTTCCCGGAGGGCGTGCTGGTGCTGAACGAGACGGCTGCTTCCGTTGTGGCGCTTTGTGACGGCGTTCGCTCGGTGGGAGACATCGCGCTGGCGCTGGGCGACGAGTACGCCGGCGTCGACGCCGCGGACGTGGCGACGCTGGTGGCACGGCTGGTGGAACGGAGGGTGGTCGATGTCGACGGCTGAGGCCCCGTTCGGCCTGCTCGCCGAGCTCACGCACCGGTGCCCGCTGCAGTGCGGCTACTGCTCGAACCCGGTCGAGCTGGTGCGCAGGGACGCCGAGCTGACGACCGAGCAGTGGCGCGTCGTCTTCGACCAGGCGCGCTCGCTGGGGGTGTTGCAGATCCACCTGTCCGGCGGGGAACCGTTGCTGCGCCCCGACCTGCCCGAGCTGGTGACGCACGCGAACAGCCTCGGCTGCTACGTCAACCTGGTCACGTCGGGCGTGGGCCTGTCGCGCGACCGGTTGCGGGATCTGGCTGAGCGCGGTGCCGACCACGTGCAGCTCTCCCTGCAGGACGCGACGAAGGCCGGCAACGACCGGATCGCGGGCATCAAGGCGTTCGACCGCAAGGTGGAGGCGGCGACCTTCATCCGCGACGAGGGCCTGCCGCTCACCGTGAACACCGTGCTGCACCGGCAGAACCTCGACAACGTCGCCGGGATCATCGCGATGGCCGAGGAGATGGGCGCCGAACGCCTGGAGCTCGCCAACACCCAGTACTACGGCTGGGCGCTGCGCAACCGGGCCGTCCTGCTGCCGACGCGCGAACAGCTGGCGGCGGCCGACCCGGTCGTCGCCGCGGCCCAGGAACGGCTGCGCGGGCGGATGGAGATCGTCTACGTCATCGCCGACTACCACGAGGCACACCCGAAGCCGTGCATGTACGGGTGGGGTGCGCGCCAGCTGACCGTGGCACCGAACGGCGACGTGCTGCCGTGCCCCGCGGCCACGGTGATCACCTCGCTGGAGATCGAGAACGTGCGCTACTCGTCCCTGCACGACATCTGGTACCACTCCGCGTCGTTCAACGCCTTCCGCGGCTTCGAGTGGATGCGGGGCCCGTGCCGCTCCTGCCCGCGCAAGGAGATCGACTTCGGCGGGTGCCGCTGCCAGGCGTTCCAGCTGACCGGCGACGCCGCCGCGACCGACCCGGTGTGCTCGCTGTCCCCCGACCGGTCCACTGTGGACCTGATCTTGGCGACCGAGATGACACCTGTCGACGTGCCGGAGATGGCGATGAGGAAGATGCGGTGAAGGCGGTCCTGCTCGGCACGACGGCCGGTGGCGGGTTCCCCCAGTGGAACTGCGCGTGCTCGTTGTGCGCGCGGGCGCGGTCCGGCGAGTTGCCCTCGCGGTCGCAGGACTGCCTGGCGGTCAGCGCTGATGGCGACAACTGGTGGCTGGTCAACGCCTCGCCGGACATCCGCACCCAGATCGCCGCGTGTGAGTTGCTGAACCCCGGCCCCGGACCGCGCGAGACCCCGTTGCGCGGCGCGTTGTTCACGGACGCGGAGCTGGACCACACGCTGGGGTTGCTGACGTTGCGCGGCGGCGCGGGGCTGACGGTGTGGGCGCCGGGACCGGTGCTGCACGCGTTGCGGGACCACTTCGACCTGCGCACGGTGATCGACGGGTACGCGCCGGTGGCGTGGCACGAGGTCACCGGCGAGTTCGAGGTCGACGGACTCCGGGTGACGGCGATCCCGATCAGCGGCAAACGCCCGAAGTACGCGCGCTCGTCCACAGTGGACGGCGACTGGGTGGTCGCGTACCGGTTCGAGGACCCGGTCACCGGCGGTGTGCTGGTCTACGCGCCGTGCCTGGCGTCGTGGCCGGCCGGGTTCGGCGAGGTGGTGGCGGGCGCCCAGTGCCTGCTGCTGGACGGCACGTTCCACGCGGCCTCGGAGATGGGGACGGCGACCGGGAGCTCGTCCGGGCAGGCGGCGATGGGGCACCTGCCGATCACGGCGAGCCTGCCGGAGCTGCGGCGGTTCCCGGCGGTGCGGCGGATGTACACGCACTTCAACAACACCAACCCGGTGCTGGACCCGGACTCGCGCGAGTCGGCGGAGCTGCGGGAGGCCGGCGTGGAGGTGCCGGCGGACGGCACGGTCATCGAGCTCTAGGTAGGTCAGAATCGGCGGATGTCCTTCGTGATCGGCGGCCGTCCGCTGGCAGACCGCCTCCTGACCGAGCTGCCCGCCTTCACCCGGCAGGTGCTCGCCGAGATCACCGAACGGGTGCCGGCGTACCGGCAGCTGCCCGGTGAGGAGCTCGCGGGCGACATCACGCGGGTGATCGAGCAGACCCTGCGCGCGTTCGCCGGGGTGCTGCGCACCGGGACGCTGCCGTCCGGGGACGAGCTGCGGTTCCTGCGCGAGTCGGCGGCCAGGCGGGCCGAGGAGGGCGTGCCGATCGACGTGGTGCTCACCGCCTACCACGTGGGCATCCAGGTGGTCTGGGACGTGCTCGTGCCCGAGGCGAGGCCGGAGGAGATCGGCGAGGTGCTGGCGCTCAACGCGCTGGCCATGCGCTACCTGCAGGTCGTGACGCCGGTGGTGAGCGCCGGGTACCTCGACGAGCGGCAGACGATGTTCGACGACGAGCGGTCGGCGCGGCAGACGTTGCTGGCCGGGCTGCTCGACGGGAGCGTGGCGACGGCCGGGCCGTACGTGGTGCTGGCGGTGCACGTGCCGCCCCATCCCGACGAGCTGCTGGCCGGGGTGGACGCCTCGGTGGCGGCGCGGCGGAAGCTGCGGCGGTTGCGGACGGAGCTGGAACGGCACAGCCGGGAACCGGTGCTGTCGGCGTTGACCACCGGCGGCGGGATCGCGTTGCTGCCCGGTGAGGACGACCGGGTGGAGCGGGTCGTGGCGGACGCGGCGCGGGCCGCCGGGTGGAGCTGACGGTGGCGGCGGTCGCGGCCCCACCCTCCGGGTCGCGGCCGCCGGGCTCGCGAAGGAGGTGCTCGCCGTGGCCGTGCGATCCGGGCCCGGCCTCTACCGGCTGGGTGACGTGCTGCTGGAGTACCAGCTGTCCCGGCCGAGCGCGGCGCTCGCACCGCTGGCGGCGGTGGTGGCGCCGTTGACCGAGGAGCTGGTGCAGACGCTGGAGGTCTACCTGCGGCGCGGGTCGCGCCGGCCGGCCGCCACCGAGCTGCACGTGCACCCGAACACCGTCGACTACCGCCTGCGCCGGGTCGCGGAGCTGACCGGCCTCGACCCGACGCGGATCGAGCACGTCACGCTGCTGACGGCCGCCCTGGCCGCGCGGTCAGCCACCCACGAGCGGCCAGACCGGCCGTGAGCAGTCGGGTGCGCGGGCGTTCGGCGGGTCGAGCGCGTTGAGCACCTCGCGCAGTGCCACGTGGTCGAACGCCAGTGCCAGGCGGTCGGCGAAGTCGTTGGCGCACAGGTCTTGCAGCACGACGTTGCGGCCGCCGTCGAGGAGCTGCGACCGGTACGGCGTGACGACCCCGTCGTGGCGCGTGACGACGTCGTGGCCTCGCGCCGACGAGCCACGGGTCCGGTGCGCTCGGTTCATCCGCTGGAGCCCGTCGCCGGGGTCGTGGTGGTTGCGGTTGGCGGTCGGTGATGCGTGCTCGCGGCTGGGCCCAGGACCAGCCCCGCCGCGAGCACCCACGCGATCACCTCGCGGCCTTGGCCACCGCCGCCCCGAACGCCGCCATCCCGGCCGCGTTGGGGTGCAGCGGAGCCGCCACGGTCGTCGGGACCAGCCCCTCCAGGTAGCGGTCGGCGGGGGCGGCGCAGATGTCGTGGCCCACGGTCACCGCGGCGAAGTCCACGTAGGCCGCTCCGCGCTTGTGCGCCTCGGACCTGGCGGTGGCGCTGATCCGGTTCATGACGCTCTGCAGGTAGTCGCCGTCCCGGCTCCAGACCGGCTGGCGCGGGTAGCAGCCGCCCGGCCTGATGTAGGTGCCGTAGCCGGTGACCAGGACCTTCGCGTCCGGCGAGCGGCGCTTGACCTCGTCCAGCGCGGCGCCGAGCTCCGGCGCCCACGCGTCGACGGCCTTCGCGAGCTGGTCGGTACCTCCGGCGGTGTAGCGGTCCTTGCACGAGGTACCGACCGGTTCAGGCAGCAGGTTGATGCAGCTCAGCGCGGTCTGGAACAGGCCGATGTCGTTCGCGCCGATCGTCAGCGACACGAGGTCGGTCGACGGCTTGAGCGCGGTGAGCTGCGGCGGCACGAACCCGAACTGGCGACCGGCGAAGTCGTCGGTCTTCGCGCCCGAACAGGTCACGTCGGTGAGCCGGGCGCCGAGGAGTCCCGCCGCGACCCGCGGGTAGTCGCGGTCCGAACGCAGGCACCACAGCGCCGGGTCCTGGTCCGGGATCAGCGGACCGGCCGCTGCCGAGTCGCCCAGTGCCACGTACTCGAGGGTGTCCGCCTGGGCGGTGGTTGTTCCGGCGACCAAACCCGCCACCAGAGCCAACCCGGCCACGATCCGCATCCCGAACCTCCAACGTCGTCGTCAGGTCTGCTCATCGTGGTGGCTCAGGTCACTTGGGCGGGTGGGACGTTGTCCAGAGTCAGCCGGTCGTGTTTGTGACCGATCACAATGGGGCCGTGACCCCTGAGGAACTGCTCGCGCTCGCCACCCGTGCCTGCGTCGACGGTGCGAAGCTGTTGCACGAGCTGCCGGTCGACGTGGCTGCGAAGGGCTCGTTCGACCAGGTCAGCAGCGCCGACCTGGCGGTGGAGGCGTTCCTGCGGCGGGCACTGGACGTGCCGGGTTCCGCGGTCGTCGGCGAGGAGCTGGGCGCCGAGCGGGCGCGGATCACCTGGTACGTCGACCCGATCGACGGCACCCGCAACTTCGTCCGCGGGCTGCCGCTCGCGTGCCTCTCGGTGGCCGCGGCGGTGGACGGCGAGCTGGTGGCGGGCTGTGTGCTGGACCCGTTCCGCGACGAGCTGTTCACCGCGGCGCAGGGCGTGCCGTTCACGGTGCGGTCGGCCGGGCTGGTGATCCCGCCCGGACCGAGCCCGCGGCCGGTGGTGCTGACCGACGTCCCGTTGCCGGGCAGCCCGTACGAGGGCGAGATCGAGCTGCTGACCGACCTGCTGGCCGTGGCGGACGTGCGCCGGGTCTACGTGACGGCGCTGTCGCTGGCCTGGGTGGCGGCGGGACGGGCGGACGCGGCCGCGAACCTGGGCATCCACCCGTGGGACGTCGCGGCGGGCGCGGTGCTGGTGCGGGAGGCCGGTGGCGTGTTCCACCACGTCGGCGGCGACGCGCTGGGAGCGCCGGGCTTCGTGGCCGGCCGGGGTGAGATCGTCGACTGGCTCCGCCACCGACTGGAAGGCATCGTCTCGTGATCGATCTCAGCGGCCGGGTCGTCCTGGTCACCGGTGCGGGCGGCACGATCGGGGTCGGCGTCGCCGCGCGCTTCGAGGTGGCCGGTGCCCGGGTCGTGCGCCACCTCGGACTCGAGGACGGCGACCTGCGCACCGACGCCCGGCGCGTGCTCGCCGACGCCGTCAGCGCTCACGGCCGGCTCGACGCGGTCGTGAACAGCGCCGGGGTGCAGCCGGTGGAACCGCTGCCGGGCATGACGGTCGAGACCTGGCAGTCCGTTGTGGACAGCAACCTGACGAGCGCGTTCGCCGTCACCCAGGCCGCTGCCCAGCTGTTGCCCGACGGCGGCTCGGTCACCCACGTCGCCTCGATCGAGGGACGCAACCCGGCCGCGGGCCACGCCCACTACAGCGCCGCGAAAGCCGCGTTGATCATGCACGCGCGCTCGGCCGCGCTCGAGTACGGGCCGCGGACCAGGGTCAACACCGTCTCCCCCGGCCTGATCGCCCGCCCCGGCATCGAGGAGCAGTGGCCGGACGGCGTCGCGCGCTGGCACGACGCCGCCCCGTTGCACCGCCTCGGCACGCCCGAGGACGTCGGCAACGCCTGCGTGTTCCTCGCCTCCGGCCTGGCGGCGTGGATCACCGGCCACGACCTGGTGGTCGACGGTGGCGTCACCGCCCGTCCCACCTGGTAGGGCTCACCCCGACTGCACGACCACGTCCACCCAGTAGTTCGTCGAGTCGACGCTCGACGCCGGGAACGACCCCGCCGGCCCATAAGCGAACACGCCGTTGCCGCCCGCGCTCGCGCTCGACGGCGCCGACAGCGAG
Source organism: Lentzea guizhouensis (assembly GCF_001701025.1). Taxonomy (GTDB): domain Bacteria; phylum Actinomycetota; class Actinomycetes; order Mycobacteriales; family Pseudonocardiaceae; genus Lentzea; species Lentzea guizhouensis. The sequence continues at coordinate 2,031,128 of NZ_CP016793.1, forward strand.
CCGACAACCCTGGCGTTGCCGTAGTAGCCGTTCGTCACCGAGTAATGCGTGGTCGTGTGGTACGCGGCGATGTAGGTGGTGTTCGGCGTCAACGGCACCGCGCTCGCGAAGTTCACCTGCTGCCAGCCACTCGCCGTCTCCCCGCTGAACGTCGCCGTCGCGAGCAGCTGCTGCGTGGTGGCGTTCCACAGGTGGGCGACGTGCGTGCCGGTGTTCAGGGAACCCTTGTAGAACCGGATTCCCGTGGCGGTGGCGTTCGCGGACGTGGTGCGGAACTTGACGCCCAGCTCCACCGGGCCGACGTCGGCGGAGTTCACGATCGCGGGCACGTCCGACGGGCCGAACAACGAGACCGGGACCTGCGGCTGGGCCGGGACCGCGGCGACCACGTCGACGAAGTAGTTGGCCGAGGCGGACGACGACACCGGGAAGCCACCGGCGGCGCCGTAGGTGAAAACGCCGTTGCCGCCGGCACTTCCGCTCGCCGGCGCGACGAGCTGACCGCTCACGCGGTCGGCCGCGAGACCGCTCTCGGTCACCGAGTACTTCGTCGTCGTGTGGTACGAGACGATGTAGAGCTGGTTCTGGGTGAGCGGCACCGGCGCCGGGAAGTTCGCGCTCTGCCAGCCGCTCGACGACTCGCCGCTGAACGTGGCCGTCGCGAGCAACGCGCCGGTGGTGGCGTTCCACAACCGGCCGGAGTGCGGGCCGGTGTTGAGCGTGCCCTTGAAGAACCGCACGCCCGTGGCGTTCGCGCCCGGCACGGTGCAGCGGAACTTCACGCCGAGCTCGACCGGCCCGTTGTCGTTGGAGTTCTGCATGGCCGGTGTGTCGCTGAGGGTGAACAGCGACTGGGTGACCAGCGGGACGCCGACGCTGAGGTTGACCGTCGTCGACGCCTGCAGGAACCCGTTGGTGATCGTGTACTGGAAGCTCGCGGAACCGGAGAAACCGCCGGTGGGCGTGAAGGTCACGTTCTGCGTGCCGGAGTTGAAGCTCACCGTGCCGCCGGTCGCGGATCCGGCCGAGACCATCGAGATCGGGTAACCGTTGGGGTCGGAGTCGTTGGCCAGCAATGTCGCCGCCGGGATGGTGAGCGCGGTGCCGGCCGGTGTGGTGAAGCCGCTGTTGCCGACCGCGGTGGGCGGCAGGGTGCCCGCGCCACCGGCCCGCGCGAACACCACGTCGACCCAGTAGTTGGACCTCAGGAACGACTCGGTGGGCATGGTTCCGGTGCCGTACCGGAAGACGCCGGCGTCGGCGGGTGCGGTGACGGCGCCGCACGTGCGTGGGACGTGGAAGTAGTTGTAGTCGACGTTGTAGAACTTCGCCGTGTGCACGGTGACCGTGTAGGTCTCGCCGGGGTTGAGCGCGATCGGCGCGATGTCCACCTGCTGCCAGCCGCTCGCCGACTCGCCCAGGTAGGTCACCTCGGCGAGCTTCGTGCCGCTCGCGTTGTAGAGCCGGCCGACGTGCGTGCCCAGGTTGAACGGGTTCTTGTAGAACCGCAGGGCGGTGGCCGAACCCGGTGTGTTGACCGAGAACCGCATGCCGAGCTCGACGGGGTTCTGGTCGTGCGTGCGCAACCCGTACGGCACGTCCGTCGGCTGGAAGAGCCGCACGGAACCCGCGGGGGTGACGGTGACCGTGCGCGTGGGACCGTTCTCGACGTTGAGGCTGTCGTCGATCGCCCGCGCCCTGATCGTGTACGTGCCCGGCAGCTGCGGCCACCAGTTGATCGACCAGCTCGTGGTTCCCGTCGCAACGCGCCAGGTCTGGCCGTTGTCGGTGGACACCTCGACGGTCGCGACGATGCCACCGGCGTCGCTCGCGGTGCCGCTGATCGTCACCTGCGCCTGCTGCGTGAGCGTGGCGCCGTTCGCCGGGGAGGTGATCACCGTGACCGGCGGCGTGGTGTCCGTCGAGGCGGTGGCGGGCGTCAGGTTGCCCTGCAACGTCTCCGGCTGCACCCCCATGTCCGCGAACAGGTTCACCGTCGCCTGCTGCGCGTCGCGGTCCTCGGGGACGGCGGGCATGTTCTGGTCGGAGCTCGTGTAGTCGTGCACCGTGTCGAGCGCGAACGACCAGAACACCGTGCCCGCACCGAAGACCAGCGCACCGCTGGGCGCCTTGTAGAGCGTCAGGTGGTGGGTGGCGTTGCCGTCCCCGGTCGTCAACCCGTAGTCGACGAGGTACCTCTGGGTGATGAACCGGTTCGTCTGCGAGAGCTTGATCAGCGTCGGCGGCCGGAACCTGTTGTCCGGCGACTCGTCCCACTCGTAGCCGAGCACGCCGTCCTCGATGAACCCGGTCTGGCCCGGCGGCAGCAGCGCCATCCCGGTGTTGCGCCAGAACCGCAGCTTGCCGCAGCTCGCCGGGACCTCGATGCGGTCGGCCTGGTGCGAGTCGACGGAGAAGCTGGTGCCGGTCAACCGGTTCTCCGCCGCACCACCGTCGGACGGCGGCGAGAACGCCGGGTCGCGCCAGGTGCCGGTCCACTCCGGGCTCGGGTCGAGCTTGGCGACGTTCCTGGTCTCCTTGTAGCAGACCAGCGTGCGGTTGGGCGTGCCGCCGACGTCCGGCTCCCAGCGCACCTTCCAGTAGACCTCGTTGCCGCTGAAGAAGCACAGGTGCACACCCGCGTCCCTGGCCGCCTCGACGTGCTCGCGCTGCTCCCGCGACCAGTACTCGTCGTGCCCGACCGAGAGGTAGACGTCGTGGTTCGTCAGGTCGTAGTTGCCCGGCCCGACGTCGACGCCGGTCACGTACGCGACGTCGTACCCGTTGCGCTCCAACCACCTGATCATCGCGTACTCGGCGCTGAGCACGAAGTCCTGCGGCCCGGCGAACGTGCCGCCGTCCTTGACACGCGTGCTGTACGGCCGGTTGTAGCTCACCTTGAACGCCCGGCCCTCCGGCCTCCCGGACGCCGGCTCGCCGCCGTAGAGGTTCGCGCCACCCCACCCGTTGTAGGCGTGCCACGTGGTGTCCGCGGTCTGGAACACCATGTCGCGCTGAGCCCCGTCGTCCCGCACCACGAACGGGATGTGGCTCGCCCCCGGCGTGCCGTCCTGGCGCACCAGCTTCGCGAGGAACACCCCGGACACCGTGCTCGCCGGCACCGCCCACGACGTGGTCACCGACCAGTTCGACGCGTCCCACAACCCGGTGCCGTTGTCCTTGAACGCCGCGGGCTGCACCGACGGTGTGTTGCGCTGGATCGAGTGCACCTTCCGCGCCCCGGCACCCCCGTAGTACCCGAGGCGGTAGATGTCGATCCGGTAGTTCGAGGAGTTGGTGTGGATCTTGAAATCGATCGTCTGGCCCTTGTTGACGCTCAGCCGCGTCGTGAAGCCCGCGATGTTCGGGTCGGCGGGCACGGCGGCGTTGATGCCGTCCCACTCCGACTTCGGGCTCCCCGGCAGCTGGTTCTCGGTCACGATCAGGTTCGGCATCCCCCTGCGCCCCCTTATTTTCGTTTCGAAACACTCGTGACCTGGTTGTATGACTCCTTTCGTCACGTGTTACCGAAAGAGTGACGCAGACACCCGAATGCCGTAGCGGCGAGCGAAAGGATTGCCAAAAGGCTTGCTCCGCGGCGGCCAACGGTCGCTCGAAGGGCTGACGCAGCACGCGCGAGCGCCGTCAGGGCAGCACGATTCGGTTCATGTTCATCGGCGCCACCGGCACCTCAGTGACGACGTTCCGCGCACGCCCGGAGGAGGCACACGCGACGCTGTGCGCCGTACTGCGACGACTGCGCGCGCTCGGCTGCTCGACCAACAGGGTGGGCCGCGGGCTGTACGTGTGCGACGCCCACGACGCGACGTTGGTGGTGACGCTGGCTCCGCCTTCGGACGCGTCGGCGGGTGACACGTACCTGTTGAGCGGCACGGTGTCCGGGGCACCGCCCAGTGAGCGCACGAGGTCGCTGCTCGCGTGCGTGGAGGAGGTCGAACCAGCCCAGGCGCGTTGACCTGCCGGCGGCGCGGAACATCGGTGACGAATGAGTGTCACCGACAGTTACAAGATCAACTTCAAACCACGCTTGCGCTGGTCAGCACCATGTTCGTCCGGGTGAAGCATGGTGCCCCCGACGGGATTCGAACCCGTACTGTGATCCTTTTAAGGGACCTGCCTCTACCGATTGGGCTACGGGGGCGACGGGGAGCCTAGGCCTTGATCGTCGGCTTGTGTGAGCGGATGGTCGTTTCTCGCCCGAGCGGCCCAGTGAATTGGACTAGAGCGAGCATCCGGCTAAGCATCGAACGGACCCGAACATCAGCGTGCCCTCCCCGCTCCGAGCAGCTCCTTGAAGCGGAGCGCGACCCAGTCGTGGACGGCGGCGGAGACCGAGTTGTCGCCGGCGCGGTGTTCGAACCAGCGCCAGTCGCAGTTGACGTTGATCTCCAGGAAGACGTGGTCACGGCCGGTGACGAGGAGGTCGAAGGCGGCCACCTGGACGCGCCAGTGGCGGGCGAGGGCCAGCAGGCGGTCCGACAGCGACGTCGGGACGGAGGTCGGGGTGACGCGCACGGCGTCCGGGTCGACCCAGAGCTGGGCCGGGTCGAGCTTGTCGACCTGGTAGGCGATGCAGCGTTCGCCGACCACGAAGACGCGCAGCTCGGTGTCGGAGGGGACGTACTCCTGGACGATCACCGGGGCCGGTTCGGGGGCGTCGGAGGCGCGGGAGGTCTCCAGCGGGCGGGGGAAGAGGCCGTGCTGGACGCCGGGGCGGGGTTCGAGGAGGTGGCGGCCCGCCGTCTTGACGATGCAGTGGCCGCCGCCGGGGCGGGTGCGGCCGGGGCGGGTCGTCACGGCGGTGCGGGGGACGCGCAGGCCGAAGGCGGCGGCGTCGGAAAGCTGCGTGAGACGGTCCAGGTGCGTCGAGAAGCGCGAGGGGTTCACGTGGGCCCAGTCGGAGCGGGAGGACAGCCAGTTGGCCACTGAGGCCCACTGGTCGACCGCGTAGGCGCCGGCGAGGGTGCCCGGTTCGACGGGGATGGCGGAGAGCTCGAAGTGGCGGCGCCAGACCAGCAACGGGCGCAGCAGCCAGCGGTCGAGCTCGATCAGGGGCTGGTCGGTGTAGACGGAGAGCGGCAGGTCGACGCAGCGGTCGGCGTCGATGCGGGCCATCCGGATGCCGCGCTCGGCCAGAGCGATGGAGAGCTCGTTCATCTCCATGTCCGCGGCGCGCGCGAGAACAAGCACGCAGGGCTGGGGGTTGCCGTCGCCCTCGTCGACCATGCCGAGGCGGTGGACCTGTTCCTGGAAGTCCAGGCACTTCGGAGGAGAGCGGAAGAGGTAGTCCTGGCCCTGCAGCAGCAGCGGCCTGGCAGCCTCGGACGGGGCACCAGGCACCCGCCCGTCAGCCGACCTGCTCAATCGTCCTTCTTGCTGCGGAAACTCTTCCCCGCCTGCGCGTACTCTGCGGCGTACTGCGCCAACGCGGGGTCCTCGATCTCGCCACGACGAAGCTGTGCGGCCAGCTCCTCGAGAGACATCGGGATCACCTCTCTCCCCACACAGGCGCATCACGCATTCAGGTGATGCACCAGCCGTAGTCTCAGGTTCACGTAACGCAATGTCAAGGCGACCCGCGGAGCTTTACTCCGGTTGGGCGCTCAAGTTCCGCCTCTGGGCCATAAGAGTGCCCCGAACGAGGGCTCGTCCGGGGCATCTTCACACTCACAGCGAGTGAACGTCAGCCGTTCGGCTCAACTGACGTGAACCGTCAGCTCTGCACCGCGCGGTCGAAGTCCGACTTCGGGTCGTTGATCTGACCGAGTGCCACGACCTCGCGGCCGTAGAACAACGCCTGCGTCCAGTCCATCAGCACGCGCAGCTTGCGGTTGACGGTCGGCATGAACATCACGTGGTAGCTGCGGTGCATGAACCACGCGACCACGCCCTTGAAGCGCAGGCCGAACACGTCCGCGACGCCCTTGTAGAGGCCGAGGCCGGCGACCGAGCCGAGGTACTTGTGGAAGTAGTCCTTCGGCTTCTGGCCGCGCAGCGACGCGACGATGTTCTTGGACAGCAGCTTCGACTGGCGGATGGCGTGCTGCGCGTTCGGCACGCAGGTGGCCGTCGGGTCCTCGTCGGTGCGCGAGAGGTCCGGCACTGCGGAGCAGTCACCGGCGGCCCACACGCCTTCGAGGCCCTGCACCTGCATGGCGGCGGTGCAGCGGACGCGACCGCGCTCGTCGAGCGGCAGGTCGGTGTTGCGCAGCACCGGGTTCGCCTTCATGCCGGCGGTCCAGATGATCGTGTCGGAGTCGAACTCCGTGCCGTCGTCGAGGACGACGTGGCCGTTCTCCAGCGACTTGACGCGGGTGTCGAGGTAGATCTTGATACCGCGCTTCTCCAGCGCCTCGACCGTCCACGCACCGAGCTTCGCGGAGACCTCGGGCATGATCCGCCCGGCGGCCTCGACGAGGACCCAGTTCATCTCCTCCGGCTTGACACCCTCGTAGTACCGAAGCGCATACCGCGTCATGTCCTCGAGCTCGGCGAGCGTCTCGATGCCGGCGAAGCCGCCACCGATGACGACGAAGCTGAGCAGCTTCTTGCGCAGGTCCGCGTTGTTGGTGCTCGCGGCCTGGTCCAGGCGCGACAGCACGTGGTTGCGGACGTAGATCGCCTCGCCGATCGTCTTCATGCCGATGCCGACCTCGGCCAGGCCGGGGATCGGGAGCGTGCGGGAGATCGCACCCAGCGCGGAGACGAGCACGTCGTACTCGATCTCCTCGACGTGGCCGTCCGACAGCTCGGCGGTCACGATCTTGCGCGCGTGCTCGATCTTCGTGACGCGGCCGGTGACGACGTGGCAGCGCTTGAGCACCTTGCGCAGGGGGGCGACGACGTGGCGCGGCTCGATGGAGCCGGCCGCCGCCTCAGGCAGGAAGGGCTGGTAGGTCATGTGCGGCTGCGGGTCGATGACGGTGACCGACGCCTCACCGGAACGCAGCTTCTTCTGCAGTCCGAGAGCCGTGTACATCCCGACGTACCCACCGCCGACAATGACGATTCGCGTGGGTTGCGACTTCACAGCAGCCATACACATATGGTTGCACCACGACCCCATTTTTCGCGCGTCCGGAGGGGCCGTTGTGACGGCCGTCGCCGGGTGATGCCGGACACCCCGGGCACTGACCTGCGCCTTGCGGCCGGATCGGCCTGTTCTCGCTGAGAGGAACGGTTCAGATCCTCAGTGCGACGACCGCGATCAGCACCGTCAGAGCGCCCAGCCCGAGCAGCTCCACGAGTCCGATGTTCGGCCCTGATGGGATGAACGCGGCGAACCCCGCGAGAACGAATGTGATCGCCTGGACAATGGCGAACCGGCGTGCTGGTGCTTTCAGCGCAGCGGGCTCGATTCTCGTTTTCACCGGAACGACCGCCGCGAGCGCGGACGTCACGTGGACGAGGTGCAACAACGGGATCATCACCAGCACCCCGGCCCGCAACGGGTGCCCGTCGCCGAACGCCATCGCGAGCGCCGCGTACCCGATCAGCAACGCCGGTCCCGCGCTCGCCGGCATGAACACCGACAACGCCGTCAACGCCGCGACGATGACCAACGGCGCGATGGACTCCGCCTCGGCGTTGAGGATGACGGCCACCGGCAGCGCGGCGAGCACGATCGCGAGTCGCATCAGCATCCGCTCACCACCCTCACGCCGTGCCGCGCCATCCGCCGCAGCCGCACCCGGTGCTCGGCGGCGATCAGCTCCGCCGCCACCTCACCCCACGGCGTCTCGCGGTCGGGCTCCAGCGGCGCCGGCAGCGTGTCGACCGCCAGCACCATGTGCCCGTGCTTCACCGTCTGCACGGCCAGGTCCGCGATGTCGTCGTCGATGAACGGCGACAGCAACACGACCACGCAGCCGTGCGGGAGCTTGCGCAACGCGGGTTTCGACGCCCACCCGGCGGCCTGCGCACACACGACCAACTGCGTGCGGATGCGCATCAGGTGGCGGCGGCCGACCCCCGACCGCACGTTGAGCTGCGGCCGGCCCAGGTCCATCAACGCCACCCGGTCGCCCTGCCGCAGGTACCCGGCGGCCATTGACGCGGCCCTGCGCACCGCGAGGTCCAGGCTGCCGTCCGGGCGCGTGGCGGCCCCGTAGCGGACCGAGGACCACTCGGCCACGTCCGCGCCCAGGTCGGACCTGGTGTCGAGCGCCAGGACGACCTCCGCGTCGGCCTCGGCGTGCCGCTCGCGGACGTGGACGGTGCCGGTGCGGGTGGTGACGCGCCAGTCGATCCGCCGCAGCCGGTCGCCCGGCTGGAACGCCCTGATGTCGCGCAGCTCGGTCGAGTCGCCGGCGCGGCGAGCGGTGGATGCCGACCAGGCCGGCCGGACGGGGTGGCAGCGGGCCCGCCGGGTGGTGCTCGACCGGCGGCAGGATCGTGCGGGTGTGCTCGACGCCGACGACCGGGCCGTAGACGTGCAGGCCGTCCGGTCCGGCGAAGAGGTGGTCCAGGCGCAGGTCGACGCCGGGGCCCCAGGCGTCGCGGCGGACGTCGACGGGCAGGTCGGGCACGTCCGCCGGGAGCGCGGTGGTCCCCTTCGGCAGCTTGACGACGGCGATTTCGGCGTCCGCGCCCTCGACGTGGGCGACGGTGTGCACGAGCCCGGCGCCCGCACCGCGAGGCACCGGCCGCACCTCGACCGCCGGCTTGGCCCGGGGTTTCGTCGCGAGCAGCACCGAGAGCACGAGCGGGACGCCGAACAGGACCAACTCGACCTCGTGCAGGAACAACCCGGCCGCGACCAGCCCGACGCCGAGCCACACCGCACGCGCGTAGGCGTCCGTGGCGTGCCAGTGCGCGCCGTGGGAGGCGGCGAACGCCTCGCGGATCTTGTCGGCCCTGCTCATGCGCTCGGCGGGCCCGGCACCCTGCCGAGCAGCTCGGTCACGACCTGCACCCCGCTCACGCCGGACGTCCAGGTCTCCGGCTTGAGCACGAGCCGGTGCGCGAGAACGGCAACCGCGCACTCCTTGACGTCCTCGGGCAGCACGTACCCGCGTCCGTCCAGAGTGGCCAGGGCGCGAGCGACCAGCACGAGTCCCTGCGCGCCCCGCGGTGACGCACCGACCTCGACCACCGGGTGCTGCCGGGTCGCGCGGGCCAGGTCGACGCAGTACCGCAGCAGATCGTCGTCCACAGTGGACTGTTCGAGCTCCTGCTGCAGCTCGGCGAGCCGGCCCGCCGCCAGCACCGGTGGCACCTCGGCGTCCTCGCGCTGCCGGGCGATGCGCCTGCGCAGGACCTCGACCTCCTCGTCCACCGGCGGGTAGCCGATGTCGAGCCGCACCAGGAACCGGTCGAGCTGCGCCTCCGGCAACGGGTAGGTGCCCTCGTACTCCACCGGGTTCGACGTCGCCAGCACGTGGAACGGCCTGGGCAGCGCGAACGTGCGGCCCTCCACCGTGACCTGCCGCTCCTGCATGGCCTCCAGCAGCGCGGACTGCGTCTTGGGCGGCGTGCGGTTGATCTCGTCGGCGAGCAGCAGCCCGGTGAACACCGGCCCCTCGCGGAACTCGAACTCGCGCGTTCCGGGGTCGTAGAGGAACGACCCGGTGACGTCCGCGGGCAGCAGGTCGGGCGTGCACTGCAGGCGCCGGAAGTCGAGGCTGAGCGCCTGCGCGAGCGACCGGGCGATGAGCGTCTTGCCCAGCCCCGGCACGTCCTCCAGCAGCACGTGCCCACCGGCGAGCACGGCGGCGAGCGCGAGCCGCACCGTCCGGCCGCGCCCCACCACCACCTCGCCGATCCCGTCGAGAACGGCCTTGGCCTCCAGCTCGATCGTCACTCGCCCCTCCTGATCTTCAGTCGAAGTCCTCGGCCGGCACCAGGCCGGCCAGGAACGAGCGGAGGTCGGGCGCGAGCGGCGACTCCGTCTCGAGCTCGGCGTCCAGCCACACCACCGACGGCTCGCCCTCGGGCCCGCACTCCCGGTAGTCCAGCGCGACCCAGGTGTGCCCGTCCCCCGTCAGCAGCACCACGGGCGACGGCAACCCCCACTCCCCGACCAGGTAGGGCGTGTCGAGCAACGACAACGTGCGCGGCACCCTCCCGATGCCCATCACCGAGTCGAACGGGACGTGGTCCGATGCCCACGAGGTCGGTTCGGCCGTCGGGAACGCGGACCGCTCGCGCACCACGATGCCGCCGTTCTGCACGCGCAGCAGCTCCAGCAGCGCCTCCGGCAACCGCACGCCGAGGATCTTCTCTGCGTCGCGGACGGCCTCGTCGGTGAGCGGCGCCTGCACGCCGTACGTGCCGGTGGACCAGAACTTCACTCGACCCTCCTGAGTCGTTCCGCAAGCTCGTCCGGGGCCGGCAGGCGGTCGGCGTCGATGCCGAGCCTGCGCAACCGCGCGCGGAACCGTTCGTCGTACTTGGCCCGGCTCTCCGCCGCCTCCTCGAGCCGGCTGGCGAGCGTGCTGGCGTGCGCGGTGCTGATCGACCCCGGCACCTGCGGCCCCGCACTCCACACCACGTCCGTCGCCCTGGGCAGCCTGGTGACCAGCACGGCGAACGCGGCGGGCGGCACGGCCAGCACGGTGGCCCACAGCGGCGTGGCCCCCAGCCACCACAGCAGCACGCCGATGACGACCCCGACGGCGAGCGCGAGCACGGTCCTCATGCGAGCTCCCTGATGATCCGGCCGAGCTCGTCCCTGGCCTCGTCGGCCTGCCGCGCGGTGACCTCTTCATGCCCGAAGCGCGCACGTTGGTAGAGGTTCCTGAGCACGTCCGCGTTGACGCCAAGACTCTGCGTGAACTCCGTCGCCGTCTCGTGCGGCTTGCGCGTGCGCGTCTCCTCCAGCGCCAGCCAGGCCGCCATGACCGCGTCCTTCGGCGCCCGGTCCGGGTGCGCGGTGAACTCCTGCAACGCCTTCTCGACGCGCCGGACGACGGCCTGCTCGTGCTGGACTGTCTCACCGACCTCGACCCCGCGCGTGCCCCGGCGCCGGCGCCACCGCGGCAGCTCGACCGCGAGGACGATCCCGACCAGTCCGAACAGGACCAGCCCCATCAGCACCACCAGGAACACCGTGAAGGGCACCGCGAGCAGGTCCGGCAGCTCGCCCGGCGCCTGCAGGTCGACCGGCAGCGAGTTGTCCGCGGGCCGCGGCGGCGAGTCGTCCGTGCGCGGCACGAACCGCACCGGCGACGTCCCGCTCGCCGCGGCGACCACGACCAGCAACGCCGCGACGGCCACACCTACGCGCCACCACCTCATGCCGGTCAGCGTCGCACGGTCCTGGCCGTTTCTCGCTTCGTTCGCTGATCATTCCGCTGACTTGACGGGCGTGACGTTGACGATGTCCGTCGACGGCCGCCAGCTGCGGCAGTTCCGGTGCGGCTGCTGCGAGGCGCCGATCGAGCAGGGCTGGAGCAAGACCCGACGGTGCGGCATCACCTTGCGTTCCCTCGGCGGGCAGCACCTGCACCAGGCTGAACTTGCTCACGAGGTTCCCTCGAACCTGTACATCGCGAAGTCCGCACCGCACCTCCGCGTGTGTTCCTCGTGGCGGTCCTCCCAGAACTCGACGCGCCACCCCGGCCAGCACGCCGCGATGTCGGCCAGCGATCCGTTGTAGGTCGTGGCCGTCCAGAAACCGAGCTCACGGCGTGCGAGGTCGATGTGCACTCCGAGATCAGGTCCTACGTCGTCCTTCGACAACCGCTCCCAGCTGGACACCGTTCGCTCCGCGGCCAGCACGTCGAGCAGTTCCGGCCCGGCCCACAGCGGCTCGCAGAAGAGGTGGGCCACCCGGTAGGCGCGCAGTCCGTCGCCGTTGCGGACCGTGAGCAGGCAGGTGGTGAGGTCCAGGTCGTCCGCCGCTCCTGGCCGCAGCACCGGTCGGTGCCGTTCGGTGCGCACGGTCAACCGGTCGATGCCCAGGTACGCCACCACGTCCTCGACACCGCCGTACGCCCACCGGACCCGCCAGCCCTCCCAGGCCGCCCGGATCCCGGCGAGGTGCCGCGCTCGGTCCACCACGCCGTCGTGGTGCCAGGTGAAGAGGAGCAGGACGTGGTCGGCGGGATCGATCACCGCCGCGCCCTCGCACCAGATGTCGTCCCACCAGTCGTCCGTCCGGTCCTGGGCGCGCACGAACGCCAGCGCCTCGTCGGGTCCGGCTGCGAAGTCCTCCAGCAGGGAGATCGCGGCGTGCCGGGACGAGTACAGGTGTGGTTCGCCGACGACCGCGTAGTTCGCGCGCTGTCCCATTCAGGGAATGTCGGCGACGGAGGCCGCCTGGTCAACACGTTTGTCGGCCGGTCATCCGCGCCTTTGAGGCGGTGGAGCTCCTCCAGGAGGTCAGCGGTTCACTGCGGGTGTTCCGCGTACCTCGCCGTTCCACTGCACACGGAAACGGCTCGTATCCGGAACACCTCCGAGGCGCCCGGTGCAGTCACACGTCCCTGGCCCTGCGCAGCACCTCCTGCAGCATCTCTTGAGTGAGGCGGCCGGTGTACGTGTTGTGCGGCGAAACGTGATAACTCCCGAACACCCGCAACCCACCGGCCTCCACCTCCACCCCGTGCCCGAACTTCACCTGCGAATCACTCACCAACGGCAGGAACGCCTTCCACCCGAACCCGCCCAGCACCACCACCGACCGCAGGTTGGGCAGCAGCGACATCTCCTCCCGCAGGTACGGCAAGCACCGGTCGCGTTCCTCCGTGGTCGGCTTGTTCTCCGGCGGCGCACACCGCACCGGCGACGCCATCCGAACGCCGTACAACTCCAAGCCGTCATCGCGGGAGACGCTCGTGGGCTGTGACGCCAACCCCACCTCGTACAGGGCGCGGAAGAGGAAGTCGCCGGACGCGTCGCCGGTGAACATGCGGCCCGTGCGGTTGCCGCCGTGGGCCGCGGGGGCCAGGCCGACGATGAGGACGGAGGCGTCCATCGGGCCGAAGCCGGGGACCGGGCGGCCCCAGTAGACCTGGTCGCGGAAGGCTGCCCGCTTCACGCGCGCGGCGGTCTCGCGCCAGGCGACCAGGCGCGGGCAGGCTCGGCAGGACGTTATTCGATCGTCGAGTTCCGTAGTGTTGCTCCCATGTCCGAGGAGAAGACCGAAGAGAAGCCAGTGTCTCCTGCCGATGATCTGGTCACCACTCAGCACAGCATCACCGTCAAGGGCCGGGAGCTGGGCTACACCGCCACCGCCGGGCGTGTCGTGCTCAAGGAGGAGGTGCTCAAGGACGGCGTCTTCGAGGGGCACAAGGCCAAGGCCGAGGTGTTTTTGACCGCCTACACGCTCGACGGCGCCGACCCGTTGAAGCGGCCGGTCACGTTCGCGTTCAACGGTGGTCCCGGCAGTGCGAGCGTGTGGTTGCACATGGGTCTCCTCGGGCCGCGCCGGGTGCTCAGCGGCGATGTCGGCAACCTCACGCCGCCGCCGTACGGGATCGCGGACAACGAGGAGACGTTGCTCGCGGAGAGCGACCTGGTGTTCATCGACCCGGTGTCGACGGGTTTCTCCAGGGCCGCGGAGGGGCAGAAGCCGGGTGACTACCACGGCTACCAGCCCGACATCGACTCCATCGCCGAGATCATCCGGCTGTGGACCGCGCGCAACGGGCGCTGGATGTCGCCGAAGTTCCTGTGCGGCGAGTCGTACGGCACGCTGCGGGCCGCGGGGCTGGCCGAGCACCTGCAGAAGAAGCACGGCATGTACCTCAACGGGCTCATGCTGATCTCCTCGGTGCTGGACTTCGCGACGCTGCAGTTCAACGAGGGCCACGACCTCGCCTACACGCTCTACCTGCCGACCTACGCGGCGATCGCGCACTACCACGGCTTGCACGGCGACCGGCCGCTCAAGGAGGTGCTCGCCGAGGCCGAGGAGTTCGCCTCGCGCGACTACCCGTACGCGCTGGCCCGCGGCAACCGCCTGCCCGACCACGAGCGCGCCGCGGCGATCAGCAAGATCGCCGCGCTCACCGGGTTGTCCGAGGAGTACGTCGACGCGGTCGACCTGCGCATCGAGCACATCCGGTTCTTCACCGAGCTGCTGCGCAAGGACCGCAGGACCGTCGGCCGCATCGACGCCCGCTTCACCGGGTGGGACAAGGACTACGGCCGCGAGGAGATCTCCGCGGACCCGTCCATCGACGCGATCCTCGGCCCGTACGCGGCGGTGCTCAACCACTACGTGCGCGCCGAGCTCGGCTACTCCAGCGACCTGCCCTACGAGGTGCTGTCGCGGGTCATCGAGCAGTGGTCCTACAAGGAGTTCGAGGGCAGGCACGTCACCACGGCCGGCAAGCTCTCGGCGGCCATGCGCTCGAACCCGCACCTCAAGGTGCACGTGGCGTTCGGCTGGTACGACGGCGCCACGCCGTACTTCGCCGCCGAGCACCTCATCGCGCACCTGCAGATCCCGAAGGAGCTCACCGCGAACATCGAGTCGGCCTACTACCCGGCCGGCCACATGATGTACGTGCACGAGCCCAGCCGGATCCAGCAGTCGGAGGACCTCGCGGCCTTCGTCAGGAACTCCTCGAACACGTGATCCTGGACCTGACCGACGACACCGTCCTGCACGAGCTGTGGACGGTGCAACGGCTGGCGTACGCCGTCGAGGCCGAGCTGATCGGCTTCGACGGCATCCCGCCGCTGCACGAGTCACCGGACGAACTGCGCGCGTGCGGTGAGACGTTCCTCGGGCTGTACGACGAGGAAGGTCTGGTGGGCGCGGTCTCGTACGTGCTCGACGGGTCCACTGTGGACATCCACCGGCTGGTCGTGCACCCGCGTGCGCACCGCCGGGGGATCGCGACGAAGCTGCTCGACGCGCTGCCCGCCGGTCCCCAGCTCGTCAGCACCGGCACGCGCAACGAACCCGCGCTCCAGCTCTACCGCAAGCGCGGCTTCGTCGAAACCGGCACCCACGAGGTCGCCCCCGGCGTGTCGCTCACCAACCTGAGCCGGCCCTAGGCGAACCCGCGGAGTTCCTCCGGCGCCGCACCTTCGTGCGCGACGCCGTCACGCACGGTCCACGCCGTCGCGTGGCGGCGTTCGTCGGTCAGCAGGAAGAAGCCGACCGGCCGGTCCCCGTCGGAGTCCGCGAGCAACGCCAGCTCCGCGACCTGCGAGCGCAGCCAGTCCACGGACGGCGCGCGGACGTCACCGCCGTGGGACACGTAGAGCGTCCAGTTGAAGGGCCTCGCCGGGACCGCCCAGCCGTCGGAGTACGGGTCGTGGCGGTGGGCGGCCAGCACTTCCTCGACCGCCGCACGTTGCTCATGCGTGAACTCGAGCCAGCCGCGCACCCCCACGTACGTCCCCATGCCGCGCACTATAGGCAGCGGGTCGCACGGGCCAGCGCACCACGAGCGGAGCTCGAACGCCAGCGGGGCGCCTCCGCACCCCTCGGGGGAGTGCGCAAGCGCCCCGCAGGCACTTCGGGACGAGCGGTCAGACGACCGCGCGCTCCTCGGCGAAGTGGCAGGCCGACGGGTGGCCGGCCGCCCGCACGACGAGCTCCGGCACCTCCGTGGCGCAGATGTCCTGCGCCTTCCAGCACCGCGTGCGGAACCGGCAGCCCGACGGCGGGTCGAGCGGTGACGGGACGTCACCGGTCAGCCGGATGACGTCGCGGCGGCCGCGCTGGGTCGGGTCGGGCACCGGCACCGCGGACAGCAGCGCCTGGGTGTACGGGTGGGTCGGGTGCTCGTAGATCTGCTCCTCGGTGCCGATCTCCACGATCTTGCCGAGGTACATCACCGCGACGCGGTCCGACAGGTGCCGCACGACGGACAGGTCGTGCGCGATGAACACGTACGACAGGCCCATCTCGGTCTGCAGGTCGCCCAGCAGGTTCATGACCTGCGCCTGGATCGACACGTCCAGGGCCGACACCGGCTCGTCGCACACGATCACCTTGGGCTTCAACGCCAGCGCGCGGGCGATGCCGATGCGCTGGCGCTGGCCGCCGGAGAACTGGTGCGGGTACCGGTTGATGTGCTCCGGGTTGAGGCCCACGGTCTCCAGGAGCTCCTGGACCTTCCGCTGCCGCGAGCCCTTCGGCGCGACCTCGGTGTGGATCTCGTAGGGCTCACCGACGATGTCGCCGACCGTCATGCGCGGGTTCAGCGACGTGTACGGGTCCTGCAGCACGATCTGGATGTCGCGGCGCAGCTTGCGCAGCTCCGCGCCCTTCATGCTGAAGATGTCGCGGCCCTCGAACCGCGCCAGGCCCGAGGTCGGCGGCTCCAGGCGCATCAGCACCTGGGCCAGGGTGGACTTGCCGCAGCCGGACTCGCCGACGACGCCCAGGGTCTCGCCCTTCTGCAGCGAGAACGAGACGCCGTCGACGGCCTTGACGTGGCCCACGGTGCGCTTGAACAGCACACCGACGCGGACCGGGAAGTGCTTGACGAGGTTCTCGACCTCGAGGATCGGCTCAGCCACGAGCGACGACCTCCTCCGCGATGTGGCACCGGCTGGTGCGGCCCATGCCGAGGTTGTGCACGGCCGGGACCTCGGTCACGCACCGGTCGAACGCGCGCGGGCAGCGCGGGTTGAACGGGCAGCCGGGCGGGATGTTGGTCAGCGACGGCGGCAGACCCTTGATCGTCTTGAGCTCCTGGCCGCGCAGGTCCACGCGTGGCAGCGACTCCAGCAGCGACTCGGTGTACGGGTGTCCTGGCGCGCGGAACAGCTCGTAGACGTCGGCGTGCTCGACGATGCGGCCCGCGTACATGACCGAGATCCGGTCCGCGACGTCGGCGACCACGCCGAGGTCGTGGGTGATCAGGATCATGCCCATGTCGCGTTCCTTCTGGATCTCCGCGAGCAGGTCCATGATCTGGGCCTGCACCGTGACGTCCAGCGCGGTGGTGGGCTCGTCCGCGATCAGCAGCTCCGGGTCGAGCGCGAGCGACATCGCGATCATCGCGCGCTGCCGCATGCCGCCGGAGAACTGGTGCGGGTAGTCGTTGACCCGTCCCTTGGCGTTCGGGATCTTGACCTGGTCGAGCAGCTCGACCGCGCGCTTGCGGGCGTCCGCCTTGGACATGCCGCGGCGGACCCTGAGCTGCTCCTCGATCTGGAACCCGACGGTGAAGACCGGGTTCAGCGCCGAGAGGGCGTCCTGGAAGATCATGGCGATGCCCTCGCCGCGGACCTGCCTGCGGTCCTCCGCCGACTTGGTCAGCAGGTCCTCACCGCGGAACTTGATCGTGCCGTTGGTGATGAACGCGGGCGGCATGTCCAGGATGCCCATGATCGTCTGCGCGGTCACGGACTTGCCGGAACCGGATTCGCCCAGCACGGCGAGGGTTTCACCGGCGGAGACGTGGTAGTTCACGCCGTTGAGCACCTTCGCGACACCGTCGCGGGTGCGGAATTCCACGTGGAGATCCTCGACCTCCAGCAGTGGCTGAGTCACGAGATCTCCCCTATCGGGACTTGGGGTCGAGTGCGTCGCGCACGGCGTCGCCGAGCATGACGAAGGCCAGGACGGTGATCGTCACGAAGCCCGCGGGGAACAGCAGCATGTGCGGTGCCGCCTGGAAGTAGTCGCGGGACTCCGAGATCATCACGCCCCAGGACACGACCGGCGGGCGCAGGCCGATGCCGAGGAACGCGAGCGTCGCCTCGGCGCCGATGAAGGCACCCAGCGCGATCGTCGCGTACACGAGCACCGGGGCGACCGTGTTCGGCAGCAGGTGCCGGAACACGATGCGGATCGGCGAGGCGCCGAGACCGCGGGCCGCCTTGACGTAGTCCTGCTGCTTGGCCACGAGCGTCGCGGAACGCATGATGCGCATCGCGACCGGCCACGACAGCACCGCGATCGAGAGCACCACCTGCGTGACGATCTTGACCACACCGGGGTTCTCGGTCGGGGCGTTCAGCGTGGTCAGGATGACGATCGCGCCGAGCACGAACGGGATGCCGGCGAAGATGTCGGCGAACCGGGACAGCAGGCTGTCGAGCCAGGTCTTCGCGTACCCGGCGATGATGCCGACGGTCGAGCCGATCAGCACGGTCAGCAGGGTTGCGAAGATGCCGACGAGCAGCGATGCGCGGGCGCCGTGCATGGCACGGGCGTAGACGTCGTAGCCCTGCAGGTCGTAGCCGAACCACGCGTCACCCGACGGCGGCTGCAGCGACTTGTCGAGGTTCGCGGCGCGCGGGTCGACCGACGTGAACAGCGTCGGCCAGATCGCCATCAGCACGACGACCGCGATGATCACCAGCGAGATGATGAACGTGGGCTTGGTGCGCAGCTCGCCCCACGCGTCGCTCCAGAGCGAACGGGGCTTGCGCTGCTTCTGCGACGAGTCGTCGACGTGGCTCAGCTGGTCGACACCGGCCGCCGCGGACGCCTCGAGTCCGGCTCCACCGGACACGGATCCTGGGTCACTCATAGCGAATCCTCGGGTCGAGAACGGCGTACAGGAGGTCGACGAGCAGGCTCATCAGCAGGTAGACGAGCACCAGCAGGGTCACGATGCCCGTGACCATGACGCCTTCCTTCTCCTGGATGCCGCGGAAGATCAGGCCGCCGATGCCGTTGATGTTGAAGACGCCCTCGGTGACGATCGCGCCGCCCATGAGGCTGCCGAGGTCGGTGCCGAGGAACGTGATCACCGGGATCAGCGAGTTGCGCAGCAGGTGGACGCCGACGACGCGGGACTGCGGCTGGCCCTTGGCGATCGCGGTGCGCACGTAGTCGGACCGGCGGTTCTCCACGATGCTGCTGCGGCTCAGGCGGGCGACGTAGGCCATCGAGAGACTGCCGAGCACGAAGCCGGGCAGGATCAGCTCACCGAACGTCGGGTCGGAGCTGACCGAGGTGTCCATGAGGTCGAAGCCCTGCGGGCCGAGGTACAGGCGCAGCACGAAACCGGTGACGAACACCGGCAGCGAGATCAGGAAGAGCGTCGAGACCAGGACCAGGTTGTCCAGGAAGCCGGACTTGCGCAGACCGGTGAGGACACCGGCGATGATGCCGATGATCGCCTCGATGACCAGCGCGATGAGGCCCATCTTCAGCGTGATGGGCCAGGAGGTGGCGATCTGCTCACCGACGGAGACGCCGTTGAACGTGGTGCCGAAGTCACCGACGACCAGGTTGCCCAGGTACTTGAAGTACTGGATCACCAGCGGGTCGTTCAGGTTGAGCTTCTCGCTCATCTCGGCGATGTAGGACGGGTCGCACGGACGCTGGCCGCACTTGCCGGCGAACGGGTCCTGCGGAATCGCCCAGACGAGGGCGTAGATCAGGAAGGTGGTCCCCAGGAAGACCGGTATCAGCTGCAGCAGACGGCGCAGCACATAGCGACCCATGAGGTCGGCTCCTTGCGTGGTGGGGGGCGTCTGAGCCTGAACACCGCTCCGGCCCCGCGCCCGTGACGCTGGGTGGACGCGAGGCCGGATACTGCGTGTTGCTCAGCGGGTGTTCGGCTGTCAGCCCTTGACGCGGAAGGACGCGAGGTCCGCGTCACGCTTGAAGGTCAGCTTGGCGGCGAGCAGGTTCTTGGAACGGCCGCCGATGCCCTTCTCGTTCCAGGTCGGGATGGACGGCATCTGCTTCGCGATGATGTCCTCCGCCTGCTGGTACAGCTTGATCGCGGCCGCCTCGTCCGCGGTGCCGTCGGCCTGCTCCAGGAGCTTGTCGACCTCGGGGTTCGAGAAGTTCGAGTCGTTCGACGAACCACCGGTGCGGTACAGCGGGTTGAGGAAGTTCTCGATCGACGGGTAGTCGGCCGACCAGTCGGAACGGCTCATGCCGGTCAGCTGCTTGCCGTCGACGATCTGGCGGAACGCACCGAAGTTGGTGGCACCGACGAACTCGCACTCGACGCCCAGCGCGTCCTTGATGCTGTTGCAGGCCGCCTCGAGCGGCTCCTTGCGGCCACCGTCCTGGTTGGACTGGATGGTCAGCTTGCCGGTGAAGCCGGACTCCTGGAAGAGCTGCTTCGCCTTGTCCTTGTTGTACGTGCAGAACTCGCCGCAAACGCCCTTGCGGTAGCCGTTGATGCCGGGCGAGACCCAGCCGTCGGACGGCGTGTACGAGCCCGCGAGCACGGTCTTGGTGATCTGCTCCCGGTTGATGGCCATCGAGATGGCCTGGCGGAGCTTCACGTTGTCCTTGAACGCCGGCACGTAGTACGGCAGCGCGATCGCGGACTGGCCCAGCAGGTTCGCGGTGAGCACCTGGTCACCGAGGTCCGCCTTGTACTTCTCGCCGACCTTGGCCGACGGGGGCAGGGCCTCCATGAAGTCCAGCTTGCCGGCCACCAGGTCCTGGTAGGCGGTCTCCTGGCTGGAGTAGATCTTGATGTCGAGGGTCTTGAAGTGGATCTTCTCGCCCTTGTAGTCGTCGAAGCGCTCGAGCTTGATGAGCGAGTTCGGCGTGCGCGAGACGAACTTCAGCGGGCCGTTGCCGATCGGCTTGGCCTCGAACGCCTTGGGGTCCGCGAAGAACGCGTCCGGCAGCGGCGAGAACGGCAGGTAGCCGATCATCGTCGTGAAGACCGAGGTGGGCGCGTTGAGCGTGACCTTGAACTCGTAGTCGCCGACGACCTCGAGGCCGGACATCTTGTCCGCGGTCGGCTTCGCGGCCTCGTCGGACGGGTGCACGTCCTTGAAGCCCTGGATGACCGAGAAGAACGAGGCGCCCTGCTGGGCGTTGTTCGAGTTCGCGGACCAGTTCCATCCGTCGACGAAGTTCTTCGCCTTGACGTCGGTGCCGTCGTGGAACTTCCAGCCCTGCTTGAGCTTGATGTTGTAGACCTTGGCGTCACTGGACGTGATCGACTCGGCCAGGAGGTTCGTCGGCTTGCCGTCCTCCGGCGCGTAGTCGACCAGGCGCGCGAACAGGGCCTCGGTGACCTTCGAGCCACCGGCCTCGGTCGTGTTGGCCGGGAACAGCGTGCTCTTGGGCTCGGTGCCGTAGATCGACACCGTGCCCTCGGGGTTCTCCTTGCCCTCGGAGGTGGTGGAACCGCCACCCCCGCCGCACGCGCTGAGCGTCATGGCCAGCGCGGCCGGCAAAGCCACCCACGCAACCCGTGATCGCGACATCTTCTCTCCCGCCTATTCCCGGCGGCGCCGCAAGTGGTGCGGGCGCACGCCTCCCCGGGAGGTCTCGTCCACCTCCCAAAACGTGAGAGGACGTTAACCGGGCTGTCCAGGAGTACGCGCACCGAAAGCGGTCACAAAATAGTCACGATCGCCTCAAGTCGACCTTAATTCGCCTCTAGACCAGCGAAAACGCGATGCCGTCGAGGATGTCGTGCTCACTGCAAACGAGCACGTCGATACCCGCGCGATTCTGCAGCTCCTCGGCAATCGCACGCAGAACGATCGCTCCACCGCAGATGACGTCCACCCGGCCGGGATGCATGGGTCCCAACCTGGCCCGTTCATCATGCGTCATCGCGAGAACACTGTCAGTGATTTCACGGACATTGTCAAGTGTGATGCGGGAGAGGTGGATTTCGTCGCTGTTGTACACCTCAAGGCCCTGGACCAGGGCGGACAACGTCGTAACCGTTCCAGCAACACCGATCCAGGTGCGCGTCTTCTCGACCGGAACAGTTTCGAACGCCAATTGAACCTGCTCGCGCGCAAACGCTTCCGCTTTGTCCACCTCGCCCTTCGCGGGCGGATCGGAGTGCAGGAATCGCTCGGTCAGCCGGACGCACCCGATGTCCATCGACCGCGCGGCCTCGACGTCGGATCCGCCGCCGAGGACGAACTCGGTCGAACCTCCACCCAGATCGGTGACGAGGAAGGGTCCCTCGTCCGGGTCGAGGTCGGCCACCGCGCCGAGGTAGGACAGCCGCGCCTCCTCGTCCCCGGTGATCACCTCGGCCGGCGCCCCGAGGATCTCGCGGGTCATGTCGAAGAACTCGTCCCGGTTGCGCGCGTCCCGCGTGGCACTCGTGGCCACCATCCGTGCGCGCTCCACGCCCTTGCGCTGCATCGTGCGCGCGTAGTCGAGCAGCGCCTCCCTCGTGCGCCGGATCGCGTCGGGGTGCAGCTCCCCCGTCGCGTCCACCCCCTGCCCGAGCCGCACGACCTGCATCTCGCGGTGCACGTCGCGCAGCCACGCCGTACCGTCGTCCCGCTTCGTCACGTCCGCGACCAGCAGGCGGATCGAGTTGGTCCCGCAGTCGATGGCGGCAACCCGCGCCATGGATCACTCCTCGGTTCGATGTTCTCCGGCAAGCATGGCGCAGACCACCGAGCCGGCCCACTCGCCCTCGGCCGCGGCGACCGGGTGGTCAGGCCGTACCCCGCCACTCCTCTTCGAGGACCGCGTAGACGAAGAGGTCGCCCCACTCGCCCTTGAAGATCTCGTTCTGCCGGTGGTGCGCCTCCCTGCGCATCCCGAGCCGTTCCATCAGGCGCCACGACGGCTCGTTGCGCGGGTCGCACTGCGCGATGACCCGGTGCAGGTGCAGCTGGCCGAAGGCGAGGTCGAGCATCTGCTCGGCGGCCTCGCGCGCGTAGCCCCTGCCGTGGAAGGCCGGGTTGAAGATGTAGCCCAGCTCGCCCTGCCGGTTGTCCCTGCTCAGCCACTTGATGTCGATCTCGCCGATGACCGTGCCGTCGAGGGTGGCGGCGAGCGCGAGGGACTGGCCCTCCTCGGTGAGCTCGTCCATGGCGGACCACTTGGCGAGCTTCTCCGCGGTCTCGGCCTCGGTCAGGGCCTCGTCGTAGAGGTAGCGGGCGAGCTCGGGCAGGCGGCGGTAGGCGTGGACGTCGGCGAGGTCGGTGACCTCGAAGGGGCGGAGGAGGAGGCGGTCGGTCTTGATCGGGTAGTCAGGACGCACGGGGTCCACCTTGCCAAGGAACGCCGTGCGCGCCTCCTGAATTTTCGCGGTGTCACGAAAGCCGCGGTCGAGGTCGCGCGTCGCCGTGGCGACCCGGTGGGACGACCTCCCACCTCTCCCCCGTCTCCGCGAAGTCCGGCTCGCGGACCAACAGGTGAGGGGTGACGTGCTCGGCGGACAACAGCCCTTCGACGATCGCGCGAGCAGCGGCCGACCCGGCCCCGCCGTGCACCGGCCACAGCTGCGGCCCCGGATCGGCACCTTCGGCGAACTCGCCGACGAGCACCGCGCCGTCCGCCGCGGGAACCGGCCACAGCCCGAACAGCCTGTCGTCCTCCTGGTCGGGGTCGAACCGTTCCGCGACCAGCTTGAAGTACCAGCACGCGTCCCCGGCCGCACTGACCACCACGCCCTCGATCGGACCGTCGTACCAGCCGAAGGTGAGCAGCACCGAAGCCCTCGCCGACGGCTTCGCGCGGTCACGCCACTCCCGCGCGAGCACCGAGTAGGTGACGAGGTCGAGCCACTCCCCCTCGACCAGCAGGTTCTGCCGGTGGTACGCCTCCTTGCGCATCCCCAGCCGCTCCATCAGCCGCCACGACGGCACGTTCTCCGGGTTGGCCTGCGCGACGATCCGGTGCAACCCGAGCTCCTCGAACCCGAACCGCAGCAACTCCCCCGCCGCCTCGCCCGCCAGGCCACGGCCGCCGAACTCGGGGTTGAAGACGTAGCCGATCTCGCCCTGCCGGTGCTCCTCGCTGAGCCACTTGAACACGACGTCCCCGACGACCCGGTTCGCCTCCGGCCAGAACACGGCGAGCGAGAGGGCCTGCCCGTCGGGGGTCAGCGACGTCCTGGCCGCCTTGGCGGCGAGGAGGTCGGCGGCCGCGGCGTGGGTGGTCACCTTGTTGAGGAGGTAGCGGTTGACGTCGGGGTGGGTGCGGTAGGCGGCGTAGTCGGCGAGGTCGCCGGTGGTGAAGGGGCGCAGGAGCAGGCGGGTGGTTTCGAGGGGGTAGTCGGGGAGCACGGGACCACCCTGCCAAGAAACGCGGGCGCCGCCGCGCGAATTACGGGGCGGTCAGGGCCTCACGCCGGGAACAGCATCAGGTCGTGGTGCTCACGACCGGGCCGCTCGACCCCGTCACCGGCGCCGCGCTGCTGGGAACCGCGCTGCTGGTAGCCGCGGTCGTCGTCTGCTGGGTCGTCGTCTGCTGGGTCGTCGTCTCCACCCGCGTGGTCGAGCCCGGCGTCTCGCTCGACGAGGAACCGACCGGCGGGTTCGACGGCTCCTGTGCGGGCGGGGTGGAGGACGACGAAGACGGTGGCGTGGAAGAAGAGGACGACGGCGGGCACGACGGCGACGTGGAGGACGGCGGCGTCGAGGAAGAGGACGACGACGGCGGGGTCGACGACGAAGGCGGCGTGCACGGGTTCGAGGACGAAGGCGGCGTCGACGGTGAGGAGGAGGTCGACGACGGCGGGTTGGAGGTGCCGGGGTTGTCCGGGTTGCCGCCGGGGTTCGGGGTGCCGGGGTTGCCCGGGGTCGGGTTCAGGACGTTGTTGCCGTCGTCGGGGAGCAGCGGCAGCGCGTCGACGTTGTCGGAGTACTGCTTGGCCCACTTCAGGACCGTGCGGACGTACTCGTTGGAGTTGTTGTAGCGGAAGATCGCGGCCGAGCGGGCGGACGGCTGGGTGAGGTCGCCGCCGCCTGCGCAGAGGTAGCGGCCGGCGCCCAGGGCGGCGTCGTAGATGTTGTTCGGGTTGATGACGCCGTCGTCGTTGCCGTCGGCGCTGTAGCCGGCCCAGGTGCTCGGGATGAACTGCATCGGGCCGACCGCGCGGTCCCAGGTGGTGTCGCCGTCGAGGCGGCCGCCGTCGGTGTCGCGGATGGCGGCCATGCCGGGGGCGCCGTTGAGGACCGGGCCGAGGATCTTGGGGGTGGCGTCGCCGAGGCCGGTCACGCGGCCGTTGTTGGCGTGGTTGGACTCGACCTTGCCGATGCCGGCGAGCAGGGCCCAGTCGAGCTTGCAGCCGGGGACCAGGGTGGCCATCTTGTCCTCGGCGCGCAGGTAGGCCTCCAGCACGACGCCGGGGATGCCGTAGTCGCCGGGGAAGTCCTCGATGATGCCGGGGTCGTTGTCCAGGTCGTCGATGTCGCCGTCTTCGAGGTCGAGCAGCAGCGCGGCGCTCAGCTCGTCGGACAACGGCAGGCGGCCGGTGGCGCCGAGCTCGGACGGGTCGCGGCGCAACGCTCCGAAGACGTCGGCCGGGCCCAGGGTGACGGCCATGTCGGAGTGCTTGGAGACGTTGACCCAGTCGACCAGCTTGGTGCCCACGATCATCGCCGGCGCGAGCATGGCAGCCAGCGCGGCCACGGCGAAGCCCTTGTGACGGGCTGACAGAGCCGCGGGACCACGCAGTTTGGCCATTGCCACGAATACTCACCTCTCGTGCGTCATCGCGGCGCGCCGTTCCACAGTTACGGCGTGCGCCCCCTCGCTGCCCTGTTCCCAGCCTGCCTCACTCGCGGGTCCAGGTGTACCCAAGACGGAGTGAAGCGCCTGTTCGGTTCCGTTGACTGTTAACTGGCTGAACAGTCACCGGCCGGCCACAGGGCCTGCTCCCGCAAGAGTGCCAGCGCCTCGTCCCCGAAGGGATTGACCCCGGGGCCCTTCGCGAGGGCATGGGCGACGTGCACGTGGAGGCACTTGACCCTGCTCGGCATGCCGCCCGCGGTGACTTGCGTTCCCAGCGACTCGATGGCGTCCCGCTCGGCGAGGTACGACTCGTGCGCGCGCTGGTAGGCCGCCGCGAGCTCGGGGTCCTCCGCGAGCCGCTCGGTCTGCTCCTTCATCAGCCCGCTGCCCTCCAGCGTGCTGACCAGGGAGTTCAGCTTCGGGCAGGTCAGGTAGAACATCGTCGGGAACGGGGTCCCGTCCGGCAGCCGCGGGTTCGTCTGCACGACGTTCGGGTGCCCGGAAGGGCACCGCGACGCGATCGCACGGGTACCGCGCGGCGTCCGGCCGAGCTGCTGAGCGACCGTCTCCAGGTCAGCAGCGTCTACTTGTGCGTCACCGATTGCCAAAGTTCCTCGTACCAAGACTGGTTCGCCGACGGCTTGCCCGACGGACGCTCCGATTCAGTGTTGCGGTTCTCGTCACCCGGCAGCTGCACGATGTACGGCGTCTCGCCGGGCCGCACCCAGTGCAGCCGCTTGCGCGCCTCGATCTCGACGAACGCCGGGTCGTTCAGCTGCGACTTGCGGTGCTCCAGCGCGGCGACCTGCTCGCGGAGCTTGTCCGACTCCGCGTTCGCGTCGCGCAGCTCGTCGCGCTGGGACAGGTAGGTCCGCAGCGGGACCGCGATGCTCAACGCCAGTGCGCACAGCACCATCGCGAACATCGCGGCCCGCCGCGTCCCGGTCATCCCGAAGGCGCCGCCCGTGCCGTCGGAACGGCGGGCGGGCCCCTTCGGACGCGGTGGCTTGCGCGCGCGAGCGGGCCGCGCCTCCCGTTCGGCACGGGGGCGGCGAGGTCGACGCGCGCGCTCGGCCATGCGTCAGCCCTCCGGCGTGTACCGGGGGAACGCCAGCTCGCCCGCGTAACGCGCGGCGTCGCCGAGGCTCTCCTCGATGCGCAGCAGCTGGTTGTACTTCGCGGTGCGCTCACCGCGGGCGGGCGCGCCGGTCTTGATCTGGCCGGCACCGGTCGCGACGGCGAGGTCGGCGATGGTCGTGTCCTCGGTCTCGCCCGAGCGGTGCGACATCATCGACTTGTAGCCGTAGGAGGTGGCCAGCGAGACCGCGTCGAGCGTCTCGGACAGCGTGCCGATCTGGTTGACCTTCACCAGCAGCGCGTTGGCGGCGCGGCGGGAGATGCCCTCCTCCAGGCGCTCCGGGTTCGTGACGAACAGGTCGTCGCCGACGATCTGGACCTTCTCGCCCAGCTCGGCGGTCATCTGCACCCAGCCGTCCCAGTCGTCCTCGGACAGCGGGTCCTCGATGGAGACCATCGGGTAGTCGCGGACCAGCTCGGTGTAGTAGCCGATCATCTGCTCGGCGGAGCGCTTGTTCTTCTCGAACGTGTAGGCGCCGTCGGAGAAGAACTCCGTGGCGGCCACGTCGAGCGCGAGCGCGATGTCGCGGCCCGCGCGGTACCCGGCCTTCTCGATGGCTTCGAGGATCAGGTCGAGCGCGTCGCGGTTGCTGGCGAGGCTGGGGGCGAAACCGCCCTCGTCACCCAGACCCGTGGCGAGGCCCTTGCTCTTCAGCACGGACTTCAGCGCGTGGTAGACCTCGGTGCCCCAGCGCAGGCCCTCGCGGAACGTCTCCGCGCCGATCGGCGCGATCATGAACTCCTGGATGTCCACGTCGGTGTCGGCGTGCGAGCCACCGTTGAGGATGTTCAGCATCGGCACCGGCAGCACGTGCGCGTTCGGCCCGCCGACGTAGCGGAACAGCTCCAGGCCGGAGCTCGTCGCCGCCGCCTTCGCGACCGCGAGCGACACACCCAGGATCGCGTTGGCGCCCAGGCGCCCCTTGTCCGGCGTGCCGTCCAGGTCGACGAGCTTCTGGTCCACGACGCGCTGCTCGACGGCCTCGATGCCGACCAGCTCGGGACCGATCTCGTCGAGCACCGCGGTCACCGCACGCTCGACGCCCTTGCCCAGGTACCGCTTGGCGTCGCCGTCCCGCAGCTCCACCGCCTCGTGCTCACCGGTCGACGCACCCGACGGAACGGCCGCGCGCTCCAGCGTGCCGTCGTCCAGCGCCACCTCGACCTCGACGGTGGGGTTGCCGCGCGAGTCCAGGATCTCGCGTGCTCCGACCTGCTCGATGACCGCCACTTGCGCTCCCTGTTTCTCCTGCGTCTCGTCTCGCGACGAGCCTACTTGGGCCAGGTGACCGGCTGGGGCGCGACACCGTCAGATCACAGCGGGCCACCGGCGCCGGTCTGCTGAATCGTGCCAGAAGTTCGGCACGCCGCCCAGAACTCGATGATCAGGTCTGCTCGACCAGTCCGGAGGCGGTCAGCGCGAGGTGCTGCTCCAGCACGGCGACCGCGGCGCCGGCGTCACGGGCCAGCGCGGCCTCCTCCAGCCGGCGGTGCTCGGCGACGTGGTCCCGACCGGCGTTGCGGCGGGCCGAGAAGCGACGGGCCAGCTCACTGGCGGTCCACATCCGGTCGAACGTCTCCAGCAGGGTGTCGTTGCCGCACCCCTCCAGCAGCGTGCGGTGGAACAGCCGGTGCGCCTCCGCCCACGCCTCGGTGTAGTGCTCACCGCCGTCGAACGGCGGGGTGCGCGCGAGCCGGTGGTGGGCGGCTCGGACCCGCGTCTCCCAGTCGAGGTCACCGCGCTCGACCGCCATCCGCAGCACGACGGGTTCGACCGCGAGCCGGGCCTCGGCGATGTCCTGCCAGCGCCGGTCGGTGAACTCGGGCACGGCGAAACCGCGGTTCGGCAGCCGGTCGGCCAGGCCGTCGCCCACCAGCCGCACCAGCGCCTCGCGCACGACCGCCAGGCTCACCCCGTGCGCTTTGGCCAGGTCCTGGGGCTTGAGAGGGGCACCGGGCGCGTGGCCGCCGCGCATGATCGCGTCACGCAGGTCCGCGTGCACCTGCTCCGAGAGCATCACATCGGCGAGCATAGACGAACCGTCGGATAATCGATTATTGTTGCGATCATCGATCAACCACGGAAGAGGACCTCACCCATGAACGACCCGTTCGCCCGCCTTCCCGAGGCGGCCACCTTCACCGTCACCAGCAGCTCGGTCACCGACGGCGCCGTGTGGGCACCCGAGCAGCTCGGCGGCAAGGACGTCTCGCCCCAGCTGTCCTGGACCGGCGCCCCGGACGGCACCAGGAGCTACGCCGTCACCGTCTACGACCCCGACGCCCCCACCGGGTCCGGTTTCTGGCACTGGGCGGTCGCCGACATCCCCGCCACCTGCACCGATCTGCCCGAAGGCGCCGGTGATGCCACCGGTTCCGGCCTGCCGCAGGGCGCGTTCCAGCTGCCCAACGACGCCCGGCTCGCGCAGTACGTCGGCGCCGCACCGCCCGCGGGCCACGGCCGGCACCGCTACTTCGTCGTCGTGCACGCCCTCGGCGTCGAGTCGATCGGGGTTCCCGCCGACGCGACGCCCGCGCTGCTCGGTTTCCTGATGAGCGCGCACGTCCTCGGCCGCGCCGTCCTGGTCGCCACGGCGGAGACACCGGGGCCGGAGCTGATCGAGGTCTCCCGGCTGGTGCCCGCTCCCGCCGACGCGGTCTTCGCCGTGCTGACCGACCCGTTCGGCCACGTGGAGATCGACGCGTCCGGGATGCTCATGGGCGCCGAGGGCGCCCCGGTCACGCAGGTGGGCGACCGGTTCGTGGTGCACATGGACCGCGAGGCGCTCGGTGACGTGCCGCTGGGCCGGTACGACGTCGACGTGGTGATCACGAAGCTCGTCCCCGGCGAGGAGATCGCGTGGACCGTCGAGGGCCGGGTCGGGCCGCACGCCCGCCACGTGTACGGCTACCGGCTGGCACCGGCCGCGAACGGCACGCTCGTCACCTCGTACTACGACTGGTCGCAGGTCAGCGACGAGTGGCGCGGACGCGTGACGTTCCCGGTGGTGTCGCAGGCAGCGCTCAAGGCGACGCTGGGGATCCTGGAGCGGGTGGTGCGCCGCCGGTCACCGGCAGGTGCTTGACGCCGTTCTGGAAGTTCGACCGCAACCGGCTGACCTCGCCGGCGAGCTCCAGCCGGCCCGGCAGGTCGAGCACCGCCTCGAACACCGCGCGCAGCTGGGTCCTGGCCAGCTGCGCGCCGAGGCAGAAGTGCGGGCCGTGCCCGAAGCTCAGGTGGTCGGCCTCCCGACGGCCCACGTCGAACCGGTCGGGCTCGGTGAACACGCGCTCGTCCCGGTTCGCCGCCGAGAACCACACGACGACCTTGTCCCCCGCCCCGATCTCCACGCCGGACAACGAGGTGTCCTGAATGGCCGTGCGGCGGAAGTGCATCACCGGCGTCCACCAGCGCAGCATCTCCTCGACCGCGGTGCCGAGCAGCGACCGGTCGGCGCGCAGTCGTTCGTACTGGCCGGGGTGGTCGAGCAACGCGATCAGGCCGCCGGGGATGCCGTTGCGCAGGGTCTCGTTGCCCGCCACGGAGAACAACCAGAAGAGGTTCTCGAACTCCTCCAGCGACAGGTCCTCCTGCATGAGGTTGCTGATCACGTCGTCCGATGGATGCGCACGCTTGTACGCGCCCAACGCGTGCGCATAGGCGTAGAGGTCGGGCATGCCGTTGCGTGCGCGCGGGTCGCGGCCATCGTCCGGACGAAGTTCCACCGCCTGCAACGCCATGTCGGTCATGCCGGCGGTGGAGCTGGACGACAGCGCGTACTCGGCGTCCTGGAAACCGATCACGCGGTTGCTCCAGTCGTAGAGCAGCGCACGGTCCTGGCGGGGCACGCCGAAGACGTCGGCGAGCGTCAGCAACGGCAGGTCGGCGACGTCGGCGGCGAAGTCACCGGACGGTTCGGCGACGATCCGGCGGGCGTTCGCGCGGATGCCCTCCTCCAGCCTCGCCACGGCCCGCGGGGTGAACGCCCTGGTCAGCATGCGCCGCAGCCGGGAGTGCTCAGGCGGGTCCTGGTTGAGCATCATGCGCTGGACGTACTTCAGGTCGTCCGGCTGAGGGTCGCGGATCTGGGTGGCGCCGCGGTGCGAGGAGAAGATGGCGGGCGACTTCAACACCGTTCGGACGTCGTCGTAGCGGAAGACCGCCCAGAACGATCCGGCGCCGGAGTCGTCGATGCGCACGACGTTCTTTTCGCGCAGCCGGGTGAGTGCGTCGTACGGGACACCCGAGGTATATGTGTCCGGGTCGACGATCAGCTCGGCATCGGTCCGCATAGAACGGGATTCTGACGTGCTCCATGTCGAACGTGGCGGGAACGGACCGCTGCTGGTGCTGCTGCACGGCCTCGGCGCGACCGGCGAGGTCTGGGACCAGGTCGTCGGGAACTGGCACGGCAGCTGGCTGGTGCCGGATCTGCCCGGTCACGGCCGCAGCGGCCGGATCGAGCGGTACACGTTCGGCTCCATCGCGGCCGCCGTCGCGGAGGTGGTGCCGCGCGAGCCCGTCACGGTCATCGGCCACTCGCTCGGCGGCGTGGTCGGCCTGGCGCTGGCGAGCGGCTGGTTCGGCGTCGAGGTGACGACCGCGGTCGGCGTCGGGATCAAGGTCCAGTGGACCGACGAGGAGCTGGCCAAGGCCGCCGCGCTCGCCGC
Organism: Lentzea guizhouensis; assembly: GCF_001701025.1. Lineage (GTDB taxonomy): Bacteria > Actinomycetota > Actinomycetes > Mycobacteriales > Pseudonocardiaceae > Lentzea > Lentzea guizhouensis. The sequence goes on from NZ_CP016793.1 coordinate 2,062,245, forward strand.
CAAGCCCGCCAAGGTCTTCGAGACCGAGGCAGAGGCCGTCGACCGCGCCGCCAAGATGGCCGGTGTGCCGCTCAGGCACGGAGTGTCCGAGGTGGACGGCGGCTGGGCACCCGTGCTGGACATGCGCGCGTTCGGCGTCGGCCGCCCGGACATGGCCGGACTGGTGATGGCCGCGCAGGCGCACGTGGTGCTGGCGGCGGGCGAGAACGACCCGATGAGCCCCCAGGAGCACCTGAAGGAGCTGGTGCCGGAGCCGGTGGTGTTCACCGGCGCCGGCCACAACGTGCACGTCGAGTCGCCCTCGTCCCTGTCCGGACTGCTCGCTCAGCTCGCGAGGTAGCCGCCGTCGGCCGCGAGCACCGTGCCGGTCACGAAGCTGGAGCGGTCGGACGCGAGGAACAGCACGACGTCGGCGATCTCCTCCGGCTCGCCGACGCGGGCCAGCGGCAGCTGGTTGCTGAACTCCTCGAACACCTCACCGGCCTGCGTCACCGCGGCGTCGGTGCGGATCGGACCGGGCGCCACCGAGTTGACGCGCACGCCGTGTGCGCCGAACTCGACGGCCCACGAGCGGGTCAGCGCGTCCATCGCGGCCTTGGACGCGCTGTACACGCTGGTGACCGGGTTGCCGACGTCCGCGCCGATGGACGAGATGTTGATGATCGCGCCCTTCTTCTTCGAGACCATCGCCGGAGCGAGGGCCGCGGTGAGGAAGTAGGTGCCGCGCACGTTGACGTCGAAGACCTGGTCGTAGGTCTCGACGGACTGCTCGGTGGTCGGCGCGAACGGGAAGATGCCCGCGTTGTTCACGAGCACGTCGACCTCGCCGACCTCCTGCGCGAGCTTGCGGACGTCGTCGAGGTTTCCGACGTCGGAGACGACGAAGTGGCCGGTGCCGCCGGCCTTCTCGACCAGCTCGACGGTCTCCTTGCCCAGCTCGGCGCGGCGACCGGTGAGGTAGACGGTGGCCCCCGCCTCCGCGAGCCTGACCGCGATCGCGCGGCCGATGCCGGAGGTGGCGCCGGTGACGAGTGCCTTCTTGCCTGCGAGTTCCTTGGTTGACATGTCTACGAACTTGGCCCCACCGGATGGTCGAGCCATAAATTCCGGGTGAATCAGCTGGTCGGAACCAGTGTGCGCAGGCCGTAGAACATCTTCACGAACCGCGGCAGCCGGTACCGGCCGAGCGTCAGCGGCTCGATCAGGTGCACGTCGGCGAGAGACTCCAGCAGCACCTCCATGCACGCCAGATCCATGCCGCTCAGCTCGGCCGCCTCGCAGATGTTGATCACGTCGTGCTCCTGGCGGGCGAAGTCGCGCAGCAGGCGGCGTTCCTCGTCGGTGAGCTGCCGCTCGGCCTTGACCAGCGGCGCCAGCACGGCCCGGCAGTCGGACGGGACGGCGTTGCCGAGCCTGGTCTCCCGTTCCATCTGCCTGACCAGCATCTCGACCGTCCACTGCGGACGGGCGCTGAGCTTGCCGCCGAGCACCCTGATCGGGTTCGGCAGGTAGGAGACACCGGCCAGCACGAACGCGGCCTGCTCGGGTTCGGCGTCGATCCGCCTCGGGTCGAGGACCTTGCGGAACAGCTCGTGCGCCTCGGCCTCGGTGAGCCCGGCGATCTTGAACCAGGTCACGCCGGGAATCTCGTTCAGCCTGCGCAGGCTGGTCAGGATCATCGCGGAGCCCGGCGTGTGCAGATCGCTCAGGGACGCGGCGTCCGGCACGTCGTCGACGATGACCAGGAACCGCTTGCCGCGCGCCTTCTCCCGCCACAGCGCGGCCCGGTCGCCGGTCGGGTTCTCGACACCGACCGCGCGCAGCAGCTCCTGCACGACGTCGTTGCCGCGCACGAAGATCTGGCCGTCGTGGAACCGGTGCTTCGCGAGGTGGCCGATCCGGGTGGCGAGCGCGGTCTTGCCGCTGCCGTGCATGCCGGTGATGCCGACCGTGCCGGGCAGCACCTGCAACGCCCGCGCGATCTCCTGGGCGCGACCGGTGAAGTCGGGCAGGTCCGGTGGCAGCTGCTCGGGCCTGCGGGCGAGCAAAAGGTCGCCGTTGAGGATCTGCGCGTGCACCTTGCGCAGCTCGGGGCCGGGTTCTAGGCCCAGCTCGTCGTTCAGCAGAGCGCGCGCCTGGTGGTACTGGTCGAGCGCCTCCGCCTGCCGGCCGTCGCGGTAGAGGGCGTGCATCAGCAGCGCACGCGGGCGTTCCCGCAACGGGTTCGCGGTCACGTGCTTCTGCAGCTCCAGCACGTCGAGCTCGCGTTCCAGCCAGTCCTCGCGGGCCTTGAGCCGCTGCTGCGCGAGCCTGACCCGTTGCGCGTCGAAGTAGGTGCTGTTCAGGCCTTCGAGCGGCTCACCGCGGCAGTCGTCGACCAGTTCGGCGCGGACGGTGTAGCCGCCGTCCTTCGACTTCAGGTCCAGCTCCGGCAGGGCTTTGCGGATCTTGTACATGTACGTCCGCAGTGCCATCACCGCGCTCGGCGTCGGGTCGTCCCAGACCATGCCGATCAACTGGTCGTTGCTCAACCGGATGCCGTTGTTCAGCAGCAACGCCGCCAGCACCGCGCGTTGCTGGCGCGGGCCGAGGTCGATCTCGTCATCGTCGCGCCAGGCTCGGACTGGACCCATCAGTGAGAAGCGCAGGCTCATGCAACGGCACAACGCCGCCGCGCATTCCCCGCTTCCCGCCTCACGGCAACGGGCGCGGCTCGATGACCTGTTTCATCACAATGGTCGACGTCAGCCCGCGCACACCGGGCAAACGGGCCAGCGTGCCCTCGTACAGCCGCTGGTAGGACGCGAGGTCCTCGGTCACCACCCGCAGCAGGTAGTCGGGGCTGCCGAACAGGCGCTGCGCCTCGACGACGTTGGGCACCGCCGCGAGCGCGCCGTCGAAGTCGTCCAGCGACTCCAGCCGCACCTTGGCGAACACCAGCGCCTCGAACCCGAACCCGATCGCGGCCGCGTCCACCACGGCGCGGTACCCGCGGATCACGCCTTTGTGCTCCAGCTCCCGCAACCGGCGCTGACACCGCGAGATGCTGAGCTGCACGCGTTCGGCGAGATCGGTGACGGTCATCCGGCCGTCACGTTGGAGCTCGGCAAGAATCTTGCGGGCTACCGCGTCCATGTGCACATCTTTGCGCGTTATCTGTGCTCCTGCAGCAAACAACGCAAACACTTGTTGCGTGATCTCTCATAGCTTTGCTGCATGAACCCGTTACGCGAGCTCAAGCTCGACCAGCTGAAGCAGCGGACCAGCATGAAGTGGCGGTACTACCCGGAGGACGTGCTACCGGTCTGGGTGGCCGAGATGGACGTTCCGCTGGCCGAACCGGTCGCGCGGGCGATCACCGACGCGGTGGCGCTGGGCGACACCGGCTACCCGGCCGGCACCGCCTACGCCGAGGCGCTGGCGGCGTTCGGACGGGAGCGCTGGGGCTGGGAACCCGCCGTGGAGCGCACCGCGATCGTGCCGGACGTGATGATGGGCGTCGTCGAGATGTTCCGGCTGGTGTCGGCTCGGGACGCGCCCGTCGTGGTCAACTGCCCGGTCTACCCGCCCTTCTACCAGTTCGTCGAGTCGCTGGGGCGGACGGTCGTCGAGGCGCCGCTGTCGTCGTCGTGGCGGATCGACTTCCCGGTGCTGGAACAGGCTTTCGACCGTGCCGGGCGTGGCGCGGTGTACCTGTTGTGCAGCCCGCACAACCCGACCGGGACCGTCCACACCGCCGCCGAGCTGGCGGCCGTCGCGGAGCTGGCCGACCGGTACGGCGTGCGGGTGGTCGTGGACGAGATCCACGCGCCGCTCGTGGCGTCCGGGGTGCGGTTCGTGCCCTACCTGAGCGTGTCGGGCAACGCGCTGTCGCTGATGTCGGCGTCGAAGGCGTGGAACCTGGCCGGGCTCAAGGCGGCACTGGCCATCGCGGGCCCGGAGGCGGCGGAGGACCTCGCGCGGCTGCCGGAGGAGGTCGGCCATGGCCCGAGCCACGTCGGGATCCTCGCCCACACCGCGGCCTTCCGGGACGGCGGCGAGTGGCTCGACGCGGTGCTGACCGGGCTCGACGAGAACCGGCGGCTGCTGGCGGACCTGCTGGCGTCGGAACTGCCGGACGTGGGCTACTCGCCGGGGCAGGGGACGTACCTGGCGTGGCTGGACTGCCGGGCGCTGGGGCTCGGTGAGAGCCCGGCCAAGGAGTTCCTGCGGCGCGGCCGGGTCGCGGTGAACTGCGGGATCCCGTTCGGCAGTGGCGGGGAGGGGTTCGTGCGGATGAACCTGGCAACCTCACCGGAGATCATCACCGAGGCGGTCGAGCGGATGGCCTCGGCGTGCAACGGGACGTCGTCCTGAGCACTCGCCACCGGTGGCCGGGGTCCGAATTGGACTGCGGGCTCGTGCTCGGTTCGCGGCGTTCCGGCTCGGCCCGGCCACCCCTTCAGGTCCTGTCGCCCGGACGGCAGTCGTCGAACCGGCTCGCGGTGGGTACCGTTGATCGAATGACGGACGGCACCTTCGAGGCGTTCCGCAAGGCGGAGGCGTTGCTGGGCCAGCAACGGCCGCTGGACGCGCTGCGCGAGCTGCGCCAGGTGCTGGACGAGGCCCCGGACGCACCGTCCGTGCAGCTGCTCGCCGGCCGCGCCTACCTCGGCACCGCACAGCTGAGGCGGGCGGAGGAGGCGTTCCGCAAGGTCCTCGACCTCGACCCGAGCGACCACTACGCCCGCTTCGCCCTGGGCAAGACCCTGCAACGGCAGCTGCGGCTGCCCGAGGCCCTGGCCCAGCTGCGGATGGCGGTGGCGATGAACCCGTCGCCCGAGTACCAGGAGGCGCTCGGCGAGGTCAAGGCCAGGCTGGCGCTCGGCGGCGACCAACCGGGCTGATGAAGCGCACCTGGGTGCTCGTGACGGTGACCGCCTGCGTGCTGAGCGCGTGCACCGCCCAGCACCCCCAGACCGCCCGCCCGGCACCACCCACCGCCACCAGCTCGGTGGAGGAAACACCGGCCGCCAGCGTGACCGCGACCGCCGACGTGCTGGAACCCGTTCTCCGCCACCGCTTCGCCGACAGCTACGCGGGCCTGGAACTGGACCACGCCAAGCACACGGTGATCGTCTGGCGACTCCCGAACCCGGACCTGGACGCCGAGGTGCGCGCGCTGGCACCGGGCGCGAAGATCGCGTTCACCGAGGCCCGCCTCCCGATCGCACGCCGCAGCACCCTGGCCGCGCAGATCACGAGCGACCAAGCGCTGTGGGCGGAACGAGGCGTGAACGTGGTCGCAACCGCCGTGGGCGACGCGTCCGTTCAAGTGAGCGTCAAACGGGTGACCGCACAAACCAAACGCGCAATGGCCGAGCACTACGGTTGCTGGGCCATCGACGTCAAAGAAGTCATTTGAGATTTCATTCTCCTCAAAAGCTCCGGCTCATTCTGCGAAGTTTCACTTCATCGTGTACGCCCTGCTCCGCGCGAGGTTGCGTTCCTCAATCGAGCCACCCGCTTGCCGCGAGCACGTAGCCTGGTTCTCGTGGTCCCGCCGCCGCTCGAACCCCGCCACCGCTCCCGCTCGGCCAACATCGCCGGCCGCATCGTCCTGGTGCTGCTCCTGATCGTGGTCGTAGCAGCAGGAGCCTGGGGCCTGGGCGCCCTGAACCGCCGCGACGCCGCCCCCCTGGGCCCACCCCCGTTCCCGGTCCCCCTCCAAGAGGTAGAACCAGGCGCCGCCGCCCCCGGCAACGCCATCGCCCCCTCCACCGCAAACGGCCCGAACCCGCTCACCGAATGGGCAACCCGCGTCGCCTCGAAAACCGACATCCCCCTCCGCGCCCTGCACGCCTACGCCGCCGCCGACATATCAATGCAAACCGAAGCCCCTGCCTGCCGCATCTCCTGGGCGACCCTCGCAGGAATCGGCCGAATCGAATCGCACCACGGCAACATCAACGGCGCCCGCCTCCAAGAAAACGGCCTCCCCTCCCGCCCCATCATCGGCATCCCACTGGACGGCTCCCCCGGTATCAAAGCCATCCGCGACACCGACGGCGGCCGCCTGGACACCGACACCACCTGGGACCGCGCAGTGGGCCCGATGCAGTTCATCCCGGGCACCTGGAACCGCTGGGCAAAACGCGCCGCCCCCGACGGCCTCCCCGCCGACCCGCAAAACATCGACGACGCGGCCCTGACCGCGGCCCGCTACCTGTGCGGCGGCGGAGCCCGCGACCTCGGCACCGGCGCAGGCTGGTGGGCAGCCGTGCTCGCCTACAACAACTCGGTGGAGTACGGGCAGAACGTGTTCAGCGGCGCGGATGCCTACGCGCGGGCAAGCGCGTCCCAGTAGCCTGCTCTTGGGTTGGCTCAGCGGGTTCTTGTGCTTTGCGGCTCGTCTGACCTGGGCGAACGCGTAGTCCGCGACACGATCGGGTGACCTCTGTCCTGATCCGGTCCTGGTGACGTCTATCAGGCATGTCCCAAACACATGGTCACGATCGCCCGCAGATATGGAAACGCGAGACGGGCGCCGCACTCATGCCCTTCCGCACAGGGAGATCTGGCACCTTTCCTTTGCCGCGTCGGGCTCCTGCCTCACGTCGCCAGGCCGAGCTGCTGTTTGCCCTCACCGGGTCGGGCTGCTGTCTCGCCCCGCCAGGCCCGGCTCCTGTTTCACCCACCGGGTCCGGCTCCTGTTTCGCCCCACCGGCTGGGCTCCTGTCTTGCCCCACCGGCTGGGCTCCTGTCTTGCCCCACCGGCTGGGCTCCTGTCTCGCCCCACCGGCTGGGCTCCTGTCTCGCCCCACCGGCTGGGCTCCTGTCTCGCCCCACCGGCTGGGCTCCTGTCTCGCCTCACCGGCTGGGCTCCTGTCTCGCCTCACCGGCTGGGCTCCTGTTTTCTCGCTGGCCTGGGGTGGTGTGGTTTCGTCACGAGTCGCAGGCGAAGCCCTGCCGCGCTTGGAGGGATGAGTCAAGTCCACGCTCTTCGGACTTGACTCATCCCTCCAAGGGTGGCTGCCTCTGGTGCGACTCGGGACGAAACCACACCACCAACGCACGCCCCTACGCAGCCGCAAGCCGCCCAACCCAACCGGCGTGCCATCAACCCACGAACGGCGCCGGCCCGGTTTTTGATCAGATTGTCAGGGGGTCGAGGGGGACGGAGTCCCCCCGCCGCCGGAGGCCCCACACACCCGCCACACCCGCACCCACCCCAACCACCCCACGAACTCCCAACAGGAACCCGCCGACGCAACCGGGGGACGACCCACGAAACCCACGCGCTCCCAAGCACATTCGAAGAAGGCCGAGGCCGGACGGAAGATTCGACCTCAGCCCCCTCCGCCTCAAATCCGCGCCGACCCACCCAACGCGGACGCCTCACCAGGAACCGACAACGGCAGTCCCACCAACACCTCAACCACGGAATCCACCGGCTCGCCCCGCTCCCCTGAATCCGCCCGATCAACAGACGGAGCCGGACACGGCGGCGTCCCAGGCGAAGCCCCCGGCGCAGAAACCGGCGGCGCACCACCCGGCAGCACCGGCTCCTCCGACCGCGGCGTCGAAGGCGGAACCCCCTCGGGCTCCACAGGAGCCAATGACACCGACGACCCCGGCGGCACAGACGAAACCGACGAACTCCCCGAAGTCACAACAGGCCCAGCACTATCCGAAGTAGACGGACCCTCCTCCGACCCGCCCCCCGGATCCCCAGGACCCCCCAACGAATCCCCAGGCTCCTCATTCCTCCCCTCAGCCGCCGGCTTCCCCACCGCCACCACCGACGTCGTCACCACCCGCGTCTCGGTCACCGTCGACACCGCCGCCCGCGGCTGCGTCTGCGTCGCCATCCGCGCCGCCCGCACCTCCCGCGCCTGCCCTTCCGCCACAACGGTTTCCGTGACCGTCGACGTCGTCAGAGCGTCGAACGGCTCCGTCCACCACTGCGCGGTCGGCCGGGACAGCGGAGGCGCCGCGAGCGGCGCCTCCGACGGTGAGCCTGTCAGGGCGATCAAGGCGAACATGCCGCCGAGTGCCAGGAACGGCACCACGACCACGGCTCCGAAGCACCCACGGCCACTGCGCGGCTCTTCTCGGTGACTCATCTGCGACACACCCCCGGCGGCGAGGACAACTGTTCCGTCTTGTTGATCGTCCACAAGGAACAGTGCGTCACAGTTCTTTAGCCACACGATGGTGTGGTCACCTCAGCGGTGGCAACTCCGGAGCGTGAGCGGCGGGCGAGGATGAAAGCCTTTCCAGGGCCAGTGAAACGGCTCGTTCGAGTTGGGGGTCGCGGCCGGAGACGCGGTCGGCCGGGGTCATGACGACCTCGATGTCCGGGTCGACGCCGTAGTTCTCCACGTCCCAGCCGTGGCCTCCGAACCAAGACGCGTACCTCGGTTGGGTGACCATGGTGCCGTCGACGAGCGTGTAGCGCATGTCGATGCCGATCACGCCGCCCCAGGTGCGGACGCCGATGACCGGGCCGATGCCCAGTTCCTTGATGGCCACGTTGACGATGTCGCCGTCGGAGCCGGCGAACTCGTCGGCCACCGCCACGACCGGGCCGCGCGGGGCGTCCTGGGGGTAGCTCTCGGAGGCGGTGTAGCCGCGGGCGACGGACCAGCCGATGATCTTGCGGCCCAGCTTTTCGATCACGAGCTGGGAGGTGTGGCCGCCGCCGTTCTCGCGGACGTCGAGGACCAGGGCCTCGCGGTTCAGCTCCACGCGCAGGTCGCGGTGCAGTTGTGCCCAGCCGGCGCCCATCATGTCCGGGATGTGCAAGTAGCCCACACGGCCGTCGGACAGCGAGTGTGTGTACGCGCGCCTACCGGCGACCCAGTCGTGGTAGCGCAGAGGCTCCTCATCGGCCAACGGCACGACCACGACCCGACGCAGTTCGCCACCACCACCTGGGCGCACCGTCAGCTCGACGGGCTTGCCGGCTGTTCCCACCAACAACGGGCTGGGGCCGGACACACCGACCGGACGGCCGTCCACGGCCACGATGGCGTCTCCCGCGCGCACGGCCACTCCTGGCGCCGTGAGCGGCGAACGCGCGTGCGGGTCCGAAGTCTCGCCGGGGATCACGCGCTCCACGACCCACGAGTCCCCGGAACGCACCAGGTCCGCGCCCAGCAGGCCCTGACGGCGTGATGCGGAGACGTGCGGCGAGGAACCCCAGACATACGCGTGGGACGTGCCGAGCTCGCCCTGCACCTCCCACAGCAGGTCGACCAGGTCGTCGTGGCTGCCGAGCTCGTTCACCAGCGGGCGGTACCGGTCGAGCTCGCCCTGCCAGTCGACGCCGCCCATGTCGGTGCGCCAGAAGTTGTCGCGCATGAGCCGGCCGTTCTCGGCGTACATCTGCGCCCACTCCAGCGCCGGGTCGACGACGACGCGCACCCGTGCCAGGTCGATCTCGACGTAGTCGGCGGAGTCCTCGTCGGCCTTGCTGTCGGTCGGCACGACGCGCAGGTCACCGTGGTCCTCGACGACCATCCGGCGGCCGTCGCCGGAGACCGCAAACGCTTCCGCGCTGTCCGCGAGGACCTCGGTCTTCCGCTTCGAGAAGTCGTAGCGCTCCAGCACCGTGCGCGGTGGCCGCGCGTCCGGGGTCGCCAGGTTGTCGCCGAGCACGCCCAGCAACGGCCGGCGCAGCCACAGCAGACCGCCGCGGGCCGCCCGGAGCCCGGAGTACTCGGCGGCCACGACGGGCACCGGCACGACCCGGTCGGCCAGGCCCTCGATGTCGACCTTCGACACCGGCGGCTTGCCGTCGTCGTCCGGCGAGTCCTTGTCGTCGTCCTCGTCGCCCACCGGACGGCCGCCGTGCATCGGGGCGAACGGCGACGGCGTCGTCGCGGCGAGCGGCACCAGGTACGGGCGGCAGCCCGTCGGGAACGAGAGGTCGAAGACGTGCGCGTCGTAGACCGGGTCGAACGTCCTGATCGACAGGAACGCGAGGTACTTGCCGTCCTCGGTGAAGGTCGGCGCGAAGTCGGCGAACCGCAGCGGCGTCACGTCCACGGCGGACAGGTCCGTCGTGGAGGCCATCTTGATGTGCCGCAACGGTGTCGGGCCGGGGTGCGACCACGCGAGCCACCCGGAGTCCGGCGAGAACGCCAGGTTGCTCACGTTCGCGTTCGCGCCCGACACGACGACGCGGACCTCGCCGGACGCGACGTCCACCAGCAGCAGCCGGCCGTCGTGCGTGCCCACGGCCACCCGCGCGCCGTCCGGTGAGGCGACCAGCGACAGCACCCGGCCCAGCTGACCGGACGCGATGCGGCGCGCGGTGTTGCCGGGTTCGACGCCGCCGACGGGCGCGATCTCCAGCGCCTCCTCGCCCTCGACGTCGGTCACCCACACCACGTGGTCGGTCTCGCCGAGGATCCTCGGCAGCCGTGCCCGCACGTCCGAACGCTCCGCCAACGCGCGCACGGGACCGTCGCGGTGCGTTACCCAGTGCACGGAACCGCGCACTTCGACGGCGGACGCGCGGCCGGTGTGGTCGACGGTGAACGAGTCGATGTTGCCGGAAGCCTTGACGTGGTGCGGTTGCCGGCCAGTGCGCGGCCCGCCCAGCTTGATGTCGAGCTTGCGCAGCTCCGCCAGGCCCTCCAGCAGCCACAGCTCGCCGGCGGAGTGGAAGATCACCCGCGAGCCGTCGGTGGAGGCGTTGCGCGCGTAGAACTCCAGTTCGGTGTGGCGGCGCAGGTCAGTGCCGTCCGGCGCCACCGAGTACACGCTGCCGACGCCGTCGTGGTCGGACAGGAACGCGATCCGCCCGTCGACCCACATCGGGTTCGTCAGCGGCGACTTCAGGTCGGCGAGGATCCGGGTGAACTCACCGTCGCCCGCCGTGTCCACCCACAGCTTGCCCGCGGTGCCGCCGCGGTAGCGCTTCCAGTACGAGGGGTCCTGCATGTAGCTGGACGAGGTGACGACCTGCCCGTCCGGCCCGAACGAGACGTCGTTGACCCACCCGTACGGCAGCAGCTCGGCCGGTTCCCCGTCCAGCGGCACGGCCCAGGCCTGCTTGCGGTTCCGGGACATCTGTCCGGTCGTCGAGACGGCGACCACCCGGCCGTCCGGAGTCCAGCCCGACACCGCCGTGCGGACGACGCCGAAGTGCGTCAACCGGCGCGCGGGACCACCGTCCACAGGGGCCACCCGCACCTCGGGGGCCCCGTCGATCCAGCTGGCCCAGGCCAGCTGCGTGCCGTCGGGGGAGAACCGCGGCGAGCGGACGGGTACCTGGTCGGCGGACGCGCGCCAGGCCCTTCCTCCGTCGACGGGGGCGAGCCACACGTCGTCCTCGGCCACGAACGTCACCAAGTCACCGCGAAGGTGCGGGTACCGCAGGTAAGTCACGTGATCGACGTTAGCCCACCGTCACCGGTTCAGGAGGGCCAAAACCGCCGCCAGTCGTCCGCTGTCAGCGATTCCAGACCTTCGGCCCGTGCCTTCGCTTCGGCATCCCGCACCTTGGCGGCGAACTGCCGGCACACCTGGCGCAGCTCCGTCTCCGGGTCCTCACCGGCGAGCTTGGCGAGCGCGGTCACGGCGAACAACGTCGTGCCCGTGTCGTCGCCCTCCGGCAGGAGGTCGACCGGGAGACCCGCGCGTCCGGTGCGCTGCACCAGCTTCGCCGCCAGCGCGACCGCGGGCTGACCGAGCGCCACACCGTCCACACTGGACTCGCGGCGCTTCTCGGCCTGCTTGAGCTCCTCCCAGCGGTGCTGCTGCGAGGTCGCGTCGTGCACGGCGGGGTCGTGGCCCTCGAAGACGTGCGGGTGCCTGCCGACCAGTTTCGCGACCAGCTCGGCGGCCACCGCGTCGATGTCGAACGGGTCGTCGGCGTCCTCGGCCGCGACCCGCGCGTGGAACAGCACCTGCAGCAGCACGTCGCCGAGCTCTTCGCGCATCGCCGCCCTGCCGCCGTCCTCGATGGCCTCGAGCAGCTCGAACGTCTCCTCGACCAGGTACTGGCGCAACGACTCGTGGTCCTGCTCGGCGTCCCACGGACAGCCGCCGGGCGACCGCAGCCGGTGCATCACCGCGGCCGCGTCGAGCAGCCCGGCACCCATCGGCTCCGGCGTGGTGATCACGACGGCACCGGGGTACGGCGCGGCCGAGGTCGTGAGCACCACGGCACCGTCTTCGAGGTCCTCGGGAGCAGCACCGTCGACGCCGAACGCCGACCAGCGCTCCACCGGCACGCCCTCGCCCGCGTAGACGGCGGTGGCCGCACGCAACGCGGGCAGGGCGGCAGTGGGCAGCACGGCGCCGAGCCGCTCGCTGAGGACGACTGCGGTGATCAAGACTTCTTCTGGGTCGCGGCCACGCCGACGAACCCGGCCCGCTCGCCGGCCTTGCCGACGACGGTCGGACCGTTCTCACCCTCCTGGGCGATCGGACCGGTCGGGTCCCACACGCCGTAGCGCGGGTTGATCTCGATGTCCAGGTCGGCCGCGTGGAACTGGGCGATCCGGATGCCGAAGTCCGCGAGCACCGCCGGGGGCACGCGGTCGGCCAGGTCCTCCTCACCCGGCGTCGCCGGGAGCGTGGTGCGCTCCTTGACCAGCGCCACCATCCAGCTGGCCTGCTGCTGGTCGACGGGGAAGGCGACGACCGTGCCCGGCTTCACGCCCCACAGCATGGTGCGCAGGACCGAGCCGTTCTCGGAGGCGCGGACCTTCTGGCCGCTGCCGGAGGCCCGCTGGCCGCTCGACGTGCGCGGGGCCTCTTCCATGAACCGGGTGAACTTCGCCGGGTCGGCGGCGGCCTCCGCGGCCTTCTCCCTGGCTTCCTTCGGGTCCCTGACCTGGAAGAAGTCGATCGTGACCTCGAGGGTGGAGAGGTGGCGCCTGGCCAGCTCACCGATGACCAGCGCGTCGCGCTGGCGGCGGTGGATCGTCGTGGCGTCCTGCACGCTCTGCTTGGAGGCCTCCTCGGGCCCGCCGCGCTCCTGCACCGCGTCGTACACCTTGGTCTCGTCGACCGTGATGTTCTCGCGTTGCGCGGCGTGCTCGACGATCTTGTGCGTGATCTCGTCGGCCACGACGAGCCGCGAGATCTGGTCGAGCTTGCCCTGGTCCTGCATCTGCTGGGCGACGGTTTCCTTCTTGAGCACCGTGACGGTGCGGTCCTGGACGGTCTGCAGGTCGATCGTCTGACCACCGACGATCGCGGCCGAACCGGCCTTTGCGGGACCGGTGCCGCATCCGGTGGCGAGAAGCGCCACGGCAACACCGACCAGCGAGAAACGCTTCAGAACAGTGCTCACGGGGTCCAGCCTCTCACGCCGTGGTGACCGGGGTCACGGGAGTCCCCGCCAGTGAGTCGAGGAACGCACCGCACCAGTCCAGCAGTTCCTGATCACGCAGCTGCGGTGCACCCATCCGGCCGCCCGCCGCTCCCTCCGTCGGCCTAGGCACGGTCACCGTGCCCATCGCCTGCTTGTACACGGCCTTGGGGAAGAGCCTGCGCAACCGGACCAGCTGGGAGTCGAGCAGCTCCAGCTTCGCGAACCGGATGTTCTGCCCCATCGCGATCACCTCGGTGACGCCGTGGCGGCGGCAGGTGTGCCGCAGCCTGGCCACGCCGAGCAGGCGCTCGACCGGCTCCGGCGGCGTGCCGTAGCGGTCCTTGAGCTCGTCCCAGACGGCCTGCAGGGCCGGCTCGTCCGAGGCGGCCGCGATCTTGCGGTAGGCCTCCAGGCGCAGCCGCTCGCCGGGCACGTAGTCGTGCGGGATGTGCGCGTCGACCGGGAGGTCGACCCGCACCTCGGCGAGCTCCTCCTCGACCTCGCCGCCGTCCGCGCCCGCGTGCTTGCGGAACGCCTCGACGGCCTCGCCGACCAGCCGCACGTAGAGGTCGAAGCCGACGCCCGCGATGTGACCGGACTGCTCGGCGCCGAGGATGTTGCCGGCACCGCGGATCTCCAGGTCCTTCATCGCGACCGCCATGCCCGCGCCGAGCTCGGTGTTCTGCGCGATCGTGGCGAGCCGGTCGTGCGCGGTCTCGGTCAGCGGCGTCTCGGCCGGGTACAGGAAGTACGCGTACCCGCGCTCCCGGCCGCGGCCGACGCGGCCGCGCAGCTGGTGCAGCTGGGCCAGGCCGAGCAGGTCGCCGCGTTCGACGATCAGCGTGTTGGCGTTGGAGATGTCGAGGCCGGTCTCGACGATCGTGGTGCAGACCAGGACGTCGAACTCGCGTTCCCAGAAGCCCTGGATGATCTTTTCGAGCTTGTCCTCGTTCATCTGGCCGTGTGCGGTGACGACCCGTGCCTCCGGTACGAGGTCACGGATGCGGCGCGCGGCCTTCTCGATCGACGAGACCCGGTTGTGCACGAAGAAGACCTGGCCGTCGCGCAGCAGCTCGCGCCGGATCGCCGCGCCGACCTGCTTGTCGTCGTAGGCGCCGACGTAGGTGAGGATCGGGTGCCGTTCCTCCGGCGGGGTCAGGATCGTGGACATCTCGCGGATGCCGGCGAGCGACATCTCCAGCGTGCGCGGGATCGGCGTCGCGGACATCGTGAGCACGTCGACGTGCGTGCGCAACGCCTTGATGTGCTCCTTGTGCTCCACGCCGAACCGCTGCTCCTCGTCGACGATCACGAGGCCGAGGTCCTTGTACCGCACGGTCTTCTGCAACAACCGGTGCGTGCCGATCACGATGTCGACCTCGCCGTCGGCGAGCCCCGCGATGGTCCGCTCGGACTCCTGCGGGTCGGTGAACCGGCTGAGCCCCTTGACGTTCACCGGGAACTGGCGCATCCGCTCGGCGAACGTGTTGAGGTGCTGCTGGGCCAGCAGCGTCGTCGGCACCAGCACGGCGACCTGCTTGCCGTCCTGCACCGCCTTGAACGCCGCGCGGACCGCGATCTCCGTCTTGCCGTAGCCGACGTCACCGCAGATGACGCGGTCCATCGGCACGCCGCGTTCCATGTCGGCCTTGACCTCGTCGATCGCGGCCATCTGGTCCTGCGTCTCGGTGAACGCGAACGCGTCCTCCAGCTCGCGCTGCCACGGCGTGTCGCTCGCGAACGCGTGACCGGGGGCGGACTGGCGGGCCGCGTAGAGCTGCACGAGCTCGGCCGCGATCTGCTTGACCGCCTTGCGCGCCTTGGACTTCGTGTTCTTCCAGTCGCTGCCGCCGAGCTTGTTGAGCGTGGGCAGCTCACCGCCGACGTACCTCGACACCTCGTCGAGCTGGTCGGTCGGCACGAACAGCCGGTCGCCCGGCTGACCGCGCTTCGACGACGCGTACTCCAGCACCAGGTACTCGCGGGTGGCGCCGGCGACCGTGCGCTGGACCATCTCCACGTACTTGCCGATGCCGTGCTGCTCGTGCACCACGAAGTCACCCGCCTTGAGCGCCAGCGGGTCCACCGCGTTGCGCCGCTTCGACGGCATCTTGCGCATGTCCTTCGTGGACGTGCCGCCGCGACCGCCGGTGAGGTCGGTCTCGGTCAGCACGACCAGCGCGAGGTCCGGCAGCACGAAGCCGTCCTCGAGCGCACCGCGCACGACCGTGACCACGCCGGCTTTCGGCGCCTCGTCGAGGGACTCGACGCAGACGGCGGCGACCTCGGCTTCCTTGAGCCGTTCCTCGGCGCGGTGCGCGGTACCGGCGCCGGGCACGACGAGCACCGCCGCGCCACCCGTGGCCGTGTGCGCCTTGAGGTCCGCGAACGCCCGCTCGACGTCGCCGGAGTAGGCCTCGACCGGCTTGACGTCCAGGTGCACCACGTCGGCGGCGTCGGTGGTGAGCTGGCTGAGCGTCCACCACGGACGGTCGCCGGCGCGCGCGGCCTCGGAGATCTCGCCGAGGCCCTGGTAGGCGCTGCGGCCGAGGTCGATCGGCGCCTTGCCCCCGCCGGCGGCGGCCATCCAGGACGCTTCCAGGAACTCCTGGCCGGTGCGCACCAGGTCGGCGGCGCGGGCGCGGATCTTCTCCGGGTCGTTGAGCAGCACGTGCGTGCCCTTGGGCACCACGTCCGTGAGCATCTGCAGCTCGCCGGGGCACAGCGCCGGGATCAACGCCTCCATGCCCTCGACCGCGATGCCGTTCGAGATCTTCTCCAGCATCTCGGCCAGGTGCGCGTCGGACTGGTGCTCCTGCGCCAGGTCCGCCGCGCGCTGCTTCACGTCGTCGGTCAGCAGCAGCTCACGGCACGGCGGCGCGACGAACTCCTGGACCTCCTCCGGCAGCGACCGCTGGTCCTGCACCGAGAACGGCCGGATCTCGCTGACCTCGTCGCCCCAGAACTCGACGCGGTAGGGGTGCTCGGCGGTCGGCGGGAAGATGTCGAGGATGCCGCCGCGGGTGGCGTACTCGCCGCGCTTCTCGACCATGTCGACGCGGGTGTAGGCGTTCTCGGCCAGGCGCGTGACCAGCTCGGCGAAGTCCTGCTCCTCGCCGACCACGAGGTGCACCGGCGCGAGGTCGCCGAGGCCGGGCGCCATCGGCTGGATGAGGCTGCGGACGGTCGTGACCAGCACCTTGACCGGGTTGCCCGCGGGGTGCTTGAGCCGGCGCAGCACCTGCAGGCGAGCACCGACCGTGTCCGCGCGCGGGCTGAGGCGCTCGTGCGGCAACGTCTCCCAGCTCGGGAAGAACGCCACCTGGTCCGCCCCGATGAGGTCGCGCAGGACGTTCGTCAGCTCTTCGGCCTCGCGCCCGGTCGCGGTGACGGCGAGCACCGGCCTGACCGTCGAGAGCGAGGCGGCGACCAGCGGGCGGGCGGCCAGCGGACCGTCGAGCGCCAGCTCGGGCACACCCGCCGAGTCGATCAACGTGCGGAGGGCTTTGTCAGGCAGGACACCATCGAGCAGGCCGAGCAGCGGCATGATTTACAAACCCCGGTCGAGTGGGAGACGCCAGACAGACCCCTGCCTGGGACGAGGGGTCTCGGCACCCACCATAACCCCTGGGGCGAACCCTTATCGGGTGACTCGCGCCCGCTCCAGTGGTCGCGCTGGGCGACGAAACGCGGTTGACCCCGCCCTGATCCTGAAGCCGTGGAGATGAGAGAGATCAGGGCTGACTACGACGATCAGTCCATCGTGGTCTACCAGGCGTACTCACCCGTCATCGCAGATCCGGCGGTCGCTGCCCAGCGGTTCGTCGCGCCGTTCAAGATGGAGCGGATGACGTGGATCAAGCCGTCGTTCCTCTGGATGATGTACCGCTGCGGGTACGCGCAGAAGGAGGGCCAGGAGCGGGTGCTGGCCGTGCGGATCACCCGCGAAGGGTTCGACTGGGCCGTGCGGAACGCCGTCGAGAGCAGCGTCAAGGGCAAGCCGGCCGTGCGGGTGCAGTGGGACCCGGAGCGCGGGCTGCGGCACGAGGCGTTGCCGTACCGGTCGATCCAGATCGGGCTGACGCGCGAGGCCGTCGAGAAGTACGTGCACGAGTGGACCATCGGCATCACGGACGTGACCGACCTTGCGCGCGCGGTGCACGCGGCGGTGCGTGCGGGTGATGACGACGCGGCGCGCGCGTTGCTGCCGAACGAGCGGCCTTACGGAACCTCCACGGCACAAAACGCATAGTTGGGACATGCGCGCACTCGTTGCTGCAGGGTTGGTGCTGGTCCTCGCCTCGTGCTCCACGCCCGAACCGGGCGGGAACGCACCCTCGAAGGCGCCCGCCCCACAGGGCCTGGCGGTCGAGGAGGTCGCGGGAGGCTTCCAGCACGCCTGGGACCTCGGGTTCCTCCCGGACGGTTCGGTGCTGGTGACCGAGCGGCCGGCGACGGTCAAGCTGGTCAAGGACGGGCGGGTCACGCCGGTCGACGTCGACCTGACCGACGTGCAGGTGCGCGGTGAGGGCGGGTTGATGGGGGTGGTCGTGCACCCCGACGGCCAGCGGTTCACGGCCTGCTACAACACGGCCAGGGACGTGCGGCTGGTGACGTTCCGGCTCGAGGGCACCAAGGCCACGAAGGTCAAGGACCTGCTCACCGGCATGCCGTCGAACTCCAGCGGGCGGCACTCCGGGTGCCGGCCGACGCTCGGGCCGGACGGGGCCATGTGGGTCGCCACCGGTGACATCGCCCAGGGCCGCAACCCGCAGGACCGCGCCAACCTGGGCGGCAAGGTGCTGCGGATCGACCCGGAGACCGGTGAGGGCGCGAAGGGCAACCCGTTCGAGTCGTCGGGCAACGCCAACGAGCGGCGGGTCTACAGCTACGGGCACCGCAACGTGCAGGGCGTGGTGTTCCGGCCCGACAGCGACCAGGCGTTCTCCAGCGAGCACGGGCCGTCGGTCGACGACGAGGTCAACCTGCTGAAGGCGGGCGGCAACTACGGCTGGGACCCGTCCCAGGGCGGCACGCAGGGCGGGTACGACGAGTCCGTGCCGATGACCGACCTGCAGCGGTTCCCGGACGCGGTGCCGGCGGTGTGGTCGTCCGGGTCGCCGACCGAGGCGATCTGCCAGGCGGCGTTCTGGAACGGCAAGCTCGCGATCACCGCGTTGAAGGGCTCGAAGCTGCTGCTCTTCACGCTCGACGACGCCGGGAAGGTGCAGAACGTCAGCGTCCCCGAGGAGCTCGACGACAAGTACGGCCGGCTGCGCGCCGCGCGCACCGGACCCGACGGCGCGCTCTACCTGACGACGTCCAACGGCACCGGCGACAAGCTGCTCAAGCTCACCGGGACCGTCTGAGGGCTCGGCGAACGGTGCCGTTCGACCCCTCGACGAACGGCACGTTCGACGTCGCGGACTCCGGTTCCGGAGAACCCGTCCCCTGAACACATCGCTCGACGGCCCCCGGACCGTTTCAGCTGCCGCCGTCAGGACCGCGAACGCAGACGCGGCTTGTGCTCCATCGCGGACAGGCCGTTCCAGGCCAGGTTGACGAGGTGGGCCGCCACCTCGTCCTTCTTCGGCTTGCGCACCTCCAGCCACCACTGCCCGGTCAGCGCGACCATCCCGACCAGCGCCTGCGCGTAGAGCGCGGCGAGCTTGCGGTCGTAGCCCCGCCGGGCGAAGTGCACGCCGAGGATGTGCTCGACCTGCGAGGCGATGTCGTTGAGCAGCGACGAGAACGTGCCGCCGGACGACGCGACGGGCGAGTCCCGCACCAGGATGCGGAACCCGTCCGTCGAGGAGTCGATGTAGCCGAGCAACGCGCAGGCGGCCCGTTCCAGCAGCTCACGCGGGTGGTCGCCGCCGTCGAGCGCGTCGGCGATCTGGTCCATCAGGCGCCGCATCTCGCGGTCGACGACAACGGCGTAGATGCCCTCTTTGCCGCCGAAGTGCTCGTAGACAACGGGCTTCGAGACGGAGGCGCGGTGCGCGATCTCCTCGATCGAGGTGGCCTCGAAGCCCTTCTCGGCGAACAGGGACCGGGAGACGTCCAGGAGCTGCTCGCGGCGTTCCTTGCCCGTCATCCTGACCCTGGCCATCGAGCCAGCCTACGTGGCTCCCCCGCCACGCCGACGAGATGCGCGCGGCCGTCCGGCTTGGCGCGCTGTGTCGCGTGGCATCGAGCCCTGCGCGCGGGATGATCGGTGGATGGTCAGACGCAGGATCATCCGGGTCACCGTCATCTCGCTGCTGTCCCTGCTCGTGCTGGTCACCGCGGCGCTGGGCGGCATCGGCTGGTACTACAGCGGTGAGCTGCTCGAACCGGCCGAGGTGCCGCAGCGGTACCCGGAGACCTCGCTGGGCCAGGACGGCGACAACGTCGTGCTCGCGGAGTCGAAGCTGAGCACGCAGGCCGGCACGTTCGGCCTGGTCTGGCCCGGTGGCAGCGCGAAGGTCGGCGAGGTGGTCACGGCGGAGGACGGCCGCGTCGAACGCCCGCTGCTGGAGGGCACGGCGCCGCCGGACGGCACGAAGGTGCGCATCGAGACCGACGTCTACGAGGGCAACCCCAAGACCACGCTGGGTCTGGTCTACAGCGAGGTCCGGGTGCCGTCCGAGCTCGGCGAGATGCCCGCGTGGCTCGTGCCCGCCGCGAGCAAGGACACGTGGGTCATCACCGTGCACGGGCGGGGCGCGTCGCGCGAGGAGGCGCTGCGCGTGGTGCCGCAGCTGCACACCGCGGGGCTGCCCGTTCTGCTGATCACCTACCGCAACGACGTGGGCGCGCCCGCGTCCCCGGACGGCCTCTACCACCTCGGCGACACCGAGTGGCGCGACGTCGAAGCCGCCATCAGGTACGCGCAAGGCCAAGGTGCGCGGGAGGTCGTGCTCTACGGCTGGTCGATGGGCGGCGCGATCGTCGGGCAGGCGCTGGCCCGGTCAAGTGCGGCGGCGGTGGTCAGCGGGGTCGTGCTCGACTCGCCCGTCACCGACTGGACGCAGACACTGGACCTGCAGGCGCGGAACCGGGGCGTGCCGACCTGGCTCACGCCGGTGGCCGAGCTGGTCTCCGGCTGGCGCGCCGACATCGACTTCGACCGCTTCGACCTCGTGCGCAACCCGCCCGCCACGAAGCCGCCGACGCTGGTCTTCCACGGCACGGCGGACGGCACCGTGCCCGCCCAGTCGTCGCGCGACCTGGCGACCGCCGCGCACGGCCTCGGGTGGCCGCTGAGGTACGTGGAGATCCCCGGCGCCGACCACACCTCGGGGTGGAACGTGGCGACCGACACCTACCGCAGAGAGCTCGGCGACTTCCTGACCAGCGCAATCGGTGTTCGGCCGTGATCTTGCGGGTGATCGTCGTGACGGCCAGTCGAGTGGCGGTTGGACAAGCGGAGGAGGTCTCGTGACAACATGTGCGCAGGACGCGCTCCGGTTCGTCCGGTCCGCCATGGTGTAAAGGCAGCACCTCGGATTTTGGTTCCGATGGTCCAGGTTCGAATCCTGGTGGCGGAGCAGAGGCCTTGAGGGCACAGGGTCGCGGTCTTTGGGAGGTGCGGAGCTGCCCGAGGAAACGGTCGACGAGCAGGGCAACGTGGGGCACCGCCACCACGAGATGTCCGACGCGTGGCTGGTGGGCCGCGCGAGCGAGCTCGTCGCCGTGGCCCAGAGCAGCCACCTCGCGGCGCAGCTGGACGCGGCGAACGAGATAGACCACATCCTCGCCGAGGCCCAGGGCCGCGGCGAGCCCCGCATCGTCGCGCAGCTGCTGCGCGCCGCCGCCGTGGTCCGGCTCGTCACGCCCGGCCTGGTCGACATGTCCGACCCGCAGCTCGACGAGATGCTCGCGCACTGCCGCCGGCACGGGCTGATCGTGCTGGAGGCGGACGCGCGGGCGTTGCGCGGCCGCCGGTTCCTGCTGGGCAACGCCGAGGACAAGGCGCTCACCGAGATCGCCGCGGCGCTCGCGATGATGCTCGACGAGGAGCCGGAGCCCGACCCGGTCTTCGACAAGCGGACGTGGGACCAGCTGCTGGCCACGACCCTGCAGGACATCGCGCTGGTGCTGACCCAGCTGGGCGTCTACGAGATGGCCGACGACGTGCTGGCCCGCGCGCACAACGCGCTGTGGGAGAGCGGTCAGCCGCACCAGATCTACGTGCACCTGGTGAACCGCACGCGGCTGCGGATCGGCTGGGGCCTGCGTCTCGAACGGGTGAACTTCCGGCAGGAGGCCGACGAGCAGTTCCGGGTCGCGGCCGGGCTCGCCGAGGCCGCCGAGGTCCCGTTCCGCCAGTCGCTGCACCCCGGCAGGCGCGACCTCGACGCCGCCGAGCAGGTGCCGATCCTCGGTGCCGCGCAGGCGCTGACGAACCCGAGCGAGGACCACCTCGACCGGCTGTGGTCGTTGCGCGGGCTGTCCATGTACGCGCGGGAGCTGATCATCGTCGCGATCGCGCTGGCCCGGTGCCTGGTCGAGGCGAACCGGCTCGACGACGCGCTGAAGGTGCTCGGCGACACCCGCACGCAGATGGAGCACGACACGTCGGAACCGTCGCTGGTGCTGTCGCTGGAACGCGAGTACGCGCACCTCTGCGGTCCACACACGACGTCCGCTTTGGAGGCTTACAACTCGGCGCTGGAGGCCGAGCTGTGGCACATGCGGGAGTCGCGGGTCGCCACGTTGATGACGCGCCGTGAACACGAACGGCTGACGCGTGCGCACGGTGCGATAGCGCAGCAGGCGTTGCAGGACCCGTTGACCGGGCTGCCGAACCGCCGCGCGCTCGACGACAAGATGGGCGAGCTCATCGCCGGTGAGGTGTACCCGTTCTCGATCGCCCTGGTGGACCTCGACGGGTTCAAGGGCGTGAACGACCGGCATTCACACGCCGAGGGTGATGATGTTCTTCGGGTGATTGCCAGCACACTCCGCCAGGCGCTGCGGGGTGACGACATGGTGGCCCGCTACGGCGGCGACGAGTTCGTGGTGCTGCTGCCGGGAGCACCCCTGCACGCCGCGGAGGCCGCGCTCGGCCGGGCCGTGGATGCCGTGGCAGGCCTGCCAATCGACCTCTCACGCGGGGTGACGCTGTCGGTCGGGGTCATCTCGCTGCGCCCGCGCGAATCGGCCAACCAGGCCCTGTCAAGAGCTGACTCGGCGATGTACGTGGCGAAGCGCCAGGGTGGCTGCCAGGTTGCGGCGGTGGCGGGGGAGCCGTCCGCGGAGGCTTAGGCTGGTCCGCGGACTTCGAACCACCCAGCCTGTTAGGGAGAGCGTTGATGCTCGAAGGCCCTGTCAGCACGGTCGTGCTCGCCGCCGGGGAAGGCACCCGCATGCGGTCGTCCACGCCGAAGGTGCTGCACCGGATCGCCGGACGTTCACTCGTCGAACACGCGGTGCGCGCGGCGGCGGGCACAGACCCCGACCACCTCGCCGTCGTCGTCGGCCACGGCCGGGAGGCGGTCACCGAGCACCTCGACGCCTTGTCCGGCGCGCTGGGCCGCAAGGTCACCGTCGCCGTGCAGGCCGAGCAGAAGGGCACCGGGCACGCGGTCTCGTGCGGCCTGGCCGAGCTGCCGCACGACCTGGGCGGCACCGTGGTCGTGAGCTACGGCGACGTGCCGCTGCTCGACACGCCGACGCTGACCGCGCTGCTGGCCGAGCACTCTGCCGCCGGCAACGCGGTGACCGTGCTGACCGCCGTGGTGGACAACCCCACCGGGTACGGCCGGATCGTGCGCGACGCCGACGGCTCCGTGCAGCGGATCGTCGAGCAGAAGGACGCCAGCGCGACCGAGCAGCTGATCACCGAGATCAACTCGGGCGTGTACGCGTTCGACGCGGCGGTGCTGCGCGACGGGCTGTCGCGGCTGTCGACCGACAACGCGCAGGGCGAGCTGTACCTCACCGACGTGCTGGGCATCGCCCGCGGCGACGGCCTGCGGGTCGGCGCCCTGACCGCGTCCGACCGCTGGCTCGTCGAGGGCATCAATGACCGCGTGCAGCTGGCCGCCGTCGGTGCCGAGATGAACCGCCGGATCGTCGAGGACCACCTGCGCTCCGGCGTCACGTTCGTCGACCCGGCCTCGGCCTGGGTGGACGCGGACGTGCGGATCGGCCAGGACGCGCTGATCGAGCCGAACGTGCAGCTCCGCGCGGGCACGGTGATCGGTTCCGGTGCCGTGGTCGGCCCGGACACCACGCTGTCCGGCGTGGCGGTGGGCGACGGCGCCTCGGTCGTGCGGACCCACGGCAGCGACTCGGAGATCGGCGCCGGCGCGAGCGTCGGCCCGTTCGCCTACCTGCGCCCCGGTACGTCTCTAGGCGTCAAGGGCAAGATCGGCACGTTCGTCGAGACCAAGAACTCGACGATCGGCGAGGGTTCGAAGGTCCCCCACCTGTCCTACATCGGCGACGCCACGATCGGCGATCACAGCAACATCGGTGCAGCATCGGTAACTGTCAACTACGACGGGGTGAACAAGCACCGCACGATCGTCGGATCCCACTGCCGCACCGGCTCGGACAACATGTTCGTAGCGCCGGTGACGGTGGGCGACGGCGCGTACACCGGCGCGGGCACGGTCCTGCGCCGCGACGTCCCACCGGGCGCACTGGCCGTGTCCGGCGGCCCGCAGCGCAACCTCGAAGGCTGGGTCCTCAGCCGGCGTGAGGGCACGGCGGCGGCCCAGGCGGCCGCCGCGGCACTCGCGCAGCAGAATTCCGAGAAGACAGAGGAGGGTCGCTGACCGTGAACCCGCAGATGTCCGGCACACCGAAGAAGAACCTGATGCTCTTCGGAGGTCGTGCCTACCCGGAGCTGACGGAGGAGGTCGCGAAGCACCTCAACGTCACCGTGACCCCGCAGCAGGCCTACGACTTCGCGAACGGCGAGATCTTCGTCCGCTTCGAGGAGTCGGTCCGCGGCTGCGACGCCTTCGTGATCCAGTCCCACACCGCTCCCATCAACCAGTGGCTGATGGAGCAGCTGATCATGGTCGACGCCCTGAAGCGCGCCTCGGCCAAGCGGATCACCGTGATCATGCCGTACTACCCGTACGGCCGTCAGGACAAGAAGCACCGCGGCCGCGAGCCGATCTCCGCGCGCCTCATCGCCGACATGTTCAAGACCGCCGGCGCCGACCGCCTCGTCTCGGTCGACCTGCACACCGCCCAGATCCAGGGCTTCTTCGACGGCCCGGTCGACCACCTGTGGGCCATGCCCCTGCTGGCCGACCACATCCGCGGCAAGTACGCGGGCCACGACCTCACCGTCGTCTCCCCCGACGCTGGCCGCACCAAGCTCGCCGAGAAGTGGGCCGACACCCTGGGCGGCGCGCCGATCGCGTTCATCCACAAGACCCGCGACCCGCTGCGCCCCAACGAGGTCGTCTCGAACCGCGTGGTCGGCAAGGTCGAGGGCCGCCTCTGCATCGTGATCGACGACATGGTCGACACCGGCGGCACCATCGCCGGCGCCGTGAAGCAGCTGCTGAACGAGGGCGCCGCCGACGTGGTCATCGCCGCCACGCACGGCATCCTCTCCGGCCCGGCCACCGAGCGCCTGCAGAACTCCGGCGCCCGCGAGGTCGTGTTCACCGACACGCTGCCGATCCCGGCGGAGAAGCGCTTCCCCTCGATGACCGTGCTGTCGATCGCGCCGCTGCTGGCGCGGGTCATCCAGGAGGTGTTCGAGGACGGGTCGGTGACGTCGCTGTTCGACGGCAACGCCTGATCGTTCTGCCCTGGGGGCCTTGCACGCACGCTTCGGCGGGCGTGGAGGGCCCCTTCGGCTTTCGCGCGGTTCGTTCGCAGGCTCGCGCAGAGGTCCCCTCCGCGGTTGGGTCCCCCGCGACCCAACGTACCGACGGGGTCTGACAACCTCGGGGCACCGACGCTGCCCCTCCCTCCCCCCGCCACCGACCCCCGATTAGGCCTCCCGATCCTCTCTCACCTACACTGGTCGGGTTGCCTCGGCGAGGGCGAGCTACCTAGCTCGGCGTGATCGACGCGGTGGCTTGATGCCGCGCGTGTTGACCTGTTCCGCGCTGCTCGCCGCCGCTGGCCATCACCCCCACACGCTGATACTTGTGCACCGCCCCGACGTACAAGGCCAGACCTGTTAAGGAGTACCCCACCGTGTCCGAGGTCCGTCTCGCCGCTGAGCAGCGCACTGAATTCGGCAAGGGCGCCGCCCGCCGTACCCGTCGCGCCGGCAAGATCCCCGCGGTGCTCTACGGCCACGGTTCCGACCCGAAGCACCTGGCCCTGCCGGCGCTCGAGTTCGCCCGTGTCGTCCGTGAGCACGGTCAGAACGCCGTCCTCACCCTCGCCCTCGACGGCGGGAGTGAGCTGGCGCTGACCAAGACCGTCACCACGCATCCCATCAAGAACTACATCGAGCACGTCGACCTGCTGCTCGTCCAGCGCGGCGAGAAGGTCACCGTCGAGGTGCCGCTGGTCATCTCGGGCGAGCCCGCCTCGGGCACGCTGCTGACGCAGGACCTCAGCACGATCCAGATCGAGTCCGACGCGATGAACATCCCGGAGCAGATCGAGCTGTCGATCGACGGTGTCGCCGCGGGCACGCAGATCCACGCCAGCGACCTGACGCTGCCGGAGGGTGCCGTCCTGATCACCGACGCCGACGCCCTCGTCGTCGCCGTCAACGAGGCGCCGTCCGCGGCGCAGCTCGAGGGTGACGACACCGCTGCCCCGGCCGAGGCCACCGAGGAGAGCTGAGCCCCATCACGTCGGGCCGGACAAACGGCGCGCCACCTCCTCACGAGGGGGGCGGCGCGCCGTTGCAGCACCTGCGTCCGACCGAGATCAGGGTCAAGACCTTCCGCCGCAAGCGGCAGGGGTACGACCCCGGCCAGGTGCACGAGTTCCTGCTGATCATCGCCGACGCGCTGGCCGGCCGGATGCGGCTCAACCCCGACCACGTGCACACCGTGCGGTTCGCCGCGGTGCCCAACGGCTACGACCCGCGGGCCGTGGACGAGCTGCTGCACCTGCTGGAGTTCCAGGTCCGCAACGGCATCGTGCCGCCCACCGGCCTGAACACCGGTGAGGACCTGGCCGCGCGCAAGATCCCCAAGTCGAGCACCGGCTACGATCGCGTCGAAGTCGACGCCTTCCTCGCCCGCGCCGCGGCCAACCTGGACGGCCGGGGTGCGATGACCTCCACCGAGGTCCGCAACACCCGGTTCAGCACCACGTCCGGCCTGCTGGGCCGCGGGTACCAGGTGCAGGCCGTGGACGCGTTGCTGGACGACCTCGAGCAGGAGTTGCGCTTCCGTGGACGATGAGCTCGCCCCGAACGATCTCGCACTGATCGTCGGCCTGGGCAATCCCGGCCCGAAGTACGAAGGCAACCGCCACAACATCGGGTTCCTCGTCCTCGACGAGCTGGCCGCCCGCGTCGGCGGCAAGTTCAAGGCCCACCGCTCCGGCGCTGAGATCGTCGAGGGCCGCCTGTCCGGCCGCCGCGTCGTCCTCGCCAAGCCGCGCAGCTTCATGAACCTCTCCGGCGGGCCCGTCTCCAGCGCCGCCAAGTTCTACAAGCCCACCATCATCGTCGTCGTCCACGACGAGCTCGACCTCCCGTTCGCCGCGATCAGGATGAAGCTCGGCGGCGGCGACAACGGCCACAACGGACTCCGCTCCATCACGAAGTCGTTGGGCACCAAGGACTACCACCGCGTCCGCTTCGGCGTCGACCGCCCGCCGGGCCGCCAGGACCCCGCCGACTACGTGCTCAGGGACTTCTCCGCGGTGGAGCGCAAGCAGCTCGCCCTGGAGATCGACCGGGCGGCGGACGCGACGGAGGCGTTGGTCAGCAAGGGCCTGGAAGCCGCCCAAAACGCCTTCCACTGAGCCGTAGGATGACGGCATGACCAACCGAAAGGCTCATGCCGCGTAGGCGTCCCGACGTGCTGAAGGGCTTCTCCAGCCGGTTCCTCGGCGACCTGGACCGCCTCGAACGCACCCGCAACTACCTCTGGCCGGGCGAAGTCATGCGCGCCCTCGAAGCCTGGCTCAGGTATGCGGACTCTCCCGCTCGCCGTTTCTGGCTCGACGACAACCTCGTCGACGACTGCGGCTGCTGCCCTGATCCCGTCGAACAGCGCCAGCTCCTGGAGCACGTCGCCTGCGCGCTCCCCCGCAAGAGTGCGCGGGAGCTGCGCAGACGACTCGACGAGCTCGATGACCTCTACTAGACCAGCGCGGCCGCCGCGGACCGCCGGAGCTTGCCCGACGGCGTCTTCGGCAACGTCCCCGGCGGCTGCACCACCACGGCGAACGGGCGCAACCCGACCGCGTCGACCACGCGGGCCGTGACCTCCTTGACCAGGCCCTTCTCCGCCTCCGCGTCACCGGCCAGCTTCGACTCGACGACGACGGCGAACCGTTCGCGCTGCGTCCCGGCGTCCAGGCGCACGGCCACCGCGTTGCCCGCGCGCACGCCGTCCACCGAGCAGGCCGCGCGTTCGACGTCGGTCGGGTAGATGTTGCGGCCGCCCATGATGATGACGTCCTTGCGCCGCCCGCAGACGACGACCTGGCCGTCCTCGACGGTGTAGCCGAGGTCCCCGGTGGACAGCCAGCCCTCGGCGTCCTGTGTGGCCAGTGGGCCGTTCACGGTCAGGTAGCCGGGGGTGACGGCGTCGCCGCGGATCTGGATCTCGCCGACCGAGCGCAGGCCCACCACGCCACCCGAGTCGTTGACCACGCGCAGTTCCAGGCCCGGCAACGGCGGTCCGAGCAGCGGGTAGGCACGGCCGTTCTCGGACGGCACGGCCTGGCGCGAGGCCTCCAGCTCGTCGGCGTCCACCACGTCCACCGACAGGCCGGTGAACAACGGCGCGAAAGCCACGCCCAGGGTGGTCTCCGCCATGCCGTACGCCGCCAGGATCGACTCCGGTCGCAGGCCGAAACGCGCGCCCGCGTCGATGAACGACTTGACCGCCGCCGGGTCGATCGGCTCGGCGCCGTTCAAGGCCAGCCTCAGCGTGGACAGGTCGAACGAGTCGGACGACGAGGCCAGCCGGCGCGCCACGATCGCGTAGGCGAAGTTCGGCGCGGCGGTGATGGTGCCCTTGTGGCGCGTGATCAGGTCCGCCCACAGGGTCGGGCGCGACAGGAAGTCGACAGGTGTGACCTTCACGAGCTCCAGGCCGAACAGCATCGGCACGGTCAGGAACCCGACCATCCCCATGTCGTGGAACAACGGCAGCCACGACACCATGACGTCGGACTCCGGGTCCAGCGCCGCTGCCTCGCGCATTCCAAGCGCGTTCGACATCAGGTTGCGGTGGGTGATGCGCACCGCTTTGGGGTCGGCGGTGGAGCCACTGGTCAACTGCAGCAGTGCGGTGGCATCCTCGGAGGTGGGAACAGGGTCGGCGATCGGCTCGCCGTCGAGCTCGGCCACCGTGCGGTAGGCGATCCCGTGCTCGTCCAGCACGGGGGCCAGCGCGTCGAACGGGGCGCCGAGCAGCACCAGACGAGAGTCGATCATGGCGAGCACCCGCATCGTGTCCTCGGCCCACTCGGCCAGGTCGGTGCGCGGTGTGGGTTGATGCAACATCGTGACGCTCCCACCGCACAGCCAGACGGCTTGCACGGCCGGGGCGATGGCGGCGGGTTCGGCGGCGAGCACCGCGACCGCGGTGCCCGGCGCCAGATCGAGCGCACCGGCCATCCGCCGGGCGCGTTCGTGCACCTCGGCCCAGGTCCGGCGGACGGGCTCGGCGGGCTCACCCGTCGTCATGCCCCTGTCCCTGCCGTTTGCGGCCGTCGCCAGCATCACATCCACGAACTGACTCATGTTCGCGATCGTAGTGGCGGCCTTTGGTCCATCAGGGCGAAACGTTATGCCACGCGAAACGCGATACTCCCCAGTACAGGTACGCAGGAGGAGGTCATTGGTGGATCGGGGCGGCCCCGGAGCGCAGCATCGTCTACCCGCGCATCCGGCACCTCTGCTCTCCGCACAGGACGTGGCGCTCGTCGCGTTCCACCGCCCTCCCAGGGGTGCGCGCGGGTACGACGCGGCCGAGGTGGACGCATTTCTCGACCGGGTCGAGGACACCATGCGCAGCAAGGACATCCTCACGCGTGAAGATGTGCTCAACGTCAGGTTCAGCACGGCGACCCGTGATCCCGGCTACGACGTGAACGAGGTCAACGTGTTCATGGAGCTGGTGGCCGACACGTTGCGGTCCACTCCGCAACGTCAGCAGGCCGCCGCACCGGCGCAGGGCGCGCACGCCACGTCCCAGGCGCTCAGACCCGCGGTGCGACTGTCCCCCGACGACGTGGCGGCCGTGCGGTTCCACAAGCCCAGACCGGGGACCCGCGGGTACCACGAGGGCCAGGTCGACGCGTTCCTCGACCGCATCGAGGCCACTCTGCGGGGCCAGGACAACCTGACCGCCCAACAGGTTCAGGACGCGGTCTTCGGTGAGACCGCTCCCGGCACGTTCGGCTACGACTCGGAGGACGTCGACACGTTCCTCGACCTGGTCGTGCTGATGTTCGAGACCGCTCCCCCGCCGGCCCCGGTGCCGCCGCCGACGACGCAGCTGCCGCAGCAGCGTCCGCAACGTCCGGGCCCGCCGCCGCAACAACAACGGCCCCAACCGCAACGTCCCCCGCTCGCCCCGCCGCCCAAGCCGCCGCTACAGGCACCGGCGCTGCCCGCACCGCCGCCTCCCCAGACCGTCCCGGAGCAGGGGCTCACCGCGAAGGACATCCGCAACGTCGCGTTCCACCGCCCTCCCCGCGGCCGCCGTGGCTACCAGGAGTCCCAGGTGGACGCTTTCCTCGACCGCATCGAGGCGACGCTCATGGGCCAGGACAACCTGACCGGCAAGGACGTCCGCGACATCCGGTTCTCCCGGCCGCTGATCGGCAGGCGCGGGTACGACGAGACCGAGGTGGACGCGTTCCTGGCGCAGGTCGAGCAGCAGCTCTCCGGGCCGGTGCGCAGCATCCCGCGGGTCAAGTCGTGGAAGGACCTCCGCCAGCTGCGCATCCCGCAGGCGGCGTCCGGCCAGCGCGGCTACCGCACCGCGCAGGTGGACCGGATGCTGGAGGAGATCGGCGTCGCGCTCGACGGCATGCTGGGGGCGACCTCCGAGGAGGTCATGAAGGCCCGCTTCAGCTACGCGCTGCTGTCCGGTCAGGGCTACGACACGTCGTTCATCGACGAGCTGCTGCCCCAGCTGGCCGACGAGCTGCGCCGCCGCGGCAAGTAGCCCAGTTCGCTGCTGGCGTCTGCAAGTACCACCAACTCGCAGTTGGTAGTACTTGCAGACGCCGTGGAGCACGGGCGCCGGCAGTGCTGGCGGACGTCCTCAGCCGCACAAGGAGTTGCGCGAGGAGAAGTAGCTGATGCCGTAGCTGGTGTCCGTGCCGCCGTTGCGGGTCCAGGCCGTCACGCACGGGTGCTTGTCGGCCGAGCTGTAGAACTTCCCGTCTTCCTTCCACTGGCCGGCCAGCGTCCGCGTCCTGACCTTGAACAGCAGGCCGCGGCCCTTCTCGACCGACGTGCAGTGACCGGGAGCCGCCTCACCCGACGCCCCGTGGTTGCCGAGGAACACGATCTGGGCCCTGGCGCTGCTGCCCTTGCTGATGCACACGTTGTACTGCAGCGTGTCGGCCGCCGCGGCGGTGCCGGCACCGACCAGGGTCAACGCCCCGGTCGCCGCCACCGCACTGGCCGCCGCGACGATCCGCCTGCTCCACAACACCTTCGCACCCATGGGATCCGCACTCTCCATCCGTTCGCAGTGGATCACCGGGGAGTCTGGTGCCGCGCGAGATCGGTTGGCGAGGCTCTGGCAGCGCCCGTAAGGAATTCGTCCTTTTTCGGATCAGCCCTCGACCGCCTCGGCGGCCTCCATCCACGCCGCCTCGACGTCGGACTCCTCGGCCAGCACGGACTTGAGCTCGGCGTCGAGCTTCAGCAGGCGGTCCGGGTCGGTGGCCGCCTCGGCCAGCGCCGCGTGCAGCTCGGCCTCCTTCTTGTGCAGCTGCTCCAGCCGCCGTTCCAGCCGGGCCAGCTCCTTGCGGGCGGCGCGCTGGTCGGCGGCGTTGGAGGGAGCCTTCTGAGTGGCCGGACCGGAGCCCGCGGTCTCCCTGTCGCGCAACGAGTCCCGGCGCTTGAGGTACTCCTCGATGCCGCCGGGCAGGTCGGTCAGGCCGCCGTCACCGAACAGCGCAACGACCTTGTCGCACACGCGCTCGACGAGGTACCGGTCGTGCGAGATCACGATCAGCGTGCCCGGCCAGGAGTCGAGCAGGTCCTCCAGCTGCTGCAACGTGTCGATGTCCAGATCGTTCGTGGGCTCGTCGAGCAGCAGCACGTTCGGCTCGGCCATCAGCAGCCGACACAGCTGCAGCCGCCGCCGTTCGCCACCGGACAGGTCGGACACCGGCGTCCACTGCTTCTGCGACGAGAACCCGAACCGCTCGCCCAGCTGCGAGGCGGACATCTCGTACTTGCCGAGCACGACCCGGCGCGCGACCTCCTCGATCGCCTCCAGCACGCGCATCGAGCCGTCGAGGTCGAGCAACTCCTGCGAGAGGTGCGCGATCTTCACCGTCTGGCCCTGGATCCGCTTGCCCGTCTCGGGTTCGCGCTCACCGGCCAGCAGCCGCAGCAACGTCGTCTTGCCGGAACCGTTGACGCCGACGAGGCCGACCCGTTCGCCCGGCCCGATCCGCCAGGTCAGGTCGCGCACGAGCACCCGGTCCGGAATGGACAGTGTCACGTCCTCCAGCTCGATCACCGTGCGGCCCAGGCGCTTCTTGGCGAACGCGAGCAGCTCGACGTTGTCCCGCAGCGGCGGCACGTCCGCGATCAGCGCCTCGGCCGCCTCGATCCGGTAGCGCGGCTTGGAGGTCCGCGCGGGCGCACCCCGGCGCAGCCACGCGAGCTCCTTGCGGGCCAGGTTCTGCCGCTTCTCCTCCAGCACGTCCGCGAGCCGGGTCCGCTCGGCGCGGGCGTAGATCCAGTCGGCGTAGCCGCCCTCGTACTGCTCGACCTTGCCCTGCACGACCTCCCAGGTGCGGTTGCAGACCGTGTCGAGGAACCACCGGTCGTGGGTCACGACGACGAGCGCGCACTTGCGGGCCAGCAGGTGCTCGGCCAGCCAGCGCACACCCTCGACGTCGAGGTGGTTCGTCGGCTCGTCCAGCACGAGCAGCTCGAGGTCCTGGATCAACGCGGCCGCGAGCGCGACCCGACGCCGTTCGCCACCGGACATCGTGGAGACCACGGAGTCCAGGCCCAGCGCCGTGATCCCGAGTCCGTCCAAGATGGACCGGACTCGGGCGTCGGCCGCCCACTCGTGCTCCGCGTCGAAGCCCAGCGGGTCGATCACCGCGTTGCGCACGGTCGACCCGACCGGCAGCTCGGTGCGCTGCGTCACGACCGCCATCCGCAGGTCCCGCGACCGCGACACCCGGCCGTCGTCGGCGGGCTCCACCCCGGCCAGCACCTCGAGCAGCGTCGTCTTGCCGCCGCCGTTCAGCCCGACGACACCGATCCGGTCGCCCTCGCTGACGCCGAGCGACACGCCGTCGAGCAGCGGCCGGACGCCGAACGACTTCGACACGGACTCCAGGTTGACCAGGTTGGCCATCAAAACCTCACGACTAGTAAGAAACTGCCCGGTGAAGGCTACCTACCAGGGCCAAAGCTCCTGCTCCCCAGCCTCGAACAGACCCAGCGCCCGCTGGCAGCCGGCCTTGGTGCCGTCGTGGCGGTACCGGTACCTCGACACCGAGGCCCACTCCGCGTCCCGGTCGTCCAGGTCCCAGACGTGCAGTGGCACGTTCCGCGGCACGGACCGGCTCAGCGAGCGGTCGAGCTGCTGGGACTCGGTGATGACGACGACGCGGTCGTGGCGGCGGTACCGGGTGCGGACGACCTTCAGCAGGGCCCGCTCGCGCTCGGGGGCGACGCCGTGCCGCCGGAACCGCACGGCCTCCGCCCGCTCGCACCTGCCCAGCACCGTCTCGACGATCCCCTCGGCCCCGTACCGCTCGACCGCCGTCAGGTCGGCCAGCAGCAGCGTGTGGCCGGAAATCCGCGGTGGCGGCGCCGCCGGTGGCGGGAGCGAGGGCCGGCACTCCTCGGCGTGGCGGTCGTAGCGGCGGTCGATGATCGACCGGAACAGCGCGGACTGGCGTTCGTCGACCGGTTTCGGGTGCACGAGGTTCAGGACGTCGCCGAACCGGAGGCTGATGAAGGTGAGGTCGTCCTCGATCACGGACTGTTCGGTGTAGAGGCGGCGGACGGCGTCGCCGATACCGCGCTTCACCGGCTTGGGCACAGCGCGTCCGTGTTTGTAGTGCCAGTAGTTCAGCAGCCAGGTGGGGTCGTTCGGCTCCGCGAGCACGGAGTCGACCACCTGGCGGGACATGCCGTGCAGGCCGGCGGCCAGGCGGGCCGCGACGAACTCGGCGGCACCCGCGTGCGCGGTGTAGGCGAGGCCGACGTCGTGGCGGGCCCAGCGCAGCAGCGCGGCGGTCCAGCCGGGGTCCTCGACGGTGCTGCGGCGGACCAGGCCCGCGTAGTGGTCGAGGCGATCGGGGTGGAGGTTCGGGTGGTTCCCGACCAGGTCGGAGACGACCATCCGGAACAGGTCGCGGCGCAGCTGTCTGCCCACCTGGTCGCCTCCCCCGGCACGTGCGGGAGCCACGCGTGCCCCGAGAACTCGAGATCGCCCCCGTTTGGAACGGGCGCTTCACACCGGGGCACGCGTGGCGCCACCGAATTCTAGGCGTGGACCTCGGGCGGCGTCGGCTTCGGCTCTTCGGTCGCGATGACACGCGCACCGGGCACCGGGCCCTGTGCCACGCGCACGGTGCGACACACACCCGCACCTGCGAGCTCTGCCGCGACGCGCACGGCCGTGTCGTTGTCCTCGCACAAGAACGCCGTCGTGGGACCGGAACCGGACACGATGCCGGCCAGCGCGCCCGCGTCGACACCCGCGCGCAACGTGCGGCGCAGGTTCGGGCGCAGTGACACGGCGGCGGCCTGCAGGTCGTTGCCCAGCAGCAACGCGAGCTGGCGGGGGTCGCCGGAGGACAGGCCCTCCAGGACCGCCTCGACCTGGCCGACGCGGGGCGGGTCTCCGTCGGTGCGCAGGCGGTCGAGCTCGTCGAACACGTCCGGGGTGGACAGTCCACGCCGGTCGAACGCCAGCACCCAGTGGAACTGGTGCCGCGCCAGCACCGGCACGATCCGCTCACCGCGGCCGGTGCCGAGCGCGGTGCCGCCGTAGAGGCAGAACGGGACGTCGGCGCCGAGCTTGCCGGCCAGCTCGGCCAGCTCGTCACGGCTGATCTCCAGCCGCCACAGGGAGGCCAGGCCGACCAGGGTGGCCGCGGCGTCGGCGCTGCCGCCCGCCATGCCGCCGGCGACCGGGATCGCCTTGCGGATGACCACGCGGACCTTGGGGTCGTCCGGGTCCTTGCCGACGTGCGCGGCCAGCAGGCGCACGGCACGCCAGGCTAGGTTGGAGGCACCGGTGGGCACCTGGTCGGCGCCCTCGCCGTGGACCTCGACACCGGGCTCGTCGGCGACGGCGACGGTGACCTCGTCGGCCAGCGAGAGCGCCTGGAAGATGGTCACCAGGTCGTGGTATCCGTCCGGTCGCACGTCGCCGACGGCCAGGTGCAGGTTGACCTTGGCCGGGACGCGGACCGTGACCGGGGGTGGGACGACTGCGAGCACCACGTCAGCCTACGGGCGATCGGCGCCCGCGGACTCCTCCCCCGGTCACCGGTGATCTCACACCGGGATGACGGAACCGTTGAAGGTCTGCTTGATGTAGTCCTTGACCTGCTGCGACGCCAGCAGCTCCGCCAGGTCCCTGATGCGCTTGTCGTCCTTGAGCTCACTGCGGGTGACCAGGCCGTTGGCGTTGGGGTTGCCCTCGGCCTTCTCCAGCACGAGCGCGTCGGTGGCCGGCTTGAGCTGCGCGTCGATGGCGTAGTTGCCGTTGATCACCGAGGCGTCGGTGTCGTCCAGCGCACGCGGCAGCTGAGCGGCCTCCAGCGGCACGAACTGCAGGTTCTTCGGGTTCTCCGCGATGTCGCGCACGGTCGGCTGGTCGACGGCCTTGAGCTTGATCAGGCCGTTGGCCTCCAGCAGCTTCAGGCCGCGGGCCTCGTTGGTGGCGTCGTTGGCGACGGCGACCTTGGCGTTCTGCGGCAGCTCGTCGATCTTCTTGACCTTCTTGGAGTACAGGCCCAGCGGCTCGACGTGGACGCCCTCGACCCACTCGACCTTCGCGCCGCTCTCCTTCGTGAACGTCGCCAGGTACGGGACGGTCTGGAAGTAGTTGGCGTCGAGCGAGCCGTCGACCAGCGCGGTGTTGGGCTGGACGTAGTCGGTGAACTCGACGACCTCGACCTTCAGGCCCTTGGACGACGCGAGGTTGTCGGCGACGTACTTCAGGATCTGCGCGTGCGGGACCGGCGAGACGCCGACCTTCAGCGTGTCGGAAGCGGACGAACCGCCGGACGAGCAGGCGGACAGAGCGGTCAAACCGGTCAAAGCGGCAGCGATGAGGGCAGCACGAATACGCATGACGTTCCTTTTGAGAATTGCGACGGGTCAGACGGAGGCGTGCCGGCGTCGGTCGGACGCACGAGCGGCACGGGTGAAACCGAACTGGATCACGGTCGTGAGCACGGCGAGCCAGGCCACGGTGCTCCACAGGATCCGGTCGTTGAAGCGCTGGTAGCCCTCGCGGATGGCCAGGTCACCGAGGCCACCGCCGCCGATCACGCCCGCCATGGCCGAGTAGCCGATCAACGCGATGACGGTGACGCCGATGGCGTTGATGAGCGCCGGCAACGACTCGCGGATCAGCACGCTGCGCACGATCCTCAGCGTCGAGGCGCCGGTCGTGATCGCGGCCTCGACCACGGTCACGTGCACCTCGGACAGGATGTTCTGCACGAGCCGCCCGACGAACGGGATCGCTCCCACCGCCAGCGGCACGATGACCGCGGTGCTGCCGATGGACCCGCCGACGATCAGGCGGGTCACCGAGGTGAGGGCGACGAGCAGCACGATGAACGGCATCGAGCGGCCCAGGTCGGTGACGAAGCTCAGGACGCGGTGCACGGCGGCGTTCGGCCGCAGCCCGCCCTTGGCGGTGAGCTGCAGCCAGACTCCGACCGGAATTCCCAGAACAGTGGCGATCACGGTGGAGACGCCGACCATGTACAGCGTCTCCCCGGTGGCCTCGACGAGGTAGCTCACCACGTCGGACCAGGGTGTTGCAGACCTCACGCAGCTACTCCCTGCGGCCCCTTCAGGGACCTCTGAACCGCGCCGCCGGCCTCACTGATCCACTCGAGCGCCGAGTCGGACCGCTCGCCGTTCAGGCCGAGCCGGAACCGGGCCACCGGCGTCTCGCCGAGGCGGGTCAGCCCGCCACCGACGATGTTCAGCTCGACGCCGAACCGGTTGGCGACCTCGGGCAGCAGCGCGCCGACCGCGGCGAACCCGACGAGCACGACGTCCGCGACGCGGTCGTAGGCGCTCTCGTTGATCGGGTTCAGGTCGACGGCGGGCAGCAGCGCGGAGCTCGTGCGGCTGGCGGCGTTGTTGACGAGGTCGAGCACCTTGCCGTGCTCGACCACCCGGCCCTGCTCCAGCACCGCGACGTCATCGCAGATCTTGCGGACCACGCCCATGTCGTGCGTGACGACGAGCACGGTCACACCCAGCTCAGCGCGCGCACGGTCGAGCACCGTCAGCACGGACCCGGTGGTCTCCGGGTCGAGCGCACTGGTGGGCTCGTCGGCGAGCAGGACGGACGGGTTGGCGGCGAGCGCGCGCGCCACGGCAATGCGCTGGCGCTGCCCGCCGGACAGCTGATCGGGGTAGGAGCCGGCCTTGTCGGTGAGCCCGACGAGGTCCAGCAGCTCACCCACGCGGCTGCGCCGCTGCGGCCCCGGCACGCCGGCGCTCTCCAGCGGCAGCGCGATGTTGCCCGCCGCGGTGCGCTGCCGCAGCAGCGAGTCCCCCTGCGGCACAACGCCGATCTGCCGGCGAGCAGCCCGCAGCGCGGACCCGTCGAGCGCGGTGATGTCCGTGCCGTCGACGCGGATCGCACCCGAGTCGGGGCGCTCCAGCAGCGCGACACAGCGAGCCAGCGTCGACTTGCCGGCCCCGCTCGGGCCGACGACGCCGAGCACGGTGCCGGCCTGGACGTCGAGGGTGACGCCGTTCAGCGCGTTGACACCCTGAAAGGACTTGGTGAGGTTCTCGACAGTGATCACTTCTGCTCCACGGCTGCACGCGACGGCACACGCTCCCGTTGTCCGGGGGTGCGCGGTCGAAGTTCTTGCTCAGGTGTGCGCCACTCGTTGGCCCAGAAGGGCCGAGCGCGCGTCAAAGGACTTTGAGAAGGCGCCTTAGACGAGGTGGCGACGACATGCAGAAGTGGTGCGACGGCACTGGTCGACGACTCGCCGGCGCGTCAGCATTCGCGAAGTACCCACGTGATCCTCCATCGGTCCTGGCGTTAGCACCTGCCCGCATCCAGCGGGTGGTTGCTGCGACGTCGTAGAGCCAGGTCTCTCAGTCGCTCCGGATGGCAGTTAGCAGTCAACCGGACGGACGTTCGGTTGCGCAAGCCAGATTCCGATTCGTTCGACAGATCACACTGTTGGCCGAAGGATCGCCGGATCAGACCTCGGCGATCCGGACAAAGTCGATCACGCTCAGCTGCTCGGCCCTGACCTGGGGATCAATGCCCGCTTTGCCGAGGAGCTCGTCGACGTCCGGCAGGTAGCTCTTGAGGGCGGCCCTGAGGGTTTTGCGGCGTTGCGCGAAGGCCGTGTCAACGATCTTGAACAGCTTGGCCTTGTCCACAGTGGACAACGGCTTTTCGTGGCGCTGGAAGGCAACCAGCCCGGAGTCGACGTTGGGCGCGGGCCAGAAGACGTTCCGCCCGACCGGCCCGGCCTTGCGCGCGTCGGCGTACCAGGCGAGCTTCACGCTGGGCACCCCGTAGATCTTGCTGCCGGGCTTGGCCGCCATCCGGTCCGCCACCTCCGCCTGGACCATCACAAGCCCCTTCCGCAGGCTCGGCAGCTCGTGCAGGAGGTGCAGGACCACGGGCACCGCGACGTTGTACGGCAGGTTGGCGACGATCGCGGTGGGTTGCACCGGCAGGTCTTCTTGGGTGACTTTCATGGCGTCCTTGAGGACGACGTGGAGCTTGCCGGCGTTCTCCGGGTCGTGCTCCCGGACCGTCTGCGGGAGGCGGTGGGCGAGCGGCGGGTCGATCTCGACCGCCACCACCTGGTGGGCCGCGGGGAGGAGCGCGAGGGTCAGGCTGCCGAGGCCGGGGCCGACCTCGAGGACGACGTCGTCCT
The DNA here is from genome assembly GCF_001701025.1 of Lentzea guizhouensis. Classification (GTDB taxonomy): domain Bacteria; phylum Actinomycetota; class Actinomycetes; order Mycobacteriales; family Pseudonocardiaceae; genus Lentzea; species Lentzea guizhouensis. The sequence continues at coordinate 2,101,003 of NZ_CP016793.1, forward strand.
CGGTCAGGGAGGCGGCGGAGACGATCTTGCGGACCGTGTTGGGGTCGTGGACGAAGTTCTGGCCGAGCTTCTTGGTCGGGCGGATGCCGAGCTCTTCGGCTAGACGGCGGACTTCGGTCGGTCCCAGCAGGCTCACCGGGGCATTCTCGCATTGGGGAGGGAGAGCGTCGTCGTGGCGGCCTGGGTGCGGGGCCGGGGTCCGTACCAGGTCGATCACCTTGGCACCGGGGTTGCGCGGCACTGGCCGAAACCGGTGCGTCCACCGCCGCCTTCGCGACGATAGCGATTGGGGTGTACCGCTGCCCGTCGCTGAAGGCTGAAAAGCCTCGCCTTCGGCTCGATGGGCCCGCCTGGGGCGTGGGCTTTCGTCTCGCTTCGCTCGATCACGGCGCAGGCGCCGTCGACCGCCAGCTCTGCAGTGGACCGACCCGGCTCGGCGTGACCCGACCCAGCCCAGCTCGGCATGATCGGCTCAGCGTGGCCCGCCCGGCAAAGCCCAAGCCAAGCCCAAAATAGAGCCGACAAGCGCGAAACCTCACCCGGCACCCACCGAACCCCCCGCCCCGGCAACCACAAGGGCCGCCCCGAACAACCCGGAGCGGCCCAAGCGGAAAGCGCGGTTCAAGGCGAGCGGTTTACGGCAGGCCCAGCTTCGCCCGGCACCCCGGCCAGGCCGCGTACGTGCCGCCGCGGCCGTCGCGCAGCTTGGTGGCGATGGCGATCTGCTGTTCGCGGGTTGCCTGGTGCGGGTAGGCCGCGTAGGCGGCGCCGCCGTAGGCGTCCCAGGTGCCCTTGTTGAACTGGAGGCCGCCGTAGTAGCCGTTGCCGGTGTTGATGGCCCAGTTGCCGCCCGCCTCGCACTTGGCCAGGCGGTCCCAGACCTCGCCTCCGGCGATGGGCTTGGTGCCGACGACGATCTTCTTCGGCTTCGGCTCCTTGGTGACCTTGCCGCCGATCTTCTCGCGGGCGATCTCCTTGCCGTTCTTCACCGTCACGCGGTAGGTGGAGATCTGCTCGCCGGGGGCGCCGGGGTCGGTGACCTTCTGCTCGCCCGCGTTCATGTTCGGGTCGTTGGTCTTCTCGACGGGCGCGGCGACCGGCTCGTTCACGTTGATGACCGTGACGCCGGTGCGGGAGATGTAGACCTCCGCGCCGGTGGCGAGCTTGACGTCGGTGCCGGAGGCGACGGCGTCTTCGGCGCCGAGGGTGAGGTTCTCGGACTTCAGCAGCTCGTCGACGGTGACGGCGGTGGTCTTGACCTCGCGGACCGGGTTCGCGCCGTCGAAGAGCTTGATGGTCTTGAGGGTTTTGACCTCGAGGTTCATGCCCTCGAGCGGCACGTCGGAGCCGGCCGCGGCGGAGAACCAGGCGCCGTCGGTGGGCACGCCCAGCTGGCGGGCCGCTTCCTCGACGGTGACCGAGCGGACCCACTCCTCGCGGGCCTGGCCGTCGACGCTCATCTTGAGCAGGCGGCCGCGGTCGAGGGTGATCTTGCCGCCGTCGGAGATCGGGGCGTTGAGCGACGGGGAGAGCGCGTCGTGCTCGCTGACCCTGATGCCCTCCTCGGCGAGGACCTCGCCGACCGTGCCCTCGTAGGAGTGGACGGTCGAGGTGACGCCGTCGATGTCCACGGCCACGGACTTGTCCATCGCCATGGCGGTCACGCCGCCGCCGGAGATGGAGACCAGCACCGCGGCGACCGCGCCCTTGAGGAAGCGGCGCTTCCAGGACGTGACGGACTTGACGAGGAGCTGGGGGTCGCGCTTCTCCTCTTCCTCCGACGGGAGGACGAGGGGCGGCATGATCGTCGTCTCGGCGTTGATGAGCCGGATGAGCTCGTCGACGTCGACGTTGGCCGTGGCGAGCAGGTCGTCTGCGTCCGGGCCGAGCACCTCGAGCACGTCCGCGGGCGTGATGCTCAGCGCACCGGCGGGGAAGCTCGGGTGGGGGTCTGCGACAGCAACGGCGGTTGCCTGCCCGACCGGCGTGAACCAGTCGGTGTCGTCGTTGAAGTCGTACGGAGCGGCAGTTCTGTCGCTACCAGACAAGGGTCGATACCTCCATTGCGGAAGCTGTGAGGCCACCGCACAGTTGGCGTTGACAAGATCATTCGAGTTGCAGCTCGAAGGTTCCCGGCAACTCCTCCTACGTGGTCTCGCTTCTTCGCGCTTATGGCTTCCGGCCCGCCCCGACCGCGGGCGTGCTCCGAACCGACTGGGTCGGTTCAGGTGGCACGGTCACGGGACAGTAACGGGGTCACCGACGTTGCGCAAACACCCCCGCCAATGTTGTGACCTCAGTCACCCCAGAGGGGTAGGAACCCTTTGCTCCGTTCGTCTTAGGACGCATCTCAGTAGTCGAGCCCGAACACTCGTTGAGCATTACGGGTGACTGCGGAGCAGAGTTCAGAAAGATCTTCGCCACGCAGGGTGGCCAAGCTCCGAACTGTGTAATTCACACAATAAGGTTCATTCGGCCGCCCCCGGAACGGATGCGGTGTCAGGAACGGCGCGTCCGTCTCAACCAGAAGCTGATCTTGCGGCACCAACCGGGCCGCCTCCTGCAATGCGCGCGCGTTCTTGAACGTCACCGGTCCCGCGAACGACAGCACGTACCCCGCGTCCACACAGCGGCGCGCGAAGCCGGCGTCACCGGAGAAGCAGTGGAAGACCACAGTGGACGGTGCGCCCTCTGCGTCGAGCACCTTCACGATGTCCTCGTGCGCGTCCCGGTCGTGGATCATCAACGGCTTGCCGACGCGCTTGGAAAGGTCGATGTGCCAACGGAAAGCCTCGTGCTGCGCGGCCGGCGGCGAGTAGTCCCAGTAGTAGTCGAGACCGGTCTCGCCGATCGCCACCACGCGGTCGAACCGGGCCAGCCGCTCCAGCTCCGCCTTCTCCTCGTCGCCGAAGGAGGACGTGCGCGTCGGGTGGACCGCCACCGCCGCGTAGACCCGCGAGTCCCATGTGGACGCTTCGGCGGCCCACTGCGCGGCCTTCAGGTCGTCCGCGACGGTCACCACGTGTGAGACGCCCGCGGCCTCGGCCCGGTCCAGCAGGACCGCGACGTCGGCCGCGTCGACCGCACCGCACGCGTCCAGGTGCGTGTGGGCGTCGACCACCGGCACCGGAAGGGGTTCACTTGACGATCGGGGCCCACTCGGGCCCGGTGTCGCCCAGTTCCTTCTCCAGCTTCGAGAACAGCGGAGACGGCTTGGCGAGCGGCCGGCCGACCTCGATCGGCGTCGACTCCCAGCGCGCCTGCTCACCGGCGTAGTCACCGGTCAGCACCGGGTACGAGCGCTCGGGCACGTCGAGGTCGGTGACCTCGTCCATCGACGGCTGGGCCGCCCACACGCCCGTGCCGCCCAGCGCCTCGTGCACCTTCTGCGCCGAGTGCGGCAGGAACGGCGTCATGAGCGTGTTCGCGTCCTGCACGACCTGCAACGCGGTGTGCAGCACCGAGTCGCGGCGCTCCGGGTCGTCCTTGAGCTTCCACGGCTCCTGGTCGGACAGGTACTTGTTCGCCGCCGAGATCACCCGCATCGCCTCACCGGAGGCCTGCTTGAACCGCGAACGGCGCAGGTGCGCGCCGACAGTGTCGAACGCCGCCTTGGACTGCGCGAGCAGCTCGTGGTCGGCGGGCGTCAGCGCGACGGCCTTCGGGATGGCGCCGACGTTCTTGTGCGCCATGGAGATCGAGCGGTTGACCAGGTTGCCCCACTCGTTCGCCAGCTCGAAGTTCGTCCGGCGGACGAACTCCTCCCAGGTGAAGTCGGTGTCCTGGTTCTCCGGTCCCGCGACGGAGATGAAGTACCGCAGCGCGTCCGGCCCGAACTCCTTCAGGAAGTCGCCGACGTAGATCACGGTGCCGCGCGAGGTCGAGAACTTCGACCCGCTCATCGTCAGGTACTCCGACGACACGACCTCGGTCGGCAGGTTCAGCGTGCCGAACCGGCCGGGCTCGCCGCCCTTGTCGCCGGCGCCGTTCTGGCCGAGCAGCAACGACGGCCAGATCAGCGAGTGGAAGACGATGTTGTCCTTGCCCATGAAGTAGTAGCCCTGGGCGTCACCCGTCCAGAACTCCTTCCAGGCGTCGTCGTCACCGGACCGCCGCGCCCACTCCACCGACGCGCTCAGGTAGCCGATCACCGCGTCGAACCACACGTAGAACCGCTTCATCGGCTGGTTGCTCCACCCGTCGAGCGGGATCGGCACACCCCAGTCGAGGTCGCGGGTGATGGCGCGCGGCCGCAGGTCCTTGATCAGGTTCTGCGAGAACTTGAGGACGTTGGGACGCCACTCGGTGCGCGTGCCCATCCACGAGCCCAGCGACTCGATGAACGACGGCAGGTCCAGGAACAGGTGCTCGGTCTCGACGAACTTCGGCGTCTCCCCGTTGATCCGCGAGCGCGGGTTCTTCAGGTCGATCGGGTCGAGCTGGTTGCCGCAGTTGTCGCACTGGTCGCCACGCGCGCCGTCGTACCCGCAGATCGGGCAGGTGCCCTCGATGAACCGGTCGGGCAGCGTCCGGCCGGTCGACGGGCTGATGGCGCCCATCTCGACCTTCGGCAGCACGTACCCGTTCTTCCACAGCGCGGCGAACAGGTCCTGCACCACCTGGTAGTGGTTGCCGGTCGTGGTGCGGGTGAAGAGGTCGTAGGACAGCCCGAGGCCCTGCAGGTCCGAGGCGATCACGCGGTTGTACTTGTCGGCGAGCTCACGCGCGGTGAGCCCTTCCTTCTCGGCCTGCACCTGGATGGGTGTGCCGTGCTCGTCCGTGCCGCTGACCATGAGCACCCGGTTCCCCGACATGCGCATGTAGCGGGAGAACACGTCGGAGGGGACACCGAAACCGGAGACATGACCGATGTGCCGGGGGCCGTTGGCGTAAGGCCAGGCCACCGCGGTCAGTACGGAGGCACTCATGTGCCTAGCCTACGGAGGCGGTGCCAGCCGCTTTTCACTGCATGGGAGGTCGGATTGTCCGCGACCAGGATGCTGGTGCTCGGCGTGGTCAAGCTCGTCGGCGAGGCACACGGCTACGTGGTGCGCCGCGAGCTGAAGTCGTGGTCGGCGGACAGCTGGGCGAACGTGCAACCGGGCTCGATCTACCACGCCCTGAAGTCGCTGGCCAAGGACGGTCTGCTGGAGCCGGTCGGCACCGAGTCGGCGGAGGGCCCGGCCAGGACCACCTACCGGATCACCCCGGCGGGTGAGCACGAGCTGGGCGACCTGCTCGGCCACGCGCTCGGTGACGCGCAGGCGGGCAACGCCGAGGTCTCCGCGGCCGTGGCGATGCTGAACCTCGTTCCCCGCAAGCAGGCGGTCACGCTGCTGCGCAACCGGCTGGCCGGGCTCGAAGGGCAGCTCGGCCCGACCAGGCACGGCATCGGCTCGCTGCCGGAGATGGGCAAGCCCGAGCACGTCAGCGAGCTCTTCCGGTTGTGGCTCGTCCACCTCGAAGGCCAGGTCAGGTGGACCCGGGAGCTGATCGAGCGGCTGGAGTCCGGGGCCTACGAGCTAATCGACTAGTCAAACTTGAATAGTCAGCGCTACCCTCTAGTCAAAATTGACTAGAGGGGACTGACCATGATCAAGGCACGCGGGCTCGCGCGCCGGTTCACCACCAAGGCGGGCCCGGTCGACGCCGTGCGCGGGGTGGACGTCGACGTCGCCGAAGGGGAGCTCGTCGGGTTCCTCGGGCCGAACGGCGCGGGCAAGTCGACGACGTTGCGCATGCTCACCACGCTGCTGCGGCCGACGGCGGGCGAGGCGCTCGTCGCGGGCCACGACCTGCTGACCGACCCGGCCGGCGTGCGCCGCAACATCGGGTACGTCGGCCAGAAGAACGGCGCGAGCGCCGACCAGCGGGTCGCCGACGAGCTGGAGTTCCAGGCCCGCTTCCACGGCCTGTCCAGGGCTCAGGCCCGCCGCAGGATCGCCGGCCTGCTCGACCGGTTCGACCTCCAGGGCCTGGAGAAGCGCGCGGTCGTGACGTTGTCGGGCGGCCAGCAACGCCGGCTCGACATCGCCATGGGGATGCTGAACGCCCCGCCGCTGCTGTTCCTCGACGAACCGTCCACCGCGCTCGACCCGCAGAGCCGCCGCAACCTGTGGGACCACGTCAGGCGGCTGCGGGCCGACGGCACCACGGTCTTCCTGACCACGCACTACCTCGACGAGGCCGACGTGCTGTGCGACCGGCTGCTGGTGATCGACCACGGCGCGATCGTCGCCGAGGGCTCACCGGACGAGCTCAAAAGCCGCGTCTCCGGTGACCTGGTCGTGCTCGGCACACCTCAGGCGCTGCTGGTGTCGGAGAAGTTCGACAACGCCGTCGTCGACGGTGAAGAGGTCAGCTTCCGCGTCCCGAACGGCGACCGCGCGCTGCCGGGACTGCTGCGCGACCTCGGCGACATCGGCGTCGAGCTGCACTCGGTGCAGGTGCACCGGCCGACGCTCGACGACGTGTTCCTGACCATGACCGGTCGTTCCCTGCGGGAGGACAGCAATGCGTGACACCTGGCTCGTGTTCTGGCGTGTGATGCTGCCGGTGCTGCGCAACCCGGTCGCGGTCGTGTTCGGGATCGCCCAGCCGTTGCTCTACCTCGGCCTGTTCGGGCCGCTGCTCGGCGACGGCGGCTGGCAGTGGTTCGTGCCGGGTCTGCTGGTGCAGATGGCGTTGTTCGGCACCGCCTACGCCGGCTTCTCGCTGCTGCCCGAGGTGCGGACGGGTGTGCTGGAACGGCTGCGGGTCACGCCGGTCAGCCGGATCGCGCTGCTGGTCGGGCGGGTCGGCAAGGACGTGGTGCTGCTGGTCGTGCAGAGCCTGCTGATCGTGCTGGCCGCGACGGCGTTCGGGTTCCGCGCGTCGGCAGGCGACGTGCTGCTCGGCCTCGGGCTGGTGGCGTTGCTCGGCGTCGCCATCGGGTCCGCGTCGTACGCGGTGGCGTTGAAGGTGAAGCTGGAGTACGTCTTCGCGTCGGTCCTGTCGGCGGTCATCGTGCCGTTGATGCTGCTTTCCGGCGTGCTGCTGCCCATGTCGAACGGCCCGCGGTGGCTCTACTGGCTGTCGCGGCTCAACCCGCTGGCGCACGTCGTGGACGCCGAGCGGTCGATCTTCAACTCGGGTCCGGTGCTGGTCGGGCTGGTCTCGGCGGCCGTGTTGGTGGTCGTGGGCGTGTTCGCCGGCGTGCGCACGTTCAACAGGGAGTCAGCTTGACCTGACCGCGGCGTCGTAGAGGGCCTTCTTGCTGACCCCGGCCGCCTCCGCGACCTCGGCGGCGGCCGACTTCATCCGCTCGCCGTCCGCGACCCGCTGCTTCACCTCGGCGACCAGCGTCTCCAGGTCCGGCTTGGCCGCTGCGGGCGCCGGTCCGAGCACCACGGTGATCTCGCCGCGTGCGCCTTCCACGGCCCACTCGGCGAGCTCAGCCAGTGACCCGCGCACGACCTCTTCGTACTTCTTCGTGAGCTCACGGCACACGGCAGCCGCCCGGTCCGGGCCGAGCACCTCCACGGCGTCCGCCAGCGTGTCCGCGAGCCGATGGGGTGCCTCGAAGAAGACGACCGTGCGCTGTTCCGCGGCCAAAGGGGCGAACCAGCGCTTGCGCTCGCCGGACTTGCGCGGCGGGAAGCCGTCGAACGCGAACCGGTCGCTCGGCAGGCCGGACAGGGCCAGCGCTGTCGTGACGGCGGACGGCCCCGGCAGGCAGGTGACCGTGATGTCCGCCTCCACGCAGGCGGCGACCAGCCGGTACCCCGGGTCCGACACGCTCGGCATGCCCGCGTCGGTCACGAGCAGCACCGTCTCGCCGCCGTGCAGCGACTCGAGCAGCCCCGGCAGGCGGGCCTGCTCGACCTGGTCGTAGAAGCTGATCACCCGCCCGGACGGCTTGACCTGCAGCGCGGCCGCGAGGCTGTGCAGTCTGCGGGTGTCCTCCGCGGCGATGACGTCAGCGGTCGCCAGCGCCTCGACCAGGCGTGCGGAGGCGTCGCGGATGTCGCCGAGTGGGGTAGCGGCGAGGACCAGACGGCCTGAACCGGATACAGGACTCACACCGTTCACCCTACGATCGGCGGCGTGACAGTCCTCGTGCAGCCAGGAGAGGCGCCCGTCGCCGTCGTGGAGGAACCGCGCACGGACCGTGCGGCGGCTCTCGACCCGCCTCCCCACGGAGATCGGATGCGCGGGTGGCTCGTCACGATCGTCGTGACGCTGATCGGCGCCGTAGTGCGGTTCTGGAACGTCGGCTACCCGACGGACAAGGGCACGCCGATCTTCGACGAGAAGCACTACGTGCCGCAGTCGGCGCAGGTGCTGCGCAACGGCGGCTACGAGGACAACCCCGGCTACGAGCTGATCGTCCACCCGCCGCTCGCGAAGCAGCTGATGGCGATCGGCCAGGAGCTCTTCGGCTACGACGGCATCGGCTGGCGGTTCGCCTCGGCGCTCGCGGGCGCGATCACGATCCTGCTGATCGTGCGGATCGCCCGCCGCCTGACCCGCTCCGACCTGCTGGGCGCGCTGGCCGGCGTGCTGCTCATCGCGGACGGCGTCTCGCACGTCCAGTCGCGGATGGGCATGCTCGACATCTTCCTGGCGCTGTTCGTCGTGGCGGCGTTCGGCTGCCTGGTCGTGGACCGCGAACAGGTGCGCGAACGGCTCGCGGTCGCCGTGCGCGAGGGGTTCATCACCAACTCGGCGTTCGGCCCGTGGCTCGGCTTCCGCTGGTGGCGCTTCGGTGCGGGCGTGATGCTCGGTCTGGCGTGCGGCATCAAGTGGTCCGGCATCTGGTACATCGCCGCGTTCGGCCTGCTGACGGTCATCTGGAGCGCGCTGGCACGGCGGGCGGCCGGCGTCGAGGAACCGTGGCTGGGCGCCCTGGCCAAGGACGTCCTGCCCTCGCTCGGCGGCCTGGTCGCGATCCCGGTGGTGGCCTACCTCGTGACGTGGTTCCCGTGGATGGCCAGCGAGACCGGCATCGACCGGCACGTCGTCGGCACCAAGGTGCAGGACATCGCGTACATCCCGGACGTCCTGCAGTCGCTCTGGTACAACGCGAAGAACGTCTACAAGTTCCACGTCGAGCTGGTCACCTCGGAGACCAACCGGCACCCGTGGGAGTCGAAGCCCTGGACGTGGCCCATGGGCCTGCGGCCGATGCTCTACTACTACGACAACTCGGTGACCGGCTGCGGCCAGGCGTCGTGCCTCGGCGCGATCATGCTGATCGGCACCCCGGCGCTGTGGTGGGTGGCGTTCCCCGCGATCGGCTGGGCGATCTGGCGGGCCGTCGGCCGGCTGGACTGGCGCTACGCGGCCGTGCTCGTCGGCTACATGGCGGGCCTGCTGCCGTGGTTCCTCAACCTCGACCGGCAGATGTACTTCTTCTACGTCACGCCGATGGCGCCGTTCCTGGTCCTGCTGATCGTGCTGGCACTGGGCGAGATCCTCGGCCGTGCGCGCGCGGGTTCCGAACGGCGTGGCACCGGTCTGCTGGTCGTCGCGCTGTACGTGGGCATGGTGGTCGCGAACTTCGTGTGGCTGTGGCCGATCCTGAACGGCAACCCGATCACGCCGGAGATGTGGCAGCAACAGCTCTGGCTGCCTAGCTGGCGCTGATCTCCAGCGCACGCTCCTCGGTCAGGTCGCCTTCGAGCCGCAGGGTGACCTGACCTCGTTGCCAGATCAGCGTCTGCCCGACGCCGTGCGGTTGCTCGTGGACGGTGCCGTCGAACTGGTCGAGCCGGACGTCGCCGTACCGCAGGGTGACGAACCGTCCTTCGTGGACGTTGGCCTGGTCGGGAGTGCCGAGCTGCACGGGCAGGTGGATCTCGAACGGCATCTGCCGTCTTGCTTCCTGCACCACGTCACCGGCATTCGCACCCGCCCCGAGCAGGTACGCCGTCCGGTGCGCGAGCGCGGTGTACCGGGCGACCAGCTCGCCGTAGGCCGCCTGGTCACCTGCGATCGCCCGAGCCACCGCATCGTCCGTGATGCCCTTCCTGCACCGGGAACCGGCGGTTGGTTCCCGGTGTGTCCCGAGCATGCGAATCCTGGCTTTGACGTGTGCGTTCCTGCTGATCAGCACGTCGTCCGCCCATGCGGGCGGTTGGGCGGTGACCTACCTGGACCCGGTGCCGTCGTTCCAGGCCGACGTGCCCCACACCATCGGCTACCGGGTGCTGCAGCACGGCACCCGTCCGTTCGAGGGGGACCTGGGCGGTACGCGGTGGTGTTCACGCTGCCCGCCGGCCAGTACGAGGTCTACGGGGTGCACGCTGCTGGTGAAGCCGGTGGACCCCGCGCTGGTGCTGACGGTCAGTCCCGAGCCCGCGGCATCGGTGACACCCGCGGAGATCCCACGTGAGCCGCTGCCGGTGTGGCTCGTCGGACTCGTGGTGGCGGGCGTGGCGGGGCTGTTGCTGGCGCTGCGCAAACGGTTGCGGCTCTCGCGCAGGTGAGTGGTGAGGCGACCGGCGGAAACCGCCTCACCACTCTTCGCGGGGCATCGCGCTGGACGGATGCCGAGGCCTGCTCAGGTGGACCACCGCCTAGGTCGTTGGAGGAAGAACGACTGTTACGGTGCAAATTGCAGGTTCACCCGGTTCGCCTAGACATCGCGTCGATACCGGTACGAGGACCGGGAACGACCTACATCGGCATGTGCTTCGTCGGCGGCGGTCCCGGCTTGCTGATGAACTTCGTGACCGGCCCCTCCTTGCTCATCCCCGCCCGCTCCAGGAACTGCGCCATCTCCCCGCGCACCTGCGCCAGCGTCGGACGACGGCCCGGTTCCGGGTCCATCGCGGCCAGCAGCAAGCGGGCGTGCGCGCTGTTCTGCGGCAGCTTGGTCACCGGTTCGCCCTGGGCGGCGGCCATCAGCGAGGAGATCGGGTTCTCGCGGGAGCCGCGCGGGGGGTGGCCGGTCAGGGCGTAGGAGACGGTGGCGGCGAGCTGCCAGGAGTCCGAGGCCGGGGAGGCGGTCTCGCCGCGGGCCGTTTCCGGCGCGAGGAAGTCGGGGGTGCCGACCATCATGCCGGTGGCGGTGAGGGTGCTGTCGCCCTTGGAGCGCGCGATGCCGAAGTCGATCAGGTGGGCGGTGCCCTGGTTGTCGACGATCACGTTGGACGGCTTCACGTCGCGGTGCAGGACGCCGCGGGCGTGGGCGGAGGTGAGGGCGTCGGCCATGTTCAGCCAGAGGCGTGCCGCGAGCTTGTCGTCGATCAGGCCGTTCTTCATGACCGTCTCGGACAGCGACGCGCCCTCGATGTACTCCATCACCAGCGCGAGGCCGTCCGGGTCTTGGACGATGTCGAACACCCGCACGCAGTTCGGGTGCCTGACCGCGGCCAGTGCGCGGGCCTCGCGGAGCATGCGCTGCTCGGTGTCGTTGTCGGGGGCGTGCGCGAGCTTCACCGCGACCGTGCGGTCGAGCTGCTCGTCGACGGCCAGCCAGACCGTGCCGAAGCCGCCGGAGCCCAGCTGGCGGACGCGGCGGAACCGGCCGTTGCCGGGGTTCCAGACCTTGCCCGACTTCTGCACCGGCGCGGGCGACTCGGCGCTGGCGGCGCCGGGGCCGAACGGCAGCGGGCCCGGTGTGTCCGCCAGCACCGCGGGCTGGGACGGCTGCGGCGGGGTCGGCTGCGAAGGCTGCGGGGTCGCGTGCGGAACGTCGGCCACGCGCGTCGGCGGGTACTGCTTCTGCGGCGGCGGAGGCGGCGGCTGGTTCACCGGACGCATCGGCCGGTTCATCGGCGCCGGCTGGTACTTCGGCACCTGCGCCGGCTGGTAAGGCGGCGGGTGCTGGGATGACGGGTGCTGGGATGACGGCTGTTGCGACGACGGCTGCTGCTGGGCGGCCGTGATCGGCTTGGTCGCCGCCTTCTTCTGCGGCAGCTGCGGCTGCTGCTGGTTGGCGCGAGCCACCGGCTGGGGTGGCGCCTGGTTGGCGTTGCGGTCCTGGGACCGGTCACGGCCGGGGCGGTTCAGCATGGCGGTAGTCAACCCGAAAATGCGCACGACGATTGAGCCGATCACAGCAATCGGGAAGAACCCGAGGAGCACGTGGCCCACCAGCGTGACGGGTAGTGCCGACGTGGACGCGAGGAGCACCAGGAACGGCGGCCAGAACACCCGGCGCGGCCAGTTCGGCCCGAGCCGGAACGCCGAGCCCGCCTGCAGCATGACGAACAGCAGGCACAGCAGGCCGAGCACGATCGTGATGCCGGCGGCGACGAGGAACAGCCATTCCTCGCCCGGCGCGCGGAACACGCCGAGGATCGACGGCGTGCCGTCGACGAGGTAGGCGCCCTGCGAGAACTGGCCGAAGCAGGTCGCCTCGTCGAGCGAGCCCGACCCCTCGATCGTGCGCCTGCCGAGGCCCTGCACGGTTCCGCGCAGGATCAGCCAGGGCAGCACCAGCGTGCTGGCGACGCCGAGCACGGCGAAGATCGCGCCGGTCACCGCACCGTAGGAGTTGCCGACCACGCGGCGCACCGCGATGGCGAGCAACGCGGCGACGGTGGGGAAAACGCCGAGGACGGCACCGAGCGCCGTGGTGGTCCACACCCAGTCACCGGGGCAGACACTGGCGCCCACGAAACCGTGCAGCCACGTGAGCAAGGACTCCGCGAGCCCCACGACTCAAACCACCCCTTCCGCGATCACCCCCCAGCCTAGGTGTCGATTCAGCCTACGGTGCGTGATTGGTATGCGGTTGACGCCACAGCAACCGAATCCTCCATCACCGCGTCGCAACTCCCGCAGCTGGTCCGACCCCTCGGGAACTACGCCTTCTCGACCACTTGAACGTGCTCCTCGCCAGTTCCGTTGAGCCGGGTCCATCACGGTTGAAGTCGGTTTGTGACTCGAAAGCGTCACGCAGGACGACGTGCGACCTGGAATTCCCCTTCAGTTCGTGCGCAACCAGCGGACGTACCGCGCGGCCAGGGCCAGTGAGGTCACGACCCCTTCGACGTGCGGTTTGGCCATGAAGTCCGCCGCCGGTCGAGACGGTTCCGGCCGGGCGGCGGCGGGCGTTGCCAGGACCGGCAGCGACACCGCTGCCGGTGGCTGCGCCGGCGGGCGGATCGCCGTCGCGAGCGCCACCGGCAGCTCCGACCGGATGTTCCACAGCTCTTCCGCGGCCTGGTCGACCGCGCGGACCGCCACCCGTTCCTCACCGGCACGCTGCTGTTCGAGCTGGTCGAGCAGCTCGCCGTCCGCGCCCAGCCCAGCCGCACGACCTCGGCGACGGTGTGCAGGTATCTCTCGACCGCGTCGTGCGCGGTCTCGAACGCCTCGGACGTGTCGAGCCACCGCATCCGCGCCCGGTGCCGGTAGTCGTCGAACGCCTCGCTCGCCGCCCCGCGCCACCCCGGTGCCGTGGCCCCGGCGCAGGCGAGCGCGGCCGATGCGCTCTCGTCGCGCATCCGCTTCAACCACTCCTGGACGGTGCGCAGGGAGTGGAACTCCTCGGGCAGCGTCACGCCGGGTAGCTGTCCGCCCGTTCGTACTGCCCCGCGGTGTCCGCCAACCGGTGCGCCGTCCCCTCGGCGTCCCGCCCCAGCACCCCGGTCGCGTGCTCGGCCGCCCTGCGCAACCTCCCCAGCGCCGCGAACAGCTCCCCACGCCGCCCGTCCACTTCACCGTCCGGGTGAACGACCTGCTCGGCGACCTCCTCGACCGCGCGCAACAGCGGACCGGCGAGCGTTCTCAGCTCGGCCGGATCGACCTCGAAGCCCCGCACGGCACCTCCCCATGCCGAAAGTTTGATGGGGAACGATACCAACCTGTTACTTGATGAGCGCGCCGACGTCCCGGACGGACAAGAACACCGTCTCCTCCTCCGCCGCCCCCGCGTCGACCACGACCGCAAGCTCCGCCGAGGCCACGAACGGCAGCAGCTCGGCCCCGTCGACCTCCAGCCACCGGTCCTCCCACGGCAACCCCTTCGCCCGGCGGTAGGCCACGAGCCGGTCGAGCCCGGTGAACACGAGCACCGCCTTCTCGTACCCCTCGACGCTCGTCGTGACGAGCCCCGGCTCCCCGGGATCGGGCAGGAACACCGTGGTGCCGAGCAACGCCGCCGCCACCCCGGCATCCCCCGACCGCGCCAGCTCCCGGAACCGCGGCTCACCCGCCGGCTTCACGTAGAGGGGCTGCCCGCGCAGCAGGTGCTCCAGGTCCCGCGCACTCGCCGGCACCGCCGGATCGACCACGAAGTACGGCACGCAGTGCAGCGACAACGGGATGTCCTCAACACAGGCCCCCGGCAGCACCACCACGACCACCTTGCGCTGGAAGAGGTCCGGCTGCCGCATCAACATGCCGCGCAGGTGCTTCAGCTCGTACTCCGCACCGAGGCTGGAGCGGCTGTCACCCCGGAACGCGGCCTTCCACCCCGCCGACACCGCCACCACGACCCGGTCGGCGTCCTCCATGCGCTGCAGGCAGAAGGTCGACCAGTCGACCGGCTCGTGCTGGTGGAAGAGGTCGAGGTCGGCGTCGACGCCGAGGGAGTGCAGGAGTTGGGCGAACCGGTGGACGGTGTCCCGCCACGCCTGGGTGCGCACCACGTCCCAGCCGGGACTGGTGTGCGCCCAGACCACGAAGACTTGCTGGCGCATCGCGGAATCATGCCATTGGTCGTATGGGCGCCAACGACGCCATGCGCAGTGTGCTTCCAGCGCCCGACCGAGCGTTCGGAGATCAAGCGCATCTTCCGGATCGCCCGCAAGGTGCAGGAAGGCGGGGTTCAGCCGTCGTAGAGCTCGTGCTCGGCCTCCACCCGCGTGCCGCCCTCCCCCGCCGACCCGCTCACCGACCACCGCGCCGGGTCCACCGGCACCGGCAGCTCGCCCACGCCCGCGAGGAACTCGACCCGCCACAGGTGCCGGGCCGAGGGGTTGGAGGCGTTGAAGGAGTCGCCGAAGCTGTACCTGGCGCCGGGCATGTCCACGGCGATGCGGGAACCGAGGCGGCCCTTCTCGCCGGGTGCACAGACCAGTTCCAGGCGGGCGCGGACCCACTGGGGTGGGGTGGCCGGGTCGGTTTCGAGCTCCTCGGCGGTGGCGCTGCAGTGGAGGCCGTGGACGCGGGCGGCGAGGGCGGCGCGGAAGACGACGAGCTCGCCGGCTGTGCAGCCGACCAGGACTCGTGCCTCGACCGCCGTCGCGCCGGTGTCGATCGTGGGGCGGGCGGCCGCGCACCTCGCGGTCGGGGTGGCGGCTGACGCCGTTGCCCCGCCGGAGGTGGCGACCACGAGTAATAACGCGGCAACCACCGATGTCATGAGAGGAACCTATTGGTGCCGGGCGGGTTCCTCGACGAACTTCACCCCACGGGTGGGTGAGTGCGGAAGACGTTGTACGCCAGGTCACCGCAGGGCACGTCGGTGTTGGCGGCGATCACGTCGCCGAGCGTGCGGCGGTGGTCGATGCCGTACCTCGCCTTGATGATCCGCAGCGCCGGGTCGTTCGCGTGGAAGAACCTGTCCCCGTCGCGCAAGGCCTCGAACTGCTTCTTCCAGATGGCGTGCTGGAGCTCGCCGAACTCGCTGCCGGGCAGGCGCGGCTCGGCCATCATGCCGACGATCGCGTCCACACCGGACAGATCACCGTAGATCGCTTTGAGGCGCGCGGCCGTGGTGGTGCGCCGGACGCCGGGGCTCACGTGGCCGAGGCTGTCCGGGTCGTTGATCTCGTCGCCGGGGGTGAGCTCGGGGTCGGCCGGGAACGACTCGGTGGTCTCGCCGGAGATCGCGCGGAACGACGGCTGGGGCGTGAGGCCGTAGGCGCGGCGCAGGTCGTTGTAGATGGCGATGCCGTGGTCGCGGCCGCGTTCCACGTCGAGCGCCGACACGTCGACCACCGCGGTCAGGCAGCGCGGCTGGCAGCCGGGGATCAGGAACACGATGCTGCGCAACGTGTCCTCGTCGACCACCTCGTCGTTGCGGTTCTCCGGCTGCGCGCCGAAGCTCTGCAGCAGCGGGCCGATCTGCACCTCGTCGACGAGGTCCGGCTGGAACGGCAGCATGCCGATCTCGACCTTCTCACCGGTCACGGTGACCGTGGCCCCCTTGGCGCGCAACGCCTCCAGCTGCGCTTCGGTGTAGCGGGACACGTCCGTGGTGACCTTGCGCCGCGGCAGCATGTTTTTGGGCAGCAACAACTTCGCGCCGTCCCGCAGCCACGCCAACCGGCCCTGCTCACCTCCGTAGACCGCGAAGCCGTCGAGGTACGAGCTGACGATGTTCTTCTGCTCGTACGGCGTCAAGCCCTCGACCACACCGCTGCGCCGCATGGGGATGGAGCCAAGGTCGTTGCGCACGTGCTCCGGCGGCGCGTCGTTGTCCCACGGGATCGACGCGTCGGTGTTCGTGTCCTCGCGCAGCCCGAACGTGTGGTCCATGAACTGCGCCCACTGGCTCACCTGCCGGTCGGACAGGAGATTCTGCCCGCCGTCGGCGAAGATCCGGCTGCTGACGTACCGCGCGTTCGGCTCGGCCACCGGCTGCCCGGCGCCGTCCGCGTACCTGGCGGGCGCGACCCGCAGGTACGCCTCCCCGACCGCACCCCACTCCGGGTGGGCGCGGTTGTTGCCGCGCCCGTCCAGGCTCTGGACCTCGAACCAGCCGGGGCCGGCGTGCGCGGCCCCGCTGCCGAGGAACGCCCCGACCGTCACCAACGCCACTGTCCTGCGCATGAACCGCATGGGCCCGATGATGGCGGCGCTCCCCGGCATACCGAGGAGCACACTTTTCACACGACAACAGCCGTCCAGCAGGTGACGCGAGAGCAGTGCACAGCGGCGCTGCTGACCTTGAGGTTCCCGTAGCTATATAAGCGCTCCTCCGAATGGGTTGTCTTGGAAACCTGTCCGCACCGCGAAAGGAAATGGTTGGTCAGTTGCCGGCAACTCGGCACCGGTCGGCACCGGGCCAACGACGACAGGACCCAACTCGAAGCGGAATCCGAGCGCCCAGAGGACAGCCAGAACTGCCACCACGAACAGCGCGAGTCCCGCAACCAACACGAGCACCTTCCAGATGCCCGACCAGCTGACCGGTCCTTCACGCAGCAACCGCCAACCGTTCTCGTGGCTCATGCCACTGCCGCCGTTCGAGCCTGCACGCTCAGCTTGGCGCGCTTCTTGGGCAGACGTAGTCTCATCGGCGGTCTCCGTTCATTCGTGTTCCATTTGAGGCGCGCCCGCGCAAGGCCGTCCAAGTCTCAGCGGGCAGCGCCAGCCAGAGGACATCTGGGCGGAGACCGTCAACGGCCCTCCTCGATCTCTAGGCATTCAGAGACCGAAGAGGGCCGTTTCCATCTGCAGCCAGAGGGTCCCGGTGTACCGCCGACCAACGACCATTGGATGCGTTCCATGGTCAACAGTGCGCGAGAACCTATCACGGAGCCCGTACTCGAGAGCAGGTACCCATGCTCTCGAGCGCGCGCGTACGAGTACGGTGTTTCGCACACGGACCGTGGGTCAGCACACGAGAGGTACAGCGCGATGTTCATCCCCAAGAAGATCACCGGCATTCGCCGGAGCGAGTTCCACTTCACCACGGTCGTCCCGTTCAGCTGGGTCCTGGAGAACCACGTCTCTGGACTGGTTCTCGAGGACGCAATGCGAGACATGCAAGAGGATAAGAGCGTTGACCCGCGGGTGGCCGAGCTCGCTCCAATCCGCAGTCGGATGCAGCGACCGTTCCTTCGCGACGGCATCGAAAAACGCAGCATTGGCGGAAAGTCCGTGGTGGTACCGGTGAAAACCCCGACCTCCAAGCTGGTGAACACCAAGGGGTCGCTTCGCGACTATCTGCTCCAACAGTTCGCTGTCAGCCCGGAGGAAGCCTTCGGAGTGCTTCCGGGCTTCGTCTCGTTCTGGCCGGAGCGCCTCTTGGAACAAGAGGCGAATGTCTCCGTGGAGGGATTGCTCAGCCCCTGGGCCACCTACGAGTTCCAACATGCAGGCCGTGGCGCGCTGGCCGACGGAGAGTGTCGGCATCTGGCAGGTGTCCTCATCAACGCGGATCCCAAGGTGCCTTCTGCACTCAAGGACAAGCTGCTGAACCGCCCGGTGACCGTGGAGGTCTACCACGGGATCCCGACGGACCATGCAGCGAAGATGTTCGTCGACCTGAACTGTGAGGGCACCAAGGTCGACACCATCACCAGGGCCAACATCGACCCGCGCAACAAGTGGATCACCGCCACGAAGGCGATCTTCGAGGAGCTCGGTATCAAGTACGCGACAACCGGTCGGCAGCTGACGACGGCCCATCGCGAGCTGGGACAGTTGATCCTACTGACTCATGCCGAGCAGATGGTGAAGTCGATCGTGATCGGTGCGTATCAGGCGTTCGTCAAGAACAAGCGCGGCGACTCCTGGGACGGTGTGGACTTCGAACGACTCCACTACGCCGGCGTCACGTGGTTCCGCGAGATCTTCACACACTTCAAAGAAGGCCCGGAGGTCCTTGCGGACAAATCGAGGGTGATCAGGACGATTGCCGTACGAGTGGCGCTGGCCAGTCTGGGTGGCGCGTTCTACCACGATGACAAAGCCGCCATCGAGGAGGCACGAAGGGTTCTTCGAGAGGTCAATTGGACGGTTTCCGAGGCATGGAACGGAATCGGTGGCAAGGTGGTGGTGAACGAGAACAACGTCATCGCCATGTCCGCAGGCTCAGGAAAAGAGTCGATCACCAAGGCCGTGCAGGCGCTCACAAAGCCCGAAACGAAGGCAGGGCGAGCCATCCGTGGCAGGAGCGCGGACTAGGACTGACACTTGGTGCTGATCAGCTGGGGATCCAGGTGATCAGCACCGCAGACACCGTCAGTGGTCGCCGTGGTCGTGGTCGTGCTCCGGCGCGAACGGCTGGTAGATGTAGAACATCGTCACCGGCTCGTCGCCCGCCACCGTCTCGTGGTCGGCCCCCGGCGGCACGAACGCGTACGACCCGGCCGTCGCCTCCAGGCCACCGATGCTGACCTTGCCGTCGATCACCCACGTGTGCTGCGTCGCCGACGGGTGGCTGTGCCCCCCGTCCCGCGCACCGGGTGCCATCTGGATCAGGCCGACGATGGTGTCGCCGTTCGGGGACTTCCACAGCAACTTGTTCTGCAGCCGTTCGTCGCCGTGCAGCGGGAACGACTTCATCTGGGCAAGGACATCCGGTGGGATGACGGTGACCTTGTCCTGCGGCGTGTCACTCACGGGCACGGCCTTTCCGAGGTGGGGACTACGGCCGGTATATAGACGGAGAGGCCGCCCGCATTACGCACGGGCGGCCCTCAGCTCATTCGCACTCGAGGTCGTGAGTGAACAGCAGGAACGACCCGAGCTTGCCGTCGGTGAACCGGAAGCTCAGCACGTAGCCGGGCTGGTCGGGAACGGCGACGTCGTAGGTCTTCGCGTCGACCTCCTTCGCCTCCGGGTGAGCAGCCTTGAACTGCTCGACCGTGGCGTCTTTGCCGATCTTCTTGGTGGTCTGCGCCCCCTGCGGCGGCACGATGATCCGGATCCGGTCACCCGCGAACCGCACCCCGCCGTGGGTGTTGAGCGCCTCGGCCCGCTTCGCGGCGCGGCTCGTGGAGTCGGCGGCCAGCTGGGCGACCTTGCTCGCCGCCTCGGCCGACGCGGCGAGCTTCGCGGCGTGGGCGATCGCGGCGGCACCCGCGTTCGGGCCCGGTGCCGGTCCCGCCGCGGCTTCCGCCTCGTCCGCCGCCTTCTGCGCTGCCTGGTACTGCTGCTCGACTGCCTCGTCCTCGGCGAGCTGCTTCGGGTCCGGTGCGGGCGCACCCTGGTACCGGAAGTCCTCACAGGTACCGGTCTTGCCGGCGCCGGTGGCGGCGAGCTCACCGGTGGCGAGCGCCTCCTGCTTCGACATGCCGGGCTTCAGCTTGCCGAACCCGGTGACGTCGAACGGCTTCTCCTGCGTGGTACCCGCAGAGTGCGTGCCCGACGAACAACTGACGACGGCAAGCGCTGCCGCCACGACGAATACCGCTTTCAATCCCCCATAGATTCTCACGCGCACAAGCTACGGCGTGTGGCGCGCGAACCGAGCGGATTTATTCGCACGCCACTCCGTCGTTGTCCCGGTCGAGCGCGGCGCGGTAGCCGGGCTGCCCGCGGTAGAGCGGTGCCGCACCGGCAGCTTTGGCCGCGGAGCAGTTCGCGTAGTACGCGGCGGGAGGAGGCGCGGGCGCGGGTTCCGGCTTGGGCACGACCGGCTTCGGCACGACCGGTTGCGGCACAACGGGTTGCGGAACCACCGGCTGGGGCGCGACGGGCGGCGGCGCCGGCTTCACGTCCAGACCACCGCACGACGGGCCCCAGAACCCGAGCGCTGCCTGCTTCGCGGTCGTCTGGGCCGCCTCGATGGCCGCGTCCGCACCGGCCACCGCCCTGGCGACGCCCTTGCTCACCGCGAGCACCGAGTAGTCGCGGCCGTCGGCCAGCAGCAACCGCGAGCCCGCGACCGAGACCGTCTTGCCCACCAACGTCTCCGTCGCGAACTCCACCGCCGACGCCGCCCAGCACTCACCGGGCGCGGCCAGGCCGAGGACCTGCAGCTTGGCACCGCTGGACAACTCCACGGTACGGCCGTCCACAACGGACGTCACCGTCACCGGCGGCGGAGTCGTCGTGGTGGTAGTGGTGGTCGTGGTCGTTGTCGTCGCACTGCTCACGGTCGAGGAACTCGCCGACAGGTCAGGCTCCTGCCCACAACCCACGACGGTCAACAGGATCGCGGCCGCGGACACCACGACGCGAGCGTTCTTCGGCACCTGCTGCCAGATCACGGTCATGGCCGTCACATCGCGACCCCACCCAGGCGGTGTTACCCACGTCACCCAGAAGGCCCATCAACAAAGCGCATCCACAGAGGACGGTGAACGAAAAGAGCCGGTGGTCGCGATGACCACCGGCTCTTCCGTTACGTGGAGCTGAGACCACAGCACGAGAACCCCGACCCACTGGGCAACCTACGGGGGGCCGGGGGCTTGCCCCCGGCTGGGGTTTGGGGGCAAGCCCCCAAAAGGCACGCGGAACGCAAAATGGCGAGTGCTCTTCACGAGCACTCGCCACCTATTGCGTGGACCTGACTACACAGCATGAGAACTCTGTTGTAGCAGCTCAGGGGCCTGAGCTGGCCATAAAGCCCGTTGGGCCCCGCACCACTACCCGTTGAGGGCTCCCGAGGCCGGAGGACGGCGACCTCCGGCCTCCGGGAAGCCCGACCGACTAACCCCAGGCTTCAAACCCAGGCCACCGCTTCAACAAGACCGGGGGCGTGTCCTGGTCACGTGGCCAGAGCTGTAGCCGGTATGAGTCGAGCCCTTCGGCTCCCTCCTTGGCCTCCTCATAGCCCCGTCCTGACAACCTGGCCCGGTACTGACCCGATGGGACCTCGCACGGAATCGGTGGACGCCCGCCGGAGCCCTCGAACATCAGCCGACCGTTCGGCACGTCGAGATCGACGTCAACAACGTGATCCCAGTTCTCACCGTCCGCAGGTGGATCGGTCTCCCACGTCTCTACCCGCATCGGTGCGCTGAAGTTCCACTCGGCGGCCGTAACGAAGTCGATCAGCCCATCCGAGACACCTACAAACCGGTCAGTCTTGTGCGCGTCGTCCAAGGCACGGAGCACGGCGTTGTGTCCCTCGGGATCGGTTTCCCATGGAGCCACGGAGTAGATGTAGACCTGGCTGTGGTTGAACTCCACTTCCAGGTCGAGCGTCGTGGTGGGCCGAGTCATCCGCAGGACACGTCCTTCCCGATGTCCACGCCCGCATACGGGCCTTGAGCGATGTCGCCAGGATGGGTGATCACGACTAGGAAGCTATCCCCGTCGCGGATGCCACCAGCACCATACTTCGCCGACAGCGTGCCGCCTTGGCAGGCGTTCTCCCTGGGAGGGACCTCCATCTCTTGAGCCCCCGCTCCGCCTTCGCGAGTGCTCGCGAAGGGGAACTCGTCGCACTGCCCGCCGTAGTTCCGGGGGAAGCTTCTCAGGCACACGACCTTGCGGTTGCCAGGTTCCGCCGCGGAGTCCTTCGTCAGCACGCCGGGCTTACCGACCTGCCACGCCGTCGAGATGTTGCGGGTGATGAACGGCATTCGACGAGCATCGAAGATCACGAACTTCAGCTTGTCGCACGCCTCCTGCGACAAGCTCTGCTCAGGCGTACATCTTCGCACCTGCGACGAAGCCGACGCAGCGACCATGAATTGGGCCTCACCATCGCCGACAAGCTCAACGCCTCCGCCCTCGAACACGCCAGCGACCCCGTCGCCGATGTCGGATGCGATGTCAGAGGCAAAGTCCGGCGCGACAATTGCCACTCCGACCGCTAGCACGATGACAGGCAGCAAGACGCCGCCCTTCGACTTGGTTCCCATCTCTCCCCCCTGTGGCGGTCGTCAGAGGTTCACACCGGCCCAACGCGCAAAACCTGAAAGCGTGTCGGTTCGACGGTGTTCGTCGCGGACCAAGACGCGCAACGTCTCGTGAACCATCGGGTGATAGCGGGTCTGAGTGGGAGCGACTTCCCTGGCTTTCGAGAGCGAGGCGAAGGCCTTGCGCCGATCACCGTGGATCAGCAACCCACGGGCCAAGTCGATGTAGTGATGCCCCACGCGTTCCTTTGGCGCGTTTCCCGGGAGAACGATGCGCTCCGCCCGCTTGATGGCCTCGGTGCCGTCGAGCAACTCGACGGCCAAGCCGACCGACCAGATGCCTACGTTTGTCGGGCCGAAGCAGAGTCGGTAGTCGTCGCGATCCACACCCATGCGCGTTGCCGCTTCTTGGGCCTGGGCGAGGTGGTCATACGCAAGTTCGCTCTGACCGGATCGTGCAGCGGCGAGTCCAGACTTGAGATGCAGGTTTCCCCAAGTCGCGATGGTCGGAAGATCGTCGCCACCGATCCGGCCTTCGATCCGCGACCGGCTGCGTTCGAGCAGCCTGAGTGCCGAACTCCAGTCAGCGGCGCAGATCATTTCGCCCGCGCGCTGGTAGTCGCCGACCAAGACCGCCAATTCGTCACCGGAGCGTTCGGCCGCCCACTCATAGCGATCGACCGCGAGTGAGGCCAGGTCGATGTATCCAAGCTTGTACGCGAACTGGGACGCCGCGTTGTAGGCCTCGGCGAGCAGTCCGAAAGCACGTTCCTTCGGGGAGCCCTCAAGGTTGTACGTCGCCGCGCGCAACTCCTGGAGCAGGCCTGGAATCTCGGCACCGAGCCTGTCCAGGTTCACGGCATGCCGGAGCTGTGATGCCTGGTCA
Source organism: Lentzea guizhouensis (assembly GCF_001701025.1). Classification (GTDB taxonomy): domain Bacteria; phylum Actinomycetota; class Actinomycetes; order Mycobacteriales; family Pseudonocardiaceae; genus Lentzea; species Lentzea guizhouensis. The sequence continues at coordinate 2,124,313 of NZ_CP016793.1, forward strand.
ACTGCCAGCGCGAGTTCATCGAGACTGCGGATCAGCACGTCCTCATCCGGCCCGATGTTGTAGGCGGCGAGTTCACGTCGAATGACTGGGATGGCCCCGTGCACTCGGTGCTCTTCCCGGTTAAGTCGCGGGTAGGGCAGTTCGAGCAGATCAGCAACACCGACGTTGAGGGTGCGAGCACATGCCGACACGAACGCCGGTGAGGCTGGTGTCCGGCCCTGTTCGACCTTGCGAATCAGGCTGACGGAGAAGTTGGTGCGGCGGGCGAGCTCCTGTTGGCTCCAGCCGGCGAACTTGCGTCCGTCGGCCACACGCTTGCCCACGCCGGTCATGTCGTCATTCACGGTGGACCTCCTAGCTCCTGCCTCAACGATGCCACCCGACCAGCCCGTCTCCCACCCTCCGTAAGGGCCTTGTCACTTCGTTGTCACTTCGTGCACGAGTTCGCCGACAAGATCGCTTCCAGTGACCGCATTCGCACGGTCGGTAAGGAAGGGAGACGTTTGTGCTGGTCAAGGGGGAATTCGCATCCCGCTCACGTCTCCAGGGCACGTCCTTGTCGTCCGTGTTCACTGCGACCTCGCGCACCCTCTCCTGCTCGGTGCCGGTCGCTCCTGGGTTGAGCGAGCCGCAGTCGAGGTGCGGCGCTCCTGCGGCTCGCTCCCCACTCTCTCGCGATCTCGCTCTGGCTGCGAGCCAGTACGCCGAAGCTCACGGCTGGCCCGTCGACTGCCTTAGCGACGAGCTCGTACTGGAGTGCGGCGGTGCCGTTGACATCCTGGCGATGCCGATGGGGCTCGCGGGCGAGGTAGATCACCTGCTCAAGCTCCACGGCCTGACCGCGCCAGTGATGGAGATCAAGGGCGTCGGAAGGTCGTCGTGGGCGTTCTTCTGCTCACCGCGTCACATGCGCCACGCCAACGAGGCCATGAAAGCGCTGGCCCGTCATGGCGTTGAACATTTCGGTGCGGGTGCCCGCGTCCCTCTCCCACCAAGCCCTGCCTGTAACGGGCACGCGTTTAAGTGGGTCGTGGAGCCCTCACAAAGCCCACTTCCTCTTTGGGCGGCCGTCACATCCTGTGTTCTCCAGGCGCTTCGACGCTGACCTGGAGGGTCACAACTCACTTCCCCTAACTCACCCGGTCGTTTCCCCCCGACAGCACCGGGTGCATGCGGGCCGGGACCGGCGTCTGCAACGGAGCGGCGCAGGCCCCGGCCCGACCAATCGCACGGGAGATCACCGATGGACAGCACACAGATGGTCGAGCATCTGCACCAGGGCGGGTTCAGACGGCTTCCGCTCGTCGATCAGCACGGGCACGTGGTCGGAATGCACCTGACGAGGTTCCTTCGCGGCGGCTACCTCGATGTCGTGCAGGTGTGGTGGCACGACGAATCGGCTTCGTGGAGCCGAGTGCTCGACCAGTTCAACGTGGACGCGCCGTACTCGCCTCCTCAACGCCTCGGGGGGACGTCCGGTCACCTTGCAGACGTGATGGCCGCGCTAATGCCCGTCCAAGGGCGACACGCAACCGAGTAGTCGGCACGACCCCAAAGAGCCTCCGGGCTGCGGCAGCACACATCCATATGTGCGCTCACCCAAATCCGCCGCACCTGATGAGGGGGAACGGCGGGACCAGGTCACACGATCTGGTCCCGCCGTTTCAGCATGTCCTGTTCGGGTCAGGCGGTAGCGGGACGCACCTTCGGACGAACCTGCCAACCATCTGCGCACGGCGTGAACGTCGGTTCGAGACGGTCATACCGCGGCTCGCCGAACTCGTGCCATTCATCCACCAGCTCGGCGAGCAGATCGAACGCCTCAGAGGTTCCCGCCGTCAGTCCAGCGCCGTCCGGCAGGACCACAGCGATGCTGTCCGAGGTAGCAACGCCGATGCCCCAGCCAATCGGACCGCCCAGGCTCGCCGGCCAGTTCGTCCGGGCAAGGACGAACGCGTTGAAAGCAAGCCTCGTCGCCGTGTCGACCGGCAGGAAGTCCGCTTGCGGCGCGGCCTCCCGAACCTTGTCCAGCAGCTTGTCTGCAACATCACGCGGCTGTTCGTGAAGCATGTGCGCGCTGATCCACCACGGGGGCGCATCCTCCACGAGACGAGAAGCGTTGACGTAGCGAACCGGCAACCCGAGTTCTGTGATCACGTCCGGCGCCATCTCGATAAAGCTGCCAGGATGAAGCTCGCTGTTCTCGAAGTTGTCGCCGACGATGCAACGCACCAATGCGTTGGCCGACGCGACATCTGCGAGCTTGACGGGCGTAAGGACCACCGCTCCAGCCGAGGCCTGCTTGATCCAAGGCTCAGGAAGGACGTCGGGCGTCGTCCATGCAACGATTCGGTCGAATGGCGCAGCTGACGCCCACCCCCCGAAACCGTCGGCCGCGTGCACCTCGATGTTGGTGTTGTACGCCTGCCTGTGCAGTGCGCTTGCTCGCGCGACAAGGTCCGAGTCGATGTCGATCGAGACGACATGCCCATCCGCACCGACAGCCGCGCTGAGCAGTGCGCCTGAGTAGCCCGAACCAGTACCGATCTCAAGCACGCTCAAGCCGGGTTCCAGGTCCAGCATTTCAAGCATGCTTCGAATCCGATCATCGGCCGAACTCTGAGGAATCTTGCCCCCGTCGTTCGTCCGAACCCAGCTGTCGTAGTCCACGGCTTCTGCGGCTGCCGTGACGATGTCGCTCACGTGCTTCTCCGATCCAGTTCTATAAGCGGTGAAATTTCAAGCATGATGCGGTAATCAGTGACTGACTCGGCCTCCCCAAGGGGACGCCCATCCAGATCGCTGATCCAGGCATGCGAGGTAAATGGGAGGCCTCGAACCCCCATGCACCAGATCACCCCGCAGCGGCTGAACGAGAGCAACAACAGGGCTGCAAGAGAGCGTTCAAGACACGCAACGCGGAAGGGGATCAGTCGACTGCCGGAGTCGATCCAGCCGAACGCGCGGCTTATCTGTCTCTCGCTAGCGGCCCGTATCGCTCTAGCGGAGCACCATTTGGCCGCTGCGGTTACCCGAACGAATGGGAGACCTCGGACGGCAAGCCCCACGATAAGCGTGACGCATGCGCCGATGAGCGTGCCGAGCAAGGATGATCGCTCGGACACACCGGTGGCCATCGGCATGCTCATGGCTCGGTCCTGACGAGACGCGCCTGGTTGAGCGAGGTGACGAGGTGTTCAAGGTCAGTCCTCACCCTTGCGGGTTCGACACCGTAGAACCCCACGACTGCCGTGACCGCGCTTTCGAGGTCACCATCGTGGTCAAGGATCGCTGACCACATTGCGGCGGACGTGGAGTTGCCGAGGTGTATTTTTCCTGTGCGCTCGGACAGAACAACGATGCCGCCGTCATCGAGAAGGGTGTGCGATACGCCAGGTTCAACGAGTACTCGCAAAACGTTCCCCCTTTGGACGCGGCTGACTTGCTGAACCAGTGTGCTGTGCGCGCAACCAGAGCTCAGCGCTAACGAGCTCGTCGAACGCGCCAAGCGGAATCGGAAGCCCAGCGGCTGCGGTGTCGATCGTCCAGCGAACAGCTTGATCGTCGACTAGCCCACAGGAAGCCAGTTGAGAGTTGGTGAACAAGTCGTACAGAAAGTCAGAGTTGCGTTTCAGCCCCCGGTACACCAGCCCTGAGTAATCCCCCTTGGTGTTGCGACTCGTTAATGATGCCGGAACAACACCCTCTACAGCTTCCGTCAGAAGCGGTTTCGCCCGCTCGGGTGTCGTCCTGACCCAGGCCGCGACCGACCAGCAGGCGCGAACTATCTCGTCGTCCAAGTAGGGCGCATGGTGGTTCACGCCGAACTCGGCCGCCATGTCGGCGTGCAACCTCTGACCGCGTCCGAAGCCGATCAGCGAAAGCCAGCTCGCGGAATCACCGATGCCGAACGTGCCCGGCACGAGAGGACCGCGAGCAGAGGCTGCGTGCTCGTGCAGCTTGGACGCGACGAGCGCCCGCGCTTCAACCGTGAGCCAGTCGGTCATCTTGCTGTAGCCCAGCCAGTTCACCAACGTGGCCCAACCCCGCGGAGCTGCTTCACCTGTCACCATCTGAACGGCAAGCGTGCGGAGCGCATCCGCATAGCTCGTGCTACGTAGAGCCAACCCGGCTCTCACCAGCGAATGCGACGGCAGATTGCGCAGCTTCGCCCAACCGAGAGCATGACTCCACAGCTGGCGGATGGAACTCGATCCGAGATCGCCCAGGTAGGAGGGAGGCGCCGTCAAAACAGAATCGCCGCCGTCCCCACTCAGGTGGATATCTGACTTCAACTCTGCGATCCGGCGTAGCCACCATGCGGACCTTGAGGAGGACCCCGCGAAAGCGGTGGGCTCGTCCGGTACCGACACGCTGTCCAATCCTGAATACGGCAGCACGCGGTCCGGAATGGACCATCGAAGGTGCTTCAAGCCGGGCAGGGCTTCTGCAACGCTCGTTGCCAACTCGGAGTCTTCGACGCCTACAGCCTCCAGCGTGACCGCTGAAAGCTCACGGGATGTCATGCCAGCAGCCAGTACAGCGAGTGTCGAGGAGTCAAGACCTCCACTGAGATCGGCAGTTGCGCGCGCAGCAGCACCCACCCGCCCCGCGACGGCATGACGAAGCGCCGTGGCCAGAACCGCGCCGGCTGCGGTCAGGTCAGAGTTCGGCTCGTCAAAACGAGCGAGTGGCCAGGTATCAACTTCGCCGCGGCGTGACACCGCGAGTATCCATCCTGGCCGTAGGGCGTGGACCTCTCGCCAAGGCGAACCTGTCCACCACATATCGGAAGCCTGCGGCACGGTCAGGTACGCCGCGAGCCAGTCGGCCGCAACGGCTCTTCCTGTTGAAGCTGCGAGCTGACTAGCTTGCGATCCAAGCAACAAACCGCCATCGGCGGCACGCGTGTAGAACACCACACGCTGACCGGCGAGATCGCCGATCACAAACGCATCATCTGGTCCCACTGCGATTGTTACGCAGCTACCACCTACACCTGACAGTGCATCAAGTTCGCCTTTGCCCACCCGACGCGCCACGCTGGTCAGTTCGGCGTCGGTCACGCCGCTGAAGCCAAGCACGGTCAGTTGGCAGTTGGGCGCATCAGCCCGACGAACTTGATCGGCAGGGCCAGACTGGCCGTGCGACAGCCGCAACCATGCAGCGTCCGCAACAGACCAGTCTGAACCTTCTACCGCTGCGATGTGGTGAGAGCTACGGTCGGCGGGACCCGCCAACCACCACACGACGATCGTCGATCAGTAGTAGTACTTCCGCATGTCGGCGGTGTCTTCCCTGCCGCCGCCGTTGGTCAGGTCGACGACACCGCCCGCCTCGATGATCGAAGGCGTCTCGTACTTCTCGTTGCTGACAGACCCGCTCGGGGTCCAAGTACCGGCCGACATGGCCATTCCTTCCCCGTGCGCTCACCCAGGGAGGGATCCTGGCGAACGGCAGTGGACGACGCAAGGCCGTAGCGTCGAAGTAACCCGTTTGGGTCAGCAAGATCGTCTACTGCGGGGCCGATCCGATCAGGCGTCCGGCGGCTGCTCATCCTCTTTGCGAGGTCGGCAGATGTCGAGGGTCTTGCTGTCTCGGTGTGCACGGCTGATGAGTGCGGCCAGTTTGGGCGTGAGGATGACGCCGGGCCGGAAGCGAACGGCGACGGCGCCGTCGGTTGCGCGGTCGAGCGCGACGTCGACGGTTTGGTCGTCTTCGACGGTGACGAAGTCGTCGTCATCGTTGTCATCGGTCTGTCTGTTCACGGTGTCCTCTCCGCGAACGCCCCCCAGGTAGCGCTTGTGGCGCTGGGCGTTGCTGCGCTGGACCGCCGTGCTCCCTCCCCAGGGCGTGCGGCGGCACGAGTGCTGTCGTCTCGTTTCTTGAACAACTACTCAACCTTGCCATAGGGGCGTAGCGCCACCCATGCGAGCAGGAATCCGAACGAGATTTGCGACATAAGGGATCGACTACGGGGTAGCTACGGACGCTCTACGGGGTGGCACGGACGCCTACGTGATTACCCGTAGGCGCTCAGGCGGAGGAGCCGTCAGCGTCCTTGGCGAGAAAGGCGGCATCGTGGGCGCGCTCGCAGCCGCGGCTGTGTTCGGCGAGGGCTTCGAGTTGGCGGAGGGCGAGTCGCTGTAGGGCCGGTGGTAGTTCGCCGATGATGTCGGCGGCGCGCTGCTGGTGGATGGTCTTCTCGTCGCCGTCGCCGATGAAGTCGGTCATGAAGGCTTGGCCGAGGTCGGCGGCGTCGATGTTGAGCGCGGTGGCCATGGTCTGGATGGTCGCCAGGCGGGGAACGCGCGATCGGTTCACGGGCTTGAGCGGGCTGGCCAATGCCCCCTTGGGGTGGCCGAGCTGGCGTTCGAGCTCGGCGATGGTGAGGTCTGCGGCGCTGGGCTGCCGTTGACGTCTTTCGGCGGTGAGCTTGGCGAGTGCGGCGTTGACCATCGCGAGGACCGCCGACCGCCGTTCCGGTTGCTCGCCGGCCGCTTCGGTGGCGGCCTCGGCTGGTTCGTTCGTCATACGTCCCCCTTGAACGCCAGTTCGCGTTACTGCTGGTGGCGTCCGTCGTGCGTGGGCCTGCGTGGTGATCATTCGGCCCCGTTCGGCATGGATTTTCCCTCATGTGGTCACACGTGCGCGACCGACTGGAGTCGGACGTTCCATGGACTTTTTCACTGAGTGAAAATACGCGACACCTTGCACAGATTCCGCATAGAAACTTGACACCCACGCAGAGTGTGATCACAGTAGATGACAGAACGTCACGTTGATACTCACCCAAGCGGGTGATGGAGCGTCTGATCACTGGGGGTGGCATGCGCGGGATTTGCGCTGCGCGAAGACCGATTCGGAACACGTTGGCTCTGCTGGCTCGCTGGATCGCCTGGAGAGGCCGCGCCGGATGCCTGCGGGTGTCCGGCGGGGGATGTCGCTGACCAGAACCGCACACGTTTTGCTGGCCGCCGGGGAGGGCGGCCCACGCGATGACGAACACCGAGAGCACCACCACCGCCGTTGACGGCTCGGTTGCGCTGGACGACCTGGCGCACGATGTCGAGCTGCTGCGGATCATCGAGGAGTCCATCAAGAGGCACAGCGCGCTCAAGGACGAGCTGCGCTCACGATTGAAGAAGCGCCTGGGCAACCAGGTGACGGGCACGGTCAACGGGTTGGCCGTGGTCGAGTGGACCAACGAGTCCCGCGTGATCACCCTCGTGAAGACCGTCCAGGAGAGGTTCCCGGACGTGGCGCGGGAGTGCGAGGACATCGTGCCGGTACGCAAGTTCAGGCTGCTGCCCGCCGCATGAGCGCCCGCAGGAAGCCCGACCGGTCCCGGGGGACTGGTCGGGCTCCCCGTGGGGACGCCCCGGCCGTGCTGGGTGACCTCGCCGCCGAGATCGCCTCGCACCTGATCGGCTTGCCGCTGGACTACGGCACGACCGTGGAGCAGATCGCCGCCTTACTGGTGGCGGAGCCGCGTAACCGTGCCGCCGTGTGTGCCGTGGTGGCGGTCGTCGTAGACGATGCGCTGGCCGACCCGTTCCGTGAGACGACATCGAACCGTTGGCGCACAAGAATCCCGGCCTGGGTCGCGCCGCAGATGATCGGCGTGACCGTGCGCCGGATGCTGACGCTGGACGTCCTGGTGCACACCGGCCGCTACGTGCGGTCCACGGACAAACACGGCCGCAACACCGGCAAGTTGATGGCGCTCTACGCGCTCAACCTCGCCGCGCCCGCGCTGCTCCAGACACGCACCACCGCCGAGCAGCCCGCCGCCTGACGCTGTGTCCTTCGTTGCCGCGCACCGTCGCGCGGCCATCTCGTGCTGACCGCACACCATGAACCTTGTTATGGGGGAACGTTTCCGTGGCACGCGACCACGCTCGCTTTTACCTGTCCATGTGGGACGACGATGACTTCATCGGCCTGTCCGCGCTCGCCAAGCTCGTCTATGTCCAGCTGTGCATGCAGCGCAAACTGGAGTACTCCGGTGAACTAACCGTGTCGGTGAAGCGCTGGAGCAAGGCGCACCCGGACCAGGAACCCGACACCATCCGGGCCGCGCTGGCCGAACTGGACGCCGCCCGGTTCGTGGTGGTCGACCAGGACACCGACGAACTGCTGATCCGCTCGTTCATCCGCAACGACCAGCTCTACAAGCAGCCCAACGTCCTGCGGGCCGCGCTGCGCTCGGCGTTCGAGATCACCTCGCCGCTGCTGCGCCGTGCGCTGGCCGCCGAGCTGCGCCGCCTGCCCGCCGAGATCACCGGCCCGGCCCCGGCCGTCGCGGCGATCGAGCTGGAGGCAGGGGCCCGCGAGCTGCCCGCGTCGGTGAAGGCCGCCATGTCCGTTCGCGGCTCGACCCGCACCGCTCTCGCACCGCCCGTGGACGTCGTCCAGGTTCAGCAGGCCGCGCCCGCCGAGCCGTTCGAGCCTGTGCCCGCACCTGCGGTGAACCCTTCCCCGAACCCTTCCGGGAACCCCTCGCCGGACCCTTCCGCGAACCCTTCGCCGCGAGGCAGGGGAGAAGGGAGTAGGGAGATGGAGCTTGGAGTAGTCCCTCTTACGCTGGTTAAAACTCAAGTGGGTGTTCCCGCGCCTGCGCCCACGCACACGAGCGCGGACACGCCCGCGCCTACACGCGAGGCCGCTCCTCACGCCGGGATTTCCGCCGAGGTCTCCGCCCTCGCCGGCGTGGATCGCGAACTCGAGGCGTCTTCGGTGCGGCAGCTGCGCCGCCGTGAAGCCGAGAGGCTGGTATCCACCCACTGCCCCCGGCAGCCCCGCCAGGTCCTCGACGGGTTGCGCGGTCACGTGATCGGTTTACTGCGCGAGGAGATCGAGCCCGCGGCGATCGCGGCAGGCCTGCGGCTGTGGGCGGGAAAGCAGCTTCCGGTGTCGTTCCTGCCCGAGCTGGTCGGCGAGATGATGCGCGCTCACACCACGGGCAAGTCCACCGCAGTACGTCGGCGTGAGCAAGAGACGGCGGCGAACTGGGAAGCGATCCGCGCCGACGCGATCGCCGAGGACGACACGAGCCCGATCGGGCTGGCGGTGCGCGCCGAGCTGCCCGGCCACGCCGATGCCGCGACGCTGGACGCGATCCTGCAACGCGCCCTGCACCAGGCCGTGGGACTCGATCTGACCGCCGCCGAGAACCCCGCCGATGAGACCGCACACGACAGCGCGGACGACGTGCTGACGGGGGCTGCGGCGTGAGCGAGCACGGAACCCAGCAGCTCAACCGCAGCGCCATGCGGGCGCTGTTGGCGCACTACCGGATCACCGCCGACGACACCGCACCCGAGGACGTGATCACCGACTGGCTACGCGAGCTACGCGGCCGGAGCGTCGGCGAGTGCCACGCCGCGTTGAGCTCGATGGCACCGGGCCGGGTCCAGCGCGCCACGGCCGCCGAGGTCGCCCGGCTGATCACGCTGGCGGTCCAGGCCGGCCGGGACGGCCGCGCCGAGCTCGGCGCGTCCGCCTGCCACGCGACCGGGCCGCCGACCAGGCGGCGGGCGCGCGCGGCGTCGGCAAGGTCTACGCGGCGATGGGCTGGGGCGGGCACGAGAAGCACACGCTCGCCCGTTCGGTGCCGTGCCCGTTCTGCAGGGCGCTGGCCGGAGTCCCATGCAGCCCCATGACCCGCAACCGCAAGCGCCAGCAAGAGATCCGCGACCGGGACACCCGGATGCACCCGTCCCGCCTGCGGGCCGCCGAGGCCACGCGCACCGACTCGACTTCGTCCGGCGCTGCCGCGTCCGGCACCGCCACGCAAGGAGCTTCCGCATGACCTCCGCACACCGATTCGTCGCCGATGAGGTTGTCCACACTGATCCACACGTTGTCCACAAGGCCCCGACGTGGGGCGAGGCCGCCAACGCCCGGCTTGCCTGGGAAGCCGCCGTGGACCAGCTCGTGCAGCCCGGCCAGCACAGGGTCCACCGCGAGGACGGCAGCACCGAGACCGCCGAGGTCCTTCCGCTGCTGCGCCAGGTCGAGGAGGCCGTGTTGCCCAGCGGCACGAAGACCTCCGGCAAGACCCTGCTCGGCTCCCGGCCTCCGGCCAGTCTCGGCGCGCTGGCACTGCTGGCCGAGATCCGCGCCGCGGTCCGCGGCTGCTGCCGCACGCACGGCCACACGTCGTGGTCGACGCTGAACGAGCAACTGCGCGCCTGGGTCGCGCACGCCGACCACTGGCAGATCGACGCCGCCGACTACGTGCTGTGGGCCGCCGAGCAGGCCACGCGGTGGGTCCAGCAGGCCCGCCTGGTGGTCGACCCCGAACCGCGTTTCCCGTTGCGCGGCAAGGCATGCCCCACGTGTGGCGTCGATGTGGTGCAGGTGTGGTCAGACGACCAGAACGACCACGTCCGCCGCCCCGCCCTCTACATCGACCCCGACCAGGCCGACGCCGTGTGCGCCGCCTGCGGCCTGCGCTGGCCCCTGGACGTCTGGATCCAGCTCAACACGATGGCCCAGCAGCAGCTCACCCACGAAACTCTTGCCGTGACCGGGATCACTCACGATGACGATGTTTCGTAGTTGACCTTCAGTCGTTTCAGTCTGCATAATGGTCAGCACTGGGACTCGTGTGCCCAGATTCCCCCAGACCGATGCCCGTCGCGCCTCCCCCCGGTGCGGCGGGCATCGTCGTTTTCACCGACTTCCCTTGTCCGCGAAGGCATCGGCGCCCGTCCCCCGCCGAGGTCTTCGCCGCGGGCGGCGGCACACCGCAGCACGGCGCGACCATTCCCCAGCGCGCCGAGCGCGATGCCGCCGCCCGCACCCGCAACCCGGCGAATCCGAGCCATCCCGCCGCGCCTCGTATGGCGGGGTCACGCCGGCCGCCGCGATCGCCCTCGCCCGCCGTCGAGATGCCCTCGACAGGGGCCGCCGAACTGCCCTCCGGACCACGCCCGCCCGCAACGAAACAGCTTCTCAGCACGTGGTCATCGGCGAAATTTCTTTTGAATACGCTGACACATTTCCGCAGGTCAGAAATGTGCACGAGAAAGCCCTAAAAATAGTTCTCTGGCCACGTTCCTTTTACTTGCCCACCAATGCCAGAAAGGCCATGATTCAGGGGTAAGTGTTGATCCGGTGGTGAGACACCAGATCAACAGAGAACCGAAAGGAAAGTGGGCTAATGTCCCGCCTTTACCCGAGTACCGCCGTGCAGTTGAGGGGCAGTGACTCCGACTCCCGGAGGTTTGGTGCCCAGTGCTTCCCGACCGCCTCAGTGGACTACATGGGGCAGCTGTGCATCAGCATCCTGGACCACCTGGACCACAGGTACAGCAGCCACCGGCACAGCATCTGGTTTGCCGCAGGCAACCACCTGGCCCTGGTGGTGGCAGACCTGTTCCTCACCGAGCCCAGTGAGTTCGATATGCAGGCAAAGATGACGGAATACGCCTTCACGGTCGAGGAATTCAACTGGATAGACCTGGTGAACACGCGCGATCAGCGCTTTCACCTGGCCCAGGTGACCATCTTGGACCCGACTGCCTCACAGCACTGGAAGCACTCCGGTGTCACCATGCAGCCCGGCTACATCTCTTGCTCATTCTGCAGGGAATTCGGTCCCATTCTGAGGGGCTAGCAGCCCTGGTGTCCGGGATGTCCTGACCGGCATCCCGGACCCGATTCTCAAAGCCGGGCACACGATCGCATGGAAAAGCCCTGGCGGCTGGTGAGACAGCCCCAGGGCGGCGGTCGGGTGCCCACCCGGATCAACCGAAAGCAATCTCCGAGAGGACGCCTGACGTGACCGAGGGTACTCCACCGCTGGACGCGGTGTCTGCCGCCGAGGCGGGCGAACGCTACCGGTTCGCGCTGGCCCGCACCGCCGGGCAGCTCGACGAGCTGCACAAGGCGTTGAGCCTGGACGCGGACGTGATGAACGTGCTGTGCCTGCTGTACCTGGACCTGGGTACCGACATGCTGCGGGAGCGCACCGACCCGATGGCGCTCTACCACGCCCGTGAGCGTGGCTGGATTGCCGGTGACCGCCGAGTGATCCTGACCAACGAGGGCCTCGCGGTCTGGTGGGACTGGAAGAACACCATCAGCCCGCACCTGCGGGACGAGCGTTTCCAGCAGCTGTGGCGGGACGTGACGGGATGGTGAGGAAGCCGACCGCCGCCGAACGCGCCGCCGCCGTGGCCGCGCTGGAGAAGGAACAGGCCATCTACCGGGTGGCGTACCTGATCGCCCGGGGTGACGGCCGCCCGGCCGAGCTGATGCTGATGTCCAGCATGGACAGCGTCATGCAGGCGATGAGCCGGGGATGGGTGGCCGCGCCGATCACGGCCGGTTTGCCTTACCAGCTCACCGATTCCGGCCGCGTGGCGCTCACTCGCTGGTTCCGGATCGTGGCCGACCACGCCGGGGTCGACCCGGCATGCAAGGCGCTCTACGAGGCGGTGACGGCGTGGTGACGGGCAACCCGGAGGTCACCCCGACCTCAACTCCGCCGCCGCCTCCTGCCTCGACCGGCATCCCGTCGATGCGGGGCAACGTCGCGCGGCACGCGCTCATCCGGGACCTGTTGCCCGAGAGCCCCGGCCCGATCACCCGCGACTCCCAGGCCTTCCTGGAGCTGGCCGACGACCTCCCGGTACGCCACGTGCTGTGGAGGCTGATGACCGGCTTCACCTGGCCGTGGCTGCTGGACACCGCGACAGAGCCGGACGCTCGCGACCGGGCGATCAGGCGCGGCCTGGTGGCCCCGCCCGTGGGCGAGGGCGACGCCGTACTGGTCGCCTACCACCTCACCGACGCGGGCCGCGCCGAACTCCTGGACTGGGTCGAGCGCATCACCCCGCACCGGCACCTGCCCGAGGTCGAAGCGCTCTGGCGCGTCGTCACCTGGCAGTAGACCCGCTCGGCGGCGGCCGTGACTGGCCGCCGCCGAGCCCTTTCCGATCACCGATGTGTTGACGTACAAGGGGAAAGTCGTTGACTGACAAGATCATTTACATGCGGGTGAGCCGAGAGTCCCGGCCGACGTGTGCGTGTGGGTTGTTCCACAGCGTCGAGGCGCAGCAGACCTGGGCCGAGCAGGCAGCCGCGATCACCGGCTACGGCGCGGGTGTGCGCGGCACGATGACCGAGCGCGCGAAGATGCTGCGCGCACAGCTGGAGCGCGACCGCTACACCGTGAACGTGTTGGGGCTCATCGGAAAGCTCGGCGGTGACGGCATCCTTGTGAGGCTGGCCACCACCGCCGAGGTCGTGATGGACCTGCTGACCCGCGACATGCTGGCCTACTGCCGGGAACACAACCGGTTCTCCGTGACGATGGTCGGCTACGCCGTCAGCTGGGCGTGGATGCTGACGGAGTGCGAGTTGGCTCGCATCGAGAGCACCCTCGTGGTGCGCAAGGCGGTGCTCAAGGCGCTGAAGCGGTTGCGGGACAACAAGACCCGCGAGAACGGCTGACCGGAACCCCCAGGGGCTCGACGGCACGCGGGTAGTCCGGCAGGATGACACGCGTGCCTCTGGGATTTGGTGACACGAGTTTCACGAGGACAGGGAAGGCCTGCGAACCCCCATTCGCGGGCCTTTTCTTATTACGCGATTAGTCGCGCAAGATCGAAAAAGAATACGTTAGACCGTTCGTAGTCACTTTGTTCAGAGATTTCCTGAATTGCTTGTGGAGCCCCGTTTCACCAGTAGTGTTCCTGGTGTCACCAACTCCCACCGCACAGCACCGTGAATGAGTGCTGTCCGAATCCCACAAGGACAAGCAATGACCGAACCGGTTAAGTCTGCCCAGAACACCCCGGCACCCACCAAGGCCGCTCCCAAGGCCCCGGCCGCCAAGGCCGCCCCTAAGGCCCCTGCTGCCAAGGCTCCGGCCGCCAAGGCCGCTCCCAAGGCCCCCGCTGCCAAGGCCGCCCCTAAGGCCCCTGCTGCCAAGGCCGCACCCAAGGTCCCGGCCGGGGCCCCGGCCGCCGACAAGGCCGCCAAGGCCCCGGCCGCCAAGGCCGAGACCAAGCCTGTCCCGGTGGTGCCGCAGCCGATCAAGCCCGGTAAGGACTCGTGGGCGCGGATCTCGACCCGTAACAACGGGTCCCGGACGATCGCGGACCTGCTGGCCAAGGCGGGGTTGTCCGGCTGGAATGTGAAGCCGGTGGGCGTGGTCGGGCTTCCGGAGACCGGATTGTGCATTGACTGCGAAAGGGCGGTCGGGGAGCTGCACAAGAAGGAATGCCCGAGCCTGGACGAGGCGGACGCGAACCCTCGCGTGATTGGGGATGACACCTGCATTCCGGTCCCGATGTACGGATCGTTCGCGCTCATGCGGAAGAACCCGGAATCGGAGTTCGGGTGGGACGTGCTCGGACACACCAAGTCCGAGAGGGTTCCGGTCCCGATCGAGGTCCGCGCGGAAATGCTGACCGTGATCATGAAGGAGACCAAGGGCAAGACCGGCCCTGCCGGGCCGCTGTGGGAGGGCAAGGGGTCCTTTGCCAGCATCCGCCACCCCGAACCGGTCATGGTGGGAGGCAAGGACCCGGTGGAACTCCGCCTGGTCCTGGTCAACTCCCTGGTACCCGGCCGCCCATCTCAGGTCATGGTGTGCCCCGTCCGGGTGGCCAGCCAGACCAGTTTCCCGTTTGACCTGGGGCACAACGCGAACCACGTCTACGACCTCGGTGCCGCCGATGACAAGGACGCGCGGATCTCGGAGACCAGCGATGCCTTGAGCCTGCTGAACATCTACCGCGAGCGGTTCGAGGAACTGGCCAATGCCCTGGTTGGCCGCAAGATCACCGATGCCGAGTTCACCGGGCTCACGAACGCCCTGTTCCCCTTCCCCGGTGATGCCGCTCCGAAGGACAAGCGCGAGCGGCACGGTCTCTGCTATGCCGCCATGAAGGCGCTGACCTACGGGGAGTTCGACGTCATCACCGGTGAGATTGCCGGGACGTGGTGGGCCGCTCTCCAGGCCGTCATGATCATTGCCGAGCACCTGGACCCGGCCAAGAAGCTGGAGAGCGGGGACCTGGACGAGCAGGGCCGCGCGATGGATGTGCTGTTCAGCTCCAAGCACTACGTCCACGACGCGTTCCGCCTGGCCCGCAAGGCAGTCAAGCCCAAGTAGCACCCCCGCAGGACAACTGAACAACCCGAGACAGCCCCGGCACACCCCGTGCCGGGGCTGTTCCATGTCCGGGGGTGAGGCCGTGCCGTCCCGTGCCGCCCGCCCCTGCACCCGTCCGGGGTGCCCGAACACCACCGCCACCGGTGGCCACTGCCAGCCCTGCCGTTCCCGCAGCCGCCTGGCCTACGGGACCAGTGCGCAGCGTGGCTACACCGGCCGCCACCGGTCCCGGTTCCGTCCCGCTGTGCTGGCCAGAGACACCGTGTGCCGGTGTGACCGGCTGGACTGTGCCGCCCACACCGGCCGCCCGTGCCAGCAGCCCGCCACCGTGGCCGACCACTGGCCGCTCACCCGCAGGGAGCTGGTGGCCGCTGGCCTGGACCCTGACAGCCCTGCCCGTGGCCGTGGCCTGTGTGCCCCGTGCCATGCCAAGGCAACAGCCCTGGACCCACGCACCCGAGGAGGCTGGAACAGCCCGTGAGCCACGCCGCCGACGCCGCCCGCTCCGGCCGCACGCCCCACCCAGGGGAGGGACCCTTCCGCCGCGCACAAAGGCACAAGCCACTGAGGGCCGTCTGGGTCCCGCCAGGTTTTGCCGACGGCCGAACCCACGTCCGCGGGGCTGACCCGTGACCGCCGACGCCGGCACGGACCCAGAGGGTTTGCTCGATGAGATCGAGCAGGCCGCCGACCAGGTGGCCGCGTGGACCGCGCGCTGGGAATCCCTTGTGCGCCAAGCCGTCGAGCGTGGGATTCCGCAACGGCGGATCGCGCCGCACGCGAACGTGGACCAGTCCACGGTCTCCCGTCTCGCGGCGCGTGTGCACTCCCCCGCCGACCGCCGTTCGTGATGCGCCACGCATCACCTGATGCACCGCGCATCACACGACCTGGAGGTGACCCGCTGCCCATCGAGATCGACGGCATCACGAGTTCCGAGCAGATCCGCGCCGAGCTCGCCGCCGACGGAAAACCGGTTCTACTCGGCTTCAGCCGGGGCAAGGACTCGCTGGCCGCGTGGCTGGCGATGCGCGAAGCCGGAATCACCGTCGTCCCGTACCACCTGTACTTGGTGCCGGGCCTGCGGTTCATCGACGACAGCAGGAAGTTCTACGAGGACTTCTTCCAGACGCCGATCCTGGACCTGCCGCACCCGACGCTCTACCGGTGGCTCAACAGCCTGCTCTTCCAGCCCCCGGAGCGCGCGGCCGTGATCGAGGCTGCTCAGCTCCCGGAGCCGACCTACGAGGAGATGGCCGACATGCTCCGGGAAGACCTGGGCCTCGCCGGCGTGTGGAATGCCGATGGCGTGCGCGCCGCGGACTCGCCGAACCGGCGCATGGCGATGGTCACCCACGGCCCGAAACGCGAGCAGCTGCGCAAGGTCAGCATCGTGTGGGACTGGCGCATCGCCGACGTTCGCGACGCGCTCAAGCGCCACAACTGCCCGCTGCCACCCGAGTACGAGTGGTTCGGCCGCTCGTTCGACGGGATGGATTTCCGGTTCCTCGACCCGATCCGCCAGCACGCGCCCGACGACTACCAGCGGATCTTGGACTGGTTTCCCCTCGCCGATCTGGAGGTGTTCCGCCGTGGCCTCGCCGCCTGACCCCAACGCCGACCTCTTGGCACAGCTCCAATCCACGGCCGTGCTCGGCGGCCCGTCCTCGAACGCCGACCTCCTCGCCCAGCTCAACGCCGAGCCCGAACCTGATCCCCTGGCCGACGTCGAGTACAGCGGAGACCTCGCGGCCGACGCCGGCGCGGAGCTCGACGCCTTGGCGATCGGGTTCCGCGAACGCACGAAGCGCGAGGACGAACGGTTCCGACTCGCGACGGACTCCGAGTTCTGGTTCGCGCTGTGCTTCAAGTCCAGAGAGGACAAAGAGGCGTTCCTCAAGGCCGCTGGCCTAATGCACATCGGGGACAAGTACCTCGACGGCCGAGCCGCCGCCGTGCAGCTCGGCGTCGACCTGCCCACCACCGACACCGGAGAGGAGTGATCACCATGCGAGGCCGTATCGGCCGACTGATCGCAGGCGCCCGCCGCGCCATCTCGCGCCGCGCCTCCAGCCCTTCACGGGGCCGTAGTTCCGGCTCGTAGGCGTATGCCAAAGCAACCAAAATCCCGTCATGACCACCGGTTGCACGTGCTCCATGGAGCGCCGTTCGCCTGAGGTGTCTAACATAACCTCCCGGTCACGTTCTGGCCGTTGGCCATATTTTGGCAAACGGCGAAATATGGCCACTGGCCAACGGGTGGCCGCTGGACATACCGGCGGCATCGCCCAGTGGCCTAAACGGAACGGGTGGCACACGCCATGCGTGCACCACCCGTCCGCCTACCTGAACAGGTCGCTGATCTGCCCGATCAACGCTACGACCTGTATCAGGAGACTGAGGAAGACGGCGGCCCGCTCGGAGCTGGCTCTCTTAGCGGGCCGTCGTTCCTCATCGCGCGAGCTGTCATCGCTTGCGCGGTCTTCGTCCTCCACTTGATACCTCCGCCGACCTCATCCACAGCGGGTGGGCGTCGGCCTTCCCGACCCGGCCGGAGCCGGGAAGGTTCGAGGTGCCAAGGGATCGAGTGCCGTGGCTGGCTGCCGCGTCGGACAAGACCTTATCTGCCTAGCTCGGCTCAGGCGGTGATCCGCAACCATCCCTGTGGACAACTGACCGATTGTGGATAACTCGGGCGTTCGATAGCCGCAGGTAGCGACCGTCTGACGAAGTCATGGTAGTGACGTTCCGTCGCTCCTCTGATCTACATACGTGTATTTCCTGCCGCCGTACTTCTCTCAGAGACACGCATAACCAGGCCTGATGGTCACCAGTGGGCAGGCAAGCCAGCTGTGATGAAGTTGACGCGCATCAGCCGCGTCAATGCCGTGCCGATCTGACGGATTCTGGTCGCAGGCGGTGCACGATGGGTAAACGTGGACCGGCGGCGAAGCCGACAAAGCTCCGGGTTCTGCACGGCGACCGGGCCGACCGGATCAACGCCGATGAGCCCGAACCCCCAGAGGACGAGATCCGATGCCCTGACTGGGCGTCCGAAGGCGCGCGCGAGATCTGGCAGCGCCTCGCACCCGGCCTGGAGGAACGCGGGGTGTTGACCGTGTGGGACGTGGACGCGTTCCTGCTGCTGTGCGAGGCGCTGGCCCGCTACCGCTCCGCCACCCAACTCGTGAACGGCTCCGCTCTGCTGGTGCAGGGCGGAGCGGGCTTGATGAAGAACCCGGCGTTGCAGGTGCAGGCCGAGGCCGAGCGCACCTTCTTGCAGATCGCCGCACGCTTCGGACTCACGCCGTCCGATCGGCAGTCCATCAAGGTCGACATCGGCACCGACGGCGGCAAGGCCGGAGCGAACCGACTCCTCTCGTAATACTCGTTCGGTGCACGTGGTCAGGGACGGAACATCTTTCCGACACTGACGGACGACCCAGCCCACGGCGCCCCTCCTCGGGAAGTCAACCGGGTTCCGTTGAGCGCCCAACGGTGACGCAGAATTTTTTATCAGATACGGCCGCGTCCCACCAACTCCGCTGATGTATCAGCAGGTCAGGCCCACCTTGAGAGTTTCTGCAAAGAAACTCTAAACCTCGCCGAAGGTTTAAATCCAGAAACCGTCCCTCTAACTCTGCTTGTTTTTAGTGTGTGATTCAAGGCCTTGCGACTCGCGCACGCCGCACCTCCTGATAGCCCTGGGAGGTACTCACGATGGTGCCTCGGCAGTCACCGAGGGCACGTTCCACGCGCCGCACCTCGGGCTCAACCAGGACGGCACGGCTTCCCGTGTGTGGTCGGGAGTTCGACGGCTCGCGCTGCGCCAGGCGCGGCGATCACTTCTGTGTACCGCGGGCAGATCACGCCGTTGCGTTCGCGCAGGAGATCTGCGTCCACACGAAGGACAGGTGGGCGCGCAAGCCGTTCATCCTCGCGCCGTGGCAGCGAGACGACATCGTCCGGCCCTTGTTCGGCGAAGTCCGCTGGGACGCCGAGGCTTCTTGCTACGTGCGGCGCTTCCGAATCGCGTGGATCGAGATCGCGCGCAAGAACGGCAAGAGCGAGCTTCTCGCGTTCGTCGCGCTGTACATGCTCGTGGGCGACGGCGTGGAGTCCGCAGAGATCTACGGCTGTGCCCGCGACACCGAGCAGGCGCGGCTGGTGTTCAACGTCGCAGCTCGGATGGTCAAGCTCTCGCCTGTCCTGTCTCGCCGCCTGCGGGTGATCGAGCACTCGGCGCGCATCGTCGACGAGAAGACCAATTCGGTGTACCAGGTCGTCCCGGCCGACGCGCTGGGCAACCTCGGCTCCAACCCGTCGGCAGTGATCTTCGACGAGGTGTTGACGCAACCTGACGGATCGTTGTGGCACGCGATGCGCACCGGCATGGGCACCCGGCTTGAACCGCTGCTCATCGCCGCCACCACGGCGGGCAACGACCCGACATCGTTCGCCAAGGCCGAGCACGACGAGTGCGTGAAGATCGCCGAGAACCCCGCACGCGCCCCGCACCGCTTCGTCTACCTCCGCAACCTGCCCGAGGACGCCGACCCGTGGGACGAAGCCAACTGGCACATCGCCAACCCCGCGCTCGGCGACTTCCTTTCCCTGCAAGCACTTCGTGAAGAGGCGATCGAGGCCCGCAACGACCCAGCCCGCGAGAACGTGTTCCGTCAGTTCCGCCTCAACCAGTGGGTCAGCCAGGCGTCGCGGTGGATGCCCATGCACCTCTACGCCCTGTGCACCGGCACCACCTCGACGCCCCCGGACCGGCTGCGCGAGCTGCACGCTGGCCGCCCTGCATGGGGCGGCCTCGACCTCGCGTCCAAAATGGACCTCACCGCGTGGTGCCTCATCGTCCCCGCCGGCATTGACGACCGGGCCTCCGCGCTGTGGCGCTTCTGGCTCCCCGAGACGGCCGTAGAGGCTCTGGACAAGCGCACCGACGGCAAGATCTCCCAGTGGGTCGAGCAGGGCTGGATCACGGCCACGGACGGCGAGGTCATCGACTACGACATCATCGAGGCCGACATCACCGCCGACACCGGCCTGGTGCGGGTCGCGGACATCTCCTACGACGAGTGGTCCGGCGAACCCGTCCGCCAACGCCTCGAACGCCGCACCGGCGTTCCCATGTACCCCGTGCCGCAGACCTACAAGGGCATGACCCACGGCATGACCGAACTCATGGCCCTGACCAAGTCCCGCACCTGGTCACACCACGGAAACCCCGTAGCCGAGTACTGCTTCGACAGTGTCGAGGTCCGCCACCCCGCTGGCGAACCCGATCTCATCCGACCGGACAAACCCGAACGCGGCAAGACCGGCAAAAGGATCGATGCTGTGCCTACGGCTGCGATGGCCGTAGGCGGATGGAAGCTGCGCGGCTTGAAGCCCAGGAAGTCAGGGAAGATGGTTGTGATGGGTTAGATTTTGCCCTCCGCATCAGGAGACGTCACGAGAGCCAGTTCGCGTTTTACCTTCGACATGAACTCGGATCGCGATTCCTTCAGACTCTCGCACGCACTTCTATGCCGCCTCGCGATATCCTCCCAGTCCTCCCACTTCACTTCAGCATTCGGATCTTCAAGATGTAGAGGCCACATGCTGTATTGCGCTAGGCGACAATCACGAAGGAGATCATCGGCAGCGTCAACCAGTTGTTTACTACCCAGAAACTCGATCGCGACCACAGCTTTCTCCACTGCCGAAATGCCTTCGATAATGCGTCGGCCATGGTCGCCCCTTTCAAAAGAAGACCGGAGCACCAAAGGAGTCGAGGGCACCGGAAGCGATCGCACAAATTCATCCACGCTAGCCACGAATCCCTTATAAATCTCAAAGCGCTGGGTTCGCCACTCTATACGGGCGTCGTGCGCGTTCTGTTCCCGTGTGCGCTCCTGTTCCCGTTGCCACCGCAGGTCTTCCCGAATGCGTTCACGCTTCGCGTTGAGTAGTTGGCCGGCGATCACGCCTACTATGCCGAACACGCCTGCGAGCAACGCGACCATAATCGGTACCCACGCCGACACCTGTCCTGGTTGCATGGACGCACCGTAGGCGATCACGTCAGTATGCGTTGACTCCCTGGTGGTGGTCTCTCTGGCTATCACCACAAAGTTCACGTTGTCACCCGAGCAGTGGGTGACCCGCCTCGCGCGGCTGCACAATCGGCAGTTGCCGGAACTGGAGTTGCTGGACGCCTACTACGAGGGCGAGCAGCCGCTGTCCTACATGCACCCCGAGTTGTTGCGGCGCTTGGACTCCCGGCTGCGCTCGGTCGTGATCAACTGGCCTCAGCTCATCGTGGACAGCCTGGACGAACGTCTGGACGTTACCGGCTTCCGGCTCGGCGGCGAGGCGGCGGCCGATCGGGAGCTGTGGCATATCTGGCAGGCCAACCGCCTGGACCTGCACGCCGAGCAAGCCCACGTGGACGCCCTGGCCCTGGGCCGCTCTTACGCCATCGTGGGCAGCAACGAGCGCGACCGCTCCACTCCGCTGATCACCGTGGAATCGCCGCTGGAGGTCCACGTTGACCTGGACCCGCGCACGCGCGAGGTCCGGGCGGCGCTGAAACGGCAGTACGAGGAGGACGGCGACGGCTACACCGAGGCCTACGCCACCCTGTACCTGCCCAACGAAACCGTCTGGTACTCCAGCGATAACGGCGGCGGCACCTGGTCGGAGATCAACCGCGACGAGCACGGCATGGGCACCGTCCCGGTGGTGCCGATCATCAACCGGCCGCGCATCCGCCGACGCCGCACCGCACCCCCGCGCCTCGGTCGCTCGGAGCTGATCAGCGTTCTCCCGCTGTCCGACGCGGCATGCAAGATCGCCACGGACATGATGATCTCCGCCGAGTACCACGCGATGCCGCGCAGGTACGCGCTCGGCTTCGACAAAGACGACTTCGTTGACGCACAAGGACGTCCGCTCACGCCGTGGGAATCCGTGGCCGGTGTGCTGTGGGCGTCCCCGAAGTCTCCCAAGGAAGACGGCGTCAGCGTCGGTCAGTTCCCCGAGGCGAACCTCTCGAACTTCCACGACACCCTGAACACCCTGGCTCGCGTGGTCTCCAGCCTGTCCGGCCTGCCGCCGCACTACCTCGGCTATGCCACCGAGAATCCCGCTAGCGCCGATGGCATCCGCTCGTCGGAGTCGCGGCACATCAAGCGCGCGGAACGCCGACAAAGGACGTTCGGCGACTCCTGGGAACAGGTCATGCGGATCGTGCTGATAATCCGCGACGGCCGCATTCCGCCCGAGGCATTGCGGATGGAATCGCAGTGGGCTGACGCTGCAACTCCGACGTTCGCCGCGCAGGCCGACGCCGCCGTGAAGCTGTACTCGGCGGACCGGCTGCTGCCGCGCCGCTTCGCCCGTCGTTCGCTGGGCTACTCAGACACCGACATCCGGGACATGGAGGCCGAGGACGCCGAGGCGTACTCGCGCGTCGCCGGTGGCGACCAGGCCGCCGAGTTCGGCCCGAAGCCGCTCCCCGAGCCGCGTCGGCCCGGGCCCGCGGCCCCGTCGATCCCGTCGCGCCGCCCGGCCGGGCAGCTCGGCGGCCAGGTCCTCCCGCCGCCCGCCGTGCAGTTCCTCGCACCGCAACCGGCGATCTGATCCTCGGGTGGTGATGCCGGAGTGACCGCGCCTATGACCGAGGTGGACGCCGAGTTCTACACCGCACAGCAACGGATCGTCCGCACCGCCGCCAACGAGGCCCAGACCGCCTGGAGGCAGTTGGACGGCCCGGCGCTCGATTCGGCCGCCGCAGCTGCTGTCCGCCTGCAGGTCGTTGCGGCGACCGAACAGGCCCAGGCCGAGGCCGCCGCCCTGGCACCCCTGTACATGGCCGCCACCCTGGCCGCCCTGGGTGCGGTGTCCAACCCGGTCGGTGCGCTCGTCGCGGCGATGTTCTCCGGGCTGGCCACCAACGGCCTGCCGCTGGCCGCGCTGGTGGACTTCGCGTTGCGCCGCTACCGGCTGGCCATGCTCGCCGGCGTGCCCCCGTCCGAGGCCCGCGCGCTCGGCCTGGCCAAGCTGCTGACCTACGTGACGACGGAGACCGCCGACGCCGGCCGCCTCGCCCGACACACGGCCGCGATCGCAGAACCCGCGCTCGCCGGATACGAGCGGGTCGTGACGCTTCCCGCGTGCGGGCGGTGCATCCTGCTGGCCGGTCGGCTCTACAGCTTCTCGACCGGTTTCGAGCGGCATCCCACCTGTGACTGCGACATGCGCCCGGTCACCCACGAGCAGTGGCGGCAGGACCGGCCGAGTAACACCCCGCGTGGCCTGTTCGAGTCGATGACCACCGCCCAGCAGAACAAGGCCTTCGGCCCCGGCGACGCTGAGGCGATCCGGGCCGGAGCCGACATCTCCCGCACCGTCAACGCCCGCCGTAAAAACGCGGTCTACGTCGCGGGCGGCCACGAGTACACCCTCGACGCCACCACGGTGCGCGGCCACGGCCGCCAGCTCGGCGAGCTGGCCAAGCACAGCGGCCGGTATAGCCGCTCCCGCACCCCACGCCCGACCGCCGCCCAGCTCGTCAACACCGCCCGCGACCGCGCCGAGCTGACCACCCAGCTCCGCCGCTTCGGCTACCTGCGCTGACCTAGCCGTTTCCTGTTTCATCCTTGCCCCGGAAAGGGGGTTTTTCGACCCTGTGTCCCAGCCCATCACCCCGGCCGCCAACCCCGCCGACGCGCCGCCCGCCAGTCCCGTGCAGGCCGCCCCGGCAACCCCGCCCGTCCAGCCGACCACCCCGCCCGTAACCGATCCGGCCGCCGACGCTGCGCCGGACTACAAGGCGCTCTACGAGCAGTCGCAGACCAAGCTGTCCAAGGCCGAGACCACCGCGCGGGAGCACCGCGACAAGGCCAAGCGCCTGGACGAGATCGAGGCCGCGCAGCAGACCGAGACCGAACGCGCCAACGCCCGCGCCACGGCCGTGGAACAGCAACTCGCCACCCTGCGCCGCACGGCGCTGGACGCGGAGATCCGCGCCGCCGCGACCGGCTGGGCCGACCCGTCCGACGCGCCCCGCTACCTCGACGACCGGGGCTACCTGGCCGAGACGGCGCGATCGACACGGCCGCCATCACCGCCGACCTCGCCGCGGTGCTCACCGCGCGCCCGCACCTCGCTCGCGTTGACGGCCCGCGCCAACCAGCACCCGACCCGTCGCAGGGCCAGCGCAACGGCCCGTCCGGCACGGCGGAGCAGATCCGCGAGGCCGAGGCCCGAGGCGACTGGGCAACGGCCATCTCCCTGAAGAACCAGCGACTCGCCCAGATGGCCCGCGAACAGCGCTGACCTGGCGCGCTCTCCCCTATTCACCGTGAATACTCGGCTCCGCCTGACGGCGACTCTTCCGCGCACACGCGCACGTAGGGACGGGCGGCCGAGAACACCCACCACCACACTCGCGATGCCGCCCGCCCCGTGCGCGGCGGCAGAGACCTGACGGCGGCACGCCGGGAATCCCCTACACCCCAAGGATTCCATGCCTGGCATTGCTGCCATCGCGAACACCTACAACTCCCCGAACTACGTGGGCGAACTCTTCGCCCTCACCCCGTCCGACACGCCTTTTCTCTCCTCGATCGGCGGTCTGACTGGAGGCAAGCGGGCGAACGGCGTCGTGCACACGTGGTCTGTCTACGACCTGCGGCCCCCGGACGCGAACCGTCAGCGCGTTGAAGGCGGTGACGCCCCGGCGGCGGAGACCCGCGTCCGTGGCCAGGACCGCAACGTCCTGGAAATCCACCAGGAAACGGTCGGCGTCTCCTACACCCGGCAGGCCTCCCAGCAGATGTTCGCCGGCACGGGCTCGGCGAACCCGAACGCCGCGAGCATTGGCGGCACCAACGCCGTGACGAACGAGATGGACTGGCAGACCCGCCAGGCCCTTGTGCAGATCGGCCGTGACGTCGAACTCGGGTTCATCGTCGGCAAGTTCCAGGAGCCCACCGACAACTCCACGGTGCGCAAGACGCGCGGCATCCTGGAGGCCACCAAGACCAACGTCATCACCAACGCCACCGCCAAGCCGCTGACCGAGGCAATGATCCTCGACCTGTTGCAGAAGGTGTGGGAGAACGGCGGTATCCAGGTCAGCGAGACCGCGACCCTGATGTGTGCGGCGTGGCAGAAGCGTCAGCTCACCAACGAGTTCGTCACCAAGAAGAACTATCAGGAGCAGTCGCGCAACGTCGGCGGCGTCGCCGTCTCCACGATCGAGACCGATTTCGGGCGGCTCAACATCATGCTGAACCGCTACATGCCCGCTGACACGGTGCAGGTCGTCAGCCTCGACCAGTGCGCCCCAGTGCTGCTGGAGACCCCCGGCAAGGGCTTCCTGTTCTCGGAGCCGTTGGCGCGCACGGGTTCCACCGACAAGGCGCAGATCTACGGCGAGATCTCGCTGGAGTACGGACCGGAGATCGCGCACGGCAAGGTCACCGGCCTGACCACTGCGGCCCCGGCCGGAGGTGGTGGCGCATGAGGTTCACGTCCACCGTCTACAAGGAACTCGTCGTGCACGACCTCGGCGTCACCTTCCACGAGGGTGAGGCCGAGGTGACCGACAAGGCCACCGCCGACGCGCTCCGCGGACTGCCCGCGGAGCTCGGCGTGCGCGCGGTCGGCGGCCGACCTTCGAAGGATCAGGCCCAGTCGTGAGCACCTAGTGGGGGCCGGTGTCACACCACGCCCGCTTGGTGCAGCACCGCCAGGGTTACAACGGCAACGCCGCTCAAGGTCGCCAACACGAGCTTGAGAACGCGATATGCGGCGTCCTGCTGCTGCTTGGTCGTCGCCGTGATCGCCTTGTACCCGGCGTAGGCGATGAGCAGCACGAACATGGCGACAGCGCCACCGATCAACAAGTCCTTCATGGACTCAGTTCCCTTCAACCCAAGCAACGAGGTGTGAAGGGGAGAAGTCAGCGGTTAATTACATAGTTTACATGCATTGCCGTGACCCCCTCGCTCAATCTTGCCAGACGGCAAAGACAGTCACGAGGCCGCTCTTCACCTCACCAGTGTCAGGCCATTTCTGAGGCGCGCGAAACCCTCAAATCTTTCTGTGGATAACTCGCGGCCTGTGGACAACTGCGGCTGAAACCGGCTCTTGAGGTTGCGCGGTGGTGCTGTGTCTGCACCTACTTCGCTGGCCACCGTCGATGATGTCCAGGCACGCACAGAACAGCAGTTCACACCTGCTGAGCGCACCCGCGTCACCGTCCTGTGCGCAGACGCCTCAGCGATGGCGCACACCCTCGTCCCGACCATGACTACCCCGCCGCCAGCCACGGCAGTCGGGGTGATTTGCGCTGCTGTGCTACGTGCGCTTGCAGCGCCACCGGAGGGGTTGAAGGAAGAGGCGATCGGCGGGCATTCCCGCACGCTCGCTCATGACGGCGGGGGTCTGTACTTCACCGCTGCCGAGCTGGAACTCCTGCGTCCGCCCGTGCCCTCGCCACGCGGGGCGTTCTCGATCTGGACGTAGCCGCCGCCGAGGCCCAAGCCGCTACGCCGGCGGCGACACCCCACATCGCCACGGCAGCGACGATCGGCCACCACACAGACTCGGTGACCGCGAGCAGCACGTTGACCACCGCGCAGGACAGCAACACGAGCACCGACACACAGAGCACCGCGCGTGCCCCTGCGCTCGTCGCGTCCTGCCCGGCCATGCCCGTTCCTCGCCTTCCTGTTGATCCCGATGTATCGCCTCTCGACCTGCTCTGTTACCGAAGGAGGTGAGGGTGCAGCTCCCTCACATCGTCACGTTCGTTGATCCCCTGGAGGGCGAGGACCAGTACGGAAACCCTTCCCCCGCCCTGTTCTACGGCCCTGGAGCGCCTCGCCGGGACGTGCGCGGCTACATGCAGCCCCACACCGGTTCCGAACCCGTGGAGGCGGGCCGTCAGCCGGTGATCTCGCGCTGGAGGCTGTTCACCTACGCCCCGGTCGGCCCGCGTGACCAGGTCGAGTGGCGCGGCCGGACGTTCCGCATCGACGGCATGCCCGAAGTGTGGGAACCGGCGTTCGGCCGCCCCCGGTTCTGGGTGCGCCTCGTGGAAGTGGAGGGCTAAAGCATGTCCCGCGCTTTCCAGGGCTTCCGCGTCGACCGTGACGGCGTCGCCGAGATCCTCCAGTCCCCCACACTGGCCGCCCACATCAAGGCCCTCGCCGAGGAAGTGGCGACCGGCGCCCGCTCGCAGGGCCACCGGGTCACCTCCGACGACCTGCTGCCCGTCGACGTCCTGCACGACCCCGCCCCCGACCGAGTCGCCTACACCGTCGCCGTGCAGCACCCGGCCGGGATGGGCATGGAGGCCAAGCACGGCATCCTGACCCGCGCGGCCGAAGCCCTCGGCCTCGACGTGCACGGCATCGACACCCGCCGCGACACATGACCGGCCCCGCCCCGATTCCCGTTCCCATCGACGCGGTGGAACTCGTCCTCACGGTGCTGCGCCCCCTGCTGGCCGCCCGCCCCGAACCCGTCCTGAAAGGCCTGAAGATCGGCACCGAGACCGGCCACGGCCGTGAGGGCGGACCGCCGTCCCTGCCCTGGTTACGCCTCACCGAGGAAAGCCACACGTGGCGGTGGCCCGCCGTGCAACGCGTCGTGCTCCGGCTGACCTGCTGGCACCGCACCGACCACGACGCCAAGGCCGCGGTAGGCCTAGCCCTCGCCGTGTTGTGCTCGCTGCGCGGTGTTCGTGGCGTGCTCGATGTCGAGCCGATCGTGGGTCCGATCGCCGCACCAGACCCGCACACCCGCAAGCCGCTCGCGACCGCGACGGCCGCCGTCCGCATCCGGACACCCGCCCGACCCTGAACCCCGTCCGCTACGGAGGCTCCGCCGCCGTTACTCGAGACGATTCCCGCGAGTGCGCTCCGGGGCCTCCAGCCCGCACCCCTGGAGGCACCCCCGCTTGAGCCTGCACCCCACCCTTGTCCGTGTCCCCGGCACGGGCGAACTGTCACTCGCACCACCCGGCACCCCCGAACCGCCCGACTCGACCACCGCACTGGCCGCCGCCTGGACCGGCCTCGGGTTGTCCACTGAAGACGGTGTGACGATCAAGCGCACGATCGAGAAGTCCGGTACGACGCACTGGCAGCAGATCACCCCGGCCCGCTACATCTACACCTCCCAGGAACTCACCGTCGCCAGCGTGTTCCAGGAGTCCAAGGGCGCGGTCCTGAGCGTCTACTTCGGCGGCATGACCTTCGCCGAGACCGCGACCGGCAGCAAGAAGTACCGCGCGGAGATCAGCGCCGTCCCCAAGGGCGACGAACGCGCGCTGTGCGTGGACTGGACAGACCAGATCAGCGCCACCGAGATCTACCACCACCGGCTCTACGTCCCCCGCGTCGAGGTCTCCGAGACCGCCGACGCCCAGTGGACCCGCACCCAGGAAGCCCGATGGGGCCTCACCTTCGCCGCCCTCTCGCCCGCCTCCGGCACCACCTTGGCCGTGTGGCTGACCGATGACCCCGCCGTCCTGCTGGCCACCCCCGGCGGCGGCTCTCTCGCCGCCTCCGGCAAGTCCGACTAAGAACCGTTAGGAGACAACAACTGTGAGTCAGCGTCAGCGCCGTGAGGCGACCGGCACCACCCAGACTGGCGGCAAGCCCGGCTCGGCGGTGATGTGGCGGGGCAAGCGGTTCGGCCTGCCCGCACCACAGGACTACCCGCTGGACGCGATCGAGGCCGAGGAGAGCGGCCAGACTCTCACCGCCCTGCGGCTCATCCTCGGCGACGACCAGTATTCCACCTTCCGCACGCTCGCCCGCACCACGGGCGACGCGGACGACTTCTCCAAGGCGATCATGCGGGAGCTGGGGCGGGGAAACCGGTAGTCGTCGGCCGCCTGCTGGCCGACGACACCACCGCCGAAGCCCTCGAAACCGACCTCCTCCGGTACGGGGTCGACCTGCTCGACCTCTACCGAGGCCGCCTGTCCTACCGCCGCGTGTGCGCCCTGGTCGCCAACCTCCCCGCCGACGCGGCCGTGTGGCGGTCGGCGGGCACCGACGCCGGCTGGACCCGGACGGATCTCGCGCTGGCCGCACTGGAACGCCGCGTCACGCTGCTGTGGGCCACGGTCGCCACCGCTCTCGGGCACAAGGTCACCGACGCCGACGTCGTGGGGCCGTTCGACACCTCTGCCACCTCGCCCGCGCTGACTGCGGGAGGAGGTGAACCAGGACCGGAACAGAAGTCCATGCGCGAGATCGCGCTGTGGATGCGGGGCGGGTGATCGCCCCTGACCTATGTCGGCCACACCTACCTCAAGATCCTGCCCAGCCTCGTGGGCCTCGGCGCGGCCGTGAAGAAGGCCATCAACGACGAGGAACGCGGCGCACCCAACATCAGCCTCGGCGCACAGATCCAGACCGCCCTGGCCCGCGCACAGCTCCAGCAGCTCGCCGCCCAAGGCGACCAGACCGCCATGCGGCTGCTCGCCCAGCTCGACACCGCACCCGCCGAACGCGACGCCGCCGCCCTGCGGGAACGGCAGAGCCGGAAGGCGATCCAGATTCGCGCGGTCCTGGACCGCTCGTTCACCGCCAGCCTCGCCGGACTCGGGCAACTGGACCGCGCACTCACCGGCACCACGGCATCCGTCGTCAGCAACACCGCCAGCGTCGGCGCGGCCACTCTGAAATACGGCGCTTACGCCGCTGCTCTCGCGCAGGCCATCAGCGTCACGGGCGGTTTGGGTGCGGCGGCGGCCACCGCCTCGGGCTCACTGCTGGTGCTCCCGGCCGTGGGCATCGCCGCGGCACTCGCCGTCAAGACGCTCAAGCTCGGCGTCGAGGGCCTGTCCGAGGCATTCGACGCGGAGTCCGCCGAGGACTACGCCAAGGCCGTCAAGGACTTCCCGCCCGCGATGCGGGAGACCACCGACGCCGTGCGGGCACTGCGACCGCAACTCGACGGCCTCCAGCTCGACATCCGCACCCGCTTGTTCGAGGGGCTCGGCAAGGAGGTCGAGCAGCTCGGCGGGACCTACCTGCCGGTGCTGCGCGGCGGCCTGGCCGACATCGCCGGAGGCTTCAACCTCGCCGCCCGCAACGCATCCGCGTTCGCCCGCGACGGCCGCACCGTCGACGACGTCCGGCTGATCCTCGACCAGACCGGCCAGTCCGTCCGCGCCCTGTCCGGCGGGGCCGCGCCGCTGCTCCAGATCATCCGTGACCTGGCGGCGGTCGGCTCCGAGTTCCTGCCGGGCTTCGCGTCCGGATTCGCGGACGGCGCAACGAGTCTCGCCGACTTCGTCAGCCGCGCCCGCGAGACCGGCCAGCTCCGGGAGTGGATGAGCGCCGGGTTGTCGGCGGTCGGCGACTTCCTGACCACCGTGGCCAACCTGGGCCGGATCGTGTTCACGGTCCTGTCCGCCGCGAACACCCACGGCGCAAGCCTGTTCGCCACCCTCTCCGCCCTCACCGGCTCCCTGCTGACATTTCTGCGCAGTGCCGAGGGAACCGTTGCACTACAACAGTTCTTCGGCGGATTATCCGATGCGACATCGGGTCTGCTGACGTTGCTGGAGGCAGTGGGCCGCGCCTTCGCCTCCGACACGATCCCCGCTGTCGGCCAGCTCGGCTCATCCCTCGGCGTGGCGTTCACGATGCTGGCCGCTGGAGCAAAACCAGCCGCCGAAATCCTGGCCGTCCTCGCGCCTCTGGCCGGGGTCGCCGCGCAGGCGCTCGCCTCGGTGCTCGTGCCGGCATTGGGCGCTGTCTCCGGCATCGTCGCCGAGCTCGCGCCCGTGGTCGGCGAGCTCGTGCAGGAGCTCGTCGGCGGCGCGCTCGCCGACGGCATCCGCGAACTCACCCCTGACCTGCTCGAACTCGCCCGCGCCGCCAAGCCGCTGATCTCCGCCGTCGGCCAGCTACTCGTCCAGGCGCTCCGCGCGGCCGTGCCCGCCCTCTCGGCGCTGCTCGGCGCGTTGACGCCGATCGCCACCGAGCTGGGCGGCGCGTTCGTCGAAGCCCTCACCGCCGCGCTGCCGCTCATCACGATCTTGGCGACCGTCTTTTCGGATGTTTTGCTGGCCGCGTGGGAGCAGGCCCGGCCCGTGCTGCCTGTGCTGGTCGAGTCGATCCGGCAACTCGTGACCGCCCTGGACCTGTCGGCGGCCACGCCGTCGCTGGTCGAAACCGGCATGCTGCTGGGCAAGATCCTGGCCGAGGCGCTGCGCAACCTCGTTCCGCTGATCCCGCCGCTCGCCGCCGCGTGGATTCAGTTCTGGTCCGAGGGCCTGCTGCCGATGACGCCGCTCTTGCTGCGCATCGTCTCCGAACTGCTGCCCGAGCTGCTCCCGCTGCTCGGCGAACTCGTGCCCGTCATCACGCAAGCCTTGACGATCATGACCGTCTGGAACGCGGCACTACTCAAGCTCGCCGCGCTATTCGTCGAGCACGTGATCCCCGTGCTGAAGCTGTTCATCAACGACGGCGTGAAACCGGTCTTCCGCAACGCCCTGGAGATCATCTCCGCCACCCTCTCGCTCATCCAGGGCGTGATCAACACCGGCCTCGCGCTGCTGTCCGGTGACTGGTCGCGGGCCTGGCGCGGCGTGCAGGACATCGCGTCCGCCGCCTGGCGGCTGCTGGTCTCCGGCGCGGAACTCGGCGTGCGGTCCCTGCTCGGGTTCTTCGGTGGCCTGCCAGGGCAGATCCTGTCCAGCTTCGGCAACGTCGGCTCCCTGCTGCTCGAAGCGGGCAAGAACCTGATTCGCGGCTTCCTGCGCGGCATCGAGTCCATGATCAGCAGCGTGCGCGCGAAGCTGCGCGAGCTGACCGACCTGCTGCCCGACTGGAAGGGACCACCGCAGCGGGATGCGAAGCTGTTGCGCGCCAACGGTGTTCTCATCATGCGTTCGCTGGTGGACGGTTTCGAGGCCGAGGAACCGGCCGTGCGCCGCTACCTCACTGACCTGACCGACCGCATCCCCGCCGCCACGCTCGCCGTGGAGACCGGACCCGTTGCCGCGCAACGACTCGCCGCCCAAGCGGCTGCCACGGCCGGCCGGGACGACCAGAAGGCGGCGGACCTCGCCGCGCTGGTCGAGGCGATCGAACGCCTTGCCGGACGGCCGGTCGTGGTGCAGGTCGGCGCGACCGAGATCGCCCGCGCCACCGCCGAAGGCCAGCACGCACTGTCGCGGAGGTGACGCCGTTGGGTTCGTTGTGGATCGGCCCGCTAGGACGCCTGCGTGAAGTCCGCGACGCGGCCACCGACCTGGACCGGTCCATCAGTCTGGGCGTGCAGGAGTTCGCGGCGCTGTCGGGCGGGATCACTACCACTCGCCTGGCAGCGCCACCGCGCCGCCTCGCCCTGTCCTGGACCGCGATGGCCCCGGCCGAAGCGGGGTGGGTGGAGGCGTTGGCGCGCGGCGTGTTCGGCCCTGGCCCTCTGGCCGTGATCGATCCCGCCGCCCGCAACCTGCTCGATGGCGGGCAGTCGCAGGGGTACGGGCCGCGCGCGGCCTACCTGATGTCCGGGTGGGGCACGCTGAACGAACGCGCGGATCGGGTGATCACCGTGACCGACCCGCGCGACAACGACGGGGTGCTGTTGCTGCACCCGCACTGGTTCGGCTGGCCCGTCGTCCCCGGCCTGCCCGTCCACATGGCCACCGGCCTACCGGACGTGCGCTGCGCCTTCACGTTCTACACAGCCGATCAGGGCTTCGTCGGCGAGGCCGGACCGTCCTCATTGCTGACCGCCGTACCGCCCGCCGGTGCGGTGTTCGTCCTGCCGCGCCTCATCCTGCGCGCCTGGACCGGCACGAAACCGATCGGTCCGGCGCTGCTACGCATGGGCGACCCCGTCACCGCCGACGAGGTCGGCACGCTCGGCGACGGCTGCCCCGCAATGACCGTCACCGGCTACACCGACAAGGCCCGGCCACCGCACCGCGACCTGTCCCTGACCCTCGTGGAGGTCCGCCGTACTCCCCGCTAGCCCGAACCTCACCACCGCCCTACAGAACGCCGAACGCACCAACACCACCCTGACCCGGCTCGCCGGACGCGACCTCACCGACCAAGTCACGTCCTGGACGCTCGATCGCGCCTACGACTCCGATCTGCCCGAGCAGATGCGCGCCGTCAACGGCAGCGCCGCCGCAGAACTGCGGCTCGACCTCACCGGCGTAGACGGCAAGACCGCCGCACAGCTCTACAGCCCCTACGCCCCGCACAGCACGGGCGACATCGCCCGGCCCGGCCAGTCCGTCACCCACGGTTGGGGCCTGGCGGGCGAGACCCTGCCCGGCTTCCGTGGCTCGATCCGCGACCGGACCGCCGACAGCGGCACCGGCACCGTGGCCGTGTCCGCGCTCGACGGCGCCGAGAAGCTCCGCGACGCCGCACGCCTGCCCGCCGTGCTGTCCGCGAACAGCAACCCCATCGCCTCCGGCACCTGGGTTGTCGACCACCTGTTGCGGGAGGCGGGCATCCACACAGCGCCGCCACCGCGTGCGGACTGCACCCTCTACGCCTCGATGCACGGCGGCGTCGTGCCGGACGTCGGGTTCTACCGCGACCACACCCACAACTCCCTGACCTACCGGCGCGACCGCGCGCCGTGGGAGATCGCCGCCATGCCCGGCTCCCAGCCCTTCACCGTGCGCTGGGACCCCCGCACCCGCACCACCGTGGGCGGTCGCGGGTTGTTCGTGGAGTTCTGGGTGGACCGCACAAGCCTTGCCGCGTCTGGGAACCGGGTCGAGATGAAGCTGGTGTTCCAGGCGGACAACAGCATCAACGACATCTACTTCTGGTTCGACTTCAACGAAGACCAGATGAACATCGGCGCGACCGGCACCGGCGGCACCGTCAAGGGCGACGCCGGAATGGGCCTCCGGTTCGCAGGCATCTACCACATCGGCGTGCACTGGACCTGGACCGGCCGCACCCCGTCCGCCCGCTACTTCATCGACAAAGGCGGCGGTGCCTACCGCGAGACCGACATGGGCGCGTTCACCGAACTCGGTTTCTCCCAGCTCAACTACATCGAGTTGTCCTCGGCGTTGCCGATCGAGGCCGTGCAGGTCTCTCTGCGCGAGAACCGCATGACCCAGCAGGAGTTCATCCAGGCCTGGACCCGTGGCGCGGTCCTCGACCAGATCACCTCAGAACTGCGCGCGATCCCGCCCGTACAGGGCTCCGCCTGGGACGTCATCAGCTCCGTAGCCAAAGCCGAACAGGCCACCGCAGAGTTCGATCCCTACGGGGTGTGCCGCTACCGCAACAACACCCGCTTCACCACGCCCGGCCAGACGTTCAACCAGGTGACCTCGGCGCGCGAGATCGCCAGCCTGCGCGTGTCCGAGGCGATCGACTCGATCCGCAACACCGTCGACGTGCCGTACCAGCTCTACACCACCGGCACGCCGGCCGAGCGGTTCACCGAATCCACGGTGCGCACGATCAGCGCGTTCCAGACGGTCACGTTCACCTACGACTACGACGTCTCCGAATACGACAGCCCACCCCCGGTCGTCTACGCCACCACCCTGCCCGCCAACACCAGCCGGGTGCGGTTCTCACCGACGCTCAACGGACAGCTCGGCATTCACGGCTCGATCGAGTCCACCACCGAACGCGACGGCGCAACCCTGCGCGTGACCTTCCGCAACCTGTCCAACAGCGCGTGTTTCATCGTCACCAGCGGTGGCCTGCCGTCGCTGTCGATCTGGTCGCAACGCCTCGCCGCCAACAGTCCCACCCGGCTGTCCACCCGCCGCTACAACACCACCAGCCGCGCCCGATACGGAGCCCAGGTCTTCCAGGTTCCCTCGACGCCGTGGATTCAGACCCTCGGAACCGCCGGACGCATCGCTGACTATCTGCTCTCCGTTGCCGCACAACCACTTCCGGTGCTCGGAGACATCGAGATCCTGCCTGACCCGCGCATCACCCTGGGCGACCTCGTCCGCGTCGTCGACGACGTCGGCGCAACCCTGGACACCTCCGCCTGGGTCATCGGCATCCGCACCAGCGGCGACAACACCGGCCGCATCCGCCAAGTCCTCACCCTGCGCGCCACCACCAGCCCCGGCGTCCCCACCGACACCGGCCTGTTCCCCGACCCCGCCGTCGACCCCGCCGCACGTGACGCTCTTGTGCGCGAGGGCATCCGCGTTCCCTGAGCTATCTGCGGCGTCCACGGCGACGCTTGCGCCGAGACGACCGCTGACCGGCGGGAAGACTCGGCTGAGGATTCGAGTCCCGCTCAATCCGCAACGATCCACCGATTCCCCGGAAGTTCGCGCTCACGGTGAGGCGCTTGGTCGACTGATCGCGCCAGATAACAACGATGACCACGAACCCAGCGAGCACGACGCCCGCCACCACCCATAACCAAGTCACCACAACGCTCCTGCCCGATCCGGCCTGAGCGACAAACCGAGCCCGTGAAGGCGTGCGGCGTGCGGTTCTACTAGTGGTCGTTCTTCAGGCCAACCCGGCTCAGGCGATCGGCAAGCTGCACCGATCTCGGGAAAACCTGTTCAAGGCAGCGTGGCTCAACTGTCCCTGGGCACAGCCCGGGACAGCCCCCTTTCGCTCCGTGACGGGAGCGTAGCGCAGCCATCGACCGCATCGCACGTCTCCTCGCCGCACACCACCGCCAGGAGGCATATGGACCCCGCACTACTGCCTCAGCTCGGCGTGGCCGGTGCGCTCGTGATCGTCGTGGGCTACCTGCTCACCGCCAACCACCGGCTCATGACCGCCAACCGGTCAGACCGCGCTGACTACCTCGCCGCACTCGCCGCCCGCGAAACCGCGCACGCCACCGAGATCACCGCCCTGCGCAACCGCGTCGCAGGCCTCGAAGACCGCATCGGCGAACTCGAAGACGAACTCGACCGCGAGCGCGACCGACGCCGCCAGGCCGAGGACATCGCCGCCGCCGTGCGACGCCACACCTGACCACTCCCGCCCCGAAACGAACGGCCGTCACCGCCTGGTGACGGCCGTTTTTTATTGCCCAACAACAGAAAGAGAAACCCTTGGCCTGGCGTGTAGCCAACTCCCTGCTCATCCTGCGAGACCAGATCAACGCCAAGTTCCCCGGCCGCAACAAGGCCAGCGACGGAACCATCGGCGACGCCAACCACGACGTCACCAGCGACCACTCCCCCTGGTACGGGCCCGGCATCGTCACCGCCCTCGACGTCACCCACGACCCCCGCGCCGGATTCGACATCGACCGGTTCACCGACGAACTCCAGACCTCGCGCGACAACCGGATCAAGTACGTGATCGCCAACGGGCTGATCATGGACAGCCGCCCGCAGTTCTCGCCGTGGCAGTGGGTCCGATACTCCGGCAGCAACCCCCACACCTCGCACGTCCACATCAGCGTCGTGGCCTCCAGCCTGTGCGACGACACCCGGCCGTGGAACCTGCCCATGCTCGGCGGCACGAGCACCCCGCCGCCGACCCGGCCGCCGACAAAGCCACGGTTCCCCCTGCCCCAGAACCACTACTTCGGGCTGATCAGCGGCCCGAACGAGTCCCACGGCGGCGCGCCCGTGTCGATGGGCGGCATCCCGGACGAGCAGTACTTCGTCCGGCTCATCCAAGAGGAGCTTCAGCGCCGCGGCTTCGCCCCGAACGTTGCGGGCTGGGCCGACGGCATCTTCGAGCAGCCCACCAAGGACGCCGTCGCCGCCTGGCAGCGCGCGGCCCGCCCCAACTCCACGTCCCGCTGGGGCGAGGTCTGGTGGGACGACTGGGCCGACCTCATCCGCCCGTGACCGCCCAACCGGTGCCCGCCGAGTCGATGACCGGCGGGCACTGGGTCATCTCCCTCGCCCTCGCCCTCTGGCTGCTCATCAAGGCCAGCAAGGCATTCGTGCTGTGGCTCGAACGCCACGACGGCACCCAACACACCCTGGAGGAACACCCCATGACCGATCCCCGTCCCCGCCCGCTGCGTGCCGTCGCCACCTGGGTAGGCCTCATCGCCGCCCTGGTCTCCTGGCTCGTCGGCTCCGGCCTGCTCACCACCGGCCAGGCCGACGCCATCACCGGCACCGTCTCCGCAGTCCTCGCGCTGCTCGGCGCGTTCGGCGTGGCCCTCGCCGGCGAGAAGCGCGTCACCCCGACGTCCGACCCGCGCGACGACGCCGGCCGGACGCTGACCCCCAACGTCCTGGACTGACGACAAGGAGACCTGTCGTCACCGCCACGACACCCCGGCAGCGCGGGCCCGAACGCATGATCACGCAGAACTCGGGCCTGCGCCGTCACGGCATCTTCAACTACTCCATCCCCGCCCTAGCCGCCAAGCTCGCCGACGGCCGCAACGTCCTGACCTGTCCGAGCGCCGGTGTCTGCGCGAACGTCTGCTACGCCAGGACGGGCACCTACCAGTTCCCCCAGGTCAAGGCCAAACACGCGCGCAACCTCGCCCGGTACCTCGACGACCCCCGGCAGTGGCGGCACGACCTCGTCACTGAGCTGGCCGCGCCGAAGTACCGCAACGGAAAGCTCCGCGTGCACGACAGCGGCGACTACTTCAGCGACGACTACGTCACCGACTGGATGACCGTCGCTCGCGCCGTGCCGGATGTGCTGGTCTACAGCTACACCAAGGAGATCAGCCGGTTTAAGCGCCTCGTGGAGCCCGACCCGCCCGAGAACTTCGCCTGGGTCTACTCCTACGGCGGCAAGGAAGACCACCTCATCAACCCGGCAACCGACCGGATGGCCGACGTCTTTCCGTCCGAAGAGGCGATCACCGCAGCCGGATGGCATACCAACGCCGGGTCCGACCTGGACGCCGTGCTCGGGCCAAGCCCGGTTGGTATGGCCCAGAACCGCATCCCGCACCTGCGCAAGGCCATCGGTCAGCGCACGTTCCGCGAGTGGCAAGCCACCGAGCGAACCGGCACTGCCTCGGCGGCGCTGAACCACCCGCAGCCCTAGTCACGCCCATCCCAGCGCGAGGAGCCCCCAGGCCTCGCGCTGGCCTCGGGGGCTTCCGCGCTGTGTCCCTCGGGAGCCTACGAATGCAGTCAGCAGCCCGCCAGCCGCAGGCCTGGACGGTCGAGCACATCGAGACCACGGACCTGGACGAGGCACAACGTGAGGACGGCGTGAATGCCCTCGCCACGCTCATCAACACCTGGAATGAAATGCAACGTGCCGCGTAAAAACCAGAACTAATCAAATCCGATCAGAAATGCTACATTCCGGTACATGACCGAGAGAAATACCGGAATGGGCAGACCCTTGCCGAAAACCGCGCCCGTTCACGCGTGCGCGTTCATTGTTTGGGGGACTTTCTTTGTCTAGGCGGACACGAGCTAAGAAGGTCGGGCGCGCTGCGGCGGGGCTCGACCTCGACACCGTGCGGGTGGGCATCTACATGCGGCGCAGCACCGACGACGAGAACCAGCCGTACTCGATCGAGGCGCAGGACACCCGACTGGAGGCCTATGTGGCCTCGCAGCCCGGATGGAAGATCGTCAAGAAATTCCAGGACGACGCGTCCGGAAAGACCACCGACCGGCCCGATTTGCAGAAGGCCATGCAGTGGGCCAAGTCGAACATGATCGACGTGTTGCTGGTGTACCGGGTGGACCGGTTCTCACGCAGCCTGCGCGACACGGTGAGTCTGCTGGAGGAACTGGACGAGGCCGGTGTGGCGTTCCGCTCCGCCACCGAGCCGTTCGACACCTCCACCCCCGTCGGCCGGATGATGGTCAACCTCCTGGCGATGTTCGCCCAGTTCGAACGCGACCTCATCGTGGACCGCGTCACGGCGGGCATGGAACGCGCCGCCGACAACGGGCAGTGGAAAGGCGGCCCGCCGCCGTTCGGCTACAAGACCGACCCCGTCACACACCGGCTGCTGCGCAACGAGACCGAAGCCGTCGTCATCCGCCTGATCTTCGACCTGTACACAAAGGACCGACTCGGATCACGGGCAATCGCGAACGAGCTCAACGAACGCGGCCACCGCACCCGAAGCGGCGGACTCTGGGCCTTCAAACGAATCCTGTCCATCCTGGAGAACGACGCCTACCTCGGTGAGATCCACTACCGCGACATCGTCACCAAGGACGCACACGAACCGATCATCACCCGCGAGCAGTTCACTGAAGCCATCCGCCTCATGGATCAACGCGGCGACAGCCACTCACACCGCGCCGCGAGCGGCTCGGACTACATCGCCACCGGCCGCCTGCCCTGCCCCAAGTGCAAGCACGCGATGATCGGCACCCGCGCGAACGGCAAGACCAAGACCTACCGCTACTACACGTGCATGAAGCGGCTCAAGTACGGCAAGGAAGCCTGCGACCAGGACCGCATCAACGCCGACGCCCTCGACCAGGCCATCCTGGACTCGGTGGCCAGCTTCTACAGCAACCAGCACGACCTCATCCGCGAGGCCGTCGACGCCGCTCGCAAAGTCTACGAATCCAGCCACGACGGCGTGGCCGCCGAACTCAAGACCGTCAAGTCCGAGATCAACAAGGTCACCGCGAAGATCGACAAGTACCTGGACGCGTTCGAGGCCGACGCCTTCGACGCCGACGACGAGGCCGCCAAGCGGCGCATGCGAGACCACCGCACCACACAGCAACAGCTACGCGCACGCGAAACCGAACTCCTGGAGGAACTGGAGAACGAGCCCACGATGCCCGACGCCGCCACCCTGGACACCGTCAACCACAACATCCGGGAGATCATCGCGGCGGGTAACCCCAACCAGCGCAAGGCCGTCGTGGAGACCTTCGTAGTCAAAATCAAGATCACCGGACCCGGCCGCATCACACCCGTGTTCCGAGTGCCCAAGGCCGCCGCAACAGCCGCTGTCGCGAATGCAGAAGGGGCGGAACCCGGTAGACCGGATTCCGCCCCTCTGAGTGTTCGTGCATGTAGTTCTTTGGTGGAGCTGAGGGGAATCGAACCCCTGACCTTCTCGATGCGAACGAGACGCGCTACCAACTGTGCTACAGCCCCTTGCGGTGTTACGAGAGAACTATAGCAGGGCAGAAAGGGGTGTTTCACCACCCCCTCCTAAGCCCCCACAGCACCTCGGTACCGCAGCGACTCCAGTCCGTCTAACTCGACGAACACCGGGTCCTCGTCGTCGGAGTCGACCGGGATCGTGCCCGGCAGCACGTGGTGCTCGTAGCGCGGCAGCGGCGGCAGTGCGGGCCGCTCGTCGGCCACCTCGACGACCTCGACCTCGGTGGTCTCGAGGACCTCGACGACCACCGGTGCGTCCTCGACGACGGCGACAGCGCTCGCAGCGGCAGCGGCCTGCTGTTGCGGGCCCGTCGCGCGGCGGCGGCGGACCTGCTGCAGGCGGGCCAGGCGGCGGGCGCGGATCTCCTCCTCGATCCGCACCTGGCGGCGCAGGTAGGTGAGGTAGCCGAGCAGCAGGAGGTCGAGGCCCGCGTGGCCGTACCAGAGCGGCGGGTAGAAGACGCCGGCGACCACGCCCGTCACCACCGCGGCGACCAGCAGGAACGCCACGACTCTGCGGCGGAACGCGTACTTGGCCTGTGCCACCAGGGCGGCGGTCTCCGGGTCGTAGCCACCGCGGCCGCGCCGGAACGGGCGCTCGACGTACTCCTCCTCGTCGAAGTAGTCGTCGTCGATGTCGTGGATGTCGTCGTACTCGGCGTCGGGCATGGCGTCGTACTCCTCCCCCACGCTGCGCGCACTCTCCTGGCGCTTGCGGGCCACCATGGGGACGAGGACGACCAGCCAGGCGACGACCAGCGCAACGATGATCAGCGAACTCGGCATTCCCCGTTCACCTCCCCCGGCCCACGCGTGGTGCTGTCACCACGCTAGTCACAACAGTCACACCAGTGTCGGAGGCTCGCCGAGCGCGGTGCGTACCAAAGTGTGGTGTATCACCCACTTTTGGGTGAAGCGATTAGGACGAACGGAAGCGGAGGTCAGGGAAGACGGGCCTCTCCGCGTGCGACCAAACGGCGCACTAGGCCATCGGAGACCTCTTCGGCGGTGATCGCGAAACAGAGGTGGTCGCGCCACTGTCCGGCAACATCCAGATAACGCTTGAAGAGGCCTTCCTCGCGGTATCCGGACTTGGCGAGGACGCGAAGTGAGGGCGCGTTCTCGGGTCGCACGGTCGCTTCGAGGCGGTGCAGACCAGCGTGGCGGAAGGCGTGGTCGGTGAGCAACGCGACGGCCGCCGTTGCGACGCCTCCGCCCGCCCGATCGGCCGCGACCCAGTACCCGATCCAGGCCGAGCGCAGTGAGCCGCGGACGATGTTGCCGACGGTGATCTGGCCGGCCACCTCGCCGTTCACGGTGATCATGAACGGCAGAGTGGTGCCGCGCCTGGCCATCGAGCGCAGCGCCGACCACTGGGCCGGCCAGGACATCAGGGCGTTGCGCTCGTCCCAGCCCTCCACGGCGGTGGGTTCCCACTGCTCCAGGTAGGCGCGGTCGCGGATCCGCAGGCGCGACCACCTCGCCCCGTCGAACAGGCGCGGGCCGCGCAGCTCGACGGTTCCCGCGCGCACGTCGAGCGGCCCCAGCCGGACCGGCCAGCCGGGGTGCCGTCCGAGATCAGCGAAAGCGCTCATCGACCCCTCTGAGCTCAACCCCTCTGGGCCAGGAAACTCACCAGCACTTCCTCGCCGACGGAGACCTCGGTGACGTCCTCGTCGACCATGACCAGGCAGTTGGCCTCGGCCAACGACGCCAGCAGGTGCGACCCCGACGTCCCCAGCGGCTGGACCAGGTACTCGCCGTTGTCCGCGTCGCGCAGCAGCTGGCCGCGCAGGAACCCGCGGCGGCCCTTCGTCGACTGCAGCGGCGACAGCAGCCGCGCGCTCACCGCGCGGCGGTACGGGTTCTTCTTACCGAGCGCGGCCCTGATCAGCGGCCTGACCAGCACCTCGAACACGACCAGCGCGCTCATCGGGTTGGCCGGCAGCAGGAACGTGGGCACCGCGTCCGGGCCGAGCCGCCCGAAGCCCTGCGCGGAGCCGGGGTGCATGGCGACGCGGGTGACGTCCATGTCGCCCAGCTCCGTCAGCGCCGCCCTGACCTCGTCGCCGATCGCGCCGCCCACGCCACCGGCGATGACGACGATCTCGGAGAGCAGCAGGCGGCCCTCCACGACCTCGCGCAGCCGCCGCGGGTCGGCGGACATGATGCCGACCCGGCTGACCTCGGCACCGGCGTCGCGCGCGGCGGCGGCCAGCGCGTACGAGTTCACGTCGTAGACCTGGCCCTGGCCGGGTGTGCGGTCGACGTCGACGAGCTCCTCGCCGAGCGAGATCACCGACACCCGCGGGCGCGGGTGCACGAGCACCTTGTTGCGGCCGACGGCGGCGAGCAGACCCACCTGGGCGGCGCCGATGGACGCGCCGCGGCGCACGGCGACGTCACCGGTCTGCACGTCCTCGCCGGTGCGGCGGACGAAACCGGCCGACGGCACGCTGCGGTTGACGGTGACCTTGGCGTGGTGACCGTCGGTGTAGCCCAGCGGCACCACCGCGTCCGCCAGCGTCGGGAGCGGTGCGCCGGTCGCGACCTTGACCGCCTGGCCGGGCTGCAACCTGCGCGGCTGCCGGGAGCCGGCCGGGATCTCGCCCACGACCGGCAGCTGCACCGGGCCCGCGTTCGCGCCGGACACGTCCACGCTGCGCACCGCGTACCCGTCGACCGCCGCCTGGTCGAAACCGGGCAGCGCGCGTTCCGCGATGACCTCCTCCGCGCAGAGCAGGCCCTGCGACTCGGAGATCGCCACCCGCACGGGCGCGGGCCGCACGGCGGCCGCGATCACCCGTGCGAGCTGCTCGTCCACTGACCTCATGTGCTGGTCCTCGCCGCCCAAAAAGGTGCTGATCAGGAGTTGTCGAGGCGTTCCCGCAACCACTCGCGCAGATCGGGTCCGTACTCCGGGGTGTTGAGTGCGAAGTCAACCGCAGCCCGCAGGAATCCGGCGGGATTGCCGAGGTCGTGTCGCCCGCCGCGGTGCACGACGACGTGCACGGGGTGGCCCTCGTTGATCAGCAGCGCGATGGCGTCGGTCAGCTGCAGCTCACCGCCCGCACCGGGGGTGATGCGCTTGAGGGCGTCGAAGATCGCCCGGTCGAGCAGGTAGCGGCCGGCGGCGGCGAACGTCGACGGCGCGTCCTCCGGCTTCGGCTTCTCGACCATGCCGACGACCTGCTTCACGTCGTCGGAGCCGGTGTCGCGGACGTCGAACACGCCGTACGCGGAGATCTGCTCGCGCGGGATGTCGAACGCCAGCAGGACGCTGCCGCCCTTCTCCTCACGCACCTGTGCCATCTTCTTGAGCGCGTCGGTCGGCAGGATGATGTCGTCGGGCAGCAGCACCGCGACGGCCTCGTCCTCGCCGGTCAGGTTGCCCTCGGCGCAGCCCACCGCGTGGCCCAGGCCGAGCGCCTGCTCCTGGATCGCCGTCTCGGCCTTGATCAGCTGGGGTGCACGCCGGATCTTCTCGACGAGGTCGGCCTTGCCTCGGTCGGCGAGGGTCTTCTCCAGCTCGGGGTTCTCGTCGAAGTAGTTGGCGACCGAGGCCTTCTCCGGCGAGGTCACGATGACGAGCCTGGTGGCGCCCGCACCGGCCGCCTCCCTGGCCACGTACTCGATGGCCGGGGTGTCGACGAGCGGCAGCAACTCCTTCGGCACGGCCTTGGTCGTGGGGAGGAAGCGAGTGCCCAGGCCGGCCGCGGGCACGATGGCGGTGTGGAAAGCGCTGCTCATGGGCTGCGATGCTAACGACATACCGAGGGATACCCACCATGACGTCCGATCTTCGTGACCGGAAGGCCTCACTGCGTTCACGGTTGCTCGCGCAGCGCCGTTCGGTGCCGGCCGACGTGCGCGCCACGGAAGCGGCCGCTCTGGCCGCGCACGTGGCCCGGCTGGAGGTGAGTCCTGATCAGACCGTGTGCGCGTTCCTGCCGGTCGGGTCGGAGCCCGGTGACGCGTCGTGGCTCGACGGGCTGCGGTGCCGGGTGCTGCTGCCGGTGGTGACGGGCGACTCACCGCTCGACTGGGCGGTCCACACCGGTCCGGCCGACCTCGCACCGGCGGCGTTGCGGCTGCTCGAACCGACCGGTCCCCGGCTCGGTGCCTCGGCGATCGCTGGAGCCTCGCTGGTGCTCGTGCCCGCGCTGGCGGTGTCGGTGGACGGGGTGCGGCTCGGGAAGGGCAAGGGGCACTACGACCGGTCGTTGCCGCTGGTCAAGGCGCCGCTGGTGGCGGTGGTGAGGGACGTGGAGGTGCTTGACTCGGTGCCTGCGGAGCCGCACGACGTGCGGATGAACGGCGTGCTGACGCCCTCGGTGGGCCTGCGGTGGCTGTGACGTTGACCTGGGGTGTTTGCGCTCGGGGAAGGTCCTGGGCGAAAATCGTGTTGGCACTCACAACGGTCGAGTGCCAGATCTAGGAGCGAACCCAGTGCCTACGTACCAGTACGCCTGCACCGCGTGTGAGCACCGGTTCGAGGCGGTGCAGTCGTTCAGCGACGCCTCCCTCACCGAGTGCCCGGAGTGCTCG
Source organism: Lentzea guizhouensis (assembly GCF_001701025.1). Classification (GTDB taxonomy): domain Bacteria; phylum Actinomycetota; class Actinomycetes; order Mycobacteriales; family Pseudonocardiaceae; genus Lentzea; species Lentzea guizhouensis. The sequence goes on from NZ_CP016793.1 coordinate 2,169,043, forward strand.
GGCAAGCTGCGCAAGCTGTTCGGTGCCGTCGGTGTGGTCTTCAAGGGCAGCGGTTTCTACCGCACGGACAGCCGTTCGTCGTCGAAGACCCCGGCCGCGGCGTCGACCGCGTCATCGACCGCGTCGTCGACCGCGTCGTCGACCGGGTCGTCCTCGTCTTCGTCGACGGCTTCTTCGTCGTCCTCCTCGGACTCCTCCTCGAAGTCCTCGACGAGCTCTCCGGCGGCCGCGGCCTCCTGAAGATCGCGAGTTGTCCACAACTTCGCGGCTCATCACCTTCGCCATGCCCTCGCCGGTCCTACCGTCGAGGGCATGACCCTTTCCCCCACGCTCCCCGACCGGTTCCGCTCGCTGCTCCGCCGCGGTGTCCCGGTGGTGTGGCGCCGTTTCCTGGCGCTCGGCCTGGTCCTGGTGGCGTTGTCGACGTTCTTCTGGCCCGACGTGGGTCATCCCGCCGTGGTCGCCACCCGCGACCTGCCGGCCGGCGTGCCGCTCGGTGCTGCCGATGTCCGGGTGGCGTCGCTGTCCTCGGCCGTGGCGGGTTCGTTCTCGTCGCCCGAGGTCGTGGTGGGTCGTGCTCTGGCCGGTCCGGCGCGCGCGGGCGTCCCGCTGACGGACTTCGACCTCTCGGTTCCCGCCGACCTCGCCTCGGTGGCCGTGCGGGTCGCTGACCAGGAGCTCGCTTCCGTGGTGCGGGTGGAGAACCGGGTCGACGTCGTCTCCCCGACCGGCGAGGTGCTGGCCTCGGACGCGTTCGTGCGCGAGACCAGGGGGCAGGTCGTCGTCCTCACGTTGCCGAGAGGAAACGCGGCGCGCGTGGCCGCGGCGTCACTCGACCACGCGTTAGCCGTTACCCTCCGCTGATGCTGAAGGGTTTCAAGGACTTCCTGATGCGCGGCAACGTCGTGGACCTGGCCGTGGCCGTGGTCATCGGCACGGCGTTCACCGCGATCGTCACCGCGTTCACCACGAGCATCATCAAGCCGCTGATCAACATCTTCGGCGGCGCGGAGACCAAGGGCCTCGGCTTCTCGCTGCGCGACGACACCCAGGCGCTGAAGGACTCGACCTTCATCGACCTGAGCTCGCTCATCAACGCCATCATCAACTTCCTGATCGTGGCGGCCGTCGTCTACTTCGTGCTCGTCCTGCCGATCAAGAAGATCCAGGACCGCCGCAAGAAGGGCGAAGAAGCCGGCCCCGCCGAGCCGACCGACGTCGAGCTCCTGATCGAGATCCGCGACCTCCTCGCCGCCCAGGCGAAGCAGGAACCACCCACCCCCACCATGGACCGCCGCGACCCGGCGATCTAGCGTCCCCACCGGCCGTCGCCCAGGCGGCGGCCGGTCCCCCGCCGTGCCCGCCATCGGGTGCCGGGCGAGGCACGGCAGACGGCCAGCAGGCAGGCTGCGAGCGGCGCGGCGACCCGTTCACCCCTGGTACGAACTCGATCGCAGGCTCGCGCAGGGGTCCCCTCCGCAGTTGGTTCCCCCGCGGCCCAACGTACCGGGCAGGTCTGACAATTCCGGGGCGCCGACGCATGCCGATAAACACGGGCAGGGCGTGGTCGGCCCGTACCCGATCAGCCTCCGTGGTGCGGCGGCCGGTTCTCCCGGTACCAGGCTTCCCGGTCACCACCGGCCTCGCCGCCGCGCTCATCCGACGTGGTCTCGGGCAGCACGTCTCCGAACACCTCAGCCAGCCGACGCCGCCGGCGACGCTTCTCCGCGTCGTCGTCGCCATCGGCCGTCTGAGGCTCTTGCTCTGCCATTACTTCACTCTTCGTCGAGCCCGGACAGCTGTTCGATCACGTAGGGCACCAAGGACGACAGGGTCGCCATGCCGTCGCGGACCGCGGACCGGGAGCCGGCCAGGTTCACGACCAGCGTGCTGCCCGACACGCCGGCGAGGCCGCGCGAGATGCCCGCGTCGACTGCGCCTGCGGCCAGGCCGGAGGCCCGGAGGGCTTCCGCGATGCCGTGGATGGGGCGGTCGAGCACGCCCTGCGTGGCGTCGGGCGCCACGTCGCGGGGCGAGACGCCCGTGCCGCCGACGGTGACCACGAGGTCCACGCCGCCGATGACTGCGGTGTTGAGGGCTGCCCTGATGTCGACGACCTCGCCCTCGACGGCAACGGTGCCGTCGACGATGAAGCCGGCTTCTTCGAGCAGTTCGGTGACGAGGGGACCGGAGTTGTCCTCCTGCTCGCCGTGCGCCACCCGGTCGTCCACGATCACGACCAAAGCGCGGCCAAGGCGCTGCGCGCTGCGTTCCATACCGATCACCGTAGCGGGAGTCTGACTTCGAAGCGGCAGCCAGGACCGTGGTTCTGGACGCCGATCTGGCCGTGGTGGGCGTCGACGAGGCCGCGGGCGATCGCGAGGCCCAGGCCCGCGCCGACCGGATTGCGGTGCGCGGAGCCGCGGAAGCCCACGTCGAACACCTGTGGCAGCACGTCAGCGGGGATGCCGCCGCACGCGTCGTCGACCCGGACGAGCGCGTCGGGTCCGTCCACATCGACCTGCACGGCCACCGTTCCGCCCTGCGGGGTGTGGCGGATGGCGTTCGACACAAGGTTGCGCACGACACGCATCAGTTCCGGTTCGGTGCCGCGCACGACCGGCCACTCGCGAGCGTCCGCGCGCAGTTCGACGCCCTTCAGGGAGGCGACGGGGGCCGAGGCGGCCACGACGTCGCTCACCACGTCGGCCAGGCGGACGTCGTGCAGGGTCAGCTTCAGGGCGCCCGCGGTGATGCGGGAGAGCTCGAACAGGTCGTCCACCATCTTGGACAGGTGGTCGGCCTCCTGGGCGATCTGCTTGGCGTAGACGGCCACCTCGCCCGGCTCGGAGACCACGCCGTCCTCCAGCGCCTCGGTCATGGCCCTGATGCCCGCGAGGGGTGTGCGGAGGTCGTGGCTGATCCACGCCACCAGCTGGCGCCGCTGGGCCTCCGCCTCGCGTTCCCAGACGCTGCGGCGGGCGATCGCGCGGCCCAGCATGATCGAGAACGGCACGGTCACGACGGCCACCAGCGCGCACGCCAGCAGGGTCGCCGTCAGCATCGGCGTGAACATGAAGCCGCTGACCATGAGCACACCGGCGATGGTCGCCACCACCGGCACGATGACCATGACGGTCATCGCGGTGGTCAGCGACACCCGGCTCAGCCGGCCGGGGTTCACCTCGCGGGCCACGGGTCGTACCGGTAGCCGACACCCCACACGGTGCTCAGCCGCACCGGTTTCGCCGGGTCCTGCTCGATCTTCTCCCGCAACCGTCGCACGTGGACGGTCACGGTCGACTGGTCGCCGAACTGCCAGCCCCACACCCGTTCCAGCAGCTCGGCCCGGCCGAACGCGCGGCCGGCGTTGGCGATGAAGAACGCGAGCAGGTCGAACTCGCGCGTCGTCAGCTGCAGCGGCATGCCGTCCAGCGTCGCCGTGTGCGCGGCCAGGTCCAGCGCCAGGTTGCCGTCGCGCACCGTGCGCGGCTCGTAGGCCCGGTTCGCCCGCCGCAGCACGGAACTGACCCGCAGGGCCAGCTCGCGCGGGCTGAACGGCTTCGTGACGTAGTCGTCCGCGCCGATCTGCAGCCCGGCGATGCGGTCCTCCTCCTCGCCGAGCGCGGTCAGCATCACCACCGGCGTCGACCCGCGCTGCCGGATCCGCCGGCACACCTCCAGGCCGTCGATGCCCGGCAGCATCAGGTCCAGCACCACGATGTCCGGTTCCCGCGCGGCCAGCGCCTGCAACGCCTGCTCACCGTCACCGGCGAGCTCGACCTCGTACCCGGCGTGTTCGAGGTACCGGCGCACCACGTCCCGCACCGTCGTGTCGTCGTCGACGACCAGCACCCGTTCCACCACGTCACCACGCTAGGCCACGAACCGCCCCACGACCCGCACCCGTCAGCACTCCGTAATCAGGGCACGCGGGGGCCCCGCGTGCCCCACAAGGGAACGCGGGGCCCCCGCGTGACACGAGAAGAGGCCACCTCTGTGCGCGGGGCAGGTGCGTACAGAGGTGGCCTCCCGGGTCGTCACGCCGGGCTCGGGCGGGCGGCGGCTGCCCGAGCCAGGCGTGCCCCCGACCTATCCCACCTCGACTCCGCCGAGGGTGGCTTCCACGGTCTTGCCGTCGGACAGCGTCACGGTCACCTTGTCGCCGGGCGCCTTCGAGCGGACGGCGGCGACGAGCGTGTCGGAGCTGTCGATGCGGCGGTCACCGAACTTGGTGATCACGTCGCCCTCCTTCAGGCCCGCCTGCTCGGCGGCGCCACCGGAGGTCACCTTGCTGACCTGGGCGCCGCCGTCCTCGGCCTCGCGGACCTCGACGCCGAGCACGGTCTGCCTGGGCTTGCCGGTCTTCACGATCTCGTCGATCGTGCGGCGGGCCTGGTCCATCGGGATCGCGAAGCCGATGCCGACCGAACCGGCCTGGCCGCCCGCGGAGTTCGGGCTGTAGATGGCGCTGTTGATGCCGACGACCTGGCCCTGCATGTTCACCAGCGGGCCGCCGGAGTTGCCGGGGTTGATCGCGGCGTCGGTCTGGATCGCGTTCAGCACGGTCGCCTGCGAGTTGCGGGCGTCTCCGCCGGCGGAGACCGGGCGGTTGAGCGAGCTGACGATGCCGGAGGTCACGGTGCCGGACAGCTCGAACGGCGACCCGATCGCGACCACGCTCTGGCCGATCTTCAGGTCACCGGAGTTGCCCAGCTGCACGACCGGGGCGTTGGAGATGCCCTCGGCCTGGATGACGGCGATGTCGGAGCTCGGGTCGCGGCCGAGGATCTTCGCGGTCGCGGTCTTGCCGTCCTGGAAGACGACCTTGATGGTGCCACCGGCCGCGGCACCCTCGATGACGTGGTTGTTCGTCACGATCTGGCCGCTGCTGGAGATCACGAACCCGGAGCCCTCACCGGCACCGGACCGCGTGGCGACCTGGATCTGCACGACCGACTGCAGCATCTTGGCCGCCACCTCCTCGACCGAGCCGGGAGCGGCGTTGCTGGTCTGCGAGGCCGGGCGCGGGGCGTCGAGCGAGCTGACCGCGGATGACTCGTTCGCGAACGTGTAACCGAGGTAGCCGCCGACACCGCCGGACGCACCGCCGACGAGCAGCACGAGGGCCGCGACACCGGCCACGAGCTTGCCCTTGCCCTTCGGCCGCGGCGGGACCGACGACTGGTAGCCGGGCGGCAGGTAGAACGCGCCGGTACCGGGCTGTCCGGGGTGTCCCGGCTGGCCCGGCTGGCCTGGTTGCCCCGGCTGGCCGTGCTCGCCCTGTGGGCTGAACGGCCCCGGCTGCCCCGGCGTCTCGAACTGCGCGGTCGTCGACCCCAGGCCCAGCGGGTGCTGCGGGGGAAGTTGGCCGGACCCGGAGGGCGGGAACTGCTGCCGGCCGGGTCCGGACCCGCCGAGCTGCGCCTGACCCGCGTCAGGTGAGGGCACCTGCGGCTGGGCCGAAGAGGAGAAGGCGGCGGTCTCGCCACCGGAAGCTGCCCCAGCGGCTTCCCGAGAAGGTGTTGCCCCAGCCTGGCCGGATCCCCCCTGCAAAGGATCCGGCTGGCCGGGATCCGGCGTCTGCGGGCCCTGCTCCCGCGCGCCGGAGTCTGGGTGACCGGCGGTCGGCGGCACGGAGTGGGGCTCGTCCGGCTGCTGCGCTGGCTGGTTGCTCTCGGTCATACCCATAGTGTCGGGTGCCGTCCTGAGAGAAGCCTTAAACCAGCCTTTGAGGTCCGTGAGGGTTCCTCAGACCCCCCGCAACCGCTCCGCGATCTGCTCCGGGGTGACGTCGTTGATCCACACCGCCTCACCGGACTCCGAGCCCGCGAGGTACTTCAGCTTGTCCTTGGTCCTCAGCACGGAGAACACCTGCAGGTGCAGCCACATCTCCTCGCGCCCCACGTTCACCGGCGCCTGGTGCCAGGCCGCGATGTACGGCAACGGGCGGTCGTACAGGGCGTCCAGCCGGTGCAGCACCTTCAGGTACAGCGCGGCGAAGTCGTCACGCTCCACAGAGGACAGAGCAGCCAGGTCGGGCACCTGTCGCCGGGGCGCCAGCACGACCTCGACCGGCCACCGGGCCGCGGCGGGCACGAACGCCACCCAGTCCGAGGACTCCTCCACCACGCGCGCGCCCGCGCGGAGCTCCGCCTCCAGCACGTCACCGAACAACGGCCGCCCGTGCGCCGCGTGGTACTCCAGCGCGGCCGTCAGCATCCGTTCGGTACGGGGCGTCACGAACGGGTAGGCGTAGATCTGCCCGTGCGGGTGCGAGAGCGTCACGCCGATCTCTTCACCGCGGTTCTCGAACGGGAAGACCTGTTCGACCCCTGGCAACGTTGACAAGAAGGCGACCCGGTCCGCCCACGCGTCCACGACGGTCCGCACGCGCGACCGCGACAGCTCGCCGAACGACTTGTTGTGGTCCGAGGTGAAGCAGACGACCTCGCACCGCCCCCGCCCCGGCGCGCGCACGAACAGCTCCTCACCATCCACAGTGGACGGCACGTCCGGCACGTTCTGCGCCAGCGACGGGAACCGGTTCTCGAACACCACGACGTCGTAGTCGGCCTCGGGGACCTCGGTCGGCCGGCCGGGCGTCGAGGGGCACAGCGGGCACAGGTCCGCGGGCGGCTTGTAGGTCCTCGTCTGCCGGTGGGCGGCCAGCGCCACCCACTCGCGGGTCAACGGGTCCAGCCGCACCTCGGACATCGGCTGGGTCTCGGGGAGGTCCCTCGTGTCCACCGCCACCCGCGGTGGTGCCTCAGCGCTGTCGTCGAAGTAGATGATCTCCCGGCCGTCCGCCAGCTTCCCCGCGGTACGCCTCACGCCAACTCCTCGCCACTTCCCGGTACATGAGCCAACACCAACTCGCCGACCTGTTCGCTGAGGATCGCCCGCGCGTCGTCCGGCAAACCTTCGTCCGTCACCAGGACGTGCGCCTCGTCGAGGTCGGCGATCGTGGAGATGCCCACGGTGCCCCACTTCTCGTGGTCCGCGACCACCACCACGCGGCCGGCGGCGTCGACGAGCGCGCGGTCCGTCTCGCTCTCGTTGAGGTTCGGGGTGGTGAAGCCGGAGCGCTCGGCCATGCCGTGCACGCCCAGGAACACCACGTCGAGGTGCAGCGACCGCAACGCCTGCACGGCCACGGGGCCGACCAGCGCGTCGGACGGCGTGCGCACGCCACCGGTCAGCACGACCGTGCGGTCGGTGCGCCCGCTCTGCTGCAGCACGTCCGCGACGCGGATGGAGTTCGTGACGACCGTCAGGTCCGGGATGTCGTCGAGGAACCGGGCTAACGTCCACGTCGTCGTGCCCGCGGACAGGCCGATGGCGGTACCCGGACGCACGAGGCCCGCGGCGGCCGCCGCGATCGCCTCCTTCTCGGGCAGCTGGCGGACCGACTTGGCCTCGAAACCGGGCTCGTCGGTCGAGCGCCCCACGACGGACGTCGCACCGCCGTACACCTTCTCCACCAGACCGCGCGCGGCCAGCACGTCGAGGTCGCGGCGCACGGTCATGTCGGAGACGCCGAGCCGGACGACCAGGTCGCTGACGCGCACCGCCCCCGTCCGCCGGACCTCTTCGATGATTACCGCCTGCCGCTGACGTGCGAGCACCTCACACCTCTTCCCTGAGGACGACGACGTCCCCGGCTCGCACGGTGAGGCGTCCGGAGACCTGCGTGCCGGACACCACGTCGACACCGGACGCCTCGATCTCCGCGTCGGTGTCGGTGTGGTTGACGGCGAAGAGCCACGATACGTCCCCGTGCCGCCGCACGAGCTCGATCCCGCTGGTCGACACCGCAACGCCCGCACCGGAAAGCGCGCTTTCCACCGTTCGGCCGAGACCGTCCTCGTCGAGGTCGCACGCCACGTACCACGCGACGCCGTTTCCGAAAGCGTTTCGCGTCACCGCGGGCACACCCGGCAGCGGGCCATCGGCATAGGAGGCAACGATGTCAGCGCCGCGGACGTGCAGGTGCTCCGTCCACAACGAGCAGGTCGACCCGTCGGTCAGCGAGACGGTTTCGCCCTCCCGCAGCGGGTGGAACTCCTCGGACCACACGCCCAGCACGTCGCGGAACGCACCGGGGTAGCCGCCCAGTCGCACTCGCGTGTACTCGTCGGCGACTCCGGACAGGTACGTGACCACGACATGACCGCCGCCGGCCACGTAGTCCGCGACCACCGCGGCGTGCGCGTCGGACACCGCGTAGAACGCCGGCACCACGACCAGCGCGTACTTGGACAGGTTCGTGCCGGGCGCGACGAAGTCGACCGTGACCCCCGCCTGCCACAACGCCTTGTAGTAGCCCAGCACGTGCCGGTAATGGTCGAAGTCGTTGGTCGGGTGGGCGTCCTGCCGCAGCGCCCACGCGGACTGGAAGTCGTACAGGACCGCGACCGAGGCGTCCACAGTGGAACCGACGACGTCGGCGATCCGCGCGTACTCGGCACCGACCTGGCAGACCTCGCGGTACACCTTGGTGTCCGGGCCCGCGTGCGGGACCATCGCCGAGTGGAAGCGCTCGCTGCCACCGCGCGACTGCCGCCACTGGAAGAACAGCGTGCCGTCCGCGCCGCGGGCGATGTTCTGGTACGAGTGCCGCCGCATCTCCCCCGGCAGCTTGGCGATGTTGCGCCGCTGCCAGTTCACCGCGGACGTCGAGTTCTCCATCAGCAGCCACGGCTTGCCGCCCGCGAGGCCGCGCACCAGGTCGGCGGACATCGCGAGCTCGACGTGCCGGTCGGGCGACTGGGCCTCGGTGTAGTGGTCGTTCGAGACGAAGTCGACCTCGCGCGCCCACTTCCAGTAGTCGAGGTCACCGAACGTCCAGTTCGCCATGAAGTTCGTGGTGATCGGCACGTCGGGCGTGATCATCCGCAGCACGTCGCGCTCGGCCTTGTAGAGCTCGAGGATCGCGTCGTCGGAGAACCGGTCGTAGTCGAGCACGTGCGCCGGGTTGGAGAACGTCGGCGTCACGCGCGGCGGCAGGACCTGCGCGAAGTCGGTGTAGCCCTGGCTCCAGAACGCCGTGGACCAGGCGTCGTTGAGCTGCTCGAGCGTGTAGCGGCTCGCCAGCCACTCGCGGAACGACGCGGCGCACGTGTCGCAGTAGCAGCGCTTCACGTGACACGCGTACTCGTTGCCGACGTGCCACGCGGCCAGCGCCGGGTGGTCGCGGTAGTGCGCGGCCATCTCGGCGGCCAGCGCGGTCGCCCGGTCGCGGTAGATCGGCGACGACGGGCAGTACGCCTGCCGGGAGCCGTGCGAGAGCCGCACGCCGTCCGCGCGGACGGGCAGCATCTCGGGGTGCTCGGTGGTGAGCCACGGCGGCGGCGCGGCGGTGGCGGTCGCGAGGTCGACCCTGATGCCGTTGTCGTGCAGCAGGTCGAGCACCCGGTCGAGCCACTCGAACCGGTACTCGCCCTTGCTCACCTCGATCTTCGCCCAGGAGAAGATCCCGACGCTGACGAGGTTCACCCCGGCCCGCCGCATGAGCTCGACGTCCTCGGCCCAGACGTGTTCGGGCCACTGCTCTGGGTTGTAGTCGGCACCCCAGCCGAGGCCTGGCATGCCCGTGGGCCAAGTCGTCACGGCGGCAAGCGTGGCCGACGACAACCCCCAACGTCAACACAAGCAAACAACACTTCTCGTTTGGCTCTGTTCGGCGGTTGACCGGGAAAAGTACCGGGAACAGCCCGGATACGGGCCGCATACTCGCTGTGCGGCGGTTTAACAGCTCCGTAACGGGACTTGACATGCTGTGTGCCTGGGACCACATTGTGCGCAACTTTGTTGGAGTCCTGTTCGGTTCACACGAGCGAGCGTCACCTGTAGGAGCGATGATGGTTCTGCACACGCCTGGTTCCACTCCGTTACCGCACTTCGGTCGGCGCGCGATGCTGCGGATCATGCTGGCCGGTGCGGGCGTCGCCGCGACCGGTGGGCTCGCGGCGTGCGGCGGCGGCTCGGGCTCCGGTGGGGACTCCAAGGTCGTCACCTTCGGCAACAACCTGTCCGACCAGGTGCCGAAGGACGCGATCACGGCCGCGGTCAAGGCCTTCGAGGGCCAGTCGGGCGGCCTGTCCGTCACGATCAACACCAAGCAGCACGAGCAGTACCAGGAACAGATCAACAACTACCTGCAGGGCAAGCCGGACGACGTGCTCGCGTGGTTCGCCGGCTACCGCATGCGGTTCTTCGCCGACCAGGGCCTCACCGGTGACCTCAGCGACCTGTGGGGCAAGATCGGCGGCAACTACTCCGACGCGCTCAAGCAGGCGTCCACCGGCACGGACGGCAAGCAGTACTTCGTGCCGTTCACCCAGTACGCGTGGGGCATGTTCTACCGCAAGAGCGTGTGGCAGGAACGCGGCTACGAGGTGCCGAAGACGCTCGACGAGCTCGTCGCCCTCGCCACGAAGATGAAGGCCGACGGCCTGATCCCGATCGCCTTCGCGCAGAAGCAGGGCTGGCCGGGCATGGGCTCGTTCGACCAGCTCAACTTCCGCATCAACGGCTACCAGTTCCACGTCGACCTGCTGGCGGGCAAGGAGGACTGGCAGGACAAGCGGGTCAAGGAGGTGTTCGACACCTGGAAGCGGCTGCTGCCGTTCCACCAGGAGAACGCGCTCGGCCGCGAGTGGCAGGAAGCCGCGCAGACGTTGCAGCAGAAGAAGTCCGGCATGTACCTGCTGGGCGCGTTCGTGGGCCAGCAGTTCCCCGAGGCGGACAAGGCGGACCTGGACTTCTTCCCGTTCCCGGAGATCAACCCCGAACACGGCACCGACACGGTCGAGGCGCCGATCGACGGCTACATGCTCGCGAAGAAGCCGGCCAACTCCGAGGGCGGCCTCAAGCTGCTGGAGTACCTGTCCTCCGCCGAGCCGCAGCTCGCCTACCTCAAGGCCGACCCGACCGCGGTCGCGACCAACCAGAAGGCGGACCAGGCGACCTACAGCCCGCTGCAGAAGAAGGTGGCGGACACGATCAAGAACGCCAAGCACATCACGCAGTTCCTCGACCGCGACACCGACCCGGGCTTCGCGAGCGAGGCGGCGACCAACGGCTTGATCGAGTTCATCAAGAACCCCGACAACGTCGACTCCGTGCTCAAGGGCATGGCCGACCAGGCGAAGAACATCTTCAAGTGACCGCACTGCAGGAGAAGCCGAAGGCGGTGGCCCCCAGCGGGCCGCCGCCTCGCCGGCGTGGGAAGCGCGCGACCGCTCTGGCGGGCACGGACAAGCTGGTGCTCGCGCTCATGCTCGGCATCCCCTCGGTGGTGCACCTGCTGTTCGTGTGGGTGCCGACGCTGGGCTCGATCGCGCTGTCGTTCAGCAAGTGGAACGGCATCGGCGGGTTCGAGGACATCGAGTGGATCGGTGTCGGGAACTACGTCGAGATCTTCACCGAGTACCCGCGGTTCTGGCCCGCGGTGCAGCACAACCTGATTTGGCTGGCGTTCCTGCTGGTCGTGCCGACCTGCGCGGGCCTGCTGCTGGCCGTGCTGCTCGACCGGGAGCTGCGGTTCAGCCGGATCTACCAGAGCGCGCTGTACATGCCGATGGTGCTGTCGCTCGCGCTGGTCGGCTTCATCTGGCAGCTGATCTACACCCCGGACGGCGGCCTGCTGAACTCGTTGCTCGGGCTCTCCGACGATCCCGTGGACTGGATCGGCGACTCGGACATCAACCTGTACGCGGTGCTGGTCGCGGCGGCGTGGCGGCACACCGGCTACATCATGCTGCTCTACCTGGCCGGCCTGAAGGCCGTGGACCCGGCGCTGAAGGAGGCGGCGGCGCTGGACGGCGCGTCCGCCGCGCAGACGTTCTTCCGCGTCACGTTCCCGGTGATGAAGCCGGTCAACATCGTGGTGGCCGTGGTGACGGTGATCGAGGCGCTGCGCGCGTTCGACATCGTCTACGTCATCAACAAGGGCCGCAACGGGCTGGAGCTGCTGTCGGTGCTGGTCACCGACAACATCATCGGTGAGGCGTCGCGCATCGGGCGGGGCTCCGCGGTCGCGGTGATCCTGCTGACGATCTCGCTCGGCGTCATCATCCCGTACCTGTACCAGACGTTCAGCAAGGAGAACCGGACGTGACGGCCACGCTGGAACGGCCTTCGGCGCCGGCTCCCACTCCGGAGAAGAAGCGGTCGGTGACCCCGGCACGGGTCGCGTTGCACGTCTTCCTGGTCCTCACCTGCCTGGTGACACTGGCACCGCTGCTGTGGGCGGTCTACGCGTCGTTGCGCACGTACGACGACACGTCGGTCAACGGCTACTTCTCCATCGCGAAGTCGCTCACGTTCGACAACTTCGCCAAGGCGTGGGAGATCGGCGACCTGCCGCACTTCTACTGGAACACGTTCCTGATCACCGTGCCCGCGCTGGTCATCACGCTGGTGCTGAGCTCGATGGTGGCGTTCGGCGTCTCGCGGTTCAGCTTCCGGTTCAACATCGTGCTGCTGATGGTCTTCACGGCCGGCAACCTGCTGCCGCAGCAGGTCATCGTGACGCCGCTGTGGCGCCTGTACCGGCTGATCGAGCTGCCGGCGTGGATGTCGGAGAGCGAGTCGCTGATCGACTCACCGCTCGGCGTGATCCTGATCCACATCGCGTTCCAGATGGGCTTCTGCACGTTCGTGCTGTCGAACTACATGAAGACCATCCCGTACGAGCTCACCGAGGCCGCCCGCGTGGACGGCGCGTCGGTGTTCCGGCAGTACTGGCAGCTGACGTTGCCGCTGTGCCGGCCGGTGCTCGCGGCACTGGCCACGCTGGAGTTCACCTGGATCTACAACGACTTCCTGTGGGCGTTGGTGCTGATCCAGGACGGCGACAAGATGCCGGTGACCTCCGCGCTGCAGAACCTCAAGGGCACGTTCTTCACGGACAACAACCTGGTGGCAGCGGGCTCTCTCCTGGTCGCGCTGCCCACCCTGGTGGTGTTCTTCGTCCTCCAGCGCCAGTTCGTCGGCGGACTGACGCTGGGGTCGACGAAGGGCTGACGGCATCTGCAAGTACCACCAACTCAACATCAACACGCACACAACTACACCCAACCCGTTCGGTGAGCGCCGAACTGGTTGGGTGTGGTTGCAGGTGGTTCGATCTTGGGTTGGTGGTACTTGCAGACGCGCTACCTGCCGCCGGTCTGCGGGTTGTGGTCCGAGATCGTGCCCCACCGCCCGACCGGGATCACGATCACGCGCGCCTTGCCCACCACGTTGTCGACCGGGATCGCACCGTCCGCGGGCGTCGGGTCGCCGTGCTTGCGCGAGTCGGACGAGTTGTTGCGGTTGTCGCCCATCACCCACAGCTTGCCGGCGGGGACGGTGACCTTCTCGAACTGCTCCTGCTGCTTCGGACCCGGCCCGAAGTTGAGGTACGGCTCGTCCAGCGGCTTGCCGTCGACGAGGACGCGGCCCTGCTCGTCGCAGCACTCGACGGTCTGGCCGCCGACGGCGATGACGCGCTTGATGAAGTCGGTGCCGCTGGGCTCGGACAGGTTCACCATCGAGCCGAGGTCCTGCAGCGTGCCCTGCACGAAACCGGGGGGCTGCTTGCCGCCGGTCCAGTTGGGCGGGCCGCGGAAGACGATCACGTCGCCGGGCCGGGGGTCGCCGAACAGGTAGGTGATCTTCTCGACCAGCACCTTGTCGTTCACGCAGCCCGTGCAGCCGTGCAGGGTCGACTCCATCGAGGCCGACGGGATGACGAACACGCGCGCGATGAACGTCTGGATGACGACGGTCAGCAGCAGCGCCACGCTGAAGATGACCAGCAGCTCTTTCCAGAACGGCTGCTTCTTCTTGGGCTTCTTCTTCGAGAACCTCGGCGTCGAGCCGTCCTCGCCGTTCGAGGAGGACCGCGACCGCGACGAGGGCGTGGAGAAGCGCGACGTGGGCTCGGCAGGACCGTCCCCGGCGGGCGGGGTCGTCTCCCAGGTCGACGAAGAATCGTCGTTCACGCGATGACTCACACTCCCACCTTACGGACGTCCGGGTAGGCGCAACGTGAACAGGGCACCACCCTCGGGCGCTCTGCCCGCGGTCGCCGTGCCACCGTGCCGTTGCGCGACCTGCTTCACGATCGCCAGTCCCAGACCGGAGCCCGGCAGGGTCCTCGCCTCGGTCGACCGGTAGAACCGCTCGAAAACGTGAGGTAGATCGGCGTCCGCGATGCCGGGGCCCGCGTCGGCGATCTCCACCACGGCGCTGCCGTCGCCCAGCTGGCGGAGGTCCAGGCGCACCGCCGACCCCGACGGGCTGAACTTCACCGCGTTGTCGAGGAGGTTCAGCACCGCGCGTTCGAGAGCACTGGAATCACCCAGAAGTGTCCACGGTTGCAGCCGCACGTCGAAGGTGACGTCACCGGAGGCACGGCGGCGCGCGCGGTCCAGCGCCCGTTCCACGACCTCGACGAGGTCGACGGGCTCGTGGACGACCTGGGGCGCGTCCTCGCGGGCCAGCTCGACCAGGTCGCCGATGAGCGTGGTGAGCTCGTCGAGCTGAGCGCGCACATCGGACTGGATCTCCCGCTTGTCCTCTTCGGACAACGTGGGCGCATCCGGGCGTTCCGACGCGAGCAGCAGCTCCAGGTTCGTGCGCATCGACGTCAACGGCGTGCGCAGCTCGTGGCCCGCGTCGGCGACCAGGCGGCGTTGCCGTTCCTGCGACTCCGCCACCGCTCCGAGCATCGAGTTGAAGCTGAGCGTCAACCGGGCCAGCTCGTCGTCGCCCGCCACCGGGATCGGCGTCAGGTCGCCGGTGTTCGCGACACGCTCGGTGGCCTCGGTGAGCCGTTGCACCGGCCGCAGACCGGTGCGGGCGACCGCCGTGCCCGCGATGGCCGCGAGCAGCACGCCGGCGCCGCCGATCAGCAGCAGCACGATGCTGAGCTTGGCCAGCGTGGCGCGTTGCGGTTCGAGCGACTGCGCGATCACGATCGCCGTGCCGTTCTGGTACTCGACCGCGATCGCCCGCGTGTCCGTCTTGTGGTCGGTCCACAGGTAGTCGGAGCGCACGCCCTGGGCGACCTCGCGCGCCTGCGATGCGTTCGGCGGTTCCTTCGAGTTCTGCGGGTAGCGCAGGGTGCCGGTCGAGCCGGTCAGCAGGCCCATCCGGACGTCGCCGGCCGCGAGGAACGCCGCCGGGTAGGTCGCCACCTGGTCGGAGCTGAACGCCACGCCGTTCACGACCGCCGCCGCCCGTTCGCGCAGGCTCTCGTCCAGCGCGTCGTAGACGTTCTTGCGCACGATCATGTACGCGCCGAACGACACCAGTGCGACCGCGCCGGCCACGCAGAACGCGGCCAGCCAGGTGACCCGAGCCCGCAGCGACGCCCGTTGCAGCCGTCCCTGGGGTTCGATGATCACGGAGGGGTCTCCCGCAGGACGTAGCCCACCCCGCGGACCGTGTGGATCAACCGGGGCTCCCCGTCCGCCTCCGTCTTGCGGCGCAGGTAGCCCACGTAGACCTCCAGGGCGTTGCCCGACGTCGGGAAGTCGTATCCCCACACGTCCTCCAGGATGCGGCTGCGGGTGAGCACCTGGCGCGGGTGCGCCAGCAGGAGCTCGAGCAGCGCGAACTCGGTGCGGGTGAGGCTGATCGGGCGGTCGCCGCGGCGGACGTCCCTGGTGGACGGGTCGAGCTCCAGGTCGGCGAACTTGAGCACGGCGGCCGAGCTGGAGGCGGCTTCGGTGTCGTGGGTGGCCCTGCGCAGCAACGCGCGCAGCCTGGCCAGCAGCTCCTCCAGCGCGAACGGCTTGGGCAGGTAGTCGTCGGCGCCGGCGTCCAGCCCGGACACCCGGTCGCTCACCGCGTCCCGTGCCGTGAGCACGAGGATCGGCAGGTCGTCACCGGTGCTGCGCAGCCTGCGGCACACCTCGAGCCCGTCGAGGCGCGGCATCATCACGTCGAGCACCATCGCATCCGGCCTGGCCGCGGTCACCGACTCCAGAGCCTGCATGCCGTCGCCGGCGGTCTCGACCTGGTAGCCGTTGAACTGGAGCGAGCGCCGGAGTGACTCCCGGACCGCCCGATCGTCATCGACAACGAGGATGCGCATGTGGGTCAGTCTCGCCCAGGGAACTGAGAGGCGCCTGAGAAGGTCCCTAACAGCGGGTGTGAGTTCGGCGTTAGCCGCCGGGTCACCCGTCGAGGCCCCTCGCGACGGGTGCGTTCCACTTCCGCCAGAGCGCCACGAGCCGGATCGCGATGATCATTGACGCACCGGTCAGCGCTACCAGGCCCTTCGGCAGTCCCGCCCACTCGCCGAGCGCCACCACCACTGCTCCGGCCAACGCCGCCACGGCGTAGATCTCGCGCCTGAGCACCAACGGGATCTCTCGTAGCAGCAGGTCGCGCACCGCGCCGCCGCCGATGCCGGTGGTCATTCCGATCAGGCATGCCGCGTACGGAGGCGCACCGAGGGCGAGCGCGGTCGTCGTGCCGCCCGTGACGAACAGGCCGAGGCCCACGGCGTCGAGCAGCAGCACCGAGCGCCGCAGCTTCGCGACGTGCGGGTGGAACCAGAAGACGACGATCCCGGTGACCCCGGCGACCAGCAGGTACGGCCAGCTGCGCAGGCTCGTCGGCGGGTGCACGCCGAGCAGGACGTCGCGGATGATGCCGCCGCCCAGCGCCGTGGTGAGCGCCAGGATCACCACCCCGAACACGTCCAGCTTGGCCCGCACCGCGGCGAGCGCGCCGGAGGCGGCGAAGACGGCGATGCCGAGCAGTTCGAGGACGTTGAGCAGCACGTTGTTCGTCATCGGGGTGGTGCCTCGCGGCGGTACCCGGCCTCCAGGCGGCCCCCGGCGGAGGCCAGCACGCGGTGCACGCACTGCGCGAACCACTTCGGGTCCTCACCGCGCACCAGCGACCGGTAGGAGTCGATGATCTCGCCCTCGTTCGCCTCGCGCAGCCGCCGCAGCAGCCACTTGCCGTGGCCGAGCCACCGGTTGCGCACGACCAGCGCGAGCTCACCGGCGCCGGTCAGCAGCTTGGCCGCGACGAACAAGAGCTCGTCCTCGTCCCGTGCGGAGACCAGGTCCTCCAGCATGTCGGTGACGGCGTAGCGGCGGTCTTCCATCTCGGTGACCGTCGGGATCGGAGGGCCGGCGTCGATCAGAGCGCGCGCCTCGGCCCGTAGCCGGGCACCGGTGCCGTCCGCGTCGAGCATCATGAGGCCTTCCGCGCACATGTACAGCAGCGGCGGGCGGCGTTCCTTGGTGTCACGGGCGACGAAGTCCAGGAACGACTCGACGGTGTGGCAGAACAGCTCGACCGGCCAGCCCCGGTGCACGAACGTCTCCCGGTACGCGCCCGGCAGGCCGTCGATGATCACGATGATGTCCAGGTCCGAGTTCGCGGTGTAGTCGCCCGCGGCCGCGCTGCCGCCGAGAAAAGCGGCTCTGGCCAGGGGAAAGTGCTCGTCCAGCAGGTCCTGTGCGGCAGCGACCGGTTCCAGGTCGCGGCAGAGCGGGTGCCCGTTCGGGTACCACCGTGCATGCCTGAACTCCCCCGACATGCCGTCCATTGTCACTTGAGGAGAGTGCGTGGACGAAGTCAGGCACGCGCAACCGCGAGCACATATCCAAGTCCCGGCGGCAGCGCGTGGGGCGACAACAGCTGGTCCAGGTACTGCCGGGCCGTCTCGCCGTACGCCGCCACGAGCGCGTCGTAGTGCTTGCGCGCGCCGTCCTGCATGCGCGGCACGGACTTGCGCGTCTCGGCGCTCAGGTCGAGCAGCTCGACGACCTGCAGACCGGCCGCGGCCAGGAGTTTCGGGTAGCCGCCGAACGTGGGCAGGTGCTCGATGTCGTAGGTCTCCAGGATCGGCTGCAGGCCGTCCAGCGCGGCCTGCGCGACCGGCCGCCGTTGCACGAAGTCCGACACCACGACGGTCCCGGACGGCTTCACCACGCGTGCCAGCTCGCGCAGCACCGAGACCCGGTCTCCCAGGTGCGGCAGGGCTTCCACCGCCCACGCGGCGTCGAACCCGTCGTCGGGGAACGGCATCGCGTGCGGGTCGCCGTGCACGAACCGCACCTGGTCGTCCGCGAACAACGTCTCGGCCCGCGCGGTCGCCCGTGCCACGTGCTCGGCCAGCGGCGACAGCGACACGACGTCCGCGTGCGAGGCCTCGGCCAGCCGGAACGCCGGCGTGCCCACGCGCCGCCCCAGGTCGAGCACGCGCTGGCCGTGCCGGGCGCCGAGCTTCTCGATGTGCAGCGCGGTCATCCGCTCGGCGGCGATGCGGTTGGGCGACTGGTCCTCTTCGGACGTCCAGAGGCCGAAGTGCAGGTTGTGGTCCCAGATCGCGCGCATGACCTCGTCGTAGACGTCGACCATCAGAAGAAGTCCGCCAGCCGCGGCACGCCGGCCGAGCCGACGAGCTGGTCCAGCGCGACCGCGTCCGCCGGGTCGCCTTCGAGCAGGCCCGCGCGCCGCAACGCGTGGGTGTTCTGGAATCCGGCGAACCACGGTCCGAGCGCACGGGCGTGCATCCGCACCGCACCGGAACCGCCCGGCTCGACGCGCACCACGCCGTCCGACGCCACGATCCGGCACAGACCCGCGTGCCACGGCGCGTGCGGGTCGACGACCTCCAGGTCCACCGCGAGGTCGCCGGTCCGCGGCCAGCCCCGTGCGGCGACGGCGGCCGGCAGGTCGACGACCCGCAGCATCCAGGTCGAGGTCTGCACGGAGTAGCGCAGCGGCGTGGCGCCGAGCAGGTCGACGGTCGCCGGGTCCACCACCCGCAGGTCGATCGCCTCCAGCGTGCCGGCCCAGGACTTGAGGGAGGCGAGGAGGTTCAGCTGGGCGTCGAGGTCGACGCCGACGAGGTCGAACACCTTGAGCCGGCCCATGTCGCCGCCGGGCTCGCGTTTCGCGGTCAGGTAGCCGCGCAGGCCGTCCGGTCCCGGCAGCACGCTCACGAGGTCCATCTCGAGCACCTTCGAGAGGTCGATCCGCGGCGGGCGGCGGTCGGCCATGCCGTCGATCGTCCGCGCCACCTCGAGGTAGCAGTCGCGCAGCGCGGTGAGATCGCTCTCACCGGCCGGGCGCGACGCTATCAGCTCGGCGGGACGGGGAACTGAGAGCACCCTGTCCATCGGGATCTCGAGCCACTCGAACCGCCCGGCACGCTCCCAGCCCCGGCCGCGGTAGAACGTCGGCACGGTCGGGTACAGCGCCGAGACCGGCTGGCCGTGCTCCCGCATGACACCGATCGCCGCGTCCAGCAACGCGGCCGCGACGCCGCGGCCGCGGAAGGCGCCGTCCACGGCGACACCGCCGATCCCGCCCATGGGAACCGCGGCGCCGCCGTAGAACTGGCCGAACGCGCCGACGCTGAGCACGCCGGCGACCTGGCCGTCGAGCTCGGCGACGAGCCCGTGCGTGCCGGGACGCACCAGCCGTTCTGGCCGCTCGGTCGAGTTGAACGCCACCTTGCGGAGCCGGAACACCGCGTCCAGGTCGTCTTCGACGTACTCACGGATGTGCACGGACACCTATCTACCAGGTGAAGAAGCCCTGGCCGGTCTTCCGTCCCAACTCGCCCCGCGCCACCTTGTCGCGCAGCAGCCGCGGCGGTTCGAAGCGCGGCCCGAGCTCGGCGGCGAGGTGTTCGGCGATGGCCAGCCGCACGTCGAGCCCGACCAGGTCGGTGAGCTCCAGCGGGCCCATCGGCCAGCGGTAGCCGAGCTTCATGCCGGTGTCGATGTCGGCGGCGGAGGCGACACCCTCCTCCAGCATCCGGATGGCCTCCACGCCGACCGCGACGCCCAGCCGCGAGGTCGCGAAGCCGGGCGAGTCCCGCACCTCGATGACGGTCTTCCCCAGCTGTTCGGCCCACGTTCGGGCCTTGGCCACGTTGGCGGGGTCGACACCGTCGTGGTGGACGAGCTCGACGAGCTGCTGCACCGGGACGGGGTTGAAGAAGTGCATGCCCAGCACGCGTTCGCCGGGCAGCCCGGTGGCGATCTCGGCGATCGACAGCGACGAGGTGTTGGACGCGAGCACCGCGTCCGGGCACTTCGCCGCGGCGTCGCCGAGGACCTGCTGCTTGAGCGGCACGTTCTCCGGCACGGCCTCGACGACCAGCTCCGCGTCCACGGGCAGCTCACCGGTGCTCAGCCTCGCGAACACGGCGTCCGCGTCCGCGAGCTTGCCCTTCTCCCGCGCCTTGTCGAGCGACCGCCGGACGGCGAGCCTGCCCTGCTCGGCCCGCTCGGCGTCCGCCTCGGCCAGCGTGACCTCGTGACCGCCGGCGAGCAGCAGGTGGGCGATGCCCGCGCCCATCGTGCCGCCGCCGATGACGACGGCCTTCACCGCTCGACCACCTCGGCGCTGAACATCGCGACGAGCTCCATGCCGCCGATCTCGGCGAGGTTGGCACCGGAGGAGGCCCACTCGGGCGTCTGCACGGCCGCCTTCATCGCCTCGGCGGACTCGAAGTACATCTCGGCGACCAGGTGGAGCTCGGTGTCGCCGAGGAACCCGGCGAAGAAGACGTTCTGCACCTTGGCGACCTCGGCCCGCAGCAGGCCGGGCACGGAGGCGACGATCGGCAGGTGCGACTCGAAGTACCTCTCGTCGAAGGCCTCCGGGTCGGCGGGCTTCCGGTAGAGCGCGATGTACTTGATCATGTGACGGCATCCTCCTCGACTCGCCGAGCACTGTAACGCCGACGGCACCCGCGGGCGCAGGGCACGATGGTGAGGTGCGGATCATCCTGCTGCGCCACGGCCAGAGCCTCGGCAACGTCGACGAGCTCGCCTACTGCCGCATCCCCGACCACGCCCTGCCGCTCACCGAGCGGGGCGAGCGCGAGGCCCGCGCGGCCGGTCCGGTGATCGCCGGGCTGGCCGGAGACGGCCCGGTCGCGGCGTACGTGTCGCCGTACCAGCGCACCCGCCGGACGTTCGAGCTGCTGGGGATCGAGACCGAACGGGTCGTCACCGAGCCGCGGGTGCGCGAGCAGGACTGGGGCAACCTGCAGGACCCGGTGCAGCAGGAGGTGCTCAAGCACCAGCGGCACGCGTTCGGGCACTTCTTCTTCCGGCTGCCCAACGGCGAGTCGGGCGCGGACGTGGACGACCGGGTGGCGGCGTTCCTGGACGGCCTGACGGTGCGGATGCACAAGGACGAGGGGCACCCGAAGACGGTGCTGGTCGTCTCGCACGGCCTGACGATCAGGTTGTTGTGCCGCAGGTTCTTCGACTGGAGCATCGACCTGTTCGAGTCGCTGTCCAATCCGGACACCTGCGAGCACCGGGTGCTGGACCACGACGGGACGGGGTGGAAGCTGGATCGCCCGTTCGTCCAGTGGCGCGACTCACCGGACGGGACGACCCAGCTGGCTCCTTAAAGGAGTCCCCGTTTGTAAGCGGCGACAAGTCGGCGCGGGACGAGGAGTTCCTTGCCGTCCAACGTCCGGACGCGCACCAGGTCCGGTGCGGTCGCCTTCCACTGCGAGCGGCGGTGCCGGGTGTTGGAGCGAGACGTCTTGCGCTTGGGGACGGCCATCAGCGCTCCCGCTTCCCGTAGCGGCGGTTGAACTTCTCCACCCGGCCGGCGGTGTCGACCAGGCGCTGGGTGCCGGTCCAGAACGGGTGCGAGTCGGCGGTGATGTCGACGGCCAGCAACGGGTAGGTGTTGCCGTCCTCCCACTCGATCGTCCGGTTCGAGGTGGCCGTCGAGCGGGTCAGGAACGTCTTGCCGGTGGACGCGTCCTGGAAGACCACCGGGTGGTAGTCGGGGTGGATGCCGGGCTTCATGTCTGCAACTTCCTGATCGAGTCCACGAAGGACAGTTCGTCGTCGGTGAGCAGCGCGTCGGCGAACGCGGCGGTGATGCCGTCCGGTTCGCCGACGGTGATCGCCACGATCTGGGTGGTCCTGCCGCCACGCGGTCCGCCGGTGCCGACGCGCAGCCCGCCGCCCGCGGACTCCAGGTGCAGCGCGGTGTCCGGTTCGTCGGCGACCCACAGCCGGCCGCGCGAGCGCACGACCGTGCCGTCGAGCAACGCGTCGAGCGCGTCGTTCAACCGCTTCGGGTGGAACGGGCGGTCCGCGGTGAAAACCGCCGTGGAGACACCGCATTCGGGGACGAGCGGGATCATCCTGGGCCTGGTGCCGCGCTGGACGACCACCGTGTCGGGCGTGCAGCGGTGCGCGCCGGGAGCCACCCGGTCGAGCACGGCGAGCGTGCGTTCGTCGGCGTCGCCCTGCAGCACCAGCACGTCCGCCGCCTCGGCCTGCGCGACCACGACCTGGGCGACCGTGCGCTGGTCGCTGACCATCGAGGCGTCGCCGAGCGCGTCGTCGAGCCAGCTCCTGGCGTCCAGCACGGTGATCACACATTCCACGTCCACGTCGAGGTCGCGGCGCACGACGTCCGGTTCCAGCAACGGGTCCAGGTGCAGCACGACCGTGTGCCCGTTCAGCGCTTCGAGCAACGCCTTCAGGTCCTCGCGCACGGTGCAGGACATGCAGTCGTGCAGCAGATCGACCTCGGTCGCGACGCCGTCGACCCAGCGCCGGACCGCGGTGGGCGTGGCGACGTGCCGGACCAGCACCGATCCGGGCCGGTCGCGCCACACCCGCACGGCCACGTCGTGCTCGACCAGCCCCGCCACCATGACGACAACGGTTTCCATGTGCGCTACCGTAGATGAAAACGAATGTCGTTTCAATCTGGTTGTCCCAACCTGGGAGGTACGCACATGCGCTGCCAGCTGACGGGCCGTGAGCCCGGCTTCGGCAACCGCGTCTCGCACTCGCAACGCAAGACCCGGCGGCGCTGGAACCCGAACGTCCAGCGCAAGCGGTACTGGGTGCCGTCGCTGAACCGGTTCGTGACGCTGACGCTGTCCACGAAGGCCATCAAGACCGTCGACAAGCGCGGGATCGAGGCCGTCGTGGCCCAGCTGCGCGCGCAGGGGGTCAAGGTCTGATGGCGAAGGGCAACGACGTCCGGCCGATCATCAAGATGCGGTCGACCGCGGGCACCGGGTTCACCTACGTGACCCGCAAGAACCGCCGCAACGACCCGGACCGGCTGGTGCTGCGCAAGTACGACCCCGTCGCGCGCAAGCACGTCGACTTCAAGGAGGAGCGCTGATGGCCAAGAAGTCCAAGATCGCGGCCGATCAGCGGCGGCGTGAGGTGGTGGCGCGGTACGCGTCGCGCCGCGCGGAGCTCAAGGAGATGCTGCGGCACCCGGAGACGCGCGCGGAAGCGGTGCTGGGCCTGCAGAAGCTGCCCAGGGACGCGTCGCCGACCCGGCTCCGCAACCGGGACGTGGTGGACGGGCGGCCGCGTGCCTACTTCCGCGCGTTCGGGCTGTCGCGGTTGCGGCTGCGGGAGATGGCCCACCGCGGCGAGCTCCCCGGCGTGTCGAAGGCGAGCTGGTGATGCGGGAGAAGCGGCCGCTCAAGCCCAGGCAGAACCTGCTCGCGAAGGAGGGCGTGGCGGTCGTCGACTGGAAGGACGTCACGCTGCTGCGCAAGTTCATCTCGGACCGGGGCAAGATCCGGTCCCGCCGGGTGACCGGCCTGACGCCGCAGCAGCAGCGCCAGGTCGCCACCGCGGTCAAAAACGCACGGGAGATGGCTTTGCTGCCGTACCCGTCGCAAGGGCGATAACGCGCATTGCCGCGCTGGCCAGGAAGGCCAGCGCGGCGAGCTGCACCAGCAACGCGAGCACCCAGGTCGTGTGTTCGTCGACCGTCAGATCGCCACGAACACCGACCAGGAAGGTCGCGTAGAGGCCCCAGCACTGCAGCGCGGCCAGCGCGGCCCCGACGACCGTGGTGCGCAACGAGACCACCACCACGACCGCTGCCAGCAGGAACAGGGCCAGGACCGGCCAGGCGCCGGTGAACGTGGTCACACCGACACCGCCGCCGAATCCCAGTGCGGAGCCATAACCACCCGCCATTCTTCTCATCAGTGGTCCATATCGCGAAGTTGAGATCCGCGCCACCTCTCCGGCGGCAAGTTGGTGCTTTCGTGTGAGGCACGATCACGCGAATGAACCTGTACGACGTTGTGCACCGCCGCCGCGACACCCGCGGGGAGTTCACCGGGGCGGAGATCCCGCCCGACGTCCTGCGCCGGGTGCTGACCGCCGCCCACGCCGCCCCGAGCGTGGGCCTGTCCCAGCCGTGGGACTTCGTGCTGGTGCGGGACGAGTCCGTGCGCCGCGCGTTCCGCGACCACGTGCAGGCCGAACGCAGCGTCTTCGCCGCCTCGCTCGACGCCGGCCGCGCCGAGGCGTTCGCCCGGATCAAGGTCGAGGGCGTCATGGAGTCGTCGCTGGGCATCGTCGTGACCTACGACCCCGACCGCGGCTCACCGGCGGTGCTCGGCAGGCACGCGATCGCCGACGCCGGCCTCTACTCGGTGTGTCTGGCGATCCAGAACCTGTGGCTCGCCGCGACGGAAGAGGGCCTCGGTGTGGGCTGGGTGAGCTTCTACCGGGAAGATGTGCTGCGCCGCCTGCTGGACATCCCCACCAGGGTCCGTCCGGTTGCGTGGTTGTGCGTGGGTCCGGTTCGATCACTGCCCGACACGCCCGATCTGGAACGTCACGGTTGGCGCAACCGACTACCCCTTGATGACGTCCTGCACCACGATCGGTACGGGGCGCGACCGTCCCGGTAGCCTGTGCAGGCCGCTCGGCGAGTCGGAACGGAGTCGATGAACGAGTGGAGCAGCGTGATCCGCTGGTAGCGGGCCAGATACCGCGGCTGGACCGGGAGGTCCGCGCGTTGCTCAACGCTGGCCGCCTGCCGGAGGCGAACTCACTTTTCGACGAGGTGGTCACCAAGGTGTCCCCCGGCGCCGACCGCTGGGTGCGTTCGGCCGTCCTGGTGAACCGCGCCGTGATGGCGTGGCGCCTCGGCCGCATCCCGCTGGCGCTGGAGCTGGCCGCCGAGGGCTGGACCGACCTCGACGCCGACCGTTCCGACAGCCCGGCCGTCGCCCAGACGATGGGCTCGCTCGGCTACCTGATGGAGGGCATCGGCAACCGCCGCGCGGCCCTGGACATGCTGCGCCTGTCGGTGCAGGTGGCCCGCCGCGCCGGCAACACCGACACCCTCGCCCACTGCCTGCAGCGCCTGGGCGGCTCGCTCAACTTCCGCGCCTGCTCCGGCCCGCCCGCGGCCGCTCCGGCGATCTTCGAGGAGGCCCTGGCCTACCTGGAGGAGGGCCTGAGCCTCGCCAAGGAGGAGATGATGCGCCGGGCGTGCATGGGCGCGCTCGGCCGGTCGCTCGCCGGCGTCGGGCAGCTGGACAAGGCCGAGGAGGTCGGCGCGGAGACCCTGCGACTGGCGGTGGACGCCGCCGACCTGTGGGGCATCTCGGTCGGCAACTGGGTCCTCGCCGTCGTCCGGCGCGAGCAGGAGGACCTCGACGAGGCCCGCACCCTCGCGGCCCGCGCGGTGGCGAACGCCGAACGCATCAACGACACGTCACTGCTGCTGCGCTTCTCGACCGAGCTGGCCGACATCTGCCACGCGCTGGGCGACTCCGTCGGTGAGGCCGAAGCCCTGCGCCGGTCGATGATGGCCGCGAAGACGGCGACCGAGACGTTGCAGGAGGGGCTCGGCCAGGCGTTGGAGCAACGCAGGGTGGCCGTGCAGGCGCAACGCCTCGCCGTGGCCGCCCAGGAAGCCGCCGCCCGCGACCCGTTGACCGGGCTCGCGAACCGCCTCGGGCTGGAACGCGCCGCGCAGGCGTTGCTCGAGTCCACCGCCGCCCGCGGCCGGGTGCCGTGGCTGGTCCTGGTGGACGTCGACTGGTTCAAGGGCGTGAACGACGACGCCGGTCACGCGGCCGGTGACGCGGCGCTGCGCGAGATCGCGGCGTTGTTGCGCCGCGAGTGCCGTTCCGACGACCTGGTGGCCCGCTGGGCCGGCGACGAGTTCGTGGTGCTGCTCGGCGACACCGGCCCGAACATGGACGTCGGCCCGAACGTGGCCGAGCGGATCCGCGCGGCCGTCGACGGCCACGACTGGACGATGGTGCTCGGCGCGGTCCGGCGCCCGACGGTGAGCATCGGCGTCGCGGCCGGTCCCGCCAAGCTGGACCAGCTGTTCGCGGCCGCGGACATGGCGCTCTACCGCGCCAAGAGGCACGGCAGGAACCGGGTCGAGGTCGAGCCCTCCGTCGACGAGATCCCGGAGATCGTCTCCGGCAACTGAGCCGGGTTCCGTGCGGGAGCCCGGCTCAGCCCGTTCCTCGGTTCTCAGGCGATCAAGCCGCCGCGGTAGGCCACCAGCGCGGCCTGCACCCGGTTCACCGCCCCGATCTTGCCGAGCACCGACGACACGTAGCCCTTCACCGTCGCCTCCGACAGGTGCAGCGTGCCGCCGATCTCCGCGTTCGACATGCCCTGACCGATCAGCACGAGCACCTCGCGCTCGCGTTCCGACAACGACGCCAGCAACCGGCGTGCCGGCTCGGCCATCCGTTCACCGTCGGCGACGGCGGCCAGGACGCGTGCCGCGACCCCGGGGTCGAGGACCGCGCCTCCGCGCGCGAGGTCGCGCACGGCCTTGACGAGCTGTTCCGGTTCGGTGTCCTTCAGCAAGAAGCCCGAGGCTCCGAGTCTCAGCGCTTCCGAGACGTACTCGTCGACGTCGAACGTGGTCAGGATGCACACCCGAGGCGGCTCGGGCAGGGTCCGCAGCCGCCGCAGGGCCGCGAGTCCGTCCGAGGTGCGCATCCGGATGTCGAGCAGGACCACGTGAGGACGGTGCTGGCGCGCCAGGTCGGCTACCAGGTGTCCGTCATCGCATTCGGCGACGACTTCGATGTCCCCGACGCTGCTCAGGATCATGCGAAGGCCGGAACGGACGAGGTCCTCGTCGTCGGCCAGCAGAACCTTGATCACGACGCCTCCCGCATTGGCGTTCCGTGCTCCCTCATGAGCGTGATCTTCGCGTACACAGGCCGAAGGTCACGTTAATTCTCAGTTATCTCATCATGTGGTAACGGATTTTCGAGATCGGCGGGGGCGTTCACAGTTACCGGAATTGCGCGGTGACTTCGCTGCGTAGGCGCGGCAGCTGGGCATAGAGGGCATCACCGGGACACTGAGTGACCAAGAAGTCCCGGTGGCCATAAATCTCACTGGTTGGAATGCCGTACCGGAAACACAGGTGCGCGCAGAAGGCCACGAGTGAATCCCACTGCGCTTGCGGCGGAAGGACGTCCACGTAGAGCCCTTCGTTCTCGATTCCGATGGCACAGTCGTTCTGACCTGGGCAATGTGCGCCCACCACCGTGCGGTCACCGTGGTGCAACGCGGTGAGGCTCCCGTGCCGGCCCTCGACGACGAACCCACCACGGCTGTTCGAGAAGTGCTGACCGGAGTCGGGCCACCCGTTTTGGTCCATATGAAGGTCCTGAATCCACCGGGCGTGCTCATAGGCCCTGGCTATCGAGTAGTCCTCGAGGTTCGGGGAGGTCGAATGGTGGACCAGGATGCGTTCCGGCAATCGGCTCACTATCTCGATGCCCTCGCCGGGCGGACGGGCGTCCCAGGCTTGGCACGAATGGACGGGGAACTCCGCGCGTGGCAGCGGGACGGCCGTGACGGCGAGGCCGGCGAGGAAGGTGCGGCGGTTGAACATGTCAATCGTTGTTCCCCACTGAACCGATACAGTGCACGGTCCTGCAGAGTGAAAAACGCGAAGCTCTTTCGCAATTAGTTCAGCGGAAAGTAATCTGCGCCACAACAGCTTGCCCTGCACGGAGAGGAGCTTCGCGCATGCGGAGAGCCAATCCGGTGACGTCCCTGCTGGCCTCCGCCGCCGTCACCGCCTCCCTCATGATCGTTCCGGCAGCCGTCCAGGCGGCGCCCGCACCCACGTTCACCGCCGACGACTTCTGCCTCGGCCAGTGCGCCGACGTCCTGCCGCCCGGCAACAACGGCAACGCGACGCTCGCCGAGATCCTGGCCCACAAGGCGCTCGGCACCCGGCCGGCGCACTCCGCCGACCAGCTCGGCAAGTACGACGCGCTGGTGGCCGGCTACGGCGGGCTGAGCAACGCCCAGCTGACCGACTTCTTCAACGACGCGTCGTTCGGCGTGCCCGCCGGCCAGGTCGAGAGCACGGTCAAGCCGCGCGCGGACGTGACCATCGTGCGCGACAAGAAGATCGGCATGCCGCACATCACCGGCACCACCCGTTCCGGCACGATGTTCGGCGCCGGCTACGCGGCGGGCCAGGACCGCATGTGGCTGATGGACCTGTTCCGCCACCTCGGCCGCGGCCAGCTGAGCGGCTTCGCGGGCGGCGCACCCGGCAACCGCGTGCTGGAGCAGTCGTTCTACAACCAGATCCCGTACACCGAGGCGGACCTGCAGAAGCAGATCGACACCGCCGCGGCCAAGGGCGGCGAGCGCGGCCGGCAGGCGCTGGCGGACGTCAACGACTACATCGCGGGCATCAACGCCTACCTGACCCAGTCGGTCAACGCGCGCAACTTCCCCGGCGAGTACGTGCTGACCGGGCACGCCGACGCGATCACGAACTGGAACGACATCCAGCCGTTCAAGGCGACCGACATGGTGGCCATCGCGGCGGTCGTCGGCGGCCTGTTCGGCGCGGGCGGCGGCGGTGAGGTGCAGTCGGCGCTGGTGAAGCTGGCCGCACAGAACCGGTACGGCGCCACCGTCGGTGAGCAGGTGTGGCAGGCGTTCCGGGCGCAGAACGACCCCGAGGCCGTGCTGACGCTCCACGACGGACAGTCGTTCCCGTACGCGGCCTCCCCTGCCTCACCTTCCGGTCTGGCCCTTCCGGACGCGGGCAGCATCACGCCGGAGCGGATGATCTACGACGAGGTGGGTGGCACGGGCGCGGCGGTCGCCGTTCCCGCTTCCGGTGAGCTGGCGAAGGCCTCCGGCATCTTCGAGGACGGCGTCCTGCCGGCCGACCTGCTGAACAAGAAGCACGGCATGTCGAACGCGCTGGCCGTGTCAGGCGCCCACACCGACTCCGGCAACCCGGTCGCCGTGTGGGGTCCGCAGACGGGCTACTTCGCGCCGCAGCTGTTGATGCTGCAGGAGCTCAACGGCCCCGGCATCCGTTCGCGCGGCGTCTCGTTCGCGGGCGTCTCGATGTACGTGCAGCTCGGCCGTGGCGTCGACTACTCGTGGAGCGCGACGTCGGCGGCGCAGGACATCATCGACACGTACGCCGTGGAGCTGTGCAACCCGGACGGCTCCGCTCCCACGAAGGCTTCTTCGCACTACCTGTACCGCGGCGCGTGCCTGCCGATGGAACGGCTGGAGCGCAAGAACGCGTGGAAGCCGACGGTCGCGGACGGCACACCGGCCGGTTCGTACACGCTGGTGATGTGGCGGACCAAGTACGGCCTGGTGGCGAGCCGCGCGACCGTGGGCGGCAAGGTCGTGGCGTACACGACGTTGCGCTCGACGTACATGCACGAGGTCGACTCGATCATCGGCTTCCAGGAGATCAACGATCCCTCGGCGATCCGTTCCGCCACCGACTTCCAGCGCGCGGCCGACAAGATCGGGTACGCGTTCAACTGGTTCTACGTCGACTCGCGCGACACGGCCTACTTCAACTCGGGTCTGAACCCGGTACGGGCGTCCAATGTGGACCCGAACCTGCCTGTGTGGGCGCGGCCCGAGTTCGAGTGGCAGGGTTTCAACGGCGACGAGAACACCGCGCAGTACATGCCGTTCGCCGGCCACCCGAACTCGATCAACCAAGACTTCTACATCTCGTGGAACAACAAGCAGGCCAAGGACTTCACCTTTGGCGGCTTCGGCCACAGCGCCGTGCACCGCGGTGACCTGCTGGACGGCCGCGTCCGCGCGTTGATCGCCTCTGGCCAGAAGGTCTCGCGCGCGTCACTGACCCGCGTCATGGCCGAAGCCGGAGTGGCCGACCTGCGCGCCGAACAGGTGCTGCCCGAGCTGCTGCGGGTCGTCGAGTCCGCCCCCGTCGACCCCGCACTGGCCCCGGTCGTGCAGCAGCTGAAGGACTGGCAGCGCTCCGGTTCCCTGCGCAAGGAAACCACCAAGGGCAGCAAGGCCTACGCCCACGCCGACGCCATCCGCGTGCTGGACGCGTGGTGGCCGCTGCTCGTCGCCGCACAGTTCCAGCCGTCCCTCGGCACCGACCTCTACACCGCCCTGGTCAACGCGGTCCAGGTGGACGAGGCCCCGTCCGACACCCACGGCGCCGCACCGCACAAGGGTTCCTCGTTCCAGTACGGCTGGTGGGGCTTCGTCGACAAGGACCTCCGCAAGGTCCTCGGCGACCCGGTCCAGGGCGCCTTCCCGCAGACCTACTGCGGCGGCGGCACGTTGTCCGGCTGCCGGACAGCACTGGTCGACTCCCTGAAGCAGGCCGCCGCCAAGCCCGCGACCCAGGTCTACCCCGGCGACGCCGACTGCGCCGCCGGCGACCAGTGGTGCGCCGACACGATCATCCACCGCGCCATGGGCGGCATCGCCCACGACAAGATCCACTGGCAGAACCGCCCGACCTACCAGCAGGTCGTGCAGTTCCCGTCCCGCCGCGGCCAGAACATCACCAACCTGGCCACCTCCGGCACCGCCACCGCCTCGTCCCACGAAACCGGATGGAACAACCTCCCGCCACAGCACGTGATCGACGGCGACCCGCAGTCACGATGGGCCAGCAATTGGAGCGATGACCAGTGGATTGAGGTCGACCTTGGCGCTGTGCAACGAGTCGGTCGCGCTGTGTTGCGCTGGGAATCCGCCTTCGGCAGCGGTTACCGAATCGAACTGTCCAGCGACGGAACGAATTGGCGGCACGTTTTCGCGACAAGTAGTGGCGACGGCGGCGACGATGTCGTAGCGTTTACCCCACAGGACGCGAGATACCTCCGACTGACGGGCACCCACCGGGCCACTCGTCACGGATACTCCCTGTACGAACTTGAGGTCTACAGTTTGTAGGCCTTCGAGATGAGGCCGCCGATCCACCCCCAGGGGTCGGCGGCCTCTACTTGTGCCCGTTGTTCTGTCCGTTGTGGACACCCTGCTCCCCGGCCGGCAGCCCGACCTGGTCAGCGAACTCCGCGGCGATCCGACTCCCCCCGTACACGCTCAACGCCTTGGCCAGGTGCTGCTGCAGCTCCAGCCGGTGCTGGTCCTCCAACTCCGGCAACGCCTTCTCCACACTGCTGACCAACGACTCGGCCCAGTGCTTCGCCGGCTGCTGCTGCGCAATCCGCACCAGCTCCGCCAGCTCCCCGGACAACCTCACCGCCTCCTCCACGCGGTACCCGTTGCGCTGCAACCACCAGATCGTCGCCGTCCCGACATCCGTCAACACCTCATCACGCAGGTACCGAATCTCCTGCCGCTCGATGTCGCGCTCAGCCAACTTGAACGTCGAGCTCCTCAACAACTCGATGTGCTTGCGCGCCATCTCCAGGTCCCCGTCATCAACCTCGACCTTGACCTGCTCCGCCCGCGCCCACACGTGCGTCCCCGGCACCTGCTGCTCCCTCGCGAGCTCATCGCCGAGGTGCACCTGCAGCGCCGCGTGGTGAACCAACATCCGCGTACCGCTGATCTCCGTGGCCCGCTGCACCACATGATGAATCGCCGCACTCTTCGGCGCGTTGTGCCGCAACCCGGTAGCCAGGTCGAACCGCCACACGACGTTCATCCTCAACTGGAAGTCCAACCCGTACACCGCACTCGGCAACGGCGTAACGAACTCCTGCTGATGACTGCTCACCGGCGGCACGTACGTGTAGTCGTCACTCTTCTTCGGCACCCGCCGCCGCCACCAAGACTTGACGGCCCCCAGCGGGCCAGGACGAAAGTCGGGCCAGGGTCTGCTCACGCCCCCTGCCTACCCGACGCTTCCCGCCTGCTGAAGGTGGCCTGCCTCACTTCCTTCGAACGGCCGCATGGGTCCTGGCCGCGCTCTCACAGAGCGTGACTGGCGCGTTGGCCGGGGCCAGGTCAACTCGGTGGCGGAGGGCCGCTAGACTGATCCGTGCCAGCCCTAGTAGCTCAGGGGATAGAGCATCGGTTTCCTAAACCGTGTGTCGCAGGTTCGAATCCTGCCTGGGGCACTACCTTTCGCCGGGTGAAATCAAGCTCTGACCAGCGGCAACGCGGTCGGAGCTTGATCTTTTCAACCACACCGGCCACCAAAGCTCAGCGAACCTGCGACCGCACGAAGTCGACGTAAGGCTGATAAGCCGAAATGTCCCGGTCCGGCTCGTAGGTGCTCAGGTAGTAGTAGTCGGCCATGATGTTCGCCTGCTGCTCCGAGTTGAAGTCCGCGAACGTCTTCCCCCGCAGCCCCTCAACGCCCCCGTAGTCGTAGAGCCCCTTCATGAAGAAGCCGGCGAACGCCGTCGGCAGCAAGCTGAGGATGCTCCGGCCGTGCTGGTACTGGTACGCGTGGGTCAGCTCGTGGACCAGCCAGCGTTCGTAGCGAGCCCGGTTCTGCGGGTTCGTCAGGATGCCGCGGGGGAACGTGACGAGGCGCGGGAGGGTGCGGGCGACGCCGAAGCTGCCCAGGACGCCTCCCTCGGCCAGGCGCAGGAATGAAGTGTCGAGGGCGTCGCCGAAGACTTTGTGGGCGATGTCGAGCTCGTGTGATTCGAGTTTGCGGCGGTAGGTGGGGCGGAACACCACGGCAGCTCCTTCGCGTTCGTCACCGGAGAGTGAACGGGCTGGACTTTGCTGACGTGTCAGCATCACCATAGAACGTATGGACGTTGACGAGTTCCTCAAGAAGCCGCTGAACGCCTACATCTCCCTCAACGGGCCGAGTGTGCGGCCGACGTGGTTCCTGTGGGAAGACGGGGCCTTCTGGATCTCCAGCGGGCCCTGGGCGAAGTGGTGGCAGACGCTCGATGAAGACCCGAAGGTGGCGCTTGTGGTGGATGACTTCGACGTGGCGACCGGGCGGGTGGAGAAGGTCACGGCGAAGGGCAAAGGTGAGGTGCACGAGATCGACGTCGAGCGGGCCAAGCGGCTGTACAGCCGGTATGTCGGGGAGGACGAGAGCCGGTGGGACCCGATGTTCCACGAGGTGATCCACGGTGAGGGTGCGGTGCTCATCAGGATCGAGCCGGAGTGGATGAAGGGGATGGACCTGAGCTACGAGCGGCGGTAGCGGACCTCGTCGACCACGGCGCCGCCGATTGTTTCCTGGCGGGTGGTGCCGTCGAGGACGAAGCCGAGGCGTTCGTAGAAGCGGCGGGCGCGTTTGTTGTCGGTGAGCACCCACAGGGTGGTGTCGGTGAAGCCTTCCAGGGCGGCGTGGGCCAGTGGTGAGGCGAGGCCGGTGCCCTGGGCCGATTGCAGGAAGTAGATGGCGTAGAGCTCGGAGGCGGCGTCGGGTTCGTGGGACGGGCCGGCGCAGGCGAAGCCGACGACCTCGTCGTCGGCCAGGGCGACCCAGACGTAGCCGGACGGGATGTCGCGCTGCCACAGGGGAAGACGCGCTTCCAGGGAGAGGTTGTCGAGGAACGAGTCCGGCATGTGGCCGCGGTAGGTGGTCTGCCAGGAGCGGACGTGGACCGCGGCCACGGCCGGTGCGTCGGAGAGCACGGCTTTGCGGATCGTCATGGCTGCCCCCAGTGGCATGATCGGGTCCATGCGGCTCATCGTCGACGCGGACCCCGGCATCGATGATGCCCTCGCTTTGTACTACCTGAAGGCGCGGGCCGACATCGAAATAGTCGCCATCGGCACGGTGCACGGGAACGTGCCGGTGCGGCAGGCGACGGCCAACGCGCTGAGGCTCGCCGAGCGGCTGGGCATCGACGCGCCGGTGGCGATGGGGGCCGCGCGGCCGTTGGCGCAGCCGTTGAAGACCGCGGAGGACGTGCACGGACCGGACGGGCTCGGTGGGTACGCGGGGGACGAGCCGCAAAGAAGCCATACGACGGAGAGCGCGGCCGAGCAGATTGCCAGGCTGGCCCGGAAGAACCCGCAAGAGCTCGACCTGCTCGCCATCGGGCCGCTCACGAACGTCGCGCTGGCGCTGCAGATCGAGCCGAACCTGCCGAACCTCATCAACCGCACGGTCGTCATGGGTGGCGCGCTCAACGTGCCGGGGAACATCACCAGCCACGCCGAGGCCAACTTCTGGCACGACCCCGAGGCCGCGGACCTGGTGCTGGACGCCGGGTTCGAGGATCTGACGATCGTGGGGCTCGACGTCACGATGGCGAATCACGCGCCGGGTGAGTGGCTCGACGCGCTGCCCAACACGAACTACGTCAGGCAGATCCTCGGGTTCTACGCCGACTTCTACGGCAGCTTCCTGGGCAAGAGCGGCTTCGTGCCGCACGACCCGCTGGCCGCGGCGATCCTGCTGGAGCCCGATCTGGCCACCTACGTCGAGGACCGGTTCGCGATCGAGCTGACCGGGACCTACACGCGTGGCAAGCTCGTGGCGGACCAGCGGTTCCTGGCGGAGGGCAGTCCGTTCGGCCGTGACATCGGGACCACGAGGAGCAAGGCCAAGTACGCCGTCAGCGCGGACGGCGCCAGGTTCCTCGACCAGTTGAGAGACGCTGTGACACAACCCTGACAATTCAGCCACAGGTCCCGCACAAAGCACGGGGACCGTCGTGGGTATGAACGTCCACTTGAAACGATGGCTGGTGGTCTCGGGGGCCGCTGTGGTCATCGCGGCGGGCGTCGTCGTCGGAGGGTCCTACGCCCGGCTGGAGAGCAACCTCCAGACGGTCGACCTCGCCGAGGAGCTGAGCGGGAACGCCCGGCCGCCGCGGCCGTCGCAGCCGCCGTCGACGCCGGGCCGGCCGCTCACCTTCCTGCTCATCGGCAGGGACGACGGGCGGTCCGACACCGCCATGGTCGTGCAGCTCAACGCCAAGGGCGACACGGCACGGGTGATCAGCATCCCGCGCGACACGATGGTGCCGCGGCCGAGGTGCGGCAACCACCCGCCGGCGGGCATCGCCATGTTCAACAGCGCCTTCACCACGGGTGGCGCCGCCTGCACCGTGGCGACGGTCGAGCAGATGAGCAACCTCAGGATCGACCACTTCGTGCAGATCGACTTCAACGGTTTCCGCGATGTCGTCGACCGCCTCGGCGGCGTCGACATCACGCTGCCGGAGGCGATCGACGACAACAAGAGCGGGCTGCACGTGCCCGCCGGGCCGAACAGGCTCGACGGAACGCAGGCGCTCGCATTTGTGCGAACGCGTTACAGCATCGGTGACGGCAGTGACCTCAACCGGATCAAGAACCAGCAGTTGTTCATGACTGCGCTGAGCCAGAAACTCGCCGATGAGAACTGGCTCGGCAGCCCGCAGAAAACGTTCGAACTCGCCGACGTCCTGACGAAGTCCATTGTGACGGACGAGGAATTGGGATCGATCAGCGCGTTGGCCGACCTGGCCGGAAAGCTCACGGCGTTGAAACCGGGGAACATCACCTTCGTGACGCTGCCGGTCGAGCAGTACCTGCCCGATCCGAACCGGGTTCAGCCCAAGCAACCGGAGGCTGACGCGCTCTGGCAGGCCGCCTGACTCAGCAGGCCGCGCCCTGCCACTCGCTCGGTCGAGGCCACGGCTGAGGAGACCCCCAGCACTCCTCAGCCGTGGAAGTGATGCCCCAGATAGCCGCTACCACTGTGACGGTCTCCCGGTCTCGTGAAGGACTGTGTGGTCGAGGTTGTCAGACCACCTCGCTAGGGTGGGTTCGAAAGGGCCCGTCCGGTGCGTGCACCGCAGCTCAGACGGGCGGTGCACGTTTTCCGGTCCGGACGAGGTGGAGGCCGATTGGGACCCCGTGGCGTCTTCGCGGAGCGCTTCGCGCTGCTCTACGCGGAGGCAGGTGACCCACCTTTGAAGCGGGTCACGGAGTCGGTGACCCGTGCCCGCCGAACGGACGAACGCGGCAGACCGGTCCGCGTACCGGCCCAGCGGGTCAGCGACTGGCGCCGCGGGCGGAACGTGCCGGCGAAGTTCAGCGGCCTGAGCGCCGTGCTGGAGGTCCTCACCGGCGAGGCGCGCAAACGCCGGCCCCAGCCCGCGGTCGACGGGCTCTACGACGTCGAAGTCTGGCGCACGTTGTGGGAGGAAGCACTCGCCAGTCCGGTCGGCGACTCCGAGGACGCACCACCTCCCGACGAAAACGCTGTGTGCCCTTATATGGGTTTGAGCGCATTCGGGCCGCAGGACTCGAATTGGTTCTTCGGCCGGGAACGGGCGACGAACGCACTTCTCGACCGAATGAACGAAAACGGTCTCACCATGCTCGTCGGCGCATCAGGTGCCGGAAAGTCGAGTTTGATGAAAGCGGGTGTGCTGCCCCGCCTCCACAAAGAAGCCGTCATCATTTCTCCCGGCACCGATCCGCTCAAGGAGCTCGCCCTCCAGCTGCCGGAGCTGATCAGCACGCTGGAGGCCGCCGTCGCCTCGGAGGTGCTGGTCGACCTGGCCCAGGAGGTGCAGATCGCGGTCGGCGACCGGGTGGTGATCGTCGACCAGTTCGAGGAGGCGTTCACCCTCGGCGGCGACGCGAACCGGCTGCGGGTGTTCGTGCAGGCCCTGCACGCGGCCGCGGAGAAGGCGGCGGTCGTGCTGGGCGTGCGGGCCGACTTCTACGCCCGCTGCCTCGACTTCCCCGAGCTCGCCGAGGCGCTGCAGAGCAACCAGATGGTGCTCGGCGCGATGTCGGCCGCCGAGGTGCGCGACGCCGTCACGAACCCGGCCAAGGCGGCCGGCCTGCAGCTCGAACCCGGTCTGGTCGAGCTCATGCTGCGCGACCTGGGCGCCCAGAACCGCCGGAGCAAGGACGCCTACGACGCGGGTGCGCTCCCCCTGCTCAGCCACGCCCTGCTGGTCACCTGGCAGCGCAGGCAGGCCGGGCGGCTCACGATCGCCGGCTACCGGGCGGCCGGCGGCATCCAGGGCGCGGTCGCCACCACGGCCGAACGCGCCTGGTCCGACCTCGACGAACCCGGTCAGCAGGCCGCGAAGCAGCTGCTCCTGCGCCTGGTCAGGGTCGGCGACGACACCCAGGACACCCGCCGCCGCTCCAGCCGCCACAACCTGCTGGAGGCGAGCACGAACCTGCCGGCGACCGAGCGCGCGCTCGAGGTGCTGGCGAGGGCCCGGCTGATCACCCTGGACGCGGGCAGCGTCGAGATCACGCACGAGGCGTTGCTGCACGCGTGGCCGCGGCTGCGCGGCTGGATCGACCAGGACCGGGCCGGCAACCTGGCCCGCCAGCGTCTGGAGGAGGACGCGGCCGCCTGGTCCACGCACGAGCGCGACTCGTCGATGCTCTACCGCGGCGCCCGGCTGGAGGGCGTGCGGCAGCAGCAGAACGTCACCGCGCTCGCGAAGGAGTTCGTGCGGACGTCGGAACGCCAGCACCGCAAGAGCATCTGGCTGCGCCGCAGCGCCGTCGCGCTGGTCGCGGTGTTCGCGCTGATCGCGGCCGGTGCGGCGGTGATCTCCGTGCAGCAGCGCAACGACGCCCAGTACCGCCAGGTCGTGGCCGAGGCGGACCGGCTGGCCACGAGCGACCCGTCGCTGTCGGCGCAGCTCCTGCTGGTCGCGCACCGGATGCGCCCGGACGACCAGGCGGTGAACGCCAAGCTGCTGGCCACGCAGCAGGTCCCGCTGGCCGTGCCGGTCGCCGGGCACACCGGCGCGGTCTACCTGACGACGTTCAGCCCGGACGGGACCCTGCTGGCGACCGCCAGCTACGACCGCACCGCGCGGCTGTGGGACGTGCGGGACCGCAGCCGTCCCAGGGAGCTCGCGGTCATCACCGAGCACACCAACTGGTTGAGCTCCGCGGTGTTCTCCCCGAACGGCAAGGTGCTCGCGACCACCGGCCAGGACGCGACGATCCGGCTCTGGGACGTGACGAACCCGGCCGCACCGCAGCCGCTCAAGACCATCGAGACCGGCAACGGCCCCTCCTACCTGCTGGAGTTCAGCCCGGACGGCGAGCTGCTCGCGGCGGCGAACGAGGACCGGTCGGCGCGGCTGTGGGACGTCAGCGACCCGGCAGACCCCAGGCCCGCCGGCGAACCGCTGCGCGACCACACCGCCGCGGTCCGCTCGATCGCGTTCAGCCCGGACGGGAGGACGCTCGCCACCACGGGCGACGACGCGACGATCCGGTTGTGGGACGTCGCCACCAGGACCAGGGTCGGCAAGCCGATGACCGGGCACACCGACGGCATCCACAGCGTGGCGTTCAGCGGCGACGGCAGGCTGCTCGCGAGTGGCTCGGACGACAAGACCGTGCGGCTGTGGAACCCGGCCACGCGGGAGCTGGTCGGGCAACCGCTCGTCGGGCACACCGAGGCCGTGTGGTCGGTGAAGTTCAGCCCGGCCGAGCCCGTGCTCGCCTCCGGTTCCGCCGACGCGACCGCCCGGCTGTGGAACGTCGGCGACCCGGCGACGGTGACCCAGATCGGGCGGCCGCTCGCGGCGCGGGGCGGGTCGATGTTCGCGGTCGGCTTCAGCCCCGACGGCCGCTCGCTCGCGGCCGGGTCGCAGGAGAACACCGCGAACCTGTGGTCGTTGCCGCGCGCGAGGTTGATCGGCCACACCGGCAGGGCCGGGGAGCCGGGGTTCCGGCCGGACGGCGAGCTCCTCGCGACGGGGTCCGCTGACACGACCGTGCGGTTGTGGGACGTCTCGAACCCGCAGGAACCGGCGCAGGCCGGGGCACCGCTGGTGGGGCACGAGCGTTCGGTCGGCCCTCCGGCGTTCCGGCCGGACGGGAAGGTGCTCGTCACCGCGGCCGGCGACCAGACGGTGCGCCGGTGGGACGTGACCGACCCCCGGCAGCCCCTACCGCTGGGCGCACCGATGGTGCTGCCCACCCGGTTCGCGACGGCCGCGCAGTTCAGCCCGACCGGCAAGGTCCTGCTGACCAGCCACGACGACAACTCGGTGCGGTTGTGGGACGCCACGGACCCCGCCAGTCCGGTGCCGCTGGGCGAGCCGCTGACCGGGCACGACGCCTACGTCAACGGCATGGACTTCGCCAGGGACGGCCGGACGCTCGCCACGGCGAGCAGCGACCGGACGGTGCGGCTGTGGGACGTGAGCGACCCCGCGCGGGCCCGGTTGCTGGGCAAACCGATCCAGGACCCGCAGATCGTGCACAAGGCGATCTTCACCGCGGACGGCACCACCCTCGTCACCGCCGGGCAGAGCAGGGTGATCCGGCTCTACGACGTGCGCGACCGGGAGAACCCGCGGCTGATCGGCGAGCTGCACGGGCACACGGGCACGATCACCACGATCTCGATCAGCGCGGACGGCAGGACGCTCGCGAGCAGCAGCGCGGACAGGACGTTCCGGCTGTGGGACATCAGCGACCCGGCCAAGGCGTCCTACACCGGTCAGCAGATCACCGGTGACTGGACGTCCGAGCCGTTCGTGCGGTTCTCGCCGCGGGGCGGGCTGCTCGCGACCGGCAACGCCGACGGCGTCGTGCGGCTGTGGGACCTCGATGTCACGCACCAGATCGAGCGGGTCTGCACGACCACGCGTGGTGCGCTGACCCCGGTGCTGTGGCAGGAGAAGCTGCCGCAGATGGACTTCAGGGACCCGTGCTGAGCCCGGCCGCCTTCTCGACCAGGCCCGTGAGCACGTCCGGCAGCGCGCGCAGGTCCAGATGTCGTCGCACCGCGGCGAGGTTGGCGTCGAGCACGGCGTCGGTGACGGCGAGCAGACCGTCGAGATCGGCCGGGTCGACCACGGTCAGCCCGAGCGCGCGGATCTCGTCCAGCACCGGATAGGGGCCCGCCACAACGGGTTTGCGCGCGGCCGCGGCCTCGCAGACCGGCAGCCCCCACCCCTCCCACGTGGACGGCAGCAGCACGAGGTCCGCGGCGGCGTAGAGGTCGGCCGGGTTGCGGGTGCGACCGCGCACGACACCCGGAAGTTGTTCTGCCGCAGGGCAAGGGGCGTCGTCGGTGAGCCAGTAGCGGACGTCCGGGCGCCGTTCGGACAGCCTGCGCACGAACTCGACCGCGCCGGGGATGTTCTTCGACGTGCCCTCGACCCGTGCGGGGTGCACGACGAGGTAGTCGGATGGCGCGACACCGAGAGCGGCACGCGTTCCGGTGCGGTCGCCGTGCGCGAGACCGACGACGTCGACCCGGTTGTGCACGACCTCGGTGTGCAACTGCGGCCAGCGGGCGAGGAACTCCCGCTGTGTCAACGAGTTGATGAGCACGTGCAGGTGGGCCGGGTGGTGCAGCGGCACGACGTCGCCGTCGACCGGACGCAGCTGCACGCGCTGCCAGGCCGGGTCGTGGTGCCGCAAGATCACCGGAACGCCCGCGGTGAGAGCGTGTTCCTCCCATGCCACCGAGGCTTCCGGCGCGCTCCACAACGAGCCCGCGTTGTCGAGCACGACCAGGTCGTGCGTCGCGCAGAGCTCCTTGACCACGGCGTGGTCGACGGGTGGTGGCTCACCGCCCGGCCGGTCGGCCCACATGCCGCGGACGACGACCCCGGCACCGGAGGCGAAGTGGCCGGCCGCGAGCGTGACCTGCCAGCCGAGCTCCTCGAACGCGCCCGCCCACTTCGCGGCCTCGACGCTGACCCCGTCGAACCCGCCCAGCCGGTGGGAGACGACACAAACACGGCTCACCGGCCGCACCCTATCGGTTACTGTCCGCGCCA
Source organism: Lentzea guizhouensis (assembly GCF_001701025.1). Classification (GTDB taxonomy): domain Bacteria; phylum Actinomycetota; class Actinomycetes; order Mycobacteriales; family Pseudonocardiaceae; genus Lentzea; species Lentzea guizhouensis. The sequence goes on from NZ_CP016793.1 coordinate 2,209,772, forward strand.
TGCGTTTACTTGCTCGGGTCGGCAGCTTGCGCGCGGTGGTGGCGGTGACCGTGGGGTTCATCGCGTTGAACATGATCCTCGTGGTGCTCGGCAACATCACGGACTACGGGACGAACGAGGCGTTCGTGCGGCACGTGCTCGCCATGGACACCACGTTCGGCGAGGGACTGAAGTGGCGGGCGATCACCAGTCCCGCGGTCGTGACGCTCGTCTACGTCGCGATCATCGTCTGGGAGGCGATCTCCGCGCTCCTGCTGACCGCGGGCACCATCGCATATCTGCGTGACCGCGAGGAGAGCGCGCGGCAGTTCGCGTCCGCGGGCCTGATGATGGTCGTCGCGCTGTTCCTGGGCGGGTTCATCACGATCGGTGGCGAGTGGTTCGCGATGTGGCAGTCGAAGGACTGGAACGGCATCGGCGCCGCGCTGCGGATGGTGACCATCGCGGGCTTCGCGCTGGTCCTCGTGCACCTCAGTCCGCGGCGGGCCAGCTCGTAGCCGGGCTCCGGCAGAACACCGGCCCGATCCCGGCGTCGGCTCCCAGCTCTTTCCACCAGTCGCGCTGCTCGGCGTCCTCGATCGAGTCGACCACCACGAGCCCACCGGCCTCGTGCACGAACCCGATGAGGTCGCTGAGCACGTGCGACACCAGCTCGTCCGGCTTCTGGCAGCGCCCGGCCACCCGCACCGCCGTGACGCCGAGCGAGCGGACCAGCTCGATCTCGGCGGTCGAACCGCGGAAGTTGCGCGCACCGATGTGAATCCCCATGTCCGACAACAGGTCCAGGTTGTCGGCTGCTTCGCTGTCCTCGGACGCCAGCACGTGCACCGGGAAGCCGAGGAGCAACCGGCCGGCGGGCAGTCCGGTGTCCGCGAGCACCCGGCGCACGTCGCGCACGAGGTCCGGGCTGTTCGCGAGACTCTCGGTCAGGCACACCGCGAGCATCTCGTCGTGCCCCTGCGCGGTCTCCGCGGCCCTGCGCAACATCCACTCGCCGAGCGGCAGCATCAACCCGGTGTGCTCGGCCATCGACACGCACTTCTCGTGCGGGATCGGCCCGGCGTCCCGGTGCCGCCAGTGCAGCTCGGCCTCGACGCACACCCGCACCGCGCCGTCGAGCCGCATCACCGGGTTGAAGACGACGTCGATCTCGCCGCTCTCCCACGCACCGGGCATGACGGCGGCGAGCGCGAAGTCCTCCTGCTCGCGCTTGTCGAGCGTCGCGTCGTGCAGTCCCCACTGCCTGCGCCCGCTGCGCTTGGCCCGCCGGAGCGTCATGTCCGACGCCCGTAAGACCTCGGCCGGGTGGCCGCCGGGGTGCAGCCGCGGCAGCACGCCGATCGACGCCGACACCGCGACGCCGTGGCCGCCGAAGTAGACGGGCTCGGCCAGCTCGTGCTCGATGGTGCGGATGGTGGTGTCGACGTCCGGCGTCCGCGGCCCGTTCTCGACGAGCACGGCGAACTCGTCACCCTCGAGCCGCGCGACCATGGCCTTCTCGCTGGCGAACACGGCGCTCAGCCGTTCCGCGACGAGCTTGAGCACCTTGTCGCCGATCTCGCGCCCGAGCCCGTCGGTGATCACCGCGAACGCGTCGAGGTCGAGGTGGTAGAGCGTGACGCCGTGCTCGATGTCGCTGTGCAGCAACGACTCCAGCCGCGTGGTGAGGTACTGCCGGTTCGGCAGTCCGGTCAGCGCGTCGTGCAGCGACTGGTACTGCAACCGGCCGCCGAGCAGCGTGAGCTGGCTGTCGTCGTCGATCATCAGGACGTAGTGCCGCGGGTTGTCCTCCGCGTCCTTCTGCACGGTCGCCGCGAGCAGCACCCGGAAGAGCTCGCCGTCGCGGTCGAGGAGCCGCGGCCGTTCCTCGACCCGGCGCATCCGCTCGTACTTGAGACTGGCCAGCGCTTCTCTGATCAACGGCAGGTCGGCGGGCGCGATGAGGTCGTCGAGCGTCATGCCGTCGACGTCGTCACGCCGCAGGATCGTGCACAACGCCTCGTTCGCACGCTCCAGCTCCCCGTCGAGGCTGACGATCGCGATGCCCGTCGACGAGTGCGCGAAGATGTCCTCGAACCGCTCCTCGCTCGCCTGCAGGTCGAGCTGCACGGCCCTGTTCGCTCTCAACAGCGCCTGGCTCACGCTCTCCTGTTGCTCCAACACGAGCGCTTGCATCGCATCGGTGTAACCGGCGGCCATCTCGCCGATGACCAACGCACCGCGTTCCATGTCTTTGGTCTCGTGCGCCACGAACCGCGCGAGGATCTCAACGGACTTCCTGAGGCTGTCCGCCCCGACGCAGTGCATCTCGACGAGCCGCGTGCCGACCCTGGCCGCGATCTTCGGATCTCCGGTGAGCGCGTCGGCGACGACGTTCAGCAGCTCGTGCAGCTCCTCGGCCAACCGGGCGGCGGAGAGCGGGACGTAGGAGGTCCGGCTGACCTTGACGGCCCAGTCGCGCGCCAACTCGTCACGTCCAGGCGGGCGTGACGGTCTGGCGTCGTCCTGGCTCGGCAATCGATCCACCTGACCTGCTCGACGAGCAACGGTGCGGAAGCCTACCGCCAGCAAACCACATCGTCCCAATGCGCGGCGGCGTTCGCCTCATCGGGCGAGGCGCGACCTCGGTGCGTTACAGGATTTGATCGCTCGATCGGAGCAATTTCCTCATGGAAGGGCGGGTGGCGAAGGCCGTCGATTGGTTCATGTGGGTGGATCGGCTGTGGAGGGGGCGCGCTCAGGCGCCGGTCCCCACGATGTGCCTCAACTGCGCCAGCAGATCACTCCGGCTCGTACTCCCCAACCGCTGCCTCATCCTCGCCATGTGGTGCTCCACCGTCTTGGCCGAGATGAACAACCGGTCCCCCACCTGCTTGTACGTCATCCCCTCCAGCACCAGCTGCGCGACCTCCCGCTCCCGCTCGCTCAGCTTCCCCGCGTCCTCGACGACCACGGGCGCGTCCTCGGTCACCCGGCGGGCCGACACCGGGCGTCCCTGCAGCAACCGGGCGCAGTCCAGCAGCCGCACCATCGCCTGGCGGTCGGAGGTGCGGATCGCCGCCTGGCCCGCCAGCCGGGCCGCGTCCCACCAGAGCCCCACGGCGTGCAGGCTGCGGGCCGCCTCCTCGACGCGGTCGGCGTCGACCTTGCCGGCCACCACGTCCAGCCAGCTCTCGGCGGCGGTGGAGATGATCGCGCAGTAACGGCTGTGGTCACTGGAAGAAGCCAGCACCGCCGCGTGCTCCTCGGCGGCGGTGTGGTCGTCGTCGATGATCGCGGCGTGCAGGAGGCTCCAGTGGAGCTGGGTCGACCACAGGGGCGGGTTGCCCAACGCCTCCAGCAACGACACGGCTTGCGACAAATGCGGGGCCAGGCGGTCCTGGTCGCGCAACCGGGCCGCGGCGGCGGCGAACTCGCCCAGGGGCAACAGGGAGAACAGGTCGACGGGGTGGCGGAGGACGGCCTCGCAGGCCTGTTCCCAGGTGCGGCGGAGGGTGGCGAGGTCGCTGTTGCGGCGGGCCACGCCCACCTCGAGGGCCACGGCGAAGATCCAGTCGCGGGGTTCGAAGGCGCCGCGGACGGACATGAGGGTTTCGCGGGCCACGGCGAGGTTGCCGCGGAGCATGTGGAGCCAGGCCTGCAACAGCTTGTGGCGCACCGACATCAGGACGCCGCCGGTGCCGGTTTCGACGGCGCGGTCGAGGACTGACTCGGCCACGTTCGGTTCGCCGCAGTGGATGGCCACCAGTGCGGCCAGGGACGCCGGGCTGTCGGGGAGCAGGACGGCGCCGCCGGCGGGTTCCAGCATGGAGGAAGCGCGGACCAAAGTGGACAGTGCGGCGGTGTCGGAGCCGGCCACGGACAGGCGCACGCCCTGCAGCATCAGGGAGGCGGCACCGCCGAGCAGGGTCGGGGGCTGGGCCGGGGTGTCGTCGGCGGGGGTGCCGGTGCCGAGGGCGCCGATGCCCGCGAACGCGGCGGCGTAGGGGTGGCGGCCCAGCGGAAGAGCTCGGTGCTGCGGGCCAGCTGGCCGCGGTGGGCCAGTGCCACGGCGGCGACCTCGGCGGCGGTGCGGCGGTGCGGGAGTCCGGGCGCTGATGATCTGGTCCGCCAGGCGGAGAGCGGAGTCCAGGTCGCCCGCCATGGCGGAGGCGGTGGCCCACTGGGCGGCGGTGTCGGACGGGATCGTGCCGCCGCCGGTGGAGGCCTTGAACAGGCGGGCGGCCAGTGCCGGGTCGGAGGACAGGGCCTCGCGGCGGCGGCGGCGAAGACCGGGCCGCCGATGCCGGTGCCGACGAGCGGGCGGACCAGGTCGAGGACCGGGCCGCCGCGGTCGAGCTGGAGCTGGGCGAGGCGCTGGCGGACGGCGATGCGGCGTTCGGTGCGGGTCAGAGCGCCGACGGCCTTCAACGCGAGGGGCAGCAGCGTGCCGTCCTCGGCGAGCAGGCCGGTGGCGCGGGCGGCCTCGATGATGTCGCTGACCTCGTCGAAGTCCTTGTCCAGCAACGCCGAGAGCAGGTCGAGGCGCTGGGCCGCACCCGCTTCGGCGGCCAGCAGGAACTTCTGCAGGTCGGGGTCGAGCCAGTCGAGGTCGCCGCGGAACGCCGACAGCGCCTCGGCGGACACCTCGGACGCCGCGCCGAGCCGTTCGACGTACGCCGGTACGCCACCGGTCTGCGCGTGCACGAAGTCGACCACGGGGCGAGGAGCGTGCAACAGCTCGCGGACCTGGTCCTTCGACAACGGCGCCAACGGCACCACGACCGCGCCACGGGTCAGCTCGGCCAATGCGGCACGACGGGGCCACGGACGATATGCCAGCACCAGCAACGGTTCCGCGGCCAACGCGCGCAAGGCGGCGTCGTCCAGCAGGTGAGCGTCATCGACCACCCGCACGGCGGGGTTCGTGATCTCACCGAGGAACGCTGTCTTGCCGTGACCTCCTGGAGCCGCAACGACAACGCGCAGGCTTGTGCCCGGCGACGAGTCGTTGATCCGGTCGAGGACACCCCGGGCGGAGTCGTCCAGCACCAGTCGGGCTCGCGTGGTCACGCTCAACGGCCATCCTCTGCAGTGGGGGAAGTCAGTCGGAACGGGAGCCGGACCGGCGCCCGGTCGGCTTCAGCACCCGCGTCATGCGCTTGGACCGCGGCGGCGGCAGCTCCAGCGGTGAGACGTCCACGGGCGGGCGGGGTGGTGGTGCGGTGAACTCCTCGTCGTCGGCCTGCGCGACCTCGCCGACCGGGAACCGCAACGACGCCTCGCGGGTGTGCACGAGCACGGACGTGTCCAGCGGCTCCGGCTCGGCCTCCGGGCCGACGACCACCAGCCGTGCGGCGACCGCGGCGCCCTTGGCGACGGAGTGCTCCGGCGCGGCCTCGGCCAGCACCCGGCAGTCGACGGTCGCGGACAGCGCGTCGCCGAACACCGGCATCCGCACGCCACCGCCGACCATCAGCACCGCCTCCGGCTGCACCGCGCCGGCCGCCCGCACGAACGTGGCGACCAGCTGGTCCACCGCGGGCCGGATCTCCTCGACGAACTCGTCGCGGGTCACCTCGACCCCGGCCACCACGACCGACGGCCCGAACGCGCGCTTGGCCGCCTCGCACTCCGCGACCGACACGAACGCGTCCTTGCCCAGCCGGCCGCGCACCAGCGCCGCCAGCGCGTCGTCGAGGTCGCCGCCGACCGGCTGGTCGACGCCCTCGACGTGGTTGACCAGCTCGAACGTCCTGCCCTGGGTCCGCCGCACGACCGAGGCCGAGAACGCGTGGCTGCCCAGCGAGAACACCGCCAACGTCGAGTCGGGCAGCACACGGGCGCGCACGGCGTGGTTCTCCGCGGCGGCCAGCGGCTCCGGCACGAGCGTCACGTCGTGCACCCCGACCTGCCGCAGGGCCCCGTGGAGCTGTCCCCGGCGATAGGGGCCCCACCCGGCCGGGTGGGTGACGGCCACGTGCCGGGGCTGTTCACCCTGTCGGGCGACGACGTCGTTGATGACCCACATGACGAGCAACGCGGTCAGCTCCTCGGCCGGGACCACCTCGGGACCCAGCGAGAACGGCACCGCGTCCCCCACCCTGCGGGCGAAGCCGGACGCGGTCCAGCCGACGGGGTCGACCTCGCCGACCGAGAATGTCCCCGCATCCGTGAGCTGCAGCAACGAGGGAACGACCAGGACGATCTCGGCGTCCCTGCCGCCCTCGAGACGGCACACCGCAGCCGTGGTGCGGGTGGTCCCCACATCGACTCCGAGTACGTACGACACGTCTCTTCCTCACCTGTTCGCAGCAGCGACCAGTACCTACACGGGTGATGGAAGCACGCTCAAGCGATGCCCCTAACCCCTTAGGGGGTCAACGAGCGTCACCCCATCGGGGAACGGGGATTCACTGGGAGCTATCCCCGATGTTCGTGGAGTGCGGCTCTCCTACGTTCAGCGACAGCCCCAACTGATACGCCTACCCGTGTTCGCAACAGGAGAAACCTTCGATGATGTCGTCGCCCGGCACGCTCCACGACTTCGTGCTCAACCTGCTCAGCGACCCGGCCCTCAAGGCCGCGTTCGCCAACGACGCCCAGGGCACCCTGGAGCAGGCCGGCCTGGCCGACATCACGGCCCTGGACGTCCAGGAGGTCATCCCGCTGGTCCTCGACCTGGTCCCGGACATCGACGGCCTGCCCGCCGTCGACGGGGTGGACCTGGACCTGCCGGCTGACGAGCTCCTCGCCGACGGCCCGCTCGGCGCCATCAGCCAGCTGCAGGCGGTCGCGTCTCAGCTGACCTCGTCGGGCCTGTCGCTCAGCGACATCCACACCTCGTCGGCGGGCGTGCTCGCCGCCGACGAGAACGGCCTCAACATCATCGCGGCCAACAAGACGCTGGGCGAGTACACCTCGACCAACATCGGCCTCGACGGTGACTTCTCCGCGGTCGGCGACGTGGCGAGCGTCCTCGACCAGACCACCTCCCCGGTCACCGGCTCCGTCCTCGACGTGGCCGACACCACCGTCTCCACGGTCGACTCGACCGCGCTCACCACCGTGTCCGCGGTCGTCCCCGGCACCGACTCGGTGCTCGGCCAGCTGGGCGGCGTGACGGGTCTGGCCGACGGCCTGCTCGGCGCGGTCGGTGGCGGCGACGCCGGCCTGGGCAAGGTCCTCAACGTCTCCGGCGTGAACGACCTGGCCGGCGGCAACTTCAGCGTCCACTCCGTCGAGACCGTCGACTCGGCCGAGAACGTCCTCGGCGGCGTCACCGGCACCGCGACCGGTGTCGTGCACTCCGCGACCGGCCTGGCCGGCGACACCGCGGGCGTCGGCGACGTGCTCGGCGGCGTCACCGGCACCCTCGGCAACGTCACGCACAACGTGCCGGTCGTCGGCGACCTGGGCCTCGACGGCCTGCTCGGCTGATCTTCCCTCCCGCGCGCGGAGCCGGCCCTGTCCCCAGCGGACAGGGCCGGTTCTGTTTCTCCGGCCCCGTTTCTCCGGCCCGTCTCCGGCTCCGCGGACCGGCCGGTGAGCAACGTCACCCGCCTGCGCCGACCGGCCGCGTCTCGCCGGTTCGCAACCGGTCTTCAGGCCCAGGCTTTCACCCAAGGGGGTGAACACGGCACTATGCGTCACGTGATGGCACCGCCATGGCTCGACGTGCTGGACGAGACGATCGGGGCCTGCGCCACGCACCGGAGACCCGACCTGGAGGCCCGGCTGCGGGAGAAGCGGGCCCAGCAACTGGACCCCAAGCTGCGCGTCCTGGTCGTCGGCGAGTCCAAGCAGGGCAAGAGCCAGCTCGTCAACGCACTGATCAACGCCCCCGTCTGCGCGGTGGGCGACGACATCACGACCACCGTGCCCACCTACGTGCAGCACGCCGAGACACCCTCGGCCGCGCTGGTCCGCAACGCCTCCGCCGGCGGTTCGATCTTCCACGTGCCGACCGAGCGCATCGCCGTGCCGATCGAGCAGGTCACCAAGCAGGTCTCGACACCGCAGGCCCGCGAGGTGGTGCGGGCCGAGGTCGGCATCCCGCGGGCGCTGCTCGACAACGGCCTGGTGCTGATCGACACCCCCGGAGTGGGTGACACCCGGTCGGCGCACACCGCCAGCACGTTCGCCACGCTGATGCAGGCCGACGCCGTGCTGCTGGTGTCCGACGCGACCGGTGAGCTCACCGACGCCGAGATGGTGCTGCTCAAGAAGGTCATGCAGGCCTGCCCGAACGTCACCGTGGTCGTCACCAAGATCGACTTGGTGCCGGGCTGGCGTGCCGTCGTGGAGCGCAACAAGGTGCTGCTGCAACGCGCGGGCGTGCCGGCCAAGCTCATCCCCGTTTCGTCAGCCCTGCGGCTGCGCGCGGCGAAGACCGGCGACCAGAAGCTGAACACCGAGTCCGGCTTCCCGGAGCTGCTGGCGTGCGTGCAGCGTGACATCGTCGCCTCCGCCGACCTGCTGGCCCGCCGCGCGGTCGCCGTGGTCGCCTCCAGCGCGTTGACGCAGCTGGTCACGCCGCTGCGCGAGGAGCTGACCGCGCACGACTCGTCGCGCACGGCCGACACCATCGCGACGCTGCAGGAGGCCCAGCGCCGGGTCGACGAGCTGCGGCGCAGGTCCGCCCGCTGGCAGAACGTGCTGAACGACGAGATGGCCGACCTGATCTCCGACGTCGAGTACGACCTGCGCGACCGGACCCGCAAGATCCTGCGCGAGGTCGACAAGACCTACGACGAGGCCGACCCCGCGATCGGCTGGGACAAGTTCGAGCAGTGGCTGGAGGACAACCTCAACGAGGCCGCCACCACGAACTTCGCCTGGCTGATGGAACGCGCGGAGTGGGTGGCCGCCAAGGTCGCGAAGAACTTCCCCGTCTACCGCGAGGACCTGATCCCCGGTTCGGTGCTGCCCGACGACCTGCTGGAACCGGTGTCCCGCCTCGAAAAGCCCAAGATCGAGCCGTTCTCGGTGCCGCAGAAGCTCTTCACCGGTCTGCGCGGCTCCTACGGCGGCCTGCTGATGTTCGGCCTGGTCACCTCGCTCGCCGGGATGCCGCTGATCAACGTGATCTCGCTCGGCGCGGGTGCGCTGTTCGGCGGCAAGTCGATCCTGGACGAGAGCGACGCCAGGCTGAAGCGCCGCCAGGCCGCCGCGAAGGCCGCCGCCCAGCGGCACGTCGACGACTTCTTCGCCAAGTTCTCCAAGGACGTCCGCGACTCCGGCCGGCACATCCAGCGCGCGCTGCGCACCCACTTCAGCACGCTGGCCGAGGAGTTCCAGGAGACCCTGCTGGAGTCGGCCCGCAGCGCCAAGCGGGCCATCCAGGACGACCAGACCGAACGCGAGCGGCGGCTGCGCGAGGGCCGCAAGGAGCTCGACAAGCTGGTCACCCTCTACAAGCGGGTGCAGGCGCTGGGCGGCCCGGTCATGGAGCTGTCGGCGTGACCCTGGACCGCGTCGTCTGGTCGATGCTGCAAGAGGCCTCCGCCGTGTACCGGGACAGCCCGCGTGCCACGGCCTGGCTGCGTTCCCAGATCGAGCGCTACACCGAGCCGGTGCGGATCGCGGTGGCCGGCCGGTCCCGGATCGGCAAGTCCACCGTGGTCAACGCGTTGATCGGCGACGAGTTCACGCCGCTGGACTCGTTCGTCTGGTACCGCGGCGGCTCCCAGGCGCGGGCGCACGTGTTCTCCGGGCCCAGCCGTCCGCACGAGGTCGCGGTGACCAGGCGCAACCACCGCCAGCACGTGGAGATCGGCCAGGTCGACCGGGCGGACCGGGTGGTCGTGGAGTGGCCGGCGCGGACGTTGCGGGACGTCATCCTGATCGACACCCCGTCGACCGCCACGCCGGAGCAGGTGCTGGGCGACGCCGACGCGTTGCTGTACCTGATGCGGCACGTGCAGGACGACGACCTGAAGTTCCTGCAGGCGGCCAACGACCACCCGATCGCCCGCGGCGCCGCCGTGCACACGGTCGCGGTGCTCGCCCGCGCCGACGAGATCGGTGCCGGGCGGATCGACGCGTTGTCGTCGGCCAAGCAGATCGCCCGCCGCTACCGCAAGGACGTGGCGGTGCAGCCGTTGTGCCAGAACGTGGTCTCGGTCGCCGGGCTGCTCGCGGTGGCGGGCAGGACGTTGCGGGAGGACGAGTTCGCCGCGCTGCGGGCGTTGTCGGCGCTCGGCCGCGAGGAGCTGGAGGACCACCTGCTGTCGGCGGACCGGTTCGTCGGCGAGCAGTTCCCGGTGCCGATGGAACCGGCGGTGCGCCAGGCGTTGCTGGGCAGGTTCGGGATCTTCGGCGTCCGGCTGGTCACCGCGCTGATCCGGCAGGGCTTCGACACGCAGGTCAAGCTGACCGGCCAGCTCGTGCAGCGCAGCGGTCTGGGCGAGCTGCGCGACTCGGTCGCCGTGCACTTCACCGAACGCCGCGAGGTCCTCAAGGCCCGGTCGGCGCTGCTGGCGCTGGACGTGCTGTTCCGGGTGGAACCGCGGCCCACCGCCCGCAGGCTGATGACCGACCTCGAACGCGTGGTGGCCTCCGCGCACGACTTCCGCGAGCTGCGGCTGGTGGCCGCGCTGCAGTCGGGGCGCACGAAGATGCCGGCCGAGCTGCAGGCCGAGGCGATGCGGCTGGTCGGCGCGGAGGGCACGAGCTCGTTGGCGCGGCTGGGTTTCGACTACGAGGCCGACCAGCGGGAGCAGCGCGAGGCGTTGCTCGACGCGCTGGTGCGGTGGCAGGCGCAGGCCGCCGACCCGCACGCGCCCAACGGCCAGCGGCGGGCCGCGCAGGTCGTGGTCCGCAGCTGTGAGGGACTGCTGCCCCAGCTCCCCTGATCCAGCTCCCCTGACCGGGCGCCGGCCTGGGGCACCATGGTCGGCATGGAACTCGTGCGGTGGCAGGACGAGCACTTCGAGCACATGCTGCGGTGGGGGTCCGACCCGCGGATGACCGAGTACGTCGGCAACGGCAAGCCGTGGCCGCCGGAGTACGTGGGCCGGCGGCACGAGCAGGCGTTGCGGCACTGGGACGAGCACGGCTTCGGCATGCACGCCGTCGTCGAGGACGGCGAGGTCATCGGGCTCGGGCAGATGCTCGACTCCCCCGGCGAGATCGAGATCGGCTACTGGATCGACCCCGAGCACTGGGGCAGGGGCGTGGCCACCGAGGTCGCCACCGCGCTGCGGGACAAGGCACTCGCCCTCAAGGACCGGGTGGTCGCCGGTCACCAGGCCGAGAACGTGGCGTCCGGGCGGGTGCTGGAGAAGATCGGCCTGACCTACTTCACCAGCAGGTACCTGTTCGGAAGACTTCAGCACGGTTACGCGTTGGACCGGGGTATGAGTGACACGGGGGTACTGCGCTACAGCGCGTTCACGACAGACCAGGCGGGCGGCAACCCGGCCGGTGTCGTGCTCGACGCGGCCGAGCTGACCGATGAGGAGATGCTCGCGATCGCGGCGAAGGTGGGCTACTCGGAGACGGCGTTCGTGTTCCCGAACGGCCCGCGCGAGTTCGATGTCCGCTACTTCAGCCCCCAGGCCGAGGTGCCGTTCTGCGGGCACGCCACCATCGCCACGTCCGTCGCGCTGGCCGAACGGCTCGGCGACGGGCCGCTGACGTTCCACACGCGGGCCGGTGAGATCACGATCCAGACCGCGGCCGACACGGCGACGCTCACCAGCGTGCCGACCAGCAGCGCCGAAGCCGACCCGGAGCTCGTCGCGCGGGCGCTGGCCGCCCTGCGGTACCGCGAAATCGGTGACGGGCCGGTGCACGTCGGCTTCGGCGGCGCGCGGCACCTGTTGATCCCGTTGAAGAGCCGGGCGCAGCTCGCGGACCTCGACTACGACTTCGACGCGTTGCGCGACCTGATGCTCGAACACGACCTGACGACCGTGCACCTGTTCTGGCGCGAGTCGCCGGAGCTCGTGCACGCGCGCAACCCGTTCCCGGTCGGTGGCGTGGTGGAGGACGCGGCGACGGGTGCCGCGGCCGCGGCGTTCGGCGGCTACCTGCGCGACCTGGAAGGACCGCAGCGGTTCGTCATCAGCCAGGGCGAGGACATGGGCAGGCCGTCGCGGCTGGAGGTCGACGCCACCCGCGAGGACCGCAGGGTCGCCGTGACCGGCGCGGCCGTCGTCATCCCCGCCTGAGCCCGCCACAGCCGACCCCGGTCCCTGGGGCCGGCCGGGCGGGCGCGGGGTGGCCGTCTCCGCCCCACCAGGACTCTCGACCTCGGAGGTCCGCCGTGAGGTCCAGGCTGCAAAAGGAACGGAGACTCCGGCGCGCCTCCCCTGCGACGCCGAGATCCTTGGATTCGACGCCGCTGCCGAGCCGTGCAGGGTGCCCGGCAGCAGCGTCGAACCTGAAGGGGTGCGCACCCTCCCGCGCCGGACCCGGTACTGCCGCAAGTGCCGGGCCGGAAGATCGTGCGACCACTATGACCCGTTTGAAGGGTGGCGGCTCATACAGAACCGGGATACAAGGTCTTTATGCCCGAGCTGGAGCTCCGCCATCTTCGCGCGGTACGGACCATCGCCGAGGAGGGCAGCGTGACCAGGGCCGCCACGCGGCTCGGCCTCACGCAACCCGCGTTGTCCGCGCAGCTGCGCACGGTCGAGAGGCTGGTCGGCGGACAGCTGTTCGACCGAACGCGCAACGGCTGCGTGCCCACCGACATGGGCAGGCGGGTGCTGGGCACGGCCAGGCTGGTGCTCGACGAGATGGCGCAGCTGATGAGCACCACGAGGGAGTCGGACCGGCGTGGCCCGCTCTTCTTCGGCAGCGTGTCGTTCCTGTACTTCGCGAAGCTCGTGGAGAACCTGAAGCAGCTCAACGCCGACGTCCGCGCGGAGGCCCGCGGCTCGTCGGCGGAGGTGGTGGACATGCTGGAGGCCGGGCAGATCCACGTGGCGCTGTTCGAGTTCTTCGACGGCATGCCCTCGCGCGACCTCGCGGGCATCGAGCTGCGCCGGCTGGTCACCGAACCGTCGTTCGTCGCGGTGTCCGAGCAGGACCCGCTGGCCGAGCAGGAGGAGATCGAGCTCTCCCAGCTCGCCGACCGCGACTGGGTCACCCCGCCCGCGCAGCAGCAGGGCAACCGGATGCAGATGTTCCAGGCCTGCGCGGACGCCGGGTTCGTGCCCCGGCTCACCCACCACACCGGCGAGGCCGGCATGGCCCGCGGCCTGGTGGCGAGCGGCGCCGTCTCGTTCGCGGCAGCACCCTCGCGCACCGGCGACGGCATCGTGATCCGCCGGCTGCGCGGGATGCCGCTGATGACCGACATCTTCGTGGCGACCCGGCGCGACTCACCGGTGGCGGGACGGGCGCACGAGGTGTTCGCGTGCGCCGCCGACGCCTACCGGTCGGTGCTCGACCGCAACCCGGACTACCGCAAGTGGTGGGACGCGCACCCGGAGGCGCACCCCGAGTTCACGTAGGCCGTTTTCACCCGAACGAGCCCGTATCTTGGAATAAGTCCTAGTCATAGCGTTCTTGGTATGGCGCCCACGACACCTTCGACCGCGTACAGCCGGGATCTCGGCGACGAGCTGCGGCGGCTGCGCGAGTCGACCACGAACCTCACCGGCCGCGCCCTCGCCGTCCGCCTCGGGTGGGATCCGAGCAAGGTGTCCAACATCGAGAACGGCAAGGTGCGGCCGAGCGAGGTCGACCTGGTCCAGATGCTCACGATCTGCGGCAAGGACACCGAGTACTTCGACGACTTCAAGCGCCGCTACCAACGCGCGTTCGACGAGTACGTCGTCCTGGTACCGGAAAACCTCCGCACAGTTGCGATGGCAGAGGCCACTGCCACGACGATCACCTCCTACGACGTGCTGACCATCACCGGCCTCCTGCAGACCGACCGGTATGCGGAAGGCATCTACCGGCACACCGGACTCGTCGTGGAGGAACGGATTCCGGCCCTCGTGCGGATCAGGGGTGACCGCCAGGCGGTGCTGCGGCGACACGATCGGCCAGCCTGCGTGTTCTACATCCACGAACTCGCGCTGCGGCAACGGTTCGGCGACGACCAGGTCATGGAGGAGCAGTACCTCCAGCTGCTCTTCAACGTGCGCCTGATCCGGATCGTGCCCGCCGACGTGCCCGCCATCTCGGCCGGACTGATCCTGTGGGAGTTCGAGAAGGCGTTGCCGGTTGCGTTCAACGACTCGGACCTCGCGAAGGTGTTCGTCCAGGAGCCGGGAGCCATCGCGCGGATCAGGTTGACCTTCGATCGCCTGCAGCAGGTCGCGTTGGATGAGGAACAATCGCGGGAGAAGCTGATGGAGTACATCAGCCTGCCGCGAGAGGGTTTCGATGACCGAGGACCGCGCATGGCGTAAGAGCAGCCACAGCGGCGGCAGCGAGGACAGTGCCTGCGTCGAGGTGTCCCTCGCCCACAACGCGCTCGTCCGCGACTCCAAGAACGCGGCCGGTGAGGTGCTGACCTTCAGCACCTCCGCCTGGCACGCGTTCCTGCGCCGTTCCTAGACCGCGATCGGCGTGCTGGGCCGGCCGATCAGCTTCTCCAGGTCCGGACGGACCTGCGCGAACACACCCTCCCGGATGGCCTTGAAGAAGTCGACCAGCACGGGGTGCAGGCCGCCCGCGATCAGGTCCTCGTCGCTCACGTCCTGGAACCGGTCGCCGGCCAGCTCGGGGAACGACCAGCTGGTCGAGCCGGTGAGCTCGTAGGTCTGGTTCTCGTGGCCGGGCGTGGTCAGCGCGACGGCGGCGGCCAGGGCGTAGTCGTCCCTCGCGGCGCTGGCGACGCGGCCGTCCTTGGTGGACAGCGCGACGGTCTCGCCAGCCAGCACGCCGAGGTAGTTCTCGTGGTACATGCCGTTGCGCAGGAACGTGTACGTGATGCCGGTTTTGCGGATTTCGGCCTCGGTGGCCTTGTGCACGACGGCGACGCCGACCGTGGAGGTGTCCGCGTCGGTGAGGCTCGTGTAGAAGATGTGGCCGACGCCGTGCTCGACGGCTTTGGCGATGGCGTTCGTGTGCTGCTGGATGCGGGCCTGCGCGTCGGGCGCCTCGGCGGACACGATCAGCAGCTTGTCGGCGCCGCGGAAGTCGAGGGTCTCGGGGTGGTCGAAGTCGCCCTGGCGCACCTCGACGCCCTCGACGTCGAACTTCTTCGGGTCGCGGACGGACACGATGACCTGCTCGTCCGTGCGGGCGAGGACGTGGCGGACCACGCCGCCGCCGAGCTGTCCGGTGGCTCCGGTGATGAGGATCGTCATGGCGTCGAAGCTAGGGTTAGCGCTAACCTTTCGTAAGTACCCACTTTGGAGTGGGGTACTGACTCGGAGGTGAGCATGCAGGTCACGATGTGCCCGGAGCGCGCGATCATGGAGCACGTCACGAGCAAGTGGGGCGTGCTCGTCCTCCAGGTGCTGCACGACGGCTCGTCGTGGCGGTTCAGCGACCTGCGCCGCGAGCTGCAGTCGGTGGTGAGCGAGAAGATGCTCACCCAGACGCTGCGGACGTTGGAACGCGACGGGTTCGTGCACCGCGAGGTCTATCCGGTCATCCCGCCGCACGTGGAGTACTCGCTGACGCCGCTGGGCAAGGGCGCCGCACACCACCTCGTGGCGCTCGCCTCGTGGATCGGCGAGCACAGTGCCGAGGTCACCGAATCCCAAGAACGCTATGACATGTCCTGAGCATGACCGGAGTGCCTAGCAGTATACATCGGATCAATCACCCGTTTGCGCAGTGAAGATCCTCACTAAATCCCGAGAAAAGCGAGATAGACCTCGGGTAGGTCACGGTTAGGGGGCGCCAAATGGGCCAGAACCTTGGCACAATGGACCAATGGCCCAACCGTTCACCGACGAAAGCCATCCGGCGGAGCCCTATCCGGGCACTCGTCCAGACCACTGTTTCGTCCACGTCGACGAAACCGGCTGGCCAGTGCGCCCGGACCTCACGATGGAGTCGGGCTGGCGCGTTGAGCCGGACAACATCGATCTAGACCAATGGCTCATCGGCCGAGGTGAACCGCCCCTCGCCGCCCGGATGCCGGTGCTCGGCTACGGCTCCAACGCCAACCCCAGCAAGGTCACCTGGCTCCGCCAGGAGCTCGGTCTCGAAGGCCCCGCGGTCGTGCTGCGCGCGCGTTGCGAGGGCATCTCCGCCGTGTGGTGCGACGGCACCCGTGCGCGCGACGGCCAGCGTCCGGCGACGCTCGCGGCCGCCCCCGGAGTCGTCGAGGAGCACTCCGTCTGGTTCGCCACTGCTGAGCAGCTGCGCGTCCTTGACCGCTGCGAGGGCCGTGGACTGCGTTACCGCCTTGTACGCCTGCACACGGGCCGTGTGGTGCTCTACAACGGCGGAGTCGTCGACAGCGTTCTCGCGTACACGGCCGGTTCGAAGAAGCGCATGCCGATTCTGGTGAACGGTCGCATGGTCGCGTGTTCGGACCTCTCGCAGCGGCACGCCCTCAGGCTGGGTGGCCGCCCCGCACCGACGGACGGTCTGGACGTCACCGAGGTGCACGGCGACCCGTGTGCCGACGACTGGCCGGAGCTGCTGTTCGTCTACGGCACGCTGCAGCCGGGCGCAAGTGCTTGGCACCTGATGGAGCCGCACGTCGTGGAGTCGGAGGCGATCCACCTGCCCGGCACGCTCCTCGACACCGGCCTCGGCTATCCCGCCCTGCGTCCCGGCGCCGGCCTGGGCGTGCCCGGCTTCGTGCTGCGGCTGCGCTCGCCGGAGGACGCGCTGCCGTTGCTCGACGAGTACGAGGGCGGGGACTACCGCCGCGTGCGGGTCGTGCTGCCCGACGGCCGGATCGCCTGGACCTACCTGTGGACCGCGGCGGTGGAGGGGCTGGCCGAGCTGCCCGACGGGTGGGACGTCCACCAGATCCGGTGAATTTCCGGCAGGTTGTGTTAGCTAGTTCGTGAACGAGCACATCCTCACTGGTAGGAGGTGCACCCATGACTCGACGGTTGATCGCTTGCGGCCTGCTGGTGCTCGCTTCCGTGACGGCCTGCGGGGACAGAACCGCGGAGGTCGGCTCGTCGGACACGCTGACGACCTCGGATCCGCCTTCCAGCACGTCCCCCGCACCCCCGTCCAGCACGGAGGCCAACGCGGGCGGCGAGCTGGCCGTGAAGCGCTGCAACGCGAGCGTGCTCAAGGGCGCGGTGGAACCCACCGACGCGGGCGCGGGCAACAGGTACGGCAAGTTCGTCGTCACGAACACCGGCAGCGCGCAGTGCACGCTGAGCGGTTACAGCGGCTTCCAGCTGGAGAACGGTGCCGGCGCGGTGCCGACCAAGCTGGAGCGCATGGCCGACCCCGGCCCCAAACCGGTGAACCTGGCGCCGGGCGCCAAGGCGGCCGCGAACCTGCACTGGGGCGTCATTCCCGCGGGCGGCGAGCCGGTCGACGGCCCGTGCCAGCCGGAACCGTCGAAGGCCGCGGCGATCCCGCCGAACGAGACGGCGCCGATCAGCGTGCCGTGGACGCTGGGACCGGTGTGTTCGGGTGGTCGAATCGAGATAAGTGCGTTCTACGCTGCCTGAATGGAAGTACCCGGATGGCTCGCCGTGCTCCTGCACGGCGAGCGCATCGCTTTCGGCTTGAAGACCGCCGGTGTCCCCGTCGTGCTGACCGACGACATCGCCGCCGCGGTTGAGAGTTCCTCACTTCCGGTCGTCCTCATCGGACACTTCACCGGCGCACCCGCCGCCGTCCGGCACGCCCAGACGCACTCCGGCCTCGCCGCACTGGTGCTCGTGTCGCCGGTGCTGGGCATGTGGGACGGCGCGTCCGACGAGCTCGCCGACCTGATGGACGAGGTGAGCTCCGGGCCGTCATTGGGCTCGTTGCCGACGTTGTGGCTGCACGGCGCGGACGACGAGATCGTGCCGATCTCCGACACCCGCGCCGGCACCGGCCGGATCCGCGGGTCCGCGTTCGAGGAGCAGGTCGTGGCCGGGCTGCTGACCGACGGTGCCGCGGTGGCGCGGATCCTGCAGTTCGTGCGCGGGCTTTGACCTCAGAGCCAGCTGACGGCCAGCCACACCTCCGGAGCGGCGATCGCAACGACGGTGGGCAGGACGGCGACGACGAGCGCGACGCCCCAGAACGCCGGGCCGCGCACCTTCAGCAGGCGCGAGACCCAGGAGTTCACCGTCCAGAAGATCGCCGCGAAACCGAAGAACAGCAACGCGGTCAGGCCGATGGCGAAGCCGATGCCGTCATTGCCGAACTTGAGGTCGTGTTCCGCCAAGCCGAGCCACACACCGACCGTGTTCGCCAGCGCGCTGAGGGCCATCGCGAGCGGGAACACGCCCACGTAGCCCAGCACCGCGTTGACCACGACCGTGCCGGCCCAGCCGGCCATCCCTCGCTGGTGCACCTGAGCGCTGATGACTTCCCCCCGGAAGATGTCCGGCGGAGGTTCTCACTCCATCGGACCATGAAGTTGCCTTTTCACGCTAACCATCTGCTTGCCCCGGCGACAATCATCCATACGGCGCAGACCGGGCCGGTACCGCGCGGGCCGTGCGGCTGGGGGACAATCACGCCCGAGATGAGCGAAGACGACCTCGTGCTGCTGATCACCGTGGTGGTCGAGGCGGCGGACGAGCACCAGGCGCGGGCCGCGTGCGACGCGCTCAGCAGCCGTACCGGGGCGCAGGTCGTGGACGCCCGCGACTGCTCGGACGAGGAGCCCGGCTGCTGGGCCGTCGTCATCACCGAGCCCAGCACCGAGAGGACCACGCACAACGTGTCCGCGGCGCTCGCGCGGGCGGTTCGCACGTTCGTGCGCGGGCTGGGCGCCGGGTTCCCGACGCCGCGGGTCGCGTGTGAGCCGCCGACCGCGTGGACGGTGCTCGACGAGCCCGAGTTGATCAGCGCACTCGTGCCGGGGGCCGAGCGCGTGCTGGTCGAGGCGTGGGCAGGGGATGACCCGTTCGGGGCAGGCACTCCGCGTGACAGGTCACCTGGAAGACCGTCGTGATTCACTCGGCCGGTCGGAGCTGTGCGCCACGCGCTGTAGAGCGGATGGTAAGTCTTTCGACACGCTCGGGGCGAGGGGCCAGTAGCGCGCCTAACTGATCATTAAATCAAGGCCCGTTCGAGTGGATTCAGGCATCCACCCGGTTAGCCGATCTTCGGTCTCAGCTGTGAAAATCTGGGCACAATCTCTACTGAGGGTGGTCGTATGACCGCCCTGTTCCGGGAGGGTTCGGGAGTCGACATGGCCAGCATCGAAGAGGTCCGTGCCGCAATTGCCCAGGCGATCGACAAGGCGAGCCAAAGCCAGTCGGCCCTCCAACAGGCGGCTGAGCTCGCCGAGGACGCGCAGCAGTTGCTGACATCGGTCACACAGGGCTCCGTGCAGGGCGACGTCGAGACGACGAACGCACAGTTCCAGCAGGTCGTTCAGGGTGTGAGCGAGCTGCAGAACTACCTCGGCGCCGGCATTTCCGGGGCCGAGGGCATCAACAGCAGGCTTTGATGGCGTCGATCGGCGAGGTTCGTGCCGCGCTCGAGCAGGCGAGCGAGATCCTGCGCGAGTCGTACCGCAGTGTGCGCAGTGCGCAGGACGGTCTCGACGAGGCGGTCGCCATCCTCGCCGAGTCGAGCGAGAACCACCACGAGTCGCTTCTTCCAGTGGAGTTCGTGCGTGCCAAGGAAAGATTCCCCGAACAGCTGGAGCTGATGGTGGGAACCCTAGAGCGCATCCAACGACTCACCGTGGAGCTGTGATGAGCAGGCGGGACGACCGGCGGCGGAGGATCGAGGAAGCCTTCGAGGAGTTCCAGCGCGCCGTGGCGGCCGCGCTGGGCTCGGTCGCGCGCGAACACCGGGCGCTCGCCACCGAGCACGCGAAGGACATGTTCGAGTTCACCGTGCGCGGCATGGGCATCGACCGCGCGATGAGGGACTCGGCGCTCACGCAGGTGACCCGGTTCCTCACCGTGGACGAGAAGCGGACCGCGCAACCGCGCCAGGCCCCGTTGTCCATGGCCGAGTTCGCCGAGCGGCTCGCCCAGATCGAGCACGACTGGCAGCAGTCCTACCACGAGTGGACCGCGACCGGGCCGGACCAGCTGACGGCGCTGGTGAACTCCGTCGCCGCCGGGCCCGCGTCGTGGCCGCACGAGTCGTGGCTCGGCACGCCGGGCACGCACGACGGCAGCGAGGGCGTGCCGGAGCTGTGGCGGATCGGCACCGGCGTGGTGACGTCCGCGCCGGAGACCGCGCCGTTCCCGGTCGCCGTGCCGCTGCTGGACCAGGCGCACCTGCACGTGGCGTCCGGTTCGGACAGCCGCCAGCTCGCGGACACGCTGGTGGAGAACCTGTTGCTGCGGGTGCTGTCGCACTTCCAGCCGGGACTCGTGCACGTGCACGTGTGGGACGTCGGGCAGCTGACCGGCTCGTTGCCGGGGCTGTACCCGTTGACGCGCGCGGGGCTGCTGACCGTGCACGACCCGGCGCGGCTGCACGAGCTGCTCGACGAGCTGTCCGAGCACATCCGCCAGGTGCACACCAAGGTGCTGGTCGACGGGCACCTCACCGTGCGCTCGGTCAGCGGTGAGGGCCGGCGCACCGAGCCGTGGCGGATCGCCGTGCTGTTCGGCAACCGCAAGGCGTTGAAGGAAGAACACCAGCAGCAGCTGCAACGCGTGGCGCGCAACGGGCTGGCGTGCGGCGTGCAGCTGTTCATCGTGGACATCCCGATCACGGTCAACTCGCCGGTGGAGACGGTGTCGTTGCGCGGCGACGGCACGGCCGTCTGCACGATGACCGGCAAGCACGTGACGGTGACGCTGGATCCCGCTCTGCCGCGCACGTTGGTGCCGCGCGCGTGTGCCGCCATCGCGGACAAGCGCGAAGAGCGGCGGTCGCGGATGAGCACGTTCGGCGACCTGCTGCCGGAGCGGCCGTGGACGGAGAACTCGGCGGCCGGAGTCGTTGCGCCCGTGGGGTTCGACGACGGCGAGCCGGTCTGCGTGCAGCTCGGCGACACCTCGCCGCACGCGTTGATCGGCGGGCCTTCCGGATCGGGCAAGACGAACTTCCTGTACGCGATGCTCGGGTCGTTGTGCGCGCGCTACTCCCCCGACGAGCTGGAGCTGTACCTGCTCGACTTCAAGGAGGGCGTGTCGTTCGCGCAGTTCGCGCCGGGCCGCAAGGACCCGTCGTGGCTGCCGCACGCGCGCCTGGTCGGCGTGAACGTCAACACCGACCGCGAGTTCGGGGTGGCGCTGCTGAGGTTCCTGTCCGACGAGATGCGCAGGCGCGCGGACGCGGCCAAGCAGCACGAGGTCACCAAGCTCGAACACCTGCGCGCCGAGGACCCCGGTGGCCGCTGGCCGCGGATCGTCGCGGTGATCGACGAGTTCCAGTACCTGTTCGGCGAGCGCGACCAGGTGACCGCCGCCGCGACCCAGCTGCTGGAGGACGTGGCGCGCCGCGGCCGTTCGCAGGGCATCCACCTGGTGCTGTCGTCGCAGGACGTGTCCGGCATCGAAGGTTTCTGGGGCAAGTCGGCGATCTTCGAGCAGTTCACCGTCCGCATCGCGCTGCCCAAGGCCCGCCGGGTGCTCGCCGAGCCGCAGAACGACGCCGCCGTGGAGCTGCCGCGCTGGCACGCGGTGATCAACCACGAGTCGGGCGTCAAGCCGGGCAACGAGATCGCCCGCATCCCGGACTCGACGTCCAAGGGCACCATGGACTTCCTGCAGAACGAGCTGTGGCGCCGCGATCCCGGCCAGGCGCCCGGCCTGTTCGACGGCAGCAAGGTCCCGCTGCTCGACGCGTTGCCGGACTTCCTCGACCTGCGGCCGGGCGACGCATCGCCCACCGTGCTGCTCGGACAGGTCATCGACGTCGCGGGCAGCGCGGCACGCGTGCGTTTCGCCCGCACACCGGGACGCAACATCGCGGTGATCGGCTCGGTGGTCCAGGACGCGGCCGCGGTGCTCGGCGGAGCGGCCGCGTCACTGGGCCGCCAGCACCTCGCGCACGAGGCGCGGTTCTCGCTGGTCTGCCTGGTGGAAGAGGCGATGCCCGCGGCGCTGCACCTGATGAAGCGCCTCAGCGCGGACGGGCACGACGCGTCGGTGATCGAGATGGGCGACGTCCGCGCGCTGCTGGACGAGACGGCTGAACGGTTGCGGTCGATCAACACCGGCGAGACCGATGCGCCGCTGACCCCGCACTACTTGGTGCTGTACGGCGTGGACGCCGCGCAGACGTTGCTGGAGCAAAAGGATCCGGCGACGCGCTCGTCCAGTCTGGACAGCCTGCGGACCGTGCTGAAGCACGGCCCGGAGAACCGCACGCACGTGCTGGGCTGGTGGCGCGGGGTGCAGAGGCTCAAGGCGAGCCTGCCGCCCGGTGTCTACGACGACATCGGCGCCTGGGTGGCGTTCGACGTCCAGGGCAAGGAGCTGCTGTCGCTCGGGCCGGAGCAGGTGATGGCGTGGTCGCCGCGACCACGGCGTGGCCTGTTCTTCGACAGGTTCGAGCACTCGCGGCCGCAGGTGATCATCCCGTTCGACACGGGAGAAGTGTCTTGAACCCGGCACAGCGCCAGGTCGCACCTATGGCTCATTGCCTCGTATCTGGGATTGGCAACCTCGCCACAGCGGGTACACGTCAACTGGAGGTTCGATGAACCCGACGACGACGGCCATGTTCGAGTCGGTTCCGGCTCAACGCCAGAGCGAGGAGGTGATCGAGGTGCCGGCGCTCTCCGCGGTCGAGCGCTACAAGGAGATCATCGCCATCGCCACCGAAGCGGCGGCCAGGCAGCGCAAGCTGGACGAGGTGCGGTGTGCCGAGCTCGCCGACCGGATCGCGGCGACGCAGCACGAGATCGCCGAGGTGCGCGACCGCGAGCGGGTGGTGCGGATGGGGGCCGCGCTGCACTGGGAGGCCGCCGTCGAGCAGCTGTGGAACGAGCGCTGGCTGCAGATGGTCACGCCGCCGCAGCCCGACGAGTCGGTGCCACCGCGGCCGCAGGGCGAGTACAACCGGGCGATGGACCTCGCGTACCAGGCGCTGGAGGAGTCGCTGGCCAAGCGCACCCTGTTGCGCCGCAAGCAGAAGGACTGAGTGCGCCGCTTACGCACCACCGCCGACGTGCTCGACGCCTGCGCGGACCCGCTGGTCCGGTGGGCGGCTCAGGCGTTGTCGTCGGGTGGTGCGGCCTGGGAGCACCGCGGTGCGGTCGCGGTGCACGCCCCTGAGCTGACCCGGCGGCGCCGGCTGGTGCTGTCAGGGCCGAGCGAGGGCGTGGCGTCGTTGCTGGCCGCGCACGGGCGAGGGGTCGCGTTGCGGCCGTTGCTGGAGCGGTCGGTGGCCGCCGAGGTGCGGGAGCTGATGCCCGAGCCGTGGGTGGAGGACCAGCCGTTCGGGTGGATGGACCGGTCGGGTTCGCTGGAGGCACCGTCCGGCGTGTGCTGGTTGCCGTCTGCCGATGGGGTGGAACCGTTGCTGCACAAGGCTTTGCCGACGTCGTGGGCGTGGCCGGGCGACCGGGGCGTGCGTCGCTGGGCCGGTGTGGTCGAAAGCGGCGCGCTGGTGGCCACGGCGGCGGAGGCGTGGTCGTCGGTGAACGTGGGTTTCATGATGGGCGTTGCGGTGCACCCGTCCTACGCGCGCTGTGGTTTAGGTCTGCGCGTGTGCCAGTTCGTGGCGTCATCGCTGTTGGACCTCTACGGCACATGCGCGCTCTTCGTCGAAAACTTCAACGCGCCGGCCATCGCCCTGTACCGCAAGCTGGGCTTCGCGTACCGGGACGTGACGACCCTGCTGCCTGCGAGCTAGCTCACAAAGCGGAATGGTTATCCGTTTGTGGGGCGTTGTGCCGGGTACACCCCCTCACACCTGGATGGAGATGGTTCGACCATGACCAGCACCGCGCTCGAAGTCCGGCTCGCGTCCCGCCCGACCGGCTGGCCGACCGAGGAGACCTTCGAGATCGCCGAAGTCGAGGTCCCGACGCCCGGCGACGGTGAGGTCCTGGTGCGCAACGTGGTCATGAGCGTCGACCCGTACATGCGCGGCCGGATGAACGACGTGAAGTCGTACGTGCCGCCGTTCGAGGTCGGCGCACCGCTCGACGGCGGCGCGGTGGGCGAGGTCGTGGCGTCGAACGCCGAGGGTCTCGCGGTCGGCGACCACGTGCTGCACGGCTTCGGCTGGCGCGAGTACGCCGTCGTCTCCGGCGCGCACGCCGTGAAGGTCGACCCGTCCGTGGCACCTTTGACCGCGTACCTGGGCGTGCTCGGCATGCCGGGCCTCACCGCCTACGCGGGCCTGCTCTCCACCGCGGAGTTCAAGGAGGGCGACACCGTCTTCGTCTCCGGCGCCGCGGGTGCCGTGGGCCAGGTCGTCGGCCAGATCGCCCGTCTGAAGGGCGCCGCCCGCGTCATCGGCTCGGCCGGGTCCGCCGAGAAGGTCGAGTACCTGGTCGACGAGCTCGGCTTCGACGCCGCCTTCAACTACAAGGACGGCCCGGTCCTGGACCAGCTGACCGCCGCCGCGCCCGACGGCATCGACGTGTACTTCGACAACGTCGGCGGTGAGCACCTGGAGGCCGCGATCTCGGTGTTCAACGTGCACGGCCGGGCCGCCATCTGCGGCGCCATCGCCCAGTACAACGACACCGAGCCGCCCGCCGCCCCGCGCAACCTCGCACAGTTGATCGCCAAGCGCCTCACGCTGCGCGGTCTGCTCGTGCGTGACCACAAGGCGTTGCAGCCGCAGTTCGTGGCCGAGGTCGGCGCTTGGATCGCTTCCGGTCAGCTGAAGTACACCGAGACCGTCGTCGAGGGCGGCGTCCGCCAGGCCCCCTCCGCTTTCCTGGGCATGCTGCGCGGTGACAACACCGGCAAGATGCTCGTGAAGTTCTGATCGCTCCAAGCTGACGCAGGGGTCCCCTCCAAGGGGTCCCCTGCTTTTATTCTTCCAGGTGACACCGACAATTTTGCGGCCTCAGAGCAGCTTGCCGGGGTTGAGGATGCCGGTCGGGTCCAACTGAGCCTTCACCGCCCGCAGCACGTCGACGCCGATCGAGCCGATCTCGTTCTCCAGCCACGGCTGGTGGTCGCGGCCCACGGCGTGGTGGTGGGTGATCGTGCCGAGCCGGGAGATCGCGTCGGAAGCGGCGACCTTCGCCCGTGCCCACTGGCCCACCGGATCCTCGAGACTCCGCGGCACCAGCACCGTGAAGTACAGCGAAGCCCCGGTCTCGTAGGCGTGCGAGATGTGGCACATGACCACGGCATCTCCCAGCTCAGCCAGCAAAGCCGAGCGCACGGCGTCCCGCAGCTCCGACACCCTCGACCAGTGCGTGGCGGTCTCCAGCGTCTCCACACACACGCCAGCGTCCAGCAGCGCATCGCGTTGACGCGGCCCGTTGTACCGGCCGTGCAGCCAAGAAGCACCCATCGCACGACCCAGGCGCACGACCCGATGGCCGCTCAACGAGCTCATGGTCGCCGACCGAGAACGGCACTCCCAGCCCAGGATCACGAGGCAGGGCTTGGCAACGCCGCGGAAGCGCAAGTACCGCGTGACCACAGAAGCCTTGCTACCGGCCAACGCCAGCGCGACCTCGGTTTCGTGCTCATCGGACAGACGCGTGATATCGGCCAGAACGCCGTCCTGGGCCAACGAACGCACAAGTGAAACGCCCGCTTCCCAGCCGTCGACCACGAACCCCTCATACCGCGGTCCGTACGGGCGAGGCCGCACCCGCAGCGACACCTCGGTGATCACGCCGAACTGGCCCTCGGAGCCGATGACCAGCTGCTTCAGGTCCGGACCGGCCGCGGACGCGGGCGCGGCGCCCACCACCCACTCGCCCACCGGGGTGGCCAGGCGGACCGACTCGACCATGTCCTCGAAGCGACCGTAGCCCGACGAGGCCTGGCCGGCGGAGCGGGTGGCGGCGAAACCGCCGATCGTGGCCCGTTCGAAGGACTGCGGGAAGTGGCCGAGGGTGAAGCCGTGCTCGCCGAGGAGGCGTTCGGCTTCCGGGCCGGTGATGCCCGCCTGCAGCACGGCGACGCGGGAGAGCGGGTCGACCGACACCAGCGAACCCAGACCGGCCAGGTCGAGGGCCACGACCGCGGACTTCGGGCCACGCAGGGCCTCCACGCCGCCCACGACCGAGGTGCCGCCGCCGAACGGGACCACGGCCACGTCGTGTTCGACGCACACGCGCAGGACCTCGGCGACCTCCTCGGGGGACGCCGGGGCGACCACGGCGTCGGGGACCGGGAGGTCGCCGTGGCCGCGGTGGCGCAGCAGGTCGAGGTAGGAGAGGCCGCCGGCGTGTTCCAGGCGGTCGGCGTCGAGGAGGCTGACCGTGCAGACGGCCTCCAGGGCCGTGAAGGCGTCCTCGGAGAGCGCGGCCGGGGGTGCCTGCACCGGCGCGGGCTGGAGGGGTTCGCCGAGGCCCACGCGGGCGCTCAGCCAGGCCAGCGCGTGTGGCGGCAGCGGAGTGGTCTCGGTGGTCCAGCGGGCCCTAGTCACTGCTACAGTGTTACACATGACGTCTCAACGTCACACTGAAGAGGACCTGCTGGACGCGACCCGTGAGTGCGTGCTGGAGGTGGGGGTGCGCCGCACGACCCTCACCGACGTGGCGAAACGGGCCGGCGTGAGCCGCATGACGCTCTACCGGAGGTATCCCGACGTGGACCACCTGGTGCGGGCGTTGATGACGCGTGAGTTCGCGGCGTTGCTCGAACGGACCAGCGGGCGGGGCAACGCGCGGGAGCAGCTCGTCAGCAGGGCCGTGGACGCGATCAAGCTGATGGGCGCGAACCCGCTCATGCAGCGGGTGCTGCAGCTCGACGCCGAGCTGATGCTGCCGTACCTCGTCGACCGGCTGGGCAGCACGCAGCGGCTGGTGGAGGAGTTCCTGATCGCGCAGATCGAGGCCGGGCACGTCGACGGGTCGATCCGGTTCGGGGACGCCAAGACGCAGGCGCGGGTGGTGTTGCTGACGACGCAGGGCATGGTGCTGTCGACCCGGCCCGCGACGTCGGGGCTCGACTTCACCTCGTTGCTGGACGAGCTCGCCAAGCAGCTGGACGGAGCGCTGAAGCCGTGAACTCATCCCTGAACGCCGCTCGCCGCCAGGAAGACCTCGAAGCAGCACAACGGGAAGTCGTCGACGTGCTGGTGGTCGGCGGCGGTGTCACCGGAGCCGGGGTCGCCCTCGACGCGGCCTCGCGCGGGCTCAGCACAGTGTTGCTGGAGGCGCACGACCTGGCGTTCGGGACGTCGCGGTGGTCGAGCAAGCTCGTGCACGGCGGGCTGCGGTACCTGGCGCACGGCGACGTAAAGCTCGCCCACGAGAGCGCGGTCGAGCGCGGCATCCTGATGACCAGGACGGCACCACACCTGACCCGCACGCTGCCGATGCTGTTCCCGTTGCACGACAAGGCGAACAACTTCGTCATGGCCGGGCTCAAGGCGGGCAACGCACTGCGCATCGCCGCCGGCACCCCCTCCACCGTCCTGCCGCGACCGCGCCGGGTGCCGAAGCACGAGGCGCTGGCACTGGTCCCCGGCCTCAGCGCGGACAACCTGGTCGGCGGCCTGCTCAGCTACGACGGCCAGCTGGTCGACGACGCGAAGCTCGTGGTCGCGCTCGCCAGGACCGCGGCCGGGTACGGCGCGCGGATCATCACCCGCGCGAAGGTCACCGCGCTGCAGGGCGACGGGGCAGAGGCGACGGACACCCTCACCGGCACCGC
Source organism: Lentzea guizhouensis (assembly GCF_001701025.1). Taxonomy (GTDB): domain Bacteria; phylum Actinomycetota; class Actinomycetes; order Mycobacteriales; family Pseudonocardiaceae; genus Lentzea; species Lentzea guizhouensis. The sequence continues at coordinate 2,237,536 of NZ_CP016793.1, forward strand.
CTTCACCATCAGGGCCAGGGCCGTGGTCAACGCGACCGGCGTCTGGGCGGGCACGCTCGCACCGGTGCGGCTCCAGCCGTCCCGCGGTTCACACCTGGTGGTCGACGCGAAGAACGTCGGCCTGGCGGGAACCGCCGTCATGATCCCGGTGCCCGGCGAACGCAACCGCTACGCCTTCCTGCTCCCCCAGGCGAACGGCCGCGCCTACCTCGGTCTCACCGACGAGCCGGTCGACGACATCCCGGACGTGCCGACCGTTCCCGAGTCCGATGTGGACTTCCTGCTCACGACCGCTTCCCACGTGCTGCAAAGGGAACTGACGAGACAGGACGTCATCGGCAGCTACGCCGGACTGCGACCGCTGCTCGGAGCCGAGGGCAAGACCGCTGACCTGTCCCGGAACCACACCGTCCACAAAGCACCCAACGGCGTGCTCACGATCGTCGGCGGCAAGCTCACGACCTACCGCAAGATGGCGGCGGACGCGGTGAACGCGACCGGTCTGACACGAATCCCCTGTCGCACCAAGGACATCAGGCTGGTGGACGACCGCCCGCACCCCACCACGCCCATCGCACCCGGTGTGACGGAGGCCGACGTCTTGCACGCTGTCCAGCACGAGGGCGCGCTGACCGTCGACGACGTGCTCGACCGGCGCACCCGCATCGGCCTGGTGCCGCAGGACCGCGCGAAGGCCGAACCCATGATCGCGAAGCTCTTCGCCGCCGCGCCCACCGCGACGTGAAAGGGCGTCTGCAAGTACTACCAACTCGAAGTCGGTGGTACTTGCAGACGCCCTCGAAGCGCAAGGAACGCGGGTTACTCGCCGATGACGGGCTTCGCGGCCTTGGGCGGGTCGACCAGGGCGTCGCCCTCGATCCGCACCTTCCGCTTGTGCTCGTTGGAGCCGCCCTGCTGACCGGCCGCGCCGGCCATCGGAGCGCCACCCATCATGCCGCCCGCGGCACCACCGCCGCCGCCACCGCCACCACCGGCGGGAACGGCGCCACCGACGGCACCACCGCGCGGTCGGCATGACACCGGCCGCGCCACCGTGCATCGTGGTCGCACCGCGCCACCACCGCCGGCCGGGCCGCCACCGAAGGCACCGGCCGGGAGCCGCCCGCCGCCCATGCCCTTGGGGATGCCGCCGCCACCGCCACCGCCGCCCGCGGAGGACGTGGACGAGTTCGACGACGTGGACGACGTCGGGGGCTCGACGGCCGGGCGGTACCAGTCACCCGTGCTCGGCGTGCCGATCGACGGCGGCCTGGTCCCGGTGTTGCCACCGGCCGTGGTCGTCGTGTCGTACTCCCAGTGACCCGGCACCCACCGGCCGGGACCCTGCCCGCCGGTGCCCCCGGAGCCGCCACCCGGTCCCTGGGGGTAGCCGGGGTAGCCGCCGGAGCCGCCACCGGGGCTGGGCACGTAACCACCCGAGCCGCCGGAACCACCGCCGGGGCCGGGAACCCACTGACCGCCCTGGCCCTGGCCGGGAGGCGTGTACGGCGGCCGGACGACCGGACCGCCGGTGCCGGACGTGCCCGTGTTGCCGCCACCGGAGCCGACGGGGACGCCACCGGGGTTGTAGACCGGCTGGACCTGCGGGCCGCCGCTGCCGCCACCGGGGCCACCGCGGTAGCCGCCCTGGTCGTGCGAGTACTGGCCGTTGGCGCCGCCGGACGCGCGGTCCAGGTGGCCCGCGTCGATGCCGAGACCGCCGGAGGACGGCCGGGTCACGCCACCGCCACCGCCTCCCGCGCCCTTGTGCGCCATGGCGGAGATCGCGTTGATGACCTGCTCGGCCATCTGGGCGATCTGCTGGACGCTCTTGACGAGGTTCATCAGCTTCTGCAGCGAGCCGGCGAGCTTCTGCAGGAAGTCGGCCAGCTTCTTCGCGTACTTCACCGCGGTGGTCACGATGTCCGCGATCGCGCCCGCGATGGCCGCGCCGAAGGTCAGGAACGAGGCCGCGAGCCACTGGATGATCTTCATGACCATGTCCGACACGGCCTGGCTGATCATGTCCATGATCATCTTGCGGACCGTGCCCACCAGCTGGCCCGCACCCTCGACGGCGCCCGCGATGCCGTTGGCGGCCTTGGACAGCGACTCGAGGCCGCCGGCGTGCTTCTGGGCGGCCGCGCGGTACCCGTCAGCGGCCTTGCCCTCCCACTCGCGGGTCTGCTCGACGCAGAGCTTCTTGTACTCGGTCGCGATGTCCTGGACCTGCTTGCCCGCCGACCGGAACGACTGGGCCATCTTGCCGATGGCCTCCGGGTTGCCGAGCAGCACGTCGAACGGCTCGCGCAGGAAGTCGACGTGGTTCATCGCCCAGCTGAAACCGGCGGAGAGGAAACCGCTCAGCGGGTTGGACGCCATGCCGACGATGCCCATCGCCGTGTTCGCGATGCCGAGGCCGCCCTGGACCCAGTCGCCGCGCTCGATGGCGTTGTAGGTGTTCGAGATCGTGCTGATCAGCTGCTGCGGATCGGTTCCCTTGGCCTGGGTGGCGGGCGCGTTCATCCTCGGCCCTTTCCGGTGAAGCCGAACATGTTGTCGAGGTCGACCTGCTCGTACTGCTCGATGGTCTCGCGGAGCCCGATGCCCATGTCCATCAGCGAGTTGGCGGCCTTGCCGAGACCGTCCTGCGACATACCGGCGGTCTTGAGGATGTACGAGGCCAGGAAGCCCGCGAACACGCCGAACGCCTCGGTCGTGAGCGAACCGGGATCGCACGTCTCGGTGGCCTTGCGCATCCGATCGGTCAGCCGGTCCACGCTCGCGGCGTGGCGTCTGAGCTCGTCGAGATCGAGATTGAACTGGCTCATGCCTTAACCCCCTCCTGCACTCAGGCCATGACGTCGGGCGGGTTGGTGAAGTACTCGTCGTCGGGCCGCGTGTCCTTGCGCTCCAACTCCGACTTCGGTTCTTCCTCGTCGGTTCCGTCGCCCGCGTATCCGTTCGGCATCTGTTGCTTCACGAAGTCAAGCGCGGGGCTCTCACCGACGAAGTCGGTCATGATCTGCACGACCCGCCCGGAGGCCTCACGCTGCGCCTTCGAGGACGCGGCGAGGATCTCGGAGGCGATCTGACCGGGGTCCATGCCGCGGGCTTCCGGCTTGATGCGGAGATCTGTCAACACCCCGGTGGCGTTGACGGTCACCGTGATCATCCCGTCCGGCGAGCTGGCGCTCCCGCCCACGCCTCCGAGCTGGTCGCGGGCCTGCTCGGCCTGCTGCTTGGCCTGCTCGATCTTCGCCCCGTACTGGGCGAGCCACTGGTCTGGCTCGATGGGCTGCATGGTCACCCCCGTTGAGTGAATCAGTCGTTCGTTCGATTCGCCGTAGACGCCCGTATCGTTTCACCCGTTCCCTGCTCATCGATACTTTGAGCCCGATTACCGCCATCCGGGCTAACGAAGGGGTGCACTGTGCCTGAGGGCGTGCTGGAGATCGACGCGGTCTCCAAGCGCTACGGAGAGGTCGTCGCCCTGCGGGACATGTCGTTCGACGTGCGTGCGGGCGAGCTCTTCGGGTTCGTCGGCAGCAACGGCGCCGGGAAGACCACGACCATGCGGATCGCGCTGGGCGTGCTCGCGGCCGACTCCGGCGAGGTGCGGTGGAACGGCAGAGCCGTCGACCTCGACACCCGGCGGCGGATCGGCTACATGCCGGAGGAACGCGGGCTCTACCCGCGGATGAGGGTGCTCGACCAGCTCGTCTACCTGGCCGAGCTGCACGGCCTGAGCACCAATGACGCGCACCGCAACGCCGAGAACTGGATCGCCCGGCTCGGGCTGCGCGACCGGCGCACCGACGAGGTGCAGCGGCTCAGCCTCGGCAACCAGCAGCGCGTGCAGCTCGCCGCGGCCCTGGTGCACGACCCGGACGTGCTGGTGCTCGACGAGCCGTTCTCCGGCCTCGACCCGGTCGCCGTGGACGTGATGAGCGGCGTGCTGCGCGAGAAGGCCTCCGCCGGGGTGCCCGTGGTGTTCTCCAGCCACCAGCTCGACCTGGTGGAACGGCTGTGCGACCGGGTCGGCATCGTGAGTGCCGGTGCGATGGTCGCCGTGGGAACGGTGGATGAACTCCGGTCCGGCGGGGTGCCGAGGCTCGTCGTCGAATCGCCGACGACCGACTGGGCTGCCACGCTGGGTGGTGTGCGGGTGATCGAGAAGAACGGGACGCGCTGCGTGCTGGAGCTCGCGGACGACGTCGACGACCAGGCCGTGCTGAAGGCGGCGCTGTCGGCGGGTCCCGTGCACGAGTTCTCCCGCCAGCGCCCGTCGCTGACCGAGCTCTTCCGCAACGTCGTCAGCACCGGGGAGAGGACCGCATGACCTCCACCAGGGCGGTGGGCCTGGTGGCGCGGCGCGAGTTCGTCACGAAGGTGCGCACCAGGTCGTTCCTGATCGGCACCGCCGTGATCATCGCGGTGCTCGCCGGGTACGTGGTGCTGCAGTCGGTGCTCTTCGACGACCGGCAGCGCAGCGTCGTCGGCCTCTCCGGCCAGGCGACGCAGCTCGCGGAACCGTTGCGGGAGAAGGCGAAGTCGTTCGGCGTCGAGCTGGAGACGCGGGACGTGACCGACTCCAACGCCGAGCAGCTGGTGCGCGACGGCGCACTCGACGCGCTGGTCACCGGCGCGCCGCCGGAGCTGCGGATGATCGTCAAGGGCTCCGGCGACGAGGTGCTCGTCACGGCGCTGAACGACGTGCTGCGCCAACAGGTCCTGGTCGCGCAGCTCGCCGAGGCCGGTATCACGCCGCAGCAGGTCGCGGAGAACCTGGCGAACGTGCGGGTGGGCGTGACGGCGCTGGAACCCGTTGACCCGCAACGAGGTCAGCGCCTCGCCATCGGGTTGGTGGTGGCCGCGCTGCTGTACTACTCGTTGCTGGTCTACGGGACGATGGTCGCCCAAGGCGTGGTCGAGGAGAAGTCCAGCCGGGTCGTGGAGATCCTGCTCGCGACCGTGCGGCCGTGGCAGTTGTTGCTGGGCAAGGTGATCGGCCTCGGCGCGGTCGGGTTGCTGCAGCTGCTGGTGATCTCCACGGTCGGGCTCGCGCTGTCGTCGGCGTTCGACGTCGTCGACGTCGGTTCCGTCGGCGGCGCGGCACTCGCGACCGGCGTCCTCTGGTACCTGCTCGGCTTCTTCCTGTACGCCACCGTGTTCGCGGCGGCGGCGTCGCTGGTGTCGCGGCAGGAGGAGCTGCAGTCGGTGCTGACGCCGATCAGCATGACGATCATCGTGGCGTTCGTGGCCGGCATCAACCTGATGATCAGCAACCCCTCCGGGCAGACCGTGACGATCCTGTCGCTGCTGCCGCCGTTCGCGCCGATCCTGATGCCGGGCCGGATGGCGATGGGGGTGGCGCCCACGTGGCAGGTGGTGCTGGCGGTCGTGCTGGCGCTGGCGGCCATCGCGGCGATCACCTGGCTGGGCGGCAAGGTCTACGCGAACGCCGTGCTGAGGACCGGCGCTCGCGTCAAGCTCCGCGAGGCGCTCAGGACTTGATGGCCTGGTAGCGGTCGAGCGCGACCAGGCGTTCGACCGCGTGGTCGACGATCGGCGTGATGTCCGGTGAGTCCGGCGCGTACCTCCGGACGTACGCGCCGTCCGGGTCGAACTTCTTGGCCTGCGTCATGGGGTTGAACACGCGGAAGAACGGCGCCGCGTCCGTGCCGCTGCCGGCGACCCACTGCCAGTTGTGCTGGTTCGACGCGAGGTCGCCGTCGATCAGGTGCTCCATGAAGTGCCGCGCACCCCACCACCACGGCAGGTGCAGGTCCTTGACGAGGAAGCTCGCCACGATCATGCGCACCCGGTTGTGCATGAAGCCTTCTTCGAGCAGCTGCCGCATGCCCGCGTCGACGATCGGGTAGCCGGTGCGTCCCTGCTTCCAGGCCTCGAACAGCTCCAGGTCGTCGTCGTGCTCCATCCGGTCGAACTTGCGGTCGAGGTTCTGCCGCGCGGTCTCCGGCTTGTGCCACAACACGTCCGCGTAGAACTCGCGCCACGCGAGCTCGTTGCGGTAGGTGCCGTCGCACTCCCGCAGGAGCGTGCGCGGGTGCAGCACGCCCCAGCGCAGGAAGGCCGACATCCGGCTGGTGGCGTCGAGGTCGGGGCGGTTGCGGGTCTTGTCGTAGTCCGGGAGCCGTTCGTCGCGGAACTTCTCCCAGAGCTTGAGCGCGTCCGGGAGATTTTCTTTGACGGCAGGTATCTCGTCAGTGCGCTCCGGCTTCATCCAGTCCACAGTGGAGGCGTCGGTGTCGGCGGGCCCGCGCCAGCCGTGGTCGAGCCAGGCGTTGCGGAACGGCGTGAAGACCTTGAACGGCGTGCCGTCGCCCTTGAGCACCCGGCCGGGCGCGACGGCGTAGGGCGAGCCGGAACGGACCAGCTCGACGTCTCCGAGCGCTTCCTCGACGGCCTCGTCCCGGCGGCGCCCGTACGGCGCGTAGTCCGCGGAGATGTGGACGCTGCCCGCGCCGATCTCCCTCGCGATGCGCGGAACGGTCTGCACCGGGTCACCGTGCACGACCATCAGCCGGCCGCCGAGCTCGTCGGTCAGGGCGTGCAGACAGCGGTGCAGGAAATCGATTCGCGGCTGTCCCGACGGTTTCAGCAACCGGTCGTCGAGAACGAATAATCCGAGTGCGCGGGGAGAACGTTCCGCGGCGGCGAGAATGGCCGGGTGATCGGATGTCCGCAAATCACGGCGGAACCAGACGATCGAGGGGGAAGAACTCACGGACCGACGCTAAGACGAACGGGGCGCGCCTGCATGACAGGCGCGCCCCGCACGGGTGAAGCTGCTATCGACTAGCCCGTGATCAGCGGTTCTCCATCGGGATGAAGTCGCGCTCGGTCGGGCCGGTGTAGATCTGCCGCGGGCGGCCGATCTTCGTGGCCGGGTCGTTGATCATCTCGCGCCAGTGCGCGATCCAGCCGGGGAGCCGGCCGAGCGCGAACAGCACGGTGAAGAACTTCGTCGGGAAGCCCATCGCCCGGTAGATCAGACCCGTGTAGAAGTCCACGTTCGGGTAGAGCTTGCGGGAGATGAAGTAGTCGTCCGCCAGGGCCGTCTCTTCGAGCTGCTTCGCGATGTCGAGCAGCTGGTCGTCGGCGCCGAGCTTGTTGAGGATCTCGTCGGCGGTCTTCTTGATGATCGCGGCGCGCGGGTCGTAGTTCTTGTAGACCCGGTGGCCGAAGCCCATCAGGCGGACGCCGTCCTCCTTGTTCTTGACCTTGTTGACGAACGACGCCACGTCGCCGCCGTCGGCCTTGATCTTCTCGAGCATCTCCAGCACCGCGCTGTTCGCGCCGCCGTGCAGCGGGCCGAACAGGGCGTTGATGCCCGCGGAGATGGACGCGAAGAGGTTCGCCTCCGAGGAGCCCACCAGGCGCACGGTCGACGTGGAGCAGTTCTGCTCGTGGTCGGCGTGCAGGATGAACAGCAGGTCGAGCGCGCGGACCAGGTCCGGGTCGAGGTCGTAGGCCTCGGCCGGGAACCCGAAGGTCATCCGCAGGAAGTTCTCCACCAGGCCAAGCGAGTTGTCCGGGTAGAGGAAGGGCTGGCCGACCGACTTCTTGTACGCGTAGGCCGCGATCGTCGGCAGCTTCGCCAGCAGGCGGATCGTGGAGATCTCCACCTGGTTCGCGTCGAACGGCGACAGCGAGTCCTGGTAGAAGGTCGACAGGGCCGACACCGCGGAGGACAGCACCGGCATGGGGTGCGCGTCACGCGGGAAGCCGTCGAAGAAGCGCTTGAGGTCCTCGTGCAGCAGCGTGTGCCTGCTGATCTTGGAGGAGAAGTCCTCGAGCTGCGCGGCGGTCGGCAGCTCGCCGTAGATGAGGAGGTAGCTGACCTCCGCGAAGTTGGAGCGCGCGGCCAACTGCTCGATCGGATACCCGCGGTAACGCAGAATTCCGGCGTCACCGTCGATGTAGGTGATCTCGGAGGAGCAGGAGGCCGTGTTGACGAAACCGGTGTCCAGGGTCACCAGACCGGTCGTCGACAGCAGCTTGCCGAGTTCGATGCCGGACGCGCCTTCGGACGCCGGCACCACCTTCATCTCGAGCTCTCCGCCCTCATGGCGCAGCGCGACGGTCTGTGGGTCGGTCGGCGCAGTCGTCGCGTCGGGCATTCAAGTCCCTCTCAACGCTCGGACGGGGTGGCGGCAGGTCGCACGGCCTGCCGTCGTCTCGGACCACCCCGTTGGGATCTGAGTCTTCAAGTTCACTCACGCTAGTCGGCGGAAGGCCCGCCTCGCAGCAGCGGTGTGAACCGATTCTGTGAGATGGGACCGGCATCACACCCGTAATGCCAGGTTTCTAGCGCGGCAACACCACGGTAGTCCGGTTCTCCGGTTTATCCACCCAACGCGGCGGTGAGTTCGCTCGCAAAGGGAGGTTCGGCACCCGCCCGTGAACATGTGATCGCGGCGGCGGCACCGGCGTAGGTCAAAGCGGCGGTCCATTCCTCGCGGGAGAGCGCTCGCACCTTCGCCACGTCGAGCGCGTCGTGGTCGCGCAACCACGCGAGCAGGGCGCCCTGCACCGTGTCGCCGGCCCCGATCGTGTCGACCACGTCCACCTTCACCGGTGGCACGTCGACCTGGTCCGTGGCGGTGATCACCGAGAGACCGTCACCACCCTTGGTGAGCACGACGGCCGCCGGTCCCTGTGAAATCCACGTCCGTGCGATCTCGATCACGTCGCCGTCCTCGGCGTCGGCGAGCCAGCGCGCGTCCTCCACGGAGAGCTTCAGCAGCCCGACGTCCGGCAGCCACGACGCGAACCGCTCGCGGTAGGCGCCCGGATCGTCGATGAGCCCTGCCCGGATGTTGGGGTCCAGCGCCGTGAGCAACCGCTTGCTCTCGCGCCGCAGCACCTTCTCGTAGACCGACGCACCGGGTTCGAGCACCAGCGACAGCGTGCCGAACGAGACGGCTTCGGTGCCCTCGGCCAACGGCCCGGGGTCCTCGACGAGCCGGTCGGCGGTGCCCTCGACGTAGAACGCGTACCGCGCGCTGCCGTCCTCGGCCAGCCCCACGACGGCGAGCGTGGTGTTCTCCGGTCCACGTTGGACCAGACCGGTCTCCACGTCCGACGCCCGCAGCCGCTTCACGAGCTGCTCGCCGAAGTGGTCTGTCGAGATCCGCGACAGGAACGCGGCCGGCACGCCCAGCCGCCCGAGGGCGACGGCGACGTTGTACGGTCCGCCACCCAGCTTGGGCGCGAGCGGCGTCAGCTCGTCGTCCCCCACCGGCACCATGTCGACCAGTGCCTCACCAGCAACCACGATCACAGCGTCTTACTCCCTTTGGGCGGCTCCGGTCCTCTGCAGCCCATCCAACAGCAGTTCCCCCAGCGCGGTGAACGCCTCAGCGTCGGAAACACCTGCCCGTTTGGTGAGGACTCCGGTCTGGATGCTCTCGATGAGGAGCCCGGCCATCTCGGCGAAGAGCGTGGCGTGCACCTCGCGGAAGACGTGCAGCTCGACGCCGTCCTGGATGAACGCCTTGATGCGCTCGGCGGCGGCGCGGGCGTTGCGCTCGTAGGTCGCGCGCGTGGGCGGGAAGTCGGCGACGTCGGCGATGAACGCGGCCGAGGCCTTGTTCAGCTCCTCCGCCGCGCCCGCGAGGTAGCCGCCGATGCGTTTGCGCACGTCGGACAGGCCCGCGACACGCTTCTCGATGCGCTCGGCCGCACCCTTGAAGTACCGGCCGACGACCCGCACGGCGAGCTGTTCCTTGCTGCCGGCGAGCGCGTAGAGAGTCGATTTCGAGCAGTGCAGCCTGCTCGCGATGTCATCCAGCGTGAGATGACCGAAGCCCTCGTCCAGGAAGAGGGACTCCAACCGGGTGAGCAGCTCGGCCTGCCGCTGCGTGAGAGCCCGCGTCATGTGACGACCCTGCCACATTGACTGGCCGGTGTACTGCGGTACGTCCTACAGTACACCTACCAGTACTCACCGGAGGTCGACGATGCCCGCCGAGCGGTTGCTCCCCACCCAAGAGGCCGAGGACCTGATCGCGCTGGTCAAGGAGATCGCGCGGGACGAGCTGAAGCCCCACGCCGCGGACGCCGAGGAGAACGAGAAGTTCCCCCGCGAGGCGTTCCGCCTGCTGGGCCGGTCCGGCCTGCTCGGCCTGCCGTACCCGGAGGAGTTCGGCGGCGGCGCGCAGCCCTACGAGGTGTACCTGCAGGCCCTCGAAGAGGTCGCCTCGGCGTGGATGACGGTCGCCGTCGGGCTCTCCGTGCACGTGATGTCCTGCTACGGCCTCGCGACCTTCGGCACCCGTGAACAGCAGGACCGTTGGCTGCCGGAAATGCTGGAGGGCGAACTGCTCGGCGGCTACGCGCTGTCCGAGTCGCAGGCGGGCTCCGACCCGGCCGCGATGTCGACACGCGCGGTCCGCAAGGGCCCCGAGTACGTGGTGAACGGCACCAAGGCGTGGATCACGCACGCCGGCGCCGCCGACTTCTACACGCTGATGGCCCGCACGTCCCCCGACGGCGGCCGCGGCATCTCCTGCTTCCTCGCCCCCGGCGACACCCCCGGCCTCTCCGCGTCCCCCGCCGAACGCAAGATGGGCCTCACCGGCTCGATCACCGCGCAGCTGTCGTTCGACGACGTGCGCTTCGGCACCGACCGCCTCATCGGCTCCGAGGGCGACGGCCTCAAAATCGCACTGTCCGCTTTGGACTCAGGCCGCCTCGGCATCGCCGCCTGCGCCGTCGGCCTGGCCCAAGCCGCCCTGGACGAGGCCGTGGCGTACGCCAAGACCCGCACCCAGTTCGGCCGCCCGATCATCGAGTTCCAGGGCCTGGAGTTCCTGCTCGCCGACATGGCCGCCGCCGTGGAGTCAGCCCGCGCCACCTACCTGATGGCCGCCCGCCGCCGCGACGCCGGCCTCCCGTTCCGCCAGCAGGCGTCGATCGCCAAGCTCGTCGCCACGGACGCGGCGATGAAGGTGACGACCGACGCCGTGCAGGTCCTCGGCGGCGCGGGCTACACCCGCGACTTCCCGGTCGAACGCTACATGCGCGAGGCCAAGGTGCTGCAGATCTTCGAAGGCACCAACCAGATCCAGCGCCTCGTGATCGGCCGCGGCCTGCGCTAGTTCCGCTCGTTCGACCAGTCCGCTCGTTGCGCTAGTTCTGGTTCTCGCGGTAGAAGGGATCGGCGACGGTCCCTTCTCCCTTGCGCTCGTCGAACTCGTAGACCTTCCGCCCCTGGATGAAGACGTGCAGGGCCCGGCTCATCACGTCCAGCGGGTCACCGGACCAGATCACCACGTCCCCGTCCAGCCCCGGCTTCAACGCCCCGACGCGGTCCTGCAACCCCATGATCTTGGCCGGGTTGACCGTCAACGACCTGATGGCCACCTCGGGGTCAAGACCTTCCTTCACCGCGAGCGTCGCCTGGTGCACCAGGAAGTGGATCGGCACCACCGGGTGGTCCGTGGTGATCGCCAGCTCCACTCCGGCCCGCGCCAGGATCCCCGGGTTGCGCAGCCCCCGGTTGCGAACCTCCACTTTGGACCTGCTCGTGAACAGCGGCCCGATGATGACCGGAATACCTTTCGCCGCAATGAGATCCGCGATCAGGTGCCCTTCGGTGCCGTGGTTGAGGATCAGCTTGTACCCGAACTCCTCCGACAACCGGATGGCCGTGGCGATGTCATCCGCCCGGTGCGCGTGCTGACACCACGGCAGCTCCCCCTGGAGCACCTTGGCGAGGACCTCCTGCGTGTTGTTGCGCTCGAAGGGCTTGCCTTCCTTCTCCGCATCGGCCTTCTTCGCCAGGTAGTCCTGCGTCTTGGTGAGCTCGTCCCGAATGACCGCCGCCACCCCTTGGCGCGTCGACGGCAGCTTCCCCTTCTCGCCGTACACCCGCTTCGGGTTCTCCCCGAGCGCGCTCTTGACGCTCACCGGCTCCTTGACCAGCATCTCGTCGACCGTGCGCCCCCAGCACTTCACGGCCACCGTCTGCCCGCCAATGGGGTTGCCCGACCCCGGCTTGATGACCGCAGTGGTGACCCCACCACTCAACGCGTCCTGAAAGCCCAGGTCAGCAGGGTTGATCGCATCCAACGCCCGCATCCGCGCCCCAACGGGGTCGGTCATCTCGTTGGTGTCCTGCCCAGCCCACCCCTCGGCCTCCTCGTGGACACCGATGTGCCCGTGCGCCTCGACAAAGCCGGGCAACACCCAAGCCCCGTCAGCGTCAACGACCTGCACCCCGTCCGGAATGTCGACGTCCGCGCCGACCGCAACGATCTTCCCGTCCTGGATCAGAACAGTGCCGCCGTCGACAGGCTCCCCGTCGACGGGCACGACGTAGCCCCCGGTGATCGCGATGTTCATGGTTAGCAACGCTAACGGTTCCGGAACGCGCTCGCCAGCCCTCCCTAACGCCTCCCAGCCCTCCTCAGGCCTCTGAAGCGAGCCCAGGCGCCACCCGATCGAGTGAAGGTTGTCCTGATGCGTCCCCTATGACGTCTATCAGGCATGTCACGAACACCTGACCTCGAACGCCTGCGAATAAGGAAACGCGAGCACCGCACCCCGCACCATTTTTCCGATGCCGCCCACCGCCCAGCTCTTGATCGAGCCGAAGGCGACCCGAAAAGCAAACGCACCCAACTCAAGCGGCCCCGCGGTGGGTGGCTTCCCCGTCTAGCGCTCCGATCGTTTGCCGGGCCTGGGAGGGAATGTCAACCGGGCACGCTTTTCGCCCGGTTGACATTCCCTCCCAGGTCTGGCGCGCTCTGGTGCGCTGGACGGGGAAGCCACCCACCGCAACGCAACCACCAACGCACCAGGCAGCCGCCCAACGCAACCGGCGTGCCATCAACCCGCGAACGGCGCTGGCCCAGGCTTCTTTGGGAGTGTCGGGGTCTGGGGCAGCGCCCCAGGAAAAAACCGCCGGACGACCACCCGACGCAACCCACCTACGAACTCACAACCGCCACCCGCCAACGCAACCGGGAGACGACCTACGCAACTCACGCGCCGCCGCGAAGCGGCCTCAGCCCAACGGCCGAATCCCCCACCGAGCCCCCCAAGACTCCCCCGGCGCAACCCAAATCAAATCCACCCCAGAATTCAACGCATCCGGCGGACAGGTCATCGGCTCCACGGCCACCGCCCGCCCCCTCCCCGGATAAGCATTCGGCGTATAAACCTGCACCCACCGAAAATCCGGATCGGCCCACACCTCAACGCCACCCCCGCCGCCATCGTCATCGCCCCCAGCGACCAACGTGTGCCGCACCAGCCCATCCGCCCCCGCCTCACACCCCCCGAACGGCGTGTCCAACGAAACCCCAGCCAGCCCACGCCCAGAACGGAAGTCGAACTCCGTCCCCTCCACCGGCACCGCCGGCCCCACCGGCACCATCCGCTCCCGATCCAACGGCAGCACCGTCGTCGCCGCCAACGTCAACGTGCACGAGTCCGTGGAAGCGTTCCCAGCCCGCGGATAGGGATGCGTCCCCACCCCGAACGGCGTCGCCACCTCACCCACGTTCATGACCCGATGGGCAACGGTGAGCCCGCGATCGTCCAGCGCGTACGACACGGTCGTCCGCAACGCCGCGGGCCATCCCGGCTGCGACTCGACAACCGTCTCCAGCGTCACCAGCGACCCCGTGTGCTCCAGCACCGACCAGGGCCGCCGCCGCACCAGGCCGTGGATCGCGTTCCCGCGGGCCGGCTCGGTGACCTCGAGCTTCTGGACCACCCCGTCCAGCGTCCAGCACGCGCCGGCCGTGCGGTTCGGCCACGGCACCAGCACCGCGCCCGCGGACATCGGAGGTTTTTCGTCCGGGCCGAATGTCTCCACGTACGGGACGCCGTCCACTTCGAATGACCGCAGGCCCGCGCCTACAGTCGTGATCACAGCGGTGGCACCCTCGTACGAGATCCCCAACATGAGGCTGAAGCCTACGGGGCCAACGGAAGGATTTGCCCATGAAGGTCCATCACCTCAACTGCGGTTCGATGCGGCCGCCGCTGGTGCCCGGCGGCATCGTGGCGCACTGCCTGCTGATCGAGACCGACGACGGGCTGGTGCTGGTCGACACGGGCTTCGGCACGCACGAGGTGACGGATCCGGCCCAGACGATCGACGGGCTCAGCCGCAGGCTGCTGCGGCCGTTGCTCGACATCAACGAGACCGCGGTCAGCCAGGTCGAGAAGCGCGGATACGCACCAGGCGACGTGCGGCACATCCTGCTCACGCACCTCGACATGGATCACGCGGGCGGGCTCAGGGACTTCCCGAACGCCACCGTGCACGTGCTCGACGAGGAGCTCGAAGCCGCGACCAACCCGCGCTCGACCAAGGACAAGATGCGGTTCCCCAAGGCGCAGCGTGAAGGGGTCACGTTCCAGACGCACACCGCGACCGGCGAGGAGTGGTTCGGGTTCGAAGCCGTGAAGAACCTCCCCGGGCTGCCGGAGGACGTCCTCATCGTGCCGCTGATCGGGCACACCCGCGGGCACAGCGGGATCGCCGTGAGATCAACCAACGGGTGGTTGCTGCACGCCGGCGACGCGTACTTCTACCGCGGTGAGGTGGAGACGCCGCCGAGCAACATCTTCGCGCTCAAGATGACGGCCAGGCAGACCGAGACGATCCGGGCGCAGCGGTTGTCCAATGTGGAGCGGTTGAAGGAGCTCAAGGCACGAGGCGACGTCGAGGTCTTCTGCGCGCACGACCCGGTCGAGCTGGCCAGGCTCGGGTGACGATGACGTTCATCCGTGAGATCCGGCTGGACGCACAGCACGACACGCGCCGTTATCCGTTCACGCTGCCGGTGGTCAGGCACCTCATCCGGAACCCGATCGGCCTCCGCACCCCGGTCACCTTCCTCACCGGTGACAACGGCGCGGGCAAGTCGACGCTGGTCGAGGCGCGGTGGCGGCCGGGTTCAACGCGGAGGGCGGGTCGCAGTCGTTCCGGTTCGCCACCAAGGCGACGGAGTCGTCGCTGGGCGACTACCTCACCCTCAGCTGGGGCACGAAGAAGCCGCGGACCGGGTACTTCCTCAGAGCGGAGTCGTTCTACAACGTCGCCACGGAGATCGACCGGATCGGCGGGGGCATCCACCGCTCGTACGGCGGCAGGTCGTTGCACGAGCGGTCGCACGGCGAGAGCTTCATCGACCTGATGACGCACCGGTTCGGCGGGCGCGGGCTCTACGTGCTGGACGAGCCGGAGGCGGCGCTGTCCGTCAGGGGCTGTCTGAGCATCTTGAAGCGCATGCAGGAGCTGACGGACGAAGGCTCGCAGTTCATCGTCGCCACGCACTCACCGATCCTGCTCGCAGCCCCAAGAGCAACGATCCTCGAGATCGACGCGGACGGTGAGATCGGCGAAGTCTCCTACGACACAGCGGAACCGGTCGCGCTCACCCGCAACTTCCTGGGCGAGCCCGACCGGTTCCTCAAGCACCTGCTGGAGTGAAACCCGGAAACTACTTCGACAGCTTCTGCGGGTCGATCTCCACCTTGCCGTGCAGCACCCGGTTGATGCCCCACAGCACGAGACCGGCCAGCAGCAGGTAGCCCGCGATCACGTAGTCGTCCCACGGCCGGCCCGACGTGAACGGCAGCGCCAGGTAGGCGCAGGTGATCGCGCCGAGCACCGGGGCCCACGTCGGTGCGCGGAAGTGCTGGTGCTCGGACTTCTCCCGGCGCAGCACCAGGCACGCGATGTTGACGATGGTGAAGACGATCAGCAGCAGCAACGACGTCGTGCCGCCGAGCTTGCCGATGTCCGCGGTGGACACCAGGATCACCGCGATGCCGGTGGTGAAGACGATGGAGATCCACGGCGTGCGGCGGAACGGGTGCACGGTGCCGAAGAACCGCGGGATGATCCGTTCGTTCGCCATGCCGTACAGCAACCTCGACGCCATCAGCATGTTGATCAGCGCCGAGTTGATGACGGCCAGCAGGCCGATCAGGGCGAAGATCCACAGCGGGAAGCCGGGGGCGCCGACCGCGACGACCCTCAGCAGGGCGCCGCTGCCCGCCTTGGCGAGCTCGTCGGACGGGATGAGCAGCGACGAGGTGACGGCGACCAGCACGTAGATCAGGGCCGCGATGCCCATGCCCCACAGCATCGCGCGCGGGAAGATCTTGACCGGGTTGCGGCACTCCTCCGCCATGTTCACCGAGTCCTCGAACCCGACCATCGCGAAGAACGCGAGCGCCGTCGCGGAGGTGACCGCGAGCAGCACGCTGGAGCCGGACGGGGTGTGGATCTCGGTCAGCCGCGAGGGCTCGCCGTCGCCGACCGCGATCGCGTACGCGCCGATCGCGATGATGATGACCAGGCCGGACAGCTCGATGCAGGTCAGGACCACGTTGGTCTTGACGGACTCGGACACGCCGCGGAAGTTGATGACCGCGAGCGCCGCGATGAACACGATCGCGATGCCGGTGATCACCAGCGACTCCGGGCTGAGCGCGACGTCGAAGAACTCCACCAGCAGCTGCCGCAGGTACGTGCGGCCGAACGCCAGCGCGGCGCTCGACGCGGACGTGATGCCCGACGACATGACGGCGAACGCGACCATGAACGTCAGGAAGTGGATCTTGAACGCTTTGTTGGTGTAGAGCGCGGCACCCGCCGCTCTCGGGTACTTCCCGACCAGCTCCAGGTAGCTGAACGCGGTCAGGAACGCGACCAGGAACGCGAGCAGGAAGGGCAACCAGAGCGCGCCGCCGATCTTGCCGGCGACGTTGCCGGTCAGCGCGTAGATTCCGGTACCGAGGATGTCGCCGACGACGAAGAACAACAGCAGCTTGGGCCCGATTGCCCGATGTAGCCCTGGTTGCTCCGTTTGTGGAGTCGCTTCAGCCATGCCGTGAGATTGTGCCCGCTCTGTGTGACGACCAGCACTAACGGCAGGTTTCCTCACCCGTATGGTGTAACCGGTACGCTCGTTCCGAACTGGGGGTTTCCCGATGAAGCGCGCGGTCCTGCTGGTCTTGGCCGCGGCGCTGACGGCCTGCACCTCCACGTCGCCACCACCCGAGCCCGGCGCGCAGCGCAAGGACGTGGCGAGCCTGGTGTCGGCCGTGACGCGTGCCGTGGCGGAGAAGCCGAGCTACCGCTTCACCGTCACCGCCCCGGTCGCCGCCGGCGTCACGGCCACCGCCACCGGGGTCGCGAAGCTCAACGGTGACACCGCGACCATCGACGCCACCACCAACCGCCCGGTGCAGACCGGCGGCAACCCCGAGAAGCTGCACTACGTCTCGACCACGCAGGACAGCGCGTTCGTCGAGCTGCCGCCGGTGTTCGGCCTGGCCGCCGACAAGCCGTGGGTGAAGCTCACCCGCGCGGACACCGACGAGTTCACCGACACCATGCTCGGCTTCTACGACCTGATCTACCAGCAGGCCGTCTTCACCCGGTACCACCTGCCGATCATCGCGGCGGGCGGCACGCTGCGGCTGTCCGGTCAGATCGCCGGCCGCACGCTCTACACGATCGACATCGACCACCAGAAGGCCTACGACGCGCTGCCGGACGGCTTCCTCAAGGACGAGGTGAAGCTCGCCCTGGACCAGAACGTCAAGACGTCGGTCGCCGAGGTCGAGCTCGACAACGCCGGGCTGCCGTCCCGGTTGAGGGTCACCCGGCCGGTCGGTCAGGGCCAGATCGTCGACGACGCCCAGTTCTCCGACTGGGGCACCTCGGCCGCGGTCACCGAGCCCGCACCGGCCGCGGTCAGCCAGCGGAACTGACGCGGTAGCGCCAGATCGCGGGCAGCAACACCACCGCCACGACCGTCGTCACGACCACCAGCACGCCGCCCACCGACACCGCCGCCGCAGTGCCGAACGCCGCGCCACCCGTGCCGTGCAACAGGTCCGCGAGCCGCGGCCCGCCCGCCACGACCACGATGAACACGCCCTGCATCCGGCCGCGCATCTCGTCGGTGGCCGCCGACTGCAGGATCGCCCCGCGGAACGCCATCGACACCATGTCCGCGGCACCGGCCAGCGCGAGGAACCCCGCCGCCACCCACAGGTTCCCGGTCAGTCCGAACCCGGCGATCGCCACGCCCCAGGCGACCACCGACCAGACGACCGCCGCGCCGTGCCTGCTGACCTTCGCGATCCACCCGGACGTCAGCCCGCACAGCACCGCGCCGATCGGGATCGCCGCGAACAGCACGCCCAGCGCGAACCCGCCGCCGGGCGGGTCGCCGAACGTGTGCTGGGCCATCTCCGGGAACAACGCCCGCGGCATCCCGAACACCATCGCGATGATGTCCAGCAGCATCGACGCGAGCAGCACCTTCTGCGCCCACAGGTACACGAACCCGGCCAGCACGTCCTTCAGGCCGGCCCGCCGCACCACCCCGTCGAGCGGCGGCATCGGCGGCAGCTTCCACACCGCGTAGACGGTGACCACCAACGCGATCGCGTCCACCAGGTACAAGGTGGACAGTCCGATGACCGGCATCAGCGCGCCCGCGAGCAACGGCCCGAGCACCGCGCCGAACTGCATGACCGTCGAGCCGAGCGCGCCCGCCGAGGGCAGCAGCTCCGCCGGCACGAGCCGGGCGATCGACGCCGACCGCGCGGGTGCGTTGGCCGCGAAGAAGACCTGCTGCAGGCCGAGCAGTGCGATGACCAGCCACACCGAGTTGATGTTCAGCGCCGCCTGCACCCACAGCAGCACCGACGAGACCGCGATGCCGATGTTGGTGACCAGCAGCAGCTTGCGGCGGTCGACGGTGTCCGCGATCGCGCCGCCCCACAGCCCGAAGACCAGCAGCGGGACCAGCGCGACACCGGCGGCGATGCCGACCCACGCCGACGAGCCGGTGAGGTCGAAGACCTGCTTGGGCACGGCGACGGCGGTGAGCTGGGAGCCCACCGCCGTCACGATCGTGGAGAGCCAGAGCCTGCGGTACGCGACGATCTTCAACGGTCGGGTGTCGATCACGAACGTCGAGCGCGCGGTTCTCCCCACAGTGGCCACATGGTTAGCCTATGGCAACTAACAAGCCCGTCACGTGGAGGTGTCGCCAAGACCACTCGTCAGAGGCGGACCGGGTACACCGGCTCCGGCACCTTCGGCGTGATCCGGCCCTCGACGAAGATCCCGTGCCAGATCATGAAGCACAGCACGGACCACAGCTGGCGCGACCGGTCGAACTGCTCGGACCTGTGCTCGGCCAGCAGGTCGAGCACGGCGTTCTTGTCGAGCAGGTGGCCGGTCTGCGAGTCGTTGATGATCCCGCGCGCCCAGTCGTACATCTCGGCGCGCAGCCAGTGCCGGATCGGGACCGGGAAGCCGAGCTTGGGCCGGTTCAGCACGTGCGGCGGGATGATCTTCGCGAGCGCCTTGCGCAGCGCGTACTTGGTCGTGCCCTCGGTGAGCTTCTGCTCCAGCGGCACCTCGGCGGCCACCCGGAAGACCTCGGGGTCGAGGAACGGCACCCGCAGCTCGATCGAGTTGGCCATGGTCACCTTGTCGGCCTTGACCAGGATGTCGCCGCGCAGCCAGGTGTAGAGGTCGATGTGCTGCATGCGCGCGACCGGGTCCCAGCCCTCGGACTCGCGGTACCAGGGCGCGGTCACGTCCTGGAAGCCGACGCCCTCGACGTAGCCGGGGAACACCGCCCGCACCTGCTCGTCGCTGAAGTTGCGCGCGTTGCCGTAGTAGCGCTCCTCCAGCCGCAACGAGCCGCGCCGCAGCAGGTCCTTGCCGCGCACGCCCTCGGGAATGGTCTTGGACACCGCGCCCATCAGCTTGCGGACACCGCCGGGCACCTTCTCGAACGGCGAGAGCGACAGCGGCTCGTGGTAGATCACGTACCCGCCGAACAGCTCGTCCGCGCCCTCACCCGACAGCACGGCCTTGACGTACTTGCGCGCCTCCTTCGCGATGAAGTACAGCGGCACCAGCGCCGGGTCGGCGACCGGGTCGTCGAGGTACCACAGGATCAGCGGCAGCTCGTTCATCATCTCGTCCGCCGAGACCGTCCTGACGACGTGCCGCACGCCGATGGCCGCCGCCGTCTCGGCCGCGACGTCCACCTCCGAGTACCCCTGGCGGTCGAAGCCGCTGGTGAACGCGATGAGGTTCGGGTTGTGCAGCTTGGCGAGCGTCGCCGTCGCGGTGGAGTCGATGCCGCCGGAGAGGAACGCGCCGACCGTGACGTCCGGGTCGGAGATCATGTGCTTGGCCACCGAGTCGCGCATGACCTCGGCGATCCGCTCGTGCAGCGCCTCCGCCTCGTGCGCGCCGTTGACCGGACGCGGCGCGAACACCGGCTTGAAGTACCGGTTGAACAGGACCTGCCCGCCCGGCGTGACGCGGAACGACGTGCCGGACTCGACCCGGCGGATGGCCTTGTGCAGCGACTCGGGCTCCGGCACGTACTGCAGCACCAGGTAGTGCTGCAGCGCGGTCTGGTCGAGCTCCTGGCTGATCCCGAGGGTGCCGGTGAGCTGCAGCAGGCTCTTCTTCTCCGACGAGAACGCCACGCCGCCGGGCCCGTACGCCCAGTACAGCGGCTTGATCCCGAACGGGTCGCGAGCGCCGAAGACGACGCGTTCCTGGGCGTCCCAGATCATGAACGCGAACATGCCGCGCAGCCGCTTGACCGAGTCGGCGCCCATGTAGTGGTAGGCCGCGACGATCGACTCGCCGTCGCCCTGGGTGCGGAACTGCGCGCCGTACCGCAGGGCCAGCTCGGCCCGCAGCTCCTTGTAGTTGTAGATCTCGCCGTTGAAGTTGAGCGTGTACCTGGTCGGGTTCTCCGGCGGGCCCCAGACCAGCGGCTGGTGCGAGTGCTCGAGGTCGATGAAGCCCAGGCGGTTGAAGCCGTAGACGACCTCGGCGTGCGCCCAGGTGTCGCTTTCGTCAGGACCGCGGTGCCGCTGGCAGCGCAGCGCCGCGGCCACCGACCCGCGCGCGGAGGCGGCGGCGGCTTCGGTGGGGCAGATGAGTCCGAGCACTCCGCACACGTGAAGTCACACCTCGTAGTTCGCTGTGGCTGAGCGCCCAGTATGCCGAGGCATGAATCGGGCACTTAGGTCAGCCTGAGGACGTGCGGGGTGGCCTGGGGGTTCCGTGACCGGCGCAACGCAAAAAGGGGCGCCTCCCGCCCACAGGAGACGCCCCATCGCGAAAGCTCGGTGCTACGGCGCTACTCGCTCGATCTGCCAGCCGTCGCGGCCGTCGCGGAACCGCAGCCGGTCGTGCATGCGGTCGCGCCGGCCCTGCCAGAACTCGACCTCCTCCGGCCGGATCCGCCAGCCGCCCCAGTGCGGCGGGACGGGGATCTGCTCGGTGTCGGCGAACTGGCGCTCGATCTTGTGCAGCGCGGAGTCCAAAGTGGAGCGGCCGCTGACCACACGCGACTGCGGCGAGGCCCACGCGCCGATCTGCGACCCGCGCGGGCGCGAGTTCCAGTACTCGGCGGTCTCCACGGGCCCGACCTTCTCGACGGTCCCGCGCACGTGCGCCTGGCGCTGCATCGCGAACCACGGGAAGGTGGCGGACGCGTAGCGCGTCGCCATCAGGTCGTGCGACTTGTTCGACGTGTAGTTGGTGAAGAACACCACACCACGCTGGTCGAGTCCCTTGAGCAGCACCGTGCGCGAGGACGGGCGGCCCTGGGTGTCGGTGGTCGCGAGGACCATCGCGTTGGGCTCCGGCAGGCCCGCGCCGGCAGCCTGGTCGAGCCACAGCTGGAGCTGTTCGTGCCAGGTGGCGGCAAGCTCCGACTCGGCGAGCGAGCCCTGCTCATAAGACACGCGCATCGCGGGTAGAGCGATGTTCGTGGTCTCCGTCATCGGCGAACCTCCCAGCACAGCGCAGAACTCGTGGTCCCTGGACCCGCGACCATACGCACGGGCGCGCGATCACGAAACCGCCTGCGCGGTGATGACCACCACCTGAACAGTGACTGTCCGTGGTTTGAACGGATCTGGATCGAATACGGGATCGAGTCAGATGGCGTCGAGCACACGTGTGACGGTGACCACGTCGTCCCCCAGTGCGGTGACGAGGGATCCGCCTGCCGCCAACGGAACGACGTTCCACCACTCACCGCCGCCGGCCGGGCGTGGCACCGAGTCCAGGAGCACCTGGCTGCCGAGCACGCGCTTGCCGGCCAGGCCCGCGGCGGAGCCGTCCACCGCGGGGTCGCCGACGACGAGCTGCTGGTGCAACAACGGCCTGCCGCAACGGGTTGCGCGCACCGAGGTGGACAACGCGCCGGGTTTCTCGCCGGTCCGGCCGAGCACGAGGACCTCCCGCAACGACAACTCCGCGTGACCGTCCAATTCGGCCTCCACCACTGCGGTGTGATGGGCCCGGCTCGTCACGACCGTGGGTTCCGGCAGATACCTGACGGCGCCCTCGATCGTGAACCGCAGCACCGAGGAGGACTCCGCACCGGACGGGCCGGGCAGCGCCAGCGTGGCCGCCACCCCGCGCAGGTCCAATGACGCTCCGGGGCCGACCTCGACGTCGAGCTCGAGCGCGTCTCCACCGAGCGGTGAGGTCACCGAGCTGACGAGGTGCACCAGCGCGACCGGGCCGGTGCGCCGGTGCGGCACCAGCGTCAGGGGTGCCTGGGACCGCAGCACCCGCACGACGCTGTTGCCGTGCGGGTCCAGCGTGACGACCAACCGCGCGGACGCCCTCACAGCTGCGCCAGCACCCACTTCGCGACCTCGGGGGCGTCCGGGGTGTCGACCAGGGACTGCGCGATCACCGGCAGCTCGCCGCGCATCCGGTGCGCGTCGGAGGTCATCACGTCCAGGTCGGCGCCGACGAGCGGGGCGAGGTCGGTCTTGTTGATCACCAGCAGGTCCGCGGTGGTGACGCCGGGACCGCCCTTGCGCGGCACCTTGTCACCGCCTGCCACGTCGACGACGAAGATCTGCTTGTCGACCAGGCCGCGGGAGAACACCGCGGTCAGGTTGTCGCCGCCGCTCTCGATGATCACCAGGTCCAGGTCGGTGAACCGGTGCTCCAGGCGTTCGACGGCGTCGAGGTTCGCGGTGATGTCGTCGCGGATCGCGGTGTGCGGGCAGCACCCGGTCTGCACGGCCTCGATGCGCGCCGGGTCCAGCACGCCCGCGCGGCGCAGGAAGTCCGCGTCCTCGGTCGTGTAGATGTCGTTGGTGACGACCGCCAGCTCCAGCTGGGAGCCCAGCGCCCGGCACAGCGCGGCGGTCAGCGCGGTCTTGCCGCTGCCGACCGGGCCGCCGATGCCGATCCGCGGTGCCTTGCCGTGGTGGTGGTCGTGCGGATCGGGTCCGTGGTCAGCTCCCAAAGAGACGCACCCCTTCACGTCGGACATGAGCTTCCGCCAAGAGGTCCAAGGCGGGGGAACCGAGAGCGGGCAGCTCCTTCGCCGCCCGCGTGGCGACGTCCTCGACCGGGAGCGTCGCGACGATCGCGTTGACCCCGAACGGGTCCAGCCCGAGCAACCGCACCGCCGCCGACGCCGGTCCGCTGACCGCGAGGTAGGCGCACGTCAGCGCGGCCTCGAAGGGATCACCGGTGAGCACGCCGATCACCAGCGGCTGGTGCGGGTTCGGTGGCAGGTCGTGCAGACGCGCGGACGGCCACGCCCGCCGGGCCGCTCGCAGCATGCCGCGGCCCTGGCCGCGAGGCCTCGCGCTGGGCGGGTGACGGCGTGCGGGCGTCGAGCTCCGCGTCCAGCGTCGTGAGGTCCTCACCGCGGGCCGCGGCGGCGGCGAACCCGGCCGCCAGCAGCCCGGCGGTCTGCAACCGCCCGTGCAGGAACGACCGCAGCGACGGCTCGTCGTGCACGAGCCTGCGCGCGGCTGCCTCCTCCAGTCCGCCGGAGTGCACGTGCCCGCCGCCGGGGAAGCGGGAGTCGGCGAGGATCAGCGCGGTCAGCATCAGAACAGGAAGTACCGCTGGGCCATCGGCAGCTCGGCGACCGGTGCCGGTTCGACCAGGTCGCCGTCCACGTGCACGGCGAAGCTGTCCGGGTCGACCCGCACGTCCGGCATCGCGTCGTTGAGGACCATGTCCGCCTTGGTGACCGAGCGGGTGTTGGTCACCGGCAGGACGCGGCGCGCGTACCGGTCGCCGATGCCGGCCTCGACCGCCTCCGGCGCCACGAAGAACACGCTGGAGGCCGCACCGGCCGTGGCACCGAACATCGGCCGGGCCCACACCGGTTGCGGCGTCGGGATCGAGGCGTTCGCGTCACCCATGGCGCCCCACGCGATGAAGCCGCCCTTCAGCACGACCGACGGCCGCACGCCGAAGAACTTCGGTTCCCACAGCACGAGGTCGGCGAGTTTGCCCACTTCGACCGAGCCGACCTCGTCCGCGATGCCGTGCGCGATCGCCGGGTTGATCGTGTACTTGGCGACGTACCGCTGGGCGCGCAGGTTGGCGTCGAGGGTGTGGCGCTTCGACATCACGTGCGCGGTCTGCCAGGTGCGGATGATCACCTCGCCGACCCGGCCCATCGCCTGCGAGTCGGAGCTGATCATCGAGATCGCGCCCAGGTCGTGCAGCAGGTCCTCGGCGGCGATCGTGGTCGGCCGGATGCGCGACTCGGCGAACGCGAGGTCCTCGGGCACCGACGGGTTGAGGTGGTGGCAGACCATCAGCATGTCGAGGTGTTCCTCAAGCGTGTTGACGGTGTGCGGGCGGGTCGGGTTGGTCGACGACGGCAGCACGTTCGGCAGCGAGACGACCCGGATGATGTCCGGTGCGTGCCCGCCGCCGGCGCCCTCGGAGTGGTAGGCGTTGATCGACCTGCCGCCGATGGCGTCCACAGTGGACTCCAGGAAGCCGGCCTCGTTCAACGTGTCGGTGTGGATGGCGACCTGGACACCGGACTCGTCCGCTATGCGCAGGCAGGCGTCGATCGCGGCGGGCGTGGTGCCCCAGTCCTCGTGCAGCTTGAACCCGCCCGCGCCGCCCCTGAGCTGTTCGCGGAGTCCTTCTTCGCTGACCGTGTTCCCCTTGCCCAGCAACAGGACGTTGACCGGCATGTGGTCCATCGACGTCAGCATCCGGTCGAGGTACCAGGCGCCGGGCGTGACCGTGGTGGCCTTCGTGCCCTCCGCCGGGCCGGTGCCGCCGCCGACCAGCGTGGTCAGGCCGGACGCCAGCGCCTCGTCGACGATCTGCGGGCAGATGAAGTGCACGTGGCAGTCGATGCCGCCGGCGGTGAGGATCTTCCCGTTGCCGGACAGGATCTCCGTCGACGGGCCGATGACCAGGTCGGGGTGGACGCCGTCCATCGTGTCCGGGTTGCCCGCCTTGCCGATCGCGACGATCCGGCCGTCCCGCACGCCGACGTCGGCCTTGACCACACCCCAGTGGTCCAGCACCACCGCACCGGTGATCACCAGGTCCGGCGCACCCTCGGCACGGGTCGCGATCCCCTGCCCCATCGACTCGCGGACGACCTTGCCGCCGCCGAAGATCACCTCGTCACCGGAGCCTGCACCGCGGCTGCGGTCCTCGGTCACCTCGATGAACAGGTCGGTGTCGGCCAGCCGGATCCGGTCGCCGACGGTCGGTCCCAGCAGCTCGGCGTAACGCTCGCGGTCGATCATCGCTGCAACCCCCGGACGATCCGCAACCCGGCCAGTGGAACGAGCACGACCTCGCGCTCGACGCCGGGCTCGAAGCGCGTCGCTGTCCCCGCCGGGATGTCCAGCCGGTAGCCGAACGCGGCCTCCCGGTCGAACTCCAGCCCGGTGTTGACCGACGCGAAGTGGAAGTGCGAGCCGACCTGCACCGGCCGGTCCGCGGTGTTGACCACCGTCAGCGTGACCCGCGGCCGGCCGGGGTTGAGCTCGACGGGGCCGGAGCCCACGACGACCTCGCCCGGTGCCGGTCCCGCGGACGGCGCGATCGGGTGGTGGACGGTGACGAGCTTGGTGCCGTCCGGGAACGTCGCCTCGGCCTGCACCGAGTCGATCATCTCCGGCACGCCGCGCATGACCTGCTCCGGTGCCAGCACCGTGCGGCCGCTCTCCATCAGCTCGCTGACCGTGCGGCCGTCCCGCGCGCCCTCCAGCACGTGGTCGGTGATCAGCGCGACGGCCTCCGGGTAGTTGAGGAGCACTCCGCGTTCGAGCCTGCGCCGCGCCACGTCGGCAGCGACGTGCACGAGGAGCTTGTCCCGTTCATGCGGCGTCAGGTGCACCGGCCCGTTCTACCACTCGAAAGCTCACTCTCGCGGAGTGGAAACACGCCCGAAACACGAGTCACGCGGGAGTCCCGCGTTCCCCTGAGGGTCACGCAGGGCCCCCGCGTGACCACCGGTGTCCACCGATCGGATGACAGGTGGGGTCGGCGGGGCGGTCGTCCCGGGCGGAGGGGGTGGAGAAGCAGGATTCGGGTCATGAACGCGATTCGGGTGAGGGGCCTGCAGAAGGCCTACAAGGGGCACCAGGCGGTGGCCGGGGTGGACCTCGACGTCGCCCGCGGGGAGGTGTTCGCGGTCCTCGGGCCGAACGGCGCCGGCAAGACGACCACGGTGGAGATCCTGGAGGGTCACCGAGACCGGGACGCGGGCGAGGTGAGCGTGCTCGGCGGTGACCCGGCCAAGGCGGGGCGGGTGTGGCGGTCGAAGCTCGGCATCGTCCTGCAGAGCGCGACCGACGCCGCGAACCTCACGGTCCGCGAGGCCGTGCGGCACTACACCGGGTACTACGCGAACCCGCGTGACCCGGAGGAGGTCATCGAGCTCGTCGGGCTCGCCGAGAAGGCGAAGTCCCGCGCCGGCACGCTGTCGGGGGGTCAGCGGCGCCGGCTGGACGTGGCGCTCGGCATCATCGGGCGGCCCGAGCTCGTGTTCCTGGACGAGCCGACCACCGGGTTCGACCCGGAGGCGCGCCGGCAGTTCTGGGGCCTGGTCCGGCTGCTGGCGGCCGAGGGCACCACGATCCTGCTGACCACGCACTACCTGGACGAGGCGGAGGCGCTCGCCGACCGGGTGGCCGTGCTCGCGGGCGGGCGGATCGTCGCCGAGGGCACGCCGCAGACGCTCGGTGGCCGGGCGCACGCCGACGCCACCGTGCGGTGGATGAGCGACCGCGGCTACACCGAGGTCAAGACCTCCGAGCCCACCAAGACCATCGCCGAGCTGTCCCGCCACGGCGAGCTCGCCGAACTCACCGTCTCCCGTCCGTCGCTGGAAGACGTCTACCTGGAGCTGATCAAATGACCACGGCCGTTCTTCCCGGAACGCTGCAGCTCGGTCTCGCGAGGGGTGCGACCGAACTGAGGGAGTTCTTCCGGCAGAGGGAGAACCTCATCTTCACGGTGTCGCTGCCGGCGCTGCTGATGCTGTTGCTCGGCACCGTGTACGTCAAGGAGCCCGCCGCGGCACAGATGTTCGCGGCCAGCATGATCGGCGCCGGCATCATCTCGACGTCGTTCGTGGGGCTCGGCATGAGCGTCGTGGCCGACCGCGAGGACGGCACCTTGAAGCGCCTGCGCGGCACGCCGATGCCGTTCACGTCCTACTTCATCGGCAAGATCGTCCTGGTCTTCGTGTCGAGCCTGTTCGAGGCCGTGCTGCTGGTCGCGGTGGGCGTGCTGCGGTTCGACCTGGAGCTGCCGACGTCCGCGGCGAAGTGGGGCACGTTCGCCTGGGTGTTCGTGCTCGGTGTGGTCTCGTGCTCGCTGATCGGTGTCGCGATCAGCTCGATCGCGACCTCGACCCGCAGCGCGGCGGGTGTGCTGAACCTGCCCTACATCGTGCTGCAGTTCCTCAGCGGTGTGTTCATCATGCAGTCAGAGCTGCCCGAGTCGCTGCGCACGGTGGGGTCGTTCTTCCCGCTGAAGTGGGTGTGCCAGGGTTTCAGGTCCGTGTTCGCACTGGACGACAGCTACGCGGTCATGGAGGCGGCGGGATCATGGGAGCTCGGCAGGACCGCGCTGGTGCTCGGGGCGTGGACGCTGGTGGGTCTGGTGCTCGTCAGCCGGACCTTCAGGTGGACCAACACGACTCGCTGATCACCTGGTACGTGCTCTTCGCGGTCACCCAGGCCACCGCACTGGTGCTGATCCTGATCGACAACAACACCCTCGCCGACCGCCTGTCGGCGGCGGGGTTGTTGTGCTTGAACGCGCTGTGGTTCCTGTTCTACGGCAGGCGGTTGGTGCGGCGCAGGACCGAGGACCGGCAGGGGTTCGTCTACGTCGCAGGCTCGCTCGCGACGTTCGCGCCGGCGGTGTGGTTCAGCGGCAACGCCACCTTCGCGTTGTTCGGCCTGGTGCCGCAGATCTACATGGTGCTGCCGGTCGCGTGGGCGTTCGTCCCGATGGCGCTGTTCGTGTTCACGCCGCAGATCCTGACCTGGGCCGCGGGTGCCGTGCCCGCACTGCCGTGGCCGGCCGCGTTGCTGATCATCGGCTTCTCGCAGGCCTTCGGGTGGGCGATCAGCCGGATCTCGCAGCAGAACGCCCAACGCGGTGAGCTGCTGCAACGCATCGAGGCGCTGACCCTGGAAGCCGAGCGGGCGCGCTGGTCGGCCGAGATCCACGACACGCTGGCGCAGGGCTTCACGTCGATCATCACGCTGCTGCAGGGCGCGCAGCCGAACGTGGAGCTGGCACTGGCCACGGCACGGGAGAACCTGCGCGAGGCACGGGCTCTGGTCGCGTCGAACGCACCGTCGCCTTTGGACGGTTCGTCGTTGGAGGACGCGTTGCGGCGCCTGGCGTCCGGGATGTCCCTGCCGTCCTCCTTCCGGGTGATCGGGGACCCGGTGCCGTTGCCGACCTCGGTCGAGGTGGTGCTGCTGCGGACGGTCCAGGAGGCGCTGACCAACGTGCTGCGGCACTCGGGAGCGTCCAGGGTGGACGTGGTGATGAGGTTCGACGCGGACGGTGTCTCGCTGGAGGTGCGCGACGACGGCCGCGGCTTCGGCGACGCACCGGAGGGTTTCGGCCTGCGGGGCATGCGTGCTCGCCTGGAACAGGTGGGTGGCACGCTGTCCCTGTCGTCGGACGAGGGGGCGTCGGTGCTGGTGGAGGTGCCGCTGTGATCAGGATCCTGCTGGTGGACGACCACCCGGTGGTGCGCCAGGGGCTGCGCGGCATGCTCGTGGCCGCCGACCTGGAGGTGGTCGGCGAGGCGGGTTCCGGCGTGGAGGCCGTCTCCGAGGCAGCGCGCTTGAAGCCGGACGTCGTGCTGATGGACCTGCGCATGCCGGAGATGGACGGCGTCGCGGCCACCGCTCGGATCGCCGGGACCGGGCCCCGCGTCCTGGTGCTCACGACCTACGAGACCGATTCCGACATCCTTCGCGCGGTGGAGGCGGGCGCGTCCGGCTACCTGCTGAAGGACTCGACGACCGAGGACCTGATCGCGGCCATCCGGGCAGCCGCCCGCGGGGAGACGGTGCTGGCGCCGTCGATGGTCGCCAAGGTGGTCGGGCAGGTGCGCACGCCGCCGTTGTCGGCGCGGGAGGCGGAGGTGCTGCGGCTGGTCGCGAAGGGGCTGTCGAACGTCGAGATCGGGCGGACGCTGTTCATCTCGGAGGCGACGGTGAAGACGCATCTCCTGAGGGTGTTCAACAAGCTCGGGGTGTCCGACCGGACGGCGGCGGTCACCACGGCGATGGAGCGCGGGATGCTCCGGTGACGCGCTGAGTTCACTCGTTTAGTGCATGTCAGTGAAACGAACCGCCATCCGAGTGTCGCCTCCCGGCGAACTGCAAAACGCGGCAACAATCAGTTCATTCGACTCTCACGGGCAGTCATCGGCACTGTTCGCAACATCAGTCGGGGGGACAGGTGCTGCGGAGGTGGGACCGGGATGCGGAGCAACGTGAGCTGGAAATGCTCAGACAGCTGGTGTCCCGATATTGCAACCACATAGACCGGGCTCGTCCCGCGTTCCAGGTGGTCGACTGGGACGAGGAGGTGGACATCAACCGGCGAGGGGACGCACTCGACCAAGTGCAGGTCAGGCTGCGGGTTCTGCAGCCTGACCTGTTGTTCGCCAGGTTCCGCTTCGACTGCAACTGGACTCAGCCGCTCCGCCTGCGCGAACAGGTGGAGCTGACCGTGCGCAATCTGCAGGTTGACGGCTCGCCTGGCATAAAGCTGCACACCACGTCCAATTGGGTCAAAGACTCGTCAATGGATGTGATCGTGCACTTTCCTGCACCACAAAAAGAGAACACCGAGGTTTCGTTCGCGATCAACCTGAACTGGCCGAGGCGGTTCAAACCCCTGGTGGAGCGGACACCGGACAGGTTGACCGTCTCTTTCAAGCGGCCCACCGGTCACGTCGTGTCCAAGCTGGTCCTGCCGGCGGGCACCGATGCCTTCGCGGAACCGGTCGGGGATCCGGCGCTGGTCAAGGTGATTCCGGGCGAGGACGAGAGCGGCAGGAAGACGGTGACGTTCGAGTCGTTCAACCTTCCCGCGCGTCAGCCCGCCGGAGTGCGGCTGGAGCTGAAGGGCTAGGGGTCAGTCCTCGTCCTCGTCGTCCCAAGTGCCGCCCTGACCACCACGAATCCCGAACACACGCACCACTTGAACGTCCTTTCGCGACGTTGCGTCAACAGTGATGACGGATCGTAGTTGATCAAGATCACCAATGGCACGCGGGTGGGCGAAGTGACCCAGGACACCCGCCTGTCACCTGTCGGCCACCGGCCTGCAACACTGTGAACTCCGGCAACGGCGCCGGTCAGGTCCATTGAAGATCCACCGCCCCGGAGGCGTGACCACATGACCCAGACCGCCGATCCGACCTCGTTGGTGCTGCCCGCCGACCTGAAGCCGTCCGACGGCCGATTCGGTTGTGGACCGTCCAAGGTGCGCCCCGAAGCTGTCGCCGCCCTCGCCTCTGAGGGTGCCGCACTGCTCGGGACGTCGCACCGGCAGAAGCCCGTCAAGAACCTCGTCGGTCGCGTCAGGTCCGGACTGCGCGAGCTGTTCGCACTCCCCGACGGTTACGAGGTGGTGCTCGGCAACGGCGGCACCACGGCGTTCTGGGACGCGGCGTCCTTCGGTTTGGTCCGCGAGACGGCGCAGCACTTCACGAACGGCGAGTTCTCGTCGAAGTTCGCGAAGGTCACGCAGACCGCCCCGTTCCTGAAGGACTCGCTGGTCACCAAGGCGGAGCCGGGCACGGCGCCGGAACTGTTCTACGCCGAGGGCGCTGACCTGGTCGGGTGGGCGCAGAACGAGACCTCGACCGGTGTCGCGATGCCGGTCACCCGGATCGAGGGCTCCGAGCAGGCGCTGATCGCCATCGACGCCACGTCGGGTGCGGGTGGTCTGCCGGTCAAGGCCGAGGACTTCGACGTCTACTACTTCGCGCCGCAGAAGTCGTTCGCGAGCGATGGTGGTCTGTGGCTCGCGCTGATGTCGCCCAAGGCGTTGGAGCGCGTCGAGGAGCTCAAGGACCGTTGGGTGCCGGAGTTCCTGTCGCTGCCGACGGCGCTCGACAACTCCACGAAGGACCAGACGTACAACACGCCGTCGGTCGCCACGCTGTTCCTGCTGGCGCACCAGATCGACTGGATCAACGGCAACGGTGGCCTCGACTGGTCGGTCGCGCGCACGAAGGACAGCAGCGACCGGCTGTACTCCTGGGCCGAGAAGACCGCGTACACCACGCCGTACGTGGAGAAGGCCGCTGACCGCTCGCAGGTGGTCGGCACGATCAACTTCTCCGACGACGTGGACGCCGCGACCGTGGCGAAGGTGTTGCGCGCCAACGGCATCGTGGACGTGGAGCCGTACCGCAAGCTCGGCAAGAACCAGCTGCGGGTCGCGATGTTCCCGGCGATCGAGCCGAACGACGTCACGATCCTCACGCAGGCGATCGACTGGGTCGTCGGCCAGCTCTGACAGCCGCACGCGGGGAGCTTTCGCACTCACAGGGAGTGCGAAAGCTCCCCGCGTGCGTTCAGGCGAGTGCTTCGGTGGGCGACTGGCGTGCCGCCCGCACCGCCGGATACACGCCGGCGATGGCGCCGATGAGGACCGCCGACCCCACTCCCCCGAGCAGGGCGGGCCACGGCAGTGCCGCCGGCCACCGCTGGCTGATCGAATATCCGGCCGTGACCGCGATTCCCACGATCACGCCGACCAGCCCGCCGAGACCGGACAGCAGCACCGACTCGGTGAGGAACTGCCACCGGATCTGCCGCCGGGTCGCCCCGAGCGCCCGCCGCAGACCGATCTCCCTGCGGCGTTCCAGCACCGAGATCACCATCGTGTTCGCCACGCCGACGCCTCCCACCAACAACGCGACCCCGCCCAAACCCAGGAACAGCGCGTTGTAGGAGCTCTCCGCCAGCTGCTGGGCCTCCAGCGCCTCCGACGGCCTGGACACCTTGACCTCGTTGGACTTCTGCGGGTTCAGCGTCGGGCCGAGCAGGCTGCGGACGTTGTCCACCTGGTCGGGCGTGGTGCGCACGTAGACCGTGCCGGCGTGGCCCTCGAACCCGAACGCCTCCTTCGCCGCCTCCCACCCGACGAGCGCGGACCTGTCGATCTCCGGCGAGAGCGGCAACGGCCCGAGGATCCCCACGACGGTGAACCACTGGCCGTCGATCCACAGCTGCACACCGGGCCTGTCCACGCCCAACCGGGACGCCGCGGTGCCCCCGAGCACCACCGACTTCTCCCCCGGCGACAGCCACCGGCCGGCGCGGACCTCGGCGTTCAGCACCTTCAGCAGGTCCTGCTCGGCAGCCTGCACCTGCAACCCGAGCGTGTCGCTCGACGGCACCAGGTCGTTCTTGCGGACGCTCGCGGAGAGCTTGCCCGTCGCGCTCGCCGCCGACACCGCACCGATCCGCTTGGCCATCGGCACCGCGGTCTCCGGCAGCTTGGCGTCCTGGCCGAAGAAGTCCTGGCCCGGCGCGGCGGTGAGCAGGTTGGTGCCCAGCTTGGCCATCTTCTCCTGCAACGCGGCGGCGCTGGAGGCGGGGATGCCGACGACCGCGACGACGGCGGCGATGCCGATCGCGATGCCCAACGCCGACAGCACGGCGCGGATCGGACGGGTCTTCATGCCGAAGAACCCGAGGCGCAGCAGGTCGATCACGACAACCTCCGATCCAGACCCTGCGTCGAGTTCGTGCAGTCGACACCAGTGGGCTGGTTTGTGTGCGAACGGCCTACAAGTGCCGGGCCCACCCGAACCCTGAACAAGCCGCGGCCCTGTCGCGGACTTTCGGATGTGTACGTCTTGTCTGGAACAAGACGTTGAACGACCGGAATCGTCGCTACAAAACGGAAAACAAGGGAACGTCGTATCGGGAAACAGATGCCACGCTCACCATCTGGAAGCGAAGTGACGTTCTCGGTTTCTTGTCGGAAGTGTCCTGCGTGCCCCTGCAACAGACGTTGCGCCACCAACACTCGGCGTTCCAGAACTTCTTCTCGAGACGCTCTCGCTACCCGCGGTTCAAGTCCCGCACCGGCAGGCAGAGCGCGCACTGCACTCGATCGGCGTTTCGCATGCGAGGCGGTTCGCTGACGCTGGCGAAGATGAGCACCCCGTTGCCGTTCACCTGGTCGTTCACCGGAGTGGACGTTGGTGAGCTGAACCCGGCGACGGTCATCGTCTCCCGCGAACCCGACGGCCGCTGGTACGTGTCCTTCGCCGTGGACGTCCGAGATTCTGCAGCTGCCCGGCCCGCGAACCGTGAGATCGGGCTCGACCTCGGGCTGAGGAACTTCGTGACGACCAGCGACGGGACACGGGTGCCCAGACCTCGAAGCATGGACCGCAAAGCGCGAAACCTCGGCTGCCGCACCCGGCACGACCGGGATCTCAACGCGGCGAAGAACATTCTTGCGGCTGGTCGAGCCGTAGCCCGGGGTTTCTCGGGCGATGCCTGTGGAGCTGATGTCAGACGGCAAGGGCCTTCCCTTCCGCTGTCGGCCGTGAACCAGGAAGCACACGCCGAGACACTCGGTTCGTGAGCGCAGTCAAACGATCACCCCGTCCCGGACCTCGATCTTGCGCGGCGCCCAGGCCGCGATGTCGCGGTCGTGCGTGATCATCACGATCGTCGTGCCGTCGGAGTTGAGGCTCTCCAACAGCTCCAGCACCCCCGCGCCGTTCTTCGTGTCCAGGTTCCCCGTCGGCTCGTCGGCCAGCAGGATCCCCGGCGTGTTCACCACGGCCCGCGCGATCGCGACCCGCTGGCGTTCACCGCCGGACAGCTCGTGCGGCTTGTGCAGCGCCCGGTGGATCAGGCCGACCCTGTCCAAAGCGGACATCGCGAGCGCCCGTCTCTTCGACCGCGGCACGCCGGCGTAGACGAGGCCGGAGGCCACGTTCTCGATCGCGGACAGGCCTTCGGTGAGGAAGAACTGCTGGAACACGAACCCGATCGTGCGCGCCCGCAGCGCCGACAGGGCGTTGTCCGACAACGAGGAGACGTCGTGGCCGTCGATCTCGACGCGGCCCGTCGTGGGCTTGTCGAGCGTGCCCATCAGGTGCAGCAGCGTCGACTTCCCCGAGCCGGACGGTCCCACGACCGCGAGCATCTCCCCGCCCCCGACGGTCAGGGAGACGTCGCGCAACGCCTGCACGCCACCGGGGTACGTCCGGCTCGCGTGGTCGACGGTGATCACTCGGTGGTCACCACCTTCATGCCCTCGCGCAGGCCGTCGCCCTGGACCTCGACCTGGCCCTTGGCGAAGATGCCGACGGTGACCGGGACGGTCCTGCCGTCGTCGGTGACGACGCCGTAGCCGCCCTCGTTCAACGCGAGCAGCGCGCCGATCGGGACCGCGAGCACGTTCTGCTTCTCCGACACGGTGAACAGCGCCGTGACGTTGGCGGTCTCCAGGCCCTCCGCGGCCGTGGGGTCGTCGACGGAGATCGTCAGCACGATCTTGGCCTTCTGCCCCTGGTTCGGGTCGCCCGCCGTGCGGGTGATGCCGGTGATGGTGCCCGTCGTGGGCTTGCCGCCGGTGATCGACAGCTCGACCTTCTCGCCCTGCTTGGCGAGGCGCTGCTTGGCCGTGTCCAGCTCGACGGTCACCGCGCGCTCGGTGCCGGTGACCTTCATCAGGTCGCCGCCGGCGGGGGCGCCGAGCTGGGCGGTGAGCGAGGCGACCCGGATGGCGCCCGGCTGGACCACGACGTCGCCGGAACCGAGCTTCCCGGTCTGCTCCAGGCCGTTCGCCTTCTGCCACTTCTTCAGCGCCGTGGCGGTGTAGTAGGTGAACTTCTCGTCAGGTGTGCCGAAGTCCTTGTACCCCAGGGCGGCGAGGTTCTCCTCGACCACCTTGACGTCGGGGCCGTTCGACATGCCCGACTCGAGGTCGCGGTAGAGCGGCAGCGAACCGTAGAAGAGCGGCACCGGCTTGGCGTCCGCGTGGAACACCGGCTTGCCCTGCTCGATGACGGAGCCGGCGTTCGGCAGCCCGGTGACGGTGCCGCCCTTCCGGCTCGACAGACCGCGTTCCGCGCCGAAGCCGAGCTGGCCGGTCATCTGCTGCTGGTCGGCGAGGTTCGTCTTCTTCACCGGCGCCGTCTTCGCCGGGTCGTTCTGCAGCGGTGCGGCGTTGGCCTGGTTCGACGCGACTCTCGTCAGGACCACGACCCCGCCGGTGCCGAGCACCACCGCGGCGACGAGTGCGGCGACGACGACCTTCCGGTTCACGCGGCGCTTCATCCGACGGGCCTCGCCGCAACCATGCCCTCACCGAGGCCGCAGTCCTTCATGTCCTGCTTGACCTTGTCGTTCTCCATGTCGGGCAGCTCGATCGCCTCGGCGGTGCCGCCGCCGTCGAACTTCGGGTCCGGCCAGTTGTACCCCCTGTCCCGCATGCACTTCGCCTGCTGGCGCAGCTTGTCCTGCTCCTCCGGCGACGGCGGCTTGAACTCGCCGCCGTTGGGCAGGTGCTCCTTGCAGGCCTCGTGGGCGGTCTTCATCTTGTCCTGGTCGAGAGGAACACCGTCCTCGCCGCCGATCGCGACGCCGAGGCGACCGTCCTCCTCCGGGTCCGGCATGTCGATGCCGTTCTCCCGCATGCACTGGGCGAACTTGACCATGTCGCCCTTCTCGTCCTTCTGGGCGGCCGGCTGGTCCTTCGACCCGCAGGCGGTGAGCGCCAGGAGCAGGCCCAGCAGCACAGCGATGGTGGGTTTCATGGCGACAGGTCTACGGAGGGCGTCATTCGCCGGCGTTAAGCGAAAGGCTTTATCCGGCGCTTATGCCCCGTTCGCGGAAACTAGGCGTCATGCGTGTGCTGGTGGTCGAGGACGAACGGTTGCTCGCGGACACGGTCGCCGAGGGCCTGCGCCGGTTCTCGATGGCGGTCGACGTCTGCTACGACGGGGAGGCGGCCCTGGAACGCGTGGGCGTGCACGCCTACGACGTGGTGGTGCTCGACCGCGACCTGCCGCTGGTGCACGGCGACCAGGTGTGCGAGGCCGTGCACGCGAACGGCGGCGAGGCGCGGGTGCTGATGCTCACCGCGGCGGCCGGGGTGGACGACCGGGTGGCCGGGCTCGGGCTCGGTGCCGACGACTACCTGACCAAGCCGTTCGCGTTCGCCGAGCTGGTGGCACGGGTGCAGGCGCTGGGCCGGCGCGCGGCCCGCGTTGCCGCCGGTGCTGCGGCGCGCGGGGGTGACGCTGGACCTGCCGCGGCACCAGGCGTCGCGGGACGGGCGGTTCCTGCCGCTCTCGCCCAAGGAGTTCGCGGTGCTGGAGGTGCTGATGCGGGCGGAGGGCACCGTGGTGAGCGCGGAGGAGCTGCTGGAGAAGGCGTGGGACGAGCACGCCGACCCGTTCACCAACGCCGTGCGGGTGGCGGTGATGACGCTGCGCCGCAAGCTGGGCGCGCCGCAGGTCATCGAGACCGTGCCCGGTGCCGGCTACCGGTTCGGCCCGTGAAGCTCCGCACCAGGCTGACGGCCTGGTACGCCGGGGTGTTCCTGATCGCGGGCATCGCGCTCGTCGGGCTGAACTACTGGTTGCTGGCCGACTGGTTCCCGCCGGCCGACGGTGTCGCGGTGGCCTCGCAGGGCGCGGTGGCGCGCACGGTCCCCATGGACCGGCTGCAGACGCTGGACGTGGCCACGCTGCCCATGGACGCCGTCGTCATGACGGCCACGGCGGTCAAGATCGACGTCATGAGCACGGTGCTCTGGCAGTCCGCGATCGCGCTGGTGGTCGCGGCGGTCCTCGCGGTGTGGCTGGGCTGGGTGGTGGCCGGGCGGGTGCTCGCGCCGTTGCACGAGATCACCACGACCGCGCACCGGCTGGAGGCCACGCGCCTGGACCAGCGGATCGAGCTGGACGGGCCGCCGGACGAGCTGAAGGAGCTCGCCGACACCTTCGACGGGATGCTCGACCGGCTCGCGTCGTCGTTCGACAGCCAGAAGCGGTTCGTCGCGAACGCCTCGCACGAGCTGCGCACGCCGCTCGCGGTGCAGCGGACGCTGATCGAGGTGGCGCTCGCGGACCCGAAGGCGACGGACGAGACCCGGCGGCTCGGCGCGCACCTGCTCGACACCAACGAGCGCAGCGAGAAGCTGATCGACGGGCTGCTGGTGCTCGCGCGCAGCGACCGCGGGCTCACCACGCGTGAGCTCGTGTGGCTGGACGAGGTCGTCGAGGACGAAGTGGAGTCCTGCGCGGCACTCGC
Organism: Lentzea guizhouensis; assembly: GCF_001701025.1. GTDB lineage: Bacteria > Actinomycetota > Actinomycetes > Mycobacteriales > Pseudonocardiaceae > Lentzea > Lentzea guizhouensis. The sequence goes on from NZ_CP016793.1 coordinate 2,275,195, forward strand.
TTCGGAGAAAAAGGTCACGTTTGCGGTTCGGACTCGCCGGTATCTGGTGGACGGTGATCCGGTCCTACTTGCCCAGCTCGTCGGCAACCTGTTGCGCAACGCCGTCCTCTACAACGAGCCCGGCGGGTCGGTGTCGATCATGCTTGATCAAGAGCTCACCGTCACCAACACCGGCCCCACCGTCCCTGCCCAGGCGGTACCCGGTTTGTTCGAGCCCTTTCGACGTCTGCGCGACCGCACCGGGACCGCCGGATCGGGCCTCGGACTGTCGATCGTGCAGTCCGTCGCGAAGGCCCATCAGGGCTCGGTGAAGGCTCGTCCGAACGGGGGAGGCGGCCTGGTGGTCCAGGTGAACCTTCCGGAAACCGGCGTGCGACAGGCCTCGTGAACTGGCAAGATCACGTTGAGATATCGGCGAGTCTCCCACTGAAGGACGGCTCGTTGTCCTAACGTTGTCTGCTGGCGAGGTGCGAATTCAGGGAGGCCACGATGCGAGCGCTGCGAGTCATCGGGCTCGACGAGGACGGCAAGTCCGTCATCCTCGAGGACCCCGAAAACCGCGGCGAGCGCTTCAAGCTCCCCGCCGACGAGCGCCTGCGGGCGGCACTGCGCGGTGACCTGGCCCGTCTCGGCCAGATGCAGATCGAGTCCGGCGAGGCCCAGATGCGGCCGCGCGAGATCCAGGCCCGCATCCGCGCCGGTGAGTCGATCGACCAGGTCGCCGCCGCCGCCGGGCTGCCCACGCACCGCGTCGAGCGCTTCGCCTACCCCGTGCTCCTGGAGCGGTCGCGCACGGCCGACATGGCCCAGCGCGCGCACCCGGTGCGCGAGGACGGACCGGACGTGCAGACGCTCGGCGAGGTCGTCGCGCACTCCTTCGGGCTGCGCGGCCACGACCTGAGCGACACGTCGTGGGACTCGTGGCGCGGTGACGACGGCCGCTGGATCGTGCAGCTGCACTGGAAGACCGGTCGCTCGGACAACCGGGCGCACTGGGCGTTCCACCCCGGTGCGCAGGGCGGCACGGTCACGGCGCTGGACGAGGCCGCGGTCGACCTGATGGACCCGAACCCGAACCGCACGCTGCGCACGGTGCGGCCGGTGACGCAGCTGGCCAGGCAGGCGCTGGAGACGACCCCGGTGCTCACCGCCCCCGTGGCGGAGGAGCCGGTCGCGCCACCGCCTCCCGTGGCTCCCGCGCCACCGCCCGCGGTGGTGGAGAAGCCGGTGCAGGAGGAGCCCGAGCCGGAGCCCGCACCGGTTCCGGCCCAGGCGACCGCTCCCGCACCTGCTCCAGCGGCGGAGCCGGAGCCGGCACCCGCGGCGGAGAAGCCGGTCCGCAAGGACCCTCCGCCCAAGAGGGGGAAGAAGAACCACCCCATCGTGCCGTCGTGGGAAGACGTTTTACTCGGCGTGCGGTCGAACCGCTGACTGAGACGGCGACGCCATCATGGGACGTCGTGTCGCGCTGGCTGCCGGAGTGGGTGCACTCCTCGGGCTGGTCTGGTGGGGAGTGTTCGGACTCATCGCATCAGGCGCTGTCTGCACGAAGGACGACTACGGGTGCCTCGGCACCGCGGTCATGACCGTGCCGATCTTCACGGTGGTGGCCGCGGTGGCGGGGTGGCTCGCGCTGCGGGCCGCGAAGGTGCCGCGGCCCTGGCTCGCCGTGCCCGCGACGCTCATGGCCGTGGCGACGACGGTGTTCTTCGCGCTCGGGTACTTCTGGGCCGCGGTTCCGATCTTCGCCGTGCTGTACGCGCTCGCCGCTGTGGTGACGACGCCGCGTTCGTGAAGGTGTTGTAGAGGTTCTGTGCACAACGGCCTGGTCAGGGCCTTGATCAGGTAGTTGTGGGCGCATGGTGGTGCGCGTGGTCGTGGGGGCGGTGACCGGAGGGGTCGTCGGCGCGGGTTTTCTGGTGACGTTGCACCAGCTGCCGTCCAGGGGCCCGGCCCACCTGGTGTTCGCGGCGATCCCGGTGCTGTTCGCGTTCTGGATGTTCGTGGCCGGCGTGCTGATCGCCGGCGGGTTCCGGCTGGGGCGGCAGGAACGCGGCTTGTGGGCGACCGGGATCGGCAGCGGGCTGTGGGTCGTGGTGGTCGTGTCGCTGGTGATGGCGCGGACGTTCTCGAAGCACGCCCACCCGCAGTACGCCGAGGCCGCGTTGATCCTCGTGCCGTGCGTGGCCTACGCGCTCGCGGCGCTCTTCACCTCGCGGAGGCGGGTCGTATGACGTTGTTGGTGCGGGTGCTGACCGGGATCGTCGCCGGGGTGCTCGGAACGGCCGTCACGTGGGCGTGCCACTCCGCCCTGCACTTCCTCGGCCCGTGGATGTGGTTGCTCCTGCTCCAGCTCGGGATTGCCGGCACCGCCCTGTTGTACGGCTGGCTGCTCCAGCTGACCCGGCAGCCGCGACCGTGGTCGGTGGTCGGGCCGGCGGTGTTGCTCATGGTCGTGATGGTGGTGTGGGGAGGCCTGGTCTGGGGGTACTTGTCGTTCGTGATCCCGGTGGCCGGGTGCGTGCTGGCCGGGGTGGTCACCCCGCCGGTGCCCCGCTGGCGGGTTTTCCGGGTCCCGACGAGCGATTACGGTGGCATGCGTGACGGAACAGAGCACCGCGGGCAAGACGGGTAGGACGGGACGACGACTGCTGCTGCGCGTCCTCCTGTCGATGGCCGTCGGCGCCGGGCTCGTGCTCGGCTGGACGTGGGCCTACGAGGGCGGCGTGCTGAAGTCGTGGCTCGACAGCCAGTCGATGTCGGAGTTCCTGCTGCTGGTCCTGATCGGACTGCCGATCGCACTGGTGTCGTCGCTCGTGCTCGCCGGGCCGGTCCTGTGGGTGTTCGGCGTGCGGCCCGTGTGGCCGATCATCCTGCTCGGACCGGTGGTGCTCGGGGTCGGGCTCTACTTCAAGGTGCACGAGCCGTTGCTCGGGTGGTTCAGCAACCGGCACCACGCCGAGGCGCTGCTCGCGGCCGTGGCCTACGGCCTGGTGGCGTTGTTCACGTTCAAGAAGTAGCCCAGGAGCGAACCCGGTTCAGGGCGACGGCACGTCGTCCAGCAGGTGCAGGTCCCAGCCCTCCCGCTCGCACCAGTCCTCCGCCTCCTCGCGGGAGACGGACATGGCGTGCTTGAGGCGTTGTCCGGCCAGGTGGTCCCAGCCGTCCGGCGCGAGGACGTAGTTCACCCCATCGCGTGAGGCGATGAGCCGTCCGTGTGGAAACGCCATCGTCTGCTCGGTCCGCAGAAACCGCGTCATGGTGGTCATCGTGCCCTTGACCTCGACCTAAGTCGAGCCAAGAGGCTCCGGGGAGCGGAAAAACCGGATGCTGAGTGTCGGTGCTCCTTCGTACTGTCGAGGAACACCAAGAGGGGGCTCATCGCGTGAGCGATCAACGGAACTCGACGATCAGGACGCTGCGGAGGTTGTGGCCGTACGTGCGGCCGCACCGCGCGCGGATGAGCGTCGTGCTGTCGGCGACGATGCTCGCGATGCTGTGTGGACTCGGCATCCCGTTGCTCACCCAGCGCATCGTCGACGGACCCATCCAGAACAAGGAGACCGCGGTCCTGCCGTGGCTGATCCTGGGCGTGCTGGCGCTCGGGCTCGGCGAGGCAGGCCTGTTCTACGTGCGGCGCAAGCTCGCGGCGCGACCCGCCGCCGAGGTCGAGGCCAGCATGAGGGCCGACCTCTACCAGCACCTGCAACGGTTGCAGGTCTCGTTCCACGACCGGTGGCAGTCCGGTCAGCTGCTCTCCCGCGCCACGAACGACCTGAGCACGATCAGGCGGTTCGTGGCGTTCGCCATCGTGTTCCTGATCGTCAACAGCGTGGTCGTGGTGATCGGGATGGGCATCATCGCCTTCCTGTCGCCGTGGCTGCTGATCGTGTCGCTGTGCGGTGCGCTGCCGTTGATCGTCATCTCGTACTTCTTCGAGGCGAAGTTCAAGGTCGTCGCGCGCCGGGCGCAGGACCAGGCGGGCGACCTGACCACGACGGTCGAGGAGTCGGTGCTCGGCATCCGGGTGCTCAAGGCGTTCGGGCGCGGACCCGAGCTGTCGAAGCGGTTCCTCGCACAGGCCCGTGAGCTGCGCGAAACCGAGCTGAAGAAGGTCTCGATCCTGGCCGCGCTGTGGTCGGTGCTGATCGTGCTGCCGGAGCTCTCGATCGCGGGCATGCTCGCGGTCGGTGCCATCGGCATCGTCAACGGCTGGCTCACGGTGGGTGCGCTGGTCGCGGCGGTGGCGGTCAGCGCGTACCTGCGGTGGCCGATCGACTCGATCGGGTGGCTGCTGGCCGAGACGAACCAGGCGGCGTCGGCGGCCGAGCGGTACTGGGAGGTCCGCGACGTCGAGGTGACGATCGCCGACCCCGCCGCGCCGGTGTCGCTGCCCGCGCCGATCCGCGGCCACGTGCGGTTCGAGGACGTGCGCTTCGCGTTCGAGGATGGTCGCGAGGTGCTCACCGGGATCGACCTCGACCTGCGGCCGGGCGAGACGCTGGCGCTGGTCGGCGCGACGGGTTCGGGCAAGACGACGCTGACGGCGCTGGTGCCGCGGCTGGCGGACGTGACCGGTGGCCGCGTGACGATCGACGGCGTGGACGTGCGGGACCTGTCGCTGGAGGACCTGCGGCGGGTGGTCGGCACGGCGTTCGAGGAGCCGGTGCTGTTCTCCGCGTCGGTGACCGAGAACGTGGCGCTGGGCGTGCCGGACGTCGACGAGGCGCGGGTGCGCGAGGCGTTGCGGGTGGCGAAGGCCGAGGAGTTCGTGGACGCGCTGCCGTGGGGCCTCGCGACGCGGATCGGCGAGCAGGGCCTGTCGCTGTCCGGTGGTCAGCGGCAGCGGCTGGCGCTGGCCCGCGCGGTCGTCGGGCGGCCGGCGGTGCTGGTGCTGGACGACCCGCTGTCGGCGCTGGACGTGCACACCGAGGCCGAGGTCGAGGGTGCGTTGCGGCGGGTGCTGCGCGGGGTGACGGCGCTGGTGGTCGCCCACCGCCCGTCGACGGTGCAGCTGGCCGACCGGGTGGCGATGCTGGTCGACGGCAAGATCGCCGCGGTCGGGTCGCACCGGGAGTTGCTGGACACCAACGACGAGTACCGCCGGCTGCTGTCCAGCATGGACGACGAGCTGATCGAAGAGGAGGTGGCGTCGTGAGTGAAGCTGTTGTGGCACAAGGAGCTGTCGCAGAGGAAGAGGAGTGGCGCGGCGTCGCCGCGGAGGAGATCGAGGAGCTGTCGCACTCGACGGGCCTGCGGCTGCAGGCCCGTTCGCGCCGGCTGCTGGGATCGTTGCTGCGCCCGCACGTCGCCCGCGCGTCGCTCGCGGTGGCGTCGGTGTTCGGCGGCAACCTCGCGAACCTCGCGGGGCCGCTGCTGATCGCCGTCGCCATCGACCAGGGCATCCCGGCCGCGATCGACGGCGGTGCGTCGATCCTGGCGTGGTGCGTCGCCGGGTACGCGGCGTGCGCGGTGGCGACGACGTTCCTGCGCTGGGCGTTCCTGCGGATCTCCGGCCGGGTCGGGCAGGACCTGCTGCTGGACCTGCGCGGGCGGATCTTCCGGCACTCGCAGCGGTTGTCGGTCGGCTTTCACGAGTCGTACACGTCCGGCAAGGTCATCTCCCGGCTGACCAGCGACGTCGACGCGATGCAGGACCTGCTGGAGGAGGGGCTCGACAGCCTCTTCAACGCGGCGCTGTCCGTGGTGGGCATCGCGGTGATCCTGCTGTGGCTCGACGCGCCGCTGGCCTCGGTCGTGCTGGCGGGCTTCCTGCCGGCGTACCTGATCTGGCGCTGGTTCCGCCGCCGTTCGATGGAGGCCTACCGCGGCACCCGCGGCGCCATCGCCAAGATCATCGTGCAGATCGTCGAGTCGATGAACGGCATCCGCGCGGTGCAGGCGTTCCGCCGCCAGCCGCGCAACGAGCAGATCATGACGGGCCTGAACGCCCAGTACCGCGACGCGAACACGGACGCGCTGGGCGTGATGGCGGCGTTCACCGCGACGATCCGCATCATCGGCAACGTGTCGCTGGCCGTGGTGCTGGCGTGGGGCGCGTACCGGGTGACGTCCGGTTCGCTGGAGCTCGGTGTGCTCGCCGCGTTCACCCTGTACCTGCGCCGCTTCTACGACCCGTTCGACGAGCTGGCGATGTTCGCGAACTCGTACTCCGCGGCCGCGGCGGCCCTGGAGAAGATCTCCGGCGTCCTGGAGGAGGAACCGTCGGTCCCGGAGCCGGTCTCGCCGGTGCCGTTGGCGCACGCGCGGGGCGCGGTGCGGTTCGCCGGCGTCGAGTTCCGCTACCCGTCGACCTCGCGGGTGGTGCTGCCGTCGTTCTCGCTGGACGTCCCGGCAGGCCAGACCGTGGCCCTGGTCGGCGCGACCGGCGCCGGCAAGACCACGCTGGCCAAACTGGTGGCCCGCTTCTACGACCCGTCGTCGGGTGCGGTGCTGCTCGACGGCGTCGACCTGCGCTCGGTGGCCGACGTGGACCTGCGCCGCGCCGTGACGATGGTGACGCAGGAGAACTTCCTGTTCTCCGGCTCGGTCGCCGACAACATCGCCCTGGGCCGGCCCGGCGCGTCCCGTTCCGAGATCGAAGCCGCCGCCGCCGAGGTGGGAGCCCACGAGTTCATCGCCGCCCTCCCCGCCGGCTACGACACCGACGTCCGCAAACGCGGCGGCCGCCTCTCCGCGGGCCAACGCCAGATGGTCGCCTTCGCGCGCGCCTTCCTGGCAAATCCCGCGGTCCTGGTCCTCGATGAGGCAACATCATCCCTCGACGTCCCCACCGAACGCGCCGTGCAGTCCGCCCTGGAAACCGTCCTGGCCGACCGAACGGCGTTCATCATCGCCCACCGCCTGTCCACGGTCCTGATCGCAGACCGCGTCCTGGTCCTGGATGGTGGCATTGTGGTGGAAGACGGCTCCCCGGAGGAGCTGATCGGTGAGCGGGGCCGGTTCGCGGCCCTGCACACGGCCTGGCGCGACTCGCTCGCGTAGGTCTGGGTCGCGTTCGCGCCAATGGGGATCTGGCGCGAACGCGATCCACGATGGAGCCTGAACGGCACTTGCCGGTAGCGCCTAGACGGCGGGTTCACACCGTGGTCGATCACCTTGGCACCGGGGTTGAGCGGGCACTGGCCGAAGTTCTGGAGTTCATCGCCGCTTCGCGACGACAGCGATTGGGGCTGTACCGCTGCCTGTCGCTGAAGGTCGAAAAGCCTCGCCTTCGGCTCGATCAGGCTCGCCTGGGGTGCTTGCTTCTCGTCTCGCTTCGCTCGATGACTCAGCCAGGCGCGGCTTTGCCGTGCCTGGCACCGCCCACCGTCCATCGGGGCTTCGAAACTGTCAGACCTGCTCGGTACGTTGGGTCGCGGGGGAACCAGGTGCGAGGGGGGACCCCTGCGGAAGCCTGCGTGGCGAGCCCAGGGCGGTGCCGTGGCGGGCCGCGGAAGGTCGTGGGGCGTGTGTGGAGCCGAAGCTGAGCTGTGCAACTCGTTCTCCCTCCCAGCCACGTCCGATAGGTTTTGCGCTACGACACCCGGAGGAGGGTCTGTGGAGTTGCGAGTTCGGGACGGCCGCGCCGTGCTCGCCGGGGAGGACGAGACCGGCGAGCGTGAGGTCGACCCGCACAGCCTGCCCCTCGGCGCTGATCTGGCCGAGGCCTTGCACGAGTGGGCGAAGGTCGCGGATGCCGTTGTGCGCACCGAGACGCCTGCTGACGGGGTGGCCAGTGCTCTGGTCAGGAGGCGGGGGAAGCAGCTCGCGGGCAGACTTGCGGCCGTCATGAACGCTCCGGTGCGGTACACGGACCCCGTCAGTGGCGAGTTGGTCAGTGTGGACGCGCCGGAGGAGGTGGAGCGTGCGGCCGTTCAGACGGTGGTGGGAGAGGAGCAGGAAGTTGAGCCGACGCCTTGGGGGACGGGGCTCACGGTCAGCTTCATCACGGCGGCCATCGTCACGGTGACGGTGGTGTCGTTGTCGCTCGGGCTTGGTGAGACCAGCAGGTGGTTGGCGCTCATCGCGAACGTGTTGGTCGTGGGTGGGCTGGCGCCGAGTGTGTGGCTCGGGCGCAAGGTGCCTGTGTGGCGGTGGGTGTCGTACGGCGTGGTGACCGGGGTGCTGGTGGCCTGGGTCGTGTTGATCCTGACGCTGCTCTAGCCCTCAAAGAAGCGCGTAGAAGGCGACGGCGCCGGCGGTGGCGACGTTCAGGGAGTCCACGCCTGAGGACATCGGGATGCGGACGGCCAGGTCGGCGGCGGCGATGGCCTCGTCGGTGAGGCCGGGGCCTTCCGAGCCGAGGAGGACGGCCACGCGGCGGCCGCGCAGACCGGCGTCCGCAAGGTGCAGGGCGGACGGGTGCGGGGTGAGGGCGGCAACCGTATAACCCTTTTGCCGCAACATGTTCAGCGTCGCGGGCCACTGATCTGTGGTAGCGAACGGCACGCGCAGGACGTGTCCCATGGAGACGCGGACGCTGCGACGGTACAGGGGGTCGCTGCAGCCGGGGCCCAGGATGACGCCGTCCACGCCCAGGGCGGCGGCGTTGCGGAAGATCGAACCCAGGTTCTCGTGGTCGCCCACGCCCTCCAGCACGGCGAGGCGCTGGGCGGTGTCCGTCAGGGCGTCCAGGTCGACGGCCGGGGCCCTGTCGGCGGCGGCCAGTACACCCCGGTTCAAGTGGAAACCGACGACCGACGCCATAACCTCTGCTGACGTCACGTAAGCAGGAACGTCCAGCTCAGAGAGGTCGAGCGCCTCAACTCGGCGGCGCACGCCGAGCAGTCCGCGGACCGGGTACGGGGAGGCCAGCAGGCGTTCCACCACGACCACGCCCTCGGCGATGACGAGACCGCGTCCGCCCGGCCGGTCGGGCCTGCGGTCGGCCGTCGACAGGTCGCGGAAGTCGTCCAGCCGGGGGTCGGCCGGGTCGTTGATCTCGATCACTGTTGCCACTCCGGAAGTTTTGCACCCGGCCTGAGGTGGAACAGGCCGGGTAGTCCGGAGGGCGGAACGCCACACGCCCGACCAGCGGATGATCGCTGGTTGTCACCCCGGCGTGACAGAGAGCACCGATTTGGGCGATGTCAACGTGGTTACCGCTGTGTCAAGTTGGGCGTTCCGCCTGGCCCGCGCCCACCGGCGCCGAGCGAAGGGGTAGCGGCATGGGAAGCGAAGTGTCCAGCCGCACGTTCACCAGAGACGATCGTCAGCACTACCGCTCCAAGATGCAGCGCAGCCTGGACGCCCTGGCGACGATGCTCGCAGAGGACACGTTCTCCTTTCCCCGTCGGCAGATGGGACTCGAGATCGAGCTGAACCTCGTCGACGACGCGATGCGTCCGGCGATGGCGAACTCCGAGGTGCTGGAGAAGATCGACGACCCCTCCTACACACTGGAACTGGGACAGCAGAACCTCGAGATCAACGTCCCGCCGCGCGAGCTCGCCGGCGGTGAGATGCTCGGCCTGGAAGAGGAACTGCGCCAGTCGCTCGACAGCGCGGACGCCAAGGCCAACGACGTGGGTGCGAACCTCGCGATGATCGGCGTGCTGCCCACGTTGCGGGAGCGGCACTTCGACCGGAAGTGGCTCTCCGACGCGCCGCGGTACGCGCTGCTCAACGACACCATCTTCGCCGCGCGGGGCGAGGAGATGGTGCTGCACATGGAAGGTCCGGCGATGCCGGGCAAGGGCCCCGAGAAGCTGCTGAGCTACGCGGAGTCGATCCTCCCGGAGGCCGCCTGCACGTCCGTGCAGCTGCACCTGCAGGTCGAGCCGACCGACTTCGCCGCGCACTGGAACGCCGCCCAGTGCCTGGCCGGGGTCCAGGTGGCGATCGCCGCGAACTCCGCGTTCCTGCTGGGCAAGGCGCTCTGGCACGAGACGCGGATCCCGTTGTTCCAGCAGGCCACCGACACCCGCCCGGACGAGCTCAAGAACCAGGGCGTCCGGCCGCGCGTGTGGTTCGGTGAACGCTGGATCACGTCGATCTTCGACCTGTTCGAGGAGAACGTCCGCTACTTCCCCAGCCTGCTGCCCGAAACCGACGACGAGGACCCGATCGAGGCCCTCGAAGCCGGTGGCGCGCCTCGTCTTTCGGAGCTGCGCCTGCACAACGGCACGATCTGGCGCTGGAACCGCCCCGTCTACGACGTCGTCGACGGTGTGCCGCACCTGCGCGTGGAGAACCGGGTCCTGCCCGCGGGTCCCACCGTCCTCGACACGATGGCGAACGCCGCGTTCTTCTACGGCGCCCAGCGCGCGCTGGCCACCCAGGAACGTCCACTGTGGACGCAGATGTCGTTCCAGGCGGCCGAGGAGAACCTCTACACCGGCGCCCGGCACGGGATGAACGCCCAGCTGTACTGGCCGGGCATCGGCTGGATCCCGCCGGACGAGCTGGTGCTGCGCCGCCTGCTGCCGATGGCGCACGACGGCCTGCGCGAGTGCGGCGTCTCCGACGAGGCCCGCGAACGCTACCTCGGCGTGATCGAACAGCGCTGCCTCGCCCGCCGCACCGGGTCGTCGTGGCAGCGGGAAACCGTTGCGCTGCTTGAGGATCGCGGCATGTCCCGGGACGCGGCGCTGTCCGGGATGCTCAAGCGGTACATGGAGCTGATGCACGCGGGCGAGCCCGTGCACACCTGGCACGTCGGCTGACGGTCAGCGGCCCAGCCCGGTGAGGAACTCCTGCCAGATCGTCCTGGACAGGTCGGTGTCAACGGCGCCGCCGGCCTCGTCCACGAACACCCCGACCGCGAGCTCCGGCGTGTGGCCGGCCGCCCACGGGGACGCGGCGAGCACGCACGCCGTTCCGCCGCACCCGTTGTTCTCCTTGAGCCGCGCGGTGATCCGCTCCGCGACCGCCGGGTCGACCGCGAGGTCGGCGACGCCGATCACCCGGTACAGCACCGAACCGTCCGCGGCGGTGACCGAGGTGATGAAGTGCGTCCTGCGCTGGACACCTCCGGCGGCGAGGGCGGCGTACGCGGCCGTCACGTCGAGCAGCCTCATCCGCGGCTGGGTCAGGGTCGTCAGACCTGCCTCGGTGAACGGCCGGGTGAGCTCCGGTCCCAGCGCGACGGACTCGCCGCCCGCCAGGTCCTTGAGCCGATCGAGGTTCAGGTAGGTCCGCACACCGCCGGACTCGGGATCGACGGCGGTCACCGCGGCGCCCAGTCCCTTCGGCGCGGCCAACCGGCCCACAGCGGCGGCGGCCGCGGTCTGCGCCTTCACGTCGACCGTCGTGCGGACGACGGCACCGGCGGGTTCGAGCTGCTCGAGCGACGTTCCCGCCTCGTCCAGCGCCGCGACCAGCCGCCGCACGAGGTCGGGCCGCGGCCCACCGTCCCTGCTGCCCCACAGCCTCGTGCCGTCCGCGTACTGCAGAACGACTTCCTTCGGCGGCACCGGAGCCGGCCGCGGCGGTTCAGGCCTCAGCCACACCACGGCGCCGACGAGCACCGCGACCAGAACGAGCGCACCGAGACGCGGCACGAAACGCTTCACGACTCCCCCGAATCGCCGTCTCCCCGGGGTGTCCGGCCCAGGGTGTGGCCCTAGTGCGGTGACCACGAACCTTTGCCGCGTTTCCCGGCGGTCAGACGGGTGCATAGTGGGGCCGGCCCCACGAGGTGCCCTGCTGAGCGTCGGGAAACACGGTGAAGATTGTGGTCACCGCACTAGCGGCGACGACCCGCTTTCAGCGGTGCCACGTCCGCGCCGTCGTGCGAGATCCGGCACTCGTCCGGCGTCACCGCCTCGACGGCCAGCGTCAGCTCGCCCTTCACGCCCGTGTAGATCGACTCGCCGCGCGAGGCCAGTGAGGCGTGCACGCGGTTGGAGTCGGTGAAGTCGCGTTCGTCCTTGACCCGCTTCTTGCCGGTCTCCTCCGGGCGCGTGGCGCTGCGCAGGTTGACCTCGAGCCACGCGGCCACCTCGGCCGGAGAGGTCAGCACCTCCTCAGGCGTGCGCTCCAGGCGGACCTGGCGAGGAGAGGCGTGGTCGAGCGAAGTGTGCTCCACGTAGGCGTGCCAGTGGGTGTTGCGCATCGACCAGGTCTGTTCGACCGGCCAGTCCTCCTCGGTGGTCATGCTCCATATCTTCCACCCTTAGCGCGTGGAAACGTGAGGAGGTCGCGCACGTTGATCTCGTGGTCCACCCGCACGGCCGAAGCGAGCCTCCGATCGTGCGTGACCAGCAGCAACGTTCCCTCGTAGGTCTCCAGGGCCTGTTCGAGCTGGTCGATAGCCGGCAAATCCAAGTGGTTGGTCGGTTCGTCGAGGACCAAACAGTTCGTGCCGCGCGCTTGCAGCAGCGCCAGGCCCGCTCGGGTGCGTTCGCCCGGCGAGAGCTCACGGGCGGGGCGCAGCACGGCGTCGGCGCCGACCCGGAACTTCGCCAGCAACGTGCGCACCGCGACCTCCTCCAGGCCCGTCGCGGCCGCCACGATCCGCACGACCGGCTCGGCGGAGCTGAACTCCGCCCGCAACTGGTCGACCTCGCCGACCACGACTCCCGGCCCGATCGAGCGTTCGCCGGACTCCAGCGGGATGCGGCCGAGCAGCGCGCCCAGCAACGTCGACTTGCCGGTCCCGTTCGCGCCGGTGATCCGCCACCGCTCCCCCGCGCCGATCGTGAGGTCGACCGGGCCCAGCGACACGTCGCCGCGGCTGACCACGGCCTGGCGCAACGTGAACGCGACCGAGCTGCCCCGTCCCGCGCTCGGCAGGGTCAGCCGCAGCTCCCAGGCCTCACGCGGCTCGTCGACCTCCCCCAGCCGCGCCAGCTGACGGTCCACAACGGACGCCTTGGCGCCGAGCGACTCCGCGGCGCGCTTGCGCCCGGCTCGGACGTTGCGGCCCGGTTCGTCGTTGAGCGCCTTGGCGTTCGTGGCCTTCCGCACGCCCTTGCGCGACCACTCCTTTGTCTGCCGCGACCGCTGGGCGAGCGAGTCGCGCTTGGCCGCGTAGGTCTCGTACTCCTCGTGCGCACGGCGGTCCGCGTTCGCCTTCTCCTCGACGTAGGCGTCCCAGCCGCCACCGAACACCGTGATGCCGTGGGTGAACTCGTCGAGCTCGGCGATCGCGGTCGTGGTGCGCGCGAGGAACTCCCGGTCGTGGCTGACCAGCACGATTGCGCCGGGGTAGCCGCGCACGTGCGACTCCAGGAGGTCGAGACCGGCCACGTCGAGGTCGTTCGTCGGCTCGTCGAGCAGCAGCACGCCTGCGCGGGTGAGCAGCACGGCCGCCAGCCGCAGCCGGGCCTGCTGGCCGCCGGAGAGCTGGTCCGGCGCGCGGCCGTCGAGCAGGTCGGCGGGCAGGCCGAGGCGGTCGCAGACGGCTTCCGCGCGTTCGTCGAAGTCACCGGCACCGATGGCGGTCCAGTGGTCGAGTGCGTCCGGGTAGTCCTCGCCGCCGCCTTCCGCGAGCGCCTCCGCCGCGCGTTGCAGCCGCGCCTCGGCCGCGCCGACGCCGGTGCGGCGGGCGAGGTGGTCGCGCAACGACTCCCCGGCGAGGTGGAGGGTCTCCTGCGTCAGATGGGCCACGGTTGCGGTGCTGGAGATCGTTCCGGTCTCCGGGACCAGCTCTCCGGCCAGCAGCCGCAGCAACGTGGACTTGCCGACGCCGTTCGGCGCGATCAGGCCGACGCGTTCACCAGGCGAAACATCGAGATCTACCTCCGCGATCACGGTCCTCGGACCGAACGACAGCGAAATATTCCTGGCTGTCAGCACGGACACGCTTTCGACGGTACGTGCCTCCGCAACTGGTTAACTCGTGCTTGTTGCTAGTAAGTTGCAAGTACCAAGCGATTGCAATTGGGGAGATATCATGGCCCAGTACGTGCTGCCGGATCTCGACTACGACTACGGCGACCTGGAGCCGGCGATCATCGGCGAGATCAACGAGCTGCACCACGGCAAGCACCACGCGGCTTACGTCAAGGGCGCGAACGACACGCTGGAGCAGATCGAGGAGGCCCGCGACAAGGAGTCCTTCGGCTCCATCGTCGGCCTCGAGACGACGCTGGCGTTCCACCTGGCCGGCCACGCGCTGCACCAGGTGTGGTGGAAGAACCTCAGCCCGAACGGTGGCGACAAGCCGGTCGGCGAGCTGGCCGCCGCCATCGACGAGCACTTCGGCTCGTTCGACAAGTTCCGCGGCCAGCTGAACGCCGCCGCGTCCTCGATCCAGGGTTCCGGCTGGGGCGTCCTCGCCTGGGAGCCGATCGGCCAGAAGCTGGTCACGCTGCAGCTCAAGGACCACCACTCGAACCTGTCGATCGCGACCACGCCGCTGCTCGCGTTCGACATCTGGGAGCACGCGTACTACCTGCAGTACCGCAACCTCAAGGCGGACTACATCAGCGCGCTGTGGAACGTCGTCAACTGGGAGGACGTCTCCGCCCGCTTCGAGGCCGCCCGCGCGGGTCAGAACGGCCTGCAGCTCGGCTAGTCCCGGCTGGTCCGGCGAAGTCTTCGGCGGTGGATGCTCCGACAAGCTCCCGCTGCCGGACACGACGAGGCCCCCGCTCTGCCCAGAGCGGGGGCCTCGTCCGTTCCCGAACTGACTGCCGCTCCCACCACGAAGCGACGAGACTTAGGTTAGCCTAACTTCTCCTTCTTGGGAAGCCCTGCGCACCAGACCCCTCGCGACCAGCTCGACCACGGTCGCGACGGCGGCCACCTCCACCGCGAGCAGGGCCAGCAGCACCAGCAGCTGCAACGCACCCGCCTGCCAGACTGGCGCCCCGCCGAGCAGCATCCCGACAAAAGCACCCGGAAGGGTGACCAGCCCGACCGTCCTGGTCTGGTCGAGCGGCGGCAGCAACGCCTCGGCGGCCGGCTTGCGGACGAGGAACCTCGCCGCCACCGGTTCGACGAACCCCAGCGCCAGCGCGGCCTCGTACTCGCCGTGGCGGTCCTTGAGCGTGTCGAGCGCCCTGCGGACCGACAGCGTCGTGGTGGTCATGGCGCCACCGATGAGGATCCCGCCGATCGGGACCAGCGCGATCCCCTTGATCGGCACGAGCCCCAGCCCGATCAGCAGCCCGAGCGCCGGCACCGTGCCGATCAGCACGGCCACGCCCACCCAGGCCCCCTGCCAGCCGGTCTCCGTGCGCCTGGCCGCGGTCGCCGTCGCCACGGTCGCCATCACCACCAGGAACGCACCGGTGAGCCCCAGGTGGGCGAGGACGAACGTGATCACCGCGCTGACGGCGGCGAGCTGCAGCACCGCGCGGACGGCGGCCTTGAGGAACGGGAGGGGCCTGGTGAGATCGGTGGCCCACGCGACTCCGGCGGCGGCTGCCGTGAAGACGACGCAGACGATCAGCAGCCGGACCCAGTCGGTGGTGATGACCATGCAGGGGGATTTACCACCGGTCGCGGTGCTCAGCCACGAATGCCTCGAACGATGTGGCCGGACGCCCTGTGACGTCCTCGACAGTGGTGGTCACGCGGTCCTCCGCGCCGTTCGCGATGCCCTCGTCGAGCGCGGCGAGCAGGGCGGCGAACTGGGCCGGCACGTGGCTTTCGAGGCGCTCGGCCAGTTCGGCCGCGCTGATCGAGCGGTGCCGGACCTCGACGCCGGTGTGCTCCGTGATGATCGCGGCAGCTTCGGCGTAGCTGATCGCCCGCGGCCCGGTGATCACGTGCTCGGTGTTGTGCGGCTCCCCGGTGAGCGCTCGTGCTGCCACCGCTGCGATGTCGTCGGCGTCCACGAAGGCGACGCGGCCGTCACCCGTGGCCGTGACGATCTCGCCCTGCCTGATGCCCTGTGCGACGGCGTGGTCGCCCACGAAGTTCTGCATGAACCACGACGGGCGCAGGACCGTCCACTCCGGAAGCTGCTTGACGAGCTGGGCGTTCGGGTCGTGCGGCAGCGCGGACGAGCTGAGCAGCACGACCCTGCGGTCACCCGACGCGTCGAGGAAGCGCTGGACGTGCGGCGCCGGGTCGATCTCGCCGACGGGCGGGATGAGGTAGACGGCCGTGGTGCCGTCGAGCGCGGGTTCGTAGGTCTCCGGGCGGTACCAGTCGAACCCAGTGCGGCGCGAGGCGATGCGCGGGTGGTCGAGCCGTTGCGCGACGCGGCTGCCGGTCGTGCCGGTGCCGCCGATGACGAGGACGGTCACGCCAGCTCCCCTGCGGCGAGCGGGTTCCAGTAGTCGCGCCACTCGACGATCTGCCCGTCCCGCGCGGTGATCACCACGATGTACCGGTAGCGGTACGGCTTGCCGGTCGCGACCACCTGGCCCTCGAGGTCGAACTCGGCCACCGTGACGTCCGGGTCGGCCGTCACGTGCACCTTCCGCCAGGGGATGTCCTGGACGTCGATCATCTTCGGGTAGTCGCGCAGGTAGTCGTGGATCGCTTGGCGGCCGCTGACCTCTTGGGGCCAGCCTTCGGGCGCGAACGGGAACTCCATCCGCCCGTCCTCGGCCCACAGGCCGGCGAACCCCGCCATGTCCTTCTTGAGCAACAGGTCGAGCGCTTGGTCGATCATTCCGGACTCCTCCGGTCAGGACGATACGGTTACGTCTCGACGTTAGATTAGACGGGACGGGACCGTATCGTCCACACTGCCTTCCGTGACCAAACGCGCCCCCACCGGAGCAGCCGTCCTGCAGCCGCACGTCACCGCCGCGATCTCCGAGGCCGTGCTGGACGAGCTGGCCTCGTCCGGCTACGGCCGCCTGTCGATGGAAGCCGTGGCCAAACGGGCGGGCGTCGGCAAGAGCGCGCTGTACCGGCGCTGGCCGTCCAAGCAGGACATGGTGATCGCCGTGCTGGCAGAGCTGAGCGTGCCGGCCGCCGAGGTCCCGCAGACGGGTTCGTTGCGCGCCGACCTGCGCGCGATGCTGCAGGCGGTGCACGACTGGCTGACGCACCACCGGATCGCGGCGATCCTGCCGGACCTGATCGCCGAGGGCGGCCGCAACTCGGCGCTGTCCGATGCGATCGCGATCGGCGTGGGCCAGCCGCGGCGCGACATCGCGTCGGTGACGCTGACGCGGGCGGTGGAGCGCGGGGAGCTGCCGGCGGACCTCAACGTGGACGTGGCGCTGGACGTGCTGGCGGGGCCGATCTACTGGCGGCTGGTGGTGCGGCGGGCACCGGTGGACGAGGCGTACCTGGACGAGCTGACGGAGTTCCTGCTGAGGTCGCTGGGCTGAGAACCACCCATCGCCGACCAGCACGAAGTACGCGTCAAGCGGCGCGATGGAGCCGATCTGCTGCTGGTGCGAGCCCGACCACCAACGCCCACCGGCACACCGCCGCGATCACCGCTGCCCGCGCGATGCGTGCGGTGTTCCTGCACGTCGGGCCTGATGCCGTGGGCGAGTGAGCACTTGGGTCGCCTCAGCTGAACGCCGTACGTCCACTCCGGAGAACGACGCCCGTCGGCACCGCCACCCGAAGCTGACCGGGCTAGGACTCGTCGAGCCCCTGCTGCGCCCCGCGTGACCCTCGCCTCGCCGCCCGGCGTTGCCAGTAGAAGACTCCGTACCCGATGATCCCGAGCAGACCGCCGCACAGGGTCGTCCAGAGCAGCAGGCTGTTCGCGCGGTCGACCACGAGCACCACGAGAAAACCGAGGAACCACAGCGCCGTTCCCCCGAGCACCACAGGCACGGGGTCGGCCAGCCGGTGCGGCAGCGGCGGCGGGCTGGGGGCGGAGTCGCGTTCGGACACGGGGTTAGGAGACCAGATGCTGGACGGGTTCTTCAAGATTTCCGAGCGCGGGTCGACCGTGGCGCGTGAGGTGCGCGGCGGTGTCGTGACCTTCTTCACGATGGCTTACATCGTGGTGCTGAACCCGTTGATCATCGGCAGCTTCGCTCCGACGGGGCCGGGGGCGCACCCGGACGTGCTGGGCAACATCCTGCCGGTCGGGCAGGTGGCGGCGGTGACGGCGCTGGTCGCGGGCGTGATGACCATCCTGTTCGGACTGATCGCGAACTACCCGTTCGCGCTGGCCACCGGGCTCGGCATCAACTCGTTCGTGGCCGTGAGCGTCGCGGCGAAGGTCAGCTGGCCGGAGGCGATGGGGCTCATCCTCGTCAACGGCCTGGTCGTGCTGCTGCTCGTGGTCACCGGTGTGCGGACCGCGGTGTTCAACGCCGTGCCGAACGAGCTGAAGGCCGCCATCGCGGTGGGCATCGGTCTCTTCATCACGTTCATCGGCCTGGTCGACGCCGGGTTCGTGCGCCGGCTGCCGGACGCGGCGAACACGACCGTGCCGGTGGGGCTGGGCATCAACGGCTCGATCGCGAGCTGGCCGACGCTGGTGTTCGTGGTCGGGCTCGTCGTGACCGGTGTGCTGTTCGCGCGCAAGGTGAAGGGCGCGATCCTGATCGGCATCGTCTCGACGGCGATCTTCGCGATCGTGCTGGAGGCGGTCGTGAAGGCCGGTCCGTCCGCCGGTGTCAACGCCAAGGGCTGGAACCTCGGCTACCCCGCGCTGCCCGACCAGGTCTTCGGCCTGCCGGACCTGTCGCTGCTGGGCGAGGTGTCGTTCGGCGCGTGGACGCGGCTGCCGGCGCTGGCCGCGGCGTTGATCGTCTTCACGCTGGTGCTCACCGACTTCTTCGACACCGTCGGCACGATGACGGGCCTCGGCAAGGAAGCCGGCCTGATCAAGGAGGACGGCCAGCTGCCGAACGTGAGCAAGGCCCTGTTCGTCGACGGTCTGGGCGCGGTGGCCGGCGGTGCGGCGTCGAGCTCGTCGAACACCGTGTACATCGAGTCGGCCTCCGGTATCGCCGAGGGGGCGCGCACTGGCCTCGCGAACGTGGTGACCGGCGTGCTGTTCCTGCTGGCGATGTTCTTCACGCCGCTCTACCAGGTCGTGCCGATCGAGGCGGCCGCACCGGCGTTGGTGATCGTCGGCGCGCTGATGATGATGCAGATCCGCGAGATCGACTTCAGCGACTTCACGGTGGCGCTGCCCGCGTTCCTCACGATCGTGGTCATGCCGTTCACCTACTCGATCGCGAACGGCATCGGCGCGGGCTTCGTCAGCTACGTGCTGCTCAAGGCCCTCACCGGCCGGGCCCGCGGTGTCCACCCGCTGATGTGGGTCGTGGCCGCCGCGTTCGTCGTCTACTTCGCACTCGGCCCGATCCAGGGCCTGCTGGACTGACGTTCGGCGAGAAACTATTTCGTGAGTTATGCTAACTACGTGGCGAACGAACCGCACGGCCTGGCGAGCAGGCTTCGGCTTGCCGTCGTCCGCCTCAACCGCCGGCTGCGAGCCCAGCGCACCAACTCGTCGGTGTCGCTGACCCAGGTGTCCGCGCTGTCCACACTGCACAAGTGCGGCCCGCTGACGCCGGGCGAGCTCGCCGCCAAGGAAGGCGTGCAACCGCCGTCGATGACGCGGGTCATCGCCGCGCTGGAGGAGTTCGGCTTCGCCACGCGCAGCCCGCACCCCACCGACGGCCGTCAAGCCATCGTCGAGCTGACCGGCGAAGGCTTGTCGTACCTCGAGGACGAGATCACCGCGCGCGAGGCGTGGCTGGACAAGCGGCTGGCGGAGCTCCCCCAGGAGGAACGGGAGCTGCTCTCCAAGGCCGCCGAGATCATCGACAGGATGGCGGGGCAGTAAGGACGTGTCGGGTTACGCGGGTGGTGGAGCGGAGACTTCGTCACCTCGGCGTACCGGAATGTTCTCTTCGCTTCGCATACACAACTACCGCCTCTACGCCTCCGGGCAGATCATCTCGCTGGTCGGCGTCTGGATGCAGCGCGTCGCCCAGGACTGGCTGGTCCTGGAGCTGACCAACGGCTCCGCCGTCGCCTTGGGCATCGCGGCGTCGTTGCAGTTCCTGCCGGTTCTGCTGCTGTCGATGTGGGGCGGCGTGCTCGCGGACCGCCTGGACAAGCGGCGGCTGTTGCTGTGGCTGGAGTCGGCGCTCGGTGTCTGCGCGTTGGCCTTGGGGCTGTTGGACGTCTCCGGCGTCGTCGAGCTGTGGCACGTATATGTGCTGTGCTTCCTGCTCGGGTGCTTCTCGGCGGTCGAGACGCCGGTGCGGCAGTCGTTCGTCGTGGAGATGGTCGGCCGGTCGTCCCTGACCAACGCCGTGGCCCTGAACTCGATGATGTTCAACCTGGCGCGGATCATCGGGCCCGCTGTCGCCGGCCTGGCCATCGTGGCGATCGGGACCGGGTGGGTGTTCATCGCGAACGCCGTCAGCTTCGTCGGTGTGGTGCTCGGCGTGTGGCTGATGCGCACCACGGAGCTGCTGCGCTCGGATCCGGTGCCGCGGGCGAAGGGGCAGCTGCTGTCCGGGCTGCGTTATGTGCGCGGGCGGCCGGACCTCATGACCGTGATGCTGCTGGTCTTCTTCATCTCGACGTTCGGGTTCAACTTCTACCTGACGCTGGCGATCATGGCCCGCAACGTGTTCGGCGGGGACGCCGATGCGTACGGGTTGTTGTCGACCCTGATCGCGGTGGGGACGTTGGCCGGGGCGACCTGGGCCGCGCGGCGGAAGACTCCCCGGATGTCGGTGTTCATCGGGTCCGGGGTGGTGTTCGGGGTGCTGGAGGTCGTGTCCGGTCTCATGCCGACGATGCTGCTGACCGGGCTGATGATGATCCCGGTCGGCGTGGCGATGATGACCTTCAACACCACCGCGAACGCGACGATCCAGCTGGCCGTCGAGCCGGAGATGCGCGGGCGGGTGATGGGGATCTACATGCTGGTCTTCCTGGGCGGGAACCCGGTGGGCGGGCCGTTGATGGGGTGGCTCGGGGAGGTCAACGGGCGAGCGCCGATCATCGTCGGTGGTGTGGTGTCGGTGCTGGTGACGGTGACGGCGTGGGTGATCTTGGTGCGGCGCGGGGACATCGGGAGGCCGCGGTTGAGGCGGCGGGGGCGGAACATTGCGGCGGAGCCGGCTGAGACCGCCGACGCTGCTGTCTGAGCCTCGGTCGGGGTCTGTTGGCCGAGTTCGTCGCCTGTTCGGGTGAACGTTGTCCGGATTCTCGGCCGCCTGCGTCTGTTGAGCGTCACGAACCTCTGATCAACCGCGCCCGCAGATTTGGAAACGCGGAAAGGGTGCGCCGAAGATGTGGAGACGATCCGAACGTGGGGTCTGGCCACCAGCGCGAGTCAGCTCCGAACGTGGGGCGCGGCCACCGGCGCGAGTCAGCCCAGCAGGAGTCAGCCCGGCAAGAGTGGTCGGCACCGGCCCGGTGATCAGGGCGCGTCCGGATCCCAGCCGTGCTCGGCCAGCGCCGCGTGCACCCGGACTACCCGCTGCCGTTCGCGCGAGGCGGTGCGTGCAGCCACGGCGGTTCGGACTCCGGCACGTCAGCCCCGTCCAAGGTCCGCCACCTCAGCCCAGCAGGGTTGCCGCGGTCGGTTCGGTGATCAGGGCGGCGAACGTGTGGCGGTCGTCCCAGCGTTCGGTGACCCAGGCGAGCGCCCGTGCCAGGCCCTCGGGGGTGTCGGTGGCGTGGGGGACGTCGGCCATCCACCAGTCGACGCGGTGGCCGTCGACCAGCAGCTCCTCGTGGACCACGACCACGCCGTCGGGCAGCGGGACTTCGAGGAGCTCGCAGGCCATCCGGACCGCGGCGAGGTCGTGCCACTGCACGATTTCGCCGACGTGGTCCGGGGAGCCCTCGAACTCCTCGGAGGCGAGTGCCAGGTCCAGGAGGTCGGCGAGGTCTTCCGATCCGTCGGCCAGCAGGACGCGGGACGGGGGGACCACGCCGAGGAGCCAGGGGTGGTCGAGGACGACCACGTCGTCGGCCGGGACTACCTCGCCGGTGAGGACGCGGACGTGTGTCGGGGGGCGGAAGTCGCCGTCGGGGAGGGCGGCGTGGGCGCGGAGGACCACGGCGTCGGCGATGGCGCGGTCCGGGTCGGCGAGGCGGTCGAGGACGAGTTCGGCGTCGTCGTCGTCGAGGACGTCGAGGTGGGTGCGGACGCCCGCGGCGCGCAGGACGTGGTCCGGGAGTTCGAGGTCCGGGGCCGGGTCGAAGAGGCCCTCGAGGAGGGTGGCGGCCGGGAGGCGGTACTCGCGCGGGGGGTTGCCCGCCAGGGAGGCGTGGCGGGCGATCCACCAGGCCGTGTAGCCGTCGGGTTCGGTGACGGCGCGCCAGGTGAGCGGGTCGGAGGCGAGCAGGCGCAGCGCCGCGGGCCAGTCGGCGACCAGGTCGAGGTCGCGGACGGCGAGGACGCGGGTGGGCTCGTCGGGAGTGGACGACCACCAGGCGGCTTCGTCGGCGAGGTCGTGGTCCGGGCCCGCGGGCTCGTCGTCGACGACCAGGGTGAAGCCGTCGACCACACCCAGGGCGACGAGGGCCGGGCGGGGGTAGGTGTCGGCGATCTCCTTGGAGAGCACCGGGAAGGCGTCGGACTCCAGGACGCCGACCAGTGGGGAGTCGGGCAGCAGGAGCTCGTCGGCGCGGTGCCATTCGCCGGTGGCGTCGGGCAGGGCGAGGGCGCCGAGCCAGGGTTGTTCGCCGGCGCGCAGGGCGGCGCGGTCGACGAGGCGCAGGACGGTGTCGACGAGGTCGTCGGGGGCGAGGCCGGCTTCGGCGTCTTCCAGGGAGCGGGCCACGTTCTCGCGCAGCGACGGGTCGGCGAGCAGCTCGGCGGCGCCTGCTTCGACCGCGCCCAGGCGGACGAGCAGCGGGTGCACGGCGTCCGGGTGCACGACGCGCAGGCCGGGCAGGGGCTCGTGCGATCAGGGTGGTGCGGGGGCCGGTGACCGTCGCCGTCGGCGAGCGGGACGGGCAGGGACTGCAGGGCCTCGCGGACGTCCGGGTCGACCTCGGCCAGCGGTGCGAAGGCGGCGTAGACCTCGCGCCACCAGGCCGGGTCGCCGTCGACGCCGGCCAGTGCGGCGACCACCTCGGCGACCGGGACGCGCGGGACTTCCAGTGCTGCCAGGGCTTTGGCGTGCACGGGGGCGGAGAGCTCGGCGTCCAGCAGGCCCGGCAGGGCGTCCTCGACGAGCTCGACGAGCTCCTCGGAGCCCACGTCGAGCACGCGGGCGCGGGCGGGGGCGATCCACTCGCCGGACGCCAGCGGCAGCCACTCGGCCGCGCGCAACGCCTTCAGCCGCGGCGCGCAGGCGGTCGTCCACTTCGGACAGCGGGAAGCCGGGCAGCGGCACCAGGCGGTGCGTTCCACGCGGGGACGCGCGCCAGGGCCGGGTACAGGGCCGCGGCCGACTCCAGCACCGACCACGCGGCGGCACCGGGCAGCACGCGGCGGCGCGAGGGCTCGACGGGCACGGTGGCGATCAGTCGTGCGGGCAACGACACCCGCTCGTCGGTCGGCGTCGGCGCGTGCAGCACGTCCTCACCGAGCGGCTCGTCGAGCGGGTACGCCCAGGTAGCGGTCCACTGTGGACGGTGTTCGACGCCCTGCACGAGAGACGCGGGCAGCTCACCGGAGACCTGCTCGACCAGCCAGCGCGACGACCCGACGGTCACCACGCCCTCGGCGGTGACGAAGCGCTCCCACGACTGGGAACCGATCTCGACGCGGCGCAGACCCGGCAGCGCCAGCAGCAGGTCCGGCACCTCGGCGGCCAGGTCGTCGAGCGACAGGTCGACGGTCAGCGGCAGCCGGACCTCGGTCGTGAAACCGTCCGGCACCGGCTCGGAGCACGGCCACACCAGCCGCAGCACCGGCACGTCACCGCCGCGTTCGGCGGCCAGCTCCGGCACCTCCAGGCGGGTCCGGGCGGCGGAGAACTCGACGCCACCGGACACCGAGACCACGCGCGGCGCGTCGGTCACGGCCAGCACGGCCGCGAACCCGACGCCGAACTGCCCGACGCCCGACTCCTTGGCCGACGCCCGCAGCGACGCCAGCGCGGCCACACCCGCGGCGGTCAGCGGCGCGCCGGTGTTCGCGGCCCGCAGCTCACCGTCCACCAGGGTGATCCGCAACACACCAGGCTCAGGACCGGCGGCGTCGGCGGCGTTCTGGGCCAGCTCGACGAGCAGGCGGTCGCGGTAGCCACCGATGCGGAGGTCCTCCTCCGCGTTCGCGTCCTCGCGGAACCGGGTGGGCGAACCACGCCACGCGGCGAGGACCGAGGTGCGCAGGGCCTCGGTGCCGAACGGGTCGGTCACTCGGAGACGTCCAGCTGCGCGTCGTCGTAGACGAGGTCGGCGACCGGCACCATCGGGCTGATGTCGACCTCGATCTGGGAGTGCGCGCCGCAGCCGTAGCCGACGTGCACGACGTGGCCGTCGGCCGGCGCGATCTCGTTCGCGCACACGCCGAACGCGGCGCCGAACGCACCGGCCACGCGGGTGTAGAAACCGCAGGTGCCGCAGTGCGCGGGGGCGGAGCGGGCCATGTCCGACTTCGGGCCGAACTCCGAGGACACCCAGCGTTCGGCGGCGTCGAGACGGCCCTCGCGGGACAGCACGCGCTCGCGACCGAGACCGATCTCCAGCGCCACCTCCTCGACGGCCGGGTCGTCGGACTGGACGTGGCCGGAGACCAGGCGCGGGTCGTCCTCGCGGGCCGGGAACAGGTCGCCGACGCCGAGGTCACCGGCGCGGACCCGGTCGCTCCACGGCACCCACTCGGGTGCGACCAGGGCCTCCTGGCCCGGCAGCAGCACGACCTCGCTGACCGACACCGGCGTGCCCTCGCCCGCGCAGGCGACGGTCACGGCCCAGTTCCAGCCGCGGTAGCCCGCGTGCTCGGCTTCGAAGAGGTGCGTCACCGAGAACTCGTCCTCGGCGGACACCCCCACATGAGCACCGACGCGTTCCAACCCGGCTTCCTCCTGCGCGGCGGCGCGGGCGAGGTCAACGGCGTCGGCGAGCAGTTGCGTGGCGTTCACGAACTGAATTGTGCCGCAGGACTTCGCGGGGACGAAAACTCGTGCCACCCTCCGTGGGGTGCGCTCACCCGTCTGGCTGGTCCTCGTCGCGGTTCTCGCCGCCTGTTCGACCCCGCAGGAAACAAAACCGCAGGTAGAAGTGCTCCAGAAAATTCCGCACGACACAACCGCGTTCACCCAGGGGTTGGAACTCGTCGACGGCGTCCTCTACGAGGGCACCGGTCTGGAGGGCGAGTCGACGATGCGCGCGCTCGACCCGGCGACCGGCGAGGTGCGCCAGAAGGTCGACCTGCCGCAGGAGCTCTTCGGCGAGGGCATCACGGTCGTCGACGACACCATCTGGCAGATCACGTGGCGCAACGGCGTGGCGATCGAGCGGGACCGCAAGACGTTCGACGAGGTGCGCCGGGTGTCCTACGACGGCGAGGGCTGGGGCCTCTGCCGCGACCAGTCCCGGCTCGTCATGAGCGACGGCAGCGCGAAGCTCACCTTCCGCGACCCGAAGTCGTTCGCCGAGACCGGAAGTGTGCAGGTCACGCGGGACGGCACGCCGCTGACGCAGCTCAACGAGCTGGAGTGCGTGGGCGGCGAGGTGTGGGCGAACGTGTGGAAGACCGACGAGATCGTGCGCATCGACCCGGCCGACGGGAAGGTCACGAACACCTACGACCTGTCCTCTTTGAAGCCGCAAGGTGACGTCGACGTCCTGAACGGCATCGCGCACGTTCCCGGTACCGACGAGTTCCTGGTCACAGGCAAGAACTGGCCCACCATCTTCCGGGTGCGCTTCCACTGAATGGGGCAGGATTGAGGGTGTGACGGGCGACCGCGGGTGGAGTGACGAGCCGACTCCGAAGCGCTACCCGTGGCAGGACGACGAGTACCAGCCGCGGCAGCGCCGTGGCACGCCGTCCGAGCACGGTTTCCAGCCGCCTCCGCGCACCCAGAACACCCGGCCACTGCCGGACGAGGACCAGCAGACCACCCCGAGGCCGAAGCCGCCGAAGAAGCTCACCGTCACCCGCGTCGCGTGGTTCCGGTCCAAGCAGCTCTCGCAGCAGGCGGTCGCGGCGTTCCGGCGGGCGGCGCACGCGGACGGCGCGAAGAAGTCCGGCATGTCGTCGGTCACCTACGCGGTGATGATGAACTACGCGGCCGACGCGGCGATGGCCGTGGCGCTGGCGAACACGTTGTTCTTCTCGGCTGCCAGTGCCGAGTCCAAGACCAAGGTCGCGCTGTACCTGCTGATCACGGTCGCGCCGTTCGCGTTGATCGCGCCGGTGATCGGCCCGCTGCTGGACAAGATCCAACGCGGGCGGCGGCTCGCCCTGGCCGCGTCTTGCGTGCTGCGGATCGGGTTGTCGGTCGTGATGGCGCTGAACTTCGACAACTGGCTGCTGTACCCGGCGGCGCTGGGCAGCATGGTGCTGTCGAAGTCGTTCACGGTGCTCAAGTCGGCGATCACGCCGCGGGTGCTGCCGCCGGAGATCACGCTGTCGAAGACCAACGCGCGCATGACCGTCTTCGGGCTGGCGGCGGGTGCGGTGTTCGGTGCGTTCGCGGCGGGTTTCGCGAACCTCTTCGGCTCGCCGGGCGCGCTGTGGTTCACGGCGGTGCTGTGCCTGGTGAACGCGGTGCTGTGCATGCGGATCCCGGCGTGGGTCGAGGTGACCGAGGGCGAGGTGCCCGCGGCGCTGCGGTCGCGCAAGCCCGGCAAGCGGCCGATGTCGCGGCACATCGTGGTGTCGTTGTGGGGCAACGGGACCATTCGCGTGCTGACCGGGTTCCTGACGCTGTTCGCGGCTTTCGTGGTGCGCGAGCAGACCGAGGGCGACGCGGTCCGGCAGCTGCTGCTCCTGGGTGTGATCGCGGGTGCGGCCGGCATCGGCAGCTTCCTCGGCAACGCGATCGGCGCGCGCCAGCAGTTCGGCAAGCCCGACGAGGTGGTGCTCGGCTGCGTCGGCACGGCGCTGGCGGCCACGATCGTCGCCGCCGCCCTGCCCGGCCTGGTGACCGCCGCGATCGTGGGGCTGCTCGGTGCCACGGCGTCGGCGCTCGCGAAGGTGAGCCTGGACGCGGTGATCCAGGACGACCTGCCGGAGGAGTCGCGCGCGTCGGCGTTCGGCCGCTCCGAGACGATCCTGCAGCTCACGTGGGTCTTCGGCGGCGCGCTGGGCGTGCTGCTGCCGCCGACGTTCTGGGTCGGGTTCCTGGTGGTCGCGGTGCTGCTGGCGCTCGGTCTCACGCAGACCTGGATGTCCCGCAACGGAACCTCGTTGCACCGGCTCGTCCGCAGGGCGGCCCCGGCCACCCCGTAGGCTGCCTGACGTGCGTCGACTTGCTTCCGTCCTGGCCGTTTCCGTTCTCGTGCTGACGGGGTGCTCGCTCCCCCGCCACTACCCGGAGGTCACGTTCCACGCGAACGGCAAGACCATCCGGGTCGAGCCGGCGGTCTACTGCGACCTCGGCGGCGACAACTGCGCGGAGCGGGCCCAGCCCGCGAAGCTGAAGGTCCCCGCGGGCAAGGTCGTGCAGATCTCGGTCGACGGCCAGCTCGCCGACGGGCTGTGGGAGGCCGTGTTCCTGTACCGCGACGCGGCGGGCAAGGAGCAGACCACCGGCACCGGCCTGCTGGGCAAGGGCGAGAACTTCACCTACACGCTGTCGCTGCCGGACAAGGCCGACCAGCTGCTGGGCATCGAGGTCCACGAGGCGGCCGCGGCGGTGCTGGAGACCGGGCAGCCGCTGCTGCGCGGGTACTGGGCGGTCGAGGTCACCTCTTAACGGCGGCCGAACGCCTCCCACCACTCGGTGGGGGCGATGCGGAGAGCGCTGTCCATGAGCGCCTTGCCGGTGTCGGTGACGACGGACGCCTGCATGGTCTGGATGAAGCGCTCCATCTTGCTGACGCCGGCGGCCTGGTACTCGCGGGCCTGCAGGAGCAGTTCGAGCTTGTCGGCGTCACGGGAGCAACGCGCTTCGGGCGTGTGGTCGATGTCCTTGGCGGCTTCGTGCTCGGCTACCAACGCCTCGATGTGCGCGGCGAGCGGGGCGGGCAGGTGCTGGACCTGGTCGCGGGCCACCTGCTCCGGCGGGACCTTCACGTCGAGGTAGAGCTTGCCCACGTAGGGGATGTCGCCGATGCGCGCCTCGGGCACGTCGTGGAACAGGCCCAGCGTCGCCGCCCGGTCCGGGTTCGCGCCCTCCTGCACGGCGAGCGCGTACGCCAGCACGCCCACCCGGAACGAATGGGCTGCCACCGACTCGGGGTGCTGGACCCCGGCGAAGAGCCATCCCGCTCTGGGCAGGCGTTTGAGCTGGCCGACCTCGTAGACGAACTCGACGATCCGATCCGCGTCAGACATGACGCCGATCCTTTTACGGATCGAGGTCCCGCGCCACCGCCCGCACGACCTCGGCGACGAGCTTCATGTTCTTCTTGTCCGACGGGTAGCGGCCGCGGCGCAGGTCGGGCTGCACCTTGTTCTCCAGCAGCTTGATCATGTCCTCGATCAGGCCGTGCAGCTCCTCGGCGGGGCGGCGGCGGGCCTCGGCGACGGACGGCGCGGGGTCGACCAGGCGCACGGACAGCGCCTGGGGCCCTCGGCGGCCCTCTGCCATGCCGAACTCGATGCGCTGGCCGGCTTTCAGGCCTTCGACGCCGGGTGGCAGTGCGGACTTGCGGACGTAGACGTCCTCGCCACCGTCCTGGGTGACGAATCCGAAGCCCTTCTCCGTGTCGTACCACTTGACCTTGCCGGTCGGCACCGCGCTCACCATTCCCTTGCTCTTGCACAACGAACGCGCCCAGGGCGTACCCAGGACGCGTCCCACCAGAGTAGCCAGAAGACCAGGAGGAAGGCACCTCCGTTAGCGCGACTACGCTGCCGGTATGACCGCTCCGAAGTTGATGCCGCTGGCCATCGGCCTGTTCGCCGTCGGCGTACTGGCGATCATCGCGGTCTTCGCGTTGTTCATCGCGGGCAAGAGCGACCTGCCCGTGTGGTTGAACGTCGCCGCCACCTACCTGCCCGCGATCGGGCTGGGGCTGGGGATCATCGCGGTGGTCAGGAAGTCACGCCGGAAGTCCTGAGCCACTCCGGGAACTCGCGCAGGTCCTCCAGGACGACCGCGGCGCCCGCGTCGAGCAGTTCCTGCCGGCTGCACGGTCCGGTCACCACGCCC
Source organism: Lentzea guizhouensis (assembly GCF_001701025.1). Lineage (GTDB taxonomy): Bacteria > Actinomycetota > Actinomycetes > Mycobacteriales > Pseudonocardiaceae > Lentzea > Lentzea guizhouensis. The sequence continues at coordinate 2,304,222 of NZ_CP016793.1, forward strand.
ACGCCCAGCGCGCCCGCCGCGGCTGCTCCGCGCATGTCACCGACGTGGTCGCCCACGTAGACGGCGGCGCCGTGGAGCTTGAGCGACTCGGCCTTGCCGGTGGACCACAGCTCGCCGTAGAGGTGGTCGACCTCCCAGCCGAGGGCGTCGAGGTGCAGTGCGGCGTTCTTGCGGTACTTGCCGGTCACGACCATGGTCTGGCCGCCCAGCGCGCGCACGAGGGCCAGCGCGGCCGACGCGCCGGGCAGTGCGACGGTCGCGGGGATCACGACGTCCGGGTAGAGCGCGCGGAAGAGCGTGACCAGGTCCGGGATCTCCTCCTCGGGCACGCCCATGTCGCGGTAGATCATGTCCAGGGGCGGGCCGAGGTTCGCGGCGAAGTGCTCGCCGTCGAGGGCGTGACCGGTGCGGGCGCCGACCTCGTTCAGCACCGCGGCCATGCCCGGTCTGGGGTCGATGAGCGTCATGTCCAGGTCGAAACCCACGGTGAAAGGCACGGAACTCGACTCTACGTATATACAAAATCCATAACTGTGTAAAGCTGTTCATGTGAGCGACATCACCGAGCTCTGCATCGAGGCGGCCGCTGACCTGTTGGCGGTGCGCGGGTTCCACGGGTTGCGCATGATCGAGGTGGCCAGTCGCGCGGGGGTGAGCAGGCAGACGGTCTACAACGAGTTCGGCAACAAGGAAGGGCTCGTGCAGGCGGTCGCCGCGCACCGCACCGAGGAGTACCTGGCGGGCATCGCACAGCGGCTCAGGCAGGACCCCGACCCGTGGCAGGCCATGCGGCTGGCGTTCCGGTTCACGTTCGAGCAGACCGAGAAGGACCGGCTCGCCTCCGCGATGCTGACCGGACAGGACGCCGAGGACCTGTTGCCGTTCCTCACGATTCGCGGCCATCCCGTGCTGTTCCACGCGACCGAGGTCGTCGAGCGGCACCTGAGCGAGCACTTTCCCGGCAAGCGGGTGCGGTTCACGGCGGAGACGACCGTGCGGCTCGCGCTGAGCCACCTGCTGATGCCGAGTGGCGACCTCGACGACGCGATGGACGCTGTGATCACGGTCGCGCGCGTCACCCTGGAAGCCTGAACCCCTTGTTGCAATAATCTTGCAACAAGGGGAGGTGTCCGGTGGCCGCTGTCGGGACGCGCCTGCGTGCGGGCGCGGCGTTGCTCGGTCCGGCGTTCGTCGCCGCGATCGCGTACGTCGATCCCGGCAACGTGGCCACCAACACCGCGGCGGGCGCGACGTACGGGTACCTGCTGGTGTGGGTGCTCGTCGTCGCGAACGTCATGGCGGGGCTCGTGCAGTACCTGTCGGCGAAGCTCGGCCTGGTCACCGGGAAGTCGTTGCCGGAGGCGGTGCGGGACCACCTGCCGCGGCCGGTGCGGCTCGCCTACTGGGGCCAGGCCGAGGTGGTCGCGATGGCGACCGACCTGGCCGAGGTGCTGGGCGGAGCGATCGCGCTGCACCTGCTGTTCGACCTGCCGCTGCTGCTCGGCGGGGTGATCACCGGTGTGGTGTCGACGGTTCTGCTGCTGGTGCAGGACAGGCGCGGGCAGCGGCCGTTCGAGCGGGTGATCACGACGATGCTGGTCGTGATCGCGGTCGGGTTCATGGCGGGGTTGTTCGTGTCGCCGCCGTCCGGGGCTTCTGCGCTGGGCGGCCTGGTGCCGCGGTTCGACGGCGCGGACAGCGTGCTGCTCGCGGCGGGCATGCTCGGTGCGACCGTGATGCCGCACGCGGTCTACCTGCACTCGGCGCTGGCCCGTGACCGGCACGGGAAGAACCCGCGACTGCTCGGCACCACCAAGGTCGACGTCGTCGTCGCGATGCTGCTGGCCGGCGCGGTGAACATGGCGATGCTGCTGCTGGCGGCCTCGGCGTTGCAGGGCGAGGAGAACGTCGACACGCTCGAAGGAGCGCACGCGGCGGTCGGCGCCACGCTCGGTGGCGGGATCGCGTTGCTGTTCGCTCTTGGTCTGCTGGCTTCGGGTTTCGCCTCCACCGCCGTCGGGTGCTACGCCGGCGCGGTGGTGATGGACGGGCTGCTGCGGGTGCGGGTTCCGTTGCCGGCACGGCGAATCGTCACGCTGGTACCGGCGCTGGCGGTCCTGGCGTCCGGAGTGGACCCGACGTTCGCGTTGGTGCTGTCGCAGGTGGTGCTGTCGTTCGGCATCCCGTTCGCGATGGTGCCGTTGGTGTGGCTGACCGGGCGCCGGTCCGTGATGGGTGCGTTCACGAACCGGCGTGCGGTGACGTTCGCCGCCTGGGTGGTGGCGTTCGCGGTGGTGGTGCTGAACGTGGCGTTGATCTACCTGACGGTGGTGGCGTAGGAGACGCCGAGCTGGCGCAGCGCCTCCTGCATCGTGCGCATGACCTCCAGCGTGTCCTGCCAGGTGACCAGCGGGTTCTCGGTCAGGCCGGCGGCGATGGACTCCTCGACCGCGCGGATCTGGTGCGTGTAGCCCTCGTTCTCGATGGTGTGCTCGACTCCGTTGATGGTCGCCTTCTGCGCGTTGAACATCGGGTCGGCGATCTCGATCGAGCCCTTGGTGCCCACGATCTCCGCTTCACAGCCGATGTTCGCCACCAGCGAGCAGCTCAGCAACGCGTGCGCGCCGCCGGGGTAGCCGAGCAGCAGACCGGCATCGGAGTCCACATCGGACGGCGCCTTGCCGCCCCACGCGTGGATCTCCTGGGGAACGCCGAGCAGCAGGTGCGCGAGGGCGACCGGGTAGACGCCGAGGTCGAGCATCGCGCCGCCACCGGCCTCCTTCGCCCACAGCCGGTCGTTCGCGTCGAAGGTGTGCGCGAAGCCGAAGGACGCGCGCACCGAGCGGACGTCGCCGATCTCGCCGTCGGTGATGGCCTGGTGGACCTTGCGGACCAACGGGTTGAAGCGCGTCCACATGGCCTCCATGAGGAACAGGTTCCCCTTGGACCTGGCCTTCTCGACCATCTCCTCGGCGTCGGCGACCGTGAGGGCGAAGGCCTTCTCGCACAGCACGTGCTTGCCGGCGTCGAGCGCGGCGAGCGTGACCTCGTGGTGCTGGCCGTGCGGGGTGGCGACGTAGACCACGTCGACGTCGGGGTCGGCGAGCAGGTCGTGGTAGTCGCCGTACGCCCGCTCGATCCCGAACCGGTCGGCAAACGCTTGCGCCCTCGTCACGTCACGCGAGGACACCGCGAGAACTGTGACGCCCTCGACTTTCAGCATGTCAGCGGTCACGGCCTGCGCGATGCCGCCCGTTGCGATCACACCCCACTTCATGCGATCAGCTTAGGCTGGAGACATGCGCCTCATCCTGAACGTGATCTGGCTGGTGCTCGCCGGTTTCTGGATGGCCGTCGGCTACGCGGTCGCCGGTCTGATCTGCTGCATCCTGATCATCACGATCCCGTGGGGCATCGCGTCGTTCCGCATCGCGAACTACGCGCTGTGGCCGTTCGGCCGCGAGGTGGTCGACAAGCCGGGCGCGGGCACGGGCTCGCTGCTGGGCAACGTCATCTGGATCATCGTCGCCGGGATCTGGCTCGCCATCGGGCACATCGTCACCGGCATCGCGCTGTGCATCACGGTCATCGGCATCCCGCTGGGCGTCGCGAACTTCAAGCTGGTGAAGGTGTCGCTGGTGCCGCTGGGCAAGGAGATCGTCGAGGTCCCGTGACAGCGACCAGAGCCTTTTCACCTTTCTGGGCGCGGCGGGGTTCGTCTGTTCGCGAGACGGTTCCGCTGCGTTCTGGCAGCATCACCGAACGAAGTTTCCGCCTGGGGGAAGTAGTTCGATGAACACGTTGCGATTTGCCGCGCTCGCCTGCGCGCTCACGTTGTCCGGCTGCGGCACGCTGCCGAGCCTCAGCCCGAAGCCGGAGGCCGCGGCACCCGAGACCGAGGTGGCCGCCGCGGAGACCACCGCGGAGACCACCGGCCCGGTGTCGAAGATGCCGTGGCCGAACGCCTGCTCGGTGTACGACGCCGAGAAGGAGCTGCCCGACTACCAGTTCAAGCAGGACACGGGGGACGACCTCGCCTGCAAGTGGAAGCAGGACGACACCACCGTGCTGGACGTCGCGATGTACCGGGACATGGCGATCGACGCCGTGCCGGAGGATTCGCGGTCCAAAGTCACGGTGACCATGGTCGGCAAGCGCTCCGCCGTGGTCGTGGAGAAGCACTTCGGCCGTGAGACCCGGTGCAAGGTCGCGGTCGCCGCGGACGGCGGGACGATGTACGTCAGCGTGCTCACCGGCGACCTGCAGGAGTCGTGCGACGTCGCGAAGAAGGCCGCCGAGGCGATCGAGCCGAAGCTCCCCGGCTACTAGGGCGTGTCCAGGCGTTCCTAGGCGTGCTGGACGCCGTCGTCCAGCCCCAGCAGCTCCACCGACTTCACGCGCATCTCCACCTTGCGCACCTTGCCGGTGACCGTCATCGGGAACTCGTCCACCACGTGCACGTAACGCGGGATCTTGTAGTGGGCGAGCTTCCCGGTGCAGAACTCCCGCACCGCCTCCGCCGTCAGCGGTGCGACGCCCTCGCGCATCCGCACCCACGCCATGAGCTCCTCGCCGTACTTGGCGTCCGGCACGCCGACCACCTGGGCGTCGAGCACGTCGGGGTGCGTGTAGAGGAACTCCTCGATCTCGCGCGGGTAGACGTTCTCGCCACCGCGGATCACCATGTCCTTGATGCGACCGGTGATGTTCACGTACGAGTCGTCGTCCATCACCGCGAGGTCACCGGTGTGCATCCAGCCCGCCGCGTCCACGGCCTCCGCGGTCTTCTCCGGCTCGTTCCAGTAGCCGAGCATCACGGAGTAGCCGCGGGTGCAGAGCTCTCCCGGCGTGCCACGGGGAACGGTCGTGCCGGTGGCCGGGTCGACGATCTTGACCTCGAGGTGCGGGCCGACCCTGCCGACGGTGCCGACCCGGCGGTCCAGCGAGTCGTCGGCGCGGGTCTGCGTCGAGACGGGTGAGGTCTCGGTCATGCCGTAGCAGATGGACACCTCGCGCATGCCCATCCGGTCGACGACCTGCTTCATCACCTCGACCGGGCACGGCGAGCCGGCCATGATGCCGGTGCGCAGCGACGAGAGGTCGTAGCCGTCGGCGAGGTCGAGCATCGCGATGAACATCGTCGGCACACCGTAGAGCGACGTGCAGCGCTCCTCCTGCACCGCCGCAAGGGTCGCGGCCGGGTCGAAGGCGGGCGCGGGGATCACGACGCAGGCGCCGTGGCTGGTGGCGGCGAGGTTGCCCATCACCATGCCGAAGCAGTGGTAGAACGGCGGGACGACGCAGATGCGGTCGTTCTCCGTGTAGTTCAACAGCTCCCCGACGAAGTAGCCGTTGTTGAGGATGTTGTGGTGCGAGAGCGTCGCGCCCTTGGGGAAGCCGGTCGTGCCGGACGTGTACTGGATGTTGATCGGGTCGTCGCGGTCCAGCGCCGGCTCGGGGACGTCCGCGTCGCTCCACTGTGGATCGTCCACGAAGACCACGTGCCGCAGCGAGGGGCACCGCGGCCGGACGGAGGCGATCATCCCCTCGTAGTCCGAGGTCTTGAACGACCGCGCGGCCACCAGCGTGTGGATGCCGGCCTGGTTGAGCACGTACTCCAGCTCGTGCACCCGGTAGGCGGGGTTGACGTTGACCAGGATCGCGCCGAGCTGGGCCGTCGCGTACTGCACGAAGACCCACTCCGCGCAGTTCGGTGCCCAGATGCCGACCCGGTCGCCCTTGCGCACGCCCAGCGCGGTGAGCCCGGCGGCGGCGCGGGCGACCTCGGCCGCCAGCTCGGTGTAGGTCCACCGGCGACCGGTCGCGTGGTCGACGAGTGCCTCGCGGTCGCCGAACCGCGCGACGGTCGCGGCGAGGTTCGCGCCGATGGTGTCGCCCAGCAGCGGGGCGGTGGACGTGCCCGAGGAGTAGCTGGCGGTCATCCACCCACCGTAGTCAGGCTCCGCGGTACGGCAAGGACACGACGAGGCACGGCCCGCCGCTGTAGAGGCCGGCGTCGATCGCCAGCACCTTGTCGTCGGCGTAGACGAGCGGCCCGTCGATCTGGTCCGGCGTGACCCCGAGCTGGTCCGCGATGACGCTGTGCCCGTGCACGATCCTGGTGCCGCCCAACGTGGCCAGCAGCTCGTCGGCGATCTCGGAGCCCTGCGGGCCGCGGAAGGCGTACCTGGTCGTCATCTTGCGCCAGCACTCCCACCACTCGACCAGGTCGTCGCTCTTGAGCACCTGGCGAACCGCCTCGTTGACCTCCTCGATCGAGGACCCCCATTCGAGGTAGGCCACCGTGTCGGAGTGCATCAGCAGGTGGTCGTCGCGCAGCTTCAGCACCGGCCGGGTGGTCAGCCACTCGACGTGCGCGTCGGTCAGCCGGTCCTGGTCGCTGCGCAGGCCGCCGTTGAGCAGCCAGCTGCGCGCGAACGACCGCGGGCCCAGGCTGTCGGGCACCTGGTCGTCGCCGAAGTGGTACATGCCGAGCAGCAGCACCTCGTGGTTGCCGATCAACGAGTTGACCGAGCCGCCGGCCTCGGCTGCCTCATCACCCAGCCGCATGACGAGGTCGATCACGCCGACCCCGTCCGGCCCGCGGTCCACGAAGTCGCCGAGGAACCACAGCTCGGCCTCGCCACCGGTCCAGTGCCCCTCCTCGTCGCACAACTCGGCGACGTGCAGGGCCCTGGTCAGTTCGGCGAGGTGTCCGTGCACGTCACCCACGACGTACATAGGACGGCGATCCGTGTCCACCTCCGCGACGATAGGTGATGAACCCTCGCGCGTCAGTGGTCAGTCCAGTCGCCGAACGGGTCCTGAGAGTGACCGACGAGCTCCGCGATCGACTTGAGCACCCGCGTCGGGCGGTACGGGTACATCTCGGCGTGCTCGGCGGTGAAGATCCCGGAGAGCACCAGGATGGTCGACAGGCCGGCCTCCAGGCCGGAGCGGACGTCGGTGTCCATCCGGTCGCCGATCATGAGGGCGTGCTCCGAGTGCGAGCCCAGCGCGCGCAGGGCCGACCGCATCATCAACGGGTTCGGCTTGCCGACGTAGTACGGCTCCCGGCCGGTGGCGCGCTCGATCAACGCCGCCACGGCGCCGGTCGCGGGCAGCGAGCCCTCGCGCGACGGGCCGGTGGCGTCCGGGTTGGTCGCGATGAACTTCGCGCCTTCCTCGACCAGGCGGATGGCCTTGGTGATCGCGGTGAAGCTGTAGGTGCGCGTCTCACCGAGGACGACGTAGTCGGGGTCGCGGTCGGTCAGCACGTAGCCGATCTCGTGCAGCGCGGTGGTGAGGCCGGCCTCGCCGATGACGAACGCCGAGCCGTTCGGGCGCTGCGAGTCGAGGAACCGGGCCGTGGCGAGCGCGGAGGTCCAGATCGACGACTCGGGGATGTCGAGGCCGGTCCGCTGCAGCCGGGCGCGCAGGTCGCGTGGCGTGTAGATGGAGTTGTTCGTGAGCACGAGGAACGGGGTGTCGGAGGCACGCAGCTCTCCGACGAACTCGTCAGCGCCGGGGATCAGGTGCTCTTCGTGCACCAGAACGCCGTCCATGTCCATCAAGTAGTGCCACATGGTCTAAGTATCGATCACGCGCTTGCGGAACGTCTCGATCTGGAGCTTCAGATAACGCTCGATGACCGCGAGCTCAGCGTCGTCGAAGTGGCCGAGCACCTCGACGAGGCTGTGGTAGGCGTTGGCGAAGAGCTCCCCGAACTTCTCCACGTCGCCGACCGTGACCTCGACGAGGACCTTGCGCCGGTCGTGCGGGTCGCGGACGCGGCGGACGTACCCCGCGCGTTCGAGGCGGTCGATGACCCCGGTGACGGCGCCGGTGGACAGGCCGGAGAGCTCGGCGAGACGACCGGCGGTGAGCGGCCCGTCGGCCCTCATCGCGAGGTCGATGCACTTCTCGTCGGTCGCCGACAGCCCCATCTGCTCGGCGACCTTGGTGTGGAACATGACGGTGAGCGCGCTCTGCTCCCGCATGTACCAGGTGAACCTCTCCAGCACTTCCGGTTCCATGACGAACATCTTAGCTGCTAAGAGAATTCCTCGTGGGGTGCTCCAAACGGGCGGAACGTGAGAAACCTCGTTTGTGGAGTCATCTACAAGGAGTTGTTCATTAAGCTAAATAAGGTGACAGCAGTGGAGTTGGGACTACCCATCGTGCGCGGCACCCCCGACGCGTCCGCCCGTCCGGACACGCCGCTGCTCGTCGACCGGTTCGGGCGGGTGGCGAAGGACCTGCGGGTGTCGCTCACGGACCGCTGCAACCTGCGCTGCACCTACTGCATGCCGGCCGAGGGCCTCGACTGGCTGCAGAAGGACGAGCTGCTCACCGACGCCGAGCTGGTCAGGCTCATCCGGATCGCCGTGGTCGACCTGGGCGTCACCGACATCCGCTTCACCGGCGGCGAGCCGTTGCTGCGCCGCGGCCTGGAGCACGTGATCGCCTCGACGGCCGCGCTGGAGCCCCGGCCGCGGATGTCGATGACCACGAACGGCATCGGCCTCTCCCGCCGTGCGAAGTCGCTGAAGGACGCGGGCCTGAACCGCATCAACGTGTCGCTCGACACCCTCGACCCCGACCGGTTCGCCACGCTGACCAGGCGCGACCGCATCACCGACGTGCTCGACGGCCTCGACGCCGCGCGCGAGGCCGGCCTGGAGCCGGTGAAGGTCAACTCCGTGCTGCTGCGCGGCATGAACGAGGACGAGGCCGTCCCGCTGCTGCGCTTCTGCGTCGAGAACGGCTACCAGCTGCGGTTCATCGAGCAGATGCCGCTCGACCCGCAGCACGGCTGGACCCGCACGAACATGGTGACGGCCGAAGAGATCCTCGCGATACTGTCCACCGCGTACACGCTGACGCCCTACGAGGTCCCGCGCGGAGGCGCTCCCGCCGAACGCTGGCTGGTCGACGGCGGCCCCGCGGTCGTCGGCGTGATCGCCTCGGTGACCAGGCCGTTCTGCGCCGCCTGCGACCGCACCCGGCTCACCTCGGACGGCCAGATCCGCAACTGCCTGTTCAGCCGGTCGGAGACCGACCTGCGCGCGCTGCTGCGCGACGGCTCCCCCGACACGGCCATCGCCGACGCGTGGCGGGCCACGATGTGGGGCAAGGCGGCCGGGCACGGGATCAACGACGCGGGCTTCAGCCAGCCCGACCGGCCCATGAGCGCTATCGGAGGATGACGTGACAGCCGTGAAGATCCGCTATTTCGCGGGCGCGCGCGCTGCGGCCGGTGTCGCGGACGAAGACCTGGTGCTCGACGGCTCGCCGACCGTCGCGGTCGTGGTCAGCGCGATCGAGGAACGGCACGGGGACCGGTTGGCGAAGGTGCTGGCCGCGTCGAGCTTCCTGCTGGACGGGGTCGCCGTGCGGGACACGTCGGTGCCGGTGCCGGCCGGGGCTCAGCTGGACGTGCTGCCCCCGTTCGCCGGGGGCTGAGTCGCGGGCGGTCGTCCCGCAGGCGGCTGATCGACCCGCAGCCGGGCCAGCCTGCGTTCCCACAGCTTGCGGCCCGTCACGCGGGCCAGCTCCAGCGCGCGCACCCGCAGCCGTTCCGCCTCCTCGAACTCCCCCATCGCCAGCCTGATCTCCACCAGCTCCGCCACCACCTGCACCTGCCGCACCCGCAGCTGGCCGCGTTCGGCACGCTCGTCGGCCTCCACCGCGTGCCGCAGGGCCAGGGCGAGGTCGCCGGCGGCGCGGTGGTCGGTCGCCAGGCCCGCGAGTGACTGGACCTCTCCCCTGGCGAAACCGGCCTTGCGGGAGATGGCGAGGGACTGCTCGTGCTCGATGACGGCCTCCTCGACGCGGCCCTGGCGTTGCAGGGCCATGCCGAGGGTGATGCGGCCGTCGGCCTCGTTCGTGTCGTCGGCGCTCGCCACGGCGTGCTCGACGGCGGCGCGGGCGTCGGCTTCCGCGTCGGCGTAGCGGCCCTGTTCGAGGCGCAGGAACGCGCGGGTCTCCAGGCTGCGGCTCGGGAAGTGCGGGCCGAGCTCGGGCGTGGTGAGGGCGGCGACCTCGGTCAGGTAGCGCTCGGAGGTGTCGAAGTCGCCGGGGAAGAGATAGACCGAGGCGAGGCCCTGCAGGCAGTAGGCCACACCCGCGGTGAGACCCGAGGAGCGGGAGATGCGCAGCGCCTCCTCGCCGTAGGAGACGGCCAGGTCGAGCGGGCCGAGGTCGACCAGGATGCTGCTGAGGTTGTAGAGGGCGTTCGGGCTGCGTTCGATGGTCAGCGACTCCTGCATCGCCGCCACCGCCTCGGCGAGGTGGCCGAGCTCCCAGTGGATGATGCCGAGGTTGGTCAGCAGCGAGCCCAGCGACTGGCGGTCGCCGTGGTCGCGGGCCAGCGCCACGGCCCTGGTGTACTCGGGAAGGGCCTCGGTGAACTCGCCGGAACGCCAGTGCGCGAGGCCGAGCGAGCCGTGCATGGTGGCCTCGGCACGCTGGTCGCCGCGAGCACGGGCGGCGCGCAGGCCTGCCCTGGCGCTGGTCTGCCACTCGACGGCGTTCGCGGAGTGGTGCAGGAAGTAGGCGCGCATCGCGTCGGTCAGCTGCCAGGCGACGGGCTGGTCGGCGGCGGCGAGGACGGCGGCGACGATGTTCGGGCGTTCGGTGTCGAGCCAGGCCAGGGCACTCGGCATGGTGCTCAGGTCGGGCTCCGGCAGGCCGGTGAGCTCCGGCACCGGCAGGCGGTGCAGCTCCGGGTTCAGCGTGCGGCCCGCGCGGTCGGCGTTGAGCAGGTAGTACTCGAACAGGCGGGTCGGCGTGGCGTCGCCCAGCCGCAGTGCGTAGGCGCGGAGCAGGTCGTGCAGGCTGTGGCGGTCTTGCGCGCGTTGCACGAGGTTCGCCGCCACGAGCTGGTCCAGCGGTTCGGCGGCGGGCTCGCCGAGCAGTGCGGTCGCCGCCTCGACGCCGAAGTCCGGACCGGGGATCTGGCCGAGCAGCCGGAACAGGCGTCGCGCCCGCTCCGGCAACGCCAGGTAGGAGAGCTCGAACGTCGCGCGCACAGCCGCGTCACCCTCGATCTCCAGCGCGTCCAGCCTGCCGTCGCCGCGCAGGTCGGCGAGGTAGTCGGTGAGGTGGCGGTCGGTCAGGTGGGCCGCGGCGATCCGCAGGGCGAGCGGCAGGTGGGCGCACCAGCCGACGAGCTCGGCGCGGTCGGGCACCGCGCCGTCGACGCGCATGTTGGTGAGCAGCTCGTCGGCCTCGGCGTCGTCGAACACGCCGAGCCGCAGCTGCTCGTGGTCGGGCAGGTCGGTGCGGCTCGTGACGATCACCCGGCTGCCCGCGCCGGCCGGTAGCAACGGGGTGATCAGGTCGGCGGTGGCGTTGTCGATCACGACGAGCAGGCCGAGCTCGGCGGTCAGCTGCCGGTACAACGCGAGCTGCGCGCCGGGTGAGGCCGGGATCTGGTCGGCGCCCAGTGCCCGCAGGAACCGGGACAGCGCCTGTTCGACCGTCACCGGCTCGCTCTCCGAGAACGCGCGGAGGTTCACGTGCAGCTGCCCGTCGGGGTGGGCGTCGGCCAGCCGGTGCGCGAGGTGGACGGCGAGCGAGGTCTTGCCGACGCCGGGCGGGCCGGTGATCGCGAGCACCGGCGCCGTGGACGCCAGGGCCAGGGCGATCTCGCGGGTGCGGCCCACGAAGTCGGGCAGGTCGGCGGGCAGCTGGCGCGGGCCCGGTCTGCGCACGACCAGCCGGTAGCCGTGCGGTTCGGTGACCACGGCGTCGGTGGCGCGCAGGCGTTGGACGAGGTTGCGCAGCGCCGCCTTCGGGTTCGCCGGGCGGTCGTCACCCCAGACGGCGGTGATCAGCTCGTCGAACGCGACGGGCTGGCCGGGACGGGCGGCGAGGGCGGCGCGGAGCAGGTCGATCTTGGTCATGCGCGGTGGAGCTCCTCCTCCCAGAACCGGCACCCGGTCTCGGCCACGAGCACCAGGCCGGACTGCTTCGCCTCGTCCGCGGCGCGGTCGTCGCCGAGCTCCCGGTACACCCGCGCCAGCACGGCGAGCACCCGGATGCCGCGCACCCGCATCTCACCGGCGCGAGCGCGTTCGCGGCCCTGCAGCGCGAGCTTCAGCGCCTCGGTCAGCTCGCCGGCCGCGAGGTGGTCGGCAGCGAGCCCGGCCAGCGCGTTGACCTCGCCGCGCAGGTAACCGGACTTGAGGCTCATCGCGAGCGCCTCGTTGTGGGCGTGCATCGCCTGGTCGACCTCGCCGCGGGCGCGGTGCACCTCGCCGAGCGTGTCGTAGCCGTCGCCCTCGTCCTTGGCGCTGTGGGCCTCCTGCGCGAGTTCCAAGGCCTTCGTCGCGGTCACCAGAGCATCGTCGAGCCGGCCGCGGACGAGCGCGAGCTGAGCGTGCGAGTCGAGGCCGGGCACACGCCGAACGAGGCCTTCCGGAGCGGCGGCGCGCAGGGCGTCGGCCTTGGCGAGGAACTCCTCGGCACGGTCGTGCTCGCCGCACAGCTGCAGCACCTCGACGATCGCGTTCGACGCGAGGATCCGGCCGACCAGCAGGTCCCGGGCCTCCGCGATCTCCAGCGCGCGCGTGACGTGCGTGATCGAGGTAGACAGCGGGCCGAGGTCGAGGTGGACGCCGCCGAGGTTGAACAGCACGGCCGGGTTGTCCGGGGAGATCTCCAGCGCCTCGGCGAGGACGTCCGCGGCGACGCGCAGCCGGCCGAGCTCCCAGTTCACGATGCCGGTGTTGATCAGCAGCGAGGCCAGCACGCGTTCGTCGCGGTGCTCGCGCAGGATGGCGAGCGCCTTGCCGTAGTGCTCGACGGCGTCGGTGAGCTGGCCGCCGATGCTCCAGTGCGCGAGGCCGAGGCTGCCGTGCATGACGGCCTTCGCGATCTCGTCGCCCGCCTGCTGCGCCGCCCTGAGCCCGGCGCGGACGGCGGCGAACCACTCGACGTGGTGGGCCTGGAAGTGGAAGTGACCGCGGAGCATGTCGGCGAGCAGCCACGTGACGGGAACCGGGCCCGCCTGCTCGACGGCGGCGACGATGTTGGCGCGTTCGGCGTCGAGCCAGGCGACGGCGGCGGCTTCGGTGGTGAGGTCGTGCCGTGGCAGGTCTTCCGGCAGTGGCGGGAGCGGGAGCCGGAAGAACTCCTTGTTCAGTGTGCGCGCTGCTTCCTCCGCGTTCACCAAGTAGTAGTCGAGGAGTCTGGTGCGAGCGCTCTCATCGGTGCCGAGGTGCACTGCATATATGCGGAGCAGGTCGTGGAGGCTGTAGCGGTCGTGGGAGCGCTGCACCAGGTTCGCCTCGACGAGTTGACCAAGAGCCTCGGCGGCGCCTTGTCGCAGCAACGCGGTGGCCGCGCCGACGCCGAAGTCCTGGCCGGGGATCACCGCGAGCAGCTGGAAGAGTCGTTGTGCCACAACGGGTTGCGCCCTGTACGAGAGGTCGAACGTGGCGTTGACGGCGGCGTCGCCCTCGATCTGCAGCGCGTCGAGCCGGTCGTCGCCGCGCAGCTCGTCCACGTACTCGGGCAGGTAGCGGTCGGCGAGGTTCGCGCCGGCGATCCGCAACGCGAGGGGGAGGTTGGCGCACAAGCGGATCAGCTCGGCCCGGTCGCGCTCGCCGCCCTCGATGCGCATGTTGTCGAGCAGTGCGTGGGCCTCGTCCTCGTCGAACACGCCGAGCCGGATCTGCTCGTGCTCCGGGAGGTTCTCCCGGCTGGTCACGAGCACCCGCGCGGGCTCGGCGATCGGCAGCAGCGGGCCGAGGAGGTCGCGGGTGGCGTTGTCGATCACGAAGAGCACCCGGCGGTCGTGCAGCAGCCCGGCGAGCAGCTCGTGCTGGGCGGCGAGGTCGACGGGGACCTGCTCGGCGCCGAGCGCGCGGAGGAACCTGGCGAGCGCCTGCTCCGGTCGCACGGGTTCGCCCGGCGCGAACGCGCGGAGGTTGACGTGCAGCTGGCCGTCGGGGAAGCCGGCCCGCAGGTGGTGGGCGAGGTGGACGGCGAACGAGGTCTTGCCGACGCCGGGCGGTCCGGTGATCGCGAGGACGTTCGCGGTGCTGTCGAGGGCCTGGCGGAGCTCTCTGGTGCGGCCGACGAAGTCCGGGAGGTCGGCGGGCAGCTGGCTCGGACCCGGCGGCCGGCGGACGAGCCGGTAGCCGAGGGGCTCGGTGACGACCTGCTCGGTGCGGCGCAGGCGTTGCACGAGGTTGCGGAGCGCTGCCCGCGGGTTGCCCGGCGGGTCGGCAGGCCAGACGGCTGCGGTGAGGTCGTCGAAGGGAACCGGTTCGCCGGGGCGCGCGGCGAGTGCTTCGAGGAGTGCGCGCAGCCTGCTTGCCTCCGCCATGCCCTTGATCGTAGGGACGTCCCCCGGCGGTGAGGAGGCTGTCTCCGATGGCCTAACACTCGTGAGCCACGCCTCACTTTCGGTGATGAATCTCGGTCGATTCTCAGTATGGAAACAGACCGATAACGGCCACTTTGAGCTGCAGTTTTGTGGGGTTCCCACAAAAGGCCGGAACGTTACTGTGATGCGGCTCACATGCTGATAAGTTTTGCGAGCCCGGCATGAGCTACGTACGGTCACTTCTCGGTCGGCCCCGAACCGGCCAGAGCTACACCGGAGGACCCAGCACCGAACCCAGTCCAAGGGGTTCTCCGGAACAACCCCGAGCGAGAGAAACCGCCGGACTGGGACGCAGGAGCGCACCGGGCCCCGAACCCGAGCTGCTGCCGCAGGTGTGGCGGGACGAGAGGCACATGGCTTTCAACCGAGGCACGCAGGGCAAGCAGTCTTCCGCCGCTCGCACTATCGCCAAGGTCGCGGTCGCCGGCATCATCGCCGGTGCCCCTCTGGGCCTGGCCGTTGGCACCGCCAGCGCCGCCCCCTCGATGGACTGGGACGCCGTCGCCAAGTGCGAGAGCGGCAACAACTGGTCCATCAACACCGGAAACGGCTACTACGGTGGCCTCCAGTTCTCGATGCAGACGTGGCGCGGCCACGGAGGCCAGGGCAACCCGGCAGCCGCCTCCCGCGAGGAGCAGATCCGCATCGCCGAACGCGTGCTCCAGACCCAGGGCTACAAGGCCTGGCCGACCTGCGGCGTCAAGGGCCTCGGCGGCCAGACCGCCCCCGCCCCGGCCCGCAAGGCCGCCCCCGGCCCGCAGCAGCAACAGCGCAAGGTGCAGCCGCAGCCGCAGCCGCAGCAGCGCGCCGCTGCCGCCGTGCCGGTCGCCCCGGTCGCCGCTTCGAAGAACAACCCGAACGGCACCTACGAGATCAAGCCGGGCGACACGCTGTCGAAGATCGCTGACGAGCAGAAGGTCAGCGGCGGGTGGCAGGCGATCGTGGAGAAGAACAAGGAGTTCCTGACGAACCCCGATCTGATCTTCCCCGGTCACAAGATCGCGCTCTGAGGTTTGGTAGGGCGTTTGTAGCGAGCAGGGATCTCACCGCGACCCCCCGGCGGTGAGGTCCCTGTTCGTCGTTGGTGGGCCCGCCTGGGGCGTGCGTGGGCTTGCGTGGGGCGTGCGTGGCTTGCCTGGGCGGTGCGTGGGCTTTTCGTCTCGCTTCGCTCGATCAGCCTGGTCGATCACCTTGGCACCGGGGTTGAGCCGGCACTGGCCGAAATTTTGGAGTTCATCGCCGCTTCGCGACGATTGCGACTGGGGCTGTACCGCTACCCGTCGCTGCAGGTTAAAAAGCCTCGCCTTCGGCTCGATGGGCTCACCTGGGGTGCGTGGGCTTTCGTCTCGCTTCGCTCGATCAGGCTTGCCTGGCGGGTGCGGGAGGCGTCTCGTTTCGGCTCACTCAAGCTCACCCGGCCGAGTGAAGGCCGGTCGCTCGCTTCGTCTAATCACCCGGCGAGTGCGTGCTCCCGCGTCAACCGCTGAACCCCACTCGGTGCTTTCCGGCCCACGGTGCTTTCCGGCCCACGCGGTGCTTCTCGGCCCACGCGGCGCCCCGGAAGTGTCAGACCCGCTGAGTACGTTGGGCTGCGGGGGTCCTAGGTCGAAGGGGACCCCCGCGTCAGCCTGCGTGGCGGGACTGTCGTGGCGAGACCGTTGTGGCGAGACCGTTGTGGCGAGACCGTTGTGGCGAGACCGTTGTGGCGAGACCGTTGTGGCGAGACCGTTGTGGCGAGACCGTTGTGGCGAGACCGTTGTGGCGGGCCCGGTCAGGGGCAGTTGACCCACTCGTCGGTGTTGTCGGAGAAGACCTGTCGCTTCCACACCGGCAGCCGGGCCTTGACCTCGTCCACCAGGTCGGCGCAGAGGGCGAAGGCCTCCTTGCGGTGTTCGGCTGCGACTGCGCAGGCCAGGGCGACGTCGCCGATCTTCAGCGGGCCCACTCGGTGGGAGACCGCGATGCCGTGGACGCCCTCGTAGCGGTCGGCGAGGGAGTGGACGACCTCGGCCACCACGTCTGCCGCGGAGGGGTGGGAGTGGTATTCGAGTTCGAGGACTGAGCGGCCGCCGTCGTGGTCGCGGACCACGCCCGAGAAGGTGACCACCGCGCCTGCCCTGTCGGAGGTGACGAGGGTGGCGTGTTCCTCGACTGAGAGAGGGGCTTCTGTCACTGCGGCTCGCAGGACGACGCTCACTTGTGGTCACCTCCGCGGAGTTGGTCCAGGGCATGGTCCACGACCTTGGCGAGGACGTCCAGGCCGTCGCGGACGCCGCCGGTGGAGCCGGGCAGGTTGACGATCAGGGTGCGGCCCGCGACGCCTGCCACGCCTCGGGAGAGGACTGAGCCCGGGACCTGGGGCCAGCCTGAGGTGCGGATGACGTCGGCCAGGCCCGGGACCTCGTAGTCGAGGACTGCGCGGGTGGCTTCCGGGGTGCGGTCGGTGGGGGTGATGCCGGTGCCGCCGGTGGTGATGACCAGGTCGGCGCCGTTGGCGATGGCGGTCGTGAGGGCTTGTTGGACCGGGTCGCCGTCCGGGACCACGACCGGAGGGTCGACGGAGAAGCCGCGGTCGGTGAGCCAGGTGGTGATGATCGGGCCGCTGCGGTCTTCGTAGACGCCGGCGGCCGCGCGGTTGGAGGCGGTGACGACCACTGCTTTCACGGGCGTTCCCACAGGCCGGACTTGCCGCCTTCCTTGCGTTCGACGCGGACTGCGTTCAGGGTTGCCGCCGGGTCGACGGACTTCACCATGTCGTGCAGCGTCAGGCCCGCCACCGAGACCGCGGTGAGCGCTTCCATCTCCACGCCGGTGCGGTCGGTGGTGCGGACCGTGGCGGTGATGAGGACCGAGGTGTCCGCGAGGGCCAGGTCCAGCACGACGGAGGACAGGGCGATCGGGTGGCAGAGGGGGACGAGCTCCCAGGTGCGCTTGGCGGCCATGATGCCCGCGATGCGGGCGGTGGCCAGCGCGTCGCCCTTGGGGAGTCCGTCGGAGCCCAGCAGCGTCACCACCTCGGCGGTCGTCTGCAGCACGCCCGTGGCGACGGCCGTGCGGGTGGTCTGCTCCTTGCCGGACACGTCGACCATGCGGGCCGCGCCTTGTGAGTCCAGGTGGGTGAACTGCTTGGTCATGCTGCGATCGTATGCCCGCGCGGAGTGCGCGGCCCGTGTCCAAGGGCCCGCCAACCGCCCCCACCACACCCGTCCCGACGGTCACGCGGGAGTCCCGCGTTCCCAAAAAGGGAACGAAGGGCCCCCGCGTGACCGGAAAAGGGGGTTAGGAGGTGGCGGCCTTGCGGACGGCTTCGGCCACCGCCGGTGCCACGGTGTTGTCGAAGACCGACGGGACGATGAACGAGGCGTTCAGGCGGTCGCCGTCCACCACGTCGGCGATGGCCTGGGCTGCAGCCAGGAGCATGGCGTCGGTGATCGTGCGGGCGTGGGCGTCGAGCAGGCCGCGGAAGACGCCGGGGAACGCCAGGACGTTGTTGATCTGGTTCGGGAAGTCCGAGCGGCCCGTGGCGACGACGGCGGCGTGCTGCTGGGCCTCCATCGGGTCGATCTCCGGGTCCGGGTTGGCCAGGGCGAAGACGATGGCGTCCTCGGCCATCGTGGCGACCTGGTCGGCGCCGAAGAGGTTCGGGGCCGAGACGCCGATGAACACGTCCGAGCCGACCAGCGCGTCGTGCAGGCGGCCCGACTGGTTCTCCTTGTTGGTCGACGCGGCGATCGACTTCAGGTTCGAGTCCAGGCCCGGGCGGTCGCGGTGCACGATGCCGTCGACGTCCACGGCGATGATGTCGCCGGGCTCCTGGGCCTGCAGCAGGCGGATGATCGCGGAACCGGCGGCGCCGACGCCGCAGACCGTGATGCGGCAGTTCTTGATGTCCTTGCCGACGACGCGCAGGGCGTTGCGCAGAGCGGCGACGACCACGATCGCGGTGCCGTGCTGGTCGTCGTGGAACACCGGGATGTCGAGCTTCTCGCGCAGGCGGGCCTCGATCTCGAAGCAGCGCGGGGCGGAGATGTCCTCGAGGTTGATGCCGCCGTACACGGGAGCGATGAGCTCGACCGCGCGGATGATCTCCTCGGTGTCCTGGGTGTCCAGGCAGACCGGCCAGGCGTCGACGCCGGCGAACTTCTTGAACAGCGCGGCCTTGCCCTCCATCACCGGCAGGGCGGCGGCGGGGCCGAGGTTGCCCAGGCCCAGCACGGCGGAGCCGTCGGTGACCACGGCGACCGTGTTGCGCTTGATGGTCAGGCGGCGCGCGTCGTCCGGGTTCTTGGCGATCGCTTCACACACGCGAGCGACACCCGGCGTGTACGCGCGGGAGAGGTCGTCGCGGTTGCGCAGCGGCACCTTGGACGAGATCTCGATCTTGCCGCCGAGGTGCACGAGGAACGTGCGGTCCGACACCTTGCGGACGACGATGCCGGGCAGCGTCTCCAGCGTGTCGGTGATGTCCTTGGCGTGGTTCGCCGAGAGGGCGTTGCAGGTGAGGTCGATGACGACGCGGTCGTTGTGCGACTCCACGACGTCGAACGCCGTGATCACACCACCCGCGCGGCCGACGGCCGAGGTGAGGTCACCCGCGGCGCTCGCTGACGGCGGCGCCTCCAGACGAACGGTGATCGAGTAACCAGGGCCGGGGACCGGCATCGTTCCTCCCACGAATTGCTGCTCACGCGGGAAGTGAGCCTATCCCCGGCCCCAATGCGGAACGCACGCGACTCGACCAGTCTTAAGACCGGCCTGACACTCCACTCAGGACTTGTTGATCTCGGTCACCGGGTGGGTGTACGGGAGGTCCTCCACCGGCAGCGGGAACGTCACCGTGCCGAACGGGGAGAGCGCACCCTGCACGTCACTGGTCAGCTCGGTGACGGGGTGACCGCCTTCCGGGCCTTCCGGCCAGTGCGGGTCGACCCGTCCAGGGCGTCCTTTCGCCACGTTCTCCTCCTCGGTGGTGCCTGATGACGCGACAAGTGTGACAGAGGACGAGGAGATCTCCAGCGGCCCATATACCGTGGTGAGAATGTCCGGCATCACCCTCGCCGACTGGCTGCGCGCCCAGGACGACGACTCCCTCGTGGCACTGCTGCGTGCCCGCCCCGACCTGGCGACGCCCCCACCAGCCGATATGTCCGTGCTCGCGACACGGGTGGGCACCAGGGCGTCGATCGCGCGCGCCTGCGAGGACCTCGACACGTTCACGCTCGCGGTGCTGGAGGGCCTGGTCGTCCAGGGTGCGGACACCGCGCCCGTGGCCTTGGCCACACTCGCCGCGCTGCTCGGGCCGGACGTGAAGCCGAAGCCGCTCAGGCAGGCGCTCGCCCGGCTGCGGGCGCTGGCGCTGCTGTGGGGCGACGACGAGGCGATGTCGGTTCCCCCGGTGACCCGCGAGGCGTTCGGCACCTACCCGGCGGGCCTCGGCCGCGCGACCGGGCAGGCCTACGACCTGGACGGCATCACCGAGGGCGAGCAGCGGGTGCTGCAGAAGCTCGCCGCCGGACCGCCCATCGGCGACACCAGGGACGCCTCCAGGGTCGTGCCGCTGGAGAAGGCCGAGACGCCGGTGCAACGGCTGCTCGCCCGCGGCCTGCTGCTGCGCCGCGACCCCGGCACCGTCGAGCTGCCCCGCGAGATCGCCCTGCGGCTGCGCGGCGACCGCCCGCTCGGCCCGATCCAGGTCAGCGAACCCAGGCCGAGGACGAGCGCGGTCAAGCCGGAGAACGTCGACGCGACCGGCGGCGGTGAGGCGCTGGAGCTCGTCCGGCACGTCGAGAACCTGCTCGCGAGCTGGTCGGCCGAACCGCCACCGGTGCTGCGCACGGGCGGGCTGGGCGTGCGGGAGCTGCGCAAGGTCGCGAAGGACCTGGCCGTCGACGAACAGCGCGCCGCCCTGCTGATCGAGCTGGTGGTCGGCGCCGACCTGGCCGCGAACACCGAGGCCGCCGAACCGGAGTGGGTGCCGACGACCAAGGCCGACGTCTGGCTCGCCGCGCCCGCCGAGGTCCGCTGGCCACGCTCGCGCACGCCTGGCTGGAGCTCCCCGGCTGCCGGCGCTGATCGGCCGCCGCGACGAGAAGGACAAGCTCCTCAACCCGCTGGCCGACGAGATCCGCCGCGCCCAGGCCCCGCGCGACCGCCGCTGGGTGCTCGACACCCTCGCCGACCTGCCGAGGGCACGGCGATCGGCGGTGCCGCGGACCTGGCCGGGCTGCTCGCCTGGCGGGCGCCGCGCCGGGCGGGGCAGCGCGACGAGCTGGTGCGCTGGACCGTCGAGGAGGGCACCGCCGTGGCGTGCTCGCGCTCGGGCGGTCACCAGCGCCGGCCGGGTGCTGCTCGAGGAGGGAGCGGGCACGCCGCCAAGGCGCTGGCCGACGCGTTGCCGGAGCCGCTCGACCACGTGCTCGTGCAGGCCGACCTGACCGTCGTCGCGCCCGGCAGGCTCGAACCGGAGCTGGCCGCCGAGCTGGCGCTCGTCGCGGACGTCGAGTCGGCGGGCAGCGCCACGGTCTACCGGATCGGCGAGCACACGGTCCGGCGGGCGCTCGACTCCGGCCGCACCGCCGACGAGCTGCACGAACTGTTCAAGCTCCGGTCGCGCACGCCCGTCCCGCAGTCGCTGACCTACCTGATCGACGACGCGGCCCGCAGGCACGGCCGGTTGCGCGGCGGGGCCGCCGGGTCGTTCCTGCGCTGCGACGACCCGGTGCTGGTCAGCGAGGTGCTGGCCCACCCGGAGGCCACGAGGCTGGAGCTGCGCCGGATCGCGCCAACGGTGCTGGTCAGCCCGTTGCCACTGGCCGAGGTGCTGGACGGGCTGCGCTCCGCCGGGTTCGCCCCGCCGCGGAGGGCCCCGACGGCCAGGTGCTGGACCTGCGCCCGGCGGCCGCCGCACCACGCCCGGCAGCGGTCGGCGCGCAAGCCCGTGTCACCCGCCGTGCCGCCGACGAACGGTTGGTGAACTCGTCCGGCTGGTCCGCGCCGGTGACCGTGCCGCCGCGACACCACGGGGTGAACGCGTCGCCGTCCCCGGCCACCTCGGCGCGGGCCCGTCGGCGACGCTGTCGTTGCTGCAGGAGGCCGCCAGGGCGCGGCGGAGCGTGCTGGTCGGGTTCGTCGACTCGCACGGCACGGCGGCCCAGCGCGTGATCGAGCCGCACATCGTGGGCGGTGGCGTGCTGGAGGGCTACGACCACAGCTACGGAGAGGTGCTGAGGTTCCCACTCCACCGCGTCACGTCCGCGGCGCTGGTGGACGAGTCCTGATCCACCGGGTCGCGGGTCAGCGGAGCCGGGCCGGACCACGACGACGAGGCGAGCGCCGCACCCGGAGGTGGCGCTCGCCTCGTCGTCGTGGTTCTCGTCGTCGCGGTGACCCGGCTGCGGAGATCAGCCGGCGCGGACGGACATCCACTGGCGCATCGCGTGCTCCACCAGCGTGATGAGCGTCTGCTTCGTCGACTGCCGGTTGCGCGCGTCGCACGTCACGATCGGCACCGACTCGTCGATCGTCAACGCCTCACGCACGTCCTCCAGCCTGTGGTGCAGGAGGCCGTCGAAGCAGTTGACGCCGACGACGTACGGCAGCTGCCGGTCGTCGAAGAAGTCGATCGAGGCGAACGCGTCGGCCAGGCGGCGGGTGTCGACCAGCACGATGGCGCCGATGGCACCCCGTACGAGGTCGTCCCACATGAACCAGAACCGGTGCTGACCCGGTGTACCGAAGAGGTACAGGATCAGGTCGCTGTCGAGCGACACGCGGCCGAAGTCCATCGCGACCGTCGTGGTGACCTTGTTCGGCGTGGCGGAGAGGTCGTCCACCCCCGCGCTGGCCTCGGTCATCACCGCCTCGGTGGTCAACGGGACGATCTCGGACACCGAGCCGACGAACGTCGTCTTGCCAACACCGAAGCCACCCGCCACGACGATCTTGGCGGACGTAGTCGGCTTCCGTGCGCCCTCGGCGCCCTGGGGACTAGAGCCTGCGAAGCCCACTGAGCACCCTCTCCAGGAATTCCATGGAAGGCCGGTCCCCCACGACCAGACCGCCCTGGTGAATCAAAACCAATCCCATGCTTGCCATGTCGCCGATCAACACCCGCACGACGCCGAGTGGCAAACGCAGGAGTGCCGCGACCTCGGCCACCGACCGCGTGTCCACACACAGCCCGCAGATCGACCTGTGCTCGGGAAGAACTGCGGCATCCCGTTCGAGGCCACGCTCGCTGGTCGAAATCAGCGCCTCGATCGCAAGGTCGTAGTCGGGTCGTGTGCGTCCACCGGTGCGTGTGTAAGGCCGCACCAGTGAACCCGAGTCCGCGGACGCATTCTCCTCCGGCCGCACAGCAGGCTGTGCACCGGTGCTGTACGCAGGTTGGGCGCCCGTGCTGTACACCGGCTGCGGACCGGTGGTGTACGGCAGTTGTTCGGGCACCGCGTCCGGCATCTCGTGCTGGCCGAACAGGTCCGCACCGGGGCCACCGAACAACCCGGTGCCGTACCCGTCTAGGTCGAACCGGTTCGGCACGTCGTCGTACGGATACGACGACGAGTCATCCACCTCACGCTGAGACATATCGCCTAGCCCTTGCCCTGTAACCCGCTCATCGTGGGGTGCGTCCTCGGCTTCCTCTGGTTCTGGGGGCGGTGCGTCCGGCTCCTCGAACTGAAAGCCACCAGCCGCCCACTCCTGGTAGTTGAAGTTCCTACCCAAGCGGCGACCACCGGCGCCAGGTCTCCGAGCCATCTCATCTCACCCCTGTGATACCAGTGAGGTCTAGCGGCGGACCACACCCTGGAGCTGCGCGCGCAGCTCCGGGGTGAGTTGTTGACCGACTCTCTCGACCAAAAGCGTCATCTCGTAGGCCACGAGGCCGATGTCGCAGTTGGGTGCCGCCAGGACGGCGAGACAAGAGCCGTCACTGATCGACATGAGGAACAGGTAGCCCCGCTCCATCTCGACAACGGTCTGGTTGACCCCGCCTGCCTCGAAGCAGCGGGCAGCACCCTGTGTGAGGCTGACCAGCCCGGACGCGACGGCGGAGAGCTGCTCTGCACGGTCCCGGGGCAGCCCCTGGGACCCCGCGAGCAACAGCCCGTCCGCGGACACCACGACGGAATGTGCCACTCCCGGCACCCTCCGCACGAAGTCGGTGATAAGCCAACCAAAGCTGCCTGGCTGCGCTGCGGTCGTCACTCCTGCTCCTCGTTCTGCCGGCTCGACTGGTCACCAGCGTATGCCTCGATCAATGCGTGCCGGCCTCGCCGGACACCACTTTGCAGGCTCGACATGCGCCCGCGCACCGCATCGGCGGAACGGGGCGGCAGCGGCGGGCGCTGCGCTGTCTGTGACACGGCCTGCGGCTTGGGCGCCGCAGATCCTGGCACGAGCTGAGCCTTCGGTGTCCGTTTCGGCAATCCTGCCGCTGTCTTCGACTCCGGCGTCTTGTTCAACAACGCCTGAGCCGCCTGCCATCCCTCATCGGCAGGCGATTGCCAAGCCGACTCGGAAGTGGGTGCCGCCGCTGGAGTCTCCTCCACAACGGGCTCCGGTTCCACAACTCGCTCCTGCTCGGCGGGGGCCACTACGGCTTCCTCGACCGGCGGCTGCACCTTCGCGCGAGGCTTGCGCACGGGCAGACCGGCGGCCGACGTGGTGGTGGGCGCCACTGCCGGAACAGGCTTGCGGGTCCGGGTCGGGAGCTCCGGTTCCGGCCCGTCCGAGAGCGGAGGGGCCGTCGGGGGCTCGTCGATGTACTCCACGCCCCTGGCGCTCGCGCCGTTGAGCTTGGACTCGACCCTGCCTGCCGCGGGCTCGGACTTCTCGTCCGCCGCGGGAGGAACCGGCTGGGCGCTCGACGCGGACGTCTCGCTGCCGACGGCCTGGAACCACTGGGAGAGGACCGCCTCGTAGATCGGCAGCCGCTCCGTGGGGGCGTCCAGGTCGTGCTCGATGGCCCGGCGGGACGGCTCCGAGGTGCCGTTGCGGTGCGCGAGCCCGGAGTCGACGGGTGCGTCGACCGGTGCCCGCGAGACGCCGTTGGCGGAGGCCGGCTCGTCCATCGGCGGGATCGGGACGAACTGCGTCGTCTCGTAGCCCGGCTCGAACGAGATGGCGCTCTCTTCCTCGTTGCGGTCCTCGTAGGCCGTGAAGAGGGTCGGCTCGCCGAAGGAGCCCTCCGGCTCCACGGCCGCGAGCTGGTCGCGGCGCCAGCGCTCCGACGGGGTGGGGTCCTCGGCGGGGGGCGGGTCCTGGTAGACCGGCACCGCCGTGGCACCCGCACCGGTGTCGGTGAGCGCGCTCGGCACGAAGCTGACCGGGATGGAGGGGCTCGACTCGTCGACCCTCGGCATGGCCCCGGTCGCACCGCCGAACGCGCCGGCGATGCCGCTGGCCCTGCTGGCGGTGGTCGGTGCCGGGGTCTGGCCGAAGTCGGTCTGCGCGGTGTGGCCCGTGCTGCCGAACTCGGTGGTGAGCTCGGCGGGGGCCGACGCCGGCGTCATGCCGAACGCGGAGGCGAGACCACCGGAACCGGACGGCGGCGCCGACGGTGCCGCACCCGGAGCCGCGACGAGCGTCTCCGGCACGATCACCAGCGCCGTGGTGCCGCCCTCGATGTCCTCGTTGCCGCGCAGGCGGACCTTGATGTCGTGGCGCTTGGCGAGCCGCGCGACCACGTACAGGCCCATCCGGCGGGAGACGGCGACGTCGACGTCCGGCGGGTCGGCCAGGCGCTCGTTGGCGTCGATGATCTCCTGGTCGCCCATGCCCACGCCGCGGTCCTGGATCTCGATCGCCAGCTCGCCCTTGCGGGTCTTGGCCGTGCGAACGGTGACCTTGGTGACCGGGTCGGAGAACGCCGTGGCGTTGTCCAGCAGCTCGGCGATGAGGTGCACGAGGTCGTTGACCGCGCGGCCCTGGACGGTGAGGTCCGGGGTCTGGCCGACCTGCACGCGGGCGTACTGCTCGACCTCGGAGACCGCGGCGCCGAGCACCTCGGCCGCCGGGACGGGCCTGGTCAGGCGCCGCGAGAGGTCGGTGCCCGAGAGGACCAGCAGGTTCTCCGAGTTGCGGCGCATGCGGGTCGCGAGGTGGTCGAGCTCGAACAGCGAGGCCAGCTGGTCCGGGTCCTGCTCGTCCTGCTCCAGCCGGTCGATCAGGTTCAGCTGGCGTTCGACCAGGGCCTGGGAGCGGCGGGAGAGGTTGACGAACATCGCGTTGACGTTGTCGCGCAGGAGGGCCTGCTGGGCGGCCAGTCGCACCGCTTCGCCGTGCACCGCGTCGAACGCGCGCGCCACCTGGCCGACCTCTTCACGGGTGTGCACCGGCACCGGCTCGACGGCGGTCTTGGCCGCGTTCTCCGGGTTCGGGTCCGCGAGGATCCGCTCGACCGCGTCGGGGAGACCGTGGTCGGCGACGTCGAGGGCGGTGCGGCGCAGCGTGCGCAGCGGGCTGAGGATCGAGCGGGCGACGAACAGCGCCATCAGCAACGCGAGCGCGAGGACCGCCAGCACGACACCGGACTCGAGGTAGGCACGGGTGCGTGCGGCACCCGTGAGCTCGTCGGTGCGGTTCTGCAGCTGCTCGAGGAGCAGGTTCTCGACGTCGCGGGTCAGGTTGACCGTCAGCGTGGCCGCGATGTCCCACTTCTCGGACGTCAGCGTGCTGAAGTCCTTGCGGCCGGCCTGCTGGTTGATGGCCGATTCCTGCATGTCGTTCGCGGTGTCGACGATCAGGCCGGTGACGGTGTCGTCGTAGATCTTGGCCTGTTCCGGCGTCGCGGACTTGCGGAAGTCGTTCCGCGCGGCCTCGAGCTCGGCGTCCGCCGCCTGCAGCGAGCGGAGCTGGGACGGCGTGAACGCCTTGCGCTGGAAGACGTCGAGGAGGATGGCCCGCTTGAGCGACTCCTGCTCCTTGATGCGCGCGATGGCGTTCGTCGTCAGGTGCAGTCGCACCAGCTCGGGGTCGTTGATCTCCGAGATCGTCTGCTCACCGAGGCTCAGCAGGGTCTCGATGGACTCCGCGTAGGTCCGCTGGACGGCCTCGGCGGGGTACTGCGTCTCCCGCACGGAGTTGCGGAGGCTGTTCAGGCGGTTCAACTGGTTGAACGCGACCTGGAAGCGCTCGACGGCCGCGGGGCTCAGGTCGGAGCTCAGTTCGGAGATCTTGTTGCTGAAGGCCTGGCTGGTGTCGTTGACCCTGCGGAGCTGGCGCTCCAGGACGACCCGGTCGAGCCTCTTGTTCGATGCGACGAAGCTGACCGACAGGTCGCGCTCGCGTTGGAGCTGCTGCACCAGGTCGGCGACCGCCGTCTCGAGGCGGATCTGGTTCGCGAGGTTGTTGAACTCCGTCGCGTCCTGAAGGTCCGTGCGCACTCGCAAGCCACCCAGGGCGAGCGCACAGATCGTCGGGATCAGCAGGACGGCGAGCAGCTTGGTGCGCAACCTCCAGTTGCGCAGGCGCCATCCGGCGGACCGGGCAGGTCCTGATCCGGGTCCGGTTCCGGTGTCCTGCTTCACCGCGGCAGGTGTCGCAGTCATCGGTCCGTCACCCAGCGCAGCCAGTCCGTCACCCGATTCGGGCCTTTCGGAGCGTGTGGTGTCACCCACGCCAAACTGGCTGGGACCTCTCTCACGTCGGGCCACTCTGGGCTTCCTCTTCCAGCAGCAGTGTCCCGGTCTCTCCCCCAGGACCGAGCATGGACTCGTCAAACGGGCCGAATTGCAGCACAGAGGTCGTTCGCCCGGTGAGGCGACCTACCCCGTCCACAGACACGTCGGTCTACTACAACCTGTGCCACCCGGCGGGGAGCGTAATGGTCAGCCCCTGCTCGGGGGAAGTCTCCAGAAGCACTCACCGTATCGAGATGGGGTGTCGTTTCATACGTTCAGGTGGTTAACATCCCCGGTTGTCGGCATGCCTCATGTCCATCCGAACGCCCTGTTGGAGCTGCGGACGGCCTGGTCTGTGGCGACACTCACTGATCAACTGA
Source organism: Lentzea guizhouensis (assembly GCF_001701025.1). Classification (GTDB taxonomy): domain Bacteria; phylum Actinomycetota; class Actinomycetes; order Mycobacteriales; family Pseudonocardiaceae; genus Lentzea; species Lentzea guizhouensis. Next base: position 2,331,623 of record NZ_CP016793.1, read on the forward strand.
TGCTACTCAAGGCCCACCGGCGAGAGGTGCCATGGCTACCCGAGCCAATGCTCTGCGGCTTGTCGCAGTGCTCATGACATGCGTTCTGACCGCGAGCTGCAGCCTCTTCGGAAGTTCGCCGGACGGCGCGAACGCGGACCTGGAACGCAACCTGCTGCGCATCGGTGTCGCGCAGGTGGTCGACGTGGCCCCGTTGCGGATCGCGCTGACCGAGAAGCTGTTCGAGAAGCACGGGTTGCAGGTCAACCTGGTGGCGCAGAACAACGACTCCGAGGCGATCAAGCAGCTCGACACCACGCTCGACATCACCTGGGCGAGCCACGTGAGCTTCTTCCGCGAGGTCACCCTCGGCGCCCAGCTGCAGCTGCAGGGCGAGGCCTACCAGGCGGGTCCGAACTCGATGGCGCTGGTCACCGGCCCCACCTCGGACTACGACGACCCCGGCAAGCGGCCGACGCCGTCGATCGCGGTGAACAACCAGAACGACATCGGCTACCTGACCACGCGTGCCGTGCTCGACACCGCGGCGGTCGAGAAGGGCAAGATCAAGTTCCGTGACATGCCGTTCGGCGAGATGGAGAAGGCGCTGCAGGCCGGCGAGGTCGACGCGGCGTTCATGATCGAGCCGTTCATCACGAAGGCGCAGCGCAACATCGGTGCGAAGATCCTCACCGACACCGCGCGCGGCCCGACACTGGACTTCCCGATGTCCGGCTACGCCTCGTCGAAGAAGTTCGCCGAGACGAACCCGAAGACGCTCAAGGCGTTCCGGGACGTGCTCCGCGAGGCCCAGCAGCGCGCGCAGGCCAACAAGCTCGCCGTGCAGGACTCGCTGACCAGCTACGCCGACGTCGACCAGTCGACCGCGGCGCTCGTGTCGGTGGGCACGTTCCCGCTGTCGCTGAACCCGATCCGGCTGCAGCGCGTCGCCGACATGATGGACACCGAGGACATCCTGTCCGGCCGCCTGGACGTGCAGGGACTCCTGCCACCGGGCACCACGAGCTAGCGGTTTTCCGGGCAAAGGGCGGGTCACTCCTGGTGGCCCGCCCTTCACCGTGCGGTCACTTCTCCTCGAGCGCGCTGATGCAGTAGGTCAGGCCCGGTGCCGGCTCGGCGTAGGTGAGCGCGGTGGCATCGCCGCAGTCCTTCGTCGCCTGCTTGACCACCTTGTCGACCTTGTAGGACTTCTGGGTCGAGTACTTGTTCTGGCCCTTCGAGCAGTCGATCACCTTCGGGCCCGCCAGGCTGATGCCGACCATCGGGTCCTCGTAGCACTTGCCCTCTTCGAGCTTCTCCACCAGGCAGAGCTTCAGCGACTCCTTGCGCCGGCCGGACTGGTGGTAGCTCGCGTACTCCTTGCTCGGGCACGCCTCCGAGGTGTTCTTCGAGGCCTTGGCGATGATGTAGTTCGCCTCGGGGGAGCCGCAGTCGACCTTCTTGTAGTTCGGGCTGACCGTCGTGCCGGTCATGCTCGCGCAGTCGCCGGGCTTGGCCGACGGTTCGCTGCTGCCGAAGACGCCGCGCAGCACCAGGAAGCCGCCGATCAGCACGATCACCACGAAGACAGCGCCGATGACCTTGCCGGCGGCACCGCTCGGCTTGGGCGGCGGGGCGTAGGGCATGGGCTGGCCCGGCATCTGTCCCGGCATCTGGCCGGGAGGCATCTGTCCTGGTGGCGGGCCGTACGGGTTGGGCTGGGCGTACGGGTTGGGCTGGCCGTACGGGTTGGGCTGGCCGTACGGGTTCGGCTGCGCGTACGGGTCGGCCGGGTGGCCCTGCTGCGGGTAGGGCGGTGGTTGCTGGCCGTAGGGCTGCTGACCGTGGGGCTGCTGGGGCTGGCCACCGGGAGGCGGGCCGTAGGGGCCCGGCTGCTGCGGGTAGTTGGGCGTCGTCACTGGTTTCCTCTCCGACGGGTCGCGCTGAGAACGGCGAAACCGGAGCCGCGCGGTCGCGACTCCGGTTCCACTGCGGTCTGACCTGGGGTTACGCGGGCGCGCCGAGGCAGTAGTTCAGCTTCGCCTCGGGGAAGGCGAACGCCTTCTCACCCTCCGCGCACTCCGGCACGGCGGCGTCCTTGACGGCCTTGGTCACCTTGAACGTGGCGGTCTCCGTGCACCCGACGACCTTGGGGTTCACGTTGTCCCCGTCCTCGCCGTAGCAGGTGCCCTCGGCGAGCACCGGCGCCAGGCAGAGCTTGGTCTTGGGACCGCGGCGCTGCGAGTGGGTGTACTCGACGTAGTCGCCCTTGCAGGGCTCCGACAACGACCCGAACGCCTGGCCGACCACGTAGTTGGCCTCCGCGGAGGTGCAGTCGACCGCCTTGTAGGTCGGGTTGTTCGACGTGCCGGTGATGTTCGCGCAGTCCCCGACCTTGGCCTGGGCCTCGTCGCTGGAGAAGTAGTTGAACGCGTAGATCGCGCCGGCGGCGACGATCAGACCGACGACGTAGCCGAGGATCTTCTTCAGGACGCTCGGCTTCTTCGCCTCAGGCTGCGGCGCAGGTGCGGGCGCAACCGATTCCGTGCTCATGTGCAGTTATCTCGCTTCCGATTTCAACCCGAGTGGCCTCTGCCCCCCGACAAGGCCGGAGCAGAGGTTGCCAGGCGGAAGCGGCCCGCGCTCGCGATTTGCGGAAACGTTACGGCTGCTGGTCACCGCGCACGAGGCAGAAGGTGGTCGCGGGCTCCGGGAACACCGCCGCGCGCGCATCACCGCAGGCAGAGCGGTCGGTCTTGCCGGCGAGCACCTTGACGACCCGGACCGAGTCCCTGGTCGCGCAGTCGACCTGGGCGATGCCGGTCTCCTGGTCCTGCCCGTAGCAGGCGCCCTCGCGGAAGTTCGGCATCAGGCAGTAGGTGGAGTCACCCGTGTACGTCGAGTAGTCCGAGCCGCCGGACGGGCACCTGTCCTCGTTCCGCCGCAGGACCTTGGCGATCTTGACGTTCGCCGTCCGCTGGTCGCAGCCCAGCGCCTCGTAGGTCGGGCTCTGCTGGGCACCGGAGATCCGCGCGCAGTCACCGACCCGCGCGCTCGTGCCGGTGTCGAGCTGGTCGACGACCAGCAGGCCCACGAGCACGAGCAGGACGACGACGCCGATACCCAGGCCGACCTTCTTCATGGCCTGGGTATCGGCAGCCGCCCGAGTCGGCTGATCACCGGATCAGGCGTTCTCGTGCACACCCATGCAGTAGACCGAGGCAGGCTCGCTGAACCGCAGCTCGCTCGACCCCTCCGGGCACACGGTGCCCTCCTCGGGCAGCCCGTCGACCTTCTTGACGATCTTCACCGGCGACTCCACGGTGCAGGCCTCCTTCTTGAAGGCCCCGTCGTCACTGGAGGTGTAGCAGTTGCCCTCGGCCAGGTTCGGCATGAGGCACATCGAGTCCCCGCCGGTCTTGACGGGCTCGTAGATGCCCTCGTCCGGACACGGCTCCTCGGCGTTGGCCAGCGTCTTCGCCACCCGGTGCGTGGCCGCGGTGTCGTCACACCCCTGCGAGCTGACGTTCCACTCGCCGTCCGGCTTGTCCACGTCCTGCGGAGACGCGCTCACGCAGTCGCCCACGTTCAGGCCGCCCATCTGCGTGAACACGAACACGCCACCGCCGACCAGCACCACCGCCAGCACACCGACGATGACGAACTTCAGCCAGCTGTTCTTGCCCTTGGGCGACTCGTCGGACTCCGCTTCCGCCGCGGGAGCCACCGCCGGCGGCGCGGGGGGCTCGACGGGATCAGTCGACTCGGTGCTCATGGGCGAGAACGTACGACACCGCGTGTTGGCTTCGTGTGTCGGCTCACAGTTGTCGGCGGGAGTTGGGCGGGAGTTCGGAGACGGCCGTGGTGGGTGGCGGGCGAGGGGTGAGAGCACCCCGAGCGGTCCACCCATCGTGAGCCCGCCGTCACGCACCGCCGCGCCACACGCCCGCCCAGGTGGCACCAGCGGCACATTTGGTGCCGTCAGGGAGACTGGGAAGGTGACCGATGGCCCCCTGATCGTGCAGTCGGACAAGACGCTGCTCCTCGAGGTAGACCACCCGCTGGCCGATGAAGCGCGCACGGCCATCGCGCCGTTCGCGGAGTTGGAGCGGGCTCCTGAGCACGTGCACACCTATCGCGTGACGCCGCTGGCGTTGTGGAACGCCCGTGCGGCCGGGCACGACGCCGAGCAGGTGGTGGACGCTCTGGTGCGGTTCAGCCGGTACCCGGTGCCGCAACCGTTGCTGGTGGACGTGGTGGACACGATGGGGCGCTTCGGGCGGCTCGTCCTGAGCAACAACCCCGCGCACGGGCTGGTGCTGGCCTCCACCGACCGCGCGGTGCTGGAGGAGGTGCTGCGCAACAAGAAGATCGCGCCGATGTTCGGGGCGCGGATCGACGACGACACCGTGATCGTGCACCCGAGCGAGCGCGGGCGGCTCAAGCAGCTGCTGCTCAAGGTCGGGTGGCCGGCCGAGGACCACGCCGGGTACGTCGACGGCGAGGCGCACGCCATCGAGCTCGCCGAGGACGGGTGGAAGCTGCGGGACTACCAGCGGCTCGCGGCGCAGGCGTTCTGGGCGGGTGGCAGTGGCGTCGTGGTGCTGCCGTGTGGTGCGGGCAAGACGCTGGTCGGGGCGGCGGCGATGGCCGAGGCGCAGGCCACGACGTTGATCCTGGTCACCAACACCGTGGCGGGGCGGCAGTGGAAGCGGGAGCTCATCGCGCGCACGAGTCTCACCGAGGAGGAGATCGGCGAGTACTCCGGTGAACGCAAGGAGATCCGGCCGGTCACCATCGCGACCTACCAGGTGATCACGCGCAAGTCGAAGGGCGAGTACAAGCACCTGGAGCTGTTCGACTCCCGGGACTGGGGTCTCATCGTCTACGACGAGGTGCACCTGCTGCCGGCGCCGGTGTTCCGGATGACCGCGGACCTGCAGAGCCGCCGCCGGCTGGGGCTGACCGCGACGCTGGTCCGGGAGGACGGGCAGGAGGGTGACGTCTTCTCGCTCATCGGGCCGAAGCGGTACGACGTGCCGTGGCGCGACATCGAGGCGCAGGGCTGGATCGCGCCGGCCGAGTGCACCGAGGTGCGGGTGACGCTCACGGACAACGAGCGGCTGCTCTACGCGACGGCCGAGCCGGAGGAGCGGTACAAGCTCTGTTCGACGGCCAGGACGAAGATCCCGGTCGTCAAACGGGTGCTGGACCAGCACCCCGACGAGCCGGCCCTGGTGATCGGTGCTTACCTGGACCAGCTCGACGAGCTGGGCGAGGAGCTGGGGGCGCCGGTGATCAAGGGGTCGACGAAGAACAAGGAGCGCGAGGAGCTGTTCGACAAGTTCCGCAACGGCGAGCTCAGGACGCTGGTCGTGTCCAAGGTCGCCAACTTCTCCATCGACCTGCCGGAGGCGTCGGTCGCGGTGCAGGTCAGCGGCACGTTCGGCAGCCGGCAGGAGGAGGCCCAGCGCCTGGGACGCCTGCTGCGGCCCAAGGGCGACGGCAGGCAGGCGCACTTCTACTCGGTGGTCGCGCGGGACACCCTCGACACCGAGTACGCGGCGCACCGGCAGCGGTTCCTGGCCGAGCAGGGGTACGCCTACAAGATCGTCGACGCGGACGACCTGGTCGGATGACGACCTGGTGGATGTGGAACCCGGCCGGGACCCCGCCTCGCGGCAGGTTCCGGTCGGAGGAGTCGCTCGCCAAGGCGGCACCGGAGGCCCAGGTCGTGCGCTCGACCGACTTCGCGTGCCCCGAGCAACGCCGCCGCGCCACCGCCGCCCGCACCGACTTCCTCGCCGTCACGGGTGACCCGGTGCAGGTGGCGCTGGTCGAGCAACGGCTGTGGACGCTGCTGGTCGCGTTGCGCCGCTCGTTGCCGATCCGCGAGGCCCTCGCCATGGCCACCCCGCGACCAGGCCGGGCCGCGCTGGTCGCCGAGCCGACCCGCGAGCTCGGGGAGCTGGACCGGCGCTTCGACCAGTTCGCGGCGGCCCTGCGGGTGCTGCGGACCGACCCGACGCCCGAACAGCTCCGCCACACCGCCGCCCTCGACTAGCTGTTGGGGCGTCTGCAAGTACTACCGACTGCGCAGTCGGTAGTACTTGCAGACGCTTAAGCCAGCAGGGTGGGGAGCGAGGCGACGCTGGGCAGCAGGTGGGTGTGGCGGACGGCGCCCAGTTCCTCAGCGGTCTGGCTGCCGGACAGGACACCGACGACGTAGCCGGCACCGGCGTTCGTGCCCGCCTCCAGGTCGCGCACGGTGTCGCCCGCGGTCAGCACGCGCCGCACGTCACGGGCACCGCACAGCTCCATCGCGCGGAAGACCATGTACGGCGCGGGCCGGCCGGCGGGCACGTCGTCCACGCACACCACGGCGTCCAGCACGTCCTCGCGCCAGCCCAGCACGTCCAGCAGGCCGTCGACGACCGGGCGGTCGAAGCCGGTCGTCAGGGCCACCTTCACCCCAGCGGAACGCAGCTGCGCCACCGCCTCCGGGACGCCGGGCAACGGCGTCGGCGGCGTCTCGGCGTACAGCTTCCGCAACCGCACGTGGAAGTCGGCGAACTCGGTGTCCACATCGGACCGACCGAGCATCGACGAGATCGCCTCGTGCTTGTCGGCGCCCATCCAGCGGCCGACGTCCGCGGGCGTTCCCCCCGCCGCTTCAACGGTGTCGGCCAGCGCCCGGTACACCAGCCCGTGCTCCTGCACGGTGGTGCCCGCGATGTCCAGCACGACCAGGTCGACGTTCACGAAGCCCTCCAGTCCCGCAGCAGCGCCGGGTGCGCCTGCTGGGAGTTCTCGATCGAAAAGCTGACCAGGTCCGGTCGGTAGCGGTCGTCGGAGTGCTCCACCGGCCGGCCGTCCACACCGGACGCACGCCGCCGTTCGCGCAGCAGCGGTGACCCCACCGGCACGTCCAGCAGCTCCGAGTCCGTCTCGTCCGCCGCCACGGCGTCGATCTGGTGCCGCGCCACGGTCATGTCCACGCCCTGCTCCCCCAGGTACGCGTAGAGCGACCCGCTGTCGCAGTCGAAGTCGAACAGCAGCCGCCCCACCGGTTCGACGAACGTGGTGCGCTCCAGCATCGTCGGCCGTCCGTCGATCAGCCGCTGTCGCAACAGCTGCACGACCTGCGTGCCCTCGTCGAGCCCCAGCGCGTCGGCCACCTCGGCGGTCGCCGGGCGGCGCGCGATCTCCAGGGTTCGCTGGCCCGGCACGTGTCCGAGGCCCGCCGCCCAGCTGGAGAACGACAGGAACGTCTCGAACGGCTGCGACAGCGTGTGCCTGCGCACCACCGCGGGCTTGCCGCGACCGCCGCCGATCATGCCCTCGGCGCGCAACGTCGTCAGCGCCTGCCGGACGGGCGCGCGGGAGGCGTTCCACTGCGCGCACAGCTGCGACTCGGACGGCACCGGCTCGCCGACGGCCAGCTCACCGGAGGCGATCCGGCGGCGCAGATCGGCCGCGATGCGTTCGTGCAAGGGCGTCTCCATGCATCCAACGATACATGTCATAACAAGTCTGAACACCAAGTGAACACATCAGAACACCCGTTGACCCGGCGAAATCGGGCACGCATCGTTCTTGTCATGACAAGTGTGGACCTGGTGGTCGTCGGCGCGGGTGTCGTCGGGCTCGCGCACGCCTGGCACGCGGCGCGGCGGGGTCTGTCCGTCGCCGTGGTCGAGCGCGACGAGCACGCGGTCGGGGCTTCCGTGCGCAACTTCGGGCACGGCTGCTTCACCGCTCAGGACGGCGTGGCCTTCGAGTACGCGATGGCCGCGCGCGAGGAGTGGCTCAAGCTCGCCGCGGAAGCCGGTTTCTGGCTGCGCGAGTCCGGCACGGTCGTCGTCGCACGGCACGAGGACGAGCTCGCGGTCCTCGAAGAGTTCCAGGACGTCCGCGAGATCCAGCTGACCGACGACCTTCCCGTCGCCGGCCTCAAGGGCGCCCACCTGCCGTTGGACATCCGGGTCAACCCGCGTGAGGCCGTGCACGCGATCGCGCGGCTGCTGGCCGGGCGCGGGGTCGCGTTCCACTGGTCCACCAACGTCCTCACGGTCGAACCCGGCCTGGTCCGCACCAGTCGCGGTGAGATCACGTGCCGGGCCGCCGTCGTCGCCGTCGGGCACGACGTCGACCGGTTCTTCCCCGGCCTCGCCGAGCGGCACGAGGTGCTGCGCTGCGAGCTGCGGATGCTGCGCGTCGCGCACGGCGGCGTGGTCGACCCGGCCGTGCTGACCGGGTTCTCGATGCTGCGCTACGACGCGTTCAACCGCTGTCCCAGCACGGAGAAGGTGCGCGAACGGCTCGCGCACGACCACCCCGAGCTGGTCGAGGCCGGACTGAACCTGATGTTCACCCAGCTCCCCGACGGCTCGCTCACCATCGGCGACACCCACCACTACGGCCGCACGGTGGAACCGCACCGGCCGGAGCACCTCGACGAGCTGGTGCTCACCGAGACCGCGCGGCTGCTCGGCGTTCCCTCGCTGCACGTCCTCGAACGCTGGCGCGGCATCTACGCGTCGGCCCCAGAGCCTTTCCTGACCGCGGCGCCCGCTCCCCTCACCAGGGCCGTCTCGGTCACCTCCGGCATCGGCATGACCACCGCGCTCGGCCTCGCCCCGGCCGTGCTCGACGACCTCCTCCAGGAGCTGTGATGAAGTCCCCCCAAACCGTTCTCGGCGCTCTCCTCGCCGCGACCCTCGCGCTGACCGCCTGTGGTGGCACGGACTCCGCGGCCGCCAACGGCTGCCCCGGCGACGGCAAGGTGCGCTTCGGCGTCGAGCCGTACGAGGCGCCCGACAAGCTCAAGCCGGCCTACGAGGTGCTCGCCAAGGCGCTCTCGGCGAAGCTCGGCTGCGAGGTCGAGCTGCAGATCGTCGACGACTACGCCGCCGAGGTGCTGGCGATGCGCAACGGCAAGCTCGACGTGGCCCAGTTCGGCCCGCTCGGGTACGTGTTCGCCTCACAGAAGGCCGGCGCGCAGCCGGTGGCGTCGTTCGCGGACGGCTCCGGCAAGCTCACCAGCTACACCGCCGGCATCTGGGTCGCGAAGGACTCGCCCGCGCAGAAGATCGAGGACCTGCGGGGCAAGTCGCTCGCGCTGAGCAGCGTCGGCAGCGCCTCCGGTGACGCGCTCCCCCGCTACGGCCTCAAGAAGCACAACGTCGCCGACGTGAAGCTCGACTACGCGGGCGGCCACCCCGAGGCGATGCTCGCGCTGATCAACGGCAAGGTCGACGCCGCCGAGATCAACAGCCAGCAGCTGGCGAGCGCCAAGGCCGCGGGCACGTTCGACGAGGGCAGGTTCCGGCAGATCTGGAGGTCGGAGCCGATCCCGAACGACCCGATCACCGTGCGCGGCGACCTCGACCAGGCGTTCAAGGACAAGGTGCGCAAGGCGTTGCTGGAGCTGGAGCCCGCGGACGTCGAGAAGGTCGGCGCGTTCCTGGACGTCACCCCGCCCGGACCGCTCGTCGAGGTCACCAACGACACCTACAAGGTGCTCTTCGACCTCGCGAACACCCTGGGCCTGAAGGAAGAGGACGTCTGATGCTGGCGATCCGCGGCCTGCGCAAGTCGTTCGGCGGCCGCACCGTGCTCGACGGGTTCGACCTGCGCGTCGAGGACGGCGAGTTCGTGGCGCTGCTCGGGCCCAACGGCTCCGGCAAGTCGACGGCGCTGCGGTGCGTGGTCGGGCTGGAGACGCCGGACGGCGGCGAGATCGACGTGACGGGGAGCGCCGCGATGGTGTTCCAGAAGATCCACCTGGTCGGGCGGCGGACCGCGCTCGACAACGTCTGCACGGGCGCGCTGGCCAGGCTGTCGCTGCGGCGGTCGCTGCTCTTCCCCGCCGAGGTGCGGGAGGAGGCCATGCGGTGCCTGGAGCGGGTGGGGCTCGCCGACCGTGCGCTGGAGAAGTGCGCGCGGCTGTCCGGTGGCCAGCAACAACGCGTGGCGGTCGCGCGGGCGTTGTGCCAGCGCGCCAACGTGATCCTCGCCGACGAGCCGGTGTCCGCGCTCGACCCGCAGGCGGCCGTGCAGGTGATGGAGCTGCTCGGCGCGCTGGCGGCGGAGGGCATGGCGGTCGTGGCCGTGCTGCACCAGCCGGAGCTCGCGCGGACCTACGCGCATCGGATCGTGGAGATGGCGGCATGACGACCCTGGAAGCACCTCGCGTGGAGGTGCCGAAGCGCAGGTGGCCGTCGGCGGCCGTGTGGGTCGTGACGGCGGTCGTGGTCGCGGTGCACGTGCTGGCCTGGCAGGCGACGGAGTTCTCGCCCGGCGCGTTGATCTCGGGCTGGGAGGGCATGGCGGACTTCCTCGCCGAGTCCCTGCCGCCGGACCTCTCGGTGCTCGGCAAGTCGCTGGAAGCAGCGGTGATCACGCTCTACATCGGACTGCTCGGCACCACGTTCTCGATCCCGTTCGCGCTGGTGCTGGCGCTGCTGGCGTCTCGCGCGACGACGTCGGCGGTGTGGGCGCAGCAGGCGGCGCGTGGCGTGCTGTCGTTCCTGCGGTCGGTGCCGGACGTGGTGTTCGCGCTGATCTTCGTCACGGCGGTGGGGCTCGGGCCGTTCGCGGGCGTGCTGGCGCTGGTGTTCCACAACACCGGCGTGATGGGCAAGCTCTGGGCCGAGGCGATGGACGAGAGCGACCGCGGCCCGCGCGACGCCCTGCGCGTCACCGGTGCCTCCGGCCCGCAGATCGCCGTGCACGCGGTGCTGCCGACGGTCCTGCCGTCGCTGGCGGGCCTGCTGCTGTACCGGCTGGACGTGAACGTGCGGTCGTCGCTCGTGCTCGGGCTGGTCGGCGCGGGCGGGATCGGGTTCCTCATCAACCAGTCGATCAAGCTGTTCCGGTTCGACGAGATGGTCACGCACATCCTGGTCGTGCTGCTGCTGGTCGTGGTCGTTGACCAGGCCTCGGGGTGGGTGCGCAGGCGGCTCGGCACGTGACTCGCGGCTGCGGGCGGGCGGTCGTTACGCAACGATGACCTGGCAAGAACGTCCTCATGAGACCCGTCGGGAAGGCTGGAGGACATGCCGCGCGTACTGCTGATCGAGGACGACGAGGCGGTCCGGGAGGGACTGTCGCTCGCCCTGACCTACCAGGGCCACACCGTCGAGGCGGTGCGCACGGGCGAGGAGGGTCTCGACCTCCTGACGAGCGGGAACAACCCGGACGTGGTGGTGCTCGACCTCATGCTGCCCGGCGTGGACGGGTTCGAGGTGTGCCGCCGCATCCGGGCCGCCGGCGACCTGCCGATCATCATGCTGACCGCGCGCAACGACGACATCGACGTGGTCGCGGGCCTGGAGGCGGGCGCGGACGACTACGTGGCCAAGCCGGCGCAGCCCAGGGTGCTGGAGGCGCGGATCAGGGCGGTGCTGCGGCGGTTCTCCGCTGCCCAGCCGAGCGTCCAGACCGAACGCTACGGCGACCTGACGATCGACCGGGACGGGCTGGTGGTGACGCGGCTCGGCAGCCGGGTGTCGCTGGCGCCGACCGAGCTGCGGCTGCTGCTGGAGCTGTCGGCGGCACCGGGCCGGGTGATGTCGCGCCAGCAGCTGCTGGAGACCGTGTGGGACCAGGGCTACCTCGGTGACTCGCGGCTGGTCGACGCGTGCGTGCAGCGGTTGCGTTCGAAGATCGAGGACGACCCGGCGACACCCGTGTACGTCCAGACCGTGCGCGGGTTCGGGTACCGGTTCGGGCCGCTGTGACCCTGCGTCTGCGGCTGCTGCTCGCGTTCGCCTTCATCAGCGTCTTCACCGCGGTCGCGGTCGCCGGCGCCGGCTACGTGCGCGCCCGCGACGCCATCGTGCAACGCGCTCAGGACAAGGCCGTCGTCGAGACCACGAACCGCGTCGAACAGCTCTACCCGCTGCCCGCGCGCCCACCGGACCTGCTGGCCCTGGAACGCATCGCCGGCCGGGTGTCGGGGCCGGAAGGTTCCGCGCTCGCCACGGCGGCCGGGATCTCCGCGGGCTCCATGGACCCGGCGGTGATCACGCCCCAGCTGCGGACGCACGTGGCGAACGGGTACGTCGGGTGGCAGCGCGTGTCGTACTTCGGCTCGGTGTGGCTGGTGGTCGGGATGCAGCTGCGGGTGTCGGGCGCGGGTCAGTTCGGCTCGTCCGCGGAGTCGGGCATCGAGGTGTACGTGCTGCGGCCGTTCACCGCCGAGACCGAGGTGATCAACGAGCTGGCGCGCAACGCGTGGCTGATCGGCGGGGCAGGCCTCGTGGTGGCGCTCGGGCTGGGTCTGCTGGCTGCCCAGGGGGTGCTGCGGCCGGTGCGGGCCCTGCGGCTGGCCGCTTTCCGGCTCGGGCAGGGCGACCTGTCGGCGCGGGTGGCGGTGCGGGGCCGGGACGAGCTGACGGACGTGGCGTCGACGTTCAACAGCACGGCGGCCGCGCTGGAGCACCACGTCCTGGAGCTGCGGCGGATGGAGGCGGACGCACGCCGGTTCGTGGCGGACGTGTCGCACGAGCTGCGGACGCCACTGGCCGCGATGACGGCCGTGACGGACGTGCTGGACGCGGAGACGGCGGCACTGCCGGGGGTGGCGGGCCAGGCGGCGCGACTGGTGAACCGGGAGACGCAGAACCTGACCCGGCTGGTCAACGACCTGATCGAGGTCACCCGCTTCGACTCGGGCACGGCGGCGCTGGCCCTGGACGACGTGGACGTGGCCGAGGTGGTGCTGGCGACGCTGCGGATGCGCGGCTTCGAGGTGCGCACCGACCTGCCCTCCGGCGTGCGCGCCCGACTGGACCCGCGGCGGCTGGACGTGATCGTGGCGAACCTGGTGGGCAACGCGCTGCGGCACGGCGCGCCACCGGTGTCGGTGCGCCTGTGGACCGTCGGGTCGGACCTGGTCATCGAGGTGGCGGACTCCGGCGGCGGGCTGGCTGAGGAGGTGCTGCCGCACGTGTTCGCGCGGTTCTACAAGGCGGACTCGGCGCGGGGGCGGTCGGAGGGCAGCGGGCTGGGGCTGGCGATCGCGTGGGAGAACGCGCGGCTGCACGGGGGGACGCTGACGGCGGCGAACCGGCCCGGGGGTGGGGCGGTCTTCACGCTGAGGCTGCCGGTCGGGGGTGCGCCGTGAGGGCGGCGGTGGCGAGAGCCGGGCGCGGAGCGAAGCCGGGAATTGTCGGTGCTGTCTGGGAGAATGGAAATCGGGGGACCCCCTGGAGGGGACGCCTGCGTCAGCTCGGGCTGGTTCTGGTCGCCGTGGCGTTCCTCGCGTCCTGCGGCATCCGGCCCACCGGCGTCATCCCCGGCCTGCAAGCCCCCAGCGGCCCCGTCGAGAACCCGTCGCCCTCCATCTTCTGGGTCGCGGACGGCCAGGTCGTGCCCACCAGCCGCGTCCAGGGCAGCCTCACCGGCCGCGATGTCGTCGCGTTGCTCGCCCAGGGACCGAGCAACGCCGAGCTGCAGCGCGGGCTGACGACGGAGGTGCCGTTCGACGCGGCACCGGCGACCGTCGACCGGGTGGCGAGCGGGCTGGACGTCACGGTGTCGACCGACGTGTCGTTGCTGAGTCCGAACGCGGTGAGGCAGATCGTGTGCACGCTGCTCGCGGTGCAGGCGGTCGGGACGGTGAACCTGCGCGGTGGCGGGCATTCGCTGGAGGCGCGGAAGTGCGCTTGAATCGGGGTGTGCACGTCTATTCGATCCCGATGAACGTCCGGTTCCGCGGCATCACCGAGCGGTCGGGGGTGCTGGTCGAGGGGCCGGCGGGGTGGGGTGAGTTCTGCCCGTTCGTCGAGTACGACGACGAAGAGTGCGTGCCGTGGCTGCGGTGTGCGTTGGAGGCGGCGGACGAGGGGTGGCCGGAGCCGAAGAGGGACAAGGTCCCCGTCAACTGCACGGTGCCGGTCGTCAGCCCTGAACGAGCACACGAGATCGTGAAGAGCTCAGGTTGCGGCACCGCGAAGGTCAAGGTCGCCGAGAGCACGGTCGAGGAGGACTGCGAGCGGCTCGAAGCGGTCAGGGACGCGCTCGGGCCGCAGGGGCACGTCCGGATCGACGCGAACATGCTGTGGGACGTCGAGACGGCCGTGAAAGCGATCAAGGCGATGGACCGGGCGGCCGGCGGCCTGCAGTACGTGGAGCAGCCGTGTCGCACGCTCGACGAGCTCGCGCAGGTGCGCAGGCGGACCACCGTCCTCATCGCCGCCGATGAGTCGATCCGCAAGGCCGAGGACCCGGTGAAGGTCGCGGTGGCGGGGGCGGCGGACATCGCGGTGATCAAGGTGGCACCGCTCGGGGGCGTCCGGAGGGCCCTGGAGATCGCCGAGGCGTGCGGGCTGCCGTGCGTGGTGTCGTCGGCGTTGGAGACGTCGGTCGGCATGGCGGCGGGGATCGCGCTGGCGGCGGCGTTGCCGGAGCTCGACTACGCGTGTGGGCTGGCCACGCTGTCGATGTTCCAGGGTGACGTGACGAGCGCGCCCCTCAGGCCGGAGAACGGCTATCTGGCCGTGCCGCGAACGGCACCCGAGCCGGACCTGATCGCGGAACACGAGATCGACGACCCGAGGTGGATCGACCGGCTGAACCGGGTCAGGGCTTCCCTCTGACCAGGCCCTGCTCCGCGGCCCCCATGCTGAACACGATCCCCTCGGTCCGCTCGATCGCCCGCGTCCGCCGCTCCGAAGCAGGCACCCGCGTCAGGTCCACCAGCCGGATCGGCGGCCCGAGCTCCACCAGGGTCGGCGTGTAGGACGCCTCGACCACCGACCACCCGGCCGGACCCTGTTCGAAGCGGAACCGGGCGACCACGCCCTCCTCGGTGACGCCGCGCGGTTCGGCGTGGCGGGCCACCTCGTTGCCCAGGCCGTAGGCGACCCACTTGTTCCCGATCTTCTCGAACGGCTGCACGACGTGCACGTGGGTGCCGATGATCAGGTCCAGGGCCGGGTCGGCGAGGAGTTGGCGGGCCAGTGCCTTCTGCTCGGCGGTGGCGGCGTGCTGGTACTCGTTGCCCCACTGCACGGACAGCACGACTACCTCGGCGCCCGCGGCACGGGCGGCGCGGGCGTCGGCGAGGATCTTCGACGCGTTGATCTGGTTCGCGCGCCACGGCTGGGGCAGCGGGATGCCGTTGAAGCCGTAGGTGAAGGACAGCTGGGCGACTTTCACCCCGTTCGCGTCGAGGATCAGCGGGGCGGTGGACTCCTCCTGCGTGCGGAACGAACCCGTGTGCTTCAGGCCCACGGCGTCCATGGCGTCGAGCGTGGTGGTGATGGCCGAGACGCCGCGGTCCAGGGTGTGGTTCGAGGCCGTCGAGCAGGAGTCGTAGCCCACGTCGACCAGGCCTTTCGCCACCTCGGGCGGGGCGAGGAAGGACGGGTAGCCGAAGAACGGGCCCTCCTTCTTGCCCAGCGGCACCTCGAGGTGGCACAGCGACAGGTCGGCCTTCAGGGTCTCGCGGATGCCGGAGAACAACGGCAGGTAGTCGCGGCCGGCGGCACCTCCGTCGGCGACGGCCTGGTCGGTCAGCGCCGGGTGGATCAGGACGTCGCCACCGGCGGTGAGGGTGAACGAGCGGGCCGGTGGCGGGGCGGGTGAGGTCGGGGAGGGCGGCGGCGCCGGGGCCGAGGTGATCACGACCGGCGAGCCGGTGCACCCGGACAGCGCGAAACCGGTGGTCAGCACGAGTGCCGGCCACCGGTGAGCACGCTTCAGCGCTGCCGCCTGCGCCGCAGGACCACGAACAGCGCGACGGCCAGTACGCCGGCCGCGACGGGGAGCACGCGCTTCAACACCGGAACGCCTGCCGTGTCGATCAGGTCGATCGGCTCGTCGGGTACCACTCGGAGATGCTGCTGTTGCGCCACCTCGTCAGGATCCACGGAAGCCAGCGTGCTCGCCAGGTGTTCGGCGAACTGGCCGACCAGTTTGCCGCTGACCTCGGCGATCAGGCCGCGTCCCAGCTGGGCGGGACGGCCGGTGACGGTGAGTTCCGTCTCCACGTCGACCGTGTCGCCCACGACGAACGTCACAGTCGCCGACGCGGTGCCGTTGCCCCTGGTGTCCTTGCCGGACGCCTTCAGCACGGCGCGGCGGGCCTCGGCGTCGACCTCCACGAACTCGCCGGTCCCCCGGTACAGCAGCTGCACCGGGCCGAGCTTGACCTTCACCTCCCCGCTGAACGTCTTCCCGTCCACCCCGGTCAGCGTGGCGCCGGGCAGGCACGGCGCCACGCGTTCGGGATCGAGCAACGCCTCCCAGACCTCCTCGGCCGGGGCGGGTGCCACGAACGAATGCGACAGCTTCATCCCGCTACCGCCGCCGTCAGCGCACGGCCGGTCAGCACGCGGGCCAGGTTGTCCTTGTAGCCGTCACCGTCGGACGCCTTCTGCGCCGCCTCCGCGATGGCCGACACCGGTTGCCCGACCAGCGCGGACTCCACGTCCACCGCGCGCACGGGACCGGCGCCGACGTTCGTCAGGCCCACCCGGGCCGCCTCGATCGTGCCGTCGCGGACCTGCACCGCCGCCGCGACCGCGACGATCGACCACGCCTGCGCGACCCGGTTGAGCTTCTCGTAGTGAGCGCCCCAGCCGGTGTACTTCGGCACCCGGACGTCGATCAGGATCTCGTCGGGCGCCAGCGCGGTCTCGAAGTAGCCGAGGAAGAACTCCGCGGCCGGCACCTCACGACGACCGGACGGACCGGCGATGATCATCACCGCGTCCAGCGCCAGCACGGGTGCCAGCAGGTCGCCCGCCGGGTCCGCGTGCGCCAGCGAGCCGCCGAACGTGCCGCGGTGGCGCACCTGCGGGTCCGCCACGGTGTCGGTGACCAGCTGCAACAGCCGCGCGTGGTCGTGGATCAGGTGGTCGCGCTGCACCTCGTAGTGCGTGGTCATCGCACCGATCAGCAACGTGTCGCCCTCGTCGCGCACGCCGGTGAGCTCGCTGAGGCCGCCGAGGTCGATCAGCACCGACGGCGCGGCGAGCCGCATCCGCAGCACCGGCACGAGCGACTGCCCGCCCGCGATAAGCTTGGCGTCCTCACCGGCGTCGGCGAGCATCCGCACGGCTTCGTCCACTGAGGACGGACAGAGGTACTGGAACTCCGCCGGGATCACGGCTGTCCTCCCTGCGCGTCGATGGAACCGAGACCGCCCGCGGCCACCTCGGAGGCGTCCGCCGCACGGCCCTGCAACGCGTTCCACACGCGTTCCGGTGAACAGGGCATCTCGATGTCGCTGACACCCAGGTGCCGCACGGCGTCGATCACCGCGTTCACCACCGCGGGCGTCGAGGCGATCGTTCCCGCTTCGCCGACTCCCTTGGCGCCCAACGGGTTCGAGGTCGCCGGTGTCGTGGTCCGGTCGGTCAGGAACGCGGGCAGGTCCGCCGCGCAGGGCACCAGGTAGTCGGCGAGCGTCGCCGTCGTCAGCGTGCCCATCTCGTCGTGCACTGCCTCCTCGTACAAAGCCTGCGCGATGCCCTGCGCCAGCCCGCCGTGCACCTGACCGTCGACGATCAACGGGTTCATGACCGTGCCGACGTCGTCCACGGCGACGTACCTGACGATGCGGACCATGCCCGTCCCGGTGTCGACTTCTGTTGCGCACAAATGGGTTCCGTGCGGGAACGAGAAGTTGTCCGGGTCGAACGTGGCGTCGGCGTCCATGCCGGGCTCCATGCCCTCGGGCAGGTCGTGGGCCACGTGCGCGGCCAGCACGACGTCACCCAAAGTCCGCGCGGTCGACGTGCCCCGCACCGAGAACGAGCCGGAAGCGAACTCCACGTCCGCCTCGTCGCACTCCATCATGTGCGCGGCCAGCGTCCGAGCCTTGGCGAGCACCTTGTCCGCCGCGTGCACCAGGGCCGTTCCGCCGACGGCCAGCGAACGCGAACCGTAGGAGTCCATGCCCTTGTGCGACGTCGCCGTGTCGCCGTGCAGCACCTCGATGTCCTCGAACGGCACCCCGAGCTTGTCGGCGACGATCTGCGACCACACCGTCTCGTGGCCCTGCCCGTGCGGCGAGGTCCCGGTGATCACCTCGACCTTGCCGGTGGGCAGCATCCGGATCGACGCGGTCTCCCACCCGCCAGCGGCATAACGCAAAGCGCCCAGCACCCGCGACGGCGCCAGCCCGCACATCTCGGTGTAGGTGGAGATCCCGATGCCGAGCTGGACCGGATCACCGGCGGAGCGCCTGCGTTCCTGTTCGGAACGCATCTCCTCGTACCCGAACAGCTCCATCGCCCGCGCGGTCGCGGCCTCGTAGTTGCCGGAGTCGTAGGTCAGCCCGGCGACCGAGTCGAACGGGAACTCCTCGTGCTTGATCCAGTTCATCTCGCGGATCTTCATCGGGTCCATGCCGAGCTCCGCGGCGAGCTCGTCCATCATCCGCTCGATCGCGAACGTGGCCTCGGGCCGGCCGGCGCCGCGGTAGGCGTCCGTCGGCACCTTGTTCGTGAACACGTTGGTGCACACGAACCGGTAGGCCGCGAACTTGTAGATCGCGTTGAACATGAACGCGCCCAGGATCGGCACGCCCGGCGTGACCAGGCGCAGGTAGGCGCCCATGTCGGCGAGCAGCTCGACCTTGAGCCCGGTCACCGTGCCGTCGCGGCGGGCGGACAGGGTGATCTTCTGCAGCTGGTCGCGGCCGTGGTGCGCGGACAGCATCGACTCGGTGCGCGACTCGGTCCACTTGACCGGGCGGCCCATCCGCCGCGCGACCAGCAGGCAGAGCAGCTCCTCCGGCGTGACCTGCAGCTTGCCGCCGAACCCGCCGCCGACGTCCGGTGCGATGACGCGGATCTTGTGCTCGGAGATGCCGCTGACGGCCGAGAGCATCCAGCGCAGGATGTGCGGGATCTGGGTGGCCGACCAGACGGTGAACATGTCCGCGGCCGGGTCGACGACGACCGACCGCGGTTCCATGAACGCGGGGATCAGCCGCTGCTGGCGGAACGTCCGCTCCAGCACGACCTCGGCGTTCGCGATCTCGTCCTCGACGTCGGTGCCGCTGCCGGCCTCGGCCGAGTCGAAGATCCACGTCGCGCACTTGTTCGTGCCCAGGTCGGGGTGCACGAGGTCGTTGTCCCGCAACGCCTCCCGCATGTCGAGCACGACCGGGAGCTCGTCGTAGTCCACGTCGATCGCGGCCACCGCGTCGGCGGCGTGGTAGGCGCTGTCGGCGATCACCAGCGCGACGGCCTCACCGGCGAAGTTGACCTCGTCGACGGCCAGCGCGGGCGCGTTCGGCGCCTTCATGTCCTCGGTGATCGGCCAGGCGCAGGGCAGCGAGCCCTGTTCGGCGGCGAAGTCCTGGCCGGTGAGCACGACCGCCACACCGGGCATCGCGGTGGCGCGGCTGCAGTCGACGTTCGTGATGCGGGCGTGTGCGACGGGACTGCGCAGCACGGCCATGTGCAGCATGCCGGTCAGCTGCAGGTTGTCGGTCCACTTGGTGCGGCCGGTGATCAGGCGGGCGTCCTCCTTGCGGCGCCGGGCCTTCCCGATCTCGGGCTCCGCGGTGGCGGTCATTCGCCACCCACCGGCTGCTTGGCGGTGATGTCCTCGTCGGTGTGCTGCTCCAGGCGCGGACCGGCGCCGGGACGCATGTGGTGCGCGGCGTCCTGGACCGCGCGGACGATGTTCTGGTAGCCCGTGCAGCGGCAGAGGTTGCCCTCCAGGCCCTTGCGCACGGTCTCGTCGTCGGGATCGGGTTCGTCGGCGAGCAGGTCGATCGCCTGCATGATCATGCCGGGCGTGCAGAAACCGCACTGCAGGGCGTGGTTGTCGCGGAAGGCCTCCTGCACCGGGTGCAGCTTGCCGTCGCGGGCCAGGCCTTCGACCGTGGTGACCTCGTGGCCGTTCGCCTGCACGGCGAACATCTGGCACGACTTCACGCTGTGGCCGTCGAGGTGCACGGTGCAGGCGCCGCAGTTGCCGGTGTCGCAACCGATCACGGTGCCGGTCTTGCTCAGCCGCTCCCGCAGGTAGTGCACCAGCAGGAGCCTTGGTTCGACCTCGTCGGCGTAAGTCACTCCGTCGACGTTGACCGAGATGCGCATGAACCCTCCCAGGGGTGGTGGGCGCAAGGTGTGACGAGGGCCACTCCAGCCTCCTCCCTGTGTGCCGGTTCAACAACCCGATCAGTGGTGGATCGGTTCACCAAGATCGACGAGACGGCGGCCGGATCCCTTCCACCGCAAGGAGATGATCTCGGCGGCGATCGACACCGCGGTCTCCTCCGGTGTCCTGGCGCCCAGATCGAGGCCGATCGGCGACGACAACGTGCTCAGCTCGCTCTCGGTCACCCCGGCTTCCCGCAACCGTTGCAGGCGATCTTCGTGCGTACGGCGGGAACCCATCGCGCCCACATAGCCCACCTTGAGCCGCAACGCGATCTCCAGCACCGGCACGTCGAACTTCGGGTCGTGGGTGAGGACCGCGATGACCGTGCGTTCGTCGAGCTTGGGCGCCTCGGCCCGCAGGTACTTGTGCGGCCACGCGACGACGACCTCATCGGCCTCCGGGAAACGGGTGCGGGTCGCGAACACGGGCCGTGCGTCGCACACGGTCACGCGGTAGCCGAGGAACGCGCCGAGCCTGGCCATCGCGGCGGCGAAGTCGATCGCGCCGAACACGAGCATCCGCGGCGGCGGCTCGAACGAGTTCACGAACACGCTCATGCCCTCGCCCCGGCGCTGGCCGTCCGGGCCGTACTGGATCACGCCGGACCGCCCGCTCGCGAGCATGCCGCGCGCGTCGTCCGTGACGGCGTCGTCGGCGCGGGACGACCCGAGCGAGCCCGCACGGCGGTCAGGCCAGACGACCATCCGCTGCCCGATGCGGTCCGGGTGCTCGATGACGGTGGCGATGGCCACCGGTTCTTCGGCACGAACGGTTTCCACGACCTCGCCGAGCTGCGGGAAAGTCTCGGCGTTGATCTTCTCGACGTAGATGTCGATGATCCCGCCGCACGTCAGCCCGACGGCGAACGCGTCGTCGTCGCTGACGCCATAACGCTGCAGCACCGGCTCGCCGGTCGTCTGCGCGAGGTCGTAGACCGCACCCTCGACGCAGCCGCCGGACACGCTGCCGATCGCCTGACCGTCCCCGGTCACGAGCATCGCGGCCCCCGCCGGCCGCGGCGCCGAGCTGAAGGTCGCGACCACGGTCCCGACGCCGACGGTCTCACCGTTCGCGACCCGGTCCGCGAGGTCGAACAGGACATCACGCACGGCGCACCTCCTCCAGCAGCTCTTCCAACGCGTGCACGCTGTGCCCCGCGATCATCCTGTCCACGTGCGGGAGCGCGGCCACCACACCCCGCTGCACCGGCCGGTAGCCCGGTTTCCCGGCGTGCGGGTTCGCCCAGAGGACCCTGTGGCTGGTGCGCCTGAGGCGGGCGAGCTCGGCTGCCAGCAGGGCGGGGTCACCGCGTTCCCAGCCGTCGCTGAACAGCACGACCACCGCTCCGCGCTGCCGCCACTGCTGGTTGAAGCGCCTGATGGTGTCGCCGAGCCGGGTGCCGCCCTCGTAGTCGGGGATCGCGCGGCCGACGGCTCGCAGCGCGCGTTCCTGATCGCGCTCCCGCAGCTGCCGGGTCACGCGGGTGAGCCGGGTGCCGACCGTGCGGACCTCGACGGGCATGGCCCGCGCGACCACGTGCGCGAACCGCAGCAACGCGTCGGAGTAGGCCGCCATCGAGCCGGAGACGTCGATCAGCAGCACCAACCGGCGTGCTTTCGTGCCGCGGCGGCGGTGGCGCGGTCTCGTGATCTCGCCGCCCACCTCGATCATCGCGCGGACCGTGCGGGCGAGGTCCATCCGGCCGCGGCGGGCCTTCTTCAGCCGCCGTGACCGTCTGCGCGGCGGCAACGGCCGGAGACGGGCGATCAGCGGTGCCGCGTTGAACTCGGAGATGTCCTTGTGCTTCAACACCTCCACGTCCGAGGCGGCGACACCGACGGTCATCGAGTCGAGCTCGACGGTCGTGCGCGGTCGCGGTGGGGTGCCACCGAAGTAGGCGCGGTAGGCGGCGTCGTAGCGCGGCAGGTCGTCCGGGTCGGCGCACAACGTCAGCCGCCCCGCCCAGTAGAGGTCGACGTGCTCGGTGGCCGCGAGGAACGCCTGGACGCGATCCGGTCCGCACTGGAGCCCGGCGCCCCGCAGGACGCGCGTGAACCCGACGCAGGCCTCCGTCATCCGACGATCGTGCTCCCGATGACGCGGTCCGCGTCCTCCCGGTACTTGAGCACCGCCCCGAGCGTCGTGGCGTCCGGTTCCGTGTGGCCCAAGGCTTGCAACGCCCGCGCCCAGTCGAGCGACTCGGCCACGCCGGGCGGTTTGAGCAGGTCCAGCCCGCGCATCCGGTGCACGGCTTCGGCAACCTTGACCGCGAGCCGTTCGTCCAGGCCGGGCAGCGTTCGGCGCAGGATCGCGACTTCCCGTCCCAGCGACGGGTGCTCCAGCCAGTGGTAGAGGCATCGGCGTTTCAACGCGTCGTGCACCTCACGGGTGCGGTTCGAGGTCAGCACGGTCAGCGGCGGCGTGGTCGCCCTGATCTCGCCGAACTCCGGGATGCTGACCGCGTTCTCGCTCAGCACCTCCAGCAGGAACGCCTCGAACTCGTCGTCGGCCCGGTCGATCTCGTCCACGAGCAGCACGCACGGCGCGTTCTCCAGCGCCTGCAGCAACGGCCGGGCCAGCAGGAACCGGCGGGTGTACAGGGAGGCCTCGTCGACCTCGCCGCGGGTCTCCAGCACGCGCAGGTGCATCAGCTGGCGCGGGTAGTCCCAGTCGTAGAGCGCCTGCGTGGCGTCGATGCCCTCGTGGCACTGCAGGCGGATCAGCGGGACGTTCATCGCCTTGGCGAGCGCCAGCGCGAGAGAGGTCTTGCCGGTGCCCGGCTCGCCTTCGAGGAACAGCGGACGGCCCATGCGCACCGCGAGGAACGCCGCCGTGGCGACACCGCCGTCCGGCAGGTAACCCGCGCGGTCGAGCCCTGACGCCAGCTCCTCAGGGGAGTCCATGACCCTCAGAGTACGACTCAGGGTCGGGTTCGGGGTGGTCACCGATGTGCCGCCGCGCGAAAACGACGACTCTTGAGGCATGAACAACAACGTGCTCGACGAAGCGACGACGAAGGTCAAGAAGCTCCGGCGCAGCCGGACCGACAAGATGGTCGCCGGTGTCTGCGGCGGCGTGGCCAAGATGATCGGCGTGGACGCCGCGTTGCTGCGGATCGTCCTGGTGGCGGCGACGCTGCTCGGGTTCGGCACCGGAGCTGTCCTCTACGTCGCCGCCTGGATCCTCATGCCCGAGGAAGAGCCCGCGATGTGATCCCGGACGTGATCACCGTGGAAAACCGGGAACACCAGGTAGCCGTTGCCAGGGGTGGGGACCGTTGAGGGGCCGGTACTCCACCCCCAGGGCGTCCAGTCGCGGCAGGTGGTGTTCCCGCAGCCGTTGCACGAAACCGGGGTCCTTCTCCGCCGGTGACCACACGACCTCGGCGAACGCCGCGAGCCGCGGGAACGCCGCGTAGTCCACGCGCCGGGCCGAGTCGAGGTGCTCGGTCCAGATGTTCGCCTGCGCGCCCAGCACGCGGCCGGGTTCGTCACCCGTGAGCTCCGCGGGCACCGGTTCCCAGGCGTAGACGTCCTCCAGCGTGGTCACCGTGCCGACCGGGATGGGCTCGTCGGGCGAGTCCGACTGCCGGTAGTCGAGGTAGACGAACTCCTCGGGGCACATCACCACGTCGTGGCCCTCGCGGGCCGCCGTGATGCCGCCTTCGACACCGCGCCACGAGGCGACGACCGTGCCCGCCGGGAGCGGGCCGGAGTCCAGGACCTCGTCCCAGCCGTAGGGCCGCCGGCCGCCGCGGAGGATGTGCCGCGCGATCTGCCGGACCAGCTCGCCGTCGTGGCCGGGTGCCTCGTCGCCGCCGAGCCCGATGACCTCCGCGGGGAACACGTCCATCAGCTCGTCGAAGACCACCTTGTAGAAGTCCGCTGTGGACTGCTCGGTGTTGAGCACGCGTTCGTTGATGCCCCAGTCGGACCAGACGCCACCGCCGTGCAGCCCGAGCTCCGGGTAGGCCGCGATCGCCGCCTGCGAGTGGCCGGGGATGTCGATCTCCGGGACCACCGTGACGTGCCGCGCCGCCGCGTACGCGACGATCTCCCGCAGGTCGTCCTGGGTGTAGAAACCGCCGTGCGGACGGCCTTTCATGCCGGCGGAGCGCCGGTCGCCGAACCGCGAGTCGTCCCGCCACGAGCCGACCTCGGTGAGCTTCGGGTAGGCCTTCACCTCGAAGCGCCAGCCCTGGTCGTCGGTCAGGTGCAGGTGCAGGACGTTGAGCTTGTGCGCGGACAGCAGCTCGACCCAGCGCAGCACCTCCCGCTTGGGCAGGAAGTGCCGCGCCACGTCCAGCATCACGCCACGCCACGCGAACCGCGGGTGGTCGACGACCTCGCAGGCCGGGATGACCTGCGGCTTGTCCCCCGCCGCCCGGAACGCGCCGGGCCCGAGCAGCTGCCGCAGGGTCTGCAGCGCGTTCATCTCGCCCTCGGCGTCGTGCGCCTCGATCAGCACGCCGTCCTCGGACGAGACCAGCCGGTAGCCGCCGGGCGGACCGTCGACGAGCACGGTCTCCCAGCCCTGGTAGGGAACGAGTCTTCCGCCGTCCACATAGGACACCGGGCGTGGCAGCAGGTTCATCCCTTCACCGCCCCGGCGAGCCCGGAGACGAGCCGGCGCTGGACGAAGATGAAGAAGACGAGCACAGGGATGGTCATCAGGGTGGAGCCCGCCATGATCGCGCCCCAATCGTTCTGGTCGGGTTTGACGAAGACCTGGAGAGCCAGTGGCAGGGTCTGGTTCTCCACAGCGGAGATGATGAACGTCTTGGCGAACAGGAAGTCGTTCCAGGCGTGGATGAACGACAGCACGGACGTCGCCACCAGGCCCGGCGCGACGAGCGGGAACAGCACCTGCCAGAGGAACCGGAACCGCGAGGCGCCGTCCAGGGTGGCGGCCTCCTCCAGCTCCACCGGCACCGCGGCGACGAACCCGCGCAGCATCCAGATCGCGAACGGCAGGCTGAACGCCAGGTGCACCAGCACGAGCGAGCCCAGGTGGTTCAGGCCGAACACCGGGACCGAGTCACCGACCGACCGCATCAGGAAGAACAACGGCACGGTCAGCGCCTCGACCGGCACCATCTGCACGACCAGCAGCATGATCAGCAACGTGGTGCGGCTGCGGAACCGGAAGCGGGTCAGCGCGGTGGCGGCGAGGAACGAGATCAGGATGCTCAGCGCCACCACGATCAGCGCCACGACGATGCTGTTGAGGAAGTAGCGCCCGAAGTTCGCCACGGTCAGCGCTCGGGTGAAGCTGTCGAGCGTCGGCCGGGTCGTCCACGGCACCGGGTCGGCCGAGATGATCTCGTCCTCCGGCTTGAACGCGGACAGCACCATCCAGAACAGCGGGAACGCGACGACGCCCGCGATGACGAGGACGAACGCCTCGGTCAGCCAACGCTTCACAGCGCCTCCCCGCAACGGCGCAGCGCGCGCAGGTAGAACAGCGTGATCGCCAGCAAAAGCACGGTCATCACGACACCGATCGCCGCGCCCAGCCCGTACTCCGACGCCGCGAACGCCTGCTGGTAGGCGTAGACGTTGAGCACGAGGTTGCGCCCGGCGATGCCGCCGCCGTTGGTCATCACGTAGATCTGCGTGAAGATCTTGAAGTCCCAGATGATCGACTGGATCGTCACCACGAGGATGATCGGCCGCAGCAGTGGGAGGATCACGCTCCAGGCCGTGCGGAACGCCGACGCGCCGTCGAGCGCCGCGGCCTCCAGCACCTCGCCCGGGATCGCCTTGATGCCCGCGTAGAGCGTGACCATGACGAACGGGAACGAGCACCAGATCACCTGGGCGGCGACGAGCCCGAACGCGGTCCACTTGTCGAACGTCCAGGAGTAGCCCTGGATGCCGAGGACCTCGTTGACGAACCCGAAGTTCGCGTCGAACAGGAACAGCCAGATCGTCGACCCGGCGACGGCGGGCGTGGACCACGCGCCGAGCGCCGCCAGGAACAACGTCATCCGCACCCACGTCCTGACCCGCGTGGCCAGGATCGCGAGGAAGGCGCCCACGAGCAGCGTGCCGACCACGCAGACCGCCGCGAAGGCGACGGTCTGCCCGAGCACCGTCCAGAACTGCTGGTCACCCAGCAGCTTCTGGTAGTTGCCGAGACCGAGGAACTGCAGCGGCGCACCGCCGCTCACCTGCTCCTGGCCGTAGTCGAAGAGCGAGATGAGCACCAGCTGGTAGATCGGGTAGGCCAGCAGGCCCGCGAGCACCAGCAGCGCTGGAGCCAGGTAGGCGAACGCGGTCCGCCCCTGACCTCTGGCCGTCACGCTCACGACGTGAAGGCCGCGTTCATCGTCTTGGCGGCGTCGGCGGTGGCCGTGTCGACGTTCTTCGCGCCGGTGACGACCTCCTGCAGCATCGTCGGCAGCACCGACTGCGCCTCGATCTTCGCCCACGCCGGGGTGACGGGGACGAACTTCGTGCCCGCCTGCAGGGTCTTGGTGAACGGCTCCAGGAACTTGTCGGAGTCCGCGACCTGCTTCTGCACGTCGGTGAACGTCGGCAGGTTGCCCATCGCCGTGTACATCTTCTGCTGGTACTTCTTCGACGCGAGCAGCTGCGTGAACTCGGTCGCGAGCGTCTTGCGCTGGGTGCCCTTCATGACGCCGAGCAGGTTGCCGCCGGCGAAGGCGGGTGCGATCGAGCCCGCGGTCTTGCCGGGCAGCGGCACGACGGCGTACTTGCCGGCGGCGCTGCTGGCGTCCACGGACTTGCGGTTGAAGTCGCCGCCGATGGTCATGGCCGCCTTGCCGGCGCGGAACGCCTCGACGCTCGCGTCACCGCCGTTGCCGGCGCAGGTGGCGGGCGGGCAGATGTCGTCCTTGATCAGCTCGGTGTACTTGGCGACACCGGCCCTGGCCTCGGCGCTGTCGATGGCGGCGGTGAACTTGCCGCCGTCGGACTTGGCGATCTCACCGCCGTTGCCCCAGATGAAGGGCAGCGCGGCGAACAGGTACTTGCCGCCGGCGGAGATGCCGATCAGTTCAGGCTTGCGCTGCCGGATCTGGCGCGCGGTCGTGGCGATCTCGTCGAGCGTCGTCGGCGGCTTGAGGCCGAGCTCGGTGAAGACGTCCGTGCGGTAGTAGAGGGCGCGCACGCCGACGAACCACGGCACGCCGTAGGTCTTGCCGTCGACCTTGGCCGTGTCGAGGATCGTCGGGACCAGGTCCTTGGACTCGCTCCACGAGCCGAGGTCCAGCTCGGAGAAACCGCCGGCGGAGACGTAGCCCGCGAGGTCGGTGTTGCCGAACTCGGCCACGTCCGGCGCGCTCTTGGGGTCGCTGAAGGCGGCCTTGAAGCGTTCCGCGCGGCTCGACACCTGGATGTACTGCACGTCGACGGTCACGCCGCTGTGCTTGCCCTGGAACTCGCTGATCGCCTCCTTGACGACCGCCTCCTTGGGCCCGCGGTTGACCTCGTCGAACAGCCACACCCGCAGCTGCCCGGTCTTCTCGTCCCCTGCCGTGTTCGTGGGTCCGGACTGCACCGGAGCGCAGGCGACCACCGCGCCCACGCCCAGCACGGCCACGAGTGCCTTCAGCCTCATCGCGCCCTCCGTATTGCATATAGTGCAACAGCCATTTCACAGGAAGCAACGTGAGACTAGAACGGGATGCGCTAAGGGTCTAGACCAGACGGTTGATCCATTGCCGAACTGATGCCTGGTCGACCGGTTCGTCCCACCCGCCAGGCCGCACGGCGCTGCCGACGTGGAACGCGGTGATGCCCGCTTCCAGCAGCTCGCCGACGTGGTGGGGCTGCAGGCCGCCACCGACCAGAAGAGTGGGCGGCTGGGCGTTGACCAGCTCTTTCAGGATCTCCCTGCCCGCTTCGACGCCCTTGCGGTGGCCGGCGGCGAGCACGGTGTCGCAACCGAGCCCGGCGACCGTCCGCCAGCCCCTGCGCACGTCGGTGGAGTTGTCGAGCGCGCGGTGGAAGGTCCACGCGCAGCCTTCGAGCTCGGCGACGAGGTTGAGGGTGACGCCCTCGTCGATCTCCCCTTCGGCGTCGAGGAAGCCGAGGACGAACTCGGTGGCGCCCGCCTCCCTGAGCTCGGCGGCGGTCCGGCGGAGCTGCCTCAGGTCTTTGGGCGCGAACCCGTTCTGGTCGCGCAACATGACCCTGATGGGCAGGTCGGTCGCCTTCCGCACCTCCGTGAAGGTGGCGACCGACGGCGTGAGCCCGTCCGCGGCCATGTCGGCGACGAGCTCGAGGCGGTGCGCACCGCCCTCCTGCGCTGCTTCCGCGTCCCTGGCGTCGAGTGCGATGACTTCGAGAATCGGCATGGTCTAGACCATAGTGGGCAATTCCATGTGCTTTCGCTAATCCGGGAGCGGATTCTCGTATCCCCGCGTCCGAGTGTGTATCTGCGTCTGGTTTCCACGCTCTTGTAGTGGTGAGCGACAGACGTGGGGCGAGGCGTCAGCCGGTTCGAGGGGTGCCGGCTGGCGCGGAGCTCCCGCACAGGCGGCCCGTGATGAGGAGGGGGAATCACGGGCCGCTGGCATGTCCGGAGGAGGATGTGGCGCACGGTTGGTGTGATACTGCTCCAATCGAGTGAATTTTGTATCTACCGCCCAGTCGGCGCCTCCTGACCTGGCGAACGGCGCTGACAGGGCGGCCGATCGGAGGTGCTGCGTGGACGAGCTGCACACGGCGGATGACCGACCGCCGTGGGACGGGCTGGAAGGCACCGAACGGCATGCGGTCTGCGTCGCGGCCGCACGCGAAGGCAACCGCAACGCACTCGACGTGCTGGTGGCCGAGCTGACCCCACTGGTGTGGCACGTAGCCCGCGGCCAGGGCCTGGACAGGGCCGCCGCGGAAGACGTGGTGCAGACCGTGTGGCTCGCATTCCTCCGCAAGATCGACAGCATCAAGGAACCGCGCGCCCTCGTCGGCTACCTGGTCGTCACGACCAGGCGTGAAGCCCGGCGGACCTGGACACCCAACAAGCGCGAGACCCACCTGTCCGACGAGTTCGCCGAACAACTGGAGTCCGACACCGGCCTGCCGGAGGACGTGACATTGATGGACGACCGCGACCGCAGGCTGTGGCTCGCGTTCGGCCGGTTGACCACCAAGTGCCAGGAACTGCTCCGGCTCACCGTGCTCGCGGGTCGCGCCGAGTACCGAGCAGTCGCCGAAGCACTCGCCATGCCCCACGGCAGCATCGGTCCGACCAGGGGACGGTGCCTGAACCTGTTGCGCAGCTACCTGGACACGGAAGGAGGATCGCGGTGAACGAGATCGACCCGCGCGACGACCGCAGGGGCCTTGAGGACACCGCAGTCCTCTCCGAACTGAACAGGCTCGTCGACGAGCTGGATCCGCCTCCGGCAGACCTGGTCGACCGCGTGAAGTTCGCGATCGCCCTGGAAGACCTCGACGTCGAAGTGGCCCGCTGGGAACGCGCGGGCTCCTTCGCCGGCGTCCGAGGCGGCCAGACGGGCACGATCACGTTCACCGTCGACAACCTCACCCTGATGGTGAACTTCACCTCCACCGGCTCCCGCCACCGCATCGACGGGTGGCTGGTGCCGGCCGGGGAGCACACGGTGGAGGTGCGCGTCGCCGACCACAAGTCGTCGTGCACCCAGGCGGACGACGGCGGGCGGTTCGTGCTGCCGGACGTGCCGGCCGGGACCACGCAGATCCTGGTGCACCTGGTGAACTCGCACGGGGAGCCGGGCCGGACAGTGGTGACACCGACGATCATGCTTTAGCGCTGTGACCGCCGGTTCGCCCGGCGGGTTCGAGGGGATTGGCGCGGCAGGTTGGGGTTGGGGGCGTGCCGCGCCCGCACTGGGGTTCTGACTGGGGACCGGCTCGCAGCTGACCTGTGCGGCAGGAGGTGGCGACGTGCCCGAGGCCGCTGCTGTCACCGGGTCCTTCCAGGCTGTCCAGGACGGAGTCGCTGAACGCATTCGCGAGCTCCGAACCACGCTGGAGGGAGTCGCGCGAATCCGGGCTCGGTTCAAGGCGGGGAGCGGCCAGGGCCGACCTCGCCGGCAGCTGCACAACCGTGGGTCGCGGAAACGCGAGCTGGGTTGCCCAAGTACCAGACCAGCGGTGTCTACCGCACCTCCGACGGCCGTACCAATCTGGTGCAGAGCGGCCGCGAGCCGGACGGGGAGCACGACCGCATCAACGATCACCTGGTTCAACTCGGAATCGGCCGTCCCAGCGCGAGCGTCGAGGCGTCGAACCACGTCGAGATCAAGGTCGGCTGGCGGATGCGGCAAGGTGGAGTCGACCGCGTCGAACTGGTGGTCAACAACGAGCTCTGCAACGGGGCACTTTCCTGTTCCCGGTTGCTCCCCTACGTGCTCGGGCCGGGCCAAACGTTGGTCGTGCACGATCCGGTACGGTCGCGAGAGTTCCGCGGAAAGGACGTGCGGTGAGCTACACGCTCGACATTTGGTACTACCACGGCGACAACCGCGCTGATGAGCCTGTTGCTGTCACCTCCGTCGCGGAACTCGACGACGTCCTGTCCTACGTGATGAACCACCCGCAACCGCACCCGACGCAGATCGCCGCGAGGGAACTACCGAGATTCGGAGTCCTGGAGATCCCGGACCGGATGTTCAAGTTGGACGCGCGGCAAGGATTCGGTGCGTTGCACTACGTCGGCCCGGCCCCCGACAGCACGGCTGACGAGGTCGGCTACTGGGTGACTCGCGCCGTTGAACTCGCAGAAGGTGCACCGACCTTGTACGTCGACAAGGACAACAAGTCGGAGTTCCCACCGGACGCCGCGATACGAGTGGACCAGGTTCGGGACGCCCTCCTGGAGTTCCAGCGAACCGGCTCCCGCCCGACCTGTGTGGAGTGGCAGGCCACCGAACCGGCTTGCTGAAGGCACCACACCGAAGCCGAAAGGCCCGGCCCCGCCGAAGCGGAACCGGGCCTCCCGAAGTGGAGCAGGTGCGGCTAGGACTCAGAAGTCCATGCCACCGGCGTCCGGCGCGGCCGGAGCAGCGTTCTTCTCCGGCTTGTCCGCAACCACGGCCTCCGTGGTCAGGAACAGCGCGGCGATCGACGCGGCGTTCTGCAGCGCGGAACGCGTGACCTTGGCCGGGTCGATGATGCCCGCGGCCACCAGGTCCTTGTACTCGCCGGTCGCGGCGTCCAAGCCCTCGCCGGCAGGCAGGGACTTGACGCGCTCGACCACGACGCCACCCTCGAGGCCGGCGTTGATCGCGATCTGCTTCAGGGGCGCCTCGACGGCGACCTTGACGATGTTCGCGCCCGTGGCCTCGTCACCGGTGAGACGCAGGCCCTCGAAGGCGGCCTCGGCGGCCTGCAGCAGGGCGACGCCACCACCGGCGACGATGCCCTCTTCGACGGCGGCCTTCGCGTTGCGAACGGCGTCCTCGATGCGGTGCTTGCGCTCCTTGAGCTCGACCTCGGTGGCCGCGCCCGCCTTGATGACGGCGACGCCGCCGGCGAGCTTGGCGAGGCGCTCCTGGAGCTTCTCGCGGTCGTAGTCGGAGTCCGACTTCTCGATCTCGGCGCGGATCTGGTTGACGCGACCCTGGATCTGGTCGGCGTCGCCCGAGCCCTCGACGATGGTCGTCTCGTCCTTGGTGACGACGACCTTGCGGGCCTTGCCCAGCAGCGAGATGTCGGCGTTCTCCAGCTTCAGGCCGACGTCCTCGGTGATGACCTGGCCACCGGTGAGGGTGGCGATGTCCTGGAGGATGGCCTTGCGGCGGTCACCGAAGCCCGGGGCCTTGACGGCGACGGACTTGAAGGTGCCGCGGATCTTGTTCACGACCAGGGTCGCGAGGGCCTCGCCCTCGACGTCCTCGGAGATGATCAGCAGCGGCTTGCCGCCCTGCATGACCTTCTCCAGGAGCGGGAGCAGGTCCTTCACCGTGGAGATCTTGGAGCCGAACAGCAGGATGTACGGGTCCTCGAGGACCGCTTCCTGGCGCTCGGGGTCGGTCACGAAGTAACCGGAGATGTAGCCCTTGTCGAAGCGCATGCCCTCGGTGAGCTCGAGCTCGAGACCGAGGGTGTTGCTCTCCTCGACGGTGATGACGCCTTCCTTGCCGACCTTGTCCATCGCCTCGGCGATGAGCTCGCCGATCGTGGGGTCAGCGGCGGAGATGGACGCGGTAGCAGCGATCTGCTCCTTCGTCTCGATCTCCTTGGCGTTCTTCAGCAGCTGCTCGGCGATGGCGTCGACGGCCTGCTCGATGCCGCGCTTGAGGCCCAGCGGGTTGGCGCCGGCGGCCACGTTGCGCAGACCCTCGCGCACCAGGGCCTGGGCGAGAACGGTCGCGGTCGTGGTGCCGTCACCAGCGACGTCGTCCGTCTTCTTCGCAACTTCCTTGACGAGCTCGGCCCCGATCTTCTCCCACGGGTCCTCGAGCTCGATCTCCTTCGCGATGGAGACGCCGTCGTTCGTGATCGTCGGCGCACCCCACTTCTTCTCGAGCACGACGTTGCGGCCCTTCGGGCCGAGCGTCACCTTGACGGCGTCAGCGAGGGTGTTCATACCCCGCTCGAGACCGCGGCGGGCGTCCTCGTCGAACGCAATCATCTTGGCCATTGCGGTGTGTTCCTCCGCCTTTGTGGATTCTGGGCCACTGCGGGCCGGCAGAGCCCACAGCGGAACACGGTTCGCTTGGCCAGGTTCGGTGCCCGCGACGGACGACCCCACGAGGGGGCCTCACCTTCCCAGCCTCACATCTTTGGCACTCGACAGAGCCGAGTGCTAAGACGTGTTTAGCACTCGGGCACGGCGAGTGCAAGCGACCCGGGGTGAACCCGGGCGTGAACCTCAGCGTGACGTGCGCACCGGCACAGAGGTCGGCAGCGGCTTGCGCGAGGTGGGGTCCTCGCCGACGTTCAGCGTGGGCGAGGAGTTCGTCTTCGGCTGACGTGCGGGTTCGTCGCCGGGCGACAGGATGATCACCACGATGACGATCGCCACGATCGCCACGGCGGCCGCGATCACCGGCGCCAGCCAGGCCGGACGTTCCTTCGAGCTGCTGTGGAACGCGCTCGCGCCCACCTGGTTCGGCGGGCGCAGCCGGACCGGGTCGGACAGATGCTGCTGGTACCCGCCCTGGTAGGCGCCCTGCTGCACCGGCGTGGGGCCGGACACCGGTCCGGACATCTGCGCGGCGTGCACGGACTGCGCGGGGAACGAGCCGGAGTGCGGCCCGACCTGAGCGGGACTCGAGCCCTGCGCGACTCCGGCGAGAGCGACGCGGGCGGCGACCAGCTCGGCGCAGCTGCCGAAGCGCTGGGCCGGGTCCTTCGAGGTGCCGCGGCGGATGACGTCGTCGATGGCGGGCGGCAGCGCGACGAGCTGCGAGAGCGGGGGCACGGTCTGGCCGAGGTGGCCCTGGATGACCTCCTGCACACCGCCCTGGAACGGCGGGCGGCCGGACAGGCACGCGAACAACATGCAGGCCAGCGCGTACTGGTCGGTGCGGCCGTCGACCGGCTCGCCGCGCAGGTGCTCCGGCGCCGCGTAGGTCGGCGAACCGAGGAAATCACCCGTTCGGGTGCGGTGGCCGGTGGCGCCGCGGCGGGTGAGGCCGAAGTCGGCGACGTAGACGTGCTCGCGCACGCCCTCCTTCGTGGTCACCAGCACGTTCGCCGGCTTCACGTCGAGGTGCACGAGGCCCTTGCCGTGCAGCATGTCGAGCGCCTCGGCGACCTGGGCCAGCAGCGTCAGCGTGCGGGCAGGGGTGAGCGGCCCCTCCTTGATGTGGCCCGCGAGGTCCTGGCCGTCGACCAGCCGCATCGCGATGTAGAGCAGGCCGTCGACCTCGTCGAAGTCGTACAGCGGCACGATGTTCGCGTGGTCGATGGCGGAGGTGTTGCGCGCCTCGTCGACGAACCGCTCGCGGAACTCGGCGTCGGGCGCGAGGTGCTCACCGATGACCTTGAGCGCGACCTTCCGGCCGAGTCTCACGTCCGTGGCCTTGTACGTCACGCTCATGCCACCACGACCCAGCACACCGTCGATCCGGTAGTGCGCGATCCGCCGCCCGCTCAGGTCCTCCGACACGCGAGGCAGCCTAACGCCCGCCGAGATCGGGCTGCTCGGGGTTGCTCAAAGAGTGACCAGGGCCGGTGCCGGAGTCACTAGGCCTTGCGCACGTCCGACGCCTGGCTGCGCCCGTCCCGGCCTGCCTGCACCTCGAACTCCACGCGGTCGCCTTCGGAGAGCGTCCGGAAGCCTTCCATCTGGATCGCCGAGTAGTGCACGAACACGTCGGGCCCGCCGTCGGTTGCGATGAAGCCGTATCCCTTTTCGGAGTTGAACCACTTGACGGTACCGAGAGCCAAGGCGTCCTCCTTCAGACCACGCAAAGAGCAGAACGCAACGCTAAAAGAAGAAAAGTCACTCGGATACCTCCTTACGGAGTCATGAACGCGAGCTGACTCCGTTGGCGCGCAACCAGGTGGCGAGCCGGCGGGGCCCGCGCGTCTGGGTGAGCACGGCACCCGGACCGGCGAAGTCGAACACCAAGCCCTCACCAGAGCGAATGTTTTGCCCGCCCTCGGGTGGCAACGCCCGAAGTCGGCATTGCACGGAGTCCGCGAACGCCAGCACGTGGTCGCTGTCGATGGTGACCGCTTCTCCCTCGCCGAGCGTCACGAGGTCGAGTGCGCCGGAACAGCCGAGCAGGATGGTTCCCTGCCCATGTGCATAGTTCAGAAATCCATCTCCGCCGCCGAAGAGGGCTTTGAGCGGCGGCGCGTCCGGGTTCACCAGCACCGCGCTGCCGGAGGCGAGCCAGCCCAGCCGGGAGATGCACCAGCCGTTCTTGCCGTCGAGCTCGACGGTGTGCAGCTCCCCCGGCAGCACCGGCGCCACGTCGACCCAGCCGCCCTCGGCGCCCGCGGTGCAGAGCGCGACGGTGCCGCCCTTCTGCTCGACCGCGAGCCCGTAGCTCGTGGCGAGCACCGACTGGGCCTCCACCAGCACCATCTCCGCAGGTGCGAGCACCAGTCTCGCCACGCCGAAGTTCGGTGTGTGCCGGGTACGGACCTGCACGCTGTGCACCCCCAGGGGTCGAACTGGGCCAAGAGATCGTCACGATCACTACGACATTGGCAGTATGCAGTCGTGTCCCCCACCACTGTCGCCGCACACCGCCAGCGCGTCATCTCCCTCGTGGGGCAGATGCCGGTGCTCCAGCTGCCGCTCGAGGAGTGCCTCGGGCTGGTCCTCGCCGCGGACGTGATCGCGCCCGTGTCCCTGCCGCCGTTCGACAACTCCGCGATGGACGGGTACGCCGTCCGCGCGGGCGACCTGGCCGCCGTCCCGCTCCGGCTGCCGGTCGCCGACGACATCCCGGCCGGTCGCGTGGACGTTCAGCCGATGGAACCCGGCACCGTGCACCGGATCATGACGGGTGCGCCGGTGCCTCCCGGTGCGGACGCGGTGATCCAGGTCGAGCTGACCGACGCGGGGACGTCCGAGGTGACGCTGAACGCCACCGTGGCTCCCGGCACGAACATCCGGGTCGCGGGCGACGACGTGCGCAAGGGCGACCCGGTGCTGGTCGCGGGCACGGTGCTGCGACCGGCCCAGCTGGGGCTCGCCTCGGCGCTGGGCATCCCGGAGCTGCCGGTGCGGCGGCGGCCGCGGGTGCTGGTGCTGTCGACGGGGTCGGAGCTGGTCGAGCCGGGGCGGCCGTTGCAGCCGGGGCAGATCTACGAGTCGAACGGGATGATGCTGGCCTCGTCGGTGCGCGACGCGGGCGGCATCGCGGTGCAGCTGAAGTTCGTGCCGGACGACGTGGAGGCGTTCCACCGGGCGCTGGCGCCGTACCTGGGGTCGGTGGACGTGATCGTGACGTCCGGCGGGGTGAGCGCGGGGGCGTACGAGGTGGTGAAGGACGCGCTGGCGAGCCACGACGTGGTGTTCACGAAGGTCGCGATGCAGCCGGGCGGGCCGCAGGGGTCCGGCCGGTACGAGGGCGTGCCGGTGCTGACGCTGCCGGGCAACCCGGTGAGCGCGCAGGTGTCGTTCGAGGTGTTCGTGCGGCCGGCGCTGCTGGCGGCGATGGGGCACCAGCGGGTCGAGCGGCTGACCGCGCGGGCGCGGGTGTCGTCCGCGCTGTCGTCGCCGGCGGGCAAGACGCAGTTCCGGCGCGGGGCGTACGACCCGTCGTCCGGTGAGGTGGTCACGCCGGTCGGGGGGCCGGGGTCGCACCTGCTGTCGGCGCTGGCGTCGTCGAACTGCCTGATCGAGGTGCCGGCGGACGTCACCGAGCTGGCGGCCGGTGACGAGGTCACCATCAGGCACCTGCGGTAGCGAGCGGTTCTGGGGGCGGTTGTGAGGTCTGTGCTGGCGTTGGTGCTGCTGGTCGGGTTCTTCGTGCTCGGCGCGGCGCTGACGGTGTTCCTGGTGGTGGTCTCGGTCTGGCGGTTCCGGATCGGGGACTTCCAGGGCGGCGGCTGGGTGGGGTTCTTCGCGGCGGCCATCGCGTTCCCGCTGCTGTGGGCGGTGGTGCGGGCGGTCTTCGCACGGCCGGAGCCGACCGGCGTGCCGATGACGCGCGGGACGCACCCGGAGCTGTGGCGGCACGTGGACGAGCTGGCCGTGATCGCCGGGACGAGGTCGCCGGACGACATCAGGCTGGTGCCGGAGCCGAACGCGAACGTGTGGGAACGGCGCGGCACCCGGTATGGCGGTGCCAAGGCGACTTCATGCGGCTGCTCCACGGGTGGGCGCGGCTGTACACGCTGGTCGTGGCGTCGGAGAGCCGGGAGCACGAGCGGTTCGCCGACGAGGTGGCGGTGCGGGCGGCCGGGGTCGAGGCGGCGCGGCGGGCGTTGCTGCGGATCGGCCGTCGGCTGGGCGACTACCTGCACTGGTACGTGGGCCTGGCGGTGACCGCGGGGCGGACGCCGCCGTTGCTGGAGGGGTTCCGGTCGTACCTGGGCCACCCGCGGCGGGTGCACGCTGCGCGAGCTGGAGGCGGTGCTGGCCGAACGCGAGCCGACGTCGGTGTTCGACAGCCCCGCCGTGGGAACGCGTCGCGGCGATGGCCGCTGGGCTCGGGCACGGGGCGGGCGCGGTCGCGGTGGACGAACGGCCGCGTGGGAGCTGCTCGACGGCACGCCCTACGAGGCGGTGGCCGGCTGGTCGACGTGCAGGGGCCGCCGGTCACGTGGAGGAGCTCGCGCCGCTGGCCGGGCCGGCGCTGCTGAGGCGGTACGCACTCGCGCTGCGGCACGCCGGTCGGGTGAGCAAGGTCGGCGAGACGCTCGGCGACGTGCTGGCGTGCCTCGAACGGGCCGAGCTGCACCGGCTGACGGGCCGGCCGGTGGACACGTCGCTGACCGCGGAGCAGGTGCACGAGGCGGCGGTGGAGAACGTGACGGAACTCCTCGCCTGCGCGGTCGCCGACCAGAACGTGACGGAACTCCTCGCCTGCGCGGTCGCCGACCAGCTCGTGACGGCCGGGCGCGCCGTGCTGGAACTCAACTGGGGCGGGGTGTTCGCCCTCCGACTGCCCGACGGAGCTGCGGTGTACCCGGATGATCTCGTGGCACCGGCCGTGCGGGACCCGGCACGGGTGGCCGAGGTGCGGGAGCGACTGCGCGCGCTCGGCGTCGACGGACTGTGACGGAACGCTCACACGGCGGCGTTGTTGACTCCATGTGACGGGGATTACACTGGCCAGTAGGCGCCGGTGGACCCGTGCGTTCGTCGGGGGATGCACGGGTCTACCGGCCACTTGCTTTTTCGGGCAGTCCATGTGGGCGGTTTGGCGCTTTGGCGTAGCGTGTTGGCGCCCGACATCCACGGAAGCTACGGAACCCCACACCACGATGAGCAGCGAAAAGCCCGTCTCCCACTTCCTCGAACTCGCGCGCGGCATCGTTCCGCCGATGAACCCGGCCGGACGCCCGTTCGTGGCCGGCGCGGCGGTTCTCACGTTCGTCCTGCGCCGCTTCAACAAGCGCCTCGGCGTCGTCGGCGCCGTGCTCACGGCGTGGGTGGCCTGGTTCTTCCGCGAGCCGAAGCGCGTCACACCGACCCGCCCGAACATCGCGATCGCACCCGCCGACGGCACCGTCTCGCACGTCGTCGACACCGTGCCGCCCGCGGAACTGGGCCTCGGCGACCAGCCGATGACGCGCGTCAGCGTGTTCCTGTCGGTCTTCGACGTGCACGTGCAGCGCATCCCGGCCGACGGCGAGGTCGTCCAGGTCTCGTACCACCCCGGCAAGTTCCTCTCGGCCGACCTCGACAAGGCGTCCGAGGAGAACGAGCGCAACACGGTGTGGATGCGCACGACCGAGGGCCATGACCTCGTGTTCGTGCAGATCGCCGGCCTGGTCGCCCGCCGCATCGTCTGCCACGTGGCCGACGGCGAGAAGGTCGAGCGCGGCCAGACCTACGGCCTGATCCGCTTCGGCTCGCGCGTCGACACCTACGTGCCGCGCGGCTCCCGCGTCCTGGTCGAGGCCGGCCAGCGCACCATCGGCGGGGAGACCGTCCTCGCTGAGCTCCCGGAGGCCTGATGGCACCCAGCGGGCCCGGCGTTCGCCTCCTGCCGAACGCGATCACGGTCCTCGCCATGTGCGCCGGCCTGTCCGCGGTGCACTTCGCGAACGTGGGCATGTGGGGCGCCTCCATCGCCTCCATCGCCGCCGCCGCCGTCTTCGACGGGTTGGACGGCCGCATCGCGCGGATGCTCGACGCCACGTCGAAGATGGGCGCGGAGCTGGACTCGTTGGCCGACGCCATCTCCTTCGGGGTGGCGCCGGCACTGGCCATCTACCTGTGGAAGTTCGAGGGCAACCGCGCGGGCTGGGTCATCGCGCTGATCTTCGCGGTGTGCATGGTCGTGCGCCTGGCCCGCTTCAACACGTTGCTGGAGAAGGAACAGCCGCCGTTCGCGAAGGAGTTCTTCGTGGGCGTGCCGGCGCCTGCCGGTGGGTTGTTGCTGCTGATGCCCCTGATCATCGAGGAGCAGGTCCGGGTCGACGGCTGGTGGAACTCGCCGGTCGCGGTCGGGGTGTGGACCGTTGTGGTCGCGTTGTTGTTGGTGTCGCGGATTCCCACTTTGTCGGTGAAGACCGTGAAGGTGTCGCCTCGGTTCGTCGCGCCGTCGTTGGTGCTGATCGCGTTGCTGGCGGCTGCGGTGATCACGTTCCCGTTGGTGGCGTTGATCGTGGCCATGGTGGTGTACCTGGCGCACCTGCCGTACTCGGTGCGGCGGTACATGTGGCTGTCGAAGCATCCCGAGGCTTGGACCGTGACCGGTGTGGAGCGGCGGGCGATCCGGCGGGCGCACGGGGTGGCGGCTCGTCGGCTCGGGTTGCGGCAGCCGTTGCGTGGCCGGGTGGCCGGAGCGGCGATGCGGGCGGTGCGGCGGCCTCGGCGGGACACGCCGGTGGTGACTGACGAAGCGGTGCCTTCTGCTTCGCCGAACGGGAGGCGGCGGTCCTGGCGGCAGTTGGGGTTGAGGCGGCAGCCGAAGCGCTGATCGCTGGTTGAGACGTTTGGGAAGCCCTGTGGGAGTGCGCTCCGGCAGGGCTTTCCGTCTTTCCAACCGGCTGCGCCGAGGCGAGCTCGCGAGTAGTCGATCATCTGCAGGAGGACGACTTCCTGGACCTCGCCGTCCACGCTGATGTAGAGCGCCTTCGAGGGGTCGTCGTCCCTGGTGCTGACCGCCACGTTCGGGCCGTCTTCCGCGACGAGCTCGATGCTCTCGCAGTCGTCGACGATGTTGCTCACGGACGTGACGCGGAATTCGCCCCCGCGAACGTTTCGATCACCCGTCACCCTCCGGGTTGCGATCCGGCGTGAAAGCGCCGAACAAGCTTTCGTACTCACCATTCTCATCGGAGATGACGTGGTCCGGCCACGTGCTGGAGACGGCGTGGTGCAGCCGGGTCAGCAAGGTCGCCGTGTCCACGTGGTCCAGCGACAGGACCTCGACGACCTGCTTCTGCTGCGCCTCGAGTTGCGGGTTCTCGGCAGCGAGCTTGCGCAGCGAATGCTCTGCGACGGTGGTCATGGCGGCGAGGTCGCCGTCGCCGGAGAACGTCAGGCAGTCCTGCCAGCAGGGCAGCAGCACGACCAGTTCCAGCGCCTCCTTGAGGTTGCGGGCGATGAGTCCCGCCTGCCCTTCGGACGTGGCGTAGGCGACCGGTCTGTCGTCCTGCGGCGCACCACAGACGAGGTAGGTGTCGCCCGCGAAGGTGCCCGCCACGGTGTGCAGCGCCTCGCCCGAGGACAGCTCGAACTCGCTCCCGTCGGCGCCTCGGCTCACGTCGAACTCGAACACCGCCAGCAGGTGAGCGGTCTCGGGGTGGTCATCGAGAATCGACCTCAGCCGGCGGGGGTCCACCTGCCGAACGGTAGCGGGCTGGATGCGCTGTTCGACGCCGCCGGAGCAACTAGAGTCGGTGCCGTGATCACGCTGACGGCTCGTCTGTCCCCGTCCGCACTGGACACCCGGCGCGGGGTGGTGCGGTTGCACCGGGAGGTCCTCGACGCGCTCGGGTTGCGGGCTTGGGACGCGGTCAAGTTGACCGGTGCGAGGGTCAGTGCTGCGTTGGCCGCTGCCGGGGAGCAGCCGCCGGGTGTGGTGCTGGTGGACGACGTGACGCTCACGAACCTCGGGGTGGTCGAGGGGGCGGAGATCGTGGTGGCGCCGGTCGAGGTGGCGCCGGCGCGGAGCATCACGGTGGCCGGGTCGCGGTTGGCGACGACGGCGTTGACGCCTGAGCACGTGCGGATGGCGTTGACGGGCAAGGTGTTGACGGTCGGGGACAGCGTTTCGCTCCTCCCCCAGGACCTCGCGCCGCCGCCTGAGGCGAACGTGTCGGAGACGCGGCGGCGGTTGAGCAACGCCATCGGGATGACGTGGACGAACGAGCTCATCACGATCACGTCGACCGATCCGGCTGGGCCGGTGGCGGTGCAGCCGTCGAGTGTTGTGGGGTGGCGGTCGGCGCAGGCGCCGGCGGCTGAGGTGACGCCGGTGGTGGTGCAGGAGAAGCACGAGGCGTTGCCCGTGGCGAACCTGGTTGGGCAGAAGGAGCAGGCTCGGACGCTGACCGAGTGGCTGGAGCTGATGTTCCGGCAGCCGGAGCTGCTCACGAGGCTGGGGGCGCAGGCGCGGTTGGCGGCGATGGTCAGCGGGCCTGAGGGTGTCGGCAAGGCGACGCTGGTGCGGGCGGTGGCGGCCAGCGTCGAGGCTGAGGTGGTGGAACTGGCGGCGCCGAGCATCGCGGTGCTGGAGGCCGGGGCGATGGCCAAGCAGCTCGGGGACGCCATTGCCGGTGTGCCGGAGAAGCCGACGGTGTTGCTGATCACGGACATCGACTCGTTGCTGCCCACGGTGGCGCCGCCGGTGGCGACGGTCGTGCTGGAGATCTTGAAGACGGCTGTGTCGCGGCCGAACCTGGCGTTGGTGGTCACGTCGGCGCGGGCCGAGTCGGTGGACGCGCGGTTGCGGGCGCCGGAGCTGGTGGACCGGGAGCTGACGCTGCCGTTGCCTGATGGGGCGACTCGCACGGAACTGTTGCGGGTGCTCATGAAGGACGTGCCGATGGAGTCCGATGTGGACTTCAAGGCGGTGGCGGAGAAGACGCCCGGGTTCGTGGCGGCTGACCTGTGTGCGTTGCGGCGGGAGGCGGCGGTCCGGGCGGCGTTGCGGCAGCGGAACGTCGAAGAGCCGCGGGTCGGGCAGGAGGACCTGCTCGGGGCGCTCGGGACGGTGCGGCCGATCTCGATGTCGGCGTCGGACACCATCCAGACCGGTGGGCTGACGTTGGACGACGTCGGCGACATGGTGGAGACCAAGCAGGCGTTGACCGAGGCCGCGCTGTGGCCGTTGCGGTACCCGGACTCCTTTGCGCGGCTTGGGGTTGAGCCGCCGCGCGGGGTGTTGCTGTACGGGCCGCCGGGATGTGGGAAGACGTTCCTGGTGCGGGCGCTGGCCGGGTCCGGGCAGTTGAACGTGCTCACGGTCAAGGGTGCCGAGCTGATGGACAAGTTCGTCGGCGAGTCGGAACGGGCCGTGCGCGAGCTGTTCCGGCGGGCGGCGGACGCGGCGCCGGCGTTGATCTTCCTGGACGAGGTGGACGCACTGGCACCGCGGCGCGGGCAGTCGTCGGACGCCGGGGTGGCGGACCGGGTGGTGGCGGCGCTGTTGACGGAGCTGGACGGCGTCGAGCCGTTGCGGGACGTCGTGGTGATCGGCGCGACGAACCGGCCCGAGCTGATCGACCCCGCGTTGCTGCGGCCGGGGCGGTTGGAGCGGCTCGTGTACGTGTCGCCGCCGGACGCGGACGCGCGCACGGAGATCTTGAAGGCCGCGTCGAAGAACACGCCGCTGGCGAGCGACGTGGACCTCGCCGAGCTGGCGAAGGAGCTCGACATGTACTCGGCGGCGGACTGTGC
The DNA here is from genome assembly GCF_001701025.1 of Lentzea guizhouensis. Lineage (GTDB taxonomy): Bacteria > Actinomycetota > Actinomycetes > Mycobacteriales > Pseudonocardiaceae > Lentzea > Lentzea guizhouensis. Next base: position 2,374,184 of record NZ_CP016793.1, read on the forward strand.
CGGGTTGGTGCGGGAGGCGGCGCTGACGGCGATGCGGGAGTCGTTGGAGGCGGCGGAGGTGACGCAGGCTCACCTCGCGAAGGCGCGGTCGGTGGTGCGGCCGTCGCTGGACCCGGTGCAGCTGGCGGGGCTGGCGGCGTACGCGGCAGTGCGCTGACGTTTTCACCCGAACGAGCCAGTGGCATGGACTAATTGCAACTCTTAGCGTCCAGAGGCATGTCTGCGACCACTTCCACCGCGCTCAGCCGAGACCTGGGTGACGAGCTGCGGCTGTTGCGTGAGACCACGTCGAAGATGACCGGCCGCCAGTTCGCCGTTCATCTGGGGTGGGACCCGAGCAAGGTGTCCAACATCGAGCACGGGAAGGCGCGGGCGAGCGACGTCGACCTCGCGCAGATCATGACGGCGTGTGGGAAGGATCTGGAGTACCTGCAGGAGTTCCGGAGTCGCTACCACAACGCCTTCGACCCCTACTTCGCGCAGGTGTCGGACAACCTGCGCACGATCGCGATGACCGAGGCGCTGGCAACGAAGATCACCGCCTACGACATCCTCACGCCGCACGGACTCATCCAGACGGAGAACTATGCGCGTGCTCTGATCGACGAGACCGGGCTCGCCGCCACGGCCGGGATCGAGTGGGGCGTGCAGCTCAGGATGGAGCGTCAGACCGTCCTGCGCGTCCTCCGCAGATCATGTTCTACCTGCACGAACTCGCGCTGCAGCTCCTGCTGGGCGATGTGCGGACCAGGGAGGACCAGTACCTGCGGCTGCTCTTCAGCACCCACATGCTGAGGATCGTGCCCGCGGAGGCCAAAGAGCTGGCCGTGCACACGAAATGCACCTTGTACGAGTTCGAGAAGGCCGCGCCATTGGCCTACACAGAGACCGGTGTCGCCAAGGTGTTCGCCCAGAGCGACGCCGCTGTCGAACAGAGTCGGAGGCTCTTCCGGCGCTTGCAGGAGGCGGCCTTGGATGCGGAACAATCGAAGCGCAAGCTGATGGAGTACGTCAGCGCACTTCGAAAGGACGCCCATGACCTCGGACCGGACCTGGCGTAAGAGCAGCTACAGCGACGGCGACCCCAACGGCGAGTGCGTCGAGGTCTCGTTGGCCCACGACGTGCTGGTGCGCGACTCGAAGAACGCGAGCGGTGACGTGCTCGCGTTCTCCGCAGACGCCTGGCGCCGACTGGCCTACTTGCTGCCCGAGGGGCCCCGGTAGTCGTTCGTCACGATCAGGATGATGCCGGGCGCCGCGTGGTCGATGCCGTTGAACCGCGGCTCCACGCGCGCCTTCAACACCGTGCCCAGTTCCTTGGCCGAGGCTTCCTCGTCGGTGCCCGGCCGGAAGTACACGGTCGTGGTCGGGATCGTGCCGCCCGAGTAGTTGCCCGTCTCGGCGACCTGCCAGCCGTTCGCCTTCACCTCGTCCGAGGCGCGGGCGGCAAGGCCGGCGATGGTGCTGTTGTTGTAGACGCGCACCGGGGACTTCGGGGCACCCGGTTGGGCGACCGGGGGCGGTGCGGGCGCGGTTGTCGTGCCGGCCGGCGGGGGTGTCGTGGCCGAGGGCTGAGCAGTGCTCGACGCGGGAGCGGAGGTGCTCTGCGGCGGCTGCTCGGCTGAGCCGGAGGTGGAAGCGGAGGCGGAGGTGGTCTGCTCCTGGGGCGGCGGCGTGGTGGTCGTGCCGCCTGCTGAGGGCGGGGTGTCGTCGGAGCCGCCGAAGAGGCTCACGACTCCGATCACGACGGCCACGGCGGCGACGCCGAGGAGGGCGAACCCGGCGGCCTTGGCCGGGCGCGACGGGCTTGCGGACTCGGGGGAGGTCATCAGTCCTCGGTGCTCCTGGCGCGGGCGCGAACCCGCTGGCGGCCTGTCCTGACGCCCCGCAAGCGCTTGACCAGCATCGGGTCGGCAGCCAGGGCGGCTTCGGACTCGATCAGGCCGTTCAAGAGCTGGTAGTAGCGGGTCGCGGACATGTCGAACAGTTCCCTGATGGCCTGTTCCTTGGACCCCGAGTACTTCCACCACTGCCGTTCAAACGCGAGCATGGTGCGCTCACGACTGGTCAGCCCGTCAGCGGTAGAAAGCGCCTCGGCGTGATCCATCTGGCTCCCCACGGTCGCCACACCTTCAGGTGCGGGCAATTCAATCACGTGATCGTTCTAACCTACCGCGCGACACCGACAGTTTTGGACGGCTTAAAGTCTGACCATGGCCGTGCACCGCATCGTGATCGCTGGTGACCCCGTACTTCACAACCCCACGCGTGAGGTCACCGAGTTCGACACCGAGCTGAAGACGCTCGTCGACGACATGTTCGAGACGATGGCAGCCGCTCGCGGAGTCGGGCTCGCAGCCAACCAGATCGGTGTCGACCTGCGGGTCTTCGTGTACGACTGCCCGGACGACGAGGGTGTGCAGCACCGCGGTGTGATCGTGAACCCGCGCCTGGAGACCTCTGAGGTCCCGGAGACCATGCCGGACCCGGACGACGACTTCGAAGGCTGCCTGTCGGTGCCCGGCGAGGCGTACCCGACCGGACGCGCCCGTTGGGCGAAGTGCGTGGGGCAAGACCTGGACGGGCAGCCGTTCGAGGTCGAGGGCACCGGGTTCTTCGCGCGGTGCCTGCAGCACGAGACCGACCACCTCGACGGCTACCTGTACCTCGACCGGCTCATCGGGCGGTACAAGAAGGAGTCGAAGCGGATGCTGCGGGACAACGACTGGGGCCGGCCGGACCTGTCCTGGGACCCGGCCGACCCCGCGAACTTCGGCGACGACGAAGACGAAGACTGACGGGACTGACGAGTACTAGCGCAGTACCGACTCCACCTGGGCGAGCTGTTCAGGCGTGAGCGGGCCGAACTGCAGTGCCTTCGCATTCTCCTCGGCCTGGGCCACCGTGCGCACGCCCGGGATCGGGACGAGCCGGGGAGAACGCGCCCAGAACCACGCCAGCGCGCCCTGCACGAGCGTCCGGCCGCCCGAGGTCAGCACGTCCCGGACGGCCTCACGGGCCTCGAAGTAGGCCGGCGTCGGTTTGCCGTTCTCGAAGAACAGCAGCCACCCCGGATCGGTGACCCGCACGTCGTCGGCGGGCAGCTCGGTGAACGTCTCCCGCGCGAGCAGGCCCATCGCCAGCGGGCGCCGGCACAGCACGACGAAGTCGTCCTCCTCCGCCGCGCGGTACATCTCGGGCGTGTCCATCAGGACGTTGATGTCCGCCTGCGCCGCCACACCGTGCTTCCCTCGCGCGAAGAACCGCGCCCGTTCCGGGTCGTCGGTGCTCCAGCCGTACGACACGATCTTGCCCTCCGCGACCAGCTCCTCGCACTCGTCACGCAGCAGCCCCGCCTCGTCCAGGCCCAGGTCGCCCAGGTGCAGCTGGTACAGGTCGATCCGGTCGGTGCCGAGCCGGCGCAGGGACCCCTCGACGGCCTCGCGCAGGTACGGAACCGTGCCGTTGTAGCCGGTCAGCTCGCGCGTGGCCGGGTCGAACTCGTCACCCCACTTGGTCGCGATCACCACCTCGTCCCGCACGTCCGCAAACGCTTGCCCCACCAGCGTCTCGGAGTGCCCGCAGCCGTAGACGTCCGCCGTGTCGACCAGCCGGACGCCCAGGTCGAAACCGCGGCGCAACGCCTTGAGCGACTCCTCGTCGTCGGTCGGTCCCCATCCCACCGGCTGCCCGGCGTAGGTGAACGGGCCACCCATGGCCCACGTGCCGAAACCCAACTTCCCCAGATCCGTCATGGCGACCAGCGAACATCCTGGAGCGCGCTCCAGGTCAAGAAACCCGTTTGCGGGCGTCGGCGACCATCAGAGGCATGCCACTGGAAAACATCGTCGCCTTCGTGACGGCCTCGTTCCTCATCGCACTGTCGCCCGGACCCGGCACGGCCATGGTCCTGCGACAGTCGGTGCACGGGCGGCGGGCCGCGCTGGCGACGGTGTTCGGCATGGAGGTCGGCGTGGCGTGCTGGGCCGTCGCCGCGGCTCTGGGCCTGTCGGTGCTGCTCACCGCGTCGGAGATCGCCTACCACGCGCTGCGGATCGGCGGCGCGGTCTTCCTGGTCTACCTCGGCATCAAGGCGCTGATCAGCAAGAGCCTGCCGGGCGAGGCGCCGCCGCCCAGCCGCGCGTTCCGCAGCGGGCTGGTCGTCAACCTCGCGAACCCGAAGCTGGGCGTGTTCGCGATCTCGTTCCTACCGCAGTTCGTGCCCGCCGGGGAGGCCGGCCAGGGGGTTCTGCTCTTCCTCGCCGCGTTCTGGGTGGTGATCGACACCGTCTGGTACCTGGTCATCGTCACGGTCCTGCACACCATCCGCGGCTGGCTCGGCAGGCCGCGGGTGCGCACGGCTCTGGAGAAGCTGTCGGGCGGCGTGCTGCTGGCGCTCGGAGTCCGGCTGGTACTCGACCCGCGTTGAGGTCGGACCGCCCCGGCGCCAGAACAGCTCGGGCAACCCGGCCAGCTCGGCGAGGGTGGCAGGCGGCGAGCGACTCATAGCCGCCTGCCAGCACGTGCGCGCGGATGCGGTCGAGACGGCCGAACTCGATCACCTCGCCGGCGATGAGGAACGGCAGCACGAGCTTCCAGGCCTGCACGACGGCCGGGCGCTTGCGGTGCGGGGCGCGCATGACCGACCGCGCGACCCGCAGCAGGTGCTCGTTCGCGCTCATCGTGTTCGGGTGGGCCGCGTGGTCCCAGTTCCAGCGGCGTTCCTCGGTGACCGCGCAGCGCACGCACTCGACCGGCCCGGTGCCGAGCTCGGCACCGCAGCGGGAGCACGCGAGCAGCGTCATCGCCCAGTCGACGCAGGTCCACGGGTACACGCCGACGTCGGCGGAGGTCACGAGCTCGGCCAGCTCCCGGTCGGCGAGCTGCGAGGACGTCCGCAGCGCCTCCCAGTCCGCGAGCCAGAACTGGTCGAGCAGCTCGGCGCAGAACCCGCAGTCGGGGTAGCCGCGGCCGGCGAGCTCACCGCACGAAGGGCATGCGGAGACCACGGCGGGACGTTGACCGCGCCGCGCGCCGGGCGGGAACGGCTGGTGATCAGCCACGGGGAAAGATTAGGGGCAAAACGCGGCCTTGGCAGCTGCGGCGCACCGTGACTATGGTCAGGTCTCGACAACTCAACACAACGCGGGAGCTCGCGCCTGAGCGGGCTGAGAGGGTGACTGGCTGTGATGCCGGTGTCACCGACCGCCTGAACCTGACCGGGTAATGCCGGCGTAGGGAGGAATGTCGTGACGGCACTTGACGACCGTTCGGTCAAGCCCAGTGTGACCACCGGCCCGATCTCGGGGTCTCGCAAGGTGTACCGCGAAGTCGCTTCTGACATCCGGGTGCCTTGCCGCAGGGTGGAGCTGACCAACGGCGAGCATGTCGATCTCTACGACACTTCCGGTCCGTATACCGACGACAACGCGACCATCGACGTCCACAGTGGACTTCCTGACCTGAGGTCGGGGTGGATCGCCGCACGGGAACCGATCAACGGAGCTGTCAGCCAGCTCGCGTACGCGAAGGCCGGGATCATCACCCCGGAGATGCGCTACATCGCGGCGCGGGAGAACCTCGACGCGGAGTTCGTGCGCACTGAGGTGGCCATCGGGCGTGCGGTCATCCCGTTGAACCGCAAGCACCCCGAGGCCGAGCCGATGATCATCGGCAAGAAGTTCCTCGTCAAGATCAACGCGAACATCGGCAACTCCGCGGTGTCGTCGTCGATCGAGGACGAGGTGGAGAAGATGGTGTGGGCGACCCGCTGGGGCGCCGACACGATCATGGACCTCTCGACCGGCAAGCGGATCCACGAGACGCGCGAGTGGATCCTGCGCAACTCGCCCGTGCCGGTCGGCACCGTGCCGATCTACCAGGCGCTGGAGAAGGTGAACGGCGACCCGGCGGCGCTGTCGTGGGAGGTGTACCGGGACACCGTGATCGAGCAGTGCGAGCAGGGTGTCGACTACATGACCGTGCACGCGGGCGTGCTGCTGCGGTACGTGCCGCTGACGGCCAAGCGCGTGACCGGCATCGTCTCGCGCGGCGGGTCGATCATGGCCGCGTGGTGCCTGGCGCACCACCGGGAGTCGTTCCTCTACACGCACTTCGAGGAGCTGTGCGACATCCTGCGGGCCTACGACGTGACGTTCTCGCTGGGTGACGGGCTGCGGCCGGGCTCGATCGCGGACGCCAACGACGAGGCGCAGTTCGCGGAGCTGCGCACGCTCGGCGAGCTGACGCACATCGCGCGCGCCAAGGACGTCCAGGTCATGATCGAGGGCCCCGGCCACGTGCCGATGCACAAGATCGCCGAGAACGTGCGGCTGGAGGAGGAGTGGTGCGGTGAGGCGCCGTTCTACACCCTCGGGCCGCTGGCCACGGACATCGCGCCGGCCTACGACCACATCACGTCCGCGATCGGCGCGGCGCAGATCGGCTGGCTGGGCACCGCGATGCTCTGCTACGTCACGCCGAAGGAGCACCTGGGCCTGCCGAACCGGGACGACGTGAAGACCGGTGTGATCACGTACAAGATCGCGGCGCACTCCGCGGACCTCGCCAAGGGGCACCCCGGCGTGCAGGACTGGGACGACGCGCTGTCGAAGGCGCGGTTCGAGTTCCGGTGGGAGGACCAGTTCAACCTCTCGCTCGACCCGGACACGGCTCGCTCGTTCCACGACGAGACGCTGCCCGCCGAGCCCGCGAAGACCGCGCACTTCTGCTCGATGTGCGGGCCGAAGTTCTGCTCGATGAAGATCACGCAGGACGTGCGGCGCTACGCCGAGGAACGCGGACTGTCCACTGTGGAGGCCATCGAGGCCGGCATGGCGGAGAAGTCCGGCGAGTTCGCCGGCACCGGCAACAAGGTGTACCTGCCCGTCGTGGAGACTTCGTGACACCTCCGAGGGTCCTCACCATCGCCGGAAGCGATTCCGGCGGTGGTGCGGGCATTCAGGCCGACCTCCGCACGATGTTCGCGTGCGGAGTGCACGGGTGTGTCGCTTTGACGGCTGCGACCGTGCAGAACTCCCTCGGCGTCACGGGGGTGCACGAGATCCCGGCCGACGTCGTCGCTGCGCAGATCGTGTCGGTGGTGTCGGACATCGGGGTGCAGGCGGCGAAGACCGGGATGCTGGCGTCGGCGGCGATCATCGAGGCGATCACGCCGGCGTTGGACTCGGTGGGGATCGGCCGGGGTCGTGTTCCGTTCGTCGTCGACCCGGTGTCGGCGTCGATGCACGGGGACCAGCTGCTGGCGGATTCGGCGCTCGATGCGTTGAAGGGGTTGCTGTTCCCGCGGGCGACGCTGGTGACGCCGAACCTGGACGAGGTGCGGCTGATCACCGGGATCGCGGTGAAGGACCGGGCCGGCCAGCGGGACGCGGCGGTGGCGCTGCACGAGCTGGGGCCGGAGTGGGTGCTGGTCAAGGGCGGCCACATGTGGGACGACCCGGAGTGCCTGGACCTGCTGTACGACGGGCGCGACTTTGTGGAACTGCCCGGCCCGCGTTACGACACCACGCACACGCACGGCAGCGGTGACACGTTGGCGTCGTCGATCAGCTCGGCGCTGGCGCGCGGGGCGTCGGTGCCGGAGGCGGTGCGGTTCGGCAAGGACTTCATCGTGCGCTCGGTCGCGGCGGCCTATCCCCTGGGTTCCGGGGACGGGCCGGTGTCGCCGTTCTGGAGGTTGGAGAGGTAACGGGCGTACATCGCCCGCAGGTCGGTCTGCTCCGGGTCGAGCAGCCAGACCGTGAGCGCGCCCTCGAGGAACGCGATGAGCTCTGTCGCGGCCGCTTCGCCCAGCGTCTTGGCGAAGTGGCCGCGCAGGAGCCGGTTCCTGGCGCGGAACCGTTCGGTGATCTCGTCGTCGCGGGCCAGGTGCTCCGCCTGCAGCACGGTGTGCAGCGTGGCCAAACCCTTGTGCCGCATGGTGTAGTCGGCGTCTTCCAGCAGGGCTTGGACGAGGTCCGCGGTGGTGATGCGCGCGGCTGCCCGGCTGTCGAACTCGTCGAGGACGGCCTTGAGCAGGTTTTCCTTGGTGCCGAAGTGGTGGATGACCGCTGACGGCGTGACGCCCGCCTTCTTGGCGATGGCCGCGACGCCCGTGCCCGCGTAGCCGTTGGTGCCGAACAGCTCGATCGCGGCGCCGACGATCTCGCGACGTCGCTCGACGCCGCGCTGCTGCACCTGTCCCTTGATCCCTGCGATGCGAAAAAGAGTAGCGCGCGCTCATTATGCTGCATGGTCATGCAGGAAAATGAGATCAGGACGTCGTTGGTCATCCCCGCGCCGGTGGAGGACGTGTGGAAGGTGCTGGTGGACTTCGCGGGCTATGCCGCGTGGAACCCCGTCATGGAGTACGTGCAGGTGGACGGGGTTCGGACGCGGGTGGTGGCGGCGAAGGGCACGCCGTTCGAGCGCGAGTTCGAGGGGGAGCTGGTGTCGGTCGAGCCGTACGCCGTGTCGTCCCAGGGCGGTGATCCGGAGACGTTCTTCGGGCGTCACCGCTGGGAGCTCACGGCGGTCGAGGGCGGCACGCGGCTGGTGAACGCCGAGGAGTTCAGCGGGGTGATGGCCACCGACGTGCTGGCGCAGACGCGTGAGGTGCTGGTGGCGGAGTTCGACGCGTTCAACCAGGCGCTGGCGCAGGTCGTCACCACTCGCTGATCATGGTGCGGTGCCCCTGACCGTGGATCCCACCCGGCCCGCCGGGTCGTTGCGCGCTCTCGACCAACCGCGGCTGACCGGTGACCGGCTGGTGTTGCGGCCGTGGCAGGACGCCGATGCCGCCGCCGTGCTGGCGGCCTTCTCCTGTCCCGACATCCAGTGGTGGCACATCCGGCGGATGGACACGCTCGACGAGGCTCGCGAGTGGATCGCGGACTGGGCGACGCGGTGGGACGGCGAGAAGGACTCCAGCTGGGCGGTGGTCGACGACACCGGCCGGGTCGTCGGTCAGGTCGGCCTGCGCGCGGTCTCGCTGTTCGAGGGGTCGGCGGCGTTGTCGTACTGGGTGCTGCCCGAGGCCCGCGGCGCCGAGGTGGCGGTGCGGGCCGCCAGGACGTTGACCCGCTGGGTCTTCGACGTCCTGCGCCTGCACCGGGTCGCGCTGGAGCACTCGACGGCCAACGCGGCGTCGTGCCGGGTCGCGACCAAGCTCGGGTTCGCCGTCGAGGACACGCTGCGGGGCTCGGCGCGACAGGCGGACGGCTGGCACGACATGCACCAGCACGCCCTGCTGCGCACCGACGGGTGAGGACCTACTTCGACTCTTCGCCGACCAGGGTTTCCAACGCGTCCAAGGCGTTCACCAAAGCCGAGACGTGTTCGGGCGTGAGCTGTTCGATGCGGCGCTGCAGCTCACGCACCCGCGCGGAACGCACGCCGGACACCATGGTCTCGCCCTCGGGCGTGGGGGTGGCGAGCCAGGCGCGGCCGTCCTGCGGGTCGGGTTCGCGCTTCACGTAACCCGCCTCGACGAGGGCGGCGACGATGCGGGACAGCGTCGGAGGGGCCACGCCCTCCTTGGTGGCGAGGTCGCCCAGGCGCATGGGGCCGCAGCGGGCGAGCGTCGCCAGCGCGGAGACCGCGCCGGGGCCGAGTCCGGGGGAACCGGTGCGTCGCAGCAACCGGGCCAGCCGGCCGATCGCCAGGTACAGGCGCGCGGTCGCGTCCTCGACCTCGGCGTCAATGGGGGCCGTCACGACGTCTAGTCCTCCTCGGGAACAGGCAATGGTCCATCTTCCCCCAACACGTGTGCACCCAAGGTAGCGGCTCCACCTCGGCAAGATCTGGCAAAGGGACGGAACGGTCACAGTCCAGGTGACGAGGCCTGGGCCCAGAAGCGCTGCGGGATGCGGCCTGCCAGCTTCGCGAGCCGGCCGCCTTCCACCGCACAACGCATCGCGGCGCCCATCAGTTCCGGGTTGTCGGCGCGGGTCACGGCGGTCGCGAGCAGAACGGCCGAACAGCCGAGCTCCATGGCCAACGCGGCGTCCGAGGCCGTGCCGATGCCCGCGTCGAGCACGACCGGGACCGTCGCGCGGGCGGTGATGAGCTCGATGTTGTGCGGGTTGCGGATGCCGAGGCCGGTGCCGATCGGCGACCCCAGCGGCATCACGGTCGCGCAGCCGATGTCCTGCAGCTTCAGCGCCAGCACCGGGTCGTCGTTGGTGTAGGGCAGGACCACGAAGCCGTCGTTGACGAGGCGTTCGGCGGCGTCGAGGAGCTCGACCGGGTCGGGCAGCAGGGTCTCCTCGTCGTGGACGACCTCCAGCTTGACCCAGTTCGTCTCCAGGGCCTCGCGGGCGAGCTGCGCGGTGAGCACGGCCTCGGCCGACGTGCGGCAGCCCGCGGTGTTGGGCAGGACCTCGATGCCCAGGCGCCGCAACAACTCCAGCACGCCGGTCTGGCCGGCGGCGTCGACCCGGCGCATGGCCACGGTGGTGAGCTCGGTGCCGGACGCGACCAGCGCGCGTTCGAGCACCGAGAGGTTGGCTGCACCGCCGGTGCCGGTGATGAGCCGGGAGCGGAACTCCTTGCCCGCGATGATGAGCGGATCGTCCACGTCAGCCTCCCTGGACCGCGGTCAGCACTTCGACCACGCCGCCGTCCGGCACGATCGTCTTCTCCCACAACGCCTTCGGCACCACGGCACCGTCGAGCGCGACGGCCACGCCCTGCGCGGGCGCACCCACCAGCGCCACCACGGCGGCGACCGACGTGCCGTCGGCCAGGTCCCGGAATGTGCCGTTGACCTTTGCTTTCACGACGTTCCTCCTTCGAGCAGCCGCAGCACCTCGCGCGCCGTGTGCGGCGCCAGCAGCAGACCGTTGCGGTGGTGACCGGTCGCGGCGATGACACCGGGTTCGAGCTCGCGCACGACGGGGACGTTGTCCGGGCTGCCCGCGCGGAACCCGACGGCGGCCTCGGTCAGCGCGTACTCGGCGAGACCCGGCAGCACGACCTCCGCATCTCGCAGGAGGTCCCGCACACCCGCCACGGTCACGTCGGTGTCGAAACCGGCCTCGTACTGGGTGGCGCCGACGACCACGCCGTCCGTGCGCGGCACCAGGTAGACGGCACGGCCCTGGACCAGCGCGCGGATCGTGTGCCGGGGTGGCGGCAACGCGCCGGGGCGGTGGGTGAGCCGCAGGATCTCGCCCTTGACCGGCCGGATGACGTCCCTCAGCGCCGGGTGCAGCCCCGCGCTCCACGCCCCGGCCGCAATCACCCGCACCCGTCCGTCCACATCGGACTGAACACCGGCCTCGACGCACGCCTTCCACAGTGCGGAAAGCAGGAGTCGGTTGTCCACGGCGAGGTCGCTCGTGCGCACCCCACCGCGCACGGCCGGGCCCAGCGACGGTTCGAAGGCGCGGACCTCGCGCGAGGTCAGCAACTCCCCCGCGTGCCGCAGGTCGGTCAGATCGCCCGGCGACGTGCCGACCGCCAGCGTGCCGGCGGTGAACAGCTCCACGCCGATCGACGCGGCGAACTCCGGCCACATCGCCAGCGCCTCGACCCCCTGCGCCACCACGGCTTCCTCACCGGGCCAGGCCTCGGTCAACGGCGCGAGCATGCCGCCCGCCACCCGTGAACCGGCGTGCGGCGAACCGAGGTCGGACACCGAGACCGAGTAGCCGGCCCGTGCCGCGAACAGCGCGACGGACAGGCCGATGACACCGCCACCCAGGACGGTCACTTCCACAGTGCTCAAGGCATTCACGCTCCCTGCGCCGGCATGACCCGGATCAGGTTCGACGGTCGGAGCGAACCACGCTCCCTCTCAGCCCGGTCTTCTCCAGGCTCCCGTGCGGACCGCCTTCAACATAACGGTTAACGTGCGTGCGTGCCAGGACTCGACGGAAACCTGATCAGGCAACGACTCGCCGACGCGACGCTGTACCTCTGCACCCCGAACCGGCCTGATCTGGCCGAGTTCGCGGACGCCGCCCTCGCCGGCGGCGTCGACATCATCCAGCTGCGGGACAAGTCACTCGAAGCGAAGCAGGAGATCGAGGCGCTCGAGGTCCTAGCCGAGGTCACCGCACGCCACGGCAGGCTGCTCGCCGTCAACGACCGCGCGGACATCGCGCACGCCGTGGACGCCGACGTGCTGCACCTCGGGCAGGACGACCTGCCGGTGCCACTGGCCCGCCGGATCGTCGGCGACGACGTGGTGATCGGCCGGTCCACCCACGACCTCGACCAGATGACGGCGGCCGCGGAAGAGCCCGGCGTGGACTACTTCTGCACCGGCCCGTGCTGGCCGACGCCGACCAAGCCCGGTCGCCCGGCGCCAGGACTCGATCTGGTCCGGGCCACGAGGTCGGACCGGCCGTGGTTCGCGATCGGTGGCATCGACCTGGCCAACCTGCACGAGGTCAAGGCCGCCGGAGCCACCCGCGTGGTCGTGGTGAGGGCCATCACGGACGCCGATGACCCGCGCGCCGCCGCTGAATCGTTCAAAGTTGAACTTAGTCGTTGAAATTTGAACAAACCGGCGTACGCTCGACCCCGTGAGCGCACCAGTGCTGTACCTGAGCCACGGGGCACCCCCGCTGGCCGATGACGCCACGTGGACCAGAGAGCTGAAGGACTGGTCCGCCACACTCCCGCGCCCGGAGGCCGTGCTCATGGTCTCCGCGCACTGGGAGGAGGCGCCGACGACGATCGGCGCGACCGAGACCGTGCCGCTGGTCTACGACTTCTGGGGCTTCCCGCAGCGCTACTACCAGGTCACCTACGAGGCACCGGGCGCTCCCGAACTGGCGCAGGACGTGCGCAAGCTGCTGGGCGGGCACGTGGAGCAGGACGAGCAGCGCGGCCTCGACCACGGCGCCTACGTGCCGCTGAAGGAGATGTTCCCGGACGCGGACGTGCCGGTGCTGCAGATGTCGCTGCCCACGCTCGACCCGCGCGAGCTGCACGCGATCGGCCGCAAGCTCGCGCCGTTGCGGGACAGGAACGTCCTGATCGTCGGCAGCGGGTTCATGACGCACAACCTGAGCTGCGTGAACTTCCCGGCCGGACCGGACTACGAGCCGCCGTCGTGGTCGAAGGAGTTCGACGACTGGGCCCACCGGCAGCTGGCGGCCGGCGACGTGGACGCGTTGCTGGACTTCCAGGTGAAGGCACCCGCCGCCGGGATCGCGCACCCGCGGACCGAGCACTTCGCGCCGCTGTTCGTGGCACTGGGGGCCGCGAGCGACGAGAAAGCCCGCACCAGCGTCGAAGGCTTCTGGTACGGGCTCTCGAAAAGATCAGTTCAGTTCAGCTGAGCCTTCCAGGAACAGGGTGGCGAGCCGCTGCGCGACGGCGGGCGTCCCGTTGCGGACGCCCCCGCTCGCCGTCAGCAGCAGCACCATGTCGTCGACCGAGAAGTCGGCGCGCAGCCGTCCCGCCGCCTTCGCCCGGCGCGAACCCGCGGTCGAGCACGTGGATCCGGCAGATCTCCGCCACGGTCCAGCGGAACCCCTCCCAGGGGTCCTGGTGCGCCAGCCCCTCGTCGACCGCGGCCGTGCAGGCGGCCATCTGTGCCGAGAATGCGGAACCCCACGCGGGCACCGGACAGATCCGCGTCGCCGTGCGCGCCTCCGGAGTCACCCCGGGAGACACCTGTCTGCGCTCCGGGCGGTTCGGCGCGCAGGTGCCGCTGCCGCACGTGCCCGGCGTGGACGCGGCCGGTGTCGTCGACGAGGTCGGCGACGGGGTGACCGGCGTGGGCGTGGGCGACGAGGTGTTCGGGATGGTCGACCTGGCACGGCTCGGCGGCGCCAACGCCGAGCACGCGGTCCTCGCGGTGTGGGCGGCCAAGCCGGCGGCTGAGCTGGAGCAGGCCGGCGCGGCGGCCAACGTCGAGACCGCCACCAGGGCGCTGGACCTGCTCGGGGTGCGCGACGGGACGACGGTGCTGGTCGCAGGCGCGGCGGGCGGGGTCGGGACGGTCGCCGTGCAGCTGGCGGCGGCACGCGGCGCGAAGGTGATCGGCACCGCCGGACCGGCGACCCAGGACTTCGTCGCCTCACTGGGTGCGATCCCGGTCGTGTACGGCGACGGACTGGCGGAACGAGGAGCGTTCACCGTTCCGCTCGCCGAGGTCTTCCCGCTCGCCCGCGCGGCCGACGCGCACAGGCTGAGCGAGACCGGGCACGCCCACGGCAAGATCGTGCTCGTCTGAGGAACGCGAAAGCGCCGCGACACCGGAGTGCCGCGGCGCCTTCAGAGGAGTTCTAGCCGACCGTCAGGCGCAGGCCGTAGGCGGACAGGATCTCGTTGACCGGCTGGTAGTACGTGGTGCCACCGGAGGAGCAGTTGCCGGAACCGCCGGAGGTCACGCCCTGGGCCTGGCCGAAGCCGGTGCCCGCCACCCACGAACCACCGGAGTCACCCGGCTCCGCACAGGCGTTGGTGCGGGTGAGACCCGACACCGTGCCCTGCGGGTAGCGCACCGACTGGTTGTGCGCCTGGACGGTGCCGCAGCGCCAGCCGGTGGTGGAACCCGAGCGGCAGATCGACGCGCCGACCGCGGCAGCCTGGGAGCCGCGCACCGTCACGTTGGTGCCGTTGTAGCGGTTCACCCACGGACGCGGGGTCCAGTTGGAGTTCGTCCGCACCCAGGCGTAGTCGTTGCCCGGGAAGGACGAGCCGGCGAACGTGCCCTGGGCGACCCGGTTGAAGCCGGAGACGCTGGTGCCGGTGGTGCCGCAGTGGCCCGCCGTCACGTAGCCGCCGGAGACCGAGAAGCCGAGCGAGCAGCGGCCGCCGCCGCTCATGTAGATCGCGTCGCCACCGCGCAGGTCGTACAGCGGCTTCGCGTTCTCGGTCACCTCTTCGACCGCGACGGCCGGGTTGAGGGACTTCGCGGTGGCGATGAACTGCTCCGCCGCGGCGTCCCTGGTGTTCTTGTTGACCTCGATCACGACGCTGTTCGACTTCTCGTCGACACGCCAGCTGGCGATCGACTCAGGAGCGTTCATCAGGTCGAGCACCGACTTGGTGCCGTTGAGCTTGGTGAGCGAGTTCGCGACGACCTTGGTGTCCGCGCCGGTCACGGAGAGTCCCGGCTTGGTCACGGCGACGGTCAGTCTGCCGGTCGACTGCTCGATCCAGGCTCCGCCGAACGCGTCGCCCAGAGAGGCCTTCGCCTGCTCCGCGATTTCGCTCGACTTGAGGTCAGAGGCCAACCGGACGCGTGCCTGGTCAGCGTTCAGGCCCAAATCACGCTCGACCGCTTGGAGCAACTCGGCCGGGTAGCTCTCCGTATCGGAACCAGTTCCGCCGACTGGCGCGGCAGGCGCACCAAACGCCGGTACGCTGAGAGCAGTCACGACTCCGGTGGCGAGCAACAGGGCACCGGTAACACGGGCCGCACTCGTGCGGTTCATCAACGTCTCCCTCACTTTCGGGTGCAGGGGAACCCGAGAGATTGGTTGCAGGGACCTCTCTCGGGGGCTCTAGGGGGACGGGTGGTGGGGCGGCGGCAGGGGTCGCCCCACCCCTCCCAATCCCGTCCGTGTGACACGGGCGCCGCGCTCCAGTGGTGTGGCCACGAGCCTCATGCGCCCTCCTCTTCGCTCTGTTCCGTCTCTTTCGGAGCTAATCTTTCGCCCGATCGAGTGACGTTACGGGTCTGTTATCTATTACGCCCAAACCCGACTGTGGACGAAGTGTGTCACAGCTCACGACAGATCAACTGCGGTGCGTAGCAATTGACAGTTAACTATCGCTCAAAGTAGTGACGTGATCACCGAATGGGGTCGGCGCTGGAGGGAGGCGTCGAGCTGTCGGCCGGCTGCCGGTTCTCTGTCGTCGTGGTGGTCGGCGCAGTGGGCGTGGTGCTTTCGGCCGACGACTGTCCGGGCGCGCCCGGCGGGGGCGTGACGGTGATCGTCTCGGTGGCCGGCGGCGTGCTGGTTTCCGTGCGGGTGACCGTTTTCCGCGGCTCTGAGGTCTCCGCCTGCTCCGCCGGACCGGCGCCGCTCGGGTTGCCCGTGACGAGGTGGACGCTCGTGACGGCGAGGACCGCGACGACGAACGCGAGCAAGCCGCCGACGGCGACGACCTGCCAGCGCTTCTCGCGCTCCATCGACCGTTGGTAGAGCACGGCGCCCACGGTGGTGACGACACTCGCGAGGACCGCGCCGATGATCGTGCCGACCACGTTCAGGCGCAGGCTCAGCACGGCCGCGGTGACGGCGGCGAGCACGCTCGCGGCGAGCTTGACGGGGGTGATCTTCTCCTTATCAGCCATGACACACGTAGGACGTTGGGCACAGTTCACCGGTTGTGACCCCGTGACGTGCATCATCGACACATGCGCCTGGTGACCATCGAGGACGTCCGCGCGGCCGCCGCCGCGATCGCCCCGCACGTCGTGCGAACTCCGTTGCTGCCCTTCGACTCCACGTTGTGGATCAAGCCGGAGAACCTGCAGCCGATCGGCGCGTTCAAACAGCGCGGCGCGGTGAACGCGTTGTCCCGCATACCTTCCGCGGACCGCGAGCGCGGTGTCGTGGCGTACTCGAGCGGCAACCACGCGCAGGCGGTGGCGTACGCGGCCAAGATGCTCGGCATGCGGGCGGCGATCGTCGTGCCGGAGAACACGCCGCAGCTCAAGATCGACGCGACGCGCGCGCACGGTGCCGAGGTGTTCGTCGTCGGCATCACCGAGCGCGAGTCGCGCGCGGCCGAGCTGGTGCAGGAGCGCGGGGCGACGTTGATCCCGCCGTTCGACCACTTCGACGTGATCGCCGGGCAGGGCACGGTCGGCCTGGAGATCTGCGCCGATCTTCCTGACGTGACGGCGGTTCTGGTGCCGGTCAGCGGCGGCGGGCTGATCTCCGGCGTCGCCGTGGCGGTGAAGGCGTTGTGCCCCAACGCCCGCGTGATCGGGGTCGAACCGGAGCTGGCCGGTGACGCCGCGGCGTCGTTGCGCGCCGGTGAGCTGGTGCGGTGGGACGCGCACGACCGCGCCCGCACGTCGGCGGACGGCCTGCGCGCCGAGCCGTCGGAGCTGACCTTCGCGCACATCAAGGAGTACGTGGACGACATCGTCACGGTGTCGGAGGACGAGATCTTCGACGCCGTGCGGCAGATCGCGCGGCGCACCAGGACGGTGGCCGAACCGTCCGGTGCCACGGTCGTCGCGGCGCACCTGAACCGGTCGCTGCCGGAGGGCAAGACGGTCGCGGTGGTCTCCGGTGGAAACCTGGAACCGTCGCTGCTCGCGTCGATCCTCGGATGATCGCGCTCCCAGACGTCCAGGCGGCGGCACGGGTGATCGCCCCGCACGTGGTGCGCACGCCCCTGCTGCCGTTCGGGTCCGGATGGCTCAAGCCCGAGTCGTTGCAGCCGATCGGCGCCTTCAAGCTGCGCGGTGCGCTCAACGCGCTGGCACGTGTGGAGGACCCGTCGCGCGGCGTGGTGGCGTACTCCAGCGGCAACCACGCCCAGGCCGTCGCCTACGCCGCGCGGTTGCACGGGGTGCCGTCGGCGATCGTGATGCCGTCGAACACGCCCGAGGTGAAGGTCGAGGCCACCCGTGCGCTGGGTGCCGAGGTGTTCATCGTCGGGATCACCGAGCGGGTGCAGCGGGCGCAGGAGCTCGTCGCCGAACGCGGCGCGGTGCTGATCCCGCCGTTCGACCACCCCGACGTGATCGCCGGGCAGGGCACGATCGGCCTGGAGGTCCTGGCCGACCTGCCGTCGGTCGAGACGGTCGTGGTGCCGATGTCCGGCGGCGGGCTGATCTCCGGAGTGGCCACCGCGATCAAGTCGATCAAGCCGGACGTGCGGGTGGTCGGCGCGGAGCCCGAGCTGGCCGGGGACATCGCGGCGTCGGTGCGGGCGGGTGAGCTGGTGCGGTGGGACCCCGTGGACCGCGCCAGGACGGTCGCCGACGCGTTGCGGGACGAGCCCTCGGAGCTGACGTGGGCGCACATCAGCGCCTACGTCGACGACGTGGTCACCGTGACCGAGGAGGAGATCCTCGGCGCGGTGGCGGCGCTGGCACGGCAGGCCCGGCTCGTCGTCGAGCCGAGCGGAGCGGTCGCCGTCGCGGCCCAGGCCAAGCTGGGTGGCGGTGGTGTCGCCGTCGTGTCCGGCGGCAACATCGACCCCGCGCTACTGGTGCGCCTTCTCGCCGGCTGAGCGGATGTGCGTGGGCGGGCCCTCGACACCGCAGTGCAGGCAGTCGCCGGGGTGCGGGTTGTCCGGCTGCTCGTGGTCGGTCGCCAGCACCCGGTTGTCGACGCCGAACGCCAGCACGCCGCCGATGATCGCCGCCACCGCGCACAGCACGAGCGCCATCCGCCAGCCGGACGTCATCACCGCCGGGTTCGTGTAGTCGTCGCCCATGAGCCCGACGGCGGCCGGCAGCACGGCCATCGCGAGCAGGCTGCCGGTGCGCGCCACGGCGTTGTTGACGCCCGACGCGACACCCGCGTGATGATCGGGTGCCGAGGCCAGCACGGTCGCGGTGACCGGTGCGACGACCGCGGCCAGGCCGAGGCCGAACACCAGCACGCCCGGCAGCACGCCGGTCAGGTAGCTCGCGCCTGGCTCGGCGTTCCTGAGCAGCAGCATGCCGGCACCCACCACGATCGGGCCGGCGACCAGCTGCAGGCGCGGGCCGTACCGCTGGGCGATCCGGCCCGAGGTCGAGGACGCCAGCAGCATGATGATCGTGATCGGCACGCTGGCCAGGCCCGACGCCGTCGGCGAGTAGCCCAGCGAGACCTGCAGCTGCAGCACGAGCAGCACCATCACGCCGCCCAGTGCCGCGTACACCAGGAACGTCAGCAGGTTCGCGACCAGGAACGTGCGGTCGCGGAACAGCGCCGGCGGCACCAGCGGATCGGGCGAGCGGACCTGAACCACGCCGAACGCGATCATCGCGGCCGCGCCGAGCGCCGCCACCAGGTACGACTGCTCGACCAGGCCGCCGGTCAGCAGCGCCAGGCCCGCCGCCCCGACCAGCGCGGACAGGTAGTTGGGGTGACCCGCGGTCTCGTCCCGCGACTCCGGCACCGACCGCAGCGCGAGCCACACGCACAGGGCCGCGACCGGCAGGTTCACCAGGAACGCGAGCCGCCACGACCAGGCCTGCACCAGCAGCCCGCCGACGAACGGCCCGATCGCGGTGGCCACGCCGGACAGCCCCGACCAGGCGCCGATCGCCCGCGACCGGTCCTCGCGGTTGAACGACGACTGCAGGATGGCGAGCGCTCCCGGCGTCAGCAGCGCCGCGCCCACGCCCTGCAGCACCCGTGCCGCGACCAGCACCGGGACGTTCCACGCGACGCCGCACAGCAGCGAGGCGAGACCGAACCAGACCACGCCGGCGATGTAGACGCGGCGGCGGCCGAACCGGTCGCCCAGCGAGCCCGCGACCAGGATCAGCGAGGCCAGCGCCAGCATGTAGCCGTTGAGGATCCACTGCAGGTCGGTGACCGACGCGCTGAACTCCGCGCCGATGCGGGGCAGGGCGACGTTGACGATCGTGCCGTCGAGCATCGCCATGCCCGAGCCGAGGATCGTCGTGGCGAGCACCGCGCGGGCCCGCGGTGTGCCCCAGGCGATCATCCGCGGCCGATCAAGACGGCCTGTTCAGCGTGGCCACGAACTTGTAGCGGTCGCCCCGGTAGACCGAGCGCACCCACTCGATCGGGTTGCCCTCGGTGTCGAACGAGTGCCGCGAGAGCAGCAGCATCGGCAGGCCGATGTCGGCGCCGAGCAGCTCGGCCTCCTCCGGCGAGGCGAGCGCGGTCTCGATGGTCTCCTCGGCGTGGCCCATCTCGACGCCGAACCGCTCGGACAGCACCTGGTACAGCGAGGCACCGGGCGCCAGGTAGCGGCGCAGACCGCGGAACCGGCCGAGCGCGAGGTGGGTCGTCTCGATCGCCATCGGCTCGTCGTCGGCGAGGCGCAGGCGGTGCAGGCGCAGCACCTTGGCACCGGGCCGCACGCCCAGGTAGCGGGCGAGCTCCGCCTCCGCGGGCATCTCCGAGGCCTCGATCAGCTTCGACGACGGCACGCGGCCCTGGGCGCGCATGTCCTCTGTGTACGAAGACAGCTGCAACCTCTGGGCGACCTTGGGCTCGGCCGCGAAGGTGCCCTTGCCCTGCACCCGGAGCAGCCTGCCCTCCACCGTCAGCTCGGCGAGCGCCTGGCGGACGGTGGTCCTGGAGACGTCGAACTCCGCGGCGAGCGACCGTTCCGTGGGGATCGGCGAACCAGGCGGCAGCGCCCTCAACAGGTCGAGCAGGTGCCGCTTGAGACCCCAGTACTTGGGTTCGCGTTGCGCCCGCGTCCTGGCGTCCACGCCTGATGCAGGCGTCGTCTCCAGCATGGCCTCCTCCTCGCACTCCATGTCACGCTCCACAAGGATGCCTTGTCCGGGTCCTTTCGTGCGTTCGAACCCCCGCCATTCGACACAAAAAAGGTCCGAGGACTCCGCAACGCTTTGGCAACGCGCTTGACAGGAGCAGTGACGCGGCACACGCTGTTCCGCATTGGTCTACACCACTTGGACGTTCCGGCGAGGGCCGGGCTTGGTGAAAGGGCGCGACTGTGAAGGGCTGGAGAGGACTCGCTGCTGGTGCCGCCGCACTGGCAGTGGCCGTGTCCGGATGTGGCACGAGCACGAACAGCGGTAGCAGCACGGAGACCAAAGAGATCACCGTGTGGCTCATGGACGGCTCCGCGCCGACGACCCTGACCGACGCCTTGAACAAGGAGTTCGAGAGCGCGAACGGCATCAAGGTCAAGTACGAGGTCCAGAAGTGGACCGGCATCCAGGAGAAGCTGACCACGGCACTGGCCAGCAGCACGCCCCCGGACGTCATCGAGCTCGGCAACACCCAGACGGCGAGCTTCGCCGACCAGGGCACGCTGGCCGACCTCACCGCGGACGCGAGCCAGTTCAACAGCGGTGAGTGGCTGGGCGGTCTCAAGGACTCGCTGACGCTCAACGGCAAGCAGTACGGTGTGCCGTTCTACGCGGCGAACCGCACCGTCATCTACCGCACGGACCTGTTCCAGGCGGCCGGCATCGCGAAGCCGCCGACGTCGCGTGCCGAGTGGATCGACGCGATCAACAAGCTGAAGGCCGCGAACGCGTCCAACCCGGACTTCCAGGCGCTGTACCTGCCCGGCCAGTCCTGGTACTTCCTGCTCTCGCTGATCTGGGACGAGGGCGGCGACGTCGCCAAGCAGGACGCCGGCAAGTGGACGAGCACGCTCGACTCCGCGCAGTCGAAGGCGGGCTTCGAGGCCTACAAGGCGCTCTACGACGCCTCGGCCGCCAAGAAGGTCCCGGCTGACATCGACGAGGCGAAGCCCCAGCAGATGGAGGTCTTCGGCACGGGCAACGTCGGCATGATGGTCGGCCTCCCGTGGGAGCTCGCCGGTGCCGTCAAGGCCAAGCCGGAGCTGAAGGACAAGATCTCGGCGTTCCCGATCCCGTCGAAGAAGGCCGGCGCTGCCGCTCCGGTGTTCCTCGGTGGCTCGAACCTCGCGATCCCGGCGTCCAGCAAGAACGCGGACGCGGCCAAGAAGTACCTGGCGCTGCTGTCGTCGAAGAAGTACCAGGACATGCTCGCCGAGGGTGGCGCCGTCCCCGGTACCTCGAAGGACACCGCGAAGCTCGCGACCAACGCGATCGGCAAGGCCATGGCGGAGTCGTCCCCCAACGGCAAGGTCACCCCGGTGACGCCGAAGTGGGCGGCCGTCGAGGCGGGCCAGAACCCGCTGAAGGACGCGCTCACCGCGTACCTGACCGGCGCGAAGTCGCTGGACCAGGCGACGAAGGACGCGAGCGACGCCGTCACCAAGGCCATGGGATAACCCAGCTGAGATGACGGCCGTCAAGACGACCGAAACGGCAGCGCCGGCCGGGAGCATCCCGCCGGCGCTGCCGCCTGCCGTGACGGGTGGCGCACGCAAGCGCCGCCGGGGCGGCGCCTTCGACCGGGCGCTGCCCTACCTGCTGCTGGCCCCCGCCCTCATCGCGATCCTCTGGCTGATCGGCTGGCCGGTCGTCTCGGTGTTCGTGACGAGCTTCCGCCAGCTCAACCTCGGTGAGCTGGTGCGCGGCGAGATCGTGTGGACCGGCCTCGACAACTACATGACCGTGCTGCAGGACGAGCGCTTCTGGGAAGTCTCGCTGCGGACCGTCGTGTTCACCGTGTCCGTCGTCGTGGCGTCGGTGGGCATGGGCCTCGGGATCGCGCTGCTGATGCGCGTGCTGACCCCGTGGGTGCGGATCGCGTTGCAGATCGCGATGCTGTGCGCGTGGGCGATGCCGATCCTCGCGTCCACCACGGTCTACCAGTGGATGTTCGACCAGAACTACGGCATCTTGAACAAGACGCTGGTGCAGCTCGGGTTCGACTCCTTCGCCGGGTACTCGTGGTTCTCCTCCGGCTCCTCGACGTTGTCCGTCGTCGGCCTGTTGATCGTGTGGCAGGCGATCCCCTTCCTCGCCTTCTCGCTCTACGCAGGGCTCGTCGGCATCCCCCGCGACCTCTACGAGGCCGCCGGCATCGACGGCGCGTCGGGCTGGCAGACGTTCCGCGCGGTGACGTGGCCGGAGATCCGGTCGCTGCTGCTGATGGTGACGTTCCTGTCGGTGCTGTGGGACTTCAAGGTGTTCGCGCAGATCTGGGTGTTCCGCGAGGGCGGGCCCAGCGGTGAGAGCACGACGCTGCCGGTGCTGCAGTACCTGGAGGGCATCGCGAAGAGCCACTTCGGCGTCGCGGCCGCGATCTCCGTGCTGATGATGGTCATCCTCGGCCTGATCACGTTCCAGTACCTGCGCAAGCTGCTGCAGACCGAGGAGGGCAAGATCTGATGCTCAAGAAGTCCGCAGCGAACGTCGTGGGCATCGTGCTCGCGCTGTTCTTCCTGTTCCCGACGTACTGGATGATCACGTCCGCGTTGAAGCCGAAGGGCTCGACGATCACGTCGGACTACGACCTGATCCCGTTCTCGGTGACGTTCTCGAACTTCGCCACGGCGTGGTCGAAGCCGGGCTTCCTGTCCTCGCTCGGCAACAGCCTGATGGTCACGCTGATCGCGGTGCTGGCGGCGATCATCGTCGGCATCACGGCGGCGGTGGCGATGTCGCGGTTCGCGTTCCGCGGCCGCAAGAGCTTCGTGCTGCTGATGCTGGTGGCGCAGATGGCGCCGTTCGAGGCGTTGCTGATCCCGATGTTCCTGATGATGCGGGACCTGCAGCTCTACGAACACCTGTCGTCGCTGGTGCTGGTGTACTTCGCCGTCACGCTGCCGTTCTGCGCGTGGACGTTGCGCGGGTTCGTCAACGGCATCCCGGTCGAGCTCGAAGAGGCCGCGATGGTCGACGGCTGCGGGCGCTGGGGTGCGTTCCAGAAGGTGACGCTGCCGCTGCTCGGGCCGGGTCTCGTGGCGACGTCGGTGTTCGCGTTCATCACGGCGTGGAACGAGTTCCTGTTCGCGAAGGTGCTGATCCGCAGCCAGGACCTGGAGACGCTCCCGGTGTGGCTGTCGGGCTTCCAGACCGCGTTCGGCACCGACTGGGGTGGCGCGATGGCCGCCTCGGTGCTGTTCACGGTGCCCGCACTGGTGTTCTTCCTCATCGTTCAGCGCAAGATGGTCGCCGGCGTCACCGCCGGTGCCGTGAAGGGATGACGCGTGGATCAGTTGGCCGCTGCCGTTCTGCTGCCCGGGTTCCACGGAACGACCGCCCCCGACTGGTTGCTGCGCCGGGTCGCTGACGGTCTCGGCGGTGTGGTCCTGTTCGGCCGCAACGTGGAGTCCGACGAGCAGGTGGCGTCGCTCTGCGCTGAGCTGCGTTCGGTGCGGCCGGACGTGGTGATCGGCATCGACGAGGAGGGCGGCGACGTCACCCGCCTCGACGCGGGCCGCGGGTCCGAGGTGCCCGGCAACTACGCCCTGGGCGTGGCGGACGACCTCGACCTGACCCGCTCGGTGGCCGCGTCGATCGGCGCGCGCCTGGCCCGTTGTGGCATCTCGTTGAACCTGGCGCCGTCGGCGGACCTGGTGCTGACGCTGGACGACCCGATCATCGGCGTGCGGGCCTTCGGCTCGGACCCGGTGCTCGCCGCGCGGCACGTCGCCGCGTGGGTGGAGGGCCTGCAGGCCGTGGGCGTCGCCGCCTGCGCCAAGCACTTCCCCGGCCACGGTGCGTCCACAGAGGACTCGCACGAGCAGCTGCCGGTGCTGCCGCGCACCGAGCAGCAGCTGCGCGAGGTGGAGCTGGTGCCGTTCCGCGCGGCGGTGAACGCGGGCGTGCGGTCGATCATGACCGGCCACCTCGTGATCCCCGAGTGGGGCAACGAGCCGGTGACGTTGAACAAGCACGCGATCGACCTGCTGCGCACCGAGCTGGGCTTCACCGGCGCGGTGATCACCGACGGCCTGGACATGAAGGCCGTGGGCGGAGACCTGGCAGCCGGTGCCGTGCGCGCCCTGGCCGCCGGTGTCGACGCGATGTGCCTGGGCGGCATGCCGCTCGACGACGCCGAGATCCAGTACCTGATCGACTCGATCGTGGCCGCGGTGAAGTCCGGCTCGTTGCCGGAAGAGCGCCTGGCCCAGGCCGCCGCCCGCTCGCTGGCGCTGGGCCTGCCCCCTTCCACCGTCGACGCGCACGACGCTGAGATCGGTCTCACGGCCGCTCGACGCGCTGTTTCGGCACGTGGCAGGGTTAGTGTCGGTACCGACCCGGTCGTCGTGGACCTGGTGGTGGACCCGTCGATCGCGGTCGGCGACGTCCCGTGGGGCCTCGGCCCGTACCTCTCGGAGGTCCTGCCGGGCACGGAGGTCGTCTCCGCTCGCGACATCTCCGCGGACGAGGTCGCGCGCGTGGCCGGCTCCCGCACGATCGTGGTGGTGACGCGCGACGCCCACCGCCACACCAGCGCTCGACAACTGGTAACAAACTTAACTAATCTGGGCTTGGACGTGGTGCACGTCGAAACGGGCGTGCCTGGTCCTGACCTGGGCAGCGTCGCCCGCATCGACACCCACGGCGGTTCTCGGGTGAGCCTCCGAGCCGCGGCCGAGCTGATCCTGAAAGGCACGACATGACCACACCCCAGCCCGGCCAGCACATGGCCGCGGAGATCGCCGCCCAGCCGTCGATCTTCTCGTCTCTGTACGCGTCACGGTCGTCAATCGCTGAGGTGGCGGCCATCATCCGCGAGCGCGCCCCTCGCTTCGTCCTGTTCGCGGCCCGCGGCTCAAGCGACCACGCCGCGATCTACGCGAAGTACCTGACCGAGATCCTCCTGCAGCTCCCGGCAGGCCTCGTCTCCGCCTCCACGACGACCCTGTACGGCGCCGAACCCGACCTCCGCGACGTCCTGCTGGTGACCGTCTCGCAGTCCGGCGGCTCCCCGGACCTCCTGGAGGTCACCGCCTCCTACCGCCGCCGCGGCGCCCTGACCGTCGCGGTGACGAACACACCTTCTTCTCCTCTGAACGCCGCCGCCGAACTCTCGGTGGACGTGTCGGCCGGCGTCGAACACGCGGTCGCCGCCACGAAGACCTACTCGGCGACGCTGCTGGCGCTGTACCTGCTCATCGACGCGGTGCGCGGCGGCAACGGCTCGGCGGCCGCTTCACTTGGTGACCTTGCTCAGGTGACTTTGGACGCCTCGGCACCTTCCGTCGACGAGGCCGTGCGCCGGTACCGCTTCGTCGACCGGGTGCTCACCACCGGCCGCGGCTACTCGTACGCAACGGCCTTGGAAGCTTCTTTGAAGCTGGCCGAGACGTCCTACCTGGCGGCACGCGCTTACTCGGGCGCCGACCTGCTGCACGGCCCGGTCGCCGCCGTGGACGGCGAGACGGCGGTCCTGGCGATCACGTCGTTGGGCAAGGGCGGCGACTCGCTGCGCGACGCTCTCGACGTGGTGCACCAACGCGGCGCCGACGTCGTCGCGGTGGGTTCCGCCTCGGAGAAGGTGGGCGCGACGCTGTCGATCTCCATCCCGGAAACCGCTGAGGAGGTGGCGCCGGTGCTGGAAATCCTGCCGGTGCAGCGGCTGGCGCACGGGTTGGCGCTGGCCCGGGGCGGCGACCCGGACAGCCCTCGGGGCCTGAACAAGGTGACGCGCACGCTGTAGCTCTTCTCGCTCTTGGGCCGTCCGGGGACTTCTTCGGGCGGCCCTTTTGCGTGTTCAGGGCCCTGGCGTCACCTGATCGGGTGGTGGTTGTCCTGATCCTGGGGGTGGGGCGTCTCCTTCATGTCACGACCGCACAGCCGCCCGCGCCCGCAGATATGGAAGCGCGCGGAGAGGGGAGCCACGATGATCACTCCGAGCCTCGCTCAACCGCCGGGTCGGGTAGACGTTTTCTCCTTACCCCGGCCAGCTCCTGTTTGCCCCTGCCGAGTCGCGCTCCTGTCTCTCCCCGCCGGGTTCGGCTCCTGTCTCTCCCCGCCGGGTTCGGCTCCTGTTTCGCCCCACCGGTCGGGCTCCTGTTTTGCCCGGCTGCCGGTTGGGCTCCTGTCTCCCCACCGGCTGGGCTCCTGTCTCTCCCCGCCGGGTTCGGCTCCTGTTTCGCCCCACCGGTCGGGCTCGTGTTTGCCCGGCTGCCGGTTGGGCTCCTGTTTTCTCGCTGGCCTGGGGTGGTGTGGTTTCGTCACGAGTCGCAGGCGAAGCCCTGCCGCGCTTGGAGGGATGAGTCAAGTCCACGCTCTTCGGACTTGACTCATCCCTGCAAGGGTGGCTGCCTCTGGTGCGACTTCGGGACGAAACCACACCACCAACGCACGCCCCTACGCAGCCGCAAGCCGCCCAACCCAACCGGCGTGCCATCAACCCACGAACAGCGCCGGCCCGGTTTTTGATCAGATTGTCAGGGGGTCGAGGGGGACGGAGTCCCCCCGCCGCCGGAGGCCCCACGCACCCGCCACACCCGCACCCACCCCAACCACCCACGAACTCCCAACCGCAAGCCGCCAACGCACCAGGGGGACGACCCACCCAACCCACGCGCCGCCGAAACGGCAAAGCGGGGAACCGCCGCCCCAAAGGACCAGCAATCCCCCGCCGCCAAACACAGTCACCTACTCCGGCCACCTACTGCCCAGCAGTCGCATACCCCGCCGCAACAGGCGCCACCGGCTCCCCCACACCATCAGCATCAAAAACGACCTCCCCATCAACCCAAACCTTCTTGGGCCGCAGTTCGTCGTCCCACCACACGAGATCCGCCACCGCCCCAGGCGCCAACCGCCCAAGCCCGGACTCCCCGATCACCTCGGCGGGCACGATCGTCGCCGCCGCCAACGCATCCGCCGCGGGCACACCCACCGACACGATGTTGCGCACGGCCCGGTCCAGCGTCAGCGCCGACCCGGCAATCGTGCCCTCAGGGGAACGCGGCACGCCGTCCTCGGTGAGCAGCACATCCGCCCCACCCAGCTGATACCTCCCCGGCGGCATCCCGGCCGCGGCAACCGCGTCCGTCACCAGCGCCACCCGCGCACCGGCCGCGTTGAACACGAGGCGGCACACGTCCGGCCCCACGTGGGCCAGGTCCGCGATGAGCCCCAACGTGAAGCGGTCGTCGACCAAAGCCACACCCGGAACGCCGGGTTCGCGATGGCCCAACGGGCGCTGGGCGTTGAACAGGTGCGTCACCATGCGCGCGCCGGCGTCGGCGGCCTCACGGGTCTGCTCACCGGTGGCGTCGGAGTGGCCCACGGCCACCAGGACACCGGCCTCCACCAGGCGGCGGATCGCCTCGAAGCCGCCGGGCTGTTCGGGGGCCAGGGTCACCATGCGCAGAGCCCGGCGCAGGGTGTCGTCGTTCAGCAGCGCGTCGATCTGGTCTGGACCAGGCTCGACCATGAACGACGGGTCGTGCACACCTGCGCGTTTAGGCGACAGGAACGGGCCCTCGAGGTGCACGCCGAGGGGGCGGGCGCCCACCCCGTCGGGCAGTGCGGCCGAGGCGGCCAGCACGGCTCTGGCCTGGCGGATGACCACGTCGACCGGTGCGGTGATCAACGTGGGCAGGAAGCGGGTCACCCCCGTGGCCGGTAGGGCTGCTGCGACTGAGCGCATGCCGGCGGCGTCCACCTCGGCGAAGTCGACGCCGACGGCGCCGTTCACCTGCACGTCGACCAGTCCCGGCGTGAGCAGGCCGTCGGACAGGACCTCCGCGCCGGGTGGTGCTTCACCGGTGGTCACCTCGACGATGCGGCCGTCTCTGATCCGCACCGAGGCAGGACCGACGATCGTGCGACCGAGCAGTGCGCGCGGTGCTGCGACAACGGCGTCCAAGATCCCTCCTAGAATGGTCCAGACCATTATGGCGACAACGGAGGTCCGCGTCACGTCTCGTTAGTAGATAACCATCCCACATATCAATAGGTGAATCACCGTCATGGGTACCGGTGTCGCCGTGGCGTGACGATGGGTGACGCATACTGGTGTTCAGACATCCGAGGTCTACGACGAGTTGAGGTGCCGTGGCAGTCACTGACGATGCGATTCTGCGCGTCAAGGAGATGATCGTTTCCGGCGAGCTGAAGCCGGGCGACCGTCTCCCGCGGGAGGCTGACCTGGCCGAACGCCTCGGCCTCTCGCGCAACTCCCTGCGCGAGGCCGTGAAGGCGCTGTCGCTCGTCCGGGTGCTCGACGTCCGCCAGGGCGACGGCACCTACGTCTCCAGCCTCCGCGCGGACGACCTGCTGGGCGCGCTCTCGTTCGTCCTCGACCTGCACCGCGGCGAAGATTCGGTGCTGGAGGTCCTCCAGGTCCGCCGCATCCTCGAACCGGCCGCCGCCGCGATGGCCGCCCAGCGCATCGACCTGGACGAGGTCCTCAAGCTCAGGGCCCTCTGCGACGCCGCCGAACAGGCCAAGTCGGTCGAGGAGCTCGTCGAGCACGACCTCGAGTTCCACCGCGCCATCGCCCAGTGCTCGGGCAACGCCTACCTCGCCCAGCTCCTCGACACGCTGGCCGGCCCCACGGTCAGGGTCCGCATCTGGCGCGGCATCACCCAGTCGAACGCCGTCGACCGCACGGTCGCCGAACACCGCGCCATCGTGGACGCGCTCGCGGCCCACCAACCGGAGCTCGCGCGCAGCTGGTCGACGGTGCACGTGGCGGGCGTCGAGCAGTGGCTGTCGGACCTGGCCTGATCGGCTGAAGGCAAAGAAAAACCCGGCCCACGAGGGACCGGGCGAATATGTCGCCCAGGATAGCCGGGGGCGTCAAGCAATCGCCACTGCAGGTCGTCACCAGCATTGCGGCGGAATGAAGTGGCCCGCAGGATTCGGCAGCTGCTGACCATGATGGTCGGCCTCCTGCAGGGTTCGCCACCAGTGATGACCAGCGCTCCAGCGACCGGCCGCGGTCCTGAGTGACGCTGTCAGACCTGGCGTAGCTGTTCCAGCACCACCCGCACCGCCGGCTGCCCATCCGCCCGGTTCCGCACCACCGCCGAAACCGTCCGAAAAACCTGCTGCTTCAACGGCCGCAGAGCCACCCCCGGACGACGCGCCACGGACGGCACCAACGCCACCCCGAGCCCGGCCTCGACCAACCCGCACATGACCCCGAAGTCATCGCAATAAGCCTGCGCGCGCGGCACGAACCCCGCCGCCCCACAAGCCCGCTGCGTCAGCTCGTGGCACGAGGCGTCGGTCCGCGGCATGATCCAAGGCCGGTCGGACAACAAGCTCAGGTCCACCGAATCCTGTTGCACCAACGGATCCGACAGCGGCAAGGCAACGTTCACCGGCTCTACGAACATCTCGTGCGACTCGCAGGAAGCGGGCAACGAGCGCGGCATGATGTTGTACGAGTGGATCACCGCGATGTCGATGTCCCCGCGCCGCAACGCAGGCAGCGACGTCTCGGGTTCCATCTCGTGCACGAAGAGGTCCACATCGGACCCGTGCGCCGACCGCAGCACCTGGATCACGCGCGGCAGCAACGCGGCGACCGAGACGAAAGCACCGATGCGCACGACACCGGACACCGACGTCCGCAAAGAAGCCAGATCAGCTTCAGCCGCCGCCAGCTGGTCCAGAACGAGCTGCGTGTGTGCAGCCAAAACGTGACCGGCGCGGGTCAGCGACAACCGGCGGCCATCGCGTTCGACCAGCGCGACGCCGGCCTCGCGTTCCAGGGCGGCCAGCTGCTGGGACACGGCGGGAGAAGTCACGTGCAGGGCCTCCGCGGCGGCGGTGACCGTGCCGTGGACCGACAGAGCGTGCAGCAGCCGGAGGCGGCGGACGTCCAACACAAAGCTCAGCTTAACGTTCCGAGCAGAACTTCTAACTGGAACTTTCCATAAACCACAGCCACGCTTGAGTCATGTTCGGACGAGTGCTGGTAGCGATGGTCACCCCGTTCACCCCCGACGGTGACCTGGACCTCAAGGGTGCGCAGGAGCTGGCGGCGCACCTCGTCGACAAGGGTGGGGCCGACGGGCTGGTCGTCAACGGCACGACCGGTGAGGCGCCGACCACCACGGACGCGGAGAAGGCGCTGGTCATCAAGGCCGTGAAGCAAGCGGTCGGGCACAGGACCCAGATCCTCGCGGGCGTTGGAACCAACTCCACGCGCCACACGATCGAGCTCGCCCGCCAAGCCGAGCAGAGCGGTGCGGACGGGCTGCTCGTGGTGACGCCGTACTACAGCAAGCCGACGCAGGAAGGCATCCACAACCACTTCCGGAGCGTGGCCAACGCGTCCGGGCTGCCCGCGTTGCTCTACGACATCCCCGGTCGCACGGCCGCGGCGATCGACACCGAGACGTTGCTCCGGCTCGCCGAGCACCCGCGGATCGTCGGGGTGAAGGACTGCAAGGTCGACCTGCTGGCCAGCGCGAAGGTCATCGCCGAGACCGGGCTGGACTACTACTCCGGCAACGACGAGCTGATCCTGCCGATGTACTCGATCGGTGGCGTCGGGACGGTGAGCACGGTCGGGCACGTGGTGGGCAACGAGATCAAGGCGATGCTCGACGCCTACGACGAGGGTGACAACAAGGAGGCGCTGCGCAGGCACCAGGCGCTCATCCCGGTGATCACGGCGATCATGACGCGGGAGCCGGGTGCGGTGGCGGTCAAGGCGGCGCTGAACCTGCTCGGGTTGCCGGCGGGGCCGGTGCGCGAGCCGCTCGCGGAGGCCACGCCGCAGCTGATCAACGAGCTGAAGGCGCTCTTCGACTAGGAAGTGACGGTCGCGCGCAACGCGTGCAGCGCGGCCGGCAGCAGGTCGCGCAGGGGTCGGGTCTCGCCCGGCTGCGCCCACGTCCGGAACGCCGCCTGCTGCGCGAGCATGGCGGCGCCGGCGGCGAGCAGTGCGGTGTCCGGGGTGCAGCCCCGGTCCTGGAGCGCGGCCGCGATGGCATCGGTGAGGGCCGCGTTCTTGCCGAGCTCGCGTTCCTGCAGCTCCGGGTTGGCGGCGACGACGGCCAAGCGGCGCGTCACCAAGGCACGGCGGCTTTCGAACATCTTGTCCGCGACGACCCCCATCGCGCGCACGACGGCGTCGAGCGGTGGCGTGGTGTCATCGCCTTCCTCGATCTCGCGGACGAGTTCTCGCTGCAGCTCCGCGCTCAGCCCGAACAGCACCTCGCGCTTGTCCGCGAAGTGGTTGAAGAACGACCGCGGGGTGAGCCCTGCCCGCTGGGCGATCTCGGCGACCGTCGTGCGCTCGAAACCCTGCTCGTCGAACAGTTCCAACGCGGCGGTGTGCAGGCGCTCGACTGCGTCCGGTTTCCATCGCGGCATGCCCTGAGCCTAGCGACTGCACAATGTGCAGTCACCGGTGTACGGTGATTGCACAAGCTGCAATCACAGGAGGCTGCTCCATGGTCGCTGTCACGATCGTCCGTCCCGGCGAGGGCGAGCTCATCGCCAACGGTCCGTCCCAGATCCGCATCCTCGAGGACGGCAGCAACACCGATCACCGCCTGGGCATCGGCGAGGTCGTCGTCCCGCCGCACACGCCAGGGCCTCCGCAACACCGCCACGCCCAGCACGACGAGGGCTTCTACGTGCTCTCCGGCACCGTGCGTTTCACGATCGGGCAGGACCACCACGACGTCGGTGCCGGCACGTGGGTGCTGGTCCCTCCTGGCGCGCCGCACACGTTCGCGAACCCCGGCGACGACCCGGCGGTCATGCTGACCACCTTCACGCCGGACCTGTACGTGCAGTACTTCCGCGACCTCAAGGCCATGGTCGAGTCCGGGCAGCCCATGACGCGGGAGACCATGGCGCCGATCTGGCGGAACTACGCCACCGAACCGTCCACCGAGTTCGCGCCCTGACCCCCGGTCGGTGCTAGAGCCCGTACACCCGGCGAGCGGTGCCCGAGAAGATCGCGGCCTGCTCGTCGGGTGACAGCTCCTCGACCAGCTCACGGGCGGCGGAAAGCCACTCGTCGTAGGTGGCGGCCAGCAGGCACACCGGCCAGTCCGAGCCGAACATCAGGCGGTCGGCACCGAACGCGTCCAGCACCACCTCGAAGTACGGCCGCAGCGAAGCAACGTCCCACGACTTCCAGTCGGCCTCGGTGACCAGGCCGGAGAGCTTGCACGTCACGTTCTCGTGCGCCGCCAGCGAACGGATCAGCTCCGCCCACTCCCCCATGCCGGACCTGATGGCGGGCTTCGAGCAGTGGTCCACCACGAACGGCGCGTTGCCCAGCGCCGCCACGGTCCGGCGCGCGGCCGGCAGCTGCACCGGCAACGTCAGCAGCTCGTACACCAGCCCGGCGGCGCCAACGGCCGCCAAGCCGCGCCGGACGTCCTTGCGGCACAACCACTCCGGGTCCGGCTCGCCCTGCACCTGGTGCCGGATCCCGCGCAGCCAGGAGCCGTCGGCACCGCCCTGCAGTTCGGCCACCGCGTCAGCGACGGAGGCGGCCGTCAGGTCGGTCCACCCCACCACCGCCGAGACGACGTCCGAAGACGCCGCCACGGCCAGGAGCTCCGGCGTCTCCTCGGGCACGCAGACCGTCTGCACCAGCACCGAGGCCGAGACCTCCCCCGCCACCGAGACGAAGTCCGGCTCCAGGAACGACCGCCTGATCACGCCCATCGGCGGGTCGGTGATCCAGTCCTGGTCCCGCGCGGACAGGTCCCACAGGTGGTGGTGGGCGTCGACGATCACGGCGTCGGCACCTCCGGGTCGACCAGGTTCAGCGCCTTCAGCTCGTTCCACAGGTCGGCGGGGATCTCGGTGGCGAAGTACGCGGCGTTGGCGGTCATCTGCTCCGCCGTCCGCGAGCCGATCACCACCGACACGACCGCGGGGTGGCCCAAGGCGAACTGGATCGCCGCCTCGGGCAGCGTCACCCCGTGCCGCTCACAGACCGCGGCGATCGCACGAGCACGATCCACCAGCGACGAAGGAGCTTCCTCGTAGTTGTACTTCGCATCGGCGGCCACGACCGGTTTCGACAGCAGGCCGGAGTTGAACACACCGCACGCCACCACCGAAACACCGCGTTCGACGCACAGGGGCAGGAACGAGACCAGCGCGGGCTGCTCCAGCAACGTGTACCGGCCGGCCAGCATCACCACGTCGATGTCGGTCTCGCGGACGAACCGCTCCGGCATCTCCCACTGGTTCATCCCGACGCCGATGGCGCCGACGACACCCTGCGACCGCAGTTTCTCCAACGCCGGGTAGGCCTCACCCGCGGCGGAGGCCCAGTGGTCGTCCGGGTCGTGGATGTAGACGATCTCCACCCGGTCCGTGCCCAGTCGCTTCAAAGAGGACTCGATGGACCGCTTGACCCCGTCGGCCGAGTAGTCGCGGATCCGCCGGAAGTGGCGCGGCACCACAAAACCCTCGTCGTCCATCCCCACGCCGTCGGACGGCTCCAGCACCCGCCCGACCTTCGTGGAGAGCACGTACTCGGCGCGCGGCCGACCGGACAGCGCCACACCCAGCCGCCGCTCCGACAGGCCGAGGCCGTAGTGCGGCGCGGTGTCGAAGTACCGGACACCGGTCTGCCAGGCGGCCTCGACCGCGCCGAAGGCCTCGGCGTCGGACACCTCCCGGAAGAGGTTGCCGATCGGCGCGGCACCGAAGCCGAGCCGGGAAACGGGCACCTTCACGACGTCACTCCTGCTTCTGGCCCGTGGCGAACCGGGTCACGACCAACGCCAGGATGATCACCGCACCGTACGACGCCTGGATGTAGAAGCCGGACACGCCCTGCAGCCGCAGGATCTGCTCCACGAGCCCCAGCATCAGCACGCCGGACAGCGCACCGAAGAGCGTGCCCTTGCCGCCCTGCAGCGAGATGCCGCCGATCACCGCGGCCGCGAAGACCTGGAAGATCATGCCCTCGCCCTGGGTCGCGGCGACGGAGCCGAGCCGCCCGGTCATCAGGATGCCCGCGACCACCGCCAGCACCGAGCCGATGACCAGCACGGTCCACACCACCCGGTCGACCCGGATGCCCGCCGCCCGCGCGGCCTCGGAGTTGCCGCCGATCGCGTACAGCGACCGGCCAGCGCGCAGGTACTTCAGCACGAAGATGCCTGCGGCGTAGCAGACGATGCAGATCCACACCGCCGCCGGCAGCCCGAGCCAGGTCGCGGAACCCAGGTACAGGAACGACTCCGGCACGTCGATGAGCGACTTGCCCTCGGTGATCGCGAGCTGCAGACCGCGCAGCATGGTCAGCATGCCCAGGGTCACCATGAACCCGGACAGGCCGACCTTCAGGATCAGGAACCCGTTCAGGCCACCGATCACCACCCCGATCAGCAGGCACAACGGCAACGCGAGCCACGCCGCGAGACCGACGTCGAGCCCACCGGCCGCCGACGGGATGATCAACGCGACCGCCAGCGCGGGCGCGAGACCGACCGTCGACTCGAGCGACAGGTCCATCTTGCCGACGATCAGGATCATCGCCTGGCCCAGCACCAGCAGCGACAGCTCGCTCTGCTGGGTCAGCACCGCGATCAGGTTGGCCGGCGTGAGGAAGATCGGCGACAGGACCGCCCCGATGACGAGCAACAGGATGATCACCGGGACCAGCGCGAGGTCCTGGTAGCGCGCCAGCCGGAACTTCTGCTTCTCCGGCGGCGCGGTCGCCGCGGCCGGCGGAGTGATGGCCTTGGTCATTCCGTGCTCATTCCTTCAATCGCGGAGATCAGTTCCTGGTCACGCCAGCCGCGGCCGAACTCCCGCACGACCCGGCCGTGGAACAGCACCAGCACGCGGTCGCAGACCCGCAGGTCGTCGAGCTCGTCCGAGACGACGATCGCGGCCTTGCCCCGGCGTGCCTGCGCGTCGACGACCCCGAGCAGCGCCTCCTTGGACTTCACGTCGACACCCGCGGTCGGGTTGATCAGCACCAGCACCGACGGGTCGCCGGCGAGAGCGCGCGCCATCACGACCTTCTGCTGGTTGCCGCCGGACAGGTCCGACACCGGCTGGTCCGGCCCGGCGGCCTTGACGTCGTAGGACGCGATCGCGGTCGAACCGGCCGAACGCTGCGCACCGGGCCAGACGAACGCACCGGCCGTGCTCATCGTCGCGTTCTCGGCGATCGACAGGTCCAGCACGAGCCCCTGGTGGTGCCGATCCCGCGGCACACAGCCGATTCCGGCCTTCAACGCGGCCGGCACGTCACCGCCGCGCACCACCGAACCCTCCACCGCGACAGAACCGGCAGAAGGCCTGCGCAGCCCGTAGACCGTCTCGGCGAACTCGTGCTTGCCGGACGACGCGCTGCCCGCGAGGCCGATGACCTCACCGCGCGTCGCCGTCAGCGAGATGTCCGCGAAGTGGTCGCCGCTCAACGAGGACACGGTCAGCACCTCGTCCGCCGAGGAAGGCCGATCGTCGCCGCTCGGCACGTTCAGGCCGCCCGCCTCGCCGGTCATCGCCTCGATCAGGTCGGGCTTCGACATCTCCGCGACCGGCGCGGTGACGACGTGCCGCGCGTCGCGGTAGACCGTCACCGTCTGGCAGACCTCGTAGACCTCCTGCAGGTGGTGGGAGATGAACAGGAACGTCACCCCCTTGTCCTGCAACGACCTCATCCGGTCGAACAGCCGCTCGATCGCCGGGCCGTCGAGCTGCGCGGTCGGCTCGTCGAGGATCACGAACCGCGAGCCGATCGACAACGCCCTGGCGATCTCGACGAGCTGCCGCTGCTCGACGGTCAGCGTGGACACCAAGGCGTCCGGCCGCACC
Source organism: Lentzea guizhouensis (assembly GCF_001701025.1). GTDB lineage: Bacteria > Actinomycetota > Actinomycetes > Mycobacteriales > Pseudonocardiaceae > Lentzea > Lentzea guizhouensis. The sequence continues at coordinate 2,410,401 of NZ_CP016793.1, forward strand.
GCCACGTCGTAGGTCTCCAGCAGTTCCGAGGCCTGCTGACGCAGCTTCTTCCAGCTGATCAGCCCGCCGCCGAGGTCCTGCCGGTTGATGAACAGGTTCTCGGCGACCGACAGCTCCGGCACGACCGTCGACTTCTGGTACACGCACGCGACCTGACGCCGCCACGCCGCCCGGTCGGCGACGGGCGGTGCGGGCTCGCCGAAGAAGGAGACCTCGCCCGTGTCCGGCACCTGCATACCGGTCAGCACCGACACCAGCGTCGACTTGCCCGCACCGTTGCGGCCGACGAGCGCGTGCGACTCACCGGCGCGGACCTCGATGCCCACGTCGTCCAGCGCGAGTGTGCGCCCGAACCGCTTGGTCACGCCACGCGCGGTGGCTGCGAGCTCGGTCATTTGCCGATCTGGTTGCCCCAGAAGGCCTTGTCGTCGACGTTCTCCTTGGTGATCAGCGGCGCCGCGAGCTGGTCCTCCAGCCGGCCGCCGCCGGTGTCGACGATCGTCGAGTCGTGGTCGGTCTTGCCCGGCTGGAACGTCTTGCCCTCGACCGCGGCCTTGGCGTAGAAGAGCGCCCACTGCGCGTAGAGGTCGGCAGGCTGTGAGACCGTCGCGTCGATCTCGCCCTTGCGGATCGCCTCCAGCTCCTGCGGGATGCCGTCGTTGGAGACGATGAAGATGTGCTTGGGGTCCGTCGGCGGGACGATGAGGTTCTTCTGCCGCAACACCTGCAGCGTCGGCGTGAGGAACGCGCCACCGGCCTGCATGTAGATGCCGTTGATGTCCGGGTGCTGGTTCAGCCGGGTCTGCAGGGCGGCGGACGCCTTCGCGCCCTCCCAGTCCGTCGGCTCCTCGAAGACCGTGATGCCGGGGTAGTCCTTCTTCATGCAGGCGGCGAACGCCTCGGACCGGTCGCGGCCGTTGACCGACGCCAGCGCGCCCTGGAACTCGACAACCTTGCCCTTGCCGCCCAGCTTCTCACCGAGGAACTTGCAGGCCTTCTCGCCGTAGGCCTTGTTGTCCGCGCGCACGACCATGTAGGTCTTGCCCTTGTCCGGGCGGGTGTCGACGGTGACGACCGGGATCTTCGCCTTGTCCAACCGGTCCAGGGTGGACGCGATGGCACCGGTGTCCTGCGGCGCCATGATGATCGCCTTGGCGCCCTGCGACTGCAGCGACTGGGCGTTGGCGACCAGGTTCTCGACCTTGTTCTGCGAGTTGGTGGGGTTCAGCAGGTTGATCCCGAGGTCCTTGGCCTTGTCCGGGAAGTACTTGATGTAGGAGTTCCAGAAGTCGGTGTCGGCGCGCGGGTGGTCGGCGCCGATCGGGCCGACGCCACCGGCTCCGGTTCCTGCCGCTCCACCACCACAGGCGGTGAGTGTCAGAGCACCGGCGAGCGCGAGGCACACCGCGGCGGTGAGGTTGCGACGCTTCATCGTTGGACTGCCTTTCATGACTGCTGGGGACGCAAGCGCAGGCCGTGCATGCCACCGTCGACGGCGAGGACCGTGCCGGCGGTGGAACCCGACAGCGGGCTCGCCAGGTAGGCGATGGCTCCCGCGACCTCGTCGGCGGAGACCAGCCGGCCGTGCGGCTGGCGTGCGTTCAACGCGGCTCGTTCGGCGGCCGGGTCCGGTGCCGAGTCGAGCAGGCGGCCCACCCAGGGGGTGTCGGCCGTGCCGGGTGCGACCGCGTTGACGCGAATGCCCTCGCGGACGTGGTCGGCGGCCATCGCGAGCGTCAGCGCGTGCACCGCGCCCTTGGTGGCCGAGTAGAGCGCGCGCTGCGGGAGCCCGGCCCACGCCGCGATCGAGCCGGTGTTGACGATCGCCGCGGCCGGTGACCTCCGCAGGTGCGGCAGGGCGGCCCTGCTGACGCGGGTGATGCCGAGGACGTTGACGTTCAGGACCTTCAGCCACTCCTCGTCGGAGTTGGCGCTGATGTCGCCCTGCGCGCCGATGCCCGCGTTGTTCACGACCACGTCGAGCCGGCCGAACCGCTGCACGACCTCGTCGACCGCGGCCTGGACGCTCGCGTCGTCGGACACGTCCGCGCGGATGCCGACGAGCGGGTCCGGCACGTCCGGGTGCAGGTCCAGCGCGACGGCGGTCGCTCCCCTGCTGCTCAGCAGGGTCGCGGTGGCCAGGCCGATGCCGGACGCACCGCCCGTGACGACGGCGACGAGTCCCTCGAAGTCCGTCACCTCCCGCCCTCCAGCTCCGTCCACACCGGACCTCCCGGGTAGACGTAGTCGGTCAGCGTCTCGTCCTTGAGCTGGGCGGAGAAACCCGGCTCGGTCGGGGCGAGGTAGCGGCCGTTCACGACGACGGCGGGGTCGAGGAAGTGCTCGTGCAGGTGGTCGACCCACTCGATCACGCGTTCGCCGACCTCGCCGGAGACCGCGACGTAGTCGAAGAACGACAGGTGCCGGACCAGCTCGCACAGCCCGACCCCGCCGGCGTGCGGGCACACCGGGACGTCGAACTTGCGGGCCAGCAACAGGATCGCGATGTTCTCGTTGACGCCCGCGACCCGGCACGCGTCGAGCTGCAGCACGTCGACCGCGCCCGCCTGCAGGAGCTGCTTGAACACCACCCGGTTCTGCACGTGCTCACCGGTGGCGACCCTGATCGGGGCCAGCGCGTCCGCGATCGCGCGGTGGGCCAGCACGTCGTCCGGCGAGGTGGGTTCCTCGATCCAGTACGGGTCGTACGGTGCCAGCTCCTTCATCCACCGCACGGCGATGTCGACGTCCCAGCGCTGGTTCGCGTCCACCGCGACCCGCACCTCGTCACCGACGACCTCGCGGGCGAGCTTCATCCTGCGCACGTCGTCGTCGAGGCTGCCGCCGACCTTGAGCTTGATCATGTCGAAGCCGTCGGCGAGGGCCTGGCGGGCCAGCGTGGCGAGCTTCTCGTCGGAGTAGCCGAGCCAGCCGGGTGACGTCGTGTAGGCCGGATACCCGTCGCGCGCGATGGTGTCCACGCGTTCGGTCTTGCCGTGCTCGGCCTGGCGCAGGATCTGCAGCGCCTCGTCGGGCGTCAGCGCGTCGGACAGGTAGCGGAAGTCGACGAGGCTGACGAGCTCCTCCGGCGTGAGCTGGGCGAGGAACCGCCAGACCGGCAGCCCGGCGCGGCGGGCGGCGAGGTCCCACGCGGCGTTGACCACCGCGCCGATCGCCATGTGCGCCACGCCCTTCTCCGGGCCCAGCCAGCGGATCTGCGAGTCGCCGATCAGCTCGAAGTACAGCTCTGCCAGCGCTTTCGCGTCCTGCGGCACGTCCTTGCCGACGACGTGCGGGGCCAGCGCCGTGATCGCGGCGGCCTGCACGTCGTTGCCGCGGCCGATGGTGAAAGCGAGGCCGTGGCCCTCCGGTCCGTCGTCGGTGCGGAGCACGACGTAGGCGGCGCTGTAGTCCGGGTCCGGGTTCATCGCGTCGGAGCCGTCGAGCTCGCGCGAGGTGGGGAACCGGATGTCCAGCACGTCCAGTGCGGTGATCTTCGGCATGGGCTCAGGCCTGCCCGAGGGTCTGGCGCTGCTTGCCGAGACCCTCGATCTCCAGCTCGACGACGTCGCCCGCGCGCAGGTACGGCTTGGGCTCCGGCTGGCCGAGCGCCACCCCAGCGGGTGTACCTGTGTTGATGACGTCACCCGGACGAAGGACGAGGAACTGGCTGAGGTAGCGCACGACCTCCGCGATCGGGAAGATCATGTTCTTGGTGGTGGAGTTCTGCTTCAGCTCGCCGTTCACCCAGAGCCGCATCTCGAGGTCCTGCGGGTCGGCGATCTCGTCTGCGGGCACGAGGAAGGGACCGAGCGGGTTGAACGTCTCGCAGTTCTTGCCCTTGTCCCAGGTGCCACCGCGCTCGATCTGGAACTCCCGCTCCGAGACGTCGTGCGAGAGCACGTACGCGCCGACGCAGGCCAGAGCGTCCGCTTCGGACTCCAGGTAACGGGCGGTGCGCCCGATGACGACGCCGAGCTCGACCTCCCAGTCGGTCTTGACCGACCGGCGGGGCACGAGCACCTCGTCGTACGGGCCGACGATCGTGTCGGGCGTTTTGAGGAACACGACCGGCTCGGCGGGGATGTCGGCGCCGGTCTCCTCCGCGTGGTCGCGGTAGTTGAGGCCGATGCAGATGACCTTGCCCGGATGCGCGAGCGGCGGTCCGACGCGCATCTCGTCGGCGTTCAGGACGTCGAGCTCACCGGCGTCGAGGGCGGCGCGGACGCGGTTGACGCCGTCGTTCGCGAGGAACGCGCCGTCGATGTCCGGGGTGATCGGCAGGAGGTCGTGAGTGGTCCCGTCGCCGGTCCTCACCGCTGGACGTTCATCGCCGACCGGCCCGAGGCGCAGAAGCTGCACGGCCGTTCCTCCTCTGGTCACACCGCAGGAAATACATCGGATGTATAGCCCCGCGAGGCCACCTTCGTCTAGGCCTCACCGTGAAGTCGTCCGATGACTAGGAGGGATTGATCATGAACTTGGCTGTCGCCTCGCTCCTGGCGGGCGCACTGCTGGCACCGGCGGGGGCACCGGAGCGTGTAACCGTTTTCGTGGAGCTGACCTCGGCTCCCGCGGTGGAGATGCGGGACGCTTCTCAGGCGCGTTCCGCGCGTGACCGGACCTCGGAGCACGTCTCCCGGGTCGTGTCGCGGTCCGGCGGACGCGAGGTTGCCCGAACGTCCAACGCGGTACCCGGCGTCGTGCTCGCGGTCGGCAAGGGCCGGCTGCCGGCGTTGGCGCGGATGCCCGAGGTGCGCGCGGTGCACCGGATGGTCCCCAAGAAGCCGTCGAACGCCTCCGCCGTCCGGCTCACCCGCGCCGCCGCCGCGTGGAGGTCGCTCGGGCGGTTCGGCGACGGCGTGCGGATCGGTGTGATCGACACCGGCATCGACTACCGCCACGCGGACTTCGGCGGCGGCACGTTCCCGACCGCCAAGGTGGTCGGCGGGTTCGACTTCGCCGGTGACGCGTACACCGGCGGCGAGTCGCTGCCGGAGCCGGACGCGGACCCGGTGGACTGCGGTGGCCACGGCACGCACGTGGCCGGGACCGCGGCGGGGTTCGGGGTGAACGCCGACGGCTCGACCTACCGCGGGTCGTACTCGGCGGTGGACCTCGACTCGATGAAGATCGGCCCCGGCGCGGCTCCCCGAGCGTTGCTGTACGCGCTGAAGGTGTTCGGCTGCAAGGGGTCGACGGAACTGACCGCGAAAGCGCTGGACTGGGCGCTCGACCCCAACGGCGACGGCGACTTCGCGGACAAGCTCGACGTGGTGAACCTGTCGCTGGGCAGCGACTTCGGGGCACCGGACGACCCCGACTCGCTGTTCGTGCGCAAGCTGGTCGAGCACGGCGTGGTCGTGGTCGCGGCGGCGGGCAACGGCGGTGACCTCTACGACGTGTCCGGGTCGCCGGCCAACACTCCAGAGGCGATCTCGGTGGCGAACAGCCGGGACGCGTTCTCGATGCTCGACGGCGTCGAGGTGGCCGGGCAGCGGTGGCCGGGGCAGTACAGCGTCGGCTACAAGGACCCGGTCGACCTGACGCTGCCGGTGGTGCGGCTGAGGTCCGGTGTGGACGGTTGTCAGCCGATCTCGGAGCCGCTCGCCGGGAAGATCGTCTGGCTGGAGTGGGACGACGTCGACGCCACACGGGCCTGCGGTTCGGGCGCGCGCACGGACAACGCGTGGAAGGCCGGGGCGGCCGGGGTGCTGCTGCCGACGACGTTGCCGGTGTTCGCGGCGGCGATCGCGGGCAACGCGCACATCCCGGCGTTCCAGCTCACGGCGGCGGCGTCGAGCGCGTTGCGACCGGCGTTGGAGGCCGGGACGTTGTCGGTGCGGATGGCGTCCTCGTTGCAGCGGGCGGTGCCGTCGGTGACGCCGGAGATCGAGGACACGATCACGCCGTCGTCGTCGCGGTCGCGGTCGGCGATCTCGGTGGCCGCACCCGGTGACACGATCTTCTCGGCGGCGTCCGGCACGGCGTCCGACGGGGTGTCGCTGGGGGGCACGTCGATGGCGTCGCCGCACGTGGCGGGCATCGCGGCACTGTTGCGCGAGACGCATCCACAGTGGACGGTCGCCGAGATCAAGGCGGCACTGGTGAACACGGCGTCCGGGGTGGTCCGGTCCGCTTCCGGAGTGCGCGAGGCGCCGATGCGGGTCGGCTCGGGGCGGGTCGACGCGCTCGCGGCGCTGTCCGCGGACGTGCTGGTGCTGGGCGACGCGTCGTTCGGCACGGTCGAGGCGGACGGCCCGGTGCTGGCCACGCGGACGTTGCGGGTGGTCAACAAGGGTGCCGTGACCGTGCCGCTGCGGGTCGCGTACGAACCGGTCACCGCTTTGCCGGGGGTGACGTTCTCGGTGACGCCGAACGTGGTCGTGCCGGCCGGTGGTTCGGTGCCCGTGCAGGTGCGGTTGCGGATCTCCGACCCGGCGGCGCTGCGGAAGGTCGCGGACCCGACCGTGTCGCTGGCGGACGGGCGGCAGTTCCTGGCCGAGGCGTCGGGCCTGGTGAGGTTCACCGGCGCCCGGTCGCTGCAGGTACCGGTCTACGCCGCGCCGAAGCCGGTGTCGCGGCTGTCGGTGTCGTCGGGGCAGGTCGTCGGCCGCGGCACCGGCGGCGACTTCGCGGCGCGGATGACGGTGCTGCAACTGGGCGCGGAGTCCCCGCGACTGCCCGCCTGCGGTGGTGACGTGCAGGACGGCTGCGCGGTGAACCGGACGGCACGCGGCGGTGACCTGCGTTATGTGGGTGCGACGGCGACCTCGGAGCTGCTGGCGTTCGGGGTGGCGACCTGGGACACGTGGCAGAACCTGGGCAACGTGGTGCGGCCGCGGGTGCGGTTCACCGTCGGTGGCAAGGAGTTCGTGACCGAGGCGGTGAAGCCGGAGGACGCGGCCGGCAACGTGACGGCCGACGTGTGGCTGGCGCGGACCACTGCTGTGGCGACCGACGAGGTCGTGGACGAGCAGCCGTTGAACGGTTTTCCGGGCTCCGTGGACACCAACGTGTTCGACAGTGACGTGGTGGTGCTGCCGGTGTCGCGTGCCGTCCTGCCCGCGGGCCCGGTCACCTACACCGTCGGCGTGGAGAGCCGCTACACCGCGCCGGCCGATCCCGACGAGCTGGTCGACGTGGCCCCTGCCGCCGTGTTCTCCTACGAGGTCGTGGTCCCGTCACTGTCCACTGTGGTCCGTCCGGGTGATCAGGTCCCTCCCGGCTCGCTGCTGTTCTTCCACCACAACGCAACGGGTGACCGTGCGCTGACCAGGTGACACCCGGTTGGGCGTGCCCCCGGACCGGCTCGTCTCGGCATACTCGGTCGTTATGGATCTGGTGGTCGGACTGGACGCCGGTGGCACGTCCACCAGGGCTTTGGTGCTCGATCTCGACGGCGCCCGGCTGGGCCAGGGCCTCGCCGGCGGCGCCAACCCCAACTCCCACCCGCCGTCAGTCGCCGCCGCCCACATCGGCGAGGCGTTGAAGGAGGCCCTGGACGGCCTCGACTCCCGCCGCGTCCGCTCCGGCGTTCTCGGCATGGCGGGCGCCTCCCGGATGTCCGATCCTTCCGTGCTGGCGCTCTTCCAGGAGGCCTGGGAACGCGCGGGCCTGCACTGCCCGATGCGGGTGGTCACCGACTGCGAGGCCGCTTTCGCCACCGGCACGTCTTCTTCTGATGGCACTGTGCTGGTGGCCGGCACGGGTTCCATCGCCGGGCGGATCGTCGACCACCGCATGGTCGGCCAGTCCGGTGGGTACGGGTGGCTGATCGGCGACGACGGGTCGGCGTTCTGGCTGGGCCGGGAGGCGGTGCGGGCGACCTTGCGGCTGCTCGACCTGGACGCGCCGCTGGAGGGGCTGGCGACCGCGGTGCTGACGACGGCGGGGGTGCGCGGGCGCGGTGCGTTGGTCAACGCGGTGAACTCTTCGCCGCCGATCGCCCTGGCCCGGTTCGCTCCGCTGGTGTCCGCTGCCTATCACCACGGGGATCCGGCGGCGTTGTCGATCGTGGCTTCGGCCGCGCGGTTGCTGGCGGACACGGCTTCAGCGGTGCGGACGCCGGACGACACGTCGCCGATCGTGCTGGTGGGGTCGTTGATCAAGACACCGGTCGGGGTGCACCTGAAGCAGGAGCTGGTGGGGCGGTGGGGGGCGCAGGTGATCATGGCGACGGAAGGGGCGGCGGGGGCGGCCTGGCTGGCGGCGGTGGACGTGCTGGGACCGTCGGCGCCGCGACCGGTTTAGGTGAATTCGGCGGGTTCTCCTCTTGACCCCTCGGTAACGTCCTCAGGCAGATCATCTGGGGGCTTCGCCGTGTTCGAAACGTTTCTGCGTCGCGTCGCCGGGCTCGCGCTGATCGTGTGTGCCGCGGTTCTGGCACTGGTCGTGGCCGCGCGTCTGGGTGCATGGGAGAACACGCTCGCCGGACGGCGACATGTCCAGCCGACCGGCGTGCGTTCACTCGCCCACGGGGCAGTGGCGTTCTGGGTGGTCACGGCCGTCGGACTGTGGTGGCACCGGCGCCGGTTGCCGATGTGGCGGGTCTGGGCGCGCTGGGCGGCGTTCCCCGGCGTCTTCTACGCGATCTTCCACGGCCTGCAGATCACCGGTGACCACGACCGGCCGATCGCGTTGCTCATCGCAGTCGGTCTGGTGGTGGCCTGCTGGGCGCTGAGCGAGGCGGTCGTGCTGGTCACCACCCGGCCGGTCACGCGTGCGCTCGCCGGTTCGACGCTGGAGATCCCGTTCCCGGTCAGGGGGCTCAAGGCCCGGCTGTGCGTCCGCGCGGACCGGTTGGTGCTCGACAGCCTGGTCTCCCGCCGGAAGCGGTCGCGTGACGTGGTCGCCGTTCCGTGGACGGCCATGCGCTCGATCGAGCTCATCGAGGTCGACCAGGAGATGACCTGCCAGGTGATCATCTACGCCGACGGCGACACCGGCAGACCGCACACCTTCGACGTGTCGCCCGGTCCTGCTCTGCACGTCGTCGGCACGGCACGCGAGCTGTTGGTCCCGGTGACGGCGGAGACCGGGGCGACGGCGCTCGAGGTGGTGCGGGCGCGTTCGGCCGGGGTCGAGGTGGTCGAGAGGCAGCCCCTGGCGGCGCGGCCGCCGAGGAAGCACGAGCTTCGTCCACCGAACTGGGAGTTCCGCACCGACAGCCGCCCGTACATCCTCTGCGTCGTGGGCGCGTTCCTGCTGATGCCGCTCTACATGCTGACGATGATCACGCTGTCAGTGGTCACGGGCTCCGCGGAACTGCAGGACGACTGGGGCACCACCGGTGGCCTGGACCAGCAGTACCGCGTGATCGTCGCCGGCCTCGGAGTGGTCGCCGTGGGGTTCCTCCACCTCGCCCACCGGTTCTGCTTCAAGGCGTTCCTCGACTTCATGGGCAACCAGGACTACATCGAGGCCTTCCCCGAACCGCCACCTCCACCGGCCAGGACCGGCACGGTGCCCGGCAAGAAGCGGAAGAAGCGCTGACCTAAGAGGCAGACTCCGGCACCTGCGGATGCCGGAACCCCGGATGCCCCGAAGGCAGCGCCTTCCGCAGCACCCACCCCGACACCAGGATGCAGACGATCTGCAACGGCCACGACAACGCCGCACGCAGCGTGGCCAGCCAAAACACCTGAGCATCGAGCCACAACGGCGTAAAGACCGCCACGCGCAGCACGTACTGCCCAACCCACGGCCACGACGCGATGGAGTACGCACGCAACAAAGCGGGGTCACGGCGCCAACGCGTCTTCTGCCCGAGCAAGGTCCCGACGACGACACCGAGCAACGGCCAGCGCACCGCGATCGAGCCCGCCCACGCCAGCGCCGACGCGACGTTCGACAGCAGCTGGATGAGGAAGAAGTCCTCGACGCGGCCCGTGTACAGGGCGATCAATGCCGCCGCCACGACCAGCAGGACCGAGAAGACGACGGCGCGCGGTTTTTGGCCTCGGACGAAGCGCACCACGCCGATCACGACGCCGCAGACCACGGCGGCGATGGCGCCTGCGCCGATCGAGTGACCCCAGAGCAGCCAGCCCGCCACGAACGCCAGCGGGGGCAGGGAGGCGTCGAGGGCGCCGCCTCGGCCTCCGAGCAGTGATGCGAGCGACTCCTGGCGCACGTCGGTCATGTTTCCAGACTGCCTTAGGTGAGCCTAAGTCAGGTAACGGAGCTGTATCGGGGATTGACCGCGGTGAACCAGGTCACTACCGTCTGGCCAAATCGTCTGGAAAGTTAACAGACAGGAGCGGACCTAATGCGTGCCGGAAGCCCACGACTGCTGCGGGAGATCAACGACCGCGCAGCCATCGAGGCTCTGCTGCGCAACGGGCCGCTGACCAGGTCGGAGTTGGAAGGCCTGATCGGCCTTTCCAAGCCGGCGACCGCACAGCTGCTCACCCGGCTGGAGTCCGCCGACACCGTGGTCCGCAACGGGCTGCGTGGCGGTGGGCGGGGGCCGCGGGCCCAGCTGTGGTCGGTCAACGGGGCTCTTGCGCACATCGCGGCGGTCGACCTCACCCCCGAGGCGGTCGACGTCGCCATTGCGGACATCTCCGGTGCCGTGCTCACCGAGCACAAGGCGCCGATGCCCGGTAAGCACGGTGTGCTCGAGGCGTTCACGAGCGCGGTCGGCAAGGCGTGCGGACAGGCCGGCCTGGGTCCCGAGGAGTTGTTGCACGTGGTGGTGGGTTGTCCGGGAGCGGTGAACCCCGCGAACGGTGAGCTCGCCTACGCACCGCACCTGCCCGGCTGGAACGGCTTCGACGTGCCAGGCCGGTTGCGCGAGCAGCTCGGGACGTCGGTGAGCGTCGAGAACGACGTCAACCTCGTCGCGCTGGAGGAGATGGTCGCCGGACGGGCCACCGAGGTGAGCGACTTCGTCGTCATCTGGCCCGCCGACCTCGTCGGTGCCGCCGTCGTGATCAACGGGGTGCTGCTGCACGGCGCCTCCGGTGGCGCGGGCGAGATCGACGGGTTGGTGATCCCCGACCGCGCGGTGGCCGACACCGGCACGGACCGCTCCGGCGGCACGTACGGCGAGCTGCTCAGCAGTGCTTCGATCTGCAAGCTCGCCAGGGCCCACGGGCTCGCCGCGCGCAACGGTCACGGTGCCGTGCGCAAGGCGTTGGCCGCCGGTCCCGCGGGCCGTGAGTTCCTGGTCGACCTCGCCAGGCGCATCGCCACCGGTGTGGCCGGCGTCGTCGCGGTGCTCGACCCGGAGCTCGTCCTCCTGTCCGGCGACATCGCCCAGGCAGGCGGAACCACGCTGAACGACCTCGTTGCCGCGGAACTGCGGCAACTGGTGGTGCCGAGGACGTCCGTCCAGCTGGCCCTCGTGACCGGGAAGCCGGTGCGTTCCGGCGCACTGCACTCGGCGCTGGCCTTCGCGCGCGAGCAGGTGTTCGGCCTGCCGGCAGCCACCACGGCTCCATTCCGCGGCCCCGTGGTCGCCGGGTCCCCACGTTGATCGAGAAGGAGTGCACATGCGCAAGCACACCCGTGCTGCCTTGCTCTGTGTCGCCGCAGCGCTGACCCTCACCGCATGTGCGGCGGGCAAGGGTGGAGGTGGCGCGACCTCCGACGCCGCCGCAGCTCCCGGCAAGGACGACAAGCTGACGCTCACGGTCTGGAGCAACTACTCCGACCGCGAGTACGAAGAGGTCACCAAGGCCCTCAAGACGTTCACCAAGAAGTTCCCGAACATCGAGATCAAGCACGAGGGCTCGCAGGACGACGACAAGATCACCGCGGGCATCCGCTCCGGCAACACGCCGGACGTCGCGCTGTCGTTCACCACCGACAACATCGGCCAGTTCTGCTCCTCCGGCGCGTTCCAGGCGCTCAAGCCCTACATCGACCGCGACAAGGTCGACCTGGACCAGATCTCCCCCGCGGTTCGCGAGTACACCGAGTACAAGGGCAACCGCTGCGCGATGCCCATGCTCACCGACGTGTACGCCATGTACTACAACACCGGCATGCTGGCCGAGGCCGGCGTCACGGCCCCGCCGAAGACGCTGGACGAGCTGTTCGAGGCCGCGAAGAAGCTGACCAAGAAGGCGCCCAACGGCGACATCGAACGCGCCGGCTACCTGCCCACCATGGGCTTCTACGCCAACCGCCCGACGATCCTCGCGCCGTCGTTCGGTGCCGAGTGGGAGAAGGACGGCAAGTCGTCGCTCGCCTCCTCGCCCGGCTTCACCGAGATGATGACGTTCCAGAAGAAGCTCGTCGACTTCTACGGCTTCGACGCGCTGGAGCGGTTCCGCGCGGGCCTCGGCCAGGAGTACTCGGCCGACCACGCGTTCCACCAGGGCAAGATCGCGATCATGATGGACGGCGAGTACCGGACCGCCTTCCTCAAGGCCCAGGCGCCGCAGATCAAGTTCGGCACGGCCCCGTTCCCGACCTGGAAGCCCGCGGACTACGGCACCGCCTTCACCACCGGCACGATCATGGGCATCCCCAAGGGCGCCAAGAACCCCGGCGCCGCGTGGGAGCTGATCAAGCACCTGTCGTTCGACACCGACACGATCGTCGACCTGTCCAACGCCATCAAGAACGTGCCCAGCACCAAGGCCGCCATGGAGAGCCCGAAGCTCCAGGTAGACGAGCAGTTCAAGACGTTCATCGACCTGGCCAAGAGCGACAAGCTCAAGGGCAACCCGGTCACGCCGATCGGTGACGCGCACATCAAGGCCGTGACCGACTTCGCGGTGTCCTACACCTCCGGCAAGGAAGCGGATCTGGCAGCAGGCCTGAAGAAGGTCGACCAGAACATCGACGACGTCGACCAGAACATCGACGACGCGATCGCCAAGAGCGGCAAGTAGGGACTCGTCAGATGACCGCCACGCTCGGTGCGCGGCCCGCCCCCGGCAGGGGGCGGGCCCGTGCCCGCCACCGTCTCGCCGTGCTCGGGTTCATGGCCCCGGCACTCATCGGCTTCGTCCTGTTCTTCGGCTACCCGCTGGTCGCCACGGTCGTCTTCTCGTTCACGAAGTACGACCTGATCAACGCACCGGAGTTCACCGGGCTCGACAACTACCTCTTCATGTTCAAGGACCCCCTGTTCACCAAGGCGGTCCAGAACACGCTGTGGTTCGTCGTCGTGCTGACCGTTGCCAGGACCGTGTTCGCGCTGGGCGTGGCGTCGGTCATCGCACGTCTCAAGTCGGGCGTCGGACTGATCCGCACGCTCTGCTACCTGCCGTCGCTGGCCCCGCCGGTGGCCGCGACGCTGGTGTTCTTCATGGTGATGCGCCCCAACGGCGGCCCGCTCGCCACCGTGCTCGACTGGGTCGGACTCCAGTCGCCGCTGTGGTTCTCGGACCCGCTGTGGGCCAAGCCCGGCATCACGGCGATCATGCTGTGGATCTCCGGCGACCTGATGATCATCATCCTGGCCGCGATCCTCGACGTGCCGCAGGAGCAGTACGAGGCCGCCGAGCTCGACGGCGCCGGCCCGATCCGCCGGTGGTGGCACGTCACGCTGCCGACGATCTCCCCGGTGCTGCTCTTCGGCATCGTGAACTCGGTGATCCTGGCGTTGCAGCTGTTCACCCAGGCCGTCGTCGCGGGGTCGGCGGGCTCGGGATCGGCTGACTCCACCGGGGCGACCAAGTACCTCGGGTACCCGGACAACTCGACGCTGACGTTCCCGGTCTACCTGTACACGCAGGGCTTCCGCTACTTCGACATGGGCTACGCCGCCGCGATGGCGACGGTCCTGTTCGTCATCTCGTTCGCCGTGACGATCGTGCTGGTGCAGCGGATGCGCAAGAACTCCGCCGCCGAGGAAGGGGGCCCGGGAGCATGACCGCCACGCTCACCAAACCGCCGGTGGACGTTCCCGCAGAACCGTCGCAGCCGAAGAGGCCGCGTGACGTCAGGGGCGCCCTGAACTGGGTCGCCACGCACGCGATCGGCCTCGCGCTGGGCCTGATGTTCGCCACGCCCGTGCTGTTCGTGTTCCTCACCGCGGTGATGTCGGACGACCAGGCGTTCACCTCGGACCTGTGGCCGCGGGAGTGGCACTGGGAGAACTTCGTCGAGGTCTTCGACAAGGCACCGCTGTTCCAGTACCTGTTCAACAGCCTCGCGTACTCGCTGCTCGCGACCGCCGGCATGCTGCTCTCGTCGATCCCGGCCGCCTACGCGCTCGCGAAGCTGCGGTGGCGTGGCCGCAACATCGCGTTCCTGCTGGTCATCGGCGCGATGATGCTGCCTCCGCAGGTCGTCGCGGTGCCGCTGTACGACACGTGGTCCTCGCTCGGCCTGACGGGCACGCTGTGGCCGTTGATCGTGCCCTACTTCCTGTTCGACGCGTTCAGCATCTTCCTGCTGCGCCAGTTCATGCTGACCATCCCGCAGTCCTATGTGGACGCGGCACGGGTGGACGGCTGCTCGGAGTTCCAGGCGCTGGTGCGGATCATCGTGCCGATGGCGCGGCCGGGCATCGCGGCGACCGCGCTGTTCTGCTTCCTGTTCACCTGGAACGACTACTTCGGCCCGTTGCTCTACACCGGTGAGGTGAAGGAGCAGTGGACGTTGTCGCTGGCGCTGGCGACGTTCAAGGGCATGCACATCGTGCAGTGGAACTCAGCGATGGCGGTGACGTTCCTGACCATGATCCCGGCGATCATCTTGTTCATCTTCGCCCAGAAGTCGTTCGTCAAGGGCATCACTTTCACTGGAGTCAAAGGATGAAACTCACCGTCGTCGGTGGCGGGTCCACCTACACACCGGAGCTGATCGACGGCATCGCCGGCCGTCGCACCAGCCTCGCGGTGGACGAGATCGTCCTGGTGGACCCGGACGAGCACCGCCTGGGGATCGTCGGCCCGTTCAGCCGGCGCCTGCTGGAGCACGCCGGGCACCCGGCGAAGGTGCGCACCACCACGTCGCTGGAAGAAGGCGTCGAGGGCGCTTCCGCGGTGCTGTTGCAGCTGCGCGTCGGCGGGCAGACGGCGCGTGCGTCGGATGAGACGTTCCCGCTGTCGTGCGGGTGCGTCGGCCAGGAGACCACCGGTGCGGGAGGCCTCGCGAAGGCCCTGCGGACCGTGCCGGTGGTCCTGGACATCGCCGACCGCGTGCGCGAGCTCGCCGGGCCGGACACGTGGATCGTGAACTTCACGAACCCGGTCGGCATCGTGACGCGGGCGTTGCTGCAGGCCGGGCACAAGGCGATCGGCCTGTGCAACGTGGCGATCACGTTCCAGCGGTGGACGTCCGCGCTGCTGGGTGTCGACCCGTCCAGTGTGGAGCTGGAGCATGTCGGCCTGAACCACCTCACGTGGGAGCGCGGCGTCTTCGTGGACGGCGTGGACCGGTTGCCGGAGCTGCTGGCGGACCACGTGGACGGGCTGGCCGAGCACATAGGCATCGACGGCGCGTTGATGCGGCGGCTGAACATGGTGCCGTCGTACTACCTGAACTACTTCTACAACCACGACGCCGTGGTGAAGAAGCAGCTCGACTCGCCGCCGCGCGCCGAGGTGGTGGCGGCCGTGGAGAAGGAGCTGCTCGACATCTACGGCGACCCGTCGGTGGTGACGAAGCCGGAACAGCTCGGACAGCGCGGTGGGGCGTACTACTCGGAGGCGGCGGTGCAGCTCGTGCACGCGCTGACCGGTGGTGCGGGTGCCGAGAAGCACGTGGTCAACGTGCTCAACCGCGGCACGTTGCCGTTCCTGCCCGACGACGCCGTGATCGAGGTGTCGTCCACTGTGGACGCAAACGGGGGCACGCCGCTGCCGGTGCGCCCGGTGGAGCCCACGATCTCCGGCCTGATCTCGCACGTGACCGCCTACGAGCACCTGGCACTGGAAGCCGCGATCCACGGTGGTCGCGACCGAGTGGCGAACGCGCTGCTCGCCCACCCGCTGATCGGCCAGCACGCCATCGCGGACCAGCTGGCCGACGAGCTGATCGCGCAGAACCGCGATCTGCTGCCGTGGGTGAAGGGAGCCTGACAACGATGACGGACCGGGTGCTCGCGATCGACGGCGGCAACAGCAAGACCGCTGTGCTGCTGGTCGACGCGGACGGCAAGGTGCTCGCGCAGGTGCGCGGACCGGGGGCACCGCCGCAGACCGTCGGCATGAAACGCGGACTCGACGTGTTCGAGGGCTTGGCGCGGGAGGCCGCGGTGCTGGCGGGGCTGTCCCCCGACGAGCCGATCGCCACGCACACAGCCGCCTACCTCGCGGGCGCGGACCTGCCCCGCGAGGAGGAGGAGCTGACGCGGGCGATCACCGAGCGCGGCTGGTCCCCCTCGGTCGTGGTCGGCAACGACACGTTCGCCCTGCTGCGGTCCGGTACGGCGTCCGGCGTGGGTGTCGCGGTCGTGTGCGGTGCCGGCATCAACGCCGTGGGCGTGGCCGCTGACGGGCGCACGCACCGGTTCCCGGCGCTGGGCCAGATCTCCGGTGACTGGGGCGGTGGCGGTCACCTGGGGGAGAAGGCGTTGTGGCTCGCGGTGCGCGCCGAGGACGGGCGTGGGGCTCCCACCGAGCTGCTGCCCGCGCTGCTGGCGCACTACGGCGAGACCTCGATCCTCACCGTGGTGGAGAAGCTGCACTTCCAGGAGGTCCAGTTCGACCCGCACGCGCTGAGCCCGATCCTGTTCGAGGTGGCCGGTCGCGGTGACGCCGTCGCGCAGTCCGTGGTCGACCGGCTGGTCGAGGAGGTCGTGCTGCTGTCGACGGTCTCGCTGCGCAAGCTCGGCCTGGTCGGCGAGCCGGTGGACGTGGTGCTCGGCGGTGGCGTGATGACCGGGACCGGCGAGACGGTGCTCGGGCCGGTGCGCGCGCGGGTGCTCGAGGTGGCGCCGCTGGCCAGGGTGCGGGTCGTCGACCTGCCGCCGGTGGTGGGCGCGGCGCTGCTGGGGCTGGACACGATCGGGGCGTCGCCGGGGGCGGAGCTGCGGTTGAGGTCGGCCTACGACGACCACCTGCCGGTGCAGGCGTCCGTGGAGGTCGCGGCAGGCGGATGACCCACGAGACCCCGTCTCAGGGGGCGGACCGGCGGCGGCGCCCCCTGAGACGGTTCCAGCCCCACTGCCGGGGGCGGACCAGGCGGCGGTGTCCCCGGCAGTGGTCCCACCCCTTCGGCGAGGGGGAGCTGACCAGGCGGCGGTGCTCCCCCTCGCCGAAGGTCCCAGGTCCAGCCCTCGCAGCGACGTCACGCGCCGACGTCGCTGCGGGGGCTTTCCTGTTGTCCGGAGGGCTCGCCGGATGCCGGGACCTGGCTCGGTGACGGCGCGGCGGAGGAACTCGGAGGCACCAGCGTCGAGGGCACCGGCAGCACCGGCAGCGACACCGGTGGAACCGGTCGCGGCACCGACGGCGGCACCTGCCGGGGAGCGGCGGGTTCGGGCCGCACCACCGGGTTCGAGTGCGGCGGCGGGGTCTCCGGGCGGCGGGCCGCGGGTGGTGCGGTGGCCTCGACGACGGAGGAGGGCGGGGTGAGCTCCATCGGCGGCTGGTCGCCGCCGATCGTCACCGCCTCGGGAGCCCGTGGGGATGTGGCCGGCGAGGGGGTGAGGGCCGCGGCGGCGAAGGTGGCGGCTGTGATGAGCGCGACACCTAGGGAAATGGGTGGAAGCGGCAAACCCGAACGCACCCGGCAGAAGTTAGCGACCGAATGAGACGAATCCCCCGGAACGACCTCAAGTTTCGCTCGATCGAGTGGTAAAAGGATCGTCACCCAAAGCGACAAAATCTAGGCTGCCATAACCGACGGTGGCGTAACCAGCGGTTCTTTGTGCATGCTGACCAGTCGCCGCGATCGGGAGCCGCGGGGCGAGAGGGGGATGTTGTGCTGCGTTGGAGAAGTCTGGTTTCACTGGGGGACAGTTTCACCGAGGGGATGGACGATCCCGGGCCCGCCGACACCTACGTCGGGTGGGCGGACCGGTTGGCGGGGCTGATGGCCAGGCAGGCGCCGGAGTTCCGGTACGCCAACCTCGCGATCAGGGGGAAGATGCTGCAGGAGATCGTGGACGAGCAGGTGCCGCTCGCGATCGCGCTCAAGCCGGACCTGGTGACGTTCTGCGGGGGCGGCAACGACATCCTGGTGCCGAACAGCGATCCGGACGCGCTGGCCGAGGTGTACGAGGTGGCGGTGGCCGACCTGCGGGCCGCCGGCAGCGACGTCGTCATCTTCACCGGGTTCGACACGCGGTCGACGCCGTTGCTGCGCAGCATCAGGGGCAAGGTCGCCATCTACAACTCACACCTGTGGTCCATCGCCGAGCGGTACCACTGCCGGATGGTCGACCTGTGGTCGATGCACGTGCTGCACGACCGCCGGGCGTGGAGCGAGGACCGGCTGCACCTGTCGCCGCAGGGGCACCAGCGGGTGGCGCTCAAGGCGTACGAGGTGCTGGGGCTCGCGGACGACCACGCCTGGAACGCGCCGTGGCCGCTGCTGGAGCAGGCGGACTGGGTGACCCAGCGCAAGGCCGATCTGAAATGGGCGCGGGAGCACGTGGTGCCGTGGATCGGGCGGCAGCTGCGCGGGGAGTCCATGGGGGACGGTCTGGCGCCGAAGCGGCCGGAGCTGTTGCCGTTGGCCAGGTGCGCGGACGAGGTCTAGCAAAAGGCGAGGGCCGACCGGCACTCTCCCCCGAATGCCGGTCGGCCCTCATTTCGGCGCAGGCGGCCTTACCCCCTCGGTAATCCCCCACTCGGCTGCCTGCACGTCCAACATCCCATGTTTTGGGACCAGACGACTAAACGCCCGCTAAACCTCGGACGACAACGAGTCCAGCGCGGCTCTCACCTCGACCACGCGCGACGAGTTGACCTGCGAGTACAGCCGCAGCGCCTCCGTCAACTCCGCTGAAGCCGCAACCCATTCCGCCCGCTGGAGCAACACCCCGGACAACACCTGGCGGCCGAAGCCCTCGGTGTAGGTCATCTCCGCAGCTCCCGCCATGTCCACGGCCTGGCGTGCCAGCGCCTCCGCCTCGTCGAGGTGGCCCGCCTGCAGGTGCAGCTCCGCGAGGTTCGCGAGGCCGTCCACGAGGGCGAGCTGGTCGCCGGAGCGGCGGTAGATCTCCACGGCGTGCGCCTGGTGCTGCAGGGCGATCTCGACGCGGCCGCGGGCCTGTTCGACCTGTGCCACGTTGTTGAGGCCGTGGCCCTCGCCGACCAGGTCGCCGGACTGCTGGGCGAGCTGCACGGACTCCCAGAAGTGCAGCAGCGCCTCGTCGTGCTGCTTGAGCCGGAACAACACGTCCGCGAGCTGCGCCAGCGTCAGCACCAGGTACTGCCGTTCACCGAGCTCGGTGGCCAGCCGGTGCGCGCGGCGGGCGTCGGGCAGCAGCACCGGGCGGCCCAGCCTCGCGTTGGTGACGTAGGTGGTGTCCAGCATGAGGATCTGGCCGAGCCGGCTGCCGGTCACCTCGGCGGCGGCCATGCCGAAGCCGACCAGCGCGACCCACTCGCCGGTCAACGCGCGCACGGTCGCGTAGCCGTGCAGCAACCGGACGAGCTGCCAGACCTGGTCGTGCAGGCCCGACTCGGCGGCCGCGTGCACGACCGCGACGATGTTCGGCCACTCCTGGTCGAACCAGGAGACCGGGTCGTCGTAGCCGGGCAGCGACGTGGACCCGCTGTCCCCCACCGCGAAGTCCAGTCCGTCGCGAGCCGGGCGGATGGCGCGGCGGACGTGGTCGCAGGCGACGAGGTAGTAGTTCACCAGGCGCCGCAACGAGTCCAGGTCCGCGCGGCCGGAGGTGCGCACGTACAGGCGCACCAGCTCGTGCATCGTGAACCCGTCCGGCCACGGTTCGACCAGCAGGTTCACCTCGACCAGCTGCTCCAGCCGGTCCCGCGCCGACTCGACCCTCGTGCGGGTCAGCGCGGCCACGGCGTGCGAGGACATCCACCGGCCGGGTGCGAGGCCGACGGAGGTGAAGACCTCACCGAGCTCGGACGGCAGGTCGCGGGTGGACAGGTCGAGCGCCCGCGACACCCCCACCCCGGCCTCGGGTAGGTCGAGCCCGCGCAACCGGTGCCCGTCGTCGGCCAGCTCCCCCACCAGCTCCTCGACGGTCCACTCCGGACTGATCACGAGCTTCGCCGCCGCCACCCGCAACGCGAGCGGCAGCCCGCCGCAGAGCTCGGCGAGCTTGCGCGCGGCGACCGGGTCCTCGTTCGACAACGGCTTGCCGAGCACGTCGTCCAGCAACGACCGCGCCGCCTCCTCGTCCAGCGGCCCGAGCTTGCGCACGCGGGCGCTGTTGGTGACGACGAGCCGTTCCATCCTGCTGCGCGAGGTCACCAGCACCACGGAGCCGGACCCCGGCGGCAGCAGCGGCAGCACCTGCTCGAACCCGGTCGCGTCGTCGAGCACCACGAGCACGCGGCGGCGGTTGAGCAGCGAGCGGTACAGCCCGACGCGGTCCACCACGGCCACCGGCACGCCGTCGGCGGGCACGCCCAGCGCCACCAGGAACCTGGTCAGGACCTCGCCCGGTTCGGTGTCGCCGAGCGAGGCGAACAGCACGCCGTGCGGGAACATCTCGGAGTTCTCGTGGCCCCAGGTGATCGCCAGCGCGCTCTTGCCGACTCCGGGCGGACCGGTCAGCACGGCGACCGTCGTCGCGAGCAGGTTCCTGGTGGCGCAGACGTTGTCGAGCCACACCTTGTCGTCGTCGCGGCCGAACAACCGGGTGGCCGACGCGGGCAGCAACGCCGGCGCCACGATGCCGGCGCGCGGTGCCACGGGGCGGCTGTCGACCGGGCCGAGCAGGCTGAGCGCCGGGTCGTCGCGCAGCACCTGCTCCTGCAGCAGCCGCAGCTCCGGGCCGGGGTCGATGCCGAGCTCGTCCACCGCACGGCGCTGGAACCGCTGGTAGGCCTCCAGGGCGTCCGCCCGCTGGCCGGACCGGTAGAGCGCGCGCATGCTGTGCGCGACCAGCCGTTCGCGGAACGGGTACTCGGTGCACAGCCCGCGCAGCTCGCCCACGAGCTCCAGGTGCCGGCCCAGCTCCAGCTCGGCCTCGATGCGCTCCTCCAGCGCCGAGAGCCGCAGCTCCTCGAGGTCCGAGGTCAGCGGGTCGCCCGGCACGTCCGCCAGCACCGGCCCGCGCCACAACCCGAGGGCCTCGCGCAGCAAGCCCGCCCTGATGGCGGCGGGCTTGCCGCGCGACGACGCCACGAGCTGCCGGGCGCGGTGCAGGTCGAGGCGCCACGGATCGACGGTCAGCTGGTACCCGGTCGGCGTGGTGCGGATCGTCGCCGATCCCGACGGGTCGGCCTCCTCCAGCACCTTGCGCAGCCGCGACACGTACCCGTGCACGATCGTGCGGGCCGTGGCCGGGGGCGCGTCCGTCCACAGCGCGTCCACGATGTGGTCGATCGAGACGGGTCGGTTCGCCTCGACCACCAGCATCGCGAGCAGACCGCGCATGCCCCGGCGGCCGAGCGGGACCACCCGGCCGTCCGCGAGCACCTGGAGTGGACCGAGCACGCCGAACTCGAGTCCGCTTTTGCTCCGCATGCCCCTCCCTCTGGTGCTCTGACCTCGTCGCTTGTACAGGTGGGCGACCGGCAGTCTCAGATACAAGTGCGGCCCAAGTCGGCGGGACGCTACTGTTCATCCGTGCCGCGAGATCCGAACTCCGTGGTTGACCGCGGCGCCGGGTGCCTCCTCGGCGGCGCTCTCGGTGATGCGCTCGGCGCACCGGTGCAGTACTTGGGCTGGGCCGACATCCAGCGCGAACACGGCACCGAAGGCGTTCTCGCACCGCCGAAGCCCGCCCTGGTCACCGACGACACGCAGCTGACGCTCTTCACCGCCGACGGCTACCTGCGCGCCTGGGTGCGCGGCAAGCGCACCTGCGAGTGGGAGCCGTCGGACATGGTCTGGCACAGCTACCGGCGCTGGTTGGTCACCCAGCAGCAACCGGCCCCCGAGCACGGCGCGGTCGGGCTGCTCGCCGACGAACGGCTGTACGAGAGCCGCTCACCCGGCCTGACGTGCCTGCGCGCGCTGGCCGCGGAGACACCGTCCACTCCGGAGAACCCGCACAACGAGTCGTCCGGCTGCAACGGCGTCACGCGCACCGCACCCGCCGGGTTCGCGCCGTCCGCGGCCATCGCCTACGACCTGGGTTGCCGGTTCGCGGCGCTGACACACGGCGGCACCGGCGGCTGGGTCTCCGGCGGCGCGCTCGCGTTGCTGGTGCACCTGCTCGCGGTGAAGGGCCGCCCGCTGCGCGAGGCGATCGACCAGGTCATCGGCCGGGTGCTGCGCGACGACACGTACACGGCGACGGTGCTGACGCGCGCGGTGGTGCTGGCCGAGGAACACGCCGGCTCCGCACCGGTGCGGGTCGACCGGCTCGGCTCCGGCTGGACCGGCCCGGAGGCGCTGGCGATCGCCGTCTACACCGTGCTGACGCACTCGAAGCCGGTGCAGTTCGTGGACGCGATGCGGGCCGCGGCCAACCACTCCGGCGGCAGTGACGCGACGGCGGCGCTGACCGGGAACGTGCTCGGCGCGTTGCACGGCACCGACGCGTTGCCGCGGGACTGGCTGAGCGGGCTCGAGCTGGTGGACGTGCTGGACGCGATGGGCCGCGACCTCGGGCGGTCCGCGGTGAACGCCGAGTTCGACGAAGACCGTTACGCCTAGCCAAAACAGGCTCGAAAACAGAGAGGGCCCTCGGGTGTGCGCTCCCGAATAGCGCGCACCCGAAGGCCCTCTCGCACGAGTGTTGGTCCACAGCTGGCCGGGTCTCACCCCGAGCGCGAGCCCCGCGTCAGCTCTTGATCAACGAAATGTGCCCCGGAGATCAAAGCCCCGTTGGGCGGGCATGTTAACAGATGTGTACCGGAAGTCCAGGACCGCGGAAGACCTGTCGATCTTCGTCGACGATGAACACCTCGCAGTCCGGCTGTGCCGCAGCCCACTCGATCCCGTCCCTGCCCAGCGAGAACGCCGCTGTGGCAGTGGTGTCCGCGATCGCCAGGTCGGCCGCGACGACTGTGACCGAAAGAATCCCGCGCGCCGGTTCGCCGGTGCGGCCGTCGAGGATGTGCTGCCCGCGTTCGTACAACGCTGACGTGGCAACGGCTCCGTCGCGCACGCCGAGCACCACGCACAGCGCGTCGGCCTGGTCGGGGTGCCGAACGCCCACGCGCCAAGGCTTTCCTGGTTCCGGTTCGCCGGCGACCACGACGTCGCCACCCGCGTTGAGGCAGAACCGGGTGGCCCCGGCCTCCTTCAGCAGATCGGCGGCGCGCTGCACGGCCCAGCCCTTCACGACCGCGCACGGGTCGAGGCCGCGGCCCGGTACCCGTGCGGTGAACGCGCCGCCGGTCGAGGTCTCGTACCAGTCGCACAGGTCCAGCACCTCGACGAGGTCCGGGGTGAGCTCCTCCCTGGTGAGCTCACCCCGGTCCAGCCGGGACACCTCGCTGTCCGCCTTGAAGGGCGAGAACTGGGCGTCCGCGGCGCGCAGCGACTCGAACGCCAGCTCGGCCAGCGCGGCGTCGCCGTCGCGCAGGTCCACCGAGATCGGCAGGCCCATGATCTGCTCGACGCGCCGCAGGGTCTGCACGGCTACCTCGCCGAGTCGATCGCGGCCTGCAGCGACTGCTTGTAGCCCTCGGAGGTCGCGGTCGCGCCGGAGACCGTGTCGATGTCGGCGCTCTGGGCCTGCAACGCCTCCTGGCGCAGGATCGGCAGCGCCATCCTGGTCGGGTTGGAGTTGGGTGCCCGCAACGCCTTCACGTCGGTGATCTTCGTGCCCTGGAACGTGACCTGCACCTGGACGGTGCCCTCCTCGGTCTGCACCGCGGGCCCGGAGACGGTCTTGGCCTGGTTCTGCTGCTGGGTCGTCGGCGCCGCACCGGAGGTCCGCGGCGCCCCCGGCTGAGGCGCGGCGGACCTCGGCGCGGTGGACTGCGGCGCTTTCGACTGGGGTGCCGTCGACTGCGGAACCTGGTTCTGCGCCTGGGTTTCCGGTGCGGCGGCGGCCTCGTTGATCTCGCCCTCGTGCGCCGCGCCCGGTTCGTACATCCACACCGGGACGAGGCCGGCGACGCTGAGCACCAGTACGGGGATAGCCCTCTTCACGTCGAACCCTTCTCAGTTGGCCAGCGCGAAGCGCTCGGCGTGGACCTGACTGGACGGCACACCCAGCTCGTCGAGGCTGCGCACGACGGCGTCGGTCATCGGGCCGGGACCGCAGATGAAGACGTCGCGGTCGGCCACGTCGGGCACCAGCGCGGCGATGTTCTCGGGGCCGAGCAGCGGGCCGTTGGGCGTGATGGTCTTCGAGGAGCCGGTGACCAGGCGCAGCGCCGCGCCCTTGGCCCTGGCGAGGCCTTCGAGCTCGCGCAGCAGCACGGCCTCGCGCGGGTCGCTCACCCGGTACAGCACCACGACGTGGCCCTTGATCTCCTCCAGCAGCGCACGGATCGGCGTGATGCCGACGCCGCCCGCGACGAGCAGTGCGTTCTGCTTGGTCTGGTGCATGGTCGTGAAGGCGCCGTACGGGCCTTCGGCGAACACGCGCGGAGCCGGTGCCCAGCGCCTTCGCGGTGAGCCGCAGGTACTTGCCGTTCGGCGCGGCGGACAGCGAGAACGGGTTGGCCTGCCACCAGCGGTCCTTGGTCAGGAAGCGCCACAGGAAGAACTGGCCCGCCTGCGCGCCGAGCCGGTCGAGGTCCTTGCCCTCGACGTAGACGGAGACGACGTTGTGCGCCTCCGGCACGACGGCGGCGACCCGGAACTGGTGGCGGCGGTTGCGCCAGATCGGGAGCAGGAACCGGCCGACGACCACCGAGCCGATCGCGAAGCCCCACAGCGCCCACCAGTAGGCGGTGGCGAGCTCGGACTTGCGGAACGTGCTGCCGACCGCGACCTGGTGCGTGAACGCGAGGAAGATCGCGACGTAGGTGTAGAGGTGGATGAAGTGCCAGGTCTCGTAGGCCATCCGGCGCCGGGCGAACCGGGCGGAGACCACGCCGACGACCATGATGACCGCCCACGCCACCAGCGCGCGGAGGATGCCTTCGAGCTCGGTGGCCTGCCGGACCACCTCGGCGAGCGGGCCGTCGGGGCCCGCGTTGCCGAACGCGATGAACGTCAGGTGCCCGACCAGCATCCAGAAGATCGTGAAGCCGACCCAGCGGTGCCACGAGGTGAGCTTGTCCATGCCGAGCCTGCGGTCGAGCCACGGCAGCCGGGCGATCAGCAGCAGCTGGAACGCCATCGCGAGCGCGCCGTACAGGCCGGTCAGCCGGCCCAGGTTGACCAGCTTGTTCGAGCCGGCACCGGCCGCGTTGAACAGGTAGGTGACGAACGCCGCGTTGGCCAGGAGGAACACGTAGAGGCCGGCTTTGGCCAGCACCTTGTGCGGCGTCGCACGGCCGGCACGCGCCGGTCGCACGGGTGGCTGCAGGGTGGTCGTCACGGCGGTCTCCTCGTCGGGCGGTCAGGTCGGTGATCAGCTGTGTTCGAGCATTGGCGGTCGAGCTGTGGCCCCGCTGTTCGCGGCCTGTCGACTTCCTGTCGATCGAGCGGGCCGGGTACCAGGTGACGCACCATGAGCACGTGGACAAGGGGAACTCGGTTCGATTGCTCGTCGTGGACGATGAGCCGCACATCGCTGACCTGGTCGCGACGGTCGCCCGGTACGAGGGCTGGCAGGCCACGACCGCGCACAACGGCGAGGACGCGCTCAGAGAGGCCGCCGAGTTCCAGCCGGACATCGTCGTGCTCGACCTCATGCTGCCTGACCTGGACGGGTTCACCGTTCTTGATCGTCTGCGGTCGGCGGGGGCGATGGTTCCGGTGGTGTTCCTGACCGCGCGCGACGGCACCGCGGACCGGGTGGCCGGGCTCACCCGCGGCGGCGACGACTACCTCGTGAAACCGTTCTCGGTCGAGGAGCTGATGGCGAGGCTGCGGGCGGTGCTGCGGCGCTCGACCGGTCCGTCGTGGAAGCGGTCGGTGCTGAAGGTGGCCGACCTGCTGATGGACGAGGACACCCGCGAGGTCCGCCGCGGCGGCAAGCTCGTGACGCTGACACCGACCGAGTACGAGCTGCTGCGGTACCTGATGCGGCGCTCGCCCGCCGTGCTGACCAAGGCGCAGATCCTCGACCACGTCTGGGAGTACGACTTCGGCGGCCGGTCCAACGTGGTCGAGCTGGTCATCTCGCACCTGCGGCGCAAGCTCGACGACGGCCGCGAGCCGCTGATCCACACCGTCCGGGGCGTGGGGTACGTGCTGCGCCGGGCAGCGGAATGAAGCAGTGGATGAAGCCGATCGGCCAGTGGCGGCTGGGCACCCGCCTCGCACTCGCCCTCGGCGCGCTGGCGCTCACGGTGTTCGTGATCGTCGGCTGGGTCATGGTCGCCTCGATGCAGACGTTCCTCGACCGGCGGCTCGACGACCAGATGGCGATCAGCCAGCAGGGCGCGGCCAACGAGGTCAAGGCGCACTGGCGGGTCAGCAAGATCCCGCCGGACTGGTACGCGGTCGTCTACGTGAGGCAGGACGGCGAGCTGCGGCCCCAGCCCGGTGACCAGCAGCCGGCCGACCGCGAGGAGTTCGACGCGCTCGCGAAGAAGGCGTTGGACGGCGACCTGTTCGAGACCGGGTACCTGCGCGGCGACGGCAAGTTCCGGCTGCGCGCGTGCCAGATCGTCAAGGACGAGATCGTGCTGGTCAGCGGCGCCCCGATGGACGACCGGGACGGCACGCTGTCGCAGCTCATCACGGTCGGGGTGATCGCGTTCCTGGCCGCGCTGGTGGCGTTGGTGGTGGGCGGCCAGGCGCTGATCCGCAAGGGCATGCGGCCGTTGTCGGACATGGCCGACACCGCGCACGACATCTCCTCGCACGACCTGACCGACTCGAACCGCCTGGCGGTGCGGGTGAACGGCGCCGGCGGCGGCGTCGAGGTCGAGGAGCTGCGCGAGGCGTTCAACAACATGCTCGCGCACATCGACTCGTCACTGGCCGCGCGCACGGCCGCCGAGCAGCGGCTGCGCCGGTTCATCGCCGACGCGTCACACGAGCTGCGCACGCCGTTGACGTCGTTGCGCGGCTATGCGGACCTCTTCCGGTACGCGGCGGCGAACGAACCGGGCGAACGCGAGCAGCACCTGGAGAAGCTGCGCTCGGAGGCGGCGCGGATGAGCGTGCTGCTCGACGACCTGTTGCTGCTGGCCCGGCTGGACTCCGCGGAGTCGGAGCCGCCGTTGCGCCCGGAGGAGATGGACCTCGCGGTGGTCACGGACGCGGCCGCCGACGCGTTCCGGGCCGCGCGGCCGACGCACGAGCTGGAGGTCGACGCCGACACGGTGCGGATGACCGCCGACCCGACCCGGTTGCGGCAGGTGCTCGACAACCTGCTGACCAACGCGGCCGTGCACACCCCACCGGGCACGCTCGTGTCGTTGCGGGTGACGGCCGAGAACGGCTCGGCGGTGATCAGGGTGTCCGACACCGGCCCCGGCATCCCGGAGGCCGACCAGGCGCGGATCTTCGACCGGTTCTACCGCGTCGACAACTCGCGCACCCGCCAGCGCGGCGGCTCCGGCCTCGGCCTGGCCGTCGTCCAGTCCCTCGTGCACGCCCACGGCGGCACCATCGCCCTGGCCAGTCGCCCCGGCTCGACCGTCTTCGAGATCCGCCTCCCCCGCCACCGCTGACCGCACGCGGGGACCTTCCGTCCTGTCACACCGTACGAAAGCTCCCCGCGTGGCGCTGTCAGCCGCACCGCCAAGCCGCCTCGCTCTGCAGGAGCGCACGAAGGGTCCCCGCGTGCGTGAGAAGGGACGCGGGACTCCCGCGTGACTTGGAAAGGGAACGTGGGGCTCCCGCGTGGCCCAGAGGGGAACGCGGGAGCCACGCGTGACGGGAGTTATTCGGCTTGGGAAGAGGGGGCCCAGAGGTCGATGCCGGATTCCACGGCGTGCTTGTCGATCTCGGCGAGCTCGTCGTCGGTCAGCGGCGGGGCCTGCAGGGCGGCGAGGTTCTGTTCCAGCTGGCCTACCGACGAGGCGCCGATCAACGCCGAGGTGACCCGCGGGTCGCGGATCGTCCAGGTCAGCGCGAGCTGGGCGAGCGACTGGCCGCGGGAGGCGGCAATGTCGTTGAGAGCGCGGATGCGGCCGAGGTTCTCGTCGGTGAGCAGGTCGGTCGACAGCGACTTGCCCTGCGAGGCGCGCGAGCCCTCCGGGATGCCGTTGAGGTAGCGGTCGGTCAGCATGCCCTGCGCGAGCGGCGAGAACGCGATGCAGCCGGCGCCGACCTCCTCCAGCGTGTCGAGCAGCTCCGGCTCGATCCAGCGGTTGAGCATCGAGTAGCTCGGCTGGTGGATCAGCAGCGGCACGCCCGCGCTGCGCAGCAGCTCGGCCGCCTCGCGAGTCTTGGCCGGCGAGTACGACGAGATGCCGACGTAGAGCGCCTTGCCCTGCTGCACGGCGGACACGAGGGCGCCCATCGTCTCTTCCAGCGGCGTCTCCGGGTCGAACCGGTGCGAGTAGAAGATGTCGACGTAGTCGAGGCCCATCCGGGTCAGCGACTGGTCGAGCGAGCTCAGCAGGTACTTGCGGCTGCCCCACTCGCCGTACGGGCCGGGCCACATGTCGTAGCCCGCCTTCGTGGAGATCACGAGCTCGTCGCGGTACGGCCCGAGGTCGTCCTTGAGGATCTGCCCGAACGTGATCTCCGCGGAGCCGTACGGCGGGCCGTAGTTGTTGGCGAGGTCGAAGTGCGTGACGCCGAGGTCGAACGCCCTGCGCGCAATGCCGCGCCCGGACTCGTAAGGCCGGTCGCCGCCGAAGTTGTGCCACAGGCCGAGCGAGATGGCGGGCAGCTTGAGGCCGCTGCGTCCCGTCCGCCGGTAGGTCATCTGGTCGTAGCGCGCGCTATCCGCGAGGTAGGACATGCGCCCACAATGTCACGTCCCGCTGGGACGGAGCAGGACACGAATCGGGCCGTCACAGCCTGTTCACCGGTGAACAGGATCAGTCTTGCGGCCGATCTCACGATTCCCGGTACGGACCGCGGTGGCACACCGGGAAGCGAACTGGCGAACGGACCAGGCGCCGAGAGGCATGCGGAACCGCATCCGGCCGTTCGCCACGCTGTGTGCCGAAGCCATTACGGGAGGGGTTCGCAATAGCCGGCGAAGTGTCACCCGTGAATGCGACAGGGGCCCGCCCACCTGGGCGAACCCCTGTTCTCGACGAGCCGGCGAGGGGAATCGAACCCCTAACCTTTCGCTTACAAGGCGAGTGCTCTGCCAATTGAGCTACGCCGGCCTGGCTCGTGCCCGCGAACATCGTAAGCGCCCGTTGCGGGAGCTACCTGCGGCGAACGGTCTGCTCTCAGTGTGATCGGATTGCTCCGACCGGAGCTGCACCAACCAACTGAGTGGCGCAAAGCGCCGAACCGCTCGCCTTGACCAGGTCAGGAGGGTAACCAACGGACAGTGATCATGTCCTCCTTTTCGGGTCCCCCGATCGGAGGTGGCCGATGCCACAGCAACGGCCCAAGAACTTCGCACGATCACACGACGGAGGTGCGCGAGATTTCCACGAACAACTTGCACGGCCCCTCGCTACCCGACGACACCACGGTTCACCTGGTACTCGATCTCGCCCTGAGGATCGGTGAGGTCCAAATGGCCAGTGGAGCCAGCGCGGCGGATGTGACAGCCACGATCCTCTCGGTCACCGAGAGCTATGGACTGCCGCACACCGAGGTCGACGTGATCTACACCTCCATCAGCGTGTCGTGCCACCGCGGCTGGGGCGCTCCACCGATCACCGCGGTCCGGGTCGTGCGGCAACGCAGCCTCGACTACACGCGGCTGGCGGCGGTCGAGCACCTGGTGCGCAACCTCGGCCCGATCGAGGAGGCGCACTCGGAGCTGGAGCAGATCACCAACGCCCCGCACCCGTACCCGCGCTGGGTCGCCACGGCCGCGTGGGCGGGCATGGCGGCGGCGGTCGCGTTCCTCGTCGGCGGCGGGCTGTCGCTCGCGATCACCGCGGCCGTCGTCACCGCCGTGATCGACCGGGTCGGGCGGGTGCTGAACCGGCGCGCACTGCCGTTCTTCTTCCAGCAGCTGGTCGGCGGCGCGCTGGCCACGGGTGCCGCGCTGACCGTGTACTGGACCGGGCTGCTGCCCGCGGTGCGGCCGAGCCTGCTGGTGGCGGTCGGGATCGTGGTGCTGCTCTCCGGGCTCGCCCTGGTCAGCACCGTGCAGGACGCCATCTCCGGCTACAACGTCACGGCAGCAGGACGCACCGTGGAGACCGTGCTGCTCAGCGCCGGTCTGATCGCGGGCGTCGCGCTGGCCATCCGCACCGCGGTCCACTTCGGACTGCCCATCCGGCTCAGCGACCCGCTGCCCGCGCTGATCTCCGCGGTGCCGATGCAGTTCGCGGCGGGTGCGGCGACCAGCGCGTTCTTCGCCCTCGCCTGCTACGCCCGGCCGCGCGCGCTCGTCGCCGCCGCGGTGTCCGGTGCGATCGGCACGGCGTCGTACGGCCTGGCCACCAGCGCCGGGGTGGACGCGCTGCTCGCCTCCGCGGTGGCGGCCGCGATCACCGGGTTCGGCGGCGCGACGATGACCCGCCGGCTGCGCATCCCGACGCTGGTCGTGGTGCAGGCGGGGGTGGTGCCGCTGCTGCCGGGCTGGACGACCTACCGGGGCCTGTTCCAGCTCACCGCGGAGGGCGATCCGGCCGGGTTGAGCACACTCGTGTTCGCGAGTGGCATTGCTCTCGCCCTGGCCGGAGGGGTGGTGTTCGGCGAGTACCTGGCCCAGCCGGTGCGCTACGGACTGGGGCGCCTGGAGCGGAAGTTCGCTGGTCCGCGCATGTCCGGTCCGCTCAAACCCACCAGGCGTCGTTTGGAGTGAAACTCGCTGTGACGGGGGTTACACGACACGCCGAGAAGTCGCCGTCGCACTAGCCTCAGAAATGTGAGCATGGACATTGGCGAGAACGGGGCGGAATTCGTAGTCGTGGCCAACCGGCTGCCGGTTGACCTGGAGCGCTTGCCCGACGGAACCGAACGGTGGAAGCACAGCCCCGGCGGGCTGGTCAGCGCGCTCGAACCGTTCCTCCGCTCACACAGCGGCGCCTGGGTCGGCTGGCCCGGCATCGCCGACGCCGACGTGTCGCCCTTCGAGGACGACGGCCTGCTGCTGCACCCGGTGTCGCTGTCGGCCAAGGAGGTCGAGGACTACTACGAGGGGTTCTCGAACGGCACCCTCTGGCCGCTCTACCACGACGTCGTGGCGCAGCCCGCGTTCCACCGGCACTGGTGGAACGCCTACGTGAAGGTCAACCAGCGGTTCGCCGACGCGACGGCGAAGGTGGCGGCGCAGGGCGCGACGGTGTGGGTGCAGGACTACCAGCTGCAGCTCGTCCCGGCGATGCTGCGCGAGCAGCGGCCCGACCTGAAGATCGGCTTCTTCCTGCACATCCCGTTCCCGCCGGTCGAGCTGTTCATGCAGCTCCCGTGGCGCACGGAGATCATCCGCGGCCTGCTCGGCGCCGACCTGGTCGGCTTCCACCGGCCCGGCGGCGCGCAGAACTTCCTCTGGCTGGCCCGGCGCCTGGTGGGCCTGGAGCCGAGCCGCGGCACCGTCGGTGTCAGGACCCGGCCAGGTGTCGTCCAGGTCGGCGACCGCACGGTGCGGGTGGGCGCGTTCCCGATCTCGATCGACAGCGCGGGCCTCGACGCGGTCGCCCGCAAGAAGGAGACGCAGGCCCGCGCGAAGCAGATCCGCGAGGACCTCGGCAACCCGAAGCGCATCCTGCTGGGCGTGGACCGCCTCGACTACACCAAGGGCATCGACGTCCGGATCAAGGCCCTCTACGAGCTGATCGCGGACGGCCGGGTCGACCCGGAGGACGTCGCGATGATCCAGCTGGCCACGCCCAGCCGCGAGCGGGTCGACCACTACATCACGATGCGCCAGGACATCGAGCAGTCGGTCGGCCGGATCAACGGCGAGTTCGGGCGGGTCGGCAAGCCGGTCGTGCACTACCTGCACCAGTCGGTGAACCGCGAGGAGCTCGTGGCGTTCATGAGCGCCGCCGACGTCATGGTGGTGACGCCCGTTCGGGACGGAATGAACCTGGTGTGCAAGGAGTACGTGGCCTGCCGATATGATCTTGGTGGAGCTCTGGTGCTCAGCGAGTTCGCCGGCGCTGCCGCAGAACTGACCAGTGCGTTCCTGGTGAACCCCCATGATCTGGACGGTGTCAAGAACGCACTGCAGGCCGCCCTCGACATCGATCCCGCGGAAGGCCGCCGTAGGATGCGCGCGCTGCGCCGCCAAGTCCTCACCCACGACGTTGATCGCTGGGCAAGGTCGTTCCTGGAGGCGTTGGGCACGCAGACCTCGGTCTGAATCCTTTCAGATCCCACTGACCCATCGAGTGCTCCAGGAGGGGCGTTGACCGCCGAGGCCCTCCCCGCCGACCTGCGCCGAGCTGTGTGCCAGCTCGCGCGGACCCCGCGACTACTGGTCGCCAGTGACTACGACGGAACACTCGCGCCGATCGTGAGCGACCCGGAGGCGGCCCGCCCGCTCCCGGAGTCGGTGAACGCACTGCGTTCACTAGCGTCGCTGCACGAGACGACGTCGGCTGTGATCTCCGGTCGTGCGCTGCGCGACCTGGCCACCCTGTCCCGCCTGCCGGGCGAGGTCCACCTCGTCGGTTCCCACGGATCGGAGTTCGACGTCGGCTTCGTGCACGCGCTGGACGCCGACGCCAAGGCGTTGCTCCGGCGCATCGAAGCCGAGCTCGAAGAGATCGTCGACGGCCAGCAGGGCGTCCAGCTGGAGGTGAAGCCCGCCTCCGTCGCCGTGCACGTGCGCCGTGCCGCGTCGGAGGAGATCGGCGAAGCCGTGCTGGCCGCCGTCCGCTCCGGTCCGTGCACGTGGGACGGCGTGCAGGTGACCGAGGGCAAGGCCGTCATCGAGCTCGCCGTCGTGCAGACCGACAAGGGCCACGCCCTCGACATCCTGCGCCACCAGGTCGGGGCGACCGCCGCGATCTTCCTCGGCGACGACGTCACCGACGAGAAGGCGTTCGCCCGCCTGACCGGCCCGGACGTGGGCATCCGCGTCGGCGCCGGCGAGTCGCTGGCCCAGTACCTCGTCGACGACCCGTCCGACGTGGCCACGGTGCTCGCGTTTTTGCTGGAGGAGCGGCGCGCGTGGCTGCACGGCGACCAGGCCGTGCCGATCGAGCGCCTGACGATGCTCGCCAACGAGCGTTCCGTTGCACTCGTGACCCCGGACGCGAAGATCAACTGGCTGTGCCACCCGGAGCCGGACTCGGCCGCGATCTTCGCGGACCTGCTCGGCGGACCGGCGGCCGGCCACTTCTCGATCAAGCCGGAGCACGGTTCGCTGCCCCTGGGCCAGCGCTACCTGCCGGGCACGATGATCGTGGAGACCCGCTGGTCGCGACTGCTCGTGACGGACTACCTGGAGCACGACCTCGCCTCGCACCGCACCGACCTGGTGCGGCGCATCTCCGGCTCGACCAACGCGGTGATCACGTTCGCGCCGCGCCCGGAGTTCGGCCAGGTCCCGGTGCGGTTCATCCGCGAGCGCGAAGGCCTGCGCGTGGTCGGCACGTCCGACCCGATGGTGCTGCGCTCCCCCGGTGTCGACTGGGAGATCACCTCCGACGGCATGCAGGAGACCGCGCGCGCCGTGGTCCGCCCGCGCGAGGGCGCGCCGGTGTTGCTGGAGCTGCGCTGCGGCACCGACGACATCTCCGAGCACGCCCTGAACGAGTCGGTGCGCCGTGACCGCGCGGCCGGCTACTGGTCGGACTGGGCGGCGGGCCTGAAGCTCCCGACCGTGCAGACGGACCTGGTGCTTCGTTCGGCACTGACGCTGCGCGGCCTGGTCCACAAGGACTCCGGCTCGATCATGGCGGCGGCCACCACGTCACTGCCCGAGGAGCTCGGCGGCGTCCGCAACTGGGACTACCGCTACTGCTGGCTGCGCGACGGCGCGATGACCGCCGCCGCCCTGGTGTCGGTGGGCTCGTTCGCGGAGGCCGACGGCTTCCTCGCGTGGCTGCACGGCGTCCTGGAGACCATCCCGGGCCCCGAGCGGCTGCACCCGCTCTACACGCTGCACGGCACGCAGCTCGGCGCCGAGGCCGTGATCGACACGCTGCCCGGCTACGCGGGCTCCCGCCCGGTCCGCGTCGGCAACCTCGCCAACCAGCAGGTCCAGCTCGACGTGTTCGGCCCGGTCGTCGACCTGGTCGTGCAGCTGGCGTCGGCCCGCGGCTCGCTCTCGGACAACGACTGGGCGATGGTCCAGGCGATGGCCGAGGCCGTGGCCCGCCGCTGGCACGAGCCCGACCACGGCATCTGGGAGGAACGGCACGCGCCGCGCCACCACGTGTACTCGAAGGTCATGTGCTGGCTGACCATCGACCGGGCGATCAAGCTCGGCGAGCAGTTCGGCCGTGAGCTGGACCCGTCGTGGGTGCCGTTGCGCGACACGATCGCGACGGACGTGCTGAAGAACGGCTGGAACGACGAGGTCCAGTCGTTCACGACCGCCTACGACGGCGACGACCTGGACGCGGCGTCGTTGTTCGTCGGCCTGTCCGGGCTGATCGACCCGGCCGACGAGCGGTTCCAGTCGACGGTGACCGCGATCGAGGCCGAGCTGCGGTCCGGGTCGACGGTGTACCGGTACCACCGCGACGACGGCCTGCCCGGCGACGAGGGCGGGTTCCACCTGTGTGCGGCCTGGATGATCGAGGCGTACCTGCTGACCGGGCGGCGGACCGAGGCCGAGGAGCTGTTCGGGCAGATCGTGGCGGCGGCCGGGCCGACCGGGCTGCTGCCGGAGGAGTACGACCCGGTGGCGGAGCGGTCGCTGGGGAACCACCCGCAGGCGTACTCGCACCTCGGGTTGATCAGGTGTGCGCAGTTGCTGTCGCAGTGAGTTGAGTTCGTTCGAGTGCCGCCGCGGTCGTGATTTTCACGGGCGCGGCGGCACTTTTTCGATGACCCTTGCGGTGCCCGGGGAAGGGCCCAGCAGGGTGATCTGGTCGCCCTTTGCCAGGTGGGCCCAGGCTGGGGGGACGAACGGGCGCAGGCGGGCCGTGGCGCGTTCGCCGGCGTGCAGCGTGGGCTTGGACTCGATCCACAGGGCGGCGACGCGGGTTTCCCCCGTCAGGTCCCAGGTTGGGCGTTCGTTCCTGGCGTTGAGAGGGTCGGCGCTGTGGGCGAGAGTGAGTTGGACGCGGAGCAGGCCTTGGATTGATTCCACGCAGCGCCACTGGGGCCAGGACGGGTCGTGGTCCAGTTGGATGGCCGCTTCGGTGAGGAGGGCCCAGAAGCGCGGGGTCTGCCAGGTGTTGCCGGGGTGGTCGGACAGGAGGTCCAGGACCAGGTCGTACTCCTCGTGGTCGAGGTAGTCCTGGACCTCGTCGGAGGGGATGTCGGGTGGGAGTTGGGCGGCGGCCAGGCGGAGGAGCTCGCCGATTTCGTGGTCGTGGATCGACGGCACGTGGAGTATTCGATCACTTGGTGAGGGCCCGCCTGGCGGCGGGCTGTTCCTGAGGCGTGGGCTAGTCGTTGTCGTTGTCGTTGTCAGGGGCGTCCTTGGCGTTCTTGCCGCCATTGCTTCCACCGCTGCTGCGGCGGTTGAGGCCGAGGACCTCCAGGGCCGAGACGAGGTCGTTGGCCACCAAGGCGCGGACGCCGTCCGGGAGTGGGCCGTGGTCTGGTGGGACCAGGGCCTTCTTGAAGCCGAGCCGGGCCGCTTCCTGGAGGCGTTTGCCGACGCCGTTGACCCTGCGGATCTCGCCGGCGAGGCCGACTTCGCCGAGGACGACCAGGTCGGCGGGCAGGGCGATTTCGCGTTCCGCGGAGGCTACGGCGAGGACCACGGCGAGGTCGGCGGCGGGTTCGACCAGGCGCATGCCGCCGACGGTGGCGGTGAAGACGTCCTTTTGGAAGAGGTTGACCTTGCCGCGCTTTTCGAGGACGGCCAGGGCCATGGAGATGCGGGCCGAGTCGAGGCCGCTCACCGCTCGGCGGGGGGCCGGAAGGTTGGTTTTGGCGACCAGGGCTTGGACCTCGCCGAGCATGGGGCGTTTGCCCTCGACGATGACGGTGACGCAGGTGCCTTCGACTGCCTTTTCGCGGCGGGTGAGGAAAAGGCCGGAGGGGTCGGGGACGCCGACGATGCCGTCGTCGCGGAGTTCGAAGCAGCCGACCTCGTCGGCGGCGCCGTAGCGGTTCTTGATGCCTCGCAGGAGGCGGAGGGAGGAGTGGCGGTCGCCTTCGAACTGGAGGACGACGTCGACGAGGTGTTCGAGGACGCGGGGGCCCGCCACTGAGCCGTCCTTGGTGACGTGGCCGACGAGGACGACCGGGAGGCCGCGTTCCTTGGCCATGGCGATGAGGCCCGAGGCGACGGTGCGGACCTGGGTGACGCCGCCGGGGACGCCCTCCACGGAGACGGTCGACATGGTCTGGATGGAGTCGACGATCAGCATGGAGGGTTTGACGGCGTCGACCTGGCCGAGGAGCGCGCTGAGTTCTGACTCGGCGGCGAGGTACATCTCGGGGTGGAGGTTGCCGGTGCGTTCGGCGCGGAGGCGGACCTGGCCCGCGGACTCCTCGCCGGTGACGTAGAGGCAGCGGCCGTGGGACTCGGCCCAGCGGTGGGCGGTCTCGAGGAGGAGGGTCGACTTGCCGACGCCTGGTTCGCCGGCCAGCAGGACGACGGCGCCGGGGACGAGGCCGCCACCCAGGACGCGGTCGAACTCGCTCACGCCCGTCGTGAGGGCGCGGGCCGACTCGATGTCGACCTCGCCGATGGGGCGGGCCGCCGACGTCGGGGCGCCTGCCACCACGCGGGTCGCGGATGCGGTGCCGCGTTCCTCGATGCTGCCCCAGGCCTGGCACTCGGGGCAGCGGCCGAACCACTTCGCCACCTCGTGCCCGCACTCGGCACAACGGAAGATCGGCCGCGCTGTCTTCGCCACGCCTCGAACGGTAGAGCACACCCCCGACAGAAACCGGAACCAGCAGGTCAGCGGGGATGCGGAAGTTCTTTGAAGATTTTTGAGGCGAGGTGTCGATCCGGCACCCAGGCCGTTCGACGCATCAGTGGAAAGACACCACAGCCTGGAGGACACCGTGACCACCGCTACCGCGACCCAGACCCGCAAGTTCGCCGTCGGCCGCTACGCCACCGTCGTCACCCGCGTGCTGACCGGCCTGCTGTTCGCCACGACCGGGCTGAACGGCTTCCTGATGTTCATGCCAGCGCCCGACCCCAGCACGATGGCGGCCGAGGGCGTGGCGTTCAACACCGCGCTCTACGCGACCGGGTACATGGTGCAGCTCATGTCGGGCGTCCAGGTGCTTGCCGGCGTGCTGCTGGTGGCCGGGCGGTTCGTGCCGCTGGCGCTCGCGCTGCTGGCGCCGGTGGTCGTGAACATCTTCCTGTTCCACGTGTTCCTGGAGCCGAGCGGCATGGTCGTGGCGGTGCTCGTGGTGGCCGCGGAGATCGGGCTGGCGTGGGCCTACCGCGACAAGTTCCGCCCGATGTTGCAGGCCCGCTGAGCGGTGCTCGAAACGAAAACGCCGCTCCTGGCAGGACCAGGAGCGGCGTTTCGGCGTTCGGGGAGCGGTCAGTGACCGCCGTCGTGGCCCTCGCTGACGCGCTCGTGGCCGGAAGGAGCGACCGGCACCTCCAGGGTGAGCGAGCCCGCCTTCTCGAAGAGGAACGTGACCTTGACCGTCTGCGCGGCGGTGACGTCCTTCGACAGCTTCTTCAGGGTGCAGCGGATCTGCAGCACCTCGAGCGACTGGTCGTGCGCGGCCGACGACGAGGTCGGCGACACCGAGGACGAACCCGACGGGCGGCCGGAGGACGAGGCGGCCGAGGAACCCGAGGTCGGCGAGACCGAGGACGGCGTGCCGGTGCTCGACGGGGCGCCCGAGGACGACACACCCGACGACGGAGCGCCCGAGGACGGCGTCAGCGACACCGAGGCCGAGCCCGACGTGGAGGGCTTCGACGACGACGGCGAGGAGGTCTTGGACGGCGCGTGGGAGGCGTCGTACTCGGCGCGCAGGGCGTACTGAGCCGGGATGTCCTTGCTGCCGACGATCTCGGCCTCACCGGAGGCGGCCTCGGACTTGATCGAGAGCAGCTTGTCCGGGGTCGAGCCGGTGTTCGCGATGACGAACGTCATCGGCACGTCTTCGCCCTCGTGGTAGCGGTTGCCGTCCGGCGGGAAGGCCAGCATCGCGTTGCGGACCGCCATCGGGCCCGCGTTTCCGCTCGCACCGTCCACGGCGGCGACCTGGGTGTCGGTCTGGGTGATCTGACCGGCGCTGCAGCCGACCGCCACCAGGCCGAGGCCCGCGGCCAGCGCTGCCGTCACGATCATCCGGCGAGACACTCCTGAGTTCACGGCTCCAGCGTCCTTCCTAGGGAACAACCACCAGGCAAAGAGCCTAACCGGGACCCGGAAAGCCGACGCGACGTGGTGCCAATCGATCTTGGCCACCCCGTACGTTGCACGCGAACAGGTGGTTTGTCAACCCCCCGCATGGCCCTGACCAGCGCTAACGGATCATCGCGCGGCGTGGGAAGGGTTGCTGGACGTGTTAGGATGGAGGAAGCGAAAGGGGCAGAGGACACATGGTTTTCAAGGTCGGAGAGACCGTCGTCTACCCGCACCACGGTGCCGCTCTCATCGAAGCAATCGAGACCCGCGTGATCAAGGGCGAGGAGAAGAAGTACCTCGTTCTCAAGGTGGCGCAGGGCGACCTCACCGTTCGGGTTCCCGCTGACAACGCCGAGATCGTCGGCGTGCGCGATGTTGTCGGCCAGGAGGGACTCGACCGGGTCTTCGAGGTCTTGCGTGCTCCCCACACCGAGGAGCCGACCAACTGGTCTCGGCGGTACAAGGCCAACCTTGAGAAGCTCGCCTCCGGCGATGTGAACAAGGTTGCGGAAGTGGTGCGCGACCTCTGGCGGCGCGAGAAGGATCGCGGGTTGTCCGCCGGCGAGAAGCGGATGCTGGCGAAGGCGCGGCAGATACTGGTCAGCGAGCTGGCGCTGGCCGAGGGCACCGACGAGGACAAGGCCGAGGTCCTCCTCGACGAAGTTCTCGCCACCGCGTCGTAGTCACGAACAAACACACAGAGCATCGGATACCGCCGCAACATGAGTGTTGTCGCGCTCGTGCCCGCGGCCGGTCGGGGTGAGCGTCTGGGCTACGGCATGCCCAAGGCGCTCGTGCCGGTCAACGGGGTACCGCTGTTGACCCGTGCCGTGCAAGGTCTGTTCGCGTCAGGCCAGGTTCAGCACGTCGTCATCGCGGCTCCGCCGTCCGATGTGGATCAAGTGCACACCGTTACCGCCTCGCTGGCCCCGGCCGGCGGGGCGGTGCACGTGCTTTCCGGGGGCGCGCAACGCACCGACTCGGTGCGCCTCGCCCTCGACCACGCGCTCCGGGTGATCCCGGACACCTCCATCGTGCTCGTCCACGACGCCGCTCGTGCGTTCACCCCTCCCGAGGTCATCGCCGGGGTCGTGGCCGCGGTGCGCGACGGTCACGACGCCGTCATCCCGGTGCTGCCGGTCGCCGACACGATCAAGCAGGTGGACGAGGTCGGAGTAGTCGTCTCCACACCTGACCGGGCCGGCCTGCGAGTCGTCCAGACCCCGCAGGGTTTCCGCGTCGACGTTCTCAGAGCGGCCTATTGCTCCGGTATTGCCGCGACTGACGACGCTGGTCTTGTCGAGAAGAACGGTGGCGCGGTCCACACAGTTCCCGGGCACGCGCACGCCATGAAGATCACCACCCCGTTCGACCTCGCGGTCGCGGCGGCGCTGTTCACAGGAGAACGAGCGTGAGAATCGGCCAGGGCGTCGACGTCCACCCGATCGAGGCAGGTCGTGAGTGCTGGGTCGCCGGCCTGCTCTGGGAGGGCGTGGACGGGTGCGCCGGTCACTCGGACGGTGACGTCGCCTCCCACGCGCTGTGCGACGCACTGCTGTCCGCCGCGGGCCTGGGCGACCTGGGCGCGGTGTTCGGCACGTCGGATCCTCGCTGGTCAGGCGCACACGGCGTGGTGCTGCTCGAAGAGGTCCGGCGCCTCGTCGAGGAAGCCGGTTACCGTGTGGGAAACGCCACAGTCCAGGTGATCGGCAACGCACCGCGCATCGGCAAGCGCCGCGAAGAGGCGCAGAAAACGCTCTCCGAGGCCGTCGGCGGCCCCGTCTCCGTGGCGGGCACGACGACCGACGGACTCGGTCTCACCGGGCGGAACGAGGGCCTCGCCGCCATCGCGACGGCCCTGCTCGTCCCCGTAGCCTGAGCCGCATGGCCACGCTTTCAGACGCACAGCGCGCACTGCTGGACAGCCCCAACTACGCCACCGTCGCGACGCTGTCCAAGGACGGCAGCCCGCAGACGTCGGTCGTGTGGATCAAGCGCGACGGCGATGACGTGCTGTTCTCCACCGTCGTCGGCCGCGCGAAGGAGAAGCACCTCGCGCGTGACCCGCGGGTGAGCATCACGGTGATCAACGGCGAGAACCCGTACCAGTACACCGAGTTCCGCGGCGAGGCGTCGCTGACGACCGAGGGTGGAGCCGAGCTCATCAACGAGCTGTCGCACAAGTACGGCGGCCGCGACTACACCGGCGACGCCGGCACCGACAACGTGCGCGTCATCGTCCGCGTGAAGGTCTCGAAGACCACCGGCAACGTCTAGCCGGGTCGTTCCAGCCGGGTCGTTCTAGTCAGGCAGCTTCAGCACGGCCGTGCCGCCGTCGAGGTCGATCCGGCTCCTCGGCGGCGCCCCGTCGCCCTCCTCGTCGCGCAGCTGCCGTTCCTCCTTGCGGTACTCCAGCTCGTCGCGCTTGCCCGGCTCGAACGTCGCCCCCAGCTCACCGATGCCCGCGGTGGCCATCGGCGTGCCCTTCTTGCGCCGCACCGCCCGTTCGACCACCGCCAGCACGAACAGGGCCGCGACCAACGCCGGTAAGGACATCGCGAACAGGAAGCCTGGGCTCATGAATGGAGAACTTCCGTCAGGACGTGATGGTTCCCACTACTAGAGTCGGCGCGGTGACCAAGTACGACGTCTGCCTGTCGTTCGCCGGCGAGGACCGCACCTACGTGGACGAGGTGGCCCAGCACCTCAAGTCGCTCGGCGTCCGGATCTTCTACGACAACGACGCGCAGGTGGACCTCTGGGGCAAGAACCTCACCGAGTACCTCGACGAGATCTACCGCAACCAGTCGCGGTACTGCCTGATGTTCGTCTCCCGGCACTACGCCGAGAAGATGTGGACCAAGCACGAGCGCCAGAGCGCGTTCGACCGGGCCATGACCCAGGACCAGGAGTACGTGCTGCCGGTGCGGTTCGACGACACCGTGCTGCCCGGCCTGCGCACCGGCGTCGGCTACCTCGACGGCACCAGGTTCACGCCGGTGCGGCTCGCCGAGATGGTCGCGCAGAAGCTCGGCGCGGGCACGCCCGCGCAGCCGGCGGCCGGCTGGGAGTACGCCCTGTTCGCGGACACCGTGCGCGCGGGGCTGCGCGGTCTGAAGAGCAAGCGCGTCGACCACGACATGGCGTTCGCGAAGAACGTCCGCACGTTCACCACCGACACCGAGGCCCTCGACTACTTCACCGCCCGCACGCGCGCGTTCGACAACATCATCAACTCCATCGAGGAGGTCCTCTCC
Organism: Lentzea guizhouensis; assembly: GCF_001701025.1. Classification (GTDB taxonomy): domain Bacteria; phylum Actinomycetota; class Actinomycetes; order Mycobacteriales; family Pseudonocardiaceae; genus Lentzea; species Lentzea guizhouensis. The sequence continues at coordinate 2,452,192 of NZ_CP016793.1, forward strand.
CCGCAACGGCAGCTGCTGGCGTTCGGCGCGAACGGCCAGCGGGGCGACGAGGAGAAGATCACCCGGCTGGCCACCATGTTCGTCGAGGTCTACGACAACCTGCTGGTGTGGGCCGCCGAGCTGCGCGGCACCGCCACCACGGAGAAGTTCCGCGCGCTCTACTCCGCCACCGCGCGGCTCGCGGACCAGCCGTTGCGGCAGATCGACGAGTTCGTGGAGCGGTTCGGCGCGGCGCGCGGGTCGGGTGAGCTGCGGCTGACCATCGACTACGACGCGGCGGAGGTCGAGGCAGAGCTCACAAAGGTCCAGACCAACTAGCCCGGTGGCACGTAGAGTCGGCGGCGTGACGATCCGCGCCGCTCTCTTCGACTTCTCCGGCACGCTCTTCCGGCTCGAGCACCCCGACCTCGAGTCCAACGGCGACCTGATGCGGGCGCTCACCGCACCGGTCGGCATCGCCGACGGCATCGACCCCGAGCTGGCCGACGCGTGGAACCGCCGCGACCTCGACCCCGAGGTCCACCGCTGGGTCCACGTGAAGGTGCTCCGCGACGCGCTGGTCCCCGACGCCGAGGCGCTCTACGACCAGCTGCTGAGCCCCGAGTCGTGGCGGCCCTACCCGGACACCAAGGCGACGCTGGAGCACCTGGCCGACGTGCCGGTCGCGGTCGTCAGCAACATCGGGTGGGACATCCGCGCGGTGTTCGAGCTGTACGGCATGACGCACCTGGTGGACGAGTTCGTGCTCTCCTACGAGGAGGGCGTGATCAAGCCCGACCCGAAGATCTTCACCACCGCCTGCGAACGGCTCGGGATCGCACCTCAGGACGCGGTCATGGTCGGCGACAGCCAGGAGGCGGACGGCGGAGCGGAGGCCATCGGTTGCGCCTTCCGGCTCGTCAATCCGGTTCCGACGAGTGACCGGCCCACTGCTCTTCTGGATGTGGCCCGTACCATTCCCGTGTGAGCCTCCACATCTACGACAGCGCGAGCCGGAGCATGCGGGAGTTCCACCCGCAGGTCAACGGAGCGGCGTCGATCTACGTGTGTGGGGCGACGGTGCAGGGCGTCCCGCACATCGGGCACGTGCGCAGCGGTCTGAACTTCGACGTGCTGCGCCGCTGGCTCAAGCGCGACGGTGCCGACGTCACGCTGGTCCGCAACGTCACCGACATCGACGACAAGATCCTCACCAAGGCCGCGGCGCACGACCGCCCCTGGTGGGAGTGGGCGTACACGCACGAGCTCGCGTTCGAGAGCGCCTACGACGCGCTGGGCTGCCTGCCGCCGTCGTACGCGCCGCGCGCGACCGGGCACGTCACGCAGATGGTCGAGCTGATGCAGCGGCTGGTCGACAAGGGCCACGCCTACGACGTGGACGGCGACGTCTACTTCGACGTGCGCTCGTTCCCCGGGTACGGGGCGCTGTCCGGGCGCAAGATCGACGACCAGCAGCAGGGCGAGACCGAGGTCCGCGGCAAGCGCGACCCCCGCGACTTCACGCTGTGGAAGGCCGCGAAGCCCGGTGAGCCGTCCTGGCCGACGCCGTGGGGCAACGGCAGGCCCGGCTGGCACCTCGAGTGCTCCGCGATGGCCACCACCTACCTGGGCAGCACCTTCGACATCCACGGCGGCGGGCTCGACCTGATCTTCCCGCACCACGAGAACGAGCAGGCGCAGTCGCGCGCGGCCGGCGACGGTTTCGCGAACTACTGGATGCACAACGCCTGGGTGACGATGTCGGGCGAGAAGATGTCGAAGTCGCTCGGCAACGTGGTGTCGATCCCGGAGATGCTGAAGGTCGTCAGCGCGGCCGAGCTGCGCTACTACCTCGTCGGCCCGCACTACCGGTCGAACATCGAGTACTCCGAGGACGCGCTGCAGGACGCGGTGACCGGGTACCGGCGCATCGAGTCGTTCCTGCGCCGCGCCGTGGAGAGACTCGGCCCGATCGACGCCGTGGGCCCCATGTGCCCGGACTTCGTGACGGCCATGGACAACGACCTGGGCACCCCGCAGGCGCTCGCCGCGCTGCACAACAAGGTGCGCCAGGGGAACACCGCGCTCGCCGACGGCGACGACACCACGGCCCGCGAGGCCGCTGAGTGCGTCCGCCGCATGGCCGACATCCTCGGCGTCGACCCGTTGTCGCCGAAGTGGAACAACGCGTCGACCGCCGACACCGGCATGCGGCAGGCGTTGACCACGCTGGTGGATCGGCTGCTCGTCGAGCGGCAGGAAGCTCGCAAGACCAGGGACTTCGCGCGCGCTGACGCGTTGCGGAACCAGCTGGACGAGGCGGGCATCGCCGTCGAGGACACCCCCGACGGTCCGCAGTGGACTTTGAAGGACGACTGACTTCCGTGGCTGGCAACTCCAAGCGCAAGGGCGCGATGCGCAATCCGGGCTCGAAGAAGGGCGCGGTCGTCGGTTCCGGCGGGCAGAAGTCCAAGGGCCTGCAGGGCAAGGGTCCGACCCCGAAGGCGTCGGAACGCCCGAACCACCCCGCCTACAAGCGGGCCAAGGCCGTCGCGAAGACCGAGGCCGTGAAGACGCAGCGCCGCCAGAAGACCGAGAAGGCCCAGGCGGAGACCGTGGCGGGCCGCAACCCCGTCGTGGAGTGCCTGCGGGCGGGCACGCCGGCGACGGCGCTGTACGTGGCGCTGGGCATCGACGCGGACGACCGCGTGGCCGAGGCCGTGCGCCTGGCCGCCGACCGGGGCATCTCCGTGCTGGAGGTGGCCCGCGGTGAGCTCGACCGGATCACCGGCGGCGCGATGCACCAGGGCCTCGGCCTGCAGGTGCCGCCGTTCGACTACGCCACGCCGGACGAGGTCCTGGAGCTGGCCCAGCGGGCGCACGAGCCCGCGTTGCTGGTGGCGCTGGACGGCGTGACGGACCCGCGCAACCTGGGTGCCGTCGTGCGCTCGGCGGCGGCGTTCGGGGCGCACGGCGTGGTGCTGCCGCAGCGGCGCAGCGCGTCGATGACGGCGGTTGCCTGGCGGACCAGCGCGGGCACGGCGGCCAAGCTGCCGATCGCGATGGCCACGAACCTGACGCGCACGCTGCGTGACTGGGCGGAGGCCGGCCTGATGATCGTCGGGCTCGACGCGGACGGCGACGTGGACGTCGACGGCCTCGAGCTCGCGACCGGCCCGCTGGTGGTCGTCGTGGGCTCGGAAGGCCGCGGGCTGGGCCGGCTCGTGAAGGAGACCTGCGACCAGACGGTGTCCATTCCGATGGCCACCGGGGTCGAGTCGCTGAACGCGTCCGTCGCCGCCGGTGTGGTGCTCGCCGAAGTCGCGCGCCGCCGCCGGGTCGCGGCCAAGGGCTGACGCAAGTCGCTGCCGGGCCACGAAAAAGGCGGTCCGGCAGCTGACGTTGGTGATCGTTTTCCCGCCTGCGGATCCGACTTCGGGCCGCAAGCGGGAAACCATCCGTTCGACTGTTGCCAAACCCTTGCGGGTGACCGCGATGACAATCGGCGTGGCCTATTCCGCGCCACTCCCGGACGCGGGGTACGTTCTTTTCTTGCAGGGCCCGCCGGGTGGCGCCGGACGAGAGTTGGAGCGGATTGCACCGGTCAGCCCAGCTGGTGACACCCGATTGGCACCTCGTGGCACGTTGCGTGACCATTTGGGGTCCAACCAGGCGAAGCCGAGGTCAACTGTGAAGAAGATCAGCCCTGCGTTTCGCTATTGTAACTACTTTAGGTAACTGGCCTGCTCCGTTTAGGTACACACTGTGGTAGGACAGACGTTGAACGGTCAGGCAGCTTCTACCGTGATTGTCGATAGGAATTGATTACCACCGGCGGGGGCGACGTGACTCGGCGTAGAACGAATCAGGACGAGCTGATTCGCCACGCCTGGGCCGCGGCGCGCCGAGGACGCTCATGACGGCGCGCGGCACCCTCCGCGAGCTCGTGGGTTTGCGTGAGTTCCGCGCCATGTGGATCGGTTCGACCGCCTCGACCGCCGGTGACCAACTCGCGGCGGTCGCATTGTCGCTGCTCGTGTTCGAACGAACACAATCCGCAGCGTGGACCGCGCTCACGTGGTCGCTGACGCTCTTCCCGCCGCTGATTTCCGGCCCCTTGCTGGGGTGGGTGGCCGACCGGTTCCCGCGACGCACGGTAATGGTGACGACGGCCTGGTTGCAGGCCGTGCTGATGGCTGTGATGGCCATTCCGGGCATGCCCCTGTGGGCGATGATCGTGCTGCTGGTCGTGGTGCTGGCGATCTCCTCGCCGTACCTCGCGGCCCAGGAGGCGAGCCTCCCGCACGTGCTGCCGCCCAAGCGCTACGACGACGGTGTGGCGCTCTTCGGCACGTCCGTCGACATCGCCCAGATGGCGGGTCTGGCCGCCGCCGGCTTCCTCGTCGCCCACACGAACCCCGGCGTCGCGCTCGCGATCAACGCCGTGACGTTCGCGCTGACCGCGATCCTGGTCCAGGTGTCGGTCAAGCACCGCCCTGCCGCAGATCCACTGGGCCGCAAGAAGAAGGACGACGAACCGCGCGGCGCGCTGACGTTGATGATCTCGGAGCCGCGGCTGCGCACCCTGCTGGGCGTCCGGCTGCTCGCGGGCCTCGCGATGGTCCCGGAAGGCCTCGCGGTACCGCTCGCGGCGAGCCTCGACGCGGTGTGGGCGGTGGGCCTGATCCTCGCGATCGAACCGGCCGCGAACGTGCTCGGCGTGGCGTTGCTGTTCCGCATCGTGCGGGACCCGGCGAAGCGGGAACGCCTGATCGGTCCGCTCGCGATCCTGTCGCTGGCGCCGCTGGTCATGTTCGCGTTCCACCCGAACCTGACGTGGACGATCGTTTTGTTGGTCATCGCCGGTATAGGCGGTGCTTATCACACGCCCGCTCGTTCGGCGTGGATGCGACTACTTCCTGACCAGTACCGCGGAAGGGCCTATGGCATTGGGCGTGCGGCACTGCGCTCGAGCCAGGGCGGAGGAATGGCGCTGGCCGGTGTCGTCGCCCATTCGATCGGCTCGATCACAGCCACGATCGCGGGCGCGGGGGGCATCGGGTTGCTGTTGGCGACGCACGCCACCTTCGCCTGGCGACGGGCGCGGGGTCGCAACGACAGCAAGGCAGTGGCAATCTGAAACAGAACGGTCACCAATAGCGATATCCCGATCGAGGAGGCACCTCAAACGCGGAGGTTCCGGAAGAGCATTGGAGGGTGGTGTCAGAAGTCACGGTTGCTCATGGCAGGACACCTCCTCGTTGCGACGAGCAGCAGCGCGGTGGTCTACGACCGGGTCAGCGGCGGCTTTGCTCATGATGGGTGTCATGAGCGTAGGGGGTCGTGGTGAAGAACAGTTTGACTGATCGCGGGCGATCGCGGGCACTCGGATTGACTCCGATTCGCAACTGGGACCTTTGGACCGTTGCGCCCAGTGCGATCGCGTACTTCTTCGTGCTCGAAGCGGCCGTGGCCGGTGCGGCCATCTGGCTGCTCGCGAACCTCGCCCCGGTTTCCACCTCCGACTGGCTCCGCTTCGGCGCGCTCATCGCCGCGATCACCATCCACCTGACGATCGTCCGCCGCGCGGAAGAGGCCCGCCGCAACGAGGCCTCCGGCCCCCACATCGACCTGACCTCGGTCTGGACCTTCGCCGCCGCGGTCGCACTTCCCGGCGGCCTGGCCGTGGTCGCCACTATCTGGATGCGCATCCTGATCCAGCCGATCGCCCGCCGTCAGCCGTACCGCTTCGTCTTCGGCACCGCCTCCATGCTCGCCTCCACCCTGCTCTCGTGGGCGCTCGTCCACCTCTCGGGCGTCTCCCTGGCGGCCACCGGGAACGTGCCGACGGACCTCGGCCTGGTCCTGGTCCTGTCGCTCGCCGCGGTCCTCTACTGGTTCGTCCAGGTGATGACCGTCGCGGTCGCCTTCAAGATCGTGACCCCGAACTCGAAGGTCTTCGACTTCCTCGGCTCCCGCGTCGACAACATGCTGGAGATGAGCACCCTCGGCGCCGGCGCGATGCTCGGCATGCTCATGACCTCCCACTGGGTCGGCCCACTCCTGCTGGTCGTCCCGGTCATCCTGGTCAACGCCCTGCTGTCCCGCGCCGCCGAACGCCGCACCCACCTCGAACGCCTGCTGCGCGAACAGGAACAACTCCACCAGCGCCTGGCCGCCGACGCCCACACCGACTACCGCACGGGCCTGCTCAACACCAACGGCCTGACCGAGTACGCGGGCCGCCTCGCCGAACGCTGCCGCCTCGACGGCGTCCCGATGACCGTCCTGGTCATCGACCTGGACCACTTCAAGCGCATCAACGACACCTGGGGCCACCCGGCGGGCAACGCGGTCCTGGCCGAGGTGGGCCGCATCCTGCGCGAGAAGCTGCGCCCCGGCGACGTGGCCGGCCGCGACGGCGGCGAGGAGTTCGTGGTGGCCCTGAAGGACACCCCGGTCGCCCAGGGCGTCACGATCGCCGAACGCATCCGCGAGGCCATCGGCCTGCTCGCCGTGCCCACCACCGACAAACACCGCAACGTCGTCACCCTGTACGGCCGCGAAACCCAGCCCACCGAACCGGACGGCGACTCGCTGCGCGCCATCTCGGCCTCGATCGGCGTGGCGGTCATCCCGGACAACGGCCCGGACATGGCCACCGCCCAGCACTCCGCGGACGCCGCGCTGTACAAGGCGAAGGAGAACGGCCGCAACCAGGTGCGGGTGGCGGGCCTGGACATCCCGCCGCGGCTGATGCCGGCGCCGCGCCAGGACGACGTCACGAAGCCGATCACGTCACGCTCGGCCTGAGCCGGGGCCGCGGCTTCACGCCCGGCCCGCGCGCGTGCTCGGTGGCAACAACAGGTCATGGCGGGTCAACGAGCCTGCGGCAGCGAAACCATGGTCCCGTCCGCGAGGGAGGGACCACCATGGGTCAGCCGACGCCATCCGAGAACCAGACCAACCGGGTCGACGATCCCCAGGTCGCCGTCCTGCCAGGAGCGACCACGTGGCTCCCGCACCCGACGGTGCCCGCGCCGGAGCCGGAGCCGCGGCCCCGCGACGCGGTGGCCGCCGCGATCGGCAACGCCTCCCTGCTCAGCATCGGGTACCTCCTGCTGGGACGGCGCCTGCTGGCCCTCCTGACCCTGCTGGGGACCGCCGTGCTGGTGAGCGTCGTCGTCGCCGTGCCGTCGGTGTGGCTCGAGGTGGCGGTGCTGGTGTGGTGGGCGGCCATGACCTGGCACGGCTGGCACCTCGGGAGCGGGCGAGCCGGTTCGGTGGTGCGCCGGCACCGGCGGGTCGCGCTCGCCGTCGCGGTTCCGGTGCTGCTGGTCTTCGGCCTGGTGCGGTTCGACGCCGCACGACTCGAGGGGAACGTCACCGAGGCGCGGCAGCAGGGTGACTGCGCGCGAGCCGAGACCGAGCTGGCGAAGGTCTGGTTCGGTCACCGCGTGGCCGACGCACCGATGACCCTGCGCACCGACCGGACCGTCGACGCGTGCCGGCGGCTCCGGGAGGCGTCGGGCAGGCTCGACGCCGCGCTGGCCGAGGGCGACACGGACGCGCTGGGTGAGGGCTTCCGCGGCCTCGGCGTGGTGCTGGCGGCGCTGCCCGGCCACGACCGGATGGCCGACGTCGCGCTGGACCGGTTCCTCGACGGCCTGCCCACGGAGGACGCCTGCCGCACCAGCTCGCTCACCGACTGGCTGAAGGCCAGGAAACCCACCGGCGACGGGCGGGACCGGGCGGCGACCGCGGTGCCGCGCGTCGCACCCGCCGCACTGCTCGGGTGCGGTGACGTGCGGATGGCGGCCAGGGACTTCCGCGTGGCCCAGCAGCGGTACCAGCAGTTGCTCGACGACCACCCGGGACACGAGCTGACCGGCAAGGCGCAGGAGGGGGTCACGAAGGCGAGGCTCGCGGCCGAGCTGGCGCACGTCCGGAACCTGCACGGCGGCTACTGCTCCCGGCCCGCCGCCTACAGCGGCGCGCCCGAGTTCCGCAGGGGCGCCGTCAACCGGGCGGTGGTCTGGGGCAACCGCCAGCACGTGGACAAGCTGCCCGGTGACTGGCTCACGCACGACGTCGGCGAGGCCGTGCTGGTGGTGTGCACCGGCCAGACCGAGTTCGGTGCCCCGACGCAGACCTGTCCGTACCGGTCCACCCGCAGCGGCCAGGTCGGCAGCGTGACCTTCCGCAAGATCGCGATCCCGGTCAAGGCCTACGAGCTGCGGACCGGGAAGGTCGTGGTGGAGACCAGGGTGGAGATCGGTGGCACGAGCTGCCCCGGCACGTTCTTCGCCTCGGGTGACGGCCCGCCGCCGAACAGGTACGTGAGCCCGTCCGACGGCGACGTCCGAGCGGGTTATGCCGCGGTGATCGCCCCCTGACGAGCCGGCGCGGGCCCTACGCGACCCGAGCGGGCCGCCCCCGCACCGCCCCGACCCCGCGGCAAAGCAGGTAGATCACGAAACTCACCGCGGTCACCAGCGCCGACACCGGCAACCCCGGCTCCAGCGACAGCAGGATCCCGCCGACCGCCGCCACCTCCGCGAACACCACGGACAGCACCACCGCCCGCACCGGCGACGCCGTCAGCCTCATCGCCGCGGCGGCCGGCGTGATCATCAACGCCAGCACCAGCAACGCCCCGACGACCTGCACCGACAGCGCGGTGGCCACGCCGACCAGCACGGCGAAGACGATCGACAACCCCCGCACCGGCACGCCACGGGCCACGGCCACGTCCGGGTCCACCGAAGCGAAGAACAACGGCCGGTAGATCACGGCGAGCACCACGAGGACCGCCACCGACGACACCACCAGCAGCTGCAGGTCGGTGGAGTCGACCCCGACGATCTGGCCCACCAGCAGACCGAACTTGTTCGACGACCGTCCCTTGTAGAGCGCCAGCATGAGGATGCCCATGCCCAGCCCGAACGCGAGGATCGCGCCGATCACCGAGTCCCGGTCGCTCTCCCGCCGCGACAGCACGCCGAGCAGCACCGCGGCGATGATCGAACCCGCCAGCGCGCCGTAGCCGACGCCCACGCCCAGCAGCAGGGCCGCCGCGCCGCCGGTGAAGGCGAGCTCGGAGGTGCCGTGGACGGCGAAGGCCATCTTGCGGGTCACGATGAACGGGCCCAGGGCGCCGGCGACGAGGCCGAGGACGGCGGCGGCGATCAGGGCGGTCTGGACGAAGTCCAGGGCGAGCAGGTCGAGGAAGGTCACGACGCGGCTCCGGCCGAGAGGTGGTGGGTTTGTTCTTCGCAGGCGCCGGCGCCGACCACCAGGATCTGGTCGCGGACGCGGACCACCTCGACCGGGGTGCGGTAGAGCTCGGACAGCACGGCCGAGCTCATGACCTCCTCCGGAGTGCCCACCCGGAAGCGGCCGCCCACCAGGTACAGCACCCGGTCCACCAGGGGCAGGACCGGGTTGAGCTCGTGGGTGACGAACAGGACGGCGGTGGAGGCTTCGCGGCGGCGTTTGTCGATCAGTTCGCTGACCACGCGCTGGTTGGCGAGGTCGAGCGAGAGCAGTGGCTCGTCGCAGAGCATCACGGTCGGGTCGCCGACCAGCGCCTGCGCCACCCGCAGCCGCTGCTGCTCACCGCCGGACAGCAGGCCGATGGGCGAGTCGGCGTAGGCGGTGGCGCCGACGGACTCGATGGCCGCGTCGACGCGGATGCGGCGGCCGGTGCGACCGCGCAGGCCCATGCCCCAGCGGTTGCCGTCGAGGCCCAGGCCGACGAGGTCGCGGCCGCGCAGGGTCATGGACTGGTCGAGCGCTCGCTGCTGCGGGATGTAGCCGATGGCGCGGTTGCCGCCGGAGACCTCGACCGTGCCGGAGGACAGCGGTTGCAGGCCCAGCAGGACGCGCATCAGGCTGGTCTTGCCCGAGCCGTTCGGGCCCAGCACCGCGAGGAACTCACCGGGCTCGACGTCGAGGTCGAGTGAGTCCCACAGCACCCTGTCCCCGTAGGACAGCCGGGCCCCGCGCAGCGAGATCGCGGTCATGCCTTGAGCGCCTGCGAAAGGGCGTCCACCTGCTTGCTCATCCAGTCAAGGTAGCTGGTCACGCCCTGCGGCAACGTCTCGGTGACCTCGACGACGGGCACGCCAGCGGCCTTGGCCTTCTCGACCAGCTGCTTGGTGACGTTGTTCTCGGTCTGCGTGTTGTTGACCAGCACGTTGACCTGCTTGCCCTCGACCAGCTGGTTCATCGACGCGAGCGCGGCGGCGGGGATGTCGGACTCCTCCTCGACGGCCTTGCTGAACGCCTCGGGGGTCGCGTCCTCCGCACCGGCCTCGTCGAGCAGGTAGTGCGCGATCGGCTCGGTGGCGGCGACCTTCTTGCCGGTGCCCGCTCCCGCGATCTTCTTCTCCAGGTCCTCCAGCGCGGCGGTGAACTTCTGGGTGTTGCTCTCGAACGTCGTCTTCTTGTCCGGTGCGAGCGCGCCCAGCTCGTTCGCCGCGGCCTCGGCCACCGCCTGGACGGTGTGCAGGTCGTACCAGACGTGCTCGTTCTCGGCGTGGTCGTGGCCGTGGTCGTCGGCGGGCGCCTCGGAGGTCGGGGCGGCGGAGGTCGTCTCCTCTGCGTGGGAGTGCTCGCGCAGCGGGAACGCCTCGATCTTCTTGGTGGCGTCGCTGGTGATCAGCTTCGCGAAGAAGTCGTCGTAGCCGCCGCCGTTGAACACGACCAGCTTCGCGTCCTTGACCAGCGCCGCGTCAGCCGGCTTGCTCTCGTAGGAGTGCGGGTCGGCGGACGGGTCGGCCAGCAGTGCCTTGACCTCGACCGCGTCGCCACCGACGGCGGCGACGACGCTGCCCCACACGTTGGTGGAGGCCACGACCTGGATCTTGCCGTTGTCGGCGGACGGCGTGGTCGTGCCGCACGCGGCCAGGCTCACGACGGCGAGAGTGCCGACCAGAGCGTTGCGGAGAGTCATCACGCCGTCCCTCGATCAGGTAATGGAAACCGTTGTCGAGTTCAGCTTACGACATGGAAAAGCCCCCGACGGTCACGCCGGGGGCCTTGACGTGTGAATCACGCCTCCAGACGGTCGCCCGTCTCGGGGTGGAACAGGTGGATCTCGGTGTGGTCGCGGACGGCGACCTTGACGTGCTGGCCCAGGGTGGGCGGCGTGCGGCCGTCGACGCGGACGACGAAGCGCTGCGCGGAGTCACCGATCTTCACGGCACCGTGCACGAGGGCGTCGGCGCCGAGCTCCTCGACCAGCTCGACGGTCATCTCCATGCCCTCCTCGGTCGACGGCACGATGCCGAGGGCCTCGGGGCGGATGCCGAAGGTGACCTCGTCGAGGCCGCCGGCGGCGTCGAGCGCGGCGCGGGACAGCGGCACGATGACGCCGTCGAGCTTCGCGCCCTCCGACGAGATCGGCACGGTCTTGAGGTTCATGGCGGGCGAGCCGATGAAGCCGGCGACGAACGCGTTGGCCGGGCGGTCGTACAGCGCGCGCGGGGTGTCGCACTGCTGCAGCAGGCCGTCCTTCAGCACGGCGACGCGGTGGCCCATCGTCATGGCCTCGACCTGGTCGTGCGTGACGTAGATCGTGGTGGTGCCGAGGCGCTGCTGCAGGGCCGCGATGTTCGCACGGGTCTCGACGCGCAGCTTGGCGTCCAGGTTGGACAGCGGCTCGTCCATGAGGAACACGGAGGGCTCGCGGACGATGGCGCGACCCATCGCGACGCGCTGGCGCTGACCACCGGAGAGCGCCTTCGGCTTGCGCTCCAGGTACTTCTGCAGGTCGAGCATCTTGGCGGCCTCTTCGACCTTCGCCTTGATCTCGGTCTTGCTGACGCCGCGCAGCTTGAGCGCGAAGCCCATGTTCTCCGCGACCGTCATGTGCGGGTAGAGCGCGTACGACTGGAACACCATCGCGATGTCCCGGCCCTTCGGCGGCACGTTCGTGACGTCCTTGCCGCCGATGTGGATGGCGCCCTCGTCGATGTCCTCAAGGCCCGCGAGCATGCGCAGCGCCGTCGACTTGCCGGAACCGGACGGGCCGACGAGCACCAGGAACTCGCCGTCCGCGACCTCGAGCGAGAGCTCGTCGACCGCGCGGACCGGCGGGTTGCCGGAGAACACCCGCGACGCCTTGACGTAGGACACCTCTGCCATGTGACGCACCTTTCACCGCTTGTCTGGCGGCGACGTTAGGCATTGCAAGCGCTTACGGGAACAGACGTAAGCGCTTACGTCGCGGGAGATCGACAACGTAAGCGCTTACGTTGCGGCCGAACCGATGAGTCCACGGCGGTATCCCGGTCTGTCCTGGTGGGAAACGACGACGGGAGCGACCGATGGGCAACGTCCGACTGCACTTCTCGATGTCACTGGACGGCTTCGTGGCCGACGTGAACGACGGCATGGGCTGGCTGGCGCACACGACCGCCGGCTCCGGGCTCGCCAAGGACTACGAGGAGCGCACCGGTGCGCTCCTCGGCGGCAGGAAGGGCTGGGAGGCCTACCCCGACCCGGCCGTGGCGTACAGCGGCCAGTTCGTCGGCAAGCTGTTCGTCCTCACCCACCACCCCGAGGACGTGCCACAGGCAGCAGGGGTCACGTTCCTGAACTGCGACGTGGCCGAAGCGGTGCGGATCGGCCTGGAAGCCGCGGACGGCAAGGACCTGGCCGTGCTCTCGCCGACCATCGGCAGGCAGCTGCTGGAGCGCGGGCTCGTCGACGAGATCGCCGTGCACATCGCCCCCGTGCTGCTCGGCGACGGGCTGCGGTTCTACGACAACCCCGGCGCACGGCCGATCCACCTGCACCGGCTCGACACCGACGACCCCCACTCGGAGGTGGACGTGCGGTACCGGCCGGTGCGGGAGGAGACCGTCAGCCCTTGACGGCGCCGGACGCGAGGCCCTGCACCAGGAACCGTTGGACGAGGTAGAACACGACGATCGCGGGGATGGCGACCAGGATGGAGGCGGCGGCCAGGTGGCCCCACTCCGTCCTGTTCTGCTGCACGAACACCTGCAGGCCGACCGCGAGGGTCTTCGACTCGTCCGCCGCGGACAGGAAGGCCGACGCGAACGCGACCTCGCCCCACGCGGTCAGGAAGGCGTAGAACGCCGTCACGGCGAGGCCCGGCTTGGCCAGCGGCATGATCAGCCGCCAGAACACGCCGAACGGGGAGAGGCCGTCCACGCGGCCCGCCTCGTCGATGTCGGCGGGCACGGTGTCGAAGTAGCCCTTCAGCATGTACGTGCAGAACGGCACCGCCGTCGTGCAGTAGACGAGCACCAGGCCGATCGTGGAACCGTTGAGCCCCAACGCGATCAGGATGTTGTACAGCGGCACGATGAGCACCGCGAACGGGAACATCTGCACCAGCAGGAACGACATCATCAGGCCGCGCTTGCCGGGGAACCGGAACCGCGAGGCCGCGTAGCCCGCCGTGGCCGAGATGAACACGCCGAGCACGGTGGTCAGCAGCGCGATCACCACGGAGTTGCCGAACCAGGCGAGGAAGTCGCCCTTCTCGCCGGCCAGCACGCGGCTGTAGTTGTCCAAAGAGGACTCGTTCCACAGCTTCGGGGTCGGTTCGACGGCGCGGGCGTCCGGCTTCAGGGAGGTGACGAACACCCAGAAGATCGGGAACACCGAGATGATCGACGCGATGACCAGGGCGCCGTGCAGCAACGCCGACGCGCCCTTGGAGCGGTCCGTGCGGCGCAGCCGGCGTTCGGGGGCCCGCACCACCTGGAGAGACGAAGCATCGAGCGTCATGTCACCACACCTCGCCCTGCTTGCGCAGCGCCCGCCGGTAGACCGCGGCGAACACCAACAACACCGAAAGGATCAGCACGCCGTAGGTCGACGCGATGGCGTAGTCGCGGGACGCGCCGGAGAAGAAGCGCTCGAAGGCGTAGGTCACCAGGATCCGGGTGTTCGGGTTGGGGCCCGCCACCAGGTAGATCACCGGGAACATGTTGAACGTCCAGATGATGCCGAGCAGGATCACCGTGGACGACACCGAGCGCAGGCCCGGCAGGGTCACGTGCCGGAACCGCTGCCACGGCGTGGCGCCGTCCACCTCCGCCGCCTCGTAGAGGTCACCGGGGATCGACTGCAGGCCACCGAGCAGCGCCACCATCATGAACGGCGTGCCCAGCCAGACGTTGACGATGATCACGGACACGAGCGCCCAGTCGGACTGGCCGAGCCAGACCGGGTCCGGCAGGCCGATCGCGCGCAGGACCTGGTTGATGATCCCGTACTGCGCGTTGAACATGTACTTCCACGCGAACGCGCTGATGAACGCGGGCACGGCCCACGGCAGGATCAGCAGCACGCGGTAGAGCGAGCGGCCCGCCACCTGGCGGTTGAGCAGCATCGCCAGGCCGAGACCGATGGTGTAGTGGAAGAACACGCAGGCGAACGTCCAGACCAGCGTGCGGACCAGCGTGCCCCAGAAGGCGCCGTAGGAGTCGCCGCCGGACAGGATGTTGAGGTAGTTCTTGAAGCCCACCACGTCGTAGGACGCGGGCCGGTCCAGGACCGGGTTGGCGATGTTGCCCTCGTTGATGTTCGTGAAGGTGAAGTACACGCCCTGGGCGAGCGGGTAGAGCACCAACACCGCGATGACCACCACGACCGGCAGCACCATCGCATACGCGTACCAGTACCGGTCCAGGAACCGACGCACCGATCTCCTCCGAACCTCAGGCGAACGGCCGGGGCGTGCAACCCCGGCCGTTCAACACCAATCAGCCGATCGAGTACTCGGGGACGACCTGCTCCTTGTAGGCCTTGGCGACGTCGTCGAGCGCCGCCTTCGGCTCCTTCTTGCCGGCGAGGACGTCGGCGTAGGCGATCTTCAGCGGGTCGAACAGCTGGCCGCCCTCGGGGATCCACGCACGCTCGTGCGCGACCTTGGTGACCGGCTCGAACGCGGCGACGACGGCGTTGGCCTTGACGTCGGCGTTCTGGTAGGCCGACTTGCGGGTCGGCAGCAGGCCGAGGTCCTTGGCGATGGCGGCCTGCGACTCGACCGACGCCATGCACTGGATCAGCTTGATCGACGACTGCTTCGCCTTGGTGCCCTGGCGGATGGTGTAGTCGTGGCCGCCGACCGGCGCGCTGCCCTTGCCCGCGGTGGGGCCGGGGACCGGCGCGATGCCCAGGTTGGCCTTGTCGGTGAACGCGGTGCCCTTGAGGTAGTCGGCGACCGACCACGGGCCGTTGATCACCATCGCGGTGTCACCGCTGGTGAACGCCGCCTGCATCGTGGTGTAGGAGTTCGTGGCGTCCAGCGAGGTGAACGCGGCCTTGGCGTCGAGCAGGCCCTTCGCGGTCTGCAGCGCCTTCACGTTCTGCTCGGAGTTGACCACGATCTTCTTCGACGCGGCGTCGACCAGGTCGCCGCCCTCGCCGTAGATGAACGGCAGCGCGTAGTACGCGTCGTTGTTGAGGAAGATCGACTTCTCGCCACCCAGCTTCGCGGCGGCCGCCTTGACCTCGTCCCACGTCTTCGGTGGCTCGACACCGGCGTCGGCGAGCTTCTTCTTGTTGTAGAACAGCGCCAGCGAGTCGGTCACCTGCGGCACGGCGTAGGTCTTGCCCTCGAACTTCGTCGAGCCCAGCGGAGCCTCCAGGAAGTCGGAGGTGTCCTTGGCGAGGTCGGTGTCGCTCAGGTCGGCCACGTAGCCGAGCTTCGCGAGCGCGGGCACCCAGGCGACCTCGGCGCGGAAGACGTCGGGACCCTGGCCACCCTGCGCTGCGGTCTTGTAGTTGG
This sequence comes from Lentzea guizhouensis, assembly GCF_001701025.1. GTDB lineage: Bacteria > Actinomycetota > Actinomycetes > Mycobacteriales > Pseudonocardiaceae > Lentzea > Lentzea guizhouensis. Next base: position 2,467,946 of record NZ_CP016793.1, read on the forward strand.
CGAGCGCGGTGTCGAAGGCCTGCGTCTCGACCTTGACCTTGTAGCCGCCCTTGGTCGCGCAGTCCTCGGCGATCTTCTTGAACACGGGGCTCTCGTTGGGACCACTGGTGTCCCAGAAGGTCACCTCGCCCGAGTCGGATCCGCTGTTGCTGCTCGATCCGCCACCACCACAGGCGGTGAGCACGAGGGCGACACCCGTCGCCATGGCGGTCACGAGGGTTGTCCGTCGCATCGTTGCTGCCGTTCCCTCCAGCTGGGCCTCATCTCCCAGCGAGATGAGGGGTCTTGCAAGGTTTTGCGAGAATGTTGCGGGCGATTTCACTACCCGAACCATGGTCAGGTCAAGACATCGACCGTAACCAAGCCGTAACGGCGTTGTCCTGCAAACCGTCGTTGCAAATTTTTTCTGAACACGGCAGGCTGGCCCCGCAACCGAGCTGACCAGGGAGGCAACGTGTCCGGACTGTCCGAGATCGCGAGGGCAGCCGGGGTGTCCATCTCGACCGTCAGCCGGGTGCTGAACCGGCGAGCCGGCGTCAACGACGAGACCAGGCAGCGGGTGCTGTCGGTGCTCGCGGAGATGCCGTACACCCCGCGCGGACTCGGCGCCTTGCAGCGGACCGGCGTGATCGGGCTGCTGGTGCCCGAGCTCTCGAACCCGGTGTTCCCCGCGTTCGCCGAGGCGCTGGAGACCCGCGCCGCGCGGCTCGGCTACTCCTCGCTGCTGTGCAACACCCGCAGCGGCGCGCCGATGGGCGAGGAGGAGTACGTCCGGATGCTGCTGGCCCGCGGGGTCGAGGGCATGGTGTTCGTGTCGCCGGAGATCACCAACGTCGAGGTGCCGCTCGGGCAGGCGCCGCAGCCGAGCTACTACGCGAAGCTGCTCGCGGACGGCGTGCACATGGTCTTCCTCAACGGCGCCACGCCGGCGTTGGACGTGCCGGACGTGACGGTGGACGAGCAGCTCGCGGGCTACACGGCGACCAAGCACCTGATCGAGCTCGGGCACGAGCGGATCGGGTTCGTGTCGGGTCCCGCGCGGTCCCTGCCCTCACGCCTGAAGCGCGCCGGGTGGGCGGCCGCGCTGGAGGAGCAGCACCTGCCGGCGGGCTCGGAGTACGTGGCGCACGCACCGTTCAGCGCCGAGGGCGGTGGCGAGGCACTGGCGCAGCTGATCGACACGGTCATGCCGACCGCGGTGATCTGCTCGTCGGACCACATGGCGCTGGGCGTCATGCGGGAGGCCCACCAACGGGGGATCTCGGTACCGGACCAGCTCTCGGTCGTCGGGTTTGACGACATCCCGCTGGCCGCCTACTCCTCGCCCGCTTTGACGACGCTCGCGCAGCCCATCGAGGAGATGGCGGCGGCCGCGATCGACGAGCTGGTGCTGCGGCTCGACCCGGATCGCCGCAGGCAGAGCACCGACAACTACACCCGCGTGTTCCGGCCGCGGCTGGTCGTGCGGGAATCGTCCGCGCCACCGAAGTAAGACGCCCGATGGCTCATATTGGTCTGGACCAACTTCTGAACAAGGCAGACGGAACGACCAGCGCGGATGCGTCATTTGAGGGACGCGGGTCACCCTGACTTCACGAATTGGTTCTGAACCGTTACGGTCCTTTCATGGCGCGGTCGATGCATGTGCGACGTCCGGCGACGCTGGCCTCTCTGGCCGCTGAGCTGGGCGTTTCCCGGACAACGGTGTCCAACGCCTACAACCGGCCCGACCAGCTCTCGCCCGAGCTGCGTCGCCGGGTGTTGGACACGGCCCGAAGGCTGGGTTATCCCGGCCCGGATCCTGTGGCGCGCTCGTTGCGCACGCGCAAGGCCGGGGCGGTGGGACTGTTGCTCACCGAGAACCTCTCCTACGCGTTCCGCGACCCGGCCGCGATCGGGTTCCTCGAAGGTCTCGCCCTGGCGTGCGAGGACGCCGGCACCGGCCTGCTGCTGGTGCCCGCGAACCCGGAACGCGAGGACGTCGCCTCCGTGCACCGCGCCGGCGTCGACGGCTTCGTCGTCTACTCGGTGCCCGACGACGACCCGCACCTGGCCGCCGTGCTGGAGCGCCCGGTCCCGACCGTCGTCTGCGACCAGCCCGACCTCGGCACCGTCGACCGCGTGGGCATCGACGACCGCGGCGCCATGTACGAGCTCGCCAAGCACCTGATCGGCCTGGGCCACCGCCGCGTCGGCGTGGTGTGCATGCGCCTGGCCCGCGACCGCAACGACGGCTTCGTGACGCCGGACCGGCAGCACGCCGCGCACTTCCACGTGCAGCGCAACCGCCTGTCCGGGCTGGCCGAGGCGTTCAGCGAGGCGGGCGTGGACTGGTCGCAGGTGCCCGTCGTCGAGCGCTTCGACCACAACACCTCCTCCGGCGCGTCGGGTGCCGCGCAGGTGCTGGACCGCGACCCGCAGATCACGGCGTTGATCTGCACGTCCGACGTGCTGGCCCTGGGTGCGATGACCGAGGCGGGGCGGCGGGGCCTGCGGGTGCCGCACGACCTGACCGTGACCGGGTTCGACGGCATCCGCGCCGCCGAGGAGGCTGGGCTCACGACGGTCCGCCAGCCGGTGCTGGAGAAGGGCAGGGCGGCGGGCAAGCTGCTGCTCGACGCGCACGAGCGGACGCGGCCGCGGTCGGTCAACCTGGCGACCGAGCTGATCATCGGCAAGACCTCGGGACCGCCGCGCGGTGGTGCCGAGGAGCGCTGGTTCGGCCCCTGATCGGTTCGCGGGATCAGTTCCCGAGCCGGAACACGGTGGGCTGGCTGGACTTCCCGGCCAGCTTCGCCACCAGCAGGTAGTCCCCCGCCCCCAGCCGGGTGTGCGCGCCGCACCCCGGCTTCGAGGTCGAGCCGGCCCACCTCGTGCCGAAGGTGAAGATCTCCTTCGGCGCGAGCACCCGCATCTCCTTGCCGACCGCGGCCAGGCAGTGGTTGCTCGACCACAGCACCGTGGCGCCGTCGGCGGTGAGCACGGTCAGCTCGCGGTGCTCGCGGCCGATGTCCTTGATGCACGGCGCCTCGCCGTTGTTCGCCACGTCCATCGACAGCTCCGCCTGCTCACCGAGGGTGTAGGAGGCCTTGCCGACCTTCGCGACCACGCCGATCACGTCGTCGGGGCACGGCTGCGGCGGGCCGGGAGGCGGTGGCGGTGGGGGCGGCGGGGTCGTGGCGGCCGGCGAGGTCGTCGAGGACGCCGGGCCCGTCTCGGACATCGTGGGCGGCGGGGTGGAGGAGGAGGCCGCGGCCGCGTTGGTGGGCTGGGCCGGCTGGTCGGAACCGGAGCCGAAGAGGCCGATGACCCAGATCAGGACCAGCAGTGTGACCAGGGCGGCACCGATCGCGGCGATGCGGCGGCGCCAGTACACCGACGACGGGAGCGGTCCTGTGGGCTCGGTCACGGCCCGAACGTAACGGGAGTCGGTGGAATCGAGGCGTAGGCGAGCCTAGCTCGATCCGGTGAACGTGATATGGAGCGGAAACCTCTTGTGAACGCGGGCTAACTCAAGTTCCATCGGGCGGGGGTCCGCCGGTAGGCCATGGAGGTGTGTCATGACCGCGATCGACGAGCTGCTCAAGCGGAACTACGAGCTCGGGAACGTGGTTCCCGGAGATCGTTCGTCCGCGAAGCCGTCCCTGCAGGTGGCAATCCTGACCTGCATGGACTCGCGCATCCGGGTGTTCGAGATCTTCGGTTTGAAGCAGGGTGAGGCGCACGTGCTGCGCAACGCGGGCGGTGTCGTCACCGACGACATGATCCGCTCGCTGGCGCTGAGCCAGCGCAAGCTGGGCACGCGTGAGGTGCTGCTGGTCCACCACACGAACTGCGGCCTCGAGATGGTGACCGAGGACGACTTCAAGGACGAGCTGGAGGCCGACACCGGTCTGCGGCCGACCTGGGCCGTCGAGGCGTTCAAGGTCGTGGAGCAGAGCGTGCGCGGTTCGATGGCCCGTCTTCGCCGCAGCCCGTTCATCCCGCACACGGACAAGATCCGCGGGTTCGTCTACGACGTGCACACCGGCGAGCTGCGCGAGGTCGACGCCGCGGAGACCGCCGCCGCCTGACGCTGTCGCACGCGGGGAGCTTCCGTACTGTCAGAGAGTACGAAAGCTTTCCGCGTGCGTTTGCGACAATGGCGGCGATGAATCACGAGTTGCTGCTGGGCTGGTGGGACACCGCCGCCCGCGACCTGCCGTGGCGCCGTCCCGAGTGCACCGCCTGGGGTGTGCTGATCAGCGAGATCATGCTGCAGCAGACGCCGGTGAGCCGCGTGGAACCGATCTGGCACGAGTGGCTGGCGAAGTGGCCGGTGCCCAGTGCGATGGCCGCGGCCCCGCAGGGCGAGGTGCTGCGGATGTGGGGCAAGCTCGGCTACCCGAGGCGCGCGCTGCGGTTGCACGAGGCGGCCACGGCCATTGCGCGCGATCACGGTGATGTCGTGCCGTCGGACGTGGAGACGCTGGAGTCGTTGCCGGGCATCGGCAGCTACACGGCCCGTGCGGTGGCCACGTTCGCGTACGGGCAGAAGTGCGCCGTCGTGGACACGAACGTCCGCCGGGTCGTCGCGCGCGCTGTGCACGGTGCGGGCGATGCCGGGCCACCGTCGACGAAGCGCGATCTGCGTGACGTCGAGGCGATCCTGCCGGAGGACCAGCACGACGCCGCCGTGTTCAGCGCCGCGTTGATGGAGCTCGGCGCGTTGATCTGCACGGCGAGGAACCAGAAGTGCGCCGACTGCCCGCTCTACGCCGAGTGCGCGTGGCAGCGCAACGGACGTCCGGCCTACGCGGGACCGGTGAAGAAGGTGCAGCAGTTCGCGGGCACCGACCGGCAGGTGCGGGGCAAGCTGCTCGACGTGCTGCGCGGCTCCCCCGGCCCGGTGCCGAAGGTCCAGCTCGACCTCGTCTGGAACGACGTCACGCAACGGGAGAAGTGCCTGGTCTCCCTGCTCGACGACGGCCTGGTGGAGCAGACGCGCGACGGCCTGTTCGCGCTGCCGGGAGAACACTGATGCACGCGCTGGTGGCGTTCTTCGACGACGACGCGGACAAGAAGATCCGCGACCTCCAACGGCGCATCGGCGCGCAGCACGACCACCCGCCGCACCTCACCTACGCCGTGGCCACGACCATCGGCCCCAAGGTGCGCAAGGAGCTGCGCGAGGACCTCGAACGGCTCTGGCTGCCGGACCTGTGGCTGCACAACCTCAGCACGTTCTCCACGGTCGACAACGTGCTGATGCTCGCCGCCGTGGTGGACGCCGAGCTGCTCGCCGTCCACTCGGCGATCCACGACGTGCTCGCGGGCAAGGTGAAGAACCCGAACGCCTACTACCTGCCGGGCAGCTGGGTCCCGCACTGCACGCTCGTGCACGGTGTCGGCGAGGCGGCGATCAAGACCGCGTTCGCCGAGGTCTTCCCCGTCGAGCCGATCCGCGCGAAGGTCCGCGAGGTGTCGGTCGTGGACACTCAGACCGGCGAGATCGACGTGCTCAAGAAGGCCTCCACGGCACCGCGGTAGACCCACGGCGCGGTGGCGTGCACCAAGTGCCCGGCTTCGGGGACGTAGAGGTACTGCCCGCCGGACAACCGCGCCGCCTCCACCATCTGCTCCGGTAGCTGGCCGCCCTGACCTGCCTCGATGACCAGCGACGGGCAGCGCACCGCGGCGATCTGCTCCCAGTACGCCCGCGTGCCCCACTCGGCGGCGATCTCGTAGAGGTCGTCCATCGCCGCGATCAGGTGCCAGCCGTCTTCGCGTTCCTCGAAGTACTCGGCGAACACCGGCGCGCCGAAGAACGACGTCACGTGCGCGAGCGACTGGAACGGCACCGGCCAGGCGTCGAAGAACCACTTCCACTCGTCGATCGTGCGGCCCCTGTTGTCCGGGGCGAAGTCCTCGACCACAATCGCGCTGACCAGGTCCGGACGGGATGCCGCGAGACACCACGCGTGCAGCCCGCCCATGGAGTGCCCGACCACGACAGCGGGCCCGAGGTCGAGCTCCTCGATGGCGCGAGCCGCGTCGGCGACGAAGTCCTCGGTGCGGAAGGGGCCGCGGTGCGGGTTTCGGCCGTGCCCCCGCGCGTCGATCCCGACCACGCGGCCGTGTGGTGTCAGCCACTGCGCCACGGGCCACCAGGCGGTGGCCCTGCTCATCAGGCCGTGCAACAGCAGGACGCCTTGACCGGTTCCGCCGAACTCCACCACCGACACGGGGATGATTAAACGCATGAAGGCCCGTCCGTACCTCGTCGCCCTCGTGTTGCTGGTGCTCGTCGCCGGTCTGGTGGTCGTGCTGCGCACGCCGACCGGTGACCCGGCCGGGCAGGGGAAGACCTCACCGCAGGCCGCCGTGGAGGCGGGTGCCGGTGCGGGTGACGCGTACTACCCGACGGACGGCAACAGCGGCTACGACGTCACCCTCTACGACCTGGCGATCAACTACGACCCCGGCACGAAGCAGCTGAACGGCGTCGCGACGATCACCGCGACCGCGACGGACGACCTGGCCAGGTTCAACCTCGACCTCGAGGGCCTGACGGTCAGCGACGTGAAGGTCGGCGGCCAGCCGGCGAAGTTCACGCAGGAGGGCGACCACGAGCTCGTCATCACGCCCTCCGCCCCGGTCGCGAAGGGCAGGCCGTTCCTCACGCTCGTCACCTACGGCGGCAAGCCGACCACGATCGACGACGCCTCGCTCGGCCGCAGCGGCTGGCAGGTCTCGTCCACCGGCGGGGCGTTCGCCGCAGGTCAGCCGCACTCCGCGACGACGTGGTTCCCCGCCAACGACACGCCGCGCGACAAGGCCGCGCTCAAGCTCGCCGCGCGCGTCCCGGACGGCTGGTCGGTCGTCTCCAACGGCGTCGAGGGCACCGGGCTGCGCGGTGACGGCTGGACCACCTACACCTGGCAGGAGGACACCCCGCTGGCGACGTACCTGGTCACGGTGGCCATCGACAAGTGGGAGATCGTCCGCTCGCAGCTGCCGGACGGCAAGCCGGTGATCGACGCCTACGCGCCGGGTACGGCCGCGGCGAAGAAGCCCATCCAGGCCCGGCTGCCCGAGGTGCTCGCGTTGCTGGAGAAGAAGTTCGGCCCGTACCCGCAGCGCGCGGCCGGCAGCATCTGGGTCGCCGACCAGATCGGGTTCTCGCTGGAGACCCAGACCCGGCCGATCTACGCGGCGTGGGCAGACCTGGAGACCGTCGTGCACGAGAACGCCCACCAGTGGTTCGGCGACTCGGTGACGTTGCAGAACTGGGCGGACATCTGCCTGAACGAGTGTCTGGCGTCGTACGCGCAGTGGCTGTGGGCCGAGCACGAGGGCGAGAACCTCGACGACCGCTACCGCCGCGAGATGGAGGACAGGCGCGACAGCTCCCGGTTCTGGTCGCCGAAGCTCTACGACATGGGGCAGGGCAACGAGTTCCGCGGCGTGTACGACAAGGGCATCCTCGCGGTGCACGCGCTGCGCAAGCAGGTCGGCGACGAGGTGTTCTTCAAGGCGCTGCAGAACTGGACCGCGCAGCACCGCGACGGCAACGCGTCCTGGCCGCAGTTCGAGGACCACTTCAAGAAGGCGTCGGGGCAGCAGCTCGACGGGTTCTTCAAGGCGTGGTTCCGCGACTCGGGCATTCCGGAAGATCAGTACCTGCTGCCCTCGGCCCTGCGACGCTAGTGTTGGTGCCATGGCAGTCGTGAAGATCAACGCGATCAAGGTCCCCGAAGGCAACGGCCCCGAGCTGGAGAAGCGCTTCGCCGCCCGGCTCGGTGCGGTCGACAACCAGCCCGGCTTCCTCGGCTTCGAGCTCCTGCGGCCGGTCGCGGGCGAGGACCGCTACTTCGTCGTCACGCACTGGGAGACGCACGAGGACTTCGTGGCGTGGCGCGACGGCCAGGCCGGCGCCGCAGCGCACGCCGGTGAGCGCGCCAAGCCCGTGGCCTCCGGTGCCGACCTGCTGGAGTTCGAGGTCGTGCTGGGGAGCAAGCCCCAGCAGTGACCGCGGACAGCGCCTCCATCGAGAGAGCCGCCGAGCTGATCGCCGGCGCGGACGCGGTGCTCGTCTGCGCCGGCGCCGGCATCGGCGTCGACTCCGGGCTGCCGGACTTCCGCGGCACCGAGGGCTTCTGGCGGGCCTACCCGCCGTACGAGCGGCTCGGGCTGAAGTTCGAGGAGATCGCCGACCCGGTGCACTTCGCCGACGACCCCGCGCTGGCGTGGGGTTTCTACGGCCACCGGCTCGCGCTGTACCGCTCGACCGTGCCGCACGAGGGCTTCGAGGTCCTGCGCTCGTGGGATGCCCGCATCTTCACGTCCAATGTGGACGGTCAGTTCCAGAAGGCCGGCCTCACCGACGTGGCCGAGGTGCACGGGTCGATCCACCACGCGCAGTGCGTGGAACCGTGCACCGACGACATCTGGGAGTGCTCGTTCGACGTCGCGGTGGACCCGGAGTCGATGCGCGCGCTCGACCCGTTGCCGACCTGCCCGAACTGCGGCGGCCTGGCCAGGCCCAACATCCTGATGTTCGGCGACTGGGGCTGGGTGCCGCACCGCAGCCAGGCCCAGCTCGACGAGCTGACGGCGTGGCGGCGGACGCAGCAGCGGCTCGTGGTGGTCGAGATCGGTGCCGGGACCGCGGTGCCGACCGTGCGGCGGCAGGCGGAGCTCGCCAGTGCCGCCTCCGGTGCGCTGGTCAGGATCAACCCGCGCGAGCCGGAGGTCAGGCACGGCAGGGGCGTCTCGTTGCCGATGAACGCCCTCGAAGCACTCACGGCACTTCGTGCCGCGATCGGTCGCACGTCCTGAGCACGGCTAGCGAGGCACCACGAACTGCGTGACCAGCGCGCGGTGGTCGCTGCCGGGAACGTCGAACACGTCCACCGTGTCGACCGGGCACCGCGGGTCCACCAGCACGTGGTCGATCGTGACCGGCGGCGGCCAGATCCCGCTCTGGCTCGGCCACGTGTGCACGAGCCCCTTGCCGACCTGGTCCGCGGCGTCGACGTAGCCCTTGTTGAGCAACCGCGTCATGCCGACGTGGTCGAGGGTGGCGTTGAAGTCGCCGGCGAGCACCCGCATCGAGCCCGTGGAGTCGGGACTCGGCAACCCGGCCAGCTCCCGCTGCCACGCCTCCGGCCCCTGGTTGACCACCGGCGGCAACGGGTGCACCGACACGACCTCGATGTCCTGCGCCCCCGGCACGTCCACCGACGCCCCGGCCTGCTGCAACGTGCCAGGAGGCGTGAGATCCCGCTTGGTCAGCGGAAACCTCGACGCGATCCCGGAACCCGACCCGCCCGGCTCGGGGATGAACACCCGGTTCGGCAGCACCTGGTCGAGCCCGGCGCGTTCGAGGTCCCGCACCATCGCGGGCGACAGCTCCTGCATCGCCAGGATGTCGATCCGGCGGTCCCTGACCTGCCCGACCACGAACTCCGCGTCCGCCTTGCCGACGAGGAAGTTCGAGGTCATCAACCGGACCTCCTGCCCGACCACGTTCGGCCGCGGGTCCGAGAACGCCCGCGGCACCACGTTCGCGACGAGCACGATCGCCACCAGCGTCATCGTCAGCCCGACGACCCACCGCCTGCGCAACAGCGCGAACAACCCGATGAGCAACCCCGCCACCGTCAGGTACGGCGTCAGGGCCGTGGTGGCGATCATGTGCCGGGTGCCGTCGATGCCCAGCAGCCGCAACAACGCCACCGCCACGAACGCGATGGCGCAGACGACCAGCACGAACGTCGTGAAACCGCTCTTGGGCTGCCTCAGCTCGATCCTGGTGTCCACCTGCGGGGGACGGCCGGGAGCACGGTTGCGTTGCCTCCGGGAACTGTCAGACCCCTCGCGCATCCTGATCTCAACACCAACTCTTCGGGAGAACAACGGGAGCCAAGGACTGGATGCTCTTCTACGCATCCGACGACGTCAGCACGGTCCTGCGGGCAAAACCCCTGCTCGACCGCCTGCACCCTGTCCGCGAACCCACCCGAGGGTCAAGTCTACGCCGCCCGCTTCCCCGGCCTCTCGATCATCTGACGGCACCGTCGACGAGATCGTGCTGGCCGGGTACGCCGTTGGCGCCTCGTGATCGCGTCCGCCCCGCGTTCCTGGTCAGACCGCCGCGGCGGGATGCCTCGGCCGCACACCGGGCATCCGGTCGAGAAGGCCGCACATCGTGTCGACCACGACCATCAGGTGCTCCGCGTCGATGAGCTCGCCGTACCCGTTCAAGTAGACGACACCGGACTCGAAGGTCAGAATCATCCGTTGCGCCCAGCTGGGCAGGCTCTGCTCCTGGTCGAGGAGCCAGAACAACGCGTCGAGGTTCAGCTCCCTGACGGCTGCCACCGGATCACTGGAGTAGGCCGCGAACTCCAGGTCCATCGGCTCCGGCAGAGACACCGGCGACCACTCGGCATCGGCACGTTGCACGGTGACCGGCGTGCTCCCCTTCGCGAACCCGCGCTCCGACTTGAAGTGACCGGCCGACCCCAGGTTGCCGAAGATGTCGTACTTCTGCACCCGTGTCATCCGCATCGGCGCGATGCGGGCGGTGGCGATCTCGACGCGGTGCTCGTGCTGCCACCGAACACCGTAACCGCGGGTGTCGTACCGCACCGACGCCTGGGTCACCCGGACGTGCCACGGACCGCGCTGGAAGTCGAGCGACAGGTCGAACAAGCGCTTCGACCGGAACGCGATCGAGAACTCGTTGTCGAACGGCTTGCGCAGCTCGGCGGTCCACATCGTCGCCTCGTCGGCGCCGACCACCCGGCCGCCGAGCCGCTGCGCCAGCGGGGTCAGGGCGGCGATCTGGCCTTCGATGCCCTTGCGGTGGTTGCGGAAGTTCAGCCACCGGCGCACGGCGAGGAACAGGACCACCAGGCCGACCCAGGTCAGGAACCACCACGTGAGCACGAGCTCGTTCAGGATCTTCAGCAGGATGTCCATGATCAGATGTTCAGAGTCCTTGTCTGCGCTGGCGGCGTGATCACACCGCAGCGGCCGGGTTCCTCGGCCGGGAGCCGGGAATCCGCTCGAGCAGGCCGGTGACCGCGTCGACCTCCTGCAACAGGCGTTGAGGATCGATCTGCCCTGGAAGCACCGCGTACGCGATTCCCGCCTCCAGCGTCAGGCTGTGCAGGTCCTTGGCAGCGGCCTCGGCACGCAACCGCTGCGTCACCTCGGGGTTGAACATCGCGGCAGCGCGGTGAAGATCGCTGGTGCACGCCACGAAGGCCGGCTCCAGAACCGCCGGCAGCCTCAACTCCTGCCACTGCGGGTGCGGGCCGTCCGCGACGGACCGGGGCATCTCACCCGTCCACCTCCGCGCCCCTTCTCCCCCGCCCGCCGTGCGGTCCATCAGCTTCAGCGGCACCAGGTCAGCCGTGGCCACCTCGATGCGGTGCTCGTAGTGGGTGTTCACGTCATCGGCGTTGGACGGGCTCTGCAACTGGATCGACGCTTCGGTCACCCGGACCTGCCACCCGTTCCGCTCGAAGTCCAGCGCGTGCTCGAACTGCGAGTCGGACACCCGGCCCAGCCAACCGATCACGTCGCCGTACTCGCGGGCGAACGGGCGGAGGAGGCCGGCGGACCAGGCAGCCACGTCTCCGCTCACATCTGTCGCGGTACCGCCCATCATTGCCGCGAACTTGGCCAGGTCGGCCGCGTGGTCGGCGGCTTCCCTGCGCGCGATCCGCCACCTCCACCAGAACACCAGTGCCAGCAGCGCCACCAAGATCAGGGCCAGCAGCGCGAGCTTGAGCTCCCACGGTTTCATGTTTCCGATCTCCCCAGCGTGATCACAGCTTCAGGCAGCTCCGACTGCCTGGCGAGGCGTCTTATGACCAAGCCGTGCTCGTGGCCTCAGCTGACAGCCGTTCACGGTCAGACCGCGGCCGCCGGGTGTCGCGGTCGAGCGCCGGGCATGCGGTCGAGCAACCCGACGATCGTGTCGATCACGACCAACAGCTGGTCCGGTTCGATGTGCTCCAGCATGACGATGTACACGAACCCGGCTTCGAACGTCAGCCGCATCTGCTGAGCGAAGACCGGCAGCTCGTTCTCCCGGTCGATCAGCCAGTGCAGAGCGTCGAAGTTCAGCTCCCGGCACGCACTGGCCGGGTCACTGCCGTACACGAAGAACTCCTGGTCCATCGGCGGCGCGAGCGGCACCCGTTGCCACGCGCCGTGCTCGCCCTGCGCCGTGGACGGGACTTCCTTGAGCCGGGTGCTCCACAGCCTCTCGACTTCGGCGTGAGTGAGCGGTTCTCCACTGGAGGTGTACTTGGCGGTCCGGATGATCCGCATCGGCGCCATGCGCGCGGTCGCGACCTCGATCCGGTGCTCCTGTTCCCAGCGCACGCCGTAGCCGCTCGGATTCGCCATCCGGACGGACGCCTCGGTGACCCGGACGTGCCAGCCGCCGCGCTGAACGTCCACGGCCAGGTCCCAACGCGGCTTCGACCGACGGAACAAGGTCGCGAAGAAGCCCTCGACGTGGTCGGCCACGGGTCCCCGAACCCCTGCCGACCATGCGCTGGTGTCGCCACCCGGACCGACGACCGTCCCTCCGAGGCCTGCTGCGAGCGGGGTCAGCGCGGCGATCTGCTCGTCCACCGACTTCCTGCGGCTGCGGAAGTGCGACCAGCGACGCACGACGAGGAACACGGCGCCGGCGGCGACCATGGTCAGGAAGAAGGGGTTGAGCAGGAAGTCGGACACGATCCGCTTCAGCAGGTCCACGAATGAGCTCCTCATTGGTCGCCGAGCCGCCTCTGGCGCGGCGAGGCGATCAGATGTCCAGATAACCCTTGATCTGCTGCTTCGAGTAGTCGGTGCCGGTCTCGCGCGCCTCCGCAGCCTGCTGCTGGAGGGACGTGTTCCGCAGCCCCTTCTCGTTGCGGCCGTCGAACTGCGCAGCGGCCTCGATGCCGACAGCTTCGCCCATCGACCGCCAGAACCCCTGGTTCATCCGCTCGCCGACGATGCCCTTCGAGCTGTTCATCTTGTCGACCCAGCCCCGGTGCAGATCACGCCTGCTCAACTGCGAGACCGCTTTGTCCGCGACCGAGACACCGGCCTTCTTGTCGGCCATGGCCTTCTTGAAGGCCGTTCCCACGTTCTTGGTCCGTCCCACGAGGCTGCGCAGGAACTGCATGATCTTGGTGAGGAAGCCGCGGAGCTTGGCGACGATGCGGGACACGCGGCTGGCGGTGCTCGCGACCCGCACACCGGTCATGGCGCCTGCCGCAGCTGTGGACGACCCGAAGCTCGGGACGGCGGCGGCGAGCGCCGGGATCCAGATCATGACAAGCCAGATGATGAGCTCGGACAGGATCGCTTTGATGACGTCCTCGATGACCTGCATGATCATCGAGGACGTCAGGAGCAGTTCGGACAGTTCGCCCGCCTGCCCGATCACCCCGTCGATGCCGTTGGCGAACTCGCCGAGCTTCGACGCGGCCGCGTCCGCGGTCTGGCCACCCCAGCTCTGCACCGAACTCTGGAGGTCCTCGCTGAACCCGTCGCGCAGCTTCGTGAGGCCCTCTGCGAGCAGGCCGAAGTTCTCCCCGGCCTGCTGGAGCGCGGGACCGTCACCGCTGACGAAGTGGATGGCGTCCTCCAACGGCTCCACAACGCTGATGAGGAAGCTCAGGCCCTGGTTGACCAGCCAGCCGATGGGGTCGACGGCGATCTGCCCCGCCTCGCTGACAGAGCTGATCAGGGCGCTGCCCTCGGAGGCCAGCGAGGCGAAGCCACCGGTTTCACCGGTCTTCGACGCCGCCTCCACAGCCTTCATGAAGCTGCCGTAGAACGGTGCGTTCTCGGCGGCCTTCTCACCGGTGGTCTTCTCGGTGATGTCGACCTGCTTGTCCTTGTCCAGGCCAGGGACGTCGAACTTCGTTTCTTCCGCCATGACTCGCCTATCCCCGCTCGACCTGGATGCCGTCGAGGAGCTGCTTCAGCGCCTCCTCCTGTTGCGCGTAGCCGTCAGCGGTGTCGCGGAACTTGTCGGAACCGGACTGGAGTCCTTCCTGCATGGCGTCGAGCGTGTCCTTGAGGTCACCGAGCAGCTGCGTGTACTGGTCCTTGACGAAGATCCCGACGACACCCCACGACTTGTCCCCGACGTCGGCCTTGCCGACGAGTTCGCCGATCCTGACGGCTGAACTGCGGTGGCCGTCGAGCTTGCTCGCGAACTGCCGGAGCTCCTCCGGGTTGACGTCGAAGCCGCTCATCGTCCGTCCTCATCGTCGTAGAGGTTCAGGTAGCCGCCCTGCTTCGGAGGCGCCGACGGAGGTGGCTGCTGCGAGCGGGACTGCCACGAGTCGCCGCGCAGCACGTTCTGGTCGAAGAAGTCCTCTCCGGACTCCTGCGCGGGCCTGCGCTGCGGCGGTGGCGGCGGCTGCCGGACCTGACCTGCCTGCGGCGCGGGTGGAACCGGTGCGCGCGGCGGAACGGGCGGTGCGGGAGGAGTCGGCTGGGGCGCCTGCTGGGGCGTGGCCGGGGCCGCGTCCTGTTCCGCGGTGGCGCGGGCCAGGTCCTCTTTGGACATGCCGAAGAGTTGCGCCTGGGTTTCCAGCACCTGGTCCTTGAGGTGCATGTCGTCGCCCATCGCACCCTCGACGATGCCTGCCTGCCTGCGTGCGGCTTCGGCGACGGCCTTCTGCAGGGTGGACATCAGCTCCGCGGCCAGCGCGTGCGGCGGACGGCGCATGGCCAGGTCGGTGAGGCGGATGTCCTTGATGGACCCCGAGGGGCCGGCCACGACGGTGACCGCTCTGTCCGCCGAGGTGGCGACAGCTTCCAGCTCGGTGAGCTGCTGTTGCATCTCGCCGATGTTGGCGAACTGCTGGTCCACGCGATGCATCTGAGCCTGGAACCGCTCGAACTGAGCGACAAGCTGATCAAACTCGGCCGACACTGCCGCGACGCTCCTCAAGATCCTCGGGTCACCGTGATCAGCAGTGTGGCAGCGGTCGTCGGCCTCGGCGGTGAAACGGGCAAATCCACTCGGCCGAGTGACCGCGGCCACCGGCTCCGAACGCGAACCGGCCCCCAGGCGGGTGCCTGGGGGCCGGTGTCGGGTCTTGCTAGCCGAGTGCGGTCACTCGTTCTCGGCGGCCGGGGCGTCCTGCTGCTCGCCGGCGGCGGAGGCGGCCAGGCCGACCGGCGGGGTGTCCGGCACGCGGGTGGGCTTGGCCTCGCCGCGGAACACGAACTTCGCCTTGTCGTGCTGGTCGGACTCGCCGTCCCAGCCCTCGACGTCGGTGATGATGATCTGGCCCGGCTGGATCTCGCCGAACAGGATCTTCTCCGACAGGGTGTCCTCGATCTCGCGCTGGATCGTCCGGCGCAGCGGGCGGGCGCCCAGCACCGGGTCGAAGCCGCGCCTCGCGAGCAGGGACTTGGCACGATCCGTGAGCTCGATCGCCATGTCCTTGTTCTTCAGCTGCGTCTCGACGCGGGCGATCATCAGGTCCACCATCTTGATGATCTCGTCCTGAGTCAGCTGGTGGAAGACGATGATGTCGTCGATGCGGTTGAGGAACTCGGGCCGGAAGTGCTTCTTCAGCTCGTCGTTGACCTTGTTCTTCATGCGCTCGTAGTTGGACGCGGTGTCCTGACCCGAGGTGAAGCCGAGGCCGACGGCCTTGCTGATGTCCGACGTGCCCAGGTTCGACGTGAAGATAATGACGGTGTTCTTGAAGTCCACCGTCCGGCCCTGACCGTCGGTCAGGCGGCCGTCCTCCAGCACCTGGAGCAGCGTGTTGTAGACCTCCTGGTGGGCCTTCTCGATCTCGTCGAAGAGCACGACGGAGAACGGCTTGCGGCGCACCTTCTCGGTGAGCTGGCCGCCCTCTTCGTAGCCGACGTAACCGGGAGGGGCACCGAAGAGCCGCGACGCGGTGTACCGGTCGTGGAACTCGCCCATGTCGATCTGGATGAGCGCGTCGTCCTCGCCGAACAGGAAGTTCGCGAGCGCCTTCGAGAGCTCGGTCTTACCGACACCGGACGGGCCGGCGAAGATGAACGAGCCGGAGGGGCGCTTCGGGTCCTTCAGGCCGGCGCGGGTGCGGCGGATCGCCTGCGACACGGCCTTGACCGCGTCGACCTGGCCGATGATCCGCTTGTGCAGCTCGTCCTCCATGCGGAGCAGACGCGTGGTCTCCTCCTCGGTGAGCTTGAACACCGGGATGCCGGTCCAGTTGGCGAGGACCTCGGCGATCTGCTCGTCGTCGACCTCTGCGACGACGTCCAGGTCACCGTCCTTCCACTGCTTCTCCCGCTCGGCCTTCTGGCCCAGGAGCTGCTTCTCCGCGTCCCGCAGCTTGGCGGCGCGCTCGAAGTCCTGCGCGTCGATCGCGGACTCCTTGTCGCGACGCACGTCCGCGATCTTCTCGTCGAACTCGCGCAGGTCCGGCGGCGCGGTCATCCGGCGGATGCGCATGCGCGCACCGGCCTCGTCGATGAGGTCGATCGCCTTGTCCGGCAGGAACCGGTCGTTGATGTACCGGTCGGCCAGCGTGGCGGCCGCGACGAGCGCGGAGTCGGTGATCGAGACGCGGTGGTGCGCCTCGTACCGGTCGCGCAGACCCTTGAGGATCTCGATGGTGTGCTCGAGCGACGGCTCGCCCACCTGGATCGGCTGGAAGCGGCGCTCCAGCGCGGGGTCCTTCTCGACGTGCTTGCGGTACTCGTCGAGCGTGGTGGCACCGATCGTCTGCAGCTCACCGCGGGCCAGCATCGGCTTGAGGATGCTCGCCGCGTCGATCGCGCCCTCGGCGGCACCCGCACCGACGAGCGTGTGGATCTCGTCGATGAACAGGATGATGTCGCCGCGCGTGCGGATCTCCTTGAGCACCTTCTTAAGGCGCTCCTCGAAGTCACCGCGGTAGCGCGAGCCCGCGACCAGCGAGCCGAGGTCGAGCGTGTAGAGCTGCTTGTCCTTGAGCGTCTCGGGCACCTCGCCCTTGACGACCATCTGCGCCAGGCCCTCGACGACGGCCGTCTTGCCGACGCCGGGCTCGCCGATGAGGACCGGGTTGTTCTTGGTGCGGCGGGACAGCACCTGCATGACCCGCTCGATCTCCTTGGTGCGCCCGATCACCGGGTCGAGCTTGCCCTCACGGGCCGAGGCCGTGAGGTTGCGCCCGAACTGGTCGAGCACCAGGGACGACGACGGCGTGCCCTCGCCGCGACCGGTCGACTCCGACGCGCCCTTCTCCGTCGAGTAACCGGACAGCAGCTGCAGCACCTGCTGCCGCACCCTGTTGAGGTCGGCACCCAGCTTCACGAGGACCTGCGCGGCGACGCCTTCGCCCTCGCGGATGAGCCCGAGCAGGATGTGCTCGGTGCCGATGTAGTTGTGACCCAGCTGGAGCGCCTCGCGCAGCGAGAGCTCCAGGACCTTCTTCGCACGGGGGGTGAAGGGGATGTGTCCACTCGGAGCCTGCTGGCCCTGGCCGATGATCTCTTCGACCTGCTGGCGGACGCCCTCCAGCGCAATCCCCAACGACTCGAGCGCCTTGGCGGCGACACCTTCACCCTCGTGGATCAGACCCAGGAGGATGTGCTCGGTGCCGATGTAGTTGTGGTTGAGCATCCGTGCCTCTTCTTGGGCAAGGACAACCACCCGCCTCGCGCGGTCGGTGAACCTTTCGAACATTCGCACTCCCTGACTGCTGCGTCGGCGGTCCTCGGCTCCACCGATCTACCCTGGTGAGCGCGGCACCGTGGCTCCACTGTAGTGGGCGGTACCGAGGCCTGTGGTTCCCGTCAGCGGACAGCCGCGTCCGTGGAACTCTGACATCTGCATCAACGCAGGTCGGGCGCGACGGATTCCACAGATCGGGCGATGTCCGCTGAGCGCGAACAACCAACCTTTGAGCGACACTGCTGTGACCGGGCCCACGTGAACGCGCGCAATCCGGGCGATCTTCGGTAAGGTTAGGCAAGCCTCATTCGTTGAGATTGGACTTGCGCGTTGACCGTACCGGCGAGGGTCTCACAGCAGAGCCCGCGTGCGCTCACGCCGCTGGCCGAGTCCGTCGCCCGTCTGGACGTGGGAACCGAGATCCGCTTCGGCGTTCCTCCTTCGGACTGGACGATCTGCTCGGAACTGGTGGCCGAGCCCACGCGCTTCGACCTGTGGCGCAAGGACCTCGCAGGGTGGATGGCCGAGCAGTACGGCGAGTCCGACGACCGCGCGACCGCCGGCTACGTCATGGGCTGGTACCTCCACGTCCCGGCCTACCTCGCGGGCCTGCTGTTCCACACGGCCCGCCGCGTCCCTTCGCTCAAGCCCTCCGACATCGCCTTCCGCATCTGCGCCGAGGGCCGCCCCCACCCGGACGGCCTCGCGGTGCTCTCCGACGAGTTCGCCTGCCTGCCCGACGACCCGGCCTCGAACCACCCGGCCGCCACCGTCGTGGCCAACGAGGCCGCCCTCGCCGGGTTGTTGCGCGCCCGGTACGCCGCGCACGCCGCCCAGTTCGTCGCCTCGTTCGGCCAGGTGGTCCGCTTCGGCCGCCGCACGCTGTGGGCCGCGGCGACGGACATGCTGGAGTACGCACCGTGGGCCGCCGGGCGCGTGTGCGGGGACGAGACCGCCGGAGTCACCGACGCGGCCCTGATCCTGCCGGAGAAGCTGGACCCGTTCGTCTCGGCTTCGACGCTCCACCTCACCGACGAGGGCTGGAAGCGCCGCCGCCGGTCCTGCTGCTTCCACTACGTGCTGCCGAACGCCGCACCCTGCACGGCCTGCCCGCGCACCTGCTCTGCGGGCTGATCGCAGGCTGGCGCAGGGGTCCCCTTGGCAGTTGGCTCCCCCGCGACCCACGCTACTCAGGGGGTCTGACAGTTCCGGTGGGCTGAGCTGACGCGGACGGGCTGGGCTGGACCAGGCGGGTTTCGGCCGAAGGCCTTGCTTGTGATCAAGCCGAAGGCGAGACGAAAAGCAAGCCCGCCCAACTCAAGCGGTCCCGCAACCAACAACGCAACGCGCAGCCGCTCTACGGAACAGGCGTGCCATCTACCTGAGAGTGGCGGGGGTTTGGTGGCTTCTTTGGGAGTGTCGGGGTCTGGGGCGGAGCCCCAGGAAACCCGCGCCGCCAGGCGCGGCCCCGCTAGGGCGCCTCCGGCAACCGGTGCCGCGACCCCACCGGCACCACCAACGGCGTCCCAGCCACCGGATCCTCCACAACCCGAGCATCCAACCCGAACACCTCGAGCAGCATCTCCTCGGTCAACACCTCCGACGGCGTCCCCTGCGCCACGATCCGCCCCCCACGCATCGCCACGATGTGATCCGCATACCGCGCCGCCAGGTTCAAATCGTGCAGCACCATCACGATCGTCCGCCCCATCGACGCATGCAGCTCCTGCACCAGATCCAGCACATCGATCTGATGCGCCAGATCCAGGTACGTCGTCGGCTCGTCCAGCAGCAACAGATCCGTCCCCTGCGCCAGCGCCATCGAGATCCAAGCCCGCTGCCGCTGCCCACCCGACAGCTCGTCGACGGTCCGCTCGGCCAGATCCGAGATCCCGGTCATCGCCAGCGCGGCATCAACCGCCGCCGCGTCATCGGCAGACCACTGCCGGTACCAGGCCTGGTGCGGATGCCGGCCGCGAGCCACCAGGTCGGCCACCGTCAGCCCCTCGGGCGCGGACGGCGCCTGCGGCAACATCCCCAGCACCCGCGCGACCTCACGCGTAGGCATCGAGTCGATCGCCTTGCCGTCCAGCAACACCGCACCGGACCGCGCAGGCAACAGCCGCCCAAGGGCACGCAGCAACGTCGACTTGCCGCAGCCGTTCGGGCCGATCACGGCCGTGACGGTGCCGCCGACAACAGACAGGTCCAGCGTGTCCACGACCAGGCGGTCGCCGTAACCGACGGACAGCGACGAAGCCTCAAGACGCACACTCATACCCGCGCCTCCCGGCGACTCCGAACCAGCAGGTACATCAGATAGGGGGCGCCGAGCACGGCGGTGACCACGCCCACCGGCAGCTCGATGCGGTAGATCGTGCGGGCGACCAGGTCGGAGAGCACGACCAGGACGCCGCCGAGGACCACGGAGCCGAACAGCGGGGGTTGGGCGGTGCCTGCCAGGCGCAGGGCGATCTGGGGGGTGGCGAGTGCCACGAAGGTGATCGGGCCGGCGGCGGCGGTGGCGATCGAGGCCAGGACGATGGCCACCACGATCAGGAACGAGCGGGCCAGGTTCACGCGGATGCCGAGGCCGCGAGTGGTCTCGTCGCCGAACTGGAGTGCGCCGAGGACGTGGCCGCCGATCAGGGCGACCGGGATCAGCACCGCCAGGGCGACCGCCACCGGGACGACGTGTTCCCAGCCGCGGCCGTTGAGGGAGCCGGTGATCCACACCATCGCGCGGCCGGCGTCCTGGACGTCGCCGACGGTGAGCAGGTAGTGGGTGAAGTTGCCGGCCACGGCGGTGATGCCGATGCCGACGAGCACCATGCGGAAGCCCTCGATGCCCTTGCGCCACGCCAGCGCGTAGACGAGCAGGCCCGCGACCAGACCGCCGAGCAGGCCCGCCAGCGGGACGCCGATCGAGGCCGCGCTGCCGGTCACCACGCCCAGCGAACCCGCGAACGTGATCACCGAGACCGCGCCGGCGCCCGCTCCCCAGGTGACGCCCAGGATGTCGGGCGAGGCCAGCGGGTTGCGGACGATCGCCTGGAAGATCGCGCCGGACAGGCCCAGCGCGCCGCCGACGAGCAGGCCGGTCAGGGCGCGGGGCATGCGCAGCTCGAACACCACGAACTGGTCCCGCCGCGAACCCCCGCCCAGCACCGTGTCGACGACCTGGACGGCGGTCAGCGGGAAGTCGCCGATCATGATGTCGGCGACCAGCAGGGTCGCCAGCACGACGAGCGAGCCCGCCACCACGAGCAGCGGGCGGCGGCGGAGCTTGAAGGAGGTGGCCCCGACCCTCAACGCGGTGGCGGTCAAATCTTCACCAGCCTCTTGCGGCGCACCAGGAAGATGAAGAACGGGGCGCCGAGCAGCGCCAGCATCACGCCGACCTCCACTTCGGACGGACGGGCGACGACGCGGCCGATGATGTCGGCGAACAGGATCAGGATCGCGCCGACCACCGCCGAGAACGGCAGGATCCAGCGGTAGTCCGGCCCGGTGAACGCACGCGCCACGTGCGGCACGACGAGACCCACGAACCCGATGGGCCCGCACGCCGCGACGGCACCGCCCACCAGCAGCGTGATGGCGAGGATGCCCAACGACCGCGTGCGGTTCACGCTCACGCCGAGCGACCGCGCGACGTCCTCGCCGAGCGACAGGGCGTTGAGACCCGGCGCGTTGAACGCCGCCACGACCAAGCCCGCCAGCAGGAACGGCAGCACCTGGGTCAGCACCGACAGGTCGCGCCCGGCGATCGCGCCGACCTGCCAGAACCGGAACGCGTCGAGCGACTGCTGGTCGAGCAGCACGATCGCCGACACCAGGCCGTTCATCAGCGCCGACACCGCGGCGCCGGCCAGCGCCAGCGTCACCGGCGACGGACCCGCGCGCCCGGCCGAACCGAGCAGGAACACCAGCACGCTCGCGACCATCGCGCCGGCGAACGCGAACCAGATGTAGCCGTACAGCGACGAGACACCGAGCAGGAAGATCGACAGCACCACGGCCAGCGCGGCGCCGTGCGTGACGCCGAGGATGCCGGGGTCGGCGAGCGGGTTGCGCGTGTGGCCCTGCATCAACGCACCGCCGACGCCCAGCGCGATCCCGACCGCGATGCCGATCAGCGTGCGCGGGACGCGGAGCTCGCGGACGATCACGTCGTCCTCGACGCCGGTCGGTGTGAACAGGCCGTGCCACACGGCGGAGAGCGGGATGTCCTTCGAGCCGATCGCGATGCTCGCCAACGCCACGGCGACCAGCACGACCAGCAGGAAGAGCAGGCCCGACGACCTACGACCCAAGGCCCACCCTCCTAGCGCTCACAGGAGAGGTAAGCCTAACCGAACCAACCGGCGGCCCCGGTGCACAGCCCAGTAGTTCTGGTCACTGCCCCAGATCCCGCGAACCGGAAGACCCACTGTGAGTAGCTCCCGGAGTTCACAGATGCAGAAACGCGCGGAGTGGATGATCGGGTAGGAATATTCCACCAACACGTTGTCGGATCAACTAAAAGAGTGGCCGCGAATGTCGTTTGGATAGCACCGTTCATCCATCCGGTGACATGAGTGCGCTCGATGAGTAGTTGAGCAGTCACTCAGATAACACGAAGGGGTTCCGGGAATGCACCCGGAACCCCTTCGTGCTTTGCCGAATTTCAGCCCTGCTGGTGGTAGGCGTCGAGCACCTCGGCCGGGATGCGACCCCGGTCCGACACCTTCATGCCCTGCTTGCGGGCCCACTCGCGAATGGCCTGGTTCTGCTCGCGGTCAGCTGATGCCGGACGCGCCTTCACACCGGCCGGACGGCCAGGTCCACTGCGCTTGCGACCACCCGCGCGGCGGGCACCCGCCACGAAGTCGGACAAGGCGTCCCGCAGTTTGCCCGCATTGCCCGAGGAAAGGTCGATCGTGTAGCTGACACCGTCCAGCCCGAACTCGACGGTCTCCTCCGCAGTGGAGCCGTCCAGGTCGTCGACGAGGGTCACCGTGACCTTCTGCGCCATGCGTATCCTCCTGGACCCCGAATGCGCGGTCACCCGCACGCCAACTAATGCCCTGCGGACGCAGGTTAGCGCACGGGTGCCGCATTGCACCTATCGACATGCGAAAAGTTACTCATTCAGGGCGAACGAGCGGGAACAAGATGGTCTCTCGGATACCCAGCCCGGTCAGTGCCATCAGCAGCCGATCGATACCCATTCCGACGCCGCCACTCGGTGGCATTCCGTACTCCAGCGACCGCAGAAAGTCTTCGTCGACCGGCATGGCCTCGTTGTCACCGGCCGCGGCAAGACGGGCCTGCGCTTCCAGGCGTTCCCGCTCGATCACCGGGTCCACCAGTTCGGAGTAACCCGTGCCGAGTTCGAATCCGCGGACGTACAGATCCCACTTTTCGGCGACACCCGGCTTGCTGCGGTGCTGCCTGGTCAGCGGAGAGGTCTCCACCGGGTAGTCGCGCACGAACGTGGGCAGGTGCAGCGAGTGGCACACCAGGTGCTCCCACAGCTCCTCGACCAGCTTGCCGTGCCCGAACTTCGGGTTGAGCTCGAGCTCGTGGCGGTCACAAAGCTTGCGCAGCACGTCAGCCGGCGTCTCGGGGGTGATTTCCTCACCGACCGCTTCGGACAGCGACTCGTAGATGCTGATCGTCCGCCACTCGCCTGACAGGTCGTACTCCGTGCCGTCGGCCAGCGTGACAATCTGCGAGCCCGTCACGGCTTCCGCGGCTTCCTGGATCAGCTCACGCGTCAGCACGGCGTTCGTGTCGTAGGTCGCGTACGCCTCGTAGTACTCCAGCATGGAAAACTCGGGCGAATGCGACGAGTCCACGCCCTCGTTGCGGAAGTTGCGGTTGATCTCGAAGACCTTCTCGATCCCGCCGACCACACAGCGCTTCAAGTACAGCTCCGGCGCGATGCGCAGGAACAGGTCGATGTCGAGCGCGTTCGAGTGCGTGATGAACGGACGCGCCGACGCACCACCCTGCAGCGTCTGCAACATCGGCGTCTCGACTTCGAGGAATCCACGCCGGTGGAACGACTCGCGCAGAGAACGAACGACGTTCGCGCGGGTCCGAACGGTGTCGCGGGCCAGCGGGCGCAGGATCAGGTCGACGTAACGCTGGCGAATGCGGGTTTCCTCGCCGAGTTCCTTGTGCGCGACCGGGAGCGGGCGCAACGACTTCGACGTCAGCTGCCACCCGTCGGCCATCACGGAAAGCTCACCGCGACGCGAGCTGATGACCTCGCCGTGCACGAAAACGTGGTCACCGAGGTCGACGTCGGTCTTCCACTCGGAAAGGGCTTCTTCACCCACACCGGCAAGGCTCAGCATCGCCTGCAGTTCGGTGCCGTCGCCTTCGCGCAACGTGGCGAAGCACAGCTTTCCGGTGTTGCGCAGGAACATGACCCGGCCGGTCACCCCGACCACCTGACCGGTCTGCGTGTCGGGTTCGAGTTCGGGGTGTGCCTCGCGAATCTCGCGCAACGTGTGCGTGCGCTCGACTTCGACCGGATACGGCTCCTTGCCGGAAGCGAGCAGCCGCGCACGCTTCTCCCGGCGCACGCGCATCTGCTCGGGCAGGTCTTCTTCGCTGGTCACGGCGTTTTGCTTCGGCTGCTCGCTCACGCGAAGAAGGGTACGGAAGGCGCTGGAGCCGAAGCTCACCGGATACCCGTTTCACGAGGTGGCCGCCGATTCCGGATCACGAGGAACGCCCGCGGGGAGCGCCGGAGGACGGGCACACGACCTGATGGCGTGACACGGGAAACCCGACCAGACCATTTCGGACACCGGTCCAGTCACTAAGTTGGACGGATGGATCTACACGCTAGGCGAGCGGACTCGTTCGGCGAGCAGGCCCAGGCCTACGCCGAACACCGGCCTGACTACCCCTTGGCGGCGATCCGGTGGGCTCTCGAGCCACTGGCACAGGACAGGCGCCTCGACGTCCTCGACCTCGCCGCCGGCACCGGAAAGCTGACCGCGGGACTGGTCGCTGAGGGCCACTGCGTCACAGCGGTGGAGCCCAACGAGCAGATGTTGTCCGAGCTGGTGCGCCGGGTGCACGACGTGCGCGCGTTGCCCGGCCATGCCGAACACATCCCGGTTCCGGACCAGACGGTCGACGCCGTGCTGGTCGGGACCGCGTTCCACTGGTTCGACCACGCGAAGACGATGCCGGAGATCGCCCGCGTGCTGCGGCCCGGCGGGGTGGTGGCGGCCATGTGGAACGAGCCGGACATGTCGGTCGACTGGCTGGCGGAGTTCGAGCGGGTGTCGGCGAGCAGCGTCCAGATGACCAGGCAGGACCCGGCCGGCATGCTGGCGCACCCGTTGTTCGGGACGCCGGAGCGGCAGGTGTTCCAGCACGCGCAGCACCGGGACTCACCGGAGGCGCTCGTCGCCACCGTGAACACCCACTCGCGGATGCTGGTCGTCAGCGCGGAGGAGCGCGAGACGGTCAACGAGAAGATGCTCGCGTTCCTGCGTTCGCGGCCGGAGACGTCGAACGGGCCGTTCGACGTCCCCATGCGCACGGACGTGACACGAATGGTTCTCAGCGGCTGACGAGGTTGCGCTCGAACACCAGGCGCAGCCCCAGCAGGGTCAGGTCGGGCACGTGGTGCGCGATCGTCGAGGACTCGGCGACGACCAGCGGCGCCAGGCCACCGGTGGCGATCACGGTGACCGGGCCGGGGTCGGTCTGCTGGAGCTCCTCGGTGATCAGCCGCACCAGCCCGTCGACCTGGCCGACGAAGCCGTAGACGATGCCCGACTGCAGGCACTCCACCGTGTTCTTGCCGATGACGTTGCGCGGGCGGACCAGCTCGACCTTGCGGAGCTGGGCCGCGCGCGCGGCGAGGGCGTCGACGGAGATCTCGATGCCCGGCGCCAGCGCGCCGCCCAGGAACTCGCCGCGCGACGAGATCACGTCGAGGTTCGTGGACGTGCCGAAGTCGACCACGATGCACGAGGTCGCGTAGAGGTGGTGCGCGGCCAGCGTGTTGATCACGCGGTCCGAGCCCACCTCCTTCGGGTTGTCCACGAGCAGCGGCACGCCGGTCTTCACGCCCGGCTCCACCAGCACCTTCGGCACGGTGTCGTAGTAGCGGCCGAGCATCACCCGCAGCTCGCGCAGCACCGCGGGCACGGTGGACAGCGCCGAGATGCCGGTGATCTTGTCGGCGTACTCGCCGAGCAGGCCGCGCATGGTCAGCGCGAGCTCGTCGGCGGTCATCCTGGCGTCGGTGCGCATGCGCCAGTCGCGCACGAGCGGGGCCGAGTCGCCGACCCCGTCGTACAGACCGAGCACGATGTTGGTGTTGCCGACGTCGATGGCGAGCAGCACGGTGTGTTCCTCAGTTCTCGGTCTTGATCAACGCGTCCAGCGCGGTCGCCTCAACGGTCTCAGAAGACGGCGCGCTCGTGGAGCCGTTCACCAGTCCGGAACCCTCGGGTGCGTGGGCGGGGTCCGAGCCGAGGTCGACGACCTTGTTGTCGGCGTCCACGAACACGACGCGCGGCTGGTAGGTGCGCGACTCGGCGTCGTCCATCTGCCCGTAGGCGATCAGGATGACGATGTCGCCGGGGTGCACGAGGTGCGCGGCGGCACCGTTGATGCCCAGCACGCCCGTGCCGCGCTCGCCGGGGATGACGTAGGTCTCCAGGCGCGCGCCGTTGGTGACGTCGACGATGGCGACCTGCTCGCCCGCCAGCAGGTCGGCGGCCTCCATCAGGTCCTCGTCCACCGTCACCGAACCGACGTAGTGCAGGTCCGCCTGCGTCACGGTGGCGCGGTGGATCTTGGACTTCAGCATCGTGCGGAACATGTCATTCCCCCTACTCGTCGCCTTCGCCGAGCAACACACCGATGTTGTCGATCAGGCGGGTGGAACCGACGCGGGCGGCGATGAGCAGCCGGGCGTCGCCGTTCTCCGGCGCGGGACCGAGGTCGACCCCGCGCAGCTCCAGGTAGTCGAGCTCGACCTCGGGCACCTGCGCCAGCACCTCGTGCGCGGCCTTGAGCACCGCGTCGGCGCCCTGCGACGACACGTGCGCGCCGGCGGTCAGCGCGGCCGACAGCGTCACGGCGTGCTGGCGCTGCTCCGGCGTCAGGTAGGCGTTGCGCGACGACAGCGCGAGGCCGTCGTGCTCGCGGACGGTCGGCACGCCGACGACGTCGAGCGGGAAGTTGAGGTCGCGCGCCATCTTGTGGATCAGCTGGAGCTGCTGGTAGTCCTTCTGCCCGAACACCGCGTACGTGGGCTGCACGATGTTGAACAGCTTCGACACGACCGTGAGCACGCCCGCGAAGTGGCCGGGGCGGACCGCGCCTTCCAGCTCGTCGCCCAGCGGTCCGGGGTGCACGGTGACCTGCGCGCCTTCGGAGTTGGATCCTTCTGGGTACATGTCCTCGACGGACGGCGCGAACACGATCCCGACGCGTTCCTCGCGGCAGATGTCCACATCGGACTCGAACTGCCGCGGGTACTTGTCCAGGTCCTCGTTCGCGCCGAACTGCAGCGGGTTCACGAAGATCGACACCACGACCACCGTGTTCTGCATGACCTGCGCCTCGCGGATCAGCTGCCGGTGACCGGCGTGCAGCGCGCCCATCGTGGGCACCAGCGCCACGTTGCGGCCGGCGTTGCGCAGCGCGCGCACCACGCGGTTGAGCCGCGCGGGGTCGCGGTGCACCGTGACGTCGTCCGGGCGGTAGTCGTCCTTGGTCAGTGGCTTGGTCACGTCAGTCCTCGAGAGTGGTGCGAACGTCGTTGGCCGCGTCGGGCTTGAGCAGCCCGGAGCGTTCGGCCCGCTCGGCGGTGCGCCGGGCGAGCACGCGGTAGCCGGGCAGGGTGTCGGGGGCCTGCTCGGCCAGCACGGTGAGGTGCTTGCGCAAGGTACCCGTGTCGCCGCGGGCGACCGGACCGGTGAGGGCGCGGTCACCGTGGCGCAGCGAGTTGTCGAGAGCGGCGGACAGCAGCGGTCCGAGCAGGCGCTCGGCGTTCGCCACGCCCGCGTTCGTGAGCAGGTCCGCGGCGTCGCGGACCAGCGTGATCAGGTGGTTCGCGCCGTGGGCCAGTGCCGCGTGGTAGAGCGGGCGGACGGCCTCCGGCACGCGCACGGGTTCGGCGTCCATCTCCACGACCAGGGCCTCGCCGACGCTCCAGGCCACCTCGTCGCCGTCGGCGGCCGTGACGCCGACGCACGCCGCGCGCATCCGCTGCAGGTCCTCCTCCCGGCCGGTGAAGGTCATGACGGGGTGCAGCGCGAGCGTCAACGCACCCAGCTCGGCGGCCGGCCGGAGGACTTCCACGCCCTGGGCACCGCTGGTGTGCACGACGATCTGACCCGCCCGCAGCGACTCGGTGGCGACCAGGCCCCTGACGAGCCCGGCGAGCTCGTCGTCCGGCACGGCCAGCAGCACGAGGTCGGACTTCTGCGCCACCTCGGTCGGGTCCTCGATCGAGACACCGGGCAGCAGTTCCTCCGCGCGGTCGCGGGAGGCCTGGGAGACGGCGGACGTGCCGACGACCACGTGGCCGGTCCTGGCCAGCGCGGCGCCCAGCACCGAGCCGACCCGGCCTGCCGAGATGACACCGACGGCGAGCCTGGCCGGACGTGGGGTCGCGTCCATGCGACTAACTCCTTCTGACGTTCCAGTCCCGGTTCGGGTACCAGACGACGCCGCCGAGGGTAATCCCGCACGTCCTGGCATGTGGCCAGGCGGTGACGGGACTCACCCGCGGGCGGCGGTCCTGGCG
Organism: Lentzea guizhouensis; assembly: GCF_001701025.1. Classification (GTDB taxonomy): domain Bacteria; phylum Actinomycetota; class Actinomycetes; order Mycobacteriales; family Pseudonocardiaceae; genus Lentzea; species Lentzea guizhouensis. The sequence continues at coordinate 2,496,406 of NZ_CP016793.1, forward strand.
GCGTGCAGCGTGTCGAGCAGCACGCCGTGGCGGTGCTCCGCGCTCTGCCCGGCCGTGCCCTGCTCGATGCGGTGCCGCAGGAAGGCCAGCTCGGTCACCGCGATCTGGTAGTTCTTCACGGTCTTGGCCGCGGCGTCACCGGACTTGCGCTTGACCGCGCGCAGCCAGTTGCGGCGCCCGTTCAGGCTCGCCAGCAACGCCACCTCGCTGTTGGCGATCCACCGGTTCTGCGCCATGGCCGCGAGCTGGCCCGCCACGATTCGCTGCTCCCGGCGCCGCTGCCACACCACGATCCCGACCGCGCCGGCGAACAGCGGCACCATGACGAGGAAGTACAGGTTGATGAACGCCGACCCGCTCTCCACCTTGGTCATCGCGTTCCAGCCCGCGTGCAGGCCGACCGCGGCCAGGTAGCCGACGATCGGCGCGATCACGCGGGTCGAGGCCCTGCTGGAGCTCGCCGCGATGCCGACACCGAGGCCGGTCATCGACGTGAACAGCGGGTGCGCGAACGGCGACAGCACCCCGCGCAGCAGGAACAGCGCGACCACGCCGCCCTCCAGGTCGCCGAAGCCCTGCTGGGCGAAGATGCGGCCGAAGTACCAGATGTTCTCGGTGAACGCGAAGCCCGCCGCGGTGATGCCCGCGTAGACCATGCCGTCGACGACACCGTCGAACTCGTGCCTGCGCCGCAGGTAGACCGCGATCAGGAAGGCGGCCTTGGTGGCCTCCTCGACGACCGGCGCGCCGATCAGCAACGTGAAGTCGCCGCCACCGCCCTGGGTGAGGATGTCGCCGACCACACGCGAGGTCTGGTTGAACACCAGCGAGCTGATCGTGGCGCCGCACGCGCCCCAGAAGAACGCGAAGAGCAGCATCTTCGCCGGTTCCGGCTCCCAGCGGTCGATCCACAGGAACGCGCTGACCACGAACGCGACCGGGATCAGCGCCGCGGCGGCACCGACGAGGATCGGCTCCAGCCCGATGCTCGTCGACCCGAGCGCGAACAGCACGAGCCCCGCCGCGCCCAGGGCGATCAGCCCGACGACGGGGAACAGGACGGTCCAGCGGCGCTGTTCGATGCGCTTGCGGGTCGGCGTCGGCGAGAGGTCGGCGTCGTTCACGAAATGACCTTAAGCCCTGCATCGACGTCCCGTACGGGGAGAGTCGCGCCCATGGACGTCGGCGCGGCGCCGAAGAGGCACACTTGCCCGGTGTTCGACCCGGAAGCCGCTTGGCACGCCGCGCTCTACGGCCCCGGCGGCTTCTTCGCCAGGGGTGAGAAGCCGTCCGCGCACTTCCGCACGTCGCCGCTGGTCGGCACCGAGCTGGCGGAGGCGCTGCTGGTGCTGCTCGCGCGGGTCGACACGGCGCTCGGCTCTCCCCCGGTCGTGGACTTCGTCGACGTCGGCGCGGGCGGCGGTGAGCTCGCGTTCGCGGTGCGGCGGCTGGCGTCCGGGTCGCTGGCCGCGCGGCTGCGGTCACGGCGGTCGAGCTGGGACCGCCGGTGGAGCTGCCGGGGTGCGGTGGACGACGGAGGTGCCGTCCTGCACCGGGTTGCTGGTCGGGCACGAGTGGCTGGACGCGATCCGTGCCCGTGGTGACCGGGCCGGCCGACGACCCGTGGATCGCGCGGTGGTGGCCGTCGTTGCGCGACGGTGAGCAGGCGGAGGTCGGGGCGCCGCGGGACGCCGCCTGGGCCGCGGCGGTCTCGCGGGTGCGAGGGGCGGCGCTGGCGATCGACTACGGGCACCTGGTGTCATCGCGCCGGTTCACGCTGACCGGGTACCGCTCCGGGCGGCAGGTGGCGCCGGTGTTCGACGGGTCCTGCGACATCACCGCGCACGTCGCGTTCGACGCCTGTGCCGAAGCCGCCGGCGGGACCGGGTGCTGGTGTCGCAACGGGACGCGCTGGCCGCTGGGCCTGTCCGGCGAGGTCACCGGGTCCGGGTGGGAGTGGCTGGAGTCGGCGCGCGGGCGGGCGGATCGCCGAGCTGCGGAACCCGGCGGGGCTGGGGGCGTTCGGGTGGCTGCTGCACGGCCGTGGCGTCGCGGTGGCCGACCTGCTGCCGCCGCTGCCGCCCTGGCGTCCGATACCCGCCAGCTTCGCCGTGGACTGACGACGATCGTTGAGGGCATGCGAATCCACACCGTGCCCACGTCCGCCGCCCTGTCCGACCCCGGCCGCGAGTACCGCGCCTCCGAGCCGGGCGTGCCGTTGCGGTGCTGCCTGCGCAAGTCGTCGCCGGACGAGCCGGTCTGGCTGTTCCGCTACTCCCCCGCGGCGGGCAAGGGGCCGTACGAGGAGGTCGGGCCGGTCTTCACCCACGTCGACTGCCCCGGTGGCGCAGCTCCGGACCGGTTGCCAGTGGAACTGTTGAACAATTCGCGCGTGCTGCGGTCGTTCAACGCGGCCGGGCAGATCGAGGACGGCGTGCTGGTCGAGCCGGGCGGGTTCGACAGCGCGGTCGAGGGGTTGTTGAACGACCCGGTGGTCGAGGCGGTGCAGGTGCGCAGCCTGTCGCACGGGTGCTTCCTCTTCGCGATCACGCGGTCGTGAAACCATGCCGGTGTGAGTGAGCAGATCACCGTCGGCGTCGGGGCGGGCGCGCAGTACCTGGGTGTGGACCGCGTCATCGACCTGGGTCCGCTGCACCCGTCCGCCCACGGCGCCTACCGGCTGCGGCTCACCGTCACGCCGGACCTGGTGATCACCGCCGCCACGCCGCTGGTCGGCCACCTGCACCGCGGCGCCGAGAAGCTCTTCGAGGTCCGCGACTACCGGCAGGTCCTCACGCTCGCGAACCGGCACGACTGGCTGTCGGCGTTCTGCAACGAGCTCGCGGTCGCGCTGGCCGTCGAACGCATGACCGGCATGGACGTGCCCGTGCGGGCGCAGTGGCTGCGTGCGCTGCTGTGCGAGCTCAACCGGCTGATGGCGCACATGGTGTTCCTGACGCCGTTGTGCCCCGCTGCTGCTGTGCACCGCGAGGGCGTGCAGGCGTTGATGGAGGAGGCGTCGGGCGGGCGCATCCACTTCATGTTCAACCGGATCGGCGGGCTGCGCGAGGACGTGCCGGCCGGGTGGACCTCCCGCGTCACCGAGTTTCTGTCCACTGTGGACGTTTCGGCGCTGGAGGTCGACTTCTCGGTGCTGGAAGGGCTCGGCGTGCTGCCGTTGGCCGACGCGCTGGCGTACGGCGTGACGGGGCCGATCGGACGGGCCAGCGGGGTCGACCTCGACCTGCGCCGCGACGACCCGTTGCCCGCCTACCGCTCGCTGGGCGTCACGCCGGTGGTGCGGACCGAGGGCGACGCCGCCGCCAGGGTCCGGTGCCTGCTCGACGAGACCAGGCTGTCGCTGGTGCTCGCACAGTCCTGTGTGGACCAACTACCGGCCGGGCCGGTGAACGTCCGGCTGCCCAAGGCCGTCAAGGCACCGGAGGGCTCGGTCTACACCCGTGTCGAGGCGCCGCTGGGCACGTCCGGCGTGCACCTGTCGTCGCGCGGTGAGAAGACGCCGTGGCGGCTCAAGCTGCGCACGCCGTCGTTCAACAACGTCCAGGCGCTGTCCGCACTGCTGCCGGGCACCTCGGTGAACGACCTGCCGGCCGTGCTGAGCTCGTTCGCCGTCATCGTCGGCGACATCGACAAGTAGCTCTCAGTCCTCGCGCCGGCGACGGCGGCGCGGGGCGTCCCCGCCACCGAGCGACGCCAGCAGCTCGCTCACGGACTTGCCGTCGGCGTGCGCACCCGACGGGTCGTCCTGGGCGGCCCTGCGGCCTCCGGACACCGCGGGCAGGCTCGCCGAGGACTCCTCGGACGCGGCCCGGCGGCCGGTCGACACGGCGGGCATCCTGGCGGACGACTCTTCGGCAGCCCGGCGGCCCGCCGGTGCGGGCATGCGGCGGACGACTCCTCGGCCGCGCCGGCTCACCGGCGGCAGCGACACGAACGAGTCCTCCGAGGCGGTCCGGCGGCCGGACCCGCACCGGCGCGAGCGAGGCCGACGACTCCTCCGCCGCGGCCGGCGCTTGCCACTTCCCCGGCTCGTCGGGCTTCAACGTCTCCCACGACCCGCTGTCCTGCTCCGGCGCGGGGTCGTCCGCACGACGGCGCCCGGCCGACGCCAGCGCCTTCGGGTCGACGATCTCGGTGCGCTCGGCGACGCGCGACCTGGGCGTCCGCCTTGCGCGGCTCGGCCTTGCGCGGCTCCGCCTTGGCCGCGGGGCCTGCACCGGCGGCTTCTCCGGTCGCTGCAACGCCTCGGTCCGCTGGGCCTGCGCCTGCACGGGCTGCGGTCGCGGCACCCGTTCGGTGCGCTGTACCTGTGCCTGAACCGGGCGGCACGGGCTTCTGGGCCGGTTGCTGGGCCGGTTTCTGCGCCGGTTTCTGGGCTGCCTGCGGCATCGGGCCCTGGCCGCCGAGACGCGCCGACACGGCGGCCGCGCGCCCGGCCGTTGCGGCGGGCCCCGGCTCCTGCTTCACGGTCTTGACCGGCTCACGGCGGGCGGCGCCGGCTGTGGGCGCGGCGACGTGCGGGCCGGCTCGGCCGGACCGGCTCCGGGCGCGCAGCCTCGCGGCGCGGCGGCTGCACCTTGGCGTCGTGCGCGACGCGTTCGATCAGCTCGGTCCGCTCCGACGGCTTCTCCACCGACGCGGACACCACCGGTTTGGCGGCGTTGATCGCGTTGATGATCCGCTTCTCCTGGCCGGAGCCCAGGCGGGCACCGTCACCGGCCAGCGCGCGCAGGCGGGTCGACTCCGCGCGCAGCGCGACGCGTTCGACCAGGACGTCACCGCCCAGCAAGCCTTCCAGGTTCTCCCGCAACGCCCTGAGATCGGCTCGCAGCGCCTCGATGTCGGCGCGCGACTCCTCCTCGATCCGCTTGCGGGTCTCGGACTCGATCTCCAGCTCGTACTCGCGGCGGGCCGCCACCTCGCGTTCGAGCTCCAGCTCGTACACCGACTGCAGGTCGGCGACCTCGTCGTCCCGCTCGCTGACCTGCTTGCGGTACTTGGCCGCGAGGAACGCACCGACCAGCGCGGCCCACAGCGCGGCCACCACGGCCAGGCGCAGCATGCGGGCGCTGTCGCTCAACACGAGCACCGCCGCGGCCACGAGTGCGAGCGCCAGCGCTGCGACTAACAGCAACCGCCCGGAGCCACGACCGTTGTCTTCCTGCTCGTCGTCGATCGACGCGCCGCGTCCGGTCATGCGCACTACGGTACCGCCTAGTTATCCGACTGAGACCTACGCACCGGTATCTAATCCTTCCCGGAACTCTCCGTCGGCGTCTTGCAGCAGTGCTCCAGCCACAGCGCCGCAGCCGTCAGAGCGGCCGCGCTGACCATCCCGACAACCGCCGCGAACAGGTCGTTCCCGGCGGCGGGGAACGAGTCGCGGACGGGGATCACGTAGATCAGCAAGCCGGTCCAGGCGCCGAACATCAGTGCGCCCAGGACCGAGGAGGCCTTCGCCAGCGCGACCGCGCGGGCGGCGGTGAGCGGCTGGACCGGACGGGCGCCCTGGCGGCGTTCGATCCGGGCCCGCAACGAGAACGCGAACCACACCTCGGCCGCGGCCAGCGCGAGCAACGTCGAACCGGCCGCGCGCGGCAGTGGCGGCAGGGTGTCGTAGCCGAGTCGCAGGAACAGGTGCGCCAGCAGAGCGGCGATGACCGCGACGGTCGCCAGGTCGCGGGGACGGGTGAACCTCACGCGTCCATCCAACCGGAAGTCAGCACCAGGTCGTCGCGCCGCCGCACGCCCTCGGGCGAGAACTCCAGCGCCGCAACGGGTCCGTGCCCCGCAAGCACCGCGTCGGGTTCGACGTCGAGCCACGGGATGAGGACCGTTGCGCGCTCAGACGCCCCAGGATGCGGCAGGAGGAGCTCCGGGTGGTCGGAGGTCACCCCGTCCACCGAAACCACGTCCACGTCCAACGTGCGCGGTCCCCAGCGCTGCTCCCGCACGCGTCCGGCGGCGTTCTCCAGCGCCTGCCCGCGGCGCAGCCAGCCCCACTCGTCCACGTCGTCGGCCTGGACGACCACCACGGCGTTGAGGAAGTCCGGCTGGTCCTCCACGCCCCACGCGGCCGTCTCGTACACCGGCGACACGGCGACGACGTGGGGCTTGAGCCCGTCCACCACGGACTTCAGGAACGCGAACCGGTCGCCCAGGTTCGAGCCGATCGACAGGACCGCGCGGGTCACTGCGCGTCTTTCTTCAGCGGCGCGGTGAGGCGGCGCGAGCGGCGGATCGTCACGGACACGTCGTCGAACGTCAGCGGGATCGGCGCGGACGGCTTGTGGACGGTCACCTCGACGGCGTGCAGCCGGGTGTCGGTCATCGCGGCGTCGGCGATCTTGCCGGCGACGGTCTCGATGAGGTCGTGCGGCTCGCCGCCGATGATCGCGGCGGCCATCTCGGCGAGCTCGCCGTAGTGGTAGGTCTGCGTCAGGTCGTCGGTCCTCGACGCCGTGCTCAGGTCGAGCCACAGCGTGATGTCGACGACGAACTCCTGGCCGTCGCGCTTCTCGTGCTCGAAGACCCCGTGGTTGCCGCGGACCCGCAGGCCCGTCAACGCGATCCGGTCAGCCATGTCCCCGCCTCCACGCTCCAGCCACGGCGACCGCGTCCAGCGTCCGGTCGACGTCGTGCACCCGCACACCCCACGCCCCGTTGAACGCGGCCAGCGCGGACACCGCCGCGGTCGCGTCCTCCCTGCCGTCCGGCGGGCGGTTGTCCAGCAACGTGCCGAGGAACCGTTTGCGCGACGCACCCACCAGCACCGGGAAACCCAGCTCCACCAGCTCGTCGAGGCGCTGCAGCAGCTCCCAGTTGTGGTCGCCGAGCTTCGCGAACCCGAGGCCGGGGTCGAGCACGATCGACGACTCGGCGACCCCTGCCGCCAATGCCGCCTCCACGCGCTCAAGCAGTTCCGTGCGCACGTCGGTGACCACGTCGTCGTAGCGCGCCAACGAGTCCATCTCCGTGCTGTGCCCACGCCAGTGCATGAGCACGTACGGCACGCCCGCCTCGGCGACGACCGCGGTCATCCGCGGATCGGCCAGGCCGCCGGACACGTCGTTCACGATCGACGCGCCCGCCTCCAGCGCCGCCGTCGCCACGGACGCCCACATCGTGTCCACGCTGACCGGCACCCCGGCCGCGACCAGACCCTTGACCACCGGCAGCACGCGGGCGATCTCCTCGGCCGACTCGACGCGCGCCGCACCAGGCCGGGTCGACTCGCCGCCGACGTCGACCAGGTCGGCGCCACGCTCGAACATCGCGACGCCGTGCGCGACCGCGTCCTGCCGGTCGAGGTAGCGGCCGCCGTCGGAGAACGAGTCGGGCGTCACGTTCACGACACCCATCACGACGCAGCGGCCGGGCTTGGGCAGACCGCTCACCGCAACCGGCCCCTGATCAGCTCGATCGCCTCCGCCCGCGACGAGGCGGACGTGCGCAGCAGCCCGCGCACCGCCGACGTCGTCGTGCGCGAGCCGGGCTTGCGGACACCGCGCATGCCCATGCACAGGTGCTCGGCCTCGACGACCACGATCACGCCGCGCGGCTCGAGCTTGCGCACCAGCGCGTCCGCGACCTGGGAGGTCAGCCGTTCCTGCACCTGCGGGCGCTTCGAGTAGAGGTCGACCAGCCGCGCCAGCTTCGACAGACCGGTGACCCGGCCGCGCTCGTTCGGGATGTACCCGACGTGCGCGACGCCGTGGAACGGCAGCAGGTGGTGCTCGCAGAAGCTGAACATCGGGATGTCGGTGACGAGGACGAGCTCCTCGTGGCTCTCGTCGAACGTCTTCGCCAGCACGCTGTCCGCGTCGGTGTAGAGCCCGGCGAACAACTCCCGGTAGGCGCGCGCCACCCGAGCGGGTGTCTCGCGCAGGCCTTCGCGCTCCGGGTCCTCACCGCACGCGATCAGCAGCTCACGGACCGCCGCCTCGGCACGGGCGTGGTCGAAGGCCCGCCGCGCGGAGACGCCGGCCTCCCCGTTGTGGGTGAGGCCGGCGTCTGCGTCGAGCTGGTGGTGCTCGGTCACTGCCGCTCGTCCTGGTCTGGCTGCTGCTTGCGCGGCTCCCAGACGTTGTGCGGCTGACCGGGGACGGTCGCCGGCGTCCATCCGGGCGGGGCGCCGTAGTTCGGCGGGCCCGACCCGGCCGGCTGACCCGGCTGGTGCACGCCGTTGGCCCCGTTCGCACCGTTCGGCGAGGGCAGCTCCTCGGTCGGGGCCGCAGCGGCCGGTTCCTCCCGCTGCAACTCCTCCTCGATGGTGTCCTCGACGACCGGCGGCCACGGCTCGCCGCGTTCCTTGGCGAGCTCCCCCGGGGTCTTGACCGGCGGGATGTCGGACGGCCTGCGGTCACCGAAGTCGTTGAACTGGGTGATGCGCGGCCGCTTCTCGACGCGGGCGAAGATCCGCTCCAGTTCCTTCTGGTGCAGGGTCTCCTTCTCGATCAGCTCGAGCGTGAGGTCGTCGAGGACGTCGCGGTAGGTGACGAGCACCTCGTACGCCTCGGTGTGCGCGGCCTCGATGAGCTTGCGCACCTCCTCGTCGATCTCGTGCGCGACCTCCAGCGAGTAGTCCGCCTGGCGGCCGGCCGAGCGACCGAGGAACGGCTCGCCCTGCTCCTGCCCGTACTTCACGGCGCCGAGCTTCGCGCTCATGCCGTACTCGGTGACCATCGCGCGGGCGATCTTGGTCGCCTGCTCGATGTCGTTGGACGCACCGGTCGTGGGCTCGTGGAAGACGAGCTCCTCGGCGGAACGGCCACCCAGCGCGAACACCAGTCGCGCGATCATCTCGGACCTGGTCATCAGGTCCTTGTCCTCTTCCGGCACCGAGAGGGTGTGGCCACCCGTGCGGCCGCGGGCGAGGATCGTGACCTTGTAGACCGGGTCGATGTCCGGCATCGCCCACGCGGCCAGGGCGTGCCCCGCCTCGTGGTACGCGGTGATCTTCTTCTCCTTCTCGGAGATGATCCGGCTCTTGCGGGCCGGACCGCCGATCACGCGGTCCACCGACTCCTCGAGCGCCGCACCGTCGATGGTGTGGCCGTTGTGGCGCGCGGTGAGCAGCGCCGCCTCGTTGATGACGTTCGCGAGGTCGGCGCCGGAGAACCCGACGGTGCGCTTCGCGAGGCCGTCGAGGTCGGCGTCCGCGGCCAGCGGCTTGCCCTTCGAGTGCACCCGGAGGATCTGCTTGCGGCCCTTCAGGTCCGGTGCGGACACCGGGATCTGCCGGTCGAAGCGGCCGGGGCGCAGCAGGGCCGGGTCGAGGATGTCGGGACGGTTCGTCGCCGCGATCAGGATGATCCCGCCGCGCGAGTCGAAGCCGTCCATCTCGACGAGCAGCTGGTTGAGGGTCTGCTCGCGCTCGTCGTGACCGCCGCCCATGCCCGCGCCGCGGTGGCGGCCCACCGCGTCGATCTCGTCGACGAAGATGATGCACGGCGCGTTCTGCTTGGCCTGTTCGAACAGGTCACGCACACGCGAGGCACCGACACCGACGAACATCTCGACGAAGTCCGAGCCGGAGATCGAGTAGAACGGCACCCCGGCCTCACCGGCGACGGCCCTCGCGAGCAGCGTCTTGCCGGTTCCCGGCGGGCCGTAGAGCAGCACGCCCTTGGGGATCTTGGCGCCCAGTGCCTGGTAGCGGCCGGGGTTCTGGAGGAAGTCCTTGATCTCTTCCAGTTCCTCGACGGCCTCCTCGGCGCCGGCGACGTCCGCGAACGTCGTCTTCGGCATGTCCTTGGAGAGCTGCTTGGCCTTGGACTTGCCGAAGTTCAGGACGCGGTTCCCGCCGCCCTGGGCGTTGTTCATCATCCACATCAGGAGCAGCAACAGCAGGCCCAGTGGCACCAGGTAGATCAAGATCTGCATCAGGATGGACTCCTGGCTGACCTTGGTCTCCACCACGGGCTTGTTGCCGGCCTGGTCGAGGATGGTGAAGATCTCGTCGGTGGAACTCGCCGGGAACTGCGTGATCAGGCGGTTGCTGTTCTCGAAGTTCGAGCCGTCCTTGAGGGTCAGCCGGAGACGCTGCTCCTTGTCCTCGATCGTGGCTTCCTTGACGTTGCCCTCACGCACCTGTTGGAGTGCTTGAGACGTCTTGACCTGGTGGTAGCCCCGTGAGTCGTCGAAGAGCACGGTGAAGACGAAGTAGAGCAGCAACACCGCAGCGATCCACAGCAGCGGGTTGCGAAGCAGGCGCTTGCGGTCCATGCACTTACGGCCGGCGGGCGGCCTCGACCCTCCCTGACTTGCGCGTCGGGCAGTGGAAGACCCACATACCGCGTCCGACCAGCCTACCGCCCGCTGGTCGGGTACTGAGCAACCAACGGTCTCGGCCGCCGCTGGGTTCCCGTGCGTGACCCCCACCACGCATGTTCACGCACTTTGGTTCATCCGGAACAGATACCGCCGACCAGTCGAGTGACGCAGGTCACGCCATCTCATTACGTTCAGGGGTCACATGTCATCCTCGTGCATCCCCCGAGTGTTTCCCCGCCACTCGAAAGAGTGAACACGTGACCGAAGGTAAGTAACCGTATGTCAGCTCGTCACACGTCCCCCGGGTTGTTCCGGCGGGTGGCCCTCCCCGTGGCCGCCCTGCTCGGAGTGATCGCGGCGGCCGGCGTCACGGTCGTGGCACTGCGTGTCACCAGCGGCGCCGACTGCTCCGGCGCACTGCCGCTGAAGGTCGCCGTCACACCCGCCGCGTTAGATGTCGTGAACGCAGCCGCGCAGGAGTACCAGCGGTCCCAACCGGTCGTGAACGGCCGGTGCGTGCAGGTCCAGGTCGAGTCGCGCAACGCGGCCGACGTGGCCCACGAGCTGCCGACCGCGCAGATCAACCCCCATTCCCTCTGGATCCCCGACTCCTCGATGTGGGCGGCCGAGGCCCAGCGCCAGTCGGCCGAGACCGGTCCCGAAGCCCCGAAGCTGGACATCAAGCCGTCACTGGCGTCCTCACCGCTGGTGGTGGCCGGTTCGGAGTCGACCATGGCCAAGGTCGGCTACCCGATCACCCCGATCTCCTGGTCCAAGGTGATCGACCCCAAGGTCGCGGTCTCGATGAGCGACCCGACGATGACCTCGGAGGGCCTCGCGACCCTCTTCGTCATCCGCACCCTGCTCGGCAACGCCGACGGCACGCCGAAGCCCGAGCTCGTGGGCACCCTGCTGCGCGTGGGCCGCACCGCCATCCCGTCGGTGCGCGACGCGTTCAGCAAGGCCACCACGGACGCGGAGAAGGCGCCGCTCTTCGCCGCGACCGAGCAGTCCATCGTGGCCAACAACCGTTCCATGAAGCAGAACGCCGTCCTGGGCGCACCCCCCAGGGAGGGCACGCTGTCGTTCGACTACCCGCTGGTCAGGGTGTCGCGGCAGAACGAGCAGGACGGCATCGGCGAGGCGGCCGCGGAGTTCGAGCGGGTGCTGCGCTCCGGCGAGACCACCAAGCGCTTCGGCGAGGCGGGCTTCCGCACCGTCTCCGGCGCCGCACCGGCGAAGTGGTCGACCGAGGTCGAGGGCGTGCAGGCCGGCGACGTGAAGCAGATCGAGACCCCGAACGCCGACCAGGTGTCCGAGCTGCTGCGCACCTGGGGCGCCATCAGCCTGGACATGCGCATGCTGACCGTGATCGACGTGTCCGGCTCGATGATCGAGAAGGGCGCGAACGGCAAGACCCGCGTCGAGGCGGCCACCGAGGCCTCGATGACGGCGCTGTCGATGCTGCCCGACACCACCCAGATCGGCCTGTGGGCGTTCTCGACGGACAAGAAGCCGCCGCAGGACTGGATCGAGCTCGTCCCGGTCGGCCCGCTCGGCGAACCCCTGCAGGGCGTGGCGCGCCGCAAGCGCCTCGAAGCCGGCGCCTCCCAGCTCAACGCCCTGGTCGGCGGCGGAACGGCGTTGAACGACACGACCCTCGCCGCCTTCCGGCACGTGCTGGCCGGCTACGACCCGTCGAAGGTCAACTCCGTGGTGCTGATGACGGACGGCCGCAACGACGACATCTCGTCGATCGACACGGCGGCGCTGATCGAGACGCTGAAGCGCGAGTCGGACCCGGCGCGCCCGGTGCCGATCATCATGGTCGGGCTCGGCCAGGAAGCCGACATGGACGCGCTGCGGGCCATTTCCGCTGCTACGGGCGGGAAGGCCTACCAAGCACCCAACCCGGAGGACATCCGGGCAGTGCTGCTGGACGCCGTCTCCCAGCGCCGCTGCCGCCCCAACTGCTGAACCGCTGAACGCACGCGGGGAGCTTTCGCACTCCGGACGAGTACGAAAGCTCCCCGCGCGCGTTCCAGGTCAGTTGGAGTAGACCTTCGGGTCGAGCGTGCCGATGTACGGCAGGTCGCGGTACCGCTCGGCGTAGTCGAGCCCGTACCCGACGACGAACTCGTTGGGGATGTCGAAACCGACGTACTTCACCGGCACCTCGACCTTCACCGCGTCAGGCTTGCGCAGCAGCGTGCACACCTCGAGCGACCGCGGCCGGCGCGACTGCAGGTTCTTGAGCAGCCACGACAGCGTGAGACCGGAGTCGATGATGTCCTCGACGATCACGACGTTGCGGTCGGCGATGTCGCGGTCGAGGTCCTTGAGGATCCGCACCACGCCGGACGACGAGGTGGACGAGCCGTAGGAGCTCACGGCCATGAACTCCAGCTGCACCGGGACGGGCAGCGCACGAGCAAGATCGGCCATGAACATCACCGCGCCCTTGAGGACGGTGATCAGCACGAGGTCGGAGTCACCTTCTGGGTGATCGTCAGCGACCTGCTTGGCGAGTTCGGTGACCTTGTCGCTGATCTCCTGCTCGGTGATGAGCACGGATGCGATGTCGCCGTCGTACACGGAGAGGTCTCCTCTGGTTAAGACTCCGGTTCCACCTGGAGCCTGCCATGCGCACGGCGCGCGACAAAGCCGCCGGGTAGCCAGACACCGCCCTGACCACGCCATTCACTCACCAGTGCGTCGACCCGGCGCAGGTGCGAATCGGACAGTTCCGGCACACCCGCGCCGATGAGCCACGACCTGAGCACTCTGCGTCGCAACGCGGCCGGCAGCTCGCCGACGTCGTCCACGGCGCAGCAGTCGCCCTCGAACGCCCCCGCGAGCTCGTCGAGGGCGTCGCAGTCCTCCCTGAGCTGGGCCGCAGTGCGTGCCAACGACGCCGCCACCCCGCCCTGAAGCACGTTCTCAAGCAGAGGCAGCACTTCTTGCCGTAGGCGCACACGGGTGAACGACGGGTCGTTGTTGTGTGGGTCCTCCCACACTTCGATGCCCTGCTCCACACACGCGGCGCGCGTCGTGGCGCGGGCGACGTTCAGCAGCGGCCGACCCCATGGCGGGTCATAGGCGCGCATGCCGGCAATCGAGCGTGGACCGGAACCACGACCAAGACCCAACAGAACGGTCTCCGCCTGGTCGTCCATGGTGTGCCCCAGCAGCACCACGCCGTTCTGCGGTCTGAGCACGCCGTAGCGAGCTTTGCGGGCCGCCGCTTCGGGACCGCCGCGGCCCTCTACGACGACGGGCTCGACACGCGCCGTGAGACCGAGATCCGCGCAGATGCCCGCCGCCCGCAACGCGACGTCACCCGAACCCGGCTGGAGCTGGTGGTCGACGACCACCGCCTGGGCGTCGGGCACCAGCTGTGCGGTGGCGGCGGCCAGTGCGAGCGAGTCGGCGCCGCCGGAGACCGCGACGGTCACGCGGTCGGGCCGCACCTCGTCGAGGAACCGCCTGACCGCCGTCCTGACCTCAAAGACCGGGCCGTTCACGGTGCCGCGCTCACGGGGACACGCGGCGCAGCCAGGTCATCGGCTCGGCGATCTCCGCGCGGGTCGGCAGGGTGTCGGCGCTGGTCCAGACCGCGTTGAAGCCGTCCATCCCGACGCGTTCGACGACGTACTCGGTGAACGCCGCCCCCTCCGCGTACTGGCGCACCTTCGCCTCGACGCCGAGCAGCGTGCGCAGCACCCGGTCAAGCAGCCCGCCGCCCTTGCGGCGCACGGTGAAGCGGCTGCGGATCGTCGCCACCGACGGCACAACCGTGTCCCCGACCGCGTCCATCACGTGGTCGGCGTGGCCTTCGAGCAAAGTGGACAGTGCGATCAGCCGGTCCAGCACGGCTTTCTGCTGCGGTGACTGGATCAGCTCGATCAGCCCGATCGGACCGTCGCCCGCACGCAGCTTCGTGCGGAAGTCGCGCAGGACGTCCGTCAGCGGCGCCCTGTCCTCGTCCATTGTGGAGAGCAGCGTGGTGACCTGCTCCGCGAAGTACCGGCGCAGCCACGGCACCCCGGTGAACTGCAGCCGGTGCGTGCACTCGTGCAGGCAGACCCACATCCGGAAGTCGTCCGCCGGGACGTCCAGAGCCTGTTGCGCGCCAACGATGTTCGGCGCCACCAACAGCAACCGCCCGGCCAGCTGGTCGCTCGGGCTGAACGGGTCGTACTGCCCCAGCACCCGCGAGCTCAGGAACGACAGCACCACACCGGCCTGCACACCCGCCGTGCCGGCCAGCACGCTCGCCATCGCACCGGTCTGGCGCGGCACCGCCGGATCCGTGAGCGCCTGCAGCCCCTGTGCGGCCGCCTTCACCCACGCCGGCCGGTCCACGACCTCGCCCGGCAGCAGCGGCAACCCCTGCCCGAGCCCGGTGAGCTCGCGGACGTGCACCTCGGCCTGCGGCGCGAGCTCACGAAGCCGGCCGACGACGTGCTCGGCCTCGCCTCTGTCGATCGCCGGACCGGGCCGCACCAACCGGGTCGCGGTCGCCACCGCGAGCTCCCAGTCCACCGGTCCGAGCTCTGCCTCCGTCGCGCCGTTCACCCCGCCGACGCTACCTGCGCACGGCCCGCTACGAACAGCCACAGCCTCGCAACGCCGTCGCGAGCACGTCCAACGCCGGCCGCACCTCGGTCTCCGGGTTGCCCGGGCTCGCCGACATGAACGCGAACACCAGCACCCTGCCGTCCTCGTCGACCACCACCCCGGCCAGCGCGTTGACGCCGGTGAGCGTGCCCGTCTTGGCCCGCACCCAGCCCTTGCCCTGCGCCGCCACCCCGCCGTAGCGCCCGGCCAGCGTGCCACTGCCACCCGCGACCGGCAGTGACGTGAGCAACGGCCGCAACTTCGCCGTCCTGTCGTCCAACGCGGGCTTCGCGGCGGCCATGAGGACGTCCGTGAGCAGCTTGGCCGGGATCTTGTTGGTCGCCGACAACCCGCTGCCGTCCACGAAGCTCGCCCCGCTGAGGTCGAACCCGTGCTTGGTGAGCGTCTCCCTGACCGCCTTGACCCCACCCGCGAACGACGGCTCGTTGCCGGTCTTGATGGCGAGCTCCCTGGCAACCGCCTCGGTGAGCACGTTGTCCGAGATCTGCATCATGTTGTCGACGAGCTGCTCGATCGACGCACTCTTGACCTCGGCGATCGTCTGCGCACCCGGCGGCGCCACCCCCGGAGCCGCTGTCGCGCCGAGCCTGGCCGCGAACGCGTCAGCCGCCTGCTGAGCCGGGTTCGGCGTCCGCGCCACCTCGACCTTCCGCGGGTCCAGCCGCCCACCGTCCACCATGAACGGCACGATCGGCGCGACCGACCCGCCCGCGATGTCGACGGTCTCCCACTGCGGCCCCATCTGCTCGCCGGCGTACCTGCCCAGGTCGTAGAGGACCTTGGTGACCGGCCCCTGCTGCCTGACCTGGTTGACGAGGTCGTCGAGCTGCGCCGCACCGGGGTAGACACTGCTCCCCGGCGTGGCCGAGATGGTGGGGTCACCGCCACCGATGATCACCACCGTGCCGGGTTCCGCGCCCCGCACGACCTTGGTGCTGAGCTGCGCCGTCTTGTCGAGCTCCAACAACGCGGCCGCCGCCGTGAGCACCTTGAGACTCGACGCGGGCGTGGCCGGGTTCGTGTCGCCCTGCTGCCACAACACGGTGCCCGTGGCGGGGTCGACCACGCTGCCGGTGAGCGTGCCGAGGGCCCCGCTGCCCGCCGGTCCGGCAAGCGCACGTTGCACGCCCTGCGGGGTCGGTGCGGTGCCTTGCGCGCTGGCCGGTTTGACGAGCGGCTGGACGTCGACCGGGGCCGCGGGCGGCTTGGTCTCGACAGCCGCTTGGCCGCTGAACTCGTTGACCGCGAAGATCGTGGCGCCGGTGAGGGCGGCGACGACCAGCACGGCCAGGGCGATGGCCAGGGGTTTGCGGGTCTTCTTGGGCTGGTCGGTTTCGGGCTCGGTGTCGGGCTCGGTGTCGGTGTGGGTCTTGGTCTTTGGCTTGGCCTCGGTCAGGCGGTCTTCTAGCTCTTCGTCGTGGCCGGGGAGTTCTTTGGGTTCTTCGGCGCGCTTTGGCTGGTGCTGGGGTGGGCGCTGGACCGGGGCGATGCGGACGGTCTCGGGGTGGGTGAGGTCAGGGCGCTGCGCCGCGCCGTTCTGGTGCGCACCGTTCTGGTGACCGTTTTGTTGGCCGTTCTGGTGAGAGCCGTTTTGGTGCAGGGCCGCTGGTGCGTGCCTTTGGCTGGGCCGCTGGAGGTCCTGCCTGGTGAGCGGTTCGTGGTGCTGCGGCTCCTTGCGCTGCGCGTACGGCCACGCCTGGTCACCGCACCGCTGGTCCAACGCGTGAGGACCGCGCTGGTCAGGCCTCTGCTGGTCGGGCCGCTGCTGGTCGGACCTTTGCTGGTCGGGCCTTTGCTGGTCGGGCCGCTGCTGGTCGGACCTTTGCTGGTCGGGCCGCTGCGCATCGGTTCGGCCTTGGCCGGGGCGTCCGCGGTCGGGACGCGCCTGGTCCTGGCGGCCCTGGTCCGGGCCGGTCTGATCCAGGCGGCCTTGGTCCAGGCGAGTCTGGTTCGGACGGCCTTGATCCAGACGAGTCTGGTCCGGGCGGGGCTGGTCCGGGCGGGGCTGGTCCGGGCGGGGCTGGTCCGGGCGGGGCTGGTCCGGGCGAGCTTGGCCAGGGTGTGCCTGCCCAGGTCGTGCTTGGCCGGGGTGCGCCTGCCCCGGACGAGCCTGATCGTGCCGCGGCTGGTCAGGACGCGCCTGCGGCCGGAGCGAGTCGGGTCGTCCTTGGTCCGCACGTCCCTGGTCGTGCCACGCCTGCTCCCGGCGCCCGTGATCCGGCCGCGCCTGATCTGGCCGTCCTTGATCGGGACGCGGCTGGTCGGGACGCGGCTGGTCGGGACGCGCTTGGTCGGGACGCGCTTGGTCGGGACGCGCTTGGTCGGGACGCGGCTGGTCGTGGCGCTGTGGATCGTGGCGCTGTGGCTCCTGCCGGAACGCCTCAGGCCGCACCTGCTCGGTCCGCTCCTGCCCATGCCCGAGGGGTCCCGGCCGCGGCTGCCTGACAGGAGGTCGGCCAGGCTGGTGCAGCCCAACGTGCGGTTGACCAGAGCGCCCGTGCTCCGGCCTGCCCTGGTCGGACCTTCCCTGGTCGGGCCGGAACCGATCAGGACGAACCTGATCGCGACGCCCTGCTTCAGGCCGTGCTTGTTCCGGTTGCCCTGCCGCTGGACGTCCGTGGTCTGGACGACGCTGGTCCGGACGCTCCTGCTCGGCCCGAGTTCGGTCCGGTCGCGTCTGGTCAGGACGCTCCTGCTCGGTGCGGGTCTGCTCAGAACGTTCCCGATCGGATCGCTCCTGCTCAGCACGCCTTTGATCCGGACGCTCTTGGTTGACGCGCGTCTGGTCCGAGCGCGGCTGGTCCGCGGGTGCGTGGTCCGCAGGTGCGTGGTCCGCAGGTGTGTGGTCCGGGCGTGCTTGGTCCGAGCGCGCCTGATCGGGTCGAGGCTGCTGTTCTGGGCGAGGTTGCGGCTCTGGACGGGCGGGCTCTCGCCGGAGCTGCTCGGGCCGTGCCGGTTCGCGGTCGGCCTGTTCCTTCGGCTGCCCGTAGCTCGGGAACTGGCGCTGCTCCAGCCCCGAACCTTCACGCCGCTGCTCGACCTCAGGCCGTTCGACGTCGGTCTGCTCGGCCGCCGCCTGTTCCTGCGCCGACCGCCCGGACCACGAACGGTCCCGCGTCTCGTGCCGTGGCGCTTCCGGGCGTGCCTGCTCCGGCTCGGACTCCTCGGTGAGCTGCCCGACGCGCGACGGCTCCTCGTCCCACGACGGGCGGTCGGTGCGCGCGGGTTCTTCAGCTGGCGAGGGCTGCTCGGCAGTCGACGGGCGCTCGGTTCGCGGCGGCTGGTCGGCTGTCGGCGGCTGGTCGGTGCGAAGCAGCTGGTCGGCTGTTGGCGGTCGGTCCGTGGGGCGCGGTTGGTCGGCAGCCGACGGGTGCTCGGTGCGAAGCGGCTGGCCGACAGTCGGCGGTTGGTCGGTGGGACGCGGGTGGTCAGCAGCTAGCGGGTGCTCGGTGCGGGGCGCGGGCTCAGGTCGCGACGGCTGCTCGGTGTGCGGTGGCTGGGCCGGGCGTGGGAGTTGCTCCGTGCGCGAGTGCTGTTCGGTGCGCGACGGCCGTTCGGGGTCCGACGGCCGTTCGGGGTCCGAGGGGCGCTCAGTGTCCGAAGGCCGCTCGGTGTGCAGTGGCTGTTCCGGCTCGTCGGCGCGAGACGGCAGTTCGATGCGCGAGGGCAGCTTGATCTGCGGCGGCTGCGGCGTCGGCGATGGCTGGTCATCGCGCGATGGCTGGTCGGTGCGCGATGCCTGGTCTGTCTGGTCGGTACGCGTTGGCTGGGCGGTTTCGGTTTTGCCAGGTGGGACTGGCAGTTCCGTGGTCGCTTGGTCCGGCCTGGGGGTTGCTGGTGCCGCGTGAGGCGGGTTGGTAGGTGGCTGTGCGGGCTTCGGCTCGGGTGCCGGCGGCTTTGTGGCCTCGGCGGGAGGTGCGGACGAGGGCTGGGGTGGGAGAACGGGTTTGGGGACCAGGCGCGTTTGGTCGCTGCGTGGTTCGACGGTGGGGGCGGGTTCGATGCGCGGGGGCTCGCCTCGGCCGGAAGCCGGGGTGATGCGCATCGGGGTTGCGCGCGGTGGGTCGGCCGGAGCCGGAGGTGGTGGGGCGGCTGCGGCCGGAGGTTCGGGGGGTGAAGGCCGGGCGGGCGGCTGTTCGGGGGTTGGCTTGGATGCGGTGGCAGGGGTCCGCTCAGCCGAAGGGGACGGCTCTGCCGAAGGGGACGGCTCTGCCGAAGGGGACGGCTCTGCCGAAGGGGACGGCTCTGCGGGAGGGGACGGCTCTGCGGGAGGCCGCGACTTGGCTGCGGGCGACGGGCCCGCGGCGGGCCGGGACTCGGGTGCGAGGGAGGGTTCCTCGGCAGGTCGCGACTCGGGTTCGGGCGTCGGGTCGGATGTGGGCGTCGATGCGGCTGCGGCGGGTGGCTCGGGTGATGCCGGCTCGCGCGGGGGCGCCTCGTCCGAGGAGGGCTCGGGGGCGCGGGGCGGAGGAGAGGGTTGGGCGGCAGCGGGTGACGTCGGGGTGGAGGACGGCCGAGGGGTGGAGGGTGCCTCGGAGGAAGGGCTCGCGGGTGTGGAGGGCCTTGAGGTGGTGGGTGGGGCGGGGATCGGGACTTCGAGCGTTGCGTCCTCGGAGGTTGGGGCCGAGGTGGGTGGTGGCGCGGCGGAGACCGAGGTGGTGGCGGAGGCCGACTTGGCAGCAGGGTCCGCGGCCGGGGCGGGGGCCGTTGGAGCGGGCTCTGGGGCCGAGGTGGTTGTGGACTTCGGGGAGGCCCCTGGAGCGGCTGACGAAGGCGCTGCGGAAGCCGGAGGGGCGGGGTCCGAGGTGGCGTCGGCGCCAGCGGTGTCGGTGGGAGCGTCGGTGACGGGTGCGGTGTCGGCCGGAATCGCGGCGGAGGCCGAGGTGGGCACGGCGGCCGGAGCGGTCGAGGAGTCGGCGGATCCGGAGTCAGGAGCGGCCGAGGAAGGCGGAGCGGAAGACGGGTCTGCCTGCTCGGGAGCGGTCGCGGTCGACGGGGCTGCGGCAGGCGCGCGATCCGGAGTAGCGGACGGCTTGGCGGCGGGCGTGGGATCCGGAGCTGCGGACGAGTCGGCGGGCTCGGAGTCCGGGGTGGCCGAGGAGTCGGCGGGCTCGAGGTCTGAAGCGGCGGTTGAGGCCTCGGCGGGCTCGGCGTCCGGAGCGGCGGTCGAGGCGTCGGCGGGCCCAGGGGCAGGAGCGGAGGCCGGAGTCGAGGAGTCGGCAGCGGCGTCCGCAGGCGCGGAACCTGAGGCAGCAGCGGTGTCCGCGGAAGCGGAATCCGGGGTGGCAGCGGCGTCCACGGACTCAGGCTCCGAAGCGGCCACAGCGTCGGCGGGATCTTGGGCAGCGGAAGAGGCTGCGGAAGTGGAGTTCGGGGCGGCAGGAGAAGCCGCGGCGGCCGAAGGCGCCGGAGAGGGTTCGCCGCCGTTCAGACCAACCGGCTCGTGAGCATCACCACTCGAAGGTTCACCCGATGGATCGGCTTTGGGGCCGTTCGCTGAGGTGGCAGGCGTGCCGGAGGGCTCGGCGGCGGTCGTGGAGGGTGAGGCAGGAGTGGCGGTGGAGGCGGTCACCGGGGACGAGGGCGGGGGTTCCGGTGTGGACGGTGCGGTGAGGACGGGGGCGAGGGGCAGGGTGAGGGTCGGGTGGTCAGGGGAAGGGGTGGTGACCTGCGGCGGAGTTGGGGAGGCTGGCGACGTCCTGGTGGTGTCGTCGTCGTCGGTCGGCCACTGGGGGTCGTCCGGCAAGAGGGCCTCCGTCGGGTTGGTACGGGCAATGTCACACCCTCCGGCCGCGGCTCCGATGAGGGTTGACAGGGCGTCGTGGTCCACACTAGTGGCGTCACGAATGGGCTACATGAGCGAGGACCAGTGGAGTTCGACGTCCTGATCGAGATCCCCAAGGGCGTGCGCAACAAGTACGAGGTGGACCACAAGACTGGTCGCATCCGCCTCGACCGCACGTTGTTCACGTCTACGCAGTACCCGGCCGACTACGGGTTCATCGAGGACACCCTGGGTGAGGACGGCGACCCGCTGGACGCCCTCGTTCTCGTCCAGGAGCCGACGTTCCCCGGCTGTCTGATCAAGGCCCGCGCCATCGGCATGTTCCGCATGACCGATGAGAAGGGCGGCGACGACAAGGTTCTGTGCGTGCCGGCCGACGACCCGCGGCACGAGCACCTGCGCGACATCCACCACATGGCGGAGTTCGACCGGCTGGAGATCCAGCACTTCTTCGAGGTCTACAAGGACCTGGAGCCCGGCAAGAGCGTCGAGGGCGCGACCTGGGTGGGTCGCACCGAGGCCGAGGCCGAGATCAAGCGCTCCTACCAGCGTCTGAAGGATGCCGAGGCACGCGGCGAGACGTTCCACTGAGCGCGCCGGAAAGGGCCGTCCCCCGTGTGGAGGACGGCCCTTTTGCGTTTGCCGGCTAGTGGACCGCCACGGCCTCCGCGTCGGCGACGCGCTCCAGGCCCGACCTGGTCGACAGCGGCTTCTCGCGCAGGAACCACACGAGCACGAACGCCACCACCATCACGATCCCGCCGGTCATGAACACCGTGTCGATCGCGCTGGAGAAGCCGTCCAGGAACGGCCGCGCCAGCACCGGGTCGAGGTGGTTGAGGAACTCGGTGTTGTTGATGTCCACACCGGACCCGCCCTGCAGCGACTTCGCGAACTCCGGGTTCGCCCGCAGCGCCGCGTTGAACGCGTCGGTCTGCATCGCCGCCCGCAGCCCGGAGGCGATCTTGTCGCCGACCGTGCTGAACAGGATCGACAGGAACACCGCGGTGCCGACCGTGCCACCGATCTGGCGGAAGAACGTCGCGGACGCCGTCGCCACACCCATGTCCCGCGGCTCGGCGTCGTTCTGGATCGCCAGCAGCAGCGTCTGCATGCACTGGCCCAGCCCGGCGCCCATCACGAACATGTAGATCATGGTCAGCCAGTTCGGCGTGTCCGTGCCGATCGTGCTGAACAGGAACAACGCGATCGCCATCAGGCCGGCGCCGATGATCGGGAAGATCCGGTAGCGACCGGTCGACGAGGTGATCTTCCCGGAGATCGCGGTGGCCGACATGATGCCGAACGTCATCGGCAGCAGCATCAGGCCCGCGGTCGTCGGCGAGACGCCCTTCACGATCTGCAGGTACAGCGGGATGGAGACCATGCCGCCGAACATGCCGATGCCGAGTACGAAGTTGATGGTGTTGCCCAGCGCGAACGTGTGGTTGCGGAACAACCGGATCGGCAGCAACGCCTCGTCGCCCATGCGGTTCTCGACCCACACGAACGCGACCAGGCCGAGCACGCCGACGACGTACATGGTGATCGAGGTGGCAGACGCCCAGCCCCACTCACGGCCCTGCTCGGCGACGATCAGCAGCGGCACCAGGCCAACGGTCAGCGCGGCCGCGCCACCGAAGTCGATGCGGTGGTCGACCCGCTGGTGCGGGATGTTCAGCACGCGGGCGACGACGAACAGCGCGAGCAGCGCGATCGGCACGTTCACCAGGAACACCCAGCGCCAGCCGGTGACGCCGAAGAACGAGTCGAGACCCGCGAACACACCGCCGATGACCGGTCCGAGCACGCTCGCCGAACCGAACACCGCCATGAAGTAGGCGGAGTACTTGCTGCGCTCCCGCGGCGAGATGATGTCCGCCATGATCGCGAACGCCAGCGACATCAGACCGCCGGCGCCGAGGCCCTGCACCGCGCGGAACGCGGCCAGCTCGTACATCGTGGTCGCGATGCCGGCCAGCAACGAGCCGACGAGGAACAGCGAGATCGCCGCGAGGTACATCGGCTTGCGCCCGTAAATGTCGGACAGCTTGCCGTACAACGGGGTCGTGATCGTCGCGGTGATCAGGTAGGACGTGGTCGCCCACGCCTGCAGGGTCTGCCCGTGCAGCTGGTCGGCGATGGTCTTCATGGCGCTGGCGACGATCATCTGGTCCAGCGCCGCGAGGAACATGCCCAGCAGCAGGCCGGACAGGATCGTCATGATCTGGCGATGCGTCAGGGATACCCCTGGCGTGGGTGTCGCATCGGTTGTTGTTGACATTACTGGTCTTCCCCTCCTGCGCGGGTCCCCGTCCCGCGATCGGTCAAAAGCGCCGGGATCGTGCGCTCGTAGTCCTGCACGAAGCGTTCGAACAAGTCCGCGAAGCCCTTGAACTCCTCGTCGGACCAGTTCGCGAACACCTGCTCGAGCGCCTCGTTGCGCATCCGGCGTCGCTCGAAGATCAGCTCGCGGCCCGCTCCGGTGACCGCGAGAACGCTGGCCCTGCCGTCGGCCGGGTCAGCACGCCTCTCGACGAGCCCGTCCTTCACCAGCCCGGCTACCTGCCTGCTGACCGTGGACGGGTCGGAGAGCACCGCCTCCGCGAGCGCACTCGAGCGGCACTCACCGAGACCGGAGAGCGTCGCGAGGAGCACGAAGGCGGACTTGTCCATGCCCTGCTTGGCCATCTGATGGGAGACCTGGGCGTGCATCTTGTTCAGCCGCACCATCGCCATGCCCACCCGGTCCGCGAGCTCGTGCTCGGGATCGATGCCGGCACCGACGCCGGGGCAAGCACCCGGATCAGCCATCACACACCTCGTTGCTTGTATCACCCAACTAGTTGCTCGGTACAAGCATCCATCCCGGTCCAGCGAAACGCAAGCGAGTTCCGAGTCACAGTCCACTGAGGAGTGGTATGTCCGGTTACCGGTGGGTAGCCAGCTGGGTTACCCGCGAGTAGCATCCGTTCTCATGAGCCAAGACGTGTCGTTCGTCGCCGACGCCATGAAGCAGGCCGTGCCGTGGGTGAAGACCACCGGCATCGACTTCGAAGAGGTCTCCCCCACGCGGGTCGTCGCGTCGCTGCCCGACGACGAGGCGCTGCGCAACCACGTCGGCGGACCGCACGCCGCGATGATGTTCGGCCTCGGCGAGACGGCGTCCGGCGCCGTCGTCATGGCCGCGTTCGCCCAGCACATGGGGAAGGCGACGCCCCTGGTCGCCCGCGCGGACATCGCCTACAAGAAGCTCGCGCTCGGTGCGCTCACAGCGGAGGCCGTGCTCGGCCGCGCCGCCGAGGAGGTGCTCGCGGAGCTCGACTCGGGCACGCGTCCGGAGTTCCCGGTGACCGTCACCATCACCAACGCCGAGGGCGTCACGACCGGCGAGATGGTCGTCGTGTGGACCCTGAAGCCGGCGCGACAGGGCTGACCTGCGCAGTTCCAGATCTCAAAACGGTCACCGCGTGAACCGATCGATTCCAAATACGTAACCTTGGCCCACGCTCCCGGCCGGGTGCATATTCGGGCACATGTCGGGGTGGAGAACTGCGGGCGGCGTGCTGCTGGTCGCTCTTTGTGCAGGTTGTACGGCCAACGCACAGTAGCCGCGGCCCGTTCCCGTGGCGGCACCGGTCGACGTGCCGGTCACCACGACCTCGCCCTCGCTCCCACCCGCCCAGCTGGACATAGGCGCTGAGCCTCGCCGACGGCACCGACTACGCCCTGCTCGCGCTGGGCAACGGCGCCGGCCGCACCACCCCGGCCGCGAGTGCCGCGATGAAGGAGGCCGAGGCGGCCGCGATGAAGGGCACGCTCGGGTTCTGGGGCCCGCCCTGCAACGGCAGGACGCCAGACGCCACGCCCGCCTCCCCGCCCCACCGCCGCCCGCGCCGGCTCCCAAGCCGACCACGACGACGCCCAGGCCGAAGCCGGTGTTCTTCGCCTCCTGCGAGGACGCCTGGCGGGCCGGTGCGGCGCCGCTGCACTGGGGCCAGCCCGGCTACCGGGTCGAGCTGGACGGCAACCGCAACGGCATCGCCTGCGAGGCCCCGCGCCGGTAGGGGCAATAACCTCGCCGCATGAAGCTGGACAGCAGTGCCGTCGAGTACACCCCCACCGACGTCGGGACCATCGCCAGGCAGGCCGAGGACCGCGGTTACGACGGGTTCTGGCTCGCCGAAACCAAGCACGACCCGTTCCTCGCGCTCGCCGGCGCGGCCGCGGCAACCGAACGGATCCAGCTCGGCACGGCGATCGCGGTGGCGTTCGCCCGCTCCCCGATGACCGTGGCGACCACGGCGAACGACCTGCGGCTGCTGTCCGGCGGCAGGTTCAACCTCGGCCTGGGCTCGCAGGTCGAGGCGCACATCACCAAGCGCTTCTCCATGCCGTGGAGCAGGCCGGCGGCGCGCATGCGGGAGTTCGTGCTGGCCGTCAGGGCGATCTGGCACGCGTGGGAGACCGGTGAGCGGCTGGCGTTCCGCGGCGAGTTCTACACGCACACGCTGATGACGCCGTTCTTCAACCCCGGCCCGAACCCGCACGGCACCGCGCCGATCTACCTGGCGGGTGTGGGCGAGCTGATGACCGAGGTGGCCGGCGAGGTCGCGGACGGGTTCCTGTGCCACAACTTCACGACGCCGCGCTACCTGCGCGAGGTGACGCTGCCGGCGCTCGGACGCGGCCGCGCGAAGGCCGGGAAGTCGTGGGAGGGGTTCGAGATCAGCGGCCCGGTGTTCGCCGCGACCACCGACGAGGAGATCGCCGACGTCAAGCGGCAGATCGCCTTCTACGGGTCGACGCCCGCCTACCGGCCGGTGCTGGACCTGCACGGGTGGGGTGGGCTGCACGAGGAGCTGCACCGGATGTCGCGGCGCCAGCAGTGGGCGGAGATGAGCGCTTTGATCACCGACGACGTGCTGCACGAGTTCGCCGTCGTCGGGACGCCCGACGAGGTCGCGGCCGCGCTGCTGGACCGCTACGGCGACGTGGTCACCCGGTTGTCGCCGTCCGGGAACGTCCTCAGCGCCCTGAGAAGTGGCTGAGGCCCTGGCGCGCCAGCTCGTCGTGGAACATGGCGAGCCCGGCGCGCACCCTGGCGACGCCCTTCTTGCGGATCCACCTGCGTCTGCCCACGTTGGCAGCGGTCAGGGCGAAGGGCAGCGCCAGCACCGTCAGGACGAGCATCGTGATCATCTTGTCTCCTCAGGGGTTGCAGACAAGCAACGACCAATCGAGACATCGCTTACGGTACCGCCTCCAAAGCCACCCAGGTGGAGCAAAGTCACCGACAGCACCTTCGTTCTTGACTAATTTTGTTTTCGGTGCGACCGTGGAGCCATGTTCGAAGTGGCGGTGATCGAGGACCCGGCCGCGGCCGAGGTGTCGCTGGACCCCGTGCGAGCGCGGCTGCTCGCGGAGCTGGCAGAGCCAGGATCGGCGACGATGCTCGCCGCGAAGGTCGGTCTGCCCAGGCAGAAGGTGAACTACCACCTGCGCACGCTGGAACAGCACGGCCTGGTGGAGCTGGTCGAGGAACGGCGCAAGGGCAACGTGAACGAGCGCCTGCTGCAGGCGACCGCCGCGTCCTACGTCATCTCGCCGACCGCGCTCGCGGCCGTGCAGCCGGACCCGGCGCGCTCACCCGACCGGTTGTCCGCGCGGTGGCTGCTCGCGGTGTCGGCCAGGCTGGTGCGCGACGTCGGATCGCTCCTGGGCGGCGCGACCAAGGCGAAGAAGCGCCTGGCGACGTTCGCGCTGGACGGCGAGATCCGGTTCGCGTCCGCGGCCGACCGGGCGGCGTTCGCGGAGGAGCTCGCGACCGCGGTGACCCGGCTCGTGTCCAAGTACCACGACGAACAGGCAGAAGGGGGACGTCCGCACCGGATCGTGGTCGCCCTGCACCCAAGCGTCAGCGCCAAGGAGGAAGAGCAGTGACCCGCGAGTTCGAGATCAGCAAGGAAGTCGAGGTCGGGGGAACCCCCGAGCAGGTCTGGGACGCCATCGCGACCGGACCCGGCATCGACTCGTGGTTCATGGGCCCGCACACCGTCGACGGGCGCCTCGGCGGCCGGATGTCGCTCGACATGGGCTTCTTCCAGGAGTCCTCGACGATCACGGCCTGGGAACCGGGCAAGCACCTCGCCTACGAGAGCGCCAAGGGCGAGGACGGCACGTTCCACGCGATGGAGTACCTGATCGAGGGCAGGGACCAGGGCTCGACCGTGCTGCGGTTCGTGCACACCGGCATCCTCGCCGACGGCTGGGGCGACGAGTTCGTCGACCAGCAGTCGAAGGGCTGGGACATGTACCTGTTCACGCTGGCCCAGTACGTCAAGCACTTCGCCGGCCGGCCGGGCACCTACGTGTTCGCGCAGTGGCCGGCGCATCCGGAGGGCAGCGCCGACAGGTGGCCGGTGCTGCTGCGCGCGCTCGGCGTCCCCGAGGACGCGGAGGTCGGCGACGAGGTCACCATCGAGGAGTTCGGCATCCACGGCGTCGTGGACTACGTCGTGCGGCACGACGCGCACAACTTCCTCGGTGTGCGCGGCCAGGACGGCCTCTACCGCTTCCACGGCACCAACGCGGTCGGCCACCACCTCTTCGGCGACGCGACCGGCCAGGCCGAGAAGTGGCAGGCGTTCCTGACTCAGACCCTGGGCGGGCAGACCTCGTAGACGTAGTCGCCGTGCCCGTACGGCACGACGTTCCGGTCGCGGCGGATGACCGACACCCGTCCGCCGCGATCGGCGCAGGCCTTCTGGAACGCGTCGTCGGTGTACTCGATCTGGATGAAGTTGTCGCCGAACGCCTCGGCGTAGCGGCCGCACTCGTCGTTGACCTGGCACTCCTCGGTGATCGCGAAGTCGAAGCCGATCTCCCGCTTTCCCGCGGTGCCGAGCTCGGCGGTGTTCTTCTGCGCGACGGCGAGCCCCTGCTCGTGCGCGTACCGCACGAAGCCCTTCATGAACTCCTTGGTGGCGTTGAGGTCGAACGCGCCGTCCGAGCGCGTGTAGGAGTCGAGGTTGTCCGGCTCCACGCCCTTGAACAGCGACTGCTTGCAGCCCTTGATCCACTTCTTCTGGATCTCGAGGATCCTGGCGCGCTTGTCGTCGCTGGAGATGTCGAGGATGCCCTCGTTCCACTCGTCGTCGATGGCGGGCTCGCCGTTCTTCTTCTTGACGAGCAGGTCGGCGTGGTTGTCCCGCCACCAGTTCAGCCCGCCCTCCATCCCCTCCGGCTGCGTCTGCAACGCGTTGAGGTAGCAGATGTTGTAGCGGCGCCCATCCGGCGTCTTGCTGCGGTCGCGCACGACGATCTTGACCGGCACGTCGGGCTGGTAGGCGCCGCCGATCTGGTAGTCGAACACGGCGCCCACCGGGGGCAGCTCGCGGTGCGGCAGGTCCGGCTCGCTCGAACACGACGTGACGAGCAGGAGCAGGGCGGCAGCCGCCGCGGCGGTTTTCATGCCTGCCGTTCTACCCACTTCCGCACGACTTCGTCGAGCAGCCCGAGGGTGAGCCGCCCCGCGCCCAGCACGACTTCGTGGAAATCGCGCACGTCGAAGCGGTTCTGCAGCAGTTCCTCCGCCTTGCGGCGCAGTTCCTCGAACTTGAGCCTGCCGACCACGTAGGACAGCGCCTGCCCCGGTTCGGAGAGGTAGCGGTCGACCTCGCCCTCGACCAGTTCGCGGGGCATCGGGGTGTTCTCGACGAGGTAGCCGATGGCCTGCTGCCTGCTCCAGCCCTTGGCGTGCAGGCCGGTGTCGGCGACGAGCCTGCCCGCGCGTTTGGCGTCCATCACGAGCATGCCGAGCCTCGCGTCGTCGTCGCTGTACAGGCCCATCTCGTCGGCGAGCCGTTCGCATTACAACGCCCAGCCCTCGCTGAACGCGCCGAGCGGGGCCTTGCGGCGCAGCAACGGCAGGTCGCCGAGCATCGCGATCCGCGCGTTCTCGAAGTGGTGGCCGGGCACCGCCTCGTGGAACGCCGTCGCCTCCTCGATGATCCGGAGTCGGGTGTGCGGGTTCTGGACGGGCACGAAGTAGGTGCCGGGCCGGCTGCCGTCGAGTGCGGGTGCCACGTAGTGCGCCGGGGTACCGGGCGAACTCCTCGTTGAGGTCCGCGATGAGCTTGATGCCGGTCTCGTGCAGCTCGTGCGGGTCGAGGTCGAGGGTGGTGTGCGCGCGGATGGCCTTGCGGTAGCGCGTCTCGCCGTCCGGGAGCCAGCACAGGCCGGCGTGCTCGGCGTCGCGGCCGTGCGGGAGGACCTCGTGGGTCAGCACGTCGCGGTAGGTCCGCAGGGCAGGGCGGAGCTCGTCGTTCTCGGCGATGTGCCGGTCCAGCAACGTGATCAGCTGCTCGACCAGGTGGGCCACCGGCGTGCGGCCGGCGGCGGTGCCGACGCGGTGCCGTTCGGCGATGGTGGCGAGGAAGCCGGGTACCGACCGCAGACTCCCGAGCTGGGGCACGAAGTAGAGCAGCTCGGCGACCGGGCACCGCGTCGTTCCGCAGGCCCAACAGGTTCGCCCGCAACGGTTTGCGTTCGAGCATCAGGTCGGAGAGGCGCTCGATGGGCCTAGACACCGGCGATCCACTCCTCGACGACCTCGTCGAGCTGGGTGAGCGTCAGCCGCCCGTGGCTCAGCACGACCTCGTGGAAGTCGCGGAGGTCGAACCGTTCCCGCAGCACGTTTTCCGCCTTGCGGCGCAGCTCCTGGAACTTGAGCCTGCCCACCACGTACGCCAGCGCCTGCGCCGGTTCGCCGAGGTAGCGGTCCACTTCGGACTCGATCTGGGCGAGCGGCATCGGGGTGTTCCCGGTGAGGTAGTCGACGGCCTGCTGCCGGCTCCAGCCCTTGGCGTGCAGGCCGGTGTCCGCGACGAGCCGGCCCGCGCGCATCGCGTCCATCGTGAGCATGCCGAGCCTGGCGTCGTCGTCGCTGTACAGCCCCATCTCGTCGGCGAGCCGCTCGCAGTACAACGCCCAGCCCTCGCTGAACGCGCTGATCGGGGCCTTGCGCCGCAGCACGGGAACGTCGTGGAGCAGCTTCATCCTGCTGAACTCGAAGTGGTGGCCCGGCACGGCTTCGTGGTACGCCGTCGCCTCGTCCTCGATGCGCAGGCGGTTGGCCGGCGCCTTCGTGTTGACGAAGTAGGTGCCCTGCGTGCTGCCGTCGTCCGCTCCGGGGAAGTAGTGCGGCGGCACCTGCGCGGGAACGGTCGGCGCGGCTTCCTCGACTCGGCACCGCTCTTCAGGCACCGTGCGGAACCATTGCGCCGCAGCGGCTTCCGCCTTCGCGACGGCCTTGCGCGCGTTGGCGAGCATCTCCTCGGCGTTGGTGTGCTTCAAGCTGGGGTCGGTGCGGATGCGCTCGAACGCGTCGGGGTACCGGGCGAACTCCTGCTTGAGGTCCTCGATGAGCCTGATGCCGGTCTCGTGCAGCTCCTCGGGGTCGAGGTCGGCGGTCGTGTGCGCGCGGATCGCCATCCGGTAGAGGCGGTCGCCGTCCGGGAGCCAGCACAGGCCGGCGTGCTCGGTGTCGCGGCCGTGCGGGAGGAGCTCGTTCCTGAGCACGTCGCGGTAGTTCTCGATGGCCGGCCCGACCTCGTTCTCCACGATCCCGGCGGCGCCCTCGACGACGTCGAACGCCTGGAGGTTGGCCAGGTGGCGGTCGAGGAGCTCGACGGCTTGCTCCACCAGGTGTGCCACGGGGGTGCGGCCGTGCGC
Organism: Lentzea guizhouensis; assembly: GCF_001701025.1. Classification (GTDB taxonomy): domain Bacteria; phylum Actinomycetota; class Actinomycetes; order Mycobacteriales; family Pseudonocardiaceae; genus Lentzea; species Lentzea guizhouensis. Next base: position 2,526,863 of record NZ_CP016793.1, read on the forward strand.
GAGGCCGCCGCGGTGGCGGTGCGCGATGGTCTCCAGCAGGCCGGGCAGCTTGCGCAGGCGTTGGAGGTAGGCGTTCCGGCGTTCCGGCGTGTCGACCGGGAGCCGCGGCAGGAAGTAGAGCGTGTCCGGGACGACCGTGCGGATGTTGGCGCTGATGGCGAACTCGGTCCGCCTGCTGTCCACGGCCTCGACCTGCGTGCGCACCTCGTGCAGCACGATGCCCAGCGTGAGCCGCTCGTCGAGGTTCCGCGGCTCCAGCTTCCGGGCCTGCTCCCCGATCTCTTCGAGCTCGGCCTTGAACCGCTCCCCCGCCTCCTCGCTGTGGTCGACGAGCGCCTCGTGGTCGCCGTCCTGCCCGAGCATCGTCGCGTCGACCGGGTAGCGCCGCATGATCGTGCGGAAGAGCCGGTCGGCGAGCGCGTTGACTTCCATTCGTCCCCCAGTGGTTACGCCGATGAGCGGCCATGGCGCGCTGCCCCGGCGGGTATGCCCCCGTCATGCGGTGGATCTTGCTGATCGTCCTGCTCACCGGGTGTACCGCGCTACCCGCCTCTCCTCAAGTCGACCGGGTCCCGGGCGGAACGCTGGACGCGGCCACCGCCCGCACCTCCCTCGCGGCGCTGCCCCCAGGCGCACCGGGTTCGTTGCGGGGCTACGACCGCGACTGCCCCGGCGCCTGCGTGTTCGGCCAGCCGTGGTTCGACGTGGACGGCGACGGCTGCGACCAGCGCAGCCAGGTCCTGGCCCGCGACCTGACCGCCGTCGAACGCAAACCGGGCCGCTGCGGCGTGCAGTCCGGCACGTTGGACGACCCGTACACCGGTTCGCAGGTGACCAAGGTGTCCTCGATCCAGATCGACCACGTCGTGCCGCTGGCCGAGATGTGGCGCAGCGGCGCGGCGGGGTGGCCGGCGGAGAAGCGCGTGGCGGCGGCGAACGACCTGCGCAACCTGGTGGCGACCGCGGGCAAGGTCAACCAGTCGAAGGGCGACAAGACACCGGACGAGTGGATGCCGCCCAACACCGGGTACGCGTGCTCGTACGGGCGGATCTACGTGACGGTGAAGGCGGCCTACGCGCTGACGGTGGCGCCGGCGGAGCGGTCGGCGTTGGAGAAGGCGCTCGCGACCTGCGGTTAGGGTTCCGCGCGTGGACCCTGTGCGCGGGCAGCCGGTGAAGATCCCGCTCGTCGCCGGGCTCGCCGAGGCCACGGCGGCCGCGGCGGCGCTGCGGCCGTTGCTGCCGGGGGACGTCGTGGTGATCGGCGGGCACCGCAGCTGACGGTGCTGCGGCTGATCTCCGACGCCGAGATCACACGGGTGCGGCCGGCGGTGGAGGAGTTGATCGCGTCGTTCCGGGCCGCGTCGCGTGCTCTGGTGGCTGCGTTGGCCGAGGACACCGTGGGCGAGGAGTGGCTGGTTCACGATCACGGGGAGCATTGCCGGTTCGAACACGCGGTGACCGGGTCGTGGAGGCGTGCGTGGAGGGTTATCACGACATGCGGCGGCTGCTGGAAGTGCTCGGACAACAGCAGAAGGGCCAGGTCAGCGAACTGACCTGGCCCTTCCGTCTCACCGAGCCGCCTATCGGAATCGAACCGATGACCTGCTCATTACGAGTGAGCCGCTCTGGCCGACTGAGCTAAGGCGGCGAGACGCGATAACTATAGCTGACCCGTGGACCCGTTACTCACGGGGGTCGGCATCGTTGTACGGACCGTGACCGAGGTCACCGCCTCCCCACCGTCGAGGAGTGGTTCATGCGCCGATCGTTCTCCGTGCCGCTGGCGGGCCTGCTGCTGGCCCTCGCCGCTGGGCCCGCGCTCGCCCAGCCGCCGACCACACCGGTGCCGGGACCGCGCGACCCGAACCAGCCGCCCGCGTCGTCACCGAACGGGCCGCAGCCGCTGGCGCACGCGGTCGGGGACGCCGGGACGGGGCTGACGGTCGTCCGGCTCGGGCCGCAGGCGGTGCCGACGAACACGATCCTGCCGGGGCTCGGCGAGCTGCTGCCGAAGCAGTCGGTGACGGAGCTCGGGCTGGGGTTGGCGAGCGCGCAGGTCAACACCGAGGCGTTCCTGGCCACGGAGCGGGTGGTCACGCAGGCCAACCCGTTCGGGTTCGCGGTGGCCGGGCGGGCGCCGCAGACGCCGGGGACGCTGGTGCAGACGGCGATCCCGGACAACCCGCAGCCGACCACCGGTGGGCTGCCGATCCCGGAGACGCCGCTGGCGAAGCTGGGCGTGCTCAACGGCAGCGTGCACGCGCGGTGGGACGAGAAGGTCGGGCCGTGCATCAGCCCGCTGGCGACGGCGAAGACGTCGCTGGCCGGGTTGCAGGTGCTGAGCGCGCTGCCGGCCGAGGTGCCGCTGGCGCCCAAGACCGGGCTGATCAGCATCCCGGACACGTTCGAGGCGAGCTCCAACGTCCGGCTGGTCGACCTGCCGGGCAGCAAGAACAAAGCGGTCGAGTCGACGTCGGCGATGCGGGCGGTCAGCATCGAGCTCCTGGGTGGCGTGAAGATCGACGTGGTCACGCCGCCGACGCTCACGGCCACGGCGACCGGCGACGAGAAGACCTCGAAGATCACTTACACGGCGCCGGTGCTGAAGGTCAGCCACAACGGCAAGGAGCTCGGCACGCTGGACGCGGCACACCCGGTGCTGGACGTGCCGCTGCTGCTGGACGTGGTGGTGCTGAAGCTGCAGATCGCCGGGCTGAACGAGAAGAAGGCGGCGTTCACCGGCAACGGCTTCAGCGGGTTCCAGCTCGGGGCGACCGCGCGGATGCTCGACGTGCAGCTGCTGCCGACGGACAAGCTGAAGCTGCCGAACCTGCCGACGGCGCTCGCGCAGATCTCGCTCGGCGAGCAGATCGTGCGGGCCGCGGCGCCGCAGGGCGGGGTGGTGTGCGGCAGCTCGCAGCCGCCGCAGACCCAGGCGCCCCAGGAGCCGGGCGGTGCGGCGGCGCCTCCCAAGAAGGCACCGCCGCTCGCGCACACCAATGCCGCGTACCAGTCGGTGCCGCTGTTCTGGACCGGTGCCGGGCTGCTGCTCGCCGGTGTCGTGCTGGTGGCGGCGCTGCCGGTCAGGCGCCGGCCAAGCGTTTAGTCACAGTGACCCGAACCCCTTGTCGCCGTTAGAAAGCTTCGGTGAGCTTCTCTCTCGAAGGCAAAACGGCGTTGGTGACCGGCGCGCGCACGGGCATCGGTCGCGCGATTGCCCGCGGTCTGCACGACGCGGGCGCACAACTGGTCCTCGTCGGGCGCGGTGACCTGTCCGATGTGGCGCCTGCGGTCGCCACGGTGTCGGTGGACCTGTCGGACCCCGCGGCGGTCGAACCCGCCCTGGCGCCCGTGCTGGCCGACCACCGCGTCGACGTGCTGGTCAACAACGCTGGCACGATCCACCGCGGCCCGGCCGTCGACGTGTCGCTGGCGGACTGGCAACGGGTCATGGCGGTGAACCTCGACTCGGCGTTCGAGATCTCGAAGCTGTGCGGGCGGCAGATGGTCTCCGCCGGGGGTGGCAAGGTCATCAACATCGCCTCGATGCTGTCGTTCCAGGGCGGCATCCTGGTGTCGGCCTACACCGCCTCGAAACACGCGCTGGTCGGCATGACCAAACTCCTGGCCAACGAGTGGGCTGCCTCGAACGTGCAGGTCAACGCCATCGCCCCGGGCTACATCGCCACCGCGAACACGGCGTCGCTGCGCGCCGACCCCGAACGCGAACCCGCGATCCGAGCCCGGATCCCGGCTGGCCGCTGGGGCACCCCGGAGGATCTCGTCGGTCCGGCGGTGTTCCTGGCGTCCGCGGCGTCCGACTACGTGACCGGGCACGTGCTCGTGGTCGACGGGGGCTGGTTGGCGAGGTGATCAGGTGGGCTGCTGCCGTCACGTTGTGATCGCTGGTGCGGCCCCCTTTCCTTTTGGCGCGGCGGAGGTGGACGGGTTCGCGGGACACCTGAGAGACGCCACCAGGCCAGGATCAGGACAACGTTCACTCGTCCGAGTGACGGACCAGTCCAGCGGCAGCCCAGCGGCAGCCCAGCGGACCAGCGGAGTCAGCGTGCGGAAGCGGTGCGCCCCAGCACCGCATCCGCGAGCCGCACCTCCCCCGCGTGCATCAACCCGTCCGCGACCAACCGGCCAGGGCCGGCCGCGAACACCACCACGAGCTGCCCCACAGCCGCAGCACCTCGCGACACCCACCGGCGTGCGAGTGCTGCAAGGACCAGTGGAAGCGGTCCGCCCCCACCAGCAGCGCGCGGGACGAGCGCTTCATCCGCGGTGCAGGGTCGTGACCATCGCCTCGATCGCGATCCGCGGCTTCACGTTCACCTCGATCGCCTCCCGGCAGGCCAGCACCGCCTCCAGCCGCCGCAGGATCGACTCCTGCGACCACTGGGCCGCGGCCGTGCGCGAGTCGGCGGCGCGGTCGGGGTGCATCAGGAGGGCTTCGGAGCCTGTTTTGGTGACCAGGGCGTCGCGGTAGAAGGCGGCGAGGTCGACCAGGGCGAGGTCGAGGGAGTCGCGCTGGGTGCGGGTGGCGCGGGATTTCTGGCGTTTTTCGAGGTCCTTCAAGGCGCCCTTGGCGCCGCGGGTGGCGGCGGCGGTGCCCTTGCCGGTGCCGCCGGCGCCCATGGCGGTTTCCAGGGCGGAGCGTTCGGCCTCGTTGCGGGCCTCGTTGGCGGTGGTGGCGTCTTCCTCGGCGGCCTTGATGAGTTCGTCGGCGCAGGTGAAGACGTCTGCCGGTTTGCGTAGAGCCAGCGGGATGCGGAGGACGGCTTCGCGGCGTTCGCGGGCTTCGGGGTCTACGGCCAGACGGCGGGCACGGCCTACGTGGCCGCCACACACAGAGGCTGCCCAAGAGGCCATTTCGGGCGATACGCCGTCGACCGTTTCCAGGGCGGAGGCGATGGCCGGGGGGCGGGGGGAGCCCAGGGAGACGAGGCGGCAGCGGGAGCGGATGGTGATGGAGACGTCCTCCGGGTGGTCGGAGGGGGCGCAGAGCAGGAAGACGGTGCGCTCCGGGGGTTCCTCGACGGCCTTGAGCAGGGCGTTGGCGGCGCCTTCGGTGAGGCGGTCGGCGTCTTCGATGATGACGACCTGCCAGCGGCCGGAGGTGGGGCGGCGGGCGGAGATCTGGACCAGGGAGCGCATCTCGGCCACGGAGATCGAGAGGCCCTCGGGGGCGACGACGCGCACGTCGGCGTGGGTGCCGTGCAGTGCGGTGCGGCAGCCGGTGCACTCGCCGCAGCCGGGGCGGTCGTCGGTCACCACGCACTGCAGGGCGCCGGCGAAGGCGCGGGCGGTGGAGGAACGGCCGGAGCCGGGTGGGCCGGTGAAGAGCCAGGCGTGGGTCATCGCGCCGGGGGCCGGGGTGCCGCCGGCGACGATCATGGCGGCTGCCTCTGCCGCCGCGGACAGGGTTGCCACCGCGTCGGGCTGGCCGACCACCTCGTCCCACACGCTCATGGGTGCAGTCTTCCAGCGGGCGGGCGGATCACGACGTCGGGGCGGGAGCTTCCTGGGTCACTCGTTTGCGCGAGGCCAGCAGCGGGAGCACGGACGTGTGGACGCGTTGGGCGGTCATGTCGGCGTCGCCGTCGGTCTCCACGACCAGGTAGCGGTCGGGGTCGGCGGCGGCCATCTCGCTGAGCAGCCGCTGGACCCGCCAGTGGTGTTGCAGGCCGAGGGACTTGCCGTCGGTCACCGGGCGGTCGAGCAGGATCGTGAGGTCGGGGCGCAGGCGGCCGGTGGCCCACTCGACCAGGCCTTCGAGCTCCTGGTGCTCCAGGGTGCCGGTCGCGCTGAAGTGCGCCAGCGGTGAGTCGACGTAGCGCTCCATCACCACGATGGAACCCTCGTCCAACGCGGGGCGCACCTGCCGTTCGACCACGTCGGCACGCACGGCGGCGGCGACGAGGGCTTGCGCGCGCACGCCGGCCAGTTCGGCGGACGACAGCATCGTGCGCAGACGGCGTTCGTCGTGTTCGGGGTCGGCGGCCAGCAACACCTCGAACCCCTCGGCACGAAGAGCGGCCGCAAGCCGACGAGCCTGCACGGACGTGTCCTCACGCGTGTCGCCCTCGACCGCGATGAGCAGACCCTTCGTGCGTGGCCGTCCGCGGATGGCGGCGAACAACGACGACAGCACGCGCTCTTCGCGACGGTCGTCCATCTGCCGATAAGCCACGAGACCCAGCACGATCGCGATGACCGCTCCGCCGAGCATCACCGGCCTGGTGGCGTCGACCTCCATCGGGTGGCCGAACACGCTGACCGTCTGCTTCTGCAGCACCGCGACCAGCAGCGGCGCACCCGCGGACGCACCGAACAGCACGATCTTGAGCAACGACTGGATCAGCGCCACCGTGCGGCCGCGCATCTCGTCCTCGACCTGCGAGCCCACGATGGTCAGTCCGGTCAGGAACGCCACCCCGGCGCACAGCCCGACCAGCGCCACCATCAGCAGCGCCAGCCACAGGCTCGGGGCCAGCGCGACCAGCGTCAACGTGACGCCGGCGCCGACGATCGTCACGCCGAACAGCCGGTTGTAGGACAGCCGCCGGGCGAACCGGGGCGCTGTCGCCATGCCGGCCGCGAGCCCGACGAACACGGCCATGAACAGCAGGCCGAACGTCGACGCGCCACCGAGCAGCGACTCCGCGTAGAGCTTCGCCGTCGCGATCACGACACCGGCCGCGGCGAACGCGCCGATCATGCCGATCACCAGGCCGCGGACCAGCGGCGTCGCGGCGGCGAACTTCACGCCCTCGCGGAGCATCGCGACGAAGCCCGGCTTGTCGGCGTCGACCTCCTTCTTGCGCGCGGAGGCACGGCCGGACAGCTCCGGCAGCCGGGTCGCGATCAGGATCGCGGAGGTGAAGTACAGCAGGCCGTTGATGATCACGGCGATGGTCGCGATGCGGAACTCGAGGTCGCCGCCGTGCAGGTTCAGGTACGCCGGCACGCCCGCGATCAGCGAGTACAGGCCGAACCCGCTGATCGTCGAGATGCCGTAGGTCATCACGAGGCCGAGCTGGTTCGCCGACTCGACCTGGTCGGGGCGGCGCAGCAGGTTCGGCACCGCGGACTCCTTGGCCGGGATCCACAGCATCGCGCAGCAGCCGACCAGGAAGTTCGCCACGAACAGCCAGATCGGGGAGCCGATCAGCGCGATCGAGATGAACAGCGACCCGCGCAGGACGTCGCAGACCACCATCACCTTGCGGCGGTCGAACTTGTCCGCGAGCACGCCGCCGATGGGCGCGAAGAGGATGCCCGGCAGCAGCTGGGTCAGCACCACCAGCGACAGCGCGAACGACTGCCACTGGTAGCTGTTCATCATCTCGGTGACCAGACCGGTCAACGCGAGCAGCGACAGCCAGTCACCGACGCTGCACAGATAGGTGACCAACCACAGTCGGCGGAACGGCCGGATCGCGAGCACCGAGCGGAGCCGGTGGACCGTGGACACGCTGGACTGGGCCTGCCCGGCCGGGCCTGGCTCCTTCGCTCCTGTGTCCGCGCCCTGCAACCTGAGTCACCCCTGCTCGCCCGTTCCGGTGCGGTCAGCGTAACCGGATGTAGTGGGTGACAACGCCGGACTCTCAGCGTCCGAAGGTCACTATCCGCTGAAGATCGCGCCCAGAATGCTGACGAGCACGAGCACGAAGAAGCCCAGGACGATCACGCAGCCGACCACCGTGGCCGCGCTGTTCGCCGCCGTCTGCGGCTGTTGCGGTTGCGCGACAGGCGCTTGTGGCAACGGCGCCGCGTGCTGCTGCAGCCGTTGCCGACGACCCTGCCCGCGTCGTTCCTCCTGCTCCATCTGGGCCCAGATGGCCTGTCGCAGCTCGTCGGTCGGCACCGGAGGAGGTGTCGGCACCGCCACACGTGACGAGAACGACGCCGTCCGCAGCGGGGTCCACTGAGGAGCGACCCACGTGCCGGCGGTCACCAGGCCCGCCAGCGGGTCTGGGAACAGCGCAGGAGGCGGCGGGGCCTGTGTCCCGTCAGGACCGAAGTCAGAGCTCGGCACCCGCCACCTCCGTCACGTTCAGCTCTTCGACTTGGCCGGAGCCTTCTTGGCCGCCGGCTTCTTCGCCGCCGCGGGCTTCTTCGCCGGGGCCTTCTTCTTCACCGGGCCCTTGGCGCGCTTCTCGGCCAGCAGCTCGGCCGCCCGCTCGTCGGTGATCGTCTCGACGCTGTCGGTCTTGCGCAGCGACGCGTTCGCCTCACCGTCGGTGACGTACGGGCCGAAGCGACCCTCCTTGATCACCATCGGCTTGCCGGACACCGGGTCGTTGCCCAGCTCGCGCAACGGCGGCGCGGCGGCCGCCCGGCCCCGCTTCTTCGGCTCGGCGTAGATCTTCAACGCCTCTTCGAGCGTGACCGTGAAGATCTGCGACTCGTCGCCCAGCGACCGCGAGTCGGTGCCCTTCTTCAGGTACGGGCCGTAGCGACCGTTCTGCGCGGTGATCTCGGCGCCCGTCTCCGGGTCCTTGCCGACCACCCGCGGCAGCGACAGCAGCTTCAGCGCATCGTCCAGCGTGACCGTGTCCAGCGACATCGACTTGAACAGCGAGCCGGTGCGCGGCTTCGGGGCCTTCGCCTTCGACGACGACCCGTTCTCCGCCGCCTCGGGCAGCACCTCGGTCACATACGGGCCGAAGCGGCCCTCCTTGGCCACGATCTCGTTGCCCGAGACCGGGTCGGTGCCCAGCGAGCGGCCCTCCTGCGGCGTCGAGAACAGCTTCTCGGCGATCTCCGCGGAGAGCTCGTCCGGCGGCAGGTCGTCCGGCAGGTTCGCGCGCTGCGCGGCACCGTCGACCTCGCGCTCCAGGTACGGCCCGAACCGGCCGACGCGGACCACGACCGTGCGGCCCTCGGAGTCGCTGAACAGCGGGATCGAGTTGACCTCGCGCGGGTCGATGTCCTCGACACCCGTGCCGACCAGCTTCTTCAGGCCACCGGAGCGGCCGATCGAGCCGTCGGGGCCGATGCTGCCGCCGAAGTAGAACCCGGAGAGCCACGTCGTGCGCTGCTGGCGACCGGCGGCGATGCCGTCGAGCTCGTCCTCCAGCGCGGCGGTGAAGTCGTAGTCGACGAGGCGGCCGAAGTGCACCTCCAGCAGCCCGACCACGGCGAACGCCACCCACGACGGGACGAGCGCCGCGCCCTTCTTCCACACGTAGCCGCGGTCCTGGACCGTGCTGATGATCGACGAGTAGGTGGAGGGACGGCCGATGCCGAGCTCCTCCATCGTCTTGATCAGCGACGGCTCGGTGTAGCGCGAGGGCGGCGAGGTCGTGTGGCCGTCCGGGGACAGCTCGGCGATCGTCAGACCCTGGTCCTTGACCAGCAGCGGCAACCGCGACTCGGCGTCGTCGGACTCGCCACCGGCCTCGGCGTCGACGGTCTCGACGTAGGCCTTGAGGAAGCCGGCGAACGTGATCGTGCGACCGGACGCGGCGAAGGTGACCTCCTGGCCGGACGCCGCCTTGCCGACGATCCGCACGCTGGTCGTGTTGCCCCGCGCGTCGGCCATCTGGGAGGCGATCGTGCGCTGCCAGATCATCTCGTAGAGCTTGAACTCGTCCGAGTCGAGCTCGGCGGCCACCTGGCCCGGCGTGCGGAAGACCTCACCCGCGGGCCGGATCGCCTCGTGGGCCTCCTGCGCGTTCTTGACCTTGCGCGTGTACTGGCGCGGCTCCTTGGCGACGTACTGCGCGCCGTAGAGGTCCGTGGCCCGCGTGCGGGCCGCGTTGATCGCGGTCTCCGACAGCGTGGTGCTGTCGGTGCGCATGTAGGTGATGTAGCCGTTCTCGTACAGCTTCTGCGCGGTGCGCATCGTGCGGTCCGCGGAGAACCGCAGCTTGCGGCCGGCCTCCTGCTGCAGCGTCGAGGTCATGAACGGCGCGTACGGCTTGCGCGTGTACGGCTTCTCCTCGACCGAGGAGACCCTGACCGGCGCGTTCTGCATCCCGGCCGCGATGGCGCGGGCCTGTGCCTCGTCCAGCACGACCACGTCGGCCTTGCCGGTCAGCTTGCCGTCGGAACCGAAGTCGCGGCCGGTCGCGAGGCGGGTGCCGTCGAGCGCCACCATCCTGGCGCCGAACTGGCGCGGGGTGGCCTCGGCACCGGCGTCCATGACCGCCGAGATGTCCCAGTAGCCGGCGGAGACGAACTTCATCCGCTCGCGCTCGCGCTCCACGACCAGGCGCGTCGCCACCGACTGCACGCGGCCCGCCGAGAGCTTCGGCATGACCTTCTTCCACAGCACGGGGCTGACCTCGTAGCCGTAGAGGCGGTCGAGGATGCGGCGGGTCTCCTGCGCGTCGACCAGGTCCTGGTCCAGGTCGCGCGGGTTGGCGGCAGCGGCCCGGATCGCGGACTCGGTGATCTCGTGGAACACCATCCTGCGGACCGGGACCTTGGGCTTCAGGGTCTCCAGCAGGTGCCACGCGATGGCCTCGCCCTCGCGGTCACCGTCTGTCGCGAGGTAGAGCTCGTCGACGTCCTTCAGGGCTTCCTTGAGCTCGGTGACCAGGGACTTCTTGTCCGCGCTGACCACGTAGAGGGGCTCGAAGTCGTGGTCGACGTCCACGCCGAGCCGAGCCCAGGCCTGGCCCTTGAACTTCGCGGGGACGTCGGCGGCACCGCGCGGCAGGTCCCGGATGTGTCCCCGGGAGGACTCCACGACGAAGTTGCTGCCGAGGTACGAGGCGATCTTGCGCGCCTTCGTGGGCGACTCGACGATCACCAGTCGCCGGGTGCTGCTGCCCGCTCCTCCGCCGCTCTTTCTCGTCCGTGTCGATCCAGCCACGCCGTCCCGCTCTCTTCCAAACCCGTTCCCAGGCCCGCCAGTGTTGCCCAGCGCCGGCCGAAAAGCACACCATCCGTCATGTCTTCTGCGACGCCTGTTCGACGAGACAGAGTGACACAACCTCGCCGGAGTGCCCCGCTCAGGCCGCCGGCCACGTGCTCATCGCCACCCCGTGCGGAGGGCTTCCGACCAGCTCAGCGAGCCTCGCGAGCCGTCTGCGGCCGGTCACCCGCAGCGCTGGTGCTCCTACCAGGGTGCACGGAAGACCGGACTGAAGCAGGGCATTTTGCAACGGTTCGTGTGTCTGGGGTGCGTTGGGGTCCAAACCGAGCAGGTACGCCGACTCCATCCAGCTGCCGGCGGCCAGCGCCCAGACCCGGAGCACTGCTCCGTTCAGCTCGAAGTCGGCGGGCACCTTCTTGGCGGAACCGTCCAGCCAGCGGGCGGCCAGAGGGGTGAGATCGGTGCGGAACGGCGTGCGCACGAACCGCGTGCCCTCCTCGTTGACGCACAGCTCGGAGGTCACGCCACGCTCGGTGCAGGCCTGCTTGAGGGGCTGGTGGCGCCAGTCGTCGCGCAGCTCGACGTACACGCGGGCAGCCGTGCCGCGTGCGAAGCTGACGGCCTGCCCCGGCCCGCAGAGGAAGCCGGCGAGGTCCGCCTTGGCCGGCGTTCGCGCCTCGGCCGAGAAGAAGGACAGCTGCCCAACCACGGCCCACAGAGTAGAACAGACGTTCGACTGTGACCAGTGGTGCGGGTGTGACTACGCCGGTTGAGCTATTGGGTGGCCTTCAGCGTCGAGCAGGACGCCGACTTGGTGACCGCGGCCGCGTACTTGGGTGACTTCTCCAGTGCGTCGAACGTGGCTCGGAGCTGTTCGGGGGCGCTGACCTGCGAGGTTTCGGTGAGCACCTTCTCGGCGTTGTCCCAGAACCGGGCGTCGGCCGCGAGCGCGGTGATCGGCTTCTCGGCCGCCTGGTACGACTTGGCGGACTCGTCGAGGTACTTGAGCGTGCGCTCGTGGACGTCCTTCAGCTCGTCGGACGGCGGACCGATTTCTTTCAACTTGTGGCCGGAAGTCACGAACGCCGTGGCGTTGTCGGTGACGAGCTTCAGGTAGGCCGTCTTGATCGCGGCCGGGTTCGCCGGGTCCTGCCTCTGCAGCTCCTGGCCGGCTTTGAGGCCGGGGACGACGCCGGCGCAGAACGTGTCGACCCAGCGGCCCTGGGCGTCGGTGAGCGGCTGGTCCTCGTCGGAGGCGCAGGCGCTGGTCAGGAGGGCCGCGGCGGCCAGCACCGCCGTCGCCAGACGTGATCGCACCGCCCGAACAGTACCCGTTCGAGCGATGCGGTCCCGCAGGTCAGGAGGTCGGCTGCGACGACGTCGAGGGGTCCAGCTCCCGGCACTTGCCGGCCTTCTTCGCCGCCTCCGCCAGCCCGCTCTCGTCGACCTTCCTGCGCACGTCGGCGCCGGTGTTCTCCACCGCGGCCGCCTTGGTCATCATCTCGGTGAACGCGGTGATGACCGCGGTGGCGTCGGGCGCGGAGTCGACCTTGGACTTGGTGTCGGAGAGCAGGGTCCTGATCTGGCCGACGCCGTTCTCCGCGGCGCCCACCAGCTCCCCCGCCTTCGGGTGCGGGCCGTTCTCCAGGGGTTCCAGCTCGCCTGCCGACTTCTCGGCGGCGGCGAGCTGGATGCTCAGCCAGTCGGACAGGCCGGCCTTGAGCTTGGCGGGGTCGCTCAGGTCGATCGACGGCTCGGTGGACAGGCCGCTCGCGGTGCCGGCGACGGCCCCGCAGACCTGGTCCAGCCACGCCACGACGTCCGCCTCGGTGGCGGTGGGTGTCGTCGACGTGGGGGAACCGCCGGTGCAGGAGGCCACGAGCACGCTTGAGAGGACAGCGACGACTGCGCGTGCCATGAGGCGGGTCATGCGCCGCAAGCTACTCCGGGCGGCGGTGGCGCACAGGTTGGGCCTCAGCCGGTCGGGGCGACGCCGAGGCGCTGCATCTCCTGGCACTTCTGGGCGCTCTGGGCGGCCTTCTGCAGCTCGGGGACGGCCTTGAGGTCCCTCAGCGGGTCGGCGAGCTCGGAGAGCTTGGAGATCGCCTCTCCCGCCGCCTGCAGGCCGCCGGTGGCGTCGTTGGCGTCCGCCTGCTCGATCTTCGTCTTGGCCTCGGCGAAGAGGGTGCCGAGCGCGGTGAAGGTCTCGGACATCTTGGTCACGGCCTCGTCGCCGCCCGCGACGGGCGACGGTCCGACCTGCTTGAGGTCGGCGGAGGACTTCGTGAACGCGTCGGCGTGCTGGCCCATGTAGGCGGCCATCTCGGCCTTGAGCTTGGCCGGGTCGCCCACGTCGAGCTTCGGAGCCGTCTTGTCCACCTTGGCGAACGCGGAGGCCGCGCCGCAGACCTTGTCCATGTAGGCGACGGCGGCGGCGTCGGACTGGCCGCTGGTCGGGCTGGACGTGCCGGAGTCGCCGCCGTTGGTGCACCCGGCCAGCGCGATGGCGGCAACTGCGGTAGTGGCGACGAGGCTGCGCCTCATGTCGTAACTCCTCGGTCGGGGTACGTCGGGGGAAGACCCGAACGTACCCCGACCGGCTGTGGAACTACGCGGCGCCGTTGCTGACGGTCTCCGCGGGCGAGCCGGCGATGGCGGTCCCGCGGCGCTTCGACACGACGATCGCACCGACGATGATCGCGGTCGCGACCACGGCGATGGCGATCCGCAGCGGGGCGGACGCGTCCGGCCCGATCGAGAACGTCACGACGGCGGGCGCGATCAGCACCGAGACCAGGTTCATCACCTTGATCAGCGGGTTGATGGCCGGACCGGCGGTGTCCTTGAACGGGTCGCCGACGGTGTCACCGATGACGGTCGCGGCGTGGGCGTCGGAGCCCTTGCCGCCGTGGTTGCCGTCCTCGACCAGCTTCTTCGCGTTGTCCCAGGCACCACCGGAGTTGGCCAGGAACACCGCCATCAGCGTGCCGGTCGCGATCGCGCCGGCGAGGTAGCCCGCCAGCGGGCCGACGCCGAGGCCGAAGCCGACGGCGATCGGGGCGAGCACGGCCATCAGACCAGGGGTCGCGAGCTCGCGCAGCGAGTCCCTGGTGCAGATGTCGACGACGCGGCCGTACTCCGGCTTGACCGAGTAGTCCATGATGCCCGGGTTCTCGCGGAACTGGCGGCGCACCTCGAACACGATGGCACCGGCGGCGCGCGTCACGGCGTTGACCGCGAGGCCCGAGAACATGAACACCACGGCCGCGCCGATGGCGACACCGACGAGGACGTTCGGGCTGAACACGACGTTGGTGAACGAGATCGGCAGCGCGCCGACCTGGTCACCGATCTTCAGCACGGCCTGGTCGATCGCGTCCTTGTAGGAGCCGAACAGCGCCGTCGCGGCGAGCACGGCGGTCGCGATCGCGATGCCCTTGGTGATGGCCTTGGTGGTGTTGCCCACCGCGTCGAGCTCGGTCAGGATCTGCGCGCCCTCGCCGTGCACGTCACCGGACATCTCGGCGATGCCCTGCGCGTTGTCGGAGACCGGGCCGAAGGTGTCCATCGCCACGATGACGCCGACGGTGGTCAGCAGACCGCAACCGGCGAGCGCGATCGCGAACAGCGCGACGACGACCGAACCGGACAGCAGGAACGCGCCGTAGACGGCGGCACCGATGACCAGCGCGGTGTAGACGGCCGACTCGAAACCGACCGAGATGCCGGACAGGATGACCGTGGCCGCACCGGTCAGCGAGGTCTGGCCGACCTCCTTGACCGGCTTGTGGTCGGTGCCGGTGTAGTAGCCGGTCAGCCAGAGGATCACGCCGGCGAGCACGATGCCGATGATCACCGCGACGGACGCGATCAGCGCCGGGTTGCCGCTGGTGCCCTTGATCGTGTCGGAGATGCCGTTGAGGTCCGCGAAGGAGCTCGGCAGGTACGTGAAGGCCGCGATCGTGCACAGCACCGCGGAGATGACCGCGGAGATGTAGAAGGAGCGGTTGATGGCCGAAAGGCCGCTCTCGCCCACCTTCGCCTTGGTCGTGTAGACGCCGATGACCGCGGTGAGCACACCGATCGCGGGAACGATCAGCGGGAACAGCAGGCCCTGCACACCGAACGCGGCGGTGCCGAGGATCAGCGACGCGACCAGGGTGACGGCGTAGGACTCGAAGAGGTCCGCGGCCATGCCGGCGCAGTCACCGACGTTGTCGCCCACGTTGTCCGCGATGGTGGCGGCGTTGCGGGGGTCGTCCTCGGGGATGCCCTGCTCGACCTTGCCGACCAGGTCGGCGCCGACGTCGGCGGCCTTGGTGAAGATACCGCCACCGACACGCATGAACATCGCGAGCAGCGCGGCACCGAAACCGAAGCCCTCCAGGACCTTCGGGGCCTGACCGGCGTACACGAGCACGACGAGCGCGGCACCGAAGAGGCCGAGACCGACCGTGGTCATGCCGACCACGCCGCCGGTGCGGAACGCGATGCGCGTCGCCTTTTCGCGACCGCCTTCTTCGTTCGCGGCGGCGGCGACACGCACGTTGGCGCGCGTGGACAACCACATGCCCAGGTAGCCGATGATCGCCGAGAACGCGGCACCGACGATGAAGAACAAAGATCGGCCGATTCGTTCAGCCAAATCATCTGCCGGTAGCGCGAACAGCAGCACGAACACGATCACGACAAAGATGCCGAGCGTGCGGAACTGCCGGTTGAGGTAGGCCGCTGCGCCCTCCTGAACCGCCTTGGCGATGTCCTGCATCTTGTCGGTGCCCTGGCCGGCGGCCAGCACCTCCTTGAGCAGCACGTACCCGACGGCGAGAGCAGCCAGGGCGACCACGGCGACCACGGCTACGACGCCGCGATCACCTCCGGAGAGCTCGAGGCCCTCCGCGAGGAATTGCCGGGACATCCGTCCTCCTGGTGAGTTGCCATGTGCAGCGCCAAGGCAGACCAGCCGCCCAGCGCGACGTGACGCATCCCTCATTGGATGCGATGAGCGGGGAGTCTAGGGGCTGGTTGCAACAAGGCAACGAACCGTCCCGAAGCGTGCACACACCGTTATCCGCGCTGGAAGTCGACCGCGGCCCGGTCAGGACTGTCGGTGGTGTATGCGAAGCTCGGGTCGTGGTGGATCAGGGACGCCGGTTGCTGGACCGGGTGCTGGCGGGCACTCCCGCCGGGGAGTCGCCCCTCACGCACGCGCGCGATCTCCCGTTGCGGCAGGCTGATCACGTGCAATGGCCGTCGTGGGCGGCCTCCGCGGTGGTCGCCGCGTTCGCGGAGACGGGTGTGCGCGAGCCGTGGCGGCACCAGGCCGAGGCGGCCGAGCTCGCGTGGTCGGGCCGGCACGTGGTGCTCGCCACGGGCACCGCGTCGGGCAAGTCGCTCGCCTACCAACTGCCGGTGCTTTCCACTCTTTTGGCGGACACGAAAGCCACCGCGCTGTACCTGTCGCCGACCAAAGCCCTTGGCGCGGACCAGCTCCGCTCGCTCGACGAATTGGGGATCAAGGGGGTGCGCGCGTCGGCCTACGACGGTGACACCCCGATGGCCGAACGCGACTGGGTCAAGGCGCACGCGAACTGGGTCTTCACCAACCCGGACATGCTGCACCGCGGAATCCTGCCGCAGCACCCGAAATGGTTGCGGTTCTTCCGGCGGCTGAAGTACGTGGTGATCGACGAGTGCCATTCCTACCGAGGTGTTTTCGGTTCTCACGTGGCGTTGTTGATGCGGCGGCTGCGGCGGGTCGCCCGCAAATACGGCGCGGACCCGATCTTCGTTTTGGCATCGGCCACTGTGGCTGATCCTTCCGCTTCGGCGGAAAGGCTGCTCGGGGTGCCGGTTTCCGCTGTCGTGGACGACTTCTCGCCGCGCGCCTCGCGGACGGTCGCGCTGTGGGAACCGCCACTGACCTCTTTGGAGGGCGAGAACGGCGCGCCGGTGCGGCGGTCGGCCGGCGCGGAGACCTCACGGATCCTCGCCGACCTGGTGGTCGAGGGCGCACGCTCGCTCGCGTTCGTGCGCTCGCGGCGCGGAGCGGAGCTGACGGCGCTGGGCACCCAGCGGATCCTGTCCGAAGTGGACGGTGAGCTGCCCGCACGGGTGGCCGCCTACCGGGGCGGGTTCCTGCCGGAGGAGCGGCGGGCGCTGGAGAAGTCGCTGTCCACGGGTGACCTGCTCGGAGTGGCGACGACGAACGCGCTGGAGCTCGGCGTCGACATCGCGGGCCTGGACGCCGTGGTGGTGGCCGGTTTCCCCGGCACGCTGGCGTCGTTCTGGCAGCAGGCCGGCCGGGCGGGGCGGTCCGGTGACAGCGCGCTGGTCGTGTTCGTGGCGCGGGACGACCCGTTGGACACGTACCTGGTGCACCACCCGTCGGCGGTGCTGGACCGGCCGGTCGAGGCGACCGTGCTCGACCCGATGAACCCGTACGTGCTCGGACCGCAGCTGGCCTGCGCGGCGGCGGAGATGCCGCTGACGCGCGACTGCCTGCCGGACTTCGGCGGGGAGCTGGCGGAGTCCGTGCTGGCGGAGCTGGTGGCGGAGAAACTGCTGCGCAAGCGCCCGGCCGGCTGGTACTGGGCCTCGCACGACCGGCCGCACGCCGGGGTCGACATCCGCGGCTCCGGCGGCGACCAGGTGGCGGTGGTGGAGGCCGACTCCGGCCGGATGCTCGGCACGGTCGACCCGGGATCGGCCTGCTGGCAGGTGCACCCCGGTGCCGTCTACCTGCACCAGGGCCGCTCGTACGTGGTCGACGAGCTCGACCTGGACAGCGGCCTCGCGATGGTGCACCGCGAGGACCCGGAGTGGACGACCCAGCCACGCGACTGCGTGGACATCACGGTGGTGCGCGAGGTCGAACGGCGCGACTTCGGCGGTGTCTCGGTGTCGCTGGGCGAGGTGGAGGTGACCACGCAGGTCGTCGGCTACCTGCGCCGGCTGCCGTCGGGCGTGGTGCTCGACCAGATCCCGCTCGACCTGCCGGAGCAGACCCTGCAGACCCGTGCCGTCTGGTACACCGCCGACGAGTCGCTGCTGGTCGCCGCCGGTGTCGAGGCGAAACGGATCCCCGGCGCCCTGCACGCGGCCGAACACGCGGCGATCGGCCTCTTACCGCTGTTCGCGACCTGCGACCGGTGGGACATCGGCGGCGTCTCGACGGCGGCGCACCCGGACACCGGCGTGCCGACGGTGTTCGTCCACGACGGCCACCCCGGCGGCGCGGGCTTCGCGGACCGCGGCCACTCGGCGTTGCGGGCCTGGCTGTCGGCGACCCGCGAGGCGATCAGGGCCTGCACCTGCCCGATGGGCTGCCCGTCCTGCGTGCAGTCGCCGAAGTGCGGCAACGGCAACGAACCGCTGGACAAGGCCGGTGCCGTGCTGGTGCTGGACGTGGTGCTCGGCAAAATCACCTGACCGGTGCCGCCGCTCCTGGCTACGGTGTGGGTGTGAACGCCTGCAGCTGCAACGCCACCGACCGGACCCGTCGCCCCTAGGCGCGGCTGAGTCCGATGCTCCGCCGCGCCCGCTCGGCCTTCGCCACGGGTTCCTGGAGTCTGCCTTGTTCACGCCTTTCGCTGATCTCGACGCACTGCTCGACGACTTCGTCTCGTCGGTGCGCACCATCCTCGGCCCCATCTACGTGGGCTCCTACGTCCAGGGCTCGTTCGCCCTCGGCGCCGGGGACATCCACTCCGACTGCGACTTCATCGTCGCCTGCACAGAGCTGCCGTCCGGTGCCGCGCTGGAGGGCCTGCGTGCTCTGCACGACGAGATTCCCACCCGCCCCGGTCGCTGGTCGACCGAGATCGAGGGTTCCTACGCCGACGTGAAATCGCTGCGGTCGGTGGCGGGTCTCGGTGTTCCGTGGCTGTTCAACGACCACGGCACCCGAACGCTGGAGTGGGATCTGCACTGCAACTCACCGCACGCCCGCTGGACCCTGCGCAACCACGGCATCGTGCTGGACGGCCCACCGATCACGTCGCTGGTCGACGAGGTCCCGGCCGAGGTGCTGCGGTCGTCGATGCGGGCCGAGCTGCCGCACGTCCTGACCGGCATCCAGGAGTGGGCCCCGATGGGCAATGCCTGGACACAGCGCTACATCGTCGCCGCGTACTGCCGGACGCTCTACACCATCCACACCGGAGAGGTGGAGTCGAAGCGCGGCGCGCTGCGGTGGGGGTTGAATGTGCTCGATCAGCGGTGGCACCCGCTGATCGAGCAAGTTCTGGCGGACAGGGACCTCGGCTGGGACGCCGACGCGGTCCCCCGTCCGGGGAGCATGGAGCAGACCGTCGCCTTTGCGACCTACTGCGAGCAGCTCCAGTTGTAGCGCGTTTCGTGGGCGCGCGCCGCGGGCTCACGGGTACCCGCGGCGCGCGCTCTCCACGTGCCGAACACTGTTTTCCCGCCTGCTACCGCATCTCGACCGGATCCCGTGGAACATCGGCGGAATCAGGTTGTCCGTCTCGACAGGACACGCGGGAGGCGACGGTGTCCACTGTCGTGTGACGAACTCCGGGGAGGAGCCGGCTTCGCCGATCGCGGCAGCGCAGGTGCTCTGCCACTAACGTTCCTCGGTCCGGTCGTGGTGCGGGAGGCTGTCCTTCGGGGTGCGTGTTCGGCTTTCGTGCCCTCTCCTGCGACCTCCCCCGAAGTGCGGGGTACGGGAGCAGGTCATCGGATCGGGCTTGGTGGAACGGCCGTGCAGGGCATCGCCTTCGGGGTTGTCGGGGAGAGTCCACGACGACACCCAGCACGGCCGGGCTCTAGATGTAGTTGTGTCAGACGGTTTCGAGCTGGAAGCGGGCCGGGGTGTGCAGCGCCTCGGCGAGCGCGTCCTGCACGACGTGCGCGTCCGGCAGGTTCCAGCCGCAGATCGACGGCTTGACCCGCCAGTGCACGACACCGTGCGCCATCGGGGTGGGCGGCAGCGGGATGTACTCGCCCTGGCCGTACAGGTGGACGTCCGAGTTGTTGGCCAGCTCGCCGACGAGCTTCGAGCCGGACTTCACCATGAACATCCACCGGCCGGACGGGGTCGCGGCGATCGGCACGGGAACGCTGATCGCCCGCAGTGCCACGGCGGCGCGACGGCCGAGGTCGGTGCCGACCTCGATCGCGTCCACCGCGTGGCCGGTGGCGAGAAGCAGGCTGTAGGAGCGACCCGCCCACCACGTGGCGACCTGGTCGGACCGCGTACCGACGCGGTCGACCCAGTCCCGGTGCACGGGGATGGGCCCGTGGAGCTCGAGCCCGCTGCGGCCCGCCCACTGGGTGACTCCCTGCTCCGAACCGGCCGGATAAGTGCCGGGCAGCACGGGCCAACCGCGGTACGCGAGGCTCACGGCCTCCGCACGCAGTTCGATGCGGAAGGCCCCGCGCCAGCTATCCGACCAATCCATCTTCCTTCGCCTCCAAGGCTTTGACTCGACATCGACGTGGTGTCGGTTTCGGTAGGACACCGCGTCGGTGCCGCCACTACAACTAACGACACCGGGGCCGGGCTTGGTAACCCCCGCCTCGACAACTGGTCGGTACAGCACGGCGAACGCGCTCGGGGTGAACGGGGAGCCGAACTGCTCGCAATTGGTTCGATCACCGTTCAGCATGTCCAGGCGCCGGTGTGAGTCCGCTCACCGCCGATGAACGACCGCTCGTCGTGCTCCAAACGCTGCGATCTTCGGCCGGACCTGCCCTCGACCGCGCGCTCACCGGGCCGAACGGCGTAGTCATCGAGACCTCCACAACCACCTCCCACCCGTTCACCGCACACGATCCGAGCACGCCACCGTTCTCTCCGGCCACCCGTTTCGCCTGCTCACAGGCGTGCTGATCCCCCTCGGCAAGACGAGCGGCAGCCGCGAGGGCCGCCAGATCGGCCGCGCCGTTCACCCGGTGTCGAGCGATCACCGCGGCGCCGATCTGTGCACCCGCAGTGGCGACGACGATCAACAGCAGCATCGCCACCACGCCGTTCACCGCAGCCGATCCGCGCTCGCTGCCAGGCGGTTCACCGTTCGTCCCACCGCTCGTCCCACCGTTCACCGCGGCTCCAGAACGGCGAACGCAGTAGCTCTGAGTGGCACGCCGAGCGGTCCGCGCAGCCGCACGACGACCCGCACCGCATCACCTTCGTCTTGGAACTCCGCCGTTGCACCAGGCGCAATCTGCGCGACCGCTTGAACTCCACGCTCCCGCTCACCTCGCGCCGACAACCGCGCCGCCTCCCTCGCGGCATCCGTGCACCGCAACTGCTCGATCACCGCCGTGAGCCCCGCAGCCGCGAGTCCCATGACGATCAGCAGCGCACACACCGCGATCGCCGCCTCCACCGTGACCATGCCGCGGTCATCAGTCTCAGACCGACGACAACGCACGCTGTATCAGCCCTTGCAACAGGTTCTGCACGAAGTCGCTCGTCACGATCACGTAGACGACGCCCGCGAGCGCCGCCGCGGCCAGCGTGCCGATCGCGTACTCGACCGTGCTCATGCCGCTGTCGTCCTTCAGGAGGTCCACCAGGTTCGCCTTTCTCGTCTCAGTCGAGGAATTGACCGGCCAGTCCCAGCACCACCGGCAGCACGCCGAGGCACAGGAACGCCGGCAGGAAACACAGTGCGAGCGGCGCCGCCACCGCCACCGCGGCCCGTTGCGCCTTGGCTTCCGCCTGGTCGACGGCATCGGCCCTGGTCCGCCCGGCCAGCTCGGCGGCCTGCTGCGCCAACGCCGCCCCCGACCGCGGTCCTGCGCGCCGCCCTGGCCAGCTGGCTGGTCGCCGGGTCGTCGAGCGCCGTCGCCCACGCCGTGACCGGGTCCGCACCGAGCCGGAGCAGCTCGGCGACGTGACTCAGCTCCTTGATCCCGGTCGCCGCGATGGCGGTCGGCACCGGCAGCCCGGCTCTGAGCGCCGCGGCCAACAGGTCCCACGCCGCGGCCCGCTCGAACGGCCCGTCAGGATCGACCTTGCCGGGCGGTGGGTCGTTGACCCTCGGTCTGAGGCGGTCGAGTGGGTCTCGCGGTGTAGGCGCGACCAGGACTGCGAGGGCGAGGAGCAGGTACGTCATGGTTCGGTGATCCGTTTCGTCCACCACAGCCCGGCTGCCAGCAACATCGCGCCGGTGACCAGCAGGGCCTGCCCTGCCGCGGTGCCGATGAGGACGTGCAGTGGCCCTGCTCCGCTGAGCTCGCCGAGCAGCACGCCGAACACCGGGAGCCCGGCGAGGACCAGCGCACTGGCTCGCGGGCCGGCCATGCGCGCCTGCACCTGTCTGGCGAAGGCGGCGCGCTGGTCGAGGTCTCTCTTGGTCGCCTCCAGGACGTCGGCCAGCGCCACTCCGTGGTTGGTGGACACGTGCCAGGCTCTGGCGAGTCGGTCGACGGCCGGTCTCAGGAGTGGCTGGTGCAGCTCTTTCAGCGCTCGTTCGACGTCACCGCCGTTTCTCGACGTTGCCGCGGCTGTCGTGAGCACCTCCTTCGCCGGGGACGGGGTGTCGTGGGCGGCACCTTCCGCGGCGGTGGCCGGGTGGGCGCCGGTTCTGAGCTCGTCGATCACGCCGCCGAGGCCGTTGCTGAGTGCTTCGGCCGCGTTGCGCTGGTCGCGTTCTTGGCTGGTGCGCTTCAGGATTCGTTCGATCGTGATTGCGATGACCGCTGCTGCTACGAGGCCTCCGATGCCGGCTGCTGCGCAGATCGCTGCGGCTGCGGCGAGGGTCCAGAACCACTTCGGTACCTGGATGGTGCGGTTCTTCTTCGGTCTCAGGCGGGTGATCGGTTTGATGTGCGGCCACGTGAGGAGGGCGGCGGCGAGGAGCAGCAGGCCTAGCACAGTGGTTGCCTCCAACCGTCCTCTTTGGTCCACAGTGGACGGACTTGCAGGTCGGCTTCGGATCGGCTGAAGGCGCCGATCTCGGCGAGTTCACGTTCGCCGGTTGGTTTGCGGCGCATGTGCAGGACGAGTCGGACCGCTGCGGCCACCTGGCTGTGGAGTGCCTGGCGGTCGAGGCCCGCGAGCGCGCCGAGTGCTTCGAGCCTTGCCGGCACCTCGGCGGGTGAGTTGGCGTGCAGGGTGCCGGCGCCGCCTTCGTGACCGGTGTTGAGCGAGGTGAGCAGCTCGCGCACCTCCGCTCCCCTGACCTCGCCCACGACGATCCGGTCCGGACGCATCCGCAGTGCTTCCCGGACGAGCTCGCGCACGGTGATCTCGCCGGCCCCTTCGACGTTCGGCGGGCGGGCCACGAGCCGCACGAACTGTTGGTGGTCGGGGTGGAGCTCGCCGGCGTCCTCCACGCAGACGATGCGTTCTTCGGGTGGCACGCACCCGAGCAGCGCCGACAGCAGGGACGTCTTGCCGGAGCCGGTGCCGCCGACGACCAGGAACGCCATGCGCCCGCGGACGATGGTCCTGAGCGTGTCGGCGATGCCGGCGTCGAACGTGCCGAGCCGTTGCAGCGCTTCGAGGTCGTGGGTGGCGGGGCGGAGGACGCGCAGGGACAGGCAGGTTCTTTCGGCGATCGGCGGGAGGACCGCGTGCATGCGCACCCCGCTGCCGGGGAGCCACCCGTCGACGCACGGCGAGGCGTCGTCGAGCCTGCGGCCCGCCGCCACGGCGAGGCGCTGGGCGAGCCGGCGGACGGATGCCTCGTCGGCGAACGTGACACCGGTGCGTCTCAGGCCGTGCGGGCCGTCGACCCAGACCTGGTCGGGTGCGGTGACGAGGACGTCGGTGGTGCCGGGGTCGGCGAGCAGCGGGTCGAGCGGGCCGGTGCCGCGGAACTCCTGGCGGAGCACCTGGAGCGCTTCGAGGACGTCCGCGTCGGCGAGCACACCGCCTGCTTCGGAGCGAACGGCGTGGGCGACCACGGCGGCGGTCATCTCGGCGTCGGTGCCGGCGAGGCGGTGGCGGACGCGGTCGATGAGGGCGGCGGTCATGCGGTGGTCCGGGGGCGGGCGTGGCGGCCGTGGGGGATCTGGTGGGAGCGGCGGGTGAGGCGGAGCCAGGTTTCGGCGCACCAGGCGAGGAAGCGGGTCATGGGGGCTCCTTCGGGGTTTGGGGTGGGCGCGGATGTGGGTGGGTTGGGGCGGTGAGGCGCGGGCGGTCGCGGGGCGAGCGACAGGAGGGGTGGGCAACAGGAGGGGTGAGATGCGGTGCCGGGTCGTGCGGTGGGCACGGAACTGCGGTGCGGGCGGGTGGTGCGACGGGCCAAGTGCGACGGGGCTGAGCGTGGGAGGGCGGCAGCTGAGGCGAGGCAGCCAAACGCGCACACCTCCGCGCACAACGCGGCTGGCGGTTCGGCGGGTGCGGCGCGACTGCGGTTGCGGTCGCGGTGCGCAAAGCGTTGCGGCGCAGGAGATTACGGGTGGGTGCGGGTGTGCGGGCGTGGGTCAGGGTGGGGGTTTGCGGAATTTGTAAGGGGGTTTGGTGGTGCGGCCGTAGAGGACGAGGTTCAGGAGCATGCGGGAGTAGATGCGGATGCGGAGGGCGAGCTGCAGGCGCGGCATGGAGGTGGTGCCTTTCGAGCAGGTGCGGTGGCGGACGTGGGCGGAGCGGGACGGGAGATGGCGCGGGGTCAGGGGTGGAGGGCGGCCAGGATTTGGCGGGCGGCAGTGGCGAGCGGGCCCTTGGGGTTGCGGGGGAAGGTGCTGCGGTCCAGGGCGTCGGGGAGGCCTGGTTACGGGCGCATGTGGGTGAGGAGGGGGAGGCCGATGGCGGAGGCGATGGCGGTTGGGGTCAGGCCTGACGGGGAAGGGCCGCGGACCACCAGGTGGGCCGGGGTGCCGGTGGTGCGGAGGTGGGTGGCGACGCGGGTGGCGGCGGCGGTGGCGCGCAGTTCGGCTGGGACGAGCAGGACGGTGAGGTCGGTGCGGGAAAGGGCTGCCGTGGCGGCTGGGGTGGGGTGGCGGGGGAGGTCGCAGACGACGGTGCAGCCCGAGCGGCGGGCGGCGTCGAGGACCGCGGTGACCGCTTGAGGTTCCGGGGGTGAGGCGGTGCGGTCGCAGGAGAGGACGCTCAGGGGTGCGGCTTTGCGAGGCCTCGCGGCGGCCTTGCCGCCGCCGCTGCCGTCGGAGGGGGTGGGGAGGGCGGTGCGGAGGGAGGACATGGGGACGCGGCCTGCTGTGCAGTGGATGGAGGGCCAGCGGGCGCCTGCTGTCGACTCGGCGCCCAGGGTGAGGTCGAGGCCGCCGCCGAGGGGGTCGCAGTCGACGAGCAGGGTTTCGGTGCCGGCGGCGGCTGACTCGCGGGCGATGGCGGTGGCGAGGACGGAGGCGCCGGCGCCGCCGCGGCCGCCGATGACGGAGATGACGCGGCCCTGCGTGGAGGGTGGGCCGTCGCGGACGTCTGTGAGGAGGGCGACCAGGGTGTCGGACTCGGCAGGGAGTTCGAGCAGGGCGCAGGCGCCGACTGCGACGACCAGGGGCCAGGGCGGGTCGCCGCCGTGGACGACGACCACGCCGGGGCGGCGGGGGAGGTCGGCGGCGGTGCAGGACGGCAGGGCGGCGGCGTCGAGGACGACCAGCGGGGCCGCGTGCCAGGCCAGGCGCAGGGCCGGGACGTCGGGGACGCAGGAGAGCGGGCAGTCGGCGGCCGCTGCCAGGCGGAGGACCTCGTCGAGCAGGTGCGGGTCCGTGACCAGGGCGAGGGGGTGGGTCATGGGATCAACGGTCGTCGGTCGTGATGAACGACACAACAGGCGAAGATCGACATGTGGACAGATCGCGGGGTGTGGACAAGTCGCGATCTTCGGAACGCCGGGAGCCCGGAAGTGTCGGGCCTGTGTGCGAGTCTGGAGGGTTGGGGGCTGAAAGCCCGCAGAGGTCCAGTCGAGGTCGCCGGGAAACGTGCCCGGGATATGGGACGACCCCCGCCAGGGGGGAGGGACGGGGGTCGTCAATGGTTCAGTCCCGGGGGGTCGGACTGAACCCGTCCGTCGAACCGGACTCTCCTACTGTATCCCCATGCGCCAGTGCCGCGCGCAACTTCCGCAACAGCCGTGGGGCAAGTTTCGGTAACCGTGCAGCACAACAGTTTTGTCCAAGGGCGAAATGCCGCCCGAACGGCCTACTGACCAGTACACCTAAGCTGACCCCATGAGCCGGACCGCCGCCTTCTTCGACCTCGACAAGACCGTGATCGCGAAGTCGAGCACGCTGGCGTTCAGCCGTCCCTTCTTCCAGGAGGGGCTGATCAACCGCCGAGCGGTGCTGAAGAGCGCATATGCCCAGTTCGTGTTCATGCTGGCGGGAGCGGACGCCGACCAGATGGACCGCATGCGCGCGCACATCACGGCGTTGGCGGCGGGCTGGGACGTCGAGCAGATCCGCAGCATCGTCAGCGAGACCCTGCACGACATCGTCGACCCGTTGGTCTACAAGGAGGCGACGCAGCTCATCGCCGACCACAAGGCCGAAGGCCACGACGTCGTGATCGTCAGCGCTTCGGGCGAAGAACTGGTCGCCCCAATTGCACAGCTGATCGGTGCGGACCACTCGGTCGGCACCAGGATGGTCGTGAACGAGGGCCGCTACACCGGCGACGTCGACTTCTACTGCGCCGCCGAGAACAAGGCGGTGGCGATCAAACAGCTCGCCGCGGAACGCGGGTACGACCTCGCCACCTGCTACGCCTACTCCGACTCGGTCAGCGACATCCCGATGCTCGAGGTCGTCGGTCACCCGAACGTGGTGAACCCGGACCGCGGGCTGCGCCGGATCGCCACCCAGAAGGGGTGGCCGGTGCAGCAGTTCACCGATCCGGTGAGCCTGCGGAGCCGCATCCCCACCCCGTCGGGCAAGACGGTCGCGGTCACGGCGATCAGCCTCGGCGCGGTCGCGGCCGCCGGCGCCGCCTGGTACGGCCTGCGCCGCAGGCGCAAGGGCGACTGAGTCAAGCCCGAGAACCCGATCGAACGCCTTCGGGACACGTACCGAGCAGTAGCGGCAACGGGGCGCACACGTGGTGCCCGCGTGGGTGCACGCCGCCGCCCTGTCAGCGGTACCCGGAGGCGGGCGGAACCTCACAAACGCTGAAACGCCAGGACTTTCACTACTGAACGTGGCTTGAACGGTGCACCCTTCCGAGCCCTTGCTGTGACCGGGCCCACGCACTTAAATAGGTGGTGCGGACCTCCGGTCGGCCAGGGACCTGGCGAAGAGAAGCCAGACTCCACCCCGGCAGAGCTCCGTGCGCGGACTTCGAGTACCCACGCGCAGCACGCCGCGGGAGGCTTGTCGTCTAGGGCCTGCGTATCGGGACGCCGGACGCCGAGGCCAGGGTTGTACGACACGAGTTGCACGCTTGGTAACTCGCAAGCCCGCGCTGAAGACGGGGCGCCCCATTCGTGGGGTGCCCCGTCTGCTTTTGTGTGAAAGACCCGCGCGCTTCCTGTGAAGAACTCGGCGCGTCGGCAGAATGCGCCCCCGTTGACCCATAGGCTTGCTGTCACTAACTTGCATAACAAGCCTGTTACCTTGTGGGAAGATCACCGGGAGGCACGACACCGTGCGGAAAATCGCCGCGCTCACCCTGGTCACCGCGTTGCTCACGCTCGTGCCGGTACCGCGAGCGGACGCCTCGGTGATCACGCTGGGCGGAATGTCGCTGGAGGAGAAGGTCGGCCAGCTCTTCGTCACCTTCGTCAACGGCCAGGCCGCCGACGTCGCTCACCCCCGCAACCGCACCGACTTCGGTGTCGACACGCCCGCGGAGATGGTGCGCAAGTACCACCCCGGCGGCGTCATCTACTTCAACAACTCCTCGCGCGACAACATCGACACCCCGAAGCAGATCGCGCGGTTCTCCAACGGCCTGCAGAAGGCGAGCAGCATCCCGCTGCTCATCTCGACCGACCAGGAGATGGGTCTCGTCACCCGCATCGGCCCGCCGTTCAGCCAGCTGCCGGGCAACATGGCCCTCGGCGCCGGCCGGTCGGTGAAGGACGCCGAGGAGGCCGCCCGCATCGCAGCGGCCGAGCTGCGCGCGATGGGCATCAACCAGAACTTCGCGCCGGACGCCGACGTCAACTCCAACCCGGCGAACCCGATCATCGGCGTGCGCAGCTTCTCCAGTGACCCCAAGCTCGCGGCCGACATGACGAAGGCCCAGGTCGAGGGCTACGAGCAGCGCTGGTTCAGCCCGACCTCGGTCACCGCGACGGCCAAGCACTTCCCCGGCCACGGCGACACGTCCGAGGACAGCCACACCAGCCTGCCGGTGTCGAACCGCACCCTGGACCAGTGGCGGGAGATCGACGCGCCGCCGTTCAAGGCCGCCATCGCCGCCAAGGTCGACTCGATCATGACCGCGCACATCCAGGTGCCGCAGATCGACCCGTCCGGCAACCCGGCCACGCTGTCGCCGCGGGTCATCACCGGTCTGCTGCGCGAGGAGCTCGGCTACGACGGCGTGATCGTCACCGACTCGCTGGAGATGGCGGGCGTCCGCAAGCTGCACTCCGACGCCGAGATCCCGGTGCTCGCCATCAAGGCGGGTGTCGACCAGCTGCTGATGCCGCCGAACCTCGGCCTCGCCGTCAACAGCGTCATCGCCGCCGTGCGCAGCGGTGAGATCTCCGAGCAGCGCATCAACGAGAGCGTGCTGCGCATCCTCAAGATGAAGCTCCTGCGCGGCGTCATGCTCAACACCCAGGCCGACGAGAACAAGGTCGACCAGGTCGTCGGCTCGAACGCCGCCAAGGCCCAGCTCATCGCCGACCGCACCATCACCGCCGTGCGCAACGACGGCCAGGCGATCCCGCTGAAAGCCACCGCTCCCCTGGTCGTCGGCACGAGCGACGCACCCACCACGGCGCTGGCGACCAGGCTCAAGGCCACCAAGGTCGTCACCGCGACCAGCCCCACGCCCGCCCAGACCCAGCAGGCGCTGACCGCGGCCGCGAGCGCCGACAAGATCGTCGTGCTGACCAACAACCTCAGCACCCGCCCGGCCCAGCTCGACCTGCTCGCCAAGCTCGTCGCCACCGGCAAGCCGGTCATCGCCGTGGCCACCGGCAACCCCTACGACGTCGCCCACAGCGACGCGAAGACCTGGCTCGCCACCTACTCGACCACGACCGTGTCGATGGAGGCGGTCGCCAAGGTCCTGCTCGGCGAGACGACACCGCGGGGCAAGCTGCCCGTCGCGGTGCCCGGTCCCACCCCCTACCCGTTCGGACACGGAGTGACCTGGTGAGAAGGCGGCACTTCCTCGCAGCAAGCGCAGCTCTGTCCGTCCCCCTCCTCACGACCGAGACCGCCAACGCCGAACGCAGGCTCACGACCGGAGCGCAGCAGCTGGCCAACGACGGCTGGCGCAAGCTCAAGGGCCGCAAGTTCGGCGTGCTCACGAACCCGACAGGCATCCTCGACGACCAGACGCACATCGTCGACTCGATGGTCGCGCACGACGCCAAGCCCACCGCGGTGTTCGGCCCGGAGCACGGCTTCCGCGGCACCGCACAGGCCGGCGGCTCCGAGGGCGACTATCAGGACCCACGCACCGGCATCCCCGTGTACGACGCGTACGGCGCCAACGCCACCAAGCTCGCGGCGATGTTCACCAAGGCCGGCATCGACACGGTCGTGTTCGACATCGCGGACGTCGGCGCGCGGTTCTACACCTACATCTGGTCGCTGTACACGGCGATGCAGGCCGCGCCGAACCTGAAGTTCATCGTGCTCGACCGCCCGAACCCCATCGGCGGCAAGGCGAACGGCCCGCAGCTCGACCCCGCGTACGCCACGGGTGTCGGCCTCAAGCCGATCGTCCAGCAGCACGGCATGACCGTCGGCGAGCTGGCCCGCTTCTACGTGGGCGAGTTCGGCGTCAAGACCGGCCTCGAGGTGGTCAACGTCCGCGGCTGGCGACGCGACCAGCTCGACACCGGCCTGCCGTGGGTCCCGCCGAGCCCGAACGTGCCCACCCGGGACACCGCCCTGGTCTACCCCGGCACCTGCCTGTTCGAGGGCACCGTGCTGTCCGAGGGCCGCGGCACGACCCGCCCGTTCGAGACGGTCGGCGCGCCGGACATCGACTGGCGCTGGGCCGAGGCGCTGAACGCCATGAACCTCAGGGGCGTCCGGTTCCGCGAGACCTACTTCTCCCCCACGTTCCACAAGTTCCAGGGCAAGACCTGCGGCGGCGTGACCGTGTCCGTCACCGACCCGCGCGAGTTCGACGCGATCAGGGCCGCCGTCGCGATGATCAGCACCGCGAGGTCGCTGTACCCGAGCGTGTTCGCGTGGCGCCCCGACAACTGGATCGACAAGCTCAGCGGCTCCGACCGGCTGCGCAAGATGATCGACGCGAACGCGACCGTCGACGACGTCGTCGGTGCCTGGCAACCCGAACTGCAGCAGTTCCGCCGCACCCGCCTGCCCTACCTGCGCTACCGGTGAGGACGCCATGCTCATCCCTGCCCTGGCCGTCGCACTCGTGACGGTCGCGATCCCCGGCCACTTCGACCAGCCGCAGGACGGTTTCGCGCACGAGCGGACGACGCTGCGGCCGTCCAACCCGTACTGGGCGCACCTCGACCCGGCGCCGATCAACGCCGCCCTGCGCCAGGTCCGCGACTTCACCAAACCCCAGGCCAACGGCAAGCCGCTGTTCCCCGGTGCCGTCACGATGTACGTGCACGACGGCAAGATCGTCACGCACGACCGCACCGGGTACGCCGTGCTCTACCAGGACCAGCAGACGCAGCTGCCGGACGACGACCGGGTCGCGATGCGCAAGGACACGATCTTCGACCTGGCCTCGATCTCCAAGCTCTTCACCTCGATCGCGGTGATCCAGCAGGTCGAGCAGGGCCGCGTCGACATCGACCAGAAGGTCGCGCACTACCTGCCCGAGTTCGGCGTGAACGGCAAAGAGAACATCACCGTCAAGCAGCTGCTCACACACACGAGCGGCCTTGAGCCGTTCATCCCCTTGTGGTCGCGCTTCCCGGACATCCCCAGCCGCATCAAGGGCGTGATGGACGTGAAGCCCAAGTCCACGCCCGGCACCACTTATGTCTACTCCGACCTGAATCTGATCACGCTCGGGGAGATCGTCCACCGGGTCAGCGGCAAGAAGCTCGACGAGGCGGTGGAAGACGGCATCACCCGCCCGCTCGGCATGAAGGACACCGGTTACAACCCGCAGGACAAGGACCGCACGGCCGCCACGGAGTTCCAGGCCACCCCGCCACGGGGCATCGTCCGCGGTGAGGTGCACGACGAGAACGCGTGGTCCCTCGGAGGAGTGGCCGGCCATGCGGGCGTGTTCGGCACCGCCAAGGACCTCGCGATCCTCGGCCAGACGATCCTCAACGGCGGCACCTACAACGGCCGCCGCGTCCTCAGCGAGCACTCCGTCGAGCTGATGCTGACGAACTTCAACCAGCAGTTCCCCGACAACGCCCACGGCCTCGGCTTCGAGCTCGACCAACGCTGGTACATGGGCGCGTTGAGCGGTCCCGGCACCGCGGGCCACACGGGCTACACGGGCACGTCGTTCGTGATCGACAAGGCCTCGCGCAGCATCGCGATCCTGCTGACCAACCGGGTGCACCCGTCCCGCGACTGGGGCAGCATCAATCCCGCGCGCCGGGCCGTGGCGGACGGTCTGGCCAATGCGCTGGCCGTCCGCGCGAACGGAAAGCAGTGGCGGGCAACGACTTCCGGCGGCACGCTCACCGCGGACCGCCCGGTCGAGGTGTTCGTGGACGTCGACAAGGGCGACAAGCTGACCGTCCAGCACTGGGACGGCACCGTGTGGCAGGACGTCCGCACGATCACCACCACCGAGCGCCGATGGGTCGCCACGGAACAGAAGAAGACGCGGTTCGTCTACACCAAGGCCGGTCAGTACAACGGCCGTGGTGTCTACGTCCACGCACGCGGTGATGTCACCGCCGAGGGCTGGTCAGCAGCACGCCGCTAGCACCGACGCGAACGTGTCGAGCGCCCGTGGGAACGCGGGCGCTCCGAAACTCACCACCACCCCGGTCCGGTCGTCCGTGCTCAACGGATGCCGGAACCACGACAGCGGACTGACCTCAACGCCCTGTTCGCGCGCCTTCTGCACGATGGCCGTCTCGTGTGGGGTGTCGAGCACCGCGTGCATTCCCGCCGCGATGCCCGAAATCTCGACGTACGGCGAGACGGCCTCCACGAGCCGGTCACGCCGCCGTTGGTACTTCAACCGCATCCGCCGCACATGGCTGTCGTACGCACCGGATTCCAGGAAGTCGGCCAACGTCAGCTGGTCCAGCATGCTGATGTGCTGCTCACGACTGGTCTTCAACGCCAGGATCGGGTCCACGAACCGGTCCGGCAGCACCGCCCACGCGATCCGCAACGCCGGCGTCAACGCCTTGCTCGACGTGCCCAGGTACACCACGTGATCCGGATCGAGCCCCTGCACCGCGCCGACCGGCTGCCGGTCATAGCGGAACTCGCCGTCGTAGTCGTCCTCCAGCACAAGCCCGTCCACGCGCCGTGCCCACTCCACCGCCGACGCGCGCCGCCGTGGGTGCAGAGGGCCGCCCAACGGGAACTGGTGCGCCGGCGTCAAAACGCACGCACGCAGCTCATCGGGCAGCTGCTCGGTGTTCGCCCCGTGGTCGTCGACCGCCAGCGGCACCGTCGACGTCCACAGCGACCGGTGGAACCCCAGCCCGTACTCCTCCACCACCACCGGCGGCGTCAGCAACCGGTCGAACATCTGCACCGCGCCACCGAACCCCGAGCACACCACGATCCGCTCAGGATCGGCCCGCACGCCCCGTGCCCGCGCCAGGTACTCCGCGAGCGCCACCCGCAGCTCGATCCGCCCCTGCGGATCACCCGGCCCGAACGCCTCCGACGGCGCCGCCGTCAACGCCCGCCGGGTCGAGCGGATCCACTCCGCCCGCGGGAACTCGGTCACGTCCGGCGTGCTGACGGTCAGGTCGAACCGCACGTCGTCCGGAGCGACCCGGCGCTGCACCGGCGGCGGTGGCTCGACCCGTTGCGCGACAACGGTTCCCGAACCCTGCCGAGCCGTCAACCACCCCTCGGCCACCAGCTCGGCGTACGCCTCGGCGACGGTGTTGCGCGCGATCCCCAGGTCGGCGGCGAGCGAACGGGAGGCCGGCAGCCGCGTTCCCGGTGGCAGCCGGGCCGACCGGACCGCGTCGCGCAGTGACGCCGTCAACCGGTGCCGCAATCCACCCGGACCGGACAGGTCGAGGTGGAAGTCAAGATTGGCCCACGATTCCACGATCAGATTGCACCATGCCCAGGGCCAATCAGCGGCCTAACTTTGCAGACATGACGAACCGAATCGACCTCGCCAAGAAGGCCCCGAAGGTCTACCGCGCCATGATCGCCCTCGACGCCGCCGCCCGCGAGGGCCTCGACGAGCAGCTCGCCGAGCTGGTCCGCATCCGCGCCTCGCAGCTCAACCACTGCGCGTACTGCCTCAACATGCACACCGTCGACGCGCGGAAGGGCGGTGAGACCGAGGCCCGCATCTACCTGCTCAACGCGTGGGAGGAAGCGGGCGACCTCTACACCGAGAAGGAGCAGGCCGCGTTGAGGCTCACCGAGGCCATCACGGTCCTGAGCAGCCACGAGTACGTCAGCGACGAGGTCTACGAGCGGGCCGCGGAGCACTTCGGCGAGGAGGAGCTGGCGCAGCTCATCGCGCTGATCTTCACCATCAACTCGTGGAACCGGATCGCGGTGTCGACGCGGAAGAAGCCGGACATCCGCTGACTGGCCGAGAGGGTGACTTTCGGACACAGTCCGTTGACCCTGGGAGTGGCGGTTAGTAAGTTTCCCACGTGTCCACTGAAAACAGTGCCGAGTCCAGTCCGCTGGTGAAGATCCGGTCGTTGCTGCCGGGTCTCGCGCGCGCCGAGCAGCGCGTCGCGAAGGTGGTGCTGGAAAACCCCGGGACTGTCGCCCACCGCAGCATCACCGAGGTGGCCGAGCAGGCCGGCACCAGTGAGACCACGGTGACCCGGTTCTGCAAGGCCATCGGCGTCGGCGGCTACCCGGAGCTGCGCATCGCGCTCGCCGCGGACACCGCGCGCAGCCAGGCCAGGGCCAACCACGACATGGGCGGCGACATCGGCCCCGGCGACGACCTGCGCCAGGTCGTCGGCAAGGTGGCGTTCGCCGACGCGCGGGCGGTCGAGGAGACCGCGGAACAACTGGACGTGGAGTCGCTCGCGAAGGTCGTCGAGGCCGTCGCGGGCGCCCGCCGCGTCGACGTCTACGGCTTCGGTGCCAGCGCCTTCGTGGCGTTCGACCTGCAGCAGAAGCTGCACCGCATCGGGCTGACCTGCTTCGCGTGGAACGACACGCACATCGCGCTGACCTCGGCCGCGGTGCTGACCGAGGCGGACGTGGCGGTGGGCATCTCGCACACCGGCTCGACCTCCGAGACCGTCGAGGCGCTGCGGGTGGCCCGTGAGACCGGCGCCACGACCGTCGCGCTGACGAACTTCCCGCGTTCGCCGATCACCGAGGTCTCCGACCACGTGCTCACCACGGCGGCACGCGAGACCACGTTCCGCTCCGGTGCGATGGCGAGCCGCATCGCCCAGCTGACCGTGATCGACTGCCTGTTCATCGGCGTGGCCCAGCACCACGTCGACACGGCGAAGACGGCGCTGGAGGCGACCTACGAGGCGGTGTCCGGCCACCGGCTCGGCGCCAGACCAGACGGGCGCCGGCGGCCGCGGGAGACGACTAAATGACCTCGCCCCACAACGGTGTGGGGGTGCGCGTGGAATCTCCGACGGAGCAGCGGAACCCGCGCACGGCCGACATCGACCGGGTGCCCACGGTCGACGTGCTGCGGATGATCAACGACGAGGACCGCACGGTCCCCGACGCCGTCGCCGCCGTGCTGCCGGAGCTCGCGCGGGCGGTCGACCTCGGCGTCGCCGCGATCTCGTCCGGCGGCCGGGTGCACTACGTCGGCGCGGGCACCTCCGGCCGGCTGGCCACGCTGGACGCCGCCGAGCTGGTGCCCACGTTCAACGCGCCGGCGGACTGGTTCGTCGCCCACCACGCCGGCGGCCCGGAGGCACTGGTCCGCGCGGTCGAGGAGGTCGAGGACCACTCCGGCGCCACCCAGATCCGCCGCCACGCGACCGCGAAAGACCTGGTCGTGGGCATCACGGCGTCCGGGCGCACGCCGTTCGTGATCGGGGCGCTGCAGGAGGCGCAAACGCTTGGCGCCGCCACCGTCCTGATCTCGAACAACGCCTCCGTGCCGATCACGCCGGACGTCCTCGTGGCGCTGGACACCGGCCCGGAGGCCATCGCCGGCTCGACCAGGATGAAGGCGGGCTCGGCGCAGAAGCTGGTGCTGACCTCGTTCTCGACGGCGGTGATGGTCAAGCTCGGCCGCACCTACTCGAACCTGATGGTCAGCATGCGCGCCACCAACGCCAAGCTGCGCGGCCGCACGATCCGGATCCTGCACGAGGCCACCGGGCTGCCCGAGCACGACTGCGAGCAGGCGCTGGCGGACTCGTCCGGTGACCTCAAGGTGGCGCTGGTGCACCTGCTCTCCGGGGTGCCCGCGGAACGGGCCGCGGCCGCGTTGGAGGACACGAACGGGCACGTCCGCAACGCGCTGGACCGGCTAGCCGGCTGACACGACGTCCGGCCCGAACACCTCGTAGTGGATGTCGGTGACACCTGCCGCGAGCAGCTGCGACCGCACCGCGCGCAGGAACGGCACCGGCCCGCACAGGTACGCGGTGGTGTCCGCGGGAACGTCGATGCCGCGCAGGTCGACGAACCCGGTCCGCTCGGCCGGCCACTCCCCGATCGGCCATTCGTAGAAGACGTGCGCCTGCGCGTTCTCCAGCTTGGCGACGAGCTGGGCGAGGCCCGCGCGGAACGGGTGGCTGAGCTGGTCGTGGTCGCCGTGCACCGCGATGGTCCGGCGTGGCGAGCCGGTGGCGGCGAGCTCGGCCAGCATCGCGATCATCGGCGTGCAGCCGATGCCCGCGGAGGCGAGCAGCACCGGGCCGTCGCCGGGCTGGAGCGTCACGTCGCCGAGCGGCTGGCTGAGCCGCAGGGTGCTGCCCACCGGCGCGTGGTCGTGCAGGTGGTTCGACACCTCGCCGTCGCGCTTCACGGAGAACTGCAGCGCGTCGTCGGTGCGGCCGGAGAGGCTGTACTGGCGGATCTGCCTGGCGCCGTCGGGCAGCGGGACCTGCACCGACACGTACTGGCCAGGACGGCTCGCCGGGACGGGACCGTCGACCGGTCTGACCACGAACGTCACCACGTCGTCGGTCTCCTGGAAGCGGGCGATCACCCGGTGGTCCTGCTGGCCCCTGGGCAGGAACCGCTCCAGGCCGATCAGCGTGTCGGCCATCAGCCAGTAGACCTCGCTCCAGGCCGCCGCGACCTCGTCCGACACGTCCAGGACCTCGGCGACGGCACCGAGCAGGTGCTTGTGCACCACCGCGTACTGGCCGGACGTGACGCCGACCGAGACGTGCTTGTGGGCGATCCGGCGCAGCATCGCGTCGGGCCGCTGCCCGGCGAGCAGACCGGACGCGAACGCCGCGACCGAACCGGCGAGCGCCTGGGCCTGGGTGCCGTTGGCCTGGTTGCCGCGGTTGAACATGATCCGCAGCAGGATCGGGTGCTCGGCGAACATGCGCTGGTAGAACAGCTCGCTGATCTCGCCGATGGCGGCGCCGACCGCGGGCAGGGTGGCTTCGACCAGCTCGGCTGACTTCTCCGACAGCATCGACGAGCTCCTCACTTCATCCCCAGGCCGAGCAGGACCGGACCGGTGGGTTGGGCAACGAGGTCCCCGACGGACAACGGGTCGAGCGAGGCGTAGAAGGCTTCCTGTGCTTGGCGCAACGCGTGGCGCAACCGGCAGGCCGAACTGAGCGGGCACCGCAGCTCGCCCTCGCAGTCCACGACGTCCCCGACGCCTTCCAGCTCACGCATCAACCGGCCGATCGAACCGGCCCGGCCCGCGGCGGTGAGCGTCAGACCACCGCCCCGGCCACGCCGCGCCTCCACGACACCGAGGTGCTGCAGCTGCGCCACGACCTTCGCCGCATGGGTGTACTGCACGCCCATGACCGCGGCGACGTCACGCGTGGTCGGGTGCTCCGAGCCGTCCACGACCGCAAGTCTCATCACGATCCGCAGCGCGATGTCAGTGCTTTTCGTCAGCCTCACCCGATCGAGGCTAGCTTAATTGGAATCTAGGATTCCACTTATCCCGGCAGCACCGGACGCCACGGGATCGGCGTCGACAGCACCATTGCGCTGGACGTCTCACCGTGTGAGGCCAACCGGACCAGCAACCGTTCCAGCTCGAGGATGGACGTGGTGACCACCTTCACCACCGAGCAGATGTCCCCCGTCAACCGGACCACCTCGATCACCTCGGGCAGGTCGTCCAGCAGTTCGGGATGCACGGTGATGCACCGCGGGCCGTAGCACTTCATGCGCACCAACGCGACGACAGGACGCCCGACGACGATGGGGTCGACCACGGCGCGATAGCCGGTGATCGCACCCATGTTTTCCAACCGCCGCACGCGCTGGGCGACCGTCGGCGGCGAGACGTGCACCCGGCGCGCGAGCTCGTTGTACGACAGGCGCGCATCTTCTTGGAGTGCCTCCAACAGGGCCTTGTCCACCTCGTCCAACATGAACGCAAAGCTACTCGGCCACTTGTTTTGCGTTCGGAAGAGATTCGAGCCGAACGCCTTTCGTCGCCCATTCAGGTGGCGCGACCCGCGCGCGAGGATTGAGGCATGAGCTGCCCCGTGTCCCCCAAGCTGGATTTCGGCGGCACCACGCCGTACGAGGACTACGTGCACGCGTCGGTGCTGCACACCCTTCAACAGCAGTGGTCCAAAGATCCCCGCGAGATGTCGTTCCTGGTCATCACGCAGGTCATGGAGCTGTACTTCGGCCTGCTCTGCTTCGAGTGGCGCCAGGCCCAGACCGAGCTGCGCGCCGACGACCTGCGCGCGGCCGTGCGCACGTTGCGACGCTCCGACCTGCACCTGCAGGCGCTGTCCGCGGCGTGGCGGCCGATCGCCAGGATGACGCCGACCGAGTTCAACTCGTTCCGCGACGCGCTCGGCGAGGGCTCCGGCTTCCAGTCGGGCATGTACCGCGAGATGGAGTTCCTGCTCGGCGAGAAGTCCGCGTCGATGCTCGTGCCGCACCGCGCGGTGCCGGCGATGCACGCGCAGCTGGAGGAGTCGCTCTCGAAGCCGTCGCTGTACGACGACGTGCTGGCCGCGTTGAAGCGCCGCGGGTTCGACATCCCGGACGCCGTGCTGGACCGCGACCTCACCAAGGCCTACGAGCCGTCCGCCGAGGTCGAGCAGGTGTGGGCGGCGATCTACCGCGGTGACGACCGCGACCTGCTGGAGCTGGGCGAGGCGCTGACCGACATCGCCGAGG
The DNA here is from genome assembly GCF_001701025.1 of Lentzea guizhouensis. Lineage (GTDB taxonomy): Bacteria > Actinomycetota > Actinomycetes > Mycobacteriales > Pseudonocardiaceae > Lentzea > Lentzea guizhouensis. The sequence continues at coordinate 2,565,159 of NZ_CP016793.1, forward strand.
AGTTCGCGCGGTGGCGGTACGACCACCTGCTCGCGACCCGGCGGTCGATGGGCGCGAAGGTGGGCACGGGTGGGTCGGCTGGTGTTGCCTGGCTGGAGAAGCGCACCCAACGGTCGGTGTTCCCCGAACTCTGGACGGCGAGGAGCTACGTGTGAGGCGCGAGCTGTTCGACATCCCCGAAGGTGTCATCTACCTCGACGGCAACTCGCTCGGCGCACCACCGAAGCACGTCGCCGAGCGTGTCCAGGAGGTCGTGAAGCACCAGTGGGGCACCCGGTTGATCCGGTCGTGGTCCGAAGGCTGGTGGGAGGCACCGCAACGGATCGGTGACCGGATCGGCAGGCTCGTCGGCGCCGCACCCGGACAGGTCGTCGTCGGCGATTCCACGTCGGTCAACGTGTTCAAGGCGTTGATGGGCGCGGTGAAGGGCACCGGCCGCACCGAGATCGTGGTCGACGAGTCGACGTTCCCGACCGACGGGTACATCGCGCAGTCCGTGGCGTCGTTGACCGGGCTGAAGATCCGTCCAGCGCGTCCGTCCTCTTTGGACCTCACTGAGGACACCGCGGTGGTGCTGCTCAACCACGTCGACTACCGCACCGGCGAGCTGCTCGACATGGCGGAACACACCGAGCGAGCGCATGCCGTTGGCGCGCAGGTGGTCTGGGACCTCTGCCACAGCGCGGGCGTGCTGCCGATCGAGCTGGACGCGCTGAACGTCGACTACGCGATCGGCTGCACCTACAAGTTCTTGAACGGCGGGCCCGGCTCGCCGGCGTTCATCTACGTGCCGCACGCGAAGCAGGCCACGTTCGAGAACCCGCTGTCGGGCTGGAACGGGCACCGCGAGCCGTTCGGCATGCAGCCGTCCTACGAGCCGGATCCCGGCATCGTCCGGGCGCGGGTCGGTACGCCGGACATCCTGTCGATGCTGGCGCTCGACGCGGCGCTGGACGTCTGGGACGACGTGGACCTCGCCGAGCTGAGGCAGCGCGGGTTGCAGCTCACGGCGTTGTTCCGCGAGCACGTCCAGAAGCTCACGGACCTCGAGGTGGTCACGCCGGAGCAGCGCGGCAACCAGATCTCGGTGCGCTGCCCGGACGCGAAGAACGTCATGGACGAGCTGGTCAACCGCGGCGTCATCGGCGACCACCGGCCGCCCGACGTCCTGCGGTTCGGGTTCGCGCCGCTCTACGTGACCGACGAGGACGCGGTGAAGGCCGCCGAGGTCCTGGCCGACGTCATCCGGTGAGCGCGGCGTCCGCGATGCTCTTCGCCTCGCGGGCGCCCGACTCCAAAGCCGCGCAGACGAACAGGATCCACTGCGCCAGGCCGTCGAGCTCACCCGATGCGAACGCCACGGAGGCGGCCTCGTACTCGGAGGACTTGCGCAGGCAGTGCACCTCGGGCACGCCGAGGCCCTTCGGGTCGAGGCCGGTGGAGATCGACGTCAGCCTCGCCGCGGCGCGGGCCACGACGCCGTTCGCGACGTCGAACGGGGCGAGGCCGAGCAGTTCGCCGTGCACGACCGCGACGAGCACCGGTGCCGGCACCGACGTGCCACCGGTGACGAGCGAGCCGAGCAGGTCGAGCCGCTGCGACACGTCCTGCGAGACCCGCGGCCGGCCGACCTCTGAGGTCAGGTCCGCGGCGGCGAGGACGTGCAACCGCGCCAACGCCTGCAGCGGCGCGCGCTGCCACACCGCGACCAGCCCGCCCAACGCTTCCGCGATCCGCAACGAGCCGGCCAGCACCGGGTCGGAGACCTCGCCGGACGCCGGGATCTCGGTCGGACCGCCCTCCAGCGCCGCCGACGCACGGGCCGCGCGGACCGACGCCTCGGCCGCGGTCGTGGCCCAGCCGCGCAGGTTCACCCGATGGCGGTGCACCTGGAAGACGGCGTCCTTTGCGGCGTTCGCAGCATCTGCCACACCGGGCAAGGAAAGCAGCGGAGCGAGTGGGTCGGTCACGGTTGCGCAGAGTACCTGACCAGGTGAAACGCGTGACCCAGCTCACTGGGCGACCGTTGAGCGCGCAACCGCGCCCGTTCAACGCGCCACACGTGCCTGGACCAGACAAAACGGGTTACACAGTGTCAGCCGTGTAACCAACCTCCCAAGATTGGTCTGAACCTTTCGGGGGAGGAGCCTGTTGGAGTGAACTGGCTCGCACTACGGTCAGTACCCGCATCCCCAACCGGTCTGGACTTTCCAGGAGGTCTCGCACCATGACGCAGTCGCCAGGCCAGGGCAACGCCCTGGACAACCTGCTCACGGAGAGCAGGACGTTCCCGCCTTCGGACGAGTTCGCGGCGCAGGCGAACGCGAAGCCCGAGCTGTACGAGGAGGCGAAGGCCGACCGCGAGGCGTTCTGGGCGAAGCAGGCGGAGCGGCTGCACTGGGACACCAAGTGGAACCAGGTGCTCGACTGGTCGAACGCGCCGTTCGCCAAGTGGTTCGTCGGCGGCAAGCTCAACGTGGCCTACAACTGCGTCGACCGGCACGTCGAGTCCGGCCACGGCGAGCAGGTCGCGATCCACTGGGAGGGCGAGCCCGGCGACTCCCGCGCCATCACCTACGCCGAGCTGCAGCGCGAGGTCTCCAAGGCCGCGAACGCGCTGACGTCGCTGGGGATCGGCGCCGAGGACCGCGTCGCGATCTACATGCCGATGGTGCCCGAGGCGATCTTCGCGATGCTCGCGTGCGCCCGCGTCGGCGCGTTGCACAACGTCGTGTTCGGCGGCTTCTCCGCCGAGGCGCTGCGCACCCGCATCCAGGACTCCGAGGCCCGGCTCGTGATCACGACCGACGGCCAGTACCGCCGCGGCAACCCGGCGCCGCTCAAGCCCGCCGTGGACGAGGCCGTGGCCGGCGCGCCGTCGGTGGAGAAGGTCATCGTCGTCAAGCGCACCGACACCGAGGTCGCGTGGACCGACAAGGACGTGTGGTGGCACGAGCTGGTGGACGGCCAGTCCGACCAGCACACCCCCGAGGCGTTCGACGCGGAGCACCCGCTCTTCATCCTCTACACCTCGGGCACCACGGGTAAGCCGAAGGGCATCCTGCACACGTCCGGCGGCTACCTCACGCAGGCGTCGTACACGCACCACAACGTGTTCGACCTCAAGCCGGACACCGACGTGTACTGGTGCACCGCGGACATCGGCTGGGTCACCGGCCACAGCTACATCGTCTACGGCCCGCTGTCGAACCGCGTGACGCAGGTCGTCTACGAAGGCACGCCGAACACCCCGCACGAGGGCCGGCACTGGGAGATCGTGCAGAAGTACGGCGTCTCCATCTACTACACGGCGCCGACGCTGATCCGCACCTTCATGAAGTGGGGCGCGGACATCCCGGCCAAGTACGACCTGTCGTCGCTGCGCGTGCTGGGGTCGGTCGGCGAGCCGATCAACCCGGAGGCGTGGATCTGGTACCGCGAGAACGTCGGCGGCGGCAAGACCCCGATCGTCGACACGTGGTGGCAGACCGAGACCGGCGCGATCATGATCTCGCCGCTGCCCGGTGTCGTGTCGACCAAGCCCGGTTCGGCGCAGCGCCCGCTGCCCGGCATCGGCGCGAAGGTCGTCAACGACGAGGGTGTCGAGGTCCCGCACGGCGGCGGTGGCTACCTGGTGCTCGACGAGCCGTGGCCGTCGATGCTGCGCGGCATCTGGGGCGACGAGGAGCGCTACCGCGACACCTACTGGTCGCGCTTCGCCGACCAGGGCTTCTACTTCGCCGGTGACGGCGCCAAGTACGACAGCGACGGCGACCTGTGGCTGCTCGGCCGCGTCGACGACGTGATGAACGTGTCCGGTCACCGCATCTCGACCACCGAGGTCGAGTCGGCGCTCGTGTCGCACCCGACCGTGGCCGAGGCCGCCGTCGTCGGCGCGTCCGACGACACGACCGGCCAGGGCATCGTGGCGTTCGTCATCCTGCGCGGTGGCGCGGGTTCGGACGCCGGTGGCGCCGAGGCGATCAAGGCGCTGCGCGACCACGTGGCCAAGGAGATCGGCCCGATCGCGAAGCCGCGGCAGATCATGGTCGTGCCGGAGCTGCCGAAGACGCGCTCGGGCAAGATCATGCGCCGGCTGCTGCGCGACGTGGCGGAGAACCGCGCGGTCGGCGACGTCACGACGCTCGCGGACTCGTCGGTGATGGACCTGATCTCGGCTGGCCTGCAGTCGGGCAAGTCCGAGGACTGATCAGCTCAAACGTGACGGGCGTCCTCGGTCGAGGGCGCCCGTTCGCGTTAAGATCGCGTCAGGGTGAGCCGGGAAGTCTGGTCGGCACGAGGATTTGTCGTATCCGCTGACCACCGCTGGGAGCCCCGTGTCGCGCAAGAAGGCCGTCGTCGCCGAGTTCGCCCGTTACCTCCGCACCGAGACCGTCGGCGGCACCGTGCTGCTCGCCGCCACCGCCGTCGCGTTGCTGTGGGCCAACTCGCCGTGGTCACCGGCCTACTTCGGGCTGCGCGACCTGCACCTCGGGCCGTTGTCGGTGGGCGACTGGGCCAAGGACGGCCTGCTGGCCATCTTCTTCTTCGTGGCCGGCCTCGAGCTCAAGCGCGAGCTCGTCGTCGGTGAGCTGTCGAACTTCAAGGCAGCCGTCCTGCCGATCGTCGCGGCGATCGGCGGCATGATCGTGCCCGCGCTGGTCGCGCTGGGGATCGGGTGGGGGCAGCCGGGCATCGAGAAGGCGTGGGCGATCCCGGTGGCGACGGACATCGCGTTCGCGCTCGGGGTGCTGGCGCTGACGGCGTCGGGGCTGCCGTCGAGCCTGCGGGTGTTCCTGCTGTCGCTGGCGGTGGTGGACGACCTGGGCGCGATCGTGGTGATCGCGATCCTGTTCACGGCGAAGTTCAACCTGCTCGCGGCCGGTGCCGTGGTGGTGTTGCTGGCGCTCTACTGGTTCCTGCAGCACAAGAGGATCACCAGCGCCTGGGTGTACGTGCCGATCGCGCTGGCGACGTGGTGGTTCATGCACGAGTCGGGCATCCACGCCACGATCGCGGGCGTCGCGCTCGCGTTGCTGACGCGGGTGCGGCGCGACCCGTACGAGCAGGAGGCGCCGGCCGTGCGGCTGGAGCACCGGCTGCAGCCGTGGTCGGCCGGGGTGGCGGTGCCGGTGTTCGCGCTGTTCGCGGCGGGTGTGCCGGTGGGCGCGGAGGCGCTCGGCAAGCTCGTCGACGACAAGATCGCGATCGGGGTGATGGTCGGGCTGGTCGTGGGCAAGGTGATCGGGATCGTGGGGGCGTCGGCGCTCGCGGTGTGGTTCAAGGCGGCGGTGTGGCCGTCGGGTGCCGGACCGCGCGACATCGTGGCGGTGGCGACGCTGGGCGGGGTCGGGTTCACCGTCAGCCTGCTGATCGCGGACCTCTCGCTGGCCGAGCCGGAGACCGCGAAGGCCGCCGTCCTGATCGCCTCGATGATCGCGTCGCTGCTCGCGGCGGTGTTGCTCATTCGTCGCAGCCGGGCGCATGGCACCATGTCCGGGTGACCACCAGGGAGCACATCGCGTCGATTCCGCTGACCGCTGACGACCCCGCGGCCGAGGCCTCGATCGGCGGCCTGGTCCGCGACGCGACCGCGCACGTGTCGACTTTGGTCAGAGCGGAGGTCGAGCTCGCGAAGGGCGAGATCGCCGCCGAGATCAAGAAGGCGCTCAAGGGCAGCGTCTTCTTCATCGTCGCGCTGACGGTGTTGCTGTTCAGCCTGTTCTTCCTGTTCATGGCGCTGGGCTTCGGCTTCACCGAGTGGTTCGGCTGGTACGCCTGGGCGGGCTTCGGGCTCACGTTCGTGCTGATGCTCGTGACCGCGGGCCTGTTCGCGTTCCTCGGCTACCGCAAGGTGCGCAAGATCAGGGCACCGGAGAAGTCGATCGCGGCGGCGCGGGACACCGTGGCGGCGCTGCGCCACCGCGACTCCAGGGGCGACGACAACTGAGCCGCAAACCCGACCCGTCGGTGGTGCGGGTCGCGGGGCCGTGGACGCACCGCGACGTCTCGGCCAACGGCATCCGCCTGCACGTCGCCGAGCTCGGCGAGGGACCGCTCGTGCTGCTGCTGCACGGGTTCCCCGAGTTCTGGTGGTCGTGGCGGCACCAGCTGACCGCGCTCGCCGAGGCCGGCTACCGCGCCGTGGCCGTCGACCTGCGCGGCTACGGCGACTCGGACAAGCCACCGCGCGGCTACGACGGTTTCACCCTCGCGGGTGACATCGCGGGCCTGGTGAAGGCGCTCGGCGCCCCGCGCGCCCACCTGGTGGGGCACGCCTGGGGTGGCCTGCTGGCGTGGACGGCCGGCGCGATGCACCCCCGGCTGGTCTCGTCGGTCTCCGCGCTGTCGGCCCCGCACCCGCTGGCGTTGCGGCGTGCGTTCCGCCGTCCGTCGCGGTTGAACAAGCACGTGCTGAGGTTCCAGCTCCCGCTGTACCCGGAGCGGTGGCTGACGCGGGAGAACGGCCTGCAGGTCGCCAAGCTGCTGTCGGCGTGGTCCGGGCCGAAGTACCGCAGCGCACCCGAGTTCGACGAGGTCATCCGCCGCTGCCGGCAGGCGGTGCTGGTGCAGGGCGTGGCCCACAGCGCGATGGAGTACTACCGCTGGGCCGTGCGCTCCCAGTTGCGCGGCGACGGCCGCCGGTTCGCCGAGGCCGTCGACAAGCCGCTGCTGATGCCGGTGCTGCAGGTCCACGGCGAGCTGGACACGGTGATGCTGGAGTCGACCGCGCGGGCGTCGCGGCCGTGGCTCGGCCCCGGCTCGGAGTTCCGCTCGCTGCCCGAGGTGGGGCACTTCCCGAACCAGGAAGCGCCGCACACCACGAGCAGGCTGCTCACCGAGTTCCTGCGGAAGACGTCCTGAACGCCTCCGCCAGCTCCCGTTCCGGGTCGTCGGGCAGGTCGGTCGCCCGCCAGGCGACGTAGCCGTCCGGGCGGATGAGCGAAGCGCCCTTTTCGGACAGTCCGAACGCGTCGAGTCGCGCAACCGGTTCGTACCGCACGTTCAGGGGCTTGGCCGCGTCCGCCCAGAGCTCGTCGTTCGCGACCAGCACCCAGCCGCGTTGGAACAGGTCCAAGGTGGACTTTCCGGGCTCGACCCACACGTGCGGAGCGCGGGTGCCGGGCTGGCCGTTCCACTGCTCGGGGAGCTGGGCGGGAGGCAGGTCCGGTCCGGCGCCGAGCACCGCGGCCGAGCGGTAGAGCACGCCGAAGTGCATGGCGTTGTTGTCGTGGAGAGGTCCGTCGTCCGGCTGGCCGTCGCGGTTGTGGCCGTCGTTGCGGGCGAAGATCTGCTGGTGGCACAGGGTTGCGACCGGTCGTCGTTCCGCGTCGTAGGTGTCCAGCAGGGACGGTCGTGACTCGCCGGTCAGCACCGCGGCGAGCTTCCAGGCGAGGTTGTGCGCGTCCTCGATGCCGACGTTCGCCCCGAACCCGCCGCGGCTGGGCGGCAACGTGTGCGCGGCGTCGCCGGCGAGGAAGACCCGGCCCTGGCCGAACCGGTCGGCGACGCTCGCGCTGATGGTCCAGCGGCCGGTCGTGATGATCTCGACGTCGAGGTCGTCGCGGCCGATGGCCTGGAAGATCTTCTGCCGCAGCTCCGGCTCGGTGTACTCGCGGTCGTCGAGCATCAGCACCCAGCGGCCGTCGCCGTAGGTGGTCAGGAAGCCGACGTCGTCGATCACGAACTGGCCGATGCCGTCCTTCAGGTACTCGTCGAGCGGCGCGCGGAACAGCACGCTGCGCGAGGTGTGCATGAACCCGCGGCCGGTCCGGGTGATGCCGAGCTGTTCACGGACCGGGCTGCGGTGGCCGTCGGCCGCGACGAGGTAGTCGGCGCGGATCTCGTACGGCTCGCCATCACCCTGCACGACCGCCGTGACACCCTCGTCGTCCTGCGCGAACTCCAGCATCCGGGTGCTCATCCGGATGTCGGCACCGAGCTCGCGGGCCTTGTCCCGCAGGATCGGCTCCATCCGGTCCTGCGCCACCCCGACACCCCTGACCGGCGAGTACTCGACGTCCGAGAGCTCGGCGGGCGGCGTCCAGAACGTCTCCTCGTACCTCTTCCCGACCAGGCTCTCCGCCCGCACCCGCCGGACGCCGAAGCCCTTGCTCATCCGGCTCGCCGGCAGCTCCTGCTCGAGTCCGACCGCCCGCAGCAGCTCGCCGACCCGCGCGTTGAACCCGACCGCGCGCGGGTGCGGTGAGCTGCCCGGATGCTTCTCGACCAGCGTCACGTCCACCCCGCGCCAGGCCAGGAACAACGCGGCCGACGTGCCCGCCAGGCCTCCCCCGACCACCAACACCTGCGTCTTCATCGCCTTCTCCCTTCGATACGCTGTATTCATCAATACACTGTATCGTCATGAGACGGTGTATTGTCCAGCGCGATGTCGAAGGAAGCCGTGTGGGACCGCCCAGAGCCGCCCAGCAAGCCGTCGCCGGTCCCGTTGAGCAGGGAGCTGATCGTGGGTGCCGCGATCAGGCTCGCCGACGCGGGCGGACTCGACGAGGTGTCGTTCCGCAAGGTCGCGGCGGCCCTGAACGCCGGCCCGATGCGCCTGTACGGCTACGTGGAGACCAAGGACGAGCTGCTCGACCTGATGGTCGACGAGGTCTACGGCGAGATCACGCCGCCGTCGCCGTCAGCGGACTGGCGCTCCGGGCTGAAGCACGTCGCCCACGGCCTGCGGGATGCGGCGAGGCGGCACGAGTGGTTCATCGACCTGCTCAGCGGCCGCCCGCACCAGGGCCCGAACGCGCTGGTGCACATGGAGACCACGCTCGCCACGGTCCGGTTCGCCGACATCGACCAGGTGCTCGGCGCGGTCGGCGCGGTGATGGCGTACGTGTTCGGCGCCGTCCGCGGCGAGATCACCGAGCTGCGCGCGGAACGGTCGAGCGGCATGACCGAGGAGCAGTGGCAGCGCGCGTCCGGGCCGTACATGGAACGGATGCTCGCCACCGGCCGGTTCCCGCTGCTGGGCCGGGTCATGCACGAGTCGAGCGACCGCGACCCGGTGCAGGTGTTCGAGACGGGGCTGGACTACGTGCTGGACGGGATCGCTACGAGGCACAACCTTGCGTAGAGGCCCGGCGGGTGAGCGACGGCGCCTTCTGCACCATCTCCTTCACCTGCTGCGCGGTCAGCACGAACCCGGTCTCCGGGTCGTCCACCGCGGCACCGAACACCACGCCCATCACCCGGCCGTTCGGGTCGACCAGCGGGCCGCCGGAGTTGCCTGAGCGGACCTCGGCGCGAACCGTGTAGACGTCGCGGGTCACGGTCTGCGCGTCGTAGATGTCCGGGCCGCGCAGCAGCGGGATCCGTTCGCGGACGCGGGCGGGCTTGGCGAGGTACGGGCCGTCGAGCGGGTAGCCGAGCACGATGCCGCCCTCGCCCGCCGGCACCTCGTCCGCGCGGAACTGCAGCGGCGTGGCCTCCAGGTCGGGCACCGCGAGGATGGCGACGTCGACCTTGGGGTCGTAGAGCACGACGGTGGCGTCGAACTGGCCGCGGCCGACCTCGACGGTGACCTCGTTGGTGCCGGCGACGACGTGGGCGTTGGTCATGACGCGTTCGGGGGCGATCACGAAGCCGGTGCCCTCCAGCGCGCGCGAGCACGAGGGGGCGCGGCCGCGGACCTTCAGCACCGAGGACTTCAGCCGGTTCACGACCGGGGAGTTCGCCAGCGCGCCGTCGGGCGGGCCGACGTCCTTGAGCGGCGTGCGGTTGAACGGGTCCATCGCCTGCGGGAAGCCCGAGACGTCGAAGAGCTTCTGCAGGTCGTCGGACAGCACGCGGGCGGCCTGCGGCATCGTCTCGTTGACCTTGCCGAGGATCACCGAGTTGCGCAGCGAGGACGTGAGGTCGGGCAGGCCCACGACCGAGGTGAGCGGCAGGGCGATCATCCAGGCCACGACGAAGACGACGATGCCCTGCACGATGGCGCCCAGCGCGTTGTCCGCGCCGCGCAACGGGGACGCGTTCACCCGCGCCTTGATCGTGCGCCCGATGTAGACGCCGATCGTCTCGCCGAGCGCCACCAGCAGCACGACGATGCCCACGGCGAAGACGACCTTGGTCACCACGTTCTCGAACTGGGACACGAGCAGCGGTGCGATCTGGGTGCCGAGGATCAGGCCGACGAGCACACCGACGAACGCGGGCAGCGCGACGACCATGCCCTGCCTGGCCCCCGACACCGCGGCGATCGCGGCAAGGCCCAGCACGAGCAGGTCAACCCAGTTCAACCGACTACCTCCGCCTCACTGTGTAGCGCGCAACGCTAGTTCAAGGTCACGCACGTCGGTCGCGTCCCACGGCTGTTCCCAGCCGCCGAGTGCGATCAGGCCGTTCAGCAGTCCCGCGGTGAAGCCCCACACCAGCATGCCCGGTGCGGAGAAGGCCGCTCCGACGTAGCCCGCGGGGTGGCGCACCCGGAACCTGTTGGCAGGATCGGCGAGGTGCGCGACCGGCACCCGAGCGACGGCGGCGGTCTCTGCCGGGTCGACGGGGGCGACGGGGCTCGGCTGTTCCCAGTAGGCGAGCACGGGGGTGACCACGAAACCCGACACCGGCACGTACAGCTCCGGCATCACGGTCAGTGGTCTCACTCCTGACTCAAGTACACCGGTCTCCTCGTAAGCCTCGCGTAATGCCGTGGCCACGGGTCCGTCGTCGGTCGGGTCGGCGGCCCCACCGGGGAACGCGACCTGGCCGGGGTGCGAGCCGAGCGTGTCCGCGCGGCGCAGCAGCAGGACGTCGGGACCGTGGTCGGCGTTGTCGCCGAAGAGCATCAGCACCGACGCCGGCCTGCCGCCGGACGCCGGTGCCTTGATCTTGCTGAACGTCGTGGCGTCGATCTCCTCGGTCGCCTTCACGAGGCGCTGCATCCAGTCCGGCAGATCGGTCACCGGCTCGGTTGCCCCGTTCATCGCACCGCCTTCTCCACCTGCTCGGGCGTCGTGAAAAGCGGCGGGTCCGTGACCTGCCTGACGGTCCCGTCCGCTGATATGTAATACGTGGCGGGCAGCGTCACCGGCGCCTTCACACGTTTGCGCAGCTCGTCCGCCCCGTCGTGGACCGACGGCAGCCGCACGCCCAGCTTGGCGAGCAGCTCGAGGCCGTCCGCCTCGGTGCTCTCCACGAGAACTGGGACGACCGGGACGGCGTCCGGTTGCTTCGCGTAGGCGTCCAGCACCGGCAGCTCCTTCTGGCACGGCTGGCACCAGGTCGCCCAGAAGTTGATCAGGAGCGGCCCCTTGAGCGCGAGGTCCGTCCGGGTGCCGTCACCGAGGCACGTCACGCCGACGCCGCCCTCGCCGCCGGGCACGCACGGCCGCAGCTGGGCTTGCGCGCGCAACTCCACCACGTCCTGCGACGGCCGGCTCGACCTGACGGGCTGCTGCGGTGCCTGGTCGCGCGGCCACAGCGCGACGACCCCGGCGACGCCGAGGACGAGCACCAGGACCAGCCAACGGGTGCGGTTGTTCACCCCACCAGCTTCTCACCGGCCCGCACCCGTTCGGCGAGCTCGATCAGGCGAGGCTTCTCGTCACCCTTCACGAGCTTCTCCGCCTTGACCGGGTCCTCCGGGCCGAGGCCGTAGGACGGGCAGTCCTTCATCAGCAGACAGGCACCGCACGCAGGCGTTTTGGCGTGGCAGACCCGGCGGCCGTGGAAGATGATCCAGTGCGAGGCCATCGTCCAGTCGCGCTTCTCGACGAGCTCGCCGATCGCGTGCTCGACCTTGACCGCGTCCTCCAGGTCGGTCCACCCGAACCGGCGCACCAGCCGACCGAAGTGGGTGTCGACTGTGATGCCGGGCACATCGAACGCGTTGCCGAGAACCACGTTGGCCGTCTTGCGTCCTACACCGGGGAGCTTGACCAGCTCGTCCAGCTTGCCGGGAACCACACCGTCATGCTGCTCCACAAGAGCGGCACCGAGACCCATCAGAGACGTCGCCTTGTTCCGGTAGAAACCGGTCGGGCGGATCATCTCTTCGAGCTCCACCCGGTCGGCTCCGGCGTAGTCGGCGGCCGTCGGGTACTTCGCGAAGAGCGCGGGAGTGACCTCGTTGACCTTCTTGTCGGTGCACTGCGCGGACAGGACGACCGCCACGACCAGCTCGAGCGGCGTGGTGAAGTCCAGCTCGCAGTGGGCGTCGGGGTATCCCTCGGCAAGCGTGCGCACCATCCGGCGAGCCCTGCGGGTCAGGCCGAGCTTGGTTTCCGGCTTCTTGGCTGTGGGCACAGATTCAGCGTAGTCAACACGCCGGAAGCACCCCCTAGACGCGTACTCGAATCCCTCATGCGCCAGACTGCGGAGCATCATGACTGCCTGGTTTGTGATCGTCGTCCCGATCGTGATCATGTTCTTCGCGCTCTTCATGGAGCGCGTCGAAGCGAGGCTCCGGCACGTGGCCGTGCAGGAGAACGAGGTCGAGGAGTTCCTGGAGTCCGCCAGGCCCGAAGAGGTCAAGGCGCTCTACGGACACGGCATCGGTCGCGCGCTGGAGCTGTTCCGCCTGCGCCGCCGCGGTCGTGGGAGCGTGCGCAAGCGCGTCCGCTGATGTCCCGGTTCGGCGTCTGCACCCGAATGGCGTACACTGGCTCGTTGGGCTCTGGATCGAGTCAGTGCGGTTGTTCCTACCAAGACGGCGAGCCGAGCGGCGATCCACAACGCAGCCCTTAGACTGCAACGCAGTGATCGGCGGCACGGCGCTGACTCCACCAAAGATGGTGGTAGGCGTGCCGTCGCGTCGATTAGGAGGGACGAGGTGGACGAGACCCTGGCGCGAGCGGGCATCTTCCAGGGAGTTGACCCGGCAGCCGCAGAGGCGCTGGCTCAGACCCTGGAGACGGTGGAGTTCCCGCGTGGCCATGTGATCTTCGCGGAAGGTGAGCCGGGCGACCGCCTGTACATCATCCAGTCCGGCAAGGTGAAGATCGGCCGCAAGTCGCCGGACGGCCGCGAGAACCTGTTGGGGATCTTCGGACCTTCCGACATGTTCGGTGAACTGTCCATTTTCGACCCCGGCCCCCGCACGTCGACGGCGACGACGGTGACCGAGGTGCGCGCGGTGTCCATGGACCGCCCCGCGCTCCGTCAGTGGATCACCAACCGGCCGGAGATCGCCGAGCAGCTGCTGAGGGCTCTGGCCCGCAGGCTGCGCCGGACGAACTCGATGCTGGCCGACCTGATCTTCACGGACGTGCCCGGCCGCGTGGCCAAGGCGTTGCTGCAGCTCGCACAGCGCTTCGGCTCGCAGGAGGCCGGCCTGCTCCGCGTCACGCACGACCTGACGCAGGAGGAGATCGCCCAGTTCGTGGGTGCGTCGCGCGAGACCGTGAACAAGGCCCTGGCCGACTTCGCGCACCGCGGCTGGCTGCGGCTGGAGGGCAAGAGCGTGCTGATCCTGGACCCGGAGCGCCTGGCGCGCCGCGCACGCTAGCAAGTTTCAGTTCTGTCGAGTCCGCCCCCGAGCGAGGCGGACTCGACAGAACGCTGACCAACACAAAGGACCGGGCGCCACCCCCGACGTGGCGCACCGGTCCTTTGTGTTGCACGGCCCATCCCCCGACGAACCGTGCCTTCCATCCCTCTGGCGCGCAGGCCCCGACCCTCAAGCCAGAGGTTGGTCTCGATCGGTGAGTCAACTTTCGCACGTCCCCCACCGTGACGCTCAAGCTTTTTCACCCCGAAAGAGCCCGTTCGGGTGGTTTTAGTTGCATCTTTCACCCGGTCATCCCACTCCCGTGACCCGATTGCAACCGGGGTGACACCGCGCACCCAAACTGGTACTTCCGTACCAGGTTTGGCACACTGGTACACATGTCCCACTCTGCCCGTCTCTCCGACTACCGTGCTGCCCTGACGACCCCCGGCATGCGCGGCCCCGTGGTCGCGTCCCTGCTCGCCCGCCTCCCCATCGCGATGGTCGGGCTCTCGCTGCTGCTCTACGTCGAGCGCGCCACGGGTTCGTTCGCGGTCGCCGGTCTGGTCTCGGCGGCAGCACTGGTGGGCGTTGCGCTCGGCTCTGTCGTCCAGGGCCGGCTGATCGACCGCTTCGGCCCCACCCGCCCACTGCTGGTCGTCACCGGCTTCTTCGGTCTTTTCGTCACCGTCTCGGTGATCTCCGTCGAGGCGGGCCTGCCGGTGTTCCTGCTGGTCCCGCTCGCCCTCGGCGTCGGTGCGACCGAGCCGATGGTGGGTTCGGCGTCACGGGCGCTGTGGGAGCGGATGGTCCCGGCCGGCCCGACCCGGATGGCGGGCTACGCCTACGAGGCGATCTCGATGGAGGTCTTCTTCATCCTCGGTCCCGGCCTCGCGGGCGTGCTGCTGGCGGCCCCGTGGGCAGGCACCGGCGTGGTCGTCGGCGCGGTGCTGATGGTCGTCGGCGCACTGTGGTTCGCCCTGAACCCGGTCGTCCGCGAATGGGGCGCGACCGCCGCTGTCTCCCGCCCGCTGCTCGGCGCCTTCGCCTACCCCGGCATGCGCACGGTGGCGCTGGCCGCACTGGGCTTCGGCGTGACGATCGGCTTCGTCGAGGTAGCGGTCCCGGCGTTCGCCAAGGCCGAGGGCCACGCCTCGATGGGCGGCCTGATGCTGTCGCTGTGGTCGATCAGCTCGGTGATCTTCGGCGTCCTCTACGGCATGCGCCCCTGGCCGCGCCCGATGCACCTGCGCCTGCCGGTGCTGCTCGGCGGCTTCGGCCTGCTGTCCCTGCTGCTGGCCATCCCGGCCTCACTGGTCGGCCTGGGCGTGGCACTGTTCGTGGTCGGCACCCTGATCACCCCGCAGTCGACCGCCCACTCCGCCGCGATCGAGCAGGTCACGCCCAACGGCATGGCCGCGGAGGCGTTCGGCTGGGTGATCACCTCGGTGACCGTCGGCCTGGCGATCGGGCAGGGCCTGTCCGGACAGCTGATCGAGCACTTCGGCACGCGGCCGGCGTTTTTGGCGGCTGGCATTGCCGGGTTGGTGATCGCCGGGGCGGTGTGGGCGCTGCGCGGGACTGTGCGGCGTGGGGTGCCGAGCGGAGAGGGCTTGCCGGTGCGGTCGGAGATGGAGCTGGTGGCTCGGTGAGTTTTTCTGGGTCCTGAGCAGGGCCGATGGGGTTCGTGGTTGGGAGGCACGCCGGGGACGGCGTGCCTTTCGGCGTTGCATGGGGTCACCCGGTGGGGTGAAAGGTGTCCTGATGGGGCTCGGGCTGCGTCCCGTGATTAGGAGGAACGCGGGGAGGGAGCGCAGGGGATGGGTGGGCCGGGCTAGAGCGAGGCAGGCCGCGTTGGGCATGGGGTGCAACCAGGGCAGGGCAGCGCGCCGGGCAAGCCAGGCGCGGCACGGCAGGCAAGGCGGGTAGGGCAGGCGGGCAAGCAGGCACCCAGGTGGACGCGGGTGGACGGGCATGGGTGGACGGGCTTGCAGTCGCGCGGATAGGCGGCCAGGCACGCGAACGGGCGGATGACAGGGCGGGCACGCGGGTGGGCGGATGGGCGGGCTCGCGAGGGACTAGCGCGGTGCCAACACCGGGCAGCCGGGCAGCCGGGCCGGGCAGCCGGGCAGCCGGGCAGCCGGGCAGGACCAGCGTGGCACCGGCAGGGCGACGGACCGCAGCCCGGTGGCGGCGGTGGGAAGTCCGGCGCCGCCGCCCGCGCCGCGTCGGCCAAAGGCTCGGTACGACTGCTGGCGGGCGAGGCTGGCACCGTCGCAGAGCCCGTCAGGCCCGACAGCACAGGGGCAGCAGCGCAGGGTCGACAGCGCGGAGTTGGTAACGGCGCCCACGACCGGCAGCGCGCACGAACCGCAATGCACGGAGCTGGCAATGCACGGAGCTGGCAGCGCACAACGAGCAGCGCGCCTGGGTTCGTCGTGCCCCGCAGCGAGCCGAGCTCGCCGTGACAAGCCGGCCGGGCTCGCCATGCAAGCCGGCCGGGCTCGCCATGCAAGCTGGCCGGGCTCGCCATGCAAGCTCGCGGGGTTCGTCGTGCCCAGCAGGCCGGGCTCGTCGTACCCAGCAGCGGGCCGGGCTCACGTCCCAGCGCGGTCGGTGGCCTGAGCGTTCAAGCCACCGACCGCAGCGGAGCAGTCAGGCGACCGAGCGCATCGGCACGACCAGGTAGGTGAGTTCCACGCCGTCCTCGCCCGGCGGGGAGGTGAGGACGGTGGAGCGGAGGCCGTCCTGGATGCGGAGCTCGATGCGGCGGCCGGCGAAGGCCTTCAGGGCGTCGGCGAGGTAGCGGGCTTGGAAGGTTTTGGTGAGGCGGTTGCCTTCGACGGTGGCCTTGACGAACTCCTCGGCCTCGCCGGTGGTGGGGTCGCTGCTCTTGATGCGCAGCTCGCTGTCTTCCACCTGGATGGTGACGGCTTGGTGGGGGCCGCCGTAGGGGGTGGCGCGGCGGACGGCGCGGGAGAGGGCATCCGCGTCTACCAGGACTGTGCTGTCGATGGTGGTCTCCAGTAGTCGGCGCGCTCGGTCGTCCGGGAACGGGGCGGCCAGGAGTGCGGTGGAGAGGGAGTTGTGGTGCCAGGCGAGGCCGATGCGGTCGGCGTCGGCGTGGAGGGCGACGGTGCCCTCGGACTGGCGGGCGGCTTCGGCCAGAGCCTTGGCGGGGACCAGGACGTCGACGGAGCCGGTGGACTGCCACGGGAGTTTGGCGTAGGCCATGCGGTAGCGGTCGGTGGCCATGAGGTGCAGGTGGGCCTCGTCGGACTGGATGCGGATGCCGGTGAAGATCGGCAGGGCGTCGTCCTTCGAGGCGGCGCCGGCGACTGCGGCGAGCACGCGCAGGTGTGCGGCGGCGACGGTGCCTCGCAGCGGGGGCAGGGCGGGGATGCCGGGGTGGTCGTGCAGGTCGAGCAACGGCAGGGCGAACCTCGCCTGGTCGGTGCGCACGGCGAGGCGGGAGCCCTCGACCCGCAGGCGGACCTGGGGCTCGTCGAGGGCCTGCAGGGTGGCGGCGAGTGCCTTGGCGGGCACCAGCACCTCCCCTTCGGTGTGCGCGGACGCGGGCTTGGTGAGGCTCACGGCGTGTTCGTGGTCGCTGCCGGCGACCTCAACGCCGGTGGCGGTGGCGCGCAGGCGGACGCCGGCGAGCACGGGGTCGAGCACGCGGGCGGGCAGCAGCCGCGCCACCTCGGCGACGGCGCCGGCGAGCTCGGAAGTGGTGGCGGTGAGGTCCATGAGGGCGACGCTAGCGGGCACCCCTGACAATTTTCGGCGTGCTCGACCGCGGCGAGGTAGCAGATCCCGGCGGGCGGCCGGAAACGGTCAGCCCTCGGCGCGCAAGTACTCCAGCTGTGCCCGCACCGACCACTCCGCGGCCGGCCACAGCACCCGGTCGACGTCGGCGTAGACGACCTCCACCACCTGGCGCGGAGTCGCGGAACCGCCCAGCGAAGCCACCGCGCGGCGCACCTGGTCCAGGCGCTGCACGCGGTGTGCGAGGTACGCCCGTGCGGCCTCCCCCGCGTCGGCGAGCTCGGGGCCGTGGCCCGGCAGCACCGCGGTGTCGGGAGGCAGGTCGGCGAGGACCTTCAGCGACTCGAAGTAGTCGCCGAGCTTGCCGTCCGGGTGGGCGACGATCGTGGTGCCACGGCCCAGAACCGTGTCACCGGTCAGCACGGCCTCGCCGTCGAGCACGAAGCACAGCGAGTCGCTGGTGTGGCCGGGCGTACCCAAAACGCGAAGTTCCAGACCGGAGCTTGTGACCACGTCACCGTCGACCAGACCCTCGGAACCGAAGACGAACGTCGGGTCGAGCGCGCGCACCGGAGCCCCGACGAGCTCCGCGAACGAGCGGGCCCCCTCGGAGTGGTCGGGATGTCCGTGCGTCAGCAGGATCTCCGACACCGGCCCGACCGACGCGATGCGCTGAAGGTGCACCGGATCAAGCGGCCCCGGATCGACCACCACGTACGACGCCGCGTCCGGGGCCTTCAGCAGCCACGTGTTGGTGCCGTCCAGAGTCATCGGCGACGGGTTGTCGGCAAGCAGCACGGCCGCGTGCCGAGTCACCTGGCGCAGCTGCCCGTACAACGGGTGCGCCGCGCGGGCACCGATCAACGGGGACCCGCTCATTCAGAGCACCACCCTGATCACGTCACCGTCGCGGACCAGCTTCGGGATGATCTTCTCGACGCTGCGCTCGGCCTCCATGACCGCCGCCACCGACCCCAGCGCGCCCACCTCGTCCAACGTCCGCCACGTCGGCGGCATCAGCATCCGGCGCCCCTCCTCGGCGTCGCGCAGGGCCTCGGCGGGCGTCTGCCAGGCCGCGTCGGACGCCTCGGTCGTGGCGCCGTCGGCGTGCTGGCCGGTGGGCAGCGCCGCGACGAAGAACCGCGTGTCGTAGCGGCGCGGTTCCTCGGCCGGGGTCACCCAGTTCGCCCACGGCCGCAGCAGGTCCGCCCGCAGCACCAGGCCTGCCGCGGCGAGGAACTCCGCCAGCGACAGCCCCCGGTCGACCAGCGCCTGCCGGGCCTCCGCGTACACCGACGCGTCCGCGACCACGGAAGTCGGCGAGGGCCCCGCCAGCAGCACGCCGGACTCCTCGAACGTCTCCCGCACCGCCGCGCACACGAAGGCGCGGGCGAGCGACTCGTCCACCCCGAACACCGACCCCCACCACGACGGCGGCGGACCGGCCCACGCGACCGACGTGTCCGCGTCGCGCGGGTCCACGCCTCCGCCGGGGAACACGGTCATGCCGCCCGCGAACGCCATCCCCTTCACCCGCCGCAGCAGGAACGCCTCCACCCCGGCCGCACCGTCGCGCAGCAGCACCACGGTGACCGCGTCACGGGGTTGCGCGGGTTGGGCGACCGGCGCCGCGGGTACCAGGTTTCCCGGCAAGGTCATGTCCTCGGGCATCCTCCGAGCGTACGACCGTGCTTACCCGAGGATGGTGTGATGGCGACGAAGGTCTCCGGCTGCCTGGTGAAGATGCTGCTGGTCCTGTTCGGAGTGGTGGTGGGAACGGGACTGACGGCGGTGACCGGTGTCCTGCTGTTCCTGCCCGACCGCACGACCGTGATCAGCGTGAACCCGACCGCCGAGTCCCCCGGCGTGTACGTGAAGAAGGTCGAGCGGATGGTCGGCGGCACCGGCTACGAGATCTGGCTCGGGCCGACGGCCGACCGCGGCCACGTGGTGACCGTTCCCGCTGGGTGGGAACACGACCCCGAACGCGAGAGCACGCCCGACGGCATGCGGCTCAAGTTCGACAACGGGGGCGAGATCTTCGTCCCCAAGGCCAGTTACTCCTGAGGCAGGATGGGCGAGTGGACGAACAGCTGCGCGTAGGACTCGTCGGTGCCGGCCCGTGGGCGGAGATGGTCCACGCCCCCGGTCTCGCGAACCACCCCGGTACCCGGCTCACCGGTGTCTGGGCCCGTCGGCCGGAGGCCGCCCAGGAGCTGGCGAACGCACACGGCGCCGAAGCCTGCACGTCCTACCAGGACTTGTTGTCCACTGTGGACGCCGTGGCGTTCTGCGTGCCGCCGGGCGTGCAGGGCCCGATGGCGATCGAGGCGGCGAACGCGGGCAAGCACGTGATCCTGGAGAAGCCGATCGCGGAGTCGCGGGAGGTCGCGGAGGACCTCGCCGGGGCCGTGGCGGACGCGAACGTGGCCTCGCTCGTCGTGCTGACCCGCCGCTACGCGCCGGAGACCAAGGAACTGCTCAAGCAGCTGCACCGCACCGGCGGCTGGACCGGTGCGGACGGCCGCTGGCTGACCGGCGCGCTGCTGGACGGGCCGTTCTCGAACTCGCCGTGGCGGCACGAGAAGGGCGCGCTCGACGACATCGGCCCGCACGCGTTCGACCTGCTGGACGCGGCGCTCGGTGAGATCACCGACGTGATCGCGGCGAACGTGTCGGAGACCGGGCTGTGGCAGCTGATCCTGCAGCACGCGGGTGGCGCGACGAGCACGGTGACGCTCACCCTGTCGTTGCCGCTGCAGCCGCCGTTCGCGGACTTCACCGTGTTCGGGCCGAACGGGCACCGGACGCTCAACAGCCGCGACACGTCGGCGGCGGAGTGCTTCACGAACCTGCTCGACGACTTCGTGGCGATGGTGCACAGCGGCACCACCACGCACGAGTGCGACGTGCGGCGCGGGCTGCACCTGCAGAAGGTCATCGACCTGGCGCGGCGCAAGGCGCAGGGGTGAGGTTCGACCCGGCGACGCTGCGGGAGGTACCGGACGAGTACGAGGCCTGGACGCAGATCGGCGTCGCGGCACGGGTGCTCGGCGAGCTGGAGCTGGCCGAGCGGGCGTTGACGAAGGCGTTCGAGCTCAGGCCGTCGACGGCGGCCCGGCTGCGGCTGGCGCACGTGTACCAGTGGCAGGGGCGCTTCGCCGAGGCGCACGCCGAGTTCCGGCGCGCCCACGAGTCCGGGGAGATGCGCGACTTCGTGCACCAGCACTGGGGGAAGTGCTACTTCGACGAGCAGCGCTACGCCGAGGCGCGTGAGCACTTCCGCCAGGCGCTGGAGCTGCGGGAGGGCGGTGACCCCGCGTTGATCGAGTCAACGCGGGTCGCCCTCACTGCTGCTGATGCCCGTTGTTCGTAGCCCCGAACGCCGACTGGCGCGCCGAGGACCGGTCGATCTGCCAGCGGCCGGTGTCGGACATCTTCGCGCCGGACTGCTCGCGCTGCGCCAGCTCCTCGTGCAGCTGCTGCAGCAACGCGCGCTCGCGCTCGCTGAGGTTCGCGTCCACCGTGGACGGCTCCGCGGGCGGTTCGGCCAACGCTGCCTGCAGGGCCGCGAGCTCGTCCGGGTTCAGCTCCGTGGTCACCTCGGCCCGGTTGATGGGCGTGGGTTCCGGCAACGGCTCCGGCTCCGGTTCGGCCGAGGCGACGGCGATCCGCTTCACGGGCTTGGGCGGGAAGGGCTGCGAGCCTTCCAGGGACGGGGTTCGGGCATAACGTGAGCCGGTCTCTTCCACCACTGGCTCCGGCGCCGGTGTCGGCTCGGCCATCGGCGCCGGAGCGGGAAGTTCCTCTGACTGGTCGAACCAGGCGGCCTCGTGGCCGACGTTCGCCGGTGCCGGTGGTGGCATCGCGGCCACCGGGGACCCGGAGACCGGTACCGGGCGCGACGACGTCACCGCGGAGGCGTGGTAGTCGCCGAGCTGGCTGCCCACCGTCAGCACCTCGACGGAGGCGCGGATGCCGGCCTTGCGCAGCACCGTGTCGACCCGGTAGGCGGTCGCGGGCGCGAAGCCCTGCGGACCGACGTCCACCAGCACGACGCGCTGCGGCAGCGGGCCCGGTGTGGCCCCGGCCGGCGACGAGCGCCAGACGCACCGCACCGCGCGCACGTCCGGCAGCACCGACACCGCGCGCGACAGCAGCGGCGCGAGGTCGGCCGCCGGGTCGGAGTCGGAGGTGAAGCGGTGCCGGATGAACGGCAGCACCTCGACCACCGGCAGCCGGTCGGTCAGCGACGCGTCGGAACGCACCTCGTGCAACGCCCAGGTGATGGCCGCTCTCTCGTCCGGGAGCACCGGGATGCCACCGGCCACGAGCGTGCCGACGAGAAGTTCGACCGCGCGGTCCAGCTCTCCGACGGCGAGGAACTCGCGCGCCAGCGACAGGGCGTCGTCATCGACGCGCCCGGCCATCGACAGCAGGAGATCGTGCAGACGGACCGGCAGGCCGACACCGTCGTTCGTCACGTCAACTCTCCTTAGCTGAGCACCAGGTGCTCCTCGGACTCGGCGCCGGCACACACCAGCTCCGATGCCGCCAGCGCCGCCCGGTGGTAGGGCGGCAGGTCCATGCCGGACGGCACGACCTCGACGCACGGGTCGGGCTCGCCCAGCGCCCGCAGCACGCGCTGCAGCTCGCCGGTCAGCCGGGCGTGGCCGGTGGTGGCCGCCACCAGCAGGACGCGGTTGACCCCGGAAGGGCCGATGCGCCAGCAGGAGCGAACCTCACCGACCCCGTGCCGGCCTCGCAGCGTGGCACCGAGCACGACGGTCGCGGAATCCCCCATCGGCACCCGATCGGGTGATTCCGGGGAAAAGGTGTAGTCGGTGGGCGGCAGTTCGTCCAGCCCTTTGACCGAACTGACAGCTCCCGGTTCGGCCCCGTAGGGCACGAGGGCGTCCTGCAAAAGGCGCATCTCATGATCGGTCAGAGGGATGCGCCCGTGCAGCAGCGTGCGCGGCAACGACCGCGCGAGCACCGCGTACGCGTCCGAGGCGGCCCAGTCCCGGTACCGCCACAGCAGGTCGTCCGGAAGGCGTCCGGCGAGCCGCAGCAGCAGTTCGTGGCACGTGTCCGACATGTCACACCCTTCAGCGGAAACCCGGGACGAGCACCGGGAACCTCAGACCTCGACGATCAGTTCGACCTCGACCGGCGCGCCGATCGGCAGCTCGGCGACACCCACGGCGGACCGGGCGTGCTTGCCCGCGTCACCGAAGATCTCCCCCAGCAGCTCGGACGCCCCGTTCACGACACCGGGCTGGCCGGTGAAGCCTTCTGCGGAGGCGACGAAGCCCACAACCTTCACGATCCGCTTGATCGAGTCAACGCCCACGAGGTCGTGGACCGCCGCGAGCGCGTTCAGGATGCAGGTCCGCGCGTACGCCTTGGCCTCCTCCGGGGAGACGTCGGCACCGACCTTGCCGGTCGCGGGCAGCTGGCCGTCGACGAACGGCAGCTGACCCGACGTGTACACCCACGACCCGCTCCGCACGGCCGGCACGTAGGCGGCGAGCGGGGCGGCGACACCGGGGAGCTCGATGCCGAGCTCCTCCAGACGGGCCGACCAGGTCATGCCTTCACCCGCTTCAGGTACGCGACGTGCTGCTCACCGGTGGGGTTGGTCAGCACGGTGACCAGCTCCCAGCCGTCCTCGCCCCACTGGTCGAGGATCTGCTTGGTGGCGTGGATCAACAGCGGCACGGTCGCGTACTCCCACTTCGTCATGCGCGGAAGCCTAACCCGCCACCCGAACGCCCTCTGCGCGGTTCCGGCGGATCGGGCTACCTTGATCACATGGAGACCTGGCGCATCATCGCCACCGGCGCGTTCCTGGTGGGCGGGCTGGTGATGGTGCTCGTCGCGATGGCCCTGGTGCGCGACCGCAAGCACAGCCAGCGCTTCCAGGTCTGGCAGGCGGGACTGATCGGACTGGCGGTCGTGGCCGTCATCACGCTCGGCATCGCGTTCTTCCTGCCATCGGTCGTGGCGTGGGCGTTGGTCGCGGCGACCGTGGCGGCCGTTCTCTTCCTCACCCTGGTCGATTGACCGGCCGATCCACGTCCAGCCGGATTCACACATAGTCTGGACAGGTGACGTCGTGGACCGAGGAGCTGACCCGAGCCCGCCTGCACGTGGTCTCCGGCAAGGGCGGCACCGGGAAGACCACGGTCGCCGCCGCGCTCGCACTCGCGCTCGCCACCGGAGGCCGCCGGGTGCTCCTGGTCGAGGTCGAGGGCAGGCAGGGCATCGCCCAGCTGTTCGACCGCGCCCCGCTGCCCTACTCCGAGGAGCGGATCGCCTCCGCGCCCGGCGGGGGTGAGGTGCACGCGCTGGCGGTCGACGCGGAGGCGGCGCTGCTGGAGTACCTGGCGATGTTCTACAACCTCGGCTTCGCCGGCCGGACGCTGCGCAAGATGGGCGCGATCGAGTTCGCGACCACGCTCGCCCCCGGTCTGCGCGACGTGCTGCTGACCGGCAAGGTCAAGGAGACGGTCAACCGGACCGGCGACGGCGGCAGGCACTGCTACGACGCGGTGGTGCTGGACGCGCCGCCGACCGGGCGGGTGGTGAAGTTCCTGGACGTCACGAAGGCCATGGCCGACCTGGCGAAGGTCGGGCCGATCAAGGGGCAGAGCGAGGGCGTGGTGCGGCTGCTGCACTCCGGTGACACGGCGGTGCACCTGGTCGCGCTGCTGGAGGAGATGCCGGTGCGCGAGACGCTCGACGCGGTCGCCGAGCTGGACGCCGCGGACCTGCGGCCCGGTGCGGTGCTGGTGAACCGGGTGCACCCGACCCGGCTGCCCGCCCGGTCCCTGCCCGCCGCGGCGGGCGGCGAGGTGGACGCCTCACGGGTGCGGGCCGGGCTCGTGGCCGCCGGGCTGGACCTCGCCGAGGAGACGCTGGACGACCTGGTCGAGGAGACCGTCGAGCACGCCATCCGGGTGCGGTCGCAGCAGGAGGCGATGGAGCTGCTGCGCGAGTCGGACCTGCCGACGCTCGACCTGCCGGAGCTGACCGACGGGGTGGACGTGGCCGCGCTCTACGAGCTGGCCGAGGTGCTGGTCGCGGCGGGTGTGCGGTGAACCGGCTCGACTTCGACCCGTTGCTCGACGACCCGGCGACGCGCGTGCTGGTGTGCTGCGGGTCGGGTGGCGTCGGCAAGACCACGACGGCGGCGGCGCTGGCGTTGCGGGCGGCCGAACGCGGCAGGCGCGTGGTGGTGCTGACGATCGACCCGGCGCGCCGGCTGGCGCAGTCGCTGGGGCTGCGGGAGCTCGACAACCACCCGCGCGAGGTCGTCGTCGAGGGCTTCGAGCCCAAGGGCGAGCTCTTCGCGATGATGCTGGACATGCGCCGGACGTTCGACGACATGGTGCTGACCCACGCCGGGCGCGACCGGGCCGACCAGATCCTGTCGAACCCCTTCTACCAGACCATCTCGTCGTCGTTCTCCGGCACGCAGGAGTACATGGCGATGGAGAAGCTGGGCCAGCTGGTGGCGCAGGACGAGTGGGACCTGATCGTCGTCGACACCCCGCCGTCGCGGTCGGCGCTCGACTTCCTGGACGCGCCGCAGCGGCTGTCCACGGTGCTCGACGGCAAGTTCATCCGGATGCTGTCGGCGCCGGCGCGAGCGGGCGGCCGCGGTCTGATGAAGATCGTCGGCACCGGGTTCAGCCTGTTCACGCGCGCGGTCTCGACGATCGTCGGCGGCCAGCTGCTGCAGGACGCGTCGACGTTCGTGCAGGCCTTCGACAGCATGTTCGGCGGGTTCCGCGAACGGGCCCAGCGCACCTACGAGCTGCTCCGCTCACCGGGCACCGGGTTCGTCGTGGTGGCGGCCGCGGAGCCGGACGCGCTGCGCGAGGCCAGCTACTTCGTGGAACGGCTCAGCGCGGAGAACATGCCGCTGTGCGGGCTCGTCGCGAACAGGACCCACCCCGTGCTGGCGGTGGACCTGCCCGCGGCGAAGGCCCACGCCGCGGCGGACGACCTCGACCGTTCCGGTGAGGCGCCGCTCGCGGCGGCGGTGCTCCGGCTGCACGCGGACCGGGTCGCGGTCGCCGATCGGGAGAAGCGGCTGCTCGCCCGGTTCACGCGTGCCCACCCCGGTGTCGCGCTGGTCGGCGTGCCCGCGTTGCCCGCGGACGTGCACGACCTCGACGGCCTGCGCGAAATCGGGCGCAGGCTCGCCGGGGAGTAGTGCCGTGTTGATCTTTTGTGCCGGGACGGGCCGGGACTAACCGACCCGCGTGTCCTCGGTGTGCTCCTGGCGCGCATTGTCGAGCAATTCGTACCAAGACAAAACGTCAGGACGACGACGCAGCAGAGCGCGTCGTTCACGCTCCGTCATGCCACCCCAGACACCGAACTCGATCCTGTTGTCGAGCGCTTCGGCCAGGCATTCCATGCGCACCGGGCAACCCAGGCACACGAGCTTCGCCTTGCGCTGCTCCGCACCCCTGACGAAGAGCTGATCCGGCTCCTCGTCCCGGCACGAAGCGTTGATACGCCAATCCCCCTGGTTCATATCCCCCACTCCTCAGTGCTGTCCAAATGTGGAAATCCGCCACACCCCTGCCACGGATGCCGTAGCGTTCGAGCCACGGCTGCATTCCTTGGACGTTGACGGACTGTAGTGCCGTTCGGTTCCCTGTCCAAGCCTGGGTCACCCGACTGTTACCTGTCGTGCGTATCTCTACTCATGCTGAGTAACGGCAGTTACTGATCACCTTCACCCGTTCGTGTACGGCGTACGCTGAGCTGCGTGCGAGTCAGGAATGGCGTGCTCAAGATGCTCGGCCTGTGCCTGCTGGCTGGGGTTCTCCTCGCCGGCATGCTGTTCCCCGTCGTGGGCGCGACAGGCCTGGTGTCCAACCGGGCCAGCGACACCGTGGACAGCATCTCCGCCGACCTCGTGACCACGGACCCACCGCTGATCACAACGGTCACCGACAAGGACGGCGCCCCCATCGCCTACCTGTACGACCAGTACCGGGTCCTGACACCACCGGAGAAGATCTCGCCGACCATGAAGGCGGCGCTGATCTCGGTGGAGGACCGCCGGTTCTACGAGCACCAGGGCGTGGACTGGAAGGGCACGATCCGGGCGGGCCTGACGAACCAGGTCAGCGGCGCCGTGACCCAGGGCGCGTCCACGCTGACCCAGCAGTACGTCAAGAACTACCTGGTCCACGTCGTGGCCAGGAACAACAAGCTGGAGCAGGCCAAGGCCCAGGAGCAGACCATCGCGCGCAAGATGCGCGAGGCGCGGATCTCCCTGCAGCTGGAGCGGAAGCTGGGCAAGGAGGAGATCCTGGCCCGCTACCTCAACGTGGTCCCATTTGGTTCAACCATTTACGGGATCGCGGCCGCCGCCCAGGCTTACTTCAACACCACGCCGGACAAGTTGACGGTTCCGCAGGCGGCGGTGCTCGCCGGAATGGTCAACAGCCCGTCAGCGCTCGACCCCGAAGCGTATCCGGACAAAGCGCTGGAGCGGCGCAACAAAGTGATCGACCGGATGGTCGAGAACGACAAGCTGTCGCGTGACGCGGGTGAGGCGGCGAAGAAGGAAGGCCTCGGTCTGGCGACCCCGGTCCGCACCCCGCCGAACGGGTGCGTGGGCGCCGGTCCGGAAAACGGCTTCTTCTGTTCCTACGTCGTGAACTACTTGCAACGGGCGGGTTTCAGCGAGGAACAGCTGCGCACCGGCGGCTACACCATCCAGACCACATTGGACAGAGCGGTCACCTCGCAGGCGAAGGCGGCCGCGGAGGCCGGTGTCGCCAAGGGCACGCCGGGCATCGCGAACACGATGGCCGTGGTGAAGCCGGGCAAGGAGCGCCACGACGTGCTGGCGCTGGTGGCCAACCGCGACTACGGCCTGAAGGCCGACCTGAACCAGACGACGTTCGACCTGCCCAGCGGCGTGGAGAACAAGTTCGGCGCCGGCTCGGTCTACAAGGTCTTCACCGCCGCCGCGGCGCTGGAGAAGGGCCTCGGCATCGAGAACGTCATCCCGACGCCGTCCTCGTACACCTCGCGGGTCTTCAAGGGTGGCGCCCAGCGCTGCCCGAGCACCGGTGAGCCGGGCACCCGCTGGTACTGCCTGTCGAACTTCGACAACAGCTACCCGTCGTCGATGTCGCTGCAGCAGGCCCTGCAGACCTCGCCGAACACCGGCTTCGTGATCCTCGAGGAGCAGGCCGGCATGGACACGGTGGTCGACATGGCCTCGCGGCTGGGCATGCGCGACACGATGGCCACGAACCTGCAGGGCATGCGGCCGGACCCGAAGGCCAAGGACAAGCAGAACCGCATCTCGCAGACCGAGTTCTACAAGCAGAACGGCGGCAACGCCTCGTTCACCCTGTCCCCCGCGCCGGTGTCCACCCTGGAGCTCGCGAACGTCGCCGCGACCATCGTGTCCGGCGGCAAGTGGTGCCCGCCGACGCCGCTCGCGAAGGTCCTCGACCGCAACGGCAAGGCCGTGCCCCTCAACGAGGCCCCGTGCGAGCAGGTCGTCAACGAGGGCCTCGCGAACGGTCTCGCGGTCGGCATGAGCAAGGACGACGTCGGCAACGGCACCGCCGCGGCCGCCGCCAGGGACTTCCGGTGGACCCGCCCGATGATCGGCAAGACGGGCACCACCGAGGAGTACAAGTCGGCGGCGTTCATCGGCGCGACCCCGGACTTCGCGGGCGCCGTGCAGACGTTCAACGACGGCACCACCCCGCGCCCGATCTGCGTCGGCGGCGCGCCCAGGCTGTGCGGCAACGGCAACATCTTCGGCGGCACGATCCCGGCCCGCACCTGGTTCAACACCATGACGAAGGTGCACGGCGACATCCCGGTGTCGCAGCTCGCGCCGGTCGAGCCGCGCTACCTCAAGGGCGGCAAGGAGGTCCAGATCCCGGACGTCGTCGGCCGCCAGGTCAACGACGCGGTGCGGATCCTCGACCAGGCCGGCTACAGGTCGAGCCAGCAGACCATCAACTCCGACCAGCCCAAGGGCACCGTCGTCAGCCAGTCGCCGCGCGGCAACGCGTTGCGCGGCACCGTGATCACGCTGTCGGTGAGCTCCGGGTACGTGCCGCCGCCGGTGCCGACCGAGCCGACGAGCGGTCAGCCGCCAGGTCCCGGAGACCCGACTCCGGGCAACCCGAACCCCGGCCCGCCGATCACGCTGCCCACCGAACCGGGCGGGCCGCCCAGGAGGTAGCCGAGACAGGGCCCTTCCGCCGTTGAGCGGGAGCAGGGCGCGGGGAACGGCTTCGGCGTGAGTTGCTCGACGACGATCGTCGCGCGGCACACCACCCGGCGCCGTTCATCCCGACCGCGCTGCGGCAGGCCCGCATCGCCCACGACGTCACGTCCACGACGGCCGCGCGCAAGGCGGAAGCGCGGCTGCGTGCCGCCGACGGACCGGTGCTGGGCAACAACTTCGACGTGAACTTCGGCTTCTCCGGCATGCGCAAGCTGGCCGAGCAGCTGCGTGACCAGGGCAAGAAGGGTCGGACGCGACGGTGGGCCGGCGACCCCGGCTTCGTGGCGCGGCGGCGACTACGACGAGCTGGCCCGGAAAGTCGACGAGGCCCGCTCCATCGAGGAGCGGGCCGTCCGTCGGCTCGTGAACGCGGTGTGACTCGGGCGGTGTGATTCGGGCGGTGTGACTCAGGCGGTGCGGCTCAGGCCGACTGGGCCTGCCACATCCAGTGCGCCTGCTCCAGCTCCTGCGTGATGCCGATCAGCAGGTCCTGGGTGACCAGGTCCGGCTTGTCGGTCTCGTCGATGCGGGCGCGCATGCGGGTGATGAGCTTGCCCAGGACGTTGGTGATCGCCGAGACGACCTGGTCCTCCTTCAGCCAGCCGGTCTCGATCTCGGGCAGGCCGGACGACGAGGCGATGGTCTTCGCCGTGCCGTTCGGCGTGACCCCGAGCGCGGCCGCGCGTTCGGCGACCTGGTCGGCGGCGTTGCGCGCCGCGACGACCAGCTCGTCGAGCTGCAGGTGGACGCTGCGGAAGTTCTTGCCGATCACGTTCCAGTGCGCCTGCTTCCCGATCAGGGACAGGTCGACGAGGTCGACGAGCGTTGCCTGCAGCACCGCCCCGACGGCGTCACGATCCGCGTCGGCGAGAGGGCTGGTGATCGGGTTCTTGGCCATGGTGTTACGCGCCTCCTCAGACGGTGACGGTGAGCGCCACCTCGATGTTGCCGCGCGTCGCGTTGGAGTACGGGCAGACCTGGTGGGCCTGCTCGACGAGCTTCTCCGCGACCGCCTGGTCGAGTCCGGGGATCTTGACCGCGAGCTCGACGGCGAGCTGGAAGCCGCCGGCCCCGTTGGACCCGATCCCCACCTTGGCGGTTACCTCGGAGGACGCGACTTGAATCTTCCCGGCGCGCGCGACGGCTGCGATGGCGGAGTTGAAGCACGCCGAGTACCCGGCCGCGAAGAGCTGCTCGGGGTTGGTCGCGTCACCGCCGGGACCGCCCATCTCCTTGGGGACCGACAGCACCTCGTCGATCACACCGTCGGAGGAACGCACCTCGCCGTTGCGGCCTTCGCCATAAGCAGTCGCCTCAGCCGTGTACAGCGCTTCCATTCCGCTCTCCCTCGAGTCAGTGGTGTTGCCTTCCACCGAGGAGAACGCATCGTGCGCGACTTATCTGCCCGGTCGTGACTCAGCTCACGTCCAGATGAGACGCCTGGCGCAGGGCGAACTCGACCACCTGACGGCCGATGACCCGCAGGTTCCTGTCGACGTCGGCGTCCGAGCAGGAGCCGTCACCGTCGAACTTGACCTGCGCGGAGTTGATCGCGGCACCCAGCGGCGTCGGCCAGCCGCGCAGTGCGTGCACGATCGAGCGGACCGCGGCGAGCGTGTTGACGGCGGCCTGCCACCCGTAGGCGGCGGTGATCGTGCCGACCGCGCGGCCGTCGAGGTAGGGGCGCTCGTCGTCGCGGAGGTCCTCGATGTAGTCGAGGGCGTTCTTGACCAGACCGGAGACCGTGCCGTGGTAGCCGGGCGAGACGAGGATCACGCCGTCGGCCCTGCGGAGGTCCTCGACCATCTTCAGCGCGACCTCCGTGCGTTCCGGCACGGACGGGTCGTAGAACGGCAACACCAGCTCGGGGCCGCTGTACTGGATGGTCTGCGCGCCGAGCTCGCGAGCACCCTCGAGCGCGACCCGCAGCGCCCGCTCGGACTGCGAGTCGGACCTGATCGAGCCGCCGATGCCCACCACCGTCACCGTCATGACGTCGATCCTTCCACCTCCAGATACCTGGAGATCCAGCACTACTCGCTAGTAACGTGCACCACATGTCGAACTTCCAGGCCGGCCTGCTCGCCGGCGCTCTGCGCTTCGCGTTCGGTCTGCCCGGTCCCGTGCGCCGCCTGATCGCCGGCACCCCGATCCGCCTGGACGGTCAGGACCTGCACCCGGAGGCCCAGCTGCTGCTGCGACTCCAGCAGCTGTCGGGAACCGGGTGGCGCACTCGGACAGCATCGGAGAGCCGACTAGACCTGGAGTTGAGTTCGAAGCTCGTGTCCGGCCCGGCGATCACCGGGGTGGGTGCGCGCGAGCTCACGATCGGGGAGTTCGCGGGCCGGCTGTACACGCCCGCCGGCCTGGCTCCCGGCTCGGCGTTGTTGATCTTCTACCACGGTGGCGGCTGGGTGACCGGCAGCCTGGAGAGCCACGACAACCTGTGCCGGTTCCTCGCCCGTGAAGCCGGCGTGCGGGTGCTGGCGGCGGACTACCGGCTCGCGCCCGAGTACCCGTTCCCCGCGGCGGCCGACGACGCGGCCGAGGTGCTGCGCTACGCCGTGGCCAAGGCGGAGGACCTGGGCGTCGACCCGCGCCGGATCGCGCTGGGCGGCGACAGCGCGGGCGGCAACCTGGCCGCGGTGACCGCGCACGCCGCCGAGGTCGACGTGGCGTTCCTGCTGCTCTTCTACCCCGGTGTGGACGCGTCCGTGCGGCGGCGGTCGCGGGAGATCTTCGGCAACGGGTTCTTCCTGACCGACGAGAAGATGGACTGGTTCCTCGACCAGTACGCCGCCGGCGGCGAGGCCCGCAACGACCCACGCCTGTCGATCATGCTGGCCGAGGACCTGTCCGGCCTGCCGCCGACCTACATCGCGACGGCGGGCTACGACCCGTTGCGCGACGAGGGCGAGGCCTTCGCCGAACGCCTGGCCGCCGAGGGCGTGCCGGTGGTGCTGCGGCGGCACGAGGGGTTGTTCCACGGCTTCGCGAACGTGCTCGGCGTGGGCGGCATCTTCCGCGAGGCCGTGTCCGAAGCCGTCGGTGCGCTGCGGACGGGGCTGGCGCTGGCGAACTCCGCTCAGGACGTGACCGAGACGGCCTGAGGCTCGGGCTGGCGTTGCCTGCTCAGCAGGTAGCCGACGCCCGCGACCGCGAGCCCCGCCACCCCCGCGACGACGAAGCCGAGCGCGGGCCCGCCGCTGTCCACGGCGAGGCCCGCGAGCGGTTGCCCCGCCGCGACCCCGAACGTGAACGCCGAGCCCTGCAACCCGAGCGCCATCCCCCGTGCCGACGCGGGCGCGAGCCTGCTGACCTGCTCGCTCGAGGCGGCGATCGTGGGCGCGCACAACAGGTTCATCGGGATCAACGCCAGCGCCAGCAACGCCACGTTGCCGTCCCCCAACCCGACCGGAATCTCCAGCAACGCCATGCCGGCCAGCAACACGACCCCGCCCGGCACCCGCTTCAGCCCGCCGTAGACGAGCCCGCCGAACGCCGACGCCGCGCACATCACCACGAAGATCACGCCGAGCCAGCTCTGCCTGCCCGCGTGCTCCAGGCTCGCGATCGCCGCGAGCTCCATGCCCGACAACACCATCGTGGCCCCGAACGGGATGATCAACGCCGCGATCATCGGCCCCCGCAACCACTCCTGCCAGCGCGGTGCGGGTTCCTCCGTGACCTCGTCCTCGTTCACCAACGGCGGGTTCACCACGTACAGCAGCACGCACGCGAGCACGATCGCCACCCCGATGGACACGAGCGCCGCGCCGGTGGAGATCTTCGTCGCCAGCAGCACACCCGCCGCCGGCCCGACCATGAACGACAGCTCGACCGAGATCGAGTCCAGCGAGAACGCGGGCCTGCGCTGCGCCACCGGCACCAGCGCCGTGAGCGCCTGCCTGCCGATCGACATCACCGGCACCGAGAACAACCCGTTGGCGAACGCCAGCGGCAGCAACAGGTAGTAGCTCATCAACGGCGCCGTCACCCAGAACGCGCCCTCGACCACCGCGCTCACGACGAGCGTGATCCGCAGGCCTTTCAGGTCGATCAAGCGCCCCATCAGCGGCGAACCGAGCCCGATGCCGACCATCGTCGCGAACCCGACCGTGCCCGCCGCCGCGTACCCCTTGTCGAGCGAGGTGACGACGTGCAGCGTCACCGTCACCCCCGCCGCCGTCGGGGCGATCCGCGCGAGCAGCACCAGCAGCATCAGGGAGCGGACGCCGGGCAGGGCGAGGACGGTGCGGAAGGGGGCGAGGTTCACCCCCTCATCGTCGCCCTGCTGGCAAGGCGGTTTTCCGCTCAGGCGGGGGCCTTCCCATCGTCGTGCGAAGGCCCCCGCACCGGGCTAGCGCGCCAGGTGGCGGCGAGCGAAGTCCACCTCCGCCGCCGTCTGCCGCATCGTCTCCGCGACCACCAGAGACCCGTGTCCCGCGTCGTACCGGTACATCTCGTAGGTGTGGCCGCGCTCCGCCAGCGCGTCCAGGTAGTTGTCGATCTGCCGGATCGGGCAGCGGGGGTCGTTCTCGCCCGCGAGGATCAGGACCGGGGCGGTGACCTGGTCGACGTAGGTGAGCGGCGAGCACTCGCGGTAGAGGTCGGGCAGTTCGTCCGGGGAGCCGCCGAAGAGTGCGCGGTCGAAGGCGCGCAGCGGTTCCATCTCGTCCTCGTAGGCGGCGAGGTAGTCGGCGACCGGGACGGCCGCGATGCCGACGGCCCAGCGGTCGGGCTGGGTGCCGATGCCGAGCAGGGTCAGGTAGCCGCCCCAGGAGCCGCCGTTCAGGACGACGCGCGCGGGGTCGGTGAGGCCGGAGTCGACGGCCCAGTCGTGGACGGCGGCGATGTCTTCCAGTTCGGTGAGGCCGGGGCGGCCCTCGATGGCGTCGCGCCACCGGGAGCCGTAGCCCGAGGAGCCGCGGTAGTTGACGTGGACGGTGGCGAAGCCCGCGTCGAGCCAGACGGCGCGGTAGGCGGAGAAGCGGTCCTCGTCGGAGGAGTGCGGGCCGCCGTGGATCATGAAGACGGTCGGGAACGGCCCCTCGCCCGCCGGGCGGGAGACCAGGGCGTGCACGTCGCCGACGAAGACGTCCTCCAGCGGCAGCGACGTCGCCGGGCGGGCGCCGGCGGGTTCGACGAGGACGCGTTCGGTGCCGTCGGTGGCCAGGGCGCGGATCACGGTCGAGTTCGAGGCGGAGGACCAGGAGTACTCGACGGTGCCGTCGGGGCGGACGCCGGCCGAGCCGATCACGCCGGGTGCGGTGTCCAGAGTGGACAGCTCGCCGGTGGTGAGGTCGTAGCGGTGCACGGTGTTGCGGGCGTGGTGGGTGTGGACGATCAGCAACGCGGAGGCGTCCGGGTACCAGTCGGCGGCGACCTCGCCGGGCAGGTCGAGGACGATCTCGCGTTCGGTGTCGGCGGCGACGTCCCAGATCAGGAGCTCCTCGCGGCCGCGGCGCTCGTGCAGCACGAGGAGCCGCTGGTCGCCGCGGACCGGGCTGAACGAGATGGCGTCGAGGCCCTTGCCCTTGCCGTCCCACTTCTCGGCGACGACCGAGCCGTCGGCGGTGGCCAGCACGCGCAGGGCCATGTGGCGGTTGTCGCCGTGTTCGGAGTGCGCGATGGCGACGAGCGACTCGTCCTTGGCGAGCGCGGTGACGCCGGCGTCGTTCTCGTTCTGGTAGATCACCTCGGTGCGGTCGCCGCGGGCGAGCCAGACCGTGGTGCCGTCGTCGGTCGAGGCGGCGACGGCCGTGACCTCGTGGCCGATCTCCAGACCGGCCGGGTAGCCGGCGGTGACGTCCCGGACCGCGGGCTCCGCCTTGCTGCCGTCGGCGTGGAACGGTTCGCGCACCCAGACGCCGAACTCGTCGCCGTCGTGGTCGTCGAACCACCAGATCTCGGTGCCGTCCGGGTTCAGCGTGCCGTGTGACGTGCCGTTCGGGCGGTCGGTGACCTTGCGGTGCTCGTCGGTGGCCCGGTCCCACGCGTAGATCTCCCACACCCCACCGGCGTTGGAGATGTAGAGCGTGCGGTCGGGTGCGTCGTCGGCCCAGCCGGGCAGGCTCATCCGGGGTGCGGTGAACCGTTCACGCCACGTGGTCTCCGCGGCGGGGTCGTCGAAGAGCTGGTCCGGAACCTCTGGAGCAGGGTGCGTCGTCACAACGCAACACTAGAGTCACAGGCGGTTCTAGGGGGATCCGAGATGACACAACCACCACAGTGGGGAGGGCCGCCACCACCGCGGCCGCCGTACCAACAGCAGTACCCGCAGCACTCGCAACCGCAACACCGGCAACCGGGGTATCCGCCGCCGGGCCACCCGCAGCAGCCGGGCCACCACCAGCAGCACGTCCGCCAGCAGCACGTCCACCAGCAGGGCCCGTGGCTCCCGCCGAAGCCCGCCCAGCTGACCCTGCTGGCCGTGCTGAACTGGGTGTTCGCCGTCGCGATGTTCGTGCTCGCGGCGTTCGTCGTCGTGAGCTTCCTGATGTCCGGCAGCACGCTGGTCATCGGCATCGTGCTCGCGGTGATCATCGGCGGGTTCGGCGCGTTGAACGCGCTGGCGGCGCTGTCGGTCAACCACCCGCACTTCCCGAACACCGCGGCCGCGCAGATGGCAGGCACCTTCACCGCGTTGGTGCTGCTCGTGGCGCTGGTCCGCTCGGTGCGGCGCGGGCTGGCGGAGCTGCTGCCGTCGCTGGGTTCGTTCGCGCTGCTGGTCGTGTGCGTGACCAGCCTGGTGCTCGCGACGCGGCCGGCGGTGAAGCAGTGGATCGCGGCGAAGCACCAGCAGTCGATCGCGCAGGGGCACGTGCCGAGGAACCGCCGGTGAACCTCGAACTGGCCCAGGTCAACATCTCGCGGCTGCTCGCACCGCTGGACAGCCCGCAGCTGGCGGAGTTCGTGGCGGCGCTCGACCCGGTGAACGCGGTCGCGGACACCGCACCGGGCTTCCGCTGGCGGCTGCAGAACGAGGACGGCAACGCCACGGCGTTGCGGGTCTTCGACGACGACTGGCTGATCGTGAACATGTCGGTGTGGGAGTCGCCGCAGGCGTTGCTCGACTACGTCTACGGCGAGGCCCATCGCGCGGTGCTGCGCGGGCGGCGGCAGTGGTTCCACGCCCCGGCCGAGGCGATGACGGCGTTGTGGTGGGTGCCTGCCGGACACCGGCCGTCCATCACGGAGGCCGAAGAACGGTTGGTGCACCTGCGCGCGCACGGGCCGACATCGGAGGCGTTCACGTTGAAGCAGATCTACGACCCGACATCGGCGTAGCTGATCAGGGGTGCGCGGAAGGGTTTCGCGCACCCCTGGAATCCCTAGGTGTGCGGCTCTTCGCGAGTTAACGTTTGTGGATGCCCGATACAGCGGAGCGGCTCGACGCGGCAGACACGCTGGAGGAAGTGCAACGGATCGTGCGCACCACGGCCCGTTCGCTGCTGAGTGCCCACGGCGCGACGCTCGTGCTGCTGGACGGCGACCTCTGCTACTACGCGGACGAGGACTCGATGAGCCCGTTGTGGAAGGGCCAGCGCTTCCCCGCGGTGAACTGCATCAGCGGCTGGGCGATGTTCAACCGCAAGACCGTCGCCATCAAGGACATCCGGTTCGACGAACGGATCCCGCAGGAGGCGTACCGGCCGACGTTCGTGCGGAGCCTGGTGATGGCCCCGATCCTGAGGCCGCTGGCCATCGGGGCGATCGGGTGCTACTGGGCGGTGCCGCACACGGCGTCCGAGTCGGAGACCTCTGCTCTGGAGGCCCTGGCCGCTGCAGCGGGTGATGCGCTGGAGCGGTTCCCGGAGGGTCTGCCCGCGCGGGGCTTCCTCAGCTAGCGGTGGCGCAGCCGGGCGCCGGTCCTACTGACCCAGCTCCTCCTCGAAGATCCGGTCGACCTGCTTCGAGGCCCGGCTGAGCGCCTTGACCGCGGTGATCACGACGAGGAACGCGGCGGCGACCGCGAGCGTCACCCAGACCGACGTGAGCGTGTAGACGATCGCGAGCGACTGCAGGACGACGATCGTCTTCGCGGCTATGACGAGCCACGAACGGTGAACCTGCTTGGCGGCGGTTGCGGAGTTCATGAACGTCTCCCGATCAATTCATCTGGTGCCGAACGCACGCCCGTCTTGTCGAGATGATCTCGGTGCCTGTTACGTACCGTGACTTGAAGCTTCAACCTTCACTCGTAAGGGTTAACACTACGTCACTGTTCTGTATTATTTGACCCTGAATGATGGCGCTGCGTGCCTACAGCCACCGTCGCGCGTGCCGCCGCTCGTGTCGATAGGGGTCCCCCGATCGTGTGATTCTCAGGCGTGGATCGATGCCCTTTTCCGGCCCGCTCGGGACCTTCGACCCTTCGGTTCACACAGACGTTCCGGTCAGGCGCTCGGCCTCGGCCCACAACCGCGCGGCGACCGCCTTGTCGCGCGCGCGCCGCGGCACCCGCACAGGCCTGGTCGGCCCGACGAGCGCCCAGCGGGGCCCGTAGTAGCCGCCCTGGACCGCACCGGGGTCGGCCGCCGCGTACAGGAGCGGCTCGGTGCCCTGGACGGCGTCCTGCGAGGGGACGACCCGGTACCCGATGGACTCGAGCAGCCCCGGCCGGCCGCCGTTGAGGTGCGGACCGGAGACCATCAGGTTCGTGCGGGTGTAGCCGGGGTGCGCACCGACCGACAGCAACGGCCAGCCGCGCTCGACCGCGAGGTCGGCCAGGTGCAGCGTCATCAGCAGGTCGGCGAGCTTGGTCTGCGCGTAGGCGCGCATCGGGCTGTACCGCCGGCTCGACTGCAGGTCGGCGAAGTCGATCCGGCCACCGGTCGCGGCGCCGCTGCTCATGGTGACGACCCTGGCCGCGGGAGCTTTCAGCAGCAACGGCAGCAGCCGGGCCGTGAGGGCGAACGGGCCGAGGAAGTTGCTGGCCAGTTGGAGCTCGAAGCCGTCCACCGTCTCCGTGCGCGCGGGCACGTTCATCACACCGGCGTTGTTGACGAGGACGTCCAGCGCGGTGCCGTCGGAGATCAGCCCGTCGGCGAACTCGCGCACCGAGGCCTGGTCGGCGAGGTCGAGCCGGCGGACCTCCAGCACAGCCTCAGGATGCGCGGCCAGGATCTCCGCCTTCGCCTGCTCACCCTTGGCCCCGGTGCGCACCGCGAGCACCACCTCGGCCCCGGCCGCGGCGAGCCGCTTGGCCGCCTCCTTGCCGGTGCCGCTGTTCGCCCCGGTGACGACGACGCGCTTGCCGTGCTGGTCAGGAACCTCGTACATGGCCAACCCCTTTACGTACCGACGGTCCGTTATGGCTCCACGCTAACGTACCGTCGGTCTCTTAGTAAAGTACCGCCGGTCTGTAACATGGGACACGTGACCTTCCAGCGAGCGCGCACCGACGAGCAGCGCACCGAACGGCGGCGGCAGATCCTCGACGCCGCGGCCGCGATGCTCACCGAGATGCCGGTGGCCGAGCTGAGCCTCACCGCGCTGAGCCGGCGGGTGCGCCTGGCCAAGGCGAACGTGCTGCGCTACTTCGACTCGCGCGAGGCGGTGCTGCTGGAGCTGCTGGAGGCACAGATGGCGGAGTGCATCACGGAACTGGAGTCCGCTCCCACACCGGACGGCTCCGCACGGGAGCGCGGCGACCGGCTGGCCGCACTCTTCGCCGACTCACTGGCCGCGCGACCCATGCTGTGCGACCTGGTCGCCTCGCAGGCGACCGTGCTGGAGCGCAACATCTCGGTGGAGACGGCGATCCGGCACAAGCGGACGATCCGGGAGTCGCTGAGTGCCTTGGTCCAGCTGGTCCGCCGGCACCTGCCCGAACTCGGCGCCGAGGACGCGGGCGCCCTGGTGCAGACCGTCATGCTGACGGCGGTGGCGGCGTGGCCGGCGAGCCGGCCCCCGCAGGCGTTGCTCTCCGCGTATGCGGCGGACCCGAGCCTGGCGGCCATGTGCATCGACTTCGCCGACGCGGTGCGGCGCAGCGGTGAGGTGACCGCGGCCGGGCTGCTCGCACGTCGGCAATAGCGGCGGAATCATCTTGTGGACAAACAAAAATCGGGCCTGGCACCATCGCATGATGGAACCAGGCCCGATTCTCAATCGGGGTGACAGGATTTGAACCTGTGACCTCTTCGTCCCGAACTAAGTCCGGCGGCACCGCTGGCCTGCTGCGGCGTGCATACCTGCTGGTAGAGCCGTTGGTTGCCGTTGGACTGCATGGGTGCTGGAAGCCCTCTATCGGAGGTTGTTCTCCCAGGTTTCTCCCAGTCGGCACGCATCGTGTGGCTTAGTCGGCAGACAGCACTACTGGAACTGGAACAAGCCTGATCTCTTCGCCGCCTCCGCCGACAGAAACCTCATGTGTGGTCCATCCACTAGGCCAGTCCATGTGGAAAGGGCGCTCTTGATCGCGCATCGATGCTCCCGACATGACAGGCGGATCGGCGAACCGCGCGTCGCGGAACGAGGCGTTTCTGGTGAAGGTTGCGCCGCTGAACCTGGCGGCCCCGGTGAAGGTCGCGCCGCTGAACCAGACGTCGCCGGTGAAGGTCGCGTCGCCGAACCAGACGTCGCCGGTGAAGGTCGCGTCGCCGAACCAGACGTCGCCGGTGAAGGTCGCGTCGCCGAACCAGACGTCGCCGATGAAGGTCGCGCCGTTAAACCAGGCGTAATCGAT
This sequence comes from Lentzea guizhouensis, assembly GCF_001701025.1. Taxonomy (GTDB): domain Bacteria; phylum Actinomycetota; class Actinomycetes; order Mycobacteriales; family Pseudonocardiaceae; genus Lentzea; species Lentzea guizhouensis. Next base: position 2,604,354 of record NZ_CP016793.1, read on the forward strand.
GAAGGTCGCGCCGTTTAACCAGGCGCTCTTGATGAAGGTCGCGTCGCTGAACGAGGTGGTCCCGGTAAAGGTCGCGTCGCTGAACGAGGTGGTCCAAAAGGTCGCGCCGCGGAAGTAGGTGTTCCCGTTGAAGGTTGCGCCATCGAACCGGGTCGTGCGTGCCTTGCAGCCGCCGAGGTCGAAGTCGATGAGTAGTGCGCTTTTGAGGTCGAGGTCGATGTCGTCCCAAAAAGACCGGGCGGGACGTCGAAGGGGGTCACCCGGACGTAGGTGGCGAGTCAGGATGCGTTGGGCGGTAAGACGGACCTCGCGTTCCTGGCGTCGGTCCTCGTCCCGGACGGCGGCGATGGGCGGCGGCGTAGTTGCCGCGCGACGGGCAGCCGCCGCAGTAGCGGCGACACGGCGAGCCGGTGTGGCCCGCAACGACCCGCTAAGCCCTCGTGGTTTGCGGACCCCCGTTTTATCGGGTGGTGGCGTGAAAGGCGCGCGCAGATAAGCGCAGATCACGTTGACCACGGTCTGTCGGTGATCGGGGTTGTCTTGGGCAACTCTTTCCAGCGCGTACATTGCGCCATGTCGTACTGCAGGCTTGTCGGACCCCAGCTGTTCCACTGCTTTCATGTACAACTCGGTGAGGCGACGTTCAGCGGCGTCGTGCTCAGTGGCCCACTGCCGCCGCCACGCAAGCACGAGGGTCATCACCGCACCGGTTCCCGCTCCGACCGCCAACGCCGTGCGGATCAGATCGAGCCGCTCTGTCGACGAGGCGGTGTTCAACACCAGCACGAACACCAACACCGCCAGTGTGGTCATGACGATCACCGGCGTGACGATCAATAGCAGTGCCCGCCAAGACGTTCCTGGCAACTCTCGTCGGTTCCTCCGTGTTGAGACCGGACGACGTAGTCGCTCGCGGGAACGGCGCAGACGGGACTGAGCAGGTTCGGAGACGGTCACCTTTATACGGTCGCTCAAGGTTGTCGCTCTGCTACAACCACAAGGTCCGCCACGGTTGCCGGCGCGTGTACATGTGTACGCGGACCTCAAGGTCGTTTAGGTGGGTCCCACGCCGACCGCTGAAACGCGACGTCCGGCGATGAGGCGAACCTAAGCGCCGGGACGTGACCTAGCCCGCGAAGCTCCTGCTTTCAAGGTGTTGGCATGGCTGTTCGAGTGCGTCTGCGTGCGTACTCGTTCCTGGTCAACGAGGTTGAACGGTCCAGCGCTGAACGCTGCCGAATGCGCGCGAATGAGACTGGCTGTGAGACTGATAGGTCCACTCGGGATGATCGTGCCCGTCGGCGCACAGCAGACGGTCCCCGAACCGGCTGGTTCGGGGCCCGTCTGCTGTGCGACCTAGTCGTTCGGCTGGAGACGGAGCGGAAGGAACGCGCGGATCAACTCAATATTCGCCCGCACGCCGCGCCGGCCGCCCTTAACCAGCAGCTCCAGCTCTTCCAGCGCGTTGATGTCGCGGGTGATCGTCTTGTCGGTTTTGGTGGCATACATGCGTGCCAGTTCGACCGACAGCGTCGGAATGTCGGCTCGCGGCGTCCACTCTCCGGAGGGCAGCGTGAGGATGAGCTCGCGACGCCGCACGTCCGTCTCGGTGGTGCCGGGCAGTTCTTCGTGAACATAGTTCTGCCATGTGACCAGCGTTTGCTGAGCGCGGATCATGCGGAGCTGGTCGCGAAGCCCGTCGACGAGGCCCTGCACGGCGTAGTGGACGAACGTCTCAACCGGGTACGGCGGTCCCTGCCGGCTGGTCTTGTCGAGTTCCCGGTAGTACTGGTCGCGGGTCCGGTTGAAGTGGTTCGACAGCAGATGCGCGGCGGGACTGGGCACGCCACCCTCGATGAGGATCTGGAACTCGAGCAGCCGGGCGGTGCGGCCGTTGCCGTCGCCAAATGGGTGGATCCAGGCGATGTAGAGGTGCGCGACGATCGCTTTCACGATGGTCATGCAGTCGCGGAACTCTTTCTCGGCGGCCCAGTCGTCACTGTTCAACCAGTCGCACAAGCGGTCGAGCAGGTGCAGACAGTCCTGGTGTGGTGCGCCGCGGTAGAGAAACACGCCGACGTTGTGGCTGCGGACTTCGCCAGCGACGACATCGTCCTTCAATTCGAGGCCAGCGAGCACCTGCTTATTGAGCCAGCAGATCCAATCAGTAGTGATGGGCTGTCGGCCCTCTTCTGCGGCGCGGTCGGCGATCGCATGGCAGCCGGCGAGCACGTTGTTGACCTCACGGTGCAGGTACTCCTGGCTGGGCGGGAGTTCCAGCTCTCCGTCAACCGCCTGGCGAACCTCTGCCTCAGACAGCGTGTTGCCTTCAATGGCGACGGTTCCCTGTACGCCACGGGTGAGGAAGAGCTTGTGGAGCTCGCGGGCAACGAACGGGCGAAGGTTGACGTTGGCGATGTGGTCCATCTTCGAGGTGGCCTCGCCCAGCAGAAGCCACGTTTTAGGGCTGAACCTCTTGAGCGCAAGGTCGAAGGTGAGCCATGGATGTGTCTCTTCATGGCGGCGCACTTGGGTGGTCGTCATGGCGGCTCTTTTCACTGGTCAGGCCTGGCAGATGCGGATTTCTCTGCCCTCAGTGTCCCCTGCGGTGTCCCCTAATGGTAGGGCCATCTGCGGGTTTGGTGTCCGCCCTGCGCGAAGTATGCCCAAACGGGAGCATAGGACCGAACCGGTGTTCGGAGCGCAGCCGGACAGCTCTAGATCTTTCAGCGATGAACCATCACACGCAGGTAGACGTCGAGCGGCGGTCGCCCGCCAATTGCGCCCAGGACAGCTGCCGTGGACAGAGGCGCTCCTTGGCGCGATAGCCGGGTAGTCAGCCTAGATCGTCGAGGCAGGAGCAGGGTGGTGGGCGAGTTGGCCGGTCGTGGAGGTAACACAGTGCGTGAGTTCACGATGCCGTGTGCGTGACGACTGCTGCAACTTCATCCTCCACTGATCGCCCTGCCGGGCGGGCGGCACGTGTCCGACAGGCAGTGACCGGACGACGTGGGCTAGGAGTGCTGGCCTGGCTGCTGGCCGCTGCGGGCCTGGGCATGGCGATGTGGATGGCCCGATCCTGGTCCTGGTGGTCTACGGCGTGGGTGTGGCTAGGCCGGTGGTGGATGGTGCCGGTCACGGTGCTGTTGCTGACCGCCGCGGCAGTGCTCGGGGCGCTGCGGTCCCGACACCCGGCTTCGTCACCCCGCCCTATAGCGGACCCAGGGACGGAGGTGATGCCGGCGCTGACACCGCGGGCGATCCTGCTCGGCGCACTCGTCTTGCTGGGCTTGGGCGTCACCGCGGCAGTGCTGCTGCTGGTCAACTTCTCCGGGACCGAGCCGCGAGACCGGTTGGACGCGATCCGGACCGCGGCCACGCTGTTGGTGGGCACCGGCGGCGCCGCCGCGCTGCTACTGGCCGCCCGCCGCCAACGCGCGGCCGAACTGACCCTGGCCGTGCAGCGCAAGGCCGCCGCCGACACCGCGCACGACGCCGCAGCGCGGCGGATCACCGAGCTTTACCTGAAGGCGGTCGAGCAATTGGGCTCAGACAAGGCCGCGGTCCGCCACGGCGGCCTCTACGCGCTGGAACGCGTCGCCCAGGACAATCCCGACCAGCGCCAGACCGTGATCAACGTGATCTGCGCCTACCTACGCAGCCCCTACACCCCGCCACCCGAGCGGCCTGTCGCCCGCCGGACCGGGCTGTCCGCGGCCGCACGCCGAAGCACTGCGGCCGACCGCGTCGCCGCTCGCGCCGCGGCCGCACGCCGTATCAGCCTCACGCCACCTACACCGGCTGTTCCGCCCGAGCAGTTGCGGCAGGAACGCGAGGTCCGGCTCACCGCCCAACGCATCCTCACCACCCATCTATGCCGCCCCAGCTCCGACAAGACCGCCGACCAGCTGGCCCATTCCCGATACTGGGCCGAGGACTATGACCTCGACCTCACCGGTGCCACTCTCATCGACTTCCACGCCGCTAACCTCACCGTGCGACAAGCAACCTTCACCGACGTGCACTTTTCCGGCGCTGCATGGTTCGATAGGGCGACATTCACCGGCGCCGCATGGTTCAGCGAGGCGACGTTCACCGGGGCCGCGTGGTTCAGCGAGGCGACGTTCACCAGCGCCGCAGTGTTCAACGAGGCGACGTTCACCAGCGCCGCGCGGTTCAACGAGGCGACGTTCACCGGGGCCGTGTGGTTCGACGGGGCGACGTTCACCGGCGACGCGCGGTTCAGCAAAGCGACGTTCACCGGCATCACGGTATTCAACGGGGCGACGTTCACCAGCGACGCGCGGTTCAACGAGGCGACGTTCACCGGCGACGCGATGTTCGGCGGGACGACGTTCATCGAGGCCGCGCAGTTCAACAGAGTGACGTTCACCAGCGACGCGCACTTCGACGAAGCGGCGTTCACCGGCGACGCGCACTTCGACGAAGCGGCGTTCACTGGCGACGCGCACTTCGGCGAAGCGGCGTTCAGCAGGGCCGTGCGGTTCAGCAAGGCGATGTTCACTGGCGACGCGCACTTCGGCGAAGCGGCGTTCACCGGCAACGCGCACTTCGACGAAGCGGCGTTCACTGGCGACGCGCACTTCGGCGAAGCGGCGTTCAGCAGGGCCGTGCGGTTCAGCGAGGCGATGTTCACTGGCGACGCGCACTTCGGCGAAGCGACGTTCACCGGCGACGCGTGGTTCAACGGGGCGACGTTCACCAGGGTCGCGTGGTTCAGCAAGGCGACGTTCACCAGGGCCGCGTGGTTCAGCAGGGCGACGTTCACCGGCGACGCGTGGTTCAACGAGGCGACGTTCGCCCTCGCCGCGCGGTTCGACGGAGCAACCTTCGCCGCTATCGCATTGATGAGGAGAGCCGTAGCTGCGAGAGTATCTGTCGAGTGTGTATGGCCGATGGGATGGACAGTTGATGATCCCCGTCTGAGGACCGCAGTACCTGGTGAAGCACCGGGCATGCTGCGGCTGGTGCCAGTACCGGCGGTGCTAGCCGGGGTCTGAACCGAGCGACGGGCTCAAAGTGGGGCGTGGCGGCAGCTAGCTGGAGTGAGAAGAAGCCTTCGGGTGTAAATCAGATGGTTTGCCTCGTTGACCTGGATGTGTCCGCCAACCGACGCTGTCGAGGGTTCCCTTCACGCCAGGTCAGTTCACAGCCGTCCACCGCCGTTGATGTCACACGATGATGTCAAGACCGACTTGGGGTGCGAACGTTGACGGAGGTTGTCAGCGTCGGTAGGGCTCGTCAAGCGTTTTTGCGGATGAGGCCGGTGTAGGCGGCGATGGTGAGGGTGGCCAGTGCCCAAAGGAGAGCTTGGAGGGCCCAAAGCAAATAGGTGAAGGCTTGGCCCCACCGTGTGGCGGTGTCGAGGTCGCATCGGGCGCGCAGGCCGGTGGCGCCGACGGGCAGGCCGCGGTCGATGCCGAGGCCTATGAGCTCGGCGGTGGAGCAGGGGATACCGGGTGCGGTGGTGGGGGTGGTAGGTGGTTGGACGCGTTCGGCGGCGTGGTGGGTTGGTCGGGTGGTGATCTGTCCTGCGGTGTAGCCGGTGGCGCCGGCGACGACCAAGACGATGAGAAGGGCGGTGACCAGTCGATGAGCGCGGTAGCCGTAGCGACCCAGCCAGCCCCATAGCCAGTGGCGTGCGCGTGCGAGAGTGCCACCGAGCGCGTCAGGAGTGCGGCGGCGTAGGTCGTGCTGCTGGGTGATGAGGATGGTGCGGGCGTTGTTATCGTGCCCAGCAGCGCGTTCCACCGCGGCGAGTTGCTGGTAGGGCTGGGGCAGGTACCCGGAGGTGTGGTGAACCAGCAAATGCAGCCACTCTCGCCAGGTGACGTCCCGAAGCTGCTTAAATACAAGCCCTCCCACGGCCATGCGGCGTGCTCCGTCAATGCAGGGATGGTCGCTGACTTCACTGCGGGACCGCGGGCACACCAGCGCGACGGAGAAAAACATTCCCCGGTCCACCTGTGCTTCCGTGAGATCCAGCAAGGCACCGGTGTCGTTGATCAGCTGTGTACTGGTCAAGTGAGCTTGGCCGCTGACGCGCGCGCCCACCAGCCAAACGGCCCCCTTTTTGCCGGTGGCGGTGATGTGCGCATCGCGCAAGAATAGATTGTCGCCGATGTGGATGCCGTCGGCGACCAGAGCGGGACCGGCGGTGTTGGTGATGGTGGCTCGGTCGAGGTCGAGTTGGCCGCTGATGTCCGCGCCCAGCAGCCGGATGGCCCCGTTTTCGCCAGTGCCCGTGAAGTGCGCATCGCGCAGGAACATGTGGCCGCCGGTGCGGATGCCGTCGGCGACCAGAACGGGTCCGGTCGCGTTGGTGATGGTGGCTCGGTCGAGGTCGAGTTGGCCGCCGATGTCCGCGCCCAGCAGCCGGATGGCCCCGTTTTCGCCAGTGCCCGTGAAGTGCACATCGCGCAGGAACATGGTGTTGTCGCTGCGGATGCCGTCGGCGACCAGAGCGGGACCGGCGGTGTTGGTGATGGTGGCTCGGTCGAGGTCGAGTTGGCCGCCGATGTCCGCGCCCAGCAGCCGGATGGCCCCGTTTTCGCCAGTGCCCGTGAAGTGCACATCGCGCAGGAACATGTGGCCGCCGGCGCGGATGCCTTCAGCGTCAAGAACGGGTCCGGCGGTGTTGGTGATGGTGGCTCGGTCGAGGTCGAGTTGGCCGCCGATGTCCGCGCCCAGCAGCCGGATGGCCCCGTTTTCGCCAGTGCCCGTGAAGTGCACATCGCGCAGGAACATGTGGCCGCCGGTGCGGATGCCGTCGGCGACCAGAACGGGTCCGGTCGCGTTGGTGATGGTGACTCGGTCGAGATTGAGTTGGCCGCCGATGTGTGCGCCCAGCAGCCGGATGGCCCCGTTTTCTCCGGTACCCGTGATACGAACGCCGCGCAGCAACAGATTGTTGTCGGTGCGGATGCCGTTGGCGTGCAGGACTGAGATAACGCTGCGGTCCAGGCTCATTCTGTGGAGGCGCGCGTCTTCACACTCAATTCCATCCGATAACGCACAGCCGTCTAGCGCCAGGCCGGTGACCGCCGTGACGCGATCCAGATTCAAGCGGCCGATCACCCGCACACCGCGGATGAGTACGCCGCGCGGATCGAGTTCGCCGCGGCGTCCCATAAGAAGTTCGCGGATCAGCTCCGCCCGCACTTGCAGTTCTAAGTCCTCAGCATCGACAAGGTCTGCAGCCGCCAGTGTGACGGCAGGTTGGGCCCAAGTCCCTCGGCGGGCGGCGTCAATGACCGCTTCTTCAAGTGTGCTGAGCTTGTCCAACACCGGTGGCAGCTGCGAATCGCTCACCTCACCGTTTCGTCTACACCGCAAGCCGCGTTACGAGACGACGGGACGCCCCGTCGTCGGGACGCAGGGCGGACGCATGAACCCACAGCCACATGCGCGTGCCGCCGTCGCCGTCGGTCGCCCTCACGGTGAACTGGACGTAGCCAGCCAATGCCCCGTCGCGGTACGGCGCCACAGCCGCAGTCTCCGGGCACGTCGATAGCACGTCCAGACCTCCGGCCATCTGGCCGCGGCGCACCACAGCAGCCGGCCACACCCTGCGCAGATTGATCAGCACCGGCCGGGGTGGATCGACCTTCCGAGAAGAAGGATGCTTTGGCGACTCAACTCCCAAGGGCCCCTTGCGTCGCGTGTCAGCAGCAACTCCAATCCTCCCGCCTGGGCCGATCGCCCGTATCACCCCACTACAGCGCTCCATGCCGAAGCGCCGCTGAACAATAGGAAGCGCGGGCGGAGCTGGCTCGCGAGCCCATAGAGGGTATGACAGCCGATCGCATCGTGCTGGTGTAGACAGGCCGCCTCAGCCCGAACAATGACGCAGCTCGGCTCAGCCTTCGTCGAAACTCACGAGGACCGCCGTGGCATCGTCGTGATGTTTTCGCGTTCGGCCATCACTCGCCTCAGCGCCTGCACGCTCAGCTTGCCGGGTGCGTGCGATCAAGTCTGCTGGGCCTTCCTCGACAAGGACACTGAAGAGCTGCTCCCAGCTGAGGTCTCCGAAGACATCAACCAGCCGACTAGCACCGTCGCTCAGCAGTGCCGCAGAATCAACTGCATCCGCCGACACTGTGCCTAGTACAGATTGAAATGCAGCCTCCGGCATAGTGTTGGCAACATAATAGCCATCAGGAGTGTTCTGCACGGCGATGACTGCATCGTATGAGTAGTCGGTTAGATTGGCCATCCGTTCGTCAAGGATGGCTTCAACCCGCCCATCTCGACGGAGCAACAACGGCGAATCACCGAGAACAAGGTAATCAAGTTCGTCGGTTCGCCGTCTCAATATCGTGACTGTCGAAGATGGGCTATCGGGGTTCGACAAATCGCACGTGTTCCTATGTGCCGAACATGTGCGTTCGATCGCTTCGGCTAGCGCTTCATCTAGCCGCACCTGCGGAGCCAGGGTAAGCGCCTGGGCGAGGTGCCCGGCTATGCGACGGACAACCCATGGAACGCCATGGATGCATCCATTGTCAGCAGGCTTGAGGGCAGTGGCCCCATCAAGGACGACCGCCCAATTCAGGCCGACCATCGCATAGTCATCGCTGGCTCGCCCTGGCGTCGGCTGACTATCCATTGTTGCGCGCATCGACATCCTTAATCGGGTATCGGGAATCGATAACTGAACGCTGCAGTGTCTCCTGCAATAACGGAGATCATGACCTCAACAGGCCGTCCCGTGTCCGTGAAGACTGTACGCACGAGTTCGAGAACTGGAGTACCAGGCGGAAGCTGAAGCTCGACCGACTCCGGACCGGTCGGCATTCGGGTGCAAATCTCCTCGGCAATTTCAGCCAACCGGAACCCCGCCTCCTCCAGTCGCGCAAAACCGCCACCAGGACCCGTATCACGCTCCATGATGGCGGTCCCCCGAACTACCTCAAGTTCGTAATAACTATCGGCGAGCTGGTTCGGGCGACCGTCGACCGCCGTCGTACGCCGTCGGACCCACACCGGGGTCCCTACCGCGATATTCAATCGACTTGCAACAACTTCCGGGGCAGGAACCTCTTCAAGCGCACGAATGTTCTGGCTCGCTGCGACGCCTGCGACCTTCGGCGCAGCGACCAATACAGTTTTTCCCGACTGCCAGAGGCTACGTGAGTAGCGCTCGATCCCCTGACGCTGAAGCATCGGACGTGACCGCACAAACGTGCCGCTACCCTGGACGGTCACGATCAAACCCTGCTGCTTCAGCAGGTCTATCGCCTTGCGGATCACCGCCAGTGAGCACTTGTGCTCTGTGGCGAGCTCGTCGAAGGACGGCAACTTGCGGCCAGGCGGCCACTCGCCACTCTCGATCTTGAGTCGGATGTCGTCGGCTACCTGCACTTGCAGCGGTCGCGCGTCGGTGAACCTGCTGGTCATACCTGCAGTCTAGAGCAGTCTGCATACAGAGTCTTGACACTGCCCGCGATGCGGTCTTAATGTCTGTATACAGACCGGCAGACATGCAGAAGGTCGGTGACGCACAACTTAATCTCACTTCGTGTGAGCGGCACTCACGTGTCGTCAGGTGGTCGCTCCCAAGGGGGCCATTGCGCACGACGTTCCTGAGGTAGCCCAGAGCTGGGAGTCGAGGGGTAATTCGTCCTGCCTGCGCAATCACTGCGTGAGAGAACTACATAGCGTGTATTTCGTGCACCCTTTTCCAGGTGCACAAGAAGGCCTTCATTGAGCCTGTTTGTGCAGATAGAAGGCCATGCGGAGGCCCTGGCGGCGGAGCGATGCCTTTGTTTCGCCGCCAGGCCTTCACTTCTCATCCACTTTCTTCTTTTGGAGGTTTTGTCATGTCCAAGAACACGTTCGTTGCGTCGCCGTTGACCGCGTTGCGTCTGGCTGAAGAGCAGGCCTGCGCGGGTTACCTGGTGGCGCGTAAGTCGATGGTCCGCGCTGCGGCGCTGGTGGCGTCGGTGTCGCAGCTGGTGCGGGAGCGTCCGACCCGGGCCGACTACCGCGAGGTGCTGGGTGAGCTGATGGGCAGGCACTTCGACGCGGAGCAGCGCGTGCGGCTGGCCTACGAGCGGTGGCAGCGTGCGCAGCGGCGGGCCGATGCGTTCTGGGTCGCCTCGAACATGTCCGGTGCGTCCGTGCTGGGTGTGGCGGCGTGAGCACGACGGCCGTGACGTTCGCGGCGGTGCTGCCCGGCCTGCTGGTCGCGCACAACGTCGCCGACCACTGGATGCAGACCCACCACCAGGCCCTGACCAAAGGACAGGCCGGAACCGCCGGCCGGATCGCGTGCCTGGCGCACGTGGCCACCTACACCGCCGTCACCGCCGTGGTGGTGGCCCTGTTGTGGCTGGTCCTGGACCTGGACGTCAGCCCGGTGGGGTTCGCCGCGGGGCAGCTGGTGTCGGCGGTGACGCACTACTGGGCGGACCGCCGCTTCACCCTCGCCCGGCTGGCCGCGCTGCTGGGCAAGACGGCGTTCTACGTGCTCGGCATGCCGCGTGCCGGCCGCGACGACAACCCCACGTTGGGTACCGGCGCTTACGCGCTGGACCAGTCCTTCCACTGGCTGTGGCTGTTCGTGGCCGCCCTGGTCACCGCCACCGCCTGACCTCGATCCCTCTACCTGAACGGGAGTACCTGCGATGACGACCAACCGCGTGCACGGCGACAACTACGGCGTCATGACCGGCGACCAGAGGTAGGCGGTCATGAAGAACACGGTGTTGTACCGCCTGATCTCCTTCAGCTACCTGCACAATCAGCCGCCTGAGGCAGACCTGCTCTTCGACGTGCGGCGCACCATGCACGAGCCGCCGGTGTTCGCCGGCGACCTGGCGGGGGTCGACGGCCGCGACCATGAGGTGCAGCAGGCCGTCATGGCGCATCCCACCGCGGAAGCAGTCGTGCACCTCGGGACCGTCTTCGCCGACACGATGTCCTTTCAGGACAAGTCATGCGTGATCGCGATCGGTTGTTCGCATGGCCGTCACCGGTCGGTCGCGCTGGTCGAGCGGCTCGCGTCCGAGCTCGCGCGGTTCGGCCTCCCGACCGACGTGCGCCACATGCGGCTGGAGTTGCTGGAGAACCCGCCCGCCGGTGGCGGTGTGGGCTGATGGCCAAGCTGCTGTTCGACCCTGGCTGTGTGTTCTGCCGGCGCGTGGTGACCGGCGAGTACATCGAGGGTGACGAGCACGCGGTGATCTTCGCGCCGCGTCACCCGGTGACTGCGGGGCACATGCTGATCGTGCCGCGGCTGCACATCACCGACGCCGCCGACGACCCGGACGTCTTCGCCCACACCATGCGGCTGGCCGCCCGCTACGCCGCGCGCAGCGGCGAGGACTTCAACCTCATCACCAGCCGTGGCAGGTGGGGGACGCAGACCGTCCTGCACTGCCACGCCCACTACGCGCCGCGCCGCCGCAAGGACGGCCTGCCGCTGCCCTGGACCGGGCAGAAGATGCCGCCCGTGCGCCGCTGGCTGCTGCGGGCGCTGGTCAGGACCAGCCGTGCCAACAGTTCTGGCCCGGCCCCCACCGCACGCTGACAGTCCCGGAAGGACATGCGATGGACGACTACATCGAGATGCACAGCAAGACGGTTGAGCTGTTGCGCGCTCACCGGGACGCTCCGGAGATCTCCTTCACCATGGTGGAACTGCACGGCCGGACGGTGAAGCTGCTGGTGCGTTCCGACAAGACCGGCGCCGGTGTGTTCGAGTGGGCGCGGCGGCTGGGATTGCTGGTGCACGCGAGGGAAGGCGACACCTACGTCAGCCTGGAAGCCTCGCAGGTCATCGACGGCATCACCTTCACCGTGTGGACGCACGTGCACGGTCGCGCGGTCTACGAGCTGTTCCGTGAGTTCGACTGGACGATCGACGAGGCCATGTCGGTCCTCATCGACCCGGCCACCCGCCGCGTGGTGCCGCCCAGGTTGGCGGCGGTGTCGTGAGCGCGGCGATCGTGAACATCCTCGTAAACACGGTCCAGGACTGCGCGGCTGGCTGTGACCTGCCGACAGTGCTGGTCGATCCCGGATACGGCCAGCCCGTCCGCGTACACGCCGGTACCTACGAGTACCGGTGCCCGCCCGCCGCTGCGGCGCCGAGTGCCTGACCGCGCGAAAACCCGTACACAGCAACGAAAGGACCAGTGACATGGCTGACAAGCAGTACCTGCCGAACCCGGACTGCACGACGTGCGGCGGCACCGGCAGTTACGAGCAGTGGACCGAGACGACCGGCGGCAACTGGTTCGTGGTGGACACGAGCTGCGGCTGCCGCGACTGGCGCTGACCTACCCCACGACGTTTCCAGAAAGGACTGATCGGCAATGGGCAGGACCAACGACGTCAACACGCAGAACAACAATAACACCAACCAGGCGGCCGACAACTGCACCAACGGCCACATCGCCACCAACGGCCAGTGCTCGATCGGCTGGTGCGCCTACAACCAGTGGCCGGCCACCTGGCCGGAGAACACGACCCGCTAGACGCCCTGGTCCGGCGGCTCGAACCGCCAAGAACGCACCGCCGGACCAGGTTGCACCACCTCACCCGGTAACAACCGAGCGCAGGCCCGCACAGTGTCCCGCACACCTGTGCACGCGGGCAACGCGCGAACACCCCCTTCACCTCGACCCGAAAGGGCCTGTTTGCCATGCCCAAGAACAAGTTCACGCCTCGCGGTTGCCACGTTCCCGCCGACCTGCGGCCGTGGTCGACGCGCTGGCCCTACTACACGCCGGTGGACATCACCCCGCCCCAGCTGACGCGCAAGGGGCTGCCGGAGAGCGTCGCGGAGGGCTGGGCCGAGCCCGCGGTGACGCCTGAGGATGTGCGGGACTGGCCCGGCCGCGCGGCGTCGGCGCTGGTGCCGTTCACGTTCGACGCCTACCGGTGGCCGCTCAACCCGACCGGCCGCACCGGCAAGACCGGCCGCAACCTGGGCCGCTGGGGCGAGAACCGCGCTGCCGACCCGATCGTGGTCGCCGGTGACCTCGACCGCGACGGGGAGCGGTGGGTGCTGCTGATCCTGCGCGGCGACACCAGGCAGTGGGCCATCCCCGGCGGCATGGTCAACCCTGGCGAGACCGCCCCGGCCGCGCTGGTGCGCGAGCTGCGCGAGGAGACCGGCGTCGACCTGGCCGGCCAGACGCCCACGATCGTCGCCTGCGCTTACGTCGACGACCCGCGCAACTCCGATCACGCCTGGATCGTCTCCACCGCCGCGCTCTACCGGCTGCCGCACACCGTGCTCGCGGTCGGCGGCGACGACGCCGTGGAAGCCGCCTGGTTCCCGTTCAGCGATCTGGACGCGCTGACCAGTGCCGTCGCCGACGCCGGCGGGCAGCTCTACCCCGCGCACCTGCCGCTGTTCACCGCGGCCCTCGACCACCTCGACGGCTGCTGCTGACCAGCGAGGAGACCCGCTCATGCAGTGCCCTGACTGTGCCACCGCGAACGGCGCCGTGTGCTCGACCTGCGAGGGCGACGGCACGGTGCCGGACTGGCTGGCCAACCCCGAGATCCAGGGCGAGGCCGCCGCCCGCTCCTGGGGCTGGCGCGGCTAAGCCCGACCCGGTCGGCCCCCTCGTTCTGCCGTCAGGCGGGCGGCTCGAACCGCCCTGGCTCTCTTACGCCCCGCCCGCCTGGCGGTGCCCCACCTCACCCCTCGTCACGAGACAGGACCCACGTGCCATGCCCTCCACCTCGTTCACCTCGACCTCGACCACCGCCGAACCGACCATCTGCGAGCTGCTGGCCACCTGGCAGGCCAGCGCGCCATCCGAGGACGCCCCCAACAGCGTTGTCGCCGACTGGTTCGCGTTGTCGGTGAGGCTGCTGACGCCGATCACCGGCAACCCCGCCCACCCGCAGCACGCCGACGCGTGCGAGCTCGCCCGCGAGAACTCCCACGACGCCCTGGCCCTGCGCGCGGGCGCCGGATCGGCGGGTGCGTGATGGGTGGCCCGGAACTGGTGCTGCTGCTGGGTTCTGGCGTCGCGCTGGCGCTGGCAGTGCTGCTGTGGAAGCTGCTGGTGCTCACCGGCGGTATCGCCGTCGTGCAGTGGGCGTTCGTGACCGGGTTTGCCGACAACCCCGCCGTGCAGGCCGTCGCGTTCGCGCTGCCCGCGCTGCTGGCCGCCGCCGCACTGCTGTACCTGCCGCGCGCGGCCGGCCGTTCCGCCCGCGCGCACTCGCCGCGCTCGACCCACTCGTTCAACCCGCGCCGTCGCGCGCACCAGACCCGTTGGGAGGCAATGGCATGAGCACCTGGGCTGAGAACCGCCGCGCCGACCGCGTGGCCGCTGCCGAGCAGGCGCGTGAGGACCGCCGGGTGCTGGCCGAGCTGCGCGCCGACCGTGACCACGACGCCCGCATCCGCGCGCAGGCCGCGCAGGCCGCGCGGGACCGCCGTGCCGCCGCACTGGCCACGGTGACCAGCTGGACGCGGGATCACGTGCTGGACCTGATGTTCGCTCCGGTGATCGTCGTCCCGGCGGTGCTGGCGTGGACGGCGATGGCCGTCTACGGCGAAAAGATCTTCGGTCCGGCGGGGGTGCTGCTGCCGCTGTTCTCCGAGGGCGCCATGTGGGTGTTCGCGTTCGCCGTCGCGTTCGCGGCCCGCGCGGGCCGGTCCACCGGCTGGTTGCAGCTGGGCACATGGGTGTTCGCCGGGGTCGCCGCGGCGCTCAACTTCGTGCACGGGGTCGAGCAGCCCGGCGGCGGCATCGGCCACGGCATCGTCATGGCGCTGGTGTCGATCGGCGGCGTGGTGGTGCACCAGCTGGTGCACGCCAACCCCATGCGCGCTCGCCGCACCCGTGCCGAGCGGGCCGCGGCGAAGGTCGAGCGCGACGCGCAGCCGGTTGCAGCGGGTGCGCCGCGCCGCCGTCCGCCAGGCCGCCGCGCAGGTCGCCGCCGATGGCACCGCGACCCTGGTCTACCGGCCTGGCACGTTCATCCTGCGTGGCGGATTCGGCTGGCCGCGACTGGCCCCGGCGACCGTTCCCGGCCTTCCCGTGGACGTGCTGGGAGCCGAGCTGGGCGACGGCCTGGCCGACGAGATCACCGCCTACCTCACCGCCCTGCCTGCCCCGGACGCACTGCCCGGCGGGAAGACCGAGCACCCCTCGGGAAGAGGGCAAACGCCCGCCACGACCTCCGCTGTGGAGGTCCCGGCGGAGATCGCGGACAAGTTCGGCGGCTACGTCGCGCGGGTCCGCGCGGCGATCGACTCCGGCAGGCTCCCGGCCTCGCCGAGCAAGGACGCGGTGCGCAAGTTCCTGCGCATCCGCGCCACCTACGCAGCCGCCGTGTGGCAGGCCGCGACTGACCACGACAACGGCCCCGACGACGGCCGTCAGGAGGTGACCGCATGAACACCCTCGACAACACACAGCCCGAGCAGCACGACGAGCACGGTGCGCGGGTCTACGACCTGTCCGCGCACCGCACCACCACCGCCGCCGACCAGCCCGCAGTGGACGGCGACGCGCAGCAGCAGCAGCAGCACGCGCACGACAGTGAGATCGTGACCGGTCCTGCGGCTGCCGAGCTGGAGGCGCGGGTACAGCGCGGCGAGCTGCGCACGATCCCGCAGACCCGCATCGGTCGTGCGCGGGTCGTGGTGGTCACGCAGGGCGGCAAGGCCGTGCGGCGCACCGCCCGCGCGGGCTGGACGGTGGCGCAGGGCCACGGGTCGTGGATGCGCCGTGCCGCCGACGCGGTGACCTTCGGCCACGTCCGCGAACAGATCCGCCTGGCTCGCATGCAGGGCGACAGCGTCGCCCTGGCGGAGTGGACCGAGCGGCTGAACATGCTCAAGACCGGTCGCGCGCAGCGCATGCGCGAGCTTCCGGCCACCATCTACGCCGGGCTGCGTGCCGCCGCCGTGGTGACCATCGTCGCCGCCGGCGTCATGCTGATGGCGGGGCTGGCCTTCCAGCTCACCCCCGGTGGCTGGACGTGGGGCGACTGGTGGAGCTTCGTCGGTGACGTTGTCGGCATCGCCGGGGTGTTCGCGACGATCGCCCTGCACACGGTGCTGTGGGGCGCTGCCCCTGCGTGGCTGTTCGCCGCCTGGCGGGAAGGACGGCGCGCGGGGATCGTGCCGCGCTGGCTGGTGTCGGAGACCGAGCGCGCGGAGATGAACTCCGAGATCACGCCGGACCTGGTCACCCAGGCGCTGATGCACGTCAAGCTCCCGGCATTGACCAAGTTCCTCAAGGACGGCGGCCAGCTGGAGTACCTGATTCAGCCGCGTGAGCAGGGCGGCGGCACGTATTTGCAGGTCAGGCTGCCGTTCGGGGTGGTGGCGGCGGAGCTTTTGCCGTCGAAGAAGGTGGAGCTGCTGGCGGGCAACCTCGGGCGGCACAAGCACGAGGTGTGGCCGCAGCGCGATCCGGCCGCCGACGCCCGCGTGCTGGACCTGTGGGTGGCCGACAAGGGCACGATGGACAAGCCCGCTCCGGCCTGGCCGCTGCTGGAGACCGGCGAGTTCGACGTGTTCCGTGAGCGCATCCCGTTCGGTGTCACCATGCGCCAGGAACAGATCGAGGTCGGTGCGCTGCAGAAGCACTGGCTCATCGGCGCCACCTCCAAGCAGGGCAAATCGACCGTCATGCGGCTGATCGCCCTGTGCTTGGCGCTCGATCCGACGATCGAACTGAAGATCGCCGATCTCAAGGGCGACGGTGACTGGAAGATGTTCACCCCGCGCGCCACCACGTTCATCGAGGGCTCCACCGAGGAGGACGCGGAGGCCACCGCGGCCATGCTCGAATGGGGCGTGGCGGAGATGGAACGCCGCTACCAGGCCAAAGCCGACCAGAACATCGTCGGGCCGATCACGCGGGAGATCTCGCGGCGCAAGGGTTCTGGGTTCCACCCGGTCTACCTGATCGTTGACGAGTGCCAGGTTCTTTACGGCGCGGAGCACCCGGTGGGCGGTACCAAGGACGGTGCCCGCGCGGTCAAGGCCGCCAAGCGGCTGCACGACCAGGCCCGCGCGGTCAACATCCACCTCATGCAGGCCACCCAGCGTCCCGACGACCGCACGCTTCCGGTGCGGGTACGTGAGGGCGCGCACGTGCGCGGCTCGCTCAACGTCCCCAACGAGGCCACCGCGAAGATGATCCTGGCCGACGCGGTGGACCGGGGCGCCCGCCCGCAGGACCTGCGGCCCGGCGCGGATGCCGGAACCATCGTCATGACCGGCGAGGTGGAGGACATTCCCGCAGGTCAGGCGTTCGTCATCGTGCGCAGCCACTACGTGTCGACCAAGGACGCCTACGCGGTCATCGCCCGCGCGATGGACATCCTCAAGCGCCACGGCCGCCAGGTCACCGCACCGGTGACCGAGCAGCCCGTGCAGGTCGACCACCTGCGCAACATCGAACGCGCCCTGCGCGACGAACCGCGCGCCCGCACCGCCGTGGTGCTCGCGCGCCTGATCGAGCACGACCCCGACACCTACACCGCCATGACCGCGCAGACCTTCGCCGCACTGCTTGACGAGGTCGGCGTGCCCATCCGCAAGAGCCACGGCGACAGCGTCATCCGCGCCACCGACATCACCAGCGCCCTCACCCAGCGTGACAGCCATGACGGCGACTCAGAACGCGCCGACACCAACGCCGGCAGCCGTGACGGTGCCTGACCACACCCACGGCACGACAGGGAAGGGCACGGGGAAGACACCACGGCACGGGGAAATTTCCCCACACCCATCCCCATGCTCGCTTCCCCGCCCTCACCAGGGCCAACACCCACCGGGGAAGATCCACACCGACGACCGCTGACCAGGCGAAACCCGCCAGAAAACGGGCCGCCCATCCCCGGCCGACTCTTCCCCGACCCACCCGCAGATCCGGCCGCAGCGCACTCGGCACGGAGGCGCACGCGGCACTCCACCACCCCCACCAACAGTCACCCACAGTGACGGATTTGAGGTTCTGATGATCGACGACGTCATGCACATCGAGAAGTCCCGGTCCTGGTGGGACGGCTCCGCGATCACGCTGTGCGGGATCAAGATCCCCAAGCCGCACACGTTCTGGTTCGCGTGGCTGTCGAGCAACCCCAAGTGCCCGGCCTGCGAGGCGGCGAACACGGCCAAGCGATGAGGTGGCCGTGGCGCCCGCGTCCGCGGCTGCACATCGGCTACCGGTGCCGCTGGGACGCCAGTGTCCGGACCTACTGCGGCATCGAGGTCCAGCCGCAGGACTGGCCGGTCTACTTCGGACAGTCCGGACTCACGCCGTGCCGGAGCTGCCAACGGCAGAAGCGACCGACCCCGGAAGGATCACCGTGACCGACACCCAGACCACCCCCGCTG
The DNA here is from genome assembly GCF_001701025.1 of Lentzea guizhouensis. Taxonomy (GTDB): domain Bacteria; phylum Actinomycetota; class Actinomycetes; order Mycobacteriales; family Pseudonocardiaceae; genus Lentzea; species Lentzea guizhouensis. The sequence continues at coordinate 2,622,706 of NZ_CP016793.1, forward strand.
TCACCACACCTGACCGCCCGCTCGGTTTGGTCTCCCTGGCCCAAGTCGACGTCCCGTACTCGTACGGGATCGTCAAGGTCGCGCAACTCGGTGTGGAAGCTGACGAGGAGTTCTCGGTCTTCACCGCAGATCCCGACCTCGCCATACGCGCCGTTGACCACGTCATCCGCGAGCACTACGCCGCCATCCCCGACGAGATCGTCCTGGCCGACGAGGCACAGCCCGTCCACTGGCGACAGCTCTACAACCACTGCGGCTGTGTCGAGCACCAGCTCGACGACGACGGCGCGCACCTGTGCCGCTGCAAGCGGGAAGGCATGCCGCCGTGCGTCGACGACGACCAGGACTACTACACCTGGCAGATGGAGCCCGCCGACAAGGACGACCTCGACGCCACCCCGGTTGTGCTCGTGTCCACGGAGTTCCACTTCCCCGCGAGCACCGACGACGGCGTGCAGCTCGAACTCGTGGTCTCGCCATCCAACCGGCTGGAAGTGGGCGGGCCGCTCAATGGCTCGCACACCGCATCGCCCAAGTCCTCTGACCACCGCCGGTAACCCCTACAACAACCCTTCTCAGATAGAGAAAACAAACCCGCAAACCCGCAAACGCATACCGACACAGCTCCTGAGCTGGGCAAACAGTGTGCGGGTTTGAGTGCGGGTTTAGACGGGGGTGCGGGTTTGACACCCGCAAACCCGCACCACACCCGCACTCTCTTCAGGCCCTTCGGCCGCACACCTCACAGGCAGGCCCCACTACCCCGCGCGGGTTAGTGGGGCCTGCCCTTCACACCTCCGCAGGGCGCGACGTCGTGCCCTGCTTCGAGCGAGCGCGAAAGGCAGACGGCCATGGGCATCACGTTCACCGACATCTTCTGCGGCGCGGGCGGTTCCTCGATCGGCCTGACCGCCGCCGGGTTCGAACTCAAGCTCGCCGCGAACCACTGGGACCGCGCGATCGAGACGCACGCCGCGAACTTCCGCGACGCCGACCACCTGTGCGCGGACGTGTCGAACTACGACATGCGCCGCCTGCCCCGCACCGACGTGCTGTGGGCATCACCGATCTGCACCGAGCTCAGCCCCGCCGGGGGACGTAAGCAGAGCCGCGGGCAGCTCGACCTGCTGGCCGACCTCAACGAGCACGGCCCGGTCAGCTCCGACGCGCTGACCCGTACACGGGCGACCTTTCACGACGTCATCCGGGCCGCCGAGGTCCACCGCTACAAGGCGGTCCTAGTCGAGAACGTCGTCAACGTGGCCACCGACTGGGAGTTGTTCGACTGGTGGGTGCAGGGCATGTGCCAGCTGCGCCCCGGCTACAACGTGCAGTTCGTCTCCGCCAGCAGCGCCCACATCGGCGGCCCCGGCAACCCACACGCCCCACAGTGGCGCGACCGGCTCTACATCGTGTTCACCCGCAAGGACATCACGCTCCCCGACGTCAGCCCGCGCCCGCTCGCCTACTGCGCCAAGTGCGACCAGGTGATCGAGGCGTTCCAGTCGTGGAAGCGCCCGGAGCGGCGCACGATCGGCAAGTACGGGCAGCAGTACGTCTACCGCTGCCCGTCCACCAGCTGCGGCCACGCGATCGTGGAGCCCTACGTCCTGCCCGCCGCCGCCGCGATCGACTGGACCGACCTGGGCCAGGTCATCGGGGAGCGCGCCAAGCCGCTGGCCGCCAAGACCGTCAAGCGCATCCAGGCAGGGCTGGACATGTTCGCCCAGCCCATCGTCGCCGCCGCCGGTGGCAACACGTGGGAGCGGCCGGGTTCGGGCTACGTGCGGGCATGGCCCGCGATGCGGTCCCCGGCCATGGCCCGCACCGGCACCCCCGGTGACGGCGTCGCGGTGCCGCCATTCCTCACGCCCGCCGGCGGCACGTGGAACGAGACGCCGACCGAGGTCGGTGTGCCGATGCGGACCCGCACCACGCGCGACACCGAAGCCCTGGTGTGCCCGCCGGTGATGGTGTCGGTCAACCACGACGGCGACGGACGCGCCTACCCGGCCGACTCCCGGCCGCTGCCCTCACGCACCACGAAGATCGGCGACGGGCTGGCCTTGGCGCCGCCGTTCGTGGCGGAGCTGCGCGGCGGCGGGTCGACCGCACGGCCGGTCGCGCACCCGCTCGCGACCATCACCGCGGGCGGCAACCACCACGGCCTGGTCGTGCCCGATAAAGCATTTATCACCCGCCACTACGGCGGCCACGACACCTCCAAGTCCCGGCCGGTGACGCAGCCCCTCGGGGCGATCACCGCGACCGGCGGCAACCATAGCCTGGTCATCCCGTACCGGCGCGGCGCCAAGCCGCACCGCGCGGACACCCAGCCGATCTCGACCGTCGCCACGCGGGAGCAGCACGGGCTGATGCACGCCGGGTACGCGGTCGAGGACTGCCGGTTCCGGATGCTCAAGCCCAGCGAACACCTGGCGGCACAGCGGTTCCCGGCCAGCTACGTCGTCACCGGCAACTCCGGCGAACAGACCATGCAGGCGGGCAACGCCGTCAGCTCCAACGTCGCACAGTGGCTCGCCATCCGCCTCGCGAAGGTCCTCTAGCCCGCGCGGCACACGAACGTGACAGCACCGACTGCTGTCCACGACAGACACACCAACCAACCAGTCAGGAGAACCTGTGATGCGCCAGGACTACGAGACGATGACCGTCTCGGTCGGCACCGCCACCGACATCGGCGGCCGGTCCCACAACTGCGACGCCACCGCCGTGCACTCGACTGCGTCCACCACTGCCGTCGCGCTCATCGACGGCATCGGCAGCACGCCCGAGGTCGAGCACGCGGCCGGCCTTTTCGCCGAAGTCGCTGCCCGCGTGGCCGCCCGCCGTGGCCCGGTCGCCGGTCTGTTGGCCGCGCACGACCTCGTCTCCGGACCGGGACCGGAGACGCCCAAACCCAACGCGGTCGGTGCGGTCGCGGTCGTCTACCCCTCGGACCGGGCGATCGTCACCGCGCATGTCGGTGACTGCCGCGTCTACTCCTGGACCGCCGGCACGCTCACCAGCCACACCACCGACCACACCGTGGGCGAGCTGCTGCGCCAGGTCGGCGTCACCGAGCACCACGCCGCCCTGCACGACGACTGGGTTCGCACCAGCATCGGCAACGCCACCGTGGCCAGCATCCCGGTCGTGGATGTCGTGGCGGACCTCGTGATCCTCACCAGCGACGGCATCCACAAGGTCCTCACCGACGACCAGATCGCCGCCGTGGCGACCCGGTTCCCCGACGACGCGGATCAGCTGGCGTGCGAGTTGGTGGCAGCGGCCCTCGACGCAGCGCGCGATGACGAGCCGCTCGACAACATGTCGGCCGCCGTGATCCGCGTGGACGGCCCTCGGGAAGGTAAGCGATGAGGATTCGCCTGGAAGGCACCCGCGCCGAGGTCGACGCCGCCGTGCCCGCGCTCGAGCACGCCGTCGGGAACCGTGCGCCGGGCGCCGCTGCTGGACGAAGGTGTCCGGCTGGGCTGGGTGTGGTCGAACGGCGCTGACGCTGCGGGCTGGGAGCCGGACGAGCCGATACCGGCCTCGGCGCGTGCCGGCGGTTTCGTGTGGCGCGTGCTCCAGGCCGCTCACGGCCGGGGTGATCGCGGCAAGGTGGTGCTCAACCCGAAGTGGTACGCGCCGCTGTACGCGCTCGGCGACGTCGAGAACGGTAGATGACGTCAGCCCAACACCCGATGAGTGTAATTAATGCGATGATGCAGTGGCCTAAGCCTGTGACCTGCGGTTTCTCTGTGGGCAGGCTTGCGTATCGGTCCTCATATGTAGATAACCGGTGTAGTGTTGGGCCCGGTCCAAAGGGGTGGGCAGCGTGCTTGACGCGCTGCCCACCCTCAGGATCGGGATCAGGTACCGGAGAGCCAGGTAAGCAACTCGATACCGATCCTCACCAACCCGACGGCGCGGGCCAGGTGGGCAGTCATGGTGGAGCTCTTACTCCACCATGACCGAGCCACCGGCCTGCGTCTCGGACCCTTCTCGCGGCGCACTCGTCGCCGCTTCTCATTGCGACGCTTTGAGCGTCGCTTCCGTGGCGCGATCAAGCTGGCACCCTTCTGTCGCAACAAAAGGGCAGACGGCATGTCTGCCCTGCAGGGACAGACATGCGAGTCACGAGCTGACCGACCTCGGTGCGAATCGACCGGACGCCGATCCACACTCGGAATCATAGGGTGGGGGTGTGACAGTTTCTCGCAGCTGCTTGAAGTCCCTGACCTGCGCAGATACACGCTCCCAGTCACGTTTCCGCAGGTAGAAGCCTGCGGACGATCATTCGGGTCGAGATCGAGGGGTGACATAGAAGCATGGGTCCCCCACGAACCTCAGTGCGCTGACCTGCGGCTTCGCTGAGATCCCCCAGAACTCCGCTGAATGAGGTGACATTCAATTAGGTGGCTCACACGACGAAGGGCCCCGTCCGTGGACGGGGCCCTTCATCGTGTGCGACCGCCTAGTGAGGCTGTTCCGGGTTCGTCACCCAGGCGGAAGCCTCGGCCAGATCCTTCAGCTGATCTGGAGACGAAGTCGGCGCCAGCTTGACGATCTCCTTGACCACGGCTTCGCGAGCCGCGTCGTAGCTAGTCGATCCCATGTACCACCAACAAAGGACCGCAGGCGGCCGTTCCTACCGGCGCGCTACATGTTCGGGTGATCGTCAGCGAGCAGCTTTGCCAGCTCCGCCTGGTATTTGGGCCGCTCAGCCTCCGGCGTCCGGGCCGCGGTGTAGGACAGAACGACGAGCCCGTTCCGGTGTGCGTTGTCCTTGCCAGCATCCGCGTACTTCACCGCAGCTGCCTCGTCCTTGAACGACAGCACGGTGATCGCATCCGTCGTGATCTGCTGCTCACACCCCGGCGAGCCGCAGTTCTTCGATTGTCACGCACCCCCGACACCGACAGGCCGGCCGCGCTGAACGCGTCGGCCACCTGCTGAGCCGTCACCGCTGCTGGTGCTGCGCTGCTCGGACTTGTACTCGGCGCGGCGCTGCGCCGGTCGAGTTGGACGTGTTCCCCGGCGCAGTCCGCGAGCGCGAACGCGGCCAAGACCACCGCTACCACAACGGCACGCCGCTGCGCGACGCCACGGTGAACCCAAAGCTGACCGACTTCCTGCCCCGGTGAACGCCGGAGTCGAGGACCCGCACGGCCCGCGGGCCCAGGAGAACGTCGAGACGCAGGTCGCCGAGGCGTTCTCGTCGAGGGCCACGCCGTCGGCGAGGCGACGCAGACGGCGGCCGAGCTAACCCACCCTCGTCCGCCTCGAAGCGGGAACGGCTGCACTAGCCGTGCCCGGCTTCTCATTGCACCGCAACCACCACAGCTCCCAGGAAGGGACTCGCGACCATGACCACGAACCGGACTGTGCAGACCGCCGCTGACGCCGCGTTGTGGCTGGCGGTGCACCGCGGCTGGCACGTCCTGCCTCTCAACTACGGCACCAAAACCCCGCTGCGCGGCTGCGCCGACTGCCGCGCCGAGAACACCGACCACACTCCGCAGACCTGCCCGTGCCTGGCACGTGGCGACGGGGCGCTGTGCCACGGCGTGTGGGCCGCCACCACCGACGCGAGCGTGATCAGCCGCTGGGCGCAGCGCTGGCACACCAGCGTCTGGGCCGTGCACCTCGGGGCGTCCGGGCTGCTCGCGGTCGACCTCGACACCCGCCCCGGTCCGCCGCCGCGCCACCCGCTCAACGGCCTGCCCTGGCCCGCCGACGAGCCCCCGCCGGTGGACGGGCTGGACACCTACGCCACCCTCGCCGCGCTATCCGGTGGCACGGTCGGCGACACGTTCACCACCGACACGCCCTCCGGCGGTCTGCACCTCGTCCACGAGGCAGAGCCGGGCCGGTGGAAGGGCAGTCACGGCAAGGTCCGCGACGGCGACGACACTGTGCGCACCGGCCTTGGATGGCAGATCGACATCAAGGCCTACGGCGGCTATGTCGTGCTGCCCGGTTCCACGAGCAAGGCCGGTCTGTACCGGCGCAGCTCGACCACCACCACGCCGTTGTGGCGCCCGGACTGGCTGGCCGACGCCCTGGCCCGCACCGGCCACGACCGCACCGCCACACCCGCCAAGGCCACGTCCGCACCGGCGCCCGTAGCGACTGGCGGGCGGAGCGGCCCGAGGCGCTACGCCGTCGGCGCCCTGCGGTCCGCCTGCACCGAGCTCGCGGTGATGGAGCCCAACAGCGGACGCAACCGCAAGCTGTTCCGCTCGACCACCCGCCTGGCGGGCATGGTCGCCGCTGGATGGATCGACCGCACCGAGGTGGAAACCGCGCTGGCCGCCGCCGCCGGCCACGCCGGGCTCCCAGCCGGGGAGATCCGCTACGCCCTCACGTCCGGGTTCAACCGGCCGCTTCCCGTCCCGGACATCCGGAGCGCCGCGTGAGTCCCACCCGCACCACCGCACCACCCACACCAGGCACGGAAGGGAGGACCCGCACATGAGCATCACCGCCGACCCCACCCCCGACACCAGCAACGGCGACCACAGCGTGCCCGCCGACCGCCCGGCGATCCAGATCGGCGGCGAGGCCGAAACGATCCGCGTCCTCACGGCCGCGCTGGGACAGGGCGCGCTGCCCGACGTTTACGTCTGCGGCGGGCAGCTGGTGCACCTCTCGCGCGTGTCCGGCAAAGCCGCCGGCGCCGCGGAGCACGCCCACCAGGCCGCCTCCGGGGCGCTGCCGGTGCAGGCCGACCCGCTCACCGCGTCGTCGCTGGCGTGGCTGCTGGCCCACCACGCCTACGTCTACCGCGACAAGTTCAACAAGCAGACCGACCAATGGGAGCAGGTCGAGGCCAGCCCCACCAAAGCCGCCCTGTCCGCGGTGCTGTCCACCCGCTACTGGCCCGACGTCCGCCCGCTCACCGGCGTGGTCACCTCACCGGTGCTGCGCCCTGACGGCACCCTGCTGCAGACCGCCGGATACGACACCCCAACCGGCCTGTACTACGCCCCCAACACCGCCATGCCGCACATCCCCGCGCAACCATCCACACAGGAAGTCACCGACGCGCGCGAGTTCGTGCTCGGCACGCTGCTGCGGGACTTCCCGTTCGTCGCCCCGGCCGACAAGGCCAACCACATCGGCCTGCTGGTCGCGCCGATCCTGCGCCCCTACCTGGGGTGCCTGACCCCGTTCGGTCTGATCTCCGCCACTACGCAGTCCAGCGGCAAGACGCTGCTGGCCGAGATCCCCGGCTACCTCTACGGCCGCAAACACCTCGTGTGGCGCAAGGGCGACGACTCCGAGCTGGAGAAGTCCATCACCAGCGCCCTGCACAGCACCGCCCCGGTGATGCTGTGGGACAACCTCGCCGAAGGAACCGAAGTCAACTCCGCGGTGCTGGCCAAGCTGCTCACCGGTCCGCAGTGGGATGCCCGGATGCTCGGCTCCAACGGTGCCGGGTTCGAGGCGGCCAACGACCGGCTGTGGCTGGCCACCGGCAACAACATCCGGCTGGGCGGCGACATGGCCACCCGCACCGCCCTCGTGCGGCTCGACCCCAACGACCCGCACCCCGACCAGCGCGACCAGACCGGGTTCGGCATCCCGCACCTGGACGACTGGCTCAAGAAACCCGCCAACCGCGTCACCGTGCTGCGGCACCTGCTCATCCTGGTCATGGACTGGATCAACGCCGGAGCACCCCGCAGTGGTCACACCATGCGCCAGTTCACTAGCTGGGCAGACGCGGCCGGCGGGTTCCTCGCCCACCACAGCATCGACGGGTTCCTCGACAACCTGGAGGAGATGCGCGAGGCCGACGACGAGAACACCGAATGGACCGCGTTCCTCGCCCAGTGGCACGAGCTGCACGGAGACCAGCGCCTGCGCAGCAAGGTCCTGTGCCACAGCGCCGAACCCCAGCTCATCGGCGACCAGCTGGTCGACCGCTGGGAAGGCACCTTCCTCACCGACGACCGGGACCGCATCCTGTCCCCGAAGAGCATCGGCAAACTGCTCACCGGCCACGTCGGCCGCTGGCACGGCCGCCACGTCCTGCGCAGCACCCTCGACAAGCACGCCAACTCCCTCGTGTTCTGGGTCGAAACCAGCCCCGAACAGGCACAACCCGACCACGACCACACCAGCGCCGCCGACGACCAGACGGCACTGATGTAGCCGCGGCCAGCAGCTGCCGTGCACCCCCGCTGCGGGTTTAGCGCGGGTCTGCGGGTTTGCTCCGGGTTTCCCGCGGGTTTGACCCGCACCCAAACCCGCACACCATCACCGCAGTTCACAGCCCTGCCGTACCCAAGTTGCGGGTTTGCGGGTTTGAAACCCGCATCCCACACCAGCCCGTACACGCAACGGGCCACCCACACCGCCCGGACGGCTCGAACCGCCAACCACGCACCGCCCGGACGGCCACACCGCACCACCACACAGAACGGTCTGCCATGTCCAACGCTGACAGTCCCAAGCTGCACAAGCCCGTAGATGTCGCCAAGCGCCTCGGATGCTCGGAATGGTGGGTGAAGGAGCAGGCACGCCGCCGTCGAATCCCGTATAGCTGGATCGGTGGGCGCTACCTATTCACCGACGCCCACATCAACGAAATCGTGTTGATCTGCGAGAAGCGGCCGGTTTCGGTCGAAACCCCAGTCACTCATCAAGGTGAATCGCCGCGCAGCGTCCCTTCTTCCGGTGAACAGCCCGTGGTGAGGCTTCGTGCGCGTCCACCGCGCCGCGCACGCGCAACAGCGGGCCGTTCGACTGCCGCATGACAACTTCTGTGCACGCCGTCGCATTAAATAGCGACGGCGTGCACATTCATTTCCTGGAGAGCGAATGGGATTCGCAGAGAATCGCGGTGACTACTATCGTGCTCGATACAAGATCGCGCCTGGCAAGTACGGCACGGTAAAGAACGAGTTCGGTGAGACCATCCGATACGCCAAGAAGCGTGATGCGGAGAAGGCCGCCAACGATGCAGAGGCAGACATTCGCAGCGGGCGTGTCAGTGCCGTCAAACAGGCTGGTGTGCTGTTCGGTGAGTACGTGGATAAATGGTACGCGGCGCAGGACCTGGCAGCGTCTACGATGCAGAACTACCGCAGGCACATCGAGGAACACATTCTGCCCACATTCGGGGACAAGATAATTGGAGAAATCCGGCCCTTGGACGTGAACGAGTGGGAGAAGAGCGAGCGCGCCGCAGGCTACGCCGAGTCCAGCATCAAAACCTGGCGGGGAACTCTGCACCTGGTCTTCGCCGACGCGGTCGACGACCCGACCATTCCGATCGACTCGAACCCGGCGGCAAGGCGCCGAGGCAGAGGTAAGCGTGCGGGTAGGTCCAGCAAGCGAGGACCCGAGAAGGCGATCACGACCATGCTCGGGGTGCTGCTGATCGCCGAACGCGCAGCCCTGTTGTCTGGCCGCGATGACGAGTTCGTGGCCATCGTGACCAAGGGCTACACCGGAATGCGCTGGGGCGAGCTGGTTGGTTTGGAGGCTCAGTACGTGAAGAAAAGCGGTATTCGCGTCGAATGGCAGCTTTACGAGCTGGACACAGGAGAGTTTCACAGGTGTCCGCCGAAGGATGACTCATACCGGACGATCGACACTCCGGAGTGGCATTCATGGCTGCTCGTTGAGCATCTGGCCAAACGAAGCGCTGGACCATGCACATGTCATGGCCTTGACTACGTGTTCACCGGCCATCGGCCGAGCAACACCTCTGCGCGAAGTACGGGCGCGAAACTCGTTGATGTCGCACGGCTTGCCGCGGTGTCTGTCGGAACCGTGTCCAACGTGCTCAACCGGCCAGCGACGGTGCCGATGAGGACCCGGCTCGCTGTCGAGAGCGCGATTTCGGATCTCGGTTATGTCCGTGGCGGCGCACCGACGCAGCTTGCCGCGCACTGGCGCCGGAACGGGTTCGCGACGTGGCTGTTCAAACCGGCCGCAACAGGTTGGTATCCGGCGAAGGCGCCGCACGCGGCTCGACCGGTGCCCATCATCGGCAACCCGTGGCCTGGAGTGCCGGCACGTGGCAGGAATGCCACGGCACGTGCTGACGCGTCGTGGCTGCCCGTCGCGCCCGGTCTAACGCCGCACGGACTGCGGCACACGCACAAGACGCTCCTGGTGGAGCTGAACGTGCCGAAACCACTCCAGGATGAGCGGATGGGGCACTTGGACGGCTCTGTGCAGGGTCGCTACTCGCACGTGACGCAGTCGATGAGGCATCAGCTCATGGCGGACCTCACAGAGGTCTGGGAGCAAGCATTGGAGTTGCGGCGGGTGATGAGCCCGACCTCGCCGGTTGTTGTCCTCGACAGGCTTCTCAGAGCCTCTTGACCGGGAGCCTCTCCGGGGGTGAAACGGGAGTTGTTCTCCCAGATTTCTCCCAGAACAGTCCGCGAACACAAATCAGGCCCTGTCCACGTCTACTGTGGACAGGGCCTGACCTGTATCTATTTCAATCGGGGTGACAGGATTTGAACCTGCGACCTCTTCGTCCCGAACGAAGCGCGCTACCAAGCTGCGCCACACCCCGGCTGGAACGAGTAGAACTCTACATCATGTCCTTCCTAGCTCCGAATCGGACCCCCTCATTCCGGTCCTGACCAGGCATGACCGGCCTCGGGACCAAGGTGAGCAAGGAGGCCTCCGGCGGGCAGCAGAAGCGCACCGGGGCGTAAGGGGAAGTGCCCATGCCGGCGGAGACGTTCATCCACATGTGGGAGCCCCAGCGGGAAACGCCGCGGGCGCGGGTGCGGTCGAGCTCGCAGTTCGTGACCAGGGCGCCGTAGAAGGGGACGCGGAGCTGGCCGCCGTGGGTGTGGCCCGCCATGACGAAGTCGTAGCCGTCGGCGGCGAACGGGTCCAGGACGCGGGGTTCCGGGGAGTGGGTGACGCCCAGGCGCAGGGCTGCGCGGGGGTCGGGGGCGCCGGCGATGTCGGCGTAGCGGTCGCGCTTGAGGTGCGGGTCGTCGAGGCCCGCTGCGAAGACGGTCTGGCCGGCGACCTCGATGGTGCGGCGGACGTGGGTGAGGTCCTGCCAGCCGCGTTCGATCATGCCGGCGCGGAGGTCTCGCCACGGGAGGGTGACGCCGTGGATGCGCTTGGTCTTGGCCGACGGGAGCAGGTAGCGCACCGGGTTCTTCATCCGCGGGGCGTAGTAGTCGTTGCTGCCGAAGACGAAGACGCCGGGGCGGTCCAGGAGTGGGCCGAGGGCGCGCAGGACGGCGGGGACGGCGTCCTTGTGGGCGAGGTTGTCGCCCGTGTTCACGACCAGGTCCGGGTTCAGGTCGTTGAGCGCGGCGACCCAGCGCTGCTTGGAGACCTGGTTCGGGGTCATGTGCAGGTCTGAGATGTGCAACACCCTCATCGGCTTGGCGCCGGGGGCGAGCACGGGGACCGTCGCGGTGCGCAGGGTCCAGTGCCTTCTCTCGATTCCCGCCGCGTACGCGATGGTCGCGGTGCCGAGGGCGGTCGTGGCGAGGAGTGCGCGGCCGAGCTTGTTCACGTGTCAAGGGTACGGAAGACGGATAACTCGATCGGCGCCGCATCCGGCGGGCGGTACCGTTCTGCGCCATGGCGGAGTTGAAGACGCGGCTGCAGAGCGACCTGACTGCGGCGATGAAGGCCAGGGAGACGGTCACGGCCGGTGCTCTGCGCATGGCGCTCACGGCGGTCACGAACGAGGAGGTCTCCGGCGAGCAGGCCCGTGAGCTCAGCGACGACGAGGTCGTGAAGGTGCTGATGCGCGAGGCCAAGAAGCGCAAGGAGGCCGCGGAGGCTTTCGCGGGTGCCGGGCGCGCGGAGAAGGCCGAGCTGGAGCGGGCGGAGCTCGCCGTGCTGGAGACCTACCTGCCGAAGCAGCTCGACGACGCCGAGATCGCGTCCATTGTGGACAACGTGGTGGCTGCGCTGGCCGAGCAGTCCGGTGAGGCGCCGGGCCCGAAGCAGATGGGTCAGGTCATGAAGGCCGTCAACGCCGAGGTGGCCGGGCGTGCCGAGGGTGGCCGGGTGGCCGCCGCGGTGAAGGCGAAGCTGACCTCCTGAGACCGAGAAGGCCCCTCCGCACATGAGGAGGGGCCTTTGTCATGCCCGTACGCGGTCGCGTTGCCGGGCGAGCAGCCAGCCGATCCCCGCCACCAGCAGGCCGCCCGCACCGACCACCACGAAGCCCAGCGGTGCGCCGCCGTGGTCGATCGCCACGCCCGCGAGCGGTGAGCCGATGGCGCTGCCGACCGTGAACGCCGAGCCCTGCAACCCCAGCGCGAGCCCTCGGGCCGTGGCGGGGGCGAGCCGGCTGATGTGCTCGCCGGAGGCCGCGATCAGCGGCGCGCACATCAGGTTCATCGGGATGAGCAGCAGGCACAGCCACAGGACGCTGCCGTCGCCGAGCCCGACCGGCATCTCCAGCAGTCCCATCAGCGCGAGCAGCACCAGCACGCTCGGTGTCCGCTTCACGCCGCCGTAGACCAGGCCGCCGGTGATCGAGGACGCGCACATCGCGAAGAACGCGACGCCGATCCAGCCCTGCTTCCCGGCGTGCTCGAGGCTCGCGATCGTCGAGACCTCCATGCCCACCAGGCAGAGCGTCGCGCCCGCGCACACCACGAACACACCGATGACCGGGCCGCGCAGCCATTCGGAGACCCGCGGCTTCGGGCCGTCGACGACCTCGTCCTGGTGCACCATCGGCGGGTTCGCGACGTACAGCAGCACGCCGGCCACCAGGATCGAGACGCCGATGAACACCAGTGCCGCGTCAGTGGAGAACTTGGTCGCCATGAACACCCCAAGCGCGGGACCGGCCATGAACGACAGCTCGACGGAGATCGAGTCGAGCGACAACGCGACCCGGCGCTGCCCCTCCGGCACCAGCGCGGTGATGATCTGCCGCCCGATCGACATCATCGGCACGCCGAGCAACCCCACGGCGAACGACGCGACCAGCAGCGTCCAGTACGACAGCAGCGGCGCGACGAGCCAGAACGCGGTCGACGCCGTGACGCTCAGCGCGAGCATCAGGCGCAGGCCGCGTTCGTCGATCAGCTTGCCCATCAACGGCGCGCCCAGCCCCATGCCGACGGTGCCCGCCGCACCGACCAGCCCGGCCGCGCCGTAGCCCTCGTCCAGCGTGACGGCGACGTGCAGCGTGAGGATCACGCCGGTCGCCGCCGGTGGCATCCGCGCAAACAACATCAACAGCACGAGCGGCCGGACCTTGGGCAGCACGAGGACGTGTTTGAACGGGGCGAGGTTCACACCCCATACTTACTTTGCCTGGCTAATGATTTACAGGGCGTTTTCTTGAGGTGCTCAAGATCACACGCGGTAGAGGTCCTCCAGCGCCTGGTACGCCTTCGCCACGAACGGCCGCGCCGCCGCGTACCGCTTGATCGCCGCCTCGTCCGGCGTGATCGTGCTGATCGGCCGCACGAGGTCCACCGTCAGCGACTCGATCTCGCCCAGCGCCCGCCACGCCAGCAGCGCGGCACCGATCGCCGACCCGCCGCTGTCCTCGGTGAGGTGCAACGGCATGCCGAGCGCGTTCGCCAGCACCTGCGCCCACACCCGTGCGCGGAACGCACCGCCGGTGATCCGGATCGAGTCGACCCGCGGCACGGCGTCGAGCACCAGTGCGAGCTGCTGGCAGGCTCCCTCGACCAGGGCCTTGGTGATCTGCGCCGGCTTGTGCTCGCGGCGCAGCCCCAGCAACGCGGCGTGCGCGGTCGAGTCCCACCACGGCGCCCGCTCCCCGAGCAGGTACGGCAGCGCCACCAACCCGTCGGAATCCGCGTGCAGAGCCTGTTCGAGCAGCTCACCGACCGGGACGCCGAACGTCTCCGACGCCCACTGCGCCACGACACCACCGTTGCTGATCGCCCCGCCCCGCACCCACAGCCCCTCGGCGATGGCGTAGCTGAACGTGCGGCCCTCGTCGTCGATGCCCGGCCCCAGCTGGGCCACCCGCAACGCGCCGGACGTGCCGAGCGACACCGCACCCGTGCCGGGGGTGGCCGCGCCGACGCCGAGGTTGCCGAGCGGCCCGTCACCGCCACCGACGACGACCGGGATCCCCCTGCGCAGCCCCGGGATCTCGGCGGTCAACGGCGTGGCGTGCGTGGGGTCGACGAGCGGCGGGAGCTGGTCGGCGGTCACCCCGGCGAACTCCAGCGACGGCTCGTGCCACTGCAGCGTGTGGATGTTCATCAGGCCGGTGCCGGAGCCGGACGAGTGCTCGTTGAGCAGCACGCCGGTCAGGTGCAGGTGCACGAAGTCCTTGATCTCACACCACTTCGCCGCGCGCACGCCGTTCTCGTGGAACCAGGCGAGCTTCATCAGCGGCGTGAACGAGTGGATCGGCGCGCCGGTCGTCCGATGCAGCTCGCGCCCTTCCTCGGTGCCGCGCAACCGTTCCGTCTGCTCGACCGCGCGGTTGTCGGCCCAGCTCAACGACTCGGTGACGGGCCGCAGGTCCGCGTCCAGGCCCATGATCGTGTGCATCGCGCCGGTCAACGCGATGGCGCGCACGTCGTCGGAGGCCAGCTCGCGCAGCGCGTCGAACGCCGCGGCGAGCACCTCCAGCGGGTCGTGGGTCGCCTCCAGACCGCTGGTGCGCATCGGGTACCCGCGCTCGGTCGAGGCCACCACACGGGCCTGCGAGTCCACCGCGACGACCTTGGTCGCCGTGGTGCCGAGATCGACCGCCAGCACGATCATGACTCGCCCTTCACCGCGCTGAAGACCGCGAAGCTCGGCGAGGTCCGCAGCGGTTCCCAGAACTCGGTACCGCGGTCGTCGTCCGGCACCACGACGGGGTGGCGCGTCACGTCCGCGAGCCCGGCGCGTTCCAGTGCCGCGTCGAACACGCCGCGCTCCCAGTAGAAGGAGTCGAAGCCGAACGGCGGGTCGCCCAGCACGTGCACGCGGACCGGCTGCTTGACGTCCATCGGGCCGGTGCGGGTGATCTCGTAGCCGTAGCGGCCGTACTGCGCGTACAGGTCCCAGTCGGCGTCCGGGTTCGGCACCACCACGACGAGCCGCCCGCCGGGGGCGAGGTTCGCGGCCAGGTTGCCGACCATGACGTCCAGCGCGGGCACGTCGTCGGCGTACCCGAGCAGCCACACGGCCGTGACGACGTCATACGAGCCGAGCACCGGCAGGGTCGCCGCGTCGTGCTGCGCATAGGTGATGCCGCGCGGTTCCCGGTCCTCGACGTGCCGGGCGTACCCGATCATCTCGCCCGCCGAGTCGACGCCGGCGACCCGCGTGGCGCCGAGGTCGTGGAAGAGCCGCGGGTAGAACCCGGTGCCGCAGGCCACGTCCAGCACCGACCGGCCGCGCAGGTCGCCGACGGCCGACAGCAGCGTGGCGCGTTCGGCCAGCCCGGTCGGGATGTGCTTGGCACGCTCGTAGACCGCACCCAGCGCGTCGTACTGCTCGTCGCTCTCCGCCATGCCGCCCACCCTAAGACGGCGGGTAGCGGCGGAACCACTCCTCCGCCACCGGCGCGGCGGGTCCGGTCTCGATCTCCCAGTCGGCGACCATCCGGTCGACCAGCTCGCGGAACTGCACGCGCTCCACCCAGTCCGGCCGGATCGCGTCGATGCCGTGCAGCGCGCCGACCAGGTTGCCGCACAGGGACGCCGTCGAGTCGCTGTCGCCGCCGTGGTTGACCGAGACCAGCAACGCCTCGTTCGGGTCGTCGGTGACGAGTGCGGAGTAGAGCGCGATCGCGAGGGCCGAGTCGCCCACGCCGCCGCGGCCTAGTTCCTCGACCCGGGCGACGCTCGGGTCGCCCAGCGCGGCGAGCTCGATGGCGTGTTCGAGGCCGGCGACGACTTCCTCGTGGCCTTCGCGGCGGACGAGCGGGCTCATCGCGATGTCGACGGCTTCGAGCAAACCGTTGCCGCGCAACAGCTGGTGGACGAGCACGGCGAACACCCCCGCCGAGAGGTAGCCGCTGGGGTGGCCGTGGGTGAGCGCCGCGTTGGCCGCCGCGAGCGCGAACACGGTGCTCGGGTCGTCGCTGGCGAGTGCGACCGGAGCGACCCGCATGACGCCACCGCAGCCCTTGGAGTCGTTGACGGGCTTGGTGATCGTCGCAAGCTCGCCGGTGCGGGCGTACTCCTGCAACGCGCTCGTGCAGGTGAGTCCGGGCGCGCGTTTGCGGAACAGGTCCTCGTGCGTGACGAGCCAGCCGTCAGGCGAGTCCAGAGTGGACAGTGGACCGCGCGCCCTGTCCCACGGCGTTTTCTGCGTGTGCAGCCAGCGTTGCAACGCGTTCTGCGTGACCAACGTGAGCTCGTGCGTTCCCGTGAGCCGTTCGCGGACGTGCGCGCGAATGACCGCTTCGAACGTGAAGAGCATCATCTGCGTGTCGTCGGTGATGCGCGCGTCGACCGGCAGATCCGTCACGCCTTCCGGGCCGTGGCGTTCGTGAACGACCTCCATCGGCAGGTTCTCGGTGTTCGCACCCAACGCGTCACCGATCGCGCCCGCGATGAGGAAACCGCGCAGCCTGCTGTGGTCCGCGGACTCGCGCACCTCGTAGAACCGGTGCCCGTTCCCGTCGACCCACCGGCTCGCTTCCCGCCGCGTGAACGGGCGCTCGTAGCAGCCGCACATCCGCATGTGCTGGGACGCGTCGTCGGCGAGCTCGGCCAGGTCGAACTCGGTGTCGAACGGCAGTCCGGGGTTGATGTGCAGGCGCTTCGGCTTGCTGCCGGCGGACTTCGAGCTGTTCACCAGTTCGCTGAGGACCGTGTGCAGCGTGACGCGGACCCAGTGGCCGACCTCCGCCGGCAGCCGTTCGGGAGCCGTGTAGACGTCGAGCGTCTCGGGGAAGCCGTCGTTCTCGGTCAGCACGTCACCGGGGATGAGCACCTCGCCGTGTGGCGCGTTGTGCCCGAAGTCACCGCGGTCGTACCAGCCGAGCTCGAGGTAGCTCAGGAAGTGCTCCATCGGCGTCACCGGCCGCGGCCTGCCCTGCGCCACCGGCCCCGGCACGCGGTCCGGGTTGGGGTGCAGCGCGCCGCCGCCCTTCGGCACCCAGCCGAGCACCGCCGCACGTCCCGGGTACAGCCGCATGCCGGGCAGCTCGGCGAACTCCGGGTCGAACCGCGGCTCCCACGGCCGTTCACCGTCGACCGCGTTGCCCTGCGACAGCTCGGTGATCGTGCCGAGCGCGTGCACCTCGATCGCGTGCTCCGGCCACCGCCCGCCCGCGCGGACCCTGCCCTCCGCGTCGGGCAGGGCGAACCCGATCTCCCAGCCGTCGGTCGTGTCGAACACGCACTTCGGGTCGATGCGGTGTTCCGGCCGGTGCTCGGCCAGCCACTGGTCGGCCTTGAGGACCGCCTCGTCCCGGTTCACCACGACCTCCGGAACAGCTCTTCGGCGGTGCTGCTGATCTCGTGCTCCGGTCCGCCCCGGAGCGCACCCGCAATCGCTTGCGCCACACCGCGTCCCTCACCGCGCACGGCCTGGGCCAACGCCCCGGCCGCGGTGAACGGATCGGCGTCGGGCGGGTCGAGGTGCTCCGGCGTGAACAGGTGCTCGGCCAGCATCAGCACGGCGTCGAGCGCCGGTGAGCCGGGACCGTGGGTGAGCGCGACGAGCTCGGCGACCCGGTACTCGTCGAGGCGGCGGACGGCGGCGGGCAGCGCCCAGATGAGCGCGCCGGGGCCCTGCGAGTTGGGCTTGCCGCGGTAGTCGTCCTCGACCAGCAGCCGGGCGCTCTGCCGGGACACCAGGTCGGGTTGGACGGCCGGTCTGCCGGCCCACTCCACCAGCGCGGCTCTCGGGTCGTCGGCGGAACAGGCGACCAGCTGGTCGACGAGTCCTGTCCGGACGCCGGCGCCGTGTGCGAAACCCTGGTAGGCGGCCACGACGTGCTGCAGCCGTGGCGGCTGGACCCACTTGATCTCCCCCATCGCCGCCCGACCCTACCGGGACCGGGCGGCGACAGGTGGAGCGATCCTCAGAGGCGCTTCGCGAGCTCTTCCGCGACCTCGTAGGTGTTCAGCGCGGCACCCTTGCGCAGGTTGTCGCCGCACACGAAGAAGTCGAGCGTGTTCGGGAAGTCCAGCGCCTGCCGCACGCGGCCCACGTACGTCGGGTCCTCGCCCACGACGTCGGCCGGGGTCGGGAACTTCTGCGCGGCCGGGTCGTCGACCAGCACGATCGTCGGCTGCTCCGAGAAGATCTTGTGCGCCGCCTCGACCGTGACCTCGCGGGCGAACACCGCGTGGACGGCCAGCGAGTGCGTCGTGACGACCGGGACGCGCACGCAGGTGGCGGAGACCTTCAGGTCCGGGATGCCGAGGATCTTGCGGGCCTCGTTGCGGACCTTCAGCTCCTCCGACGACCAGCCGTCGTCCTTCAGCGAGCCCGCCCACGGCACCACGTTCAGCACCAGCGGCGCCGGGAACGGCGAGTCCTCGGCCGACAGACCGGCGGCGGCGAGCGCCTCGGCGACGTCACCCGCGGCGACACCCGCCTCCTTGCCGGCCAGCGCGCTGATCTCGGCGTAGAGGCGGTCGATGCCGGACTGACCGGCACCGGACGCGGCCTGGTAGGAGGAGACGACCAGTTCCTTCAGCTCGAACTCGCGGTGCAGGGCACCGAGCGACGCCATCATCGACAGCGTCGTGCAGTTCGGGTTCGAGATGATGCCGCGCGGGCGGTTGTCGATCTGGTCCGCGTTGACCTCGGGCACGACCAGCGGCACGTCCGCGTCCATCCGGAACGCGCCCGAGTTGTCGATCGCGATGGCCCCGCGCTCGGCGGCGATCGGGGCCCACTCCTTCGACACCTCGTCCGGCACGTCGAACATCGCGATGTCGACGCCGTCGAAGGCCTCCGGCGACAGCTCGACGACGGTGAGCTCCTGGCCGCGCACGTTGATCTTCTTGCCCGCGGAGCGCGCGGAGGCGATCAGCCGGATCTCGCCCCACGGCACGGAGGAGCGGGTGTTCATGATGTCGATCATCACGGTGCCCACGGCACCGGTCGCGCCGACGAGCGCGATCACGGGGGCGGTCATCGGCCAGTCCCTGCGTAGACGACGGCCTCTTCGTCGGTGCCCAGGTCGAACGCGTCGTGCAGGGCACGGACGGCGTCGTCGAGCTGGGTGTCGCGGCAGATGACCGAGATGCGGATCTCCGAGGTGGAGATGATGTCGATGTTGACGCCGGCCGTGGCCAGCGCCTCGCAGAACGTGGCCGTGACACCGGGGTGCGAGCGCATGCCCGCGCCGATCAGCGACACCTTGCCGACGTGCTCGTCGTAGAGGACCTGGTCGAACCCGATCTCACCGCGGGCCTTCTCCAGTGCCGCCACCGCACGCGGGCCGTCGTCCTTCGACAGCGTGAACGTGATGTCGGTGCGGCCGGACGCGGCCGTCGAGACGTTCTGCACGACCATGTCGATGTCGAGCTCCGCCTGCGCCACCACGCGGAAGATCTTGGCCGCGATGCCGGGGTGGTCGGGGACGGCGGTAACGGTGATCTTGGCTTCGGACCGGTCGTGCGCGACGCCGGTGATCATCGCCTGTTCCACGGAAGCGTCCTCCACTGAACCGGACACGATGGTTCCGGTCTTGTTGCTGAACGACGAACGGACGTGCACGGGGACGCCGTAGCGGCGGGCGTACTCCACACAGCGGAGCATCAGCACCTTCGCGCCACAGGCGGCCATCTCGAGCATTTCCTCGTAGGTGATCGTGTCGAGCTTCCTCGCGTTCGGCACGATGCGCGGGTCGGCGGTGTAGACGCCGTCCACGTCGGTGTAGATCTCGCACACGTCGGCCTTCGTCGCCGCCGCGAGCGCCACCGCCGTGGTGTCGCTGCCGCCGCGGCCGAGCGTGGTGATCTCCTTGGAGTCCTGGCTCACGCCCTGGAACCCGGCGACGATCGTGATCGCCCCGTCCGAGAGCGCGTCCTGGATCCGGCTCGGCGTCACGTCGATGATCCGGGCCTTGCCGTGCACCGACGTCGTGATCACGCCGGCCTGCGAGCCCGTGTAGGACCGCGCCTGCGCACCGAGTGAGTTGATCGCCATCGCGAGCAGCGACATGGAGATCCGCTCACCCGAGGTGAGGAGCATGTCGAGCTCGCGCGCCGGCGGCACCGGGGCGACCTGGCGGGCGAGGTCGAGCAGCTCATCGGTCGTGTCGCCCATGGCGGACACGACGACGACAACGTCGTTCCCCGCCTTTTTGGTCGCGACGATGCGCTCGGCCACGCGTTTGATCCGCTCGGCACTTCCCACCGATGAACCGCCGTACTTCTGGACGACGAGCGCCACCGACCCAACCTCCCTCACACGCGACCAAAACCGCACGTCGTAGGCAGCCTACCCGGACCACCTGGTGAGACTCTGGAGCCGTGATGCGCGTGACTACTCTGTCCGGGTGTCCTCAGTCGATGTGGTGGAGGCTTCTCCAGCGATGCCCGAACGCGCTGCGCGACCACCGGTCCGCGACTGGCTGAGACACCCCGCCGCGCTGTGGGCCGCCCCGGCGCTCATCTACCTGTTCGTCCGCCAGCTCGGCCTGGTCGTGCTGGGCTGGATGGTCGACTTCCAGAACAGCAGGCAGAACTCGACCATGTCCGTGTCCGGCGAGCTGGGCTCGTGGGACGGCGAGTGGTTCCTCGCGATCGCCGAGCACGGGTACAACGACGTGCCGCTGCGCCTGGTCGACGCGGCTGGCCGGCGGTCGGCGGAGACCCCGCTCGCGTTCTTCCCGGGCTATCCCGCGCTGGTCAGGTGGGTCGACGGCCTGCCGGGCGTGACCGTGGCGGGCGCGGCGTTCGCGGTGAGCCTGATCAGCGGCCTGTTCTGCGCCTACGGCCTGTTCGTGCTCGGCCGCACGGTCCGCACCGGCTCGTCGCGGGCAGGGTTGGTGCTGGTCACGCTGTTCGCCGCCTCCCCGATGGCGGTCGTGCTGTCGATGACGTACTCCGAGGCCACGTTCTGCGCGTTCGCCGTGTGGGCGCTGGTCGGCGTGGTGCGCAAGCAGTGGGTCATGGCGGGCGTCTGCTGCGCGGCCGCGGGCCTGGTCCGCCCGACCGCGGGCGCGCTGATCGCCGCGGTCTGCCTGGCCGCGCTCGTCGCGGTGATCGGCGACCGGCGCGACTGGAAGGCGTGGGCCGGCGGCCTGATCGCCCCGATCGGCCTGCTGGGCTACCTGGGCTGGGTGGCCGTCCGCACGGATGACGTCGCCGGCTGGTTCGGCGTGCAGCAACGCGGCTGGGGCTCGAAGTTCGACGGCGGCGAGGCGACCTGGACGTTCGCCCTGCAGCACCTCGGCGAACCGCGCTCGGCACTGGAGATCGGCACGGTCTGGCTGCTGGTCCTGGCGATCGCGCTGGTGCTCTACGCGTTCCAACGGCGCCTGGAGTGGCCGCTGATCGTCTACGGCATCGGCGTGCTGGTCATGGACCTCGGCTCGAACGGCTTGATGAACTCCAAGGCCCGCCTGCTGCTCCCGGCCTTCACGCTGCTGGTACCGCTGGCCCTCGTGCTGGCCCGCCGCCGGCTGTCCACCGTCGTCACCGTGCTGGCCGTGACGGCCCTGTTCAGCGCGTGGTTCGGTGCGTACGCCCTCGCCGTTTGGGACTATGCGATCTGATGAACGAGCTGATCTCGAAGCGCTGGAGCCCTCGCGCCTTCTCCGCCGACGCCGTGGTGACCGACGACGAGCTGCGCACGCTCCTGGAGGCCGCCCGCTGGGCCCCTTCACACGGCAACAGCCAACCCGCGCGCTTCGTCGTGGGCAGGCGCGGCTCCCCGACCTTCGTCGCGATCTTCGACACCCTGCGTCCCGGCAACAAGACCTGGGCCGTGCGCGCGTCCGTCCTGCTGATCGGCTGCGTGCTCACCACCGACGACCGCGGCCCCATCCCGAACACCGAGTTCGGCTTGGGCCTAGCAATGGAGAACATCGCCCTGCAGGCCGTCGACCTGGGCCTGATCGCGCACATGATGGGCGGCTTCGACAAGGAGGAAGCCCACTCCGCGTTCGCCATGCCCGCCGACGTCCGCCCGCTGGTCGCGATGGCGGTGGGCAGGCTGGGTGACCTCACCGACCTGCCCGAAGACCTCCAGGCCCGCGAACAGCGCGAACGTCACCGCCTCCCGCTCTCCGAAACCGTCTTCACCGGCACCTGGGGCGAGTCACAGTTCAGTTGAGAAGTACTTCGTCGCAACCTCGTTGTGCAGCGGAAACGCCAACGGCTCGCACTCGAAGATGACCTTCCGCTCCGACGCCTCGTCGTTGGGCACGAACGGCGGCATGTCCTCCGCGTTGATGGCGGGCGCGGTGGCGAACAAGAGCACCGTCCCCCCGTCCGGCGTCGACACGAAGTGCAACGGCCGCAGGTCTTCGGGGTTCACGCTGACCCCGGCCTCTTCCTCCAGCTCACGCGCCGCACTCTGCTGCCACGACTCCCCGCGCTCCATGAACCCGCTGACGAAGGCCAACTCCCCCACCGGCGGAATGGCCCGTCGCACGGTGAGCAACCCGGTCCGGTGCCCGTCCTTGACCGGCACCAGCAACACGACCACGGGCGAAGGGTTCGCCCACACGCTGTGGTGACAGCTCGGGCAAGTGCGCGGGTAGGCGCTCGTGTCGGTGTACGCCGTACCGCAGCTGCTGCAGAAGTCGTCGCGCGCCATGCCCGTGACGCTAGCCGAGCCGCCTCACAAGCCTGAGGACAACCGCTCGAACGGCCAGCCAGAACACCGCCGCCAACCCGAAGTTGACGATCGTCCGCAGCTTCTCGTCAGCCGGAGCGAACAGGTCCCTGAACGCCAAAGCCACCGGCTCGGCAATCGCCTTGACGGTGGAGGTGATGGGGTTGCCGGGATTGGCCCCGCCGACGGTGAGCACGACGTGAACGACGAGCACCACCGCCAGCGCGAGGCCGACCCAGCTCAAGATCCCTGCCGCGATTCCGACCACGCGCGTACGCATGGGCCAGGAATCTACTACCGAGTAGCGTCAGTAGCGCGACACCGCGCGCGCCAGCAAGCCGGTGACGACCAGCCAGAACACCGCGGCGAGTCCGTAGTTGAGGAGGACATCGACGTTGTAGTTGCCCGTCGCGAACAAGCCGGGGAAGAACAGGGCCAGCGGCTCCGCGAGAGAGCCGATGAACCGGAAGAACGCGTTGGCCTGGTTCGCGCCCAGCACGATCATCAAGATGTACAGCACCTCGATGATCGCAAAGACCGCACCGATGCCGCTGATCACGCGTGAAGCCGTGCCGCGGCCACTGGTTGTACGTAATCTGGACATACCTGAAAACTTCCCGGGTTTGCTCGACTTCAAACCGCAGGCTTGCGCAAGGGTCCCCTTTATTTCTGGCTCCCTCGCGTCCTACGGTACTCCGCTGCACCGACAGGATCAGCGCGCTGAGCTGGACGGACGCACGCAACGGACCAGAACGGCAATTCGGACAGTTGGATTGGACTCGAATGTTCCACGGGCCGCAGCCGTGCCTTTGATCGAGCCGAAGGCGAGACGTAAAGCAAGCCCGCCGAACTCAAGCCACCACCGCAAAGCAACAACAACGCAACAGGAAGCCGCTCGATGCAACAGGCGTGCCATCTACCTGAGAGAAGCGGAGGCGGAGGGCCTCTTCAAGAGGGCAGGCATCCCACGATCCGGGCATCAAGTTCCATCCCCGCCCAACCTATGGCTACTCTGTCCGGCGTGTGGCGTTCCCTCCTGCTTCGCTGCCGTGACGGGGTCTGATCCAGACCGGCCCCCCGTCGCGGGACTCAGCGTTGCCGCCGGTCGTTGATCTCACGACCTGCAGGAGCACCTGAAAATGTCTACCGCTGACGCCTACACCTCCGGCACCAGCCGCATCCGCCAGCCCGCGCGCCCGGCCCCGGCCTCCCAGCCTTCCTGGAACCCCCAGCTGGGCAGCAGCATGCCGTTCCACCGCTACCGCCCGTTCCACGAGGTGGTGGAGGTCATCGACGTCCCCGACCGCACCTGGCCCACCAAGCGCGCCGAAAAGGCCCCCCTGTGGTGCGCGGTCGACCTGCGCGACGGCAACCAGGCCCTGATCGACCCGATGTCCCCCGCGCGCAAGCGCAAGATGTTCGACCTGCTGGTCCGCATGGGCTTCAAGGAGATCGAGGTCGGCTTCCCGGCCGCGTCCCAGACCGACTTCGACTTCGTCCGCGAGATCATCGAGGACGGCGCGATCCCGGACGACGTGACGATCCAGGTGCTGACGCAGTGCCGTGAGGAGCTGATCGCGAGGACGTTCGAGTCGCTGCGGGGCGCGAACAAGGCGATCGTGCACTTCTACAACTCGACCTCGATCCTGCAGCGCCGGGTCGTGTTCCGCAGCGACCGCGAGGGCATCAAGAAGATCGCCGTCGACGCCGCGGAGTTCGCCAAGAGCCAGGAAGCCGGCTACCCCGAGACCGACTTCCGGTACGAGTACTCGCCCGAGTCCTACACCGGCACCGAGCTCAGCTACGCGCTGGAGGTCTGCAACGCGGTCACCGCGGTCATCCAGCCGACGCCGGAGAAGCCGCTGATCATCAACCTGCCCGCCACCGTCGAGATGGCCACGCCGAACGTCTACGCGGACAGCATCGAGTGGATGTCGCGGAACCTGGACAGCCGCGAGTCGATCATCCTGAGCCTGCACCCGCACAACGACCGCGGCACGGGCGTCGCCGCGGCGGAGCTCGGGTACCTGGCCGGGGCCGACCGGATCGAGGGGTGCCTGTTCGGCAACGGGGAGCGGACCGGCAACGTGTGCCTGGTGACGCTGGCGATGAACATGTTCAGCCAGGGCATCGACCCGCAGATCGACTTCAGCGACATCGACGAGGTGCGCAGGACCGTCGAGTACTGCAACCAGCTGCCGGTCGCCGAGCGGCACCCGTACGGCGGTGACCTGGTGTTCACCGCGTTCTCGGGCAGCCACCAAGACGCGATCAAGAAGGGTCTCGAGGCGCTGGAGGCCGACGCGAAGGACGCGGGCCAGCACGTCGACGAGTACCCGTGGGAGGTCCCGTACCTGCCGATCGACCCGAAGGACGTGGGCCGCAACTACGAGGCCGTCATCCGGGTCAACTCGCAGTCCGGCAAGGGTGGCGTCGCCTACCTGATGAAGCAGGAGCACCACCTGGACCTGCCGCGGCGGCTGCAGATCGAGTTCTCGAAGGTGATCCAGGAGGTCACCGACACGCAGGGCGGCGAGATCGGCCCGAAGGAGATGTGGGACGCCTTCGCCGAGGAGTACCTGCACGGCAAGGTGCCGCTGCACCTGCTGCGGCACCGGGCGTCGTCGGACGGCAGCGGGCACGAGGAGATCACCGCCGTGCTGCTGATCGACGGTGACGAGCACGAGATCACCGGGTCCGGCAACGGGCCGATCGCGGCGTTCGTCGACGCGCTCGCCTCCATGGGGTACGACGTGCGGGTCATGGACTACGCCGAGCACGCGCTGTCCGCCGGTGACGACGCTCGTGCGGCCGCCTACGTCGAGTGCGCCGTGGGCGACCGCGTGCTGTGGGGCGTGGGCATCGACTCCTCCACCGTCGCCGCGTCGTTCCGCGCGATCGTGTCGGCCGTGAACAGGGCCAACCGCTAGGACACCACGGACGGGGAGGACGCGTGCGGCACCAGCTGCCGCGGCGCGCCCTCCCCGTTCGCCGGCACGGCCCAGATGCCCTCTCCCGGCAGGCCGTAGGCGATGGTGTCGTTGTCCAGCCACACGACCTGGTCGTCGATGCCGCGCGTCTCGGCCAGGGGTGTCTCCACCATCGTGGCGAGGTCCAGCACGTGCTGCCGCCACGGCCGCGCGCCGTCGCCGGCCACCCGCTTCTTGAACGCGACCCGCTTGCCGTCGGGTGACAGCGACGGGCATTCGGCGTTCTCCCGCAGCGTCTTCGCGGTCGAGTCCACGGCGTCGCCCTGGATCAGGTACGTCTTGCCCGCCGTGCTCATGGTGGCGTAGAAGGTGCGGTCGTCCGGGGTGAACGTGACGCCCCAGAAGTTCATGTCGTCGCTCATCCGCATGCCTTCGACCCGCAACCCCTCGACGTTGCTGGAGTACTCCTCCGTCTGCTCGTCGTAGATCGCGGTGCGGGTCGAGAACGTGCCGGACTGCGCGTACGAGTCCCCGGTCACGAACGTCGTCCACGACGCCATCCGCCCGGACGCCGAGAGCTTGGCGCGGTTCGGCACGCCCGCGACCTCCACCCGGCGCTGCTCCCCCAGCCCCTGGTCGACGAACACCGCGACCGCGCCCGGAAGTGGCCCCGACCCGTCCGCCAGGCACAGCCCCTGCCGCGCGGCGGTGAAGAACCGCTTGCAGGACAACGAACTGACCCGGCGCGGACCGGCGGGCGCGCCCAGCGGCACCGAGGCCACCTTGCCGCTGACGTCGTCCACGAAGACCAAGCGGCCGGGAGCCAGCTCGACCGGCCCCGCCTCCACCTCGACGGACGCCTTCTCCGGCGACCGCAGCGCGTAGGCCGTGGCACCGGCCCCCAGCACGACCACGGCCGCCAGCACGATCAGGAACCTCACCACGCGAACCACGTCCACATCGCACCGAACAGCACGGAGGAAAACGCACGGGCCAGCACCTGTCCGGTCTGCAGCAAGGCCAAACCCGACGTGCGCAGCTCCTCGGGGACCATCGGCCCGGCCACGGCCATCAGCACGCCGTCCGTGCACGCGTAGAACAGCCCGTGCAGCAGCAGAACCCCGACCAGCAGCGCGATTCCGGACGTGCCGAGGAACAACGCGTACGCACCGAGCAGCGCGAGGTGGCCGGCCAGGAAGATCCGCCACCTCCCTACCCGGTCGGCGAGCGCCCCCACCGGCACGGCTGCCAGCAGGTACACGCCGGCCGTGCCGAGAGGCAGCAACGCGATGTAGGCGACCTCGACGTCGAGCTGCTTCTGCAGCAACAGGTAGATGAACCCGTCGCCGAGCGTCAGCAGCCCGAGCCCGCACGCGACCAGGCAGACCCGCCGGAACGGCCTGGACCGCAACAGCCCGAAGGCGTTCCGCAGCGACACCGCGACGCGTGGCAGCACGTCGCGGTGGTCGCGGACGAACAGCACGAGCACCAGGAAACCCAGTGCGGCGAAGCAGAAGCTGACGACGAACACCACGTCGTAGCGCGCCGGCAACGTCCACAGCAGGCAGAACGCCACCAGCGGACCGAGGAACGCGCCCACGGTGTCCATGGCACGGTGGACACCGAAGGCACGCCCGAGCGCCGAGGGCTCGCTGCTCAACGTGATCAGCGCGTCCCGCGGTGCCGTGCGCAGGCCCTTGCCGGTCCGGTCACCGGCCAGCACGAGCCCCATCGCCGTGGCCGAGGTCCCGGCGGCGAGCAGGCCGAGCTTGCCCAGCGCCGAGATCCCGTACCCGAGCCCGGCCACGAGCTTGCGGCGTTGCCAGCGGTCAGCCGCATGACCGCCGACAACGCGCACCAGCGCTGTCACACCGGTGTAGATGCCGTCGAGCACACCGAACTGCAGCGGGGAGAACCCCAGCCCCAGCACGAGGTAGAGCGGCAGGATCGCCGTGACCATCTCCGAGGAGACGTCGGTGAGCAGGGAAACCGCGCCCAGTGCGAGCACGTTCGCCGCGATCCTGCCGGTCCCGCCCGCGGCTGGGGCTTGTCGAGCAGTTGCGATGTACACGACGGCCTCCGATCAACAGCCAGAACCGGTCAGCGGCAGGGGTAGGGGCCTGCCTTGTCGCGCACCCGCCCGGCCGTGTCGATGACCTCCCACGAGTAGGAGCGGCCGGTCAGGGTGAGCTTCATGACGCCGTGCGTGTCGGCGAACCAGCTCTCGACACCGGTGCGCGGCTTGACGTCCTTGTAGAGGTAGTCGCCGCCGATGCCGACGATCGCCGCGCGCATGCCGTTGGTCGTGTCGACCGAACCGCTCTTGCTCAACGGCTTCAGCCGCTCGTAGTGGTGGTCGTGACCGTTGAGCACGAGGTCGGCCTTGGCGTCGGCGAACGTGTTCCACAGCGGCGACATCACGGACTTGTCGCCGTACTGGCCGGAGTTGAACCGCGGGTGGTGCCAGTAGCCGACGACGCACGGCTTGGTGTTCGCGGCCAGGTCGTCCTTCAGCCAGTTGAGCTGCGTCGAGTCGCTGCCGCTGTCGTAGAGCTTCTGCGAGTCGAACGAGACGAAGTGGAACTCGCCGGCTTCCCAGCTGTAGTACGGCTTGCCGTTGGGGTAGGCCTGCGCGCCGAAGTACGCCTTGTAGCCGTTGAGGTTGTCCTCCCACTCGTGGTTGCCGGTCGCGGGGTGGGTGATGCTCTTGTAGCGGCCCCACGACTTGTCGTAGTGGTTGCGGAACTCGGTGAGCGTGCCGCTGTCGTACTGGTTGTCGCCGACCGTGAGGATGTGGTTCGGCTTGATCTGGTCGATGAGCTTCGCGGTCTCGTAGTGCTCGGAGTTCGTGAGCGACGCGATGTCACCGGCGACGACGACCGTGATGGTGTCGCCGGGCCCGGCCGGTTGGGTGGTCACCTGCAGCGCGTTGCTCACGGGGCCGAGGTTGCCGGCGGCGTCGCGAGCGCGGACGGTGTAGGTGAACGCCGTGCCGGAGGCCAGCCCGGTGTCGGTGAACGTCGTGCCGGTGGGCCTGCCGACGACGCTGCCGTTGCGCAGCACCTCGTAGCCGGTCACGCCGACGTTGTCGGTGGCGGCCGTCCACCGCAGACCGACCGAGCTGGACGTGGTGCCGGTGCCGGTCAGTCCGGACGGTGCGGTCGGCGGCACGGTGTCGCCGTTCGCGATGCTGCCGTAGACCTCGAGCTCGTACAGCGAGTAGCCGTACGTGGTTCCGCGCTTCGTGCCGTAGATCCGCACGTAGCGCCCGGACGTGGTCAGCGCCGTCTCGTCGACGCCACCGTTCTGCCCGGTCAGGGTCTTCTTGGTGCTCCACGACGAGCCGTCGCTCGACGTCTGGATCTTGTACTCGCTGGCGTGCGCGACCTCCCAGGTGAGCTTGACCTTGGAGATCGTGGCGTTGCCACCGAGGTCGACGGCGATCCACTGCGGGTCGACGCCTTCGAGGCTCGCCCAGCGAGTGGTCGGATCTCCGTCGACGGCGTTGGCACCACCGAAGGTCTCCGCTTCGACCGAGGAGACGGTGGTGGGCTTGTTGGCGGAGAGCAGGGAGTCGGCCGCCTGCGCCGGTCCTGACGCCGCCAGAGGGGGTATCACCAGGGCCAACACCACGACGGCAACACCGGTTCTGGTGTGCTTTCTGATCACTTCGTCCTCCTGGGCGGGGGATGGCGGCGAAGGATTGGTAAACAAGCTTTCCTATTGAGGTCGGAGGTTAGCTGCGGCCCAAGACGCAGGTCAACGGCAGAACCGGGAGTTGCTCCCGTGACAGGCCGGAACTTCACCGGGCGAAACCGGCGGTCATCCCCTGTCATTCGCTGACTTGGTGAACCGCCATACAACGGTGTGGACCAGCAGTACCGCCAAGAACCCCTGGACCGCGCCCCAGCAACAGGCTGCGCACCCAGTCATGTGCGCTGACCTGCCTGACAGGATCGGACAACGACCAGGCAGCGGCCACTGCGGTCATGATCACGACGAGGGACCGGAACTTGAACCGGGAAATCCCGGTGCGTGACGGCCAGTCATGCCTCTTCGGACACCGTGCGGCCATTCAGCCCAGCACCAGCATCACGGCGACCGCCGATCCACCCGGGACGTCGCAGGTGGGGAAGATCGACTTTGTTCCTGTGGGCGGGCTGAAGAAACACCCAGGTCGGGATTGTTCACGTCGGTCACGTACGTTCACAGATCATGAGCACCGCAGCCGCCAGCCTCGTCGTGCTGTTCCTGGTCGCCGTCGTGCCGCTGGCACCGACGGAGGCCGTGCTCATCGGCGCCGGTGTCCTGGCCGCGACCGGTGAGGTTCCGCTGTACCTGGTGATCGCCGTGGCCGCTGCGGGATGCCTGGCCAGCGACATGATCAACTTTACCGCAGGGCGCAGGATGGGCATGAAGGCCCTGGACAAGGTGAACAAGAACGCCAAGGCGCGGGCGATGGTGGTGTGGACGGCCGACCAGCTGGCGACCAGGGGCGAGACGATCCTCGTCGTGGCCAGGTTCCTGCCGGCGGGCGGGATCGTCGGCGCGGGGCTCGCCGGTGCCCTGAAGTGGCCGCTGCGGCGCTTCCTGCCGGTGGCGGCCATCGGGTCCGTGGTGTGGAGCCTCTACCCCGCCACGATCGGCTACATCGGCGGTCAGATCGTGGACGAGGCCTGGCTGGCGATGCTGCTGTCCCTCGCGGTGGCGATGCTGATCTCGGTGCCGATCGGCATGGTGTGGCGTGCCCGCAACGCCAACCGCACCCTCTCGTACGCCGACGCGTCGTCGTAGAGCACCGCGAACCGGTCCGCGGCCGCCAGCAGCGCGTCCACCTCGAACGCCATCTGCGCGTCACCGCACAGGCGTTCCAGCAGTGAGACCCAGCGCAGGTTGAACAACATCAGCGCATCGCGCACGCGGCCGGGGCGGGCCGCGAACTCCGAGCGCGTCACCACGAAGAAGCAGCCGCCGGGGAAGACCCGGCGCTTCGAGTAGTCGAGCCACCGGTCGCTCAGGTCCAGCAGCGACCCACCGGCCACCACGACCTCGCGCGCGAAGATCTCCGACGCCGTGTGCACGGCCGCCAGCTGCAGCTCCTCCTTGGAGCCGAAGTGCGAGAACACCCCGCTCTTGCTCATGCCGAGCTCGACCGCGAGCCGCCCGATCGTGACCCCTTCGAGCCCGTCGACGGACGCGATCTCCGCCGCCCTGCCCAGGATCGCCGCACGACTGTCCACCGCCCCACGACACCCGACCCCCCTCAAGCCCCGCCCGCACTCCCCTCGAAACGAGTGCACGCGGGGAGCTTTCGCACTCTCCTACCGCACGCGGGCTCCCCGCGTGCCGCCAAATGCCACGCGGGGACCTTTCGTCCGATCCTGGCGTACGCAACGTCCCCGCGTACGCTCCGCAAACGGCACGCG
Organism: Lentzea guizhouensis; assembly: GCF_001701025.1. Lineage (GTDB taxonomy): Bacteria > Actinomycetota > Actinomycetes > Mycobacteriales > Pseudonocardiaceae > Lentzea > Lentzea guizhouensis. The sequence continues at coordinate 2,653,772 of NZ_CP016793.1, forward strand.
GGGGCCCCGCGTTCCCCGGAAGGGAACGTGGGGCCCCCGCGTGACGTCGGGGACTACGGGTTGAGCGCCTCGGTGACCGAGGCCGGGCCCACGAGGGGGACGTCCGGGGAGAGGCCGTCGCCCTCCTCCACCAGGATCGGCTTGACCTCGTGCGGCTGGATCTCACCGGAGCGGATCTGCTCGGCCCAGTGGCACGCGACCTTGTGGCCGGGCTTGAGCTCGCGCAGCGCCGGACGTTCCGTGTCGCACTTCGTGGCCTGCCGCCACGGGCACCGGGTGTGGAACCGGCAGCCGGTGGGCGGGTTCGCGGGCGACGGGAGGTCGCCCGCGAGCAGGATCCGTTCCCGCCGGTCCTCGACCACCGGGTCGGGCACCGGGATCGCCGACAGCAGCGCCCGCGTGTACGGGTGCAGCGGCTCGGCGTAGAGGTCCTCGGAGTCGGCCTCCTCGACCAGCCCGCCCAGGTACATCACGCCGACCCGGTCGGAGATGTGCTTCACGACGGCGAGGTCGTGCGCGATCACCAGGTAGGTCAGGCCGAACTGCTCCTGCAGCTCCTCCAGCAGGTTCACGACCTGCGCCTGCACCGACACGTCCAGCGCGGACACCGGCTCGTCGGCGACGATCAGGTCCGGCTCCAGCGCCAGTGCCCGCGCGATGCCGATGCGCTGGCGCTGACCACCGGAGAACTCGTGCGGGTACTTGCGCAACGCGGTGTGCGGCAGACCGACGGCGGTGAGCAGCTCGCGCAGCCGCTTGGCGGTCTCCTCCTTGCCCTTGTCCAGGCCGTGCGCCCGCAGGCCCTCGACCAGGATCGACTCCACGGACTGGCGCGGGTCGAGCGAGGACAGCGGGTCCTGGAACACCATCTGGATCCGGCGCCGCATCTTGCGCAGCTCCTCGCCCTTCAGACCGGAGAAGTCCTGCCCGTCGAAGACCATCTTGCCCGCGGTCGGCTCGTTCAGCCGCAGCATCGCCCGCCCGAGGGTGGACTTGCCGCAGCCGGACTCGCCGACCAGGCCGTAGGTCTCGCCGCGCCGGATCTCCAGGTCCACGCCGTCGACCGCGTAGACGTGGCCGACCGTGCGGTCGAAGAAGACGCCGCGCTTGATCGGGAAATGCACCTTCATGTCCTGCACGGACACCAGGGTCTCGCTCATACCGACACCTCCTCGGCGGCCGGGGTTCCCGGGACCACCGGGTTGTGGCAGCGGAGCAGGCGACCGAGCTTGTCGACCTCCGCAGGCGTCTGCGTGCGGCAGATGTCCAGCGCGTTCGGGCACCGCGGGGCGAACGCGCAGGCGCTCGTCCACGGGATGTTGTCGGCGACCGAGCCCTTGATCGGCGTCAGCTTCGAGTGACGCGCCGCGTCCAGGCGCGGGATCGACGCGAGCAAGCCGTGCGTGTACGGGTGGCGCGGCTCGGCGAAGAGCTTGTGCCGCATGGCCTTCTCGACCACCTTGCCGCCGTACAGCACGTTGACCTCGTCGCACAGGCCGGCGACGACACCCAGGTCGTGGGTGATCATCACGAGCGCGGTGCCGAGGTCCTGCACCAGTTCCTTCATCAGCGTGAGGATCTGGGCCTGGATGGTCACGTCCAGCGCCGTCGTCGGCTCGTCCGCGATCAGCAGCTTCGGCCGGCACGCCAGCGCGATCGCGATGAGCGCGCGCTGCCGCATGCCGCCGGAGAGCTGGTGCGGGTACTCCTTGAGCCGCCGGTCCGGGTCCGGGATGCCGACCTTGTCCAGCAGGTCCTTCGCCTCGATCATGGCCTCCTTGCGGGCCAGGCCGCGGTGCCGTTCGAGCACCTCGGTGACCTGCAGGCCGATCGGGACGACGGGGTTGAGCGACGACAGCGGGTCCTGGAAGACCATGCCGAGCTCGCGGCCGCGGCGGTCGCGCATCTCCCGGTCGGAGAGCTTGAGCAGGTCGGTGCCGTCGTAGGAGACGGTGCCGGTGACCTTGGCGCCGCGCTTGGGCAGCAGACCCATGATCGCCAGCGAGGTCACCGACTTGCCGCAGCCCGACTCGCCGACCAGGCCGACGGTCTGACCGGGCTCGACGTCGAAGCTGACGCCGTCGACCGCGTGGAACGGTTCCTCGCCCCTGCGCTGGAACACGACGGTGAGGTCACGTACTTCGAGCAGTGCCACGACGACTCACCGCCTGTTCTTCGGGTCGAGGGCTTCGCGCAGCGTCTCGCCCATCAGCGTGAAGCCGAGCGCGACGACGATGATGCAGATGGCGGGCCAGGCGGCGAGGTGCGGATGGGTGTCGAACACCTTCTGCACATCGCTGAGCATCTGCCCCCACTCCGGGACCCGGTCGTCCGGGTTGCCGAGGCCGAGGAACGACAGCGCCGCCGCCTCGATGATCGCGGTGGCCAGCACCAGCGTGGACTGCACGATCACCGGGCTGAGCGAGTTCGGCAGCATGTGCCGGAACACGATCGCGCCCTTCTTCACGCCCAGCGCGGTGGCCGCCAGCACGTGGTCGCTGTGCCGTTGCGCCAGCATCGAACCGCGCAGCAACCGGGCGAACACCGGGATCTGCACGATCGCGACCGCGAGGATCAGGGTGAACTGGCTCGGCCGGGCGAACATCGCCGCGATCGAGAACGCGAGCAGCAGCGACGGCAGCGAGAGCATGACGTCGACCATGCGCATGACCAGCGAGTCGACCCAGCCGCCGATCGCGCCCGCGAGCGTACCGAGGATCAACCCGCCGGTCAGGCCGATGAGCGTCGCGCCGACACCGACGACCAGCGTCTGCTGCGAGCCGACCAGCAGACGCGACAGGAAGTCACGGCCCTGCAGGTCACCGCCGAGCGGGTGGCCCGGCTGCGCTTGCGGGATCTCGTTGCGCGCCTTGACGACCTGGTCGATGAGCATCGGCTCGGACGGGTCGTGCGGCGCGAGCCACGGCGACAGCAGCGAGAGCACGATGAACAGGCCGGTGATGACCGCGCCGGTGAGGAACACCGGGCTGCGGCGCAGCCTCTTCCACGCGCTGGCCGCGAGCGAGGTGCCCGCGGACTCGGCGAGGCCGTCGATCTTTTCCTTCTTGGTCACTCCAAGAGCCACTGCGCTCACCTCGTCCTGATGCGCGGGTCGATGAGCGCGTACGAGAGGTCGACCAGCAGGTTGACCACGACGTAGACGATCGCGGCCATGATGATCAGCAACAGCAGCACCGGGTAGTCACGCCGTTCGAACCCGATCGCGAGCGCCTCGCCGACACCGGCGAACGAGAACACCTTCTCGGTGAGCACCGCGCCGGAGAGCAGCGCACCGGTCTGCAGGCCGATCGTCGTGACGACCGGGAGCATCGCGTTGCGCAGGACGTGCCGGCGGCGGATCACCGGTGCGGTGAGGCCCTTCGACTCGGCGGTGCGCACGAAGTCCTCGTCGAGCACGTCGAGCACGGCCGCACGGGTGATCCGGAAGATCACCGCGAACGGGATCGTGGCGAGCGCGATCGCCGGCAGGATCAGGTGTTCCAGCGCGTTGAAGGTCGCGTCCCACTCGCCGGTGATGATCCCGTCGAGGGTGAAGAACCCGGTGACACGGGTGGCGTCGATGGCGTCCTGCCTGCCGCTGGACGGCAGGCCCAGCGCGGACGAGGCAACGTCCTTGAGCAGGTAGGCCAGGAAGAACACCGGCACCGCGACACCGATGAGCGAACCGATGACGCTCAGGTTGTCGAACCAGCCGCCGCGGCGCTTCGCCGCGAGGTAGCCGAGCGGGACGCCGACCGCGATCGCGATGACGATCGCGAAGAAGCTGAGCTCGATCGTCGCCGGGAACCGCTGGAGGAAGATGTCGAGCGCGGAGTCACCGGGCTGGACACCGGTGGAGGTGCCGAAGTCACCGGTCGCGGCGCGACCGAGGAACTTGAAGTACTGGACGAAGATCGGCTGGTCGAGGCCGAGCTGCTTGGTGAGCTCCGCTGCCTTCTCCGGCGTAGAGCGATCTCCCAGGAGGGCCGAAACCGGCCCTCCTGGGAGAAGTCGCAACCACGCGAAGAGCAGCAGCGAGAGCACCAGCACCACGCCGACCAGCTGGATCAGCCGTCGAATGGTGTAGCGGAGCACTGTTAGCTACCCCGTTGTTCTCTCGTGGTGGGAGCCGGCCGGATCAGCCCTTGGAGGCCGAACCGAACCTCTCGTCGGTCAACGGGCTCGGGACGACACCCTTGATGTCCGACTTGAACACCAGCGCGGGCGGGGAGTGCGAGATCGGGATCGCGGGCAGGTACTGCTCCATGATCTTCTTGTTGACCTCTTCGTACAGCTTGGTGCGGTTGCCCTCGTTCGGCTCGGAGTTGGCCTTGGCCAGGTCGCTCGCGAGCGAGGCGCCCCACGCCGACGCACCGGTGTTGAAGCGGTTGTCGGTGCGGCCGAAGAAGGTGCCGACCCAGTTGTGCGCCGTGCCGTTGTCACCGGTCCAGCCCAGCAGGAACAGGTCCGGGATGCCGTTGTCGACGTCGGTCAGGTAACCGCCGTTCCACGGCTTGGTGACGACGTCCAGCTTGATGCCGGCCTTCTGCAGGTCGCCGGCGATGGCGCCCCACAGGTCCTTCGGGGACGGCATGTACGGACGCGTGACCTCGGACGGCCAGTAGGCCTTCAGGGTCAGGTCGGTGGCACCGGCCTCGGCGAGCAGCGACTTCGCCTTCTCGACGTCGTACTTCACCTCGGGGATCGACTTGTTGTAGCCGTTCACCGTGTCCGGCATGAACTGCGTCGCGACCTTGGCACCCTCGGGCAGCTGCGACTTGATCAGCTGTTCGCGGTTGATCGCGTACATCAGCGCCTGGCGGACCTTGAGGTCGGCGAGCTTCGGGTTGTTCTTCTGGTTGATGCCCAGGTAGAACACGTTGAACGCCGGGCGGATCGCCACGTTGAAGCCGTCGGTCTTCAGACCGGCCCAGTCCGCCGCGTTCGGCAGGTCGTAGCCGTCGATGTCGCCGGCCTTGAGCGCCTGCTTGCGGGCGGTCTCGTCCGGGATGATCTTGAAGACGATCTTGTCCAGCTTGGCCTTCGTGCCGTGGTAGTCGTCGTTGCGGACGAGCTCGACGGTGTTGTTGGCCTTGTCGTACTTGCTGAACTTGAACGGGCCCGTGCCGGTCGGGTGCTCGTTCGCGTAAGCCGGGTAGGTGAACGCGTCACCGGCGGCCTGGACGTTGTCGGCGTCGTACTTCTTCAGCGCGTCGGGGCTGGAGATCGAGAACGACGTGAAGCCGAGGACCGACGGGAACTGCGAGGTGACCTCGTTCAGCTCGATGACCGCGGTCTTGGCGTCCTTGGCCGTGCAGGACTTGTACAGCGAGGGCTTGTCCGGCGTGTCCTTGAACCCGCCGAAGTTGTCCAGCCAGTACTGCGAGACGGCGTCGGACTGGCCGGCGCCCTTCTGGTTGTACCAGCGCTCGAAGTTGAAGCACACGGCCTCGGCGTTGAACGCGGAGCCGTCGTGGAACTTCACGTTCTCCCTGAGGGTGAACGTCCACGTCTTGCCGTCCGAGGAGGGCTCGTACTTCGTGGCGAGCGCGGGCTCGACCTCGGCGGTGCCGGGCTTGAAGCCGACGAGACCCTCGTACATCTGCCGCGCGACCCGGAAGGTCTCGCCGTCAGTCGCGTAGAACGGGTCGAACAGCTTCGGCGCGCCAGCGGCACCGAAGGTCAGCGTGCCGCCCTGCTGGCCGCCACCGCCGGAGTCGCGCTGGGATTGCGCGCAACCTGACAGGGCCAGCGCGCTGACGCTGAGGAAGCCGATCGCGGCAACCCAACGGCGGCGAGCCGTTACTGAGTGGACCATCAAACACCCCTTGGACAATCCGCACATCTCACGGTGTGGTCGCCGACCATAACCGTTGTTCATACCCCTCCTGAGGTAGTCCAGGTCACGATCCGGCCACTAGACCAGGCATTCTGATACGTCCGGCGCATGCTCGCTGACCCAACGTGAGCACGCCAGATGCGTCGAACGCTCTCCTAGGCTGTAGAAACGACAACGACACGCGGAGGAGGACGCATGAGCAGGCAGGTCGAGTTCCGCGTACTCGGCCCTCTGCAGGTGCTCGTCGACTCCGAACCACTGCTGGTCCGAGCAGGCAGGCAGCGTGCGTTGCTGGTGTCGCTGCTGCTGCGCGCGGGCACCTCGGTGTCGGTCGACGAGCTCGCCGGGAACGTTTGGGGCGACGAGCCGCCCGCTCGGGCACGAGCGACCCTCCAGACCTACGTGATGAGGCTCAGACAGCTGCTCGGCCCGTCCGTGCCCATTCGGACCGTGCCAGACGGATACCTGATCGATGTCGACGAGAAGACCATCGACCTGATGCGCTTCGAGCCGTTGATCGAACAGGGCGAGCAGGAGCGCGCCGCGGGCAACCTGCAGGCCGCCTCGGCCGCGTTCGCCGCCGCCCTGGGCCTCTGGCGGGGCCCGGCGCTGGTCGACGTGCCGTCGGAGATACTGCACCGCGACGAGGTGCCGCGGCTCAACGAGCGCCGCCTGCACGTGCTGGAACGCCGGGTCGAGGTCGACCTGGAGCTGGGCCGGCACGGTGAGCTGGTCGCGGAGCTGTCCCGGCTGACCAGCGAGCACCCGTTGCGCGAGCGGTTCTGGGCGCAGCTGATGGTGGCGCTGTACCGCTCCGGGCGGCAGAGCGAGGCGCTGGCGGCCTACCAGCGGGTGTCGCGGCTGCTCGGCGACGAGCTGGGCATCGACCCCGGTGACGAGCTGCGGCGCGTGCACGGGCAGGTGCTGTCCGGCTCGATCGACGCGGTGGCCGCCGCCGCTCCCGGTGCCGCCGTGGTGGCCGCGAAGCCCGAGCGGGTGGTGCCGTCGCAGCTGCCGGCCGACATCCCGGACTTCGTGGGCCGCGACGAGGCCGTGTCGTTGATCATCGCGTTGCTCCGGACGGCCCAGGGTGTGCCGGTTGTCACACTCGCCGGGCCGCCGGGCGTGGGCAAGACGGCGCTGGCGGTGCACGCGGCGCACCGGATGCGGGCGGACTTCCCGGACGGGCAGCTGTACGTGAACCTGCGCGGGTACGCCCCCGGTCCGCCGTTGAGCGCGGTGGACGTGCTGCCGCGGTTCCTGCGCGCGCTGGGCACCGAGCCGGACCAGGTGCCGCTGGACCAGGACGAGCAGGAGGCGATGTTCCGGTCCACGCTGACCGGTCAGCGCGTGCTGCTGCTGCTCGACAACGCGTCGTCGGCCGAGCAGATCAGGCCGCTGCTGCCGGGTTCGCCGGGGTGCGCGGTGCTGGTGACCTCGCGGGACACCCTGCGCGGCCTGGCGGTGTCGCACGCGGCGTCGAACGTGCGGCTGGACGTGCTCGACTGGCCGGAGACCAAGGCGTTGCTCGCGGGCATCGTGGGAGTCGCCGAGGTGGAGGCGCAGGAGGACGCGGCCGCCGAGCTGGCGGCGTTGTGCGCGCACCTGCCACTGGCGTTGCGGATCGCGGCGGCGAACCTGGTGTCGCGGCCGGAACTGTCCATCGCGGACTACGTCGAGGAGCTGCGCGCGGGCAACCGCCTCGCCGCCCTGGCCGTGGAGGGTGACGAGCGGGTCGCGGTGCACGCGGCGTTCGACCTCTCCTACACGGCGCTGAAGCCGGAGCTCGCGCAGATGTTCCGGCTGCTGTCACTGGTGCCCGGCACCGACTTCACGCCGGAGATGGCGGCGGCCCTGTCGGGTCTGACCACACAGGACGCCCGCCGGCGGCTGGACCGGCTGGCGACGGCGAACCTGATCGCGAACCACGCGCCGTCGCGGTACCAGTTCCACGACCTGCTGCGTGACTACGCGGCCGAGCGGCTGGCGTTCGAGGAGGGCCGCGCCGACTCGCGGCTGGCGCTGCGCCGGCTGGTGGACTGGGCGGTCCGGTCGGTCGACAACGCCACGGCCGCGCTGAAGTCGACGCTGTTCCGCTTCCCGCGCCCGGCCCCGCTGGACGGGGTGGTGCCGCGGACGTTCAGCACCTCGACCGAGGCATTGAGCTGGCTGGACGTCGAACGCGCGAACCTGGTGGCCCTGGTCGCACACGCCGTGGAGCGCGACCCGGAGAACTCGCCGTGGCTGCTCGCGGACGCGTTGCGCGGGTACTTCCACACGCAGGGGCTGGCCGCGGAGTGGCGGGAGACGGCGAAGGCGGGCTTGCTGGGTGCGCGCGCTCCGCGCGATGAGCTCGGTCAGCTCGCGATGCTGTCTTCGCTGGGCACGCTGTACTGGGTGACCGGGCAGCTGCGCAACGCTCTCGGGTACTACCAGCAGGCGATCGCTCTGGTGCCGCGGATCTCGTTGCCGCAGGCCGAGGCTGCCGTGTTGTCGAACGCCGGTGGCGTCTACATCGATCTGGGCGAGCTGGAGCACGCGGCGGATCACCTGGAACGTGCGCTGGTGATCACCCGGCGGGTGCAGGCCGACCAGCTGCAGGCCACGGCGTTGTTCAACCTCGGTGGCATCTACATGCAGCTCGGTCAGTTGGACCGTGCGGCGGCGAATTTCGAAGAGGCTTTGGAAGCCGGCACACGGCTCGATTCGTGGATCACGCAGGCGCACGTCATGCGCGCGTTGGGCGAGGTGCACGCCATGCGTGGCCAGGCGGACCTCGGCGCGGACTACTTCGTGCGCGCGGGTGAGCTCTATGAGCGCTCTGCGGCTCGCACGTTCGGACACACACTGCACGAGGGCATGGCGATCACTCTGCTGATGCGCGGGCGGTACGAAGAAGCCGCCACGCACGCCCGTGCGGCCATGGAGATCGCCGCAGACCTGGAGAACGTCAAGTCTTCCTGCGACGCAACGAATCTGCTCGGGCGCGCACTGGAAGGCGCCGGGTGCTACGAGGAGGCGCTGACGCAGTTCTCGTCGGCGCTGGCCAACGCGACCGAGACCGGCTACTCGTGGGGAACCATCCTGGCCCGCCGCGGTCTGGCCGCTTCCTTCCGCGGGGTCGGGCGGCTCGACGAGGCGCTGACGCAGGCGACCTCGGCGTTGGTGGAGGCAGGACGCTCGCAGTTCCGGACCGCGGAGATGGAGGTGCTGCTCGTGCTGGGCCGCATCCACCTCGACATGGGCGACGCTTCGCAGGGGCTGGAATGCGCTTTGCGCGCGGCCGAGGTCGGCGAATCTTCCGGCCACCGCTGGGTTTTCGCGCGCGCCCTTGGCCTGGCCGGCGACGCGGCGGCGGCGACGGGATCCGTTGCGGCGGCGCGGGACTACTGGAAGTCGGCGCTTGAGGTGTTCAACGCGATCGGCTCACCGGAGGCTGACGTCGTCCGAGGTCAGCTGGCCGTCACGACAACGTAGTCGGCGCGGGCCTTCGTCTCGTCGACGGCGAACCACCCGCGTTCGAATGCTTGCCAGCGTTGGAAGTTCGCGCGGTTCTGCTCGCCGTCTCGTCGGACTGCGCGTTCGAGCCTGGCCGCTTCGTCGCCGTGGTCGACGAAGATCGTGAGGCTGGCGCGGTGGTTCGCCTTCCTGGCCGCGGAAAAGCCTTCCAGGATGATCACCGGCTTTGGTGCTACGTGGACCCATTCGCCCTGTTCCGGGCGCGGAAACCCGTGGGACCAATCGGTTTTCCGGTATGCGGCCGGGGTGTTCCGCGCGATCCGGTCGAGGACCTCGATGAGCCGCGGCCACCACTTCGTCGTCGGGTCGTCCCACGTCGCGAAGTGGTCGGTCCGGATCAGCTGGGCGTTCGTGTGTTCCGCGAGCGCTTCGGCGAAGGTCGACTTGCCCGCACCGGACGGACCATCCACCGCGATGAGCCTGGTGCTGCCCAACCGCGGTGGATGGCCCTCGATCCGTTCTGGCGACCAGACGGCCGGCTCGTGCGACGCGATCACATGCTCCGACGCCCGGACAACGCGCGCCCCAACGTCAACTCGTCCGCGAACTCCAGATCGCCACCCATCGGCAACCCGCTGGCGAGCCTGGTGACCGTCAGCCCCGGGAAGTCCCGCAGCATCCGCACCAGGTACGTCGCCGTCGCCTCACCCTCGGTGTTGGGGTCGGTGGCGATGATCACCTCGGAGATGTCGACCCCGTCGACCGGCGTGCCGATCCGCGTGAGCAGCTGCCGAATCCGCAACTGGTCCGGTCCGATCCCGCTGAGCGGGTCGAGCGCACCACCCAGCACGTGGTAGCGCCCCTTGAACTCCCTGGTCCGCTCCACGGCCAGCACGTCCTTGGGCTCCTCGACCACGCACACCAACGTCAGGTCGCGCTTGGGATCGCGGCAGATGCGGCAGGTGGTCTCGGCACTCACGTTGCCGCAGACGTCGCAGAACACAACGCCTTCCTTGACCTTCTGCAACGCGCTCTGCAACCGCTCGATGTCCGCAGGTTCGGTTGCCAGCAGGTGGAAAGCGATGCGCTGCGCACTCTTCGGGCCGACGCCGGGCAACCTGCCCAGCTCGTCGATGAGGTCCTGTACCGGCCCTTCGTACATCGCGTCTTACCCGAGCAATCCGCCGAGGCCACCCTGCGCGAGGGGGCCGAGCTTCTGTTCGACCAGCTGCTGGGCCTTGGTGTTCGCGTCCTTGATGGCGGCGATCACGAGGTCCTGCAGCGTCTCGATGTCCTCGGGGTCGACGATCTTCGGGTCGATGGCGAGGTTCACGAGCTCACCGCCGCCGGTGACGGTCGCGGTCACGAGGCCGTTGCCCGCGGAGCCGGCGACCTCGGTTTCGGCCAGTTCCTGCTGGGCGGTGGCCATCTGCTGCTGCATGTTCTGGGCCTGCTGGAGCAGGGCCTGCATGTCGAAACCGGGTTGCACCTGCTGGTCCTCTCGGGAGGGGCTTGGGGTGGGTCCAGGGTACGGCGAAGTGGGTGGTGAGGGTGCGGGGGTGGGTGCGGGCCGCCGTTTCGGCGGGTGCGCGTGGGGTGGGGGCCGCCGTTCCGGCGGGCGCGGTCGTTGGGTGGGTCGTCCCCCTGGTGCGTGCCGTTCGCGGGTTGATGGCACGCCGGTTGCGTACGGCGGCTGCGCGTTGGGTGGGGGCGTGCGTTGGTGGTGTGGTTTCGTCCCGAGTCGCACCAGAAGCAGCCACCCCAAGCCAGCGAGAAAACAGAAGCTCGACCGGCAAGCGGGCAAACACGAGCCCGACCCCGCCGGGCAAGACAGGAACACGATCCGGCCAGCGACAAACAGCCACCCGCCTCAGCCACCGACAAACAGGAGCTCGACCCGGTAGGCCACAAACAGGAGCTGGCCGGGTAGAGGTGGGAACGTCTGTCTGGCCTGGGGGCCGGGTCGAGTTCGGGGTGAGCATCGTCGCCTCCTTTCCGCGCGTTTCCCTATCTGCGGGCGCTGGTGACCGTGAGGTCGTGACGCCATACAGACGAGGCCCCGCGTGGATCAGGACGACGTTCACCCGATCGAGTGGGCGGCCGGGGTCAGGCCTTCTTCAGCGGGCGGGCTCCCAGTTCGTCGGCCAGGAGTTGGAACATCTTGGCCTCCGGGTCCAGGGCGGCGACTGGGGTGGCGTTGGGGTCGGCGGGGCGGGCGGCCTCGGCGAGCATTGCCTCTTCGTCGTCCGGTTCTGGCGGGAGGGGTTCGTCGGGCTCTGGGGTTCTGGTGGGGTGGGACGTCGTCGGCCGGTGGCGGGGGCCGGGCGGACTGAGGTTCTGGTTGAGGGCGGGTGGGTTGGGGCTGGTTTTGGGCCTGGCTTGGGCGGGTGGGGGCTGGGCGAGGGGATTTGGTCGGCGTGGCTGCTTGGGTGGTGGCGCCGGGGGTGCCGTGGATGCAGCGGACCTGCCAGGTGCCGCCGAGGACTGCGGACAGGGCGGTGGCGATGGCCTCGGTGTTGCGTGGTTCGGCCAGGCGGCGGGCCAGGGGGGCCGAGGTGTGGGCGATGGTGACGACGTTGCCGTCGACCTCGCTCACCATGGCGTTCGTGAGCATCGCCTCGGTGCTGCGGCTGGTGGCGCGGACGGCGGCCAGCAGTTCGGACCAGATGCGGCGGACGGCGGGGGCGTCCATGGTTCCGGCGGACGGCGAGGTCGACGGCTCCGCCGCGACAGGAGCGGGAGTGGCGGTGGCCGGAGGCTGCGTGGCGGGGAATGCCGGGGCCGGGGCGGACGGGCGGTCGTGCTGAGGAGCGCGCGACTCGGCGGGGGCTGGGCGGCGGGTGCCGGTTGAGGCTGCGGAGTCGGTGCGGGGCCGACGGCTGCGCCGCGGCGGGTGCGGAGGCGGCGGCTGGAACCGAGGCGACAGCGGCAGGAGCAGCAGCGGCAGCAGGAGCGGCGGCGACAGCACTAGGCGCGGGGGCGGGTTGTTGGGACTTGCGGGTGAAGACCGGGGCGCCTGCTGGAACGGGGGCCGTGGGGTCGCCGGGGGCCGCGATGGTGGCTGGGGGGCGGCGTTCGAGTTGTTCGAGGCGTTGCAGGAGTGCGGCTTCTGACTGGGAGACGGACGGGAGGAGCATGCGGGAGCAGAGGAGCTCCAGCAGGAGGCGGGGGGCGGTGGCGCCGCGCATGTCGACGAGGCCCGTGTGGACGATCTCGGCGTAGCGGGTGAGGGCGGCGGGGCCGATGCGTTCGGCTTGGGCGGACATCGTCGCGAGTTCGTCGTCGGGGGCCGAGACGAGGTTGCGGTCGGCGGCGTCGGGGACGGCGCAGAGCAGGACGAGGTCGCGGAGGCGGTCGAGGAGGTCGGAGGCGAAGCGGCGGGGGTCGTGGCCTGCTTCGACGAGGCGGTCGATGGTGCTGAAGACGGCGGCGCCGTCGCCTGCGGCGAGGCCGTCGACCACGTCGTTGATCAGGGCCGAGTCGGTGACGCCGAGCAGGCTGATGGCGCGGTCGTACCGCACGCCCTCCGGGCCCGCGCCGGCGAGGAGCTGGTCCATCACGGACTGGGTGTCGCGGGCGGAGCCGCCGCCCGCGCGGATCACCAGGGGGAAGACGGCGGGCTCGACGGTGACGCCCTCGGCGGCGCAGTTGCGTTCGAGCAGGCTGCGCATCACGCCCGGCGGGATCAGGCGGAACGGGTAGTGGTGCGTGCGGGAGCGGATGGTCGGGAGGACCTTGTCCGGCTCGGTGGTGGCGAAGATGAAGATCAGGTGGTCCGGCGGCTCTTCGACGATCTTCAGCAAGGCGTTGAAGCCCTGCGTGGTGACCATGTGCGCCTCGTCGATGATGAAGACGCGGTACTTCGACTCCGCGGGGGCGTAGAAGGCCTTGTCGCGGAGGTCGCGGGCGTCTTCGACACCACCGTGGGAGGCGGCGTCGAGCTCGACCACGTCGACGCTGCCGGTGCCGTTCGGGGCCAGGCCGATGCACGAGTTGCACTCGCCGCACGGGTCGGGCGTCGGGCCCTGCACGCAGTTCAGCGAGCGGGCCAGGATGCGGGCCGACGACGTCTTGCCGCAGCCGCGTGGGCCACTGAACAGGTACGCGTGGTTCACCCGGCCCGCCGACAGAGCGACACGCAGCGGGTCGGTCACGTGCTCCTGGCCTACGACCTCGGAGAACGTGGCCGGACGGTACTTGCGATACAGAGCGAGCGCCACGCCGCAGACAGTACCGGTGGACCCCGACACAAAAAGGGGACCCCGTGCACCCACCAGAGCCCGCTTATCCTTGCTGCCTTCCGGCCCTGGGGAGGTTCGCGAGATGTGTGCCGCACGAGGTCCGACGCAAGTGTAGCGAACGCCTTAGATCGAACGCATGTTCGAGTTGCCCACAGAGTTGTCCCCACCTGTGGACAACTTCCGGCCCGTGGCCAGCATCAACAGCTCCGGCGCAGGTAGATCGGGTACTCCGATCTCACGGAAACGCTTGCGCGCACCCCAGAACGGGCTCTTCAACACGTGTTCCAGCGCGGCCTGAGCCGGCTCGAGGGGCATCTCGCGAACGCGGCCCAGCGGGCGGGCGATGTCTTGGCCGTGGACGAGGAAGTCCACCAACGGGTCGATCGGAGCGGCCATCGGTGCCCGCTTCGGCGACGCCGCCGTCTCGCGGATCTGCGCGATCAGCTCCGAGCGGGTGAACCGTGCGGCGATCTCGCGCGCACGGCGGTCCTCCATGCGTTCCCAGTCGAATCGCGCCTTGACGATGCCCGACAGCACGTCGCCCCAGCCGGTGCGGGTGGACGTGGTCAGATGGGCGGCCATCTCCTGCACGGTCCAGCCGGTGCAGAGGGTCTCCTGGCGCCATTCGGCGTCGGTCAGGTCTTCGAGCAGGCCGGCGACGCCGAGGCGTTCGGCCTCCAGCCACTTCATGATCATGCTTGCTCCTCGGTGGCGGTGAGCCTGCGGCGCAGGAAGTCCTGCTCGGAACCTGTGCCCGCGAGTGCGATGGCCTCGCGGTAGGCCTGGGCGGCCTCGGTCGTGCGGCCCAGGCGGTGCAGCAGGTCGGCCCGCGCGGCGCGGTACGGGTGGTAGTCGCGGAGCTTGGGTTCGGCGGCGAGCTCGTCGAGCAGCGCCAGCCCCGCCGCCGGACCGTCGCGCATGGCGATCGCGGCGGCCCGGTTCAGCGCGACGACCGGGGACGGGACCAGCTTCAGCAGCACGTCGTAGAGCGCCACGATCTGCGGCCAGTCCGTCGAGGCGAAGTCGGGTGCCTCGTCGTGCACCGCGTTGATCGCCGCCTGCACGCCGTACGGGCCGTAGCCGCCGGTCAGCGCTCGTTCGGCCAACGCGCTGCCCTCGGCGATCATGTCCCGGTCCCACAGCGCGCGGTCCTGGTCCTCCAGCAGCTCGGCGCGTGCGTCGCGGCGGGCGTGGACCAGCAGCATCAACGCCAGCAGGCCCGTGACCTCGCGGTCCGGCAGCAGGCCGTGCAGGATCCGCGCCAGCCGGATCGCTTCCTCGGCGAGGTCGGCGCGCTGGGCCGCGTAGCCCTCGGTGAAGATCGAGTAGACGGCCTGCAGCACGCCGGGCAGGCGTTCCGGGAGCTCGTGCGGGTCGGGGACGCGGAACGGGATGCGCGCTTCCCTGATCTTCTTCTTCGCGCGCACGATCCGTTGTTGCATGGTCGCGACCGGCACCAGGTACGCCCGCGCCACCTCGGGCGTCGTGAACCCGGCCAGGCACCGCAGGGTCAGCGCGCCGCGGTCCTCCGCGGGCAACGCCGGGTGCGCGCAGGTGAAGAACAGCTCCAGCCGCTCGTCCGGCAGCGCGTCACCCGCCGGCGGGTCCGCGCGGTCGACCTCCACCTGCAGCAACGCCAGCCGCGCCGCGTGCACCCGGTCGCGCCGCAACCGGTCGACGGCCTTGCGGCGCGCGGTCGTGAGCAACCACGCGCCGGGCCGGTCCGGCACCCCGTCCACCGGCCAGTGCCGCAGCGCCGCCTCGATCGCGTCGGAGGTGACCTCCTCGGCGAGGTCGAGGTCGCCGAAGCGCTTGACCAGGGTGGCGAGCAGCCTGCCGCGTTCCTCCCGGAACACCTGCTCGACGTTCACCGCACGGCTCAGAAGTCGAACTCGGCGATCGGCCGCACCACGACAGCGCCGCCGTCGCGGGAGCCGGGGCACTTGGCGGCCCAGTCCAGCGCCGCGTCGAGGTCGGGCACGTCGATGACGTTGTAGCCGCCGAGCACCTCGCGGGTCTCGGCGAATGGCCCGTCGGTCACGGTCCTGCGCCCGTCCGGTCCGACCTGGACGGTGGTCGCGGTGACGAGATCGGCCAGCGAGTGACCGGAGACGAGCACGCCCGCGTCCTTCATCTCCTTCTCGTAGGCGATCCAGTCCTGGACGGTGCAGCTCGACTGCTGGTCAGAAGCCGCGTGGATCAACAGCATGTACTTCACGAATGTCCTCCTCGGTCCGGTCTTACGGGATCACGACGAGCGACCTGCCGCCAGATCGACACCGGCTTCGAAGATTTTTTCGGCGAGGTCGTGGGGACCCCCGTTTTGGGTCGCGAGACAGCCGTCCGGTAAGGTTCTCGACGGAGGATTCGCATAGCGGCCTAGTGCGCACGACTGGAAATCGTGTTGGGTTCACCCCCTCACGGGTTCAAATCCCGTATCCTCCGCTCGCTGATGAAGGGCGCCGAACCTCACCGTTCGGCGCCCTTCTGGCGTTACCGTTGCATGATGTTGCCTGATGACCTGATGGTGTTGTTCATCAACGAGGGGACCGGCAAGCTCCGGGTCGACAGCTCGTCGGCGGAGAACGCGCTCGCCGGTGCCGTGCTCATCGAGCTGGTCAACTCGGGCCGCGTCGCGTTCGAGCCGAACGGCAAGAAGCTCCAGGTCGTCGATCCGACGCCGTTGAGTGACCCGCTGCTGCAGGAGTCCGTGCTGCGGATCGACAAGCCGTTGTCACCGCAGAAGTCCGTGGAGCGCCTGCGCAAGAAGGTGCGCGACAACGTGGCCGCGCGGCTGGAGGACCGTGGCGTGGTGCGGGTCGAGCCGCGCAAGGTGCTCGGGATCTTCCCGGCGAAGAGCTACCGGATCACCGACGAGCGGGTGGCGGTCGAGGTGCGCAAGGCCGTGGGCGAGGTCGTGCTCGGGTATCGCGGTGCGGACGCGCGCACCGGGTCGTTGGTCACGTTGCTGCAGTCGGTGAAGGCCGTGCACAAGGTGGTCGAGGGCGACAAGCGCGACATGACCAGGCGGGCCAAGGAGATCGCGGCCGGCAACTGGGCTGGCGACGCCGTGCGCAGGGCGGTCGAGGCGATCCAGGCCGGGGTGGTCGCCGCAACGGCAGCTGCCGCCGCCGCGTCATCCGGTGGATGACACGACGACGGCAGCGGTAGAACCGGGTTACTTCTTCAGGCAGTCGATGACGTCCTCGAGAGCGAACACGATCTTGTCGACGCTCGCGTCGCCCGTGGACGGGCGGAGGCGGACGATCTGCGGGTCGTGGTCGCTCGCCTGGTCGGCGAACTCGGCGTTGATGTGGACCACGTCGTAGCCGAAGCGGGTGATGTTGTTGCTCATCACGATGTGGTCGAGCGTCTGCGAGTTGCCCTCGAAGACGTAGCTGTACCGCTCGTTCACGGGCAGCGTCTCGATCAGCGCCTTGAGGTTGCCGTCACCGGTCAGCGTCTTGAGCGCGGGCGAGAACTGGTAGTCGTTCAGGTCGCCTGCGAGGATCACGTTGGCGCCCCGGTCGGCCGCGCGCAGCTGCTCGGTGAATGCCTTGAGCGACGCCGCCTGCTTGCCGCGCTGCACCTCGGAGGTGCGGTTCGGCGGCTGGTTGCGGCCGTGGATGGCCTCGTCGCCGCCCTTGGAGTTGAAGTGGTTCGCGACGACGAAGACCGTGCGGCCGCGGAACTTGAACTCACCGGCGAGCGGCTTGCGGCTGTTGGCCCACGCGTCGTTCAGCGGGTCGATCCGGCCCGGTGACACGGAAAGCGCGGCGCGGCCGTTCTTCTTCACGACCTGGACGGGCGTCTTGAAGTCGCCGCCCGGACGGTCCACGAAGGACACCCGCTGCGGGTTGAAGAAGAAGCCGACGCGGATGTTGCCGCCGGGCTCGCCGCCGTCCTTCAGGTTCTCCGGGTCGATCTGCCGCCACTGGTAGCGCGGGCCGCCCTTGGCGACGATCGCGTCGGCGAACTTCTGCAGCGTCTGGTCGGCAGCCACGACACCGTCGTTCGTCGCGCCGTTGTTGTCCTGGATCTCCTCCAGCACGACGACGTCCGGGCTGCGCAGGTTGGTGGTCACGCCCTCGGCGAGCCGGTCGAACTTCTCCTGCGGGTCGGACGGGTCGAGGTTCTCGACGTTGTAGGTCGCGACCGAGAGCTCGGACTCCTTCTGCTGCGCGGTGATCTCGCGCTGCAGGTTGCCCGGCGTGTGGGCGCCGAGCGTCAGCGCCGCCAGCGTGTAGCCGCCGAAGTTGGTGTACTCGATGGCACCGATGGTTGCGCCGGCGAACACGTCACCGACGTTCGCGGCGGGCAGCGCGCCAGCGGTCTTGATCTTCAGGCGGCCGCTGTTCTGCTGGTCGTAGGCGGTGTAGGTGGTGCCACCGCGCTGGTTGCGGTTTTGGTCGGGGTTGACGGTCACCCAGACCTCGCCGAACGAGTTGCTCGGGCCGACCACGCGGGCGTCGTCGACCTGCACGAGCGTGCCTTCGAGGGACTCGAAGTAGTCGAGGCCGTACTTCGCCGGCTCCAGCGGGAGCTGCTCGATGCTGCCGCCGGGGGCGGGCAGGTAGGCGGCCGGGATGTTCTTCACGACGACCGGCGCCGGGACCGCGTTCCCCTTGGAGAGCGTGAGCGTGGTCGGCGTGGTGATCTCGGTGAGGGTCTGGTTGGATCCCGTCTCACCACCCGGCCGGTACTCCGCGATCGTACCGCTGACCAGCACCTCGTCGCCCACCGCGACGGTCGGCGCGGTGCCGCCCGTGTAGACGAACACGCCCTCGCTGGTGCGCGGGTCGGTGTCCGGGGTCTTGACGTCCTGGATCCAGAAGCCGCGGTCACCCGTGGCGCGCGTGCCGGTGACGACGCCGGGGACGTTGGTGACCTTCTGGCCGACGAGCGGCGAGGTGCGCGTCACGCCCTGGATGTCGTGGATGCGCTTGTCGCCGGGGGTGGGGTCCGGGTCGGGGTCGGGATCCGGGTTGCCGCCGCCCGGGGTCTCGCCCTTGGAGTTGGTCGGGGTGGGGCCGCCGACCGTGAAGTCGGCGGAGTTGTTGTCGGTGTCGGGCAGGCCGGTGGTGCGCGAGGCCGACGTGGTGTTGCTCAGCGCGCCGGTCGCGGTGGTCTCGCGGACGGCGGCCGTGCCGTAGCCGACGAGGTCCTTGATCCGCGGCTCCGCGGCGCAGTCGGCGGCCGTCTTGCAGGTCAGCGCCGTGGTGCCGGAGACGAGCGCGATGGTGCCGCCGGTGGCGCTCATGGCGAGGGTGCCGGTGGCGTCCGGGGCAGGCAGCTCGACGGTGCCGCCGGCGCCCTTGGCCTGCGCGACGAGGAACGTCTTGCCGGCCGCGATGCTGCCGGTCAGCGGCGTGACGCCCCACTGCGTGGCGGCGCCGGGGCTGGCGGAGATGTACTGGACGCTGAAGCCGTCCAGGCTGACGGGGACCGTGCCCTTGTTCGCGAGCTCGACGAAGTCCTGCGTGAGGGTGGCGCCGGAGTTGCCGCCGCCCCCGTAGACCTCGGAGATCAGCGCGTCGGGGCTGGGCGCGGCGACGGCGGGGACGGCGGCGAACACGAGCGCCGCCACCGCTGTCCCGACACCGGGCAGGGTGGATCTCAAAACTTCCTCCAGGGGATGCGGCGGACCGCCGCATCTTTCCTCGATCGGGTGGTCTTTGGAAGGCGTTGTTACTAACGGTTAACCGGTTGGCCCAGCAATGATCACTCGAACAAGTGTTCGATCATGGTGTATGCTCCACATCGGAACGCTGACCGGTGGGCCCCTCCCAGGCGCCGGTCGGCGTCCCTACTTTGGTGGGCATGGGGATCCTGAGCTACGAGCGCCGCTGCGCCGAGATCATCAACCAGACCGACCTGCTCGTGTCGTCGCTGAACGACGCTGACCTGCGTGTTTCCGTTCCGGCGACGCCCGACTGGACGCTGAACCAGCTCCTGCGACACGTCGGCCACGCCCACCGCTGGGCCGACGTGATGCTCCGGGAGAGGCTGCCGGAGATCGACTTCTCCCGCAACGGCGCCCAGCTGCCGGCCTCGTACGAGGGTGAATCCGCCTCGGTGCTGATCCCCTGGTTGCAGGAAGGCGCGGCGTCGCTGGCGGAGGTGCTGCGGTCGGTCGACCCGGACGAGATGATCGCGCCGGTGAACGGCCACCCCGGCCCGCGCGCGTGGTCGCGGCGGATGACCCACGAGACCGTGATCCACCGGTTCGACGCGCTCCAGGCGCTCGGACTGCCGTTCGAGGTCGACCCCGAGGTCGCCCAGGACACGCTGCGCGAGTGGACCGGTCTCGCGCTGCCGTACGCGTTCATGAGGTGGCCTGCCGAGACCGCGCCGCTCGTCGGGTCCGGCACGGTGCACCTGCACGCGACG
The DNA here is from genome assembly GCF_001701025.1 of Lentzea guizhouensis. GTDB lineage: Bacteria > Actinomycetota > Actinomycetes > Mycobacteriales > Pseudonocardiaceae > Lentzea > Lentzea guizhouensis. The sequence continues at coordinate 2,673,701 of NZ_CP016793.1, forward strand.
GACGTGGAGGCGGAGTTCGTGGTCGATCTCACGGGTGCCGCGCCGGTGGTGCGGGAAGGGCACGAGAAGGCTGACGTGGCGGTGCGCGGACCGGTGGTCGAGCTGGTGCTGGCGGTGTACCGGCGGCGGTCGGTGGAGGGACTGGAGGTGTTCGGCGATCGCGCGCTGCTGGAGCTGGTGCTGGAGCGCGTACGTTTTTGACCATGGGGTCCGGCTACTCCGGCAAGACGGCGGCGGAACTGGGCCCGTGGCTGTTCGAGGGCGCCCGGCTGCGGTCCGACGAGCGGCGGCCGGTGGACGGGCTCGAGGTAACCGGCGACCACGCACCGCTGGAAAAGTTCCTCGCCGCAGTCAGATTCTGACCCACAGCCCACCGCCAAGGCTCTGCACCGGGGTGGGGGTCTGGGGGCGAAAGCCTCCCAGGGCGGGGCGTGGGGGCTCCGCCCCCACAAAACACCCGCCAAAGCAAAAGGGCGAGCGCTCTTCGCGAGCACTCGCCCTTCAGCTTTGGCGGTGGCGGTGGGATTTGAACCCACGGAGGCTTTCACCTCACACGCTTTCGAGGCGTGCTCCTTCGGCCGCTCGGACACGCCACCGGTAAGAACAATACACAGTCGGATCCAGGGGTTTAACGCTGGGTCCGGAAGAAGCGTTCGAGCAGGTCAGCGCACTCGTCCTCAAGCACACCGCCGCGCACCTCGGGCCGGTGGTTGAGCCGGCGGTCCCGCACGACGTCCCACAGGGAGCCGACGGCGCCGGTCTTGGGCTCCCAGGCACCGAAGACGAGACGAGAGACACGGGCGAGGACGAGGGCGCCCGCGCACATCGTGCAGGGTTCCAACGTCACCGCGAGGGTGCAGCCGTCGAGGCGCCAGCCGTCGCCGTACTTGGTGGCAGCTGAACGCAGGGCCAGGACCTCGGCGTGGGCGGTGGGGTCGCCGAGGGCCTCGCGGGCGTTGCAGGCCTCGGCCAGCACCGTGCCGTCCGGGGCGAAGACGACGGCGCCGATGGGGACGTCCGTGCCGGCTTTCGACGCCGCGCGGAGGGCCGTGCGGATCAGGTCTTCGTCGTTCACGCCTGGATGGTGTCGAGCAGCTTCACGAACTCGTCGATGAACCCGATGCGCTGGGCGATCATCTGGAGCTGCTCGTCCGGGTAGAGGTCGACCTCGTCGACGATGATCTGGAGCTCGTGGGAGGGCATGCCGAGGTCGGCGAGCACGCCGAGGTCGCCCTCCGGCCAGAGCTCGGTGTCCTCCTCGTCGGGTGGGTCGACGCGCAGGAGGTCGAGGACGTCGGCGGCGATGTCGTAGTCGAGTGCCGCGGCGGCGTCGCTCAGGAGCAGGGCCACGCCGCCGGGGACCGGGCGCAGGATGATGAAGAACTCGTCGTCGACGGCCAGGAGGCCGAAGGCCGCGCCGGTCGACCTGAGCTGCCGCAGCTGGGTGATCGCCGCGTCCAGCTCCGACAGCGCGGAGCTGTCCATCCTGCTGCACCGCCAGCGGCCGTCCTCCCGGACGACCGCGACCGCGAAGCCGTTGACCGGCTCCTGCTGTGTCATGTGCACACCGTAGGGCCCCGACGACCTTCCCGGTAGCTGAGGTGGTGCGACTATCGGAGGATGAGCACAACCACACCGGAACCCCGTTTCGTCGGATTGCTCGAGGCGGCCCGCGCGCTGCAGCCGCGCACGGTCGCGTTGCGGCGGCAGGTGCACCGCCAGCCTGAACAGGGCCTTCAGCTGCCGAAGACGCAGGCGGCGATCCTGCACGCGTTGGAGGGGCTGCCGCTGAAGGTCACCACGGGCAAGTCGACGACGTCGGTCGTCGCGGTGCTGGAGGGCGAGCAGCCGGGGCCCACGGTGCTGTTGCGCGGCGACATGGACGGCCTCCCGCTGCAGGAGGACACGGGCCTGCCGTTCGCGTCCGAAGTGGACGGAGCCATGCACGCCTGCGGTCACGACACGCACGTGGCGATGCTGGCCACCTCCGCCCGCCTGCTCGCCGACCGCCGCGACGCGCTGCGGGGCCGGGTGCTGTTCATGTTCCAGCCGGGCGAGGAGGGCTACCATGGCGCCCGGTACATGATCGAGGAAGGCCTGCTCGACGACGGCGTGGAGAAGGCCTTCGCGCTGCACATCACCTCGAAGCTGCGCTCGGGCGTCGTCACCTGCCGCTCGGGCCCGATCATGGCGTCGGCCGACACGTTCCACATCCACGTCAAGGGCCGCGGTGGCCACGGCGCGATGCCGCACAACGCCCTGGACCCGGTTCCGGCCGCGGCGGCGATGGTGGGCGCGATCCAGACGATGCTGGGCAGGCGGATCAGCGTGCACCAGCCGGCGGTGGTGACGGTCGCGCAGATCAAGGCGGGCACGACCACCAACGTCATCCCCGAGACCGCGACCCTCGACGGCACGATCAGGACGCTGTCCGAGGCCACCCGCAAGCAGGTGCACACCGAGCTCAAGCAGCTCGTGAAGCACACGGCGGCGGCCTACGGGTGCCACGCGGAGATCAGCATCGTGCCCGGCTACCCGGTGACGGTGAACGACGACGTGATCGGCCAGCACGTGGTGGACCTCGCGGCGACGGCGATGGGGCCGTCGTGGAGCGAGCCGCTGCCGGACCCGTTGATGGGTGCGGAGGACTTCTCGTACGTGCTGCAGCGGGTGCCGGGGGCGCTGGCGTTCGTCGGGGCGTGCCCGCGCGGGGTGGACGTGGAGGAGGCGGCGCCGAACCACTCGAACAGGGTGCTGTTCGACGAGGCCTCGATGGAGCACGGGGTGGCGATGTACGCGGCGTTCGCGCTGGACGCCCTCCGGTAGTTCCGAAGCCGCCTCGCACGGAATGATGTGGGACGTGCGAGACGTGTGCGTGATCGGACTGGGACTGATCGGCGGCTCCGTGCTGCGGGGCGCCAAGGCGGCCGGGCGCACGGTGTGGGGTGCCACGGCGAGCAAGGAGGACGCGGACAAGGCGCGGGCGGAGGGCTTCGACGTCGTGACGGTCGAGGAAGCCCTCCACCGCAGCGCTGAGGCCCTCGTCGTGCTCGCCGTGCCCCTGCCCGCGCTGCCCGACCTGCTCAGGAAGGTTCCCGCGGGCACCCGGCTCACGGACGTCACCAGCGTCAAGGGGCCCGTTCACGACGCCGTGCACCGGTACGCGCCCGAGGTGCGGTTCGTGGGTGGGCACCCGATGGCCGGCACGAGCAGGAGCGGGTGGGGCGCGGGGAGCGCGACGCTGTTCGAGGGCGCTGCCTGGGTGGTGACGCCGGAGGAGGCGGACGACCACCTCAACGACGTCATGCGGCTGGCGCTCGACCTGAAAGCGCACGTCGTGCCCACCACGCCGGAGGAGCACGACGAGGCGGTGGCGCGGATCAGCCACCTCCCGCACCTCCTGGCGGCGGTGCTGGCTGCGGTCGGGGCGGGTGGCGGGCCGCTTGCGCTGGCGTTGGCGGCCGGGAGCTTCGGGGACGGGACGCGGGTGGCGGGGAGCCGGCCGGAGCTCGTGCGGGCGATGTGCGAGGGGAACCGGGACGCGTTGCTCATGGCGGTGGACGACGCCCTCGGCAGGCTGGGAGCGGCCAGGGGGTCGCTGGCGAGCACGGGTGGGTTGCAGAAGACCATCGACGCGGGGCACGAGGGGCGGAACGCGCTGGTCAGCCAACCACAACGGAGCGCGGTCAGCATCGACCTGAGCAAGCCGGGGGCGCTGGCGGCGTTGCGCAACCTCGGGTCGCGGGGTGGGCGCGTGGTTGGGCTGAACGGAAGCACTGCCACTGCGGAAACGTCGTAAGGTCGCCGGGTGGATCGACGGACGCTCGCCGGCGGGATCGGTGGACTGGCGCTCGTCGCGGCTGCCGTGGTCGCACTGCGGGCGAGTGACGCGCCGGACAACCTGAAGCGCGAGATCGACGACCGGGTGCAGGTCGTGCAGCAGCAGGAGCCCGCCAAGCCCGCCAGTCCCAGGGCCAGGGCGCTCGACGCGGACGCGTTGCAGGTCAGCTGGGCCGGTGGTGCGCCAGCCTACGAGGTGCGCTGGAACGGCAACGAGCAGCTCGTGCCGAACCCCGAGGTGGAGCTCGCCGGGTTGCCGCCGGACCAGGAGGTCCAGGTCGAGGTCAGGGCGGTCAACGCGATCGGGCGGCGGTCGGAGCCGCTGAAGATCACTGCCACGCCCAAGGACCTCTACGACGACCGGTGGGACGACCAGCTCGTCGGGCAGCAGGACCGGTTCGACGGGCCCGAGTCGCTCGACCCGCGCAGGTGGCGGGTGGAGGCGGACGAGAACTGCCTGGGGCTGCGGCCGTTCGGGCAGAGCAAGCGGGTCGACGTGGACTGCAGCACGGCGATGTTCCAGTCGAACACGCCGATCAGGTTCGGTGTGCCCGGTCAGGACGGCGCGACCGGGCGGGCGATCATCAGCGTGGCCGGTGCGGTCGAGTCGAGCCACGTGCGGCTGTCCCTGCTGCCGGACCCGTGGCACTACCTCAAGGACCAGGACCAGCAGCCGAAGGGCGCGGTCAGCCTCGACATCACCACCCAGGGCACGCGGATCATCGCCGACCCGGACCTGCCGCGCAGCGACCGGCAGGTCGAGCTGGGCGACGCTCCGCTGACCGGGCTGGTCGCGGGCGTGCGGCACCGGTGGGAGCTGCGCGTGCTGCCCGACGCCGTGCTCGCGCTGCGCGACGGCGTGGTCGTCGCGGGTGAGGCGGTCGTGCTCGGGACGCCGCTGGTGCACCCGCGGATCCGGATCGACGGTGGCGGCTTCCTCGACACGTTCGGGGTGGGCGGTGTCGAGGAACGGGCCGTGCCCACCGAGGTCATCCCCGCGACCGGTGAACCGCCGCACGACGCCATCGCGTTGAAGCTCCTCCAACCCGGCCCGAAGATCACCGACATCCCGTTGCGCGGCGAGGTCCCCTCCGATCCCGACGCGCAGCTCGTGGTGTTCCGCAAACCGGAGAGCCGCCCCGGCGCGCTCCCCCGGCTGCCCGACCGGCCGGGTGGCATGAAGACCGGTCCGCCACGCCTGCAGGTCATGCACGAGGACGGCACCAAGCCACCGCAGCAGTTGCCCAGAACCGGACGCGTCCTCGTCACCGCCGAGATCAACGCGATCGGCCACCGCGGCATCGAGCTGGAGCTCGACGGCAGGCGCATCGTCACGCTGCCCACGAACGAGCAGGGCGGCGCCGTTCCCGGCCGGCACGAGTTCTGGCTGGAGGCCGGTGACCTCGGTGCCAGCGCCCGGCTGAAGCTGAGCGTCCTTCCGGCGGATCATGGCGAACCCGTTACCACCGAAACCGTGTTCGAGCTGCGGTAGACGCCTTAGCTTGACCACATGAAGCGGGTCGCCTTCGCCGTTGCGGGCGTCGCCTTGGTGGTCGGTGTCGTCCTCCTGCGGGACACCGGGGGCGGCGACATGCCCGCGGCTCCCCCGCCGCCGACGAAGCTCAAGCCGTTCGCGGCAGACCAGGTGCTCGTGCCGGGCCCGCAGGGACGGCCGGCGACACCGGGACTGCTCAAGGTCCGTCCTGGCAACCACCGCGTCCAGCTCACCTGGTCCGGTGACGCGCCCGCCTACGAGGTGCGCTGGGGTGAGCGCAAGAAGCTCGTCACGCGGCCCGGCGCCCAGCTGAACGGCCTGCGCAACGACCAGGAGCAGCAGATCGAGGTCCGCGCGGTCGACTCGTTCGGCCAGTACTCGCAGCCCGCGATCACGAAGGCGACGCCGCGCGCGGACGACGCGCCCTACTCGTTCGTCGACCGCTTCGACAGCACCAGCGAGCCCGACCAGAAGCTCTGGCGGTTCGGCAAACGCACCGACTGCGCCCGCGCGACCGCCGGTGACGAGGACGACCACGACCGGTTGGTGCTCAGCAGCAGCTGCGGCACGCGCGCAGTGACGTTGCGGGCCCGCACTCCGTTCGTCCGCGGCTCGGACGAGAGCCGGTTCGTCGTCGAGACGGACGCCCCGAGCACCGGCGGGAAGCTGTTGCTGGACCTCGTTCCCGGCCCGGTGAGCGTCCAGGGCGAACCAGTGCTGCCCGGTGCCGTCCGCGCCACCGTGAGCACCGACGCGACCGGCAACTCGATCGTCGAGCTCGTCCCCGGCGGCACCGCGACCAAGCCGATTCCCGCCGCCGTGCCGGGTGTGACCGTGCGCTGGGAGCTGGTCGTCGGCGCCGGTGGCGTGCAGGTGCACCGGGACGGCGAGGTCGTCGTCACCTCGCCGTACGTGCCGCAGTGGCGTGAGGCGACGGCGTTGGTCGGCGTCGCGGCGCTGGCCGGCGACCGGGTCAGGGCCGGCATCGACCTGATCGGCTTCCGGGCGGGCTCCGCCGAGGCACCGCCGAACGTGCCCGCCCCGACCGTCCGGGTCAACGCGGGACCCGCCATGACCACTCCGATCCCGAACGTCACCGCCGGTCAGCTGCGGCTCGCGCTGATCCCGTCACGGGAGAGCGCACCGGTCGACCGGGTGAAGGTCAACGGCGTCGAGCTGCCGCTGCGGCCCGCCGTCGAGGGCCAGCAGTGGAAGCCCGGCGCCGAGTACCCGGCCGTCGCCGAGCTGCCGGAAGAGGCGCTGACCGACATCCTGAACGTCCAGCTCGACACCACCGAACGCGTCCAGGTCACGCACACCGACGTCGAGCTCACCGGCCCCACCTCCGGCATCGCGCACCGCGACGACGGCACCCCGCTCGTGTCCGCCAAGCCCACGCTGGCCGACCCGCTCGCCGAGGTGCTCGACTCCGGCGGCCAGCCCGTCCCGAACGGCGCCGCGCTGACCAAGGGCCGGGTGGTGCTGGAGGTCCGGGTCACCGCGCTGGACGCGGCGGTCGCGGGCCTGGCCGGGTTCGAGGTCCGGCTCGACGGCACCCACATCGCGACCGTGCCCACGGCGGCGGACGGACCGGCTGGTGCGGGCCGGTGGCGGTTGTCGCTGAACACCGGCTCGATGACGGAAGGTCCGCACGCGATCGAGGTCAGGGCCTTCAGCACCGATCCAGGCGCCCACCCCGAAACGGGTTACGTCCCCTTCATGCTGAAGCCCTAGTGCCCCAAGATGGACCAATGGCACGTGCACTGATCCTCGACGCAGCCCGTACGCCGTTCGGCCGGTACCGGGGAGGCCTGTCCGGCATCCGGGTGGACGACCTCGCCGCTCTGCCCATCGTCGACCTGCTGCGCCGCTATCCCGGTCTCGACCTCGCGCGCATCGACGACGTGCTGCTCGGCGACGCCAACGGCGCGGGTGAGGACAACCGCAACGTGGCGCGGATGGCGGCGTTGCTGGCCGGGCTGCCGGTGAGCGTGCCGGGGGTGACGGTGAACCGGCTGTGCGCCTCCGGCGGCGAGTCGATCATCCAGGGCGCGCGGGCGTTGATCACCGGTGACGCCGACCTGCTGGTCGCGGGCGGGGTCGAGGGCATGAGCCGGGCGCCGTTCGTGACGGCGCGGCCGGACAAGGCGTTCCCGGACCGGCTGGAGACGGTGTCCACGGCGCTGGGCTGGCGGCTGGTCAACCCGCGCATGCCCAAGCACTACACGGTGCCGCTCGGGCTGGCCGCGGAGACCGTGGCCCACGAGCTCGGCATCACCCGCGAGCAGATGGACAACTTCGCGCTGCGGTCGCACCGGCGTGCGGCGGCGGCGTGGGACGCGGGCGTGCACGAGGGGTTCGCGTTCCCCGTGCAACTGCCGGACGGCACGGCGGTGCGGCGGGACGAGAACGTCCGCGCGGACACCAGCGCCGAGAAGCTCGCCAAGCTCAAGCCCGCGTTCTCCGAGAACGGCTCGGTGACCGCCGGCAACGCCTCGCCGCTCAACGACGGCGCACTGGCCGCGTTGCTCGGCACCGAGGCGGTGGCGGCCGAGCTGGGCGTGGAGCCGCTGGGCGAGGTGCTCGGCAGCGCCACGACCGGTGAGGAGCCGCACCGGTTCACCGTCGCGCCGGTGTCCGCGATCAGGAAGCTGCTGAAGCGCCTGCACGTCGACGCCGCCGACGTCGACCTGTGGGAGATCAACGAGGCCTTCGCCGCCATGGCGCTGTCGGTGCTGCACCACCTGCCGGAGATCGACAAGGAGAAGGTGAACGTGCACGGCGGCGCCATCGCCTACGGGCACCCGCTCGGCGCCTCGATGCCGCGGGTGATCATCGACGTGTGCCGGCACCTGCGGCAACGCGGCGGCGGCGTGGGCATCGCGGCCGCGTGCGTGGGCGTGGGCCAGGGCGTCGCGGTGGCCGTCAGGGTCTAGCGGCCGTCAGGGTTTGGGCGTCTGCAGGATCTCGCGGGCCTGCTCGGCGGCCCGCACGATGCTCTCGCTGACGAAGTCGACGAACCGCGAGATGCCCTCCAGCCGCGCGGCCGCTGGGGTGTCGGTGCCGAGCACGCCGACCCCCTGCCTGGCCGCCTCGGCGAGCTGGGCGGTGGAACGGGCGCTGGCGATCATCGACTGGTACCAGACGTCGTCGTCCACGACATAACGCTCCCGGCGGCGCTCGTCGCGTTCGCGCCGGATCAGGCCCTGGACCTCCAGGAACGCCACGGCCTTCGACACCGACGCCGGGCTGATCCCCAGGTGCCGCGCGAGCTCGGCGGCGCCCATGCTGCCGTCGTCGGTCGTGTAGAGCGTGGCCAGCAGCCTGCCGGACATCTTCGGCAGGCCGGACTGGATGAAGATCGTGGAGAACGTCTCCTCGAACTCCCGCACGGCCGTCGTGTCCCGCCCGTCGGCCCTGCCGGGTCCCTGCTTCCCCTTCGCGGCCGGCTTGCGGCGCTGGGCGCGGCGTTCGGTGGCGAGGTGGGCGAGGTCGGCCTTGTAGGCGGTGGGGCCGCCGTTGCGCAGGACCTCGCGGGTGATCGTCGACGTGGGCCGGTCGAGCGCCCTGGCGATCTCCGCGTAGGCGAGGCCGTCGGTCAGGCCCAGCGCGATCTGACGGCGTTCCGATTGGGTGAGACGACCTCCTGGCATGGGCGTCACCATAGCGTTCATCTTCATCTCATTGCAACGATAACGGCCGCATGTTGCGTTAGATCTTACACTCATTGCAACACTTTTATGGCTTTGAACTGCAGTTACTCCATCAACTCGCGACGAACTTGTTGTCCGTATTCGTGAACGCAACGTAGCTTTTCCCACATCGGAAACAACGAGCCACAGGAGCAAGAGATGAAGAGCTTCGCCACCACCGCCCCGATCGCCGCCGTTCTCGACATCCCCGCCGGGCGCGTCCAGTTCATCGCCGCCGACCGCTCCGACACCGCGGTCGAGGTCCTCCCGGCCAACGCCGCGAAGGGCCGCGACGTGCAGGCCGCCGAGCGGACCAGCGTCGAGTTCACCGACGGCGTGCTCCGGATCAACGCCGACCAGGGGTCCAAGGTCCTCGGCTCGTCCGGTGCCGTCGAGGTCACCGTCCAGCTGCCCGCCGGGTCCAGGGTCGAGGTGAAGTCGGCCGCCGTGGAGCTGCGCGGCGTCGGCCGGCTCGGCGACGTCACGTTCGACGGCGCCCAGAGCGCGGTCAAGCTCGACGAGGCCGCGCAGGTCCGCCTCACCACGCAGGCGGGCGACGTCGAGATCGGCAGGCTCACGGGCCCCGCCGAGATCAGCACCCAGTCCGGTGACATCACGGTCGGCACCAGCGCCTCCGCGTCCCTCGACGCCGGCACCGCCTTCGGCCGGATCCACAACTCGCTCAAGAACACCGGCACGACCGAGCTGCACATCCACGCCACCACGGGCTACGGCGACATCACCGCCCGCTCGCTCTGACACCACAACTCACAACTGGGGAGAAGACGTTGACCACCACCGCCTCATACCAAGCCGCAGAACAACTCCTCCGCCGCGTCACCACCCCCGGCGAGCTCGTCGTGGGCGACAAGGTCAAGCCGCAGTGGATCGACGGTGGCGCCCGCTTCTGGTACCAGGTCCGCGACGGGTCCGACCGGCGGTTCACGCTGGTCGACCCGGCCGCGGGCACCAAGGAGCCCTGCGACCCCACCCCGTTCCTGCCCGCACCCGGCAACCCGCTGGAGGTGCCCTCGCCCGACGGGAAGACCGCGGTGTCGATCCGCGGGCACGACCTGTGGGCCCGCTCCGGCGAACGGGAGTGGGCGCTCACCACCGACGGCGCGCCGGACCACGGTTACGGCCGTGGCCCCGAGGTGACGAGCTACCAGACGTTGATGACCAAGTTCGGGCTGCCGCACCTGCCGCCGATGGTGGCCTGGTCGCCCGACTCCACCAAGGTGCTCGCGCACCGCACCGACGAGCGCGGCGTCCGGCTCACCCACCTGCTCGCGTCCGGCCCCGATGCGCCGGAGCTGCGAACCCAGCGCTACGGCTTCGCGGGCGATGAGCACCTGTCGCGCGCCGAGCTGGTCGTGCTCGACGTGGCGACCGGAACCGTGGTGCGCGCGCAAGCCGAACCGCTGTTCATGCACCAGGTCTCGCCGATCATGCAGCAGTGGGCGTGGTGGGCGCCTGACGGTTCCGCCGTGTACTACCTGGCGCACTCCCGCGACCAGCGCACCCTGACGCTGAACCGGATGGACCCGGTCACCGGCGAGGTGCGGACCGTCGTCACCGAGTCGGGACCGACCCGCGTCGAGCCCAACCAGTGGCTGTTCGACGCGCCGATCGTGCGGGTGCTGGCGAACGAGGTGCTGTGGTTCTCGCAGCGCGACGGCTGGGGCCACCTCTACCGCTACGACCTGCACACCGGTGAGCTGCTCGGCCAGGTCACCTCCGGCGAGTGGCTGGTGCGGCAGATCCTGCACGTCTCCGGCGACACCGTGCACTTCACCGCGTCCGGGCTCGTCGCCGAGGACCCTTACCGCCGCTCGGTGTGCCGGATCCGCTTGGACGGCACCGGCTTCGCCCTGGTCACCGACGACGCGCTGGACCACGTCGTGACGGTTCCGGGCAACGGCGCGTACTTCGTCGACTCGGCGTCCACTGTCGACACACCGCCGGTGACGACGGTCCGCGACTGGACCGGCCGGGTGCTGGTCGAGCTGGAACGCGCCGACGTCTCCCGGCTCGTCGCGGCCGGGTGGAACGCGCCGGAACGGTTCTGCGTCAAGGCTGCCGACGGTGTCACCGACATCTACGGCGTGCTCTACAAGCCGCACGGCTTCGACCCGGCGCGCAGTTACGCCGTCGTCGACACGATCTACCCCGGCCCGCAGGTCAACCGGGTCGAGCCCGGCTTCGACCCCGGCGGCATGGGGCTGGACGCGGAACCGTTGGCAGCACTCGGCTTCGTGGTGGTCGCGGTGGACGGGCGCGGAACGCTCGGGCGCAGCAAGGCGTTCCACGACGCCTCGTACGGCCGCCTCGCCGACGCCGGCAGCCTCGACGACCACGCGGCCGCGTTGCGGCAGCTCGCCGAGTCCCGGCCGTGGATGGACCTGGACCGGGTCGCGGCGTTCGGCCACTCCGGCGGCGGTTTCGCGGCGGCACGGGCGGTGCTGACGTTGCCCGAGGTCTACCGAGCAGCTGTCTCGCTGTCCGGCTGGCACGACGCGCGGTACTTCAACCAGGGCTTCATCGAGACCTACGACGGTGCCGGCAACCCCGAGGCGTACGCCCGTTCGTCGAACGTCGACATCGCGGATCGGTTGCAGGGCAAGCTGCTGCTGGTCCACGGCGAGCTCGACGACCAGGTGCACGTCGACCACACGCTGCGGCTAGCCGACCGGCTCGTCAAGGCGAACAAGGACTTCGAGATGCTCATCGTGCCCGGTGCCGAGCACATGTTCATCGACTCGCTGGCCTACGTGCGGACGCGCTGCTGGGACTTCCTGGTGCGGTCACTGCTCGGCGAGGAGCCGCCCGCCCACCGGCCGGCCCCCATCGCCATCGACCCGGAACTGCTGTCCGAGATGTTCTGATCAGATGCGCTTCGAGATCAGCGGGTACTCGACGACAAGGCCGTTCTGGTCGACCTTGATGTTCTGCTCGAACCCGCCGCTCTTGAAGCGCACCACCGAGACGTCGTCGCCGACCGAGATCGTCTTGTACGTCTGGGTGACCGCCCGCACCGTGAGGTCCGGCAGCGACACCCGCACGACGGGCAGGTTGTGCTCGCCCTCCTGCCGGTGCAGGTCGAGCCGCCGGATCGGGATGGCGTTGAACAGCACGGAGAACTGCACGTCGACGTCGAGCGCGTCGTTGAACGTGTCGCGCTTGCTGCCCTGGCCGTGGTCGACGAGCCAGGCACCGTCCTCGGTGCGGCTGAGCGAGCACTGCCGCTCCTCCAGCACCGTGGCCGTGCGCAGCAGCAACCGGTTCACCTGGCCGCTCTCGCCGACGGACACCTCGAAGGAGGCGTTGAACTGCTCGTCGGGCCCGGCGGCGACCAGCCGGCCCGACGCACGCAGGCGCTGGTCGCTCGACAGCAGCAACCGGACCTGCTCCAGCCGGGGCTCGTGGAGCCCCTGCCAGGTGATCATCTCCGGCCGGCGTGCGGAAGGAGAGCGGGTCTCCCCGTTGGGAGTGACCGGCCCGGCGTCAGTGGCGTTGAAGGAGTTCACTCATCCACCTGGAAGGATGTCCTTGATCTTCTCGGCGACCGAGACGACCTGCTCTTCGTGACCGAACTTCTGCGCGACGAAGCCAGCCGCCGCGTCGACACCCTTGTCGACCTGCTCGTGGTGCTCCTGAGCCAGGTCGAGGGCCTTGTTCTTGATCTCGTCGAAGTTCATGTGGTGCTCCTCCGCTCCTGACGGCAGGGTACCCGAGAGCCCCCCACGCATCGCTAGGCCGCGATCACGCCAACTCGACCTGGACAAGTCGGCTCGGCGGCAACGATGATGGCTCCGCCGCCGCCTGGTCGGCCGCCGTCGCGGCCAGAACCAGGAGGAACGCCACATGACACGGCTCCTGCGTGGAGTTATGTCCGCAGCACTGCTGTTGCCGCTAGTCGCCACCCCTTCGGCCAACGCCACGGCCGAACCACTGGGGAAGGCGGAGTTCACGGTGACGACCACGGCCACGAACGTCGCAGCCAGGAGCGACCGCCGCCCGGTCGCGGGCGGGGTGCACGACAAGAAGGCCGGCAAGACGTTCATCTCGTGGGCGGGCCAGTACGAGGACAGCTACGTCCAGACCTACGACCACCGCAAGTCCACGTGGTCGGCCCCCCACCGCGTCGCCGACGGCGACTCGGACGCCCACAACTACCCGACGATGGTCCAGGCCCGCGACGGCCACCTGCTGATCTTCCGCGGCATGCACAACGTCGAGCTGCGGATGTCCCGCTCGCCTCAGCCCCACTCGGCCGACGGCGTGTGGGAGGAGACCCTGATCTCGAAGAACGCCGCCACGTACCCGATGCCGTTCGTGACCCGCGACGGCACGATCCACGTCTTCTTCCGCGAGACAACCGGCGACCTCGACCCGAACGTCCCCACCGACACCCGCCCGATGCTCTACGTGGTGTCCAAGGACAACGGCAAGACGTGGAAGACCTCCACTGAGCTGACCGGCCACCCGTTCGCCATCGGCTCCACCTCGCGCGCCGACAACATGAACGAGATCTACATCGGCCAGCTCCGCCTGGAGGACTCCGGCCGCGTCCGCATCGCCTACACCCTCGCGGGCGGCGGCTTCGAGGGCCACAAGCACGACCGCTACCACCGCAACATCTACTACACCTGGTTCGACCCCAGGAACCTGCACTTCTACTCGGCGTCCGGCCGTGACCTCGGCACCCAGGTCGACGACGCCGACCAGGAATCACACCTGAAGGTCGCGGAGACCCCGCTGACCCTGCCGAACAACGTCAAGTCCCCCGACTACATCCAGCAGGTCGGCACGACGCTCGGCCGTCCGTTCGTCCTGTGGTTCGCGGGCGACCCGGACGGGGGCCCGCTCCGCAACAACCTGTCGTTCTGGAACGGCCGGGGCTGGGAGACCCGCGAAGTGGCCCGCGGGCTGCGCACCCGTGAGATCGAACCGATCGACCCGCTCACCTGGCGCGTCTACGCCACCGAGGACGGCAAGCCGAACGTCCTGACCTACCTCGTGCGGTTCGGGCGGACGTGGGAGGCCGAGACGGTGATCCCGACGGCCAAGCCGGTCCAGCGGGTCGAGGTGGTGGCGAACTTCCGCGACCCGGCACGGGCGATCTTCTCGGGGGCTTCGTCGCAGCGGGACGTGGCGATCGCGGATGGTGACATCAGCGTGGCCGGTCTGACCCGCCGCTAGTTCGCACGCCCGTGGTCGCGCATCCGCACGCTGCGCGACCGCGGGCAGGCCCGCGCAGGGGTCCCCTTCGGAGTTGGCTCTCCCGCGACCCACGCTGCTCAGCGGGTCTGACAGATCCGGGTGCATCCCGGCCAGCGCGGGCCACGCACGGCAAACGCCCCCTGGACCGGCGCGGACCCAGGGGGCGTTCGTCTTTCAAGCGCTCACGCGCTCAGGCGCTCAGATCAGGCGCCGGCCTTCTTGCGGCGCACCACGAACAGCGCCGCGATACCGCCACCGACGAGCACGAGCCCGCCGATCAGCGGCCACAGGATCGAGGCACCGGTCGAGGCGAGGTCCTCGTCCGTGCCACCACCCGGAGCCGGCGGAACCGTGGTCGTCGTGGTCGGCGGGGTCGTCGTCGTGGTCGGCTGGGTGGTGGTCGTCGTGGTGGTGCTCGACGGCGGAACCGTCGTCCCCGCGGTCCACTCGGCCCGAGCCGGCTTCTCGACCTTCACGTCGGAGGCCTTCGCGATCACGAGCGACTGGGTCTTCTGGTTCTTGTCCTCGGACACGAACAGCCGACCGGCCTGCAGCGCTGCCTCCGCCTTGACCTTCAGCTCGGCCTGGCCGGCCGCAGCGTCGCCGGGCACGTTGACGTAGAACTCGGTGACCTTCTCAGCCGTGGCCTCGGCCTTGGCCGTCAGCTCGTCACCCGAGGTCTGGACGGCGAGCGGCTTGCGGTCCTTGTCCGTGATCGTGACGCCCTTGGGGAGCTTCGCGGTCAGCGTGATCTCGCCCGCGGTCGTGGTGACCTTGAACGGGCCGAGCAGCTCACCGGCCGCACCCTTGACCTCGGCCGGCTCGACCTGGAGCGTCGGCTTCGGCTGGTCGTTCTTCAGGTCCTGGGCTTCCGCGAGGAACTTCTTGTAGAGCTTGACGAGGTCCTCGCCGCCGCCCTCAGGGCCATCGGCGAGTTCCCTGGCCTCGTCGAGCTGGGAACCGTCGGTGAAGTGCCAGATCGCCGCCTGCGTGGCAGCGATGATCTCGCGGTCGTTGTACGGGTCCTTGCCCTCGCCGAACTTCTCGTTGACGTCCTCGACAGACTTGGTCGGGTACGAGTTGGTCAGGATCCAGAGGACCTTGCCCGCGTTGTCCTTGAACTTGGTGGCCGGGTTGGGGTGCTTGTCCCACGGCACCTCACGGAGGGGCTTGCCGTCCTCGAGGACGGTCGGCAGCTCCACGCAGTACGCCTGGAAGCGGTCCTTCTTGCCGTCCTCCTTGAGCTCGACGCCGATCAGGCTGGTGCTGAACTCGTCGTTGTGCCGGGGAGGGGTGTTGCCGACCTTGGGCACGAGGTAGACGTCATGGCCGTACTTCTTGTCGCCCTCGATGGGCTTGATGACGACGTCCGCGAACGCCGCGGGGGTCGACAGGGACAGGAGGGCGGCAGCGCCGAGAAGCGCCGCACCGATCCTCAACCGGGAAGCCATGGGTCTCCTTGCTCGCTGAAGTTAGCCCGAACGCAGGAAAAGTCGAGTACTTCGGTCGAGGCGGCGGACTCCGAAGTCGACACCGAAACGACAGGAAGCGAGCGGGACGTTAGCCGATGGGGGGTCACCCGTTAGAGCGAGGTATGAAGATCACGTCGTACGGCGGGTGAGCTGCAAAAACATCCCAAAACGGTCCACAGTGGATCCATGATTGATGCATCGGTTTTGTCAGGTGACGATAAATTCGTTGCCCAACAGTTATCTACCGAGCCGTCCTGCTACGTACCCGCAGCCGGGTCGGTTCAATCTCAAGCCACCAATTCGGCAACGGCGGTGGGACGAATGTCACCCGGACGCAAAGACGTGCCGCGCAGGCACAGGTCACGGGGCTCCGGGCGGTGGCCGGTGAGAATCCACCTGGTGAGCCCGGCGAGCTGGTAGGCGATGAGCGGCGGAACGGCGTCGCCGACGTGCCGGTAGGCGTTGCCGAGAATGGAGACGTCGAACTTGAACTGCCGCGGGAAGCCCTGGAGCAGCGCCATCTCCCTGACCGTGCAGAGGCGGTGCTGTTCCGGGTGGGCGTAGCGGCCGTTGCCGACGTGGCCGCATTCGCGCTTGATGGTGCGTGCCGGTTCGTCCCACCACATCCGGCCGTAGACGTCCGGATGTGAGCCCCAGTTCTGCTGCTCGACGATTTTGCGTTGTGCCGGGTTCAACAACTCCGCGGTTTCCGGCGAGCGCAGCAGGTCCGCCCACGAGCCGCCGTCCGCGGGAATGGCGCGCATCCGCTCCAGGCTGCGGTCCTGGGAAAAGGTCGGTGACACGTGGATCGGGTCGTCCGGGTGCGCGAGACCGGCCTCGACCGGGGGCAGCTTGCCGATCGCGCGGCGGACCGTGGCGGCGACCGGGCGCAGCTGCAGGCCCTCCCACAGGTCGTCCAGCGTGCGCAGGGGCAGGCCCGCGTCCACGGCGATCATCAGGGTCCGTTCGCGGAGCTGGGGCAGGCCGTAGTCGGACAGCACGTGCGTGCCGCCGGTGACGTCGTAGCCGAGCTTGACGAGCGACTCGGCGAGCTGGTCGAAGTGGTGGCGCTGCTTGCCCTTCACCAGCTCGCGGGCGTTCTCGACCAGGATCGTCCTAGGCCGCAGCTCTTCGGCGTAGACCGCGATCCGGCCCACCAGCGAGTTGCGCGGGTCGTCGCGCAGGTGGTTCGCGGCGGTGATGCGGCTGAAGCCCGAGCACGGCGGGCACGCCAGCAGCACGTCGAGCTCGCCGCGGCGCAGGCCCCAGACCTCGCGCAACGCCGAGGGCGAGATGCGGGAGAGGTCGACCTCCAGCGGATCGACGCCGATGTTGGCCCGGTAGGTGTCGTTGCACCGCAACGAACCCAGGCGGGACGAGGGCTTGCCGATCTGCGCGTCCGCCGCGCCGACGACCCGGAAGTCGCGGTGGGCGTGGAAGCCGAAGCTCATCCCGCCCGCACCGGAGAAGATGTCGGCCACCGAGAAGGACACGGCGAGATCGTACGGGCGAGGCTTCTCATGGCGGTGCCGGACATCCCGTAGGTTTCCGCGCATGGAACTGCCGCGTGCCTGGCAACGGCCAGACCCGTTGCGCGGACTCGACAGGATCTCCTGGGCCGAGGTCTACGACGGCCGGGGCGGTGCCGGTCGTCTCCCCCGCCGCCTGCTGCGCGAGCTGGTGGACCCGGCTCCGGAGGTCAGGCTGGACGCGTTCACCTCGCTCGCCGACCGGCTGCTGACCGAGGACACGGTGTCGGAGGCGTCGTTCTGCGCGGTGCCGTTCCTGGTGGAGCTGGGCGCGTCGTACAAGGTGGCCGCCGCGGACGTGCGCGACCGGGTGATCTTCCTGCTGGCCGCGCTCGCGTTGGCGGGCAAGGGCTTCACCGAGGACGGCCGGCGCACGCACCGGCGGTGGAACGCCCTGGGCCGCGAGCTCCCCCGCACGGCACCGGACTGGCTCACCCAGACCCGCCACGCCGTCGCCCAGGGCGCGCCGAAGATCTTCGAGGCGCTCGCGTCCGAACGGGTCGGGTGCCTGGTGGCGCTGGCGTGCGCGGTGCCGGAGAAGCTGCCCGCGTTCGTCGTCGGCCTGATGCAGGACATGCTCGACGACGAGGAGGAACTGCTCGCCGAGGCCGCCGAGATCGCGGTCGCGCTGCTCAAGCGAACACCGGAGCTGGTCGAGCCGGAACCGAAGGTGCTCGGCGAGGGGCTCGTACGGCCCGCCCACCAGCCGCAGGAGGTCACCGCGGCGTTGATGGGCTACCGGTTCGCCCTCACCGCCGCGTACGGCGATGAGGGCGCCTGGTAGCGCTTTTCAGGTGCACGCGGGGAGCTTTCGTACTCTTCTGGTGCACGAAAGGCCCCCGCGTGCGGACAACGGTCAGGCGATGACGGCTTCCTGTTCGAGGGGCTGGTCGAGAGGCTGGGCGTCCTCGACGGCGATCGCGGGCTCCAGGGCGCCGAGACCGGTGCCCCACTCCTGGTCGGCCAGGGCGAAGGCCGCCACGGTCAGAGCGGCCACCGGCGCGCCGACCGGCATGTTCTCCCGGTGCAGGTCCAGGTCGAGCCGACCGCCGATCGGCGACGGGCTCAGCCGCAGCGTCGCGTGCGCCGGCTCGTCAAAGTGCGCCAGGCGGCAAGCCCAGCCGGTGAAGACCACCCGGCGCTCGTCGACCTCGGTCGGCTGCACCGCGCGGACGTTCGCGCCGACGGCACCGGACCGCGTGCTGTCCGCCGCCGCGAGCACGAGCTCCTCGAACTGCATGGACGAGACGCCGAGGTCCCAGCCGGCCACCAGGGCCACCTGGACCAGGGCGAGCGGCAGCGACGGGACGGCGTCCTCGAAGCACACCATCGCGCCGCCGTAGCGGGTGTTGATCTCGGTCGGCAGGAAGCCGTCCTCGGTCGCGATGCCGTCGAGCGTGAACGTGCCGCGGTAGTCCACGGTGGACCGCAGGTGCTCGCCGACGCGCCGGGCGAGGTTGCGCATCTGGTCGCGGATCCACACGGGCGGGTCGTAGAACGACGCGCAGCCCGCGTAGAGGAACTTGGCCTGGCCCTGGCGGCGCGGCACGACCATCTCGATCGGGCGCAACACCGCGGTGCCATCGGGGAACACGATGCCGTGCACGCTCACCGGGATGCCTTCCAGGAACGGCATCACGCGCACCTGCTCGCACTTGGGCGCGAGCACGTCGAAGGCCTCCTTGGCCTCCTCGTAGGACCGCACCCGGCGCACGAAGTTCGCGCCGCCGTTGATCGCGGGCCCGTCACCGGACCACACGACGCCCGCGCCGCGGTCCAGGATCTCCGAGGCGCCCCACAGACGTTCGAAGTCGAGGTCGAACACCAGCGCGGGCGCACGCGGGGCGGAGAGCTCGTCCCAGAGCGCGTCGATGGTGGTCTTGTTCTCCAGCTCGACCCACTCGCGGCGGCGCGCGTTGAGGACCGGACGGCCCTGGAAGGTGTCGATCTCGTTGTAGGGCGTGCTGATCACGACGGCCTCGGCCGCCGGGTCGAAGTCGCCCAGGATCCCGCGCACCTCGGCACTCGGCTTGGTCAGCAGCTTGCCGAGACGGCGCTGCTCGACCGCGACGAAGCCGCCCTTGATGCCCAGCGACACCCATCGGGCGATCTCGGAATCATGAAGCGGGGCATGATCATCGGTATCCAGCACGAGCGTATGGCGGGCACCGAGCGCATGGAGCTCATGCGCGCGTTTCGCCAAACGCGTACCACCGGCCAGCACGACCAACCGGTCACCGAACAATCCGCCCAAGCGCTCGTTGAGCGCTGCGAAGACATGATCCATCGCCGAGAACCCGCTTTGAGAGAAGCAGAAGGATGCGACCGGCGATCGCCGGGTGACGCGTAGCGTAGAGCCACCCGGTATGCGTGTCGAAGCACGGTCCGGCAACGGCCGGATGAATGTTGCGGCGGGCCCGTCCGCTGCGGCGTCAGCGCAGGCCCGGCGACATGGGGACCAGTGGTGGTGCAGTCGCTCTAGAGCGAGCGCGCCGCGTCCCGGAGGACCTGGTCAACGCGGTTGAGGAAGCTGCGCCTCGGGTTGATGGCGGGAAGCGGAGCGGTGAGCTCTGCGGGGCCGGGCGTGGGTGCGGCTCCCACGATGTCGGCCACGTTGCGCAGGAACTCCTGCCGCTTGAACTCGCGCACGGCCACGTCGTGCAGGAGTCCGGCGATGCTTGTGTGCACAGCGCGATGGGGGTAACTCACTCGTGTGTTATCGGCGCAACTTCGGGGGACCTTTAGGGTCATCTTGTGCGAGTTCTAGTGACCGGTGCCACTGGGTACGTTGGCCGAGTTGTGGTGCGTGAGCTGCGGATTCACGGACATGAACCAGTTGTGTCCCACCAACGCCTCATGGAGCCGTTCCAAGTTCCAGACGCCGACGCCGTCATCCACCTGGCGGGTCTCGCCCGCGTGCGGGAGTCGTTCCAAGATCCACTCGCCTACTGGGAGACCAACGTCGCCGGGACGCTGAACCTGCTGAAGGCGTTGCGGGGCCAGCGGTTTCTCTTCGCGTCGACGGCCGGGGTGTACCGGCCGGCGGACGCCACCCTGACGGAGGAGTCCGTCCGGGAACCCTCCTCCCCCTACGCCGCGACGAAGGCCGCCGCTGAAGATCTTGTGGCGTGGGCGGCGCGGTCCGGCCAGATCGGGGCAGCCACGCTGCGTTTGTTCAACGTCGCTGGAGGGGGTGACACCGACACCACTCGGGTGATTACGCGCGCGGTCGCCACGGCGGCCGGGCAGGGGCCGGGGATGGAGGTCTACGGCGACGGGTCGGCGGTGCGCGAGTTCGTCCACGTGCGGGACGTGGCCGCGGCGTTCGTGACCGCACTGGAGACGTGCGAGGTCGGCGAGTCCACCGTCTACAACGTCGGCGGGACGTCCGCGTCCGTGCGGGAGGTGCTGGAGACCGTCGAGGAGGTCACCGGGCGGCCCGTGGACGTGACGTGGAGGCCGGCGAACCCCGACGAGGTCAAGGTCCAGCGCGCGGACACCTCACGCCTGCGCGCGCTTGGCTGGGCGCCGGCGCACTCGTCGTTGAAGGAGATCGTCAGCGACCAGTGGGCCGCTCTGCACCGGTGACCCGCTTCGGCACCGGGATCCGGTCGAGGTCCTTCGCCACGACGATCTCGCCGCCGAACTCCGCCGCCGCCTCGGCGTGGAACTCCGCGGGGTCGTCGTAGCGCTGGGAGAAGTGGGTCAGCACGAGCTTGCGCACCCCGGTCTCCTGGGCGACGCGGGCGGCCTGCTGGGCGGTGAGGTGGCCGTGGTCGCCGGCGAGCTTCGTGTCGCGGGCGAGGTAGGTCGACTCGATCACCAGCAGGTCGGCCCGGTCGGCGAGCTCGTAGACGTTGTCGCAGAGCCGGGTGTCCATCACGAACGCGAACCGCTGGCCGGGCCGGGGTTCGCTGACGTCTTCGAGCCGCACGCCGTTGACCACGCCGTCGCGCTGCAGGTCGCGCACCTGCGGACCGCGGATGCCGTGCTCGGCCAGCTTCTCCGGCAACATCCGGTGGCCGTCCGGTTCGACCAGCCGGTAGCCGAACGAGTCGATGCCGTGGTCGAGCCGGAACGCCTCCAGCCTGCCGAACCTGCCCTCCGCGACGAGCCCGTCGGCGTCGACCGGCTCCTCCTTGATGTCCGCGGCGTCGTAGAAGGCGCTCGCGTACCGGAGGCGTTCGAAGAAGTGCGCGCCGGACCGCGGGAAGTGCGCGTGGACGGTGTGCGGCACGCGGTCGAGGCTCAGCCGCTGCACGATGCCGGGCACGCCCAGGCAGTGGTCGCCGTGGAAGTGGGTGAGGCAGATCCGGGTGATGTCGCTCGCAGCGGCGCCTGACCTGAGCAGCTGCCGCTGGCTGCCGTCGCCGGGGTCGAAGAGGAGGCCCTCGCCGTCCCACCTGAGCAGATAGCCGTTGTGGTTGCGCTGGCGCGTGGGAACCTGGCTGGCCGTTCCCAGGACGATCAGTTCCCGGACTGTCACCCCCGAACGTTAACGTCTGTCCCATGCAGAGCGTCGAAGTGGCAGCGTCGTGGCCTGCCGAGAACGTGGCCGTGGCCGTCGTGTCCGGCGGGTCGGTGGTGGCCTCGCTGGGTGATCAGCAGCGGGTGTTCGGGCTGGCCTCGGTCACGAAGCTGCTGACGTCGTACGCGGTGCTGGTCGCGGTCGAGGAGGGTGCGGTCGAGTGGGACCAGCCGGCCGGGCCACCGGGGGCCACGGTGCGGCACCTGATCGCGCACACGGCCGGGTACGCCTTCGACAAGCCGGAGGTGCAGGCAGAGCCCGGCACCCGGCGGATCTACTCGAACGCGGGCTTCGACGTGCTGGCCGCGTTCGTCGGCGAGGCCTGCGAGATCCCGTTCCCGCAGTACCTGCACGAGGCCGTCTTCGCACCGCTCGGGATGACCTCGTCGGCGCTGACCGGCAGCGCCGGTGCCGGTGCCGAGTCCTCCGCCGCCGACCTGGCGCTGTTCGCCGCCGAGCTGCTCGCGCCGAAGCTGGTCTCCGCCGAGCTGGTGCGCGAGGCGACCTCCGTGGTGTTCCCCGGCCTGAACGGCGTGCTGCCCGGCTACGGCATGCAGAAGCCGAACGACTGGGGCCTCGGGTTCGAGATCCGCGACGGCAAATCGCCGCACTGGACCGGGACGTCGCACTCGCCGCGCACGTTCGGCCACTTCGGCCAGTCCGGCACGTTCCTGTGGGTCGACCCGGAGCTCTCCGCCGCGTGTGTTGCCCTGACCGACCTGCGGTTCGGGCCGTGGGCGGTCGAGGCGTGGACGCCGTTCTCCGACGGCGTCCGCGCGGAGCTCAGTCAGCGAGCCTGAGGGCGAGCTGCTTGAGCACGTCCTGGACGTCGGCCTCCTCGCAGTCGTTCTCGTAGGCCTGCGCGACCCCGTGGAACGCGTAGAGCAGCCCCGCGGTGAACCACCCGAACTGCGACAGCACCTGGTCCATCGCCTGCTTGAGGGCCTGGGCACCGGCCTCGTTCAGCTCACCGTCGACCTTGACCTCGTAGCTGAACACGCCCTCCTGCAGTGACTTGAGGGCCGTGCGCAGGTAGTCGCTCGACTCACCGGCCTCCGCGTCGTAGGTGAGGGTCAGGACGCCGAGCGCCCGCTGCATGATCTCGCGCTGATCCACGACGTGAACTCTGCCGCAGTCACCGCCCCCAGCGCACCCGCGCGGGGTCCTCCAACCGCAGCCGGTGCTCGAACGCGTCCGCGATCGCCCCGACGTCCCAGTGCTCCCGCTCGACCACCGGCTCCAGCGGCGAGGCCTGCCCGATCACGTGCAGCCGCCCGTTCGCGAACCTGATCAGCTGCCCGGTGACCCCGCCGGCCAGGTCGCTCAGCAGGTAGGTGACCAGCGGCGCTATCGCTTCCGGCGGCCCGCTCGGCACGGCCCTGGTGTCGGCGGCGGCCATCCTCGTCCAAGCGACCGGGCACACGGCGTTGACGCGGGTGCCGGTGTCCGCGAGCTCGGCCGCGCACCCCGCCGTGATCGAGGCGATGGCCCCCTTGGACGCCGAGTACGCGACCGCGGTCGGCTGCCCCACCATCGCGACCGAGCCGAGGTTCACGATCGACCCGCCCCGCATCGACCGGACGGCCGCGCTGGTGCAATAGAGCGTGCCGAGCACGTTGACCTCGATCAGCTCGCGGACGGCGGCGGGATCGTCCTCACCGACCCGCGCCTGATGCCTGATCCCCGCGTTGTTGACGAGCCCGTCGATCCGCCCGAACGCCGCCGTGCAGGTGTCCACGACCGCCTCCGCCGTACCGGGGTCCTGCACCGGCCCGGCACAGACCACCGCTTTCCCACCCATGACCGTGATGAGCTCCGCGACCTGCGCCACCAACGGCTCGTCGACGTCGTTGACCACCACCGCCGCCCCGGCCTCCGCGGCGTGCATCGCAAAGGCCCGCCCCAGCCCCTGCGCCGCCCCGGTCACCACCACGGCCTTGCCGGCCAAAATCCCCATGCCCCTGAGTGTGTCCACCAGTCGCCCTCCGCCGTTGGCCCTCTTCGGCGAGCGACCGCAGACGGCGCCGAACGGCGTACGAAAAACGGCGGGCTGGTGCCAGCCCTCAGCCGAAGTCGTACACGGTCGTCTCGATCCCCTTGGCCACCAACGCCTCCACCACCATCGGCTCCACCAGCTCCCACCGCCCACCGGCCAGCCCACACCCGATCCGCGGCATGTGCACACTCGCCCCAAGCCGCTCAGCATGCCCAGCCAGTTCCACCAAACAGCTCAGGATCGCCTCGTAGCGGACCGGCGGCCCCTTGCTGCCACTGCGAATGCCGCGCTGCCCGATCATGTTCGCAACCCAGGTGTCCGGCTTGACCTGCACCAGCTGAACGGCACCAAGACCGAAGTCATTCGTCGCCCGACCCCGATGCCACTCGCGGTAGGCACGCTCCGGCTCAGGCCAACGCTTCGAAACGGCCACCACAAATCCCTTGCCCCAGCCCCCGATGTCGTTGCACACATGCGCAACCACCTTCGGCCCCTTGGCCTGCGGACTGGTTGCATCGCCCTTGGTCACTCGCAGCTCGGCCACAACCGTGATCCTGCTCGCACAAGGCACTCAGGGCGACCAGATTTCCCACACGCGCGGCTCAAGCCGATGGAGCTCGCCTCGGGGAGGGACTGGGTAGGCGCGTCAGCGCCACGCAGTCCGGGGGTTCGGGGGCGGAGCCGCCCGGCTGGGGTCTGGGGGCTTGGCCCCCAGAAACAACGGCGGGGCGCCTCGGTTTGCGCTTTCCGCAAACACAAGACACCCCGCGTTCCGCGCGCTCGACAGGATTCGAACCTGTAACCTTCTGATCCGTAGTCAGATGCTCTATCCGTTGAGCTACGAGCGCATGTATTCAATTATAACCGATCCCCTAGAGGCTCGGCCTTGCGGAGGCTCCGGGATTTGAACCCGGGATGGGGGGTTACCCCAAACCGCATTAGCAGTGCGGCGCCATAGACCAGACTAGGCGAAGCCTCCCGGGACCATCCTTGGCCACGGGACATAGGTTACACAGGTCCTCAACCGAGTTGCAAAACGCCCCCCTCCTAACCCGAAACCTGCTGGTCAGAGCACGTTCAGAGGGCCGGAGAGGGGCGTTAAAGCCCTGGTCACCGCAACCGGAGTGACCTAGATCATTCCGAGGCGAGTTCCAGGAAGGGTTGGAGGGCCTCGGGATTGCGGAGGGCGTCGCGGCTGACGGCGCGGTCGACGTCCACGCCGGCGAGGATCTTCTTCACCGGGACCTCGCACTTCTTGCCGTTCAACGTGCGCGGGATCTCGGCGACGGCGACGAAGCGGTTGGGGACGTGGCGGGGTGACAAGGACGAGCGCAGTTCCTTGCGCAACAACGGTTCCACGTCTGCCAGAGTGACTCCGTCGAGTACGACGAAGCAGAGCAGCTCGCCTTCGGTGACGCCCGAGGTGTCGATCACCAGGGAGTCGGCGACGCCGTCGATCGACTCGACGACGCGGTAGAACTCGGAGGTGCCCATGCGGACGCCGCCGCGGTTGAGGGTCGAGTCGGAGCGGCCGTAGATGACGGCGGAGCCGCGCGGGGTGATGCGGATCCAGTCGCCGTGGCGCCAGATCCCGGGGTAGGTGTCGAAGTAGGCGTCGCGCAGGCGGGAGCCGTCGGCGTCGTCCCAGAAGAAGACCGGCATGGACGGCATCGAGCGGGTGATCACGAGCTCGCCCACGGCGTCCGACAGGGCGTTGCCCGCCTCGTCGAAGGCCTGCACGGCGGCGCCGAGGGCGCGGCAGGAGAGTTCGCCGAGCCACACCGGGCGGTCGGGGGAGGCGGCGACGAAGGCCGTGCAGAGGTCGGTGCCGCCGGAGACCGAGGCGATCTGGACGTCCTTGCCGACGGCGGAGGCGATCCAGCGGAAGCCCTCCGGGGTCAGCGGGGCGCCGGTGGAGCCGACCACGCGCAGGGCGGTCAGGTCGTAGTGCTCCGCGGGCTCCAGGCCCTCCTTCAGGCACGACTGGACGTACGGGGCCGAGGTGCCGAAGTAGGTGACGCGGTGCTGTTCGGCCAAGTGCCACAACGTGTTCAGCGACGGGTGGGCCGGGCTGCCGTCGAACAGCACGATCGTGGTGCCCACCAGCAGGCCGGACACCAGGTAGTTCCACATCATCCAGCCGGTGGTGGTGAACCAGAAGAAGCGGTCGCCGGGGCCGAGGTCGCCGTGCAGGGCCAGCATCTTCAGGTGTTCCAGCACGATGCCGCCGTGGCCGTGCACGATGCCCTTGGGCAGGCCGGTGGTGCCGGACGAGTAGAGCACCCAGAGCGGGTGGTCGAACGGCACCGGGGTGAACTCCAGCGCGGCGCCCTCGTGCGTGGCCAGCAGTTCGGAGTAGGACAGGGTGTCCGGCAGGGTGGCGCCGTTGTCCAGGTAGTCGATCAACACGGTGGCGCGCAGCGACGGGATCTGCGAGCGGATCTCCTCGACGACCGGGCGGCAGTCGAACGACCGTCCGTTGTAGACGTAGCCGGAGACGGCGACGAACACCACCGGCGAGATCTGGGTGAAGCGGTCGGCGACGGCGCGGGCGCCGAAGTCCGGGGAGCAGGACGACCACGTGGCGCCGAGCGAGGCGGCCGCCAGGAACGCCACCAGGGCCTCGGGGGCGTTCGGGACGAGGCCGACCACCCGGTCGCCGGCGGAGACGCCCAGGGACGCCAGGGCGGCCCGGAAAGCGGCCACGCGGGAACGCAGGGCGCCGAACGTCAGGGAGTACGTCAGGCCGTCCTCGCGGTGGAAGATCACGGCGAGGTCGTCGTCACCGCCGCGGCGCAGCGCGTGCTCGGCGTAGTTCAGCGTGGCGCCGGGGAACCAGGACGCGCCGGGCATCTGCGCGGAGGCCAGCACGCGTTCGGCCGGCGAGTGGAACGACACGTCGAAGTACGCGGCCACGGCGCCCCAGAACCCCTCGAGGTCGGAGACTGACCACTCCCACAGCGACTCGTAGTCGGGGAAGTCGTGGCCGCGCTCGCTCAGCCACGACCGGAACGCGGTCATCCCGTTGTCCCTCGTGGGGTCCGGGCGCCACAGCAGTTCGACGTCGGTGTCGGTCATGCCCCATGTGTAGCTGGTGGAACGCGCCTCGTCCATGTGGTGTTCGCGGACAAGAACGCACCCGGCTGTGTGGGGGTCAGCCGGCCAGGACCTCGTCGACGGCCGAGGTCAGCCGGGCCTGGTCGGCCGGGGCGAGCACGAGCCAGCCGTCCTGCCTGCGCAGCAGGTAGCGGCCCTCGCGGGTGTCCAGCCAGGACACCGAGCGGCCGGTCGGGCGCGGCACGCCGTCGCGGTTGCGGGCGGTGAGGCCCAGCTCACCGCCGCCGATGCGGGAGGTGACGATCCGCATCAGCGTGTGCGCCTCCGGCTCGCGGATGCCGGCGTCGCGCAGGACGTCCAGGAACGCCTGCACGCCTTCGCGTTCACCGGCCTCGCCCGCGCGCAGGTAGTCGTCCCACCGCACGTTGACCGAACGGCCGGTGCCCGGCGCCAGGCCGGGCAGCGACGAGACCGTGGCGGAGGCCAGCGCGTTGGGGCGGAACTCGCGCAGGTGGACCTGGTCGTTCACCCGCGCGGCGAACGACCCGCTCCAGCCGGCGCACGCGAGTCCGCGCGCCAGCTCGGTGCCCTTGAAGTACGCGATCTCGAGCGCCCGGTCGAACTCGCCGAGGCCGCTCACGAGCGTCCGCAGGTAGTCGTCAGGGCGGTCGATCGTGCCGAGCCCCCTGGCGTAGAGCGTCTGGGAGCTCTGCTCGGCGAGACGCCGCCGCGCCGCTCGGGTGGCCCCGACGTGGGGCGTGCCGAGCGGCACGACGCGGTCCTCGCCGTGCACGGCCTGCCACAGCAGGAAGAACTCCTGCGAGCTGACCGTGAAGCGTCTTTCGCTCACTGACCGATCACCGGCGGGGCCGCCTTGCGGTCCAGACCGAAGACGTTGTCGTCCTCTTCCAGGTAGCTCGCGCTCTTGTGCTCGCGCTCGTCGTTCTGGCCACCGGCCGCGGGCGCGCCGGCCGCCATCGGCGCGGCACCCATCGCGAGCGGGTTCTGGAACGCCCTGGTGGTGTTGCCGGTCGCCGCCGACGACGCCGCCGCGGCCGCACCCGCGCCGGAACGACCTTCGTTCAGCACGCCGGAGCCACCACCGGCGTGCTGGTGGCACCCGCCACCGCCGCCACCACCTGGCCGCCCTGTCCGGCGGCCGGCACGCGGCCGAAGCCCACGCCTCCGGTGAAGCCACCGCCGCCACCGCCACCACCGCGGCCGCCGGAGCCACCGCCGTAGCCGCCACCGCGAGGCGTTCGTGTTTGCTCGGTTCTGCGGCGTGGTCGCCGGAACCGGACCGGCCGCGCCACCGCCGGGCGTCGTGCCGTCCGGGCCGGAGGGCGTGCGGGTACCGGTGCCGGAGTCGACGAGCACCGGGTTGACCGGGTTCACCGGCGGGGTGAACTGCGACGGCACGGTCTGGTCGACCGCGGCCGAGTTGCGCTGGAACGCCGCCATCACGTCCGCGGCACGCCGGTGCGACGCGTCGTTGGCCGCGAGGGCGTCGACCGCGCTGGTGCCGACGGTGCCGAAGCCCGCGAACGAGCCCTGCTGGGCGATGAGGCGGTTCTGCTCCGGGGTGTAGCTGTTGGCGTCGACCGCGGAGTGGAGCTCCTGCTGCTCGCGCAGCCGGGAGACGAGCGCGGGACGCGGCTCGACCACCGCCTCCGTCGGAACCGGGGGCTCCGGCGCCTTCGGCGGTGGCGGCATCGCGGCACGGGCTGCCTCGACGTTGCTGGTCTCGGTGGTGATCGCCGAAGAGACCTTCTGGGCGTAGGTGGCGGTGTCGTGGACCCAGTTGGTGACCTCGGTCAGGCCGTCGCGGGCCAGTCGCGCCGACTCGCCGTCCCAGCCGACCGTGGAGTCCTCGACGGCCTTCAGCAGGTTCTCGCGAACGCTCGCGATGTCCTCGCCGATCTTGTTCCAGTTGGTGGCCGCGGCGTTGGCACCTTCTAGGTTCACGCCGGTGTGCACCATGTTGTAGAGCTGCTCGTGGGTGTAGGTCATCCAGTCGACGGGCTCGTGGATGTCCTCGCGGTTCCACTTGTCCTTGTCGTCGTGCCCGTGGCCGCCGTTGCCACCGTGGCCGTTGCCACCGCCATGGCCGTTGCCGCCGCCGTGCCCTCTCTGGCTCACCACGAACCCCCGTGCTTCTGCATCTGGTACTCGGCCTCTTCGTCGGCCTTCTGCGTCTCGTCGCGGTTCTTCTTCAGCGCGTTGCTGATGTCACCGAGCACGTCGTAGAGGTCGAGCAGCGCCTTGGCCGCACCGGAGTCCTCACCGACGGCGATGTCCTGGAACCGCGCGCTGATCGCGTGCGCGACCGGGTTGTCGCCGAACTGCAGCGGCGTCGCCAGCTGGTTCTTGGTCCGCTCCCACAGGGCCATCACCTGGTCGCGCGCGTCGTCGACAGCCTTGATCAACGCCTCCGCCGCGCCGGCGTCGAGCTGCAGCCGCCCGCTGTCCGCCGCGTGGTCCAGCTTGGCCGCCGCATGGCTCGCCGCGGCCTTGTCCACCAGCATCTCCGTCTGGAGTGCCGGCTTCGCCGCCGCGAGCTGGTCCGCGGTGATCGGCGTGGTCGTCGCCGTGCTCACCGCGGGCGTCTCGGTACCCGTCGGAGTTCCTGTCCCAGTGCCTTCAGCCATCCTCAACCCCCTGCACTGCTTGGTCGTCACCGCAGCACTGGGCGTTACTCACCGCTACACCCAGTCAGCCGTCCGAAGCACCCCTTAGATGTACCTGGACGACGGTTCGGTTCCAATCCGCCGTAAAGACTCTTACCTCATGTGTGCGTCGAACCAGTTCAACGCACGAGACCACGCTTCGTCACCCGAAGCGTCAAATCGGACCAGATCAGACGCGGACTCGGAGCTCGCTACGGCGTCCCGAAGCTTGTTGACCTCTTCGGAGTCGTCGTCGCGGTAGATGCCGAGCCACGGGCAGGAAAGGTCACTCGCCACGTCGACGAGGGCGGGCAGCCCGTCGGAGAGCGGTTCGAGGATGCCGGGGCCCTGCACGGTGACGGCCGCCCCGATCGTGCGACTCGCGGCGACCACCATCGCGACGGTGCCGCCGATGTCGAACCCGACCACACCCATCCGGTCGGGGCTGACACCCTGCTGCCCCAGCCAGACGAACGCGACGTCGGTGTCCTCCAGCAGCCGGTCGCCGGAGAGCTTGCTGACCTGTTCCCTGATGTCGTCGCCGTGCACCCGGTCGGCCTCGTACAGGTGCGGTGCGACGGCGAGCCAGCCCTCCGCGGCGAGGCTGCTGACGAGCGTCCGCACGCCCGCCGTGATGCCTCGGGCCTCGTGCAGCACCACGAGCCCACCCCGCACGGCACCGTCCGGTTCCGCGATCGTGACCCGCAGCTCGCGGCCGTCGGTCAGGGCAAGCGTCTCGACACGGGTAGTGGTCATGCGCCCACCCTCGCACGGCGGGGTGAACTCCAGTCAACGTGACCAATCGGACGGAGCAATGCGAGGATCGGGTGCATGACCGTGCGAACCCGCGCTGACCTGGCGTCCCTGCCCTCCTACGTGCCCGGCAGGACCATCCCCGGCGCCATCAAGCTCGCGAGCAACGAGGTGTCCGCCGGCCCGCTGCCCAGCGTGGTCAAGGCGATCGCCGACGCCGCCACCGCCATCAACCGCTACCCCGACTCGGGCAGCGCGGAACTGACGGCCCGGCTGGCCGACAAGCTCGGCGTCCCCGCCGACCACCTGGCACTGGGCTGCGGCTCGGTGACCCTGTGCCAGCAGCTCATCCAGGCCACCTGCACCCCGGCCGACGAGGTGCTGTTCGCGTGGCGGTCCTTCGAGGCGTACCCGATCGTCACCCACGTCGCGGGCGCGCAGCAGATCCGGGTCCCGCTGACCTCCGAACACGTCCACGACCTGGACGCGATGGCGGCGGCGATCACCCCGAACACGCGCATCGTGTTCGTCTGCAACCCCAACAACCCGACCGGCACCGCGCTGCGCACCGAGGAGATCGAGGCGTTCATCGACCGCGTGCCCTCGGACGTGCTGGTGGTGATCGACGAGGCCTACAAGGAGTTCGTCGACGACGCCCACATCCCCGACGGCGTCGAGCTGGCCAAGCAGCAGTGGGCGCTGGGCCGCGACAACGTGGCGGTGCTGCGGACGTTCTCGAAGGCCTACGGCCTGGCGGGTCTGCGGATCGGCTACGCGGTCGCCCCGCCGGCCGTCGCCGACGTGCTGCGCAAGGTCTACGTGCCGTTCTCGGTGAACGCCCTGGCCCAGGTGGCCGCGATGGCGTCGCTGGACGCCGAGGACGAGCTGATGGTCCGGTGCCGGGCGATCGTGGCGGAGCGGGTGCGGGTGCGCGGCGAGCTGCAGGCGATGGGGTACGAGGTGCCGGAGTCGCAGGCGAACTTCGTGTGGCTGCCGCTCGGGGAGCGCACGGCGGCGTTCAACGAGCACTGCTTGGCGCACAAGGTCGTGGTGCGCGCGTTCGTGGGTGAGGGGGCCCGCGTGACGGTTGGAGAGCCGGACGAGAACGACGCGTTCTTGGCGGCGGCGCGCGCGTTCCTGGCGTGAGCTGAGGCTGCGGGCTT
This sequence comes from Lentzea guizhouensis, assembly GCF_001701025.1. Lineage (GTDB taxonomy): Bacteria > Actinomycetota > Actinomycetes > Mycobacteriales > Pseudonocardiaceae > Lentzea > Lentzea guizhouensis. Next base: position 2,705,115 of record NZ_CP016793.1, read on the forward strand.
CTGCCGTCAGGTGGAAGCCCGCGGTCCGTCAGGACTACGACTTCATGAGCAGCTGCACGATCGCGGCCAGCCCCACCACCACGATCACGCCCCTCAGCACCGTCGGCGAGAGCTTGCGGCCCACCTTCGCGCCGATCTGCCCGCCCACCACGGACCCGACGGCCAGCAGCAGCACGACCAGCCAGGCCACGTCGGCGATGAAGATGAACAGCACGCCGGCGACCAGGTTCACGAACGCGGTCAGCACGTTCTTCAGCGCGTTCATGCGTTGCAGGTGCTCGTTGACGAGCACGCCCATGATGCCCATGACCAGCACGCCCTGGGCGGCGCCGAAGTAGCCGCCGTAGATGCCCGCCGCGAAGACGCCGAGCCACAGCAGGACGCCGCCGTCGCCGGTGGTGCGGCGGTGGGAGAGCTTGCGGTTGAGCCAGGGCTGGATGACGACCAGGACCAGGGCGATGACGATCAGCACCGGCACGATGGCGGTGAAGGCCTTGTCGGGGAGGGTGACCAGCAGGATCGCGCCGACAATGGCGCCCAGGACCGAGGCCGGGAGCAGGCGGACGATGCGCGACTTCTGGCCCTTGAGCTCCTCGCGGTAGCCCCAGGCACCGGACAGCGAGCCGGGGACGAGGCCGAGGGAGTTCGAGACGTTCGCGACCACCGGCGGGTATCCGACGGCGAGCAGCACGGGGAACGTCACGAGCGTGCCGCTGCCGACGACGGTGTTGATGCCGCCTGCGAACACACCCGCGATGACCACCGCGATTGCTTCCCAGACCGTCATGTCACCCCCAGGTACCCAATGGTTAGCGACGCTAACACTCCACTCGGGACAGCGAAGTGTGGCGCTGATGACAACAGGGCCGGCACTCAGGGTGAGTGCCGGCCCCGTAGGTGGATCTTCAGCTATGCGCGCTTGCGGCCGATAACGCTGGCCCCGACGCCGAACGCCACGAGCAACGCGCCCAGCACGCCCAGGCCCAGGACGCTGGCACCGGTCTTGGCCAGCACCTCACCGCCACCACCGGACGCGACCGGGGTGCGGGCGACCGGCGCCTGGTTCTCGGGCAGCGGGTAGCCGGGGTCCTCGACCTCGGGACCGGGCACCAGGTAGGCGCGCTGGCGCACCGAGGGCCCGTTGACGACGTGCAGGTACGGGTTCGAGTGGCGGAACTCGACCTGCCACGGACCGGGCACGACCACGTGGTAGCGGCCGACCGGGAGGTCGCGCAGCAAGAACACGCCGTCGGCGCCGGTGACGGTGCGGGCGACGGGCTCCAGCGAGATCCTGTCGACCAGCACGACGGGCATGTCGGCCACCGGGGTGGCCTGGCCGCCGTTCGGGTCGTCCCGCACCAGCTCGAGGTGGGCGACACCGCGCTGACCCGGCACCCGGAACTCGTCGCCGGCCTGGGTCGCACCGGGGTCGTGCGGGTCGGGGCCGATGCTGCAGCCGATCGTGGCGTACCCGATCGCAGGCGAGTCCTTCGGCTGCTCACCGGACACCCGGACCGTCTTCGTCTCGCCGTTCGCCACCGGCACACCGGCGCCGTTCCACACCAGGTCGCCCCAGCCGGCACCGCTGTTGTAGATCTCGCCGGCGTCACCGGGACCGCTGCAGTAGGCCTTCACCGCGGGCAGGTCCGCACCGGTGTTGTTCGTGATCGTCACGTCCGCCTGATAGTCCTGACCGGCCGCGTACGAACGCTGCACGAACCGCACCGAGGCGGGCAGCTTGTCCGACAACGGCCGCACGCCCCTGATCTCCACCGGCGTCTCGACGCCCGCGGAGATCGTCGCCTCGACCGGCACGGCGCGCACCCAGCCGTCGCGGAGCTCCGCGTTGACGCGGTAGGTGCCGAGCGGCAGGTCGCGGAACACGACCCGGCCGGACGCGTCGGTCCTGCCGTCGCGGTAGCCGTTCGAGCTGGTGCCGCCGGACGTGGACACCGGGGTGTCGCCCTGCTCCTCACCGGCGTCGCGCCGGCCGTTGCCGTTGCGGTCCGCGTACACGTGGACCGCGAGGTCACCGCTGGGGTAGGTCACGTCGGCGACCGGCTGGACGACGTTGTCGGCCAGGTTCGGGTCCTGGTGCAGGTAGCCGCTGTCGACGACCAGCCTGAGCGTGACCTGACCGTCGGCGGTCAGGGTGTAGGGCACCTGGCCGACGAGGGTGACCTCACGGCTCTCGCCCGGCCACAGCTCGACGCCCCGCGCCGGGTACGCCCCCAGGTCGCCGAACTGCTTGCGGTCGTAGTCCATCTCGCCGGTCACGTACTCGCTGCGCACCTGCGCGCGCAGGGCGAACCCGGTGCCGACGTGCTTCGCGACGACCTTGAGCTTCAGCGGCTCGCCGACGTCGTAGGAGTCCTTCTCGAACTTCGCGGTGATCGCGAGGTCGGGCACGTTCGCACCGAGGTCGGGGACCTCGGGACCGGGCACGACCGACAGCGCCACCTCGTTCGACCGGTCCGCGAGCACGTCCACGACGAACGGCGCCGCGGACTTCCACCTGCCGGCCACGACCAGCTCGACCCGGCCGACCGGCACGTCGTAGGCGAGGAAGGCACCGTTGCGGTCGGTCTTGATGCTCTTGAGCAGGCGCCGGGTGGTGGCGTCGAGCACCGCGATCGGGGTGTCCGCGATCTTCTGCCCGTTCTCGGAGTTCTCCAGGGTGCCGGAGAGGTCGCCGAACGTGCCCTTGATCGACGCGTAGATGCCCTGGACCGACTTGTAGCCCTGCGAGTTCCGGCCGTTGTTGCCGAACTTGCAGAAGGCGTAGACGGTGCGGTAGCGCATGTTCTGCGGCACCTCGTCGGTCACCTCGACGGTGACCGATCCGCCGGCGGGAACCACGACGCCGGCGCCGTCCGGGTGCAGCGCACCCCAGCCGGGACTGGTGCTGCGCAGGTAGTCGGGGCTGTGCTCCTCGCAGACCGCGACCACGCCGGACAACGGCCGGGTGCCGCTGTTGGTCAGCGTGACGGTGATGCCGAGCTTCTCGTCGCGGTGGTAGGTGCTCTTGCCGAACGCCATCGTGGCGCCCAGCACGGAGTCGACCGCGGGCACGGCCGGCAGGGTCACGGTGGTGTGCTTGCCGTTCTCGACGACGAACGTCGAGTGCGCCGGGTCGATCACGTAGGTGTTGCTGCCGGAGTACAGCTGCGTCACCACGTACTCGCCGACCGGCAGGTCGCCGAACCGGAGCTCACCGACGGCGCTGCTCAGCACCGAGCGGGTGACCTGCGGCGTCCCACCGCGGACGTACACGTAGGTGTTGTCCAGGTCCTCGTTGAGGTCGGGGCTGCCGTTGCCGTTCTTGTCGACGTAGAGCAGGCCGCCGGCGGTGCCGACCTCCTGGCGGATCTTGACGCTCCCGGTGACGCCGTTGTCCCCCGGCGTCGGGTCGGCGACGCCGTCGACGGTGGCGCGGAACTCGACCCTGACGTCCTTCGACCAGTCCCACTTCGGGCGCAGCTTCAGGTTGATGACCTTCTGCTCGGCCGGCCGCAGCGACGGCCGCGACCCGAGCTCGTCGGCGCCGGAGACGATCCAGGCGTCCTGGACGTGGTGGCTCAGCCGGATCCCGGCCGCGGGCGCGGCACCGGAGTTGCGCACGACCAGGGTCGCGTCGACGTCCTCACCCGGCCGGTACTCGGCGCGGCCGAAGGTCAGCTGGACGGACAGGTCCGGTCGCGATGGACCGCCCTCCCACCCGTCCTGCGGCGGCGGGGGCGTCTCCTCCGGCTTGGTGTCCGGAGTGGACGGGAGATCCGGCGTCGTGCCCGGCGGAACCGGTGCCTGCGACGGCGGAACGGACGGCTCGGTGGCCGGCGTGGACGGCGGCACGGGTTCGGTCGACGGCGCCGGGTCCGGTGTGGACGGTGGCGTCGTCGATGGTGTCGTCGGCGGCGTCGCGGGCTCGCTCGGCTGGTTCGACGGCGTCTGCTCGACGCTGGTGGCCGGCGTCTCCGGCTCCTGCGCGAACGCACCGGCGCTCGCACCGCCGAACGCGATCAGCGCGGCGGTGGTCATGGCCCCGATCTTGAGCAGGGCACGGCTGACCGATCTCTCGGACAATGGATCCCCCAAAGACCCTCATGGTGATGGGTCCGCAGACGTCAGAGCCCCCGCACGCGTCCGCAAACGCCGTCAACCTACCTGACCGGATCCGCAGGTGAGAAGCGGTTTCAGGTCACACTCCACTTCGGACGCCGACGAACAGGGCCGGCACCCGCGGTCGGATGCCGGCCCCGTCACGTCAGCGGGCTACGCCGGTCTGCGCCTCGCCGCGGCACGAGCGCCGATGCCGAACGCCACCAGCAACACCGCGACCACACCGAGCCCGAGCACGCTCGCACCGGTCTGGGCCAGCGCCGTACCGCCACCACCGCCGTTCCCGGCGCCACCACCGGACGGCGGCGCCGGCTGACCGGGCTGCGGCTCGTCACCGGGCAGCGGGTGGCCGGGGTCGGTGACCTCGGGACCCGGTACCAGCCGCACCCGCTGCACCCACTCGTGCGAGGTGGTGGTGACCCACAGGTACGGCAGGTCCGTGCGGATCTCCGGCTTCCACGGACCGAGCACCACCGGCTCGTACAGGCCGACCGGCAGGTGCGTGACGACGAACTTGCCGTCCCAGCCGGAGATCCCGCGGCTGACGATCTTCTTCGTGAGCGCGTCCACCAGCACGACGACGGTGTTCGTCACGGGCTGCTCGTCGTGCAGCAGGATGCCGTGCAGGTCGCCGAACTTGCCGACCACGGAGACCCGGTCACGGCCCATCGGGTTGCCCTGCTCGCCGAGGTCCGGCCCGAACGTGCAGTAGGCGGAGGCGAAACCGATGTCACCGGCCTCCTCGGGCAGCTGCCCGGAGACGCGCAGCCGCTTGGTCTCGCCGTCGCGCACGGGCACGCCCGGTCCCTCGTAGGCGAGACCGCCCCAGCCGGGACCGATGTTGGCGATCTCGCCGCGGCCACCGGGACCGGAGCAGAACGCGTGCACCGCCGGGATGTCCTCGCCCGTGTTGTTCGTGAGCTCGACGTCCATCTCATACGCGTCGCCCGGCGCATACGTGCGTTGCGTGAACCGCACGGACGCCTTGAGGAAGTGCGACAACGGCCGCACAGCGCGGATCTCGACCTCGGTGACCGCGTTCTCGTTGATGGTGACCGTCCGCGGGCCCGCGGAGAGCCAGTCCCCCGGCATGATCGTCGTGGTGTAGGTGCCCACGACCAGATTCGCCAGCACCAACCGGCCGTCCGGACCGGTCTTGCCGGGGTACTCGCTCACCGAACCGGACCGGCCCAGCGCGGTCTCGGCACCCGCGACCTCCTCGCCGGCGTCCCGCTTGCCGTTCTCGTTCTCGTCGCCGTAGACCAGGACCGACAGCGTGCCGCGCGCGGCCGTGAGCGGGGCCTCGATCTCGACGCCGTTGTTGGCCGGGTTGGCGTCCTGGCTCTCCACGACCGGGTGGAAGCGCACGACGCTGTTGGGCGTGTACCAGGGCGCGCGGCCGGTGATGAGGAACTCGCGGCTCTCACCGGGTCGCAGCTCGACACCGCTCCCGAAGTTCCGCGCGTCGCCCCACTGCTCGGGGGAGAAGTCGAGGTGCGAGCCGGGACCGGGGCTGCGGGAGCCCATCCGCAGTGAGGCCGAGTGCCCCGTACCGATGTTCGTGACCACGACCTTGGCCTGGATGTGGTCGTCCAGGTCGTAGCCGGGCCGCAGGAACTCGGCCTTGATCTCGAAGTCCGGCGCGTGCAGCGTCGGGTCGGGCACCTGCGGTCCCGCGACGAGCCGGAGGTCGGCCCGCACCGACTGGTCGGCCAGCACCTCGGCGGTGACCGGGGCGCCGTCCTCGGTGCGCCACGGACCCACGGCCACGAGCACGACCGGGCCGGTGCGCACCTCCCGGATCTGCCACGAGCCGTCGAACGCGGTGGTGGTCGCACCCAGCACGCGCCTGGTGGCCGGGTCGAGCGCGACCACGACCGTGTTCCGCAGCGGGGTGCCGTCCTCGGCGTTCACCGCGGTGCCGGTCAGGTCGCCGACGATGCCGGTGACCAGCGCGGTGGCGGTGTAGCCGCGGTAGCCGTCGGTGTGCCTGCCGTTGTTGCCGAACGCGCAGGAGGCGTAGAGCCGGTGGTCGGAGGTCGCGGGGACCACGTCCGGGATCGTGAGCGTCTTCGTCTCCCCCGCCGCCAGTGCGACGCCGGGACCGTCGGGGTGCAGCGGTGCCCAGCCCGGTCCGGTGCCGTCGATCTCACCGGGGTTGGCGTGGGGGTTGCACACCGCGACGACGTTGCCCATCGGTTCGCTGCCGGTGTTGGTGAGCGTCACGGTGATCGCGACGGCGTCTCCCCTGGCGTAGCTCGCGCGGTCGAACGTCATCTGCGCGGTCAGCGTGTCGGACGTCGGCTTCACCACCGGGATCTCGAGTGTCGTGGTCCCGCCGGCGTTGACGACGAACTCGCTGTGCCCCGCCTTGACCGCCAGCACCTCGCCGTGGCTGATCCGCTCGACCACGTACCTGCCGGCCGGCAGCGCGGAGTCGGTGAAGAGGCCGTTGTTCCTGGCGTCCAGGTACTTGGACGTCGTCGGCCGACCACCCCTGATCTGCAGGTAGGCGCCGCCGAGCCCCTCACCCGCGTCGGCACGGCCGTTGCCGTTGTGGTCGCGGTAGAGCACCCCGGTCACGGCGCCCTTGTCCTGGCGGACGATCACCTCGTCGGCGTCGTGGTTGTCGGCGGGGGTCGGGTCCGCCGCACCCGCGAACGTGGCACGGACGTCGGCCCGCCCCTGGGCGACCTCGGGGTAGTCGGTCCGCAGCACGAGGTCGATCACGTGCGTGGCGCCGGGAGCGATGTCCGGGCGGGCGTTCAGCCGCTCGTGACCCGTCTTGACCCAGAGGTCGCGCAGGTCGGTGCCGATGCGGACGTCGTCGGCCTGCGCGGTTCCCCTGTTGCGGACGGTGATCCGCAGCGCGATGTCGGACTCCGGCAGGTACTCGTCCTGCGCGAACTCGGCGTCGATCGTCAGATCCGGCTGTGGGACAACGACCTCGAGGTCTGCCCTGCGCTGTTCCGGAACCGCCGGTGCCTCCGGTGTGGACGGTGCCGGCTCGGTCGAGGAGGGCGGTGCGGGCTCACTCGGCGGCGTGCTCGGCGGAGTTGTCGGCGGAGTGCTCGGCGGGGCAACGGGTTCTGATGACGGCGGCACGGGCTCCGTGCTCGACGGCGGTGCCGTGCTCGACGTGGACGGCGGGGTGGACGGGTCCTGCTCCTGCGCGAGGGCTGCCGGAGCGAGCGTCCCGAACACCAGCAAAGCGGCTGTGCACGCCCCCAAAGAACGTAAGACGGATCTGGCTGACCTACCTGACATGTGTCCCCCTCTTCGACTTGCGGTGGAACGAGCGCGGGGCGGTGTTCGTGGTGAACACCGCCCCGCGACGAATCAACTCACCGGTGCTCAGGCCGTCCGGCGCCGTCCTGCCAGGCGTGCGCCGAAGCCGAACGCCATCAGCAACGCGGCGGCCAGGCCGAGACCGAGCACGCTGGCACCGGTCTTGGCGAGCGCCTCCTGCACGCCGCCGCCGTTGCCGCCGCTCTCACCGGTGCCGGTGGCACCGCCGGGTGCGGGCGAGGCACCGCCGCCGGGACCGGGCTCCGGCTGCGGAGCCGGCACGACGAAGAAGTTCGCCTCTTCCGCCCTGCCGGCGCTGATCCGCACGAAGTCGTACCCCTGCTCGACGGGCTGGAAGCCGGCGACCTTCAGCGTGTAGTCACCGGCCGGGACACGGGCGAAGTCCGCCAGGCCGTTGGCGTCGGTGACCGTCGCGAGGGTCTCGACACCCTCCGGGTAGGTGTGCAGCGCGACACGGGTGTTCGCGACGGCCTCACCGGCGTCGATGGTGCGGTTGCCGTTGAGGTCGTGCACGACGTGCGCCTTCAGCGAGCCGAAGCCGCCCGGCACGCGTGCCGAGTCGGCCGCCCACGGGCCGTCGGTGTTGTAACCGGGGTTCGGCTCGAAGTCGCAGCCGACGCGCACGACGCCGATCTCGAAAGCCGCTGCCGGCACCTTCTCGGTGGCGATGAACGTCTTCGTCTCGCCGGCACCGACGGTCACGCCCTTGCCGGGCGGGAGCAGCTCGCCCCAGCCGGAGGTGTCGTTGCCGTACGGCCCGCCACCGAGCTGGTTCCCGTCACCGATCCGGTTGCATCCGGCCTGGATGCCGCTGATGGCCCGGTCGCTCGAGTTCGTGAGCGTGATGGTGATCTTGGCTTCCTCGCCGACCTGGTACACGTCCTTGTCGAGCGTCATCGTGGCGCTGAGCGACTCGCTGTACGGCCGCTCGGCGCGCGCGGTGAGCTGCACCGGCTTGCCGGGCTCGACGCGGACCCGCGTGTCGCCGTCGGCGTGCACGATCCAGCCGTCGGCCAGCGTGTAGCTCAGGTAGTAGTCACCGGACGGGAGGCCGGGGAACGAGAACCGGCCCTCTGCGTCCGTGGTGGTCTGGTTGCTGCTGTGCGGCAAACCGCCACCGGCCTGCACGATGACGCCCGCCGCGGCCTCGCCTGCGTCCTGCTGCCCGTTGCGGTTGCGGTCGACGTAGACGACACCGGAGATGTCGCCCTTCGACTGCGTGACCGGGACCTCACCGGAGATGCCGCAGTTGCAGGGGTTCGGGCTGCCGATCCACTCGATCATGCTCGACGGGCGCAGCTTGCCGTCGTAGAGGTTGGTGATCGGGCCGGCGAGCTCGAACGTGCGGGTCTCACCAGGTGCGAGCGCGATGCCGGCCGCGTTCCAGCCGAAGTCGCCCCACTGCTCGTTCGCGATCCCGACGTTCGACAGCGGCCACATCAGCCGGGTGCGCTCGGCGGTCTTGCCACCCATGTTGGTGACGGTCGCCGTCATCCGGACCGTCTCGTGCGACTCGTAGCTCGGCTTGTCGAACTTCAGCGAGCCGCGGACGTCCGCGTCGGCCGTGCCGGGAACCATGAAGTACGTGGCACTGGAACCGTTGTCGGTCTCCGGGATCCAGACCGGCATGGAACCGCTGCCGCCGGAGGTCTTCCAGCCGTTCTTGAACAGGCCGAAGTACCGCCCGGCGGGGACTCCGCCGAACACGATCTTGCCGTCCGGCCCGCTCGTGAACGCGGCCGCCTTGGCGCCGGTGGCCTCGTTGACCAGGTCGACCTCAAGGCCGATGAGAGTTTCACCGGGGTCGTGCCAGAAGTTGCCGTTCTTGTCGTGGACGAAGGTGACCGGGAACGTGCCGCCGCTGGTCACCTTGGCCGACGTGGCCACCTGCGGGCCGTCCGCGTTCCAGCCGACGTTCGGCGCGAAGTCGCAGACCAGCCGGACCACGCCGGAGTCGAGCGCCGCCTGCGGGATGGCCTCGTCGATCACGATCGTGCGGCTCTCACCGGCGGCGAGCGTGACACCGGGATTGTTGAACACGGCCCAGCCGGGGCCCGTGCCGAGGTGGTTGGCGTCGCCCACGCGGTTGCAGCCCGCCTGGATGCCGCTGATCGGGTGGTCACCCTTGTTGGTGAGCATCACGGTGATCTTGGCGGTGGCCGGGAAGCGGTAGGTCGCCTGGTCCAGCGAGGCGGTCGCCGTCAGCACCTCGGAGATCGGCCGCTCGGCGCGCCCGGTCAGCTCGGTCGTCTGGTCCGGCGCGACCTGGAAGTCGGAGCTCGGGCCACCGCGGACGACCCAGCCGCCCGGCAGCTCGAAGTACGGGGAGTAGTAGCTGCCCGTCGCGACGCCGGTGAAGCTGAACCGGCCGTCGGAGCCGCTGGTCGTGCGGTACTCCTGCGCCGGGACGCCGCCGTAGATGCTGACGACGCCACCGGAGACGGCCTCGCCGGCGTCGGCCTGGCCGTTGCGGTTGGCGTCGGCGTACACGAAGCCGGACACGTGCCCGGTGGTCCTGACGACCTGCGCGGTGGTGAAGAAGTAGTTGTCCTGCTGGTCGGCGTCGCCGTCCTGCGGGGTGACGTCACCGCTCACGGACAGCATGCCCATGTGGTCCAGGTACGAGATCGTGCCGGACACGGTGACCGTGCGGGACTCGCCGGGCGCCAGGCTCACGCCGGGGCGGTGACGGGCGAGCTCACCCAGCTGCGCCGAGTCGTAGTTGAGCCCCCACACGTTCGCGTGCAGCGCGTTCGCCGTCACCGAACTGTTGTTGGTGTAGGTCAGCGTGAGCGTGACCGACTCGTGCGAGGCGTAGGTGCTCTTGTCGAGCGACGCCGTGGTCTTGACGTTCGGCTTGACCGGGACGGCGGCCTTCTCGTCGGCCTTCGGCTTCTGCGGCACGGGTGCCTGCGTGCCGGTCGGGACGATCGGCGCGGTCTGCGTCGGCGTCGGGGCCGGCGGTTCGACCGGGGTCTGGCTCGGCGTCTCGCTCGACGGCGGAGGCGTGGTGGTCTCGGACGGCGCCGGTGTCTGCGACGGCGTCTCCACCGGCGTCTCGACCGGCGTCCCGGTCGGTGCCGGCGTCACCGTCTCCGACTGGGTCGGCTCGGTGCTCGTCGGCTCTTCCTGCGCGAACGCGGCGGCGGAGGTCCCTCCGAACGCGAGCACGGCAGCGGTGGTCAGGGCCGTGAACCTGAGCAGGGCACGGCTGACCGATCTGTCGGACAATGGATCCCCCAAAGACCCTGTGGTGAGTGGTCCGCCGGCGTCAGAGCCCCCGCACGCGCCCGCAAGACGTCCGGAAAGTACCGCAGTGCTCCTCGTCCGGGGAAGTCTCGAATGAGACACAAAAGTGCGCACGTGCTCCGAATCTCGCATTCCCGACGGTCTTTCGGGGTCGAAAGTCGCGGACCGGGAAATGGCCTCACGAGGTGGCATGCTGGTGGCCGTGACACCCGAGGACCTCGCGCACCTGCGGCGGGCTCGCGACCTGATGGACCGCGAGTACGCCAAGCCGCTGGACGTGCCCACGATGGCCCGTGCCGCGCTGATGTCGCCGTCGCACTTCTCCCGCCGGTTCCGCGCCGCGTACGGGGAAACGCCGTACGGCTACCTGATGACGCGCCGGATCGAACGGGCGAAAGCGTTGCTGCGCCTGGGAGAGCTGTCCGTGACCGAGGTCTGCGTGGCGGTGGGCTGCACCTCGCTGGGCTCGTTCAGCGCGCGGTTCACCGAGCTGGTCGGCGTGCCGCCGTCGGCCTACCGCGCGCGGTCCCACGCGGAGTTGGCGGCGGTGCCCGGATGTCAGCTCAAGGGGCTCACCAGACCGAGCAGATTTCGAGAAGCGGCACCGCGCCGGGCTACCTAATGTCTGCGGACATGAAGCTCTCGCACACGTTCATGTTCGTCCACGACCAGGACGCCGCGCTGAAGTTCTACCGCGACGTGGTGGGTCTCGAGGTCCGCACCGACGAGACGGTGGAGAACGAGTACCGCTGGCTCACCGTCGGTCCCGCCGGGCAGCCGGAGCTGGAGATCGGGCTGTCGCTGATCGGCCCGCCGGTGCCGCCGACCGACCACGAGGCGCTGCACGCGTTGCTGGCCAAGGGATCCCTGCAGGGCATCATCTTCGAGGTCGACGACGTGGACGCGAAGTTCGAGTCCGTCCGCGCGGCCGGTGCCGAGGTCATGCAGGAGCCGATCGACCAGTTCTACGGCGTGCGGGACTGCGCTTTCCGCGACCCGTCCGGCAACATGATCCGTTTCTCGTCCGCGCGTTCCGCTCAGCGGTAAAACCGCTTGGGAATCCCGCTCGGGCGTGGTTGAGTGAGGTCTCCACCTACGAGACAAGGTCGATGCCATGGGCAGCCCCGGACACACCGGGCCGCTCCTCCGCAGTGCCCGGTGACATTCGCTCGCACTTTTCCAAGCGATCACCAGGAGCATCCACCTTGACGTGGTACACCTCTTTCTTCACCGATCTCGCCAACACCTTCTGGCGCGGTGCCGTTCCTCCTTCGTTCACGACCGCCGAGATCGACTTCGTGGCCGGTCTCGTGCCGGCCGGGTCACGGGTGCTGGACGCGCCCTGCGGCAGCGGCCGGCACAGCGTCGAGCTGGCCGGACGCGGATTTCAGGTCATCGGCCTCGACATCTCCGCCGAGGCGGTCGAGCACGCCCGCGCGTCGTCCTCCGCCGTGGACTGGCGGCTGGGCGACGTGCGCGACCTCGCGTCCGAGGGCGTGGTCGCCGACCTCGCCATCTGCATGGGCAACAGCTTCGGCTACCTGGAACACGAGGAGAACGCGCGGTTCCTCGCCGACCTGGGCCGGGTCGCGCCCGTGCTCGTGGTCGACTACGGCTGCACGGCCGAGTCGTTGCTGCCGAACCTGCCCGGCGAGCTGCACATGTCCGCGGGCGGGGTCGACGTCCTCGCCGCCAACACCTACGACGTGACCACCGGCCGGATGCTGATCGACTTCACGTTCCGCTCCGGTGAGCGGGTCGAGCGGTCGACCTGCGTCCAGCACGTCTACACCGCGGGCGAGCTGAGCCGGATGCTCGGCGCGGCCGGGTTCTCGTCGGTCGAGCTGTACGGCGACACCGACGGCAGCGCGTTCCGGGTCGGCAGCGGCAGGCTGCTGGCGGTGGCGCGCCGCTGATGGTCGCGGGGCGGTCCTCAGTCCTCGTAGGAGGGGTCGGGGACCGCCCTGCTCCAGGAGTCCTCGAACTCGCGTTCCCCGATCTCCATCGGCGCGTACTGCGGGTCGTGCAGGTCGATCGGCGGGTTGAACGGCCAGCCCTCCATGGTGGAGCTGAGCAGCGTGCCGTCCGGCTTGAGCTCGACCTGCCGCAGCTGCCGGCCGTCCTGGCCGATCTCCAGCAGGTACGTGCTGCCGTCGTGGAACCTGCGCAGGTAGACCCGCTCACGGCCGGCCAGCACGCCGAACCCCGGCAGACCGCGCTGCTGCTCGCGCTCGGCCCGCATCCGGCGGAGCGCCGGGTCGCGGTCGACCTCGCTCAGGTCGAGCTCGTCGAGCCCCCACTCCTGCGCCTGCGCGAGCGCGTCCGGGTTGGTGATCACCTCGACCTCGGCGAGGGTCAGCACGATCTGCTCGGCCGAGTCGGCCCAGATCCACCAGGACAGCCCGCCCATGCCGTAGTCGTGCAGGACGAGGAAGCGGCTCGGCAAAGCTCAGCCCAGGTTGTCGGTGTCGAACGTGTTGCAGCGCGCCGGGTCGCCCGTCTGCAGGCCGGTCGTGAACCACTTCTTGCGCTGCTCGGAGCTGCCGTGGCTGAACTTGGTCGTGTCGACCTGGCCGCCGCCGATCTCGCTCTGGATGAAGTCGTCACCGATCCGGCCGGCGGCATCCAGCGCGGCGTCGATGTCCTCCTGCGTGATGTTCGTGATGAGCGGCTGGCCGTTGGCCGTGGGCAGCTTGGTGGCGGCGTTGCCCCACGCGCCCGCGTAGCAGTCGGCCTGCAGCTCCAGGCGCACCGAGTCCGACGTCGGGCCGGTGCGGGTGCTCACCCGGTCCGAGGTGCCGAGCAGGTTCTGCACGTGGTGGCCGTACTCGTGGGCCAGGATGTAGGCCTCGACGAACGGGCCGCCCTTGGCGCCGAAGGTCGTGCGCATCTCGTTGAAGAAGTCCAGGTCGATGTACACCTGGGAGTCCGCGGGGCAGTAGAACGGGCCGACCGCGGAGGTCGCGTTGCCGCAGCGGGTGTTCACGCTGTTGCGGAAGAAGTTGGTCTTGGTGACCTGGTAGGTGCGGCCGGAGCGCGCGAACTGGTCGGTCCAGAAGGCCTGGATCGAGTTGATCGTGGCCAGGACCCGGCAGTCGCTGTCGCGGTTCGCGTCGGCGCCCGTCTTGCACTTCTCGGCCAGCTGGCCCGACTCGACCTGCGTGCCGGGGTTCACGCTGCCGCCCTCCAGGCCGCTCGTGGGCAGCTGGATGCCGGTGAACTGCTGGATGAGGAAGAAGACGATCAGCCCGACCACGCCGAGGCCACCGCCGACGCCGGCGACGCGCCCGCCCACCCCTCGCTGGTCGGAAACCTGCGAAGCGTCGAGTTCCGCACCTTCGTTGAACTGCACCGCGCGCCTCCTGACAAGGACCCCGTGACGCGGCAAACGATAGAGCACTGAACGTGCTCGGGGGTTTTACGCGCCCAGGTGCTGAACGCGCGCCTCGGTGCGGCGCCCGACGTCGGGGCACCGCACCGAGGACTTCCCATTTGGTTGCGGCGACTACGGCCTACGGCGGTTGGCGTGGCGCCCGACCGGTGACGCCATGAGACGAAACCGAAGTCGAGCTCAACAGCGTCGAGATGCGCCGAGCGACACCTGACGGTGCCTGGGCACCCGAAACCCCGTCTGACGTTGCTACGCAGTCGCGACCGGACCGGTTACGGCCGATCCACTCGCGGGGATGCAACAGACCGCGTTTCGCCACAGCGAGGAGATACCTGCACAGCACCACCTACCCCTTCTGGGCGTGGCCCCCGGTCCAGGTTTCTTCACCTTCCGGTTGCCAGCTCGTTATCGAGCATGCGCTTGATCGCCGCATTTCTCAACACCTCACGCGAAACCTGAATTGGTGAAGTCGGACGGGTGACCTGCGGAGATCGACAGTGCGGAACGCAATCGCCCGGCGAGTGCAGCACTCGCCGGGCGATTTGAGCAGGAATGTTCTGTTGCCGATCAGACAATTGATCAGGACTCGACGCGACGGGCGCCGCGGCGGGCCATCGCGCCCGCTGCCACCAGGGTCGCGCCGAAGAGCAGGAACTCCATCGGGCCGGCGCCGGTGCGCGGCACGTCGAGCCGGTCGCCGGTGACCGACGCAGCCACGACATCGGCCCTCACCCCAGGTCAAATGGAGCAACCGGACACGGGAAAGGCCCTCCCTGCGACTTTTCGACGCTGGGAGGGCCTTTTCAGCGTTTTACGGCAGCTGCGTGATCCGGTCGAGCGCCGGGGCGCTCTGGCCGGGGTGGGCCACCAGGTACGCGGAGAACGCGTCCAGGTCGATGCCACCGCCGGTGATCTCGGTGCCCTTGGTGAACTCGCTGAAGCCGTCACCACCGCCCTGCAGGAAGCTGTTGATCGTCACGCGGTAGCTCGCGTTCGGGTCGAGCGGAGCGCCGTTCAGGACGACGTTCGAGACCTTCGAACCGAACGGCGCGCTCGCCGACCAGCTGTACTTCAGGCCGGCGGAGGGCTGCAGCACGAAGGTCCTGGCCGCCGTGAACTGCTGCTCCAGCGCGTTCTTCAGCTGCGTGCCGGTCAGCGTGACCGTCTGCAGGATGTTGCCGAACGGCTGGACGGTGAACGCCTCGCCGTAGGTGACCACGCCGTCGCCCTCGTTGACCGCAGACGACTTGTAGGTCAGGTCGGCGCGCACGCCACCGGGGTTCATGAGCGCGAGCACAGCCCCGTTGCCCTTGGTGGCCTCGAGCTGGCCGTCGGCGATCAGGTTGCCCAGCGCCGACTCACCGGCCGCGTTCTGCGCGCGCAGGATGTCCGAACCGATCGTGCCGATCTGCTTGTTCGCGATCGGACCCGACTTCTGCTTGGCCAGGTCGATGATCGCCTGCACCTCGGGGTCCGCGGGAACCGTGCGGGTGACGATCTTGTTGTCGGCCTTGGTGGCACCGCGCACGACGTCGCGGGTACGGCGGTCGATCTTCAGGTCGACGACGCTGAGCTCACGACCGAACGCGAGCCCCTCGATGAACGGCCGCGGGTTGCCGGCCGGGTCCTTGACCACGCAGTTGTAGTGCTGGTGGCTGTGACCGGAGAAGACCGCGTCGATCTTCGGGCTGACGTTCGTGGCGATGTAGCTGCCGGGGTTGTTGGCCGCCACGTTGCAGGCGTTCGGCCCACCGGTCGGCGCGGTGACCTGGTCGCCCTGGTGCACCAGCAGCACGATCGACTTCACGCCGATCGCGTCGAGGAGGTTGGCGTACTTGTCGGCCGCCTTCACCTCGTCACCGAACTGCAGGTCCTTGATGCCGTTGGGGTCCACCAGGATCGGCACGTCCTTGAGCGGCATGCCGATGAAGCCGATCGGCATCCCGTCCCGGAACTCCACCCAGAACGGCGGCAACGCGGGCAGCCCGGTCTTCTTGTGGGTGACGTTCGCCCCGAGGATGGGGAAGTCGGCACCCTTGTACTCGTCGCGGAACTGGCACCCGTCCACCGGGTGGCACCCGCCGTGCTGCATGCGCAGCAGCTCCCGGTACCCCTCGTCGAACTCGTGGTTGCCCGCCGCGGTCGTGTCCATGCCGACCTTGTTGAGCACCTCGACGGTGGGCTCGTCGTGGAACAGCGCCGACACGATCGGACTCGCGCCGATCAGGTCACCCTGCCCGACGATCACCGAGTTCCGAACCTCCTTCTGGAGGTTCTTGATGTGCGTGGCGTTGAAGGCGGCACCACCGGCGTCGACGGTCGAACCGTCGGGGAGGATGACGCGCCCCGAACTACCGCTGGGCGGCTCGATGTTGCCGTGCAGGTCGTTGATGCCGATCAGGCGCACGTCAACCGTGCCCCGACCGCGCAGTGACTCGACATCGGCCTGGGCAGGCCCGGTGGCCGTGATGACAGTGGCCGCGGCGGCGGTGATCGCCAGAACGGAAAGCCGTCTGAACGAACTCATGGGTTAGAAGCCTCTCCAAGGCGTGGTTAACGCGCGTGTACGGGCCGGGAGTCTGCCTTCCGACCGCTCTCTTTTCCAGAGGGATGACTGGATCGTCATGCGCCGGTTTAGCCTTGTTGGTGTGACACCTAGTGAGCAGGAGCCGCGCTGGCTCGACGAGGGCGAGATGCGGGCGTGGCGCACCTACGTGAACGGCTCTTCCATGCTCATGGACCGCCTGCACCGCGAACTGCAGGACGCCCACGGAGTGTCACTCGCCGACTACGAGATCCTGGTGCGGTTGTCGGAACAACCCAACCACCGCATGCGCATGACCCAACTGGCCGAGGACGTCGCCTCGTCGAAGTCGCGCGTCTCACACCAGGTGGCGCGGATGGAGAAGGCCGGGCTGGTGCTGCGGCGGGAGTGCACGGAGGACGGGCGGGGAGTGCTGGCCGAGCTGACCCCTGCGGGGCTGGCGCAGCTGGTCGCTGCGGCTCCGACGCACCTCGCCGGGGTGCGGGCGCACATCGTCGACTTGCTCTCGCCGGAGGAGGGGGAGGTGCTGGCGAAGGTGTTCGACCGGGTCATGACACACCTGCGGGAGTCGAACGGCTAGGCTGCTGCGTCGACACCTCTTGGTGTCGCTGATGCCTCCGGGTGTCTGGGAAGCGTGGCAGAGCGGCCGAATGCACCCGCCTTGAAAGCGGGAGACGGGAAACCGTCCGGGGGTTCAAATCCCTCCGCTTCCGCAGTAAGCGTCTCTTTAGAAAACCGGTACGTCCCAAGACGTGCCGGTTTTCTTTCAAGATCAAATCCGCAAACGTGCCGGTCAGGACGTCAGACGGCCGCACGATGTCCAACACCGTCAGATGCGCGCTGGGCGTCTCGATCGCTTGTTCGGCGGTGTCGTCCGCCGGAACCGTGTCCGTCTCGTCTGGGACGCCAGGGGCGTCACCTTCGACACCGCCGCCGAGCAACTGGCGGAACGGGTCTGTCCAGTCGGCCATCTCTACGCCGCCATCAGGGGCGATGAGCAGCTTCTCGAAGAAGCCTTGGTTCACCAGCCTGCGTACGGCGGGCGGTGCACCGGCGTACTCCTGGGCGCAGCGACCGGCAACATCAAGTGCATCGTTTAGTCGTCGGTCGATGTCATCCATTGTGGCTCGTGCGTTCTTGAGCTCACGTTGCGCCGCAGCCAGTTCAACGGTCAACCGTTCCATCTCAGTTTTAAGCATGTCCTGCGGCATGGCACCGGCGTAATGCGCTTGCAGCAACTTCGTGCGCTGGTCGTCGGTGTCGGCTACGCGCTTGGATGCCTGTCGGATGGTCAGGTCGGCGTCGTTGCGCTGTGCCTTCAGTTCGAGGTGGACAGTCTCGCGGATGGTGTCAACGTTGTCTGCGTCGATTTGGAATATTCGGCAATAGTCCTCGACTCCAGTTTCAACCGCTGAGACCAATCGGGCAGACGGAGGAAGCGCGAGAGCTGCTGATCACCCTGCACACCGAGCGAAGGAGCTGGAGGAAGTCGATCTGCTTGTTAGGTCACGACTTGCGCTTCTGTATATCGACTGATCGAGGGGCATTATGATTATCGATTTGTCAAGCGGGCGTTTCGGTTGAGCTTTGATGCTTTGTTCAGCTGTCAGATGACAGCTCTCTAGGCTGAATTTGTCGGCCTCGCCTACGTGGCAACAGCTATGCTGAGCGAGCCGGAGGCAGTGGTTGTGCGACGAAGAAAAATGCAAAGAATTTGGCGGAATTGGCTGGTATGCCAAAGAGGTTCGAGTTGCTTGAAATGGCATTGAACGCGCACGACTTTCGGTCGCTGCTTATGACATAACAAGAGGAATTTCGAGAATGGTTCACATCGTTGTCGCGGCTGCAAGCAACTCCCGCGACGCCTCCACATCAAGCGCTATCTCATCCAGCCGCCCAACCGTCTCCCCGTAAGGGCTTACCTTCCGCCTCTCCTCCCTCCACCCCACCCCATGCAACCGCTGCACTGCCACCACATCCCCAAACCGCTCCTCATGGAACGTCATATAGCTAAACGCCGTCCCCATGCCCGCATACGCCCCCACCGCATCCGGCACCACCCGGATGCGGATGCCTGGGTACTCCGACAGCGCCACCAGGTACAGCAGCTGGTCGGCCATGACCCGCTTGCCACCCACAACCCGCCGCAGCGCCGCCTCGGCCAGGTAGACATCAATCACGACGGCCGCGCCGGCGGTGGCGAGCGCCAACGTGCTTTGCTGCAACCCCACGTCGTACGGCTGGAAGTAGTCGCACATCACTGGTGCCTGTGCCAGCCGCACGGCGCTGCCGTAGGCCGGGGTGCGCAGCAGCTCGGGCACAACCTCACCCGCCACAATCTGGATGGTGGCCGCTTCGGCTTCTAGTTCGGCCAGTGTCCACGTCAGGCACGGCAAATCGGCCTTTGGCGATTGCTCCCAGGCCTTGAGGTCGGCTGCCCGCTGGGCGGTGTGGCAGGCACGTACCTGTTCGTCGGCGTCTACGCCGTAGTGCAGCGCCAGAGTCAGGACGTCGACCTCGAAGATGCGGCTGCCCGCGTTGTGCATCATGGACAGCTTCGCCGCGCTCCAGCCCATGGCCTTGGCAACTTCGTTGCCGCTCTGGCCAGAGTCATCACGCCACCTGCGCAGTGTCCGGCCGAGGGCGCGCAGGTGCAGGTTGGCCTTGTTGTTCGGCAGTGACATCTCGTAATTTGTCAGTCTCGTATCTGCGAAATGAAGCCCGTTGGCAGATCGTCGCGGTAGGCAGGCCGCACCATGCCGCGCTCGTCGAGGGCTTTGTCTGGCCAGTTGAGCCGTAGCGGGTCCCCGGCTTCGGCCGCCTGCGTCAGGAGCTCGGCAACGGGGATGTCGTGGCCGAGGCCAAGGTGGTGGCGGCCGGTTGGTAAGTCGATTTCGTCGTCGGTTGCGGGTCCGTCGTCCTCCGGCCACCAGCGCCGGGCCAGAACACCGAGGCCAAGCGCCAACAGTCCGAGGACGGCCATAACCACGGCCTGGGTCGCGGACATCTATAGCGGCGTGCGTGCCATCGCGGCCTCACCGCGCCTGGACTGCGTCGTACTGCTCGGTGAGTTCCGTCAGCGGCACCAACGTGCAGCCCCGGAGTTCACGAATCAGGGCCGAAGCCACCACCCACCGGATGCTCGGGTCGTCGTAGGCCAGGTTCACGTCCTGGGCGGCGACTGGCCCGAACACGCCCCTCCGGTAAAGCGCCCCGCGGACACCCGCCACCTCGGAGGCACGGACGCGAACCGCCACTGCTCCCCGCCTGAGCGCCGGGCACAACCGCAGGGAAATGGCAACACACGGCACGCAGACGGGCGGCTCGGTGCAGGCCATGCCCTCCGGCCAGTTCGGCCAGTCCCCTTGGAAGTCCCGCAGCAACCACAGCACGCCGTCGTCGTTCTGGTTGGCAGGCCCGGCGCAAACCTGGCACAGCAGCTTGCGCATCGCCCGCCGTTGCCGGAGTGGGTGCACCTTGCCGAACTCCGGCCGGCCAGCTTCGTGGCGTACGGCTGGACGCTGCCAGAGCACGCCGTGCGCGTCCCGGTCGCCCAGCAGCTCGTCCGCGTAGCCGACGCCGTAGCCGGGACGTTCCACCACACGGGAGGGGATCTCCTGCTCAGCGCTCCAGGTGGTGATGTACGGCGCAATGATCTGGCTCATCGCTCCTCATCCCCGTAGACGGCCAATAGCTGCGAGGCGGTGCCACGGATACGGGAGGCGAGCACCCGCCGGACTCCCGGCCGTTCGGACAGGTGCGTGAGGCTCGGCACCACCACGGCGTACGAGTCCGGAAAGCACAAGACGTCAACCAAGGCCGTGAACCCCAGGCGGGCCGTCACGTCCCCGTGCACGCGCCGGTCTACGAACACCGCACCCAACGTCAGCCCCTGGGCAGCGCAGAACATCCAAATCTCCTTGCGCTGCAGGGCAATCTCGATTTCGTCCGGCTGTTCCATGCGGATGTAGCCGTAGGCTGTTCTTGCCTGGCCAGGTGCTGGCTCGTTCGTTGCGGTGGATGCGGGCATCACTGGAGTGCTCCCCAAGGGTCGCTGTCAATGGGTGGCACCCAGCGCCGGGGAGACAGGCCGCCGATCTGCTTTCGGGGACAGTGCGGACATGGGCCCTTCCAGGTGCCTTTGCCGACGCTGGGTGCCTGTCCACATAAAAGACGCTCGCCCAATCGGGCGGAGTCGCCGCAAGGGGTGGCCATTTCCTTGGAGTGGCCAGAAGGAGTGGCCAGAATGGTGCGCACCAGTCCCGACCCCCTTCAGGATGGACACCATGCGCGAGCCGGTGAGCATCGGACGACTGCTGCGGCAACTTCGGTTGGCCGCTGGCCGTTCGCAGGCAGAACAGGCGGCCGCGCTATCCGACCGAGCTGGCCGCGCCGTGACGCGTAACGAAGTCTCGCGCTGGGAAGCCGAATCCCGGTTGCTCACGCCCTACTGGCAGCAGCACTACGCGGCTACGTTCGACGTATCGGTTGCAGAGCTGCGGCGTGCAGTCGCCACGGCCAAGGCCAACCGGCGACGGGCCCAAGGCCAGCAGAACCAGCAGCCTGAAGGGGAAGATGTGCAGCGGCGGGAATTTCTTGGCGCGATGGCCGGGCTGGCAATATCCTTGCCTGCCACCACGCAACCGACGTTAGGGCAACGCCTTGGCATGGGCGACGTCCACCGGTTGCTGGAGCGCACTGCCCGGCTCCGCCGCCTGGATGATCTGCTTGGTGGCGCGGACACCTACCGCCTGTACCTGAACGAGCTCACGACAACTACCGAGCTGGTGCGCGGCGCGGTGTGCCTACCCGGCGTCCGCAAGGCGTGCACGGCCGTCATCGCCGAACAGGCGCAGATGGTGGGGTGGGCGGCGTTCGACGCCGGGATGCACCAGGAGGCGAAGCAGCACTACGAAGACAGCCTGGCCGCCGCCAAGGAGGCCAAGCACGCGATGCTCGCGGGCAACGCCCTGGCGTTCGATGCCTATTTGCAGGTCAGCGTCGCCAAGCCGGATGTCAGCACAGCTGTTGCCTCGTATGCGACCGCGGCCAAACAGGCCACCCCCCGCGTGCGGGCTTTGCTGCTTGAGCGCATGGCCTGGACTCACGCCGTGGCCGGCGACGCCCAGGCCACTGAACGTGCCCTCACGGAGGCGGCAGAGGTGGTGCGACAGGCCGGCGACCGGCCCGAGCCTGACTGGGTGTTCTGGGTGGATGAAGACGAAATCCGCATCATGGCGGGCAGGTGCTGGACGCAGCTGAAGCGCCCGCTGCGCGCCGTGCCCATCCTCGAGGACGTGCTTGGGCGCTACGGCGACACCCATGCCCGTGACAAGGCCATATACCTGACGTCGCTTGCCCACGCGTACCTCGACGCAGGCGAGATCGAGCAGAGTGCCGCCGTCACCGAGCGCGCCGCTTCCCTGGCAAACGGCATTGGCTCGGTGCGGCCTGCCGAGAAAATTGGCAAGGTCGTCCAGCGCTTGAAGCCGCACGGCACGTTGCCTGCGGTAGCCAATGCGATTGAGGCGGCTTCGCTGCTGGCTAGTGCGTAGGGCTGACCGTCTTACGCAGCCAGGCCAGGTAGTCATCTGATGCTTCGGTCAGCGCCACGGCTGTCACTTCCGGGTTGACCCAGGGGTGCTCGCGGCGCAGATGCGCTTCCAGCTCGGGGTATCGCTCAGCGGTGGTCTTGAGGGTTACCTGCCACTCCTCGCCTTCGCCCTGTTCACCAAGGTGCCAGAAGAACGACGTCACGGGACCTGACACCTGTGCGCCCGCGGCCAAGCGGGCGGCGACAGCGGAGCGTGCCAGGTTGGCGGCGGTGTCGCGGTCGGCGGTCGTGGTGGTTACTTGGAGGGTGTCGGTCATGTCCGAAGCCTAGAGCTATACGTTTCGACCCCAAAGACTGCAGTAACGCCATGCACATGTTCGAACACGCAGTGCATTTCACCCATTCGTGGCCACGTGTAATCGGTAACGTAGATCACACCTTCGCCGATGTGTTTGCCATCGGGAGGCGAGAGCCGGCAGGGAACGTTTTCCGCTTGTGTTGATAGGGGAGAGTGTCGTGCGCCTGATCAAAGCCCGGGTCACCAATTTCAAGTCCGTTCTCGATTCCGGGTGGTTCACTGTTGGCGACCTGACCTGTCTTGTTGGAAAGAACGAGTCGGGTAAGACTGCGGTACTTGAAGCCCTGGAAAAACTTGACTCTGTGGTCAAGGAGCGCAGCAGCTTTCGTGACACTGAGTACCCCAGAATGAACTGGTCGGAGTATGAGGAGTCAGACAAAGTCGATATCGGTCTGTCGACTGAATGGAAGCTAGACCAGGAAGAGCTGAAGTACCTACAAGAGCTCTGCGGCGGTGAAGGTGTCTTCACTTCCGATGTCATTACTGTAGTTAAGAACTACGACAATGAGCTCGTGTGGACCTTGCCGCTGAACGTGCAAGAGGCGGTGCGGCTTGCGGTCGTGAACTCTGGCCTTGAAAAAACTGAGAAGGCTGAGCTTCAGGGAATCACGACCACGAAGCTGCTTTTTCGGAAGCTCGAAGCGATGGACGAGCGCACGCCGAGGCAAGAAGCGTTCTTGTCAGAACTGAAGGAAAAATGGTCGGGAAGTCTGCGAGGCAAGGTAGTCGGATACCTGCGGCAGCGTGTGCCGCAGTTTGTATATTACTCGCAGTACGATCGACTTCCAGGAAAAGTTTCCTTGAATCAGCTGGTGCAAATGCAGCAAGCGAATCAGCTTGATCAGCTGCAAGGGTCGAGAGTTTTTCTGGCTCTGTTGTCTATGGTTAATACGACCCCCGTGGCGATCAGTCAGATCAGCACCTCGGAGCAGCTGATTAGCAAGCTTGAAGCTGTAGAGACGCGTCTTTCCAAGAAGATTTTCAAATACTGGTCGCAAAATAGGCATCTCAAGGTTAGGTTTCGTTTCGACGAGGCCAGCCCCGGTGACCCTGCGCCCTTCAATACGGGCAAGGTTTTTCAGACCCGCATCGAGAACATGCGACACGAAGCCACGATCAGGCTCGATGAGCGCAGTACCGGGTTCATCTGGTTCTTCTCGTTTCTAGTGTGGTTCTCTGAGGTGCAGCGTCTGCATGGTGAAAACCTTGTCGTGCTTCTCGATGAGCCAGGTTTGACACTGCACGCGCGAGCGCAGGCTGACTTGCTGCGTTACATGAAGACTGAACTGGTGCCAAACTATCAGGTTCTCTACACCACACACTCGCCTTTCATGATTGATCCGGCTGACCTTCTGTCGTGCCGCACGGTGGAAGATGCAACTGGTGAAGATGATGAGGTTTTGGGTACCAAGGTTGGCGACCGGGCTCTGAGTGCAGACGGTGACACACTGTTCCCGCTGCAGGCTGCGCTCGGCTACGAACTCACCCAGACATTGTTCATTGGCAAGGACTGTCTGCTGGTCGAAGGGCCTTCTGATCTGCTTTACCTTCAGTGGGCGTCAGAGCAGCTACGTGCGCAAGGACGTACCGCACTCGACAAACGATGGACGGTTACGCCCTGCGGTGGCATCACTAAGGTTCCCAGCTTTATGGCCTTGTTCGGCGGGAATCGGCTCCACGTCGCCGTCCTGACCGATCATGGTCAGGGTGACAAGAGGAAGGTTCGAGAGCTGCGAGAGTCTGAGCTGCTTCAAGACGGACATGTTTTCACCGCGGACATGTACTGCGATGGCGCAGCTGAGGCAGATGTAGAAGACATGCTCGGGCGCGGTTTCTATACGGAGTTGGTGAAGGCAACCTACGGGCTGACCGCAAAGCAGGCGATGCCTAAGACCAAGCCTGGTGATGCGCCGGAGCGCGTCACGTCCGAGGTTGAGGACTACTTCCGCACTCTGCCTGCAAGAGTTCCTGAGTACGACCACTTCGCGCCGTCCCGCTATCTGCTCGAACAGGCGAGCAAACTCACCCTTCCTGGCCAGGATGAGGCGCTCAATCGGTTTGAGAAGCTCTTTGAAGACTTGAATGGACTGCTCTAAGCATTGCTCGCTTTGTCGATCATAGAAATGACCTTGACCGGTTCCAGAGGATCTGGGCAGCGGTTCGAGTAGACGAGCTTTAGCCGAATGACGAAGCGCCCTACCGAGATCACTCGGCAGGGTGCTTCGTGTGTCCGAGCTAGGCGCGACGCTTCCGAACCTTCTCGGGTTGGCTTGCTCGCTATCGCCACTCAGACGCTAGGTCAAGCAGCCGCTTCACTTGTGGGGTTGGGTTCAAAAGCCCTTTCGTTAGCGCAGCCATGAGCTCATCTTTAGAACCTGCGGTAACGACGTCGGCAACAGGGTGCGAAAGCCCTCCCGTCTCTTCCGCTCCATGACTGAAAGTGTGTCGGTGGAAAGCGCCGACACACCGCATGTCACCTGATGTCACCTGGACGTGGGTGACCAGCTGCATTTGAACACCCGCGTGCGCCGGATGTGCTCCACTACTGATCATGGGGACGCGCGCAGTTATCGCCCTTCTGGCCGCCACCGCCGCACTCGGCGCCTGCACCGCGCCACCGGAGCCGCCGATGGCCTCGCCAGCGCCGAAGCTGGACCCGCGGGCGATCGCCTACGACAACCTCGACTTCAACCTCAAGCGCGAGCCGGTGTTCGACAACACCTGCGAGACGTTGCCGTCCGACCTGCAGTCGATGCTGAACCTCACGAAGAAGCCGAACACGACCATGTCCGGCTGTCGTGCGGAGGCGGAGTGGGGGACGCTCACCATCAGCCTGCTCGGGCCGGGTGCCGGGCGGAAGTCGAATGCGCGGCACTTCGTGGACGTGTGGAACGGGGACCGCGGGGCCGGGGACTACTTCCAGCGGTCGATCCTGTTGGACCGGTACTACGCGACCACGGTCATCACCGGTGAGGTCAACCAGTACTGCTTCGTCACCGTGGACACCGGGGCTGAGCTGCCGCTCGAGGTGCAGGGTGCGATGGACCTCGACGAGTCCGTCGCGTTGACCGCGCAGGACGTGGACCAGCCGATCGACCGGGCGATGAAGGACTTCTGCCCGCCGGCCAGGGAGGCGGCGGAGAAGTTGTTGCCGTTGATCGACGAGAACGGTGGGAGCAGGGCGAGCTGATCAGCCCGCGTCGCGGCGTTGGAGGCGGAACAGGGCGATGGCCAGCAGGACGAGCCAGAGCAGGGACGAGCTGATGGTGGCCAGCCAGCCTGTGCCCAGGCCGGCGAGGTGCCAGGCCGGTTCCAGCGGGTAGATCAGGCCGAACACCTCCGGCAGGCTGAAGCGGGCCAGCGCGAGGAGGGGGACCACGATGAAGAACACCGTCAGCGCGCCGCCGGTGTTGGGGACCAGCAGCGAGACGATCAGTGCGGTGAGCAGGACCAGGGCGGTGGCGAGCAGGGTGACGCCGAGGACCCAGCGGGGGCGCATGCCGAGCAGGTAGTTGTGGTTGAGGCCGGTGGCGGCGGTCTTGATCAGGAGCGGGAACAGGATGAAGGTGAACGCCGAGCACAGCAGCCACACGCCGGCGAGCACGGTGCCCTGGGCCAGGAAGTAGCGCATGCGGGAGGGCTGGACCAGGAGCGTCGGTTGCACGCTCTTGTACTGCCACTCGCCGGCCACGAGCTTGATCACGGTGGAGAAGACCAGCAGCAGGCCCAGTTGGACGACGATCAGCAGTGGGCCGATCTGCTTGCCGGCGCTTGCGAGGTTGGACTGCGGGAGCGTGAACAGCATCATCAGGCCGACCAGGAAGATCGGTGAGAAGGCCAGGACGAGCTTGTCGGAGCGGGTGCCGACGAGTTTGCGGGCCTCGACGGCCACCAGGCGCCAGAACGGGGAGCGCCGCGCGGCGCGGGCTGCCCACGGGCCCGCGGCGGGGCCGGCGGCGGGCATTCCTGGCTGAGCAGGGGGCATGCCGGGTTGGTGAACGGGCGGCGGACCGGGCACAGGCGGACCGGGAAACGTCTGCTGCGGTGGGAAGCCGTGGGTCATGCCGGGCCTCCCCCGGTCAGCCGGAAGAACAGGTCTTCCAGGTTCATCTGTTCCTCGCGCAGGCCCAGCAACGGGATGCCGGCGGCGAAGGTGACGTCGGAGACGCGTTCGACCGGAGCGTGGGCGGCGATGTAGCCGTCCGGCGCTGGCTGGATGGCGATGCCGACGCGTTGCAGGGACTCGGCGAGGCGGTTCATGTCCTTGGCGCGGACCAGGGAGCGCGAGGACGTGGTGAGGCTGGCCAGTGGGCCGTCGGCGACGATGCGGCCGTTGCCGATCACCAGGACGCGGTCGGCTGTCTGGTCCACTTCGGACAGGACGTGGCTGGAGAGCAGGACGGTGCCGCCGCGGGAGGCGTGGCCGCGCAGGAGGTTGCGGACGGCGCGGATGCCTTCCGGGTCGAGGCCGTTGATGGGCTCGTCGAGGATCAGCAGCGGTGGGTCGGTGAGCAGGGCGTGGGCGATGCCCAGGCGCTGGCGCATGCCGAGGCTGTACTTGCCGATCTTGCGGGTGGCGGCGTCGGCGAGGCCGACGGTTTCCAGCACCTCGTCCGCGCGGCGAGCCGGGACGCCGGCGAGGGTGGCTGCCGTGCGGAGGTGGCCGCGGCCGCTGCGGCCGGGGTGGACGGCGGCGGCGTCGAGGAGCACGCCGGCGACGTGGGACGGGTTGGGCCACGCGGTGAACGGGCGGCCGGAGACCGTTGCCTGGCCGCGGTCGGGGTGGGTCAGCCCGGTGATCATCCGCAGGGTGGTCGACTTGCCGGCACCGTTCGGGCCGAGGAAGGCCGTCACGGTGCCCGGCTGGAGCTCGAAGCCCACCTGGTCGACGACCGTGCGACCCCCATAGGCCTTGGTCAGGCCCCACGCACTGAGCACGAGGTCACCGTAGCGGCAGTGATCGTCCGGCGTCGGCCGGAACGAACGCAGACCGCTCGTTCGAGGCAACGCGGAAGGGGCCCGGCACGTGCGGTGCCGAGCCCCTTTGTGCAGCGGAACGAGCTGTTATGCCACGGCCAGGTGCGAGTGGTCGTGGTCGTGCGCGGCGGACTGGACCTTGGCCGCAGTTGCACGCGCCTCGGCCCGCTTGGCGCGCGGAGGCACGCCGTTGACGTCCTCGGTCGAGACGCCGTAGGAGGCGGTCACGAACGCGATGGCGCCGGCGTTGCGGCCGAGTGCCACCCGGTCGACGTTGCCGAGGTTGTCGCACGCCGCGTGGTAGCACGGGTCGTAGGCGATGCCGGCCGTGCCGCCCCACTTGGCGGCCTGGGCGGCGGTCTTGACGCCTTCCGCGCCGGTGAAGAGGCCACCGGCGGGGATGCCCTGGGCGATGAACTCGCCGTAGTCGGAGCGGCCGGAGAAGTCGGTGCCCTCGGTCGGGACGCCCTTGGCGGCGAAGTAGTCGGCGAAGGCCTTCTCGATCTGCGCCGAGCCGTACGGGCCGGGGCCCGCTCCGACGCCGTCGGAGTTGTCGCCGTCGTAGATGAAGTAGGCGGCGTTCGGGGAGCCGACCATGTCGAAGTTCAGGTACAGGGCGATGTCGAGCTGCTGCTCGAACGTCAGCGACTCCACCCACTTCGTCGAACCGATCAGGCCCCGCTCCTCGGCGCCCCACCAGGCGAACCGGACGGCGTTGTCGACCTTCGGGCGGGACCCGAGCTGCAGCGCGGTCTCCAGCAACGCGGCCGAGCCGGTGCCGTTGTCGTTGATGCCGGCGCCGAGCTCGACGCTGTCGAGGTGCGCGCCGGCCATGACGACGTTGTTCTTGCGGCCGGTGCGGGTCTCGGCGATGACGTTGCGCTCGGTGCGGACCTCGGTGTGGAAGCGCATGTCGACGGTGACCGGCGAGCCGGCCTTCGTGGCCAGCGTGGTGCCGTCGGCCTGCGAGACACCGCCGGTCGGGATCACGCCGGGGTTGGTCAGCGTCACGTTGGACAGCGGGCCGGCGACGTTGTTGGAGACCAGCACGGCGATCGCACCGGCGGCGGCCGCGTTGAGGTGCTTCTGCTCGAACGTGCAGCCACCGCGGCGGATCAGGGCGACCGAGCCGGCGAAGTCCTGACCGGCGAAGTCGGTCGCCTCACATCCGGTGGTGGCGTCCTCGGGGACGACGCGCAGCGGCCCGGTGATGCCGCCGGCCGGGGTCTGCGGCGAGGCGGTCAAGATCAGCGCCTGGTAGTTCACCCCGGCGACGGTCGCGCGCTCGGCGTCGGTGACCATCACGTCGAAGTCGAACGTCGGCGTGCTCACGATGAAGCCTTCGTCGCGGAGCTTGCCCGCCACGTAGTCGACGCTCGCGTTGTAACCGGGGGTCAGCGCGGCCCGGTTGCCGCCGTTGCGGTCCGAGATGCGCTGGAACGCGATGAGGTGCCGGTTGACGCCCTCGACGGTCACCTTCTTCGCGAGCTTCTTGGCGAGCGCGGGGCCTGCGGGTTCACTGGCGGCGGACGCGGTGGCGGTTGGGGCGGCGACTAATGCTGAGATGGCCAGCACTGCCGCCAGCTTGGATCTGCCTGACATGAACGTTCCCCTTCGTTCGAGGTGGGGCAACCCTCACAAAAAGGAGACCGGGGCCACAATCCGTCGGTCGGCGGGAGTTCAGCTGGTGAGCAGCTGAACACACTCCGCGAGCCCGCCCACCTCCGTCTCCCACCCCGGCCGCACGAAGTCCGCCGCGTCCAACCGCAATCGCACGTGCTCAAGCCGCTCTCCCCGCGGCGCCGCGGCCGTCGTGCCGTCCGGCAGATAACCGAGCTTCTCGCTGACCCGGTTCGAAGCCCGGTTCCCCACCCATGCCGCCGATCGAGCGATGCGCGCACCCAGGTGGTCGAACGCGAACTGGAGAACAGCCACCCGCATCTCCGTGCCGAACCCCTGCCCGTGGAACTTCTGCCCGAGCCACGACCCCGTGTTCACCTCACGCAGCACCGCGAAGTCACGCGCGCTGAGCTCCTGCACCCCGACGACCTTGCCCTCGTGCCGCACGAGGAACGCAACCGCCCAGCTCCCCGCCGCCACCTTGGCCCGCGTCGCCCAGAAGAACTGGACCATGCTCCGCCCACCGTCGTCGGACAGCTGGTCGGTCCACGGCACGTTGAACGGCATCTCGTCCGGCGCGTGCACCCCTTCCTTCGCCACGTCGACGAGCTCGTACAACCCCTCGTCGTCATCGGGCCGCAGTTCGAGGCGCGGCGTGGTCAGGACCAGGTTCCGCAGGGGCCAGGCGTTCATGCTCCGAATGGTGCCGGACCTGTCGATTGTGATTACGGTCGACCGCATGCATGCCATCACTGTTCGCGAACCCGGCGGCCCGGACGTGCTCGAGTGGACCGAGGTCCCCGACCCGTCGCCGGGCCCCGGCGAGGTGCTGATCGACGTGGCCGCCTCCGCCGTCAACCGCGCGGACCTGCTGCAGCGGCAGGGCTTCTACCCACCCCCGCCCGGCGCGCCGGACATCATCGGCCTGGAGTGCTCCGGCACGATCGCCGCTCTCGGCGAGGGCGTGACCGGCTTCACGGTGGGCGACGAGGTGTGCGCACTGCTCGCAGGCGGCGGCTACGCGGAAAAGGTCGCCGTCCCGGCTCCGCAGGTGTTGCCGCTCCCTGCGGGCGTCGACCTGGTCACCGCCGCCTCCCTGCCCGAGGTCGCGTGCACGGTGTGGTCGAACGTCGTGATGGACGGCCGCCTCAAGCTGGGCGAAACCTTCCTGGTCCACGGCGGCGCGGGCGGCATCGGCACGCACGCCATCCAGGTCGCGAAGGCCCTGGGCGCCACGGTCGCGGCCACCGCGGGCTCCGACGAACGGCTGGCCCGCTGCGCCGAGCTGGGCGCCGACATCACCGTGAACTACAAGACCCAGGACTTCGTGGCCGAGGTCAAGCAGGCCGACGTCGTGCTCGACAACATGGGCGCCTCCTACCTCGGCCGCAACATCGACGTGCTCGCCCCCGACGGCAGGCTGATGATCATCGGCATGCAGGGCGGCGTGAAGGGCGAGCTGCCGATCGGCAAGCTGCTGACGAAGCGCGCGTCGGTGATGGCGACCGGCCTGCGGGGACGCTCGGTCGAGGGGAAGGGCGCGATCGTGGCTCAGGTGCGGGAGCACCTGTGGCCGTTGATCGAGAGCGGTGCGGTCAAGCCCGTGGTGGGGCAGGTGGTGCCGATGCCGAACGCGGCGGAGGCACACCGGTTGCTGGACGAGGGCGACGTGTTCGGCAAGGTGGTGCTCAAGAGGGAGCGCTGATCGCACGCTGACGCAGGGGTACCCCCTGCTTTTGGCTCCCCCGCGACCCACGCTACTCGGGGGGTCTGACAGTTTCGGCGAGCTCGCAGACCAGCGGTTTCGCACCGCAGTCGCCTGCTTTTGATCGAGCCGAAGGCGAGACGAAAAGCAGCCCGCCCAACTCGAGCGGTCCCGCGCAACCACCAACGCAACGCGCAGCCGCTCTACGGAACAGGCGTGCCATCTACCTGAGAGTGGCGGGGGTTTGGTGGCTTCTTCGGGAGTGTCGGGGTCTGGGGCGGAGCCCCAGGAACAGCACGCCCCCAAGGGCGGGCCTCACGCGAGAGCAGCAGCCGACGCAATCGAGGTCCGCGGAGAGTTCCGAAACTCCAACCCGAACTCCTCGGACCACCTCACCAGCACCGCCCGCTCATCCACCTGATCCGCATCATCGACCAGCACCGTCGCCCCCGGCGCCAACACCCCACGCAACACGGGAACCGCCGGATACCGCGAATCCCCCACCCCAGGCCCGTCGATCACCAACAGATCAACCAACCCGAACGCATCCACGAACCCGGACACCTCATCCCGCACGAGCTCCGGCGAGTACCACTGCCCATGCCGCGACAACGCCGCCGGATGCCGCGTCAACGGCGCGTGCACGACCCGCGCAACGGCCCCCAACCCCTCCCGCCGCAGCTGAGAGGCAACAAACGCCGCAATCCGCTCATCATGCTCAATCGACAACAGGTGCCCGAACCCACGCCGCGCCAGCAACCGCGCCAACAGCACCGACGACGACCCGCACCCGAGCTCCACCAGCACCGTCCGCGCCCCGAGCACGACCTCGTCCAGCACCGCCACCAGCTCGGCGGGCCGCAGGTCGCCGGCGGTCGAGGGCAGGTACTCCGACAGCAGGGGGCTCAGCCGCTGCAGCGCCGAGAGGTCCGCCAGCTCGCGGGCGAGCGAGGCGAGCGAGTTGTCCAACCTTCGTCTCCCGAAAGCCTCAGCCCAGCTCGGCGACCGCCCGCACCAGGTCGTCCACCTCGACGGCGTTCGTGTAGTGCGCGAGGCCGACGCGGATGGCTCCGCCCACCTCGCCCACGCCGAGCACCGAGAACACGCCGTGCTGGCCGGGGTCGGCGAACGCGCAGACGCCTCGGGAGGCGAGGTGTTCGACGCCGTCTTCGGCTTTGACGCCGGCGATCGTGAACGCCAGTGCCGGGACTCGGCGCATGGCGTCGCCGATCACCATCACGTGTCGCAGCGAACGCAGTTCGTGGATGAGGTTGGCGAGCAGGCCCGCCTGGTACGCCTTCACCGAGCCCAGGGAGGTGAGCAGGCGTTCGCGGCGGGTGCCGGTGGCGGCGTCGTCGAGCTCGGCGAGGTACTCCACGGAGGCGACCAGGCCGGCGAGCATCGGGTAGGCGTGCGGGCCCAGCTCCAGGCGTTCCGGGCCGCGGGCCAGGGGGTCGACCGAGCAGGAGGGCAGGCGTTCGAGCACCGAGGGGTCGCGGAAGACGAGGGCGGCGACGGGTGGGCCGCCCCACTGGCCGGCGGAGAGGGCGACCACGTCGGCGCCCATGCCAACGATGTCCAAGGGCACGAAGGGGGCGGCCGAGGAGGCGTCCACCACCATCACGGAGCCGTGCGCGCGGGCGACCGCGGAGATCTTCGCCAGGTCGGGGCGGGTGCCGACCACGCCGGAGGCGGCGGTGATGGCGATGAGCTTGGTGCGGTCGGTGACGAGCTCGTCGTACTGCCAGCCGGGCAGCTCGCACGTCTCGATGTCGACCTCCGCCCACTTGACCACGCTGCCGGTGCGCTGGGTGGCGCGCAGCCACGGTGCGATGTTCGCCGGGTGGTCCAGGCGGGAAACCAGGACCTCGTCGCCCATGAACCAGTCGTCGGTCATGGCGTCGGCGAGCCGTTGCAGCAGGACCGCGGAGGAGGGACCGAGCACGACGCCCGCGGGGTCGCCGCCCACCACGTCGGCCACGGCGCGGCGGGCCGCGTCGACGATGGCCTCCGCGCGCTGGGAGGCCGGGAAGATGCCACCGGGGCCGGAGACGGGGGCGCGCAGCGCGGTGGAGACGGCGGTGGCTACCTGTTCCGGCACCTGCATGCCGGCCGGTGCGTCGAGGTGGACCCAGCCGTCGCCGAGCGCGGGGAAGAGCCCTCGTACCCGTGCGACGTCGAACGCCATGCCACACACCGTACGTATGAGAGCAAACCCGGTGTCGTCCAGCCCCCACCGAGGCGGGCACCCGGCTAATGTCAAAAGTGACCAGAGGACCAGGATGGAGCGCATGAACCAGGAGCAGCAGCCAGTGGTGGTCGTCGGTGCGGCGGACGGCGGTGGTGACCTCACCGACCTGGTGGAGCAGCCGGCGAAGGTCATGCGGATCGGCACGATGATCAAGCAGCTCCTCGAGGAGGTGCGGGCCGCACCTCTGGACGAGGCCAGCCGCAACCGGCTCAAGGAGATCCACAAGCGGTCCATCGACGAGCTCGAGGACGGCCTCGCCCCCGAACTGCGCGACGAGCTGGAACGCCTCTCGCTGCCGTTCACCGAGGAGGGCACGCCGTCCGACGCCGAGCTGCGGATCGCGCAGGCCCAGCTGGTCGGCTGGCTGGAGGGGCTGTTCCACGGCATCCAGACCGCGCTGTTCGCCCAGCAGATGGCCGCACGGGCCCAGCTGGAGCAGATGCGCGGCCGGGCACTGCCCGCGGGCAGCGGCGACGGCGCGGACAGCGGTCCCGGCCCCAAGGGGACGGGCCAGTACCTGTGAAGGTTGCCTCGATCGGATCGTGATCTAGATCTGGCCGCGGTGACCACTCCGTGACGTACCGGCGTCTTGGGGGCTCCTGAGGCGCCGGTACGCTCAGTCCTCGTGCAAGCCACCAGTACGCTCGACCAAGCTGAGGCGCCCCCTGCCGTCAAGTCGCGCAGCTTCAAGCGCGCGTTCGCCGACGTGCGGGAAGCGTGGGACCACCGTGAGCTGTGGGGTCATCTCGGCTGGCAGGACATCAAGCAGCGCTACCGCCGGTCGGTCATCGGTCCGTTGTGGATCACCATCTCGATGGGGACCACGGCGCTCGCACTGGGCCTGCTGTACTCGGTGCTGCTGGACGCGGAACTGCCGGCCTTCCTGCCGTACATCACCGCGGGCTTCATCATCTGGAACTTCATCCTCGGCTGCGTCACCGAGGGCACTGACGTCTTCATCGCCAACGAGGGCCTGATCAAGCACCTGCCGGCGCCGATCACGGTCCACGTGATGCGGATGGTGTGGCGCCAGGTGCTGTTCCTCGCGCACAACCTGGTGATCTACGTGATCGTCATGGTGATCTTCTTCAGCACGCTGTCGGAGCCGTACCGGATGACCGCGGGCGGGACGCTGCAGCCCGGCATCAGCTGGACCATCCTGCTGGCGATCCCCGCCTTCGTGCTGCTGGCCGTCAACGCCGTGTGGGTGGCGCTGCTGTTCGGCGTGATCAGCACCCGCTTCCGCGACATCCCGCCGGTTGTGAACAGCTTCATCAACCTGGTGTTCTTCATGACGCCGATCGTGTGGGACGCGGACATCCTCACCAAGGTCACCAAGACCGGCGAGGACTCCCAGTGGCGCGTGCTGATCGCCGAGCTGAACCCGGTCTACCACTTCGTCGAGGTGGTCCGCGCGCCACTGCTCGGCCACTACGTCGACTGGCACCACTGGGCCGTCGTGGGCGGGTTCACCGTCCTCGGCTGGTTCGGTGCGCTGGTCATCCTGCGCAACTACCGCGCCCGCGTCTCGTACTGGGTCTGAGAAGGAGGCCGAGACATCCATGGTCAGCATCGACGTCTGGAACGCATCGGTCGACTTCCCGATCTTCGACGCGAAGTCCCGATCACTGAAGAAGCTCGCACTCGGCAAGGTCGGCGGCAAGATCGGCTCCGAGGGCAGGGTGCCGATCATCGAGGCACTGCACGACATCACGCTGTCCCTCAAGGACGGTGAGCGCGTCGGCCTGATCGGCCACAACGGCGCGGGCAAGTCCACCCTGCTGCGCCTGCTGGCCGGCATCTACGAGCCGACCCGCGGTCACTCGCGGATCATCGGCAAGGTGGCGCCGGTCTTCGACCTCGGCGTCGGCATGGACCCGGAGATCTCCGGCTACGAGAACATCATGATCCGGGGCCTGTTCCTCGGCATGAGCCGCAAGGAGATGGAAAAGCGGGTCGACGACATCGCGCAGTTCACCGAACTGGGTGACTACCTGTCGATGCCGCTGCGCACGTACTCGACGGGCATGCGCGTCCGGCTGGCGCTGGGCGTCGTCACGTCGATCAACCCGGAGATCCTCCTGCTGGACGAGGGCATCGGCGCCGTGGACGCGGCGTTCCTGGCGAAGGCCCGCGACCGGCTCAAGGACCTCGTGGCCCGCTCCGGTCTGCTGGTGTTCGCGAACCACTCCGACGAGTTCCTCATGGAGTTCTGCAACACCGCGATCTGGATGGACGAGGGCCACGTCAAAATGCACGGGGACCTGCGAGAAGTGCTCACCGCGTACAAGGGTTACGACCCGTTCGAGCGGATGAGCGCGGAACAGCTGGCCAGGCTCGGCCACACCCCCGTCCTCAGCGGAAATGGCGGCGAGTAGACCGTGAACGTGCAGGCACTGCCCAAGGGCTCCGTGGTCGCGGTGGTGGTCACCCGCCACCGCAGGGAACTGCTGGCCGAGTCGCTGAAGGCGCTCTCGACCCAGACGCGCGTCCCCGATCACCTCGTGGTCGTCGACAACGGTCCCGACCAGCCGGTCGACGACCTGGTCGAGCAGTGCCCGCTCCCCACCACCTACCTCGCCTCGCACCGCAACCTCGGCGGTGCCGGCGGGTTCGCGCTCGGCATGCTGCACGCGTTGTCGCTGGGCGCGGACTGGGTGTGGCTGGCCGACGACGACGGCCGCCCCGCCGACGAGAACGTGCTGGAAGTGCTGCTGGAGGAGGCGGAACGGCGCAAGCTGGCCGCCATCTCCCCGGTCGTCACGAACATCGACCGGCCGGACAAGCTCGCGTTCCCGCTGCGCCGCGGCCTGACGTGGAAGCGCTCGGCGGCCGAGCTCGGCACCGACTTCCTGCCGGGCATCGCGTCGCTGTTCAACGGCGCCCTGTTCCGCGCGACCACGCTGGACGTCGTGGGCGTGCCGGACTACCGCCTGTTCTTCCGCGGTGACGAGGTGGAGATCCACCGCCGGCTGGTGCGCTCCGGCGTCCCGTTCGGCACCTCGCTGCGGGTCGCGTACGTGCACCCGGACGGGTCGGACGAGTTCAAGCCGATGCTGGGCGGCAAGTTCCACGCCCAGGACCCGGAGAACCCGATCAAGCGCTACTACACCTACCGCAACCGCGGTTACCTCCTGTCGCAGCCGGGGATGCGCAAGCTCGGTCTGCTGGAGGTCTTCCGGTTCGGCCTGTACTTCCTCGGGGTCAAGCGCGACCCGAAGGGGTTCGTGGAGTGGCTGAAGCTGGTGCGGCTGGGGCAGCGGGAGCGGTTCTTCCGCAAGTGATGCCGTGGGCCGCTCGGCCCTGGTGAAGGTGCAGGAGATTTCGATGCTGGACGCAGTGGCCCTGTTGGCCGCTCTGGTCACGGTCGTGCTGCTCTGGGTACCGGGGCTGGCGCTGGCCGCGACGGCGGGTCTGCGGGGCTGGCTGCTCATCGGTGCCGCCCCGGCGGTCACCATGAGCCTCGTCGGCATCGCCGCACCGGTGTTCCCCTTGGCCGGCGTGCAGTGGAACCTGTGGACGTTCCTCGTCTGGTGCGTCGTCATCACCGGCGTCATGGGCGTCGCCGTGTTCCTGCTGCGTCGCCGCGGCCACGAGCTGACCATCCCGCAGAACCCCTGGTCCGCGTCCGGCCACCTCACGGTGGTCATCTCGGTCGTCGTCGCCGCGATCGTCGCGGTGCTCGTGCTGCGCGCCGCGACGCACGGCCTGGCCACGGTGCCCCAGGGCTGGGACGCGCCGTTCCACGGGAACGCGATCCGCCTCATCGCCGAGACCGGCAACTCCAGCCCGCGGGCGCTGGCCTGGATCGACGCGCCGGACAACCCCGGCGGCAGCTTCTACCCGAACGCCTACCACTGCTTCGAGGCGCTCGTCTACCACATCAGTGGCGCCGACGTCCCGCGTGTGATCAACACGGGCATGCTCGTCACCACCACGCTGACCATCCCGCTGGGCACGATCGCGCTGGTCAGGGCCATCGGCGGTGCCGCGGGCTTCGCCGCCGCGAGCGCACTGGTGTCCACGTCGTTCGCCTACTACCCCTGGGACCTCTACCAGTGGGGCCAGCTCTTCCCGTACGCCGCCGCGCTCGCGATGATCATGCCGTTCTTCGCGGTGCTGGTGCGCTGGCTCGACACCCGCGCCGACCGGCTCGGGGTGCTGGTCGCGTTCCTCGGCGCCGGCCTGACCGCCACGCACTCGGCGTCGGTGTTCGTCGCCGCCGGGTTCGGCGTGTTCCTGGTGCTGCAGCGGCTCATCACCGACCCGCGCGACTGGGTCCGCAAGGAGCTGCCGCGGCTCGCCGTGGCGGCGGTCGCGATCGTCGTGCTGGCCTCGGCGTACCTGCTGGGCGCGAGCACGATGGCCGGTGCCACCGCCGCGTTCGACTGGCCGGCGGTCACGTCGGTGTCGCGGGCGTTCGGTGACGCGGTCCTGTTCGGCAGCGACGCGCCGTGGCCGCAGTGGCTGCTGGCGCTGTTCACGATCGCCGGTCTGCTCCTGCTGTGGCAAGACGGCGCGTTGCGCTGGATGGTCGCGGGCTACGCGCTGTTCCTCGGCCTCCTCGTCGCCGCGGCGGGCCTGGACGCCCCGTGGGCGCAGGCGATCACCTCGCCGTGGTGGAACGACCGGTTCCGGCTGGCCGCCATCATCATCCTGCCCGCCACGCTGGCCGCCGGCTGGGCACTGCAAGCCGCCGCGCGCGCGGTCACCGACAAGGTGCTGCAGCGCCTGCCGGAGACGACGCGGTCACGCCGCACCGCGATGAGCGTGCTCGCGGTCGTGGCGATCGTGCTGGCCGGTGGTTACTTCGGCCAGAGCCACGGCTACGCGACGCGCAACGCCGACCGCATGACGTGGACGTTCGACAGCCCGGTGCTCACGCCGCTGGAGCACCAGGGCCTGATCGAGACCGGCAAGATCGTCAAGAACGGCGAGCTGATCATGAACGACCGCGGCGACGGCACGGTGTGGTCGTACGCGATCTCGGGCAGGCGTCCGGTGATCGGCCACTTCCAGGGCAGCGCCGCCCCGCCGAAGCGCGAGCTGCTGCTGGAGAAGTTCAACCGGTTCGGGAAGGACCGGCAGGTCGCTGAGGCCATCCGCTCGCTCAACGTGAAGTACGTGATGGTCGGCTGGGGCATGATCGCGGAGTTCAAGCGCGCGGAGGGGCTGAAGGAGCTCGACTCGGTCGACGGCCTCACCCCCGTGTACCGCAACCCGGAGTTCCAGCTGTACCGGATCGACTGGGACAAGCTCGCCGGGTGATCTGCTGACGGCAGAACCGCTACCAGCGAAAACCGTTCTGGCGCCAGGCGGTTCGCGGTTTGCTGGACGCATGACCAAACTCGTGCTGTTCCTCGCCGCCAACCCGAACCCGATCACCCTCACGGTCACGCCGGAGACCTGCGCCGATCTCGCGCCGCGGCTCACGCAGATCGTCCGGAACGGTCACACGCAACCGATTCCCGGACCGGACGGTCGCGAGTACGTCGTGAACTTTTCGAACGTCGTCGTTGCGCACTTCGAGTAAACGCTCGCGCACGTGGCGTGATCGGAGTAAGACGAGATGAGTGATCTCCCGACGCAGACTTCTGTCCTTGGCAGGCGCGACCGCACTGCTGGGCGCGTGCGGTTCCAACACCGGCAGGGGCGGCGACGGCTCGGCCCTCAAGCAGTGGTACCACGCGTACGGCGAACCCGGTGTGCAGCAGGCGGTGGAGCGGTACGCCCAGTCGTACGGGAAGGTTCCCGTCGACGTGCAGTGGAACCCCGGCGACTACGACTCCAAGCTCGCGACGAGCCTGCTGTCCGACGGCGGCCCTGACGTCTTCGAGTCCACCCCGCAGATCAGCTCGGTCCGGGCGGGGCAGCTCGTGCCGCTCGACGACGTCTTCGGCGACGCCAAGGACGACTTCACCGCCTCGATCCTCGCCGGGCACACCGTCGACGGGAGGACCTACGGCGTCCCGCAGGCCGTCGACATGCAGATGTTGTTCTACCGCAAGAGCTTGCTCGCCCAGGCCGGGGTGCAGCCGCCGTCCACTGTGGATGAGCTGATCGACGCGGCCAGGAAGCTCGCGACCGGCGGGGTGAAGGGGCTCTTCGCCGGCAACGACGGTGGCGGCGCGGTTCTGGGCGGTCCCGCGCTGTGGTCGGTGGGACTGGACTACGTGCGCGACCACCAGGTGGGGTTCGACGACCCGCTGGCGGCGCAGGCGATCGGCAAGCTGCGCGAGCTGTACACCAGCGGGAGCCTGCTGCTCGGGGCGGTGAAGGACTGGGCGGAGCCGGACGCGTTCACGCAGGGGCTCGTCGCCATGCAGTGGACCGGGCTGTGGGCGGTGCCGGCGGTGCAGAAGGCGCTCGGTGACGACTTCGGGGTGCTGCCGTTCCCGAAGCTGACCGGCAGCGGCGGGCCGAGCGTGCCGGTCGGGGCGTTCGGTGCCATGGTCAACGCCAAGTCGAAGCGGGTGGACGAGGCCAAGGAGTTCGTGCGGTGGCTGTGGGTCGAGCGGACCGACTACCAGGAGGACTTCAACCTCAGCTACGGCTTCCACATCCCGCCCCGCGACAGCATCGCGGCGAAGGCGGCCAAGCTGTCGGGCGGACCGGCGGCGGACGCGGTGAAGTTCGTGCGGGACAACGCGAAGGCGTCGAACCCGCCGGACTGGACGTCGCTGATGCGCACGGCGTTCAACGACGCGGTGTCGCGGGTCGTGCGGGACGGCGCACCGGCCGAGGCGGAGGTGCGGTCCGCGGCCGTGAAGGTGCGGGACGAGCTCAAGCGGCTGTACGGATGAGGCCCACCGGATGAAGCACGGACGTGCGTTCTGGCTGTTCGTCGGCCCGTTCGCGGTGGGACTGCTGGTGTTCGTGTACGTGCCGATCGGCTGGAGCCTGCTGCTGTCCCTCTTCGAGGCGCGCAACACGGTGACGCCGACGGAGTTCGTGGGGCTGCGCAACTACGCCGACATGCTGACCGACGAGCCGTTCCTGGCGAGCCTCGGGACGTTCAGCGTGTTCGCGGCGTTCATCGTGCCGCTGACGTTCGTGCTGGCGTTGGCGCTCGCGTTGCTGGTCAACCAGATCAGCTTCATGAAGGCGTTCTTCCGGTCGGTGTTCTTCCTGCCGACGGCGTGCTCGTACGTCGTGGCGTCGCTGGTGTGGAAGCTGTCGATCTTCAACGGCGTGCGGTTCGGGCTGGCGAACACGGTGCTGGGGTGGTTCGGCGCGGAGCCCGTCGCGTGGACGGTGTCGACGTCGCCGCCCTGGTACTGGCTGGTGCTGGTGACGTTGCGGCTGTGGCTGCAGCTCGGGTTCTACATGATCCTGTTCATCGCGGGCCTGCAGCGGATTCCGCAGCACCTGTACGAGGCCGCGTGGATCGACGGGGCGTCACGCGGCTGGCAGTCGTTGCGGTACATCACGATGCCGCAGCTGCGCACGACGTCGGTGGCCGTGCTGTTGCTGCTGCTGGTCGCGGCTTACCAGGCGTTCGACGAGTTCTACAACGTGCTGGGCACCGACCGCGGCTACCCACCGTTCGCGCGGCCGCCGTTGATCTACCTCTACTACACGGCGCTGGGCAGCGGCGGGCAGGACTTCGGGCACGGCAGCGCGGGCGCGGTGATCCTGACGTTGCTGATCGCGGGAGTGACGCTCCTGCAAGGGCGGGTGTTCACGCGGTGAAGGTTCTTCGTTACGCGGCACTGTCTGCAGCCGCGGTGCTGTTCCTCATCCCGTTCTACCTGGTGCTGCGCAACGGGTTGGCGACCGAGGCCGAGCTGACCGCACCCACGTGGACGTTCTGGCCGGAGGAGATCCGCTGGGAGAACTTCGCCGAGCTCTTCGCGAACCCGGCCGTGCCGTTGGCGCGCAGCATGGTGAACTCGCTCGTCGTGGCGGTGTTGCAGACCGCCGGGCAGCTCGTGCTGTGCGGGCTCGCCGGGTACGGCCTGGCGCGGATCCCGTACCGCTACTCGAACGTCGTGCTGGTGCTGGTCGTCGCGACGCTGATGATCCCGGCGGCGGTCACGTTCGTGCCGACGTTCGTGGTCGTGTCGACCCTGGGCTGGGTCTCCGACCTGCGCGGACTGGTGATCCCGGGCCTGTTCAGCGGGTTCACCACGTTCCTGTTCCGGCAGTACTTCCTGAACTTCCCCCGCGAGGTCGAAGAGGCAGCGCGGATCGACGGGCTCGGGCACTGGGGCACGTACTGGCGCGTGGTGGTGCCGAACTCGAAGGGCTTCTTCGCGGCGCTGGGCGTGATCGCGTTCGTGACGAGCTGGAACCAGTTCCTGTGGCCGCTGGTGATCGCGCAGGACCAGGACTCGTGGACGGTGCAGGTGGCGCTGTCGACGTTCCTGACCTCGCAGTCGATCGACGTCGTGCAGCTGTTCCTCGCGGCCGCGGTGTCCATCCTGCCGCTGGTGATCGTCTTCGTGGCGCTGCAACGGTTCCTGGTGCGCGGGGTGAGCGAGACGGGCGTGAAGGGGTGATTCGAACCCAGGTACTTTGCCGTATTCACCGGTGAGCGCCCGGCTGGTGTCATTTCTCTCGACCAGTTCCTTGAAGGGGGAGAAATGCTCAAGTCAGTTCTGCTCGCCGTCGTGGTCGCCGGTTCGGCGCTGTTCGCGGGTGGCACCGCGCAGGCCGCCGACAGCGGCTGTTTTCTCAACGGCAAGCCGGTGCCGGACTTCCAGGCGGACAGCGCGGTCTTCGGCACCGGTGGTGCCGACGTGATCGACTGCTCGGCCTCGCCCAAGGGCAGGAGCATCTTCGCCGGCAACGGGAACGACCAGGTCATCGGCTCGGCGTTCGCGGACACGGTGCACGGCGAGTTCGGCAACGACACGTTGTCGGGCCGCGGTGGCAACGACTTCCTGTCCGGCGAGGCCGGCAACGACTCGATGAACGGTGGCACCGGCACGGACCGGTGCGTCGGCCAGGGCGGCACCGACACCGGTGTCTCCTGCGAGTCGTTCGTGCAGTGATGTTGCTGCGGTGATGTTCGTGCGATGAGAACAGAAACGGGCCCCGCTGCGAAAGCGGGGCCCGTTGTCCTATAACAAAATCAGTTTTCGAAGATCTTGCGCCACGACTCGACGGAGGTCAGCTCCGGCAGCGCGTCGCGGTACATCTTCTGCATCCGCGGCCATTCCGCGGACAACCGGCGGTAGTTGGCGACCGCGCGCTTCATCAGCGCCCGGAACTCCTTCGGGTCGCGCTTGCGGAACGCGACACCGCTGCCGTCCGGGTGCGAGACGGTGGCGCTGTCCAGGTTGCCCAGCAGGTACCAGCGCGCGTTCGCCGACGGCACGTTGACCTGCGGGCGGGCCGTGGTCGACGGCTGCGGGCTGCGCAGGTTGTGCAGCACGGCCTTGCCAGCCTCCGCGGCCATCTTGGCCTTGTTCGCGGGCTTGGTGAGCATCTGCTCGGTGCGCACCATGTCGAAGGTCGGCGGCGGGAACTCGCGCGCCGACGGCAGGGTCTGCGCGTCCTGGAAGTGCTTGCGCAGCTCGCGGATCTCCGGCAGCGCCGTGCGCAGCGAGTCGAACAGCTTCGCCGGGCCCGCGAGGAAGTCCTCCAGCGCCTTCTGCTGGATCGCGACCGTCGAGTACTCCATCGACAGCAGGTGCACCAGCGACTGCTTCAGACCCTGCTTGAGCAGCGTCTTGCGCACGTCGTACGGGCTGTGCAGCGCGGCCAGGATCAGCCGGTTGCGGGTGTGGAAGTACGCCTGCCAGTCGGTGGCGTCGTTCTTGTCCGTCCACGGCATGTGCCACACGGCGGAGCCGGGCAGCGACACCGTCGGGTAGCCGCGGTCGAGCGCGCGCAGCGAGTACTCGGCGTCGTCCCACTTGATGAACAGCGGCAGCGGGTAGCCGGTGCGCTGCACGACCTCACGCGGGAACAGGCACATCCACCAGCCGTTGTAGGTCGAGTCGATGCGGGTGTGCATCTCCTCGGTCTCCCGCAGCGAGGACGCGCCGAAGTCGTGGTCGGTGAGCGCGCCGGGGGCGGCCCGCCAGTAGCAGGTGCCCAGGTCGACGACCTCGCCCATGCTGTGCAGCCGGGACCGGGCCTGCAGGTTCAGCATGTGGCTGCCGACGATGACCGGCTGGGCGGCGGCGCGCGCGAACGCGTTGGACCGCAGCAGCGCGTCCGGCTCCAGGCGGATGTCGTCGTCCATCAGCATGATCTGGTCGACGTCGGTGTGCTCGATCGCCTCGTACAGGCCGCGGGTGAAGCCGCCGGAGCCACCGAGGTTCTCCTGCTCGATGACCTCCAGGCGGTCGCCCAGGACCGCGGCGGCCTCGGCGAAGCCCTCGGTGTCGCGGACCTTCACGGCGCCCTGGTCGGCGACGAAGACCTTCTGCACGACGTCGAGCACGGCCGGGTCCTCACCCAGCGTGCGCAGCGCGATGACGGCGTCGACCGGGCGCATCGTCGTCATGCCGATCGCGACCTTCTGCGCCGGCAGGTCCTGCTCGGTGGTCCACGCCGCCTGGTCGATCTCCAGCGTCGAGTCGTCGGTGAAGACGTCGAACCAGATCCAGCCGCCGTCCTCGTACGGCTTCAGGTTGATCTTGAAGGTGACCTCGCTCCACGCCTTGGGGCTGCGGACCGTGGTGCCCTCGAGGTGCACGATGTCGCCGCTGGGCTTGGAGCGGTAGACGTCGATGCGACCGGCGCCGCGCACGGAGATGCGCAGGACGACGTCGTCGATGATCGTCCAGCGCCGCCAGTAGGCCGCGGGGAACGCGTTGAAGTACGAGGCGAACGAGACCCGCGCGGACTGCGGGATGGTGACCGCCTGGCGCGAGGACACGTGGCTGTGCACGTGCTCGGGCTCGTCGAGGTACAGCGGTCGGACGTCGAGCGGGTCCTCGTCGCGCGGCAGGATCACGCGCTGGAGGACCTTCGTCGGGTCAATCGTCTTAACGGCGGCCTTGGCCTTGGCCTGCTCAGTCACGTGCTTCCTCCGGCGAACCGACACGGGTGCGTCGACGGTTCGAGTCAGCTCAGTCGATGGCGACGATGGCAACTGCCACACCAGTTGAACGCGGTGCGGGCGTCGTCGGGTTGCATGGTACCGATGGGCGCGAAAAAGCCCGCCTCCCCCAGGTTACCGCAGGTCAGGCGGGCCATTCGCATCAGTCGAGTGAACCGTCAAGCTTCGCGCCCTCACTCAGGTGAGGGGCGATCTTGTTGTCGAACACGCTCAGCGCGGACCCGATCGCCATGTGCATGTCGAGGTACTTGTAGGTGCCGAGGCGGCCGCCGAAGATGACGTTCTTCTCCGCGGCTTCCTTCTTCGCGAGCTCGCGGTAGCGCTCGAGCTTCTCGCGGTCCTCGGCCGTGTTGATCGGGTAGTACGGCTCGTCGTCCTTCTCCGCCGACCGGGAGAACTCGCGGACGATGACCGTCTTGTCCGCCGGGTAGGTGTCCCGCTCCGGGTGGAAGTGCCGGAACTCGTGGATGCGGGTGTACGGGACGTCCGGGTCGTTGTAGTTCATGACCGGCGTGCCCTGGAAGTCGCCGATCGGCAGCACTTCCTGCTCGAAGTCGAGCGTGCGCCAGCCGAGCCAGCCCTCGGAGTAGTCGAAGTACCGGTCCAGCGGGCCGGTGTAGACGATCGGCGTGCCGGCCGGGATCTCGTCGCGCACGTCGAAGAAGTCCGTCGACAGCTTCACGTCGATGTTCGGGTGGTCCGCCATCTTCTGCAGCCACGCGGTGTAGCCGTCGACCGGCAGGCCCTCGTAGGTGTCGTTGAAGTAGCGGTTGTCGAAGGTGTAGCGCACCGGCAGGCGGGTGATGACCGCCGCGGGCAGCTCCTTCGGGTCGGTCTGCCACTGCTTCTGCGTGTAGGCCTTGATGAACGCCTCGTAGAGGGGGCGGCCGATCAGCGAGATCG
Source organism: Lentzea guizhouensis (assembly GCF_001701025.1). GTDB lineage: Bacteria > Actinomycetota > Actinomycetes > Mycobacteriales > Pseudonocardiaceae > Lentzea > Lentzea guizhouensis. Next base: position 2,750,113 of record NZ_CP016793.1, read on the forward strand.
CCTTCTCCTCGAGGTTCTTCGCGTCCTTGGTGTCGATCTCCGAGGACTGCTCGGCGATGTAGGCCTTCGCGTCCTCCGGCGACATGTAGCGGCCGACGAACTGCGAGAGCAGGCCGAGGCCCATCGGGAACTGGTACGCCTGACCGTTGTGCATCGCGAACACGCGGTGCTGGTAGCCGGTGAACTCGGTGAACTGGTTCACGTACTCCCACACGCGCTTGTTCGACGTGTGGAACAGGTGCGCGCCGTAGCGGTGCACCTCGATACCTGTCTCGGGCTCCGCCTCGGAGTAGGCGTTACCACCGATGTGGTCACGACGATCGAGCACCAGGACCCGCTTGTTCAGCTGGGACGCGGTGCGCTCGGCGACCGTGAGACCGAAGAACCCGGAACCGACGACAATCAGGTCATAACCTGCGAAGCTCACCCTGAAGAGGTTAGCCGTGGCGGCTGCCACCGCTGCCGAGGCCCCCTGCGCACCTCCTTCCGCTCAGGTGAGCGGGCACTGACTAAGGTGACCGCGTGCTGTCCTCGGTACGTCCCAAGCTGCTCAGCCCCCCTGTCCTGATGGCGGCCGGGCTGGGTGTCTTCGGCCTGGCCGGGTACCTCTTCGTCACGCTGACCGGCAGGACGCTCACGACCGGTGAGGCACTGCGCGCGACCAGCTTCTACTTCGTGGTCAACGTCGTCGGTCCCGGCATCTTCTTCGCGTTGGAGCAGGTGACCAGCCGGTCGGTGAGCGCGGCCGTCGCCTCCGGGCACGCGTTGCGGCCGGTCGTGCGCAAGATGTGCATCGGCGGCGCGGCACTGACCGGTGCGGTGATGGCCGGTCTGCTGCTGCTCTCGCCGTACCTGCTGCCGAAGACGCTGTTCGGTGACTGGGGCCTGTTCCTCGGCGTGCTGGCGACCCCGGTGATCCTCGCGGCGCTGAGCATCGTCCGCGGCACGCTCGGCGGCCTGCAGCGGTTCAGCGGGTACGCGGCGACGCTGATGGTCGAGGGCGGCGCCCGGATCGTGGTCGTGACGCTGCTGGTGTTCGCCCACGCGCCGTCGGCGTGGATCTTCGGCACCGGCTACCTCGCCAGCTCGCTGGTGGCGGTCGGCGCCGGTCTGCTGTTCCTGCGCACCGCCCCGAGCGGCGGCGACCAGCGCGTTCCCGGCGAGCTGCCCCTGCTGACCAAGGCGCTGACGGCCCTCGCGATGGCGAGCCTGCTGGCCCAGCTGCTGCCGAACCTCGCGCCGCTGATGGTCAACTCCCGCCTCGGCGACGACAGCCTGGTGGCCCTGGCGTTCGCCCAGGCGGTGGTGGTCGCCCGGATCCCGCAGCTCGCGTTCTTCCCCGTCCAGACCATGCTGCTGCCCGCCCTGACGGCCGCCGTGACCAGGGGCGACTTCGGTTTCGTGAAGCGCCGCATCCTGCTGACCCTGGGCGCCGTGACGGTGCTCGGCCTGATCTACTCCGTGCTCTTCGTGCTGGTCGGCTCGTGGGTGCTGCGGGTGTTCATGGCCACCGACACCTCGACGCTGACCGCCTGGGTGATGGCGCTGCTGGCGTTCGGCACGGTGGTCCTCATCGGCGTGTTCGCCGTGCAACCGGCCCTGGTCGCGATGGGCCACGACCGCACCATCACCACCGCCTGGGCCATCGGCACCGCGGCCACCTTCGGCTTCGCCCTCCTGCCGGGCGACGTGCCCATGATGGCCGCCGCCGCCCAGGTCGTGGGCCCCGCACTGACCCTGCTCGTGATCCTCGTGAGCTTCTTCCGACTGACCAATGTCCGCCGGGAGACCCAGAGAACTGCTGTTCCTGGACGATGACCGCGGCAACCGCCTGCGCCCGGGCATCTCGAACGCGCCGTACTCGCCGGCCGTGGAGGTCGGCCGCATGCCGCCGGTGACGAGCGCGGACCGCAGCAGCAGGTCCAGCGAGTCCGCGGTGCTCGTGGCGAGCAGGTCGGCGTTGTCGTGAAGCAGCCCCCGGTGGGTACCGGGGGCTGCTTCCACACCTACCGCGACGAACGGCTCAGCTCAACCCGCGCTTGGCGAGGGCCATCGTGCGCTTCACGTCGCCGCCCTTGAGCGCGTCCAGCGCGGACTGCATCGCGTGCAGCCGGCTGAACACGTGCAGCCGGGCCGCGCGGGCCGCCTTGGTCCAGCCCTTCGCCTCCAGGCGCTTCGCCGCGTCGAGGTAGAAGTACTTCTCCTCGTCGAACCGCACGACGTCCTTCGCGTGGTTGGACGAGTGGCTCGCCATGTGGCGGCGGTAGCGGAACGCCGGCGTCGGGTCCAGGGCCAGCGTGCCGCCCTTGAGCAGCAGCTCGGTCACCCAGCCGAGGTCGCCGATCGAGCCGAAGTCCTGGCGGATCTTGGTGCCCTGGACGACGTCCTGGCGGAAGGCCATCGCCGGCACGTACAGCCAGTTGCCGTTCATCAGGCTGGCCAGCGCCTCGGGACCGTCGAGCTCGCGGTGCTTCCACGCGTTGCGGCCCGCGAAGATCTTCACGCGGTCGGCCAGCGGCAGCGGGTCGTGCGGCTTGCTGTTCTCGTCGATCACGACGACACCGGGGTGCGCCATGATCGCGTTCGGGTGCCGCTCGAACATGCCGAGCACGGTCTCGACGTAGTTCGGCTCCAGCGCGTCGTCCGCACCCATCACGACCAGGTAGGTGCCCCGGCCCAGTTCCATGCACTTCGTGACGTTGGCGGTCGCCCCGAGGTTGACCTCGTTGCGCACGTACTCGATGCGCGGGTCGCCGATCTCCTTGATGTAGTCCTCGGCGGCCGTGCCGGGGTACTGGTCGTCGACGACCGTCAGGATCCAGTCGCCCCGCGTCTGGGCGATCATGCTGTCGATCAGCTCGAAGAGGATCTTCGGCTCGAGGTAGTACGGCGCCAGGAAGTGGATGTTCATGCGTCTTGCTTCCCCGCGTAGTCGACCGGCGGCTCTGCTTGGCGGATCGCGATCGCCCTGGCCAGGCGTGCGTAGCGGAGCTCGAGCTCCTTGAAGCGCAGGTAGGTGTTCAGCGTCGCGGCGGTGAAGACGATCACGATGCCGTAGAGCAGCAGGTCGGTGCCACGGCCGACGCCGAGCCAGCCGGCGATGACCGTGAGGTCGCTCGGCCGCAGCACCGCGTAGATGCCGAAGATCACGAACAGGATGAACGCCAGCTTGACGCTCGCCGCGGACTTGGCGTTGCCCCGCTTGCGCACGAACAGGATGAGCAGGCCCGCGACGAGGAGAACGAGGATGTACTGAATCGGCATGTCAGTGCGCCCTGCCCTTCAGCATCGTGTCGAACAGGATGTTGACGCCGTTGATCAGCGACTGGCCCTTGGACATCGAGTACTCGGTGTACAGGATCGTCACCGGCTCCTCGGTCACCCGCCAGTTCCGCACGCCGATGAGCTCGACGATCTCCGAGGCGTGGCCCATGCCGTTGAGCGTGATGTTCATCTCGTCGGCGACCTTCTTGTTGAAGACGCGCAGGCCGTTGTGGGCGTCGGTCAGGCCGAGCTTGCGGGTGCGCGGGCTCAGCAGCACGACGGTCTTCAGCACGATCCGCTTGATCAGCGGCACGCTCTCCTGCACGTCGCCGCGGAAGCGCGTGCCCACCACGATGTCGACGTCCTCGGACCGCAGCCGCTCCAGCATCGTGAGCACGTCCTCGATGCGGTGCTGGCCGTCGGCGTCGAAGGTGACGAAGTACTTGGCCCCGGGCTGCTTGCGGGCGTACTCGATGCCGGTCTGGATGGCCGCGCCCTGGCCCAGGTTCACCGGGTGCTGCACGAGGTGCGCACCGCCGGCGCGGATGCCTTTCGCCGAATCGTCCTTGCTGCCGTCATCGACGCACACGATGTTGGGGAACGTCTGGCGCGCGTGCCGGACGACCTCCTCGATGACCTGTCCCTCGTTGTAGCAGGGGACGATGAGCCACACGTCTGGCCAATCGGTCACAACGGAACTCCAGAGAAGCCGCTACATAGGGGGCAGGGTCGTAAGACGTACGACCCGGCCGGAGTCTACTGCAACGACGCACCTCTACACTGCCTCGGGTACTGCCCCGGCCACCACCGCGGTTACGCGCGACCCGACCGGTCGGCGCCTTGGTCAGGGGTTTCCGATCTCGGAGAGGAATCTCGATGGTTGGTGTGGCCGTTGTCGGCGCCGGCTACTGGGGCCCGAACCTGGTGCGAAACATCCAGGCGACCCCGCAGTTCCGGCTGACCACGCTCTGTGACCTGAACGTCGAGCGTGCGCAGCAGGTGCTGGGCCAGTACAGCACCGTGAAGGTGAGCGCCTCGCTGGACGAGGTGCTGGCCGACCCCGAGGTCGAGGCGGTCGCCGTCGCCACGCCCGCGGCCACCCACCTGCCGGTCGCGCTCGCCGCGATCGAGGCGGGCAAGCACGTGCTGGTGGAGAAGCCGCTGGCCTCGTCCTACGCGGACGGGCTGAAGCTGGTCGAGGCCGCTGAGCAGCGCGGACTGACCCTCATGCTCGACCACACGTTCGTGTACACGCCGGTCGTGCAGCACCTGCGCAAGCTCGTGCGCGGCGGTGAGCTCGGCGAGCTGCAGTACGTCGACTCGGTGCGGATCAACCTGGGTCTCGTGCAGCCCGACATCGACGTGCTGTGGGACCTCGCCCCGCACGACCTGTCGATCCTCGACGCGATCCTGCCCGACGGCGTGCACCCGGTGGCCGTCGCCGCGCACGGCTCCGACCCGGCGAACCTGGGCCGCGCCTGTGTGGCGTACCTCTCGGTGCAGCTGTCGAACGGTGCCATCGCGCACGCGCACGTCAACTGGCTGTCCCCCACCAAGATCCGCACGATGATCGTGGGCGGCTCCGGCAAGACCGCCGTGTGGAACGACCTGGACCCGACGCAGCCGCTGGCCGTCTACGACCGCGGTGTCGACTGGCCGACCGACGAGGAACGCCGCATCTCCTACCGCATCGGTGACGCCGTCGCGCCCGCGCTCAAGGGCGGCGAGGCCCTGCGCGCCGTAATGGCCGAGTTCGCCGCGGCGATTGTCGAGAAGCGCGCACCGCTCACCGACGGACGGGCGGGCCTTCGTGTGCTCGCACAGCTCGAGGCTGCATCCCAGAGCCTTGCCCAGGGCGGCACGTTCGTGCCGGTAGTGAACGCATAACCCCGAGGAGCACCAAAGATGGAGTTGACCGACCGGCGGATCGTGGTCACCGGCGGTGCCGGCACGATCGGCTCACACGTGGTCGACCAACTGCTGGACGCCGGTGCCGCGAAGGTCGTCGTCATCGACGACCTGAGCCGCGGCCGTGTGGAGAACATCGCGGAGGCGCTCGAGCGGGCGCCGGAGAAGGTCGAGCTCGTCGAGGGCGACATCCGCGACATCCCGCTGGTCAAGAAGACCATCGCGGGCGCGGACGCCGTCTTCCACCTCGCCGCGCTGCGCATCACGCGCTGCGCCGCGGAGCCGCGCGTGGCGCTGGAGGTGCTGGTCGACGGCACCTTCAACATCATCGAGGCGTCCGTCGAGGCGAACGTGGAGAAGGTCATCGCGTCCTCCACGGCCTCGGTCTACGGCCTGGCCGAGGAGTTCCCCACCACCGAGCGCCACCACCCGTACAACAACGACACGTTCTACGGCGCTTCGAAGGCGTTCAACGAGGGCATGCTGCGCAGCTTCAAGGCGATGCACGACCTCGACTACGTGGCACTGCGCTACTTCAACGTGTACGGGCCGCGCATGGACGCGCACGGCAAGTACACCGAGGTGCTCATCCGCTGGATGGAGCGCATCGAGGCGGGTCAGCCGCCACTCGTCCTCGGCGACGGCAAGGCGACGATGGACTTCGTGCACGTCAAGGACATCGCGCGCGCGAACATCCTGGCGGCGCAGGCGGACGTCACCGACACCGTCTACAACATCGCCTCGGCCACCGAGACCTCGCTGATCGACCTGGCGCGCGGCCTGCAGGAGGCCATGGGCGCGTCCGGCGAGCTGGAGTTCGGCCCCGAGCGGTCGGTCAACGCGGTGCCCCGCCGCCTCGCGGACATCTCGGCCGCCGAGCGCGAACTGGGCTGGAAGCCCACCATCACCATGCACGACGGTCTCGTCGAGCTGGTGCAGTGGTGGCGCAGCGTGAAGGGCAACGTCTGATGATCCCGGTGATCAAACCCTTCCTCGGTGAGGAGGAGGCGCTCGCGGCCGCGGAGGTGGTGCGCTCCGGCTGGGTCGCCCAGGGTCCGCGGGTCGGCGAGTTCGAGAAGCAGTTCGCGCTGGCGCAGGGCGCCGGGCACGGTGTGGCGGTCTCGAACTGCACCACCGGCCTGCACCTGGCGATGCACGTGCTGGGCCTCAGCGCCGGTGACGAGGTCGTCATCCCGTCGTTCTCGTTCATCGCGACCACCAACGTCGTGCGCTACGTCGGCGCGACGCCGGTGTTCTGCGACGTCGACCCGAACACGGGCAACGTGACCGCGGAGACGATCGCGGCGGTCATCACGCCTCGGACGCGCGCGGTCATCGCGGTGCACCAGGGCGGCATGCCGTTCGACGTCGACTCGGTGCAGGCGCTGTGCGACGAGCACGGCATCCAGCTCGTGCACGACTCCGCCTGCGCGGCGGGCTCCACGTACAAGGGCAAGCCGGTCAGCTCGACGGCGAACCTGGCCGCGTGGTCGTTCCACCCGCGCAAGCTCCTCACCACCGGTGAGGGCGGCATGGTCACCACCAACGACGCCGACCTCGCCGTGCGGCTGCGCAAGCTGCGCGAGCACGGCATGAGCGTCTCCGCAGCCGATCGCCACGCCCAGGGCAGCGTGAAGCTGGAGGAGTACGAAGAGGTCGCGTTCAACTACCGGATGACCGACATGCAGGCCGCGGTCGGGCTGATCCAGCTGTCCAAGCTGGACGGGGTGATCGCGCGGCGGCGTGAGCTCGCGGAGCGGTACCACAAGCTGCTGCCCGAGATCGAGGGTCTGCGGTTCGTGACCGACCCGGAGTACGGCACCACGAACTACCAGTCGTTCTGGGTGGTGCTGCCGGACTCGGTGGAGAAGTCCGTGGTGGACGTGCTGACCGAGATGTCCGCCAAGGGCATCTCCGGCCGGCGCGGCATCATGGCCGCCCACCTCGAACCGGCCTACGCGGGCACGGACGAGGCGCAGCGCGCCGAGCTGCCGGCGACCGAGCACCTGACCAGGCGCTCGCTGATCCTGCCGCTGTTCCACCAGATGACCGACGCCGAGCACGACCAGGTCGTGGCGGCACTGGCCGGGGCCGTGAAGTGACCGCCCGCCCGCTGCTGCTGGTCGGTGCGGGTGGGCTCGCGCGCGAGACGCTCGCCGCGTGTCGCGCGACGAACGCGGCGCACAACGCGCCGGTGTGGAACGTACTGGGCATGCTCGACGACAACCCGGAGCGCCACGGCGAGATCGTCGACGGCGTTCCGGTCCTCGGTCCCGCCGAGGCCGTCCACGAGCACCAGAGCGCGCAGGTCGTGCTCTGCACCGCGTCCAGCCGCAACCAGGCGTCGCGCCGGACGATCGCCGGCAGGCTCGGCATCGAGACCGAGCGCTACGGCACCGTCGTCCACCCGATGGCGAGCGTCGCACCGGGGGTCGAGGTCGGCAACGGCTCGATCCTGCTCGCGTTCACCGCCATCACCGCACCGCAGCGCATCGGCGGGCACGTGGTTCTCATGCCACAGTGCACGGTCACGCACGACGACCAGGTCTCCGACTACGTCACGTTCGCCGCGGGGGTCGCCCTCGCGGGGAACGTGACGGTCGGGGAGGCCACCTACCTGGGCAGCGGATGCCTGGTCAGGGAAGGCCTGACGATCGGAGAGCACGCCGTCATCGGCATGGGTTCGGTGGTGCTCGACAACGTGCCGGCGTACGAGGTGTGGGTCGGCAACCCCGCCCGCCGCCTGCGCGTGCTCCAGCAGTCCAAAGACTTCACGAGGATGTCCAGTTGATGAAGATCCCTCCCGTTGACTTGAAGTTCCAGCACGCCGAGGTCGCCGACGAGGTCGCCGCGGGCTGGGAGCAGGTGCTGGCGAACACCGCCTTCATCGGCGGCCCGCAGGTCGGCGCGTTCGAGCAGGCGTACTCCGAGTACAGCGGCGTCGCGCACACCATCGGTCTCGGCAACGGCACCGACGCGCTCGAGCTCGCCCTGCGCGCGGTCGGCGTCGGCCACGGTGACGAGTGCGTGCTCCCGACGAACTCGTTCATCGCGACCGCGGAGGCCGTGGCCCGCACCGGCGCGACCCCGGTGTTCGTCGACTGCGACCCGGACACCTACCTGATCGACACCAAGGCGGCGGTCGCGGCGTTCACCGAGCGCACCAAGGCCGTTCTGCCGGTGCACCTCTACGGCCAGATGGCGCCGCTGGAGGAGCTCAAGCCGGTGTGCGACGAGCAGGGCATCTTCCTCATCGAGGACGCCGCCCAGTCGCAGGGTGCGAAGCGCAACGGCGCGGTGTCCGGTTCGGTCGGTCACCTCGCGGGCACGAGCTTCTACCCCGGCAAGAACCTCGGCGCGTACGGCGACGCCGGTGCGGTGACCACCCAGGACGCCGCGCTGGCCGAGAAGGTGCGCCTGCTGTCGCAGCACGGTTCGCCGTCGAAGTACGTGCACAGCACGCTGGGCTTCAACAGCCGCCTCGACACGCTGCAGGCCGTCGTCCTGCACGCGAAGCTGAAGCGCCTCAACGCGTGGAACACCATGCGCCAGGAGGCCGCGGCGTACTACACCGAGCAGCTCTCGGACGTCGCCGGTGTGAAGACCCCGGTGACGCTGGACGGCAACGAGCACGTGTGGCACCTGTACGTGGTCCGCGTCGCCGAGCGCGACCGCGTGCTGAAGCACCTGCAGGACAACGGAGTGGGCGGGCAGATCCACTACCCGACCCCGATCCACAAGTCCGGTGCCTTCGCCACCGACGGGTCGTTCCCGAACGCCGAGTCGACCGCGGGCGAGATCCTCTCGCTGCCGATGTACCCCGGCCTCACCCGTGAGCAGCAGGACCGCGTGGTCGAGGTGCTCGCAGAGGCGGTCAAGTGACCGGCGTTTTCGTCCACCCCAACGGTCTCTGCGAAAGCGAGACCGTCGGGGACGGCACTCGGGTGTGGGCGTTCGCGCACGTGCTGAAGGGCGCGCGCGTCGGTCGTGACTGCAACATCTGCGACGGTGCGTTCGTCGAGAACGAGGCCGTGCTGGGCAACAACGTCACGGTGAAGAACAACGTGCTCGTGTTCAACCTGGTGACGTGCGAGGACGACGTGTTCCTCGGGCCGAACGTGGTGTTCACCAACGACATGCGCCCGCGCGCACACCAGAAGCTGGGGTCGGACGCGCTGCTGCCGACGCTGGTGCGCTCCGGTGCCACGATCGGCGCGAACTCGGTCGTCGTGTGCGGCACGGTGATCGGCGAGAACGCCTTCGTCGGTGCCGGTGCCGTGGTGGCCAGGAACGTTCCCGCGCACGCGTTCGTCGTCGGCAACCCGGCCGTGCAGAAGGGCTGGGTCTGCCGTTGCGCCGCCCGGCTCGACGAGAGCCTGACCTGTCCGGAGGACGGGACCCGGCACCGGTTGATCTCCGAGACCGAGGGCCTGGCCGCCGTTGCCGTGACTGAGAGCACGCCGTGACCGGAAACCGGTCGTCCTTCCGGCTGTGGCTGTTCGCGTTCCTCGGGTTCTTCCTGTTGAGCGCGTCCTGGGCCATCGCCGCGCCGTACGAGGGCCCCGCCGACGAGTCGCGGCACACCGTGCGGGCGGCGGGCATCTTCGAGGGCCAGGTCATCGCCGAGCAGACCCCGGAGGGTGCCGTCCAGGACGTGCCGGCGAGCCTGCTGGTCAACTGGTGCTTCCAGCAGAAGGCCACGGTCGCGGCGGACTGCTTGCACGTGCGCGATCCCGCGGCGGGTGAGGCGCTGCGCGAGGAGTCCACGCCGGCCGGACGCAACAACCCGGCCTACTACGTGGTCACCAGCTGGCCGCTCGCGTTCTGGCCGAACTGGACCGGCGTGGTGCTGAGCCGCCTGCTCACCGGCGTGATCTCCTCCGCCCTGCTCGCCTGCGCGTTCGTGGCCGCGGCGCGCTGGACCCGCAGCCGGGCGATGGTGGCCGGCCTCATCGTCGGCGCGACGCCGATGGTCTTCCACGTCAACGGCTCGGTGAACCCGCAGAGCCTGGAGATCCCGGCCGGTGCGGCCCTCTTCGCCGCGATGATGGCGCTGGTGCACGGCAGGAAAGCCGGTGAAGGGGTCAACCGCGCCGCGGTCGCGCTGGCGGGCATCAGCTCCGCCGTGATCGTGGTGCCGCGCTTCACCGGGATCATGTGGCTCGTCGGGATCGTGCTCGTCGCGCTGGTGCCGTCGTCGAAGGACCGGCTGCGCGAGCTCTGGCGGTCGGCCACGGTCAAGCGCTGGTCGGTGTTCGTGGCCGTCGCGACCGCCGTCGGGCTCTCCTGGACCGTGCTGGTGAAGCCGGCCGACCCGTCCGGCTACGACCACGGCTGGACGTTCGGCTACATGGCCAGGTTCGTGGTCATGGACCTCTACCCGAACATCGCCAACCAGATGGTCGCGGTGACCGGCTGGAACGACACCCTGATGCCGCGGCTGATCTACGTCGCCTGGTTCATGGCGTCCGGGCTCCTGGTGCTCGGCGGCCTCGTGGTCGGCAACCGCACCGACCGGTGGCGGCTGCTCTTCCTGTTCTTCGGCACGTTCGCACCGCTGCTCGTGCTGGAGCTGTTGAGCGCCAACCAGATCGGCTGGTTCAACCAGGGCCGCTACTTCCTGCCCGGCGCGATCGCGCTGCCGATGCTCGGCGCGTGGATCATGTCCCGCCGGGTGCTGAGCGAGGAGCAGATGGGCCGGATCACCCGCATGCTCGCCGTGCTGCTGCTGCCGATCCACCTCGTGTGCCTCGCGTTCACGATGACCCGCTGGCAGTCGGGCCTCGCCTCGATCAACCCGTTCAAGGGCAGCTGGACGCCGGCGTACGGCTCGGTGCTGCCGCTCGTACTGGCAACCGTCGCCGTCGGGATCACGTTCGTCGTCTACTGGCGAGTGTCCGGGGTTCCCGTCGCGGCCGAGCCGGAGCCCGTGACCGAAGAACCCGTCAAGGAGCCGATCCGTGCCGCGCACAGCTGAACGTTCGGGAGCACGGCTGTGGCTGGTCGCGTTCATCGGGTTCTCCGCGCTGTTCGCCGGCTGGGCGTTCGCCACGCCCTACAACGGCCCGCCGGACGAGTCGCAGCACGTGCTGCGGGCGGCCGGTGTCGTGCGGGGCGAGATCTTCACGCGGCAGGACATCAACGGCGGCTACCAGAACGTGCCGGACAGCCTGTACCCCGGTTTCTGCTTCCCGACCAAGATCGACGTGCCGGCGAGCTGCGAACCGGAGCCCGGCGGTGACGAGAGGATCCGCGAGCTCGACACCACCGCCGCCAGGTACAACCCCGTCTACTACGCGGTGACGGGCTGGCCGCTGCTGCCGTGGCCGAACTGGCGCGGCATCATGCTGACCCGCCTGCTGACCGGTGCCGCCGTGGCGGCGCTGCTGGCCAGCGCGCTGGTGGGCGCGGTGCGGTGGACCCGGCACCGGGCGCTCGTCGCCGGTGTCGTCGCGGCGACCACGCCGATGGTCGCGCACCTCGGTGGTGCGGTGAACCCGCAGGGCATCGAGATCGCGGCGGGCGCGGCGTTGTTCGTGAGCCTGATGGCGCTGGTCCACGAGCAAAGAGCGGGGATCAACCGTGCCGCGGTCGTGCTCGCCGGTGTGTCGGCGGCCGTGCTCGTGACACCGAAGTTCACCGGTCTGATGTGGATCCTCGTGATCTTCGGCGTCGTGCTCGTGCCGTCCTCGAAGGACCGGTTGCGCGAGCTGTGGCGCTCGGCGGTGGTCAAGCGCTGGTCGGTGGTCGTCGTGCTCGCGACCGCGGCGTCGCTGGCCTGGACCGTGATCGCGAAGCCAGCTGACCCGACCGGGTGGGACCGCAAGCAGTCGATCGGGATGATCCTCAAGCACGCCTTCCTGCACGCGTGGCCCAACAACGTCTACCAGATGATCTCCGTGCCCGGCTGGGCCGAGCTGGAGATGCCGCGGCTGGTCTACGTCGTGTGGATCATGGTGGTCGGGCTGCCGCTGCTGGCCGGTTTCGCGCTGGGCAACCGCGTCGAACGGTGGCGGCTGGCTGCGTTGGCGTTCGGCGCCTTCGTGCCGCTGATCGCGCTGGAGCTGTTGAGCGCCAACCGGATCTGGTTCTTCAACCAGGGCCGTTACTTCCTGACGGCCGCGGTGGGGCTGCCGATGCTCGCCGGGTACGTCCTGGTGCGGCACGGGTTCACCGCGGAGCACATGCGGTCGATGACGCGGTTGTTCGCGTTGCTGACCCTGCCGATCCACGTCGGGTGCCTGCTGTTCGCGATGGCGCGCTGGCGGTCAGGTCTGAAGTCGTTCAACCCCCTCGAGGGCGAGTGGACGCCGCCGTGGGGTGCTGTGCTGCCGATCGTGCTCGTGGTCGTGGGTGCCGGTGTGCTCTTCGCCGCCTACTGGTGGGCGTCGAGGGTGCCGGAACGGGTGCACACCCAGCCCGCCGAGCCGGACCAGGTCACGGCACCGGCCGTGTGAACGAGGTGGGGCCACCCCGGACTTCCCCGGAGTGGCCCCACCTGTTCGGACCGGTCGTGCGCAGACGGTCAGGAACCGTTGCGCGCCTTGCGGATCTGCTTGCCGGCGACCCGGCTCAGCTGGTGCAGCACGGTGCCGATGTTGGGCTCCGCGGCGAGGTCGGGATCCCGCAGCTGCCGCTGCAGCTGGGCGTTCTGCTCGCGCAGCACCTGGAGCTCGTGGCTCTGCCGGGCGAGATCGCCGTGCAGCCGCTCGATCTCCACCCGCTGGTGGGCGATCTCCTCGGCGAAGCGGTCGTGGTTCTCCGCCGCCGCCACCGCCTCGTACTGCAGCTGGAGCACCCGCGTGTACATCGCGATGCGGTTGTTCTCCATCATCGCGAGCAGCTTCGACGACGTGTACGGCTTGAGCGCGTCGAGCATCTTCTTGGCGAACGGGGCGTCCTTGCGCACCATCACGCCCATGCCGAACACCGCGGGCACGATGACGAACAGCCAGTCGTCGTCGGCTTCGGCGATCGCGTCCTCGATCGCGGTCAGCACACCGTTGCGCTCGCCACCGGCCTCGACCGCGACGCTGTAGGAACCGTGGCCGACGAACCCGGCGGGCGTGAGCTCGTCGTGCCAGATCGTCGGACCGGCCTCGAAGGACACCTCGTGCTTGGCGTCGCCGGCGAGCAGCGTGGGCTCGTAGTACAGGTCGCGGCGCGACCACGGCCACAGCACGTCGTGCAGTGCGATGACGGCGTCGGGCGCGTGCTTGAGCAGGTACGTGAGCTCACCGTGCAGCACGGCGTAGTTGTGGTCGCCGTCCAGCACGTACAGGTCGGCGGCCGCCAGCTCGGCGAGCACCTGCGGCGACGGGCGCTCGACCAGCTCCAGCTTCGGGTTCTTCGCGAGCGTCTCGCGCAGCTCCGTCGTCGGGTACGGGTCGATGCAGTACACCTTGGACGCACCGAGCTGGGTGTAGATCGAGCTGACCTGACCGGACTCGACACCGACCTCGAGAACGCTCTCGATCTTCTTGTACGTGAAGAGGATCTTGAACATCTCGTGGAAGACGGACATCGAGTGGAGCAGGAAGGGCTGCTGCCGCGCGGTCCGCGCCTGGGCGTGCGGATCGGTTCTGTCGCCGGTCATCGCCGGGTCCAGCGTCACGTGTTACCTCCCAGCTTGCGGATCGCGATCCGCGCCGCGCTTGCCGCGAGTCCGGCCGGACCGCGAGTCCTGTACTCCTGCTTGAGCCGACCGGAGACCCGCGCGAGCTTCTTCGCCGTCGGCAGGTGCGGGGAGAGGTGCGAGATGGACTGCGGCAGCACCGCGAAACCGACGGTGACCTGGCCGGACGACACCCAGCCGCCCGCACGCTGCGCGATCGGGAGGATGAGCGCGGAGTGCTCGTTGTCGAACTCGACCATGTTCGCGCCGAGCCAGCGGCACTCGCGGTAGCTCATGCCCGCGAAGTCGTCGTGGCCCTCCCAGCGAACGGTGACCTTGCGGCCGCCCGCCGCGACGACCTCGGCCTCGATCCAGTCGACCCGCACGACCGCGGGACGACCGGGCAGCGCGAGCGAGAGGTCGATCGTGTCGTGGTGCTCGAACCGCAGCCGGGCGAACGACAGTCCGTTGTGGTTGATCCGCACCCGGCTGCGCCCGGCCTCACGCCACTTGTCCTCGGCGGTCCGGTAGTACAGCGCCGACTCCATCGGCTCGCCGCTCGACTCGAAGACCGAGGGGTCGAGCTGACCGGTGGCAAGGCCTCGTGCGGCCGCACCCAGACCGGTGTCCGACGCGGCGAGCAGCGCCGGCCAGAACGAGTCGCGCATGTGCAGGTCGTCGAGGTCGGCGGGCGACAGGTACGGCAGCACCGCCTTGAGGTCCTCCGGCACGATCCTGGTGACGACCGAGGAACCGAAGTTGTCCTCGTGCGCCCAGTTGCCGAACACGGCGGCTTCCTCTGGCGTCGGCGCCTTGAGCGCGGACACCAGGATGTTGGCCAGCCGGTCCTTCGCGGCCTGCGACGTGGTGAGGTCGGCCCACCTGTCGCCGAAGTGCGTGACGTAGCGGTTCCACTGCGCCTGGAACGCCTTGATGCCGTCCTGCACGGCCTGGCGCTCGTTGTTCTGCGAGACCGACTCGGAAACCGGGCCGAGCACCGGCGAGCCGTCCTCGGTGAAGCCGACGAGCGAGCCGCAGATCGAGTTGACGCACTGCTCGAACACCTCGGGACTGCGCACGATGGTGGCGCAGACGTCCTCGGGGTGGCCGGCCTGGGCGAGGTAGCCCTCGACCTGGAGCCCGGCCAGGTAGGCGCGCGCGGCGCGGTGGTCCGTGGCGATGTAGAGACCGGCGGGGACGATGTCGCTGCCCGCCGCCTTCAACGCCTTGGCCAGCATGTACTGGATCGTGCCGCCCCAGCCCAGGTCGACCAGCGTGATGTCGTCGCCGTCCAGCGCGCCCGCCTTGCGCAGCGAGAGCATCAGCCGTTCACGCGCGGCGGTGAGGTTGCCCTTGAGGCGGTTCTGGATGTGCGGGGTCTCGGTCAGCGCGATGCTGACCCGTTCCGCGATGCCGCCGTTGTCGATGATCGTGTTCAGGTCACCGGCGAGGCTCGGCACGTCGCCCGCGCGCAGACCCAGCGTCGACAGCACCTGCCGGACGTTCAGCTGGTAGCTGCGGCGGATGAACTCGTGGACCGAGTCGGTGTCGAACTCGGTGACACCGGCGATCGACGTGACGTGGCGCGACAACCAGATCGGCTTGGCCGTGACGTCCCAGCCGCGGGCCTGGGCAGCGTTGTTGACCAGCTCGGAGAGCAGTTCGCCCTCGCGCATCGGGCACCAGAGGACCTTCTTGCCCGCCGTGTGGGCCTTCCACGCCACCCACTCGGCGAAGCCGGTGAGCACGGGACCGAACACCGTCGCGCCGTAGCGCCAGCCGGTGTCGACGGCGGAGGTGGACTGGTGGCGGCCGGCCTGGACCGTCTTCGCGCGCAGGCTGGTGATGCCGAAGTCGCCTTCGACGGCGTCGAAGTGCGGCGCGTACGGGCCGAAGTGCTCGACCGTGTCCTTCTCGCGCTCCAGCACCTTGGTCAGCTCGTCGTCGAGCCGGCGGAACAGGACGGTCCGTACGCCCATCTCGCCGGGGACCTCGTAGTCGGCGACCACGTTGTCGCCGATGTGCACGACCTGCTCCGGCTCCTTGCCGATCTCCTTCAGCACGATCTCGAACAGCCCGCTCGCCTTGTCCAGCCCGTGCTGGTGCGAGCGGAAGATCCGGACGTCCTTCAGGCTGCCGAGCTCAGGGCGGTCGAGCAGGTGGTTGAGGTGCTCTTCGGTGAAGTAGGTGTCCGAGACGAAGATGACCTTCACGTCGTGCTTGAGAGCGCTCTTGACGACCTCGGCGACGTCGAGGTCGACGACCGTGAACTCGCGCTCGGTCTCGATCTCGGCCTTCACGAACTCGTCGAGGCGCTCGTGGGGGAACACGTTCGAGGGCATCGCGCGCCAGATGTCGAACAGCGAGACCTCGGTGCCCAGCGCCTCACGACCGTTGCGCGCCTTGGCCTCCGCGACGACGCGCATCCTGCGGAACGTGGCATCCGTCACCCAGTCAGGCGCCATCCCGGCCGCGCGCAGCCGGGCGCCGAGGATGCCGAACACGTCCGCGGGCCGGGGAACGCGCCGCCACAGGATGGTGTCGAAGATGTCGAACGAGAGGACGGCGCACGAACGGTCCTCGATGATCCTGTGTACGTCCTCCAGCAACGGATGACGTCGTGCTGCCGCGACCTGAGTCATCGCGGTGCCCCCTTTTCCCCACCCCGGTGACACCGCACCAGCGGATGGCTCATACCACAGAATTTTCCCGCGTCTGCCTTCACGACACAGCGGCCGCCACCATACCGGGGCCGGTCGGGCGCTCCCTGGCCGGACGTATCCTTGTCCGCTGGACGCGCGGTCCACGAAGTCGAGTGAGGGAGACGTCTTGCGGCACGCGATCGTGATCGGTGGCGGCATCCTCGGGTTGGCAACGGCGAACGAGCTGGTCAGCAGGGGTTACCGGGTAACGGTTCTGGAGAAGGAAGGCCGCTGGGCGGCCCACCAGAGCGGCCACAACTCCAACGTGGTGCACGCGGGGCTGTACTACAAGCCAGGCTCCTTCAAGGCCAGGATGAGCGTGGCGGGCAACCGCTCGATCATCGATTTCGCCCGCGCCAACGGCGTGGCGCACGAGGTGTGCGGCAAGCTCGTCGTCGCCACCTCCCCCGACGAGCTGCCCGCGCTGAACGTGCTCGCGGAGCGCGCCGAGGCGAACGGCGTCCCGGCCAAGCTGATCACCGCGGCCGAGGCGCGCGACTACGAGCCCGAGGTCTCGTGCGTCGCCGCGCTGCGGGTGGAGAGCACCGGCATCATCGACTTCCCCGGCGTCTGCGACGCGTTGGTGCGGCTGCTGACCGCCGCCGGTGCGGACCTGCGGTTGTTCACGCCCGCCCTGGGCATCAGGCCCGGCCGCACCGGTGGGGTCGAGGTCGCGACCGGCTCTGAAGTGCTGCGCGCCGACCTGCTGGTCAACTGCGCCGGTCTGCAGTCCGACCGCGTCGCCCGGCTGGCCGGGCTGGAGCCACGCGCGACGATCGTGCCGTTCCGGGGCGAGTACTACGAGCTCGCTCCGCAGGCGCGCCACCTGGTCAAGGGCCTCATCTACCCGGTGCCGGACCCGACGCTGCCGTTCCTCGGCGTGCACCTCACCCGCATGCTCGACGGCTCCGTGCACGCCGGCCCGAACGCCGTGCTCGCGTTGCGGCGCGAGGGGTACAGCTGGACTCAGATCTCGCCGGCGGACCTGTGGGACGTGGCCCGGTTCCCCGGCATCTGGAAGCTCGCCCGCCGCTTCGCGAAGACCGGGGCCGAGGAGGTGCTGCGGTCGTTCTCGAAGAAGCGGTTCGCCGCCTCGCTGGCCCGGCTCGTGCCGGCGGTGCAGGAGTCGGACCTGGTCAGGGCCGAGGCCGGCGTGCGGGCGCAGGCGATGCTGCCCGACGGCTCGCTCGTCGACGACTTCCTCATCGAGACGGCGCCGGCTCAGGTGCACGTGCTGAACGCACCCTCGCCGGCGGCGACGTCGTCTCTGGAGATCGCGCGCTACGTGGCGGACCAGGCGGTCGCTCAGGCCTGACCGCGGAAGTAGTCGACCGTGCGGGCCACGCCCGTCGCGATGTCGACCTCCGGGGTCCAGCCGAGGTCGCGCTCGGCCGCGCTCGCGTCCAGCGCGGAGGCGCGCAGGTCGCCGAGCCTGGCCGGGGCGTGCTCCGGGTCGTCCGCCGAACCCGCGGCCTTGGCCACGAGGGTGTGCAGCTCGCGGTCGGAGACCTGGTGGCCGGTGCCGATGTTGTAGCGCCGGCCGCCGCCGGCCTCGCCGGAGGCGGCGATGAAGGCGGAGACGACGTCCTCGACGTAGACGTAGTCGCGGGTGTTGCCGCCGTCGCCGAAGACCTTGGTCGGGCGGCCGGCGAGCAGGGCGTTGGCGAAGATGGCGATCACGCCCGCTTCGCCGTGGGGGTCTTGGCGGGGGCCGTAGACGTTGGCCAGGGCCAGGTGGGTGCACTCCAGGCCGTAGAGCTGGCGGTAGGTGTTGAGGTAGACCTCGCCGGAGACCTTCGAGGCGGCGTAGGGGGACTTCGGGTTGATCGGGACCGACTCGGAGACCGGGAGGACGTCCGGGGTGCCGTAGATGGAGCCGCCGGAGGAGGCGAAGCAGACCTTGCGGACGCCGGCGCGGCGGGCTGCCTCTGCGAGGTTGACGGTGCCGAGGACGTTCTGGGTGGCGTCGTCGAGGGGGCGTTCGACGCTCACGCGGACGTCGATCTGGGCGGCCAGGTGGTAGACGACCTCGGGGGCGGCGGCGGACACCACGTCGGCCAGGTCCGGCGACGTGATGTCCAGCTCGGTGAAGGTGTACCGGTCGGCGTGGGCGGCAGGGGTGGTGCGCTTGCCGCGGCGGAGGTCGTCGACGACGTGGACGGTGTGGCCGTCATGCAGCAGGCGGTCGACGAGGGTAGAGCCGATGAAGCCGGCACCGCCGGTCACTAGAGCACGCATGGCGCGAGCCTACGAGGTCAGAACCAGCGCTCGAGGACCAGGGCGATGCCGTCCTCCGAGTTGGGGGCGGTGACCTCGTCCGCTGCCTTCAGGGCGTCCGGGTGGGCGTTGGCCATCGCGACGCCGTGGCCTGCCCACTCGAGCATCGGGATGTCGTTGGGCATGTCGCCGAACGCGACGATCGAGGTGGCCGGGACGTCGAAGCGGGCGGCGGCGTCGGCGAGGCCGGTGGCTTTGGTGACGCCCTTGCGGGAGAGCTCGATGAGGCCGTTGTCGGTGGAGAACGTCACGTCGACGTGGTCGGTGAGCAGGCCCTCGCAGGCCTCGACCATCTGCGCGCTGGTCATGCCGGTGTGCCTGACCAGCATCTTGATGGCCTCGAAGCCCAGCACGCGGGCGCGGTGGGCGTCTTCGGAGGGGCCTTCCGGCCAGGCGTGCTCGTAGCCGTGCTCGGCGACGAAGTCGGACTCCTCCGCGGTGTCGCCGAGGCGTTCGACGGCGAGTGCGCAGCCGGGCAGGACGCGGTCGAGGGTGCTCGCGAGGTCGCTGAGCAGGACCGGGTCGAGGCCGCGGCGCCACAGGACGCGGTCGGTGGCGATGTCGTAGAGGGCGGCGCCGTTCGCGCAGACGGCGAGGCCCGTGGTGCCCGCCTTCTGGGCCGGGGTCGGGATCCAGCGCGGCGGGCGGCCGGTGACGAGGACGAAGGGCACGTCGGCCGCGATCACGCGGCTGATCACCGCCGCGGTGCGGGGCGTCACCTCGTCGGTGGGCGTGAGCAGGGTTCCGTCGATGTCGGTCGCGACCAGGAGAGGTTGTTCCACGTCCCCCATGTTGCCTGGTCTGGTTCGTCCGGCAGCAGAACAGGTCGTTACGGTACGGGTGTGCGCACAGGCATCGTGATCCTTCCCGAGCACCGCTGGTGGATTGCCGAGCCCAAGTGGCGTGCGGCCGAGGAGTACGGCTTCCACCACGCGTGGACCTACGACCACCTCGGGTGGCGCACGCTGGTCGACGGTCCGTGGTTCGGCTCGATCCCGACGTTGACGGCGGCCGCGATGGTGACGACCCGGCTGCGGCTGGGGACGTTCGTCGCGAGCCCGAACTTCCGGCACCCGGTGTCGTTCGCCCGCGAGTTGCTGGCCGTGGACGACGTGTCGGACGGCCGGTTCACGCTCGGCGTCGGTGCCGGTGGTGCGGGGTACGACACGACGGTGCTGGGCGGGAAGCCGCCGTTGCCGCGGGAGCGCACGGAGCGGTTCGCCGAGTTCGTGGAGCTGCTTTCGCACCTGTTGTCGCAGGACAAGGTGACCTACGAGGGCCGCTACTACCAGGCGGTGGAGGCGCGCGGCTTCCCCGGTTGCGTGCAGCGGCCGCGCCTGCCGTTCCTGGTCGCGGCGAACGGGCCGAAGGCGATGGAGGTGGCCGCGCGGTTCGGCACCGGGTGGGTGACCACCGGGCCACCGACCGAGGACCACGACGAGTGGTGGCGCGGCGTCGCCAGGATGGCCGCGCAGTTCGACGAGACGATCCTGCGCACCGGCCGCCGCACGCGGGTCGACCGGTACCTCAACCTCGACTCGGCGCCGGTGTACTCGCTGTCGTCGGTCGCCTGTTTCACCGACGCCGTCGGCAGGGCCGCCGAGCTGGGCTTCACCGACGTGGTGTCGCACTGGCCGCGGCACGACGGCGTGTACGCGGGCAGCGAGTCGGTGGTCGAGCAGATCGCCGCCGACGTGCTGCCCGCGCTCGGTTAGCTCTTCGGCACCAGCTTCTCGAGGCCGCCCAGGAACGGCCGCATCGCCTCGGGCACGGTGACCGAGCCGTCCGCGTTCTGGTGGTTCTCCAGGATCGCGACGATCCACCGCGTGGTCGCCAGCGTGCCGTTGAGCGTGGCCGCGATCTGCGACTTGCCGTTCTCGTCGCGGTAGCGGACGTTCAGCCGGCGCGCCTGGAACGTGGTGCAGTTCGACGTCGAGGTCAGCTCGCGGTACTTGCCCTGGGTCGGCACCCACGCCTCGCAGTCGAACTTGCGGTGCGCGGACGTGCCCAGGTCGCCGGTCGCGGTGTCAATGACGCGGTAGGGCACCTCGATCTTCGCGAGCATCTCCTCCTCCCACGCCAGCAGCCGGGCGTGCTCCGCCTCGGCGTCCTCCGGCTTGACGTAGGAGAACATCTCGACCTTGTTGAACTGGTGCACGCGGATGATGCCGCGGGTGTCCTTGCCGTACGACCCGGCCTCGCGGCGGTAGCACGACGACCAGCCCGCGTACCGGCGCTCGCCGTCGAGGATCTCGTCCGCGTGGTACCCGGCGAGCGGCACCTCCGACGTGCCGACCAGGTACAGGTCGTCGTTCGGCAGGTGGTAGATCTCGCTCGAGTGCGCACCCAGGAACCCGGTGCCCGCCATGATCTCCGGCCGCACCAGCGTGGGCGTGATCATCAACGTGAAGCCGTTCGCGGTCGCCTGCGCCGCCGCCATGTTCAGCAGCGCGAGCTCCAGCTGCGCCCCCACGCCGGTGAGGAAGTAGAACCGCGAACCGCCGACCTTGGCGCCGCGCTCCATGTCGATCGCGCCCAGCTTCGTGCCCAGGTCGAGGTGGTCGACCGGCTCGAAGTCGAACTGGCGGGGCTCACCGACCGTCTTGAGGACCACGAAGTCGTCCTCGCCGCCCACCGGCGCGTCCGGGTGCACCAGGTTCGGGATCTTGGCCAGCAGCTCGTCGACCTCGGCGGCGGTGGCGTGCTGCTCGGCCTCCGCGGCCTTCACCTCGTTCGACAGGTCCTTCGCCTTGACCAGCAGCGCCGTCTTCTCGTCGCCCTTGGCCTTGCCGACCTCCTTGCCGAGCACCTTCTGCTCGGCGCGCAGGGTGTCAGCGCGGGAGATCGCGGAACGCCGGCGCTCGTCAGCGGACAGCAGGGCGTCGACGACACCCTCGTCCTCGCCGCGGGCACGCTGCGAAGCGCGCACGATCTCCGGGTTCTCGCGCAACACCTTGAGGTCAATCACCCTTTGAAGGGTAGACCTGCGGTTCATCCGATTTTGACCGGGGAGGATGTCCGCACGCCGCGACAGGGGGAGGTGGGGGCGTGCGGGACGACTTCTCGCCGAAGCCGCACGAGCCGAACTGGTTGAAGCGCAGAGAGGTGCAGCCGCTCAGCTTCGGCGTGCTGCGGCGCTGGTGGAGGAGCTGACGTGGACGGGTTCCTGCCCGGTGGAGACCCGGTGCGGACGGGCAAGAGCGACCTGCCGCGGGCATTCGCGGTCCTGGCGGTCCTGGCCGGGATCGCGTTGCTGGTGCTGTTCGGCCTGACCGTGCGGAAGGCCGCCAAGGTCGCGTTCGACCCCGTTGTGCCCGGCACCTACCTCGTGCAGGGCGAGCCCCGGTGCGGCAGCAAGCCGAGCAGCACCTGCACCAGCGAGTCCGGCGAGTTCGTCGGCGACGACGGCGTGGTGCGGTCCGGCGTGTACCTGGAGGGTGTTCCGAAGCCGCTGCGGAAGGGCGACCGGGTGCGGGCGTTCGACTTCGGCGACCCGGTGGAGGTGTACCGGTACGAGACCAACACGCGCGTGCCGTTCGTGCTGTCGGTCGCGTGCGCGGTGCTGGGGACGGCCGGGGTGGGGCTCGGGGTGTCGTGGCTGTGGCAGCGCGGAAGGGCGAGGCGAGCGCGGTGACGAAGCAGTGGGTGCCGCCCGGCGAGGACGGTGAGCACTGCGGGGGCCGGGTGCAGGGCGACCTGTGCAACCGGCTTCGACGCCGAAGGGCCCGGCACCGCACTGGTGCCGGGCCCTTCGGGAAACCATCGGCTAGCTGATCGCGACCGCCACCACGAGGCCGAGCGCCACGTGGGCGGAGGCGACGACGACCGAGGCCGGTGCGAAGCGGTCCGACTCGATGATCGTGCCGATGTCGAGGCGGGTGATCCACTCCAGCAGCCGGACCGCCGCGACCTGCACGATGATGCCGAAGATGCCGTAGATCAGCGCCGACAGCAGGCCCTCGTCGAGCTTGCCCACCGAGCTGGTGATGGCGATGACGACGATGAACGCCATCGAGACCATGCCGGAGGCGGTCACGATGACGGCGTTCGGCGCACCGTTGCGGACGAGCGCGGACAGCTTGCCCGGCGTCGTCCAGTCGATCGCGTAGAAGCCGAACACCATGAGGACCAGACCGACGACGGCGTACAGCGCGATCGCGCCGATGCCCCGGCCGATGGCCGAGCCGAAGCCGGGGTCCAACGCGAGCTCCATCATTTGCTGTTCCCTTTCCGATTCACTCAACAATGCGATGCGGCACGAACGCCGCGCCATCGTCGGTCACCAGACCGACTGTCTCCCGGATGCCCAGGCCGGCCGACGTGTCGCCGACCACCCAGGCGCCCAACGCGGGGCGGTAGCCGTCGAAGTCCGGAAGCGGATCGAACAGCTGGTACACGAAGCCTTCCTTGCCGTACACGCCGCCGGTCTGCGTCTCGTAGCCGGGCGCGACGATCTGGATGTTCGCCCCCTCACGGCCGAGCAGCGGCTTGCGCACGTACTCGGTCAGCATGCCGGGGTCGTTCAGGTACGCGGGCAGCAGGTTCGGGTGGCCCGGGTACATCTCCCACAGCACCGCGAGCAGCGCCTTGTTGGAGAGCAGCATCTTCCACAGCGGCTCGACCCACAGGGTGGCGGGCAGCGACTCGACGGCGTGGCGGCCGAACTGCTCCTCGACCACCCACTCCCACGGGTAGAGCTTGATCACCGTGTTCATCGGGGCTTCCTCGAGGTCGACGAACCGGTTGAGCAGCGTGTCCCAGCCCAGGTCCTCGATCGCGAGCCCGACGGTGTTCAGGCCGGCCTCCGCGGCCGTCTCCTGCAGGTAGGCGGTGGTGAGGTGGTCCTCGCCGGACGGGTCGGCGCCCGACCAGGTGAAGTGGACCTCGCCCGACGGCAGCTTCGCGCCGATCTCGGACCACCGCTCGACCAGCTGCTCGTGCAGCGAGTTCCACTGGTCGTCGTCGGGGAACACCTCGGTCTTCCAGTGCCACTGGATGATCGCGGCTTCCAGCAACGACGTGGGCGTGTCGGCGTTGTACTCGAGCAGCTTGGCCGGGCCGGAGCCGTCGTAGCGCAGGTCGAAGCGGCCGTAGAGGTGCGGGTCGTGCCGCCGCCACGACTCGGCGATGTGCGGCCACACCCATTCGGGGATGCCGAAGTCGCGGTAGCGCTCGGTGAGGACCACGTTGTCCACCGCGTCGAGGCACATGGAGTGGAGGAGCTCGACGTCGGCTTCGAGCGAGAGGATCTCGCTCATCTCGAACACGTAGTGCACCGACTCGTCCCAGTACGGGCGGTCGGAGCCGTTCGCGTACTTCGCGGGCAGGCCGAACACGAGGCCCTGGTCGGAGACCGTCCGCTGCCAGTTCGGCCGCGGCTGTGAGGTTTCACGGCGCAACTGGTCAGCTCCCGCTGCTGGACTTGCCGCTGCTGACGCCGAACCCACCGCGCTGCACGCTCGTGCCCGACTTGGTGGTCACGTTCGCGCCCTTGGGGACCGTGTAGCTGCCGCCGCTCACCTTCTGACCGACCGCGCCCGAACCGCCGTAGTTGTAGCGGTACTGGCTGCCGCCGATGTAGATGAACCCGCCGCTGCTGTACCCGCCGTGGCTGCGGTAGTAGTTCTCGTCGCAGTAGTCGTCGTCGACGATCACGTTGTTCTTGTCGGTGCACTGCGCCGTGACGTTCTTGGGGCTCGCGGCGGCGTACCAGATCGCGACCAGCGCGACCACGCCCACCGTGACGCCACCGCCGATGAGCAGGCGTTTGCGGGTCTTGCGGCGCTTCTCGAACGCGGCGGCCTCGGCGGCGAACCGTTCCTGCTGGGCCTTCTGCGCGGCGGCACGAGCGCGCTGCTCGGCGACCGACGCCTGGCGCGGCTTGGTCACCCCTGCCTGCTGCTGGCGGACCTGGCCCCTGCCCTTCTGCTGGACGGGCGGCTGGCCCTGCCCAGGCTGCGGCACCGGCACCTGCGGCGGCAGCTGCTGGTAGGGCGCCGGTTGTTGCGGCTGTTGCGGCTGGCCGGGAGGCCCCTGAGGCGGCATCCCTGGCTGGTTGTTGTCAGTCATCACCACTCCCGCGGGCAAGGTACCTAGCGAGACGGCCGAACGATGGCCAAACAGGTGACGAGTGTCCTAATAGCAACACTCGCCCAACCCGGCCAACAGCCGCCTCACACAGCACAGGCATCATGGATGAGATGTCTCCGAGCGCCGGTTGGTTGAGTCGATCAGGTCACATCCGCGACACGCGGCTGGTGATGGTGGGCGCCTTCGTGGGCGCGTTCAGCCTCCTGATGGTCTCCGCCTTCACGTCTGTGCTGGCAGGAGGCCCGCTGGCCACCAAGCGGGAGCTGGTGAACGCGGCGTACCAGGCCGTGGCCGGCGACTGCCTGACCTGGACGACCGACCTGTCCGACGCGCAGAAGGTGGATTGTTCGGCCGCGCACAAGTTCGAGGTGACCGGCACGGCGGACATCGCGGCCGGCTACCCGAAGGAAGCGCCGTTCCCGAACGCCGAGGCCTGGGAGAAGATCTCGCAGGAGAACTGCGCGCAGACGGCGACGACCTACATGGCCGGCAAGCTCGACCCCAAGGGCAAGTACGGCGTGAGCTCGCTGAACCCGGACGAGCGCCGCTGGCAGGACGGCGACCGGCAGCTGCGGTGCGGCCTGCAGGTCACCGCGCCCTCGGGTGCGCCGCTTCCCTCGTTCGGCAGCGCGAAGACCCAGGACCAGTCGAACGTGTACGACCCCGGCGTCTGCGTCGCGCTCGGCGAGAAGAACACGGTGGGTGACCCGATCGAGTGCGCCAAGCCGCACGCGTTCGAGATCATCGGCGTCGTCCAGCACCCGGAGGGTGAGTACCTGGCCCCCGAGAAGCAGGACGCCGTGATGTCCGAGCAGTGCGCCGCGATCGCCGTCGAGTACACCGGCGGCGCCGACCTCAAGGGCAAGGGCCTGCTCGTCACCTGGGACGTCCGCGCGCAGGAGAGCTGGGCCGTCGGCTCGCGCAAGGCCAACTGCAAGATCGGCGCCGTCCCCCAGGGCGAGAACCTCGTCGCCTGGCAGGGCAGCGTCCGCAACCCCAACGGCGCCCCGCTGACCACCTCGAACCCGCCGCAGACCACCTCGGTCAGGCCGCAGGACGAACCCACCGGCGCCCCGCTGCACTCCGAGTCCGGCCAGCCCTCCGGCAGCAACCAGCCGTCGGACTCCGGCAAGCCCGACAAGCCGTCGAGCTCGGCCCCCACCACCACGACGTCTGAGAACCGATGACCGTAGAGATGACGCGCGCCCGGTTCGACGAGCTCGTCGAGGAGGCGCTGGACCTCGTCCCGCCCGACTTCCTGCACGCCATGAACAACGTGGTGGTGCTGGTCGAGGACCGCAACCCGGACGAGCCGTCCCTGCTCGGGCTGTACCAGGGCATCGCGCTGACCGAGCGGAACACCGACTACGGCGGCACCCTGCCGGACCACATCTTCATCTACCGCGAGGCGATCCTCGACATCTGCAACACCGAGGACGACGTGGTCGAGGAAGTGATCGTGACCGTGGTGCACGAGATCGCGCACCACTTCGGGGTGGACGACGCGAAGCTGCACGAGCTGGGCTGGGGTTAGCCCAGCGCTTTCTCGATCGCCCGGCGGGCCCTCGCGACCGCACTCTGGTCGTGCTGCAGCTGCATGGCCGCGTTCAGCGCCAGCCCCGCCGCGATGATCTCGAACAGCGCCTGGTCCACGTCGAACGGCTCCGGCAGCTCGCCGCCTTCCACCGCCACCGCCAGGTCCGCCCTCAGCTGCCCCTGCCAGCGCGACCACACCTCGGCCACCGCGTCGCGCACCGCGCCTGGCCGGCCGTCGTACTCGCTGAGCGCCGCCGTCATCAGGCAGCCGCCCGGCAGCAGCGGCGAGGCCAGGTAGTCCACGGAGTTGGCGCAGACCATGCGCAGGCGCCGCAGACCAGGCGGTTCGGCCAGAGCAGGCTCGACCACGCGGTGCCAGAAGTCGACGAACGCCTTGTCCAGCGTGGAGATCTGCAGGGACTCCTTGGTGCCGAAGTGCTTGTGCACGCCAGATTTGCTCATCTCCAGCTCCTCGGCGAGCCGGCCGATCGTGATGCCGTCGAGGCCCTCCTCCGAGGCGATCTCGGCAGCGCGGTCGAGGATCCGTCCCCTCGTGAGGAGGGCCTCGGCTGCCGAGCGTCGCGGTGACATGCACCGAACTTTAGCGTACGAACGTTCGCTATTGATTTGGAGAACGACCGTACGCTAAATTCCGCCGCAACCAACCTGAGGGAGTGCGGGATGCGGGTACGACGACTGGGCTGGGCCGGGGTCGAGGTCGAGGCGGCCGGCCAGAGGCTGGTGATCGACTACGTGGCGGACCTGTCGCCGTTGTTCACCGGCTGGCGGGCGGGGGTAGGGCTCACGGCGCCGAGCGGGACGGCGGCCGGAGCGCTGGTCACGCACCTGCACCGGGACCACACCGATGCCGCGGCGCTCGCGGAGGTGCTCGCGCCGGGGGCTCCGGTGCTGCGGCCGGCGCGCGGGCACGGGGACGACGTGGACAACGTGACGACGTTGCTGAGCGAGCGCGAGCTGGCCGGGCACCGGTTGGCGGCCGAGGTGGTGGACACCTGGGCGGAGCGGGAGATCGGGCCGTTCCGCGTCACCGCCGTGCCGTCCCTGGACGGGCTGGGCGACCCTCAGCTGAACTGGGTGGTGGAGGCGGACGGGCTGCGGCTCTTCCACGGCGGCGACACGATGTTCCACGGCTGGTGGTGGCTGGTCGCGCGCCGGTTCAGGCCGTTCGACGCGGTGTTCCTGCCCGCCAACGGCGCGGTGGTGGACGCGCCGCACCTGCAGCCGCCGAGTCCGGTGCCCGCGGCGATGGACCCGTTCCAGGCGGCTGCGGCGGCGAACATCCTCGACGCCCGACACGCCGTGCCGATGCACTACGAGCCGGAACAGCCCGTGAAGCTGCCCGGCTATGTCGAGGTCGTTGACCCTGAGGGGGAGTTTCGCGAGCACGCGGGACAACGCGCGCGCGTGCTCGCTGTCGGCGAGTGGCTGGACCTCGCCGCGTGAGCTCCTAAGAGACCTCGACGCCCGCCCACGAGCGGCACACCCAGCCGTCGTCGCCGGACTCCAGGACCACCACGCCGGTGTTCGGCAGCAGGTTCTCCGCGAGCTCGACCGGGACGTTCGAGGCCAGTGCCAGCGCGCCCATCCGGCCGGCGCCGCCGTGCGTCACGACCATGACGGTGCCGGTCTCCTGGTGGATCGACCCGATCGCGCCGAGGAACCTGTCCAGCACCTGTTGACCGGTCTCGCCGCCACCGGGGAACGGCACGTCGAGCGCGCCCTCCGCCCACTTGATGACGGTGTCGAGGTAGGTCTTGTAGGCCTCGGTGTCGTTGCGGCCCTCCAGGGAGCCGACCTGGATCTCCTCGATGCCGTCGAGGACCTGGACGGGCAGGCCGAAGCGTTCGGCGGTGGGGGCCGCGGTCTGCTGGGCGCGCAGGCCGATGCTCGCGTAGACGGCGGTGATGTCCTCGCCGGCGAGCGTGTCGGCGAGCTCGCGGGCCTGTTTGTGGCCCAGCTCGGTGAGCGGGGGGCCTGGCATGGCCGTGTCCAGCTTGCGTTCGATGTTCGACGCCGTCTCGCCGTGCCTGACCAGCAGCAACCTCACCCGCGCTCGCCCTTTCTGACAGCATCGACCCAGGTGGCGGCTGCGGCGAACTCGTCGTTGTGAGCCTCGGCGGGCTCCTGGTCGGCCTTCGGGAAGGACCCGAGGAACCGGATCTCGTGCGAGTGTCGGTGCAGCGCGGCCAGCGCGTCACCGATCCTCGGTTCTGCGATGTGCCCCTCGACGTCGATGTAGAAGCGGTACGTCCCCAGTTTGCCCTTCGTGGGACGCGATTCGAGGCCGGTGAGATTGATGCCACGCAACGCGAGCTCGGTGAGCAGCTCGGACAGCACGCCGACGCGGTTCGGGGTGGTCACGACGACGCTGGTGCGGTCGGCACCGGTCGGCTGCGGCAGCTCACCCGGTTGGCGCAGCAGCAGGAACCGGGTGCGGGCGTCGGCGACGTCGAGCACGTCCGTGGCGTATTCGTCCAGCTCGTAGTGGTTGATGGCCACGGGAGCGGTGACGGCGGCGTCGAACTCACCGCGTTCCACGGCGGCAGCGGCGGCCGCGGTCGACGAGGTGGCGATGGAGGTGGCGCCGGGCAGGTTCGCGGCGACCCACTCACGGGTCTGCGCCAGCGCGTGCGGGTGCGAGGCGACGGTCGAGATCGAAGAAGTACCCGGACGGACCAGCACGCTGAACCGGACGTCCAGCACGGTCTCGGCGACGGCGACCACGGGCGTGTCGCGGATCAGCACGTCGAGGGTCGCGGGCACGGCGCCCTCGACCGAGTTCTCGATGGGTACGCAGGCGAACTCGGTCTCGCCGGACCGCACCGCCGCGACGGCGAGCGGGATCGTCTCCGCCGGGACGAGGTCGGACCCGAACCGCAGGGCTGCCTGCTCGGTGAAGGTCCCCTGTGGTCCGAAGTACGCAATGCGAGGCACGCGCAAAGAGTAGAGGTGAGGATCACGGCTGTGTCAGCGGCCAAACCTGGGTTCCGCCAGGGCCGTTCGAACTGGAATGCTTGAGGCGTGCCCGCTCTAGCGCCAGAACTCGTGTTGTGCGCGGTCGACGAACCGATGGCGAACGCCTGGCTCGCCGTGGCTGCCGGGCGAACAGGTGTGCGGGTGCACCGCGGGTCCGTGCTGGACATCCGCGCGCAGGCCGTCGTCAGCCCGGCGAACTCGCAGGGCTGGATGCGCGGTGGCATCGACGCCGTCTACGCGCAGGCCTTCCCGATGGTCGAGAACAACGTCCGCAGCGCGGTGCTCGCGTTGCACGGCGGCGAGCTGCCGGTCGGTGACGCGCAGATCGTGGCGACCGGCGAGACCGAGCCGGCGTGGCTCATCAGCGCGCCGACCATGCGGATGCCGGGCGAGCTGCTGCCCGGCGACACCGTCCACCCGTACCTCGCCGCGCGTGCCGTGCTGCGCCTGTGGCTCGAAGGCAGGCTGGAGGACGGCACGCCGGTGCGCGACGCCGTCCACACCATCGCGATGCCGGGTCTGGGCACCGGGGTGGGAGGCGTCGCACCGACCACGTGCGCGCGTCAGGTCGCCGCCGCGTGGGACGAGGCGTTCAACCCGCTGCGCGTGTAGCCCACTTGTGCACAACCCTGTGGACAGAGCTGTGGACACCTGTGGACTACTGGCGAGGCGCGACCCATCGTTCCAGGTCGAGCTCATCTGTGATGGGGATGCCGAAATCCCCGACGGTGGGGATCTCCGGCTTGAGCTTGCGGGCTTCGCGGACCGCGTCCGGTCTCAACGCCGTCAGCTTGAACCCACGGCGCTGGTAGAAGCGCACTGCGTCCAGATTGTCGTTCGTGGTCGTCAGGCGGACGCGGTTGCACCCGAGCGTGCGCGCCTGACGGACCGCGGCGTCGACGAGCGCGGTGCCGACGCCACGGCCCCTGCGCAGCGCGTCGATCGTGACGATCTCCAGCTGATGGTTCGCCACCGCATAGGTCAGCAGGCCGAGCACATGGCCCTGCCTCTCCACGAGGAATCCCGGCAGACTCGCCGGGAAGAACACCTCTCCGTGCGCGACGGCGGTGTGTGCTCCCCATAGCTCTAGTACCAACCGAGCGACAACTATGCGATCTGCTTCCTCGATCGGTCGTACTGAGCCTTCTGCCATGACAAGAACTGTGCCAATCCGAGTCACGCTCAGGAACAGCCATTCGACGTACGGTGGATTCGTGCCAGTGCGCGTTTTGTTGGTTGACGATCACGAAGTAGTGCGCAGAGGTCTGCGCGAGATGCTCGACGACGAGGAGGACATCTCCGTCATCGCCGAGGCCGGTTCCGTCGACGAGGCGGTGACACGGGCCCAAAAGACTTCACCGGAAGTGGCCGTCGTGGACGTTCAGCTCCCCGACGGCAGTGGTGTGGACCTGTGCCGGACGCTGCGGGACCTGGGCATCCGTTGTCTCGTGCTGACCGCCTTCGACGACGAGGAGGCGCTCGTCGGCGCGATCATGGCGGGGGCGTCGGGGTATCTGCTCAAGCAGGTGCGCGGCCAGGACGTCGTCACCGCGGTGCGCGAGGTCGCGGCTGGACGGTCCCTTCTGGACCCGGCGACGACGGCGCGCGTCCTCGACCGGATGCGGAATCCGGCTCCGGTCGGACTCACCGACCAGGAACAGCGGGTGCTGGAGCTGATCGGTGAGGGTCTGACAAACCGCCAAATCGGTGAACGGCTGTTCCTCGCGGAGAAGACCGTGAAGAACTACGTGACGTCCGTACTCGCCAAACTCGGCATGGAACGGCGTACGCAAGCCGCCGCATGGGTGGCTAAACGGGGACGGACCAGGTGAGCGTCGTCCCGTTCGGTGAACTCACAACGCGGAAATCGCCACTCGCGGACTTGGCCCGTTCCGCGAGATGCCGCAATCCGCGCTGAGTGACACCGGACGGGATGCCGCATCCGTTGTCCGCGACTCGCAGCAGCAGATGCTTCTCATCGCGCCGTACGTCGATCTGGACGTTCGTGGCGCCTGAGTGCCGCACGACGTTGGACAACGCCTCCCGCAACGCGGCACGGGAGTCGTCAGCGAGCTTGCGCGGCACGTTCGCCAGGTCGCCGGCCACGTGCAGGCGCGGGGAGAACCCGAGCAGCTCCCCTGCCGTGCGGACCTCGGCGTTGATCGAGTCGAGCAGGTCGGTGGAGTCGGCCGGGTCGGTGTTGCGCAGCTTGCGCACCGTCGCGCGGACCTCGGCGATCGTCTCGTCGACCAGGTCGACGGCCTCGTTGATCCGGGTGCGGTCGGTGTTGTCGAGCTTCTTGCCCAGGCGGCGTTCCAGCAGGCTGAGCTGCACGCCGGCGCCGTAGAGGCGTTGGATGATCACGTCGTGCAGGTCGCGGGCGATGCGTTCGCGTTCCTCGTAGACGGCGACCCGCTGCCGGGCGGTGAAGCCCTCGGCGAGCACGACCGCGAGCCCCGCCTGCGCCGCGAACGCGGTCAGCACGTCCACCGTCTCCTGCGTGAACGGCGGCTTGTCCCTGCGCCGGTACACGGCCAGCGCGCCGATCTTGCGGTCCTTCGTGCCGAACGGCGCCACCGCGAACGGGCCGTAGCTGCGCAGCGCGTGTGGCACGTACGGCGCCGTGCGCGGGTCGTTGGTGACGTCGTCGGCCATGATCGGGACGCCGGTGCGGGCGGCCTTCGCGGCGGCGCTGCGGGGGCTGAGCGTGGCACCGATCGGCTCGCCGCTGGACGCCTCGACGGTGAGCGTGCCGTCGTCGGCCGTGGTGATCATCGCCAGGCCGAGGTCGGCGTCCGCGAGCTCGGCGGCGGCGTCGACCACGAGCCGCAGCACGTTCTCCGGGTCTTCCAGCGCCGCCGACGTGATCTCGGTGGACGCGACGAGCACGCGCCGCGCCAGGGAGGGGTCCATGGTCCTCAACGGTAGGCGGGCGTGCCGAGGTCCAGCACGAGGTCTGCCCGTGCCGCCTCGTCCGGGCGGTGGGTGATGTGCAAGATCGTCCTCTTGTCGTTCCTGAGCTGTTCGAGGAGGCGTTGCGCGGTCGGTTCGTCGAGGTGGGCGGTGGGTTCGTCGAGCAGCACCACGTCGGCGTCGTGCAGCAACGCCCTGGCGAGCGCGAGCCGTTGCGCCTCGCCGCCGCTGACCTGGTCGGGCCGGATCACGGTGTCCAGCCGGTCGGCCCACTCCGGCAGGCAGGCCTGCCGCAACGCCTCCCTGAGCTGCTCGTCGCCGTGCGCGCCCGACATCCGCAGGTTCTCCCTCACCGTCGTGCTGACCAGCATCGGCTCCTGCGGGCACCAGGTCGCCCGCGGCAGCTCCACGATGCCGCGCTCCGGTGGCAGAAAGCCCAGGAGCAGCGCGAACAGCGTCGACTTGCCGGCACCCGACGGGCCGACGACCGCCACGTGCGTGCCGGGCTCGATGTTGAGGTGCAGGTCCTTGAGCGTCGGCTCGGTCGCGCCGGGCCAGCGGACGTCGACGTTCTCCAGCCGGATCCGCTTGCCCCGGTGCGGCTCGGGCCGTTCCGGAGCGTCGAACTGGAGCCGGGCGCTGGCTTCTCCCAGCGCCTTGCGCTGCTGGGCGGCGAGCGGGAGGGCGGCCAGCGGCTCGGCGAGGGCGAGCGGGACCAGGCCGAGCACCGGGTTGCCGGTCGTGGCGCAGACCAGGGCCGCCGCACCGGTCGCGAGCAGGACGATCGCCGTGGCGGCACCCGTGCCAAACGCTTGCCTGCGGGTCTGGCCCGCGAGCTCGACGTCGTCGGCGTGCAGCTGCGCCAGCAGGCGGTGGTGGGCGTCGTGCGCGATGAGGTCCGGTGCGGCGACGAGTGCGTTGATCGTGTCGGTCGCGACCTTGCGGCGGCCGCGGGCGAGCTTGGTGCTGGCCCGGCGTTCGGTCCACACGGCGACGGCGGGCGCGGCGAGGCCGGCCGTGAGCAGCAGGCCGCCGAGCGTGAGTGCCGCTGCCGGGTCGATGAACGCGAACAGGACCGTGGTCGCGATGCCCGCACCGATCGCGATGACCGGTGGAACGAGCACCCGCGGCACGAGGTCGCGCACCGTGTCCGTGTCGTCGATGAGCCGTTGCAGGCCATCACGGCGTTGGGTGCGCACGACCCGGAGCCACAGCTCAGCGCGGAGCTCGGTGGCGAGCTTGAACGCCTCGTGGTGGGTCACCAGGCGCTCGACGTAGCGGAGCACGCCCTTGCTCAGCGCGAACGTCCGCACGCCCACGACCAGCACCGACAACGTCAGGATCGGCGGCATCTCGGCGGCACGGGCGATCAGGTGGGC
The DNA here is from genome assembly GCF_001701025.1 of Lentzea guizhouensis. GTDB lineage: Bacteria > Actinomycetota > Actinomycetes > Mycobacteriales > Pseudonocardiaceae > Lentzea > Lentzea guizhouensis. The sequence goes on from NZ_CP016793.1 coordinate 2,783,793, forward strand.
GGCCAGCGCGGTCAGCGCGATGCCGGCCACGGTCGCGGCGACGCCCAGCAGAGCGCCTTTCCACGGGATCGGCAGGCGCTTCGGACGTTCCTGCTGGGTCTCCTCCGTGACGACCCTGGCGAACGTCTCCTCCTCCGACGCCTCCTTCTCGCGATGCGAGGCGAGGACGACGGCCGCGGTGGCGCTGGCGTTCTTGATCGCTTTGTCGACTTTGCGACTTGTCACCGGGTCGAGGTGGGCGGTCGGTTCGTCGAGAAGCAGGACCGTGGCGCCGTGGCGGACCTTCAGCAGAGCGCGCGCGACTGCGACGCGTTGGCGTTCACCGGTCGAGAGGTCCGTGATGCGACGGTCGAGCAGGTGCGCGGCTACGACCTCGTCCGCGACCTCCTCGATGTCGTCCGCGTCCGGAACTGTCAGCTCCAGCTCGGCGCGAGGCGTGGCGGCCGCGAACGCGGGCTTCTGCGGCACGTACGCGATCTCGCCCTGAACTTCGACGACACCGTCCGTCGGCTCCACGAACCCGAGCAACACCTGGAACGTCGTCGACTTCCCCGCCCCACTCGCCCCTTCGAGCCGGTACACCTCCCCGCCCCGTACCTCGAAACTCACCCCGTCCGGCGCGAACCCACCACGCCTCAACACCCGCAAATTGTCGACAAACACCCGCCCGCAAAAGTCACGCGGGAGTCCCGCGTTCCCCTCAGCGGCACGCGGGGCCCCCGCGTGACCGTCGTCAACGACGACGGCGACGCGGCGGACGGCTTCCAGGCCGTCCTCGCTGGCGTGGTGGGCGGCGCCGGCGGCACGGAGGGGGAGGTAGCACTCGGGGGCGAGGATCAGGACGACGAGTGCGGTCATGAGGGTCATGTCGCCGTGGACGAGGCGGACGCCGACGCCGACGGCGATCAGGGCGACGGACAGTGAGGCGGCGATCTCCAGGACCAGGGCGCTGAGGAATGCGATCTTGAGCGTGCCCATGGTGGCTTTGCGGTGCTGGTCGCCGAGTTGGCGGACCGCGGCGGCTTGCTGCTTGGCGCGGCCGAAGACGGTGAGGACCGGCAGGGCGCGGAGCAGTTCGAGGAGCTGGGCCGAGAGCAGCTCGGTGACGTCGGCGGCCCTCTTGACGCGCTTCTCGGTGTACCAGCCGACCAGCGCGGCGAAGACCGGGATCAACGGGACCGTGACGGCGATCAGGACCGCCGAGGGCCAGTCCGTGAAGAGGATCCAGGCGCCGACCAGCGGCGGCACGACCACGGCCGTGACCAGTGCGGGCAGGTAGCGGGTGAAGTAGGCGTCGAGCGCGTCGAGGCCCTTCGTGGCGAGCACCGACAGCTCGGCGGTGCCGCGTTCGGCGATCCAGGCCGGACCACGCTCGAACGACCTGGCCAGCAGCTTCGTCCGCAGCTCCTCCTTGGCACCGGCGGCCGCGCGGGCGGCGGCGCTCTCCGTCGCCCACGTGAGAGCTGCGCGGGCCACGATCGCGCCGGCCAGCAACGGCAGGCCCTCGCGGGTCGTGATCACCGACGCCAGGGCGACGGCCTGGGCGACGAGCGCGAGGGCGTTGAACAACGCCAGGGCGCCCACCCCGACGAGGGCGCGCCTGGCGTTCTTCGAGAGCTGGGGCAGAGCTCCCAGCGGGCCCTTGGCCATCACTGCACCGGGATGTGCCGCACGCCGATGCGCTTGCGGAACACCCAGTAGGTCCAGCCCTGGTAGACGAGCACGGCGGGCGTGCCGAACGCGGCGACCCACGTGATCACCTGCAGCGTGTACGGGCTCGACGCGCTGTTCGCGATGGTCAGCGACCACGCGTCGTTCAGCGTCGACGGCAGCACGTTCGGGTAGAGCGAGCCGAACAGGATGGCCACGCTGGCGGCGATCGCCAGGCCCATCAGCGCGAACGACTGGCCGTCGCGGTTGTGCAGCAGCCGCCACATCGCCGCCGCGAGGACCAGCACGACCACACCGGCCCACACCCCGGCCACGACCGCCAGCAGCGCGATCAACGGCAGCAGCGCCACCGGGGCGATGGTCAGCGCGACGCGGCGGGCCCGTTCGCGGATCTCGCCCTCGGTCTTCAAGGCGGTGAACACGGCGCCGTGGACCAGCGCGTAGCCGGCGAAGGCGAGTGCGCCGAGCACGGTGTCGAAGCGGACGGCCGCGAACGCCGAGCCGACCCGGTCACCGTTCTCGTCGATCGGCAGCCCCAGCACCGTCGTCGAGATCAGCAGGCCGACGCACAGGGTCGCGATCCACGAGCCGGCGACGATGGTGACGTCCCACGCCTTGCGCCAGCGCGGGTTGTCGACCTTGCCGCGGTAGTCGAACGCGACCCCGCGCCCGATCAGCGCGACGAGGAACAACGTCAGTGGCAGGTACGCGGCGCTGAGCAGCGCCGCGTACCAACCGGGGAAGGCCGCGAACGTGGCACCGATCGCGACGATGAGCCACACCTCGTTGCCGTCCCAGACCGGCCCGATGGTGTTGATCATGACCCGGCGTTCGGCGTTGTCGCGCCCGAGAACGGGCAGCAGCATGCCGACGCCGAAGTCGAATCCTTCGAGGAACAGGTAGCCGAGCCACAGCACGGCGATCAGCACGAACCAGAGCGTTTCCACGTCGTCTCTCCCCTAGTACGCGAACGCCAGGGCGCCGTCGTCGGACTTCTGGGGCAGCACGCCGGGGATCCCGCCTCGGACGTACTTGCGGATCAGGTAGAACTCCACGACCGCCAGCACGCTGTAGACCGCGGTGAGCGCGATCAGCGACGTCAGGATCTCGCCGGGCGTGCTGTTGCTGACCGCCTGCGCGGTGAACATCCAGACACCGTCCACCCCGGACGGGTTCGGCACCACCACGAACGGCTGCCTGCCCATCTCGGTGAAGATCCAGCCGAAGCTGTTGGCCAGGAAGGGGGTCGCGATGCCGGCGAGGCCCAGTGCCGGGAACCACCAGCCGGTGGGCGTCCGGTTCCTGCGCGTCAGCCACAGCATGAAGACACCCAGGCCGGCCGAGATCGCGCCGAAGCCGATCATCAAGCGGAAGCCCCAGTAGGTCACCGGAAGCGCCGGCACGTAGTCGATCGGCTTGCCGCTGAGCTCGCCCAGCCGCTCGTCGACCGGGTAGAACTCACCGTACTTCTGCTGGTACAGCGGGACGAGATCCTCGATGCCCTTGACCTCGGTGCTGAAGTCGTTGTGCGCCAGGAAGCTCAGCAGCGCGGGCACGGTGATGCTCTTGACGTTCTCGCAGTCGGGCCTGGTGACGTCACCGACCGCGAAGATGCTGAACGCCGCCGGCTCCTCGGTGTGGCACAGGGCTTCCGCCGCGGCCATCTTCATCGGCTGCTGCTCGAACATCAGCTTGCCCTGCAGGTCACCGCTGATCGCCAGGACGCTGAACGCGACCACGCCGACCCAGGTGCCGAGCTTGAGCGAGCTGCGCCAGACGCGTTCCTCTTCGGACTTGCGGTGCAGGTGCCAGGCGGCGATGCCGACGAGGAACGCACCGGCCACGGCGAACGCGCCGGCGATGGTGTGCGGGAAGGCGGCGAGCGTCGTGTTGTTGGTCAGCACGGCCCAGATCGAGGTGAGGCGCGGCCGGCCCTCGTGCATCTCGATGCCGACCGGGTGCTGCATCCACGAGTTGGCGGCGAGGATGAAGTACGCGCTGGCCATGGTCGCGAGGCTGAACGCCCACGCGCAGGCGAGGTGGACCTTCTTCGGCAGCTTGTCCCAGCCGAAGATCCACAGCCCGAGGAACGTCGACTCGACGAAGAAGGCGACGATCCCCTCCATCGCGAGCGGTGCGCCGAACACGTCGCCCACGAACCTGCTGTAGGCGCTCCAGGCCATGCCGAACTGGAACTCCTGCACGATGCCGGTGACGACACCCATGGCGAAGTTGATCAGGAGGAGCTTCCCCCAGAACTTCGTCATCTTGTAGTAGCGCTCGTCACCCGTGCGCACCCACGCGGTCTGCATCCCCGCGACCAGCAGGGAGAGACCGATGGTCAGCGGCACCATCAGAAAGTGGTAGACGGTGGTGATGCCGAACTGCCACCGCGCGAGTTCGAGTACTTCCACGTCTTCGAGCGTAGGTCTGGATCATGGCCGCTATCAGGTACGACGGTCCTGTCCCGGCCCGGGACCAAGGTCCCGTGCGCGAAGTCACGCCTATCAGGTGACATGCATCGGATACGATGGATGCGCCAGAGGGGAGTAGTTCCCACCGGAGCTCGCAGCCGGTGGCGTGGTGATCGACATACTGGTCGGCCTTCGAGCGGATCCGGTCCCACACCCGTCTTGTACGGGCGAACGAGACCTCCGGCCGGGCTGCAGCACGCCCGGTCGGGGTCTGTTGCGCCTCCGTCCGGGTCTCGTATTCGGACGTGGAGGACCTCGTGGCCACTTCATCGCTCGCGTTCATCACCGCCTTCGCGGTGGTGTTCCTCGTCGAGCTCCCGGACAAGACCATGGTCGCGACCCTGGTGCTGACCACGCGCTACCGCGCCTGGCCGGTGTTCACGGGCGTCGTCGCGGCCTTCGCCGTGCAGAGCGTGGTCGCCGCGGCGTTCGGGTCGGCCCTGACGCTGCTGCCGGACCGCGTGGTGTCCGGTGTGGTCGCCCTGCTGTTCGGCATCGGCGCGTTCATGCTGCTGCGCGAGGGGTTCTCGAAGGACGACGACTCCGCCGACGAAGCCGGGACACGTGCTGACGTGCCGTTCTGGCGGGCGGCGCTGACGTCGTTCGGCGTGCTGTTCGCCGCCGAGTGGGGCGATGCCTCCCAGCTCGCCACCGCCGGGATCACGGCTCGGTACGGCGCGCCGCTCGCGGTCGGGCTCGGGGCCTGGCTGGCGCTCGTGGCCGTGGCCGGGCTGGCGGTGCTCGTCGGGCGGAAGCTGGCGGGCCGGTTGCCGACGCACTGGATCCAGCGGGTGGCGGGCGCGGTGTTCGCGGTGTTCGGCGTGATCGCCCTGACGCAGGTCTTCTAGAAACAGGTGCCAGGTCACCACACGGGTCGCAGGCCGGGCTGGTCCTCGCCGTGCGCGTGCTGCAGGTACGCGGCGAGGCCGGCCTTGATGGTGGCGACGGTGTCCTGGCCGATCGCCTCGGCCATCTCGTTCTCCAGGTCCGTCCACAGGTTGTCGGCGAACTTCAGGTAGTCGCGGCCCTTGGTGGTCAGCGTGACGTACTGGGCGCGCTTGTCGGTGGGGTGCGGCTCCCTCAGCACATAACCCCACTCGTCGAGCTCGGCGACGATCTTCGCAGCGGCCTGCTTGGTGACGCCGAGGTGCCCGCCGATGTCGACGGTCGTGGCGCGGCGCCGGGCGAGGAAGCGGAAGACGTAGCCGTGGGCCGGGCGCAGCGGCTCCAGGCCGATCTGGCGCAGGCGGTCGTGGAACTGGTCCCCCATGGCCCGGTACGTCATCGCCAGCAGCATGGGCACCGGTTCCATCGCGCACTCCTAGTAGACAACCTGGTTGTCCATATTCTAAGGTTGGACAACTTGGTTGACTACTTTGGAGGTCGTCTTGCTGGTCACGGGGGATTCGGCTGCTCGGCACGAGTTCGGCGGGTTCGAGTTCAGGCCGCTGGCGGTGCCGTCGACGGGGAGCACGGAGATCGCGCTGTGGACCGTCGACGTGCCGGAAGGGGGTGACGGGACGCCGCACTCCGCGTCGAAGGAGGAGGTGTTCTACGTGCTGTCCGGGTCGGTGACGATCCAGGGGCAGACCGCGGGGCCCGGCGACGCGATCGTGGTGCCGCCGAACACCGAGCTGTCACTCACGGGCGGCCCGGCGCGCGTGGTGGTGGCGACCTCGGTGGGGATCACCGGGACGCTGGCCGACGGGCGGACGATCACGCCGCCCTGGTCGGTCTAGCTCGCTGGTTCGGTTGGTTGCGCTAGTTCGCGGGTGAGCCCTCGTCCGTCTTCGGCTCCGCCGGTGCCGGGTCAGGGCTCGTCTCGCGCAGGTCGTGCGCGATCTTCTTGGCCTCGTCGATGAGGTGCTGGGAGTTTTCGAGGCGATCTTCGTCAGGTGCGGTCACGGTGCTGGGGTGCGCGGTTTTCAAGATCGTCAAACTCAGGCCAGCAGGCTGCGGACGTGCGCGGCGAGGCGTTCGGCGATGGCCAGGTCCCACTCGTCGTCGGCCACCGGCCGCGGTGTCCCACCGGCGACGACGCGCTCGCCGAGCAGCCGCCGTTCGGCCGGGGTGAAGTCGGTGATGGCGCGCCGCAACAGGGGGAGCGCGTCGTCGAACGCGTCACCGCGCAGGCCGCTCAGCCACTCGTCGATGAGCCCGAAGAGCCTCGGGTCGGCCGCGAGGAGCGTCGCCGAGCCCCGCAGGAAGCCGGCGACGAACGCCGTGGCGACCGAGCGATGCAGCTTCGCGGCCACGTCGTCGCTGGTCAGCTCCCCCGCCTCCCACAACAGCCTGGTGGCGCGGCCGGTGGGCAGACCGTGCGCGTCGGCCTTGGTCAGCGCGTGCAGGGCCCGCCACCAGGTGGCCTGGTGGTCGGAGTCCGCGGCGAGCCGGGTGGCCTCGTGCGCGCCGTCCACGGTGGCCAGCGCGTGCTCGGCGGTCTCGTCGTCGATGTTGCGGCAGGCCAGCGGGAGCCCGACCGCGCCGCGGGTGAGCAACCCGTGCAGGGCGACGCGCAGCAATTCCGGATCAGTACCGCGGACCGAGCCGTAGCGCACGGTCCGCGCCAGGTCGGGCAGCGCGGCGAGCAGTTCGAGCGCGTCGGTGGCGAGCGCGGCACACCGGTCGAGCGCCTCCCGGGCGGCCGCGACGGCCTTGGGCAGCTCGCAGCCGACGGCCTTGCCGAGCGTTTCCGCTGCCTCGGCGACCCTGGTGGCCTGGTCCGCCGCCTGGGTCAGGACGTTCTCGGCGGCCGTGTGGACCGTGGTGCCGTGGCGCGCGGCGACCGCGACGGACACGGCGAACACCGGGTCCCAGCGCAGCTGCCACATCTCGGCGAACGTGCCGAGCGAGTTGGACCGGTCCGGCTTGCCCCACGGCACGCCGAGAACTTCCAGCCGCTGCAGGAGCTTCGAGCGTTCGCGGTCGGTGTCCTTGCGGAGGTCGAGCTTGAGCTGCTTGGGCTCCGGCGCGGCGGGCAGGCGCAGGGTGCGTTGCAGGCGTTGCAGATCCGCCGCCAGCGGCGACCGCGGCACGGCCTCGCCGACCTCGCCGAGGCGTTCGCCGACCACCAGCTTGCGGTGGACGAGCTTGAGCGGGACCTCGTCACCGCCGCACAGCACGGCCAGCGCCGCCTCGTCGACCTCGCTGAGCCCTGCGGACGGCCGTTCCCGCAGCGCCGCAAGGGTTTCCGCGAGCCTGACCGCCTCCACGGCACTCGCCGTCGAAGCTGGCAAGTCTTCTTCTCGCAACACGGCCGCGGCTTTGGCGAACCAGCGCGGCACGACGTCGGCCTGGTGTTGCCACAGGTGCGCGTACCAGCCGGGTGAGTCGACACCCGCGCCGTACCCCGACTCGGCGGCGAGCTGCCCGTGGCTCCACGGCACCCAGGTACCGCTGATCTTGCGTCTTCTGAGGCCTTTGAGGAGCGCCGTGTCGTGCGCGACCGTCGGTTTGGTCAGCAGCGCCGGCACGTGCCACGCACCGCAGACGACGACTATCGGCCCGTCGGTCTCCTTGCGCGCCTTGCGAATCGTCTGGCGCATGAACGCTTCTCTTCTTAGCGTGCGCTCTCCGACCTCGTGTTCGAACTCTTGCCTGACCGCGACCATCGCCTCGGTGATGGCGTTGGCGAGGTCGATCGGATCCGTCGCGCTGTGCTCGACGACGTCCTCCCACCACCGTTCGGGGTCGTCGAACCCCGCCGCCTCCGCCAGCAACCCGATGGGGTCGACGTTGCCGCTCGGCCCGTCGTCGCCGATCGACGCGGCGGCCGGCAGGTCGAAGAAGCGCGTTTTCGTGTCGTTCTCGTCGGCGTACTTGAGCGCTTGCCATTCCGGCGAGAACTCGGCGAACGGCCAGAACGCGGCGTTCTCGGGTTCCGTCTCGTCGTGCAGCAGGATCGCGACCGGCGGCGTGAGGGCGTGGACGTGCTCCAACAGCCCGTCGGCCTCCGGCGGGCCTTCGATCAGGATGAGCGCGGGCCGTGTCTGCTCCAGCGCGCGCTTGACCATGCGCGCCGAGCCGGGCCCGTGGTGCCGGATGCCGAGGAGGACCGGCTCAGTCACCGCTGACGTCCAGGCAGGCCCGGTAGAGGTCACGCCACTCGGTGCGCTCCTTGAGCACGGTCTCCAGGTACTCCTGCCACACCGTCGCGTCGGACACGCGGTCCTTGATGACGGCCCCGAGGAGTCCGCTCGCCAGCTCGTCCGCCCCGAGCGTGCCGTCCCCGAAGTGTCCGGCGAGCGCCATGCCGTTGGCGACAACGGAGATCGCCTCCGCCGTGGACAGGCTGCCGCTGGGCTTCTTCAGCTGCGTCCGTCCGTCCACAGTGGACCCGTTGCGCAGCTCGCGGAAGATCCGCACCACCCTGCGCACCTCGTCGAGCGCGGGCGGCTCGGCGGGCAGTTCGAGCGCCTTGCCGAGCTGCTGGGCCCTGGTGATGACGATCTCGACCTCGGCGTCCTCCGTGGCGGGCGGCGGGAGGACGACCGTGTTGAACCTGCGCGCGAGAGCGGACGACATCTGGTTGACGCCGCGGTCGCGGTCGTTGGCCGTCGCGATGACCGTGAAGCCGGGCACCGCCTGGACCTGGGTGTTGAGCTCGGGCACCGGGAGCGACTTCTCGCTCAGGACCGTGATGAACGAGTCCTGCACCTCCGACGGCATGCGCGTGAGCTCTTCGACGCGCGCGACCGATCCCAGCCGCATCGCCCTCAGGACCGGGCTGGGCACGAGCGCGTTCTCGCTCGGCCCTTCGGCGATCAGCCGGGCGTAGTTCCAGCCGTACCGGACCTGGTCCTCGCTGGTGCCGGCGGTGCCCTGGACGACCAGGGTGCTGTCACCGCTGATCGCCGCGGCCAGGTGCTCGCTCAGCCACGACTTTGCCGTGCCGGGCACGCCCACGAGCAGCAGGGCCCGGTCGGTGACGAGCGTGCCGACCGCGACCTCCACGAGACGCCGCGAGCCGACGTACTTGGGTGTGACCACCGTGCCGTCGGCCAGCGTGCCGCCCAGCACGTAGGTGACCACGGCCTGCGGTGACATGCGCCAGTTCGGCGGCCGCTGCCGGTCGTCCTGCGCCGCGACGGCCTCGAGCTCGGCGGCGTACTGCTGTTCGGCCGTCGGCCTGAGCACGGCGGTCACGGGACCTCCTGGGTCGGTGGTGCGAACGATTCGCGCAGGCGGATCCGGAGTCCGAGGACCTCGAGCTCCAGGGAGCTCTCCGGCCAGCGACGGGTCAGAGCCTCCCAGCTGGCGCCGAGCAGGTCGGCGTCACCCCGGGCCAGCAGCACGTTGGGCGGCCTGCCGGACCGCCAGCGCGGATCGGGCAGCGCGGCGTAGCGGTGCAGCAGCGCGCGGGTGGTCTCCGGCGACCAGGGCGCCGGCAGCTGGGAGCAGGCGTGGTCGAGCAGGTCGTAGTGCCAGTTCTTCGACACGGCCACGACCGCCTGCTCGGCCACCTCGGCGGGCAACGCCGCCAGCATCTCGAGCTGCTCCATGCCGGTCAGCGTCTCGGCGGCAGCGACGGCCCACGGCCGCGGTCCTGCGCGGCGGCGAGCTGGTCGGCCACTCCCTGAGCAACGCGGCGGCCCACGGCCCGCCGCAGGATGCCGGCCGCCTTGGCGTCGTCGGCCTTGAGCGTCGAGGTCCAGTACGACGGCGGCACGCTCGCGGCGGCGGCCCGGATGCGCCCGGCCACCCCTTCTCGGACCCGTCGCGCATGAGGTCGCGCAGCTCCGGCGGATCGGGCGCGCGGTCCAGAGCTCGCCGGGCCGGACGTCGAGCCCGTCCGCGGTGAGCCGGAGGCCGTGGCGCAGCCGGTGAGCGGCACGGGCGGCGAGGCGCGTCCTGCCCAGCTTCCGCAGCAGCCGGAGGGCCTCGTCGTGCACAGCCGCCGCCTTGTCGTCGAGCGCCGCTTCAAGCAGCCGCTCGTCCTGCCCGTTCAGACCGGTTTCCAGAGCGCTGACCAGCACCTGCCGGTCGGTCGACCGGGGAGAGGCCGCGAACTCCTCCGCGATGAACGCGCCGACCGCGGCCGGGTCCGCCTTGCGCTTGCGGCGCAGCGCCCGGACGCGCTGGGCGCTGGGCAGGTCGAGGATCTCGTCGAGCGGCACCTCGTCGACGAGCGGCGCTGCCCCGCTGGCCCAGGACCAGCCGGGCCGGGTGTTCGCGAGCCAGCGACCACGCGTGCCCAGCACCTCCACCACGGCGGCCCTCAAGCCGGGGCGAGCGGTGCCGAGGGCGAGCAGGGCCGGGAGCATGCGGTGCTCCGCCACGACGTTGCCGGCCTTGGCCAGCGCGCACCACTCGGTCAGGAGGACCTCGTCGTCGAGGCTCATGATCGCTTCGAGGACCGCCCTGGCGGCCGGTCTGGGGAAGCCGGCGGTCTCGGGCGGTGCGGGCGGGAGCGGGTCGGCGGCGGTGTCGGGCGGCAGGGTGGCACCGAACGGGCCACGCCCAGTGTGGCGCAGGCGGAGAGGAGCTCGGTGGGGTCGCGCCACCTCTGGCCGTGCCGAGGAGGAGGTTCTGGACCGCGGCGGACCAGTCGGCCTTCACGCCACCACCTCCGGGGTGAGGTGGAGCTGTTCGGAGGTGTGGCAGGAGCGGGCAGCACGGTGGAGACGCGGCGCTGGGGCGGGGTTCCGGCGGCGACGCGGCGCGATGCCGGGGTGGTGGTGGCGACGCGGCGCGGAGCTGGGTGGTGGCGACGCGGCGGAGCCGAGGGGTGGGCGCGGGGCGTCGGCGAGGCGGCGAGGCCGTCGACGGGTGTGGCGAGGCGGCAGGACGACCTGGCGGGGTGACGCGGTCCTGGGCGGACGCGCGACGACGGCGGGACGGGCGGACGCGCGACGACGGCGGGACGGCACGGCCGAGGGGACGCGGCTCGAGGCGGATGCGCAGGCGCGGGGTGGCGGAGCCGCAGGAGGAGTGCGGCAGAACGCGCACAACCGGCTGCGCGCGAGGCGGCCGACGGGTGCGGCGGCGGGCTCGCCGTGGTGGGCGGGCTCGCAGAGGTGAGCGGGCTCGCCGTGGCGGGCTCGCCGTGGCGGCTCGCGCGGCGTGGCGGGCAGGCGCGGCGTGGCGGCAGGCGCGGTGGCGGGCTCGCCGGGCTCGCGGAGGTGGGCGGGCCGCCGGAGTGGGCAGGCCGCCGGAGTGGGCAGGCCGCCGGAGTGGGCAGGCGCGGCGTGATGGGCGGGCGCGGCGTGGCGGGCAGGCGCGGTGGCTGGCTCGCCGGGCTCGCAGAGGCAGGCGGGGCCGGAGTGGGCGGGCTCGCCGGAGTGGGCGGGCAGCAGCGCGTCTGCGACCTGCGGCGTCCGCATGACGCGTCCTGAGGTGCGGGACGGCGGCAAGGCAGTCATGCCACCACCTCCAGGTGGTCGTCCAGCGCGATCGCGCCCAGGCGCAGCGTGTGGCCGTCCCACAGTCCCCACGCGTCGAACGGCGCGCCGCCGGTGAGTGCCAGCGCCATGTCCAGGCCGGTGTCGTCGCGGACCGGCAGCGCGTGGCCGGAGGTGTCGGCCAGCGAGCCGCCGCAGAGGCGCACCGAAGCGCAGCCCAGCGGGAACAGGCGTTGCCACGGGTCGGCCACCAGCATCGGTTCCAGCGTTGCCAGCGAGGCCCGCCACGAGGCAGGTGCCGGCACCGGGTCCGGCGTGCGGGAGCCGGCCAGCTCGCCCAGCGCCACGCGGTCCGAGCCCGGGTACGGGTGGACCAGAGCGGACGACTCCAGGCCGTGCGGCAGCAACGGGACCGGGGCACCCACGGCGGAATGGCGGATTGCGACCACCCAGCGGCCCGTCTGACGGCCCCAGCACCACTGCCGGACGGTGCGGACCCTGCCGTCGTCGGTTTCGAGGCGCAGCAGCGCCACCCAGCGGTCGGACACGCCGGGGCCGGCGCGCACCGCCTCCTCCGGCACCGTGACCCCGAGCCGGGACCGCGGCTGCACGGAGCACAACAGGTGCAGGCCGCCCAGGCGATCGGCCACGTCGGCGGTCCAGGACGGGCCCGACCGCGCCACGATCTCCTGGATCTCCCCCACCGCCGCGGCCACGCCCGGCACCTGCGCGTCGATCATCCGCGCGGTGAACGCCTGCCACCACGACGCCGGCCGCCCCGGCAGCGACGCGATCCCGGCCGAGGCGACGTCCAGCAGCCAGTCCCGCAAGCCGTCGAGCCCCGACGACATGGCAAGAGCCCGGTTCGCCGCCGTCTTCTCCCGAGCCCTGGCGCGGCGTGCGGCCGCCTCCGGCGAGGAGTCCAGCTCACGTGCGGCGCGGCGGGTCGTCCACTCCTCCACCCACGCGGGCGGCAAGGCTTCCGGCAGCTCCAGCTCCTGCAGCGCGATCGCGTGCTTGCAGGGGAACCGCCGCGACGGGCAGGTGCACTTCGCCGACCCCGCCGCCAGGTCGACGCACACGCGGTACGGCATCGAGCCCGAGCCCGTGTACAGCCCCCACAGCACCGGCAGGGCCTTGCCCAGGCCCTGCCAGCGCAGCGGAACGGCACGTGTCCTCACGTGACCAAAGTAGCGAGGACCCCCGACAGAAAATCAGGCCGGACCCCGCCTCGCCCACGTCCACGCGTACGCCGGGTCCTCGCAGGCCTCCGCCGCCTCACCGAGCTCCAGCGGGCGGAAGGTGTCGACCATGACCGCGGTCTCGTCGAAGTAGTCCGCGCCCAGGGACGCCTCCACCGCACCGGGCTGCGGACCGTGCGTGCAGCCCGACGGGTGCAGCGACATCGAGCCGATGCCGATCCCGGACCCCTTGCGCGCCTCGTAGTTGCCGCCGACGTAGAACATCAGCTCGTCCGAGTCGACGTTCGCGTGGTTGTACGGCACCGGCACGGCCAGCGGGTGGTAGTCGACCTTGCGCGGGCAGAACGAGCACACCACGAAGTTCGGGCCCTCGAACGTCTGGTGCACGGGCGGCGGCTGGTGCACCCGCCCGGTGATCGGCTCGAAGTCGCGGATGTTGAACGCCCACGGGTACAGGTGGCCGTCCCACCCGACGACGTCGAACGGGTGGTTCGCGTAGGTGAACCTCGTCAGCCCCGCCCGGTGCCGCACGAGCACGTCGACGTCCGTCCCCTCCACGAGCAACGGCTCAACGGGACCGCGGATGTCGCGTTCGCAGTACGGCGAGTGCTCCAGGAACTGTCCGGCCTTCGACAGGTACCGCTTGGGTGGCCCGATGTGCCCGGTCGCCTCCAGCACCAGCAGCGACATCGGCGTGGACGGCACCACCCGGTAGGTGCACGAGGTCGGGATCACGACGTAGTCGCCGTCCCCCACCTCCAGCGCCCCGTAGATCGTCTCGATGACACCGGAACCGCCCTGCACGTACAGCAGCTCGTCACCGAAAGCGTTGCGGTACAACGGCGACGGCACCGAAGCGCGGACAAAACCAATGGTCACGTCCGGGTTGTGGAACAGCCGGCGACGCCCGGTCACCGCGTCGACCTCGTCAGAAGCCCAGGTCAGGTCCTGCGTCTTGAAGTGCCGCGGCTTCAACGGCAGGTTCGGCGCCACCGTCCCGCGCTCGTCCTTCACCGTCTCCGCGTTCACGATCGCCGTGGGCAGGTACCGGTGGTACAGCAGGGCCGAGTCGGCCGAGAACCCCTCGACTCCCATCAGCTCTTCCGCGTAGAGCCCACCGTCCGGTTTGCGGAACTGGGTGTGGCGCTTTCGGGGGATCTCCCCCACCTGGCGGTAGTAGGCCATGACGTCTCCGAGGGCGTTCGACTATCGGACATCTTTGTTCAGTTGCCGGTACACGGCTAGCGTGTCAGCCGTGTCAAGCGCTGTCGAACTCCGTGCGCCCGGTCCGCGCGGTACTCCGCCCCTGCTCGCGAGGCTTGTGGACGATGCCGCGCTGTTCCCTCCGGGGAACGCGTCGATGCCCGACGCGGTGCGCGGTCACCTCGACGGACGGGTCGGCGAGTGGTCCGGCGTCATGGGCCTCTTCCTGTGCCCCGCCTCCCGGCTCGCCGAGCTGATCACCGAGCTGATCAAGGTCAAGCCCCCGAAACCGATCGCGTTGAGCCTCGTGATCGACACCGGCCTCGGCGGCGTGCCGAAGGCCGTGTCGATCGTCGAGAGCAGAAGTGAACTGCTGGCGTTGCGCATGGTCGAGATGCCCGCACCGTCCGATGTGGACGAGGTGTGGCTCGAGCGCGTCTCCGAGTTCGTGCCCGAGGACGTCATCCGCGTCGTGGAACCGCGCCGCGGCGGGCCCGAGTGGCTCGACGGCGTCCGCCGGGTCATCGAGCACGGCAGCTGGCCCAAGCTGCGCTGCGGCGGTCTCTCCCAGGAGAACTTCCCCAGCGTCCAGGAGGTCGCCGACTTCCTGTCCGTCGTCAGCGGTGGCGGCGTCGCGTTCAAGGCGACCGCGGGCCTGCACAAGGCCGTCCGCCACACCGACGAGCAGGGCTTCACCCACCACGGCTTCCTGAACCTCCTCGTCGCGACGGCCCGCAGCCTGTCCGGCCGCGACGTCCGCGAGGCGCTCGCGAGCACCGACGCCGAGGCTCTCACCGCCGAGGCCAAGGCGCTCAGCGACCAGGCCGCGCACGCGGTCCGCGGCGTCTTCGCGAGCTACGGCTCGTGCTCGCTCGCCGAGCCGGTCGCCGACCTCGAGGAGCTGGGGCTGCTGTGAGCTGGATCAGCGACCCGGGCTTCACCGAGGACCAGCCGTTCGGACCGCAGACCCTGCCCTACGGAGTCGTCGCCGACGGTGTGGCGGTGCGCGTGGGCGACCAGGCGCTGCTGCTGAAGACCCTCGGGCTCGGCAAGTGCACCGAGTTCGTCCAGGGCGACTCGCTCGACGACCTGCTCAAGGCGGGCCGTCCGGTCTGGAGCGCGCTGCGGGCGAAGCTGCGCGAGATCGTCAGGGGCACGTCCGCGCCGAAGGGTGCGGAGCTCGTCCCGATCGACACCGCGAAGCTGCCGTTCACCGTCGGCGACTACGTGGACTTCTACTCCAGCAGGCACCACGCGGAGAACGTCGGCAGGATGTTCCGCCCCGACGGCGACCCGCTCACGCCGAACTGGACGCACCTCCCGATCGGCTACCACGGCCGCGCGGGCACGGTGTACGTCTCCGGCACCGAGATCACCCGCCCGAACGGCCAGAAGCGCGGCAGCGAGGGCCCGAAGTTCGGCCCGTCGGAGCGCCTCGACATCGAGGCCGAGGTCGGGTTCGTCTGCGGCGGCCCGCGGGCGGCGAACGTGAGCACCAGCCGCGCGGCCGAGCACGTCTTCGGCGTCGCGCTGGTCAACGACTGGTCGGCGCGCGACATCCAGGCCTGGGAGTACCAGCCGCTCGGCCCGTTCCTGGCCAAGTCGTTCGCGACGTCGATCGGCGCGTGGATCACGCCGCTGGAGGCGTTCTCGGTGGCACGGGTCCCGACCCCGCCGCTGCCGAACAAGCTGCACGACTACCTGACCTGCGACCAGCCGTGGGGTCTGGACATCACGATCACGGTCGAGCTGAACGACACGATCGTCGCGCGGCCCCCGTTCCGGGAGATGTCGTGGTCGTTTGTGCAACAACTCGCCCACATGACGGTGAACGGGGCTACCGTGCGCCCTGGTGATCTGTTCGCCTCGGGCACCGTCTCCGGTCCGGAGAAGGACGAGCGCGGCTCGTTCCTGGAGCTGAGCTGGGGCGGCAAGGAACCGTTCAAGCTCGACGACGGCTCCACGCGGACGTTCCTGGAGGACGGCGACACGGTCAGGCTGACCGCGACGGCTCCTGGCGAGGGCGGTTCGGTGGTCGGTCTCGCCGAGGTGGTGGGCACAGTTCGGAGCGCGTGATGGTCGGAGCGACGAAGGAGAGCTCGCTGACCCTGGAACGGGGTCTGGCGCTCCTCCAGGCTGTCGCGGAGGCGGAGTCGGAGGCTCCCTCGATCTCCGAGCTCGCCACGGCCATCGGCGCCTCCAGGGCCGCCGTCTACCGGCTCCTGGTGCCCCTGCAGGCGCGCGGGCTCGTGCGCCGCGAGGGTTCCAAGGTCCGGCTCGGTCTCGGCGTGCTGAGGCTAGCCGCGAACGTGCTGCCGCAGCTGCGGATGGCGGCGAACCCGGCTTTGCGCGAGCTCGCGGAGAAGGTCGGCGCCACCGCGCACCTGACCGTCGCCGACGGCACCGAGGCCCAGGCCGTCGCCGTCGTCGAACCGTCGTGGACCGCTTTCCACGTGGCGTACCGGGTGGGGTCCCGCCACCCGGTGCACCGCGGGGCGGCCGGCAAGGCGATCTCGCAGCCGGGTGAGCCGTGGGCGGTGTCGGCGGGTGAGCTGCAGCCGAACGCGTACGGCGTCGCGGCGCCCGTGCGTGGCATACCGGGGCTGCGGGCCTCCGTCGGTGTTGTGGCGCTGGAGAAGCTCGACGCGGACGTCGTGGGCCCTCACGTCGTGCGTGCGGCCGAAGAAGTGGCGGCCGCGCTCAAATGACCCCGGAAGTCCCCGCAGAGCGGCTGCGGCGGTGGCGGCTGTTGCTGGGGCCGAGCGCGGAGGACGTGGCCCAGCTCGACGGCGACGACGAACGCCGTGACGGCGCGCTGACCGGTCTCTACGGCGGTGGCGGTGAACGCGGCGCAGGCCTCGGCGCGAGCTCGCCACAGCTGCACCGGTGGCTCGGCGACGTCCGCAAGTACTTCCCCACCTCGGTCGTGCAGGTCATGCAACGCGACGCGGTCGAGAAGCTCGGGCTGCGGCAGCTGCTGCTCGAACCCGAACTGCTCGAGTCCGTCGAACCGGACGTGCACCTCGTCAGCACGTTGCTGCAGCTTTCCCGCGCCATCCCGGCCCGCACCCGCGACACCGCGAAGGCCGTGGTGCGCAAGGTGGTCGAGGACATCGAACGGCGGCTGACCGACCGGCTCGTCGAGTCGGTCAGGGGCGCGGTCGACCGGTCGAAGCGCACCCGCCGCCCGCAGCTCGCCGACGTCGACTGGGCGACCACGATCAAGGCGAACCTGAAGAACTACCAGCCGCAGCACCGGACCGTGATCGTCGAGGACCTGATCGGCCACCGCAGGCGCAGCCGGGCGGCGAGCATGCGGGACGTCGTCCTGCTGGTCGACCAGTCCGGGTCGATGGCCGACTCGCTGGTGCACGCCGCCGTGCTGGGCTCCGCGCTTGCCTCGATCCGGTCGATCTCCACCCGGCTGGTCGTGTTCGACACCGAGGTCGCCGACCTGACCGACCAGCTGCACGACCCGGTGGACCTGCTGTTCTCCGCCCAGCTCGGCGGCGGCACCGACATCAACCGCGCGGTCGCGTACGCGCAGACGCAGGTCCGCAGGCCGACGGACACGGTCATCGTGATCATCAGCGACCTGTACGAGGGCGGCTCGGAGGCCGAGCTGCAGCGCCGGGTGCGGGAGCTGGTCGCGAGCGGCGTCACGGTGGTGAACCTGCTGGCGTTGAGCGACAGCGGCACGCCGGCCTACGACCACGACCTGGCGGCGAAGCTGTCGGCACTGGGCGCGCCCGCGTTCGCCTGCACGCCGGACAAGTTCCCGGAGCTGCTGGCGGCGGCGCTGCGCAAGGACGACCTCACGCAGTGGGCGGAGTCCGAGGGCATCGCTACCGGTCGTTGAGCGCGTCGGCCAGTGCCGTGACGGTCCTGGCCAGCTCCGGCAGCAGCTCGGACGGGATCCGGTCGAGCACGCGGTTGCGCGCGCTGGCCAGGTGCGCGGGCTGAGCGGCCTTCATCACCCGCAGGCCCTCGTCGGTGAGGATCGCGTCGTTGCCGCGGGCGTCCTCGCCGTGGCGTTCCTTCTGCACCAGCCCGTGCTTGCCCAGCCCGTCGACGACCCTGGTGATCCGCGACGCGGTGAGCCCGGCCTGGGCGGCGAGCGCGGACATCCGCAGGCGGCGGTCAGGTGCCTCACTGAGCAGCAGCAGGACGGCGAACTCGGTCATGGTCACGCCGGTGCGGGACATGTCGTCTTCCAGCGCGCGGGGCAGGGCGTGCACCAACCGGCCCAGGCTGCGCCAGAGTTCGAGCTCGTCCGAGGACAACGGGGCGAGTGCGGTCACGCTCACAGCTTACTTGCCTAACCAAGCAATGAAGCGTATTCCTTGCTTAGGCAAGCAAGCTAAGGAGGCTCGCATGACGGCTCCAGCACCTGCGCCGGAGGGGTTCGAACACGCGTACGCCGAGGTCAACGGCGTTCAGATGCACTACGTGACAGGCGGGGAAGGTCCACTCGTCGTGCTCGTGCACGGCTGGCCGTTCAGCTGGATCGAGTTCCGCGAGCTGCTGCCGCTGATGGCCGCTCGTGGTTTCTCGGTGCTCGCGCCGGACCTGCGCGGCTCCGGCGACTCGGAGGTGCCCACCGGCCACTGGACCAAGCAGGACGAGGCCGACGACCTGCACGAGCTGTTGCACCACCTCGGGCACGACCACGCGTTCGTGCTCGGCACCGACGTCGGCACGATGACCGTGCACGCCTGGGCGCAGCGCCATCCGCGGGACGTCACCCGGCTGGTGCTCAGCGAGTGCTTCCTGCCCGGTTTCGGCCTGGAGGAGCACCTGGCCTCGTTGTGGCACTTCGGGTTCCACGCGCAGAGCGAGTTCGCCGCACAGCTCGTCGCCGGCCGCGAGGAGCAGTACCTGACCTGGTTCTGGCGGCAGATGGAACGCGGTGGCATCACCGACGCCGACCGCGCCGACCTGCTGCGCACGCTGACCCGCCCGGACGGGATGCGCGGCGGGTTCGAGCACTACGCCTCGGTCGCGCAGGACGCCGTGAACGCGCGCGCCGGCCGCAAGGTCGAGGTGCCCGTGCTGGTCCTGCACGGCGAGCACGGTCTCCCGGCCGACGTGCTGCTCACCGGCGCCCGCGAGGCCGCCACCGACGTCCGCGCCGAGATCGTCCCCGACGCCGCTCACACGTTCGCCGCCGACAACCCGTCGGCGACGGCCGACGTGCTCACCCACTTCTTCAGGAGCTAGGAAGATGCAGATCCTCGTCACCGGCGCCAACGGGTACACCGGTCGGCGCGTGTCCGCCGCACTCTCCCGCGCCGGGCACACGGTCCTCGGGCTCACCCGCGACCCGTCGACCGCCCGCGACCTCGTCGCCGAGGAGGTGACACCGGTGCGGGGCGACCTCGCGCAGCCCGGCACCTGGCGCGACCACCTCGACGGCACCGACGCCGTGGTGCACCTGGTGATGGACCGCACCGACCCCGCGGGCACCGACCGCGCGTTGTTCGCCGAGATCGCCGCGGCCGGGGAACGGGACGGCCGGCAGCGCCACCTCGTCTACACGACCGGCATCTCGGCGTACGGGCGCACCGGCGTGGCCCTAATGGACGAGAACACGCCCGGCAACCCCGAGAGCCCCATCGGCTTCCGCTTCGCGCTGGAGGGCGAGCTCGCGGCGAGCGGTCTCGCGCACACGGTCGTGCGGCCGGGGTTCATCTACGGCGGCGCGGCCACGACGTCCATGACCGCCCAGTGGTTCGCCGCGGCCGAGGCCGGCACCCCGGTGTTCTACGGCGATGTCACCAAGCGGTGGAGCTGGGTGCACGTGGACGACCTGGCCGACGCCTACGTCAGGATCCTCGCGCGTCCGTCCGCGGTGGACGGTGAGGTGTTCGTGGTCGCGGACGACCAGCGGCTCACGGCGCTGGAGGTGCAGCGGGTGGCCGTGCGGGCGGCGGGCTTCACCGGCGAGATCAGGCTGGAGCCGGCGGAGGCCGGCGGGATCATGCAGGTGGCCGCCGACCAGGACGAGCTGGTGTCGAGCGCGAAGGCCCACCGGCTGCTCGGCTGGCGGCCGCGGCACGTGTCGTTCACCGACGCGGCAGAGCGGCACTTCCTGGCCTGGCGGGCGGCTCGCTAGCGTTCGACGACCCGGCCGCGGACCAGGAACGCCAGCCCCCGCGTCATCGCCACCACGCGTCCGCGCTCGTCAGGACCGGCCACCCAGATCCGCCCGGTGTGCCGGACCAGGACGCGGGCGCGTTCGGGCATCTCCGGCAGCCGCAGGTCGTTCTCCGAGCCGTCGACGCGCAGGTAGGCCTGACGTCCGATGCGCTTGCCGGGCACGAACCGCGCCGACAC
Source organism: Lentzea guizhouensis (assembly GCF_001701025.1). Lineage (GTDB taxonomy): Bacteria > Actinomycetota > Actinomycetes > Mycobacteriales > Pseudonocardiaceae > Lentzea > Lentzea guizhouensis. Next base: position 2,804,019 of record NZ_CP016793.1, read on the forward strand.
CGGCCGCCACGGGAAGCGCTCGATCAGCTGCAGGGTGCCGCGGCGCTGGACGAAGTGCCGCAGGCCGGGGGCGGCGAACTCCAGCACCACCGGCACGGACAGCACCGTGAGCCAGATCCAGTCGATCCACAGGACCACGCCGAGGACCGCGAGCGCGAACAGGATGTGCCCGACAGCACGGCGGTCGGCCCGTGCGAGACAGGTGTCGCCCCACGTCGTGATCATCTGTGCACGCGCGCAGGGATGAGCTGGGGAACTCCCCGGAACGTCACGACGGTGTTCCCGGACGCGTCCGGCGGCACGAACCACACGCGCTTGTGCCGCGCGATCCGCCCGCGCAAGAGCGGACCGACGTGGACGGTCAGCAAGAGAGGCGGTGACCCCATCACGACCAGACGCCCTCCTTCCCACTCCGCACGAGCGAAATGCCACGGTTCGCCTTCCGGTAAACGCACCGCTCGGCGCCGTGTCACCCGCCAGAGGACGACCGCCGCGAAGAAGAGCAGCAGCAGTGCCACGGGCGACGACCACGACCACGCGAGCACCAGGACGAACTGCAGGATGAAGGCCGTACCGGCCAGAACGGTCCACACCAGGGCACGACGGCTCGCCCGGTCGACGCAGTGCCGGGTCCACTGGTCATCGAGCGCCGTCACCTCGGTGGACGGCTTGTTGGGCACGACCACATGTCCACCGTACAGGTGACGCTTCCCCGACGAGCAAGGCTAAGTTAGCCTTGCCTAACCTACGAGGAGGTGCAGCGGTGACCGACACCCAGACGAGGCGCCCGCCGGCCCCGCACGCCGCCGAACGCGCGCGCACGATCGCGGCTCGCGGCGGCAGTGCGGCACTGCTCCCTCAGGCAGGAACGCGCACGAGTCCGTTGTTCCACCACGTGCACCCGTGCGGCACCGCGATCATGCTGCTGGCCGACGAGCACCCGCTGGTCGGCCAGCTGTGGCAGGCCCCGCGCGCCGAGGTGACGGCGATGCTGGAGATCGCCGACCAGGCACCGGTGGCGTTGCGCGAGCCCGTCCGCGGCCTGCTGTGGCTCACCGGCTGGGTGACCGCGCTGGACGGCCAGGAGGCGCGCGACGAGGTGCTCGCGGTCGCCGACGTGCGGCCGGACCACCGGCTGCTGGACGCGGGCCACGGCGCCACGGTGCTGCGCCTCACGCCGGCGTCGATGGTGATCGCGGATGCCGAGGGCACGTCGTCGGTGCGGCCGGAGCAGTTCACGAGCGCGACGCCGGACCCGTTCTGCGGCAACGAGGACCACTGGCTGCGGCACCTGGAGGCCGCGCACCGCGACGTCGTCGGCCAGCTCGCCAGGCACCTGCCGGAGGAGCTGCAGGGCGGGCACGTGCGGCCGCTCGGGCTCGACCGGTTCGGGCTGCGGCTGCGGGTGGAGGCCGAGTGCGACGACCACGACGTGCGGATCGCGTTCTCCAAGCCGGTCAGCACGCCGACGGAGCTCGCCGCCGAGCTGCGCCGGTTGATGGGCTGCCCGTTCCTCTCCCAGCGCTGATCACCCGAGGTAGCGTCAGCCGGGTGACCGGACCTGCGCTCATCCCCGACGACGAGAAACGTGGCTACCAGATCGAGCTGCTGATCGTCTTCAGCATGACCCTCGGCCTGTCGGGGCTGCGCAGTCTCGTGCGGCTGGTCGACAGCCTGCTGCAGCCGGTTCCGCTGAACCAGCAGTCGGTCGCGATCAACGTCCCGCAGGCGCGCGCCGACCTGCTCGACCTCATCGCCCAGCTGCTCAGCGTGCTGCAGCTCGCCGCGTGGGGCGGGATCGGGCTGTACCTGTTGTGGCGCACCGGGATCAAGCTGCGGGTCGTCGGCCTGGACGGCACCCGCAAGCTCGCCGACTCGCTCGGCGCGCTCGGGCTGGCCGCGGTCATCGGCATCCCGGGGCTCGCGTTCTACTTCGCCGCCTGGGCGCTCGGGCTGAACCTCGCCGTGCAGCCGTCCACTCTGGACAACGAGTGGTGGATGAGCGTGGCGCTGGTCCTCGCCGCCGCCGGCAACGCGTGGGCGGAGGAGGTGCTCGTCGTCGGGTACCTGATCACCCGGCTCGAACAGCTCGGGTGGCGCAAGTACACGGCGCTGTTCGCCGCAGCCGTGCTGCGCGGTTCGTACCACCTGTACCAGGGCTTCGGCGGGTTCGTCGGCAACCTGGTGATGGGGCTGGTGTTCGGGTTCTACTGGCAGCGGACCAGGCGGTTGTGGCCGCTGGTGATCGCCCACACGATCCTCGACGTGGTCGCGTTCGTGGGCTACACAATGTTGCGCGGCAAAGTCAGCTGGTTGCCCTAACAAATCGAGGGTGAAGCTCGATTCTGCACGTGATTCGTTGCGATTCCAGGCTCACAAGCGGCGATTTGTGCTGTTCGGGGTTACGCTCGACCGGTGACTGCGCACACGATCGCTGAGACGGAAGCACTCCCGGACGCCGCGCCCCGCGTGGACAGCGAGGTCGGCCCGTTGCGCACGGTGCTGCTGCACCGGCCGGGCAACGAGCTCAAGAGGCTCACCCCGCGCAACAACGACCAGCTGCTGTTCGACGGCGTGCCGTGGGTCGGCCGCGCCCAGGAGGAGCACGACGCGTTCGCCGCGACGCTGACCTCCAAGGGCGTTGAGGTCCTGCTGCTCTCGGACGTCCTGGTCCAGGCACTGGAGGACAACCGCGCGCGCATCGCGGGCGTCCACAGCGCCGTCAACGAACGCCGCCTCGGCATCGACCTGGCCGACGCGCTGCGCAGCCACCTCACCTCGCTGCCGGCCCCGCAGCTGGCGCAGGTGCTGATGACCGGCATGACGTTCGAGGAGCTGCCGGCCGCGGAGGGCGCGTCGCTGGTGCGCAAGATGCACCTGCCGATCGACTTCGCCGTCGACCCGCTGCCGAACCTGCTCTTCACCCGCGACTCGTCGGTGTGGGTCGGCGACCGCGTGGCGATCACGTCGCTCGCACTGCCCGCCCGCGACCGCGAGACCACCCTGACGGACCTGATCTACGCCTACCACCCGCGGTTCCGCCGCACGGGCCGCGCGTATGGCGCCCACTCGGCCCCGCTGGAGGGCGGTGACGTGCTGCTGCTCGCGCCCGGCGTGATCGCCATCGGCGTCGGTGAGCGCACGACCCCGGCGGGCGCGGAGTCGTTCGCGCGTTCTGCTCTCGCGGACGGTCTCGCGCACACGGTGCTGGCGGTGCCGATCGCACAGGAACGCGCCACCATGCACCTCGACACCGTCTGCACGATGGTCGACCGCGACGCCGTGGTGATGTACCCGGCGATCAGCGACGCGCTCACCGCGTACCCGCTGCGCTCCGACGGCAACGGCGGCGTGCGGGTGGACGGCCCGGTGCCGTTCCTGGAGGCGGCGGCCGAGGCGATGGGCATCGAACGGCTGCGGGTGATCGACACCGGCCTCGACGTGGTCACCGCCGAACGCGAGCAGTGGGACGACGGCAACAACACGCTCGCGGTCGCCCCCGGTCTGGTTGTGGCCTACGAGCGCAACGTGGAGACCAACGCCCGCCTGGAGGACGCCGGCGTCGAGGTGCTCCGCATCGCCGGTTCCGAGCTGGGCTCCGGCCGCGGTGGCCCGCGGTGCATGTCGTGCCCGATCGACCGCGCGCCGCTGGTGTGATTCCTTAGGAACGCCTAACCTTTGTTTGGATTACCTCTCCAAACAAAGGTTAGCTTTTCCTGGAATGCATGCGTCACCGTTTTGGGCTAACGTACTCCGCATGGCCTCGAACGTGAAGAAGATCCTGTCCAAGAAGTCGAAGTTCCACGAACTGCTGCAGGCCCAGGTCGGCAACGAGTTCTCCGCCTCTCAGCAGTACATCGCACTCGCCGTGTGGTTCGACAACGAGGACCTCCCGCGCCTCGCGTCGCACTTCTACAAGCAGGCCCTCGAAGAGCGCAACCACGCCATGATGATCGTGCAGTTCCTCATGGACAACGACATCCCGGTCGTCATTCCCGGCACCCAGACGCCGATCAACGAGTTCAAGGCCCCTCGCGACCTCGTCGACCTCGCGCTGCGCCAGGAGCAGCAGGTCACCGAGCAGATCGTGGCGCTGGCCAAGGCCGCCCGCGAGGAGGGCGACTACATCGGCGAGCAGTTCCTGCAGTGGTTCCTGAAGGAGCAGGTCGAGGAGGTCTCCTCGATGAAGACGCTGCTCACCATCATGGACCGCGCGAACGGCAACATGTTCTACGTGGAGACGTTCCTCACCCGCGAGAACGTCGGTGACGAAGGTGCCGACCCCAGCGCCCCTTCGGCCGCCGGTGGCGCGCTGTAATTTCCTTCGCACGTCTGAGTGCCTGATATGAGGCCCGTCTCACTTGTTTGGTGAGACGGGCCTTTTCAGTTCCTGGATCAGTTGTGGCAGTTGTTCCCCGGCGCGCTGGTGAAAGCCGCCTCGACCTTGCCGTTGGCGACGCGGAAGCTCGACGAGACACCGGGGTTGTCGTCCGCCTTGACGTAGTGGGTGTAGTTCGGGCCGACCGCCTTCTGCAGGTTCGGGTAAGCCGCCATCAACTGCGCCTCGGTGGCACCGATGCCCGCGCCGTGACTCGTCATGGTCGTGTCGAACGTGATCGAGGCGACGCCCTTGTCGCTCGACACCCAGGTGGTCTGCTTCGTGCCTGTTTTGCTTCTCCTCAGGTGCGTTGGTCGGCGTGGAACGTTCAGAGCGCGGCCATCGGGCAGTCGACCGCGTTTGTCGAGAGCTTGATGACGAGCACCTCGTCCGAGTCCTGGTAGTGCTCGGCGGATCCGATGCCCAGGAACGCGTAGTGGGCGCTGCCGATGCTCGCCGAGTAGCCAGCCCGGTACTCCTTCGCGTCAGGGTGGGCCTTCTTCACGTCGGCGAAGGTCGAGCCGACCCCGATCCCCTTCGGGGTATTGGCGCCAATCGGCAACGTGATCCGCTCGATGCCGTACTTCTTCGACACGGCGATCTGTTCGTCGGCAGCACAACCCGCGTCAACCTGGGCGTCGTCGCCGCCCCAGCTCAGCTGGGTGAGGCCGGCCGCGCGTACCTCGTCGAGTGTCATGCCGAGCTTGAGGGCGCCATAGCCAGGCCGGTCGTCGGCCCTGCGGACCGCCTGCGGCTGGTCGGCGTTCGTGACCGTCGCGGTCGTGGTCCCGGTGACGACTGCGGCGACGACGGTCTTGAGGACGTTGGACTTCTTCATTTCGGTTCCCCACGGATTCTGAATTCGTTTTCCGAAAATGTCTCGCCACACCCCCAGCGCGGCGGGACATTTGTTTCGGACATTCACAAGACGCCACCAGCGCGCGGCGGTTGCCAGGTTCGTCGTCACGAAAAAGTCACGGCAATTCCGCCGAAAATGCGCACAGCGAAGTCCCGCCACTCCTCAGGAGCGGCGGGACCTCGGTTTACCTCAGGTCAGGCGCCGGCGCAGTCGTTGTCGGCGAGACGCATGCGCACGGTTTGCACCGTGGTGCCGTCGTTCTCGAACACGTAAAGCCACTTCGGTGCGGTGTTCATTTGCACGACCAGTTCCGAGCCGTTCTGCGCGGCGGTCGGATAAGCGGCTTTCAGGTCGGCGACCGACGAGCCGGAACCGATCTGCTTGGACGTCTTGACGTACTGCGGAAGCGTGATCCGGACGATTCCCCTGGCCGCCGAGATGATCACGGCTTTGGGGTCGTCCACCGACGTCATGGCGTAGCCCTTGCACGGCTCGTCCGGCTGGGGCTGGCCCTCGACCAGCATGCCCGTCTTCAGCGCGTCGGCCTCGGTCATCGCGAGGGTCAGCTTGTTGTAGACGGGCGGCACCGCGTCCGGTGTGCGTGGTGGTGCCGAGGTGCCTGTCGACTTCTTGGTGCTGGTGCTGCTGCCGCTGTTGTTGTTACCGCTGTTGTTACCGCCTGTGGGAGGCGTGCCGGCGGGAACGGTGACGGTCTCGGTGATCACCGTCGTCGACGGTGCGGGCGTCGACGTGGACGGCTGGGACGTCGACAGCGACGGTCCGGCCATGTCCGTGTTCAGCGGTGCGTGCCTCAGCTGGACGAGGCCCACCCCGGCCCCGATCAGCGCGACCACGGCGAACGCCCCGGCGGCGGCGCTGCGGCGTTGCCTGCGGCGCTTCGCACCGCGGACCACCGTCTCCTCCGCCCGGGACGACACGTGCAGATCGAGGCGTTCGTCGTCCTTGAAGAGCTGGCGCAGCTCGTCCTCGATGGCCACTGTCAGTCCCTTTCCAAGCGTGTCCGCAGAGTCGCCATCGCCTTGCTGGCCTGGCTCTTCACGGTGCCGCAGGAGATGCCCAGCGCGTGCGCGATCTCGGCCTCGCTGAGGTTCTCGTAGTACCGCAGCACGATCACAGCGCGCTGCCTCGGCGGCAGGTCGCGCAGTGCCTGCCAGAGCGGCTCGTTCTCGAGCCTGCTCAGGTCCGACAGCACCGGCGTGTCCGGGAAGTCGGCCACGAGGTTCTCGCGGCGACGCCGGCGCCAGATGCTGATGTGCGTGTTGGCCATCGCCCGCCGCACGTACGCCAGCGGGTCGTCGCCCTTGCGGAGCACGGCGGCCCAGCGCGAGCCGACCTTCTCCAGCACCGACTGCACCAGGTCCGCCGCGTCGTGCGGGTTGCCCGTGAGGGCGTGGCCGTACCGCAGCAGGCCCGGCATGGACATGCGCACGAACTCAGCGAAGTCCCCCACGGCTTCCGCTCTTCTCTCACCGCTTGTCGCGGCCCACTCAAGTTGCAGCACCGCGGTCACGGCACGTCCTCTCCCCCTGGCAACCTGGCTCCGGGGAGATCACGTCCATGCGCGGTGGCCGGTTGCCACCACTACATCACAGAACCGCAACGGCCTCTGGCAGAACGAACGAACCGTCCGGCGAGCACGGGAAGTCGTGCACCTGGACCACCGCGGCGGCCGGGATCGGGCCGTAGACGTGCGGGAACCACAGCGGCGAGTCCGGCACGGCCTCCCACCGCACCGGCACGTCGAGCAGCTCCGGGTCGACGACGAGCAGCAGCAGCCCGTCGCGACCGGGGAAGAACTTGCCCGCCGTCACGTGCACGACGCCCCGGTCGGAGCAGTGCACGAACTCCTCGCCCGCGGCGGGCGCGATCGACCCCGCCGACCGGGCAGCGGCCCAGTCGGCGGTTGAGATGATGTGCAGCAGCACTTATCCACAGCTCCTTGTGGACAACCCTGTGTACAACTCGGTCCGAACGTCAGCGCAGGGTGATCTGCCGGCCGCGCAGGCCGTCCCGGGCCCGGCGCTCGGCGTCGGTCAGCGGCTCGTCGGAGGCCAGCGCCTCCAGCAAGCGCTTGCCCAGCTCCTCGGCGGGACCGGCCCACTCGCGGGCGTGCATCTCGCGGTCGAGGTCCCACACCGGCACCAGCAGGCCGTGCGCGCGGAACGAGCCCGCGTACCGCGAGCCCTCGCCCAGGTCCAGCTCACCGCGGGCGGCCAGCCGCGCCATGGCGGGGATCAGCTTCTCCTCGGGCTCCGGGCGGACCCAGCGCAGGTGCGCCTTGTCGCCCGCGTCCACCCAGTAGGCGGCCTTCACGCCGGGGGCGTCGAGGCGTTCGGTCGGCAGGATCGCCGCGTTCGCGCGCTCAAGAGAGAGTGCGACGTCACCGGTCGGTTCGGTGCCCTCCGGCATCCACCAGATGAAGTCGGTGTGCAGCTGCGGCACGATCTCGGCCTCGGGGTCGAGCAGGTCCTGCAGCCGGCCGGGGTTCTCACCGTTGTCGGGGCCGACGACCGGCAGCACGTCACCGGTCCTGGCCTGCTGCGCCCATTGCAGCGCCCGCGCCAGGTCACGGCTGATGTCGCCGGAGCGCGTCTGCACCTGCAGGCCCACGAACGGCACGTCGTCGCCGCGGATCAGGCCGGCCGCCGCCATCGGCAGCACCGTGGCGAGCGTGACCTCACGCCCGTCCTTCACCGGCAGCTTCGCGACCGCGGACGGCACGAACTCGCGCAGCGCGATCAGCTCGCACTCGGCGGCCAGGCCCTCGAACGGCCGCGACACGATCACGTCCGTCGCCCCGCCGGGCGCACCGTGGCAGGCCTTGTACCGCTTGCCGGAGCCGCACGGGCAGGGCTGCTTCGGGTTGATCCCGTCCTTCGGTGCGTCCTTGACCGCAGTCCGCTTGGCCACCTCGGCCCTCCTCGTGCTCAGGCTTGTCAGGTCGCCAAGTTAGCCGTCAGCAGGCGGCGCGTGTTCGCCGGGGCGTTGGTCGCGAGGTACCTGACCCCCAGGTCACGGCACAACGCGATGTCCTCCGCGTTGTCCACCGTCCACACGTACGTCTCGTGGCCTGCTCTGCGCGCGCGGTCGACGTACGCGGGATCGTTGCGCAGCAGGTGGATGCCCGGTCCCGCGTAGTCGGCGAACGGCGGCAGCGCACCGCTGCGGTACCGGCCGAGGCGGTCCAGCAGGAGCACCGTGCGGATGTCCGGCGCGAGCTCGCGGAACGCCTTTACCGCGGTCGGCGAGAACGACATCATGACGATTTGATCTTGCAGCCCGTGCCGCTGGAGGGCGGCGGCGAGCTTGTGCTCGACCTCGTTGCGGTAGCGGACCGGGTGCTTGGTCTCGACGAACAGCTGCGCGTTCGTGCCCTTGACCAGCTCCAGCAGCTGGTCGAGCAGGAGCAGCTCGGCCGGTTGACCGTGCTTGTGCCAGCTGCCGTAGTCGTGTTGTTGCAGCTCGGCCAACGTCATCGCGCTGACCGTGCCACGCCCGTTCGACGTGCGTGTGAGCGTGCGGTCGTGCACACACACGATCTCGCCGTCCTTGGACAACCTGATGTCGCACTCCAGGCCGTCCGCGCCTTCTTTGATGGCGAGCTCGTATGCCCCGATCGTGTGTTCCGGACGATCGGTGGAAGCACCGCGGTGCGCGACGACTGATGGCTGCTGCACAGGTCCCAACCTTAGTTCTTGAACAACAATTTGAGACGTCAATCAACTCAGCGTGGACTTCCGCGCAACCTCGACTTACCGTCCGCGTTGTGACGTTCGACCAGCGCGATCCCGCGTTCATCGCCGACCCGTACCCGGCCTTCGCCTCGCTGCGGGCCGCGGGTGAGGTGCACCACCACGAGGGCATGGGCATCGCCGTCGCCGTCTCGCACGCCGCCTGCTCCGCCGTGCTGCGGCACCGCTCGCTCGGCCGCATCTGGTCGGACGTGAAGCCGGTCGAGCGCTTCCTGTCGTTCAACCTCCTGCACCGCAACTCGCTGCTGGAGAACGAGCCGCCGGTGCACACCCGGCTGCGCCGCCTCGTCGCCGCCGCGTTCGGCCGCGGGCACGTCGAGCGGCTGCGCCCGTGGGTCGCCGAGCTCGCCGACCGGCTGGTGGACGAGCTGGTCGCGAAGATCTCCGACGTCGGCCAGGCCGACCTGCTGGCGCACGTCGCGGCGCCGTTGCCGGTCGAGGTGATCGCCGAGCTGCTCGGGGTGCCGCCGTCGGACCGCTATCTGCTGCAGCCGTGGTCGAACGCGATCGTGAAGATGTACGAGTACGACCTGCCTCCCGAGCAGCAGGACGTGGCCGAGCGCGCGGCGACCGAGTTCGTCGCCTACCTGCGCGAGCTGATCGCGTTGCGGCGGGTGTCGCCGGGGGCGGACCTGGTGTCGGACCTGGTCGCGGTCACCGACACCGACGGCGCGCGGCTGACCGAGGACGAGCTGGTCGCCACGGCGGTGTTGTTGCTGATGGCGGGCCACGAGGCGACCGTCAACGTGATCGGCAACGGGATCTACGCGCTGATGGAGCACCGGTCGGAGTGGGAGCGGCTCACGCCGGAGCTGCTGCCGACCGCCGTCGAGGAGCTGATCAGGTACGACTCGCCGTTGCAGCTCTTCGAACGGACCGCGACCGAACGGGTCGAGATCGCCGGGCACGTGCTGGAGCCGGGCGAGAAGATCGCGGCACTGCTGGGTGCGGCCGCACGCGACCCGCTGGTGTTCGAGAACCCGGACGAGCTGAACATCGGCCGCGAGAAGAACCAGCACCTCGGGTTCGGCATGGGCATCCACTACTGCCTGGGCGCGCCGCTCGCGCGCATCGAGGTGGAGGCGGCGCTGTCGTCGTTGCACCGCAAGCTGCCCGGCGCGGTGCTGGCCGCGCAACCGGACCGGCGCGCGGAGTTCGTGATCCGCGGCCTGCACTCGCTGGAGCTCGCCGACGGGGAATGACCGGGGTGCGAGGCCCTGCCCTCGGACAGGGCCTCGCCGCAGGTCACGAGCGGTACTTGCGCGGGAGCTTGAAGCCGCGTTCCTTCATCACCTCGCGCAGGCGGTCCGGGTAGTCCGTGATGATGCCGTCCACGCCGTCGTCGATCAGCTTGTGCATGGTGGCCGGGTCGTTGATGGTCCACGGGACGACCTTGAGGCCGTTGCGGTGGGCGTCGGCCACGAGCGCCTTGGTCGTGAAGGGGACGTAGTCGGGGTCGCCGACCTTGCCGCCCTGCGGATTGCCGTGCACCGGGGACAGGGCTGAGGCGCCGAAGCTCTTCACGGCGCGGGCGACGCTGCCGCCGAAGTCGTCGAGCTCCAGGCCACCGGTCCACGGGGAGCCGGGGCGCAGCATCTCCGGCTGGGTCAGTGCGACCACGGGGATGCGGGGTTCGACCTGGCGCAGGCGCATCAGGGTGCCCCAGTCGAACGACTGGACGGTGACGTTGTGCTGGAAGCCCGAGCGGCGGATCTCGCGGACGGCGCGCTGGACGAACTGCTCGCGCGGGGCGGTCTCGTGCGGGGCGGCGGCTTCGACCTTGGTCTCGATGTTGAAGCGGACGCCCCACGCGCGGTGCTCGCGGGCGAGGGCGAAGAGCTCGGCGAGGGTGGGCATGCGGGCGCCGGGCGAGAGTTCCTGGCCGGGGTGCTGCGACCACCGGGTGCTGCCGCAGTCGAGGGTCCTGACCTGGGCGAAGGTCAGGTCCTTCACGTACTTGCCGGCGTAGGGGAAGGCCGGGTCGCCGGGGAAGGCCGGTGCGGTGTCGAGGCACTTGGCCGGGTTGGTCTTGCGGTCGTGGGTGATGACCTCGCGACCGTCCTTGGTGATCTGGATGTCCAGTTCCAGGGTGGTGACCCCGAGCTCGAGCGCCTTGCCGAACGCCTTGAGGGTGCTCTCGACGGTCAGGCCGAGGCCGCCGCGGTGGGCCTGCAGGTCGAAGTCGCGGTGTGGGTGGGCTGCCGCCAGGCCTGGTGTGGCCATCGCGATCACCAGTGCCCCGATGAGTGTCCGCATGGACCCAACCTGGCACCCGAGTCCGACGTCGGGAAGACCCCGGCGCGAACGGCGGGGGTCAGCGGGGCGAACCGGAGGCGCGGACGGCGCGCAGGGGTGGGGCGGGGGCGTCCTTGACCTCGAGGACGCGCATCAGCCGGACGGACGCGGCGTCGACCGGCAGCAGCAGCGTGGTGATCCGGCGGATCATCAGCGCGGTCGTCACCTGGACGCCGGCGAGCACCAGGTTGCCGAGCGCGTGCAGCAGGACGCCGTCGGCCTGGGCCTGGGTGCTGTCGCGCAGCATCCACAGCACCGTGATCACGAACAGCACGCCGGAGGCGGCCCACAGGCCCCACCACCACAGCAGCAGGCGGGAGGGGCGCGGGCGTTCGCCGGCGGGACGGCGGGCGACCGCGTGCTCCAGCTCGGCCAGCACGGAGCCGGGCACGACGAGGTTGACGCCGGGGACCAGCAGGCCGATCAGCGCGGACCGGTTCGATCGGGACGGGCCGTAGCCCACGATCGTCGCGGCCACGTTGCGCGCGCGACGCACCCACAGCACCGTGAACAGCAACGCGAGCGGCCAGCCGACCAGCAGGATCGCCGACGACGACACGACCATCGCGTCGGAGGTGTTGACGACGTTCACCGAGAGCGCGCCGAAACGGCTCATCGCGAGCAGCACGTACCGCCAGACCTCGGACAACGCCGCCCAGACCGCCACGAACGCGACCAGCCACAGCGTGTTCTGCGCGGTCCGGCCCAGCCGCCGCACCCCGTCGACGGAGTCGGCGCGCTCGGCGGTGTCGAGCACGGCCGTCGGCCAGCGCCACGCCAGCAGCGGGAAACCCCACCGCGGCGGCGCCGGGTACCTCGGCGGCCCGCCGTACCGGAGCCGCTGCGCCCGGCTCGCGGGCTGCGGGTACGCACCGGGTGGCGGTGTCGCGACCCAGTCCACGCGCATCGGCTGCAGCGGCTGCACGATCAGATGACCTCGGGTTCCATGCCGTCGACGCCGCCCTCGAGCGGGCGACCGTGGGCGTCCCAGTGCTGCATGCCGCCCTCGACGTTCACGGCCTCCCAGCCGTTCTCGTTCAGGTACTGCGTCACGCGGGCGGAACGGCCACCCGCCCGGCACACGACGTAGAGCTGCACGTCGTGTGGCACCTCGTCGAGCCGGGAGCCGATCTCGCTCATCGGGATGTGCAGTGCACCGGGGGCATGGCCGGCGTCCCACTCGTCCTGCTCGCGCACGTCCAGCAGGACGGCGCCCTCGGGCAGCTGGGCGGGAACGGCGGAGATCTCCACGCTGGGAACAGTCACACCGTAGATGGTGCCATGCCGGAGGTTGCACTTCCGTGAACCTCCGGCATGGCCGCATCCTCAGGACACCTCCGCGACGGCGGCCCCGAGCTTCACCAGCTCCACTTCGGACAGCGGCACCGTCTCGCGCGTGGGCCGGGCGCTCGTGCGCCCCGCGTTGACCTGCTCGACGCGGAACGCCAGCCGGTCGGCGCGGAAGACGTACAGGGCCTGCACCCGCAGCTCCTGCGACGGGGCTTCGACGGCAGGCGCGTACAGCTGGAACACGGTGCCGTCGGCGCTGGTGAAGCGCCTGGTCGCGGCACACGTGCCGGTGGCCCACCGCGCGCTGTCCGCCGCCGCGGCGGGATCGCCCTCGAAGCGGGCCAGCGCGAACCGCAGGCTTCCGACGCCCTCGCCGTCGCGGACGTCGATCCGGAAGGCCGTGCGGTCGCCGCGGTGGACGCCCGCGAGGTTGGTGGCCTCCCCCACGAGCTCCAAGCCGGCGACCCGGTTGGGCAGCACATCCTGCGCCGAGTGCCGCCAGGCCTGCATCTGGGTGGTCGAGGGCAGGAAGTTGTCCATCCTCCGCGCCACCTCCGGCTGCGGACCGGCCTCGCCGCAGCTCACCTGCGGCCAGTCGGCGGGAGAGGCGACGAGCGGCAGCTCGGGTTCGGCCGCTCCCGTCCAGGCGACACCACCGATTCCGACCGCCGCCACCACGGCCAGCACGCCACCCGCGAGCCCGGCCCGGCGCACGGCCACCCGGCGCCTGCCGCGCCGCAGCACGTCGTCCAAGGTCGTGACCGGTGGTGGCGCCGGCCCGTCAAGAGCTCCGCGCAGCTCGTCTTCGATCGTCATGAGGCACTCTCCGCGTTGACCGGCTCGCCGTACGCCTCGCGGAGCGTCGCCAAGCCTCTGGCTGTCTGGCTCTTCACGTTGCCCTCGGAGCAGCCCAGCTCGGCGGCGGTCTGCTCGATGGACAGGTCGTGCACGAAACGCAGCACCAGCGCGGCCCGCTGCTTGGGCGGCACCTGCTGCAGTGCCGCGTGCAGGCGGGCGTCGGGGTCGTCGAAGCCGCCGCCGACACCGACGTCGGGGAGCTCGGCGACGGGTCGTTCGCGGGCGCGGCGGCTGTTGATGAACAGCCGCGTCACGATCGTGCGGACGTACGCCTCCGCGGTCTCGCGCCGGACGCTCGGCCACTTCGCGTAGGCACGCACGAATGCGTTCTGTGCGAGCTCCTCGGCCTCCGACCAGTCGCCGCACAACGCGTAGGCCGTGCGCCGCACCCAGTCGAACCGGCTGGTGAAGAACTCCGAGAACTCCTCGTCCCGTCGCACTCCCGGTCCCCCATGCTCGTGCTGCGTTCACGTCCAATACACAGCAGGCACCGGCAGGGTTGCACGGACGCGGAACGGGCCGCCCCGGAAATCCAGGACGGCCCGTTCGGCAGAGCGACGAGCTAGTGCGCGATCGCCTTCTCGGCGCCGGCACCGGTGAGGGAGCGGACCTCCATCTCGGCCTGCTTGGCCGGGTCGCCCTTGTCCTTCGACAGGATCGTGCCGATGTAGCCGAGCAGGAACGCCACCGGGATCGAGACGATGCCGGGGTTCGACAGCGGGAACAGGTCGAAGTCGGCGTTCTTGAACATCGAGGTCGGCGTGCCGGAGACGGCGGGCGACAGGATGATCAGCGTGATCGTCACGACCAGACCGCCGTAGATGCTCCACAGCGCGCCGGAGGTGTTGAACCGCTTCCAGAACAGCGAGTAGAGGATCGTCGGCAGGTTGGCCGACGCCGCGACCGCGAACGCCAGCGCCACGAGGAACGCGATGTTCTGGCCGTTGGCGATGATGCCGCCGCCGATGGACACGAGACCGATCACGATCGCGGTGAGGCGGGCGACCTTGACCTCGGAGTCCTTGTCCTCCGCCTGGCCCTTCTTGATGATGTTGGCGTAGATGTCGTGTGCGAACGACGCCGACGCCGTGATCGTCAGACCGGCCACCACGGCGAGGATCGTCGCGAACGCGACCGCCGCGATCAGGCCGAGCAGGATCGGGCCACCCAGTTCCAGCGCGAGCAGCGGAGCGGCCGAGTTGGCCTTGCCGGGAGCCGCGTTGATCTTGTCCGGGCCGACCAGCGCGCCGGCGCCGTAGCCCAGGACCAGGGTGAACAGGTAGAAGATGCCGATCAGCCAGATCGCCCACACGACCGAGCGACGTGCTTCCTTCGCCGTGGGCACGGTGTAGAAGCGCATCAGGATGTGCGGCAGACCCGCGGTGCCGAGCACCAGGGCGAGCGCCAGCGAGAGGAAGTCGAGCTTGCTGGTGTCGGTCTTGCCGTACTGCAGGCCGGGGCCGAGGAGCTTCTCGCCCGCCTTCGGGGCGGCGTCGACCGCGGCACCGAGCAGGGAGGAGAGGTTGAAGCCGTACTTGCCGAGCACCCAGACGGTCATGATGCCGGCACCGGCGATCAGCAGGACCGCCTTGATGATCTGCACCCAGGTGGTGCCCTTCATGCCGCCGATGAGGACGTAGGCGATCATCAGGGCGCCGACCACGGCGATGACCAGGGCCTGGCCACCGGTGCCCGTGATGCCGAGCAGCAGGGCGACGAGGCCACCGGCACCGGCCATCTGGGCCAGCAGGTAGAAGAACGAGACCGCCATGGTGGACGTGGCGGCGGCGGCGCGGACCGGGCGCTGGCGCATCCGGAAGCTCAGCACGTCGCCCATCGTGTACTTGCCGGTGTTGCGCAGCAGCTCGGCGACCAGCAGCAGCGCGACGAGCCACGCCACCAGGAAGCCGATCGAGTACAGGAAGCCGTCGTAGCCGTTGAGGGCGATGGCGCCCGCGATGCCGAGGAACGACGCGGCCGACAGGTAGTCACCGGCGATCGCGATGCCGTTCTGCGGACCGGTGAACGCGCGGCCGGCGGCCAGGTAGTCCGCGGCGGTCTTCGTGTTGCGGCTCGCCCTGATCACCACGACGAGCGTGGCGATGACGAAGACGCCGAAGATGCTGATGTTGAGGATCGGGCTGGACTCGTTCACTTGCCGTCTCCCTCGATCTCGTTGCGGAGCTTCTCCGCCAGCGGGTCGAGGTTCTTGTTCGCGTGCCGCACGTACAGCGTCGTGATGACGAACGTCGACACGAACTGCAGCAGGCCGAAGATGAGCCCGACGTTGATGTTGCCCAGCACCTTGGTGGACATGAAGCCGTGCGCGTAGTCCGCGAGCAGCACGTAGAGCAGGTACCACGCGAGGAACAGGCCCGAGACGGGGAAGACGAACTTGCGCAGCCGGTGCTTCAGCTCGACGAAGTCGTCACTGGCTTGGACGTCGGCCCACTTCTGCGCGTCTGGGGCCGACTCAGACGGGGTGTGATCGACGGTGCTCACAGGCCCCTCCTCGCGGTACTCGTCGTGGGTGTCAGCAACGTGACGTGCACGTAATGCCTCCAGGTGCGGTCCGTTCTTGGTCGAGAACCGTATGGAGACTTGAGTCACTCAGGTAAGGCCCCGTTCGTGGCCATGCGCCAAGCAGTCGGGTGATGCGACGAACGGTCAGTATGCGTAGACGAAGGGCACTCTGCGTGACGGCAATCACCGTTCACCGATTCGAGTGACTAATTTTCACCCATTTGAAACGCTGGCTACTCAGCGTGTTTGACCGGCTGCTTTGCGCTTGTCAGCGGCCATCCTGGCCTTCTCCTCCGCGGTCCCGAACCGGGCGATGTCGCGGTCGCGGATGAACCCGAGCGGATCGGGCGCGTGCAGCCGCAGCAGGATCTGGCTGACGTCGGCTGGTACGCGCCTGCGGGTCGCCTTGCTGACGACGATCATGGTCACGAACGCGATCGGCACGGTGATCAGCGCTGGTTGGGTGAACACGGCGGGCGCCCAGCGGCCGGTGTAGGAGCTGATCACGCTGACCACCTGGGCGGTGATGACCAGGCCGCCGCCGACGACCAGACCGCACACGGCGCCGACCCAGGTGAGCCCGCGCCACCAGATCCCGAGGACCAGGAGCGGGCAGAAGGTCGACGCGGCGAGCGCGAACGACATGGCCACCGTGAGTGACGCATCGGAGCGCGGCAACAGCAGGGCAAGACCGATCGCGACGAGTCCGGTGAACACGGTTGCCCACCGGAAGTCACGAACCTTGCCCGGCATGATGTCCGTCGAGACCACCCCGGCGACCGACACGACGAGCCCGGAGGAGGTCGACAGGAACGCCGCGAACGCGCCCGCCGCGACGATCGCGCCGAGGATCTGCCCGCCCAGGTTCGGCACCATCGTCTCCGGCAGCATCAGCACCGCCGCGTCGGTCTTGCCGTTCACCAGCAGCTGCGGCAGGTACAGCCGGGACAGCACGCCCAGCACCGTCGGGAAGATGTAGAACAGGCCGAGCAGGTACAGCACGTGCAGCGCGGTCCTGCGCGCCGCCTTGCCGTCCGGGTTGGTGTAGAAGCGGACCAGGACGTGCGGCAGGCCCATCGTGCCGAGGAACGTCGCGAAGATCAGCGAGTACGTCTTGAAGAGGTCGGACAGGCCGCCGGTCTGCGGGCGCAGCCAGTCGCGGTTGGTCGTGGGCGACCCCTCGACCACCGGCACCGGGTCGCCCGCCTCGAACTCCATGGTCGTGCCGGGGCTGAGCTCGTAGACGCCGCGGCTCCAGTACACCGCCCCGTTCGCGTCCCTGCCGTCGATCTGGCCGCGCACCACCAGGTCCAGCGGCACGTCGACGCGGACCTTGATGTCCTGCTCGGCCACGGTGATCGTCTCGGCCGCGGGGAACCGGAGCCCGCCCTCGTCGCTGATCGGCTGCGTGCCCCGGTCCGGCGAGGCGAGGAACACCACGAACAGCACGAACGTGGGCGCGGCGATCGCGAAGAGCTTGCCCCAGTACTGGAACGCCTGCACGAGCGTGATCGCGCGCATGCCGCCGCCCAGCACGTTGACCACCACGATGACCGTGACGATCAGCCCGCCGAACCACGCGGGCAGCCCGGTGATCGTCGTGAGCGTCAGACCCGCCGACTGCAGCTGCGGCACCAGGTACAGCACGCCGATGCAGACCACGAAGAACGTGCTGAAGTGCCGCACGTTCACCGACCCGAGCCTGGCCTCGGCGAAGTCCGGCAGCGTGTACGCACCGGAACGCCGCAGCGGTGCCGCGACGAACAGCAGCAGGGCGAGGTAGCCCGCGGTGAAGCCGATCGGGTACCAGAGCGCGTCGATGCCGTCCTTGAGCACCAGCCCGGCCACGCCGAGGAACGACGCGGCGGACAGGTACTCGCCGGAGATCGCGGCGGCGTTGCGGGTCGCCGGGATCGACCGCCGCGCCACCAGGAAGTCCGGCGTGGTGTTGGCGGTGCGGGACCCGACGTAGCCGAGCAGGAACGTCACCAGTGCGACGGCGACGATGGCGCTGAGGCTCCAGATGGTGGCGTTCACGTCAGCGGTCGACCATGTTCACGAAGTCGCGCTCGTGCCGTTCGGCCTGCCGGCGGAAGACCCAGCCGACCGCGTAGAGCGCGGGGAAGGGCGCCAGGCCGAGCAGCAGCCAGGGGACGCCGATGCCGAGCACCTCAAGGTCCCCGATCGCGGGGAACAGGTAGAAGGTGATGGGCAGCAGGCACATCCCGACCAGCACCGCGAAGGCGAGCCCGAACGCGGACCGCAGCTGCGTCTTGATGAGGTCGCGGATCAGCTTCTCACCGACGCTGGTCTGCTCCTCCAGCTCGATGATCGTGCGCGGTACCTTGCCGCGCGCCTTCGTCGAGTCCGCGAGCACCACCCTGCGCCTGCGCGGCTTGCGGGCCTGCTCACCGAGCCAGGCCTCGCGGGCGGCCTGCTCGGGCTTTCCCGCGTCGTGCCTGCTCACCAGCCGCTCTTCGGCGGTCGCACGATCCGTTCCTTGAGCTCCTTGGTGTGCCTGCGGCTGACCGGGAGCTCCTTGGCGCCCTCACCGGTGCCGATCACGACCGCGTAGCCGTTCGCCGTCATCCGCAGCTCGCTCACCAGCGGCAACGCCACCAGGTACGAGCGGTGGATGCGCACGAAACCGGCGTTCGCCCAGCGTTCCTCCAGCTGCGCTAGCGGGATGCGCACCAGGTGGCTGCCGTCCTGCGTGTGCAGCCGGGCGTAGTCGCCCTGCGCCTCGACGTACCGCACGGACGCGCGCGGCACGAGCTTGATGGTACCGCCGAGCTCGACGGGGATGACCTCGTCGTCACTCGGCTCCGCCGCGTTGGGCGCCGCCGCGGCGGTCGCCATCGGTGCCGAGGACCTGCCCACCCGGTCGGCGACCCGGGAGATGGCCTTGAGCACGCGCTCTTCGTTGATCGGCTTGTTGATGAAGTCGAGCGCGCCGACGTCGAACGCCGTGACGAGCGCGTCCCGCTCCTCCACCCCCGTGACGAACACGAGCGCCGGCGGGTACCGGAACGCACTCAGCACCCGCGCGAGATCCATGCCCGAAAGGCCGGGCATGTTGATGTCCGCGAACACCGCGTCGACCGGCGGCAGGCCGGCCTTGGTGCGCGCCATCACCTCTTGCTCGTAGTCACCCCTCAGGATGCGCAGCGCCTCCGCGGCGTCGAACGCCGTCAGCACGCGCCGGATGTGAGGACTGCTCTCGAGGAGGAACTTGATCTCACTCAGGCCAGGAGCCTCGTCATCGACTGCGAGGACGAGGAGACCGGCGTTGTCTTGAATGCTCACTGTGTCGGGCATCTTGCCCACCAATGTGCGGTCATGTCTACGCCGGGGCGGGCCTCGACACGCCCGGTGAAACCGAACTGATGCTCAGAGCCCGAATCGGGACCAGCGCGCACGTTCTTCGAGGCTCGCCAGCACCTGCGTCACGAGATCCCCCGATCGGGTGGTGGCACCGGTCAGCCCCAGCTTGGCGAGCAAGGGCCTGCGCGGTTCTGCGACCGTCAGCTCGGCGTCCGGGAAGCGCTTGGCGAGCACGGACCGGATCGTGCCGATGCCGTCCACCAGGCCGAGCTCCACGGCCTTGGCCCCGGTCCACACCTCACCGGTGAAGAGCTCGTCGTCCGCGGCCTTGAGCTTGGCGCCGCGGCGTTCCTTGACCCACGCCTTGAACTGCTCGTGCAGGTCCGCGTGCAGGCCCTTGAGCCACTCGACGTCCTCAGGCTTCTCGGCCTGGAACGGGTCGAGCCGCACCTTGTTCTCGCCGGCGGTGTAGACGCGGCGCTCGACGCCGGCCTTGTCCAGCAGGCCGTTGAGCCCGAACCCGGCGCTGACCACGCCGATGGACCCGACGAGGCTCGTGCCGTGCGCGTAGATCTCATCACCGGCACACGCCAGCCAGTACCCGCCGCTGGCCGCGACGTCCTCGCAGAACGCGAGCACCGGCACGTGCTTCTTGGTCGCGAGCTCCCGGATCCGCTCGGCGACGAGGGCGGACTGCGTGGGCGCGCCACCAGGTGAGTTGATGAGCAGGGCCACCGCGATCAGCCGCTCGTTGTCGAACGCCCGGTTGATCGCTGTTTCCACGTTCTGGAGGCTGATCGTGTTGCGGGCCACCGGCGACGACTGCGGGGTGATCACGCCGTGCAGCCGCACAGCGGCGACCACCGGCGGACGCTCACCCCGGTCCATGACCCGCGGAAGTCGGGCCGCGATCTTGTCCGTGACGCTCATGTACTCGACAGTACGTGCGTTTCGCGGTCACGCGGGAGCTTGACCATGCGCAGGTTGCTCCCGCGTGACGTGGAACACGTGTCACCGGGTTACAGTCGGCAGGTGACGTTCAACCCCATCCGCTGGCTCGAACGCTATGTCGAGTGGTGGGATGACCGGGGCAGGCAGAACGCCGCCGGACCGACGCCGATGCACATCTACTGGATGTGGGTGAGCTGGAGCGTGTGCGCCGTCGTGCTGATCACGACTCTGGCGGTTGCGGCACGCTGACCTGCACGGTCACTCAGCACTTGCAGCTGGAGTAACCCTTCGCGGTGCACTTGATGCAGACGCGGACGCGCTCGGGTGCTCGTTGTTCCTGCAATTGATGTTGCCCTTAACTCCCGGCCGGCACCTGTTGACTCAAATGACCGGCTGTTCATTGGTCAACACCACAATCGGCAGGATCACGGGCGGGGTTGATGGATGGTTGTGAACGCAAGTTCCGGGGTGCGCCCGCCGCTCAGGCGCGGATCGCGGGCTGTTCGTTCGTCATCGGCTCGTCGGTCATCTGCGAGCCGATGTTGAGGTTCGGCAGGACGTTCCGCGCGAACTTCGGCACCTTCAGGATGACCTTGGTGCCCGCGTTCGGGGCCGTCTCCACGACCAGCGCGTACTCGGCGCCGAACACCGTGCGCATGCGGTCGTTGATGTTGCCGATGCCGACGTGGGCGCCGGTCTGGTGCGCGTCCTTGATGTCG
Source organism: Lentzea guizhouensis (assembly GCF_001701025.1). Classification (GTDB taxonomy): domain Bacteria; phylum Actinomycetota; class Actinomycetes; order Mycobacteriales; family Pseudonocardiaceae; genus Lentzea; species Lentzea guizhouensis. Next base: position 2,824,989 of record NZ_CP016793.1, read on the forward strand.
TCCAACCGGTCGGGGTCCATGCCGACGCCGTCGTCCTCGACGCTGATCAGGGCCTCGTTGCCGTTGTCCTCGGCGGTGATGGTGAGCATGCCGCCGCCGGGTTTCCTGGCGAGGCCGTGGCGGACGGCGTTCTCGACCAGCGGCTGCAGCACGAGGAACGGCAGGACGACCTGCAGGACCTCGGGGGCGATCCGCAGGCGCACGTTCAACCGCGACCCGTACCGGGCCTGTTCGATGGTCAGGTAGCGGTGGATGTTCGTGAGCTCGTCGGCCAGCGTCGTGAACAACCCGTCCGTGCGGAACGAGTAGCGGGTGAACTCGGCGAACTCCTGCAGCAGCTCGCGGGCGTGGGCCGGGTCCGTGCGGATCAACGACGAGATGGTGTTCAGGGCGTTGTAGACGAAGTGCGGGGAGATCTGCGCGCGCAGCGCCTTGACCTCGGCCTGGGCCAACGCCTGCCGCTGCTTCTGGACGACCTCCAGCTCGAGCTGGGTCGAGACGAAGCGGGCGGTCTCCTCGGCCATGCGGATCTGGCGCTTGGAGGCGACGCCGCTGACGACGATCAGGGTGCCGGCCACCTCGCCCTCGACAACCAGCGGGACCACGACGACGCTGTGCAGTGAGCACGGGCCCTGCAGCTCGCAGCCGAGCTTGCGGTGGTCGACGTGTTCCTTGTGGCCGGTGTTGATGGCGCGGGCGACGGTGTCGCGGAGGTACTCGTAGTGGTCGTTGGCGCCGCCGTCCCAGGAGAGGACGGTGCCCTCCTCGTCGGTGATGGCGACCGCGACGCAGCGCAGCATCTCGCGCAGGTGGGGCGTGGCCTTGTCGGCGGCCTCCTGGGTCAGGCCCGCGCGGAGGTCGCTCGACGCCTTGGACATCCGGTCGAGCATGTCCATCACAGCATCCTCGACGGAGGTGCTGACGCGTCGAGCGCGGCACAGCATCACGAAGAGGCCGAGAACGGCCAGGGTCGCGATGACACCGAGCACGGCGCGCTCGGTCAACAGGTCGCCCACAGGGCACATGCTGTGCTGTGGGACGCCCCTATAGCAAGAGGCGTGCCCGGCGTACGCCCGTACGGTCCACCGGTCCGGGTAGACATCCGATGAATTTGGGGAGAGGGTGTGCGCGTGAAAGTGGCCCTGTTCGCGACCTGCCTGACCGACACCTTCTTCCCGTCGACGGCGCGGGCTGTCGTCCGTCTGCTGGAAAGGCTCGGCTGTTCGGTCGACTTCCCGCTTGAGCAGACGTGCTGCGGCCAGATGCACTTCAACACCGGGTACCGGGACCACGCCCGGCCGTTGGCGCGGAAGTACACCGACGTCTTCATGGGCTACGACCACGTCGTTGCGCCATCCGGGTCATGTGCGGGCATGGTCCGGGAGGTCCACCCCACGCTCGGCACGTCTCCGCCGCGCACGTTCGAGCTGGCCGAGTTCCTGGTCGACGTGCTGGGAGTGACGGACGTCGGCGCCTGGTTCCCCCACCGAGTCACCTACCACCCCACGTGTCACTCGCTGCGCATGCTGGGCGTCGGTGACAAGCCGCTGGCGCTGCTCAGGGCGGTCAAGGGACTCGATCTGGTGGAACTGCCCGACGCGACGCACTGCTGCGGCTTCGGCGGCACGTTCGCGGTGAAGAACGCCGAGACGTCCACGGCGATGCTGGCCGACAAGATGCGGTGCGTGCTCGACACCGGCGCCGAGGTGCTGTCCGCCGGTGACAACTCCTGCCTCATGCACATCGGCGGCGGCCTGTCGCGGCTGCGCACGGGCGTCCGGCCGGTGCACCTGGCGGAGATCCTGGCTTCGACGGAGGAGGACCCGTGGCGCGCAACCCCGTGACGTGGCTGGGCAGTCCGACGTTCCCCAAGGCGGCCAGGGTGGCGTTGAACGACACGCAGCTGCGGCAGAACCTGCGCAAGGCCACCGGGACCATCCGCGGTCGCCGGGCGGCGGCGGTCGCCGAGATGGACGACTGGGAGCAGCTGCGGGTCGCCGGCGAGCAGGTCAAGGACGACGTGCTCGCGCGGCTGGACACGCTGCTGGTCCAGCTGGAGGAGTCGGTCACGGCCCGCGGCGGCACGGTGCACTGGGCGCGCGACGCCGAGGAGGCCAACCGGATCGTCCTCGACCTGTGCCGCGCCGAGAACGCGACCGAGGTCGTCAAGGTCAAGTCCATGGCCACCGCAGAGATCGGCCTGAACGAGGCGCTCGAAGCCGGTGGCGTGCACGCGGTCGAGACCGACCTCGCCGAGCTGATCGTGCAGCTCGGCGACGACCGCCCGTCGCACATCCTGGTGCCGGCGATCCACCGCAACCGCGCGGAGATCCGCGAGATCTTCCAGCGGCGCATGGGCGTCGAGGTGTCGGACGAGCCCGCCGACCTCGCCGAGGCCGCCAGAACCTACCTGCGCGAGAAGTTCCTCACCACGAAGGTCGCGATCTCGGGCGCGAACTTCGCCGTCGCCGACAGCGGGTCGATCGTGGTGCTGGAGTCCGAGGGCAACGGCCGGATGTGCCTGACCCTGCCGGACACCCTGATCACCGTGATGGGCATCGAGAAGCTCGTGCCGACGTGGCAGGACCTCGAGGTCTTCCTGCAGCTGCTGCCGCGTTCCTCCACCGCGGAACGCATGAACCCGTACACGAGCGTGTGGACCGGTGTGACGCCCGGCGACGGCCCGCAGCGGTTCCACCTGGTGCTGATCGACAACGGCCGCACCGCGACGCTGCAGGACTCCGTTGGGCGCCAGGCACTCCGGTGCATCCGGTGCAGTGCGTGCCTGAACGTCTGCCCGGTCTACGAACGCACCGGCGGCCAGTCCTACGGCTCGGTCTACCCCGGCCCGATCGGCGCGATCCTCACGCCGCAGCTGGTCGGTGACATGCACGACCCGCAGGCGGCGTCGCTGCCGTTCGCGTCGTCGTTGTGCGGCGCGTGCTTCGAGGTCTGCCCGGTGCGGATCGACATCCCGTCGGTGCTCACCCACCTGCGGGCGGAGGTCGTGGAAGCCAAGGGGCGCACCGCGGAGTCGGTCGCGATGGCGGCCGCCGCGTGGGTGTTCGGCTCGGCGTCGCGCTACGAGAAGGCGCAGAAGGCCGGGGCGCTCGCGCGTTTCCTGGCCAGGGACGGGAGGATCACGTCATTGCCGTGGCCGGGTTCGAAGTGGACGTCCTCACGCGACGTGCCCGCGCCGCCTGCCCAGTCGTTCCGCGCGTGGTGGAAGGAAAACCGTTGCCAGAAGTAGCCGGCACCGCCGCCCGAGAAGAGATCCTCCGACGCATCCGCGACGCGCGTGTGCCCGCCGCCGCGCCGGTCGTGCGCGGGTACCACCGCGAAGGGCCGGGCGGGGTCGAGCTGTTCGCCGAACGGGTCGCCGACTACCGGGCGGTCGTGCGCGTGGTGACCGACGTGCCCGAGGCGCTGTCCTCTTTGCGCGGCAAGGACGTTGTGGCCCCTGACGACGTACCGGACGAGTGGCTCGTCGACGGCGTGGGGTGGTTGCGCGAGCCGTTGTCGATCGGGGAGCTGGACCGGGCGGACGGCGTGCTGACCGGGTGCGCGGTCGCGATCGCGGACACCGGCACGATCGTCCTCGACGGCGGCGTGGCCCAGGGACGGCGCGCGCTGACGTTGCTGCCGGACTACCACGTGTGCGTGGTGCGGGCCGACCAGATCGCCGGCTCGGTGCCGGAAGCGCTGGCACGGCTGCAACCCACGCGGCCGCTGACGTTCATCAGCGGCCCGTCGGCGACGAGCGACATCGAGCTCAACCGGGTGGAGGGCGTGCACGGCCCGCGCGTCCTGGAGGTCCTGATCGTCACTTGAGCAGGCGCGACATCCGGCGGTCGGCCAGCGGCTTGCCGCCGGTCTGGCACTTCGGGCAGTACTGGAACGCCTTGTCCGCGAAGGACACCTCGCGCACGGTGTCGCCGCACACCGGGCACGGCAGCCCGGTCCGCGCGTGCACCCGCAGGCCGGAGCGCTTCTCGCCCTTCAGCCTGGCCGCGTCCTGGCCCACCGAGCGGGCGACCGCGTCCGTCAGCGTGCTGATCATGGCCTCGTGCAGCCGGTCGAGCTGGTCCTCGTCGAGACGCCCGGCCGTGGCGTACGGCGAGAGACGGGCCAGGTGCATGATCTCGTCGGAGTAGGCGTTGCCGATGCCCGCGATCAGGCTCTGGTCGGTCAGCGCGGTCTTCAGCCGCTCGGTGCGCTTGTGCAGCAGGTCCTCGAGGTGCGTGCGGGAGAGCTGCAACGCGTCGGGGCCCAGGCGGGCGACCGAGGCGATGGTCTTCGGGTCGCGCACGATCCACGCGGCGAGCCCCTTCTTGGTGCCCGCCTCGGTGAGGTCGAAGCCGGGCCCCTGTCCGGGTGGGCCGAGGTGCACGCGCAACGCCAGCGGGCCGCGCCCCTGCTTGGGCGGTGGGGCAGCCATGGTGTCCGCCCACCGCAGCCACCCCGCCCGCGCGAGGTGCACGACCAGGTGCAGGCCGTCGGCGACCTCCAGGTCGAGGTGCTTGCCGTGCCGGTGCGCGGCCACGACCTCCTGGCCGTGCAGCGCGGTCCACGGCGGGTCGAACGTCTTCAGCACCTGGAGCGACGCCACGTCGACGCGGTGCACAGTGCGGCCGACAGCGTGTTCACGCAGGTGGTGAACCAGTGCTTCTACCTCTGGTAGCTCGGGCACCGGTCCAGTGTCGCATCAGTCGACGGGTTGCAACGGACCTTCGACGTCGGGCAGCGAGTGCATCTCGATCGTCCTCGCGACCCTGGAGGCCTCCTGGCGCACCGCCAGCGGCCCGCGGACCTGGCCGATCCAGCGCTCCGGCGGCAGCTCGTCGGCGGTCGCCTTGCTCTCCGCGACCAGCGTGTGCGGCCGGCGCAGCGCCCAGCGGACCGGGAAGAACAGGAACAGGAAGATCAGCGCGAGGATCAGCCACGCGGGCACGACGACCTGCTCCGGCGTCCACGCGATCAGCACGACCGTCATCACGAGCAGCAGGCCGGCCATCATGATGCCCGGCAGCGCACCACCGCTGACGTCGTGCTCGAAGTCGTCTGAAAGCACCGGGTTGCGCCACTCGATGCGGCTGTGCACCGTCCACATCCGCCCGTCCGCACCGCGCACCAGCCGCGTCATGACACCGTCTCCCACGCTCAGTCGGTCTTGGTGAAACCGTACCGGTCCCGGGGTGAGCCTTGTGGGTGAACCTCAGTCGGTCTGCGGTTTCGGGTAGAGCGTGATCGTCGTCGACGTCGTGGGCGGTGGTGGCGGCGGGTAGCACGGCGACGAGCTGGACGGGGGCGCCGGGGACGTCGAGGACGGCGTGTCGAGCGACCTGATCCCGGTCCCCGGTGCCGTCGTCCCGACCTCGGAGGAGTCCGGCGCCGACCACCCGGTCACCGGCTCCGCGCGTTCGGTCGCCGTCTCCCGCTCCTGCTCGGTGGCGGGCGGCGGGGCGGACGTCGTCCTGCGCACCGTCTCGGGACCGGGACGGTGCCCGGCGGGCGCGATCGCGTTCTCCCGCTGCCGCGGCTGGGGCTGCTCGGTGGCGGGCGGCACCTGGAGGAGCTCCTGGCCGTGCCCGCTGGTCGTGCCGGAGGGGACCGACTGGACCACCGGGTTCTGGTCGGGTTGCAGCATCGCCACGCCCGGCCCGTCGGAGAACACCGTCGCGACGGTGCCGACCAGGCCGATGGTGGCGATCGAGGCCGCCGCGACCGCGAGCTTCGCCTTGCCGAGGAGCACCTTGCCCGCGAACGCGAGCCCGAGCGTGGACGGCACGATCAGGAACGCCGCGTTGGCCCGCAGCGTCGCGCAGACCTCGTTGAGCTCGGTGTGGAGCTGTGAGCAGGACGAACAGGTGTCGAGGTGGGCGCGGATCCGGCGTTGTTCGACGCCCTGGACCCCACCCGCGGTGTAGGTGCCGAGCTTGGCCCTGATGGCGGCGCACGACGAACGCCCGTCGTCCACGGCGAGGTGGGCCTGCAGGTAGGCCGCCCGCAGCCCTTCACGCGCACGCCGCGCCAACGCCGACATGGCGTTCGGCGACAGCCCGAAGTGCGGTGCCACGGAGGCCGGGCGCTCACCCTCGACCTCGACGCGCCACAGCACGACCCGCCAGCGTTCCGGCAGGCTGGAGAAGGCACGGGTGATGAGGTTGTGCTCGGCGCGCTTGGCGGCGTTGTCGGCCACCGGCTCGGCCCGCCTGCTCAGCTCCTCGTCCTCGACCGGAACGTCCCGCCGCCTGCCGCTCCACTCCCACGCCACCCGGCGCGCGACGGTGAGCAGGTACGTGCGCACGTGGTCGGTGGGCCCGCTGCCGCGGCGGATCGCCTGCAGCATGCGGAAGAACGACTCGGCGGTGAGGTCGTCGGCTTCGGCCGCGTCGCGGACGTGCCTGAGTGAGAAACGGCGGATCGCGTCCGCGTGCCGGGAGAACAGTTCGCCGTAGGCCGAGTCGTCTCCGTCGCGCACCCTGGCGAGCAGGTCCCGGTCGACCTCGTTCTCGTCGACCATCACAAGGCTCAACATGCCACAAGGGGCCAGACCTGCCCCTGGATGAGAACAGGTCGATATACAAGACCACCCGATCGATGTGAGCTGATCAGCGCAACGCTTTCGGTGACGAGACGGTCACAGGTGGGCGTCGGGCCGTCGGAGTACGAAGATCCACCGGCTACCGTTGCCCCCGTGGTGGACTGGCGAGAACGAGCGACGGCACTGATGCCGGAACTTCGCGATGTCGCCATGACCGAGGAGTGGTCCTGCCACGTCTTCTTCTCCGAGCTGTCGCAGCTGGCCATGGAGGCGCACCGCGAGCAGGACGACGACGTGCTGCGGCGCGCGTACGGCTTCGCGCACTGGTGCTTCCACCAGCCCGAGCAGTTCCTGGAGAACGCCGCGCTGGTCAGCTTCTACGAGCACGTGTTCGACGACTGGGACCTGCGCGAGGAAGTCGCGGCCTGGCTGCCGGTCGACGTGCTGCCCAAGGTGCGGGCGCTGTGGGAGTGGCGGTGGCCGAAGGAGCAGCTGGACGAGGTGGACCAGCTGTTGGCCGGGTTGCAACCCCCCGGTCGAGACGCGGTTTAGAGCTGTTGTATAGTTCTCCACGTACGACAGCAAGACAGGCGGATGTAGCGCAGTTGGTAGCGCATCACCTTGCCAAGGTGAGGGTCGCGAGTTCGAGTCTCGTCATCCGCTCAACGCAGGACGGCTCATGCTCATCAAGAGCATGAGCCGTTTTGCGTTTCGCCATGATTTTGGGGGCCAAGCCCCCAGACCCCCAGGCAGCTGTCGAGGATCGGCGACCGCAGAGCCGCCCCCGAGCGAGCCGGTCCCCGCGTCCAGAATCAGACGACCGCAGGGCCGACCTCGAGCGTGCCGACCTCCGTGTCGAGTTCCGCGAGCGGGCCCAACGGGATGGACAGCGGGTTGTCGCCGTGGCCGGCGTCGATGCCACCGAGCACCGGCACGCCCAACGCCGACAACCGGTCGCGCAGCACGTCGACGACCGTCCAGTCGCGGTCGACGTAGTCCTCGAACCCGGTGAACCGGCCCAGTGCCACGCCGCGCAGCCCCCGCAACGAGCCGGAGCGCATCAGCTGGGTCAGGTGCCGGTCGACCTGCCCGAGCCCGACCGCCCGCGGTTCCTCCAGGAGCAGGATCGCGCCGGCCAGGCTCGGCAGCCCGGCGCCGACGGACCAGGCGATCGTGCCCAGGTGACCGCCGACGAGGTGGCCCACGGCCTTCCCCGGCACCTCGACCGCCGCCGTGAGCGCGTGCCGATCCCGGTGCAGCTCAACGGGTTCGCTCTCCATCAGCAACGCCCGCGTCGAGGCGGCGGAACGGTCGCCGGCCAGGCACCCGTGCACGCCCGTCACCCGGCACTCCCGCCAGACGGCGAGGTGCAGGTTGGTGATGTCGCTGAACCCGACCAGCGGCTTGGGGTCGGCGCGCACGGCGGCGAAGTCGATCCCGTCCGCGATTCGATAAGCACCCGCACCGCCCAGTGTGGCGATCACAGCGCGCACGCCGGGGTCGCGGTAGGCGTCGTTGAGGTCGGCCAAGCGGTCGGCGTCGTGGCCGGCCATGTACCCGTGGCGGTCCATGGCGTGTGGCGCGATCTCGACGACGAGGCCCCAGCTCTCCAACGTGCGCACCGACTCGGCGAGCAGGTCGGCTGACGGGTAGCTGGCCGGCGACACGAGCCGGACGCGGTCGCCGGGCTGAAGGCGTGGTGGGCGCAGGACGTCCATGTCCGGAGACTCTGTCAGTCCGCCACGTGGTTCTCGGGGTGATCGCCGGGCGATCACGTGGAAAGGTGGTCACTGTTCTTCCGCATCGAACTGACAAGGACCTGGAGATCATGGCCATCACTCAGACGGCAAACGCGCACTGGGAAGGCTCTCTCGTCGAGGGCAAGGGCAATGTCGCCCTCTCCACGTCGAACAGCGGCAGCTTCGACATCGACTGGAAGGCGCGTGCCGAGGAGGCCGGCGGCAAGACCAGCCCCGAGGAGCTCATCGCGGCGGCGCACTCGTCGTGCTACTCGATGGCGCTGTCGCACGGGCTCACCGGTGCGGGCACGCCGCCCACCTCGATCGACACCAAGGCCGAGGTCTCGTTCAAGGCGGGCGTCGGCATCACCGGCATCCACCTGACCGTGCGCGCCAACGTGCCGGGCCTCTCGCAGGAGGACTTCGTCAAGGCCGCCGAGGGCGCCAAGGCGAACTGCCCGGTCTCCAAGGCGCTCGCGGCCGTCGAGAACATCACGCTGGACGCCGCCCTGGTCTGAACCGCAGCTCCGCGGGACCGTGGCTGATCAGGTGCCTGCGGAGGCGCACGGGCTGCTCGACCACCTCGAAGGAGCGGTCGAGCAGCTCTTCGGCGACGATCCGGCCGGTCAGCCTGGCCAGGTGGGCGCCGAGGCAGTAGTGCGGGCCGTGGCCGAACCCGAGGTGGGCCGGCACGGCGGGGCGGCCGGGGTCGAAGTCCTCGGTGAACGCGCGCGGGTCGCGGTTGCCGGCCGCGAAGTCGAGGAACAGGTGGTCGCCCTCGGCGAGTGCGGTGCCGCCGACCGACACCGGGCACGTCGCCGTGCGGAAGAAGCCGATCAACGGCGCGTCCAGGCGCACGACCTCCTCCACCACGCCGCCAAGCCGGCGTTCGCGCCGGTCGAGGCGCAGCAGCAGGCTGGACAGCAGGTTCGTGGTCGACTCGGTGCCCGCGACGACGAGGCCCAGGCAGAGCGAGAGCCGTTCCTGTTCGGACAGCTGACCGCCCTTGAACACGTCCGAGCGGCCGAAGTAGGCGCAGAACTCGTGCATGGCGGCGAAGTACGACCCGAGCACCCGCTCGCTGACCTCCTCACCGCTGGTCAGCTCCAGCACCGGCGTCACGAACTCGCGGAACAGCGGGAAGTCCGCGTCCGGCACGCCGAGCACGTCGCCGATGACGCCCAGGGTGAGCGGCGCCGCGAACTCGCTCACGAAGTCGGCTTCCACCGGGAGTTCGTCGAGCAGTGAACGCGCGCGATTTCGAATTGTGTCAGCCATTCGGCGCACGGCCGTCTGAGTGAATTTGTACGTGGCCGCGGCACGGATTCTGGCGTGCCTGGTGCCGTCCGTGGTGTTGATCGAGTACATCAACTCCAGCAACCGCCGCTGCTCGGGCGGCAACACGGCAGCGACCGACGCCACCTGCGGTCCTGTCGCGTGACGGGACGAGAAGGTCACCGGATCAGCGAGAACTGCACGCAGTTCGGCATAGGCGGTGACGCGCTGGGCGTTGATTCCCGGATCGAATTCCATTGAAGTATCTTGTCCCGTTTCCGGCCTTTGCCGGGGGCTGACGACAGGACCAATGACGTGATCCTCCGGCTGCTCGGACCGCTCGAACTCACCGGTCCGAACGGAGCAGTTCCGTGAACGCCTGTGGGTCCCGTGCAGTCGCCAATGCCGAACCGTTGCCTTCGTCGGCCCACTAGTCGTGACTTCTGCGGGCACCATTGGTGCGTGGACCGCGGAGAGACGCTCGCGCGCCTGAGCGACGACGACTGGCTGAGACCGGACTCGTCGTCCACCCAGCTCTACCGGGACCTCTGCGCGTTGCGGCAGCTGCCCGTGCGGGAGCTGACGCCGACGTCGTTGCACCTGCTGGTCACGCACCAGGTCGGGCTCGACGTGACGGCACTGCTGGCGCTGGAACACGTGGAGGCGGACCCGCTGCGGTCGGTCGCGCTCTACCCCGGCGACCTGCTCGCCGCGCTGCTGCGGGTGGACCACTCGTTCTGGGCGGACCACCCGGCGTTGCTGGACCGGATGTCCGGTGTGCTGGACCGGCTGCGCACGTTGCCGGACGGCGACTGGCAGCTGCTCGTGACGGCAGCGGACCAGTTCCCCGGCTAGGGCCTGGCTCGCTGTCACAGGGCGTGATCAACGTGACGGCCACAAAAGTCCGACTGCGTAGAAAACTCCCGGTTTGCTTGACCCGATCGAGTGAACCCGATAGGCAATCCGAGTGTTGGCGGCGATGAGCGGGCCGGGGAGGCTCGCAACCGGTGCGCTCATCGGCGCCGTGGTTGCGGCGTTTACCGTGATGGGACCGCTTTTCGGATCTTTCGCCGCCGGTGGTTCCGGCCCCTCGTCCGGGGGCCCCGCGGTCCAGGTCTCCCTCGTCGACGTCCCTTCGCTGATGCCGACGGAGACCGGGACACCATCACAGACAGTGTCATCGTCGTCCTCGACATCGTCGTCATCCACGTCGTCCTCTTCTTCTGCCAAGACGACGACTACGACGACCTCGACGAGCCAGGCCGTCACCACGACAACGACGACCACCACGACGACGAAACCGCCGGCTCCCACCACGACGACCACGCGGCCGCGGCCTACTACTACGACCACGACCACGCGGCCGTGCGGGATCATCTTCTGCTGATCAGGCCGGGACGACCTGGATGGTCCACCCGTTCTGGCACCAGTCGGTGCAGTCACGTGCGACGACCTGCCACTGCGAGACGACTCGGTACCCGTCCGCCACGACGTCGTAGCGTCCGGCCGGGATGTCGCGGAAGTACGCCCGGCCGTCCGGGGCCTCACCCGCGGCCGTGCCGACGATCGCGCCGGTCTTGGGGTCCTTGAGGCTGAACGGGACACCGGTGAGGCGCTCGCCGTCGTTCATCCAGCCGTCGCCGTTGGTGTCGACGAAGATCGAGCCGTTGGTGTCGGTCCGGCGGTTGCCGACCTTCACGTAGTCGGCCACCTTCGGAAAGCCTTCTGCCAGCAACTCGTCGGCGCCGAAGTCGCAGTTGACGTTGGTGAAGCCGTAGCTGGACGCGTCCGGCGAAACCGTTCCCGTGTAGCCGAAGACACGGCTCTGACCGGCGGGAACCGTTGCGCCGGAACCGTTGTAGTCGAGCTCGCCGAGGTCGAGCCGCACGTGCGGGCCTTCGCCGGAGCGGTTGCAGCCCGCCTTGATGCCGGTGAGGTCGGTCGTGCCGGTGTTGGTGAGGGTGAACTCGACACCGATCGGGCCGTTGTCGACGTGCTCGGTGGTGGTGAACCTGAGTGACGACGACAGCTGGTCGGTCAGCGGCCGCACCGCCTGGTGACGCAGGTCCGACGTGGAGCCGCTGCCGTCAACGGCGTGCATGTCCGAGCTGTACCGGACCACCCAGCCACCCGGCAGCCCGTACAGGCCGACACCCCACATCGCGCGCTCGAGCTCGGTGAACGCGTACCGGCCGTCCGCACCGGTCGTGGTCTCGCGGTTGCCCCCACCCCGGGACGCGATGATCTTGGCGCCCGCGAGCCCCTCACCGGCGTCCAGCGTGCCGTTGCCGTTGGCGTCACCCCACACCACGCCGCTGAGCGTGCCGGTCCTGGTCGGCTCGACCACGCCGATCTGCGCCGGCGCGGCGTCGTTCCACGGGTTGGCGTCGTTCTTCGAGCCGACCCGCACGTTGAACTTCGAGTCGCCCGCGTACTGGTAGAAGACGCCCTTGAGCGTGAACGTCCGCGACGCCCCGGCGGCCAGCGTCAACGTCGACGGCTGTCCCCACGGCGGCTGCAGCCCGTCCCAGTCGGCCGAGTTGATCGACAGGTGCGACCCCGACACGGTCTCGTAGTGGGCCCGGACCTCGGTGGCCTCCGCGTTGCCGATGTTGGTGACCGTGAGCTGGAGCGGCACGGTCTGGCCGAGCAGGTACGGCCCGCCCAGCACCTGGACGGTCGCTGTCACGTCAGGGCCCTCGGCGGCCTGCGCGGTGCCCTGGACGGACAACGCGCACACCGCGGTGGCGGCGAGCACGGTGAACCTGCGCGCGAAGACGCGCGCCGAATTTGCGGACAAGAAAAGACTCCCCAGCCTTCAACGCCACCGCTCCCCCAATGTCGCGGTGGCTGCCGGCACCGACGCTAGGGCGTGGCCGGACCGTGGGACAAGGTCCGTCGGAGGTACATCTCGTCGCGCCGTGCCGGAGCTGGACGGCGGCGTCGACCAGGTTCTTGTCGGTGCGGATCATCGCCGGGGTGACCTGGTCGAGGCAGGCGGCGATCAACGCGTCATGGCTCGGCACGTCGTCGTCGAGCCAGAACAGGAGCTCGGGACGGGTGTCGTCCTCCCCATGGGCAAATCCAGCGATCTCACACTGTGCGGCCACGTCGAGAAACGCGCCGAGAATCATGATCGGCACAGCCGCCCGGTGCGCCAGTCGGTGCATCCGGAACAGCCGTACGTCTCCTGATAGCTACGAGACGATAACTGCATCGGTGGTCGGTCAGGATCGATTCGTGCTGAGCAACTACCCTCAGCCCGAAGTCTCTCGTGAGCAGGTGCGACAATGGCGCGGTTTCAGGATGCACGCGTCAGCAGGGGGCTACTGTGAGTTGGCAGGACGAGCTGCAGAAGCTCGACGCTGAGTTGGCGAGCGGGCGCGTGTCCGCCGATGAGTACCGCCAGCGCCGCGACGCGATATTGGCGGGCAACACCGGCGCGGGCGCTGGTGCGCCGGCTGGTGGCTCGTTCCCCCCTCCCGTCCGCTGGCAGGCGGTGCCGCCGCCGGAGCCGGAGAAGACGCAGTACATCGCCCCGGTGCAGCCGCCCGCGCAGGCGCAGCCCCAGCAGAACTCGGACAAGACGCAGGTCGTGTCCGTCAACGGTGGCGGTCAGCAACAGCAGCAGCAGAACCCGGACGCGACCCAGGTCGTGCCCGGCAGCGGTGGCTTCCCGCAGCCCAACTACGGCGGTGGCCAGTTCCCGCAGGCCGGCGGCTGGCAGCAGCAGGGTGGTGGCGCCGGTGCACCGCCGCCGTGGGTGACCGACCAGGACTCCTACTCGACTCCGTCCTGGAACCAGGGTCCCGAGGTCTTCGACTCGGCCGCTGAGTCCTCCGGCAAGGGCAAGAAGATCATCGGCATCGTGATCGTCGTGCTGCTCGTCGTCGGTCTCGGTGTTGCCGGGTTCTTCTTCTTCACCAGCAAGAAGGACAACGAGGCGCAGACGCCCACAAACCAGACCTCCACGTCAGCCACGCCGACCAGCAAGCCCGTTCCCGAGCCGCCCGCCCAGAAGCCGGACGCGGGCGCGACCGCCGACTCGATCTTCAGTCCGCTGCCCGGCACCGAGCGTCCCGGCGGTGGCCAGTTCGACCTGGCGCGGATGGCCGCCCAGAAGCTGATGACCGGCAAGACGACCGAGGCGCTGAACGCCGGCGCGATGACCGAGGCCACGCTGTCGACCACCATCGACGGCAAGAACACCGTCAGCATCATGGCGATGTCGGTCGCGGACCAGACCGCCGCGGGCAAGGTCGTCGCCGCGTACTTCCAGGACCAGGCCGCGCTGAAGGAGAACAAGGACCTCGGCTACAAGGGCGTCAAGGTCGTCACCGACCCCGCCAAGAAGGTCATGCGCGCCGCGTACGTCTACTACAACAAGGCCGTCATCGTCGAGGTGTTCACCAGCGACGGCGGTTCGGTCGAGGAGTCGTTCAAGGAGCTCCTGAAGAACCAGCTGGAGTTCGCACCGCCGACCGTGCGGTGACCGCGAACTGAGAAAGGGCCCTGAGGCGACCAGCCTCAGGGCCCTTCTTCGTTGCCGGGGAACTACTTCAGCAGACCTTCGAGCACCGTCCGGGCGACCTGCGGGCCGAACTGCGCCGCGATCTTCTCCTTGCCGGAGCGCGACAACCGGTACCAGAGGTCGTCGTCGCGCAGCAGCCGCACGACGGCGGCGGCGAACTCGGCCTCGGTGTCACCGCAGAGCACGTCCTGCTCCGGCATGAGGTGCATGCCTTCCAGCGCAACGGAAGTGGCGACGACCGGGATGCCCTCGCTGATGCTTTGGCCGACCTTGCCCTTCACGCCGGCGCCGTACCGCAACGGCGCCACGGTCATCCGGGCGCGCGCGTAGATCGGCTTGAGGTCCGCGGCGAACCCGACGACCTCGACGCCCGCGTCCTCGTCGTCGAGCGCGAGCACGTCCTTGGTCGGGTTCGAGCCGACCAGGCGCAGCGTCGCGTCCGGGATCTCCTTGCGCACCAACGGCATGATGGACTTGGCCAGCCACTCGGCCGCGTCCCGGTTCGGCGTGTGGTCGTAACCGCCGACGAACACGACGTCGGTGCGACCGTCCACAGAGGTCGGTGTCCAGTCGACGGCGTGCACGTTGGACAGCACCCGCACGTCGGCCTCGGGTTCCAGCCGGCGCAACAGCTCCTGCTCGGCCTCCGACACCACGAACGTCACGTCGGTCGCGCGCACCAGGCCCAGTTCCAGCTCCCGCGAGGCGGACGCCTTGCGCCGAAGACCGCGACCGGCCTCCAGTCCCTCCTCGCGTTCGGCCAGCGCCGCCTGCCGTTCCAGCCGCAGGAAGTGCACGTCGACCGTGTCGTAGGCGATGACGCACTGCGGCGAGCGCGTGCGCAGCTCCTCCAGCATGATCCACGCGACGCTCGGCCTGGACAGCAGCGCGAACGACAGCTCCGCGCCGACGTCGCGCAGGAACTCCCACTGCCGTTCCTGGTGGGTCAGCACGGTGATCCCGAGCTGACGCAGCTCATCAGCGTCCTTCTTGTGCTCGGCGCCGTTGGCCGCGAAGAACACGACCCGGCAGCCGAGACCGACCAGCTCCTCCAGGATCGCGCGCATCCGCACGGAACCGGAGTCCATCCGCGTGAGCGGCACCTGGTGGTCCATCACCAGCACCAGCGGTCCACCCCGGTCGAACGGGTCGCGCTGCCGGGCGAGCCAGAGGTTCGCGGGTGTCGGACCCGGCAGCTGCCGGGCGAGCTCGTCGGCCCACTTCTCCGCGAACACCGTGCGGTTGAGCTCCTGGTGCCGCTTGACGCCACCGCTGACGTCCTTGCCGTGCGAGATGCCCTCGTGGTGCACGACCACTGACTCCGGCTGCACGACGACGCGGTGCCCGGAGGCCCTGATCGCGAACGCGAGGTCGGTGTCCTCGTAGTAGGCGGGCGCGAACCGGGTGTCGAACCCGCCGATCCGCTCGAAGAGGTCTCGGCGCACCAGGATCGCGGCGCCGGAGCAGTAGTCGACGTCGCGCACGACGTTGACGGCCTGGTCGTTCGGGTCGCCGTTGCGGCCGTAGTTCCAGCCGGTCGCGTCGGACCAGATGATGCCGCCGGCCTCCTGCAGCGTGCCGTCCGGGTAGACGAGCTTCGCGCCGACGAGGCCGATCCGGTCGTCCGAGTTCGCGGTCTCGACCAGCGCCTCCAGCCAGCCGCGGGTGACCTCGGTGTCGTTGTTGAGGAACAGCAGCAGCTCGGACTTCGCGTTCTCGGCACCGAGGTTGCAGGCGCCGATGAAACCGAGGTTGCGCGGCGTGCGGACCAGCCGGACGCCGGTGCACGCGGCGAGCTTGTCCGCGCTGTCGTCCGGCGAGGCGTCGTCGACGACGATGACCTCGAACGGCACCGTCGAGTGCACGCTCTCGATGCTCAGCAGGCACTGGCGGGTGTAGGACCACTTGCCGTGCACCGGGACGATGATGCTGACCAGCGGCTTCTCGCTGGTGTGCACCGCGACGGGCGTCGCCGGTGCGGCCGGTGCCACCTCGGCCACGGTGCCCGGCTGGCGGCCCATCGCCCGCTCGTAGGTGTCGCGCAACGTGCTGCCGCGCGGCGCCACCTTCTCCACGACGCTGCGGTACTTGCCGAGCGCGCGCTGGACCACGGCGTTCTGCTCGTCGACCTGTCTCTGCAGCCTGGCCACCTCGGCCTCGGCCCTGACCGCGCGCTGTTCGAGCGCCGTCGCGGAGTCCCGCATCCAGTCGATGACGGCCGCGAACCGCTCGGAGCTGCGCTGGGCCTGGTAGAGCTCACCGGAGAGCCGCTCCCGCTCGGCGTGCGAGTCCCGCACCGCCTCCAGCGCGGCGAGCTTGTCGTGTTCCTCGGTGTGGCGGTACTGCTCCAGCGTCTGGATCGTCGACTTGAGCTGCTCGACCTCGGCGCGGCTGTCCTCGTAGAGCTCGCGCAGCTGGGTGGTCGTGCGGTGCACGAGCGTGAGCTCGGGGTCGAGCATGATCGCCGCGACGGGGAGCGCGGGCAGCTGCTGCTGGGAGGCGACCGCGAAGAGGTAGGTGTGCGGCAGCCCGTGGTCGACCGTCCAGCGGTCGCCGGTCGACAGGGCGGTGTGGGTGCTCACCGGGCCCTGGACCGGGCTGGTCGCCGTGATGACCGAGCCGACGGCGACGTTCTGGCGGTAGAGCGCGACATTCGCGTACTCGGAGCGGAGCAGGTCGGCGAACTCCTGCTCGCTGAGCTCCTTGAGGTGGAACTCGTTGCAGTTCTCGTGCTGGTGGCTGTAGACCTCGGTGTCCGGCGTGCTCATCAGGACCAGGCCGCCGGGGGCCAGGCGGGCGCGGATCAGGGCCAGCAGGCCGGGGTGGTCGGTGACGTGCTCGATCGCCTCGAAGCAGGTGATGACGTCGAACGGCGCCGCGTCGGCCAGGACGGAGGGGTCGGTGATGGAACCGACCACGAAGCTCAGCGCGGGGCCGCCGTAGTTGTGCTGGGCGTGCTCCACGGACGGGCCGTCGATGTCGACGCCCACGACCTCGGCGGCGGTCTCCGCCAGCATCGCCGAGCCGTAGCCCTCACCGCTCGCGAGGTCGAGCACCCGCTTGCCGGCCACGAGGTCCCTGGCGAGGGCGTAGCGGTGGTAGTGCTCGTAGACGACCTGTGTGTCCTCGGTCCACGGAACGCACCGCTCGCCAGTCCACTCAATCCGCCGGTCCAACTCAGAGTCCACGACCGGTGATTCTGCCCGACGTCTCACCTGCGGCGTGGCGGGTACGTACAACCTCGCAGGAGTGCTACACGTCTAGTACTTGTGTAAGTCACCACTCGGAGGCGACACATGTGGATCAGCGTGACGTTAGTCACATTGGGTGGTTTGGCGTTCTTGACGCGAACCGTGACGGCCGTCCTGGCCGTTTCCTCCCGCAAGAAGGCTTGCGACTACACTAAGCCACAAACGTCCACCAATTGAGATACTCGTTCGGACTACGGCTTACGGACGAACGTCGACTTACCGTACGATCCTTTCGGGTCGTATGACTGAACGGTCCCCTCAAAGGGACCTCACAGGGGTAGGTGCGCCATGGACCACGCACTGAGCAAGGTCATCGAGCTGCGCGAAAACGGCTTCCAGTTCCTCCACCTGAGGGACGACGCCGGGCAGCTCGACCGCATCATGGCGTTCAAACAGCGCAGAGGCTTCATCGATTCCATCCTCTTCTGGTCGGAGACCGAAGCACGGGCGGGTCGACTGCCGGCGGTGCGCGACTCCGCGAGGCCGGCGCAGGCCGTCTGGATCTACGAGGGCCCGTTGGTCGAGGCCGTGGACCGGTTGCTCGACCTGCCGGAGCCCGGTGCGCGCAACGCGCCGTCGTTGATGAAGGCGACCGCTTCCGATTTGGCCGTCGTGACGACGCTGCCGTTCAAGCTGAAGCTGCCGCCCGGCGCCATCGCCTGACGCGTTTGTTGCCCTTTTTCCACACCGCCCTCATTCCGGGCGCAAATCAACGCTGCGCCGAATAGCCCACCCGAACGCGTGAAGAAGTTCCCCCTCCCGGATTACGGAGCTTGATGTAGAGGGGTCGGGTGCGAAACTTTCGCGCCCATGAACCTCAGGAAGACCGTCGCGGGGGCCGCTGTTGCCCTCGGCAGCGCCACCGTCATGCTCGGCCTGGGTGGGATCGCACACGCCGACACCGCGTCCGGCGCGGTCCACACCGCACCCGACCTGGGTGGCCAGCTCGGCGACGTCGCGGCCGTGGGTGACCTCGCGTCCGTGAACACGCACGACGTCGACGGCAAGATCCAGGCGATCAACGGTCAGACCGCTGACGTCAACGCGCTCGTCGAGAACGTCGACGCCGGCGCGTCGGGCCTCCCGGCCGCCACGCTGCTCGGCCTGACCGAGCCCACGGGCGTGCCGACCGGCGCCGCGTCCGTCGACATCTGATCCACCCAGCACTTCCTGGCCGGGGCGGCGCCCGGTTCCCTCCCCCTCGAACCGGGCGCCGTTCCACTTTTCCGACCTTCTAGGAGCGAAACGCCTTGAGCATCAAGAAGATCGTCGCTTCCGCCGGTATCGCCGCCGGTGCACTGGCCGCCATGGCCGGCACCGCGAGCGCGAGCCCGTTGCCCGCGGTGGGGCTGTCGCAGCTGCCCCAGGTCGACCCGGTCGCCGAGGTCGGTGAACTGGGTGAGCGCGTGGGCATCGCGGCGCTGCAGGACTTCGGCGGTCCCAACGCGGAGGTCGTGCACAACGGCACCGCGCTGCTCCAGGGCTAGGGCGTGTCCCGTGAGTCCGTTCGATGAGAGTCGCGGTCGAGAGTCCCGGGACACGCCCTAGCGGCCGACTGCGTACCCCTGCGCGCCACGTGGGTTGGCACCGGCGCGCAGGAGTCCGTCCGAGGAGTCCCTCGACACGGCGGAGAGCCGTCCGAGGGTCCACTCGCCGGCGTCCACGACCTGGTGGCCACGCGCACGCAACGCTGCCAGCACGTCCGCGCCGGCGCGTGACTCGATGACGAGCTCGCCGGGAGTCCACGCCCGCGGGTAGAACGAGCTCGGGAACGCGTTCGAGTGCCACATCGGCGAGTCGATCGCCTCCTGCAGGTTCAGGCCCGCCCTGTGCGCGAGCCAGAAGCCGAGCTGCCACTGGTCCTGCTGGTCCCCACCGGGCGTGCCGAACGCGAGCACGGCTTCCCCTCCGCGCAGGGCCATCGACGGCGAGAGCGTGATCCGCGGGCGCTTGCCGGGTGCGAGCGAGTTCGGCAACCCCTTGTCCAGCCAGAACATCTGGGCGCGGCTGCCGAGGCAGAAGCCCAGCGACGGGATCGTCGGCGAGGACTGCAGCCAGCCGCCGGACGGGGTCGCGGACACCATGTTGCCCCAGCGGTCCACGACGTCGACGTGCACCGTGTCACCGCGCGTCACGCCGGAGCGGGCCACCGTGGGCTCGCCGATCGCGCCGGTCGGGTCGGACACCAGCGTCGCCGGGCCGCTGACGATGTGCTTGGGCAGCAACGGTTGCCGGCCGTCGGGTGAACCGGGGCACAGCTCGTAGGAAGCGCTCTCCCCGATCAGCGCACGGCGTTCGGCGGCGTAGGAGCGCGACAGCAGGGTGTCGACGGGGACGTCGTCGACGTCGCCGTACCAGGCCTCGCGGTCGGCGAACGCCAGCTTCGCCGCCTCGACCGCCAGGTGCACGGTGTCCGCGGTGGGCTTGCCATCCACATAGGACAGGTCAAAGCCCTCCAGCAACCGGAGCTGTTGCGCGAGAACGGGTCCCTGCGTCCACGCACCGGGCTTGACCAGCGTCCACTCGCCGAAGTCGACGGTCAGGGCGTCCTCGTACGACGCTTCCCATACCGCCATGTCGGCGCCGGTCAGCACGCCGGCGTGGTCACGGCCGGAGTCGTCGCGGTGGGCGGTGCGGCAGAACTCGTCGATCTGCGCGGCCACGAAGCCCTGAGACCACGCCCGGCGCGCCGCCTCGATCTGCGCCTCGCGGTCGGCACCGGCGGCCTCGGCGGCGGCGAGCAGCCACTCCCAGGTGTCGGCGAGCGCGGTGTTGCGGAAGCGGCCGCCACGGGCAGGCAGCGCACCGCCGGGCATCCACTGCGCGGCCGAGGTGGTCCAGTGGTCGCGGAAGAGGTCGGAGACGCGGTCGATGGTGTCGACGACGCGGTCGAGGATGGGGAAGCCGTCGCGCGCATAGCCGATCGCGCGGTCCAGCACTTCGCGCAACGACTTGGTGCCGTAGTCGCGCAGCAGGGTGAGCCATCCGTCCCAAGCACCCGGCACGGTCGCCGCGAGCAGACCACTGCCGGGGACCAGTTCCAGGCCGAGACCGGTGTAGTGCTCGATCGTCGCACCGGCGGGCGCGACGCCCTGGCCGCTCAGCACCCGCGGGGCCTCACCGGCCTTCGCGAAGACGACCGGCACCTCGCCGCCGGGGCCGTTGAGGTGCGGTTCCACGACCTGGAGGACGAATCCGGCCGTGACGGCGGCGTCGAAGGCGTTGCCGCCGTCCTCCAGCACGGCCATCGCCGCTGCCGAGGCCAGCCAGTGGGTCGAAC
The DNA here is from genome assembly GCF_001701025.1 of Lentzea guizhouensis. Lineage (GTDB taxonomy): Bacteria > Actinomycetota > Actinomycetes > Mycobacteriales > Pseudonocardiaceae > Lentzea > Lentzea guizhouensis. The sequence goes on from NZ_CP016793.1 coordinate 2,845,609, forward strand.
CGACCATGCCGAAGGTTCCGACGAGTTCGGGGCGCGTGGTGAACACCCCATAAAGGTATGCGACGCTAACTAAATTGCGTGACGCCGAGTGACGCACGCCCCACGCCCGAATGGAGCAGACCCGCGCGCTGCAGGGCGTCCGGGTCCAGGTGGTTGCGGGAGTCGACGACCGTGTGGCCGTCCATGAGCTCGGACACGCGGACCCAGTCGAGCGTGCGGAACACCGGCCAGTCCGTCAGCAGCACGACGGCCTCGGCGCCCTTGACCGCCTGGTACGGGTCGTCGACCACCAGCATCCCGGCGATCGGCCCGGTCACCTCGGGGTCGTACGCGGTGAGCTCGGCGCCTTCGAGCACCAGCTGCTCGGCGACGGCCAGCGCCGGCGAGTCGCGCAGGTCGTTCGTACCGGCCTTGAAGGCGAGCCCGAGCACGCCGACCCGCACGCCGGCGAGCGAGCCACCGCACGCCACCCTGACCTTCTCGACGACGCGGAGCTGCGCGCGGACGTTCGCCTCGATCGTGGAGCGGATGAGCCCGAAGTCGACACCGGCGGCGTCGGCGATCTGCACCATCGCGTGCGTGTCCTTCGGCAGGCACGACCCGCCCCAGCCGGGTCCCGGCCGCAGGAACGACTGGCCGATCCGCTTGTCGTAGCCCATGCCCTCGGTGACCGACTCGACGTCGGCGCCCAGCCGTTCGCACAGCTCGGCGACCGCGTTGACGTAGGAGAGCTTCATCGAGGAAGCAGTTCGCGGCGTACTTGACCATCTCGGCGCTGGCGGCGTCCATCAGCACGGTCGGCGCACCGAGCTTGGCGAACAGCGCCCCCACCCGCTCGGCCGCGGACGGCGAGTCCGACCCGACGACGATCCGGTCGGGGTGCAGGAAGTCGCGGACCGCCGTGCCTTCGCGCAGGAACTCCGGGTTCGACACGACCGCCACGTCCTCACGGCCGAGCAACGCGCGCACGCGTCCCGACGTGCCAACGGGAACCGTGGACTTGGTGACCACGACCGTCCCGTACGGCAGCACGTCGCGGATCTCCGTGGCGACCGACTCGACGGCGCTCAGGTCGGCCGCACCACCGGCACCCATCGGCGTCGGCAGGCAGAAGAACACGACCTCGGCGCCCTCGACGGCGGGAGCGGCCCCGACCACGAACTCCAGCCGCCCGGCGGCCTGGCCTTCGACGACGAGCTCGGCGAGCCCCGGTTCGAGGATGTCGACCTGGCCGGCGCGCAGTCTGGCCACCTTGAGCGCATCGACGTCCGCGCACACGACGCGGTGTCCGAGAGAAGCGAGGCAGGCCCCCGTGGTCAACCCCACGTAGCCGGTGCCGACGACCGCGATCCGACGGGCGAACATGGGGGTGACCCTGACATCCCCAGTTGGCCGCTGGGGGAACACCGTACGACTTTCGTCGTAGCTGACCGTGACAGATCTCCTACCAGAGGTCTACCGGCGCGGGCGATGTTTCGAACACCTTCGAACGGCACAGTTCATGGCATGGGAGTTCTGCTGATCGCAATGATCTTCATCGGCCTCGCCGCGCTGGCAGCGGTGCCCCTCGTGGCGCTGCTCCACTGGTCCGACCGTTGATGCCAGTCCAGAAGTTGATTCTCGGGTAACGACCGTTAACCTCCTCGCGAGCAGCTCGCTTCGAGGAGGATGAAGGCATGGAGATCTCGGTACCGCGGCCATCGTCACCGGTGGCGCCTCCGGTCTCGGCGGCGCGACCGCACGCGCGCTGGCGGCTCGTGGGGCGCAGGTCTTCGCGCTCGACCTGCCCGGCGCCATCGAGAAGGCCGACGCCGTCGAGAACGTCACCTACCTGGCCGCCGACGTGACCTCCGGCGAAGAGGTCCAGGCCGCCGTCGACACCGCGGCCGGCTCCGGCGCCCCGCTGCGCATCACGGTGAACTGCGCGGGCATCGGCCCCTCGACCCGCACCGTCGGCAAGTCCGGCCCGCACGACCTCGACCTGTACCGCAAGGTCATCGAGGTCAACCTCATCGGCACCTTCAACGTGCTGCGCCTGGCCGCCGCCGCCATGGGCAAGACCGAGGAGCTCGAGCACGGCGCCCGCGGCGTCATCATCAACACCGCCTCGATCGCCGCGTTCGACGGCCAGATCGGCCAGGTCGCCTACGCCTCCTCCAAGGGCGGCGTCGTCGGCATGACCCTCCCGGCCGCGCGCGACCTGTCCTCGGTGGGCATCCGCGTGCTGACCATCGCACCCGGCATCGTCGACACCCCGATGCTCGCCACGGTCTCGGACGAGTTCCGCGCAGGCCTCGCCGCGGGCGTCCCGTTCCCGAAGCGGCTCGCGCAGCCGTCGGAGTACGCGCAGCTCACCGTGTCGATCGTGGAGCACGACTACCTGAACGGCGAGGTCATCCGGATGGACGGCGCTCTCCGCATGGCTCCGCGCTAGAGATCTCCGGCGAACGGCAGCTTGGACATCGCGTCCGAGGTCATCCACTCCCGCAGGCGGTGGGTGGCCCGGACGTCGTCCTCGTTGTACTCCAGCAGCCGGCGCCGCTGGTCCGTGTCCAGCGCGTCGCCGTTCATGCCGACCGCGGACCGGTACCAGCGCATGGAGTTCTCGCCGCCCGCCTCCGGGTCGCGCCAGGAGAAGCCCGCGACCGGGGCGATGATCTTCAGGCCCTTGCCGTGGGCGCAGAGGAACTGTTCGCGGACGATGCCGAACAGGTCGACCCACGAGTCGGAGCCGATGAACTCCTTGACCTGCGCCACGGTCGGGATGCCGGGCTTGCCGGCGAAGCGTTCGGCCGACGCCAGGAGCCAGCGGTTCTCGGCCAGCTCGTTGTAGCAGTAGGCGCGGAAGGACAGGCCCCGTGCCTTGGCGCGCAGGCGGATGCCGGTGAGCCAGGTCCAGAAGTCGGCGAACGAGCGGGCCTCGTCGTCGCACGGCAGCTCGTCCCACGTGACGAACGCGCGGTAGCCGTGCGGTTCGTCGATGTCCTTGCCGGACAACAGGCATCCCCACATGTAGGCGCCGAGGTCGCCGAAGCTCTCCATGTCGACGTCGACCTCGACGTCGGCGCGGGGGACGTCCATCCGCGGCACGCGGCGGACCAGGGTGAGGTCGCGCAGCCAGGCGCGGGCGAGGACCACGGCGTCGCCGAACGGCATGCCGACGAGCTGGATCGGGCCTTCCGCGGCCGGGTCCAGCTCGGCCAGCTTGTCCACTGTGGACAGGCCGATCTTGCGCAGTGCCACGGCGTCCTCGCCGCGCACCACCAGCGACACGTCCCGGCCCTGTCGGAGGTCGCTGTCGCAGGCCGGCCACCACGGGCAGGTCTTGCAGTCGACGATCCGCGACGGCTTGGCGAGCGGCTCCTTCTGGTTCGCCGCCGCCAGTGCGACGGAGAGCCGGTCGGAGAAGCGGGCGTCGTACTCGGCCAGTGCGGTGCGGCCGCCCGGCCAGGTCGGGGCCTCCAGGTCGTGCCACAGCACGACGTCGGCGTCCATGCCGATCACGCCGCCGGTCGCGCGGCCGTTCGTCGCGTAGCCCGCCGCCTGCAGCTGGCGCTGGGCGTGGGCCAGCCGGAGCTGGTCGCGGGGGGCGACTTGCGCAAGGGTGGTGCCTGCGCCGGCAACGGCATGGTCAGCGGGCTCGTGCGCGCGCCCTGGCCGGGATCGGTGATCTTGTGCCGCACGACGAGCACCGGCACGTACCCGGTCGCGTCCTTCACCAGCAGGTCGATGCCACCGCGGCGGCCACCGCGCGGGTCGCGCGGCAGGGCGGCGCCCCAGATGTACGGCGCGCCCATCTCCATCGCGGCGAGCGTCACGCGTTCGCGGTCCGCGCTGCGCACGTCCGGTCCGTTCGGCACCTCGAGGAGGTTCGAGCCGACGATCCGCGCGAGCGCGTCCGCGACCGCGCGACGGTGGTTCGTCGCGTCCGCTTTCCGTTGTTCCGAAGCCGGATCGGGCGCCGCCTTGGGAGCGTCGCGCATGTCCGGATCGTTTTCGAGGTGCACCCGCCGCCGACAACGAGTGACCACGCCGGCGTCTAGCTGCACCTGGGAAGTCACAGGTTGCAGGGTATGTCGCGCGCCTACCTGATGTGTCGGCAACCTGGGCAGTAAGTTTCACGTGACGGAGGAGGAGCACCCGAATGGCGCGCAAAGCGAAGACCGGCTTCACGCCCGGCCGAGCCAGGAACCTGGTCGGTGTCGCGAAGGTGGTGGCGCCGGCGCTGATTCCGGTGCTGGCCCCCGTGATCGTTCGCGGAGCTGGGGTTTTGAGCGAGCAGTACGACCGCTACCGCGCGCGCAGGCTCGGCATCGACGTCGCCGACATCGGCAGGTACTCCGGTCACGGCGCCCGGCTGCACGCGCGGATTGTCGGTTTCTCGGAGTCGCTGGAGGCTTTGCGCGGCGCGGATTCCAATTGGGTTTCGAAGACCGAGGCACGGCTCGCGCAACTGCTCGCCGCCGTTCGCGCTTCCGAACGCATGCCGACGGCCCGGCGCAAAGCAGCGCACCGGGCCGTCGGAACGGATCTGGACGTGTTGGAGCAGGAGCTGCTCAGGCGCCTGAACGTGCGCTGACGTCCGGCGTCCTGCCGGTCACCTTCGTCACGGCCTCGACAGCGGCCTCCTCGACCACCTGACCGGGGTCGAGGTGCGCGGTGACCTCCTCCATCACCTCGGCCACGCGTTCCTCCCGCCTGATCATCGGGTCGGAACGCAGGTCCTTGGCCAGCGAGACGCACAGGCCGACCATCACGACCATGAACGGCAGCGCCGCGATGATCGTCAGGTTCTGCAGGCCCGTCAGCGCGTTCGAGCCGCCGACCAGCAGCATCACCGCCGCGACGGCACCGGTCAGCACGCCCCAGAAGATCACCACGGGCTTGGTCGGCCGGATCGTGCCCTGCTGGGAGAGGGTTCCCATCACGATCGACGCCGCGTCCGCGCCGGACACGAAGAAGATCGCCACCAGGAGCATCACGACCACCCCGGCCACCGCGGCCAGCGGGAACTGGTCGAGCAACGCGAAGAGCTGCGACTCCGGCGTGGCCTGACCGGCGAGGTCGGCACCGGCCCGCTGCTCGAAGATCGCCGAACCGCCGAGGATCGCGAACCACACCAGCGACACCCCGGACGGCACCAGGATCACACCGGCCACGAACTGCCGGATCGTGCGACCGCGGGAGATGCGCGCGATGAACGTGCCGACGAACGGGGTCCAGGAGATCCACCAGGCCCAGTAGAAGATCGTCCACGACGACAGCCACGCCTCGGTCGCCTCACCACCGGACGCGGCGGTCCGACCGGCCATGTTCGCGAGCTCGCGGAAGTAGTCGCCCAGCGCCGTGGGCAGCAGGTTCAGGATGAACACCGTCGGCCCGACCACGAACAGGAACAGCGCCAGCACCACGGCCAGCACCATGTTGATGTTCGACAGCCACTGGATGCCCTTCGCGACACCCGACACGGCGGACGCGACGAACGCCACGGTCAGGATCGCGATGACGGCGACGAGCAGGCCCTTGCCGGCCTGACCCACCCAGCCGGCCGCCTCCAGCCCGCTCCCGATCTGCAGGGCGCCGAGACCGAGGGAGGCGGCCGAGCCGAACAACGTGGCGAAGATCGCCATCACGTCGATCGCGCGGCCCCACCCCGACGCGGCCCGGCGACCGAGCAGAGGGGCGAACGCGGCGCTGATCAGCGACGACCGCCCACGGCGGAAGCTCCCGTACGCGATCGCGATGCCGACGACGGCGTAGATCGCCCACGGGTGCAGGGTCCAGTGGAAGAGCGTGGTGGCCATGGCGGTCTCGAGGGGGTCGCCCTCGGTGCCGGGCGGCGGCTTCACGAAGTGCGTGAGCGGCTCGTTCACGCCGTAGAACATCAGCCCGATGCCCATGCCGGCGCTGAACATCATCGCGACCCACGACACGGTCTTGAACTCGGGCTTCTCGTCGTCACGGCCGAGCGGGATCTTGCCGTAACGGCTGAACGCGAGCCAGAGGGCGAACAGCACGAAGCCGGACGCGGTGAGCACGAAGGCCCATCCCAGGTTCTGGATGACCCACCCGAGTGCGGTCTTCGACGCCGAGGCCAACGAGTCGGTCCCGATGATCCCCCAGGTCACGAAGGCGAGCGTGATACCTGCGGCAACGCCGAACACGACCCGGTCGGTGCGGCCCGGCTGGTCGCATTGGTTGTGCATGCGGCCCTAGATACCCACTCATAGACCTCGGCAAACCCGTCGGATTACCCTCAGGTGCGTGAGCCCCCGGTCGAGTGAGATGCGCACCCTTCGCGGTGCCGTTCTCGCGGTGACCTCGGCGGCGCTCACGATCGCCGCCCACGGGCTCGGCGGCGGCGAGCTGCCGGAGTTCATCCACGCGTTGCCGCTGGTCGTGCTGATCGCGTTCGCGGCGGCGTCGCTCGCGGACAAGCGCACCGGGAAGCTCTCGCTGATGGCGGGGCTCGCCGCGGCGCAGCTCGCCCAGCACCTGCTGCTGACCTGGGTCAGCCACGAGCACACCGGCACGCTCACCTGGCAGATGTTCGGGGCGCACCTCGTCGCCGCGACGCTGACCGGGCTGCTGCTGTTCCACGCGGAGAACGCGCTGTTCCGGCTGTTCGCCGCGGTCACCCGCCTGATCCCCCGCAGGCTCACGCCGCAACCGGTGCTCACGCCGGTGCGCGCGTTCACCAGCACGCCCTACCTCCGGCGCGCACACGCCGCCGAGCTGAGCCGTGCCCACGGGCTGCGCGGCCCGCCCTGTGGTTCCTGACGACCCCAACACCCCCTGCATCTCCCCTTTGGCATCAGGAGCCACATCTTCATGTCCACAAATCGCTTTGGCGTGCGCACGCTCGCCGTCCTCGCCGTCGCCGGACTCGCCGTCCTCGGCACCCCCGTCGCCGCATCGGCGCACGTCAGCGCCCAGCCCGCGGAGTTCACCCAGGGCGGCCGCGCGACGTTCGCGTTCCGGGTCCCGAACGAGCGGGACAACGCGGGCACGACCAAGATCGAGGTCACGCTGCCGCAGGACACCCCGCTCACCTCGGTGCGCACCAGGCCGATGCCCGGCTGGAAGGCCGAGGCCGTGAAGGGCAAGCTCGACAAGCCCGTCACGGTGGGCGGCAAGGAGATCACCGAGGCGTTCAAGACGATCACCTGGACCGCGGAGCCCGGCACGAAGATCGGGGTCAACGAGTACCAGGAGTTCTTCGTCGCCCTCGGCACGCTGCCGGAGAAGGACACCCTGCTGCTGCCGACCAAGCAGACCTACGAGAACGGCGAGGTCGTCGACTGGAGCCAGCCCACCGGCTCCGACGGCAAGGAGCCGGAGCACCCGGCGCCCGCGCTGAAGCTCGCCCCGAAGAAGGCCGGTGACGACGGCCACGGCGGCCACGGCACGACCCCCGCGGCGAACGAGACCGACACGCACGCGGCGTCGGCCGCCGGTTCCGACCAGACCGCCCGCTACCTCGGCGGCGCCGGCCTGGCCGTCGGTGCGCTGGGCCTGGGCTTCGGCATCGGCGCGATCCTGCGTTCGCGCAGGAAGGCGTGACGCGAGCATGAAGCGCGCACTCATCGCGTGCCTGATCGCGGGTGCGGCCGTGCTCACCACGGCCGCGCCCGCCTCGGCGCACAACGCACTGATCAGCAGCGACCCCAAGGACAAGTCCTCGCTGGAGGTCGGCCCGTCCACGGTGACGCTGACGTTCGACCAGGACGTGCAGGGCGGCAAGGACATCAACACGATCTCCGTGGTCGACGCGAACGGCGGCCACTACGAGGCCGCCGGCGACCCGAAGATCACCGACAACGCGGTGTCGACGCAGGTCAACGCGCTCGGCAAGGCCGGTCAGTACAAGATCGGCTACCGGATCCTGTCCGCGGACGGCCACCCGGTCTCCGGTGAGCTGACGTTCACGCTGACCAAGGACGGCACCGGCACGCCCACCACCCCGCCGAACGCCAACGCGGCGAGCGGTGGCGACTCCGGTGGCGGCATCCCGCTCTGGGTCTGGATCGTCGGCGCCGTGGTGCTGCTCGGCGGCGGCGTGTTCTTCGCCCTGCGCGGCGGTGGCGGCACAGGGAGCTCCAAGGCATGAGCGACGTCCGGACCACCGCCCCCACCCACTACCGCGTGCTCGCCGGCCTGGTGTTCGGCGCGCTCGCGGGCATCGCCCTCGGTCTCGTGCTCGCACCACCGGTGGTGGTCGCCGGGGTCGTGGACGCCGGGGCGGCGGTCCGGTACGGCCTGCCGGTCACCCGCGTGCTGCTGGACGTGTCGGCGACGGTCGTCGTCGGCCTGTCGATCCTGCCGAAGCTGCTCGGCTTCGACCGTCCCACGCACACCGAGCCGGTCATGCGGATCGCCAGGCCGGCCGCGGTCGTCGCCGCGGCGGTCTGGGTGGTGACCGCGCTGCTCGCGATCATCCTGCAGGCCGCCGAGCTGCGGCCGGGCAGCGACGTCAGCATCGGCAACGCGGTCGACTACATCGCGACGGTCGGTGCCGGCAAGGGCCTGCTGTTCAGCGCGGCCTGCGCGTTCGTCTACCTGCTGGTCGGCGTGCTGGCGGTGCGCAACGGCGAGTCGGTGCCCGCCGAGCTGCGGATCCTGATCTCGATGTTCGGCCTGCTGCCCATCCCGGTCACCGGTCACGCCTCCAACTGGAAGTACCACGACTACTCGATGGTCTCCATGGAGCTGCACGTGCTGGGCGCGGCGGCGTGGACGGGCGGGCTCGGCGCGTTGATGGCACTGGTGGCCTACCGCAAGGGACTGCTCGCGGTCGCGCTGCCGAAGTTCTCCAAGATCGCCACCACCAGCCTGGTCGTCGTCACGGTGACCGGCCTGTTCAACGGCCTGCTGGAGCTGGTCCTCAACCCGGTCGTGCCATTCCCGCAGTCGATGTTCACCACCGGCTACGGCCTGCTGTTCCTCGGCAAGGCGGTGTGCGCGGCCGCGGTCGCGGTGCTCGGCGCGCGCATCCGGTGGAAGCTGCTGCCGCAGATCTCGCAGCACAAGACCACGGCGATCGTGCAGTGGGCGGTCTTCGAGATCACGATCATGGGCCTGGCGTTCGGCCTGGCCGTCGTGCTGAGCCGCGCACCGGTCAGCTGACGCCCGTCGCGACCCTCACCAGGTCGGCGAGCGCGCGTGACCGGCTGTGCGGCGGCCACGCGATCACCGTCGTCACCTTCGGCGCGTCCACGACGGGAACCGCGACCAGTCCTTCGGTGAGCCTCGCGCGGAAGTCGTCCGGCACGACGGCGACGGCCCGGCCCAGCTCGATCATCTGGAACAGCTGCGTCAGGTTGCGCACCTCGATGCCGGGACCGTCCGGGTAGGTGCCGTCCGGGCGTGGCCAGCGGACGCGTTCGTCCAGGGCGCTGACGTCCGCCATCCGCAGCTGGGACGCTCCGGCAAGCGCGTGCGCGGCCGGCATCACCGCGATCTGCCCCTCGGTGTGCAGGACCTCCACGTCCAGACCGGTCGTCGGGTCGTACGGCTCGTGCAGCAGCGCGACGTCGGCCCGTCCGTCGAGCAGCGGGACGTGCGTGTTCGACTCGCACAGCAGGACGTCGACGGGGACCGCACCGGGCTGGGCGGCGTACACGTCGAGCACCTTCGCCAGCACCTCGCCGGTGCCGCCGGCCTTCGCGGCGAGCACGAGCGACGGCCGGTCGACCGCCGCGCCTCTGGTCCTGCGTTCGGCCGCGCTGACCGCCCCGAGGATCGCCCTGGCCTCGGTGAGCAGGGTCGTTCCGGCGGCGGTGAGCAGGACCTTGCGGCTGGTGCGGGTCAGCAGCTCGACGCCGAGCCGGTGTTCGAGCTGGGCGATCGTCCGCGAGAGCGGTGGCTGGGCGATGCCCAGCCGTTCGGCGGCGCGGCCGAAGTGCAGCTCTTCCGCGACCGCGACGAAGTACCGGAGCTCCCTGGTCTCCACGACGTCCACGGTATCGATACCGGTCGGGTATCGCTGCGACACCGAGGTGGTGTTGGTCTTGAGGCCGTCCGCGGGCATCGTCGAATACATGAGCGAACAGACGATTGCGCTGGTCACGGGCGCGAACAAGGGCATCGGGTACGAGATCGCGGCAGGCCTCGGCGCGCTCGGCATGAGCGTCGGGGTCGGCGCGCGCGACCCTCAGCGCGGCGAGGAGGCGGCGGAGAAACTGCGGGCGAACGGCGTGGACGCGTTCTTCGTGCCGTTGGACGTGACCGACGACGAGAGCGTGGCCTCCGCCGCAGCCCTGCTCGACGAGCGGTTCGGCCGCCTCGACGTGCTGGTCAACAACGCGGGAATCGCCGGACCGTGGCCCACGCCGCCCTCCGCCGCCACCCCGGAGGGCCTGCGGGAGGTGCTGGAGACGAACGTGATCGGCGTCGTCCGGGTCACCAACGCGGTGCTTCCCCTGCTGGGGCGGTCCGCACGACCGCGGATCGTCAACCAGTCGAGCCACCTGTCGTCGTTGACCCTGCAGACCTCGGCGACCGGGGACTACAGCCACGTCGACGGGATGTACACGCCGTCGAAGACGTTCCTGAACGCCATCACCGTGCAGTACGCCAAGGAGCTGACCGGCATGAAGGTCAACGGCGCCTGCCCCGGTTACGTGGCGACCGAGTTCAACGACTTCCAGGGACGGGAGACCCCGGCGAACGGCGCCAGGATCGCGGTCGAGCTGGCCACCCTGCCCGACGACGGCCCGACCGGCGGCCTGTTCGACAGCAACGGGACAGTGCCCTGGTAGACAGCGGGCCCCGGTGAACAGCGGGCCCCGATGAGCGGTGGCCCTGGTAGCGCTGGGGCCATTGTTCTACGTGAAACATCCGCACACTCGGCGAGTGGCCAGTCCGGCGCGGCGAGCTGCCCACGATCGGCCTAGTCGGTGATCAGTCGGGCCGAAGATTCCTCGCGCATGCGGGCCAGCCGGTTCATCGTCCGCTGACCGCGGCGGTCCAGCTCACGGCTGTCGATCCAGCCGTTGGCGTAGTAGCGGTAGTCCTGGGCCAGTGCGACGAGCTCCGCGAGGTAGTCGGCGGACCGTCGCCTGCGCTCCTCGTCGAACGCCGCCAGCAGCGGCAGCTGGGTGTCCACGACCTCGTCGAGCAGCTGCGCGGACCGCAGCGCTCTGCGGGACCGCCACCTCCGAGTAAGGATCACGCGCCGCACCTCGCCCTTCGCCCCGACCTGCCGCACCTTAGGCCCTGTGTTTCTCGCCCGTCGATGCTGCATTCGTGTCAGAAGCTCCTGGCGTTACCGGTTCGTGTCCCACACCATCCGAACGTGCTGCTATAGGACCCAAACGAGACGCAGGTCAGGCGGCCGACTCGGTGCCGGTGAAGCGGGCCACGCGGTCCGCGAGCTCGCGGGCCTCGGGGTTGTTGCGGCGCTTCTCGGCCTCCTGGCGCAGCGGCTCCATGCGCTGCTTGGTGCGCACCGACTTGAGGCTTTCGGACAGGTCCACGGCCTGGCGGCCGATCTTGGCGCCGTGGTCGATGTCGCCCTCGAGCAGGTGGTTGATCGCCATGGAGGTCAGGTTGAACGAGCGGCTGCGGGCGTACTCGTCACCGAAGTTGTTGATCGCCTTGGACAGCGCCGGGATGGCGGTCCGCGTGTACTTGGCATCCACCGTCTGCGCCAGCTCCGTGTGCACCGTGCCGATCATGGACGAGAGGTCGATCTCGTTGAAGAACTTGGCCCACGCGGGCGCCTCGGTGACGTTGGCGCGGGAGAACTCGTCGCGAGCGCGGCCGAGCAGCTTGAGCGCCTGCTCGTCGGAGCCCATCTTCGCGTACGCCCAGGCCTCGTTGGCGCAGAGGATGCCCACCGCGAGCTCGGAACCGGAGTTCTGCGCGGCCAGCTGGCCGAGCTGGAACACCTTCAGCGCGTCGTCGGGGGCGTTCTGGTGCAAGTACACGCGGCCCATGCGGTACAGGATGTTGGCCATCAGCGCCTCGTTCTCGCCCTGCTTCGCGAGGTCGAGCGCCTGGCCGAAGTGGTTGCGGGCCGAGTCCATCAGGCCCGTGTCGAACGACGTCCAGCCGGCGAGGTTGTGCAGGTCGGCGAGCGCGACGTAGAGGCGCTGACGCACGACGTCCGTGGAGCTCGCGCCGAGCATCTGCTGTCCCCAGGACAGCTGGGCCACGACCGCGTCGCGGCAGGAACCGCCGCCGTACTGGTAGTCGAGCGCACGCAGCGCGCGGGTGGCCGCTTCGACCTGCCGCACGTCTGTCATGCCGATGCGTCCCGGAGCCGGAGTCTGTGTGGGGTGTGAGACCCACGACCCGGAGTCCGCTCCGAACACGGCCGCGCCGACTGTCACGGCGGCGGCGTGCGCGAGGAACTTCCGACGCTTCACCGACTCGTCCTCCTCAGGATGGGGTGTGTCCGCGGTTGCGGCCACCCTCACTGCCGTTGTCTCGTCGTAGGCGAGACCCATGTATCCACGTGGGACACCCAAGCCGACGGCGATCCTGGTCAGGACGTCGTACGCCATCACCTGGCGTCCCTTGAGGATCTCCGAGACCTCGGACTGCGACTGACCCGTGAGCGCCGCGATCTGGCGCTGCGACACGCCGTGCCGCCGCAGCAGCCGGTAGACCGAGCTGATCTCCCGTCGCGCCAGGGCGTCCCGCATCTCCTGCTGGTCCCACACCTCGGCGGGGATAGGAGAAGAGCCCTGGGTACTCATGGTGTTCATCGCGCACCCTCACAGTCCGTTGGGCGTCATCGGCAGACTAGGGGCAGGTCCCCGAGCCCGAGAAGTCCTCTTCGGCAGGGCTGATCGGCCCTGCCGAACACCGCTTACCGCTCACCGTAAGAGTTCCACCGGTGGGCGCTGTGACGTCCCGTTCCGGCATGAATCATCGCAATCTGGACTCCGGTAAGCGAGTGAGCACGGAGAGGAACAGCCGAACTGATGGACAGCTCCTCCCCCAGCTCCACCTCCATTGTGGAGACGGGTGACACCGGATCCACATGGCGCGGCACGACCGGGCAGCGTCGGACGTGGCAGATCAGCTGCGGCGACGTGGTCGACCGGGACCGCCAGCTCACCGTGAAGGTCGTACAGGGCCAAGTGGTTCTGGTGGGACCTCCCGGTGAGACGGCAGTCTTGTCCCACGACCAGCTCGTACAGCTCAGGGCCGCGCTACGCGAAGCCGCCGACCAGGCGGAAAGGTGACGGTGACGTTTCGATGGACGCGATCCTCGGACAGGTTCTTCGCAACGCTGTGTGGGAACGCCTCGACCTGCTCACGGAGCTGGCGAGCCGCGCTGACGCCCCGTCTCTCCTGTCGGTGGCTCGATCCGAGCTCCCTCGGCTGACCGAGGGATGGCGTGCTCTGCTGGCAGCGCACGAGCCGGACGAGAAGGGCAACTGCCCCGAGTGCTCCGGTCGTTGGCGCCAGCAGAAGTCACCTTGCTCGGTGTGGCGCGCCGCGTACGAACACCTGGTTGCGGGCGGACTCGCCCCGCGCCCGGCTCGCCACCTGCGCGAGGCCCCGGTGACCCCTCCTGTCACCCGGTCCCGCCGCGCGGTGGCTCGAGCCCACTAACGGGCGTTTGCGACCGACCTGGCGTCCCCCCGACACGACCAGGTCTGCAAACCGCCTACTGACCGGTGGTCCGCGATGCGCGAACCCCCGACCGCGACATCGCGGACCCCGGTCAGCTCAACTCCACAGATTCCCGCGGGCCGGTGCCGTGCACCTTCCCTCCCCGACCGGCATCGGTCCGCGGTCACCAGCTTCGGCCCCTTGCCTGCACCTCCCGCGCAGGTGAGGGGCCGCTTCCACGCCTCGCTCAGCCGCGTTCGGCCAGCTTCTGCTCGGCGGCGCGGGCGGTGAGGATCGGCAGGAACGACTCGATCTTGGCCTCGTCGGCCAGCTCCTCGTAGGCCTCCAGCACGGCTTCCCGCACGGTCTGGCTCTCGTACTTGCCACCGACCCGGCGTTCCACCTCGTTCTCCGCCTGCTGCAGCTGGGCCTGCTGTTCCGCGTGGAGGTCGTGCGGGTCGCGGACGAGGTGGCCGTCGATCGTGCGCGTCATGGTGTCCTCCCTAGAGGTTCGGTCCCACCGGGGAGTTCCCGGTTTCAGCGGCGCGTACCCGTCTTCCAGGTGAGGTACGAGGTGAGACCGGGCAGCAGCCGGCCGGACAGTTCGAACGCCTTGAGCTGCCAGGGGAACAGGTGCTCCGCGCGCTCCTTGCGGACGGCGTCGACGATCGCCACCGCCACCCGCTCCGGCGTGACCGTCGGGATGAGCCGTGCGATCGCCGGGATGCGTTCCTCGGCACCGGGGTTGTTGGCGAAGTACTCGCTGGACACCTTGCCCGGCACGACCTCGCTCACGCCGACGCCGGTACCGCGCAGGTCGAGGCGCAGCGACGCGGTCAGCCCGCGCAACGCCCAGCGCGCCGACTGGTAGCCCACCGCCCCCGGGATCGGCAGCCGGGACACCGGTGAGTTCACGGTGACGATCCAGCCGGAGCCGCGTGACCGCATGGCGCCGAGGAACTCCCTGGTCAGCAACATCGCGGCCATGAACGGCACGGCGGTCATCGTGGTCAGGTCGTCCTGCGTGCACTCGTCGAGGAACAGCCACCTGCCCACACCCGCGTTGTTGACCAGCACGTCCGGTGTGTCCACGGCCTCGGCGAGCGTGCGGATCTGCGCTGCGTCCGCGAGGTCGGCCACGTGGGCCTTCGCCGAGCCGCCGAACTCGGTGATCCGCTTGACCTGCAGATCGAGCAGCTCGGCGCTCCTGGCCACCAGGTCCACATGAGCGCCGTGCGCCGCGAACCGGAACGCGGCCTCCGCGCCGATCCCCTGGGACGCGCCCGTCACCAGCACCCGCTTGCCCGACAGTTGCATCAGACCACCGATCGCACTCGACTCATCAACACCGCCGCCAGCGCTGTCGCCAGCGCCGACGCCGCGAACAACCCGCGGTAGCCACCTAGATTCGCCAGGATGACCGCCGTCAGCAAGGGGGCGATGACCTGCGGTAACGCGTTCGCCACGTTCAACACGCCCAGGTCCTTGGCCCGGTCGCTCGCCGCCGGCAGCACCTGGGTGAGCAGCGCGATCGCCACCGCCCAGTAGATGCCGAAGCCGACGCCGAGCAACGGCGCGGCGATCAGCGAGGCGATCCAGGTCGGCCACACGACCAGCAACAACGCCGCGAGCGCCATCACGAACGCCGCGAGGTACACGTACGGCTTGCGGCGCCCGGAACGATCACTCCGTGCGCCGAACAGCACCGCTCCTGCGGCGAGCGCCACCCCGTAGAGCGCCATCAGCACCAGCAAACCGTCCTCCGGCGACTCGTGCCGGACCACGTCGCCGAGGAAGTAGAGCAGGTACAGGGTGCCGAACGCGTTGCCCAGGTTGATCAGCAGATGCCCGCCCCAGGCCCAGGCGAAGTCGGGGTGGTCCCGCGGGGAGATCCAGAACGTCGGCCGCACCGGTTTGGTGACCAGCTGCGTGTCCGGCGTGCGCAGGACGAAGAAGACGGCACCGACCACGACGATGACCGCACACGCCAGATAGCCCGCCTGCAGGCCGCTGACCAGCAACGTCACCACGACCGCGCCCAGCACCGTGCCGAGCATCTGGCTGATGCCGATCAACCCGCCGACCTGCGCCCGTTGCGCCACCGGCACCCGGTCCGGCACCACGGCGGTCAACGCGGCCAGCATGCCGCCGATCCCCGCCTGCACCAGGCACCAGCCGATCGTCATGACCGCGACGGACGACGCCTCGGCCAGCACACCCAGGCCGGCCGCGCCGACGACCGCGCCGATCACCGTCCACGGGTGCCGCCGGCCGAACCGCGAGGTCGTGCGGTCGGACAGGAACCCGATGAGCGGCACCACCAGCAGCGACACGGCGGCACCGACACCGGTGACCAGGCCGAACACGAACTCCTTGTCGGCGCCGTCGAGCAACGCGGCCTGCTGCGGCAGCAGGACCTGGATCGGCGCGTAGATCGCGAGCCACAGCCCGAGGTTCGCGGCGAAGAGCCAGGCCATCCAGCCTCTTCGCACCGGGACGACCGGTTCGGCCAGCGCCTCACTCACCGCTGATCACCCTGCGGTACCAGTGGAACGAGTCACGCGGCGTGCGGCGCTGGGTCTCGTAGTCGACGTGCACCAGGCCGAACCGCTGGGAGTAGCCGGCCTCCCACTCGAAGTTGTCGAGCAGCGACCACACGAAGTACCCCTCGACCCCGGCTGCCAGCGCGGCCTTGAGGTGTCCGTCGAGGTAGGCGATCCGCGCGGCGTCCTCGACCTCGTGCGGGAAGCTGCAGCCGCTCTCGGTGACGTGCACCGGCGGCAGGTCCGGGTGCCGTTCGCGCAGCGTGCCGATCATCTCGGACAGCCCGGACGGCACGACCGGCCAGCCGAACCCGGTGCGCGGGAACTCGTGGATGTCGACCAGCTCGAACGGCAGCGGGTTGCCCTCCGACGGCAGCTTCAGCCTGGTCGGGTTGTAGTAGTTCACGCCGTAGAAGTCGAGCGGCTGGTGGATCGTCGCGAGGTCGCCGTCGCGGACCGGCAGGAGCTCGGCGACCGAGTTCGGATAGCGGCCGGTGAGCACCGGGTCGGCGTAGAGCCAGTTGTGGATGTCGCTGTAGGCGTCGGCGGCGGGCTGGTCGGCTTCCGTCGCAGGCCAGGCGGGCGTGTGGTTGTTGGCGGTACCGACTGCGCGGGCGTTGTAGCCGCGCAGAACCTCCACGGCGCGGCCGTGGGCGAGGTTCAGGTGGTGGGCAGTCGGCAACGCGTCGAAGAGCAGCGTCTTGCCCGGTGCGTGCTCACCGATCGCATAGCCCTGCAACGTGACCATGGCGGGTTCGTTGATCGGGATCCACATGTGCACCCGGTCGGCCAGGCGGTCCGCGACGAGCGCGGTGTAGTCGGCGAACCGGTCGGCGATGTCGCGGTGGAGCCAGCCGCCCTCCGCCTCGAGCTCCAGCGGCGTGTCCCAGTGGTGGAGCGTGACCACGGGCGCGATGCCGACGTCGATGAGCGCGTCGACGAGCCGGTCGTAGAAGTCGAGGCCTTCGGCGTTGACCGGCCCCTTGCCGGAGGGCTGGACGCGCGGCCAGGCGATGGAGAACCGGTAGGCGTTGACCCCGAGCTGGGTCATCAGCGCCACGTCCTCGCGCCACCGGTAGTAGTGGTCGCACGCAACGCGGGCGTTGTCGTTGTCGTGCACCGGAGCGAAGTCGTCCCACACCGAGGGGCCCCGGCCGCCCGCGTCGAACGCGCCTTCGATCTGGAACGCGGACGTCGACACTCCCCAGAGGAAGTCGCTCATCGATCCTCCAAATGTGAAACTTGTTCGGATCGTAGGCGTGTTGACAGGTTCAGGGAAGTGAAGAAGCCGGACAACGGGCAAGATGGACGTACCCGAACTACTGGGAGTCGCCGTGACGAGCACCACCCCGCTCCGCCGTCAGCCCGTCCAGCAGCGCAGCGCCAAGAGGGTCGAGCGCATGCTCGAAGCCTGCGCGACGCTCATCGACGAGGTGGGCTACGACGGCGTCACCACCACGTTGATCGCGGAGAGAGCGGGAGTGGCGGTCGGATCGCTCTACCAGTTCTTCCCCGACAAGCGAGCCGTCGTGCAGGCGCTGACCCTGCGCAACGTGGACCGGTTCTCCTCCGGCATCACCGAACGGCTCGAGCAGGCGACCCTCGAGCACTGGTGGGACGCCGTGGACACGGTGTTCGACGTCTACGTGACGATGCACCGGGAGATCCCCGCGTTCGGCAAGCTGCACTTCGGTGACGTCGTCGACATGCGCCTGCTGGACGACCGCCGCGACAACAACGCCGTCATCTCCGACAAGATCTCCGAGCTGATCTCCGGCAAGTTCGGCATCCCCATGAGCGAGGTGCAGCTGCCGATCGCGATCGCGGTCGAGGCGGCCGACGCGGTGCTGAAGATGGCGTTCCGCAACAACGCGACCGGCGACCAGGCGATCCTGGTGGAGGCGAAGGCGCTGGTCAGGGGCTACCTGTCGTCACGCCTGCCCGCCTAGGGGCGCCGGAACGCCGTGCGGCTCCGGAAGTAGTGCCGGCGCCGTTCTCGAGCAGCGAGAAGGGCGGAGTAGCGGGCACGCTGATGGTCCGCGTCCAGCTGTTCCCAGACCTGCACCCACACAGCCACGGTCTGCTCGTCACCACCACAGGCGCGCGTCAACGCCGCCGTCAGCTCTTTGTGCGGTCTCCGCTCACCGCGGAGCACCGCCCCCAGGCTCGACCGGCGCAGCCGGCCGGACTCGTCGGCATGCACGATCGCGCGCTGGGACAGGCCGGTGTCCAGCCACATCTGCCGAAGACCTGCGCTCAGACCATCGAAGGAGTCGATCCGGCCGATCGGTTCCCTGCGGATGCGCTGGTTGCGGCGAACCCGCTGTGCCTGCACAGCGTCCTCCCACAGACGCCGCGCCAGGCCGACGTCACCGTGGCACGCGACCACGATCGCGGACACCAGCGCCCAGCTCGGCACCGCCTTGCCGTTGCACGCCCGCGACACGGTCGTCCCGTGGTAGCCGATTCGCGCGCCCAACCTGTCGTTCGTCAGCCCTACGGCCCTCCTCTCGTCGCTCAGCCACCTGCCCAGGGCGACCACCTCCGAGGGACATCGGGTCCAGCGCGACACGGCAACCTCCGCTCACCCGGAACACGGTCGGCCCGGTGCGGCTCAACTCTGGCGATCCGGGTGAGCGGCTGTACAGCTGATCCGCAGGAACGCGAGGTCTGTGGCCACCGTTCCCCACTGAGGTTGCGATGCTTTTGCAGGCGCCCGTTTCTGCACCTCAAAGGCAGTGCAGCTTCGAGTGGGCGACGAGTTCGTGCAAACCTGCGCGCCAGCCCCACATCTGCCAGGTCAGCCGAAGTTCCGCCGCTCACCGCGGTAGGTCGGCACCGTGCGTTCGATGCGGTCGCCGTGCACCAGGTGCACCTCGTCGAACCGCTCGAACAGCTCGCCGGCCTTGGCGTGCCGCATCCACACGCGGTCGCCGATCGCGAGCTGCTCGGCCGCCTTGCCGGTGACCGGTGTCTGCACCTCGCCGGCACCTTCGAGGCCGAGCGTCTTCAACCCCTCCGGCAGGTACGGCGAGGGCTGGCGGTCCGGGGTCGGGGTGCCGGAGGCGATGTAGCCGCCGGCGAACAACGTGGCGACGCGCTTGGCCGGCTTGCGGACGACCGGGAGCGCGAAGAGTGCCGCGGGTTCCGGCTTGAACGCCTGGTAGCCGTCGAAGAGGGTCGGGCCGAAGAGGCCGGAGCCCGCGGCAAGCTCGGTGACGGACGGGTCGGTGCCGGTGAGCTCCAGGCTGCCGGTGCCGCCGCCGTTGACGAACTCCAGCTCGGCGACCTGGCGGACCGCGGTGACCACGGCGGTCCTGCGGCCGATGAGCTCGGGACCGGACTTGGCCTGGATCGCGCGGATGGCGAGTGCGCGCAGCGGCTGACCGGGCGGGTTGTCGCCGAGACCGGCGATCTGGCCCTCGTAGGCCATGACGCCGACGAGCGTGAAGCCGGACCGCCTGGCGATCTTCGCGGCCAGCGAGGCCGCCTGCGCCGGGGTGTGGACGGGCGAGCGGCGCGGGCCGATGTGGACGCCGGGCAGCGGGCGCCAGGAGACGTCGAGCTCCAGGCAGACCCTGATGTCGGAGTGCGGGCCGATCGCCGCGTCCACGAAGTCGAGGTGCTCCACCGAGTCGACCATGATGGTGACGCGCTGGCGTGCGGTCTCGTTGGCGGCGAGCTTCTGCAGGGCGGCGCGGTCGGCGGTCGGGTAGGCGACGAGCAGGTCCTCGCTGACGTTCTGCTCGGACAGCCAGAGCGCTTCGGCGAGCGAGTAGCACATGACCCCGGCGTAACCGGGCCGGTCGAGCGCCCGGCTCACCAGGTCGCGCACGCGGATCGACTTGCTCGCGACCCGGATCGGATGCCCGGCAGCGCGGCGGGCGAGGTCTGCCGCGTTGTGGTCGAAGGCGTCCAGGTCGACGATCGCGAACGGAGGATCGAGGTCCTTCGTCGCGGTGTCGAGTCGAGTTCGGCGCATGCGTCGACGGTACGTCCTCAACCCTTGAAACGTGAAGAGCTTTCACTTACGTTACTCGCAGGTCACACTCTGTGGAGGTACGCGTGTGGACGAACTGGGCTCGCACTGCTTCCTGTGCGCCGACGCGCGTCGTCCACCCGGCGAGCACGGATGAGATCGCCGCGACCGTCGTGTCCGGCGGCCGCGTGCGCGCGCGGGGCAGCGGCCACTCGTTCAACGACATCGCGGTGGCACCCGAGATCGCCCTGGACCTGGACCGCTGGACCGGCATCGTCCGCGCCGACGCGGAGTCCGGCCTGGTCACCGTCCGCTCCGGCACACCGCTGCACGTCCTGAACGCCGACCTGCACCGCCTCGGTCTCGCCATGCCGAACCTCGGTGACATCGACGCCCAGACCGTGGCCGGCGCCGTCTCGACCTCCACCCACGGCACCGGCGCGAAGCTCGGCGTCCTGGCCACCGCCATCGCGGCGCTGGAGCTGGTGCTCGCCGACGGCTCGGTGGTGACCTGCTCCCGGTCCGAACGCCCCGACCTCTTCAACGCCGCCCGCGTCGGCCTCGGCGCACTCGGCGTCATCAGCACGATCACGCTGCAGTGCGTGCCGTCGTTCGTGCTGCGGGCCTCGGAGTCGCCCGGCCGCCTCGACGCGGTGCTGGAGCAGTTCGACGACCTGTGCGCGGTCGAGGACCACGTCGAGTTCCACTGGTTCACGCACTCGGACCGGGTGATCCTCAAGCGCAACAACCGGATCTCGGAGCCGGCGCGGCCGTTGTCGCGGGCCCGCCAGGTCTGGGAGTACGAGGTCATGGAGAACGCCGCGTTCGGCGCGGTGTGCAAGGTGGCCAAGACCTTCCCCCGCTACACGAGGAAGCTCAACGAGCTGTGCGGCTCGCTGATCTCCGAGCGGACCTACTCCGACTACTCGCACAACGTCTTCGTGACCCCGCGCCGGGTCCGGTTCGTGGAGACCGAGTTCTCCATCCCGCGCGAGACGCTGATGGACGTCATCGGTGAGCTGCGAGCGGTCGCGACCAAGCTGGGCGACCGGGACGCGTTGATCGTGCCGTGCGAGGTGCGGGTCGCCCAGGCCGACGACATCTGGCTGTCGACGGCTTCTGGGCGCGACACCGCGTACATCTCGATGCACCAGGCGCTCGGGATGCCGTACAAGGCGTTCTTCGACGCGTACGCGTCCATCGCGGCGTCGGTCGGCGGTCGGCCGCACTGGGGCAAGATGCACGACCTCACCTCTGCCGAACTGCGGCCGCTGTACCCGCACTTCGACGACTTCCTCCGCGTCCGCGACGAGGTCGACCCGACCCGCACCTTCACCAACGCCTACCTCGACCGCGTCCTCGGCTGATGTCACGCGGGAGTCCCGCGTTCCCTTCTGCGGCACGCGGGGCCCCCGCGTGCGCCAGGAGAGTACGAAAGCTCCCCGCGTGCACTCAGAGGATGGCGCGGACGGCGTCGGGGATGGGCGTGGGGCCGTTCGTCAGCTCCAGCGTCTTGCCGATCGTCTGCGGTGCGGTCAGCAGCTCGGCCAGCACGGCGGCGACGTCGGCGCGGGTCACCTCGGAGCGCGGCAGCACCGGAGCGGCCAGGGTGACCAGACCGGTCGGGGCGTCGTTCGTCAGCGGGCCGGGGCGCAGGATCGTCCAGTCCAGGTCGCGCGGCTTCAGGTCGTCCTCTGCCGCCTTCTTCGCCTTGAGGTACACCGCGAACTCGGGGTTCACCGACGGCGAGTCCGCTGACTCGATGCCGACCGTGGAGACCTGGAGGAACCGCCGCACGCCCGCCTCGGCCGCTGCCGTGGCGAACAGGGCGGCGGCCCCGAAGTCCACTGTGTCCTTGCGGGCGGCTCCTGAGCCTGCCCCGGCGCCGGCGGCGAAGACCGCGGCGTCAGCGCCGTTCAAATAGTCGGCGACCGAGTCCACGGTGGCGGACTCCAGGTCGCACAGCACCGGAACGGCTCCGGCTTCCTGCACGTCGGCGAAGTGGTCGGGATTGCGCACCAGTGCTGTTGCCGCGTCTCCACGGGTGGCCAGCAGCTGCTCGAGAAGCAGCGCGATCTGCCCGTGTCCGCCGGCGATGACTACTCGCATGCCCCGACCGTAGTTCAGGAGGCGGTGGCGAGCACCTGCTCGTAGACCAGCTCGTTGACCCAGCGGGTGATGGCGGTGTCCTCGACGGGAACGCACTCGTTGCGGCCGGAGACGTCGACGGAGAGGTCCTTCTCGTCGTCGGCCAGCAGGACCGAGACGCCGTAGCGGCGCACGCGCGGCAGGCAGTTGGTCAGGTAGTCGTTGGTGAACGCGACCGAGTCCGGCAGCACGACGGCGGCGTTGCCGTAGCGGGAGAAGGGGACCGCGGAGGCCAGTGCGGTGCGCCAGTGGCGGGCGACGGCCAGGACGCCGACGATGCGGACGGCGGCCGGCGGGACGCGGCCTTCCATCTCCGGCCACACCCAGGTGGAGACGGTGGTCTTGTCGGCCTCGGGACCGGCACCGACGCAGACGCGCTCGGCGTGGGCGTCGGCCAGGAGCTCGGCCACGACGACGACCTTGCGGCCCATCAGGACCATCTCGGGGAGGACCACGCCGTGCCAGCCGAGGCGGATCGCCGCGGCGGCTGCCAGCTCCTCGACGGACGCGGGCAGTTCCGGAACCGGGACCGGGGTGGTCGACAGTCCCTGCGCGCTGCCGGGTGCCGCGATCCTTGCTGGGGTGCTGCTCACGCCAGTGCCTCCTCGCCACCGCAGCGGGAGTTCCGCCGCGTTTCCGACTCGTGCTCTGCATAAGGATTAGCAGCAAGCGCGCGGCCCTTCCCCAGGTCGCAGGACCCCCTGCGATCGACGGCGCCGACCGGTCGGTGACCGGTCGAACAGCGGTGCGGGGAGTTCGGTCCTACGGTGCTGCCGTCTGGGTGACGTTAAGCCGGATGGACGCACCAAAAGACCTGCTCACAGTGGGTGTGCCAGGCGTGGTGGCGAAACGGCGGCGAACGGCGCCGGCCACCGGCCGCCGACCGTTCACCGCGCCAGAACGACCACCTACATGATGATCACGGTCTTGCCGGGACCGTGACCTGCGAAAACGTCGGCGGCATCGCGCAACGGCACCCGGCGGGCGATCGGCACCGACAGGTCCCCCGCCTGCACCATCGACGCCAGGCGGACGAGCATCTCCCGCGAGCCCTTCATGCCGAAGTTCTGCGCGTTGTCGCTGGACACGTAGTTCGTGTTGAACGCCAACGGCGCGTAGCGCGCGTTCGCCTCGAACGACGAACGGTCGGTGCTCACGAGGTCGATGAGCGCGTCGGCTTCGACCAGGGAGTCGCCCCGGCCGACGGGGATCACGTCCTTGCCCGCCGCACGGGCGATCTGCACGGCGAACGACCCGACTCCGCCGTTCGGACCGATGACCACCACCGATTTCGCGTCACCCAACGACTCGACCAACTGCAACGCGGTCATGCCGGCGGTCGGCAATGCGGCGGCCACCGCGGGATCGAGGTCTTCCGGCAACGGCGCCAACACGTTCTGCGCCGGAACCGTGACGTACTCCGCATAAGTTCCGCCGCCGACGGGACGGTGGAAGAAGGTCCCGAAAATCCGCTCTCCCGAACCGACGACCTCACCCGCACCATCAGTTCCGGGAACCAACGGGAACCGGTGCTCTGCGGACTCCCGAAGCATCCCGTTCACGACTTTGCGGTCGAACGGGTTCACGCTCGCCGCGAACATCCGCACCTTGAGCTCGTCCGGGCCCGCCTGCGGCTCGGGAAGCTCCACGAGCTGAAGCTCCGCACCGAAGTCCGCCGCCGCTATCCCCCACATGCCGACCCCCGAACGAGTGACAGACATCACCTGTTGGATCAAGGAATCCGATACTGCCGTTCAACGAAAGAACCCCTCTCGCGATTCCGCGAGAGGGGTTCTTTCTGTCTATCGATGGGCAAGGGGGGAGTTGAACCCCCACGTCCTTTCGGACACACGGACCTGAACCGTGCGCGTCTGCCATTCCGCCACTTGCCCCTGGAGACGAGAGGAACACTAGCACGCGTCCAAACCAGGTTCCTAATCGCCCCCTGTAGGCCGGGTCGTACCCGGATACGATCGGTACAGGAGACCGCCCGAGGGAGGAGCTGACGTGGGCCTGCAACGCTTCGAGCGCAAGCTCGAGGGTCTGGTCGGCAACACCTTCGCGCGCGTGTTCGGCGGCAACGTCGTGCCCCAAGAGGTGGCACAGGCGCTGCAACGGGAGGGTGACAGCAACATCCGCGAGCTCGCGGGTGGCAGACTGCTAGCCCCCAACCACTACGTCGTGCTCCTCGGCCCGCAGGACCATGAACGACTTGCCGGGGACGAGCAGGATGAACTACGCATCACCCAGCTTCTCGCGGAGGGCCTGCGAGAGCACCTGGAAGAGTCCGGATGGGATACCTATGGTGACGTCGTAGTCTCCCTGGAGCGCTCCGAGGCGCTGCACACCGGACAGTTCCGAACCAGCTCGTCCGTCGACCCCGACGTGAAAGCGGCCAGCCGACGGTCAGCACCACCTCGCACCGCAGGAGACCGAGTCATGAGCCAGCCACCCGGCTACGGACAAGGACAGGGCCAGCCCGGCCACGACCCTTATGGTCAGCAGGGCGGCTACGACCAGGGTTACGGCCAGCAGCAGGGCTACGGCCAGCAGCAGGGCTACGACCAGGGCTACGGCCAACAGCAGCAAGGCGGTTACGACCAGGGCTACGGCCAGCAGGGCGGCGGCTACGGCGGCGGCCAGCAGGGCTATGACCAGGGTTACGGCCAGCAGGGTTACGACCAGGGTTACGGCGGCCAGCAGCAGGGCTACGGCCAGCAGGGCTACGACCAGGGTTACGGCGGCGGCCAGCAGGGCGGCGGCTACGACCAGGGTTACGGCCAGCAGCAGGGCTACGGCCAGCAGGGCTACGACCAGGGTTACGGCGGCGCCCAGCCGGCCGGCGGTTACGACCAGGGTTACGGCCAGCCGGCCGGTGGCTACGACCAGGGCTACAACCAGGGCGGATACGCCCCGCCGGCAGTGCAGGGCGGCAACCGCCAGCTCAACGCGACGCTGCACCTCGACGACGGATCCAACCGGACGTACAACCTCAAGCAGGGTGGAAACGTCGTAGGACGTGGGCAGGAAGCCGACTTCCGCCTCCCCGACACCGGTGTGTCCAGGCGCCACCTGGAAATCACCTGGGACGGGCACAGTGCGATGCTGGCTGATCTCGGTTCGACAAACGGCACCACGGTGAACGGCACGCCAGTGCAGACTTGGCAGCTCGCGGAAGGCGACGTCGTCCGCATCGGCCACTCGTCACTGGTCTTCCGCACCGCGGGCTAGTGGTCGACACGGGCATCGGTCAGCAACTCAAGGCAGGAGCGGTTACAACCGGTGCAAGAGCTGGTGATGCAGCTGACCAGAGCGGGCTTCCTCGTGCTCCTCTGGCTCTTCGTGCTGGCCGCGCTACGTGTGGTCCGCTCTGATCTCTACGCAGCCTCAGGGCTCCGGGCGTCAGGTCTGCCCGGGTTCCGGAGGTCCGACAAGTCGGCGAGGGGCAGCAAGGCGCCGAGAACGCTCGTGGTCACCCACGGCGCGCTCACCGGCACCCGAATCTCACTCGACGGCCGGCCGATCCTGATCGGCCGCGCGGACGACTCGACTCTCGTGCTGGACGACGACTTCGCGTCGACCAGGCACGCGAGGCTGTCCATGCGCGGCACCGACTGGTACGTGGAAGACCTCGGCTCCACGAACGGCACCTACCTAGACCGAGCCAAGGTCACCGCACCACTGCGCGTACCTCTCGGCACCCCGATCCGCATTGGCAAAACGGTGATCGAGCTGCGCTCATGACCTTGGTTCTTCGATACGCGGCCCGCAGCGACAGGGGCCTGGTCCGTTCCAACAACCAGGACTCCGTGTACGCGGGCCCCCGCCTGCTCGCAGTCGCCGACGGCATGGGTGGCCACGCCGCCGGCGAGGTCGCGAGCAAGGTCGTCATCGCCTCACTGGCCCACGTCGACGACGACGAGCCCGGCGACGACCTCCTCGGCAAGCTCCGCGACGCGGTCGCGGCCGGCAACGGCGCCATCTCCGAGCTGGTCGCGAGCGATCCCGACCTGGAGGGCATGGGCACCACGCTCACCGCTGTGCTCTTCGCGGGCAACCGGCTCGGCCTGGTGCACATCGGCGACTCGCGCGCGTACCTGCTGCGGGAAGGCTCGTTCGCGCAGATCACGCACGACGACACGTTCGTCCAGTCGTTGATCGACGAGGGCCGGATCACGCCGGACGAGGCGGCCACGCACCCGCAGCGCTCGTTGCTGCTGCGCGCGCTGACCGGGCACGACTTCGAGCCCAGCCTCACGGTGCGCGAGGCGCGGTCCGGCGACCGGTTCCTGCTGTGCTCGGACGGCCTGTCCGGCGTCGTCTCGCTGGAGACGCTGGACGAGGCGATCCGCATCCCGGACCCGCAGGCCTGTGCCGACCGGATGATCGAGCTCGCCCTGAAGGGCGGCGGCCCCGACAACGTCACGGTGATCGTGGCGGACGTCGAGGACGTCGACTTCGGTGACGACTACCCGATCGTCGGTGGTGCGGCCGGTGACGGCAGCGAGGAGCACAACACCCCGCCGGACTCCGCGGCGTCACGGGCGAGCGCGCTCACCCAGCAGCGCCCGCCGATGCCGCAGCGGATGGAGGCACCACCGCCACCGCCGCAGGACCCGAAGCGCAAGAAGCGCAACACCCTCAAGGCGTTCGCGCTCATCTTCCTGCTGCTCGTCGTGGTCGGCGCGGCCGGAGTCGGCGGCAAGCTGTGGCTCAACACCCAGTTCTACGTCGGTGCGACCGAGGACGGCCAGGTCGCGATCTTCCGCGGTCTCAACGGCACCGTGCTCGGCTTCAAGCTGTCGTCGAAGGTCGAGGACTCGTGCCCGCCCGGCTCGTCGGGCTGCACGCCGATCGCGGTGAACGACCTGCAGGAAGCGGGTCGCAAGACGATCACCGACGGCATCCGCAGCGACAACGGCATCGAAGGCGCGCGCGCCGCGGTCCGCATGCTGCGCACGGCGCACATGTTGCCGCTGTGCAAGGACACCTCGGCCTCGTCGAGCCCGACGTCGCCCACGACGCCGACGCCGCCCGCGAACGGTTCGCCCTCGCCGACGACCCCGCCGCCGTCGGGCAGCGAGACCACCGAGCCCTCGCTCACCTCGTCCGCGCAGAAGCCGGGCGTGGAATGCCGGGAGGGTCCGTAGTTGAAGGGCGCACCCGCCCCGGCCGGGGACGGCTCACCAGTCGCATCGGTGGCGAACACCACGTCGCCAGGACTGCGACCGCCCACGCGGCGCGGCACCGAACTGGTGATGCTCTCGTTCGCCGCCGGGCTCGTCACGCTGGCGCTGATCCTGGTCGAGCTGAACCAGGAACGCTCGCTGAGCCTGCGGATCCTGTGGCTGGGTCTCGCTTACCTCGGCCTGTTCGCCTGCGCGCACCTCGCCGTGCGCCGCTGGGCGCCCTACGCCGACCCGGTGATCCTGCCGTGCGTCGCGTTCCTGAACGGGCTCGGCCTGGTGGTCATCCACCGGATCGACCTCGCCATGGAGGGCACCGTCTTCGACGACGGGTCGACGTGGGACCCGATGGCGTTCAAGCAGGTCATCTGGACCGCGATCGGCTTGTTGCTGTTCGCGGCCACGCTGAAGTTCCTCACCGACCACCGCACCCTGGCGCGGTTCGGCTACACGTTCGGCCTGGCCGGGCTGGTCGCCCTGCTGCTGCCCGGTGTGCTGCCCGGCTTCATCGCGCCGACGATCAACGGCGCCAAGATCTGGCTGCGGATCGGCCCGTTCTCGATCCAGCCGGGTGAGTTCGCCAAGATCCTGCTGATGGTCTTCTTCGCCGCGTTCCTGGTGTCGAAGCGGGACCTCTTCACCACCGCGGGCCGCCGGTTCCTCGGCATGGACCTGCCGCGTGCCCGCGACCTCGGCCCGCTGTTCGCGGCGTGGGGCGTGGCGGTCGCGGTCATGATCCTGCAGAAGGACCTCGGCTCCTCGCTGCTGTTCTTCGGCATCGTGCTGGTGCTGCTCTACGTCGCCACCGAGCGCGCCGCCTGGGTGGTGCTCGGCCTCGGCCTGTTCGCCGGCGGTGCCGTGATCGCGTGGAAGCTCTTCACGCACGTCCAGCAGCGCGTGGCGAACTGGTCGGACCCGATGGCCACCTACAACGAGGACGGCGGCGGCTACCAGATCGCGCAGTCGCTCTTCGGTCTGGCGACCGGTGGCATCGGTGGTGCCGGCCTCGGCGCCGGCCGGCCGGAGATGATCCCGGAGTCGAACACCGACTTCATCACCGCGGTGATCGGTGAGGAGCTCGGGTTCGTCGGCTTCGCGGCACTGCTGCTGGTCTACATGGTCGTCGCGATGCGGGGCCTGCGCAGCGCCATCTCGGTGCGCGACAGCTTCGGCAAGCTGCTGGGCGGCGGTCTCGCGTTCGCCATGTGCTTCCAGGTGTTCATCGTCGTCGGCGGTGTCACCAAGTTGATCCCGATGACGGGCATCACCGCCCCGTTCCTGTCCAAGGGCGGTTCATCGCTGCTCGCGAACTACGTCCTGATCGCGTTGCTCCTGCGGATCTCCGCGGCCGCGCGGGCCCCGCAGCGGGCTCCCAAGCCGAAGCCGCAGCAGCCGGCCATCGCCGACCAGCACACTGTGATGGTGGAGCGTCCGAAATGAACACACCGCTCCGCCGAGTCGGCTTCGCCATGATGGTGATGATCCTGCTGTTGCTGGGCAACGCCACGTGGGTGCAGGTCATCAACGCCGACGAGTGGCGCAAGAACCCGAACAACCGCCGGGTCCTCCTCGACGAGTACGGCCGCAAGCGCGGCCTGATCATGGCCGCCGACGGCATGGTCATCGCGGACGTCAAGGAGACGACGGACCGGCTGCGGTACCTGCGCACCTACGCGGCACCCCAGGCGTACGCGCAGGTGACGGGGTACCTCTCGGTCACCTACGGCACCTCCGGCATCGAGCGTGCCGAGAACGACCTGCTCAACGGCTCCGACGACCGGCTGTTCACGCGCCGCGTCTCGGCGTTGATCACCGGCCGGGACCCGGTCGGCGGCAACGTGCAGCTGACGCTGGTGCCGAAGGTGCAGCAGGTCGCCTACGAGCAGCTGGCCGCGAAGGGCTTCCGCGGCTCGGTCGTGGCGATCAAGCCGGAAACCGGCGAGATCCTCGCGATGGTCAGCACGCCGTCCTACGACCCGAACCTGCTGGCGAGCCACGACTCGGCCCAGCAGCAGTCGGCGTGGAAGCAGCTCATCGCGGAGGGCAACGGCAACCCGTTGATCAATCGCGCGACCGGTGGCCTCTACCCGCCCGGTTCGACGTACAAGGTCGTCGTCGCGGCGGCGGCGCTGGCCGACGGCAAGACCAAGGAGTCGCAGTACACCGCCGCGGGTTCGGCCACGCCGACCGGCACCACCGTGCCGCTGCCGAACTTCAACGGCCAGCCGTGTGGTGGCGGTCAGACGGCGTCGATGGAGCTGGCGCTCGCCAAGTCGTGCAACACGGCGTTCGGCGAGATGGCCGAGCAGATCGGCAAGGCCAAGCTCAAGACGCAGTCGGACAAGTTCGGCTTCAACGACGACAACCTCCAGATCCCGCTGAACGTCGAGACCTCGACCCTCGGCGAGATCCCGGACAACCCCGCGCTCTGGCAGACCGGCATCGGCCAGCGCGACGTGCGCGTGACGCCGCTGCAGAACGCGATGGTCGCGGCGACGATCGCCAACGGCGGCGAGCGGATGCAGCCGTACCTGGTGTCGAAGATCCTCGGTCCGGACCTGAAGGCGATCGACGAGACCGACCCCGACGAGATCAACACCGCGATGAGCTCGGCCAACGCGGCCGCGCTGCGCGACATGATGGTCCAGTCGGAGATCAACACCGGTGGCGAGGGCAGGCTGGCGAACGTCCAGGTGGCGTCGAAGACCGGTACCGCCGAGGTCGGCGGCAGCCGGCAGCAGACAGAGGCACCGCACGCCTGGTACATCGCGTTCGCGCCGGCGCAGAAGCCGGAGATCGCGATCGCGGTGATCGTCGAGAACGGTGGCGACCGCGGTCTCGGCGCCACCGGTGGCAAGGTGGCGGCGCCCATCGGCCGCGCGGTGATGAACACGTACCTGGCGGGTCGCTGATGCTGACCACGGGCCAGCTCCTCGCCAACCGCTACCGCCTCACCAGGCGGATCGCGGTCGGTGGCATGGGCGAGGTCTGGGAGGCGGCCGACGACCGGCTCGACCGGCGGGTCGCCGTCAAGGTGCTCAAGGCGGAGCTCTCGGGTGACGCCGAGTTCCTGCACCGCTTCCGGGTGGAGGCCCGGATGACCGCGTCGCTCAACCACCCCGGCATCGCGTCGGTCCACGACTACGGCGAGACGGCGTCCGTCACCGACGGGCCGGAGGACACCGCGTACCTGGTGATGGAGCTCGTCGAGGGCGAACCGCTCGCGACGATCATCTCCCGCGGCCGGCTCACCGCCGAGGTGACGCTGGACCTGCTGGAGCAGACCGGCAACGCGCTGCAGGCCGCGCACGAACGCGGACTGGTGCACCGGGACGTCAAGCCGGGCAACATCATGGTCACGCCGTCGGGCAAGGTGAAGATCACCGACTTCGGTATCGCGAAGGCCGTCGACGCCGCTCCCGTGACACGATCCGGCATGGTCATGGGCACCGCGCACTACATCGCTCCCGAGCAGGCGCTCGGCGGCGAGGCCGAACCGGCGAGCGACGTCTACTCGCTGGCCGTGTGCGGCTACGAATGCCTTGCGGGACACCGGCCGTTCCTGTCGGACAACGCGGTGACGGTCGCGATGATGCACATCCGCGACATCGCGCCGCCGTTGCCGCCGGACGTGCCGCCGGGTGCCCGCGCGTTGATCGAGGCGACGCTGGTGAAGGACCCGCGGCAGCGCTACCGCACCGGGGGCGAGTTCGCCGCGGCGGTCAGCGCGGTGCGGGTGGGTCAGCCGCTGCCGACGCCGTCTGGGTTCACCATGCCGCCGATCCCGCAGCAGGTGCTCCCCCAGCAGATGGCATCTCAGCAAGTGCCGCAGCAGTTGCCGCCCCAGCAGGTGCAGCAGCAGGTGGTTCCGCAGCAGCCGCCGCCCCAGGCGTCGCAGCCGTTGCCGGTGCCGCCGCCGATGCCGCACCACTCCGGCGGACAGCCGCGCGCGGGTACCCATCCGACGATGCAACCGGTACAACAACCGGTGCAGCACACCGGAACGTTCGGCCCGATGCAGCCGCCACCCGCGAGAAACCGGGTGACCGTGTGGGTTATGGTCGCTCTTCTGGTGATTGCGCTGCTGGTGATCGGCGGGGTCGTCGTCTGGAAGCTGACCACCAGGACGAACGCCGGTGGCGGACAGAGCGGCTCGACGCAGACCACGAGCAGCCCGAACGCGCCGGTGAACGGCCAGGAGAAGCCCGACTCGGCCGACCGGATCCCGGGCAACCCGGCGACCCGGATCGACGAGGACGACTACATCGGTCGAAGCGGCGACGAGGTCAGCACCGAACTGGCTGGCCACGGCCTCGACCCGAAGGTGCTGAGCCCGCAGGGCACGTCACCGGGAGACCTGGAGAAGTGCCGCGTCACCGCCATCGCGCCCACCGGCGACCTGTCGGCAGGCACGCAGGTGAAGGTGACGTGCCGGCCATGAGCAAGACGAGAACCGAGATGGGAACACCGTCGATGAGGAGCGGGACGAAGCACCGATGAGCACTCCGCGACTGCTCTCAAACCGCTACGAACTGGGTGAGACCCTCGGCTACGGTGGCATGTCCGAGGTTCACAAAGGGCGGGACGTCCGGCTCGGCAGAGACGTGGCGATCAAGGTGCTGCGCGCTGACCTCGCCCGCGACGCCCAGTTCCAGGAGCGGTTCCGGCGGGAGGCGCAGAACTCGGCAGCTCTGAACCACCCGGCGATCGTCGCCGTCTACGACACCGGCGAGACGCAGACCGAGTACGGCCCGCTGCCCTACATCGTGATGGAGTTCGTCGACGGGCGGACGTTGCGCGACATCGTGAAGACGCAGGGCCCGCTGTCGGGCAAGCGCGCGATGGAGGTCATGGCCGACGTCTCGGCCGCGCTCGACTTCAGCCACCGGCACGGCATCGTCCACCGCGACGTGAAGCCGGCCAACGTGATGATCACCAAGTCCGGCGCCGTGAAGGTGATGGACTTTGGCATCGCCCGTGCCCTGCACGACGGTCAGGCCGCGGTCACCCAGACCGCCGCGGTGATCGGCACGGCCCAGTACCTGTCGCCGGAGCAGGCGCGCGGTGAGTCCGTCGACGCGCGTTCCGACGTCTACGCGGCCGGCTGCGTGC
The DNA here is from genome assembly GCF_001701025.1 of Lentzea guizhouensis. Classification (GTDB taxonomy): domain Bacteria; phylum Actinomycetota; class Actinomycetes; order Mycobacteriales; family Pseudonocardiaceae; genus Lentzea; species Lentzea guizhouensis. The sequence continues at coordinate 2,878,146 of NZ_CP016793.1, forward strand.
TGTTCGAGCTGCTGACCGGTGAGCCGCCGTTCACCGGTGACTCCCCCGTCGCCGTCGCCTACCAGCACGTGCGGGAGGACCCGAAGGCCCCGTCGTCGCTGAACCCGAAGGTGTCGCCGCAGCTCGACGCGATCGTGCTGAAGGCGATGGCGAAGGGCCCGGCGAACCGCTACCAGTCGGCCGCCGAGATGCGTGCGGACCTGGTGCGCGTGCTGTCCGGCCAGCGCCCGTCCGCCCCGGCCGTGATGACGGCCGAGGACCGCACGGCCGTGATGAACGAGCAGGCCCGCGCCCCGCGCACGCAGACGATCAACGGCGGCGGTCGGCACCGTCCCGCGGCGTTGAAGTCGGAGCCGGACGACGACTACGACCCGGTCGCGGACGAGGAAGACGACCGCCGCGCCAAGCGCAAGAAGACCATCATGATCGCGTTGGTGGTCGTCCTGTGCATCGCCGTGCTCGGCCTGGCCGCGTGGATCACCACCAGCCTGATGAACTCCTCCGGCAGCGACGACCCCCAGAAGGTGTCCGTGCCCGCGGTCGTCGGCATGGAGCCGTTGCTGGCCAACGACAAGCTCACCCAGGCCGGTCTGAAGCCGAAGCAGGAGCTCGTCCCCTGCGAGCCGGGCCCGAACGGTGCGGCCGCGGCGTGCACGGCCGAGCAGATCGGCAAGGTCCTGGGCACGAACCCGACCGAGGGCACCACGCTCGTCAAGGGCACCGAGGTCCTCGTCCGGGTGGGCTCGCCGCCCGGTGAGGGCACCGTGCCCGACCTGACCGGCAAGTCGCCGACCGAGGCCCAGCAGATCCTGGACAAGGACCCGAACGGCTTCAAGGTGCAGCAGAGCGACCAGTTGATCGAGACCGACGAGGCCGCCAAGGTCGGCAAGGTCGTGCAGCAGAACCCGTCGGTCGGCCTGAAGCTGAAGAAGGGTGGCACGATCACCATCAGCCTCGGCAAGGCACCGGACAAGCAGAACGTGCCCGGTGTGGTCGGTGACGACGTGAACGACGCGCGGCAGACCCTCGAAGGCTCCGGCTTCAAGGTCAACGTGCAGCCGGTGGACAGCGCGAAGCCGCTGAACGAGGTCCTCAAGCAGGACCCGGCGCCGAACACCAAGGCAGCCAAGGACACCACGGTCACGTTGCAGGTCTCGAAGGGCAACCTGTTCGAGATGCCCGACCTGACCGGCCTGTCCGCGAAGGACGCCGAGGCCCGGCTGCGCCAGCTCGGCTGGAACGGCAACTTCAACGAGGACGACCAGCAGGTGAGCAACCCGCAGCAGGACAAGAAGGTCATCGGCCAGTCCGTGCAGAAGGGTCAGGCCATCACCAAGGGCCAGGCGATCACGGTGAACGTCGGCAAGTTCGGCATCATCACGAGCTAGCTCTCGTGAGCAGCAGAAAGGGGCGGCTCCTCCTGGGAGCCGCCCCTTTCTGCTTCCGTCCTACTGCCTGGCTGCCGCGGCGAGCGTGCGCATGCCGTTCTCCAGCTGCGCGACCGTCGCCTCGGGAACCTCGAAGCCGCAGACCTTCAGCCAGTTGGCGAGCATCCGGTGGCCGCCGTCGGTGAGCACCGACTCGGGGTGGAACTGCACGCCCTCGACCGGGAGCTCCTTGTGGCGCATGGCCATCACGATGCCGGTCTCGGTCTTGCCGGTGACCTCGAACTCGGCGGAGATCGTCTCCGGCAGCACCGTCAGCGAGTGGTAGCGCGTCGCGATGAACGGCTTCGGCACGCCGTCCAGCACACCCTTGCCCTCGTGGAAGACGATGCTCGTCTTGCCGTGCAGGAGCTCCGGCGCGCGGTCGACCGTGCCGCCCCACACCACGCCGATCGCCTGGTGACCGAGGCAGACGCCGAAGACGGGCTTGCCGGTGTCGGCGCACTTCTTGATGACGTCGATGCTCGAGCCGGCGCGTTCAGGAGTCCCGGGACCGGGGCTCACCAGCACGCCGTCGACGCCGTCGATTTCGTTGAGGTCCACCTCGTCGTTGCGCCGCACGACGCACTCGGCCCCGAGCTGGGCCAGGTACTGGACGAGGTTGTAGACGAAGCTGTCGTAGTTGTCGACCACGAGCACGCGCATGGACAGAGCCTAGTCGGTCTCGTCGAGTGAGTTAGCTCTCGTCATCATTGAGGTAAGGCTATCCTAAAATAGGTGTCATGAGTCGCCCCTTGCGCGTCGCTGTCATCGGCGCGGGTCCGGCCGGTGTCTACGCGGCCGACATCCTCACCAAGTCCGACGTCGACGTGCAGATCGACCTCTTCGAGAAGCTGCCGGCCCCGTACGGCCTGGTCCGCTACGGCGTCGCGCCTGACCACCCGCGGATCAAGGGCATCGTGACCGCGCTGCAGAAGGTGCTCGACAAGCCTTCCGTGCGGTTCTTCGGCAACGTCGAGTACGGCGTCGACGTCAAGCTCGACGACCTGCGCCAGTTCTACGACGCCGTGATCTTCTCCACCGGCGCCTCCGCCGACCGCGAGCTCGACATCCCCGGCATCGACCTGCCCGGCAGCTTCGGTGCCGCCGACTTCGTGTCCTGGTACGACGGCCACCCGGACGTCCCGCGCACCTGGCCGCTGACCGCGTCGAAGGTCGCCGTCCTCGGCGTCGGCAACGTGGCGCTCGACGTCGCCCGCATCCTCGCGAAGACCGCCGACGAGCTGCTCGTCACCGAGATCCCCGCCAACGTCCACGAGGATCTCGCGCAGTCGCCGGTCACCGACGTGCACGTGTTCGGCCGCCGCGGCCCTGCCCAGGCGAAGTTCACGCCCCTGGAGCTGCGCGAGCTCGACCACTCGCCCAACGTCGAGGTGATCGTGCACGCGGAGGGCATCGAGTTCGACGAGGCCTCGATGCACGCGATCCGCACCAACAAGCAGGTCGAGATGATCGTGAAGACCCTGCAGGAGTGGGCGATCCGCGACGTCGGCAACCGCCCCCGCCGCCTGCACCTGCACTTCCTCGAGGCCCCGGTCGAGGTGCTCGGCGCCGACCACGTCACCGGCCTGCGCACCGAGACCCAGGAGCTCACCGGTGACGGCGGCGTCCGCGGCACCGGCCAGTTCACCGACTGGGACGTCCAGGCCGTCTACCGCGCGGTCGGCTACCTCTCCACCCACCTCGCCGACATCCCGTTCGACCACGTCTCCGGCACCGTCCCGCACCTGGCCGGCCGCGTGCTCGACCTCGACGAGGTCCCCATGCCCGGCGTCTACGTCACGGGCTGGATCAAGCGGGGCCCGATCGGTCTCATCGGCCACACCAAGGGCGACGCCCTCGAGACCGTCACCAGCCTCCTCGACGACGCCGCGGTCCTCCCCCAGGCCACCTCGCCCTCGCCGGACGCCGTCGTGCAGTTCCTCGAACAGCGCGCCATCCCGTTCGTCACCAACGAGGGCTGGCAGAAGCTCGACGCCCACGAGATCGCGCTGGGCGCCGCCCAGGGCCGCGACCGCGTGAAGGTCGTGCCGCGCGAGGAGATGACCTCCATCTCGAACGGCTGACCGCCGTTCTCCGATGAAGCCGCCACCGCGGTGGGCGCGGTGGCGGCTTCAGCTATATCGGTGGCTCGCATGTGGACACTGGTTGCGTGGACCCCGACCCCGACCTCGCCGCCCGCCTGACCCGTTTCAACGCCGACCTCGCCGACGGCAACCTCGAGTCCGGCGACACCGTCGGCTTCGCGTGCGACCTGCTGGTGGCCGGCCTCGACACCCCGGCGATGCGGGAGCTGGCCGGTGAGCCGCCGGTCCAGCAGCGCGCGTCCGAGACCTATGACCTGGCGCAGCAGATGCTCGTCGAGCTCGGCGTCGAGCTGATGGACCGCGAGCGGGCCGACTGGTTCCTCGGGCGGGAGGCCGCGCGCAAGGTCCTGGCCGGGGCGCCCCGGTCCGAGTGGGACGGCCACACCTTCCGCATCACGCTCCAGTTCTCCCGCGACGACGACGAGGTCTACTGGGCACTCGCCCGCTACGACAGCGACCCGGAACCGTTCCTCGCCTACGCGCGCGAGTACGTCCGGATGGCCGACGAACGGCTGGGTGCACCGTGAACGCCGAGCTGCGCGAACGTTTGCTGCTCCTCAACGCCGGTCTGCCGTCGTGCTACGGCGAGGAGGCGGTCTGGCTCGCGTGCGACCTGCTGGTCGCCGGGATCGAGACGCCGGCGATCGCCGAACTGGCCGGTGAGTCGCCGGCGCGGCTGACCGACGGCGAGGCGGCGCCGCTCGTCGACCGCGTGCTGGCCGAGCTCGGCATCCCGCGGTTGACCGAGGAGCAGGCCGAGTGGGTGGACCTGCGGGAGATCGCGCGCGGCGTCATCGCCGGCGGCAGGCAGGTCGAGCACTGGGCGTGCTGCGACGTGTCCCTGATCGCCGAGCGGTGGGGCGGCGACCAGCTCTGGCCGCTGATCGAGGCGGTCGGCTACGAGCCGGGGCCGGTCGACCCGCGCGTGCTGCAGCTGCTCCGCGAGTTCGTGGAGGTCGCCGATCAGCGCATCACTCGGTGGTGACGTTGTTGAACGGCAGCAGCGGTTCCGCCCACGGGAACACCACGAACATCAGCAGCGCCACTACGGCCAGGACCAGGACGACCGCCTCGATGACGCGCAGGAACAGCGGGCCCGGAAGGTGCCGCCAGATCCAGCTGTACATCAGGCCTCCGTCATCTCGGGCGGCACGAAGCCGTCGGCGACCGGGTAGCTCTTGGTCTCGACCGCGTGCACGATCAGGCGCTGCTTGTCGGAGAAGCGCGGGTGGCAGGTGGTCAGGGTGAGCAGGCGGGCCTGCTGCTCGGCCGGCACCGCCGCGGCCGTCTGGTACGGCACGGGGGCGATGACCTCGCCCTGGCTGGGCAGCACGATCTCCTGGCCGACGGTCTTGGCGTAGGCGTCGCCGAGCGTCGTCGACAGCGGGGCGATGCCGGCGCAGGCGGGTTCTTTGGCCTTCGGGTTCGAGGCCCAGCCGGCGACCTCGGACTTCATCGGCAGGACGCGGTAGACGAACCACTGGGTCTGGGTCTGCACCACGATGGCGTTGCAGGACTCCAGCAGGTCGAGGTCGTTGAACGGCGCACCCTTGCCGACGCGGTGACCGGCGATGGAGAAGTTGCCGGGCTCGCCGGGCTGCGCGGTGTCCTTGTAGTGGCCGGGGCCGATCTCGAGGTGCTTGTCGGTGGTGCCCTCGACCACGGAGAACTTCCAGTCGCTGCCGAAGACCGGGATGTACATCTTCGCGAAGGCCTTGCCCTCGATGAGGTTGAGCTTCGCCTGCCGGTTCGGGTCGGCGGCCGGGGGCGGCGTGACGGTGTTCGCGTTCCACTCGGAGTCGAGCGCCGCGGTGACCTCGTCCTGCTTCTGCGCGGAGAACAGGTCGGTCACGTAGACCTCGTAGACGACGAACAGCAGGACGACGAGACCCATCGTGATGAGCGCCTCGCCAAAGCCGCGGACGGCCTTGCGGCGGAAGCTCTCCGGCGGGAGGGCGTCCTTGCCGTCCTTGCCGTCTTCGTCGTAGTACTCGTCGTCGTAGTAGTCGTCGTACTCGTCGTAGTCGTCCTCGACCTTCGGGATCACCTCGGTGGGCGGGTCGACCGGGCGGGGACGCGGACGTGGTGGCGGGCCCTGCGGACCGGGACGCCGGCCGTTCGGTGCACCTTGACGCATGCCCTGCGGCACCCCACCCGGAGGCGTCGGCGGCATTCCGCCAGGAGGCATGGGCGGCATTCCGCCAGGAGGCGTCGGCGGCGGGACGGGACGGCGCGGCGGGGCGCCGGGCGGAGGCAGGCTTCCGGAGAAAGCGCTGGTGAACTGGGTGGCTTCCGCGGACGGCGACGGGTGCGGCGAGGGCGACGACCGCACGTGGTGCAGGTCGTCACGACGGGGTGCAGGACGCCGTGGCGGCGGCTGCTGCGGTCCCGAGTTCACCTGAGAACCTCCGGCCGGACTGTGAACGGATTACAACTGCGTCTTGCCAGGTGGTTCGCTCACCACCTCGGCTACGTTAACGTGTCTGCTGAGTAGTGCACGTAAACTCGCGTCACTCACGGATATCCACGTCAGGCGAGGACAGCATGCCCAAGTCGAAGGTCCGGAAGAAGGCGGTCTACACCGCACCCACTGACCGCCGCACACCGGTCAAGGTCAAGGCAGCGGGGCCGTCTCACCCGGTCTACGTCGTCATCATGCTCGGCTTCATGCTGCTCGGCCTCGCGTGGCTCGTCGTGAACTACATCGCGGCCGAGAAGATCCCGTTCATGCTCGAGCTGGGTGCGTGGAACTTCGCCATCGGCTTCGCGCTGATGATCATCGGTCTCCTCATGACGATGCGCTGGCGGTAGTCCGCCCCTGCTACGGCTGGTCATCGTCGGCCCGGACGTCACACGTCCGGGCCGACGTTTGTTCGCACCGGGTTCACCTGGTTCATCTGCGCGCCACCGAAGCACACGGCTGTAAGTCATCCCCATTGGGGACAACCCCTGTGGACAACTTTGCGCGAAATTGCACAAGCGCCGATCCCGCACTTCAGTTGTCCACAATTCATGCGGGACACTCGATGGTGTGACTCGCTCCTGGTCCACGCCCGCGCCGCTCGTCGCCGTCGCCTGGGTGTCCGCCGCCCTGCTCGCCTTCGCCACGGTCATCACGACCGAGAACGCGGGCCGCCTGCTCATCGGACTGGCAACGCTGCTGGTCAGCTACCTCGCGGCGTTCGCGTCCCTCGCCAGGCCGAGGCTCAGCGCCGACGCCGACGGGCTCGCCGTGCGCGGCTTCGCGAGCACCACGCACCTGCCGTGGCACGAGGTGAAGGTGAAGCTCCAGCACACCCGCAGGCTCGGGCGGGAACAGCAGACATTGGAGCTCGACGCCGACGACCGTCTCGTGGTGCTCACGAAACTGGACCTCGGCGCCGATCCGGAAGAAGTGGCGAGTGTGCTGCACGCACTGCGCCCGTGAATTCAGATCCCCATGAGGTTCATGAGGTCGTTTGCCCGCAACGCGAACATGCCCGCTATCAACACGACCGCGGCCACCACGGCCCCGATCTGGTAGAGGTTCCGGTTCTCGCGCGGCGCCCTGACCATCGCGAGCGTCAGCAGCCCGCCGATCACGAAGCCGCCGAGGTGGGCGAGCAGTGAGGCGTTGGTGAAGAGGTTCGACACCAGGTTGATCACCACGATCACCACGACCGTCGAGATGTCGCGCTTCTTGCGCCGCCACACGACGATCAGGGCACCCATGATGCCGAACACCGCACCGGACGCTCCGGCGAGCCAGCCACCGGCGTTGCCGAAGTAGAACGCGGCCGCGTTGCCGCCGAACAGCGCCAGGAAGTACACGACGGTGAACCGCAGCCGGCCGAGCTCGGGCTCGACGCTCGACCCGGCGATGTAGAGCACCGCCATGTTGAGCACCAGGTGCCAGATGCCGATGTGCATGAAGCCCGAGGTCAAGATCCGCCACCACTCGCCGTTCGCGACGAGGACGGGTTGGAGCGCGGTCTCCGCGAAGATCGCGGAACGCTGGTTCACGAGCGGGTTGCCCGCCTGCACCGCGGTGGCGATGAACGCGAGCGCGTTCAGCACGATCAGCACCGGCGTGACGACCAGGCGTCCCTCGGTCTGCTCGGCTCCCACCAGGGTCTGCGAGCGACGGCCCGACTTGCGGCCCTCGCCGACGCAGTCGACGCACTGCATGCCGACCGCGGCCTCGCGCAGACAGTCCGGGCACGCCGGACGGTCGCACCTCGTGCAGCGCAGCCGGGTGGGCCGATCGGCATGACGTGCGCAGACCGGCGTTTCCGGCTGCGCTCCGATCGGCCCGTCCGGTGGAACCAGAGCGTCGCTCACGCGCGTTCGATCGTGACCCGCTCGATCTTGATGTCGTTGACGGGACGGTCGCCCGCGCCGGTCGCGGTGCCACCGATCGCGTCGACGACGTCGCGCGACTCCTGGTCGGCGACCTCACCGAAGATCGTGTGCTTGAAGTTCAGCCACGTCGTCGGCGCCACGGTGATGAAGAACTGCGAGCCGTTGGTGTTGGGCCCGGCGTTCGCCATCGCGAGGAGGTACGGGCGGTTGAACTGCAGGTCGGACGTGAACTCGTCGGCGAAGCGGTAGCCGGGGCCACCGCGGCCGGTGCCGGTCGGGTCACCGGTCTGGAGCATGAAGCCGGCGATGACGCGGTGGAACAGGGTGCCGTCGTAGAACGGACCCGATTTCGTACCGCTCGCGTTCGCCTCGGTGTACTCCTTCGAGCCCTCGGCGAGCCCGACGAAGTTCGCCACCGTCTTGGGAGCGTGGTCGGGGAACAGGTTCAACCGGATGTCGCCCTGCGTGGTGTGCAGGGTCGCCGTCACCTTGGTCCCGACGAAGGATTCGTTGCTGTCAGCCACCACCCCATCGTGCCATCACAGGCGGGGATGTTCAGAAACGGGCACGATGGGTACCTCTATTGACATCACCGGACGACAACGTGTGGAGCACAGAATGGACGAGGTGGACGTCATGACCCGCGCCGGCGAATCGGTTGGCAAGGCTGTCGGCACCGGTCTGAAGGCCGCGCGTGAGGGTGTCGTTCGCGCTGGTCACGTCGCGGAGGTCAAGCTCGCTGAGCGTGGCATCACGGCCGACCAGGTCCGCGGCGCACTCGTCGACCGCGCCGACCAGCTCATGGGCAAGGCCGAGGACTGGGAGAAGCAGACCCGCAAGTCCCGCAAGCGCCTCGCCAAGAAGAGCGCTCAGACGCGCGCCGACCTCATGACCAAGGCCGATGTGGTGCGCAAGGAGGTGCGGAAGGCGGCCAAGCACGCCAGGAAGGACGCCAAGGTCCGCGCCAAGGAACTCCGCAAGGCCGCGGCCAACCTGGGTGCCGAGGCACCGAAGCGCCGCCGTTGGCCTTGGGTGCTGGGCCTGCTCATCGCGGCCGCGGCAGCCGGCTACGTCGCGCTGACCCGCAAGCCGGAGGAGGTCCACCTGCACGAGGAGGACCAGGCCCCGCACGCGGAGCCGGTCCTCAACGGCCAGGTCCCGACCCAAAAGGAACCCGTCAAGTAGTAGCTAGATCCCGAGGTTCTTGATCGCTTCTTCCGCGATCCGACGAGCCTTGATCGACTGCTTTTGGTTCGTAGTGACCACAACAGCGGCGTCGCTCTTCGCCACGGCGTAGACGACGCCGTTGTTGCTGCTCACGTACCCACCGGTCCAGCCGGTGGGCGAGTTGGCGGGCTGTGAACCGTCCGGCGCCGCCTCGTTGACGATCGTCTTCGCGATCCTCTGGTCCCCCGCGTACACCCGCACGGTCAACTGGATCTCAGTCGCCGTGGCGTAGAAGAAACACGCGGGGTGTGGTTCGTCCGTTGACAGTTTCACCTTCGGCACCAGCTGCCCGTTCGCCTCGGCCACGTACGACGTCGGCAGGTAGGGGCAGGTGCCGTCCTTCGCGGGTTTCGGCACGGGCGGCACTGTCGGTGCGGCGCTGGTCGTGGTCACGACCGGCGGGATCGACGTGGTGGGCACCGGCACGTTCTGGGCGGCCTGGGAGCCGCACGCGGCGAGGACGCCGAGCAGGGGCAGCAACAGTGCTCGTTTCATAGGGGCAACAGTCAACCAGATACCAACAGGCGCTCTACCGGCACACTCTAAATTGGTCCATACCTTTTGTGCCCTGATCCCCTGCCCCTCGCCCCGGAAGGACCCGCGATCATGGAGTTCCTGGAGCAACGACGAGAGCACGCCCTCGCGCTCTTCCGCATCGTCATCGGCCTGTTCTTCGTCATGCACGGCGTGCAGAAGGTCATGAAGGGAACCGAGCTGCTGTCCTGGCCCGGCGGCCCCATGAGCCTCATCGAGCTGATCGGCGGCGGCCTCATCGTCATCGGTCTGTGGACCCGCTGGGCAGCGCTGCTCAGCTCCGGCGCCATGGCCTACGCCTACTTCGTCGTGCACCAGCCGAAGGCTCTCTTGCCCATCCAGAACGGCGGCGAGCTCGCCGCCATCTACTCGTGGGCGTTCCTCCTGCTGGCCTTCACAGGCGCCGGCGCCTGGTCCATCGACAAGCTCCGCCAGTCCTCGAAGCAACGCACCCTCACCACCGCCTGACCGCACGCCCGACCGCCGAAGCCCTGTTCGCAACGAGGCGAACAGGGCTTTCGTGCATCCACGGGACGAGCCCGGCCAGAGGCGAGAGGCAAGTCGCCAAGAAGGCGGCCGGTCAGCGAGATCCGAGGCCGAACCACCGGATGGCCCACGACGCCTGAAGCAGCCGGGCCGGGTCCCGGGGCGAGCCGCCGGGAGGGCCGGCAACGCCGAAGGCGGCCGGCCGGGGGTCCGGGGGCGGAGCCGCCCGGCTGGGGTCTGGGGGCTCGGCCTCCAGAAAACACTTCGGGCCGAGGAGGTCTGCGCTTTTCGCAGACACTCCTCGGCCCGAGGTACGAATGGAGACGAGGGGAATCGAACCCCTAACCCCCGCCTTGCAAAGGCGGTGCTCTGCCAATTGAGCTACGTCCCCGAGATCTTGGGGGCGACGCGGCAGGCCGCCCGCGAGATCAGGCTGTGATCAGTCGGTGGGGGCGGTGGCCTCGCGCCACAGGTCCGCGTCGGCCTTGGCGGAACGGCTGCGCTTCACGAAGAACAGGACCGCACCGGCGACCACGACGAGTGCGATGAGCTTCTTGGCCACTCTGAACCCCTCCAACAAGACTGTGATGGCCCCGACGTACCGCACCAGCCTACAGGCTTCGCAGATGATCAGCCGGGGCTCTGGAACTCAAATCCAGACAGAAAACGATGATGATTCGAGGAAAGTTCCGAATCGAGTGGGCCTAGGAGGACTTGAACCTCCGACCTCTTCATTATCAGTGAAGCGCTCTAACCGCCTGAGCTATAGGCCCTCGATCAACTGCCGCCCTCTCGGGGCGACGAGGAGAACCTTACAGGATCGTCCTCGTCGCTCCCAAATCGGGGGTCACTCCCTCTCGGAGAGCGTCAACTCCAAGCCACCGGCCAGGTCCGCGGACACGTTGTAGACGAACGCGCCGACGGTCGCGAGGGCGGTGAACAGCACGATGTTGACCGCTCCGATGATCGCCGAGACGCCGAACACGCGACCGGCGCTGATCAGTGGTTCACCGGGATCGTTGGCCTGGAGGAGGTCGTTCGCGGTGCTGTTGATCTTGTCCCAGACGCCCATGCCGTGCAGCACGCCGTAGAGCACGCCGACGGCCACGAGCCAGACGAAGAACAGCGCGACGCCGAGCACCAGAGCGAGCTTGAGCACCGACCACGGGTCGACGCGCTTGATCTGGAGCGAGGCGCGGCGCGGACCGCGGCCGGGGCGGCGGGCCGACGGGTGGCCGCGGCGGGGCGGGCGCCGCCCGTGCCGAGGTTCACCGACGTGCGGCTGCTGCCCAGGCCCACCGGTACGGCCGAGCCCCCGACCACGGGCTTCTGCACCTTGACGGTGTCCGGGTCGGTGCTCGGGAACGCCGGCTCCGCCGAGGACGGCACCGGCGGGGCACCTGGCACCACGTAGGCGTCCTGCTGGACGGCCTCCGTGTCGTTCGTCACGCGCTGCCACGGCGGCGGCGTGGTGACGATCGGCTCTTCGGCGACGGGCACCGGCTCCGAGGCCGGCGCCTCGACCGTCTTGTCCTTGGCCGCGGTGGGCTGAGCAGCGGTCTCGGCGGAGACCGGCTTCGTCTTGTCCTTGGCCGAGGCGTCCTGCCCGTTCCCACCCGAGGGACCGGAAGCGGCCGACCCGGCGTCGTCCGCCGGCTTGTCCGCACTTTGCGGCGTCGGCTTGGTGATCACGGCGGTCTTGTCCGCGTCCCGGCCTTCGCGGTTCTCGGGTGGAGTCACGAGGTTGTCCTTGGCCTCTCGCTGATGCCCGACTACTCAGCCGAGTCGGTTGGGGTTTCTGCCTGGTCGGCGGCAGAGCCCTCCGCGGCAGACGTCTCACCGTTAACGACGTCGCTGGGCTCGTCCGCGTTGCGTGCGACAGCGATCAAAGTGGTGCTTTCGCCGAGGTTCATCAGCCGCACGCCCTTCGTCTGCCGACCAGCCTTGCGCACCTGCTCGGCACGGGTCCGGATGACCCCGCCGGTCGAGGTGATGGCGTAGAGCTCGTCGTCGACATCGACGATGAGCGCGCCCACCAGCCTGCCACGTCGGCGGTCGTGCTGAATGGTCAGCACACCCTTGCCGCCCCGACCTTGGACCGGGTAGTCCTCGATCGGAGTTCGCTTCGAGTACCCACCGTCCGTCGCGACCAAAACGAAGAGACCCTCTTGGACGACGCCGACCGAGAGCAGCTCGTCGTCGGCGTTGAACCGCATGCCCTGCACGCCTGACGTGGCGCGCCCCATCGGGCGCAGCACGTCGTCGGTCGCGTGGAAGCGGATCGACTGGCCGTCCGCGGACACCATGAGCAGGTCGTCATCTGCCGAGCACAGCACGGCTCCGACCAGCTCGTCGTCCTCACGGAGGTTGATGCCGATAAGTCCACCCGATCGGTTGGAATCGAAGTCGGACAGCTTCGACTTCTTCACCAGCCCCTTCCGGGTGGCGAGCACGAGGTACGGCGACACCCCGTAGTTCTTGATCTGGATGACCTGCGCGATCTCCTCCTCCGGCTGGAACGCGAGGAGGTTCGCGACGTGCTGGCCGCGGGCGTTGCGGTTCGCCTCCGGCAGCTCGTACGCCTTCGCGCGGTACACACGGCCCTTGTTCGTGAAGAACAGGATCCAGTCGTGCGTCGAGCACACGAAGAAGTGCGCGACGATGTCGTCCTGCTTGAGCTGCGCGCCCTGCACGCCCTTGCCGCCGCGTTTCTGCGCCCGGTAGAGGTCGGTCTTGGTGCGCTTCGCGTAGCCGGTGCGCGTGATCGTGACGACCACGTCCTCGACGGCGATCAGGTCCTCCATGGACACGTCGCCGTCGAACGGGATGATCTTCGTGCGGCGGTCGTCGCCGAACTTGTCCACGATCGCCGTGAGCTCGTCGCGGACGATCTTGCGCTGCCGCTCCGGCTTCTCGAGGATGTCCTTGAGGTCGGCGATCTCCAGCTCGATCTCGGCCAGCTGGTCGATGATCTTCTGGCGCTCCAGGGCGGCCAGGCGGCGGAGCTGCATCTCCAGGATCGCGTTGGCCTGGACCTCGTCGACCTCGAGGAGCTCCATCAGGCCCGTGCGCGCGATGTCCGGCGTCTCGGACCGGCGGATCAACGCGATCACCGCGTCGAGCTGGTCGAGCGCCTTCACCAGACCGCGCAGGATGTGGGCGCGTTCCTCGGCCTTGCGCAGGCGGAACTTGGTCCGCCGCTGGATGACCTCGATCTGGTGCTTCACGTAGTGGCGGATCATCTGGTCGATCCGCAGCGTGCGCGGCACGCCGTCGACCAGCGCCAGCATGTTCACGCCGAACGAGTACTGCAGCTGGGTGTGCTTGTAGAGGTTGTTCAGCACGACCTTGGCCACCGCGTCGCGCTTGAGCGTGACCACGATGCGCATGCCGATGCGGCGGTTCGACTCGTCGGCGATGTTCGCGATGCCGGTGAGCTTCGCGTCGCGCACCAGGGCGGCGATGTTCTCGACGAGGTTGTCCGGGTTGACCTGGTACGGCAGCTCGGTGACGACCAGGATCGTGCGGCCCTTGGCGTCCTCGTCCATCTCGACGACCGCGCGCATGCGGACCGAGCCGCGGCCGGTGCGGTACGCGTCCTCGATGCCGGAGGTGCCGAGGATCTGGCCGTACGTCGGGAAGTCCGGGCCCTTGATCCGGGCGATCATCGCCTCGAGGGTCTCCTCGTCGGAGGCCTCGTGGTTGTCGAGCGCCCACACCACCGCGTCCGCCACCTCGCGGAGGTTGTGCGGCGGGATGTTGGTCGCCATGCCGACCGCGATGCCCGAGCTGCCGTTGATCAGCAGGTTCGGGATGCGCGACGGGAGGACGACCGGCTCCTGGATGCGGCCGTCGTAGTTGTCGCGGAAGTCGACGGTCTCTTCCTCGATGTCGGCCAGCATGTGCATGGCCAACGGGGAGAGCCGGCACTCCGTGTACCTCATGGCGGCAGCCGGGTCGTTGCCCGGCGAGCCGAAGTTGCCCTGCCCCTGGATCAACGGGTAGCGCAGCGCCCACGGCTGGGCGAGACGCACCAGCGCGTCGTAGATCGCCGAGTCGCCGTGCGGGTGGTAGTTGCCCATCACGTCGCCGACGACGCGCGCGCACTTGTTGAAGCCGCGGTCGGGGCGGAAGCCGGAGTCGAACATCGAGTACAGAACGCGGACGTGCACGGGCTTCAGCCCGTCCCGCACGTCCGGCAGCGCACGACCCACGATGACGGACATCGCGTAGTTGATGTACGAGTTCTGCATCTCCTGCTGGATCTCGACCGGCTCGATGCGGTCGTGCTCCGGGGGCAGCGTCGTCTCGCTCACTGATGTTCTTCCTTCTCGCCAGAAACGCCAGGATGCCTAAGAACGAGAACCGGACTCAGATGTCCAGGAACTTGATGCTCTTGGCGTTGCGGGTGATGAACGAGCGGCGTGCTTCGACGTCCTCGCCCATGAGCACGCTGAACAGCTCGTCGGCGGTGGCCGCGTCGTCCATGGTGACCTGCCGCAGGATCCGGTTCGCCGGGTCCATCGTGGTCTCCCACAGCTCCTCGGCGTTCATCTCGCCGAGACCCTTGTACCGCTGGATGTTGTCGTCCTTGCCGAGCCTCTTGCCGCCCTCGAGACCCGCCTTGATCACGGCGTCGCGCTCGCGGTCGGAGTAGACGTACTCCGGCTCCGCGCGCTGCCACTTGATCTTGTAGAGCGGCGGCTGCGCGAGGTAGACGTGGTTGTGCTCGATGAGCGGCTGCATGAAGCGGAACAGCAGCGTGAGCAGCAGGGTGCGGATGTGCTGGCCGTCGACGTCGGCGTCGGCCATCAGCACGATCTTGTGGTACCGCAGCTTGGAGAGGTCGAACTCGTCGTGGATGCCGGTGCCCAGCGCCGTGATCAGCGACTGGACCTCGGTGTTCTTCAGGACGCGGTCGATGCGCGCCTTCTCGACGTTGATGATCTTGCCGCGGATCGGCAGGATCGCCTGGTACATCGAGTCGCGCCCCTCCTTGGCCGAGCCGCCGGCGGAGTCGCCCTCGACGATGTAGAGCTCGCAGCGCTCCGGCTCGGTCGAGCGGCAGTCCTTCAGCTTGCCGGGCAGGCCGCCGATGTCGAGCGCGCCCTTGCGGCGGACCAGCTCGCGGGCCTTGCGGGCGGCGATGCGGGCCTGCGCCGACGACACCGACTTGGTGACGATCGTCTTGGCCTCGTTGGGGTGGCGCTCGAACCAGTCGGCCAGGTGCTCGTTCGTCGACTTCTGCACGAACGACTTGGCCTCGCTGTTGCCCAGCTTGGTCTTCGTCTGGCCCTCGAACTGGGGCTCCTTCAACTTCACCGAGATGATCGCGGCGAGACCCTCGCGGATGTCGTCACCGGTGAGGTTGGTGTCCTTCTCCTTGAGCAGCTTCTTCTCGCGCGCGTACTCGTTGACGACACGCGTCAACGCGGCGCGGAAGCCCTCCTCGTGGGTGCCGCCCTCGTGCGTGTTGATCGTGTTCGCGAACGTGTAGACCGACGCGGTGTAGCCGGTGTTCCACTGCATCGCGACCTCGACCTGCAGGTCCTCGCCCTGCGCCTCGAAGCCGATCACCTTCTGGTGCACGGCCTCGCGGGTGTGGTTGATGTGGCGGACGAAGTCCTCCAGACCACCCGGGTAGTGGTAGACGCGCTCCTTCACCGCGGCCTTGTGGCCCTCGGCGTCGGCCTCCTCGTCCTCCTCCGAGACCCGCTCGTCGCGCAGGACGATGGTGATCCCCTTGTTGAGGAACGCCATCTCCTGCAGCCGGCGTGCGATCGTCTCGACGTTGTACTCGGTGGTCTCGAAGATGTCCGGGTCGGCCCAGAACGTGACGGTCGTGCCCGTGTCGTCGGTCGGCTCGCCCTGGCGCAGCTCGTGCGCGGGCTTGGAGTTCTCGTAGCGCTGGGTCCAGACGTGCCCCTGGCGCTTGATCTCCACCTCGACGGCCGTGGACAGCGCGTTCACCACGGAGATGCCGACGCCGTGCAGACCGCCGGACACCGCGTAGGAGTCGCTGTCGAACTTGCCGCCCGCGTGCAGCGTGGTGAGCACGACCTCGACGGTGGGCTTGCCCTCGACCGGGTGGACGTCGACGGGGATGCCGCGACCGTCGTCGATCACCCGGACACCGCCGTTGGCCAGCAGTGTGACGTCGACCGTCGTCGCGAAGCCGGCCATCGCCTCGTCGACCGAGTTGTCCACGACCTCCTGGACCAGGTGGTGCAGACCGCGCTCGCCGGTCGAGCCGATGTACATACCCGGCCTCTTGCGCACTGCCTCGAGACCCTCGAGGACGGTGATCGAGGACGCGTCGTACTCATTCTTCTTAGCTGACACGGGCCTGGAGTCTCCTCGCTGATGCGGGCGGGGCCCGCACGGTGTTGGGTGACGCTCCCCGTGATTCTACCGGTGCACCCCGACAGAACGGGGTCAAGGACACCTTTGATTCGGTCACAGACGCCCTCAAGCGGCCCTGGATGGGTGCGGACCGCTGAAACGGGGGTTCAAATCCGCAGGTGAAAACTCATTGAGCCACAGAACGGCCGCTGAGCCCTTGACAGGACCTCACCCGTAGGTGTCACGCGGACCGCGCCCAGGAACGTGCCTGGGGCCGTGTCGCCAGTTGGGAGCGTCGGGGCCCTTGATCTTGAGCTTTTTCACGACGTCGTGGCCGATCCCCGCGGCGATCCTCTTCAGCAGGTCCCGCTGCAGCAGGCGCAGTTGGGTGGCCCACGCCGTCGACGACGCCTGGACCGTCAGCTCCCCGTCACTGAGCGCGATCGGCTGCGCGTGCTCGGCGACGTCCTCTCCCACCAATTTTGCCCATCGGCCGAAGACCTGGCCACCCTGCAGCTGCTCGACCCACCCCCGGTCGGCGGCGAGGCGGGAGGCGATCCGCCCGATCGTCTGGGGGTCGCGCTCATCCGGTCCGGCACCCGACCAGCGGCGCCGGCTGCGGTAGACCGAACGGCCCTTGGCCTTGCTCCCCGGCGTCCTGCCGCGGGCCTTCGCGCTCGCCTTCGCGGCCTCCAGAGCCGCCCGCGCGAGGTCCGAACCCCTCAGTTGCTCACCCTCAGGTGTGAATGAACCTGTGGACAAGTCCGCATTTGTGACGGAGTTATCCACACCATCCACAGACTTGTCCCCAGATGTGTGGGCGGACACACCCGATCGAGCTACATCTTGGGGACCTGCATCCCCAGAGTCAGCCTGTCGGTCAGACACGTCGCACCTCCCCGCCGTGCACCTCGTACCGGGCGCCGACCAGCTCCTCCGGCACGTCCTCCGCCACCGCGGCGGTGATCAGCACCTGCTCCGCGGCGGCCGCGACCTTCGCCAGCTGTTGCCGCCGGCCGCGGTCCAGCTCCGCGAAGACATCGTCCAGCACGAGCACCGGTTCCATGCCGTCGACACGCATGAGCTCGTACCCGCCGAGCCGCAGCGCGAGCGCGAACGACCATGACTCTCCGTGACTGGCGTAGCCCTTCGCGGGGAGCTCGCCCAGCGTCAGCTCGAGGTCGTCGCGGTGCGGGCCGACCAGGCACACCCCGCGTTCGATCTCCTGCCGGCGCACCCGGTCGAGCTCGGCGAGCAACAGGTCCTCGATGCTCTCCCGGTCGTCCGGGATGTCGCCGACGCTCGACCGGTAGGAGATGAGCGCCGGCCGAGACTCCGGTGCCACCTCCGCGTAGGCCGAGGTCACGTGGTCCGCCATGTCGCGGACCAGCTTCATCCGCGCGGCCAGCAGCTCCGCGCCGTGCTTGGCCAGGTGCCCGTCCCAGACGTCGAGCGTCGAGAGGTCGGCCGACCTGCTGTGCTTCACCGTCTTCAACAACGCGCTGCGCTGCTTGAGGACGCGGTCGTAGTCGCTGCGCACACCCGCGAACCTCGGCGCGCGCAACACCAGCATCTCGTCGAGGAACCGCCGCCGGTCGCCGGGATCACCGCGCACGAGGGAGAGGTCCTCGGGCGCGAACAACACGGTCCGCAGGATCCCGAGCACGTCCCGCGTTCGCGGTACCGGGCCGCGGTTGATCCTGGCCCGGTTCGCCTTGCCGGCGGTGATCTCGATCTCCACGAGCAGCTCGCGGTCGTCGTTGACCACGGCTGCCCGCACCACGGCGCGCTGGGCACCGTGCCGGATCAGCGGTGCGTCGGTGGAGACGCGGTGCGAACCCAGCGTCGCCACGTACCCGACCGCCTCGACCAGGTTCGTCTTGCCCTGGCCGTTGCGGCCGACGAGCACCGAGACGCCGGGCTCCAGCTCCAGGTCGGCTCGTTCCCACGAGCGGAAGTCGCTGACCTGGAGGTGTCTGACGTGCACTCGTTAGACCTGGGTGCTGCCGGAACCCGACGACGGGCCGGCGAGGTGCACCGAGTGGCCACCGAACTGGTTGCGCAGCGCGGCGACCGCGCGCATCGCCGGCGAGTCCTCCTGCCGCGACTGGAACCGGGCGAAGAGCGCGGCGGAGATCACCGGCAGCGGCACCGCGTTGTTGATGCCCTCCTCGACGGTCCACCGGCCCTCGCCGGAGTCCTCGACGTATCCGCGCAGGTCGTCGAGCTCCGGGTCGGACTCGAGCGCGCGCACCAGCAGGTCGAGCAGCCACGAGCGCACAACCGTGCCGCGCTGCCACGCCGTGATGACCGCGGGCACGTTGTCGACGACGTCGGTCTTGTCGAGCAGCTCGAAGCCCTCGGCGTACGCCTGCATGAGGCCGTACTCGATGCCGTTGTGCACCATCTTCGAGTAGTGCCCGGCGCCGACCTTGCCCGCGTGGGCGAAGCCTTCCTCGCGCGGACCCTCGGGACGGAGCGCGTCGAAGATCGGCTGCGCCTGCTCGACGTGCTTGGCGTCGCCGCCGACCATCAGCGCGTAGCCGTTCTCCAGGCCCCACACGCCACCGGACACGCCGCAGTCGAGGTAGCCGATCTCCTTCTCCGCGAGCAGCTCGGCGTGGATCTGGTCGTCGGTGAACTTGGAGTTGCCGCCGTCGATCACCAGGTCGCCCGGCTCCAGCAGCTCCTTGAGCTCCTTCACCGTGGCCCTGGTGATCTCACCGGCCGGCACCATGACCCACACCGTGCGCGGTGCTTCGAGCTTGGACACCATGTCCGCCAACGACTCCGAGTCGCTGACCTCCGGGTTGCGGTCGTAGCCGATCACCTCGTGACCGGCCCGGCGCACCCGCTCGCGCATGTTGAAACCCATCTTGCCGAGGCCGACGAGTCCGAGCTGCACGGTGTTCTCCCCTTGACGTTTCTGGTACCCGGTAAGGGTTTTCTCAGCCGGGAAGGCGGACGGGCATCAGCAGGTACAGGTAGCCCGGCGCCACGTTCCCATCCTCGTCCACCGGCTTCAGCAATGCCGGTCGGCTGGGTGTGGTGAAGGACAAGTGGACTTTCTGGGTGCGGACGGCACCGAGTCCGTCGAGCAGGTAGCCGGGGTTGAACGCGATCGTCACCGGCTCGCCGGTGTACTCGACCGGCAGCTCCTCCTCGGCAGATCCCTCGTCGTCGCCACCGGCGGACAGGCGCAGGCCGCCGTCCACGAACTCGAGGCGGACCTGGGTGCCGCGCTCGGCGACCAGCGACACGCGCTTGATCGCCTGCTGCAGGGCGTCGATGTCGATGATCGCCGCGGCGGAGTGCTCGGTCGGCAGCAGCTGGCGGTACTTCGGGAAGTCGGCGTCGAGCAGGCGGGTGGTCGTGCGCTTGCCGGAACCGGACAGGCCCAGCAGGCCGTCGTTCGCGGCGAGCGACATCTCGACCTTGCTGCCGGACGCGCCGAGGGTCTTGGCCGCGTCGCCCAGCGTGCGGGCCGGGACCAGGACGGCGACCTCGCCCAGTGACGCGTCGGGCTCCCAGGGGAACTCGCGCATCGCCAGCCGGAACCGGTCGGTGGCCACGAGGACGAGCTTGCCGTCGCCGATCTCGACCCGGACGCCGGTGAGCATCGGGAGCGTGTCGTCCTTGCCGGCCGCGACGGCGACCTGGGAGACGGCCTCACCGAAGACCTCGCCGGGGAGCTCACCGATCAGCTGCGGCATCGACGGCAGGGCCGGGTAGTCCTCGACCGGCATCGTCGGGAGGCTGAACCGGGCACTGCCACAGCTGATCATCATGCGCGCGCCGTCGACCGCGATCTCGACGGGGTGGTTCGGCAGCGCCTTGGTGATGTCGGCGAGCAGACGGCCGGAGACGAGTGCGCGGCCGCCGTCGGCGATCGTGGCCGGGACACCGACCTGGGCGGAGACCTCGTAGTCGAACCCGGAGACGGTCAGCGAGTCTTCCGATTCCGCGTCGAGCAGCACACCGCCCAGCACGGGAACCGGCGGACGGGACGGCAGGCTGCGTGCGACCCAGGCGACGGCGTCGGCCAGGCCGTCGCGTTCGACGCGGATCTTCATGAGGCGTCCTTTCCTCGACAGTCGACAAGCCCGACCACGACAACGTGCCAGTGGGGGTCAGGGAGCCTCGTCCCGGCCTGAGTCACCTCGATGGCCGAGGGCGGAGCACCACGGTAGAGCGTCCTGGCCCTTCCCGTCACTTCGGGGTTCGGGCACCGATCCCCGGGAGCTGTCCACGCTGTTTTGCTTTTGAAGAACTTCTCTTAAAGAGATCAACAGCAGTAACAGTAGGGGCTGTGGATAGTGTGGACATCCGTTTAACCCCCAGGTCAGGACACCTTGATCCATGTGGACTAAGGGGGGATGGCACCCGGGGACAGATCGGCTCACCCGGGGACAACCAGTTGTGCACAGGTCTCGATCCACAGATCGTCCACAGTTGTCCCCGGGTGCGTCCCCGGGTGCGGGGCAGTTGTACCCGGGTGTTCAACAGGCTTTCGTGGCCAGATCGTGGCCTGGGTCTCACAACTTCCGAGTTGTCCCCACCCCTTCGAGCGCGCGGGTGGACAGGATTGCCCGCTCCGCACCCTGTTGAACCTCTTCCACGCCTCCTCCACCCGGGCCCGGCCGGTCCTCGCCACCCGGGTTCGCCCGGGTCGCGCGGGCGCCCCTCGTTCCTCTCCCCGGGTACGCGGAGGCCCCGCGTCCGCTCCTGCCGGACGGGAGCTCCCCGCGTGGCGCAAAAGAAGAAGGGGTCCCTCCGCGGTGGAGGGACCCCTTGGCGTCTTACCCGGGTGGGGATCAGGGAGCGTGGCGGGCGCGCTGCTTGATCCGGGAGGTCAGTTCCTGGACCTGGTCGTAGATCCGCCGGCGCTCCGCCATCTCCTTGCGGATCTTCTTGTCCGCGTGCATGACCGTCGTGTGGTCGCGGCCGCCGAACGTCTGGCCGATCTTCGGCAGCGACAGGTCGGTCAGCTCGCGGCACAGGTACATGGAGATCTGCCTGGCCTGGGCGAGCGCCTTCGTCTTGCCGGGGCCGCAGAGGTCGTCGATCGAGACGCCGAAGAACTCGGCGGTGACCGCCATGATCGTCGGGGCGGTGATCTCCGGCGCGTGCGAGTCGGGGATCAGGTCGCGCAGCACGATCTCGGCGAGCTGGATGTCGACCGGCTGGCGGTTGAGCGACGCGAACGCCGTGACGCGGATGAGCGCGCCCTCGAGCTCGCGGATGTTCCGCTCGATCCGGGAGGCGATGAACTCCAGCACGTCGGCCGGGGCCGCGAGCCGGTCCTGGGCCGCCTTCTTGCGGAGGATCGCGATGCGGGTCTCCAGCTCGGGCGGCTGGATGTCCGTGATCAGGCCCCACTCGAACCGCGTGCGCAGACGGTCTTCCAGCGTCTCCAGCCGCTTGGGCGGCCGGTCGCTCGACACCACGATCTGCTTGTTCGTGTTGTGGAGCGTGTTGAAGGTGTGGAAGAACTCCTCCTGCGTACCTTCCTTGCCCTCCAGGAACTGGATGTCGTCGACGAGCAGCACGTCGATGTCCCGGTAGCGGCGCTGGAAGGCGACCTTGCGGTCGTCGCGCAGCGAGTTGATGAAGTCGTTGGTGAACTCCTCGGTCGACACGTACCGCACGCGCATGCCGGGGAACAGGCGCTGGGCGTAGTGCCCGACGGCGTGCAGCAGGTGCGTCTTGCCGAGGCCGCTCTCGCCCCAGATGAAGAGCGGGTTGTAGGCGCGGGCCGGTGCTTCGGCCACCGCGACCGCGGCGGCGTGCGCGAACCGGTTCGACGCGCCGATGACGAACGTGTCGAAGTTGTACTTCTCGTTCAGCCGGGTCTGCGACGGCGACGGGTTGGCGGGCCGGGTGAACGGCGTGCCCCCGCCCGGCGGTGCGGCCGCGGCCGAGGTCGCCGAGTTGAAGGTGGGCCAGATCTCGGTGACGGCGGCGAGCGCGTCGCCGGCTTCGTCGACCTCGTCCGAGTCGTTGCCCTCGGTCGTCGCGTCGGAGGTGTCGTCCGCGAGGCCGGGCGTGTCGCCGTTGGCGGCGATCGGCGCGACCACGGGCATGGACGCCAGCGGCACCGCCTGGACCGGCGGGATCGGGATCGGCGTGGTGGGCGGGCTCACCGGTTCCGGCGAGTCGACCTTCACCGCGAGCGAGACGGAGCGGCCGAGCCTGCGGGAGAGCGCAGCGGTGATCGGGTCGCGCAGTGCGCGTTCGATCGCCTCTTTCGCGAAGTCGCTCGGTGCCGCGAGCAGCGCGGTCCCGTCCAGAAGACCGATCGGACGGGTGACCCTCATCCACGCGCGCTGCTGAGGGGACAGGTGGCTCGTGGCGAGCTCCTGCACCACCTCGGCCCACACGTGACCAAGGTCGGCCTGCTGGTTCGACACCCCGCGCTCCCCTCCCCTCCACCGGAGTCCGTGACTCCACATGTGGACACGGAGAATAGAGGTATCCACAGAGTTATCCACAACTGTGCACTAAAAGGTGCGTTGTGTTGCCGGTGCCTGGCGGCTCCCACGCCGGCCCGGCATGCGCGAGGGAAGAACGGTAACAAGGGCAGGGTCGCCTCACAAGACGTGGCTCGGCCCACCCCGATTTGGTCGCAGCACCCGGGGGTGCGTACCCTCAGATGAGTCTCCCGCTTGCGACGGGCGCCTTTGTCGCGCCTACGTCCACTGCTCGTCGGAGACGACCACCAGGCTTTGTACGCAGTGAAGCACCGGGAGAACCGACCGTGAGCAAGGGTAAGCGCACTTTCCAGCCCAACAACCGCCGCCGCGCGAAGACGCACGGCTTCCGGCTGCGCATGCGGACCCGTGCCGGCCGCGCCATTCTGGCTGCGCGCCGCAGCAAGGGCCGTACCACGCTGTCTGCCTGACAGCTGGTAAGCGCAGCGTCGTCGTGCTTCCCCCGGCCGCCCGGCTCACCCGCAGCCAGGACTTCGGCCTGGTGGTTCGCCGAGGCCGCCGCGCAGGACGGCCTCGGCTGGTCGTCCACGCCTTGACGCCAGACGTGCCCACCTTGGATCCGTCCAAGGTGGGCTTCGTCGTGAGCAAGGCAGTTGGCAACTCGGTCGTCCGGCACCGCGTGTACCGCCGCCTGCGGCACGTCGTGCGCGACCACCTCGCCGGCATGCCCGCCGGAACTCTCGTCGTGGTGCGTGCGTTGCCTTCAGCGGCGGAAGCGTCGAGCGCCGACCTGGCCGCCGACTTCTCCTCCGCTCTGCGGAAGGTGCTGCGATGACCACGTTGCCTGCGAAGGTCGCGCTCCTGCCGGTGCACTTCTACCGGCGTTTCATCTCGCCGCTGCTGCCGCCCACGTGCCGCTTCTACCCGAGCTGCAGTGCGTACGCGGTGGAGGCGTTGACCGTCCACGGCGCGCTGCGCGGAACCTGGCTGACCATCCGCCGGTTGCTGCGCTGCGGACCCTGGCACCCTGGAGGCCTGGACCCGGTACCGCCGAGGCGGCAGGTCCCCGATGTATCCACCGAGGAGTAGCTCGTGCTCAACTTCATCTACTACCCGGTGTCCTTCATCTTGTGGTGTTGGCACTGGGTGTTCGGCAAGGTGTTCGGTGAGTCGAGCGGCTTCGCCTGGGCGCTGTCCGTCATCTTCCTGGTCTTCACCCTGCGCGCGATCCTGTTCAAGCCGTTCGTCGGCCAGGTGCGCTCCATGCGGCGGATGCAGGAGTTCGCCCCGGAGATGCAGAAGATCAAGAAGAAGTACCCGAACGACCGCCAGCGCCAGGCTCAGGAGATGCAGAAGCTGCAGTCCGAGCACGGCGTGAACCCGCTCGGCGGCTGCCTGCCGATGCTGGTGCAGATCCCGGTCTTCATCGGCCTGTTCCACGTGCTGCGGTCCTTCAGGCCCGGCTGGGGCGAGGTCTACTTCTTCGACAAGCAGGGCGTCGACTCGTTCGTCAACGCCAAGCTCTTCGGCACCAACCTGTCGACGTTCATCACGATGCCGTCCGACCAGCTCGCCCAGTTCGGCACCGAGCGCCTGAACGTCATCCTGGTCTCCGTGCCGCTGATGATCGTGGCGTCCATCGCGACCCACTTCACGGCCCGCCACTCGGTCGCCCGCCAGAACCAGGCCGCGCTGGACAACCCGCAGACGGCCATCATGAACAAGCTGACCCTGTACTTGTTCCCGATCGGCGTCCTGGTCGGTGGCTTCTTCTTCCCCGTCGCCATCCTGCTCTACTGGCTCTCCAACAACGCGTGGACGCTCGGCCAGCAGTACGTCGTCTACCGCCGGATCGACGCCGAGGAAGAGACGAAGAAGACCACCGCCGTCGAGACCCGCCAGGCCCTCGCCCCCAAGCCGGGCGCGAAGCCGGTCAACCCGAAGAAGCCCGCACCGGGCGCGAAGCCGGCCAACGGCGCCAAGCGCATGCCCACCGCGGGCCCCGGCGGTGCCGGCGGTTCGGGTGCGAAGGACAACGGCAGCTCGCCGAACACCGAGATCCCCGGCCTGACCCCAGGCCGATCCACCAGCAAGAAGCCGGGCAGCAAGAAGCGCCGCTGATTTCGGGCGTTTGCCCCGGAGAGGAGACATCGTGTCGGAGACCTTGCAGGCGACCGACGTGGAGGCGTCGTCGTCAGACGAGGCCGAACCGCAGTCGGAACCCCAGTCGCAGGGCAAGACCGAGGACCTGCTCGTCCAGGAAGGCGACATCGCAGGTGACTACCTCGAACGCCTGCTGGACCTGCTGGACTACGACGGCGACATCGACCTGGACGTCGAAGGCGGACGGGCAGTCGTCAGCATCGACGGCGGCGAGGACCTCTCAAAGCTAGTGGGCCCCCGCGGCAACGTCCTGGAATCGCTGCAGGAACTCACCCGCCTGGCCGTCCAGCAGGAAACGGGCGTCCGCTCCCGCCTCATGCTCGACATCGCCCAGTGGCGCGCCGGCCGCCGCGCCGAACTCGCCGAGCTCGGCCGCACCACGGCCGAGAAGGTCGCCGCCTCCGGCGAACGCGCGCGCCTGCACCCGATGACGCCGTTCGAGCGCAAGGTCGTGCACGACGCGGTGGCCTCGGTCGCTGGGGTGCACAGTGAGAGTGAGGGTGAGGAGCCGCAGCGTCGGGTCATCATCTTCCCGAAGCCGTAATGCTCTGAGGGTCGGCCTGTGGCCCCTGGTTCCCTTCGGAACCGGGGGCCGTTTGCTGTCTCCGGGTGGGGTGGCTCTTTGCAGGGAGGCGGCGCGAGGCGGGGTGGGAAGGTGGTGCGGGAGAGGTTGGCTGTGCGCTTCGGCTACTGCGGTCCCTCCGCCGTCTCGGCCTTTCGCCGCCGCTTTTCGCTGCCATCTGCAGACGCCTTCGCCGCCGCACCTCCTACCGCCTGCGCGCCACCGGTCACTGGCTGATTGTCACAGGCCACCCACCACCGATGCCCGCCATCGCCCGCTGCTGTAGCCAGCTGACTGTTATCGACTGACTTTGACTGCGGCTGGCTAACCGCCGCCGCCTGCTCGCCGCTGCCTGCTCGCCGCCACTCGCCTCCCGCCACACGTTGCCCGCTCCCGACCGCCTGCTGCCGTTCGTCCGCTGTTGTCGTCCGCTTGGCCGCCGTCGTTACCTTCTGCCACTGTCCGCCGGCGCTTGTCCGCAGGCACTCGCCACCCCGCACTCGCAGCAGACACCGTCCGTCGCTGACAGCCGCCGCGGACATCGCCCGCCGCAGGCGCCAGCTGACGCGATCGTTCGTCACTGTCGCCGTCATTCGCGGTCGTATGCCACTACCACTCGCAGCGCACGTCACCACTGCGCGGTTGACCACCCTCGACTAGCCACCTCACCCGCTCTTCGATCCCTGCCCGCTTCTTTCGTCCCACTGCGGCTCTCGCATCGCCACGCCCCACGCCTGTACGACGGTCGCTCGAATCGCGCCTTCGCAGCACCCGCTCAAACCACGTAGAGACGGGCGGTAACGAGGGCCTGGAAGCGATCAACGGGCAGCTGCAGCGGACAGCGGCGACGGGCAGCGATCAACGGGCAGCGGCAAGCGGGTGGTGGCGGGAGCCGCCGTCAGCGGTCGGCGGCAGCGGCGGCAGCTCGGGCCGCTGCGAGCGGACAGACCATGTGCGGGCGGACGACGTGCGGACGAGGAGCGGACCGATGCCGAGCGGACTGACGGCAAGCGGACGGACGACGGGCGGACGGACGGCGATCGGCGGAGGTCAGCGGACGGCGGCGGCCATTGAGCGACCGCGGCCACTGAGCGACTGCGGCGACGGACGGCGGGCAGTCATGGACCGGCGGCGGGCGGGCGCGCGGAGGCATGCTGCGACGGGCGGACGGTTAGCGGGCAGACTGCGGCGGTGGCAGGCGGACAGCGGCTGCGGCGATTGAATGGCGGCGGTCGCGGGTGGCGGGAGCGCGGCATGCAGGCCGAAGGAGAGCAAGCGAGCCGCCGGCGCCACCGGGCCGACGACGCGAGATCCTTCCCTCCCCGTTTCACGTGAAACCACCCCGCCCGCCACCGGAGCCCCAAGCCGCCCGTCACTGTTCCACGTGAAACCGACCCGCCCTCGCCGCCCACCAAGTCTCAAGCCAATCCACCTGCTCCCCCGTGTCCGGCACCGTGAACCCCCGCGCCTCCGAGATCAACCCCCAAGCCCGCTCCGGCTCCACCCCATCCGTCCCCAGCATCACCGCCGCAAGCAACGACGACCGTCCGATCCCCGCCCAGCAGTGGAACACCACATGCGCACCCTGCCGATAGCGCGCGTACACCTCATCAAGCGGAGCAAAGTCGAACGTCTCCAACGGCGCCGTCCGGTCCTCAATCGGAACGGCCACGAACTGCAGACTGGCCGCACGGACCACCGACGCCTGCTCGATCAGATCGCACTCGACCCGTTCTTCGTCGGTCTGAGCGGACACCAGAACATCGACACCGAAGCGGCTCAGCGCGCGGGCGTAGGGCGCTAGAAGATCGCCGCCTGGCGGGTGGGCCATCGTGGAGATGGTGCCGGGGCCGTCCCAGGAGACGGTGTAGAGGTGCGGTCGCAAAGTTGTCTCCAAGTTTCACGTGAAACGGCGCTCAGGATTTGGCGTGGCGCATGGTGCATCCGTCATGATGGTGCCCTGGCATTCGCCAGCTTTTCCACCGGCCGCCGGAACGTCGCCGCCGCGTGGTTTCACGTGAAACGTCGGACGGAGAACATGGCCGGGGAGTTGCCCGACAACGCGAAGCTCGTCTTCGGGGAGCACGTGGATCGTGCCGCCGAGTTCGTCAGGCTCTTGGAGGAGCACGGCGTGGAGCGTGGGCTCATCGGGCCCCGTGAGGTCGACAAGATCTGGGATCGGCACGTGCTCAACTCGGCGGTTGTCGAGCAGGTGATTCAGGCGAACGAACGCGTTGTCGACGTGGGTTCTGGTGCTGGGTTGCCGGGGGTGCCGTTGGCGATTGCGCGGCCCGATCTTCGGATCACGCTTCTCGAGCCGATGGCGCGCAGGATCGCGTGGCTTGAAGAGGTGACGGAGCGGCTCGAGCTGAGCAACGTGACGGTGGTGCGTGGGCGGGCTGAGGAAGGTCCGGTCAGGGATCGCCTCAAGAACTGCGATGTGGTGACCGCGCGGGCGGTGGCTCCGCTCGACAAGCTGGCGCGGTGGTGCCTTCCGCTTCTCAAGGGTGGGGGGCGGATGGTGGCGCTCAAGGGTGAGCGCGCGCAGGAGGAGTTGGACCGCGACGGGACGGCTGTGCGGCGCCTCGGGGGCGTCAACGGGCATGTGGTCGTCGTGGGAGCAGATGTACTTGAGGTACCGACGACGGTGCTCATCGTCGAGCGCCAGACCAGAAGGGATCGGTGAGCGTGTACCCGGAGTTCCAATCCGCTGACGTTTCACGTGAAACCGAGCCCCTGTCAAAGCCGAAGCCGACCAATAACGGAGATGACAGCGCCGTGGTGTGGACCCCGATTGCAGAAGAGGCGGCTCGTGCGGCAAGCGTGCTGCACCCTGACGAGTCCCTGCTCCCCCGTCCTAGGCACCGGCGGGTCATCACCGTCGCCAACCAGAAGGGTGGCGTCGGCAAGACGACGAGCACGGTGAACCTCGCCGCCGCGCTCGCCATCCACGGGCTCAAGACGCTCGTGATCGACCTCGACCCGCAGGGCAACGCCAGCACGGCGCTCTCGGTCGAGCACCGGTCCGGCACGCCGTCCGTGTACGAGGTGCTGATCGGTGAGATCTCCATCGCCGAGGCGGCTCAGGTCAGCCCGACGTCCCCGAACCTCTTCTGCGTGCCCGCGACGATCGACCTGGCCGGCGCCGAGATCGAGCTCGTGTCCATGGTCGCCCGCGAGTCGCGTCTCAAGGAGGCGCTGAGCCCGGAGGCGCTGGACGAGCTGCAGCCCGACTACGTCTTCATCGACTGCCCGCCGAGCCTCGGCCTGCTGACCGTCAACGCGATGGTGGCGGCCCAGGAGGCCCTCATCCCGATCCAGTGCGAGTACTACGCGCTGGAGGGGTTGAGCCAGCTGCTGCGCAACATCGAGCTCGTGCAGCAGCACCTCAACCCGGACCTCGGCATCTCCACGATCCTGCTGACGATGTACGACGGCCGCACCAAGCTCGCCGACCAGGTGACGAGCGAGGTGCGCAGCCACTTCGGTGACACGGTGCTCAGGACGGTGATCCCGCGCAGCGTGAAGGTCAGCGAGGCGCCAGGATTCGGGCAGACGGTGCTGACGTACGACCCCGGTTCGCGCGGGTCGATGAGCTACCTCGACGCCGCCAAGGAGATCGCGGTACGCGGGGCACAGGAGGAGGGCGCATGACGGAACAGCGCAAGGGCGGACTCGGGCGCGGCCTGGCCGCATTGATCCCGCAGGGTCCTCCGCCCGGTGCGCCCAGCACCATCAAGCCCGCGGTCGCGGGCAACGGTGCCAAGGCCATGCAGCAGTCCCCCGTCGGCGACGTGGCGGGCGCGGTGTACCGGGAGATCGCGGTCACCGCGATCAGGACCAACCCGAAGCAGCCGCGCCAGGTGTTCGACCCGGATGCGATCAACGAGCTGTCGTTCTCCATCAAGGAGTTCGGGCTCATGCAGCCGATCGTGGTCCGGGAGCTGACCTCCGACACCTACGAGCTCGTCATGGGCGAGCGCCGGTGGCGGGCCACCCAGCAGGCCGGGCTCAAGACCATCCCGGCGATCGTGCGGCAGACCGCCGACGACGTGATGCTCCGCGACGCGCTGCTGGAGAACATCCACCGCGTCCAGCTCAACCCGCTCGAAGAGGCGGCGGCCTACCAGCAGCTGCTGGAGGAGTTCGGGGTCACGCACGAGGAGCTCGCCGACCGCATCGGCCGCAGCCGTCCCGTCGTCACGAACACCATCCGGCTCCTCAAGCTGCCCCTCCCCGTGCAGCGGCGGGTGGCGGCGGGCGTGCTCAGCGCCGGCCACGCGCGGGCGTTGCTCAGCCTCGACGACGCCGGTGCGCAGGAGGACCTCGCCGCCAAGATCGTCGCCGAGGGCATGTCGGTCCGCGCGACCGAGGAGGCGGTGACGCTCGCCAAGAACGAGAAGCCGGCCAAGGCCAAGCAAGCTCCGCGCAAGCAGCTGCACGCGCCGGGGTTGCAGGAGCTCGCCGAGCGCCTCTCCGACAGCTTCGACACCCGCGTGAAGGTCGAACTGGGGCAGCGGAAGGGCCGAATTGTGGTCGAGTTCGGGTCAGTTGACGATCTTGAGCGCATCGTCGGGCTGATGAACTCAAATCCGACAATTCGGACTTCGAAGTAGGCCCATAGGATCACCCACGGGCCTTATGTCACGGTGACGATGACGCCCCGCATCCGGAAAGATACGGGGCGTCACCTATGTAGAAAGATCAACGAGCGACGGCACGCTCGATCAAACCGGCGTAGATCTCGCCCAGCGACTGCCCCGCCGCCTCGACGGCCATCGGCAGGAGCGACGTCTCGGTCAGCCCCGGCGACACGTTCACTTCGAGGAAGTAGACCGTCCCGTCCTCGGCCACGACCGCGTCGGTCCTCGACACGTCCCGCAGCCCGAGCAACCGGTGCGCCGCCACCGCGAGCTCCCCCACCGCCTTGGCCGCCGCCGCGTCCAGCCGAGCCGGCGCGTGGAAGTCGGTCAGCCCCGCCGTGTAGCGAGCCGTGTAGTCGTAGACCCCGGTCTCCGGAACGATCTCGACGGCGGGCAGCGCCGTGGGACCGTCCGGCCCGTCGACGACCGCGACCGCCACCTCGACACCGGAGATGAACTGCTCGGCCAGCACGGTGTCGCCGTAGGCGAGGCACCCGACCATCGCCGGCGGCAGCTCCGCGGCGTCACGCACGACCTGAGCGCCCAACGCCGACCCGCCCTGGTCCGGCTTCAACATCATCGGCAAACCGAGCGTCGAGACCATCGCGTCCAGCACAGGGCGAGCGCCGAGCTCCCGGAACGTCGCGTGCGGCAGGACGACCCACTCCGGCGTCGCGAGCCCGGCACGGGCCAGCTCGGCCTTCGCGGTCGGCTTGTCCCACGCCCGGCGGCACGCGCGCGAGTCGGTGCCCACGTACGGCACCCCGAGCATCTCGAGGATCGCCTGCACCGAACCGTTCTCGCCCTCACCACCGTGCAACGCCACGACGACGGCGTCCGGACGGTCGTCCTGCAACCGCGTCAGCAACGAGGCGTCGGCGTCCCACTCCTCCACGGTCACACCCACCGACCGCAGGGCGGCCGACAGCCGGCGACCCGAGCGGATCGAGACCTCGCGTTCGTGGGAGAGCCCACCGGACAGCACAGCGACCACGCGGTCAGCCACAGCAAAACTCCAAGGATCGGAAGAAGATCAGGCGGTGTCGGGCGACGGGGCCTGCGGACCGGACAGCTGACGGCCCGGCGTCGCTCCGAACGTCGCGGCGAGCTGCATCTCCTCTTCGATGACGTTCGCCAAGCGGCGAACGCCCTCACGGATGCGCTCCGGCGTCGGGTAGCAGTACGAGATGCGCAGCTGGCGGGAACCGAAGCCGTCCGCGTAGAAACCGGTGCCGGACGCGTACGCCACGCGGGCGGTCACGGCACGGGGCAGCATCGCCTTCGTGTCGATGCCCTCCGGCACCGTCACCCAGACGTAGAAGCCGCCATCCGGAATGTTCCACGTGGAACCTTGCGGCATGTGCTGTTCGAGAGCCGAGATCGCCGCGTCCCGGCGTTCCCGGTACGCCTCCCGGTAGGTCTTGATCTGACCCTTCCAGTCCTGCGTCGACAGGTACCGGGACACGATCATCTGGTTCAGCGTCGGCGGGCAGAGCGTGGCCGACTCGGCCGCCAGCACCAGCTTCTCGCGCACCGCGTGCGGCGCCAGCACCCAGCCCACCCGCAGCCCGGCGGCGAACGTCTTCGAGAACGACCCCAGGTACACGACGTTGTCCGGGTCCATCGACCGCAGCGCCGGGTAGGTCTGCCCGTCGAACCCGAGCAGCCCGTACGGGTTGTCCTCCACCACCAGGACGCCGTAGGTGCGGCAGATCTCCAGGATCTCGGCGCGCCGCGACACCGCCAGCGTCACGCCGGCCGGGTTGTGGAAGTTCGGGATCGTGTAGAGGAATTTGACCCGCTTCCCAGCCTGACGACAAGCCTCCAGCGCCTCTCGCAGCAACGACGGCACGAGCCCTTCGGCGTCCATCGCCACGTGCACGACCTGGGCCTGGTAGGCCGTGAACGACCCGAGGGCCCCCACGTACGACGGCCCCTCCGCGATCACCACGTCACCGGGGTCGCAGAAGATCCGGGTGACCATGTCCAGGCCCATCTGCGAGCCGACCGTCACCACCACGTCGTCCGGGTGACCCTTGATGTCCTCCAGAGCCATCACGTCGCAGATCTGCTCACGCAGCAACGGAACACCGTGCGCCGAGCCGTACTGCAGGGCCACCAGCCCTTCGGAAGCCACCAGCTGACCGATCTCGGCCGACAGCGACTCGAGCGGCAACGCGGCCAGGTGCGGCATGCCGCCCGCCAGCGAGACCACCTCGGGACGGGATGCGACTGCGAAAAGTGCCCGGATCTCCGATGCCGTCATCCCTGCCGTGCGCGCTGCGTAGCGGCGGAGGTGGGGGTCAAGGCTTCTGGGGCCCTGCTTCGCGGGCTGTCCGGGCATCGTCATGAGGGACTCCTGAATGAGAAATGTCCCGAGCGAGTGTAACCGTCGTCCCGTTCAGGGCACGCGCCTTCCGGGTTCCGTCACATTCGCCTACCCTCGTATGGGTTCACTGTGTGTGTTTAGAGGTGGAGGTCGGGGTGTCCCGTCGCGTCGTGGGCGTCACGCTGGACAACCTGGAGCATCTCTCCAAGCACAGCAGGACGTGCGTTTTCTGGGAACTGGCACCTCACCTGCGCGAACAGGCCGAGGAGTACGGCGACACCGAGTTCGAGAAGGAAGCCTGGGTCTCCAGCGTCCTGCTCGAATGGGGTTCCTGTGGCCGTCTCATCTACTGCGACGGCATTCCGGCCGGTTCGGTGTTCTACGCGCCGCCTGCCGCTGTGCCGCGCAGTGCTGCCTTCCCCACCTCGCCGGTGAGTCCGGACGCGGTTCTCATGACGTCGCTGCACGTCCTCCCGGAGTTCCGCGGCGGAGGACTCGCGCGTGTGCTCGTGCAGGCCGTGGCGAAGGATCTGACCCGTCGTGGCGTGAAGGCCGTCGAGGCGTTCGGCGACATGCGCCCGGACGACGACGAACCGGGTTGCGTCACGCCGGCCGAGTTCCTCACGAGCGTCGGCTTCAAGACCGTGCGCCCACACCCGCGCTGGCCCCGGTTGCGCCTGGAGCTGCGCAGCGCCATCACCTGGAAGGAAGACGTCGAGGCCGCCCTCGAACGCCTCCTCAACAGCGTCACCGTCTCGACCGCGGAACCGAGCTTCCGCCCCGTCTGAGCCCAACGAAAAGGGGCCCCCTCACACACCGAGGGGGCCCCTTTTCGTCATGTCCTACGGAGTCTTCGACATCTCGTAGCGCAGCAGGTCGTTGAACGTGAACGTGCCCGTCGGCTGGTCGTCCTTGCCGAGCAGGTAAAGGCGCTTCACGGCCACGAGGATGCCCTCGGCCACGATGTCGCGGAAACCGGGCGTCGCCAGGCGCGCGCGGTCCTCGGCGTTCGTCAGGTAGCCCACCTCGACGCGGACGGCCGTGCAGCGGGTGAGCCGCAGCAGGTCCCACGACTTCGGGTGCGAGCCGCAGTTCACCATCGACGTGCGGGCGGTGACCTCGCGCTGGATGAACCCGGCCAGCGCCTCACCCACGGTCGACGACGTGCCGTTGCCGGTGCCGTAGTGGAACGTGGCCACGCCCTGCGCGTGCGGCGAGGAGTTGCCGTCCGCGTGCAGCGACAGGATCAGGTCGGCGCCCGCCTCGTTCGCGAAGCGCGCGCGCTCGGCCTCGTCCGGGCAGTTGGCGGGCCCACGGGTGAGCAGCGCCTCCATGCCGGTCGCGGCCATCTTGCCCTCGAGGCGGCGGGCCAGGTCCAGCATCAGGTCGGCCTCGGACACGCCGTCCACGACCACGCCGTGGTCCTGACCACCGTGACCGGGGTCGATGACGATCCGCTTGCCCGATAGCCGCGACCCGGCCGTGCGGACCTGCTCCTGCTCGCGCAGCAGCACCGGACGGCCGCCGCGGACCTTCGGCTGGAGCTGCCGCAACGCGCGCACGGTGTCCGGACCGCACATGCCGTCCACGATCAGGCCGTAGTCGCGCTGGAAGTTCCTCAGCGCGTGTTCGGTCTGCTGACCGAACACGCCGTTCGCCCGGCCGGCGTCATAGCCCAGCTCGAGCAACCGTTCCTGCAACATCAGCACGTCGTCACCGGTCGTCGGCTGCGACATCAGGAACGCCAGCGGCCGGTCCCCCAACCGGAACGTGGCGTCACGCAGCGCACGGTAGGTAGCCGGGCCGACGATGCCGTCGATGATCAGCCCCCGCTGCTGCTGGAACGCGCGCACGGCGTGCTCGACCTGCTGGTCGAACACCGGCGGCGCCTGGGGGTCGGTCGGCGGAAGCAGTCCGAGCCTGGTCAGGGTCGACCGGATCTCGGCAACATCAGTTCCGACGTCCCCGCGGCGGAGCAGCTGCATGCACCCTCGCTCGACTAGGGCGCCGATCGTCGTCGGCGCGGTAGGTGGGAAGCCCTTATTGTGCCCTGCTGCTCTGCGTGATCGATGCAGGGCTGCTGACGGTCGTACTGGGATCACGTTTGGGGCATGCGCTCACGAACATGGCCCGCCCGTCTTATCGATAGACGGGCGGGCCATGTCGCGCGTTGCACGCAACAGCCGAACGGCCGATCAGCCGATCACGTCGGCGAGGTCGTTCAGCAGCGCTGCCTTGGGCTTCGCGCCGACGATCTGCTTCACCGGACGGCCGCCCTGGAACAGGATCAGCGTCGGCACGGACATGATCTGGTAGTCGCGGGCGATCGACGGGTTCGCGTCGATGTCGACCTTGGCGATGGTGAGCTTCTCGCCGTGCTCGGCGGCGATCTCCTCCAGCACCGGCGCAACCATCTTGCACGGGCCGCACCAGGTCGCCCAGAAGTCGACCAGCACGGGCTTCTCGCTGGTCAGCACGTCGTCCGCGAACGACTTGTCGGTCACCGTGACGGTGGCGCCTGCCATGGTTCTCTCCCTAGTTTGCGAAAATTCGGGGTCCCGTGCGGGAAGGTCAGCTGCTCTTGCCGTAGCCGCCGCCGACCGCCTCCGCGGCGATCTCGGCTTTCTCCTCGCCGTGCTCGGCGAGCCACCGCTCCGCGTCGATCGCGGCGCTGCAGCCGGAGCCGGCGGCGGTGATGGCCTGGCGGTACTCGTGGTCGACGAGGTCGCCGGCGGCGAACACCCCGTCCAGGTTCGTGTAGGAGGTCTTGCCCTTGGTGAGGACGTACCCCTCCTCGTCCAGGTCGATCTGGCCCTTGACCAGCGCCGAGCGCGGGTCGTGGCCGATCGCCAGGAAGAAGCCGGTCACGGGCAGCTCGGACTCGGCGCCGGTCTGGGTGTCCCTGACCTTGATCGAGGACACGGTGCCGTCACCCAGCACGTCGGTGACCTGCGTGTTCAGCTGCCACTTGATCTTCTCGTTGGCACGGGCGCGCTCCAGCATGACCTTGGAGGCGCGGAACTCCTCACGGCGGTGGATGACCGTGACCGACTTGGCGAAACGGGTGAGGAACGTCGCCTCCTCCATCGCCGTGTCACCGCCGCCGACGACCGCGATGTCGTGGTCGCGGAAGAAGAACCCGTCGCAGGTCGCACACGCCGACACACCGCGGCCGAGCAGCTCCTGCTCACCGGGGATGTTCAGGTAGCGGGCGGCGGCACCCATCGCGAGGATGACGGCCTTCGCCTCGTAGGTGACGCCGTTGGCGACGACCTTCTTGACCTCGCCGGTCAGCTCGACCGACTCGACGTCCTCCGCGCGCAGCTCGGCACCGAAGCGCTGGGCCTGCTCACGCATCTGCTCCATGAGCTCGGGGCCCATGATGCCGTCGCGGAAACCGGGGTAGTTCTCCACCTCGGTCGTCGTCATGAGGGCGCCGCCGTACTGCGAGCCCTCGAAGACCAGGGGCTCGAGCTGCGCGCGTGCGGCGTAGACCGCCGCGGTGTAGCCCGCAGGCCCCGATCCGATGATGATCACGTTGCGCACGCTCACGGTCCCGGCAACTCCTCGATCTCGTCGTCTGACTGGCTCAACGGATCGTAGGTGCAGCTAATTCCGTGACTTGACCGACTACCTCCGGCGGCTACCTCTGGCCGATGGTCGTGTTCGCGAGCACGCCCTCCGGCTTGTCCGGACCACAGGTGCTCGGGTCCAGCACGACCAGCCGGTACTGCCCCAGACCCGCAGGCAGCACGGCCATGACCGCGTTCTTGCCGTCGAGCGTGATCGGGCTGATCCCGAGCGGCTTCGACGTGCTGGCGATGCCACCGCCCTCCAGACACCCCGACAGCCGGTCCTGGGTCTCCAGCGGGCCGTAGTTCTGGGCCTTGAGCACGTCACCGACCGCGGAGCCGAGCTCGGACTCCTTCACCGCGAGCGGCGGCTCGGCCGACACGTTCGTGTTCGTGGGCGAGGCGTCCTGTGCGGCGGGCGGGGTGTTCGCCTGGTTCCCACCGGGGGACACGGCGAAGACGATGCCGAACGCCGCGGCGGCCGCGACCAGCACGCCACCACCGAGACCGAGCCGGCGGTTGCGCTTCTTGCGGGCCTCGTCGAGCGACACGACGGGTGCGACCGGCCTGGCCTCCGCGGCGAGCGCCGCGTCGATCCTGGCGGCCACGTGGTCGGGCATCGGGATCGAGGGCAACGCCTCCAGGTCCGCCAGCGTCGCGTCGAGCGCCTGCAGGACCTCGCGGGCCTCGGGGTCCGCCTCGACCCGCGGACGCAGCTGTGCGGCGACCTCAGGGGGCAGCACGCCCGCGTGCAGGTCCGCGATGAGGTCAACCGACCACGGCGGACCCATCGGCACGCGCTCCATGCCGGTCATCGGCCCTCCCACTGACGTTGCTCTTGCACATTCACACCGTCAGCTGGGACGTTCGCATCTGCGATTCGGTTCCTGAGGTGCCCGAGAACTTTGGCGAGCTTGGCGCGACCCCGCGCACACCTGCTCTTGACCGTGCCCTCCGCGATGCCGAGGAGCTTCGCCGTCTCGGCGACGGAGTAGCCCTCGACGTCGACCAGCACGATGGGGGCGCGCTGCTCCTCCGGCAGCTCCATCAGCGCTTGCTGCACGATGAGGCTCGTCTCGCGGTCGCTCATCGCGTCACGGGGCGCGACGGGCTCGCCGGGACCGGCCTCGGGCAGCGGCACTGTCGGTCTTGTTTGTCGCCGTCTCATCCGGTCGAGGCACGCGTTGACCACGATCCGGTGAAGCCAGGTGGTCACCTGTGACTCAGCGCGGAACGACGACGCCGCGCGGAAGGCCGAGATGAACGCCTCCTGGAGAGCGTCCGCCGCCTCCTCCGGGTCGCGCAGCGTCCGCAACGCCACCGCCCACATCCGGTCGCGGTGCCGTTTCACCAGCTCCGAGAACGCGTAGGGGTCACCTGCGGCGTGGGCCGAGATGAGATCGGCGTCCGAGCTGGCTGCGGCGGTCACGGTTACGGAGAATAGCGAGACCGGTCACAGATCATCCGGTCGGGCTCGCGTGGTCTGACGCGGGGACGCCGCGTACGACAGGATCGTACGAAAGCTCCCCGCGTGGCATCACTGCGCGCGGGTGTAGAGGATCTCTCGGATCTCCGACTGGTTCTTGCCGGCGCCGGGACTCGACAGCTGGGTGATCCAGATGAGGATGTGCGCGGTCGGCTCGTGCTCGCCGAGCTGGATCTGCGTCTGCCCGTTGGACAGGTCGCCCTCACCGATGATCTTGGTCTCCTCCAGCGGCGCGTCGATCGACGACGCCAGCCGGATCTGCACGTGGGTCTTCTCGCTCGGCGAGGTGATGGTGATCGACGCCAGCCGCACCGGCTCCGCGAACGACGCCATCAGCCCGATGCCCGGCTTCAGCGCCGGGAACTGCTGGAAGTAGTTGTCCGACCGCCAGAACGTGGTCGCGTTGTTGTCGACCGCGCGGCTCGCCTGGTTCGCGTTGTCGGGCTGGTTCGTCACGTCGTAGACGCCGATCCGCCCCGGCTGCACCGGACCCGCCGGCACCGGCGCCTGCGGGGTCTGACCGTTCGAGCCGGGCTGGTTGATCACCACGGTCGGCCCGCCGCCCTTGGACGGCTCGTCGCTGAAGAAGCCGACGATCTGCACGCTCAGCCACACGATCACGGCCACCGTCGCGGCCGCGAGCACACCGACGCTGATCCACAGCTTCTTCTTCTGCTGCTTGTCCTGCACCGGGCGCTGGGTCGTCCACACGACCTCGTCGTCGTCCTTCGACGAGGAGGACGCGCCCACGGCCGGGATCAGCGAGGTCTCGGCCTCTTCCGCCGCGATCTGGTCGAGCACCTGCAGGATCGCCGCGGACGTGCGGATGCCACCCACCGACGTGTCCTCCAGCGACCGCACCGCGACCGACGACAGCTCGTGCGGCAGGTACGGGTGCAACGCGTTCGGGGCGATCACGGAGCCGTCGGGGCCGGTCGGGGCGAGCGGCACGTTGTCGGGTCCGCCCGGCAGCGCCCAGCGGCCGGTGAGCAGCAGGTACAGGATCGCGCCCAGGCCCTTGACGTCGTCGCGCGCGATCGCGTCCGGGCGGGGGCCGGGGAACGCGAGGCGCAGCCGGCCGTCCGAGGTGACCCGGATGCGCTGCGGGTGGTCGGCGCCCAGCACGAGACCGGCGTGGTGCGCGCCCTCGATGGCGGCGCCCAGCGGTTCGAGCAGGCGGGTCGCGACGCCCGCGGGCAGCGGGCCCTCCGCGATGAGGTCCATCAGGTCGGTGCCCTGGGTCCACTCGGCCACGACCATGCCGAGGATGCCCTCGTCCGGCCGGATGCCGGTGCCCGGCGTCAGCACGTCGATCACCCGCGACACGCCGGGGTGGGTGAACGACGCCGCGTGCATGGCGCGTTCGACCGTGCGGCGGGCACGGGCGGCGGCGTCGTTGTCCGCGAGGTCGCCGAGCAGGATCGTCAGCGCCACGTCCCGGTTGAGCTGACCGTCACGGGCGCGCCACAGTTCCGCGCTGGATCTGGCGTCGGCGCCGGATTTCGCGAGCAGCCGGTACCGGCCGTTGCCGATGACACCGCCGGGGACCAGCGCGGCGTGGACTCCGCTACTCACGGGCACCAGGCTACGGGAAGACGCTCACGGGCTGGAGTCATCGGCGCCGCACCAAACGGTTGATCTTGTTGATCGCCGGCTTCATCTCGGGCACCCGGAACGCGGCCAGCAGGCCGAACGCGAGCGGCAGCCCGATCGCTGTGACCAGCACGACCTCGACCCAGGCGGCCAGCACCGGGTTGCCGAGCCCGATCGCGCTCTCCACCAGCCAGAACGCGCCCTTGGCCACCGCGAGGGCGATCGAGGAGGCGACGACCGTCAGGCAGATCGTCCAGATGGTGAAACCAGTGCGCAGCCGGCCGAGCCGCACGCGCAGCCAGACCTGGCCGACGACGGCACCGAAGACGAAGCTGAGCGACATCGCGAGCGACACCCCGACGGCGAGCTGCTCCGGCTCGGCCACGGCGAGGAACAGGTACAGCAGCCCGATGCGGACCGCGACGATCAACGCCTGGATGAGCGTCGGCGTCCTGGCGTCCTTCATCGCGTAGAAGACGCGCAGCTGCAGCAGCGTGATCGCGTAAGGCACGAGGCCGAACGCCGACAGCGCCAGCGCGAGCCCGATCCGCGTCCCGGTCTCCGTGCCCGCCTCGCCCCACGCGAA
The DNA here is from genome assembly GCF_001701025.1 of Lentzea guizhouensis. Lineage (GTDB taxonomy): Bacteria > Actinomycetota > Actinomycetes > Mycobacteriales > Pseudonocardiaceae > Lentzea > Lentzea guizhouensis. Next base: position 2,917,973 of record NZ_CP016793.1, read on the forward strand.
CGCGGCCAGGCCGATCGCCACACCCGAGACGGTCATCAGCGCGCTGAACGGCATCAGCAGGATCGACGACATGCGGTTGCCGAACAGCAGGTCGCGCACGATGGCGTCGTTGTCGTTGTTCGCGGCGGCCCTGCTCATCTTCGGCATCAGCGCCGTGAGCAGCGAGACGCCGAGCACGCCGTAGGGCACCTGGGAGATCAGCCACTGGTAGTTGAACGCCACCAGCGCGGTCTCGGAGTGGGTCGCGACGTTCGTCAGGATCATCATGCTGACGAAGCCGAGCGCCACGTAGAGCAGCACCCAGAACGCCAGGCCGCCGAACTCCGAGAGCCGCGAGTCCCAGCCGAACCGCCACTTGAACCGGAACCCGGTCCTGCGCAGCGCGGGGAACAGCACGATCGCCTGGACCGCCACGCCGAGTGCGGTGCCGAGGCCGAGCACCAGCAGGTGGACGTCGGTCATCCGGACCGGGTTGAGCGTGAGCTCGCCGGGCAGCAGCGCGTACACGGCGAGGACGACGATCACGACGACGTTGTTGAGCACCGGGGCCCAGGTCGGGACGCCGAACACGTGCCGGGCGTTCAGCACCGCGCTGAGCAGCGCCGTCAGGCCGTAGAACACGATGCCGGGCAGCACCAGGTACGCGAACGCCGTCACCAGCGCGGGGTTGGCCTTCGGCGAGTCGGCGATGAAGAGGTCCGTCAGCAGCGGCGCGCACGCCACCGCGACCAGCGTGCCCACGCCGAGGACGGCCGCGCCCGTGCTGATCAGCCACTGGGCGTACGACTCACCACCGTCGCCGTCCTCCTTCTCGGCCCTGACCAGCAACGGGATCGCGACGCTGGTCAGGATGCCGCCGAGGAGCAGCTCGTTGATCATCGTCGGCAACGTCGTGGCGGCCTGGTACGACGTGTTCAGGATGTCGCCGCCGATCACCGCGATCAGCAGCACCTTCGACAGCAGGCCGGTGACGCGGCTGACGATCGTCGCGATCGCCATGGACCCGCTGGCCCTGGCGACGGAGGGTGCCTGCTGCTTCCCTGGTTCGGTGGTCGTGGCTGTCTCGCTCACGCGCTCGACTTCTCCGGTGTCACGTTCTCGATGGACGGTGCGTCGTCACCGTTCTCGCCGTTGCGAGCACGGACCCGCCTGATGATCCGCCGCCCGGAGAGCAGGACGAGCGCGATCGCGGCCACCACGGTGACGATCACCGTGATGGTGCCGTAGGCGGACGACGACACCTCCAGCTTGACAGTGTCACCCAGAGCGACGCCGTCGGGAGTGGTCAGCCGGACGTTGACCGGGAACCGGCCGGAGCGCAGCACCTCGACCGGCACCCGCACGACCCGCTCACCGCGGGCAGGAAGCACCTGGTCAGCGAGCTCGCGGGCACGGATGCCCGGCGTCTCGGCGAGCACGATCCGCACCGTCACGCGGACGTCGAGCTTGTTCGTGATGGTGACCGGGATGGGGCTGTCACCGGAGCCGAGCAGGATCGGGCTGTTCGGCGGCGTGACGCTCACCAGGCCGGACAGCGAGCTGATCTCGCTCTCGCTGATGTAGGCCGCGGTGCGGGCGCCGTCCTCGTTGCCCCGCCACGCGCTCGACATCGCCCGCAGCTGGCCCAGCAGCAGCGGGTCGGCCAGGTCGGCCGGTGCCGCGTGCTCGCGGTCCTCCTGCTGCATGGCCTTCACCAGACCGCCGAGCGCGGCGTACTGGCTCACCACCGAGTCGGCGATGGCGGGCGAGATCTCCCGCGCACCGGCCTCCGCCGGGTAGGTGAGCTTGGCACCCGTGAGCGCCGGCTTGGTCCTGACCAGCTCCTCGAGCCCGGTCTGGGCCGCGTAGCCACCGGCGACCAGGCGCTGGGCGGCGGTGAGGAACTCGGTCATCTCCGACAGCGGCGCGTTCCACCGGCGCGGCGGCGTGACCAGCACGTTCCTGCCCTCGCCCTGCCAGCCTGCCCGGAACGCGAGCGCGGCCAGCGCGTTCTGCACGGACACCGGCTGGCTCTCCACCGGCGTCGTCACCCCGGACAGCGTGCGCGGACGGGACTCGCCGCCCTCCAGCGCGTCGGAGACCATCGAGTCGATCCGCACCGCGGTCACCTGGTGCTCACCGGAGGTGATCTGGGCAGGCGCGGTGCCCGGCGCGTCGGTCACGCCGGACGGGTCGAGCAGCACCGACTTCATGCCCCTGTAGTCGAGCCTGTTGTCGGTGGCGTTGTCCTGCGGGACGGCCAGCTGCTCGAACGTCGACTGGTCGAGCAGGCCACCCTCCGGCCACACCAGGTCGGGCAGCGGCTGGACCGCCAGGACGCGCTGGACCTCGCTCGCCCCGCCGTTGAGCGCGAGCGTGCGCATGTCGCCGAGCTTGGCCTTGCTCAACGCCACGAGGTCGGCGTCGGCGTCCGGCATGGCCACGACGCACCGGCCGGAGACCGCGAGCTTGAGCCGGTCGAGCCACAGCTGCGCCTCGGCCCTGCCCTTGCCCTCGACGCCGCCGCGGATGCGGTAGCCGGTGGTCATCGCCTCGACGGTGCGCAGCAGGTCGGGGTCGACCGCCAGGCACAGCGAGGTGCTCATCGACGACACGGCCTGCTCGTATGCCTGCAGCAGGCCGTACAGCCGGCCGTTGACCGACAGCGACAGCGCGAGCTCGTCGTCGACCAGCTCGGACTGGCCCTCGCCGCCGAGCCGGACCAGCCGGGGCCGGTCCGCGATCGGCCACAGCATGGTCAGCTTGGCCGGTGCGCCGGTCTTGGCCTTGGTGCCGCCACCGGGCACGCCGAGGACCGGCAGCAACGTCGACAACGCCGCCAGCCGCGCCGTGCCGCCGTAGTCGGGCTTGCCGTTGATGTTCGCGAGCACCGGGTAGATCCCGGGCTCGTCGATCCCCAGCGAGGTGGGCGCGGAGCCGCGCAACGGCACCTCGAGGGTGAAGTCCTGCTGCTGCCCCGGCTGGAGCTCCTTGGCGATCTCGGTGAACTTGGGTTGCACGAACTCGGCCGCGGCCGGCTCGCGCAACGCCTTGCGCAGGTCGTCCTCGGTGTCGAGGGGCTGGCCGCGCTCCAGCCGCAGCACGACGTCGGAGACCTTGCGATCGCCGACGTTGACGACCTTGCCGCTGATGGTGACCTTGTCCGGCGAGTCGCCCGTGACGAACCGGGGCGTCAGCTGGCCGATGTCCATCCGCAGGAACTGCGGCGGCTGCTGGCCCGGCTGCGCCGAGAGCGGCCTGGTCGCCCAGACCTGGGTGGCCGGCGCCGGCGCGAACGGCAGCGCGTCGACCTGGTCGGGTTCCTGCTGCTGCTCGACGGCGAGCACCGGCGTCGCCCCGCCCAGCAGGAACGCGCCGGCGGCAGCTGTGCAGAAGAGCTTCCTCAGGCTCACGCCGTCTCCGCCCCTTCACGGCAGCGACCGGCGAGCAGTTCGGCGGCTCGGCGGACCAGACGGCGCTCATCGGCGTACGCGAGTCGCTCGTCCAGCTCGCCGAGTGGCACCCACGCCACCTCGGTGACCTCCACGTCTTCGTCGGAAAGCTCTCCCCCCAGCGCTTCGAGGAGGAAGTGGTGAACCGTCTTGTGCACCCTGCGGTCGTCCGCGACGAACCAGTAGTCGATCGACCCCAGCGGGCGCAGGACCCTGCTATGAATACCGGTCTCCTCGGCGACCTCGCGCACCGCGGTCTGTTCCGCGGTCTCGCCGGCCTCGATGTGACCCTTCGGCAAAGACCACAGCAACCGGCCGCGCCGGTCAAGTCTTCCGATCACCGCGGCCCGCTGCTCACCGTCGAGCACCAGGCCACCCGCCGACGTCTCGTCGACCGTCTTCAGCCGCCGGCCCCGGCGCCGCTTCCGGCGCCCCGGGGAGGCACCTCCGGATCGAGCAGCAGACGGGGGCATACGGCCGATCGTACTTACGAACGTTAAGTACGCTGGTTTCTCGTGTCTCGATCGCTCCAGCAGAATGCGGTGGTGGAAGAGCCCGCCATCACACCAGTCGTCGCCGAGCTCGCCGAGCGGTTCGCGACCGCCGGCAAGCACCTCTACCTCGTGGGTGGGAGTGTGCGCGACGCCGTGCTGGGGCGCCCGACGAACGACTTCGACTTCACCACCGACGCGCGGCCGGCCGAGATCCAGAGGATCCTCGGCGGCTGGTCCGACGCCCAGTGGGACACCGGGATCGCGTTCGGCACGGTCGGCGCGTCCAAGCAGGGCGAGATCCTGGAGATCACGACGTTCCGGGCGGACGTCTACGACGGCGTCACCCGCAACCCCGAGGTCACGTTCGGCGACTCCATCGACGGCGACCTGGTCCGCCGCGACTTCACCGTCAACGCCATGGCGTTCGACGTGGCCGCGCGCCGGTTCGTCGACCCGACCGGTGGCCTGCGGGCCGCACGGCAGGGCGTGCTGGACACGCCGGCGACCCCTCAGGAGTCGTTCGGCGACGACCCGCTGCGGATGCTGCGGGCGGCCAGGTTCGTCTCCCAGCTCGGCTTCACCGCGGCGCCGCGGGTGGTCGAGGCGATGCGGTCGATGGCAGGCCAGATCGCCCGCATCACGCCGGAGCGCGTGCAGGTGGAGCTCTCGAAGCTCCTGTGCGGGGCGCACCCCCGCCGCGGCATCGAGCTCATGGTCGAGACCGGTCTGGCGGACATCGTGCTGCCAGAGCTCACGGCCATGAAGCTGGAAATCGACGAACACCATCAGCACAAGGACGTCTTCGACCACTCCCTGGTTGTGCTCGAACAGGCAATTGATCTAGAAGAAGTTGATCAATCACCCGATCTGGTGCTCCGCATCGCCGCGTTGCTGCACGACATCGGCAAACCGGCCACCAGGAAGTTCGAGTCCAGTGGCGGTGTCTCGTTCCACCACCACGAGGTCGTGGGCGCGAAGATGGTCCGCAAGCGCTTGCGCGCGTTGCGGTACTCGAAGGAGATCACCGAGGACGTCGCCAAGCTCGTCTACCTCCACCTGCGGTTCCACGGCTACGGCAACGGTGAGTGGACCGACTCGGCCGTGCGCCGGTACGTGACGGACGCCGGCGACCTGCTGACGCGGTTGCACAAGCTCGTCCGTGCGGATTGCACGACGCGCAACAGGCGCAAGGCGAACCAGCTGCAGCGGACGTACGACTCTCTTGAGGAACGCATCGCGCGGATCGCGGCCGAGGAAGACCTCGCCCGCGTGCGGCCCGACCTCGACGGCAACGAGATCACGAAGCTGCTCGGCCTGCCGCCGGGCCGCCAGGTCGGTGCCGCGTGGAAGTTCCTCAAGGAACTGAGGCTGGACCGCGGGCCGCTGGACCGCGACGAAGCCGAGGCCGCGTTGCTCGAGTGGGCTCGTGAACAGGGTCTTACGCCACCAAACGGGTGACTCATCGTAAGTGCATGAAATCCCCGCGTTAGCGATCTGACAGCGCCACCGGGCACCATGGGTAGTGCTCATGGGGGTGATGCAGATGTTCGCTTGGGGACTTTCCGCTGGTCCGGCCGTGCACGACCTGGACGAGCTGACCGATGACCAACGCGCCGTGCTGCGCTGTCTCGCACGTGGTCACGCCGACCACGAGATCGCACGGGTGCTCGGTCTCGGTCAGCGCCAGGTGGCCGACGAGGTCGCCGACATCCTGCGCAGACTGGATCTACCCGATCGGGTGGCTGCGGTCGTCTTCGCGCACGAGAGCGGGATGTTGCGCCTGCCGTTTCCGCGCTAGGAGCAGCAGGTAGGCGGCCAGGCCGACCAGGTAGAGACCGGCGGCGGTGATGATGAGAGCGGGCGAACGCCCGTCCAGGGGGATCACCGTCGCCGTTATGGACACCGCGGTGACCTGCGTGACGTTGAACAAGGTGTCGTAGAGGGCGAAGACGCGCCCCCGCACCTCGTCGCCGACGTCGTGCTGCACCGCGGTGTCCACGCACAGCTTCACGACCTGACCGGCGAAGATCAGGAAGAAGCTGGCGGCGAGGATCGAGATGAGCGTCATGGGCAGGCCGAGCGCGAGCTGGGCCACGGCGGTCAGCACGAGCGTGCCGCTGATCGTCTTCTTGATGCCGAACCTGTCGACGATCCGGTCGGTCAGCACGCCGGCGAGCAGGATGCCCGCGCCGCCCGCGATGGCGACCTCACCGAGCCCGCCGATGCCGGCCTTGAGGATGCCGACGTCCTCCAGGGCGTAGCGCATCAGCAGCAGGGTGATGATGAGGTTGACGCCGAACGCGGCCCGGTGCGCCAGCAGGGCGGCCAGGCTGGCCGTGACGCTCGGCGTGCGCAACGTGGCCTTCGCGCCGTCCAGCAGACCGCGGGCGACGGCCCTCATCGCGTTGTGCGACTCGTCGACCTCGTCCGGGCCGAGCACACCGGCCTTGAACCGGCTGGCGATGAACGCGCTGAGCAGCATGCCGACCACGGCGATGCTGGTGGTCCAGCCGGAACCGCCGTCACCGGCGCCGAGCAGCGTGCGGAACCCGATCGCGCTCGCGGCACCGACCACCGACATCACCGCGCCGGCCGTCGCGGCCAGCGCGTTCGCCTCGACCAGGTGGTCTTCCGGGACGACGTGCGGCAGCGAGGCGCTCAGCCCGGAACCGACGAACCGGCCGATGCCCATGACGATGAGCGCGAAGACGTAGAGAGGTAGCCCGGACAGCCCCGCCCCGACGGCGGCGGCCGTGAGCACCACGAACGCGGCGCGCGCGAGGTTCGCGACGAGGATGACCTTCTTGCGGTCCCACCGGTCCAGCAGGGCGCCCGCGAACGGTCCGACGAGCGAGTACGGCAGCAGGAGCACGGCGAAACCGGCGGCGATCTCGGCGGGGTGGGCCTGGCGTTCGGGGTTGAACAGCACCGCCCCGGCCAGCCCTGCCTGGAAGAGACCGTCACCCCACTGCGAGGCGAGACGGGTGGCGAGAAGCCTGCGGTACTCCGGGATCCCGAGGAACCGGCGCGAGCCCCAGTGGTGCTTCTCGACCGCAACCGTTGTCACGCCTGCACTCTATGCTCGCCTGCCAGGAAACCACGAAAGCCGGACCTCTCGGTCCGGCTCCCCTGGGCCGGATGCCAGGTCGCCTCACGGCGCGGTGCACTACGCGGCTCCAGCCGAACGGTATTCCGCGAAGGCGGTTGTCTGTTGAGCCCGGGGGACACAAAGACATCCGACAGTTAAGTCTAACGGGGCGCGGCCCTGAGTTGTTCCGACGATCACGGATGATTTCATGGTGACGTGCGTCCCGATGCCGAGGTCGAAGCAGGCTCCCTGTTGGTTGCCGCCCCGAGCCTGACCGACCCGAACTTCAAGCGCACCGTCGTCTACATCATCGACCAACGTCCTGAGGGGACCCTCGGGGTCGTGCTCAACCGCCCCTCCGAGGTGGCGGTTCTCGACGTCCTGCCGCCGTGGGGCACGTACGTGAGCCGTCCACAGTGCATCCACATCGGTGGACCGGTCGAGCAGAAGACGGCGTTGTGCCTGGCGGCGTTGAAGGCCGGTACCGATCCGGGGAAGGTCGAGGGCCTGGTCGGCGTGCAGGGGCCGGTGGCGCTGGTCGACCTCGACGCCGAGCCGGAGGACCTGATGCCGCTGGTGCGCGGCATGCGGGTGTTCGCCGGGTACTCCGGCTGGGGCGAGGGCCAGCTGGCCGGTGAGATCGAGCGCGGTGACTGGATGGTGGTCACCGGCCTGGCCGACGACGTGCTGGTCGGCGCGAACGTCGACCTCTGGGGCCGGGTGCTGCGGCGGCAGGGCATGCCGCTCGCGCTCGTGTCGACCTACCCGACCGACGTCCGGCTCAACTGATTCACGTGAAACGTTGGACTGCGGCGTCGCTCAGAGACCGGCGAGCGGCGAGCAACCGCCACCACCGCAGGCGCAGCCACCGCAGCCCTTGGGCTTGACCGGCTCCGGCAGCGCCTCGGCCGCGCGGTGCCCGGTGACCCCACCGGCCACGGCGATCGCGAACGCGCCGACCAGGCCGATGATGCCCGTGGTGACGGCCAGGTCGGCCATCGCGAACGAGATGGCGCCCGACACGACGGCCACGACACCGGCGGCGACGTTCGGCACGCCGGCCACGCGGTTGGCCAGCGCGAACGTCTCCTCGTCGCGCAGAGCCGCCGCCGTGCGCACGCCGACGAAGCGGTTGCGCCGCAGCTTGCCCTGCAGACCCAGCAGACCGACGGCGCCGAGAGCGACGCCGAGCACACCCAGGACGACCGACAGCACGATGTTCACCCCATGAGGGTAGGCGCCGAGTCGCGTTCACCTGGCAGTCACCCCGGTCAGGTGTGCTGTGCGCCATGCTCAGACGACTGCTGCTCGTCCCCGTGCTGCCCGTCCTGCTGACCGGTCTGTGCGCGACCCCCGCGCAGGCGCACTCCCCCGAGGTCCGCTTCCTGACCGAGCACGTCGTGCCGAAAGGCCTGGTCGTGGACGGTACGACCGTCGGCGGACTGTCCGGTCTCGACTACGACCGGCGCACCGGCAAGTGGGTCTACATCAGCGACGACCGGGTCGCGCCGCGGTTCTACGAAGGCAAGCTGTCACGCAAGGGCGTCGAGCTCACCGGCGTGCACTCTCTCGTGGGACCCAACGGCCCGTACGCGCCCGGAACGGTCGACCCTGAGGACGTCCGGGTCGACAAGTGGACCGGCGACCTGCTGTGGAGCCAGGAGGGCGACCGCACGCCCACCACGTTGATCGACCCCTCGGTGCAGTTCAGCAAGCGTGACGGCAGCTTCCGCACGGCGCTGCCCACGCCCGCTGAACTGCGGATGAAGCCGGAGTCCGGCCCGCGGCAGAACCAGGCGCTGGAGGGCCTGACGTTCGCGCTCGGCGGCACCCTCGTCGTCACCGCGCTGGAAGGCCCGCTCCTGCAGGACGGCCCGCCCGCGACCACGACGAAGGGCGCCGTGTCGCGGATCGTCGTCCAAACCCGCACCGGACAGGTCGTCGGCCAGTACCGCTACCAGCAGGAACCGCTTTTCGCCGCGGACGCGAGCACCGGCGTCACCGCGATCCTGGAGAAGTCCCCCGGCGTCTACCTGGTGCTGGAGCGGTCGTTCAGCCCGACGCTCGGGAACGAGGTCCGCCTGTTCGAGTACCGGCCGCTGCAGAACAGGAAGCGGCTGCTCGCCGACATCGGCGCGTTCCCGGTCAGCAAGGTGGACAACCTCGAAGGCATGGCCTGGGGCCCGGACGGCACGTTGTGGCTGGTCTCCGACGACAACTTCAACGCGACGCAGGTCACCCAGTTCATCGCGCTTGCGGTGCGCTGATACCGTTGACGACATGAGCACGGCCCGCCTGCTCCTTATCTAGCCGCGACGACCTGATCGCAAGACGGTCGGCGCGGCAGCCCTCCATGCCCATCTGGGCTGGGGGGTTTCGTCATGTCAGGGGCAGGAACGATGTGAGAGGGACGCCTGAGATGAGCACGGACGCGGCGGAGATCCCCGCCCACCGCTACACCGCCGAGCTGGCGAACCAGATCGAGAAGCGGTGGCAGCAGTACTGGGAGGAACACGGCACTTACCACGCGCCGAACCCCGTCGGCGCGCTCAAGGGTGACGTCCCGGACGACAAGCTGTTCGTGCAGGACATGTTCCCGTACCCGAGCGGCGCCGGCCTGCACGTCGGCCACCCGCTGGGCTTCATCGGCACGGACGTGTTCGCGCGCTACCACCGCATGAACGGCCGCAACGTGCTGCACACGATGGGCTTCGACGCGTTCGGCCTGCCGGCCGAGCAGTACGCGGTGCAGACCGGTCAGCACCCCCGCAAGACCACCGAAGACAACATGAACACCTACCTGCGGCAGATCCGCAGGCTGGGGCTGGGCCACGACGAGCGCCGCCGCATCGCGACGATCGACCCTGGCTACTACAAGTGGACCCAGTGGATCTTCCTGCAGATCTTCAACTCCTGGTACGACCCCGACGCCGGCAAGGCCCGTCCCATCACCGAGCTGGTGGCCCGGTTCGAGTCGGGCGAGCGCCCGGTTCCGGACGGTCGCAAGTGGTCTGAGCTGTCTTTTGCCGACCAGCAAAGGATCTTGGGCGATTTCCGGCTGGCCTACTTGTCGGAGGCGCCCGTCAACTGGTGTCCGGGACTGGGTACTGTGCTGGCGAACGAAGAGGTCACCGCGGACGGTCGCAGTGAGCGTGGCAACTTCCCGGTGTTCAGGAAAAACCTGCGCCAGTGGATGATGCGCATCACCGCGTACTCGGACCGGCTGATCGACGACCTGGACCGGCTGGACTGGCCGGACAAGGTCAAGGCCATGCAGCGCAACTGGATCGGGCGCTCGCATGGTGCCCGTGTCCGATTTGCGGTGGGAGACGAGAACATTGAGGTCTTCACGACCCGTCCGGACACGTTGTTCGGCGCGACCTACCTGGTCCTGGCACCGGAACACGAGCTGGTGGACCAGGTTGCGTCGCCCGATCGCGTGGCAGACATCGCCGCGTACCGGCGCGCCGCGTCCCTGAAGTCCGAACTGGACCGTCAGGAGAACAAGGAGAAGACCGGCGTCTTCATCGGGACGTACGCCACGAACCCGGTGAACGGTCAGCAGATCCCCGTCTACATCGCCGACTACGTGCTGATGGGCTACGGCACCGGCGCGATCATGGCCGTGCCCGGCCAGGACCAGCGCGACTGGGACTTCGCGACGAAGTTCGACCTGCCGATCATCCGCACGGTCCAGCCGGCGGAGGGCTTCGAGGGCGAGGCGTACACCGGTGACGGACCCGCTGTCAACAGCGGGTTCTTGGACGGCATGGCCATCGACGAGGCCAAGAAGACGATCATCGGCTGGCTGGAGGAGAACGGCCACGGCCGCGGCACCGTCCAGTTCAAGCTGCGCGACTGGCTGTTCAGCCGCCAGCGCTACTGGGGCGAGCCGTTCCCGGTCGTCTACGACGAGGACGGCACCGCGATCGCGCTGCCGGAGTCGATGCTGCCGATCGAGCTGCCCGACGTCGACGACTACTCGCCGCGCACTTTCGACCCGGAAGACGCGGACACCGAGCCGTCGCCGCCGCTGTCACGCGCCACCGAGTGGACGACCGTCGAGCTGGACCTGGGCGACGGCGTCCGCACGTACCGCCGGGACACGAACACCATGCCGAACTGGGCAGGTTCGTGCTGGTACCAGCTGCGCTACGTCGACCCGGTCGAGACCGAGCGGTTCGTCAACCCGGAGAACGAGAAGTACTGGCTGGGCCCGCGCACGGCCGAGCACGGCACCAACGACCCCGGCGGCGTCGACCTGTACATCGGCGGCGTCGAACACGCGGTCCTGCACCTGCTGTACTCGCGCTTCTGGCAGAAGGTCCTCTTCGACCTGGGCCACCTGTCCGGCGACGAGCCGTACCGCCGCCTGTTCAACCAGGGCTACATCCAGGCGTACGCGTTCGTCGACGCGCGCGGCTCGTACGTGCCGTCCACCGAGGTCATCGAGGACGGCGGCAAGTACTTCCACAACGGCGAAGAGGTCACCCGCGAGTACGGCAAGATGGGCAAGAGCCTGAAGAACGTCGTCACGCCGGACGAGATGTGCGAGACCTACGGCGCCGACACCTTCCGGTTCTACGAGATGTCCATGGGCCCGATGGACGTCTCCCGCCCGTGGGCGACCAAGGACGTCGTCGGCGCACAACGGTTCCTGCAGCGCCTGTGGCGCAACCTGGTCGACGAGACCGACGGCTCCCTGCGCGTGACCGACGAGGAGCCCTCGGCCGAGGCACTGCGCCTGCTGCACAAGACCATCGCCGGCGTCCACGACGACTACGCCAACCTGCGCTACAACACGGCGGGCGCGAAGCTGATCGAGCTGAACAACTTCGTCACCAAGCACTACTCGGCCGGCACCCCGCGCGCCCTGGCCGAGCCGATGGTGCTGATGCTGGCCCCGCAGGCCCCGCACGTGGCCGAGGAGCTGTGGACGAAGCTGGGCCACGAAGGCTCACTGGCACACGGCCCGTTCCCCCAGGCCGACGAGCAGTACCTGGTCGAGGACACGGTCGAGTACCCGATCCAGGTCAACGGCAAGGTCCGCTCGCGGGTCGTGGTCGCCGCAGCCGCCTCGCAGGACGAGATCAAGGCGGCGGCACTGGCGGAGGAGAAGATCGCCGAACTGGTCGCGGGTGGTGAGCCGCGCAAGGTGATCGTCGTCCCGGGTCGCCTGGTGAACGTGGTCCTGTAGGTCGCACAACCGGTGCCCCGGTCTCGGGGCACCGGTTGTCTACCTGCGCTTCCGCTTCTGCCGCTTTCCAGCCGGAGGCTTTGAGCGCGACATGTTCCCGCTGGAGGAACTGCGGGTGCCGTGGAGGCCTGTGCGCTTCCCGTCGGCGCCTTCGAATCCATCGGTGGCTCGATCCCAACGCCGTAAATCGCTCCCAATGCGCCAGCCAGTGCGTTCGTCGCCAGCCAGTCGGCGACCGTTCTCACTGTATGGGCTGACCCGCCTGTCACAGACCCGCTCACCGTTTTCGTCTCCGACGAACGAGCCTCCCACAGCAGCTTTCCCTGCTCGATGTTCTTGGTGGGCTCCGGGTTCAGCGTCTCCAGGACGAATTCTCTGCCATCCAATTGCTCGTTGTTTCAGCTGATCAATCCGAGGTCTTTGTCCAGGTTTTCGGCTCGGTTCTTTGCGGCCACCAGAACCTGCTTTTCCGGGTTCAACTGGCTGGCGTCTGCCGGAACGACGAGGTACAGCGGAGGTAGCGCCGTGCTGACGTCAGGAACGACGATGCTCCACGAGAAGACGACCTTCCAGTCTTGGTCATCTAGTGGGCAGATGTTGAAAAAACCGCGATAGTGACTTTGGGTGGACTTGAACGCGTCGGCTCCGCCAGTTGCGACGGCCATTGAGCTCTTAATGTCGGGAAAGAGCGAAAACTCAGTCGAATCGGAAGTCGCCTCATCGGTGACGATGATGGCGATACTGGCTACCCAGACCAGTATCAGAGTTCCGGCGATCCAGTGGAACATCCGCCGGTTGCGTCTGATCCGGTGATTTTCTCGCGGAATTTCCTTTTGCTGTTGGCGCGTGAGGACATCGTGTTCGCTCCGTCGCCCCGTGACGAGGTCATCGGGAATGTCGATGTCCTGACAATCGCGAGCAGCGAGAACTCGTTACGAACCGCTCGCCGGTTACCGCGCCAGCTCCCCGATGCGCGCCTCAGCGGCCCTGGTGCTCGTCCTCGTCGAACCCGATGTCCGTCAGCAGCTGGTCGATCATGCTGTCGAACATCGGCTCCGGGTTCGTCACCGCGAACGGGAACCGCCCGAACACCTCCAGCGCCACGTGCCCGTACAGCCGCACCCACGACTGGACCACGTGGTAGATCTTCCCGAGGTTGAGCTCGTCGTCGCCGATCGTCACGCCGTGCGCGCCGACCGCGTCGATCAGGACCTGCTGGAACCCGACCAGGTCCTCGTGCAGGGCGGCCGGTACCGGGTCGTCCGCGTGGGTGGCGGTCAGGTTGGAGGCGATCAGGCCGCCGGCGAGCTGCAGGAAGACCGAGCCGAACTGGTCTGCGCCGAGCGGGTCGCGGGGAGAGGCGAAGACCAGGGCGAACTCCTGCGGGTGGGCCACGGCCCAGCGGCGGAAGCTGTGGCAGACGGCCCTCACCTGGCAGCCGACCTGGCCTGACGTGTCCGCGGCGAGGTCTGCCTGGAGCACTGTGGCCATGTCCGCGCAGATGTCGTCGCAGAGTTGGCGCAGCAGGGCGTCGTGCGAGTCGTAGTAGCGGTACAGCGCCGGCGCGGTGATGCCCAGTTCACGGGCGATGGCACGCAGAGTCACTGCGTCACGGCCGCGTTCCACCAAAAGGGCGCGGGCCGCCTGCCGAATCTCACGCTCTGTTTCAGCGCGAAGACGTTCTCGGCGAGTGGCCTCGGTCATATGTCACTCCATCGGGTTGTAGACCCCGTGCACGGCCCCGTACGGTTTTCAGTGAACGGTGTTTACAAAGTTCGGGTGTTCACGGTACTACCCAGGAGGCCGTCGTCCATGTTCGCGAAATGGGGCTCGCTCGCATACAGACGGCGTTGGGTGGTGCTGGTCGCGACCGTACTGCTCGCCGTCCTCGGTGGCGTGTGGGGACTGGGCGTGTTCGACAAGCTCAGCCAGGGTGGGTACGAGGCCCCCAGCAGTGAGGCCGCGCGTGCGGACAAGGTCGCCGAAGAGGCGTTCGGGCGCAAGAACGGTGACGTGATCGTCATCTACCGGGGTGACTTCGGTAACCCGCTCGAGCTCAAGAAGGTCGCTGATCACATCGGCGGCCTGTCGAAGGACGACGTGCTGAACGTCGTCGGGCCGGTGCCGAGCGACGACAAGCAGCAGGCGCTCGTCGCGATCACCCTGAACAGCAGCGACTCCAACGAGCAGATCAAGCAGTTCGAGGACGTCCAGGCCCGGCTCTCGATCGACGGGTTCAGCCAGCAGGTCGGTGGTCTCGTGCCGACCCAGAAGGCCATCAACGACATGTCGCAGGAGGACCTGACGCGGGCCGAGATGTTCTCGCTGCCGCTGGTCCTGCTCCTGCTCGTGATCATCTTCGGCGGTCTGGTCGCCGCCAGCCTGCCCGTGGTCGTCGGCGGTCTCGCGATCATGGGCGCGCTCGGTGTGCTGCACGTGGTCGCCATCTACACCGAGGTCAACTCGTTCGCGGTCAACGTCGCCTCGCTGCTCGGGCTGGGCATGGCGATCGACTACGGGCTGTTCATGGTCGGCCGGTTCCGCGAGGAGCTCGCGCAGGGACGCACGACCGAACAAGCCGTGGGCAGGACCGTCGCATCAGCGGGACGCACCGTGCTGTTCAGCGCGACGCTGCTGGTCATCGCGCTCGCCGGGCTGCTGCTCTTCCCGCACGGGTTCCTCAAGTCCCTCGCGTACGGCGGTGTCGCGTCGGTCGCGATCGCCGCCCTGGTCTCCCTCACGCTGCTGCCCGCGTTGCTGGGCGTGCTCGGCCACCGGGTCGACAAGCTCGCCATGCCGTGGCGTAAGAGGGAGCCGAGCGAACGCGGCTGGCGCCGGCTCAGCGGCTGGGTCATGAAGCGGCCGGTCCTGGTCGCGGTGCCGATCATCGGTGTGCTGGTCGCGCTCGGCGCGCCGTTCCTCGGTGTGCAGTTCGGCCAGGTCACCGAGAAGGTGCTGCCTGAAGGCAACCCGGTGCGGGTGGCCACCGAGAACATCAACGAGAACTTCTCCGCGCTCTCCAACACCGGCTTCAAGGTCGTGGTGAAGGGCGGCGACCAGGCGGCCGTGCAGGAGTACCTGGGCAAGCTCAAGGACGTTCCCGGCGTCGGCGAGGTGCAGCCGGTCGGCCAGGGTGGCGGCGTCACGGCCGTGTCCGCCGGCCTGGAGCAGGACGCGCTCAGCGACGAGTCGAAGCAGGCGCTGAAGGATGTCCGCGCGCTGCCCGCCCCGCAGGACGCCGAGGTGCTGGTCGGCGGCAACACCGCGATGGTGAGCGACTCGCTCGACGCCATCCGCGACGGGCTGCCGTTGATGGTCGCGCTGCTCGTAGGCGCGACGCTGGTCCTGATGTTCCTGGCGTTCGGCTCGGTCGTGCTGCCGATCAAGGCCGTCGTGATGAGCGCGCTGTCGCTGTCCGCGACCTTCGGCGTGCTGGTGTGGGTCTTCCAGGAGGGCCACTTCGCCGACCTGCTCGGCGTCACGCCGGGGCCGCTGGAGTCGGGCATCGTCGTGCTGATGGCGGCGATCGTGTTCGGCCTGTCGACGGACTACGAGGTCTTCCTGCTCTCCAGGATGGTCGAGGCGCGCAGCAACGGCGCCACCACCGAGGAGGCGGTCACCACCGGCCTCGCCAAGACCGGCCGGGTGATCACCTCAGCCGCGCTGCTGCTGATCGTGGTGACCGGCGCGTTCGCGTTCTCGCAGGTCGCGATGATGCGGTTCGTCGGCGTCGGCATGATCCTCGCGCTGGCGCTCGACGCCACCGTGGTGCGGATGCTGCTCGTGCCCGCCGTGCTGAAGCTGCTCGGCAACGCCGCGTGGTGGGCGCCCGGCCCGCTCAAGCGGATCCAGGAACGCCTCGCGCTTCACGACGAGCCGGCGGACGACCTGGACGAAGAGGTCAGGGAGCCCGTCGCGGTCGGCTGACCGGGAGCCAAAGCGATCATGGCCGCGTCGAACTGGCGCGGCCTTTTCGCTTCCTCGAACGCGTTCGTGCGCATCCGGTAGGTCGCGAGCACGGCGTTGGAGCTGTCCAGCACGGTCGTCGTCGTCCCGGTCGCGAGGAAAACCCTCCCGTCGCCGGGCGCGATGGCGACACCAGGTGCGTTGATGGGCAAACGTTCGCGCACGGTCATGGTCGCCGCGTCGACGACGGCGACCGAGCCCTCCTTCGGCAGCGTCACGTAGACCGTCGAGCCGTCCGGGGTCACCGCGGTGGTGCCCGCGCCGGTGCCGATGCCCACCGCGCCGACCACCGCGTTCGTCGCCGTGTCGATCACCATCAGCGTGCCGGGGGTCTTCTCCCCCAGCCGCATACCGCTCACGTAGAGCCGCGAGCCGTCCGGCGACAGCGCCACGTGCTGCGGCAGGCCGCCGACGTAGATCGTCGAGGTCTGGAACGCGACCGCGGTGTCGACCAGGCTGATCGTGCCGTCCTGGGCGTTCGCGACGTAGAGGACCTTGTTGTCCGGGTGCACGACGAGGCCCTGCGGCTGCCCGCCGACCTTGATCGCGGCCACCACCCGGAACTCCTGCGGGTCGATCACCGCCACGCTGCCGCTCGCGCTCACGTAGAGGCGCCCGCCGTCCGGGCGCATCGCCGCGTGGGAGAGCTGGACCTGGGTGAAGAGCCGGTTGACCACCGCGCCGGTGTCCGGGTCGACCTCGGTGACCGCGCCGGACCAGCCGTTGACCACGAAGAGGCGCCTGCCGTCCGGTGAGACCGCCACACCCGTCGCCCTGCCGTTGGTGTCGGCCTCGGCCAGCACGGCGCCGCTGCGTGTGTCGACCACCTGGACGAGACCGGACTTGCCCACGACGAAAGCCCGTGGAGCCGAAGATCCGGAAGAGATCGGAACGAGGTCGTGCTGCTGCTCGGCACCCATCGCCGCGACGACCGCCGAGAGCGCCAGAACCGCGGCCACGAGGCGTGGCTTTGCCATAGCCCGGATGGGACCACTTCCGGGTGCTTTTGATCTACTTCCGTCACTCGGTAGAGGGAAATCTATGCCTGGTCGAAGTACGACCGCCGCCCGCAACGGCGGTGCGGGCGGCGGTCGTCGGCGATCAGTAGGCGGGCGGCACCACCGGTGCGGGTGCAGGCTGTTCCGGGGCCTTCTGCGACGCCACCAGCTTGGCGTACCGGGCGCCCGCGAAGAGCAGCACCAGACCGGCACCGAGGAACGCCAGCACCCGCGCGAACCCGTCCAGCGCCGCCAGGTCGAACAGCAGCAGCTTGGCGACCGCGGCGGCGACCAGCACCAGGCCGGAGATCCGCAACGCCGTCACGTTGATGCCCTTGAGCAGCAGGAACAGCGCGGCGACGGTCCACGACACGGTGACGATCGAGTGTCCGAACAGGAAGCCGGTCTCGTCCGGCGACACAGCAGCGCCGCGCACAGCACCAAGCCCGCCGCGCCGTAGAGCACCACCAGCCCGGCCATGATCCAGCCGAACGGGTTCTCCGCCGGCGGGCGCAGCAGCTTCATCCTCGCCGCCGCCCACGGCACCGCCACGGCGAACGCGGCCAGCATCAGCGAGGTGACCATGCCCGCGGCGTAGTCGCCGGGGCTCGCCTGCCGGAAGAAGCGCGGCTCGTCCAGCAGCCACGTGAGCGGTACCGCCTGCGTGATCGTCATCAGGAACCCGAGCGCGCCGAACGCGATCGAACCGACCAGCGCGCTCTTCTTGCCCAGCCGCGCGGCGAGGAAGGCCAGCAGGATCGCCTCCGCCAGCACGATCGCCGCCCGCACGTTGCCGTCGAGCGCGACGACCGTCGTCTGGAACAGTGCGAGCATGCCGGTCGCACCGGCCGCCGTCGAGAACGCCCTGGGCAGGGCGGGGACCATCCAGATCGCCAGCAGCACCGCGGCCACCGCACCGGCCAGCACGGACGCGGCCGTCCGGTCCAGCAGCGTCGTCGCGAACAGCGAGGGCAGCGCGGAACCGGCGACCAGCGCGATCGCGACGATGTCCGCAGGACGCTTCCGGATGGTGAACAGCGCCACCGCGATGCCGACGACGGTCGCGGTCGCGGCGACGCCGACGACGGTCCACTCGAAGTCGGCGGGGATGGCGCTCGCGGTGGCCAGCAGCGAGGCGATGATCGGCGGGAAGCCGCCGGCGATCGCGAGGCCGGGCCAGTTGCGCTGGATCTGCACCGGCGTGCTGGCCGTCTTCAGCACCAGCAGGAAGCCGACGAGCAGCACGGTGAAGCCGTCGGTGATGATCGGCGAGCAGATGGCACACGCTGCGACGACACCGACCGCGAGCGTTTGCGAGTCCCACCGCAGCGCCAGCACGACACCGGCGGCGGCGACCGCGAGCCCGACTACCAGGCCGGCGAACGGCGGCAGGTACCCGTACAGGCTCGTGGCGGCGATGACGTCGAGGTACAGGCCGGCGAAACCGGTCGCGGCCAGCGCGAACGCCCCCGTGCGACCGGCCGGGTTGCGGTGCAGCCACATGCCGATGCCGATCAGCGCGGAGCTGAGCACCGCGCCGCCGACCACCCGCGGCAACGGGCCGAGCCAGCCGCGCTGGATCGCCAGCACCATCAGCATGACCAGGCCGAGCACGGTGATCGCGCCACCGACCCACGCCAGCAGCTTGGAGCCGGCGCCGTCCTTGCTGAGCTTCTGGAACAGCGTCTCGCGCGGTGGCACCGGAGCCTGCGGCCACTGCTGCTGCGGGACGCCACGCGGGGGCCCCGCGTGCGCTCCTGGGGTACGAAAGCTCCCCGCGTGCACTTGCGGCCACTGCTGCGGCGCGGTGCTGGGAAGCGGTGGGGACGGCTGCTGCGCCGCCGCGCCCTGACCCGACCACGGGTTCGGCGGCGGCGCGGACTGCTGGGGGAAGTGGGCGGTGGGCGTCGGCCCGCTCCGGCGCCGGCTGTTGCGGAACGGCCGCCTCCGGTGCGGCGGTCGGTGCTTGCGCGGCCTGCGGCGGTGCGTCTGCCTCCGCCACCGCGACAGCCGACCGTTGTTCGCGCATCTCCGCGCTGATCGTCGTCAGCCGCTGGCCGATCGCGGCGAGCTCCAACGCGAGGCGCTGCTCGTACCCGAGACGATCCTGTCCGCTCATGCGTAAAGGGTGAGGCAGCACACGCCCGGTGACATCCGTACACCTACTCACTCGGCTTGACTACATAGGTGTGTAATCGATTAACTACGGCCTCGTGACGACCATGAAGGACGTCGCGCAGCACGCAGGCGTCTCCACGGCCACCGTGTCGCGCGTGCTCAACGGCCATGCCGCCCCGACTCCCGAGACCCGCGAGCGCGTGCTCGCCGCGATCGAGGAGCTCGGCTACCGGCCCAACGCCCTGGCGCGATCCCTCAGGACCACCAGCACCCAGACCCTCGGTCTGGTCATCAGCGATCTGCTGAACCCCTTCTTCGCCGAGATCGCGCGAGCGGTCGAGGACGAAGCCCGGTCACACGGCTACTGCGTCGTGATCGGGAACGCCGACGAGAGCGCCGAGCAGGAGGCCACCTACGTGCGCACCCTGCTCGACCGCCGGGTGGACGGCCTCCTGCTGTGCCCCGCGACCGATGACCCCGCCCTGGTTCGCGAAGTGAGCGCAGGCGGCGTTCCGCTCGTCCTGCTCGACCGGACGGTCAGGGGCGCGACATGCCCCGTCGTCCGCGCCGACGGCAGCGAGGCATTGACCGCGCTCGCCCGGCGGCTCGTCGGCGCCGGCCACACCCGCATCGGCGTGATCGCGGGTCCGCCGAACACCTCCACCGGGAGAGAACGGACCGACGTGCTCACGGGCGCGCTCGGCGGTCTCGCACAGGTCGTGCACGGCGACTTCCGGCAGGAGAGCGGAAGCCAGGCCGCGGCCCAGCTGATCGACGCCGGTGCCACGGCGTTGGTCGCGATGGACAACCTGATGGGCCTCGGCGCGTTGGGTGAGATCAAGGGCCGCGGCCTGCGGATCCCGCACGACATCGCGCTCGCGGTGTTCGACGACCAGCCGTGGTTCCCGCTGCTGGACCCGCCGATCACGGTCATCGCGCAGCCGACCGTCGAGATGGGCCGCGCCGCCGCCCGCAGCCTGCTCGCCCTGATCAACGGCAAGCAGCCCGACGACGTCCGGCTCACCGCGAAGCTCGTGCTGCGCGGCTCGCTCGGGGAGGCAGAGCTGTGAAGGCCCTGATCACCGCCCGCGGCATCACCAAGCGGTTCGGCGCGACCAAGGCGTTGGACGGCGTCGACCTCGACATCAACGCGGGCGAGGTGCACGTCCTGCTCGGCGAGAACGGCGCCGGCAAGTCCACGCTGGTCAAGGTGCTCGCGGGCATCCACAGCCACGACGCGGGCACGATCGAGGGCAGCGCGAGCCTCGCCGTGATCCACCAGGAGCTCGCGCTCGTCCCCGAGCTGAGCGTCGCGGAGAACCTGTTCCTGAACCGCCTCCCGCGCAGGGTCGGGTTCGTCGACCGCGCCGAGATGCGCCGCCGGGCCCCGGAGCTGCTGGACCGCGTCGGGCTGACCGTCGACCCGGACGCCAAGGTCAAAGACCTCGGCATCGCCCAGCAGCAGATGATCGAGATCGCCCGCGCGCTCGACAAGGACGCCGGCGTGCTGATCCTCGACGAGCCGACCGCGGTGCTCACCGACACCGAGACCGACCGGTTGCTGCGGATCATGGCGCAGCTGCGGGAGAACGGCGTCGGCCTCGTCTTCATCACCCACCACCTGGACGAGATCCAGCGCATCGCCGACCGCATCACGGTCCTGCGCGACGGCCGGTCCGTCGGTGTCCTCGGCCCGCGCGCCACCACCCAGCACATGATCGAGCTGATGGTCGGCCGCCCGATCGACGAGCAGTACCCGCGTCAGCGGCGGGGTTCCGGCCGGCCGTTGCTCAGCATCTCCGGGCTCACCAAGCGCGGCGTCTTCAGCGACATCGACATCGAGGTGCACGCGGGCGAGGTCGTCGGCATCGCCGGGCTCGTCGGTGCCGGTCGCACGGAGGTCGTGCGCGCCGCGTTCGGTGTGGACGACTACGACCGCGGCACGGTGGTGGTCGACGGGAAACCGGTGCCGCGCCACAACGTCCAGGCCGCCATCAAGGCAGGTCTCGGGCTGGTGCCGGAGGACCGCAAGGGCCAGGGCCTGGTCCTCACCGCGACCGTCGGCTCGAACCTCGAGCTCGTGACGCTGGCCAACCGCGACCGCGGCCGCCTGACCGACATCGCGGGCAAGCTCCGCATCAAGGGCCGCGTCGACCAGCCCGTGAAGGAGCTGTCGGGCGGCAACCAGCAGAAGGTCGTCATCGGCAAGTGGCTGCTGGCCGACCCGAAGGTGCTGATCCTCGACGAGCCCACCCGCGGTGTCGACGTGGGCGCGAAGGTCGAGATCTACGAGCTGGTCAACCGGATGACCGCCGCCGGACGGGCCGTGCTGCTCGTGTCGAGCGACCTGCCCGAGGTGATCGGGATGAGCGACCGCGTCGTCGTGATGGCACACGGCCGGGTGGCCGGTGAGCTGCCAGGGGGCGCGACCCAAGACCAGGTGATGGCACTCGCCGTGCAGGAGACCCAAGCGTGAGCACGATCAGCATTCGCAAGTACGCCGGTGAGAACGGCGCGTTGGCCGGGCTTCTGGTGCTCGCCGTGGTCATCGCGGTCATGCAGCCGGCGTTCCTCAACGCCCAGAACCTGCTCAACGTGGGCGTGCAGGCCGCGGTCATCGCGATCATGGCGTTCGGCATGACGTTCGTGGTGGTCGCGGGCGGGATCGACCTGAGCGTCGGCAGCATCGCCGCGCTGGCCGCGATGGTCGGTGCGCTGACCGCGGGGCCGCTCGGCCTGGTCGTCGGCGCGCTGTGCGGTCTCGTGAACGGTGCGTTGATCAGCTACGGCAAGCTGCCGCCGTTCATCGCGACGCTCGCGATGCTCAGCGTGGCCCGCGGGCTCACCCTGGTGTTCTCCGAGGGCCAGCCGCACGAGACCGACGAGCTGGTGACGTTCCTCGGCTCGAACCTCACGCCGTCGCTGCCCCTGCCGTTGCTGTTGATGCTGGCGTTCTTCGGCATCACCGGCCTGGTCCTCACGCGCACCAACCTCGGCCGCCGCATGTACGCGATCGGCGGCAACGAGGAGGCCGCGAAGCTCAGCGGCATCGATGTGCGCCGGAACAAGCTCTGGATCTACGCCCTGTCCGGCCTGTTCGCCGCCGCCGCGGGCCTCGTGCTCGCGGGACGGCTCGGGTCCGCCGGTCCGCAGGCAGCGGTCGGCTACGAGCTCGACGCCATCGCCGCCGTCGTCATCGGTGGTGCGTCGCTGTCCGGTGGCGTCGGCCGCGCCACCGGGACGTTGGTCGGCGCACTCGTGCTCGCCGTCCTGCGCAACGGCCTCAACCTGCTGCAGGTGCCGCCGTTCTGGCAGCAGGTCGTCATCGGCGCGGTGATCGCACTCGCCGCGCTGCTCGACTCACTCCGCCGTCGCTGAGTACAACCCGCAACAGGTAAGGAAAACGCTGATGAAGGTGACCCGACGGATCGCGCTGACCCTTGGTGCCGCGGCACTGCTGGCGTCGGGGTGCAGCGGAACCGGTGCGTCCGGAGGTCAGATCACCATCGGGCTGGCCGTGTCCACGCTGAACAACCCGTTCTTCGTGGAGCTGCAGCAGGGTGCTCAGGCGATGGCGGACAAGCTCGGCGCCAAGCTCACCGTGGTCGACGCGCAGAACGACGCGACGAACCAGGTCAACCACGTGCAGACGCTCGTGACCCAGGGCGTGAAGGCGATCATCCTGAACCCGGTCGACTCCAAGCAGTCAGCGCCCGCGGCGAAGGCGGCCGAGACGGCCAACATCCCGCTGATCTCGGTCGACCGCTCGGTCGAGGGCAAGGTCGCCGCCGAGGTCGCGTCGAACAACGTGCAGGGCGGCAGCCTCGCGGCCGTCGAGCTCGGCCGCGCCACCTCCGGCGAGGTCGCGCACCTCAAGGGCATCTCCGGCGCGTCGGCCTCCCGTGACCGCGGTCAGGGCTTCGAGCAGGGCCTGAACAGCGGCAACATCAAGGTCGCCGCCACCGCCGTGGCCGACTTCGACCGCGCCAAGGGCCTCAACGAGACCACGAACCTGCTGCAGGGCACGCCGAACATCAAGGGCATCTTCGCCGAGAACGACGAGATGGCGCTCGGTGCGATCAAGGCGCTCGGCGCCCGTGCCGGCAAGGACGTCATGGTCGTCGGCTTCGACGGCACGCCCGACGGCCTGAAGGCGATCCAGGAGGGCACGCTCTTCGCGACCATCGCGCAGCAGCCCAAGGCGCTGGGCGAGAAGGCCGTGGAGCAGGCGGTGCACGCGGCCAAGGGCGAGGCGGTCCAGCAGGTCGTCGACGTCGAGGTGAAGGTCATCACCAAGCAGAACGTGGCAGAGTTCATCAAGTGACGACCACTCTGCTCGTTCTCGGGTCCGCCAACGCCGACCTCGTGGTCGAGGTCGGCAGGCGGCCCGCGGGCGGTGAGACCGTGCTCGGCGGTGACACCGTCGTGCTGCCCGGCGGCAAGGGCGCGAACACCGCCGTCGCCGCCGCTCGCGTGGGCGCGTCCGTGTCGCTCGTCGGAGCGTTGGGCGGCGACGGGTACGGATCTCTGCTGCGCGAGTCGCTGGAGTCGTCGGGCGTCGGGGTCGAGCTGGTGAAGACTTCCTCGCGGCCCACCGGGATCGCGTACATCACGGTGACGCCGGACGGGGAGAACTCCATCGTGGTGTCACCGGGCGCGAACACGGACGTGTCGGCGTCCGATGTGGACGCCCTGTCGTTCGACGGCGTGCAGGTGCTGACCTGTTCGCTGGAAGTGCCGCTGGAGACGGTGGTCCACGCGATCGACGCCGCCGCGGCGGCAGGCGTGCGCACGGTGCTGAACCTGTCGCCCGTCGCCGAACTGCCCGCCGACACGCTGGCGCGGCTGACCGTGCTGATCGTCAACGAGCACGAGGCGGCGCAGCTCGCGCCGACGTGGCAGGACCTGCTGAAGCTCGGCCCGAAGGCCGCGATCGTCACGCTCGGGTCGCGCGGGGTCGCGGTCGTCGCGCAGGCGGGAACGGTCGAGGTGCCCGCGGTCGAGGTCGACGAGGTCGTGGACACGACCGGTGCCGGTGACGCGTTCGCCGGTGCGCTCTCCGCCCGGCTCGCCGCGGGTGACACGCTGCCGAACGCCGCGCGGTACGCGGTGAAGGTGGCGGCCCTGTCCGTCACGAAGTCCGGTGCCCAGCCGTCGTACCCGACCGAGGCCGAGGTCAGCGCACTGGGTTAGAGGCCCGCTCGGCGAACATGTCCTCGGCCGGCAGCGCGTACTGCTCGACGCCAGGTGCCCTGTCCGGTAACGGGTCGCGCGGCATGTCCGGCTGGTCCGGTGGTGCCGCGACCTGGGTGAACGGGATCCCGCGCGGCGCGGCGGGTTTGGGCAGCGGGTCGCCGGCGCCGTTGAAGCACAGCTCGTCGACGCAGTTGTTCCTGCCGGGGGCGCGGGGCGTGGCGGCGTAGACGACGTCCTGGCCGTTGCGGGTGATCAGGTTGCCCTCGAAGCGGTTGTCCAGCGGTGCCATGTCCTCGCTGGAGCCGAGCGCGACGCCGGTGCCGGGGTTGCCGGTGATCAGGTTGCGGGACACCAGGTTCCGCGCGCCGCCGGCGATGCCCACGCCGACGCCGAACGCGCCGTCGGGGTGGGCCGGGGAGAGCGCTTCGGCGTTGTCGGAGACCAGGTTGCCGACGAAGGTGGCGTCCTCCTGCGGCGGCAGCGCCACCCGGTGGTCGGAGATCGCGGTCATCCCGACCCGGTTGCCGCTGAACCTGTTGCCCAGCACGTACATCTGGCCCGACGCGTTCGTGCCCTCGTAGCCGACGGCGTTGCGTTCGGCGACATTGCCGCGCACCACGACGTCGCACGGCCTGCACTGGCCGACGTGGAATCCGGAGCTCGCGCTGCCGGACGCGTAGCTCTGCTCGATCACGCCGTGCTGGGCCTTGACCGCGCGGACGCCGTGCTGCGCGTTGTTGCTGGCCGTCACGTACGAGACGCGGAACCTGCTGCCGCCGGTGATCTCGACGCCGGTGCGGGTGTGGTTGCGGACGGTCAGGTTCTGGATCGACACGTCCGGCGCGGTGACGACGAACCCGGTGGCGCGCTCGACCTCGCCGTCGACGATCACGCTGCCACGCCGGGTGCCCCTGATCGTCAGCCCCTTGGTGCCGACCCGCACCGTCTCCGGGTAGACGCCGGGCGACACGATGATCGTGGCGCCCTCCTGCGCCACGTCGACGGCGGCCTGGATGGTGCCGAGCTGGGCGGGGACGTTGATCTGCGGCAGCCTCGGGTGCACCGACGGCGAGCAGCCGGCGACGAGGAACACCGCGGTGAGGGTGTACGGGGCGCGCACAGCGGAGCACCGTACTGCGCCGTTCGGCCTATTGAGACACTGGCCCCTCGGCGAGTGGTCGTGCAGGCGCGGGGAACTTCTGTGTTACGCCGGTGTGGCCAGCGCGGCGGCCCGTGGCCGCATTGGTCACACTGAACTGTCCCGGGGTTCCTGGTGAAGGGTATGGTCTAGACCATGTCGAGCGCGCGGCTGAGCGGTGTCGGTGTCAGCAGCGGCCGGGCTTCCGGCCCAGTGGTGAGGGTCGCGGAAGCCTTGCCGGAACCTCCGCTGAGCCCGCGACCTGCGGATGTGAAGGACGAGGCCTCTCGGATCCGACCGGCGACCGAGGTCGTCGCGCAGCGCCTGATGGAGCGCGCGAAGACGGTCGAGGGCGAAGCCCGCGCCGTGCTGGAGACGACCGCCGCGATGGCGGGCGACCCGTCGCTGATCAAGTCCGCCGAGAAGCTCGTCGTCGACGAGTCGCTGCCCGCCGCCCGCGCGGTGCACCAGGCGGCCCAGAAGTTCGTGACCGCGTTGCAGGCCGCCGGTGGCTACATGGCCGAGCGCGCCCGTGACGTCCAGGACGTCCGCGACCGCGTGGTGGCCGAGCTGCTCGGCCTGCCCGCACCGGGCGTACCGGACCTCGAGTCGCCGTCCGTGCTGGTGGCCCGCGACCTCGCGCCCGCCGACACCGCTGGCCTCGACCCGGCGAAGGTCCTCGCGCTGATCACCGAGGAGGGCGGCCCCACCTCGCACACCGCGATCCTCGCCCGTTCGCTCGGCATCCCCGCCGTCGTCGCGTGCCGCGGCGTGCTGGCGCTGGACGTGCCCGGCCTCGACGTCGACGGCGACACGGGTGTCGTGCGCGAGTCGGACGGCACGGTCCGTGCGGCCGGCACCGGGCAGAAGGCCGAGTGGAACGGCGTGGGTGTGCTGAAGGACGGCCACCGGGTGAAGGTGCTCGGCAACGTCGGCTCCCCCGCCGACGCCGCGGCGGCCGCCGCTGCCGGTGCCGAGGGCGTCGGGCTCTTCCGCACCGAGTTCTGCTTCCTCGACGCCGCGGAGGAACCGTCCGTTGCCGATCAGACTGCTGCTTATGAGGCTGTGCTGGCGCCGTTCGCGGGCAAGCCGGTCGTCGTGCGCACCCTGGACGCCGGCGCCGACAAGCCGCTGGCGTTTCTGAACCCCGACCCCGAGCCCAACCCGGCACTCGGCGTCCGCGGCCTGCGCGTGGCGTTCGACCGCCCCGAGATCCTGGACCGCCAGCTGGAGGCGATCGCCGCCGCCGCTGCCTCGACCGGCGCCGACGTCTCCGTGATGGCACCGATGGTCGCCACCGCCGCCGAGGCCGCCTGGTTCGTCGAGCGGGCTCGCCAGGCCGGCATCGCCCGCGCCGGCGTGATGGTCGAGGTCCCCTCCGCGGCCCTGTCGGCCCGCGAGATCCTGCAGGTCGTCGACTTCATCTCGATCGGCACCAACGACCTCGCCCAGTACGTCTTCGCCGCCGACCGCCAGCTCGGCGGTGTCGCCGCACTGAACGACCCCTGGCAGCCCGCGCTGCTCCGGCTGATCGCCCAGGTCGGCGAGGCCGCCACCGCACTGGACAAGCCCGTCGGCGTGTGCGGCGAGGCGGCGGCCGACCCGCTGCTGGCGTGCGTGCTCATCGGCATGGGCGTGACCTCGCTGTCGATGAACCACACGGCACTGGCCGACGTCGGCGCCAAGCTCGCCACGACCAGCTTGGACATCTGCCAGCTCGCCGCCCGCGGCGCCCTGACGGCAGGCGACCCGGCCTCGGCCAAGCTCGCCGCCCGCGCCCCGCACTAGCTCACGGCGGTCACGGCGGTCACGCGGATCTCGAAGCGCATCTTCGGGTGACCGAGGGCGGTGACCCCGCTCTCGGTCCAGATGGGCGCGCGCTCCCCCATCCGCTGGCGGAACTGCTCGACGATCACCTTGTTGTGGTCGTCGAACGTGTCGCCGTCCCTGAGCACGTGGTACGTGTTCACGTGCACGACGTCCGCCCACGTCGCGCCAGCGGTCTGCAGCGTCCGCTCGACGTTCTCGAAGGCCTGCACGATCTCTTCTGCGAGCCCTTCCGGGAAGTTGAACTCGTCGTCCCAACCACCCTGCCCGGACGTCTCGACCCGGTCCCCGATCCGCACCGCCTGGCTGTAGCGCATGTTCTTCAACTGCGTCTCGCCGTACCCCGGCGTCGCGAAGAACTCCGGCTTGCTCATCTCTGCCTCCTATGACTTCACGCTTGAAGTCAACCATACACGACTTCAAGCGTGAAGTAAGGTTCGTGCCGTGGAATGGCTGAACAGCGACGAGAAGGACGCCTGGACAGGCCTGGCGTCGTTGATGCTCCTGATGCCGGGCCGCCTGGAGGCGCCGCTGCAACAGGAGTCCGGCCTCTCCCTGTTCGAGTACCTCGTGCTCAGCCACGTCTCCGAGGCCCCGGCCCGCCGCATCCGGATGAGCGAGCTCGCCCACCTGGCGAACGGCTCCCTGTCCCGCTTGTCCAACGTCGTCAAACGCTTCGAACAACGCGGCTGGATGACCCGCTCACCAGACCCCGACGACGGCCGGTACACGATCGCGACGCTCACCGACGCCGGCTACGAGGTGGTCGTCGCCGCTGCTCCGGTGCACCTGCGGAGCGTGCGGGAGCTCGTGCTGGACCCGTTGACCGCCGAGGACCGCGAGGCGCTGATCCGCATCGCCTCGAAGCTGCGTCTGACCCTGCCCTCGCCCTAGCGGCCACCTGATCGAGTGACGCGCGCGTCACGGTTGGGCTTGCACGGCGGACGGGCAGCAGGCTGCTCGGCGAGGTGACACCGAGGGCGCCTGGCAGCGCATGGCGATGCGGTAGCTCAGACGCACCGCGCGGCCACTTCACCGGTCTGCGCTACGGCAGCGATCGTGACGGCAGGGCCGTGACCATTGCGGAGGCCGAAACTGCGACCGGCCACCTCGACCACGACACGCTCAAGGCACTCGCCGAGGTCACCGCCCACCTGCCGCCCGTCCGGCTCACCGCCCTAGCGCGCCACCCGCTGCAGCTCCCCCAGCACCGCCTCCACCAGCGGGTGCTCCTCCGTCCCCCGCCCGCCGCCACCACCCCGCAACGGCGCCACCCGCCACCGGCACCCCGCGATCGCGTTCGCGGTGCAGCCACGCCCGCCCCGCCACCAGGGCCTCGATGGCGCGGAAGTCGTCCGACGTGTGCCGGATCCGCGGGGCGAAGCCGGCCTGTGCGCACGCCATCTCGACCACGTCCCGCAGCGGGTTGCCGGGCAGGGTCACCACCCAGTCCTCGTCGGCCAGCGCGGCGAGGTCGACCGGGCCGGTCAGCGCGTGGCCCGGTGGCAGGACCACGTCGAACGGCTCGGTGTAGAGCGGGAAGCAGGTGAACCGGGAGGTCGTGCGGTGTTCCTCGGTGATCGCCACGTCGATCTCGCCGTCCAGCAGCAGCCGCACGCTCTCATGGCCCTCGGCGTCACGCACCGAGAGGTCGATCGACCGCGAACGCAACGCTGCCAGCGCCGGTGCCACCACCTGCGTGATCGCCGACGCGAACGAGGCCACCTCCACCCGGCCGGAAGTGCCTGAGGCGAGCGCGTCCAAAGTGGCCTGCGCGCGTTCCAGTTCCGCGGCGACCACGTGGGCGTGCACCACGAGCAGTTCGCCGGCCGGGGTCAGCGAGACGCGGCGGCCGTAGCGGCGCAGCAGTGGGTGGCCCGCCTCCGACTCCAGGGCCGCCAGCTGCTGCGACACCGCGGACGGCGTGAGGTGCAGTGCGGCAGCGGCGGCCGTCACGGTGCCGTGGTCGGCGAGTGCGCGCAGCACCCGGAGCCGGCGGGGATCAATCACCTCACCATGATGAACGGCGAGTCCGGTTCGGCGTTGACCAGCACGTCGGCCGGCACCTGCGGGGCTTCGTGGGTGGTGCCGACGAGGCTGAAGTCCTGCGACTCCACCACGGCGCCCGCGGGCAGGCCGTGTTCGGCGGCGGTGAGCACGGTGCGGATGCTGATGGCCTGCGCCGTCTCCAGGTCGACGACCAGCTGGGTCTCCAGGCCGGTGAACTGGCCGGCCGCCGGTGCGGTGATCGCGAGGCCGACGCCGTTGTCCCGCACGCCGGGCAGCTTCCTGAGCAGGTCCAACGCCGCCCGGCGCTGGTCGACGCGCAACGGGGTCGCGGTCATGGCCATCGCCACCCGCGCGGTCGCGTACGGCGTTCCGCCGACCAGCGACTCGACCGTGGCCAGAAGTGAGCCGGGATCGGACGGCCAGGTGTCCCGTTCTGCGAACACGACCTGGTCGTAGGTGTCCGAGAAGCTCCCGTCGGTCGTCTCGCTGGCCGAGGCGCGGACCGGGCCGACGCGCAGCTCCTTGTTCTGGGCGCCGAGCACCGGCACGCGCGAGGGCGAACCGGCCGCCAGCCACCTGTTCAGGTCCGCTTCCGACCGCCAGCCGACGTGGCCGTTCGCCGTCACGACCAGCTGCCGCTTCGGCGCGAGCCACCGGTCGATGTCGGTCCGCAGCTCCAGCACGTAGCTGTTCGCGCCGCTGCCGACCACGGTCAACTGCGACGACGCGATGTGCACGCGCCACGACTCGCCCGGTCCGGCGGGAGTGCGGGTCCGGTCCGACGGCAGCAGCGCGATGAGCAGCACGGCGACCACGCCGACACCGACGAGCACCGGTGCGAGCCGCCGCAGCGCCGCCTGGCCGCGCCACACGCCCGGCGGGTGCGGGCGGGGCAGCGTGAGGATCTGGGCGAGGTCGCGTTCCATCCGCTCCGGATCGACCTCGGGGGTGGCCGGCCTGGCCCTGCTCAGGTCCTTGAGCACGTCTCCCATGACTACCTCGAGTACTCGAAAGCCGGTGTGGAGAGGGCTGCGCGCAGTCGTCGCCGGGCCCGGTGCAGGCGCACGAAGAACGTCGCCGTCGAACACCCGAGCACCTTGGCGGCCTCCGCCGAGGTCAGGCCGTGCCACGCGATCAGCGTGAGCACCTCCTGATCGGCCTCGGCGAGGCTCGCCAGCGCCGCCCTGATCTCGACCACGTGCACGAAGTCGTGGGCGGCCGGCATGTCGACGAGCTCGTCGTGCGCGGCCTGCCTGCGAGCGGCGCGCACGAGGTTGCGGGTGATCCCGAGCAACCACGGCAGCGCCGGCGACGGCATCTGGTCGAGCTTGCGCCAGGCGATCGTGAAGGTCTCGCTGGTGATGTCCTCCGCCAGCCGAGGCCCCGCGTGGCTCGCCGCATAGGCGAGCACACGCGGGTAGCACTCGCGGTACACCGCGCAGAAGCCCTCCACGATCGCCCCTTCCCCCTCACAGGAGTAGTGCGTCGAACGCGGAGGTTCTTACAGTTGTGTGACTCAGATCACATCTTGGCGCGAGCGGCGACGAACGCTTCGACCGCCCGGTTCACGTCCTCGGTGGAGTGCGCGGCCGACATCTGCGTGCGGATCCGCGCCTTGCCGTGCGGCACGACCGGGTAGGAGAACCCGATCACGTAGATGCCCTGCTCCAGCAGCAGGTCGGCCAGGCGACCGGCCTCGGCGGCGTCACCGATCATCACCGGGATGATCGGGTGCTCGCCCGGCAGCAGGTCGAAGCCCTCGTCGGTCATCCGGCGGCGGAACAGCTCGGTGTTCGAGCGCAGCTGGGTGAGCAGCTCGGAGGACGACGACAGCATGTCCAGCGCGGCGATCGCGGCGGCCGTGATCGAGGGCGCCAGCGAGTTCGAGAACAGGTACGGCCGCGACCGCTGGCGCAGCAGCTCGACGATCTCCGCGCGACCCGACGTGTACCCGCCGGACGCACCGCCCAGCGCCTTGCCCAGCGTGCCGGTCACGATGTCGACCCGGTCCTGCACCCCGAACAGCTCCGGCGTGCCGCGGCCGGTCGGGCCGGTGAAGCCGACGGCGTGCGAGTCGTCGACCATGACCAGCGCGTTGTACCGCTCGGCCAGGTCGCAGATCTCGTCCAGCGGCGCCAGGTAGCCGTCCATCGAGAACACGCCGTCGGTCGCGATGAGGCGGTAGCGCGCGTCGGCCGCGTCCTTGAGCTGGCGCTCCAGGTCGTCCATGTCGCGGTTTTTGTAGCGGAAGCGCTTGGCCTTCGACAGCCGCACGCCGTCGATGATCGACGCGTGGTTCAGCTCGTCGGAGATGATCGCGTCCTCGGCGCCGAGCAGCGTCTCGAACAGGCCGCCGTTCGCGTCGAAGCACGAGCTGTACAGGATCGTGTCCTCGGTGCCGAGGAACTCCGAGAGCTTCGCCTCCAGCTCCTTGTGCGGCTCCTGGGTGCCGCAGATGAACCGCACCGAGGCCATGCCGAAGCCCCACTCGTCCAGCGCCGACTTCGCGGCCTCGATGAGCTTCGGGTGGTCGGCGAGCCCGAGGTAGTTGTTGGCGCAGAAGTTCAGCACCTCGTCCCCGGAACCGACGCGGACCGCGGCGTTCTGCGGGGTCGCGATCACGCGCTCGGCCTTGTAGAGCCCGGCCTCCCTGATCTCCCCGATCGTCCTGCGGAGGTCGTTCTTCAGCTCGCCGTACATCAGGCTCCCGTCCAGTCGAGGATGACCTTGCCGCACTTGCCCTCGCGCGCGGTGGCGAACGCCTCCGCGTGCTGCGTGTGGTCGTACCGGTGCGTGATCACCGGCGCGAGGTCGAGGCCGCGCTGCAGCAGCACGGTCATCGAGTACCAGGTCTCGAACATCTCCCGGCCGTAGATCCCCTTGATGTGCAGCATCTTCAGCACGATGCTGCTCCAGTCGACCGGGAACTCCTCCGCGGGCAGGCCGAGCATCGCGATGCGGCCGCCGTGCGCCATGTTCGCGATCATGTCGCGCAGCGCGACCGGCTTGCCGGACATCTCCATGCCGACGTCGAAGCCCTCGGCCATGCCGAGCTCGGCCTGCGCGTCGGCGATCGTCTTCTCGGCCACGTTCACCGCGAGGTCGACGCCGACCTTGCGCGCGAGGTCCAGGCGGTGCTCGCTGATGTCGGTGATCACGACGTTGCGCGCGCCCGCGTGCTTGGCGACGGCGGCGGCCATGATCCCGATCGGGCCGGCGCCGGTGATGATCACGTCCTCGCCGATCACCGGAAAGCTCAGCGCCGTGTGGACCGCGTTGCCGAACGGGTCGAAGATCGCGGCCACGTCCAGGTCGACCTGTGCCCGGTGCACCCACGCGTTCTGCTCCGGCAGCACGACGTACTGCGCGAACGCGCCGTTGGAGTGCACGCCGAGACCGCGCGTGTTGGCGCACAGGTGGCGGCGGCCCGCCTTGCAGTTGCGGCACGTCCCGCACACCAGGTGACCCTCGCCGCTGACCAGGTCACCGACCTTGACGCCGGTCACCGAGCCACCGACCTCGACGACCTCGCCGACGAACTCGTGCCCGAGGACCAGCGGCGCCTTGATGTTGGCCGCGGCCCAGTCGTCCCACGAGTCGATGTGCAGGTCGGTGCCGCAGATGCCGGTGCGCAGGACCCTGACCAGCACGTCCGTCGGACCCGGTGTCGGATCGGGGACGTCGGTCAGTTCCAGGCCAGGCCCAGCGGCGACCTTGACGAGAGCCTTCATGCGCGAAGTCTCACCCTTTGCTGTTTGTGCAGTCCATCAGGACTTTCTGAAGTTGTTGTGCAGCTCAGCTTCATTGGCGATGTTGCGCACCATGCCGCCGAACACGATGCCGTGAAACGGCCACACGACCGCCCAGTAGAGGTGTCCGGCGAGCCCTTTGGGCACGAACACGGCGCGTTGGCGGTAAGTGGACCCGCCCTGCCGCCCGTCCGCCACTCGAAGCTCCAGCCAGGCCTGACCAGGCACCTTCATCTCCGCGCGCAACCGCAGCAGCCGCCCGCGTTCGACCTCCTCGACCCGCCAGAAGTCGAGCGCCTCGCCCACGTGCAGCCGGTGCGGGTCACGCCGGCCGCGCCGCAGCCCGACCCCGCCCACCAGCCGGTCCAGCCACCCGCGGATCGCCCAGGCCAGCGGGAACGAGTACCAGCCGCGCTCACCACCGATCCCCTCGACGACCTCCCACAGCCGCTCGGGGCTCGCCCGCGTCTCGCGGCCGCGTTCGTCGACGTAGACCGACCCGCCGGTCCAGTCGGGGTCGGTCGGCAACGGCTCGCTCGGCGCACCCGGCACCGACGCCCCCGACCACCGGGTCTCCACGTCGGCGTCGCGGACCTTCGTCAAGGCCAGCTCGACGGCCTTGTCGTAGCCGACGTTCTCACCGGGCAGCAGCTCACGGACGTCGTCCTCCCGGCACACCACCTCGTGCACCAGCGACTCGATCAACGGTGCCGCGATCGACTTCGGCACCGGCGTGACCAGGTTGACCCAGTGCGACGACAGGCCCGGCGTCAGCAACGGCACCGGCAGCACTCGCCGCCGGGGCAGCCCGGCGACCTGCGCGTACCGGAGCATCATCTGCAGGTAGGTCAGCACGTCCGGCCCGCCGATGTCGAACGTCCGGTTCGTCTCCGGCTCGAAGTCCAGCGCGGTCGCGCCGACCAGGTACCGCAGCACGTCCCGCACCGCGATCGGCTGGATCCGGTTGTGCACCCACCTCGGCGTGACCATGACCGGCAACCGCTCGGTCAGGTACCGCAGCATCTCGAACGACGCCGAGCCCGACCCGATGATCACCGCCGCCTGCAGCACCACCGCCGGCACCCCGGACCGCAGGAAGACCTCGCCCACCTCCTTGCGCGAGGCGAGGTGCGGCGACAGCTCGGCGTTCTCCGGGTGCAGCCCGCCCAGGTACACGATCCGCCGCACCCCGGCCCGCTCGGCAGCGGCCGCAGTGTTCTCCGCGGCCTTGCGGTCGGCGTTCGCGAAGTCCTTCGAGTTCAGGGAGTGCACCAGGTAGTGCACGACGTCGATGTCCTTCATCGCCTCGCCGAGGTCCTGCAGCACGTCCCCGCGGACGATCTCGACGTCAGCGGCCCACGGCACGTC
Source organism: Lentzea guizhouensis (assembly GCF_001701025.1). GTDB lineage: Bacteria > Actinomycetota > Actinomycetes > Mycobacteriales > Pseudonocardiaceae > Lentzea > Lentzea guizhouensis. Next base: position 2,952,553 of record NZ_CP016793.1, read on the forward strand.
CCGCAGCTTCTCCGGCGAACGCACCAGGCACCGCACCCGGTGCCCCTCCGCCAGCAGCCGCGGGACGAGCCGTCCACCGAGGTATCCGGTCGCACCGGTCACAAGACAACGCACGGGTTCGATCCTGCGCGCAGCCCGGTGCGTTCGCAGATCAGCGAGTCGTGAGCGGCTCCGCCAGGTGCTTGGGCGACCGGTCCGCGTTCAGGATCGGTTCGGCCGAGTACTGGGCCAGGTAGACCCGGCGGAACCGGTCGGTCGTGTTCGCGCCGCTGCGGTGCAGGACCGTGCTCGCGAAGCAGGCGATGCTCCCGGCCGGCGCGATCACCGGGTCGCCGGGGTCGTCGCCGGAGTAGCCGACCATGTCCCTGGACTGCTCGTCGCGGACGTGCGGGACCGCCTCGCGGGTCCCGGCGCGCGAGTACGGCAGCAGGTAGACGGTGCCGTTCTGCTCGGTGACGTCGTCGAGCGTGATCCAGCACGTCAGGTACGGCCGGTGGTCCGACTCCAGGTAGCCGGAGTCCTGGTGCCAGCTCAGGCTCATGCCCTGCTCGGCGGCCTTGACGACGTACTGCTCGTTGAACAGGTAGACCGTGTCACCGAGCACCGTCTGCGCGATGTCCCGCATCAGGCCGGACAACAGGAACCGGCGGACGACGGCGCTGCGGTCGTACGCGTGCACGAAGTAGCGCCGTCCCCGGTGGTCCAGGTCGATGTTGTCCACGCCGAGCCGGTCCATCTCCTGCTCGCGTTCCGCCACGAACCGGTCGCACTCCTCCCGCAGGAGCACCAGGTCGTTCGGCGGGACGACGTCCCTCAGCAGGAAGAACCCGTCCTCGGTGAACTGGCGGACGTGTTCGATGGTGACCAGCGACTGCACGGAGCTCTCCCGACGTCAGGCGACAAGGCCCACCAAGCATCCGTCGTGCGGCACCGTCCGGGGCAGGTCCTTTCCGCTGAAATCCGGGACCGGCTCTTCAGCCGAAGAGCGCCTTCTTCTTGTGCTTGATCAGCACCGATCCACCCCGGACCGCGCCGCGCAGCACGAACTGCGGCGAGCCGACGGCGTTGCGGACCTTGTCCTTGATCTCACCCGCGGTGATGTCCACGGCGTCGATGTTCACCGAGGAACCTTCCGGCACGACCAGCTTCACCGAGCCGAGCGACACGTCCAGGTCGATCGTGACCGCCGGCGGCAGCACGGCCTGGGTGAAGTCGAGGTCGGTGGTGCCGAGCGTGTTGCGCACCAGCAGCTCCGGCGGGACGACCCAGACGCCCTTGCGGACCGTGGTGCCCATGGCGTTCTTCAGCTCGATGCGCGGCCCGGCGATCGCGTCGGTGTTGACCATGCCGGGCAGGTCGAGGAGCACCGCGTTCAGATCGGCCCTGGTCACGGCCGCCAGTGCGGTGTCGGTGCGGGTGGTGAACTCGTCGAGGGTGATCATGCCGCGGCCCACCGCCTTGTTCAGCAGGCTGACGACGTGCTCACGCTCGGCGTCGGACACGCGCAGATCTCTGGGGTCGGTCATCGCTCTGCCTCCGGTTCGCTGTCGAGACCGTGCTCGATGGCATAACGCGCCAGCTCCACCCGGTTGTGCAGTTGGAGTTTCCGCAAAGTCGACTGGACGTGGTTCTCGACCGTGCGGTGGGAGATCACCAGGCGGTTGGCGATCTGGCGTGCTGTCAGCCCCTTGGCCACCAGCCGCAGCACCTCGGTCTCCCGTTCGGTGAGCTGCGGCTTCTCCTCCGAGTCGTCCGGCGCGGCGGCCATCCGCCGGTACTCGCCCAGCACCAGGCCCGCGAGCCCGGCGGTGAACACGGCGTCGCCGGCGGCGGTGCGGGTCACGGCCTCGACCAGCTCCTCGGCGGACGCGGACTTCACCAGGTAGCCCGACGCGCCCGCCTTCACGGCCTGCAGCACGTCGTCGTGCTCGCCGCTCGCGGACAGCACCAGCACCCGCGTGTCCGGCAGCTCACCGGTGATCATGACGGTGGCGTCGACACCGGACAGCTCACCCAGGTTGAGGTCCATCAGCACGACGTTGGGGCGCACGGTCTTCGCGATGCGCACGGCGGAGGCGGCGTCACCCGCGGTCGCCACGACCTGGAAGCCGCGCTCCTGCAGGTCACGTGCCACGCCCTCGCGCCACATCGGGTGGTCGTCGACCACCATCACCGAAACCGTCACTGCACCGCCCCCTTCCTGAACACGCGTACCTCCCACTCCGTGCCCTCCCCCGGCCCGGTCTGGAGCTCCAGCGTGCCGCCCAGCGAGGCCACCCGGCCCCTGATCGACTTCGCGATGCCCATCCGGCCTTCCGCCTCCGCGGAGGCGATCCGGCCGTCCGGGATCCCCGGTCCATCGTCCCTGACGCTCAACACCACCTCGTCGCCGAGGTCTTCGAGCAGCACCCACGCCCTGGCGTCGCCGCCGGCGTGCTTGTCCACGTTGGACAGCGCCTCGCGGACCAGCGACGTGAGCTCACCGGCGGCAGCGGCGTTGAACATCACCTGCGTGGCCGGGGTGGAGACCTGGATCTTCGGCGTGGCCAGCAGCTGCAGGCCGGGACGGAGGTCGACGTCGCCGTCCACAGTGGAGTCGGTGGGCGCGGCCGCGACCAGGTTGCGCAGCGCGACCTCCTGCTCGCCGGCCATCTGCGCGAGCTCGGCGGCCTCGCCACCGACCTCCAGGCCGCGCTTGCGGACGCGGGCGAGCACCTGCAGCACGCTGTCGTGGATGGACCGGGCGAGGCGTTCGCGTTCGGCCGTCGCCGCCTCGGTCCGCAACGCCTGCGCGAGCCGCACCGCCGAGCGCCGGCGGGCCGAGCCATGCCGACGACCATGCCCGCGCCCGCGAGCAGCACCACGTCGCGCAGCAGGTCGAGGCTCGGCACGCCCTTGGCGAGGTAGGTGAACAGGCCGACGGTGAGCCCTCCGGTGAACCCGGCGGCCGACCCGCCCAGCGCGCCGAGCGCCACGGCGGGCACGCACGCCCAGATCGTGGTGATCAGCGGGACGTTCTCGGTCAGCAGCTGGTGGCTCGACATGATCAACGGCGAGAGCGACATCAACCCGCAGGTCACCGCGAGGTCCACCAGCACGACCGGCCAGCGCCGGCCCCACGTGGTGCTGTAGGCGCGGCTGGTGAACACGGACCACAGCGCCATCACCCCGAGCGTGGTCCACGCGAGCCACGGCCGGATGTAGTCCTCGTGGTTCGCGATCACGTTCGCCGCCGCGAAGAGAAATGTGACTATGCGTAGCACAACTGTCCCGTGCCACAGGGGCGTGGCTGGGTCGTCGATCACCTTCGTCACACGTTCGGCAGGCTGCTTGGGCACGCTGTGCTCCTTTCGCCCCCCATCCTGCCGCTAGAACGTGTGCTGGCTAACCCCCAGGTGGCCGTCTTCTGCCGAACGGCCGAATGTGCGACGCTCTCCGGGTTCGGGGCAGCGCTCCCGTTGGGCGGGGGAGGGCAAGTACACGTGCGCGACTGGCCGGTGTGGACACTGCGGCGGCGTGCCCTCGGCTACTGGTTGTTGATCGACGGATCAGCTCTCGCGGTCGTGGTCTACGTGATCGTGTCCTCCGACCAGCCCTCACCCTCCGAAATCGCCAGGTTCGCCGCCATCGCGGGCACGGCCGGCGCGGTGATCATCCTCAGCTCCATCTACAGCCACCGCATCGGCGAGACCGAGCGCAACCCGTGGGCCGCGCACCTCTCCTACCTGACCGCCGGCATCGTCACCCTGCCCCCGAACCTGCTGGTGCTGCTGCTCTTCGGCCCCGCCCTGCACTGCCTGCTCACCCAGCGCCCGGAGTCCCACCGCTGGGTGTTCACCCTGAGCGCCACCGCGTTGTCCGTCTTCGCCACCCGCTACCTGCTCGGCTGGGCGAACCCGCACGCCGGCCTGCTGCTGATGGTCTTCGCCGCCACCTTCCTGCTGGTCCTGCGCGCGGCCCTGATCGCGGTGGGCCTGAAGCTCCGCCGCCCCTCCGGCACCTTCGAGGAGACCGTCGGCGAACCCATCGACGCCGTCCTCGGCATCGTCGCGGTCTCCATCGGCGGCCTCATGGGCTGCGTGGCCGAGGCGAACGCCGTCCACGCCCTCATCGCCGGCCCACCACTGGCGCTCCTCGAACGAGCCGCCCAGCTCCCTCAATGGCGCCGCTCCGCCCAGCGCGACGCCAAAACGGGCCTCGCCAACGCCGTCCACTGGGACACCCGCGCCCGCTACGAGCTCACCAAGGCCTCGGCCCGCAAGCGCCCCACGGCCGTGATGCTCCTGGACCTCGACCACTTCAAGAGGGTCAACGACGAGGTGGGCCACCTGGCGGGCGACGCGGCACTGGCCGCCATCTCCCTGCTGCTGCGCGGCACCGTCCGCCGCGGCGACCTGGTGGGCCGCTTCGGCGGGGAGGAGTTCGTCGTCCTGCTGCCCGAAGCCACCCCGGAGGAGGCCGAGTCGGTCGCCGAACGGGTGCGCAAAGCCGTTGCCGCACTGCGGGTCCCGACGATGGGCACCGACGGCAAACCGCACGAGCTGCGCGGGCTGACGGTGAGCATCGGGGTGTCGACGACGCTCCGGTTCGGGTACGAGCTGCCGGACCTGCTGGTTGCGGCCGATGCGGCGCTGCTGGCAGCGAAGGCGTACGGCCGCAACCTGGTCTCGATGGCCTAGAGCTCCTTCTGCCGCTCGCTCCGGTCGTCCTTCGGCGCCGTCTCCTGCGGCTCCAGCACGTCCACCTTCTCCGGCTTCTGCTCCGCGTCCGCATCGGACACCAGCGACCGGATCCCGGAGTTCAGCACCGCCAGCAACGGCACCGCGAGCAGCGCACCGGCGATGCCACCCGCCACCAACCCGGCCGCGATCGCGATGATCACCGCCAGCGGGTGCAGCTTCACCGCGCGCCCAAGCAGGATCGGCTGCAGCACGTGCGACTCCAGCTGCATGACACCGATCAGCACGGCGAGAACGACCAGCGCCGCGATCGGCCCGTTCGTCACCAGCGCGATCAACACCGACACCGCACCCGTGAACACCGCACCGATGATCGGGATGAACGCGCCGAGGAACACCAACGCCGACAACGGCACCACCAAAGGCACCCCGATGATCGCCAGGCCGATGCCGACACCCACGGCGTCCACGACCGCGACCGCCGCCGTGGCGCGCACATAGGAAACGAGCGAGGCGAACCCGCGGCGGCCGGCGACGTCGACGCGGGGGCGGACGTCGCGGGGGAACGCGCGCGTCACGAACTTCCAGATGCCGTCGCCGTCGTGCAGGAAGAAGATCAGCGTGAACAGCGCGAGCAGCAGACCCGTCAGCGCCTCGCCCAGGGTGGCCGCCGTGGTCAGCGCACCGGACGTGATCGCGGTCTGGTTCTCCTTGATCGTGTTCACGAGCTCGTTGATGTAACCCTGCAGCTGCGCGTCGGACAGGTGCGCCGGGCCGTCCTTCAGCCACTGCTGGATCGTGTCGAGCGAGGCCGACACCTGCGTCTGCAGCTCCGGCAGGCCGCGGGAGAACTCGCTGATCACGAATGTCAGCACGCCGCCGAGCACGCCGATGCCGATGATCATCATCACCGTGGTGGCGACGCCGCGCGGGACCCGCCACTCGACGAGCTTCGCCACGCCCGGCGACAGCAGGGCCGCCAGCAGCAGTGCCACTGCGACGGGGATCACGATCGACGCGAGATAGCCCAGCACATACGCGACCACGTACAACGCGGCCACCACAGCGACGAAGCGCCAGCTCAGGGCGGCGCTCACCCTCAGCAGCTTCGGAACGCGACTGCTGATCTCCGACTCCGATGCGCTCACGGGCCTCACGTTAACTGTTCGGACCCTGGCGAACGCGGAACCTGGTAGGGATGATCCGGTTCGTCAGGGGAGGACGAGAGTGATCAAGCCGGAAGACTTGACCGAGGTCGAACGCCAGGTCGCCGGGGCCTATGCGGGCGGCACCGAGATCGACCTGACCGGGCAGAGCGTGCGCGGCGAGGTGCTCACCGGGTTGCTGACCGGCATGTACCGGGTGCCACGCAAGGGATTGCCAGCTCTGCGGTTGCAAAACGCACGTGTCACCGGCAAGTTCGAGCTCGAGGGCACGCGCGTCACGCGGGTCATCGACCTCACGCACTGCACCTTCGAGGAACCGCTCGACCTGCGGATGGCCCGGCTGATCGGGCTGCGGCTGCGCGGCACCCGCGTGCCCGGCATCCAGGGCCGCAACCTGCGGGTGTTCAGCGACCTCGTCCTCGAAGCCGGCTTCACCTGCACCGGCACGGTCGACCTCACAGACGCCGCCGTCGACGGCACGCTCCGGCTCGCCGGCGCGGTGCTGCGCAGCGGCACCGACCACGCGCTGCTCGGTGCGCGGTTGCGGGTCTCCGGCTCCGTGCAGGCCATCGCGTTGCGGGCCAACGGCGAGGTCCGGCTGCGCGGCGCGGCGATCGGCGGCAGCGTCCACCTCGGCGGTGCGCGGCTGATCAACACCGGTCGCGACGCGTTGGAGGCGTCCGGGATCGTGGTGGCGGGCAACGTCTTCTGCAACGCGGAAGGCGGCAGGTTCACCGCGGACGGCCGGGTGCTGCTCGACGGCGCCAAGGTCGGCGGCAACCTCGAGTTCACCGGTGCCCGGCTGCACTCCACCCACCGCGTCGACCACCAGGTGCTGGTCCTGCCGCACGGACTCGCCGACGAGGCAGCGACGCTCGTGGCCGACCGCATCCGGGTCGAGGGCAACGTCGAGCTCGACGACGGGTTCACCAGCACCGGCACGGTCCGGCTGCCGAACGCGAGCATCGGCGGGTACCTGCGGCTGTCCGGCGCGGTGATCGGCCCGCGCGACGTCGCGGAGGAGCTGGCCGGTGACATCACCAACCGCATCCCCGTCGCCATCCACGCCGACGGCATGCAGGTCCGCGGCGACGTCGAGGCCCGCAGCGCGGTCAACGGCGCCGGTCTGCGCTCGCTCGCGTTGCAGACCTACGGCCAGGTCCGGCTGGCGAACGCGCAGATCCAGGGCAGCGCCAGCATGTCCGGCGTCTCCCTGCACGGGCCCGGCATCGACGTCCTGTTCGCCGACCGGCTGCAGATCGGCGGCACGCTGTTCCTGCGCGAGCTCAAGGCCAAGGGCTCGATCCGGCTGCAGAACGCGAACATCGGTTCCACGCTCGACTGCTCCGGCGCGTCGCTGACGTTGCCGCGGCTGCGTCCGAACGGCACGCAGAAACCGTCGCTCGACGCCCGTGCCATCACGATCGGCAAGGACCTGTTGTGCAGCCGCGGGTTCACCGCGGTCGGCGGCGTGCGGATCCGGCTGGGCGAGGTCGGCAAGATGGCCACGTTCAGCGACTCGCACCTCGGCTCGACCTCCGCCGACATCGCGCTCAACGCCTACGGGCTCACCGTCCACCAGTTCCGCCTGCACATCCCGGAGGGCCAGCAGCCCAAGGGCAAGGTCGTGCTGAGCCGCCTGCAGGCGATCTCGGTGACAGACGGGCCGGGGCTGTGGGACGCCGAGGGTGGCGTGGCCGTGGACGACTTCACGTTCGAGGGCATCACCGCCGACCCGGACGTGCCGGTGGAGACCCGGCTCAAGTGGTTGCTCAAGGTGCAGCCGGACTTCGCGCCGGGACCGTACGAGCAGCTCGCCGCCGTCTACCAGCAGGGCGGTGAGGAGGAACTCGCCCAGCGGGTGCAGCTGGAGAAGCAACGCCGGCGCTACTCCGAGCTCGGCAAGGCGGGCCGGGTCTGGGGCGCGGTGCAGCGGTGGACGGTCGGGTACGGCTACCGGCCGTGGCTCGCGATCTGCTGGCTCGGGGTGTTCTGGCTGGGCGGCGCGCTGTGGTTCAACTGGCATCCCATGGCCAAGCTCAACGACGACGAGGCCCCGGTGTGGAACGCCTGGCTGCTCGCCCTCGACCTGCTGATCCCGATCATCGACTTCGGCCACGACGGGAAGTGGCAGTTCACGGGCGCGTCGCAATGGATCTCCGCGACGCTCGTCGCCGTGGGCTGGGTGCTCGCCTCGACCGCCGCGGCCGGTGCGGCACGTGTGCTGAAGCGGTTGTGATCCCGGCGGGCGTTCACACGATGTAGTTAACCGAGTGCTCTCGGCGTGCAATCGGGGTGCCGCGACTGGCATTGTCGGCCCCGTCGACTTGATCAGGAAGATCGTCGGCGATTCCCCCGAGCGTCACCGAGTAGCGAGGTTCCCGCGTTGTCCTCTGCCGATCTGCGAGCGAAGACGGGAGCGAACGGCATCCGCCGGTTCGCCACCCGAGCGCTGCTCGCCGTCGGTGGGGCTGTCGCGGGCACGGCCGTCGCTTGGATGCTCTCGACGACCGCGGCACACGCGGCCGACGACGCCCAGCAGCAGATCGACGTGGTGACCAAGATCGCCACTGTCGACCAGAAGCTGCCGGTCGTCGTCCCCGCGGCCAAGGCCGTCCACAAGATCGACGAAACGTTGCGCCGAGCACGCCAAGGCGCGTGCCGCACTGCCGCAGATGCAGGTCCAGCAGACGGTCGAGAAGATCGCCGAGCGGGTCCTGCCCCGTGCCACGTTCGTCGTCACGCCCACCACCCCCGCGACCTCGCGGGCGATGGACGTGACGTACGTGCCACCGGTGGTCACCCCAGAGGCCGGACAGTCGCCGGTCGCGAAGGTGTTGTCGAAGCTCACCGGTCCCTCCGGTGTTACCTGGACGAAGCTGCTGGAGACGCGCCACCTCGTGGTGCCGTCCGAGCAGCACCCGTCCTTGCCCGCCGACCCGTCTCCCAAGCTGCCTGTGCCGGCCCCCGCGCCGGTCCAGTGCACGTGCGGTTCCGACGGTTCTGGTGCGGCCGGCAGCCACAAAGCTGCCTTTGCTGCGTCCGGCGATGTTCACGGCACCTCGGTGGAGCGCGCTCTCGCGCCGTCCACCGACGAGGTGACCGTGAAGCCGGGCAAGCAGCCTCCACCCCCGGCTGTCCGGAAGTCGACCGTCGCGCTTTTTTCATGCGCTCCTTCCGGTCGGCTCCGCGTGCACTCCCCCGGTGATGACGCGACCCCACGCGTTCCGGCCCCACCCCCGTGAACCCCCCTGACAACAGGGGCTTTGGAAGGAGATCAAATGCAGACCTGGGCAAAGCGCGGAATCCAGTCCGCGTTTGTCACTGGTGGTTTGCTGATGCTCGGTACGGGCATCGCTTCTGCCCAGGAGAACGTCAACCCGGATGCAGCTCCTCCGGTCGTTGACGCCGGTGCGTCGGTTCCCATCAAGATCGACCAGAACAACCTGGCCAACCCCGCCAGGAACGTCAGCGCACCGACGGTCGACCGCACGATCAGCACGGACCGCGTCACCAGCGCGGTGCCGACCAAGACGGCCGCTCCGGTCGCCAACCCGCTGTTCCGCTCGATGAGCGGCCGGTTGCAGGACACCGCCACGTCGAACGCCCGCGGCAACACGCTCCAGGCGCACGCCGACGTGCCGGTCAACGTCTGCGGCAACCAGATCTCCGCGCTCGCCGACGGCTCGACGACCGCCGACTGCGAGCAGGACCTCAGCCGCGACGGCAGCGTCAAGACGACCGGCGAGCGCCAGGCGATCGCCGGCAACGTCGTCGCCGTCAACCACGTCCTGCCCGCGCAGGTCACCGGCAACTCGATCGCCGCGGGCGGCAACGCCGCCAACGACACGACCGCCCGGCAGAGCAGCACCACCGGCGGCCACATCATCACCAACGGCGACAAGGGTTCCCTCTCGGGCAACATCCTCGCCGAGCAGGGTGCGACCCCGGTCCAGGTGACCGGCAACGCCGTGGGTGCGGGCGGCATCGCCGAGTCCCGCTCCACCGCCGACACGGTCGCGAAGTCCAACGGCCTGCTGCAGACGAGCGGCAAGGACAGCACGCTGTCCGGCAACGCGGGCCAGGTCCCGCTGGCCCCGCTGGTCGAGGTGAACGGCAACTCGGCAGCCGGTGCGGGCAACGCCGCCAACGACTCGACCCAGACCGGCAGCGCGTCCGCGGGCGACCGGGTGTGGACGAACGGTGACCCGGCCACGCTGGCCGGCAACGTCGCCAAGACGCCGCTCGCCGGCCCGATCGCGGTCGACGACAACGCCGCCGCCGCGGCCGGCAACTCCTACGCGGTCAGCAACACGGTCAACGAGTCGTACGCCGGTGGCAACACCAACACCGCGGGCAACGGCTCCTCGGCGTCGGGCAACATCGCCGACACCCCGATCGCGCTGCCGGTCGGCGTCGGTGGCAACGCCGCGTCGCTCGTCGGCAACTCGGGCGCCGAGCACACCAACAGCTCCAACACGGGCGCGGGCGGCAACAACTGGACCAAGGGCCACGACTCGGTCCTGTCCGGCAACATCGCGAACGTCCCGCCGGCCACGGCCGTGGACGTGTGCGGCAACGGTGCCTCCGGCGCCGGCCAGTCCGTCGGCACCTGCGTCAACGAGGTCAACTCGGACACCGGTGGCTACCAGGGCACGACCGGTGACAACTCGGTCATCTCCGGCAACGTGGCGCAGACCCCGCTCGCCGCGCCCGCCGAGCTCTACGGTGCGGCCGCGACCGCCGGTGGCCAGGCCACCGGTTCCGCGGACGAGGTCAAGGACATCCGCTCGAGCGGCCAGCCGAACACCGTGGACGACCGCGGCACCGTCTCGTCGAACATCATCACCGCGCCGACCGCCGCGGCCGCCCAGGTCTTCGGCGACACGGCCGGCGTGGTCGGCAACACCACGTCGACCAGCTCGAACGACACCACGGTCACCGCGGGCGACGACCCGAAGGCGACCGGCCGCAAGTCCTCGGTCTCCGGCAACATCGTCCAGGTCCCGACCTCGACGCCGGCCCAGGTCTTCGGCGACGGCGTCACCCTCGTCGGCAACAACGAGGCGCACGCCGACAACGCGACCGACATGCAGGCCGGTGGCGACGCCACGACCGACGGCAAGCAGAGCTCCATCGGCGGCAACGTCATCTCGGCGCCGGTCGCGTCCGCCACCCAGGTCATGGGCTGGTCGGTCGGCGGCGGCAGCAACGTCAACTCGACCGCCACCAACGACCTCGACTCGGACGCGGGCGGCGACGTCCAGAGCACCGGCGAGCGCGGCTCCATCGCGGGCAACCTGATCGGCGCGCAGGCCACGCCGTTCGTGCCGGTCCCCGGCAACACGGTCTCGGCAGCCGGTCTCACCACCTCGGACGCCGACACCACCACGGACGTCCAGGCCGGCGACGACTCGCAGACCTCCGGCAAGGACGGCTCGGTCTCCGGCAACCTGCTCCACGTGCCGGCCAACGCCGCCGCCCAGCCCTACGCGGACGCCGTCGCGGTCGCGGGCTCGGCCTCGACCTGGACCGAGAAGGCCTCGGACACGCAGGCCGGCGGCGACATGGACACCGAGGGCGTCGGCCCCCTGGCCGGCCGCGAGATGACCGTCCCCGCGGAGGCCGCAGCCAGCGTCCGCCGCATCCCCGTCGAGCTGGTCGGCCAGGCCTTCACCGGCGGCACCAGCGACGACACCCAGCTCACCGGCGAGGACGAGGGCACCCTGCGTGCCAGCCAGCTCAAGGGCATCCAGCTCCCCAAGGGCATCGACAAGCTGATGGGCGCCACCGAGGTCCCGGGGTTCCAGGGCGTGCCGTCCTTCCGCAACCTGCCGATCAACGGCCTGCCCTCGATCGGCGGCCTCACCGGTCTGGCCGGTCAGCTGCCCATCGGCAAGCTCCCCGTCGGCCAGCTGCCGGTCGGTCAGCTCCCCATCGGCAAGCTCCCCGCGGGTCAGCTGCCGGTGAACAAGCTGTCGCCCAGCAAGCTGCCGGTCGGCCAGCTGCCCGTGGGCCAGCTGCCCCTGGGCAAGCTCCCCGTGGGCAAGCTGCCCGTTGACAAGCTGCCCCTCGACAGGCTGCCCGTTGACAAGCTGCCCGTCGGCAAGCTGCCGGTCACCAAGCTCCCGGCCGCCAGCCTCCCGGTCGGCAAGTCCCAGGCCGCCAAGCTCGCGCACGAGCGCACCGAGCTGCCCCTGGGCCAGAACGGCGTCGCGAACGTGGCCCCGAACATCCAGGGCCTCCCGGTCAACCAGGTGCTGGAGGCCGCCAAGAAGCTGGTCCCCGGCGGCGCCACCCAGCGTTCGATGCCGTCCCTGCCGGTGACCGCCCCGGCCCTGCCGGCGCTCCCCGTGCCGCTGCCGATCCCGACCGAGCGTTCGCTGCCGGCCCTGCCGGTCAACAGCCCGGCCAACGTGTCCGGTCTGAACCTCAACCCGACGTCGGGGTTGGTTCCGGCTGGCGAGCGGTCGCTGCCGAGCGTGCCGGTCGACGCTCCGGCGATGTCGATGCTGGAGTCGGGCAACGTGTTCGACCGTGTGACGGGCACGCTGTAAGGGTCGTATGACCCCGTAAGATCTGGCCTGGACAGTTCAGGTTGTAACACCCTCCTCCGGTAAGAAGCTGAGCCCCGATGACACGACGGTGTCATCGGGGCTCAGTGCTGTGTGGGCCCGCCCTTGGGGGCGTGCTGTTCCTCCCGAGGAAGGCTGGCCAGGTACGAAGGCTTCACAACTTCTCGCCTGCGGCTCGATCACAAGCTGTTGTCAGGGTTGGGGATGGCCTTTTCGGCGGCTCGGCTGGTCTGTTCCCAGGAGCGCCACGTGTCCATGCGGCTTTGGGAGATGTGGAACGCCAGGTCGTAGACCATGCTGCCGAGCAGCAGGCGCAGGGGTGGGTTGTCGCTGGCCACGAGGGTCATCACCGCTTCGGCGGCGAGGTGGGGGGCGCTGTCGATCGAGCCCTCTGCCCACTGCTTCTCCAGTTCTGCGCGGAGGTCGTCGTAGGCCGAGGTGGGGGTGGTGGCGGTGCTGCTCGTGTAGAGGTCGGTCCAGTAGCCGCCGGGCTGGACGATGGTGACCTTCACGCCGAACTGGGCTGCTTCGGCGGCGAGGGCTTCGCTCATGCCTTCGAGGGCGAACTTGCTGGCGCTGTAGAGGCCGGTGCTCGGGAAGCCGCTGAGGGCGCCGATGCTGGAGATCTGCAGGATGTGGCCGCTGCCCTGCGTGCGCAGGTGTGGGAGGACTGCCTGGCTGACCCAGAGGGCGCCGAAGAAGTTCACGTCCAGCTGGGTGCGGGCCTGGGCTTCGGTGAACTCCTCGACCATGCCGGCGAACAGCGTGCCGGCGTTGTTCACGACGACGTCGAGCTTGCCGAAGTGGGTGGCTGCCTGGTTGACGACGGTGAAGACGGCTTCGCGGTCGGTGACGTCGAGGGGCAGCGTCAGCAGGTGGTCGGGGTGCTGGGCGACGAGTGGGGCGAGCGGTGAGATGTCGCGGGCGGTGCCGATGACTCGGTCGCCGGCGGCGAGGGCGGCTTCGGTGAAAGCGCGGCCGAGGCCGCGGCTGGCTCCGGTGATGAACCAGACGCGGGGTGAGGCGGTCATGTGGTGGGTCCCTTCGCTGTAACGAGACGGTACGTCTCGTCTTGTTATGGCGAAAGTGTGCATCAGGGTGCGCGGGGTGTCAAGACGGACCGTCTCGTCTCATGGTTGCTAGAGTGGTGCGGTGTCCACGAAGGTCGCGCCCGATCCCAGCCGCCGCAGCGAGACCGCGCGGCGGGCCATCCTCGCTGCCGCGTTGGAGCTGGTCGGGGAGGTGGGGTACGCGAAGCTGAGCATCGAGGGGATTGCGCAGGCCGCGGGGGTCGGCAAGCAGACGATCTACCGGTGGTGGCCGTCGAAGGGCTCGTTGTTGTTCGACGCCTTCTTGGCGATGGCCGGTGAGGGTGAGGCGGCGGCGCTGCCTGACACCGGTGACCTGGCGGCCGACCTCAAGCTGGTGTTGCGGGCGACGGTGGACGAGCTGAACGACCCGCGTTTCGACCAGGCCATGCGGGCCATGCACACCGAGATCGTGCACGACCCGGCGTTGGCGGCCGACTACGCGCAACGGCTCGACGGGCCGATGCGGGAGCTCAAGAAGGAACGGTTGCGTGCCGCCCAGCTGGCCGGGCAGCTGGCGGGGGACGTTGACCTCGAGGTGGCCGTCGACATGGTGTTCGGGCCGGTGCTCAACCGGTGGTTGCACCGCACGGGGCCGTTGACCGGCGATTATGCCGAGCAGGTCGTGGACACCGCGCTGCGCGGGCTGATGCCCCGCTGACCGCTACGAGATCGGCTTGCTGAGCAGGGTTCCGCGTGGGGTGAAGCCGCGGGCCGAGTAGAACGAGACGGCCTCGGCGTTCGTGGCGAAGATTCCGGCGAAGAGGGTTGTGACGCCGTGAGCAGCGGCGACCTGTTCGGCGGCGGTGACCAGTGCTGCGCCGACGCCCTGGCCGCGGTGCGTGTCGAGGACGACGGTGTGGATGTCGGCGCCGGTGCGCGGCACCAGGATCTGGTGACTGGGCGCGGGCGGCAGCAGGACGACCTCGGCCATGCCGGCCACCGCGCCGTCGACCTCGGCGACCGTGATCAGCAACGAGTCGAGCGTCGCCTCGAAGTAGCGGCGCACGGCCTCGGGGTCCGGGATGCGGAACACCTCCGGGTCGAGCGCGGCGTGCTTCTCGGCGTTGGCCAGGCGCAGCGCGACCAACGTGGGTACGTCGGCGAGGGTTGCGGCGCGGCAGGTGATGGGCATCGGCGGCCTGACTACGAGCGGTAGGTGGTCATGGTCGCGTTACTGCTGGGCCAGGTCGGCGAACCGGCTGTAGTGCAGCTGGTGCGCGACGGTGATCGTGGCGGTGGGGCCGGCACGGTGCTTGGCGATGATCAGGTCGGCCTCGCCGGCGCGCGGGTCGTCGCGTTCCCAGGCGTCCGGGCGGTTGATCAGGATGACCATGTCCGCGTCCTGCTCCAGGGAGCCGGACTCACGGAGGTCGGACAGCATCGGGCGCTTGTCGGTGCGTTGCTCGGGACCGCGGTTCAGCTGGGAGATCGCGATGACCGGGACCTCGAGCTCCTTGGCGATCAGCTTCAGTGATCGGGAGAACTCGGAGACTTCCTGCTGGCGGGACTCGGTGCGCTTGCCGGAGCTCATCAGCTGGAGGTAGTCGACGACCACCAGCTTGAGGTCGTGCCGCTGCTTGAGCCGGCGGGCCTTGGCGCGGATCTCCATCATCGTCAGGTTCGGGCTGTCGTCGACGAACAGCGGCGCCTCGCTGATCTCGCTCATCCTGCGGGCGAGGCGGGTCCAGTCGTCGTCGCTCATCTTGCCACCGCGCATGTCGCCGAGGCGGATGCGCGCCTCCGCGGAGAGCATGCGCATGACGATCTCGGTCTTGCTCATTTCGAGGCTGAAGATCGCGCTGGCCATGCCGTGCTTCACCGAGCACGACCGCGCGAAGTCGAGGCCCAGCGTCGAGTTGTGCGTGGGGATCATCGTCTCGCCGGCCAGGTACAGGTGGTCGTGGTTGTCGACCTCCACGCACCGCACCGGCACGGACGGGACTGGCCGCACCGCCACGATCTCCACCCGGTCGTGCTCGCCGAGGCTCGCGACCAGCTCGGCCACGTCCCGGCGCAGGCGGGCGAACCGGCCGTCGACCTGCAGCGCGGCCAGCAGTTCTGCCCGCTGCGCGCGGGAGGCGCGCAGGTAGGCGGCCGGCACGTGCGGCTCGTCGGCCAGGCCGAGCTCCTTGGCCACCCGCAGCTCGTCGTCGGTCAGCTCCAGCTCGCCCAGACCGGACAGGAACTGGCCGAGCGCGGTCGGCGTCAGCGGCAACGAGGCCGCCGGCAGCTCCCACGCGGCCGACATGCGGATGAACACGCGGCACTCGCCGACGCGGTGGAACAGCTGCTGCGTCGTGCGGATCGCCCAGAACCCGCCGGTCTCGCTGCACGACTCGGTGAGCCACTGGTGCTCGGCGTCGGCGACGATCACCGTGCCGTCGGAGAACTCGACCTCGAAGCACGGCCTGCCGGTCATGACCTCGGTCGCGGCGACCACGCGGGTCGGGCGGCCGTCGGCGCCCAGCAGGAACGAGCCGGCGGAGACCTCGCCCATCGTCGTCCAGCCGTCCGGCGTGGGCAGCGGGGTGTCGAGCGCGAGCGCCTTGCCGACACCCGGACGGGCGGCGACGATGATCATCTGGCCGGGGTGCAGGCCGTTCGTCAGGTCGTCGAGGTCGGCGAAGCCGGTCGGGATGCCGAGCGACTGGCCACCGCGCGAGGCGATCGCGTCGATCTCGTCCATCGTCGGCTGGAGCAGGTCCTCCAGCACCGAGTAGTCCTCGGTCGTGCGGCGGTCGGTGACCTCGTAGATCGCCGACTGCGCGCGGTCGACCACCTCGTCGACGTCGGCGCCCTCGGCACCGTTGTACCCGAGCTGCACGATGCGCGTGCCCGCCTCGACCAGCCGGCGCAGCACCGCCTTCTCCGCCACGATCTCGGCGTAGTACCCGGCGTTCGCCGCCGTCGGCACCGTCGCGATCAACGTGTGCAGGTACGGCGCGCCACCCACGCGCAGCAGCTCGCCGCGGCGCTCCAGCTCGGCGGAGATCGTGATCGGGTCGGCGGGCTCACCGCGGCCGTAGAGGTCGAGGATGCAGTCGTAGATCGCCTGGTGGGCCGGGCGGTAGAAGTCGTTCGGCGCGAGCGCCTCGATCACGTCCGCGATCGCGTCCTTGGACAGCAGCATGCCGCCCAGCACCGACTGTTCAGCGGCGAGGTCCTGCGGCGGCTGACGTTCGAAACTCGGCTCCGCCATACCCCGGTCGTCGACCAACGCCACTGCTGAATCACCCCTGCGAAGATGTCGAGAGCCGGTGCCTGTCACCTAGTTGTACCGCGTGGCACCGACAATTCCGGGCGGCCACGCTGTGCGATGGCATCCCCCGAGCTGCGACGCTAGAGGGACCCGTCCGGAGCAAGCAAACCGGTGTGTGGATCGCCCTGTGGACAACTGGGGGACAACCTGTGGATGGTTGCTCACAGGGGCGGAGACGCTGGGGACAACCTGTTGACAACCGGTGGAGTGACAGAAGTAACTCCAGCTCAGGGGCTGTGTACAACTTGTGGAAAAAGTTGTGCGCCACAGCCTCGGCGTGTCGCGAAAAACGCATTCTTCGGCGTGTCGCGGGGTTGCCGAACGGGTGGGTTATCCACAGGAAGTGGACAGAAACGCACTCGTCCGAACGAGCGAAAGCGCCACCCACCCGGAGCATTCCGGGGGGTGGCGCTTCTGCAAACGATCACACGTGGACCTACCCAACGGGTCGTCCTCGAGCTTCGTCGAGCGGTCTTACTCGGCCGCGGTGACGACGAGCGGCAGCGCGACGGTGACCTCGGGGTGGAGGCGAACCGTCACCGAGTGCTTGCCGGTGGTCTTGATGTGACCCGGCAGCTCGATGGCGCGCTTGTCCAGGGTGAGGCCACCCGCGGACTTCTTGACCGCCGCCGCCACGTCGGCGGTGGTGATCGAGCCGAACAGCTTGGTGGAGCCGGCCGCAGCCTTCGCGGTCAGCGTCACGCCGCCGAGGCCCTCGAGCTTGGCCTTGATCTCCTTGGCGTGGTCCAGGTCGCGCACGCGCCGGGTGTCCTGCGCGCGGGTGATGACCTGGATCTGCTTCTGCGCACCGCGGGTCGCGACGATCGCGAGACCGCGCGGGAGCAGGTAGTTGCGGCCGTAGCCGTCCTTGACCTCGACGACGTCGCCGGGAGCGCCGAGGCCGGAAACGTCAGCGGTGAGGATGAGCTTCATCGCGGTGTCCCCTTTCCTTAGCGAGCGGTCGAGGTGTAGGGCAGCAGCGCCATCTCACGGGCGTTCTTCACGGCAACAGCGACGTCGCGCTGGTGCTGTGAGCAGTTGCCGGTGACGCGGCGGGCACGGATCTTGCCGCGGTCGGAGATGAACTTCCGAAGCAGCGTCGTGTCCTTGTAGTCGATCAGGTTCGCGCTCTTGTCCTTGCAGAAGGCACAGACCTTCTTCTTGGGCTTGCGCACAGGCGGCTTGGCCATGTGTCTCTAACTCCTGGAATACGCAGTGATCAGGTTCTGGATGACCGGTGCAGCGGTCTAGAAGGGGGGCTCGTCGGCGAAACCACCCGAGCCGGCCGGCGGGGCGGAACCCCACGGGTCGTCTGCGGGCGCGCCACCGCCGCCACGAGACTGCTGACCGCCGCCGCCGCCGAAGCCGCCGCCACCGCCGCCGTCTCCACGGCTGACCTTGTTGACCTTCGCGGTCGCGTAGCGCAGCGAGGGGCCGATCTCGTCGACCTCCAGCTCCACGACAGTGCGCTTCTCGCCTTCCTTCGTCTCGAAGGAACGCTGGCGCAACCGTCCGGAGACGAGCACTCGCGAACCGCGGGTGAGCGACTCGGCCACGTTCTCGGCGACCTGCCGCCACACGTTGCACCGCAGGAACAGCGCTTCGCCGTCCTTCCACTCGCCGGACTGGCGGTCGAAGGTGCGGGGCGTGGAGGCGACCGTGAAGGACGCCACCGCGGCACCGCTCTGGGTGAAGCGGAGTTCCGGGTCGGCGGTCAGGTTCCCGACCACCGTGATCGTCGTCTCGCCAGCCATGTCTTGGGAGCTCCCCTAATCGAGGTTCGTCAGGCCCTGGCGGCGGCCCTGGCCGCCGACTTGGCCGACTTGGCGTCCGCCTTCGCCGCAGCCTTGGCGGCCAACTTGGCAGCCTTGGCGGGCTCGCGGCGCAGGACCTTCGTCCGGAGCACCGTCTCCTGCAGACCGAGCTGGCGGTCCAGTTCCTTCACCGCTTCGGGAGTCGAGGTCAGGTCGAGCACCGCGTAGATGCCTTCGGCGCTCTTGTTGATCTCGAAGCTCAACCGGCGCTTGCCCCACACCTCGACCTTCTCAACGTTGCCGCCCGTGGTGCGGATGACGTTGAGGAACGTGTCGAGAGACGGCGCAACCGTGCGCTCGTCGAGACTGGGGTCGAGGATGACCATCACTTCGTAATGACGCATGAGGACCACTCACCTCCTGTGGACTCGCGGCCACGGGCTTTCCGTGGCAGGAGGGTCGTCGCGTCAGCAACTGAAGAAGGTTAACAGAGCGCGTCCGGCGACTACGCAGGGGTGCGGCGGAGCACCCAGGTCCGCACCAGCGCACCCGTCACGCAGGCCAGCAGCAGCACCGCGACCAGCACCGGGAGACCGACCCCGCCGGGGCCGGACGTCCTGGGCAGCGCGGTGGCGCGGCCCGCGGTCTGCACCGACTCGTCCAGGCCGTTGCCGCTGGACGCGCGCGGCACCTGTGAGCCGTAGCGCACGCCGGGCGACGGCGAGTAGAGGCCGGGCATCGCGAACGGCAGTGAGCCGTAGCTGAACAGCGGCACGCGGCCGAAGTTCGTGCCGAGCGAGTACAGCGGGAAGTCGCGCCCGATCGGGGTGCCCGCGGGCGAGCCGGGGGTCGCACCGGGGTTCGTGCCCGGCTGCGTCCCCGGCGGGGTGCCGGGCTGCGGCTGGGGCTGCTGACCAGGCGGTTTCGGCTGGCCGGGCAGCTGGGGCGTGAGCTTCTGCGAGTTGTCGGCGACGGCCTTGCTGCCGTCCTGGACCGGCGCGGCGACCTGGTTGACGCCGGTCACGACCACCTTGCAGCCGAGGGACAGGGTCTCGCGCACGGTCTTGTCGAGCGTGCCGAGGATCGGCCCGAGCAGCGGGATCTTGTGCACCTCGACCATCACCGCGTTCGCGATGGTCGCGCCGCTGATGGTCGTCGTGCCGAGCTGCACCGCACCGATCGGGATGGGCTTGGCCTGCGCGAACGCGTCCTTGAACGGCTGCGCGAGCGGCGGCCCGAGCACGGGCACGGCCCGCACCAGGTCGGTGATCGGCTGGGTGACCGCGGCCGGGCTCAGCGAAACGGGCTGACCAGGCGTTCCCTGCACCGATGTCGCGCAGCTGCCCACCACGATGGGCTCTGCCGCCGCGGCCGGAACCAGGCCCACCGAAGCGGAGGCCAGCGCCAGCAGCGTCGCGGCGGTGACGCTCAGCAGTCGCATGCGCACCCCTGTCTCACCTCGTTACCTACTCTCAAGTAACGAACGTACGTCCTGGTGGTGACGCGAACCACCCCCGATTTTCGCAATTACTCCTATCGGCGGCGGCTGCGATGGCGTTGCGGACGCCGACTACCCTCCTGTTCATGCGCATCGGGGCCCATGTCCGCGACGACGACCCGGTCGGCGCCGCGGCCGAACGCGGTGCCGACGTCGTCCAGTTCTTCCTGTCCGACCCCCAGGGGTGGAAGAAGCCGAAACCGCACCCGCAGACGGAGGCGCTGCTCGCCTCCGACCTCGAGGTGTTCGTCCACGCCCCGTACCTGATCAACGTCGCGTCGCTGAACAACAAGATCCGGATTCCCTCGCGGAAGAACGTGGTCCAGCACGCGGAGGCCGCCGCCACCGTCGGCGCCAAGGGCTTGATCGTGCACGGCGGGCACGTCACCAAGGGCGAGGACCCGGCCGACGGCTTCGCCAACTGGCGCAAGTTCTTCGAGCGGCAGGTCGCCGAGGGCGGGTTCGCGGTCCCGGTCCTGATCGAGAACACCGCGGGCGGCGACAACGCCATGGCGCGGACGTTCGACTCGCTCAAGATGCTCTGGGACGCGGTGGGCGAGTTCGGCGCCGGCTTCTGCCTCGACACCTGCCACGCCTTCGCCGCGGGCGAGGACCTCGTCGGCATCGTCGACCGGGTGAAAGCGATCACCGGCCGGATCGACCTCGTGCACCTCAACAGCTCGCGCGACGAGTTCGGTTCCTCGCGCGATCGGCACGACAACATCAGTACTGGCACCATCGACGCTGATCAGCTGGTGGCCGTGGCCGCCAGTGCCGGATGCCCCGTCGTGGTGGAGACACCGGACGAGGGCCAGGCCGACGACATCGCGTACCTGCGCGACCACGCCGGCCGGTGAACAGCGTGCACGAGGTGGTGAGCGTGACGCCTGAGCGAGGCGGTGCCGGGGGTTCCGCGCACCGCTTCGGCAGGGCCGCTCTGGCCGTGCTCGTGCTGCTCTGCGGCCTCACGCTGCTGCTCGGCTTCGCCAACAAGGACCGCTGCACCGGTCCCGCGTTCGACCAGTGGGGCCGCACGCAGCCCGACTACGACGAGCGCAACAAGCAGGAGGTCTGCTACTCCGACATCCAGCACCTCTGGATCGGGCGCGACATCGACCGGCACGTCTTCCCGTACGTCGACGGCGCCATCAACGAGCAGGGCATCCTGATCGGCGGCTCGGTCGAGTACCCGGTGCTCAGCGGCCTGCTGATCTGGGCGGGCGCGATCTTCGCGCACAACGACGCGGAGTACCTGCTCTACTCGTCGCTGCTGATGGCACCGTTCGGCCTGCTCACCGGCTACCTGCTGGGCAAGCTCGCCCGCTGGCGCGCCCTGCTGTGGGCGATCGGGCCACCGCTGGTCCTGTACGCGTTCCACAACTGGGACCTGCCGGTCGTGCTCTGCTCGGTCGCCGCGGTCTACGTGGTGCACCGCTGGAACCGGCCGCTGGTCGAACGGGCCACGGTCGCGTCCGTGCTGCTCGGGCTCGGGTTCGCGTTCAAGGTCTACCCGGCGATCTTCGTGCTGCCGCTGCTGCTCTTCGTCGCGACCGGCGGCTGGCAGGGCAGGGAGCTGCCGGAACGGGTCCGGCGCGCGGGCAAGAAGGTGGACGTCGCCGGCGCGGTCAGGGTCGCACTGGCCTCGATCGTCACGGTCGTGCTGGTCAACCTGCCGTTCGCGATCGCGGGCTACGACGGCTGGCTCGCGTCGTTCGAGTTCCAGGGCCAGCGCCGGGTCGACATCACCACGAACTCGATCTGGTACTGGGGTCTGCGGCCGTTCATCGGCGACGACGCGATGCAGTCGCTGGTGGGCGTGATCTCGCCGATCCTGATGCTGGTCTCGTTCGGCATCGCCGCCGGCTACGGCTGGCTGCGGTTCCGCCGCGAGGGCAGCTACCCGTGGATCGCGGTGTCGGCCGCGATGATGTGCGGCTTCATGCTGCTGCACAAGGTCCACTCGCCGCAGTACACGCTGTGGCTGGTGCCGTTCCTCGTGCTCATGCGCGTCCCGCTGGCCTGGTCGTTCGCGTACTTCGTCGTCGACCTGGCGATGGGGATCGGGATCTTCCGCTGGTTCTGGGCGATCGAGTTCGGGCAGCCGGCCGGGATCTACGACAGCTTCTCCGCGCAGGCCGTGATGATCGGCGTGTGGGGCCGGGCGGCGCTGCTGGTGGCGTTGTTCATCGCGTTCCTCAAGGCGAGGGACGTGACCGAGGACGAGCACCCCGATGATCGGAAGTTCCTCCGCGGAGCCGTAGCCGCGAAGCGCTGACCGGCCGCACACTGCACCCGTGAGGGTGATCATGGTGCTGGCATTGCTGCTGGCCTGCGGTGCCTCCGGTGCGCCCGGCCGCGGCGCGCCGGTGCGCTGGCTGCCGGTGTGGCAGGCGGTGCCGACCCTCTCGGCGGCCACCCCCGACCCGGTGGTGCGCACGACCGTGGACCTCACCGCGGGCGGCACGTCGGTCCGGGTGCGGCTGTCGAACCTCATGGGCATCAAGCCGGTCAGGGTCGAGCGGGTCGTGGTCACCGCGAACGGCGAGACCCGCGAGCTCGCGTTCCGCGGCTCGCGCGGCGTGCTGATGAAGGCGCGGTCCGAGGTCTACAGCGACCCCGTGCAGCTGGTCGTCACGAAGACGTTGGAAATCAGCACGTACGTGCCGTCAGGTACGCCGTGCCAAGCGCGCGCACTCCGCACCGTGACGTCCGCACGCGACCATGTCTGCCTTGTCTCGGCCGTCGAAGTAGCCGGCTTCACCGCACCAGGTGCCGTGGTGATGTTCGGTGACTCGATCACCGAGGGGAACTCCTCCGGCACATGGCCGTCCATGGTGCAGACCGACTACGCCGTGCTGAACGCGGGCATCAGCGGCAACGGCCTGTTGACCGGCGACGCACCGATGATCACGCGTCTGCAGCGCGACGTCCTCCACAGCAACGAGGTCCGCAAGGTCGTGTTGCTCGGCGGCATCAACGACATCCAGAACGACATCAGCGCGGACGCCGTCATCGCCGGCATCCGCACGGTGCAGCTGCGGTGCCGCAACGAGGGCGTACCCGTCGTCGTCGGCACCATCACGCCGTGGCGCGGCTGGGTGAACTGGACCGAGGAACGCGACCGGCAGCGCCTCAAGACCAACGCGTGGATCCGCGCCAACGTGCCGGACGCGATCGACTTCGACGCCGAGCTCCGCGACCCCGCCGACCCGCTCAGACTGCGTCCGGAGTTCGACTCCGGTGATCATCTGCATCCGAACGCGGCCGCATTCGGTGCAATGGCTCGGCTCGTGCGGGTGTGACGAGCGGCCGGTCAGGTGCGTCCTCGAGAACGCCGGCCAACGGGTCGTCGCCCGCCTTCCGCACGAGGTCGCGTTCCGGGTGGTAGATCTCCTTCAGGATGATCACGCACAACGCGATGACCGCGGCGTCACGCAACAACACGGCACCGAGGAACCAGTCGATCGGCAGCCCCTTGTTCTCCGTGCCGAGGTAGAAGTACATCCGCGGCACCCACACGAGCGCGTCGACCGTCATCCACGCCAGCAGCAGCTTCCACCGCGGCAGCGCGAGCACCGCCAGCGGCACCAGCCACAGCGAGTACTGCGGGCTCCACACCTTGTTGGTCAGCAGGAACGCCGCCACGACCAGGAACCCGAGCTGCGCGAGCCGCGGCCGCGTGGGCGCGCTCAACGCCACGTACGCGATGCCCGCGCAACAGACCAGGAACAGCACCGAGCTGACCGTGTTCAGCACCGTCGGCGGCTGCCCCTGCGTGATCCCGGGGTCGAAGCCCTGCCACCCGGTCCACTGCACCAGCACGTTGTAGATCGTGTCGGGGTCGGCGTTGCGTTCGGTGTTGAGGCGGAAGAACTCCTTCCACCCCGTGTGCGATGCCGGGTTCAACGCGATCGGTGCGTTGACGAGCGCCCACGCCCCGATAGCCGCCGCCGTGGTTGTGAGACCCGCCTTCAGCCGTTGGGAACGCCAGCACAGCAACAACAACGGCCCCAACAGGAACAACGGGTACAGCTTCGCCGCCCCGCCGAGCCCGAGCAGCACACCGGCCAGCACGGGCTTCTTCCGCGCCCACGCCAGCAGCCCGGCCGTCGCGAACGCCGTCGCGATCGTGTCGAAGTTCGTGAACGCGTGCACGATGACCAGCGGCGACACCGCCACGATCGCCGCGTCCCACATCCGCCGCCGCGCGATGCGGGCCACCGAGAAGACCGTGACCAGCCACGCCACCGCCAGCCAGAACGCGGTGATGTTGAAGTACACGATGACCGTCATCGGCAGCCCCGGCACCAGCGCCACGAGCCCCTGCGCCACCCGCGCGTTCAGCCACTGGAAGAGCCCCGTGACCACCGGGTACTCCATGTACCGAACGTGCTCGGTCGGCTTTCCCTCGTCGTCCTTCCACGAGGTGATGTACGGGAACGACCCCCGCTGGTCCAGCCGCTCCGCCGTGTAGAGCGGCACCGTGTCGGAGTAGCAGAGCGCCGTGAACTGCTTGCTGCCCCGCCAGTCCAGCTGCACCTGCCCCTTCTCGTCCACGTACTGCTGGATGCACGGCGACTTCTGCACGTACCCCAGCAGCAATGTCAGCACCGCGAGCAGCAGCACCACCCGCACCGCCGTCCAGAACCAGTGCCGCCCGACCTGCGCGTGCCTG
This sequence comes from Lentzea guizhouensis, assembly GCF_001701025.1. Taxonomy (GTDB): domain Bacteria; phylum Actinomycetota; class Actinomycetes; order Mycobacteriales; family Pseudonocardiaceae; genus Lentzea; species Lentzea guizhouensis. The sequence goes on from NZ_CP016793.1 coordinate 2,977,250, forward strand.
CCCAGCGGGCCGCCGAACGGTCTGCTCAGGGTGCGGGCGAGCGACTCGGTCCAGGTGGGCGCGACTCGCTGCTGCGGGGTGAGCGAGTCGGTGTCCTCCGCGGGGAGCTCGGCGGAGGTGGGCTCGGCAGGGCTGGGCACGGGCGGGATGTTACGGCCAAGACCGTTTCGCCGTGGTCAACATCCAGGTGGAGAACGAAGGGGGTCTCATACGCCAGGTCAGCTCCCGCCACCGTCCAGCGAGGAGCACGAGGCGAGTTCCGTGGCCGTGACAGTGCTGAGCGACGAGAGAGGCTTGGTGATCGTGAAGGTGTAACAACGCAGCGCTCCTCGCGACCCGAGTGGGGTACCGACGTTCACCGCGATCGGAGAGTCGAAATGCATCGCGGTGTCGTCCTGGCGGACCCTCGGATCACCGTCGCTGTCGCGTGCCGTGCTCCTCATTATCTCCTCGTTGCTCAGGACCCCGTCAGTCGCGCGCTCCTTCAAGCGGTTCTTCGAGTTCTCCACCTCGCGGGCGAGCAATTTTTCCGGGTTCGACTCTTCCAACGACGAGTACACGTGCAGTGCGAGCGACAACGCTCCCAGCACGGCCAGGGCTGAAATGGCGAGACGGCCCCAGCGGAGCCAAGCCGATCGCCTGGCTCCGCTGGTTCCATCGGAATCGTCCTCAGTCATTGCCCGTAGTTTATCTCCTTGAGCTTGTCTTCCAAAACCCTTCCGTACACGTAAGCTCCGACCACGTTGGGGTGCAGAGATGTCCGGCTGACGCACGTACTGTCCCAGAGCAGGCAAGCTGCCATGCGGTCGCCGGCGTGGAAATCGCCGTCACCTTGTGGGCCCAGCACGAGGAAGTTGATGGCCGGATCCTGATCGCAGGCGCCTTTGCCCGCGAATCTGCCTCGCGGATCAGCGAAGCTGACCTGAGAGCCAAGATTGTTCGCCGTCTGTTTCAATTTTTCGTTCATGTGCTGTGCCAGATCGGCAAGCTCATCGGTCTCCGTGCTGGTGATCCCGAAGCCACACGCTTTCGATCGGCTGAAGAGTTCGGGATATCCCATCAATACGATCTTTGCGGACGGTGCTTTTAGTCGCACCCGCTCGAGGACTTGCTGCACGCGAGGTTGCGCCTCGTCGATCCATTGTCGGTGCTCCTGTTTGGCTGAGTCCGTCGTGCAGTCCCAGCTGACACAATTCACCAAGACGTCGGTGAACCCGGCATCGTTGCCGCCTATGGAAAGCGTTACCAGTGTGGTGTGCTCGGTGAGTACGCCACTCTCGATCTGCCTGATCTCCCGGAACTGGCCGTTCGCGGTCTCGTACTCGTTCGGGGTATCCCACGAACGAGGGTAGCTGTTTCCGGTGGGACCACCGTCGATCTGCCACGTGAATGCCCCTGAGCAGGCGACAAAACCCAGTTCCACATCGGCCGGAAACTTGTCCGCAGCATCTCCGATGTAACCGTTCGTCCCAGGCATCGTGAACTTGCGCGACCAAGCGTCCTTGCTGCGTCGGCACGCATTCCACTGCGGTGTACCGTGGTTGATGTCGGTTTCCCGGTAGTAACCGCCTGCGCCTTCTCCGGACGAAAATGAGTCGCCAAGAGCAGCGATTATGTGTTTGGGCTTTCCGGGTAGCGGTTGGAAGGCGACGGCGTCCCAGGCGACGTCATCGACTCCTCTGCCTTCCTGGGTCACCGAACTGAGACGTACCTTGGGCGTTCCGGCGAAAGGGTACACGCCGAGTGAGACCCACTTGTTCGCCTCGGTCCTCTGTGAGATATACCGGAACTCGGTCTTGCCGTTACCCAGGTGGATCTCATACCTGGCCTGTTGGGTATGTGCCCCGTGATCCGGAAGATGGACCAGCACTCGTGACCAGCCGTTGATCGGCTGGTTCAACGTCCATGTGCCGGTGACCTTCATCTTGTTGCCGAATTCATCGTTCCTGTTGGTGTGGGAGAACCAGAAGTGGCTGTTGAAGCCGGCGCCGATCTGGTGAAAATCGATCTTCGACGGATATCTGCCTTCTCGGTCGCTCCCGAACTGTAGGTCGAATGTGCCTGAGTTCGGCTGCCTGTTGCAGGCTCGCGCCGAAGGCGCGCTCGAGTCGTCAACGATCAGCACACCAGTCAGGTTGAGCGGGGAACAATTCGGCGGGTAGCTGATCCCGTCAGGCTGGTATCCGACGTCTGGATCGCGGAAACGGTTGGTCTGATGACCGCACTGTTCAGCGCAGTTCGACTTCCATGTGGACGATTCGTGCCACCAGCACCGCAGGTCGTAGTAACCCGCAGCGTCGCGATGGGCACAAGGACCGATGGGCTCGCCGATTGTGCTTTCGTCTTCAGGGGTGTTGGGGTCGTCCGGCTTGTCGGGTGTGACGGAGGTGTGCTCGTCGCAGTCGTTCTTCGTCTTGACGCAGAAGAGATAATTGTCCGGCTTGACCTTGCGGCGGTAGTCGTTGTTGTTCCACCACGTGTACATGTATCCGGACGCGGTGACGCCAGGGGACACCACGGCTTCGATCGGATGACCCGCCCAGCCCATGACCTTTTCCGGGTATGACCAGAGCTGCGGATGTGCCGCGTCGCTGTATCCGGACTCGAGGAACGGCGTCCGGTCGCGCGGGTAGTTCGGGTTGGCGGGGTTGTTCGCCCAACCGAGCCCCCATGGTCCTGTGCCGTTCTGCGGCTTGAACCCGGAGTTGTAGGCCCAGACGGCGAAGTACCAGTTCTCCAGCCATTGCGGGTCGCCGTCGTTGACCTTCATGCCAGCCGTGCGAGTCTGGTTCCACTTCTCCTGCAGGATGCGCAGACCGGCCGCGATGTTGGTGGCGAAGTCCACGACAGCAGCCAGCTGCTTGTGCGCAGGCAAAGCGACCTCGTCCGGCTTCTCGCGTCCTGCCTTGCGCATGCCGTCGGTGATCTGCGTGATGCCGTAGCCGCAGTCGGCGTGGCTCCACCGAATGTCCCAGTCGTTCTGCGGGTCCGAGTCGTAGAGGTTGACGCCGTAGAAGTTGCCGACCAACGGGTTGGCGGTGACACCGGGCAATGCGAACCGCGCGGCCTGCCAGAGGTTCGACTCCTGGGCAAGGATTCCTAGCATCACCTGAGGCGGGACTGAACCGCCGCCTTCCAGTGGAATCGGGGGGAACAGCTCCTGCGGCTTCCAAGCGGTCGCCATGCCGGAGTTCTTCCAGTTCGCTTCCCGCTGGATGTACAGGCCGTTCGTCACGGCGTAGTCCACCGCCCACTCGACCTGCCGAGGGGTCGGTTGGTAGACCTCAAGACCTGCTTTGTTGCGTGGGATCGCACACACCGATTCCTCGTCAAGTGGGCTGTTCGGTGATCCGGATGCTGTCAGCTCACCACCTGCGGCGGAGAGCTTCGGGCTCGGCACCCGACCGGCGCCGGACGCTGCATTCGGCAGGACGGTGAACGCCGCGTTCTTTCCCGTCGCCGCGACCTTGGCTTCGACGCGGACCGGATGCGCCTCCGCAGGATCGGTCGTCGCAGCGCTTTGGGCTTGGGGTTTGGCACGCATCACCCCCGTCACCGCGAGCTCGCCCTCCACCGACATGGTGCTCAGCTTGGGCACGTCGGCGCGAACGACAGTTGCCGGGAGCTGCTTGACCTCCTCCGTCTTCCCGGTGATGAACACCTTGCCGTTGGCGCTTGCCGTCAGACCGAGCTCGGTCAGCGGTCCTTTGGCCAGGGTGCTCATCGAGGCGTTCTTAACGACCCGCTCCAGCCTTCGAACATATGACGTGCCGCCCTCGCTGTCCAAGAAGACGACACCGCCGGACGAATCCGTCTTCAGGTGGAACGGCAGCGAAGAGGTCTTGGCGAGCGTTCGTGCGGCGCCCTTGGCGTCCACGGTGATGAGTCGGCCTGCGTCTGCGGCAACGATGCCGTCTTTGGTGGGAATGGCCGACGTGACCTGGCCGAGCACCTCGATAGGTTTGGCCGCGGTCGCCGCTGCCGCGTCCACCTCGACCAGGCGTGACTTGCCGTTCAGCTCCGTGGCCAGCTGAGTGACCACAGCTCGCTCGCCGTTGCCGCAGCCGGGACTGTAATAAGCGAGTGTGCTGTGCACGGGCAGTTTGCTGACGGCGCCGGTCATCAGGTCGACGATCGCGGTGAAGGCGCCACGTTCGAACAGGTCGGGCTTGTTCGTGAAGGTGCGTGGCGCGTAGACGACCACGAGCTTCTTGCCGGACGCGGTTGCACACGCGTTGCCGATCCATTGATCGGCGTCAAAGCCCGGCTCGGCGAACGATGTGACTGTGCGCCAGGCATAGCCGTCTCGAGCTTGAGCGGCCAGCACGTGGAATCCGCTCGCGTCACCGGTGGTGGTCCACGCGATGTCCGTGGATTTCTGCCAGTCCTTGCCGATGACTTCTGGCCGCTTGTGCTGCGGGATGGATTCCGTTTCGACGCTCACTGTGGTTGCGGATGGAGGTGCTTGATCAGCTGTTTTGCCAGGTGCGGCGGCGGTTGGCTGCGCTGTGCTAACCAGCAGGGCAGCCGTCACCGCCGTCGCAACGGTTCTCGATCTGCGCGGCCTGCGAACGCGTGCTCTTCGTAAATGCATCTAAGGTTCCCCCCAAAGAATGCTTAAGAGATATTGCGAACAGGTGCAGCAAAGGGTTCATCAGGGCATTTCTCTGCTTTAGCGGCAGACTTCGCCGCCGTGGGTGACAATCAACCAGTCGGGGTGTTGGCCCTGGCGAATCGCCCCGGTGAAGCAGTAGTGGGAGCTCAGGTAAACATTCCTCCAGATGTACCCCCGCACCTGGCCTGCGTAAATGGTGAACGGGCCCTCGTCGATGCCGTCGCCGGGGAAGTAGGCGAGTCGGATCGTCACAGGGTCACCTGCGTGCTTGGAGTACCAAACCGTGATGTCTGCTCTGTTGTTGGTGACGTCTCCCAAGCGGAGGCAGATGTCGCCGTTTCCGATGCTCTTGCACGCCTCGCCGACCTGCTGAGTGCCCATCGACGGCGCGGGAACGGGGGTAGTCGTGATCACTTCGGCGGTTGCCTGCTGCGCTGACAGCAGGGTGATCATTGCCGTGAGTGCGGCGAGTGCGGCTGACTTCGATCGTCGCATTGTCCCTTTTCCTTTGCTGTTGGGTTGGAATCACGTGCTGAGCGATTTCGCACGCGAATCGTTGACGCAATAGATCGTTTTTGCATGCGACATCGTCCGGCGCACCCCTCTCTTCGTGGACTTCACGTTAGAGCAAGAGGCGTCGGATTGGGCTGGGTTGCGTAGTGCAGTATCAGTGCTTCGATTGGCTGACGAACCACTGACGATCTTCTCGACTTGAAAATTGCATCACAAAGAAATGTGTTGCGCTTCAAAGGTGGACGCGGATAGGGGGCGTTTGTTTACTTGCTCGAAGCCCCAGCATCCGAGAGGTGGTGCGTGATGGTTCCCCTGGCCGTCAGCATCTGAGCTGATTCAACCCGATGACATGGCGTGACGTCAATACTGCTTTCCGTGTTCGATGCCGTCGAGCTACGGGGCGTGCCCTGCGTGGGAGCCATGACAGCGAAGACACTCCAGACCCCGAGATGCGCAGAACCGCTCCCCGGACAATCGGACCTGGATCGGTCCAACTTGCGGAGAGCGGTTCAACGTGTGTGGAGCTCTTCAGTTGTCGCGCGTACTACGTGTCACCCGGATCTCGGCCACCTGTGGGGTTGCCGGGTCCTGGCTTCGTCGACGTCGGCTTCGACGGGCCGGTCGGGCACAGGAAGCCGGTGCACGGCTCGTCCGGTTCCGACGGCCGCGTGTTCGACGGCGTGTTCGACGGGGTGTTGGACGGCGTGTTCGACGGGGTGTTGGACGGCGTGCTGGTCGGCGGTTCGGACTTCTTCGGCGGGTTGAAGTTGCCGAGGGGCTTCGGCCTCGGGAAGGCCTCCTTCTGGTAACCCTCCAGCGCGCCGTCCATGAACTTCTTCCAGATCAGGCCGGGCAGGCCCGAACCGAAGACCGGGTTGCCGGCCTTGTCCCTGATCGGCTGGTTGCCCGAGTCCTTGCCGACCCACACGGAGGCGGAGAGCTGCGGCGTGTAGCCGACCATCCAGGCCTTCGAGTTCTGGCCCACCAGGCCGCCCACCACCTTGGGGTCGAGCTCGTGCGTACCGGTCTTGCCGGCACACGGGCGGTTGGCCGCACACGCGATCCTGCCGGACGGGATCTCCTTCAACGTCTCGGTGACGTTGTCGGCGATGTCGCGACTGCGCTCCTCGACCGGGTCGAACGCCGGCGTGCTCTTGTCCACGTGCTGGTAGAGCAGGTCACCGTTCGGTGCCTCGATCTTCGTGACGAAGAACGGCGGGCGGTACATGCCGCGGGCCGCGAAGGTCGCGTACGCCGAGGCCATGTCGAACGGACGGACCCGGGCCGCGTCCGCGCCGATGGAGATACCGGTGTTGGGCGGGCCACCACCTTCGCCGACGAGCGTCTGGAACGGCTTGCCCTCGTACTGCACCGTTTCTGGGATGCCGGCCGCGTGAGCCGCGTCCGCGACCGCCTTGGGGCCGGTGTCGTTCGCCACCATGTCGTAGAACACGGTGTTGAGCGACTCCTTCATGGCCTGCTTGATCGGGCACTGCTTGCCGCAGGTGCTGTTGCTGGCGTTGCGGATCGGCACACCACCGATCATGCGCGGCGAGGTGCCGTCGTAGGTGTCGCCGATGCCCTTGCCGATCTTCAGGGCGGCCACCAGGTCGAACGGCTTGAACGAGGAGCCGGCCTCCTGGACCGTGCCCTTCGCGTAGTCGTAGCCCTTCAGACCTTCCTTGCCGGGGTAGTACGCCTTGACCGCGCCGGTGATCGGGTCGATCGCGCTCAGCGACGTCCGCAGCTCCGGGTCCTCGCCGTTCATCACGGCGTTGACGGCCTCGACCGCGGCGTTCTGCATCTTCGGGTCGATCGTCGTGTGGACGGTGACGCCGACCTTCTGCGCCCGCTCCATGGTGAGACCGACCATGTCGCTGTCGATCTCGAGCTGCACCTGCTGGCTCACGCGGGCCAGCGGGCCCTCGAGGCTCTGCGGCTGGGTGTCCTCGAACGGCAGCGGGGTCGGGAGCTTCTGCGCGTCGAAGTAGGCCTGGTCGATCCAGTTCTTCTGGAGCATCTGCTTCATCACGAAGTCCCAGCGCTTGGCCGCGTGCTCCTTGTCCTCGGAGTACGACGGCAGCTGGATCATGCCCGCGATGTAGGCGGCCTCGGAAGGAGTGAGGTCCTTCATCTCCTTCTTGTAGTACACCTGCGCGGCGGCCTTCATGCCGTTCGCGCCACGACCGAAGTACACGGTGTTGAGGTACGCCGTGAGGATCGTGTTGTGGTCCGACTCGTTGCTCATCTTGTAGGCCTTGACGAGCTCGGTGAACTTGCGAGTCAGCGTCGCTTCCTCGTTGCCCGTGGCCTTCTTGATGTACTGCTGGGTCAGACCGGAACCACCCGAGCTGCCGCCGGTCGCCTGGATCCAGACGGCGCGGACGATGGCCTTGGCGTCGAAGCCGGGGTTCTCGTAGAAGTTCGCGTCCTCCGCGGCGAGCACCGCGTTCTTCACGTTCTCCGGGATCTCCTCGTAGGTCAGCATCGTGCGGTTCTGACCTGGCGAGGTGATCTTGCCCATCTCCGAGCCGTCGGCGTACTTCAGGGTGATCGTCTTGTCCTGGTCGGCCGCGATCTCGTCCGGACGCGGCCAGTCGACCAGCGGGTACGTCACCGCGATCGCGATCACCGGACCGAGGATCATCAGGCCGAGCGCGACGAACGCACTGATCCGGACGCGCTTCCAGATCTTCTTCTTGCGCAGGCGGCGCTCCTCCTCGTCGGTGAGCTCCGGCTCGTCGTCGTAGTAGTCGTCGTCATCGTCGGCCACCGGTGCGCCGGCGAGCAGGAACTCGTCGTCGGGCTCGCGGTGGGTCAGCAGGTCGGGCTCGCGCTGCGCCGGCGGTCGGTTGACCGGCGGCAGCTGCGTCGTCCGCTCCTCACCGGGGTTGCGCGGAGGCACGCCGGGGCGACCGGGGCCACCCTGCGGGCCGCCGGTCCACCAGGACCGCCGGGCCGTTCGGGCCACGGACGGCGAGCGCGGGCGGCGGTGCGATGGGCACGCCACCGGCGGCGTGGGAGGACGGCCGCTAGGCCCACCGGGTCCACCGGGGCCCTGTGGACGGCCGGGACCGCCCTGCGGCCCACCAGGAGCGCCCTGGGGACCGCCTGGTCCGTTCGGGCGGCGTGGGGGCTGCTGCTGTGGGAAACCACCGGGCGGCGTGCCACCCTGGGAAGGGCGTGCGAAACCGCCGGGTGGAGTGCCCGGTCGCGGCTGATTCGGGGCATCGCGCCTGCCGCCGTCCGGGTCGTCCCCGGTCGGCCACTGCGGCTCGCCGCCGCGCTGCCTGTCATCATGCTGGTCGTTCACGTGAAAAGGCCTCCCAGACCGGCGTGCTTCAGCACACGGTTCGGTGGTCGTACTTCGTTCGCAGCAGGCTCACTGGTGGTTCACTCCGCCGCAGTCCTCCTGCGTGGCTTTTCCAGCCCACGCTTCCCCAGGACGTATGACTGCACCAGGTGGTTCCAGCTGCACGTGCGACAGACTTCGACCACGTACACGGTGAACTCGTCGAAGAGTGTTGCCATCCGGACGAGTTCTTCAGGTGTGCGGGCCGAGCCGGTCGCGTGCTTCAGCTCGTCACCGTAGACCCACGACACGTGGGTGAGTGGTTCCTTGCGGCACACCGGGCAGGGCACCTCCGTCTGCGTTCCGTGGAACTTCGCAGCTCGGAGCAGGTACGGACTCGCGTCGCAGACCTCCATGGTGCCCGTCCGGCCGGAGTAGACCTCCGCCAGCAGCGCACGCCGCTGCAGCGAGTAGTCCACGACCTGCCGTTGGGTCAACACGTGACCAGAGTACGTGCCGCCCGCTTTGGCGATGATGGGCCGTTCAGGGCAGCACGATCCCAGGCGGTATCACGGTGTGCCACATCCCACAATGAAGAGGGGTCAGCGATGTATCGCGCCGATATAATCACCTCACCTATCGGTGCAGGTGCGAGGAGGTGACTCGTGTTCGAGTTCGCGCTGCTCGGCCTGCTGCACGAGGCGCCCATGCACGGCTACGAGCTGCGCAAGCGCTTGCACGACCTGCTCGGAGCGTTTCGAGCGTTCTCGTACGGATCGCTGTACCCAACATTGCGGCGACTCCAGCGTGCGGGCCTGATCGTGGAGGAAGGGCCGGAGGAGTCGGCTCTTGCTTGGGGACGTCGGGCGCGCAAGGTCTACAAGCTGACGCCGGAGGGCAAGGAGCGGTTCGCCGAACTCCTGGCCAACGCGGGTCCGCAGACCTGGGACGACGACTCGTTCGGTGTCCACCTCGCGTTCTTCTCGCGAACGCCGGCCGACATCAGGATTCGCATCCTGGAGGGCCGCCGGCGGTGTGTCGAGGAACGCAGGGAGGGACTCCGCGAGCGGCTCACGCGCACGGGTGAGCAGATCGACCGCTACACCCGTGAGCTGCACAGGCAGGGCCTGGAGAGCACGGAGCGCGAGGTGCGGTGGCTCAACGAGCTCATCGCGCACGAACAGTCCGAGCAGGACGAGTAGTACTCACCGTTGATCAAGGAGGACTGGGCAATGGGCGGAAACCGCCGCACCGTTCGCGTGGCCATCGTCGGGGTTGGCAACTGCGCGGCGTCGCTGGTGCAGGGCGTCCACTACTACCGGGACGCCGACCCGAGCACCCGCGTGCCCGGCCTGATGCACGTGCAGTTCGGCGACTACCACGTGCGCGACGTCGAGTTCGTCGCGGCGTTCGACGTGGACGCGAAGAAGGTCGGGGTCGACCTGGCCGAGGCGATCGTCGCCAGCCAGAACAACACCATCAAGATCGCGGACGTGCCGCCGCTCGGCGTGGTCGTGCAGCGCGGGCACACGTTCGACGGTCTCGGCCGCTTCTACCGCGAGACGATCGAGGAGTCCGACTCCGAGCCGGTCGACGTGGTCGCCGCGCTGCGCGAGGCCGAGGTCGACGTGCTGGTCTCGTACCTGCCCGTCGGCTCGGAGGAGGCGGACCGCTTCTACGCCCAGTGCGCGATCGACGCGGGTGTGGCGTTCGTCAACGCGCTGCCGGTGTTCATCGCCTCCGACCCGGAGTGGGCCGAGAAGTTCCGCGCGGCCGGCGTGCCGATCGTGGGCGACGACATCAAGTCGCAGGTCGGCGCGACCATCACGCACCGCGTGCTGGCCAAGCTCTTCGAGGACCGCGGCGTCCAGCTCGACCGCACCATGCAGCTGAACGTGGGCGGCAACATGGACTTCCTCAACATGAAGGAGCTGGAGCGCCTGGAGTCCAAGAAGGTCTCCAAGACCCAGTCCGTCACCTCGCAGCTGTCCCGCGACATCGGCAAGGACAACGTCCACATCGGCCCGTCCGACTACGTGGCGTGGCTCGACGACCGCAAGTGGGCCTACGTGCGCCTCGAGGGCCGCGCGTTCGGCGACGTCCCGCTGAACCTGGAGTACAAGCTGGAGGTCTGGGACTCCCCGAACTCCGCGGGCATCATCATCGACGCCGTGCGCGCCGCGAAGATCGCCCTGGACCGCGGCATCGGCGGCCCGATCCTCTCGGCGTCGTCGTACTTCATGAAGTCCCCGCCCGAGCAGTACTCGGACTCCGAGGCCCACGCGGCCGTCGAGGCCTTCATCCGCGGCGAGTGACCCCGGTCGTCTGCGAGTACCACCGAGTTCTCCCTCGGTGGTACTCGCAGACGCCACTCAGCGCTTCGAGAGCCGCAGCTTCTGCCAGCTGCCGTCCGCGGTCCACCCACCGTCGACGGGCAACGCGACCCCGTTGACGTACCTGGCGTTGTCGCTCACCAGGAACCGCACGGCCTGCGCGATGTCGTCCGGTTTCGCGAACCGGTTCATGGGCACGTGGTCCGTGATGTCGTCGTCCACGTAGTACCCGCCGGCCTGCGACTCGACGTCCATCTCCGTCTTGACCCAACCCGGACACACGGCGTTGACCCGAATCCCACGCCCACCCCACTCGACGGCGAGCGTGCGCGTGAGTCCGATGAGTCCGTGCTTGGTCGTGTTGTAGGCGGCCCGGTCCGCCACCCCCTGCAACCCGGCAACGCTCGCGATGTTCACCACACTGCCGCTGCGCTGCCCGAGCATCACCTTGCCCAACGCCTGCGTGAGCAGGAAAGGCCCGGTCAGGTTGACCGCCATGATCCGCTCCCACTGCTCCAGCGTGGTGTCCTCGAACGGCACGATGCCCGCAATCCCGGCGTTGTTGACCAACACGTCGACCCGCCCGTAGGTGCCGGTGACGTGATCGGTGAGGCGCTGGACGTCCTTGGCGTCGGCGACGTTGCCGACAACGCCGCCCTCGCTCTCCTGCAGGTCGAAGCCGACGACGGCGAACCCGTCCTCGCGCAGCACTTCGGCGATCCGCAGGCCCATGCCCTGCGCGGTGCCGGTCACCACAGCCACTCGTTGCGTCATGGACGCCACGCTAGGCACAGTGCTGACGCGAAGGGAGACAGCCGTTCGAGGTTCTGGTGCTCAGCATCAGCCCTGCTGGCAGAGGACGCACGTGTCCCAGGCGAACGTCCCGGACGGTTGGACATCGACCCGCCGTCCGATGACCAGGCCGACGACTCGCACAGCGCCGGCGCGTTTGAGAGCGATCGCCGATGACTGCAAGCTCGCGCCGGATGTCCACTGGTCGTCGACGAGCAACACGCGCTTGCCCTCGACGTCCGAGTGAACTGCGTACTCGTCCGGTCGCGGCAGCCGGGTGTTCCCGCCGGTGGTGCGGAGCGTCTCGGCGAAGAGGCGCCGAGTGATGTTGAGGCGTCGGCTGAGGATGTCGACCAGCGGGTGGACGGGCCTGCGCTGCCGAGTGCTCGGAACGATCGTCACGACGTCGAACTCACCCAGACACCGGTGGTGCTTCGCGAGGAAGGTCGCCAGCACGTACGCCAGCTCATCGGTGAACTGCTTGCGCATCTCCGGGCGCTCACCGTTCTTGTACTTCGCCAGCACGTGGGCCAACTGCCCGCCCTTGCCGGCCATCGAGATGACCACGACGTCGTCGGCCAGCTCCGCTCCGAACTCGCGCCAGTGGCTGTTGCACTGCGAACAGCGGGTATATCCGTCAGTAGGCCGGAAGCAGGTGGTGCACGTGTTCGGTTCGCGAGCCCGCGGTGCGACGAGGATGTTGAGGTAGCGGTCGAGGATGCGGCTGAGCGGGCTCACGTCAGAGGTCGATCAGGTCCGGAACTCCGGCGCGCAGCTCGTCCAGCACGCGCAGCAGGTGGTCGGGGCCTTCGAGGACCGTCGTGTTCGGACGCTCCGCCATCTCACGGCCCCACGTCGTGCCGGACACGACCTCGGGCAGCAGGAAGACGTGCCTGCCGTGTTCCAAGGCGAGCCGGGCCTGGATGCGGGTGCCGCTGTGCTCGCCGGCCTCCACGACGACCGTGGCGACGCTGCAGCCGCTCATGACGGCGTTGCGCATCGGGAAGTGGTGCTTGGCGGCGCCCGCGTCCGGCCAGAACTGGGACAGCACCGCTCCTGTTCTGGTGATCTCCTCCTGCAGGCCCGCGTTCTCCGCCGGGTAGCAGTGGCGCAGGCCGGTGCCGATCACGGACACCGTGCGGCCTCCTGCGTCCACGACAGCTCGATGCGCGGCCGTGTCGACGCCCGCCGCCAGGCCGCTGAAGACGGTGATGTCGTGCTCGGTCAGAGTCGTCGCGATCTCACGCGCGATGTGAAGACCCCGCGCGCTCGCGTGCCTGCTGCCCACGACCGCGACGCCGACCTGGTCGGCGGGGTCGAGGAAACCTCTGCACGTCAGGAACGGCGGGCGCTGGTGCACCATCAGCAGTTGGACCGGGTACTGCTCGTCCAGCACGGTGACGAGGTTGATGCCCTCGTCCGCCCAGGACTCGATCTCCTTCTCGACCAGCTCCAGCCGGCCGGTGAGGTCGGGGGCGACGTGGTCGAGCGCGGGCTGGTCCGGGGTGAGCAGGAGCTCCAGCACGGACAGGGCGGAGCCGGTGGTTTCCACGGCGTTCGTGACCTCGGCCCAGCCGCGCTCGCTGTCGCGCAGTGCGAGCAGGAGCGCCGCCTGTTCACGCCGGTCCACCACGGTCACATCCTATCGAACGCAGGTTCGACGTGCTGGGTCGAGTCGCGAGGAAGTGGGCGAGTCTAGCTGGGTGAACCCAGTGCGTCCGGCAGCTCCGCGATCGACGACAGCACCGTCACCTGCTCCAGCACCTCCGCCGCCGGCGGGAAGTGCGGGTTCGGCACCGCCAGCACCGTCATGCCCGCCGCCATCGCCGCCTTCAACCCGTTCGTCGAGTCCTCCACGGCACAGCAGGCAGAAGCCGAGACCCCCAGCCGTGACGCCGCCAGCAGGTACACGTCCGGCGAAGGCTTCCCCGCAGCGCACTCCTCCGACGACACCGCCACCGGCACCGGCAACCCGGTCACATCCAGGAACACCTTGATCAGCACAGCCGGCGCAGACGACGCGATCGCGACCGGATACCGCGCGGCCACGGCCCGAACAGCCTCAACGGCACCCGGAATCACCGGCAGGTGTGCCGCATAGGCCTTCTCCATCTCGGCGATCACCCCGGCCGACGCCTCGGCCGCGGACATCTGCACGCCCACCGCCGACACCAGGTACGCACCCCACTCGGGCGTCGACATCCCCTGCATGTCACGGGTGGCCGTGGCTGTCCACACGCCTCCGTGAGCAGCAGCGAACGCCTGGCGCACCTCGTCCCACACCTGCTCCGAGTCGATCAGCACGCCGTCGAGGTCGAAGATCACCGCTTCCACGACCAGCACCGTACTGTGACGCGCTGTACTTCGCTATGCTAAGTAAAATCTGTTAGGGTAGCTAAGTGAATTTCCAGGCTCAGCCCAAGCAGGTGTGGATCACGGCGTTCGCCGCGGTCATCGCCTTCATGGGGATCGGGCTCGTGGACCCGATCCTGGTGTCCATCGCGGAAGGTCTGCACGCAACACCCGCGCAGGTCACCCTCCTCTTCTCCTCCTACCTCGGCGTCCAGGTCGTGGCGATGCTCTTCACCGGGGCCGCGACCGCCAGGTTCGGGGCCAAGCGCACGCTCGTCGGCGGGCTGGCGCTGATCGTGGTCGCGACGCTGGCGTGCTCGGCGGCGGGGAGCATCGGTCAGCTGGTCGGTTTGCGCGCCGTGTGGGGGCTCGGCAACGCGTTCTTCATCGCCACCGCGCTGAGCGTCATCGTCGGTGCGGCCAGTGGCGGGCAGAAGGGGGCGATCCTGCTCTACGAGGCCGCGCTCGGGCTCGGGTTGAGCGTCGGGCCGCTGCTCGGGGCGTTGCTCGGCAGCTTCTCGTGGCGCGGGCCGTTCCTCGGCACGGCGGTTCTGATGGCCGTGGCGTTGGTCCTTTGTGCAACGTTCCTGGCCAAGGACTCGCACGAGGAACGCGCGAAGATCAGCCTGCTCGACCCGCTCAAGGCGTTGAAGAACCCGGTTCTGCTGCGCACGTCGATCGGTGCCGCGCTCTACACGGCCGCGTTCTTCGCGGTGCTGGCGTGGTCGCCGTTCGTGCTGCGGTGGGGTGCGGTCGAGATCGGCCTGATCTTCTTCGGCTGGGGCGTGTGCGTCGCGGTCTCCAGCGTCTTCCTCGCGCCGCGGCTCGCGGACCGGATCGGCGAGAAGCGCGCGGTGATCGGGTCCGTGCTGGCGTTCGCCGTGCTGATGCTGGTGATGGCGGTGCCCAGCAAGCCGGTGCTGGTGGTGGCCGTGATCGTCAGCGGGGTGGTCAGCGGGCTGTTGAACACGTTGTTCACCGGTGCCGCGATGAGCGTCGGCGATGCTCCGCGGCCGGTGGCGAGTGCCGGGTACAACTTCCTGCGCTGGCTCGGTGGGGCGGTGGCGGCGACGTTCGTCAGCCACCTCGCGCAGCCGTTCGTCGTGGCGGCCGTGCTCTGCGTCGGGGCCGCGGTGTTGCTGGCCTTCAACCGCGCGGACACGCGGGAGGTCCCGACGGAAGTCGTGATTGCGGGCGAGCAGCTAGTCGGTTAACGAAGGGTGAACTACGGTCGGCAGCGGTTCCCGCACCGACCGTAGGAGGCCACCACCATGATCCCTCTGCCTCTCGTCAACCACCGTGTCGGCAGAGCAGCGGTGACATGCGAGTACCGCTGTGGCGACGCCTGTTTCCACGACGTCCCGAACACCTCCGGCAACAGCTACTTCGGCGACCTCGTCAGCCGCCGCACCGCGCTCAAGGTGGGTGCGGTGGTGGCGGCCGCGACCGCCTTACCGGTGGGGATGGCCGCCGCCGATCCCGAGTCCGCGGTCCAGGGCCGCCCTCCCAGGGGACTCGACTTCACGCCGGTCGAGGTCAACACCAAGGACGAGGTCGTCGTCCCGGCCGGCTACCGGCAGGGTGTGGTGATCCGCTGGGGCGACCCGCTGTTCCCCGGTGTGCCGGAGTTCGACTTCGAGGACCAGACCGCGGAGAAGCAGGCCAAGCAGTTCGGCTTCAACTGCGACTTCGCCGCGATCCTGCCGCTGGACCCGTTGGGGCTCAGCGGGATCATGGTGACGAACCACGAGTACACCAGCGAGTCGTTCATGTTCCGCGGCTACAGCTCAGCGAACCCGACCGAGGAGCAGGTCAGGATCGCCTGGGCCGCGCACGGCCTGTCGGTGTTCATGGTCAAGCGCTCGATGTTCTCCGGCCACTACCGGCCGCGGTTCAGCCGCTACAACCGCCGCATCACCCTGCACACGCCGTTCGAGGTGCGCGGCCCGGCCGCCGGCAGCGACCTGCTCAAGACGTCGGTGGACCCCGCGGGCAAGACGGTCCTCGGCACGATCAACAACTGCGCCGGTGGCGTCACGCCGTGGGGCACGATCCTGTCCGGCGAGGAGAACTTCAACCAGTACTTCGCCAACGCCGCCGGCCGCAACGACCCGAGGCTGACCCGGTACGGCGTCACCGGCACCGCCACCACGCGCAAGTGGGAACGCTTCGACAAGCGCTGGGACCTCGCGCAGGAACCCAACGAGGTCAACAGGTTCGGCTGGGTCGTCGAGATCGACCCGCACGACCCGGACTCCACCCCGGTCAAGCACACCCACCTCGGCCGTTTCAAGCACGAGACGGCGAACGTGCGCATCGCCGACGACGGCCGGGTGGTCGCCTACTCCGGTGACGACGAACGGTTCGAGTACATCTACAAGTTCATCTCGAACGGCAAGGTCAAGCGCGGCAACAGCAAGGCGGCCCGGCGCCACAACATGACCCTGCTCGACGACGGCACGCTCTACGTCGCCAGGTTCACCGGCGACAGCCCGGCCTCCGAGATCGACGGCACCGGGAAGCTGCCCAGTGACGGGAAGTTCGACGGCTCCGGCGAGTGGATCCCGTTGGCAGCGGGCAAGAAGTCCTTCGTGCCTGGCATGACCGCGGAGGAGGTGTACGTCTTCACCCGCCTCGCCGCGGACAAGGTCGGCGCGACCAAGATGGACCGCCCGGAGGACATCGAGACGCACCCGCGCACCGGCACCGTCTACTGCGCGCTCAGCAACAACGTCGAACGCGGCAACGCGGGCAAGGAAGGCGCCACCGAGCCCAACCCGCGGGTGCAGAACCGGCACGGCCAGGTGCTGGAGCTGGTCGAACGCCGCGGCGACGCGCTCGCGTTGACGTTCGGCTGGAACCTCTTCCTGGTCTGCGGCGATCCGAAGGACCCGAACACCTACTTCGGCGGCTACGACAAGTCGAAGGTCAGCCCCATCTCCAGTCCCGACAACGTGGCGTTCGACCGGCACGGCAACCTGTGGATCTCCACGGACTCCGGCGGCGCCTTGAACGGGCTCAACGACGGCCTCTACGGCGTGCCGCTGGAAGGCCGCGAACGCGGACACCTGAAGCTGTTCCTCACGGTGCCGCGCGGCGCCGAGACGTGCGGGCCGGTGATCGGCGAGCGGGTGGTCACCGTCTGCGTGCAGCACCCCGGCGAGGTCGACGGCGCGAGTGCCGACAACCCGGTCTCGAACTGGCCGGACGGCGGCACCGCGCAACCCCGGCCGTCGGTCGTCGCGGTGTGGCGCGAAGGCCGTCGTCAGCTGGGTGAAATCGGTTGATCACCCTGCGTGCCGGGATCGCTCGGGAGTAGTACGAGTTCGCCTGTCGTTCACCTTCTGGACGGCAGGCGAACTCGTTGGGCTCTTAGGTTCGGCCAGTTCCCACACTGACACCGATCTCGGAGGCCTTCGTGTCCTCACCCACCGATCGGGGCCGCCGCCTGCTGCCCCTGCTCCCGACGAACCACCCGCTCGGGCGTCAGGCCGTCACCTGCGAGTTCCGCTGCGGCAACGCCTGTGCCCACGACGCGCCGAACACGACGCAGAACGCGTACTTCGGTGACGTCGTCAAGGAGGTCGTGAGCCGCCGCGGCATGCTGAAGGCCGGTGCGGTCGTCGCCGCCGCCGGTGCCGGTGCACTCGCGTTCTCCGGTGCGGCCGCCGCTGCTCCGGCCGGCGTCGACGCGGACGCCGACTTCGACGCCGCCCGCGGTCGCGGCGGCTACAACGACGGCCTGAACTTCGAGCCGGTGCAGCCCAACACCCTCGACCAGGTCAGCGTTCCCAAGGGCTTCCAGCAGGACGTCGTCATCCGCTGGGGCGACGCGGTGCTGCCCGACGCGCCGAAGTTCGACTTCGACAACCAGACGCCTGAGGCGCAGGCCAAGCAGTTCGGCTTCAACAACGACTTCTGCGGTCTCGTGCCGGTGCCGGGCCACCACGACAGCTGGCTCATGGTGAGCAACCACGAGTACACGACCGAGTCGTTCATGTTCAAGGACTGGGCGGCCGACAAGGTCACCGAGCGCCACGCCAAGATCGCGTGGGCCGCGCACGGCATGTCGGTCGTGATGGTCGACCGCGACCGCCGCACCGGCAAGCTCGTCGTCTGCAAGGACGACATGAAGAAGTACAACCGCCGGATCACGCTCACCACGCCGTTCGAGGTGCGTGGCCCCGCCGCCGGCTCGAAGTACCTCAAGACCTCCGCCGACCCGACGGGCAAGAAGGTCCTCGGCACGCAGAACAACTGCGCCGGTGGCGTCACGCCGTGGGGCACGATCCTGTCCGGCGAGGAGAACTTCAACCAGTACTTCGCCAACGCGAGCCAGGTCACCGACCCGGACACGAAGGCCAAGTTCGCCCGCTACGGCATCAGCGGCAACGCGTCGCTGCGCCAGTGGGAGAAGTTCGACAAGCGCTTCGACCTGGCCCAGGAGCCCAACGAGGCCAACCGCTTCGGCTGGATCGTCGAGATCGACCCGCTCGACCCGAAGTCGACGCCGGTCAAGCACACCGCGCTCGGCCGCTTCAAGCACGAGGGCGCGAACGTCATCGTCGCGCGCGACGGCCGTGTCGTCGCGTACATGGGTGACGACGAGCGCTTCGACTACATGTACAAGTTCGTCACCGACGAGAAGATGCAGAAGGGCGACTCCAAGCGCGCCCGCGAGCACAACAAGCGCCTGCTGGACAAGGGCACGCTCTACGTCGCCAAGTTCACCGGTGACAGCCCGGCCGCGGAGATCGACGGCACCGGCAAGCTGCCCGCCGACGGTGAGTTCGACGGCTCCGGCGAGTGGATCGCGCTGGCGCACAACGACAAGTCGTTCGTCCCCGGCTTCACCGCCGAGGAGGTGTACATCTTCACGCGCCTGGCCGCCGACAAGGTGGGCGCCACGAAGATGGACCGCCCCGAGGACGTCGAGCCGTCTCTGAAGAACCGCCGGATCTACGCCGCGCTGACCAACAACACCGACCGCGGCAAGGTGGGCAAGGAAGGCCCGACCGAGATCAACCCGCGCAACGGCAACAAGCACGGCCACGTGCTGGAGATCGAGGAGCGCCGCAGCGACAACACGGCGCTGACGTTCTCCTGGAAGCTGCTGCTGGTCTGCGGTGACCCCAACGACCCCGGCACCTACTTCGGCGGGTACGACAAGTCGCAGGTCAGCCCGATCTCCTGCCCCGACAACGTCGCGTTCGACACGCACGGCAACCTGTGGATCTCCACCGACGGCAACGCCCTGGGTTCCAACGACGGCATCTTCGCGGTGCCGGTCGAGGGTCGGCGCCGCGGGCTCGTGAAGCAGTTCCTGACCGTGCCCAAGGGCGCCGAGGCGTGCGGCCCGGTCGTCACCGAGGACTTCGTGCTGGTGTCCGTGCAGCACCCCGGTGAGATCGACGGCGCGTCCGCGAACAACCCGCTGTCGCACTGGCCGGACGGTGGCACCTCGCAGCCGCGTCCGTCCGTCGCGGTGGTGTGGCGCAAGGACCGTCGCAAGATCTGCGACTGATCCGCGACTGATCCGCGACTGATCCCGGGCAACCGGTGCGGCCACTCGTCCCACGGGACGGGTGGCCGCACCCGTTCCGCCGAGCTACCAGCTGAGACGGTACTGAACCGGGCCGAAAACCGGCCCGTACGCCCTGTCGTGATGAAACGTGCTGGCTTGGTCCTGGTCTCATCGACTCTTCTGGGCATCCTCGCGGGAGGTGTCGGCTCCACCGCCGCGCCGACCCCGGACGTCCTGGGCGAATCCGCCGCGAAGGTCGCGCCCGCGGTGCAGGTTCCGCCCGGTCACCGGCTCGTCGAGAAGCTGTACGCGAAGGGCGTGCAGACCTACGCGTGCACAGCCGGGGCCTGGAAGGGTCTCGAACCCGCCGCCACCCTGGCCGACCGGCTCGGCAGGGCGGTCGGGCTGCACTCGCGCGGCCCGATCTGGGTCTCCAGCCTCGACGGCAGCGCGGTCGAAGCAGCTCCGGTCGACGGCGCCCGCAACGAGGTCGCGGGAGCCGTTCCCGAGCTGCTGCTGAAGGCCAAGTCCACCAGGGGCGCCGGGGTCTTCGCCGGCGTCAGCTACGTGCAGCGCCTCCACACCAAGGGCGGCGTCGCACCCGCCGGTGGCTGCACCGAGGGTGCCCAGACCTCCGTCCGCTACGAGGCCCTCTACACCTTCTCCGTGCCCGCCCTCTGAACGAGCGCCACCACCGCTGCCACGACCATCGTGATGCCGACGACCCAGAGGCCGGTCTTCTGGGTTCCGGTGACGTCGCGCAGCCATCCGGTGACATAAGGCGCGGCGAACCCGCTCACGTTGCCCAGTGAGTTGATCAACGCGATCCCGCCCGCCGCCGCCGTCCCGCCCAGGAAGCTCGTGGGAAGCGCCCAGAACGTGGGCAGGGCGGCGCAGACACCGATGGCGCACACGCTCACCGCGACCATCGCGGCGACCGGGTGCTCGAGGTAGAGCGCGACCGGGATGGCGGCACCACCCATCAGCATCGGCGCGGCGACGTGCCACTTCCGTTCGCCGGTGCGGTCGCCGTGCCTGGCCCACAGGACCATGGCGACCGCACCCAGGACGTACGGGACGGCGTTGATCAGCCCGCGCTCGACGATCCCGGCCTCCGGCGCCAGCCCCTTGATGATCGTCGGCAGGAAGAACCCGAGCGTGTACAGCCCGTACACGATCCCGAAGTACACGAAGCTCAACGCGAGGACCCGCGGGTGCGTCAGGGCCTTGCGCAACGGCCAGTGCTCCTCCGCCGGCTGCTCGACGGCCTCCTGCGGCTTGTCCGGCAGCCAGAACCACGTCACGAACGCGAGCGCGATCGCCGGCAGCCCCTCGACCAGGAACATCGTGCGCCAGTCGGTCCACTGGATCAGCAGGCTGCTGACCGTGGCCCCGAGCGCCGTCGAGATCGGCACCGCGACCATGAACATCGCGACGACCTTCGCCCTGTCCTTCTGCGGGTACCAGTACGTCAGGTACAGGATGATCCCGGGGAAGAACCCGGCCTCCGCCACACCCAGCAGGAACCGCAGGACGATCAGCACGGTCCCGTTCGGCACGAACGCCATCGCGCTCGCCACGATCCCCCAGCTGATCATGATCCGGGCGATCCACTTCCGCGCGCCGAACCGGTGCAGCGCCAGGTTGCTCGGCACTTCGAGCAGCAGGTAGCCGATGAAGAACACACCGGACGCCAGCCCGAACGCCGTCGCGGTGAGCTGGAGCTCCTCGGACATGCCGTTGGGCCCGGCGAACCCGATGTTGACCCGGTCCAGGTAGTTGATGAAGTACAGCAGGCACAGGTACGGCAGGATCAACTTCTTCGGCACTACAGTTCTCCCATGACTGATCGTCCGGTCGCCCTGGTCACCGGGGCCTCCAGCGGAATCGGCTCGGCCATCGCCCGCAGTCTGGCGCCAACCCACGACCTGCTGCTGGGCGGCCGCGACGAAACCTCCCTCTCCGTGCTCGCCGCCGAGCTCCCCGGCGCCCAGGCCTGGCCGTTCGACCTCACGAACACCGCCTCCGCCGACCTGGGCGCCCTCTCCCGCCTCGACGTGCTGGTCCACAGCGCCGGCGTCGCCCACCTCGGCCCGCTCGCCGAGGCCACCGACGCCGACTGGCGCACGACGTTCGAGGTCAACGTCTTCGCGGTCGCCTCACTGACCCAGCTGCTGCTCCCCCAGCTCCGCGCCGCGCGGGGCCAGGTGGTCCTGATCAACTCCGGCGCCGGCCTGCGCGCCAACCCCGGCTGGGGCGTCTACGCGGCCTCGAAGTTCGCCCTGCGCGCCTACGCCGACGCCCTGCGCGCCGACGAGCCGTCGTTGCGCGTGACCTCGGTGTTCCCCGGCCGCACCGACACCCCGATGCAGCACGAGGTACGACGCCAGGAGGGCGGTTCCTACGACGCCACCCAGTACCTGGACCCGGCCTCGGTGGGCCGCGCGGTGGCGTCCGCCGTGCTGGCCACGCCGGACGCCCACATCACCGAGCTCGTCGTCCGTCCACAGCCGAGGTGAAGTTGTCCACAGGCTTGTCAACAAGCTGTGGTTAGAGGTTGACGCTCCGGAGTCGGCGCGCCACCGCGGTGACCCCGGCCTGCGCCTCCTGCCGGTCCACCCGCGTCGACTCCCCACCCGCGACGACCTGGTCACCCGCGACCCACACGTCGGTGACCCGGCGCGACCCCGCGGCCCACACGAGGTTCGCCAGCAGCTGCTCGTCCGGCGCGTCCAGCCCGGTCGAGAACGCCGGGTCGTCGGCGTCGATGTGCACGACGTCGGCCCACCGGCCGGCTTCCAGCGCACCGATGTCGTCGCGGCCCAGCGCCGAGGCGCCGCCGCGGGTCGCCATCAGCAACGCCTGCGCGGCGCCGAGTGCCGTGGCGTCCATGGCGGAGACGCGGGCGAAGAGGGCGGCGAGCCTGGCCGCACCGAGCAGGTCGAGGTCGTCGCTGGAGGCGGGGCCGTCGGTGCCGAGGCCGACGTTCACGCCGGCGTCCAGCAGGTCGCGGACCCTGGCGATGCCCGAGGCGAGCTTCGCGTTCGAGGCGGGGCAGTGGGCCACGCCGACGCCGAACGACGCGTACAGCGCGATGTCGTCGTCCGAGAGATGCACGGAGTGCGCGGACAGCACCCGGCCGCCGAGCACGTCGGAGGCCTTCATCAGGGCCGGCACCGAGCCGAACTCGGCCCGTGCGGCCTCGTCCTCGAACGGCGACTCGGCGACGTGGACCATGAACAGCGCGCCGCGTTCGCGTGCCTCGGCGGCGATCGAGGTCAGCTGGGCCGCCGAGAGCGTGTAGGCGGAGTGCGGGCCGTAGGCGAGCTCGACGCGGTCGCCGGGGCCGAAGCGCAGGCCGTCCGCGTCGATCCACGCCGAGATCTCGTCGGTCAGGGCCTTCCAGTCCATGCCGGGCACGTCGAGGATCGCGCCGCCGAACACCACGCGTGAGCCGGCCTGCAGCACGGACGACACCAGCTCAGGGCCGTGGAAGTACATCTCGGCCGAGGTGGTGACGCCGTGCCGCAGCATCTCCACGGCGCCCAGCAGCATGCCGGTGCCGATGTCGGCAGGCGTCATCTGCGCCTCGTTCGGCCACATGTGCTCCTGCAGCCAGCGCAGCAGCGGCAGGTCGGAGCCGAGACCGCGCAGCACGGTCATGGGGCTGTGCGCGTGCGTGTTCACCAGGCCGGGCAGCAGGATGCCGGACAGCTTGCGCACTTCGCCGTCGAACGCCGGTGCGGAGGAGAGCTCGCCGACGTGGGTGATGCGGCCGTCGACGACGTCCACGACCGCGTCGCGCAGGACGGAGCAGGTCGGGTCGCAGGGCAGGACCACCGGGGCGTGCAGGCGCAGTGACATGCGGAGAATCCTGCCATTGTGATGGCGGTCACAAAGATGCATAGGTCTGCAATTCGTGGGAACTCTGTCCCCGTCGGGCGCGGGCCGACCCCCAGGGTCCGCTCCCGGCACTAAAACTTCTCCCCATCCAGGGGGCCCGTCGCGTCACACGCGGCGGGCCTTTTGTGCATCACGGGCAACCACGTGCTCAACCACGGCGTCACCTGATCATGTCGAAGAAGCCGTGCACGTCCAGTGGAGACCTCCGGCGCGCGCAGAAGCCCGCCACCCCCAGACCGCCGACGCGGCGCTGAGTTGGCATGATCACACCGCACGGGTACGGGCGTGATCATGCGGAGGCAGTAGTGGCCGACATCGACCCTCAGAACGACGACCAGCAGCTCAACGACGTCGAGATGACGCAGGAGTTCGACGTCATCCGCGACGACCGGTGAGCTAGGCGATCGGCAGCTCGGCGCGGACCGTCCACCCAGTCGGTTCGCGTCGGCCTGCCCGGAACGTGCCGCCGAGCAGCTCCGCCCGCTCGCGCATGCCGACCAGGCCGTAACCCCCTGATCCGCCAACGGGAACGCCGGACGCCACCCCGTCGTCGGTGATCTCCAGCCGCAGCACACCGTCCTGTGAGGACAGTGAAACGTCCACGGCGGACACTGCGGACGCGTGCTTCCGGATGTTCGTCAGCGACTCCTGCACCAGCCGCAGCACCGAGCGTGCGAGCTCCTGCGGCACCGCGTCGGCCAGCTCGACCGACAACCGCACCGGCAGCCCCGACTCGTCCACCAGCGAGCGCACGTCGTCGAGCAACGACGAGGACGCCGCCGGACTGCCGGACTCGCCGTCCCGCAACGTTCCCACCAGCCGCCGCATCGCGGTCAGCGCCTCGTTGCCGGACGCCGCGATCGACGGCAGCACGTCGAACTCGCGGTTGAGCTGTCCCGCCTGCGCGTGCACCACGATCGCCGTCACGTAGTGCGCCACCACGTCGTGCAGCTCGCGCGCCAACGCCATCCGTTCGGCGTTCTGGGCCGCCGCGACGGAGGCGGCGAGCTGGGACGAGCGTTCGTTGTCGCGGGCCCGGAAGTACAGACCGGTGCCGATCGCCAGCACGAGCATGATGGTCGCGCCGAAGAGGTATGACGTCCAATCGGGACGCCACTGCTGGTACTCGGTGGCCGACACGACCGGCCAGCCCAGGACCTCCGCGGTCACCATCGCCGCGATGACCAGCAGCGTGCCCGCCCCCGCGCGCCCGTACGTGCTTTCCCGCACGAGGATCGCGATGGTCGCCATCGCCGCACCGGTGATCGAGATGGTGGCACCGCTGACGAAGAAGTGCGGCTCGAACCCCACCCCGAGGAACCGCAGGTGCAGCGCGGCGCACACGACCGCGAACGCGAGTGCCAGCGCGGCGTCGAACGGCCGGCGCGGGGCCAGCACCGCGATCGCGCAGATGACCAGCACACCGGGGACCTGCCACCAGCCGGGCGAGGTGGTGATCGACCCCAGCTCGGCGATCGTGATCCCCGCGAGCGAGAGCGCCAGCGGCCACTGGCGTTTGGCGAGCAACCGCCAGTTCAGTTCCGTGCCCTCCACCCGGTACACGGTAAAGCCGGAGGGCTGATCCCGCGTCCGACCGGGGTCTGGCCGGGCATCAGCCATAAGGCTGACTGGGCGACCTGCGGAAATACCCTCACGGCGGATGCCGGATCACGCCTCGGTCACGGACTCTGGAGGAACGATAGCCGGGGAATGGAGAACGCCATGTTGTCAGTCGTGTTCACGTGGGCCGCCGCTGTGGTCGGCCTGTTGGTCCTTGCGCTCATGGCCCTGTCGGGCGTGCTGATCGACTCCAAGCACTAGCTCCCGCACCGGGGACCGGCGTGTGGTGGGGAAGTCAGACGCTGGTCAGCGTGTGTTGTTGACGCAGCAGCTCGGCCAGCCTGCTGGTCGGCTGCGGACGCGTCTCGTCCACCGCGGTGGTGAAGCGCGCCGGAGCACCGGTCCGTGCGCGCGCCGCGGCGGCGGGGTCCAGCCGGAACGCGGGTCGTGCCGCGGACGGGCGCTGGCGGGACCGCAGCCAGGCGAGCCGGTGCAGCGCCTCGGCGTGGTGGTCCGTGATGGTGACGGACGCCTTGTCGAACGAGTGCAGCACTGCCGCGTTCAGGTGAACGGTCGCGAGGTCCCGCCACAGCGTGCGTTCGGACGAGGTGTCCAGGCCCAGCGCCTCGGCGACCTCGCGGGCCACGCCGTAGGCACCTTCCTCGGCCAGTGACCGCGTGCCGATCTCGGCACCGACGAACCACGAGTTGAACGGCGCCGCCGGGTAGTGCACGCCGCCGATCGACAGCTTCATGTTCGAGATCACCGGCACCGCGTGCCAGCGCAGCCCCATCTCGCCGAACCACGGCAAGGCCGGGTGCTCCAGCGGCACCTCGTGCACGATCTCCTGCGGCAACGTGAACAGGCGCGCACCCTCGTGCTGCGTCTCCACCACCAGCGGCAGCAGGTCGAACCGCGACCTGCGGGCCGGCGGCCGCCACCCCATGCCCTGCATCGTCTCGGTGAACTGGGCGTAGCGCCGGTCCCCGGTGCCGTCGGCGTAGCCGGCGTACCGGATCAGCTGCTCGTTCCAGATCACCGGACCCGGCGAACCCGGCGCGTCCGGGGCGAACACCGTCACCAGCGGCCGGATCTCACCGCCGTTCGTGGCGAGCCGCAGGTGTTCCACGCACTCGCCGGCGACCGCTGCGGCGTTGCGGTACCCGCGCAGGTCACGGACCTTCAACCGGCGCCACGGCACACCCGAGGTGCACCAGCCCGAGTCGCGCAACGCGATCCGCGCGCCGTACGCGAGCTCGTTGGTGGTGTGGCGGTAGGTTCCGGTCTCGGCGATCTCGGCGCGCACCTGGGCGATGCGGGCGGACAGCGAGCCTGCGTCGGAGTGCGCCGCGTGGAACATGCGGACGAACTCCTCCGCAACAGGGAGGACGTCGGGGGTCACGGAGCGAGAACCTAATTCCGGAAAGGCTTCACGCGTCACTGCCACTCGGGGCACATCGGGTGATCAACACCTGCCACCTGATCGAGTGACACCTAGACCCGTAGTGGCCACCGTCCCCGCTTGAGACCTCGATCAGGTGAGGTCGTTCCGCTTGAACATCAGATCGTGAGACACGCGACCCTCGTTCACGGCCCGCTGCTCGAACTTCGTGACCGGCCGCCAGTCCGGCCGCGGCGCCCAGCCGTCGTACACGTTCGTCAGCAGCCGCTCGCCCGAGCACACCTCGAGCATCTGCTCCGCGTAGTTCTCCCAGTCGGTCGCCAGGTGCAGCACACCGCCCGGCTCCAGCCGCGAGGCCAGCAACGACACGAACTCCGGCTGCACGAGCCTGCGCTTGTGGTGCTTCTTCTTCGGCCACGGGTCCGGGAAGAAGATCCGCACGCCGTGCAACGACGCGGGCGTCACGTGGTCGGTCAGCAGGTCGACGGCGTCGCCGCGCAGCACGCGCAGGTTGTCGAGCCCGCCCAGGTGTTCGGCACGCAGCAGCAGCTGGGCCAGACCGGGCTTGTAGACCTCGACGGCGACGTAGTTCAGCTCGGGTGCGGCGGCCACGAGCTGGGAGGTGGTCTCGCCCATGCCGGAACCGATCTCCAGCAGCACGGGCGCGGAACGACCGAACCACGACGTGAAGTCGAGCGGCCCCTCGGGCAGCGTCTTCACGTCGTGGCCGAGCTTCTCCCAGTGGGTGTCCCAGGCGCGCTCCTGCCCCACGGTCATGCGCTCGCCGCGCTGCACGAAGCTGACGATGGAACGGTGGTGCTCAGGCCTGGTCACGACGGGACAGTCTAGGCAATCAGTTCGATGTCCTCGATTTGCGCACGCAGCTCGGCGACCGTGAAGTCGATGGGCTGGGCGTGGCCGGGGCCGCGGTGCGCCGGCACCAGGTGGATCCAGCCGCGGTGCGCGTCGGTGAACTGCACCGTCGTCGGTGTCGCCGGGCCGTAGACACCACTTTCGGACGGCACGTACTCCCAGTAGCCGACCTCGCCGAGGTCGACCCACGGGACGTAGACCCAGCCCGGACGGGACGACAACAACTCGGTCACCGCGTCCTCGACGGCGTGACCCTCCGCACGCGAGCGCAATCTGCCCCGGTCGAGCGCGCGCAACCACCACGGCGCCGGTGCGTCTTCCACCTCCCGAACGCTCCGGTACATCCTGAGCACCTGGTTCTCGTCCGCCTTGTTCACCCAGGATCGCCGGGCGTCCGCCGGGGAGAGATCGAGATCAACAGAGTTGGGCGCCTCGAGCGCACTAGCCCATTCGAGGCCGAGCATTGCTTCGACACGAACCACTGGCCACCTCCGGCCTCGGGATATCCCCATTGAACGGCAACTCAAACGTGCACGATGTCCGAAAAGTGGCTTTTCACTGGTTGTTAACAACACCCTTACGCCGGGTGTGACCCCACGCACGTTGCGCCGTGGCCTGGAAACGCGATGTAGCTGACGTGCCGCTGCTCCCCGCACTTGCCGTCGCACTGCCGTTGCTGCTCGCCGCGCAGACGATCGAGGAGCAGGAGTGGCACCTCGACGCGCTCGACGTCTACGGCGCGCAGGCCCAGACCCGCGGTGACGGCGTGATCGTCGGCGTGATCGACTCCGGGGTCGACGCCCAGCACCCCGACCTGGCCGGACGCGTGCTGCCCGGCACCGGCTTCGGCAGCTCCCAGGGCACCGACGGCACCACCGACACCGACGGCCACGGCACCGGCATGGCCGCGATCATCGCGGGCACCGGCCGCAACGGCGGTGCGCTCGGCATCGCGCCCGGCGCCAAGATCCTCCCGGTCGCGAGCGCGGAGAAGACCCAGTTCGCGCTCGACGTCGTCGCCGACAGCATCAGGTGGGCCACCGACCACGGCGCCAAGGTCATCAACCTGTCGCTCGGCTTCACCGGCTCGACGACCCCGGGCCTCGTCCGCGCGGTGAACTACGCGATGGACAAGGACGTCGTCCTCGTCGCCGCGACCGGCAACGAGGGC
Source organism: Lentzea guizhouensis (assembly GCF_001701025.1). Lineage (GTDB taxonomy): Bacteria > Actinomycetota > Actinomycetes > Mycobacteriales > Pseudonocardiaceae > Lentzea > Lentzea guizhouensis. Next base: position 3,005,580 of record NZ_CP016793.1, read on the forward strand.
GAGGAGGTCTCCTCACCGGCGAACATCGGTGGCGTGATCGCGGTCGCCGGCACCAACCGGGACGGGCGGCCGTGGCGGTCGTCGAACGTCGGCGCGGACACCGTGCTCGCCGCGCCGGCGGAGGGCATCGTCACCGCCTCGCCGGAGAGCGTGTACCCGAGCGGGTACGCGGAGATGGACGGCACCAGCGCGGCGTCGGCGATCGTGGCCGGTGTCGCGGCGCTGGTGCGGGCCAAGCACCCGGACATGCCGGCCAAGGACGTCGTCAACGCGTTGATCAGGACCGCGAAGGACCTCGACGCGCCCGGCCGCGACGACAGGACCGGCTTCGGCCTGGTCGACCCGGCCGCCGCGGTGAAGGCCCAGCTGCCACCGGTGGAGCGCAACCCGTTGCTGCCGCCCCCGAAGCCCTCGCCCACGCCGACCGCGGCGGCACAGGAACGTGCCGCGCAGCCGGCCACGGTGCAGGACCGGCTGCCGTTCGTCGGTGCCACATTCGGCGGAGTCGCGCTGCTGACGGCGTTGCTGATCGCGCTGCCCGTCGCCCGCACGCGCCGCCGGCCGCAGCCGGTCAGTGGGCGTGGTACTCCACCGACTCCTTGGTGAGCTGCATGAACGCGTCCTCCAGCGACCCGCGCTGAGGGCTGAGCTCGTGCAGCACGATCTGGTTCTCCGCGGCGATCTCGCCGATCTGCTGCGCCGGGATGCCGTGCACCACGAGGGCCTCGCTCACCGAGTCGTCGGTGACCGTCGCGTGCGCCGCCAGGATCTCGCGCAGCTTCGCGGCGTGCGGCGAGCGCACCTTCACGTGGTCCTGGGTGGCGTCGGCGATGAACTGCTCGGTGGTGGTCTGCGCGATCAGCTGCCCCTTGCCGATCACGATGAGGTCCTGCGCGGTCTGCGCCATCTCCGAGAGCAGGTGGCTCGACACGAACACCGTGCGGCCCTCGGTCGCGAGCCGGTGCATGAACTGGCGGATCCAGAGGATGCCCTCGGGGTCCAGGCCGTTGACCGGCTCGTCGAACAGCAGCACCTCGGGGTCGCCGAGCAGCGCGCCCGCGATGCCGAGCCGCTGCGACATGCCGAGCGAGAAGCCGCCCGCGTTCTTGTGCGCGACCTCGGACAGGCCGACGATCTCCAGCACCTCGTTCACGCGGCTGACCGGGATCTTGTTGGAGACCGCGAGCCACTTCAGGTGCGAGCGGGCGGACCGGTTGGGGTGCACCCACTTCGCGTCGAGCAGCGCGCCGACCTTGCGCAGCGGCTGCTTGAGCTGGGCGTAGTGCTTGCCGTCGATCGTGACGTCGCCACCGGTGGGAGTGTCGAGGCCGAGGATCATCCGCATCGTCGTGGACTTGCCGGCGCCGTTCGGCCCGAGGAACCCGGTCACGCGACCCGGCCGGACGGTGAACGACAGGTCGTCGACGGCCTTGGTCCTGCCGTAGTGCTTGCGCAACCGCACTGCCTCGATCATGACCTCTCCCGTTCGGTAGAAGAATCGACCGGGACGCAGGCCTCCCCCGACGGATGGCCTGCGTCCCGCTCCCCCTTATTCGAAACCGGTCACGCGTCCCGGCGCTTCGCGACGATCAGCGCGACCACCAGCATCGCGACCGCGATGCCGGCGAAGTAGCCGAGCGAGCCCCATTCGCTCAGCTTGAAGTCGACTCCGGCACCACCCTGTTCCGGACTGTCCGCGCCCATCGACACGAAGTGGGTGGCGTTCATGAACGGCAGCCACGCCTGGATCTTCACACCGACCTTGGGGATGATCCCGACCAGGCCCTCGGCGAGGATCTGCCAGACGAGCAGGATCGCGACCGCACCGGCGGTCTGGCGGACCAGGATGCCGACGGCCACCGCGATGACCGCGCCGATGGCGTAGATCAGGCCGACACCGGCCACGTGCCGCCACTCGGCCGCGGTGTTGATCGCGAGGTCCGAGCTCGGCGTGATCAGCTTGGCGACGCCGACCGAGCCGAACGCGATGATCTCGCCCAGGATGCCCGCGATCAGCGCGACCACGGCGGCCTTGGCGACCAGCGCGGACGTCCGTCCCGGCACGGCGAGGAACGTGGCGCGGATCGTGTTGAAGCGGTACTCGGTGGTGACCGCGATCGCCGCCATCACCAGCACCACCGCGATGGCGAGCTGGCTGCTGCCGATCTGGGTCAGCCCCAGGGGCACCTGTCCGTCGGACGCCGCGGCGAAGATCGCGGTGAGGCCCACGCCCAGCACGATGGCGAGCGCGCTGCACCAGTACGGCGAGCGGGTCGAGAAGAGCTTGATTCTCTCAACTGCCAACAGGGTCATCAGACTCACTTCCCGATCTCTGCGTGGTACTCGACAGCATCGCCGGTCAACTGCATGAACGCCTCTTCGAGCGAACCGCGCTGCGGGCTCAGCTCGTGCAGCACGACACCGTTCGCCGCCGCGATGTCACCGATCTGGTCACTGGTGGCACCCGATACGGACAATGCCCCGTCAGCGCTGTCACGAACCGTGAAGCCCTTGTCGACGAGCAGCGGGCCGAGCTTGGACAGCTGCGGGCTGCGCACGAGCACCGTGTTGCCCGTCGAGCGGTCGATGAACTCCTGCGTGCTGCTCTGCGAGATCAGCTTCCCCCGGCCGATCACGATGAGCTCGCTGGCCGTGAGGGCCATCTCCGAGAGCAGGTGGCTCGACACCAGGACCGTGCGGCCCTCCGTGGCCAGGTTCTGCATGAACGTGCGGATCCAGAGGATGCCCTCGGGGTCCAGGCCGTTGACCGGCTCGTCGAACAGCAGCACCTTCGGGTCACCCAGCAGCGCCGCGGCGATCCCCAGCCGCTGCGACATGCCGAGCGAGAACCCACCGGCGTTCTTGCCGGCGACCTGCGTCAGGCCGACGGCTTCGAGCACCGCGTCCACGCGGCCGTTCGGCAGCCCGTTGGACTTCGCGAGCCAGCGCAGGTGAGCACGGGCACTGCGGTTGGGGTGCACCCACTTCGCGTCGAGCAGCGCCCCGACCGTCTGCAGTGGACGCTTGAGCTCCGCGTAGGGCTTGCCGTCGATCAGCACGCGGCCTGCCGTCGGACGGTCGAGCCCCAGGATCATCCGCATGGTCGTGGACTTGCCGGCGCCGTTCGGACCGAGGAAGCCGGTCACCCGTCCAGGGTGGACGGTGAACGACAGGTCGTCGACCGCGACCGTCCTGCCGTATCTCTTGGTGAGGCCGATTGCCTCGATCATGGTGTCGTCCCCTCTTCGTGTTGGGGACAACTCTGCTGCGTCGAGGGGTACCACCACATCGGCCTGCGGTCTGCGCGTGCGTCAACTTCCGTCGTCCGGTGGCGCTACCTCCGTCGTAGTTGAATGAGCCACATGGGATACACGGAAGCCCCGGAAGGCTGGTGGCGCGAGTTCGTGCTGGCCACCCCGGCCCGCACCGGCAAGCTCGCGGTCACCCGCAAGGACGGCTCACCGCACGTCGCACCGGTCTGGGTGGACCTCGACGGCCCCGACCTCGTCTTCCTCACCGCCCGCGACACGATCAAGGGCAAGTCGATCCTGTGCGACGGCCGGGTCGCCCTCTGCTTCGACGACGAGACACCGCCGTTCAACTTCGTGACGATCACCGGCCGCGCCCAGGTCGACGAGGACCCCGAGCAGCTCAAGTACTGGGCGGGCCGCACCGCCGCCCGCTACATGGGCGCCGACCAGGCCGACGCCTACGCCGACCGCAACGGCGTGCCCGGTGAGATGGTGGTCCGGGTGAAGATCGACAAGGTCGTCGCGAAGACCAACGTCGCCGACTAGCGGCACCTAGGCGGGGAAGAACCGGTTCAACGCCTGCGCGGCACCGTCCTCCAGGACGGTGCCGGTCACCTCGTCGGCCGCCGCCTGCACGACCGCCGGTGCCTGCCCCATCGCGATCCCCCGCGCGGCCCACCGCAGCATCTCGAGGTCGTTGGTGCCGTCACCGATCGCCAGCGTGTCCTCGGCGTCGATCCCCAGTGAGACCCGCAGGTCCTCCAGCGCCCATCCCTTCGTCACCCCGGCCGGAACCACGGTCAGCCAGGCCTCGGTGTGGTCGACGCTCCACGAGACGCCCGGCAGTTCCAGCTCCCGCACCGCGAACGCGAGCTCCGCCGGCGTGTGGTCGAGCCAGCGCATCACGAGCCGCGGTGTCGGGGTGGCGGCGAGCACGTCGAAGGACGCGTTCGTCGTGACGCCCCACAGGTCGTGCGGCAGGAACCGGCCGAGCGACAGGTTGCCGACACCGGTCTGCTCGACCGCGAACACCGAGCCCGGCAGCAGCGCCTGCAGCGTCTTGATCGTCGGGCCCGGCTCGAACGTCGTGCGCCGGGTGATCTCGGCGGTCGCCGGGTCCCACCACACCGCGCCGTTCGAGCAGAGCGCCAGCGAGACCGGCAGCTGGGGAGCGATCGGTGTCGTGCCGATGAGGCTGCGGCCCGTGCACAGGACGACGTGCGTGCCGTGGCCGGCCGCGCGCGAGACGGCCGCTCGCACGGCGGGCGGGACGTCGTTCGAGCCGACTCCGGTGAGGGTTCCGTCGATGTCCAGCGCGACCAGGCGCGGTCTCCAGTTCACGTGGAGCCACCCTATGCGAAGGTTAGTGAATTGTGGTTCACTAATGCCGTGGCACGGCCCCGCACCATCTCCGACGAACGCATCCTGGATGCGACCGCAAGGGTCATCGACCGGCGTGGACCGGAGTTCACGGTGGCGGACGTCGCGGCGGAGGCGGGGGTGTCGGTCGGCGCGGTGGCCAAGCGGTTCGGGTCGAAGAGCGGGTTGCTGCAGGCGCTCACCAGGGCCGGCACCGAGGAGGTCGTCCGCCGGATGCGCGCGGCCGGGTCGGTCCGGGCGGCGCTGCTGACGTGGTTCGACCGGCTGGCCGACCCGGTCGTGGCGACGAACAACCTGGCCCAGCTGGGGGTCGACCTGATCGACCCGGAGCTGCGGGCGTTGCTGGCCAGGCACTACGCGGTGCTGGAGGCCGAGCTGGAGGTCCTGTGCGCGGCCGAGGGGCTGCCACCGAACGCGGCGCGCGTGCTGGCCGCGCTGGTGTACGGGATCTCGATGGACTGGTCGGTGCGACCGCGGGGGGAATTGTTGGCACGCACGGAGGAAGACGTCGACCTGGTGTTGAAGGGGATGCGCTGAATGGCAACCTGGGCGGAGTTCGCGGCTGAGGAGCCCGAGCTGGCCGCGTTCGTGGAGGGCCGGTTCGCCGCTGACCGGCACGCGTTGATCGCCACCCTGCGCAAGGACGGCGCGCCGCGGATCAGTGGTGTGGAACCGGACTTCGCGCACGGGCAGCTGTGGGCCGGCATGATGCCCGGCTCGCTGAAGTCCCGCGACCTGCAGCGGGATCCGCGGTTCTCGTTGCACTGCACGACCACGGTCGCCTCGATGACCGAGGCCGGTGACGCGAAGGTCAGCGGCACCGCGGAGTTCTGGACCGACAAGGAGCAGTACCTGAAGGACCTGTACGAGCGCACGGAGTGGCAGCCGGAGCCGGAGGAGCTGGACCTGTTCCGGTTCGACGTCACCGAGGTCGTGTCGCTCATCGTCCAGGGCGACGGGATGGTCGTCCTGTCCTGGCACGAGGGAAGGGGAACTCGTCGTGTCGAGAAGAAGTGAACCCGATCTGAGCGGCAAGGTCGCCGTCGTCACCGGCGCCACGCGCGGTGCCGGCCGGGCGATCGCGGTCGAGCTGGGAGCGGCCGGGGCGACGGTGTTCGTCGCCGGCCGTACCACGCGCACGCAGCAGTCGGAGATCGGGCGGTCGGAGACGATCGAGGACACCGCGGAGCTCGTCGACGCCGCCGGTGGCAAGGGGATCCCGGTCCGGTGCGACCTGACCAGTCCGTCCGATGTGGACGAACTGGCGGCGCGCATCGACCGGCTCGACATCTTCATCGACAACGCCTGGGGTGGCGAGAACCTCGTCGAGTGGGGCAAGTTCTGGGAGCACGACCTCGACCGGCAGCTGCGCATGTGGCGCAACGGGGTCGAGACGCACCTCGTCGCGATCCACAAGCTGATGCCGCTGGTGCTCAAGTCCGACGACGGGCTCGTGGTCGAGGTGACCGACGGCGAGGACGGCGACGCGTACTTCGTGAACCTGCCGTACGACGCCGTGAAGAGCTCGGTTCGGCGGTTCGGCGAGGTGCTGGCCAAGGACCTGAAGGACCACCCGAACGTGACGGCGCTCGCCGCCACCCCGGGGTTCCTGCGGTCCGAGCAGATGCTGGAGGGCTTCGGCGTCACCGAGGAGAACTGGCGTGACGCGATCAAGGACGTGCCGGACTACGCGTTGTCCGAGACACCGCACTACCTCGGTCGCGGCCTCGCGCACCTGGCGGCCGACGAGAACCGCGGCCGGTTCGCCGGGCAGTGCCTGTCGTCGTGGAAGCTCAAGCGCGAGTACGGCTTCACCGACCTCGACGGCTCCCAGCCCGACTGGGGCCGCTGGTACGACGAGGTGGTGAAGCCGCGGATGGCCGGGCAGACCGTGGACGCGGATCCGGAGGACTACCGCTGACGCATCACGCGTCACCGGGGCGGACGAGACCGGTCTCGTAGGCCAGCACCACGGCCTGCACCCGGTCTCGCAGCTCCAGCTTCGCGAGGATCCGGCCGACGTGCGTCTTCACCGTCGCCTCCGACAGGAAGAGCTTGCGCGCGATCTCCGTGTTGGACAGGCCCTTCGCGATCAGCACGAGGACCTCGCGCTCGCGTTCGGTCAGCACGTCCAGCACGGTCGCGTCGCGCAGCTCACCGCCGCCGTCGCCGAGGAACCGGCCGAGCAGCCGCTTCGTGACCGACGGCGAGACCACCGCGTCACCGGACGCGACGGCCCGCAGCGCGGAGACCAGGTCACCGGGCGGCGTGTCCTTCAGCAGGAAGCCGCTGGCGCCGTTGCGCAGCGCGGAGAGCGCGTACTCGTCCATGTCGAACGTGGTCATGACGAGCACCTTGGCCGTGTCGGCCTCGGTGATGCGCTTGGTCGCCTCGACCCCGTCCAGCACGGGCATGCGGACGTCCATCAGCACGACGTCGGGCCGCAGCTTGTCGGCCATCTGCACGGCGTCCAAGCCGTCGGCGGCCTCGCCGATGACGTCGATGTCCTCCTGCGCCCCCAGCACCATGCGGAAGCCCATGCGCATGAGTTCCTGGTCGTCGACCAGCAGCACCCGAATCACGTGATCACCCTATGCGGCGAGCGGGAAGACCGCGCGGACGCGCCAGCCACCACCGGGGTTGGGGCCCGCCTCGAACTCTCCGCCCAGCACCGCTGCCCTTTCCCTCATGCCGATCAGTCCGTTGCCGCCGGACACCTTGACCACGTCGTGCGGCGTGCCGAAGCCGTCGTCGACGACCTCCAGGTGCAGCTGCTCCTGCGTGCGGGCCAGCCGGACGGTCGCCGTCGTGCCGGTGCCCGCGTGCTTGATCGTGTTCGTCAGCGCTTCCTGCACGATCCGGTAGATGCTCAGGCCCACACCGGCGGGCAGGTCGTCGACGTCACCGGTGATCTCCAGGCGGACCGGCACACCGGCCGCGCGGGTGTTCTCGGCGAGCTCGACCACGCCTCGCACGTCAGGCTGCGGTTCCCACTGCGTCTCGGCGTCCTCGCTGCGCAGCACGCCCAGCAGCCGGCGCATCTCGGTCAACGCGAGCCGGCCCGTCTCCGCGATGGTGCGCACCGCGTTCTCCGCGACCTCCGGCTGCTTGCGGATCGTGTAGGCGGCGCCGTCGGCGTGGACGATCATGACGCTGACCGCGTGCGCGACCACGTCGTGCAGCTCGCGGGCGATCCTGGACCGCTCCTCGCCGACCGCGATCTTCGCCTGCTGGTCGCGTTCGGTCTCCAGCAGCTTGAGCCGTTGCTCCAGCTCGCTCTGGTAGGCCCGGCGGGCGCCGACGAACTCGCCCATCGCCCAGCTGAACCCGAAGATCACGAAGACCATGAACACCAGGAAGACGGCCTGGACCTCGCCGATCTGGAAGATCGCCCAGAGCAGCGTGCCCGCGACGAGCCAGGCCGAGTAGATCAGCCCCGACTTGCGGCCCACGTACGCGACCATCGTGTACAGCGCCACGGCCAGCGCGAAGTCGGCCATCCGCACCGGCAGGCCGTTCTCCCAGCCGCCGTGGGTGAACAGCTGCAGGAAGCCGCCCGCGAGGATCAGGTAGCTGGTGCCGACCGGGTGGTAGCGGCGGAACGGCAGCGGGCCGAGCAGTAAGAGCGTGACGGCGAGGAACGAGGAGACGGACAGGCCGCGGTCGACGCCCGCGATGCCCACCGCCAGGTCGAACAACAGCAAGATCCCGGCGATCAGGGAGTCCCCGAACGCCGGGTGAGCCTTCATCCACAGGCTGAACCGCCGCACCGGACAAGGTTAGGTGCGGGTCGAACTTCCGCGCGTCGCGCCACGGGCTGACCTCGCGTCCTACTCCGGTGTGAGTTATTGTATCGAGTAGTTGGTACAAAGTTCGGGGGAACTCGTGCCGGAGTCGAGCATCTGGTTCCAGCTGGCCATCGCCATAGGTGTCGGCTTGGTCCTCTTGGTGACGTTGTGGCCGGTGGAGAGCAACGGCCGGCGTTTGCTGAAGAAGTGGGGGCTGCCGGAACCCACCGAGCAGCAGGTCGTGGAGGCGGTCCGGTACCTCAAGCGCCGTCGGCTGCTCTACCCATGGCTCTACGCGGTGTTGTTGTTCGTGCCGAGGTGGGGCGACGACGTCGACCAGTTCATGGTCGTCGTGCTCGCGGGCACCCTGCTCGCCGAGTTGCTGGCACTGCGGCCACGCCTTGGCACTCGCCGGGAGGCGACGCTCACGCCGCGCGGGTTGTTCGACATCGCGTCGAAGTGGGTGCTGCTCACCTACGCGGTGTTCGTGGCGGCTGCCGTCGTCCGCCTCGTGGTCGACCCGCGGTGGACCACGTTCGCCTGGTTCGCGGGCTCGGCGCTTGCGGTCGGGCTGATCGTCTGGGCGGCCGTCACCCGGCCCGCCGACGGTGACCACGCCGTCGACACGGCGTTGCGCACCCGCAGCGTGCACGTCGCGACGGGGCTCGGTGCGGCTGTCATCGGTGGCCTGGTCCACCCCTTGGCCGGGATCGCCGGTCTGGTGGCGTGGGCGATGATGGCGAACACGAAGCCGAAGTCGGCGAAGATCGTCAGGTGACCGCTCCCCGCATCGTCGTCGACGTCGACAACGGCGTCCCGCCCTGGCGTCAGGTGCGCGACCAGCTCGTGCTGCTGATCAGCGGCGGGGTGCTGCCGGTCGGCACGCGGCTGCCGACGATCCGGCAGCTGGCCGCGGACCTCGGGCTGGCGGCCGGCACGGTCGCGCGGGCGTACCGGGAGCTGGAGACCGGCGGCGTGCTCACGACAGGACGAAGGCAGGGCACCGTGGTGGCTGCCCTGCCTTCGCATGCACCGGATCCGCTCGCCGCTGCCGCTGCTGAGTTCGTCGCGGTTGCCCGGTCTCTCGGCGCCAGCGAGGGGGAGGCACTGGACGCCGTTCGCGCGCTCTACAGCGTGGAGTGAGGCGATTCGATCTTCGGTGCGGGTCGCGGTTCGCTCACATGTGCGTGGCGTTCTTCGTAGATCCGGTGCTCTTCGGCCATCTGGTCCGCGAGCTGTTGCTGCATCTGGCGATCCCTGATCCTGGCCAGGATCGCCATCGTGACGCCGTGGGCGAGTGCCAGGAGCAGCAGCACGACACCAAGCTTCACGACCACGTTCTTCACCGTGTCACCGGTGTCGACGTTGATGATCGACACCAGTGCGAGCAGGCCGAGCACGACGAGGTGGAACAGGACCGCCGTCAGCTTCATCATGCCGCCGGCCTGGTCCTCGTCGTACGCAGCGCGCCTCAGATATTCCTTGCCACTGCGGTAGATCAGCTGGCCGTCAACGACGACCAGGACGATCCCCAGCACCAGGAACGTCACGTAGCTGTCACCCATGAGCTGTGGCTACCCGCGCACGCACGTGCACAAACCGTGGCACCATTCGGCCGTGACGGCGTTGCAGGGACAACAACTGGCCGGACCGCTGTGCGCGGCGGTGGCCCACCTTTGTGCCGCCCTGCAACAGCAGGTCTCGCCCGCCACGGCCGCAGGGTTCCAGGAGGTGCTGCGGCGGTTGCACGCGCCGTTGCAGGTCGCCGTGGCCGGCCGGATCAAGTCCGGCAAGTCGACGTTGGTCAACGCTCTGATCGGACGCAGGGTCGCGCCCACGGACGTCGGTGAGTGCACCCGGCTCGTGACGCGGTACCAGTACGGCACGGTCGACCGGATCGAAGTGGTGCTGCAGGACGGGCGGCGGCAGGTGCTGCCGTTCGACGCGTCCGGCATGATCCCCGCTTCTCTCGGCCTGGACGGCGTTTCGCACATCGAGGCCTATCTGACGAACGCCGTGCTGCGCGACTTCACGGTCATCGACACGCCAGGCCTCGGCTCGCTGGACGCGGCGTCGGTCGCGCGGACCGAGGAGCTGCTGGACCCGGTGTCGCGCAGCGCGGTCGCGGGTGCCGAGGCGGTGCTGTACGTCGTCACACAAGGCGTGCGGGCCGACGACCACCAGACACTGGCGGCGTTCACGGCGGCCACCGCGTCGCGTGAGGCCGGGCCGGTCAACGCGGTGGCGGCGTTGAACAAGGTCGACGCCGTGGCACCGGAGTCGGTCGCGGGCTCGGACGGCGACGTGTGGCGTGCGGCGGAGATCCTGGCGGCGAAGCAGGCGGAGCTGCTGAAGCCGCGGGTGGCCGACGTGCTGCCGGTGATCAGCCTGCTCGCCGAGTCCGCGGAGACCGGGGAGTTCACGTCGGCGGACGCGGACGCCTTGCGGCGGTTGGCGGCGCTCGACGCGGACACCCGCTCGATGATGCTGATGTCCGGTGACCTCTTCACGTCGTGGGAGTGCGACGTGCCGGCCGGCGTGCGGTCGCGGTTGCTGGAGAAGCTCGACCTGTACGGCATCGGGCGCGCGGTCGCGGCGCTGGACGCCGAACCCGGACTGACCGCCGGTGCGCTGCGGCGGGTGCTGTTCGACGCGTCGGGGTTCGCTGCCGTGCGAGCGCGGCTCGACGCGGTGTTCCGCGCGCGTGCCGACGGGATCAAGGCGGCGGCCGCGCTGGCGTCGATCACGTCGCTGGCCGCCGGTGAGCCCGGCGAACGGCAGCGCGTGCACGACGCGATCGAGGTGCTGCTGGCTCGTCCGGAAGCGCACCAGCTGCGGTTGCTGGAGGCGTTGACGCTGGTCTCGTCGGGCGCGGTGACGCTGGCGCCGGACCTGACCGAGGAGGTGCTGCGCGTCGGCAGCACCCCCGACCTGCCGGGACAGCTGGGACTGGCCGGCCGGCCGGTCGGCCAGCTGCAGGCACACGCGCTGGAACGGGCCGGCTGGTGGCGTTCGTTCGCCTCCTTCGGCGCGACACCGGCGCAGGCCCGGGTGGCGCACGTCGTGCACCGGGCGTATTTCCTCATCTGGCAGCAACTACGTGCTGGGGGGCACCGATGAGCATGAGTGGAACCGAGCCGACGGGCGTGACGTCGGACAACGGTGTGGAGACCATTGCCGACGAGCTGCTCGACCAGGCGCTGGCCGAACGCCGCGCGCTGGTGCAGCTCTGCCTGTACGCGCTCGACCGCGCGAGCTCTGGCGTGGTGGAACGCATCGAGGAAGGTCTGTCGTCGATAGGGGTGGTCGCGATGCGCGTGGACGGCCAGCGCTTCGACCCCGCCCAGCACGAGGCGGGCGGCACCGTGCCGACCGACGACATGTCGCTGCTGGGCCTGGTCGCCGAGACCGAGGTCCCCGGCTTCTGCGACCGCGGCCGCGTCCTGCGCGCCCCGATCGTGACGGTCTACACGCCCCGATGAGCAACCTCCCGCAGACGGTCCGCGCGACCCGCGAACGCCTCACGGCGCTGGTCCGCGACATCGACGCGTCGCTGGCCGACTGGGTCACCCGCCGCGCGGTGCAGGAGGTCTCGACCGTGGTGGTCGTCGGCGAGACGAACCGCGGCAAGTCCTCACTGGTCAACGCCCTGCTCGCGACGCCGGGCCTGTCCCCGGTCGACGCCGACGTGGCCACCTCGACCTACCTGGTCTTCCAGCACGGCCCCGGCTGGGCCGCCCGCGCCTGCTACCCCGGCGTGCTCGCCCCGGTCTCGTTCCCGCTGCCCGCGTTGATCAACTGGGTCTCCGCCGCCCACGAGCTCCCCGACGGCGAGCTGCCACCGCGCTACGTCGAGGTCGACGCCCCGATCCCGCTGCTGTCTCGAATGTCCGTTGTGGACACTCCCGGCGTCGGCGGCCTGGAGTCCGTGCACGGTGAGCTGGCACTGGAAGCCGTCACCTCCGCCACCGCGCTGGTGTTCGTCGTCGACGCCTCTTCTCCTTTCACCCGAGGCGAGCTCGACTTCCTCAAGCGCGTCGGCGACCGCGTCGAGACCGTCGTGTTCGCGCTGACGAAGACCGACCAGTACCGCGGCTGGCGCCAGGTCCTCGACGCCGACGTCGCCCTGCTGGCCGAACACGCCCCGCGCTTCGCCGACGCCACCTGGTTCCCGGTGTCCTCCCGGATGTTCGACATGGCCGCCCAGGCCCCGAACCCGGACGCCGCCGCCATGCTCCGCGAACGCTCCGGCGTCGCCGCACTCCAGACCTCGCTGCAGGAACTCGTCGCCGGCCGCGCCGACATGCTGGCCGAGGCCAACGCCCTGCGCGCCCTGTCGACCGTGCTCGCCGAACTGTCCATCCGCCTCGAACACGACAAGCGCGCCCTGTCCGTCGGCGAGGCCGAGGCCGAGTCCCTGCGCACCCGCCGCGAGGAGCTCGTCACCGAACGCCGCTCCTCCACCCGCGGCTGGCAGGTCCGCCTGCGCGGCGAGGTCCAACGCGCCCGCGTCGAGAACTCCCACGAGATCTCCCGCCAGATGCGCGACCTCCAGACCTGGTACCGCCAGGCCATCGACACCGCCGACCGCACCGCCCTGGCCGCGTTGCCGGCTCAGGTCGACACCGCGCTCCAGGTCGTCTCCGGCCGCATCTCCACCGCCCTGTCCGTCCGCCTGGCCGCCGTCGCCGACACCGTCCTGGCCTCACTCTTCAGCCCCGACGAGCTGACGTTGATCCGCGGCCAGTTCGCCCGCGGCGAGCAACCCCCGGTCGTGTTGCGCCCCAAGGAAAAGCGCCCACCCACCGCCGAGGACAAACTGCTGGTGTTCATGGGCGTCTCCGGCGGCCTCGGCGCCGGCAAGCTCGCCGTGATGCCGTTGGCGGGCCTGGGCATCGCCGCCCTGAACCCGATCGTCCTCCCGGTGACCATCGCCCTGGGCCTGGGCGCCGGCTGGTGGATGGCCCGCACCCGCACCCACAGCGCCGAGAAGCAACACGTCAAGCAGTGGCTCTCCGACGCCATCGCCGACGCCCGCTCGATGATCGACCAACTCGCCGCCGAACAGCTCATCGAAGCCGAGCAGGCGTTGTCGCTGGCCCTGGACGAGGCACTGGCCAAGCGGATCGAGGCCATCGAGGCCGAACTGCGCGAGGTCGACAAGGCACTCCGGATGGAGGCCGGCGAACGCGGCCGCGAGCTGCAGGCCGTGACGCGGCAGCTGGCGGAGGTGGAGTCCGGCCGGGCCAAGGCGGAGGAGCTGCTGAGCCGCATCCGCCAGGTCCGCGACCGCACCTAGGCTTCGGTGACCTGCACGACCAACGGCCACGATCCCTCGGCGAGGTAGTAGTGGTCCGGGAAGTGGTCGATGTGCACGTGGTAGCCGAAGTCCGGCTCGTCGGCCAGGTCGCGCAGGACCTCACCCAGCACCGCCAGGTGCTCGGCCCCGCCGGTGACGACCAGGTCCCGGCCGACCACGTCGACCACGACCTTGCCCCCGGTCACCCGGCCTCCAGCGCCTCCAGGCACGTCGGCGCATCCACCTGGTCGTCGTCGACCTGGAAGGCCGGGTCGAGCGGCTTCAGGCGGATCTGCTGCCGGTCGTCGAGCCAGACGACCTCGAAGGTCGTGACCGTTCCCACCCGCGGCCACCGCTCAGCATCGCGCGGCAGCCACAGCACGTCGACGAAACCGTCGAAGGGCAGGTCGAGGTCGACACCGACTCCGATCACGCCCGGCCGCGGCACCCAGTCGACGGTCCCGGTGAGCTGCTGGCCGATGGAGAGGTACGCGCGGAAGCTCTCCCACCTCACCCGACGCGGTGGTCCCGGCTCGCTCACCGGCTGACCCTAACGCGACACCGGTTCACCCTGCTGGTCGTGGTGCGAGATCGAACGGACACCCCGTTACGAAACACCTCACACGACTAGTCATACCCAGTGAACAGGGATGATGCTGCGACGATGCTCTTGACGTCGGCTGTTGTCACGTGATTTGATCTGCCCTAGATCGGGCATCGCTGTGCCCGCAAGACGCCTCTGGCCCTCGCCAGGGGCTTTTTTCGTTTCTCGACCTGTTGGCCCCTGGATGCTTCCGCGCCAGGGGCTTTTGCGTGTTCGGAGGCCGCCGATGTCCCTGTCCGTGCTCGTAGTGCTAGCACTTGCCGCCTTGCTGGCGCTGCTTGTGCTCGTCTACGGCGTCGTCGTGATCGTTGCGCTGGTCCGCGCGAACCGTGATGACGTGCCCTCCGTGCTTTCCGACTGTGTCAACGTGTTCAGGGCGCTGGTGAACCGGATGCCAGGCACCCGCGCACTTGACAGACGAAGGGATGAGGAGGCATGACGCGCCGGCGGTCCAGCCAGTTCGATCCGACCGGTCGGCGAGCGGAAGCAGACGAGGTCGTGCGGCGGCTGCACGAGGTGCTCGGGACGCTCAGCGCACGTGAATCCGCTGTTCTCAGGCTCCGCTTCGGCTTGGAAAATGGTCAACCGGCGTCCTATGAGGCGATAGGGCAGATCTACGGCGTGCCCGGTGAGCGCATTCGGCAGATCGAGGTGAAGTCCATGTCCAAGCTGCGCCGTCCCGAACGTTCCCGAGCTCTGTACGACTACCTGCGCGACGAGTCTTTTCGGGTTCCGGAGCACGTTCGGCGGCGTGTGCTCGATGCCCTGGGCATCCAGGTGGCAGAGCCTCGGCCACTTGTCTTCTGCGAGCGACACGGTTGGAGCGAACCCGGTTCGGAAGCGAGAACCTGCCTGGCCTGCCCGTGCTTCGTCGCGGCTGCCGAGGAGGGTCGGCCACGCAGGTACTGCTCCGACGCCTGTCGCCAGGCCGCCTACCGCCGCCGCAAGTCCGACCGCACCTGACCGGCGACACCGGTGCAAACGGTTGGCCGTGGAACCAAACCGGCATAACGTGGGTCATACCGGTACGCAAGAGGTGTAGGAGGTGTGTCCCGGTGTACATCGACGAGAGCGGTGCGGCCGACGCCGAGCTGAAGGTCACCGTCGAGGACGAGGAGTACACCGCCGACGTCACCTTCGACCTGAACTCCGACGGCGTGAACGACTCCGCCGTGGTCGAGACGGACGACGGTGGTCACCTCGCGTTCACCGACACGAACGGCGACGGTGACGCCGATCTGATGACCACGTTCGACAAGGACGGCAATCTCCTGAGCCAGGCGCGGTTCGAGGAGAATTCCGGTGAGTGGGTTGCCGTCGACCCGGACGACAGCCCGCAACAAAAGACGAATTCCGGTGCCTCTCAGACGATTGTCGTGGACACCGACGAAGGTGAGCGAAAGGTCGGTCAGGCGACCGAGGACACCGACGGCGACGGCAAGGCCGACACCGCGGTGGTCAAGGACGACGACGGTGACACCTGGTTGTTCACGGACAAGAACGGTGACGGGCGGGCCGACGTGGCGACCGAGATCACACGGTCTGGCGAGGTCACGATGTCGGAACAGCGCGGTGACGACTGGGTCGAGGTCGAGCGCGGGCACATCGAGTCCGACGGCCGGTACGTGACCGACTCCAAGAGCGGCATTCTGGACGACTCGGACGAGTGGTTCGAGGAGGAACGGTTCGACGGGGTCGTCCGAATCGATTCCACGACGGGGCAGTGGATCAGCCCTAACTGAAGCGCAGGTCACAGGCCCCGATGTGGTGAGAACCGCATCGGGGCCTCTTGTGTTTTTCCCGCGTCACCGAAGTCTTAACGCCGTCCGAGTGCTGAATCGATTCCAGAATCGGTTTTGTGAGGGAAGCGACAGGCTGGGGGTGCGTTACCTGCCATTCACCGGGCTAACCTCGGTCCATCCCCTTCCACGTACGCCCGGCCCCACCGGGCGTCTGGAGCTATTCCCGAGGACGACGAAGTCCCGCACACCGGACGACCTACGTCCTCGGGCGGCCGAGGCGTTCAGTCAGGAGACGAGACGAGATGACGGCAGTGACCATTCCCGGTCTCGAACACGCACCTACCAACCACGCGCGTTTGCTCGCATGGGTTCAGGAAGTCGCTGAGCTGACCTGCCCCGACGAGGTTGTTTGGGCTGACGGGTCTCAGGGCGAATGGGACCGCCTCACCAAGAAGCTCGTCGACGCCGGCACGTTCGTGCCCCTCAAGAAGAAGCAGAACTCGTTCTGGGCTGCTTCGGACCCGAGCGACGTGGCTCGCGTGGAGGAGCGCACCTACATCTGTTCGGTGCGCGAGGAGGACTCGGGCGCGACGAACAACTGGATGGACCCTTCCGAGATGAAGGCCATCATGACCGAGCTCTACCGAGGCTGCATGCGTGGCCGCACGATGTACGTGATCCCGTTCTGCATGGGCCCGCTCGACGCGGAGAAGCCGATGCTGGGCGTCGAGATCACGGACTCCGAGTACGTGGTCGTCTCCATGCACATCATGACCCGCATGGGCAACAAGGCGCTGGCGCTGTTCGGTGAGGACGCCGACTACGTGCCGGCGCTGCACTCGCTCGGTGCGCCGCTCGAGCCCGGTCAGCAGGACGTGCAGTGGCCGTGCAACGAGACCAAGTACATCTCGCACTTCCCGGAGTCCCGTGAGATCTGGAGCTTCGGCTCCGGCTACGGCGGCAACGCCCTGCTCGGCAAGAAGTGCTACTCGCTGCGCATCGCGTCCGTGATGGCGCGCGACGAGGGCTGGCTCGCCGAGCACATGCTGATCCTCAAGCTCACCTCGCCGGAGAACAAGGCGTACTACATCGCCGCCGCGTTCCCGTCGGCCTGCGGCAAGACGAACCTCGCCATGCTGGAGCCGACCATCCCCGGCTGGAAGGTCGAGACGCTCGGCGACGACATCGCCTGGATGCGCTTCGGTGAGGACGGCCGTCTGTACGCGGTGAACCCGGAGAACGGCTTCTTCGGCGTCGCGCCCGGCACCGACTACCACACCAACCCGAACGCGATGCGCACCATCGCCAAGGGCAACTCGCTCTTCACTAACGTCGCGCTGACCGACGACGGCGACATCTGGTGGGAGGGCATCGGCGACGCCCCTGCTCACCTGACCTCGTGGAAGCACCAGGACTGGACGCCCGACAGCGAGGAGCTGGCGGCGCACCCGAACTCGCGCTACTGCACCCCGATCGAGCAGTGCGACATCAAGGCGCCGGAGTGGGACGACCCGAAGGGCGTGCCGATCTCGGCGATCTTCTTCGGTGGCCGTCGCGCCACGACGATCCCGCTGGTCACCGAGTCGCGCGACTGGCAGCACGGCACCTACATGGGTGCCACGCTGTCGTCGGAGACCACGGCCGCCGCAGTCGGCAAGACCGGTGTCGTGCGTCGTGACCCGATGGCGATGCTGCCGTTCATCGGCTACAACGCCGGCGACTACTTCCAGCACTGGGTCGACCTCGGCAAGCGCGCCGACGCCGACAAGCTGCCGAAGATCTTCTACGTCAACTGGTTCCGCCGCGGTGACGACAAGCGCTTCCTGTGGCCCGGGTTCGGCGAGAACTCGCGCGTGCTGAAGTGGGCCATCGAGCGCATCGAGGGCAAGGCCGCCGCTGTCGAGACCCCCATCGGCTACGTCCCGACCGCCGACGCCCTCGACCTCGAGGGCCTGGACGCGCCGATCGAGGACATCGAGGCCTCGCTCGCGTTCGACGCCGACGAGTGGCGCGCCGAGATCCCGCTGGTCGAGGAGTGGTTCGCCAAGATCGGCGAGAAGGTCCCGACCACGCTCCGCGACCAACTGGCCACCCTGAAGCAGCGCCTCGGCTAACCCCTTATCGCACGCGGGGAGCTTTCGTACGCTCAGAACGTACGAAAGCTCCCCGCGTGCGTTTTCAGCAAGTGCGGGGAGTGACGGCGGTAGCCGGGTGGGGTATCACTGACAGGTGACGCAGGACGACTTGCTCGGCGGGCTGAACTTCGACGGTTCGAAGCGCGATGTGGAGGTCGGCCCGACCACGGGCATCGTGCGCTACTACCCCGTGCCGCCCGCTCCGCCGGCCCGCACGCCGTGGTGGCGCTACACCCTCGTGTTCGTCGTCGGTCTGGTGCTGGGGACCGCTGTCGGCGTGGTCCTGTGCAGCAATTTTCTCTGAGTCAGCGCAGCTCACCGTCCATTGCGGACGAAGTTGTCCACAGGTGTGGACGGCTCTGTGCGCAGGTTGTGGATAGCTGTGGACAGCTCTGTGGGTACACCGGGGCGCACATCACGATTCGCGAAAACGGTCTTGCTCCAGGAATGAACCCAGGCCCTTCCGGGAACGTCTCAGGTGTGTGAGGGCGATCACAAAGATCGTCACCGGAGACGGAAAGGGAGGTGTGCCGTGGGAATCGCAGGAATCGCGATGCTGGTGCTTTCCCTCGCCGCCGTGCTGATGGTCGTGATCGCGGGATCAGCTCGGGAGCGGGTTGTCGCGGATGCCGAAGAGGGTGCCGGTGAAGGCCTTGGTGGCCTCCGCGTAGCAGATGGCGTTGGTCCAACCCTCTGACCACGCCTGGCTGCCGGGGTTCCGCCACGCCGGGAAGACGTCCGCGCGCTTGGACGAACCCAGGTAGTCGTGCACGGCCTTGGTGCACTTCTCCTTGGCGATGGCGTTCATCTGCTCCTTGGACGGAGCAGGGTCGCTGGACTTGCCGAGCGACACGACACCGCCGGGCACGGCCTCCGCGAGGTGCGCGCCGGTGCAGGCCGACATCTTGATCTCGGCGTCCTTCGACGGCGAGCCGCTGGTGCAGGTCTGGAACGTCGTGAAGCCGTTCTGGCCGAGGGTCCCCTTCACGGAACCCTTGCGCACCAACGGCTTCTCATCCGGGCCGATCTCGACGACGGTGCACAACCGCCAGCGCTGGCCGTCCTTCCAGCCCTGCTCGTTCGGCCAGAAGGCCCACACCCGCAACCGGGTCGAGTCCGCGTCGGCGCTGCCCAGGTACTCGGTCAGCACCGACCGGCACGGCGGCAGGGCGGCCTTGCGCAGCGCCTGCGTGTCCGGGTAGCCCGAACCGAGGCCGGAGAGCTCACCGACGCTCATCACCTCGGCCTCGTGCGAGCCCGCGCAGTCGAGCACCTTGAGGTCGAACGCGTTCATGCACTGGCCCGACTTGGGCAGCGCCGGTGCGGACGCACTGGCGGTGGAGGGCATCGGTCCTGGGACCGCCTGCCCACCCACGTTGATCGTGCAGGCGGAGACCGCCCACGCGCTCAGGAAGACACCCACCGCCAGCCGCACACGAGTCACACCACAGAGACTAGGGCCTTGACCTGATCGGCGATGGCCCGGCGCTGACTTTCGAAGGCGGCATCGGTCAGCGCGGCCGGGTCGGCGGGCTGGCCGAGCACCGGCGTGTGCAGGTGTCCGCCGAGGACATTCGTTGCGCCGTAACCGATTCGCACCCGGTTGGCGCGGTACATGCTCTCGTTGGAGAGGTAGTTCCCGCCGCCACCGACGGCCGCGACCGCACCCGGCGTGGGCTCGTCCGTGCGGCAGTCCTGCTGCGAACCGACCGGCGTGCCGACCTTCCACTCGCAGAAGCTCCGGTTGAGCACCACGGCGTACGGACCGGTGCCCGCGTCGATCATCTTCTGGAACGGCAACGAGGTCTCGATGAACTCGTCGGCCGGCTGCGGCCACCCGGCGGCGTTCGGGACGCTGCCGAACGTGCGCACGTCGTTGTTGTCCGGCGAGCCACCACGCCAGCGCGCCGCCCACCGCTCGACGTCGAACCGCTCCGGCCTGCCCTGGCTGATCGTCACGAACGCGTCCGGCTTGTTCTTCTGCTGCAACGCCGATCCGTAGAACTGCTCGACGATCCCCTCGTCGAACCCGCCCCACAGCACCGGCAGCACACCCGCCTGCAGCACGACCTTGCCGCCCGGCGTGTCGATCTCGCGGCCGTCGAGCTGCAACGCCGCCGCACCGGCCGGGTTGGCGCGCCGGACGTTCGTGCCGGTCAGCTGGAACGGGTCGAAGCCGGTGACCGCGATCCGCCGCACGCCGGGCTTCGCCGGGAACGCCGCGTCGCTCAGCCCGCGCGAGGCCCAGTCGAACTGCTGGATGAGCTTCGCACGGTCGTTGACGGACAACGCGAACCGCGGCTGCCACTGGCGCAACGCGGTGGTGAGCTGCAGACGTGCCCAGTAGAGCGGGCGGTCGTCGTAGGCGTCGTGCGCGACCGGCTTCGTGCTCTGCGCGCGAGCCACGGCGGCCTTCCACAGCGCGTTGCCCTCGTGCGCGACGAACTGCTGCGCCTGCTTCGCCACGATCTGCCGGCACAGCTTGGCGGTGAAGTCCCTGACCCGGCCGTCGAACCCGCCGAGCCGCACCAGCGCGGGTCCGACCGCGGGCCCACCCGGCACGAGCACGTCGTCGAGGCGCTGCTCTTCGACCGTGAGCGGGGCGGTGGTGTCGTAGCAGCTCGCGTTCTGCGCCTGCGCGACACCGGGAGCCACGACCAGGGTCGCCGCGATGAGTCCGGCCAGACCGGCGATGGTTTTCACACGTTGATACTTAGCGCAACGGTCCACCAGGCAAACCCGCCGGGTGGACCGTTGTCGTTAACTCTGCGTCTTGTATGGCGTCAGTGCGCGGCCACCGGCTTGACCCGAGGGCTGTCCTCGTCGACGTGGTAGTCCGACGGGTCCGTCTGGTCGGTGCCGTTGAAGGCCTTGAGCTTCCTGGCGATCAGCGTGGCGATCACCGCGACCAGCAGGTTGACCGTCAGCGCGATGATGCCGACGTAGATCTGCACGGTCGAGCCGCCGAACGGGTGCCAGCCGAAGATCGACAGCTTGCCCAGCGGCAGTGCCGACCCGGCGAAGTGCGCCTTGCCGATGGCCGGGTTGCCGATGTTGTAGAGCAACCACATGCCGTAACCCATGCCGGCGATCCAGCCCGCGATCAGGCCGTAGACGTGGAACCAGCGGGTGTACAGCGCGATCGCGACCGCCGGCAGCGTCTGCAGGATCATCACACCACCGATGAGCTGCAGGTCGATCGAGAACTGCGGGTCGACGAACACGATGAACGCGACCGCGCCGAACTTCACGACGAGGCTCGCCAGCTTGGCCTGCTTCGCCTCCTCCGCCGGGGTGGCGTTCTTCTTCAGGTACTCCTTGTAGACGTTGCGCGTCCACAGGTTCGCCGCCGCGATCGACATGATCGCCGCGGGCACGAGCGCACCGATGCCGATGGCCGCGAACGCGATGCCCGCGAACCACGACGGGAAGTTCTGGCCGAAGAGCTCCGGCACGATCGTGTTGGTGTCGGGACGGCCGGTCGCCTGGTTGACGATCGGCTTGGTGCCCGCGCTGATCGCGACGTAACCGAGCAGCGCCAGCAGACCCAGCACCAGCGAGTACGCCGGCAGCGCCACCATGTTGCGCTTGATGACGTTGCGGCCGCGGCTCGCGAGGATGCCGGTCAGCGAGTGCGGGTAGATGAACAGCGCGAGTGCGCTTCCCAGCGCCAGCGTCGCGTACTGCAGCTGGTTGTTGCTGTTCAGCAGAATGCCGTCGTTCGGCGTCGGCGTCGCGTCGAACTTGGCCTGCGCGTCGTTGAAGATCTCGCCCCAGCCGCCGAACTTCGCCGGCAGGTAGACGATCGCCACGAGGATGACGATGTAGATCAGGATGTCCTTGACGAACGCGATCAGCGCCGGCGCCCGCAGACCCGACTGGTAGGTGTAGAGCGCGAGGATCACGAACGCGATGAACAGCGGCAGGTGGCCGAGGATGCCGGAGCCGTTGAGGCCCATCGACCGCAGCACGGCCTCCAGACCGACGAGCTGCAGCGCGATGTACGGCATGGTCGCGACGATGCCGGTGACCGCGATCAGCAACGCGAGCCAGTGCGAGCCGTAGCGGCCCTTCACGAAGTCAGCGGGCGTGACGTAACCGTGCACGCGGCTCACCGACCACATGCGCACCAGCGGCAGGAACACGATGGGGTACAGGATCACCGTGTACGGCAACGCGAAGAACCCGGTCGCGCCGGCACCGAACATCAGCGCGGGCACCGCAACGAACGTGTACGCGGTGTAGAGGTCGCCACCGACCAGGAACCACGTGATCCAACTGCCGAACTTGCGGCCGCCCAGCCCCCACTCGTCGAGGTGGTCGAGGGTCTCGCCCTTCTGCCACCGCGCGGCGACGAAGCCCATGACCGTGACGAGCAGGAAGAGGGCGCTGAAGACGATCAGCTCGGTCCACTGCATCAGTTCGCTCCCTCATCCAGGTCGTCCACACCGAGCTTGTCCGGCTTGCCGGTGACGACCGGCTCGTCCTTGGTCTTGATGTAGACCAGGCCGACGGCCAGAACGCCGAGCGGCACGAACACGAACTGGTACCAGTAGAAGAACGGGAGCCCGAAGACGCGGGGCTCGTCCATGTTGAACCACGGCGTGATGAGCATCAGCAGCGGGACTATCAGCAACAGGTTCCAGTTGCTCCAGCGCAAGCCGGTCTTGGATTCCGACGGCATGGTGGCCCTCCGTGTACGCGGTGTTGCGCGGATGTTAGGCCTGATGACACGGTCCGTCAGCCCGCTGATCGGAATCGTTGCACTCCGCTTAACAGTTTCTTTGGGCTGTCAGCGCTGCGCTTCCTCGAGCTGCACGACCAGGTCCGCCTCGGCGAGGTCGAAGTACTCCCGCAGCTTGCCCGTGGCCCGGTCCACGTCCCCGGCGTTGAGCAGCTCGACGATCTCCCGGTTGAGCGGCAGGTACGCCATGTGCAACCGTTTGGGGTCGCTGACCACCCGGAACGCCAGCATGAGCTCGGCGAACAACCGGTCCGACTCCTCACTCAACCGGCTGCTGCCCGCCAGCCCCACGATCCCCCGGTGGAACCGCACGTTCGCAGTCCCCACCCGCGCCCAGTCCTTCTTCGCCCCGTGCGCGAGCGCCTCCTCGACCGGCCCCCGCACCGCATCCCGCCGCACCTCGTCGACGTCGCCCCACCTCTGCAACGCCCCGCACTCGATCACCCGCCGCGCCGCGTACAGGTCACGCACGTCCTCACCGGTCGGCGTCCGCACAAAAACACCGCGACTGTGCTCATGCACCAAGATCCGATCCCGCGTGAGCAGCCGAAAAGCCTCCCGCAACGTGTTCCGACTGACCCCCAGCGCCCCACCGATCGCCTCTTCGCTGAGCCGCAACCCCGGTGCCAGCTCCCCGTCGAGCACCCGCTCCCGCAGCATGTCCGCAACCTTCTGCGCGGTACTCGCCCGCTCCAGGTCACCCTTGCCCTGCGCCAGCGTCGACACCCACGTCTCGGTCACGCCGTTCAGTCTATTTGCAGGATCGTTCTATTGCCGTATCGTAGAATCGTTCAACAATCCCACAATCCTAGCTCGTTCCCGAAGGGGTTGACCCGTGGACCTGAACGCAGACCTCGGCGAGGGCTTCGGCCACTGGACCCTCGGCGACGACGCCACCCTCCTCTCCATCGTGACCAGCGCGAACATCGCCTGCGGCCACCACGCCGGCGACCCCGACACGATGCGCACCACCTGCACCCTCGCCGCAGAAGCAGGCGTCACGATCGGCGCCCACATCGGCTACCGCGACCTCCCAGGCTTCGGCCGCCGCTTCATCGACGTCGCCCCCGACACCCTCACCAACGAGGTCCTGGCCCAGCTCGGCGCCCTCTCCACCTTCGCCCGCACCGTCGGCACCCGCATCTCCTACGTAAAACCACACGGAGCCCTCTACAACACCCTCGTCCGCCACGAGCCCCAGGCCGACGCAGTAGTAGACGCCGTCCGCCTCTTCGACCCCTCACTCGCAGTCCTCGGCCCACCCGGCGCCGTCTGGCTGAAACGAGCCGCAGTAGCCGGCCTCCGCACCTGGCACGAAGCCTTCGCCGACCGCGCCTACACCTCCGCCGGCACCCTCGTCCCCCGCACAGAACCAGGCGCAGTCCTCACCAACCCAACAGAAATCGCCGCCCGCTGCGTCCAACTGGCCACCGAAGGCTGGGTCCGCAGCATCACCGGCCGCCCAGTCCGCCTCCAAGCAGACTCGATCTGCCTCCACGGCGACACCCCGAACGCCACCACCACCGCCCGCACAGTCCGCACGGCCCTGGAAGCAGCGGGCGTGGTGGTCTCCCGAGTCGAATCCCCTCTCCACCACGCCCGCCACGCGGTCTAACCGCACCTCTTCCGCTGCGCCCCACTCGATCGGGTGAACGTCGTCCTGATCCACGCAGGGCCTCGTCTGTATGGCGTCACGACCTCACGGTCACCAGCGCCCGCAGATAGGGAAACGCGCGGAAAGGAGGCGACGATGCTCACCCCGAGCTCGACCCGACCCCCAGGCCAGGCAGACGTTCCCACCTTCACCCGGCCAGGACCTGTTCGCCGCCTGCCCAGTCGAGCTCCTGTTTGTGGCCTGCCGGGTCGAGCTCCTGTTTGTCGCTGGCCGGGTCGGGCTCCTGTTTTGCCCGGCGGGTCGGGCTCGTGTTTGCCCGGCTGCCGGTTGGGCTCCTGTCTCTCCCCACCGGTCAAGCTCCTGTTTTCTCGCTGGCCTGGGGTGGTGCGACTCGGGACGAAACCACACCACCAACGCACACCCCTACACAGCCGCAAGCCGCCGTACGCAACCGGCGTGCCATCAACCCGCTCCCGGCGCCGGCCCGGTTTTTGATCAGATTGTCAGGGGGTCGAGGGGGACGGAGTCCCCCGCCGCCGGAGGCCCCACGCACCCGCCACACCCGCACCCACCCCAACCACCCACGAACTCCCAACAG
Organism: Lentzea guizhouensis; assembly: GCF_001701025.1. Classification (GTDB taxonomy): domain Bacteria; phylum Actinomycetota; class Actinomycetes; order Mycobacteriales; family Pseudonocardiaceae; genus Lentzea; species Lentzea guizhouensis. The sequence continues at coordinate 3,030,736 of NZ_CP016793.1, forward strand.
GAACCGCCGACGCAACCGGGGGACGACCCACGAAACCCACGCGCCCGCCGGAACGGCGGGCCCCAAAGAAAGCCCGGAACGGCCCGCCGATCACCGAGCCTGAACCAACGCCGCCGCCCCCACCAACCCAGCCTGCCCACCCAACTCCGCCGCCCGCACCTCAAGCCCACCCAAGTACGACAACCCGGCATGCACCTTCAACGCCCGCCGCACCGGCTCGAACAACAACTCCCCAGCCTGAGCCACCCCACCCCCAACCACCGCAACCTCCAGGTCACACACCGCCGCAGCCCCGCGATCGCCACCCCGACCGCCTGCCCGGCCCGCTCGAACGCCGCCAGCGGAATCTCCTCCCCCGCCAGCGCCGCGGCAGCCAGCAACGCGGCATCCGCGTCATCCGGCGCCGGCCACCCCGCGTGCCGTGCCCAGGCCACCATCCGCGGCCCGCCCGCGACCGTCTCCACGCACCCGCGCCCACCGCACGAGCACGGTTGCCCGTCCGGTTCCACCACGATGTGGCCGATGTGGCCGGCGTTCCCGGTCCGCCCGCCGAACGGTTGCCCGTCGAGCACCAGCCCGCCGCCGACGCCGGTCGACACCACCAGGCCGACCATGAACCGGCTGCCCCGCCCGGCGCCGCGCCAGTGTTCGCCGAGCGCCATGCACACGCCGTCGCCCGCGAGCTCCACCGGCACCCCCGGGAACAGCGACGCCACCGAGTCGCGCAGCGGGAAGTCCTGCCACGACGGGACGTTGATCGGCGACACCGTCCCGCGCGTCGTGTCGACCGGGCCCGCGGAGGCGATTCCGACCCCGGCCACCGCGACGTCGGCCACCACCGAGGAGAGCAGCGACGACACCGCGGGCCACGGGTCCGCGGCCGGCGTGGGCACGCGGGCGGTTCGCACCACGGAACCGGAAGGGTCGACCAAGGCCGCGGCGATCTTGGTGCCGCCGAAGTCCAGTGCCAGCACCAGATCAGTCACGGTCACCGATCCTAACCAGCGATTTCGCCCCACCGAACCCCAGCAGGCACAACCGGCGACTCACCCAGCCGCAGCACACCCCACCCACCACCGCAGCACGCCGGCCACCACCGCAGCACGCCCGCCCACCACCGCGGAACCCCGCCTCACCCCACCACTTCCAGCCGGATCACCGGCGTCACCGCAACCAACTCCCCAGCGGCAACCTTTACCACCGCCGACCACGCCCCAGCCGAAGCCCACTCCGGCGCCTCCACCGTGAACTCCACCCCGACACGCCCCTGCACCGGCACCTCCCCAGCCACGCAGAACGGCCCCACCAACTCCCACGACGCCCGCGGCGACAACACCCAAGCCCGCACCGGCAGCACCCCCAGAGCCCCCGAAGCCACCTCCACCCGCAACAAAGCCGACGTACCAGGCGAAACCGACACCACCGAAGGTGACGACGCGATCCACAACACCGCAACCGGATCCTCGAAGTCCCACTCCGGCACCGTCAGCAACACCACGTCCTCAACCAGAAACCTCAACCCGTGCAACACCGCCCGCACCGGATAACACCCAGGCGTGACAGACGGCCGCAACCGCACCTCCAAAGTCACATACGCCCCGGCCTCCACCGAAACCGGCAGCGAGGTCCACGACGCCGACCACCCAGGAGGCAGCACCAACTCCACCGACCCGGCGAACGCCGGGCCGTCCGACATCACCACGACCCGCAGCAGCGTCGGCGACACCACCTCCAGCCGCACGTTCGCCGCCAAGCCGCCCAACGGCGCCGGCTCGTGCAACCAGTACCGCGCGAACACCGGCGTCACCGAAGGACCGGAAGGCCCCAACGGCGGCCCGGCCAACGCCAACCGCGTCGGCACCGCGGGCAGCGACCCGGCAGAAGGCGACCGCGAACCCAGAACGCCGAACAACAACGACGGCCCGAGGTGCGGAACCTCGTTCCACAGAACGAAAGTCGACGACCCGACCATCTTCTCGCCGACCTCACAAACCCACACCGACACCGGCCCGGCCAACTCGGGCGGCTCCAGCGCCGGACCATCCACCGCCACCAACGAAGCAACCGGATCACACGACAACACGAAGTGCGTGGAAGCGATCTCCACGCCATGCGCAGGCTTCCAGCCATGATCAACGGAATCCTCGACGAGCGAGTACGTCCGCCACCCGAAAGCCGGCACGTCCCGCGCCAGGAACGTCACCGACATCCCGTCCACCAACGTCGGCAGCGCCGAACCGTCGGACACGTGCACGTTCCGGAACGAGTCCAACCGCACCGTCACGACATCGGTGACCGCCATCGCCGACGGGTTCCACACCGTCACAGCAGAGTCCACAGTGGACGTCAGCGCCGCCAGCGACCGCGAAACCACCTCGGCACGCAGCTCGAATGCCTCCCGCGGATGCGCCGCAGACGCACGGTCCAACGCGGCAGCCGGATAAGCGGCCCCGGTCAACCGAGCCGCATGAGAAGCGAACACCGCCGCCGCACACGAGTCCACCGGTGCAGCAGGCAACGGAACAGACCCGCGCACGTAGTAATCACGCGGCAACGAGCACACGACCCGCGGCCAGGTGTACCGCGCGTTCCAGTCGTGGTGCACAGCGGTCACCCACGGGTTCGGAGCCGACCGCGCCGACCCGACGGGCATCATCACGTGCGGCGCCCCGCCCGTTCGCAGCGCCAGGAACGACGAGTAGACCGACCGCGAAGCCTCCGCCAGCGACGTCGCCTCCAGCTCCACCCCGGCCGGCAACGACGGCAGCAGCGGCGCCACACCGACCACATTGGACGCCGACCCGACCACCTCGACGCGGCCCTCGTCGATCAGCCGCAGCAGCAACGACCGGTGCGAGGGGAACGTGTCCCAGTACGGCTGCAGCAGTTCCACCGACGTCACCGCGAACCGGTACACGGGATCGGTCAGCGCCAGGTCCAGGTGCGCGCGCACCACCTCGAACGGCGCGTCGCCCGCCACCTGCCCCACGAGGTGCACCGTCCACCCCGGCGAGCCCACCACCAGCGAAAACGCGCACGAGAACTCGGCGGGGCCCGACCGCACGACAGCCACCGCCGGCACCACCGAGCCGCGGTCGTGTTCCGAGACGTCGACGCCCACCTCGTAGCCGAACGGGCCCGAGCGCAGCGAGCCGCCGTGGCGTGCCGAGTGCAGGCCCGGACCGGTCACGTGGGCGTGCACCGGGCCGCGAAGTTCCGGCGCGATCACCCGCACGACCTGGAGCAGCGCGGTCCGAGGTCCGGCGAAGAGCTCGGTCGACTCGGCGGCGATCACGCAGACGATCGCACCACCGTTGGGGCCCAGACGAAATACCCCGATGGTGGAGTCATCGCTTCAACATGCGGGTGAGGCCGGCGGCGACGGTGGTGGCCAGCACCCAGCCGGACACGATCAGGCCGGACGCGATCCACATCGACGTGCCCGGCGTCTGCCAGCGGTTCTTGTTGCCGAAGTCGACGATGGGCACGACCAGGTCGATCGTGTAGAGCCACGCGTTCCACGGCAGGTGGTCGTCCTCGTTGATCGGCACCAGCGGGCCCTTGTACTGGAACCAGACGCTGCCGATCAGCCACGCCGTGATCAGCCACCCCAACGCGCGCGCCGGACGGTAGCCGTAGCCGACCATCGAACGCTGCAGGAAGCTCCACAGCAGCACCAGCGGTCCGAGGAACCGCATGCCCTCGGCGACCGCGCGGTACCGCAGGCGTTGCTTCTCGATCAGCACGGTCGAGGCGTGCTCCTCGTTGCCGGCCGCGGTCAGCATCTCGGCGAACTGGTCGTAGGGGCGCGGGTGGTAGCTGCGCCGCATCGCGTGCCGCAACCAGCGCAGGCGTTGCTCGACCTGGGCGTCGTCGCGCAGGTCGATCGGGCGGGCCAGCGAGTCGTAGCGGAAGTCGTCGAGGTCGATGAAACCGGTGGCGTTCCAGAAGTTCTCGTTGTCGTCCAACGACGTGCAGCGCGCCTGCCGCAACGTCACCAGGCCCTTCGGCGGCGACACCACGTTGAGCATCAGCTCCTGGACCTGCATGCCCATCGCGTTCAACGCGTGGCTGTCGAGCTTGTAGCCGAGCACGCCGCCGTTGAAGTTCGCCATGCGGCCGATCACCGCGCGCCGGCACCGCACACCGCCGTGCGCCACGAACTCCTTCTCGCCGCGCGCGCAGATGAGGTCGCGGCCGATCGTGGCGCCGCCGATGTCCAGCGACGGCTTCTCGCGCGGCTGGTGGCGGTACTTGCCCGGCTTGGTCAGGCGGCTGCCGCGCAGGTCGAGGTTCGCGCCGACGGTGATCCCGCGCAGCTCCAGCCCGCCGGAGACGTTCGACTCGCGCACCACGAAGTTGCTGCCCACGCGGGTGCGGTTGGCCAGCACGGCGTCGGCGAACGGGTTGTCCACAGTGGCGCGCTCGACGGTGATGCTGCCGCGCACGTGCGTGTCGACCATCCGCAGCTGGCCCGAGATCCGCACACCGCGGCCCACGACGTCACCGCCGATCTCCGCGCCGTCGACGTGCAACGCGCGCCCGGAGCCGGTCGGCTCGGTGCCGACGGCGGGCGGTGACACGGCGTCCAGGACGGCATCGGCCAGCGACAACGTGCCGCCGATCTTCGCGTTCACCAGGCGCACGGTGCCCGCGCTGGTGAAGTCGCGGTCCAGCTCCACGTCGCCGGACACGTCGACCCGGTCCAGCACCAGCGTGGCCGACGGGTCCGCGTGCGGGTCGGTCGTCTCCTCGAAGTCCGAACCGCGCGAGAGCACCGCGCCGCGCATCGACAGCGCCGAGCTGATCCTGGCGTTCGCGAGGAACACCACGCCGTGCGAGGTGAGCGTGCCCAGGAAGTTGCCGCCGACCTGCATGCCGTTGCCGTTCAACGTGAAACCGTCGGCGTGGCGCAGCTGGGCCGTGACGAGGTTGATGTTGCCGCCGATCCGCGCGCCCGCGAGCCGGATCTCGCCCTCGGTGTGGATGCCGAACCCGAGCAGCGCGCCGGCGAGCGTCAGCCGGTCCGCGTGCACGCACAACCCGCCGGGAACGCTGAACCTGCTGTCGCGCAACAGGACCGAGCCCGCGATCTCGGCGTCGGTCAGGTCGACCAGCCCGGTGACCCGGCAGCCGAGCAGGGACACGTCGTTGCTGCTACTGAGGTTGCGCGCCTCCAGACCCGGCAGGTCGCAGTCGCTGAACGAGATCCCGGCGAGGTTCGCCTGACGCAGGTCGGGCGGTGCCTCGAACCGGCAGCGCTCGAACTCCAGCACGTACGGCACCTCGACCGCGCGCAGGTCGAGCACGTCGGTGACGACCCTGTCCACGACGCGGATGACGGGTGGGGTGCTCGGCCTGCGCCGCGGCAACCGCCACCCGCCACCACCTGAGCCGTTCTCGTTCTCCCCCAGGCCGCGCAGTACGTCAGCCGCAGGGAGCCTCTTCTGCGTGGCCACCACACCAGTGTGCCGGGCGGGCCCGCGTCGCGAGGTCGATCAGGAGGAACCGGTCGTACTACGCGGCAGGCCCCTGGTGCGTCGGGTCGAGCACACGCGACAGGAACGACTTGGTGCGCTCCTCCTGCGGGTTGCCGATCACCTCGTCGGCCGGACCGGCCTCGACGATGTAGCCGCCGTCCATGAAGATCACCTTGTCGGCGACCTCGCGGGCGAACTGCATCTCGTGCGTGACCACCAGCATCGTCATGCCCTCGTCGGCGAGCTGGCGCATGACGCCGAGCACGTCGCCGACGAGCTCCGGGTCGAGCGCCGAGGTGGGCTCGTCGAACAGCATCACCTCGGGGTCCATCGACAGCGCGCGGGCGATCGCCACGCGCTGCTGCTGGCCACCGGAGAGCTGCGCGGGCATGGAGTTCGCCTTCTCCGACAACCCCACGCGCTCCAGGTTGCGCAGGCCGATCTCCTGCGCTTCCCTCTCATCGCGCTTGAGCACCTTGCGCTGCGCCACGGTGAGGTTGTTCAGCACGTTGAGGTGGGAGAACAGGTTGAACGACTGGAAGACCATGCCGATCTTCGTGCGCGCGAGGTCGATGTCGACGTCCGGGTCGGTGAGCTCGACACCGTTGACGACGACCTTGCCGCCGTTCGGCTCCTCGAGCAGGTTCACACAGCGCAGCAACGTCGACTTGCCGGAGCCGGACGGGCCGATGATGCAGACCACGTCGCCCCGGTTGACCTGCAGGTCGATGTTCTTGAGGACCTCGAGCGGGCCGAACGACTTCTTCAGACCGGTGATCTCGACACAGATGTCGCTCATACGACGGCCACCTTCTTCCCGCCGGAGCGGCGCTCCAGGTACCGCGACAGATATCCGAGCGGCAGCGTGATGATCAGGTACGTCACACCGACGACCAGGATCGGCGTCAGCGTCGGGCTGCGGCTGAGGAACTCGCGGCCGAACTTCAGCAGCTCGTACTGGTCGCGCGACAGGCCGATGATGTAGACCAGCGACGAGTCCTTGACGAGCAGGATCATCTCGTTGGTCAGCGGCGGCAGGATGATCCGGAACGCCTGCGGGATCACGACCGTGACCATCGCGCGGCCACGTGACATGCCGAGCGAACGCGCCGCCTCGATCTGGCCCTTCGGCACCGCCTGGATGCCCGCGCGGATCGTCTCCGCGATGTAGGCCGCACCGACGAGACCGAGCGCCAGGCTCACGACGGAGAGGTCGGTGAACTTCAGCTGGAACGCCAGCGGCACCGCCACGGTGAACGCGAGGAACACGAGCAGCGCGGGGACGCCGCGGAAGAACTCGATGTAGCCGGTGGCGATCCACCGGTACGGCGCCACCGAGGACATCTTCATCAGCGCCAGCACGAGACCGAGCGCCAGTGCGAGCGCGAACCCGAAGACGGAGTAGAGAATGGTGTTCTTCAGCGCGACCGTGACCAGATCGGGGAACATGTCGCCCGCGGTCTTCACGTTGAAGAACGTGCGACCGATCTCCGACCAGTTCGCGGTGAACGCCACGACCAGCGCGATGACGATCAGCAGGCCGTACTGGGCCTGTCGGAAGTATGTGGCGCGCTTTCGCTTGGACAGCGCCATTTGTGGCTCCTAGCGGGGTTGGGTCCGAACGTAAGACGGGGTCGGCAGGGAACCTGCCGACCCCGCTGAAAGCCGCTTACTTCGCTGCCGGCTTCTTGCCGAACCACTTCTCGTAGATCTTGTCGTACTCGCCGCTGGCCTTCGCGTCCTTCAACACCTGGTTGATGGTGTCGAGCAGGGCCTTGTTGCCCTTCTTGACGCCGATGCCGTACTTGTCCCCGGTCGAGAACTCCGTCGTCACCTCGGTCTCGGGGAACTCCTTGGCGTAGTCGTACAGCGGGCCGTTGTCGTTGATCGCGGCGTCGATCGAGCCCGTGCGGACCGCGGTCTCCTGCAGCGTCAGGTCCTCGAACTGGACGACCTCGTACCCGAACTGGTCCTTGTTCTTGTTCGCGTACTCCTCACCGGTGGTGGACTGCTGCACGCCGAGCCTCTTGCCCTTCAGCGCGGCCAGGTCCTTGTACCCGGTGCCCTTCTTCACGAGCAGCGCCTGCTCGGCGTCGAAGTACGGGTCGGAGAAGTCGATCGCCTGCTTGCGGACGTCGGTGATCGTCATGGCCGCGGCAGCCACGTCGCAGTCACCCACGTTGAGGCTCTGACCGTTCTGGATGCCCTCGAACGCGGTGTCCAGGATCTCCTGCTGCACGTTCAGCTTCTTCGCGACCAGGTCCACCAGGTCGACGTCGAAGCCGACCGTCTTGTCGCCCTCGCTGTACTGGAAGGGCTTGTAGGACAGGTGCGTGCAGGTGACGAGCTTGCCGGCCTTGACGAGCGTCACCCCGCTGTCGCTGGTGCCACTGCCGCTGTTGGTGCTCGTCGCGCAACCGGCCAGCGCGGTCAGCGCTAGGGCCGCTGCGGGCAGTAGGGCGAGCACGTGCCTGGTTGGACGAGCCACTGCGTCACTCCTCGTAACTGTTGCGGACGAGTGAACGGGATACTGCCACCCGGGTGACGTGGTGGACAGCACGTGCGTGTTACAGGACACGCCGCTGCAACAATTTTGCGTTTCATCGACGGTTTGGCCGCAGGATGTTGCGCGGATTGGCTCAGATCACACAACCTCTGCACGTATTGCACACGAATGGTGACCATGTGCAAGCGCTTTCTTGATCAGGATTTGATCACGGGACACACACTCAGTGCGAGCGTTCGGTCAGCAACCCGGCCACCAATGCAGTCCACCCCGTTTGGTGCGTCGCGCCGAGCCCCTCGCCGGTGTCGCCGTCGAAGTACTCGCTGAACGTCACGTGCCGCCGCCACAACGGTGACTCCGAGGCCTCGATCCGCTTGCCGTCCGAGGGCCGCCTGCCGTCGTGGTCGGGCAGGAACAGCCCGATCAGCCGGTCCGACAGCTCGTCGGCCACCTGGCCCGCCGTCAGCGCCCGCCCGGAGTTCGTCGGCATCTCCACCTGGAACTCGCCGCGGTGGAACGCCTCGACCGTGCGCAGCGCCTCGACGAGCAGGGCGTTCGTGGGCAGCCAGATCGGCCCGCGCCAGTTGGAGTTGCCGCCGAACATCGGCGTGTGCGACTCACCGGGTTCGTAGCCCATCCGGTGGTCCTGCCCGGCGACCTTGACCTCCAGGCCCTCGCGGTGGGCCGCGGACAACGAGCGGATCCCGTGCGGCGACAGGAACTCCTGCTCGTCGAGCATCCGGTGCAGCACCCGCCGCAGCTTGTGCTCGTCCAGCAACGACACGAACGCGCCGCGCTCGTAGTGGAAGGTGATGAACTGCCGCAGCTCCGGCCGCCGCTTGAGCAGGTGCTCCAGCCGGGACGTGAACCCGTGCAGCTCGCTGAGCACCCACGGCTCCAGCACCGCGGACGCCAGCAGCGGGATCAGCCCGACCATCGACCGCACCCGCACCGGTTCCGACTCGACCGAACCGTCGTGGTGCCGGCGGGAGACCCGGTCGTAGCAGAAGCCGTCCTCGTTGTGCCAGATCCCGCTGCCCGACGAGCCGAAGTGCGTGAACGCCTCCGCGATCGACAGGAAGTGCTCGACGAACTTGGTCGCCACGTCCTCGTACGACTCGTCGTCGCGCGCCAGCTCCAGCGCGATCTGCATGAGGTGCAGGCTGTAGGCGGCCATCCACGACGTGGCGTCGGACTGCTCCAGCCGCCACTCGCCGAGCATCGGCTCCGACCGGTTGACCGGCCCGATGTTGTCCATGCCGAGGAAGCCGCCCTCGAACAGGTAGCTGCCGTCGGCGTCCTTGCGGTTGACCCACCAGGAGAAGTTCAGCAGCAGCTTGTGGAAGATCTTGGCCAGGAACTGCCGGTCCTGGCCGCCGTCCGCGCGGTAGACCTGCAGCGCCGCCCACGCGTGCACGGGCGGGTTGACGTCGCCGAACTCCCACTCGTAGGCGGGGATCTGGCCGTTGGGGTGCATCATCCACTCACGGCAGAACAGCAGCAGCTGCTCCTTCGCGAACGCCGGGTCGACCAGCGTGAACGGGATGGTGTGGAACGCGAGGTCCCACGCCGCGAACCAGGGGTACTCCCACTCGTCCGGCATCGAGATGACGTCGGCCACGTCGAGGTGGCGCCAGTGCACGTTGCGCGCCTCGGGGGTCCTGCGGCTGGAGGGCGCTTCCGGCTTCGTCGGGTCGCCGTCGAGCCAGTCGCGCGTCCGGAACCGGTAGTGCTGCTTCGTCCACATCAACCCGGCGAGCGCGCGCCTCAGCACGTGCTTCTGCTCGGGTGCCGCCTCGGGCGCGATCGAGGCGTGGAACTCGTCGGCTTCGAGTTTTCGCTGTTGCATGGTCTCGTCGAAGCTCTGCCCGAACGGGTCCATGTGCCCGTCACCGCCGACCAGCCGCAGCCGGATCGTCACGGTCTCACCGGGCTCAACTGGGTCGAACGAGTACCAGGCGGCGAACTTCGTGCCGGCCGCACCGGGGTCATCGGGCCCCACGACCTGACAGGTGCTCGTCGACCCGTGCACCACGTAGTTGCAGATGCCGTCCTTGGCCCACGGCGACGGGTTGCGCTCGGCCCCGAAGAGCGACATCTCGTTGCTCTCGTTGTCCGTCATCAGCAACGACGGCGAGTCGTCCAGGTGCAGCGTGTAGCGGCCGAGGTTGCCGTGGTCAGCCGTGACCTTGCGCCCGGTGGTCGTGCTCGCGACCAGCTGACACGGCCGCCCGTCCCGCCCCCACGCCCACGTGTTGCGGAACCACAGCTGCGGCAGCAGGTGCAACGGCGCGTCCTCAGGCCCCTGGTTCGTCGCGCTGATCTCGACGCAGATGTCGTCGGTCTCGGCCTTGGCATAGGTGACCTGCACGTCGAAGAACCGGTTCTCGTCGAGCACCCCGGTGTCGGCGAGCTCGGGCTCCCGGTTCTCCCGGCCCGCGTTGCGCGCCATCTCCCTGAGCAGCCCGTACGGGTACTCGGCCTGCGGGTACCGGTAGAGCACCTGCATCCAGGAGTGGGTGGGCGTCCCGTCGGTCACCCACCAGTGCTCCTTGACGTCCTCGCCGTGGTTGCCCTCCTCGTTGGCGAGCCCGAAGTACCGCTCCTTGAGGATCGGGTCCCTGCCGTTCCACAGCGCAAGGGCGAAGTTGAGGAACCCGTGCACGTCGCAGATGCCCGCGATGCCGTCCTCACCCCACCGGTAGGCACGGGCACGGGCGTGGTCGAACGGGAACGACGCCCAGGCGTCACCACCCGGCGAGTAGTCCTCCCGGACCGTGCCCCACTGGCGACCGGAGAGGTACGGCCCCCATAGCCGCCACGGCGAGGTCGGCGTACCCGACTCCGCGAGACGCGCCCGTTCCGCTTGTTCGCCCATCGCCCCAGTGTGCGACACGGAATCGCATGCTCAGTGGGGCCCACGTGTTGTCTGAGTCAATCCTCACTAAAGAAGGGTCAGCCCTGCTTCGCGTGCGAGTCGAGCACCAGCGCCACCGCCTCGGTCACCCGAGCCGCGTGCGCCAGGTGCAGCCACTCGTCCGGGACGTGGCAGTTCGAGTCCGGCCCGATCACGCCCGTGACCACGAACTGCGCCTCCGGGTACGCCTCGTGCAGCAGCCCCATGAACGGGATCGAGCCACCCAGCGACACCGTCCGCCAAGGCGCCCCGAACACCTCCTTGCCCGCCTCGTCCAACGTGGCCGACAACCAAGGGGCCAGCTCAGGCGCGTTCCACCCGTCAGCGGCCTCGACGCGCGACAGCTCCACGGTCGCGTTGTACGGCACGTCGGTCGTGAGCAGCGTGCGCACCGCCTCCAGAGCAGCGGAAGACGACGCCGTCGGCGGCAGGCGGAACGAAAGCACGAGCGAGGTGTACGGACGCAGCACGTTGCCGGCGTCATCGGGCAATGGCAGCCCCTCGGCGCCGGTGACCGAGAGGGTCGGCCGCCAGCCGGAGTTCAGCGCCATCTCCACCTCGTCCGCCGAGACGGGCTGGAGCGAGCCGACCCGCGGGACCGGGTCCCACAGCGCACCGGGAGCGGCCTCGACGGCCTGCCGGACCTCGGCGAGCCGGTGAGCCGGGATCTCGACGTTCATCTCCGGCACCAGGATCTCGCCCGTCGACGAGTCCTCCAGCCGGTCGAGCAGCTGGCGCGCGATGCGGAACGACGACGGCACGATGCCCGACGCCATGCCCGAGTGAAGGCCGCCCTCCAGCACGCGCACGGTCATCGTGACCTGCACCAACCCGCGCAGCGACGTGGTCAGCCACATGCGGTCGTAGTCCGAGCCGCCGGAGTCCAGGCAGACCACCAGCGACACGCGGCCCAAACGGTCCGACAAGTGCTCCAAGTACGCCGGCAGATCCGGCGAACCCGACTCCTCGCCGGTTTCCAGCAGGACGACGCACCGCGCGTGTGAGCCGCCCGCCGCGCGCACGGCCTCGATCGCGGCGATTGCGGCATATCCGGAGTAACCGTCATCCGCCGCGCCACGGCCGTAGAGACGTCCGTCACGCAGCACGGGGGTCCACGGGCCCAGTCCCTCGCCCCAACCGCCCACCGGCGGCTGCTTGTCGAGGTGTCCGTAGAGCAACACCGTGTCGTCGCCCGAGTTACCGGACGCCGGCACGTCGACCACCAGAAGTGGCGTGCGTCCCGCCAGTTGGACGACTTCCAGCGTCACCCCCGGCAGGTCGCGCGAGGCGATCCAGGCGCGGACGTGGTCGATGGCGGCGGCCAGTTCGCCGTGTTCTTCCCACGCGGGGTCGAAGGCGGGCGACACGGCGGGCACGGCCACGAGCTGAGACAGGCTCGGGACGATGTCGGAGTCCCAGAGCGTCCGGACGGTGCTGGTCACAACGGAGCGGTCCACCTCTCGATCCTGTCACGACTCCGGCTCTGCTCGCGTCCTCAGACTCTTAACCAGGAGGCGTCCACCGAAGTTAACGATCGGTAACCGGGACAGCACTGTCCGGTAATCGGACGGCCTAGTCGGAGGACAAAAGGTCGAACCTCCGACTGTTGTCGCTGATCAGAACGTTGACTCGTGTGTTACGAAGTGGGACGGGTCTCACCAACTCGGGTGAGGCCGTGTCAGGATGTGGTCGTAAGCCACCGTCACCGTCGACGGCTGCCTCCGGCCCCACAGGGTTGGCGGCGACCGCCGACGTCGCCGCACGAGGTCGTCACGAGCGATCAGGCGGTCGGAGAAGACAGAGGAGAAGGCGCATGTCGTCCCCTGAGCAATGGACGCACCCTGAGCCGGACGCAGCGCCGGCCGCCACTGCCGCAAAACCGACAGCGGAACAGGTGATCGCAGGCTTGCGAGCAACAGACGAGGGCGGCGCCGACCTGGTGCAGCTGCTCACCCCGGAGGGCGAGCGGGTCACGCACCCCGACTTCGACATCGACATCACGGCGGAGGAGCTCCGCGGCCTGTACCGCGACATGGTCCTGATCCGCCGCGTCGACCGCGAGGCCAACGCGTTGCAGCGCAAGGGCCAGCTCGGCATCTGGGTGCCGCTGCTCGGTCAGGAGGCCGCGCAGATCGGCGCCGGCCGCGCGATGCGCCAGACGGACATGGCCTTCCCGAGCTACCGCGAGCACGGCATCGCGTGGACCCGCGGGATCAACCCGACGGACCTGCTCGGCATCTTCCGCGGCACCGACATGGGCAGCTGGGACCCGGTCGAGAAGCGCTTCCACCCGTACACGATCGTCATCGGCAACCAGGTCCTCAACGCGGCCGGGTACGCGATGGGCCAGAAGTTCGACGGCAAGGTCGGCGACGACGAGGGAGAAGCCACCATGTGCTTCTTCGGCGACGGCGCGACCAGCCAGGGTGACGTGCACGAGGGCTTCGTGTGGGCCGCGGTCTACGACGCGCCGCTCGTCTTCTTCTGCCAGAACAACCAGTGGGCCATCTCCGAGCCCACCGAGCGCCAGTCGCGCCTGCCGCTGTACCAGCGCGCCCGCGGCTACGGCTTCCCCGGCATCCGCGTCGACGGCAACGACGTCCTCGCGACGCTCGCCGTGACGAAGTGGGCGCTGGACGAGTGCCGCCACGGCAACGGCCCCATCCTGATCGAGGCGTTCACCTACCGGATGGACGCGCACACCACCTCCGACGACCCGAGCCGCTACCGGCTGTCCGACGAGCTGGAGATGTGGAAGCTCAAGGACCCGATCGAGCGCGTGAAGGTCTACCTGGTGCGCCAGCAGTGGGCCGACAGCGAGTTCTTCGACAGCATCGAGGCCGAGGCCGACGCGCTGGGCGAGGAGCTGCGGGAGTTCTGCACGAACATGCCCGACCCGCCCGCTGAACGGATCTTCAGCAACGTCTACGCCGAGGGCAACCCCAACCTCGAAGCGCAGCGCGATGAGTTCCTCGACTACGTCTCGGGTTTTGCTGGAGGTGAGCACTGATGGCTGCTCCGACGATGGACCGCTCCACCGCTGCCGCCCCGGCGACCCCGGTGCAGACGCTCACGATCTCGAAGGCCCTGAACCTGGGCCTGCGCGCCGCCATGGAGGCCAACCCCAAGGTCATCATGATGGGCGAGGACATCGGCAAGCTCGGCGGTGTCTTCCGCATCACCGACGGTCTGCAGAAGGACTTCGGTGAGCAGCGCGTGCTCGACACGCCGCTCGCCGAGTCCGGCATCATCGGCACCGCCGTCGGCCTCGCGATCCGCGGCTACCGCCCGGTGTGCGAGATCCAGTTCGACGGCTTCATCTTCCCCGGCTTCGACCAGATCGTGTCGCAGGTCGCGAAGCTGCACTACCGCACGCAGGGCCGGATCAAGATGCCCATCGTGATCCGCGTGCCGTTCGGCGGTGGCATCGGCGCCGTCGAGCACCACTCGGAGTCGCCGGAGTCGTACTTCGCGCACACCGCCGGCCTCAAGGTCGTCTCGTGCTCGAACCCGTCCGACGCGTACTGGATGATCCAGCAGGCGATCGACTGCGACGACCCGGTGCTGTTCTTCGAGCCCAAGCGCCGCTACTACGAGAAGGGCGAGGTCGACACCACGGCCAAGCCCGGCCCGCTATTCGAGTCGCGCGTGCTGCGCTCGGGCACGGACGCCACGCTGGTCGCCTACGGCCCGATGGTCCGCACCTCTCTCGACGCCGCCAACGCGGCCGCTGAGGACGGCACCTCGCTCGAGGTCATCGACCTGCGCTCGCTGTCGCCGCTGGACCTGGAGCCCGTGTTCGAGTCGGTGCGCCGCACCGGCCGGCTGGTCGTCGTGTCCGAGGCGCCGTCCGAGTCCTCGATCGCCAGCGAGATTGCAGCGAAGGTCCAGCAGGAGTGCTTCTACTCCCTGCAGGCACCGGTGCTGCGGGTGACCGGTTTCGACACCCCGTACCCGCCGTCGAAGCTCGAGGAGGAGTTCCTCCCCGACCTCGACCGGGTGCTGCACGCCGTCGACCGCTCTCTCGCCTGGTAAGGGGACCAACGGAAATGCCGCAGTACAAGCAATTCCCCCTGCCTGACACGGCAGAGGGGCTGACCGAGGCCGAGATCCTCACCTGGCACGTCAAGCCGGGCGACACGGTCACGGTCAACCAGATCATCGTCGAGATCGAGACGGCCAAGGCCGCTGTCGAGCTGCCGTGCCCGTGGTCCGGCGTCGTGACCGAGCTGCTCGCCGAGCCCGGCCAGACCGTCGAGGTCGGCGTCCCGATCATCACGATCGACACCGACCCCGGTGGCGCGGCCGCACCCGCTCCCGCCGCTGCTCCCGTTGCGGCTTCGGCCGAGGCGAACGGCTCCTCGTCCGGCAAGATCGGCGAGGAGATGCCAGGCGGGCGCATCGCGACGCTCGTCGGCTACGGCCCGAAGTCCGGCACGGCCAAGCGCCGCGCACGCAAGGACGCCCCGGCCGTGGCCAACGCGGCCGCCGTGATCACGCCGGCCGCCGTCGCGGCACCTCCGGCCCGGTCGCGGCCCCGGCTCCGGTCGTGGCACCCCCGGTTCCGGTCGCGCCGCAACCCGTTGTGGCCGCCCCCGGCGGTTACGTGCCGCTGGCCAAGCCGCCGGTCCGCAAGCTGGCCAAGGACCTCGGCGTCGACCTGTACGCGCTCACGGGCTCCGGTCCCAACGGCGTGATCACCCGGTCCGACGTGGAGAACGCGGTCTCCGCACCACCCGCCGCCGCTCCCGCCGCGGCGTCCTCCGTGGACAACGGCTCGCGCGAACGCCGGGTGCCGATCAAGGGCGTCCGCAAGGCGACCGCGCAGGCGATGGTGGACAGCGCGTTCACCGCACCGCACGTCACCGAGTTCCTGACGGTCGACGTCACGCCGATGATGGAACTGCGGGCCCGGCTGAAGAACCACCCCGAGTTCCGCGGCGTGAAGCTGACCCCGCTGGCGTTCTGCGCCAAGGCGGTCATCCTCGCGGCCCGCCGCACGCCGGACGTCAACGCCACCTGGGACGCCGCGGCCAACGAGATCGTCTACAAGGACTACGTCCACCTCGGCATCGCGGCCGCCACGCCGCGCGGCCTGGTGGTCCCGAAGGTCCGCGACGCCGACCGCATGTCGCTCAAGGAACTCGCGGTCGCACTCGACGAGCTCGCCACAGTCGCCCGCGACGGCAAGACCTCCCCGGCCGACATGATGAACGGCACCATCACGATCACCAACGTCGGCGTCTTCGGCGTCGACACCGGCACGCCGATCCTCAACCCCGGCGAGTCCGCGATCCTCGCCTTGGGCGCGATCCGCGACATGCCGTGGGTGGTCGACGGCGAGATCAAGGTCCGCAAGATCTGCCAGCTCGCCCTGTCGTTCGACCACCGCGTGGTCGACGGCCAGCAGGGCTCGCAGTTCCTGGCCGACGTCGGCGCGCTGCTGGCCGAGCCGGGCATCGCGATGACCTACTGAACCAGCCCGTGACAAGGCCCCTGCGCTTCGGCGCGGGGGTCTTTTCGCTGCTCGGCATAGGTGGGTGTCGAGGACGTCGAGACTCTGGAACCCTCGTCCTTGTGAACGAGACGATCTCGGTTCGCCCTCCGGCGGAACCGCGTGACCAGGCCCTTGGGGTCGGGAAATTCCCGATCTGCAGCCGAGAGGGCCCTGGTTTCGATGAGTACTGGTATTCACTGGGCACGTCAGATCATCCTGGACGACCCGACCGACAAGCGTCTGCTGGAGCACCTCGCTGAAATCGCGGTCAATGGCGTGGTCACGGTGTCAAACGCACAACTCGCGTATGCACTGGGACTGCACAAGCGCACGGTTACGCGTGCAGCCGCCAACCTTGAAGAGGCGAACCTCCTGCGGCGTGAAAGGAACTGGCGGCCGGACGGCCGTCAGGCGCCCAACACGTTCGTGCTGGTCCTCAACTTCAGCAGGATCGGCGACCTGGTGAGGTAACCCGTGACAAGGCCCCTGCGCTTCGGCGCGGGGGCTTTGTCGCTGCTCAACCACCCTTTCGGTTATTCAGGTTGACCCTCCAGCTACTGGAGACTGCACAGTTGTCCCCGTGACGCGCTACCAGATCGGCGAGCTGGCCAGGATGACCGGCCTCACCGTCAGGACCATCCGGTTCTACTCGGACTCGGGCCTCATCCCGCCCACCGACCGGACCGCCGGCGGTTACCGCACCTACGACGCCGAGGCGGTCGCCCGGCTGAAGCTGGTCCGCACGCTGCGAGACCTGGGCGTGGACCTGCCGACGGCCGGGCGGGTGCTGGCGCGGGAGGTGGCGGTGACCGATGTGGCGCGGGCACATGCGGATGCGATCGACGCGCAGATGAAGACGTTGCGGCTGCGCCGTGCCGTGTTGCGCGCCGTCGCCAAAGGAGGGGAGATGGAACTGATGAACGAGTTGGCCCGGATGTCGGACGAGGAGCGGCAGCGCATCCTCGACGACTTCTTCGAGGACGTGTTCGGGCCGTACGATTTGGACCCGCAGTTCGAGCAGCACATGCGGTCCGTGCGGATCGAGCTGCCGGACGACCCGACGCCGGAGCAGCTGGAGGCGTGGGTCGAGCTCGCGAAGCTCGTGCAGGACCCGGACTTCCGCGCGGTGATCAAGCGGATGTCGCAGCAGCACGAGGAGTACCGGCGCAACGACGTGAGCATGACGCCGCCGTCGGGTGGCAACCAGATGGAGACGTTCAACTACTCCATCGACCAGGCGCGGCAGGCGATCGAGGCCGGGATCGCGCCGGAGTCAGCGGAGGCGAAGGAGGTCGTCGCCCGCGTCAACGCCAAGTGGGCGGAGGCGCTCGACGTGCCGAACGACGAGACGGTCGTGCAGCGGTTGCGTGAGTTCGCGGACTTCGCCGACCCGCGTGCCGAGCACTACTGGGTGCTGATCGGCCGGGTCAACGGGTGGCCGGCCATGCCGGACAACTCCCGCGAGCGCGAGTGGCTGCGTGCTGCGGGGACGCCGTTGGGCTGAGCCTCTCGGGAACGGGAACCAGCTGGGCGCCCAGCTCGTTCCTGTGACAACGAAGGGGGTCGTTCACATGTCTGCTCTGTTCGAACTGCTCGGCGGTGTGCTCGGCGAGATCATGTCGCCCGGCGGGGACGACCACCTGCGCGGCCGTGGTGCCGTCTACCTCGACGGCCGGTGGGAGGAGGGTGAGCTCTTCTTCGGGCCGACGAAGGTCATCTGGAACGAGCAGATCATCTTCAGCCCGCAGGAGGGCCGGGTCGAGAAGGTCACCGATGACGACGAGGCGTGGCAGGTCGAGCCGAACCTCGTGGTGCTGCACTTCCGCCGCGCCCACGACACGGTCCTGCTGGCGTTGCACCCCAAGGACCTCGAACAGCACGTGAGCAAGGTGCTGGAGCTGCCCGAAATCGGGTGAACAGGTGAGGTTCACCTCTCGTTGGAAAGCCTTACCTGAATTGTCGGGTTTAGTTCAAGTTGAATAGTTCGCTGTTAGCGCTGGCCTTGTCAACCGTGCGACCCTGAACCTCGAAAGCAATTCGAGGAGGTGTTCGCGATGGCCAGCCCGACAAAGCAGCGCGGCGGGTGGAAGGAAGCTTATGCTGTCCTGATCGTGTTGTTGGTCTTCGGCTTGGCGGCATTGCTGGTCTACATCGGCTACGACCCGGCGATCGCCACCGCCGCCGTCACCACGGTCTCGGTGGCCGCGGCCGAGCTCGTCCGCCGGCTGCGCCGCGGCTCCGGTGGTGGTCGGTGATGGGGTTCGCCGTCGCCGTGATCGGCAGCTTCCGCCAGCACTACGCCGAGGTCGTGGCGGTCGTCGAGCAGCTGACCGAGGCCGGCTTCGAGGTCAGGTCGCCCGTGGTCTCGCGCATCGTCAACCCCGGTGCCGCCTACGTCCGCTTCGAGTCCGACCTGCCGGAGCTGACCAACCTCGACATCCAACCTCGACATCCAGGCGGCCACCCTGGCGAAGATCCTCGAATCGGATGTCGTCTACGTGGTCGCGCCCGGTGGGTACATCGGGCGCACCACCTGTTACGAACTCGGCTGCGTCCAGGAGAGGGGAATTCCGGTCTATTTCTCCGAAGAGCCGGAAGACCTGCCGATCGAGGTTTCCCTTTGTTCGGTCGACGAGCTCATGAAAACGGTGCAAACACGCGAGGCCGGTGTCTGATGTCGACGTCGTCCCGCGATTCCCTCCGCGCCTCGGTGCAGCACACCGTGGACCTGGTCGTGCTGACCGTGCGGGACGACCAGCTCAAGGTCCTGCTCGTCGTGCGCGGCACCGAACCGTTCCGCCGCAAGCTCGCCCTGCCCGGCGGCTTTCTGCGCGCGGGTGAAGCCCTCGAGACCACCGCCCGCATCGAACTGCAGCAGGAAACCGGCCTCGACGCGACCACGCTTCCGTTGCGCCAGCTCAGGACCTACTCCGATCCCGACCGCGATCCGCGTGGCCGGGTCATCACCACCGCGTTCCTCGCCGTGGCCCCGAACCTCCCGGCCCCGGTCGGCGGCGGCGACGCCCACCGCGCCGACTGGATCGAGGTCGAGGACACCCTCTTCGACCGCCTCGCCTTCGACCACGCCACCATCCTGCGCGACGCGATCGAGGCGGTCCGCCGCGAACTGGAGTGCACCAACCTCGCCACGGCCTTCCTCTCCGAGTCGTTCACGCTCCCGGAGCTGCGCCGCGTTTTCGAGATCGTGTGGGGCGTCCCGCTGAACGCCACGAACTTCCGCCGCAAAATCACCGAAAACTACAAATCGGTCATCGTCCCCGTCGGCGAGACCCGCAGAAAGCACAAAGGCGGCAGGCCGGCCGAGCTCTACCGCTGGGAGGGCGCGGACATGTTGTTCCCGCCTATGCCGCGCCGCCCGCACGGGTCACCTGATCTGCATCCCCGAGATCATCCGCGACACCACCAGCCGCTGGATCTCCGAAGTCCCCTCGAAGATCGTGAAGATCTTCGCGTCCCGGTGCATCCGCTCCACCGGGTGCTCGCGCGTGTACCCGGCCCCACCCAGGATGTGGATCGCCCGCTCGGTCGCCCACACCGACACCTCGGACGCCTTGAGCTTCGACATCGAGCCCTCGCCCGCGGTGAACGGCACGTTGTTGCGCCCCATCCACGCCGCCCGCCAGACCAGCAGCCGCGACGCGTCGATCTCCATTCGCATGTTGGCGAGGTCGAAGGCGATCGACTGGTTCTCGATGATCTTGCGGCCGAACGCCTCGCGGTCCTTCGCGTACTCCAGCGCGTAGTCGTAGGCGGCGCGCGCCACACCCACGGCCATCGCGCCGACCGTCGGACGCGTGGTCTCGAACGTCGCCATCGCCGCCTGGCCGCCGGCCTTCAGGCCCTCACGAGCGCGCGCCAGCCGCTTCTCCAACCGCTCCTTGCCGCCCAGCACACAACGTCCGGGCACCCGCACGTCGTCCAGGAACACGTCCGCCGTGTGCGACGCACGCATGCCGTGCTTCTTGATCTTCCCGGGAGAGGACAACCCCGGAGTGCCAGGCGGCACGATGAAGCCGGCCTGGCCGCGAGATCCCAGAGCAGGATCAACGACGGCCGTCACCACGTGCACGTTCGCGATGCCGCCGTTGGTCGCCCAGGCCTTCTGGCCGTTCAGCACCCACTCGTCGGTGGCCTCGTCGTAGCGCGCCCGCGTGCGGTAGCCGGCCACGTCGGAGCCCGCCTGGGGTTCGGAGGCGCAGAACGCCGCCAGCTTCGGGTCCGACTCGTCGCCGAAGCACTCCGGCACCCACTCGGCCAGCTGTTCCGGCTCGCCGCCCGCGAAGATGCCCGCGACGGCCAGGCCGGTGCCCATCAGCGAGAGCGCGATGCCGGCGTCACCCCAGAAGAGCTCCTCGGTGGCGATGGGCAGGGAGAGGCCGATCGGGTCGGCGAACCAGGTCGCGAGGGCCTCGAAGCCGTAAAGACCGATCTTCGCGGCCTCCTGGATCACGGGCCACGGCGTCTCCTCGCGCTCGTCCCACTCGGAGGCGGCCGGCCTGATCACGTCCCGGGCGAAGCCGTGCACCCAGTCGCGCAGGTCGGTCTGGTCTTCGTTCAGTTCGAGCGAGAAGCCACCCACTGCAAAACCTCTCCGTCAGGCCTTCGGGATGTTGAACAGGCTCATGAACCCGGCCGCGAACCCCAGGTCGCCCTTCACCTTCAGCTTGCCCGTCATGAACAGCACGGGGGCGGAGGCGTTGCCGGTCGCGAGCTTGAGGAAGTCGGCGGGCGTCAGGGTGACGATCGCACGGGCCTCGCGCGTCACGCCCTTGTTGATGGTGCACTCGGCGTTCTCGATGATGGCCTCGTAGACGTCCTCGAGCACGTGGAAGTGCACGACGGCACGGGTCGCACCGGCCCGGTCCGCGCGGAAGTGGACCTCCATGCGGCGGAACACCTCGTCCAGCACCCGCACGCGCAACGAGGGATCCGCCACGACGGCCTCGATCTGGTCCTTCGACGCGCGCGAGATGATGCGGGCGAAGTTCGACGGGTCCATCTTGGAGAGGTCGAGGTCGGCGCCGCCGTCGGCGAGGGCGGCCAGGGCGTTCAGCAGTGCGGCGAAGTCGTCCTTGCCCAGCTTTTTCGGGTCGATGCCGCGCGCGATGACGTCGATGTCGACGTTCTTCAGCGCCGGGTCGTCCGGTGAGATCTGCTGCAACGTGCCGATCAGCTCGGCGGGGCTGAGCTTCGCGACCGCCTCGGTGGTGAGGTCGAGCGTCATCGGGACACCTCCTGGTACCTACTCGCGAGTAAGACTACTGATGAGTAGATAGAGCGGCAAGCCGATCGGATAATCTTGTGCCTTCAGAACGAGGGGTAGTGATGCGCACAGAAGGTCGAGCCAAGCGCTTGCCACGCGCGGTGCGTGAGCGGCAGATCATGGACGCTGCCGTCGACGTGTTCTCGCGGCTCGGCTTCCACGCGGCGTCGATGGACGAGATCTCCGACGTCGCGGGCATCTCCAAGCCCATGCTCTACGCCTACCTGGGGTCGAAGGAAGAGCTGTTCGCGACCTGCATCCGGCGCGAGGCCACCAGGATGATGGAGGCCATCGCGACCGGCGTCGAGCCCGACCAGGAACCGGACGTGCAGCTGTGGAGCGGGCTGCGCGCGTTCTTCGGGTTCGTCGGGGAGAACCGGGCGAGCTGGCAGGTGCTGCACCGGCAGGCGTCCTCGCAGGGCGGGCCGTTCGCGGCCGAGCTGACGGACATGCGCGGGCGGGCCGTGTCGCTGGTCGCCGCGCTGCTCACCCAGTCGACGAAGGCGCCGGCGACCAAGCTGGAGGCGGAGTCGCTGGCCGCCGCGCTGGTCGGTGCCGGTGAGTCGCTCGCGGACTGGTGGCTCGACCACCCCGAGGAACCGGCCGGCGTGGTCGCGGCCAGGCTCATGAACCTCGTGTGGATGGGCTTCGGCGACCTCGTCGACGGCAACGTGTGGCACCCGCCGTCACGGCGTTGAGCTCCGGGCAGAGCCCACCAGGTGGGGGCCCTTGCCCCAGACGGCGAACCCCCAGCCGTTCGCGTCCTCGCGCGCCGAAAATTCGACGCGTCCCGGGATCAGCAACGGCTTCTTGAACCTCACGTCCACCGACACCGCCTCGGGCAGCCGGCCCTCCAGCGCCGCGAGGCAGCGCGCCTTGGTCCACATCCCGTGCGCGATCGCCCGCGGGAACCCGAACAGCTTGGCGCTCAACGGGTGCAGGTGGATCGGGTTGCGGTCGCCGGACACCGCGCCGTAGCGCCGGCCGATGTCCGCGGGCACCCGCCACACCGCCGACCCGGCCGGGCGCTGCAGCTCCTCGCCCGACGACGAGCCGGACCCGGTGCGCCGCAGGTAGGTCGACACCCCTTCCCAGACCCCGGACACCGACGTCACGACGTCGACCTGGGTGCCCTGCGGGTGCGGTCGCAGGTCGCGCGCCGACACCGTGACCTCCAGCGGCTCGTCCAGCGTCAACGGCCGCGACTGCGTGATCCGGTTCGCGACGTGCACCAGGCCGGGCAGGGGGAACGGGAACCCGGCGCCGGTCATCAGCTCCATCTGCAACGGAAAGCCCAGCACGTGCGGGTAGGTCAGCGGCAACGCGTCGCGCAGCCCGAACCCGCACACCTCGTCGTACGCCGCCAGGTGCTTCAGCGAGACGTCGTACGTGGCCGAAACCGGTTCTGCGGCAAGGGAGTCGCTGCGCCGGAACGACGTGAGCGCCGCCTTCAGCAACATCACGCCCCCAGCAGCATCTGGCCGCAGACCCGCACGACGTTCCCGTTCACGCCACCGGATCCCGGCGAGGCGAACCACGCGACGGTCTCCGCCACGTCCGCCGGCAGCCCGCCCTGCGCCAGGCTGTTCATCCGCCGCCCGGCCTCACGGGTCAGCAACGGCACGGCCGCGGTCATCTTCGTCTCGATGAAACCGGGTGCGACGGCGTTGATCGTGGCCCCGCGCCCGGCCAGCACCGGAGCCAGCGCGTTGACCATCCCGATCACGCCGGCCTTCGAGGTGGCGTAGTTGGTCTGGCCGACGTTGCCCGCGATCCCGGCGATCGACGACACGCCGACGATCCGCCCGCCGGCGCGCAGCACGTCGCCCTCCAGCAGGGCCGCGTTGATCCGCTCCTGGCAGGCGAGGTTGACCTCCAGCACCGCGTCCCACTTGTCCGCGTCCATGCGCGCCAGCGTCTTGTCGCGGGTGATGCCCGCGTTGTGCACGACGACGTCGACGCCGCCGTGCCGTTCCAGCAGGTACGAGGTCAGCTTCGCGGGATCGCCGGTGATGTCGAGCTGCACCGCCGACCCGCCGACCGCGTTCGCGACCTTCGACAGGTCCTCGCCGGCCGCGGGCACGTCCAGGCACACCACGTGCGCGCCGTCGCGGGCCAGTGTCGTCGCGATCGCCTCACCGATGCCCCGCGAGGCACCCGTGACGAGCGCGACCTTGCCCTCCAGCGTGCCGGTCGACGCCGCCTCGGACACGCGGACGACCTGCCCCGACACGTACGCGGACCGTCCGGACAGCAGGAACCGCAGCGTCGACTCGACCCCGTCTTCGGCCCCGTCGGCTACATAGACCAGGTTCGCCGTGCCACCCCGTCGCAGCTCCTTGCCGACGGAACGCACGAAGCCTTCGAGAGCCCGTTGCGCCACCGAGTCCGGCGACCGCCCGATCACGACCACCCGCCCGCACGGCCCGAGCTGCGTGATCACCGGGTGGAAGAAGTCGTGCAGCTGCCGCAGGTCGGCCACGGTGTCGATGTCGGAGGCGTCGAACACCAGCGCGCCGTAGGGTGCGGACCCGGTTTCGAGCTGCTTGAGGAAGGGCAGCCGGGAGGCGCCACCGACCAGAACCGGCGTGGCCAGGGCGGCGTCACGGCGCAGTGGGTGCGGGTTCGGCAGGCCGAGCCTGCGCACGAGCTGGCGGCCGAGCCCCGACGAGGCGAACTTCTGGTACCTGTCCACGTCACACAACCTACTCGCTAGTAAGTCTACCCGCTAGTAGGTAGTATGACGGCATGCGCGTAGCGATCATCGGCGGCAACCGCATCCCGTTCGCCCGCTCGAACGGCCCGTACGCCACCGCCTCGAACCAGGACATGCTCACCGCGGTGCTGGACGGCCTGGTCAGCCGGTTCGGCCTGCAGGGCGAACGCCTCGGCGAGGTGGTCGCGGGCGCCGTGCTCAAGCACTCGCGCGACTTCAACCTCGTGCGCGAGTCGGTGCTCGGCAGCGGGCTCAGCCCGCAGACGCCCGCCTACGACCTCCAGCAGGCGTGCGGCACCGGTCTGCAGGCGATCGTCGCGGTGGCCAACAAGATCGCGCTCGGCCAGATCGAGGCCGGCATCGCGGGCGGCGTCGACACCACCAGCGACGCGCCGATCGGGGTGAACGAGAACTTCCGCAAGCTGCTGCTGGAGTTCAACCGCACCCGCAAGGTCAGCCTGCTCGCCAAGCTGCGCCCCAGCCACGTCGTCCCGCACCTGCCGCGCAACGGCGAACCGCGCACCGGCATGTCCATGGGCGAGCACGCCGCCGTCACCGCCGCGAAGTACGGCATCACCCGCGAGGACCAGGACGAGCTGACCGCGCGCAGCCACCGCAACCTCGCCCGCGCCTACGACGAGGGCTTCTTCGACGACCTCGTCACGCCCTACCTCGGCCTCACCCGCGACCAGAACCTCCGCCCGGACAGCAGCGTCGAGAAGCTCGCCAAGCTCAAGCCGGTCTTCGGCGACACCATGACCGCCGGCAACTCCACGCCGCTGTCGGACGGCGCCTCCGCGGTCCTGCTCGCCACCGAGGAGTGGGCCGCCGCCCGCAACCTCCCGGTGCTCGCCCACCTGACCTTCGCCGAGACCGCCGCCGTCGACTACGTGCACGGCGAGGAGGGCCTGCTCATGGCGCCCGTGCACGCCGCGCCGCGGATGCTCGAGAAGGCGGGCCTCAAGCTGCAGGAGTTCGACTTCTACGAGGTGCACGAGGCGTTCGCGTCCCAGGTCCTCGCCACGTTGAAGGCCTGGGAGACCGGCCTCGGCGAGATCGACCGCGCCAAGCTCAACGTCAACGGCTCGTCGCTCGCCGCCGGGCACCCGTTCGCGGCGACCGGTGCGCGGATCGTGGCCACGCTCGCGAAGCTGTTGCACCAGAAGGGCAGCGGACGCGGGTTCGTGTCGATCTGCGCCGCGGGCGGTCAGGGGATCACGGCGGTCCTGGAGCGATGAGTTCCGCGCGGTCCTGAGGTCAAAGCATCCGAACCCGCTGAGGATGAGGATGGCGACCATGACCCTGCAGGACGTGCTGGAGACCCACCGCGCGACCACCCCGAACGCCGTGGCGCTCGTCGCCCGCGGTGACGACGTCGAGTTCGCGGCGGTCGGCGGCGAGACCCGCGCTTCGGTGTTCGCGATCGCCTCGGTCACCAAGCCGATCGTCGCGTACGCCGCGCAGTCGCTGGTGCAGGACGGCGGCATCGCGCTGGACGACCCGATCGCGAAGTGGCTGCCCGAACTGGCCGAACCGAAGGTCGTCCGCACACCGCAGAGCCCGGTGGACGACGTGGTCGCGGCGACCACGCCGATCACCGTGCGGCACCTGCAGACGTCCCGGTCCGGCTGGGGCTTCGCAGCGGACTTCTCGTTGCCCGCCACCGAGAAGCTGTTCGAGAAGGCGCACCTGCACGACCGTCCCGACCTGCCGGCGCCGGACGAATGGCTGCCGCGGCTCGCTGAGGTGCCGCTGCTGCACCAGCCGGGTGAGGGCTGGCTCTACAACACCTCCTACGACGTGCTCGGCGTGCTGCTCGACCGCGTGACCGGGTCCCTGCCGGACTTCCTGGCCGAGCGCGTCTTCGCGCCGTTCGGCATGACCGCCACCAGCTTCCTCAGCCCGGTCTTCCCGTCCGGTGCCGGAGGTCTGAGCTCCACCGCGAACGACCTGCTGGCGTTCTGCCGCGGTCTGCTCGCGAGCGATCTGCTGCCGGTGCTGGCGAACGACACGATGACGGCGGACGAGCGCGAGACCGCGGAGATCTTCCTGGAGGGACAGGGCTGGGGCCACGGCGGCAGCGTCGACGTCGTGGACCGCGACCCGTGGAACGTCCCCGGCCGCTACGGCTGGGTCGGCGGGGCCGGTACGGCGGCGCACGTCGTTGCGTCGCAGGGGAAAGCGACCGTGCTGCTCACCCGGACGGCCATGACGAGCCCCGCGTCGCCGCCGGTGATGCGCGACTTCTGGGAACTCGCTGCCGGATAGCACCGTCCATCGTGCACACTTTCCCCGAACCGCGAGGTGCGGTCCTGGGGGTAAGTGATGCGTGCTGTGATCGCGGTCGCGCTGCTGGTGGGGTTGTACGTCCTCACACTGGCGGCGCTGGCCGGAATCGTCCTGGTCAACGTGCTGTTCTTCGTCAACGACCGGCCGATCGCCCTCGCCTGGTCCGCCGTGGTCGGCGCAATGCTGGCGTTCGCCCTGCTCAGCGGTCTGTTCACGATCGCGGGCGGCTCGGACGACGAGGTGCGCGGTGTCCCGGTGGACGAGCAGGACGAGCCCGAGCTGTGGGCACTGGTCCGCCGGCTCGCCGCCGAGGTCGGCACGCGTCCGCCGGACAGCATCTTCGTCGTGCCGGAGGCGAACGCCGCGGTGTCGCAGCGCACCAGGCTGCTCGGCCTCGTCGCGACCACCCGCCGGATGTACGTGGGTGCGCCGCTGCTCGCGTGCCTGACCGAGCGGCAGCTGAGCTTCGTCCTGGCGCACGAGCTCGGCCACTACAGCAACCGCGACACGAGGTTGCTCGGTGTGGTGGTGGCCGGGCGTGTGGCGTTGATCCGCATGCTGACCAAGCTGAACAACCGCTCCTGGTACCACGCCGTCGTCGGCGTGATGTACGCGTACTACGCGAAGCTCTACTTCGCGGTCACGGCGTCCTTGTCGCGCCGGCAGGAGCTCGCCGCCGACGCGACGGCCACCCGCATCGCCGGGACCGAGGCCGCGGTCAGCTCGCTGCGGGAGCTGCCGGTGGTCGCAGACGCCTGGACCCTGTTCCACGACAGGCACTTCCGCCCGGCCTGGGAGGCGGGGTTCCTGCCGACGACGATCTTCGAGGCGTTCGCGGGGCTGCGCGGTTCACCGGAACTGCGGAGCTACCTCGACGAGATTCGGCAGAACCCGCCGGAGCGGGTGCTCAGCCCGTACGACTCCCACCCGCCGTTGCCGGAGCGGATCGCCGCCGTCGCCGCGCTGGCCGTGCCGAACAGGGGGCCCGACCGGCCGGCCGGTGCGCTGCTCGCGGACAACGGCGCGGTGATGGACAGGACCCTGGTCAGCGAGCTGGTCGAGGAGCTCGGCGTGAAGCAACGCGTCGACTGGGCCACGCTGTCGCATGCGGCCGCCCAGGCGACACAGGTGGACCGGTCACGGCGCCTGGTGCGCGTCGGTGGCGGGTCCCTGGGTGCCGTCCTCGACACGCTCGACGACGGCGGGCTGGCCTCGTTGCTGCGCACCGACCTCCGGCCCGGCAGCGGCACGTCGGGGCCGAGGGTGCGGCGCGAGTACGCCCGCGGACTGCTGATCGGGGAGCTGACCGCGCTCGTCGAGCTCACCCTCGCTGACCAGCACCGGGCGCGCTGGGAGTCCGACTGGCTCGGCACCACGACGTTCCACGGTCCCGATCTCACCGCGGAGATCGAGGAGGCCACCGACGACAGGGGCTCCACGGCAGGCCTGCGCGCGGCGCTCGCTGGCCTCCGTGTCGACCAGGTCCCGACCCGCTAGGAGAACGCAGTGGTGCTCGACCCGACCAGACACGCCGATCCGGAGCGCTGGGGCCTGGTGCCGGACGCGCTCGTCCGGGACTTCTTCCCCGAGGAGGACCCGGTGCT
Organism: Lentzea guizhouensis; assembly: GCF_001701025.1. Taxonomy (GTDB): domain Bacteria; phylum Actinomycetota; class Actinomycetes; order Mycobacteriales; family Pseudonocardiaceae; genus Lentzea; species Lentzea guizhouensis. Next base: position 3,059,029 of record NZ_CP016793.1, read on the forward strand.
GGCCCGCGCGATCACGGCCGCCTCCCGCGGCCGGTGGGAGCAGGCCTCGAAAGCGATGCAGGCCACCTGGGGCGACTGGGACGAACGCGCCCGCGTCACCCTGTCGCTCGCGCGGGAAGGCGCGCGCACGGACGACTGGTTGACCAACTGGCGCGACGAGCAGCCGGACCGGGACCTGGCCGTGCTCGACGCGGCCGCGTGGGTCCGGGTGGCGAAGGAGATCCTCGGCGAGAGCGACGAGCAGGACCACGTGGACGGCTTCCACCGCGTGCTGCGCCGGGCCGAACGCGCGGCGCGGCACGCGGCCGAGCTCGCCCCGCAGGACCCGACGCCGTGGTGGACGCTCGTCCAGGTCGCCGGCGGGCTCTCGGTCGACCAGGCGCGCTTCGCCGAGATCTGGCACGGGCTCGTCAGCCGCGCCCCAGGGCATCGCGCCGCCCACGAGGACGCCCTGGAGTACTGGGCGGGGCAGTCGTCGGACGTGCTGCTCGACTTCGCGGCGAACGCCGGCCCCGCTCTGGTCCTGCGGGCGGCGTTCCTGCTGGAGGACGACGACCCGCTCATCTGGCGCACCGACCTCGTGGCCGGCGCGGTGGAGCAGCTCCTGGCCGAGGACGAGCTGTCGAACGACGACCGTGGCCACCTGGTCCTCGCGTTGTACGACCACAACCGCTTCGCCGAGGTGATCGAGCAGTTCCGAGCGCTCGGCAGCCGGGCGGACGGTGCGCCGTGGCGCCGCTTCGAGGATCCGAAGGGCACGTTCCTGGAGTACCGCGCGAACTCCTGCCGGAAGGCCGCGCTGAAGATCTAGCAGCGACGCGCCACTAGTCGAGCAACGCCCAGGCAGCCGTGCAGCTCGCGCTCACCGTGATCTGCTGCGCCTTCAGGTTCAGCTGGTCCACCATCCCGGCCGGTCCCGCCATCTCGAACGACGCACTGCGCATCATCTTCGGCGAGTACCCGCCGCCGTCCGTGTCACCGATGCGCAGCAACGGCCCGAGCCGCCGCCCCAGCGCGGTCGCGTAACCCTCGGCGCGACGCAACGCATCGGCCACGGCCTCCTTCTGCGCCTCGCGGATCGCCTCGGTGTCGTCGACCAGCGTCCACGACGGCCCGTTCACCCACGACGGCTCGGCCTGCACCAGCTCGGCGAGCAGGCCGTCGAGCTTGTCGAGGTCGGCCACCCAGATCACGTACTGCTGGGTCGCGCGGCTGCCGGTGCGCTGGTTGTTGTCCCAGTTGTCGTGCACGGACAGCTGGCGCGAACGCACCTCGAAGTCCTCCAGCAGCGGTTCCACGGCGGAGATGCGCTGGTTGAGGATGCTCACCGCCTCGGAGCGCTCGGCGCCGAGCGCCTCGAACGTCACGTCCACCTGGGCGCGGTCGGCGATGCGCTCGACCTCGCCGGTCCCCTTCGTCACGACTTCAGCCACACCGCCCACCCAACCGCCAGCCCACTCCATCCGCAACTATTCGGTTGTCTAGCTATATCGCTAGACAGTCGAATACGGCCCGAGTCGAAGTTCGTCTGCGCGTCTCTACTTCGGGCCCTAGAAACGCCGATACGGTGCGAGGCATGGACCCGGTGCGCAACCCGTTCGCTCCCGGTGCAGGCCAGCGGCCTCCTGAGCTTGCCGGCCGGGACAAGGAGGTCTCGGCGTTCGAGGTCGTCCTCGAACGCGTCGCCCGCGGCCGTCCCGAGCGCAGCCTCGTGCTCACCGGGCTGCGCGGGGTCGGCAAGACGGTGTTGCTGGGTGAGCTGCGGTCGATGGCGGTGAAACGCGGCTGGGGTGCGGGCAAGGTCGAGGCGCGGCCGGACGCCGACCTGCGCAGGCCGTTGTCCGCGGCGCTGCACCGGGCGATCCGCGACCTGGCCGTGCGGCACCGCGCGCCGGACCGGGTCGAGGCGATCCTCGGGGTGCTGAAAGCGTTTGCGCTGCGAGCCGCTCCGGACGGCGCCAAGCTGCGCGACCGCTGGCAGCCGGGCATCGACGTGCCGGCGGCCAGCGGCAGGGCGGACTCCGGTGACATCGAGATCGACCTGGTCGAGCTGTTCACCGACGTCGCCGAGCTCGCGCAGGACGTCGGTACCGGCGTCGCGTTGCTCATCGACGAGATGCAGGACCTCAAACCGGACGACATCAGTGCGTTGTGCGCCGCCTGCCACGAGTTGTCCCAGCTCGGCGCGCCGCTCGTGGTGGTAGGTGCCGGCCTGCCGCACCTGCCGGCCGTGCTGAGCGCGAGCAAGTCCTACTCGGAGCGGCTCTTCCGGTACGTCCGGATCGACCGGCTCAGCCGCGAGGACGCCGACCGCGCGGTGCTCGCCCCGGTCGAACGCGAGGACGCCGGCATCACCGACGAGGCGCTGGACGCGTTGTTCGACGCGAGCGGCGGCTACCCGTACTTCATCCAGGCCTACGGCAAGGCCGCCTGGGACGCCGCCCCGGCCGACCCGATCAGCGCGCTGGACGTCTCGGTGGCCGCTCCGGAGGCCGACGCCGAGCTCGCCGTGGGGTTCTTCGGCTCCCGATACGAGCGTGCAACACCCGCAGAACGCGAGTATCTCCGGGCGATGGCCGAGTTGACCGACGGAAAGGATGCCGGGGTCAACACCGCCCAGGTGGCCGACCAGCTGGGCCGCAAACCGTCCTCGCTGTCGCCCGCACGGGACTCGCTCATCAAGAAAGGCCTGGTCTACAGCGCGGAACGGGGTCAGATCGCCTTCACCGTGCCGCACTTCGGCCGGTTCCTGCTCGGCCGGGAGGACTGACTGCCGTTGTCCGGCCGTTCACGTTGTCGACCGATGATTCATCGGCCTGTGCTCCACTTCACCGGATAATCACGTGCTTTCGCCGGTCTCAGGGTGCATACTTGAGTCACCAGCCCACCAGACCTCCGAGAGGGAAGTGCAGACCGAGATGAACTTCGCAGCGAAGCTCCGCGCCCGTCGTGCCGAGGCGCGCAACCGGAAGGCCGTGGCTCGCGCGATCGACATGGCCACCACCCCGGCCATGCGTCACGAGCTGATGGCCATCGCCCAGGCTCAGGTCACGACCCTGCGCTGACACTCACGAACCCGGCACTCGCACGGCGCCCCGGCGCGAGTGCCTCCCCAACGGGAAACCCCTGGAGCACCTCCCGCGCTCCAGGGGTTTCACTCTGTTAAACGTGATCCGGCTCACAGTATGCTGCCCGTGTAACAGAGAGCATCGGCAAGCCGATGTCACGGTTGACCTCGCGGTGCTGTCGGACCCCCGACCTGGCAGCACCGCGAGGTTTCTTGTTTGCTGGGGACATGAAGATCGCCGTGCTCGGCACCGGCCTCATGGGTGCCCCCATCGCAGCCAACCTCGCCGCAGCCGGACACGACGTCCGGGTCTGGAACCGCACGCGCGCGAAGGCCGAACCGCTGGCCGGGAAGGGCGCCACCGTCGCGGACACGCCCGCTGCCGCCGTCGAGGGCGTCGAGGTCGTGCTGACGATGCTCAACGACGGCCCCGCGGTCACCGCCACCATGCAGGACGCCGCCCCCTCGCTCCCGCACGACGCCGTGTGGGTCCAGGCCTCCACGGTCGGTGTCGAAGCGACCGACGACCACGTCGCGCTCGCCCGTTCGCTCGGGCTGGAGTTCGTGGACGCCCCGGTGCTCGGCAGCACCGGGCCCGCGGCCGAGGGCAAGCTCGTCGTGCTCGCCGGCGGTGCCGAGGAGCTGCGCGACCGGGTGCAGCCGGTGTTCGACGTGATCGGCGCCCGCACGATGTGGGTCGGCGAGGCGGGCGCGGCGACCCGGCTGAAGCTCGTCGCGAACAGCTGGGTCCTCGCCCTGACCGCCGCGGCCGGCGAGGCCGTGTCGCTCGCGGAGGCCTCCGGGCTCGACCCGAAGCTGTTCCTGGAAGCGGTGAGCGGCGGCGCGTTGGACTGCGCGTACCTGCAGACGAAGGGCAACGCGATCATCGAACGTTCCTTCCCGCCGGCGTTCACCGTGCAGAACGCCCTGAAGGACGCGCTGCTGGTGAACGAGGCCGCGGTGCGGGCCGGGGTGCAGCTGGACGTGGCACAGGCCTCGGGCGCCCGCCTGAACCGCGCGGTCACCCGAGGCCACGGCGACGAGGACATGGCAGCGTCCTACTACGCCAGCTTCAACGATTAGTTCTGCACCGACCAGGCACCCTTGGCGGGCGTCCAGTAGAAGGTCGAGCTCTCGAAGACCTGCATCCGGCCGCCTGCCTCGCCGGTCCAGTCCTTCTCGGCCTCCCGCGGATAACCGTGGGTGTGCTCGTCACCGGTGCTCATGAACTTGTGCAGGATGTCGCCGTAGACGGGGTACGCGCTGGTGCGCGCGCTCCAGTACCAGATGCCGTTCTGGAACTTCTGGTAGCGGCCGCCGTTAGCGCCGGATGCCTCTTCCATGAGCGGGTAGCCCCAGCGGTGTTCGTCGCCCGCGTTCATGAAGTTGGTGAGGATCTCGCCGTAGACGGGGAACGCGTTGGTTGCCGAGGTCCAGTAGAAGTGCGCGACCTGGAACTTCTGCCAGCGCCCACCATGCGCACCTGCGGACTCGTCATTGACCGGATAGCCCCAGCGGTGCTCGTCACCGGTGTTCATGAACCGGGTGAGGATGTCGCCGTACACGGGGTGGGCGTTCAGTGCTGGCGTCCAGTAGATGTTGCCGCGCTGGAAGCCCTGCCAACGGCCACCCGGCGCACCGGGCTGCTCGTTGTTGATCGGCGCGCCGATGACGCTGTTCTCCGCACCCATCGCCCGCCACTTGGTGCCGATGTCGCCGTGGACGGTGATCCGGACCTCGTCGAGCATCTGCCGCGCCTTGGCCTCCGCCTGGTCGTAGCGCGCAGGGCAGCAGGAGCGCTGCACCTTGTCCGCCAGCAGACCCGCCGACAGGGTCGGGTACTTCGGTTCCACGCGCTGGGCCTCGGCGAAGAACCGGTCGGCGGCGTACTCGACGTTCATGATCTGCTCCGGCGTGCCCCAGCCCTGCGAAGGCCGTTGCTGGAACACGCCGAGCGAGTCGCGGTCGCCGCAGCTGAGGTTGTTCATGTGCGACTCGACCCAGCCCGCCTCGAACCCGGCGAGCATGACCTTCGCCGACACCCCGCGGCGGAGACCGACGTTGTGGACGGTCCGGGTGACGTTGATGTCCCGGTTGCCGGGCACCGCGCACGCCGCCTGCATCTCGGCGTTGGAGATGTGCGCGGGCTCGGCGCCGGCGACGCCGGCCAGCGGGAGCAGGGACAGGGTGGCGATCGCGAGAACTGCCTTCTTCATCGCCATCACCCGTTCTGGACGGACCAGGCGCCCTTGGCGGCGGTCCAGTAGAAGGTGGAGTTCTCGAACGTCTGCATCCGGCCGCCTGCCTCGCCGGCCCAGTCCTTCTCGGCTTCCTTCGGGTAGCCGTGCGTGTGCTCGTCACCGGTGCCCATGAACTTGGTGAGGATGTCGCCGTGCACCGGGTAGGCACTGGTCCGTGCCGACCAGTACCAGATGCCGTTCTGGAACTTCTGGTAGCGGCCGCCGTTCGCGCCGGCCGCCTCCTCCATGAGCGGATAGCCCCAGCGGTGCTCGTCACCGTTGTTCATGAAGTTGGTGAGGATTTCGCCGTAGACGGGGAACGCGTTGGTTGCCGAGGTCCAGTAGAAGTGCGCGACCTGGAACTTCTGCCAGCGGCCGCCATGTGCGCCCGCGGACTCGTCGTTGACCGGGTAACCCCAGCGGTGCTCATCGCCGGTGTTCATGAACTTCGTGAGGATGTCGCCGTACACGGGGTGGGCGTTGAGCGCGGGCGTCCAGTAGATGTTGCCGCGCTGGAAGCCCTGCCAACGGCCACCCGGCGCACCGGCCTGCTCGTTGTTGATCGGCGCACCGACGATGCTGTTCTCCGCGCCCATCGCCCGCCACTTGGTGCCGATGTCGCCGTGGACGTTGTACGAGACGATGTTGTTGTAGCGGATAGGCGTGTACTTGGCGGCCGTGGCGGCCGACCAGTTGCGCTCCACCGTCGGCGAGCCGTTCGGGCCTGCCTGCTCACGCACCCGCGGGATCGTCCGAGCGGCGTCCGCCCAGCCGATGAACAACGCGGTGTGCTGGCCCGGCCAGTTCAACGCGTCACCCGGCTGCAGGTCGGCGCGGTTGATCGTGTGCGAGACCTGGTGCAGCGTCGAGGTCGTGTAGGAGTGGCCGAGGCCCCAGATCATCGACAGGTAGCCGCTGCAGTCGGTGCGGTACGAGCCGAACTGGTTGCCGTGGCAGGCGCTCTGGCTGTACGGCACCCGTGCCTGCAGCCAGGTCGTGGATCTGGCGAGCGCCTCGTCCCTGGCCGTCTGCTTGCCGACGGGGTAGTTGCCGCAGTTGAACTGCGCGCCGAAGTCGTTCGCCGTTGCCACGTTCGCCGTTCCCATGACGAGCGCGACGGCGACGGCGCTTGTTCCGATGAGTTCTCGAACCTTCATTTCCAGTCCCCCTCTTCAGGCTTGGTCGAAGGTTCGAGCCCGCGTCTGCAAGGCGTCTCCAAGTCCGCTGCAAGAGACCTGCAGTCCCGCCGATCGGCCGGTCCGCTCCCCGGCCTGCGCTGGCTAGCGTCGGTGTGTGAACAGACTCGTACGCTCCCTGCTGGCGTTCGGCCTGGTAACGGCGCAGGTCACCGCCACGGCCTCGATCGCGTCCGCCGTCCCCGACATCAAGGACCGCATCGCCGCCATCCCCGGTGTGCGGATCATCAGCGAAGGGACGTCCGGCACCGCCAGGACGTTCGTGCTCGGCATCCAGCAGCCCGCCGACCACCGCAAGCCGCGCGGGACCCGGTTCGAGCAGCGGTTCTCGTTGCTGCACAAGGACGTCTCCCGGCCGATGGTGCTGCACACCTCCGGCTACAACCTGTCCGGCACGATCGGTGCGTCCGAACCCGCGCGGCTGGTCGACGGCAACCAGCTCAGCGTCGAGCAGCGGTTCTTCGCGCCTTCACGCCCGTCGCCGGCCGACTGGGACGACCTGAACATCTGGCAGGCGGCCAACGACCACCACCGGATCGTCAAGGCGTTCAAGGAGGTCTACGGCGCGAAGTGGCTGTCGACCGGTGCCAGCAAGGGCGGCATGACGTCGATCTACCACCGGCGGTTCTTCCCGCGTGACGTCGACGCCACGATCGCTTACGTCGCACCGAACGACGTGGTGAACGACCGGGACGTCTACGGCGAGTTCATCCGCAACGTCGGCAACGACCCGTCGTGCAACCGCCGGCTCGAGGGCGTGCAACGGCAGATCCTGCAGCAGCGTGACGTCTTCGTGCAGCGGCTGGAGGCGGCGGGGTACACGTTCCGGCAGTTCGGCGGCGCGCACCGGGCGTTGGAGGTGCTGGTGCTGGACACGCCGTTCACGTTCTGGCAGTACGGGACCCAGGAGCAGTGCGCGCTGGTGCCGGGGGCCGGTGCGTCGGCGGACGACCTGTGGACGTTCATCGAGAAGACCGTCGGCTGGGACTTCTACAACGACGCCGGTGTCGCGCCTTACGCGGCGTACTACTACCAGGCCGGCACGCAGCTCGGCTGGCCGGAGGCGGACGAGTCGGCGGTGGACGATCTCCTGCGGTATCCCGGGGTTTCGGTGCCGCGCACGATGGTGCCGGCCGACATCAGGTTCCCGCGGTTCGACCGGCACGCGATGAAGGACGTCGACCGGTGGGTGCGCTTGCAGGGCAGCCGGTTGTTGTTCGTGAACGGCCAGAACGACCCGTGGAGCGCGGAACCGTTCCGGCTCGGGCCGGGCACCCGTGACTCGCTCTCGTTCGTGGTGCCCGGTGGCAACCACGGCGCGAACATCGCCAAGCTGCCGGACGCTCAGCGCGCGGCGGCCACGGCGGCGGTGCAGCGGTGGGCCGGGGTGTCCGCACCGGTTGCCGCGCTGGACGCCGGCGCCGACCCGGACTCGCTGGACGCGCTGCGAGCTCGCCGGGGCTGAGGCAGGCTGGCGGGCGTGAAGCCGTTGCTCGTGGTCGATGCAGCCAACGTCGTGGGATCGGTGCCCGACGGGTGGTGGCGTGACCGGGCGGGAGCGGCCGAACGCCTGCGCGACGCCCTGCGCGGCCGGGACGAAGAGGTCGTCCTGGTCGTGGAGGGCAAGGCGCGCACCGTGTCCAGCGTTCCCGACGTGCGCGTCGTCGCCGCCGAGCACTCCGGCGACGACGCGATCGTCGAGGTGGTCCGGGTCGAAGGCGCCGACCGCCCGGTGACGGTGGTGACCGCCGACCGCGAGCTGCGGCGGCGGGTGACGGCGCTCGGTGCCGAGGTGGCCGGACCCACCTCGGTGCCGCGTCGGTGAAATCCGGCGGCTAGAGCCGGAAGAGCTGTTCGAGGACCTGGGCGACGCCGTCCTCGGTGTTCGGCGGCGCATGGTTCGCGCAGGCCTGCTTCACGAGCGGGTGCGCGTTGCCCATCGCGTACGCCGTGCCCGCCCACCCGAGCACCGACAGGTCGTTGGGCATGTCTCCGAACGCCACGACCTCGTGCCTGCCGATCCCCCTGGCGCCGCACAACGCTTTGAGCGTCGCCGCCTTCGACACCCCCGGCGGGCTGATCTCCAGCAACCCGAGCCCGCCGGAGTGCGTGACCGAGACGTGCTGCCCGACCGCCTCCCTGGCGATCTCCATCATGTGGTCCGACTCGCTGTCCGGCGCCCACGCGAGCATCTGCACCACCTGGTGCGCCTCGTCGAAGACGTGGTCGAGCAGCTCCAGCGTCCGGTGCGGGTTGTTGGCGCTGAACCCCCTGAACGCGGGCTCGCACAACACCTCCAGCCCGGTCTCCACCGCGATGCCGACGTTCGGGATGACCTCCGCGAGCGCCTCCGACACCTTGCGGACCACGTCCAGCGGCACCGTCTGCGCGTGCGTGACCTCCTGGTTGGTCAGGTCGTAGACCATCGCGCCGTTCGAGCAGACCGCCGTGCCCTGGAACCCCAGGTTCTCGACGAACCGCGGCGGCCGCGCGGTCACCACGACGACGTCCGCGTCGACCGCGTCGAGGGTGGCGCGGGTGCGCTCGCTGAGCACACCGCCCGGCTGCAGCAGGGTGCCGTCGAGGTCGGTGGCGATCAGCTTGATCATCAGCCGATTATCGGTGACCCGCCTCGTGGGCGGCAGGCGATTTTCCGTCGCACGGGCAGGCGGGAGCGCACAGTTGACCTTCCGGCAGGATCACCCCATGACTCACCGAGTTAACGACATCCCGCTCCCGGTCTGGCTGCCCGAGAGCGGAACCGGTCCCGGCATCGTGCTGATCCAGGAGATCTTCGGGCTGGACTCCTACCTGCAGGGGGTCGCCGCCGACCTCGCCGCGCGCGGGTACGTCGTCGCGATTCCCGAGCTGTTCCACCGCTTCCAGCCGGGCTGGGTCGGCGAGCACGACGAGGCGGGGGTGGCGCGGTCCATGGAGGTCGTGCAGGGGCTGGACTTCCCGCAGGCCGTGCAGGACGTGGTGGCGTCGGTGCAGCACCTGCGCTCGTTGCCGGAGGTCACCGGCGGGGTCGGCGTGTTCGGCTTCTGCCTGGGTGGCACGCTCGCGTTCAACGCCGCCGCGGTCTCGGACCCGGACACCGCCGTGTCGTTCTACGGCTCCGGTGTGCCGGACCAGATCGGGATGCTGGAGCAGGTCTCCTGCCCGATCATCTTCCACTTCGGCACCGAGGACGAGTTCATCCCCGGCTACCAGAAGGTCGTCGACGCGTCCGACTCGCACGAGGGCGCGGAGGTGCACCTGCAGCCGGCCGGGCACGCGTTCCACAACCACCTCGGCCACTTCCACGACAAGGCCGCCGCGGACCGCGCGTGGGATCTGACGACGGTGTTCCTGGACCGCACGCTGCCCGTTCGGTAGTGCGGTTGTCCCAGCGGCGGCTTCGTCCGGTTGGCTGACGACGTCCTTTCACCTGCCCCGTACGCTCCGGGCAGTGGGAGGGTGAATGAGCCAACCGGACGATCCACGCAGTTCGGTGCCCCGCGAACTCGCGCCGCTTCTGCGCCGGGAGATACCGCCTCTGGCCGTGGGCATCTTCGAGGCGATCGAGAAATCGATTCCGGAGTACCAGCATTTCCGGGAAAACGTCATCGAGGGCATTCAGCAGGCGCTGGACAAGTTCGTCGACCACATCTCGGCGCCCGATGCCGTGGTCCACCCGCACGACATCCACCGCAAGCTGGGCGCGTGGGAGTTCAAGTCCGGCCGCAGCCTGGACAGCCTGCAGGCGGCCTACCGGATCGGCGCGCGGGTGGCCTGGCGGCACGTGTGCGCGTTCGCGGAGCGGCGGAGGCTGTCGCTGCGGTCGATGAGCGTGCTCGGCGAGGCGATGATCGCGCACGTCGACGAGCTGGTGAGCCTGTCGGTCGACGGGTACGCCGCGGCTCAGGCGAGTGCGGCTGGGACGTTGGAACGCAAGCGCCGACGGCTGACGGAACTGCTGGCCGGTGACCCGCCGGTGCCGTGGCAGGCCGTGGTCGACGCGGCGGACGTGGCGGCGTGGCCGATGCCGGCGACGCTCTGCGCGGTGGCGCTGGAGCCGTCGTCCGGGCACGTCGACGAGCTGCTGCTGCCGCCGGACGTGCTGGTCAACCTGGAGGACGCGACGCCGTACCTGCTGGTCCCGAACCCGGTCGAGGTGCCGCGGATGATCCGCGCGGCCGGGTGGCGGGCGGGGGTGGGGCTGACCGTGCTGCCGCAGGAGGCGCGCAAGTCGCTGGCCTGCGCCCGGCGGGTGCTGGCGGTGACGAGCGCCGACGAACCGGTGGTCGACTGCGCGGACCACCTCGTGGAGCTGACGTTGCTGGCCGACGAGTTCCTGGCTCGTCAGCTGGCCGCGCGCGCGTTGGCACCCCTCGCGCCGTTGACCGCCCGGCAACGCACGAAGCTCGCGGAGACGTTGTCCGCCTGGCTTTCGGCCCGCGGTGGCGCCCCGGAGATCGCGGCACGCCTGGACGTTCACCCGCAGACCGTGAGGTATCGGGTGAACCAGTTGGAGGAACTGTTCGGCAACCGTTTGCACGACGCCGACGAGCGCTTCACGCTAGAACTCGCGCTGCGGGCCCGCGCGTTTTTAGACCTCGACTGACAAATCGGTTCGCGGCGTTTATTACGCGGATGACAAAAACTTCCTGACGCTTGCCTTGGTTTGTCCTCGTCGCTACTTTACTGGTGAGTAGCTCCATTCCCTGCAGTTCGATGCCGCACTCAGGAGAACCCTGCCATGAAACTCGGAATCATCGCACGTGCCGCCGCGGTCGTTTTGTTCGCCGGAACCATGAGCATTGCGGCAGCGGGCACCAGCCAGGCCGCCGACGTGACCCTGGACATCACGTACTCCTGCACGTTCACCCTGATCGGCGCCCAGGACCAGCCGTCCACGGTCACCGCCACGAACATGCCGGACTCCGCCACCGCCGGCGTGCCCACCGCGGAAGGCCAGACCCAGGTCGTCTCGACCGTGTCCGAATCGGCCACGAGCGTGCTGAACTGGCTCGGCGCCGCGACCGTCGAAGGCACCCTGAGCACCACGAACACCATCAACAACGCCGGCACCGTCTCCTCGGCCACGGCGACGCTGACCATCCCCAAGACCAACGTCGCCCCGTCCGGCACGTTCAACGTGACCGGCACCGGCGTCTTCCCGTCGTTGACGCTGGCCAACCCCGGCACCACGACGATCAACCTCGGCAACGCCTCGCTCACCCTGACCCCGCGCCACGCCGACGGCTCCACGACGTTCCTCGGCACGTTCACCTCGCCCTGCACCGTGAAGGCGGGCCAGAACACCAAGCTGCACGAGTTCCAGGTGGCGTAAGGCTTTCAGGCGATGCACGGCACCGCGAGCTGCCTGGAGAAGAACCTCTCCAGCGGCTTGCGGTGCAGCCTGTTCTCCACCGCGATCAGCTCGTTGTACCGGTAGTGCTCGACCTGAGTGCTCGTGACCACGAACCCGTTGTTCGCCCGCGCGGGCATCTCGTCGTAGAGGATCGCGTACTGCCCTTGCGGCACAACGACGTCCGCCAGCCCCTCCGGGATCTCCGCCGCCCTGGCCGCGATGGCCGCCGCCAGCGCGTCCGGCCGGTTGCGCAACCTCCGGTGCGGCCACGGCACCCCGTGGTGCTCGGCCTCCAGCATCCGGTGCAACGCCCGCGTCGAGTGCCGGATCGCCCTGATCGAGTCACCGGCCGCCAGGTGCACGTTCGGCGCGTCGAGCGAGGTGTCCCGCCGGAACCCGGTGCACGCGATGACCCGGTCGTAGTACAGCTCCCCGGTGTCGAGCGTGGCCTTGAACCCGTTGCCGTGCCTGGCGATCCGCCGCAACGTCCGCCCCACGGTGTGCGTGACCGCCGCCGTCGCCGACACGAGGTCCGCCGTCTCGAACGCACTGCGCCCCCGCCCGACGACCAACACCCGCTGCCCCGCGTACACCGTCGGATCAGTGCTCGCCGACGCGTACGTCTCCGCGTGCTCGATCCCCTCGATCCGCGGCAGGTGCGGCACCGCCCGCCCAGTCGCGAGGATGATCCGCTGGGCCTCGATGATCCCGTGCTCGTGCCGCACCTCGTGCTTGTGGATGCTCACGACCCGCGTCCGGTACCGCACGTTGAGCGGCCGCGCGAAGTCCTCCAGGTACCGCACCAGCTCGTCCGCCGGCGGGAACGCCCGCTTGCTGTACCGCCCGAACGGCCTGCCGAACAACGAGTTGTCGTCCGTCGCCAGCACCCGGTGCCGCGGGAACTCGCGGAAGAACGTGCCGGCCGACGCCCCCGCCTCCAAGATCACGTAGTCGCGCCCGGCCAGGTGCAGGAAGTGCCCCATCTGCAACCCCGCCGGACCAGCCCCGACCACCAGGTACTCCACCATCGCGCACCTCCCGGCGTCCTCTACGCCAACGGTGCATGAACGGTTCAGAACCTGTCGAGGCCGACAGGTTCGCGCCACCTCACCAGGTAGTCGGCCCCGTCCGGCGCCCACCTCTCGTCGAGGTCGTCCGCGAAACTCCACTCGGCCACCAGCCGCCGAGCCCCGTCCGGCACCGCTCGCTCCGGTTCGAGCAACGCCTGCAGCTCGTCGTAGCGCGCGTCGACCCCGCCCTGCCCGGGATGAGGCTTCTGCCCGCCCCTGTCCTTCCAGGCGACGAAGATCCGCCACTGCTCCCGCTCCAACGCCACCGCCGCCGCGTCCGCCGGCCACACGAAGTAGTGGTCGTCGGTGCTGAGGTCGTGGTCGCGGCTGAAGTAGTGCGGCACACCCTCGACGTCGGCCAGTCCCGCCACGGGCCCGTCGTACCGTTCGAGCTCTACGTACACGTGCTCGAAGCCCCTGTCCCGCAACTCCGCCACAGACCCGTACACGCAGTTCACCCCTCCAGCGGAACGTTGCCCTCCGGTTGCTCCACGACCTCGAACACGAGCCGGTTCCCGCGTGCGGTGACCATGAACGTGACCCGGTCGTGCTCCACGCCCGTGCCTTCGAGGTAGCAGCCGATCCACAGCGTCCGCTGGTCCATCATCTCCGCGTGGAACAGGGACACGTCCCGCACGGACACGTCGTCCAGCAGGGAGCCGTTGCCCCGGCGCAGCGCCATCCGCGGCTCCGGGCCGTCGTCGGTGGTCATGCCGTGGGACGGTAAACCGCTGACCCACGACCGGCACGCGAGTTTCACGTCGTTGCCCGCGGTCCACATCGTGGACACCGGAACAGCTCCACCGTCCACAGTGTTGGATACGGTCGTGACGACTGCGAAGCGCCGTGCCCGTGTCCGCGCCCCTGAGCTGCACGGACGCGGCTGGCTCAACACCGGCGGTCAGCAGATCAGCCTCAAGGACCTGCGCGGCAAGATCGTGCTGCTCGACTTCTGGACCTTCTGCTGCATCAACTGCCTGCACGTCCTCGACGAGCTGCGGCCGCTGGAGACCAAGTACCAGGACGTCCTGGTCACCATCGGCGTGCACTCGCCGAAGTTCGTGCACGAGGCGGACGCGGAGGCGCTCAAGGCCGCCGTCGAGCGCTACGAGGTGCACCACCCGGTGCTGGACGACCCCGAGCTGGCCATGTGGCAGCAGTACGCGGTCAAGGCATGGCCGACGCTCACCCTCATCGACCCCGAGGGCTACGTCGTGCACGTCGCCGCTGGTGAGGGGCACGTCGAGGCGCTCGACACGATCATCGGCGAGCTGGTCGAGGAACACGACGCCAAGGGCACGCTGCACCGCGGCGACGGGCCGTACGTGGCGCCCGAGCCGCCGAGCACCACGCTCAGGTTCCCCGCCAAGGCGATCGTCACGCCGCAGGGCACGATCCTGGTCAGCGACAGCGCCCACCACAGCATCGTCGAGCTCGAAGCGGACGGCGAAACGGTCAGAAGGCGCATCGGCACCGGTGAACGCGGCAGGCAGGACGGCACCAACCCGACCTTCTCCGAGCCCGCCGGCCTCACGCTGGTCCCCAACACTCACGGCTACGACGTCGTCATCGCGGACACCGTCAACCACCTGCTGCGCGGCCTCGACCTCGAGACCGGCGAGGTCACGACGATCGCCGGCACCGGTGAGCAGTGGCGTGACGGCGAGACCGACGGGCCGGCGGACAAGATCCACCTCACCAGCCCGTGGGACGTGGCCTGGTGGAACGGCGGCGTCGCCATCGCGATGGCCGGCAACCACACGCTCGGCTTCTTCGACCCCGAGAGCAACACCACCAGCCGCCTCGCGGGCACCACCGTCGAAGGCATCAACGACGGACCGGCCGAAGGTGCCTTCTTCGCCCAGACCAGCGGTCTCGCCGCGGACGGCGACCGGCTGTGGATGGTCGACTCCGAGACCTCGGCGCTGCGCTACCTGGAGAACGGCGAGGTGCGCACCGAGGTCGGCAAGGGGTTGTTCGCGTTCGGGCACAAGGACGGCGACGCCGACCAGGCGTTGCTGCAGCACCCCCTCGGCGTCACCGTGCTGCCCGACCACTCGGTGGCGATCTCGGACACCTACAACGGCGCCATCCGCCGCTACGACCCCGAGACCAGGCAGGTCAGCACCATCGCGACCGACATCGCCGAGCCCAGCGACGCGATCGTCGTCGACGGCGAGCTCGTCGTGGTGGCGAGTGCGGCGCACCGGCTCGAGAGGTTCACCGCCGCCGCCACGAAGATCGACGGCGAGGCGCACGAGGTGAAGCGGCCGAGCACCGACATCGCGGCCGGCGCGTTCGAGCTCGCGGTCGTCTTCACCCCGCCGACCGGGACGAAGCTGGACGAGAGGTACGGACCGTCCACCCGTTTGGAGATCACCAGCTCGCCCCCTGAGCTGATCTTGGAGGGCGCGGGCGTCAGCACCGAACTGGTACGGGCGTTGCGGATCAACGATTCTGTCACGAACGGCGTTCTGCACGTCGTAGCGCAGGCGGCCAGTTGCAGTGACGATCCTGCCGACGAACACCCGGTCTGCCGTCTGACCAGGCAGGACTGGGGGGTCCCCGTTCGAGTGGTTGCCGATGCACCGACCCGGCTGCCGCTGCTCATGGGCGGCATGGACGAGGCACCTCCGCAGGCCACGTAGACTCTGGCGGTGCCTGATGTCAAGCTCGAGATCCAGATGCTGTACGACCGCGTCATGGTGCGCATCTCGCCGGAAGACGGCGAGCGGCGGTCCAGTGGTGGCATCGTGATCCCCGCTACGGCCCAGATGGCCAAGCGGTTGGCGTGGGGCAGCGTGTTCGGAGTCGGTACCAGCGTGCGACACGTGAAGGTGGGCGACCGGGTGTTGTTCAACCCGGAAGATCAGCTTGAGGTCGAAGTGCAGGGAAGCACGTATCTCGTGATGAGGGAACGTGATCTGCACGCTGTTGCGAGTGAGCTCACCGAGCACGGGACTGGTCTGTACCTGTGAGCCGCCGGTTCGTGATCCTGAACTGATAGCTGAACACGTATACGCCGCCTCAGTGGAGAGACAGGGCAACGGGGAGAGCTGTGCCGTACGACGCTGACAAGACGAGAGCGATGCCACCGGTCAACCCGAGAGGCACCGCCTCCGAGGAGACGACCAAGATCGCGCCCGTGAACGCGTCCACCGAGGCCTGGCCGTCGGTGGAACCGGACTCCGAGCAGCCGACCGTCACGGCCGCCGTGCCCGGCGTCGGCTTCCCCGCGGGCGAGGACGCCACCGAGTACCTGCAACCGGTGACCCCGCCGCAGCCGAAGCCGGAGGACTCCGGCGTCTACGGACCCGTGATGATCGAGCCGGGCGAGGACGAGGCGGCACCCAGGAACAACCGGAAGAAGGCGTTGATCGTGGCCGCGGCCGTGGTCGGCGCCTTCGGTTTGCTCTACGGCCTCGACATGCTCCTCTCCAGCGGCAACGTGCCGCGCGGCGTCACCGTCGCGGGCGTGGACGTCGGTGGCCTGAGCCACTCCGAGGCCGAGAAGAAGCTGCGCGACGCGATCGAGCCGCGGCTGAGCAAGCCCGTCGCCCTCAAGGCCGGTGACATCACCTCCGAGCTCGACCCCAAGGCGGCGGGTCTGGAGCTCGACTGGAACGCCACGATCGACCGTGCGGGCAGTCAGCCGCTCAGCCCGATCACCCGCGTGACGTCGTTCTTCACGAGCCGCGAGGTGGGCGTGGCGACGAAGGCGGACGACGCGAAGGTCGCCGGCGCGCTCGAGGCGATGCGCGGCAAGCTCGACCACGACCCGATCGAGGGCACCATCAAGTTCGAGGGCGCCACCCCGGTCGCCGTCGAGCCGCACGCCGGCCAGAAGATGCGCGCGGAGGAGGCGGCGGGCGCCGTCGTCGCCAACTGGGCCTCCGGCAGCCCTGTCGACGTCCCGATGGACTTCACCCCGGTCAAGACCACCAAGGAGGGCGTCGAGAAGGCGCTCAACGACGTGGTCAAGACCGCCGTCTCCGCCCCTGTCAAGATCAAGGGCGAGGGCAAGGACGCGACCCTCACGCCCGAGCAGATCGCCACCACCCTGGCCTTCGCGCCCGGTGACGGCGGCGCGCTCAGCGTCGCGGTGAACAAGGACAAGCTGGTCGAGGTCGTCGCCCCGCCGTTGAAGGACACGGTCAAGGAGGGCAAGGACGCCCAGATCGTCTTCGAGGGCGGCCGGCCGACCGTCAAGCCGTCCGTCGACGGCCTGGACGTCGACTGGGACAAGAACATCCAGCCGTACTACGACACGCTGCTGAAGACCGACGCCCGTGAGCTGAAGTTCGAGTACAAGCACACGCCCGCGAAGGTCACCACCGAGCAGGCGAACAAGATGGGCATCAAGGAGGTCATCGGCGAGTTCCAGACCGGTGGCTTCGCTCCCGCGTCGGGCGTCAACATCCGCGTCGTGGCCCAGAAGGTCAACGGCGCGATCGTGAAGCCCAAGGAGACGTTCAGCCTCAACAAGTACACCGGCCCGCGCGGCACCGCGCAGGGCTACGTCGAGGCCGGCATCATCGAGAACGGCATCCCCGGCATGGCGGTCGGCGGTGGCATCTCGCAGTTCGCGACCACGCTGTACAACGCGTACTACTACGCGGGCATGAAGGACGCGGGCCACAAGGAGCACAGCTACTGGATCACGCGGTACCCGAAGGGCCGCGAGGCCACCGTGTTCATGGACGGCGCGGGCAACAGCCTGATCGACATCGCGTTCACGAACCCGGACGACACGGGCGTCGCGATCCAGACGATCTGGACCCCGTCCTCGATCAAGATCGTGCTGTGGGGCACCAAGAACTACGACGTCACCGGCTCGACCAGCGGTGAGTTCGCCCCGACCCAGCCGCAGGAGAAGAAGGTCAACAAGGCGGGGTGCACGCCCAGCAACGGCGCTCCCGGCTTCTCCGTGACGGACACCCGCACTATAAAGGACCGCCGCAGCGGCCAGTCGCGCAGCGAGTCGCGCACGGTCCGGTACGACCCGCAGTTCAAGATCATCTGCGAGCCGCCGCCGCCCGCCGGGGGCTGACAGCGGGTTCGGGATTCACGGTGGCCACGCGCGGGTATTCACCCGTTCGTGGCCACTGTTGCGCATGAGGCGCGAAGACACCCCGTCGTCCAGACGCTGGGGCGGGTGGGGATGGTTGTGTACGGAGCGGTGCACGTGCTCATCGCGTGGCTCGCGCTCCAGGTCGCGTTCGGCACGGACGCCGAACAGACGGACTCCAAGGGCGCTCTGAGCGAGCTCGCGAAGAACGGCGCCTGGTTGCTGTGGGCGGTCGGCATCGGCCTGGTCTTCTTCGCCGTCTGGCAGCTGATCCTGGCCTTCGTCGGCTACACCTACGTGAGCAAGAAGCGGAAGCGGATCTCCAAGCGCGTCGGCTCCGCGGCCCGTGCCATCACCGCGGGCGGTATCGCGTTCGGTGCGTTCAAGTACGCCACCAGCGGCGCGGCCGGTGACTCCACGCAACAGCAGCAGGAGCTCACCGCGCAGGTGCTCGCGTGGCCGGGCGGTCAGCTGATCGTCGGCGCGATCGCGATCGGCATCCTGGTCACGGCGGGCGTGATCGCCTACAAGGGCTTCAAGAAATCCTTCGAGAAGGACCTCGAGATGAGCCGCGCGCCGTCGTGGATCGAACCCGTCGGCCGGATCGGCTGGATCGGCAAGGGCTTCGCGTACGGCGTGATCGGTGTCCTCGTCGGACTGGCCGCGATCAACGCGGACCCCCAGCAGTCCGGTGGCATGGACAAGGCGCTGCACACGCTGGCAGCGCAGCCCTTCGGCATGTTCCTGCTGTCGGCGGTCGCGATCGGCATCGCGGCGTTCGGCGTCTACTGCTTCGTGGCGGCGCGGGCCCTGAAGGAGTGAGGGCTGCCGGAGTGAGGGCTGCCGGAGTGAGGCTGCAGAAGTGAAAACGGAGGTGCGCGGCGTGCGGCGATTCCGCTAGCGTGCTGCTCATGTCGACTCCGGAAGCAGACAGGGCCGGGGCTGCGGTCTGACCGTCAGCCCCGACAAGCCCTCGCTTCCGGAGTCCTTCCATGCCCTTTTCGCTGTACCTGCTCGCCCTGGCCGTGTTCGCCATGGGCACCTCCGAGTTCATGCTCGCGGGCCTGCTGCCCGCCATCGCGTCCGATCTCGACGTGCCCGTCGGCACGGCGGGCCTGCTCACCTCGGCGTTCGCCGCCGGCATGGTCGTCGGCGCGCCGCTGATGGCCGCGCTCGCCCGCCGGTGGCCGCCGCGGCTCAGCCTCTTCGCGTTCGTCGTGGTCTTCCTGCTGGCTCACGTGATCGGCGCGGTCACCGGGGACTTCGCACTCCTGGTGGTGACCAGGGTGGTCGCCGCGCTGGCCAACGCGGGGTTCCTCGCCGTGGCACTGACCACCGCGACTTCGTCGGTACCGCTGGACGAACGCGGCCGTGCGCTCGGCGTGTTGTTGTCCGGCACGACGGTCGCCACGATCGCGGGCGTACCGGGTGGTGCGCTGCTCGGTACCGCATTCGGTTGGCGCGCAACGTTCCTCGCCGTCGCCGTGCTGTGCGTGCCGGCCGCGGCCGGTGTCCTGAAAGGATTTCCGGCGAGGCAGGACCAGCCTGCCGTCGCACTCCGGCCTGAGCTGGCCGAGCTGCGCAAACCCCGGCTGGTGCTGCTGATCGTGCTCGCGGTGGTGGTGAACGCTGTGACGTTCGGCCACTTCACGTTCCTCGCGCCGGTCGTCACCGACGTCGCCGGACTGGGCGAGTGGTGGGTGCCGGTCGCGCTGGTGCTGTTCGGTACCGGTGCGTTCGCCGGTGTCACGGCCGGCGGCCGGCTGTCGGATGTCGCGCCACGGCCCGTGGTCGTGGTCGGCGGCCCACTCGTGCTGCTCGGCTGGTGGAGCCTCGACACGCTCGGTCGCGAGCCGAACGTGTTGCTGCCACTGGTGTTCGTGCTCGGTGCGCTGTCGTTCGCGGTCGGCAGCACGGTGATCGCGCGGATCATCCACCACGCGCCGGGCGCGCCGACGATGGCCGGTTCCTACGCCACCGCGGCGTTCAACATCGGCGCCACCGCCGGTCCGCTCCTGTTGCTGGCCAACTGAAAACGGGTCCGCGCACCTCGGGCAGGAGGTGCGCGGACCCGTCGTCCGTAGAGCTTCCTAGAAGACGTTCTCGTCGATGTCCATCAGCGAGTTGTCGGTCTGCTCGGTGATCTTGCGGCGCGCGGTCAGCTCCGGCAGCACGTTCTTCGCGAAGAACGACGCCACCGCGACCTTGCCCTCGTAGAAGGCCTTGTCCTTGGCCGACGGGGTGCCGCCGAGCTTCTCCAGCGCGACCTCGGCCTGGCGCAGCAGCAGCCAGCCGACGAGCACGTCACCCGCGGTCATCAGCAGGCGCACGGAGTTCTGGCCGACCTTGTAGAGGTTGCGCACGTCCTCCTGCGACGAGGTCAGGAAGCCGACCAGGGCGCCGAGCATGCCCTGCAGGTCTTCCAGACCCTGCTTGAGGAGAGCGCGCTCCTCCTTCAGGCGACCGTTGCCGCCCTCGTTGTCGAGGAAGGACTGGATCTCACCGTTGATGAACGCGAGCGCCTGGCCCTTGTCGCGGATGATCTTCCGGAAGAAGAAGTCCAGCGACTGGATGGCCGTGGTGCCCTCGTACAGCGAGTCGATCTTCGAGTCCCGGATGTACTGCTCGATCGGGTACTCCTGCAGGAAGCCGGAGCCGCCCAGGGTCTGCAGCGACTGCGCGAGCTGCTCGTAGGCGCGCTCGGAGCCGACACCCTTGACGATCGGCAGCAGCAGGTCGTTGACCTTGACGGCCAGCTCCGCGTCCTCGCCGCCGAGCATCACCTTGTCCTGGAACGTCGCGGTGTACAGGTACACCGCGCGCAGGCCCTCGGCGTAGGCCTTCTGCAGCATCAGGCTGCGGCGCACGTCCGGGTGGTTGGTGATGGTGACGCGCGGGGCGGTCTTGTCCGTCATCCGCGTGAGGTCGGCGGACTGGACGCGCTCCTTGGCGTAGGACAACGCGTTCAGGTAGCCGGTCGACAGCGTCGCGATGGCCTTGGTGCCGACCATCATGCGGGCGTACTCGATGACGTCGAACATCTGCGCGATGCCGTCGTGCACCTCGCCGAGCAGCCAGCCCTTGGCCGGGACGCCGTGCTGGCCGAACGTCAGCTCGCACGTGGTGGACGCCTTGATGCCCATCTTGTGCTCGACGTTGGTCACGAAGGCGCCGTTGCGCTCGCCCAGCTCACCGGACTCCGGGTCGAAGTGGAACTTCGGCACCAGGAACAGCGACAGGCCCTTGGTGCCGGGCTTCGCCTCGATGCCCTCACCCTCGGGGCGCGCGAGCACCATGTGCATGATGTTCTCGGTCAGGTCCTGGTCGGCCGACGTGATGAACCGCTTCACGCCCTCGATGTGCCAGGAGCCGTCCTCCTGCTTGATCGCCTTGGTGCGGCCGGCACCGACGTCGGAACCGGCGTCCGGCTCGGTCAGCACCATCGTGGCGCCCCAGCCGCGGTCGATCATCAGCTGCGCCCAGTGCTGGTCGCGCTCGGTGCCGTTGTTGTAGACGACCGTCGCGAAGCTCGGGCCCGCGAGGTACATGTAGATCGGCGGGTTGGCGCCCAGGATCAGCTCGGACGCGGCCCACGCGACGGAAGGCGGGGTGCCGAAGCCGCCCAGCGCCTCCGGCAGGAACATGCGGTACCACTCGCCGTCCCAAATCGCCTTGTACGACTTCTTCAACGACTCCGGCAGGGTCGCCGAGAACGTCGCCGGGTCGTACTTCGGCGGGTTGCGGTCGGCGTCGGCGAACGAGTCCGCGAGGGGCCCCTCCGCCAGCGTCTTCATCTCGGCCAGAACGCCGCGCGCGGTGTCCTCGTCGGACTGCTCGAACGGCCCCTTGCCGAGGTGGTCCTGCACGTTGAAGACCTCGAACAGGTTGAATTCGAGATCCCGGACGTTGCTCTTGTAGTGGCCCATCTCGTCAGCTCACTCCTCAGGGTCGCGGCGGGGTCGCCTACTGACCGGTAACAACAGAGTATTACTCGACAGTAACCCCGGCAAGGGCGACCACCCACTGGTGGCGAAGCAGACAGTCCACTGAGTGGCCTGAATCGGGCATGAGGGCCGGTCAGACGCGTACCGGGCGTGACGGGCCCATGACTACTCCAGAACGGCCGGTGGACTCAGCAGCAACCCCGACCGGTAGGCGAGCGACACCGCGTGCGTGCGGTCGCGCGCGCTCAGCTTGCGAAGGATGCCCTTCACGTGCGTCCGCACGGTCTCCACGGACACGGTGAGCTGTTCGGCGACCTCCTGGTTCTCCAGGCCGTCCGAGATGAGCGTGAGGACCTCGTACTCGCGCCGGGTGAGCGTCGGTCGTTCCGTGCAGCGCAGGTCGGGGTGCACATACCCGCGGGTCCGGAGGGACTCGGCGATCACCCGCACGACCTGTTCCGGCTCCGCCGAGCGCGGAACCACGCCACGAACGCCCGCCTCCAGTGCGGTCGTGACGTAGTTCGCATGCGTGTGCGCATCCCTGACCAGCCCGATCACCACCAGGCCCCGGTCTCGTTCGACGAGCGCCCTGGTCAGCCGGCCGACCGGGTCGAGCATCGAGTCGATCAGCAGCACGTCCGGCCGCAGGTGCTCCAGCAGGCGCACCGCGGCGTGCCGGTGTCCCGTCGCCCCGAGCCAGCGCAGCCCGGTGGTCCGCCGGACCAGCGAGGACAGGCCCTCGCGGTAGAGCGGTACGGGGTCGATCAGCGCGACCCCGGGAGCAGGCCGGCCGGGCGGGAGCATCAGCACCTCCGTTCGTGCTTCCAGTCCAGTGACGTCGTTCGGTTGGAGGCGTGACGCGGAAAGAGTCGTTCATGTGGATGAACAAGGGTCACGAATGTGATTCAAGACTGGCCAAGGTCTTCCACCCAGGGGCAACAGTCTCGTAAGACCTACGTCACATATCCCGTGCGGATGTGCCAGGTTCCCGCCGCCATGAGGCCTGGTGCTCTCGCGGGCACACGTGTGTGCACGCAAGGAGGTCACATGGGCACCCTCGATTGGATCGTGGTTGTCGGCTATTTCTTCGTGATGGTCGGCATCGGGCTCTGGTCGCGTGGGCGAGTCCACAACATCGCCGACTTCTTCACCGCGGGCGGCAAGATGCCGTGGTGGTTGTCCGGCATCTCGCACCACATGTCGGGCTACAGCGCGGTCATGTTCGTCGCGTTCGCGTCCGAGGCGTACCGGCTCGGGCTCACGGTCTACGTGTGGTGGTCGCTGACGATCGGCATCGGCGTCGGCATCGGCGCGTTCCTGTTCGCGCCG
This sequence comes from Lentzea guizhouensis, assembly GCF_001701025.1. GTDB lineage: Bacteria > Actinomycetota > Actinomycetes > Mycobacteriales > Pseudonocardiaceae > Lentzea > Lentzea guizhouensis. The sequence goes on from NZ_CP016793.1 coordinate 3,082,299, forward strand.
CGGTGGAACCGGCTGCGCTCGAAGCACGACGTCAAGTCGCCGCTCGAGTACCTGGCCAAGCGCTACAACGTGCCCACCCAGCAGGTCATGGCCTACGCGGGCGCACTGCTCAAGGTCGTGGACATCGCCGCGAAGTGGGCGGCCGTCGCGATCCTGCTCCGCGGCTTCGCGGGCGTCCCCATCACCTGGGGCATCGTCATCATCGGCCTGGTCACGATGGTCTACTCCGTGCTCGGCGGCCTGTGGGCCGACGCGCTCACCGACTTCGGCCAGTTCATCATCCAGGCGGCCGCGGGCTTCGCGATGTTCTTCGCCGTGGCCGGCACGCTTGGCTGGGGCTTCCCCGTGACGATCTGGGACAAGCTCCCGGACAGCCACAGCGACCCGCTCGCCGGCCCGTACACGTCGACGTTCCTCATGGCGCTCTTCCTGATCAAGACGCTGGAGTACAACGGCGGCATGTGGAACCTGGCCCAGCGCTACATGGCCGCGCCGTCCGGTTTCGCCGCCAAGCGCTCCGCCCTGCTCTCGTCCGCGCTGTGGCTCGTCTGGCCGCTCGTGCTGTTCTTCCCGATGTGGGCCGCGCCGCTGATCGTCCCGGGCCTCGAAGGTGCCCAGGCGGAGAACGCCTACATCGAGATGGGCAAGCAGATGCTGCCCGCCGGCATGATCGGCCTCGTCCTGGCCGGCTTCTTCTCGCACACGATGGCCATGGTTTCGTCGGACGCGAACGTCATCGCCGCCGTGATCAACCGCGACATGCTGCCGCACATCTGGAAGAAGGTGAAGACGTTCTCGGCCGACAACCAGCTGGTGCTGGCCAGGGTCACGACGTTCCTCTTCATCGGCGTCAGCATGATCATCGCCATCGCCTCAGGCGGCCAGGGCTTCGTGCTCAAGGTGGTGGTCGACCTGGTCGCCGCCACGATGGGCCCGATCGCGATCCCGCTGATGCTCGGCCTGCTCCCGTGGTTCCGCAAGATCGGCTCAACGGCGGCCATCGCCTCGGTCGTCGGCGGCCTCGGCATGTGGGCGTTCCTCTACATCGAGCAGATGAACAAGGCCGCGTGGGTCACCAAGGGCGTGCTCGTCTCGTGGCCCCTGCTGCTCTCGCTGGTGCTCTACCTGTCGATCGGCTTCCTGAAGAAGGAGCCCTCCACCGAGCGTGACGTCCTGCTCGACTCGCTCAACTCCGACGAGCGCGAGGGCGAGCCCGTCAAGGCCTGACCCGCTGCTTCACCCACCTCGCGGCGGCGCACCCGACCAGGGTCGCCGCCGCGAGCGCGGCGAAGCGCCAGTCCGGCTCCGCCCACAACGCACTACCCCACGACAACGTCACCGTGGCCCCCACAACCACCCCGACGGCGTGCACCACCGGCGTCCTGCCACACCCGCGCCATGCAGGCAGAGACGCACACATCACCCGTTGGTTGCCGTGGCGTGCGTCATCGTCACGAGACTCCCGCTTTGTCCGCATGCACAGTGGATGTCATGGGTGCATGGCGTCCGGCAGACGACGCGGAACTGGCCACCGGTTGGCGACTCTGGCTGGAACTCGTCGACCGCGTGTACCCCGACCCGTCCTGGGACGGCACACCCGCCGACGCCATCCGCCAGGTGCGCGCCCTGCTGTCCGCCTGCGACTCGATCCGCGCCGACTACCTGGCCGAGTCCTCCGCGCCTTCCGTGGCCCTGCTCCAGCTGCTCGAGTCCATGAGGTTCGTGGCGTCGTTCCCGGTCGACCTGTGGCACGACGACTTCCACCCGCTGGACGTGGAGCGCGCCGAGCTGCTGCACGGGGACCTGGCTTCGTTCGCGGACCACGTCGCCGGGGTGCGGGCGGCGCTGGCCCGCGGTGGCGGGTGGGTGGAGCTGGACCGCCGGCCGTGGGGCCTACCGGTCGACTGACCGGCACGGATTCCTAACCGGGCACACGTAGTCGCAAAATGGTCGAATTCGGCGTGTCGAAAATTATCAGGCATGTGGAATTCTCTTCCGTGTTGTTGTAGTGCGGCAGTACCCTGCGGTGACGGACTGCCTGGCAGAAAACTGAATCTGCATCAGATGTGGAGGCTGCACGTGGGAGATGGCACGCGCAACAACTTCCGTGGTGATGCAAAGATCGTGGTCCAAGCTGAGGCAATTTACAGTGGGGCAATTTTAGATCTACCGCGCAGCAATCCGTCGGCTGTTCTGTCGCTGCCGCGAGCGACGGCTGCGTTCACGGGGCGAAGTGAAGAGCTTGCCGTTCTGCTGGCAACAGCAGGCGAGCTTTACGAAAGATGCGTCGTTGCTGTTCACGCCATCGACGGCATGGCCGGAATCGGAAAGACTGCCTTCGCCATTCATGCGGCTCATCGGCTTGCAGATCAGTTTCCGGATGCGCAGCTGTTTCTCAGGTTGCACGCGCACACCCCAGGTCGTCGCGCTGTTGAGCCGGTGGACGCACTCGGCTCATTGCTCACCGCGATCGGAGTTGCTGCGCAGAACGTGCCCGCAGGTGTGGACGCGCGGGCTGCGATGTGGCGCAGTCAAATGGCGGGTAAGCGAGCATTGATCGTGCTGGACGACGCAAGTGGACATCAGCAGGTCGAGCCACTGCTGCCATCGACCTCGGGCTGTCTGGTGCTTGTCACCAGCAGACGTCGTCTAGCCGCCTTGGAAACGTCGCTGTCAATGGCACTGGACACACTTCCTGTCGATGAGGCGACCCGTCTCTTTTTTCGTCTTTCGGGTTGTGCTGTTGATGATGTGAGTGTTGAGGCTGTCGCTCGTATCGTCGGGATGTGCGGGTATCTGCCACTCGCCATCGCACTTCTGGCGGGGAGGCTCCGTCATCGTCCGTCGTGGAGCGTTGGGGACCTTGCGGACAGTCTGAGCGCCACCCGAAATCGGCTGAGTGAGCTCCGGGCTGAAGACCTTGCTGTGGCATCTGCGTTCGAACTGTCCTACCGGGACTTGAGTCCGGCGCGCCAGAGGTTCTTCATCTCGCTTGGTCTGCATCCTGGATCGGAGATGGATGCGTGGACTGCGGCAGCCCTTGCAGGCATCTCTGCCGTCGACGCCCGCGAACACCTCGAAGGGCTCTACGACGACCATCTCCTCGATGAGCCGTCACGCGGCCGGTATCGAATGCACGACCTGGTGCGGGAGTACTCGAGAAGCCTGGAGGAGTCGGACGGCTCGGTCGATCGCGATGCTGCTCTGGGACGACTTGTCGATTACTACGACGTGGCCGCTGCGAAAGCGGACGGTTTCATCACCGCAGAAATAACCAGGGAGGCGCCGAAGGCGGCAGCGGATGCGCTTGACCCCCAAGTGGAGTTCGCCCACCTGACCACCCGGGTTGAGGCTTGGGACTGGATGCGGAACGAGTACGCCAACATCCTGGCGTGCGTCGAACGGATCGCGGTCAGTCCATCGTCAGAGCTCGGTGTCGTGATGAGGTTGGCAGCCAGCCTGGCGACGTTCTTCGTTGCTGTCGGCCCTTGGGATCGGGCGATCGAGCTCCACGAATCCGCCGCTCTTGTTGCTGAGAAGTGTGGAGATCGTCTTGCTGTTGCCCAAGCGCTGCACCGCATCGGGCGGCTGCAATGGCTCACCGGTCACTATCCGGAATCCATAAGCAACCTGAAGACGGCTGCTGCGATCTACGGCGAGCTTCATCACCGGCTGGGGCAGGTACGGGCCCTCGTTCAGCTTGGTGGCGCGTTGCGGCAGGCCGATGAGTACGCCAAAGCGGCGAACTCCTATCTTGATGCCTTGAAGATTTGTCGGTCTGCAGGAAACAGACTGGATGAAGCTGCGGCGTTGAACGGGCTCGGTATCATCAGGTTCGTTCAAGGTCGCCTCGTCCTGGCCGTCGAGTCACATCAACAAGCGCTGGAGATATTCCGCTCACTCGGCGATCGCCTTGGTCAGGCCGACGCGCGCAACGAGCTCGGTGTGGTGAAACGCGTGATGGGTGAGAATGTCGAATCCATTGAGCATCACGAGATGGCGCTGGCGGTATATCGAGACCTGAATGACGGGTATCACGACGCTTTCACTCTGAACAATCTCGGAACGGCTTGGCGCATGGCCGGGCTCTATGAGAAATCAATGAGACTGCACAACGAGGCCATTGGAGTATCCCGACGTCTGGGTGATCGGGTGGGTCTTGCGGTTGGCTTCGGAGAGCTGGCCGCATCTCTTCGGATGACCGGTCATCTTGAGACAGCTGTCGACATGAACGCGCGGGCGCTCGAACTCTTCCGTTCGATCGGTCACAGGCTCGGGGTTGCCCAAACTTTGAACGAGAAGGGATCGATTCTGCTTGCCCTGGACCAGGCTGGTGAAGCCGTCCAGCTGCATGAGCAGGCGCTGGAAATCTCACGAACAGTGGGAGCGCCGCTCGAAGAGGCGCGTGCCCTGGAAGGAGCAGGTCGTTGCGCCGCCAGTCTTGGACAGGTTGATCTTGCCTCTGTGCAGCTCCGGCGCGCTATGGACCTCTACGAGCGGATCGGAGCCGCTGAAACCGCGACTCTCGCGTACGAGAGCCTCGGACCTGGAGATCTTGCATGAGGCGTTCCGGGCAAACGGCACGCGCGCGAACGTTGTACCGCGCAGGGGCGGAGCTCCCGCTGATCAGATGACGGTCCGCCTTCGAGCCCTACGACGAAGGCCCCAGGGCGAGGTGACCTGGGGCCTTCGGGTGGAGCGGGTGACGGGAATCGAACCCGCCTCTACAGCTTGGGAAGCTGTCGTTCTACCAATGAACTACACCCGCATGAGCAAGCTCGCAGCCGATCATACACAGCCGGGCAACGCCCTGTGCCACGGTCCTCACCACCCAGGCGTTACCCTGCCCAGGTGCTGCTGAGTGACCAGGATCTGCGCAAAGAGGTCGAGTCGGGCCGGCTCGCGCTCGACCCGTTCGACGTCGAGATGCTCCAACCGAGCAGCATCGACGTGCGGCTCGACCGGTTCTTCCGGGTCTTCAACAACACGAAGTACACCCACATCGACCCGGCGAAGCAGCAGGACGACCTGACGAGCCTGGTCGAGACGCCGGCAGGCGAGCAGTTCGTGCTGCACCCTGGCGAGTTCGTGCTCGGCAGCACCTACGAGATGGTGACGCTGCCGGACGACCTGGCCGGGCGGTTGGAGGGCAAGTCGAGCCTCGGCAGGCTCGGGTTGCTCACGCACTCCACCGCCGGGTTCATCGACCCCGGCTTCAGCGGGCACATCACGCTGGAGCTCTCCAACGTCGCGAACCTGCCGATCACGCTGCACCCAGGCATGAAGATCGGGCAGCTCTGCCTGTTCAAGCTGTCGAGCCCGGCGGAGCACCCGTACGGCTCGACGCAGGCCGGTAGCCGGTACCAGGGGCAGCGGGGGCCGACGCCGAGCCGCGCCTACCTGAACTTCCACCAGACCGACACCCGTCGCTAGATCCCGTACCGCTCCAGCACCCGCCGGCGCAGGTCCGGGTCGGTGCGCGGGACCGGCTCCAGGAAGATCTCGTCCAGGTCCGGGAACGACGTGTGCAACTCCGACGAGATGCGCACGCAGGCGAGCTCCAGTTCGTGGGCGCTCAGGGTGTCGTCGAAGTCGAGGCGGGCGCACAGCAGCACGCGGTCGGTGCCGATCAGCATCGTCAGGACGTCCACCACGGCGTCGACCTCCGGCAGGTCGCCCAGCCACTTCCAGATCGCGCGCACCATCACCGGGTCTGCCTGGCGGCCGATCAGGAGGCCGCGGTTGGTGCGGGCGAGGATGTAGGCGACCAGGGCGAGCAGGACGCCGATGGCGAGCGAGGCGATGCCGTCCCACACCGACGAGCCGGTCAGCTGGTGCAGGCCCAGGCCGGAGAACGCGAGGACCAGGCCGATCAGGGCTGCGGAGTCCTCCAGGAACACGGTCTTCACCGTCGGGTCGTCGGACTCGCGCAGGAACGCCCAGAAACCCTTGCCGTGCTTGGCGGACTCGGCGCGGACCTGGCGGAACGCCTGCGTCCACGACACCGACTCCAGTGCGAAGGCCAGGCCCAGCACGACGTAGCCGACCAGTGGGCGGGTCTGTTCCTCCGGTTCGCCGAAGACCGTGCGGAAGCCTTCGTAGAACGCGAACACCGCGCCCGAGGCGAAGATCGAGACCGCGGCCAGCAGGGACCAGAAGTAGCGTTCCTTGCCGTAGCCGAACGGGTGGCGGCGGTCGGCCGGGCGGTCGGAGCGGCGCAGGGCCGTGAGCAGCAGGGCCTCGGTGAACGTGTCGGCCACCGAGTGCGCGGCCTCGGAGAGAATTGCCGCGGAACCGGTCAAAACACCCGCGATGGCTTTCATGATGGCGATCGCCAGGTTCACCAGCAGGGCGAGTACGACGGTCAGCGTGCTTTCACCTGAGCCCTGCGGCTTGTCGCTCATGGCGATCAGCCTAGGGTGAGCGGGGTGGGTCCACCGGTTGTGACCGGCCGGAATCACGGTTTGATCTCGCCCGGCAACCGGACATCCGCCCCACGCGAGTCCACAACGACCGATCCGAACAAATGCGCCGCCTGATTTGTGCTGCGCAAAAATCCTGGGGGCAGAAGAATGAGGTTGCAGTACCGGGCGGTGGCCGTTGCCGTCGCATTGCCGCTCATGTTCACGACGGGCACCGCGCTCGCCCAAGCCGGGGGAACCGTCGGCGGTGTCGTCTTCAAGGACCTCAACGGTGACGGCGTCCAGCAGGACGCCGAGCCGGGCATCGGCGGTGTGCACGTCGTCGTCCGAACCGCGGACGGCACGCCCTCAGCGCACCCGACCGACGCCGCCGGCAAGTGGAGCGCGAGGCTCCCGCTGGGGACGTACGCCGCCGGCTACGTCGACCCGAAGCTCGGCAACACCACGCACTCCAACGTCGAGTTCACCCTCGGCGACACCGCCAAGGTCGACTTCGGCCTGCGCGGCGGCCAGATCTGCGGCCTCGCGTGGCACGACCGGGACGAGGACGGCCGCAACAACGGCGAGGCCGGGCTGGCCGGTCGGATCATCGCGCTCAACGGGACCCCCGAGCACGCCGTGACCGGTGCGGACGGCGGCTACTGCCTCGAGGACCTGCCCGCGGGGGTCCACCAGCTCAAGTTCAGCCGGAAGTCCGACGACCCGTTCGTGCCCACCAAGCCGGGCGGCGACTCGAAGTTCCACTGGCTCACCTCGGCCACGGGAGCGATCCACCTCGCCAAGGGCCAGGTCGTGAAGAACGTCGACCTGGGGCTGATGGCGCAGCGGACCGACCTCAGGGCCACCGGCCTGACCTTCGACCGCGATCCCGCGAACGCGTGGCGGGTCGGCGACACCCTCACCGTCTACGGCGGGGTCATGGCCGGCGGCAACGCGCCGCAGACCCTCGGCGGCACGCTGACCCTGCCGGAGGGACTGCGCATCACGGGCACGGCCGGCGGCCTCGGCGACGTCGCGCTCGTGCAGGGGCAGCAGGTGGTCGTGCCGTTCGGGCCGCTGCGGGAGCCGGGCGTCAACGAGGCGCTCGGTGTTCGGGTCGTGGTGGAGAAGCCGTTCACCGCGGCCGAGGTGCGGTGGGAGGCCGGGAGCAGCACGCGCGACACGGACCTGACCGACAACGTGCTCACGCAGGCGGTCAGCGCCACGTCCGCCGAGCTGATCGTTAGTGCATTCGAGTGACATTTCGGGAACCGGGCAACATCCGTGGGGTCCGTGGGGTCTTACGGTCGGGATCTGCTCCGGGGGGACGCTGATCACCAGGGGGTAAGTCGAACCGCCCGCGTCCAGCGAGAGGACGCGGGCGGTTCTGTTTCGCGGCGCAACTACCATCGTGGGATGGGCGAGCGTGGTGCGGACGACACCGACACCGAGGTCGAGTCGTGGAGGGCCGTGGTTCCGGCGATCGATCCGGTGGTCGAGGGAGTCGTCGACCGGGTGCACCAGATCAGCAAGTACCTCGACTTCCTCGCGACCGAGATCGCCGCGCCGCACGGGTTGAACCGCGCCGACTACGAGATCCTGGCCCGCTTGTTCTGGATCGGGCCACCGCACCGGCTCACGCCCAAGCAGCTCGCGAACGGCACGCTCAGCCCCGCCACCACGATCACCAGCCGCCTCGACCGCCTGGAGAAGGCCGGTCTGGTCAGCCGTGAGCTCGACCCGAGCGACCGCCGCTCGTTGCCCGCCACGCTGACCGACGCGGGCCGCGAGATCTTCCTGCAGATCGTCGCCGGACAGGCCGCACGCGAGCGGGAGCTCTTCACCGCGTTGCCCAGCGCCGACCTGGAACACCTGCGCGAGCTGTTGAAGCAGGTCATGGAGGTCTTCGCGGGTGAGCTCGGGCCCGCCCGCCGGCGCACCACGCTGGCGCTCGACGGCAAGCAATGATTGCTACGAGTTCGTACTATCCGATATCGTACTGATGCAGTGCGAGAGGGAGGGGTGCGACATGGGTGGATATCCGCTGTCCGAGTGACCGGCACGGGTGCGTTCCTCGTGGCGCGCCGCCGTCGTTCGTGACCACTTAGGACCGCCACGGCTAGTGTGCGGCATGGGCATCTTGGTGCATGTGCTGCTGACCGCCGTGGCGGTCTGGGTCTCGACGGCCCTCCCCGGCATCGATCTGGGCGAAGGCAGCACCGGATCGCGAATCCTCACGCTGCTCGGCGTCGCGGTGATCTTCGGCCTGGTGAACGCGGTCGTGAAGCCGCTCGTGAAGTTCTTCGGCTGCCTGTTCTACCTGCTGACGCTCGGCCTGATCGGGCTGGTGGTGAACGCGCTGCTGTTCATGCTCACCGGCTGGCTGGCCGAACAGCTCGACCTGCCGTTCCGCGTGGACGGGTTCTGGCCGGCGTTCTGGGGCGCGATCATCGTCGCGCTGGCCGGGTGGCTGCTGAACGTCGTCTACGACAAGGTCACCGACAAGGACTGAACCACAGCAACGGAAAAGGCCCTCGGTCCACATCGGACAGAGGGCCTTTGACTACGCGTACCAGGATTCGAGTAGCTGAGCCGGATCGAAGTTCATCGGGAACGGTACGTCGGTCTTGAACGTTTGCCCGGAGAGTGCGGTCGCAAGCGGCTTGTACGTCTCGCCGTCGAGCTCAAGAAGTTCGACCTTCACTGCGTGTGGCTTCGCGAACTCCACTCGCATGAAGTACGGGATCCCGGCTTGAGCACATTCGGCCGGCTTGTTGATGCGATCGCGCCGACGGCTGGATGCCGATACGAACTCGACCGGCATCAGCACGAGGTCTGCGGGATCCAGGTCAGGTCCTCGATCGGCTGTTGCAACACGGTCAGGTCGGGCTGAATCCAACGCTGAGGACTGAACTCGACGTTGACTGTCGGGTAGACCCGCCTGCCGGCCTTCATCGCTTGGTCGTCGATGAGCATCGCCAGTCGAAGCATGCCGAAGCCGTTGGGGCTCCCCTCGTACGGGCTCTTTACCAGGTAACCGTCCAAGCATTCGTACTTCACCCGTGGGGCGCCCGGGATGGGGAGGTAGAGCTCGGCCAACTCTGTCGTCCAGATGCCGTGCAGGTCGACCAAAGGGTCGAACGGCAACGGCATTGCCTCTGCGCTCATCTGCTCCACCTCCACATCCAGGAGGGTACCGGCTACCAGGTCTGACGGTCGTTTGGGATCAGACCTTCGACTTGTCCTCGTCCGGCAGCGGCGTGCCCGTCGGCACCTCGTCCGTCGGCGTGTCGGCCTTCTCCGTGCCCCGCCGCACCGACTCCAGCAGCATCTGTGCCACGTCCACGACCTCGACGTGCGCGCCCGCCTGGCCGTCGGACTGCCGCGCGGTCACGCCGTCGGTCAGCATCACGCGGCAGAACGGGCAGCCGGTCGCGATCTTCGACGGCGCGGTGCCCAGGGCCTCGTCGACGCGGTCGAGGTTGATGCGCTTGCCGATGCGCTCTTCCATCCACATGCGCGCGCCGCCGGCGCCGCAGCACATCGAGCGCTCTTCGTGGCGCGGCATCTCGCGCAGCTTCGCGCCGGATGCGCCGATGAGCTCGCGCGGGGCCTCGTAGACCTTGTTGTGGCGGCCCAGGTAGCACGGGTCGTGGTAGGTCACGTCCTCGGTGACCGGTGCGACCGGGACCAGGCGGCGTTCGCGGACCAGCTTGTTCAGCAGCTGCGTGTGGTGCACGACCTCGTAGGTGCCACCGACCTGCGGGTACTCGTTCGCGAGCGTGTTGAAGCAGTGCGCGCACGTCACGACGATCTTGCGCTGGCCGGCCGGGCGGTCTTCGAAGACCGCGTTCAGGACCTCGACGTTCTGCTGCGCGAGCATCTGGAAGAGGAACTCGTTGCCGGCGCGGCGGGCCGGGTCGCCGGTGCAGGTCTCCTCCGGGCCGAGGACCGTGTACTTGACGCCCGCGGTGTGCAGCAGCTCGGCCACGGCGCGGGTGGTCTTCTTCGCGCGGTCCTCGAACGCGCCGGCGCAGCCGACCCAGAACAGGTACTCGGCGTCGCCGAGCTCGCCCTCGAAGACCGGCACCTCGAAGTCCAGGCCCTCGGTCCACGCGAGGCGGTCCTTGGCGTTCTGGCCCCAGGGGTTGCCCTTGTTCTCCAGGTTCTTGAACATGCCGCCGAGCTCGGTCGGGAAGTTCGACTCGATCAGCACCTGGTAGCGGCGCATGTCGACGATGTGGTCGACGTGCTCGATGTCGACCGGGCACTGCTCGACGCAGGCACCGCAGGTCGTGCAGGACCACAGCACCTCGGGGTCGATGACACCCAGCTCGTCGGGGCCGCCGACCAGCGGGCGCTCGGACTCGGCCATCGCCAGCACGTCGATCGACTCGAGGCGCTTCTTGTAGTCCTCGTACTTGTCCTCGGTCAGGCCGACCTCGTCGCCTGCCATGTCACGCGAGCCGCCGGCCAGCAGGTACGGGGCCTTGGCGAACGCGTGGTCGCGCAGCTGCGTGATGACCATCTTGGGGGACAACGGCTTGCCGGTGTTCCAGGCCGGGCACTGCGACTGGCAGCGGCCGCACTCGGTGCAGGTGGAGAAGTCGAGCCAGCCCTTCCAGCTGAAGTCCTCGACCTTGCCGACGCCGAACACGTCCTTGTCGGGATCGGCCTCCTCCAGGTCGAGCACCTTGCCGCCGGACATCATCGGCTTCAGGGCGCCCAGGGCGACGCCGCCGTCGTCCTCGCGCTTGAAGTAGATGTTGAAGAACGCAGAGAACCGGTGCCAGGCGATGCCCATGGTCAGGTTCCGGCCGACCACGACCAGCCAGATCATGCCGCTCAGCAGCTTGACCAGCGCCATGACCGACACCCAGATCGGTGCGGCCGGCAGCAGGGAAGCGAGCGGCTGGGTCACGAACGACGTCCACAGCGGCGCGGACTCGAGGCCGCTCGACTGCTTGAACGCCTTCACGAGCAGGATGCCGAGGCCTTCGATGATGACGACGGCCTCGACGAAGTACGCCGACCTGAAGCTGGAACCGGCGAAGCGCGAGACGCGGTCGGCGCGGCGCGGGTGGTTGCGCTGGCGGATGACGGCGAGGGCCACACCACCGACGACGGTGCCCAGGCCCAGCAGTTCGACGAGCAGCAGCCACAGCGACCACGTGCCGATGACCGGCCAGTGGAAGCGCGGGTCGAACACCTCGCCGTAGGCCTCGAACAGCACCGCGGAGCCGATGAGGAAGCCCCACATCACCATCCAGTGCCACGGGGCGACCGAGCGGAACTTGGCCATCCTGGTGTGCGCGACGAACTCGACGACCAACGTCTTGAGCCGCGGCCAGAACGGGCCCGTGCGCGTCCCGTCCGGCTGGCCGAGCCGGATGATCTTGATCATCTTCCAGACGCCGGCGACGAACACGCCCCAGGCGACGACGCTCACCACTACGGCGACGAGTCCGAGAACCAGCTGGAGGGTCATGGCGGGAGTCTAGGCCAGGTTACTGCTGAGTAACCACTTGGACGTGGCCGGTGTCTCCCAACGTACCGGTCAAGTACCCGGAAAGTGATCAAAAACTTGTGGAACAATCGTTCAGGTAGTTGTGCGGACATCCGGAGGTCGCCGTGCTGTACCTGTATCTCGCTGCGGCGATCGTCGCGGAGATCGCCGCCACCGTCTCCCTCAAGCTCTCCGAAGGCTTCACCAAACCGTGGCCTTCGGTTGTTGTCGTCGTCGGCTATGCGATCGCCTTTACAGCGCTCTCACGCGCGTTGAAGTCGGGTATGCCCGTAGGGGTCGCGTACGCCGTGTGGTCCGCCATCGGTGTCGCAGCCGTGGCGGTCATCGGCTGGAAGTTCCTCGGTGAGACGCTCAACCCCACGATGGTCGTCGGGTTGGCCCTGATCATCGGAGGCGTGGTGACCCTCGAGCTCGGGAGGACGCACTGACGGCCGTGGTGGACGGACGCAAGGCGCGCGGCGAGAGGAAGCGGCGTGCCATCGTCGAGGCCACGTTGCGGGTCATCGAACGCGACGGCATCGCGGGCGTGACGCACCGCAGCGTGGCGCGTGAGGCCGGTGTGCCGACGACGGCGCCGACTTACTACTTCGCGACGCTCGACGACCTGTTGATCGCCACGCTGACGTGGGTGGCCGAAGAGCTGTGCGACGACATGCTGGGCATCGTCGCGAGCGGCGGTACCGCGCGGGAGATCGCGAAGAGCCTCGCCAGGGCGGTCGACGAGCACCGCGGCCGCACGCTCGCCGAGTACGAGCTGTACCTGCTGGCCGGTCGCCGCCCCGAGCTGAGGCCCGCCGCGCGCCGGTGGCTGGACGTCGCCGTGGAGGCCGCGAGACCGGCCGACCCGGTGGCGTTCCGGGCGTTCCTCGCCGCGGTCGACGGCCTGCTGATCCAGGGGCTGATCGCCGACGTTGCTCCGAACGAGGACGAGCTGGAGCCGATCGTGTCCTTCTTGATCCGCGGCCGCGACGGCTCCACGGCCGCGACGCGGGGAGAATGACGGGTATGAAGTTCGCGCGAGAGGTGTCCGGCATCAGCCACGGGGTGAGCCTCGGGCTGCTGACCGCGCTTTACGTGCGCGACGGTCTGGCGTTGTCGGTGGACGTCGAACCGCACGTGCCGGGGCTGGAGCCGTCGCTGCCGGTGGGGGTGCCGGCCGGTGTGGACCGCGCGGCCGTGACCGCCGAGTGGCCCGGTTGGTGGGCGGACGCGCTGGACGCGTGCACGCGGCCTCGAGTCGGCCGTCCCCGAGGACGCGGAGGCGTTGCTGACCCGGCCGGCCTGCCGGGCCGCGGTGCTCGCGTTCAAGCCGGGCATCGAGGCGGTGCACCGGCTGCAGAGCCCGGCCGCGTTGCCGATCGGCGACGTGCTGCGCGGCGTCGAGTCGCGGATCGGCCGGTGGGCGCAGAGCGTGGAGCTGCACATCGCCGAGGTCCCGGTCGAGGGCCTGCTGTGGGAGCGGATCGCGCCCGCGCACGTGCTGGCGTCGTCGCGGTTCCTCAACGACCCGGCGCGCACGGCCCCGGCGTTGCGGGCGATCCTGGAAGATCTGGTCTGAGGCTCAGGTAGGGCCAGCCCCACCCCGCCTCCGGGGGTCTGCTGCCGTGCTCGCGAGCCCCCACCACCTCTAGTTTTGTCCCATGCTGAGGACGGCGTTGGTGGCGTTGCTGGTGGGGGCGGTGCTCTCCGCGTGTGGCATCCGCATTCAGGAGTACGAGTTCGAGGACGACCACGTGGTCGCCGAGGGCATCACGTCGGTGCGCGCGATCACCGGCTCGGGGAACGTGACGATCAGGCACCAGCCCGGCCTGACCGAGACGAAGATCCACCGCAAGGTCGAGCACGCCAAGGACAACAAGCCGACCCAGGTCTCGCACCGGGTCGAGGGCAGCTCGCTGGTGCTCGACGGTTGCGGCAACAACTGCGAGGTGAACTACACGATCGCGGTGCCGTCGGCGACGACCACGCTGGTCGGTGACATCGGGTCGGGTGACCTGGAGGTCGAGGGGCTGGCCTCGGTCGACTTCATCACCGGTTCCGGCAGGGTCGTCGTCCGTGACGTCGCCGGTGACGTGAAGGTCAAGACCGGCTCCGGCGACTTCCAGGCCACCAGGGTCGGTGGCACGGTGACCGCGAACCTGGGCTCCGGCAACATCGACCTGGACGCGATCAAGGGGAAGACGCTGGTCAACACCAGTTCCGGTCGCATCAACGGCACCTCGCTGGAGAGCGAGGTGGTCGCGGACGCCGACTCGGGGGACGTCGAGCTCACGCTCGCGGCGGCGAAGTCCGTGACGGTGGACACCGGGTCCGGCGAGGTCATCGTGCGGCTGCCGGGAGGTCCGTACAAGGTCAGCGGGGAGTCGGGCAGCGGGGAGCGCTCGATCGGTGTGCGGACCGATCCGGCGTCGCAGCTGGAGCTGAAGCTGACCACCGGGTCGGGAGACGTGCGCGTGCTGCAGGTCTGAGCTCCGCCGAGGGGGACTGTGTCGAGGGCCACTCCACATGGAGTGGCCCTTGGTGCGTTGTGAGGGAACAACCAGAACTTCCCCTCCGTTGAGCCAGTCAGAAAGCTTGAGTCGGGTAGGCTCAAGCTTGAGCGGGTGGCAAACTTGAGCCCGCAACGCTCAACAAGTACTAGCGGAAGGAACTCCAATGGCGCGTGCAGTCGGCATCGACTTGGGGACGACCAACTCCGTCGTCGCCGTTCTCGAGGGCGGTGAGCCGACGGTCATCGCCAACTCGGAGGGCTCGAGGACGACCCCGTCCATCGTCGCGTTCGCCAAGAACGGCGAGGTCCTCGTGGGTCAGCCCGCGAAGAACCAGGCCGTCACCAACGTCGACCGCACCATCCGCTCGGTCAAGCGCCACATCGGCACCGACTGGAAGACCGACGAGGTCGACGGCAAGAAGTACACCTCGCAGGAGATCAGCGCGCGCGTGCTGATGAAGCTGAAGCGCGACGCCGAGGCCTACCTGGGCGAAGAGATCACCGACGCGGTCATCACCGTCCCCGCCTACTTCGAGGACGCGCAGCGCCAGGCCACCAAGGAGGCCGGCCAGATCGCGGGCCTCAACGTGCTCCGCATCGTCAACGAGCCGACCTCCGCCGCTCTGGCGTACGGCCTCGACAAGGGCGAGAAGGAGCAGACCATCCTGGTCTTCGACCTCGGTGGCGGCACGTTCGACGTCTCGCTGCTCGAGCTCGGTGACGGCGTCGTGGAGGTCCGCGCGACCTCCGGTGACAACCACCTCGGTGGCGACGACTGGGACCAGCGCGTCGTCGACTGGCTGGTCGAGCGCTTCAAGCAGGCCAACGGCATCGACCTGACCAAGGACAAGATGGCCCTGCAGCGGATCCGCGAGGCCGCTGAGAAGGCCAAGATCGAGCTGTCCAGCTCGGCGCAGGCGTCCATCAACCTGCCCTACATCACGGTCGACGCGGACAAGAACCCGCTGTTCCTCGACGAGACGCTGTCGCGCGCCGAGTTCCAGCGCATCACGTCCGACCTGCTCGAGCGCACCCGCGCGCCGTTCAACAACGTGATCAAGGACGCCGGCGTCTCCGTCGGCGACATCGACCACGTCGTGCTCGTCGGTGGCTCGACCCGCATGCCCGCCGTCGCGGAGCTCGTCAAGGAGCTGACCGGCGGCCGTGAGCCCAACAAGGGCGTGAACCCGGACGAGGTCGTCGCCGTCGGCGCCGCCCTGCAGGCCGGTGTCCTCAAGGGCGAGGTCAAGGACGTCCTGCTGCTCGACGTCACCCCGCTGTCCCTCGGCATCGAGACCAAGGGCGGCATCATGACCAAGCTGATCGAGCGCAACACCACGATCCCGACCAAGCGGTCCGAGACCTTCACGACGGCGGACGACAACCAGCCGTCCGTGCAGATCCAGGTCTTCCAGGGTGAGCGCGAGATCGCCTCGCAGAACAAGAAGCTCGGCATGTTCGAGCTGACCGGCCTGCCGCCCGCCCCGCGCGGCGTGCCGCAGATCGAGGTCACCTTCGACATCGACGCGAACGGCATCGTCCACGTGTCGGCGAAGGACCTCGGCACCGGCAAGGAGCAGTCGATGACGATCACCGGTGGCTCCGCGCTGCCGAAGGACGACATCGACCGCATGGTGAAGGACGCCGAGGCCCACGCGGAGGAGGACAAGCGCCGCCGCGAGGAGGTCGAGGTCCGCAACCAGGCCGAGACGCTCGTCTACCAGACGGAGAAGGTCGTCAAGGAGAACGACGACAAGCTCCCGCCGAGATCAAGGACAAGGTCAACGCCGCCGTCGCCGAGGCGAACGAGGCGCTCAAGGGCACCGACATCAACGCCATCAAGGCCGCGGTGGAGAAGCTCGCGACCGAGTCGCAGGCCATCGGCCAGGCGATCTACGCCAACGCGCCGGGTGCCGCCGGTGCCGAGGCGCCGGGTGCCGGTGCCGGCGCCGGTGCCGCGGGTGCCGGGCAGGCCAAGTCCGACCAGGACGACGTCGTTGACGCCGAGATCGTGGACGAGGACGAGAAGAAGTGACCGAACCGAGGCACGCGGCTCCTGACGAGGAGCAGCCTCAGGTCGTCGTGAACGACCGGCGCCGGATCGACCCGGAAACGGGTGAGGTCCGCGCGCCGGCCGCTCCGGCGGAAGAGGGCGCTGCTCCGGCCGAGGACGAGAACGTGGTCACTGCCGAGTTCGTGGACGACGCCGCGGTCGAGCTGAAGGCCCAGCTCGACGAGCGCACCGCGGACTTGCAGCGGCTCACCGCCGAGTACGCGAACTACCGCAAGCGGGTGGAACGCGACCGGGAAGCGGTGATCAACAACGCGAAGGCGTCCGTGGCCGCCGAGCTCCTCTCGGTGCTGGACGACGTCGAACGGGCCGCCGCTCACGGCGACCTGACCGGCGCGTTCAAGGCGGTGGCGGACAAGCTCGTGTCCACCTTGCAGAAGACCGGCCTGGAGCCGTTCGCGCACGAGGGCGAGGCGTTCGACCCGTCGGTGCACGAGGCCGTGCAGCACAGCACGTCCCCGGACGTCGAGGGCCCGACCGTCACCGCCGTGCTGCGGCGCGGCTACCGGTTCGGCGAGAAGCTCGTCCGCCCGGCGCTGGTCGCCGTGACGGACCACGAGCCGGCAGCACCCGCTGAAGACAGCTGAAGGGAGGGAGACGTCCGGTGAGTGCTAGGGACTGGATCGAGAAGGACTTCTACCGCGAACTGGGCGTCTCCTCCGACGCCTCGGCGGACGAGATCAAGAAGTCGTACCGCAAGCTCGCCCGTGAGCTGCACCCCGACGCCAACCCCGGCGACGCCAAGGCGGAGGCCCGCTTCAAGTCGGTCTCCGAGGCGTACGGCGTGCTGTCCGACCCGGCGAAGCGCAAGCAGTACGACGAGGCTCGCCGCCTGTTCGCGGGCGGAGGAGGCTTTCCCGGCGGCTTCGGCGGTGCCGGTGGCTTCGACGTCAACGACCTGTTCGGCCGCGCGGCCCAGGGCACCGGTGGCGGCGGACTGGGCGACCTGCTCGGCGGCCTGTTCAACCGGCGCTCGGGTGGTGCGGGCTCGGCCACGCGTCCCCGTCGCGGCGAGGACGTGGAGACCGACGTCCGGCTCGACTTCACCGAGGCGGTGCGAGGGGCGCAGGTGCCACTGCGGCTGTCCTCGCCCGCCGCGTGCTCGACGTGCAACGGGTCCGGTGCCAAGCCGGGCACGACCCCGCACACCTGCGCCACCTGCTCGGGTTCCGGCCTGGTCACGCGGTCGCAGGGCGCGTTCGCGTTCAGCGAGCCGTGCCGCGACTGCCGCGGCACCGGCCGGATCATCGACGACCCGTGCCCCGAGTGCGGTGGCGACGGCGTCAGCACCAGGACCCGCACGCTGACCGTCCGGATCCCACCGGGAGTCGACGACGGCCAGCGGATCCGCCTCGCGGGCCAGGGCGAACCCGGTCGCAACGGCGGGCCGTCGGGCGACCTGTTCGTCCGGGTGCACGTCAACCCGCACAGCGTGTTCGGCCGCCAGGGCAACGACCTGACGCTGACCGCGCCGATGACGTTCTCCGAGCTGGCGCTGGGCACGACGTTGACCGTGCCGACGCTGGACGGCAAGGTGACTTTGAAGGTTCCCGCCGGCACCGCCTCCGGGCGCGTGCTGCGGGCCCGCGGCAAGGGCATCACCCGCAAGGACGGCAACCAGGGCGATCTGCTGATCACGCTGGAGGTCGCCGTGCCGAACAACCTGTCCTCCGAGGCTCGCCAGGCCCTGGAGGCCTACGCGGACGTGACCAAGGACCACGACCCGCGAGGTGATCTGAACGCGCTGCTGGAAGGGCGGTGAGTTCCGGTGAGTTTTCCGTTCCCACCAGGCACTGACGAGGACACCCCGTTCTTCGTCATCTCGGTGGCGGCTCAACTCTCCGGCCTGCACGCGCAGACCCTGCGGTCCTACGACCGGATGGGCCTCGTGTCGCCGGGCCGCACCACCGGCGGCGGCCGCCGGTACTCGATGCGCGACATCGTGCTGCTGCGCGAGGTCCAGCGCCTCTCCCAGGAGGAGGGCGTCAACCTCGCCGGCATCAAGCGGATCATCGACCTGGAACACCAGGTCGACGCCCTGCGCTCGCGCGTCACCGAGCTGACCCAGGAGCTGGCGCAGGCCTTGGCCGCCGCCGACTCCGCAGCAGCCGCGGTGCACGCCTCCTACCGCCGGGACCTGGTCCCGCTGCGGCACGAGACGGCGCTCGTGGTGTGGAAGCCCAAGCCGCGCAAGTGATCGAGCGTCTTTACGAGGTGTTCGCGCTGCCGCGTCCCGCAGTGGTCGACTTCTGCGACCACTGCGTGGACCCGGCGGACGTCGCACCGTTCACGTCGGTGCCGCTGCGCGAGCTGACCCCCGACCACGTCGAGAAGTTCTGGCTGCGTTCCGGCACGATCGGGGACGCGGCCTTCGTGCGCTACCTCCTGCCACGGGTGCTGGACCTGATCGCGGCCGGCGAGCTGGAGGCCGACTTCTTCTGGCTGCGCCTGGCCACCGAGGCACACGCGGGCGGTGACCAGCGGGAACGGGCTGCGGTCGAGGCTTACTTCCTCGCCACGCCACGCGCGTTGGCGGCGCTCGTCGACGAGGTCACGACCGCGAAGCGGGCCGACCACGACCTGGCGACGTGGCTGCGCGAACCAGACCCGCTCGCCGTGCTGGAGGACGCCGCGCTGACCGGCTCCGACCCCGACGGCGCCTGCTCCGCCGCCCACCAGGCGCTGGAGTCGTGGCGCTGACTCACCGCTCGAAGTAGAACCCGGCTTCCAGGTCCTCCAGGAGGCCGGGTTCGCGCGTCTCCCAGCCCAGCAGCGCCTTCGTGTGCTCCGCGGACGTGGGTGCGTCGCGCGACACCATGAACGCCAACGGCCCGAAGTGCTCCTGCGCCCGTTCGGCCGGGATGCTCTCGACCGGCACGCCCAGCTTCCGCCCGATGACCTCCGCGATCGCCTTCAGCGGCACCGCCTCCTCGGCGACCGCGTGCAGCACCGCGCCCGCCGGGGCCTGCTCCACCGCGAGCCGGTAGAGCCGGGCCGCGTCCCGCGTGTGCGTCGCCGACCAGCGGTTCGTGCCGTCGCCGGGGTAGCCGGACACCCCGGTCGCCCGCGCGGTCCTGACCAGGATCGGGATGAACCCGCCCGTGTCGAGCTCGCTGTGCACGGTGGGCGGCAGCACCACCACCGAACCGCGCACGTCCGCGGCGTCGATGATGGCGTTGCGGGCGGCGCCGCGGTTGTCGGCGCCGGAGACCCGCTCCTCCTCCGTGGCCGTGCGGCCCAGCCCGGAGTACGACAGCGTGCCGCTGGTGCCCACGAGCGGCTTGCCCGTGCCCGCCAGCTCGTCGAGGAACGCCCTGACGACCGCGAGGTCGGCATCGGAGGCGGCCGCGTAGTTCCCGGCGAACAGCTCGTCGTGCTTGAACGCCAGGTGGACCACCGCGTCGGCCTCGGCGGCGCCCTTGCGCAGGCCGTCCAGGTCGTCGAGGTCACCGCGCCGGACCCCGGCGCCCCAGGACTCCAGCCTGGCGGCGGAGGCGTCGGACCGGGCCAGGCCGACGACCTCGTGCCCGGCTCCCAGCAGTTCGGGGACGAGCGCCGAGCCGACGTGACCGCTGGCGCCCGTGACGAAGATCTTCATCGCGCTTCTCCAACAAGTGATGGGACTTGGTCTCATCAACCGTAGCAGAGTGATGGGACCAAGTCGCATCACTTAGGATGGGCGTCATGGGCCGATGGGAGCCGGACGCGCGGCAGCGGTTGGTGCGCGCCGCACTCGACCTGTTCAGCGAACAGGGGTACGACAACACCGCGGTCGCGCAGATCGCCGAGCGCGCCGGCCTCACCAAGAGCACGTTCTTCCGGCACTACCGGGACAAGCGCGAGGTGCTGTTCGGCGGTCAGGACGAGCTGGCCGAGGTGCTCACCGGTGGCATCGCCGGTGCGCCGGAGCAGGCGGAACCGATGGCCGCGGTGGAGGCCGCGCTGGTCGCGGTCGGCGGGTGGTTCACCGAGGAGCAGCGCGAGTACGGGTCGCAGCGGCAGGCGGTGATCGGGTCCAACCTCGAGCTGCGCGAGCGGGCGGCGTTGAAGATGGCCGGGTTCGCCGTGGCGATGAAGGACGCGTTGCACCGGCGTGGCGTGCCCGAGCTGGCGGCGGTGGTCGCCGCCGAGCTCGGCGTGCTGGCGTTCGAACGGGCGTACGGCACCTGGCTGGAGACCGCCGGGGACTGGTCCGAGGTCGCCCGGCGGTCGGTCGCCGAGGTGCGGGCCGCGGCTGCCGAGCTCGGCTAGCGGCCCAGGTCAGCCCAGGTCAGCCCAGTCCAGGTCAGCCCGGTTCAGCTCTTCTCAGCCTCCGCGCGGTCCGCCTTCGCGCCGAAGAAGTCGCCGCCCTTGCGCTTCACGTCATCCGTGCCCCAGTCGCGCACGCGGTCCACCGGGACCATCCGGGGGATGTGCTTGCGGCAGTGGACGTACGCCTCCTGCACCTGCACGACGACCCAGCGCTCGACCTTGCGGTCGTCGGTGGGGAACTCCTCGCGCGCGATGCGGGCCCTGCCGTTGACGTGCAGGCCGATCAGGTCGTCGGTGAAGTCCACCATGAGCATGCCGACGTGCGGGTTCTCCATGATGTTGCCGAGCGAGGCCATCACGCCGTTGCCGCGGTACTCGGGGTACGCGATCGTCCGTGAGTCGATCACCTGGATGAACCCGGCCGGTCCTGCTCGCAGGGTCGAGTCGCACTCGCCGTCGGCGTCGGCCGTCGAGATGAACGCCATCTCCATCCGGCCGACGAACTCGGCCATCGCGGGGTTGAGGTGGTCCAGCACCTGGTCCGAGTAGAAGCGTGTGGCGCGATCGGTGGTCTCCAGGGCACATTGGAGGAAGTGCTCACCGCGTGAGCCGGGGCGCTCGACACGGTCGGACGAGGTGGTTGTGGTCAAGTCAGGCAGGGACACGCGCCACACCGTTCCACGCAAGCACGCAACGCGGTACAGAAGGTTCCTCATATTCACACTGTTGCGGTAACAAGTAGTTGCGTACCGTAATCATGCTTCGCTCGAAGGTGGCATCAAGGAGTCAAAGAGCCCGATCAGGGGTTAGTGTCCACCCTGTCGGGGGACGGATGCTTGACGAGGACGACAGCGCCTTGCCGGCGCCAGGATGAAGAACGTGGAGACTGCGCGCGGACCATGACTGCGAACGCTGTGCTGAGCCCCATCCCTACCCCGCCACACCGAGAACCCCCGCCTGGCGTCACCGCGATGGTGCGGATGATCCGGGAGAGCTTCGCGGTGGTGGAACCGCATTCCGAAGAGGTGGCCAAGTTCTTCTACGGGATGCTCTTCTCGCTCTCGCCTGCCACACGCGAGATGTTCCCCGCGAACATGGAGGTGCAGCGCAGCCGTCTGCTGCGCGCCCTCGTGCACGTGGTGCAGATGGTCGACCGCCCGGACGACCTGATCCCGTTCCTCCGCCAGCTGGGGCGTGACCACCGCAAGTTCGGTGTCATCAACGTCCACTACGAGGCGGTCGGCACGGCCCTGCTCTCCGCGGTGAAGAAGTTCGCCGGTGCCGCCTGGACGCCGAAGGTCGAGATGGCCTGGGCCGAGGCGTACACGCTGATGGCCCGCGCGATGCAGGAGGCGGCCGACGCCGACAACGGCCCCGCGTACTGGCATGCGACGGTGCTGGACCACCAGCGCGTGTCGTGGGACCTGGCCGTCGTGCGGCTGCAGCCGGACCACCCGGTCAACTACCGCGCCGGGCAGTACGTGTCCGTCGAGACGCCGCAGCGCAAGCGGCTCTGGCGCTACTACTCGCCGGCGAACGCGCCGCGCGAGGACGGCGTCATCGAGTTCCACATCCGGTCCGTGGACGGCGGCTGGGTGTCGCGCTCGGTGGTCGGTCACACGCAGGCGGGCGACACGTGGCGGATCGGACCGCCCATGGGACGTCTGTCGGTCGACCGCACGGCCGGGCAGGACATCCTGATGGTGGCCGGCGGCACGGGTGTCGCGCCGATGCACGCGATCATCGACGAGATGGCGCAGTGGGGCGACAACCCGCGCGTGCACCTGTTCTACGGCGGCCGCACCCGTGAGGACCTCTACGACCTGGACAACCTGCAGCGCATCGCGACCACGAACCCGTGGCTCACGGTCGTGCCGGTGCTGGAGTCGGACCCCGGCGTCCGCGGTGTCGAGCAGGGCACCCTGGCCGACGTGGTCACCCGGTACGGCGCGTGGGAGGACCGGGACGTCCTGGTCTGCGGCAGCCCGGCCATGATCAGGTCGACGGTGTCCCGCATGCTGGTCGCGGGAACTCCGCTCGACCGGATCAAGTACGACCCGTTCACGCTGGACTAAGCTCGGCACGTCTCAAGCGACTGGCGTGCCGAGGGTGGAACCGACCACCGGGAAGCGACGGCCGAGCGCACCGAACGCCTGGGTGCCCGGCGTGGAGTAGCGCCGTGCTCTCTGACGTCGATCCCGAGATCGCCGCACTGATCCAGGCCGAGTCCGCCCGCCAGTCCAGCAAGCTGCGCATGATCGCGTCGGAGAACGACGTGTCAGCCGCCGTGCTTGAGGCAACAGGCTCGGTGCTGACCAACAAGTACTCCGAGGGGTACCCCGGCAAGCGGTACTACGAGGGCCAGCAGGTCGTCGACCAGGTCGAACAGCTGGCGGTCGACCGTGCCCGCGCCCTGTTCGGCGTGGACCACGCCAACGTCCAGCCGCTGTCCGGCGCGCCCGCGAACCTCGCGGTCTACCTGGCGTTCCTCTCGCCGGGTGACACGGTGATGGGCATGTCGCTGCCGATGGGCGGCCACCTGACCCACGGCTGGAACGTGTCGGCGACCGGCAAGTGGTTCAACGCCGTGCAGTACGACGTCCGCAAGGACACCGGCGTCGTCGACCTGGACGAGGTCCGCTCCCTCGCACTGGCCGAGCGCCCTCGCGTGATCTTCTGCGGCGGCACCGCCATCCCGCGCACGATCGACTTCCCGGCGTTCGCCTCGATCGCCGCCGAGGTCGACGCCGTCCTGGTCGCCGACATCGCCCACATCGCGGGCCTGGTCGCGGGCGGCGCCCACCCGTCCCCGGTCGGCCACGCCCCGGTCATCACCACGACCACGCACAAGACCCTGCGCGGCCCGCGCGGCGCGATGATCCTCACCGACGCCGAGCACGCCCGCGCGATCGACCGGGCCGTGTTCCCCGGCCTGCAGGGCGGCCCGCACAACCACACGACCGCCGCGATCGCCGTGGCGCTGCACGAGGCCATGCAGCCCGCGTTCCGCTCGTACGCGCACGCGATCGTGGCCAACGCTCAAGCGCTCGCGGCTGCTTTGCTGGAGCGCGGCTTCGACCTGGTCTCCGGCGGCACCGACAACCACCTGATCCTCATCGACCTGACGTCGAAGGGCATCGGCGGCAAGCCGGCCGCACGGGCGCTGGACCAGGCGGGCATCGAGCTCAACTACAACGCCGTGCCGTACGACACCCGCAAACCGTTCGACCCGTCCGGCATCCGGCTGGGCACGCCCGCCATCACCACCCGCGGCCTGCGCCCCGAGCAGATGCCGCAGGTCGCCGAGTGGATCGACCGCGCAATCGCCGCCGCGGACAACGGCCCGGCGCTGGACCGCATCGCGGCCGAGGTGCGGGAACTGCTCGCTGCGCTGTAGGCGGTGGACCGGGGCTCGGCAGGTCGGAGGAGGCCTGCCGAGTCCCGGCCGCCAGCGCGCTCGCCGGGTGGACCTGCAAGGACGCGCGTCGCCGCGACCTGACGGAGATCGCAGCCATAGCCCAGCCGAGCCAGCCCAGCTGCGCAGAGCCAGCCGGCCGGGCCGAGCGCGCCGGGCCGAGCCCAGCCGGGACGGAGCCGGGCCGCACCGCCGAGCCAGCCGAGCCCGAGCCGAGCCGCCGGGCCGCACCGGCCTGGCCGCCGACCCAGCCACCCCACTCAGCCGCGCCTCGGCCCGCCACACCCGAACCAGCCGCGCCCAGCCCTCCCCCATGAGCAGCTTCCCGCCCCTCTCACGACCGGAGCGCGTCCAGCCGTTCGCGTCCGCCGCTCCACCCGCCGCGAACACCGTGGAACGTGACCCACGAGTCACCCGAGAAAGTTGTTCTAGCTAACTATCTCCGGATATAGTTGTATGGCATCAACTAACTACCGGAGGTGTGCTTGAACCGGCCCTCGTCGCATCGGGAGATCCTCGAAGCGCTGTCCGGCATCTGGGTGGCGCTGCTCGTCGCGATCCTCAGCTCCACCATCGTCTCGAACGCTCTCCCGACGATCCTGGCCGAGCTCAAGGGCACGCAGACCCAGTACACCTGGGTCATCACGTCGATGTTGCTCGCCTCCACGGCCAGCACGCCGCTGTGGGGCAAGCTCGCCGACCTCTTCGACAAGAAGAAGCTGCTGCAGACCGGCATCATCCTGTTCGTGATCGGCTCGGTCCTCGCGGGCCTGAGCCAGAACATGGAGCAGCTCATCGGGTTCCGGGTCGTCCAGGGCCTGGGCATGGGCGGTGTGCAGGCGCTCGGCCAGGTCGTGGTCGGCGCGCTGCTGAGCCCGCGCGAACGCGGCCGCTACAGCGGCTACACCGGCATGGTGATCTCGGCCGGCACCGTCGGCGGGCCGCTCGTCGGCGGGTTCCTCGTCGACTGGCCCGGTTGGCGCTGGTGCTTCTTCGTGTGCGTGCCGCTGGCCCTGGTGGCCCTCGCCGTGCTGCACAAGACGCTGCACCTGCCGACCAAGAAGCAGCACGTGAAGATCGACTACCTGGGTGCCACGCTGATCACGGGTGGCGTGAGCCTGCTGCTCATGTGGGTGTCGTTCGCCGGCAAGGACTTCGCGTGGTTCTCCGGGGAGAGCGCGCTGTACGTCGGTGGCGTGCTGGTCGCGCTGGTCGCCGCCTACTTCGTCGAGCGCAGGGCGAGTGCGCCGGTGATCCCGCTGCACCTGTTCCGCAACCGCACGGTGGTGCTGGCGATGTTCGGCGGCATCGCGGTCGGCACGGCGATGTTCGGCGCGTCGGTGTTCATGGGGCAGTACTTCCAGATCGCGCGCGGGTTCTCGCCCACGAAGGCGGGGCTGCTCACGGTTCCGCTGGTGCTCGGCCTGAGCATCTCGTCCACGGTCAGCGGGCAGCTGATCGCGAAGAGCGGCAGGTGGAAGAGCTACCTGGTCTGGGGTGCGTTCTCGCTGGTCGCCGGGCTGGCGCTGCTCGGGACGATCGACCACTCCACCAACCTCACGCTGATGGGCGCGTACCTGCTGCTGGTCGGCGTGGGCGTGGGCCTGACCATGCAGAACCTGGTGCTCGCCGTGCAGAACGGCGTCAGCATGGCCGATCTGGGGGCGGCGAGCTCCACGGCGACGTTCCTGCGGTCGCTGGGAGGAACGGCCGGCGTGTCGGTGCTCGGTGCGGTGCTGGCCGCCCACGTGAGCACGACGACGCTCGACCCCGGCTCCCTCTCCCCGGCCGTGCGGAACTCCTACGGCGACGCGATGGGCGAGCTGTTCCTGATCGCCGCCGGTCTCGCGGTCTTCACCGTCATCGCGGTGCTGCTGATCAAGGAGCAGCCGCTGCGCGAGTCCGTGGACGTGACCGCGGATGTCACCCCAACGGGTTCTGGCGCACAGACGGTGGCCACTGAGCTTGCCTCACCTGTGGATACTGACCAGCGGATTGTGGACAACCCAACCCCTGTTGTGGACAAGCTGTTGGTACGAATGAGTGACGGCGGTCAGGAGGTGGCGGCCCGTTCGGCTGCGCTGCGTTCCACGCAGAACTCGTTGCCCTCGGGGTCGCGCATCGTGACCCAGCCGGTGCCGTCCGGCCTGCGCTGATCGTCGAACACCGTCGCGCCGATCCCGACCAGCCGGTCGACCTCCTCGTCCCGGGTGAGGTCGGTCGGCTGCAGGTCGATGTGCAGCCGGTTCTTGAGCTCCTTGCCCTCCGGCACGTTGATGAACAGGTAGCGGATGCCGCTCGGCAGGTGGATCAGGCACTCCGGGTCGCCGGGGTTGTCCTCCGGGTCGAGCGGCAGGCCGAGCACCTGGCCCCACCAGGACGCGATCGCGTAGGAGTCGCGCGCGTCCACGGTGATGTTGTGGATGATTGACGTCATGGCGCTGATCTTCGCCTAACCCGCTCGTCCCGGCTCGGATTTTCCGCGACGGCCGTCACGTTCCTAGTTGAGCGGAACAGACTCAACTTTTCTGACGTTGTGCGGGATGATGGTCCATGCTCAAGGCTGACCACGAGGTGGAGGAATGGACGCTTTCAACCCGACGACCAAGACCCAGCAGGCTGTTTCGGCAGCCGTGCAGGCAGCGACGCTCAACGGCAACCCCGACACGGGTTCGGTGCACCTGCTCGGCGCCCTGCTGGCGCAGACGGACGGGTTGACCGCGCCGTTGCTCTCCGCGGTGGGCGCCGACCCGACGCTGGTGCGCAAGGAGCTGGAGCAGCTCTCCCGCGCCCTGCCCAGCGCCTCCGGATCGACGGTCTCCGCGCCGCAGCTCTCGCGGGACGCCGTGCGCGTGCTCGGCAGGGCCCAGGAGCTCGCCACCGAGATGGGCGACGAGTACGTCTCCACCGAGCACCTGCTCGTGGGGCTCGCGCAGCACGGTGGCCAGGTGGCCGACCTGCTGCGACGGCACGGCGCGACGCCGGAGGCGCTGACCGAGGCCTTCACGAAGGTCCGCGGTTCGGCGCGGGTCACCTCGCCCGACCCCGAGGGCACCTACAAGGCGCTGGAGAAGTACGGCGTCGACCTGACCGAACGCGCGCGCAAGGGCGAGCTCGACCCCGTGATCGGCCGTGACTCCGAGATCCGCCGGGTCGTGCAGGTGCTGTCGCGGCGCACCAAGAACAACCCGGTGCTGATCGGCGAGCCCGGTGTCGGCAAGACCGCCATCGTCGAGGGCCTGGCCCAGCGCGTGGTGGCCGGTGACGTGCCGGAGTCACTGCGCGGCAAGCGGGTGGTGTCGCTCGACCTCGGCTCGATGGTCGCGGGCGCCAAGTACCGCGGTGAGTTCGAGGAGCGGCTCAAGGCCGTCCTCAAGGAGATCACCGACTCGGCCGGCCAGGTCATCACGTTCATCGACGAGCTGCACACGATCGTCGGCGCCGGCGCGACCGGCGAGTCCGCCATGGACGCCGGCAACATGATCAAGCCCATGCTGGCGCGCGGCGAGCTGCGGATGGTCGGTGCCACGACCCTCGACGAGTACCGCGAGCACATCGAGAAGGACGCCGCCCTGGAGCGGCGCTTCCAGCAGGTGCTGGTCGGCGAGCCCTCGGTCGAGGACACCGTCGGCATCCTGCGCGGCCTCAAGGAGCGCTACGAGGTGCACCACGGCGTGCGCATCACCGACGCCGCCCTCGTCGCCGCCGCCACGATGTCGGACCGCTACATCACCGCGCGCTTCCTGCCGGACAAGGCCATCGACCTCGTCGACGAGGCCGCGTCCCGGTTGCGCATGGAGATCGACTCGCGGCCGGTGGAGATCGACACGGTCGAACGGGCGGTCCGCCGCCTGGAGATCGAGGAGATGGCGCTCGCCAAGGAGTCCGACGCCGCCTCGCTCGAACGGCTCTCCGCCCTGCGCGCCGAGCTGGCCGAGAAGCGCGAGGAGCTGTCCGCGCTGACCGCCCGCTGGCAGAACGAGAAGGGCTCGATCGACAAGGTCCGCACGCTCAAGGAGCAGCTGGAGTCGTTGCGCGGCGAGTCGGAACGCGCCGAGCGCGACGGCGACCTCGGCCGGGCCGCGGAGCTGCGCTACGGCCGGATCCCCGCGCTGGAGAAGGAGCTGCAGGCCGCCGCCGAGGCGTCCACCCAGGAGTCCGCGATGCTCAAGGAGGAGGTCGGCCCCGACGACGTCGCCGACGTCGTCTCCGCCTGGACCGGCATCCCGGCAGGTCGGCTGCTGGAAGGCGAGACGGCGAAGCTGCTGCGGATGGAGGACGAGCTCACCCGCCGCGTCGTCGGGCAGGCCGAGGCCGTGCGGGTCGTGTCGGACGCGGTGCGCAGGACGCGCGCCGGTGTCGCCGACCCGGACCGCCCGACCGGCTCGTTCCTGTTCCTCGGCCCCACCGGCGTCGGCAAGACCGAGCTGGCGAAGGCGCTGGCGTCGTTCCTGTTCGACGACGAACGGGCGATGATCCGCATCGACATGAGCGAGTACTCCGAGAAGCACTCGGTGGCCCGCCTGGTCGGCGCGCCCCCCGGCTACGTCGGCTACGACCAGGGTGGCCAGCTCACCGAGTCGGTCCGCCGCCGGCCGTACTCGGTCGTGCTGCTGGACGAGGTCGAGAAGGCGCACCCGGACGTGTTCGACGTGCTGCTGCAGGTCCTCGACGACGGCCGCCTGACCGACGGCCAGGGCCGGACCGTGGACTTCCGCAACACGATCCTGGTGCTCACCTCGAACCTGGGCTCGCAGACCATCGTGAACCCGTCGCTCACCGAGGTCGAGCGCAAGGACGCCGTCATGTCGGTGGTGCAGCGCCACTTCAAGCCGGAGTTCCTGAACCGGCTGGACGACGTGGTGGTGTTCCACGCGCTCGCCACCGAGGAGCTCACGTCCATCGTGGACATCCAGATCGAGCGCCTGGGCACCCGTCTGGCGGCGCGCAGGCTGACGCTGGAGGTCACCACCGCGGCGCGCG
Source organism: Lentzea guizhouensis (assembly GCF_001701025.1). Taxonomy (GTDB): domain Bacteria; phylum Actinomycetota; class Actinomycetes; order Mycobacteriales; family Pseudonocardiaceae; genus Lentzea; species Lentzea guizhouensis. The sequence continues at coordinate 3,111,438 of NZ_CP016793.1, forward strand.
ACTGGCTGGCGCTGAACGGTTTCGACCCGGTGTACGGCGCGCGGCCGTTGCGCAGGCTGGTGCAGTCGGCGATCGGCGACCAGCTGGCGAAGGAGCTGCTGGCCGGCGAGGTGCGCGACGGCGACACCGTGCGGGTCGACGTGCTGGACGACCAGACCGGCCTGATCGTGGGCCGCGAGGTCTGAGGTTCCGGATCCCCTGCGGCGGTCGGTAGGTTGGCTCGCCGTGGGGGATCTTCGTTACGTGCGCTTCCAGGCGGTCGAACCGACGCCGCGAGGCACCTGGTCAGGTGTCTTCGGGCTGGTGAACGGCCTGCGCAGGGCCGGCAGGCTGACCGCGGAGCAGGAGGAGTTCTGCCGCGTCAACCACGCTTGGTACAACGCGGCCTACACCGACCCGTCGACGGTCGACCCGACCGTGTACGACCGGGAGGTGAACCCCGGCGCCGCCGCGTGGTTCAAGGTCGAGGCGACGCACCTGGTCGACCGGGTCGACGGTTACCTGGCGATCCTCGACGCGCACGGCGTGCGGTGGCGCCGGGTGGAGTCCGACGATCCCGGCCGCGTCGTCTACGAGGACGCGGACCAGGTCGTCGTCGTGCCGCGGTAGTCCACGTCCGGGGGCTTGAAGATGCTCCAAACGGGACGATCACGCACCGCCGACCGCGTGGAAACTGCGGTCGCGGGACGCGACGCGCGGAAGTGATCTTCGTTCCACGCGCTCGACCCACTACGCTTCAGCTGTGGGTGGCATACCGGCGTGGGTCTGGTTCACCGTCGCCGCGGTGGCGGGCGTGGCGGGGTTCGCCCTGCTCGCGACCGACCGGGCGCAACGAACCGCGCGTAATCGTGAACGGCGCCGTTGGGCTGCCCTGCGCGGCTGGCAGTTCGAAGAGACAGACCACGTGCTGCCGACACGCTGGGAAGCGGGCGCCATCGCGTACTACGGCACGGGCCTCGCCCGTGACGTCGTCGCGGGCTCCACGTTCACCGCGGACGGCAGGCGGCAGGTCTACGTGCTCGACCACGAGACCGGTGGCAAGGTCAACTCCGTGCTGGTCGGCGTGCGCTGCCGGCGCGCGTTGTCGGTGGTCATCGAGCTGTGGCTCTCGACGGTGCCGTTCCAGCGCGACAAGATGCCCGACCTGCTCGGCCCGGTCGGGTCGCGGTACGCGTTCGTCACGGACGTGCCCGCCGCCCGCAAGCTGATCACGCCGGACCTGATCGACGCCGCTGAGGAGATCGGTGGCGACGTCACGGTCGTCTGGCTGGAGAACGACTGGGTGCTGGCCTCCGCGCCGCCCAACTCGTCGCCCGCTCGCCTGGAGCGGCTGCTGCGGGACGTGGGCGAGCTCGCGGACGTGATCGACCCGTTCGACGCTGACCCGTCCGAGGACGAGCCCGCCGCCGATCCGGAGGACGAAGGCGGCGAGGTCTACCGGCCGTCGTTCGGACGCAAGCAGACGTAACAGGCAGGTGTGACCTATGTCACGCCGTAGTCCTGCCCGTTGCCGTGGCAGGTACCGCGTCCGTTGTGACGTTGGGCAACACGGGTGCGTCGGTCAGGTGGATGTTGTTCGGCGGCGAAGAGCAGAGCGCAGTTGTCGGCGTGCTTCGACCCCGGCGGTTTTCCGACTAGCGTGCGGTGGCATGCCAACCGCACTGGTGACCGGAGCAACCGTCGGGATCGGAGCCGCCTTCGCGCGCAGGCTCGCCGCCGAGGGGTACGACCTCGTCCTGGTCGCACGCACCGCGTCCGCACTGGAAGAGCTCGCGCAGCAGTTGCACGACCGCCACGGCGTGCACGTCGACACGTTGCCCGCCGATCTGAGCGACCACACCGACCGCGCCAAGGTGGAGGCACGCCTCGCCGAGTCCGCTGTGGACGTGCTGGTCAACAACGCGGGCTTCGCGAGCTCCGGCGAGTTCTTCGCCGCGGACGTGGAGAAGCTCCAAGCCCAGCTGGACGTCAACGTCGCCACCGTGCTGCGGCTGAGCAGGGCCGCGATCCCCGTGATGATGGCGCGCGGCAAGGGCGACGTGATCAACGTGTCCAGTGTGGCCAGCTTCCTGCCCGGCCGCGGCACCAGCTACAGCGCCGACAAGGCGTGGGTGACGTCGTTCTCCGAGGGCATGTCGCTCGCCGTCGGCGGTTCCGGTGTCCGGATCATGGCGCTCTGTCCTGGTTTCGTGCGGACCGAGTTCCACAAGCGCGCCGCCATCGACATGTCCAAGACGCCGAACTGGCTGTACGTCGACGCCGACCGGCTGGTCCACGAGGCGTTGCGAGACCTGCGCCGCGGCAAGGTGCTGTCGATCCCCGGCACCCAGTACAAGACCATCGTGGGGCTCACCAAGCTGCTGCCGCGCGCCCTGGTCCGCAAGATGGCGTCCCGCTTCGCCGGCGGACGCGGACGAACCTGACCGGAACCATTCGGCCCAACTGTGCGTCGGAGCAGTCGTGAGTGAACAGTTCCACGTCGTGCCAGAGGAGCTGCGCGGGTACAGCGAGCTGCTGGACCGCAACGCCCAGCACTTCGTGACCATCAAGGACCACGCGATCTCCAAGGGCGGTGACACCAGCGGGTTCACCGGCCTGCTGTCGTTGCTGCACCCCGTCGTGACCGGCGTCGCGAACCTGTACGGGGAGACGTTGGACTTCGCCAACAAGATGATGCTCAAGGACTCCGAGGCGTTGCGGAAGACCGCGGAGCACTACGAGAAGGCCGACACCATCGGCCTGAAGATCTTCGACGGTGTCCAGAACAAGCTTTCGGGTGCCCAGAAGGCACCGCAGGTCGGGGGTAACTGATGGCGACGGCGTACGCGGACGTCGAGGACCCCTCGGTCGCGCTCAACAAGGCACCCGAGGACCGCCCCGGCAGGCAGTCCACCAAGGAGCTCATCGAGAAGGCCGGCTGGAAGATCCAGGGCGTCAACTGGATCTACGAGAAGGTCACCGGCGAGAACCTGGTCGAGTCCCTGATCAACCCCCTGCTCGGCGACTTCGAGAAGATCGACGCCAACGCGCGGGCCTGGGACAACGTCTCGAAGGCGCTCGACTCGGTGCGGCACAACGTCGACGCCGGCGCCGACCAGCTGAACCCGCACTGGAACGGCTCCGCCGCCCAGGGCTTCGAACGCCGCATGGACACCATGTGGGTCATCGCGATCGAGGCGGACTCCCAGGTCGCCAGGATCATCGGCGACAAGTTCAAGTCGATGGCGAACACCTGCCGCACCCTGACGGGCCTCGCCCTGTCGCTGCTCGACTACCTGTGCCAGAAGCTGATGGAAGCGGTGATCCTCGCCCCGATCCCGGTCGTCGGCTGGGGCAAGGCCGTGTGGGTCGTCTACGACTGCATCCAGATCGTCGACCGCATCCGCAAGATCATCATTGCGGTCCAGACGCTGATCGAGGGCGTCCAGGGCATGATCGACGGCATCAAGGCCATGGGCACCGCGCTCATGAAGCTGAAGGACGTCCGCGACGTCGGCGACCTCCTCGACGTGGTCGACGGCTACCAGGACGGCAAGGAGAAGTTCGACGACGGCGCCAAGGCCGCCAAGTCCGGCGCGATGAGCATCGCCTACAACGGCTACAAGCTGAACAAGGACGTCGGCAAGGCCACCACCCGCTACGACACGAGCAGCCAGGCCGGTGCGGCGTCGAGCAGCTCGTCCGCGGCGGGTTCGAGCTCAGCGGGCTCCAGCTCAGCGGGTGCCGGCTCGGGCGGTCAGGGCGGTGGAGAGCAGTGACGTTCCCCTACGACCAGGCCCGGCTGCAGGCGCTCGTCGACGGTTTCGACGCCACGACGGCCGCGGTGGAGAAGACCGGCCGCGAAGCCGCCCAGTTCCAGCCGCGCTCGCGTGGCGTGACGGAACAGGACCTGGCGGCGATCGAGCGGTACGCCAAGAGCCCGAACGCGCCCAAGGAGTTCAAGGACCTCCAGCAGCGCATCGACTCCGGCGAGTTCAGCTGGCAGGACATCGCAGCCGGCCGCGTGATGGACGAGGGCGTGCAGAAGGCGCTCGCCACGGGCGTTCCGGACCTGCAGCGCGCCTACACGGCCATCCAGGAGGGCCAGGACATCGACGACATCATCGAGTCGGGCAACCCGTCGCGGCCGACGCCGCCGGTCCGGCCCGCGCGTGGTGACGACGACGAGGACGGTCCGTCGGTGTTCAAGGAAGACGCCTGGTAGGTCGTTCTGGTGTTCGACCGAAGCCGCCTCCCTCGTGGGGGGCGGCTTTCGTTTTGCACGTAACGAGGTCCCGGAGGCGTCAGATAGCCAAGGACACGCTGAGCGCGGAGGGACTGTCGGTGAACTCGGTATCGATCGTCGCGGACCTCAAGACGGGTCACGTGCGAGAAAGTGAGCTGACCAGCCTTGTGGCGGCGGTGCGCAGGGCACTCGGGGGTGAGGTGACCGAGTGCTGGCAGCATTCCTACCGGGACTTGCGTAGTCGCGAGGTGAGACCACTGGCCACCCTCACGATCAACCGCGAGCTCGTCGGGCAGAGCTGGCCGGAACTGGCGGACCTGGTGCGGGAACGCGGTCGCCGGGTGCGCCATGTGCGCGTCGAGCTCACCTCAGGAACCGACCGCGTGCTGATCGACATCGGCGACCGGATCTCCGTACTCGGTCGTCGTGCCGCGTACAGGGTGCAAGTCGAGGCGGACGGGGCTGAGGAGCGCGTAGTGCCCGCTGCCGAGGAAGCGATCGGGCATCTGGCGCGACCGAACAGGAGGGGTGAGCGTTGGGGTTACGCCAAGCTGATAATCATGGCGGTCCTGGCTCCGCTGCCGCTCATCGTCGTCGAAGTGGTGTTCGAGCCACGGATCGAAGCCCCAGGCGCGGACAGGGCGCGGTTGATCGGTGAGATGGCGGGCGCGATGGTGGCTTCGTCGTTCTTCTGGATGTTCCCGCTCTTGTTGTTGGCGACCGGGTTGAGCACGCTGTCGACCGCCGCGGTCCTGCTCGATCGAGCGACCGTGACGATGCCTAAGTCGCGGTACGAGCGCATGGTCGAGTGGCTGCACCAAGGCAGGTTCGCCCGCCCGTTCCTCGCCGACCCGGCTCGCAGCGGTGTGGTCATCGCGCTGGTCGGTGTCGTCGTCGGTGTCGTCATCGGAGTGCTGGGCATGGTCATCGGGATCTTGATCTAGCGGTCACTCCCCGGGCAGGAACCCGGACGCATCGCTGCTCAAGTGGTTCGTGCCGACGCCGCGGACGATGTCGAACGCCACCGCCGCCGCCACCGCGAGCGACCGCACGGGTTCCGAGGTGCCGGGGCGCACCTGGACGACGTCCCGGCGCACCCGCTTGCCGTTGCGCTTCTTGATCTGCCCGATGTGGAGCTGGATCACGTCGCCGAGCAGGCAGAGCTGCGTGCCGTTCACGTCGAGCAGCGCGTACCGGCCCGGCTGCGGCACGATCGAGCCGACCGGCTGGCCGTTCGGCCAGGCCACCTTGGTCGGGCGCTTGCCGATGCCCGCCGACTTGGTCACCACGAGCACCGGCTGGCCGGTCGGCGACAGGACCTGCAGGCTGAACGGCGTCCAGCGGGACAGGCTGAGGTTGCGCAGGCGGGCGGTGAGGAAGCCGCGGCGGGTCTCGCGGACCGAGCCGAGCAGCACGTCGTGTCCGTCGTAGGCGTCTGCGAGGTACTTCGACCCGAGCATCAACCGCATCGGTGTCCACGGCTGGTCCACGACGAAGGTGTCCGCGCTCAACAGGTTCACGGTGATGCAGGGTATGCGGCGTGGCGGCGTCGCGTGTGCGAAGCTTGCGACCCGTGCGAACTGAACAGGTCTTGGACGCGAACGCGAAGTCGGAACTCGCCCGCTTGGTGAGCGAATTGGCCGTGGTGCACGGCAAGGTGACCCTCTCGAGCGGCAAGGAAGCCGACTACTACGTCGACCTGCGCCGTGCCACGCTGCACCACGCGGCGGCGCCGTTGATCGGCAAGCTGCTCCGCCAGCTCACCAGCGACTGGAACTTCGTCGCCGTCGGCGGTCTCACGCTCGGTGCCGACCCCGTGGCCTACGCGATGATGCACTCCGCCGCGGTCGCCGGTGACGTGCTGGACGTGTTCGTCGTCCGCAAGGCCGCCAAGGCGCACGGCATGCAGCGCCAGATCGAGGGCATCGAGGTCCGCGGCCAGCGCGTCCTGGCCGTCGAGGACACCTCCACGACCGGCGGCTCCGTCCTCACCGCCGTCACCGCCCTGCGCGAGGCCGGCGCCGAGGTCGTGGGCGTCGCCACCGTCGTCGACCGCGGCACGGGCGCCCGCGAGGCCATCGAGGCCGAGGGCCTGCAGTACCGCTACCTGCTGGACCTGGACGACCTGGGTCTCGCCTGAGCAGCTGATCGGTTTCATCGAGCGCGGTTCGAGCTACCCCGTCCTAGTCTGGAGGACGGGGTGGTGCGAATGGCGAGGCTCCTGGCGGAAGCCGTCATGCTGCTGCACTTCGCCGTGCTGGCGTTCCTGCTGGCCGGCGGCTTCCTCGCGTGGCGCTGGCGCCGCCTCATCCACCCGCACCTGGCCCTCGCCGCCTGGGCGGTGCTGAGCCTCGCCGTGCCGACCGTCTGCCCCCTCACGACCTGGGAGAACCACTTCCGCGCGCAGGCGGGGATACCGGTGCTGGAGACCGGGTTCATCGACCACTACATCGACGGGGTCTGGTACCCGGAGAGCGCGGCTACGGTGGTGCAGCTGGTGCTCGGGGCCGTTGTGGTGGTGTCGTGGATCGGGTTCTGCGCGGGCCGGCGTGCCGTACGTGGAGTCAGCATTCACTAGCGCACCTTTCACCTGTATGTACCAACCTTGCGCGCCGCATACCGCACCGACCTAAACTCGGCTGATCTTCAAAGGTGAGGGGGTTCGTGTGCAGCGTTTCCTGGACTGGCTCGACGAATACCTCGCCGATGTGGGTTTCGTGGGTGCGGCGGAAGTCGGGTTCGGAATTCTTTCGGTGTGTGGTGTTTTCGGTCTGGTGTTCGCGCTGGAAAGCGCCGAGTCCATCTCGGTCGCTGCGGTGCTGGTCGGAGTGGCGGGACTGACGACGCTGGTGATCGCCGGGAGGTCCTCAAGTCGACGACGCGCCGAGGTGGACCAGAAGTTGTTGGTCCGGTACTGCGAAGTGTTGTCCGACCAGATGCAGAGCTCCTGGCGGTTGATCAGGTGGGAACAGCACACCGACATCAACCCGCAGGGCGATGTCCGCCAGGTGATGTCCGCGTCCGGCGCGGTGAAATCGTTCAAGTTGAGCTATTACCGGATTCGGGTCGGTGCGGGGTGGAACCAGCCCAAGAAATACCGGAACAACGTGCGCGTGCACGTGCGCGGGATCGAGCTGGAGGGTGTGCCCGGGGCGCAAGCGGAGCTCACCACGGTGTGGTTGCCGTCGGGGCGGTTGGAGGTGCTCGTGCACTTCCCGAAGCCGCTTTCCCGCGGCAAGCGTTTCAACGTCGTGGTCGTGGTGGACTGGCCGGGCAAGTGCCGTCCACTGATGAAGGACGGTGCTCCCGACGACTTCCGCTACGTCGCTTCCCGGCACCTGGAAGAGCTGGCCTACACCGTCGTCCTGCCGCCGGGGACCGACGCGACGTGCGGTCCGCTCGGATTCGTCCCGGAGGAGGAGCCGGACTACAGCCTGGAAGAGCGCCGCGGCAACGGCCAGCTGGAGGTCGAGTTCCGGGCGCTCAACGTGAAACCAAATCGCATCATCGGCATGCGTCTCGACCTGAAATAGCGGAGGCGTCCCGACCAGGCGACGCCGCCGAGTGCGTGGTCGCGCGACTACTTGTCGCCGCTGACCTCGTCGCCGCCGATGTGGCTCATCGATCGATCTTTCTGTGCAATGGACGGGAAGGCACGGACACTACCGGTTCACCTGAGATGTCGCGCTCCGGGGCTGTCTCGTTAGTGCAACGGTGCAACCATTGTTCGGCAACGCAGCGGTTTATTGCGGTAAGTAGTGTCGAGTTGACGTTTCGTGGAGGAGTCGCGTGCTGCTCGAAGGCTTTCATCCAGTCAAGCACGCTCTTCGCTTTGGTGCGGTGGTGTCGCCGCTGCTCACCACGAACCTGGCGGCGACCGTGAACTTGGCGCGGACCCATGCTCCTGACCTCGTTGAGGTGTACGCACGGGCGACCGAGGTGGCTCAACAGGAGTTCGTCCGCCGCGTCGGCCGCACCCACCCGACCGGCGTAGCGGGCTTCGCGGAACGCCCCGACCTCCCCTTCGACCGCAACGCCCCCGTCGTCCTCCTCGACAACCCCCGCAACCTCGGCAACTTCGGCGCCACCATCCGCGTCGCCGCCGGCCTCGACGCGGGCGGGGTCCTCTCCACCGGCGACGTCGACCCCTGGCACCCCACCGTGCTCCGCGGTTCCGCCGGCCTCCACTTCGCGCTCCCCGTCGCCAGGGCGACCAGCCTCGACTTCGCCGCAGACCTCATCGCCTTCGACGCCGACGGCGAGCCGCTCACCGGCCCCATCCCCGACAGCGCCGTCCTCGCGTTCGGCTCCGAGCGCCACGGCCTGTCCGAAGAGGTCAGGAACAAGGCCACCCGGATCGTCCGGCTGCCCATGCGGGAGAAGGTCAGCAGTTACAACCTGACAACTTCTGTGGCCATGGGGCTGTACCACTGGGTGGTTCACCGAGCTTCTTGATCGTTCCAGAAAGCACGATGGGCTGGTGGTGATCGCGAAGCTGCTGGCCGCTCGTGCGGGTGTTGCGGAGCGTGCGGTGCATTCGAGGCACCTGCGCCGGGTCTGGGGGGTGCCCGGGACGAGTCTCGGGGCCTGTGGGTGGCCGCCGAGGTTCGGGGACAAGGTCTTCGCGCCGTTCAACTACTGGTGGCAGGCGCACCTGCTCGACTGCATGATCGACGGGTACGAGCGCGGGCCCGTCGAGGCGCGCAAGCAGGCGATCATCAGGGTCCTCCGCGGTATTCGCGTGCGGAACGTCAGCAGCTGGACCAACGACTACTACGACGACGTCGCGTGGCTGGGGCTGGCGTTGCAGCGCGCGCAGCACATCGGCATCGCCAAGCCCAAGGCCATCGGGCAGATCGCGAACCAGCTGCGGGACGGGTGGACCGACCACGCCGGCGGTGGGATCTGGTGGAAGCGCGGCGACGACTTCAAGAACGTGCCGGCCAACGGGCCCGCGGCGATCTTCCTGGCCCGGCAGAACGAAGGGACGGACCTCGCGAAGGCGCGGTCCATCGTGGACTGGGTGGAGGACCACCTCGTCGACCCCAAAGGCCTTGCGTGGGACGGGCTCCACGTGCACCCCAACGGTGACATCAGGGACGTCGAGAAGAACATCTACACGTACTGCCAAGGCGTTCTCATCGGTGCGTGCGTGGAGTTGGCGAAGCGCGGGCAGCCAACCAAGTGGGTCGAGAAGGCGGCACGCACCATCACGGCCGTGTACGACGACCTCGCCACCGACGGTGTCATCAACGGGCAGGGTGGCGGGGACGGTGGGCTGTTCGCCGGGATCCTCGTCCGCTACCTCGCGCAGGCGGCTCTGCACATCCCCGAGCTCGACCCCGCGCACGCGGGCAGTGCCGAGCTGGCCAGGCAGCTCGTGATGACCTCGGCGGAGGCCGCGTGGCACAACCGGACGATGGCGGTCAGCGGGCCGCTGTTCGGTCCGGAGTGGACGGTCACGGCCACCGAGGAGGAGGGCAGGGACCTGTCAGTGCAGCTGGGCGGGTGGATGTGCCTGGAGGCGGCGGCCCTGCTCGAACGTCACGGCGCGGCGACGTAGCTCAGCAGGGTCTTGGCGTCCTCGCGGAACTGGTCGACCGAGTCGTCGCGCACGAACTCCAGCAGGGCGTTGCGCTCGATGCCGTCGCGCGCGAGCTCGCCGAGCACCGGTTTCCACAGGTCGCGGCGTGCGGACAACGGCAGGCGGTCGGTGAAGCCGCCGGGGCCCCACGAGAAGACGTGCGCTGTCACCGGTTCCAGCGTCCTGACCTCGTGCACCGCCGAGAACACGTCCTGGCCGCCGCTCGGTTGCCAGTACGGCACCACGCCGTCGACCTCGTCCAGCAGCCGCACGGTCGAGTCGAGCGTGTCGGTCAGCGTGTTGCGGTGGTACTCCAACGCGATCCGCGTGCCCATCGCGTCGGCGTGCTCGACGGCGTGCTGCAGCGCCTCCACCACGGCACCGCGGTCGGCGCACTCGGCGGAACCCGAGGTGCCCGCCCACACCCGGACGAACGGCGCGTCCAGCTCCGCGGCGGTTTCCAAGATCGCCGCCAGCTCCGAACGGTCCGACACGCCCGCGCGGTAGTACGAGCCGTACGCCGCCACCTTCAGGCCGGTGTCCAGCGCACGGCGGGCCGCCGCGAAGTCGCCGGGCGGAACGTGCACGTCGGCACCCCACTCGACGGCCTGCAGGCCGCAGTCCAGGGCCAGCTCGCCGATCTCGTCGACCGAGAGCTGCCGGAACGTCACCGAGACGAGGCCGGGGATCAGCATCCGCACGACTGCCGGTGCATCAGCGACGGCGCCAGCCGGATCGTCTCCGGTGCCCGCGTCGGGTCGGCGATGCGCGAGAGCAGCAGTTTCACGGCGGTCCTGCCGATCTCCTCGACCGGCTGGGCCAGCGTCGTGAGCGGCGGCTCGATCAACGTCGCCCACTCCACCTCGTCGTAGGCCACGACCGCGAGGTCGGTGCCGAGCTTCAGGCCGCGGGCGCGTGCTTCGTGCAGCATGCCGACCGTGACCAGGTGATCGGCGGCGACGACGGCGGTGGCCGGGTCCTCCTGGTCGAGCAGCGGCGCGAGCCAGCCGCTCTGCGAGACCAGGGCCTCGTCCCACTTCAGGCCCGCGCGGCCGAGGCCCAGGCGGTAGCCGAGGATGCGTTCCTCGGTCGTCGCCACGCCGGACTTGCCGCAGACGATGCCGATCCGCCGGTGCCCGTGCTCGGCGAGGTGCGTGACCAGGGCCGAGGTGGCCTGCACGTTCTCCGGCCCGACCTGGTCGATGTCCTTCGAGACGGTCAGGCGGTCCACCAGCACGGTCGGGATGCCGAGCTTCTTGAGCTCCGGCAGCACCAGGCTGCCCGCGCCGGCCGACGGGGTCAGCAGCAGGCCGTCGACGCGCCGGGAGCGCAGCATCCTGACCGCGGTCTGCTCGGACTCCGGGGTGTCCCTGGTGTCGATCAGCACGAGCGAGTACCCGCAGCGCGTCGCCTCCGACTCGATGGCGGCGATCAGCTCGGCGAAGTAGGGGTGGGACACCAGCGACACCGCGAGGCCCAGCGACTTCGTGCCACCCATGACCAGCGACCGCGCGATGGCGTCACCCGTGTACCCGGTCTCGTCGATCGCCTTCTGAACGCGCTCTCGCGTGTCTCCGGCGACGGGCCTGGTCTCGTTGATCACGTGTGACACCGTGGTGATGGAGACCCCCGCGAGAGCCGCGACATCCCGCATGGTGACCATGGCCGGGACCTTACCCGTTTGGAGGAAGGCCTGATGGCAGCCGTGCTGTGTGTCGGCCTCACAACTCTCGACGTCACCCAGCGGGTGACCGACTTCCCCGCACCCGGCGAGAAGGTCAGGTCGCTGTCCGCGCACCTCGCCCCCGGCGGTCCGGCGGCCGGCGCGGCACGGGCGGTGGCCGCGCTGGGCGGGTCCGCGGCGCTCCTCACCGCCTTGGGTGCCGACGCACTGGGTGAATTCGTGCGTGCCGCTTTGGAACCGGTCCAAGTCACTGCCGTCGAGGGCACGACCCCGGTGAGCATGGTCGTCGTCAGAGACGCAGATGGGGAGCGCACGGTCGTTTCGCGCAACGCGTCGGTGCCCGTCGAGGCGCCTGATTTGTCCGATCTTCTGGCCGCCGCGGACGTGGTCCTCTTGGACGGGCACCACGACGGACTGGTGATCCCCGTCGCTCAACAGGCGAAAGCGGCGGGATTGCCTGTGGTGCTCGACGCCGGGAGCTGGAAACCTGTCCTCGATCACCTGCTGCCGCTGGTGGACGTGGCTGCCTGTGCTTCGGGGTTCGAGCGGTCCGCTGCCGAGGTGCACTCGTACGGGGTCCCGCTGGTGGTTCGCACCAACGGCCCCGCACCGGTGACCTGGTCGTGGAACGGCTCGACCGGAGAGGTGCCCGTTGCGGCGGTGCAGGTGGAGGACACGAACGGTGCCGGTGACGTCTGGCACGGCGCGTACGCCTACGCGCTGGCGTCAGGAGCCGACCCGATCGCGGCCATCGGCTTCGCGTCGCAGGCCGCCGCCGTTCGGGTCGGTGCGGTCGGGGACTGGGTTGAGGAGCTGGCACGGTGGCAGGACAGCAGGTCAGGTTCGAAGAGCTGCTAGAGCGGGCCAAAGCGCTCACGGACATGGGTGAGCGCAAGATCCTCGGGATCGGCGGAGCGCCGGGCTCCGGAAAGTCGACACTCGCGCGCAGGCTCGTCGAGGCGCTCGACGGCCAGGCGGTGCTCGTCGAGATGGACGGGTTCCACCTCGCGCAGAGCGAGCTCGAACGGTTGCGGCTGGTCGAGCGCAAGGGCGCGCCGGACACGTTCGACATCCCCGGATACGTCGACCTGCTCGGCCGGATCAAGGCGTGCGGGCCGGACATGATCTACGCGCCGGAGTTCCGCCGCGAGATCGAGGAACCGGTCGCGTGCGCGGTGCCGGTGCACCCGGACGTGCCGCTGGTCGTGACCGAGGGCAACTACCTGCTGCTCAACTACGACAAGTGGAAGCGCGTCCGGATCATCCTGGACGAGGCGTGGTTCCTGTTCATCGACGAGGACGTGCGGGTGCAGCGGCTGATCGACCGCCACCTGCGCTACGGCCGGACGCTGTCCGAGGCCGAGGAACGCGTGCTGCACGGCACCGACCACGTCAACGCGCTGATGGTGAACTCGTCCAAGGGATCGGCGGACCTGCTGATCACAGAGGTGCTGTGACGAAAGCGCGTGGGGCACCAGCGGTCGCCGGTGCCCCACGCGCTTTCATGAGTTCTAGTTCGTCGAGGTGCGCTGACCCATGTGCTCCAGGTCCTCGCTGGTCTCGTCGATCGGCTTGCGCATCTCCTGCCGGTAGCGCCAGATGCCCCACCCGGTGCCAACGAGGAAGAACGCGACGCTGACGACCAGTGCCGCCGTCTCGAGCCACGGCAGCTGCTCCAGGATGCCCGCGCCGTAGTAGCCCGCCAGCACCAGCGTCGGCACCCACGCGACCGCGCCGATGGTCGTGGCCAGCGTGAACCGCTTCACGTCCATGCGGGCCGCGCCGGCGATCATCGGCGCCAGCGTGCGGACCCACGGCAGCCAGCGCGCGAGCACGATGGCCCAGAAGCCGCGCTGGTCGAGGAACCGGCGAGCCTTCTCCAGGTTCTGCCTGTTCAGGACCTTCCCGTCCTTGCGGGCCAGCACGCGCGTGCCGGTGTGCCTGCCGATGTAGTAGCCGACCTGGTTGCCCACCACGGCCACGATCAGGGCGACCACCGAAAGCGCCCACGCCGAGACCTCGCTGCCGTGTGCCGCGAGGACCACCCCGGCGGCGAAGAGCAGCGAGTCACCGGGCAGGAACAACCCGAAGATGAATGCGCACTCGATGAAGATGAAGCTGAGGACGATGACCCACACGGCCAACGGACCTGCGGTCTCCAGCGAGGCGAATGCGTGCGCCACGGTGAACCAGCCTACGTCGTGCCGCGCCGGCGGTACGGCGACATCGGTCTGTCAGGTCGACTAAATCTGGGTTGAGCACACTCGGTCACCGGATGAACTCCCCTCGCGTCTGCTCACCGTCGAGTGCGCCAGCCGGTTCGGACTAGCGTGGACCACATGGAGACGCTGCTCGCCGAACTGCAGTCCGCTCTGGGTGGCTCCGCCGTGCTCACGGACGCCGACGTCACCGACAGCTACCGGCGCGACATGATGCCGCTCGCGCCGCACGGCAGCCCGCTGGCGGTGGTGTTCCCGTCGAACACCGAGCAGGTGCAGGCCGTGGTGAGGGCCTGCGCGCAGCACCGCGTTCCCATCGTGCCCCGCGGCGCCGGCAGCGGTCTCTCCGGAGCGGCCAACGCGATCGAGGGCTGCGTGGTGCTGGTGACCACGAGGATGGACGCGATCGTCGAGATCGACACCGACAACCGGCTGGCCGTGGTCGAACCGGGTGTCGTCAACCTCGACCTGCGCGGCGCTGTGGAGAAGCACGGCCTGTTCTACCCACCGGACCCGAGCAGCTACGACTGGTGCACGATCGGCGGCAACCTCTCCACCAACGCCGGCGGCCTGTGCTGCGTGAAGTACGGCGTGACCACCGACTCCGTGCTCGGCCTGGAGGTGGTGCTGGCCGACGGCGAGGTGCTGCGGACCGGTCGCCGCACGGTCAAGGGCGTCGCCGGGTACGACCTCACCAAGCTCTTCATCGGCTCGGAAGGCACCCTCGGCGTGATCACCAAGGCCACGCTCGCCCTGAAACCGCTCCCGCAGGCACCCGCCACGCTCGTCGCCGCGTTCAGCACCACCGCCGCCGCCGGTGCCGCGGTCAGCCGGATCGTGCGCGAGGGCCTGGTGCCGTCGCTGATGGAGATCATGGACAGGACCTCGATCGAGGCCGTCGAGCAGTACCTGCGCACCGAGCTCGGCGCCGGCCCCGGCTGCGCGGCCCTGCTGATCTGCCAGTCCGACGCCGGCGGCGAGCAGGCCAGGCACGAGCTGCAGCAGATCGAGACCATCTGCGCGGAGGCCGACCTCGTCTACTCGACCCACGACGTCAACGAGGGCCGCGACCTGCTGACCGCCCGCCGGGCGGTGCTGACCGCGCTGGAGGTCTACGGCTCCTGGCTGACCGACGACGTGTGCGTGCCGCGCACCCGCATCGCCGAGCTGATCCAGGGCTGCGAGGACATCGCGGAGGAGGTCGGCCTCAAGATCGCCGTCGTCGGTCACGCGGGCGACGGCAACATGCACCCGACGATCGTCTACGACCCTGCCGACGCCGACCAGTTCGCCCGCGCGCAGAAGGCGTTCGACGACATCCTGGCCGTCGGGCTCGCGCTGGGCGGCACGGTCACCGGCGAGCACGGCATCGGCAAGATCAAGCGGGAGTGGCTGGCGAAGGAGATCGGCCCGGTCGGCCTCCGGGTCCACCGCGAGATCAAACGCGCGCTGGACCCGGAGAACCTGTTCAACCCGGGCTCGATGTTCTCGCTCTAGTCCACGTAGTGCTGGATGCTCTGCGTGAGCAGGCCGTCCGCGGTCCGCCCACGCACCTCGACGTTCGGGAACGGGTGGTCGCCGAAGTCGATCTGCACCGCGGCCTGCCCGTTCGCGTCCGCGGCCACCGTCAGCTCCTCGGTGGCACCGTTGACGCGGTAGAGGTACTCGGCGATGTCCAGCGCCTCCGGCGGGAAGATGCGGATCTCCTGCCGGTCGCCCTGCACGAACGGCCACGACGGGTGGGTCGACAGGTAGCTGTGACCGGCCTCGGTGAGGTGACCCGCAGCCGTCCGCGCCCTGACCGACACGCTGGTCGAGTGGGAGCTGGTGACGCGGATGTCCACCGCGGCGCTGCACCGGTCGCAGGGAGCGGGGACGGTGATCTCCGGGCCGTTGTTGACCGAGTAGACGTACTCGGTCACGTCCGGCTCGAACGACGTGAACGTGTAGGCGTACGTCTGACCGAGCATCGGGTGGTCGACCGGCAGTTCGAAGACGTGCACGTGCGTGGGCCGCACCTGGAACCGGAACCGCGTGGCGTTCGACACGTGACCGACCCGGTCCACCGACCGCACGTCGAGCACCTTGTCGCCGGAGCTGGGCACGACGACCGTGATCGTGGCCTTGCCGCCGGGCTGGTCGGCCGCCACGCGCCCGGTGGCCTGGCCGTTGTAGTCGAAGGCGACGACATCGGGATCACCCCCGGCGTCGAACGTGATCGTGCCGGGAAAACCGGCGCCGGTCTGCGGGAAGTCCGCCGACGTGACGACCGGCGCCGTCGCCGGGGCGGCCAGGTCGGTGGTGAAGCGGCACGGTGGGCTCGGCACGCCCTTGTCGGCGCCGTCCTCGCCCTGCGCGGTCCACTCGTAGGTGTGGCCGTGCTCGATGAACCCGGTCGGCAGGTAGTACGTGCCGTCGCTGTGGGTGGCGATGCCCTCGTGCCGCTTCGCCGGCTCGGCGACGTCGGTCACCACGTACCGGATCTGGAAGCCCGGGGCCGGATCGGAGTCGGTGACCTGCGCGTGCAGGGCGGGCTCCCGGCCGACCAGGTGTTCCCGGCCGTCACAAGGCTTGCCGTTGACCCGCGGGTCGGTCGCCGCGCTCGGCGGGGTGTTGACACCGGCCTGGACGGACAGGGCGGCGTAGCGGCGGCCGAAGCCGACGTCGAGCTGCCGGTGCGAGGCCATGCGCAGTGCGAAGGTCGCCTTCTCCGCGCCGGTCGCGACCGCTCGCGTCAACGCCGCGGAGATGTCCCAGGACAACCGTCCCAGGCACTCACCGCTGACGGTGCCCTCCAAGCGGCTGAGCTCCTTCGGTGCTCGTGCCCAGGTGGGTTGCTCGGCCACCTCGGTCTGCCACAGCTCGACCGACCGCGGCTTTGCGCAGTCCGTCACCGCCGTCTCGTACGTGTATGCGTGCACGTCATGAATTCGCTTGCCGCGCAATGGTTTCAGGTCGACGGTGAAGTAGCTCTTCGTCGAGTGGAACTGGTTCTCACCATCCCGCCAAGCGCCCACCGGCCACGTTTTGTCGGTGAGCGTCTTGAACGGTGAGCGCAGGTCCGCATACCCCTGCGCGACAGGCGGCAGGTCTTGCACCCACCGCTGTGCCGACGCCGGGACCACGGCGAGCGCCGTGGTCGCGGCAATGATCAGCAACGTGCTCAGGACACGTCTCAACCTGGATCCCCCCAAGGACTCGGGCCCGGCCCCCAGCCGGGTCGAGTCCGACGTTACTCAGCAACAGGCCCGCTGAACAGCGGGAAACGGCTCCTGCGCCGCCTTCTCCGCGTCCGCCAGCATCCGCGCGCGCTCCTCCTCACCGAGCACCCGCCCGCGGGTCAGCACCGAGTGGATGCGCCGGGTGTTGCGGATGTCGGCGAGCGGGTTCCCGTGCAGCACCACGAGGTCCGCGCGCTGTCCCGGCCGCAGCGTGCCGGCCGGTTCGCCGAGCACGGTGGCCGGGCCGGCCGTCGCCGCCCGCAGCGCTGCCAACGGCGACAACCCCGCCTCGACCAGCAGCTCCAGCTCGTCGTGCACGGAGAACCCGGCGTAGGTGTACGGGTTGCCGGTGTCGGTGCCGACGAGCACGCCGACGTCGAGCGCGTGCATCTCCGCCACCTGGTCCATGCGCCTGCGCAGGAAGAGCTCCTGATCGCGGATCTCCTGCGGTGTCACCGGAACCCACTGCTTCAACTGGTCGGCCCACAGCTGCTTCATGAACGGCGGCACGTACTTCAGCCGTTCGTCGTCGGCGAACCGGTCGGCCGGGCTGCCGTACACGCGCATCGCCCCGATCGTCGGCGAGAGCCAGGAGTTGTTGCGCCGCAGTCGTTTCGCCAGCTGCACCGCCTTGGACCGGCGGTGTGACAGCGTGGCCAGGCGCTCGCACTCCAGCCACTGCTTGAACCAGCCGAACGGGTTCGCCGGGTCCAGCGGTGTCCGCCCGATCCGGTCCCGCAGCTCGTCCTCCTGGCTGCTCGTCGCGAGCGGCAGGCCGTACATGTGCTCGAACGTCCGCTGCCCCAGGTCGCTCGCCTCGCCCAACGGCACGTGGCACGAGTTGTGCCCGGCGAACGGAATCCCGATGCGCGCGCGCTCGTCCGCGATCGCCGTGAGCGTCGCACGGTCCAGGTACGAGTAGACCTTGACGAACTCGGCCCCCTGCCCGGCCCAGTCCCGCACCGCCGCCCGGCCCTCCTCGGGCGTGCGCGCGATCAACGGCCCCGGCAACATCGAGTCCGGCCCGTCGATGATCGTGCTGCCCACGACCAGCTTCGGCCCGAACACCTCGCCGCGCTCGACCCGGTCGCGCAGCTCGTAGATCGGCCCGAAGCCCCACATCTCTCGGAGCCCCACCACGCCGTTGGCCAGGCACATCGGGAACGTGACGCGGTCGGAGTACGCGCCGTGCACGTGCATGTCCCACAGGCCCGGGATCACGTACTTGCCCGGCAGGTCGAGCACGGTCGCGTTCGGCGGCAACGGCAGGTCGCAGCCGCCGACCGCGAGGATCCTGTTGTCCGCCAGCACGATGGTGGCGTCGCGCCGGGGTGGCGAGCCGGTGGTGTCGACGAGCGTCACGCCGCGCAGGGCGGTGACGCCCGTGGAGCCGGACGCTGCGGCCCGGCCCGGCGCGACCAGGCCCACGCCCGCCGCCGCACCGAGCCCGGCCAGCCATCCCAGCAGTTCACGTCGCGTGGTGTCGGTCATGCCGATCAACCAACACCTTGACGTAACGGAAGACTCAACCCCTGCCGGACATCGCGTTCAGCAGCGAGTGCTGTGCGTCGTCGTGCCCGACCTCCCACATGAACGTCCCGAGCAACCCGCGTGAACGGGCGAAACCGGCGCGGATGCCGATCGAGCGCGGGTTCTCGTACGACACGAACTTCTTCTCGGCCGCGTTGAACAGCCACGGCGACTGCGCGACGGGGTGCCAGTACTCCTGCCACCCCGGCGTGTTCTTGAGCTTCAGCGCCTCGTCATAGCCGTCGACCCAGAACGCGCTGTCGTAAGGCTGGTAGAGACCGTGCTGCGGGCCCTCGGTCTTGACGTTGAAACCGCGGCCGTAGAACGGCACTCCCAGCACCATCTTGCGCGGTGGAACGCCGTGCCGCTGGTAGTAGTCGATCGCGCCGACGACGTTGTTCCACTTCCGGTCGGCGGTGGGCATCGGGTCGTTCGAGACCTCGCGGAAACCGGCGTTGAACGTGGCCACGGGCGAGAAACCGGTGCCGAGGTCGTAGGTCATGACGTTGATGAAGTCCATGACCCGCGCCAGTTCGCGCAGCTCAAACGACTTCGCCGGGTCGTACGGGCCGTCGGTCTGCAACCGGCCGGCGGGCAACGCGGCGGTGACGAGCTTCCTGGATCCCAGCGCGCGCCGGAAGTCCTTGGTCAGCAACGTCATGTTGCGCCTGTCCGCCGGTCGGTCGGTGATCTCGGCCGGGCCGCCGTAGACGGGGAACTCCCAGTCGATGTCGATGCCGTCGAAGGTCCCGTCGCGGAAGAACAGGTCCACACAGGACTGGACGAGCGTGGAGCGCGAGGCCGGGGTCAGCGCGGCGTCGGAGAACCCGCCCGCGCCCCAGCCGCCCAGCGAGATCAACGCCTTCAGCGACGGCTTGCGCTTCTTCAGATCGCGGATGTCCGCGAAGTCCTTGGCCGCGGTCGGGGCCGTCATCACGCACTTGCCGTTCTCGATCAGGGCGAACGCGTAGAACAGGTGCGTGATCGGGGTGGTCGTGGGGATGGACGAGATCGGCTTCGAGCCGCTGTACCAGTTGCCGTAGTAGGCGCCGACGATCTTGCGCGGTGCGGCCTCGGCGAGCGGCGCGGTGCCGGCCGAGACGGAGAGCGCGGCGAGTGCGACGGCCAGTCCCTTGCGGAGCAACGACATCAGTGGCCTCCATTGGTCCAGACCACTAGCAACCTAGGGGCGGTATCCGACCTGGTGCAACACTTTGTGCAAGTAAGTTTCCAGTTCGGCGGCCGTCGGCTGCTCCGGCCGGGTGAGCGCCCGGTAGAAAAGCGCACCTCCGACCATGTCCACCACCAGCGACAGGTCGGTACCGGCCGGGAAACCGGGACGGACGACGTCGTACAGCACAGCCCGGCGCGGTGCGATGAAGAGCTCCCAGTACCGCCGCATCAGCTCGAAGTTGTCCGCCGACGCCCCCACGATCCGGCGCAGCAGCTGGATCGACTGCGGCGTCGACATCAGTGCCGCCCACGCCTTCAGCGTCTCCTCCGGCGGCGCGACGGCCATCCGTTCCGGATCGAGCGCCGCGACCGTGCGCGGCAGCTCGATCACGCTGAACAGCAGCTCCTCCTTGGTGGCGAACCGCCGGTAGACCGTCGCGCGGGTCACGCCCGCGCGCCGGGCCACCTGCTCGATCGACGTGCCGTCGAGGCCGCGTTCCAGGAACAGCTCGAACGCCGCCGTCAGGATCGCGCCGTCCGCCTCGGGGTCGCGGGGACGCCCAGCACTTCGTTCAGCCACGCGGTGAGCCTTTCGGGGTTCGACGGGCCGCGCCACGCCAGGTGCCCGTCCGGGCGCACCAGCAGCGTCTCGCCGGCGCGTTCATGGTGCACGACGTCCCCCAGCCGCTCCCGTGCCACCTCCAGGCACGTCGCCGGCCCCGCGAGCACCCACCGGCCGACCCGCGAACGCCGGCACCCGCTGACCGCCGCGCCGCCCGGCCGCCAGCGGACCGGAGTACCGCACGCCGAGCTGCGAGGCGGACCGGACCAGCCGCCGTTGCACGGGCCGGATGTTCAGCAGCGGCCACATCACCCGGTCCCGGATCGTCCGCGTCACCAGGCCGGGACCCAGCACCAGCCGGGTCGCCGGAGTGGTCGAGGCGAGCACCCGCGCACCGATCGGCCGCCGCTCGGCCTCGTAGGTGTCGAGCAGCCGCTCGTCCGCCCGGCCATGCACCACCAGCGCGAGCTTCCACGCGAGGTTCTCCGCGTCACCCAGTCCGGTGTTCATGCCCTGCCCGCCCACCGGGCTGTGGATGTGCGCCGCGTCGCCCGCCAGGAACACGGTCCCCCGCCGGTAGGTCACGGCCTGCCTGCGGTGGATCCGGAACGTCGACTCCCACTCCACCTCCTCGACCGGGCCCGGCGTCCACCGCCCGCCGTCCGGTGACATCACCCGCCAGACGCCGCCGGGCAACGGGAAGACCGTCGTCATCGACGGCCCGTCGGCGAAGATGTGGATCGACTCGCGGTCGAGGTCCCACGCCGCGCGGACGTCGCGCAGCAGGAAGTTCTCCATCACCTGCGAACCTTCGAACGCGATGCCGGCGTGCTTGCGCACCCACGAATGCGCGCCGTCGCAACCGATCAACCAGTCCGCGTCCGCGACCGTCTCCGCCGGGGTGTCCCACTCGACCTCCACCCCGAGCGCGGACAGCCGGTCACGCAGCCGGTCCTCCACGCGGGCCTGCGAGACCACCAGCTGACCGGCCTCGCGCAGGGCGCTCATGTCCAGCGCCACCTCGCCGTTGACCCGCATCTTCCGCAGCCGCACCGCCTTCTCGGCCAGGTCGCCCAGCGCGCCCAGCCGGGCCAGCACCTCGGCTCCCCGCGGCTGCACCCCCATCGCCCTCGACGTCGTGGCCGGGCCGGAAGCCGCGTCCACCACCCGCACGTCCACCTCGAACCGCCGCAGTCCGCACGCCAGCGCCAAGCCGGTCGGACCCGCCCCCACGATCGTGATCATACAAATACAGTACAGCTCTGTATTCAAACTTGGCCAGCAAAAAGGCCCACCGGGTGCGACGGGCCTTCCGGGAGCTCAGCGCTCGACGCGCGGGATGATCTGGGTCGAGTCGTCCTGCAGCTGCGCCTCCATCACCTGCGTGATGTCGTCCGCCTCCTCCTCCAGGAGCGACTTCTTCTCCCTGCGCGCCTTGATCACCTCGACGATGATCGGCACGATCGACAGGAAGACGATGGCGAGCAGCGTGATCTCCAGGTTCTCCTTGATGAAGGAGACCTGGCCGAGGAAGTAGCCCAGGACCGTCAGGCCCGCCGCCCACGCCACGCCGCCGATCGCGGAGTAGGTGAAGTACTTCTTCGGGTCCATCCTGCCGACACCGGCCATCGCCGTGATGAACGTGCGGACGATCGGCACGAACCGGGCGAGGACGATGGCACGCGCGCCGTACTTGTCGAAGAACTCCTGCGTCTTGTCGACGTACTCCTTCTTGAAGATCTTCGACTCGGGCTTGGAGAACAGCGCCGGTCCGGCCTTCGCGCCGATGTAGTAGCCCACGACGTTGCCGACGAACGCGCAGATCGTCAGCAGCACGCAGACGAGCCAGAGCGGGGTGTCGATGGTGCCCGCCGCGACGAAGAGGCCTGCGGTGAACAGCAGTGAGTCGCCCGGCAGGAAGAAACCGACGAGCAGCCCGCACTCAGCGAAGATGATGAGGCACAGCCCGATGAGCATGTACGGGCCGAGCCCGTTCAGCAGCACGGTGGGGTCCAGCCAGTCAGGGCCCAATGCAATCGTCACGGCGACAACGGTACAGGTCAGCCGAGCGTGATCACTGCGGCCACCGTGCCCGCGGCCAGCCCCAACAGCAACGCGAGACCCAGCACCCACCACACGGACATGGGTGCCGGGCGCTCGGGAGCAACCGGGGCAGATGCGACAAATCCGGCATTCGTGCTGGTCGCCTGCGCACGCAGGGCGTTCGCCACCAGTCGCTCCGGATCGTCCGCCATGCCCCGCCCTCAGCTCAGTCCTTGACCCACTCGCCCTTGCTCATCACGTCCCTCGGCTTCAATTCTGCATCGAGGACGACGAGGTCGGCGGCGCAGCCCTGCTGCAGCTTGCCGGTGTCCAGGCCGAGCAGCTCCGCGCCGCGCGTCGCGGTGGCGTACGCGGCCTCCACGAGCGACAGTCCACACGCGTTCACGGCGTTGCGGAACGCCATGTCCATCGTGAGCGTGCTGCCGGCCAGCGCGGCGCCTCCTGCCAACGTTGGAACGCCGTCGACGACGCGCACCTCGAGGCCGCCGACGTCGTACACGCCGTCACCCACGCCCGCCGCCGCGATGGCGTCGGTGATGAGGACGGTGCGCCGCAGACCGGCGTGGTGCGCGGCCAGCCGGACCGCCGTGGGGTGCAGGTGCACGAGGTCGCAGATGAGCTCGACGGTGACGCGTTCGTCGTCGAGCAGCGCTCCGATCGGGCCCGGTTCGCGGTGGTGCAGCGGGCGCATGCCGTTGAACAGGTGCGTGGCCACGCTGGCACCGGCGTCGACGGCGGGGCGGACCTGCGCCTCGGTCGCGTCGGTGTGGCCGATGGCGGCGATGACGCCGTTGTCGACGAGCTGGTGCACGGCGTGCACCGCGCCCTCCAGCTCCGGCGCGACGGTGATCATGCGGACCGTGCCCTTGCCCGCGTCGAGCAGCTTCGTGACCGCGGTCTGCTCCGGCGGGCACAGGATCGCCGGGTCGTGCGCGCCGCAGCGGGCCGCCGACAGGAACGGGCCCTCCAGGTGGACGCCCGCGACGACGCCCTCCTGGACCAGCTCGGCGAGCGCCGAGACCTGGTCGGCCAGCTCCGGCACCGGGCGGGAGACCAGCGACGCGAGCAGCGTCGTGGTGCCGTGCCTGCGGTGCGCGGAGGCGGCCTTGCGGATCTTCACCGGGTCGCTGCTGGTGAACGCGTCCCCGCCACC
Organism: Lentzea guizhouensis; assembly: GCF_001701025.1. GTDB lineage: Bacteria > Actinomycetota > Actinomycetes > Mycobacteriales > Pseudonocardiaceae > Lentzea > Lentzea guizhouensis. Next base: position 3,134,853 of record NZ_CP016793.1, read on the forward strand.
GCCGTGGCAGTGGATGTCGACGAAGCCGGGCACGATCGTGCCGCCGCCGATGTCGGTCGTGGGACCGTCCGGAGCCGTCCCCTCGCCGACGGCGGCGATGCGGCCGTCCCTGACGCTGACCCACCCGTTCTCGAGCACCCTGTCCGGCGTGACGACCCGACCACCGGTCAGGGTCACGTCGACCGGTCCACCCCACGTGCTCATCACGCCTCCAGCGTGTCGATGGCCAGCAGCGCCGCGCCGAGGAAGCCCGCCTCGTCGCCGAGCGCCGCGAGCCGCAGCTCCGGTCGGCGCTGGAAGGCGATCAGCCCGTCCAGCCTGTCCTCGAGCGGCTCCACCAGCAGGTTTCCCGCCAGCGCGAGCCCACCACCGAGCACCACGGCCTCCGGGCCGAGCAACGTCGCCAGCACCAGGATCCCCCTGGCGAGCGCGTCCACGGCCTCGTGCCACACGGCGACGGCGTCCTCGTCCCCGGCTTTCACCAGGCTTGCGACCTCAGCGGCACCGTTCACGGCTCGTCCGGTGCGCGCGGTGTAGCGACGTGCGATGGCGGCGGAGGAAGCGACGGTCTCCACACACCCGACCTGCCCGCAGGCGCAGGGCACGCCGTGTCCGACGTTGACATGCCCGATCTCACCCGCGTACCCGCCACCGCTGAAGATCTGCCCGTCCAGCAGCAGCGCACCGGCGATCCCGGTGCCGATGGGCATGATCACCGCGTTGCGCAGCCCCTTCGCGGCCCCCATCCGGCACTCGGCCAGCCCCGCCGCCCGCACGTCGTGACCGAACGCGACGGGAACCCCGAGCCGCTCGGTCAGGACCGCGCTGAACGGGAACTCGCTCCACGGCAGGTTGGCCGTGTACACGCCGACACCGTTGACCTCGTCCACGATGCCCGGCGCCACGATCCCCACGGCGTCGACCTCGTGCTCGGAGGCCCCGCGGAGCTCGTCGACGAGCTCGGCGAGGACGTCCAGCAACGGCTCCAGCTGCCCGGGAGTCGCCCTGCGCGCGTGCTTCTGGGCCACCACGGCTTCCGCGGTGCCGGTGACCAGCGCTGCCTTGGTTTCGGTGCCACCGATGTCGACGGCGACCACGTGTCTGCGTGCCACGGGGACTGATCCTGCGGCATTAGCCCCCTATTGGTCTATACCAAGCACCGGATTGGGCGCGTGCTCCTACGACGTGGAACCGCTCTCACCGGGCAAAACGGTAGTGAGCACCAGATGTGACGTTGCGTCAACGCACGACAGCGCCGCGAACGCCGAGCTCGTGGTGGTCGGAGCGGGGTCGGCACGTGCTCGCGACCGGCGGTGATCACAGCGCCGTCGAGGGTGCGCCTCAGCAACCACCAAGGTCTGGTTCGTGGGTTCCGCACCGAGCCAGGCCGTTCGCCAGGGGCAGTCATGACCGCGAACACCGGCCTGTGAGCGTTGGCGCGGCCACGGCCCTGCGTCAACGCACGACAGCGCCGCGATGACCGGCATCGCGGCGCTGTCAGGAGTGTCGGGTTATCGGCCCGCCATGAGCTTCTGCAGCGCGTCGAGCGCCCTGGACGCCGTCGACTTGACCGTGCCCTTCGAGATGCCGGTGGCCTCGGCGATCTCGGCCTCCGACAGGTCGCCGTAGTAGCGCAGCACGAGCACCTCGCGCTGCCTCGGCGGCAGTTGCTGCAGCGCCTTCACCACGGCCTGGTGCTCCGCGGTGAGCATCGCGAGCGACTCGGCCGAGCGGGCGTTCGCCACGTGCGGCGGGGTGTAGTCGCGGGCCGTCTTGCGGCGGCGCAGCACGCTGCGCGAGCCGTTCACCACGGCCGTGCGGAGGTAGCCCACGGCGGCCTGGGCGTCGCGCAGGCCCTTCCAGTTGCGGTGCAGGCCGGTGAAGGCCTCCTGCACCACGTCCTCCGCCGTCGCCGGCTCGTCCACCAGCAGCAGCGCGAGCCTGATGAGGCGCATGCGGTGCTGCTTGTACAGGTCTTCGAGCGTCAGAGGCCCTGCGGGAGGTCCTGCGACGCCGTCCTTGATCCGCAGGTTGGTCAGGGTGTCCTGCACGCTGCGCGGGGTTTCGTCGCCAGCCACGAGGTAGGACGGTACCGGTCACGTCGCTACGGTGGTGCCATGGCCCGCTTTGCAGTCGAATTGGTGTTCGGTTCAAACCGTGACGAGCGTCTCGCGGTGCGCCCCGCACACCGCGAGTACATCGCCTCGCTCGCCGAGAAGGGCGTGGTGCTCGCCGCCGGCCCGTACGCGGACGACACCGGCGCGTTGATCATCTACGAGGCCGCCGACGAGGCGACCTTGAAGGAGATCATCTCCGCCGACCCGTACACGCCCGCGAACGTCGTCACCAAGTGGGAGATCCGCGTCTGGAACGCCCTGCTCGGCTCCTGGCTCACCGACTAGCGGCTTGACCACCCGGTCCGACCAGACCTGACGTGTCGTTCGCGGCCATCTGCCGGTCGGCCTCCGCCACCTCCTTGACCGCCTGGCGGTCCACGACCACCGGCGTGAACGCGCGGAAGTACTTGAGCACGCCGACCCAGCCGGGGACGTGGACCGCCTTCGCCCGCTTCTCGATGCCGCGGACCACGGCCCTGCCCACGTTGCGGACCGGGTACTTCTTGCTCGCGAGACCCGGCATGCCCTGGCGCAGCTTGCCGAACACCGGGTGCTCGTCGGCGCTGTTCACCATGTCCGTGGAGATCCACGAGAAGTACGCCGTGCCGACGTCCACGCCCAGGTGCCTGACCTCGGCCCGGACGCTGTCCGCAAACGCTTCACAGCCCGCCTTGGCCGCCGAGTAGGCCGCGTTGCCGGGGATGTGCACGATCGCCGCCAGCGACGACACGACCAGGCAGTAGCCGCGGCTCGCGATCAGGTGCGGCAGCGCCGTGCGGACCGTGCGCCACACGCCGAGCAGGTTCACCTCGATGACCCGCTCGAACGCCTTGGGGTCCATCGAGCGCACGAACCCGGTCGCCGCGATGCCCGCGTTCGCCACCACCACGTCGATGCCGCCGAAGTGCCCGGCGACCTCGTGGAAGGTGCGTTCGAGCGCGTCCCAGTCGGTGACGTCGACTTCCCACGCCTTGCCGCCGGTCTCCCGCGCGACCTCGTCGAGCTGGGCCTTCTCCAGCCCGACGAGCGCGAGCCGTGCCCCGCGCGCGGCCAGCTGCCTCGCCACCTCGGCGCCGATGCCCCTGGCCGCGCCGGTGATCAGTACCACCTTGCCCGTGACGTCCATGGCCGCCACGGTAACGCAACCTACTTCCGGTAAGCTACTGGCAAGTTAAATTGCACTCAGACGGTCCACCTCGGCCTGAGACAGCTCCAGCTCCAGCGCCGGGACGAGGTCGTTGAGCTGCTCCAACGTCCTGGCCGACGCGATCGGCGCCGCCACCGTCGGCTGCTGCGCGAGCCACGCCAGCGCCACGGCGGCGACCGTGGTGCGGTGCGTCTCGGCCAGTTCGTCGAGCACCTCCAGCACCTGCAGGCCGTGCTCGTCCAGGTGCTTCGACGCGGCACCTGCCCGTGCGCTGCGCACCTCGACACCGGGCCGGTACTTGCCGGTCAGGAAGCCCTTCGCGAGCGACCAGTACGGCACCGTGGCCAAGCCGTGCGCGGCGACCACGTCCTGCAGCGCGCCTTCGAACTCGTCGCGGCTCACCAGGTTGTACTCGGGCTGCAGCGCCACGAACTTCGCGAAGCCCTCGCGTTCCTGGATCGCCAGCGCCTGCGCGAGCCGTTCGGCGGAGAAGTTCGACGCGGCGACGTAGCGGACCTTGCCGTCGCGGACGAGCTGGTCGTAGGCGGCCAGCGTCTCCTCGAGCGGCGTGTCCGGGTCGTCGAGGTGGTTGTAGTAGAGGTCGACGTGGTCGACGCCGAGGCGCTTCAACGACCGCTCGGCCGCGGTCAGGACCGTGTCGCGCTTCTGGTTCTTGAACCCGGCCAGCATGCCGACCTTGGTGGCGATGACGACGTCGTCGCGGGTGCCGCGCCTGGCCAGCCACCGGCCGATGATCTTCTCCGACTCACCGCCGGAGTTGCCCTCCGCCCACGCCGAGTACACGTCGGCGGTGTCGACGAAGTTCCCTCCCGCCGCGGTGTAGGCGTCGAGCACGGCGAACGAGGCGTCCTCGTCGGCGGTCCAGCCGAAGACGTTCCCGCCCAGGCACAGGCGGGACACGTTCAGGTCAGTGGTGCTCAAGATCCCCATGTTCCGACGGTAGTCCGCGGTGGTCGGGGACGCGTGACGAGCTCACCGGGTGGACACGGGTCGCTCAGGCCGTGATCTCGACGCCCTTCCAGAACGCCACGTGGCCCTTGATCTCCTTCGCCGCGTCCTTCGGCTCGGCGTAGTACCAGGCCGCGTTGGTGTTCTCGGTGCCGTCGACCACCAGCGAGTAGTAGTTCGCGGTGCCCTTCCACGGGCAGAAGGAGGTGTGGTCGGTGGGCTTGAGCACCGCCGCGTCGACCGACTCCAGCGGGAAGTAGTGGTTGCCTTCGACCACGACGGTGTCGTCGCTCGAAGCGATGATCTTGCCGTTCCACTCAGCGGTTGCCATGGTTTCCACTATGCCTTCGAAAGCGTCGCTCGGAACGTTCGGTGTGTGGGGCTCGCACTTGCAGTGGGCCGACAGGACAGACCAGCTGGCTGAACTGGAGGAGCTCGGCTACGGCACCTTCTGGATCGGCGGCTCGCCCGGCATCGCGGAGGCTGAGCGCGCGGTGGCCGCCACGAGGTCGATGACCATCGCGACCGGCATCGTCAACGTGTGGCAGAGCGACCCGGAGCAGATCGCCGCCGGGTTCCACCGGCTCGCGAGCGACCGGTTCCTGCTCGGCGTCGGGGTGGGCCACCGGCAGATCGACCAGTCCTACGAGAAGCCCTACGACAAGCTCGTCTCCTACCTGGACCACCTGGACCACCTGGACGTGCCGGCCGAGTCACTGGTCCTCGCCGCGCTCGGCCCGAAGGTCCTCCGGCTCGCCGCCGACCGCACCGCCGGTGCGCACCCGTACCTCGTTCCGGTGGAGCACACGGCCCACGCGCGCGAGGTGCTCGGCGACAAGCTCCTCGCACCCGAGGTGACCGTCGTGGTGGAGGAGGACGCCGCGACCGCGCGGGCGATCGCACGGGAACAGCTCTCCTTCTACTTCTCCCTCACCAACTACACGAACAACTGGCGGAGGTGGGGTTTCTCGGCCGAGGACGTCGCCGGCACCGGCTCTGACCACTTGATCGATGCACTCGTGGCCTGGGGAACGCCGGACCAGGTTGCCGCGAAGTTGCGCGCGCACGTCGACGCGGGAGCCGACCACGTGGCCATCCAGTCGCTGAACGGGCACTACGCCGAACTGGCCGCCGCGTTGGGCCTGTGACCCAGCCTCGTAGGATGCGGTTGATACGGCGTTCAGGGCACCTGAGGAGGACGACCGATGCCCATCGCAACTCCCGAGGTCTACGCGGAGATGCTTGACCGGGCCAAGGCGAACGAGTTCGCCTACCCCGCGATCAACGTCACGTCTTCGGAGACTCTCAACGCGGCTCTCCGCGGGTTCGCCGAGGCCGAGAGCGACGGCATCATCCAGGTCTCGACCGGTGGTGCCGAGTTCGCCTCGGGCACCAAGGTCAAGGACATGGTGACCGGCGCTGTCGCACTCGCCGAGTTCGCGCACGTGGTCGCCGCGAAGTACCCGGTGAACATCGCGCTGCACACCGACCACTGCCCGAAGGACAAGCTCGACGGGTACGTGCGTCCGCTCATCGCCATCAGCCAGGAGCGGGTCGACAAGGGCGGCAACCCGCTCTTCCAGTCGCACATGTGGGACGGCTCCGCGGTGCCGCTGGAGGAGAACCTCCAGATCGCGAGCGAGCTGCTCGACCTCGCGGCCAAGGCGAAGATCGTCCTCGAGATCGAGGTCGGCGTCGTCGGCGGCGAGGAGGACGGCGTCGACAACGAGATCAACGACAAGCTCTACACGACGGCGGACGACTACCTGAAGACGGTCGACGCCCTCGGTACCGGCGAGAAGGGTCGCTACCTGCTCGCCGCGACCTTCGGCAACGTGCACGGCGTCTACAAGCCGGGCAACGTCAAGCTGCGCCCGGAGATCCTCAAGCAGGGCCAGGACGTGGTGGCGGAGAAGCTGGGCCTCGCGGCCGGCTCCAAGCCGTTCGACCTGGTCTTCCACGGCGGCTCCGGCTCGCTGCTGGAGGAGATCCACGAGGCCGTGTCGTACGGCGTCATCAAGATGAACATCGACACGGACACGCAGTACGCGTTCACCCGTCCGATCGCGGCGCACATGTTCGCGAACTACGACGGCGTGCTGAAGATCGACGGCGAGGTCGGCAACAAGAAGACCTACGACCCGCGCAGCTACCTCAAGGCCGCTGAGCAGGCCATGGCCGCCCGCATCGCGCAGGCGTGCGAGCACCTGAAGTCGTCGGGCCGCATGATCGCGGGCTGATCTCCGACTCACGCGGGGACCTTTCGTACGCTCTGATCGTACGAAAGGTCCCCGCGTGGCATTCGGGGCTAGCGGAAGGCGGCGGCGTTGCGGGCGGCCCAGGACGAGAAGGGGCGCGGGGCGCGGCCGAGGACCGTCTGGACGTCCGGGGAGACGCGCTGCTCGGCCTCGGTCGGGTTGCCGAGGATGTCGAGGGTGTCGTCGGCGAGTTCGGCAGGCATCATCTGCGTCATCCCCGCCTTGGCCTCGGCGCGGGTGAGCTCGTGGAACCGCACCGGTTCACCGAGCGCTTCGGCGATGGCCGCGGTCTGCTCGCGCGGCGTGATCACCTCCGGGCCGGTCAGCTCGTAGACGCCACCCAGGTGCCGGTCATCGGTCAGGCAGGCGGCGGCGACCTCGGCGATGTCCGCCGGGTCGAGGACCGGCACACCGACGTCACCGAACGGCGCGGCGACGAGCCGTTGCGTGCGCACCGACTCCGCCCACCACAGCGCGTTGGACGCGAAACCACCCGGCCGCAGGACCGCCCAGCCGGGACCGGCCTCCCGCACCGCGTCCTCCAGCTTGCGCAGCTCGACCCGCGTCGTCCCGAACGGCCTGGTCACCACGCCCAGCGAGGAGAGCAGGACGATCCGGCCGACCCCGGCCGCCGCCGCGGCCTCGACCACGTCAGCCGGGCTCGCACCGACCGCGTGCAGGTCGCCCGACAGCAGCAGGAACAACGCTTTCGCCCCGGCCAGCGCCGGCGTGAGGCTCGCGGGGTCGGCCAGGTCGGCCACCACGTGCCGCACCCCGTCCGGCACCTCCGCCGCGTGCCGCGACACCGCCGTCACCTGCTCGCCGGCCAGCGCCAGCGCCTTCGTCAACGGCCGGCCCACGTTTCCGGTAGCCCCGGTCACCACGATCATGAACAGCTCCTTCGTCGTCTGTGGGCACGACGCTAGGAACTGGACTAACTCTTGGTAAGGACGTACCTGGAGGTAAGCTCAGGACGTGACGGGAGGTGTCCAGGTGGACCACACCGAGGTGAAGCCGCGGTATGAGGTGTTTCACACCGACTGCCCGGCGCGCGACATGGTCGACCACGTGACCAGCCGGTGGGGAATCTGGGTGCTGATCTCCCTGCAGAGCGGCGACCTGAGGTTCTTCGAGCTGCGCGAGAGCATCCGCGGCATCAGCGAGAAGATGCTCTCCCAGACGCTGCGCGGGCTGGTCGAGGACGGTCTGATCTGGCGCCGTGTGGAGCCGACGACCCCGCCCCAGGTCAGCTACGGGCTGACGGAGTTCGGGCGGGACGTCGGCGTGCCACTCGCGGACCTGTTCGGCCGGATCACCCGCAGGCTCACCGAGGCCGGCCTCAAGCGCCCTGGCTGAGCTTCAGCCGGGCGGCCAGCAGCTGCGTCTCCGGCCGGTGGATCACCAGGTCGCCCAGTGTCCACAGCATCGCGATCAACACGGCCGTGACCGCCGCGGACGAGAACGAGATGGGCGGCGCCCACAGGTACTCCTGCTGCGCCCAGATCCCGACGTACCCGACGGTGGTGACCGAGGCCGCCCCGAGCACCGCCGCGGCAGGCGTCGGCATCTTCACCGAGTGCGCCGCGTCGATCACCAGACCCACCAGGACCAGGAACAACGGCACCGCCGACTTCGGGAAGTCGATCCCGGCGAGCAACGGCCAGATCAGGCACCGGTACACCACGTACCCACCGGCCACCGCCGTCGCCGCCCACGGCCGGTTGATCGTCCGCCGGGCGATCACGAGCACGATGGCCGCCGCCACCAGCCCCCACACCGGGTAGACCCAGTCCGCGATGGGCAGCGCGAAGTTGAGGATCGACTCCCGCCCGACCGGGATCCCCAGCTGGTCGGCCGCGAACTGCAGCAGGATCGGCTCGGCCTCCGGCTTACCGCTGTCGTAGGCCTGCAATGCGCGCACGCCGTACTCCTGGTGCTGGTTGGGGAACCAGACGTTCTCCAGGAAGAAGAACCACAACGCGACCAGCCCGAACGTCCGCCGGTTGCCGGCCGGGAAGTACTTGATCCACCCGCGGATCGCGCCCGCCAGCATCACCGCCGTCCCCAGGTACAGCAGCGCGTGCGAGCCGGACCAGCTCGTGATGTCCAGCCCGTTGATCCGGTGGTTGATCACGTCGATCGGCAGCGCGACCAGGAAGATCCCGCACCCGACCTGCATCAGCCGCACCGTGGCCTTGTCCACCGCGTACCCGGTGAACGTGTGGAACAGCGTCAGCCCCACCACGATCACCGTGCCGACCGTGTTGATCAGGTGCGGCGGCGCGAAGTCGTCCCGCAACCACTTGAAGTGCCACGAGACGTCCCACGACGAGCCGATCAGCTTCAGCAACAGCCCGACGAGCCACAGCTGGTAGAGCTGCCTGGTGAGCACCGCAGGCGTCTCCCTGCCGGGCGCACCCCGCTCCCAGTACGTGTCCCGGAACTGCCTAACCCCCTGAATCATCCGCCCATCATGAGGTGACGTTCGGTGATCAGGAAGCCGAAACGCCCCTGGTTTTACCCTGATGTTTCCAATTTGTGTGCACAACCGGGTGAAGCGCGTTGATCCGGGCGGAGCATCCCGGCACCATGCTCGGCCATGAGCAAGAAGATCGTCGCCGGTGTGCTCGTCACTGCCCTGATGCTCGCCGTCGTGGCGTCCGTCATGCGGCTGTTCCTCGCATAGCAGCGAGGGCGTGCGGGGCGTCACGGGCCGCGCGGGGCGTGCGGGTTGTGCGGCAGGATGAGTGCATGGTTGAGAACCTCCTTGGGCCAGAGCCGACCCGTCTTCCCGACCGTCCTGAGGCGCAGGCTGCTGCGGACGGGGGGACGGATCCCGGCAAGATCGTGCGTGCTTATCCGGACTTCTCTGAGGCTTGGGCGTTGTTGGCTGAGCGGGCGTTGCACGGTGGGGATCCGGTGGCGGCGTACGCGTATGCGCGGACCGGGTACCACCGCGGGCTGGACCAGTTGAGGCGGTCCGGGTGGAAGGGGTTCGGGCCCGTTCCTTGGGAGCACCGGCCGAATCAGGGGTTTTTGAGGGCGTTGGCTGCGTTGGCGCGGGCTGCGCGGGAGATCGGGGAGGATGAGGAGTGGGAGAGGTGCTCGAAGTTCTTGGCTGAGTCGGATCCGAAGGCGCCGGCTGCGCTCGGGTTGAGCTGAGGCCCGCCCTTGGGGGCGTGCTGGGCCCGCGCTGGGCGCGGGCTGTTCCCGGGGCTCCGCCCCAGACCCCGACACTCCCGAAGAAGCCCTCCACCTCCGCCACTCTCAGGTAGATGGCACGCCTGTTCCGTAGAGCGGCTTCCTGTTGCGTTGGTGGTTGCGTTGCGGTGGACGTCTTCCCCGTCTAGCGATCCAGAGCGCGCCCGGCAAACGATCGGAGCGCTAGACGGGGAAGCCATCCACCGCGGGGCCGCTTGAGTTGGGCGGCTCGCCTTCGGCTCGATCAAAAGCAGGGCCTTCGGCCGAACTGCGGCAGCCCGCGAAACTGTCAGACCCCCTGAGTACCGTCGGTCGCGGGGGAGCCAAAGCAGGGGGTACCCCTGCGTCAGCGTGCTGTGAGGCTGCTCGCCTCCGAGCATCGAAACCGTGTCCCCGCAGGTTGTGCGTGGTAGCCGTTGGGCCAAGACTGGCGGCGGCGAGGCGGACGACGAGGACGGGGTGGCAGTGGTGGGCGCGGTCAAGGACGCTGTCGGGCGTGGGCTGACGCGGTGGCGTGGGGCCGCGTTGCCGATCGTCCAAAGTGCCCTGTCCGCTGGGTTGGCCTGGCTGGTGGCGACGCTCGTCATCGGGCATGAGCATCCGTTCTTCGCGCCGATCGCGGCTGTGGTCTCCCTCGGGGTCTCGTTGGGACAGCGGCTCAGGCGGGTGGGCGAGCTGGTTGTCGGCGTGTCGGTCGGGGTGGGGGTCGGGGACGCGCTCATCAGCTTCATCGGGAGCGGGCCCTGGCAGATCGCGATGGTGGTTGCGCTGGCGATGTCGGCGGCGGTGTTGCTGGACGGCGGGTCGGTGATCGCACTGCAGGCGGGGAGCAGTGCGGTGCTGGTGGCGACGTTGTTGCCGCCCAGTGCCGGGGGTGGGTTCGACCGCATGATCGACGCGCTCACCGGTGGGCTGGTGGGGCTGGCGGTCGCGGCGTTGATCCCGGCGAATCCGGTCATGGTCGCCCAGCGTCAGGCGAAGGCGCTCACGAACACCTTGAGCCAGGCGCTCAGGAACATCGCGGAGGCCCTCACGCAGCAGGATGCGGTGAAGGCGGCTGGGGTGCTGGCGGAGTTGCGGAAGAGCCAGACGGCTGTTGACGACTACAAGGCGGCGTTGCAGACCGGGAGGGAGATCGCGAAGATCGCGCCGATCCGGTGGCGGGCCAAGGACGAGCTGAGCCGGTACCAGACCGTGGCGGGGCCGGTGGACTACGCCATTCGCAACACTCGGGTGCTGGCTCGCAGGGCGATGGCGGCGCTCAAGGCGGAGGAGCGGATTCCGGACGGGGTGCCGGAGGTGCTCAAGGAGTACGCGGACGCCGTTGACTGCTTGAAGAGCGAGTTGGAGAAAGGCGAGACGCCCGAGAAGACGCGGCAGGCCGTGCGGGACGCCGCGCGGCAGTTGACCGCGCGGCGTCTCGGTGGGGACGGGTTCTCGTCCAAGGTGGTGCTGGCGCAGATCCGCAGCATTGCCGTGGACCTGTTGCAGGCGACCGGGTTGAGCCGGGCCGAGGCGATGGAGGCGTTGCCCCCGCTCAGCCGTCCGGGCGGTTCAGCAGGGCCAGGAGCAGGGAGTGGACCGGCTCGTGGTCGCGAGGATCGGCCAGGGAGCACGCAGCGCCCGTGATGGCGTACCACTCTTCCGCGCCTTCGTAGCGGACCGATGCGCGGAGCTTTCCGTCGTCGGAGAGCTCCGTGCACAGCTCCAGGTCGCCGGTGACGACGCCGACCTCGTCGGTCATCACGCCGCCGGGGCCTGCCACGAAGAGCGAGGAGAGTGACGCCATCAGCACCTTCCGAGCATGTCCGTCAAAGCCGACTTCTCCGACGAGTTCACGCTGAGGCTCCAGCGGTACTTCGTGTGTACCCACATCTTGGCGTAGGTGCACCAGTAGGACGTCAGCGGCGGCTTCCAGGTGGCCGGGGTCTGGTCGCCCTTGGCCTGGTTCACGTTGTCCGTGACCGCGATCAGCTGCGGGCCCGACATGTCGTTCGCGAACGACTGGCGCTGGGCGGTGGTCCACGACGCCGCTCCCGAACGCCAGGCGGCGGCCAGCGGGACGATGTGGTCGATGTCCACGTCGGAGGCCGCCGACCAGGTCGCGCCGTCGTAGGGCGAGAACCAGCGGCCCGAGGTGGCGGCGCAGGAGGAGTCGGTCACCACGTTGGTGCCGTCCCGCTTCAGCACGGCCTCACGGGTGTTGCAGGCGCCCGACTGGGTGATCCAGTGAGGGAACTTGTCGCGCGAATAACCCGTCATGGAGCCGTCGGCGCGCACGGTCAGGCCGGCCAGCTCGGATTTCGCGGTGGCGGCGGTGGGGATGTTCGGCGGTGTCGCGAGTGCAGGGGAAACGGAACCAAAGGTGATTGCCAGCGCGGCGACGGCGGCACCAATGATCCGGTTAACTTTTGACATCGTCCCGACCTTCCTGGTTGGAAGTGATCGGGACCACCCTCGGTCACATTATGGAATTAGGCAATGCCTTCGAGTGACACCCGAGTGAACGACAAGCGCCGAACTAGGCCATTTTTAAAGACCTCGAACCAGCCTCAGGTCCGGTGTGGCGGTACCAGGTCCACTTGTCGACCGAGCGGGGGTGCTTGTGGCCGTCCAGCACCGCGGTCGTCGGCAGGCAGCCGAGCTGGAACGCGCGCGGCTTGCTCTCCCGCACGCGCGAGCCGAGCAGGCGCTTGTTCACGATCCGGATCGTGAGACCCAGGCCGCCCTCGGTGTCGGGCGTGCACTCGATCCGGGACGCCTGGCCGCGCAGCACGTTGTCCGCGTCGCTGTAACCAACGCCACGGACGGGTGACAACACGCCGAGGCCCATCAGGACGCCGCCGACGTCGTCGCGCACGAACGGAACGGGATCTACGTCACCGTTGAGGGCGATGTCCAACGCCCGCGCGGGGTTGGTCGACAGGCCCCACAGCGCGGCCACCGCCGACTGTCCGACGGGGACGAAACCCAGTGCGACGGAACCGAGCTTCTCCTTGCGCAGCAACCGGACTCCCACCGCCGCGAGGTCGGCGTCCGTACCCACCACGACCAGCCGTTCCGCGTCCAGGTGGGGGTCGACGTGGTCCTTGCCGGGGCGGGCGGGCACGACGTGGACGTCGTCACGCTTAGTGATCATTGGCAACTGCGGGTTTCCGCAGGCCAACACGATTCCTTGCACGGTCATCTCCTGGTCTACCCTCGCTTACCGGCGTTCGCTCGAACCAGTCCAAGCGCTTGGAGTTTCACATGCCGGCCGTCGTGCTGATCGGTGCCCAGTGGGGCGATGAGGGCAAGGGCAAGGCCACCGACATCCTCGGTGAGCGTGTCCAGTGGATCGTCCGCTACCAGGGTGGCAACAACGCGGGTCACACCGTGGTCCTCCCGGACGGTCAGAAGTTCGCCCTGCACCTCATCCCGTCCGGCATCCTCACGCCCGGCGTGAAGAACGTGATCGGCAACGGCGTCGTGGTCGACCCCGGCGTGCTGCTCACGGAGCTCGCGGGCCTGGAGGAGAAGGGCGTCGACACCAGCGGTCTGCTGATCTCGTCGGACGCGCACTTGATCATGCCGTACCACGTGGCCATCGACAAGGTGACCGAGCGCTACCTCGGCAAGGCGAAGATCGGCACGACCGGCCGCGGCATCGGCCCCGCCTACCAGGACAAGCTCGCCCGCGTCGGCGTGCGCGTGCAGGACCTGCTGGACGAGAAGATCCTGCGGCAGAAGGTCGAGGCCGCCCTGGACTTCAAGAACCAGGTGCTGGTCAAGGTCTACAACCGCAAGGCGCTCGACCCCGAGCAGGTCGTCGACCAGGTGCTGGAGCACGGGCAGCACTTCGTGCACCGCATCGCCGACACCCGCCTGCTGCTCAACCAGGCGCTCGACCGCGGCGAGATCGTGGTGCTGGAGGGCTCGCAGGGCACCCTGCTCGACGTCGACCACGGCACCTACCCGTTCGTCACGTCCTCGAACCCGACGAGCGGCGGCGCGACCGTCGGTTCCGGTGTCGGCCCGACCCGGATCAGCACCGTGATCGGCATCCTGAAGGCCTACACGACCCGCGTGGGCTCCGGTCCGTTCCCGACCGAGCTCAACGACGACATGGGCGAGTACCTGCGCAAGCAGGGCGGTGAGTTCGGTGTCACCACGGGCCGTTCGCGCCGCACCGGCTGGTTCGACGCCGTGATCGCCCGGTACGCCTCGCGCGTCAACGGCATCACCGACTACTTCCTCACCAAGCTGGACGTGTTGTCGGGCCTGGAGAAGGTGCCCGTCTGCGTCGCGTACGAAGTGGACGGTCGCCGGGTCGACGAGATGCCGATGACGCAGACCGACGTGCACCACGCCGTTCCGGTCTACGAGGAGCTGCCGGGCTGGTTCGAGGACATCTCCAGCTGCCGCACGTTCGACGAGCTGCCGGCCAACGCCAAGGCGTACGTCGAGTACCTGGAGAGCATCATCGGCGCACGCGTCTCGGCGATCGGTGTCGGTCCCGGCCGTGACCAGACGATCGTCCGGCACGACGTTCTCGACTGACACCGACTATCTCGAAGTACGACGCTTTTTCACGATTTGGGCGTCGTTGACGAAGGGCCACGGCTCGCCTGTAATTCAGCGCCGTGGCCCTTTCCGTTGTTCGAAAACCGACGCTGCCGGTGCGCTGGATCAGTCCGGTGGCGCTGGTTCTGCTGTGGCAGCTGGCCAGTTCAACGGGTGTGCTCTCGCCCGAGAAACTGGCGTCACCGCTGACCGTCGCCCAGTCCGCCGGTGAGCTCATCGCCGATGGCCAGCTGGTCGACGCATTTCTCGTTTCACTGGGCCGCGTTTTCTTCGGATTTCTCATCGGCGGCGTGATCGGTGTCGCCCTCGGGCTCGCGTCCGGTCTTTCCCGGTGGGGCGAGACGTTGCTCGACCCGCCGGTGCAAATGCTGCGGACGCTGCCCCACCTCGGTTTGATCCCGCTTTTCATCCTCTGGTTCGGCATCGGCGAGGAACCGAAGCTCGCGCTGGTCGCGGCCGGTGTGGCGTTCCCGCTGTACCTCAACCTGCACGCCGGCATCCGCCAGACCGATCCCGGCCTGGTCGAGGCCGCCCGCGTCCTCGGTTACACGCGGTTCGAACGGGTCGTGCACGTCGTGCTGCCGTCGGCCGTGCCGCAAACCCTGGTGGGACTGCGGATCGCGCTCGGCACCGCGTGGCTGTCGCTGATCGTCGGCGAGCAGATCAACGCCGACGCCGGTCTCGGCTTCCTGATCAACAACGCCCGTGAGTTCCTCCGCACCGACGTCGTGGTCGTCGGCCTCGTGGTCTACGCGCTGCTCGGCCTCTCGACGGACGCGCTGGTGCGGTTGCTGGAGAGGAGAGTGCTGCGATGGCGAGCCCGGTGAGCGTGCGCGGACTGCGCAAGGCGTTCGGCGCGAGAACCGTCCTCGACGACGTCGACCTGGAGATCGCACCCGGCGAGTTCGTGGCCCTGCTCGGTCGCAGCGGCTGCGGCAAGTCGACGTTGCTGCGGATCCTCGCGGGACTGGACCGGGAGATCACCGGGCAGGCGGTGGTGTCGGGCACCGTGTCGATCGCGTTCCAGCAGCCGCGTCTGCTGCCGTGGCGCAAGGTCTGGCGCAACATCGCGCTCGGCCTGCACAAGCCGGACGGCCGTGCGGTCGCGTTGAGGGCGTTGGAAGAGGTGCGGCTGCCCGACCACGCCGACGCGTGGCCGCTGACGTTGTCCGGCGGTGAGGCACAACGGGTCTCGCTCGCCCGAGCACTCGTCCGCGAACCCGACGTGCTGCTGCTCGACGAACCGTTCGGCGCGCTGGACGCGTTGACCCGCCTGGCCATGCACCACCTGGTGGAAGACCTGTGGGCCAGGCACCAGCCCGCCGTGCTGCTGGTGACGCACGACGTCGACGAGGCGTTGCTGCTGGCCGACCGGGTCCTCGTGCTCGACGAGGGCCGGATCGTGGCCACGCACCACGTCGACCTGCCCCGCCCGCGTCGCCGGGCCTCCGTTGTGGAGCAACGCACCCGCGTGCTCGCCGACCTGGGAGTGGACGTTGACACAGCTGCCTAGCCGAAGGTTCCTCGCACTGCTCGCCGCGATCGTCTTCACGACCGGCTGCTCGGCCACCGCGCAGGACACCCCTCCCGGCGAGGTCGTCCTCAAGGTCGGCGACCAGAAGGGTGGGGCGAAGGCGCTGCTCACGGCCGCCGGACTGCTGAACGACTTCCCGTACGAGATCGAGTGGTCGACGTTCACGTCGGGCCCGCCTCTGCTGGAGGCCGCCTCCGCCGGGGCGATCGACCTCGGCGGTGTCGGCAACACCCCGCCGATCTTCGCCGCCGCCGCGAACGCCAAGATCGCCGCGGTCGGGGCGTCGAAGGGCCAGGTCGAGGCCGACGCGATCCTGGTGCCGGAGAGCTCGCCGCTGCGCAGCGTCAGCGAGCTGAAGGGCAAGAACATCGCGGTCGCGAAGGGCAGCTCGGCGCACGGCCAGGTGCTGCTCACGTTGCGCGCCAACGGGTTGACCACCAAGGACGTGACGCTGAACTTCCTGCAGCCCTCCGACGCCTACGGTGCGTTCACGCAGGGCAAGGTCGACGCGTGGGCGGTCTGGGACCCCTACACCGCGCAGGCGCAGCAAGAGGCCAAGGCCCGCGTGCTCACAACGGGCGAGGGCAAGTCGAACGGGTACGGCTTCCAGGTCGCCGGCCGAAAGGCCTTGGACGACAAGGGGAAGAACCCGGCGCTCAAGGAGTACCTGATCCGCTACTACAAGGCCCAGAAGTGGGCCGACACGCACCGCGAGGAGTGGGCCAAGGCGTGGGCGGCGGAGACCGGCCTCAAGTACGAGGTCGCGCTCGCCGCGGTGAACCGCAACGGCGACCTGCCGGTCAAGATCGACGACACGCTGATCAGGTCCGAGCAGGAGCTCGCCGACGCGTTCACCGAGGACAAGACGTTGCCGGGCAAGGTCGACTTCGGGAAGTTCGTCGACACGAGGTTCCAGGGAGATCTGGCATGAGCATCACGCTGCACTGGTTCCTGCCGACCTCCGGCGACGGGCGCACGGTCGTGGAGCACTTCCACGCCCAGCGCGCTCCTGCCGCCGGCGCCCGGCGCGAACCGGACATCGACTACCTGGCGCAGATCGCCCGCACGGCCGAGCAGGTCGGGTTCACCGGGGTGCTCACGCCGACCGGCACGTGGTGCGAGGACGCCTGGCTGACCACGGCCGCGTTGATCAGCCAGACCTCGACGCTGAAGTTCCTGGTGGCGTTCCGGCCCGGCGTGCTGTCGCCGACGCTGGCCGCCCAGATGGCCGCGACCTACCAGCGGATCTCCCGCGGGCGGTTGCTGCTGAACGTCGTGACCGGCGGCGTACCTGACCTGGGGCGAGCCGCCTGCCGACGTCGCCGCGAAGATCGCACGGGTGCGGGCGCTGACGGACCGGCAGATCCGGTTCGGCATCCGGCTGCACACGATCAGCCGGGACACCTCGGCCGAGGCGTGGGCGGCGGCCGCGAAGCTGCTCGACGCGCTGGACCCGGCGGCCGTGGCACAGGCGCAGGAGCAGCTGCGCAAGTCGGAGTCCGTCGGCCAGCGGCGGATGGTGGCGCTGCACGGCGGCGACCTCAGCCGCGGCGTGCGGGGCCTGGAGATCCACCCGAACCTGTGGGCGGGGGTCGGACTGGTCCGCGGTGGCGCGGGAACGGCGCTGGTGGGCTCACACGCGGAGGTCGCGGATCTCGTCGAGGAGTACCACTCCATCGGGATCAGCGAGTTCATCCTCTCCGGCTACCCGCACCTGGAAGAGGCGTACTGGTTCGGCGAGGGCGTGCGGCCCCTGTTGAAGCAACGCGGGTTGCTCGACGGGGACCGCACGCTCTCACTCGCTAGCGCTTGACCTTGGCCTCGACGGCCGTGTCCGGGTTGTCCGCGAACACGCCGTCGACGCCCTGCTTGAAGAACAGGTCGTACTCCTCGAAGGCCCGGCCGTACGCGGCCGGGTCGGTCGAGGACCGGAAGTCGGCCGGCAGGAACGAGTTCTCGTTGCGGAACGTCCACGAGTGGACGACCAGCCCGACCTTGTGCGCGTCCTTCACGACGGTCGTCGGCGCCTTGAGGAAGCCGTTGGCGTCCCGCGGGATGATGACGTCCTTGGCGAGGCCGACACCGTCGGCGTACGAGCGGATCTCCCGCAGACCGGCCGGCGTGACCAGGTCGGCGTAGGTGCGCTTGTCACCGGCGGCCACGAAGTCGTACGGCGCGCCGGAACCGTTGATGAGCTGGACGATCGGCACGCGCAGCGACCGGTTGAGCTGCTTGAGGTTCGCGACCTCGAACGACTGCACGTAGACCTTGGCGGTGCGCCGGTTGAGGCCGTTGCGGTTGAGCACGTCGACGAGCTTGGGCTCCAGCGCGAGTCCGATCGACTGGAAGTACGTCGGGTGCTTGGTCTCGGGGTAGATGCCGATCTCGCGGTCGAGCTCGCGGGACAGGCGCTTGGCGAGGTCGATGACCTCCTGCAGCGTCGGCACCTCGAAGCGGCCGTCGTAGAGGGTGTTGCGCGGGCGGATCGCCGGGATGCGTTCCTTGGCGCGCAACGTCTTCAGCTCGGCGAGCGTGAAGTCCTCGGTGAACCAGCCGGTGATCGCGACGCCGTCGATCGTCTTGGTCTTCTTGCGGTCGGCGAACTGCGGCTTGGCCGACACGTCGGTGGTGCCGCCGATCTCGTTCTCGTGCCGCGCGACCAGCTTGCCGTCCTTGGTCGGGACCAGGTCGGGCTCGATGAAGTCGGCGCCCATGCGCGCCGCGAGCTCGTACGCCGCGAGCGTGTGCTCTGGCCGGTACGCCGACGCACCCCGGTGCCCGATGACGATCGGGCCCTTCTCGTCGTGCGCAGAGGCGGAGGGCAGGGTGGCCACGACCGCGCCCGCGAACACGAGCACGACAGCGGCAAGAACCCGGCCCCGGACTCTTTTGGGGTACATCCTTCGACCTCCCCGTTCGGTGTTGAGAGCCGCACCCAAGCATCGCAACACGAAGAACAGGTGAACACGGTCATTCGCGCGAGAGTGCGGCTTCCTCCAGGTCGAGTTCGCGCAGCACGCGGAAGAGCACCTCGTCGTCGATCTCGCCCTTGTCCCGCGCGCTGATGAACTCGTCGCGCTCGGCCTTGAGCATCACCCTGCGCAACCGCCGGTACGCCGCGGCCGGGCTCTCCTGGTCCTGCCGCCCCAGCCGTTCCCACGCGGCGTTGCCCCAGTGTTCGGCCAGCGAGCGCAGCTGGTCCCGCACGTGGTCGGGCACGTCCTCGAGCTCCTGGTCCAGCCGGTCGACCGCCGCCTGCGCCGCCCGGTGCTGCACCTGGGCCTCCGCCAGCGCGTCCTGGCGCGCGTCGTCACCCTCGAAGCCGATCTTGCCGATCACCCACGGCAACGTCGTGCCCTGCACCAGCAGCGTCGCGACCGTCACGACGAACGCGCAGAACACGATGATGTCGCGGCCGGGCACGTCCGGCGGGATTGCGGCCGCCGCGGCGAGCGTGACCACACCTCGCATGCCCGCCCACGAGATCACCGTCACCTGCCCGAGGTGTGGTGGCCGTTCGCGTTCCCGCAGCTTCTTCGACAGGTACCTCGGGATGTAGGTGGCCGGGTACATCCAGACGAACCGCGCGAGGACCGTCGCCAGCAGCACGGCACCGGCGCCCAGCAGCAGGCTCGCGTTCAGGTCGGCGTCGCTGACGATCGACGACAGCTGCAGGCCGATCAGCGCGAACACGAACGACTCCAGGAGCACGTCCAGCGACCGCCAGACGGCCGCGTCCTGCAGCCGGGTCGAGTAGGTGCCGCGCGGCGAGTGGTGGCCGATGTAGAGACCCGCGACGACGACGGCGAGCACACCCGAGACGTGCGCCACCTCCTCCGCGAGCAGGTACGCGCCGAACGGCACCAACAGACCGAGCGCGCTCTCCAGCACGCCCTCGCACAAACGCTTGCGCAGGAACCTGACCACCACGCCCACGCCCAGGCCGACCGCGATGCCACCGGCCGTGACCAGCAGGAACAACCCGACACCCTCGACCGGGTGCATCGCGGCGCCCGCGGCGGCCGCCACCGCGACCTTGAACGCGGTCAGCGCCGTGGCGTCGTTGATCAGGCTCTCGCCGACCAGCAACGTCATCGCCCGGCGTTGCAGGCCGAGCTTGCGCCCGATCGCGACCGCGGCGACGGCGTCCGGCGGTGCCACGACCGCGCCGAGCACGAGCGCGGCGGCGAACGGCAGGTCGGGGAACACCAGCTTCGCCGTCAGCCCCACCACGAGCGTCGTGAACAGCACCAGCCCGATCGCGAGCAACCCGATCGGGCGCAGGTTGGCGCGGATGTTCAGGTACGAGCTGTCCAGCGCCGCGCTGTAGAGCAGCGGCGGCAGCACGACCAGCAGGATCAGGTGCGGGTCGATCTCGAACTCCGGCACGCCCGGTATGAACGAGACCACGAGCCCGACGGCGACCAGCACCAGCGGCGCCGACCAGTTGAGCCGGCGCGCGATCGACGTGACGACCAACGCCCCGAGCAGGAGCAGCAAGAGTTCAGGCCCGACCATGCCGGTCATTCTGCGCACCGCGGTGCGATGTGGACAGTGCGGTGGCCTGACCTGCGGCGCGACTCTTTGCACTCCCTTTGGATTGATCCGCTGGGGCTGTGACTGCCCCCACAGTACGGTTCGAGCGTGGCCAATCCTGACCTCGCCCGCATCGTCGCGGAGCACGACGAGGAGATGCCGTCGCGGTCGCTCTCACCGCGGTGGGAACGAGCGCTGTGGGTCGCCGGCCTGCTGATCGCGCTGCTGGTGCTGAAGCAGGTGTTCTTCCCGTTCGCCAAGGGGAGCCAGTACTACCTGATCATCTTCCTCGCGGTGACGCTGCCGCTGGTGTTCCTGTCGTACGGCAAGGGGCACGAGCCGCCGTGGTGGGACTGGGTGCTGGCGCTCGCCGCGTTCGTCGTGGGCGCGTACCCGCTGTTCGGGGGCTACGACGAGTTCCTCGACCGGCAGGGCCAGCTGACCACGCTCGACGTCGTCGCGGGTGCGGTGCTGCTGGTGTTGATCTTGGAGGCCTGCCGCCGCACGACCGGCTGGGTGCTGCCGGTGGTGTGCCTGGTGTTCATCGCCTACGCCTACTACGGCGGGTTCCTGCCGCCGACGTGGTCGATCGCGCACTCCGGCGTCGACTTCTCCCAGATCATCAACGCCTTCTTCAACGACTTCAGCGGGTTCTACGGGACGCCGCTCGACGTCGCGGCCACCTACATCGTGCTGTTCACGATCTACGGCGCGGTGCTCAACGCCTCCGGTGCCGGCAAGTTCTTCGTCGACATCAGCTTCGCGGCGTTCCGGAAGTCCCGCACGGCGCCGGGACGTACGGCGGCGACCGCGGGCTTCCTGCTGGGCACGGTCTCGGGTTCCGGTACCGCGACCACGGTGTCGCTGGGCGCCGTCACGTGGCCGATGCTGCAGAAGGCCGGATACCCCAGGGAGAACGCGGGCGGGCTGCTCGCGGCGTCCGGCATCGGCGCGATCCTGTCGCCGCCCACGCTGGGCGCCGCCGCGTTCATCATCGCCGAGTACCTGAAGGTGTCGTACCTGTCGGTGCTGGTCTGGGCGATCATCCCGACGCTGCTCTACTACCTGGGCATCGCGCTCGCCGTCGAGGCCGACGCGCGCCGGTTCGGGGCCAAGCCGGTCGACGTGGACGCGCCGCGGTTCTTCGACGTGCTCAAGCTCGGCTGGTACCACTTCCTGTCGCTCGGGATCATCATCGTGTTCCTGGCGCTGGACATCCCGGTCTACAAGGCGGTCGTGTACGCGACCGGGGTGGCCGCGCTGTTCGCGTTGGTTAACCACCGGCGCGACTGGTTGCGGTTGATCGCCGACTCGCTGTCGGTCGGCGTGCGCTCGGCGTTCCCGGTGATCGCGGTCTGCGCGGCGGCGGGTGTCATCACGTCGACGATCACCAAGACCGGGCTGGGGCAGACGCTCGCGGATCAGTTGGTGCGCCTCGCCTCGGTGCTGGCCTCGGAGCCCGCGGCGGTGCTGATGCTCACGGCGGTGTTCGCGGCCGTGTCGGTGTCGGTGCTCGGGCTCGCGGTGCCGGTGACGGCGTCGTTCATCATCTCGTGGGTCGTCATCGGGCCGGCGCTCATCACGCTGGGCGTGGAGCCGGCCGAGACCGCGATGTTCATCTTCTACTACGCGGTGCTGTCGGAGGTGACGCCGCCGACCGCGCTCGCCGCCGTCGCCGCCGCGGCGCTGACCGGCGGCGACGTGATGAAGACGATGTGGCAGACGTGGAAGTACACGCTGCCCGCGTTCCTCGTGCCGTTGGCGTTCGTGCTGACCGACGAGGGCGCCGGGCTGCTGCTGCGCGGACCGTTGCTGGACTCGGTGTGGACGTTCGGAGCGTCCGCGCTGGGGGTCGCCGCACTGGCCGTGCTCACGGGCGGCTGGTTGTTCGGTCCGGCGCGCTGGCCGGAACGCCTGCTGTGCGTGCCGGCCGCGTTGTTCCTGCTTTACCTGCAGCCGTTGACGATCGCCATCGGGGCCGGGTTCCTCGTGGTGGCCGTGGCGGTCCACCTGGTCACACGTAGGAGGGTTCCTGATGCTGCGTAAGTACGCGGTCGGTGCGATCGCTTTGGCGCTCGTGGTTTCCGGGTGTGGTGGCAAACGCACGCCCACGACGCCGGACGCGGGCAGCGGTTCGCAGGCGTCCTGTGAAGCGTCGGACGGGCGGATCACGATCGCGACCGGCAACTCCGGTGGTGTCTACTTCGTGGTCGGCGGCGGTCTGGCGAAGCTGATCAGCGACAACTCGAAGCTGAAGGCGTCGTCGGCGGAGACCGGCGCGTCCGTGCAGAACATCCAGCAGCTCGTCAGTGGCACTTACGACATCGCGTTCTCGCTGGCCGACACCGCCGCGGACGCCGTCAACGGCACCGGGGCGTTCACGACCAAGCAGAAGGTCTCCGCGCTGTCGCGGATCTACCCGAACTACACCCAGGTGCTCGTCCGGGCCGACTCCGGGATCAACTCGATCGCGGACATGAAGGGCAAGCGGATCTCGACCGGCTCGCCGAAGTCCGGCACCGAGGTCATCGCGGGCCGGCTGCTGAAGTCCGCCGGTCTCAACATCGACTCGGACGTCTCCGCCCAGCGCCTGGACCTCACCAAGACCGCGGACGGGATGAAGGACGGCAGCATCGACGGCCTCATCTGGTCGGGCGGCCTGCCGACGCCGCAGATCACCGACATCACGACGTCTCTCAAGGACCGGGTGAAGTTCATCGACCTCACGCCGATGCTGCCGGAGATGAAGAAGATCAGCCCGGTGTACGACACCGCCAAGATCCCGGCGGCGACCTACGGCGTCGCCGAGGTGTCCACGATCGTGGTGCCGAACCTGCTGCTCGTGCGGGACGACTTCGCGGCCAACAACGCCTGCGCGGTGACCAAGCTGATCTTCGACAAGAAGGCCGACCTGGAGAAGGTTCACCCGGCCGTGAAGGACATCGACAAGGCCAAGGCGTCGGCGTCCGACCCGGTCCCGCTGCACCCAGGAGCGAAGCAGGCCCTCGGCTGAACTACGCTCAGGCACCGTGCGCGTCCTGGTCATCGGGTCTGGAGCCCGTGAGCATGCCCTTGTCCTCGCGTTGTCGCGCGACCCGCAGCTGACTGCTCTGGCGTGCGCGCCAGGTAACGCAGGCATCGCCGGGCACGCCGAGATCTACGGCGTGGACGTCGCAGATGCCTCTGCGGTCGCCGGCCTCGCGAAGGAGTGGAAGGCCGACCTCGTCGTCATCGGCCCCGAGCAACCGCTGGTCGCCGGGGCCGCCGACGCTGTCCGCGAGCTCGGCATCCCGTGTTTCGGGCCCTCGAAGGCTGCCGCCTGCATCGAGGGTTCGAAGGCGTTCGCGAAGGACGTCATGAACGCCGCGGGGGTGCCGACCGCCCACAGCGAGGTCGTCGACAACCCGGCCCGGCTCGACGCCGCCCTGGGGCGGTTCGGGCCGACCTGGGTGGTGAAGGACGACGGTCTCGCGGCGGGCAAGGGCGTCGTGGTCACGTCCGACCTGGCCGCCGCCCGTGCGCACGCGATGACGTTGCTCGACGGCGGCCACCCGGTGCTGCTGGAGTCCTTCCTGGACGGCCCGGAGGTGTCGCTGTTCTGCGTCACCGACGGCGTGTCGGTGGTGCCGCTGATCCCGGCGCAGGACTTCAAGCGCGTCGGTGACGGCGACGCCGGGCCGAACACGGGTGGCATGGGTGCGTACGCGCCGCTGCCGTGGGCGCCTGAAGGTCTTGTTTCCGAGATCGTCTCGCGGTGTGTCCAGCCGGTGGTCGACGAGCTGCGTGCGCGCGAGACGCCGTTCGTCGGGCTGCTGTACGCGGGTCTGGCGCTGACGTCCTCCGGCGTGCAGGTGATCGAGTTCAACTGCCGCTTCGGCGACCCGGAGACGCAGTCGGTGCTGGCGCTGCTGAAGTCGCCGATCTCGACGCTGTTCCTCGCCGCGGCGAACGGTTCTTTGGCGTCGTTGGAGCCGTTGGAGTGGGAGAACGGCTACGCGGTGACCGTCGTGGTCGCCGCCGAGGGCTACCCCGGCCGCCCGCGCACCGGTGACGTGATCACCGGCTCCGAGTCCGAGGGCGTGCTGCACGCCGGCACCCGTCGCCGCGAGGACGGCGCCGTGGTGTCCGCCGGTGGCCGCGTGCTGTCGGTCGTGGGCACCGGCAAGTCGCTGGCGAAGGCGCGGGACCGGGCCTACAAGAAGATCGCCGACATCCACCTGACCGGCTCGCACCACCGTTCGGACATCGCGCTGAAGGCCGTCGAAAACCAGATCACGGTGCCGTGAGCCTGCTCGGGTGCGTCCTGGGCAGGGCGGTGACGGCCTGGGTGCGCCTGGCCACACGTGCATCACCGCGTTGAAGCACAACGAGAAGAACAACTCGAAGGGCTGCGGCGGCGTCATGCGCGCCGCCCCCGTCGCCGTGGTCCTCGGACGTGCGCGAGGTCTTCACCCTGGCGGTGGGGACGGCGCGGATGACCCACCACCACCCCAGCGGCTACCTGTCCGCGGGAGTGCTGGCAGCGATCGTGCGTTCTTCGCTGGACGGCGCCGACCTGCCGTCAGCCGTGTCCGTCGCACGAGCCGAGCTGGTCCGCTGGGACGGCCACTCCGAGCAGACCACGTTGCTGGACAAGGTGGTCTGCCTCGGTGTTCTCCCGCCTGAGGAGATCGAGTCCGAGCTCGGCGGCGGCGGTGACACCGTTCCCGAGGCGTGGCTCTCGGTCCTGGAGCTGCGGGACGTGGCCGAACGCCTCTGCCTCAGCTGGTGACCGGAATCCACAGCTCGGCCCTGGCCGTGTCGCCGTCGATCTCCGTGCGCAACATCGACGGCCCTTCGACGCTCTCGTAGCTGGTGGACGGGAACCACTGCGTGTACACGTCCCGCCACATGTACTGGATCGTCTCCGGGAACGGCCCTTCGCTGGTGAAGACCGCCCACGTGTTCTTCGGAACCGTGATGGTCTCCATGTCCTCCGGCGCCTCCTTGGTGGTCACCACACCGTGGAAGTAGTCGAGGTGATCTCCCTCCTGGTTCCCTTCCTGGTTGCTGGTGAGCGCCACCAGCCCCTGCGGATCGCTGTCGCTGAGCTGTTCCATGCGCTCCAGCACCGGCCGCCCGATGCCCTTGATGAACTCCACGATCGCCGGGTTCATCCCCAGGTGCACCAACGGCACCCGCGTCCCCCGCCCCACGACCTGGAACGCTTCCTTCTCCACGACCCGGTACTCCATGCTCGCACTCCCCTCGATCGTCAGCGTGAACCTCAGCACCTGCTGCGACTGCAACGGTTTCCTGGTGCTGCGCGCCTCCTGCGGCCCAACCCCGTGCATGGCCCTGAACGCCCGCGCAAAAGCCTCGTTGGACCCGTAACCCCACCTGACGGCAACGTCGAGCAGCGAACTCTGTCCACTGAGGACCTCACTCGCCGCCATGGTGAGCCTTCTGCGCCTGATGTACTCGCTCAGCGGAATCCCCGCGAGCGCCGAGAACATCCGCCGGAAGTGGTACTCCGAACTGCCCGCGATCCGCGCGAGCTCCTTCACGTCCACCTCGCGGTCGAGGTTGTCCTCGATGTGGGCCATGGCCTGGTTGAGTCGTTCCAGCACGCGACCAACGCTATGGGTCGCGGCGCGCATGCACCCGACTTCCTGTGCCCGGTCCGATCGCCTTGGCGACGCTCTCAGCACCGGTCTTGGCGACGGTGTTGGCGACGGGCGTGAACTTCTCGATGAACGCCTGCACGTCCTCCGGCGCCCGCTGCCCGTAGGGCGTGAGCTCTTCGAGCAGGCTCACCGGCGTGAGCGCACACGCGTCCAGCGGAAACGAACCCTGAGTGACGGGGAACCAACAAGGGGTGGTGTTCGTCGAAGTACCGGCACGTCTTACGCGGGCGTTGGTAGCCTGCGAAGCGAGACCGAACCGTCACCAACCGTACGGGGGTAGGACGTCGTGACACAGGAGAACGCGGGGGCGGATGCCGTTCTCGGTGCCGCTGCGACGCTGGCGGCGGGTGGAGCGATCGGAGCCGCGGTCGGCGCCTTCAAGGTCGCCTCGGCTGCGCTGGACAGGATGTCGAGTGCCGGGCCCCAGCAGTTCGAGGTCAACGAGAAGACCGTCCTCGACGCCGGGCGCCTCATCCAGGACCAGGCCAAGGCGCTGAACGACGCGTTGAACATGCACATGTTCGGCCTGAGGATCCCTGCTGACGCGCATGCCGCGGACCGGGTGAGCGCGGACATCGTCGAGGCGTGGAACGACAGGCTGGTCGACAACCCGGATTCCTACGCGAACCGCGTGCTCGACTACATCAAGAATTTGAACGGCTTGGGTGAGCAGCTGAAGGCCGCGGCAGAGCAGTACAAGCTCAGCGAGGAAGACATCACTGCGACGTTCGGACCGAAGGCGTGACCAAGTACACCGGCAAGATTTTCGTTCTGGCTGCTTTTGCCGCCGCCACCGTTTCCGCGTGCACCGGCGGGGGTGAGCAGGGCAAGGCCACGACTCCGTCGGCGCCGCCGCCTTCTTCGTCCGACTCGTCGCAGGAGCTGCCTTCCCGGCCTCAGGAGCTGAAGGTCGACGGTGTCGACCCGTGCAAGCTGCTGACGGCCGACCAGATGAAGCAGATCAAGGTCGCGTCCACGAAATCGGTGCAACCCAACATCGTGGACAAAAAGCCATCTCCTGCGTGCTTCTACCAGAACAGCCTCGACTACACCTACACGGTCGGAGTCGTCACGCACAACGGCGTTCCCTACTGGCTGCGAAGCGGCGGCACGGTGGAGTCGAAACTGGTCGACGTCTCCGGCTACGGCGCGGCCGAGATCAAGTTCGTCGGCACGAATGACGTCGACTGCGCGATTGCGGTCGACGTTGCGGATGGCCAGCAGCTCTTCGTGAGCTACAAGCCGCTCAACACGGAATCGCAAGAAGAAATGTGTGGAAAAGCCAAGACCGCCGCAGGGCTCGCGCTCGTGACGCTCAAGACCTTGAAGTGAGGGGTAGGTATGTCAGGGTATCGACAGCTCACTGACTGGAACTTCGACGGCTGGTCCAACCAGGAGCTGGCCGACGAAGTCAAGAAGCTCTCGAACGGCACGCTCGCACACGACTTCGGCGAGGCTTCCAACCACCTGCGCCAGCTGGCCAACAGTCTCACGGACGTGGACCGCGAACTTCGCGCGAAGCTGAAAGAACTCGGCATCGCCTGGCAGGGCGCCGCAGGCGAGAACGCCAACAAGCACGTCGAGGTCAGCGCGGGGAACGCCACCGAGGCGACCGAGGCCACCGAGCAGAACTCCGATGCGATGGCTCGGCAGGGCGAAAGCAACAGCCAGGCTCGGTACAGCACCCCGGAACCCCAGACGTTGCGCGGTGACACCGAGCGGAACCTGTTCGACAAGGGTGCCGGCCTGCTCGGTTTCGAGACCGACCACGCGGCCGAGGTCGCGGCGACCAACAAGGCGCGTCAGGAGGCCATCGACGGCCTGAACGGTTATGTCACCGGCAGTGAAGGGGCGCTGAACGACTTCCGGCCTCCGCCCCCGGCTCCTGAAATCGTGGTGAGCAGCGCTCCTGTCTCCACGTCGGTTGGCGCTCAGGTCGGCCTGCCCAGCGGCGGTCCTCCCGGAGTCACCGGCGGTCCCGGCTTCACCGGCACCCCGGGCTCGCCCGGATCTCCCGGCGTCCCGGTCGCCCCCGTCCCCAACACCCCCGGCGGCACGACCGGCATCCTCCCCGGCACCGGCACTCCCGGCCCCATCGCCACCGGCCCCGGCCTCCCCAAGCCCTTCGGCTCCCGCTCCCGGTCGCCGCCACCGCGGCCACCGCGGCGGCAGCCGGCCTGGCAGGAGCCGCGGGCAACGCGCGCGGCCGCAGGTCGTCGGCGGCGGGCGTGGTCCGTCCCAGGCCCCGAAGACGCCGATCGCCCCGGCTGGTCCGAAGGGTGCCCGAGCACCATCGGCGCCGGCGGCAAGGGTGGCGGACCCGGCGGTGGCGCTGGTGGTCCCGGCGCTGGTGGTCCTGGCGCCGGTGCCGGTGGCACGGGTGCGGCCGGCAAGGGCGTTCCGGCAGCATGACGCCGGGTGGCGCCGCGGGCGTCGGTGCCGACGCGAACCGGCCCGGTGCGGCCGCCGCGAAGGGTGGCGTCGCCGCGGGCAAGGGGGCCGGGTCGCTCATGTCCCCCGCCGCCGGTGCGGCCAAGGGCGAGGGCGACGAGGACACCGAGCACGTGCGCAAGTACGGCGTCGACTCGGATGACGTGTTCGGTGACGAGCGCATGGTGGTGCAGTCGGTCATCGGCGAAGAACCGAAGGACAAGTAGATCCCTTGAGCTCACCAGGTTCTGTGGTTCTGTCCACAGTGGAGTTCGCCGTGGTCTGGGAGGCGCAACGCCTCCCAGCCGCCCACGTCGCGCTCGACACGCGGATTCCCTCCATCACCCACACCGAGAAGGCCGAGGTGGTGAAACGGGCCTGGGAGTCGCTCGAATCGCGCGGCCTGGCCGGCAACGGCCGGGTCGTGCCCGAGCTCGCGGACGGGTTCGCGTTGCTCGCGAACGCGCAGATGTCGATCGACCTGTGGATCTGGGCCGACCGGCAGATCAGCGGGCTGGCCGCGGCCGTGGGCGACGAGGCCATCCTCGCCGTCCAGGACCGCGACGAGATGTGGCTGATCGAGGCGCGCGGCACGGCACTGGCCGAGGCCGCGGTGTCGGTGGCCGGTGAGATGCCGGCCGGGTTCGGGCGCTCGATCAGCCTGCCGTACGACGACCTGGTCGCCGCGGCCAAGGACGTCGGCCAGGACGCCCAGCGGTTGATCACCACCCTCGAACGCCAGGGCATGCGCCTCGGCGACGCGCAGGAGCTCGCCGGCATGCTCGACGGCACCTCCACGCGCGGGCAGTTCGGCGTGCAGCGGGGCGGCCAGCGCGCCGGCCGCGTCGTTTCCTTCCATGACACGCACAACGGCCGCTATCTGCGGCAGCTCAAGCCGAGCAGCGACGGCCGCAAGTGGTGCACCATCACGCCGGTCGACAACCACCGGCTCGCCGCCGCCGTCTGGGAGCTCTTCCAGGAAGTGTGATCACGGAACCCCCACGCTCGCCCGTGCGTCGTAACGCACGCGGGCCTGGGGGGCCAGGGGACGTCGCCCGCCGCATGCCGGGAGAGTTCCGACGTGAGAGCAGCACTCACCCCGTCCGCGTTCCGCGCGGCGTGGGACCACCTCGACCTGGGCGCGATGCCGATCGTGCTGCACGCACCCGAGTCCATTGTGGAGCATGCGGGGCCCGACCCGTGGCTCGGCAAAGCACTCCACCAACTCGCGTTCCCCACACTCGCCCTCGACGTGCGCCTCGGCATCGGCAGCACGTCGACGCGCGCGATGGTCGTGGCGAGCGGCATCAGGGCGGTGCTCACCCGCGACGAGGTCGTCATCGACGAGGTGGGCGACATGACCGCCGCCCTCGTGGAGCTCGTCCCGGAAACGGGCCTTCGTGCGTGGTTCGGCGCGATCGCCGTGAACGACAACGGTCGCCGGCACCGAATTGACGCGATCGTGGACGAGGACATCACCCGACAGGCGTTGAAAGGACGAATCGACGCCCTGCTCGACACAATTCGTTCTAAGGTCTCCGAGTAGACATCGAGGGGGTATGCGCACATGGCCGTGGCGAAGTTCAACAGCGAAGCCATGGAACAGTGCCGAACAACCGTGAGCAGCCAAGCCGGACAATTCGGCGCGATCGGTGACGGCTTTTCCAATCAACACGGCAATCCGGACATCTTCGGAAAGCTCGGCGCATCCGGTGCCATCTCGGGCGCGGTGAACGCGATGGACCAAGCGGGCGCCCAGGAGTTCGAAGCCGCGGAAAAGGTCCTGCGCAAGGTCGAAAGCGCGCTGGACGCGATCCAGTCCAACGTGGCGGACGTCGAGGACGCCAACCGCACGTCGTTCAGGGCGGTGTGACATGAGCGCGATGGACGAGGTCGCCTCCCTTCCCGGCGGCGCCCCGCTGGCAGAGCTCGCCGACAAGGTCGAGAACGCCCAACCCCAAGCCGTGCGCGACATCGCGAACCGCTGGAAGCAGGCCGCCGGCAAGTGCGGCGACCAGTCGAACGCCCTGCAGCGCTCCGTCTCCCAGCTCGACGGCGCCTGGGAAGGCAAGTCGGCCGACGGCTTCGTCGCCTACATGGGCAACGTCACCAAGTGCGGCACCTCGATGACAGACGCGCTCAACGGCGCCGCGGCCGACCTGGAGGCGGCCGCGAACGCCTTGGAAACCGCGAAGTCCTCGATGAGCCGCATCTGCGAGAACCTGCTGAGTCGCGCCCGCCAGGTCCGCCGGCAACTGCACGGCCAACCGCAGGAAGACGTCGACAGCATCATCCGCAGCTACTGCGCCGAAGCCCTCGGCGACGCCCAACCCGTCATCTCCCAGGCAGAAAACGCCCTGAACACCGCCGCCGGCGCCTTGAAGGGCCGCCCAGGCTCGCTCGCCCCGAAGTTCTCGTCCATCGAGGACCCGAACACGCAGACCTTCACGCCCGCACCCGGCAAGCCCGTGGAGTGGACCGCAAGCCCGCCGCCCGACGACTCCACGTCGACGTCCTCCTCAGAAGCCAAGCCCGCACCCGCGCAGGACCGCGGCCAAGGCGGCGGTGGTGGTGCTTCCGGCGGTGGTGGTGGCGGCGCTTCCGGTGGCGGAGGCGGTGGTGGCGGCGGAGGTGTTGGCGGCATGGGCCCGAGTGGCGGCCCACCATCGGGCAGCCCGCCTCCCGGCAACGTCGAGGAGTGGATCCGCGAAGCCATCAAGATCCTGCAGGCCAACGGCATCCCGGTCACCGAGGACAACATCGACGAGATCTGGAAGATCATCGAGAAGGAGTCCAGCGGCAACCCGCACGCCATCAACCTCTGGGACTCGAACGCGCAGAAGGGCACCCCGTCCAAGGGCCTCATGCAGTGCATCGACTCGACGTTCAACGCCCACAAACTGCCCGGCCACGACGACATCTGGAACCCGGTCGACAACATCATCGCCGGCGTCCGCTACACGTTCTCGCGCTACGGCGGCTTCGACGGCCACCCAGGCCTGAAGGCGATGTCCCAGGGCGGCGGCTACCAGGGCTACTGATCCGCCACTCGATCGGGTGAGGCTTGTCCTGAACCCGGCGCGTGCCCGTCTGCTCTCTCGTGACGGATACGCGCCGGGTTTTGTCTGCCCCCACTCGATCGGGTGGGCAATGTCCTGATTCTGCCGCTCGCTCGTCCCGCAAGTATGGAAGCGCGGGGATGGCGGCCGAATGGCGAACGGTCGAGGCCGGCCGACGAGGTGCCGTGCCACGCGACCGAACACCCTGTCGCCGAGCCGTCGGGTCGGGGTCGAGGCGGTGGGAACGGCAGGAGGGCGGCGGAAGAGGCGGTGGAGACGGCAGGCGGGTGGTGGAGGTGGACGAGACGGCAGGCGGGTGGTGGAGAAGGAGGGAACGGCAGGTCGGCGGCGGAGGAGGTGAGGAACGGCGGTCGGGCCAAGGGAGATGGATGGCGCGCGGGAAGGGGAAGGGTGGCGCGTCGGAAGGAAGGGCCGAGACGGCGCGGCGTGGGTGGAGGGTGAGCCGTGGGTGGAGGGTGAGGCGGCGCGGTGGGTGGAAGAAGGTGCGGTGCCGTGGGGCCGGAGGGTGAAGACGGTGCGGTGGGCGGGAAGGCGAAACGGCGCGGTCGGGTGGAGGGTGGGTGAGCAAGAGGTGGAGATGCTGGGGTGGGGGCGAGCCGGTGGTGAGCGGGGCTGGTGCGCCCAAGATCTCAGGTTCCGTCGTGGCATCGGGGAGTTAGCCTGGCGCCATGCTGACCGTGGCTGCTCGTGCCGACGTCCCGCCGTTCCACGTCATGGAGGTGCTCTCCGCCGCTGCGCAACGGCAGCGCACTCACGGGGATGTGGTGTCGTTGGCGGCTGGGCAGCCGTCGAGTCCGGCGCCGCGGCCGGTGCGGGAGGCGGCGGTGCGGGCGTTGGGCGAGCAGGCGTTGGGGTACACCGAGCAGTTGGGTGTGTTGGAGTTGCGTGCTGCGGTTGCTGGGCATTACCGGCGGCAGTACGGGTTGGCGGTGGGGGCGGACGACGTGGTGGTGACCACCGGGTCGTCGGGGGCGTTCACGTTGGCGTTCTTGGCGGCGTTCGACGTCGGGGATCGGGTGGCGTTGGCGCGGCCGGGGTATCCGGCTTACCGGAACATCTTGAAGGCGTTGGGGTGTGAGGTTGTCGAGCTGGCGTGTGGGGCGGGCACGCGGTTTCAGCCGACGGTCGGGATGTTGGAGGAGGCGCACCGGGTCGCGGCGCTCAAGGGGGTGATCGTGGCGAGTCCGGCCAATCCGACTGGGACGGTTGCGGACGTCGAGCCGATTGCGCGGTGGTGTGCGGGCAACGGGGTGCAGTTGATCAGCGACGAGATCTACCACGGCATCAGCTATGAGGGGGCGTTGCCGTGTGCTTGGGAGACGTCGCGGGATGCGGTGGTCGTCAACTCGTTCTCGAAGGCGTTCGCGATGACCGGGTGGCGGCTGGGGTGGATGTTGTTGCCGGAGCGGCTCAGGAGGGCCGTGGACTGCTTGACCGGGAACTTCACGCTGTGTCCGCCCGCTTTGTCTCAGTTTGCGGCGATTGAGGCGTTTCACGAGGATTCGTACGCGGAGACGGCGAGGCACCTCGAGCGGTACCGGACGAACCGGGATCTGCTGGTGGAGGGGCTGACGGGGCTCGGGATCGGGGAGCTGGCGCCGGCCGACGGGGCGTTCTACGTGTACGCGGACGTCCGGCACCTCACGGACGACTCGATGGGGTTCTGCCGGAAGTTGTTGGACGACACGGGGCTCGCGATCGTGCCGGGCATCGACTTCGACCCCGTGGACGGTCACCACTTCGTGCGGATGTCGTTCGCGGGCTCAACGGAGGACATCCGGGAAGCGTTGAGGCGGATGAAGGCCTGGCTTTGAGCGAAGCGAAGCACGAAGCCGGAAGCGCGAAGCCGGAAGCGCGAAGCCGGAAGCGCGAAGCCGGAAGCGCGAAGCCGGAAGCCGGGCGAGCAGACCGGGACGAGCAAAACAGGGGGAGAAATGTGGACGATCATCGGTTGGCTCGTCGCCATCTGGATCATCCTCGCCGTCGTCGGCGCCGTCGTGAAGGGCCTGTTCTGGCTCGCTGTGATTGGAGCGCTACTCCTCGCAGGCACCGCGGCCTACGGCGCAATCAA
This sequence comes from Lentzea guizhouensis, assembly GCF_001701025.1. GTDB lineage: Bacteria > Actinomycetota > Actinomycetes > Mycobacteriales > Pseudonocardiaceae > Lentzea > Lentzea guizhouensis. The sequence goes on from NZ_CP016793.1 coordinate 3,168,425, forward strand.
ATCGCGACGCTAGGCCCTGGAACAACGCCGCGGCACCATTCACCATGAAGCGGTGTTGCAGTCCAACGAGGCCCGCCTCGAACGGTGGGAGCGCAGGGTCGAGTGGCCGTTGACGGCGCTCGCCGTGCTGTTCCTCGTGGTCTACGCGTTCCAGGTGCTGGATGATCACGCGTTCCTGCACGTGCCGCTGGAAGTCGTCTTGTGGCTGATCTGGGCGGTGTTCGCGGCCGACTACGCGATCAGGTTGAAGCTTGCGGCCAACAAAAAACAGTTCCTCAAATCGCACATCTTTGATCTTGCCGCGGTGCTCCTGCCGATGATCCGGCAACTCAGGGTGCTCCGGCTCATCACCGTCATCACGCTGCTGAACAAGAAGTTCCAGCACAAAATCCGGCAACGGGTCAGCATTTACGTCGCGGGCGTCACGGCGCTCGTCGCGTTCTGCGCGAGCCTGGCCGTGCTGGACGCGGAAAGGCATGCGGAGAACGCGAGCATCACGACGTTCGGGGACGCGTTGTGGTGGACGCTCACCACGATGTCGACGGTCGGTTACGGGGACCGCTACCCCGTCACGACCGAGGGGCGGGTCGTGGCGGGGTTGCTCATGGTCGGCGGCATCGCGTTGCTCGGTGTCATCACCGGCACGATCGCCAGCTGGCTCGTGGAGAAGCTGCGCGGCGTCGAGGAGGCGGAGCTCGAGACCGCGCAGGAGCTGCGGAACCTACGCGCCGAGATCGCCGAGCTCCGCGCGGAGCTCAAGTCGAGCAGCGGCGGCTGAGGTCCACAGCCGGGCGTCGATGCCCGCGGCCAGCGCGCCGTCCACATTGGTCTGGCGGTCGTCGTAGAACACCAGGTCCGAGCTGCCGACGACGTCCTTCAGGTCCTGCCAGATCGCCGCGTCCGGTTTGGCGTAGCCGAGGTCGCCGGAGAAGACCAGGTGCCGGAAGTGCGCGGCCCACGGTTCCTTCTCGGCCAGGCGCGCGAACGTCACCGGCGCGTTCGACAGCAACGCCAGGGGCACGCCCAGCCCGCCCAGCTCCTCGATCAACGCCACCGTCTCGGGCACCGGGTCGGTCAGCCAGCCCGCGTTGTCGAGCGCCGTCATCGCCTCGACGTCCACCGGCACCCCGAGCCGCGCTCCGATCCGGCCCCAGTAGTCGGCGTCCGAACCGCCGCGGTCGTACGCGTCCCGGTCCCAGTAGACGGCCTCGAAGGAGGCGACCGACACCCCGAGCCGCGCCGCCATGTCCGGGATGGCGGGGTTGCGCTGGCTGATGACCTCGCCGAAGTCGAACACGATCCAGCGCATCTCAGACGTCCTCTCGCAGCCGGCGCAGCACCTCGGCGATGTCCGAGGCGTTCACGTCCCCGTGCGTCACGAACCGCACCTTGCCCGACATCGGACTGGCGAAAACCCCGACCTCGCGCAACGACAGCAGCGTCTTGTCCACATCGGGCACCGACGCCAGCACGATGTTCGTGTCAGGTGCGGGCACGTCCCAGCCCAGCGCGCGCAGTCCGGCCGCCAGCTCCGAAGCATGGGAGTGGTCAGCGGCCAACCGGTCGATCCGGTCCAGCGCCACCAGCCCGGCCGCCGCCAGCACACCGCCCTGCCGCACCCCGCCGCCGAGCATCTTCCGCACCCGCCGCGCTCCACGACGAACGCCGCCGAGCCGGCCACCACCGACCCGACCGGCGCGCCCAGGCCTTCGACAGGCACACCTGCACCGTGTCCACGCCGGCCGTCAACGCCGTCAGCGGCACCCCGAGCGCCACCGCCGCGTTCCACAACCGCGCCCCGTCCAGGTGCACGGCCAGCCCGGCCGACCGCGCCGCCGCCACCAGCCCCGAATGCTCGTCGACCGAGGTCAGCGTGCCGCCGGAGGCGTTGTGCGTGTTCTCCAGGCACAGCAACGTCGACCGCAGCCCGTAGTAAGGGGACTCCCCGCCGCCCGCCGCGACCACGGCCTCCGGTGTCATCGACGGCAACGCGTGCGGCATCCCGCCGGCCAGCCACGCCGCCGTGCCCAGTTCGGCGTCCAGCACGTGCGCGCCCAGCGGCGCCAGGAACCGGTCACCCCGCCGGACGTGCAGGAACAACGCGATCAGGTTGCCCATCGAGCCCGACGGCACCCACAGCGCGGCCTCCACGCCGAGCAACGCCGCGACCCGTTCCTCCAGGGCGGCCATCGTCGGGTCGTGGTCCAGCACGTCGTCGCCGACCTCGGCCGCGGCCATCGCGCGGCGCATCTCCTCGTCGGGCTTGGTCACGGTGTCCGAGCGCAGGTCGATGGCGGTCACGACCCCGATCACATCACATCAGGCGAACGACCAAGGGGGTGATGTAGCTCTCCCCGGAGGTTCGTGCAACCGTTGGTGCCACACATTCCGTCCTGTCAGTGCAACTCGAGGAACGAGCGGAGAGCAGTCCGCGTGGATCAGCGCGACGAGCAGGAGTTCGCGGAGTACTTCGTGGCTCGCCGTGAGGCCGTGCGCCGAACGGCATACCTGCTGTGCGGCGACTGGCACCGCGCTGACGACTTCGCGCAGACGGCGTTCGTGGCGGTGCACAGGAGGTGGCGGAAGATCCGGGACAAGCAGGCCCTCGACGCCTACGTCCGGCGCACCGTGGTGCGCGCGGTGATCGACGAGTCCCGCCGTCCGTGGCGGCGCGAGAAGTTCACCGACGAGCTGCCGGAGGCTCCGGCGCAGGACAACGAGGTCGGCGACACCGTCGCGACCCGTGAGGCGTTGATGAAGGGCCTGCGCAGGGTTCCGCCGCGGCAACGGGCGGTGCTCGTGCTGCGGTTCCTCGAAGGGCTCGACGTGACGGCCACGGCCGAGGTGCTGAAGTGCTCGGAAGGAACTGTGAAGAGTCAGACCGCTCGCGGGCTGACCGCGCTGCGGGAAGCCCTCGGGGACGCGATCGACGACCTGCGACCGGCATCGTGACGGGCGCGACCGGCGGAAGGAGGCTGTAGATGGACGAGAACAAGCTCGCGGACCTGTTCCGCGACGCCGCGCACGACGCACCACCGGCGGCCTTCGACGTGTCGGACGTCCGCACCGCGTCGCGCAAAGCCACCCAGCGCAGGCGCAGTGCGATCGCCGGCGGAACGGCGCTGGTCGTGGTGCTCGGGTTCGGCGGCGTCGTGGCGGGTACCGACTGGGTGAACCAGGACAAAGGCAGCGAGTCCGTCGCAGGTGCTGGCCAGCGGGAGGACAACTCGGCAGAATCGCCGCTGTCCGCACCGGCCGACCCGCCGGGGATGCAGACGAAGGACTTCCCTGGCGACCCGTCCACGCAGGGGGATGTGGTCACGCCGGGAAGCGCCGACCCCAGTGTCGGCGGACGCGCAGTGCAGGGCTGCGCCGCGGTGGACCGGGAGCTCGCCGTCGCCCTCGCCGGAGAGCTTTCGGTCTCACCAGACGACGCGGTGCCGCCGAGCGTCACGTGCTCGCCACCGTCGCGCTCGGCCGCGTACAAGATCGACGGCCTGACCGTCACCGCGGTCGTCACGGCCGACGAGTTCGTGCCGCCGCCCGGCGCGGACACGGCGCAGGTCAAGACCGGCACGGGTCAGGAGCTCTACGTCCTCACCCAAGGCGACGGCGAGCTGAAAGGCCAGGCCAAGCGGGTCGCCGAAGCGGTAGCACCGCGGTTCTGACCGCGTGACCAGTACTCTGGCCCGACTATGACGGCAGCAACTCCCAAGGGCGAGCGCCGCAGGCAGGCGCTCGTGGAGGCCGCGGCCGAACTGCTCGTGGAGGGCGGGTTCGACGCGGTCCGGCACCGCGCGGTCGCCGAACGCGCAGGTCTGCCGCTCGCGTCCACCACGTACTACTTCGACTCGCTCGACGAGCTGGTGACCGCGGCCGTCGAGCTGCACGGGCGCACCGAGCTCGCGAGCGGCAGGCGGAAGCTGGACGCGCTGCCGGAGGGCCCTGACGACGACGCGGTGGTCGAGCTGGTCCTCGACCTGCTGGTCGGCCCGGACGTGACCGACACCGAGACGATGCTGCTGCGCTACGAACGCCTCGTCGCGACCGGCCGCCGCCCCTACCTGCGGCCGTTGATGCGCGCGATGGGCGCGGAGCTGCAGGACCTGATCGCCGCCATGTTCGCCCGCTCCGGCCGGGCGCTCTCCGCGGACCGGGTCGAGGAGCTGATCGCGTTGGTGGACGGCGCGGTGGTCAACGCGTTCATCGAGCTGAAGTCGGATCCGCGGGGTGTGGCGGCCAAGATGCTCCGAAAGGCCCTGTCGCGTCACGAGTGATGCAACCCCGCGTTCCTCCGGTGCGTTCCCCTGGGTGAGGACGCGAGAGGGGATCGCATGCGCAAGGCCGATGAACAGGGCTTCCGCGAGTTCGCGGCAGCCAATGCCGCGAGCTTGCGCCGCACCGCGTACCTGTTCTGTGGTGACTGGCACACCGCGGAAGACCTCATGCAGTCCAGCCTGATGAAGATGTACCTGGCCTGGAAGCGGATCAAGGGCCTGGACAACCTGATCGCCTACGCCCGCAAGGTGCTGCTGCGCACCTGGCTGGACGAGAAGCGCAGGCCGTGGCGCAGAGCCGAGCAGCGTGACGGGGAGCTGCCGGACGCCGCCGACGAGAGCGTGGACCCGGACAACACCAGCGCGAAGCTGTGGGCGCGTGAGCTCGTGCACACCGCGTTGCTGCAGGTCCCGCCGCGGCAACGGGCGGTGCTCGTGCTGCGTTACTTCGAAGACCTCTCGGTCGCCGAGGTGGCGGTGGCCATGGGGTGCTCGGAGGGAACGGTGAAGAGCCAGACGGCGCGTGGCCTCGCGACGCTGCGCACCATCGTGGAGAAGCTCGACAACAGTTCGGGGAGGGTCGCGTCGTGAGTGAGCAGGAGATCCGCGAGGGAATGCTGCTGGCCGTCTGGGACGAGCCGCCGCTCGACTTCGACCCCGACGTGCTGATGAAGCGGGCTGAACAGAAAAAAAGTCGCAGGCGAGCCCTGGTCAGCGTGGGAGTGGCCACCGCTCTGATCGCCGTGTCGGCGTTCGCACTGCCGAGCCTGCTGCCGAAGACCGGTGGTGACGACCAGATCGCCTCGCAGCAGACCACGTCCCCGGCGCCCACCCCGACCGAGGCACCCGACGCCCGTGCGCTGCGCATCAGCAACGCCCTCGCGGAGAAGCTCGGCACGGAGGTGCCCGACCTGCGGGAGGTCTACGCCAACCTCCAGCCAGGGCCCGTGTACCAGCTCCCGTCATCGACCACGAGGTCGAAGGCACCGGGCACGCCTCCCGACCCGTCCCTGCACGGTTACGTGTACCTGACCGACTACCTCGGGCCGACCGCGCTGCAGGTGATCGGCTCGAAGAACCTGCAGAGCCAGCGGACCGTCTGCGCCGGTGCGCTCACCTGCAGGGAGCTGGGGCAGGAGGACGGGTCGAAGGTCTTCGCCGCCGAGTTCCAGGACGGCAACTCGACGGTCGTCCGCGCCGTGTCGAGCCGCATCTATCAGAGCGGCTACACCGTGCAGGTCATGGCGTTCACCACGAACCCGGCGACGGGCAGCGGTCTGCGCCAGGAGCTGCCGGTGTCTGTGGACGTGCTCACAGCGCTGGTCACCGACCCCCGCATCCGCTGGGAGTGAGTCCTGTGTGCACTAACCTGGCGGCGTGACCAAGCCCCGCATCTCCAACGTCCTCGCAGGTCGCTACGCCTCCACGTCGCTCGCGACGCTCTGGTCGGCCGAGCACAAGATCGTGCTGGAACGCCAGTTGTGGCTCGCGGTCCTGCGTGCGCAGGCGGCGGCGGGCATCGACGTGCCGGCCGGTGCGGTGGCCGACTACGAGCGCGTGCTGGAGCAGGTCGACCTGGAGTCGATCGCGGCGCGTGAGCGGGTGACGCGGCACGACGTGAAGGCGCGCATCGAGGAGTTCAACGCCCTCGCCGGCCACGAGCACGTGCACAAGGGCATGACCTCGCGCGACCTCACCGAGAACGTCGAGCAGCTGCAGGTGCTGCGCTCGCTGGAGCTGGTGCGCGCCAAGACGGCGGCGGTGCTGGGACGCCTGGCGAGGCTCGCCGCCGAGCACACCGGCCTGGTGATGGCCGGCCGGTCGCACAACGTCGCCGCGCAGGCCACGACGCTGGGCAAGCGCTTCGCCACGACCGCGGACGAGCTGCTGGTGGCGTTCACGCGGCTGGACGAGCTGATCGCGCGGTACCCGTTGCGCGGCATCAAGGGCCCGGTCGGCACCGCGCAGGACATGCTCGACCTGCTCGGCTCCGGCGAGAAGCTGGCCGAGCTGGAACGCACGATCGCCGGTCACCTCGGCTTCGAGCGGGTGCTGACGTCGGTCGGCCAGGTGTACCCGCGCTCGCTGGACTTCGACGTGGTGTCGACGCTGGTGCAGCTCGCGGCCGGGCCGTCGTCGATGGCGAAGACGATCAGGCTGATGGCGGGCCACGAGCTGGTGACCGAGGGCTTCAAGCCCGGTCAGGTGGGCTCCAGCGCCATGCCGCACAAGATGAACACCCGGTCGTGCGAGCGCGTGAACGGCTTCGCGGTGATCCTGCGCGGCTACCTGTCGATGGTCGGCGAGCTCGCGGGCGACCAGTGGAACGAGGGCGACGTGTCGTGCTCGGTCGTGCGCCGGGTGGCGTTGCCGGACGCGTTCTTCGCGTTCGACGGGTTGCTGGAGACGTTCCTGACGGTGCTGGACGAGTTCGGTGCCTACCCGGCGGTCGTCGCGCGTGAGCTGGACCGGTACCTGCCGTTCCTCGGCACGACGAAGGTGCTGATGGCGGCCGTGCGCGCGGGTGTCGGCAGGGAGACCGCGCACGAGGCGATCAAGGAGAACGCGGTGGCGGTCGCGCTGGCGATGCGCGAGGAGGGCCTGGCGCAGAACGACCTGCTGGACCGCCTCGCCGCCGACGAGCGCCTGCCGCTGGACCGCGCCGCCCTGGACGCGCTGCTCGCTGACCGGCTGTCGTTCACGGGAGTGGCGTCGGCGCAGGTCGCCGCGGTCGTCGAGCAGGTGGCCGAGGTCGTCGAGAAGTACCCGGCGTACGAGCCGGAGCCGATCCTGTGATCGTCTCGGAGCTGTTCGTCTACCCGGTCAAGGGGTGTGGCGGCGTCTCCGTCACGTCGTCCGCGGTGGACCTCACCGGGCTGCGCGACGACCGGATGATGATGCTGGTGTCGGCCGCGGACGGCGTGTTCCTGTCGCAGCGGAACACGCCCGCACTGGCCGCCCTGCGTCCGTCCGTCGTGGACTCGTCGCTGGTGGTCGGTGGCGAGTCGTTCCCGGTTGTCGTCGACGGGCCGCGGATCCCGGTCGTCGTGCACAAGTGGGACGGCTTCGGCGTTGATCAAGGTGCTGACGCCGCCGCGTACTTCTCCGACGTGCTCGGTCAGCCGGTCCGGCTGGTGCGCACGCCACCGGACCAGCGCCGCGAGTCGACCGGCGAGACCACCGGCGTCATCGGTTATGCCGACGGCAACTCGGTTCTCGTGGTCTCGCTGTCCTCGTTGGACGGTCTGAACGAGCGCATCCTGGAACGCGGCGGCGAACCCGTGCCGATGGACCGGTTCCGGCCGAACGTCGTCGTGTCCGGCCGGCCGGAGCCGCACGTCGAGGACCGGGTGCGCCGTGCGGTGATCGGCGACGTGGAACTGGGTTACGCCAAGGACTGCGTGCGGTGCGCGGTGCCGCTGGTCGACCAGGGCACCGGCCTGCGCGCCGGTCCGGAACCGATCCGCACGCTCGCCTCGTACCGGCGCGACCCGGACGGCGGCGTGACCTTCGGGATGAAGGCGGCCGTGGTCCGCGCCGGGTCGCTCGCGGTCGGTGACGAGGTGGACGTGCTGGAGTGGGCGAGCTAGTCCCTAGGCCTTCTGCCAGCGCAGCCGGTCGGCGCGCCGGTCGTCCTTGCGGCACACGAGCGCCTCGCCGCGCAGCCCGATGCCGGTGGCACCCTCGGGATCGCAGCGCGCGCCTTCGTTGACGAAGAGCCCTCGCTGCGGCGGCTCCGTCGTGGTGACCGGCGGCGGTGGCGGGGGCTGCACCGGCGGTGGCGGCGGCTTCCTCGTCGTGGTCGTCGTGGTGGTGGTGGTCGTCGTCGAGGTCGAGGTCTTGACCGTGATCTCGGCGATCTCGGGCGTCGGCACGATGCTGACCTGCTGGGTCGTGCTCGTGTTCGGCCCGGAGGAGGCCGGGAGCGTGAGTGGCCCGGAGTCGCCGCCCCAGCCTGCGACGGCGAGCACGATGAGCAGTCCCGCGCTGGCAGCCGCCGGGATCAACAGGGCCTTTCGGGTGAGCACGGGGTGCACCTTAAGGGGCGCGGCCCCCGATCTGTAGTGGCGAGCGGGTACCCGACCGGCTGAAGACCGCGGCACGTAGGCTGACCAGCGTGCCAACGCTCGCTGACTACCAGCACGTCGCCCGTGGCAAGGTCCGCGACCTCTACGACGTCGACGACGAGCTGCTGCTGTTCGTCGCGTCCGACCGGATCTCGGCTTACGACCACGTCCTGAGCACCGAGATCCCGGACAAGGGCCGGGTGCTCACCGCGATGAGCGTGTTCTGGTTCGAGCGGCTGGGGCCGAACCACCTGGTCGCGGCCGACGACCCGCGGATTCCCGCCGAGGTGCGCGGGCGGGCGTTGCTGGTGCGCAAGCTGGACATGGTCGACGTCGAGTGCGTGGCGCGCGGGTACCTGACCGGGTCCGGCATGGCCGACTACCGGCAGACCGGCGCGGTGTGCGGGATCGAGCTGCCGGAGGGGCTGGTCGAGGCCGACGAGCTCGACCCGCCGATCTTCACGCCGGCGTCGAAGGCGGAGATCGGGCAGCACGACGAGAACGTGTCGTTCGACGTCATCGCCGCCAAGCACGGCATCGAGCTGGCGAGCAAGCTGCGCGACCGCACGATCGAGCTCTACAGCGAGGCGCGCGCGTACGCCAAGACGCGCGGCCTGATCCTCGCGGACACCAAGTTCGAGTTCGGGCTGAACAAGCAGGGCGAGCTGATCCTCGCCGACGAGGTCTTCACGCCGGACTCCTCGCGCTACTGGCCGGCCGAGGGCTACGCGCCGGGCCGGGTGCAGCCGTCGTTCGACAAGCAGTACGTGCGCGACTGGCTGACCTCGGACGCGTCGGGCTGGGACCGCAAGTCGGACACCCCGCCGCCGCCGTTGCCGCAGGACGTCGTGGCAGCCACCCGGCAGAGGTACGTGGAGGCCTACGAGCTGCTCACCGGCCGGTCCTTCGCTGACTGGCTCGCCTGAGTTGGTCCTGGTTTCACGCGGATGTCACCACGGCATGGCGCACTCAGAACGTGCACTCACAGCTCGTGGTCTCACTGTCCGGCATCGGTCCGCAGACACTCGACCGATGCGCTGATCTAGCCGCGGCGCTCGACCCGCGGCAGGTGCCGTTGTCGCTGCTCGTGACACCTCGCGAGCTCGGCAAGGCGCAGGAGTGGGTGCGGCAGCGCGCCGCGCTCGGGGATGCCGTCGTGCTGCACGGGCTCGGGCAGCGGAGACTCCCCGCGTACGAGGCGGGGCTTCTGCTGACGGGCGCCCGTGTGCAGATGGAAGCCATCGGGTTGAACGCCGACACGTTCGCGCCACGGCGTTGCGTGGCGTCACCCGGCACGTTGATCGCGCTGGCCAAGCACAAGTTCAAGCTCTGCGCCGACGCGCACGCCGTCCGCGAGGTCCGCACCGGGCTCGCGACGCTGGGTCGGCTGCACGCGTTGACCGAGCGCAGCAGCTTCGGTGAGCTGCGGTCGATGGCGCTGGTCTACGCGACGGCCCGGTCCGCACGGCGCGGCGGGCTCACGCGGATCACCGTGGACGCCCGCGACCTGCACCGGCCGGGGGCGCGGCAGGCCGTGCTCGACGCCGTGGACGTGGCACTGGCCCACGACGCCGACCCGACCACCTACGTCAGACTTCCGTCTCCTCGCCACGCGGCAGCGGCCTGACCTCGGTGCCCTCCGGCTTGAGGTTCTCGAAGTGCCGGTAGGCCATCTGCGGCATGGCCAGCACCGCCTCGTGGATCGGCACGGCCACGCGCGGCCTGACGGCGCGCATGAAGTCGACGGCCTCACCGGTGCGCATCCACGGCGCGCCGGAGGGCAGCCCGAGCACGTCGACGTCCTCGTCGGGGACGAACAGCGCGTCGCCGGGGTGGTAGAACGCGCCGTCGCCGACGACGTAGCCGGTGTTCGGGATGACCGGGATGTCCTGGTGGATGATCGCGTGCTGACCACCGACGACCTTGACGGTCGTGTCGCCGATCTTCAGCACATCACCCGGCCGGGCGACGGTCGGGTTCTCGACGCTCGGCGCCGTGCCCTCGTCCACGACCAGCTGCGCCCGCGGGTTCGCCTGGAGCAGCGCGGGCAGCTTTTCGGCGTCGACGTGGTCGGCGTGCTGGTGCGTGATCATGACCGCGTCCAGGTCGGTCAGGTCCTCGAACCCGGCCGAGAAGCTGCCGGGATCGATCAGGATGCGGGTGGTGCCGGTGTCGAGCAGCACACAGGCGTGACCGAAATGGACAACTCGCACAGTTTCCTCCATTACCGACGTTTGGCGGGCTGACACGGTCAGGTGACGTCGGAAGTATCAAAGAGCATGAGGAAAACCCTGCAACTCCTCACGGCACTGGCCCTCGCCCTGCCGCTGACGACCGTTGTCCCTGCTACCACCACCACTACACCTGCTCAGGCGCAATCGCCGCAGACGCAGGAAATCGGCACCGAGGAATCCGCCTCGGTCCGCGTGGGTGGCACCACTCGTTCGACGGTGATCGAACGACCCGGCTCCGGATACGTGAAGCTGCATTTCACCGACCTGCGAATCATGCCGGGTGACGTGCTCACGGTGTCGAACCCTGACGGCACCGAGACCTACGCCTACACCCGCGACCTGAAGTCCTCGCTGACCGCCACGATCGACTCGACCGGCTTCTGGGCCATGTCGATCACCGGCGACAAGGCCGTGGTGTCGGTGCGCAACGCGCTGAGCCGCGTCCGCGTCGACAAGCTCACCCGCGGCTACACCGAGGCCGAGATGTCCGCGCAGCCGTCCGTGCAGAGCATCTGCGGCACGAACGACTACAAGGACGCCGTCTGCTACCAGTCGAGCAACCCGACGGAGTTCGGCAAGACGCCGGCCGTCGCGAAGCTGCTGCGCAACGGCAGCTCGCTGTGCACGGCGTGGCGGGTCGGTCCCAACAACCGCATGCTGACCAACGAGCACTGCTTCACCAGCACCACCGGCATCGAGGTGTGGTTCAACTACCAGTGCCCGACCTGCGGCGGCACGGCCTCGGCCACCGTCACGAAGGTGCTGGCGGCGCAGGTCCTGAAGTACAGCGCCGCACTGGACTACACCCTCTTCACCGTGAACAACTTCGCGGCCATCAGCTCGTTCGGCTACCTCGAGCTGGACGCGCGCGTTCCGGCCGTGGGTGAGGAGATGTACATCATCGGCCACCCGGCCGGGAAGCTGAAGAAGCTGTCGTTGCGCGACAACAACAACGGCGGCGGCTACTGCGTCGTGCGCGCGGTGCGCGTCAACGGCAGCTCGTCACAGTCCGACATCAGCTACATGTGCGACACCGAGGGCGGTTCGTCCGGTTCACCCGTGCTGTCGAGGCGCACGCACAAGGTGATCGGCCTGCACCACTTCGGCGGCTGCCCGAACCAGGGCGTGCGCATCGACCTCGTCGCCGCGCAGGTCAACTCACTGCTGTAAGGATCTCCGCCTCCTCGTCGGGCGTCAGCCCCGCCTTGCGAGGCCGGTCCACCCCGAGGCCGCGCTCGTACTCCAGCGAGTCGAGCGCGGTCTCGGCCACCGTCCTGGTCCGCAGCCCGTTCGCCAGCGCGTTGCTCACGTCGCGGCCGACCATCTTCGCCCACTCCCGCGGCAACCACAGCGGCAACGACCGCGGCCCGGCCCACGGGTTGATCTCCAGCTGTTCGAGCACGCTCTCCGCCACCGGCACGAGCTGCGTCCCCGGCGCCGCCACCGCACCCGCGATCTCGCCGATCACCATCTGGAACGGCATCACCGGCCCGGTCGAGTCGAACGTGCCCGTGACCCGCTCCTCGGCCGCGAACACGATCCACTGCGCCAGATCGCGCACGTCGATGTGCTGGAACCCCAGGTCAGGACTGTCCGGCACGACCACCCGCCCGCCCTTGCTGAGCCTGGCGGGCCAGTACCCGAACCGGTCGCTCGGGTCGTCCGGCCCGGTGATCAACCCGGCCCTGACGATGAACTCCCGCCCCCGCACCGCCTCCCGGACCGCGTTCTCGCTGGCCACCTTGACGCTGCCGTACCGCTCCGACGTGAACTCCTGCGTCGGATCGTCCTCAAGCGGCGGCAACAGCTCGTCACTGCCCGTCGAGTGGTCGGCGTAGACCGAGATGCTGCTGACGAACGTCCAGTGCGGCGTCGTGTCCCCGAACGCCTCCAACGCGTCCCGCACCCAGGTCACCGAGTACTTCGACACGTCGATCACGGCGTCGAACCGCTCACCGGCGAGCTGGTCGAACGCGCCGGGCTGGTTTCTGTCTATCGGGACCAAGCGCGCGCCTTCGGGTACGGAACCCGAAGCGCCCCGCGCGCCGCACACCACGTCGTGGCCCCGGCGGACCGCCTCCGCCGTGACGGCCTTGCTGAGGAACACGGTTCCGCCGAGCACCAGGATCTTCATGATCTCCAGCATCCGTCTGATGCCCCGGTTGTGCCAGCTGTCTCCGCTGACAGCGGAAACCCGCTCGATCGGCTGGAATTCCTGCAGTGTCGTTCGGACCCGGCCGATGAACATTTCGTGAGTGAGAGCTGCACTTCAAGAAGGAGAAGACCGACCGACGGAAGCTGATCTTGTCGAGGCTCGCCTCCATTGGCGCTGCCGTGCACATCTACACCTGCGACTGCTCCAAAGGGGAGGAAGTCGCACGTCAGGAGTGCTTGATCGCGCTCGTCAACGATCTGCTCGACCTGAAGGCGATGAGGCTCGTCCTGGACAGCCGGGAGGAGCGAAACCTGCACGACGCGCAGACCATTCGCGCGACGCTGGGCAAGCGGCCGAGCCACTCGAACATCACCTATGAACATGTGGTGAGCACGCAGGACGAGTTGCTCTGGATCGCGGACGTGGTCGCGTGGTGCCACGGTGCGGGAGGTGACTGGGCGAGGCGCGTGCGCTCGCTCGTGGCGAAGGAGACGGCGGTGGACAAATGGTCCAGATAGCGCAAAGCACGGCGGCCGACCGTCCGGACGGGCACCGTGCTCACTTCCTCGGCCTACGGGGCCTTGGCAGGTCGAACACTACCAGTGATCGGCGGACTCATCCAAGCCGATTCCTTCCGTTCACCCGATGGTGGAGCCCGGTGACGATGTGCCGCCGAACACCTGTCGAGTTGATGAACACCCAGGTCAGGTAGGCTCTCCGGGTACCGCCAGCCCCCTCGAATCCCGGGAGCAGTCTGTCGTGGCCCGAGTCGTCGTCGACGTCATGCCGAAGCCCGAAATTCTCGACCCGCAAGGCCAGGCGGTGGCGAACGCGCTGCCCCGCCTCGGCTTTGACGGCATCACCGCTGTCCGCCAGGGCAAGCACTTCGAGCTGGAGGTCGCCGACGACGTCGACGACGCCACGCTCGCCAAGATCGCTGAGACCTTCCTCGCCAACCCCGTGATCGAGGACTGGACCGTGCGCAGGGTCGAGGCATGAGGGTCGGTGTCATCACCTTCCCCGGCACGCTCGACGACGTCGACGCGCAGCGGGCCGTCAGGTACGCGGACGGGGAGGCCGTGCCGCTCTGGCACGGTGACCACGACCTGAAGGGCGTTGACGCGGTCATCGTTCCCGGTGGGTTCTCCTACGGCGACTACCTGCGGTGCGGCGCCATCGCGCGGTTCGCGCCGGTGATGCAGGAGGTGGTCGAGGCCGCGAACAAGGGGATGCCCGTGCTGGGCATCTGCAACGGCTTCCAGATCCTCGCCGAGGCCCACCTGCTGCCCGGTGCGCTCGTCCGCAACCACAAGCTGCACTTCGTGTGCCGCGACCAGTGGCTGAAGGTCGAGAACAACAGCACCGCGTGGACCACCCGCTACGACCTGGGCGCCGAGATCCTCGTGCCGCTCAAGTCCGGCGAGGGCGGCTACCAGGCCGACGCCGGCACCCTGGAAGAGCTCGAAGGCGAAGGCCGGGTCGTCTTCCGGTACGTCGGCGAGAACCCCAACGGCAGCCGCAACAACATCGCGGGCATCACGAACGCCAGGGGCAACGTCGTCGGTCTCATGCCGCACCCGGAGCACGCGATCGACGCGCTCACCGGCCCGACGGACGACGGACTGGGGATGTTCCTGTCCCTGCTCGACTCGGTGGTGAAGGCATGACGTCCAAGATCAGCAACGTCGACACCGTCAAGAACGCCGAGAGCACGCCCGACCAGGAGCAGCCCTACAAGGAGCTGGGCCTGAAGGACGACGAGTACGCGCGCATCAAGGAGATCCTCGGCCGCCGCCCCACGGACGCCGAGCTCGCGATGTACTCGGTCATGTGGAGCGAGCACTGCTCCTACAAGTCGTCCAAGGTGCACCTGAAGTACTTCGGTGAGACCACCACCGACGAGATGAAGTCGAAGATGCTCGCGGGCATCGGCGAGAACGCCGGCGTCGTCGACATCGGTGACGGCTGGGCGGTCACGTTCAAGGCCGAGAGCCACAACCACCCGTCCTACGTCGAGCCCTACCAGGGTGCGGCGACCGGCGTCGGCGGCATCGTGCGCGACATCCTCGCGATGGGTGCGCGGCCGCTCGCGGTCATGGACCCGCTGCGCTTCGGCAAGCCGGACGCGCCCGACACCAAGCGCGTGCTGCCCGGCATCGTCGCGGGTGTGGGTGGCTACGGGAACTGCCTCGGCCTGCCGAACATCGGCGGCGAGGTCGTGTTCGACGAGACCTACCAGGGCAACCCGCTGGTCAACGCGCTGTGCGTCGGTGCGATGAAGGTCGAGGACCTGCACCTCGCGCACGCGTCCGGTGCCGGCAACAAGGTCATCCTCTACGGCGCGCGCACCGGCCTCGACGGCATCGGTGGCGTGTCCGTGCTGGCGAGCGAGACGTTCGACGACAGCGCCGGCAAGCGCAAGAAGCTGCCGAGCGTGCAGGTCGGCGACCCGTTCACCGAGAAGGTGCTGATCGAGTGCTCGCTGGAGCTCTTCGAGAAGGGCATCGTCGTCGGCATCCAGGACCTCGGCGGCGCGGGCCTGTCCTGCGCCACGAGCGAGCTGGCGTCCGCGGGTGACGGTGGCATGCACGTGTGGCTCGACCGCGTTCCGCTGCGGGCCACGGGCATGACGCCGGCGGAGATCCTGTCGAGCGAGTCCCAGGAACGCATGTGCGCGGTGGTCGAGCCGGCCAACGTCGAGGCGTTCATGGAGGTCTGCCGCAAGTGGGACGTCATCGCCACCGAGATCGGTGAGGTGACCGACGGCGACCGCCTGGTGATCACGTTCCACGACGAGGTCGTCGTGGACGTGCCGCCGCGGACCGTCGCCCACGAGGGCCCGGTGTACAACCGGCCGATCCAGCGCCCCGCCGACCAGGACGAGCTGCAGGCGAACACGCCGGACGCCCTGGCGAAGCCGGCGGAGGACGAGCTGCTGGAGCTGATCAAGTCCCAGGCGGCCAGCCCCAACCTGGCCTCCAAGCGGTGGGTCACCCAGCAGTACGACCGGTACGTGCGCGGTGGCACGGTCCTGGCGCAGCCCAGCGACGGCGGCATGATCCGCATCGGCGAGGACACGCACCGCGGTGTGGCGCTCTCGACGGACTGCAACGGCCGCTATACCAAGCTCGACCCGTACGCGGGTGCGCAGCTGGCGCTGGCCGAGGCCTACCGCAACGTGGCCGCCACCGGTGCCACGCCGGTCGCCGTCACCAACTGCCTCAACTTCGGCTCGCCGGAGGACCCCGGCGTCATGTGGCAGTTCGAGCAGGCCGTGAAGGGCCTCGCGGACGGCTGCGTCGAGCTGGGCATCCCGGTGACCGGCGGCAACGTCAGCTTCTACAACCAGACCGGTTCCACGGCGATCCTGCCGACGCCGGTCGTGGGCGTGCTCGGCGTGATCGACGACGTGCGGCGCCGCATCCCCACCGGGATCGGGGCCGAGGCCGGCGAGACGCTGCTGCTGCTCGGTGAGACGCGCGCCGAGTTCGGCGGGTCGGAGTGGGCGCACGTCGTCCACGGCCACCTCGGCGGTCTGCCGCCGAAGGTCGATCTGCAGCGCGAGAAGCTGCTCGGCGAGGTCCTGGTCGCGGGCTCCCGCGACGGCATGGTCTCCGCCGCGCACGACCTGTCCGAGGGCGGTCTGGCCCAGGCGCTGGTCGAGACGTGCCTGATCGGTGAGACGGGTGCACGGGTCTTCCTGGAGGGCGACCTGTTCACCGAGCTGTTCAGCGAGTCGGCCGGCCGTGTGCTCGTGGCCGTTCCCCGCACCGAGGAGCAGCGCTTCACCGACATGTGCACCGCGCGCGCGTTGCCGTGGCGCAAGGTCGGCGTCGTGGACCCCGAGTCCAACGCCCTGGAGATCCAGACCCTCGGCTCGCTCCCGCTCGACGAGCTCCGCGAGGCCTGGGAAGCCACCCTCCCGGCCCTCTTCGACTGACGCTTCATGTCACGCGGGAGCCCCGCGTTCCCTTTCGGTCACGCGGGGCCCCCGCGTGACCTTCAGGGGAACGTGGGGCCCCCGCGTGACGGTCAGCTGGCGGCGAGGCGTTGGAGTTGGTCGTACTTGCCGTTGAAGAGGTTCTGGTCGCCGGGGAAGAAGCCGGCGGCCTGCCACTGCCAGATGGTGTGGAAGGCGAAACCGGCGGGCAGCGGACCGAGCTTGTCGGCGTAGTGCGCGATCCACAACGGGTGGTGCTCGCCGAAGTTGTACGAGCCGCCGACGCACTTGTTCCACCAGTTCGTGGACGTGTAGATGGCCGGATAGCGTTTCGTGCGCGCGTGGACCGTGGTGCTGAACGCCCGCACCCACGCGGTCATGGTGGCCTGTGACATGCCGTAACAGGTGTCGCCGTACGGGTTGTACTCCATGTCCAGCGCGGGCGGCAGGGTCCTGCCGTCCGGTGCCCAGCCGCCGCCGTTGTCGACGAAGTAGTTCGCCTGGGCGGCGCCGTCGGAGCGGTCCGGCAGCGCGAAGTGGTAGGCGCCGCGGATCATGCCGACGTGGAACGAGCCGTGGTACTGCTGGCCGAACTTCGGGTTCGTGTAGCCGGTGCCCTCGGTCGCCTTGACATAGGCGAACCGAGCTCCTTTGGCCCACGAATCGGGCCAGTCGACGTCGCCCTGGTGGCTGCTGACGTCCATGCCGGGCACCTTGCCGTCTGTCGGTGGTGCCGCGGCTGTTCGGGTTCCCGCCCCCTCGTGCTTGAGGATCTGAGAACCCGCGAAGTGGTCCGCGGAGCCCTCTGGCAAGGGCGCCGCGGACGCGGGGGCCGGCGTGATGCCGGCGACGATCGCCACGATGCTGATCAAGGTCCGCATAGAACGATCGTGCGGCCATTCGGCCTAGTCGGCCACCGGCTTCACCCGTCCAGGCGGGTTAGCTCCTCCGCGGTCAACTCCAGGTGGGTGGCCGCTGCCGAATCCGTGATGCTCGCGGGCCGGGAAGCGCCCGGAATGGGGATGACGACCTCGGACTTGGCGAGCATCCACGCCAGGCACACCTGGTGCGGGCTCACGCCGTGCGCGTCCCCGACCTCCTTGAACGGGCCGCTCAGGTCGCCCGCCTTGCCGATGCCGCCGAACGGGCTCCACGGCAGGAACGCGATGCCGAGCTTGTCGCACAGCTCGAGCTCCGGCTCACTCGACCGGAACGACGGCGAGAACTGGTTCTGCACCGCTGCCAGCCGGCCGCCGAGGATCTCGTTGGCCTGCACGATCTCGTCCGGGTTGAAGTTCGACACGCCCGCGTAGCGGATCTTGCCGTTGTCCAGCAGCTCCTTCAGCGCACCGACCGACTCGGCGATCGGCGTCTTCGGGTCCGGCCGGTGGAACTGGTACAGGAAGATCTGCTCGACGCCGAGCCGACGCAGCGACCCGTCCACCGCCTTGCGCAGATATTCGGGGCGTCCGTCGAGCGCCCAGCCGCCACCCGCGACGCGCGTGTGGCCGCCCTTGGTCGCGACGAACACCTCCTCGGAACGGCCGCGCAACCCCTCGGCGATCAGCTCCTCGTTGTGGCCGAAGTCGCTGTCGTCGAGCGAGTAGGCGTCGGCGGTGTCGATGAACGTCACGCCCGCGTCGAGCGCGGCGTGAATGGTCTCGATGGCCTGCGCGCGGTCCGGGCGACCCTGGACCGAGATGGGCATGCCGCCCAGTCCGATCGCGCTGACCTCGACTTCTCCGATTCGACGCTTCTGCATGACCTCTACTCTGCTCCACCTGGATTAAGCTGTCCAACGCAGAGAAGTGATCTCATTGAGCACCGCAGGTGATGAATCGTGGAACTCCGGCAGCTCCAGTACTTCCTCGCGGTCGCCGAGGAGTGCCACTTCACCCGCGCCGCCCAGCGGATGCACGTCGCCCAGTCCGGCCTCTCCGCGTCGATCCGCGCGCTGGAGGTCGAGCTCGGCGCGCCGCTGTTCCTGCGCACCACCCGCCAGGTCGAGCTGACCCAGGCCGGGCGGGCCCTCCTGCCGGAGGCCCGGCGCGCGCTGGGCAGCGTCGAGTCCGCGCGTGACGCCGTGGCCGCCGTGCAGGGCCTGCTCAGGGGCACGTTGTCGGTCGGCAGCCTGCAGTGCCTGCACGTGGTGCACCTGCCGGCCGTGCTGGCGCGGTTCCACGAGCTGCACCCCGGTGTCGAGATCCGGATGCGCCAGTCCGGCAACGCCGAGCTGGTCGAGGAGGTCCGCGCGGGCCGGCTCGACCTCGCGTTCGTGACGCGCCAGCCCAGGATGGCCGACGACCTGCGGGTGTCCACCTTGGCCAGTGAGCCGCTGGTGCTCGCGTGTGCGCCGGAAAGTCCGTTCGCCGGCCGGGAAAGCGTCGAGCTGGCGGAGCTGCGGGGTCAGCCGTTCGTCGACTTCAACGCCGACTGGGGCACGCGCGACGAGGTCGACCGCACGCTCACCGCGGCCGGCGTCGAGCGGCACGTCGCCGTCGAGGTCAACGACGTGCACTCACTTCTTGACTTCGTCGGGTTCGGTCTCGGGGTCGCGCTCGTCCCGCAGTCCTTCGCCGTCAAGCCCACCAGGGCGCACTTCGTCGGGCTGCGCGGGGACGTGCCCGTTGCCGAGACCGTGGTCGTCACCAGCCACACGGTCAGCGCCGCCGCGAGCGTCCTGCTCGACGTGGTCGGGCAGGCGAAGTCCGGCCGCCTCCGTGCTGCCGGTTAGCGCCCAGCCGGGTGCGGGCGCGCGGAAGGCGGTGCCGGGCCGCACCTTCAGCTCACCGGTGTGCACCGCGGGCGGCTGGGGTGCCGGGTGCAGGAACGTGCCCACCTCGGCGCCGTCGAACTCGACCTCACCGAGGAACCTCGCCTCCTGGAACGAGATCCCGCCCTCGAAGTCGCCGTTCTTCAGCTCCAGCCTGCCGTAGAACGTGGCGCCGGAGAACAACGACGGCTTGCGCACGTGGACGTTGCGCAGGTTCGTGATGCCGTAGAACTGCGCGCGCCTGGCGGTGATCCGGTTGACGTGCCTGCCGTCCAGCGAGAAGTACTCCAGGCTCGCGCCGGTCAGGTCGAGGTCGTAGTGCCCGTCGATGTCCTCGCCCCAGGCCAGCGTGTCCTTGATCAGTCGCTGGGCGGTGAGGCGCACCTGGTGCTCGAGCTGGACGTCCGCCGGCACGTCCAGGAACACCTGAGCGGGATCGCTCGGCTTCTTCTGGTAGGCGGGGTGCTCGAACGGCCGCCGCAGGTAGGCGCACAGCACGTCGAGCACGGTCTGCTTGTAGCGCGGAGTGGAGTTCGCCAGCCACGCCAACGCGTGCATGGCACCCACCCGGACCTGGTCCGCCTCGTTGCCGAGCAGCTCGACCGACCGCGCGAACCGCTCGTCGGCGATCTTCTCGCTCTCCAGGTTGTGCCGCGCCTCCTCGACCTTGCGGCGCCTGTCGTTGAGCCACAACGCGTACAGCGCGACGACCGCACCGCCCGCGACCCCGGCGGTCTTCACGATCTCCACCGCCGGTGCCTTCACGAGCCACAGCGCGACGCCGGTTCCCGCGGTCACCAGCAGTGCCGCGAGCACCGCGGTCAGCCAAGGTGCCTTCACGTCAGTTCCTCCACGCCTGCGGCAGGTCGGGCTCCTGGGCGAACGTACAGCCGTCCGCCTTCACCTCGGTCCACTGCGACCCGGTGAACTTGGTCTCCCCCAGGAACTTCGACTCGGTGAACACCGCCAGCGCGTTCGTCCTGAACCGGCTGAACCACGCCTTGCCGCGGATCTCGGTGTGGTGCATGTACAACCGGCCCTTCACGTCGGCCTCGGTCAGGTACGCGTCACCGTGGATCACCATGTGGTGGAAGGCGTTGGACTCCTTCAGGTGCGCGACCCGCATGATCAGGTCGCCGACGTGCCGGTACGACAGGTCCATGTACTCCAGGTGCGCCTTGGTGAGGTTCAGGTCGTAGCGGACCGGGTTCTCCTCCTCGTAGCGCGGCAGCAGGTCCTCGATCAGCCGCTGGGCGGTCAGCCGGACCTCCAGCTCGATCTCCTCGGCGTCGGCGTCGAACTCGTCGACGTCCTCGGGGTCGTCGAGCCGCTTGAACGGCCTGCGCAGGTACGCGCAGAGGATGTCGAGCACGGTCTGGGTGTAGTCGGGCCGGGACTTCGCGAGGCCGGCCAGCGCGTGCATCGCGCCCACCCGCACCTGCGCCGCCTCGTGGCCCAGCAGCTCCACGGCGCGGGCGAACCGTTCGTCGGCCACCCTGGACCGGTCGTGGTCGATGCGCTGGCTCTCGATCTCCTGCCGCGCCTCCTCGACCTTGCGGCGCCGGTCGTTGAGCCACAGCGCGTAGAGCGCCACGATCGCGCCACCGGCCAGGCCGCCGGTCTTGATCGCCTCGTGCTTGGGCGCGCCGGGGTCGATGAGCAGCAACAGGCCGCCGACCAGGACGAACGCCGCGAGCGAGGCGAGGATCGTGGGCAGCAGCATGTTCTTCGGGTGGCGCTTGCGCCGCTCGGCAAGCCGGAGAAACCTCACGAGGTCGGCATTCTGCCAATGGTGCGGTGTGTAACGCTGGCAGATTGGCCCATGATGTGGATGGGGCGGATCTGAACGCGGAGGTGGCGTGGTGGAGCGGCCGAACTGGGCGCCGGGGGACATCGACCTGGAACGACCGAGTGTCGCGCGCGTGTACGACTACTGGTTGGGCGGCGCGCACAACTTCGCCGCCGACCGCGCGGTCGGGCAGAAGGCGCTCGACTTCATGCCCGAGCTGCGCGAGGTGATCCTCAACCACCGCGCGTTCCTGCGCCGGGTCGTGCGCCACCTGCTCGACCAGGGCGTCCGCCAGTTCCTCGACCTCGGCTCCGGCATCCCGACCGTGGGCAACGTGCACGAGATCGCGCAGTCGGCCGACCCGGACGCGAAGGTCGTCTACGTCGACGTGGACCCGGTCGCGGTCGCGCACAGCCGCTCGCTGCTGAACGGCAACGGGCGGGTGACCGTGCTGCAGGCCGACGTGCGCGACCCGGCGGCCGTGCTCACCTCGCCCGAGGCCACCGGGCTGCTCGACTTCGACGAACCGATCGCGGTGCTGATGATCGCGCTGCTGCACTTCGTGTCCGACGACGAGGACCCGGCGGGCATCATCGGCGGCTACCGCGACCGGCTCGCTCCCGGCAGCTTCCTCGCGATGTCCCACGCCGGGTGGGAGGCGGACGAGGAGACCGGGTCGTACCGGGCCGTGCGCACGATGTACGACCGGAACGTCACTCCGATGACCTACCGGAACAAGGCGGAGATCACTCAGCTGTTCGAGGGGTTCGAGCTGGTCGATCCGGGCGTGGTGCGGCTGCCGGCCTGGCACCCGGAGTCACCGGACGACCTGGACGGGACCGGGGTGCCGCTGCCGGCGTTCGCCGCGCTGGGCCGGAAGGCGTAAAGATGACTGCGCACGGCAACCGCCCGTATGCTGCGCGTTCGTGGCGTTAGGGCCGAAGCGATGACCGAACGGGTTGACCACCGGGTGCGTGACGACCGCTCTCCTTTGGACCCGGCCGTGCTGGCCGGTGCCGAGGCGTTCGCACGCAGCTGGGCCACGGCCGTCATCGGTTCCAGCTACGTCCCCATGACCCGCGCCGAGGTCGCCCAGCACCTGCAGGACCTGACCGAGATGCTCGTCGAGGCGCTCTACGCGAGCCCGTTCCGCACGGCGCCCGGCTACGAGATCGGCTCCCGCCTGGTCGACGCGCACTTCACCGGCACCGACACCCTCGGCCGCACGATCCAGCTGCTCGGCGACGACCTGCTGGCCGAGCTGGGCGTGGCCGGCGACGCGCGGCTGCAGTCGCGGCTGGCGGCGTTGCAGGGCGCCCTGTCGGCGGGGTACGCCCGCGCGCTGCGGGAACGCACGCTCGCCGAGCAGGAGGCCATCAGGGCGGCCGTGCTGGACGCCCGTGACCAGGCGGAGGCGGCGCTGCGGGCCTCGGAGGCCCGGTTCCGCGCCATGTTCACCGAGGCCGCGATCGGCATCGGCATCGCCGCCATCGACGGCCGGATACTGGACGTCAACCAGGCCCTGCAGGACATGCTCGGGTTCAGCGTCGAGGAGATGCGCCAGTACAACGTGCGCGACCTGATGCACCCCGAGGACGCGGGCAGCGTGTGGCGGCTCTACGACCAGCTCATCGCGGGCGAGTGCGACCACTACCGGGCCGAGAAGCGCTTCCACCGCGCCGACGGCGAGCAGGTGTGGACGCACCTGACGCTGTCGCTGGTGCGCGACGACCACGGCGAGCCGCAGTACCAGGTGGCGATGATCGAGGACGTCACCGACCGGCACCTGCTGCAGAACCGGCTGCGCTACCAGGCGTTGCACGACCCGCTGACCGGGCTGCCGAACCGGGCGCTGTTCCTGGAACGCCTCGGGCGCGTGTTCAACAACCGCGGCAAGCACCTGCGGGCCGGTCTCTGCTACCTCGACCTGGACGGCTTCAAGGTCATCAACGACTCGCTCGGCCACGACACGGGCGACCAGCTGCTGGTCGAGGTCGGGCGCAGGCTCGACCACTCGGTGTCCGGCGCGGGCAAGCTGGTCGCGCGCATGGGCGGCGACGAGTTCGTGATCCTGGTCGAGGGCTCGTCCGGTGAGCAGGACATCGTCGACGTGGCCGACCGGGTGCTGACCGAGCTGGAGGCGCCGATCCGGATCGGCGGGCACGAGCTGTCGGTGTCGGCGTCGATCGGCATCGTCGAGCGGCAGCTGTCCGGCACGACGGCCGCCGACCTGATGCGGGACGCGGACATCACGCTGTACTGGGCGAAGGCGGACGGCAAGGCGCGCTGGGCGTTGTACGACCCCGAGCGCAACGCCCGCGAGGTCGCCCGCTTCACGTTGTCCGCCACGATGCCGCGTGCGTTGGAACGCGACGAGTTCTACGTCGAGTACCAGCCGCTGGTGCGGCTGGAGGACTCCACGGTCGTCGGCGTCGAGGCGCTGGTGCGCTGGCAGCACCCGGAGTTCGGGCGGCTAGCGCCGGACCGGTTCATCGAGCTGGCCGAGGAGACCGGCCTCATCGTCCCGTTGGGACGGTGGGTGCTGCGCAAGGCCTGCGAGGAGGCCAGGCGCTGGCTGGTGGAGTTCGGTGACGCGGCGCCGTTCGTGTCGGTGAACCTCGCCGTGCGCCAGTCGCGCGACCCGGAGCTGGTGCGGGACGTGAAGCGCATCCTCGACGAGTGCGCGCTGCCGCCGCACCACCTGCAGCTGGAGCTCACCGAGTCGGCGATCATGGGCACCGCCGACGAGCCGCTGGAGGCGTTGCGGGCGTTGTGCGACATGGGTGTGCGCATCGCGATCGACGACTTCGGCACCGGCTACTCGAACCTCGCCTACCTCAAGCACCTGCCGGTGCACGAGCTGAAGATCGCCGGCTCGTTCATGGAGGGGCTGCGGGCGGAGAACGAGGAAGACCCGGTCGACGCGCAGATCGTGGCGACGCTGGTCCAGTTGGCCCACGCGCTGTCGTTGGGCGTCACCGCCGAGGGTGTCGAAACGCCTGCTCAGGCCGCCCGGTTGCTGCGGCTGGGCTGTGACACCGGGCAGGGCTGGTTCTTCGCGCGACCCGGTCCGCCCGAGGACATCGACAGCCTGTTGCGTGGTGATCTTTAGGACTGGGCACTCGAAGTGCCATGAGGATTCTGGCGCTCGTCGTGCTCCTGCTCGTCGCGGTGACTCCGGTCGTCCACGCCGCTGAGGTCGTGCCACTCCCCGCGGACAAACAGGGGTTCGGCACGGCCAGAGGGGGCAGCCCGGTCTGGTTCACGCTCGGCCACCAGGGGCTGTCCGAGATCTTCCACCCCGACCTGAGCACACCGGCGACCCGCGAGACCCGGCTACTGGTGAACGGCAAGCCGGGGCAGGCGCGGACCGAACCCGCCGACGACCGGTCGCTGACGTTCCGGCAACGGTTACGCGGTGACGGCTGGCACGCCGTGCTCACCTACGTCACCGATCCGCAGCGCGCGGCCGTGCTGGCGAACGTCGAGTTCTGGGCCCAGCGGCCGATGAAGCTGACGATCGACCACGTGCCGATGAAGGGCACGAGCACCGTGGAGAGCACGCTGCCCACCGAACCCGTGCGGCACGCGCGTGGCACGTTCGCCGTCGAGTTCGGTGACGGTGTCGCACGCGCGGCGCTGGGTCGCGACTTCCGTGCGGTGGCGAGGGAGTACGCGCGGGGCTGGCACGCGTACCTGGACGGGCTGAAGCGGCCGCGCTCGGCGGACCGGCGGCTCTACGACATGTCGGTGATGGTGCTGGCGGCGACCGAGGACAAGACCAACCCCGGTGCGTCGATCGCGTCGCCGAGCTTCCCGTGGGCGTTCGGGTTCGACCGGGAGCTGGCGCCGGAGCTCGGGCCGTACGCACTCGTGTGGCCGCGCGACCTCTACCACGTGTCCACGGCCATGATCGCCGCCGGCGACCGCGGGTTCGCCGAGCGGTCGCTGGACTTCATGCTGCGCGTGCAGCAACAGCCGGACGGGCACCTGCCGCAGAACACGCGGGTCGACGGCACCCCGGTGTGGCTGAAGGTCCAGCTCGACCAGACCGCGGCACCGCTGTTGCTGGCCTGGCACCTCGACCGGCGTGACCAGTCCACTGTGGACTCGCTGCGGCGCTCGGCGGACTACCTGCTGAGCTACCCGAACTCGCCGTTCAGCGAGCAGGAGCGGTGGGAGAACCAGAGCGGCTACTCGCCGGCCACGATCGCGTCCGTGGTCGCGGGCCTGGTGTGCTTCGCGGACCTGTTGCAGCGCAACGGGGAGAACGCCGACCGGTACCTCGCCGCCGCGGACGCGTGGCAGCGGCAGGTCGAGGGCTGGACGGCGACGAACACCGGCCCGTACGCGCCCAAGCCGTACTACCTGCGGGTCACCAAGGACGGGAAGCCGGACCAGGGCACGAAGTACAACCTCGGCGACAACAACCCGACCGACATCGACCAGCGGGCCGTGGTCGACCCGAGCTTCCTGGAACTGGTGCGGCTGGGCGTGAAGCGCGCGGACGACCCGGTCATCCGCAACACCGTGGCCGTGGTCGACGCCCAGCTGAAGGAACAGGGCTACTGGCACCGGTTCACGCAGGACGGCTACGGCGAGACGGCCGACGGCAGGCCTTGGGGCATCAACTGGCCGGAGCCGACGCGCACGTACGGCCGGTTGTGGCCGTTGCTGAGCGGCGAACGCGGTGAGTACGAGCTGCTGGCCGGTGACAAGGCGAGTGCCGCCCAGCGGTTGCGGGAGATCGCGGCGACCGCGAACAGCGGGCTCATGCTGCCCGAACAGGTCTGGAACGGCCGGGGCACGCAGTCGGCGACCCCGCTGGCCTGGACGCACGCGCAGTACGTGCGGCTGGCGTGGTCGCTCGACCGGGGCGAACCGGTCGAGCGACCTGCCGTGGTGGTGAAGCGGTACCTCAGCTGACCGACTTCTTCGCCACGTTGTGGCCGGAGATCTCCACGACGGGCTGGGCGGACCCGAGCGCCGAGGACCGGTACTCGGCCTTGAGCGTCAGGGTCTCGCCCGGCCACAACGTCACGTAGTTGTCGCTCCACTGCGTCGGCAGCACCTCGGGACCACCGGCTCCCTTGCGCAACGACGCCCGCACGAAGAACGCCACCGTGTTGCCGGTGTTCTTCACCGTCACCGTGGTGGCCTGCCTGTCGTCACCGATCGGCGCGGTCGACACGGTCGAGGTGACCGTGCCCGGCTTCAAGGTGTTGAGGCCCTTCAGGTCCGCGTAGCCGGACTGCGGCGTGTGGTACCAGGTGGAACCGCCGTAGTTCAGCGTGTCGGCCTTGGTGGAGAGCCAGTAGACGTTGCGGTCCACCACCTTGCCGGCCGCGTCCTTGAGCAGCAGGCGCACGAAGTAGGTGGTGGAGAGCCCCGACGGCTGCGGCAGCGTGCCGACCTTGGTCGGACCGTTGGCCGCCGCGGTCACGTTGCGGGTCTCGTCGGCCTTCTGCGTGCCGTCGAGGTTGAACAGCGTGATCTGCAGCTTGTGATTGTTCGCCGGCTGCAGGCTCGTGTTCATGACCGCGAGCGACTTGTCGTCGTAGGAGTACTGCGCGTGCAACGGCCGCAAGCCCGCCTTGGCGCCGAAGTACGACCCCGCGGTGGCGAGGTAGTAGTCGTACAGGTGCCAGTAGAGCGTCGGCCAGGCGTTGTTGAGCATCCAGTAGATGACGCCGGTGGACGGGTTGTTCGCGTCGTTGAAGTTGTCGCCGAACGCCTCGAACTGCGCGCGGTTCGTCTCGTAGTTCGCGAGCTGTGCCTTGCGGACGAGGTCTTCGACGTTCGAGGGCTTGCCGTAGCGGTTGTCGAGCGCGGTGCCCCAGAACGAGAGCTTGTTGAACGTCGTCGACGGCGACAGGTGGTACTGCGTCGCGTTGTAGTCCGCGAGCCTGTTGATCTCAGCGGTGGACAGGAACTTCTTCAGCTCGTCCATCTCCGGGATCGTCGCTCCGGGGCCGATCTCCGAGGCGAACCCCGCCGCGCCGCCCTTCTGCTTGGAGAACCAGTAGACCGGCGGCTCCCACCAGTACGGGCCGTCCATCTTCATGCCGGGGTTGCCCAGCTGCGGTGAGCCGATGTTCTTCGCCGACGAGATGACCGGCAGGTTCCACTCGGCCCGCTTCAGCGCGTCGAGGTAGATCTTCTCCAGACCCGCGCCGGGGGCCGCGTCCGAGCCGATCATGAAACCGATCATGCTGGGGTGGTTGCGGATGCGCTTGGCCTCGCTCTCCGCGGACTCGCCGGCGACCCGGTCGTCCTCGGCGTCGAACGAGTCGTACTTCTCCCACTTCGAGCAGCACTCCCAGCCGGTGAGCAGCATGATGCCCTTGCGGTCCGCCATGTCGTACAGCTCGTCGTTCTCCGGCTTGCCCTCCAGCCGGATGGTGTTCATGCCCATGGTCTTCACCAGGTCGAGCTGGTCCTCGATGTAGCGCAGGTCCGTGCGCAGGAACAGGTCCGACGCCCAGCCACCGCCGCGGACGAGGAACGGCTTGCCGTTGACGGAGAACTGCCGTCCGGTGCCGCGGATGCTGGAGCTGACCTCGCGGACGCCGAAGGTCGTCTTCGCGGTGTCGGAGGCGGTGGTGCCGACGTTCGCGGCGAGCACGGCCTGGTAGAGCGGCTGCGCGCCCATCTGGAACGGCCACCACACCTGCGGGTTCCGCAGGTCCTGGGTGAACGTCATGGTCTTGGTCTGGTCGGCGTCGAGCCGCACCTGCTGCTTGAGGACCTGACCGGCGACGGTGGCGGTGACCTCGGTGGTCACGGCCTGACCGGTGTTGTTGCGCGCGTCGACCTTGGTGGTGATCTTGGCGCTGGTCAGGTCCGGCAACGGCAGGTCGGAGTCGACTCGCAGGTCGCGCAGCGACACGGGACCGCTCGGCTCGAACGTGACGTCGCGGAAGATGCCCTGGTTGCGGTCGGGCGGCAGCTGGGCCCAGTCGATGAAGTGGATCAGCAGGTCGTTCTGCGGGTCGGACGGCGACGCCTTGATCGCCAGCGCGTTGTCGCCCTTGCGCAGCAACGAGGTCACGTCGAACTCGTGCGTCGGGTAGGCGCCGACGACCTCGTCGGTGCCGGCGACCTTGCTGCCGTTGAGCCAGATCTCGCCGCGGGAGATGATGCCGCCCTTGAGCTTCAGGAACGTGTTCACGCCCGGCTGCGGGTCGGCGGTGAAGGTCTTGCGGTACCACCAGCCGACGCTGAAGTCGCCTGCGTCGACCTGCTTCATGTTCTCGGAGTACCGCACGTCGGGGTACCTGTTGCTGGCGACCAGACCGGCCATGACGGTCGACCGCGCCGGCACGGTCAGCCAGCCGGTGTCCGAATAGGCCGGCCCGGAGATCACGTCACCGCCCTGGGTCGCCCTGGCGCTGCTCTGCATGCGCCAGTCGGGGACGGTGGAGGCGGTGCCGGGACGCGCGGCCACGGTCAGCGCCGCTCCCGTGCCCGGCACCGGACCGGCGGTGGCGGAGGTGGGCACCAGCAGTGCCAGCCCCACCGCCGCCACGACCAGTGCCGGTAGTGGTCGGTTGCGCAGCATGTCGCTCCTCGACGCATCGGGGCGGCGGCGCTTCGGGGTATCGTAAAGAAGGTTTCCTTTTCGGTGGGTCACCGGCAATGCGCTTTACGGGTGACTCGGCTCACTTCAATCGCAACACTCCGTGCTCAGCGATCCGATATGTTGACGGTCATGCTTCGAGTGGTGGTCCCGTTCCTGCTGGCAGCGGCCCTGACCGGGTGTGCGACGACCGAACCGGGCACCGCCACCCCGGGAGGGCAGACGCCGACCGGAACTTCCACCTCGAAGAGCGCGCCGGTGAACAGGCCGAAGGCCGTCGACCTCAAGACGCTCGACCCGTGCACGCTGATCACGCCGGAGACGAAGGCGGCGCTCGCGATTCGCACAGTTGAGCCCGGTTCCTCGTTCGCCGAGTACGGCGACGGGTCGAAGGCGTGCGGCGCGAGCTACGAGGACCGCAAGTACGTGTACGGCCTCTACACGATCCTCAGCGGTGGCGTGGACAAGCTGCGGTCCGGCGGCGAGCAGATCACCACGTCGACCGCGGCCGGATACCCGGCCTACCAGTCCAAAGACGACAAGGCCTGCCGCGTTTACGTGGACGCCCACGACGGGCAACTACTGCTGGCGGCCGTGAACCCGTCGATGGGCACCGACTCCACCGTGGACGGTGCCTGTGGACGGGCGAAGTCGCTGGCCGACGGGGTCGCCGCGGTCCTGGCGAAGTGAGTAGAACTACTCCGCTTTTACCGGGAACCGGTCACCCGCGTCATGCATCAGAGCTAAAGTCGTTCCAAATGCACACGCGGCTCCGAACCTGAGGGCCGTACTGAGGAGGGTGTGCCGTGCATCTCGCGGATGGTGGGGGTACTTCGTCGCCTCCGGAGTTCGGTCAACGCAGGCTGAAGGTGGACCCGTCCGCCATTCCCCAGGCGAGGGCCGCGTTCGAGCACGCGCTGGACGAGTTCGAGGCCAAGATCGAGCGCATTTCCAGCCAGCTGCCCACCCGGCCGTGGGCCGGTGATCCGATCAGCAGCGAGACCTCCAAGGCCTTCAACGAGCAGACCTCGGAGAAGGCCCTGACCGCGCTGACGTTCTACAAGAAGCAGCTCCTGGGCGTGATCGACCAGCTCAGGAAGATCGAGGAGCAGTACCGGATGGTCGAGGGCGACAACACCGCCCTCTGGGGAAAGCACCTGCAGGACTGAGAGGAGGGGACTGACCGATGAGTGACCACCGCTTCCAGGGGTACGCGCACCCCGAGCTGTACAACATGATCAACTCTGGACCCGGCGTCTCCGCCTCCATTCCGGTGGAGCAGGGCTGGAAGACCATCGCGGAAACCCTCGCGCAGATCGACGAGAACCTGCACACCGCGCTGTCCAAGATGGGTGCGGACTGGGAGTCCGACGCCGCCGACGCCGCGTCCGCCGCGTTGTCGCCGCTGGCGGAGTGGGCCGGGTTCGCGAACCAGGGCGCCACCACGATGGAGAGCTCGGCGCGCCTGCAGGGCGAGTTCATCGCCGACGCGCGCAAGAAGATGCCGGAGGTCGTCCCGATCACGGCCGAGAAGCCCGGCTTCCTCGACTTCGCGGGTGGCGCGCTGACCGGTCCCGTCGGTCTGGCGCACGTCATCGACCAGCAGCGCGACCACGAGCGCCAGGAGGCCGCGGCGGACAACGCGGCCGCCCAGGCCGTGAAGGTCATGGAGGACTACCAGTCCGACAGCCGGTGGAACTCCTCGACGCTGGGTGAGTTCCCGGAGCCGCCGCAGGTCGTCATCGACACGCCGCCGCCCGGCCAGACGGGCACGCACAACCAGCACGTGGGCTACACCTCGACGAGCGTGAACTCGCCGGCGGGCAACAACACGGGCACGACCACGCCGTCGTGGACCCCGCCGCCGACCTCGACGGGCACGCCGACGCCGACGTGGACGCCGCCCGGCGACAACACGCACACGTCGTGGACGACGCCTTCGACCACGACGACGCCGCCTCCCACGACCCACCTCCCGCCGACGACCCTGCCGACGCCGGAGCCGAAGCCCACGCCGACGCCCGGTCCCGGTCCTGTCTTCACCCGTCCGACGACCACGAGCGTGCCCGGTGGTGGCCGCAGCGGTCCCGGCGGTACCGGTGGCGTTCGCGGTGGTCAGGTCGGTGGTGGCAAGCCGTTCGGTCCGATGTCCGGTTCGCTCGGCGGCCCTGGTCAGGGTGGTGCCGCCGGTCAGCCCGGTGGCATGAAGGCCGGCGGCATGATGCCCGGCACGGGTGCCGGTCCCGACGCGATGCGCGGCGGTGCCATGGGCGCCGGTGCCGGTGTCGCGGGCAAGGGTGGCGCCGCGGGTGCCGGCATGGGCGCCGGTGGCGCTGCCGGTGCCGGTGCCAGGGGCGAGGGCGAGGACGACATCGAGCACAAGGCGGCCGACTACCTGGTCGAGACCGACGACGTGTTCGGTGACGACCGCATGGTCGCGCCCCCGGTCATCGGGGGCCTGTCGGAGTGAGCTTGTTCGGCGGTCCGGCGGAGAGGGAGCCGATCACCCTGTCCGCCGAGGAGTTCGACGTGGTGTGGGAGCGGCTGAACGTCGGTCCCATGCCGCTCGTGCTCAAGGTTCCGTCGCCTGGCAGGACGCGGGAGGAGCGCATCGCGCTCGAGAACCGCGTCCACCAGCAGCTGGACCACCGCCGCCTCGGCAACTCGCGCGGTCTGTCGTCCGAGCTGGACGGCCTGCTGCGGATGTTCGTGAAGCCCGAGCGGGAGGCGGACGGCCGCCTCTGGCTCGGCCACGCCCTGCGAGTCCTCGCCGTCGCGAACGGCGACCACGGCGCGCTGGCCACGTTGCGGGACGACCAGCTGACGTTCCAGCCGTGGGCGGGCTCCGGCCTGGCCTCCGCGGTGCTGTCGGTGCTGCCTCAGCACCCCGCGGGCACCGGGCTGTCGGTCACGCTGCCGAGCGCGGACGTCGAGAAGGCGATCGGCCGGACCGACGGATCACCGAAGTCGCTGGAGGCCTCCTTCCGGGGCATCGGACTGCGGGAGGACGACGCGAAGGCGCTCGTCACGATGTTCACCGGGGTCGTGCGGACCGGGAACTTCGGCGCCGCGGCCCGCGACAAGTACGGCAAGCGCTGCCGGCCGGACCGGGTGATCTCGTTCTTCGACACCGAAGAGGGTCGCTACCTGCAGCAACGTCGTTCCTCGAACGGCCAGCCGCCGTGGAGCACGTTCACGCCGACCGACGGCCGCCGGCTGATGCACCAGGTCGACGAGCTGGTCGCCGAAGCCGTTCGTTCCGCATCGGACTGATGTCTGGTTTGATCTGACCACCGCCGCCGTGGCCAAGACCCCTTGGAGACGGCGAACATGAACATCGACAGACGGCAGTTCCTGCTGGCTACAGGGGCTGCGGTGGTCGGGACGTCAGCGTTGACGGGGACGGCAGCCGCTGCCGAGTCCTCCGCCTCGCTGTGGCAGGAGTTCGTTGCCAACCCGTACGACCACCCGCAGATCCCCAACGTCGCCTACGCCGGCCACCGCACCGGTGAGCGCCCGCCACGCCGTCCCGTGCTGGCCAACGTCCTGTTCTTCGGTGCCCGGCGCGACGGTTCCGCCGACGCCGCACCCGCGATCAACAGGGCGGTCGAGTTCGTCGGCCGTCTCGGTGGTGGCACCGTGCTCGTGCCGCCCGGCCGCTACCGCATCGACGACATCATCCGCATCGGCTACGACAACGTCGTGCTGCGCGGTGCTGGCAGTGCGAGGACGACGTTCTACGCGACCCGGTCGCTGGAGCAGATCGTCGGCATCAACCGCAGCCGCTACGGCTCGGAGAACTCGGCGTGGAGCTGGGCGGGTGGTCTGGTGTGGGTCTGCCACCGCGACCGCTACCGGCCGTTGATCGACGCGATCCAGGCGAAGAAGTGGCCGTTCGAGGGCTGGACGGGCAACGAGCTGGAACAGGGTTCGGTGCTGACCGAGATCACCGGTTCCGCCGCGCGCGGTGCGTTCGTCGTGACCGTCGCGAATGGACGATCGTTGCGCGCGGGTCAGCGGGTTCTGTTGCGGCTGGACGACTCCGAGTACTCGCTGCCCAAGCACATGTGCGGCGACGTCCCCGGCACCACGTCGTACCGGTGGGACGACAAGACGAAGTTGTTGTCCTACTTCCCGTTCCTGTGGCCGGTGCGGGTGGAGTGGGTGCGCGGCAACAGGGTCAAGCTCGCGCAGCCGTTGCCGCTGGAGATCCGGCCGGAGTGGAAGCCGCGGCTCACCACCACGGCACCCGTCATCACCGGTGCGGGCGTCGAGGGCATCAAGATCGAGATGTTCAAGGTGCCGACGCCGAAGCACCTGCAGGACAAGGGGTACAACGGTGTGGCGTTCCAGTGCGCCTGGGACTGCTGGGCCGACGACGTGCACGTCCACGACGTCGACAACGGCTTCCTCATGGTGTCCGCCAAGGGGATCTCACTGCTGAACACGCGGGTCTCCGGCCGCGGCCACCACCACGCCTACGCGACCCGTGAGCAGTCGCACGACAACCTCACCGACGGGTTCGTGATCGAGGCGCCGTCCGAGCCGTCCCAGGCGGGCGCCGGCAACCACGGGCTCAACGTCGAGGGCCTGTCCTGCGGCAACGTCTGGACGCGCGGCCGGATGGACCACGACGTGTTCGACACGCACCGCGGTCTGCCGTTCGGCAACGTGCGCACCGAGATCACCATCAACAACGTCGGCGCGCACGGCGGCAGCGCGGACGCCGGCCCGTTGTACGGGGCCAGGTTCGCGCACTGGAACGTCACCGTCACCAACCAGCGCGCCGGCAACGTCCGGATCGACCAGGTCGCACCGTGCAGCGCGACGGTCGCGATCTCCGAGGTCCGCGACTTCGGCCAGATCGACAAGCCGGACTTCACCGGGCCGTTGAACTCGCGGCTGGAGCTGTACGGCACGACCGACGTGGTGCCGCGCAACCTCTACGACGCGCAGAAACGCTTGCGGCGCCGGTAGCTACGGCAGCGCTATCTGCACGTGCATCTGGTCGGGCACGGACAGGCCGAACCCCGGCCTGTCCGGCACCCGGCCGGCTGCGCGCGCGCTGACCAGCGACGTGTTCGGGTCGTCGAGGCGGAACTCGATGCCGAACGCCAGGCTGTCCTTGATGAACGGCGGCACCTGGTCCCACGACCTGGCCGTCACGACGATGTGGCGGTCCGGGTCGAGGGGTTCGCCGGGACCGTCGAGCAGCTGGAATCCGCTGAGGTCGCCGAGCACGGTCGCGAGGGTGCGCAACGTGGTGCTCTTGCCGGTGCCCGGTCCGCCGACGATCGCCCCGTGCCGCAGCTCGTCGGTGAACGCCGGGACGAGCACGCCACGACGTTGCTCGTACGGCATGTCGAGCACGCCGATCGCGCCCGGCGGCAGCATGTCCAGGGTCGTCTCGTCGCCGGTGGTGTGCAGGGGCGCCAGGACGATCTCGTGCGCGGGCGGGCCGCCCACCAGCGCGTGCGGCAGCGACGCGGCCATCTCGGCGAGGTCGAACGCGGGCGTGGCGTGCGGCCACTCCGGGAGCCGCAACGCCAGCTGCGCCGGGAAGGCGTCGCCGGAGAACAGCACCCGGATGCCGAGGATCCGCCCGGCCCTGACCAGCGGCTCCAGCACGTTCTGGTAGCCGCGCTCGATCAGGATCTCGGCGGTGTCGACGCAGATCAGCAGGTCCGGCAACGGTTCCAGGCCGGCGCCGGCCTCCCGCTTGGCCCGGTAGTCCAGGCTGTTGCGGCACCGGCCGACCCGGTGGACCAGCTCCTGGCGGCGGTTGAGCTCACCGTGCAGGCCCGCGGTGAAGCGGTCGAACCACTCGTCGTCGTCCTGGCCGGTCAGCTCGAACGTCGCGTGGCCCGCGTTCGGCAGCTCGCCGAACACGTCGTTGTCCTGCATGTCGAGGAACGCGATGTTCAGGTCTGCCGGCGAATGCGTGACCATCAGGCCGAGGAGCGCGCTCTGCAACCGTTGGGAGCGCTGCTCAAACGGGCCGAGATACGTGCCGCTGTAGCCGTGTCCCTCCACGCTGATGTCGAGGTACACAGGCCAGCCGTGCTGATCCATGCCCACGGCGGTCTTGAAGTCGCTGCGCTGCCACTTGTCGTGCAGATCGGCGGAAACCCCGTGCAACGCCAGGAAGTCCGTCGGCTCGCCGTGCAGGTGCCTGCGCAACCGCCGGGGCAACGTGTCCCACCCCCGCGCCGTCACCACGGTCTGCACCCCGCGCGCCGGCCCGAAGGCCGCGATCCACTCCACCGCCCGGTCGAGCTCCGGATCCATCTCCGCGCACAACGCCCAGTCGTCGACCAGCAACACCGCCCCCGACGGTGCACCGCGTTCGAACCAGTCCAGCAGACTCCGGCACCCCGCCTGGTCGGCCGGGTCGAAGCTCGCCGACACGGGCAACGGGTCCGCTCCCCGCCCGATCCGGTAGACGGACAGGTTCGGCGCCGCGGCCAGCGCCGCCGCCAGCCGCTCCCTCGTCGCCGGCCGGGGACCCACGACGGCGAAGTTCCTGATCACCGTCCAGATATACCAACAGCTCCAAATCGCCGGTCGGCACTTCGCTAATCTGACCCGCGTGCCAGCCAAACCCGTCGACCCGGCCGAGATGCGCGCCGCCGTCGAAGCCGTCCTGCCCTGGCTGCACGGCACCGCCGACCAGCCAGAACGCCCGCTCCTCGCCGCCGCCGTGCGCCTGAGCCTGCGCACCCTCGAACAGGTGGCCCCCGGC
The DNA here is from genome assembly GCF_001701025.1 of Lentzea guizhouensis. Taxonomy (GTDB): domain Bacteria; phylum Actinomycetota; class Actinomycetes; order Mycobacteriales; family Pseudonocardiaceae; genus Lentzea; species Lentzea guizhouensis. The sequence continues at coordinate 3,203,981 of NZ_CP016793.1, forward strand.
CGCAGCGTCGAGGTCCGCGTCCCCCCGTTCGCCGCGGTGCAGTGCGTCGAGGGCCCCCGCCACACCCGCGGCACCCCGCCGAACGTCGTCGAAACCGACGCCCGCACCTGGCTCGAACTGGCCACCGGCACCCTGACCTGGCCAGACGCCGTCGACACGGCCCGGGTCACCGCGTCGGGCACCCGAGCCGACCTCTCCGCGCTACTCCCGGTCGTGCGCTTCTAGAACCGCTGCTAGAACCACGACCCGATCGTGCTGCCGACGCCCTTCACGATCCCGACGCCACCCTCGACGACGTCCCGGCCCAGCTCCACGGCGTTGCCCACGGTGTCCGCCACGACGTCGACCGCGTCGCTGCCGACCTCCTTGGTGGTCTCCCAGGCGTGCCCGGCGGCGCCGCCCCAGTTGCCGTTCGACACGTCCTCGACGACCCGGCCGCCACCGGTCCAGAGGTCCTCGCCCATGTCGGCGACCTCCTTGCCGGTGTTCACACCCCAGTCGATGATCGGCCCGGCCACCGGCAGGTCGGAACCGGGCACCTCGACGGGCGTCGGCGAGTCCTGCCAGCGTTGCGAGCTGATCTCGTCGCCACGACCCGTCGCGATCTTCGCGAGGTTGTCGAGCGACTCGGAGTTCTTGTCGAAGTAGGCCGAGTGCGCGTGGTCGACCTTGGCGTCCGAGGCGGTGCCAAAGGTCTGCGCGCCGAACGACGAGTCGTAGGGACCCGTGGACGAGCCGTCCTTGGTGAACCAGTCACCACTGGTGCCCTGCACCACGGGGTCGTGCTCGGTACCGCCGACGTACACGTGACCGCGGCCGGCCGAGAGCTGGTCGACGTTGGAGGCACCGACGCCCGGCGAGCCGACGAACGCGATGTCGTCGGCCTTGAGCCCGTTGTCCATGGCGGAGTACCCGACCACCGTGCTGCCGTAGCTGTGACCGATCACCGTCACGTGCGCGCCGGGGTTGGCGGTGCGGTAGCCCTCGACGTCCTTCGCCAGGATCGCCGCGCCCTCCTGCGCCTGCGCCGGGTCGTTGACCTGGCCGATCGCGAACTCCGGTGCGTCGTAGCCGAGCCACTGGATCGCGGCGCCGTCCGGTCCCATCGCGGCGCTGAGCTGCGCGGCCTGGCTCTGGCTGAAGGACGTGAGCGTCGACGTCGTGCCGGGCACGCAGACGGCGAGGTTCTTCGCGGTGTCCGGGTTGCCGTACGACACCGCCAGAGCGCCTTCCTTGGCACCGGCGCCGTCCGGACTCCAGTAGAGGACGTAGGGCTGCTTGCCGTTCGCCTGGCCCAGAGCTGTGGCATCCTGCAACGCCTTGACCGCGTCGCCGGAGTTCTTCTCCCGCCGGGCCGCCTCGTCGTACTGCGACATCAGCTGAGAGCCCTGCGGGTCGTTGCGCAACGCGCGCTGGCCCTCCGCCGACTTCGGGTCGACACCCAGCTCGCGCGCGCGGTCGGCGAGCTGCTGCTCGAGCTGCTCGCGCTGCTGCTTGAACCGCGCCTGGTCCTCGGGGATCCGCTTGCGGTTGGCCTCGTCCAGGACCTCCGCCGGCAACCCGCGGAGCTGGCCGAGCTCCTGGTACTTCGTGTCCCGCAACGCCTTCTTCTGGTCCTCGCTGAGCGAGTTCCACCAGGCGGCGACCGCCTTGGGGTCGGTTCCCGGCGGCGGCACCGGGGGCAGCGGTCCGCCCGCACCGCCCGCGCGCTGGGCCGCCCGGCTCCAGCCGCCGTCGGTCCGCGCGGACTCCTCGAAGCCTGGAGGGATCTTGGTGAGCGCACCGGCGTAGGAGCGCAGGACGTTGTCGTAGCCGGTCTTCACCCGGTCCAGGGCGGCGTTGACCTGGTTGGCCAGCTGGCGCGTCTGCTGTTCGTCGAGGCCCGGCGGCCGGCTGCGCCACACGCTGATCGCCTGGTCGGCGGCGCCGCGCATCTGCCCGTAGGCGCGGGAGGCGGCCTGCACGATGTCGACACCGGCGCCGAGGCGATCGCGGACGGCCTTCGTGGCGTTCGAGGACAGCTCCGCACGAGCCGTGAACTTGGCGGCGCTGTCACCCACCCAGCTGCTGACCGCGGTCTTGCCGCCGTTGATGACGGACTCACCCGCCCGCCCGACGGCGCTGATCGCACCGGTGATCGGGTCCGCGGCGGCGGCAATGCGGCTGACGTCTCCCGAGGCGAGCCTGCCGTACAGGGACTCCGGATCCGTGTAGCTCACTTGCCGCCCCCAAGTCCGTTCATGATCTTCGTCAGGAACGACGCGTGGTCGTCGTCCGTGCGCTGGTAGGCCTCGGCGTTGGACACCAGGCCCTCGGCGGCGTCAGTGAACCAGGCCGAGCCGCGCTGGAGGTCCTGCGAGTGGGTGCCGACGAACTTCGCCAGGGCGTCCGCGAACTCGGCCGCGGCATCGACCTGGCCGAGCGCACCGGCGTCGAGCTGGAGCATCGAGATCATCTCCGCTGCCTCGCGCACCGCCTCGGAGCCGTTGCCGAACTCCTTCGACGCGGTCCGCAGCAGCTCTGGCTCAACGCCGAACATCGCCACCCCCTGGTTGGTCGTCGATCCATGCGACGCAGAAGCATCATGGCCGGTTCCCCACTCATGCGATGACCGTTTCGGGCACGATGACGCGCATGGTGCAGACAGGGTGGACGGCCCAGCGGTGGACCGCTGTGTTCATCGAACAGGCGGAGATGTTCCGCAAGGCAGTGGCAGACGCGGATCCGGCGGCCGAGGTGCCCACCAGGCCCGGTTGGACCGTGCAGGACCTGGTCATCCACCTGGCGCGGTTCCTCGAGACCTCCACCGCCTACCTGCGCACCGGCAGCCGCAACCCGATGGCGCCCCCGCCCGCGCCCACCGGCCTGTCCCCGCTCGAGTACCTCGACCTCCAGCTGGTCGCCGCGAACGAGATCCTCACCGCGGTGCCCGGCAACCGCCCGGTGTGGACCTTCTCGCCGTCCGCTCCCGACCTCGCGTGGGTCTGGCACCGCCGGATCGCGCACGAGACGGTGCTGCGCCGGTTCGACGCCCAGACGGTCGTCCGCGGGCTCGTCGGCACGGACGCCGACCTGTGCGCCGACGGCATCGACGAGGTGCTGACCACGATCGTCGCCGCCAAGCTCGACGGCGACTCCCCGTCCGTGCTGTCCGGGACCGCCGTGGTCCGGCCCACCGACGTGCCCGAGTCGTGGCTGATCTCCTTCACGCCGGGTGGGGTGCCGGACGTCCGCGCGGCCGCTCCCGGCGAGGAGGGCGACGCCCGGCTCACCGGTGAGGCCGAGCTCGTCTACTTCTGGCTGTGGAACCGGATGAACCTGCAGGACATGGCCGGCGACCAGAACGTGCTGGACGTCCTGCAGGTCGGACGGGGGCACTGATGCGCAAGCTCGCCGCGGTGCTCGCGGGCTGTCTGCTGCTGGCCGGGTGTGGTGGCTCCAGTTGGGAGGGCCAGCTGCGCTACAAGATCGCCTCGATCGACAAGTCGACCCCCACCGAGTTCTTCCAGCTCGAGCTGGTGGGTGACGCCCCCGAGGGGCTGCTGTGGCAGGACGGCCTGACCCCCAAGTTCCTGGTGCCGGGCAACGTCAGCGGTGACGCGGCCGTGGGCGACGAGGTGGTGTGCACGGGCACCCAGAAGAAGGGAAGCCCGTTCGCGTCCTGGGAGAAGGGCACCGAGCTGAGCGGATGCAGGAAGGCCTGACCCGGAACCACACGATCGGGGTGTCGTCCGGCGAAGTCGCTGCAAAACGAGCCCGCGGGGTGCCGAAGGCATGAGTTTCGTCACCTCAACAGGGGTGCGATGGGGGTGAACAGGCCCCTGCTCCACATACACTCGGGTAGCAGCCAGCCCCGTCGTGAGGGAGCCAACTCGGTGGTCGCCGACCATTCCCAGCCCGAATCGGAACCCCGTGAGGAGTGCGGCGTCTTTGGCGTCTGGGCTCCTGGCGAAGACGTTTCGAAGATGACCTACTACGGCCTCTACGCCCTGCAGCACCGCGGCCAGGAGGCGGCGGGCATCTCCGTCGGTGACGGGTCGCAGGTCGTCGTCTTCAAGGACCTCGGGCTCGTCAGCCAGGTGTTCGACGAGCAGGTCCTGCAGTCGCTCAAGGGCCACGTGGCCGTCGGGCACTGCCGTTACTCCACCACCGGGTCCACGACCTGGGAGAACGCGCAGCCCACGTTCCGCACCACCGCCGCCGGGTCGGGGCTGAGCCTCGGGCACAACGGCAACCTGGTGAACACCGCCGAGCTCAGGGAGAAGGCGCAGGAGCTGGGGCTGACCGGCCGCAACGGCGCCACCACCGACTCGGACATCCTCACCGCGCTGCTCGCGCACGCGGCGGCGGACAAGGGCATCGAGCAGGCGGCCCTGGAGCTGCTGCCGACCGTCCGCGGTGCGTTCTGCCTGGTGTTCTCCGACGAGGGCACGCTCTACGCGGCGCGGGACCCGCACGGGGTCCGGCCGCTGGTGCTGGGGCGGCTGGAGCGCGGCTGGGTCGTCGCGAGCGAGACCGCCGCGCTGGACATCGTCGGTGCGAGCTTCGTGCGCGAGGTCGAGCCCGGTGAGCTGATCGCGATCGACGGTGACGGCCTGCGGTCGTCCCGGTTCGCGAACCCCGAGCCCAAGGGCTGCATCTTCGAGTACGTCTACCTGGCGCGTCCGGACACGACGATCTCCGGGCGCAGCGTGCACGCCACCCGCGTCGAGATCGGCCGCCGGCTCGCCAAGGAGCACCCGGTCGAGGCGGACCTGGTGATCCCGGTGCCGGAGTCCGGTACGCCGGCCGCCATCGGGTACGCGCAGGCCAGCGGCATCCCGTACGGGTCGGGCCTGGTCAAGAACGCCTACGTCGGCCGGACGTTCATCCAGCCCTCGCAGACCATCCGCCAGCTGGGCATCCGGCTGAAGCTGAACCCGCTGCGCGACGTCATCCGCGGCAAGCGGCTGGTCGTCGTGGACGACTCGATCGTGCGCGGCAACACCCAGCGCGCGCTCGTCCGCATGCTGCGCGAGGCCGGTGCGCTCGAGGTCCACGTCCGGATCGCGTCGCCGCCCGTCAAGTGGCCGTGCTTCTACGGCATCGACTTCGCCTCGCGGGCCGAGCTGATCGCCAACGGCCTGGACGACGACGGCATCCGCCGGTCGGTCGGTGCCGACTCGCTCGGGTACGTGTCGCTGGAGCAGCTGGTGGCGGCCACCGAGCAGCCCAAGACGCGGCTGTGCTCGGCGTGCTTCGACGGCGAGTACCCGATCGAGCTGCCGGCGGACGCGCTCATCGGCAAGCACCTGCTGGAGGGGCTCAAGGGCGTGGCGGGCTCGGCCACTCCCGTGCTGCCCAACGGCTATGGTGCCGAGGACGCACTCCGACGTCCTTGATTTCCGGGTACGTCCCAGAGCCTCCCAGAACAAGTGGAAGAAGTTGACGTGACCGACAGCGCCAAGGCCACCTACGCCTCCGCCGGAGTCAGTATCGCCGCAGGTGACGAGGCGGTGGAGAAGCTCAAGCCGTGGGCGGCCAAGGCGCATCGGCCAGAGGTGCTCGGTGGCATCGGCGGGTTCGCCGGGCTGTTCCAGCTCAAGCTCGACCGCTGGAAGGAGCCGGTCCTCGCGTCCTCCACGGACGGCGTCGGCACCAAGATCGCGGTCGCGCAGGCGCTCGACAAGCACGACACCGTCGGCATCGACCTGGTCGCCATGATCGTGGACGACCTGGTCGTGTGCGGCGCCGAGCCGTTGTTCGTGCAGGACTACATCGCGGTCGGCAAGGTCGTGCCGGACAAGATCGCGGCGCTGGTCAAGGGCATCGCCGAGGGTTGTGTCCAGGCGGGCTGCGCGCTGCTCGGCGGCGAGACCGCGGAGCACCCCGGCCTGATGGGCGACGACGACTACGACATCTCCGGCACCGGCGTCGGCGTGGTCGAGCAGTCCAAGCTGCTCGGTCCCGACCGGGTGCGCGACGGTGACGTCGTGATCGCGATGGGCTCGTCCGGCCTGCACTCCAACGGCTACTCGCTGGCCCGGCACGTGCTGCTGGAGATCGCCCGCATGCCGCTCGAGGGCCACGTCGAGGAGTTCGGCCGGACCCTCGGCGAGGAGCTGCTGGAGCCGACCAAGATCTACGCCAAGGACTGCCTCGCGCTGATCGCCGAGACCGAGGTCCGCGGGTTCTCCCACATCACCGGTGGTGGCCTGGCCGCGAACCTGGCCCGCGTGCTGCCCGAGGGCCTGCACGCGAAGCTCGACCGCGGCACCTGGACGCCCGCCCCGGTGTTCCAGCTCATCGCCCAGCGCGGCCGGGTGGAGCGCGAGGAGATGGAGAAGGCGTTCAACATGGGCGTCGGCATGGTCGCCGTCGTCGCGCCGGAGGACGTCGACCGCGCGCTGGCCGTGCTGACCGCGCGCCACGTGCCGTCGTGGGTGCTCGGCGAGGTCACGAAGTCGGAACAGGGCGGCGCCGCTCTGGTCGGAGACCACCCGCGGTTCTGAGGCAACCCCCTACGGTCGTCGTTGCGTACTAAGCGACGACCGAGGAGGGGGACTTGGACCGTCGCGATCTGCGGGACCGCGAGTTCGGGGAGTTCGTCGACGCGCGTGCTCTCGTGATGCGCCGCACGGCGTTCCTGCTGTGCGGCGACTGGCACCGCGCCGAGGACATCGTCCAGACCGCGTTGATCAAGCTCTACGTGGCCTGGTCGCGCGTGCGCAAGGACAGCCTCGACGCCTACGCGCGCAAGATCGTCGTGCGGGCCGCCATCGACGAGACCCGGCGCGGGTTCTTCCAGCGCGAACGGTCCGTCGACGCCGTCCCCGACCGCGCGGCTCCCGAGGTGCACGAGGCCGATCCCGACCTGCGGCAGGCGCTGGACGCGTTGCCACCGGGGCAACGCGCCGTCGTCGTGCTGCGGTACTGGGAGGACCTGAGCATCACCGAGACCGCCCGCATCCTCGGCAGGACGGAGGGCACGGTGAAGAGCCAGGCCGCGAAGGGCCTCGCCGCGTTGCGCGAGCTGCTGGTGGACGAGCCGGAGTCGAACATCCGCCGCGACACGGTCATCCGCGCCGGCCGGACCAAGCTCGCCCGGCGCCGGACGGCGGTCGCGGGTGCGCTGGTGTTCGCGCTGGTGGCGGGCCTGGGCAGCGTGATCTGGATGGCCAGGCCGCAGCTCACGTCGAGCAGTAACAGCGGGGGCAGCGCCACGTCGGGCACGATCGACCGCAGTTCTCAGCTCTCCTTCGTGCTGCGGCAGGCGAACGTCGTCCCGTCCGGCGTGGTGCTGCAGAACCCGCCGGGCGCGCAGGCTCTGCAGTTCGTGCGGGAGGACGGCCGGTACTCCGCCTCGGCGCTGCTGGTCGACGCCGGCGGCACGAGTGCGTTGACCGTGCGGGTGTACCGCGATCCCGCGGCGGTGCTTCCCGACTGCCGGCCGGGCGACGGCACCGACTGCCGCATCGAGGAGGTCGACGGCATCAAGGTCCGGTCGAGCATCGCGCGCCGGGAGGACGGTGCCTTCGCGCACGACGTGCGCGCGTTGCGACCCGACGGAACGTACGTCGAGGTGAGCAGCGTGAACGTCGGAGCGTTCCTCCCCGACGCCCCTTCGACGCCGGACTGGAGCGCGGCGCGGTCACGGCAGGAACCGCTGCTCAACCGGGCCGCGCTGATAAAGATCGCGACACTGCCGGGTCTCACGCTCTAGCCTTGGTGGCATGAACGACGTGACCGTGACTCGGACGCTGGTGCTGCCGGCGTCCGAGTTGCGCGAACGTTTTTCCAGGTCAGGCGGCCCCGGCGGGCAGGGCGTGAACACGGCGGACAGCCGCGTCGAGCTCAGCTTCGACGTGGCGGGCTCGCCCACGATCCCCGAGCACCTCAAGCAGAGGATGCTCGACCGCCTGCAGCACCGGCTCGTCGACGGCGTCCTCACGATCGCCGCTTCCGAGCACCGCGCGCAGCTGCAGAACCGCGCCGCCGCACGGGAACGGCTCGCCGAGATCCTCCGCGCGGCTGCCGCGCCACCGCCGCCGATGCGCAAGCCGACCAAGCCCACCAGGGGCTCGAAGGAGCGCCGCATCGCCGGCAAGAAGCGCCGCGCACAGACCAAGCGCGGCCGCTCAGGCTCCTGGGACTAGCTTCAAGCCAGCGCCGTCACCGCTCAGGCTCCTGGCACCAGCCCGTAGATCCGTTCCGGCCGCCCGGTTCCGCCGTACCGCAACCGGACCTCCGCGCGTCCCGCCGACACGAAGTGCTCCAGGTACCGGCGTGCGCTGACTCGTGCGACACCCGTGGACGACGCGCACTCCGACGCCGACAACCCCTCCGGGTGCGCCCTCAGGGCGTTCTCCACGAGCCGCGGTCTCCGGGGTCAGACCCTTGGGCAGCAACGGTTTCGACGTCGGCCGCGCGCCGAACACCTGGTCCACGTCCGCCTGCCCGGCCGACCCGAGCCGGTCCAGCCTCTCGTGCAACGACGCGAAGTGCGCGAGCTGGTCGCGCAGGGCGTCGTAGTCGAACGGCTTGATCAGGTAGTGCAGCACCCCGCCGCGCATCGCACTGCGCACGGTCTCCACGTCGGTCGCCGCCGTGATCACGATGACATCCACGTCCTCGTTGGCGCGCAACGACTTCAGCACGTCGATCCCGCTCATGTCCGGCAGGTAGACGTCGAGCAGCACCAGGTCCGGTTTGAGCGCCGCCACCTGCCGCAACGCGTCCGCGCCCGTGTGCGCGACGCCGGCCACCTCGAACCCCTCGGTGCGCGCGACGTACCCGCTGTGCACCTTGGCCACCATGAAGTCGTCGTCGACGACCAGCACCCGGTTCACCACGGCAGCCTGGCCGTGAAGACCGACCCGGACACGCTGACCGAGCCGCCGCGCCGCAGGCACGCCCGCCTGATCAGCGCGAGCCCGATGCCGCGTTCGCCGTGCGATGCGGCCTTGGTCGTGAACCCGTGCCGGAACACCTCTTCCGCCAGTTCCGGCGCCACTCCAGGACCGGAGTCGCGGACCACGACCTGGACCTCGTCGTCCATCTGCACCACACCCACCTCGATCCACTTCTGCGCGCCGTTGAGCGAGCTCAGCGCGTCCAACGCGTTGTCGACGAGATTCCCCAGCACCATGACCAGATCGGCGGACAACGCCTCGTCGACGCGTCCCAGCACGCTGTCCGGTCCCATCCGCAGCGTCGTGCCGCGTTCGGCGGCCAGCGACGCCTTGGCGATCAGCAGCGCGGCCACGGCGGGGTCGCCGATCGACGAGCTGACCTCGGCCCGCCACTGGTCCTGCGCCGAGCTGATCTGGTGGATGTAGTTGCTGACCTCGTCGTACTCCTTGAGCGAGATCAGCCCGGCGATGGTGTGCAGCCGGTTCGCGAACTCGTGCGCCTGCGCCCGCAACGTGTCGGTCGCGTGCTGCGAGGCGTCCAGTTCGTGTTGCAGGGCAAGGAGTTCGGTGCGGTCCCGCATGGTGACGACCGCGCCGGCACCCTCGATCGGCATGCGGTTCAACGTGAGCACGACCCCCTGCCGCAGCACGAGCTGGTCCACACCGGTGGCCCGCCCGGTCAGCACGTCGCGCAGCCGGTCGTTGAGCTCCAGCTGTTCCACCGACTGCCCGACCGCGTTCCCCGGCAGCGCCAGCAGGTCGCGCGCGTGGTCGTTGACCAGCGTGATCCGGTCCTGCGCGTCGAGGCCGACGACACCCTCCTTGATGCCGTGCAGCAACGCCTCGCGGTTCTCCACGAGTGCGGTGATCTCGTGCGGCTCCAGTCCGAGGGTCTGGTTCTTCACCCGCCTGGCCAGCAGCAACGACCCGGTGACGCCGATGACGAGCGCGATCAGCAGGTACCGCAGCGCGTCGACCGGCTGGTCCAGCGCGCCCTCCCAGATGCCGGGCTCGCGGGCGCCGGCGACCACGATCCCGTTGACCTTGCGGGTCTCCTCGTCGAACACCGGCACGTGCGCCTCGATCGAGTCGCCCGCCGTGCCGACCCACGCCTTGCCGTCGAACGCGGTCGTCCTCGTGTCCAGAGTGGACCCGACCTGGGCGGGGTCCGGTGAGGTGAGCACCCGGCGCTGCAGGTCGACGATCAGCACGTAGGTGGCGCCGGAGAGCCCGCGCGCGGTCTCCGCGGCCGGTGCCAGCAGGTCGCGGTTGCCCATCTGCGTCTGGACCACGTTCGTCGCGGCCACGTTCTCCGCGACGGACAGCATCCGCCGCTCCTCGTTCGAGCGAAAGTTGCGGCCCGTCTGGACGACCGTCAGCGCGCCCACCGCGAAGAGTAGGCACATGACGACTACCAGTTGCCACACGAGCAACTGACTGGCCAGGGAACGGCGGCGACGCATGAGACCTCCCGTGACCAGAAAGACCGAAAGAAACCTTAGAAGCGCAAGAGCGACATCAAGGTTTACACGAGAGCAACATGTCCAACCACGCGGACGAGAGGCGGGGATCACAGTGTCGGTGAAGGTGTGGGTGGCGGTGGCGACGGCGTTGCTCGCCGTCCTGCTGGTGCCACCGCTGCTGACGCCGGGTGCGGACAGCGGCGACACGAACTCGGTGCGGCGCTGCGCGTGCTCGTGCCGAACGCGCCGGGCGGCGGGTACGACATCACCGCGCGCACCGCGGCCAAGGCCATGGAGGACGCCGACCTGCTGCGCAACGCCGAGGTGTTCAACCTCCCCGGCGCGGGCGGCACGGTCGGGCTCGGGCGCACGGTCGGTGAGCGCGGCAACGGCAAGCTGATCATGTCGATGGGCCTGGGCGTGGTCGGCGCGGTCTACACGAACAAGTCGCCGAACTCGCTGCTGGACACCACCCCGATCGCGAAGCTGATCGAGGAGCCGGACATCGTCGTGGTGGCGAAGGACTCGCCGTACACGTCGATGCAGCAGCTGGTGGACGCGTGGAAGGCCAACCCCGGCACGGTGACCGTAGGCGGCGGTTCGGCTCCCGGCGGTCCCGACCACCTGGCGCCGATGCTGATCGCGAAGGCCGTCGGGCTGCCGCCCAAGACCGTCAACTACATCCCGTTCGACGGTGGTGGTGAGCTGCTCGCGTCGGTGCTGGGCGGCAAGGTCGCGTTCGGCGTCTCCGGCGTCGGCGAGTACCGCGACCAGATCCAGGCGGGCACGCTGCGGGTGCTCGCGGTGACCAGCAAGGACCGCCTCCAGGGCATCGACGCGCCGACGTTGAGGCAGGCCGGGGTGGACGTCGAGTTCACCAACTGGCGCGGGATCGTCGCGCCGCCGGGCATCTCGCAGGGCGACCGCGACCAGCTCGTCGACCTGTTCGCGCGGATGCAGAAGACGCCGCAGTGGGAAGAAGCCTTGCAGCGCAACGGCTGGACCGACGCGTTCGCCCCCGGCGACGAGTTCGGGACCTTCCTCGACAACGAGAACAAGCGGGTGGCAACGGTGCTCAAGGACTTGGGGCTCGCATGACGACCACGACGGAGGAAAGGCCTCAGCAGGGGCCGAAGAGCTGGCTCCGCGAACATTCCGAGCTGGGCATCTGCGCCCTGCTGGTCCTGCTCGGCGCGCTGGTGCTGACCGACGCGGTGCGGATCCCGACCGACTTCGCCCAGCGGGGCCCCGTCGGCCCGAAGGCGGTGCCGATCCTGGTCGGCTCGCTGCTGCTGGTCGTGGCGGTGCTGCTCGCCCGTGACGTGCTGCGCGGCGGTCGCGGCGAGGCGGAGGGCGGCGAGGACGTCGACCTGTCCGCACCCGCCGACTGGCGCACAGTCCTGTTGCTGTGCGGTGCTTTCCTCGCGAACGCCGTGCTGATCGGCGTGGTCGGGTTCCCGATCTCCGGCGCGATCCTGTTCTGGGGCGCGGCCTACGCGCTCGGCAGCCGCAACCTCGTCCGCGACCCCTTGATCGCGGCCGGCATGTCGGTCGTGACGTTCCTGGTGTTCAACAACCTGCTCGGCGTCCCCCTGCCCGGCGGCCCGTTGATGGAGGTGTTCTAGGTGGAACAACTGCTCGACGGCTTCGCGACCGCGCTGACGCCGACACACCTGCTGTTCGCGGCGATCGGCGTGCTCCTCGGCACCGCGATCGGCGTCCTGCCGGGCATCGGCCCGGCCATGGCGGTGGCCCTGCTGCTGCCGGTCACCTACGGCATGGAGCCGACCGGCGCGTTCATCATGTTCGCCGGCATCTACTACGGCGGCATGTTCGGCGGCTCGACCACGTCGATCCTGCTGAACACACCGGGTGAGAGCGCGGCGGTCGTCGCCGCGTTCGAAGGCAACCCCATGGCCCGCAAGGGCCGCGGTGCGCAGGCGCTGGCCGCCGCCGCGATCGGCCACTTCACCGGCGGCATCATCGGCACCCTCCTGATCGTGCTGCTGGCGCCGTTCGTGGCCAAGCACGCCGTCGACATCGGCGCACCGGACCTGTTCGCGATCATGGTCCTGGCGTTCATCGCGGTCACGTCGGTGCTCGGTGCCTCCCGCATCCGCGGCGTCGCGTCGTTGCTGATCGGCCTGACCCTGGGCCTGGTCGGCCTGGACGAGATGACCGGCCAGCAACGCCTGACCTTCGGCTCGCTGCACCTGGCCGACGGCATCGACGTGATCGTCGTCGCGGTGGCGCTGTTCGCGGTCGGCGAGGCCCTCTGGGTCGCCGCCCACCTGCGCCGCAAGCCGTTCGTGCCGATCCCCGTCGGCCGTCCCTGGCTGTCGCGGGCCGACCTGAAGCGCACCTGGAAGCCCTGGCTGCGCGGCCCGGTGATCGGCTTCCCGTTCGGCGCGATCCCGGCGGGCGGCGCGGAGATCCCGACGTTCCTGTCGTACGTGACCGAGAAGCGGCTCTCCAAGCACAAGGACGAGTTCGGCAAGGGCGCCATCGAGGGCGTCGCCGGCCCGGAGTCCACGGCCTCGGCCTCCGCCGCCGGAACCCTGGTCACGATGCTGACCCTCGGCCTGCCCACCACGGCGGTCGCGGCGGTCATGCTGGCGGCGTTCCAGCAGTACGGCATCCAGCCCGGCCCGTTGCTGTTCCAACGCGAAGCCGGCCTGGTGTGGGCACTGATCGCGTCGCTGTTCATCGGCCTGACGCTGCTCCTCGTGCTGAACCTGCCCCTCGCACCGTTGTGGGCGAAGCTGCTGCGCATCCCGCGCCCGTACCTCTACGCAGGCATCCTGTTCTTCGCCTCCGTCGGCGCGTACGCGGTCAACGCGGACATCTTCGACCTGCTGCTGATGCTGACCATCGGCCTGCTGGGCTTCGGCATGCGCCGCTACGGCCTGCCGGTGCTGCCGGCCATCATCGGCGTGATCCTGGGCCCGGCCGCGGAACAGCAGATGCGCCGCGCGTTGCAGCTCTCGGACGGCTCGCTGACCGGCCTCGTCAACACCCCGATGGCGATCATCGTCTACGTCGTGGTCCTGCTGATCGTGTTCTTCCCGCTGATCCGCCGGTTCCTGCCGAGGCCGCCCGCAGCGGCCGCACCGGACCGTGAGAAGATGGACGCCTGATCGCGCTCGAGAACGGCCCCCGCTCAGGAACCGGGCGGGGGCTTTCTCATGCGCTGCGGACGATCAGGACCGCGAAGGGCCGTCCCAGCAGGCCGACGAGCTCGGCGTCCGTCGTGGTCGACGATCAGCCGTGGGTCGGGAAGCCCAGGTTCACACCGTGCTGCTGCGGCCACCGAGCCGTGATCGCCTTGGCGCGGGTGTAGAACTTCACGCCCTCGGCCCCGTGCACGTGCGTGTCGCCGAACAGCGAGTCCTTCCACCCGCCGAACGAGTAGTAGGCCATCGGCACCGGGATCGGCACGTTGATGCCGACCATCCCCACGTGCACCCGCCGCTGGTACTCCCGCGCGGCCAGCCCGTCACCGGTGTAGATCGCGGTGCCGTTGCCGTACGGGTTCGCGTTCACCAGCGCGAGCGCGTCCTCGAACGTCTCGGCGCGCACGACCGACAGCACCGGGCCGAAGATCTCGTCGGTGTAGATGGTCATCTCGGGCGTGACGTGGTCGAACAACGTGGGCGCGAGCCAGAAGCCGTTCTCGTGGCCCTCCGGTGCGTGGCCGCGGCCGTCGACCACCAGCGCCGCGCCGGCCGCCTCGCCCGCGTCCACGTAGGACTTCACCTTGTCCCGGTGCACGCCGGTGACGAGCGGACCCATCTGGGCGTCCTCGTCGGTGCCGGGCAGCACGGCCGGGTGCAGCGCGCGGGTCCTTTCGGCGATCTTGGCGACCAGCTCGTCACCGGTCTCGCCGACCGCCACGACCACGCTGATCGCCATGCACCGCTCACCCGCCGAGCCGTAGCCGGCGGAGACAGCGGCGTCGGCGGCCACGTCGAGGTCGGCGTCCGGCAGCACCACCATGTGGTTCTTCGCGCCGCCCAACGCCTGGACGCGCTTGCCGTTCGCCGTGCCGCGCGAGTAGACGTGCTTCGCGATCGGCGTCGATCCCACGAACGAGGCGGCCGCGACGTCCGGGTGGTCCAACAGGGCGTTGACCGCGAAGGCGTCGCCCTGCAGCACGTTCAGCACGCCGTCGGGGAGGCCGGCTTCCTGGAAGAGCTCGGCCAGCCGGACCGAGGCCGACGGGTCGCGCTCGGAAGGCTTGAGCACGAACGTGTTGCCGGTGGCGATCGCGATGGGGAACATCCACATCGGCACCATCACCGGGAAGTTGAACGGCGTGATGCCCGCGACCACGCCCAGCGGCTGCCTCAGCGAGTAGGCGTCGACACCGCGCGAGACCTGCTCGGAGTGCTCACCTTTCAGCAGCTGCGGGATGCCGCACGCGAACTCGACGACCTCCAGCCCGCGCTGCACCTCACCGGCCGCGTCCGACAGCACCTTGCCGTGCTCGGAGGTGATGATCGCGGCGAGCTCGTCGCGGTGCGCGTGCAGCAGGTGCCGGTACTCGAACAGGATCCGCGACCGGGTCGACAGCGATGACTCCGACCACGACTGCGCCGCCTTCAGCGAGGACGACACAGCCAGGTCGACATCGGCCTGCTCGGCGAGCACGACCTGCGCCGACACCGCGCCGGTGGCCGGGTTGAAGACGTCAGAGGTCCGGGACGACACCCCGGTGGTGCGGGCGCCGTCGATCCAGTGGGGGATGGTGCTCAACGCGGTCCTCCTGGGGGAGCTGTCGTGCTGCGAACAACGAGAGAGGGATTGAGGAGATGGCGCACGGGCTCGGTGCGCTCTTCGCGGACCCGCTGCAACAGGGCGTCCGCGGCCAACCGGCCGAACTCGGCACGGGGCTGGTCGATCGTGGTCAGCGAAACGTGGCGAAGAGCCGCCAGTGAGGTGTTGTCGTACCCCACAACGGAAACATCGGCAGGCACCCGCAAACCGGCGTCTTCGAGAGCCGAGATCGCACCGACCGCGTTGAAGTCGTTGCAGGACAGAATGGCGGTGGGCAAGGCGTTGTCTTCGATCAGTCCGCGAATCGCTCGTGCGCCGGCGGAATCGGTGTACTCCGAAGGCACAACCTGCGGCACCAGCCCGTGTGCCTCCATCGCGGCGACATACCCACGCCGACGAGGTCCGGCCTGAGTGCCCTCACCACCGTCCAAATGAGCAATCCGGCTGTGCCCCAGGGACACCAGGTGATCGACTGCCAGTCGCGCACCCGTCTCACCGTCGTCGTTCACGGTATCCACAGTGGACACACGGGAGGACCGCGCGACGAGCACGATCGGAAGTTGTTCCGCGGCCTTGGAGATCGCCGTCGCGGGTACAACAGGCGACAGCAGGATCAACCCAGCGGGGCGGAACGACAGCAGCGACTCCAGCGCGCGGCGTTCACGAGCGGGCGAACGGCCACCGGTGTTGATGATGATGTCGAACCCCTGCTCGCGCGCCACCTCGTCGATGCCGTCCACGACCTCGGCGAAGAACGCGTTGTGCAGGTCGGACACCATCACGCCGAGCACGGTCGACGTGCGCGAGGCCAGCGACCGGGCCATGGCGTGCGGCGAGTACCCCAGCTCCTCCGCGGCCTTCAGCACCGCGCTGCGTCGCGCGTCGCTCACCTTGGGTGAGTTCCGCATGACCAGTGAGACCAGTGCCCGGGACACGCCCGCGCGCAGAGCGACGTCTTCCATCGTCGGCCTGACCACCTGGAACTCACCTCCCCTCTTGACACCCTGTGGCCGAAGTTACAGCATTGGAGCGCTCCAACCAATAGAGCGCTCTAACACTTCACAGCCACGAACAGGGGAAACCTGCGATGCGGATCGGAGTAGCGGGTGTCGGCCGGATCGGCACCATGCACGCGGCCAACCTCGCCGCACTGGACAGGGTCGACGAGGTGCTCCTCTTCGACCCGGTGCCCGGTCGTGCCGCGCAGGCGTCGGCTGAGCTGAGCGGGACCAAGGCCGTGGACGACCTCGACACGCTGCTCGGGAACGTGGACGGCGTCCTGCTCGCCACCCCGACGAACACCCACCCGGAGATGCTCCGCGCGTCGATCGCGAAGGGTGTCCCCACGCTGTGCGAGAAGCCGATCGCGAGCGACGTCGCCGAGATGGCCGCGCTCATCGCGGACGTCGAAAAGTCGGGCGTCGAGGTGCTCGTCGGCTTCCAGCGCCGGTTCGACCCCGCGATCTACGAGCTCCACCGCCGCATCCGCGCCGGCGAGGTCGGTGACGTCTACCTGGTCAGGGCGGTCGGCAACGACGCCACCCCGCCGGACTTCTCCTACCTGCCCGCGA
Organism: Lentzea guizhouensis; assembly: GCF_001701025.1. Taxonomy (GTDB): domain Bacteria; phylum Actinomycetota; class Actinomycetes; order Mycobacteriales; family Pseudonocardiaceae; genus Lentzea; species Lentzea guizhouensis. The sequence goes on from NZ_CP016793.1 coordinate 3,220,682, forward strand.
GCGGCGGCATCTTCCGCGACCTGCTGATCCACGACCTCGACTGCGTGCCGTGGCTGGTCGGCGAGCCGGTCGTCGAGGTCTACGCGAGCGGGTCCGTGCTGGTGCACCAGGCGTTCGCGGACGCCGACGACGTCGACAACGCGGTCGTGATGTTGAAGTTCGCGGGCGGTGCGCACGCCACGCTGGCCGGCGGCCGCCACGACCCGGTCGGCTACGACCACCGCATCGAGGTGCTCGGCAGCTCGGACTCGCTGGTCGTGGGTGTCGACCCGCGCACGCCGCTCAACTCGCTGGAACCGGGCGGGCACGTGGCCGGACCGGACGCCTACCCCGGTTTCCCCGAGCGCTTCCACCGCGCGTACGTCAACGAGATGAACCTGTTCACGCAGGTCGTCGCGGGCGAGGTCGCGAACCCGTCGCCGGCGAGGGAGAGTTTGATCAGCCTGCGCCTGGCCGAAGCGTGTGAGCAGTCGCGCCGCAGTGGCGCGCCGGTGAGGATCGAGGGGAACTAGGCATGGCGAAGATCGCGGGGGCACCGATCTCCTGGGGCGTGTGCGAGGTGCCGGGCTGGGGCAACGTGCTCCCGTCCGACACGGTGCTGGGCGAGATGCACTCCCTCGGCCTCACCGCCACCGAGCTCGGCCCGCCCGACTACCTCCCGGCCGACCCCGAGCAGCTCAAGACCCTGCTGAGCAGCCACGGACTCAGCCTCGTCGGCGGCTTCCTCGCGGTCACGCTGCACACCGACGTCCAGTCCACTCTGGACGAGGCCGGCCGCGTCGCCGCGATTCTGCAGGCGGGTGGCGCCGAGGTGCTCGTGCTGGCCGCCGCGACCGGCCTGGACGGCTACGACGAGACGCCGAAGCTCAGCGATGACGAGTGGAACACGCTCGTCGGCACCTGCGCGAAGATCCGCGAGATCGCCGCGCGGCACGGGCTCAGGACCGTGCTGCACCCGCACGTGGGCACCCACGTCGAGCGGGAGGCGGAGGTCGAGCGGTTCCTCGCTGACTCCGATCTCCAGCTCTGCCTGGACACCGGCCACCTCCTCATCGGTGGCACGGACCCGGTCGAGCTGGCGCGCCGCTACCCGGACCGGATCGGTCACGTGCACCTCAAGGACGTGCGCGGCGAGATCGCGGCGAAGGTGCGCAGCGGCGAGCTCAGCTACACCGATGCCGTGGAACAGGGCATCTACGTGCCGCTCGGGGACGGCGACGTGGACGTGGAAGCGCTGGTGAAGTCCGTCCACCAGGCGGGCTACACCGGTTGGTTCGTGCTTGAGCAGGACACCCAGCTCAAGGACGGAAGTCCTGAAGACAAGCCGGTCAAGGACACCGCGCGCAGCCTCGCGCACCTCAGCAAGATCCTCTGAAGGGACTGGAGACGATGAAGTCTCGCTTGGTCATCCGCGCGGGTGTCGCACTCGCCGGTGTCGCTCTGCTGGCCGCGTGCAGCGGTCCCACGGGAACGAACTCGCAGCAGACGAACAACAACAGCAGCTCCCAGGCGTCCGGCGACCTCAAGGTCTCCGTCATCACCCACGGCACCGCGGGCGACGCGTTCTGGAGCGTCGTGAAGGTCGGCGCCGAGGACGCGGGCAAGCAGCTCGGCGTCGGCGTCACCTACAACTCCGACGGCGACCCCGGCGCCCAGGCCAAGCTGATCGACAACGCCGTGTCGCAGAAGGTCGGCGGCATCGTGGTGTCGATGGCGAACCCGGACGCGTTGAAGACCTCCATCGAGAACGCGGTGAAGGCCGGCATCCCGGTCATCACGATCAACTCCGGCAGCGCGAAGAGCGCGGAGTTCGGTGCCATGGCGCACGTCGGCCAGGAGGAGTCGATCGCCGGTGAGGAAGCCGGCAAGAAGCTCAAGGCCGCCGGCAAGACCAAGCTGCTCTGCGTGATCCACGAGGCCGGCAACTCCGGCCTCAACCAGCGCTGCGACGGTGCCCGCTCCGGCTTCGGCGGCGCGGTGGAGAACCTCCAGGTCGACATCTCCAACCCGACCGACATCGAGGCCCGCATCAAGGCCAAGCTGCAGTCCGACGCCGCGGTCGACGGCGTGCTCGCGCTCAACCCGCAGGTCGCCGTGAACGCCGCGTCCGCCATCAAGGGCGCGAGCTCGAAGGCGCAGGTCGCGACGTTCGACCTGAACGCGGACGTGGTCAACTCGATCAAGTCCGGCGAGGTGCTCTTCGCCGTCGACCAGCAGCAGTACCAGCAGGGCTACCTGCCGGTCGTGATGCTGAAGCTCTTCAAGGACAACGCCAACACCCTCGGTGGCGGCAAGCCCGTCCTCACCGGTCCCGGCTTCGTCGACAAGTCCAACGTGGACAAGGTCGCGGAGTACGCCAAGAACGGCAAGAGGTAGGGAGGAGGCGGGGAGATGACCGTGACAGCCACAGCCCCACCGGCTGCCGACGAACGGCTGGGCAAGCCGAAGCCGATGGACCAGCTGGTCAAACGGCCGGAGATCGGCGCCATGCTCGGCGCACTGCTCGTGTTCGTGTTCTTCTCCGTGGTCACCGAGCAGTTCCTGAGCGTGGGCGGTGCGGCCACCTGGCTGGACGACGCGTCCATGCTCGGGATCATGGCGGTCGCGGTGGCACTGCTGATGATCGGCGGCGAGTTCGACCTGTCCGCCGGCGTCATGACCGCGTCCACGGCGCTCGTCACGGCTCTCCTCGCCACCCAGCTGGGCCTCAACGTCTGGCTCGCGTTGCTGGTGTCGCTCGCCTTCGCGTTGGCGGTGGGCGCGCTGAACGGCTGGCTCGTGATGCGCACGGGCCTGCCGAGCTTCATCGTCACGCTGGGCAGCTTCCTCGCGTTGCAGGGCCTCAACCTGGGCATCACGCGCCTGGTCACCGGCAGCGTGCAGGTGTCGGGCATGCGGTCGGCCGCGGGCTACGAGTCGGCCGGGTTCCTGTTCGCCTCGACGTTCCAGGTCGGCGGCACGAGCTTCTACGTGTCGATCATCTGGTGGGTGCTGTTCACCGTCATCGCCTCGACGGTGCTGATGCGCACCAGGTTCGGCAACTGGATCTTCGCGATCGGCGGTGCCGCGCAGAGCTCGCGCGCGGTCGGCGTGCCGGTGGTGCGGTCGAAGATCCTGCTGTTCATGACGACCGCGTTCGCCGCGTGGCTCGTCGGCTCGATCAACATCCTGCGGTACGCGAGCGTGCAGGCGAACCAGGGCATCGGCCTGGAGTTCCAGTACATCATCGCGGCGGTCATCGGCGGTTGCCTGCTGACCGGCGGCTTCGGCTCGGCGGTGGGTGCGGCGATCGGCGCGCTGATCTTCGGCATGGCCCGGCAGGGCATCGTCTACGCGGGCTGGAACAGCGACTGGTTCCAGCTGTTCCTCGGCGTGATGCTGCTGGCGGCCGTGCTGGTCAACAACATGCTGCGCCGCCGGGCGGAGAGGGTCAGGCGATGACGTCACTCATCGAGGTCGAGAACATCGGCAAGACCTACGGCAGCGTCATCGCGTTGAGCGAGGTGTCCACCGTGGTCAACGCGGGTGAGGTCACCTGCGTGCTCGGCGACAACGGCGCCGGCAAGTCGACGCTGATCAAGATCCTGGCCGGCGTGCACCAGCACGACCAGGGCTCGTTCAAGGTCGAGGGCGAGGAGATCCGCTTCTCCTCACCGCGCGAGGCGCTGGACCGCGGCATCGCGACCGTGTACCAGGACCTCGCGGTCGTGCCGCTGATGTCGGTGTGGCGCAACTTCTTCCTGGGTTCGGAGCCGACGACGAAGCTCGGCTTCCTGGACCGGCGCAAGGGCAAGGAGATCACCAAGAAGGCGTTGTCCGACATGGGCATCGACCTGCGGGACGTGGAGCAGCCGGTCGGCACGCTGTCCGGTGGTGAACGGCAGTGCGTCGCCATCGCCCGCGCGGTGCACTTCGGCGCCAAGGTGCTGATCCTCGACGAACCGACCGCGGCTCTCGGCGTGAAGCAGGCCGGTGTGGTGCTGAAGTACGTGGCCCAGGCGCGTGACCGCGGTCTCGGCGTCGTGCTGATCACCCACAACCCGCACCACGCCTACCCGGTCGGCAACCGGTTCCTGCTGCTCAAGCGCGGTCGTGCGCTGGGCAGCTACGAGAAGTCCGAGATCGACATCAACGAGCTGACGAAGCAGATGGCCGGCGGTGCCGAGCTCGAAGCACTGGAGCACGAGCTGCGAGGTGTCGAGGCGTGACGGCGCTGGAGGTGCTGACCGTCGGCCGGGTCGGGGTCGACCTCTACCCGGAGCAGTCCGGCGTGCCGCTGGCCGACGTCAGCACGTTCGCCAAGTCGCTCGGCGGCACCGCGACCAACGTCGCGGTCGCCGCCGCCCGCCTCGGCCGCCGGGCCGGGGTGCTCACCAAGGTCGGCCCGGACGGCTTCGGAACCTATGTGCGCCAGGCACTGGAGGGGTTCGGCGTGTCGTCGGCACACGTCGGCACGTCGCCGGATCTGCTGACACCGGTGGTGTTCTGCGAGCTCAACCCGCCCGCCGACCCGCCGCTGCTGTTCTACCGGCTGCCGACCGCCGGACCTGACGCTGACCGACGCCGACGTGCCGTGGGACGTCGTGCGGGACGTGCCGCTGCTGTGGGTGACCGGCACCGGGGTTTCGGCGGAACCGGCGCGCGCAACCCAGCGGAAGATGCTGGAGCACCGCGGCCGTCGCGCGCACACCGTGCTGGACCTCGACCACCGGCCGATGTTCTGGCCGGACGTCGAGACGGCGCGGGCCGAGATCGGCTGGATGCTCGACCACGTCACGGTCGCGGTGGGCAACCGGACCGAGGTGGAGGTCGCGGTGGGTACCGCTGATCCGGATCTCGCCGCTGATCGGCTGCTGGCGCGCGGGTTGTCGTTGGCGCTGGTGAAGAAAGGCGCCGACGGCGTGCTCGTGGCCACGCCGGAGGGCCGGTGGACGGTCGAGCCGAACCTGGTCGAGGTGGTGTGCGGGCTCGGCGCCGGTGACGCGTTCGGCGGGTCGCTGGTGCACGGCCTGCTGTCGGGCTGGGACCCGGTGCGGACCGCCCGCTACGCCAACGCGGCCGGCGCTTTGGTGGCGTCCCGGCTGGCCTGCGCCGACGCGATGCCCGACCAGAAGGAAATCGAGGAACTCCTGTGATCACTGACGGCCAGTGGCGCGAACTGTTGTGGCGGCGTGCGGAGGACCCCGGTTCGATCAGACGGGCCTACCAGGCGCGCAAGCGGCGGCAGACGTTGTTGAACGGCAAGTCCACTCTGTTCCTGGTCGCGGCGGACCACCCGGCACGCGGTGCGCTCGGGGTCGGCGGCGACCCGCTGGCGATGGCGGACCGGCGCTCGTTGCTGGCGCGGCTGCTGACGGCGCTCGCCAACCCCGACGTCGACGGTGTGCTGGGCACGCCGGACGTGATCGAGGACCTGTTGCTGCTGGACGGCCTGAACGAGCGGGTCGTCATCGGCTCGATGAACCGCGGTGGCCTGGCCGGCGCGGACTGGGAGATCGACGACAGGTTCACCGCCTACTCCGCGGCGTCCATCGCGACGTTCGGGCTGGACGGCGGGAAGATGCTGCTGCGCCTGGTCGACTCCGACCCCGGCACGATCCCGACGCTGGAAGGCTGCGCGCGGGCCGTCGCCGAACTGGCGGAGCACGGCCTGATGGCGATGGTGGAACCATTGCCGTACCAGCGTGACCACAACGACAAGCTGGTGCTGCAGAGGGATGCCGCCGCCTTGTCGCGAGCTTCGGCCGTGGCCGCCGGGCTGGGTTCGACGTCCGCCTACACCTGGTTGAAGCTGCCCGCGCCGGAGGAACCGGAGGTCGTGCTGGACACCACGGCGTTGCCCGCCCTGGTGCTCGGCGGCGTGCCGTCCGCGAGGCCGGAGGACGACCTCGCGTCGTGGGGCCGGTCGCTGCGCCACGACGCCGTGCGCGGCTTGGTCGTCGGCCGCGCGCTGCTCTACCCGCCAGACGGTGACGTGGCCGCCGCCGTCGCCGCTGCCGCCGAAGTCCTCCGCGCCGCGAAGGGGATCACGGAATGACGCTGCACCGTCCACACGGGACGCTCTCGAACTCGGCCGACGTCATCTCCTTGTTGCCGGAGGACGCGGGCTGGACGTACACCGGCCTGCGGGTGCTGCGCCTGGAAGCGGGGTCGGTGCGCACGATCGAGACGGGTGAGTTCGAGGCGTTCGTGCTGCCGCTCGCCGGTTCTCTGACCGTCGAGGTCGATGATGAGCGGTTCGAGCTGCAGGGCCGCGAGTCGGTGTTCACCCGCGTCACGGACTTCGCTTATGTGCCGCGTGATGCCTCGGTTCGGCTGTCCTCAGTGGACGGATGTGAGGTCGCGCTGCCGATGGCCCGGTGTGAGAACCGGTTGTCGCCCGAGTACGGCCCGGCGGACGGTGTTCCGGTCGAGGTGCGCGGTGCCGGCAACGCGACCCGCCAGGTCACGAACTTCGGCGTGCCGGGCGTGTGGGACCACGCGGACAAGCTCAACGCGTGCGAGCTGATCACCCCGGACGGCAACTGGTCCTCGTACCCGCCGCACAAGCACGACTCCTCGGAGCCGTGCGAGGTCGAGAACGAGGAGATCTACTACTTCCGGATCGCCGACCGGGACGGCGTGACACCGTCGCGGACGGGTTTCGGCTTCCACCGCACCTACACCGACGACGGCACGATCGACGAGGACGTGACCGTGCGCGACGGCGACGTCTTCCTGATCCCGCGCGGCTACCACGGCCCGTGCGTGGCGGCGCCCGGTTACCCGATGTACTACCTGAACGTGCTGGCAGGGCCGGGTTCTTCGCGTTCCATGGCGTTCTGCGACGACCCGGCGCACACGTGGGTCCGCGACAGCTGGGCCGATCAGGAACTGGACCCGCGTTGCCCGGTGACGACCGCAGAGGGGCGGGTCAAGTGAAGCTCACGACCGCACAGGCTCTCGTCCGCTGGATGCTCGCCCAGCGGACCGAGCTCTTCGACGGCACGCACGCGCCGCTGTTCCCCGGCGTGTTCGCGATCTTCGGCCACGGCAACGTCCTCGGCATCGGCAACGCCCTGGAGGAGGTCCGCTCCGAGCTGCCGGTGTGGCGCGGCCACAACGAGCAGGGCATGGCACTCGCCGCGGTCGGCATCAGCAAGGCCACCCACCGCCGCCAGGTCGGCGTCGCCACCTCGTCCATCGGCCCCGGCGCCCTGAACATGGTCACCGCCGCCGGCGTCGCCCACGCCAACCGCCTGCCGCTGTTGCTGCTGCCCGGTGACACCTTCACCGGCCGCGCCCCGGACCCGGTGCTCCAGCAGGTCGAGCACTTCCACGACCCGACCGCGACGGTCAACGACGCCTTCCGCGCCGTCTCCCGCTACTTCGACCGCATCACCCGCCCCGAACAGCTGCTGTCGACGCTGCCCCAGGTCGCCCGCGTCCTCACCGACCCGGCCGACTGCGGCCCGGTGACCCTGGCCCTGCCGCAGGACGTCCAAGCCGAGTCCTACGACTTCCCCGACGCGCTCTTCAAGCCGGTCGTCCACCGCCTGACCCGGCCCCGTCCCGACCTACACTCCCTGGCCGAGGCGGCCCGCTTGATCCGTTCGGCCTCCCGCCCGCTCCTGGTCCTGGGCGGCGGCGTCCGCTACTCGGGTGCCGCCGGCCGGGCCCTGCGCTTCGCCGAACAACACGGCATCCCGATCACCGAGACCACCGCCGGCCGCACCCTGGTCCCCCACGACCACCCCCTGCACGCCGGACCCCTGGGCATCACCGGCTCCACCTCGGCGAACGTCCTGGCCGGCGAGGCCGACCTGGTCATCGCGGTCGGCACCCGCCTCCAGGACTTCACCACCGCCTCCTGGACGGTGTTCGCCCCCGACGTGCACCTCGTGTCGCTGAACGCGGCCCGCTTCGACGCCGTGAAGCACGGCGCGACCGCCCTGGTCACCGACGCCGACGAGGGCCTGCGCGAACTGACCGACGTCCTCGGCTCCTGGCAGGCGCCCGGTGGGTGGTCCGCGCGTGCCGCCGCGGAACGTGCCAAGTGGGACGCCCACATCACCTCCCTGCGCGCTCCCGGTTCGGACCTGCCGACGTACGCCCAGGTCGTCGGCGTGGTGAACGAGGTCAGCGGCCCGACCGACTACGTGATGACCGCGTCCGGAGGCCTCCCCGGTGAACTGATCGGCGGCTGGCGCGCCACCGGCGCGGCCACCATGGACGTCGAGTACGGCTTCTCCTGCATGGGCTACGAACTGGCCGGCGCCTGGGGAGCCGCTATCGCCCACACGTCCGGCGTGGTCACCACCCTGCTGGGCGACGGCTCCTACCTGATGCTGAACTCCGAGCTCTTCTCGGCTTCGTTCGCCGGCCACGGCTTCGTGGCCGTGGTCTGCGACAACGACGGCTACGCGGTCATCCACCGCCTGCAGACGGGCCAGGGCGGCACCGGCTTCAACAACCTCTACGCCGACTGCCGGACCTCCCACGCCTCACCGCCCCGCACCGACTTCGCCGGTCACGCGGCGGCGATGGGCTGCGCGGTGTTCCCGGTCGACTCGCTCGACGGCCTGGAGGATGCCTACCGCAAGGCGCGCGAGGTGGCGGCCGGGGAGAAGCGACCGGCCGTGGTGGTGATCCGCACGCATCCGTCGTCGTGGACGGAGGCCGGGGCGTGGTGGGAGGTCGGGGTGCCGGAGGTCTCACACCGCGCCGAGATCGCGGCAGCTCACGACGAGGTCGTCGCCGGAAAGGCGAAGCAGGTCCGCTACCTGGGCTGAACCCCAACAGCGGATATCGCTCCGGGAGGGCTGTCGCGAGGATGGCCCTCCATGAGCAAGCGGACGATCGGGCTCGGCGCGGCCGGCGCGGCCGTCGTCCTGTTCGCGCTCGGGGTCGTCCTGTTCGTGCCACAGCTGGTCTACCCACCTCCGCCCGGTCTCGACCTGCGGACCGTGACCGAACCCCAGGCGCGGGTCGTGCTCCAGCGCGAGTCGTCGCAGACCGCCCTCCGTTCGAGCCTGCTGCAGTTCTTCGGCGGGCTCCTGCTCGCGGCAGGTGGCGCGGTGACCTGGTACCAGGTCCGGGTCAACAGGGACGGTCAGATCACCGACCGCTACAGCAGGGCGGTCGAACACCTCGCCAACGACAACGCGGACGTCCGCATCGGCGGGCTCTACGTGCTGGAGCGGATCTCCAAGGACTCGCGGAAGGACCGCCGGTTCGTCCAGGTCACCATCGGCAGCTTCGTGCGCAACCGGGTGCCGTGGGCGGTCGGGTCACCTGACGGCCCTGAACACCCGACGCCGACCGTGGACGAGCGGCTTCCGTGGTTGCGCATGCGTGCCCCCGACGTGCAGACCGCGCTCGCCATCCTCGGTCGTCGGCCGGAGCCGCCGGAGGCCCTGACGCTGCGCCTGTCCCGAGTCGACCTGCGCGGCGTGCAGCTGGAGAACCAGCAGCTGGTGGGCGCGGACCTCCGCAGGTCCAACCTCGCCCGCGCCTGGTTGCGCGGCACCCGGCTGGACGGGTGCGACTTCCACGCCGCAGACCTGCGCAAGGCCAGCCTCGTGGGCGCGAGCCTGCGGAAGGCCTCGCTGCGCAACGCGCACCTCGAAGGTGCCGACCTGACCAGCGCCGACCTGGCGGAAGCGGATCTGCACGGTGCTCACTCCGATGCCACGACCGTCTGGCCGTCCGGACTCACGCCCGACGTCCTGCGCCACCGTGGAGTGATCGGTTCCACAGCGTCACCGCCCAGTGACTGAGACGACCCCACGCTCGGGAACAACACGCCGCCCGCATCCCCTTGAACATTTGGTTAGGTCTACGAACGTTCAAGGGAGCCCCCGTGAGCTTGCTCTTCTCCCCGCTGACCCTGCGGAGCGTCACCCTCCCCAACCGCATCGCGGTCAGCCCGATGTGCCAGTACTCGGTGGCGAAGGAGGACGGCGTCCCGACCGACTGGCACCTCGTCCACCTCGGCTCCCGTGCCGTCGGCGGTGCCGGCCTGGTCATCGCCGAGGCCACGGCGGTCGTGCCGGAGGGCCGGATCTCCCCGCAGGACACCGGCATCTGGAACGACGAGCAGGTCGAGGCCTGGCAGAGGATCACGAGCTTCATCAAGGAGCACGGTTCCGTCCCCGGCATCCAGCTCGCGCACGCCGGGCGCAAGGCGATCGGTGACTGGGTGCCGGTGGCGCCCACGACCGAGCCGTTCCCCGGTGGCAACCAGCCGGAGAAGATCACGAACCACACCGGGATCGTCAAGGCGTTCGTCGAGGGGGCCATCCGGGCGCTCGCGGCCGGGTTCGAGGTGCTCGAGATCCACGCCGCGCACGGGTACCTGCTGCACGAGTACTACTCGCCGCTGACGAACGAGGGCAGCCTGGAAGAACGCATCGCCGTGCCCGTCGAGGTCACGGCCGCGGTCAGGGCCGCCGTCGGGCCGGAGGTGCCGGTGATCGTGCGGATCAGCGGGACCGACTGGGTCGAGGGCGGGTGGACGGCCGACGACAGCGTGGTGCTGGCGACGGCGCTCAAGGCCGCGGGTGCCGACCTGATCGACGTGTCCAGTGGTGGCAACACGGCGCAGGCGGAAATCCCGATCGGGCCCGGCTACCAGGTGCCGCTCGCTGAGGCTGTGCGGCGCAAGGCAGACGTGCCCACGGGTGCGGTCGGCCTGATCACCGAGGCGAAGCAGGCCGAACAGGTGTTGGACGACGGTGCCGCCGACCTGGTCCTGCTCGCGCGCGAACTGCTCCGCGACCCGTACTGGCCGCTGCACGCGGCACAGCAGTTGGGTGTGGAGGTCCGGGCTCCGAGGCAGTACGCCAGGGCGTTCTGATCAGGCCTGACGAGTTCAAGGGTTGGGTGGCTTGATCAGCCACCCAACCCTTGAAGCTCGCCAGGCTGGATTCAGCGACGGTAGTCGTCGTAGTCGTCGTACGGGTCGTCGTGGCTTTCTTCGCCACCACTCCCGTTCGGCGACGTTTCGCCACCAGACAGCTCACGCTGCAGCGCAGCGAAGTCGGTCTCATGAGAGCTGTATTTGAGCTCCCTGGCGACCTTCGTCTGCTTGGCCTTCGCTCGGCCGCGCCCCATGGCTCGACCCCCTCGCACAGGGACGGGGGCGGCCGGGGGAACGGCGGCCCCACTCGTCTCGACAACTAGTTCCTGGTAACTACCGTACCGTGCCGATGGGGTTCCTCGCGACGCGGTAGGCGTGACACGTACCGCCAAATCTCCCGGCCGCCCTCGCGTGGAAGGATGCACAGGTGCCCAGACCGTTCGTCGCCTACCTACGGGTGTACGAACCGTTATCGGTCTTGGACGCACCGCTAGCGGTCAAGGTGCGAAAAGCCCTGGAAGCGGGCCCGATCCCGCGTTCGGAGGTCGGTGACCGCGAACGGGAGCTGTGGTTGCGATCACAGTTGGCCAAGAAGTTGCTCCCGGGCGGTTCGCACTTCGAGGTCATGACCATCAGCCCGGCCGAGGTGCCGACGTCTGACGCCGCGCGTGTCGGCCCAGGACCCCTCGTCTGCCCGCTCGACCTCAGGGCCCGGTCCGCGGCGGCTCTGGTGGGCTTCCTGGCCTCCGCGCAGCCCGTTCTGCAGGACGCGGCCCTCAGCATCGCCCCGGAAACGGTCCGAGCGCGCGCGTCCGCCGTGATGGCCGAGCTCTCCGCCGGCGCCGTTCACGTGATCTCCACGACGTGGACGGTCCCGCTGCCGTGGTTCGCCATGGTCGACCCCGCTCAGCGGCGGGTGGTGCTCGCGAGCGCCCAGGACGACCCGGAGCGGCAGGTGTCCTGGCGGGTCGCGATGGCCGACGCACGGCGGCGTGTCGCGCGGGCGTTGAAGGTCGTGAAGACCGCGCTGGGCGACGACGGGCCCGCCAAGGTCCTCGCCGACACCGGTCGCTGGCTCGAGCACTTCCACCCGCACTCCGCCGTCGAGCTCGACTACGGCGGCCTGGTGCAGCTGGTGAACGACAAGGACCTGCTGGAGGACTCCTCCGCGACCGATGTGAACGCCATCGTCGACGCGCTGGAGACCGGTGACGCCGAGGAGGTCGCGCTGCGCTACGAGTCGCTGCGCGAGTTCTGGGGCGAGCTGGCCCGCCGCGAACGCCACGGCTGAAGCAGCCCCCACCCGGCCACCGACGCCACCGCCGCCAGCAGCATCGCCGCAGGCCAGCCCACGTGCACGGCCACCCACGCCGAGACCGCCGGCGTGAGCGTCGCGCTCAGGTAGTTGGAGCTGTTCTGCATGCTGATCGCGGTCGCGCTGCGGCCCTCCGGTGCCAGTTCACCCGCTTCGGTGACGGCGAGCCCGTTCCACGCCAGCGCGACCACGGCGGTCGGCACCAGCACCGCCACGAGCACCGGCAACGGGGCCCGGTCCAGCGCGGCGGTCAGCGTGAACCCCACCGCCATCACCACCGCGAGCACCCGCAACGGCCCGACCCGGCTGCCCACCGGTCCGACCAGATCCCGCCGCGAGCCGGCCGGCCCCGCCGAGCGCCTGCGCCACCCGAACACCACGGCCGGTCGTCACGGCCAGGCCGCGGTGCTCGTGCAGCAGCGGCACCAGCAGCGTCGCGGCGGTGAACTGGGGCACGACCAGCAGCCCGCTGGCCACGGCCAGCCTGATCAGCCGGGGGTCCTTGAGCACGAGCCCGTGCGAGCCACCGCCGCGCGTCGCCCCCGGCGGTTCGCGGACCAGCAACGCGACCGCGAGCGCCACGAGCCCGGTCACCGAGGCCAGCGCCACGAACGCCGCCGGAACGCCGGACGCGATCGCGACGCCGGGCAGGAGGCCGCGGTCAGGGCCGCACCGAGCGGGGTCGCCGTCTGCCGCACGCCCATCGCGAGCCCGCGCTTGCCGCTGGGGAACCAGGACATCACCGCGCGGCCGCTGGCGGCGTTCACGCTGGCCCCGAAGAGCCCGGCACCGAGCAGCGCGAGACCCGCGACCCACGCGTTGCCGACCGCCACGCCGAGCAGGCATCCGGCGGCACCTACGCCGCCGATGGTCATCGCGAGCCGTTCACCGCGCTTGTCCGCGAAGAAGCCCCACGGCACGAGAGCGATCATCGTGCCCAGGTTGACCGCTCCCAGCAGCAGCCCCACCTGGGGCAACGTCAGGCCGAAGTGATCACGGAGCTGGGGGCTGACGGCGGAGAGACCGAGGAAGACCGCCGCGTTCGTGCCCTGTGCGAGCGCCCCCGCGAACAGCACGACCCAGCGGTACCCCATGAAGGCACGCTAGGTCCGCCGCCCAGAAAGTGGAACGACGGTCCCAGATTGTGGGAGTCAGCGCTTGGGGCGGTGGTGCCCGCGCTCCGCCGCCAGCAGCTCGTCGACCGACGCACTACCGCGCTGGTAGCGCGACGCGATCTCGGCGTTGAGCCTGTCCACGACCACCTGCACCTCGCGCCGCCGCACCGACACCGACGCCTCTTCCGAGATGAACGTCTCCAACACCTCGCCGAGGCGATCGTCGGACAACTTGCTCACGTCGGAGAGATCGACATCGGAGATCAGCGCTTCCACGTGCCGTTGATGCGCATCAGCACGTGAGGGCTCATGGGTCTGGTACCGGCCGAGGCCGGTAGCCGGCCCGACAGCGTTCGAGGAGAGGATCGTGGCCAGCTGGTCGACCACCGCCGAGCCGCCGGAGCTGCGGCGCTGCTGCTCGGCACGCACGATGTCGATCCGCGCGTGCAGCAACCGCCGCAGGTAGGACAGGTCGGTTTCTTCCTGCGCGGCCTCGTCGCGGAGTTCGCGCACCTCGACGAGCGGGCGCTGCTCGACGCCCTCCGTGTAGTCGGGGGCGAGCACCCGGTCGATTCGGCGGCGCCCGCCAGGACGCACCTCGATCACGTGTCCATCCTGCGGTAGATCCTCCTCACCCGCCAACACATCCCATGCACCAAAGTTGTCTCAAATGTGCACGCCGAGGACCTTGCGCGCCTCGTCGGGAGACAACGGAGGCCGTTGCGCGATCTTCGCGAGACCCGCGGCACGGGCGACGAGCTGTGCGTTGTCCCGCACCGGCACGCCTCGCGAATAGCTGATCGTGTCTTCCATACCCACGCGGAGGTGCCCACCCGCCCCCAATGCGGTGAACATCACTGGCAGCGTGGTCCGGCCGATCCCGGTGGCGGAGAACGTTGCCCCGTCCGGCAGAGCGTTCACTGCGGCAACCAGCGTCCGCGCGTCTCCCGGCATCCCGCCGGGCACGCCCATGACGAAGTCGACGTGCACGTGTCCACCCGCCGGGAGGCCGTGCTGGTCGAGCAGCCGCTGCAACGACGCCAGCTGACCGATGTCGAAGATCTCGTACTCCGGGACGATGCCGCGTTCCTGCATGCCCTTGTGCAACGCGACGATGAACTCCCACCGGTTCATGAACACGTCGTCACCGAAGTTGACGGTTCCCATCGTGCAGGACGCCGAGTCAGGCATCGCCTCCAGCACGCGCAGCCGGTCCGCCTCGGGGTCGTGCACCGACCCGCCGGTGGACAGCTGGACCACGAGGCCGGTCTCGGCCCGCAACGCCTCGACCGTCGCCTTCAGCAGACCGAGGTCGAGCGACGGCTTCGCGTCCGCGCCGCGGATGTGGACGTGGATCATCGCGGCGCCGACCTGCTCGCAGCTCCGCGCCGTCGAGACCAGTTCCTCCAGGGTCACCGGAAGTGCCGGGACGTCGGCTTTCGCGTGCTCCGCTCCGGTGGGAGCGACGGTGATCAGCGTGCCCAGTGACATGTACCGGACTGTAGCGGGCTGGCCGCCAACCTTCATCGTCTCTTCCAGTGCTCAGCGGGGCACCTCGCGGCACCGCGATGTACCCACCTGACCAGCGGAACAGAGGAGAAGGCCGACGGCCAGCCCGCTTGGGCTCAGCCCCTCAGGTTGCGAACAGCTTCCCGGCCCAGTCCGGGCGTGTCCGCGGGCACCGAGTCGGGATCGATGCGCGCTGCCACCTGACGCTCCCCGGCACCGGCGACCAGCTCGGACTCGACCGGTACGGACCTCTTGACCAGCGCCAACGCGATCGGCCCCAGTTCGTGGTGCTGCACGACGCTGCCCACCCGGCCGACCACGCGGCCGTCCAGCTCGACCGGGTCACCGGTCTCCGGCTGGCCGTCGGCAGAACCATCCAGGTGGAGCAGGAGCATGCGGCGCGGCGGGCGGCCCACGTTGTGGACCTTCGCGACCGTCTCCTGGCCGCGGTAGCAGCCCTTGTTCAGGTGCACCGAGGACTCGATCAGGTTCACCTCGTGCGGGATCGTGCGCTCGTCGGTGTCGATGCCCGGCCGGGGCCGCAGCGACTCGACCCGCAGCGCCTCGAAGGCGAAGCTGCCGGCCGGGCGCGCACCCGCGTCGGTGAGCCGCTGCCACCACGACGCCAGCTCGGCGCGCGGCACCAGCAGGTCGAACGAGCTCTGACCGGGCCACGACCTGCGCCGCACGAAACCCTCGCCGAGCGCCACCACGTCCGCGGGCACCGGCAGGTCGAGCTTCTCCAGCACCGCGACCGCGTCCGGGCCGACCACCGTGAGCAGCGCGAGCTCCGCCGTGGCGTCGCGCGGCTCGACCTTCGACCAGAAGACCATCTTCTTCAGGTACGCGAGCAGGTCGTCGACCTTCTCCACGTCCAGGAACACCGTGCCGCCGACGTTCGCGACCACCATGTGGTGCTCCAGCCGGCCCTGCGCGTCGAGGATCAGCGCCTCGGTGCCGGCGTCCTCGCCGAGCAGCTCGAAGTGCTGGCTGGTGAGCTGGTGCAACCAGGTCAGCCGGTCCTCGCCCGGTACCGCGATGATCCCGCGGTTCGAGCGGTCCACGACGACGACCGAGCGGGCGGCCGAGCGTTGTTCGGCGAACGGGTCGCCGTAGTGCCAGGCGACGCCGGCGTCGGTGGAATCGTCTGGCGGCGGGACGGCTCCTGGAAAGCTCACTCGGTCTCCTGGTCCTGCTTCAAACAGTCGCGGCACGTGCCGGACAGCGCGAGATGACTGGCATCCAGTTCGAACCCCTCGCGGTCCCGCAATGTTCCGCCCAGCGGCCCGAGCAGCTCACACGGGATCTCGTCGATCCGGCCGCAGACGTGGCACACCAGGTGCACGTGCTGGTGCTCGTCGACCGAGTAGCTCGGCGCGCCGTGCCCGAGGTGCGTGTGCCGCACCAGGCCTAGCCGGTCGAGCAGGTCGAGCGTGCGGTAGATCGTCGTGATGTTGACCGTCGGCGCCGTCTCCTGGACGCGCTGGCAGATCTGCTCGGGCGTCGCGTGCCCGAGCACCTTGACCGCGTCCAGCACGAGCTGGCGCTGCGGCGTCATCCGCATGCCGCGGTCGTGCAGCGTTTTGCGCAGGCCTCTTGCGGTCTCCACGACAGCCATGTTAATCACTGCTAGTAGGCTCCAGCCATGCGCGTGCTGGCACTGCTCGACGGAACCCTCGCTGACCCCGACGCCCCGCAGATCCGTGTCGACGACCTCGGTCTGATGCGCGGTGACGGCGTCTTCGAAACCATCCTCGTCGTCGACGGGAAGCCCCGCGAGCTGTCGCCGCACCTGGACCGGCTGGAGCGGTCGGCGGCCATGCTCGACATGCCCGTCCCGCCGCGCGCGGAGTTCGAACGCGCGGTCGAGCTCGTCATCGGCAACTGGACCGGTGGCAGCGAGTTCGCCCTCAAGCTCGTCTACACCCGCGGCGTCGAGGGCGGCGACGGCACCGGCACCGGCTTCGCGCTGGGCATGGAGATCGGCGCGAAGGTGCTCAAGCAGCGCGCCGAGGGCCTGTCCGCGGTGACGCTGGACCGCGGCATCGAGGCCGACCTCGCCGACCGCGCGCCGTGGCTGCTGCTGGGCGCCAAGTCGCTGTCCTACGCGATCAACATGGCCGCGATCCGCGAGGCCGAGCGCCGCGGTGCCGCCGAGGTCATCTTCACGACCTCCAGCGGCTCCGTCCTGGAGGGCCCGACCTCGACGGTCATCCTGGTGCGCGGCAAGACCCTGGTCACGCCGCCCTCCAAGCTCGGCATCCTGCCGGGCACCACCCAGTACGCGCTGTTCCGCGCCGCCGAGCGCGCCGGCTGGACCGTGCTCGTGGAGCCGGTCCAGACCGGCGAGCTCTACGACGCCGAGGGCGTGTTCCTCGCGTCCAGCGTCCGCAAGATCACGCGGGTGACCACGCTGGACGGCAAGCAGCTGCCCGACTCGGCGGCCCTGCTGACCGAGCTGCAGGGCCTGTACGAGTCCGAGTACTGATCTTCCTCCGGGTCACCTGAGTCCGGCGTCGACCGCGGCCATCAACGTGCCGCGGTCACCGGACATCTCCCAGAACATCGCGCCCAGCAGGTTCTTCGACTTGAGCCACGCGGTCTTGCGCTGGATCGACCACACGTCGTCGAAGGTCCACCACTGGTTGCCGGTGTAGCAGGACGTCGCCACGGCCACCTCGTCGTGGTGCACGGTGCAGTTCGGCACCGACGCGACGAGGTTGGCGTACCCGCGCGTGCCCGCCTCCTCCGGGAACTGGCCCGGCGCAGCACCTCCCGCCTGCTGCCACTCGCCGTTCTTGCCGCCGTTGACCACGTTCTGCCAGCCGCGGCCGTAGAACGCGAGCCCGAGCGTGATCTTGCGTGGTGGCACACCCGCGTCGAGGTAGGCCTGGACCGTGCTCTCCACGCTGAACTTGGTCGTGTACGGGTCGTCCGGGTCGGGGTAGAGGTTGCCCTGGTGGCCGGTCCGGTTGGGCTCCCACGAGTTGTCGCTGCCGGAGCCGTGGAAGTCGTAGCCCTGGACGTTGAAGATGTCCATCGACTGTGCGACCCGCCCGAGCTCCCAGCCCGCCTCGATCTTGGCCGGGTCGGCCGGCGTGAACGCGGTGAGCTGGTAGCGCTTGCCGGTCGTGGTGCTGTACGCGTCCATCTGCCGGCGGAACTCCTCGATCAGCAGGCTGTTGTTGACCTTGTCCTGCGGGCCGAAGTGGTTGCCCGCGTGGCCCTCGGCGCCCGGCCACTCCCAGTCGAGGTCGAAGCCGTCGAAGATGCCCGCCGCGGTGCCGGGACCGCCGGCGCCGTTGTACACGGGCAGGTTGCCCTTGAGGTAGATGTCGATGCACGACGACACGAACTTCTTGCGCGCCGCGTCCGTGGCCGCAACGTCGGAGAAGTACTTCGAGTACGTCCAGCCGCCGAGCGAGATCAGCACCTTCAGGTTCGGGTGCTTCGCCTTGAGCTTCTTGAGCTGGTTGTAGTTGCCGCGCAACGGTTCCCAGCCGCTGTCCGCCACGCCGTCGACGGACTGCGCCGCGCTCATCGGCCTGCTGTAGTCGGCTTCCGCGTCACCGGCGCCGTCGCCCTGGTTGGGGTCCTGCGGGTCCGGGCTCGTGCCCTTGGTGACGCCGTGCAGACACGTCAGGTTGACCGGGTCGATGTTGCCGAACGCGTAGTTGACGTGCGTCAGCTTCGCGGCGTCCATGTCCTTCACGAAGTACTGGCGTCCGTAGATGCCCCACTGCACGAAGTACCCGACACGGGCGTAGCCGCCGACGATGTCACTAGTGCGCTCGTTGAGCGCGTTGCTCGGTGCGGAGACGTTGTCGTAGATGTCTCGCGCGCGCACGGTGAACGTGTAGTCCGTGGACGGTGCAAGGCCGGTGACGACCGCCGTGGTGCCGGAGACCGTCTGCTTCACGGTCGTGCCCACGTAGACGTCGTAGTTCGCCACACCGCGGTTGTCAGTGGATGCGTTCCACGCCAACGTGATGCTGCCCGCGTCCTTCGCCGTGGCGCGCAGGTTGCCCGGTGCGGTCGGCGGGGTCGTGTCGTCGGCGGGGTTGTTGGTGGTGACGGCCAGTGCCGCGCTCGGAGCGCTTTGCGTGCCCTTGGTGTCCTTGGCGCGCACCGTGAAGGAGTACGCCGTGTTCGGGTTCAGGCCGGTGATGATCGTGGACGTCGTGGTGGAGCTGCCGGCGAGCGTGGAGCCGTTGTAGACGTCGTAACCGGCGATCGGCAACGAGCCAGGATTGGACGCGGTCCACTGCAGCGTCACCGTACGCGTGGTCTTCGTCGGTGACGTGAGACCCGTCGGGGTGCTCGGCGGGGTGTCCGCGCTGCCGTCGCAGTTCGCGTTGTTGATCCGGCAGGTGACCGGGTCGACGTTGGAACTGATGGCGAACGTCGGGCTGTACGGCTCGGTGCTGCCACCCGCGGCCACGGTCTTGTTGTAGTGCGCGGGGGTGATGGTGACCTGGTTGCCGTTCTGGCTGACCGTGCCGTTCTGGCCGTTGCTGACCGTCACGCCGTTGGGCAGCGTGAAGGAGATGGACCAGTCGCTCACCGCGGCGGCGGTGTGGTTGCGCACGATGAACTTCGCCGAACCGCCGGCCACCGAGTAGTCGGCGGTGAGCCCGGTCGGGACCGGAGCGGGGTCACCGCTGCCGTCGCACGCCATGCCGTTGATCGTGCAGGCGGTCGGGTCGGCCGCGGCGCTCAGCGTGAACGTCGGGCTGTAGGGATCGGTGTTGCGTCCGGCGGGGATGTTGTTGATGTAGAACGCCGGGGTGAGCGTCACCCGCGTGCCGTTCTGGGTGGTGGTGGCGTTCTGGACGTTGCCGACCGTGACACCGGCGGGCAGGTCGAACTTGACCGACCAGCCGTTGAGCGAGGCCGTGGACGCGTTGGCGACCACGAGCTTGGCGCTCGTGCCGGTGCGGGTGAAGGTCGCGGTGATGCCCGTGGCGGCTTGTGCAGGGACCGCCAGGGCTGTCAACGCGACCAGAATCGCTAACAGGGCAGGGAATCGGCGCATGCGGAACTCCAGTTTGGTGAAGGTTCCGCGGCGGCCTGGTGGCTACCGTATTTGGTCTGGACCACTTACGTCAACGCCGTGGTCCTCATTGCCGCGGGAGGAACCTGACCGTCGTACCGGGCCTGGCCTGCCCGAGAAACCGCAGGTGAGCGCGGTCGACCACGCCGATGACGGGGTAGCCGCCGGTCGTCGGGTGGTCGTTGAGGAAGACCACGGGCTGCCCGTCCGGCGGCACCTGGATCGCGCCGGTGATCATGCCCTCGCTGGGTATCTCGCCGTCACGACGATTCAGAACGGTGCCCCGCAGCCGCGCACCGACCCGGTTGCTGCGGTCGCTGACCGTCCAGGACCCCTGGCGGAGCTGGGTTTCCGCGTCCTCGAACCAGTCGTCGCGCGGGCCGAGCGTGACGGGGACCGTGATGGTGTCCGGTGCGTGGAACGGCGGCACGACGTCTGCGCCGTTCGCCGCGTTCGGCGCACCGAGGTCGAGGACGTCCTTGTCCCGCAACGGGTCTGGACCGATTCCGGAGAGCAGGTCGGTGGAGCGGCTGCCGAGCTCTTCCGCGGCGGTGATGCCGCCGGAGACGGCGAGGTAGGTGCGCAGGCCGGTCTGCGGGGTGCCGATGGTCAGCGTGGCGTTCGGCGGCAGGTGGAGCGGCTGGTGTGAGTCGGCGAGCTTGCCGTTGATCCGGACCTCGACCGCCGGGCCGGTGACGGCGACCGTGCAGGAGGTCTCCGCTGCGAGCTCCAGGCCGCCGAGCAGGAGCTCGAGCCCCGCGGCGGTCTCGTCGTTGCCCACCAGGCGGTTGGCGAGGGTGAGCGAGTGCGGGTCGACGGCACCGGACGGCGGCACGCCGAGGTGGGCGTGACCGGGGCGGCCGAGGTCCTGGACGAGGGCCTGCGGGCCGGTGCGGAGGATCCTGATCCGGCGGCTCATGCGACCACGAACCTGACCTGGTCACCAGGTGCGAGCAGCGCCGGGGTCTCGGCCTTCGGGTCGAACAGGGTGATCTCGGTGCGACCGATCAGGCGCCAGCCACCGGGGGTCGCGCGCGGGTAGGCGGCGGTGAACTCGCCGGCGATGCCGACGGATCCCGCGGGGACCTTGGTGCGCGGGGAGTCGAGCCGGGGTTGCTGGAGCTGCGGTGGCAGGCCGGTCAGGTAGCCGAAGCCGGGGGCGAAGCCGCAGAACGCGACCTCGTAGGTGGCCGCCGTGTGGAGTTCGACGACTTCCGCGGGGCTGATCTTCGCGGTTTCCGCGACGAGGTCCAGGTCGGGGCCGTCGTAGGTGATCGGGATGGTGACCTCGCGGGACTCCGTGGCGGGTGCATGGGTCAGGTCGACGTCCTTGAGGGCTTCCCTGACGTGCTGCAGGGAGCCCTTGACCAGCACGGTCCTCGCCGCGGGAACGAGCTCCTCGATGCCGGGGAGTCCGTGCAGCGCGGCGCGGACGGCCGCGACCTCGGTCAGCGAGTCGACCTCGACCAGGAGTGCGTCTGTACCGCAGCGCCGCAGCAGCATGACCCCATGCTACGGGGAATCGTGGGATTGTTGAACAATCCGACACGCGCAACCGCCAGATCGTTCACCGATCCGGCGGTGTGGCGGTGTCGGTCAGCCGACGATGCGCTGCAGCTGGGCGGACGCGTGGGCCTGCATGGGCTGGCCCACCATGGCGCGCTCCTCGACGTAGGCGAGGTCGCCGTTGACGATGCCGTAGAGGCGCTGAGCAGCGGTGACGTCCTTGGCCGTGGCGGTGCGGATCAACGCGTCGGTCTGGAACTCCCAGGCCGTCTGCTTGATCGGCTTGCCGTAGTACATCTCGATGATGCCCGTGTTGTGCGTGAGCAGCACCTCGATGGTGTCGTCCGGCTGCGGGCGCCAGAAGCCGCTCTCGCGCGCTGCCGGGCGGATGACCTCGCCGGCCTCGTTGAGCAGCCACGACCGTGCCTCGTAGATGAGGAACGGGCGGCCGTCGTGGGCGAAGGTGATCTGCTGGCCGAAGCGGAACGGGCCGTCGATCGTCGGGTAGACGATCTCGCCCTCGCCGCGCCAGACGCCCACGAGGGGGAGGACCGACAGGAGGGCGTCGTTGAGGTTCGCGCCTTCGCGCAGGTTCGCCGTGTCGCCTGGGATGGGCATGTCGGTGAACTGCGGGAGGTTGCGGGCGCGGGTGGCCTCTGCGCGTTGTTCGGCCAGGCGGATGGCCTCGTCTCCGCTGGTCATCGCTGGTCGGAGTAGAGGCGGTACACGACGTAGGCGGCGAACCAGACGACCGCGATGGTCACGAGCACCAGGAGTCCGGTGAAGATGTGTTCCACCGGATGATGGTATCTCGGAGGGGTTGACGTGCACGGTTGTGGTGGCCGATGACACGGGGTGGCATGCGAAGAGCCACGCCTTCGGCGTACGGGGGGACTCCGTCCCCCTCGACCCCCTGACAACTGATCAAAGACTGGGCCAGCGCCCTCGGCGGGTAGATGGCACGCCGGTTGCTTTCGGCGGCTTGCGATTGCGTGGGTGCTTGCGTTCCGGCTCCCCTTTGGGGAAAGAGCCTCGGGCCTGCGGCCCTCGACAAAAGCAAAAGCCCCGGCAGTGGCGTGACTGCCGGGACTTTCGTTCTGGAGCGTCAGGTCAGGCGACTGCGATCTGCAGTTCGTGGACGCCCGGACCCTCGGCCGAGACGTCGGCCTGGCCGTTGCCGGTCCTGTGCAGGGCCCGGACGGTCCAGCTGCCTGGCGCTGCGAAGAAGCGGAAGTCGCCCTCCGGGGAGGAGACGACCTCCGCGGTGAACTCGCCGGTGGAGTCCAGCAGGCGGACGAAGGCGCCGCCGACGGGGGTGCCTTCGGAGACGACCTTGCCCTGCAGGACGGTTTCCGAGGACGAGACGTCGATCGTGGTGCCCTGGACGGGCGCGCCGCACGAGTCGCTCATGGGGATCAGGCCTCCTTGCCGGTGCCGAGCTCGATCGGCACGCCGATGAGCGAGCCGTATTCGGTCCAGGAGCCGTCGTAGTTCTTGACGTCCTCGTGGCCGAGGAGCTCGCGCAGGGCGAACCAGGTGTGGGAGGAGCGCTCGCCGATGCGGCAGTAGGCGATGGTCTTGCGGGAGCCGTCGAAGCCTGCTTCGGCGTAGAGCTCGCGGAGCTCCTCGTCGGACTTGAAGGTGCCGTCCTCGTTGGCGGCCTTGCTCCACGGCACGTTCACGGCCGAGGGGATGTGGCCGCCGCGCTGGGCCTGTTCCTGGGGGAGGTGGGCCGGGGCGAGGAGCTTGCCGGAGAACTCGTCGGGGGAGCGGACGTCGACGAGGTTCTTGTTGCCGATGGCCTCGACGACCTCGTCGCGGAAGGCGCGGATCGAGAGGTCCTGCTCCTTGGCCTGGTAGGAGGTGGCTTCGCGGACGACCTCCTCCTTGTCGAGGGGGCGGCCGTCGAGCTCCCACTTCTTGCGGCCGCCGTCGAGGAGCTTGACGTCGTTGTGGCCGTAGAGCTTGAAGTACCAGTAGGCGTAGGCGGCGAACCAGTTGTTGTTGCCGCCGTAGAGGACGACGGTGTCGTCGTTGGAGATGCCCTTGGCGGAGAGCAGCTTCTCGAAGCCCTCGCGGTCGACGAAGTCGCGGCGCACCGGGTCCTGGAGGTCGTTCTTCCAGTCGATCTTAACGGCGCCCGGGATGTGGCCGCCCTCGTACGCGGTGGTGTCCTCGTCGACCTCCGCGAAGACGACGCCGGGCGTCTGGAGGTTCTCCTCGGACCAGGCGGCCGAGACCAGCACGTTTTCACGGCTCATCGAAGTTGCTCCCAATTGAGGTTCAGTGCTTTGTCATTGCGGACGGGCGAGGGCGGGTGCGTACCGGCGCAGCAGCAGGTACACCTCGCACCCGAGGCACAGGCCGAAGGCCGCGTTGAGGAACGCGGCGACCAGCGCGAGGCTGGTGGCGACGGTGCCGAAGGTGGTGTAGCCGGTGGCGTAGCCGATCGTGCCGAGCAGTGCGAACACGAAACCGACGCCCTGGGCGAAGCGCAGCGGGGCTGCTTCCTCGCGTTCGGTGGTCGGGGTGATGCGCGGCTGGATGGCGTAGCGGTAGACGTGACCCCACGGGTTGAGCTTCAGCGAGATGAACGCGCACATCGCGAAGAGCACGGTCTGGGCGGCGAGCAGGCGCCACCAGCCGGTGAGCAACACGATCGCGAGGACGACGGTGGTCATCCAGGCGGAGAAGCGCGGTCCGCGCGGGTCTACAGGGGCATCTTTGGACACGACGACCTCCGGACATTCGGACGAGGAGTGATTCAGTCCGTCAGAGGTGGCTGATGGGCGTCAAGCGGCCCAGTCAGCTCGTCGTGCGACACAGGCTGCTGCGCACGCGGCACAGGTCAACCGCGCGTCGCCTCGTGAGCAGCATGGTCATGCCAGCGAGGGTAGTACCGGATCCCTCGGTCCGGGAGATATGTCCATCTGGTGGAACAACGCAGGTTCACTCGACCGGATTAGGCCGGTTGCGCGCCCAGATGGGGGCGCAGGGCTTCGAGCAAGGTGTCGCGTTTCGGGACGCCGCCGACTCGCAACACCTCGGTGCCGTCGGCCGTCAGGGCCAGCGTCGTCGGCGTGCGCATCACGCCGAGCTGGGCGGCGACGTCCGGCAGGTTCGTCACGTCCAGTTCGGCGTGGGCGAGGCCGTCGGTGCGGTCGGCGAGGTCGCGCAGGACCACCTTGGCGTGGCGGCAGGGCGCGCAGAACGTGGTGGAGAGCTGGACCAGGGTCACGCCCGGCGTGAGCAGCTCACGCACGGGCGCCGGCAGGTCGGCGGCTGCGGAGGAACGGGACGACTGCTTGATGCGGCCCTCGCGGACCTTGAGCAGCACACCGATCGCACTGGCCACGGCCAGCGCGCCCAGCAGCGCCCAGACACCTGTCATCGTTGTTCCAACGGTACATCCGTGATCACGCCGCTCAGGGTGAACGCACCGTTCTCCACCTCGACGGCGGTGGGCTTCGCGCCGAACGGGAGGGCGCCGGGGTCGATCTTGATGGCGAGTGCGTTGCGCAGCTGCGGGACGAGCTGCTTGAGCGACGCGTCCTCGAGCTCGATGTCGTCAACGCTGATCTGGATGGCGCCGTCGACGAGCGCGATCTGGCCGTAGGCGGTGACCGTGACGGTCTTGCCGGCGAGGTTGGTCTGGCCGGAGAGCTTGATCGCGGCGGTGGTCTTGGGCTTGGGGGTCTCCGGCGCCACGGGCGTCGGGGTGGCGGTGGTGGTGCGGTTGTCCGGCTCGATCGAGAGCTTGTCGAACGGCGTGACCTGGTTCGCCAGCCGGTTCAGGTCGAGCGCCTTGATCCGCACCTTGCCGTCGACCTGGTCGATGGTGGCCTTGGAGACGTTGCCGGCGAGCAGGTCGCCGAGCTCGACGCGGGTGTGGTGCAGGTCGGCCTCGATGTCGAGGTCGCGCAGCTCGATGTCCTTCTGCTCGTCCTTGATCGGCACGCCGTACGCGTCGATCTCCACGCGCGTGTAGTCGCCGCGGACCGCCTGCAGCACGAACGGGAAGCCGCTGATCCGGACCGACGGGTCCTCCTTGAGCTGCAGCTTCTCCCGCATCCGCTGCGCGATCTGGTACTCGGCCGCCGCCGCCAGCGCGAAGTCGGCGGCCACCAGCAGCACGCCGAGCACGAGCACCGCGATGACGAGGAACTTGCCGCGCCGCGACTTCCGCTTGACCTTGCGCGCGCCGCTCTGTCCAGAGTGCCCTGCAGTCATCCCTCGTCCTCGACGTTGCCGGCGGTCCAGGCCGCCATCCGGTCTACCAGGTCAGGAGTCGTCGCAGACTCCGCGTGCCGCATGCCGGGCTCCAGCCACAGCTGCGCATGTCCGGAGGACGCGCGGTGCAACGACTTGGCGTGTTCCGGCCCGAAATAGTGATCCAGCTCACCGTGCACGACCAGCAGTGGGGTCGGCGTGACGCGCGAGACCACCTCCAGCGGGCTCTCGGGCACCTGTACCCACGGGTCACCGAGCCGAACCCCGATGGCGCGGGCCGCGAGCTTGCCGTGCGGTTGCTCCAGCAGCCAGTGCACCCGGCGCATCGGCGCGGTCTCCCGCGACCACCAGCGCGCCGGCCCGCTGACCGAGATCACCGCGTCGGGCTTGGTCTCCTCCAGCGCCGCGTGCCGGATGACGACCGAGGCACCCATCGAGAACCCGACCGTGGCAACGCGGGTGTAACCCAGTTCACGAGCCGTCCGGACGGCCGCCTCGACGTCGTGGACCTCGTCGGCGCCGACCGTGCAGCGCCCGCCGGACCGGCCGTGGCCGCGGAAGTCGAACGCCACGACACCCGCGTGCCGGGCGAAACGGGCCAGCACCCGTGCCACGTACGGCTTGGTCACGTTGTTCGTGAACCCATGTCCCACAACGAAAACGAGCGAGCTTTCACCCTTGTGGTGGACCCCGTGCAGGCGCACGCCGTCGTGTGACATGGATGTAACAGGCGTGACGCTTGTGGAAACAACTGTGAGCACGGCTTCTTGACCTGGGACTTTCTCGGGGTGCACCGGTATTGTCTCCGTCATCCGCAGGCAACGGGGCCCGGTCACCGTACGCCGCTGGTCTGGTCGTGGTGACCGACCACGGCCGACTTGGAGGGCGCCGCGATGAGCATCGACGTGCTTCTGCTGACGACAGACCCCGACCCGGAGGCCGTGCTCCCCGCGCTGGCACTGCTCCCGCACGCGGTCCGCCCGCTGCGCCCCGAGGTGTCCGCGCTCCTCGAAGCGGGCCCCCACGACATCGTGCTGGTCGACGCCCGCACCGACCTGGTCGGCGCCCGCTCGCTGTGCCGCCTGCTCGACTCGTCCGGCGTGGACGTCCCCGTGGTGGCCGTGGTCACCGAGGGCGGCCTGGTCGCGGTCAACTCCGACTGGTCGGTCGACGAGATCCTGCTCCCCACCTCCGGCCCGGCCGAGGTCGACGCCCGCCTGCGCCTGGTCCGCTCGCGCCGCGGCGCCACCCAGCCCGGTGGCGACGGCGCGCTGCAGCTCGGCGACCTGGTGATCGACGAGGCCACCTACACCGCGCGCCTCAAGGGCCGCCCGCTCGACCTCACCTACAAGGAGTTCGAGCTGCTCAAGTACCTCGCGCAGCACGCGGGCCGGGTGTTCACCCGCGCGCAGCTGCTGCAGGAGGTCTGGGGCTACGACTTCTTCGGCGGCACCCGCACCGTGGACGTCCACGTGCGACGGCTGCGCGCCAAGCTCGGCCCCGAGCACGAGGCGTTGATCGGCACCGTGCGCAACGTCGGCTACAAGTTCGTCCGGCCGCCGCGTCCCGGCTCGTCCCGCCGCGCGTCCGATGTGGAGGCCACCGACTCCGTCCGCGTCCTGGATGACGAGTTGATCGCGCGGTAGGTTCGCCGGTGTGGCGGAACTGAGCTGGCACGACGAGCTGACGAGCGACCAGGCCGCGGAGGTCGCGCGGCTGCTGAGCGCCGCGGAGGCGACCGACGGCGTCGCCCCGGTGGGCGAGGCGGTGCGGCTGCGGATGCGGCCCGGAGCCACCGGCAGCAGGCACCTGCTCGCGACTGTGGACGGTGAGCTCGCCGGTTACGCGCACCTCGACGTGCTGGGAGACTCCGGCGGCCACCAGGTCGCCGAGCTCGCCGTGCACCCCGGGCACCGCCACCGCGGCGTGGGTGCCGAGCTGGTGACGGCGCTGCCCGCCGAGAACCTGCGGATCTGGGCGCACGGCGGCCACCCGGACGCGGCCAGGCTCGCGCAGGAGCTCGGCTTCCAGAAGGCCCGCGAGCTGCTGCGGATGCGCCTGCGCGTGCAGGACGACCTGCCGGAGCCGACGCTGCCCGACGGCGTCACGATCCGGTCGTTCGTGCCCGGCAAGGACGAGGCCGCGGTCGTCTACGTCAACCACCGCGCGTTCGACTGGCACCCCGAGCAGGGCGCGATGTCCATCGAGGACGTCCGGGCCAAGGAGGACGAGCCCTGGTTCGACCCGGCCGGGTTCCTGCTCGCCTTCGACTCCGACGACCGGCTGGTCGGCTTCCACTGGACGAAGGTGCACACTCCCGCGCTCGGCGAGGTCTACGTCGTGGGCGTCGACCCCGACCGGCAGGGTGGTGGTCTCGGCAAGGCGCTGACGCTGGCCGGCCTGCGGCACCTGCGTGACCAGCGGGTCGAGGAGGTCATGCTGTACGTCGAGTCGGACAACACGGCGGCGGTCCGGGTCTACACCAAGCTCGGATTCACCCTGTGGGACGCCGATGTCCAGTACGCCCGGTAGTCAACAGATCGTCACAAAACGCATACGCCCTGGTCACGCTGTCACTCGCTTGGCCGTGTGACCCGTCACTTCCCGTTCGGTGTTCACCTGTCGTTCACCCTGACTAGGTGGGCTGTCCACCATGGCTACCTACCTTCCGAAGCGAGCGGCGACGTCCGTCGCGAAACCGCTAATGCTTCCGCAAGGTGGAGGACCAAGGTGAAGATCCAGCGGCACGGCGCCGTGCTCGGCCTCGTCGCGGCCAGCGCGCTTCTGCTCAGTGCGTGTGGTTCCGACAACAACACGGGCACGGGCGGCAGCACGAACACGCCCGCTGCCTCCGGGGTCGAGTGTGGTGGCAAGACCAACCTGAACGCCGAAGGCTCTTCCGCGCAGAAGAACGCGGTCGACGCGTTCGTGCAGGCCTACCAGGCGGCGTGCCCCGGCACCAACCTCGCGTACAACCCGTCCGGCTCCGGCGCGGGTGTCAAGAACTTCAACGCGGCCCAGGTCGACTTCGGTGGTTCGGACTCCGCGCTGAAGGAGGGCGCCGAGACCGAGGCGGCCACCAAGCGCTGCCAGGGCAACCCGGCGTGGAACCTCCCGCTGGTGTTCGGCCCCGTCGCCATCGGCTACAAGGTGTCCGGTGTGGACAGCCTCGTGCTGGACGCCAAGACCACCGCCGCGATCTTCTCCGGCACGGTCAAGAAGTGGAACGACCCGGCCATCAAGGCGCTCAACGGCTCCGCGAACCTGCCGGACAAGGACATCGCGGTCATCTACCGCTCGGACGAGTCGGGCACCACCGACAACTTCCAGAAGTACCTGAAGGTCGCCGGCGGCTGGACCAAGGGTGACGGCAAGCAGTTCAAGGGCGGTATCGGCGAGGGCAAGGAGAAGTCCGCCGGTGTCGCGCAGGCCGTCGGCTCCATCGACGGTGCCATCACCTACGTCGAGTGGTCGTTCGCGCAGGACAACAAGCTCTCGATCGCCAAGATCGACTCCGGTGCCGGTGCGGTCGAGCTGACCGCCGAGACGGCCGGCAAGGCCATCGACGGCGCGAAGATCAAGGGCACGGGCAACGACCTGGTCCTCGACCTCGACTCGATCTACGGCTCCAAGACCGCCGGTTCGTACCCGCTGCTGCTCGCGACCTACGAGATCGTCTGCTCGAAGGGCTACGACGCCGACACGGCCAAGGCCGTCAAGGCGTTCCTCACGGTGGCCGCCACCACGGGCCAGGAGCAGCTCGCCGAGGCCGGCTACGTGCCGCTGCCCAAGGCGTTCCAGGACAAGCTGCTGACCGCCGTGAAGGCGATCGCCTGAGGTTGATGCGAGACTTCGACAAACGCTGACGCGATGAACGATCCCGTCGTGGCCAAGCGCCCCGCCGGCTCCGGTGCCTCCGGAGCCGAGCGGGGCGTTGCGGCTGCTCCCCACGCCTCGGAGGCTCCGATTCCCCCGACACCGGAAGCTCCAGAAACCCCAAAGGCACCGCACGTTCGGCCCGGTGACCGCATCTTCCGCGGCCTGGCGACGGGGTCTGGTGTCTTCATCGTCGTCCTCATCGGCGCGATCGGCCTGTTCCTCATCCTGCAGGCCATCCCGTCGCTCGGGCTGGACAACGTCAACTTCCTGACCAGTCGCGAGTGGAACACCACGGACCCGTCGAACCTGCGGTTCGGCATCCTGGACCTGACGCTCGTCACGGTCGTGGTCGCGGTGGTGGCCCTGCTGATCGCCATGCCGATCGCGCTGGGCATCGCGCTGTTCCTCACGCAGTACGCGCCGCGCAACCTCGCCCGGCCGTTCGCCTACATGGTGGACCTCCTCGCCGCGGTCCCCTCGATCGTCTTCGGCCTGTGGGGCCTGTTCGTGCTCGGCCCGGTGCTCTTCCCGTTCTCCGAGTGGCTGATCGCGAACCTCGGCTGGATCCCGCTGTTCGCCAAGGGCAACGTGAACGTGCAGCTCGGCGGCACCATCTTCACCGCGGGCATCGTCGTCGCGGTGATGATCCTGCCGATCATCACGGCCGTCAGCCGCGAGGTCTTCGAGCGCACGCCCACCATGCACATCGAGGGCGCCATCGCGCTCGGTGCGACCAAGTGGGAGGTCGTGCGCACCACCGTCCTGCCGTTCGGCAAGGCCGGTTACGTCAGCGCCTCGATGCTCGGCCTCGGCCGCGCGCTCGGTGAGACCATCGCCGTCGCGATCATCCTGAGCACCGCCACCTCCTCGTTCGGCTGGTCGCTCTTCGACGGTGGCTCGACCTTCGCGTCGAAGATCGCGCTGGCCGCGCCGGAGTTCAACGACGCGCGCTCGGCGGGTGCCTACATCGCCGCCGGTCTGGTGCTGTTCGTGCTGACCTTCGTCGTCAACGCCATCGCGCGCTCGATCGTCGCCGGCCACAAGGAGTACGAGTGAGCACCAACCTCGCGGACCCCACGCGCCTCGCGACGCCGCCGACGTTCCAGTCGGTCAGCCTGCCCCGCCAGATCAAGAACGGCCTCGCCACCGCACTGGTGTGGGGCGCGTTCCTGATCGCGGTCATCCCGCTGGTGTGGGTGCTCTACACCGTCATCCAGCGCGGGTTCCCGGTCGTCCTCGACGGTGACTGGTGGCAGAAGTCGATGTCGGGCCTGCTGGCCCGCCAGCAGGGTGGCGGCGCGTACCACGCGATCTACGGCACCCTGGTCCAGGGCCTGATCTGCGCGGTCATCTCCGTGCCGATCGGCATCATGGTCGCGATCTACCTCGTCGAGTACGGCGGCCGCTCGAAGCTCGCCAAGGCCACGACGTTCATGGTCGACATCCTCACCGGTGTCCCCTCGATCGTCGCCGCGCTGTTCATCTACACGGTCTGGATCACGTACTTCGGCCTCGGCCGCAGCGCCTTCGCGGTGTCGCTCGCACTGGTGCTGCTGATGGTGCCGGTCATCGTGCGCACGACCGAGGAGATGCTGAAGATCGTCCCGGACGAGCTGCGCGAGGCCTCCTACGCGCTGGGCATCCCGAAGTGGAAGACGATCGTCAAGATCGTCATCCCGACGGCGCTGTCCGGCATCCTCACCGGCATCATGCTGGCCCTCGCCCGCGTCATGGGCGAGACGGCACCGGTGCTGGTGCTCGCGGCGTACGCGCCGTTCATCAACTACAACCTCTTCGACGGCCCGATGGCGTCGCTGCCGTTGATGATGGTGAACGAGCGCAACAACCCGACGCAGGCGGGCTTCGAACGCATCTGGGGCGCGGCGATCACCCTCGTCGTCCTCATCACCCTGTTCAACCTCCTGGCGACCGTGATCTCGCGGGCGCTGGCGCCGAAGACGAAGTGAGCGGGCGGACATGGCCAAGCGACTCGACATCAAGGACCTGAACCTCTTCTACGGCAAGTTCCACGCCGTGGAGAACGTCTCGCTCGCGGTGCCGCCGAAGAACGTGACCGCGTTCATCGGCCCCTCCGGTTGCGGCAAGTCGACCGTGCTGCGGTCGCTCAACCGCATGCACGAGGTCGCGATCGGCGCGCGCGTCGAGGGCAAGGTGCTGCTCGACGGCGAGGACATCTACGCGTCCACTGTGGACCCGGTCGAGGTGCGCCGCACCATCGGCATGGTGTTCCAGCGCCCCAACCCGTTCCCCACGATGTCCATCCGCGACAACGTGGTGGCCGGCCTGCGGCTCTCCGGCGTGAAGAACAAGAAGGAGCTCGACGAGGTGGCGGAGCGCTCGCTGCGCGGCGCCAACCTGTGGAACGAGGTCAAGGACCGCCTCGACCGCCCCGGTGGCGGCCTCTCCGGTGGTCAGCAGCAGCGTCTGTGCATCGCCCGTGCCATCGCCGTGCAGCCCGACGTGCTGCTGATGGACGAGCCCTGCTCGGCCCTGGACCCGATCTCCACGCTCGCGATCGAGGACCTGATCACGGAGCTGAAGAAGGAGTACACGATCGTCATCGTGACTCACAACATGCAGCAGGCGGCGCGCGTGTCCGACCAGACCGCGTTCTTCAACCTGCTGGGTGTCGGTCAGCCCGGTCAGCTGATCGAGGTGGACGACACGGAGAAGATCTTCTCCAACCCCGGGCAGAAGGCGACCGAGGACTACATCTCCGGCCGCTTCGGCTAAATCCGCGGGTTCGGCTAAATTGCTGGGCGTGAGCCCGCAGAGCAAGTCGCGCAAGAAGAAGCAAGGTTCTCGCCCCGGCCGCCGGCCTGAGCAGCAGTCCCCGTACGGGGCGTTGCTCGAGTCGGCGGCCGCTGTGCGTTCCGAGTCCTGGTTGCTCGCGGACGCCTGGGCGAGCGAGGTCGTGGCGTCGCTCTGGCTGGGGTCCTGGCGGTTCCCGGAACCCTCGCAGGCGTTCGAGTCCGAGCACGAGAAGCTCGTCGCGGGGGTGAGCGGGGCCGGTGACGAGGCCGCGCTGACCGCGCTGCGCGCGCTGTCCGGTGTGGCGTCGGGAGACCTGGCCGCCGAGGCTGCGGAAAGCCTTGCCGCGCAGGGGGTTGCCGACCCGGCGTGGTTCGTTCCCGGTGCGGCGCTGGAGTTCCGCGAGGCGTTCCTCGTCACGAACCTGCTGGGCGACGTCGAGGTCGTCGCGATCACCCAGGAACGCGCCGGTGCCGTGGAGACCGTGCTGTTCATGCGGCAGCCAGTGCTGGGCGCCACCGCGATCGAGCTCTTCGCGACGCCTGCCGAGGGCACGACCGCGTTGCTGCAGGACATGATCGCGTCCGCGCCGGGAGCGTTCCGGGACCTCATCATGCCGATGAGCGCGAGCGAGGCGTTCGACCGGGTGTGGCCGGACATCGAGCTGTTCTGGAACGAGGAGCCCGACGAGGAGGCGGAGGCCGGTCTGCTCGACGACGACGAGGAGGCGCGGCACCCGATCCAGCTGATGGCGCTGGCCGACGCGCGGGTGCGGGCGTTGGTGCCGGACGACTACACGATCCCCGAACGTCCGGACAGGACGGACGAGGTGGTCGCGGCGTTCCTCGCGTCCGAGCACGGTGCGGCGCTGCCGGACGCCGAGCTGGCCGGGGCGCTCGCGCGGGTGCTCGCCGGGGAGGCCGCCGCACAGGACCGCGACCCGGTGGCGTACGGGCCCGCGTCGCTGACCGGCGTGCTGATCCTGGCCGTGGCGGCACGGCTGCACGTGTCGGACGAGGACCTGGCCCTGCTGCCCGAGGTCATGCGCGCGTGGGCGTACTTCACCGCGGACGCGCGGGACCTGCCGCGCGAGGAGGCGCGGGAGGCCTGGGACGCGGAACTGCCCACCGTGCTCGCCGAGTTCTCCGAGGCGTACGCCGATCCGGAGCTCGAAGCGGAGCGCGATGGGCAGCTTCGCGGTTAGTGGTTTCTAGATGTCGTCGTCGCCACCGTAGCCGGGCATCCGGCCGGTGACGACGAAGACGGTGCGCTTGGCGACCGACACGGCGTGGTCGCCGTAGCGCTCGTAGAAGCGGCCCAGCAGGGTCACGTCCACGGCGGCCGCGACTCCGTGCTGCCACTCCTTGTCCATGATCACCGAGAACAGGTGGCGGTGGATGTCGTCCATCGCGTCGTCCTCGTCCTCGAGGTTGCGCGCGCGCTCGACGTCCTTCTGCCGGATGACCTCGGCGGCCTCCGTCGCGAGCTTGACCGCGATCCGGCCCATCTCGGTGAAGTACGGCTTGACGTCCTCCGGCAGCGCCGAGGACGGGTGCCGGCGCCGCGCGGCCTTCGCCACGTGCAGCGCCAGGTCGCCCATCCGCTCCACGCTCTCGGCCGCGTGGATCACCGCGAGCACGGTGCGCAGGTCGGTCGCGACCGGTGCCTGCAACGCGAGGAGCGCGTAAGCCTGCTCCTCGATGCTGGAGCGGACGTCGTCGACCTTCTGGTCACCGCTGATGACCTGTTCCGCGAGACCGAGGTCGGCCTGCAGCAGGGCAGCGGTCGCGTTCTCCATCGCCTCAGCGACCATGCCGGTCATGTCGGCCAGTCGTTCGGCGAGCTGTTCTAGCTGGTCGGTGTAGGCCTCGCGCATGGGGGTCAGCCTACGTTGCGGCCATCGCGGCAGCGACATGCCGGCATGAACCGCGGGTGAACCCCAGGCGAATCACTTCGCGCAGGGGTCCTGGCCCGCGTTCACAACGGACAGATCGTTCTTGTTGCCCGCGGCCTGGTTCTGACCTGCGGGAGGAGCGGCAGAACCGTTCTTCGGGTCGACCACCTTGCCGTCGAAGTCGGCACCGATGACCAGCATCACCGCGCCGCCCATCTCCGGGGCCTCCACGAGCTCCGCCTTGGGCACCGCGGCCCGCAGCGTCGCCGCCTTGTCCTCGAAGCCCTTCGCGTAGCGGATGATCGTCTTCGCCGCCCGTTCCGGGGCATCGCCCCGGGAGGAGACCTGGAAACCGACGCCCTGCAACGCGGTGGCGGTGCGCCCGGCCCCGCCGTCGTTGGCCGGGTCGCCGTTGAACACCTGGATCGAGAAGCTCTTCGGGTCGATCACCGAACCCTGCTTGGGCGCGGCGTTCTGCTCGCCGGGCTTCTGCTCGGCCGGCTTCTCCAGCGGCAGCGGAGTTCCGTCGATGATCGACTGGAAGAGCCTCTTGACGCCGTCCTCGTCCAACCGCTCGACGTTGTCGTCCGGGTTGTTGATGAGCTTGGCGTCGTCGGTCCAGTGCGGCATCGTCACGAACGACACCCGGCCCGCCTCCAAGCCCTGCAACGACTGCCCGAGCTCGAGCAGCTGCGCCACGCCGATGTTGTCGCCGACCGTCGCCCTCGTGAAGGCCTTGATGAAGTCGTTGAGCCGGCTGGGGTTCAGCAGCACTTCGCTCGACAGGGCCGTGCGCAGCATCGAGGACATGAACTGCTGTTGCCGCGTGATGCGGGCGAAGTCCGAGGCGTCGTCACCCTGGACGTAGCGGGCGCGCACGTACTGCAGCGCCTGGTCGCCCTTGAGGATGTGCTTGCCCGGCTTGTCGATCACGACGCCGATCTCGTTGTCCTTGATCGGCTTGGACGTGCAGATCTCCACGCCGCCGACCGCCGTCGCCATCTCGCGGAAGCCGTTGAAGTCGATGCTGACGAAGTGGTTGATCTTGAGACCGGTCAGCTGCGTCATCATGTTCGCCACGCACTGGGGTCCGCCCTCGGCGTACACGCTGTTCGCCATGACGTCCTTGGCCGGAGCCAGCGCGCCGCCGTACTCGCCGTTGTCCGAGTTCCAGCTGCGGCAGTCCGGCCGGTCGACGCGCACGTCCCGCGGCAACGACACCACGACCATGCGCTTCCGGTCGGCCGGGATGTGCGCCAGCATGATCACGTCGGAGCGGGCGCCCTTCTCGGTCGCCGTCGTGCCGACGTTGTCGCCCGCCTTCGCGCCCGCCCTGGTGTCCGAGCCGACCAGCAGGAAGTTCTCGTCACCGAGCTGCTTCTCGGCCTGCTGCACCGCCTGCGAGTTGCCGCCGAGCGCGTCGATGTCCCTGAACTGCGAGTCGGCCCACTGCATCGCGCCCCAGCCGATGCCGGTGGACACGAACACCACGGCCGCCGCGGCGATCGCACCGACCTTCGCGGCGCGCATCATCTTGCGCTGCTGCGGCGTGCGCCCGGCAGGACCCGCCTTCTCGTCGCTCTCCTCGCCGACGACGACGGGATCGGCGAACTGGGTCGCCTCCTCGTCCTCGTCGCCGTCGTTGAGCCACGGCATGAGCTTCGCGCGCCGTTCCTTGCGCTGACGCTCCTGCTCCAGCAGCTCGTCGTGCACGGCCGAGAACCGCGCGAGCGTGTGGTCGACCTCGCGGCGCTTCTTGACCTCCTCGCCGATGGCCTCCATCTCGGTGGTCAGCGACATCGGGTCGATGTCCTCGCGCCGCTCCACCTTGGCGACACCCGCCGCCGGGGCGACCTGCGTGGCCTCGGGACCGGGGTCGTCCGCCGGGGCGTCCTCGGGTGCGTTGTTCAGCCGGTCCGCGACGCCACCGGGCGCGCCACCGAGCCGGTCGGCGACACCGCCGGAAACGGGCCTGGGCCCGCTCGACTCCGCCGCGTCGGCATGGATGCCTGCCGGTCACGTCCCGGTCGGGGCACGGCCTGCGCCCGGTGTCCGGACCTTCGCCGGGAGCCGGCGGTCGCGGCACCCTGTTCACCGAAGGCGCGTCACCGGCGAGGAGCCTGCGCGGCCCACCCTCCGGCGGCACCGCGTTCGGCGGCAAGGCGTTGGGTGGCACGACGTTCGGCGGCACGGCGTTCGCGGCACCGTTCGGGTCGGGGCGCCGGATGCTGTTCGACGACGGCACGTCCCGGGTGCCTGCGGCCGGCCTCCGGCACGCCGCCGGGAGCCGGGGCGCGGGATGCCGGTGGAGGACGGGACGTCGTGCCTGCGCGGGCCGCCGTCGAGTGCCTCACCGGGAGTGGGCCTGCGGCCTCCGGTGCCGGGGACGCGGGATGCCGTTCGCCGACGGCGGTCACCGGGAGCGAGCCGCCTCGGCCGCCACCGGGGCGTCGAGCCGCTGCACGCCGTCGGCGTCCGCGGGAACGCCGGGCGGGTCGCCGCATCTGCCGCTGGCCTCGCCGGGCCGCACGCCGGGGCGTCCGGCGCGCTGCGCACCGGTGGCCTCGCCGGGCCGCGCGGCAGGTCGGCGGGAGCCGGACGCCGCTGCGACCCGGTCACGTCACCGGCCTGGTCCGCCGGCACGCCGTTCGCCTCACCGGACGGTTCCGGTCGCCGAAGCGGTCCGTTCGCCTCGCCGGGTCGCACGCCTGGTGCTTCGGCGGGCGGAACAGGCCTGCGCACCGATCCGCTGGCCTCGCCCGGTCGCACGCCTGGTGCTTCAGCGGGCGGAACAGGCCTGCGCACCGACCCGCTCGCTTCGCCGGGTCGCACGCCGGGAGCCGGTCGGCGGGGCGCGCCGTTCGCGTCGGGCCTCGGCCGCATCCCGGTCTGCTCACCGGGGTGAGCGCCGTTCTGCGGACCCTGGGCCGGGTTCTGCACCGGGTTCTGGGCTGGATTTTGGGGCGGCCGTGGCCGCGTTCCGGTTTGTTCGCCCGGACGGACAGCGCCGGGCGGGGTTCTGGCGGCCGGGCCGCGCGCCGGTCTGGTCGGCACGGCGTCACCGCGCCGGGCGCGCGCGCACCGTTCTGCTCGGGTTCAGGCCTGCGCCGCCGACCGGTCTGGTCGGCGCCTGGCCACCGGCGAGGCTCTGCGGTGCCGCGGTTGCCGCTGGTCGGCGGGCGGTTCCGGCAGCGAGCGACGGCCGGCTGCGGGTGGGTCTTCCGGCAGGGCACGCCTGCCGGTGGTGGAGGCGTCGGGCGAGCCAGGCGGGACGGGCCGGGGGATGTTCGTCCTGCTGTGCTGCTCGATGAGGTCCGAGACGCTCAGGCCCCCAGCGCCTTCCATCGAGCGACGTCTACGGCCGGTCGGCTGGTCGTGCTGGGGATCCTGATCACCGCGGGAAGAGGGGCCGCCACGTCGGGGGTCGTCGGGCACCCAATCTCCCTTCAGGGTCAGAAGCGTTTAGCGGTTCGCTATTACGAGTTGACGACGACCGGGACACAAGGGTTGCATCACCGGCGTGTCAGTTGCGCCCGCGATACTACGGATGTAGGCGACTTCTGACGACCACTCCGGGTGATACGAATTCGATCAGTACGCGATTATGAGCAGTCCGCTTGCCCTGAACGGGTGAGCTGGGTCACTCAGCGGTAACCGATCACGCGTGTTTCGGCGATGGCACGCCGCCCGGACGCGGCGCCGGCGAGGCGCACCCGGCCGTCCGAACGGTACGCCACGGCGTTGCGACCCGACTGCTTGGCCGAGTACAGGAGGCTGTCGGCGCGCAGCAGCTGCTGCTCGGCGCTGACCGCCGGCCGTTGCGGAGCTTCGTCGGCGGGCGGCTCGTAGGCCAGGCCCGCGGAGACCGTCACGCGCAGCCCGGGAGCGATCTCGTGCCAGGGGTGACGCTCGACACGTTCGCGAGCAGCCTCGGCCACCTCGACGGCCGCGACGGCGTCCACCCGCGGCAGCACGAGGACGAACTCCTCGCCGCCGTAGCGGGCGCAGAAGGCACCCTCCGGCAGGTCCTGCTGCAGCAGCTCCACCACGCGTTGCAGCACGCGGTCGCCGAGCAGGTGGCCGAAGGTGTCGTTGACCTGCTTGAACCAGTCGAGGTCGATCAGCGCGATCGCGAGCCCGTGCCGGCACGCGCCGTGCTCGGCGAGCAGGTCGATCAGCTGCTGGTCGAGGTAGCGGCGGTTGTAGGAGTCGGTGAGGCTGTCGCGCAGGCTCTGCTCACGTGCCTCTGCGTGCTCCCTGCGCAGCCGGTCGACCTCGCGGCGCAGCTGCTCGGGGACGTGCGGCTCCTCGTCCTGGTCGGCGTGGACGAGGTCGAGCGCAGAGCGCAGGTGCTGGTAGGCCTGGCGCCACTGACCGCGGGAGGCGAGCAACGTCGCGATGGACTCGTGCAGCCCGACGAGCTTCGGCCCCTGCCCGACAGCGAGGTCGGCCTGCTCGTTCTCTGCGATTTCGGGTCGCAGCGCGGTCATCGCGATCACCTCCTTACCTGCCAGGTGTCGTCTCCTAAGAGGCGGCGCTTGAGCTAGAAGGACGCGTGGGGGTGCGATTTCCCCCGTCCGGTTGACCGCGAGCTGCTCCGATCCAGTGAGCTTGGGAGATCAACAACCCGTTCAGCCACCGAGACAGGGTGCGAACCCGTAGACCTCGTCGTCGAGGAGCACCACGTGCATGGAGCCGATCTGGCTACCGACCACCGCGTCCTCCTGGCGCAGCGTCACCGTCACCGCGACGACGTACACGTCCCCGCGCGGGTGCGACTTCTCGCCAGGGGGTGCCCAGTCGGCGTCCACCCGAAGCGTGGACCAGGTCGGTTCGACCTTGATGGTGGCGCCGCGCATGTCGCAGGTCTTCTGCCGGAAGTCGGGGTGCTGGGTGTCCTTGAGCAGCTTGGTCTGCTCGGACGCGCCTTCGTCGCCCGCCTTGTTGACCCGTTCGTAGTACTCGCGGAACTTCGCCCGGTCGCCGTCGGACAGCGACACCGGCCGCGCCGTGCCCGTGACAGGGCCACCGCAGCCCGCGAGCAGCAGCAGTGAGAAGAGGAGAACCGCCGCGCGCTCAGCCACCGGAGTGCATCACGTCCGCTCCGGCGGGAACGGTGGCGTCCTCGGGGTCGTCCAGCCACCCCTCGGGGAGCACCACCTTGGCCGCGGAACCCTGCCGGCCCCTCGGCCCCTCCGCGTTGGCGGGGAAGGGCACGTCCGCGTCCAGCTGCCCGATGAGGTCGTCCAGCTCCTGCAGGCTCGACACCATCGCGAACGCCCGCCGCGTGTCCCCGCCGACCGGGAACCCGTGCCAGTACCAGGCCATGTGCTTGCGCAGGTCCCGCAACCCCTTGTGCTCACCGTCGTGCGCCGCGAGCAACCGCGCGTGCGTGCGCAACACCTCGGCGACCTCCCCGAGCGTCGGCCCCGGCGGCACCTCCTCACCCCGGAACGCCGCCTGCAGGTCGCGGAACAACCACGGCCGCCCCAGGCACCCGCGCCCGACGACCACGCCGTCGCACCCGGTCCGCGCCACCATGTCCAACGCGTCCTGCGCGCTGAAGATGTCGCCGTTGCCCAGCACCGGAATGCTCGTCACGGCCTCCTT
Organism: Lentzea guizhouensis; assembly: GCF_001701025.1. Taxonomy (GTDB): domain Bacteria; phylum Actinomycetota; class Actinomycetes; order Mycobacteriales; family Pseudonocardiaceae; genus Lentzea; species Lentzea guizhouensis. Next base: position 3,260,405 of record NZ_CP016793.1, read on the forward strand.
GAGCCGGGCGATCGCACTCCAGTCCGCCTTGCCCGAGTACCGCTGCGACGCCGTGCGCGCGTGCAACGCCACGGCCCGCGCACCCTCGTCCTGGGCGATCCGCCCGGCGTCGAGGTACGTCAGGTGGTCGTCGTCGATGCCGATGCGGAACTTCACCGTCACCGGCATGTCCCCGGCGTTGCGCACCGCGGCCCGCACGATCTGCCGGAACAGCTCCCGCTTGTACGGCAACGCCGCCCCGCCGCCCTTGCGCGTCACCTTGGGCACCGGGCAGCCGAAGTTCATGTCCATGTGGTCCGCGAGGTCCTCGTCCACGATCATCCGCGTGGCCTCGCCGACGTTCTTCGGATCGACGCCGTAGAGCTGCATCGACCGGGGGTTCTCCCCCTCGTCGAACGTGATCATGTGCATGGTCATCGGATCCCGCTCGACCAGCGCGCGGGCCGTGATCATCTCGCAGACGTAGAGCCCGGCCCCGTACTGACGGCACAGCTGCCGGAACGCCACGTTGGTGATCCCGGCCATCGGCGCGAGCACAACGGGCGGGTCGACGGCGTAGGGGCCGATCTTGAGGGTGGGCGCGGACACGGCTCCCAGGTTACGGCACTGACCTGCCCGGATCTTCACTGATCGGAACGGCCGGCGCCTCCAGCAGTGCGGCCTGGGCGCGATGCTGGTCACGTCCGCCGTTCGTCCACTGGTGTTCCTCGTCCGCCGTGCACGCCCACGTCGGCTTGTCCTCCATCTCGAAGCAGTGGCCCAGCGCGATCAACTTCCGCTCCGCCGGCGCGATCTCGCGCTCGCTGTACCCGCCGTGCGCGATCGGCACCGCCCGCGCGCCGCACGTCGGGCACTGCTCGACGACCGGCCTCGCCAGTGCCGTGTTCAGCGCGTCGCACGTGTCCTGGTCGAACGCGACCAGCCGGACCTCCTCGACGGCGTCCCGCATCGCCGTGGTCGCCGCCCTCCCACGCCGGCCCCACCGTGTGGCTCACGTACCGCACCGGCGCCAGGTCGAACGCGGGCATCGCCACCGCCTGCCCCGGTCGGCACGGTGCGAGTGCCGGCGCCGTCACGATCGCGTCGACGTTCTCCCGCGTGATGTCACCCAGAACGACCTCGATCACCCCCATGCCGTGGAGCCTGGCATCGGAATTGCCTGTTGAACCCCCTTTTCCCGAAGTGCGAACAGGTTTTGGTGGTAGTGCCCCGATCGGGTGGCGGACCCCTTCTGCCAACATGCCCCTTGGAAGGGAGACCTGAGCGTGGGGGCGAGTCAGCTGATCAAGACCGGGTTCGAGCTCTTCTTCGAGGAAGGTCCCGTCGGCAGACGGACCGGTGGTGACGAGCAACAGGTCATCAGCGTGCGCGAGGTGGGCTGGCTGGCGATGCCCACCGGCCGGCTCGTGGCCGCCGACCCGTTCGTGCTGTGGCCGGAGGACGCGGAGCCGTTCACCGCGACGTTCGAGCCGGGCAAGTACCCGGTCACGGTCTCCCTGGTCTCCTGGCTCGACCGCGACGGCTTCCCCGACGTGCGCCAGGGCTACCGGGTCGCCGCGGCCAAGCTGACCGTGCGCGACGAGCCGGCCTACGTGTGGGAGCCGGCCCTGGTGCCCGGCGAGCACGTGGCGCCGATGCTGCCCGGCCAGAGGTTCGGCTACGGCGTCGAGTCGAGCACCGGCGCGTTCTTCGACCTCTCCGCGGCGCCCGCCGTCGACCGGCTCGCCGGTGACGACCTGTCCGGCGACTGCGCGCTGATCGACGCGCTGAGCGCGGTCGGCGGTGGCCGCGGACCTGCGAACGTCACCGACGTCGAGTCCGGGCTGAACGTGGTGGCGTTCTCGACCGGCTGGGGCGACGGCGTCTACCCGACGTGGGTCGGCCGCAACCCGTCCGGCGACCCGGTGGCGTTCGTGACCGACTTCTTCGTCATCAACCGCTTCTAGCCCGTTCGCCAGGTTTCGACTACTCCACATGGGGTACGCGGTGGTGCGTGAGCGAAGCCGAGGACTCCGAGCAACACAGGCTCGCGCGCAACCTCAACGAGCTCATGCAGGAGCTCCGCGTCGCGCAGGCCAGCGTGCAGATCCTGTTCGGCTTCCTGCTCTCCATCGCGTTCACCGAGAAGTACGCGAGCGTCGGTGCGTACATCCGGGTGACTCACCTGGTCACCATCCTCTGCGCCGCCGTCGCCGTCGCGTTCCTGACCGCCCCCGCCGCCTGGCACCGCGTGCTGTTCCGGCAGGGCCGCCGCGAGGACGTGGTCGGTTCCGGCAACACGTTCGCGCTGGTCGGTCTCGCCTTCCTCGCGCTGGCCATGACCGGCACCGTGCTGCTGGTCGCCGAGATGGTCATCGGCGGGTGGCCCGCGATCGCCGTGGGTGTGCTGGGGTTCTTCATCTTCGCCGGCCTGTGGTTCGCCTGGCCGTCGGCCAGGCGCTCAGCCGAGGGTGCTGACGAAGGCGAGCGCGCCTAGGCCCGCCGCGACCGGTGCCGCCAGCACCAGCGCCCGCCTGCCCAGCCGCGGCATCTCGCGCAGCACCCTGATCCCCAGCGGGACCAGCGCGACGCACAACCCGGCCGTGCCCACGACCGACAGCACCTCCGCGCCCTTCAGCACGCCCAGCGGCAACAGGCCCGTCGTCGCCAGCGCCACCGCGCGGACCGGCCCGAGCACACCGCCCAGGTACGCCCCGATCGCGAGCACGTACCAGCCGAACATGATCGTGAAGGACAGGTAGCTGAACAGGTGCAGGTCGCCGTACCCGTCCGCGACCAGCTTCGTCGCCTCCTCGACGCCGCGGTGCCTGACCGCGGAGAACGCCGCGTGGTCGACGCCGGCGTGGAACGTCCGCGCGAACAGCCCGACCGTCACCAGCACCCCGCCCCACGCCGCCCACATCGGCCTCTTGGGCGCGATCCGCCGCGCGACCTCGGCGACGGCGGGCCACATCACGACGTGGCCGGCCAGGAACGCCGTGTACGCCGCCGTCAGCAGCGCCGGGTGGTCCGCGGCGGCCTTGAGCTGGTCGGGGAAGAAGTAGTGGAACTGCACCCGCAACAGCGTGCCGGCCAGCAACAACACCGGCCCGAGCACCAGCGCCACACCCGCCACCCACCCGTTCGGGAACCTGTTCGTCATGGTCGGGAACGCTTCCAGCGCGGCACCGCCACCGGATCGGCCCGCGGTCCGACCTCCCGCCTCGGACCACGGTCCGAGGCCCGCTGACAGACGTGGCCGCGTGGTCGTGACGGTCGTCTCAAGATTTTTCGTGGAACGTGTCGATTCGCAGCGTGGACGTTCGACGTCCGGGTAGACGGACGAGGGACCTGATCCGCCGAGGGCGGAATTCGGGTGAGACGAACGCGGCGATGCGGAACACTCGGACCCACCGATGACTTCTGCCAGATCCGCCGGTCTCAACCGGCATCGACGACGATGCCGGCGGCCTTGGCCGCACCGCGACTGTGCCAGCTACCTAGTGAGGGCCTGACATGCCTGCTGCGATCCAAGACCGCCCGACCGCGCAAAAGGGCCGAACACCCCTGGTGGTGCGCCTGCTGGTGCTGGCGACGTTCGTGGTGATCCTCAACGAGACGCTGATGATCAACGCGATCCCGCGCCTGATGGAGTCGCTGCACGTGAGCGAACAGGCCGCGCAGTGGGTCTCCACCGCGTTCATGCTCACCATGGCCGCCGTCATCCCGATCACCGGCTGGTTCCTGCAGCGCGTCACCACCCGCCAGGGCTACCTGATCGCAATGAGCGTGTTCATGGCCGGCACCGCCATCTCCGCCGCCGCGCCGACGTTCACCGTGCTGCTGGCCGGCCGCATCGTCCAGGCCGCCGGCACCGCCGTGATGATGCCGCTGCTGATGACCACGCTGATGACCGTCGTCCCCGAACAGGACCGCGGCCGCGTGATGGGCAACGTGACCCTCGCGATCTCCGTGGCACCCGCCATGGGCCCCGCGGTCTCCGGCCTGATCCTGCAACTCGGCTCGTGGCGCCTGCTGTTCGTCGCCGTCCTGCCCATCGCCGGCGCCGTCACCTACTTCGGCCTGCGCCAGCTCACCAACATCGGCGAGCCCAAGGTCAGCACGATCGACTGGCTCAGCGCAGCCCTCGCCGCCCTCGGCTTCGGCGGCCTCGTCTACGGCCTCAGCCTCTTCGGCGAGGGCACCGACCACCTCGGCCCAACCATCGGCATCGTCGTCGCCGGCGCCGCCACCATCGCGTTCTTCGTCGTCCGCCAGCTGAGGTTGCAACGCACCGGCGCCCCGCTGATGGACCTCCGCGCGTTGCGCCACCGCACGTTCGCCCTGTCGCTGACCCTCATGTGCATCGCGTTCATGGCGTTGATGGGCTCGATGATGCTGCTGACGCTGTACCTGCAGAACCTGCGCAGCCTCTCCCCGTTGGAGACGGGCCTGCTCCTGATGCCGGGCGGCCTCGCCATGGGCCTCCTCGGCCCCACCGTCGGCAAGCTCTACGACCGCCTCGGCGCCCGCCCCCTCATCATCCCGGGCTCCATCGCCATCGTGCTGTCCCTCGCCGGCTACACCCAGGTCTCCACCACCATGCCGTTCTGGCAGGTCCTGGCCCTGCACGCCCTCCTGATGATCGCACTGGCAGCCACCTTCACCCCCATCTTCACCCTGGGCATGGGCGCCCTCCCGGCAGACATGTACCCGCACGGCAGCTCAATCCTCGGCACCCTCCAACAAGTCGCCGCCGCCCTGGGCACCGCCCTGGTCGTCACCGTGATGTCCGCCCGCTCCAGCTCCCTGGTCGCCGAGGGCGCTCTTCTCCCCGCCGCCCAACTGAGCGGCATGAGGTTGGCCTTCGTCGTGGCCACCGCCCTGGCCGTGGCCACCATCGTGGTGGCCTTCCTGCTGCCCAACCGCACCGCGTCCGCCGAGGGCGCCGTGGGCCACCACTGACCCTTCGTCCACGGCCGAGGCTGCACCCGTTCCGCGGGCGCACCTCGGCCGTTCTCGTTGCCCAGCAGCCTCTCTCAGCCCGTCCGGGCCGGCACGGACGTCTCCCCCAAGATCATGCGCTGCGCCCGCGCCGTGTCCATGTACTCGCGAACCCGGTGGACGAGCCCGTCCCGAAGCTCGAAGACCAGGCAGTAGTCGTTGGCGTACTGGTTCCCGTTGGCCAGAACCGCGGTCATGGTCTCCTCCACGACCACCCGCTCCCCATCAACGTGAAAGCCGCGAAAGGCAACCGCCACGTCGCTCACGAACAACCGCGGAAAGTCCACCACGAGAAAACGCGTGATCGCCTCCCTGCCAACCATGTGACTCGGCACATCCAACGCAACCGCCGTGGCGTTCCCGGCCGGCGCGATCCACTCGGCGTCCTCGGTGAAGACCGCGGCAACCCGGTCGGCATCGCGACTGGCGAAGGCCTTCCACGCGGCTTGGACGATGGCACCACTGTTGTGCGACATCCCTCGACCCTAGGCAGGCGGCGACGGATCGGACTGGCGGTTTTCGGCCATGCTGACCACCCACGTACCCGAACGCGAGCCGCTGACGCTGAGTGGAAGCCCACCCGGCTCCTCGCGATCGCGGACCGAGCGAGGCGGGCATGCGATCCGCGAGGGCGCACAGCGCCCAAGCCTGCGGGGGTCTGGAGGTCGCCCCCAGAAGACACGACGGGCGACGCGGTCCGCGCTTTCCGCGGACACACGTCGCCCAAGGCCGTGGGCCGCCAGGGACTCGAACCCTGAACCCGAAGAGTAAGAGCACTCGCTTGGCGTTGTTCGCCGATCTTCCTCGACAGTGCTCACTACCTGCGCGGATGCCGTCTTGATCTGAGCACTGTGGACAGTCGCTTCTCGACGTCTGTCGTCGTTTTGTGAGGGTTAAGTGTGGGTTGATCTTTGTCTCTTGGACCCGCCCATACCCATGCCACCATCCCGACACTGAGCCTCGAACACGGCCGGTGGCGCTTGTTCCAGCTTTGGCGCGGCGCTGCCGGCCATTGCCGTGTGGGCGATGCTGTAGCTGAGTGAGGTGCCGGGTTCCAGCGGCGACTATTCAGGGCACCGAACGTGTGCCACGCGTGCGGGTATCAACCTGCCGCCTCTTACTACCGCTGGTTTGGCCATAGCCTCGGGTGCCCCGGCGACACCTGTTGAGTCGATGGTCAGAGGCTGCCAGCTACGGGCCTCTTCGAGCAACTGGCTTCCGCGGGGCTGAGACGCCAGGAGCTGCGGGCCACATGGTTCGGTGGCAAGGCGGCGCAGCCGTCGCGGCAGTCGAGCGCCGTGCACAGCCGCCTGTGGTGACCGCGCTGGCGCTCGTCGGGAGTCGGGACGAATCGGGGCTCGGATCGTGTAAGCCGTCAGCTGGCGACCGAGGTCCGGCGCGCAGCGCCGCCCGGCCGACCGGCGGAGCGAAGCGGATGCCGGGAGTGCCGGGATGGATGTTGGCGCAGCGCCAGACCGCACGCGCCGCCAGCGGCGGCGCCTTGATCCTGTAGAGCCGAGTTCGGCAAGTGAGCTTGCGTCGCTCGCACAACTGGGGACGGACCTCCGAGCATGCGTACTAGGTGCGTGGCAGTGTTGCTAACGACGTGGCCTGGCTAGTCGACAGTAGTGTCGACAGGGTCTTGCCGTAAGCGCTTCGTGGCTATGCTCAACGACCGTGAGAGTGAGGCAACGGATGTATGGATTCGTCCTCACCTGCGAGGTGAGAGCAACACCAGTTGCAGATATGTTCACTAGGGCTAAGCATGCCGGGAGTGACTCTTGAGGACCCTGTCCGTCCCGCAGTGCGCGCTACTTTTGGGCGTGTCGTCGGCGAGAGTGCGGCACTGGTGTGAATCGGAAGTGATTCCTGCTGTCAAGTTTGGCGATGATTGGGTAATTCAAGACGAGCGCATTGAACAATTTGGCAGAATCGAGAACCTGGAAACATTCGATCAGGATCTGCCGCTGAATTTCTCAAAAGCGCTATCGCAAATGGCTTCGCTGGACTTTACGGAAGAGTGGATACCGGACATCCTGAGGCATGAAGACCTCTTGATGGAGCGCGAACGCCTTCTTTCTCGTGTTGAGGATCGGTACAGCCTAGGTATCACAAACGCTGCCACTGACGTAGAGATTCCGAAAACTTCTTTCTTTGCTAGGGCAGGGCAGCTGCTGAGCCTACACGATCGGATCGCTTATCATGCGACCGTAGAGACTTTCGCTCAACGTATCGACACCTATCTTCCCGGTGTGGTTTTTTCTGCTCGTCTGGCACCGGAAGGATCCCGCAGGCTTCTTCATAATGGAGTAAAGCAGTGGCGGCGCTGGACACGATATGTGCGGGAGTCGGTAAAGGCGGAAAACCCCTGGCTGATGAAGACGGATCTTGCGGCGTATTTCGACTGTATTCGTCACGATATTTTGCTGCGAGAGCTGGGTACGCTAGGGGTTTCTAAAGAGACCCTAGAAAAGCTTGCCGGCCTGCTTCAAGCTTGGAGCCACTCCCCTGGTCAGGGGATACCTCAGGGGCCCGATGTGTCGAGGTTGCTTGGAAATTTCTATCTATCGTCGATCGACAAGATGATGTTGAATGAAGGATTCAAATACTCGCGATACATGGATGACATACGCATTGTAGGATCGACCAAATCCGAAGTCGTCCATGCAATCCGACGGTTTGGTCTGGAATGTCGTAAGCGCGGATTGATTGTCAGTGCATCAAAGACAAAAATTCTTCATGGCAAGGAAGCAAGGGAAGTTGACCTAGACGCTGCGCGCGACCTGGCGCAGTATTACATGGATGCGAGAAAGGCGGCGCAGGCAAAAAAGATTCTGCGCGAGATACTAGGCGACGCACTGAAGGATGATCATGAGATCGGAGTGCGCGCGGTACGCTTTAGCTTGAGAAGATTGGGGCAGCTCAGAGAGGAAGACGTATGTAAGCAAGTGCTGGACAGACTGGATGACTTGGCTCCCGTAGCGCCAGTCGTGGGTGACTTCTTGGGTGCATATATAAGCCGTCCGTTTGTCCAGGACGCTTTGAGTGCGTACTTGGTGGATGAGTCCCAGGTTCAAGACGACTACTTGGTGGCGTTTTTGTATGCGGCAATGCTGGAGCACCCCGGCTTGCTTCCGAAGGCTTGGGCCGACCACGCGCGCAAAACGATGCAGGACAGAAACCTGCCCGACCATCTCAGGGTGATCGCGGCGAATGTGGTAGCGCTTAAACGTGAAGCAGTTGACATCAGCTGGATTCAGAACCAGGCGCGACGTGAGGCGAGCGAAGGTCTGCTGCGCGGCTATGCTGTGGCGCTTAGGCGCGCTGGCACGTTGGACGCGACGATATCGACAGTTTTGTCGAGTCGTTCTGACGGGCTTGCTCGGACAATCCGGTATTTGCACTCGATAAGTAATCTTCCTTCGATCGTTCGAGGTTATACGAGAGTCGGAGCGCATGCGCAGTTATAGAAACCACTGTGCGGTAGGAGCGATGGTAAGAGCATGGGCTTCGCCGGAGACGGCGCCGCGGCGCTTGATCCGTTCCGCGTCTACGCAAATGAACTTGCTATCCTGATTCTCACCGAGCTTCATAATCTCTGCACGCTGCGCGTCGGTGCAAACTATATCGAAAATATCAGCGATGATCAGCTCGTAAGCTTGCGCATGCTCGCTAAATCGAATTTTATTTACGTGTTGCTTCACGTAATCGAAGCGCACGTCCAAAAAATCTTGGGCCTTAAGTGGCCCCTCGGAGAGCAGTTCCTCGCTGAACTCTCTAAATGCACCTACTTCGCGATTTTTTCCACTCTTGAACCAGTTCAGGAAGGTTAGAAGGTTCTTTCCGGGAACCCTGATTCGCAGGTCGTCTGAGCTGACTGAATCGATCGGAATGAGGCTGTCTGCGCGTACGCTCAGCTTGTTGAGATTATCCATTGCGCTCTTGTTGAACTTGTAGACTCCGCCAACTGGCTGATATTGGTCAGGGTATCGCTTCCCTTGGATTAGTAGGTACTTTCCTTGTTGCTCGATGCGGATGAGGTATGACAGCGACACGCGTACTTCTTGCTTGCGTAGCCTGAAGCAATCGTATAGAAGTCGAAAGTTGTATGGATGGTTGGCAATCATGTCGATCAAGGGTATAAGCAGTGCTGTTGCGATTCCGGTAAATAGACCCACCTTGATGGGCTCGCGCACCCAGATGAGAGCGACCGCCGAAGCTATGGCGAGGATTAGATAAGCTGCGATTCTCACGATCCATATTTTCTGTGTAGTTGAATATAGCGGATGACGCTGATTGTAATTCAACAATAAGGGCAGCTGGGTCTAAGTGGTCTTTGATCCTTGTGTTCGGTAGTTAATGCATGGCGTGGGCATTCGAGTCCTCAATGCTTCGAATTTTCATGGCGGAAAGTGATGCATTTGGCGCTTGGTGTCGTGACGGGTCAGTGCGACTTCTGATGGCTGCACCGGCAAGGCGAACAGGTCGCAAGCGATCAGCATGTGCCTCCTGTCTTCCGGCTCGTAGTTGAGGAGCGACAGACTAGACGCGAGGCGGTCGTTGTGGCCTCGTTTAGGTCGAACCGAGCCCAGGGAGCCGTCGTGGCGACACGCGGGACGCACCCACTTCCCGGTCGGCATGCTGACCGGTATATTTTCGGCCATGAAGTCGCATCCGTCAGCGGAGGACGTAGTCGGGGACCTGGGGGACAAGGTCGCCGAGGGGTTCGCGCGTGGAGTGGCGCTAACCCGAGATGATCTGGCGGAGTACCGTCGTCTGGCGCCGGGCTTTGCGGGTCAGGCGAGTGAGCGTGGCCTCGCCAACTGGATCCATGATCGACTTTGGTACAACCTCGGTGTCTACCTCGACGGGCTCGACGAGGTGCACTTCCATGATCAAGAGCCGCATCGCGAACTTCGCATCGGACTGCGCTACCGCTTCCGGGTGAAGCGTCACACTGAGACAGGTGGTGTGAGTACCTACCCGACGCAGACTGCAATGGACTTCCTTCAGCAAGTCCCGGTGCAGGAGCCGTTTGATGGGTTCGACGAGATCTGTCTCATCGTCGGGTACGTCTGGGACTCCGAAGCTCGTAGCATTGGCCCTGCGGTGATCTCGCTTCGTGAAGATCGTGACAAGGTCATCTGGGTGCACGAACTGCCTGAGCCTCCTCAGACTGGAGCGCTGCCGGTCAGTCCGCTGCCGCCTCAGATCGACCCCAAGCCGCCTGTCGTGGCTGTCGAGTCCGACGATGCGAACGAGGAAGCTGGGAATGAAGGAGCATGAGGGACTTTGGCGAGGTGCTCTCTACGGCACGTCGTGCGAGCGGCTTGACGCAAGAGGAACTGGCGGAGCTGGCGGAGGTCACGCAGGCGACACTGTCACGGTATGAAAATGATCAACGTGCGCCTGATGATGATGTGTTGGAGCGGCTGGCGCGCGCACTTGGCGTGACTGCGGACCTCTTCCGCGCTGCTGGTCGTGTGCACGGTGGCCTGGCCGTAGATGCCCACATGCGACGACGTCAGTCAGCCAAGCCGACTGTTTGGCGTCAGCTTGAGGCACAGTTGAACATGTATCGACTTCATGCGCGACTGGTCTGTGAAGAGGTCTCAATCCGTGCTGAGCAAAGTATTCCGCGGTTGGACCTGTTCGAGACCACGCCGGAAGCTGCGGCCCGGATTGTCCGGATGCAGTGGCGCATGCCGGTTGGGCCTGTTCGCGGTCTCGTTCGTTGGATGGAGGCAGCCGGCTGCATCATCATCGAAGAAGACTTCGGGACAGCTCGTGTGGATGGCTTGTCTCAGTGGATAGATGACTATCCGGTCGTCATGATCAACATGCGAGCGCCAACGGATCGCAAGCGACTGACGCTAGCGCACGAGCTGGGACACCTCGTTCTTCACTCCGAGGACGTGTCGGCGGAGATCGAAGATGAGGCGAACCGCTTCGCTGGCGAGTTCCTGATGCCGACGGAGATGGTGCGACCGCAGATGAGGACTCTGAACCTTGGGCGCTTGCACGATCTGAAGCGCGAGTGGGGTACCTCGATGCAAGCCCTCATCGAACGAGCTAACCACTTGAATCTGATCACGGCGTCGCAGCGGACGAATCTCTATAAGTCCCTGAGCGCCAAAGGTTGGCGTACCAGTGAGCCGCTCAGCGACGAGCTCCTTCCCGAGGTGCCGTCACTTACGCGCGCTATCGGAGACGCAATGGCTTCGAAGGGTTTCAGTGCTGCCGAGATCGATCGGATTGCGGGGTTCGATCCAGCTGTGACCGATCATCCGTTCAGGCCTCAGCGCACACGGTTGCAGTTGGTTTGAGTGACCTCGGGGCAGTAGTACGTGAGACTGCTGCCCCTTGAAGTTCTGCGTAGGGTTGCACCGTGGATCTCGTTTCCTGGGCTACTCATGCGGTCGATGATGCGCTGGCAGAGTCGCTGCCTCGCAGGTTTGCTCACGTCCTAGGCGTAGGCGCCAGAGCGCAGCTCGCGGCACCGCTGTTTGATTCGCAGGACCAGGACGTACTGGTGGCAGCTGCGCTGCTCCATGACATCGGTTACGCGCCACATCTAGCGCACACTGGGTTTCATCCGTTGGACGGTGCGCAGTTCCTGACGGGGTCGTCTGTGGACGTTCGACTGTGTGCGCTAGTGGCACATCACTCATGCGCATATCTGGAAGCGGAGCTGAGAGGGTTGTCGGCTCAGCTTGCAAAGTGGGTCGACGAGTGTACGGCGCTCCGTGATGCCCTCTGGTGGGCTGATATGACCACAACGCCTGATGGTGAGCCCACGAACGTGCTCGATCGAATCGGCGAGATCGAGAAGCGCTACGGTCCGGAGGATCTGGTGACCTTCTTCATCCGGCAGGCCAAGCCCGAGTTGGTTGGCGCGGTCGAGCGCACGGAGGAACGGCTGCGCGCTGCGGGAGTTGACTACACCGCGAAGTAGGGCGTCGTTCGATCCTCGAACCCGTGCTCGATCCGAAGCCGGATGGACGGGTGGATGTTGAGTGCGTCGAGGTCTCCGCGGCTGACCCAGTGAACTTCGCTGGACTCGTCGCTGGTACGCAGCTCGCCACCGACCAGCCGTGCCCGGAAGCAGATGGAGAACTGCTGCCGCACCTCGCCGTCCGTGTACGCGATGACATGCGCGGGGTCTGAGTACACGCCGATGATGCCGACGGGCTCGACGTCGACCCCGGTCTCTTCCTTGACCTCGCGGATGACGGTGTGGCCGATGGTCTCACCGACATCCTGTGCCCCGCCGGGGATCGAGTACAGGTCGTTGTCGGTCCGCCGGATCATCAACAGCCGGCCTTGCTCGTCCTGCACGAACGCCGTCACCGCCACGACGATGTTGGTCGCCTTCGGGGCGTTCGGGTCGTTGTAGTGATCAATGCGAGCCATGCCTACCTGCCTACCACTTCGGCGGCTTCGCGCCATCCCAGACGCCCTGGAAGCTCTCGGCGTACGTCTCGAAGAGGTCGCCTCCGGACAACCGCCGCAGGTGCAGGACCGGCGCGTGAGCTGCCATGAAGCCGTGCAGGTGCGTGTTCACGAGCATCTCGTCGTCGAAGCGGTAGATCGAGTTGTAGAGCGTCGTGCCGTGAAGTCGGATCTCCACACCAGGCACCTCGGCCAGCGGCTTGTAGATGGCCAGAGCGTTCCGGATCTTCGCGCCAAGCGTGGTCTTGCCGATGCCCTCTTCCTCGCTGCGGCGTGCGACCTCGCGGCTTGCCGGGTCTCCGAGCAGCAACCGGATCCGAACGCCGTTCTCTGCCTTCTGGCGCAGCGTCTTGATCAGGGCTGGATTGTCCACGAGGAACATGCCGGCGTAGACCAGGATCGAGATGCTGATCTTCGACTGCTCGATCAGGTGTCCCCAGATGTCCTGCGGCACGGCGTGGCGGTGCGCGTAGACCTGGACGACCTCGGACTCGTTGATCTCTTTCTTCTTCTCCGGCGCGACCGCGTCCGGCCAGAGGTAGGTCTCCGTCTCGCGAACCATCGCCGCGATGGCGTGCCGGTGGCGCGGGTACGGCGTCCGATCCTGCGTGATCCACCGTTCGACGGTCTTCGGGTCCACGCCGGTTGCCTTGGCGACTTCATCGAAGCCCAAAGTGTTGCGTAGCAACGCATCCCGCAAGCGTTGGTTCGGCATGATCTACCCTCCGTACAACTAGGGACGACTTCAATGTAGCCGAGACGTCTGTAGTTGTCCTGATGTGTGGTGTTGACGTCCTGCCGATTCGTCGAAAGTCGTAGGTGTCGAAACGTCGGGGACCAGCCTCGACCGGCACGAACGACAGGAGAACGACGATGGCGATCACAGGTGGGAGCAGGCTCCCGGCGGGTCACGACTTCGTGTTCCCGAGGGGCGCGCTCGTGATGAGCGTTGAGCCGGTGCTCAAGTTCCAGTCGGCGGAGGACCGCGCCAAGGGGCTCCCCGCCGAGCAGGAAGTCGACAAGGACAACGGGCAGCTCGTGTGGTCTGTCCTCGTCATCGACCAGGCGGCGGAGCGCAAGACGGATGCGGCGGTCACGGTCAAGATCTCCGCACCTCACCGGCCCGTCCCGCCTGAGGCGATCCCCGGTACGGACATCCGGCCCGCCGTGTTCGAAGGGCTGACTGTCACGCCGTGGATCGATGACAAGGGCTGCCGTGGTGGCCACGTCGGTGAGCGTCACCGCTGCCGGGCGAAGCTGGGCTACAGCCTGCGCGCCACGGGCATGAAGGCGGCCGTCGCGGCCAAGCCCGCACCCAAGGCGGCGTGATCCGTGGCCGACTTGATGCGCCTGCACCTGACGGCGAACCTGCCGATTCGGGTGGAACCGCTTGTCTTCGCTGGACGGGTTGAGTTCCGGTTGGGCAACGCGTTTCCGGCCGTCCTGGTGGTCGACGCGGAGGCACTGCCTCGCCTTGCTGAGGCTGTCGCTGAGGGACAGACCGCTCTCGATGCGGCGCGGGGTGGTCAATGATGGGGTTCAACGCCACCTGTACGCCCGGCCAAGACGCGGGCGCGGCCATGATCCGGGTGACGCCCGATGTTCCGGCGCTGGCTATCTACCTCGACCCGGTCAACATCGCGATCCAGCTCCCGCCCTTCCCTGGTGGTTCGGACGTGCTGATGCGGTTCTGTCGGGAGTTGTCGCGGGAGGCGGCCAAGCTGGCTGACCACCTGGGCAACCAGGAGGGGCGTCACGCGCTCGCGGAGGAGGCTCCTGATGTCCGCGGTTAACGCCATGCACTGGGGCCTGGCGGAACAGGCTCGGACGCTGAGCGAGGCGCACGACGTCTTGAGCAAGCTCCTGCCCAAACCGAAGTCCGCACCCGAGGTGCTGAGGGACTACTACCTCCGCTCGGCCGCCATCTACGCACGCGTCGCTGAGACCGATCGCAGCCACCACCACGAAGCCATGTACTGGGCGAACCGTGAGCGCGAGAAGGGAGAGGCGATCAAGGTCACCAAGACGGCGAAGAAGTAAGCAGAAGTCCTTATTGGACAAAGCGCGTGACTCTGCTGGGTCACGTGGCGATGCCGCACGTCTTGTTGCGGTGCAAAGAGAACGTGAGACGCAGGAGCGGAAACCGGCTACCAACCTTGCCGCTCCTGCGTTGTCCACCCAACTCGGGAGTGAACAAGATGAGCGTAGAGCCTGAGCGCATTCGTGCGCTAGACGGGGATCAAGTGATCTCCACCAGGCAGACCGTTTCCACCTACGCCGTGATGCTCGACGGCGGCTCGCTGGAGACGATGGAACTCACGGCGGCACAGGCTCGGGGCTTCGAATGCCTGACCTGTCGGGCGCAGCACACCGCCGCTTCGGGAGCGTTCCAGCCTGTTGGGCGCATCCCGAGTGTGGGCAGCGTCTTCCAGTGCCTCAAGTGCGCTGGCGGTGTGCGATGAAGGGCAATCCATGGGTGGACCCCGCACCGTTTGAAGGTGCGCGTCCACGGGTCCCGTGGTGGGTGTGGCTTCCTGGCTGGATCAAGCTTCTGCTCGCGCCGGTCGCGCTGATCTGGCTCGCCGGCCGACTGGCCGTGAAGCTCGTCCTGGTGACGGGCCGGTACCCGGTCGCGGTCACGGCCTGTCTCGGCGGCTACATCGGCTATCGCCAGTTCGGGCTGTCGCCGCTGGTCCTGGCGCTGCTGTCGCTCGTGTGTGCCTTGACGGTCTGGTACGGCCTCGATCGCGGCTCGTTCCTGCGGTTCGGCTGGTACCGCGTCCTGACCGAGTGGCGGCGGCTCACGGTCTATGTGCCGCACTGGCGCACGGTGATGCGGCTGGCTGAGCTGGCCAAGGACAGTCGAGGCAGGGAGTACCGGCCGAAGCTGCGGCGTGTCCGGTCGGAGGGGTGGCGGGACAAGGTCCGGGTTCGCATGATCCCGGCTCAGTCTCCGGAGCAGTGGGAAGCGCGACGGGACAACCTGGCGCACTCCTTCAACGCACGGTCTTGTCGGGTGCGGGTGCTGCGGCCGAGCGTGCTTGAGCTCGACTTCATCCACTCCGATCCGCTGTCTCGTCCGGTCGCGGTGCCGCAACTCGCAGCCGTCGGGGACGTCGACCTCAAGCGCGTCGTCGTGGGCCGTACCGAGACCGGTAAGCCCTGGCGGTTGCGGCTGCTCGGCTCTCAGGTGCTCGTGGTCGGCGTGCCTGGTGCGGGCAAGGGCTCGGTGCTCTGGTCGATCGTCTGGCAGCTTGCCCCGGCCATCAAGGCTGGCATGGTCCGGCTCGTTGGAATCGACCCCAAGGGTGGCATGGAACTGGGGCAGTGTCCGGACGCGTTCGAGAAGGTGATCTACGACAACGGGCCGGAAGCCGTTGCCCTGCTTGAAGAAATCGCCGCAGAGGTCAAGGAACGTGCGGCGCGGTACCGGGGCATCCGGCGCTTGTGGGCACGCGGCACAGGTGAGCCGTTCACGGTCCTGATCGTGGATGAGCTAGCGGACCTGATCGCGTACCAGCCCGACCGGAACCTCCGCGAACGCGCTACGCGTGCCGTCCAGACGATCACCTCGCAGGGACGTGCTCCTGGCTACGCCGTGGTCGGCCTGGTCCAGGACCCGCGCAAGGAGGTCGTCTCCTTCCGGCACCTGTTCACCACCCGAGTTGCCCTGCGGCTCGATGAGCCGGTTCAGGTCGACATGGTGCTTGGGGATGGCGTTCGGCAACGGGGCGCGGCTGCTCACGAGATCAGCGAGAACACGCCCGGTGTTGCCTGGCTCAAGGAGGACGGGCAGCGCGAACCGGAACGCGCGAGGGCCTTCCACGTCACGGACGCGGACCTGGTCGAGCTGGGCGTCTATCTCGCCCCGGCCACCGTGCACGAGTTCCCAACCAGCGGTGAAGGGAGGGCGGCGGCGTGACCGAGTACCTGACTCGCTCAGAGCGGATGAAGCAGCCGGCCGCGCTCGACATCGCTCGGGCCGTCGCTGAGGAGCACGGCGTCTGCGTCCGGCCGTTGGCCAAGGAACGGATCGACCTCGACACCGGACGTGTCGACATCGTGCCGGTGCCATGCGGTTCGACCGTGGCCAGCGTGTGTCCCACCTGCGCGGAGAAGAATCGGCGTCTGCGGATGGCGCAGTGTCGTGAGGGATGGCACCTGACCGAAGAGCCCGACTTCACGCCGAACGCCCCTAGCGACGATCAGCGGGAGCTGACCGCCTACCGGGCTGACCTCGTAAAAGCCTTCCGCCTAGCCCTCGATGAGGGTGATGAGGTCGGAGCCGAAGAGGTCCGGGAAGAGGTCGCAGAGGTCGATGCCGAACTTCGGCAACTCGGAGTCCGCGGTTCACTCCCCTCCCTGGAAGTGCCGCTCAAAGGTGTGAGGAAGCGGTCGACCAGGCGGCGACAGGACGCGCCCAACCTGCCTCGGCGGCCGGTCAGCAAGCGCACGGTCGGGAAGGTGTTCGGGGGCAAGTATCAGCCCTCGACGTTCCTCACACTGACGCTCGACACCTACGGAAAGGTCCGCAGCGACGGCACCCCCGTTGACCCGGCGACCTACAACTACCGCCGCGCCGCTCGGGACGCGGTGCACTTCGCCGCGCTGCTCGATCGGTTCGTCCAGAACCTGCGCAGGTGCGTCGGCTGGGAGGTCCAGTACTTCTCGACGGTCGAGCCACAGCGGCGGTTGGCTCCGCACTGGCACGCGGCAGTTCGGGGATCGATCTCGCGGGCAGAGCTGCGGGCGGTTGCTGAGGCCACGTATCACCAGGTCTGGTGGCCTGAGCATGACGAGATCAAGTACGGCGGCGACAACCTGCCGGTCTGGGATGTCCGGGCCAAGGGCTTCGTTGATCCGCAGACGCGGAAGGCCCTGCCTACCTGGGAAGACGCGCTCGACCAGGTGGTGCGGCCCGCACATGTCGCACGGTTCGGGGTGCAGGTGCACTCCAAGGGCATCCTCGGCGGGACTGAAGAAGCCGGCCGCCACATCGGCTACCTGACGAAGTACCTCACCAAGAGCATCAACGAGTGCTTCGAGGCCCAGACGGCCCGCCAGGAAGACCACGCCGAACGGCTCTGCGCTGAGCTCGCGGTCACGCCCTGCTCGCCGCAATGCCCGGTCTGGTTGCTCTACGGCGTCCAGCCTCGCGGGGCTCGGCTGTCCACGGTGCCGGGCAAGTGCAAGGGGAAAGCGCACAAGCGGACCACGCTTGGGGTGGCTGGTCGTCGGGTGCTCGTGTCGCGGAAGTGGTCCGGGAAGTCGCTCGCCGACCACAAGCACGACCGGAAGACATTCGTTCGGCAACTGCTCGCGGAGGTCGGGATCAAGCCCGAGGACCAGCCTCAACGGGTCGTCTGGAACAACGTCGAGCCCGGCGACCCGAACGTGCCGCCTCGAGCCCATCTGCTCTTGAGTGCCGTCGCTGAGCGGCGGAGGTGGAAGGCCGAATACACGGCCGCGCTGCTCGCATCTGCCGGACCTCCGGGGAGTTCGGCAACTCCGCACGCTGCTTGATCAAAGGGGGAACATCATGGAGACACACCAGTTCGAGCCACTGTGGACAGTCAGCGATGTTGCTGCCTACCTGAACGTTCCGGTCCACACGCTCTACGGCTGGAGGACCAAGAACTACGGCCCGCCTGCACGGCGCTTGGGGAAGCACCTGCGGTACCTGCCGTCCGAGGTGCGGAGCTGGTTCGAGCACCTGCTTGAGGAGGCGGCCTGATGGGACGTCCACCTCTGGACCTCGGCACGTACGGCGCGATTCGTTGCTACGAAACGGATTCCGGCTGGCGTGCCACCACGAAGTATCGCGACTACGACGGCAAGACGCGGCCGGTCGAGCGGTGGGGGAAGACCAAGAGTGCTGCGGAGCGGAGCCTCAAGAAGGCGCTCGCTGAGCGGAAGGGGCCGTCCGGCAGTTCGCTGACGCGCGAGAGCCGGTTCAAGGAGGCCTTGGACCAGTGGTTCACGAAGTTCCAGGCGCTCGCTGACGCTGGGAAGAGGTCTCCGAGCAGCGTCGACACCTACCGGAGCATCATGGATCGCCACGTGCTCCCTGGCCTCGGTGAGCTGCGGATTCATGAGATGACGGTGGCGCGGGTCGACGCGTTCCTTGGCGCGTTGTGGCGGTCGGTCAGCGTGGACACGGCAAAGACGGCCCGGTCGGTGATCTCGGGCGCCTTGCGGATCGCCGTCCGGGACAAGGCGCTGGACACCAACCCGGTCAGGGATGCGGAGCCGCTGGAGGCCGGCCGCAAGAAGAGTCCGCGGGCGCTCACGCTGGAGGAACGGGTCCGCTGGCTGGAGATGCTGGAGTCGGACCCCAGAGCTGTGAAGCGGGACCTGCCTGACCTGTCGCGCTTCATGATGGCCACGGGCGTTCGCATCGGTGAGGCGCTGGCCGTCTACTGGGAGGACGTCGACTTCGAGGCTGGCACGGTCGCCGTGAACTACACGGTCATCCGGGTCAAGGACATCGGCTTGATCCGGAAGTCGACCAAGACGGAGGCCGGTGAGCGAACGCTCCTGCTCCCACGATGGGCGCTCGACATGCTCCAAAGGAGGCGCAAGACCACCAGCTTCCCGAACGGGCCGATCTTCCCGGATGCCCTCGGCGGGCTCCGCGACCCGTCCAACACCCGGAAGGACCTCCGGAAGGCGCGCGGAGGGGACGAGTTCGCCTGGGTGACCTCGCACGTCTTCCGGAAGACGGCGGCGACCATCCTCGATGAGGCAGGGCTGTCCGCACGGCAGGTCGCGGACCAGCTCGGCCATGCTCGGCCGTCCATGACGCAGGACACCTACATGGGTCGGAAGCTGGTCGACCGGCGGGCCGCTGCCGCCCTGGAGAACGCGCTCGGAGCGCCAAAAGATGATCAAGCGGAAGACGACGAAGTTGAATGACCAGCGGTTTTGTGTGGGTTAAGTGTGGGGAGACCCGGACAAAGCGAAACCCCCAGGTCACTGACCTGGGGGTTTGGTGGGCCGCCAGGGACTCGAACCCTGAACCCGAAGATTAAAAGTCTCCTGCTCTGCCAATTGAGCTAGCAGCCCTCGCCGGGACAGCCTACCGATCGTCATCACGCCATGTCGCTCGGGTTACCCACCTCACGGTTGACGCACCCAACCCACCCAAACGACCCCCACAACAACAGCCGAGAGGATTGGGCAAGAGAGCAACCGAATCGTCGTACCGCGACGCACCCCCGACCAGCTTCCATTGGAGTACCCGAAGAACAGCCACTCCAAGGAGCCAAGACATGCCGCTCGACCACTACGTCACCCTCGGCCGGTCCGGCCTCCGCGTCAGCCCCTTCGCCCTCGGCGCGATGACCTTCGGTGAGGACGTCGGGGCGGCCGGGTGCAGTGTCGAGGAGTCAGAGAAGATCCTCGACACCTACCTCGCAAACGGTGGGAACTTCATCGACACGGCCAACTTCTACACCAACGGGCACTCCGAGAAGATCCTCGGCGACTACTTCCACAACACGAAGACGCGTGACCGGGTCGTGCTCGCCTCCAAGTTCTTCTTCAACATGCACCCCGGCGACCCGAACGGTGGTGGGGCCGGCCGGAGTGCGGTCAGGAAGCAGCTCGAGGAGACCCTGAGGCGGCTGCGGACCGACTACCTGGACCTCTACTGGATGCACAACTGGGACCGGAACACCCCCGTCGAGGAGACCATGCGGGTCTTGGACGATCTGGTGGGATCGGGCAAGGTGCGGTACATCGGGTTCTCCAACGCGCCTGCGTGGGTGACGGCGCAGGCGCAGACCATGGCCCTCCTCAACCGGTGGACGCCGTTGATCGCGTTGCAGGTCGAGTACTCGTTGCTGGCGCGGACGGTGGAGGGGGAGGTGGCGCCGATGGCCAGGGAGATGGACCTGGCGTTGGTGCCGTGGAGTCCGCTCAAGAACGGGTTCCTGTCGGGCAAGTACCGGCGGGACGTGCAGGTTGCCGACTCGGAGCGGGTGAAGTTCGTGGGGCAGCCGAGCCAAGAAGAGTTCAGGGTCATCGATGTCGTGGCTGAGATCGCTGAGGAAACGAGCACCACGTCGGCTGCGGTGGCGTTGGCGTGGCTCAGGCAGCGGGCCGGCACCGTGGTGCCGATCATCGGGGCGCGGAAGCTGGAGCACCTGGAGAGCAATCTTGAAGAGGTCGTGCTCGGGCCGGGGCACCTCGCCAGGCTCGACGAGGTGTCGAGGCCGGAGCTGAACTACCCGGCGCCGTTGCACGGGGAGCTCAGGGCCATGTTGCAGTTCGCGGGCACGACGGTGGACGGGGAGCCGTCCGGCATCTACCCGCCCCTGCTCCTGAGCGATGTCCGGTACTGAAGGTGGAGCCTGCTCCACCTGATCAACGGCAGCGTGCGTGACTGCACCACCAGCATCCGAACTGGAATCGTCTTCCTCATCCGAGCGAGGGGACACGACGATGAAGAAGACGCTGGTAGGAGTGTTGGCGGCGGCCATGTTGTGCAGTGGCACGGCGATGGCCGCGCCGGGTGCCGGGCAGGTGCAGAAGCAGCTCGACGGGCTCGCCAAGGAGTTTCCCGCGGCGCTTGCCACGACCACGGAGGCGAACGGCAGGACGACCGCCTACACCGCGGGGACGGCTGAGCTGAACAAGCGGGTGCCGGTGCCCAAGAACGGGCAGGTGCGGGCTGGGAGCAACACCAAGGCGTTCGTCGCGACGGTGGTCATGCAGCTCGTGGCGGAGGGCAAGGTCGAGCTGGACGCGCCGGTCACGAAGTACCTGCCGGGTGCGATCAAGGACGACCGGATCACGGTGCGGCAGCTGCTCAACCACACCAGCGGGCTCGCGAACTACACGAACTACCTGGGGCTGGAGAAGTTCGAGGAGCAGCAGCACCGGTACTTCGAGCCGCACGAGCTGCTGGCCGTCGGGAACCAGCACCCGGTGACGGGGCAGCCGGGTGAGAAGTTCAAGTACAGCAACACGAACTACGTGCTGCTCGGGTTGATCGTGCAGAAGGTGACCGGGCGGCCGATCGCGGAGAACGTCGACCAGCGGATCGTGCGGAAGCTGAACCTCAAGGACACCTACTGGCCTGGCCAGGGGGAGCAGGGCATCCGCGGCAAGCACCCGAAGGGCTACAACCTCATCAAGGGCGTGCCCACCGACGTCACCGAGCTCGACCCGTCGTGGGGCTGGGCCGCCGGGCAGATCATCTCGTCCACAAAGGACCTGAACTCGTTCTACCGGGCGCTGCTCAAGGGTGACCTGGTGCCCGCGAAGGAGCTCAAGGAGATGCAGAAGACGGTCAGCACCGTCGGGGAGATGTGGCCGGGCGCCGAGTACGGGCTGGGGATCGTCAGCTCGCCGTTGACCTGCGGTGGCAGGTACTGGGGTCACGGCGGTGACATCCACGGGTACGAGACGCGCGGTGGTGTCACGGAGAAGGGCCGGGCGTTCAGCGTGGCGGTGACGGCACTGCCCGGCACGTTCCAGGACACGCCGGAAGAGGCCGGCAAGGTGCACGAGACCATCCTGGCCACTGTGGACAGTGCATTGTGCGGTGCGAAGTGAACGTCATCGCCGCGGTAGCAGCTCTCAGTCTCATCACGCCCATCCCCCAGCAGCTCGACCAGATCGTCAAGGACGGCATGCCCGGTGTCGAGATGCACGTCAACGGCCGGGACCACGCCAAGGGCAACGCGCCGCTCAACGGGCGGGTGCGGGTCGGCAGCATCACCAAGTCGTTCGTGGCGGTGACCGTCCTGCAGCTGGTCGGCGAGGGCAAGGTCCAGCTCGACGGGCCGGTCAAGAACTACGTGCCGCGCATCGAGGACGAGCGCATCACGGTTCGGCAGGTCCTGCAGCACACCAGCGGTCTGCCGGAGTACGCGGTCGCCGTCGGGATCGCGAAGATCGAGGACGTCCGCAACCGCTACTTCGAGCCGTACGAGCTGCTGGAGGCGGGGCTCAACCAGCCCAAGACCGGTGAGCCCGGCGAGAAGTACAGCTACAGCAACACGAACTACGTCGTCGCCGGTCTGCTCGTGCAGAAGGTCACCGGTCGTCCGGTGGCCGAGGAGGTGCAGCGCCGGGTGCTCGACCGGGCGCACCTGCGGGACACCTACTGGCCGAGCCAGGGCGAGCGGACCATCCGCGGCCGGCACGCCCGCGGGTACGTGCTCTCCGACATGTTCGACCCGGGCTCGAAGGTGGTGGACGCCACGGAGCTCGACTCGTCGCAGGCCTGGGCGGCCGGCGCGCTCGTTTCCACGCCGCAGGACATCGCCCGGTTCTACCGCGAACTGCTCAACGGCGGCCTGCTGAAGAAGCCGCAGCTCGACGAGATGCGCAGGACCATCCCGATCGACGACAGGAACGCGGCCGGGCTCGGCCTGGAGAGCACCAAGCTCAGCTGCGGTGGCGAGTACTGGGGCCACGGCGGCACGATCCACGGGTTCTCGAGCTTCGGCGCCGCCACGGACAGCGGGCGCCACACGGCGATCACCGCGACCGCGCTGCTCGGCACCTACGGCGACCCGCAGAAGTCGCTCAAGCAGATGCTGGACGTCGTCGACACCGCGCTCTGCAAGTGATCAACGCGCGTACCGCAGCACCCACAACATCTCCTCCGAGCTGACCGGCTCCAGTGCGACACACGCCAGCAGCCAGTCCGTCAACGAGTCCGCGTCGAGGCCCGTCCCGATCAGCACCAGCTGCGTCGGGGCGGGCTCGACTGCTGTGAACGACACGTACGCGCCGACGGTGTGCAGCATGAACGTGCCGTGCTCGAAACGCACGAAACCCTTGGCGCGGAACAGGCCCGGCGGCCGGGCGGCGAGGAGGTCCATGAACAGCTTCGGGTGCATGGGTTCCTCGGACGTGAACGTCACGCTGTCGTACGCGGCGTGGGTGTGCGTCGAGTGGTCTTCCAGGTCGTCGAACGTCAGCTGGCGCGGCCCGAGGTCCGGCGGCCGCACCTCGAACAGCAGCGCCGGGTCGATCCGGCCGAACGACACGGCGAGCACCGGCGCCTCGGTCGACAACGAAGGCAACGACGAGACCCGGTCCGCCTTGTTCAGCACCACCAGATCGGCCATCGCCAGGTCGCGGTCCAGGTGCGGAACGGCGCCGAACTCCACCGCGTCGACCACGTAGATCAACCCGCCGTACGACACGCCCGGCGCCTGCAGGACCATCCTGACCAGCGCGGACGGCTCCGCGAGCCCGGACGCCTCGATCACGATCACATCCAGGTCCGACGTGGCCAGCTCGCCCAGCATCTCGCCCAGCTCGGAACCGTCGACCGCGCAGCACAGGCACCCGTTCGACAGCGTCACCATCGAGTCGACCTGCGCGGACACCGCGAACGCGTCGATGTTGATCGAACCGAAGTCGTTCACGACCACGCCGATCCGCGTGCCGCCGGACGTGCGCAGCAGGTGGTTGAGCAGGGTGGTCTTGCCGGAGCCGAGGAAACCGGCCAGGACGACTACGGGGATCACGGCCACCCAGGCTACGCAACCAGCGAGATCAGGTGCGGGAGCGCCTCGTCGAGCGGCATGTCGAGCGCACCTGGATAGACGATCAGCTGGTCGACGCCGAGGTCCTCGTACTGCCGGACCACCGACGGGTCCAGCGGGGCGGTGGCCACGACGTTGATCTCCAACGCGCCCAGCGCGTCGGCCCGCTCGGTCAACGCCGACAGCCGCCGCAACCGCTTCAGGTTCGCCGCGGTCTCCTCCGGCGTGCCGATGCCGATCCACGCGTTGCCACGGGTCAGCGCCCGCCGCAACGCCGCGTCGCTCGCGCCACCTACGGCGATCCTGGCGTTCGCCGGCCGCGGGTGCGCGTCGACCCCGCTGAACGACACGTACCTCCCGTCGAAGGCAGGAGCCGGGGAGTGCCACAACGCGCGCATGGCGTCGATGTACTCGTCCGAACGGCGGCCGCGGTCCGCGAACGGCACGCCCACCGCGGCGAACTCCTGGGGCAGGTAACCCGCGCCGACGCCGAGCGTGAACCGGCCACCGCTCAGCACGTCGAGCGTCGCCACCTGCTTCGCGAGCACCACCGGGTTGCGCTGCGGCAGGATCACGATCCCGGTCCCCAGCTCCAGCCGCGAGGTGGCCGCCGCCACGAACCCGAGGCTCACCAACGGGTCCAGCATCGGCGCGTCCGGTTCGGCCGGCGACGGGTCGACCCGCGGTGACGGCAGCACCACGTGCTCCACCGCCCACCACGACCGGAACCCCAGCCGTTCCACCAGGCCGGCCAGCCGCAGTGCCTCGGCGGGTGCGATCGAGCCGCCGGTGTTGAGCCCCTGAACCCCCATGTCCATGACCACGGCAACCATCGAGTGACGTCGATCATTCCCCGAAGTGCAACGGATTCGGGGTTTCGCGCATCAGAGTGGCGAGAGGGGGCGATGATGACCGAGTTCCTGGCCGCCGCCGTGGCGTTCCCGACCGTGCTCTTCAGCGTGCTGGTGCTCATCGTGCTGGCGTACTGGCTCACGGTCGCGCTGGTGGGCATGGACTTCGACGCCCCGGTGCTGCCCGTGTCGATCTCGCTGTTCGTCGTGATCACGTGGTTCGCCTCGCTGGTCGGAACGGTGCTCACGCCGGAGAACAAGCTCCGCTACGTCGTCCTCGCGGGCGCGTTGCTCGTCGGCGCGCTCGTCACGCGGATCGTGCTCATCCCCGTCAAGCGGTGGACGCGCCCGGAGAAACCCGCCTCTCGCAACGACTTCGTGGGCCGCGCGGCGATCGTGCGGACCGCTCGGGTCACCGAGCACTACGGCCAGGCCGAGGTCACCGCCGACGACGGTGGCACCGCCGTCGTGCAGGTGCGCGCGGCCCAGAGCACGGAGCTGACGGCGGGACAGACCGCGCTGATCTTCGACTACGACGCCGAGGGCGAGTTCTTCTGGGTCGTCGACATCACCACAGGGGGCTGACATGGGTGCCATTTCCACGGGGTTGCTGGTGCTGATCGGGGTGATCGCCGTCGTCCTGCTGATGGCGGTGATCACCATCAGCAGGCTGTTCAAGAAGTGCGAGCAGGGCAAGGCGCTCATCGTCTCCAAGATGCGCAAGGTCGACGTGACCTTCACCGGCACGGTCGTGCTCCCGGTGCTGCACAAGTGCGAGACGATGGACATCTCGGTCAAGACCATCGAGATCAAGCGGGCCGGCAACGAGGGCCTGATCTGCAAGGACAACATCCGCGCCGACATCAGGATCACGTTCTTCGTGCGGGTGAACAAGACCGTCGAGGACGTCATCAAGGTCGCGCAGGCGATCGGCACCGAGCGCGCGAGCCACGAGGCCACGTTGCAGGAGCTGTTCAACGCCAAGTTCTCCGAGGCGCTCAAGACCGTCGGCAAGCAGCTCGACTTCGTGGACCTCTACACGCACCGCGACGAGTTCCGCGACCGGATCATCCAGGTCATCGGCACCGACCTCAACGGCTACAGCCTCGAAGACGCCGCCATCGACTACCTGGAGCAGACGCCGCTCAAGCAGCTCGACCCGGCGAACATCCTGGACGCGCAGGGCATCCGCAAGATCACCGAGCTGACCGCGATCGAGCACGTCAAGACCAACGAGTTCACCCGCAACGAGGAGAAGGAGATCACGCGCCAGAACGTCAGCGCGCGTGAGGCGATCCTGGAGCTCGAACGCCGGCAGGCCGACGCGGAGATCAAGCAGAGGCGCGAGATCGAGACCGCCCGCGCGCAGCAGGAGGCCGAGACCCAGAAGGTGCAGGCCGAGGAACGGCTCAAGGCCAACACCGCGTTCATCCGCACCGAGGAGCAGCTCGGCATCCAGACCGAGAACAAGGCCCGCGAGATCGCCGTGGCGGAGAAGAACCGCGAGCGCGTGATCGCCGTCGAGACCGAGCGGATCGAGAAGGACCGCCTGCTGGAGGTCATCGCGCGCGAACGGGAGACCGCGCTGCGCATGATCGAGAAGGACAAGGAGCTCGAGCACGAACGGCGCGCCATCGCCGACCTGGTGCGCGAGCGGGTCGCGGTCGAGAAGACCGTGGCCGAGCAGGAGGAGAACATCAAGCGGTTGCGCGCGGTCGAGGAGGCCGAGCGCGAGCGGCAGCAGATCATCATCCGCGCCGAGGCCGAGGCGCAGGAGTCGCTGGTCAAGGACATCAAGGCTGCGGAAGCCGCCGAGCAGGCCGCGCAGCACCAGGCCCGCCAGGAAGTGTTGCTGGCGGAAGCGCGCAAGCAGTCCGCCGAACTGGACGCCACCGCCAAGATCCGGCTCGCCGAGGGCGTCCAGGCCGAGGCCGCCGCCAAGGGGCTGGCGGACGTGCAGGTCAAGGAACGAGACGCCGTCGCCGTGGAGGCGCTGGGCCGTGCCGAGGCCGTGGTCGACCGGGAGAAGGCGCTCGCCGACGCCGAGGGCATCAAGGAACGCCTCAAGGGCGAGGCGGAGGGCCTGTCGCACAAGGCGGAGGCCATGGCCGCGCTGGACACCGCGACCCGCGAGCACGAGGAGTACCGCCTGCGGCTGGAGGCCGAGAAGGAGATCCGGCTCAAGGGCATCGACGTGCAGCGCCAGGTCGCGGAGGCCCAGGCGATGGTCCTGGCCGCGGGCCTGGAGAAGGCCGACATCGACATCATCGGCGGCGACACGGTGTTCTTCGACAAGATCGCGAACGCCATCACCGCGGGCAAGCAGGTCGACGGGTTCGTCGGCAACTCCGACGTGGTGCAGGCGCTGGGCCAGAAGTGGTTCGACGGCACCGGGAACTTCCCGGAGGACCTGACCAAGGTGCTCAGCTCGTTCACCACCGGTGACGCGCAGAACATCGCCGCCGCGATCGCGCTGACCCAGATGGCCAAGAACAACGGCCAGCCCGCATGACGGTGTCCCACTCCCCTGGTCTGGACGCCGGTACCTACGAGGTGTTGCGGGCCCGGCTGGCCGAGCAGGCCGCCGGGCTCGCCCGGAGCACCGAGGCGCTGAACGACCGGCGCGTCGAGACGTTCGGCAGCCAGGCGCTCGAGCTCGTCGCCACCGAGCGCATCCGCACCGAGAACAACTGCGTGCCGCGCGACATCGTGCCGCTGGGCGAGCAGATGTTGTTCGGCTACAACGTGTTCCTCGGCCTCAAGCCGGAGACGGCGGTCGCCGACGTCTTCGCCGTGCACGGCAAGGACTTCGGCCCGGCCGACGCGAGCTTCCTGGACGACCCCAGGTTCCGCAACGACTTCGCCGAGCTCTACCGGTACTACCGCGACACCCGGCTGCTGCAGCTGCGGGTCGTCGAGTCGCGGCTGCTCGCGGTGTTCCAGACCGGCGCGCGGATCGAGGACATCCGCGTGCTGCGCTGGGACGTCGCCGTCGACGGCACCCCGACCTACCTGGACAACCGCGGCGAACGCGACCACGTCTTCCCGCCGTCGCACGACTTCACGTGGGTCGAGACGACCCGCGAGCAGCACGTGCTCGGCCGGCACCCGCACATCGCCATCGACGGCGAGGTGTTCGTCGAGACCGTCGGCGGCACGCTGACCATCAAGGTCGAGAACAACACCGAGACCGGCGAGGGCATCTACGAAGAACCGGTCGACGAGCCGCTGCAGAGCCTGGCCGACGCGGACGTGCACCACGCGCGCGTCGGACCGTTGATCCTGCTCAGGATCCTGCCGTACAAGGAAACCGAGTGGCGGCACCTGGTCTTCAACACGCGCACCAAGGCCGTGGCCAGACTCGACGGCATCGGTCAGGCCTGCCAGCGGCTGCCGGAGGACCAGGGGATCATCTTCCCCGGCGGCTACTACCTCGTCACCGGCGACGACAAGACGTTCGACGTCGACACCGAGGACCTGGAGTTCGAACGGGTCGTCCGGTCGGCCAACGGCGAGGACGTGCTCTACGTCTTCCACGCCCGCCGCGAGGGCCGCAGCCTGTTGCTGCCCTACAACGTGATCCGCAAGGAGGTCGCCACCCCGCTCGTGTGCCACGGCTACTCGCTCTTCGCCGACGGCACGCTGGTGATCTTCCGCGAGACGAGCACCGAACCCGTGCGCGTGCACCCGATGCAGGTCTGGCGCACGCCGTTCGTGGCCGACGAGGTGCTGCCGGAGGAGTCCGGCCCGCTCGCCCGCATCGGCAACGCCGAGCTGGTCCGCGGCATCTCCGACTGCCTGAGCGTGACCCGCATGGCCGCCGGGATGACGCCGACCGCGCCGGTGTTCGAAGGCCTGATCGCGCTGTGCACCAGGGTGCTCGACAGCGTCCACTGGCTCGCCGAACTGGGGCTGCGCGACGACGTCCTGGCCGTGCGCGCCACCGCCGAGCAGGTGCTGGACGAGTTCGAGTCGGTCCGCGCGCTCACCGAACACGCCGCCGAGCAGCTGACCGAGGCGGGCGAGAAGCTCGCGTCGCTGGTCCGGCTGTCCCGCTCGGCCGCGCCGCGCTCGGCCGACGAGTGGGTCCGGCTGCTGGCCGACCTGCGGTCCGCCCAGGGCCGGCTGATCACGTTGAAGGACCTGAAGTACGTCGATCTCGCCGATCTCGAACGCCGGGAGGGCGCACTCGTCGAGACGCTGGCCGACTCGGCTCGCAGAGCCGTCGCGTTCCTCAGCGGTGAGAGCGCGTTCGCCCAGTACCACGAGGAGATCGACCGGATCGCGGCCACGGAGCTCGTGACCGCGGCCGAGGCCAAGCCCCTGCGCGACCGCCTGGCGCAGCAACAGGCCGGGCTGGAGGTGCTGACCGAGGTCGTCAGCACGCTCGACGCCGCCGACACCACGACCCGCACGCAGATCCTGGCCGGCATCGGCGAGGTGCTGGCCGCGGTGAACCGCGCACGCGCCACTGTGGACGGTCGCAGGAAGGCGCTGGCCGCCGCCGAGGGCCGGGCCGAGTTCGCCGCGGAGTTCGCCCTGCTCGGCCAGGCCGTCACCGGCGCGCTCGCGGTCGCCGCGACCCCGCAGAGCTGCGACGACCAGCTCGGCCGGCTGCTGCTGCAGCTGGAGAACCTGGAGTCGCGGTTCGCCGACTTCGACGACTTCCTGGCCCAGATCGGGGCCAAGCGCACGGACGTCTACGAGGCGTTCTCCGCGCGCAAGCAGACGTTGCTGGACGAACGCGCGCGCAAGGCCGACCGCCTCGTCCAGTCCGCCGAACGCGTGCTCGGCACGATCCGCCGCCGCGTCGGGAAGCTGACGTCGATCGACGAGATCAACACCTACTTCGCCGGCGACCCGATGGTCACCAAGGTCCGGTCCGTCGCCGCCGCGCTGCGCGAGCTCGGTGACGTCAGGGCCGACGAGCTCGACGCGGATCTGCGCGACGCCAGGCAAGAGGGAGGCCGGGCGCTGCGGGATCGGGCCGATCTGCACGACGGCGCGTCGATCGTGCTCGGTCGTCACCGCTTCCCGGTGACGACCGAGCCGATGAACCTCACCCTCGTGCCGCGTGACGGCCGAATGTTCTTCGCGATCACCGGGACCGACTACCGCGGCGAGGTCACCGACCCGGCGTTCGCGGCCACCAGGCCGTTCTGGGATCAGCTGCTGGTCTCCGAGACGCCGGAGGTCTACCGCTCCGAGCACCTGGCCGCGTGCCTGCTCGCCGAGGGCCGCACCGACGTGTCCACGGCCGCTGCAGAACGCTACGACGAGGGCTACGAGAAGGGCGTGCACGACCACGACGCCGAACGGATCCTCGCTGTCCTGCACCGACTCCACGCCGGTGCCGGGCTGCTCAGGTACCCGCCGTCCGCACGGGCGGAGGCGCAGATCCACTGGGCCGGTCTCGGCACCGAACAGCAGCAGGTGTGGGCGCGCAAGGCCGAGTCGCTGGCCCGCGCGCGCACGATCTTCGGTGGCACGCACGGGATCCCGGAGCTGACCGCGCAGTTCGGCCTCACCCCGCTCGCCGCCGAGTACCTCTTCGAGGAGCTCGCCTGTGAGCCGGAGGGGTTCGTCACCAGCAAGGCCGCCAGGGCCGTGATCGACCGCTTCCGCGCCGTGGTGACCGAGGACCTGCGCGACCGCGACCTGATCGAGGCGTGGCTGCGGGCGTTCCTCGGCGACGAGGACTGCCCCGAGTTCCCCGAGGTCGTGGCCGTGCTGCTCACCGACCTGCCGCGGTACGACTCCAGCGCCGCGCTGACCGAGACCGTCACCGGCCTGCTCGGCTCGCACCCGCGGGTGGCGGACCAGGCCATGGAGCTGCGTCTGGACGAGGCGCTGACCAGGTTGCGCGCGTTCAGCACCGAGCACGTGCCCGCGTTCCGCGCCTACCAGCGGCGGCGCGACGAGCTGCTCGCCCGGGAACGTCACCGGCTCAAGCTCGACGAGTACCGGCCCGCGGTGCTGAACACGTTCGTGCGCAACAGGTTGCTGAACGAGGTCTACCTGCCGCTGATCGGCGACAACCTCGCCAAGCAGCTGAACGACGGCACCGGCCTGCTGATGCTGATCTCCCCGCCCGGCTACGGCAAGACCACGCTCATCGAGTACGTCGCCAACCGCCTCGGCATGGTGTTCGTCAAGGTCAACGGCCCGGCGCTGGGCAGCGGCGTCACCTCCCTCGACCCGCGGGAGGCTCCGAATGCCACGGCCCGCCAGGAGGTCGAGCGGATCAACTTCGCCTTCGCCCTCGGCTCCGGCGTTCTGCTGCACCTCGACGACATCCAGCACACCTCACCGGAGCTGCTGCAGAAGTTCATCTCGCTGTGCGACGCCCAGCGCCGCGTGGACGGCGTGTGGGACGGCGAGGCACGCACGTTCGACCTGCGCGGCAAGCGGTTCGCCGTCTCGATGGCCGGCAACCCGTACACCGAGACGGGTCGCGCCTTCCGGGTCCCCGACATGCTCGCGAACCGGGCGGACGTGTGGAACCTCGGCGACGTGCTGCACGGTCGCGAGTCCCTCTTCGCGTTGAGCTACCTGGAGAACGCGTCCTCGTCGAACCCGACGCTCGCGGGCGTGGACGTGGAACCGCTGGTGCGCCTCGCCTCCGGTCAGGACGTCAAGACCGGCCACGACACCGTGCAGCTCGACCGGATGCTGTCCGTGCTGCGCAAGATGCAGCGCGTCCAGGAGGTCGTGCTCAAGGTCAACCAGGCGTACATCGCCTCGGCGGCCGGCGCGGGCGACGAGCCGTTCCTGCTCCAGGGCAGCTACCGCAACATGAACAGGATGGCCGCGCGGATCGTGCCCGCGATGAACGACGCCGAGGTGGAGGCGTTGATCGACGACCACTACCTGGGCGAGGCGCAGCTGCTCGGCTCACGTGCCGAGTCGAACCTGCGCCGGCTGCGTGAGCTCAAGGGCTAGCGGCACTTCACGTCGTTGCGCTTGCGCCCGTCAGGTCCGCGGATCTCGATCGGGTGCAGGTGGTTGTCCTCGAGGAACTTGCACAGTTCCTTCGGCTGCATCGGCCACGGCAGGCAGCGCTCGAAGTCCTTCTCGATGAGCTTGTCGAAGTACTTCGAGTCGCAGCGCAGCAGGTCGAGGAGCCCGCGCGGCCGTGAGGGCGGCGGCGAGGGCTTCGTCGTGCTGGACGGGCCCGGCCTGGGCAGCGAGGTCGCGGCGGGGGGGCGGCGGCGGGGTGGAGGTGTCGAACACCACAGGGCCGACCGCGGACACGGTCGTGGTGGCGGACGCCGTCACGGTCTCGGCGGGCAGAGGTGGCGGCGCGACCAGGCGGATGTCCACCGGCCGTTCCGGAGGCGTCGCCAGCAGGGCCGTGACCAGGGCGGCGCCCAGCATCGCCACTGCGGCGGTGAAGTAGCCGCGGCGTCTGCCACCACTCATCGCACTCCCCAGGTCCGGACGACGTGTCCGCTGCCGTCCCCGTGGAATCGTTGCGCCCGCTAACGGTGTTACTCAGCCGGTCTTGTCCGGTCCGGCGCCGGTCAACGCGATGCGCAGGACGACCCGCTGTTCCCGTTCCATCGCGGCGCGGTAGTCGTCCCAGTCGTCGTGCTCGCCGGAGATCGTCCGGTAGTACTCCACCAACAGGTCCATCGCGTCGGGCAACGGCACCACGGTCGCCGTCCCCTCGACCTGGATCCACCGCCCGAAGAAGCTGTCCGGCAGCACGCACAGCCACACGCGCGGATCCCGTTGCACCTGCTTGGTCTTGTACGCGGTCGCGCGCGTCGAGACGAGCACGTCGCCGTTGTCGTCCAGCGCGACGAGCACCGGCGACATCGCGGGCGTCCCGTCCGACTTCATCGCGGTGAACACCGCGCGGTGCTGGCTGCGGAGCACTTCCCGTGCCTGGTCGAGGTCCATGGCTTTCATCCTGGCCAGGCGCGACGATGCTCGCATGCTCGATGCGAACACGGTCAGCTGGCAGCTGCACGCGGACCCGGCGATGTGGATCGCCGGGATCGCGAGTCTCTACCTGCAGGCGCTGCACCCGAAGGCGGTCGCGGGTGTCGTGCAGAACTCGAACTTCCAGGCCGACCCGCTCGGCCGGCTCAAGCGCACGGCGGACTTCGTCGGGCTCGGCGTGTACGGGACGGAGGAGGAGATCAGGACCGCGGCGGCACGGGTCCGCGCGACCCACCGCAGCCTGCGCGCCACTGACCAAGAGGGCAGAACGTTCCGAGTGGACGAACCGGAACTGCTGCTGTGGGTGCACTGTTCGGAGGTGCACTGCTTCGAGAGGGTGCTCGGCCTCGCCGGCTACGGGCTCACGGACCGGCAGAAGGACCGGTACTACGCGGAACAGCGGTTCGCCGCCACGCTGGTCGGCCTGCACGCCGACGACGTGCCCGGATCACGCCGGGAGATGGCCGAGTACTTCGACTCGATGAGGCCTTCGTTGCGCCGCACCGCGGACTCCGAGGTGATCTACGAGTTCCTCCACGGCCCGCCTGTCAAGGGGTGGCTTCGTCACGGCCTGCCCCTCTACCGCGTGCTGATCGGTCATCTGGCGTACTCCGTGCTCCCCGAATGGGCTCTGGAACTGCATGGTCATGAGCCGTACGCCAACGCGGAACGGTGGCTGCGAATGCTGCGCCGAACAGCGCTTTTGGTGCCCGGCAAGATCCGCAGGATGGGTCCGCCGGGACACCTGCGCCGCGCCGTGGAACGTGAGGGGCGTCATGTGACGCCGAGCAGAGCACGGCTGCCGTAGTTGTCACACATCACAGTTGATAATCGCCGCAGGTACGTAGCATTGCTCACGACTCCACACCACCCCCGGAAGGTCTTGTCGTGACCCGTCGTGCTGCGCTTCTCGCTGCCGTAGCGGTGCTGGCCACCGCCTGTGGGAGCGGTGACACGGCCACAGTCGTCGGTCGAGCCGGCTCCGGCAAGCTGACCATCGGCATCCGCTACGACCAGCCCGGTTTGAGCGAACGGCGGCTGGACGGCCGCTTCGTCGGGTTCGACGTGGACGTGGCCAAGTACGTGGCCAACGAGCTGGGCGTGAAGGAAAGCGGTATCACCTTCAAGGAGGCCCGCGGCGCCGTCCGCGAGTCGATGCTGGAGAGCGGTGAGGTCGACCTGGTCGTCGCGACCTACTCGATCACCGACGCCCGCAAGGAGAAGGTCGCCTTCGCCGGCCCGTACTTCGAGACCGGCCAGGGCATGCTCGTCCGCTTCACCGAGCAGGCGATCACCGGCCCGGAGACCCTGAACGGCCGGCAGCTGTGCTCCGTCAAGGGATCCACGTCCGCGCAGAAGGTGAAGAACGACTACGCCCAAGGCGTCAAGCTGGTCGAGTACGGCCAGTACTCGGACTGTGTAATCGCTCTCATGGCGGGCAACGTCGACGCCGTCACCACCGACGAGGTCATCCTCGCGGGCTTCGCGGCGGAGAACCCGGAGCTGCTCAAGCTCGTCGGCAAGCCGTTCTCCCAGGAGCGCTACGGGATCGGCGTGGCCAAGGGCGACGACGAGAGCAGGGCCGAGGTCAACAAGGCCATCGAGAAGATGATCTCCAGTGGTGAGTGGAAGCGGGCGCTGGAACGCAACGTCGGCCCGTCGGGCTACGAGATCCCAGCGCCGCCCCAGATCACCGAGAAGTCCTAGTGGCGCGACTCAGCACGTTGGCGAGGTAATGCACGCTCAGCAGGGCACCACGATGCACCCGTCTGACCGCGGATTCCCCCGGCAACGTGCTGAGCCACACCACTAGCCGTTCACGGCCGACTTCGACTTCCAGGTCTCCCAGTCGAGAGCCCAGTCGTAGTAGTCGCGGTCGGCCGGTCCCAGCTTGATCGACGAGTTCAGCACCTCGACCGGGTCACCGATCATCGTGAGGTCGAAGAACGTCTTCGCGTCGGCCGGTGACAGGTTCGCGCAGCCGTGGGAGACGTTCTGCTTGCCCTGCGCGTACATCGAGTTGGCGTACTCGTGCACGAACTCGCCGTTGTTCGACAGCAGCACGGCCCAGGTGACCGGGACGTCCTTGTAGTCGAACACGGTGCTCGACATCGTGCGCTTTGCTTCCTTCTGCATCACCACGTGCGTGCCGGAACGGGTGACCCGGCGCGGGTCGGTGTCCAGGCCGTAGGAAGCAGGGAAGTCGTGCAGCTGCACGCCGTCGCGGTAGATGACGAACCGGTGCGACTGCGTGTCGGCCTTGACCACCAGCGCGCGGTCCGCGATCGCGAACTGCACGTGCAGGTCCTCGGCGCCGTACGCGCCGCCGCCGAACGGGACGCCGTAGACGTTGACGTCAACGGAAACCCGCGTGCCGGGCTTGTAGTACTCCTTCGGCCGCCAGTGCGCCTCGCGGTCGGACAGCCACGCCCACGCACCTTCGGTCGGCACCGAGGTCGTGACGGTCATGGCCTTCTGCACGGTCGCCTTGTCCTGCACCGGCGAGCTGAACGTGATCTTGATCGGCATCGCGACGCCGTAGGTCTGGTGGTCGCCGACGTTCGCCGACGCGCTGGTGAGCTTGGAGGGCTTCAACGTCCGGAACGAACCGGTGACCGGCACCTCCGCGCCGTCCTCGCCCTTGGCCGAGCCCGACCACGTGTAGGCCTTGTTGTACGCCAGGTCCTCGGTCGCCACCCACCGGTCCCCGGTCAGCTCCCCCTTGACCACGCGGTCGTCCGCACCCGTCAACGCGACCGACGTGAGCTTGCCCCCGGTGACACCCACCTGGAACGGACCCGCCGGGCTGATCCCCTCACCTGATGCCGGCGTGACGGTCAGAGCCGCCTTCGCCTTCTCCTGCACGACCGGAACGTCCGGCGGTGACGCGTCCGGCGCGCCCTCGCAAGCGGTCAACCCCAGCAGAACTGCCAACAACAACGGCCGGAACACGCGCTCTCCCCAAGATCCCCCTGAACTCACGCTCAGAGGACGCGCGAACCACTAACGAGTTGCTCATGAGGTCGTGATCACCCTACTGGGCCAGCGTGTTTCCCCCTATTGAGGCAATCCGCTAGCCAGATTTGAGCAGTAGTGCTATGACGCGGCACACGTTAGGCTCTTCCGCGCAGGCCGTGGTTTCTGTGTTCGTGCTTCACACGCTCGCGGAACGACACGCGGGCGTGCTGCGCGCTCGATTCGAGCGAGTTGAACGCCCCCGGGACGGCCGGGGTTGCACGGTGCAGCCCCAAGCTTTCCTGCGATGGAGGCAGGTACATGGCACAGGGCACTGTCAAGTGGTTCAACTCCGAAAAGGGCTTCGGCTTCATCGCCCAGGACAACGGCGGCGCTGACGTCTTCGTCCACTACTCGGAGATCCAGGGTCAGGGCTTCAGGACCCTGGAGGAGAACCAGCGCGTGGAGTTCGAGGTCGGTCAGGGCACGAAGGGCCCGCAGGCCCAGAACGTCCGCGCGATCTGATTCGTTTCGCCGCATCTAGTCGTACGCGAGGAGGACCCTCGGCCGGGCTCGGCCGAGGGTCCTCCTTCGTGCTGGGGTGACTGGGGCGGGCGTCAGTTTCCGCGCTGGCGCTCTTCCCACTCCAGTCGCTGCATGACCCACTCCGTGGCGAGAGCCTGCGGGGAGGTCTGACGCTCGGCAGCGAGCTCCTTGAGCTGCTCGTTGGCCATCAGCTGGAGGCGCAGCTGGTACACCTGCGCGTTGCCGAAGCCCGAGGCGGTGGTCTCGTTGTCCGAGTCAGGGGCCAGTGCGGCCAGGTAAGAGGTCAGCTCCTCGTCGGGCAACGTCTCCTGCGGTTCGTCCGCGGGGCGGTGACGGCCAGACTTGGAGCGTCCGAGGGATCCGATAGGCACCGGCACACGATAACGGCTCGGTCACGGAACCCAAACCCCTGTGACCTGAGTCACCTGAACGTGTCACCAACGAGCGCCGTCCGTTCCTCGCCACCGCACGCGGGCTCCCCGCGTGCGGCCAAGCAAAGCCCGCAATGGAGACAACAGGCAACGTCCGCGCGAGCAACGGGAACGAGCGAAGGCCGCGCGAGACAGCGGGGCCCGCCAGGGAACGAAAACAACGGGCGCCGACCACCGCGGGGGTCCGGGGGCTTGCCCCCGGCTGGGGGTCTGGGGGCTCGGCCCCCAGAAGACACCTCCGATCGACCGCGGCGAGGCGTCAGCCGAGCAGGGTCGACCGGAGAAGAGGAGAGGCCCCCGCGCCAGGGGGAGGAACGCGGGGGCCGGAGGGGATCTCCACAGGCGCTGACCGGGGGTGTGTCAGCAATCGGATTGTTGCACGCGCACAGGCCTGTGCGGGAGAGGTTGTCCGGAGATTCTTATGCTGCCCATGAGCGGAATCGACGCAGTCGCAAGCTGTTGGTAACAACGAACACGCTGCTGAACGCCATTGCGGCCCCCGCCAGCATGGGGTTGAGCAGGCCCAGTGCCGCGAGTGGAAGTCCAGCGACGTTGTAGGCGAACGCCCAGAAAAGATTCCCCTTGATCGTGCCCAAAGTCTTGCGGGACAACCTGATCGCGTCCGCCGCCACCCGCAGGTCGCCGCGCACCAGGGTCAGGTCGCTCGCCTCGATGGCCACGTCGGTGCCGGTTCCCATGGCCAGCCCCAGGTCAGCGGCGGCCAGGGCGGGGGCGTCGTTCACGCCGTCGCCGACCATCGCCACAACTCGGCCCTGTGCCTGGAGATTCCGCACCGCGGCGACTTTCTCGGCCGGCAGCACGTCGGCGACGACCTCGTCGATTCCGACTTCCCGCGCGACCGCGGCTGCCACCGCCGCGTTGTCTCCGGTCAGCAGGACAGGCCGCAGTCCCAGGGAACGCAGGTCTCGAACGGCTTGTGCGGACGTGGGTTTCACGACGTCGGCGACGACGACGAGCCCGACAACCTTGTCATCAAAGGAAACGGCGACGACAGTGCGATCCGCGTGTACACCTGCGGCCGCCGTCAAAGAATCAGGCAGGTCGACGTTGCGCAGCCGGCCGACGGCAACGCGCCTGCCTTCCACCACACCGCTGACACCGATGCCATCGGTGGACACGAAATCAGAAACGGTCCTCAGTTCCGGTGCCTCGCGCACGATCGCGGCCGCGATGGGGTGTTCGGAGGCGTTCTCGACCGCCGCCGCGAACAGCAGCACCTCGTCCCGGGACACGCCGTCGGCCGGGACCACGTCCACGAGCGTCAGCCGCCCGGTCGTGACGGTCCCGGTCTTGTCGAGCACCACGGTGTCCACGCGCCGGGTCGACTCCAGCACCTCCGGGCCCTTCACCAGGATCCCGAGCTGGGCGCCGCGGCCGGTGCCCACGAGCAACGCCGTCGGCGTCGCCAGGCCCAGCGCGCACGGGCACGCGATCACCAGCACCGCCACGGCCGTCGTGACCGCGAACTCCAGCGGGCGGCCGGCGAGCAGCCAGGCGGCGAACGCCACCGCGGCGATCGCCACCACGACCGGCACGAACACCGCCGACACCCGGTCCGCGAGCCGCTGCACGTCCGCCTTGCCCGCCTGCGCCTGCTCGACGAGCCTCGCCATCCGCGCGAGCTGCGTGTCGGCGCCCACGGAACCGGCCCGCACGACCAGCCGGCCGCCCGCGTTGACCGTCCCGCCGACGACCGGCGACCCCTCGGAAACCTCGACCGGCACCGACTCCCCGGTGACCATCGAGGCGTCCAAGGCCGAGCTGCCCTCGACGACTAGGCCGTCCGTGGCGATCCGCTCACCCGGACGGACCACGAACCGTTCGCCGACCTGGAGCTGTCCGATCGGCACGCGGGTCTCCACGCCGTCGCGCAGCACCGCCACGTCCTTGGCGCCGAGCGTCAGCAACGCCCGCAGCGCGGCACCCGCCGAGCGCTTCGAACGGGCCTCCAGCCAGCGCCCGAGCAGCAGGAACACGGTCACGCCGACCGCGACCTCGAGGTAGATGTCGCCGGAGGACGCCGGCCGCGGCAGGAGGCTGAACTCGTGCCGCATGCCGATCGTCCCGGCGGTGCCGAACACCAGCGCGTACAGCGACCACAGGTACGAGACCGCGACGCCCATCGACACGAGGGTGTCCATCGTGCTCGCGCCGTGCCGGAGGTTGACCGCGGCCGCCCGGTGGAACGGCCAGCCGCACACCCACACGACCACGCTCGCCAGCGCCAGCGAGATCCACTGCCAGGTCGGGAACTGCCAGGCGGGGACCATCGAGAACGCGATCACCGGCACGCCCAGCGCGGCGGCCAGGACGAACCTCAGCCGCAGCTCACCGGCGTCGTGAGCGTCGTCGGCCGGTTCCGGCTGCGGCTCCGCGGCGTCGTAGCCCGCCGCTCGCACGGTCGACACCAGGTCGTCCACGCGCATGCCGACCGGGAACTGAACGCTGGCCTTCTCGGTCGCGTAGTTCACGGTGGCGGAGACGCCGTCGAGCTTGTTCAGCTTGCGTTCCACGCGCCGCGCGCACGAGGCGCAGGTCATGCCGCTGATGCTGAGCTCGACGTGCCGGGGCTCGGTCGTGGTCATCAGGCGACCTGGTACCCGGCCTCGGTCACGGCGGCCTCGACCTCGGCCCTGTCGAGCTCGCGGTCGCTGGTGACGGTCACCGCTCCGGTCTCGAGCACCACGTCGACACCGGTCACGCCGGCGACCTCGGACAGCTCCTCGGTGACCGAGCTGACGCAGTGGCCGCAGGTCATGCCGGTGACGGTGTAGGTGGCAGTGACGGACATGGAGTTCCTCCCTCGCGATCGGAACTCCGATGATATACCCACCCAGGGTATGGGCTATCTACTGAGGACCGTCGGGTTTCGGCTGGTCCAGGTTCTGGATGTCCTTCTCGATCTTCTCCACGAGCGAGTCGAGACCGGCGAGCATCTCGTCCAGCTGGGCCATCCGCGAACCGAACGCCGACTCGATGTCGGCGTCGATGGTCTCGAGGTTGATGCCGCTGATCGCCTTCAGGATCTCCTGCGGGTCCGGCGCCGGCGGGATGCCGCTTGCGGGGACGTCGCCGTTCGGCAGGTCACCGGCGGGGACGTCGGCGGCCGGGACGTCGGCGGGCGGGGCGTCACCTGGTGCGGGATCCGGTGTCCGCCGCGCGTTTTGGCCCTCTGCATCGGGGGAAGGCTCCGGCGTGGGGTCAGTCATCGGTCCATCTTCCACTGGCGGCTTCTCAACGGGACAGGCAGCACACCTGTACGGAAAGTAACGCTGGGTGTTGGTGGAATCACTCTGCGGGGGGCTGCGGCCGTTGTCCCAGGTCGCTTAGCCTCGCGCCAACCTCAAGTCGGGGAGGGCACTCATGAGCGGGTCACTGGAAGTGCGCAAGTTCCTGTGGACACAGGACGACGGCATGCAGAGGCAGGGCGGCCCCGCCGTGCCTGCCCAGCGCAGCGGAGAGCCCTCGCGGATCTCCGACGAACAGGTCCACCGGGCGAGGCTCGCGGTCGCGCGCAGCGCCCTGGGCACCGAGGACTGCAGGATGCTGCTCGACATGCTGGGTCTGTCACCCGGTGAGGACGGCGGGACGCCGCCGGTCCAACGGTAGGCGGGCACGACCTGCGCAGATGCGGCCCTGACCGAGGCGCGCACCCCCCCGGAGCGCGTCTCGAAGCAGGGCCGCACCTCGAAACATACCCACGGGTCTCTTTACCGGCAACGGTTGGACACGGCCTAACCTGGGAGCCATGCCCCAGCAGGACCGGGCGTACGCGACACGGGAGGCGATCCTGCGCGCCGCGGCGCGGGAGTTCGACCTGGTCGGCTACGACCGCACGTCGTTGACGGCCGTGCTCACGCGCGCCGGGCTGACCAAGGGCGCGTTCTACTTCCACTTCGCGTCCAAGGAAGCCGTCGCGGGCGCGCTGATCGAGTACCAGCACGACCTGTGGGTCGAGCTGCGGCAACGGTGGCACGGGCGCGAGCTCGACCCGTTGCACACGCTCATCGGCATGATCAGCGAGTCCGCCGACCGGATGGCGGACGACGTCGTGCTGCGCGCGGGCGTGCGGCTCATCGCCGACCGCGAGGTCGGTTATCCGGGCGTGCCGAACGCGCACCTGATGTGGGAGAAGATGGTCTCCGCCTACGTGGCGGAAGCCGGGGCCCGCGGTCACCTCCGCGAGGGTGTCGACCCGGACGCGGTCGCGCGGGCGCTCTCCGGTGCCACGCTCGGCGCCCGGTTGATCTCCTCGGCGACGACCGGCTGCGCCGACTTCCCCGGCCGGGTGCGCGAGCTGCTCGCGCTGGTGCTGCCCTCCGTCGCGAACGACGCTTGGCTGAGCGCCGCCGACGACCGTCGATGAGTTGCCCAGGTCACACAAGATCGTTCGACACGGCCGGTGCACCCGCCGTTCACCCCCGATCCGGGCCTTGAGCTGGCCTTTGTCGTTCCGGAGGGCTTCGCGAAGATCTGCGAGCGAACTCTCCTCGCGGCCTTCTGCGAACCGTTTGGGCAGGTCAGGCCACAAGTGGGACCCCCGTTTTGGAGGTGCGCGGACCTATGCCATATGCTTACGATGCTTCCAGAGACCAGCTAGTCCCCATCATCTAGCGGCCTAGGATCCCGCCCTTTCAAGGCGGTCGCGCGGGTTCGAATCCCGTTGGGGGCACGCAGTAAAGCTAGAAGATGCAGTAAGGTACGATCTGCAAGACAGCAAGAGCAAGGCCCAGTGGCGCAGTTGGTTAGCGCGTCGCCCTGTCACGGCGAAGGTCGCGGGTTCGAGTCCCGTCTGGGTCGCTTTCTTTTCTCATGGCCAGGTAGCTCAGTTGGTACGAGCGACCGCCTGAAAAGCGGTAGGTCGGCGGTTCGACCCCGCCCCTGGCCATCCTTCTTCGAAAGAAGCCCCGCGGTGATCGCGGGGCTTCTTTCGTTTATGCGGTGATGCGGGCGATCGCCTGATCGTCGTGCGTTTTGTAGCGGGGCCACCGCTCGTGTTCCGAATCGCCGCGTTCCGCTTCCCGGATTCGGCGGAGCACCTCACCCAGGGGGAGCTCCGCGAGCTCCTCCCACGAGAACAGTCCGTACTCGGACACTCCACAGGAGACACCGTCGGTGGCGACGACCACCTTCTCGATCGACTCGCGGTCCCAGGTGGCGGTCAACGCCTGCCGGCCCGCCTCGGGATCGGCCTCCGCGACCCAGTAGCCGCCCGGCTTGTTCTTCCACCGCAGGATGTCCGGGTCCGGCCGGAGGTCGGCCAGCCGGGTGTCCTCGACCACCTCCGTCGTCCGTCCGAACGCGACAACCGGGGTGTCGCACAGGACGAGCGCGTCGACCGTCTTGTCGTCCCACCGCACCATCGCGGCGGTCGCGGCCGGTGAGTCGCCGCGGACGAGACCGTGTGCGGCGACGAGGTTCTCGATCGCTTGGGTCAGAAGCTCGGTCAACGGGGTGTCCGCGTCCATCAACCGGGCGAGCTCGTCGGCGAGCTTCGAGGCGTACCAGCCGCCGTTGCGGTCAGGCGGCCTCGTGCGGGACGTGACGCCGTCGAGCACCACGACCGCGTTCGGCAGCACGCGGATCCGGTCTTCGGTGATGCGCCCAGGAGCACCCTGTTCGGCGGTCTCGATCATCACGAGCCCACCGTACGTGTCAACGTTGGTTGACGGATCCGTGTTGTCAACGTACGTTGACAGCATGACAGAGGCGACGGATCTCGCCACAGCGGCCGGTGACCGCGACCCGAAGATCGGGTTGCGCGCCGTGAGCGCGTTGCGGCGACTGCTCGAACACCTGGAAGCGGCCCAGGTCCGCAGTGCGCGGGCCCAAGGCTGGTCGTGGCAGGACATCGCGGCGG
Organism: Lentzea guizhouensis; assembly: GCF_001701025.1. Taxonomy (GTDB): domain Bacteria; phylum Actinomycetota; class Actinomycetes; order Mycobacteriales; family Pseudonocardiaceae; genus Lentzea; species Lentzea guizhouensis. The sequence continues at coordinate 3,302,961 of NZ_CP016793.1, forward strand.
AGCTCGGGGTGTCCCGCCAGGCGGTGCACAAGAAGCACGGGGGACGATGATGATCGCGGAGCGGTTCACGAAGGAAGCGCGCGAGGCCGTGAAGCAGGCGGTCAGGAACGCGGAGGACGTGCACGCCGGCGAGGTGGGCGTGGAACACCTGCTGCTGGCGTTGCTCGACGCGCCGGTGCTGGCCGGGTTCGACCTGCCGCGGGCCGAGCTGGAGGCGGAGTTCCGCGAGTACCGGCGCAAGGGCGGGCTGACCAAGGCCGACGCCGATGCCTTGCGGGGCTTGGGGATCGACGTCGACCAGGTGATCGACTCGGTCGAGCAGTCGCTCGGCAGGGGCGTGCTGCGGCCCGGTCCGCGGCGGCGGTGGTTCGGCATGCCGCTCGAGGCCGCGTGCAAGAAGGCGCTGGAGAACAGCCTGCGCGAGTCCCGCGACCTCGGCCACAACTACCTGGGTAGCGAGCACGTCCTGCTGGCGCTGCTGCAGGGCGGGGGAATCGTGGCCGAGGTGCTGGCCGAGCGCGGGGTCGACTACGCGGAGATCAGGAAGCGGGCTGTGAGCGCTCGCGCCAGGTGAGGTGCGGCAGGAACAGCTGCGACAGCGGGCCGATCCCGAGCGCGTACAGGACCGTGCCGATGCCGACGGTGCCGCCGAGCAGCCAGCCGGTGCCGAGCACCAGCAGCTCGATGCCGGTGCGGGCCACGCGCAGGGACAGGCCCGTGCGGCGGCAGAACCCGGTCACCATGCCGTCGCGCGGGCCCGGTCCGAGCCGGGAGCCCACGTAGGCGGCGAACGCGACCGCGTTCAGCACGATGCCGAGCACCAGGAAGATGATCCGGGGCAGAAGTCCCTGCGGGGTGGGCAGGATCGCGAGGGTCGCGTCGACGCTCACGGCGATCACGAGGACGTTCGCGATCGTGCCGACACCCGGTCTCTGCCGGAGCGGGATCCACAGCAGCAGGACGGCCACGCCGGTGATCGCGGTGATGAGGCCGAAGCTCAGCCCGGTGCGTTCGGTGAGGCCCTCGTGCAGCACGTCCCACGGGTTCAGTCCGAGGGTCGCGCGGATCTGCATGGCCATGCTCGCGCCGTAGAGCCACAGCCCTGCCACGAGCTGGGGGAGTCGGCGGACGGGTGCGACGGTCACGGGGACCTGGTGGAGTGCGGTGAGCGAAGCCATGTGGCCATACTGAGCTTCGATTGGCCTGGTAATCCATAGCCAATTCCGGATAATTGGCCTCATGCTCCCACCAGGTGGACGGATATCGGGTGTGCGACTGGTCCGGCTGCTCGGGTCCTGGCGCAAGAACGGCGCGCGGCAGGGGTCCGCCGACCTCGCCGCCGCGATCCGGCTGCTCGTGGCGGACGGCCGGTTGCCGGTCGGCACCCGGCTGCCCTCCGAGCGCGAGCTGACCGACGTGCTCCCGGTGAGCCGCACCACGATCACGACCGCGCTCGACCAGCTGCGCGACGAGGGGCTGGTGGCGTCCCGGCGGGGCGCGGGGTCGTGGATCAACGGCCCGGTCGGGGGCGGGGGTGGCATCCTCGGCGGCGACGACACGTTGATCGACCTGACCCGGTGCGCGCCGCCGGCCCACCCCGGCCTCGCCCAGGCGATGGCGGCGGCGCTGACCCAGATGCCACAGCACCTGGTGTCACACGGGTACCACGAGCGCGGGCTGCCCCAGCTGCGGCAGGCGATCGCCGACAGGTACACCGCGCGGGGGCTGCCGACGTCCGCGGACCAGGTCGTGGTCACCTCCGGCGCGCAGCACGCGTGGGCGCTCGCGTTGCGCCTGTTCGCCGGGCCGGGCGACCGGGTGCTGGTGGAGCAGCCGACCTACCCCAACGCGCTGGAGGCGGTGCGGGCGGCGTCGGCGGTGCCGGTACCGGTGCCCATGACCGACGACGGCTGGGAGGTCGACGCCTACGAGGCGGCGCTGAGGCAGGCCGGCCCCCGGTTGGCCTACCTGATCCCGGACTTCCAGAACCCGACCGGCTCACTGCTCTCCTCCGCGGGGAGGGAAGCACTTGCCGCCGTGCTGCGGAAGGCGCACACGCCGGTGGTCGTGGACGAGACGCTGGTCGAGCTGTCGCTGACCGACGAGCCGATGCCGTTGCCGATGGCGGCGTTCGGCGGGGACCTGGTGGTGACGCTGGGGTCCGCGAGCAAGTCGCACTGGGGTGGGCTGCGCGTCGGGTGGATCCGGGCGTCGGCGGAGATCGTGCACCGGCTGGTGTCCACGCGGGCGGCGATCGACCTCGGGACGCCGGTGTTCGAGCAGCTGGTGCTGAGCGAGCTGCTGAAGGATGCGGAACCCGTTCTGCGGCAACGCCGACTGGAATTCGCCGCCCAGCGGGACGTCGCGGTGGAGGCACTGGCCCAACACTGTCCACAGTGGAGCTTCAAGGTGCCGTCCGGCGGGCTCGGCCTGTGGTGCACGCTCGACGCGCCGATGAGCACCCGGATCGCGGTGGTGGCGCAGAACCACGGCCTGCGGCTCGTCCCCGGCCCCCGGTGGGCGGTGCACGGCGGCTGCGAGCAGATGCTCCGGGTGCCGTACACGCAGTCGTCCGAAGTGCTGCGCGAAGCGATCGGCCGTTTGGGTGTGGTTGCTACATCCGTTGCGGGTACTGGATTTTTGGCAGATGCCGAGCTGGCGGTGCCGGTGGCGTGAGACACGTCGGCCCGGTCTCCCACAGCGGTGGAGACCGGGCCGACGAACTTGCCAACGGGTGGCCTGCGGCGGGGGACGTCCCAGGGATTGGCGTCCCCCGTCCGCAGGTTTCCCGTGTGGTCCGAGGCTGCGGGGGCAGCGCGGCACTCGGACCAGACCCGACCTGCCAGGGCGCGGTTGGCAGGTCAGGAAGACTGGGTTCCTTGCGTACAACGGGAAATACGAGGAGGAGTTACTGGCGCGACGGAACGAGACGGTCACGAATCGCGCAGAGGGCAGACTGGTCCTGGTCGACTCAGTCGGGTGACGTGCTCGGCAGGCCGGGAAGGCTGCCGGGAGACCGACCGTCGCGACGTTCGTCCACCGACCACGTGGCCGGCGGGAACAGCTCGTTGCGCGACGTCAGCACCGTCAGCGCGCCGCGCGCGCCGCCGGAGTTGTCGGTGTGGCTCGACGACGCGGAGGCCGTCGCGGTGACCGGGGCGGGCTGGGGCGCCGGAACGGGCGCGTCCTGGCCGGGCTCGGTCCAGGTGAGGTCGGGCTGCCCACCGGGTCGGTCTGGGCGTGGTGAGGACGAGGGGCGCCGGCAGCTGCGGCACGACCTTCTTGGCCGTGACGGGTGCCGGTGCCGGTGCGGCTGCGGTGGCGGGAGCTCGGCGGCGGCCTTGGCGGCCAGTCGCGCGGCGCGGGCCTGGGCCTTGGCCTTGAGCACCTCGGGCGGCGCCTTGTTCGAGACGGTGCCGGACCGGTGGTTGCCCTGGTTGCCGCCGGTGAAGTCGAGCACCGGCCCGTGGTCCTGGTCGTCCTCGTCGGCGGGGGCTTCCGGTTCGCGCGGCGGGATGATCACAGGGGCCGGGACGTGCTTGATCGGCTCGTGGTGCTCGGCGAAGGACGTGGTGAACGCGGTGGCCCAGCCGGCGGGGTCGTCGGCGAGGCTCGGGGTGCCGAGCGGTGTCACGAGCACCAGCGGGACGTCGGCCGGGTCCTGGAGCGGTTCCGGCGCCTCGGACTGCGTCCCGGGGTCCGGCGTGTGCTGCGGGTCCGGCGTGGTCTCGGAGTCCGGCGTGGTCTCGGAGTCCGGCGTGGCCGACGGCTCGGGAACGGCTTCGGGAGTGGCTGAGGCGACCGGTGCGAGCATCGCGGGGGCCTCGACCGTGATCTCGACGGCGGGCGGCGCTTCGGTGACGCCGGGCGTGGCGGAGGCGGGGGACCCGCTCAGCAGCCAGGCCGCGGCCGTGAACCCGCCGAGGGCAGCAGCCCGCAGCAGCAGTGCGACAGCTCCACCACCGGCCACAGGATCACCACCGTCCACCGTTCAGGTCACCGCCAACGCACAGCGCCGTCGGAGGTCGACGTTGAGCTATGTCTAGCACTGGTGAGTGACTTTTCGAACCAACTCGCCGCAAACCACACGGAAGGGCGGACACGTGCGGCTGTCCGGGTTGCGGTGATCAGGCGTGAACACCCTCTGTGTCGTCATCGGATCGAGTGACATTGCGCCTCGGTCCCCTGTGGACCGCGTCACCGCGCGGGATGGTGTCCGTTGTGGACGCACCGAAGCAGGTCAAGAGCCTCTCTGAGCTGGTCGATCACGCGTCTGAGGCCCTCGGCCCAGTGCACGTGCACGATCCTGGCGGCCCAAACGAGTGTTTGGTCCGTTCGGGCGAACTGGTCGTGCTCCCGGAGGATGCACCCACTGTGCGCAAGCGTTTGCGAGGTGTCTGCTCCCATGAGGAGATCACCGCGGAAGCCATTCGGGTGCATCTGAGACCCGCACACGCCCTGCGCGCCGTGCAGATCGCGAAGGACGTCGGCGCGGCTCCGCACCACGTCCACCTGGCCTGTCCGATCATGATCGGCACCTCGCGCCCGGTCATCGGCGGTCACCTGCCGTCGTTGCGTGGGGAGGGGGCCGTGGCGTTGCTGGACACCCCTCTCGACGCATCGCACGGCGCGCTTGTCGCCGGTGTGCTGCGGCACCACGGTGCGACCGTGCGCCCGTTCCCCGTCCTCACGCCGTCCGGCTTCGGCTCCGACCTGGTCCTCGCCGCCGCCCTGCGCGCCACCCGCTCGTTGCCGGTGGTGCTCGTGTCGTCCGGCACCTACACGTTCGACGACGCCTGCCCACCCGTGCTCGCTCGCTGCGGAGGCAACGTCGTGGCGGCCGCGGGCAACGGCGGCTCGTCCCGCCCGTGGTGGCCGGCCGCGCTGCCGTCGGTGGTCGCCGTCGGCACCTCCGACCCGTTCTCCGGTCACGGCCCGTGGGTCGACGTGGTCGCCGACGGCGTGGACGTCCCCGCCACGGTCGGCACGGCGCAGTCGCTGTGCACGGGCACGTCGTTCGCCGCCGCGCTGCACGCGGCCACCCTGGTGCCGGTGCCGTAGCAGCTGAAGCCCAGGTGGGCGACGGCCCGTGCGGCCTCGGCGGGGTGGCCGATCTGCCGGTGGACCGCGGTCATGGCGCTGGTGAGCTGCTCGTCCGGGACGGGGAGGACGCTCGCGACCACCGCGCGCGTGCCGGCGTCGAGGAAGGCCCTGGCCAGGCGTGACTCGCAGGCGGAGAGGACGACCGTGTCGGGCGGGTCGGCCATGCGGGCGATGTCGTAGCCGTAGAGCGGGCCGTCCTCGAGCTCCAGGTAGGAGAACAGCGGGTTCTCCGCGTTCACGCGCCCGTGTGCGGCGATGTGGGCGATGCCGGCACCTTCGAGTCCTCGGAGCGCGCCCTCCACGGTGGGCTTGATCGTCTCGCCGCCGTGTTCTCGTTGCAGTGCGGCCACTTCGTCGTGGGCGAGGTCAGGACCGGTGACCCACACCCTGCGGTCGTTGTGCCGTGGTGGCCGCCAGCGGTCGAGTCCCGGCAGCACGTGGACCCTCGGTCTGAGCGCTGCCCACGGCATGTCGTGCAGGACGCCGTCCGGGATCACGACGACCTCGTCCTCGTCCGGCAGCAGGTCGTTCTCGATGGTCCTGCCCGCGCGCAACGCCAGCCTCGCCGCTCGGACGAGCGCTTCCGGCTCTTCGACGGTTCTGGTCCTCTCGCCGCTCACGGCGAGCATTCGTCCTCTGTGGACGATGAAGCTGACCATCGGCAGGCTCTTCGGCACGTGTTCGCCCGACTGAGTACGTGGCTCGGCGGCGACCGTGAGCCGGCGGATGTCCCGTTCCAACGCCTCGACCGGCCCGCCGAACACCCTCGCCCGGCGCAACCTCGACAGTGCGGCGGCGAGCCCGGGATCGTTGGGCGGCAACGGCGACGGGTACCGCCTCCGGTGCTTCTCAGCCCACTGGACCAGCTCGTGCGGCGTCCGCGCCAGGTCGAGCGCGACCCCGGTCAGCTCCCTGCGCACCCACTCGTTGCTGAGCCCGGCCCCGTCCTCGTCGAGAACCCGCAGCCCGGCCCGGCACGCCGCCAGCGCACCCCGCCGGTCCGACCGCCTGGCCTGCGCGAGCCACCCCAGCGCCCTGGTCCGCGCGGGCCCGCGAAACCGTTGCGCCGCAACCACATCAACCTCGCCCTTGGCCAGCATCAGCTCACCGTCCGGCCGCCCCGCCTTCCGGTACAACCGCAGCGCCGACTCGACGTCCCCGCCCGCAGCGCACACCGCGCCCCAGCAACACCGCCTCCGGCGACTTCCGGTTGCACCGCTTCAACAAACCGAGCGCCGCCTCCACCACCCGCCGCGCCTCCTCGTCGAGCCCGGCCGCGAGCAGCGCCTCCGCCCGGTCCACCAACGCCTCCGGCCGGCTCGTCGAGTCCAGCCCGGCCCGCGCCGCCGCCTCGTACCGTGTGAGCGCGAGCGGCAGGTCCCCGGCCAACATGGCCACGAACCCCTTGTTGTGCAAGCACATCGCCATCCGCCCGGTCTCCCCGATCCGCTGCAACGCCTGCTCGGCCGCCGTGAAGTCCGCCTCGGCGTCCTTCAGCCGCAACGCATGACAACGCGCGATCCCTCTGCCGACCAACGCGTTGGCCAGCCACCGCTGGTCGTCGTACCGGCGCAGGTCCCGGATCACCGCGGTCAGCTCGGCCATCGCCGGCCGCGGGTCGTTCGCCTGGCACAGGTGCAACCCCCTGATGCACCGAGCCCTGGCGAGCTCGTTGCCCTTGAGCCCCGGCGTCGCCCGGTCCAGGTGCTCCAGGCTCTGGGCGCGCCGCCCGCGGTCGAGGTCGACCCAGGCGAGCGTGAGCAGGAACCGCGGCTCGCCGGTCAGCCGGTACCCGCGCCTGGCCAGCTTGGCGGCGTCGTCGAGGTGCCCGAGCTCGACGTGGGCGACGCTCAGGTCGTGCAGGGCGTCGGCCCGCTGGGCCTTGGTGCCGCGCACCTTGACGCCGGCGATCGTGGTCCGCGGGTCGATGGTGGCGCTCATGCGACGAACCACCCCGTCGTGAGGCCCAGCTCGGGCACGCAGAGGCACACCGGTCCAGGCGTGACCTCGGCCCGGAACCAGCCTTCCGGGTCCGGTTGCAGGGTGACGGTGGTGTCGGGCGAGCGGACCTCGACGGTGACGTTCTTGTCGTCGAGCACGCCTGTCAGGTGCGGGCCGTCGAGCTGCAGGTACATCCGGCCGACCCCGACGTGGAAGACGAGCTGGCGGGAGGGGCCGCGGACCGGTTCGTCGACGGCGGTCATGGGGTCGAGACCGGTCGGGGCAGGGGTGATGGCGGCCGGTGGCGCGTCGGGGCCGAAGAGGTCGGCGATCTCGTCGAGCAGCGGATCCCTCATCGCGAGCCTCCCGCGTGGAACAGGAACTGGACGGATGTGCAGTCCGGCGAGTGGGCCGGGTGGAGGTGTGGCGGGTGGTCTGCGCGGCCGAGCAGGTCGGCGAGGAGGGAGAGGAGTGCGGCCTGGTGCGCGGACATCGGCGGGTGGTCGACGTGGTCGAGCACGTCGATCGAGGGGACCGGCGGGGAGAAGCAGGCCGTGGACGCTGGTTCATGCAGGGCCGACGAGCCGGTGCCGGACTGATGGGCCGTGCCGCTGGAACCAGCCTCCGGGCCGGAGCCGGAGCCGGGGCCAGGGCCGCGATGGCGAGCAGCGGTGGCGGAGCGGAACTGGTCGACGAGCGCGTCAGCGGCTGTGGCGGTGGCGTTCCTCATCGCGACGCCTCCAGCTTCACCCGCAGCGCCGCCAGGCACCGGCTCCGCGTCGACCCGACGCTCCCCACCTTCATCCCCAGGGCATCCGCAACCTGTGCATAACTCAGCTCGGGGCTGTGGGCAGCGATCCTCAGCAGCCGCTGGCACCGCTCGTTCAACGTCGTCAGCGCCGCCCACAGCCGCCGTGCCCGGTCGCTTCCGATCGCCACGTCCTCGGGGGTGGGCAGCGTGGACTCGGGCTCCCAGCGGTCGGGCGGAACCTCGCGGCCGCGCAGGCGCAGGACGTTGATGCTCTGGCGGGTGGCGGTACGAACGAGCCAGGCCGCCAGAGCTTCTGGATCTCGCAGTCGGTGGAGGTGTTCGGCCAGGCTGAGCCAGGTGCACTGGTAGACGTCGGCGGCGTCGGTGTGGCTCAGGCGGAACGATCTGGGCACCGACCAGACCAGCCGGGAGTAGCGTTCGACGAGTGCGTCCCAGCCGGACAGGCCGACGACGGCGGCGGTGACAACCTCGGTGTTCGTCTTCATGCCATTTGGAGTCGAACCCAGCGGCACCGGCTCCGCGCGTCACCCGAAAGTGGGTTTGTCCACAGTTGTGGAAGAACTCATCCACACTTGTGGACAACTACAGCTTGTGGAGCCTCTCCACGGCCTCGTCGATCACCGCGTCCTGCTTGCAGAACGCGAACCGGATCAGGTGCTGCCACTCGGCGGGCCGGTCGGTGAAGACCTGCACGGGCACCGCGGCGACGCCGATCCTGGCCGGCAGGTCGCGGCACAGCGCCAGGCCGTCGGTGTGGCCCAGCGGCCGGACGTCGGCGCAGATGAAGTACGTGCCCTCCGACGACCGCACCTCGAAGCCCGCTGCCCGCAGGCCCTCGGCCAGCCTGGCCCGCTTCGAGGCCAGCGAGTCGCGCAGCGAGGTCACCCAGTCAAGCTCGGTGGTCAGCGCGTGCGCCACGGCCGGTTGGAACGGGGCGCCGCCCACGAAGGTCATGAACTGCTTGGCCGCCCGCACCGCGGAGACCAGCTCGGCGGGCCCGCACACCCAGCCGATCTTCCAGCCGGTGCAGTTGAACGTCTTGCCCGCGCCCGAGATTGACAGCGTGCGAGCAGCCATCCCCGGCAGCGACGCCAGCGGGACGTGCTGGCGGCCGTCGAACACCAGGTGCTCGTACACCTCGTCGGTGATCGCCAGCAGGTCGTGCTCGACGCACAACGCCGCGATAGCGCGCATCTCGTCCGACGTGAACACGGTGCCCGTCGGGTTGTGCGGCGAGTTCACCAGCACAGCACGCGTGCGCGGAGACACAGCAGCACGCAACGCCTCCACGTCCAGCGCCAACCGGCCGGAAGCGTCCTCGCGCAGCCCCACGGTCACCCGAGTCGCACCCGCCAGCGCCACCGACGCCGCGTACGAGTCGTAGTACGGCTCGACGAGGATCACCTCGTCACCCGGTTCGACCAGTGCCAGCAGCGAGGCCGCGATCGCCTCGGTGGCGCCGACCGTCACCAGGACCTCGGTGTCCGGGTCGTACGTGGTGCCGTAGCGCGACCGGTGGGCGGCGATGGCCTCGCGCAGCACCGGCATGCCGGGGCCCGGTGGGTACTGGTTCACGCCGGAGGCGATCGCCGACTGGGCCGCTGCCAGCATCGAGGCGGGACCGTCGGTGTCGGGGAAACCCTGACCGAGGTTCACCGCGTCGTGCCGCACGGCCAGCGCCGTCATCTCCGCGAAGATCGTCGACGTGAACGGCTGCAACCTGGGGACTAGCGCTGGTACCCGCACAACGCCGAATCTTCACGGACAATGGTGTCGTGGAGCAACTGACCGCCGCTGACCAGCAGAAGCGCACCGACCTGCGCAAGATGAAGGTTGTCGCCGCGAGCTTCCTCGTGGGCGCGACGGTCATCTTCTTCGCCACCCACGCCTTCGAGGGCGCCTGGGTCGGCTACGTGAGAGCCGCCGCCGAGGCCGGGATGGTCGGCGCGCTCGCCGACTGGTTCGCCGTGACCGCGCTGTTCCGCAGGCCGCTCGGCCTGCCGATCCCGCACACGGCGATCATCCCGACCCGCAAGAACATGTTCGGCAAGACGCTCGGCGACTTCGTGGGCGTCAACTTCCTGAGCCCGGAGATCGTCCAGGACAAGCTCAGGAGAGCAGGCATCGCCGAGCGCGCCGGTGCGTGGGTGAAACAGCCGGAGAACGCCGAGCGCGTCACCAACGAGCTCGCGAACGTCCTCAAGGGCGCGATCACCGTGCTCAAGGACGAAGAGGTCCAGGCAGTGGTGGAGCACGCGATCGTCAAACGCGTCACCGCCAAGCCGTGGGGTCCGCCGCTGGGCAAGCTGCTCGGCCAGGTGCTCACCGACGGCGCGCACCACAAGCTCGTCGACCTGATGTGCGACCGCGCCTACGAGTGGGTGCGCGACAACTACGACAAGGTCAGCCTGATCGTCACGGACCGGGCGCCCGCCTGGTCGCCGAAGTTCGTCGACTCGATGCTCGGCGACAAGGTCTACACCGAGCTGGTCAACTTCGCGTGGGCGGTCAAGACCGACGTCAACCACCCGATGCGGCTCGCCGTCGACCAGTTCCTGATCGAGTTCTCCTCCGACATGCAGACCGACCCCGGCACGATGCAGCGCGCCGAGCAGGTCAAGCAGCAGGTGATCAACCACCCGGACGTGCAGAAGCTGATCAGCAGCGCCTGGGGCACGGCCAAGAAGATGCTGCTCGACGCCGCCGAGGACCCGTCCAGCGAGCTGCGCAGGCGCGTCACGCAGGGCCTCATCACGCTCGGCACCAACCTCACCGACGACCCCGAGCTGCGCGCGAAGGTCGACGGCTGGCTGGAGCAGGCCGCCGGGTACGTCGTCAGCAACTACCGCGCGGAGATCACCACGCTGATCACGGACACGGTTGAGCGGTGGGACGCGGAGGAGACCTCGCGCAAGATCGAGCTGCAGGTCGGCAGGGACCTGCAGTTCATCCGGATCAACGGCACCGTGGTCGGCGCGCTGGCCGGCCTGGTGATCTACACCGTGGCCAACGTGCTGTTCTGAGAGGCGCGCGAGCGTTTTCGGAACGTCCTCGCCTTCTCCCGGTTGCCGCAGACCCGCATCGAGCACCAGGTCCGCGAGCGGTTGCGGGAGCGGTCGAAGAACGCGCGCAGGCAGTCGTCAGCGGGGCAGATCTTGAGCCGTTCCCACGACCCGAGCACGGCCAGGCGGGCAGAGGCGGCGAGCACGGCACCGATGGCGTCGCTGCTCGCGAGCATCGGCACGCCGTCGGTCAGCTCGACGTGGACCACGCCGGCCGCGGTCTGCGGCCCTGACGACCCCTCGATCGACGACCGCAGTGCTGCTCTCGCGGCGCGCGCCTGTGCGATGTCCCCGCTCCGCCCGAGGCCGCGTTCGGTCACCCACGCGCGCCAGGAGGCTTCACTGTCCAGTACGTGTCGAGTGTTCAGGAAGTCGAGCAGCAGCTCGACGTCGTGATCCCAGCCGACAGTCAGACCAGTCACCCCACCACTGTAGGCGCCACGGCGGTTGCCCGTCAGGCCATCCGAGGAATACACACGGTGTATACATCGTGTGTATAGTGGTCGCCATGTCGATCGGACACGCACTGTTGGGCCTGCTAGAAGGCGGTCCAAGACATGGTTACGACCTCAAGCGCGCCTACGACGAGCGCTTCGGGCACGACCGGCCGCTGCACTACGGTCAGGTGTACTCGACCCTGTCGCGGCTGCTGAAGAACGGCTACGTGACGGAGGCGGGCGTGGAGGCCGGCGACGGTCCGGAGCGCAAGCGGTACGCCATCACCGACGCCGGAGTCACCGACGTGGAGCGCTGGCTGCGGACACCGGAGAAGCCGGAGCCGTACCTGCAGAACACGCTGTACGCGAAGGTCGTGCTGGCGCTGCTGTCCGGCCGCAGCGCGACCGAGGTGCTCGACGCGCAGCGCTCCGCGCACCTGGGGACCATGCGCGTGCTCACCCGGCGCAAGGCCGACGGTGACCTCGCCGACCAGCTGATCTGCGACTTCGCCCTGTTCCATCTCGAAGCCGACCTGCGGTGGCTCGAACTGACCGCGGCCCGCATCGACCAGCTCGCCGCGGAGGTGGCGCGATGACGCTCCTGGTGGCTGACGACCTCTACAAGTCGTTCGGCAAGACGAACGCGCTCGACGGCGCCGGGCTCACCGTCCGCGAGGGCGAGGTCGTGGCGGTGATGGGCCCGTCCGGCTCCGGCAAGTCGACCCTGCTGCACTGCATCGCGGGCATCCTGCCGCCGGACAGGGGCGAGGTCACCTACCGGGACCGCGACCTGACCGGGATGTCCGACCACGAGCGCAGCGAGCTGCGGCGCACCGAGTTCGGGTTCGTGTTCCAGTTCGGGCAGCTCGTGCCGGAGCTGACCTGCCTGGAGAACGTGGCGCTGCCGTTGCGGCTGAGCGGGATGAAGCGCAAGGAGGCCGAACGCGCCGCGCACGAGTGGCTGGCCAGGCTGGAGGTCGACGGGGTCGCGGGCCAGCGTCCCGGCGAGACCTCCGGCGGGCAGGGACAGCGCGTCGCCGTGGCCCGCGCGCTGGTCACCGCCCCGAAGGTGATCTTCGCCGACGAACCGACCGGTGCGCTCGACTCGCTCAACGGCGAACGGGTGATGCACCTGCTCACGACCGCGGCTCGGGAGACGGGCGCGGCCGTCGTGCTGGTCACGCACGAGCCGCGGGTCGCCGCCTACTCCGACCGCGAGGTCGTGGTGCGCGACGGCAAGTCGCGCGACGTGGAGTTCGCGCGGTGAACCGGGTCATCAGCGACCTCGCCCTGGGCGTCCGGCTGGCTGTCGGAGGCAGCCGGAAGTCTTGGACGAGGCTCGCCCTGCAGGGGTTCGGCATCGGGCTGTGCGTGGGCATGCTGCTGCTCGCCGCCTCGCTGCCGACGGCGCTGGCCGCGCGGGACGACAGGCTGCAGGCGCTCGGCGCGGTCGCCCGCGGTGACGGTCCGCCCCCGCTGCTCGCCGAGGACCACGGCCACGCGTTCCGCTCGGACTACGTCCGCGGCTTCTACCTGAAGGTGCTCTCACCGGACGCCCCGGTGCCGCCGGGCGTCGACCGGCTGCCGGCCGACGGCGAGGTCTTCGTGTCGCCCGCGCTCGCCGACCTGCTCGCCTCACCGGCGGGTGAGCTGCTGAAGCCGCGGTTCCCGGAGCGGATCGTCGGCATCATCGGCCAGCCCGGTCTGGAGAACCCGCGCCAGCTGCGCTTCTACGCCGGTGACGCGTCGATCGAGGCGGACCTGAACAGCAACACCGTCTACAGCTGGGGTACCGCCGGCACCGGTGGCGACATGGACCCGTTGCTGTGGATGCTCAGCCTGGTCGGTGTGGTGGTCCTACTGTTCCCGGTGCTGGTGTTCGTCGGCGTCGCCACCCGCCTCGCCGCCGCGCAGCGCGACCGCAGGCTCGCGGCGTTGCGGCTGGTCGGTGCGGGTGCGGGCCGGGTGCGGCTGATCGCGTCCGGTGAGTCGCTGGTCGGTGCGGTGACCGGGCTCGTGGTCGGGTTCGGCCTGTTCTTCGCGGTCCGGCCGTTCGTCGACCGGATCAGCATCGCCCAGCTGTCCGCGTTCCCGAGCGACATCACGCCCACGCTCACGTTGACCCTCACCGTCGTGGTGGCGGTGCCGTTGCTCGCGGTCCTCACCTCGCTCCTGGCGATGCGCCGCACGATCATCGAACCGCTCGGGGTGGTGCGCGAGCAGAACCCGGTGCGGCGCAGGGTGTGGTGGCGGCTGGTGCCGGTCGTCGCCGGGGCCGGGTTGCTGGTGAGCCAGATCGGGCAGGCCGATGACAGGACGAGGGTGGACGCGACCGTCCTGGTGATCGGTGTCGTGCTGCTCATGCTCGGCATCCCGGTGCTGCTGCCGTGGCTGGTCGAACGGGTCGTGTTCCGGATGCGCGGCGGCACACCCGCGCTGCAGCTCGCCGTGCGGCGGCTGCAGCTCGACAGCGGAACCGCCGCCCGCGTCGTCGGCGGTGTCGCGGTCGTGCTCGCCGGCACCGTGACGCTGCAGATGCTGCTGGCGGGCATCGAGAAGGAGGTGCGGGCCGAGGAGCGGCAGCAGGTGAACTACAACTACCTCACCGTCTCCGGCGACGCCGACGCCGACCTGGCGGGCCTGCGGACCGCGTTGGCGAACGCGCGCGGAGTGCGCGCCCTGCACCGGTTCGACCAGACCTCCGCGGAGATCGGGAACGGGACGTACATCAGCGTGAACATCGGTTCGTGCGAAGCGCTGCGGTCGCAGGCGAGCGTGCCGAACTGCACCGACGGCAAGGCCTACGTCGTGCCGCGGGCCAACGGCCGGGACGCCGTGCGGGCCGGTGAGGTGGCGAAGGTCGGCGTGTCGGGACCGGGTAGCGGTACGCCGTGGACCGTGCCACCGATCGAGTCGATCTCCGGTACGCGCCCCGGCCTGTTCCTCACGCCGGCCGCCGCGGTGGGGCTCCGCTCGCAGCACTCCGAGTACCAGGCGGAGCTCGACGGGTCGGTCCCCGACGTCGCCGAGCACGCCCGCAACGCGCTCGCGACCTACGGCCACCGCGTGCACACGTACTTCGTCGGCCAGGACGACACCAGCGAGGCCGAGCGGGTGTTCGGCGTGATCCGGCGCGCCCTGCTCGCGGGTTCGCTGCTCACGCTGCTGCTGGCCGGCGCGTCCCTGCTGGTCGTGGCACTGGAGCAGGTCAGGGAGCGCCGCAGGCCGCTCGCGGTGATGGCGGCGAGCGGCGTACCGCGCGGCGTCCTGGCCCGCTCGTTGCTGTGGCAGAACGCGGTGCCGCTGGTGATCTCCACGGTGGTGTCCGTGGCCACCGGCGTCGGGCTCGGTGTCCTGGTGATGCGGGTGTTCGGCACCGAGGTCGGCTACGACTGGGCGGGCATCGGGCTGGTCGCGGGCCTCGCCGTGGCGCTGACTTTCGCGGTCACGGCGCTGACGTTGCCCTCGCTGCGGAAGGCGACCGGCGCGCTGGGGCTGCGCACCGAGTGACGGTGGTCTGCACGCACCTATGATCGGGTGCGTGCAGATCGTCACCACCGGCGACCGTCCCGGGTTCTCCTCGGCGGAGCTGAGCGGCGAATGGCCGTTGTTCGTGCTGAAGGACCCGGTCTCGAACCAGTACCGCGAAGCCGTGCAGCGGTACTTCCCGCAGTACGACGTGCTGGTGGTCGACGGCGACGACGTGCTGGCCAACGCGGTCGCGGTGGCGTTGCGGTGGGACGGCTCGGTGGCGGGGCTGCCGGAGGGCGGCTACGACGGCGCGATCGTGCGGTCGGTGCGCGAACACGAGTCCGGCGTCGAACCGGACACCTTGTGCGTGCTGGCCGCGACGGTGCACGGCGACCGGGCCGGCCAGGGCCTGGCGGGCGTGGTGCTGACGGCGTTGCGGGAACGCGCGGTCTCCCACGGCCTGCACCGGGTGGTCGTGCCCGTGCGGCCGATGCTGAAGGCCAGCTACCCGTTGACCTCCATGGCCGACTTCGCGACCTGGACCCGCGAGGACGGCCTGCACCTCGACCCGTGGATCCGCACCCACCAACGCCTCGGCGCCACGATCGTGGGCCCGGCCGAGCGGTCCATGGTCGTGACGGGAACCGCCGCCGAGTGGCAGAAGTGGACCGGCATGAGGTTCCCGCAGAGCGGCGAGTACGTCGTGCCGGGAGGGCTGGACCTGGTGCGGTTCCAGGACGGCCAGGGCGTCTACGAGGAGACGAACCTCTGGATGCGCCACCTCTGATCAGACCTTGTCCGCCCGCTTCAGCCGCACCTTGCCCGCCACCGACCCGGCCGCCGCGCCGTGCTCAGCCAGTCGGTCCTGCACCAGGCCGTGCCGGAACTGGTAGCACGCACCGGCCCGGCACAGCACGCCCAGCTTCCGCGCGTCCTCGAGGAACACCATCAGCTCCCAAGGCAGTTTCCCGCGCAGCGCCAGCCAGATCCGCGCGACGGTGAACCACCACCAGCGCAGGTGCAGCACGGCGAGCGCGAACCCGAGCAGCAGCCCGGAGGCGAGGCCGAGACCGACCATGCCGGTCTGGCCGGGGCCGAACACCAGTGCCGCCGCCGAGCCGAACACCACGGCCAGCACCAGCGACCCGGTCCACACCGCGATCCGGTCGCGCGCCATCGTCCACTGAGGACTGGAGGCCTGCGAGAGCTCGGCCGCGCTCGACAACGCGAACCGCAGCGCGACCGCCACCGCCAGGCCGAGGCCGACCACCAGGCCGGCGGAAAGTCCGTACAGGGCACCGAAGACGAGACCGGCGGCGAGGCCGAGCACGCCGGGCACCAGCAGCAGGGAACGCCAGACCCCCAGTCGTGGCTTGGGTTTGCGTTCCTGCGAGGCGGTCAGCGCGGCCGCGCCGACCAGGACGCCGGCGACCAGGCCGGTGAGCGGGGCGAGCTTCGGCGTGATCGAGTACGCCATCAGCCAGCCGACGCCGAAGCCGCCGATCGCGCCCAGCACGAGTGCGCCGAGCAGGGCGAGCCAGGTGCGGCCCACCGAGCGGCGCAGCTCCCACCAGGCCAGCTCGCGGATGCCGCGGTCGCGCATCTCGTGGGCGAGGAACTCGAGCCACTTGCGCGCGGTGTCGCGGGGCCAGACCTGGCTGGCCTGGGCGTGGTGGGCGAAGGCCCGGTTGCCGAACGCACGCGAGACCAGCTCGTCGCACAGGTGGTCGGAGATCGCCCGCGCGTCCGGGAAGCGGCCGCGGTCGAGCAGCTCGGTCGGTTCCGCCTCGAAGTCGGCGTAGACCATGCTGGCCAGCCACATCGTGAGCGGCGTGGAGAGCGCGTCGGCGAGCCGGCCGTCCGGTTCCTCGCGCAGGTGGATGAACACCGGCTCCCACCGCGCCGCGCCCACGCTGTCCGCGCTCGCCCGCAGGTAGGACGCCACCTCCTCGAGGTCGAGCGGGGCCAGCTCGACGACGTCGGCGCCGGGCAGCGGGCCCGCCAGGTGCACCGCCTGGGCGAACTCGGCGGTCCGGCAGGTCAGCACGAGCGGGCGGGCGGCCGGGAACGCCTTCGCGATCCGCGCCAGTGCGTCCGCGCGCTGGTGGGCGGGCACGTCGTCGAGGCCGTCGAGCACGGGCAGGATCCGCGCCTGCTCGACCAGCAGGTCACCGGCGTAGCTGCCGTAGAGCTCGGTGTTGCTCAGCGCCGGGTGGTCCTCGTAGAGGCGGCGGGTGAGCCACGTGCGGATGTCCTCGACCGCCGGGTTCCACGTCGACAGCGGCAGCAGCACCGGGACCATGCCGCCGTCGTAGTGGTCCAGCAGGCCGCAGGTCAGCAGCATCGCGACGGTCGTCTTGCCGGTGCCGGCCTCGCCGAGGACGACCATCCGCCGGTTGACCTGCCGTCCGAACGCGTCGACCACGGCGTCGCTGCGTCCCGGCGGTGCGTCCGGTTCGTCGCTCACGTCCACCTCGGGGGCGGTCCAGTGCAGGTCGAGCACGTCCGGGTCGGTGAGCCCGCGCGAGCGCACCTCCTCGTTCCACTGCGCCCGCAGGCCGACCGCGAGCGCGCGGCAGGCCGCGTCCAGGTGCTCGTCGGTGCTCAGCTCGGCGTTGTGCCTGCGCCGCACCCACGGGTCGAGCAGCGCGAGGAACCCGAGGAACGCCACCGCGAGCGCGACCAGCCACACGTGCGGGTTGATGCTGTGGTCGGTGACGAACAGACCGGCAGCGGTGAGCAGCGCGGTCAGCACGCAGCCGGCCAGCAGCGCCTGCTGGCGGAACTTGGACATGCGCGCATCATGACGCACCGCATCCGCCTGAGGCCGGTTCAGTGACCCGTGTCGTGGCGTTCGCTCTTGATCACAGTCGCCACTTCCGGTCGCCGAGGGTGAGGAACTGGCCTTCGTGCTCGACGCTGACGCCGAAGTGGTGCCGCCGGGGTTTGCCCAGCTCGTGCCACTCGTCGACGGCCCGTTCCGCGAGGTCCCAGAGCCGCCGCGGGCCGCCCTGGTCGACGTGCGAGCCGTGGTGGTGCACCCAGGAACCGTCCGGGTGGCCCAGCCAGTCCTGGCCGGCGACGACGTCGGGCAGCGCGACGCCGGCGAAGAACTCGAACGGGCTGGCCGGGTCGACCACGGTGTTCATCGGCAGGGAGGTCCTGCTGCGCACGAACGGGCCCTCGCCGGCGAGCGCGGGTTTGCGGGCGTGCGCGCGCAACGGCATGAAGCGGCCGTCCTCGACGAGCACCTGGCCTTCGCCGGTGCCGTCGCCGTTCGACACGATCCGGACGAGCCCGGCGCCGATGGGGCGGTGCAGGGTGGTGACGACGAGGCCGCCGGGAACCGTCTGCTCCAGCCAGGCGGGTGGGATGGTCGTGACGGAGCAGGTTGCGAGCACCCGGTCGTACGGTGCGTTCGCCGCGTACCCCCCGGCGCCGTCGCCGGTGACGCAGGTGGGGGTGAAACCGTTGCGCCGCAGTCGTTCTGCTGCCCGTGCGGAGAGGTGTGGGTCGACGTCGACCGTGGTGACGCGGTCGGCGCCGACGGCGTGGCAGAGCAGGGCGGCGTTGTACCCGGTGCCGGTGCCGACCTCCAGCACCGACTGTCCGGTGTGGACGTCGAGTGCCTCCAGCATGATCGCCATGATCGTCGGCATGCTGGACGAGCAGGTCGGTGTGCCACCGGTCACCGTGTCGTCGCCGTCGAACTGGGTAACCCACACCCGATCGGTGTAGACGAGCTCCAGCCAGCCGGGGCTCGCGGCGGTGACCGGCTCCCAGTCGCCGTCGTGGCGCTGGCGGTAGAAGCGCGGCAGGAACTCGTGCCGCGGAACGGCCCGGAAAGCGTTGTGCCACTGGGAATCGCGCAGCGCACCCTCGCCGAGCAGCTGGTCCGCCAGCTCGGCGCGCAGGGCTCCGGCGTCGTCCATGTCCCCTCCACCGTAACCCTGTGGCGGAGCACACGCAGCGATTGCTAGCAGGGTGCTTGCAAGAGTTAGCACCCCTCGCTAACGTGGACGGTGCACGAGGAACGGGAGCACGGAACCATGGACAAGTCCATCGACAAGACTGTCGCGGACATCGGCCGCAACATCGGGGACTTCATCCGCGAGCAGCGCAGCACCGCCAAGATCTCGTTGCGGGAGCTGGCGAAGCAAGCGGGCGTCTCCAACCCGTACCTCAGCCAGATCGAGCGAGGACTGCGCAAGCCGTCCGCGGAGATCCTGCAGCAGATCGCCAAGGGACTGCGCATCTCGGCCGAGGTGCTCTACGTCGAGGCCGGGATCCTCCAGCAGCGCGAAGGCGGTGCGCTGGCGGACGCCATCGTCGCCGCGACCGATCTGACCGAGCGGCAGAAGCAGGTGCTGCTCGACGTCTACGAATCTTTCCGGCGGGAGAACGCCGCCAAGAACAAGGAGGAGTGATCCCCATGCCGAAGCTCACCCAGGACGACATCCGCACGGCCGCCGAGCAGGGCGCGCACGCCGCCCGCCAGGCCCTCCTCGCCGCGCTCGGCGCAGGGGACCTGGCCGCCAAGGCCGTGGTCGAGGCGCTGAACAAGGCCAAGACCCGCGCCGAGGAGGCCTCCTCGAAGGCCTCCGACCTGCCCATCGAGTTCAAGGACCTGCGCGAGAAGCTGCAGCCCGCCGAGCTGAAGAAGCTGGTCGACGCCTACACCGCCTCCGCGGTCAACCTCTACACCTACCTCGCGGAGCAGGGCGAGCAGACCCTCGAGCAGATCAAGGCCCAGCCGCAGGTCAAGCAGGCCGTCGAGCAGGTCGAGCAGGCCGTCGGAGCCGCCCAGAAGCGGGCCGGCTCCGCCGCCGCCGACGCCAAGGTGCTCGCCGACGACGTCCTCGGCAAGGTCACCCGCCGCACCCGCTCGGTCGGCGAGAAGGTCGCCACCCAGGTCGAGGACAGCGCCGAGAAGCTGGCCGAGGAGATCGTCGAGGTCGGTGGCGAGGCCGCGCACGAGGTCCGCAGCACCACCCGCAAGGCCGCGAACCGCACGGCGCCGCGCAAGCCGGCGACGACGACCCGCACCACCGGCACGACGGCCGCGGCGAAGAAGCCGGTGACGCCGACCACGCCGACCACGCCGACCACGCCGGACACCACCACCAAGTGAGCCGGTGGAGGTCCGCTGAACTGAGGACCTCCGCGGGGGGAGCACGCCACGGCGTGCTCCCCCCGCAGCGTGTCCGGAGTGGCGCTGACGTCGCGTTTGAGGGCTGCCCGACCACGCCGTTCCCGCCCGCGCGCACCGGCACGTAGTCTGGTCCTGTGTTCCCCGTGCCGGTTTTCAGCATCCTGAACCTCGACGGCATCGTGTACTTCTTCGCCGACCTGGGGTTCACCATCCTCGGGCTGTTCGCGTTCTTCCACGCGCTGAGTCAGCGGGTCGACGCCTACGCGGCGATCGAGCGCATGACCAAGCCCGCCTGGTTGGGCATCACCGGCGGTGGAGCTGCGGCGATGCTGCTGTTCTCGCCGGGCAGCTTCGGGTCGATCTTCTGGCTCGCCGGGCTCGTCGCGGTGCTCGTGTACATGGTGGACGTGCGGCCGAGACTCATCGAGGTGCAGCGCGGCCCGCGCTGGTGATCACCAGCTCCTACGGTTCCGGTTCGCCCGTCACGCTGGTGGCGCACGGGCTCGGTGCCACGCCCGGTGAGGCGCGGGTTCCCGCTTCCGGGCTGGCGGGCACGCGCGTGGTGGTGACGCTGCCCTCACACGGCACGGCACCCGACGCGCCGCCCGGCTACTGGGACTACGGGCGCATCGCCGCGGACCTCGCGACGGTCGAGGCCGACCAGGCCGTCGGCGTGTCGCTCGGGGCCGCGGCACTGGTCCGGCTCCTGCGCGAACGCCCTGACCACTTCCGCAGGGTCGCGTTGCTGCTCCCGGCCGTGCTCGACCAGCCGCGCCCGGCGTTCACGCTCCAGCAACTCGCCGAGCTCACGGTGGGCCCGCCCGCCTATGTCGAGGAACGCCGGCAGGCGCTGACCAGGCTCGAAGCCGCCGCCGTCCAGCTGCCCGGCCAGACAGCGGTCGACGACGCCGCACAGCTCGCCGACGTCGAGGTCCCCGTCCTGGTCATCGCCGCCACGAACGACCCGCTGCACCCCGAGGACGTGGCGAAGGCGACGGCGGCCGCGTTCCCGAACGGCGAGCTGTGGCTGGTCGGCTCGCCTTCGCCGATGATCACCCACCGCACCGAGATCCGGCACAGGTTGGTCGAGTTCTTCGCCGGGTAACCGACGGGCATGGCAGACAAGAAGATCGCATTCCTGGTCGACACGGAGGGCATCGAACAGGTCGAGCTCACCGACCCGTGGACGCACGTCGAGAAGGCCGGTGGCACGCCCCGGCTGCTCGCGCCGAAGCTCGGAGAGGTGCGCGGGTTCAACCACCTCACGCCGGCGGACTCGTTCCCGGTCGACACCACGCTCGCCGACGCCAAGGCCGACGACTACGCCGGTGCGGTGATCCCCGGCGGAGTTGCCAACTCGGACTTCCTGCGGATGGACAGCGACGCCGTGCGGTTGGTCAAGGAGCTGGTCGCGCAGGGCAAGCCGATCGCGGCGATCTGCCACGGGCCGTGGCTGCTGGTCGAGGCGGACGTGGTGCGCGGCAAGATGCTGACCTCGTTCCCGAGCCTGCAGACCGACATCCGCAACGCGGGCGGTGACTGGGCGGACCAGGAGGTTCGCGTGTGCGACATGAACGGGTGGACGCTCGTGACGTCGCGCAACCCGGACGACCTGCCCGCGTTCAACCGCGAGGCGCTCAAGGCCTTCGGGCTGGGGTGACGCGGGATCTGCAGCTCCCGCGCCGTTCTTACAGCCGCGTCCGGGCGTAGTGCTTCATGGCGTCGCGGACGAACTCGGCCATGTTGTCGCCGTTGACCTCGAAGTTCCCCCGGAACTCGTCCGAGTCGGCGTAGAGGTCGCCCAGACCCGAGTAGGACTCCTGGTTCGGCGTCCAGCTCAGGCAGATCCAGCGGTAGTGGCGGTCGATCAGCTCCTGCGTCTCGGGAGCGTCGATCGCCGTGCCCGCGGTGAACAGGACACCGAGCTCACGCGCGATCTCGCGCCACTGCGCCATGAACTGGTCCGCGTCGGCCCGCGTCCAGGTCTTGAGCTTCGCCTTGCTCTCGGCGAGGTGCTCCTTGACCCCCTCGCCGTAGCGCTCGACGAGCTCGGCCTCGTGCCGTTCCTGCTTCTTCGCGTCGAAGCCGTCGAACAGCTCTTCCATCTTCACTTCGTCCCCTCCTTCCAGTTCGGCGATCGTGCGCGCGACGGTGTTGGCGAGCCGGTCCAGCCGTTGCCGCTCCTCGCGCAGCCACCGGTGGTGGTCGCGCAGGACGGTCAGCTGGTCCGTGCCGTTCAACATCTCCGCCACCACGTCGAGGCCCAGGCCCAGGTCGCGCAGCAGCAGGATCTGCTGCAGGCGGTGCACCTGCTCCTTCTCGTAGTAGCGGTAGCCGTTGTCGCCGACCCAGGCCGGCGGCAGCAGCCCGATCGAGTCGTAGTGCCGCAGCGTCCTGGACGTCACCTTCGACATCCGGGCCACCTGGGCGATCGACCAGGCCATCTCGGTTCCCCCTCCGCGCTCACCACCGACGCTAAAGGTTGACGCAGCGTCAAAGTCAACGCGACTTTTCACCGCACGCGGGGAGCTTTCGCACTCCAGGAGCGCACGCGGGGTCCCCGCGTGCGGAAAACCGGATGGCAGGATGGGTGAGGTGTGGACCATCGCTGGTTCGTTGGAACCCTTCCCCGTGCTCTCCCGGCTCGACCTGGTGCCCGCACCCGTCGAAGCTGCGCTGAAGGCACTGGACGGCGCTGATCGCGTCGCCGTGGCGGAGATCGACCCCACGCTCGCCGACACCGCGGAGTTCTGCGCGCACTACGGGTCGCCGCTCGAAGCGAGTGCGAACTGCGTCGTCGTCGCGGGCAAGCGTGGCGGTGAGATCCGCTATGCGGCCTGCATGGTGCTGGCGACCATGCGTGCGGACGTGAACGGCGTCATCCGCAAGCGGCTCGACGCGCGCAAGGCGTCGTTCGCGCCGATGGACGAGGCCGTGGCGTTGACGGGCATGGAGTACGGCGGCATCACGCCCATCGGGGTGCCCGCCGACTGGCCGGTCCTGGTGTCGCCCGAGGTCGCCGCCGCCCCCGAGCTGGTGGTGGGCAGCGGCATCCGCGGGTCCAAGATCCTCATTCCCGGTGACGTGCTGATGAAGCTGCCGGGTGCCGAGGTGCTACCGGATCTCGCTCGCGTACTTGAGCAGTAGCTCGACGGCCTCGTCGATCTCGTCGGTGACGAGGATCCACCGCTCGGCCTCCCGGCCGGCCGCGAGCTTCTGCACGAGCGGCGCGGCCGGGACCTCGTCGGTCCAGAAGGCCCTGCCCAGGAAGATCATCGGCGCGGCCGGGCCGACGCTGCCGTAGTAGTTCTGCGTGAAGTCCTGGAAGACCTCCTGGACCGTGCCCGCCTTGCCCGGCGTGTAGACGATGCCGCCGGTCGCGACGGTCAGCAGGCCCTCCTCGCGCACCGAGTTCGCGAAGTACTTGGCGTGCAGCTCGCAGGCCGGGTTGGGCGGCTCGTGGCCGTAGAACCAGGTCGGGATGCCGATCGTGCGCGGCACGTCGAACGACGGCACCTCCGGGAACGCCGCCAGCCACCGGCCGATCGACTCGTCGTCCTCGCCGAACGACGGTGCCTGCGCCAGCTGCGCGAGCACGTCGGCATCCGCCGAGCCGCACCGCACGCCGAGCGGCACGGCCTCCATCGCACCAGGCCCGCCGCCGGTCAGCACGCAGGCCGCGCGGCCCAGCGGCGCCGAGCTCGACGGCGTTGCGGTAGCCGGCCGAGCCGCGGGCCAGCGCGTGGCCGCCCATGACCGCGACCGGCTGCCCGGTCAGCGCCTCGTCGAGCGCCTCGGTGATCGAGTGGTCGTGCAGGCGTTCGGACAACGCGTGCAGCGGGTCCGGGTGGTGGCCCTGCTGCTTGCTGTGCCGGTAGATCACCGCGTCCGGGGTGTCGGCGTAGGTCTTCGGGTCGGCGGGGTCGAAGCCCGCGAAGAGCTCACCCGGCGTGTACAGCCGCGAGCGGTAGACCTCGTAGGGCACGTCCGGGATCACCGGGAAGATCAACGCGCCCGCTGCCTCCGCCTGGCGCTGCATCCTCTCGCTGAGCGTGCAGCCGAGCAGCAACGCGCCGTCCAGCGGCACGCGCACGTCCTCACGTGTCAGGTCGAGGCCGATGATGACGGCCTTGCGCAGGTCAGGCTCTGCCCGCAGGTGGTCGAGGTCGGTGATTTCGGTCCGCACGGGAAAAAGACTATGCCTCGCGCGAACCAACGGGCCGCCGCATCCGAATCACCTGTGGGAACCAAGGTCCGCTCGCCACCTCGCCGAGCGGCCCGCCGGGTCGCGCTGCCCAGGAAAGGTTCCCGTCATGGCTGTCGAACAGCTCACCGGTTGCGCCGCGAGAGGCGCCCGAGTGGTAGATCCCCACCGCGTCGAGTACTTGGACTGCGGTGGCTACGGAGCTCCTCTGCTCGGCCACGCCCACCCCGCCGTCGTCCAGGCCGTTGTGGACCAGGTGCGCAGGCCGTCGCTGCTGGACCGCCTCATGCTCGACCTGGTCACCCCGAACGGCCTCGACCACGTGCACGCCTTCCAGTCCGCCTCCGAAGCCGCCCAGTTCGCCGTGACATCCTGCTGGTCGGCGAGGGCCTGTCCGGCGGCGTGGTCCCGATCGCGGCGGTCGTGGCGTCCGCCGAGGTCGAGGTCCCCCTCCTGCGCGGCTCGGCCGCCGTGTCACCGCTGGCCTCGGCCGCCGTCAACGCCTGCCTGAAGGTGACCGCCGCCGAGGGTCTGGTCGAACGCGCCAAGCTGCTCGGCGACGAGCTCCTCCTCGGCCTGCGCGCGGTGACCGCAGGCAGGGCCTACGCGAACGGGCGTGGGCTGCTGCTCGGCGTGGAGCTGCCGGACGACCGCGCGGCCGAGGTCTTCACCGGTGAGCTGCTGCGGCTGCGGGTCCTCGCCGACTTCCGCGGCCGCACGGTCCACTTCACGCCCCCTGCGGTGATGTCACCGGCCGACGCGGTGGCTGGTGGAGGCGGTGGGACGCGCGGCGAACAAGATCTGACCGGCTCGATCCGAACGCACCGCCCCCGTCGGCCTCGGCGGGGGCGGTCCGCTAGAGGATCACCGTCTGGTTGCCGTGGACCAGCACGCGGTCCTCCAGGTGCCACCGCAGCCCGCGCGCCAGCACCACCTTCTCGATGTCCCGCCCCTTGCGCACCATGTCGGCAACGCTGTCACCGTGGTGCACGCGCAGCACGTCCTGCTCGATGATCGGCCCCGCGTCGAGGTCCGCCGTCACGTAGTGGCAGGTCGCGCCGACCAGCTTCACGCCGCGCCGGTGCGCCTGGTGGTACGGGCGGGCGCCGATGAACGACGGCAGGAAGCTGTGGTGGATGTTGATCGTGCGGCCGGACCAGTGCGCGCACAGCTCCGGCGGCAGGATCTGCATGAAGCGGGCCAGCACCACGGCGTGCGGGTCGTGCTTGTCGACCAGCTGGCGCAGCTGGGCGAAGGCGGCCTGCTTGCCTTCGGGGTCGTTGACCGGGAACGGCACGTGGTGGAACGGGATGCCGTGCGCCCGCGTGATGTCGCCGAGCTCGGGGTGGTTGCCGATCACGGCCGCGACCTCCACGTCGAGCTCGCCGGTCGCGACGCGCGCCAGGAGGTCGTAGAGGCAGTGGCCTTCCTTCGACACCAGGATGACCACGCGCTTGCGCTCGCCCGTGTCGGTCACCGTCCACGTCGACTGCGCGCCCAGGGACGCCGCCACGCCGGCGAAGCGGGCGCGCAGGTCGGCCACGCCGAAGGGCAGCGAGTCCGCGCGGACCTCCTGGCGTGTGAAGAACCAGCCCGTCTCCGGGTCGGTGTGGTACGCGGCCTCGACGATCCAGCCGCCGTTCTCCGCGAGGAACGTGGAGATCCGCGCGATGATGCCGGTGCGGTCGGGGCAGCCGAAGGTGATCACATAGCGACGCTCTGGCGATGACACGCCGCAGAAGTATTCACGGCCTGCGCAAACCGTCCAACAGCGCCCGGTCGCCGGACACGATCGCGTGACTCGGGCGGCCCCACACGGCGCGGTAGATCGCATCGGCCGTGCCGGCCACGGTGGCGTCCTCGTCGATGGCGGCGTCCTGGGGCGGGCCTACGACCACGGGCTCGCCGGGCGTCAGCCGGACCTCCCAGGTGCGGCCCGCGTCGGCCGCGTGGAAGAGGATCGTGCCCTCGACGTCGACCGCCGCCCGCCGGACCGCACGCGGCATGCAGCTGGCGAAGTACTCGTCGACGCCGTCCGCCGCGAACTCGGGCGACCACAGCAGCGACGGCACGTCACCGCGGGCGTGCAGCGCGTCGAGGTGGTGGATCGAGGTCTCGTGCGCCTGGCGCCGGGCCCAGAACGACGCCACCTTGTCGTCGTTGAACGTCCACACCGGAGTGTCCGGGTCGGTCGTGCGCAGGCGGTCGAGCAACAGCGCGAGCTTCTCGTCCCACCACCCCAGCAGCTCGTCCCACTTGGCGGGACCACCGGACTCCGGCATCTCGTCGGGGCGCACCGGTCGCGACGACGGCGGGGTCACCAGCGCCTCCGCGGCCCACGCGTGGACGCTCGACTGGTGCCAGACCAGGTCGTGCACCGTCCACTTCGGA
Organism: Lentzea guizhouensis; assembly: GCF_001701025.1. Lineage (GTDB taxonomy): Bacteria > Actinomycetota > Actinomycetes > Mycobacteriales > Pseudonocardiaceae > Lentzea > Lentzea guizhouensis. Next base: position 3,329,494 of record NZ_CP016793.1, read on the forward strand.
CAGGTCGGCACCGGTGCCTCGGGTCCGGCCGCAACGGCGGCGGCACGCAACCCGGCGGCCTGCTTCTCGATCTCCGCGACGTAGTCCACCTGACCACACTAGGGCGCCACGGCGGCCCATTCGAGCGAGATTTCACCGAGCCGCCACCGCTTCCGGTCGTCCACCACCGGCCACCCGCGCTCGGCCAGCAGCCGGGCCGCCTCGACCCAGCGCGCCCGTGGCCCGAAGGGGGCGAACGGCGCCGCGGTGGCCCAGCAGGCGTCCAGCTCGGCCAGCAGCGCGTGCACGCGTTCACCCGGCACGTTCTTGTGGATCAACGCCTTGGGCAGCCGCTCGGCCACGTCCGACGGCACCTCGATGCCGGACGGCTTGAGCGCCAGTGTGAACGTCTGCGGCCCGTCAGCGGTCAGCGTCACCCACGTGCAGCGGCGGCCGATCTCGTCACACGTGCCCTCGACCACGATCCCGCCGGGCGCCATCCGGGACAGCATCGTGTCCCACGCTTCGAACGACTGCTCCTCGGTGTACTGGCGCAGCACGTTGAACGCCCGCAGCAACACCGGCCGCGCGCCCGCGAGCTCGAAGCCGCCGCGCCGGAAGTCGAGCGACGGCGGGTCGGCGACGGCCTTGCCCGCGTCCACCCGGTCCTGGTCGATCTCCAGCCCGAGCACGCGCACGTCCGGCCGCACCACTCGCAGCCGTGCGGCCATCTCGACGGTCGTGACGGGGGTGGAGCCGTAGCCGAGGTCGACCACCAGCGGGTCGGCGGCGGCGCGCAGGAACTCCGGACGTGCGGTCATCCACCGGTCGACCGGCGCAGGCGTTCGGTTGGTCGTCCGCGGTGGCAGGCCGAGCCCGGGCCCGGCGGCTAGCCGCGGTTTGCGAGCCATCGCGAGGTGAACTCGCTCTCCTTGTCGATCAGCACGGCGACCTGCTCGGCGATCATCTTCTCCAGCTTGCCGCCCATCAGCGGGATGCTGACCTTGACCTCCCCCGTCAGGGTGAGCTTGGAGCCGGACCCGTTGTCCGTGATGGTGAACGCGCCGTCGAGCCTTCCGGCAGCTGCCGATGGTTCGGGCGCGCCGCCCAGTTCTCCATCCGCTGGATGACCAGGTCGCCGCCCAGTGCGGCCTTCGCCACCGACGGCAGGTGCTCCGCGGGCACACCCTGCTTGAGCTGGTAGGCCGTCTTGCCGTCGACCGAGGTGAACGAGATCAGCTCGGCGTTCGTGCCACCGATGGCGGCCAGCCGGTCGCGCAGGTAGGTCTCGTCGACCAACGCGCCGAAGACCTTCTCCGCCGAGTGGGGTGAGGTGGTGTGGTGCTCGATGCGGCGTGCCATGTCGCGGAGCCGAGCGCGGGCCCGGCCGGCCGCTAGCCGCGGTTTGCGAGCCATCGCGAGGTGAACTCGCTCTCCTTGTCGATCAGCACGGCGACCTGCTCGGCGATCATCTTCTCCAGCTTGCCGCCCATCAGCGGGATGCTGACCTTGACCTCCCCCGTCAGGGTGAGCTTGGAGCCGGACCCGTTGTCCGTGATGGTGAACGCGCCGTCGAGCCTTCCGGGCACGCTGCCGATGGTCACCTCGACCGTGCCGGCGCCGGCCGCCCAGTTCTCCATCCGCTGGATGACCAGGTCGCCGCCCAGTGCGGCCTTCGCCACCGACGGCAGGTGCTCCGCGGGCACACCCTGCTTGAGCTGGTAGGCCGTCTTGCCGTCGACGAGATCAGCTCGGCGTTCGTGCCACCGATGGCGGCCAGCCGGTCGCGCAGGTAGGTCTCGTCGACCAACGCGCCGAAGACCTTCTCCGCCGAGTGGGGTGAGGTGGTGTGGTGCTCGATGCGGCGTGCCATGTCGCGGAGGCTACCGTTGACGTCTGTGACCACCACGCAGTCCGTGCCTCTGGCCGAGCGCACCACGCTCCGACTCGGTGGACCGGCCGCGCGGTTCGTCCACGCCACGACCGCAGCCGAGCTGGTCGACGCCGTGCGGACAGCCGACGCCGCCGCCGACGAGAAGGTCCTCGTGCTCGGTGGCGGGTCCAACCTCGTGATCTCCGACAGCGGCTTCGACGGCACCGTCGTGCAGGTCGGCACCAAGGGCTTCCGGCTCGACCCGCTGGGCGGCGGCATCGTCCAGTTCACCGTCGAGGCCGGCGAGGAGTGGGACGCGGTCGTCGCCGAGGCGGTCGCGCAGGGCCTCGGCGGCCTGGAGTGCCTGTCCGGCATCCCCGGCTCCAACGGCGCCACGCCCGTGCAGAACGTCGGCGCGTACGGCGTCGAGATCTCCCAGGTGTTGCAGTCGGTGGACCTGCTGGACCGGCGCAGCGGCAAGGTGCACCAGGTGCCCGCCGCCAAGCTCGGCCTCGCGTACCGCACCAGCACGCTGAAGAACACCGACCGCGCCGTCGTGCTGCGGACCCGGTTCTCGCTGACCGCCGGCGGCATGTCCGCACCGGTCCGCTACGCCGAGCTGGCGCGTGTCCTCGGTGTGGCGCAAGGTGATCGCGTGCCCGCCGACGAGGCCCGCAAGGCCGTGCTGGAGCTGCGCCGCGGCAAGGGCATGGTGCTCGACCCCGCCGACCACGACACGTGGAGCGCCGGCTCGTTCTTCACCAACCCGATCATCGACGACTCGACGTTCAACGGCGTGCTGATCCGCATCGCCGAACGCCTCGGCACCGACGTCGACGTGCCGACCTACCCGGCGGGCCAGGGCTTCAGGAAGCTCTCCGCCGCGTGGCTGATCGAACGCGCCGGGTTCCGCAAGGGCCACCAGGGTCCCGGCGGCCGGGTGGCGTTGTCGAGCAAGCACACGCTGGCGCTGACCAACCGCGGCGACGCCTCGACCGAGGACCTGCTCGACCTGGCGCGCGAGGTGCGTGACGGGGTCCGTTCGGCGTTCGGCGTCGAGCTGCACCCGGAGCCGGTGTTCGTCGGCGTTTCCCTGTAACTCCCCAGCTCCACCGCCGTCCGGGTGACTCCCTGTGACGAACGGCTACTTCCCGTGTTTCATTGAGGTAGCAGTGGAACGGAGGTTGCCATGAGCTACCTCGACGAGCACGCGCGAGCGGTGATCCGGCCGGTCAAGCGGATGGTGGAGGACGAGTTCCTCGCCAGGCCCGGCGTCATCGGCGTCGACATCGGCGAGAAGTACACCGGCGGCAGGCCCACCGGCCGGGCCGCGATCGTGGTCTACGTGTGCGCCAAGGGACCCCACCACCCGCAGCAGATCCCGGCGGAGATCGGTGGCGTGCCGACGGACGTGGTCGCGGAGACGATCCTGCTGCACCGGGCGCGGCTGTCGCGGTCGTCCGAGGTCCTCGGCGAACCCGGTGCGGCGGAACGGCACGCGGTGCTGCGCGGTGGTCTGAGCATCGGCCCGGCGCGTTCGGTCCGGGTGGTGCCGCCGGAGGTGCCGGTCGCGGGCGAGTACGTGATCGTCGGCACGCTGGGCGCGTTCGTCGTGACGCGCACGGACCGCAAGGTGCTGGGGCTCACCACGTTCCACGTCGGGTGCGTGGACGACTCGTGGTCGGTCGGCGACGAGTTCCTGCACCCGTCCAGAGTGGACGGTGGAGTGGCCGGCGCGGACCTGGTGGCCGTGCTCGACCGGGCCGCGCTCGCGGGCGCGGTGTCGGCGGCGGGGCTGCGGATGGGCGCCAGGCCGTTCCGCGCGGAGGTGCTCGACATCGGCGCGCTGACCGGCACGGCGCCCGCGGTGGTGGGCTCGTCGGTCCGGAAACGAGGCCGCACAACGGGTCTGACCTACGGCGTGGTCACGTCCGTGGACGCGACGGTGCGGCTGGACTTCGGTGGCGGCATCGGCGTGCGGACGTTGCGCGACCAGATCCGCGTCCACTCGGCGGAACGGTTCGGCGACCACGGCGACTCGGGCGCGGTGCTCGTCGACGCCGACAACCGGGTCGTCGGGCTCTACGTGGGCGGGACGGGGTCGACCGGTTTCGCGAACCCGGTCGACCCCGTCCTGCGCCTGCTCGACGTGGAGCTGCTCACTCCCGGTGTACCCGAGTCGCGGAGGCCTGAGCCCGCGGCTTGAGCACGATCTCGTCGATGTTCACGTGCGGGGGCCGGGTGACCGCGAACGCGATGACATCCGCCACGTCGTCCGCCGTCAGCGGCTCGAGCCCCTGGTACACCTTGGCCGCGCGCTCGGTGTCGCCGCCGAACCGGTTGGCGGAGAAGTCGGTCTCGACCATGCCGGGCAGGACCTCGGTGATCCGCACCGGCTGCCCGAGCAGCTCGCCGCGCAACGTCCGGTGCAACGCCGACTGCGCGTGCTTGGCGCTCGTGTACCCGGAGCCGTTGTCGTAAGCATCACGTGCTGCGACCGACGTCACGCTGACGATGTGCCCGTCGCCGGACGCGATGAGCTTCGGGACGAAGGCCTTGGTGACGTGGAGCGTGCCGAGCACGTTCGCCTCCCACATCCACCGCCACTCGTCCGGATCGCCCTCGGCGACGGTGCTGAGACCACGCGCGCCACCCGCGTTGTTCACGAGCACGTTCGCGTGGGGTACCCCGTCCGCGAAAGCGGCGACGGAGCCGGCGTCGGTGACGTCCAACTCGATGGCGGTCCCGTCGATTTCTTTCGCGATAACGTGGAGACGGTCCAGACGACGTGCGCCGAGCACGACGTGGAACCCCTCGGCGGCAAGCCGCCGCGCGGTCGCCTCGCCGATGCCCGCGCTCGCTCCGGTCACTACTGCGACAGGTCGATTCACGACCGCGATCGTAGGCTCCCGGTGGGGTGTGACCGACATCACTCCCACCGGACGGTCGTGCTGGACGTCCTGCTTTGTGGAGGTCAGAACCGTGAAGAGAACCGTTGGTGCGTTGCTCGCCGGCCTGATGCTGTTGTCCGCGTGCTCGAGCGTCGAACCAGGATCCGCCAAGCCGGACAGTTCGCTCCCTTCCGTCAAGGTGACCGTGTCCCCCGCGGACGGCACCAAGGACGTCCAGGTCACGTCCCCGGTCCAGGTGACGGTGGTGGACGGCAAGATCGAGTCGGTCGCCCTGAAAGCGCCGGAGGGCAAAGAGGTCAAGGGCACCCTGACCGAGGACAAGACGGGCTGGACCAACGCCGAGCCACTCGGTTACGGCAAGACCTACAGCTACTCGGGCAAGGCCGTGGGCACCGACGGCAAGCCGGTGGACCTCAAGGGCTCGTTCACCACGGTGGCGCCGGGCTCGCAGACCCGCGCGACGCTGTGGCCCGGCGACAACATGACCGTCGGCGTCGCGGCGCCGATCATGGTCAAGTTCGAGGCGCCGGTGCAGGACAAGGCGACCGTCGAGAAGGCCCTGAAGGTCACGAACTCGGCTGGGGTGCAGGGCTCGTGGGCGTGGCTGAGCGCCCAGGAGGTCCACTACCGCCCGGAGAAGTACTGGCCGGCGAACACCACGATCAAGGTCGAGGCGAAGCTCTACGGCGTCAACTACGGCGGCGGGGCGTTCGGGCGGGCCGACGTGACATCGGACTTCAAGATCGGCCGCAACCAGGTCGTGAAGATCGACAATCCGACGCACCAGCTCGTGGTGTTGCGTGATGGTGCGCAGGTGGCGTCGTACGCGGCGTCGTTCGGCAAGGACGCGGATCCGGAGCTCACCACGCCCAACGGGACGTTCGTGGTGATGTCGAAGCACGAAACGTGGTCGTTCGACAACCCGCGGTACGGGTACACGAACGTCGTCAAGAAGTGGGCCGTGCGGTTCTCGAACCACGGTGAGTTCATCCACGAGAACAACGACAACGCCGCGAACATCGGGAAGAACAACACCTCGCACGGGTGTGCGAACTTGTTGGAAGCCGATGCGAAGGCGTACTTCGACTCGGCGCTGGTGGGGGATCCGGTGGAGGTGACCGGGTCGATCACGACGCTGCCGGCGCAGTTCGACTGGTACGACTGGCAGATTCCTTGGGCGCAGTGGAAGGAGAAGTCGGCGGTCAAGTAGCCGACTTCGCGCTCCGGCGGGAATGCGTCTCCCGACCAGGTCGTTTGTGCCTGTGTGCAACTGACACACGTGACGGCGGCCGGTGGGGGACGACTGGCCGTCCGTGAGGCAGGACCTGCTGACGCGCCGCCGGTGGTGTTGGTCCACGGGTGGGCGCAGACGGGTGCGGTCTGGGACCTGCCCGGCTACCGCACCTACGCCGTCGACCTGCGCGGCCACGGCGAGTCCGACGACTTCGGCGACTACCGCGACAGCGCCCAGTGGGCTGCGGATGTGAAAGCCGTGCTGGACCACACGGGACCGGCCACGCTCGTCGGCTGGTCCTACGGCGGGCTCGTCATCACCGACTACCTGCGCGTTCACGGCACCGAGAACGTCACCGCGCTGGTGTTCGTGAGTGCCATCACCGAGATCGGCCGCGGTCGTCCTGGAGGCCAGACCGGGGCCGTGATGCGGGCCGCACTGCCAGACGCCATCACCGACGACGCCGCGATGGTCGCGTTCTGCCGGGCCATGGCGCCTGCGCTGCCAGAAGAGACGGTCGGCGAACTCACAGCCACCGCGGTCGCGACGAGTCATAAAGTGCGTGGGGAGCTGTTCCGCAGGGATGTGGGCAGCGCTGACGTGTTGAAGGCCGTCGACGTGCCAACCCTCGTGGTGCACGGAACTCAAGACGAGGTGGTGGCCCCTGCTGCCGCCGAGTACTCCGCCGCCCTGATCCCCGGAGCCGAGTTGAGCCTGTATCCCGACACCGCGCACGCGCCCTTCCTGGAGCGGCCCGCGCTGTTCTCGTCCGACTTGAAGCGGGTGGTCCGGTGAAGCGCGTTGCGGTGCTCAGCGTGCACACGTCGCCGTTGGAGCAGCCGGGGACGGGTGATGCGGGCGGGATGAACGTCTACATCGTGCAGACGGCCACTCGGATGGCTCAGCGGGGCGTGGAGGTGGAGATCTTCACGCGGGCGACGTCCAGTGAGCTGCCGCCCGTTGCGGAGCTGGCGCCGGGGGTGCGGGTGCGGCACGTTGCCGCCGGGCCGTTCGAGGGGCTGGGGAAAGAGGAGTTGCCGGGGCAGCTCTGCGCGTTCACGGCGGGGGTGTTGCGGGCCGAGGCGCGGCACGAGCCGGGGTACTACGACGCCATTCACTCGCACTATTGGCTGTCCGGGCAGGTGGGGTGGCTGGCGCGGGAGCGGTGGGGGGTGCCGCTCGTGCACACGGCGCACACGTTGGCGAAGGTCAAGAACCTGGCGCTGGCCGAGGGGGACGCGCCGGAGCCGCGGATGCGGGTCATCGGGGAGGAGCAGGTGGTCGGCGAGTCGGACCGGCTCGTGGCGAACACCGACATCGAGGCCGGTGAGCTGGTCAAGCTCTACGACGCGGAGCCGTCGAAGGTGGCCGTGGTGCCGCCGGGGGTGGACCTGGACCGGTTCACGCCGGGGGACCAGGGCAGGGCGCGGCAGCGGTTCGGGATTCCGCTGGACGCGGTGGTGCTGGCGTTCGTGGGGCGGATCCAGCCGTTGAAGGCGCCGGACGTGTTGTTGCGGGCGGCGGCGGAGATGCTGGTGCGCGATCCGGGGTTGCGGTCGCGGCTGGTCGTGCTGGTCGTCGGCGGGCCGTCGGGCAGTGGGCTGGAGCAGCCGAAGGCGCTGGAGGAGCTGGCCGGGCAGCTGGGGATCACGGACGTGGTGCGGTTCCTGCCGCCGCAGCCGGGGGCGGCGCTGGCGGAGGTCTACCGAGCTGCCGATCTGGTGGCGGTGCCGAGCCACAACGAGTCGTTCGGGCTGGTCGCGCTGGAGGCGCAGGCGTGTGGGACGCCGGTGGTCGCGGCGGCGGTCGGCGGGTTGCCGGTGGCGGTCAACGACGGGGTGTCCGGGGTGCTCGTGCACGGGCACGAGGCCGGGGCGTGGGCCGGCGCGCTCGGGGACGTGGCGTTGCCGCAGCGGGAGCACCTGGCGAGCAACGCGGTCGGGCATGCGCGACGCTTCTCGTGGGACCGCACGACTGATGCCCTGCTGGCGGGGTACCAGGAGGCGGCAGAAGTGTTCCGCCGGGAGGTTTTCGCGTGACCGTCGACGCCGTCATCAAGTCGTTCTTGGACGAGCGGGAGCTCGAGTACGACCGCCGCGAAGAGGGCAAGTTCTTCGTGACGCTGCCGGGCACCAAGAAGCTGCAGACCAACGTGTGGCTGGTCGAGACCGCGCACGCGCTGGTCGTCGAGGCGTTCGTGTGCCGGCGGCCGGACCAGTCGTTCGAGGACGTCTACCGGTTCCTGCTGCGGCGCAACGCCCGGCTCTACGGCGTGCACTACACGATCGACGCCGAGGGTGACATCTATCTGGTCGGCCGGGTCGGCAAGCACGCGGTGACCGCGGACGAGCTGGACCGGGTGCTCGGGCAGGTGCTGGAGGCCGCCGACGGCGACTTCAACCCGTTGCTGGAGATCGGGTTCGCCGACGCGATCCGGCGGGAGTGGGCGTGGCGGGTGTCACGCGGTGAGTCGCTCGCGAACCTGCAGGCCTTCCAACATCTCGTTTCGGAGTAGGCGCCGCCTCGTTTTGGTGTGGGCGGCAACTCCCGCGTCGGCTCGTTCCGTCCGACTGGCATGAGCAGACGAGTGCTGTGGGTGGGAGTCGCGTTGATGGCCGTCTTCGCGACGGGGTGCAGTGCGAACTCGAAGGATTCGGGTGGCTCGGCCGTCGCGGAGAACGCCGCGCCGCAGCAGCGGTCCGCGCAGACGCCGGGGGCGCAGAAGCCGCAGGACAACAGCGGGCAGCAGAACCAGTCCGCGCAGTCGGTGCAGCAGCAGGAACGGCAGCTGGTCCGCACGGCCACGGTCGACCTGCGCAGCGACGACGTGCTGAGGTCGATCAGCGAGATCAAGACGAAGGCGCAGCAGGCCGGCGGGTTCGCGGGGCAGGAGAACTCGACGAAGTCCTACGGGACCGTGACCGTGCGGGTGCCGTCCAACGAGCTCGACGGGGTCGTGAAGGGCCTGGAGCAGTTCGGTGAGGTCACGCGCAGCGAGGTGCGCAGCGAGGACGTCACCGACCAGCTGGTGGACGTCGAGGCGCGGATCGCGACGCAGAAGGCCAGCGTCGAGCGGTTGCGCGTGCTGTTCGAGCGAGCCGGGACCACGGCCGAGATCGCGCAGATCGAGGGCGAGCTGACCAAGCGGCAGAGCGAGCTGGAGTCACTGCAGCGGCGCAGCGAGACGCTGAAGGGCAAGGTCGCGCTGGCGACGTTGACGGTGCAGGTCAGCACCACGCCGATCGCGGCGCCCGTGCCGGAGAAGACCGGGTTCCTGGGTGCGTTCGCGGCCGGGTGGGACGCGCTCGTGCACGTCCTGCGGCTGGTGCTGGTGGGTGTCGGCGGCCTGCTGCCGTTCGCACTGGTGTTCGGTGTGCCCACGGTGGCGTTGATCTACTGGCTGCGTCGCCGAAAGCGTGTCACTCGACCGGCGGAAGCCAAGGCCTAGAACTCTACTGTGAGTGTGCCTTTGTGAAGCGCGGAACGGCTCGGGAGAGAGGGGGAGTCGCATCGAGCCGTCCCGCGTCAAAGGTCCCCGCTGCAGTGGATCCGTGGACGGGGGGAGCCTCCGGATCCCAGGCGGGCCACGCGATTCGACGGGGGATGACGAACCGCGCCCTTGCCGTCCGCTCGTCGAGGTAAGCGTGGGAGCCGACTCGCGGAGGCGTGACCAACTTCCCAGATACATGGTTGCAATCACAAGTGCTCGGATTGCTCCATTCGAGTGTATTTAGCGGCGCGAAGTAACGTCTCTGTAGCGATCCCGACTTGCTTGACCTGTTCAGTGGGCTGGATCACGATGACCTCGCAGGCTGGGTGTACAGCGAATGAATGAGGTCGCCGCATGGTCTTCCGCAGTCCCTACCCCGATGTCGAGATCCCTGACGTGTCGCTGCACCAGCTGTTGTTCGGCGACATCGCCGACCGGGTGGACCGCGTGGCGCTGATCGACGGCATGTCCGGGGCCACGCTCACGTACGGGCAGCTCGCCGGCGCCATCGACCGCATGGCCGCCGCACTGGCCGCGCGCGGGATCGGCAAGGGCGACGTGGTCGGCATCCTGAGCCCGAACACGCCGTACTACGCCGTGGTGTTCCACGGCATCCTGCGCGCGGGCGCCACGGCGACCACGATCAACGCGCTCTACACGGCGGACGAGGTCGCGCACCAGCTGCACGACGCCGGCGCGAAGATGCTGTTCACGGTGTCGGTGCTGCTGCCGAACGCCGCACCGGGCGCCGCGAAGGCGGGCGTGACCGACGTGGTCGTGCTCGACGGCGCCGAGGGCTACCCGTCGTTGCCGGAGCTGCTCGCGAACGACCACCCGGTGCCCGAGGTCGAGATCAACCCGGCAGAGGACCTCGCGGTGCTGCCGTACTCGTCCGGCACGACCGCGTTGCCCAAGGGCGTGATGCTGACGCACCGCAACCTGGTCGCGAACCTCGTGCAGTGCGGCCCGATCCTCTCGGACGTCGGCGCGCACACCCGCATCCTCGCGGTGCTGCCGTTCTTCCACATCTACGGCATGCAGGTCCTGATGAACAACGGCCTGTACATCGGCGGCGTGGTCGTGACGCTGCCGAAGTTCGAGCTGCCCGAGTTCCTCCGGGTCATCGCCGAGCACAAGACCGACCGCGTCTACATCGCCCCACCGGTCGCCGTCGCGCTGGCCAAGCACCCGATCGTCGACAACTACGACCTGTCGCCGCTGAAGACCCTCTTCTCGGGCGCCGCGCCGCTCGACGAGGACCTCGCCGCCGCCGTCCGCAAGCGCATCGGCTGCCGCGTCGTCCAGGGCTACGGCATGACCGAGATGTCACCGGTCAGCCACGCCATCCCGGACGGCCGCGACGACATCTCCGTCGGCACCGTCGGCGTGATCATCCCCAACCTGGAGTGCCGCCTGGTCGACCCGGCCACCGGCGCCGACGTGGGCGAGGGCGAGCGCGGCGAGCTCTGGTGCAAGGGCCCGAACGTCATGAAGGGCTACCTGAACAACCCCGACGCCACCGCCGCCACCATCGACGACGACGGCTGGCTGCACACCGGCGACGTGGCCGTGATCGACGCCGACGGCATCGTCTCGATCGTCGACCGCGTCAAGGAGCTCATCAAGTACAAGGGCTACCAGGTGCCGCCGGCCGAGCTCGAAGCCGTGCTGCTGACGCACGAGGAGATCGCCGACGCTGCGGTCATCGGCGTGAAGGACGCCGACGGCGAGGAGGTGCCGAAGGCGTTCGTGGTGCGGCAGGCGGGGTCGTCGATCGACGGTGACGCCGTGATGGCGTTCGTGGCGGCGAACGTGGCTCCGCACAAGAAGGTCCGCGCGGTGGAGTTCATCGAGGCGATCCCGAAGTCGGCGGCGGGCAAGATCCTGCGCAAGGACCTGCGGGCGCGCGAACAGGCCTGATCTCGCAGAACGTGTGCCCCGGCGCCATCGCGGTGCCGGGGCACACACGCGTTCAGCTCTCCTTGCGCACCCGGAAGCGCAGCATCGTGATCGGTCCCGACTGCGTGGTGGCGAACGGCTCCAGGTCGACCCTGCCGAGCTCCGGGGTCGAGAACCGCACGCCGTCACCGAAGAGCACCGGCAGGACGTACACCAGCACCTCGTCGACGAGCCCGGCCCGCAGGCACTGTGACGCGAGGTCGGCGCCGAGGACCTCCAGGTCCTTCCCGCCCGCCGCGGCACGCGCCGTGGCGACGGCCTCCTCCAGCCCGCAGCTGAGGAACGTGACGCCGGGACGCGGTTCCTCCGGCGGCCGGTGCGTCAGGACGAACACCGGTCCTCCGTCGTAGGAGGTGTCCTCGGCGGACATCTGCCTGGCGGTCTCGTGGGTGCCGCGGCCGATCAGCATGGCGCCGGCGGCCGCCTCGACCTCGGGGAACGGGTTGTCCCGCAGGTGTTCGACGATCCAGTCCATCCGGCCGCCGGGGCCGGCGATGAAGCCGTCCAGTGACATCGACCTGTTCACGACGACCTTGCCCATATCGCTCATGCTGGTGTGGACCGGCGGGAGCGGCAAACTCATCGGTCGACCGCGTCGTGCGACCTGGAAGGTGGCACGCGGACCGGCTGCCTAGGTCCCGGACACGACAATCATCGTGATGGCAAGACCGGCTGCGATCATCGGGACGATGACCAGCGTCCACATGAGCATGCGGCGGATCGAGTGCAACAGGACCACCGCTTCGGTGGTCGCCTGCACACCTGCCTCCTCGACCGTCGCGGACGCGCGGATCCGGCGCAGCGACTGAGCCGGGTAGCTGCCCATCCAGTCCGGTCCGGTCGCAGGCCCGGTCGCTTTGGACACGTACGGCGCGAACGGGCCTTGCTCGGTGTGAGCACTCGCGGTGGAAGCATCGGAGTTGTCGGACACAGGCGCTCCTCTCGTTCGGTTCCGCGGCGATTGGCGTGCGCGGTCGACGGTCCACCCTTGTCGCGCCGGGACATGTCGGCGTTACGGGTCAAACGAGAACGAAGGCCGAGGAACCGGTTCGCGAACGCAGGCTCATCGGTCCCGCAGCAGCGAGCCCTGCAACGCGTGCACCAGCCAAGCCTCGTAGCGATCGGCCGGCCACCCCAGCACCTGGTGCACGTGCGGCGACAGCATCGTCGTCAGCACGTCCGCCACCCCGTGCACGTCCAGGTCGGCACGCACCTCCCCGGTCCCCACCAGCGCCTCCGCCAGCGCCAGGCAGTTCGCCCTCATCGCCGTCTCGCCCTCGTCCGAGATCCGCCGCATGTCCGCGTCAGCGCCGGACGACTCGATGCCGGCCATGATCAGCGCACCGGCCCGCTCCAGCACGACGCCGTTGCGCCGCACCAGTTCCGCGATCAGGTCACGGGCGGAAGGCGTGCGCAGCACCTCCTCGAACTCCGGCCGGTCCCGCATCGCCACGGGTTCCGCGTCGCCCGCGATGGCCACGTTCAGCGCGTCCTGGAACAGCTCGACCTTGTTGCGGTAGTGCGTGTACACGGTCCGCTCGGACACGCCGGCCTCGTACGCGATCTTCTTGATCGACGTCGCCACGAACCCGTCCCGCGCGAACAGGCGGTGGCCCGCGTCGCGCACCAGCAGGCGCGTCTGCAGGGCCGCCTGCTCCCGCAGCGGTGAGCTGTACGAACGCTTGACTTCCTCATTCATCGAGCGCAGTCTAACCGTATTCGTTGCATAAGGTCTGCATCGAAATGGAGGAACCCGCGATGGCGCAGCTCAGAGGCATCAGAGGCGTGAAGATCCCGGTGACCGACCTCGCCAGGAGCATCGACTGGTACGGCAAGGTCTTCGAGTTCGCAGTGGAGTGGGAGTTCGCGGACGCGGACGGCGTCGTGCGCGGTGTCGCGGGCCACGTGAGCGATGGGGCCGCCGGGTTGAGCCTGCGCGAGAACCCGGACAAGGCGCGGGCGGTCGCCGGGTTCGACCCGGTCAACTGGGCCGTCGGCACCCGTGCGGACCTCGCGGAGTGGATCGAGCACCTCGACGGGCTGGGCATCGCGCACTCGCCGGAGATCGAGGCGAGCATCGGGTGGCTGCTGGTGTTCACCGACCCGGACGGGCTGGAGGTCCACCTGTACACCGACGAGGAACATGGCGTGGATCACGGCGACCGGCCGGGGTACGGCAGGAGGGTCGGCATGGCAGGCTAGCCGCCATGTCTGTCGGAACCTTGGTGCTGCTCCGCCACGGCGAGAGCACGTGGAACGCGGAGAACCTGTTCACCGGATGGGTGGACGTTCCCCTGTCGGAGAAGGGCGAGCGGGAGGCCCGTCGCGGCGGGACGCTGCTCAAAGAAGCCGGGCTGCTGCCGGAGGTCCTGCACACCAGCCTGATGCGCCGGGCGATCATGACCGCGAACCTGGCGCTGGACGCCGCCGACCGGCACTGGATCCCGGTCCGCCGCGACTGGCGGCTCAACGAGCGCCACTACGGCGCGTTGCAGGGCAAGAACAAGAAGCAGACGCTGGAGGAGTTCGGCGAGGAGCAGTTCATGCTCTGGCGCCGCTCCTACGACACCCCGCCGCCGCCCATCGAGCCCGGCAGCGAGTTCAGCCAGGACACCGACCCGCGCTACGCGGACCTCGGCCCCGACCTGCCGCTGACCGAGTGCCTGCTCGACGTCGTGAAGCGCATGATCCCGTACTGGGAGTCGAGCATCGTGCCCGACCTGCGCACCGGCAAGACGGTCCTCGTGGCCGCGCACGGCAACTCGCTGCGCGCGCTCGTGAAGCACCTCGACGGCGTCTCCGACGAGGCGATCGCGGGCCTGAACATCCCGACCGGCATCCCGCTGCGCTACGACCTCGACGAGGACCTGAAGCCGATCAAGCCGGGCGGCGAGTACCTCGACCCGGACGCGGCGAAGGACGCCATTGCCGCGGTGGCCAACCAGGGTCGCTGACCGCATTGTGAGAAAGGCGCACGCGACGTTCGCGTGCGCCTTTCGGCGATTTAGGACACGGTTGGGTGAACAAGGGCTGACCAGGGACGGAACAACCGTCCACTGAGGTGTCGCGGGTATCACGGTTCACGCTTCCGCACTAGGCCAGGACACCTCTGAGCTGCTTACCATTCGCCTCGTGACCACAACGGGTTACCTCGCTGTGTCGATCGGCGTCGCGCTCATCGGCGTGATCGCCGCATTCTTCGTTGGCAGGTTCACCGCTCCCAGAAACCCGAAGGCCCCGGAGGGCCTGACGGTCGCCGACCTGATGCAGCGGATCGTCCAGGACTCCCACGACGGCATCGTGGTGCTGAACCACTTCGGCGACGTCGTGCTGCACAACCCGCGGGCCGAGGAGCTCGGGGTCGTCCGCAACAACCGCGTCGACGACCGCGCGCGCAAGGCCGCGGAGGCCGTCCGCAACAGCAACGAGGTCGTCTACGTCGACCTGTCGCCGCACGAGGGCCAGCGCCGCGCCCGGCAGCCGGAGGCGGTGCACGCCGAGGTCAGGCTGCTCACCGAGGGCTTCACCGTGGTCGACGTGAGCGACGAGTCCGAGGCCGTGCGGCTGGAGAAGACCCGGCGCGACTTCGTGGCGAACGTCAGCCACGAGCTCAAGACCCCGGTCGGCGCCCTCGCGCTGCTCGCGGAGGCGGTGCTGGACGCGAGCGACGACCAGGACGAGGTCCGCCGGTTCAGCGCGAAGATCATGCAGGAGGCCACCCGCCTCGGCGTGCTCGTCACCGAGCTGATCGCGCTGTCGCGCCTGCAGGGCGCGGAGAAGCTGCCGGAGCTGTCCGACACCGAGATCGACGTCGTGATCAACGAGGCGCTGTCGCGGTCCAAGCTCGCCGCCGAGTCGGTGAACATCTCGATCACCACCGACGAGCCGAGCGGGTTCGTGGTGCCCGGCGACCGGTCGTTGCTGGTCACGGCGCTGACGAACCTCCTGGACAACGCTGTCGCCTACTCGCCGCCCGGCAGTCCCGTCTCCGTCAGCCGCCGGCTGGTGGACGGGCACGTCGAGATCGCCGTGACCGACCGCGGCATCGGCATCGCCGAGGACCAGCAGACCAGGGTCTTCGAGCGGTTCTACCGCGTCGACAAGGCCAGGTCGCGGGCCACCGGCGGGACCGGCCTGGGGCTCGCGATCGTCAAGCACGTCGCCGCCAACCACGGCGGTGAGGTGAAGCTGTGGAGCCTGCCAGGAACGGGGTCCACCTTCACGCTGCGGCTCCCGGCCGCGGCGACCGAACCCAACCCGACCCTCGTCCCCACCGGCGCGGGTGACACTGGAGGAGAGCTGTGACCAGGGTGCTCATCGTGGAGGACGAGGAGTCCTTCGCCGATCCGCTCGCCTTCCTGCTGCGCAAGGAGGGGTTCACCGCGGCGCTCGCGGCCACCGGCCAGGAGGCGCTGGAGGAGTTCGACCGCAACGGTGCCGACATCGTGCTGCTCGACCTCATGCTGCCCGGCATGAGCGGCACCGACGTCTGCAAGCAGCTGCGGCAGCGCTCCGCCGTGCCCGTGATCATGGTGACCGCGCGCGACAGCGAGATCGACAAGGTCGTGGGGCTCGAGCTGGGCGCCGACGACTACGTCACGAAGCCCTACTCGGCCCGTGAGCTCATCGCCCGCATCCGCGCGGTGCTGCGCCGCGGCGGCGAGTCCGAGGACCTGCTCCCGCAGATCCTGGAGGCCGGCCCGGTGCGGATGGACGTGGAACGCCACGTCGTCACCGTCGGCGGACAGGACATCAGCCTGCCGCTCAAGGAGTTCGACCTCCTCGAGTACCTGCTGCGCAACGTGGGCCGCGTGCTCACCCGCGGCCAGCTGATCGACCGGGTGTGGGGAGCGGACTACGTGGGCGACACCAAGACGCTGGACGTGCACGTCAAGCGGCTGCGGTCGAAGATCGAACCGGACCCGTCGGCACCGCGGCACCTGGTGACCGTGAGGGGTCTCGGTTACAAGTTCGAGTCCTGACGGACACGACCAGGTACCGTTTCCGGCGTGCGCCTGGGCGTTCTTGACGTGGGTTCGAACACCGTCCACCTGCTGGTGGTGGACGCGCATCGTGGTGCCCACCCGATTCCGACCACGTCGGAGAAGACCATCCTCCGTCTCGCCGAACAGCTCGACGGCAAGGGGATGCTCAGCAAGACAGGGGCTGACCAGCTGGTTCGCGCGGTGGCCGCCGCCAAGGCGTCGGCCAAGCGCTCCGGCTGCGAGGACCTGATGGCGTTCGCGACCTCGGCGGTGCGCGAGGCGGGCAACTCGGCAGAGGTGCTCGACCGGGTGCGCACCGAGACCGGGGTCGACCTGAAGGTCCTGTCCGGCGAGGACGAGGCGAAGTACACGTTCCTCGCCGTCCGCCGCTGGTACGGCTGGTCGGCGGGCAAGCTGCTGTGCCTCGACATCGGCGGCGGCTCGCTCGAGCTCGCCGTCGGGCGCGACGAGAACCCGCAGATGGCGTTCTCCGTGCCACTGGGTGCCGGCCGGCTGACCAGGACCCGTTTCAAGAAGGACCCGCCACGGCGGTCCGAGGTCCGCGAGACCACCGAATGGCTCGCCGAGCAGCTCGCGCCCGTGGCGCGGAAGCTGAAACGCGCGGGTGAACCCGATCGGGTGGTTGCGACCTCAAAAACTTTCCGAACGCTGGCGCGGCTCACCGGGGCCGCGCCATCGTCTGCCGGGCCCAGGGCGCGTCGCGTGCTCACCGACGCCGGCCTGCGGCAGCTGATCGCGTTCATTTCCCGGATGTCGGCCAGTGACCTCGCCGAGCTGGAAGGTGTCAGCACCTCGCGTGCCCACCAGCTCCTCGCGGGGGCCCTGGTCGCGGAGGCAACGATGCGAGCCCTGTCACTCACGCAGCTGGAGATTTGCCCGTGGGCGCTCCGGGAGGGTGTCATCCTCCGGCGGCTGGACCACACTGATGGGACGGACCAGGGCGATACTGGACGTACCAGCCAGACCGGGGCACGGTGGAGTTGATGAGTCGAGAGAGCGGATCCGACCAGACGCAGCGCACTGTCGCTGAGCTGCTCGCGCAGTACGGCGGCAGCGCAGGGGAGGCGCCACGTCGGCGACGCCGCCGCGCGGAGGACGACGAAGACGTCCAGCAGCCGGAGACCGCGCCCCAGTCGATCATCGAGCGCGTCCTGTCCGACAGCGGCCGGCTGATGGCCGTGCGCGACGACGACCCGGCGCCGACCGGCCGGCGCCGCACCCGAACCGCCTGCCGAGCGCACCGCGTACCAGCCGGTGCCGCCGGTCGCGCCCCGGTCACGCCGCAGCCGCCGAAGCCTCAGCCTTCGCAGCAGCTGCCCAAGCCCAGCCGTCCCAGCAGCTGCCCAAGCCGCAGCCCCGGTGGCGCCGCAGGTGCGCAGACCAGGTCCGCCTGCCGCCGTGCCGCCGCCGCCGCTGCCACCGAGCAGACCAGGCAGGTGCCGCCGGTCCGCGACCAGCCGTCGCGCTCCGACCTGTCCCGCCCTGACCTGTCCCGTCCCGACCTGTCCCGTCCCGACGCCGCACGCCCGAGGTGTCGCGGTCCGACCTGCCGCGCCCGGACGTGTCCGGCCGGACATGCAGCGCCCCGACCTCTCGCGCCTCGACGGTGGCCGGCCCGAGTCGAGGCTGGACCCGGCCGCACCGCCGGCGCCGTCGCGCACGAACATCGCCCGCCGAAGCCGGGCCAGCCGTCGGCGCAGATGCCGGTCCCCGGCCCGCCGCGCGAGGCGATGACCGAGCAGCTCCCGCGCATCCCGGCGAAGGCACCGATCGACCAGATCGCCGCGCTCGAGACCGAGTCGGTGCTGATCGTGCCGCCCGCTCCGCCGCCGCTGCCGGAGCCGCTGCCCGGCAACGACGCGGACGCGTGGTTCGGCGACGACGACGCGGCGCTGCAGAAGACCGACCTCTCGATGCCGCCGATGGAGTCGACCGCGGCGCACGCGGGCCCGTACGTGGACGACGACGACTCGCAGGAGTACGCCGTCTACCGCCCGGAGGACGACTACCTCAACTCGGACGACGACAGCGACGACGACGAGCGCCCCGCCGGCCTGGACGACGCCAGCGAGGCCGACGAGGAACCGGAGGACGAGGCCCAGCGCTCACCGGCCAAGGAGTGGCTGGTCATGATCGGCCAGCTCGCCGTCGGCGTGCTCGGCGGTGCGGCCCTGTGGCTCGCGTTCAACTTCCTGTGGCGCACCCAGGCCGTGGCCGCACTGGTGGTCGCACTGGCCGTGACCGTGGGCCTGGTGCTGCTGGTCCGCAAGATCCGCCGCGCCGACGACCTGCAGACCACCCTCCTGGCCATCCTCGTGGGCCTCATCGTCACGGTCTCACCAGCGGCGATGCTGCTGGTGAAGAGTTGACGGCCCGCATCCCGGTCGGGCTTTCCACGGCATCGGTCTACCCGCAGCCCGCCGGAGCGGCCTTCGAGATCGCCTCCGAACTGGGCTACGACGGCGTGGAGCTGATGGTCTGGGCCGACCCGGTCTCCCAGGACATCCGCGCCGTCGACCGCCTGTCCACCCGCTCGGGCCTCCCGGTCCTCGCCGTCCACGCCCCCTGCCTGCTCATCTCGCAGCGGGTCTGGTCGCCCGATCCGTCCGAACGCCTGCGCAAGGCCGTCCAGGCCGCCCAGGACCTGGGCGCCCCCACCGTCGTGCTGCACCCGCCGTTCCGCTGGCAGCGCAAGTACGCGGACGGCTTCGCCTCCCTGGTCTCGTCGCTGGAGGACGAGAGCGGCATCGCGATCGCCGTGGAGAACATGTTCCCGGTGAAGCGCCCCCTGGGCCGCGGCCGCTCGGTGCAGATGACGGCGTTCAAGCCCTCGATCGACCCGACCGACGTCGGCCACGCCAACTACACCCTGGACCTGTCGCACTCGGCCGCCGCGCACATGGACGCCCTGGAGCTGGCCAAGCGGATGGGCGACGGGTTGCGGCACGTCCACCTGGCCGACGGGTCGGGGGCGCCGAAGGACGAGCACATGGTGCCCGGCCGCGGGACCCAGCCGTGCGCGGAGCTGTGCGAGATGCTCGCGCGGGGCGGGTTCGACGGGCAGGTCGTGCTGGAGGTCAACACGCGGCGGGCGGCGTCTCCGGCGGCCCGGCGGGAGATGCTGGCGGAGTCGTTGCTGTTCGCGCGGCTGCACCTGGACTGGCCCACCGAAGGCACCTCGTCCGACCCGCGCTCAGCCTTGTCCTGAGCCGCACGCGGGGAGCTTTCGTGCTCTCCTACCGTACGAAAGCTCCCCGCGTGCGATGAGCGGTGGGCGGGAGGGGGTTAGGGTTCGGGGTGTGGACCCACTGCGAGCGTTGATCATGGCCGCGTCTCGCAACGAGACGGTCCGGCACCTGGTCGCCAGCGCCCCCATCAGCCGCGACGTCGTGAAGCGGTTCGTGGCCGGCGAGTCGACGGCGGACGCGGTGGAGGTCGTGCGGAACCTCGGCCTCCCGGTCACGCTCGACTACCTCGGCGAGGACACCACCGACAAGGCGCAGGCCGAGAAGACGGTTCAGGCCTACCTGGAGCTGCTCGACGCCCTGCACGGCGCGGGGCTGGCGAAGAACGCCGAGGTCAGCGTCAAGCTGTCGGCGGTCGGGCAGGCGTTGGACGAGTCGCTGGCGCTGACCAACGCGTCGCGGATCTGTGCGGCGGCGGAGCAGTGCGGGACGACCGTCACGCTCGACATGGAGGACCACACCACCACCGACTCGACGCTGGAGGTCCTGCACGAGCTGCGCCGGACGTGGCCGTGGGTCGGGGCGGTGCTGCAGACGTACCTGCACCGCACGCTCGACGACTGCGGAGCACTGAGCCACGCGGGCAGCAGGGTCCGGCTCGTCAAGGGCGCGTACGCGGAGCCGCCGGACGTCGCGATCCAGGACCCGCACGAGGTCGACCTCAACTACGTGCGGTGCGCGAACGTGCTGCTCGCCGGCGAGGGCTACCCGATGTTCGCCACGCACGACCCGCGGCTGATCGAGATCATCGGCGAGCGGGCGCGGTGGTATGACAAAACCGACTACGAGTACCAGATGCTCTACGGCATCCGGCCGGAGGAGCAGGTGCGTCTTGGGACCCGCGTTTATGTCCCGTACGGCGAGCAGTGGTACGGATATCTCATGCGGCGACTTGCGGAACGGCCTGCCAACGTGACTTTCTTCCTGCGGTCGCTGGCCAGCCGCTCATGACCTTCTCGAAGTCCAGCGCGGTGCGCTCGCTCGGTGACGGAACCTTCACCGCGACCCTGCCCGCCGAGTGGACGGTGGGGCCCAAGCCGCACGGCGGGTTCCTGCTGGCGGTGATGACGCGGGCGGCGGCCGAGCTGACCGGCAGTGATCCGCTCGCGGTCTCCGCGCAGTTCCTGCGGGCGCCGGAGGTCGGGCCGGTGCTGGTCAGGACCGATCTGCGCAAGGCGGGGCGGACGGCGACGGTGGTCGCGGTGACTCTGGAGCAACGCGGGCAGGTGTGCGTCGAGGCGTCGGTCACGCTCGGGCGGATGCCGGAGCTGCGGGCCGACTACGCGAACCTGCCGTCGATGCCCGCCGCGCCGCCGCCGGGGTCGATCGAGCTGGCGACCTTCCCGACCGGCGGGGTCTACAAGGTGGGCGCGCTGTGCGACCTGCGGGTGGACCGGGAGTCGGCGACGTTCCTGGACCGGCGCACGGACGGGTCGCTCACGTTCAAGCTGTGGGCGCGGCCGATCGAGGAGCACCCCGACCCGTACTTCGCGTTGCTGGCCGGCGACCTGTCGATGCCGGTGACGTTCAACCTCGGGCGGTTCGGGTGGTCGCCGACGGTGCAGCTGACGGCGTTGCTGCGGGCGCGGCCGGCGCCGGGGTGGTTGCGGATCCACGTGACCTGCCAGGCGGTGCACGGGCAGTGGTTCGACGAGGACGCGACCGTCATCGACGCGACGGGGCGCCTGGTGTGCCAGGCACGGCAGCTGGCGTTGACACCTGCTGTGTGAGACTTGACCGATGACGAAGATCGCGGTGCTCGGCGCGGGCAAGATCGGTGAGGCGCTGCTGTCCGGGCTTCTACAGGGCGGCAGGCCGGCCGCCGATCTGATGTTCACCGAGAAGCACGATGCCCGTGCGGCGGTGCTGACCGAGCAGTACGGCATCGAGAGCACCACGGTGGCGGGCGCGGCGGCGAACGCCGACGTGCTCATCGTCGCGGTCAAGCCGCAGGACATCGAGCCGCTGCTGACCGACCTCAAGCCGGTGATCAAGCCGGGCGCCCTGGTCGTGTCGCTGTGCGCCGGGCTCCCGACGGCCCTGTTCGAACGCCGGCTGCCGGAGGGCACGCCGGTCGTGCGGGTGATGCCGAACACGCCGATGGTCGTCGGCGAGGCGATGAGCGCCGTCTCCGGTGGTTCCAACGCCACGCCGGAGCACCTCAAGGTCGTCGAGGAGCTCCTGTCCACCGTGGGCAAGGTCGCGGTGGTGCCGGAGTCGCAGCAGGACGCGGTCACCGCGCTGTCCGGCTCGGGCCCCGCCTACTTCTTCTTCCTGGTCGAGGCGATGATCGACGCGGGCATCCTGCTCGGCATCCCGCGCGACCTGGCCTCCCAGCTCATCATCCAGTCGGCCGTGGGCGCCGCGACGATGCTGGCCGAGGGCCAGTCGCACCCGGTCATCCTGCGCGAGGCGGTCACGTCACCGGCGGGCACGACGATCATGGCGATCCGCGAGCTGGAGAAGCACGGCGTCCGCGCGGCCCTGCTGGCG
Organism: Lentzea guizhouensis; assembly: GCF_001701025.1. Taxonomy (GTDB): domain Bacteria; phylum Actinomycetota; class Actinomycetes; order Mycobacteriales; family Pseudonocardiaceae; genus Lentzea; species Lentzea guizhouensis. Next base: position 3,351,685 of record NZ_CP016793.1, read on the forward strand.
GCCATCGAGTCCGCCCGCGACCGCTCCGTCGAGCTGGGCCGCCAGCACGAGGACTGAGCGCACGCGGGGAGCTTTCGTACTCTCCTGGAGTACGCGGGGTCCCCGCGTGGCCGTCAGGGGAACGCGGGACTCCCGCGTGACATTTCAAGCATGACCGGTTGGTCGTCGCAGGAGTCACACCTGTCCCGCTACTCTCAAGGCAGCACGTGCGTGTCGAACCGTCGGTGGGGAAGACCGACGGCACGACACGTGTCGAAGGATGCGGTGATGTATGCCTGCGAAGGAGAACGAACGAACAGGTCTCGCTCAGGTGCAGTTCCTGACCGTGGCTGAAGTGGCCTCGATGATGCGGGTCTCGAAGATGACCGTGTACCGCCTGGTGCACTCCGGAGAGCTGCCCGCGGTGCGGGTCGGCAAGTCGTTCCGGGTGCCCGAAAAAGCGGTGCACGCCTACCTCGAGAACGCGTACTTCGACGCCGGCTGAAGGCTGGTGCAGGCTGGCGAACCCCAGCGGGTAGACTGGTAGGCCGATCGTGCTTACCGGCGCGCCGCGCTTGCCGCGGCCGAGGCTGGGGCGCGCCAGTCAAAGCAACGTCTAGAGCTAAGGATCCCGCATGGGCTCGGTCATCAAGAAGCGCCGCAAGCGCATGTCGAAGAAGAAGCACCGCAAGTTGCTGCGCAAGACGCGAGTCCAGCGCAGGAAGCGCGGCAAGTAAGCCCATGTGCGGCTCTCGCCACCGCCGGTCCCTCTCGCAGGGGCCGGCGGTGGTTGCTTTTCGGGAGCACGCTGGGTGATTGCGCCGGCACGAATATCACCCAGTGGGACGCTTGCCCGGAAACACGGGAACGGTCGCCGCCGTTCGGGTGATTGGGCTGTGAAGCCTGCGTGACCTGCGTCAAGACGGCGTTCCGGCCCCCTGCGGTTTCCGGTGGGGCTTGTAGCATCGACCAATCGCAACGCCCGTCTGCTTGGAGTCGCATGACGCCCAAGGTCGTCCTCGTCACCGGAGTCAGCCGCTTCCTCGGCGGCCACCTCGCCGCGCGGTTCGCCGCGAACCCGGACGTCGAGCGCGTGCTCGGGGTCGACACCGAGCCGCCGCCGCGTGACCTGCTGCGCAGGATGGGGCGGGCGGAGTTCGTGCGGGCCGACATCCGCAACCCGCTGATCAGCAAGGTCATCTCCACCGCGAACGTGGACACGGTCGTCCACGCCTCCGTCACCGCGAACCCGGCCGGGCCCACCGGTCGCACGGTGATGAAGGAGATGAACGTCATCGGCACCATGCAGCTGCTGGCCGCGTGCCAGAAGTCGCCGAACGTGCGCAAGCTCGTCGTGAAGTCGACGAGCGCCGTCTACGGGTCGAGCTCGCGCGACCCGGCGGTGTTCACCGAGGACATGGGACCGAAGGACCTGCCGTCGTCCGGGTACGCCAAGGACGCGGTCGAGGTCGAGGGGTACGTGCGCGGGTTCGGCCGCCGCAGGCCGGACGTCAACGTCACGACGCTCCGCTTCACCAACTTCATCGGGCCGCGCATCGACACGGTCCTCACGCGCTACTTCGCGCTTCCGGTCGTGCCCACGGTGCTGGGCTACGACGCGCGCGTGCAGCTGCTGCACTCCGAGGACGCCCTCGCTGTCCTCGAACGCGCGACGCTGCACGACCTGCCGGGTGTGTTCAACGTGGGCGGTGACGGCGTGCTGCTGTTGTCGCAGGCCATCCGCAGGGCGGGCAGGCTGAACCTGCCCGTGCCCAGCATGGCCGTGCCCACGGTCGGCGGCTTCTTCCGGAGCGCCCGGCTCGTCGACTTCTCGCCGGACCAGATGAGGTTCCTCAACTGGGGGCGCGTGGTCGACACCACCCTGCTGAAGAAGGAGTTCGGGTTCACGCCGCGGTGGACCACCCAGCAGGCCTTCGACGACTACGTGAGCGGCCGGGGTCTCAAGCCGCTCGTCGACTCCGAGACGGTTGAGGCCGCGGAACGGGGAATCCTCGACGTGGCCGCCCGTTTCCGCTGATCACCGCTTGAGGAGATGAACGCAGTGGCAGGAGCACGCGTTATCCCGCTGCACGACCCGGAGCGCGACGCCGCACGCAGAGCGCGGCACGTCGAGGTGGTTCCGGAGCCCGCGCAGCAGCAGTCCGCGACGCCGGACTGGGAACGCCGGCTGGCCGACCTGCTGGCGTTCGCGCGCAGGCGGATCGCCGGCGACTACCAGGTCGACGAGTTCGGGTTCGACAAGGACCTGACCGAGAACGTGCTGATGCCGCCGCTGAGGCCGCTGTACGAGAAGTGGTTCCGGGTCGAGACGATCGGCCTGTCGAACGTCCCGGCGGCCGGTGGCGCGCTGATCGTGGCGAACCACTCCGGCACGTTGCCGCTCGACGCGCTGATGACGTCGTACGGCATCGCCTCCGAGCACCCGGCGCAGCGGCACATGCGCATGCTGGGCGCCGACCTGGTGTTCCGCACGCCGGTGCTGGGCGCGCTGGCCCGCAAGTCCGGGCAGACGCTCGCGTGCAACCCGGACGCCGAGCGGCTGCTGTCCTCCGGTGAGCTCGTCGGTGTGTGGCCGGAGGGCTTCAAGGGCGTCGGCAAGCCGTTCAAGGACCGCTACAAGCTGCAGCGCTTCGGCCGCGGCGGGTTCGTGGCGGCGGCGCTCAAGACCGGCACGCCGATCATCCCGTGCTCGATCGTGGGCGCCGAGGAGATCTACCCGATGATCGGCGACATCAAGGCGCTGGCCAGGCTCTTCGGGTTCCCGTACTTCCCGGTCACGCCGTTCTTCCCGCTGCTGGGGCCGCTGGGCGCGATCCCGCTGCCGTCGAAGTGGTACATCGAGTTCGGCGAGCCGATCCGGACGGACTCCTTCGGCGAGAACGCGGCGGACGACCCGATGCTCGTGTTCAACCTGACCGACCAGGTGCGCGAGACGATCCAGCAGACGCTCTACCGGTTGCTCACGCAGCGCCGGAACGTGTTCCTGGGCTGAGCAGGGCCTTCGCGGTCTCGACGGTGGTGGTGCGGGCGGCGCGGAAGAGCTGCGAGCCCGTGCTGATCCGCCGCACGCCCAGGTCCCGGAGCCGTTCCACGGGCTCGCCGGCCAGCACGTTCAGCGGCGTGTCGAACGCGGCGGTGACCGTCGCGATGTCCGGCAGGGGCAGTCGCGGCACGAAGATCCCGTCGGCGCCCGCCGCGAGGTAGTGCTCGGCGCGCGTCAGCACCTCGGAGATCGTCGCGTCGACGCCCAGCCAGTGCGTGTCGATGCGGGCGTTCACGAACACACCCGGCGTCCGGCGCTTGACCGCCGTGATGAGCTCGGCCTGCTCAGCGGGGTTGTTCAGGTGGTCGCCGCGGCCGTCTTCGAGGTTGATCCCGGAGACGCCCAGCGAGGCGACGTACTCGGCGACCTCGTCCGGATCGGCCGAGAAGCCGCCCTCGACGTCGGCGGTGACCGGGCACGGCAGCGCCGAAAGCAGCCGGGCGAGCGTCCGGGTGTGCTCCTTGGCCAGGCCGGACGCGTCGGGCACGCCGTGTGCGGCCGAGACCCCGAAGCTGGTGGTCGCGACGGCCGGGAACCCGGCTTCCTGCAGCGCGGCCGCGGTGGCGTGGTCCCAGGCGTTCGGCAGCAGCAACGGCTCGTCGCGGTGGTGCAGCGCCCGGAACGCCATGTTCTTGGCGATCTTCGTGGCGAGCTCGCGTCCGGGGCAGGCGTGCGCGCCGTGGCCGAACGGGTGGCCGGTGAGGTCGACCTCGACGATCCCCGCGGCGGTCGCCCGGCGGGTCAGCGGAACCGGCGGGGTCGGGTCACCGGACGTCAAGCGGTCGGCGAACGCCCGTGTTGCCGCCCAGGCCTGCACCAGAAGCCCGATCCTGGCCGCGGTGGTCTCGGTGCGCCCGTGCCGGGCCACCAGCCGCTCCACGGCCGCGTCAGCCGTTTCCATGATCGGCTCGTGCGGCTGGTAGCTGGGCGCGATGACCGCCACCTCGTCCAGCGCGCCCGGCAGGAGCCGGACGGCCAGCTCGTCGAGGGTGGTGGCGTCGACGCCCTCCAGCAACGAGGTCGTGAGCGCGCGCCGGCGGGTGTGCTCGGCGCCCTCGCTGAACCGGACGACCTGGGAACGCAGCCACGCCACCCCGCTCCCACCTGCGGGGACGTGCGGCACGGGCAGGTTCAGCAGCTCTTCGGTCATGGCCAGCACGCTAGGGCCGCGACACTTCGGCGTGGACCGAAGCGTTCGAAGCGCAGAATGGCCGGCATGGAGGCATTGGCCCAGGTGGCGGCGCTGCTCGCGGACAACACGCGTGCCGCGTTCTGCTCCGCGCTGCTGGACGGCCGGGCCTGGACCGCGACCGAGCTGGCCCGGCACGCGGGCGTGGCGCCGTCGACCGCGAGCGAGCACCTGACCCGGCTGGTCGACGGCGGTCTGCTCGTCGAGCACCGCCAGGGCCGGCACCGGTACGTCTCGCTGGCGGGGCCGGAGGTGGCCGAGCTGCTGGAGTCGATGACCGCGTTCGCCGGGCCGGGACCACGACCGCCCACGCTGCGGGCGGCCTCCGTCTCGGAGGCCATGGCACGGGGCCGGACCTGCTACGACCACCTCGCCGGGCAGCTCGGCATCGCCCTCAAGACGGGCCTGCTGGAGCTGGGCGTGCTGACCGCCGACCTCGCCGTGACCGAGCCCGGCCTGGTCTGGCTGAAGGAGCTCGGCTTCGAGCCGTCGAAGAGACAGGTCAGCAGGGCCTGCCTGGACTGGACCGAACGCGTGCCGCACGTCGCGGGCGCGGGCGGAGCCCACCTGTGCAGCGTGTTCCTCGACCGCGGCTGGGTCAGGCGGATCGGCACGAGCCGCGCCGTCGTGCTCACCCCGCTGGGCGAGCACGGCTGGCGTGACCTGGGACTACTCGGCTAGCGCCGCCCGCAGCCGGTCCTCCTCGACCTTCCAGAACCCGTGCTCGACGCCGTCGACGAGGAACACCGGCACCTGGTCGCCGTACTCGGCACGCCACTCCGGGTCCGAGTCGACGTCCTCCACCGACCAGGTCGCGCCGACCTCGCCGCAGATGCGGGCGATCTCGGCCTCGGCGACCTCGCAGGCGTGGCAGTCCTTGCGGCCCATGACGGTCACGTGGTGCATGTCAGGCTCCCAACGGCTTGCGCAGCACGGCGCGGGCCAGCTTGCCGGTCGGCGAGTGCGGCAGCGCGGGCGCGAACTCGACCGACGTCGGCACCTTGAACTTGGCGAGGCGGGCCGCGCAGTGCGCCACGACCTCCTCGGACGTGAGCTCCTGGCCGTCGCGCAGCACGATCACGACCTTCACCGACTCGCCGGTCCGCTCGTCCGGCACGCCGACCGCCGCCGCCTCCAGCACGGCCGGCAGCTCGCAGAGCACCTGCTCGACCTCGTGCGGGTAGACGTTGAAGCCGTTGACGATGATCAGGTCACCGGCCCGGTCGACCAGGTGCAGGTCGCCGTCGGCGTCGATGAACCCGACGTCACCGGTGCGGAACCAGCCGCCCGCGTCCGGTCCGTGCGCGCCGTCCGGCCAGTAGCCGGAGAACAGGTTGTCGCCCTTCGCGGACACCAGGCCGGTGCCGGGCTCGTCCTCGTCGATGTCGAGCACCGAGCCGTCCGTGTCGACCAGCCGGATCTCCACGCCGGGCAGCGCCTGGCCGACCGATCCCGGCTTCGGCACGCCGCCGACCAGCGTGGACGTCAGCACCGGGCCCGTCTCGGTCAGGCCGTAGCCCTCGAAGACCGGGATGCCGATGGCGGTCTTCATCTCCTTGATGACCTCGGCCGGCAGCGGCGCCGCGCCGGAGGTGAAGAGCCGGACCGTGGCGAGCTTCTCGCGCAGCACCTCGACCGGGTGCGCGAGCAGCGCGCGGTACATCGGCGGCACACCGACCATCGTGGTGACGCGGTGCTGCTCGATCACGTCGAGGGCGTTGCCCGGCTCGAAGCGCTCCAGCAGCACGGCCGTGGCGCCGGCGCCCGCGACCTGCAGCAGGCCGGGGCCGAGGCCGTAGACGTGGAACAGCGGCAGCGCGAGCAGCACCCGGTCGCCCGCGGTCACCGGGCCGGGCGCAGCGCGGCGCACTGGGCGACGTTCGCGAGCAGCGCGGGGGACAGCATCGCGCCGCGCGGCGTGCCGGACGTGCCGGAGGTGTAGCCGAGCACCGCCAGGTCCTCGCCGCCGCGCACCGCCTCGAACGGCTCCGCGGTCGCCGTGACGTCCGGCACGTCGAGCACGGTGGCATCGGCACCCTCGCCGTCACCGACCAGGAGCGCGGCGCCGGAGTCGGCGAGGATGCGCTGCAGCTCGCGCGGCGGGTTGCCGGGGCCGGTCGGCACCACGACACCACCCGCGCGCAGCACGCCGAACACGGCGACCACGAACTCGGGGCTCGTGGGGAGCCGTACCGCCACCCGGTCGCCGGGTTCGAGCCCGGAATCGGCCAAACGGCGGGCGAAAGCGTCGACCGCACCGTCGATGGTCTCCCAGGTGAGGCTCAATCCGCTCGCGGCGTCGACCAGAGCGACGTGGCTCGGCCCCCGCCGTGCCGAAGCACGGACCAGATCTGCGACATTGCGAGCGGAAGTCAACATGGCCTCCTCATGAACAACTGGGCGCTCCGAGCAGTGTTCCACGCGTGGGCGGCGTCACGAATACGCGGTTCGCACGTCTCCTCATCGCAACCCGCCCACTACCTACTACGGAGTAACAACACGTATGCTGCCGCCACGGCGACTCTGTGGAGGTGCCGCCAGCCGATGACCGCGCGGGCACGACCGACGATCAGGACCACCCGGACCATGACGGGAGGTCAGCACGACAACGCAGGCGACGAGCCGTGGCAGCTCGTCAAGGCCGCCCAGGCGGGTGACACCGATGCGTTCGGCGTGCTGTACGACAAGTACGTCGACATGGTGTTCCGCTACGTCCTCTTCCGGGTGGGCGGCGATCGCGCGTTCGCCGAGGACGTGACCAGCGAGACGTTCTTGCGCGCGCTGCGCAGCATCGGATCGGTCAGCTACCAGGGGCGCGACGTCGGCGCCTGGTTCGTGACGATCGCCCGCAACATCGTGTACGACCACGTGAAGTCGAGCCGCTACCGGCTGGAGGTCACGACCGCCGAGCTGCAGGACAACCGCGAGGAGACCAGCGGTCCCGAGCAGGAGGTCATGACCGAGGCGACCAACGCGGAGCTGCTCCGGTGCGTCTCCCAGTTGGGGGACGACCAGCAGGAGTGCATCCGGTTGAGGTTCATCGAGGGCAAGTCGGTGTCCGAGGTCGCGGAGCTCATGGACCGCAACGAGGGCGCCGTGAAGGCGTTGCAACACCGGGCCGTTCGCCGGCTCGCGCAGATCCTCCCGTCGTGGTTGCGGTGATCGCGATCGCACACGCGTAACCCAAAGCAGATCAACTTCGTTACTCGGGCTGAGATGGACGGCAAGGGAAGAACACCGCGGTGGCGGCAGACAGAGCACGAGCGCTTCGCCCGTGCCGTGGAAGGCGGTCCGCAGCCGGTCGGGGGTGACTCGTTCGCCGAGGAGCTCGCGGTCGTCGAGCAGGTGCAGCTCGTGGCCCGCGGCCAGCAGACCCGACGCCTGCTTGGACGGTGCCGGGTAGACGCGCGCCCCGCCGGCGGCCAGCACGACTCACCGCGCTTCACACCTTCGGAGAAGGCCGCTTGCGGTCGTCCGGGTGCACGCCGCAAGCACGTCGTCCGGGGTCATGCCCAGCTCGGCGTACATCTCCAGCAGCACCTCGCTGCGCAGGGCGGTGAAGCGCCAGAGGTTCTCGCTGCCCTCCGGCCGCTTGCTCACCTCGCCGGTGACCTTGAACCGGTAGCCGCCGAGCGCGGCGCCGACTCCGCCAGCCAGCTCACCGCCCTCGCCGACCTGGACGCCGACGCCGTGGAGGGCGCGCGCCAGCTCACCGAGTACGGCACCTCGTCCGACCAGACCGTCCTGCCCTCGCTGCGCGAGTGGGCGCTCGACCAGTACGAGAAGCTCGGGGTGCTGCGCCCGCGGCTGCCCGAGGACGCCGGCAAGCACGCCGGACCCGCGACGGCGGCGAAGGACTCGTGCGTGGGGCCGACCCGGCACACGCAGCCGGAGTCGTCGGTGCCGCCGACGCCGTCGGCCTGCCCGCGGGCTCGCGCACCGTCCGTGCAGCCGACCCGGTCGGTGGCTCCCGGGGTGTCCACGCCGACCGTGCCGTCGGTGCGGCCGGGCACGTCCACGCCGCCGGGCCGAGCAAGCCGGGCATCACGATCCCGCTGCCGTTGCCGCTGCGAGCATCTCGCTGCCGTTGCTGCCGGGTATCAGCTTCGGCTGAGCGCTGCGCGTTCCGCGCCAGTCGTGGGCCTCCGGTCGGACCAGATCGCTAGGCTTGTCACATGGCAGGCAAGCGTGAGTTGGAGAGCGACCGGCTGGCCGAACTGGCCGGCGAGGCGTCGGCCGATGCTGCCGTGGCCGCTGCCGCCGCCGCGCCGGAGCTCGAATCCTCGCTGGCGGTGCCGACGGACCTCACCGCGGCCGCCTTCTTCGACGTCGACAACACGATGATGATGGGCGCGTCGATCTTCCACTTCGCCCGCGGCCTGGCCGCGCGCAAGTACTTCTCCTCCTCCGACCTGGCGGGCTTCGTCTGGCAGCAGATGAAGTTCCGCGTGGGCGGCCGCGAGGACCCCGCCTCGGTGAAGGCCTCCCGCGAACAGGCCCTGTCCTTCGTGGCCGGCCGCAGCGTCGCCGAGCTCGTCTCGCTCGGCGAGGAGATCTTCGACGAACTGATGGCCGACCGCATCTGGAAGGGCACCCAGGCCCTCGCCCAGATGCACCTCGACGCTGGTCAGCGCGTCTGGCTGGTCACCGCCACCCCGGTCGAGCTCGCCCAGATCATCGCCCGCCGCCTGGGCCTGACCGGCGCGCTCGGCACGGTCTCGGAGTCCGCGGACGGCGTCTACACCGGCCGCCTGGTCGGGGACCTGCTGCACGGCAAGGCCAAGGCGCAGGCGGTCCGGTCGCTGGCCGCCAAGGAGGGGCTGGACCTGCGCCGGTGCACCGCGTACTCGGACTCGTCGAACGACGTGCCGATGCTGTCGGTGGTCGGCACGGCCGTCGCGGTGAACCCGGACTCGCAGCTGCGGGAGATCTCGCGCCGCAAGGGGTGGGAGATCCGCGACTTCCGCACCGGCCGGAAGGCGGCGAAGATCGGCGTGCCGTCGGTGCTGGGTGTCGGGGCGCTGGCCGGGGCGGTGGCGGCCACGATGGCGTGGCGGCGCCGGGTGAAGTAGGCCTCACCTGCCGCAGGCGGCGGCGCGGCGGTGGCGGAGTCCCTGACCCGCTCGGTCGGCTCCGACGTGCCTCTGCGGGGGCAGATCCCGCTGGACCCGCGCCTGCGGGAGAACGGCGACGCGGGCACGCCGATCGTGCAGGCCGTACCGGACTCGGCGGCCGCGCAGGTGCTGTCCGAGGTGGCGAAGAAGCTCTCGGTGCGCTCCCGCGGCCTGGCGGGCCGCCTCCTGAACGTCTCCCCTGCCGGCCGCCAGCCCGCCACTCGCCGCTCACGTCGTGGCACGCGGGGACCCTTCGTGCGCTCCTGCAGTACGCGGGGAGCTTCCGTGCGATCCCCGCGTGCGCCGGTTGCCTGCGCTTGCAACAGGTGACGCAGGGGTCCCGCGTCGCTCACCGGAAATGTCGGACGGTGGCTTGAGGGGTCGCTCGAGAGCTGGGCGCTGGTCGGGTGCGGGCGGCGACGGCGTTGCGGTGAGCCGAGGCCGGCGCGAGCCGCGTTCGGTGGTGACGGCGTCGTGGCGGCTGTCGGACGTGAGCCCTGCGGCGGCGGTTGTCCCGGCGCAGGGACGGCACGACGTGCGGCGCTCGACCGCCCGTGAGCCCGCGAGCTGATTACCGACCCCTTACGACCCGTGCGAACCGGCACCCACCCGGTGTCGAATGGAAGGCATGAAGCCCGCCAAGGCCGCCCTCACCGGTCTGCTCGCCGTCATCGCCGCCCTCGCGGCCGGGCACCTGGTCGCCGCCTTCGTGGGCCTGAGCGCGTCCCCGTACCTGGCGGTGGGCAACGCGGCCATCGACCTCACCCCGTCGTGGCTCAAGGACTTCGCCGTCACCACGTTCGGCACCTACGACAAGCTCGTCCTGCTCACCGGCATGGCCATCGTGCTGGCGGGGGCCGGCGTCGCGTCCGGCCTGCTCAGCCGCACCAGCCCCACGCCGGGATCGGTCGTCGCCGTCGCGCTCGGCATCGTCGGCATCGCCGCCGTCATCAGCAGGCCGGACGTCGGGCAGCTCAGCGTCCTCGCGCCGGTCGCCAGTCTCGCCGCCGGGCTGTACACCTTCCGCTACCTGCACAAAGAGGCCGAGCACGACAACTCGCGGCGTGACTTCCTCATCACCGCCGGGCTCGCCGCCGCCGCCGGCATCGCAGGCCAGGTGTTCGGCAGCCGGACCGACGTCGAGGGGTCGCGGCAGGCCGTCGGCGAGCTCAAGGCGGCCACCCCGGCACCCGAGCCGCCCCTCAACGCCGACTTCGTCAAGGACGGCACCCCGAGCTTCATCACGAACAACAAGGACTTCTACCGGATCGACACGGCGCTGAGCGTGCCCAGGCTCCGCGCCGAGGAGTGGGCGCTGCGGGTGCACGGCATGGTCGACCGGCCGGTGGTGCTGACGTTCGACGAGATCCGCAAGCGCGACCTGAAGGAGGAGGTCATCACCCTGGCCTGCGTGTCGAACGAGATCGGCGGGCCGTACATCTCCACCGCGAGGTTCATCGGCGTCCCGATCGGCGACGTGCTCCGCGAGGCCGGCGTGAAAGCAGGCGCCGACCAGCTGTTCAGCACCAGCGATGACGGGTTCACGGCCGGCAGCCCGCTCGACTACGTGCTGGAACGCGGCATGATCGCGATCGGCATGAACGGCGAACCGCTGCCCGCCGAGCACGGATTCCCGGCGCGGCTCGTGGTGCCGGGGCTCTACGGATACGTGTCGGCCACCAAGTGGGTGACCGACCTCAACGTGACCACGTTCGCGAAAGACCAGGGCTACTGGATCCCGCGCGGCTGGGCGACCAGGGCGCCGATCAAGACGATGTCGCGCATCGACCGCCCGAAGGGCCAGAGCAAGATCAGTGGGAAGACCGTTGTCGCCGGTACGGCGTGGGCGCAGCCGACCGGGGTCGCCAAGGTCGAGGTGCGGGCGGACGGCGGGCCGTGGCGGGAGACCGAGCTCGGCGCGGACGTCAGCGACAGCACCTGGCGGATGTGGCGGGTCGAGCTCGACCTGAAACCGGGCAGCCACACCGTCGAGTGCCGTGCCACCGACAAGTCCGGGTTCACCCAGGACCAGGCGCGCCTGGACCCGGTTCCCGACGGTGCGACGGGATGGCACTCGGTCACCTTCACCGTGGAGTAGGCGCTCACCCGGAATGATCATGGACCGAGGAAGTGCTGGTCACACCCCGTCACCGCAGCCATGACGGGCGAGCGCCGACTTTGTGCATGCGTTCACAAGCGGTACGGTGTGAGCATCACCAACGCCGCGGGGTCCCTGCGGTGAAGCACACCCGGAGGTCGGACGCGTGGCAGCACAGCGGGGCGAAGGTGAGACGACCGCCACCCCTCTGGAGCCCGCCGACAGGGAGCGCGCCCGTGCGATCCCCGAGGCGGCGGTGGCTCGGCTGGCCGTGTACCTCCGCGTCCTGTCCGCCATGTCGGACCAGGGTGTGACCGCGGTCTCCAGCGAGGAGCTCAGCCAGGCGGCCGGTGTCAACGCGGCCAAGCTCCGCAAGGACCTGAGCTACATCGGCTCGTACGGCACGAGGGGCGTCGGGTACGACGTCGAGGTCCTCGTGAGCCACATCGAGCGCATCCTCGGGCTCACCCGCAACCACTCGGTGGCCGTCGTCGGCATCGGTAACCTTGGTCACGCTCTCGCGAACTACGGCGGCTTCCCCGGCCGCGGGTTCCCGGTGACCGCGCTCTTCGACGTCGACGCCGATCTCATCGGAGTGCCTGTTGGGGGCATTCCCGTGAACCACATCGACGAGATCACCGCGGTGTGCATCGAGCGCGAGGTGTCGATCGGCGTGATCGCGACGCCGCCGCCCGCCGCTCAGTCGGTTTGCGACCGTTTGGTATCTGCGGGCGTCCAGTGCATTCTGAACTTTGCACCAGTTGTCCTTCAGGTTCCAGACAACGTCGAGGTGCGCAAGGTTGACTTGGCGGTCGAGATGCAGATCCTGTCGTTCCACGTCGCTCGACGTGCGGACGAGGCTGTGCACAACTCAAGCGGCGGGGTCTCGGTCGGTAACAACGGACTCGGTGTGGACGGGATGGTGATTCGCCCGTGAGCGTGAGCCAGACGGCTCCGGCAGACGTGGTGAGTGCATGAGCGTGCTCGTAGTCGGGCTTTCGCACCGCACCGCCCCAGTCCCGGTCCTGGAACGCGTCACCGTGGCCGAGCCGGACCTGCCCAAGGTCCTCGGCCAGCTGCTCGCCGCCCCCAGCGTCTCCGAGGCGATGGTCCTGTCGACCTGCAACCGGGTCGAGGTCTACGCCGTCGTCGAGTCGTTCCACGGCGGCATGTCCGAGGTCGTCGACGTGCTGGCCCAGCACGCCCAGGTCGACCCGCAGTCGCTGTACGAGCACTTCTACGTGCATTACGCCGCCGCTGCCGTCGAGCACCTGTTCTCGGTCGCGGCCGGCCTCGACTCGATGGTCGTCGGCGAGTCCCAGATCCTCGGCCAGCTGCGCGGTGCGTACGCGGCGGCGGACGAGGCGGGCACCGTCGGCAAGACCGTCCACGAGCTCACCCAGAACGCGTTGCGCGTCGGCAAGCGCGTGCACGCCGAGACGGGCATCGACCACGCGGGCGCGTCGGTCGTGTCCGAGGCCCTCGGTGACGCCGAGGCCGAGCTGGGCACCCTCGTCGGCAAGCGGGCGCTGCTCGTCGGCGCCGGCGCCATGGGTGGCCTGGCCGCCGCGCACCTGCGCCGGGCGGGCATCGGCGAGGTCGTCATCGCCAACCGGACGCAGGCCAACGGTGTGCGTCTCGCCACGTCCCTGCAGGCCGACGGGGTCCCCGCGACCGCCGTCGACCTGGGCGCGCTGGGTGTCGAGATCGACCTCGCGGACATCGTCTTCGCGTGCACCGGGTCGGTCGACACGGTGGTCCGCGCGGACCTGATCAGCACCCGCTCGCGGCCGCTGGTCGTGTGCGACCTCGGCCTGCCCAAGGACGTCGACCCGGCCGCGGCCGGGTTGCCGAACGTTCGTGTGGTCGACCTGGAAACGCTGCAGCGGCGCCTCTCGGACGCCCCCGCGGGCCAGGACGCCAGGCTGGCCGCCCAGCTCGTCGCCGACGAGGTGAAGGCGTACCTGGCGAGCCAGCGGTCCGCCGAGGTCACACCGACCGTCACGGCACTGCGCAAGCGGGCGGCCGAGGTGGTCGACGCCGAGCTGCTCCGCCTTGATTCGCGACTTCCCGAACTGGACGCCGCGACACGCGGTGAATTGGCCAAGACGGTGCGTCGCGTTGTAGACAAGCTCCTGCACACGCCGACCGTCCGGGTGAAGGAGCTCGCTTCCTCCCCTGGTGGCACCGGTTACGCGGAGGCTCTCCGCGAACTGTTCGGGCTCGACCCCCAGACGCCTGGGGTTGTCAGTCAGACCAAGCAAGCTCCTGTGGATGGTGAAACGCGGTGACCCGCACCCTACGGATCGGTACCCGTGGCAGCGCATTGGCGCTCGCCCAGACGGGGACCGTGGCCGAGGCGCTCAAGGCTGCCGGAGCCCAGGTCGAGATCGTCGTCATCAAGACGCCGGGTGACCTCTCCGACGCACCCATCGCGCAGATCGGCATCGGCGTGTTCACGTCGGCCCTGCGCGACGCTCTCGCGAACGACGAGATCGACATCGCTGTCCACTCCTACAAGGACCTGCCGACCGCGCCGGACCCGCGTCTGGTGATCGCGGCCGTCCCGCAGCGCGAGGACCCGCGCGACGCACTGGTGGCGCGCGACGGCCTCACGCTCGGCGAGCTGCTGCCGGGGTCCACCGTGGGCACCGGTTCCCCGCGCCGGGCGGCCCAGCTGGAGGCCCTCGGCCTCGGGCTGAACATCGTTCCGCTGCGCGGCAACGTGGACACCCGCATCGGCAAGGTGCGCAGCGGCGAGCTCGACGCCGTGGTGCTGGCCCGTGCCGGCATCGCGCGCCTCGGTCGCACAGCGGAGATCACCGAGAACCTGGAGCCCATCCAGATGCTTCCCGCACCCGCGCAGGGTGCGTTGGCAGTGGAGTGCCGGATCGACGACGTCGACGCCGAGCACCTGATCCAGTCCACTCTGGACGACTCGGCCAGCCGGGCCGCTGTGACCGCGGAGCGCGCCATGCTGGCTGCGCTCGAGGCGGGCTGCAGCGCGCCGGTCGGCGCGCTGGCCGATGTGGTGGAAGACCTCGACGACGAGGGCAAGGTCGTGTACCGACTTTCCCTGCGCGGGGTTGCAGCGACGCCGGAGAACGACCTCCTCCGGGCGTCCGCCACCGGTGACTTGACCGCAGCTGAGGAGCTCGGCCGGGCGCTGGCCGCCGAGTTGCTCGACCTCGGGGCCGCAGTGCTCAGCGGCCCAGAGGCGTAATCGATGGGGAGTGCCCTGATGACCCGCGCACGCAAGACCCCCGGACGCGTCGCCTTCGTGGGCTCCGGCCCAGGCGACACCGGGTTGCTCACGGTCCGGGCCCACGACTTGCTCACCAGGGCTGAACTCGTGGTCACCGACCCGGACGTCCCCGCTGACGTCCTCGCTACCGTGCCCGAGGGAGTCGAGGTCCGCCCCGCCGTCGGTGAGTCCGCCGACGTGGCCAAGGACCTGGTGAACGAGGCGAAGAACGGCGCGACCGTAGTTCGCCTCGTCGCGGGTGACCCGCTGACGCTCGACTCGGTCGTGAAGGAAGCGCAGGCCGTCGCGAAGTCGACGATCCCGTTTGACGTCGTACCCGGCGTGCCCTCGGGCACCGCGGTACCGGCGTACGCGGGTGTCGCGCTCGGTGGCGTGCACACCGAGGTCGACGTCCGCGCGGTGACGGACTGGGCCGGCCTCGCGTCCTCACCGGGCACGCTCGTGCTGCACGCGACCGGCTCGCACCTGGCCGAGGCCGCGTCGAACCTGGTCGAGAACGGCCTCGCGCCGCAGACCCCGGTCGCCGTGACCGCCGAGGGCACCGGTTTCCAGCAGCGCACCATCGACACGACGCTGGCCGCCGCGGCCGCCGACGCCGGTGAGCTGAGCGGCCCGCTGGTCGTCACGGTCGGTGCCGCCGCCGCCGCGCGCTCGAAGCTCTCCTGGTGGGAGTCGCGGGCGCTGTACGGCTGGCGCGTGCTGGTCCCGCGGACCAAGGAGCAGGCCGGCGCGATGTCCGAGCGGCTGCACTCGCACGGTGCGATCGCCGTCGAGGTGCCGACGATCTCGGTCGAGCCGCCGCGCAGCCCCGCGCAGATGGAGCGCTCGGTCAAGGGCCTGGTCGACGGCCGCTACCAGTGGGTCGTCTTCACCTCGACCAACGCTGTGCGCGCCGTGTGGGAGAAGTTCCGCGAGTTCGGCCTGGACGCCCGTGCGTTCTCCGGCGTGAAGATCGCCTGCGTCGGCGAGGCCACGGCCGCGAAGGTGCGCTCGTTCGGCATCATCCCCGAGCTCGTGCCGTCCGGTGAGCAGTCGTCCGAGGGCCTCCTCAACGACTTCCCGCCCTACGACGACATCCTCGACCCGGTCGACCGCGTGCTGCTGCCGCGGGCCGACATCGCCACCGAGACGCTGGCCGCGGGCCTGCGCGAGCGTGGCTGGGAGATCGACGACGTGACGGCGTACCGCACCGTGCGTGCGGCCCCGCCGCCCGCCGACACCCGCGAGATGATCAAGTCCGGTGGCTTCGACGCGGTGTGCTTCACCTCGTCGTCGACTGTGCGGAACCTGGTCGGCATCGCGGGCAAGCCGCACGCCCGCACGCTCGTCGCGTGCATCGGCCCGCAGACCGCCGAGACGGCGCGGGAGTTCGGCCTCCGGGTCGACGTGCAGCCCGAGGAGGCGAACGTGCCCGCGCTGGTCGACGCGCTGGCCGCCCACGCCGCCCGGTTGCGCGCCGAGGGAGCGCTGCCTCCTCCCCGCAAGACGAAGCGTCTGCGCAGGAGCTAATCGTTGAAGCCGTCGGGGCCGCTCAAGATCCTTTGAGCGGCCCCTTCGACTCTCTTCCGTCAGGGGAGTCAGACAGATGTACCCACTGCACCGGCCGCGGCGTCTGCGCACGACGCCCGCCATGCGCCGCCTCGTGTCCGAGACCGAGGTGCGCCCCCGGCAGCTGGTCCTGCCGATGTTCGTCAAGGAGGGGCTGACCGAGCCCTCCGAGATCAGCAGCATGCCCGGCGTGCTCCAGCACACCCGTGACTCGCTGCGCAAGGCCGCGGTCGAGGCCGTGCAGGCAGGAGTCGGCGGCCTCATGCTGTTCGGCGTCCCGGCCGAGCGCGACGCCGTCGGTTCCGCCGGCACCGACCCGGACGGCGTCCTCAACGTCGCGCTGAACGACCTGCGCGCGGAGCTGGGCGACAGCACCGTGCTCATGTCGGACTGCTGCCTCGACGAGTTCACCGACCACGGCCACTGCGGCGTGCTCGCCGCCGACGGCACCGTGGACAACGACGCGACCCTGCAGGCCTACGGCGAGCTGGCCGTGGCCCAGGCGCGCGCCGGCGCCCACGTCGTCGGCCCCAGCGGCATGATGGACGGCCAGATCGCCTTCATCCGCAACGCACTGGACGCGGCGGGCTTCACCGACACCGGCATCCTGGCCTACGCGGTCAAGTACGCCTCCGCGTTCTACGGTCCGTTCCGCGAGGCCGTCGAGTCGCAGCTCGCCGGCGACCGCAAGACCTACCAGCAGGACCCCGCGAACGCCCGTGAGGCGATGCGCGAGGTGCAGCTGGACCTCGCCGAGGGCGCGGACATGGTCATGGTCAAGCCCGCGCTGCTGTACCTGGACGTGCTGCGCGCGGTCGCCGAGGTGTCGGACGTTCCCGTTGCGGCGTACCAGATCTCCGGCGAGTACGCGATGATCGAGGCCGCTGCCCGCAACGGCTGGCTCGACCGCGAGCGCTCGATCCTGGAGTCGCTCACCTCGATCCGCCGGGCCGGTGCGGACATCGTGCTGACCTACTGGGCAGTGGAAGCCGCGCGGTGGTTGGACAGGTAGCTCCTCCGCCGGTCCCCAAGCTCGTCAACGCCGCACGCTGGTTGTGGATCTCCAGCGCCCTGCTGGGGATGGTGCGGTTCGTCGCCGAGCTGTTCGACCGCGAGTCACTGGTCGAGCAGGCACGCCGGCAGAACCCGGAGATGGGTCAGGACCAGATCGACGCCGGCGTGAACGGCGGGATCCTGTTCGGACTGCTTGTCGTCACCGCGGTCCTGCTGGCGTACACCCGCCTCGCGAACGCCATGGCGCGCGGGAAGAACTGGGCACGGGTCGTGCTGACCGTGATCGGTGCCGCGTCCGTCCTGTTCGGTCTGTTCCGGGTGGTCGCGTGGGCCGGTGGGATCGCCGCGGAGGTCGGTGTGGTGCTGCGGCCGGTGGACCTCGTGGTCACGGTCGTCACGGCCGGGCTGGACGCCACCGCGATCGTGCTGATGTGGCGGTCGTCCGCGCACTTCAGGAAGCGCGTCGCGGTGGACAGCAACTTCCTGCGGCCCTAAGTTCCGACCGTGACGTCTCCGAAGCAAACGGGCGCCCCCGGCACGATTACCGCGGGTTTCTGGCTCGTCGTCGTCGGCATGGCGTTCGTCGTGCTCACCTCGCTGTTCCTGTGGGTCAACCGGCAGGTGCTGATCGACACCCAGGTGCGGGCGAACACCAACCCGGAGTTCACCGCGCAGGAGATCGCCGACCTCGTGCCGACCGTGCTGCTGGTCGCGCTCGCGGTGAACGTGCTGCTGACCGCGCTGGCGGTGTTCTTCGGCAACCGCGTCCGCCAGGGCTCGCGCAGGGGCCGCACGAGCCTGTTCATCACGCTGATGATCGCGTTGTTCTTCCAGCTGTTCGTCGACAACCTGCTCGGGCTGGTCGCGGTCGTGGTCGCGGTGGGCGGGCTGGCGATGCTCTTCTTCCGGCAGTCCACCGAGTACCTCACCCGTGAGCAGGTGCTGTGAAAGAGCAAGAGGCGCCCAGGCCGATCAGGATCGCGGTCGGGCTGTGGCTCGCCATCGCGGTGTTCGTGCTGTTCGTGACCGGCGGGCTGTGGTTCCAGCGCGGGCAGGTGCAGGAGCTCACGAAGTGGACGTCCGGTCAGGTCACGAGCTTCCTGGTGACGCTGACGGTGGTCGCGGTGATCTTCGCGGCGGCGTACGCGTGGCTGACCCGGTTGTTCCTGCGCCGCAGGAGGTGGGCGCGGATCGCGTTGTCGGTCATCGCGATCGTGCACATGCTGTGGCTGCTGGTCCTCGGGATCAGCGCGGCGAACCTGGTCACGTTGCTGCTCATCTGTGTCGCAATCGTCTTCACGTGGCAGCCGCGTGCGGCACAGTGGTTCGCGGAGGTGCGTGACGAGTGACCGACCCGCAGAACCCCTGGCAGAACCCGGACCAGTACGCCCAGCCGGGCCAGTACCCGCAGCAGCACCAGTACCCGCAGCAGCACCAGCCGACGAGCCAGTACCAGGTGCAGCCGGTGCACAACCCGGCCTGGTCGATGGCACCGCTGAACCCGGTGCTGCCCGAGGAGATGGCCCCACCGCGGCCGGCCACGATCACCGCGGCGATGTGGATCTGGATCGCCGCCGCGGTCCTGGCGGTCGCCGTGTGGCCGGTGCTCGTCATCGGCAACACCGAGTCGTTGATCGGCAGCGGGAACGTGACCGAGGAGGACCGGTCGGCCGCCGAGCTGGGCGTGACGACGCTGGCGGTGTTCGCGGGCTTCGGCATGCTCGTGGCCGCGGCGCCGTACGTCGCGTTCGCCGTCGTGCTGCGCAACGGGCAGAACTGGGCCCGGATCCTGCTGACCATCCTGGGCGCGCTCGGGTCGTTGACGATGATCGGGACGCTGTTGTTCGCGGTGCGCGCGGACTCGTGGCAGCCGGGGGTCGTGCTGACCGTCCTGGTCCTGGGGCTGACCGTCGCGGCCGTGGTGCTGCAGTTCATGCCGGCGTCGAACAGGTACGTGCGTTAGTGCCCCTGTACCGAGAGTCCGGCAGCAGCTGGTGGCCGCTCCTGTGGGGCCCGGCGTTCGCGGTCGCGGGCTACCTGGTCGAGCGGATCACCGGACCGGCTTCGGTGGCGCTGTGGACGATCGTGGGGCTCGGGTTGTTGCTGGGCGCGTTCCTGTGGGTCTACGGGCGGGTGAAGGTCGGCAGCGTGCGGCTCACGACCGAGGACGTGCAGTTCGGGCGGGAACGGCTGCCGATCGCGATGGTCGAGGCCTTCCAGGACGTGGGCGCGCCGACCGGGGCACGGGTGCTCGGCGGCGGCTGGTCGGTGCCCAAGGGGACGACGGCGGTGCCGTTGCGGCTGCTCGACGGCACCGTGGTGCTCGGGTGGGCGCGCGATCCGGAAGCCTTGGTCGCCGAGCTGCGCAAGGTCGTGAGAAGGTGAGCGACGTGACAGAGGCAAGGTCGGACACCGGGTCGGGCTCCGCGCAGGACGGCAAGCCCGCGGAACTGTCCGAGGAGTTCGTCGACCGCCGCGAGGACGACAAGACCGCGGCACCGGCGGGTGAGCCCGCCGACGCGCGCGTCGAGGAGCGCGGCACTCAAGACCGCGCCGTCGAGTCCGCCAACGGCCGTGCCTCCGCTGAGTCCGCTGACGGCCGCGCTTCTGCCGAGCCCGCCAACAGCCGCGCCTCAGCCGAGCTCGCTGACGGCCGCGCCCGCCGAGCCCGCCGACGACGAGCCGACCGCGGAGGAGCTCTCCTACGCGGCCGCCTTCCCGCCGGACCCCGCACCCGCGCAGCCCTCCGCCGGTCTGAACCAGCCCCGGCGCGCGCTGATCGCCGCCGGTGAGGTCGTGGCGGTCGTCGCACTGGCGCTGGTCGCCGTCTGGGCGTGGAACCGCGGCATCACCAAGCTCGCCTACCCGCTCGAGGGCCGCGAGCCGCTGATCTCGACCCAGTACCACGGCAACTGGCTGGGCACGGCCGTCGGCTGCGTCACGATCGCCGCGATCCTCCTGCTCGACGCCGTCCGCCAGGGCGTGCTGGCCGTGCGCACCCGGCCGGGGAAAGCCGCCGACGCCGACGTGTGAGACTGGGGTACGTGACTGCGAGTCGATCCCAGGCCCTGTTCGAGCGCGCGTCGACGCTGACCCCCGGCGGGGTCAACTCTCCGGTGCGGGCGTTCCACTCCGTCGGCGGCACCCCGCGGTTCATGGTCCGCGGCGAGGGCCCGCACCTGTGGGACGCGGACGGCAACCGCTACGTCGACCTGGTGTCGTCATGGGGGCCGATGATCCTCGGGCACGCCCACCCCGCGGTCGTCGAGGCCGTGCAGAAGGCCGCTGTCCACGGGCTGTCGTTCGGCACGCCCACCGAGGGTGAGATCGACCTCGCCGCCGAGATCGTCGACCGGGTCGAGCCGGTCCGCCAGGTCCGCCTGGTCAACTCCGGCACCGAGGCCACGATGAGCGCGATCCGCCTCGCGCGCGGCTTCACCGAGCGTCGCAAGATCGTCAAGTTCGCCGGCTGCTACCACGGCCACGTCGACGCGCTGCTGGCCCAGGCCGGCTCCGGCGTCGCGACGCTGGGCCTGCCGACCTCGCCCGGTGTCACCGGCGCCCAGGCAGCGGACACCCTCGTGCTGCCCTACAACGACATCGAGGCCGTGCGGGCGGCGTTCGCGGAGAACCCCGGCGAGATCGCCTGCGTGATCACCGAGGCCGCCGCGGGCAACATGGGTGCCGTCGCGCCGCTGCCCGAGTTCAACGCCCAGCTCCGCGAGCTCTGCGACGCCGAGGGCGCGCTGCTGGTCATGGACGAGGTCATGACCGGCTTCCGCGTCTCCCGCGCGGGCTGGTTCGGCCTGGAACGCGTCAAGGGCGATCTCTACACGTTCGGCAAGGTCATGTCCGGTGGTCTGCCGGCGGCGGCGTTCGGCGGCCGCGCGGACGTGATGGCCCGCCTCGCGCCCTCCGGCCCCGTCTACCAGGCGGGCACGCTGTCCGGGAACCCCGTCGCCGTGGCCGCGGGCCTCGCGACCCTGCGCAACGCCGACGAGGCCGTCTACCAGGCGCTGGACCGCAACGCGACCCGCCTGGGCGCCCTGTTCACCGCCGCGCTGACCGAGGCCGGCGTCACGCACCGCGTGCAGTTCGCCGGGAACCTGGTGAGCGTGTTCTTCGGTTCTGAAGAGGTGAAGGACTACGCGGGCGCGCAGGCGTGCGAGACGTGGCGCTTCCCGCCGTTCTTCCACGCACTGCTCGAACGCGGCGTGTACGCACCGCCCTCGGCGTTCGAGGCGTGGTTCGTCAACGCCGCCATGGGTGAAGAGGAGTTCGACGTGATCGCCGACGCGCTGCCCCACGCGGCCCGTGCCGCCAAGGAGGCCCGCAAGTGACCAGCACCACCGTCGTCCACCTGCTCCGCCACGGCGAGGTGCACAACCCGACCGGCATCCTGTACGGCCGCATCCCCGGCTTCAAGCTGTCCGAGCGGGGCCAGAAGCAGGCGCTGACCGTCGCCGAGCACCTCGCCGACCACGACATCGCACACGTCGTCGCCTCACCGCTGGACCGCGCACAGCAGACCGCCGCGCCGATCGCCGACTCCCACCGCCTGGAGCTCGCGACCGACGAGCGGCTGATCGAGGCCGACAACCAGTTCGAGGGCCTGAAGGTCTCCGTGGGCGACGGCGCACTGCGGTCACCGGAGCACTGGCCGAAGCTCGTGAACCCGTTCAAGCCGTCCTGGGGCGAGCCGTACATCGAGATCGCCCACCGGATGCTCGGCGCGATCCAGCGCGCCCGCGTCGCCGCCGAGGGCCACGAGGCCGTCTGCGTGTCCCACCAGCTGCCGATCTGGACCGTCCGCCGGTTCCTGGAGGGCAAGCGCATGTGGCACGACCCGCGCAAGCGCGAGTGCTCGCTCGCGTCGCTGACGTCGCTGCACTTCCAGGGCGAACAGCTGGTCCGGATCAGGTACTCCGAGCCGGTCGGCGCGACGAACCCGAGGGTGACCGGCGCATGAAGCGGTTGCTGGTCCTGCTCCTCCTGCTCTCCGGCTGCACGGTCGGCAAGGACGCGTCCCAGGTCGGCGGCGGCGACTTCTACCTCGTCGCACCCGGCGGCCAGGTGAAGATCCGCTACGCCCCCGCCGAGCGCAAGGAGCTCAAGGGCCTCGAAGGCGAGTCGCTGCTGGAGCCCGGCAAGACGGTCCGGCTCTCCGACTACGCGGGCAAGCCGGTCGTCATCAACATCTGGGGCGCCTGGTGCGGTCCGTGCCGCACCGAGGCACCCGAGATGCAGAAGCTCTTCGACGCGGGCACGCAGGTCATCGGGGTCGACGTGAAGGAGACCTCACCCGAGCACCCGCGTGACTTCATGAACAGCCGCAAGCTGACGTACCCGTCGATCTACGACCCGTCCGGCCGCAGCTTCATCAACGTCTTCAAGGGCCTGTCGCCCAACGTGGTGCCGTCGACGTTCGTGATCGACAAGAACCACAAGGTGGCGGCGGTGTTCCTGCAGCCGGTGCTGGAGCAGGACCTCAAGCCGGTGGTGGAGGAGCTCGGCAAGGAGTGACGGTCAGTCGTCCGTGCGGGTGGTGACGAGCGCGGGCTGTTCCCGGGGCTCCGCCCCCAGACCCTGGCACTCCCGAAGAAGCCATCCACCGCGGGGCTGCTGGAGTTGGGCGGGTTGGCTTTTCGTCTCGCCTTCGGCTCGATCAAGAGCGAGCGCCTGTGGTGCGTGAGCTAGTTGCCCGCGGGCGGTGTCACCGGCGTGTTCAGCGACGGGATCTTCGCCTTGAACGCCTTGATCATCGCGTCCCGCCCGATCGAGTTGAACTCCTTGCCCAGCGTCCGCATGATCGAGTTCGGCGTCGGCCGGTACAGGCCGTTCTTGTAGTACCGCGCACCCTCGACCGGACCGATCACCGCGCCGTCCGGGGAGGGCTGGCCCAGGTACTCGCCCCACTTCGCGCCCGTCGGGTCTTTGGTGACGTTGATCTCGCGCGGTTCGTTGCCGGTGTAGGTGACGTACGGGTAGTCGTACTCGTCGGCCAGGCCGCCGATGGAGTGGCCGAGCTCGTGGATGGCGATCTGGCCCGCCTGGGCGTTGGAGCCCGACGCGGTGGCGACGGAGCCGCCCGCGCCGCCGTACTTGGCCGTGTTGCCCAGTGCGATGACCTGGTCGGCGGCTGGGGCGAGGGCGGCGAACTGCTTGGCCTTCGTCTCGTTGACGCACAGCAGGCGTTCGGTGTTCGCGTCGCGGCCCTGGCACCAGAAGCCCATGTCCAGTGCGGTGTCCTTCGCGATGCCGCGCGTGGGGTCGTGGTCCACGCCGGACTCCGGGGAGACCACGTTGACCTGCCACACGTTGAAGTAGTCCTTGTAGGACGCGAAGGGCTCCACTGCGGACAGTTCGGTCCACTTGCTCAGGACGTTGGCGGAGTAGGTGGACAGGTCGGCGTCGGTGTAGCCGTCGCCGACGAAGACGAGGTCGAAGCGGTCGGCCGAGTCGCCGGTGACCTGGACCGGGACCACCTCGGCGGCGGCGAGCAGACGGAAGTCCGAGGGCTTCTCGGCGGGGGCCTTCGGGGTCAGCGCTTGGGTGATCGAGCCGTCCTCGTTGAACACCTCGCGCCACTCCATCGCGGGGGCGGCGCCACCGGCCGGCGCTTGGGCGAAGAGGGCCAGCGCGGTGATGGTCAACGCCGGGAAGATCAGCCGGGAACGTCGCATGTGATGACGCTAAGCACACGTGATGTCACCCACAAGGCGGCAATTGCCGGTACTTCAGCCCAAGCGGCGCGACAGAACACGCGACAAACCGTGCGATGAGCCGCTGAACGCGAAAGGCGACACCGGTGGACGCGTGATCTGGGCAACTACCTACTCTGAGGTGTGTGAACCCCACCGATCTTGCGATCTCCGGGCCGTTGCTGCTGGCCACCGGGGTCGCCTTGCTCGCTGGTTTCATCTCCTTCGCCTCCCCGTGCGTGGTGCCGCTGGTGCCCGGCTACCTGGCGTACCTCGCCGGGCTGGTCGGAGCCGAGGCGCCGCGGGTCGAGGCGAACGAGCCGGCGAAGGCCGGGCGGTGGCGGGTCGCGGGTGCGTCGATGCTGTTCGTCGGCGGGTTCACGGTGGTCTTCGGGCTGGCGACGATCGCGGTGCTCGGGGCGTCGCAGGCGTTGTTCCTCAACAACGACCTGTTCCAGCGCATCGGCGGTGTGGTCACCATCCTGATGGGACTCGTGTTCGTCGGGCTGGTGCCGCAGCTGCAGAAGGACGTGCGGTTCCACCACAGGCCCAAGGCCGGGCTGGTCGGGGCGCCGTTCCTCGGTGCGGTGTTCGCGCTCGGGTGGACGCCGTGCCTCGGGCCGACGCTCGCCGGGGTGCTGGCGCTCGCGCAGAGCACGCAGGTCGGGTCGACCACCGGGCGCGGGGTGCTGCTGGTGCTCGCCTACTGCATGGGGCTCGGGTTGCCGTTCGTCGTGCTGGCGCTCGGGGCCCGCTGGGCGCTCGGGGTGACCAGCTGGCTGCGCAGGCACGCGCGGCACGTGCAGATCTTCGGTGGCGTGCTGCTGGTCCTCGTGGGCATCGCGCTCGTGACCGGGCTCTGGGGTGAGTTCGTCGGGTGGCTGCGCTACTCGTTCGTCGACGTCGTGGAGTTGCCGCTCTAGTGACCGCCTTCCTGCGCAACACGTGGCGCGGCCTCACCTCGATGAGGACCGCGCTGACGCTGCTGTTCCTGCTCGCGCTCGCGGCCATGCCCGGTGCGTTGCTGCCGCAGCGGTCGCTGAACTCGGCCAAGGTCGACGACTACGTCCGCGAGCGCGGCTGGTGGGGCGAGCTGCTGCAGAAGCTCGGCTTCTTCGAGGTGTACGCGACGCCCTGGTTCGCGGCGATCTACCTGCTGCTGTTCACCAGCCTCGTCGGCTGCCTGCTGCCGCGCACGGTCGAGTACTTCAAGCAGATGCGCGCGAAGCCGGTGCTGACGCCGCGCAACCTCTCGCGCATGCCGCACCACGCGCAGGCCGAGCTGGGCATCACGCCGGACGAGGCCGTTGCCAGGGCGAAGAAGGCCATGCGCGGCTGGCGGATGGAGACCGGCGAGGGCACGGTCAGCGCCGAGCGCGGGTTCCTGCGCGAGACCGGCAACCTGGTCTTCCACTTCGCGCTGCTCGGCCTGCTCGTCTCGTTCGCGCTGGGCAAGATGTACAACTACGAGGGCCAGGTCATCGTCCAGGCCAACGGCGGCCAGTTCTGCAACGGCGGCATCTTCAACTACGACCAGTTCCGGCCGGGCCTGCGCGTCGACGGCACCGAGCTCACGCCGTTCTGCGTCGAGATCGGCAAGTTCTCCGCGGAGTACCTCGACAACGGCCAGCCCGTCGGCTACCAGGCCGACATCCGCTACCAAGCCGGCGAGGACCTGGAGACCAACACCTGGCGGCCGTACAACCTGCAGGTCAACCACCCGCTGCGGACCAGCGGCGACCGGCTCTACCTGCTCGGCCACGGCTACACGCCCACGTTCACGGTGACGTTCCCCGATGGCCAGAAGCGCACGCAGGGCATCCAGTGGCTGCCGACCGACCAGCTCACGCTGGCCTCCGAGGGCGCCACGAAGTTCGACCCGCCGGGGATCACCGACTCCGAGCAGCGCCGCAAGAACCAGATCGCGGTCACCGGCCTGCTGGCGCCGACCCCGTTGCTGCACGGCAACATCCTGAACTCGAAGTTCCCCGCGCTGAACGACCCGATGGTCGCCGTCGACGTGTACCGCGGCGATCTCGGGGTGGACGACGGACGTGGTCAGTCGATCTTCTCGATCGACCAGAAGCTCGTCGAGCAGGGCCGGTTGCAGAAGGTCGCGCGCAAGAACCTCGCGCTGGGCGAGGAGCTCACGCTCGACGACGGCACCAAGGTCCGGTTCGACTCGGTCAGCGACTGGGTGTCGCTGCAGGTCTCGCACGACCCGACACAGGGGTACGTGCTGGCGTTCGCCGTGCTGATCATCCTCGGGCTCGGCGTCTCGCTCACGGTCAAGCGCCGTCGCGTCTGGGTGCGTGCGACCCCCTTGGAGGACGGGCGTACGTTGGTCGAGGTCGGCGGGCTCGCCCGCACTGACCAGGCGGGATACGGCGAGGAGTTCACGCGGCTGGCCCGCGCGGTGCTGATAGGGGAGAAGTCCTGATGCCGGTCAACGAGACCCTCGCGACATACAGCGACTGGCTGTACCGCAGCGCACTCGGGGTCTACTTCTTCGCGATGGCGTTCTACCTGGTCGAACAGGCCTTCACGCGGGCGCCGCGCAAGTCCGAGGCCCTGGTCGGCGCCGGTGCGCCGGTCTCCGGCCTGGCCGAGGAGCCGAGCAGGCGCGAGGTCAGCAGGCCGGAGCGGTTCGGCCGCATGGGCGCCGCGCTGACCGTGCTCGGCGCGGTGCTGCACCTGGGTTCACTGGTCCTGCGCGGCCTGTCCGCGGGCCGGGCGCCCTGGGGCAACATGTACGAGTACATGTCGCTGCTGTGCCTCGCGGCCGTGGTGGCGTGGATCGTGCTGATGGCGAAGTTCCCGATCCGTCGCCTCGGCGCGTTCGTGCTGGTGCCGATCTGGATCCTGCTCTTCCTCGGCGGCACGGTGCTCTACGCCGAGTCCGCGCCCGTGCAGCCGGCGCTGCGCTCGTACTGGCTCGTGATCCACGTGTCGGTGATCTCGATCTCGTCCGGCGTGCTGCTGATCCCCGGCGTGACGTCGGTGCTCTACCTGCTCAAGGACGGCCGCGACGACCGGCTGCCGAAGCTGCCGTCGGCCGACGTGCTCGACCGGATGTCCTACCGCACCACGGTGCTCGCGTTCCCGCTGTTCACCGCGGGCATCATCTGCGGCGCGATCTGGGCGGAGGCGGCGTGGGGCCGGTTCTGGGGCTGGGACCCCAAGGAGACGGTGGCGTTCGTCTCCTGGGTGGTCTACGCGGCGTACCTGCACGCGCGGGCGACGGCCGGATGGCGTGGCCGCGGGGCTGCCTGGATCAACGTGGCCGGGTTCGCGCTGAACGTGTTCAACCTGTTCTTCATCAACTTGGTCACCAGCGGGTTGCATTCCTACGCGGGTCTCTAACGACTTAGCCCCCAGGTCGATGGAACCGTTGCAGGGTGCGTACCGTCGCACCCCGGGGTCGGGGAAGTCTCGGTCCCTCTTGCTCAGGGAGGGCCACAGCGGTGACATGGCAACCACCGGGTGAGGAACAGGGCTCCGGCCCGCAGTACGTCGACCCGCAGGCGGCGGCCTACCTCGACCCGCAGCAGTCCGGTCCGCAGCACATCAGCGGCCAATCAGGTCCTTACCCCGTTGCCGGTGGCCAGTCAGGTCCGTACCAGGTGCCCGGTGGCTCGGGTGCGTACCAGGTCCAGGGCGGTTCCGGTCCGTACCAGATGCCGGGCGGTCAGTCGGGGCCGTACCAGGTGGCCGGCCAGTCGGGTCCGCACCAGGTCGGTGGCGGCCAGTCCGGCCAGCACCAGGTCGGTCAGCACCAGGTCGGCCAGCACAACACGGCCCAGTACGGCCAGTTCGCCGGCCAGCAGTACCCGAACAACTTCCCGCAGCAGCAGTACCGCTCGCAGGCCCAGGAAGTGTCGTCGCAGCAGCTCATCAAGAAGGAGAAGCGCCCGCCCGCCTCCGGGTGGCGCAAGTCGCTGCACTCGATGACCGGCGGCATGATCAACCTCGGCGAGAGCCCCGCCGACCTGCGCCGGCGCGAGCTGATCGGGCGGATCAACCAGCCGCTGCGCGGCTGCTACAAGATCGCGATGCTGTCGCTCAAGGGCGGCGTCGGCAAGACCACGACGACGACCACGCTGGGCTCGACGTTCTCGTCGCTGCGCGGTGACCGGGTCATCGCCGTGGACGCGAACCCGGACCGCGGCACGCTGGCGTTGAAGATCCCGCGGGAGACCACGGCGACCGTGCGGCACCTGCTGCGCGACGCCACCCGGATCAAGAAGTACAGCGACGTGCGCGCGTACACCTCGCAGTCGCCGTCCCGCCTGGAGGTGCTCGCCTCCGAGCAGGACCCGGCGGTGTCGGAGGCGTTCAGCGAGGACGACTACCGGCGCACGGTGTCGTTGCTGGAGCTCTTCTACAACATCGTGCTGACCGACTGCGGCACCGGCCTGATGCACTCGGCCATGAAGGGCGTGCTGGACGAGGCGGACTCGCTGGTCCTGGTGTCGTCCGGCTCGGTCGACGGCGCGCAGACCTCAGCGGCCACGCTCGACTGGCTGGAGGCGCACGGCTACGGCGCACTCGTCGCGAAGTCGGTGTGCGTCATCAACTCGGTGCGCCCGAAGTCCGGCAAGGTCGACCTGGACAAGCTCGCCGCGCACTTCGCGCAGCGCTGCCGGTCCGTGGTCCGCATGCCGTTCGACGCGCACCTCGAAGAAGGCGCCGAGATCGAGCTGGACAAGCTCGCACCGGAGACGCGCCTGGCGCTGCTGGAGCTCGCCGCGGTGGTCGCGGACGACTTCCCCAACGCCTGACGCTGATCAGGAGAGCAACGGGAGGGGCCCCGGAGTCGGGGCCCCTTTTCCGTTCACTCCTCGCGCTTGCGCTTCTCGTCGAGCTTGCGCAAGAACTCCGGGTCGTCGTCAGGGGCGATCACCTTGCGGCCCGGGGTGTACTCCGAATGCTGTGGGGCGAACGCTCGCCACACGAGCACAGCCACGGTGAGCGCACCGATCACCGCCAGCAGGTAGATCATCTGGTCGCCACCTCCCTTTGCCACGAGATTACCCGCGCACAGGGTTTACTACGGTTTCAATGGCGAACGGGTTCAGTCGCCTCGGTCGTCAGCTCGGTGAGCAGTGCCTTCACCTCGGTCTCACGGAACCTGCGGTGTCCTCCAGGGGTGCGGATCGAGCCGATGCGGCCAGCGGTCGCCCACCGGGTCACGGTCTTCGGGTCGACCCGGAACAGGTTGGCCACTTCGCCAGGCGTCAACAGGCGCTCGGTCGCTGCAGCAGTCACTACTGCCTCCTCAGATCAGACGTTCCGGTCTGATCGTGGCATCCCACCCGTCAGGTACTCGAACGCTTGTTGTTTGGTAAAGAGGTAGTAAGGGACGACTGTCGCGTTTCGGACATGGGATGGTCGGTCCGGCAACTGTGACCGGGACGACGTGCACGCGTGTGCAGCGCCTAAGGTGTCCGCGTGGATGCACTTGATCGTCAGATCATCGCCGCGCTGCGGGCCAACGGGCGGGCCACCTACGCCGACCTGGGCCGACAGGTCGGGCTCTCGGCCTCCGCGGTGCACGAACGGGTCGGCAAGCTCGAGTCCGCCGGTGTGATCGTCGGCTACCACGCCGTCGTCGACCCCAGCTCGGTCGGCCTGGGCG
Organism: Lentzea guizhouensis; assembly: GCF_001701025.1. Classification (GTDB taxonomy): domain Bacteria; phylum Actinomycetota; class Actinomycetes; order Mycobacteriales; family Pseudonocardiaceae; genus Lentzea; species Lentzea guizhouensis. The sequence continues at coordinate 3,381,295 of NZ_CP016793.1, forward strand.
TGACCGCGCTGATCGGCATCCACCCCACCGACACCGCGGACGACAACGAGGTCGCGGACGAGCTGGCCGAGCTCATCGAGGTCGAGTCCTGCTACCGGGTGGCGGGCGACGAGTCGTTCATCGTGAAGGTGCGCGTCGCCACCGTGGACGACCTGGAGAAGTCCCTGGGCAGGTTGCGGCGCATCCCGGGCGTTGCCCGAACGCGCACGACCGTGGTGTTGTCCACGCGTTTCGAAGGACGGCCGAACACGTCCGACGAAGGCGACGTAACCTGAACGGGTGCTCGCTCGAGATGTGACCCTGTACGTTCTCGCCCGCTTCGGTCTCGTCGCGGTGGTGACGGGCGCGCTCGTGCTCTTCAAAGTGCCGTTCCTGGTCGCACTGGCGGTCGGTGTGGTCGTGGCGCTGCCGGCGTCGTTGTTCGTGTTCAAGGGGCTGCGCGAGCGCGTCGCGGCCGGCCTGAACGCGCGGGACGAGGTGCGCAAGGCCGAGCGGGACAAGCTGCGCGCCCAGCTGCGCGGTGACGAAGGTCCCGTCACCCGGGCGTGAACGCCGGGCGCGGTTATCGTGCCCGCTGTGAGCACTTCTGTAGACCGGTGTTGCAGCAGGACCAGGCACTGGGTGCGTGAGGCCGTCGGAATCATCGAGGCGGACGCGAACCGCAGCGCGGACACGCACCTGTTGCGCTACCCGCTGCCGCTCGACTGGGGCATCGACCTCTACCTGAAGGACGAGTCGACGCACCCGACCGGGTCGTTGAAGCACCGGCTGGCGCGGTCGCTGTTCCTCTACGCGATCTGCAACGGCTGGGTGACCGGTGGCACGCCCGTGATCGAGGCGTCCTCGGGCTCGACGGCGGTCTCGGAGGCGTACTTCGCGCGGTTGCTGGGGCTGCCGTTCATCGCGGTGATGCCGCGGTCGACGTCGGCGGAGAAGGTCGCGCTGATCGAACGCCAAGGCGGCCGGTGCCACTTCATCGACGACCCGTCCACGATCTACGACGAGTCCCGTCGCCTGGCCGCCGAGCTGGGTGGCCACTTCATGGACCAGTTCACCCACGCCGAGCGCGCGACCGACTGGCGCGGGAACAACAACATCGCCGAGTCGATCTTCGACCAGATGCGGCTGGAGCCGTCGCCGGAGCCCGAGTGGGTCGTCGTGGGCGCGGGCACGGGCGGCACGTCGGCGACCATCGGCCGGTACATCCACTACCGCAAGCTGAACACCCGCCTGGCCGTCGTGGACCCCGAGCACTCGGTGTTCTTCGACGCGTGGCGCGACAGCGACCCCGGCCTGGCGGGCACGCGGGGTTCGCGGATCGAGGGCATCGGCCGGCCGCGGGTGGAGCCGTCGTTCGTCGGCCAGGTGATCGACCGGATGATCAAGGTGCCGGACGCGGCGTCGGTGGCGACCATCCGGCACGTCGAGGAGCTGCTCGGCCGGCGTGTCGGCGGTTCTACCGGCACGAACCTGTGGGGTGCGTTCCAGATCGTCGCCGAGATGCGCCAGTCGCGGACCCGCGGGAGCGTGGTCACCCTGCTCTGCGACGGCGGCGAGCGTTACGCGAACACCTACTACGACGACTCATGGGTAGCGGCTCAGGACATGGACCTCGCGCCGTGCCTGGACCGGTTGAACAACTTCCACCGCACGGGGAACTGGTGACGAGAGCGCTGCGTCACAGCGTGACCTGAGCACTTTGAGTCCGAGGGGGACCGCCGTGGCGCTGTTTTCAACAGACGCTGCCGAACTGCGCGCGTACGCCGAGTACCTGCGCACCGAGGCAGCGGAGTTCGAGACGATCCGCAAGTACGTCCACGCCACGGCCTGCGACAAGAGCGGCTTCACCGGCCTGCTGACGTTGCTGCAGCCGGGCGTGGACCTCGTGCGCGCGCTCTTCGACGAGACCCTCGACTTCGGCAAGTCGAAGCTGGAGGGCACCGCCACCGGCGTGGAGGCCACCGCCGCCGTCTACGAGAAGGTCGAACTGGCCCAGCAGAAGATCTTCGAGGGCCTCCTGCGATGACCACCGCCTACTCCTCCCCGCGCCCGGTCTCCGGCTCGTTGCAGCAGCCGGAGGTCGACACGGCCTCGCTGAACGACGTCCTGCAGGACCAGGGCTGGGGCGTCCAAGCCGTCAACTGGGTCTTCGAGGCCGTGACCGGTGAGAGCCTGGTCGCCACGATCATCACGCCGATCACCGGCGACTGGTCGAAGATCCGCGCCGACGGCGACGCCTGGCGCATGGTCGGCAACGCCATGAACGACATGTCCTACAACCTGACCGACGCCGTCGGAAAGGTGCGGGACTCGTGGGACGGCGAGGCCGCGCGTTCCCACGAGATGTACATCGCGCTGGGCTGGAAGGCCGGCCTCCTCGCGGAGATGGGCGTCGCCCAGCTGATCGCGAAGGGCTTCGACACGGTCGCCTCCGGCGCCGAGGCCCTGGGCAAGCAGGCCGCCCGCCTGCTCGACTACCTCGTCAACAAGCTCCTGCAGGCGGCCGCCACCGTCTGGATCCCGGTGGCAGGCTGGATCAAGGCCGCCGAGATGGTCTGGAACGCCTACCAGATCTACCGCCGCGTCATGGACATCATCGACACGGTCAAGAAGCTCATCACCGACGTCAAGGCCCTCTTCGACGCCGTGGGCCGCGTCGCCTCCGCCATCGGCAAGCTCAAGGACGCCGACTCCCTCGCCGAGGTCATGAACGCCACCCAGGAGGTGGCCGAGGGCGCCCGCGACGTGCGCAACAGCGTCCGCGACATCCACGAGGGCATCCAGGCCGTCAAGGAGTCCGCCACCGAGATCGGTGACCGGGGCCGCGACATCGGCTCAACTGTCCGCGAGGTCTACTCGCCTGCGGGCGGCGGTGCCGACGGCACGAAGGCCGCCTCCGTCTCCACCCCGGTGGCCGCCCCGGTCTCCGCCCCGCCCGTGGTCAACTCGCCCGCCGACACCACCGCCCCCTCGGCCGGTGCCGGTGCTGGCGGTGGCGGCGGTGGTGCTCCTGTCTCCGCCCCGCCTCCCGTGCGCTCCGGCTCAGGTGCTCCCGCGGCTTCCGGCGGTCCCGCGCCTTCAGGTGGCCCGGTGGTCCGCCCCGACACCACCCACGCGGCCGGCGCCGCCCCCGCAGCCCGCCCGCACACTCCAGCACCCCGGTCGGCGGCGCCATGCCGATGGGCGCACCGATGGCTCCAGGCGCAGGCGGCGCGACCAGCAACGCTCCGGCCCTCGCCCGGCTCCACCGCCACCTCGAACGCCGCCACCGCAGCGCCGTCCCGACCACACCTCGCCCAGCCGGTGGTCCCGGCTCGGCCCTGCCGTCACCGCAACCAGCTCGGGCCTGCCTTCGCCGGCGGGCCACTCCACGCCGGGCTCCGGCGCGGGCTCGGGCGGCACCTCTTCGGCCCACGCCCGACGCCGGGCGGCTTGCCGTCGCCTTCGGGCCAGGGCTCGGGCTTGCCGTCGCCTTCGGGTCACGGCCCCAGCGGCTCGCCTTCGGGCCAGGGATCGGGCTTGCCGTCTCCGGCCGGCCACAGCTCCGGTCCGGGCTCGCCTTCGCCCGCTGGCAACGGCTCCGGCGGCTCGGGGCTGCCCTCACCCGCCGGTCACGGCTCGACTCCGGGCTCGCCCGGTGGTTCGGGTGGCTCCGGCCTGCCTTCACCCGCTGGTCACGGCTCGACTCCGGGCTCGCCCGGTGGTTCGGGTGGCTCCGGCCTGCCTTCACCCGCTGGTCACGGCTCGACTCCGGGCTCGCCCGGTGGTTCGGGTGGCTCCGGCCTGCCTTCACCCGCTGGTCACGGCTCGACTCCGGGCTCGCCCGGTGGTTCGGGTGGCTCCGGCCTGCCCTCGCCCGCCGGTCACGGCTCGACTCCGGGCTCACCCGGTGGTTCGGGTGGCTCCGGCCTGCCTTCACCCGCCGGCCACGGCCCCAACGGCTCGGGCTCGGGTCTGCCCTCGCCCGCCGGCCACGACAGCACCCCGCAGGCCTCCACCCCGACGGACACCCGCCCCACGACACGCCGCGCCGCACGACACGCCCCGTCGGGCACCACGCCCCACGACGGCGGCCCGCGCCCGCACGACACGACTCCGCAGGACCAGTCGGCTCCGCGTCCGCACGACACCACCCCACAGGACCAGTCGACCCGCGTCCGCACGACACGACGCCGTCGACCACCCCGCACGACGGCGGCCCGCGCCCGCACGACCCACGCCTCGGGCCCGTCCCAGGACGGCCGTCCGCAGGACAGCGGCCCCGTCCCACGACTCCACGCCCCAGGACCAGTCGACGCCGCGTCCGCACGACCCCAGCGGCTCCCCGACGGACCGCCCCCACGACACGACCCCGGCCGACAGCACCCGTCCGCACGACGCCGACGGCCGTCCCGCGACACGGACGGCTCGCCTCGGCCCACCGACGGTTCGCCAAGCGACACCGACGGCCGTCCCGCGACACGGACGGCTCGCCTCGGCCCACCGACGGCGCGCCGGGCGACACCGACGGCCGTCCCGCGACACGGACGGCTCGCCTCGGCCCACCGACGGCGCGCCGGGCGACGCTGACGGCCGACCGCACGACACGGACGGCTCCCGCGCGACACGACGGCCGACCACACGACGCCGACGGCCGGCCCCGCGACACGGACGGCTCGCCCCGTGACGCCGATGGCACTCCTCGGGACACCGACACCAGCGGCACCGACGCCCCCGCCCCACGACGACAACACCCCACCACCACGACACCCCGGCGGACCGCGACAACGACCCCGACCGCCCCCACGACACCACCGGCGGCCACGGCGACAGCAACAACGGCGACAACAACGGCGGCAACGGTGACGGCCCGCCCCGTTCGCCCCAGGGCCACGACCTCACCCCGCAGTTCGACAACGCCGCCATGGCCGCCCAGGGCGACGGCTACCAGCGCCAGCTGGAGACGATCCTGCCCAACGAGGCCGACCGCCAGCGGTACGAGCAGCTCAGCAAGACCCTCTCCACCGACCTCACCCCGGACGAGGCCCGGCACGTCGCCGACGTCCGCAACCAGCTGACGGTCGGCAACGGCGACATCGTCACCAAGGCCCTCAACCAGGGTGCGATGGACACCTACCTGCCCAGCACGCCGCACCCCGACGGCGACCGCAGGCAGCAGTGGCAGAACCAGGTCGGCGGGTCGATCGCGCGTGGTGTCGACGTGGTCGACATCAACACCCCGCAGCAGCTGCGGGACGGGCTCGCGCTCGACGACAAGGGGGCCGGGTGGACGCCGATTCCCGCGAACGCCGACTCGGCGATGCAGCTGCGGTACAAGCTCGACGACACCACGGCGGGGGAGGCGTTCATCCCGTTCGGCGGGCCGAACAAGGAGACCTACGCCGACGCGGCCGAGCAGCAGCGGTACGACGACGCGGCGCAGCGGATGGCCGACGCGGGTGGTGCGGCCACGCCGAACCGGAACCTCGACCCGTTCACGGGCACCGGGTCCACGGGTGGCGGTGTGCCGGAGTGGATCGTGCCGCGGGGCACGGACCTGCCTGACCGCGCCGAGATCTGGCAGGTCGACCGGGACGGCGGCGAGCGCCTGCACGCCGTCTACGACAGCCGCTACGGCTGGTACCAGCTGCCCGCGGGTACGCCATGACCCACGAGTTCGACGTCGCCGAGTACCGCGGCGAGACCTACCGCACGAGCCGGAGCGAGGCGGCCGAGAACCACGTCTGGCTCATCAAGATCGGCGAGAAGGCACCGGAACGGCAGGTGCCCATCGCCGACCTCAACGCCTGGTACCGCGAACGCGTCAGGGCGACGTGGCGCGGGCAGCCGTTCCGCGTCACCAAGGAGCACAACGGCCGGGCGACTGTCGACTACGTCGGGCACGATGGCACCTGGGCGAAGCAGAACGGTCTGGAAGGCGACCGGTACAACGGCTTCTACGGCACGATCGACGCGGCAGAGCTGGAGAACGTGCAGGTCGACCGCACCGACCACCTGGCGCGGTGGAAGAAGGAGAACCAGGGATGACCACCCCACAGGCCGTGCACAAGGCAGCGGGCATCGGGCCGGAGACCATCCTGCAGAAGATCGTGCACCCCGCGACCGCGCAGCTGCACCTGGGCAACGTCACGATCAACGGCCGGTTCGAGCCGCACCGGACGGCCGGGTTCGTGACGCGCGGCCAGGACTTCCCGCAGGGGACCGCGCAGCAGTTCGCGCAGGCGTTCGGCGTCGACAAGGTCGAGGGCTGGCCGCAGGGCACGCAGTACGTGTTCCGGTTCTACGCGCACACCACCGAGCTCTTCGAGACCAGCTTCGGCGGTCCCGACCTCGAGGGCGCGCGGAAGATGGGCACGAACCGCGTGCTGCCGCTGCCCTTCACCGGCACCGGGTACACGCCCAGCGAGAGCCCCATCCCCGAGTACGTCATGGAGCTCTCCGAGTTCGCGGCCGGCACCGAGCTGTGGCGCTTCGAGCCGAACGGCGACGGCCGCAGCGTCGGCAAGTACATCGACCGCCAGGTCGGCTGGGTGCCGACCGGTGACGTGGGCTTCGGGCCGGGGAAGTACTGGCAGGCACCGGTTCCGCTGCGGCCGACCGTCCGGCGTGGACTGATGGCGCGCTACCGCGGCCAGGACTTCGAGGTCGACTTCGCGCCACGGCCGGGCGGGCTCGTCCTGCACCCGTTCCCCGGTCAGCCGGCGCCGGAGGACTTCACCGAGCGCAACGGCTACTGGTGCCTGGAGGTGCCGGACGCCGTGGTCGACGAGCTCGTGCACGTCCGCAAGCTCTGCACGTTCCGCGGTGCGCCGTTCGAGGTGCTGGGCATCCAGGCCGACCAGGTCACGCTGCACTACCTGGGCGAGAACTACCAGCAGGCGCAGGAGCTCGGGCTGGCCGAGGTCGACTTCCGGCAGTGGCGCACGTTCGCCGCCCGTGGTGAGCTGACCGACGTACGCGACGAAGTCAGGCCGATGCCACGCGGCCTCTTCGGGTCGAACTGACGGGGAGAGCATGAGCACGCCCAACGACAGCTGGAAGACGCCGGAGCTGCGCGCGGCCGAGGCGCAGGTCGACGCGCGCTTCAAGGAGGCGCAGGACCTGGCGAACCGGCTGAAGGACACGCCGCTGCCGCCGGTCCCGCCGGTCGACTTCAAGGCGATCGCCCAGCAGGTCGAACGCGCCGCAGGCGAACGCGACGCCCCCGAACAGCTGAAAGCCTTGAAGCGCAAGGTGGACGCGGGCGAGTTCAGCTGGGAGGACGTCGTCTCCGGCAAGGCCGCGCAGGACCCGGACGTGCAGGCGATGCAGCAGGAGAACGTCAACAAGATGAAGCAGGCGTTCCAGATGCTGCAGGAGGGCATGACCGCCGAGGAGATCATGAACGCCCAGGGCCCGCGCCGCGGCGGTGGCGACGACGGCGACGAGATGGACCCCGGCGTCTTCACGGAGGACAAGTGGTGATGACAGCCTGGCGGACGCCGGACATCGTTGCGGCGGAGGACTTCCTGACCCAGGCGGTCAGGGAGGCCGAGCGCGACTTGCGTCAGACCGCCCAGGGCCTGCGCGGCAAGGAACCGTCCACTGAGGACGTGCGCAGGGTCATGCAGTTCGCCAAGTCCAGCGAGGCCTCACCGGCGATGCGGCAGCTGGCCGACCGCATCGCTCGCGGCGCCGGGCTGAGCTGGCGTCAGGTCCTCACCGGCGAGGCGGGCCACGACCCGTTGGTGCGCCAGGCGCTCGAGGCCGACCGCGCCAAGCTCGACGAGCTGATCAAGGGCGAGACGGCCCCGCCGCCGCAGCCGCGCAGGCCGCAGCGCCAGGACGACGACGAGCCCACCCAGTTCACCGAGGACGCCTGGTAGAGGTTCTCAGTCCAGGAACAGGGCCACGCTGACCAGCACGGCCCAGGCGAGCATCGCGATCCCGGTGAACTGCAGCACCGGGATCAGCTCACGCCCCTGCCGTCCCGCCGCCACCCGGCGCACCGCGGGCAGCAGCACCGGCGCCGCCAGGAACCCGAGCAACGCGTACGGCACCCGCACGGTCATGCCCACGGCGATCAGGAACGGCACCGCCACCAGCGCCAGGTAGAGCCGGCGGGTGTCCTTGTCCCCCAGTACGACCGCGAGCGTGCGCTTGCCCGACACCGCGTCGGTCGGGATGTCCCGCAGGTTGTTCGCGACCAGCACGGCCGCCGAGATGCAGCCCATCGCGATCGACGCCCCGATGCCGATACCGGTGATCTCCCCGGCCTGCACGTACAGCGTGCCCAGCACCGCGGCCGGCCCGAAGAAGAGGAACACCGCGATCTCACCGAGGCCCGCGTAGCCGTACGGCCGCTTTCCACCCGTGTAGAACCACGCGCCCGCGATGCACACGGCACCGAAGGCCAGCAGCCACCAGAACCCGGACAGCACGACCAGCGCGACCCCGGCCAGCGCGCCGACGCCGAGCGAGATGAACGCCGCCAGCCGCACCTTCTTCGGCTCCGCGGCACCGGAACCGGTGAGGCGGAACGGCCCCACCCGGTCGTCGTCGGTGCCGCGGATGCCGTCGGAGTAGTCGTTCGCGTAGTTCACGCCGATCTGGAACGCGATCGACACGACCAGCGCGAGCCCCGTGAAGAGCGGGGTGAACTCGTCGATGTGGTGCGCCGCCGCCGCGCCGACGACCACCGGGGCGATCGAGTTCGGCAGCGTGCGGGGGCGGGTCCCCTGGATCCACTGGACGACTGAGGCCATGCCTCCATCCTCCGCTATGACCACCGGGGACCCGCCAAGGGGTGTATCAGCAGCTAGTCGCTCCGGAGACGCCCGCCACATACGCCTTGGCGATGTGCTTGCCGGACGCGATCCGGTACCAGATGTTCGACGTGCCCTGCGTGCCCGACACCGACTCGCCGGTCAGCTGGCAGGTGACCCGCACCTGCGCGTAGTTCGCGGCCAGACCCACCTGCGAGGTCGAGGAGTTCGCGCCGGAACGCACGTTCACCGTGCCGTTGGCCGCCGCCGTGCGCACCGTCCCGACAGGACCGGAGCCGGTCCACAGGTAGGTCACGGTCACCCACGCGTTGTTCGTGAGCTTGAGACCGTCCCAGAACGTGCCGTCGGCCAGGTCGATGCCCGCCGGGTTCGCGACCTCGCGGCCGAACTGGTCCTTGCCACCGTTGTAGTTGTTCTCGTACGCGGCCTGGGCTTCCGGCTTGCCCTGCGGCAGGTCCTTCCACATCTCGCGGGTCGCGGACGGGTTCCAGTAGTCGTCCTTGGTGTTCCACGGGCCGACGTCCCACACCGGCGCCCACTCGCAGCGGCCGTTCGACGCGCACACCTGCACGCTGTAGTTGCCGGAGTTGCGGCCGGCGAGGCCACGGCGTGACGGCAGGGCAACGAAGTGGTCGCGCGAACGAATCACGTGCCCGTTCGCCGTGGTACCACCGACGAGGCCCTCACGGGTGGCGTAGACGCGGTAGGAACGGCCGGGCGCCATGATCGAGACGTCCTCGGCGGCGGGCGCGTTGTACGCCGACACCTTCACCTTCGAGGCCTTGCCGCTGTTGAGGACCACCCGCGTCTGGATGGTCGAGGTGCTCACCGGCAACGTGGCCGGCGCCTCGTACCACTCGGTCCACTGGCCGTCCGGACGCTGTCCGCGCACATCGACGACGCCGTCGCCGGTCACCGCCGCCGTGACCGCGTTGGCGGGCCGCGCGAGTCTGTGCGACCCGAGCTCGACCAGGCCGATCCGCGGGGAGCCACCCCACGAGACGGCGTGCCCGCTCGCGTCGGCGGTCCACTCGTTCGAGGCGGCTTGGGCGGGTGACGCCAGTCCGACGGTCAACGCCGCCCCGACGACCAGCGGTATCAGGTAGCGCATGAGAAACCCCCATCGCCAACGCGCGCGGCCTGGGTCCGCGCGCTTCGCGGCGAGAGTCGTCCTGAGCGGTAAAGGTTCACCTAAAGGAGTCGGCCACCGCGGTCCGGTCCACCTTGCCAGGCCCGCGCAACGGCAGCTCGTGCACGAACCGCACCAGCTTGGGCGCCGCCACCCGGCCCACTTGCTCGGTCACCACGGCCTTGAGCTCGTCGACCGACGGCGTGCCCCCGCGCGTGACGACCGCGGCGGCCACGACCTGCCCCCACTCGTCGTCCCGCACACCGACGACACACGCCTCCAGCACGCCGTCGACCGTCGCCAAAGCCCTCTCCACCAGCACCGGAGGCACCTTCTCGCCGCCCGTGACGATCACGTCGTCCGCGCGCCCGAGCACCTCCAGCCGCCCGTCGCGCAGCCGCCCGAGGTCACCCGTCCGGAACCACTCGCCGAACGGGTCCGGGTTGCCGCGATACCCCAGCGCCAGCACCGGCCCGCTGATCTCGATGACGTCGTCCGTGCGCAGCGTGACGCCCGTGAGCGGCACACCGTCGTACACACACCCTCCGGCCGTCTCGCTCATGCCGTACGTGGTGACGACCTGCACCCCGAGCGCGCGCGCCTGCTGCAAGAGCTTCGGCGGGGTAGCGGCCCCGCCGATCAACACGCCGTCGAACTGCCGCAGCGCCTCCAGCCCCGGCCCCTCACCGATCACCAGCCGGGAGAGCTGGGTCGGCACCAGCGCCGTGTAGTGCCGCCCCGGCTCCGCCAGCACGGGCCGCGCGGCCTGCGCGAACCCCATGGCGCGAAAGCCCTTGGACATGTCCAGCACACCGGGCGCGGTGCCGGCGACGACCGACCGCACCAGCACCTGGATCCCGGCGATGTGGCTCGTCGGCAACGCCAGCAGCCACGTTCCCGCCCCACCGAGCCGCTCGTGCGTGGCCTCGGCGGACGTCGTCAACGCCTCGGCGTCGAGCAGCACGGTCTTGGGCTCGCCCGTCGACCCGGAGGTGGACACGCCGATCGCGGCCCGCTTCTCCCAGCCGTCGAGCGGCCCCTCGACCAGCGGCTCACCACCGCTGAGCGCCGCGCGCAGTTCGTCCAGCACGTCGCCGCTGCTCAGAAGTAGTACGGGTAGTCGGACCAGTCGGGGTCGCGCTTCTCCAGGAACGCGTCCCGCCCCTCGACGGCCTCGTCGGTCATGTACGCGAGCCGGGTCGTCTCCCCGGCGAACAGCTGCTGCCCCACCAACCCGTCATCGACCAGGTTGAACGCGTACTTGAGCATCCGCTGCGCCGTCGGCGACTTGCCGTTGATCTCCCGCGCCCACTGCAGCGCCGTGGTCTCCAGCTCGGCGTGCGGCACGACGGCGTTGACCGCGCCCATCTTGTGCATCTCCTCGGCGCTGTAGGTGCGCCCGAGGAAGAAGATCTCCCGCGCGAACTTCTGCCCGACCTGCCTCGCCAGGTAAGCCGACCCGTAGCCGCCGTCGAACGACCCGACGTCCGCGTCCGTCTGCTTGAACTTGGCGTGCTCCTCGCTCGCGATCGTGAGGTCGCACACCACGTGCAGGCTGTGCCCGCCCCCGGCCGCCCACCCCGGCACGACCGCGATGACGACCTTCGGCATGAACCGGATGAGCCGCTGGCACTCCAGGATGTGCAACCTGCCCGCCCGCGCCGGATCGACCGTCTCCGCCGTCTCGCCCGACGCGTACTGGTACCCGCTGCGCCCGCGAATCCGCTGGTCACCACCGCTGCAGAAGGCCCAGCCGCCGTCGCGCGGGCTCGGTCCGTTGCCGGTCAGCAGCACGCACCCGACGTCACTCGACATCCGCGCGTGGTCGAGCGCCCGGTACAGCTCGTCCACCGTGTGCGGCCGGAACGCGTTGCGCACCTCAGGCCGGTTGAAGGCGATGCGCACGGTGCCCTGGTCGAGCGCGCGGTGGTAGGTGATGTCGGTGAAGTCGAAGCCCTCGATCGGCTTCCACAACGACGGGTCGAAGAGGTCCTGGTCTGCCACGCTCCGAGACTCTAGGCGCACCTTGCTGAGGCGGCTCACAGAACGCTCCTGGGACAATCGAGGGATGAGTCCGTCAACGACGCAGGCGAGGGTGATCGTCGACGAACTGGTGCGCAACGGCGTCCGCCACGTCGTCCTGTGCCCCGGTTCGCGCAACGCCCCGCTGTCGTTCGCACTGCACCAGGCCGAACAGAAGGGCCTGCTGTCCCTGCACGTGCGGATCGACGAGCGCACCGCGGGCTTCCTCGCGCTCGGGCTGGCCAAGACCGGCACCCCGGCCGTGGTCACCTGCACGAGCGGCACCGCGGTCGCGAACCTGCACCCCGCGGTGGTCGAGGCGGAGCTCACGGGTGTGCCGTTGGTCGCGTTGACCGCGGACCGCCCGGTCGACCTCTACCGCACCGGCGCCAGCCAGACGATCAACCAGCACGACATCCTCGGCATCCAGACCCTCCACATGCCTGAGGCCGCCGATGAACCCACGACGCGAAGCTTGATCTGCCGCGCGATAGCGACCAACGGCCCGTCGCACGTCAACGTTCCGTTCCGCCCACCGCTCACGCCCAACGACGACGAGTGGCCCTCGTCCGAGCGCACCCCGTGGACGGTCACGGACCGCACGGTCGTCATCGAGACCAGGCCGTCCGACCTGCCCGCCCGCACGTTGGTGCTGCTCGGTGACGACCACCCGGAGCGCCTCGCGAAGGCCGCCGGCCTCGGCTGGCCGGTGATCGCCGAACCGACCGCTCCCGGTGGCTTCAGACTCGGGTCGTTGCTGCTCAACGCGGGTCTTCCTGACCACCTCGTGCCTGACGCGGTGCTCGTCGTCGGCCGGGTCACGCTGAGCCGCGGCCAGCAGGCGCTCCTCAGGGCCACCAAGACCGTGCACGCCGTCGGTGACCAGGCGCGCTGGCCGGACACGCAGTTCACCGCCACCCGCGCGTCGACCTGGCTGCCCGAGCCGGAGAGCGTCGACCAGGAGTGGGTGCAGGCGTGGCAGAGCGCGGTCAAGAACGTCAGCGCGGCCGTGGACGACCTGCTGGACGCGGAGCCGTGGCCGACCGGTCTGCACGTCGCACGCGAGCTGACGCAGGCCGTCCCGCCGAACGCGTTGCTGTTCGTGGGCTCCTCCAACCCGATCCGCGACGTCGACTTCGCCGGCGAGCGCCGCGACGACCTGCACGTCCACGCGAACCGGGGTGCCGCGGGCATTGATGGGAGCGTGTCCACGGCGATCGGGCTGGCGATCACACATGGTGGGCCCGCGTACGCGTTGATGGGCGACCTGACGTTCCTGCACGACATCAACGGGCTCATGGCCGACCACCGGCCGGACCTGACGATCGTGGTGCTCAACGACGACGGCGGCGGCATCTTCTCGTTGCTCGAACAGGGTGCGCCGGAACACGACAAGAGTTTCGAGCGAATTTTCGGCACACCGCACGGAGCTGATCTCGCGGCATTGTGCGCCGGGCACCGAATCAAATACTCCAAAGTGGACAGCAAGGAGGAGTTCCGTAGCGCACTTGCGCCACCGCAGGGCATCCAAGTGGTGGAAGTGCCCGCGAAAAGAGACGAACTGCGCTCTTTGCACCAACGTCTCAAGTCGACGGTGTCAATGGTTTTCAGCAGGTAGGAAACGCTGCGGAAACCTACGTAAGTCGGTGGCTCGCGCCCGAAACGGATGGATAGCGTCCGGCACATGTCGATCAGAACCAAGGCAACGGCCGCGGTCGCGTCCGCAGCCGCAGTGACGCTCTTCGCGGGAACGGCGCTCGCCGCGTCGCCCGGTGCCCCCGGCGCGGGCGACCCGTACTTCCCCGGTTACGGCAACGGCGGGTACGACGTCTCCCACTACGACATCAGGCTCAACTACAACCCCAACGGCGACCAGCTCTCCGGCACCACCACGATCCTCGCGAAGGCCACCGAGGACCTCACCCAGTTCAACCTGGACTTCCTGCTCAAGGTCAAGACGCTGCGGGTCAACAACGCCCCCGCGTCCTTCGTGCAGGACGGCGACGAGCTGGTCGTCACCCCGCGCGGCGGCCTGCGCAAGGGCCAGGACGTGACGGTCGTCGTGACCTACGCCGACGTCCCGTCGCAGGTCGAGGACCACAACGGCTACACGGCGTGGACGAAGACCCCCGACGGTGCCCTCGCCATCGGGGAACCGGAGATCGCGCGCTGGTGGTTCCCCGCCAACGACCACCCCACCGACAAGGCCACCTTCGACGTCAACGTCGCCGTCCCGGAGGGCGTCGAGGTCATCTCGAACGGCACCTTCCTCGGCAACACCCGTCAGATCAACGGCTGGACCCGCTGGAACTGGCGCAGCACCAAGCCGCAGGCCACCTACCTGACGTTCCTCACCATCGGCCAGTACGAGCTCCGCCAGTACGCGGCGCCCAACGGCCAGCCGGTCTTCAACGCCTACTCCACGCGCCTCGGCGACTCCACCGACGCCGCCAAGGCCAGCATCGAACGCACCCCCGAGGTCACCGAGTTCCTGGCCCAGAACTTCGGCCCGTACCCGTTCGAGGCACAGGGCGGCGTGGTCACGCCGGACCTCGGCTACGCGCTCGAGAACCAGACCCGCTCCACCTACGACGACGCCTTCTTCCGCCGCGGCGCCAACACCTACGTCGTCGCCCACGAGATCGCCCACCAGTGGTTCGGCGACTCGGTGTCCGTGCACCATTGGCGCGACATCTGGCTGAACGAGGGCTTCGCCTCCTACGCCGAGTTCCTGTGGTCCGAACACGTCGGCGAGGGCACGGCCCAGGAGAACGCCGACTTCGTCTACGACTCCTACCCGGCCGACGACGCGTTCTGGCAGGTCCTGCCCGGCGACCCCGGCGCGGACAACGTCTTCCACGGCGCCGTCTACGACCGCGGCGCACTCGCCGTGCACGCCCTGCGCGTGGCGGTGGGCGACGAGAAGTTCTTCGAGATCCTCAAGACCTGGCAGGCCGAGAAGAAGTACTCCGACGCCACCATCGAGGAGTTCATCGCGCTCGCCGAACGCATCTCCGGCCAGCAGCTCGACCAGCTGTTCCAGACCTGGCTCTTCACGAAGGGCAAGCCGGCCGCGGCCCCCGGTCGTGACGCCGCCGACGACGCCCAGGTCGCCGCGAAGAAGGTGGCCGCCGAGCCGAAGTCGCGCGCCAAGATCAAGCTGACGCACGAGCTGCTGGACGCGCACAAGTAATCGCGGGCGCTGAAACTGTCAGACCAGCTGAGTACGTTATGACGCAGGGGTTCCCAAAACGGGGGGACCCCTGCGTCAGCGTTCTCAGGCATGTTCGGCAGCGTGTTCGGCAACGTGGAGCGGGAGGATTCCGATGGCTCAGGACCGCGTTTGGCGCAAGAGCAGCTACAGCAACGGCACCCCGGAAGGCGACTGTGTCGAGGTGTCGGTGGCGCAGAACGTGCTCGTGCGCGACTCGAAGAACACGGCCGGCGAGATGCTCGAGTTCAGTGCGTCGGCGTGGAGGGCGTTTTCACCCGACCGAGCCAGTATCTTGGAATAAGGCCACGTCATGCCGGGCGACCGGGATGACCGTCGAGGAAAAGATCGCACCATTGGTGCAGATCAGGATGGATCGCCAGGCGATTCTGCGGAAGCACGATCGGCCGGATTGCTTGTTCTACATCCATGAATTCGTGCTGAGGCAGCAGTTCGGCGACGAGCACGTCATGGCGGACCAGTACCTGCAGTTGCTGTTCAACGTGAGCACGATCCGCGTTGTGCCGGCGGACGTGCCGCTGAACCCTGCCGGGATCTTGCTGTGGGAGCTCGAAAAAGCACTGCCGGTCGCGTACAGCGAGACCGATCTGACCCAGGTTTTCGTGCAGGATCCCGGTGCGATCGCACGAACCAGGTTGATCTTCGACCGTTTGGCTGAGGTCGCCTTGGATGAGGAACAATCGCGGAGGAAGCTGGCGGAGTACGTCAACTCGCCGCGAGAGGATCTCGATGACCCAGGATCGCACTTGGCGTAAGAGCAGCTACAGCAACGGAACGCCGGAGGGGGAGTGCGTCGAGGTCTCGGTCGCCCGGGACGTGCTCGTGCGCGACACCAAGGACCAGGCCGGTGAGGTGCTGACCTTCAGCACCTCCGCCTGGCGCGCGTTCCTCGAACAGGCCTAAAGCCCTTCCAGCGCCTCCCGCATCGGGCGCATCTTCGCGTGCGCCTCCTGCACCTCGCTGTCCGGATCCGAGTCCGCGACCAGCCCGCACCCGGCGAACAGCCGTGCCGTCGACCCGTTGATCTGCGCACACCGCAGCGCGATCCCGAGCTCGCCGTCGCCGTTCCCGTCGATCCACCCGACGGGCCCGGCGTACCGCCCGCGGTCCATGCCCTCCAGCTGCGCGATCAACCGGGTCGCGTCCAACCGCGGCGTGCCACCGACGGCCGCCGTGGGGTGCACGGCCTCGCCGAGGTGCAGCAGGGACGCAGACGACGACAACGTGCCGATGACGTCACTCGACAGGTGCGAGACGTTCGGCAGACGCAGCACCGACGGGCCGTCGACGGACATGGTCGAACAAAAGGGACGCAACGTCTCCGCGAGAGAGGTGATCGCGTACTCGTGTTCTTCGAGGTTCTTCTCGGAGGACATCAGTGCCAAGGCGAGTTCTTCGTCGCTGATGCCGTCGTGTGGCCATGTGGTGCCGGCGAGCACACGGGAGTCCACGACGGAACCGGTGCGTCGCAGCAGCAGTTCGGGCGTAGCGCCCACGAGCCCGTCGACCGCGTACGACCAGCACTCCGGATAGCGCCGTGCGAGGCCTTGGAGCACGAAGCGTTGGTCGATCCGTTTGTCGGTCACGGCGAGGAGGTCGTGGGCCAGCACGACCTTGCCGAGGTCGCCGTCGCGCATGCGGGCGACCGCCTCGCGCACGGCTTCGCGGTACTCGGTGACGGGCAGCTGGCCGTTCGCGTATCTGACCGCGGACGGGCGTGAGAGAGGTGCTTTGCGGGGGATCGAGTCGGCCGTGCCGATGGTGGTGACCCACTCCACACCGTTGCGGCGGCCCACGACGACCTCGGGGACGATCAGCACCGAGTCGCCGGGCTCGTCGGCGAACGCCATGGAGACGAACGCCACGGGGCCGCTGCCGGGTACGCCCAGCTCATCGTCTACGTCCAGGTGGCTCACGAACTCGCGCCACCACGCGTCGGCCTGGGCGAACCGGTCCGGCCCGCTCACCTCCAGGCGTGCGGCCTCGCCCCACCCGACCAGCCCGGAGCCGTCGCGCACCCACGCGAGGGCCTGGTCCGGGTTCGGCAGCAGTCCGAGCAGGTCACCGGCCCTGTCCTGCCTCGACCGGACGCGGATCCGCTGCCGTGCACGCGATGTGGGTGCTGATGTCACGCCTCGACTGTATGGACATGAACCTGAAAGCGTGGCACTCACCCGGCTCTAGACTTCTCAGTTGTGGTGGAGGACGCAGTGACCAAGCCGCCGCTCGGCGTACGCGTCCGCCGTGCGGTCGTCCGTGCTTTGTTCGTCGTCGGTGGGGTGGTCACGCTGATCTGCGTGCTGCTCCCACTCGCTTCCTGGCGCGACGATGTTGCCATTGAGAAGCGCATGGGTGAAGCGGTCGCACAGGTGGATTCGGTGGCTTTCAACAGGACCGTTGTGCGCTACGCCACACCGGACGGGCGGGTGATCATCCCGCCGCAGGGGGTCTTGTACCCGGAAGGCCTGAACGTCGGCGACAACGTGCGGGTCCAGTACGACCGGGGCAACCCGGAGCTGGTGCGCGTGGCGGGCCGGACGGCGGTGCTGTCGTTGTTGCCCGTCGGAACGTTCCTGGTGTCCGTCTGGGTGGTCATCGCCGCCGTTGTGACAGTTCTACGCAGATTCGGCACTCAGGTGTAACATCGATGCATGGCGGATGACCTGGAGCTGCGTTTCGAGCGCACGGTGCAAGCCGAGGCGCGCATCGAGCCGCGAGACTGGATGCCCGACGGCTACCGCAAGACGTTGATCAGACAGATCGCCCAGCACGCGCACTCCGAGATCATCGGCATGCAGCCGGAGGGCAACTGGATCTCGCGCGCGCCCTCGCTGCGGCGCAAGGCGATCCTGCTGGCGAAGGTGCAGGACGAGGCCGGGCACGGTCTCTACCTGTACTCGGCGACCGAGACGCTCGGCGCCGACCGCGAGGATCTGACGACCAAGCTCATCGAGGGCCGCCAGAAGTACTCCTCGATCTTCAACTACCCGACGCTCACCTTCGCGGACGTCGGTGTCATCGGCTGGCTGGTCGACGGCGCCGCGATCTGCAACCAGGTGCCGTTGTGCCGCACGTCCTACGGGCCGTACGCGCGCGCGATGATCCGCATCTGCAAGGAGGAGTCGTTCCACCAGCGCCAGGGCTACGAGCTGCTCATGACGATGATGCGCGGCACCCAGCAGCAGCGCGACATGGTGCAGGACTCGGTGAACCGGTGGTGGTGGCCGGCGCTGATGATGTTCGGCCCGCCGGACGCGGAGTCCACGAACACCGAGCAGTCGATGGCGTGGCGGATCAAGCGCGACACCAACGACGAGCTGCGGCAGAAGTTCGTGAACATGAGCGTGCCGCAGGCGGAGGCGCTCGGCGTGACGTTCCCCGATCCCGACCTGAAGTGGAACTCCGAGCGCGGGCAGTACGACTTCGGCTCGCCGGACTGGGACGAGTTCTGGCAGGTCGTCAAGGGCGGCGGCGTCTGCAACGAGCAGCGCATCGCCCACCGGCGCAAGGCGCACGAAGACGGCGCATGGGTCCGTGAGGCCGCTGCCGCACACGCTGCCAAGGCCGCTGTTGCGAAGGAAGGTGCCGCGTGAGCGCGTCTTGGCCGCTGTGGGAAGTGTTCGTGCGGGGCAAGCGCGGCCTGAACCACGTGCACGTCGGTTCGCTGCACGCACCCGACGCGGAGATGGCGCTGCGCAACGCCCGTGACGTCTACACGCGCCGTAACGAGGGCGTGTCGATCTGGGTGGTCCCCGCTGCTGCGATCACGGCGTCGTCGCCCGACGAGAAGGACCCGTTCTTCGCGCCGTCCGGCGACAAGGTGTACCGGCATCCGACGTTCTACGCGATCCCAGAGGACGTGCCGCACCTATGAGCTTCGACAATGCGTACGAGTCGCTCCTCGGTGGTGAGGACGCGCACTGGGCGTTCGGCACGGGCTTCTCCGACGCGCTGGTGGGCGTCAACCGCGAGTTCCCCGCCGATGTTGACCAAGAGGCGCTCGCCGCGTACTGCCTGATGCTCGGCGACGACGCGCTGATCATGTCGCAGCGCCTGTCCGAATGGTGCTCGCGGGCTCCCGAGCTCGAAGAGGACATCGCGCTCGCCAACATCGCCCTGGACCTCCTCGGCCAGGCCCGGATGCTGCTCACGCGGGCCGGCGAGGTGCTCGGCAAGTCCGAGGACGACCTCGCCTATCTGCGTGACGAGCGCGAGTTCCGCAACGTGCACCTCGCCGAGATCGACTGCGGCCCCGGCCCCGGCGGTGACTTCGGCACCACGATCGCGCGCCTGCTGGTGTTCTCGTCGTGGCGGCTGGCGCTGTTCTCGCGGTTGCGCGGCTCGGCAGACCCGGTGCTCGCCGCCGTGGCCGAGAAGGGCCTGAAGGAGCTGGCGTACCACCGCGACCACGCCGCGCAGTGGACCGTGCGCCTCGGCGACGGCACCGACGAGTCGCACCGGCGCATGCAGGCCGGCTTGAACCGCGTGTGGCCGTTCGTGGACGAGCTGTTCGCCGTGCACCCGGTCGAGTCGCGCCTGGAGGGCGTGGCGGTCGACCCGGCGTCGCTGCGTTCCGAAGTGGACGGTGTGCTGGAGGCCGTGTTCTCGGCCGCGGGGCTGTCCAGGCCTGTTGATGTTCGCGCCGCTCGGGTGGCGGGCATGGCCGGTCGCGACGGCGTGCACACCGAGTCCATGGGCTACCTGCTCGCCGAGATGCAGCACCTCTACCGCTCACTGCCGGGAGCCGTGTGGTGAGCACGGCACTGGAGATCGCGTCGGCTGTGCGGGACCCGGAGCTCCCGGTCCTCACGCTGGCGGACCTCGGCGTGCTGCGCGACGTGTCCGAAGAGGACGGACGCGTCGTCGTCACCATCACCCCGACCTACTCGGGCTGCCCCGCGATCGACGAGATGGGCGCCGACCTGCGCCGTTCGCTGCTGGCCGCGGGCTACTCGGCGGTCGAGGTGAGGCTGTCGCTCTCGCCGGCCTGGACCACGGACTGGATCAGCGCTTCCGGGCGCGCGAAACTGGCCTCCGCCGGCATCGCACCGCCGTCCCGCATCGGCCCGTCGGTCGCCGGCCCGGTGCCGCTGAACCTGGTGCCGCCGTCGCGCCAGGTGGCGTGCCCGCAGTGCGGCTCGCCGAACACGGTGGAGATTTCCCGCTTCGGCTCGACCGCGTGCAAGGCGCTGCGCCGCTGCAACGCCTGCTCCGAGCCCTTCGAGCACGTCAAGGAGATCTGAGTGGCCCGCGTTGCCTTCCACAAGCTGACGGTCGCCCGCGTCGACCGCCTCTGCGACGACGCCGCGGCCGTGACGTTCGACGTGCCCGCCGAGCTCGCGGACGAGTTCACCTTCTCGGCCGGCCAGTACCTGACCCTGCGCCAGGGCGACGAACGCCGCTCGTACTCGATCTGCGCGCCCGCCGGCTCCGCTCCCCGCATCGGCGTCCGCCGCGTCGACGGCGGTGCCTTCTCGTCGTGGCTCGTCGACCGGCTCGCGGTCGGCGACGTGGTCGAGGTCATGCCGCCGCTGGGCAAGTTCACGCCGACCGGTTCCGGCACCCACCACGGCTTCGTCGTCGCCGGCTCGGGCATCACACCGGCGCTGTCGATCGCCGCGACCGTCCTGGCCACTGGTGCCCGCGTGACGCTCCTGTACGGCAACCGCAGCACGAACACCGTGATGTTCGCCGACGAGCTCGCCGACCTGAAGGACCGCTATCCGGCGACTTTGCAGCTCATCCACGTCCTGTCGCGCGAACCGCGGGACGTGGAGCTGTTCACCGGCCGGTTGGACGCTTCGAAGCTGTCTGCGCTGTTCGACTCGGTCGTGCCGTTCGAGGGCATCGACGAGTGGTGGCTGTGCGGGCCGTACGAGATGGTCCAGGACGCGACCTCGGTGTTGCGGGACCGTGGTGTTTCCCCGGACCGCGTGCACCACGAGCTGTTCTACGTCGACGAGCCGCCGCCTCCGCCGCGCCGGGTGGAGGCCGTGGTGGAGTCCGCGGCGTCCGTCACCGTCGTGTTGGACGGCAAGTCGACCACGCTGCCCCTACCCGCCGACGAGCCGATCTTGGATGCCGCTCAGCGGGTGCGTGCTGACCTGCCGTTCGCTTGCAAGGGCGGTGTGTGCGGCACGTGCCGTGCGTTGGTGACGGATGGCACGGTGGAGATGCGGCGGAACTACGCGCTCGACGAGTCGGAGGTGGCGGCGGGGTTCGTGCTGACGTGTCAGGCGCTGCCGACGAGCGAGAAGGTGACTGTCGACTTCGACGCCTGATCGGAGCAGCGTGTTACTCCTTTGAGACCACATGTTCCATGTGGCATGGATTCCTCGACGAGTCACGTCGAGGCACGACCCACCTGGTCGTCGCGGTGTTCGTTCGACCTCGTGATCTGGACGCGATCCGGTCGGCCAGTCCGCGACTCCGAGGACGTCCACGCCCGTCAGCTCTGCCTGTCCGCGGCCGCGACCTGGCTCCAAGAACTCGGTGTCACCCGGCTCGCCATCGAGAGCTGCGCACACCAGGACGTCCGTGACCGGCAGACACTCGCCGCGGTGCTGGAGAAGGTGGACGATCCGTTCACCTACGAGCACCTGCGGCCTGCGGAGGACCCGTTGTTGTGGGCGAGCGATGCGCTCGCGTGGTGCTTCGGAGCGGGCGGCGACTGGCGGCAGCGCGTTCAGCCGATGCTCGACGCGGTCGTGAAGCTCGACCAATGCGCGGAAAGCGCGAAACCCGGCAACCGACCGTCCGGACGGTGAACCGGGTCCACTTCCGGCTCCTACTGGAACCGACGCCAAAACTATAGCAGCGATGATGTACGACCAGTAACTCCAGCTTGCCGACGAACGCGCCCCGAACGTGGCACGATCACCGGCGTGGGGGTCGTGATCCGCTCAGCGCTCTGGGGTGCCGGCATCGGTGCCCTCGTCGTCGGCGCCTTCGTCACGATCGTCGACGTGGCGATCCCGTCGCCGCCCGAGTCCACGGCCTCGCTGGCCGTCCGGGTCGTCGCGATCCTCCTCTTCGCCCTGACCTTCGGTGCCCTGCCCGGCGCGCTGGTGGGCACCGGTGTCGGCGCGCTGCGGCGTTCGCTCGAGCCGAAGCAGCCCAAGCAGGCGCGTCCGCTGCCCCCGCCGGTCCCGCAGCAGCCCTACGACATGTGGTCCGAGCTGGTCGAGCGGTGCGCGGAGAGCACCAGGAGGGTCGCGGCGGCCGTGCAGACGGTGCCGAGGTCACCGGCCAAGGAGTGGTTGCAGCGCATCAGCGAGCAGTTGGCGGGGGAGCTCGACGACGTTCGCGGCATCGCGCAGCTCGGCAGGGCGTTGGGGGCCGTGGACCGGCAGCACCCCGTCTACCAGCGGCTGCTGAAGGCCACGCACGACTTCCACCAGTTCGAGAACGAGGTGGGACGGGTCGCGTTGCAGATGTTCGACCACCCGGAGCTCGACGAGGCGCGCACGCACCTCGAAGTGCTCGAACGACAGCTCCCTCAGCTCAGTTGACCGTTCAGCGCCGACTGCCACCAGCCGAGGACCTCGTCCGCGGCGTCCGGTGCTGCCACCAGCAGGCCGTCCGCGGGCAGCTGGGCGCCCTCGCCGCGCCTGTCGAGCACCACGGCGCCCGACTCGACGGCCAGCGACACGGCGCCCGCGACGTCCCACTCGTGGTAGCCGTGCAGCACGGCGGCGGCGACGTGGCCGAGCGCCACCTGTGCCACGGCCAGGCACTTCGAGCCGAGTACGCGCACGCCCGTGCCTGCTATCGCCGCCGTGGAGATGAACTCACCCATGCCCGGCCACGGGCCCGTGCGGGTCATTTCTGTGCAGACGACCAACGAGTCGCCCTGGCGTTCGGTGAGGCGGACCGGGGTGCCGTTGGCACGCATGCCGCGGCCGCGGGCGGCAGCGTAGATTTGCGACCTGTACGGATCGGCGACCACGCCGACTACCGGGCCCCACCTGTCCACGAGTGCGAGGCTGTAGGCGCACCAGGGCATGCCGGCCGTGTAGTTGGCGGTGCCGTCGACCGGGTCGACCACCCAGCGGAACTCCGAGTCGCCGGGGACGTCGGCGTCGGAGTTTTCACAGAAGACCGGAATGGACGGGAACTCAGCGGTGAGCACGCGTCGGGTGTGGCGTTCGAGAGTGCGGTCGGTGTCGGTGACCCAGTCGAACGGTGACTCGTCGGAGTCGGGCCGCACGCCGCGGCCGGCTGTGGCCATGATGACGTCCGAGGCGTCGTTCGCCAGGCGACCAGCCACTTCCAGCGCGACGGACACCAGTCCGGGGTCGACTGGATGCGCGGGACGGGACGACAAGACGGTCATGCTGTCCTAGTCTCACCGCTTCGGGTGACCGGAACACGACCGCCAGGTGACCAAACGACGATCACCTGGCCACGACGTGAGGTGTTCTGACCGCGTCAAATTTCGCGTCACGCGGACTTCACACCAGCACTACAAGGTAGGTTCTGTGCGCGTAGCGATCGTGACCGAGAGCTTCCTGCCCCAGGTGAACGGGGTGACCAACTCCGTGCTCCGCGTCCTGGAGCACTTGCGCCGCAGAGGCCACGAGGCCATGGTGGTCGCTCCTGGCGCCGGCGACGACTCCGTCCACGGCACGCCCGTCATGAGAGTGCCCGCCGTCGACGTGCCGATCGTGACGAGCCTCCCCATCGGTGTTCCCAGCCCCAAGGTGCTGCACGCCGTTGCTGACTTCGGACCGGACGTGGTGCACCTCGCGTCGCCGTTCGTGCTGGGCGCGTACGGGCTCAGAGCCGCGCGCAAGCTCGACGTGCCGACCGTCGCCGTCTACCAGACCGACGTCGCCGGGTTCGCCGGCAGCTACGGCCTCGGCCTCACCAAGCGCGCCGCGTGGCGGTGGACCAAGCGCCTGCACACGCTCGCCGACCGCACGCTGGCGCCGTCCAGCTCGGCGGTCGAGGCGCTGGAGGAGCACGGGGTGCCGCGCGTGCACCGCTGGGGCCGCGGCGTCGACATCGAGCTCTTCCACCCGCGTCCGCGCCAGAACGACCAGCTCACCGTGGGCTACGTCGGCCGGCTCGCGCCGGAGAAGCAGGTGCACCGGCTGCGTGAGATCCACGACCTGCCCGGCGTGAAGCTGCGCGTCATCGGCGACGGGCCCGACCGCCAGCAGCTGGAGAAGGACCTGCCGAACGCGGAGTTCCTCGGGTTCAAGAACGGCGAGGCGCTGGCCGACGCGTACGCGTCGTTGGACGTCTTCATCCACACAGGTCCGCACGAGACGTTCTGCCAGACGGTCCAGGAGGCGCTGGCGAGCGGTCTGCCCGTGCTCGCCCCGAACGTCGGCGGGCCGCGTGACCTGGTTGACCACGGCCGGACCGGGTACCTGTTCGAGGACGACATCGCGCAGTACGTGGACCTGCTGCGCGACCCGCTGCTGCGCAAGAGGTTCGGCCTCGCCGCCCGCAAGTCGGTGCTCACCCGCACCTGGCCCGCGGTCTGCGACGAGCTGCTGGGTCACTACGCTGCGGTAATCGGACTCACTCACCAGGCGGCCGCTTGAGGATCGTTCAGCTAGCCAACTTCTACGGACCACGGTCGGGCGGTCTCCGCACGGCTCTGCACCACCTGGGCGCCGGCTACGTGCAGTCGGGCCACGAGGTGGTGCTCGTCGTACCCGGCGACCGGCACGCGGACGAGGTGCTCGAGAACGGTGTGCGGCGCATCACGATGCCCGCCGTCAAGATCCCGTACACCGGCGGTTACCGCGTCGTGGACCCGTGGCGGGTCAAGGCGCTGATGGAGCAGATCAAGCCGGAACGGCTGGAGGTCTCCGACCGGCTCACGTTGCGCGGCATGGGCGCGTGGGCCAGCGAGCGGGGCATCCCGAACGTCGTGATCTCGCATGAACGCCTCGACCGGCTGCTGCAGTTCGTGCTGCCGGAGAGCCCCGCGGTGAAGGGCGCCGACTGGGCGAACCGCCGCATGGCCGCCTCCTACGACACGGTCGTCTGCACGACCGGGTTCGCCCGCGAGGAGTTCGACCGGATCGGTGCCGCGAACGTCACGCAGGTGCCGCTCGGCGTCGACCTGGCGACGTTCACGCCGTTGCGGCACTCCCTGGACCTGCGCCGAGAGCTGTTGCGCGGCAAGGAGAACCTACTGGTCCACTGTGGCCGGTTGTCGCCGGAGAAGCACGTCGAACGCTCCGTCGACACGCTGGCCGAACTGCACGAGCAGGGCCATTCCGCGCACCTGGTGATCGCCGGCGACGGCCCGCGCAGGTCCTCTTTGGAGAAGCGCGCGGCCGGCCTGCCGGTGACGTTCCTCGGCTTCGTGAAGTCGCGTCTCGACGTGGCCGACCTGCTGGCGTCCGCCGACCTGTCGCTCGCGCCGGGCCCGCACGAGACGTTCGGCCTCGCCGCCCTGGAGGCACTCGCGAGCGGCACGCCGGTCGTGGTGAGCCAGAGCAGCGCGCTGAAGGAGATCGTGCAACCGTCGTGCGGCGCCGCCGTCGACGACCACGCTCCCGCCTTCGCCGCCGCCGCCGAACGCCTGCTCGCCTCGGGTTCACGAGAGGCTGCGCGCGCCCGTGCCGAGGAGTACCCGTGGCACGCGGCGGTGGACGGCATGCTGAGCGCACTGCGGGTGCCGTAGTGGCCTCTCAGTGGCACTGACCTAGGCTTCTGGCATGTCGCGAGCAGGTTTGGACAAGAACCCCCGCGAGGTCGCCGAGATGTTCGACGGCGTGGCCAAGGGCTACGACCGCACGAACTCGGTCATGACCATGGGCTTCGACCGCCGCTGGCGGGAGTGGAGCCGGCGCGTGCTCGACGCCCGCCCCGGCGAGAAGGTGCTCGACCTCGCCGCGGGCACCGCCGTGTCCACGGTCGAGTACGCCGCGTCCGGCGCCTGGTGCGTCGCCGCCGACTTCTCCGTCGGCATGCTCGCCTCCGGCGCCCACCGCCGCGTCCCCAAGGTCGCCGCCGACGCCCTGCGCCTGCCGTTCCAGGACAACTCCTTCGACGCCGTCACGGTGTCCTTCGGCATCCGCAACTTCAACGACACCGTCCTCGCCCTGCAGGAGATGGCCCGCGTCACGAAGCCCGGCGGCCGCATGGTGATCTGCGAGGTCTCCACCCCGGTGTGGAAGCCGTTCCGCTTCGTCTACATGCGCTACCTGCTGAAGCTGCTGCCGCTGATCGCCCGGTTCGTCTCCTCGAACCCGGCCGCGTACAAGTACCTGTCCGAGTCGATGGCGGCGTGGCCGGACCAGCGCTCTCTGGGCGAACTGATCTCTCAAGCCGGCTGGGAAGACGTGGCCTGGCTCAACCTGACCGGCGGCATGGTCGCCCTGCACCGCGCCACCAAGCCGAAGCCGAAGGCCGACGAGCAGGACTGATCCGCCGAACGGCTGGAGCCGAACGAGCCCACCCGGCACACTGGGCCAGGTGAGCGAGGCGCCGCGTACCGCCAACGACATCGGGCAGAACCACGGCAACACCGTGCAGGCGGGGACCGTCGGCCACATCTCCATCGGTGGCGCACCGGACACGTTGCCCGTGCCGAGGCAGCTGCCGCGGGTGGTTCCCGCTTTCACGGGCAGGACCGAGCACCTGGCCGCACTGGACGAGCTGCTGGTCGGCAGGAGGACGATCGCGGCCGTGGTGGGCGCCGCGGGCATCGGCAAGACCGCGTTGGTCGTGCGGTGGGCGCACCGGGTCCAGGACCGTTTCCCCGACGGCACGCTCCACGTCGACCTGCGCGGCTATGGCCCCGGTGAACCGGCCTCTCCGAGCGACGTGCTCGCCGGTTTCCTCGGTGCGCTGGGGATCTACCCGGAACGCGTGCCGCTGCAGTTCGACGACCGGGTGGCGATGTACCGGTCGGAGGTCGCCGGGAAACGCGTGCTGGTCGTGCTCGACAACGCGAAAGACGTGGCTCAGGTGCGCCCGCTGGTGCCCGGCGAACCAGGGTGCGCGGTAGTGGTGACCAGCCGGGCCGACCTCAAAGGGCTTGTGGTCAATGATGGCGCGCAGCGGATCCAGTTGCAGCTGTTCCACGAGCACGAGGCAGTGGACCTGGTCGTCGCCGTGCTCGGCCGACGTGCGCAACCCGGTGCTGTGGCCGAGTTGGTCCGAGCATGCGCCCGGTTGCCGCTGGCGATCAGGGTGGCGGCCGGGCGGATCGCGACTCATCACGACCTGACGATCACCGAACTGGTGCAGGAGCTCGCCGTGGAACACCGCAGGTGGGACGCGCTGAGCATTCGGTCGGATGAGAACGGCGCGGTGCGGACGGTCTTCGACTGGTCTTACCGAAAGCTGCCGGCTGACCAGCAGCTGATGTTCCGCAGGCTCGGGCTGCACCCGACGCCGGAGATCAGTGCGCACGCGGCTGCCGCACTGTTCGGGGCAGACCTGCCGCAAGTGCGAGCGCTGCTGGAAGACCTCGCTGACCAGCACATGATCGAGATCGCCGACCGGGACCGCTACACCTGCCACGACCTGTTGCGCGCTTACGCGGCAGACCTCGCCCAGGAAGACGACGACTGGGAACAGGCGCACCGGCGAATGATCGAGTGGTACGCCCACCACGCCAGGAACGCGTACCGCATGGTCCACCCGATCCGAATGGTCCTCCACGACCGCTTCTCCCTGGTCAACGATGGCCAGCCGAAACTCGTCTTCGCAGGCCGGTCGAAGCCGTCGCGTGGGGCAAGGTCGAGTCCAGCAACGCGATCGCCGCCGTGCGTGCGGCGGCGCGCCACGGCTATCACGTGGCCACCCTGCTCATGGGGGACATCTCCACCGGCCTGCTGGTCATGGTCGGCAACGGGGACGGTGCGCGGGAGGTGTGTCTGCGCGGCCTCGTTGCCGCCCGTGCGCTCGGTGACAGGCTGGCCCAGTGTTGGTTGCTGCACAGCCTCGGCCAGCTGTACCGATGGGTCGAACGCGGGCACAGGTCGGCCAGCGTCCTCCACATGGCGCTGAGGCTCGCCCGTGAGCTGCAAGATCCGGTGATGCAGGCCGAGGTGCTCTGCCAGCTCGGCTGGGGCAGCCTTCAGCACGACCGCTTCAGCGAGGCTCGTGGGTACCTGGAAGCCGCGCGTCAGGTGATCATCGGCCAGGAGGGGTACCTGCTCAGCTTCATCGAGTTCGGCCTGAGTGGGGTTTTCGCGGGACTCGGCCACCACAGAAGAGCGTTCTGGCATGCAAACGTCAGCCTCGGCCTGCTGCACGCCGATGTCGGCGGTGCAGCTTCCCGCCCACTGCAAGCGATGGCGCGCGCCCGGCAGATGGCGGGGGATCACGTCGATGCGGTCGCATTGTGCAAGCGTGCGTTGAGGGCCGAGAGTGCGTATGAGGCGCCGCGAATACACGCTCTGCTGATGGAAACGCTCGGTGAGTCACTCAGGGGCACAGGTGACGTCGAACGGGCGATCGGCTGTTGGCGTGAGGCGTTGACGATCTTCGAAGAAGGCGGCGACCACCGCGCTCCCGAGCTGAGGGACCGGCTGGCGAAGCTGGTCTCAGCAACGTCCGGTTAGGCTCGCAAGAGAGTCACGGCACACGAGGGAGTCTGGATGAGCAGGCGCGGGATCAACGAGGACGCCGACGTCATCGTGGTGGGGGCGGGACCGGCTGGCTCGACCGCGGCGACCTACCTGGCGCGTGCGGGCCTCGACGTGCTGCTGCTGGAGAAGAGCTCGTTCCCCCGCGAGAAGGTCTGCGGTGACGGGTTGACGCCGCGCGGGGTGAAGCAGCTGATCGACCTCGGCATCGACACCCGCGAGAGCAACGGCTGGCTGCACAACAAGGGGCTGCGGGTCGTCGGCGGTGGCGTCACGATGGAGCTGGACTGGCCCGAGCTGGCCACGTTCCCCAACTACGGTGTCGTGCGGCCGCGCATGGACTTCGACGAGATGCTCGCGAACGCCGCCAAACAAGCCGGTGCGCGCATGCACGAGAACACCACGGTCACCAAGGCCATCGTCGAGAACGGGCGTGTGGTCGGCGTCGAGGCCAAGCAGGGGCCGGAGAAGAACCCGGTCACCTACCGGGCGCCCATCGTCGTCGGGTGTGACGGGGTGAGTGCGCGTCTCGCACTGTCGGTCGGCCTGCAGAAGGACGACGACAAGCCCATGGGTGTGGCGGTGCGGCGGTACTACGCCAGCCCGCGCACCAAGGACGACTACCTCGAGTCGCACCTGGAGCTGTGGGCGCCGGACGGGCAGTTGCTGCCCGGCTACGGCTGGATCTTCGGCATGGGCGACGGCTCGGTCAACGTCGGCCTCGGCATCCTCAGCACGTCGAAGGCCTACGGCACCACGGACTACCGGCAGCTCCTGCGGTCCTGGCTCGACGGCACCCCTGAGGAGTGGGGCTTCCGCGAGGAGAACGCGACCAGCCGCATCGGCGGCGCGGCGCTCCCGATGGGCCTCAACCGCAAGCCGCACTACTCCAAGGGTCTCGTGCTCGTCGGCGACGCCGGCGGCATGGTCAACCCCTTCAACGGCGAGGGCATCGGCTACGCCATGGAGTCGGCCAAGATCGCCAGCGAGAGCATCGTCCAGGCCCTCGCGCGCACGGGCGTCAACCGTGAACACGCGCTGCGCGGCTACCCGGTGCGGATCGAACAGGCGCTCGGCAGCTACTACCGGCTCGGGAACGTCTTCTCCAAGCTCATCGGCAACCCGGCGGTCATGCGGACCGCAACGAAGTACGGAATGCCGCGGAAACGCCTGATGAAACTCGTGCTCAAGCTGCTCGCGGGCCTCTACGACCCCAAGGACGGCGACGCAATGGACAAGCTCATCGTGGCCGCCACGAAGCTCGCGCCGACGGCATAAATTACTCCAAATAGGTGACGGCACCGGCTCTATACGAGCCGGTGCCGTTTCGTTTGTGTCCGGCAGGTTAAACCCACAGGTCAGACCCTGTGACGCAGGTCATTTACAGGCGTTCTACACTGGCGATCGACCTTGTGAATCACTTCACAACAGTGTGACCAAGCTTGTGAACTGTTTCACAAGCGTTTGTTAGGTTCGCCTAACAAACGAGTGGCAGAACTACACCCTTAGGGTGCGGTCGACCGCGAGGAAAGGACGACGGAGAGTGCTGGACCCTTACCTCCCCCTCGTATTGATGTTCGCGCTCGCCGGGGCGTTCGCGCTCTTCTCGGTGACCGCAGCGCCCTACATCGGACCCCGTCGCTACAACCGGGCCAAGCTCGACGCCTACGAGTGCGGCATCGAACCGAGCCCGCAGCCGGTGATCGGTGGCGGCCGCATGCCGGTCGCCTACTACCTGACGGCGATGCTCTTCATCTTGTTCGACATCGAAATGGTGTTCCTCTACCCGTTCGCCGTCGCTGCCGACAAGCTCGGCCTGTTCGGGCTGGTGGAGATCGTCCTGTTCGTCGCAACGGTCGGCTTCGCGTACATCTACGTGTGGCGCCGCGGCGGCCTCGACTGGAACTGAGGAAGTCATGGGTCTCGAGGAGAAGCTCCCGAACGGCATCCTGCTGGTCAGCGTCGAGAAGCTGGTCAACTGGACCCGCAAGTCCTCGCTCTGGCCTGCCACCTTCGGCCTGGCCTGCTGCGCCATCGAGATGATGACGACGGGTGGTCCGCGCTACGACCTGGCCCGCTTCGGCATGGAGGTCTTCCGCGCGTCACCGCGCCAGGCCGACCTGATGATCGTCGCGGGTCGTGTCACCAACAAGATGGCGCCGGTGCTGCGGCAGATCTACGACCAGATGCCCGAGCCGCGCTGGGTGCTGGCCATGGGCGTGTGCGCCAGCAGTGGCGGCATGTTCAACAACTACGCGGTGGTGCAGGGCGTCGACCACGTCGTGCCCGTCGACATGTACCTGCCGGGCTGCCCGCCGCGGCCGGAGATGCTGATGGACGCGATCCTCAAGATCCACGCCAAGATCATGGACGAGCCGCTGAACGCCGTGCGCGCCAAGGCTCTCGCCGACTCGGGCTACCGCACCGACCTCATCCCGTCGTCCGAGCGTTTTGCGAGGAAGAAGTGACCGAGCCAGGGGGAGAGCACTCCAGCGTCAACAACCGCGCCGGAGAGGACCTCGAGAAGACCAACGGCGACGAGGCCAAGGCGAAGGCGCCGATCCTCGCCGGCAAGGAGCGCAAGGGCCTGTTCGGCGTCACCGGCTCCGGTGACACCTCGGGCTTCGGCGGCCTGCGCCTGCCCGCCCACGTGGCAGCTCCGTCGGAGCGCCCGTACGGCGGCTGGTTCGACGAGGTCGCGGACGAGATCCTCGCCGCGATCAGCGAGAAGGGCCTGCCCGCCGACACGGTGCAGCAGGTGTCGGTCGACCGCGGCGAGATCACCTTCTACCTCCGCCCGGAGACGCTGCTGGAGGTGGCGCGCATCTGCCGCGACACCCCGTCGCTGCGCTTCGAGCTGTGCAGCTCCGTCTCGGGTGTGGACTACGGCGCCGGCGTGTCGCAGCGGCTGCACTCGGTCACGCACCTGACGTCGATGACCTACCGCCGGCGCATCCGGCTCGAGGTCGCGGTCGACGTCGAGCACCCGCACGTGCCGAGCCTCGTCGAGGTCTACCCGACGGCGGACTGGCAGGAGCGCGAGACCTGGGACATGTTCGGGATCATCTACGACGGTCACCCCGGACTGACCCGGATCCTCATGCCGGACGACTGGGACGGCCACCCGCAGCGGAAGGACTACCCGCTGGGCGGCATTCCGGTCGAGTACAAAGGCGCGGAGATTCCTCCGCCGGACCAGAGGCGGTCGTACTCATGACCGAGCGGCTTTCCGACTTCACCACCGGGACGAACACCAGCGCGACCGGTAGTGACAGCACCGACGACGTCGACACCAGCCCGAACACCCCGGAGGTCGCGGACTCCCGCAAGACCACCGAGGGCACCGTCTACACGGTGACGGGCGGCGACTGGGACGAGGTGCTCGCGGACGCGGTCCACGACGAGCGCATCGTCATGAACCTGGGCCCGCAGCACCCCTCGACCCACGGCGTGCTCCGCCTGGTCCTGGAGCTCGAAGGTGAGACGGTCACCCACGCCCGCAGCGTGATCGGCTACCTGCACACCGGCATCGAGAAGAACCTCGAGTACCGCAACTGGGTGCAGGGCGTCACCTTCATCACGCGCACGGACTACCTGGCGCCGCTGCACCACGAGGCCGCCTACTGCATGGCCGTCGAGAAGCTGCTCGGCGTCACCGTGCCGGACAAGGCGCAGGCACTGCGCGTGCTGCTGATGGAGCTCAACCGGATCAGCTCGCACCTCGTCGCGCTCGCCACCGGCGGCATGGAGCTCGGCGCGCTGACCGGCATGACCTCCGGCTTCCGCGAGCGCGAGGAAGTGCTGCACCTGCTGGAGTTCCTGACCGGCCTGCGGATGAACCACGCGTTCATCCGGCCCGGCGGCCTCGCGCAGGACCTGCCCGACGGCGGGGTCGAGAAGATCCGCGACTTCATCAAGCTGATGAACAAGCGCCTCCCCGACTACGACAAGCTGCTCACCGGCCAGCCGATCTGGCGCAACCGCCTCGCGAACGTGGGCTACCTGCCCGTAGACGCGTGCCTCGCGCTCGGCATCACCGGCCCGATCCTGCGCTCCGCGGGCCTCGCCTGGGACCTGCGCAAGGTCGAGCCGTACAGCGGCTACGAGAACTACAGCTTCGACGTGCCGGTCTCCGACCAGGCGGACTGCTTCGCGCGGTACCTGCTGCGGCTGGAGGAGATGCACCAGTCGCTCAAGATCATCAAGCAGGTCGTCGACACGCTGCCGACCGGCCCGGTGATGGTCGAGGACGCGAAGATCGCGTGGCCCGCGCAGCTCACGATCGGCAGCGACGGCATGGGCAACTCGCTCGAGCACGTCCGCAAGATCATGGGCCAGTCCATGGAGTCCCTCATCCACCACTTCAAGCTGGTGACCGAGGGCTTCAAGGTTCCCGCCGGCCAGGTCTACGTACCGGTCGAGTCGCCGCGCGGCGAGCTCGGCTACCACGTGGTCTCCGACGGCGGCACCCGCCCGATGCGCGTGCACCTGCGCGAGCCCAGCTTCGTGAACCTCCAGTCGATGCCCGCGATGTGCGAGGGCGGCATGGTCGCCGACGTGATCGCGTCGTCGCCTCGATCGACCCGGTGATGGGTGGTTGCGACCGATGACCCAGGCAGCAGAGAACACCACGTTCGACCAGTCCACCGCGGACCGGGCGCAGGCGATCATCGCCCGCTACCCGCAGGCCCGCAGCGCACTGCTCCCGATGCTGCACCTGGTGCAGTCGGTCGAGGGCTACGTCTCCCAGGACGGCATCCGGTTCTGCGCCGGGCTGCTCGACCTGAGCGAGGCCGAGGTCAGCGCGGTCGCGACGTTCTACACGATGTACAAGCGCCGCCCGTGCGGTGAGCACCTCGTGAGCGTCTGCACCAACACGCTGTGCGCGGCACTGGGCGGCGACGAGATCTACTCGACGCTCAAGAGCCACCTCGGGGTCGGCCACGAGGAGACCGCGGGCGAGCCGGGCACGCCGGGCTCGATCACGCTGGAGCACGCCGAGTGCCTCGCCGCGTGCGACCTCGGCCCGGTGCTGCAGGTGAACTACGAGTTCTACGACAACCAGACGTCGGAGAAGGCGCTGGAACTCGTGAAGGCGCTGCAGGCGGGGGAGAAGCCCCACCCGACCCGCGGCGCCCCGCTCACCGACTTCAAGCAGGCCGAGCTCCAGCTGGCCGGGTTCTTCGAGGGTCGCGACGCCGACCTCGACGGCCCGTCGGCGGCGCCGGAGACGCTGGCCGGTGCGCAGATCGCCCAGGAACGCGGCTGGGACGCGCCCGCGATGCCGTCCAACGCCGAGTTCCCCGCCCTGCCGGAAAAGAAGTAGGGACGAAAATGGTTGACCCCCTGACTCCCGTTCTCACCAAGCGCTGGACCGAGCCCAGGTCCTGGACGATCGAGACCTACGAGCGCACCGGTGGCTACACCGCCCTGCCCAAGGCGCTCAAGGCCCACCCGGACCAGCTCATCCAGCAGTGCAAGGACTCCGGACTGCGCGGCCGCGGCGGCGCGGGGTTCCCCACCGGCATGAAGTGGGGCTTCATCCCGCAGGGCGACGGCAAGCCGCACTACCTCGTCATCAACGCCGACGAGGGCGAGCCGGGCACCTGCAAGGACATCCCCACGATGATGGCGGACCCGCACTCGCTGATCGAGGGCGTGATCATCACGTCGTACGCGATCCGCGCGAACTTCGCGGCGATCTACGTCCGCGGCGAGGCGCTGCACTGCATCCGCCGCCTCAACGGGGCGGTGCGCGAGGCGTACGCCAAGGGGTACCTGGGCAAGGACGTCCTCGGCAGCGGGTTCGACCTGGACGTCGTCGTCCACGCCGGCGCCGGCGCGTACATCTGCGGCGAGGAGACGGCGCTGCTCGACTCGCTGGAGGGCCGTCGCGGCCAGCCGCGGCTCAAGCCTCCGTTCCCCGCGACCTCGGGCCTCTACGCGTCGCCCACCGTGGTGAACAACGTCGAGACGATCGCGTCGGTTCCCTTCATCGTCAACGGTGGCGCCGACTGGTTCCGCGAGATGGGCCGCGACCGCTCGCCCGGTCCGAAGATCTACTCGCTGTCCGGCCACGTGACCAACCCGGGCCAGTACGAGGCGCCGATGGGCACCACGCTGCGCCAGCTGCTGGACATGGCCGGTGGCATGAAGGACGGCGTCCCGCTGAAGTTCTGGACGCCGGGTGGTTCCTCCACCCCGCTGTTCACCGCGGAGCACATGGACGTGCCGCTGGACTTCGAGGGCGCGGCCGAGGCGGGCTCGATGCTCGGCACGACCGCGATCCAGGTCTTCAACGAGACCGTGTCCGTGCCGTGGGCCGTCATGAAGTGGACGGAGTTCTACAAGCACGAGTCGTGCGGCAAGTGCACGCCGTGCCGCGAGGGCACGTACTGGCTCGTGCAGATCCTGCAGCGGATGGTGGCGGGCAACGGCACGGCGAGCGACATCGACACGTTGCTCGACGTCTGCGACAACATCCTCGGCCGCTCGTTCTGCGCGCTGGGTGACGGTGCCGTCAGCCCGATCACCAGTGGCATCAAGTACTTCAAGGACGAGTTCCTGGCTCTTTGTGACCAGAACTCCAAGGTCCTGGCTGGAGCGAACGCATGACCATCGCGCCTGACAAGCCCACCGCAACCGAGCTGGTCGTGCCCGAGGGGCACGTCAAGCTCGTCATCGACGGCGTCGAGGTCGTGGCGCCCAAGGGCGAGCTGCTGATCCGCACGGCCGAGCGCCTCGGCACGGTCATCCCGCGCTTCTGCGACCACCCGCTGCTGGAGCCCGCGGGCGCTTGCCGCCAGTGCCTCGTCGAGGTCGAGATGGGCGGCCGGCCGATGCCGAAGCCGCAGGCCTCCTGCACGATGACGGTCGCGGACGGCATGGTCGTGAAGACCCAGCTGACCTCGCCGGTCGCGGACAAGGCCCAGCAGGGTGTGATGGAGCTGCTGCTCATCAACCACCCGCTGGACTGCCCGGTCTGCGACAAGGGCGGTGAGTGCCCGCTGCAGAACCAGGCGATCGCCCACGGCCGCAGCGACTCCCGCTTCCACGAGCACAAGCGCACGTTCCCGAAGCCGATCAACATCTCCACGCAGGTGCTGCTCGACCGCGAACGCTGCGTGCTCTGCCAGCGCTGCACCCGGTTCTCCGCGCAGATCGCCGGTGACCCGTTCATCGAGCTGCTGGAACGCGGTGCGCTGCAGCAGATCGGCACGGCGCCGGAGAAGCCGTTCCAGTCGTACTTCTCCGGCAACACCATCCAGATCTGCCCGGTCGGCGCCCTCACCAGTGCCGCCTACCGGTTCCGCGCCCGGCCGTTCGACCTCGTGTCGACGCCGAGCGTCTGCGAGCACTGCTCGTCGGGTTGCGCCGAGCGCACCGACTGGCGGCGCGGCAAGGTGCAGCGCAAGCTCGCCGGCGACGACCCGCAGGTCAACGAGGAGTGGATCTGCGACAAGGGCCGGTTCGCCTTCCGCTACGCCACGGCCGACGACCGCATCACGCGGCCGCTGGTCCGCGACGCCGCGACCGGTGAGCTGCGCGCGTCCTCCTGGACCGAGGCGCTGCAGGTCGCGGCGGCCGGTCTGGCGGCGGCGCGCGACGCGAACGGCGTCGGCGTGCTGACCGGTGGCCGGCTGACCGTCGAGGACGCCTACGCGTACTCGAAGTTCGCCCGGATCGCGTTGCGCACCAACGACATCGACTTCCGCGCCCGGCCGCACAGCGCCGAGGAGCTGGAGTTCCTGTCGAGCACCACGGTGTTCACCAACCCGGACAACGGCGTCACGTTCCAGGGCATCGAGAAGGCGCCGGCCGCGTTGCTGGTCGCGTTCGAGCCCGAGGAAGAGGCGCCGATCGTCTTCCTGCGGCTGCGCAAGGCCGCGCGCAAGGGCACCAAGGTCTTCCACCTCGGTCAGTTCACGACCCCGGCCGTGGAGAAGACGCTCGGCACGCTGCTCGCCTGCGTGCCCGGTGCCGAGGCGAACGCGCTCAACGCGCTGCCCGACCACGCGGCCGACGTCGTCGAGCTGCTCTCCAAGCCCGGTGCGGTGATCCTCGTCGGCGAGCGCGCCGCCGTGGTCCCCGGCGCGTTCACCGCGGTCGCCAGGCTGGCCGAGCGCACGGGCGCCCAGGTCGCGTGGATCCGCGCGTGCCGGTGAGCGCGGTGCGCTCGCGGTCGGTGCCACGCCGAACCTGCTGCCCGGTGGCCGCCACGTCACGAACGCCACCGGGCGCACCGAGGTCGAGCGGACCTGGGGCGTCGAGGAGGGCTCGCTCCCCGCGACGCCCGGCCGCGACACCACCGGGATCCTCGAGGCCGCCGCGAACGGCGAGCTGTCCGGCCTGGTGGTCGGCGGCGTCGACCCGTACGACCTGCCGGACCCCGTGCTCGCGGAGAAGGCGTTGGCGGGGGCCGGTTTCATCGTGAGCCTCGAACTGCGGCCGAGCGCGGTCACCGCGCACGCCGACGTCGTGCTCCCGATCGCCCCCGCTGTCGAGAAGTCCGGCAGCTTCCTCAACTGGGAGGGCCGCCACCGCGAGTTCGGCACGACGCTGGAAGGCACCGGCGCGCTGCCGGACTGCCGCGTGCTCGACACCCTCGCGGTGGAGATGGACGCGGACCTGTTCACGCAGACGCCCGCCGCCGCTGCCGCCGACCTGGCCCGCCTCGGCGAGGGCGTCCCGAGCGGTTCCTCGCTCAACGTCGCCGCGCCGCTGCAGTCCCCGGCGGGCCCCGGCAAGGCCGTTCTCGCCACCTGGCACCGCCTGATCGGCAACGGCTCGCTGCAGGTCGACGAGCCGCACCTGGCCGGCACCGCCCGCCCGGTGGTCGCGAAGGTCGCGGAGACCACGGCCGCGCAGTTCGGCCTGGAGACCGGCGGTTACGTGACGGTGGCGACCGACCGCGGCGCGATCACGCTGCCGGTCGAGACCGACGACCTGCCCGAAGGCGTCATCTGGCTGCCCACCAACTCGGGTGACGTGACCGTCCGCGCCACCCTCGGCGCCGGCCACGGCTCAATCGTCTCCGTCAGCGGAGGAAGGTCATGACGCAGCACTACTTCGCAGCGGAGATCGGCGACACCGCCAAGCTCCTCGCCGACGACCCGGTCTGGCTGGTGCTGGTCAAGGTCGTCGGGATCTTCGCGTTCCTCGTGGTCATGACGCTGTTCATGATCAACTGGGAGCGCAAGGTCGTCGCGCGGATGCAGCACCGTCCCGGCCCCAACCGGGTCGGCCCGAACGGCTGGCTGCAGTCGCTCGCGGACGGTCTGAAGCTCGCGTTCAAGGAGGACATCCGCCCGGTCCTCGCGGACAAGTGGGTGTTCTTCCTCGCCCCGGTGATCTCGTGCATCCCCGCGTTCCTCGCGTTCTCGGTGATCCCGCTCGCGGGCGAGGTCAACATGTTCGGCCAGCAGACCGCGCTGCAGCTCGTCGACCTGCCGGTCGGCGTGCTGGTGGTGCTGGCCTGCTCCTCGCTCGGCGTCTACGGCATCGTGCTGTCCGGCTGGGCCTCCGGCTCGCCGTACCCGCTGCTCGGCGCGCTGCGCTCGGCCGCGCAGGTGATCTCCTACGAGATCGCGATGGGCCTGTCGATCGTCGCGGTGATCATGTTCACCGGCTCGATGTCGACCGGTGACATCGTGAACGCGCAGGCCAGCACGATCCTGAACACCCCGATCCCCGGCTGGTTCGGCCTCCTGCTGTTCCCCAGCTTCGTGATCTACGTGGTGTCGATGGTCGGCGAGACCAACCGCGCGCCGTTCGACCTCCCCGAGGCCGAGTCCGAGC
This sequence comes from Lentzea guizhouensis, assembly GCF_001701025.1. Taxonomy (GTDB): domain Bacteria; phylum Actinomycetota; class Actinomycetes; order Mycobacteriales; family Pseudonocardiaceae; genus Lentzea; species Lentzea guizhouensis. Next base: position 3,419,806 of record NZ_CP016793.1, read on the forward strand.
TGGTCGGTGGCTTCCACACCGAGTACAGCTCGCTCAAGTTCGCGCTGTTCTTCCTCGCCGAGTACGTGAACATGGTGACCGTCTCGGCGCTGGCGACCACGCTCTTCCTCGGCGGCTACCGCGCGCCGTGGTCCGGTGAGTTCATGAACACCGGCTGGTGGGGCCTGCTCTGGTTCATCGTCAAGACGCTGTTCTTCCTGTTCATCTTCATCTGGCTGCGCGGCACGCTGCCCCGCCTGCGCTACGACCAGTTCATGAAGCTCGGCTGGAAGGTGCTGGTCCCGACCAGCCTCGTCTGGATCATGGCCGTCGCCGTCATCCGCACCGGTGCGCTCAAGGAGCTCTCCACCGGTCAGAAGCTGGTCGCGCTCGGCGTCTTCGTCGGTGTCGTGCTGCTGATCTCGTTCCTGCTGCCGGACAAGAAGCAGGTGTCGAAGGGCGGTGTGCCGCTGGCCGGCTCCGGCTTCCCGGTGCCGCCGCTCGACCTGCAGGTCCCCAAGTCCGCGCCCAAGCGCAAGGTCAAGGTCGCCACTCTTCCCAAGGACACGGAAGCCCTGGCCGCCGCTCCCACCGCGAAGGAGGCGGAGTAGCGATGTTCGAGTCCATCAAGGGCTTCGGAGTCACCTTCGGCACGATGTTCAAGAAGGTGGTGACGGAGGAGTACCCCGAGGTCAAGAAGGTGACCGCGCCGCGGTTCCACGGCCGCCACCAGCTCAACCGGCACCCGGACGGGCTGGAGAAGTGCGTCGGCTGCGAGCTGTGCGCGTGGGCCTGCCCCGCGGACGCGATCTTCGTCGAGGGTGGCGACAACACCGAGGAAGCGCGCTACTCGCCCGGTGAGCGCTTCGGTGCCGACTACCAGATCAACTACCTGCGCTGCATCGGCTGCGGCCTGTGCATCGAGGCCTGCCCGACCCGTTCGCTCACGATGACGAACGAGTACGAGCTCGCCGACGACAACCGCCAGGACCTCATCTTCACCAAGGAGGACCTGCTCGCCCCGCTGCTGCCCGGCATGGAGCAGCCGCCGCACCCGATGCGGCTCGGCGAGAACGAGCAGGACTACTACGTGAACGGTCCGCAGCTGGCGAAGGCGGCCCAGCAGGAGGGGGAGCAGAAGTGAGCCTCGTCCTGCAGTTCCTGGCCCAGCAGCCGGAACCGGTGCAGCGCGCGGTCGACGTCATGTCCACCGGCGAGAAGATCACCTTCTGGGTGCTCGGCCCGCTCGCGCTGGCCGGCGCGCTCGGCATGCTGTTCTCGCGCAACGCGGTGCACTCCGCGCTGTGGCTGGTGCTGACCATGCTGAACCTCGGTGTGATGTACATGGTCCAGCAGGCGCCGTTCCTCGGCTTCGTGCAGATCATCGTCTACACCGGCGCGATCATGATGCTGTTCCTGTTCGTGCTGATGATGGTCGGCCGCGACAGCTCCGACTCGGTCGTCGAAGTGATCAGGGGACAACGCCTCGCGGCCGCGTTCCTCGGCATCGGCTTCGCGGTCCTGCTGGTCAGCTCGATCGCCAGGTCGCTCACCGCGGTCACGCCGGTGGGCCTGGTCGAGCCGAACACCACCAACGGCGGCAACGTCGGCAACATCGGCCAGAAGCTCTTCACGGACTACCTGTTCCCGTTCGAGCTCACCTCGGCGCTGCTGATCACCGCCGCGCTCGGCGCGATGATCCTCGCCTTCGTCGGCCGGGACGGGAAGCCCGCCAAGAAGACGCAGCGCGAGCTCGTCGAGGAGCGGTTCCAGGACGGCACGCGGGTCGGCTCCATCCCCGGTCCCGGTGTCTTCGCCACCGCCAACTCGGTGGCCACGCCGGCCCTGCTGCCCGACGGCAGCGTCTCGCAGGAGTCCCTGTTCGAGGTCATCGAGGCGACCGACAAGTCCACGCTGTCGGACGACGTCGCCGAGGTCGCAGGCACCGGCCACCAGCCGGACCCGCACGCGCTCAAGGGAAGTGAGTCGTGACTCCGACGTACTACCTGCTCCTGTCGGCACTGCTGTTCAGCATCGGCGCCGTCGGCGTGCTGGTGCGGCGCAACGCCATCGTGGTGTTCATGTGCGTCGAGCTCATGCTCAACGCGGTCAACCTGAGCCTGGTGACGTTCGCGCGGATCAACGGCTCGCTCGACGGTCAGGTGATGGCGTTCTTCGTGATGGTCGTCGCCGCGGCGGAGGTCGTCGTCGGCCTCGCGATCATCATGTCCATCTTCCGGACGCGTCGCTCGGCCTCGGTCGACGACTCGAACCTGCTGAAGTACTGAGGGGTCACCGGTGACGGAACCTGTTGTCGCCAGCGGGGTCGCGAGCTTCGCCTGGTTGTTGCTCGCGCTGCCCGCGTTCGGTGCGGCGGTGCTGTTGGTCAGTGGCAGGCGTGCCGACAAGTGGGGTCACCTGCTCGGCAGCGCCACGCTGCTCGCGTCGTTCGGCTACGCGCTCGCGCTGTTCTTCGCCACGCTCGGTGTCTCGAACCCCGAGGAGCGCGTCCAGAACCTGAAGTTGTGGGACTGGATCGACGTCAACGCGCTGACCGTCGAGTTCGGACTGCGGCTCGACCCGCTGTCGCTCACGTTCGTGCTGCTGATCACGGGTGTCGGCTCGCTGATCCACATCTACTCGATCGGCTACATGGCGCACGAGGAAGGCAGGCGGAAGTTCTTCGCCTACCTCAACCTCTTCGTGTCCGCGATGCTCCTGCTGGTGCTGGGCAACGGTTTCGTGACCCTGTACTTCGGCTGGGAGGGCGTCGGTCTCGCCTCGTACCTGCTGATCGGCTGGTACCAGTACAAGCCGGAAGCGGCGTCGGCGGCCAAGAAGGCCTTCCTGATGAACCGCGTCGGTGACCTGGGCCTCGCGATCGCGATCTTCCTGATGTTCAACCGCCTCGGGACCACGCAGTACACCGAGGTCTTCAGCCGGGTCGGCGAGTTCAGCGGTGCCGAGGTCCTCGCGATCACGCTCCTGCTGCTGCTCGGCGCCTGCGGCAAGTCGGGCCAGTTCCCGCTGCAGGCCTGGTTGCCCGACGCGATGGCCGGCCCGACCCCGGTGTCCGCCCTGATCCACGCGGCGACGATGGTCACCGCGGGCGTGTACCTGATCGCCCGCTCCAACCCGCTCTACAACCTGAGCGAGGACGGCCGCCTGGTCGTCATGATCATCGGTGGCGTCACGCTGCTGATCGGCTGCATCATCGGTTGCGCCTACGACGACTTCAAGAAGGTCCTGGCGTACTCGACGGTCTCGCAGATCGGTTACATGATCCTCGCGGTGGGCCTCGGCCCGATCGGCTACGCGCTGGGCATCATGCACCTGCTGACGCACGGCTTCTTCAAGGCCGGGCTCTTCCTCGGTGCCGGTTCGGTCATGCACGGCATGAACGACGAGGGCAACATCCGCCGGATGGGCGGGCTCTACAAGTTCCTGCCGATCACCTTCGTCACCTGGACGCTCGGCTACCTCGCGCTGATCGGCATCCCGCCGTTCGCGGGCTACTTCTCGAAGGACGCCATCATCGCGGCGGCGTTCGGCGCGGAGGGCTGGCGCGGGTACGTCTTCGGCGGTGTCGCACTGCTCGGTGCCGCGCTGACCGCGTTCTACATGACCCGCCTGCTGATCCTCGTCTTCCTGGGCCAGCCCCGCTGGAAGGAGCTGAAGGCGGACAACGGCAAGGACTACCACCCGCACGAGTCCCCGCTGTCGATGACCATCCCGATGATCATCCTCGCGGTCGGCTCGGTGGCCGGTGGCTGGTTCCTCTCCTCCGGCGGACGTCTCGCCGGGTGGCTGGAGCCCTCGCTGGGTGAGCTGCAGGAGTCGCACGGCGTGCTGTCGCACACCATGGTCGGGATCCTGACCGTGGCGCTCTCGCTCGTCGGCGCCGGTCTCGCGTTCCTGCTCTTCGGCCGCCGCACACAGCCGGTCGAGCGGCCGGAGCGGGTGTCGTTCCCGGTCCGCGCGGCCCGCAACGACCTGTACGGCAACGCCCTCAACGAGGCCCTGTTCGCGCGGCCGGGCACCTGGCTCACCCGCGCGCTGGTCTACCTCGACCTGAAGGGCGTCGACGGGGTGGTCAACGGCACCGCGGCGCTGCTCGGCGGTAGCTCCGGCCGGCTGCGCAGGCTGCAGACCGGTTTCGTCCGCTCCTACGCACTGTCCATGCTCCTGGGCTCGATCGTGGTTCTCGGGGCTCTGCTGATGGTGAGGTTCTCGTGAACTGGGTCCTGATCGCGCTGCTGGTCGTGCCGCTGGTCGGCGCGCTGGTGGTGACGTTCCTGCGCAAGGACGACACGAAGGCCAAGTTCGTCGCGCTGGCGTTCTCGCTCGTCGAGCTCGTGCTCGCGGGCCTGCTGTGGTTCGCCTACGACCCGGACGGTGACCGCCTCCAGCTCACGTCCGGGGTGACCTGGATCGAGTCGTTCGGCGTCCGGCTGTCGTTCGGCATCGACGGCATCGCGCTCGTGATGATCGCGGTGATCGCGCTGCTGATCCCGCTGGTGATCGGTGCCGGCTGGACCGAGCGGTTGCCGGAAGGCCGGTCGCAGGGCGGGTACCTCGCGCTGATCCTGGTGCAGGAGGCCGTGACGGTCGCGGTGTTCGCCGCCACCGACGTCTTCCTGTTCTACGTGCTGTTCGAGGTCATGCTGATCCCGATGTACTTCCTGATCGGCGGCTACGGCGGCGCGCGCAGGCAATACGCGGCGGTCAAGTTCTTCCTGTACTCGTTCCTCGGCGGCCTGATCATGCTGGCCTCCGCGATCGGCGCGTACGCGATGGCAGTGGACGAGCTGGGCAAGGGCACGTTCGACTGGGCCACGCTCGTGACGGTCGTGCGCGACGCCGACCCGACGACGCAGACCTGGCTGTTCCTCGGCTTCTTCCTGGCGTTCGCGATCAAGGCGCCGCTCGTGCCGTTCCACACCTGGCTGCCCGACGCCGCGGCCGAGGCGCCCATCGGCGTCACGGTGATCGTCGTCGGCATCCTGGACAAGGTCGGCACGTTCGGCATGTTGCGCTACCTGCTGCCGATGTTCCCGGAGGCGTCGAAGAACCTGGCGCCGTACATCCTGGTGCTGGCGGTCGCGGGTGTCCTCTATGGATCGCTGCTCGCCACGGGCCAGCGGGACATGAAGCGGTTCCTCGCGTACGTCTCGATCGCGCACTTCGGCTTCATCGCGCTCGGCATCTTCGCCTTCACGTCGCAGGCCGGCGTGGGCTCGGTGTCGTACATGCTGAACCACTCGATCTCGACCGGCATGCTGATCCTGGTGGTCGGCATGATCATCGCGCGCGGTGGCTCGTCGCTGATCTCCGACTACGGCGGCATGTCGAAGGTGGCCCCGCTGCTCGCGGGCATGCTGCTGCTCTCGGGTCTGACCACGCTGTCGCTGCCGGGCACGAACTCGTTCGTCTCGGAGTTCCTGGTGCTGATCGGCTCGTTCCCGACGCAGCCGGTCTTCACGGTCCTCGCGACGATCGGCATGGTGCTCGCGGCGCTCTACGTGCTGTGGCTCTACCAGCGGATGATGACCGGCCCGCTGCGCGGCGACGCGCTCGTGGGTGCCGCCGCCGGTCCGGGTGCCGTCGGCGACCCGGAGCGCAAGACGGCCATCGGCGACCTGAACAAGCGCGAGATCGCTGTTCTGGCCCCGCTCGTCGTCATCGTGCTGGCTCTCGGTTTCTACCCGCAGCCGGTGCTCGACGTCATCACCCCGACTGTCGGGGCGACGCTGACCGAGGTCGGCGTGACCGACCCGGTCTCCGTGCAGGAAGGCAAGTGACGTGAACCTCCTGTTCGCCCAGGCGCAGCAGATCCAGGCGCCGGAGATCCATTACGACGCCATCGCGCCGGTGCTGGTCGTGCTCGGCGCGGCCTGCGTCAGCGTGCTGCTGGAAGCGTTGCTGCCCAAGCACCAGCGGTGGGCGGTGCAGCTCGTGCTGGCGCTGCTCACGCTGGTCGGGGCCACCGCGTCGCTGATCCTCTACGCGACCTCGGAGCGCCCGGAGACCGGTGTCGCGACGCTCGCGGGTGCGATCGCGGTCGACTCGCCCGCGCTCTTCCTGTGGGCCACGCTGCTGGTGCTGGCGTTCGGCAGCCTGCTGCTGATCGCCGACCGCTCGGTGGAGCCCGGTGGCGTGTTCGTGGCGCAGGCCGCGATCCGGCCGGGCACCGTCCAGGACCGGGCGCAGGCCACGAAGACCGGCATGCAGACCGAGGTCTTCCCGCTCATGCTGTTCGCGCTCGGCGGCATGATGACGTTCGTCGCGTCGAACGACCTGCTGACGATGTTCATCGCGCTGGAGGTCATGTCGCTGCCGCTGTACCTGCTGTGCGGCCTGGCTCGCCGGCGTCGCCTGCTCTCGCAGGAAGCGGCGGTGAAGTACTTCCTGCTCGGTGCGTTCGCGTCGGCGTTCTTCCTCTACGGAATCGCGCTGCTGTACGGCTTCGCGGGTTCGGTGAAGCTGTCGGCGATCGCCTCCGCGGCGGCCGGCACCGACCGCTCGGACACGCTGCTGTTCGCGGGCTTCGGCCTGCTGGTGGTGGGTCTGCTGTTCAAGGCGGCGGTCGGCCCGTTCCACGCGTGGACCCCGGACGTGTACCAGGGTGCCCCGACGCCGGTGACGGCGTTCATGGCGGCGTGCACCAAGGTCGCTGCCTTCGGCGGCATCCTGCGCGTGCTCACCGTGGCGTTCGAGAACACCCAGTGGGAGTGGCGCGGCGTGCTCTACGGCGTCGCGGTCGTCTCGATGGTGATCGGCGCGGTGCTCGGCCTCACGCAGACCGACGTCAAGCGCATGATCGCGTACTCCTCGGTGGCGCACGCGGGCTTCCTGCTGATCGGCTCGATCGCCCTCACGCCCGAGGGCGGTGCGCCGGGTGTCAGCGCGACGATGTTCTACCTGCTGGTGTACGGCTTCACGACGATCGCGGCGTTCGGCATCGTCTCGCTGGTGCGCACCTCCGACGGTGAGGCGACGCACCTGTCGCAGTGGGCGGGGCTGGCGAAGCGGTCGCCGATCGTGGCGGGCGTGTTCACGTTCCTGCTGCTGGCACTGGCCGGCATTCCGCTGACGTCCGGCTTCATCGGCAAGTTCGTCGTGTTCAGCGCGGCGATCGAGGCCGGCCTGATGCCGCTCGTGGTGATCGCGCTGGTGGCCTCGGCCGTCGCGGCGTTCTTCTACCTGCGGGTGATCGTGCTGATGTACTTCAGCGACCCGGCTCCCGACGGCCCGACCGTCACGGTGCCCGGTGCGTTCACCACGGTCGCGATCACGTTGGGTGCCGTGGTCACCCTGGTGCTGGGTCTGTACCCCACGTTGGTGCTCGATTGGGCGGGTACCGGCACCTTCCTCAGCTAGGTGTACGTAGGCTGCTGGTGTGACCAGTAGCGAGCATGAGGGACCGGGGTTCGCGTTGGTGGACCCCGTGCTCACCGAGCTTGTCCAGAACGGCCTGGCCGAGGTGGAGCAGCTTCTGCACGACGTGGTGCAGAGCGAGTTCCACCCGGTCACGGAAACCTCGCTTCACCTCGTGGAGGCGGGCGGAAAGCGGATCCGCCCGCTCTTCACACTGCTGGCCTCCCAGTTCGGCGCCGAGTACGACCGCGAGAAGGTCGTGAAGGCGGCAGCTGTGGTCGAGCTCACGCACCTCGCGACGCTCTACCACGACGACGTGATGGACGAGGCGACCACCCGGCGCGGCGCGGCTTCCGCGAACGCCAGGTGGGACAACAGCATTGCGATCCTGACCGGCGACTTCCTGTTCGCCCACGCCTCCCGGCTCACGGCCGACCTCGGCACGGACGCGGCGCGGATCATCGCGGAGACGTTCTCGCTCCTGGTGACCGGCCAGATGCGCGAGACCGTCGGCCCCAAGCCCGGTGAGGACCCGGTCGCCCACTACCTCAAGGTGATCGAGGAGAAGACCGGTGTGCTGATCGCCACCGCGGCGCGGTTCGGCGGCATGTTCTCCGACGCGACCGAGGAGCAGGTCGACGCCCTGCGCCGGTACGCGGAGGTGATCGGGGCGGCGTTCCAGATCGCCGACGACGTCATCGACATCGCCTCCCCGTCGGCGGAGTCCGGCAAGACGCCCGGCACCGACCTGCGCGAGGGCGTGAAGACGTTGCCGATGCTCTACGCGCTGGCCGAGGAGTCCGAGACGCGGCTCACCGAGCTGCTGGCCGGGCCGATCACCGACGACGAGCTGGTGGACGAGGCGTTGTCGTTGCTGCGCAAGTCCTCCGGCATGGACCGGGCGCGCGAGACGCTCCAGGAGTACGCCGACCGGGCCCGCGCGGAACTGGGCAAGCTGCCCCCGTGCGCCGCGCGTGACGCCCTCGAGGAGCTCGCCACCTACGTGGTGGCCCGCACCCGTTGAGGTCCGCTAGCTGACCGGCGCGAGCGGCTGCTTGCGCCGGTTCCGCACGGCGTCGACCGTGAAGATCACCAGGGCCACCCACACCAGGACGAACCCGGTCCAGCGGCTGGCCGGCATCGGTTCGTGCACCACGAACACGCCCCAGGCGAACTGCAGGACCGGCGCCAGGTACTGCAGCATGCCCATGGTGGACAACGGGATCAGCCGCGCGCCCAGGCCGAACAGCAGCAGCGGGATCACCGTGACGATGCCGGTGCTGAGCAACATGAGCGTGTGGCCGGTGCCTTCGGTGGTGAAGGTGTTCGCGCTGCCCAGCATCAGCAAGTACACGAGCGCGATCGGCGCGATCACGGCGCTCTCCGCCGCCAGGCTGGAGGTCGCGTCGAGCGGCACCTTCTTCTTCAGCAGCCCGTAGACGCCGAACGAGCACGCGAGGACCAGCGAGATCGTCGGCAGCTTGCCGTAGTCGACCGTGAGCACGATCACAGCGATGACGACCACGCCGATGGCGACGAACTGCGGCAGCCGCAGCCGTTCCTTCAGGAAGACCATGCCGAGGACCACGCTGACCAGCGGGGTGATGAAGTAGCCGAGCGCCGACTCGACGACGTGCCCGGTGTTGACGGCGTAGATGTAGGTGCCCCAGTTCGCCGTGATCAGCACGGCCGCGGCGCTCACGATCAGCCAGCCCCTGCCGGACAGTTCGACCAGCGGCCGCCACTTGCGCAGCACCGCGAGCAGCACGCCCATGGTCACGAACGACCAGACGACCCGGTGTGCCAGCACCTCCACGGGTGCCGCGGGCACGAGGAGTGGCCAGTACGCGGGGAACAGTCCCCAGAGGACGTAGGCGGCTGCGCCGTAGGTGATCCCTCGCCCCTGGGTGTGAACTTCTGCCGAGGTGAGGCTCGAACTCGTCAGGGGAGGCACAGAATCTCACTCTACGCTGCAGGTTCTGGCGCCTATTTGCGCTGAACGGCGTAGTGACGGAGCATCATCGACGGCACTGTAGTTTGACTACGCTCACCCTTCCGAGTGAGTGGGTCGGCGCGTGGTCTTAGAAGGGGCTTACCCGTGAATGTCTTCGGGCAGGTCTGGTTGTGGAGTCTGCTGGCGTTCGTCGCGGGGGTGTTGCTCACGTGGCTCGTGATGGTCAGGCCCGCACGGAAACAGGTCGCTGAACTCGAAGATCAACTTCTTGAGGCGCGCTCGCGGAACGTGCCGCCGGCCAAGGTCGCCCCGGTCGACGACTTCGTGGTCGACGAGTGGGAGACCCCGCCGTCGTCGTCGCGGTCGCTGGCCGACGAGGTGCTGGCACCTCCGCCGGCACCCGCGCCCGCACCGGCGCCTTACGCCGAGCCGCCCGCCTACTACGGCGCACCCGTGCCCGCACCCGCGCCGGTGGTCGAGGAACCGGTCGCCGAACCGGAGCCGGAACCCGAGCCGGAGCCCCAGCCCGAGCCGGAACCCGCTCCCGCGCCGGTCGTCGAGGAGCCGCGCGCCCCGCTGATGTCGCCGGAGGAGGCGCAGCGCCGGTTCGAGGAGCAGCTCGCCGAGCAGAAGGCCCTCGCCGACGCCGAGGAGGACCGGCCGCGTTCGCTCTTCGAGCGCCTGAGCCCGGACACCGCCCCCGCGGAGACCCCGGCCGAGATGACGACCGTGCTGCCGCGGTCCGGCCTCGAGGCCGCCGACTTCGACTCCGACCCCGAGCTCCCCGCCGAGCAGACCTCGTTCATGCCGGCCTACGAGGCCACCGCGGAGCCCGGCGCACCCGTCGCCAAGCCCACCGCGGGCCCCGAGGTCGACGAGGTCCCGGACGACTTCATCTACCAGCCGCGCGAGGTCTGGGCCGAGCAGGAGCAGGAGGTGTTCCTCGACGAGGCCGCCGAGCAGGAGGACGAGCCGCAGGGCACGCGCTCCGAGCAGACGACCTACATCGCCGTCGAGGAGAGCGCCTGGCCCGCCAACGACGTCACCGGCGAGTACCCCGGCCTGCGCGACGAGCTCAACGGCCGGCTGGACATCTACGACGACGAGCCCGAGCCCGAGTCCGCCGCCGAGCGGACCGGTGTTCTGGGCGCGCCGCTCGACCTCGACGCACCGCACGTGCGCAACGGCGTCTTCACCGAGCCGGAGATGGCCGCTGAGCCCGCCCACGCGAGGCACGACGTCTCCTCGGACCGTCCGGACTCCTACGCGTTGCGCGAGCCCCTGGAGGCGCCTGAGGCGGTCGAGGACGACCACACCGAGGCCGCGCACGACGAGACGACCGACGAACCCGCGCACGACGACACGACGGTCGACGAGCCCGTTGCCGACGAGCCGTCCCACGGCCTGCCGCAGCGTGAGTCCGCATTCGGCGTGCCCGTTGCCGACGAGCCGTCCCACGGTCTGCCCAAGCGCGGTGAGTCGGTGTTCGGCGTGCCCGCTCAGGACGAGTCGTCCCACGGCCTGCCCAAGCGTGCCCAAGCGTGGTGAGTCCGCGTTCGGCGCGCCCTCCCACGGCCTGCCGCAGCGCGGTGAGTCCGCGTTCAGCGCGCCCGCCCAGGGCCAGCCCGCCTACGACGAGCCTGCTCGCCAGGCACCCGCCGCCTACTCCCAGCCGTTCACCGCCCCCGGTGCGGCCCCGGCCACGGCGTTCTCCGCGTTCGGCGACAACACCGACCCGGTCGAGCCCCAGGAGCGCCAGCCCAGCGGCGTCGGTGCCGCGTTCAACCACCCGCCCGAGACGCCCGAGACGCAGGAAGCGCCCCCGGCCCGCCGCGAGCCGACCGTCGAACGCCCGCGATCGCTCTTCGAGCCGCTGCTGGACGCCGACGAGCCGCTGCCGCCCACCGGCCAGACCCGCGCGCTCCCGGACACGACGAACGACCAGCCGTTCGTGCCGAAGTTCGTGCCCTCCGACGAGCCGCTGCTGGCGGCACCGCCCGAGCCGGAGCCCGAACCGGAGCTGGACCTGCCGCAGCGCCTGACCGAGGCCGGCCTGCCGATCCGCGAGGCCCGCAAGACCACCAAGCAGCGCCAGCAGAGCTTCCCGGCGTTCCAGGCGTTCGAGGCCCCCAAGCAGGAGGCCCCGAAGCCCGCGCCCGCCCTGCCGGCCCGCCCGCGCCCGGTCGGCTTCTCCCCGTCCACCGGCGGCCGCCCCAACGGCAACGCGGGCCCCGGCTCGTCCCGCTTCCAGCAGCCGGAGGGCTTCAACCCGCGGTCGCCGTTCGGTCCCGGCTCGGTGCTGCCCCGCTCCGACGGCCACGCACCGGCAGAGGACTTCGCGGTGAAGGCGACCCTGACCGGCCGCCGCTACTACACGGAGGGCTCGGCGAACTTCGGCGAGACCCGCGCCGACGTGTGGTTCCGCACCGAGTCCGACGCCCAGAAGGCCGGCTTCCGCCCGGCCCCCTGACCAGCGAGCTTCGACGACGAAGGCCCCCACCGGTTCGCCAGTGGGGGCCTTCGTCGTTGCTGTGGCAGCAGGTCAGCCGACCACGGTCCACGTGTCGTTGCCGTGCAGCACCTTCTGCAGATCGGCGGCCTTGGCCTGCTTGGCCGCGGCCACCTGAGCGCGCGCACCGTCGTCGTACGTCGGACGGTCCGCACGCCGGAACACACCGGTCACCGTGTGCGTGAGGTCCTGCGTCGACAGCCGGGAGAGCGCGAACGACAGGTTCAGGTCCGAGGCGTCGTGCACCACGATGTCCGACGCGTCCACGTCGGCCGACTTCGCGACCGCCAGGCCGAAGCCCTCGCGGACCACGCAGTACTCGCCTTCGCGGCCGAACCGGATCGGCTCGCCGTCGACGACGTTGATGATCCGGCGCTGGGCCTCGTCGGCGTCCTTGAGCACGTCGAACGCGCCGTCGTTGAAGATCGGGCAGTTCTGGTAGATCTCCACGAGCGCCGAGCCGCGGTGTTCCGCCGCCTGGCGCAGCACCGAGGTGAGACCCGCCTTGTCCGAGTCGAGCGCCCGGCCCACGAAGGAGGCCTCCGCGCCCAGCGCCAGCGACACCGGGTTGAACGGGTGGTCCACCGACCCGAGCGGGGTCGACTTGGTGACCTTGCCCTCTTCCGAGGTCGGCGAGTACTGGCCCTTGGTGAGGCCGTAGATCCGGTTGTTGAACAGCAGGATCTTGAGGTTCACGTTGCGCCGCAACGTGTGGATCAGGTGGTTGCCGCCGATCGACAGCGCGTCACCGTCACCGGTCACCACCCACACGCTCAGGTCCGGCCGCGCCACGGCGAGACCCGTCGCGATGGCCGGCGCACGGCCGTGGATGGAGTGCATGCCGTAGGTGTTCATGTAGTACGGGAAGCGGGACGAGCACCCGATGCCCGACACGAACACGATGTTCTCGCGCTTGAGACCCAGCGTCGGCAGGAACGATTGCATGGTGTTGAGCACGATGTAGTCGCCACAGCCGGGACACCAGCGGACTTCCTGGTCCGACTTGTAGTCCCTGGCCGACTGCTTCTCGTCGGTCGTGGGAACTCCGGTCAGTCCCGGGATCCCGAGGTCGATCGCAGTCACGCCGACACCCCCTTGATCACGTCAGCGAGCACGTCCTGGAGCTCCTCCGCCTTGAAGGGCAGGCCCTGCACCTTCGTGTACGACACCGCGTCCACCAGGTACCTGGCCCTCAACAACAACGCGAGCTGGCCCAGGTTCATTTCCGGCACGACCACCTTGTCGTACGACTTGAGCACCTCACCCAGGTTCTTCGGGAACGGGTTGAGGTGCCGCAGGTGCGCGTGCGCGACCGGCAGGCCCAGCTTGCGGACCCGGCGGGCGGCGGCGCCGATCGGGCCGTACGACGAACCCCAGCCGACGACGAGGACCTTCGCCTCGCCGCTCGGGTCGTCCACCTCGACGTCGGGGACCTCGATGCCGTCGATCTTCGCCTGGCGCAGGCGGACCATCCGGTCGTGGTTCTCCGGGTCGTAGGAGATGTTGCCGGTGATGTCCTGCTTCTCCAGGCCACCGATGCGGTGCTGCAGGCCGGGCGTACCGGGCACGGCCCACGGGCGGGCCAGCGTCTCCGGGTCGCGCGAGTACGGCTGGAAGTTCTCCGGGTCGGTCGCGAACTCGACGGTGAGGTCGGGCAGCGCGTCGACGTCGGGGATCAGCCACGGCTCGGAACCGTTCGCGATCGCGCCGTCCGAGAGGAACAGCACCGGCGTGCGGTACTTCAGCGCGATCCTGGTCGCGTCCACCACCGCGTCGAAGCAGTCCGACGGGGACTGCGGCGCGACGATCGGCACCGGCGACTCGCCGTTGCGGCCGAACATCGCCTGCAGCAGGTCGGCCTGCTCGGTCTTCGTCGGCAGACCGGTGGACGGGCCACCGCGCTGCACGTCGATCACCAGCAGCGGCAGCTCGGTCATCACGGCGAGGCCGATGGTCTCGGACTTCAGCGCGATGCCGGGGCCGGAGGTCGACGTGACGCCGAGCGCGCCGCCGTAGGACGCGCCGAGCGCGATGCCGATGCCCGCGATCTCGTCCTCGGCCTGCACGGTCGTGATGTCGAAGTTCTTGTGCTTCGACAGCTCGTGCAGGATGTCCGACGCCGGGGTGATGGGGTACGTGCCGAGCACGACGGGCAGCTTCGAGCGCTGGGCCGCCGCGACGATGCCGTACGCCGTCGCCGTGTTGCCGGTGATCTGGCGGTAGGTACCGGTGTTCAGCTTCGCGGGGGCCACCTCGTAGGTGACCGCGAACGCCTCGGTCGTCTCGCCGTAGTTCCAGCCGGCCCGGAAGGCGAGGACGTTGGCCTCGGCGATGTCCGGCTTCTTCGCGAACTTCTCGCGCAGGAACCGTTCCGTGCCCTCGGTCGGCCGGTGGTACATCCACGACAGCAGGCCGAGCGCGAACATGTTCTTCGCGCGCTCCGCGTCCTTCTTGCCGAGGCCGGTCTCCTCGAGAGCGCCGATGGTCAGCGTGGCCATCGCGATCTTGTGGACCTGGAACCGCTCCAGCGAGTCGTCCTCCAGCGGGTTCGAGTCGTACCCGACCTTGGTCAGGTTCCGCTTGGAGAACTCGTCGGTGTTGACGATCAGGATGCCGCCGTCGGGGAGGTCGACGACGTTCGCCTTGAGCGCGGCCGGGTTCATCGCGACGAGCACGTCGGGACGGTCACCGGGTGTCAGGATGTCGTAGTCGGCGAAGTGCAGCTGGAACGACGACACACCGGGCAGGGTGCCCTGTGGTGCGCGGATCTCGGCGGGGAAGTTGGGCTGCGTGGCGAGGTCGTTGCCGAACGCCGCCGCTTCCGACGTGAACCGGTCTCCGGTGAGCTGCATACCGTCACCGGAGTCGCCGGCGAAGCGGATCACGACGCGATCCAGCTTGCGGGTCTCAGTGCTCATTCCTACGCCGATACCTCTCTCCAAGGGTGGCTGTGCCCCACCGCGAGGGTAGTCGCCAGGACCGCCTGCGAGACGGGCCGTGTACCACCAGGCGAGACGAACTGTCCCATCTGCCGCACCGGGTCCTTAACTAGACGGTAAGCACAGCGCTACCAGCGGATACCTGAATGCGTCAGACGTCACCCTCGATACCTGTTACCCAAGGTAACACTTATCGCCCGCTGATCCGAGCCTTCATCGCGGCAAGCCTGGCAGCGAACTCTGGAGTGTCGATCGAAGCCACCTGTGGCCGCAGCTCCGTCTCGACCGCCTCCTCATGGTCGTGCATTGCATCGGTCATCCGCATCGTGGCCTTGATGGTCCGGACGAGTTCCGCAGGTGCTCCCGCGGGTGCTCCTGCCAGCTCTTTCGCCACGGCCAGCGGGTCTTCGGCCCTGGTGAACGCCAGTCCGGTCCGCACCGCCTCGTCGGCGTCGAGGATCTGCCCGAGCAACGTCATCGCGGTGGCGACCTGCGGCCCGACCTTGCGCTGCAGCATCCACGTCATGCCGCCGCCGGGGTGGATGCCGAGCTGCAGGAACCGCGCGTCGAACCTGGCCTTCGGTCCTGCCACCAGGACATCGCACGCGAGCGCGAGGTTGAGCCCGGCACCGACCGCGGCCCCGTTGACGGCCGCGATGGTGGGGATCGCCGCGTTCGCCACCGCCAGAAAACCCTGGTAGATCTGCTTGAGCCCCTCGTCCTTCGAGTTGCCGAGCTGCGTGAGGTCCGCGCCGGCGCAGAACGCGGGCGGCGCCCCGGTGACGATCAGCGCGTTGGCGTGCTGCTCGGCCTCGGCGACCTTGTCCCTGAGCGCCTTCGACAGGTCGATCGTCAGCGCGTTGCGCCGCTCGGGGTCGTTGATGGTGATGACGGCGATGGAGTCGTTGTGCTCCAGCAGAACCTCGGCCATGCCACCTAGGGTGCCAGCGGCCGGTCCAGCAACCGGGACAGCACCACCGTCGACACGGTCCGGTCGATGATCTCCACGGCCCTGAGCCGCTCGAGCGCCGTCTCCAGGTGGTGGATGTCCGCCGCCCTGAGGTGCACGATCGCGTCCGCCGCCCCCGACACCGTGTAGGCCGCGCTGACCTCGGCCATCGGCTCCAACCGGTGCTGGATGTCGTGCGGTGCCACGTTCCCCTTGCAGTGCACCTCCACGAACGCCTCGGTCCCCCACCCGAGCGCCTCCGGGTCCACCACCGCCGTGAACCCCCGCAACACCCCGCTGTCCAGCAGCTTGTCCACCCGCCGCTTCACCGCGGGAGCACTCAGCCCCACCTCCTTGCCGATCTCCGCGTAGCTGGAACGGGCGTTGGCCATGAGGCACGAAATGATTCGCTGGTCGATGCTGTCCACACGCAACATTCTGCCCCAGATCACGCAATGTCGCGGCGTTGTTCGATGGTCCAACAGCCCTTTAGATTTCGATCCATGACCGTATCCATCTCCGGGCCCGGCGAGCCGATCACGCTCGACATCGCCGCACCCCTCGCGCCGACGCGCATGCCGACCACCCGTCGGTACCTCATGTGCCCGCCGACGTACTTCACGGTGGAGTACGCCATCAACCCGTGGATGGATCCCACCCAGCCGACCAGCACCTCGCTGGCCGTGGAGCAGTGGACGGCCCTCCGCGAGACCTACGAACGCCTCGGCCACGAGGTCCACGTGATCGACCCCGTCCCCGGCCTCCCGGACATGGTCTTCTCCGCCAACAGCGGCACCGTCATCGACGGCCGCGTCCTCGGCTCCCGCTTCCGCGCTCCTCAACGCGCCGCCGAAGCCGACCACTTCCGCCGCTGGTTCCTCTCCTCCGGCTACTCGTCGGTCGTCATGCCCACCGCCGTGAACGAGGCAGAAGGCGACTTCACCTGGACCGGCTCCCTGCTGCTGGCCGGCACGGGCTTCCGCACCGACCCGCACGCTCACTCGGAGGCCCAGGAGGTCCTCGGCGTGCCCGTGGTGTCGCTGCAGCTGGTCGACCCGCGCTTCTACCACCTCGACGTGGCCTTGTTCATGCTCGACGACCAGTCCACCACCCCGCTGGTCGCCTACTACCCGGAGGCGTTCTCGCCGGGATCGCAGGCCGTTCTCCGCCGCCTGTTCCCGGACGCGGTGATCGCGAACGACGACGACGCCGTGTGTCTTGGCTTGAATGCGGTGTCCGACGGCAAGAACGTGGTGATGCCCGTTGAGGCGACGCACCTTGCCGAGCAGGTGGCGCGGCGGGGGTTCGAGCCGGTTTTCGTGGACATCTCGGAGCTGCGGAAGTCGGGTGGCGGTCCGAAGTGCTGCACGATGGAACTCCGGGGCTGACCTCGCCCACGCAGTCCTTCTGATCTGCGCTCGGTGAAAGCTGAACCGCGGCTTTCGCCAGCGCAGATCAGTCGCGTGGGAACATTCCGCTGAGCTCTCGCGTCGACGTCCCGACCCTCGAAGAGGTCACACGCTTTTCAGCGGCGGGTACGGCTCGTCGGGTGTAGGCGAAGGTGTGAGCTTGGCGTTGAGCGCTTGAGCCGCCTCAAGCTGATCTTCCAAGGTGACGATGCGGCACGCCGCGTCCAGTCCTGTGCCCTGGTCGACCAGCGCGCGGACACGGGCGGCCAGGCGCAGCTGGTGGCGGCTGTACCGGCGGTGGCCGCCGGCTGAGCGCTGCGGCTCGATGAGCTTCGCCTCGTCCAGGCTGCGCAAGAAGTTCGCCGAGGTGTTGAGCAGTTCGGCGGCCCGGCCCATCGAGTAGGCGGGGTAGTGCTCGTCGTCGAACTTCTCGGCTGTGGTCTGCGGTTCGTTCGCAGATTTGTCGGTGTCTGGGGTCATCGCGCCTCCGCGTCACGAGGGGCCCCGGTGCCGTAGCACCGGGGCCCCAGGGTTGTTGGGTTTCACTTCCACCTAGCCGACCGTGAGATCGACCTTCTCTGTCCGCATGCCCCGTACCAGAAGCGGGCACTGCGGGGATCGCGTGTGCGTAACCGAAGACCACCTTCCAATCTGATGGAACTGCGGTACCCGTTCAGCGGAGTTCAACCGAATACGGGCGATCCGATGGGGTGCAACCCTTCCCTTCTCCTCTGATTACTGCTTTCCATCTTCACGTGGCTGTCGGCACCGGACCTCATGCACGTGCCGGCTTCACTTCCACCGACTGCCCTTGGTCACCTGCCAGAACCCCTTTCACTGATCGGCTCCGGCACATCTGACCGTCTTGCACTCACTCTCACGGGTAGTTCGTCATCTCCCGTGCCATGTACCTCTCGTCCAACAAGGAGAAGAGTACACATGCGCGGTGGAGGATGTCTACCTCGGTGACCATAGATTTTCTCGTTCGAGTGACGTAGCTGCTCTCACCTGGCCCGATCCTGTCTCCCCGCTGTGTGCGGCCTCGGCAGCCGTGGACCTGCGGGATCGACCGTGCCCTCGAACAGGACCTCGGTCGGCTCGTCACCCAACCGGACCAACCACCAGCCGGGCAGCGCGCCCGCTAGCACGTGCGTTGACCTCCCGCACCTGAATTTGGAGTTCCTCCACGACCGTTCATCGCGCCGCAGCGCTCTTTCGTCCCTGTGGACAACTCTTCAACGCTCCCGAACGGCGTTAGACCGTCAATGGAGATCGATCAACGCGACTACCCGCCCTCTAACGCCGAAACAACCCGCCGTCTCGACTCTGCCGCTCGACGACCAAGGGCCGTACAGACACCCTTCGGCTCCATACGCTCGCCTACATCGAGATGAGCCCACACGAGCGAAGGAGCTTGAAACCAGTGTTAGCCAGCCGGAGCGAACGGCCCGAGAACCTCTGGTCCACGATTCGCCACCACACCTCCAGTTGGTCGCTGCTGTGGCGCCTGCTCACGCTCGCGCTGGGCTTCGCCATGTTGTTGGGCGCGGCCACCGTGCTGATGTGGCTTCTCGGCATGAAGGTCGGTCTCGCGGGTTTTGAGGTCGCACCAGCGGCATGAAGATCAAGCCCTCGTCAACGGCGCCGAGGCTTGATCCCGTCAGAACAGCCAGTAAGGCCAGAACGGCAACAAGGGCAGCGCGACCCACAGCGCGACGAACCCGAACGCGCACACCGCGACCATCGTCAGGCGGCCCCGGCGGCGCTCGCGGAAGAACTCGACGCCTCCGTACACGAGGAATGCCACAGCGCCCGCCACGAGCACGGCGGTAGGCAGGGGAGCGGTCTGCCAGGCCGCTGAGACGAGCAGGCCGACCGCGGCCACGAAGCCCAAGGCGAACAGGGTCATGAGCAGCTCGCCCAAGGCCTCGCCCAGTTCGCGCGCGAACCACCAAAGCGAGTGCCAAAGCGAACGGACGAAGACGGTCGGCCACGCGAGCAGACGGCGCCACCGCGGGCGTTCGGCTTCGCGGCGTGCGGCTCGTACGGCCTCACGGGCCGCCACTCTCTCGTGTTCCCCCATGAGTTTCATGGTCCCGTGAACCGCACCGCCCGCGCTTCCGTACCCCTCACCAGACGGCGAAAGACACGGATCAGCGATTAAGTTTTCGCAGGTCAGGACTGAAGAAGGGAACACCGACCACAGGGCGGGCGAACTAACGGACAGCTTCGCCGGTTCGTCAGGAGGCAACGGCGGACTCGCGCAGGAAGCATTCACACCAGCGCTGACTGTCTGTTAGCAACGGCTGGCCCAAGTCATCGAAAACGTGACGAGAGTCACCAACGGGTGCTTATGCTTGCCTGCGCTGGTGACGCGAGGTTACGTTTCCGCCCGCCGATAACGGTTTGGTCACCGACAGGACACGGGAACCGCAGTTCGCAGCGGATCCCAGGGCCGCCCGGAATCCCCCGCCGGGAACGCCGGAGACCAAGCTCCCCGACGCAGGAGGCTCTCCCTTGGCCCGGCACAGCAAGGCCGCCGGCCGAACCGTGTACACGGTCGTGCCCAAAGCAGAACTGAAGGCCGGCGCGCATCGCGCCGAGGACGACAAGGTTTCGCTCGCCCACCGGGTCAGCGCCATCGTCGTCGCGGCAGGTGTCGCTGCCGGCACCGCGGCCATCGCCAACGCCGCGACGAGCGGTTCGTCGACCGACCTGGCCGCCGGTGCGGCCGAGCTGGGTGCGGTTCCGGACACGCAGCAGGCCGTGAAGACGGTCCACGACGTGAACCCCGGTGGTGAGGTCGGCCGGCTGCTGCAGTTCCAGCAGATGTACGCGATGCAGACGTTCGAGCAGGCCAGCAAGATCGCCAAGGACGCGCACGCCCAGCGGGCCGAGGCGGCGAGGGTCGAGGCGGAGCGTCAGGCCGAGATGCGCAAGCCGGCCAAGCAGCGCGAGGTCGAGGGCTGGATCAAGGAAGCCATCAAGGTCCTGCAGGCCAACGGCACCAACATCGACAACAACAGCATCGACGAGATCTACACGATCATCATCAAGGAGTCGAACGGCAACCCGAACGCCGTCAACAACTGGGACTCCAACGCGCTGCGGGGCACGCCGTCCAAGGGCCTCATGCAGTGCATCGACCCGACGTTCCGCGCCTACAAGCTGCCGGGTTACGACAACATCTTCGCGCCGGTCGACAACATCATCGCCGGCGTCCGCTACACCTACTCGCGCTACGGCGGCTTCCACAACCACCCAGGTCTGGTCAACATGGGCCTCGGTGGCGGGTACCTGGGGTACTGAAGCAGCCGAAGCGGCCGTGTCGGGGTGCGGGAAACCCATCGGCGGACGATGCTGTCAACAAGGTTCACCCACAAGCATGGCGGCCCTAGCGGGCACACGCCCGGTAGTGCTCCCATCGAAGCGATCCCCGAACGCAGGGAGTGGCCGATGAACGAGCAACAGGCACGCGACGCCGAGCTGGCGAAGATCCGCTCGGAGGCGACGAGCTGGCTGGCCAAGATGGCCAAAGCCCAGCATCGTCCGAAAGTCGAACCCCGCAGGCCTGAGCACGACGCCATGACACCCGCGAAGACGCAGTAGACAGCAGCACAGCAGAAGCGCCTCGGCTACGGCCGGGGCGCTTCTGCTGTGAAGGCCGCCCACAGCAAGTTGAGCGGGTGGTCGTCCGGGTGCTTCGCCAGTTCGTCCGTTCGGGCGAAAACGCCCACAAGCCGCTCCAGCGAGTCATCAGCGAGCTCGACGACGCGGAGCCCGCCGCCCTCCCTCAGCTCGTTGTTCGACGCCACCACGCCCAAACCGGACGTCACGATCATGGCTCCCTGGACGAGGTTGGAGCGCAGCAGCGAGATGCCGTACTGGATCTCGTCGATCTCGGCGGCGATGTCGATGCTCTGCCGGTAGTCGGGACCGAACCAGCCGCGCAGGAACTCCGCGATCAACCCCGCCCCCGGCACCACCAGCGGCAGCGACCGCAGCTGCGGCACCCGCACGCGCTCACCGACGACCGTCTCCGGCAGGTTCGTCAGCAACGCGAGCCCGCCGCGTCGCCACTCGATCACGTCGAACTCCGGCCGCTCCCAGCCCGCCCCCGCCCGCGTCACGACGCTGCCGCACACCACGTCGACCTCGCGCGTCTCCAGCTTCGCCCAGATGTCCTTGGTGCGGATGTGCACCACCTTGAGGTCCACGTCGCGCTCCCGGAACTCGCCGGCGACGTGGTGCCACGCCTTCGCGAGCGTGTCCAGCATGTATCGCGTGGTGCCCACGGTGACCGTCGTGCCGAGCTTGCGGCGGCACTCGTGAATTCCGTCGAGCCACTCCGCGAGCGTGTCCCGCGCCAATTCGACGAGCGACTCACCGGTGGGCGTGAACAGCACGTCTTTTCCACGCCCCTGTTTCACCACCAGCGGTTCACCGCACAGTTCCCGGAAGTTCCTGTTCAACGTGTCCAGCTGCTTCTGCACGCTCGACTGCTCCCGCCCCAGCGCCCGTGCCGCACGCAGGGCCGAACGGGTCTCGTGAACCGTCAAAAGCGTCCTGAGCTGGTCCATTGTGGTATCCAGGAGAGCGCCGGGCATGTTCAGCAGGCGGTGCAGTGAGGTGCTGGTGGGGAGCACCAACTGGGACGAGCCGGACATCGAGACCCTCTCTGGTGTTCTACCGATCAGTTGAACTGAACTTGACCGCAGTTCGCGGCCGAATTATCTGCAGATTCAGTTGGGAAATCCCTGGACAGTTATCCGGGGGTGTACAAAGCTATCTCCGGCGACCACGCGTGGGAGCCGATTCCGGGGGGAATCATTGGGGGGTGGGGGTCCGCAGGCTCAGGTCGGCGGGCCCCCAAGTATTACCCTCAGCTGTTGTGACGGCTTCCGCTCGCCTGGAATGGGGCACCACCTACCAGGTCACCGTGCTCGAACTCGGACTCGCCTGCTGCGGGGTCGAGGTGATGGCAGCTCTCGACCGCCTGCCCGACCTCGGCGTCACGCCGGTCGACGGCGCCGGCGAGGCACACGTCCTGATCGTCTCCGGCACCGTCACGGACGTCATGTTGCCCGCTGTGCTCCGCAGTTACGAGGCCATGCCGGAACCCAAGTACGTGATCTCCGTGGGCGCCTGCAGCAACACCGGCGGCCCGTACTGGGACTCCTACAGCGTCACCAAGGGCATCGACCAGGCGCTGCCGGTCCACGTCGCCGTGCCCGGCTGCCCGCCGCGCCCGGAGGCGCTGCTCGAGGGCCTCAAGGCGCTGCACCGGCTGGTGAACGCGTGACCACCACCCCGAAAACCACACCGAAGACGGCGTTCGGCCAGACGATCCACCACGTGGAGCTGGCCGACTGGCTCGCGGCCGCCGCCGAACACCACGGGAAGGGCTTCGTGATGTTCGACTGGCTCGGCGTCGAGGACGCGGGCCGGCCCGGCGCCGTCGGACAGCGCCACGCGGTGTTCCTGCACGTCATCGACCCGCGGACGCGCGAGGGCGTCATGCTGCGCACCGAGGTGGCCGAGACCGACCCGCTGCCCAGCGTCGCCCACCTGTGGAAGGGCGCGGAGTGGCACGAGCGGGAGGCCGCGGAGATGTTCGGCATCACGCTCACCGAGCCCGGCGACCACCTGCTGCTGCCGGACAGCTTCCAGGGCCACCCGCTGCGCAAGGACTTCGTGCTCGCCGCACGGGTCGTGCGCCCGTGGCCCGGCCGCCTGGAACCCGGCGAGGACAACACCAGCGCACCGAGCCGCCGCCGCACCGCACCGCCAGGAGTGCCGGACCCGTCGTGGGGCCCGCGCAGGGAAGAAGGAACCCAGTGACCAGCCTGCTGCCGCGCACGAGGGGCGTTATCGCGCTGTTGGAGGCCAACTGCACGGTCTGCATGATCTGTGCGCGTGAGTGCCCCGACTGGTGCATCCACATCACGTCGCACACCGAGGTCGAACAGCAGCCCGGCAGTGCACGGCCGCGCAGCCGCAACGTGCTCGACCGCTTCGCGATCGACTACGGCCAATGTCTGTACTGCGGCATCTGCGTCGAGGTCTGCCCGTTCGACGCCCTGCACTGGGCGCCGGAGTTCGGCTACCCCGGCACGGGCTCGATCGACGGCGACGGAGCCGTCGCGGAGCTCGTCCACGAACGGGACGTGCTCGCCACGTGGGTCGACCAGGTCCCGCCGCCGCCCGCGCTCGACCCGGCCGCGGAACCCGCACCGGAGACCGCCACCGGAACCGGCAGGCGGCCTGGTTCGTTGAGAGGTCGGACGTAGGGAACCCGGAGGCGAAAACCGTGCACAAGCACATCAACGGGTTGAAGACGGCCTTGCTGCTCGGCGGGATGAGCGCGCTGATCATCGTGATCAGCAGCCTCTTCGGCCGCACGGCACTGGTCATCGGCCTGCTGCTGGCCTTGGGCGTGAACGCCTACGCGTACTTCAACTCCGACAAGCTCGCCCTGCGCGCGATGCGGGCCAGGCCCGTGTCACAGGTGGAGCAGCCCGTGATGTTCGCGATCGTGCGCGAGCTGTCGCAGAAGGCCAAGCAGCCGATGCCGCGGCTGTACCTGAGCCCGACGGCCGCGCCGAACGCGTTCGCGACAGGCCGCAACCCGCGCAACGCCGCCGTGTGCTGCACCACGGGCATCCTGGAGCTGCTCGACGAACGCGAGCTGCGCGCGGTGCTGGGCCACGAGCTCGCGCACGTCTACAACCGCGACATCCTGATCAGCTGCGTCGCCGGCGCGCTGGCGGGCGTGATCACGATGCTCGCGAACCTGGCCCTGTTCGCCGGCATCTTCGGCGGCGGCGATGACGACGACGGCCCCGGCCCGCTCGGCCTGCTGCTGATCGCGCTGCTCGGCCCGATCGCCGCGACCGTCGTGCAGCTGGCCGTGAGCCGCTCCCGCGAGTTCCAGGCGGACGCCTCCGGCGCCGAGCTGACCGGCGACCCGCTGGCGTTGGCGAGCGCCCTGCGCAAGATCGAGCTCGGGACGCGGGCGGCGCCGCTCGCACCGGAACCGGAGGTGGTGTCGCAGAGCCACCTGATGATCGCGAACCCCTTCCGTTCGGGGGAGCAGTTCGCGAAGTGGTTCTCGACCCACCCGCCGATCGCCGACCGCGTCCGCAGGCTCGAGGAGATGGCGCGGCGCTAGCGGGTGCTCTGCGCCACGGCCATCAGGTACTCGCCGTACCCGGACTTCCCGAGCTTCTCGCCGAGCGCGTAGCACTCCTGCGCGGAGATGAACCCCATGCGCAGCGCGATCTCCTCGGGACACGCGATGCGCACGCCCGTGCGGTGCTCCAGCACCTGCACGAACTGCCCGGCCTCCAGCAACGAGTCGTGCGTGCCGGTGTCGAGCCACGCGAACCCGCGGCTGAGCTCCACCAGCTGCGCCCGCCCCTCGCGCAGGTAGCGCAGGTTGACGTCGGTGATCTCCAGCTCGCCCCGCGCCGACGGCTTGAGCTTCGCCGCGATGTCGAGCACACCGTTGTCGTAGAAGTAGAGCCCGGTGATCGCCCGGTTCGACTTCGGCTGCTTCGGCTTCTCCTCGATGGAGATGAGCCTGCCGAACGCGTCCACCTCGCCCACGCCGTACCGCTCGGGGTCCTTCACCTGGTACCCGAACAGCACACAGCCGTCCAAAGAGGACGCGTGCTGCTGCAGGGTGCTGGAGAAGCCCTGGCCGTAGAAGATGTTGTCGCCCAGCACCAGCGCCACGTCGTCGTCCCCGACGAAGTCAGCGCCGATGACGAACGCCTCGGCCAGCCCGTTCGGCGCCGCCTGCTCGGCGTACTCGAAGCGCATGCCCCACTGCGACCCGTCGCCCAGCAGCCGCCGGAACAACGGCAGGTCGACCGGCGTGGAGATGATCAGCACCTCCCGGATGCCGGCCAGCATCAGCACCGACAGCGGGTAGTAGATCATCGGTTTGTCGTAGACCGGCAACAGCTGCTTCGAGACGGCCTGCGTGATCGGGTGCAGGCGCGTCCCACTGCCACCGGCGAGGACGATGCCCTTCACCGGTAGTTGGTGAACTGGAGCGCGATCCCGAAGTCAGACCCCTTCAGCAGGGCGATGACGTCCTGCAGGTGGTCCTTCTTCTTGCCCGACACCCGCAGCTGGTCGCCCTGGATCTGCGCCTGCACGCCCTTGGGCGCCTCGTCGCGGATCTTCTTGGCGATCTCCTTGGCCTTCTCCGACGAGATGCCCTGCACGAGGTTCCCCGTGACCTTGAACACCTTCCCGGAGATCGCCGGCTCACCCACCTCGAACGCCTTCATCGAGATGTTGCGCTTCACCAGCTTCTCCTGGAAGACGTCGATGGCCGCCTTGCAGCGCTCCTCCGTCTCGGAGGTGAAGGTGATCGCCTCCTCGCCGGCCCAGGCCACGGTGGTGCCGGTGCCGCGGAAGTCGAAGCGCGTGCTCAGCTCCTTGGCCGCCTGGTTGAGCGCGTTGTCGACCTCCTGCCGGTCCACCTTGCTCACCACGTCGAACGACGGGTCCGCCACGACTTCACTCTCCAACGATCTCGGGTGCAGAAGCAGCAACGATGCTACTGGGGGACCCCGATTTGGGAGTCCCCGAAGGGGTTATGTATTGTTCTCACCGCACCGTTACGGCGGTGTGGGGCGGGTTGCCCGAGCGGCCAATGGGAGCGGACTGTAAATCCGTCGCGAAAGCTACAGAGGTTCGAATCCTCTACCCGCCACGTGATCCTGGGAGCCCTCTGTCTGCGGAAAGCGCAGACCGAGGGCTCCCGTTGTGTTTTGTGGGGGCCGAGCCCCCACACCCCAGCCGGGCGGCTCCGCCCCCGGACCCCCGGCCGGCTCGCCTTCGGCGTCGCGGCCCATCCCCGTGGGCTCGCCTTTGGTGTCGCGGCCCATCCCCGTGGGCTCGCCCTTGGTGTCGCGGCCCATCCCTGTGGGCTCGCCTTTGGTGTCGCGGCCCATCCCGGTGGGGCGCCTGGGCTGTGCCGGCGTGCGTATGCCGTTCTGTCCATGGGGGAGCAGGGGACTGATGGATGACGTTGCCGCGTTGGACGCTGTTGTGTGTGAGGCCGCGAGTGTGCGGGTTGTGGAGCTTGAGGCGCACGGGCGGATCGTCGTTGACCTGTCGCGTTCGGACGATCGGGAACGCCTGCGCGCCGCGATGACCGTGAGCTCGCTGCCGGGGTACGTGTGTGCGTGCCGGGGGCAGGTGCGGTTCGAGTTCTTCGACGCGGACGGTGCCCGCCTTGCCGTTGTGGCCTTCCACCACGGCATCTCGCTCGCCTGGAGCGAGTGGCAGGGGCATGGGGAGCTCGCGGACGGCACGCGGCTGGAGCGCTGGTTGGACGAGCGCAGGCTGTCCGCGCAGTGGCGGGATCTCCAGCAGGAGCGGCTGGACTGGATCCGTGCGGTGCCGCCTGCCTTGGAGGAGCTGGGCGGCCAGCTGCTGCGCAGCCCGGAGCGGGCCGCGCTGGTCACCCGTGCGCGCAGGCTGATGCTGGCCGTAGAGCCCGTGTCGCGGGTGCTGCAGCTGCTCGCGTGGTGTGCGGCCGGCACGGGCTGGGTGGCCGGGTACCCGCCGCACGAGGCCGTCGCCGGTCGGATCCTCGACCACGAGCCGGTCGCGCGGATCGTCGCCGCCCTGCAGGACCCGCGGGCGGGCGAACGCCACGTTGCCGGTGCGGCGCGGTACTTCCTCGTGCCGCCGCGACTCAGTGCCTGACGGGCGGTTGCACGCCTCGGCGGCGGGCGATGTCGGTCATGTTGTCCTCGCCCCAGTCGCCCAGCGGGAGCAGTGCGTCGTTCAGCTTCATCCCCTGCGGCGTCAGGGAGTACTCGACGCGGGGTGGGACCTCGTGGAACACCTCGCGGTGCACGATCTGGTCCGCCTCCATCTCGCGCAGCACCTGGATCAGCATCTTCTCGCTGATGCCGGAGACCGAGCGGCGCAGTTCGCCGGTGCGCATCGGGCCGTGGTGCAGGGCCCAGAGGATCAGGGCCTTCCAGCGGCCGCCGATGACGTCGATGGCCGCGTCGAGGCCACACGCGTAGGTTCGTGGCTTCATCCTGGATCCTTACCAAAAGGTGGGTACCTGACAAAATAGTAGGTACTTGTCGTTCTGTCAGTGGTGGAACGACGATTCAGCGCATGGGGATCAAGAAATCGGTGAGCGTGCTCGGCCTTGGCCGCATGGGTAGCGCGCTTGCTTGTGCCCTGGTCAAAAAGGGCTACGACGTGACGGTGTGGAACAGGTCGGCGGACAAGCAGACGCCGGCGGGGGCGAGGCGGGCCGGCGATCTGGACGAGGCGTTCGAGGCGGACGTCGTGGTGACGTGCCTGGCCACCTACGAGGTGCAGCGGCCGTTGCTGAGCAAGAACATCAAGGCGCTGGTCAACCTCACCAGCGGTACGCCGGAAGAGGCGCGGGTCACCGCGGAGTGGGCGCGGGACAACGGGGTGGAGTACGTCGACGGCGTGATCATGGCTGTGCCGCAGCAGATCGGGACGCCGGGAGCGCGGATCTTCTTCGCGGGCAACGAGGAACACCACGTGCTCGACGCGTTCGGCGAGCCGGTGTACGTGGGGCAGGACGCCGGGCTGGCCGCGTTGTACGACCTCGGCCTGCTCGGGGTCATGTGGGCGACGTTCGCCGGCTATCTGCAGGCGGTCGCGCTCACGGGCACTGAGGGGGTCACGCCGCAGCAGCTCACACCGATGGTCGCGGACTGGCTGCGCGAGCTCGCCGAGATGCTGCCGGAGATGGGGGAGGAGACGCAGCACCGGGACTACGAGACGGAGGTGTCCGCTTTGGACATCAACGTCTCAGGGCTGCGGATGCTCGCCGAGGCCAGCCGGCGGCAGGGGGTCGACTCCGCGCTGCCGCAGGCGTTGCACGACCTGTACCAGCGTGCTCAGCAGAAGGGGCACGGCACGCACAGCATCGCGAGCGTCATCGAGGTGATCCGGTGAAGTACCAGGGGAAGAAGGCCGTCGTCACGGGCGGAACGCACGGCATGGGCCGCGCGGTCGTGGACAAGCTGCTCGGCCAAGGCGCCGAGGTGCTGCTGACCGGGCGCAAGGCGGACGACGTCGAGCACGGCATCTCGATGGACGCCACCAACCTCGCCGACATCGACAAGCTCGCCACGGCGGCGCGTGAGCGGTTCGGCAGCATCGACCTGCTCTTCATCAACGTCGGGTATGCGACGTTGTTCGAGTACCAGGACGTCACGCCGGACGACTACGACCGCACTTTCGACATCAACACCAGGGGCGCGTTCTTCACCGCTCAGAAACTCGCGCCGCTGGTCGCCGAAGGCGGCTCGATCGTCTTCACCACCTCGGTCGCGCAGACCGGTGGCGGCAAGGCGATGAGCGCCTACTCCGGTGCCAAGGCGGCGGTGCGGTCGTTCGGGCGGTCGTTCGCGGCCGAGCTGGCGCCGCGCAACGTCCGGGTCAACGTCGTCAGCCCCGGCTTCATCGACACGCCGTCGATGGGCGTGACCGGTCTGCCGCAGGAGGCTCTTGACGCCTTCAAGCAGGCCGGTGACGAGCTCACGCCGCTCAAGCGCCACGGCACGAGCGACGAGGTGGCGGACGCGGTGCTGTTCCTGGCGTTCGAGGCGACCTTCACGACCGGTGCCGACCTGCCGGTCGACGGTGGCATCGGGCAGAGCCTCAGCGTCTAGCGGAAAGTTCTCGGCGAAACCTGTCACACCTCCGCCGCCCACCGGGTCAACAGGGCACAGGCGAACGAGGACAGGGAGAACGACCATGAGGATTGCCAACCCGGTGCTGAGCGTTCCCGGCGCGATGCAGGCGCTGCTCGCGTTGTCGGAGGCGGCCGCGGCCACGGGGGTCGACAAGGACCTCGCGGAGCTGATCTGCCTGCGGGTCAGCATCATCAACGGCTGCGGCGCGTGCATCGACTACCACACCAAGCTGTTGCGCGAAGCCGATGTGGACGACCGCAAGATCTACGCGATCGCCGGCTGGCGGGACGTGCCGTACTACACCGACGCGGAACGGGCGGCGTTCGCGCTGGCCGAGCAGGTGACGCACGTGCGCGTCAGCGACGAGGTGTGGGACGAGGCGGCGAAGCACTTCGACGAGAAGCAGCTGGCCGGGCTGATGCTGGTGATCGGCGCGATCAACCTGTGGAACCGGATGAACGTCGGCACCCAGCAGAAAGCCGCCTGAGCCAGCGCTGAACAACGCTCAAAACAGCGAGGCCGGCGCGCAAGAGCTTCCTCTCCCTTGCGTGCCGGCCTCAGGGCGCAGCATACCTCATGTCGAACAGATGTTCGATCATTGGGCGATCAACTCGCCGCGAGTGCCGCGCGCCCGTCCTCTGTCAGCTCGGCGCACACGCGGTGGCCGAACCGGGTGGGCTGCGCCGGTCGCAGCAAGCCCGCGTGCACGAGGTCGTGCGTGGCCATCTGGTCGCAACACGGCAGTCCGTCGACGTACAGCTCAGGTTCCGAGCCGCCCGTCACCTCGGCCCTACCTGCCTCGACGGCCCGCAACATCGCGCGTGCTCTTCCGCTGAGCTCCATCTCGACCCCCAGGTGTGGTGTCCGAATCGCTAACCCCTTTGTCGAAAAAGAGGCCGAATCCGTTCCACAAGTACGGGTTCGTCCGGGTTCTTCACTCGTGCGAATGCCCCGAGCTTGGCCCACTGGGCCGTTCGGGTCACGGCGACACGCCGGGAGAAGATCTCAACGCGGGCCTGCGCACCCACGTCGTCCAGCGCGGCCGGTAGCCCTGCGAGTACCAGAACGGCGTCGAGCGCGGGTTCGGCAACGCGTGGTGCAGCAGCGTGGCCGCCACGCCGGCCTCGTCCAGGACGGCGTGCGCGTGCGCCACGAGAGCGCTGCCCGCGCCGGTTCCCCGGACGTCCGGCCGCACGCCGAGGTGGCCGAGGTAGGCGAACGGCTGCTCCGAGGCGAACCGCTCCATCCACCCCGCGTGCTGCGGCAGGTCGACGTAGATCATCCCGACGGGCGTGCCGTCGTAGACCGCGAGCCACATGGCCTCGTGGTCGCGGTCGAGCACGTCCGCCAGCGCCGATCGCAGGTGTGCCGCGGCGTTCGGGCGTTCGGTGACCATGCCGAACGCGGCGTCGTACCGGACCGTGTGCAGGTTCAGCTCCACCGCGACGTCCAGGTCGGCGCGGGTCGCGGCCCGCACCTCCACGTCGGGCGGCCGCGTCACCGCGCAACGTCCGGCGAGTCGCTCGGCGACAACGGTCAGCGGCGCGAATCCGTGGTGGATCAACGGTTGTGCGGCCGAGGTCTCGTGGCTCGGCACGGTCACCGTCGCCGCGGTGTCGGGGTCGTCGAGGCCGGTGAGCCGGGTCTCCCACTCGTCGAGCAACGCGGGCAGGTCGCAGCCGGGCCGCCAGTTCAGCCGGTGCAGGCGCAGCGGTCCCCAGGTCGCCCCCAGCGAGTCCGGATCCGTCTCGGTGAACGAAAAGTCGTCTGCCACACCACATCTGAGCATGGCAGGGTCGGGTTGTGGAGATCTTCGTCGTGGATTCGTTCACCAGCGAGCGCTTCAAGGGCAACCCGGCCGCTGTCGTCCTGCTGGCCGAGCCGCGCGACGACGCGTGGATGCAGGACGTCGCGGCGGAGATGAAGCACGCCGAGACGGCCTTCGTCACCCCGGACAACCACCTGCGCTGGTTCACGCCGACCGTCGAGGTCGACCTGTGCGGGCACGCCACGCTGGCCACCGCGCACGTGCTCGGCGGCGAGCAGAGGTTCACCACGCGTAGCGGGGTGCTCACGTGCATACCTGACGACGGGTGGATCCGAATGGACTTCCCGGCCGATCCTCCAGAGTTGACTGACCCGCCAGTCGGCCTAACAGAGGCGCTCTCACATGCGACGATCAAGTCCGTGGCGCGGGGGCGGTTCGACTTCCTGGTCGAGCTGGGCAGTGCGAAGGAAGTCCGTTCCTTGCGACCTGATGTCCAAGGACTGGCACAAATCCCGTCACGCGGAGTGATCGTGACGGCTCCTGGCGACGGCGCCGCGGACATCGTCAGCCGGTGCTTCTACCCGGCCGCCGGCGTCCCGGAGGACCCCGTCACCGGATCGGCCCACTGCACGCTCGCGTCCTACTGGGTGCCGCGACTGCAGCGCGCTGACCTGCTGGCGGAGCAGGCGTCGGAACGCGGCGGGTTCGTCAGGGCGACCCTCGACCAAGATCGGGTGCAGCTCTGCGGGCAGGCCGTGACGGTGCTCCACGGGCGTCTTACTGAGTAGTCACGTCTGGGTGAATCGATGTCACTAGGGGTGCTCGACCTGCCATTTCGTCCCCCGAGCGGGGTACATTGGTGCCCCTGGAGGGGTCCTGCTCGCTGAGCACGGGACCCCTCCGTCACGCCTGAGCGACCCCCCACCCCAGGCCGACGAGGAGGCTGGATGTCCGACCGAGCGTCGGCCCCCGTGTCGGACTCGGCCGCTTGGTCGGCCAAGTCGACCAACCGCGCGTTCAGCGCGTTCGCCGTCACCCTCCTGGTGGCCGGCGTCGTCTGCGCGGGCATGGTCGCGGCCTGGCTCCCGGAGAAGGAGCACACCTCCCTCTTCTGGATCGGCCCGCTGCTCGTCGTCGGCTTCCTGCTGGCCGAGCAGCTGGCGATCAACGTCGACGTCCGCAGCGGCGTCGCCTGGACCATCTCCTTCACCGAGATCCCGCTGGTGCTCGGCCTGCTCGTGGCCCCGTTCGAGGTCGTGCTCGCCGCGCACGTGGTCGCGGGCGTCGGCACGTTGCTCGGCAGGCGGATCCTGGACCGCGCCGTCTACAACGCGGGCCTCATGTTCATGGAGATCTCCGTGGCGTTCGCCGCGGCGGCCGTGGTGAACCGGATGGTCGGCGAGGGCGGGCCGTTCTGGGCCGGTGCGTTCGTAGGCACGATCACCGTGCCGCTGCTCGCGAGCGTGCTGGGCCTGTGCGCGTTGCGGCTCATGGGCAAGTCGATGCGGGTGGGCAACAGCCTCCGCCTCGTGCTCCAGACGCTGGTCGTGGCGCTGCTGAACACCTCGGCCGGTCTCGTCGGCTTCCAGATCGTCTCCACCACGCAGTGGGGCGGCCTGCTGATCGTCCTGGTGCTCGCCGGGATCGTCGCCACCTACCTCGCCTACTCGGGGCTGCTGCGCGAACAGCGCGACCTCGAGGCGCTGAGCGAGGTCAGCCTGCGCGTCGCGCGGTCGGGCCAGCACGGCACCGGTCCGCGGCAGCCGGAGGACGACCTCACCGCGAACGTCGAAGAGGACGAGTGGCAGCAGATCGCGGAACGCATCCGCGAGCAGCTCAACGCCAACAGGGTCGTGCTGCGCCTGCGCACCGACCCGCAGGAAGCCATGATCACCCTCGTCGCCGGCGAACCGCTGCCCGACGAGATGGCCGTGTCGGACCCGCGGGCCGTGCGCGAGGACCCGGTGCTGCAGCTGCCGGGCACGCACGTCCGCTACTACCGCGTGGCCGATGCGACCGAGGACGTCACCGAGGCCCTGCTGCGCCGCGACGCGCAGGAGGCGCTGGTGGTGCCGTTGCGCGGCGCGACCCAGCTGCTCGGCGCGGTCGAGGCCCACGACCGGCTCTCCCGGTGGCGCGGCTTCGGCAAGGCCGACATCCAGCTGCTGCGCACCCTCGCCTCGCACCTCGCCACCGCCGTGGACAACCGCCGGCTGCTGGCGCGGTTGCGGCACGACGCCTACCACGACCCGCTGACCGGCCTGCTCAACCGGCCGGGCTTCCGCGAGGCGTGCGCCGAACCGCTGCGCGAGTCGCAGAAGGCAGTGGTGCTGCGCATCGACCTCGACATCCTGTCGACGGTGTCCGACGCGCTGGGCCAGGCCTGGGGCAACCGCATGGTCGTCGCCGCCGGACGCCGGCTGCGCGACGCACTGGGCGCCGACGTGCCGCTGGCCCGGCTGGAGGGCGGCGCGTTCGCGGCGTTCCTCGACGACTCGCGCGCGGTGGCGGCCCACGAGACCGCGGAACGGCTGCGGGCCGGGCTTTCCGTGCCGTACCCGGTCGACCGGCTGACCGTCGAGGCCTCCGCGGTCGTCGGCTACGCCTCGAAGGCCGACTCCGAGACCGAGGACCCCGACCCGGACACGTTGCTGCAGCGGGCGGACGTCGCCGTGCGCGCCACGTCCGAGGGCTCGCCGGTGCGGGCCTACGCGCCGAGCATGGGCCAGATCTTCCTGCGCCGCTTCCAGCTCGTGACGCAGTTCCGCCAGGCCGTCGAGACCGGGCAGATCTCGGTGCACTACCAGCCGAAGGTCGCCCTGCCCTCACGCCAGGTCGTGGGCGCGGAAGCGTTGGTGCGCTGGACACATCCGGAGTTCGGCCGCGTCGACCCGGACGAGTTCGTGCCGGCCGTCGAGGCCACCGGCCTGGTGGACGTGCTGACGGACTTCGTGATGGACAGGGCCCTGGAACGCGTGCGCCGCTGGCTCGACCGCGGCCTGCGGATGTCCATCGCCGTCAACCTGTCCGTGCGGACGCTGGCCGACGAGGACTTCCCGAACCGGGTGGCGGCCGCGTTGGAACGCCACGACGTGCCGTCCGGGCTGCTGACCTTCGAGCTCACCGAGTCGGGCGTGATGGCGGATCCCGAGCGCGCGCTGCCGGTGCTGCGGCGCCTGCACGCGATCGGCGTCGTGCTGGCGGTCGACGACTTCGGCACCGGGTACTCGTCGCTCGCGTACCTGCGCCAGCTGCCGGTGGACGAGGTGAAGATCGACAAGTCGTTCGTGCTCGGGATGGGCACGGACCTCGGCGACATGGCCGTGGTGCGGTCGATCGTGGAGCTCGGTCACTCGCTCGGCCTGGTGGTCGTGGCCGAGGGCGTGGAGGACGACGCGGCGCGCGACCAGCTGGTCGGGATGGGGTGTGACGTCGCGCAGGGGTACCTGATCTCGCGGCCGCTGTCCGAGGACCGGTTCGAGGCGTGGCTGCGGGCGCGAACTGTGCAGGTCAGGGGTGCTCGCGATGAGACGGTGCTCACCTTGGTCCACTGAAGGGACCCCCGGATTTCGTTCTTGGTGGACGGATGTTGTAGAGTTCTCCTCGCTCGGCAAGAACGAAAGAGCAAGCCCCTTTAGCTCAGTCGGCAGAGCGTCTCCATGGTAAGGAGAAGGTCTACGGTTCGATTCCGTAAAGGGGCTCCATGACTCAGCCGCGATGCGAGCATCGCGGCTTGTGTCGTGTAAAGCGGTGTAGCTCAGTTGGTAGAGCAAGCGGCTCATAATCGCTGTGTCGCCGGTTCAAGTCCGGCCACCGCTACGCAAGTGGGTGAGGTGTGTCGGCGGAAAGCGCCGACCTTCCTCGCTCCGCATGATTTGGGGGCCAAGCCCCCAGACCCCTGGGCAGCAACCTCGTTGCCCACCCCCGCCAGCCGGTAAGCCCGGACTGGGTTCTCGGGGCCCGTGTGCTCGCAGGAAGGCAAGGACCGTGGCTGCAACCGACGTACGCCCGAAGATCACCCTCGCGTGCGAGGAGTGCAAGCACCGGAACTACATCACCAGGAAGAACCGGCGCAACGACCCGGACCGCCTGGAGGTCAAGAAGTTCTGCCCGAACTGCAAGACGCACCGCGCGCACAAGGAAACCCGCTGAGCGCGTAGCAGTCTTCGCACGAGGCCCGTCCCACACCGTGGGGCGGGCCTCGTCGCATATAGGCTCACTCGGTGCCTCTCGACCCCGCCTTCATCGGACGTAGTTATCCGCCGTCGCAGCCGTACGACGTGAGCCGCGAGAAGATCCGCGAGTTCGCCGACGCGATCGGCGCCGACAGCCCGGCCTACCGCGACACCGAAGCGGCGAAGGCGTTGGGGCACAGGGATGTCATCGCGCCGCCGACGTTCGCGATCGTGGTGTCGATGAAGACCAACGAGACGGTCATGTTCGACCCGGAGCTGGAGCTCGACTACGGCCGGGTCGTGCACGGCGACCAGAACTTCACCCACCACCGGCCCATCACCGCCGGCGACCAGCTCGTGTGCGTGGCGCACATCGACGGCATCGTGGCCCGCATGGGCAACGACATGGTGACCGTGCGGACCGAGATCAGCACCGTCGAGGGTGAACCGGTCACCACCGCCAAGTCGATGCTCGTCGTGAGGGGGGAGGACGCGTGACCGCGGCGAAGTTCGAGGTCGGCACCGAGCTGCCGGCGCTGTCCGTCCGCATCACGCGCGCCGACCTGGTGCGGTACGCGGGTGCCTCGCTGGACTTCAACCCCATCCACTGGAACGAGAAGACGGCCAGGGACGTCGGCCTGCCGGACGTGATCGCGCACGGCATGCTCACGATGGCCGTGGCGTCGCGGATCGTCGTGGAGTGGGTCGGTGATCCCGGTGCGGTCGTCGAGTACGGCTGCCGGTTCGCCCGGCCGGTCGTGGTGCCCAACGACGACGAGGGCGCGCTGGTCGAGGTGACCGGCAAGGTCGCCAAGGAGCTGGAAGACGGAACTGTGAAGGTCAACATCAGCGCGTCTTTTGACGGCAAAGCGGTGTTGATGGGCGCCTTCGCCCGCGTGCGCGTCGGCTGATCGTGTGATCAACAACACCGCCTGGCAACCCGGTCAGGTGGTGTTTGCAGTGCTCACAGGAGATTCGGGGCGCGGTGGGGACGCGGTTGACCGACCCTGATTCGTGTTCTCGGTGCTCGTGTGGGTAGGCTGTGCGACAGGCCGCTCGACTGATGCTTGGGCGGTCTGGTTGGAATGGACGGGGCAGGCTCCCGTACACTTCCTGCGTGGCCAGGGGGTCTCTCGCAGATCCCGAAGGGGCGTAGCTCAACTGGCAGAGCAGCGGTCTCCAAAACCGCAGGTTGCAGGTTCAAGTCCTGTCGCCCCTGCTGTCGAAGCGTCATGGGTGGAGTGGAGGACGGCATGAGCGAGGGCCGCGAGCAGGACCAGCCGGAGGAGCGCGAAGGCGCTGTCCGGCCGTCCACTGCTGCGGCGCGGCGTGAACGTCGTGCCTCCTCTCGCCCGGCCGCCCGCAAGGACGGCAGCAGCGCTGAGTCGAAGAAGAGCGCCGTCAAGTCCGACGAGTCGGACGACGACGCCAAGAAGGGTCGCCCGACGAAGGCCCGTGATGGACAGGAGAAGGGTCCCTCGCTGATCGGGCGGTTCTTCCGCTACATCCGCGAGGTCATCAGCGAACTCCGCAAGGTGATCTGGCCGACGCGCAAGCAGCTCGTCACCTACACCGGTGTTGTCCTGGTGTTCGTGGTCGTGATGGTCGCGCTGGTGTGGGCTCTCGACCTCGGCTTCGGCGCGGCTGTTTTCGAGTTGTTCGGCTGAGCCGGACAGCTGCCGCTGCAATAAGGAAGCGAGATCCACAGTGACCTCCGATCACGGCGTCGACGCCCAGGAGAAGACCGACCTCACCGACGACGAGGTGTCCGAGGACACCACCGTCGACGAGACGGTCGAGTCGGAGGCTGTGGACTCCGAGGACGACGCTGCTGACACCGACGTCGCGGACGACACCGACGAGGACGCCGGCGACGTCGACGTCCTCGCGATCGACGAGACCCCGATCGACGAAGAGATCGCCGACCCCGCCGAAGAGCTGCGTCAGGCCCTGCGCCACGCGCCCGGCGACTGGTACGTCGTGCACTCCTACGCGGGTTACGAGAACAAGGTCAAGGCCAACCTCGAGACCCGCATCCACACGCTCGACATGGAGGACTACATCTTCCAGGTCGAGGTGCCGACCGAAGAGGTCACCGAGATCAAGAACGGCCAGCGCAAGCTGGTGCAGCGCAAGGTGCTGCCCGGTTACATCCTGGTCCGCATGGAGCTCACCGACGCGTCCTGGAGCGCCGTCCGCAACACGCCGGGCGTGACCGGGTTCGTCGGCGCCACCTCCAAGCCCTCGCCCCTCACGATCGACGAGGTGCTGAAGTTCCTGCTCCCGCAGGGTGAGCAGAAGCCGGCCGAGGGCAAGAAGGCCGCCTCCACCGCCGCGCCGAAGCCGACCATCGAGGTCGACTTCGAGGTGGGCGAGTCGGTCACCGTCATGGACGGCCCGTTCGCCACGCTGCCCGCCACGATCAGCGAGGTCAACGCGGACGGCCAGAAGCTGAAGGTCCTGGTGTCGATCTTCGGCCGGGAGACGCCGGTCGAGCTGTCGTTCAGCCAGGTCTCCAAGATCTGAGCGGTTCCCTCGAAAGAGGAACCGATCGGCCACGCTGCGGCTGGCAGGGCCGCGCGCGGACACCGCAATAACAGGAAGTACGGACATGCCACCCAAGAAGAAGAAGCTGTCAGCGATCATCAAGCTGCAGATCAAGGCTGGTGCCGCCAACCCGGCGCCGCCCGTCGGTCCCGCGCTTGGTCAGCACGGCGTCAACATCATGGAGTTCTGCAAGGCCTACAACGCCGCGACCGAGTCGCAGCGCGGTCAGGTCGTGCCGGTCGAGATCTCGGTCTACGAAGACCGCTCGTTCGACTTCAAGCTGAAGACCCCGCCGGCCGCGCGTCTCATCCTCGCCGCCGCCGGCGTCGACAAGGGATCGGGCGAGCCGCACCGCGTCAAGGTCGCCAAGGTGACCATGGAGCAGGTGCGCCAGATCGCGCAGACCAAGATGGTCGACCTGAACGCGAACGACATCGACCAGGCCGCGAAGATCATCGCGGGCACCGCCCGTTCCATGGGCATCACGGTCGAAGGCTGATCTTTCTTTCTTTCGCAAGCGTGGGAGAGCCGAGCGCGGCTCATTCACCACGACTGATCCACGGTTAGGACAGAGTCATGAAGCGCAGCAAGGCCTACAAGGCCGCAGCCGAGCTGGTGGACCGGGAGCGGCTGTACTCGCCGCTGGAGGCCGCCAAGCTCGCCAAGGAAACGTCCAAGGTGAAGCTGGACGCCACCGTCGAGGTCGCGATTCGCCTCGGCGTCGACCCTCGCAAGGCCGACCAGATGGTCCGCGGCACCGTGAACCTGCCGCACGGTACGGGCAAGACCGCCCGCGTGATCGTCTTCGCAACCGGTGACAAGGCCGCCGAGGCCGAGGCCGCCGGTGCGGACGCCGTCGGCGCCGAGGACCTCATCGAGCGCATCCAGGGTGGCTGGCTCGACTTCGACGCCGCGATCGCGACCCCCGACCAGATGGCGAAGGTCGGCCGCATCGCCCGCATCCTCGGCCCGCGTGGCCTGATGCCGAACCCCAAGACCGGCACCGTGACCCCCGAGGTCGCCAAGGCCGTCAACGACATCAAGGGCGGAAAGATCAACTTCCGCGTTGACAAGCAGGCCAACCTGCACTTCGTCATCGGCAAGGTGTCGTTCGACCCCGACAAGCTGGTCGAGAACTACGCCGCGGCGCTGGACGAGGTCCTCCGGGCCAAGCCGTCCGCTGCCAAGGGCCGGTACGTCAAGAAGGTCACCGTCTCGACGACGATGGGCCCCGGCATCCCGGTTGACCCGAACCGGACCCGCAACATGCTGGTGGACGAGGCCTGAGTCTCGTTGGTTTGAGTTTCGTTCGTGAAAGGCCCCCGGTTCGCCGGGGGCCTTTTGCGTTGCAGGGCGTGTGAGGGTGCGTGGTTGAGCGGGCACTGGCCGTGATTTTGGTGTTCATCGCCGCTTCGCGACGATAGCGATTGGGGCTTGACTTCGAGCCTCTAGCGGGGCGATGCATCGGCCTGAAAAGCCGGGCACAAAGAGCCCGGCCGTTCCGAACCAAGCGTATCGCCCCGCCCTCAAAGTCAAGCCCCAACCGCAGGTCAAGGGGGCATCACCGCTACCCATCGCTGCAGGTTCAAAAGCCTCGCCTTCGCTCGACGGGCTCGCCTGGGGTGCGTGGGCTTTTCGTCTCGCTTCGCTCGATCATCGGGGTTGGCGGGGGAAAGCTCGGCGGTAGTCGGTTGGGGAGACGCCCACTTGTTTGAGGAAGTGGTGGCGCAGGTTGTTCGCCGTGCCGATGCCGCTCAGCGCCGCGATCTTTTCAACCGACAGGTCCGTCGACTCGAGTAGTTCCTGTGCCCTCGCGATGCGTTCGTTCAGCAGCCACTGCAGTGGGGTTGTGCCGGTGGCCGCGTGCAGGCGGCGGTAGAAGGTTCGGGGGCTCACTGCGGCTTGGCGGGCCAGGGAGTTGATCGTGAGGGGTTCGTCGAGGCGTTCGCGGGCCCAGTCGAGGACCGGGGTGAGGCCCTGGTCGTCGGTGGCGGGGATGGACAGGTCGATGAACTGGCTCTGGCCTCCTGGGCGGTGGGCTGGGACGACCATGCGGCGGGCCAGTTGGTTGGCGACGTGGGCGCCCAGGTCGTGGCGGACCAGGTGGAGGCAGAGGTCGAGGCCTGCGGTCATGCCTGCGCTGGTCAGGATGTTGCCGTCGTCGACGTAGAGGACTGAGTCGTCGACCTGGACCTTGGGGTAGCGCTCTGCCAGCAGGGCCGTGTGCATCCAGTGGGCGGTGGCGCGGCGGCCGTCGAGGAGGCCTGCTTCGGCCAGGGCGAAGGCTCCTACGCACAGCGAGACGATTCGGGCGCCTGCGTCGTGGGCGTTGCGCAGGGCCGTGACCAGGTCGGGTGGGACTGGGGCGTTGTCCTCGATGACCTCTTCTGGGACCCACGGGACGATGACGGTGTCTGCGCGTGCGATGTCTTCCAGGCCGTGGGTGGTGCGCAGGGTGAAGGGGGCTGGGGTGCGGCTTTCGGTGCCGCACAGCCACATCTCGTACCAGGGGTTGGCGAGGTCTGGTTGGGGTGTGCCGAAGACGGCGGCGGGGATGCCCAGTTCGTAGAGGTCCGGGATGCCGAAGTCGGTGGGGACGACCAGGGCGACGGAGCCAGCGCTCATGGCACCAGGGTATGGCAGGAATTTGGTGGAAGGGGTCAATCCTGTCACTGGTTGCGGTGATCAAGTCGGCCGAAGCTGGGGGCATGACATCTGAGGCGATCACCGTGCTGGGGCTGGGAAATCTTGGTCGTGCGGTGGCGGAGGCGTTCTTGCGGGGCGGTCAGGTCACCACGGTCTGGAACCGTTCTGCGGCGAAGGCTGCGGGGTTGGACGGGGCGGTGGTGGCGGGTACGCCGGGGGAGGCGGCCGGGGCCGGTGAGCTCGTCGTGGTGGCGGTGCTCGACAACCGGGCGGTGCGGGAGGTGCTGCGTGGGGTGGACGTGCGGGGGCGTGCGTTGGTGAACCTCACCTCCGGCACTCCTGACGAGGCGCGCGAGTTGGCTGCGTGGGCTGCGGAGAACGGGGCCGAGTACCTGCACGGGGCCGTGTACGCGGTGCCGCAGACCATCGGCACGGACGAGTCGGCGATCAACTACAGCGGGGCCGGCGCGGTGTACGAGCGGTGGCGCAAAGTGTTGGAGCTGCTGGGGAAGGCCACGTTCGTGGGGGACGACGCCGGGCGTGCGTCCGGGTTCGACGTGGCGATCCTGGCGGGGATGTACGGGTTGATCGGCGGGTTCCTGCACGCGGCGGCGCTGGCGCGGGCCGGTGGGATCGGGGTTGGCGAGCTCACGCCGATGTTGTTGTCCTGGTTGGTGGACCTGCACCCGGCGCTGGTCACGTTCGCCGGGGAGATCGACGGGTCCGACTACGCCGGTGGCGAGTCGAGCCTCGCGATGAACCAGTCAGGGCTGGCGATGCTCATCCGTGCGGCGGAGGCGCAGGGGGTGCCGTTCGCGGGGCTTGATGCGGTCAAGGCGTTGGTGGACCGGCAGGTTGCGGCAGGGCACGGCACGGAGAGCCTGGCTCGGGCGGTGGAGTCCTTGGGGTCACAACGGCTTGCGGGCTGACAGCAGGAACACCAGCGGCGTGGCGAGGAAGTCGCCGGTCGCGAGGTCGGCGAGCCACCGTTCGCCTGTGGCGCGGTCGATGGCGCCGGCGCGGATGGCGCGTTCGGTGTTGCGGGTGAACACGAAGACCTCGTCCGCCTGGGCGAAGTCGTGGAACACCGGTGCGGCGGTCTCGACGGCCCCGACCTCGAAGCCGGCGGCGCGTGCCAGGCGGGCGAGCTGACGGCCGATCGTGGCGTTGCGGACCATGGTCGAGCAGACGAAGCGGTTGAAGGCGCGGTTGACCTCCAGGTCGCCGTCGACGACGAGCGAGTCCCAGTCGGGCTCGCCGACGCGGAGCAGGCCACCTGGTTCGAGCACGCGCAGGAGCTCGGCCAAGACCGCGCCGGGGTCGGCGACGTGCTGGAGCGCGCGGTCCATCCGCGCCCGGTGGAAGGTGGCGTCCTCGAACGGCAGCGCGTGGCCGTCGCCGAGCACCACCTCGACCTGCGGGCGGTCGTGGAACCGGGTGCTCGCCGCGGCGACCATCCGCTCGTCGATGTCGACCCCGACCACGCGGCCGGATTCGGTCACCGCGTCGGCCATGGACGCCAGGTCCGCGCCGGGACCGCATCCCAGGTCGAGGACGCTGAGGTCGGGCCTCAGGTCGAGGAGGTCGAGCAGCCGGCGTTTGTAGTCACCCGCCACCGCGGCCACGGTGTCCATGTACGCGGCCTTGTCCGGGCTGGGCACCCCCAGTGCGTTCGCCATGCGGTCCAATCAACCACAGGTGCTGGGCGACCAGTCGGTGATCACCCAGCCGGAGCCGACCTTCTCGACGACGAACGTGCCCAGTCGCGGGCCGCCCTCGACGGTCAGCGCGCAGGAGTCGATGGTGACCTTGGTGGAGGCCGGGGTCTTCAGCATGTCCGGCGGGAACAACACCTGCTGGTACTTGTCGACGCTGGTGACCTGCGACTTCAGTTCCTTGACCGCGGCTCCGCAATCGCTTGCGCCGTAGGCGTTCGCGAACTTCTGGCGGGTGTCGTCGCGCAGGATCAGCGTGCAGGCGCGGGTCGTGTCGGCGAACGAGACGTGCTTGTAGAACATGCCGACGGTGCCCTGCAGACCGGCCGGTGCCGACAGGCCCTGAGCCGCGCCGGTCACGCCGCCGCTGTCCTGGGCGATGTCGCCGGGGTCGTCGGTGCCGAAGAAGTGGTTGTAGGCCCAGATCGCCGAGCCGAGCACGACGAGGAACGTCAGGATGCGCCAGAACAGGGCGCTGCCGAGCACGAACAGCAGCCACCGCAGGCGGTTGCCCGGCCCCTTCGGCGGCTGCGGCGCCTGGCCGGTCGCCTCCTGGTAGCGCTGGAACTCCTGGAAGCGCTGGAACTCCTGGAACTGCCTGAGCTGTTCCGGGTCCATCGGGGGCTGCGGCGGCTGCGGGGGCTGCCGAGGGGCGATGTCCTTGCCGGGCTCGTCCGTCACAGGTCACATCATGCCGATTTGGAGTGGCCCGACACAGTCGAGTAGTCTTTTCGTGGTTCTACCGAAGACCGCTGGTTTTCTCCGCGAGGAGAACGAAGGCCCCGTTGCAACACGGGCGGCCCGCGCAGGGAGGACGAGGCAAAGCTTCTTGTGACGCCCCGTGCTGCTTGTGCGCGTGGGCGTTTCTGTTGTTTCGGAGCCTTCTCGGCCGGCGGTCTAACCCAGCCCAGAGAGGAGGCGATCATGGCGAAGCCCACGAAGGTTACGGCGGTCGCTGAGCTCGCGGAGCAGTTCCGCAGCAGCTCGGCAGCGGTTGTCACCGAGTACCGTGGCCTCTCCATGGCGCAGCTCACCACGCTGCGTCGCGCTCTCGGCGCGGGCACCAAGTACACCGTCGCGAAGAACACGCTGGTCAAGCTGGCTGCCGCGGACGCCGGAGTCGAGGGCCTCGAGGCTCTCCTGTCCGGTCCGACCGCCATCGCGTTCGTCGAGGGCGAGCCCGTCGACGCCGCCAAGGCGATCCGCGACTTCGCGAAGGACAACAAGGCCCTGGTCATCAAGGGCGGCTACATGGATGGCCGCTCGCTCTCGGTCGACGAGGTCACCGCTATCGCGGACCTCGAAAGCCGTGAGGTGCTGCTCGCGAAGCTCGCGGGCGCGATGAAGGGCAACCTGGCCAAGGCCGCGGGTCTGTTCAACGCCCCGGCTTCCCAGGTCGCTCGCCTGGCTGCTGCCCTGCAGGAGAAGAAGGCCGAGTCGGCTCCCGCCGCCGAAGCCGACGCTCCCGCCGAAAGCTGATCACCCGAAGACACGCCCGGCGCTTTCGCGCGGGAGATTAGAAAGGACCGCCGATCATGGCGAAGCTCAGCACCGAAGAGCTGCTCGACGCGTTCAAGGAGATGACCCTCCTGGAGCTGTCGGCGTTCGTGAAGCAGTTCGAGGAGACCTTCGAGGTCACCGCCGCGGCTCCGGTCGCCGTTGCCGCTGCTGCCGGCCCCGCCGCCGGTGGCGCTGCCGAGGTCGAGGAGCAGACGGACTTCAACGTCGTCCTCGAGTCGGCCGGCGACAAGAAGATCCAGGTCATCAAGGTCGTCCGCGAGGTCGTCTCGGGCCTGGGCCTGAAGGAGGCCAAGGAGCTGGTCGAGTCCGCTCCGAAGGCGATCCTCGAGGGTGTCGCGAAGGACGTCGCGGACGCCGCCAAGGAGAAGCTCGAGGCTGCGGGCGCCAAGATCACCCTCAAGTGATCTGGGCCCCTGCGGGGGCTTGGCGTTCAGCCGCTTGAAACGGGCGTGCACCCACAACGGGGGTGCACGCCCGTTTTGCTGTCCACACCCGGCCGTTCGAAAGCCACACAGGGGCCCTGCGTTCCTCACAGGGAAACGCAGGACTCCCGCGTGACTTTCGAACAGGGCGGGAAGCGGGCGGGTGTGAGGTGTGCCACGTGCCTGGTTCTGGTTGTTGGGGAGCGGTCTAGGCGGTGGTGACCGTTTTGCGAGGTCACGCTCAGTGCTGTTATCCGAACGCAACCGGTGTTAGGCCAACTGGTGAGTAACCTGCCGCGAACGAACTCGTTGCCCAGGTGTGACGCCGATCCCTTGGCGTCGTCGGGGCGTGTGCGGCGGAGGTGCGGATGGGCGTCGAGGTGGTCGTCGAGGGTCTGACCAAGTCCTTCGGCAAGCAGACCATCTGGCAGGACGTCACGCTCACGTTGCCGCCGGGTGAGGTCAGCGTGATGCTCGGGCCGTCGGGTACCGGCAAGAGCGTGTTCCTGAAGTCGCTGGTCGGGCTGCTCAAGCCGGAGCGCGGGAAGATCGTCATCAACGGCACGGACCTGGTGCGGTGTTCGGAGCACAAGCTCTACGAGATCCGGAAGATGTTCGGCGTGCTGTTCCAGGACGGTGCGTTGTTCGGGTCGATGAACCTGTACGACAACATCGCCTTTCCGCTGCGGGAGCACACCCGCAAGACGGAGGCCGAGGTGCGGCGGATCGTCCTCGAGAAGATGGAGATGGTCGGG
This sequence comes from Lentzea guizhouensis, assembly GCF_001701025.1. Lineage (GTDB taxonomy): Bacteria > Actinomycetota > Actinomycetes > Mycobacteriales > Pseudonocardiaceae > Lentzea > Lentzea guizhouensis. The sequence goes on from NZ_CP016793.1 coordinate 3,464,191, forward strand.
CTCGTCGGTGCGGAGAAGAAGCTCCCCGGTGAGATCTCCGGTGGTATGCGCAAGCGGGCCGGGCTGGCGCGGGCGCTGGTGCTCGATCCCGAGATCATCCTGTGCGACGAGCCGGACTCGGGGTTGGACCCGGTCAGGACGGCGTACCTGAGCCAGTTGCTGATCGATTTGAACGCGCAGATCGACGCGACCATCCTGATCGTCACGCACAACATCAACATCGCTCGGACCGTGCCGGACAACCTGGGGATGTTGTTCCGGCGGGAGCTCGTCATGTTCGGGCCGCGCGAGGTGTTGCTGACCAGCGACGAGCCGGTGGTGGAGCAGTTCCTGAACGGGCGGCGGCTCGGGCCGATCGGCATGTCCGAGGAGAAGGACCAGGCCACCATGGCCGCCGAGCAGGCGCATGCGGACGCCGGGCACTCGGACGGGTCGCCGGACGAGGACATGCGCGGGGTCGTGCCGCAGTTGGAGCCGACGCCGGGGTTGCCGTACCGGGATGCGGTGCGGCGGAGGAAGGACCGGGTCATGTCGATCATCCACCAGCTGCCGCACGAGGCGCAGCAGGGGATCATCGAGAGCCTGACCAGCGAGGAGCAGGTGCGGTACGGCGTGCGCGCCGGAGTGCCGGTGGCCGCTCCGACGCCCAGCCCGTGGCCGCGGACCGGCGGTGTGCTGTGACGACGCAGACCTTTCCCGGCGCTGGTGCGCTGCGGGAGACCGGGAAGCTGTGCCAGCTGGGCATCGACGTCGTGCGGACGTCGTTCCGGCGGCCGTTCCAGCTGAAGGAGTTCATCCAGCAGAGCTGGTTCATCGTCAGCGTGACGGTGTTGCCCACGGCGCTGGTCAGCATTCCGTTCGGTGCGGTCATCGCGCTGCAGCTGGGCAGCCTCACCCGGCAGATCGGTGCGCAGAGCTTCACGGGTGCGGCCAGCGTGCTCGCGATCATCCAGCAGGCCAGTCCGATCGTGACGGCGTTGCTGATCGCGGGGGCGGGTGGGTCCGCGATCTGTGCGGACCTGGGCAGCCGCAAGATCCGGGAAGAGATCGACGCCATGGAAGTGCTGGGCGTCAGCCCGATCCACCGGCTGGTGGTGCCGAGGGTGCTCGCCACGATGCTGGTCGCGGTGCTGCTCAACGGCATGGTCAGCGTCGTCGGCGTGCTCGGTGGCTACTTCTTCAACGTGATCATGCAGGACGGCACGCCCGGTGCGTACCTGGCGAGCTTCAGCGCGCTGGCCCAGCTGCCGGACCTGTGGATCAGCGAGCTCAAGGCGCTGATCTTCGGGTTCATCGCCGGGATCGTGGCCGCCTACCGGGGGCTCAACCCGGCCGGCGGGCCGAAGGGCGTGGGTGACGCGGTCAACCAGGCCGTGGTCATCACGTTCCTGCTGCTGTTCTTCGTCAACTTCGTCCTCACCACGATCTACCTGCAGGTCGTGCCCGCGAAGGGGAGCTGATGGCGAACAAGGTGCTGTCCACCCTGGACGGGTTCGGCGACCAGCTGACGTTCTACGTCAAGGCGCTGGCGTGGACGCCGCGTGCGCTCAAGCGGTACTCGAAGGAGACGCTGCGGCTGCTGGCCGAGGTGAGCTTCGGTTCCGGTGCGCTGGCGGTCATCGGCGGCACGATCGGCGTGATGGTCGGCCTGAGCGTGTTCACGGGCACGGTCGTGGGTCTGCAGGGCTTCACGGCCCTCAACCAGATCGGCACGTCCGCGTTCGCCGGCTTCGTGAGCGCCTACTTCAACACGCGGGAGATCGCGCCGTTGGTGGCGGGGCTGGCGCTGTCCGCCACCGTCGGGTCCGGGTTCACCGCGCAGCTCGGCGCCATGCGGATCTCCGAGGAGATCGACGCGCTCGAGGTCATGGGCATCCCGAGCCTGCCGTTCCTGGTCACCACGCGGATCATCGCCGGGTTCGTCGCGATCATCCCGCTGTACGTGATCGGCCTGCTGACGAGCTACCTGGCGGCGCGCACGATCACCGTGGAGTTCTACGGGCAGTCGGCGGGCACGTACGACCACTACTTCAACCTGTTCCTACCGCCGGTCGACGTGCTCTGGTCGTTCGGCAAGGTGCTGGTCTTCGCGGTCGTGATCATCATGACCCACTGCTACTACGGCTACCGCGCCTCGGGCGGGCCGGCCGGGGTCGGGGTGGCGGTCGGGCGCGCGGTGCGGACCGCGATCGTCACGACGGCGCTGCTCGACTTCTTCCTGAGCCTCGCGATCTGGGGTGCGACGACGACGGTGAGGATCGCCGGATGAGGAAACGGGTTCTCGGCATCGCGTTCCTCCTGGCGATCGCGATGTTCCTCTCGCTCACGGTGGCGCTCTACAAGGACGCCTTCGGCGACTACGTGAAGGTCACGCTCAAGACCGACCACATCGGCAACCAGCTGCTGACCGCGAGCGACGTCAAGGTGCGCGGGCTGATCGTCGGTTCGGTGAAGGCCATCCGCACCACCGGTGACGGTGCCGAGCTGGAGCTCGCGCTGCTGCCGGACAAGGTCGAGCAGATCCCCGCCAACGTCAGCGCGCGCCTGCTGCCCAAGACGTTGTTCGGCGAGCGGTACGTGAACCTCGTGCTGCCGCCGCAGAAGGGCACCGCGATCAGGGAGGGCGCGGTCATCGAGCAGGACCGCACCAGCAGCGCGATCGAGCTCGAACGCGTGCTGAACAACCTGATGCCGGTGCTGCAGGCGATCCAGCCGGAGAAGCTCGCCACCACGCTCACCGCGTTGTCGCAGGCGCTCGACGGCCGCGGCAAGCCGCTCGGGGAGACGCTGGTGTCGCTGAACTCCTACCTCGGCGAGCTCAACCCGCAGCTGCCCGCGCTCAAGGAGAACATCACCAAGCTCGCCGACGTCGCGAACGTCTACTCCGACGCCGCGCCGGACCTGCTGCAGGCGCTCAACGACATGACCACGACGACCAAGACCGTCGTCGACCAGCGGGACAACCTGCTCGCGGTCTACGGCTCGCTGACCACCGGCTCGCAGGACCTCACGAGCTTCCTGGCGGTCAACAAGAACAACATCATCCAGCTCGCCGGCACCGGCCGCCCGACGCTCGAGCTGCTCGCGAAGTACGCGCCCGAGTACCCGTGCCTGCTCAAGGGGCTCGCGGAGTTCAAGCCGGTCATCGACAAGGCGTTCGGCGTGGGCACCAACGAACCGGGCCTGCACATCACGCTGGAGATCACCAACAACCGCGGCAAGTACAAGCCGAACCTCGACGAGCCCGAGTACGCCGACAAGCGCGGGCCCCGGTGCTACGACCTGATCCCGCGGCCGGACCCGTTCCCGCAGTACCCGCCGGAGGGCCCGGTCAAGGACGGCTCCAGCTCGCCGCCGCCCGCGCGCGTGGCGAACGACGGGATCCTGCCGCCGGCCACCGCGGGCAACGCGACCACGCCGTCGTCGGCCGGTGCGCTGAACCTCGCGAACTCACCGGAGGAGGCCAGGCTGGTCGCGGCGCTGTTCGGGCCGCGGATGGGCGTCGACCCGCAGGAGATGCCCGGCTGGTCGAGCCTGCTGCTCGGGCCGCTCGTGCGCGGGACGGAGGTGACGGTCAAGTGAAAGGCGTGCTCGCCCCGCTGCTGAAGCTGATCACGTTCGCCGTGGTCACCATCCTCGCCACGACCCTGCTCGCGGTCACCATCGCCAACGTGAACCTGGCCGGCGCCACCGGGTACAAGGCGCGGTTCACCGACGTCACCGCGCTCAACGAGGGCGACGACGTCCGCATCGCCGGCGTCCGGGTCGGGCAGGTCGACGAGATCCAGGTCGTCGACCGCAAGACCGCCGAGGTGACGTTCTCGATCGACGGCGACCGCGAGCTGCCGGAGGCGGTGACCGCGACCATCAAGTACCGCAACCTGGTCGGCCAGCGGTACATCGCGCTCGAGTCGGGCACCGGTGACACCAACGCGGTGCTGCCCGAGGGCGGCACGATCCCGTTGGAGCGCACGAAGGCCGCGCTCGACCTGACGGTGCTGTTCAACGGCTTCAAGCCGCTCTTCCAGGCGCTGTCGCCGGAGGACGTGAACAAGCTGTCGTTCGAGATCATCCAGGTGCTGCAGGGAGAGGGCGGCACGATCGACAGCCTGCTGCAGCACACGGCGTCGCTGACCAGCACGCTCGCCGGCAAGGACAAGGTGATCGGCGAGGTCGTCGACAACCTCAACCTCGCGCTGGACACCGTGAACTCGCGCGGCGACGACCTGAACAACCTCGTGATCACGTTGCAGCAGCTGGTCTCCGGGCTCGCGCAGGACCGCCAGCCGATCGGTGAGGCGATCACCGCGCTCGGCGACCTGACCAACGCGACCGCGGGCCTGCTGGAGCAGGGCCGTGAGCCGTTGCGCAACGACATCGCGCAGCTCGGCATCGTCTCGAAGACGCTGGGGGACAACGAGGCGCTCGTCGAGGGCGTGCTCCAGCGGATGCCGAACAAGCTGGAGACGATCACCAGGACCGCGACCTACGGCTCGTGGTTCAACTTCTACCTGTGCGAGGCCAGCGGCCAGATCGCCGTGCCGCCGGTCATCACCAATCCCATCCCGATCACGGCGTTGCCGGTGACACAGCAGAGGTGCCGCCGATGAAACAGCGCAACCCCATCGCCACCGGCGCGATCAGCCTGACGTTGATCGGGCTGCTGCTCCTGGCGGCGTTCTACTCCGACGACCTGCCGATCGTGGGCGGTGGCACGAGCTACGCGGCCGACTTCAGCGAGGCCGCCGGGCTGGTGCCGGGCAACGAGGTCCGCGTCGCCGGCGTGAAGGTCGGCAAGGTCACCAAGGTCAAGCTGAACGGCGACCGGGTGCGGGTGACGTTCAAGGTCAAGGACGCCTGGGTGGGCGACCGGACGACCGCGATGATCCGCATCAAGACGTTGCTGGGCCAGAAGTTCGTGGCGCTCGACCCGCAGGGCTCGCAGCCCCTCTCACCCGGCGACCCGATCCCGAAGGAACGCACGCTCGCGCCGTACGACGTGAACGAGGCGTTCAACGGGCTCGCGACGACCGTCGGCCAGATCGACACCAAGCAGCTCGCGGACAGCTTCACCGTGCTGTCGGAGACGTTCAAGAACTCGCCGGAGCACGTCCGCGGCGCGCTGGACGGGCTGTCCGCGTTGTCGAAGACGATCTCCTCGCGCGACGAGCAGCTGGCGAAGCTGCTGGACAACACCCGGCAGCTGACGAAGACGCTGGCCGACCGCAACGCCGAGTTCGAGAAGCTGCTCGCCGACGGCAACCTGCTGCTGGGCGAGCTGCGCAAGCGGCGGGAGGCCATCAGCGCGGTGCTCAGCGGCACCCGTGACCTGGCGCGCGAGCTGTCCGGACTGGTCACGGACAACCAGAACCAGCTCAAGCCGGCGCTGGACCAGCTGAACAGGGTCACCACGATCCTGGAGCGCAACCAGGAGAACCTCGACCGCAGCCTGGCGCTGATGGCGCCGTTCTACCGGGTGTTCGCGAACACCCTGGGCAACGGGCGCTGGTTCGACACCTACATCTGCGGTCTGCTGCCGCCCTCGGTGAACCTCGGCGTCGTCGGGTTCAACGAGGAAGGCTGCCTGCCTCCGGGGGTGCAGCGATGACGACGGTGGTGAACAGCAAGGCCGGCCGGTTCATCGCGATCGCGTGCGTGCTCGCGCTCGTGCTGACCGGCGCGCTGTGGTGGATCTTCAACGGCATGAACGGGCGCAAGGTGACCGCGCACTTCGCCGCGGCCGTCGGCGTCTACCCCGGCGGTGACGTGCGGGTGCTCGGCGTGAAGGTCGGCACCATCGACGAGGTCACGCCGGAGGGCAAGACCGTGAAGGTCGTGTTCACCGTCGACCGCGACGTGCGGGTGCCGGAGAACGCGCAGGCCGTCGTGGTCTCGCCGAGCGTGGTCAGCGACCGGTACGTGCAGCTCTCGCCCGCCTACACCGGCGGGCCGACGATGGCCGACAACGCTGTGATCCCGCGCGAGCGCACCGCGACACCGGTCGAGCTGTACTCGTCGCTGGACAAGCTCACGACCGCGCTGGGACCCAACGGCGCGAACGCCGACGGCGCGTTGGCGGACCTGCTGAACTCGGCGGCGAAGAACCTCGAGGGCAACGGCCAGGCGCTCAACGACACGCTGAAGAACCTCGGCCAGGCCACGCGCACGCTGTCCGGGTCCAAGGAGGACCTCTTCGCGACCGTGGACAACCTGCAGAAGTTCACCGCGATGCTGGCCGCCAACGACAGCCAGGTGCGGGACCTCAACCGGCAGCTCGCGGACGTCTCGAAGCTGCTGGCCGACGAACGCGGTGACCTCGGTGCCGCGCTGAGCGAGCTGGCCACCGCGCTGGGCCAGGTGCAGGGGTTCATCAAGGACAACCGCGCCGGGCTGAAGTCCAACGTGGACAAGCTCGCGTCGATCACGCAGGTGCTCGTGAACCAGCGGGCGGCGCTCGCCGAGACGCTGGACGTGGCCCCGCTGGCGCTGGGCAACCTGCAGAACTCCTACAACGCGGCGTCCGGCACGCTCGACACCCGCGCGAACATCAACGAGCTCAACCAGCCGCCGATCGTGCTGATCTGCAAGCTGGTGCAGCAGGCGACGCCGAACAACGTGCCGCCGATCCTGGCGCAGACCTGCCGGCAGCTGGAGCCGTTGCTGAGCGGCGCGATCCCGTTGAAGTCGCCCGCCGAGGTGCTCGGAGACCTGAACGCGGGCAAGCTGCCGCTGCCCCTGCCGCTCGCGGGGGTGCCCCGGTGAAGAAGCTCCTCCTGGGTCTCACGGCGCTGGTGCTGGTTTCGGGCTGCGGCTCGGGCGGCTTCGACGGCGTCTACAACTTGCCGCTGCCCGGTGGTGCGGACGTGGGCGATCACCCTTACCGGGTGAAGGCGCGGTTCAAGGACGTGCTGGACCTGGTGCCGCAGGCCGGCGTAAAGGTCAACGACGTGCCGGTCGGCCGGGTGGAGCGGATCGACCTCGCCCCCGACGGCTGGACCGCCGAGGTCACGCTGCTCGTCAACGGCGACGTGCAGCTCCCGGCCAACGCGTACGCGAACCTGCGCCAGTCGGCGTTGCTCGGTGAGAAGTTCGTGGAGCTGGGCAAGCCTCCCAGAAATGATCAAACACAGGCGTCGGCGGGCAAGCTCGCGGACAACGCGACCATCCCGATCGAGCGGACCAACCGCAACCCCGAGGTCGAAGAGGTCTTCGGCGCGTTGTCGATGCTGCTCAACGGCGGTGGTGTCGCGCAGCTGCAGAACATCACCAAGGAGCTCAACGCCACCTTCGAGGGCAACGAGCAGGAGATCAAGGCGCTGCTCGGCAACCTCGACACGTTCGTCGGGGAGCTGGACGAGCACAAGGCGGAGATCGTCCGCGCGCTCGACTCGATGAACCGGCTCGCCGGCACGCTGGCGCAGCAGCGGGACAAGATCTCCGTGGCGCTGACCGACCTGGAGCCGGGCCTGAAGGTGCTGGCCGAGCAGCGCACGCAGCTGGTGACGTTGCTGCAGTCGTTGACCAGGCTCTCCGACGTCGCGGTCGACACGGTGAACCGCAGCCGCGACGACATCGTGGCCAGCCTGAAGGCGTTGCAGCCGACGCTGACCAAGCTCGCCGAGTCGGGGCAGAACCTGCCGAAGTCGCTGGAGCTGCTGCTGACCTACCCGTTCCCGGACGCGGCGGTCGACGGCATCAAGGGCGACTACACCAACGCGTTCATCGACCTGGACCTCAACCTGGGCAACGTCCTCGACAACCTGGGCCGGTCGCGGCAGACCCCGCTCGAGGGAATCCTGCCGCCGAGCCAGGGCACTCCGCTGCCGCTGCCGAACCTTCCACTGCCCGGCGTCGGCCAGGGCACCGGGTCGGGTCTCGGTGACATCCTCGGCGGCCTGCTGGGAGGTGGGCGCAAGTGATCACGCGGGGGACCAAGCTCAAGGTCGTGGCGTTCGTGCTGGTCGCGCTGCTGGGCGTGTCGTACGTCAGCGCCAACTACGTGGGGCTCTTCCGGGCGTCGTCGACGGTCGTGACGATGCAGCTCGCCGACTCCGGTGGCATCTTCTCCAACGCCGAGGTCACCTACCGCGGTGTCACGATCGGCCGGGTCGGGCAGCTGCGGCTCACCGCCGACGGCGTCGAGGTCGACCTGGAGCTGGACGCGGACGCGCCGCGGGTGCCGGCCTCGACCGAGGCCGTGGTGGCCAACCGGTCGGCGGTCGGCGAGCAGTACGTGGACCTGCGGCCGAAGACGGACTCCGGGCCCTACCTGGAGGCCGGATCGGTCATCCCGCGGTCGGCGACCAAGACGCCGCCGCCGGTGGACGGGCTGCTGACCAACCTCGACGCGTTCGCCACCTCGGTGCCGACGGACTCGTTGAAGGTCGTGGTCGACGAGCTGCACACGGCGTTCAACGGCACCGGGGGCGACCTGCAGGTGCTGATCGACAACACCGCGGCGTTCACGGCCGCGGCGCGCGAGCACCTGCCGCAGACCACGCAGCTGCTGCAGGACGGGCGGATCGTGCTGGCCACGCAGGCCGCGTCCGGTGGTGCCATCCGGTCGTTCAGCGGTGACCTGCGGTTGATCGCCGAGCAGCTGAAGGCCTCCGACGGCGACCTGCGGCGGTTGATCGTGGCCGTGCCGCCGGCGTCCGAGCAGGTGTCGGCGCTGCTGAAGGAGAGCGGGCCGAACCTCGGTGTGGTGTTCGCGAACCTGCTGACCACGTCGAACATCCTGGTGACGCGGCGGGACGGTTTGGAGCAGATCGCCGTGACGTACCCGATCGCCGTGGGTGGTGGCTTCACCGTGGCGCCCGGCGACGGGTCCGCGCACTTCGGGCTGGCGTTGAACGTGTTCGACCCGATGCCGTGCACGGTCGGGTACGAGGGCACCAAGATCCGGCCCGGCAACGACACCTCGCCCGCGCCGTTGAACACGCAGGCCTACTGCGCGCTGGCGCCGGGGAGTGCCACGTCGGTGCGCGGGTCGCAGAACGCTCCGTACGGCGGGACGCCGGTCGGCACCGCCGTCACCCAGCCGAGCCTGGAGCCGACCGGGCAGCAGGGCCAGGCCGCTGCGGAGGTGCCGCTGCTGACGTCGCTCGGCCAGCTGCTGGGCCTGCCAGAGGGGAAGAAGTAGTGCGGATCTTCACGGCCAGGACGATGACGGCGGTCGCGGCGGTCCTCGCGGTGCTGACCTTCGGCTTCGCCGCGTACTTCGGCGTGGCCTGGTACGCGGCCGCGAACTCGGCGGAGTCGTCGTTCGCCTCGGCGCGCGACGAGGCCAGGCGCGCGGGCGAGGTCGGCATCACGAACTTCCTGACGCTCGACTACCGCAAGGTCGACGAGGACCTGCAGCGCTGGCTGAGCTCCTCGACCGGCGAGCTGCGCGCCGAGATCGACAAGGACAAGGACGCGCGCAAGAAGCAGCTCGTGGACGCCAAGTCGGTCACGACCTCGAAGGTCCTCGACGCCGCCGTCTCCGAGCTCGACGACCGCGCCGGCAGCGCCGAGCTGATCGCCGTGGTCGAGAGCACCGTGACGCCCGACGGCGGCCAGCAGGTCACCAAGATCAACCGGTACCTGACCAAGCTCACCCGCACGGACGACGGCTGGAAGCTGAGCCAGCTGGGCCCGCTGCGGGCGGGCGTCTGAGCCCCGGTCCGGTTCCGTTTTCGGGCAGAGTTGATTGGACGAGTGCACGTGCCCCCTTCCCGCCGCCGCCCCATCCCCACGCCGCCCGCAGGTGGCCGCCCGCGCGTGGCCGCCTGAACCGCCGCACCGCGGCCGAGCCGGTCGAAGCGGCGGCGGCGCCAGAGGTGGTGCAGCCGGGGCCCGGTGAGGCGCCTGTGGTGGCGGAGAAGGCCGGCGAGGTGTCTGAGGCGGTGGTTGCCGAGGCAGCCGGGACGACCGAGGCAGCTGAGGCTCCCGAGACCGCGGAAGCCGAGAAGCCGCTGGCCTCCCCGAGGCGCCGGGCCAGGGCCCAGGCGCGGGCCGTGGCGGCTGCCGACACCGACACCGATACGAGCACCGGCACCGACGGCAAGGCCGAGACCGACAGCAAAGCCGGTGCCGCCGTCGCCGACCCGGTCGCCCGACCCAGGTCCGCCGTGGACGGCTGGGTGCTGCCCGTCTCGTTGCTGGTGGTGGCGCTGCTGTTCGCGGGCCTGGGCGCGTTCTTCGTGGTCAAGTCCAGGTCCGTGACCTACGACGCCGCCCTCGTCGACTCGGCCACCACCTCCGCGGTGAACGGCCAGGTCCGCGAGGCCGTCGAGAAGTCGTTCTCGTACAACTTCGCCGACGTCACCGCCACCGAGAAGGCGGCCAAGGAGCTGCTCACCGGCAAGGCGCTGTGCCAGTACAACGCCGTCTTCGGCCCGGTCCGCGAGATCGCCCCGCAGCAGAAGCTCGTGGTCAGCGTCCGCGTGGTCTCCTCCGCCGTCTCCTCGCTGCGCGACGGCCGCGCCACCGTCCTGGTCTTCGCCGACCAGGTCACCACCCGCACCACCGACAACTCCTCCGGCGGCGGCACCGCCATGCTGCAGGTCGGCGCGGTGGAGGACGGCGGCCGCTGGAAGATCGACAACCTGAGGATGTTCGGCGCGACCGCCGACCAGGACCGCCAGCTCCAGTCCTGCTGACCGGGCACGCGGGGACCCCGCGTGCCGTCCTGGGGTACGAAAGCTCCCCGCGTGCACTTCGCCGAGCCGGTCGCGGCCATCCGCCGGGACCCGTTCCCTTCGCCGGGAGCCACATACCCACCGGCCGGTCGGTGCCAAACGCTCCTCGGCCCTCCGCTAAGATCAACAACCTCCCCGAGGCTCCGAGAAGGCCTTGGAAGCACCCCAAACACCCCCTCCGCCAGACCCGACACGCGTGATCTCGGTCACACGGTTTCTCGTGGCGCTCTGTAAGAACGCTCGAGGCCGTCAACTTCCCACCAAATCGGCCGCACACGTGTTTGTGCAGGTCAACTGGATGACGGTCGGTGAACGGCGCTCCATCCAGAGAGTGGATAAGCGCTCGACATCTTGACTGCGCGCTCATGCAGGGTCACTCTGTCGGTGAGCAAGAGGAGGGTCCTTCCAGGTGCCTCTCGACAGTCGCCGTGCGCGTGGCTAGACTGCCCCTTTGCGCTGCCCATTTTCCGCTTGCCCTTCGCCGAGAGCGTGGATTAGTCGAGCAGCGCCGCACCCTAGACAGCCGTGCTAGTTCGCTCTAGCCAGCTATTTGTCCCTGGAAGGACGCATCTTGGCGATCTCTCGCGCGACCAAGGCCACTGCTGCGACCAACTCCACGTCGGGGATCCCTGGAGCGCCGAAGCGAGTTTCCTTCGCGAAGATTCACGAGCCGCTTCAGACGCCCAACCTGCTTGACCTGCAGATCCAGTCCTTCGAATGGCTCACCGGTGACGAGGCGTGGTTCCAGCGTCGCGTCGACGCCGGTGACGAGACCCCGACGGGTGGCCTCGAAGAGGTCCTCAACGAGATCTCGCCGATCGAGGACTTCTCCGGCTCCATGTCACTGTCCTTCTCCGACCCGCGCTTCGACGAGGTCAAGGCCTCGACCGAGGAGTGCAAGGACAAGGACATGACGTACGCGGCACCGCTGTTCGTCACGGCGGAGTTCACCAACCACACCACTGGCGAGATCAAGAGCCAGACGGTGTTCATGGGTGACTTCCCGATGATGACGGACAAGGGCACGTTCATCATCAACGGCACCGAGCGCGTGGTTGTCTCTCAGCTCGTTCGCTCGCCTGGTGTGTACTACGACACCGCGGTCGACAAGACGACGGACAAGGACGTCTTCAGCGTCAAGATCATCCCGTCCCGGGGTGCCTGGCTGGAGTTCGACGTCGACAAGCGCGACACCGTCGGTGTCCGCATCGACCGCAAGCGTCGCCAGCCGGTGACGGTGCTGTTGAAGGCTCTGGGCTGGAGCACGGAGCAGATTCGCGAGCGGTTCGCGTTCAGCGAGACGTTGCTGACCACGCTCGAGAAGGACCACACCGCGGGTACCGACGAGGCGTTGCTCGACATCTACCGCAAGCTGCGTCCGGGCGAGCCGCCCACGAAGGAGTCCGCGCAGGCCCTGCTGGAGAACCTGTTCTTCAAGGACAAGCGCTACGACCTGGCGAAGGTTGGTCGCTACAAGATCAACAAGAAGCTGGGCCTGGACACCGAGATCAACACCGGTGTGCTGACCGAGGACGACATCGTCACGACGATCGAGTACCTCGTCCGTCTGCACGCGGGTGAGACGATGATGGACGCCGCCGCCGGTGGTGACGTGCCGGTCGAGGTCGACGACATCGACCACTTCGGCAACCGTCGCCTGCGCACGGTCGGTGAGCTGATCCAGAACCAGATCCGCGTCGGTCTGTCCCGCATGGAGCGCGTCGTCCGCGAGCGCATGACCACGCAGGACGTCGAGGCCATCACGCCGCAGACCCTGATCAACATCCGTCCCGTCGTGGCGGCGATCAAGGAGTTCTTCGGCACCTCGCAGCTGTCGCAGTTCATGGACCAGACCAACCCGCTCGCGGGTCTGACCCACAAGCGCCGCCTGTCGGCGCTGGGTCCCGGTGGTCTGTCCCGTGAGCGGGCCGGCATGGAGGTCCGCGACGTCCACCCGTCGCACTACGGCCGCATGTGCCCGATCGAGACGCCGGAAGGCCCGAACATCGGCCTGATCGGTTCGCTCTCGAGCTACGCGCGGGTCAACCCGTTCGGCTTCATCGAGACGCCGTACCGCAAGGTCGTCGACGGCCGGGTCACCGACCAGATCGACTACCTGACCGCGGACGAGGAAGACCGCTACGTCAAGGCGCAGGCGAACTCGCCGACCGACGACGAGGGCAACTTCACCGACGACCGCGTCCTGGTCCGCAAGAAGGGCGGCGAGGTCGAGTTCATCGACCCGACCGACGTCGACTACATGGACGTCTCGCCGCGCCAGATGGTGTCGGCCGCGACCGCCATGATCCCGTTCCTCGAGCACGACGACGCCAACCGCGCCCTGATGGGTGCGAACATGCAGCGCCAGGCCGTGCCGCTGCTCCGCTCCGAGTCGCCGCTGGTCGGCACCGGCATGGAGCTGCGCGCCGCGGTCGACGCCGGTGACGTCGTCGTCGCGAAGAAGACCGGTGTGGTCGAGGAGGTCTCCGCCGACTACATCACCGTCATGGCCGACGACGGTGCGCGCAACACCTACGCGCTGCACAAGTTCCGCCGCTCGAACCAGGGCACCTGCATCAACCAGAAGCCCATCGTCAACGAGGGCGACCGGGTCGAGCAGGGCCAGGTGCTGGCCGACGGTCCGTGCACCGAGAACGCCGAGATGGCGCTCGGCAAGAACCTGCTCGTGGCGATCATGCCGTGGGAGGGCCACAACTACGAGGACGCGATCATCCTGTCGCAGCGCCTCGTGCAGGACGACGTTCTCACCTCGATCCACATCGAGGAGCACGAGATCGACGCCCGCGACACGAAGCTCGGCGCCGAGGAGATCACCCGGGACATCCCGAACGTCTCCGAGGAGGTCCTGGCCGACCTGGACGAGCGCGGCATCATCCGCATCGGTGCCGAGGTCCAGCCGGGCGACATCCTCGTCGGCAAGGTCACGCCCAAGGGCGAGACCGAGCTGACGCCGGAGGAGCGCCTGCTCCGCGCGATCTTCGGTGAGAAGGCGCGCGAGGTCCGCGACACCTCGCTGAAGGTGCCGCACGGCGAGTACGGCAAGGTCATCGGCATCCGCGTGTTCTCGCGTGAGGACGACGACGAGCTGCCTCCGGGCGTCAACGAGCTCGTGCGCGTCTACGTGGCCCAGAAGCGCAAGATCCAGGACGGTGACAAGCTCGCCGGCCGCCACGGCAACAAGGGCGTCATCGGCAAGATCCTCCCCGTGGAGGACATGCCGTTCCTCGAGGACGGCACGCCGGTCGACATCATCCTGAACACGCACGGTGTGCCGCGTCGTATGAACATCGGCCAGGTGCTGGAGACCCACCTCGGGTGGATCGCCAAGCAGGGCTGGAGCATCAACGGCGACCCGGACTGGGCGAAGAACCTGTCCGAGGACCTGCTGGACGTCGAGCCGGGCACCAAGACCGCCACCCCGGTGTTCGACGGTGCGAAGGAAGAGGAGATCACGGGCCTGCTGGGCTCCACCATCCCGAACCGCGACGGTGAGCGGATGGTCAAGGAGAACGGCAAGGCGCAGCTCTTCGACGGTCGCTCCGGCGAGCCGTACCCGTTCCCGGTGTCGGTCGGCTACATGTACATCCTGAAGCTGCTGCACCTGGTGGACGACAAGATCCACGCGCGTTCGACCGGCCCGTACTCGATGATCACGCAGCAGCCGCTGGGTGGTAAGGCGCAGTTCGGTGGTCAGCGCTTCGGTGAGATGGAGTGCTGGGCGATGCAGGCGTACGGCGCCGCATACACCCTGCAGGAGCTGCTCACCATCAAGTCCGACGACGTGCTCGGCCGCGTGAAGGTCTACGAGGCCATCGTCAAGGGCGAGAACATCCCGGAACCCGGTATCCCGGAGTCCTTCAAGGTGCTGCTCAAGGAGCTGCAGTCGCTCTGCCTCAACGTCGAGGTCCTGTCTTCGGACGGTGCCGCGATCGAGATGCGCGACGGCGACGACGAGGACCTGGAGCGCGCGGCCGCGAACCTCGGCATCAACCTGTCGAGGTCCGAGTCGCCCTCCGTGGACGACGTCGTCAACTAGTCACCTCGCCGGCCAGGGAGCACCATGCCTCCCGCGTAGTGCTCCCTGGCCTTTCCGACCAGCTCCTTTTGCCACCGATCTAAAAAGGGGAAGAGAGTAGACGTGCTCGACGTCAACTTCTTCGATGAGCTCCGCATCGGTCTCGCGACCGCGGACGACATCCGCCAGTGGTCTTTTGGCGAGGTCAAGAAGCCCGAGACCATCAACTACCGCACGCTCAAGCCGGAGAAGGACGGCTTGTTCTGCGAGAAGATCTTCGGTCCCACCAGGGACTGGGAGTGCTACTGCGGCAAGTACAAGCGCGTGCGCTTCAAGGGCATCATCTGTGAGCGCTGCGGCGTCGAGGTGACCCGCGCGAAGGTGCGTCGTGAGCGCATGGGCCACATCGAGCTCGCCGCTCCGGTCACGCACATCTGGTACTTCAAGGGCGTCCCCAGCCGGTTGGGCTACCTGCTCGACCTGGCCCCCAAGGACCTCGAGAAGATCATCTACTTCGCCGCCTACGTCATCGTGGGCGTGAACGCGGAGCTGCGCCACAACGACCTGCCGACGCTCGAGAGCGAGATGCAGGTCGAGCGCAAGCGCGTCGAGAACCGCCGCGACGCCGACGTGGAGGCCCGCGCCCAGAAGCTCGAGGCCGACCTGGCCGAGCTCGAGGCCGAGGGTGCCAAGTCGGACGTGCGCCGCAAGGTCAAGGAGGGCGGCGAGCGTGAGATGCGCCAGCTCCGCGACCGCGCCCAGCGCGAGCTGGACCGCCTCGACGAGATCTGGTCCACCTTCACCAAGCTCGAGCGCGCCCAGCTGATCGCGGACGAGCTGCTCTACCGCGAGCTGTACGACCGCTACGGCGACTACTTCACCGGTGCCATGGGCGCGGAGGCCATCCAGAAGCTGCTGGGTGACTACGACGTCGACGCCGAGGCCGACATCCTGCGCGAGACGATCCGCAGCGGCAAGGGCCAGAAGAAGCTGCGTGCGCTCAAGCGCCTCAAGGTCGTTGCCGCCTTCCAGGCGACCCGCAACAACCCGCAGGGCATGGTCCTGGACTGCGTCCCGGTCATCCCGCCGGACCTGCGCCCGATGGTGCAGCTCGACGGTGGCCGTTTCGCCACGTCCGACCTGAACGACCTGTACCGCCGCGTCATCAACCGCAACAACCGCCTCAAGCGACTGATCGACCTCGGCGCGCCCGAGATCATCGTCAACAACGAGAAGCGGATGCTGCAGGAGGCCGTCGACGCGCTGTTCGACAACGGCCGCCGCGGCCGCCCGGTCACCGGTCCCGGTAACCGCCCGCTGAAGTCGCTGTCCGACCTGCTGAAGGGCAAGCAGGGCCGGTTCCGCCAGAACCTGCTCGGCAAGCGCGTCGACTACTCCGGCCGTTCGGTCATCGTGGTCGGCCCGCAGCTCAAGCTGCACCAGTGCGGTCTGCCCAAGCAGATGGCGCTGGAGCTGTTCAAGCCGTTCGTGATGAAGCGGCTCGTGGACCTCAACCACGCGCAGAACATCAAGTCCGCCAAGCGGATGGTCGAGCGTGCGCGCCCGGCCGTGTGGGACGTGCTGGAAGAGGTCATCACCGAGCACCCGGTGCTGCTCAACCGTGCTCCTACGCTGCACCGCCTCGGCATCCAGGCCTTCGAGCCGCAGCTGGTCGAGGGCAAGGCCATCCAGCTGCACCCGCTGGTCTGTGAGGCGTTCAACGCCGACTTCGACGGTGACCAGATGGCAGTCCACCTGCCGCTGTCCGCCGAGGCGCAGGCCGAGGCCCGCGTCCTGATGCTGTCGTCGAACAACATCCTGTCCCCGGCGTCCGGCAAGCCGCTGGCCATGCCGCGTCTGGACATGGTGACGGGCCTGTACCACCTGACCCGGCACAAGGCCGGCGACATCGGCGAGGGCCACTTCTACTCGTCGCCCGCCGAGGCCCTGATGGCGTTCGACCGCAAGGTCCTGGGCCTGCAGGCGATGGTGAAGATCCGCGTCTCCGACAAGAACCCGCCGAAGGGCCAGGAGCCCGAGGGCTGGGAGCCCGGTCAGCCGTGGCTCGCGGAGACCACGCTGGGTCGCGTGCTGTTCAACGAGATCCTGCCGCAGGACTACGCCTTCATCAACGAGGTCATGCCCAAGAAGCGGCAGGCCGTGATCATCAACGACCTGGCCGAGCGGTACCCGATGGTCACCGTCGCCCGGACGCTGGACAAGCTGAAGGACGCCGGTTTCCACTGGGCCACCCGCTCCGGCGTGACGGTCGCGATCTCGGACGTCCTCGTCCCGGCGGCGAAGCAGGACATCCTCGAGGAGCACGAGCGCCTCGCGGACGCCGTCGAGAAGCGCTACCAGCGCGGTCAGCTCTCCCACGAGGAGCGCAACTCCGAGCTGGTCAAGGTGTGGACCAAGGCCACCGAGCAGGTCCACGAGATCATGGAAGACAACTTCCCCGAGGACAACTCGATCCGCGTCATCGTGCAGTCCGGCGCCGCCGGCAACATGACGCAGGTCCGTTCGCTCGCGGGTATGCGTGGTCTCGTCACCAACCCGAAGGGTGAGTACATCCCGCGCCCGATCAAGAACTCGTTCCGCGAGGGCTTGTCGGTGCTGGAGTACTTCATCGCGACGCACGGTGCCCGCAAGGGTCTGGCCGACACCGCGCTGCGCACCGCCGACTCGGGTTACCTGACCCGTCGTCTGGTGGACGTGTCGCAGGACGTCATCATCCGCGAGGTCGACTGCGGCACCACCCGTGGTGTGCAGATGACCGTCGGCGAGCAGATGGGCGACAAGGTCGGCCTGCACGAGTTCGCGCAGACGTCGGTCTACGCCCGCACGGTCGCGGACGACATCACCGACGCCCAGGGCAACCTGGTCCTGAACCGCGGTGACGACCTCGGCGACCCGGCGCTCGCGTCGCTGGTCGAGGCCGGCATCCTCCGCGTGAAGGTGCGCTCGGTGCTGACCTGCGAGTCCGCGGTCGGTGTGTGCGCGTCCTGCTACGGCCGCTCGATGGCCACCGGCCAGCTGGTCGACGTCGGCGAGGCCGTCGGCATCGTCGCCGCCCAGTCGATCGGTGAGCCCGGCACGCAGCTCACGATGCGCACGTTCCACCAGGGTGGTGTGGCCGGTGACGACATCACGACCGGTCTGCCCCGTGTCCAGGAGCTCTTCGAGGCCCGCGTCCCGAAGGGCAAGGCGCCGATCGCCGACGTCGACGGCCGCGTCCGCATCGAGGACGGCGACCGCTTCTGGAAGATCACGCTGATCCCGGACGACGGCTCCGAGGAGATCGTGTTCGAGAAGCTGTCCAAGCGTCAGCGTCTCGCCAACACGGCGACCGGCCCGCTGCAGGACGGCGACCACGTGGCCGTCGGCCAGCAGCTGCTGGAAGGTACCCCGGACCCGCACGAGGTCCTGCGCGTCATGGGCCCGCGCGAGGCCCAGCTGCACCTGGTGCAGGAAGTGCAGAAGGTGTACCGCGCCCAGGGTGTGGCCATCCACGACAAGCACATCGAGGTCATCGTCCGGCAGATGCTCCGCCGGGTCACGATCATCGACTCGGGTGCCACGGAGTTCCTCCCGGGCTCGCTCGTCGAGCGCGCGGACTTCGAGTCGGGCAACCGCGCCGTCGTCGCCGAGGGTGGCGAGCCGGCCGCCGGTCGTCCGGTGCTGATGGGTATCACGAAGGCGTCGCTGGCAACGGACTCGTGGCTTTCCGCCGCGTCGTTCCAGGAGACGACCCGCGTGCTGACCGACGCCGCCATCAACGGCCGCTCGGACAAGCTCATCGGTCTGAAGGAGAACGTCATCATCGGTAAGTTGATCCCGGCTGGTACGGGCATCAACCGCTACCGCAACATCCAGGTCCAGCCGACCGAGGAGGCGCGCGCCGCCGCGTACGCCATCCCCTCGTACGACGACGGGTACTACACCCCGGACGTCTTCGGCACGGGCACTGGTGCCGCGGTGCCGCTGGACGACTACGACTTCGGTCGCGACTACCGCTGAACGCGTTAGTTGAGAACGGCCCCCGGAGCTTCGGCTCCGGGGGCCGTTCTGTTGGTAGCACTTGAACCTGCGCCGTTCGACATCTGCAGTCAGCGAGCGGGCACAACACCTAGCGGAGCTGCTCCGCCATCTCCCGCTGCACCTGTGGCTGAGGGCGCGCCTTCTTCTTGCGGCCGTATGTGAGGAAGCGCAGCATCACTTCCAGCGGCCCGCGAATGCCTGCCAGGTGCATGCCCAGGGACAGAACCACCGTGGCCAGCCAGGTCAGGATGCCCACCAGCGAGGCCTGCGCGGTGTGGATCTCGTAGCCGAGCCCGCCCAGCGTGAAGATCACCAGCCAGGAGACCGACTGGAGGACGTAGCAGGTCAGCGAGCGTTCGCCGGTGGCGGCCAGTGCCTCCATGACCAGACCGGGCTTCTTCACGATGGCGGCGATCCACCCCATCAGCGCTGCGTAGCCGAGGCCTCCCGCCAGGCCGCTGAGGGTGTGCAGGATGACCAGCGGCAGTGGGACGCCTGGCAGGACCTGCGCGACAACCAGGGCCAGGGGCAGGCTGCCGGCCACCATGAAGCCGAGGCCCGCCAGTGCGGTCGTGCGCAGGAAGCGCACGTGGCGCTCGGGTTCCACCAGCATCTTCTGGCGGGCCGCCCACATGCCGAGGACGACCGGCACCAGGACCGTCGCCGGCCACGCCACCGTGTGGAGAGCCCAGGTGGCCAGGCCGTCGGGGAAGACGCCCTCGGTCTTGATGATCTGGAACGCCGAGAGCGTCACGTAGACGACGTAGACCACGAACCAGCCGGCGGCCAGGGCCAGCAACGACTGGTTGCGCCAGACCATGGTGCCGACCAGCACCAGGCCCGTGACGCCGTAGGTGCCGAGGATGTCGCCCTCGAACAGGAAGTGCGCGTGTACGGCGCCCAGCACCACCATCCAGAAGCAGCGTTTGACCACGGCCCAGCGCGCGGCCGGCCAGTTCCGCTGGCGGCCGGCCATCTGTGCCAGGCCGTAGCCGAACAACGCCGCGAACAGCGGTAGCGCCCGGCCGTCGACCACAGTCATCTGAATGCCGGCCACGGCGTTGTCGAGCGGGCTGCCGTCCGTGGCGTAGTTGCGATGCGTTACCGGATGCCCGCGAATGAACAGGTGCGCGTGCGCAAGAGCGATCAACAACAGCATCACGCCACGCGCGAGGTCGGGCGCCAAAGCCCGTTTACTCACCGTGTGCATTTCGTTCCCCCAGGTTGTCCACCGTCATGGTGGTTGACCTGGGAATATACGTCACCGAAGCTTGTCTTTCAGCGGTTTGCGATGCCGTCCAGGCGAAGTGTGGTGGAGTCGTCGCGGTGGCTCCCCGTGGTGCCGACGTGCTTGGCGCTGATCTGCGCGCCGTTCTTCAGCACGTGGTAGAGCGCCATCCCGTGACCGCGGCCCAGGTCGTAGTCGGTCTTCAGCCACTCCAGGAAGACGCCGGCCTTCGTGGTGCCGTCGTACCCCTGGTCCTGCGCCGCCTGCAGCAGCTCGGCCGGGGTCTTGCCGGTCTTCTTCTCCGCACCGTCGAGGTAGGCCTGGAAGGACATCGCCGTCTCCGTTCGTCGTCACTGCTCCGAAGCCTAGGACAACTCGGCTTGTCTTGACAAGTTTTTTTGTCGGTGATTCAGCACGACCCCCAGCGGCTCAGAGGCCCGGACCGGTGATCTCGACGCCGCGGTCGGTGAAGCGGAGGCGGTAGATCGCTGGCATCGGCATCGCGTGGACGAACGAGTGGTTCACGGAGTCGACGCCGAAACCCAGCAGGGCCCTGGAGACGAACGTGCCGTGGCTGCCGATGACGACCGGTTCGTCCTGGTGCTCGCGGGCGAGCGAGGTGAGGACCGCCGTGGCACGGGCCGTGAGCTGGTGGAGGCTTTCCGCGCCGGGCCGGGCGTGGTGCGGGTTGGCCCAGCTCTCGATGTAGTGGCGCACGAAGTCGGGGGAGGGGGCGATGCCGGAGTCCCACTCCCGCAGGTCGTGTCCGGTCCGGACGGGCATGCCCAGCGCTCGGGCGAAGGGCTCGACCGTCTGGACCGCCCGCAGGTAGGGACTGGAGGCGATCAGGCTGGGCTCGACGTCGGCGAGGTCCGTGATGAGGCGTTCGGCCTGCGCCAGGCCTTCCTCGGTCAGCGGCCGGCGGTACTCGTTCGGCCCGCCGGGGCGAGGAAGGGTTGACCGGGCATGCCGGACCAGGATGACTTCGGCTCGCATCAGCAGAGTGTGGCAGTGGTCAGCGACGACGGGTACGAGCCAGTGCACGGGCGCGCAGGACCAGGTCGTCCACCAGCTGCTCGTCCACGAGTGGCGGCACCCCGCTCTCGTCGGTGCAACAGCGGGGCTTGGTCCGCTTCTCCGACAACCGCGGCCGCACCCCGGCCATCTCGTACAGCACCTCGTACAGGTCCAGCCCGGGATCGTCGTCGTGCGGCCCGACCAGCAGCACCCACACCACGTCGGGCGAGGGGAACGCGACCACCACCCGGTCGGCCCCGCGCAGGTGCTTCACGCACAGGCGGGGCAGGGGTTCCGGACCGGTCACGCGGTAGCCGAGTGCGGCGCAGCCGGAGTGGGCGAGCTCGTCGAGGAAGCGCTCGTAGGCGACGCGGGCGCGGCCGCGGAGGCCGGCTGCCTGGGCGTGGGCGGTGTGGGTTTCGACGACTTGGAGCAACGGGATCAGACCGAGCGGACCACGCGTCCCCTGCCGCTGCGCATCTCGTCGAGGGAGGCGGCGAGGTCAGTGCGTTCGAGCAGTGACTGGTCGCTGAGGCGGCGGTGGACTTCGTCGAGGAGGGCGCGGGTCTTGCCGGCGCGGCGGAGGTCGGACACGAGGTGGAGGACCTCGTGCAGGCGCACGGTGTCGAGCAGCATGCGCGGTTCTTGGCTGTGGATGGCCAGCACGCCTTCGCGGGCCCAGGCCTTCACGGTCTTCTCGGTGAGGTCGAGCAGTTCACCGGCCACCACCGGGCGCACCGGTGGGGCCTGGCGCAGGGTTCGCGCTACTACGCCGTCGAGCTTGCGCCGGCGTTCGTCGTCTTCTGCCAGTGACGACGCAACGGACTCGATCTCCTCGATGGTGTCGAAGAGATCCCGGATCTGGGCAGCCTCGGTTGCCACGGACATGGCTCCTCCTCCGTTGACTACCGATTATCGCCCTGATTCTCGGTAGTCGTCAACGGCCCCGGAGCAGGGATCCGGGGCCGTCGCGCAGGTCAGGAGGAGAAGAACAGGCCGCCGAGGCCGCGGTGCTTGCGGTGGCCGTAGCCGTAGCCGGCGTGTCCACCGTGGTGGTGGTGGACCTGCTGCGGCGCGGCGCCCCAGGCGGGCTGGGCCGGCTGCGGGTAGGCAGCGGGCGGCGGGGCGGCGGGCGGAGGAGCCTGCATCTGGGCCTCGAGGCGAGTGATGGACTCGAGCTCGCCGTAGTCGAGGAAGACCCCGCGGCAGCCGTCGCACTGCTCGATGTGAACGCCCATGCGGTCGAACGTGCGCATGTTCGCATGACACTTGGGACACTGCATCGTGGTGAGCCTCCTGCGGTGGGACCGGACAAACACGATATTAGCCGCGGTCGCCGTGCTCGTGCGTCGCGAAGATCCGACGACATGCCTCGACCAGCGGTTCCACGGCCTGCAGGCCGGTCACCAGCGCCCGCGCCGTCATCTGCACAACGTACGCCTGAGCCGGGATGTTGAGTGCTTCCCACTCTGATGTCGGCAGCGCCACACCACCCGCTTCGCGGTAGGCGTTCAGGAACCGCGCCCACAGGTCTCCCGGCAGGACCCCCGCCGCGAACAACGCCGCAGGTCGCGCCAGGTCCCACACCGGGTCGCCGACGCCGAGGTCGTCCACGTCGATCAACCGCCACGCGCCCCGGTGCACCAGCTGCCCGAGGTGCCAGTCACCGTGGATCAACGCCCGCCTCGGGGACGTGTCCAGCGGAGGCAGGACCTCGAACGCCCGCAGCACCACGTCCGCGTGCGGCAGCTCCGGCGGCAACGCCCTGATCGCCCGCACGATCCGCTCCGGCGAGCCCGCGACCGGCCCCCGCACGGGCACCGCGTGCAGCTCCGCGAGCAGCTGCGCGCTCTCCTCCCACGGCGCCGCGTCCGGATCGGCCTGGCTGACCGGCGTCCCGTACGGCCACACCGTGACCGGCCGGTCGTCCACGAACTGCAACGGGCGCAACGGCGGCAGCAGCAGCTCCGGGTGCGCCGCCGCGATCTCCAGCCGTTGCCCCAGCGCCTCGACGTCCGTGTCCGCCGGGTGCGCCTTCGCGACCACGTCACCCACCCGCACCACCACGACGTCACCGCGGTCGCCGCCGAGCACCTCCGGGTCGCCTGAAGCGCCGGTCACCGAGGCCATCGCCGCGATCAGATCGTCCACGGGCACAGTGAATCAGGCCGGTGGCCGCCGCATGTTCTCGCAGTGCTGACCTTGCGGACGGCGTCGGCCGCGGGGACGTGGTCGGTGCCGAAGTCCTGGTCGCCGGACTCGGCAGAACCCGCGCGCGGCACCGGACGGGCGCCGCGGCGCAGCACCGAGGAGCCGAAGTCCTCACCGGACGGTGGCGGCGAGCGGGCCGGCTCGTCGCGTTACCTGGAGATGCAGATCGTGGTCGGCGGCCTGTCGTAGGTCCGGACGTCGTCACCGGCGCCGCACTGCGACCGGTCCGACCTGCCGGTGACGACCTTGCTGACCTTGCGCGTGCCCGTGCCGCAGGCGACCCGCGTGTCGAAGTCGCCGACCTGCTTGAGGCAGTCGCCCTCGCGCACGTTGAGGGCGTAGCACTCCCGCGTCTTGCGCTTGGTCTTGCGGTTGCGCGCCGACGCTTCCTCCACGTAGTCGCCACCGGGACACGGCGCCGTGACGCCGCGTTCGATGGAGACCAGCTTGTAGACGCCTTCCTGCGACGAGCAGTCCGCCTTCGTCAGCTCGACGTCGTTGCGGGACAGGTCGACGATCTTGGCGCACTCGCCGACGCCCGGCTGTTCGGTCCACAGCGAGCAACCGGACACGACCAGCGCGAGCGCGGTGATCACGACGATGTTCCTCACGGCTTCTCCATGCAGATCGTCCTGGCGGGCTTGGTGAAGGCGAGCGAGAGCTCCTGGTTCGAGCACTTCGTCGTGTCGGTCTCGTCCTGGAGGATCTCCACGACCTCGCGCGCCCCCGGTGCCGTGCAGTCTGCCCGGACGAAGACCTCCTGGGTCGTGTTCTGGAACTTCTTGCCCGCGAAGCACACGCCGACGTGCAGGGCCGGCAGGTAGCAGGTCTTCTCGTCACCCCTCGCCACCGCGGTGTAGTCGCCCGGCGGGCAGTTCGCCGCGACGGCACCGACCTCGAACTCCCGCGGCGACCTGCGCCCACTGCAGCTGACCTCTTCGAACTTCAGCTCGGCCGCGCCGTGCTCCACCTGCGTCACGCACTCGCCGACCTGGGGTTCCGGCGCGAGCGCGCGCCACCCGAAGTAGACGCTGGGCACGATGATCGTCAACGCGCCCAGGGCCGCGAGGACGTAGTAGTACTTCGTCTCGAAGTCCCGTTTCACCTCACACCTCCCGCGCGTCGATGACGAGGACGCCCGCCCCTGCGACAATGGTCACAGCCGGTCGGGTGACATTGCGGAGGACCGCAGCGCGGATCTCCTCTTTCGTATTCTGGTGTCCGGCGAGGCGCTGCTCAGCCCTGTGACCGGCCGCCAGCACGGATTCCGAGCTCGGGCGTGACAACCCGCTACCCCCCCAGGTAGTTCTTGCTGAAGCGGGCCATGTCTACTGCATGCGCGAACGCGGTACCCCCGTTTTGACCCAGGTAGACGTGGGCAGGTATCTTTGCTACTCGTGCCCGACCCATGTCGGGCCGCTCCGCGTGCCCTTGAGGCCGCGGTGTCCTCCACTCGCAGGGGCCAGTTGAACTGTTGCCTGCGGACCTTGGGAGAGGGCGACACGCCCGACCTCGGGTGCAGAGAGGGATCAAGAAACACGAGGGTGAACCGCAAGGGGAGCCCGCGAAGACGGAAGAAGCAGCCGGCGAATGCCAACGATCCAGCAGCTGGTCCGCAAGGGCCGCCAGGACAAGGTGGCGAAGCAGAAGACGGCGGCCCTCAAGGGCTCGCCGCAGCGGCGCGGTGTGTGCACCCGCGTTTACACCACCACCCCCAAGAAGCCGAACTCCGCACTGCGCAAGGTCGCTCGCGTGAAGCTGACCAGCGGTATCGAGGTCACGGCGTACATCCCCGGTGAGGGCCACAACCTCCAGGAGCACTCGATGGTGCTCGTGCGTGGTGGCCGTGTGAAGGACCTCCCGGGTGTTCGTTACAAGATCATCCGTGGCTCTCTCGACACCCAGGGTGTCAAGAACCGCAAGCAGGCTCGCAGCCGTTACGGCGCGAAGAAGGAGAAGAGCTGAGATGCCCCGCAAGGGACCGGCCCCCAAGCGGCCGCTGATCTCCGACCCGGTCTACAGCTCGCCGCTGGTGACCCAGCTCATCAACAAGGTGCTGGTCGACGGCAAGCGCTCGGTGGCCGAGAAGATCGTCTACGAAGCGCTCGAGGGTGCTCGCGAGAAGACCGGTACCGACCCGGTCGTCACGCTGAAGCGCGCGCTCGACAACGTCAAGCCGGCCCTCGAGGTCAAGAGCCGCCGTGTCGGTGGCGCGACCTACCAGGTCCCGGTCGAGGTGAAGCCCGGTCGCTCCACCACGCTGGCGCTGCGCTGGCTGATCACCTTCTCGCGGCAGCGCCGTGAGAAGACCATGGTCGAGCGTCTGATGAACGAGCTGCTCGATGCGAGCAACGGTCTCGGTGCGAGCGTCAAGCGCCGTGAGGACACTCACAAGATGGCCGAGTCCAACAAGGCCTTCGCCCACTACCGCTGGTGATGTGACGCCCGGCCTGGACTCCAGGCCGGGCTCTCCCGGCCCTAGTGAGCTCACAAGCTCAAGACAGGGGAAAGACCCGTGGCACAGGACGTGCTCACTGATCTTGCCAAGGTCCGCAACATCGGGATCATGGCTCACATCGACGCGGGCAAGACCACGACGACCGAGCGGATTCTCTTCTACACGGGAATCAGCTACAAGATCGGCGAGGTTCACGACGGCGCGGCCGTGATGGACTGGATGGAGCAGGAGCAGGAGCGCGGCATCACGATCACGTCGGCCGCGACGACCTGCTACTGGAAGAACCACCAGATCAACCTGATCGACACGCCCGGCCACGTCGACTTCACCGTCGAGGTCGAGCGCAACCTGCGCGTCCTCGACGGCGCCGTCGCCGTCTTCGACGGCAAGGAGGGCGTCGAGCCGCAGTCCGAGCAGGTCTGGCGGCAGGCGACCAAGTACGACGTCCCGCGCATCTGCTTCGTCAACAAGATGGACAAGCTCGGCGCGGACTTCTACTTCACCATCCGCACCATCTCCGAGCGCCTGGGCGCCAAGCCCCTCCCGATCCAGATCCCGATCGGTGCCGAGAGCGACTTCATCGGCGTCGTCGACCTGATCGAGATGCGCGCGCTCACGTGGCGTGGCGAGGTCCAGAAGGGCGAGGACTACGCGATCGAGGAGATCCCCGCGGATCTCGTCGAGCGCGCGCAGGAGTTCCGCGAGCAGCTCCTCGAGGCCGTCGCCGAGACCGACGACGAGCTCACCGAGAAGTACTTCGAGCAGGGCGACCTGTCCGTCGAGGAGATCAAGGCCGGCCTCCGCAAGATCGTTGCCGAGGGCACCGCCTACCCGATCCTCTGCGGCTCCGCGTTCAAGAACAAGGGCGTCCAGCCCATGCTCGACGCGGTGATCGACTTCCTGCCGTCGCCGCTGGACCTCCCGCCGGTCGAGGGCACGCTGCAGGACGGCGAGACCGTCGTGTCGCGCAAGGCCTCCTCCGAGGAGCCCTTCTCGGCGCTGGCGTTCAAGATCGCCGTGCACCCGTTCTTCGGCAAGCTGACCTACATCCGGGTCTACTCGGGCAAGGTCGCCTCCGGCACCCAGGTCGTCAACGCGACCAAGGACCGCAAGGAGCGCATCGGGAAGATCTTCCAGATGCACGCCAACAAGGAGAACCCGGTCACCGAGGCCATCGCCGGTCACATCTACGCCGTGATCGGTCTGAAGGACACGACGACCGGTGAGACCCTCGCCGACCCGGCGAACCCCATCGTCCTCGAGTCGATGACGTTCCCCGAGCCGGTCATCCAGGTCGCCATCGAGCCCAAGACGAAGGCCGACCAGGAGAAGCTGGGCACCGCGATCCAGAAGCTGGCCGAGGAGGACCCGACGTTCCGGGTCAACCTCGACCAGGAGACGGGCCAGACCATCATCGCCGGCATGGGCGAGCTCCACCTGGACATCCTGGTGGACCGCATGCGCCGCGAGTTCAAGGTCGAGGCCAACATCGGCAAGCCTCAGGTGGCGTACCGGGAGACCATCCGCAAGGCGGTGGAGAAGTACTCCTACACCCACAAGAAGCAGACCGGTGGCTCCGGCCAGTTCGCGAAGGTGCTCGTCACCGTCGAGCCGCTGGAGAAGAAGGAAGACGGCGCGCTCTACGAGTTCGTCAACGCCGTCACCGGTGGTCGCATCCCCCGCGAGTACATCCCGTCGGTCGACGCGGGTGCGCAGGACGCGCTGCAGTACGGCGTGCTGGCGGGCTACCCGCTGGTCGGCGTGAAGGTGACGCTGCTCGACGGCGCCTACCACGAGGTCGACTCCTCGGAAATGGCGTTCAAGATCGCTGGTTCGATGGCCCTCAAGGAAGCCGCCCGTCAGGCGTCTCCCGCGATCCTCGAGCCGCTGATGGCCGTCGAGGTCACGACGCCCGAGGAGTACATGGGCGACGTGATCGGCGACCTGAACTCCCGCCGTGGCCAGATCCAGGCCATGGAGGAGCGCAGCGGTATCCGTGTCGTCAAGGCGCTGGTCCCGCTGTCGGAAATGTTCGGGTACGTGGGTGACCTGCGGTCCAAGACCCAGGGTCGTGCCAACTACTCGATGGTGTTCGACTCCTACGCAGAGGTTCCCGCGAACGTCTCGAAGGAGATCATCGCGAAGGCGACTGGGGAATAACCCCACACCGGAGCACCGCAGTTCCACCGCGGGCTCTCCGGGGTGAATCCCTGGGGTCCGCACTTTCCGACCCTGACGTGTAAGTCCGGCGGGTGGCCACACATACCCGCCGGACCAGCAAAGAAGAAGTCCAGGAGGACAATCCAGTGGCCAAGGCGAAGTTCGAGCGGACGAAGCCGCACGTCAACATCGGTACCATCGGTCACATCGACCATGGCAAGACCACGCTGACCGCGGCGATCTCCAAGGTTCTGCACGACGCGTACCCCGATGTGAACGCTTCGTTCGCGTTCGACCAGATCGACAAGGCGCCGGAAGAGAAGCAGCGCGGCATCACGATCTCGATCGCGCACATCGAGTACCAGACGGAGAACCGTCACTACGCGCACGTCGACTGCCCCGGGCACGCCGACTACATCAAGAACATGATCACCGGTGCGGCGCAGATGGACGGCGCCATCCTGGTGGTCGCGGCGACCGACGGTCCCATGCCGCAGACGAAGGAGCACGTCCTCCTGGCCCGCCAGGTCGGCGTCCCCTACATCGTCGTCGCGCTGAACAAGGCCGACATGGTGGACGACGAGGAGATCCTGGAGCTCGTCGAGCTCGAGGTCCGCGAGCTGCTCTCCGAGTACGAGTTCCCGGGCGACGACCTGCCGGTCGTGCGCGTTTCGGCGCTGAAGGCGCTGGAGGGTGACGAGACCTGGGGCAAGTCCGTGCTGGAGCTCATGGCCGCCGTCGACTCGGCGATCCCGGAGCCGGAGCGCGACACCGAGAAGCCGTTCCTCATGCCCGTCGAGGACGTCTTCACGATCACCGGCCGCGGCACCGTCGTGACCGGTCGCATCGAGCGCGGCATCATCAACGTGAACTCCGAGATCGAGATCGTCGGTATCAAGGAGACGTCGAAGAAGACGACGGTCACCTCGATCGAGATGTTCAAGAAGTTCCTCGACGAGGGTCGCGCCGGTGACAACGCCGCGCTGCTGCTCCGCGGCATCAAGCGCGAGGAGGTGGAGCGCGGCATGGTCATCGTCAAGCCGGGCACCACGACCCCGCACACCGAGTTCGAGGCGCAGGTCTACATCCTGTCCAAGGACGAGGGTGGCCGCCACACGCCGTTCTTCAACAACTACCGTCCGCAGTTCTACTTCCGGACGACGGACGTGACCGGCGTTGTGACGCTCCCCGAGGGCACCGAGATGGTCATGCCGGGTGACACCACCGGTATGTCGGTCAAGCTGATCCAGCCGATCGCCATGGACGAGGGCCTCCGCTTCGCGATCCGCGAGGGTGGCCGCACCGTCGGCGCCGGCTCGGTCACCAAGATCGTCAAGTGACCAAGCTCTAGCTGTTAGTTCGGCGGCAGGCCGGGCCAACGACTTCGTTGGCCCGGCCTTCGTCGTTGCAGGACCAGGTGTGTGCGACAGCTCACGCCGTAATTGTTTCGCGGCGCGCGGGGTAGATCCGCTGCGGGGAATCCGTTGCCGGGCAATGGAACCGTTCCGCTCGTTCGTCCACACGCGACGGACCGGGCGGCTCATCGGCCAAGATCCGCACGTGATCTGCCTCCGACTGACCCACCCCGATTTGGAGTGCCTCGCAACCGTGTGGCATCCTTTACGGGTTGCTCGACGAAGGCCGGGTCGCATCCGTGCGTGCTCGATCCCTTCGACCGAGCGTCCGCGCCCTGTTAGTGAACGCCTCCTTGCGGAGATGGGCATCAGGGTGCATGGGCTGTGGTAGGCCCAATCCCACCGGGGAGACCTTGCGTGGGACCGGTATGCGCACCGGGCGCGACACGCCCGACCGCGTGGACCGGGCACCATGACACTTCAACAGGGGCGGAGCGCGCCAAGAGGCTGTAACAGGCCTCATCCGAGGCACCGCACCGCAGCGGTTACGAGAAGCAGAGGAACGGCAAGCCATCATGGCGGGACAAAAGATCCGCATCCGGCTCAAGGCCTACGACCACGAGGCGATCGACGCGTCTGCGCGCAAGATCGTTGAGACCGTGACGCGCACCGGCGCTCGGGTTGTCGGGCCCGTGCCGCTGCCCACTGAGAAGAACGTGTACTGCGTCATCCGCTCGCCGCACAAGTACAAGGACTCGCGCGAGCACTTCGAGATGCGCACGCACAAGCGGCTGATCGACATCCTCGACCCGACGCCGAAGACGGTTGACGCGCTCATGCGCATCGACCTGCCGGCCAGCGTCGACGTCAACATCCAGTAAGCGTTGGGCGCGGAGAGTAACGGACCAATGTCTGACAGGCAGATGAAGGGCATCCTGGGCACCAAGCTCGGCATGACTCAGGTCTTCGACGAGAACAACCGGGTCGTCCCGGTGACCGTCGTCAGGGCTGAGCCCAATGTCGTGACCCAGGTTCGCACCGAGGAGAAGGACGGCTACACCGCCGTCCAGCTGGCGGCCGGCGCGATTGACCCGCGCAAGGTCAACAAGCCCGTCGCGGGGCACTTCGCCAAGGCCGGGGTCACGCCCCGTCGCCACCTGGTGGAGCTGCGCACGGCGGACGCCGGCGAGTACACGGTCGGCCAGGAGATCACCGCTGAGGTGTTCGAGGCCGGCGCTGTTGTCGACATCACCGGCACCAGCAAGGGCAAGGGCACCGCAGGTGTCATGAAGCGCCACAACTTCCGGGGTCTCGGCTCCAGCCACGGCACCCAGCGCAAGCACCGCTCGCCGGGTTCCATCGGCGGCTGCGCCACCCCGGGTCGCGTCTTCAAGGGTCTGCGCATGGCCGGCCGCATGGGCCACGTGCGCGTCACGACCCAGAACCTGAAGGTGCACAAGATCGACGCGGAGAACGGCCTGCTGCTCATCAAGGGCGCCGTTCCCGGTCCCAAGGGCGGTCTGGTGTTCGTCAAGACGGCCGCGAAGGGTGGTGCCTGATGTCGACGGTTGAGATCCGTACGCCGGACGGCCAGTCCGCCGGCACGGTCGAGCTCCCCTCGGCTGTTTTCGACGCGCAGGCGAACGTCGCGCTGCTGCACCAGGTCGTCGTGGCCCAGCAGGCCGCCGCGCGCCAGGGCACGCACTCGACGAAGACCCGCGGCGAGGTGTCCGGTGGTGGCAAGAAGCCGTACCGCCAGAAGGGCACCGGTCGCGCCCGCCAGGGTTCGACGCGTGCGCCGCAGTTCGCCGGCGGTGGCGTCGTCCACGGCCCGCAGCCGCGTGACTACTCGCAGCGGACGCCCAAGAAGATGAAGGCCGCCGCTCTGCGCGGTGCCCTCTCCGACCGGGCCCGCGCCAACCAGGTGCACGTCGTGTCCGGCCTGGTGGACGGGGACACCCCGTCGACCAAGACCGCGCGCAAGGTCCTGGAGTCGGTCACCCAGGCCCGTCGTGTTCTCGTGGTGCTCAACCGCACCGACGAGGTCTCGTGGGTCAGCGTGCGCAACTTGCAGCACGTGCACGTGATCGCACCCGACCAGCTCAACACCTACGACGTGCTCGTCAACGACGACGTGGTGTTCACCAAGGACTCGCTCGACGTGTTCCTCGCCAGCAAGGCCCAGTCGGGTTCTGGCTCGGCTGAGGCCACGGCGACCGTGGTGGACGAGGAGGCCTCGAAGTGATCCCCGACCACAGGGACATCTTGCTCGCGCCGGTGATCTCCGAGAAGTCCTACGGACTGCTCGAGGAGAACAAGTACACCTTCCTGGTGGCGCCGGGTTCGAACAAGACCCAGATCAAGATCGCCGTGGAGAAGGTCTTCGGCGTGAAGGTCGTCAGCGTCAACACCATCAACCGGCAGGGCAAGCGCAAGCGCACCCGCACCGGGTTCGGCAAGCGCAAGGACACGAAGCGCGCGATCGTGACGCTGTCGGCTGACAGCAAGGCGATCGAGATCTTCGGCGGCCCTGCCGCCTGATGACGAGGACTGCGTAGAGATGGGCATTCGCAAGTACAAGCCGACGACCCCCGGTCGTCGCGGTGCGAGCGTCTCCGACTTCGCCGAGATCACTCGGTCGACTCCGGAGAAGTCGCTGATCCGCCCGCTGCACAAGCTGGGTGGCCGCAACGCGTCGGGCAAGATCACCACGCGGCACAAGGGTGGCGGTCACAAGCGGGCCTACCGCCTGATCGACTTCCGTCGCAACGACAAGGACGGCATCCCGGCCAAGGTCGCTCACATCGAGTACGACCCCAACCGCACCGCCCGCATCGCGCTTCTGCACTACGCCGACGGCGAGAAGCGCTACATCATCGCCCCGGAGAAGCTCAAGCAGGGTGACACGGTTGAGAACGGCCCCAAGGCCGACATCAAGCCGGGCAACAACCTGCCGCTGCGCAACATCCCGGTCGGTTCCGTGATCCACGCGATCGAGCTCCGCCCCGGCGGCGGCGCGAAGATGGCGCGCTCGGCCGGTGCCTCGGTCCAGCTCGTGGCCAAGGACGGTCCGTACGCCCAGCTGCGTCTCCCCTCGGGCGAGATCCGGAACGTGGACGTGCGCTGCCGCGCCACGCTCGGCGAGGTCGGCAACAAGGACCACCAGAACATCAACTGGGGCAAGGCCGGCCGCATGCGGTGGAAGGGCAAGAAGCCCACCGTCCGCGGTGTCGCCATGAACCCGGTCGACCACCCGCACGGTGGTGGTGAGGGCAAGACCTCCGGTGGTCGCCACCCGGTCAACCCGGCTGGTAAGCCCGAGGGTCGCACCCGCCGCCGCAAGCCAAGCGACAAGCTCATCGTCCGGCGTCGTCGCACCGGTAAGAAGCGCTGAGCAGGGAGGGAGTGAAGGATGCCTCGCAGCCTTAAGAAGGGTCCCTTCGTCGACGACCACCTGCTCAAGAAGGTGGACGTTCAGAACGAAGCGGGCAAGAAGACCGTCATCAAGACGTGGTCCCGCCGGTCCACGATCATCCCGGACATGCTGGGTCACACCATCGCGGTGCACGACGGCCGCAAGCACGTCCCGGTGTTCGTGACCGAGGCGATGGTCGGGCACAAGCTGGGCGAGTTCGCCCCGACCCGCACCTTCAAGGGTCACATCAAGGACGACCGGAAGTCTCGTCGCCGCTAGGCGCCGAACTGAGAAGAGCAAGGGAAAAGCAGCGATGAACGCCCGTAAGGACGCTGAGGCGCAGGAGTTTCCGCGCGCCGTGGCTCGGGCTCGCTACGTCCGCGACACCCCCATGAAGGTCCGTCGCGTCGTCGAGCTCATCAAGGGTCGTAACGCCAGCGAGGCCCTGGCCGTGCTCCAGTTCGCGCCCCAGGCCGCCTCTGAGCCGGTCGCGAAGGTGCTCGCCAGCGCCATGGCCAACGCCGAGAACAACCTGTCCCTGGACCCCGACACCCTCTGGGTTTCGGCGGCCTTTGTGGACGAGGGTCCGACCCTCAAGCGTTTCCGCCCGCGTGCCCAGGGCCGCGCGTACCGGATCCGCAAGCGGACGTCGCACATCACCATCGAGGTGGAGTCGCGTCCGAAGAAGACCAGCGCGAAGGGAACCCGGTAGTGGGCCAGAAGATCAACCCGCACGGCTTCCGGCTGGGGATCACCACCGACTGGAAGTCCCGCTGGTACGCCGACAAGCAGTACGCCGAGTACGTGGCGGAGGACGTCAAGATCCGCCGCCTGCTCAGCAAGGGCATGGAGCGTGCCGGCATCTCCAAGGTGGAGATCGAGCGGACCCGTGACCGGGTGCGCGTCGACATCCACACCGCCCGGCCGGGCATCGTCATCGGCCGTCGCGGTGCCGAGGCGGACCGCATCCGCGGTGAGCTGGAGAAGCTCACCAAGAAGCAGGTCCAGCTGAACATCCTCGAGGTCAAGAGCCCCGAGTCGGACGCGCAGCTCGTGGCACAGGGTGTCGCCGAGCAGCTGTCCAACCGCGTTGCCTTCCGGCGCGCGATGCGCAAGGCCATCCAGTCGGCCATGCGTTCGCCGCAGGTCAAGGGCATCCGCGTGCAGTGCGGCGGTCGCCTCGGCGGCGCCGAGATGTCCCGCTCGGAGCACTACCGCGACGGCCGCGTGCCGCTGCACACGCTCCGCGCCAACATCGACTACGGCTTCTTCGAGGCCCGCACCACGTTCGGCCGTATCGGCGTGAAGGTGTGGATCTACAAGGGCGACATCGTCGGTGGCATCTCGGCCAAGCGCGCGCTCGACGCGGCCCCGGCTCAGGGAGCCGACCGCGCCCCGCGCCGCGACCGCAACGAGCGTCCGAACCGTGCCCGTCGC
Source organism: Lentzea guizhouensis (assembly GCF_001701025.1). Taxonomy (GTDB): domain Bacteria; phylum Actinomycetota; class Actinomycetes; order Mycobacteriales; family Pseudonocardiaceae; genus Lentzea; species Lentzea guizhouensis. Next base: position 3,498,231 of record NZ_CP016793.1, read on the forward strand.
TCCGGTGCCAGCGGCACCACCGCGACGAGCACCGAGGCCGGTCGTGCCGCAGCTGACGCCACGGCGTCGGCCGAGGCCCCGGCTTCTGCAGAGAAGACGGAGAGCTGAGCCATGCTCATCCCTCGTAGGGTCAAGCACCGCAAGCAGCACCACCCCAAGCGGTCGGGTGCTGCCAAGGGCGGCACGAAGGTCACCTTCGGTGAGTACGGCATCCAGGCTCTCGAGCCGGCCTACGTCACCAACAGGCAGATCGAGTCCGCTCGTATCGCCATCACGCGCCACATCCGCCGTGGCGGCAAGGTCTGGATCAACATCTTCCCGGACCGTCCGCTGACGAAGAAGCCGGCCGAGACCCGCATGGGTTCCGGTAAGGGTTCGCCGGAGTGGTGGGTGGCCAACGTCAAGCCGGGTCGCGTCCTCTTCGAGATGGCCTTCCCGAACGAGCAGGTGGCCCGCGAGGCGCTCCGCCGCGCGATCCACAAGCTCCCGATGAAGTGCCGCATCGTTACGCGTGAGGGTGGTGAGTTCTGATGGCAGCGGGTACCACCGCTTCCGAGCTGCGTGAGCTCACCGAGGAAGAGCTCGTGTTGCGTCTGAAGGAGTCGAAGGAAGAGCTCTTCAACCTTCGCTTCCAGATGGCCACGGGCCAGCTCGACAACAACCGGCGGCTGCGCACGGTCCGGCACGAGATCGCCCGGATCTACACCGTGATGCGGGAGCGGGAGCTCGGGCTCTCCGTCACGCCGGATTCCACTGGTGAGGGTGCGGCATGACCGAAAGCAACGAAGTCCAGACCGAGAAGCGCAACGACCGCAAGGTCCGTGAGGGCCTCGTCGTGTCCGACAAGATGGACAAGACGATCGTGGTCGCGCTCGAGGACCGCAAGAAGCACCCGCGTTACTCCAAGATCATGCGCTCCACCACCAAGGTGAAGGTGCACGACGAGGAGAACGCGGCGGGCATCGGCGACCGCGTCCTGCTCATGGAGACCCGGCCGCTGTCGGCGACCAAGCGCTGGCGCCTCGTCGAGATCCTCGAGAAGGCCAAGTAGTTCTTCTACAGACAGACCGAGCCCGTCGGGTCGGAAATCCGGCGGGCCAGGAATGGTCAGGAGCAAGTAAGTGATTCAGCAGGAGTCGCGACTTCGTGTCGCCGACAACACCGGTGCGAAGGAAATCCTTTGCATCCGTGTTCTCGGTGGCTCGGGTCGCCGCTACGCGGGCATCGGCGACATCATCGTCGCGACCGTCAAGGACGCGATCCCCGGTGCCGGCGTGAAGAAGGGTGACGTCGTCAAGGCCGTCATCGTCCGCACCGTCAAGGAGCGCCGTCGCGCGGATGGCTCGTACATCCGCTTCGACGAGAACGCCGCCGTGCTCATCAAGAACGACAACGAGCCGCGCGGTACCCGCATCTTCGGCCCGGTCGGTCGCGAGCTGCGTGACAAGAAGTTCATGAAGATCATCTCGCTGGCTCCGGAGGTGCTCTGACCATGAAGGTGAAGAAGGGCGACACGGTCGTCGTCATCGCCGGCAAGGACAAGGGCGCGAAGGGCAAGGTCATCCAGGCCTACCCGGAGACCGGCAAGGTCCTGGTCGAGGGCGTCAACCGGATCAAGAAGCACACCCGGATCACGCAGACCCAGCGCGGCGCGCAGTCCGGTGGCATCGTGACCCAGGAAGCCCCGATCAACGTCTCCAACGTGATGGTGGTCGACTCGGACGGCAAGCCGACCCGTGTTGGTTACCGGACGAACGACGAGGGCAAGCGGGTCCGCATTTCCCGTCGTAACGGGAAGGACATCTGATCATGACTACCGCAGAGAAGATCATCCCGCGGCTCAAGACGCGCTACCGCGACGAGATCAAGGGCGAGCTGCAGAAGCAGTTCTCCTTTGGCAACGTCATGCAGATCCCGGGCGTCGTGAAGGTCGTCGTCAACATGGGTGTCGGCGACGCCGCCCGTGACGGCAAGCTGATCGACGGTGCCGTCAAGGACCTCTCGATCATCACCGGTCAGCGCCCCGAGGTCCGTCGGGCCCGCAAGTCCATCGCGCAGTTCAAGCTGCGCGAGGGCATGCCGATCGGCGCGCGCGTCACGCTGCGCGGCGACCGCATGTGGGAGTTCCTGGACCGCCTGCTGACGATCGCGCTGCCCCGCATCCGCGACTTCCGCGGCCTGTCGGGCAAGCAGTTCGACGGCAACGGCAACTACACGTTCGGTCTGAACGAGCAGTCGATGTTCCACGAGATCGACCCCGACTCGATCGACCGTCCCCGCGGCATGGACATCACCGTCGTCACCACCGCCACGAACGACGAGGAGGGCCGGGCGCTGCTGAAGCTCCTGGGCTTCCCGTTCAAGGAGAACTGAGTCGATGGCCAAGAAGGCGTTGATCAACAAGGCCGCGAAGAAGCCGAAGTTCAAGGTCCGGGGCTACACCCGGTGCCAGCGTTGCGGCCGCCCCCACGCGGTGTTCCGCAAGTTCGGCCTCTGCCGGATCTGCCTGCGCGAGATGGCTCACCGCGGTGAGCTGCCTGGCGTGAGCAAGTCCAGCTGGTAATTCAGAGCATCATTACTTCGCTGTAGGCCCGCACGCGACCGTCCAGTCCTCCCTCCGGGGAGGGCTGGTCTGGACCCCGAGCGGCGAACCGCAGCGAGAAAGGTTGACCAGGTCACCATGACGATGACCGACCCGATCGCAGACATGCTCACTCGTCTGCGGAACGCGAATTCGGCTTACCACGACAAGGTCGTGATGCCGCACTCGAAGCTGAAGGCCAACATCGCCGAGATCCTCAAGCGCGAGGGCTACATCGCCTCGTACCGCGACGAGGAGGGCGAGGTCGCGAAGAACCTCGTCGTCGAGCTGAAGTACGGCCCGAACCGCGAGCGCAGCATCGCCGGCCTCCGCCGCGTGTCGAAGCCGGGCCTGCGCGTGTACGCGAAGTCCACCGGCCTGCCCCGAGTTCTCGGCGGCCTCGGCGTGGCGATCATTTCGACCTCTGGCGGTCTCATGACCGACCGCCAGGCCAACAAGGCAGGCGTGGGCGGAGAAGTCCTCGCCTACGTTTGGTAAGGGGGAGTAGACATGTCGCGCATCGGTAAGCAGCCGATCATTGTCCCCTCCGGGGTCGACGTGAACATCGCCGGCCAGGACGTCAGCATCAAGGGCCCGAAGGGCACCCTGTCGCTGACGATCGCTGAGCCGATCAGCCTGGAGAAGGCTGAGGACGGCACTCTCGAGGTCAAGCGTCCGAACGACGAGCGTCGCAACCGCGCGCTCCACGGCCTGTCGCGCACGCTGGTGCACAACATGGTCGTCGGTGTGACCCAGGGTTACGAAAAGAAGATGGAGATCCACGGCGTCGGTTACCGCGTCGCGCTCAAGGGCTCTGAGCTCGAGTTCGCGCTCGGTTACTCGCACCCCGTCAAGGTGGAGGCCCCCGCGGGCATCACCTTCGCGGTCGAGACCCCGACCCGCTTCTCCGTCTCGGGTATCGACAAGCAGCTGGTCGGTGAGGTCGCCGCCAACATCCGCAAGCTGCGCAAGCCCGACCCGTACAAGGGCAAGGGCGTCCGGTACTCGGGCGAGAAGATCCGTCGCAAGGTCGGAAAGACGGGTAAGTGACATGAGCGAGTCGACTGTTACGAAGCGCAAGCCGGTGGGCAAGGACATCTCCACCAGGCGCCGTGTTGCCAAGGCCCGTCGCCACTTCCGCCTCCGCAAGAAGGTCAGCGGCACCGCCGAGCGCCCGCGCCTGGTCGTGCACCGGTCGTCGAAGCACATCACCGTGCAGATCATCGACGACCTCAAGGGCCACACGGTCGCGTCCGCTTCCTCCATGGAGGCCGACGTCCGTGCCCTGGACGGCGACAAGAAGGCCCGCGCGGCCAAGGTCGGCCAGCTGGCCGCGGCCCGTGCCAAGGACGCCGGCGTCAACGCGGTCGTGTTCGACCGCGGCGGCAACGCGTACCACGGCCGCATCGCCGCTCTGGCTGACGCCGCTCGCGAGGCGGGGCTGGAGTTCTGACAATGATCATTTCTGGAATTGAGAGGGACGCCTGATGCCAGGACGTACGCGTCGCGAAGGCGGCGGGGGCGAGCGCGGAGAGCGCCGCGACCGTCGTGACGGCGGCCGCGGCGGCGCGGCCCAGGAGAAGACCCCCCACCTCGAGCGCGTGGTTGCGATCAACCGCGTCTCCAAGGTGGTCAAGGGTGGTCGTCGCTTCAGCTTCACCGCGCTCGTCGTGGTGGGCGACGGCGACGGCATGGTCGGCGTCGGCTACGGCAAGGCCAAGGAAGTTCCCGCGGCCATCGCCAAGGGTGTCGAGGAAGCGAAGAAGAACTTCTTCCGCGTGCCTCGCATCGCCGGCACCATCCCGCACCCGATCCAGGGTGAGAAGGCCGCCGGTGTGGTCCTGCTGCGTCCGGCCTCGGCCGGTACCGGTGTCATCGCGGGTGGCGCCGTCCGCGCCGTCCTCGAGTGCGCCGGCGTGCACGACGTGCTGTCGAAGTCCCTGGGCTCCGACAACGCGATCAACATCGTGCACGCGACCGTGGCGGCCCTCAAGGGCCTGCAGCGTCCCGAAGAGGTCGCGGCCCGTCGTGGCCTGCCCCTCGAGGACGTCGCTCCCGCCGGCATGATCCGCGCCCGCGCGGGCCAGGGGGTGTGATCATGGCTCAGCTCAAGATCACCCAGGTCCGCAGCACCATCGGCACCAAGCACAACCACCGCGAGTCGATCCGGACCCTCGGGCTCGGCAAGATCCGCAAGTCGGTCGTGCGTGAGGACTCTCCCCAGGTCCGCGGCTTGATCCACGCCGTGCGCCACCTGGTGGAGGTCGAGGAGGTCCAGTCGTGACCATCAAGATCCACGACCTGCGTCCCGCCCCCGGCGCCAAGACCGCCAAGACCCGCGTCGGTCGTGGTGAGGGCTCCAAGGGCAAGACGTCCGGCCGCGGTACGAAGGGCACGGGCGCTCGCAAGAACGTCTCGCCGCGCTTCGAAGGTGGCCAGATGCCGCTGCAGATGCGGCTGCCCAAGATGAAGGGCTTCAAGAACCCGTTCCGCACGGAGTACCAGGTCGTGAATGTCTCCGACATCGCTGCCTCGTTCCCCGAGGGTGGGTCCGTCGACGTCGCCGCGCTGGTGCTGGCCGGGCTGGTCCGCAAGGGCTCGCTCGTCAAGGTGCTGGGCGATGGTGAGGTCAGCGTGAAGCTGGACGTCACCGCGAACAAGTTCTCCAAGACCGCTGTGGAGAAGATCGCTGCTGCGGGTGGGACGACCACGGTCGCCTGATCCCGCATGGTCTGAAGGGCCCTGAGGCTTCGCCTCGGGGCCCTTCAGTGTTCCTGGGGCTCCGCCCCAGACCCCGACACTCCCAAAGAAGCCCTCCACCTCCGCCACTCTCAGGTAGATGGCACGCCTGTTCCGTAGAGCGGCCGCCGGTTGCGTCGTTGGTTGCGTTGCGGTGATGCCTTCCCCGTCTAGCACCCCAGAGCGGGCCCGGCAGACGATTGGAGCGCTAGACGGGGAAGCCACCACCGCCGCGCTTCGCGCGAAGAGCTTCAGGACTCGGCATTCGTCGTGGCTTTTCGTCTCGCCTTCGGCTCGATCAAGAGCAGGCGTCTGCGGCGCGGCGATTCTGCGGGTAGCTGAACTTTGGGGTGGCTCGACGGGAACACCGGAGCCCCGGCTGGCGTTCGCCTGGGGCTGTCGTGGCTGCTCGTAGCACGGAATGTCCGGGTTGACTACCCCGGATGGGTGAGTGGTCGGGGCAGAGATCAACCGAGTTGAACCTGTGATTGGCCACTGGGTACGACCAGGTCGTGGGGGGCTGTTAGTGTTGCGGGCTGAACCCGGATGTCCTCCGGGTTGCTTGGTCGTGGCTACCTACCTCGGCCCTGCCATCTACCGCATGTGCCGGTCCCTGGGGGTCGGCAACGCTCAGGAGGTTCGCGTGCTCGGCGCATTCCGCTCGGCTCTCGCGACGCCGGATCTACGCAAGAAGATCCTGTTCACGCTCGGGATCATCATTGTGTACCGGCTTGGTGCGACCATGCCCGCGCCGGGCGTGTCCTTCAAGAACGTGCGGGCGTGTGCTGAGCAGCTTGAAGGCCAGAACATCTACTCGCTGATCAACCTGTTCAGCGGTGGCGCGCTGCTCAACCTGTCGGTGTTCGCGCTGGGGATCATGCCCTACATCACCGCGAGCATCATCATCCAGTTGCTCACCGTGGTGATCCCGCGGTTCGAGCAGCTGAAGAAGGAAGGGCAGGCCGGGCAGGGCAAGCTCACGCAGTACACCCGCTACCTGACCATCGGGCTCGCGATCCTGCAGTCCACCGGTCTGGTCGCGCTGGCGGTGCGCGGGCAGCTGTTCGGTGAGTGCGACCAGGACGTCATCCCCGCCAAGGACAGCATCTTCACGCTGATCGTCATGGTCATCGTGATGACGGCGGGTACCTCGGTCATCATGTGGCTGGGCGAGCTCATCACCGAGAAGGGCATCGGCAACGGCATGTCGTTGCTGATCTTCACCGGTATCGCCGCCCGGATCCCGGCCGAGGGCAAGAACATCTGGGACAAGGACCAGAGCCGCATCACGTTCGTCCTGGTCTGCATCGCTGCTCTGATCATCATCGCGAGCGTCATCTACGTCGAGCAGGCCCAGCGCCGGATTCCGGTGCAGTACGCCAAGCGCATGATCGGGCGCCGCATGTACGGCGGCACCTCGACCTACCTCCCGCTCAAGGTGAACCAGGCCGGCGTCATCCCGGTCATCTTCGCTTCGTCGCTGCTCTACTTGCCGGACCTGATCGTCCGCCTCACGAACTCGACCGGTGAGCCGAACTGGTTCACGACGTTCGTGCAGACCTACCTGGTCAAGCAGTCGAGCTGGGTGCACATCAGCGCCTACTTCCTGCTGATCGTCTTCTTCACGTACTTCTACGTCGGCATCACGTTCAACCCGGACGAGCGTGCTGACGAGATGAAGAAGTTCGGTGGCTTCATCCCCGGGATCCGACCCGGTCGTCCCACCGCCGAGTACCTGAAGTTCGTGCTGGGTCGCATCACGCTTCCCGGCTCGCTCTACCTCGGCATCGTGGCGATCCTGCCGAACCTGTTCCTCGACATCACGAGCGAGGGCCAGAACCAGAACTTCCCGTTCGGCGGTACCGCGGTTCTGATCATGGTCGGTGTCGGTCTCGACACCGTGAAGCAGATCGAGAGCCAGCTCATGCAGCGCAATTACGAAGGGTTCCTCCGCTAGATGCGACTCGTTCTCGTTGGCCCGCCCGGAGCGGGCAAGGGCACTCAGGCCGAGGTGCTGAGCACCAAGCTCGGCGTGCCGCACATCTCGACGGGCGACCTCTTCAGGTCACACATCAGCAACCAGACCGAGCTCGGGCTGGAGGTGCAGAGCATCCTCGACGAGGGCGCTCTCGTGCCCGACAGCATCACGAACGAGATGGTGCGCAAGCGCTTGGCCGAGTCCGACGCCGCGGACGGCTTCCTGCTCGACGGGTTCCCCCGCAACGTGGCGCAGGCCGACAAGCTCGGCGAGTTCCTGTCCGTCGGCGGGCACGGGCTCGACGCGGTGCTGGAGTTCCGGGTCGACGAGGACGTCGTGGTCGAGCGGTTGCTGGCGCGCGGGCGCACGGATGACAAGGAAGACGTCATCCGGCACCGGCAGCAGGTGTACCGCAACGAGACCGCGCCGCTGCTCGACTACTACGCGGACAAGGTCATCACCATCGACGCCGTCGGTGAGATCGATGAAATCAGTGAGCGGGCCCTCGCTGCGCTGCACGCGCTGCGCGGCGAGAAGTGACCGGTGGACTGCTCGACCGACTCCGGTCCCTCGTTTCCCCAGGCAGTGAAAGCATGATCGAGATCAAGACCCGCGGCCAGCTGGAGGCCATGCGCGCCTCCGGCCTGGTCGTGGCCAGCGCCCTGCGCAACGTCGTCGACGCGGTGAAGGTCGGTGTCTCCACGCAGGAGCTCGACGAGATCGCCGAGCAGACCATCCGCGACGCCGGCGCCGTCCCGTCGTTCAAGGGCTACAACGGCTTCCCGGCGAGCATCTGCGCGTCGGTGAACGAGCAGATCGTCCACGGCATCCCCAGCAGCAAGCAGGTGCTGGCCGAGGGCGACCTCATCTCCATCGACTGCGGTGCCATCCTCGACGGCTGGCACGGCGACTCGGCGGTCACCGTGGGCGTCGGCGAGCTCTCGCCGGCCGACCACAAGCTCTCCGAGGCGACCAGGCTGTCGATGCTCGCGGGCATCGAGGCCGCGCTGCCCGGCGGCAGGCTCACCGACATCTCGTTCGCCATCGAGGCATCGGCCATCGAGTCGGGCGAGCGCGACGGCATCGAGTACGGCATCGTCGCGGACTACGGCGGCCACGGCATCGGCACCAAGATGCACATGGACCCGTTCCTGCCGAACTACGGCAAGCCTGGCAAGGGCCCGAAGCTCAAGGTCGGCATGGCCATCGCGATCGAGCCGATGCTCACGCTCGGCACGGACGACTCGCAGGAGCTGGAGGACGGCTGGACCGTCATCACGCTCGACGGGACGCGTGCCGCGCACTGGGAGCACACGGTCGCGATCACCGAGGAAGGTCCCTGGGTGCTCACCGCGCCCGAGGAGTGAGCCCGGCACCACCGCAGAACGTCTTCGGCGCGGCCCCCGTCTCCACGTGAGGCGGGGGCCGCGCCGTCGTGCGTCCGGACTTCGTACGTCGAAGCAGTGACTCGCATCACCGAGGTGCACGACGCCGTCGTGCGCGATCGGGAGGTGCGGCTGAAGTCCGGACCGGAGGCCGCGGAGACGCGCGGCCGACGATCCGGCGGCGCCGCGCTCAACAGCGCAGCTCAGCGGTGCTCTGACGACACCCTGTACGGGAGGCGCGTCATCGCTTGACGCGTCCGCGCGCTGCGGTCGGTGTTGGGGTTGTACGAGACCGAGAACAGCCGGATCGGCACGCTGCGGTCGTGGCTGGAGAGCTGCGCGCGCCGGGGTGGCGGAGTCGGCAGGGCCCGATTTGGGTTGCCGGAGTGAACTGCGTACACTGGTCAGGTGGCGCATCTGTAGCGCCGGTTCTGTCGTGCCCTCCGAGGTGAGATCGAGCCGGGGTGAAACGCGTCCAAAGGTTATTATCACCGTCACGAAACGCGGAGGACATGGGCAAGAAGGACGGGGCCATTGAGGTCGAGGGCCGCGTAGTCGAGCCGCTCCCCAACGCGATGTTCCGCGTCGAGTTGGAGAACGGTCACAAGGTACTCGCGCACATCAGCGGCAAGATGCGTCAGCACTACATCCGCATCCTCCCTGAGGACCGGGTTGTCGTGGAGCTCTCGCCCTACGACCTGTCCCGCGGGCGCATCGTCTACCGCTACAAGTGACCTCCAATAGCAGGAGACTTCAGGCGTGAAGGTCCAGCCGAGCGTCAAGAAGATCTGCGACAAGTGCAAGGTGATCCGCCGTCACGGCCGGGTCATGGTGATCTGCGAGAACCTGCGCCACAAGCAGCGCCAGGGCTGAGCAGCTCCACCACGCGCTCGTCGAGATCTTCGATGACGCAGTAACGAGAAACTCCTCGCACCTGCCGCACGCAGGGCTTCAAGCGTGCGGACACCCCCGGATTCCAGGCCGGGGCCGGGACACCGGCTGTGAGAGCAGCCGGAACGACACAGCGAGTCAGTCGCCGGAACTGGGCGAGGAGCAGACCTGGAAGTAATCGACAGGAGCTAACCGCCACATGGCACGACTCGCTGGCGTCGACCTCCCCCGCGAAAAGCGGATGGAGATCGCGCTCACCTACATCTTCGGCATCGGCCGCACCCGTTCCAAGGAGGTGCTGGCCGCCACGTCGATCTCGCCCGACCTCCGGGTGAAGGATCTGACGGACGATGACGTCGCCACTCTGCGGGACTACATCGAGAACAACTTCAAGGTCGAGGGTGACCTCCGTCGCGAGGTCGCGGCCGACATCCGTCGCAAGATGGAGATCGGCTGCTACGCGGGTCTTCGGCACCGTCGCGGCCTGCCCGTTCGCGGACAGCGCACGAAGACGAACGCTCGTACCCGCAAGGGTCCGAAGAAGACCGTGGCCGGCAAGAAGAAGGCCGGCAAGAAGTAAGACCTCGGGTCTGCTGCCCTCAACTTAGGAGTTTGTTTTGCCACCGAAGTCCCGTCAGGGCGCCGGGGTCAAGAAGATCCGGCGCAAGGAAAAGAAGAACGTCTCGCACGGCCAGGCGCACATCAAGAGCACGTTCAACAACACCATCGTGTCCATCACGGACCCGCTGGGCAACGTGATCTCGTGGGCCTCCGCCGGCCACGTCGGTTTCAAGGGTTCTCGCAAGTCCACGCCGTTCGCGGCGCAGATGGCTGCCGAGAACGCCGCCCGCAAGGCCGCAGAGCACGGCATGCGCAAGGTGGACGTGTTCGTCAAGGGTCCCGGCTCCGGCCGTGAGACCGCGATCCGTTCGCTGCAGGCCGCCGGTCTCGAGGTCGGCACCATCCAGGACGTGACCCCGCAGCCCCACAACGGCTGCCGCCCGCCCAAGCGGCGCCGGGTCTGAGGCACGGGGAGGAGTAAGAACTAATGGCTCGTTACACGGGACCCGCGACGCGCATCTCGCGCCGCCTGAAGGTCGACCTCGTTGGTGGGGACCAGGCGTTCGAGCGCCGTCCGTACCCGCCCGGCCAGCACGGCCGCGGCCGGGTGAAGGAGTCCGAGTACCTGCTGCAGCTCCAGGAGAAGCAGAAGGCTCGGTACACCTACGGCGTGCTCGAGAAGCAGTTCGTCCGCTACTACAAGGAAGCGGTTCGTCGCCCGGGCAAGACCGGTGAGAACCTGCTCCAGATCCTCGAGGCCCGCCTCGACAACGTGGTGTACCGCGCGGGCCTCGCCCGCACGCGTCGCCAGGCTCGCCAGCTGGTCAGCCACGGGCACTTTCTGGTCAACGGCCACAAGGTGAACATCCCGAGCTACCAGGTGTCGAAGTTCGACATCATCGACGTGAAGCCGAAGTCGATGCCGACGCTGCCCTTCGAGGCCGCTCGCGCGTCGTTCGGTGACCGCCCGATCCCGGCTTGGCTGCAGGTCGTTCCCTCGAACCTGCGCATCCTCGTGCACCAGCTGCCCGAGCGCGCGCAGATCGACACGCCTGTCACCGAGCAGCTCATCGTCGAGCTCTACTCGAAGTGATCCTCTCTCGGTGGCTGTCCCACGTGGACGGTCACCGAGGTCGGGTCCCGCATCGGCGCGAAGGGTGTGCCGAGTGCGTTTGCCGGTCTCCGCACCGGCGTCGTGACGGCGTCAAATAGCGGGCGTCGTTGTAGAAAGGTTGAACCCAGTGCTGATTTCCCAGCGCCCCTCGCTCGGCGAGGAAGCGGTCTCCGAGACCCGTTCCCGGTTCGTCATCGAACCGCTGGAGCCGGGCTTCGGTTACACGCTCGGCAACTCGATCCGCCGCACGCTGCTCTCGTCGATCCCCGGTGCTGCTGTCACGAGCATCCGCATCGACGGCGTGCTGCACGAGTTCACCACGGTTCCCGGGGTGAAGGAGGACGTCACCGACGTCATCCTGAACCTGAAGGAGCTCGTCGTCTCGTCCGAGGAGGACGAGCCGGTGACCATGTACCTGCGCAAGCAGGGCCCCGGTGTGGTGACCGCGGGCGACATCGTGCCTCCGGCCGGTGTCACCGTGCACAACCCCGACCTGCACATCGCGACCCTGAACGGCAAGGGGAAGCTGGAGATCGAGCTCGTCGTCGAGCGCGGTCGCGGCTACGTCCCGGCTGTCCAGAACAAGCAGGCGGGCGCCGAGATCGGCCGCATCCCCGTCGACTCGATCTACTCGCCGGTTCTCAAGGTGACGTACAAGGTCGAGGCGACGCGTGTTGAGCAGCGGACGGACTTCGACAAGCTGATCCTCGACGTGGAGACCAAGCCCTCGATCACCCCGAGGGACGCGGTCGCCTCCGCGGGCAAGACCCTGGTGGAGCTGTTCGGCCTCGCTCGCGAGCTGAACATCGACGCCGAGGGCATCGAGATCGGCCCGTCGCCGGCCGAGGCCGACACCATCGCCGCGTTCGCGATGCCGATCGAGGACCTGGACCTCACGGTCCGGTCTTACAACTGCTTGAAGCGGGAAGGCATCCACACCGTCGGCGAGCTGGTTTCGCGCAGCGAAGCGGACCTGCTGGACATCCGCAACTTCGGTGCGAAGTCGATCGACGAGGTCAAGATGAAGCTCGTCGGCCTCGGCCTCGCGCTGAAGGACTCGCCTCCTGGGTTCGACCCGTCCGCCGCCGCGTCGGACTACCACCCGTCCGACACGGGCTGGGGTGCCGGCGCTGGCCTGGACCCCCACGACGACGGCCAGGACTACGCGGAGACCGAGCAGCTCTGACGCTCTGATCTCAGAGCTAGAGGATCGCAACAGTTACTACAGGAGCAAGCGATGCCCACCCCTACCAAGGGCCCCCGGCTCGGTGGGTCTCCGGCGCACGAGCGGTTGCTGCTCGCCAACCTGGCGACGGCGCTGTTCCAGCACGGCCGGATCAAGACCACTGAGGCGAAGGCGAAGCGGCTGCGTCCGTACGCCGAGAAGATCATCAGCAAGGCGAAGGCCGGCGACCTGCACAACCGCCGCGAGATCATGAAGCTGATCCGCGACAAGGACGTCGTGCACAAGCTGATCGCCGAGATCGGTCCGTTCTTCAGCGACCGTTCCGGTGGCTACACCCGCATCACCAAGACGCTGGCGCGCAAGGGCGACAACGCCCCCATGGCCATCATCGAGCTGGTGCAGCAGAAGCTCGTCTCCACCGAGGCCGAGGCTGCGCGCAAGACCAAGTTCGCCAAGGACGAGAAGCCGGCCGAGACCGCCGTCGTCGACCAGGACGCTGACGCGCCCGAGTCCGCGACGAAGGACGCTGCCGACGAGCCCGCCGAGGGTGCTGTCGAGGTCGACGGCGAGCCGTCGGCCGAGGACGTCAAGGCGGAAGAGGCCAAGGACAAGAAGGACGAGTCCTGAGCGGTTCTCCTGCTGACGAGCCCGCCGTTCCCGCTTCCGGGGGCGGCGGGCTCGTTCGTGTGCGCCTCGACCTGGCCTACGACGGCACCGAGTTCTCCGGCTGGGCCCGCCAACCCTCCCGCCGCACCGTCTGCGGCGTCCTCGAGGACACCATGTCCATGGTGCTGCGCGAGGACGTCTCCCTGACCGTGGCCGGCCGCACCGACGCAGGCGTCCACGCCACCGGCCAGGTGGCCCACGTCGACCTGCCGTCGTCGGTGGACGTTCCCGCGCTGCCGAAGCGCTTGGCTCGAGCCCTTCCCACCGACGTGCGGGTGTTCTCGGCGCGGGTGGTTCCTGCTGCCTTTGACGCGCGGTTTTCGGCGCTGCGGCGGCATTACGAGTACCGCGTCACCGATGCTGCCTTTGGTGCGCACCCGTTGCGGCGGCTGGACACGCTGGCTTGGCCGCGTGCTCTGGACGTTGCCGCGATGAATGCTGCGGCTGAGTTGTTGCTGGGGGAGCACGACTTTTGCGCGTTTTGCAAGCGGCGTGAGGGGGCTACGACGATTCGCGAGCTTCAGCGGTTGTCGTTGTCGCGCGGCGATGACGGTGTGATCACGGCGTTTGTGTCCGCGGATGCCTTTTGCCACTCGATGGTTCGGTCGCTCATCGGGGCGTTGCTGGCTGTTGGGGAGGGGCGGAAGGGTGTGGAGTGGCCTGGGTCGTTGCTGTCGCTGCACGGGCGGGCCAGTGGGGTGACGGTGGCGCCGGCGCACGGGTTGTCGTTGGTGCGGGTGGATTTTCCGGGGGATGGGGAGTTGGGGGCTCGGGCTGAGGCGACGCGGCGGGTGCGGACGTTGTCGTAAGACGACGGGGCGCTTAGACGGCGCGATTTACCGATAGCGCCTAGACGGCGCGTTCAAACCGTGGTCGATCACCTTGAGTGCGTGGTTGAGCGGGCACTGGCCGAAATTTTTGGGTTCATCGCCGCTTCGCGATGCCGGTGGGTGTACCGCTGCCCGTCGCTGAAGGTTCAAAAGCCTCGCCTTCGGCTGCCCGCAGTGCCTTCAGCGGCAGCCTCGCGACCCCGCCCTCCATCCGCGTGTCCATCCCGCTGACCACCAGCGCCTGCCCAACAAGGGAGGAGCCCCCGGCTGTTACCGGGGGCTCCGAGGGGTGGAGAGAAGGCAGCGGTTACAGGTCGAGCGTCCACGAGTCGATGTGGCCCGTGTCCTGGCGGTACAGGTCACGCACCTGCAGCTGCCACGTGCCGTTGGCGTCCTCGGTGGCGACGTTGACCGGGTAGGTGGCGTTGATGTCGTCGGTGCTGTCGTTGCTGCTGGCGGTCTTGAGCAGCTTCACGGTGCCGGAGGGGGCGATGAGGGCCAGTTCCAGGTCGCCGCGGTAGGTGTGCTTGATCGCGACCTTGACGGTGGCGGTGGAGGTGGCCTTGCCGTTGCACTCGGCGATGGTGATGGGGGAGGTCACCGAGTTGGCGTCGGGGATGGCGGTGTCGGTGTCGTTGGTGGCTGCCGGGCACTGGCCGGGCGGGTTGCCGGGGGTGGTGCCGGTGATGTGGAGGAGCTTGTTCGGGGAGCCGGTGCCCGGGTTGGTGACGACGTCGGGGGTGGCGTTCTCGACGAGGGCGTCGCGGACCTGTTGCGGGGTGGCGGTGGGGGAGGAGCCGAGGAACACGGCTGCGGCGCCGACCACGTGCGGGGTGGCCATGGAGGTGCCGGAGATGGTGTTGGTGGCGTTGTCGTCGGTCAGCCAGGCGCTGGTGATGGCGGTGCCCGGCGCGAAGATGTCGAGGCAGGTGCCGATGTTCGAGAAGCCGGAGCGCACGTCGGTGCGTTCGGTGGAGCCGACGGTGATGGCTTCCGGGGTGCGGGCCGGGGAGGTGTTGCAGGCGTTGGAGCCGTTGTCGTTGCCCGCGGCGAGGCCGTAGGTGACGCCGGCGGCGATCGAGCGCTTCACGGCGTCGTCGACGGTCTGGTTCGCGCCGCCGCCGAGGGACATGTTGGCGACCGCGGGCTTGCGGGCCGGGTTGCCCTGCACGTCGGCGGTGACCCAGTCGATGCCCGCGATGACGCCTGCGAACGTGCCGGAGCCGGAGCAGTTGAGGACGCGGACGCCGACGAGCTTCACGTCCTTGGCCACGCCGAACCGGGTGCCGCCGACCGTGCCGGCGACGTGGGTGCCGTGGCCGTTGCAGTCGGTGGAGTCGTTGTCGTTGTCGACCGTGTCACGGCCGTGCGAGGCGCGGCCGCCGAAGTCGCTGTGGGTGATGCGGATGCCCGTGTCGATGATGTAGGCGGTGACGCCGGAACCCGCGTTCGGGTAGGTGAAGCTGTTGTCCAGCGGGAGCGCGCGCTGGTCGATGCGGTCGATGCCCCACGACGGGGTCGGCGTCTGGGTGTCGGAGATGCGGACCTCGGCGTCCTGCTCGACATAGGCGACGCTCGGGTCCCCGGCCAGCCGGCGTGCGGCGGATTCGGACATCTTCGCGGAGAAACCGCGCAAAGCGGACTTGTACGTGTGCTTTACCTGAGCGTCATACTTTGCGCTGAGGTTCTCGACGCTTGCGGTGCTGAAGTCCTTCAGCACCACGATGTAGTTGTCCTTGACCGCGTTGGACGCACCGAGGTTGCGAATCTCCCCCTCGGGCGCAGCGGTGGCGGAGACGGAGGTCAGCGCGAGCGCCGTGCCGGCTACCAGTCCGATTCCAGCCGCTCGTCTGAGCCACGATTCACCCATAGCAGCGTGCTCCCTCGTCGCAGGGTCGTGCAGGTGCAACTTTTCCTAGTGGCGGGGAAGGATTTCGCACAAGAAGTTCTGCGGATTGAGACGCGATCGGCCATTCCACAGATTTCACGCGGATGTGAATGAGTTAGTGCGCCGGGTCTATGGACAGAACAATTCGCTCAGAACGGGTGAGCGATCCGGGACGGCGGCGAATGGAGTGCTACCGATAGGCCGTTTGTCTCCAGAGCACGCCGCAATGGCGGCCCTTTTCGGAACGCGTGAGAACGACAGCGCCCAAACGACAGCGCCCCCGAACGGTGATCCGTTCGGGGGCGCCGGTCGTCGTGTCCTCAGTCGCCGCGGCGGACCGCTCCGAGGATCTGCTGTTCGGTGGGCGTCGTGTACAGGCGCAGGTGCGCCCACATGTCCTGGCCCATCGCGATGACCTGGTCGTCCTTCAGCTGGGTCAGCTGCTGGAACATCTGCGGCCGCAACCGCCACATCTGCCCGGCGAGCTGCGCCTGGCCCATCGGGAGGCGCTGCAGCAGCACGAGGTCCGCGTTGTTCGCCGTCGACGAGGCCTGCGGGTGCAGGTACGGCAGCACGTACATCGTCGTCTGCCACGGCGCCCGCGGCGGGAAGAGCTCCTGCGGGACGTGGCCGCCGTCGTGGATCACCAGCAGCGGCATGTCCTCGGTCGGGCGCGGCAGGTCCGCCGGCGACAACCGGCGCAGCTGCACCAGCTGGGACGGGCGGCCGTCCGGGCCCTGGCCCGCCGCGCGCACGACCGGCTGCCAGGCCTGCGGGCGGCCGGTCGCGATGATGATCCACGCGCCGGTCGCCATGGCCCGCAACGCGATCTGCCGCGCCAGGTACAGCCCGCCGACCACGACCATGCGGGTCGGGGTCGGGCGCAGCACGGACACGGTGAGCGGCTCGCCCTTGACGCCCTGGCCGAGCATCATGCCGCCACGGTCACCGCTCGGGCTGACCAGGTCGAGCATGGTCGGCGACACCAGGAACTCCGGTGCCACCGCGCCGCGGCCGCGGGTGTCCAGCAGACGGGTCGACGTGCTCATGCCACACCTCCCAGCGGCAGCGTCGCGGCGAGACCCGCGAGCTGCATGCCCCGCAACGGGGTCAGCGTGATGTCCAGCTTGTCGCTCAGCTTCGTCAGCTGGTCGTCGGCGCGGTCGAGCTCGCTCGGCGTGCGGGCGCTCACCCGCACCAGGCCGCGCAGCGAGACCTGACCGTCCTCACGCGACGGCGAGATCGACATCGCCAGCGTCGAGGACAGCGCGCGCACGCCGGTCAGCGCGTTCAGGTTGCCCTTGAGGCCCTTCGCCGGCCAGCCGGTGATCGCGTAGCTGGCGTGCCCGACACCACCCGCCGTGACACCGGACCACTTCTCCCGCAACGACACCGGGTTCGTGTTGCCGACCGCGGCGGTGAGCTCGGCTGAGGAGATCGCCGCGCGCAGCAGCTCGTCGGAGTCGAGCGGGCGGATGGTCACACCGGCGGACTCCAGCGCGTTGCGGACGCGGGACAGCGCACCGATCAACGCGCGGTGCGCACCGACGACGCCGCCGCCGCGCTCGCGGATGGCCTCGCCGCACCGGCGCGGGTCCAGCCGGACCGTGATCCACGTGGTGCGCCTGGCTGCCGCGGGCAGCGGGCCGAGCACCTCCATGTACGAGCTGACGGCCGGGGAGTTCGGCGCGAGCGCCGCGCTGCCGGGGTAGCAGTGCCAGAGCACGGTGATCGCGTCCAGCACCACGCCGCGGTCCTCCAGGCACGGTGCGAGCGCTCCCAGGGGCAGCGACGGCGCCGAGCCGACCGCGGAGATCAGCGGCGGGGTCGGGTCGACCAGCAGGACCGCGGTCCACACGCCGTCGTGCCACGACAGCGCGAGCGGGCGGCGTTCGTGGTCGACGCCCTTCGCGATCACCAGGTCGGGGATCGCCAGGCGCAGCAACGCGACGCGCGGGTCGTCGGGACCGAGCACCTGCATCTCGTCGTCACCGGGCTTGGACTCCTGCGGCGCGTCGCGGTTCGCGGTGCGGCTGTGCGAGCGGAAGTTGTACCGCAGCCGCACGCCGATCCACTGGGTCAGCCAGCGACCACGCGAACGGGTGAAGGCCAGGACCAGCGCGATCAGCAGCACGCCACCGGCGATCGACACCGAGACGACGTTGAGGTTGTCGTTCGCGTCCTTGACCCCGACGAGCGTGAGCACGAGGAGTGCGATGGCGAGACCGACCTCGATCGTGACTACGTTCGACACGGGCAAGGAGCCCAGGCTGACGCCGGCCGCTCTGCGCCGGACACGCCCGACGGGACGCGGAGGCGCAGGTGCCTGCTGGCCAGGACCCCCTGGGCCCTGCGGCCGTGCCATCCCGGGGTTCGGCCGGGGCGGATGTGGAGTGGTCACGGACATCCGTTGTGGTCTCTTTCCCCTCGGTGGTCGGTGGGCTTGGCGAACCGGCCCACGTAGCAACCTGCGTCCGGCTATCCTGCCGAACCGTACCGCGACTGGGAGAGCAGCGAGCCGAGAATGGCATCAACACCCACCACCAAGTCACAGGTCCAGGCCTACCAATTCGTCCTGCGGCGGATGCAGTCCGCTCTGGTCCGCAGAGACGCCGTGATGCTGCATGACCCCATGCGCAACCACTCCCGTGCGACATCGGTCGGTGTGATCCTCGGCATCGTCGGTCTGCTCGGCTTCCTGGTGTACGGGTTCTTCAAGCCCGCACCGCGCCTGGACAAGGAAACGCAGATCGCCATCAGCAAGGAGACCGGGCAGGTCTACGTCGTCGACAACGCGTCGTCGACACCCGTGCTGGTGCCGATGACGAACCTCGCGTCCGCACGTCTGCTCTGGTACTCGAAGTCGAACCCGGACCAGGCGCAGAGCGGTGGCGGCGACGCACCCGGCGGCCAGGTCGGCGGAGCCTCGGGTGGTGCGGCCGGCGGCGAGCCCAAGCTCGTGAGCGAGGCCGCGCTGTCCAAGTACCCGCGCGGCCGCCTCACCGGCCTGCCGGACGCACCGGACGTGCTGCCGAAGCCGAACACCCGCATCGACGCGCAGTGGTCGGTCTGCGACACCCTCGACCTGGACGCGTTCCGCAGCGACCAGTCCGCGAGCAACCAGATCAAGACCTCCGTGATCGCCGGCGTCAGCGGCGGCAACAGCGTGCTGGGCGACAACGCCGTGCTCGTGCAGCAGCGCACCGGCGCCAGGAAGGCGTACCTGATCTACAAGAAGCCCGAGGGCTTCAACATCTCGTCGTCGACGGTCCGCGCCGAGGTCGACCTCAAGGACGACAAGGTCGTCAACGCGCTGAACCTGCGCAACAAGAAGCCGCGCGCGGTCAGCACGGCGCTGCTCAACTCGATCCGCGAGGCCAACCCGCTGAAGGCGCCGGTCATCCCCAACCTGGGAAAGCCGGCCACCTACGTCACCGATGCCGACACTAAGGTGAACATCGGTGACGTCATCTCGGTCAGCCTGACCGGCACCCAGCGCTTCATGGTGGCGCTGGAGGACGGGTTCCAGGAGGTCGGCCAGACGGTCGGCGACCTGCTGCGCTGGGCGTACGCGAACAACAAGAAGGCGACCGAGCTCTCCCCGAGCGCGGTCACGGAGAACCTCGAGCCGAAGAACAAGCTCGACCTCACGCAGTACCCGGAGAAGACGCCGACCACGATCGAGGCGAACGCGAACAACGCGGTGCTGTGCCTGGGCTGGAAGGGCAAGGACTACGAGTCGCAGAACCGGACCCAGCACGCGATCGACACCTCGGTCACCATCGGTTCGGTGCTGCCGGGCCCGAAGGACATGAGCCCGGTCGCGCTCGGCGCTCCCGGTGCGGCCGGCGAGATCATCGACCAGTTCCTGATGCTGCCCGGCAAGGCGGCGGTCGTGCGGGCGAGCCAGGGCACCGGTGACTTCGGCAGCGGACCCGTCCACATCGTGACCGGTCGTGGCGTGCGCTACGGCGTTCCGGACGCGGGCACGGCGGCGGCGCTCGGGCTGGAGGGGACGTTCCCACCGGCGCCGAACGACATCCTCAACCTGTTGCCGCAGGGCCCGCAGCTCAACCGCGGCGACGCGAACCGCAGCTATGACGCGATCCCCGCGATCAAGGGTCAGATCAAGGATCCGGCGCAGCAGCAGAAGTGACGGGAACCGTTTCGGGTGCACCGCAGTCGTACGGGGTGCACCCGAGATGGCAACCGTTGGTGGAGGGACAGTCCGTGGCCGGTCGCATCACCGTCAACCCCGAGTGGCTGGAGAAGTACGCCGACCGGATCGACGGCACGACCGACGACCTGCGGCGCGTGCGGGACGCCATGAAGGTGTCGCCGCTGCGGCCCGAGTCGTTCGGTGAGATCGGCAGGACCCTGGGCACCGCCCAGGGCTACGCGCGGGCGGCCGAGCTGCTGAACTCGCAGCTCGCCCGTGCCTGCGACACCCTCGACGCGGCGGCCAAGGGGCTGCACGCTGTGGCGCAGCACCACGGGTACAACGAGGAAGAGGCCGAGCACGGCCTCAAGAAGGCCGATCGCAGGTAGGGGAGCTCGATGGTGGCCGTGGACGGCAGGCAGATCGCGGCCGAGGTGGGGCCAGAGCTCGACTTCCTCTCGCGGGTGAGCCGCAAGCTGGGTGTGGTCGACCTCGTCCACGAGTTCTTCGACCCGCTCGTCGGTGACTGGAACGACCTGCGCGAGGAAGCCGAACGCTGGCGCAAGGCGGCCAAGGTGACCGAGGCGGTCACCTCGCACGTCGCCGGCCCGCTCGGCGGTGTCGACGCGGCGTGGCAGGGCAAGGACGCCGACGCGTTCCTGGAGCACATGCGCAAGGTCGGGCTCGCCGGCGGTGACATGGCCGACGCCATGAACGCCATGGCCGACGCCCTCGACGAGACCGCGGACGCCGTGCGCGACATCGTGCAGGACATGGCCCACGTGCTGGCCGACGCCGCGGACTCGGTGTCCGGCACGGCGTCGCTGCCGCTGGAGGGCGACAACCGGGCCCGAGCGCACATCGAGGACCTCAAGGACCCGGTGCGCGAGCTGTTCGAGTCCGGGCGGCAGGTGCTGGAGGCGTTTCTCAAGCTGTGCGACGGGGTTTCCGGCGCGGAGGGCGACTTCGGCGCGGTGCGGATGGAACACCGCTACCCCGAGCAGAACTGGACCTACGCCGCGCCTGCCAAGCCCGCGGTGGTCGCGCCGGAACCGGCCGGGGCGTCCGCGACGGCGGCTGCGGGCACTGCTGCGGGCGTCGGTGGCGGTGCTGTCGGCGGTGGAGGCAGTGGCGTCGGCGGCGTCGGTGTGTTGGCGGTGTCGGTGCGCCGGCCGCGGCTCAGCAGATGCAGTTCGGTGGGGCCACCGGCGTCAGTGAGACGCTGCCGCCCGCCGAGCGGGGTGCCGGGGCGCAACCGGCTGCCGCGGCCGCTGGTGGCCGTTCTGGGGGCGCTCCCGGCGGTGGGGCGATGATGGGCGGCATGGCACCGATGATGGGCGCCATGGGCGGTGGCGGGCAGCAGGGCGGCGACAAGGAGCACAAGCCGAAGCAACGGCTCAGCGGCTCGATCGACGACCTGCTCGGCAAACCGAAGAAGGCGGCGCCGAAGGTGATCGGCGAGGACTGACCCCCGCACCACCGGCATCAAGCCGCAACGACAACGGCCCCCGCTCGAATCCCGAGCGGGGGCCGTTGTCGTTGCCGGGTGGTGGAACTAGGCCGGGCTACCGCGTTTGCGGTTCGAGTTCCGGACGAACAGCGTGAGCGCCAGCAGCACGGCACCGACGCCGATGCCCGACAGCGCGACGATGATCGGCGGCCAGTCCAGGCTCTTCGGCGGCGTCGGCGAGGTGACCATGACCTCGGGCTGCGGTGCCTTGAAGCCGGGTGCCTCCGACGGGAGCACCGCGGTCAGCGCCGCGACCGGGTTCACCATGCCGTGGCCGGTCTTGTGGTCCTTGCCGGTCACGTTGCCCGGCTGCAGGGCCGTGGCCTTCAGGCGCGCCATGACATCGCGGGCCTTGAGCTTCGGGAACCGTTCACGCACCAGCGCGGCGATACCCGCGACGTAGGGCGAGGCGAAGCTGGTGCCCTTGATGTCGCTGGTGCCCTGCGCGGTGACGTTCGCGTTGGTCAGGCCGTCGCCCTTGGGGTCGACCGAGATGATCTCCTCGCCGGGGGCGGCGATGCCGACCCACGGGCCCCAGACGCTGAAGTCGGAGACCGCTCCGGACCGGGCGATCGACGCCACCGAGAGCACGTCGTCGGCGAACCACGCCGGCGACGAGATCACCTTGACGTTGTTCGGGTCCATGTTGTCGTTCTGGGCCGGACAGCCGTTGCCGGCATCGTCCCTGTTGCCCGCGGCCGTCACGACCAACGCGTCCTGGACGTCGACCGCGTACCGGATCGCCGCCTGCAGCGCCAGGTCGTCCGGGCTGAACCCCTTGGGGCTGCCGCAGTTCGTCAACGAGATGTTGATGACGCCCGCGCCCTTGTCGGCCGCCCGCACGATCGCCTCGGCGAGCGTCTTCACCTTGCCGGCGCCCTTGCGCGGCTCGTTGGTCGCGTCGCCCTTGAACTCGTACCGGTCGCTGGTCTGGCGGATCGCCAGGATCCGCGCGTCCGGTGCGGCGCCGACGAAGTCGCCCTCGGTCTTCTTCGCCGCGGCGACGCCGGCCACCTCGGTGCCGTGGCCGTCGCAGTCGTCAGTGCCGTTCTTGGACTTGTCGACGTAGTCGCCGCCGGGGTCGAC
Source organism: Lentzea guizhouensis (assembly GCF_001701025.1). Lineage (GTDB taxonomy): Bacteria > Actinomycetota > Actinomycetes > Mycobacteriales > Pseudonocardiaceae > Lentzea > Lentzea guizhouensis. The sequence goes on from NZ_CP016793.1 coordinate 3,520,805, forward strand.
GCGACCCGCGAGACGCGGGTTGCGGGGGTCGACACCGGTGTCGATGATCGCGATCACGACGTTCTTGCCGGTCGCGAACCGGTGCGCCTCTTCGAGGTTGAGGCTCAGCTGGCCCCACGGCATCTCTTCGATGAGCTCGTTCTTGGTGTCGGACGCCACGCACTCCTTGTTGGTGCGCACGTAGGTCACGTCCGGCTGGCCGCTGTCCCTCGGCGGCGCCGTTCCGGGCGGCAGCGGTGGCGGCTCCGAGTTCGACCTGGGTGCCGAGCCCGTCGACGACGTCGGTGCCGCGGCGGACGTCGAGGACGGCGGCTGGGCCGATGACGGCGGCTGGGCCGACGACGGCTGGGCGGAGGCGGCGGGTGGCACCGCCCCCGTCAGCAGCAGCAGTCCGGCGGTCGCGGCCGCCGTGGTGCGCCTGATGCCGGTCCTCATGGCGTGATCAGGCTCCGGAAGACCGAGTACATGTCCATGACCGCGAGCGCCAGCGGCACCACGGAGGCGATCAGGATCGCCTCCAGGATGTCCACGGTGCGGCGCAGCGGCGGCGAGAACTTCTGGCCGGGGAAGATCACACCGAGCACCAGCGCGGCCGCGCCCAGCACCAGCAGCGTGCCGAACACGAAGACGATCAGGTTGAACTCGGACGCCTTGGCGATCCAGCCGATCAGGATGCCGGCCGCGGCGAACATGCCGGTCGACAGCAACGCCACGGCCTGCGCGCCGTTCGCGTACGCACGACCGCGCATCATCAGCACGATCGCGACGACCACGCCGTAGATCGGGCCCCAGACCGTGCCGTCACCGGAGGCGACGATCGCGGCGAGCGCGGCGACCACACCGGTGCCGATGATCATGCCGGTCAGGTACTCGTGGGCGACGGCGGTCCGGCGTTCGATCACCGCGAACTCCGGGAAACCGCTGTCCTCCTTCAGGTCCTCGGCACTCGTCGGCACGACGGGCGGCGGGATCTTGGCGAGCTGCAGCGTGAGCCTCGGCAGCATCGACATCGCGCCCAGCGCCACCGCGCCGGCCGCCGCGGCCACACCGGGCAGCGGGTGCTCGACGAACGTGGCGACTAGGAACGCGAGCGCGGCGATCGTGCCGGCCGTCGCCGCGGCGATGAACACCGTGACGCCCTGGCCGATCAGCAGGATTCCGGCCCACGCGAAGATCATCATCAGCGCGGAGGCGAGCAGCATCTTCGGTTCGAAGTTGACGCCCGGCACCGCGTGGAAGCCCGCGACGAACGCCATCGGCAGCGACCCGCACGCGGCGATCAGCACACCGGTCGACGACGCCTTGTAGGCACGCGCGATGGTCGCGCCCGTGGCGAGCGTGGCGATGGCGGCGACACCGGCGGCGATCGCGGCCGCGAGAGCGCTTCCCTCGCCTGCCGTGGTGATCGGGCCGGACAGGAACAACGCCACCGCGGAGCCGATCAGCGCGAGCGCACCGGCGAGGTGGCCGAACTTCTGCGCGGTCTCCTTGGTCCACGGGCGGAACGAGTCCGGGTCGGACTCGGCGATCGCGTCGACCACGTCGTCGTACAGCGGCGGCGGCGGGTTCTCGTTGCGGCGCCGCAGCTGCAGCAGCTCACCGTCGACCACGCCGAGCGACGCGAGCGTGCGCGCGGGGTCGAGCGGGCTGTCGCCGAGCTTCGCGAGGCACCATCCGCCGTGCCGGACACCGCCGTCCGGAGTGGCCTCTCTCGCCATGTCCAGCAGCATGGGCAGGAGATCGGCCACCGCCACGTCGGCAGGCAGCGCGACGTCGATACGCGTTCGAGGTGCCACCACCGTGACACGGCTGAACACCGTCGTACCGGTCGCCACCAGGGCCCCCTAAGTCAAGTCGATCAGTCACATCAGCGCTTGCGGAACAACGGCCCGACCCTATTGGTCCACCTGGACGCTCGGCGGGCGGCCCTAGTATGGCCGCACCGGCGCCTTCTGCACGTGTGGTTCGCAGAACACGTTCGACTGGGTTTTTTCCCGACCCACCTTCGTGACGCGCGCGGATGCGCAATAGTGTCGGTTGCTACTGGTGGCGTAACAAGAGTCGAAGAGGTGCCTGTCAGTTGAGCACGCTGCAGTTCAAGCGAACGGCACGCCTTGCTGCTCCCCGGCCTCCGGGCGGTGAGGTCCACCTCGAACCGCCACCCGAGGTCCCCCGCATCATCCCCGGCAACATCATGATGAAGGCAATGCCCGTCGTCATGATCGTCGCGTCCGTGGGCATGATGGGCATGATGTTCGTGTACTCGAACAGGCAGCCCATGGCCATGCTGATGCCCGGCATGATGCTGATCTCGACCGTCGGCATGATGGCGAGCGGCATGGGCTCCGGCAAGGGCCAGAAGAAGGCCGAGATGAACGAGGACCGCAAGGACTACCTGCGGTACCTCGGCCAGATGCGCGACAGGGCCCGTGAGGCGGCCGACGAGCAGCGCGCGGAACGCGAGTGGGTGCACCCGGACCCGCAGCAGCTCTGGTCCCTCGCCACCACCAGGCGCATGTGGGAACGCCGCCAGAACGACCCCGACTTCTGCCACCTGCGCGCCGGCCGGGGCTCGCAGCGCCTCGCCACCCGCCTGGTGCCGCCGCAGACCGGCCCGGTCGAGGAGCTCGAGCCGATCGCCACGCTGGCACTGCGCCGGTTCGTCCGCGCGCACTCGCTCGTGCCGGACCTGCCGATCTCCATCGCCCTGCGCGGGTTCGCCGCCGTCGGCCTGCTCGGCGAGATCGAGGACCGCCGCAACCTCGCACGCGCCCTGCTCGCCCAGCTCGTCACGTTCCACGCCCCGGACGACCTGATCATCGCCGTCGTCAGCGCGGGCCGCACCAAGCAGCAGTGGGAGTGGGCGAAGTGGCTGCCGCACGTGCAGCACCCCACCGACATCGACGGCATCGGCCAGCGCCGCATGATGGCGAACTCGCTCGCCGAGATCGAGGCGATGCTGGACGAGTACCTGCGCGACCGGCAGCGGTTCACCCGCAACGCCCCGCCGCCGCCCGACCAGCCGCACATCGTGATCGTCATCGACGACGGCGACATCAGCCGCGAAGAGATGATCATCCTGGAGGAGGGTCTGGTCGGCGTCACGCTGCTCGACCTCTCCGAGTGCCTCGGCAACCTGACCGCCCGCCGCGGTCTGCGCCTGGTCATCGAGAACAACCAGCTGGGTGCCCGTTCCGCGAGCGGTGTCGAGTGGTTCGGCGCGCCGGACGGGCTGTCTGTCGTCGAGGCCGAGGCACTGGCCCGCAGGCTCGCGCCGTACCGCATGGGCGCGGCCGGTGAGTCCTCCGGTGACGGTGGCGAGGACCCGTTGGCGATGAGCAACAACCCGCCGCTGCTCGAGTTCATGGGCATCCCCGGCGACCCGATCACGTTCGACGTGCAGCAGGCGTGGCGGCCCCGGCCCAAGCGCGACCGCTACCGCATCCCGTTCGGCATCGGCGAGCACGGCCAGTCGGTCGAGCTCGACATCAAGGAAGCCGCCGAGGACGGCATGGGCCCGCACGGCCTGTGCATCGGCGCCACCGGTTCCGGCAAGTCGGAGTTCCTCCGCACGCTGGTGCTCGGTCTGCTGGCGTCGCACTCGTCGACCGCGCTCAACATGATCCTCGTCGACTTCAAGGGTGGTGCGACGTTCCTCGGTCTGGACAAGGCACCGCACGTCGCCGCGACGATCACCAACCTCGCCGGCGACCTCAGCCTGGTCGACCGCATGAAGGACGCCATCGCCGGTGAGGTCTCGCGCCGGCAGGAGGTCCTCGCGAAGGGCAACTACAAGAACGTCTGGGACTACGAGAAGGCCCGCGAGAACGGCGCCCAGCTCGACCCGCTGCCCGCGCTGTTCATCTGCATCGACGAGTTCTCCGAGATGCTGACGGCGAAGCCGGACTTCATCGACATCTTCCTCCAGATCGGTCGTGTCGGCCGGTCGCTGCAGATGCACATGCTGCTGGCGTCGCAGCGGCTCGAGGAAGGCAAGCTGCGCGGTCTGGACACGTTCCTGTCGTACCGGATCGGTCTGAAGACCTTCAACGCGGCGGAGTCCCGTGCGGCGATCGGTGTGCCGGACGCCTACGAGCTGCCGCCGATCCCGGGCTCCGGCTACCTGAGCGTGCAGGGCATGCCGCTCACGAGGTTCAAGGCGCTCTACGTCTCGGGCACCTACCGGCCGTCGGGCATGCAGTCCGCCGGTGAGTCGGTGGCGGTGCGCAGCGACAAGCGCCCGCGGTTCTTCGTGCCGGACTTCATCGAGATCCCGAAGGAGCCGGAGCGGCCGGTCGAGCCGGTCAAGGTCGCGGAGCCGGTCAAGGAGGACGCGAACGAGCCGACCCAGCTCGAGCTCATCGTCGACCGCCTCGTCGGCCAGGGCCCGCCGGCGCACGAGGTGTGGCTGCCGCCGCTCAACGAGCCGCCGACGATGGACACGATGCTGCCGCCGCTCGACGTGACGCCGGACCGCGGCCTCACGCCGCCGCAGTACCCGGCCAACGGCATGCTGCAGATCGCGGTCGGCGTGGTCGACAAGCCGTTCGAACAGCGCCGCGACCTGCTGTGGGCCGACTTCTCCGGTGCCGCCGGCCACGGTGCGGTCGTCGGTGGTCCGCAGTCGGGCAAGTCGACGCTGCTGCGGTCGATCATCGCCTCGATGGCGCTCACGCACACCCCGCAGGAGGCGCAGTTCTACTGCATCGACCTCGGTGGTGGCACGCTCGCCGCGATGGAGAACCTGCCGCACGTCGGTGGCTTCGCCGGCCGTCTCGACGTCGACAAGGTCCGCCGCATGGTGGCCGAGCTCCAGACCCTGATCACCGAGCGCGAGCTCCGGTGGCGCGAGCAGCGGATCGACTCGATGGTCGAGTTCCGCAACCGCAAGCGCCGCGGTGAGATCAAGGACGACCACTTCGGCGACGCGTTCCTGGTCGTCGACGGCTGGATGAACTTCCGCCAGGAGTTCGAGATGGTCGAACCGCAGATCCAGGCGCTCGCCGCCCAGGGTCTGTCCTACGGCGTGCACGTGATCGTCGCCGCCAACCGGTGGGCGGAGATCCGTCCCGCGATGAAGGACCTCCTCGGCACCCGCTTCGAGCTCCGCCTCGGTGACCCGAGCGAGTCCGAGATCGACCGCAAGGTCGCGGCCAACGTGCCACCCGGCCGTCCCGGCCGCGGTCTGACCGGCGACAAGCTGCACTTCCTCACGGCACTGCCGCGCATCGACACCTCGCAGGACCCGACCACGGTCTCCGCGGGTGTCCAGGACCTCGAGGCCAAGCTCAACCAGGCCTGGCAGGGCCCGCGCGCGCCGCAGGTCCGGATGCTCCCCGACGTGCTCGAGCACGCGCAGCTCATGGCGCAGGTCCAGCAGACCAACCCGAACCGCGGCCACCTGGTCCCGGTCGGCGTCAACGAGGACGAGCTCGCGCCGGTCTACTTCGACTTCGACGCGGACCCGCACTTCATGGCGCTGGCCGACGGCGAGTCCGGCAAGACGAACATCCTGCGCACGATCGTCCGCGGCATCATGACGAGCTACACCTCCTCGGAGGCGCTGATCGTCCTCGCGGACTACCGCCGCACGATGCTCGGCTTCATCGACACCGACCACCTCCTGACCTACGCCGTGTCGGCCACCCAGTTCGCCGACACGGTCAAGGAGGTGCGGGGCTCGCTCAGCCGCCGCATGCCCGGCCCCGACGTCACCCAGGAGCAGCTCAAGAACCGCTCCTGGTGGACCGGCCCCGAGGTCTTCGTCATCGTCGACGACTACGACCTCGTCGCCCCGCAGGGTGCCGCCAACCCGCTGCAGCCGATCGCGGAGTTCATCCCGCAGGCCAAGGACGTCGGTCTGCACGTCGTCGTCGTCCGCCGCATGGGTGGTGCCTCCCGCGCCATGTACGACCCGGTGATGGGCAAGCTGAAGGAGATCGCGGCCCCGATCTTCGTCGGTTCCGGCTCGAAGGAGGAGGGCGCCATCGTGGGCAACCTGAAGCCGTCGCCTCAGCCTCCCGGCCGCGGCACGCTGGTGACCCGCAAGTTCGGCCAGCAGCGCATCCAGTTCGCCTGGATCGCACCCGAGTAGGACCGGACCGCTCTGCCTGGTGGCCCTCGCCGTTTCCGACGGCGGGGGCCGCTCTGGTTCTCCGGGACTGAAGGAGAAAGGGCCCGCAGCCTCTCGGCCACGGGCCCCGCACAGGTAGCAGGGGTTCTACCTGTCCCCCAGCGACCGGGCTGCTTCTCGAGAAGGTGTCCCCCAGGACCACCCTCCGTCGAACCGGTCGAGGACGACTCTGCCGGACACCGCTCACGCCCGGCTCACACTTCGATGACACCGCGGAGAGCGGTGGTTCGTGAGCAAGGAAAAAGGGCCCGCAGCCGAAGCCGCGGGCCCACCGAACAGCAGGGGACTGTCCGGTTCCCCCATGACCGGTGTCCGTCCGGCCCGAACCCACTGGGGAGGGTCGACCCGGCAGGACCACGACGAGCGCAACACCCCCCAAGCTTGCGTTGCCGCTCTCGTCGTCCGGCTGAGGACAACTCTGCCCGGTCGCGCTCACACTTCGGTCACACCGCGCCACCGCCCCCGCACTCGCCGCTCGACGAGGGCACACGTGCGAGCCGGGCGGCGGGTCGAGACGAATGTGGGCCGAGGGCCGGCCGGCATGAAGGCCGAGATCGGTGAGGCGGAGGCGGCTCGCGGCCACTGCCGGAACGCGCTCGACATCTACGACGACCTCGGGTTCGCCAAGGCCGACGAGGCGCGTCCTGCTCGGGCGGGCTGAGCGGCCGGTCCGGCCACGATGAAGAGGGAGGTAACCGCGGCCGGACCAGCCACCAATATGGTCGACCTGAGCGCTCACATTCCGGTCACAGGGGGAGGGAACGTGGTTGTCGAGTACCGGGTGCTCGGCCCGTTGGAGGTGCTGAGCGACGGCGTCGCCGTGCCGGTGCCCGCAGGGCGGTGCCGGGTGCTGCTGGCCACGTTGTTGTTGCGTCCCAACCAGGTCGTCTCGATCGACGTGCTGGTCGACCGGCTCTGGGACGGCGAGCCGCCGTCACCGGACCGGGCGCACAAGACGCTCCACACGGTGGTCATGCGGCTGCGCCAGGCGCTCGGCGATGCGGACTGCGTGCGCACTTCGACCGGCGGTTACCTCGCCGAGGTGGCGGCGGACGCGCTCGACCTGACCCGGTTCCGCCGGCTGGTCGCGGCCGGGGACCTGGCCGCCGCCGTCCGGTTGTGGCGCGGGCCGATGCTCCTCGACGTGCGGTCCGACACCCTGCACCGGCACGACGTCCCGCTGGTGACCGAGGAGTGGGTGCACGCGCTCGAACGGCGGATCGGCGCCGACCTCGACGCCGGCCGGGCCGCCGAGGTGGTGCCCGAGCTGCGCGGCCTCACCGCGCAGCACCCGTTCCGCGAGGCGTTCTGGGGCCAGCTGGTGCTGGCGCTCGCGATGTCGGGGCAGCAGGAACGGGCGCTGGCCGCCTACCAGGAGATCCGGACGCTGCTGGCCGACGAGCTCGGCGTCGACCCGGGCGACGAGCTGCAGGCCGTGCACCGGCGCGTGCTCGCGGGTCCGGTGGCGGTGCGCGAGCCGGCGCGCGCCTGGGCCCGTGCCGCGCCAACTGCCGACGACGACACCCCGGTTCGTCGGGCGGTCCTCCGAGCTGCGCGACCTCACCGAGCTGGCCGGCCGTGACGGGCTGGTGGTCGCGGCGATCACCGGAACCGCGGGCGTCGGCAAGACGACCCTGGCCGTGCACTGGGCGCGCGGGGTCGCGGACCGCTCCCCCGACGGGCAGCTCCACGTGAACCTGCGCGGCTTCGACCCGCACCGCGAACCCGTGGCGGCCACCGACGCGCTCAGCCGGTTCCTCGAAGCGCTCGGCGTCGCGTCCGAACGCGTCCCGGCCGACCTGGAAGCGAGAGCGGCGCTGTACCGCAGCCTGGTCGCAGGCCGCCGCGTGCTCGTCCTGCTGGACAACGCCCGCGACGCCGACCAGGTCCGGCCGCTGCTGCCCGGTTCGGCACCGGCACGGGTCCTGGTCACCAGCCGCAACCGGCTCACCGGCCTCGTCGTCCACGAGGACGCGCACGAGCTGGCTCTCGACGTGCTCACCCCGGACGAGGCACACGCGCTGCTGGTCAGCAGGCTCGACGCGGGCCGGGTGGAGGACGCCGACGAGCTGATCAAGTGGTGCGGCGGCCTGCCGCTGGCCCTCGCGATCGTGGCGGCCCGCGCCGCCCAGGCGCCGAAGCTGCCGTTGTCGGCGCTGGTCGCGGAGCTGGCCGACGAACGGACCAGGCTCGACTCACTGGACACCGGGGACGCGGCCACCAGCGTGCGCACCGTCTTCCAGTGGTCCTACCAGCAGCTCAGCCCGGCGGCGGCGCGGCTGTTCCGGCTGCTCGGCGTGCATCCGGGCCCGGACGTCACCGTGCCCGCGGCGGCCAGCCTCGCCGGACTGCCGGTGGACGGGACCCGCGAGTGCCTGCGTGAGCTGGTGCGGGCGAGCCTGCTGGTCGAGCACTCGGCGGGCCGGTTCAGCTGTCACGACCTCTTGCGCGTCTACGCGGCCGACCTCGCCGAGGCCGAGGAGTCCGTCGAGTCGCGGGCCGCGGCACTGGAGCGGACGCTCGACCACTACCTGCACACCATGATCGGCATCGACTCGGACCACAACGAAGGTTCGTACGTGCACGAACTCGTGCTCGTACCGGCGACGGGGGTGCTACCGGAGCGGCTCGTGGACCGGCCGGCGGCAGACCGCTGGTTCCGTGCCGAACGCCAAGTGCTGAGAGCGGTCATCGTGCACGCGCAGCAGCAACAGCACCTGGACCGGTACGCCTGGCAGCTGCCGTGGTTCGCCATGGAACTCATTGAGCGGATCGGCCCGTGGCAGGACTGGATCTGGGCACTCGAGGGTGCGATGGCACCCGTCACCCGGCTCGGCGACCTCGCGTGGGCCGCTCGTTTGCTCTTCACCCAGGCGATCGCACACGTCAGGCTGGGCCGGGTAGAGGACGGCATGGCCGAGTTCGATCGCAGCGCCCGCCTGTACCGGGAGGACGGCAAGGTCTCCGGTCAGGTGCGTGCGCTGAACGGGGTGGCCTGGACCTTGACGCTGCTGGGCCGGCCGCGAGAGGCGTTGCAGGTGGCGAAGGACGCGTTGGCGCTCATGCGTGCCGATGCGAGCGCGACGCCACGACAGGTCGGCATGGCGATGCACCAGGTCGCGTCCGCACTCGTCGCGCTGGGCGAGTACCGGGAGTCGCTCGAGTGTTGCGCGGAGTGGGAGGCGGTGGCCGGAACCACGATCACACCGAGCTGGGTGGGACTGCTCATGATGACCAGGGCCGAGTCCTACCTGGGGCTCGGCGAGTACGACCGCGCGATCGAAAGCTGTCATCGTGCGCTTGAGGGGTTCGAGCGCATGGGTGCGTGGGAGAACATCGCCATCACGCACAGGTTGCTCGGCGACGCGCACCACGGCCTCGGCGATGCCGGAGAAGCACGGCGCTGGTGGACGGAGGCGTTGGAGGCCTACGAGTTCAACCAGCACTCGGACGCGGACGAGGTGCGGGCCAAGCTGGCCGAACTGCCCTGAGAACTGGTGAGCGGTGCTGGTGGCCCCCCAGGAACTTTGCCACCAGCACCGCTGAGGAGAACTCTGCCAGGGGCCGCTCACACTTCGCTCACGCTCTGATCACAGCGCCCTAGACTGGCCGTCCGAGCTTGTGGAGGGGTGTGTGCGAGCCGAGTACCGGGTGCTGGGACCGTTGCAGGTGCTGCTCGACGGCGAGCCCGTCACCGTCCCGGCAGGACGGTCCCAGGTGCTGCTCGCCGCGCTGTTGCTGCGGCCGAACCGGTTCGTGTCGGTCGACGAGCTGGTCGAGCTCGTGTGGGACGGTGCGCCGCCGCGGCACGACCGGGCCAAGTCGAGCCTGCACATGGTGGCGAGCCGGTTGCGGGGCGCGCTCGGGGACGCGAACTGCGTCACGTCCGCGGTCGGTGGCTACACCGCCGCGGTGGAACCTGACCAGCTCGACCTGCTGCGGTTCCGCGCGCTGGCAGGCTCGGGTGACTTCGGTGCGGCGGCCGCGCTGTGGCGGGGGCCGGTGCTCGCGAACGTCGCGTCGGACGCGCTGCACCGCGAGGACGTGCCGCGGCTGGCGGACGAACGGCTCGCCGTGCTGGAACGGCGGATCGACGCCGACCTGGACCGGGGGTTGTCCGCCGAGCTGGTGGCCGAGCTGCGGTTGCTGGTCGCCGAGCACCCGTTGCGGGAGCCGTTCTGGCGGCACCTGATGCTCGCGCTGTACCGGTCGGGGCAGCAGGCCGAGGCGTTGAACACCTACCAGCAGGTCAGGGCGAAGCTGGTCGCGGAGCTGGGGGTCGAGCCGGGACCGGCGTTGCGGGAGCTGCACGAGCGGATCCTGCGCGCCGACGAGCCGGTGACCGGGCGCCAGGTGCCGCGGCAGCTGCCCGTCGGGGTGCGCAACTTCGTCGGTCGCGAGGACGAGCTGGAGCGGCTCGACGAGGCCGGTGGGGTCGTGGTCGTGCACGGTGTCGGTGGCGTGGGCAAGACGGCGCTCGCGTTGCACTGGGCGCGGGAGGCGCGTGAGCGGTTCCCCGACGGCGACCTGTACGTGAACCTGCGTGGGTTCGACCAGGAAGCGCAGCCGGTCGATCCGGTCGCGGCGGCGGAGACGTTGCTCGTCGGGCTCGGCGTGAGCGAGGTGCCCGCCGGTGCGGACGCGCGGTTCGCGTTGCTGCGCACCGAGCTCGCGGACCGGCGGGCGTTGCTGCTGCTCGACAACGCGGCGGCGGCGCGCCAGGTGCTGCCGTTGCTGCCGGGGACGCCGACCGTGCGGGTGGTGGTCACGAGCCGCAACCAGCTGCGGGCGTTGGTCTCGCAGCACGACGCCACGGCGGTCGAGTTGCGGCAGCTGGCGTTCGCCGAGGCCCGCGTGCTGCTCGCGGCGGTGCTCGGTGGACAACGGCTGGACGCCGAGCCCGAGGCCGTGCGGGAGATCGTCCGGCGGTGCACCGGGTTGCCGCTGGCGTTGCGGGTGTTCGCGGAACGGGTGGCGCGCTTCCCGGACGCCTCGCTGCAGGAGTTCGTCGCGGAGCTGGAGAGCGCGCGGCTCGACGCGTTGAGCGACTTCGACGACGTGGACGTGCGGGCGGTGTTCTCGTGGTCCTACCGGGCGTTGGACGACGAGTCGGCGAGGATGTTCCGGCTGTTGTCCGTCCACCCAGGACCCGGCTTCGACGTGAGTGCGGCCGCCGCGCTCGCCGGTGTGTCCGTCGCCCAGTCCCGGCGTCTGCTGGAACGCCTGGTCGCCGACCACCTCGTGCAGTCACGCGTTCCCGGCCGCTACGAGCTGCACGACCTGTTGCGCGCCTACGCGGCCGAGCTCTGCGCCGACTTGCGCGGTGAGGAGGAAGCGGCTGCGCTGCGCGTGACGGAGTGGTTCGTCCACACGCTCGAGAACGCTGCCCTGCAGCAGAACCCGAACATGCTGGTGCGCGCCGGTGAGATCAAGTCCGGTGTGGTGCAGCAGGAGTTCTCGTCGCGGTTCGAGTCGCTGGCGTGGTTCCGCCAGGAGTGGGACAACCTCCACGCCATCGGCTACGCGGCGATCACCCGTGGCTGGGGCCGGCTCGCGTTGATGGTCCCGACGCACATGCACGTCTTCCTGCTGGCCGACCAGCCCCGGCTCAACGAGGCGATCGAGCTCTACGAGGCGACCAGGACGTTCGGCACCGCCAGGGAACAGGGCTTCCTGCTGCTCAAGCTGGCCGGCCTCTACGGCGAGGTCGGGCGGATGGAGGACGCGCTGCGCTGCTTCGACGACGGGTTGCGGTTCGTCCACGACGCGGGCGAACGGGTGGCGGAGGCGGCCGGTCTGATCAACCTGTCCAGCGTCTACCGGGACCTGAACCGGATGGAGGACGCGCTCGACTGCTCGTGGCGGGCCCTCGCCGTCGCGAGGGAGCTCGACAACAGCTACTTCGAGATCTCCGCCCACGCCAACGTCGCCGCCTACCTGCGCCTGGTCGGCCGCCCGGAGGAGGCGCTGGCCGAGAGCGAACAGGTGCTCGCCGCGGTCGAGGACCACAGCGACCGGTTCCTGCACGCCAAGGTGCACGGCCAGCACGCCAGAACTCTCGCGGCGCTCGGCCGGCTCGACGAGGCGGTTCCCCAGCTGACCTACGACATCGAGGCGAACTTCCGGTTCGGCGACCCGGACAGCGCCGCCCACGGCCTGCGTGACCTCGGCGACTACCTGCTCCGGCTCGGTCGCCGGGACGAGGCGGTGGACGCTTGGCAGCGTGCGGAGGAGGTCTGGCGCGAGTTCGGCGACGAACGCGCCGACGACGTGGCCGCACGCCTGGAGGCGCTGGGGTGATCGAGTACCGGGTGCTGGGCCCGCTGGAGGTCCTCCACGACGGCACCGCGGTGGCGGTCCCCGGTGGTCGGTGCCAGGTGCTGCTGGCGACGCTGTTGTTGCGCCCCAACTGGTTCGTGCCGGCCGACGAGCTCATCGACCGGGTGTGGGAGGACGGGCCGCCGAGCCCCGACCGCGCGCACAAGACGCTGCAGATGGTCGTGCGCCGGCTGCGGGTCGCGCTCGGCGAGGCCGACTGCGTGCGCACCTCACGCGGTGGCTACCTGGCCTCCGTGGAGCCCGACGAGCTGGACCTGCTGCGGTTCCGCGCCCTGGCCGGCTCCGGTGACCTCGGCGCGGCCTCGGCGTTGTGGCGCGGACCGGTGCTCGGCAACGTGCCGTCCGACCGCCTGCACCGCGAGGACGTGCCGCAGCTGGTGAACGAACGGCTGGCGGTGCTGGACCGGCGGATCGACACCGATCTGGACCGCGGCCTGGCCGGTGAGCTCGTGGCGGAGCTGCGGTCGCTGGTGGCCGAGCACCCGCTGCGGGAGTCGTTCTGGCGGCAGCTGATGCTCGCGCTGTACCAGGCGGGCCATCAGGCGGAGGCGCTCGCGGCCTACCGGGACGTGCGGACGAGGCTCGTTGACGAGCTCGGCGTCGATCCTGGTCCAGCGCTGCGGGAGCTGCATGAACAGATCCTGCGCGCGGAGGTGTCGGTCACCCGCCGACGGGTGCCGCGCCAGCTGCCGGCCGGTGTCCGCAACTTCGTCGGCCGCGCCGAGGAGCTGGCCGCGCTGGCCACGGCCGGCGGGATCACCGTGCTGCACGGCGTCGGTGGCGTCGGCAAGACCGCGCTGGCTCTGCGATGGGCGCGTGCGGCGCGGGACGACTTCCCGGACGGCGATCTCTACCTGAACCTGCGCGGCTTCGACCCCGAGGCAAAGCCCGTCGAGCCCGCGGCGGCGGCCGAGCACCTGCTGGTCGGCCTCGGCGTGACCGACGTCCCGGCCGCCGCCGACGCCCGGTACGCCCTGCTGCGCACGGAACTGGCCGATCGCCGCCTGCTCCTGGTGCTCGACAACGCCGCCTCGGCCCGCCAGGTCCTGCCCCTGCTGCCCGGCGCGCCCGGCGTCCGCGTGGTGATCACCAGCCGCAACCAGCTCCGCGCGTTGGTCTCGCAGCACGATGCCACCGCGATCGGGTTGCACCAGCTCGACTTCACCGCCGCACACGCCTTGCTCGGCGCGGTGCTGGGCGTCGGTCGGGTCGCCGCGGAACCCGAGGCCGCCGGCGAGATCGTCGAACGTTGCGCGGGTCTTCCGCTGGCGTTGCGGGTGTTCGCGGAACGGGTGGCCCGGTTCCCGGACACCTCGCTGCGGGAGTTCGTGGCCGAGTTGGACAGTGCGCGGCTGGACGCGTTGAGCGACTACGAGGAAATCGACGTCCGAGCGGTGTTCTCCTGGTCGTACCGCGCCTTGGACGACGAGTCGGCGCGGATGTTCCGGCTGCTGTCCGTCCACCCCGGCCCGGACTTCGACGTGAGCGCGGCGGCCGCGTTGGCCGATGTCAGCGTGGCGCAGGCGCGGCGGCTGCTGGAACGGCTGGTCGCCGACCACCTCGTGCAGTCGCGGACGCCGGGCCGGTACGAGCTGCACGACCTCCTACGCGCCTATGCGGCCGAGTTGAGCGGTGACGACAGGGCAGCGGCGCTGCGGTTGACCGAGTGGTACGTCCACACACTGGAGAACGCCGCCGTGCACGAGGGCGCCAAGATCGCCATGCGTGCCGGCGAGGTCACGACCGGCGTGACACCGCAGGAGTTCTCGTCGCGGTCGGACGCGCTGGCGTGGGTCCGGCAGGAGTGGGACAACCTGAAGGCGACGATGTTCGGTGCGATCGTGCGCGGCTGGCATCGGCTGGCGACTTCGACCGCCGCGAACCTGAAGTGGGTGCTGGTCTTCCACCCTGGCCGCCGCCTCGACCACATCGAGATGCTGGAGGCGGTGCGCGAGTTCGGCACGGCTCGTGAACAGGGACTCGTGCAGCTCAAGCTCGCCGACGCGTACTCCGACCTCGGACGGCACGCGGAGGCGTTGCGCCTCTACGAGGACGGGTTGGAGTTGGTGCACACGGCCGGCGAGCGGTCCGCGGAAGCGGCCGGAGTGCTCAACATGGCGGCCACCTTGACCCGGCTCGGCAGGAGTGAGGAGGCGCTCGCCAGCCGGCGACGTGGCCTCGCGATCGGTCTCAAGCTCGGCGACGTCTACGTGGAGAGCCTCGCTCGTGCCAACATCAGCCTGAACCTGCACTCCCTCGGCCGGTACGCGGAGGCTGTCGAGGAGAGCGGACTGGCCGTTGTGACGGCGGCGAAACTCGACGACAAGTACATGAGGGCACGGGTGCGCGCGCTGCACGGCAGAGCGCTGGGCAGTGTCGGCGAGCTCGCGGAGGCGGTGAGCGAACTGGAGCACGCTCGCGAGGTGATGGTCGAGTTCGGTGATGCCGAGAACGAGGCCGAGGTGCTGAACCAGCTGGGAATGGTCCTGCTGGACATGGGCCGGCGCGAAGAAGCTGTCGAGGCGTGGCAACGCGCGGTGCGTCTGTGGCGTGACATCGCCGAGGACGAGCGAGCGGACGAGCTGACCGAACGGCTCACCGAGCTGGACGGGCGGCCGGCGGGCTGAGCCGGCCGCACCTTCCTGAAGGGGCCGGGTGGCACGTCGCGGTGGAAGAGGTGTGTGGTCCGCGACGGGCACCGGGCGGCAGCGACGAGCCCCCAGGTGCTTCCTCGTCGCTGCCGTTCCCGGCCACCGACTACGTTGCCGGACGGCGCTCACACATCGGTCACACGAGGTCCGAAGAGGACAGGAGCAGCATGAACGTCGAGTACCGCGTCCTCGGGCCGGTGGAGGTGGTGCGCGACGGCGTGCCGGTGGCGCTGCCGGCGGGGCGGGGGCGGGTGTTGCTCGCCACACTCCTGTTGCGGCCGAACCGGTTCGTGCCGGTGGACGAGCTGGTGGACCGGCTCTGGGACGGGGAGCCGCCCACGCCGGACCGGGCGCACAAGACGTTGCAGATGGTCGTGCGGCGGTTGCGGGTGGCGCTCGGGGACGCGGACTGCGTGCGGACGGCGACCGGCGGGTACCTGGCCGAGGTCGATCCCGAGCAGCTGGACCTGACCCGGTTCCGGCGGCTCGCGGCCGACGGTGAGTTCGCGACGGCGCTGGCCCACTGGCGCGGGCCGGTGGCCTCCGACGTCGACTCGGCGCATCTGCACCGCGAGGACGTGCCGCCGCTCGTCGAGGAACGGCTGGTGGTGCTGGGCCGCAGGATCGACGTGGACCTGGCGCGGGGCCGGGGTGGCGAGCTGGTGGACGAGCTGCGCGGGCTGACCGGCGAGCACCCGTTGCGCGAGGGGTTCTGGGCGCAGCTCGTGCAGGCGTTGCACCAGGCGGGACGGCCGCAGGACGCGCTGGCGGCGTACGAGCAGATCCGCGACCAGCTCGCCGACGAGCTCGGGGTGGAGCCCGGTCAGCCGTTGCGGGACCTGCACGAACGGCTGCTGGACCCGGCGGCGCGCGGTGACGTGCCGCGGCAGCTGCCCGCGCTGGCCACCTACTTCGCCGGGCGGGAGGAGGAGCTCGCGAAGCTCACCAGGCTCACCGAGGCGGGTGCGGCGGTGGTGATCACCGCGATCGACGGCGCCGCGGGCGTCGGCAAGACCGCGCTCGCCGTGCACTGGGCGCACTCGGTGGCTGACCGGTTCCCCGACGGCCAGCTCTACGTCGACCTGCGCGGCTTCGACCCGTCCGCGCAGCCGCTCGAACCGTCCGACGTGCTGGCGTCGTTCCTGGCCGCGTTCGGCGTGCCCGGCGGCAAGGTGCCCGCCGACCTGCCGGAACGCGCGGCGCTCTACCGCAGCGTGATCGCCGACCGCAGGGTGCTGGTGCTGCTCGACAACGCCCGCGACGTCGAGCAGGTCCGCCCGCTGCTGCCGGCCGGGCGGGGGTGCTTGGTGGTGCTGACCAGCCGCAACCGGTTCACCGGGCTGGTCGTGCGGGAGGGCGCGCTGCCGGTGACGCTGGACGTGCTGACCGAGCCCGACGCCGTCGCGCTGCTCACCGCGCGGCTCGGCGCCGACCGGGTGCGGGCCGAACCGGACGCGGTCGCGGACCTGGTGGCGTTCTGCGGTGGTCTCCCGCTCGCACTGGCCGTGCTCGCCTCCCGGACCGCGAGCTCACCGGAGCTGACCCTGCGCGCGCTCGTCGACGAGCTGAAGGACGCGAGCAGCGGGCTGATGGGCGGCGTCGACACGGTCTTCTCGACCTCCTACCGCAGGCTCGACGCCGCCGCGGCCAGGCTCTTCCGCCTGCTCGGGCTCGCCACCGGCCCGGACATCTCGCTGGACGCCGCCGCCGCGCTCGACGGCCGGTCCCGCACCGAGGTCCGCAGGTCGTTGCACCTGCTGATCCGCATGCACCTCGCGGTCGAACGCACACCGGGCCGCTACACGTGCCACGAACTGCTGCGCGCGTACTCGCTGACCCGGTCCGTCGCCGAGGACACCGACGCCGACCGGCACGCGGCCGTGCGCCGGCTGCTCGACTTCTACCTGCGCACGGCCGACAACGCCGACCGCCTGCTGCGCCACAGCCGGGTCGCGCTGACGTTGCCGCCGATGGCCGACGACGTGCACCCCACACCGCTGCCCGACCGGACCGCCGCGCTCACGTGGTGCGAGACCGAGCACCAGAACCTGATGGCGGCCGCGCGCCTGGCCGGTGAGCACGGCCTGCACCAGCACGCGTGGCAGCTGCCCACCACGATGTTCGGCTACCTCAACGTCCACCAGCTCCCCGCCGAGCGCGTCGAGCTGTGCCGGGTGGCGCTCGCGGCCGCCAGAGCCGCCGAGAACCCGTTCGCCGTGGGCAACACGCTGCACTCGCTGGGCAACGCGCTCAGCACGCTCAGCCTGTTCGAGGAGGCCGACGCCGCCTACGCCGAGGCGTTGCAGGTGCGGGAGGGCATCGGCCACCTGCACGGCATCGCGGTCACCCTCGACCAGTGGGCGGTCAACCAGGCCAAGCAGGGCCTCCTGGAGCCCGCCCGCGTCCTGCACGAACGAGCCGTGGACCGCCGCCGGGAAGAGGGCGAACCGGCCGGCCTCGCGATCGCGTTGAACAACCAGGCCATGACCCTGGTGGCGCTCAAGGACTTCGAGGCCGCACTGGCCGCCAACGACGAGGCGCACGCCACGATCGTCGCCGCCGGCATCGACTACCTGCTTCCGTCCACTTTGGACACCAGAGGCATGCTCCAGCTGGAGCTCGGCCGTCTCGACGACGCCGTCGAGACGTTCCACGACGTGCTCGCACTGCCCGACGACGACATGCCCAACGCCATCCGCGCCGTCACGCACGAGAACCTGGCCGAGGCGCTCGCACGGCAGGGCCGGGTCGCCGAAGCCGTTGCGGCACTGGGGGAAGCGCTGCTGATGCGGGAGGAGCAGGGCAACACCCGCGCGGCCGCCGTGCTGCGGGACCGCATCGCCGAGCTGGAGTCTTAGCGTTCCAGCTTGCGGATCCTGTCGGCTCCGGGGAGCCTGCTGCGCTCGGTGATGATCAGCGCTTCCCGGGCGCATCGCAGGGCCGTCGCGCGGTCGCCTGCAGCGGTGAACACCTCCACGCCGTTGAGCAGCACCGCGATGCGTGGTGCGTTGGCCAGGTGTTCGAGCGAACCGGCGAAGATGTCGCGGTACAACCGAACGTGCCCGAGACGACGTTGCCCAGCACAGATCCGCGCCACAGCGCCAGAGCGGCGTGCGGCTCGTGGTTGGCCAACGCCCGGAACCGCAACAGGTCCAGGTTGTCGACCTCGGCCAGATAGCCGTTCGTGGTGGTGGACACGCAGTTCGCCGGGCCGAGCGCTTGCCGCAACCGCACGACGACCATCTGCAGGGTCTTCGCCGCTCGGTCGATCAACGGCGGCGAGCCGTCCCAGAGCCGTTCGACGAGCTCGTCCACGGACACGGACCTGTTGGGGCGCAACAACAACGTCGCCAGCAGCACTCGACCCTTGCCGGCCGGCACAGTGACCGGAACCCCGTCGAAGCGCACCTCCAACGGCCCCAGCACCCGGTACTCAGCGTCCGGCACGCCGGACCTCCAGCTCGCGGACCAGTTCGCGGACCAGCTCGCGGATCTCGTCCACCCGGCGCAGCCCGCTGCGCTCGGCGATCTCCAACGCCTCGCGGGCGCAGGTCAGCGCCGCCTCCCGGTCACCGGCCGCGCGGAACACCTCGGCGCCGCTGACGAGCGCCGAGGTGCGGGAGAAGCTGCTCTCCTGGTCGAGCAAGGGCCCGGCGAAGAGGTCGCGGTAGATCCGCACGGCGCCCTCCAGGTCACCCATCCGGAACTTGGCCAGCGCGCGCGTGTCCTCCAGCGCGCCGTCCACGATGCCGAGCGAGGCGTACACCTCGGCCGCCTCGTCGGCGGCCTGCACGGCTCCCGCGAAGTCACCCAGCTCCACGAGCGTCATGGCGACGGCGTTCAGGGACCGGGCCCACCCGCGGGTGTTGCCCGCCTGCCGCCAGTGCGCGCCCGCCGCCCGGTCGTGGCGCAGCGCCTCCGCGTAGTCCTCCTGCTCGAACCAGACGTTGGCCAGCTCGACCTCGGTGGCGGCGAGCGTCCACGGGTCGCCGTGCTCCTCCCGCAGGGCGAGTGCCCGTTGCAGCAGGCCCAGCGCTTCCTCGAAGTGACCCGCCCTGCGGTGCGCCACGCCCAGGCTGTGCAGCGCCACCGCCTGTCCGTACCGGTTCCGCGACCGCTCGGCGGCTTCGAGCGCGACCGCGTAGAGCCGGAGGAAGTCACCGGTCGACGCGTGCACCTGCAGGTGGCCCCACAGGCAGCCGGGCAGCATCCACGCGTGGTCGAGGTGTCCCTCCGCCAGGGCGAACTCGCAGAGCTCGATGAGCAGGTCGTGCTCCTGCCGGCACCAGGCGAGCGCGCTGTCCCGGTCGGTGAACGTGGCGGCCTCCACCACCGGGTCGCGTCCGGTGAGCGGTTTCGCACGGCGGTCGGCGCGGATGGCGCGTTCGGCGTTGTCGACCGAGTGCAGGTGGTGGTCGAGGAACCGCACCACGGCGGCCCGGCGTTCCTCGGCGGTCTCCTCGGCGACCGCGCACTCGCGGGCGTGCAGGAAGAGCAGGTCGTGCAGCGAGAACCGCTGGGACGCGTGCTCGTCGGTGAGGTGGGCGCGGGTCAGCGTGCGCAGCAGCTTCAGCGCCTGCTCGCCCGGGACGCCCAGCAGCGCACCCGCCGACATCGGCGTGAAGTCGGCGCGCGGTGCCAGGCCGAGCAGCCGGAACATCCGGCGCTCGTCCGGGGTGAGTGCGCTGTAGGAGAGGTCGAACGCGGCGCGCACCGCGGCCTCCCGGTCGTCGCCGATCTCCAGCGACGTCAGCCGGTTCCCGTTCTGCAGCTCGTCGACCAGGCTGCGCACCGACCGCAGCGGCTCCACGGCGAGCATCGACGCGGCGATCCGCAGCGCGAGCGGCAGGTGGACGCACAACCGCGCGAGCTCGGCCGTGGCCTCCTGCTCGGCCCGCACCCGGTCGGCGCCGATCATCTTCTCCAGCAGCCGCACCGCGTCGGCCGGCGGCAGCACGCCGAGCTGCAGCACCTTGGCGTCGTTCAACGCCACCAGCCCGCGCAGGTCGGACCGGCTGGTGATGACCGCGACCGACCGGCCGCCGGTGGGCAGCAGCGGCCGCACCTGCTCGGCCGTGCGCGCGTTGTCGAGCAGCACCAGCACCCGCCGGTCGGCCGTCAGCGACCGGTACGCGCCGACCCGCTGGCCGGTGTCGGCGGGGATCTCCTTCGACGCCAGCCCGAGCCCGCGCAGCAGCTGGTCGAGGGCGTCGTGCGGGCTCAGCGGCTCGTCCCGGTCGTACCCGCGCAGGTTGATCGCCAGCTGCCCGTCCGGGAACCGCTCGCGCACCCGGTGCGCCCAGTGCACAGCCAGCGCCGTCTTGCCCACGCCCGCGCTGCCCGCGATCGCGGAGATCACCACCGGCTGGCCGCCGGACAGCAGCCGGTCGAGCTGGGCCAGGTCGTCCGCGCGACCGGTGAACCGGGGCAGGTCCGGCGGCAGCTGCCGGGGCACCGCGACCGCCCGCCGGGCACCCGGATCGGGTTCGGCGCGCAGGATCGACTGGTGCAGCTCCCGCAGCGTCGGCCCGGGATCGATGCCGAGCTCGTCCGCCAGGATGTGGCTGACCTGCGTGAACGCCGTGAGTGCCTCGGCCTGGCGGTCCGCGCGGTACAGCGCGGTCATCAGCTGCGCCCAGAACCGTTCGCGCAGCGGGTGTTCCAGGGTCAGCGCGCGCAGCTCGGCCACCAGCTCGCCCGCCCGCCCGGCCTCCAGGTCCAGCTCGATCCGCCGCTCCAGCACCGTGAGCCGTTCCTCGGCGACCCGCGGCACGTCCTCGCCGTGCAGGGCGTCCGACGTGACGTTGGAGAGCAGCGGCCCGCGCCACAGGGCGAGAGCGGCGTGCGGGTCGACTTCGCTCAACGACCGGAACCGCAGCAGGTCCAGGTTGTCGACTTCGGCCAGATAGCCGTTCGTGGTGGTGGTGACGCAGTTCGCGCGACCAAGCGCCTGCCGGAGCCGTGCGACTGTCATGTGCAACGTCTTCACGGCCCGGTCGATGGACGGCGGCGACCCGTCCCACAGCCGTTCGACGAGCTCGTCGACGGACATGAACTGGTTCGGGCGCAGCAGCAGCGTCGCGAGCAGCACGCGACCCTTGCCGGCGGGCACGACCACGCGCTCACCGTCGAAGAGGACGTCCAACGGTCCCAGCACGCGGTACTCGGCCCCCAGCACAGGCGGAGCTTAGTGCCGCCGCCCGGTCCGGCCCACGCGGCAGCCGGGCCGGGAACCCCACAGCGTGACCGGTGGGTCGCGGTCCGTGGTCGCAGGTTGAACTCTCGGCGGCGACCTGAGCCGTCCGTGTCGTCCGGCCGTGCCGCATCGGGTAAGCATGTGCGCGGAAGAGGGGAAGGTGGATGAGTCTGCGAGTCGCGGTGGACTTCGGCACGTCGAGCACCTGCGTCGCGGTCTCGGTGCACGGCAGGGAGCCCCAGGTGGTCGTCTTCGACGGCCAGCCGCTGGTGCCGTCCGCCGTGTTCGCCGCCGCGGACGGGACGTTGTTCGTCGGGCACGAGGCCGAGCGCCAGGCCGCGGTCGACCCCGCCCGCTACGAGCCGCACCCCAAGCGCCGCGTCGACGAGGGTGAGCTGCTGCTGGGCAGCAGCGTGCTCCCCGTCGCGGACGTCGTGCGCGCGGTGCTCACGCGTGCGGTCGGCGAGGCCCGGCGCGTCGGCGGTGGTGCGCCCGTCGACCTGCTCGTGCTCACCCACCCCGCCGACTGGGGCACGGTCCGCACCCGCGTGCTGATCCAGGCCGCGCGTGGCCTCGGGCGGGAGCTGGTGCTCGTGCCGGAACCCGTGGCGGCCGCCGTCTTCCACTCCGCGAGCCACTCGGTGCCGGACGGGGGCACGCTGGCCGTGCTCGACCTCGGTGGCGGCACGGTCGACGCGAGCGTGGTGACGCGGGCCGGCGGGAGCTTCCGGGTGCTCGCCGCGAAAGGTGATCCGAGCTTCGGCGGTGCCGACGTCGACCAGGCGTTGCTGGAGCACGTCGGCGCGCTGGTGTCGGCGAAGGACCCGCAGGCGTGGCGGCAGCTCGTCGAAGGCCGGGAGATGGCGGACCGGCGCAAGCGGCGGGTGCTGCGCCAGGACGTGCGCGGTGCCAAGGAGACGCTGTCCCGGCACGCGTACACGGACGTGCCGATGCCGCCGCCGTTCCCCGACGCGCACGTCACCAGGTCCGACCTGGAGCAGCTGATCACCGCGCCGGTGGGCCGGGCGGCCGCGCTGGTCGGTTCGGCCGTGCGCGAGGCGGGCCTGGTGCCGCAGCAGCTCGCCGCGGTGTTCCTGGTCGGCGGGTCGAGCCGGATCCCGCTCGTCGCGCGGATGGTGCACGAGCACACCGGCGTGGTGCCCACGAGCATCGACCAGCCGGAGACCGTGGTGGCCCGCGGTGCGCTGCGGGCGGTGAGCCTCGACCCGGAACGCACGGGTGGCGTGGCTCCCCAGGGCTTGGCGCAGAAGCCGCAGCCGTCGGGTGAGGTGACCCACAACCTGCGGGTGTCCGACGAGACCACCCGCAAGATCACCCGCCGGATCACACCGCCGCCGGCCGCCCGGTTCCCGGCCTCGTTCCCGCCGATGACACCGCCGAAGAAGAGCAAGGTGCCGCTGTTCGTCGCGATCGGCCTGGTCGTCGTGCTCGCGGCCGCGGGTGCCGGCGGCTACCTCTGGTGGCAGAACCGGGAGAAGACCGGGACCGACGTCCCGCCGCCGTCGGACCAGATCGCGCAGTACGACTACAGCTTCACCCGGCCGGACGGCTGGGAGCAGACCGGCGGGGCGCCGGCCTCCCGGCAGGTGCTTTTGCAACCGGTCGACCGCGAAAAGTCCGCGGACGATTCACCGGACGACCGGATCGCTGTGCAAGAGCAAAAGCTGGAGTACAACAGCGACAAGGACCGCCCTCGGGCACTCGCGGAATTGCAGAAGCAATACGGCGACCGTTTGGACAACGGCGACAAGGTCGCCGCGTTCAGCGATCGCCACACATTCGCGGGCAAGTCCGTTGTTCACTATCGCGAAGAGGTCGGCGGAGCAGGGGTCGACTGGTACATCCAGTTCGTCGGTACCTCTCAGGTGAGCGTGGGCTGCCAGGCGACCCGGGCCGGGCAGGACCGCGTCCGCGCCGCCTGCGAGCAGATCATCCGCTCGCTGACCATCAAGCCGTGAGCAGCACCAGGGGAGTCGCCGATGTCCGCCAGCGAGGTACTGGCCCAGTTCCGCGCCGAGGTCGGGAACGCCGTCACGCGCGCCCGCCGCGCCGCCGGTGAGGTCGGGGCGCGCAACGCCGAACTGCGCGAACGCACCGCACACCTGGCCAGGCAGGCGCGTGAGCGCCGCACGGAACCGACGGCTGCCGCCACTCCCGGAGACGTCCGCGAGGCCGCCGTCGGGTTCCGCACCGAGCGCGGACTGCCCGTCGAGCAGACGCCGGAGGCCGCCGAACTGACCGCTCCAGCGTCTCAACCGGCTCCGGAACGCGTGGTTCCGGCCACTCTCGGTTCGACCGCCGTCGCCGGTCCGAGTGGTCAACTTCCCCGTGTGGGTGACGATGACGAGGACTTTTCGCAGTCGCGAATCCTCTACTGACACCGGGCGTTCACCTGGCGCCGTTTACTAGCGCAACTACTTCGAAAGAAGTCGCGACAGGGCGGAACCGACATGGCAGGGTTCCCGTCGGAAGAGGCGTACGAACCAAGAAGTACGGCCTGAAGTTCTCTGAAGGGGGAATCTCCCAATGTCTGGATTCGGTACCACGACTGCGGAACTCGACACTCTGGCGAAGCGCATCATCGAGGCCGACGAGACCGCGCAGGCGAAGATCCGTCAGGTCCGCGACGCCGCCGAGACCGTCGCCGCGACCTGGAAGGGTGCGGCGTTCACCGCCTTCCAGAACCTGATCTCCCGCTTCGACGCGGACGCCGCGAAGGTCCAGGAGGCCCTCCGCGCGATCGCCGAGCAGATCTCCGACACCTCGAAGGTGTACGCCCAGAACGAGGCGGCCCAGGAGGCCGAGATCAGCAACGTCACCGCCCGCCTCGGCTGAGCTGGTTCACGTCTTCGCTTCACGTCTTCGTTCCACATTCCTGCACGTCAGAAACTTTCAAGGGGAGAATCACAATGAGTGGTGACCAGATCGCAGTCTCGTTCGGCGAGATCGCCAACGCTGCGCAGACCATCACGACCCAGTCCAAGGAGATCGACACGGTCCTGGACGACATCCGCCAGGAGGTCGTGCGCGTGCTCGGCACCTGGGAGGGTGAGGGCTCCGAGACCTACAAGCAGTCCCAGGACAGGTGGGACAGGGCTGCCGCCGACCTGAACTCGGTGCTCGCCGCCATCGGTACCGCCGTGCAGCAGGCCGGCGACGCGTACCAGCAGGCTGAGAAGCAGAACGTCTCGCGCTGGTAAGACCGCTCGGTAGCAAGACCCTCGTGAGCCCCGGAACCACGTGGTCCGGGGCTCACGTACGTCCGGAGGAAGGTCGGTCGGAGGGGCCGTTTTGGTCCCCGCACCACCCATCCGGTATCTTCTTACGTTGTTGTGCGGTAGCTGGCGCCTGTGTGTGCCGCGCCTGTCTCGGAACCACCGCTTGGCAAGTCCAAGATCGGTCTGGGGCAACCGCCGCAGTGACCCCAGACGCAAGTGACGACGAGGTAATTCCGTGCGCACGTACAGCCCGAAGCCCGGTGAGGTGACCCGCACCTGGCACGTGATCGACGCCCAGGACGTGGTGCTCGGCCGGCTCGCCACCCAGGCCGCGACGCTGCTGCGCGGCAAGCACAAGCCGACCTACGCGCCTCACGTTGACACCGGTGACTTCGTGGTCATCATCAACGCTGACAAGGTCGCACTGACCGGCTCGAAGCGCGACCAGGAGTTCCAGTACCGCCACTCCGGCTTCCCCGGTGGTCTGCGCAAGCAGTCCTTCGGCGAGGTTCTGGACACGCGTCCGGACCGCCTGGTGGAGAAGGCGATCAAGGGCATGCTGCCCAAGAACCGCCTGGGCCGCCAGATCGCGAACAAGCTGAAGGTCTACAGCGGACCGAACCACCCGCACGCGGCGCAGCAGCCGCAGGCCTTCGAGATCAAGAAGATCGCCCAGTGAGCGACGAGTACACCGAGGAAGTTCCTGTGACCACCCCTGAGAACGAGACCCCCGAGGTCGAGACCCCCGAGGTCGACGCCGAGGTTGTCGAGGCCGAGGTCGTCGAGGCTGCTCCCGAGGCCGAGGCTGCAGAGGCTGAGGTCGTCGAGGAAGAAGCCTCCGCACCGGTGGTCGTCGCTCCCTCGCTGAACGGCGCGCCGCACCTGGCGCAGACCGTCGGTCGCCGCAAGGAGGCCGTCGTCCGCGTCCGCCTCGTGCCCGGCACCGGCAAGTTCACCCTGAACGGCAAGACCCTCGAGGACTACTTCCCGAACAAGGTGCACCAGCAGCTCATCAAGGAGCCGCTCGTCACCACGGAGAAGCCCGAGACCTTCGACGTGATCGCCAACCTGCGTGGCGGCGGCATCACCGGCCAGGCCGGTGCGCTGCGTCTCGCCATCGCGCGTGCGCTGATCGCCGTCGACTCCGAGGACCGCCCGGTGCTCAAGAAGGCCGGCTTCCTCACCCGTGACCCGAGGGTCAAGGAGCGCAAGAAGTACGGTCTGAAGAAGGCCCGCAAGGCGCCTCAGTACTCCAAGCGCTGATCTGGATTTCGGCTGTACCCGCGGGAGCAGCAGTTCACCTCGAACTGCTGCTCCCGTGGTGTTTTCCGGGTTTCTCCCCGCCGCCTCGCAGTGTCCATTCGGAGGATTCATGGCCCGCCTGTTCGGCACCGACGGTGTGCGCGGTCTCGCCAACGCCGACCTCACCCCCGAACTTGCGATGTCCGTCGCCGCCGCGGCGGCGCGTGTGCTCGCCGAGCACGATCGTTCCCACCGCCCGGTCGCGGTCGTCGGCCGTGACCCCAGGGCGAGCAGCGAGATGCTGGACGCCGCCGTCACCGCGGGCCTCACCTCGGCCGGTGCCGACGTGCTGCGGGTGGGCGCGCTGCCCACACCCGCCGTCGCGCACCTGGTCTCCGCGCTCGGCGCCGACATCGGCGTGATGATCTCCGCCTCGCACAACGCCATGCCGGACAACGGGATCAAGCTCTTCGCCGCGGGTGGCCACAAGCTGCCCGACCAGGTCGAGGACGAGATCGAGCAGCGCATGGGCGCGGGCTTCGACCGCCCGACCGGTGCCGCGATCGGCCGGGTCCGCGACGTCGCCGACGCCGAGACCCAGTACGTCGAGCACCTCATCAAGGTCACCCCGCACCGCCTCGACGGCCTCAAGGTCGTGGTGGACTGCGCGAACGGCGCCGCGTCGGTGGCCGCGCCGGACGCCTACCGCCGCGCGGGCGCCGAGGTCATCGCGATCAACGCGAACCCGGACGGCCTGAACATCAACGACGGCTGCGGCTCCACGCACATCGATGTGATCTCCGCCGCAGTTCGTGAGCACGGCGCCGACCTCGGCATCGCCCACGACGGCGACGCCGACCGCTGCCTGGCCGTGGACGCCGAGGGCAACGCGGTCGACGGCGACCAGATCATGGCCGTCCTGGCGCTCGCGATGCGCGACGCCGGCGAGCTGTACGAGAACACCCTCGTCGCCACCGTGATGAGCAACCTCGGTCTGCACATCGCCATGCGCGAGGCGGGCATCCGGCTGCGCACCACCGCTGTCGGCGACCGCTACGTGCTGCAGGACCTCAAGGCGGGCGGCTACTCGCTCGGCGGCGAGCAGTCCGGCCACGTCGTGCTGCCCGCGCACGCCACCACCGGCGACGGCCTGCTCACCGCCCTGCGCCTGATGGCCCGCATGGCCGAGACGGGCAAGCCGCTGGCCGAGCTGGCCGCCGTGATGCGCCGCCTGCCGCAGGTCCTGATCAACGTCAAGGTCGGGGACAAGGCCGCCGTCGCCAAGGCCACGTCGGTCAGCGAGGCCGTCGCCGCCGTGGAGGCCGAGCTGGGCGACACCGGCCGCGTGCTGCTGCGCCCGTCCGGCACCGAGCAGCTCGTGCGGGTGATGGTCGAGGCGACGAGCCACGAACAGGCCGAATCCGCGGCACAGCGACTCGCGGGTGTGGTTTCCTCGGTGCACTGACGGACGGACGGGGGCCGGTCATGAGCGTGATGATGCTGCTGATCCTCCTGGTGTCGCTGGGAGGTGTGGCCGCGGTGGTGATCGCCGTGGTCTCGGCGTCGAAGAAGAAGACACGGCCCCCGTACCCGCCGCAGCACCACGGGCAGTACCCGCAGCAGGGTTACCCACAGCAAGGTCAGCCGCAGCCGGGCCAGCCCCAGTCCGGTCACCCGCAGCACCCGCCACACCCCGGCTACCCGCAGCAGGGCCGGCCCCCGCAACCTCCACCTCACCAGCAGCCACCCGATCAGTGATGATCATCGGCACTTTGCGCCGAATGGCTGTTTACTAAGGCAACCGACATCGCCGAGCTCCGGTCGGCACGTGACCGGAGCTGGCACTGTATGGCGGAACCCGATGAGGCCGAACTGCGTCAGATCGGGGACTAGGGGAGGCGAGGAATGGCTGGTTTCGGCGTACAGTCCGGCGATCTCACGAAGACCGCGGGGACTTACGAGTCCGAGGGATCGCAACTGATCTCGTTGAAGCCGACGATCGTCCCGGTTGTGGGGGCCGGGCAGGTCGGGCGGAAGTTCCAGGCAGTCCACGCCACCTACAAGAGCTTCTTCGACCGGCTGGGTGTCAGCTGCGACACGTTCGGCAAGGAAGCCAACAACATCGCCACCCGGCTCAAGGACGTGGCGAAGTCGTACGAGTCGAACGAGTCCCAGACTTCGCAGCAGTTCAAGGGGTAGTGCGTCGTGGCCGATCAGAACGAGATCAAGAAGCTCCTCGACGACCCCAACGTGACGCCGGAGACCAAGAAGCAGCTCGTCCCCGCGCTCGCCGGTGCCGGCGCGTCGGAGGAGGAGGTCGAGCGCTACGCCAAGGCGAACGGTGTCGACGTCCCCAGCGACCCCGGGCTCGGCAGCCACATCCTCGGCGCCGCGCTCGCCGCGCCCACGGCCGGCCTCAGCACTCTCTTCGTGGGGGCCAAGGAGGTCAACCGCTCGCAGTGGGAGAAGAAGGGCGGCGAGGCCGACAAGCTCGTCAGCAAGGCCAAGGAGGAGCGCGAGCTCGGCGCCACCCAGAAGGTCCTGAACGAGCAGGGTGACGTCCCGAGCAGCAACACGCTGCTCGACGCCGGCGCACCCGGCCTGCGGTTCTTCGAGAAGTTCATCCCGGTCTACCAGAAGGCCGCACCGGCCTGCGGTCACCAGGGCGCCGCGCCGAACCTCCAGAACGACATCTACCGGAACTACGACTGGGTCCGCGACATCGAGTTCGCGAAGTTCCGCGAGGACGCGAACAAGTTCCAGACCGTCACCGCGAAGCTGCAGGAGCACGACAACGCGCTCGGCAGTGCGTGGAACGGCCTCGGTTCGTGGGAGGGCAAGGCGGCCGAGGCCGCCCGCGGCTACCACGACAAGTTCGCCGGCACCGCGAAGACGTTCATCCAGCAGACCGGTCAGGCCCAGGGCGCGATCACCGCCGGCGTGACGAACATGCAGAAGCACGTCAAGGAGTTCGCGCAGCAGATCCACGACCAGTACTCCGAGAAGTGCGGCGGCATGACCGTCGAGGAGGCTGAGCAGGCGATCCGGCACGCGAACGGCGACATCTTCCCGAACGACGGCGGCATCCTCGACTGGCTCTCCAGCGTCCCCGGCCCGATCTTCGGCGCCATCTCCGGCGCGGTGTTCGGCGGCGGTCTGCCCGGCGCGCTCATCGGTCTCGGCTGGGGCAGCTGGGTCAAGAACACCCGCGAGGGCATCATCAACGATGCCAAGGAGAAGCTGAAGGCGCTCTGCCAGGAGTTCGACGCCAAGAAGAAGGCGTTCGACGGCTACTGCCAGGCCGTGCAGACCGGTGTCCAGACCGACTACGACACCATGTTCACCGCGCTCGGCACCGCGATCCCGGAGAACCCGTTCGGCAAGATCGGCGACCCGCCCGCGTTCACCGAGCAGGGCGGCGGCCGCCAGCAGGTGCCCGGCACCGGCGGCGGTGGTGGCGGTTCCACGGGTGGCGGCGGCGGTGGCAGCCCGAGCGGTGGGGGCGGCGGCGGTGGCACGCCGGAGATCCCGAAGCCGGAGAACCCGCTCGACAAGGACGGCGACGGCAAGCCGGACGTCCCCGGCGACACCGACGGCGACGGCAAGCCGGACGACCTCGACGGCGACGGCAAGCCGGACAACCAGCCGAAGCCCGAGGAAGAGCTCGAGAGCGTCACTGTCAAGGCGGGCGACAACACGATCAAGATCACGGAGCCCGACTCGAACGGGCACGTGAAGATGACGATCGACACGCCGAAGGGCGAGCCGAAGACCTACGACCTGGACTTCAGCAAGAACCCGGAGGCCGCCAAGGCGCTGATGGGCCAGAACGGCGCGCAGGCCGTGACCGCGCTGGCCAACCAGCTCACCGCCCAGGGCACCCCCACGGCCGGCGGTACTCCCGCTGCGGGCGGTACTCCCACGGCGGGCGGCACCCGCCCCCGGTGGCGGCGCGGCGCCCGGCGCCACGGGCCCCCTGGGCTCGGAGTCGAACCCGATCCCGGTCGAGGTCGGTGCCGACGGCAAGATCCACATCGAGCAGGACGGCGTGAACTTCACCGCCGAGGTCGACCCGGCGACCGGCGAGATCAACCTGACCGCGGACAACGGCGACGGCACGCCCGACCAGGTCGGCGTGGCGTTCGGCGAGGACGAGAACCCCGCCGCTGCCGGCTCCGGTTCGGACGGCTCCGGTTCGGGTGGCGCTGGTTCGGGTGGCGCCGGCGGCGTGACCGACGGGGCACGCCTCGAGGACCCGCTGCAGATCCCGGAGCAGGACTTCCCGCGTCCGGTCGAGGGCGAGTTCCAGACGATGCCCGCGCCGGCCGAGTTCGAGACGGTCCCGGCGCAGGGCGAGTTCCAGGCCATGCCGGCTCCCGCCGGCGAGCAGGTGTGGAGCCCGCCCGGCCAGGAGAGCGTGGGCGAGCGCTTCCAGGACGCGATGGCCCGCAGCTACGTCGAGGACAACGGCATCATGCCGAGCGTCGGCGAGCCCAGGATCCAGCCCGACAGCCCGCAGATCTACACCACCCAGGCCTCCGACAGCACGTCGACCTCGGGCGTCTCCTTCACCGGCGGCGCATCGGGCGGCAGCGAGTCCGTCCTCGGCGGCTCGACCCCGGAAAGCGCCTGGAACACCCCGTCCGCGAGCGACAACGGCACCGGCTTCACCACCAACACCTCCGAAGCGGGCCAGCCGGGCTCCGCGAACCTCCCGTCCATGCAGGACGGCGCCCACGGCCAAGGCACCGCGGGCGCCGCGTCCGGAGGCATGATGGGCGGCGGGATGATGGGCGGCGGCATGGCCGGCGGCGGCGCGGGCGGCCAACAGGGCGGTGACACCGAACGGGGCGCCAGCCAGTGGCGCACCACCGGCACGCTGTTCGACGACGACCGCGAGAACAACAACCCGCTGAGCGCGATGCACACCGTTCTGGGCGACGACCGAGGAGGCCGCTGACCCATGTCGATCGCCGGGGACGTGGACCCCAAGATCCAGGCGCTGTTCGACGAGAACATCGCCAAGACCCGCCGCGCCACCGCGGAGGTCACCGCCACCCTCCAAGCCGACCAGGACCGCCTGGCCGCGGAAGCCAGGGCCCGCGAGGAAAAGCACCAGCGCGACCTCGCCACGGCCCGCGAGTCGGCGGAGAACCTCGCCAAGCAGGGCGACAAGCCCCAGCGCAAACCGCAGTGGGAGCAACGCGACCGCTCGGCAGGCGAACTGGCCTTCGGCCCGGAGGACGACGAAGGCTATGCGCAGCCTGCTTCCACGCAGGCACCACCGCCGGCGCAGTTCACGCCGCCGCCCCCACCGCAGCAGTTCACGCCGCCTCCACCACCTCCACCGCCGGCGCGGTCGCGTCGTCCGGCTCGGGTGGACGACGACGATGACGACTTGAGCGGCCAGACCTGGCTTCGCTGAACCGTTCTGCGCGCGAACGCGCCCGGCACCTGCCCGGTGCCGGGCGCGTTTCGCTGCAACGGACGGGAGCTGAGTGGGCTGGCGAGAGGGCGTGAGGCTGCTGCTGGAGCGCTGCAGGGAGCCGTTCCAAGGCCGCGCCTGCCGTGGACTCGCTGTGGATTCGCAGGCAGGCTCGCGCAGGGGTCGCCTTCGAACTTGGCTCCCCCGCGACCCAACGTACTCAGCGGGTCTGACAATTTTCGGAAGGCCGAGCCAGAACGGGGAGGACCAGGCCGGGCAAGCCTTGTCGAGCCGAAGGCGAGGCTTTTCAAGCCTTCAGCGATAGGTAGCGGTCAAGCCCCAATCGCTATCTTCGCGAAGCGGCGATGAACTCCGAAATCTCAGCCAGTGCCTGCTCAACCCCGGCGCCAAGGCGATCGACCACGGTCTGAATGCGCCGTCCAGGCGCCCCCACCACCGCCCTACGCCGGCCTCTTCAACGCCTCCCGCTGAAACACCAGCTCAGCATTCTTCACATCACTGCCCAGCAGCTCGTCATATCCGCGCTCCCCACCCAGCACCCGCAACAGGAACGCGGTCACAAAAGCCCTCCCCAGCTTCTGCGCCCCCCGCTCCCCGTGCCCGTCCAGCATGAGCTCGCTCCAGTGCCGACCCTCGGTGAACCCGAGATGTGACGCCTTGGGCAGCAACCGCAGCTGCACCGGCCCACCCCACGCGGACGCGATCGCCTCCGCGTGCCCCACGGGCGGTGCGATCCGGTCTTCCCCAGCCGCCAGGTGCAGTCCGGGCGCGACAACGTCCCGCGCCGCGTCCAACGCCGACGGCCGCGTCTCGGTTGCGGCCAACGTCACAACCGCGCGCACCCGTGAGGCCGAGGCAGCGGCCAGCACGGCCGCGCCGCCGCCCATCGAGTGCCCGGCCAGTGCCACGCGTGCCGGGTCGACGCTGATCTCGCCGGAGCCCAGCCGGACGCCGCAGCAGATGTCCAAAGTGGTCAGGAGGTTGGCGGACAGCACGCGCGCGGAGAGCAGGGGGCCGCGTTCGACGGCCGGGGCCGCTGCGACGATGCCCCACGAGGCGAGGTGGCGCAAAAGGCCGTGGTAGCGGCGAACCGGCTGCATCCAGCCGTGTCCGAACGCGACCGCGGGCAGGCCGAGGCCCGCGGCGGGGGCGAAGACGACGCCGGGCAGGCCGACGAGTGCGAGGTCGCCGCGCAGCACCGGGTGGGGACCTGGCCTGCTGAGCTGCTCGAGGGCCTGTTTCGCGGTCAGCGTGATCACGCGGCGAGCCATGTGCTGAACCGTAGTCGATGGTGTCGGCAACGCCACACCCGGAATTGGTCTACACCAAAGTCGGGCCTGACCTGCGGAAACACACCCACCTCACTCTTTAGGGTTAGCGCCGTGGTCTAGCTACTCTGTGCCCTGTGTGCGGAATCGTGGGATACGTGGGTCACCGGTCGGCGCTCGACGTCGTCCTGGACGGGCTGAGGCGCCTCGAGTACCGGGGGTACGACTCGGCCGGGGTCGCTGTCGTCGCGGACGCTGAGCTGGCTGTCGAGCGCAAGGCCGGCCGGCTGCAGAACCTGGAGACGAGGCTGGACGAGGTGGGCCGCGACAACTTCGCGGGCACCGTCGGCATGGGGCACACGCGGTGGGCGACGCACGGGGCGCCGATCGACCGCAACTCGCACCCGCACCGGGACGCGACGAACCGCGTCGCCGTGGTGCACAACGGCATCATCGAGAACTTCGCGGCGCTGCGGGCCGAGCTCGAAGGCCTCGGCGTCGAGATGGCGTCCGACACGGACACCGAGACGGTCGCGCACCTCGTCGGGTTCGCTTACGGCGACGGCGACACGAAGGGTGACCTGCCTGCCAGCGTGCGCAAGGTCGTGCGCCGCCTGGAGGGTGCCTTCACGCTCGTGTTCACGCACGCCGACGAGCCGGACCAGGTCGTCGCCGCGCGCCGCAACTCGCCGCTCGTCGTCGGTGTCGGCGAGGGCGAGCACTTCGTGGCCAGCGACGTCTCCGCGTTCATCGCGCACACCCGCGAGGCCGTCGAGCTGGGCCAGGACCAGATGGTCGTGATCACCCGCGAGGGGTACCAGGTCACCGACTTCGACGGCGAGCCGGCCGAGGCCACGCCGTTCACGGTCAACTGGGACCTCAGCGCCGCCGAGAAGGGCGGCCACGAGTACTTCATGCTCAAGGAGATCGAGGAGCAGCCGGAGGCGCTGGCGAACACGCTGCGCGGCCACTTCTCGAACGGCCGGATCGTCCTCGACGAGCAGCGGCTGTCCGACCAGGACCTGCGCGACGTCGACAAGGTCTTCGTCGTCGCCTGCGGTTCGGCCTACCACTCCGGCCTGGTCGCGAAGTACGCGATCGAGCACTGGACCCGCCTGCCCGTCGAGGTCGAGCTCGCCTCCGAGTTCCGCTACCGCGACCCGGTGCTCGACCGCGACACCCTCGTCGTCGCCGTGTCGCAGTCCGGCGAGACCGCGGACACGCTCGAGGCCGTCCGCCACGCCCGCGCGCAGAAGGCCCGCGTCCTGGCCGTCTGCAACACCAACGGCGCGCAGATCCCGCGCGAGTCCGACGCCGTGCTCTACACGCACGCGGGCCCGGAGATCGGGGTCGCGTCGACGAAGGCGTTCCTCGCCCAGATCGCGGCGAACTACCTGGTCGGCCTGGCCCTCGCGCAGGCCCGCGGCACGAAGTACCCGGACGAGGTCGCCCGCGAGTTCCACGAGCTGGAGGCCATGCCCGACGCGGTGCAGCGGGTCCTCGGCACGGTCGAGCAGGTCAAGGCACTGGGCCGTGAGCTCGCCGACTCGAAGGCGGTGCTGTTCCTCGGCCGCCACGTCGGCTACCCGGTGGCCCTGGAGGGCGCGCTCAAGCTCAAGGAGCTCGCCTACATGCACGCCGAGGGCTTCGCGGCCGGTGAGCTCAAGCACGGCCCGATCGCGCTGATCGAGGAGAACCTCCCGGTCGTCGTGGTCATGCCGTCACCGAAGGGCCGTGCCGTCCTGCACTCGAAGCTGGTGTCGAACATCAGCGAGATCCAGGCCCGCGGCGCCCGCACGATCGTGATCGCCGAGGAGGGCGACGAGACCGTGCGCCCGTTCGCCGACCACCTGATCGAGATCCCGGCCGTCCCGACGCTGCTGCAGCCGCTCATCTCGACCGTGCCGCTGCAGGTGCTCGCGGCCGAGATCGCGCGCAGCCGCGGCTACGACGTGGACAAGCCTCGCAACCTCGCGAAGTCCGTTACCGTCGAGTGAGTGAGGGGCGTCTGGCACACCGAACGGGTCAAGTCGGCTGAAGAAGAGCTCATGGCGGTCGTCCCGCCGGGCTCGCTGATGCGCAAGGCCGCGTTCGGTGTGGCCACCCACGCCCTCCGGCTCCTGTCCGGACGTCGCCGCGTGACGTTGCTGGTGGGTGCCGGCAACAACGGCGGCGACGCCCTGTGGGCCGGGTACTTCCTGCGCCGCCGCGGGGTCGCCGTGTCCGCGGTCCTGCTCAACGCGGCCAAGGCCCACCCGGAGGGCCTCGCCGCGTTCCGCAAGGCCGGCGGCCGGATCGTTGACGAGGTCGGCACCCCCGACCTGGTGGTCGACGGCATCGTCGGCCTCTCCGCCCGCGGCCCGCTGCGCCCGGACGCGGCCGCGCTCGTCGAGTCCGTCACCGCCCCGGTGCTCGCCGTCGACCTGCCCAGCGGCATCGACCCGGACACCGGCGAGATCTCCGGCCCGCACGTCCACGCGCACACCACCGTCACGTTCGGCTGCCTCAAGCCGGTCCACGCACTGGCGGACTGCGGCGAGGTCCACCTCGTCGACATCGGCCTGCGCCCGACCGATCCCGACTTCGTGCTGCTGGACCGCTCCGACATCACCTGGCCGGTCCCCGGCCCGAAGGACGACAAGTACACCCAGGGCGTCACGGGCGTGGCCGCCGGCAGCGCCACCTATCCCGGCGCCGCGGTGCTTTCGACCGGCGCCGCCGTGCTCGCCACCTCCGGCATGGTCCGCTACGCCGGTCCCGCCGCCGACGCGATCCGCGCCCGCTGGCCCGAGACGATCTGCACCGGCTCGATCACCGACGCGGGCCGCGTGCAGGCCTGGGTCGTCGGCCCCGGCACGGGCACCGGCAGCTCGTCGGCCGAGGTGCTGCGGTTCGTGCTCGACGCAGGCGTGCCGGTCATCGCCGACGCGGACGCGATCACGTTGCTGGCCCAGAACCCGCAACTCTGGGACGCCCGCGACCCGGACTCCCCGCTGGTGCTGACCCCGCACGACCGCGAGTTCGAACGCCTGGCCGGCCCGGTCGGCGCGGACCGGGTCGCCGCCGCTCGCAAGGCCGCCCAGCGCTTCAACGCCGTGGTGCTGCTCAAGGGACACCGGACCGTGGTGGCCGCTCCGGACGGCCGGGCGCTGGTCAACTCGGCGACGTCGTCGTGGCCCGCCACGGCCGGGTCCGGTGACGTGCTGTCGGGCATCATCGGCGCACTGCTGGCGAGCGGCCTGGACCCGTTCCTGGCGGCGGGGTACGCGGCGTACGCACACGTGCTGGCGGCGGAACTGGCGGCGGAGGGTGCGCCGGTGCCGTCGTCGGGCCTGATGGAGGCGATCCCGGCGGCGATCCGCGCCATCAGGACCCGCTAGCCCGCACAGGAGCCTGCGGCCGGCGGGACCGAGTCGGCGGCGGGCCGAGTTGGTGGCGGGCCGAGTTGGCGGCGGAAACCGTTGCGACCGCGGAACGGGCGGCCGG
This sequence comes from Lentzea guizhouensis, assembly GCF_001701025.1. Taxonomy (GTDB): domain Bacteria; phylum Actinomycetota; class Actinomycetes; order Mycobacteriales; family Pseudonocardiaceae; genus Lentzea; species Lentzea guizhouensis. The sequence goes on from NZ_CP016793.1 coordinate 3,556,805, forward strand.
ACGGCGTGACCGGCGCAATCCCCGCACGCCTCCGGTCACCGAAGCGCGATGCGGCTGATCTTGTCGGTGCCACCTGGGAGAATTGAACCGGGGGACCCCCTGGAGGGGACCCCTGCGTGAGCGCTCGCTCACACCTGATGAGCTGCGGACTCATGGCACGATGAACAGGTTATGGCCCGTTCAGAAGTTGTCGTTGACCTAGGCGCGTTGCGGCACAACGTCGCCCTGCTCGCCGGCCTCGCCCCCGCCGCGGACACCATGGCCGTCGTCAAGGCTGACGGGTACGGCCACGGCGCCGTGGAGGTCGCACGAGCCGCCCTCGAAGCCGGGGCGACCTGGCTCGGGTCGTGCTCGACGGCCGAAGCCCTCGCGTTGAGGACCGCCGGCATCCAGGCGCCGGTCCTGGCCTGGCTGGACGCGCCGGACGAGGACCTGGCCGCCGGCATCGCCGCGGACGTCGACATGTCCGTGTCCTCGCTGTCGGACCTGCGCCGGGTCGAGAAGGCCGCCGAGGAAGCCGATGCCAGGCCCCGCATCCACCTCAAGATCGACACGGGGCTGAGCCGCAACGGGTGCCAGCCCGCCGACTGGCCGGAGCTGGTGGAGCAGGCGCGCCAGCACGAGGTCGTCGCCATCTGGTCGCACCTCGCGTCCGCCGACGTGATCGGCGACCCGTCCATCGACCTGCAGGCCAAGCGGTTCGACGACGCCTACGAGGTGGCGAAGGCGCACGGCCTCGACCCGAGGCGGCACATCGCGAACTCCGCGGCCCTGCTGACCAGGCCCGACCTGCACTTCGACCTCGTCAGGCCCGGTATCGCGATCTACGGGCTGAACCCGGTGCCGACCGACCACGACCTGCGGCCGGTGATGTCCTTCCGGTCCAGGGTGGCGCTCACGAAACGTATCCCCGCCGGCGAGTCGGTCTCCTACGGGATGACATGGACAGCGCCGGAGGACACGACGCTGGCACTGGTGCCGGCGGGTTATGCGGACGGTGTTCCCAGGGCGCTCTCCGGCCGGATGGAGGTGCTGCTCCACGGGAAGCGCCGCCCGGTGGTCGGGCGTGTCTGCATGGACCAGGTCGTCGTGGACTGCGGGGACGACGAGATCGCGGAGGGCGCGGAGGTCGTCCTGTTCGGCGACGGGAGCCGGGGGGAGCCGACCGCGACGGAGTGGGCGGAGCTGACCGGGACGATCGACTACGAGATCGTCTGCGGGATGTACCGGCCGCGGGTGCGGAGGATCTACACGTGAAGCCGGTGTGGAAGGTCGTCGGGTGGGTCGGTGGTGCGCTGGGTGCCGTGGCCGCCGGTGCCGCCGTCGCGCAGACCGCGAAGGTGTCGCACGAGCGCAAGACGGCCACCGACAGCCTGGCCGACGAGCCGCTGGGGTTGCTGCGGCCCGACCGCGAGTCGACGGTGGCCGCTGACGACGGCACGCCGATCTCGGTCGAGGAGGTCGACCCCGCCGACGGTGGCGAGCCGGACATCACCGTGGTGCTGGTGCACGGGTTCGCGCTCGACCGCCGCTGCTGGCACTTCCAGCGCCGCGACCTCGCCGAGCTGATCGACCCGCGCGTCCACCAGGTGCTCTACGACCAGCGCAGCCACGGCCGTTCGGGACGGTCGTCCGCGGAGCACAGCACCATCGAGCAGCTCGCGCTCGACCTCGACTCGGTGGTCCGCTCGGTCGTGCCGGAGGGGCCGCTGGTGCTCGTCGGGCACTCGATGGGCGGCATGACGATCATGGCGCTGGCCGAGAAGCACCCGGAGCTCTTCGAGGACCGGGTGCGCGGCGTCGCGTTCATCGGCACGGCCGCCGGTGCGGTCGGTGGCGCGGGCCTGTCCAAGTCGGTGCTGTCGCGGTACAACCCGGTCACGCTCGGCGTCGGCCGGCTCGCCGGACTGCAGCCAGGCCTGGTCGAGTGGGTGCGCAAGAGTGCGAAGAGCCTGACCTGGAGCGGTATCCGCTTGGGGGCGTTCGGCGACCGCAAGGTGGCCCCGTCCCTCGTGGACCTCATGGAGCAGATGATCGGCGGGACCTCGGTGAAGGTGCTCACCGAGTTCCTGGAGACCCTCGGCACGCACGACCGCTACAAGGCGCTGGCGGGTCTGCGGCACTGCGAGGTGCTGATCCTGAGCGGTGACGCGGACAAGCTGACGCCGTTCTCGCACGCCGAGCGGATGGCCGAGGAGATGCCGCACGCCACCCTCGTCAGGGCCCCCGGTGCCGGGCACATGGTGATGATGGAGCAGGCTGACCTCGTCAACGACCATCTGGTCGCGCTCGTCGAACGCTGCGCGGCCGATCGCGGAGAGAGCCGGAAGAAGTGGTGGCGGCGAGCGTGAAGACCGTCGAACTGCCCCTGGTGGAGGACACCGAGGAGTTCGGCCGCAAGCTGGGTGAAGTCGTGCGGGCCGGCGACCTGTTGCTGCTCGCGGGACCGTTGGGTGCCGGGAAGACGGCCTTCGTGCGCGGTCTCGCGCGCGGGCTCGGGGTGCAGGGCCGGGTGTCCTCGCCGACGTTCGTCGTCGCCCGCGTGCACGAGCCCGCCGAGGACGGCAGGGGCGTGCGGCTGGTGCACGTCGACGCGTACCGGCTCGGTGGGCACCTGGACGAGCTGGACGACCTCGACCTGGACACCGAGCTGGTCGACGCGGTCGTCGCGGTCGAGTGGGGCGAGGGCGTCGCGGAACGCCTGAACGAAGATCATCTGCTGATCCGCCTCGAACGCGGAACCGACGACGTTCGCACAGCTCAGCTCGTTCCGCACGGCGAATGGACCACCCGTACCCTGCCGGTGTGAGGCGGTTCGGCTGATGGTGTGCGGTTGATCAAGGACGGGTTCGGGCCGGTCGATGGGATCCGCATGATCAAGAAGACGCTCGCCGCCACCGCGGCCGTCGGGGGTGTCCTGCTCGCGATCACGCCCGCCTCCGCCGGAGAGCACGACCGTTCCGCCGCCGACAGCCTGTGCGCTGCCCCGTGGCAGTGGAACGGCCCGCTCTCGCTGCTGCACGAGAGCTCCACGCCCGGCTACGTCGCGTGCCACGACGACCACGCCGGCCGCCGCTCCGACCTCAGCGTGGCCGACGACGCCTGCCTGCAGCCGTGGCGGTGGAACGGCCCGCTGGAGATCTTCACGGTCGGCCCGTCGCCGTTCCACGCCGCCTGCGCCGGCTGACCGTCCTCTCAGGACAGCTCGCGCTTGAGGACCTTGCCCATCTCGTTGCGCGGCAACGCGTCCAGGAACCGCACCACCCGCGGCCTCTTGTGCGGCGCCAGCAGGCGCGCCACGTGGTCGCTCAACGCCTCCGGTGCCGGTGCGACGCCGGCCGGCACCACCCAGGCCACGATCCGCTCGCCCAGGTCGTCGTCCGGCTCCCCGGTCACCGCCACCTCGGCCACCGCGGGGTGCTCCAGCAGGGCGTTCTCGATCTCCCCTGCGCCGATCTTGTAGCCGCCGCTCTTGATGAGGTCGGTGGCCCGCCGCCCGACGATGCGGAGGTAGCCGTCGGGATCGCGCACCGCCATGTCGCCGGTCCGGAACCACCCGTCGCGCAACGCCGCCGCGGTCGCGTCCGGCCGGTTCAGGTACTCCAGGAACAGGTTCGGCCCGCGCACCTCGATCTCGCCGATCGCGCCGGCACCGACGTCCTCGCCCTGCTCGTCCACGACCCGCACGTCCACGCCGTCCACCGGCAGCCCGACCGCGCCCGGCCTGCGGTCGCCGTCGAAGCGCACGCTGACGTTCATCAGCGTCTCGCTCATCCCGTACCGCTCGACGATGCCCTGCCCGGTCGCCTTGGCGATCCGTTCGTGGTCGCTCGCCGGCAACGCCGCCGAGCCCGACACGAGCAGCCGCGCTCCCCGGAACCGGTCGGCGAGAGCTTGGTCCTGCTCCACGGCCTCCGCGATCCGGTGGTACATCGTCGGGACGCCGAACATCATCGTGGCGCCGGTCGCGAGCTCGGCACCGATGGCCTGCGGGGAGAACCTCACGTGCCGCACCGAGCCGCCCAGCCGCAGCGGGCCGAGGATCCCGATGCCCAGGCCGTGGACGTGGAACAACGGCAGCCCGTGCACCAGGACGTCGTCGCCGGTCCACTGCCACGCCCTGGCGAGCGCGTCGATGTTGGACGTCAGCGCGCGGCGGGGGAGCACCACACCTTTGGGTGGTCCGGTGGTCCCGGACGTGTAGATGACCAGCGCGGGCGTCTCCGGTCCGGGCTCGGTGAACGCCCCGGGCTCGCCGAGCACGAGCGGTTCGTCGCGGAGCACCAGGTCAGGCCGGCTGTCGGAGAGGATGTGCTCGAGTTCGCGCTCACCGAGCTTGGGGTTGAGCGGCACGATCGCCACGCCCGCTTTGAGTCCCGCGACCACGGACACGCAGGTTTCCAGTGTTGACGTCGCCCAGACGGCGACCCGTGTGTGTCCGCGCAGCCGTTCGGCCAGAGTGCCCGCGGCCTGGTGCAGTTCGGCGTAGGTCAGGGACTTCTCACCGAAGCGCAGGGCCTCGCGGTCACTCGGTTCAGCGAACATCCCTCCAGCGTGGACCCAGCCGCTGGAGGACGCATCGGAAGTGTGGGCTGCCGCACGTACTACTCTGGACAATCGTGCTAGTGCTCGCCGTCGACACGGCCACCCCCGCAGTCACCGCCGGTGTGGTCGACCTCGCGCCAGACTCCCCGCCGCGCCTGCTCGCGAAGCGGGTGACGCTCAACGCCAAGGCGCACGGCGAGCTGCTCACCCCGCACATCAGCGACGCCCTCGAAGAGGCCGGCAAGACCTTCGCCGACCTCGACGCGATCGTCGTCGGCGCCGGCCCCGGCCCGTTCACCGGCCTGCGGGTCGGTCTCGCCACCGCCGCCGCGCTCGGCCAGGCGCTCAACCGGCCGGTCTACCCGGTGGCCACCACGGACGCGATCGCCAAGGACGCCGCCAGCGGCCACCCGTTGCTGGTCGCGACGGACGCGCGCCGCAAGGAGGTCTACTGGGCCGCCTACGACGCCGCCGGTCGCCGCACCGACGGGCCGCACGTCGAGCGCCCGCAGGAGCTCGCCGAGAAGCTGCCGGCGCTGGGCGTGCACCAGGCGACCGGTGAGGGTGCGGAGATCTACGCCGACGTCCTCGGCTTGGAGCTGCTCCAAGCCAAGCACCCGTCGCCGGAGGGCCTGGTCGCCGCCGCGGCCGCCGAGGTGCTCGCGAAGGCGCGGCCCGCCGCGTTGACCCCGCTCTACCTGCGCCGGCCGGACGCGGTCGAACCCACCGGGCGCAAGCGGGTGACCAGGCCATGACCACCGGCACCGTCACGCTCGCGCCGTTGCAGCACGCCGACGTGCCCAAGTGCCACGAGATCGAGCTCGACCTGTTCCCCGGTGAGGACCCGTGGAGCGAGACCGCGTTCCACAGCGAGCTCGACCGCGGCAACTACTACAAGGGCGCGTACTGCGACGGCGAGCTCATCGGATACGCAGGGCTCGCCGCGTCCGCCTACGAGGCGAGTGTGCACACCATCGCCGTGGCGAGGCCGTGGCAGGGCAAGGGCGTCGGCAAGCTGTTGCTGCGCGACCTGCTCGCCCGCGTCGACGAGATCAACGTGCCGGTGTTCCTCGAGGTCCGCACGGACAACGAGCCCGCGATCGCGATGTACCTGGCGCACGGCTTCGAACGCCTCGGCCTGCGCCGCCGCTACTACCAGCCGTCGGGTGCCGACGCGTACACGATGGGAAGGCCTGCTCACAGTGTCTGATCGTCTGATTCTGGGCATCGAGAGCTCGTGCGACGAGACGGGCTTCGGCATCGTCCGCCTCGGTCCGGACGGCTCGCTCGAACTGCTCGCCGACGAGGTCGCCTCCAGCGTCGAGGAGCACGCCCGCTTCGGCGGCGTCGTGCCGGAGGTCGCCTCGCGCGCCCACCTCGAGGCCCTGGTCCCGACCCTGCGCCGGGCGCTCGACACCGCGGCGGTGGAGCTCTCCCAGATCCACTCCATCGCCGTCACCGCCGGTCCCGGTCTCGCCGGCGCGCTGCTCGTCGGCGTCTCCGCGGCGAAGGCCTACGCGGCCGCGCTCGGCAAGCCGCTCTACGGCGTGAACCACCTCGCCGGCCACGTCGCCGCGGACACGTTGCAGCACGGCCCGTTGCCGCAGCGCTGTCTCGCGCTGCTGGTCTCCGGCGGCCACTCGCAGCTGCTGCTGGTCGAGGGCGGCCTGGCGAACTCGATCACCGAGATCGGCTCGACCGTGGACGACGCCGCCGGCGAGGCCTACGACAAGGTGGCGCGGCTGCTCGACCTGCCCTACCCCGGCGGCCCGCCGATCGACAAGCTCGCCAAGACCGGCAACGGCTGTGCGATCGCGTTCCCGCGCGGTCTCACCGGCCCGCGCGACGCCAAGTACGACTTCTCGTTCTCCGGCCTGAAGACCTCGGTCGCCCGCTGGGTCGAACGCGCGGAGCGGGCCGGCGAGGAGATCCCGCTGGCCGACGTCGCCGCGTCGTTCCAGGAGGCCGTCGCGGACGTGCTGACCGCCAAGGCCATCCGCGCGGCGAAGGACCTGGACGTCGACACGCTGGTGATCTCCGGTGGTGTCGCGGCGAACTCGCGGCTGAGCGGCCTGGCCGCCGAGCGCTGTGCCGAGGCCGGCATCGAGCTCCGCGTGCCCCGCCCCCGCCTGTGCACCGACAACGGCGCGATGATCGCGGCGCTCGGCGCCCACCTCGTCGCGGCGGGCGCCAAGCCGTCCCCGATGGACATCTCCACGGTCCCCGGCCTGCCGGTCGGGACCGTGCAAATCTTCTAGCCCCGCCCCTCCCGTTTCCCCTTGAGGTCACGCGGGAGCCCTACGTTCCCCTGTGGGGAACGCGGGGGCCCCGCGTGACTTCCGGGATGCGGAATGTGGGGAGCGCACGCGGGGAGCTTTCGTACGCTCCTGGCGCACGGAAGGGCCCCGCGTGCGGTCAGCTGAGGCGGTGGAGGCCGGGGTTGCGGTCCTCGATGGCGAAGGAGGCCTTCGTGGTGACGGGGGCGCCGGGGGCGGAGACGTAGTCGACGGCGCGGAAGTCGGCGCGCACCTCACGGGCGGTGAAGCGGGTCCGCACGTACCCGCGCCGGTTGTTGAAGTACTTCACGTGCGGGTTCTCCGCGAGCATCGCCGGGGTCTCGGCACGGGTCTCCGAACCGTCACCGCCGGACGTGATCGACGTCGACACCAGCTCCGTGGCGACCGTGCGCGAGGTCGGGTCGTTCCAGCGTTCCTTCACCTCGGCCGCCCACGCCGCGTGCACGTCACCGGTGAGCACGACGGTGTTGCGCGCGCGAGAGAACCCAGCGGCCACCCGGTCGCGGTTCGCCGCGTAGCCGTCCCACGCGTCCATGTTGTTGGTCTCGCCCGCACCCGGCGTGAAGTCCAGCTGCGAGAAGAACACCTGCTGGCCCAAGACATCCCAACGCGCGTGCGACCGGCGCAGGCCGTCCAGCAGCCACTTCTCTTGTTCCGCGCCAGTGATCGTGCGCGTCGGTTCCAACCGCTCCGGGCACGCCTTCACGCCGTCACCGCAGAGCTGGTCATCGCGGTACTGCCGGGTGTCGAGCATGTGGAAGTTGGCGAGGCCACCCCACTGGATCCGCCGGTAGAGCTGCAGGTCGATGCCGTTCGGCTTGTTCCTGATCGGCATGTTCTCGTAGTAGGCCTGGAACGCCGCCGCCCGCCGCGCCAGGAAGTTCGGTTGCGGGGTCTGAGGCTTCTCGTAGACCTCGTCCGCCCAGTTGTTGTCGACCTCGTGGTCGTCCCAGACCACCGACCACGGCGCCACGGCGTGCGCCTCCTGCAGGTCCGGGTCGGACTTGTACTGGGCGTGCCGCTGCCGGTAGTTGGCCAGCGTCTCGGTCTCCGGGCCCTCGTGGTCACGCGGGTTGCCGCCGGGCGCCACGTACGAGCCCGCCTTGTACTCGTACTGGTAGTCGCCGAGGTGCAGGACCAGGTCCGGCTGGTCCTCGGCCATCCGCCGGTACGCGGTGAAGTAGCCGTGCTCGAACTGCGAGCAGGACGCGAACGCCATGGTGAGCCCGCTGCCGATGGTCCACGGCGCCAATGCGGTCCGTGTGCGGCCAACGCGCGAGAGGTGGCCCTCGGCCGAGAAGCGGTAGAAGTACTCGCGACCAGGCAGAAGGCCGCGCACGTCGACGTGGACGCTGTGACCTTCCTCGGGCCGTGCGTGGGCCGTGCCGCGGCGGACGACCAGCCGGAACCGCTCGTCCAGGGCGATCTCCCACTTCACCGGAACGACGCGGGACGGCATGCCGCCCATGCCGTCCTCGGCCAGCGGGGCCGGGGCGAGGCGGGTCCACAGGACCACGCCGTCGTAGGTCGGGTCGCCGGATGCGACCCCGAGGGTGAACGGGTCGGTGAGCTTGGCCGACCCCGCGCCGACGGTGGTGAGCGCCAGTCCCCCGATGAGGAGAGCGCGTCGCGTCACTCGAGTCATGGTGAGACCCTCACGCACCAGGATGGATACCAGGTGAACGCTTCGCCTAGAGCCTGTGAAGCCCTGGAACTCGGTCCTCCACCGCGAACGACGCCTTGGTGCGCACGGGAGAGCCGGGCCTGGTCACGAAGTCGAGCCCGCGGAAGTCCGTCCGCAGCTCGTCGGGCGTGAACCGGGTCAGGGCGTAGCCGCGCCGGTTGTTGAAGTACTTCACGTGCGGGTTCTCCCGCAGCCACGACGACGTCTCCGCATACTCCTCCGAGCCGTCGCCGCCGGCCGTGATCGACGTGGTCACCAGCTCGGTCGCGAGCGTCGGCGACGACGGGTCGTCCCAGCGCTGCTTCACCTCCGCGCCCCACGCCGCGTGCACGTCGCCGGTGAGCACGACCGGGTTGCGCACGTCCGCGAACCCCGCCACCACCCGGTCGCGGCCGGCCACATAGCCGTCCCACGCGTCGAGGAGGAACTTGTCGACGTCACCCGGGATGTAGTCGTACTGCGAGAAGAACACCTGCTGGCCCAAGACGTCCCATCGGGCCGTGGAGTCGCGGAAGCCGTTGAACAGCCACTCCTCCTGCTGCGCGCCGAGCATCGTGCGGGACGGCTCCAGCCGTTCGGGGCAGAGCTGCAGACCGTCCCCGCAGGCCTGGTCGGTGCGGTACCGCCGGGTGTCGAGCAGGTGGAACGTGGCGAGCTCGCCCCACCGGATCCGCCGGTACAGCCGCGGTGACCTGCGGATCGGCATGTTCTCGTAGTAGGCCTGGATCGCCGCGGCCCGGCGGGCGGGGAAGTCCGGCTGCGGCTTGTCCGGCAGCAGCCCGGCCCAGTTGTTGTCGACCTCGTGGTCGTCCCAGACCACCGACCACGGCGCGGCGGCGTGCGCGGCCTGCAGGTCCGGGTCGGCCTTGTACTGCGCCTGGCGGCGGCGGTAGTCGGCGAGCGTGACGGTGGTCGGTCCCTCGACGTGGCGGACGTTGCCCTGCGGTGCGACGTGGATGCCGCTCTCGTACTCGTAGGTGTAGTCGCCCAGGTGCAGCACGAGGTCCGGTTCGTCCTCGGCGAGCCGTCGATAGGCCGTGAAGTAGCCGTGCTCGAACTGCGCGCACGACGCGAACGCCATCGTCAGCGGCACGTGCAGCGCCCCCGGCTCGGGTGCCGTGCGGGTGCGGCCGGTGCGGGAGAGGTGGCCGAGGGCCTTGAACCGGTAGAAGTACTCGCGGCCCGGCCGCAGTCCGGTGAGCTCCACGTGGACGCTGTGCCCGTCCTCCGGTCGAGCCGCGGTGGAGCCCTGCTGCACGATCCGGGTGAACCGGTCGTCGTCGGCGAGCTGCCAGAACACCTCGGACGGCCGGTTCGGCATGCCGCCCAGCCCGTCGCCGGCGAGTGGGTCGCGGGCCAGCCGGGTCCACAACACCACTCCGTCGGGTGTCGGGTCACCCGAGGCCACACCCAGTGTGAAAGGGTCAGTGCGGGTGGCGGACGCGGCGGCCGAGAACGCTGTGACACCGGCCACTCCGGCGAGCAGCAGCGTTCGGCGCGTCAACGTGGACATGCACTGAATACGGCTCCCGGTGGGTGAGTGGTTCGGGACCCTCGTTGAAGCGTTGGCACTCTCATGGGTAGAGTGCCAATTGCACGGCACCAGCACCGCCCCGACCCCCGCGACGGCGGGGTGGCAGGAGCCGTTTATTCGAACCTGCCAACGACCCGTGGAGGTCATCCCGGTGAGCGTGAACATCAAGCCGCTCGAGGACAAGATCGTCGTTCAGGCCTCCGAGGCCGAGACGACCACTGCCTCCGGCCTCGTGATCCCGGACACCGCGAAGGAGAAGCCCCAGGAGGGCAAGGTCCTCGCGGTGGGCCCCGGCCGCATCGACGACAAGGGCAACCGCGTCCCGCTGGACGTCGCTGTCGGCGACGTCGTCATCTACTCGAAGTACGGCGGCACCGAGGTCAAGTACAACGGCGAGGAGTACCTGATCCTCTCCGCTCGCGACGTGCTGGCCGTCGTCAACTAGTCGACTGCGGCTGTCTCGCATGACGCCCCGGCGGCCCCGTCCCGGGGCTTCCGGGGCGTTTCGCTACTTAGAGAGGCTTTGAGGCAATGCCCAAGCAGATCAGCTTCGACGAGGACGCTCGTCGGGCGCTCGAGCGCGGCGTCAACAAGCTCGCGGACACGGTCAAGGTCACCCTTGGCCCGCGCGGGCGCCACGTCGTGCTCGACAAGAAGTTCGGTGGCCCGACGGTCACCAACGACGGCGTGACCATCGCCCGCGAGATCGAGCTGGACGACGCGTTCGAGAACCTCGGCGCGCAGCTCGCCAAGTCGGTCGCCACCAAGACCAACGACGTCGCCGGTGACGGCACCACCACCGCCACCGTGCTGGCGCAGGCCCTGGTCAAGGAAGGCCTGCGCAACATCGCCGCCGGCGCCAACCCGACCGCGCTCGGCCGTGGCATCCAGGCCGCCTCCGACGCCGTCGTGGACGCGCTGAAGGCCAAGGCCACCCCGGTCAAGGGCCGCGACAACATCGCCCAGGTCGGCACCGTCTCCTCGCGGGACGAGTCGATCGGCCAGCTGCTCGGCGAGGCCATCGAGCGGGTCGGCGAGGACGGCGTCATCACCGTCGAGGAGTCCTCGACGCTGGCGACCGAGCTCGCGATCACCGAGGGCGTGCAGTTCGACAAGGGTTACGTGTCGACGCACTTCTCGACCGACCTCGAGGCGCAGGAGGCCGTCTACGAAGACGTCCGCATCCTGCTGCACCGCGAGAAGATCTCGGCGCTGGCCGACGTCCTGCCGATCCTCGAGAAGGTCGCGGAGGCCGGCAAGCCGCTGCTGATCATCGCCGAGGACGTCGAGGGCGAGGCCCTGTCCACGCTGGTGGTCAACGCCGTGCGCAAGACCCTGAAGGTCGTCGCCGTGAAGGCGCCGTTCTTCGGTGACCGCCGCAAGGCGTTCCTGGACGACCTCGCGGTCGTCACCGGCGGCGAGGTGATCTCCGCGGAGATCGGCCTGAAGCTGTCCGAGACCACGCTCGACCAGCTAGGCTCCGCCCGCCGCGTCGTCGTGACCAAGGACGACACCACGATCGTGGACGGCGGCGGCACCAAGGCCGACATCGCCGGCCGCGCGGAGCAGCTGCGCCGCGAGATCGAGGCCACGGACTCCGACTGGGACCGCGAGAAGCTGCAGGAGCGCCTCGCGAAGCTCTCCGGCGGCATCGCCGTGATCAAGGTCGGCGCCGCCACCGAGACCGAGCTCAAGGAGCGCAAGCACCGCATCGAGGACGCGGTCGCCGCCACCAAGGCCGCGGTCGAGGAGGGCATCGTCCCCGGCGGTGGCTCCGCCCTGGTCCACGCCTCCAAGGTGCTGGACGGCGGCCTGGGCCTGACCGGTGACGAGGCCACGGGTGTCGCGCTCGTCGCGAAGGCCCTGTCCGCGCCGCTGTTCTGGATCGCCGCGAACGCCGGCCTCGAAGGCGCCGTCGTGGTGAACAAGGTCCGCGAGGGCGACTGGGGCTTCGGCATCAACGCCGCCAAGCTCGAGTTCGGCGACCTGCTGGAGCAGGGCATCATCGACCCGGTCAAGGTCACGCGTTCGGCTGTCGCGAACGCCGCCTCCATCGCCCGCATGGTGCTCACGACCGAGAGCGCCGTCGTGGAGAAGAAGGCGGACGAGCCCGCCTCGGCCGGACACGGCCACGGTCACGGGCACGGCCACTGAGTTCCTGGTCCCGCCTCCGGCGGGACAGGTGACTCGCGAGATGTGAGCTCGAACAGAATCGGGTCGGCACCGTTCGTGTGGTGCCGACCCGATTCTGTTGTCTAGACGATCGCCAGTTGGCGCTTGCGGGCCTTGATGATGTGGTCGCGCTCCGATTCCGAGAGCCCGCCCCAGATCCCATAGGGTTCCTGCACGGCCAGCGCGTGCCTGCGGCACATCTCCAGCACCGGGCAGGCCAGGCAGACTGCCTTGGCGCGAGCTTCCCGCCGGGCTCTCGCCGGACCCCGCTCACCGTCGGGGTGGAAGAAGAACGCGCTGTCCATGCCCCGGCATGAACCTCGCATCTGCCAGTCCCACAGATCTGCGTTGGGACCGGGGAGCCTTCGGGTGTCCGCCATCGAGACCGCCTCCGTGACGACTGCTCCATTCGGCTTAACGATGATCCACCGTAGAACCGCGTCAAAACTTGTTCAAGAGGCTGAAGACCCAAATCAACTGATGGGTGACGGCACGCGTGGTCGATCACTCACCGCCCGGAGTTGCCGCCCGGATGAGGTGAACGGAACATGGCTCCCGTGATGACCCAGCCGGAGCGCAGACCTGCCGGTAGTCACACGGGTGAGCCCCTCCTGTCCGTGGCGGCGGTGGCCAGGCGGCTCGGTGTGGCGCCGGCGACGTTGCGCACCTGGGACCGGCGCTACGGACTCGGGCCGAGCGGCCACACGGTCGGGCGGCACCGCAAGTACGGGCCTCGGGACGTGGCCCGGCTGGAGCTGATGCAGCGCGCTCTTCTTCGTGGCGCCTCATCGGCTGAAGCGGCTCGTTTCGCGCTCGACTCGAAGGCCTCGATGACGCGCGGCGAGGTTCCCGCCGCACCGGCGGGTGGCCGCGGGCTGAAGATGCCGGGCGCCTCCCGGCTCGCCCGCGGACTCGGCCGGGCGGCGCTCGCGATGGACTCCATCGCCGTGCAGGGGATGCTCGCCGACTCGCTCGCCGCCGACGGCGTGATCTTCACCTGGAACGAGGTCGTGCGGCCGGTGCTGACCGCCGTGTTGGCGCGGTGGGAGCTGTCGGGTGCCGGGGTGGAGGTCGAGCACCTGTTGAACGAGTGCGTGGTCGCGTCGTTCGTGCGTGCGACCCCGCTCGTCACCCTCGGGCGCAACCACCGGCCCGTGTTGCTCGCGTGCATGCCGGAGGAGAGGCACAACCTTCCGCTCTACCCGTTGGCGGCGGAGCTGGCGCAACGCGGGATCGTCGTTCGCCAGCTCGGGGCGGCCCTGCCCGTGGACGCGCTGGCGGCCGCGGTGCGCAGGACCGCGCCGTCGGCGGTGGTGCTGTGGGCGCAGCTGCCGAGGTACGCCGATCCGGGGGTGCGGCCGCGGTGCCGAGGACCCGGCAGCAGGTCCGGCTGTTCGTCGGCGGGCCGGGATGGCGGCGCGGGATGGTGCCGGCGCCGGCCGAGCGGGTCGAGGACCTCGCTGACGCGGTGGCCGCGGTGGAGGCCGCCGTCACCTGACGGCAGACTCCGTCCTCGTGGAAGCTGGGGAAGACGAGCTGCGCCGGGCCGCTTTCGGCGACTCACCCGATCTCGACGTGTGGGGAGCGCTCGCTTCCTCTTCTTCGCGCGTGCGGTGGCTCGCCGCCGTCGTGCTCGGCGGGCAGGGCCATTACGCCGCGGCGGCGACCGTGTTGGACGCGCTCCGTCACGACCCGGACCCGGTGATCGCCTCTCTCGCGCTGTCGACGCGCGCGTCGCACCACCGTCAGCTCGGTGCGCACCACCTCGCGCGCGGACTGGACGGCTTGGCAATTGCCCGTGTGAGTGACACGGATGCGGGGGACCCTGATGGAGCCGACGCACTGGGCGCCCGGATCGACGCCCTGCTCGGGCTCGCCGCCGATGCGATCGGAGCGGGGCGGCCGCACGAGTCCCGCCGGCTGCTGGCCCAGGTCGGGGAGACCCGGTCCTGGCGGAGTTCCGTCCGGCTCGGCTGGGTGACCGCGGAGGTCGAGCTCGCCTCCGGCCGCGCGCACGACGCGGTGGCTCCCGCCGAGGAGGCGTACGGGGTGGCGACGGGGGCCGGTGCGGTGCGGCACGCCATCAAGTCGGCACTCGTGCTGGGCACCTCGTTGGTGGTGTGGGGGACACCCGACGGCCTGAAAAGAGGGGTTGATCTGGTTGGGTGTGACCTAAATCACAGTGCGATGAAGGGGCTTCATCCGTTGATCTGGCCGAGCGCTCTCGTCCTGGCGGGCCATGCCCCCACGGTGGACGCACGCGCCACCGACCGGGCTATCGAGGCTCTGAGCTGCGTGTTGCGGAGAGCGGCCCCCGTGAGCCGACAGGTCGCCTTCGAGTCCCCCTGGATCCCGACCGGGCTGCTCCGTTCCGGGGAACCCCCGAACGCAGACCCTCAGGCGAACTTCTTGACGGATTAAGCACCGGATCGTGTCAAGGTCGGGCCACCAGCGTCCGATAGGGGATATGGAACGTCACTCGGCTGCAGGAAAGGAGTCCCCGTGACCACGGTCCTTATTTGCGACGACCGGCGCAGTGTGCGTGAGGGTCTCACCCGCGTGATGTCGGCTGTCCCCGGGGTCAGCCGCATCGACTGCGTAGCGCACGGTGACGAGTTGTTGGCTCGCTTTTCCAGGCAGCCGGTCGACGTCGTACTGGTGGGAACCCAGCGCGCCGTCCCGACCGGGGTGGAAGCAACCCGCCGGCTCGTCTCCGCGAACCCGCAGGCAAACGTCATCGTGTTCGGAGCCCCCGACGACGCGGGCAGCATCGCCGCCGCGATCGCCGGTGGCGCCCGCGGCTACCTGAGGTGGGACGCGTCGCGCCCCGAGCTTGTGGCAGCCCTCGCGCACACGCTCGCCAGCACCTCGGTGCCCGCACCGCGCCAGCCCTCCGACCCCGGTGTGCAGCTCACGGAGCGCGAGCTCCAGGTGCTGCGCGGCATGAGCCAGGGCAAGAGCAACGGTCAGATCGGCCGCGAGCTCTACCTCTCGGAGGACACGGTCAAGACGCACGCCCGCCGCTTGTTCCGCAAGCTGGGTGTTCGTGACCGCGCTCAGGCGGTCGCGCACGGTTTCCGGCGCGGTCTCGTGCAGTAACCCGCATCACGTGTTCGTGCAGTAAGCCGCAATCCCCCAGCCCGGTGACTCCGTCGCCGGGCTGCGGCCGTTCGGCGCGTCAGCCGGTCACGCGGGGTGTCCATACCCCACTGATGAACAATCGGCGCTCTGACCGGTACGGTGAGACCTGCTGCTCCGAGTCGCTGCGGGTGACTCGTGTTGTTCCATGTCGGTACGCCAACGAGTAACACCAGGGCTGTTGTCTGCGATGACCAACTTGGGGGACGGACTGGACGCCGAAGTGGGCGCGGCCGTCGACGGCGACCGCCAGGCGATCGAACGCCTGCTGGCCTCCATTCGTCCTCTTGTGGTGCGGTACTGCCGCGCCAGAGTTGGCAGGCAGGAGCGGAGCTTCGCTTCGGCGGACGATGTGGCCCAGGAGGTGTGTCTCGCGGTGCTCACGGCATTGCCCAGCTACCGCGATCAGGGTCGGCCCTTCCTCGCGTTCGTCTACGGGATCGCGGCGCACAAGGTTGCCGATGCACATCGGTCTGCCGCCAGGAACCGCTCCGAACCCGTTCCTGAGGTTCCCGACGCGCCGGAGACCGAAGCCGGTCCTGAGCAGCGGGCCATGCAGGGCGAACTCTCCGACCGGATGGCCGTCCTGCTGCGGGTCCTGCCGGAGAAGCAGCGGGAGATCCTGCTGTTGAGGGTGGTGGTCGGACTCTCCGCCGAGGAAACTGCCGAGGCGGTCGGTTCGACGCCGGGTGCGGTCCGGGTGGCGCAACACCGTGCGCTGGCTCGGCTTCGCAAGTCGCTGGCAGCGGAGGAGGTGGTCTGAGTGGCCGACGAACACGGGAAGGACGACGAGGAAGTGCGCGGACAGGACGATAGAGCCCCGCACGAACCCGTCGCAGATGATCTTTCGGCTGTACAGGCCGATGACCGGCTGCTGGACGCACTGGGGTCCGCGACACCGGGTGCGGCCGGCGCACTGGTCGACGACGAGCTGAACGCGTTGCTGCTCGCGTGGCGGCATGAGGTGGAGACCGAGCCCTTCGGCGAGCTCGTCGACACCGACACCGCCATCGCCACGATCCAGGCTGCCCGCCCGCAGCCGGTGAACAGGCACCGCTTCCTGATCCCACTGGCGAGCGCCGCCGCGGTGCTGGCCATCGCGTTCACCGGCGTGAGCCTCGTGGCCCGCGACGCCCAGCCGGGCGACGCGCTCTGGGGCCTCACCCGAGTGCTCTACTCCGAGCACGCGAAGTCCATCGAGGCAGCGGCCATCATCAACACCGACCTCGAGTCGGCCCGCCTGGCGCTGCGCGAGGGCAAGGTCAGCGAAGCCCGCGAGAAGCTGAACAAGATCGAGGCCAGCCTGGGCTCCGTCAACACCGACGACGGCAAGGCCCAGCTGGAGGAGAAGCACAAGGAGCTCGAGAAGGAGCTCGACACGAACACCTCGGTGACGTCCCCCACGACGCCACCGCCGGTCGCGACCCAGCCGACGCAGCCGAGCACGAACCCCACGACGCCGTCGTCGACGCCGACCACGGAAACCTCCGTGTCGCAGCCGCCGACCACCACGTCGTCGGAGACGCCCCCGCCCCCGGACCCGACCTCGAACGGCGAAGAGCCCCCGCCTCCGCCGCCCGCGCCGGAACCCGGCACCGGGGAGACGATCGGGTCGACCGGGACCAACGAGGGCGACTCCTCGGGCACGAACTGATCGTCCGGCCGACCATGTGAGACACGGTGTGAACGCCCCCTGACTTCGCCGAGGTCAGGGGGCGTTCACAGCTCGCGTGGAATGACTTCCGGGTGACCCGGATGGACCGTTCGGCGGCAGGCCGGCCCTGTCGTACCCGCCTTCTACGCTCCACCGATGTTCTTCGTGTACCGGTCCCACTACGAGGGCCCGCTGAGCAAACTGGTCCGCCGCCTGCCCGACGACTCCGTGCTGGCCTGGTTCCAGCGCAACTGGCGGGACCCGGACCCGGACACGGTGGTGGAGCGCGAGCTGGGCGTGGACGTGTACGGCCTGGCCACCATCTTCGACGCCGCCGCCAAGCACGACCTCCCTGTACCCACGTCCACGGACGAGCTGCGCGCGGCGCTGCACGAGCACCTGTACGTCGAAGGCGGGGACGACTACATCCGGCTCGACGACCACTCATTGCGCGTGCGAACGGACGACGACGAGGTCGAGCTGGCCTACTACTTCTTCGACGACACCGCGGTCGCTGAATCGCCCGATCGCCTCGCCTACCTGCTGCACGAGGACTGGCCCCTCCCGGCCACCGCGGGCACGGCGACCGAGTTCACGCCGTCCGTGCCCGTGGCCCGCGCCGGTGAGCCGGGAACGGACGACACGTCGACGTACGCCGTGATCATGACCTTCTACGACGGTGAGTCACTCGCCATCACGACGCCGTGGGAGTTCCCCGGCGTCGCACTGGGCAACCTGCCCGCGCACCTGCGCGCCGTCGAACCGGACCCGGACTGGGACCCGGAACTGCAGGTGCTCAGGGCACTGACCGAGCCGGGCGACACCACCGTCGGCCCCGCGCTGGACCGCTGCAACCGGTGGCCGGGGTTCAACCTCGACGGGGACCCGTGGCCGGGCCCTCCTCGCGACGCCCCGCTGACCGACGGCCGCGACCCCGGACTGTCCAAGCTGCACGTCGCCGACCACGTCGCCCAGCTGGCGATGCACATCGACGACACGTTCGGCCACCAGCAGTGGTACCTGTTCGACAGCACCTGGGCGGCGGCGCATCCGGACCTCGCCCGGTCCCTGCTGCGCTACGCCGGGCACTGGGACCCGCTGGGGTGAACCGCTCGGACGAGCGCGACCAACGTCACCCCGCGACCTCGGTCACCTCGTCCGGGTGAAAACCCGCCCATTCCGGACAGACCTCAGCGCGCCGACTCCGTCGCCGTCACCCCGTCCGCGTACCCGCGGCAGTACTCCCAGCTCACATAGGCCCCGGGATCCGGGTCGAACGCCGGCTCGTGCGGCCGCATCCGGCCGTCCGCGAGGAGCTGTTCGAGTGAGGCTCGCAACAGTGCCCAGTCGTGGTAGTGCGGTTCCTCGCACTCGCCGCAGTCCACGACGATGCCCCTGACACCTCTGTGTTCGAGGAGGGCCTGGTAGACGGCCAGGTCGCTGAGGTCGCTGACCAGTTCGGCGCGTTCCTCGTCGTCCATCGGGGGGTGGTCGTGGTGGTCGGGCTCACCGAGAGCCCGCGCGGGGTCTTCCGGGTCGCCCGCGAAGGGGTCTGGTGGCAACGCGTCGTGCGGCACGACCCCGCACGGTACCCGCCGTACCCCGGGATACGTCCAGATACCATGGGCAGCACCGCCTCCGCCTGCGGAAACCGGACGCAGGGACGGGAGGTGACCGCACGACGGAAGGCATGCCACCCGCCATGACCAGCGAGCTCAACGCTGACGGAGTCCCGAGCAAGTTCGCGATGCTGGGATTGACCTTCGACGACGTGCTCCTGCTGCCTGCCGAGTCGGACGTCGTCCCGAGCGGCGTCGACACGAGCACCAGGATCTCGCGCAACATCACCCTCAAGATCCCGCTGGCCAGTGCGGCGATGGACACGGTCACCGAGGGGCGGATGGCGATCTCGATGGCGCGGCAGGGCGGCATCGGCGTGCTGCACCGCAACCTGAGCATCGAGGACCAGGCCCGGCAGGCGGAGACCGTCAAGCGGTCCGAGGCCGGCATGGTCACCGACCCGGTCACGTGCTCGCCGGACGCCACGCTGGCCGAGGTCGACGCGCTGTGCGCCCGCTACCGCATCTCCGGCGTGCCGGTGACCGACGAGAACAACAAGCTGGTGGGCATCATCACGAACCGCGACATGCGGTTCGAGCTCGACCACAGCAAGAAGGTCAGCGAGGTCATGACCAACGGCCCGCTGGTCACCGCGCAGGTCGGCGTGTCGGCCGACGCGGCGCTGGGGCTGCTGCGCAGGCACAAGGTCGAGAAGCTGCCGATCGTCGACGGTGACGGCAAGCTCAAGGGCCTGATCACGGTCAAGGACTTCGTGAAGACCGAGCAGTACCCGAACGCCACCAAGGACCCGGACGGCCGCCTGCTGTGCGCCGCCGCCGTGGGTGTGGGCGAGGACTCGTTCGTCCGCGCGATGACGCTCGCGGACGCCGGTGTGGACGTGCTGATGGTCGACACGGCACACGGGCACTCGCGTGGCGTGCTGGAGATGGTCGCCCGCATCAAGAAGGAGCTCGGCGACTCCACGGACGTCGTCGGCGGCAACATCGCGACGCGGGCCGGCGCCCAGGCGTTGATCGACGCGGGTGCGGACGGCGTGAAGGTCGGTGTCGGCCCCGGCTCGATCTGCACCACGCGCGTGGTCGCCGGTGTCGGCGTGCCGCAGATCTCCGCGATCTACGAGGCGTCGCTGGCCTGCCGTCCCGCCGGTGTGCCGGTGATCGGTGACGGCGGCATCCAGTACTCCGGCGACATCGCGAAGGCCATCGCGGCCGGCGCGTCCGCCGTGATGCTCGGCTCGCTGCTCGCGGGCACCCAGGAGGCGCCCGGCGACCTGATCCTGGTCAACGGCAAGCAGTTCAAGACCTACCGCGGCATGGGCTCGCTGGCGGCGATGCAGTCGCGCGGCGAGAACAAGTCGTTCTCGAAGGACCGCTACTTCCAGGACGACGTGCTCAACGAGGACAAGCTCGTCCCCGAGGGCATCGAGGGCCGCACGCCGTTCCGCGGCCCGCTGTCGCAGGTCGTGCACCAGCTCAACGGCGGTCTGCGCGCGGCGATGGGCTACACGGGCTCCCGCACGATCGCCGAGCTGCAGGACCAGCAGCTCGTGCGGATCACGGCGGCGGGGCTCAAGGAGTCGCACCCGCACGACATCACCATGACCGTCGAAGCCCCGAACTACACAACTCGCTAGTAAGACCGCCAAGAGCTTGGGAGAGGAACCACAGGTGCGCGATCTGGTCGAGATCGGCATGGGCCGGACCGCGAGGCGGGCCTACGAGCTGGACGACATCGAGATCATCCCGTCACGCCGGACGAGGTCGTCGAAGGACGTCTCCACGACGTGGCAGATCGATGCCTACCGCTTCGACATCCCGCTGATCACCCACCCGACGGACGCCATCGTGTCGCCGGGCACGGCGGTCGCGATCGGCGAGCTGGGCGGGCTCGGCGTGCTGAACGCCGAGGGCCTCTGGGCCCGGCACGGTGACGTGGAGGAGGCGCTGTTCCGCCTCGTGCAGGCCACCGAGGACAACGAGGACCCGGCCGCCGCGGTCAAGGTGCTGCAGGAGCTGCACGCGGCCCCGCTGCGGATGGACCTCGTCGCCGAGGCGATCAAGCAGATCCGCGAGTCGGGTGTCACGGTCGCGGCGCGGGTCAGCCCGCAGCGCGCCGCCGAGCTCACGCCGGACCTGCTGGCCGCGGGCGTGGAGATCCTGGTCGTGCAGGGCACGATCATCTCGGCCGAGCACGTGTCGCGCGGTGGCGAGCCGCTGAACCTGAAGTCGTTCATCGCGGACCTCGACGTCCCGGTGATCGCGGGCGGTGTCGGTGACTACCGCACGGCCATGCACCTCATGCGCACCGGCGCGGCGGGCGTGATCGTCGGCTACGGCTACTCGCCCGGCGTCACGACCACGGACTCGGTGCTCGGCATCGGCGTGCCGATGGCCACGGCCATCGCGGACGCGGCGGCCGCCCGGCGCGACTACCTCGACGAGACCGGCGGCCGGTACGTGCACGTCATCGCCGACGGTGGCATGCAGACCTCCGGCGAGGTGGCCAAGGCCATCGCCTGCGGTGCCGACGCCGTCATGCTCGGCGAGCCCCTCGCGGCCGCGACCGAGGCACCCGGCCAGGGCCTGTACTGGACCGCGTCGTCGGCACACCCGTCAGTGCCGCGCAGCCTCGTCGCCGAGGCCGTCGACCAGGAGCTCGACCTGCGCACGCTGCTCTTCGGGCCGTCGTCCGACCCGCGTGGCGTGACGAACCTGTTCGGCGCGCTGAAGAGGGCCATGGCGAAGACCGGCTACTCGGACCTCAAGGAGTTCCAGAAGGTCGGGTTGACCATCCGCGGCTGACGATTCGCGGCTGAACGGATTGCTGCGGAAGGGCGCGTTCCGGTTGGGACGCGCCCTTCTGGTTTGCTGATCTGCGTGCCGCTCGTCGAGATCACGTACGCCCCCCACATCTCCCACGCCCTGCTGAAGGACCTGGCCGCGACCCTGCCGCACGCCGTCTCACTGGCGGTCGAGTGCCCGGAGGAGCCCTATGACGGCAACCTCCAGCCCGGCGACGTGGAGCTGCGGTTCCGGCCACGCGGACCGTTCGACTCGAACGGCGTGGACATCGTTGTCGAGGTCAGGTCCAAGTACTTCGAGAGTCGCGCGGCCAACCGGCAGGAGCGCGTCGACGGTCTGTGCGAGGCGGTCACCAACGCCACCGGGCTGCTCGACGTGGGCGTTTACCTCAGCCTGCCGATCGCGGCCTGGGCACAGAGCTGATCTTGCAACCGAACCGGTGTCCCGTGCGTCCATCTCTGCGTGGATTTGGATGCCTTGTTCGGTAGCGACCGCAGTGCGGGCACGGCCGGTGGACCGGAGCTCGACGACCACACGTCGGACGAACCCCCCGCGGAGGAGCTCGAGGACGAACCCGCGGAGGAACCCGCCGAGGACGACGACACCGGCATCGGCTGGAAGGCGTTGGTCCTGTTCATCTGCGGTGGGCTCGTGATCACCGCGCTGGTCGTCGCGTTCATGGTCTGGGTCATCGAGGGCCTGGTCCTCTGACTCTGAACCGATGAGGGACTAGGCGTTACCGGAAGTAACGCCTACTCTCCGGTACATGGGTGAACTCGCCGGTAACTTCGATGTGGTCATCGTCGGCTCCGGGTTCGGCGGGAGCGTGGCCGCGCTCCGGCTGACCGAGAAGGGCTATCGCGTCGCCGTGCTCGAGGCAGGCCGCCGCTTCGCCGACGACGAGTTCGCCAGGACGAGCTGGGACCTCAAGAAGTACCTGTGGGCGCCGCAGCTCAAGTGCTTCGGCATCCAGCGCATCCACCTGCTGCGCAACGTGATGGTGCTGGCCGGCTCGGGTGTCGGCGGCGGCAGCCTGGTGTACGCGAACACGCTGTACCGTCCGCTCAAGCCGTTCTACGAGGACCGCCAGTGGGCGCACATCACCGACTGGCAGGCCGAGCTCGACCCGTTCTACGACCAGGCGAGCCGGATGCTGGGCGTGGTCACGAACCCGAGCACCACCCCGAGCGACCTCGTCATGCAGAAGGTCGCGAAGGACATGGGCGTCGAGGACAGCTACCACCCCACGCCCGTCGGCGTCTTCTTCGGCGAACCCGGCCAGCCGGCCGAGGACCCCTACTTCGGCGGTGCCGGACCAGCCAGGACCGGCTGCACCGAGTGCGGCAGCTGCATGTCCGGCTGCCGGGTCGGCGCCAAGAACACGCTGGTCAAGAACTACCTCTACCTCGCGGAGAAGCTGGGTGCGAAGGTCTTCCCGCTGACCACGGTCACCGAGCTGACCGAGTCCGGCGGCCGGTGGACGATCGGGGCGAAGCAGACCGGCGGTCGCGCCAAGGCCACGTTCACCGCCGACCAGGTCGTGCTCGCGGCGGGCACCTGGGGCACGCAGCAGCTGCTGCACAAGGCGAAGGCCACCACGTTGCCGAAGATCTCGGCCAAGCTCGGCGAGCTCACCCGCACCAACTCGGAGTCGATCATCGGGGCCGCGCGCTACACCGTCGACCCCGAGCACGACTTCACCAGGGGCGTCGCGATCACGAGCTCGATCCACCCGGACGAGATCACGCACATCGAGCCGGTGCGCTACGGCAAGGGCAGCAACGCCATGGGGTTGCTGCAGACCCTCGCGACCGACGGCGCCGCGAGCACCCCGCGCTGGCTGCAGTTCCTCAAGGAGGCGGTCAAGCACCCGCTGAAGCTGCTGCGGCTGCTGAGCGTGCACAAGTGGAGCGAGCGCACCGTCATCCTGCTGGTGATGCAGAGCCTCGACAACTCCATCACCACGTTCCTCAAGCGCGGCAAGCTCACCAGCAAGCAGGGCCACGGCGAGCCGAACCCGGCGTTCATCCCGGCGGGCCACGAGGCGAACCTGCTGGCGGCCAAGCACATCGACGGCATCCCGGGCGGTACCTGGGGCGAGCTGTTCAACATCCCGCTGACCGCGCACTTCATCGGCGGTTGCGCGATCTCGTCGACCGCGGCCGACGGCGTGATCGACCCGTACCACCGCGTGCACGGCTACCCCGGACTGTCCGTTGTGGACGGTGCGGCGATCAGCGCGAACCTCGGGGTGAACCCGTCGCTCACCATCACCGCGCAGGCCGAGCGGGCGTTCTCGCTGTGGCCGAACAAGGGTGAGCAGGACCAGCGGCCGGCCCAGGGCGAGGCCTACCGCAGGATCAACCCGACGAAGCCGGCGAACCCGGCGGTTCCCGAGCACGCTCCGGCCGCCCTGCGGTTGCCGATCGTGAAGGTGTCCTGAGCTGGATCATCTGGCTACCGTGGAGGTATGGCCACCAAGCCGTTTGCCTCCAGCGCCGACCTCGCCCCCAAGGACGAGGTCTTCGTCGAGCTCGCCGAGGGCGTCTACACCCTGACCGCCGAAGGCGACCCCAACGTCGGGGCGGTCGAAGCCGAGGACTTCCTGATCTGCTTCGAAGCGCGCGCCACACCCGCGGCCGCGCGCCGCTGGCTCACGACCCTGCGCAAGCACACCAAGAAGCCGGTCCGCTACCTCGTGCTGAGCCACTACCACGCCGTCCGCACGCTGGGCGCCAGCGCGTTCGACGCGCAGGAGGTCGTAGCGCACGAGATGACACGGGTGCTGATCGCCGAACGCGGTCAGCAGGACTGGGAGAGCGAGTACGGCCGCATGCCGCGGCTGTTCGAGCAGCCGGCGGAGATCCCAGGGCTGACCTGGCCGACGCTCACGTTCTCCGACCGGATGACGATCCCGCTCGGCGGCGAACGCGGTGACCTGGTGCTGCAGCACCTCGGCCGCGGCCACACCGCCGGTGACATCGTGGCGTGGCTGCCGCAGCAGCGGATCCTCTTCGCGGGCGACCTGGTCGAGTCGCAGGCCGCGCTCTACACCGGCGACGCGTTCCACGACGAGTGGGCGACGTCCACTTTGGACAACGTGGCGGACCTCGGCGCCGAGGTGCTGGTCGGTGGGCGCGGCAAGGTGGCGCGCGACCGGATCGAGGTCGAGGCCGCGATCGCCCAGAGCAGGCACTTCCTGAACGAGCTGCGCCGCACGGTCGGCGGTGTGCACGCGGCGGGCGGCACGCTCAAGGAGGCCTTCGAGCAGGCGCACCAGGCGCTGGTGCACCGGTACGGGCGCTGGCCGATCTTCGAGCACTGCCTGCCGTTCGACGTGAAGCGCTACTGGGACGAGTGCGACGGCAAGGACTGGCCGGAGATCTGGACGGCCGGACGCGACCGCGCGGTCTGGGACGCCCTGCAATGACCGTCCTGGTCGTCGGTGCCGGACCGGTCGGGCTGACGGCGGCGCTGCTGCTGGCCCGCTCCGGCGTGCCCAGCGCGGTGCTGGAGAAGGCGGCCGGGCGCACCCTGGCCGGCAGCCGGTCGATCTGCGTGCAGCGCGACGTGCTGGAGATCCTCGAACGGGTCGGCGTCGGGCAGGCCGTGGCCGACGCCGGCGTCACCTGGTACACCGGCCGCACCTACCACCGCGACCGCGAGGTGGCGACGCTGACGTTCCCGGAGGCCGAGGGGTTTCCGCCGTTCGTGAACACCCCGCAGACCGTCGTCGAGCGGCTGCTGGAGGAACGGGTCCGCGCCGAGCCGTTGATCGAGCTGCGCCACGGCCACGAGGTCATCGGTTTGCGGCAGGACGACAACGGTGTGTCCACATCGGACGGAATCGGCGGAACCCACTGCATCGCAGCGGATGGCGCGCATTCGACCGTGCGGCGCCTGCTGGGGATCCCGTTCGAGGGCTTCTCGTTCGACGACCGGTTCATCATCGCCGACGTGCGCGTCGACCTGGACTTCCCGGCGCCCGAACGCCGGTTCTACTTCGACCCGCCGTGGAATCGGGGCCGGCAGGTGTTGCTGCACCCGCAACCGGACGGCGTGTGGCGGATCGACTGGCAGGTCGCCGAGGACGTCACGCTCACCGATGAGCACGTCCGCGCGATCGTCGGCGACAAGCCGTTCGAGGTCGTCTGGCAGTCCACGTACCGCTTCCACCAGCGCCGGGCGGCGAGGTTCCGGGTCGGCAGGGTTCTGCTGGCGGGCGATGCGGCGCACGTCATGAGCCCGTTCGGCGCGCGCGGCTTGAACTCGGGGATCTGCGACGCGGACAACGCGGCGTGGAAGATCGCGGCCGACCGCAACGGTGAGGCGGGTCCCGGGTTGCTGGAGTCCTACAACGTCGAACGCGGTGCCGCCGCCGACGAGAACCTCCGCATCACCGGCGCGACCATGCGGTTTCTGGTGCCGGGCAACGACGACGAGCGCGCGCACCGGCAACGTGCGCTGGAATCGGGCGAGGGCATCGACTCGGGCAAGCTGTTCACCCCGTTCGCCTACACCGGCTCGCCGCTGACCACGGACGGCGGCGAGCTGATCGTGGGTTCACGCGTCGCCGGACCGGGGTTCCTGGTGCGCGGCGGCCGTCTGGTCAGGCCTGACGGTCACGTGGCCGGAACAGCTGGCGACGATCGGGTGACGCGCCGGGCGCTCGGCTGGTGAACTGGACCACATGGGGATGACGAGAAGGACTTTCTTACGGGGGACCGGGCTTGCCGTCGCGGGAACGGGGGTAGGTACCCCCGCGATGGCGGAGACCAACTGGGAGAGGCTGCGGCGCAGGCTGGGCGACCGCCTCGTCCTGCCGCAGGACAGCGGCTACGACACGCTGCGGTTGCCGTTCAACACGGTCTACGCGCACCGCAGGCCGGCCGCGATCGCCCGCTGCGTGCGGGCGGAGGACGTGCAGGCGTGCCTCGACTTCGCCTCGCACGAACGGATCCCGGTCGCCGCCCGCAGCGGCAAGCACAGCTACGCGGCCTACTCGGTGCCGGAGAACGGCCTGGTCGTGGACGTGAGCGCCTTGACCAACGTGCGTTTCCACGGCACGGACGTCCAGGTCGGCGCGGGTGTGCGGCTCGGCGACTTCTACGAGACGATCGGCGCGCAGGGCCGGGCGGTACCGGGCGGGACGTGCAAGTCGGTCGGCATCAGCGGGCTCACGCTCGGTGGCGGCATCGGCGTGATCGGCCGCAAGTACGGCCTGACCTGCGACAACCTGCTCAGCGCGCGGATCGTCACGCCGGACGGCTGCCTGCGCACGGTGTCCGAGCGGCAGGAGCCTGACCTGTTCTGGGCGCTGCGCGGCGGTGGTGGTGGCAACTTCGGCATCGTCACGTCGTTCACGTTCCGCAGCGTGCCCGCGCCGGACGTCACCCGCTTCCTGCTGCTGTACCCGGCCGGGGCGACCGCCGACGTGGTCGACGCGTGGCAGGAGTGGTTCTCCGACGCTCCCGACGAGCTGTGGGCGATCTGCGAGACGTTGTCCGGCACGCCGACGAGCACCGCGGTCGGCGGCACGTACCTCGGACCGGCGAAGGACCTGCACCCGTTGCTGGACCGGATGCCCGCCGGTACCCAGCGGGTGGTCGAGGAGATGACCTACCTGGAGGCCATGCGTTTTTACGCGGGTGGCGACGAGACCGGTGCGGCGTTCGTGGCGTCGTCGCGGATGGCGTACGAGCACGTGCCGGGTTCCCGGGTGGACGAGCTGCTGCAGGGCGGCAGCGGGTACCGGATCCAGTTCGACTCGTTCGGCGGGGCGTTGGGCCGGGTCGCGCCGGACGCCACGGCGTTCCCGCACCGGCGCGCTCTGGCGAGCGCGCAGTGCTACGTGAACGTCGTCGACGGGCGCACCGAGGCGGAGGGCAGGCGGATCCTGGCGTCGTTGCGCGACGGGCTCGGCACCGGCACCACCGGGTACGTCAACTACATCGACCCGGAGATGCCGGACTGGGCCGTTGCCTACTACGGCGGCAACCTCCCGCGGTTGCGGAAGGTGCGCCGCCGTTACGACCCGGACCGCGTCTTGGCGTTCGCCCAGGGGCTATAGGGCGACGTTGGTCAGGACGGTCACCCGTTCCTCGGTGAAGTCCTCCATCGCCGACCGGACGCCCTCGCGCCCGGTGCCCGAGCCCTTCACACCGCCGTAGGGCATCTGGTCGGCGCGGTAGGACGGCACGTCACCGATGATCACGCCACCGACCTCCAGCTCGGCCGCCGCCTCGAACGCGACCTGCACGTCCCGCGTGAAAACGCCGGCCTGCAGCCCGTACCTGGTGTCGTTGGCCTGCGCGAACGCGTCCTCCACACCGTCCGCCACGCTGACGACGAGCACCGGCCCGAATACCTCCTCGCGCCACACCTTCGCGTCCGCCGGCACGTCGGTGAGCACGGTCGGCTCGACCGTCGTCCCGGTCCGCTTGCCGCCGGTGAGCACCTTGGCGCCCGCGTCGGTGGCCATCAGCACCCACTCCTCGACCCGGCGCGCGTTGTCCTCGTCGATCAACGGCCCGACCTCGACCTCGGGGTCGTGCGGGTCGCCGGTCTTGAGCGCGCTGACCTTCTCGACCAGCTTGGGCACGAACTGCTCGACGTGCGAACGGTCCACGATCACCCGCTGCACCGCGATGCACGACTGCCCGGCCTGGTAGTTGCCGAACGTCGCGATCCGCTGCGCCGCGAAGTCCAAGTCCGTCCAATCAGGACAGACGATGGCGGCCGCGTTGCTGCCGAGCTCCATCACGACGTGCTTGCGCGGCGCGGCTTCCATCAGCGACCAGCCGACCTTCGTGGACCCGGTGAAGGAGATGACCGGCAGCCGTTCGTCGGTGACGAGCTTCTCCATGTCCTTGCCCCGCACGGGAAGGATGGAGAACGCGCCCTCCGGCAGCTCGGTCTCGGCGAGGATCTCACCCAGCAGCAACGCACTCAACGGCGTCGCCGACGCGGGCTTCACGACCACGGGCGCCCCCACCGCGAGCGCCGGCGCGACCTTGTGCGCCACCAGGTTCAGCGGGAAGTTGAACGGGGCCACCGCCAGCACCGGCCCCCGCGGCACGTGCCGCACGACCGCCATCCGGTTCTCACCGTTCGCATCGGTGTCGAGCCGCTGCAGCCCACCGCTGAACCGCCGCGCCTCCTCGGCCGCGAAGCGGAACGTGTTCACCGCCCGCTGCACCTCGATCTCGGCCCACCGCAGCGGCTTGCCGTTCTCCGCGGTGATCGTCTCGGCGATCTCCTCCGCCCGCCCGGCCAGCACCTCGGACACCTGCGCCAACGCCTTCGCCCGCACGTGCGCAGGCGTTCTGCGGAACTCGCGGGCCACGTCGTGAGCAGCGGCGACGGCGCGTTCCACCTGGTCGGCGCTCGGCACGGCGACCGAGGCCACCTCGGTGCCGTCGAACGGGTGGAACACCGCCAACGCCTGCTCGCCCTGCTCGGGACGGCCGGCGATCCAGCACGGCCTCGGTTGTGGCGTGAACGCGTCCATGGGCTCACGTTAAGCCCTGACCGCCAATTGGTACGCGCTGAGACACCGTCTGCCTTCGGGACGGCGCCACCCAGAAGCAGACGGCGTCTCAACGCAGGCCCACCCGTGCCGCCCCACTGTCCGCAGCCACGCCTCGCCGCACCCGCCCGGCGCCACCCCCCACCTCCTCCCCGCACCCCCGCGTGGCCAACCTCACCGCTGCCCGCAACCCGTTCCCACACCAGGCCCTCCGCCCCGGTTCGCCTCCCCACCCGGCGACCGGTAGGCGCCCGACCTGCGGCGCATGACATCCTTAGCCCGTGTCCGACACCAGCAACCGCCCTGTTCTCGTCGTCGACTTCGGCGCCCAGTACGCGCAGCTGATCGCCCGCCGCGTGCGTGAGGCCCAGGTCTACTCCGAGGTGGTCCCGCACACCGCGACGGTGAGCGAGATCCTCGACAAGAACCCGCTGGCCATCGTTCTGTCCGGTGGCCCGTCGAGCGTCTACGCCGACGGCGCGCCGCAGGTCGACCCGAAGCTGTTCGAGACCGGCGTCCCGGTCTTCGGCATCTGCTACGGCTTCCAGGCGATGGCCCGCGCGCTCGGCGGCGAGGTCGCACAGACCGGCACCCGCGAGTACGGCCGCACCGACCTCGGCGTCACCGCGGAGGCGGGCGCGCTGCACACCGAGCTGCCCGCGAGCCACCCGGTGTGGATGAGCCACGGCGACGCCGTCACCAAGGCTCCCGAGGGCTTCACGGTCACCGCGACCAGCGAGGGCGCGCCGGTCGCCGCGTTCGAGGACACCGAGCGCCGCTTCGCCGGCGTGCAGTACCACCCGGAGGTGCACCACTCGCCGCACGGCCAGGAGGTGCTGCGCCGGTTCCTGCACGACATCGCGGGCCTGCGTCCGCAGTGGACGACCTCGTCCATCGTGGACGAGCAGGTCGCCCGCATCCGCGAGCAGATCGGTGACGGCAAGGCCATCTGCGGCCTGTCCGGCGGCGTCGACTCCGCCGTGGCCGCCGCCCTGGTCCAGCGCGCGATCGGCGACCGGCTCACCTGCGTCTTCGTCGACCACGGCCTGCTGCGCGCCGGCGAGCGCGCCCAGGTCGAACGCGACTACGTGGCCGCCACGGGCATCCGCCTGGTGACCGTCGACGCGCGCGAGCGGTTCCTCGACGCGCTGGCCGGCGTCACGGACCCGGAGGAAAAGCGCAAGATCATCGGCCGCGAGTTCATCCGCGTGTTCGAGCAGGCCGAGCGCGACCTCAAGGCCGAGGGCGACTACAAGTTCCTCGTCCAGGGCACGCTCTACCCGGACGTCGTCGAGTCCGGCGGCGGCACCGGCACCGCGAACATCAAGTCGCACCACAACGTCGGCGGCCTGCCGGACGACCTGCAGTTCGAGCTCGTCGAACCGCTGCGCGCACTCTTCAAGGACGAGGTCCGCCGCGTCGGCACCGAGCTCGGCCTGCCGGAGACCATCGTGCAGCGCCAGCCGTTCCCCGGCCCCGGCCTCGGCATCCGCATCATCGGCGAGGTCACCCACGACCGCCTCGAGACCCTCCGCCAGGCCGACGCGATCACCCGCGAGGAACTCACCCTCGCCGGCCTCGACCGCACCATCTGGCAGTGCCCGGTCGTGCTGCTCGCGGACGTCCGCAGCGTCGGCGTCCAGGGCGACGGCCGCACCTACGGCCACCCGGTCGTGCTGCGCCCCGTCTCGTCCGAGGACGCGATGACCGCCGACTGGACCCGCCTGCCGTACGAGGTGCTGGAGCGCATCTCGACCCGCATCACCAACGAGGTGGCCGAGGTCAACCGCGTCGTCCTCGACGTGACGTCGAAGCCCCCGGGCACCATCGAGTGGGAGTGACCCCTCCTGCTGAACGCCACGCGGGGCGCTTCCGTACGAGTCGATCGTACGAAAGCGCCCCGCGTGGCATCTGGGTCAGCGCTGCCGTCGCCTCAGCGAGTTGGTCAGCAGGACCACACCCACCAGGATCGCCGTCCCTCCCAGCGCCCACCGCAGGTCGAACCAGAACAGCCCGTCACTCAGCACGTAGGCCGCCGTCAGCAGCCCGCCGATCCCGAAGACCAGGCCCACCACGTCGATCCGCCTGCGCACGCCCTGCTCAGTCACGGAGCACCTTCACCTCTCCGACGTTCGTCAGAACGTCCAGGTCGATCTTCAAGCCACCTTCGCCGTCGGCGCCGAGGTCCTCACCGTCGACCTGCACGTCGCCGCCCTCCGCCTGGCGGCCCAGGCAGTTGAGCTCGCCGATGGACGTGGCGTTGCAGGTGAACGTGATGTCGGCGTTCGGCGGGACGTGCACGATCAGCTCGCCCAGGTCGGACTCGACGGCCGTCTTCACCTCGCCGGAGCTGGGCATCTGCCGCAGGTCCAGCATCACGCTGCCGACCCCGATCTCGTACCTGTCCTGCACCTCCTCCACGGTTTTCGGCGTGTAGGAGACGCTGCTGACCGTCGCGGGGCCGTCGAAGTCCACGGCGGTCACGGCGAAGCCGGTCAGCGACAGCGGGAGCAGCAGCCAGATCAGGCCGCGGCCACCTCCGGCGAACGAACCGACCAGCAGGCCCGCCGCCAGCACGGCGATGGCCAGGCCGATGACGTGCGGTGCGGTGAACCACGGCACGAACGGCGCCGCGATGGCCGAACCGGCTACCACCAGCATCGTCACGCCCAGCGTGGCCAGGCCGATGCGCGGCTTGCGCGGGCGGGGGCGGAGGTGCCGGGGCGGGTGCCGGTTCCGGCAGGTCCCAGGCGAACGGGGCGGCACCCAGCGGGTCCCAGGCCGGTGCGCCCGGCACCGGTGGCACCGGCGGTGGCTCGGGCAGCGTCGTCGCCGGCTGCAGGTGCCCGCGGTTCTTCTGCAGCAGGTAGACGCCGCCCACCGCCGCCGCGAGTGTCACGACGACCTGGAATCCGCCGCTGCCGAACGTGAAGGCGAGCGCGGGGAACATGAGGAACCCGAGCAGCACCGTCTTGCCCGGCGTCGTCGCGCTCTGTCCCTTGTGGACCAGCGACTCGAGCGGCGACACCTCGTCGCCCTCGTCCGGCAGCACCAGCCAGCCCGCGAGGTACAGCGGCAGACCGACGCCACCGGACAACGCGAGCGCGACGAAAGCGATCCGCACGATCACCGGGTCGATCTGGTAGCGCATGGCGATCCCGGTGGCGACGCCGCCGAGCTTGCGCCCTGCACGGGGCCGCACCGGCCGGTGGGCCCAGAACTCCCTGAGCGTGTCCGCCACGCCCTGCATTGCCTTCTCAGTCCCGCTCACGATGACAAGGTTGCGCCGTCACGCCGGGAACCACATCAGGGACCAGCCCTGATTCGCGGAACCGGGGTCATCCCTGATGAACGACGAGCCGGGACGTGTGACGATCAGGTGGTGAGTGCACGCATTGAGCCGATGCGCCGTCGACGCACCGGCCGGGTGATCGCGGGCGTCGCGAGCGGACTGGCCAACCACGTCGGCGCACCCGTCTTCTGGACGCGTGCGGTCTTCGCCGTGTTCGCCGCGCTCAGCGGCGTCGGGATCATCGCCTACGCGCTGCTCTGGATGTTCGTCCCGCAGTCCGCGGAGACGGAGCCGGAGACCGAGGAGGACCGCAAGGAGTGGCAGCAGGCCGTCGGCCTCGCCGCGGTCGGCATCGGGGTCGCGGTCTTCACCGGGTTGATCGGTGGTGGCGCGAGCGGCTGGAGCGGCTGGATCACCGGTCCCATCGCCGTGGCGCTCGTGGGTGCCGCTGTCGTGTGGCGGGAGGCGGACGAGGCCCAGCGGCGCCGGTGGCGTGACGGGGCGATGGCGCAGGGGAAGACGGGGATCGTGCGGACGGTGGCGGGTGGTGCTCTGGTCGTGGCGGGGGTCGCCGCGTTCCTGATCGCCAACGACTCCATCCAGAACCTGCCGACCGTCGTGCTCTCGGTGCTCGCGACGCTGGTCGGCGTCGCCGTGCTGACCGTGCCGCTGTGGGTGCGGCTGGTGCGCGACCTCGACTCCGAACGCCGGGCGCGCATCCGCACCGAGGAACGTGCCGAGATCGCCGCCCACCTGCACGACTCCGTGCTGCAAACGCTTGCGCTGATCCAGAAGCAGGCCGAGTCGTCGCGCGAGGTCAAGCGGCTGGCCCGCAGCCAGGAACGCGAGCTGCGCAGCTGGCTCTACGGCCGTGAGATCGGCGAACAGCCGCAGACGGTGAGCGTGGCCATCGCGCAGGCGTGCGCGGAGGTGGAGGACGACTTCGCGATCGCCGTGTCCCAGGTGGTGGTCGGCGACTGCGAGCTGGAGGACGGGCTGATCCCGCTGGTCCAGGCGGCCAGGGAGGCGATCGTCAACGCGGCCAAGCACGCGGGGGTGGCCGAGGTCAGCGTCTACGCGGAGGTGGAGCCGGAGAAGGTCACGGTGTTCGTGCGCGACCGGGGCAAGGGGTTCGACCCCGACACCGTGCCGGAGGACCGGCATGGCCTCGCGGGCAGCATCCGGGGGAGGATGACCCGGCACGGTGGTGAGGTGCGGTTGCGCACCGCGCCGAGCGAGGGGACCGAGGTGCAGCTCGAGATGCCGAGGAAGACGGAGGCCAGGACATGAGCGTCAGGGTGTTCCTGGTGGACGACCACGCGTTGTTCCGCGCAGGGGTGCGGGCGGAGCTCGACACGATCACCGACGAGGTCGAGGTGGTCGGTGAGGCCGGCGGCGTCGGCGAGGCGGTGGCGGGCATCGCCCATCACAAGCCGGACGTCGTGCTGCTCGACGTGCACATGCCCGACGGGGGCGGTGCCGAGGTGCTGCGGCAGATCCGGACCAAGATCCCCGAGGTCACGTTCCTCGCGCTGTCGGTCTCCGACGCGGCCGAGGACGTCATCAACGTCATCCGCGCCGGTGCGCGCGGGTACGTGACCAAGACGATCTCCAGCCAGGAGCTGGTCAAGGCGGTCGTGCGGGTCAGCGAGGGCGACGCGGTGTTCTCGCCGCGGCTCGCCGGGTTCGTGCTGGACGCGTTCGCCGACCGGCCGGGTGCCGCGCCGATCAGCGACCCCGAGCTCGACCTGCTGACCCCGAGGGAACGCGACGTCCTGCGGCTGCTGGCCCGCGGTTACGCTTACAAGGAGATCGCGTCCGAGCTGTTCATCAGCGTGAAGACGGTGGAGACGCACGTGTCGAGCGTCCTGCGGAAGACCCAGCTCTCCAACCGGTACGAGCTCTCCCGCTGGGCCACCGACCGCAGGCTGGTCTGAAAGGTTCCTGGGGGCTTGGTCAAGAAGGTCGCCCGCGCTGCCACCGAGGTGCTGGCGCCGTGGGTCTGGGTCGTCCTGCTGCCGTTCGCCGTGGCGGCGACGTCCGAGAACGTGTGGGAGACGCTGCTGTGGGGCCTCGTCGTGGCCGTCACGGCCTCGGTCATCCCCATGGCCGTCATCGTGCGCGGCGCGCGCAAGGGCAAGTGGGACGGCCACCACGTCACGAACCGCGAGGGCAGGCTGGTCCCGCTGCTCACGGCGGGTGCGTCGCTCACGGCCGGCACGGTGGTCATGGTGCTGGGCGGCGCGCCGGTCAGCATGCTGGCGCTGGCCGGGAGCATGTTCGCGTCGCTCGTCGTGAGCATGGCGATCACGTTCGGGCTGAAGTGGAAGATCTCGCTGCACGCCGGGGTGGCGTGGGCCGCGGTGGTGACGCTGGCGATCGTCTTCGGCCCGTTGTTGCTGCTGGTCGCACTGCCCGCCGCGCTGGTGTCGTGGTCACGCGTGGAGCTCGGCGACCACACCGCCGGTCAGGTGCTGGGCGGCACGGCGATGGGCCTGGTCGTCGGCGGTGGCACGTTCTGGGCGCTGCTCACCGCGTTTGCATGATGCTGACGATCTTCATCTCGTTGCTGACGGCGGCCACCACGGCCTCGTAGGTGCCGGTCTGCTGCTCGCCCTTGGTGGTCTGGAGCATCAGGTCGACCGTGACCACCCAGTTCGGGCCTTCCGAGCGGACCGGCACGCTGGACGGCGAGCACTTGACCGACTGGTAGGTCGCCCAGCGGGCCACGTACTTCTCCTGCGGCTCGCTCGCCTTGCCGTGCAGGTTGCGCCACGCCACGTCGGCCGCGCTGGGCAGCATGGCGTAGTGGTTCTCGACGAAGTAGGCCGCCTCCGCCGCGGAGAAGTAGCGGGCGCCGGGGTCGCTGGGGAAGCTGCCCTGGTTGACCGGGACGTCGGTGCCGGTGCCGTTCCAGTACGCGGCCGCGGCCCCACCCCCGACCGCCAGCAGCCCGATGAGCGACAACACGACGAGGATCCGCCGGTTCGGCAGCTTGCGCTTGGGCAGCTGGGGCGGCAGGACCAGCGGCTGGGACGGCTGCGGTGAGGCGGCCAGCAGGTCGGCGGCCTCCTGCGCGGTCGGCCGTTCCTCCTGGTCGACGGCCAGCAGCCGGGTGAGCAACGGGGTCAGCTCACCGGCGTTCTTGGCGTCCCTGAGCTGCCCGCTGGCGGCCCGGTAGAGCAGGCCGAAGCTGTTGTCGCTCGGCCCGTAGACGGACTCGCCCTCGATCGCCGTGTAGATCATGGCGCCGAGCGAGAAGACGTCCGACGCCTCACCCGGCTGCTCACCGCGCGCCACCTCGGGCGCCAGGTAGGCGGGCGTGCCGGAGATCATGCCGGTGTCGGTCAGCGTGCCGTCGCCACTGGACTTGGAGATGCCGAAGTCGGTGATCTTGACGGTGCCGTCGTGCCCGATCAGGACGTTGCCGGGCTTGATGTCCCGGTGCACGAGCCCCGCGCTGTGCGCCGCGGCCAGCGCCGAGGCGACGAACCCGCCGACCCGCGCCGCCTGGGCCGGCTTGAGCGTCCCCTTCTCGGCGATGAGCGCGGAGAGGCTCTGCGACGGCAGGTACTCCATGACGATCCAGGGCTCTTCTTCGTCGTTCCCCACGACGTCGAACACCGCGATCGCGTGCGGGTGGTGCAGTCTCGCCGCGTTGCGTGCTTCCCGCATCGCCCGCTGGTGGTCTCCGGTGACGAGCTGCTTGACGGCGACCTCACGTGCCAGGACCTCGTCCCGCGCCCGCCAGACCACCCCCATCGCTCCGCTGCCGACGCGCTCCAGCAGCGTGTAGCGGCCCCCGATGGTTGTCACACCGCCAGAGTAGTCATGGCCGGGTGCGGGCTTGCGGGGGTTCGGTCGAAGCGGCCGACAGGGTGCCTGGTGGCGTCAAGTCGAGTTTTAAAGTACCTTGCAACTATGGCCATCACAGCCTCTGGGATCAACTTCAGCGAGTTGTCCAACAAGCCGGCGGACTCTGTGCGCAAGCTGCAGGAGTCGCCGAACCAGACGCTGCTCGTCCACCGTCGCGGTGACGAGGAGGACCTGGTGCTGACGACGGCTGGGCGAGCGGAGGAGGTGCGGGAGGTCATCTCGACCACGACCACGCTCTTCGTCGCGTTGATGCAGCACAGCTCCGAGGTTCGCCGGCTGGTCACCGAGGTGGTGCCTCGGGCGTTCCCGTGGGTGAGGTTCCTGCCGCGCGAGGACGTGCAGGCGTTCGTCGTGGAACTGGTCGACACGCTGGAAGCTGCGAACTCGCTCGGCACTCCGGCGCCGGTCGTGTCCCTCATCGGCCAATGGCGGCGCACTGCCGAGGTGCACGCCGATCCCCGGTTGGTGGAAATCTTGAGCCGAGACCACGACGAGGACTTCGGCGAGGTTCCCGAGCCGGGGGCAACCACCGCGTGAGTCCGAAGAAGAACGATCTGGTCGCTCCGCCCGCAGTCGGCGGGGAGTGGCACATCCGCTTCGGCACCAGTGAGGCGGCGAAGGGCTGGCAGGAACTGGAGAACCGCGCGGCGAACAACTTGCGCCGCGCCTGGGACCTCATGCGCGTCGATCCGTGCCCCGTCCGGCAGACCAGTCGGCACGAGCAGCTCAAAGGCAGCCTGTCGACCGGTGTCCGTGGTGAACAGGTCATGCCGCGCTGGCAGCTCGAAGTCACGGGTGGGGACCGCGTCTGGTACCTCATCGATGTGGAGAAGCACACCGTGTGGATCGACTACGCCGGTGCACATCCCAAGGCGACCGAGTAGTCCGGTCGTTCGTCGTCGCTGCCCTCGACGGCGAACGTCGTGCTGGTGACTCCGGGTGACGAGCTGGTCGGCGTGCTCCGCCGGCACCTCGTCCCGCGCCCGTTCAGCC
Source organism: Lentzea guizhouensis (assembly GCF_001701025.1). Classification (GTDB taxonomy): domain Bacteria; phylum Actinomycetota; class Actinomycetes; order Mycobacteriales; family Pseudonocardiaceae; genus Lentzea; species Lentzea guizhouensis. The sequence goes on from NZ_CP016793.1 coordinate 3,593,900, forward strand.
ACCAGGCGGACTAGTCCAGCGTCGAGACCAGCTTCTGCAGCTCGCGGTCGAAGTCGATCCACAGGTCCTCCTCGCCGGGCTGCACCACGTCGTAGGAGCTGTCCAGGAACGACGCCACGTCCTCGGCGACGGCGCTCAGGATGGCGAACCCGGTCGGCGCGTTCAGCTCGACCAGCACGCGTTCCGGGTCGTCAGAGGCCGGGCGGACCAGGATGTCGCCCTCGCCGCACGGCGTCAGCAGGCCGTCGGCCAGCAGGTCGCGGGCGAACATCCACTCCACCCGGCCGGAGCCCGTGTGGAACACGACGGCGACCGCGTAGGGGTCTTCGGGGTCGTAGACCAGCTCCGCCTCCACCGGTGCGGGAGCCGCGCCGGGGGCCAGCAGCTGGAAAGTGGTGCGGGCGACGACCTTCAGGTCTTCGTTGTTCATGTCGATGTCCTTTGCAGGCTGGTGTCATCTCCTTCAACAATGAGGAGACGGCTGAGCAGCCCGATACGGACGCGATTCGTCTCGGAACCATCCTATTGGGGGAGACGCACGTCTCACCCTTCAGCGTTTGACCAGGTCGCGTGTCTCGTTTGGTGAGACGTTCTGACCTGCCGCGACGGGCCGACGGCGGGTCAGCGCGACGCCCAGGAGCACCACCAGCATGCCAGCGACGACCCTTGCGTTCAGTTGCTCTCCGAGGAAGATCGCTCCAAGGAGCACGGAGACCACCGGCAGCAGGTAACCGACAGTAGTCGCGGTGGTGGCGCCCTCGTCCGCGATGACGCGGTAGTTGAGGATGAACGCGACACCGGTGCCGGCGACGCCGAGGATGACGACGGCGACCACGCCGATCCAGTGCAGGTGCAGCGGCTGCAGGCCGCCGAACGGCAGCGCCAGCACGAGCATCCCCATCGCGGTGGTCAGCTGCATCGCGGCCAGCTGCGTCGAGGTCGCACCCGTGTTGACCAGGTACCGGCCCGCGTAGGAGTAGCCGATCGCGTAGCTCGCGGCGCCCAGCAGGCACAGGACCGCGCCCCAGCTCGCGATGCTGTTGGCCGCCTGCCACGGCGCGAAGATCAGCAGCACGCCCGCGAAGCCCATCCCCAGGCCGAGCATGCGGACCAGGTTGCTGACCTTCTCCGTGCCCAGCACGAGCCCGATGGCCAAGGCGAACAGCGGCGTCGTCGAGTTGAGCACCCCGGACACGCCGGAGTCGACCGTCTGGCCGCCGATCGCGAACAACGTGAACGGGATCGCGCTGCCGAACAGCGCGACGAACGTCATGTGGGCCCAGACCCGCCGGTTGCGCGGCAGCGTCATCCGCGCCAGCCCCAGCACGACGACGAGCACGAGCGCTCCGAAGAACGTCCGCACGAGCGCGATCTGCAGGGGTCCGAGACTCCCCAGTGCGAGCTTCATCCACAGGAAGCTGGATCCCCACAGCAGGGCGAGCACGCCCATCCTGATCAACGTTCCGCGTTGGTTCACGGGTCAACCATGCGCCCGGCAACCCGTAAAGACAATTTAATTGTTGTGCATAACCTTTAAGCACTGCTGTACGGTCGAGGCATGCTCGACGTGCGCCGCATGCAGGTCCTCAGAGCCGTCGTGACCACGGGTTCCATCACCGCGGCCGCGACCAACCTCGGCTACACCCCGTCCGCGATCTCCCAGCAGGTCGCGAGCCTCGAGAAGCAGGCGGGCCTGCCCCTGCTGGAACGCGTCGGCCGCGGCGTCCGTCCCACGGCCGCCGGCCGCCTGCTCACCGAGCACGCCGCCCGCCTGACCGAGCAGCTGGCCGAGGCCGAGAGCGCTGACGGCCCTGCGCAACGGCTGCGCGGGCACCCTGCGCGTCCGCTACTTCGCCACCGCCGGCGCCGCCCTCGTGCCGCCCGCCGTGGCCCAGTTCCGCGCCGAACGCGCCGGTGTCGAGCTCGACCTGAAGCTCGCCGAGCCCGTCGACTCCTTCGAGGAGCTCACCGCGGGCCGCGCGGACGTCGTCATCACGATCCTGGAACCCGGCCAGCCGACGCCGGACGGCGTGGTCACGCGCCACCTGCTCGCCGACCCGTTCTACGCCGTCCTGCCACGCGGCCACGCCCTGGCCCGCAAACGCGTCCTGGACCTCGGCGAACTGGCCGACGAGTCGTGGGTCTCCGCTGACTGCGGCACCACCGCGCCGTGCAAGGACCTGGTGCCGAACGCGTGCGCGGGTGCGGGCTTCGCGCCCAAGTTCGTGGTGGAGAGCGACGACTACGCGACCGCACAGGGGTTCGTGGCCGCCGGGCTCGGCGTCACGCTCATCCCGCGGCTCGGGCTGGAGTACGCGCATCCGGGCGTGGTGCTGCGCAAGGTCCGCAATCCCGAGCCGGTGCGGCACATCCACGTCGTCTACCGCGAGGACGCCGCGTGGAACCCCGCGGTGCTCTCGCTGGCGGAGGCGCTGGAGAAGGCCGCACGGGCCTCCTGACCTGCGCTCCAGGTGCCCGCCCCTCGAGGTCGCTGACCTCGTCACCCCGACCGTGCGGCGCCGAGCGACGACTCCGTCTCGATCAGCATCGTCGGGCTCGACCACTTGATCGAGAAGCCCTTCGGCTCGATCGAGGTGGTGCCGTCCTTCTTCGTGTACTTCACCTCGGTGCGCCAGAAGAAGTTGCCGTCGTACTGGGCGCTGACCAACTCGGCCTTCTGGATGCTCTTCCAGAACTGCTCGTAGCCCGCGTACCCGCCTTGGGAGTTGCCCTGGAACTTCGGGTTCGTCATCTGCCATGCATCTGACGGCGACTTGGGGGCGGTGGCGAAGTAGTCGCGCAGCAGCGCCTCCTGGTCGGGCGCCTCCGGTGCCGCGGTCCACGTGCCTGCCTTGCCGGCCGCCCGGGGTGCCGACGACGTGGCCTGCGGGTCCGAGGTCTGCTGCGACGACGTGTTGGCGCCCGCGTTGTTGTTCCCGTTGCCGTTCCCGCCGCCGCTCTTGTCCGAGATCATGCTCGCGAACATGATCCCGACCACCGCGGCCGCGACGATCGCGAGCGCGGTGTAGACGGTCGTGCGCTTGCTCTTCATCGGCGCGGCGGCCGGACGGGACGGCTTGGGGCGCTGCGAGTACTGCGGCGCCGCGGCCGGGCGGTGCTGTTGCGGTGGCGGCTGGTGCTGTGGTGGCGGCTGGTGCTGCGGCTGCGCGGGGATCGCGCGCGGCGGCGTGCTGGTGTGGAGGTCGACCCTCGTCGCTTTGGGGGGCGGCGGAGGCGGGAGTGCACGGGTCGCGGCCGGTTGCGGCTGCTTCTGGATCGGGGCGCCGCCACGACGGCGGGTGCGTCGGGCGACCACGGCGGGGTGAAGGCGGGGCGGCCTGGCCGTTGGCGACGGCGGCGAGCGCGTCGCGGGCCTCGACCATGGTGGGGCGGTCCTCCGGCTCCGAGCGCAGCAGGCGCATGAGCAGGGCGGTCAGCGGGCCCGCGTTGCGCGGCGGGTTGACCTTGCCGGAGGCGACCTTGTGCAGCAGCGCGATGGTGTTCTCGCTCAGGCCGAACGGCGGCTCGCCCTCGATCGCGGCGTACAGCGTGGAGCCGAGGGAGAACACGTCGGACGGGCTGCCGGGGTCGTAGCCCTTGGCGACCTCGGGGGCGAGGTAGGCGGGGGTGCCGGCGAGCATGCCCGTGGCGGTGACGGTGACGTCACCGGTCGCGCGGGAGATGCCGAAGTCGGTGATCTTGACGGTGCCGTCGTCGCCGAGCAGGACGTTGCCGGGCTTGATGTCGCGGTGCACGATGCCGGCGTTGTGCGCGGCGGCCAGTGCGGAGGCGACCTGCATGCCGATCGAGGCCACGTCGCGCGGCGGGAGCGTGCCCCGTTCGGACAGGACGGCCGACAGGCTCTTCGACGGCAGGTACTCCATCACGAGCCACGGCTGGCCGTCGTCCTCGGCCACGTCGTACACGGCCACGGCGTGCGGGTGCTGCAGGCGCGCGGCGATGCGGCCCTCGCGCATGGCACGTCTCTTGGCCTCGTCCACGTCGCCGTCGGCTAGCCCCGGCTGCAGGAGCAGCTGCTTGACCGCGACGGTCCGGTGCAGGCGTTCGTCGTGTGCGGTCCAGACGACGCCCATGGCACCGCTACCGATGCGCTGGCTCAATCGGTAGCGACCAGCGACCAATCGGCCATCGTCGGTCACAGTTGCTCCCCGCTGTGCGGTCACTTAGCTCTCTGTTCAACGGCTCGTCACACGTCCGGGTTCGAATCACCCGTCGGTGCGAGTACCCACCTTACGAGATAACTACGACAGAACGCGCTCAGGCTGACGGCGGCGGTGGCGCCGACGTCGTGGTGGTCGTCGTTGTGGTCGTCGTAGTCGTCGACCTCGACGGCGGCGGCGGCGTTGTCGTGGTCGTGGTCGTCGTCGTGGTGGTCGTGGTTGTGGTCGTCGTAGTGCTAGACGCTGTTTCGCGCGTCGTCGTTGCCTCGGGCGTGGTCGTCGTCACCTCGGCCACCGACGTGGTCGTGGGCACCACGGACGACGAGCTCGTCGGCGGCGCGGACGGCGTCTTCTGCTCTTTGTCGAACACGCCCAGCGCAACCATCAAACCACCGATGACCAGCAACAACGCCAGCACCGCCGCGGCGACCACCAACGGCCGGTTGTCCTGCTGCTTGACAACGGGGGCCATCGGCGGCGCGGTCCGCGGCGGCGACGTGCGCGGGGCCGACCGGACGATGCGCGTCCGTTCCGGTTCCACGATCGTCGTCGCGTCGGGCCCGGCCACCGCGGGCAGGCCGGTGAACGACGGCGCGCGGCCGTGCGCCACCGCGGCCAGCAGCTCCCGCGCCTGCGACATCGTCGGCCGGTCGTCGGCCTCGAAGTTGAGCAGGTACAGCAGCGTGTCGGCGAGCGGGTGGTCGACGGTCGGCGGGTTGATCCGGCCGGCCGCGACGGCGTGCAGAACACCCAGAGTGTTCTCGCTCACTCCATAGGGCGGCTCGCCCTCCATTGCGGCGAACAGCGTCGAACCGAGCGAGTAGACGTCGGAGGCCGGCGTCGGGTCCTGACCGCGGGCGATCTCCGGTGCCAGGTACGCGGGCGTGCCGGCGATCAGGCCGGTCTTGGTGACCGTGATGTCGTCGGAGGCGCGCGAGATGCCGAAGTCGGTGATCTTGACGATCCCGTTCTCGGCGATCAGCACGTTGCCCGGCTTCACGTCCCGGTGCACGATCCCGGCCGCGTGCGCCGCCGCGAGTGCCGCCGCGCACTGGGTGCCGATGCTCGCGACCTCGATCGGGTCCATCGGCCCGCCCTCGGCCAGCGCGTCGGCGAGGCTGTAGGACGGCAGGTACTCCATGACCAGGCACGGGACGCCGTCCTCCTCCACCACGTCGTACACCGCGATGGCGTTCGGGTGGTGGAGCTTGGCGGCGATGCGGCCCTCGCGCATCGCGCGCTGGATGGCCTCGTCCTGCTCGGCCTCGTCCAGGCCGGGGGCGAGCAGCAGCTGCTTGACCGCCACCTCGCGGCCGAGGCGTTCGTCGTGGGCGCGCCAGACGATGCCCATCGCGCCGGAGCCGATGCGGTCGAGGAAGCGGTACCGGTCGGCGACCAGACGGCCGTCGGTGGCGTCGGACGTCGTCACACGACCACCCCGGCGCGCAGCGAAGGGGAGACCGCGGTGGCAGCAGGTCCCACGCTCGTGCTCCTCGTGCGGTAGTCAGCGGTCGTCCGGAATGCCCGCACAGGGTACCCCTGTCGTGTGCGGCCGCTGTGCTACCGGGTTGATGCGTTACTCAGCCGGTGCGAAGAAGTCGAAGACGCCGACGGTGTCGTCGACCGTCTCCCCGACGGTGTTCAGCACCGGGTCGAGGACTCCGAGGTCGATGCTCACGTCCACCGGGTTCGACGGCGTGGGCAGCGGGTTCTCCGTCGAGCTGGGCGGCGGCGTGGTGCTGCTCGGCGGAGTCGCGGTGGACGAGCTCGTCGGCGGAGCGGGCGTCGAGGTCGACGGCGTCGTGCTCGGGGCCGTGGGTGTGGTCTGCGTCTCACTCGACGGCGTGCTCGCGGTCGGTGACTGCGAGGGCTGCTGCGTCGGCTGCTGGGTCTGCGTCTGCGGCTGCGCCGGACGCTTCTGCTGCGTCGGCTGCTGCGTGTACGGGGCGACCCTGACCTGCTCGGTCGTCGGGTCGGCGCTCGCCGTCTCGGTCTCGTCGGCCTGCTGGGTCTTGTTCGACGGCAGCTTCACGACGCCCTCGGTGCCCGCGCTCGCGCCACGGGCCTGGGCGCGCTCGTCGAACCGAACCTGGGCGAGCGGCCGCTCGTCGGGCGTGGACAGCCAGGAGGAGGCACCGAACGCGACGGAACCGCAGAGCACGACACCACCACTGGCGGCCGCGGCCAGCTTGCCGACGGTGAACCCACCGCTCTGGGTGTCGTCGGCGCGGCCCTCTCGGCGCAGCAGCTCGGTGATGTGCAGTTCGCCGGCGGTCTGCTTGCGCGGCTTGCTGCCGGGGTGCTTCGGGTCGGGCGTCCGCACCGACTTGAACTTGATCGTCGGCTCGAAGGCCTCCGGCGTGATGTCGTCCGTGATCACCGGGATCGGCATGGTCTCGGCCTCACGGCGAGCGATCAGCTCGGCGACGGACAGCTGCCCGGTCGACTCCGCCGAACCGTTCAGCCGCCGACGATGGTCCTCAATCGACACCGCTCGTTCACCCTTCCAGGCTCTCGTATACGCACTGGCGGGAACATGGATACCGAATCGTGACCCAGGATGTAACCCCTTCGGGGGAATTTTCACGATCTGAACTAGTTATTCGCGACGAGCGGTCACCGTTCGACTGCGAACGGCGCACGGGGGTGAGCGCGACCGAACTGTGCTGACTAGTGGCGCTGAGCGGAGAGGACCTCGGTCCCGATGATGCGCGGCTGGGTCGTGTCGGTCAGCCAGAAGAGCTGCTCGAGACGCAGCCAGCTGCCGTTGAGCTCCTGCATCGACACCACCGCGAGCACCGTGCCGTCGGGTCGCAGCGAGGTCTGGTCGACGTTGACCGTGCGGATCATGCCCCAGGACTCGACGAACTCCTTCGGGTCCGTGCCCACGAGGTCGGGCGAGAGCAGCTTGGCGGCCGCGTTCGGCTTGGTCGTGAGCAGCTCGTAGAACTTCTTCACGACGTCCACCTGCGGCTGCGGACCGGTCGACACCAGCGGCGTGGCGGTCTCCGCCGAGGGTTCGGCCGACGGCTCGGCGGGCGGCGCCAGCAGCAGCGCGGACGGCTGCGGCATCGGCACCTCGGGCGCGGTCCGCAGCGGTGTGTGCTCGCTCGGCAGCTGGGCGGACAGGACGTCGGGACGCAGGCGCTCGCGCCGGACAGCGAAGGGGCGTTCGGAGACCGGGACGCCGGCGTTCGGCGGGCGGTTGGCGGCGAGGATGGCCGCGCCCGTGATCGAGGACCCAGCACGGCGGCGCCGGCAGCAGCCGGCGACCCGCGCGATGCGGGCGTTCCTGGCGCGGCGCCGGCGGGCGGGGCTCACCGGGGGCACGAGCTCGGTCGGACCGAGCAGTGATGTGACGAGCGCGTCGGTCGCGGCTTCCTCGCGGGAGGGGATGCGCACCGGGGTCGGCTGCTGCTTGATCAGCTCGGCCACGCTGATCGAGCCGGCACGTGCATGACGCCGTCCAGTCGTCGCGGGACGCTGCACTGTCCTGGTCCTCCGTACTGTCCGTGGTCACCTGAAGACGTACCGTGGCCTCACGCTGGAACGCCAGTTTCTTGACCGACTTCAGCCGTACGTGGCGTCCAGCGGAGCGTGGGATTCGCTCGAAGGTGTTACTTACTACGGTCGGTAGTTCGGGCCCTGACCTTGAGTGCTGCTCACCCGCCGGGTTTCAACCGTTCACCGCTGATCAACGGCAGCTCGCCGGGGGTGAAGCTGAGCTCGCGCTTCTCCTGGCTGACCGAGCCGTCCTTCTTCGTGACCTGCAACAGGCTCACGGTGAGGCCCTTGCCCGGGTCGACCGCGATCTCCTTCACCTCGATCAGCGAGATGTCGGCGAGGCGGCCCTCCAGCAGCGCGTCGGCGTTCGCGCGCACGGTGTCCGTGGTCATGGCGAGCGCGGTGTCCGCGTTCGTCGCCATCTCCCGGTAGAAGTCCTCGGTCTTCTGGGCGATCTGCGTGCCGTCGACGACCGGTGCCTGCGAGACCGGCACCGTCGTGATCACGGGCGGCGCGGGACCGGTCGGCTTGGTGCCGGTGCCAGTGCCGGTGCCAGTGCCAGGGGCGGGGCTGCGGCCGGTGGCCCGCGGCGTCCCCGAGCCGGTGCCGGGCACCGGAGCGCCGGACCCGGTGTTCGCGGCGGAGGTCTTGCCGCGGGTGGCGGAGGGGGTGCTCGACGCCGTCGGCAGCGCGGAGATCAGCGGCACGTCCGACGGGTAGCCCGGCAGGCCGATCTTCTCCACCTGGCCGCCGCCGCTGACCAGCTTGGCCGCGGCGAAACTCAGCCCGACCAGCACGAGCACCGAGGACACCACGGCGAACCAGGCCGCCCGCTTCCATGTGCGCGGGGGCGTGACGGACGCCGGGACCATGCCGATGTTGAACTTGCGCAGCCCGTCCGTGTCCGCGAGCGGGTCGGGCGGGCGGCGGCGCGGCAGCGGGATGCGGTCACCCCCGACGACGGGCCGCTGGTCCGCGATACCGTCGTCGAGACGGTGCTTGCCCGGCTGTTCGTCCATCCCCGACACCCCTCTGCGACGCAATCAGGGTAGGGCCGTTCGGACGTGCCGGAGCAACCTGAAGGGGTAATTCAAGACGAGTGACACCCGGAAGTGTGAACCCCTACCGCGGGGGCAGCTGGGCTTGGCCGCTCTTCAACTGCTTCTGCGTGCGCTGCACGCCGTTGAGGGCCGCCAGACCGCTGCCGCCGGCGATCAGCGCACCGATCACGTCGGCGCCCAGGGTGTCACCGCCGGTGATCAACAAGCCGATCACCGCACCCGCCGTGGTGATGATGGCGGCCTTCCAGCGGCTGCGGACGAACTGTGCGACAGGTGCTCCGGCGGCGCCCTTCTTGCCGGCGGCCGAGCCGAGCATGCCCAGGTATGCGTCGTGCGCCAAGGCGGCGAGCAGGCCGGCGATGGCGATCAGTGCGGCGATGAGGCCCATGCCTCCAGTGTGCCTCCAGATTTTTCCGGTGGACCATCCGTGATCGCCCTGATATCCGAATGCGCGTGGACATGTTCTGGCACGACGACTGCCTCGAGCACGACGCCGGTGAGGGACTGTGGGAGCTGCCGGGCTCCTGGCCGTGGCTGGACGTCGCCGAACCGCACCCGGAGAACGCGGCGCGGTTGCGCACGTTCCGGCATGCGCTGACGCACGGACCCGTGGCCGAGCACTTGAAGTGGCACGAGGGGCGCCATGCGTCCGTGGACGAGCTTCTGCGCGTGCACTCGGCTTCGTACCTGGACTCGTTGCGGGTGTCCGAGCGTGTGGCGCTGGAGGTGAACACGGTCGTCGGGCCGGAGACGTGGAACGCGGTGTGTGCGGCGGCGGGGACCTCGTTGGCCGCGCTGGAGTCAGGCGCGCCACTGGCCTACGCGCTCGTACGACCCCCTGGTCACCACGCCCAGCCGGCGATGGCGGACGGCTACTGCTTCGTGAACAACGCCGCGCTGGTGGCGGAGACCGCGCGGCGCCAGGGGATGCGGGTCGCGGTGCTGGACTGGGACGTGCACCACGGCAACGGCACCCAGGAGGTGTTCTACGACCGGCCGGACGTGCTGACCATCTCCGTGCACATGCGGCACGGGGCGTGGGGGCCGAACCATCCGCAGACGGGCGCGCCCTCGGAGGTGGGCGCTCACGGGCGGAACGTGAACATCGAGCTGTCGTTGGGCGCGGGTGACACGGCGTACTTGCGCGCGTTGGACGAGATCGCGTTCCCGTTGCTGCGGGAGTTCGAGCCGGACCTGCTGGTGTGCGCGTCGGGGTTCGACGGGTCGGCGTTCGACCCGAACGGCCGGCACAACCTGACCGCCGCCGGGTACCGCGAGATCGGGCGGCGGGTGGCGTCGTCCGGGACGCGCGTCGTGCTCACCCAGGAGGGCGGCTACCTGCGCGGGTACAGCGCGTTGTGCCTGCACGCGCTGGTGGAGGGGCTCCTGCGGCTTCCAGCGCCGTTGCTGGAGGATCCGCTGGCGTACGTGCCGGACGACAGCCGGCTGGTGGACGCGGACTTCGAACGCGTCCTCACGGCCGTCCGGCCTTTTTGGCCCGGCGTGCTGTGACGCCGGGCCGGTGGGCGTCCTACCTGCCGAGTGGGCCGCGGCCCATCTTGAGCAGGACCATCGCGAGGTCCTTGCCCTCCGGGCCCAGCGGCTTGTAGCGGTTGAGCACGTCGATCTCGCGGTTGTGCACGATCTTCGTGCCGCCCGCCGCCATCCGCGCTGCGCCGATGATCTTGGAGACCTCGACCCTGCGCTGGATCAGCCGCAGTATCTCGGCGTCCAGGTGGTCGATCTCCTCGCGCAGCTCGGTGATGTCGGGCGCGGTGGTGGTGGATTCCATCGTGGGTGACCTCTCGACTCTGCTGAGCCCCTGGCCCGGAAGCGACGAAGCCCCGGGGTCCGAGGACTCCGGGGCTTCGTGGTGGCTTCGTCAGCGCTGGACGACCACGGGAGCCGGAGTCCGGATCCCGTAGAAAAACTCGAAGCACGTCGCGCGCATGGACGTAGTGTGCCACACGTTGCGCCATTTACGCTTCGGCGTCTCACATAGCGACCTGGGGGTCTTATGAAGTACGCATTGGGGATGGCTGCTGCCCTCCTGCTGTCGGCCGTCGCCGTTCCCGCTGCTCAGGCGGAGACCGGCTTCGCGTCGGTCGAGCTCACGCCGACGTCGGGCTGGCTCGTCCAGTCGAACGGCACGTGGAACATCAGAGGCGGGTACGCGGGCGGTTTCGCGATCGACGTCACCAACCAGTCGGCCGGTGACGTGGACGACCTCCACCTGCGCATCTCGTTCCCGACCGACAAGCTTGAGGTCACCGGCTACGAGGGCGACCACTGGACCTGCTGGGACGTCGCCGGCGGTCCCGGCGTCGAGGGCGTCCACTGCCAGGCGGACTTCCTCGCGGTGCCGCAGGAGGCGTTCCCGACGCTGACGCTGGGCACGAAGGGCCACCAGCACCACACGGACACCCTCGACGTGTACGCCGAGAGCGGCGGCCACGACGAGGTGCACGCCGGAGTGGCCTACAAGGTCGACATCAGCACCTGATCGAAGCTGCTCGTCGAACACATGGTCGGGCGGTACCGGAATTGTCGGTGCCGCCCGGTACCGTGGATGGACGATGAGCGCCTTGTTCGACTTGCCCTCAAGTCCCCCCGTTTTCCGCGCGGGCCACCTGCTCGACGACCTGAACCCCGCGCAGCGCCGTGCCGTGGAGCACGCCGGCACGCCCCTGCTCGTGGTGGCGGGCGCCGGCTCCGGCAAGACGCGCGTCCTCACCAGGCGGATCGCGTACCTGCTCGCGGAACGTGACGTGCACCCCGGCCAGATCATGGCCATCACGTTCACGAACAAGGCCGCCGCCGAGATGAAGGAGCGCGTCGCCGACATGGTGGGCGCGCGCGCCCGTTCGATGTGGGTGTCGACGTTCCACTCGATGTGCGTGCGGGTCATGCGCCGCGAGGCGAAGACGCTGGGCATGTCGTCGAACTTCTCGATCTACGACAGCGACGACACGCGCCGGCTCATCACGCTCGTCGCCCGTGATCTCGACCTGGACCCGAAGAAGTACGCGGCGCGCACGCTCGCCGTGCACATCTCGAACCTCAAGAACGAGCTGGTCGACCCCGAGACCGCCACCGCGCAGGCGACGAACGACCTGGAGCGCCGGGTCGCCGAGGTCTACACCGTCTACCAGCGGCGGCTGACCGAGTCGAACTCGCTCGACTTCGACGACCTGATCATGAAGACGGTCGAGCTGCTGCAGACGTTCCCGGACGTGGCCGAGCACTACCGCCGCCGGTTCCGGCACGTGCTGGTCGACGAGTACCAGGACACCAACCACGCGCAGTACACGCTGGTGCGCGAGCTCGTCGGCAAGGCCGGTGGCGAGCTCCCGCCGGCGGAGCTGTGCGTGGTGGGCGACGCGGACCAGTCGATCTACGCGTTCCGCGGCGCGACGATCCGCAACATCGTGGAGTTCGAGCGCGACTACCCGGACGCCACCACGATCCTGCTGGAGCAGAACTACCGCTCCACGCAGAACATCCTGACGGCGGCGAACGCGGTGATCTCGCGCAACCCGAACCGCCGCGACAAGACGTTGTGGAGCGACCTCGGCGAGGGCGAGAAGATCGTCGGCTACGTCGCGGACAACGAGCACGACGAGGCCGCGTTCGTCGCGAACGAGATCGACCGGCTGGTCGACAGCGGCGAGGTCAACAACTCCGAGATCGCCGTGTTCTACCGCACGAACAACCAGTCGCGCGTGTTCGAGGAGATCTTCATCCGCCTCGGCCTGCCGTACAAGGTCGTCGGCGGTGTGCGGTTCTACGAGCGCCGCGAGGTCCGGGACGCGCTGGCCTACCTGCGGACGCTGGCCAACCCCGAGGACACGGTGTCGTTGCGCCGCATCCTCAACGTCCCGAAGCGGGGCATCGGCGACCGCGCGGAGGCCTGCGTCTCCGCCTACGCCGAACGCGAGCGCATCAGCTTCGCCGCCGCCCTGCGCGAGGCCGTCGACGACCGCGTTCCGATGCTGAACCCGCGCTCCCGCAACGCGATCGCCGGTTTCGTCGAGATGATGGACACGCTCGGCGAGATGGTCGCGCGCGAGGACGACGTGGCCGACATCCTCGAGGCCGTGCTGGAGCAGACCGGCTACCGCACCGAGCTCGAGGCCAGCGAGGACCCGCAGGACCACACCCGCGTCGAGAACCTGAACGAGCTCGTCACGGTGGCCCGCGAGTTCACCGAGCTGGAGCTCCCCGAGGGCGCCGAGCCGGTCCCGTCCCTGCCCGCGTTCCTCGAACGCGTCTCCCTGGTCGCCGACGCCGACTCGATCCCCGACGCCGACTCCGACGGCGTGGTCACCCTCATGACCATCCACACCGCCAAGGGCCTCGAGTACCCGGTCGTCTTCTCGACCGGCTGGGAGGACGGCGTCTTCCCCCACATGCGCGCCCTCGGCGACCCGGCCGAACTGGCCGAGGAACGCCGCCTCGCCTACGTCGGCATCACCAGGGCCCAGCGCCGCCTGTACCTCTCCCGCGCCCTGGTCCGCTCCGCCTGGGGCCAGCCCAGCGCCAACCCGGCCAGCCGCTTCCTCGGCGAGATCCCCCAGGACCTCCTCGACTGGCGCCGCGTCGAACCCTCCCGCGCCGCCACGACCGCCGCCACCACCTGGGGCCGCTCCGCCTCGGGCAGCATCGCCTCCCGCGGCCTGTCCCGCCCGGCCCCCGGCAAGGCGGGCTGGAAGGACGCCCCGGCCATGAAGCTGGACGTGGGCGACCGCGTCACCCACGACAAGTACGGCCTCGGCCGCGTGGTGGCCGTGGACGGCGCCGGCCTGCGCGCCACCGCGACCATCGACTTCGGCGGCTCGGGCACCGTCCGGCTGATGCTGATCGGCAGCGTCCCGATGACGAAGCTCTGACCCGCTCCGCAGGTCCTTCTCGCCCCGTCAGCGCACTGCTGGCGGGGCGAACTGCTTTCCTGGCACCTCGGTCGGCTCAGCGACCGGCGTGGCTTGCACCGCCTTCGCGCGCCTTGCACCGTCTGTTGACTGCCTGGCCGGCGTTCACGGCCTCCTTGCGCACACCTCGCGTTGCCCGGGACGCACCTGGGCGCCTGCCACGTGCTCTTCGGGTGCACACGAGGACCGCGTCCAGCCCGCCAAGCTCGCGTATCCGGCCAACCCAGCCTTCCGTGCCGGTTCGGCCGGACTCAGCCCGGTCGCGCGGTCCAGCCTGCTTGTCCGGTTCAACTTGCCCGGCGCGGCCCAGCCAGCCTGACCAGGCAAGCGTCACCGCGGCCCGCCCCGCGCACCGCCGCCCGGCCCCGCCAAACACCCGTACCCGGTCAGCTCGTTCCACGCTGCCGCCCGGCCCGCCAGCCGGGGCCGACCACCCGGCCCAGCCAGTTCGGCCCGCCAGCCCGCCCGCCGCGCATCCAACTGCCCAACCCTCGCAAACCCGGCCCCTTCCACCCTCCTGACCTGCGACTTGATCTCCCCTTGACCCGATTCACAGCAATTCCCAAAACCCGCGCAACGCCGAGCCACCCCGTGCGTCTATGTGGGTGTCGCAAGCAGCACGGCCAACGGGACGTTCGGGGCGATCCGGGGCAAGCAGGAGCAGCTCGCGCACGAAGGGGAGCGAAGGGACGGCGGGGGCCTAACTTCGCGGCGAAGGTGCGGCCGGACCGAACGGGAGAGCGGTCCGGCCGCATCGTTTCTGCAGCTCAGAGCCGCTGCGTTCAAAATTGTCAGACCTGCTGAGCACAATCGGCCGCATGAGGGAATCGACTCGGCGGGAGTGCTCGCGGTGGATCACGTACTTGCTCAGGTTCTGCGCGAACGTGTGTTCGGCGACCTTGATGAGCTCAAGGCGAAAGCGACCGGCGGTCCAGCCGCGGCGATCATGCTCGTCGAAGCGTGGCGTGCCCTGCTCGAGCTCCACGAAACGACGGCGAGCGGGGCCTGCCGGGCTTGCGGGCCGCGGTGGCGCAGGCGGATGTGTTCGGTCTGGCGGGTGGCGGTCGCGTACTTCGTGCGCCACGAGCGTGGCGCAGGCGGCTCCTGAGGCCACAGGGACGCCTGAAGCCGCCGCTACCACCATCCGACCTGGCTCAAACGCGGAAAGGCGCGCAGAAAGCTACTGGGGCGTAGTTCACCCCGGACCGAACAACGAGCGATCAGACCGTCACGCCGCGCTGGTTCAGCCAGGTGAGCGGGTTGACCTTCTGGCCGCCCGGCTCCCAGACCTCGAAGTGCAGGTGCGGGCCGGTGGAGAAGCCGCGGTTGCCCATGCGGGCGATCTGCTGGCCCGCCTTGACGCGCTGGCCCTCGCTGACGCTGTAGTCGTTCACGTGGCCGTAGACGGTGATGGTGCCGTCGTTGTGCTGCACGCGGACCCAAAGGCCGAAGCCGGAGGCGGGACCCGCCTCGATCACGACGCCGTCGGCGGCGGAGAGGATCGGGGTGCCGATCGGGCCGGCGATGTCGATGCCGAGGTGCATGGTGCCCCAGCGGCCGCCGTAGCCGGAGGTGAACTCGCCGGCGGCGGGGCGGAAGAACTTCGGGCGCTTCTTCTCGGCCTCGGCGGCCTCGCGCTGCGTGGTGAGCTGCTGGCTGCGCAGGAGCTTGGCGGCTTCCGCGGAGCCTTCCGCGGTCGTCTTGGAGACCGCGAGGATCTGCGGCGCGGAGGCGGTGTCGCCACCCACGCCCTCGAACGTTGCGGCGCCGTCGGCGTGGTTCGCGAGCTGGACGTCGTTGCCCTCGTCCGCGGCTGCCTGACCGATCTGGCCGGCGCCTGCGGCGGCGAAGGCACCTACTGCGACGGCGGCGACGACGATGCGTCCGCGAAGCGCCGACGGTGGCGGGGGGAGCCGGTGGGAGCTGACGGTGCGCGTGGAAGCGCGGTCGACTGCCTCTTCAAGCGCAGCACTGCGTTCATGGCCGCCGGGGGAGCGGTGGTGACTCAAAGCTTGCCCTTCCGCCTTCGGGGAGCCTGGTCGGGTGGACTGCCGGGCGGGGGATCCCGGTGAGCCAGATTTCGGGGTTCTGACTCGGTGTCCTTCTGTGACCAGACCGTGACAACGGACCGGGGGACAGTAACGTCGGCGATCCCCGGAGGGCAAACCCCAGTTCGTTACGTCGACCGAATGGGCGGCAACCAGCGTGTTTCAACTGTCAACTGTGACGATCGGTCACTCCGGGTGCGCCACAGGCCTCCCCACCGGCGGCGATGGGGTGAGTTGACGAGTCATCCATACGGGTGATGGCAGTAACAACGACGTGAAGCGTTCTCGTGTCAACCGGGAGGGAAAGGTGACCTGAATCACGTATCTGGTGCTCTTCGACGAGCAACGAGGGGTGCTCCAGTCGGGCGTTGCGCTGCGGCACGATGATCTGGTCCATCTCCGACCAGACCACCACGAACCGGGTGCGGCAGGGCCTGCAGGGCTCGGCGAGTTCGGAGAGCAGCTCCGAACCGGGCCGCAGCTGCTTCGTCAGCGGGGTCGGCAGCAGGTAGGCAGCGAGGGTGCCGTTGTGCGGCGTCCCGAGGGTCACGAGTGTGTGAACGCGTGAGTCGCCGTGCAGTCGTTGTACGTAGTACCTGGCGATGAGCCCGCCGAGGGAATGGCCGACGACGTGCACCTGATCCGACCCGGTCTGCTCGCAGATCCGCTCGATCTGCTCCCCGAGCAGCGCGGCCGAGCGGCGGACGTCGCCGGTCAACGCGGTCAGCACGCTGTAGTTGACCGCGTGCACCACCCCGAAGCCCCGCCTCCGCAGCGCCCCCGACAGCACCGCGAAAGCGGAGCGGTTGTCCCCGATGCCGTGCACCAGCACGATCGGGGTGCCCGCCGCGTCCATCGCCGAAACCACCAGGCCGCGCTGGCGGGGTGGCAGGCCGTCGGTGCGGTAGTGCCGGAAGTGGCCCTCCGGGCGCAGCTGCTCGGTGACGGCGCCCCACGGGTAGAGCACCGCGCGGGCGGTCAGCCAGACCGCTTCGGTGGCGACGCCGCGCAGACCGCCGGGCGTGGCCATCGCGCGCAACGCGACCTTCGCCTCTCCGGCGATGTCGCGGGCGGTGTGCACACCCCAGCCGGCGCGGTCGAGCACGGCGTCGGTGAGACGCCGCGTCCACGACCGGCCGTTGTCACTCATGTGAGCGACGGTAAGTGTTGATCTCACCGGAAAGGAGTACCCAGCGGTCCTTTTTCACATGCGAACGGGATTCGTCTCAGCTGGTGCCGTTCACCTGCGCGAACGGGTGTGGCCGTGCGCCTGCTGACCTGCGCGGTCGTGATCGGTGCCGAGGGCGTCGGCGCAGTGCGCAGGTGTGTCCTTGCTAGGTTCGCCCGCGATGACTCGAACCGAGCTCGAGAACCAGACATCGGCGGTCACCCGGCTGCGCGTCGCGTGGGGCCTCGCCGCGACGGGAGCCCTCCTCGCGGCGGTGGGGCCGTTGCTCGGCGTCGTGGCCGGTGGTGCGCCCGCGTACACCTCGTGGCCGCTGCTGGCGGTGCTCGCGCTGCTGCCTCCGCGGTCGCGGGGGTGCTGTGGCTGCGCGGCCGGCCGTTCATCGCGGCGGCTGTGCTCGCCGCGGTGGGTGTGTTCGCCCCCGGCCGGCTGCTCAGCGACCTGCAGGTCATCGGCCACACGATGACGGTCGGGCGGCCAGAGCTGTTCCGGCCGGCCGGGCTCGTGGCGCCGCCGGTCGGCACCGGGCTCTGGTTGCTCGTGGCCGGTCATGTGCTGGTGCTCGTCGGCGGACTGCTCGCGGCCGGTCGCGCCGGTGCGGCCTCGGGAGAAGAGGACACGCCGAACCAGCTCGCGATCTTCCTGCCGGTCGCCGCCCTGTCCGCGATCGCGCTGCTCGGTGAGCCGTTCAGCTCGACGGACATCTACCTGCTCCCGCGCAGCCCGTGGGACCTGCCGGTGCTCGGGCTGGTCGGCGGGCTGCTGCTGGCCGCCCCGCTGGTCGCGGCGCTCGCGGCAGCTCGCCCGACACGCGTCGCGGCGGCATGGTCGGCGTGGCTCTCGGCCTGCCGCGGGCCGCCGTCGCTGGCGGCCGGTCTGTTCGCGGACGGCCTGGGTCACGTGGGCCCGGTGGCGCTGCTCGCGGCCGTGCTGGCCGCGCTGGCGGTGCGCGGCGAGCGTGCGGAGGACGGCGAGGAGAAGAAGGAGGCGGCGGAGGAGATCGCGCTGCCGACCGTGCACCGGCTGCACGCGACGGCGGGGGTGTTCGCCCTGCTGGCCGCCGTGGCGGCGATCGTGGGCGCCGTCGCCCCGCAGCTCGTGGTCGACGGCGAGGCACCGGTGTTCTACGCGGCTCGGCTGCTCTGGCCGACCGGTCTGGTGCTCGCCCTGCTGGGCCTGCTGATGTTCGCGCGCGGCGCCGCCGGCCGGGTGCGCCCGGCGATGATCTTCGCGGTCTGCGCGACCTTCCTCGCGTCGGTGTTCTCCGTGCAGACGGTGAGCCTGGCGGGCCAGTCCGGCCTGGCCGAGGCGGCGTCCGGCTTCTGGTTGATGACGGCGGTCTACCCGTTCGGGCTGGCCGCGGTGGTGTGCGCGGCTCTCGCGGGCGGTGCCGAACGCGAGAACGCCGACCAGCGCAAGGCCGAGCAGGTGCCGGTGGCCGAGCTGGGCGCGGCGCTGCTCGGCGGGCTCTTCGCCGTCGGTGCCTTCGCGCTGCCGACCATGGAGGCCACCGGCTACACCCCGCCGGACGTCGTCGACAACTACGACCCGATCGTGTCGACCACGCTGGTCGCCGCGTTCCTCGTGCTCGTCGTCGGGTTGGTGGTCGCGCTGAGGTCCCGCCCGGAACGCGGCGCGGCTCCCCCGCGCTGGTCGGCGTCCGCGCTGGACTGCCGCTGACCGTGGCCGCGTCGAGGGCACCGCCGCGGCGCCGGGCACCTGGCTGGCGATCGCGTCGGTCGTGGCACTCCTGGTCGCGGCCGGCTCGATGGCGGCACGCGCGAGCCGCTGAACCGGTTCGAAGTGGGCTTGGACACCGTCGCGCGACGGCTGGTGCACCCGCTCCCGTGCCCACGGGTGATCGACCTCACCGCCGTTGAGACCGACCTCACCGGGAGTGGCGTGCGAGCGGTAGGCGCAGGTCGATAGTGTCTGGGCCCAGCCGCGTCAAGTGGGTTCCGACGGCCCCTTGAGGACCACCCAGGCGCGGTGTTCCGACACCGACGTCGCAGGAGACCCGAGTGGACCTGTACGAGTACCAGGCGAAGGACCTCTTCGCCGCCCACGGCGTCCCGGTACTGCCGGGCGATGTGGCCACCAACCCCGCCGACGCCAAGGCCATCGCCGCGAAGTTCGGCCAGGCCGTCGTCGTCAAGGCCCAGGTGAAGACCGGCGGCCGCGGCAAGGCCGGCGGCGTGAAGCTGGCCAAGGACGCCGACGAGACCGAGGAGAAGGCGAACGCCATCCTCGGCCTCGACATCAAGGGGCACATCGTTCACCGCGTGCTGGTGACGCCCGCCTCCGACATCGCGGAGGAGTACTACTTCTCCTTCCTGCTCGACCGCGCCAACCGCACCTTCCTCGCCATGGCGAGCGTCGAGGGCGGCATGGACATCGAGGAGGTCGCGGCCACCAAGCCCGAGGCCCTCGCGAAGATCCACATCGACGCCATCAAGGGTGTCGACCAGGCCAAGGCCACCGAGATCGCCGACGCGGCGAACTTCCCGGCCGAGGTTAAGGACCAGGTCGTCGACGTCATCGTCAAGCTGTGGGAGACCTTCGTCGCGGAGGACGCCACGCTCGTCGAGGTCAACCCGCTGGTCCGCGACCCCGAGGGCAAGGTCATCGCCCTCGACGGCAAGGTCACGCTGGACGAGAACGCCGGCTTCCGCCACCCGGCCCACGCCGAGCTGGTCGACAAGCAGGCGGAGAACCCCCTCGAGGCCAAGGCCAAGGAGAAGGGGCTCAACTACGTCAAGCTCGACGGCGAGGTCGGCATCATCGGCAACGGCGCCGGTCTCGTGATGTCCACTCTGGACGTCGTGGCGTACGCCGGTGAGCAGTACGGCGTGAAGCCCGCGAACTTCCTCGACATCGGCGGCGGCGCGTCCGCCGAGGTCATGGCGAACGGCCTGGACGTCATCCTCGGCGACGAGGCCGTGCGTTCGGTGTTCGTCAACGTCTTCGGCGGCATCACCGCGTGCGACGCCGTGGCCAACGGCATCGTCAAGGCGCTGGAGATCCTCGGCGACTCGGCCACCAAGCCGCTCGTCGTCCGCCTCGACGGCAACAACGTGGAGGAGGGCCGCGCGATCCTCGCCGAGGCCAACCACCCGCTGGTGACCGTTGTCGACACGATGGACAACGCGGCCGCCAAGGCCGCCGAGCTCGCGGCTGCGGGGGTCTGAGAACGATGGCTATCTTCCTCAACGAGAACAGCAAGGTCATCGTCCAGGGCATGACCGGTGCCGAGGGCACCAAGCACACCAAGCGCATGCTCGCGTCCGGCACGAACATCGTCGGTGGCGTGAACCCGCGCAAGGCGGGCGAGAAGGTCGACTTCGACGGCACCGTGCTCCCGGTCTTCGGGACCGTCAAGGAGGCCATGGAGGCCACCGGCGCGAACGTGACCGTGATCTTCGTCCCGCCGGCCTTCTCGAAGGCCGCCGTGGTCGAGGCGATCGACGCGGAGATCGAGCTGGCCGTCGTCATCACCGAGGGCATCCCGGTGCACGACACCGCCTACTTCTGGGCGCACGCCGTCGCGACGGGCAACAAGACCCGGATCATCGGCCCGAACTGCCCCGGCATCATCAGCCCCGGGAAGTCCAACGCCGGCATCATCCCCGCGAACATCGCGGGCTCCGGCAAGATCGGTCTGGTGTCGAAGTCCGGCACGCTGACCTACCAGATGATGCACGAGCTGAAGGACTTCGGCTTCTCCACCGCGATCGGCATCGGTGGCGACCCGATCATCGGCACCACGCACATCGACGCGCTCGAGGCCTTCCAGGCCGACGACGAGACCGTCGCGATCGTGATGATCGGTGAGATCGGTGGCGACGCCGAGGAGCGCGCCGCGGCCTACATCAAGGAGAACGTGACCAAGCCGGTCGTCGGCTACGTCGCGGGCTTCACCGCCCCGGAGGGCAAGACCATGGGCCACGCCGGCGCCATCGTCTCCGGCTCCGCGGGCACCGCGCAGGCGAAGAAGGAGGCCCTCGAGGCCGCCGGCGTCAAGGTCGGCAAGACGCCGTCCGAGACCGCCGCTCTCATGCGCGAGATCATGAGCTCGCTCTGAGCTGAGACCGCACGCGGGGACCTTTCGCACTGACTGTCAGTGCGAAAGGTCCCCGCGTGCGTTTGCGGCAGGGGTAACTTCGGGGTCGGGCCGGCTCGTGTGGCGGAACCGGCATGATCCGGTCATCGTCTGACCACACGCATCGGCTAGCGTTTGAGATTCACCCAGCTGGAGGAGGAGACCTCGACATGTCCGTGCCTTACGGCGCACCCCAACAGCAGCCGCCGGGTCCGGCACCGCACCAGCAGCCCAGCGCCGCTCCCGGCGCGAGCAACCTCAACCTGGGCATGATCCTCCCCATGGTCGGCGCTGGTCTCGGCCTCGTCGCCTACCTGCTCGCCTTCTCCGACAGCGTCGGCGGGGTGACCTGGATCCTGGCGGCCGCCGCGCTCGCCGCTCTCACGCTCCTGCCGAACGCGCCGAAGTTCCTGCCGGTCGCCGCCGCGCTCGCCGCGGTGCAGACGCTGGAACTGCTCCAGGGCATCATCAAGGCCTCGTCGGTCGAGGGTCTGGCGATCGTGCTCCTCATCGTCTCGCTGCTGCAGACCGCCGCGCTCGTGCTGGCGTTGCTGCTCGGCGAGGGCATCGTGAAGTTCACGCCGAAGCCGGCGCACCCGTACCAGGGCCAGCCGGGTGGCTGGAACCCGCAGTCGGGCGCGTTCCCGCAGCAGGGGCAGCACCCGCAGCAGCACGGTGTGCCGCAGCAGCAGTTCGGCCAGCAGGCACCGCAGCAGCAGGCCCCGCAGCAGCAGTTCGGCCAGCAGCCGCAGCAGCCCCAGCAGCCGGGCCAGCCGCCGCAGCAGACGAGCTTCATGCCGCAGCCGGGTCAGTTCGGCTCGCCGGGCACGCCGCCCGGTGGCTTCGGCGGCCCGCAGCAGTAGTTCACGGCCGGGGCGTATGCAAGTACCACCGACTTCAAGTTGGTGGTACTTGCAGACGCCCCGGCCGCTGTACGTGGGAGGGGCGGTGCCGGACGACCGGTGCCGCCCCTCGCGCGTGCGGCGTGCCTCATCCGGATGGACCAGTCGGCCTGACACAGTGGGGAAATGCCCGTGCTGACACGCGACGTGACCCGCGAGGTGACCACGGTGCGCCCACCGGAGTTCTCGCGTGCTGAACGCGCGCGGGTGCTCGCCGCGGCCGCCGTCGGATCGGTGGTGGTCGGCTACGCGGCCGTCGCCGCACTGCTCGCGCTGATCACGGCCACCGCCACCTACGCCGACTTCGACACCGCCGGGGTGCTCACCGCCGCCGCACCAGCGTGGCTGGCCGGCCGCGCACCACGTGCCGTTGCGCTTCGACGCCGGTCAGCTCGGCGTGCTGCCGTTGCTGCCCACGGCGTTGCTGATGTTGCTCGTCGGCCGGACCGCCGCCGGCACCGCCGACCGGCTGGGCCTCTACGAACCGCTGCAAGCCCGCTCGGTCGTGCTCAGCATCTCCAGTGCGCACGCGGTCGTGGGCGGCGCCATCGCGTTGCTGATGGGCGACGAAGGGCTCGTGCGCGCGACTCCGGCCGTCGCGTTCTTCGGCTGTGCCGCGGTCTCCGGGGTGGCGGCGACGATCGGTGTCGCCCGCCGCTGCGGCCTGGTGGAGCTGGTGTTCGACAAGCTCGACCCGGTGGCGTTCCAGGGCCTGAGGTCCGGGTTCATGGCGTTGTTCGCACTGTTCAGCGCGGGTGCGCTGGCGGTGGCCGCCGGGCTCGCGATCTCGTGGCCGAGGACGAGCAGCCTCTTCGCGGAGGCCGGTCCCTCGGTCGGTGTGGGCCTCGGCGTGTGGTTGCTGTGCCTCGGGTACCTCCCGAACGCGATCATCGCCGGGCTCTCCTACGTCGCCGGCGCCGGGTTCTCCATGGGCCTGGTCGAGGTCACGCCGCTCAAGTTCACCGGCGGCCCGGTGCCGCCGGTGCCGTTGCTCGCGGCGATGCCGGAGGACGCGTTCGTGCTGAGTCCTGCCGTGCTGGTGCCGGCTCTGCTGATCGGCGCGTTCGTCGGCTGGACCTGCCGCAAGGTGTCCGAACGGCCGACCTCGCGGCTGCGCGCGGTGCTCGTCGCGGCGGTCACCGCCGGTGTCGGCTGCCTGGTGCTCGCGGCGACGGCCGGCGGGCGGCTCGCCTCCGGTGCGTTCGACCCCGTCACGGTTCCCGCCGGGTTGCTCGCGCTGCTCGTGGCGCTGTGGGTGCTGGTGCCCGGCGCGCTCGTCGCGTGGCTCGCCGGGGCGCGGGTGAAGCCGGTGGTGGCCGCGGACGCCGCCGAGTTCGTCGAGCCGGACTACGACGAGGACGAGGTCGAGGACTCCGAGGTCGTCTTCGAGGACGACGAGCTCACCGACCAGCTGGAGATCGTGGCCGCCGACGAGTTCGAGGTCGAGGAAGAGCTCGACGACGAGTACTACGACGAAGACGAGTACGACGAACACGACGAGCACGCCGCCGAGGTCGAGTACGAAGAAGAGGACGTCGAGTACGAAGAAGAGGACGTCGTGGACGAGGACGAACCTCTCGACGACGAGGTCCTCGAAGACGAGGAAGACGACGGCGAGGACGACGCGGAACCCGCCGGACCCGAAGTGGTGGAAGAAGAAGACTTCGACGCGGAGTTCGACGAGATGCTCGGCATGGAGCCGGAGGAGGACCTGGACGGCAAGCCGGAACGGTGACGTCATAGGCTGCCCCTGAGCTGCTGCAACACCGCTGCCAGACCAGGAGTAGACGCTGAGCACCGAACTTCGGCTTCCCACACCGGCGCGCGTCGTCGTGCTCGTCTCCGGTTCCGGAACCCTCATGCAGGCGTTGCTGGACGCCACCGACCTCCCGATCGAGGTGGTCGCCGTCGGCGCGGACCGCGAGAACATCGAGGGTCTCAAGCGCGCCGAACGTGCGGGCGTCCCGCACTTCGCCGTGAAGCTGCGCGACCACGCCGACCGGGCCGCGTGGGACCGCGCGCTGACCGAGGCGGTCGCCGCGCACGAGCCCGACCTGGTCGTGTCGGCGGGCTTCATGAAGATCATCGGTCCTGGGTTCCTGGCCCGCTTCGGCGGCCGGATGATCAACACCCACCCCGCGCTGCTGCCGGCCTTCCCCGGCGCGCACGGCGTCCGCGACGCGCTGGACTACGGCGTGCGCGTGACCGGGTCGACCGTGCACCTGGTCGACGCGGGCGTGGACACCGGGCCGATCCTCGCGCAGGAGGCCGTGGTCGTCGAACCCGGCGACACCGAGGAGACCCTGCACGAACGCATCAAGGTCGTCGAACGCCGGCTGCTCGTGGAGACGGTCGGCAGGCTGGCCCGCGAGGGCTGCACCGTGAACGGACGAAAGGTGAGCATTCCGTGAGCACTCCCGCCGAGAGGCGACCGGTCCGTCGGGCACTGGTCGGTGTCTCCGACAAGGCCGGCCTGCTGGAACTGGCCACCGGCCTGCACGCGGCCGGAGTCGAGATCGTGTCGACCGGCGGCACCGCGAAGGTGCTGGCCGACGCCGGCGTGCCGGTCACGCCGGTCGAGCAGGTCACCGGCTTCCCCGAGTGCCTCGACGGCCGGGTGAAGACGCTGCACCCGCGCGTGCACGCCGGTCTGCTCGCGGACCTGCGCAAGGAAACGCACGCGCAGCAGCTGCGCGACATGGACATCGCGCCGTTCGACCTGCTGGTCGTGAACCTGTACCCGTTCACGCAGACCGTGGCGTCGGGCGCTTCCCCCGACGACTGCGTTGAGCAGATCGACATCGGCGGTCCCGCGATGGTCCGCGCGTCGGCGAAGAACCACGCGAACGTGGCCGTCGTCGTCGACCCGGCGCGCTACGACTGGGTGCTGGAGAACGTGCGCGAGGGCGGCTTCACGCTGGCCGACCGCCAGCGCCTGGCCGCGGACGCGTTCCGGCACACCGCGACCTACGACGTGGCCGTGGCGTCGTGGATGGGCAACGTCCTGGCGCCGGACGACGAGGGCTCCGGCTTCCCCGGCTGGGTCGGCGCGACCTGGAACCGGTCGAACGTGCTGCGCTACGGCGAGAACCCGCACCAGAGCGCCGCGATCTACACGCAGGGCGACGGCCGCGTGGGTCTCGCGTCGGCGAAGCAGTTGCACGGCAAGGAGATGTCGTACAACAACTACCTCGACGGCGACGCCGCGTGGCGGGCCGCGTGGGACCACGAGCTGCCGTGCGTCGCGATCATCAAGCACGCCAACCCGTGTGGCATCGCGGTGTCGACCGTGAGCATCGCGGACGCGCACCGCAAGGCGCACGAGTGCGACCCGGTGAGCGCGTTCGGCGGCATCATCGCGGCCAACCGCGAGGTCACCGTGGAGATGGCCGAGTTCGTCTCGGAGATCTTCACCGAGGTGGTCATCGCTCCGTCCTATGCGGACGGTGCGGTGGAGGTGTTGCAGCGCAAGAAGAACGTGCGCATCCTGGTGGCCGAGGCGCCCTCCCGCGGTGGCGCGGAGATGCGTCCGGTGTCCGGTGGCCTGCTGCTGCAGCAGCGCGACGCCATCGACGCCGACGGCGACTCGCCCGCGAACTGGACGCTGGCGTGCGGCAAGCCGGCCGACGAGCAGACGCTGGCGGACCTGGAGTTCGCGTGGCGCGCCATCCGCGCGGTCAAGTCGAACGCGATCCTGCTGGCGGACAACGGCGCCACCGTCGGCGTCGGCATGGGCCAGGTCAACCGGGTCGACTCGTCGCACCTCGCGGTGACGCGCGCGGGTGAGCGGGCCAAGGGCGCGGTGGCGGCCTCGGACGCGTTCTTCCCGTTCCCGGACGGCCTCGAGGTGCTGCTGAACGCGGGTGTGCGCGCGGTCGTGCAGCCCGGCGGGTCGGTGCGCGACCCCGAGGTGATCGCGAAGGCCGAGGAGGCGGGCGTGACGCTGTACCTGACGGGTACGCGCCACTTCGCCCACTGATCGTCGTCGCGGGGGCCGCTTCCACGCGTGGAAGCGGCCCCCGCCCGGGTCAGAGCTTCGAGACCATCGCTTCCGCGATCCCCCTGGCGGCGGCCTCGAACTCGGCGGTGTCCGCGCGCTTCGGGCTGAACACCCCGACGTCCCAGCCGGTGTGGTCGACCTCGACCACGTGGTCGCCCTTGCGCACGATGATCGAGATGTCGGTGAACGCCGACGTGCCGTCCATCAGCACCGCCGTCGCCTCGTCACCGAGACCTTCGAGCGGCTTCTGCTGCGGCGTGCCCTGGGTGTTGGCCATGGCCATCTGCACGGCCTGCTGGTACGCGTTGTCCTCTTCCTCCGCGTCCTGCGTGACGTAGACGTCGGTGTTGCGCAGGCCCTCGCCGTCGACGCCCTTGGTCTGGTTCCACGAGCAGATCGTGCGCTTGCCCCTGCCCAGGTCCGTCTCGGACGAGCTGCGCTTGTTCGGGTTCGTGGTGCGGGCCTTCTTCAGCGCCGCCTCGGAGACGTTCGAGCAGGCGGCCGGCAGCTGGTCGGAACGCTTGCTGCTGCCCCCGTCCTCGTGCGCGCCGAAGTACAGCACCGCCGCGGTGATGCCGCCGCCGAGCACCAGCAGCGCCACGACCGACAGGGTGATGATCACCGGCGCCTTGCTCTTCTCGGGCGGCGGTGGCGGGCCCCAGCCGGGCTGCGGCGGGTGGCCCTGCCAGCCCTGCTGCTGTGGTGGGTACGGGCCCTGCGGCGGTTGCCGGTGCCAGCCGTGCGGAGGTGGTTGGTTCACGGTTTCCCCAGATAGCGGTGCTTTTCGAGTCACCGTAGAGGACCGTCCGGACCGGTGTGGCCGTGTCCACCAAAAGGGTGATGCCCCGGCATTGACACAGGGGTGCTTGGACGCGCTACGATCATTGCGTTCGTTCGAACAAGAGTTCGAATAGCAAGTCGCCGAACTTCCCGCGGCGGCCGTGCACAGGGGTGCGCACGGTCCGAGACGGGAGGTGGGTGGAGTGTCGAGGTCGGCAACGGCGTCGTTGGCCGCGCTCGGGGTGAACCCGGCCAGCGGACCTGGTGCCGTCGGCTGCCCCTGCCGCTCCCTGCCCGCCGCCTCACCGCCCGCGCCCGCCAGCGCCGTGCCGTGCTGATCGCGTTCGGCACCTGGCCTTCCCCCGACGTGGAACTGACAGCGCGGTCCGTGCGCTGGAACCCGCTCAACGACGGCGCCGACACGTTGCGGCGCCAGGAGATCGACGTGCGCAGCGGTGGCCGCGGTTCGGCGGCCCGGCCGCGGAACGTGGTGCTGGCGTTCGGGGAGAAGGAGATCGAGCTCCCGCTGGTGACCGGTGAACCGGCCCGGCCCGACGAGCCGGCTGATGCCGGTCCGGGCCGGGGTGCCGAGCCGGTCACCAGGCGGGTGAACACGCTGGGGAACAATCGCGTCGGGCGTGACGAGTCGGCTGCCGGGCGAGCGGATGTGCTGGCGCGCAAGGGGACCGGTCGTGGTGAGTCGGCTGCCGGGCGAGCGGACGAGGTGGGGCGCAAGCGCGTCGGGCGTGACGAGTCCGCCGCCAGGCGCGGACGCGGTCGTGGCCAAGTGGGCGGCGGCCGAGCGGGACGAGCTGGCGGCCCGGCGCGCCCGGCAGGCGAGCCGACGCGCACGTCCGCAGGGTCCTTGCCGGGATCCCCAGATCTCATTCTTCCAGGCGGCACCGACAGTTCCGGCGTGGTGGACGACGCTCCCCTCCGCCTGCCCGGTTCGGCGGAGGGGCGGTGAAGGACTCCCGCCTGCTCGTCGTCTGGTGCCCCGACTGGCCCGTGATCGCCGCCTGCACGGCCACCGGCACCAGCCCGCACGTCCCGGTGGCCGTGGTCGACGGCAACGAGGTCGTGGCCACCTCCGCCGTGGCGCGCGCCGAGGGCATCCGCTGGCCGGGATCCCCGATCTCATTCCCCAGCGGCACCGACACCGGCGTGACGCGCTCTCGCCTGCCCGTCGCGGAGGCGTGAGGACTCCGCCCGGCTCGTCGTGGTGGAGCCGGGGCTGGGCGGCAGCGCACGTGGCCGTGGTCGACGGCAACGAGGTCGTGGCCACCTCCGCCGTGGCGCGCGCCGAGGGCATCCGCTGGGCCATGCGCAAACGCGTGGCCGAGTCGATGTGCCCCGAGCTGGTCACCTTCGACCGCGACCCGCAGCGCGACGCGCGGTTCTTCGAGCCCGTCGCGGAGGCGGTCGAGGAGCTCGCGCCCGGCATCGAGGTGGTGGAGCCGGGGCTGGTGGCGGTGCAGGCGCGGGGACCGGTCACCTACTTCGGGACCGCCGAGCACGCGGCCGAGCGGATCGTCGACCACGTCGCCACCAGGACCGGGACCGAGGCGCAGGTCGGGGTGGCCGACAGCCTGTTCGGAGCCACGAAGGCCGCGCACCGCAACGTGGTCGTGGCACCCGGCGGCACCGCGGAGTTCCTCCGGCCGCTCGGCGTGCACGAGCTGCCGGCGCCGGAGCTGGTCGACCTGCTCAGGAGGCTCGGCCTGAAGACCCTCGGCGCGTTCGCGGACGTGCCGGAGAACGCGGTGGCGTCGCGGTTCGGCGGGCCGGCGACGAAGCAGCACCGGATGGCGCGGGGGCTGCCGGAGCGGCCGCTCGACAAGCGCAGGCCGGCGCCGGAGCTGGCGGTCACGCAGACGTTCGACGAGCCGGTCGAGCGGATCGACTCGGCCGCGTTCGCCGCGAAGACGCTGGCGGAGGAGCTGCACGCGAACCTGGCCGACCGCGGGCTGGCGTGCACGCGGCTCGGCATCCACGCGCGCACCGAGCACGACGAGGAGCTGCACCGGGTGTGGCGGGCCGCGGAACCGTTGACACCGCGGGGGATCGCGGACCGGGTGAGGTGGCAGCTGGACGGCTGGCTCACCCGCGAGCGGCTCACGTCGGGCATCAGGACGCTCACCCTCGACCCCAGTGAGGTCGTCGACGGCACCGCCTTGCAGCTCGGGTTGTGGGGCCACGACGACGAACGCGCGGTCAGGGCGTTGCTGCACGTGCAGGGGTTGCTGGGGCCGGACGCGGTGCTGGTGCCGGTGCTCGACGGCGGACGGGGGCCGCGGGAGCAGGTCCGGCTCGTGCCGTGGGGGGACGAGCGAACGCCGGTGCAGAACCCAGACCATCCGTGGCCCGGCCGGCTCGCCCGCGCGCCCGCCACGCTCAAGGACGAACCCGCCGAGCTCACCGACGCTGCCGGCAACCAGGTCGGCGTGACCGGACGGCTCGAGCTCACGGCACGGCCCAGAGAAGTCACCGCGAACGGCAGAACGCGGGACGTGGTCGCGTGGGCCGGGCCGTGGCCGGTGGACGAACGGTGGTGGGCACCGGACGCGCACCGGGCCGCACGGGTGCAGGTGCAGACCGAGGACGAGGCGTTCCTGTTGGTCCGCAGGAACCAGAGGTGGTTCCTGGAAGGGGTGTACGACTGATGTTCGACGACTACGAAGCCTTCGAGGTCCCCGAGGGCCTGGAGAACCTGATCCCGGCACCGCGCAGGGCACCGGATGAGCTGGAATAACCCGCCGGTCCGCTGGAAGGACCTGGAACGGGCCCTGTCCGGCAAGCCCCACGAGCAGAAGCCCGACGGCGGTGACGGTCCCGCCTGGTCCCGGCGCCGCGACCGGTACACCGCGCCGCCGGGTTTCCAGCTGCGCGCGAACGAGCAGGTCACCCGCATGCGCGTGCCGTACGCGGAGCTGCACTGCCATTCGAACTTCAGCTGGCTCGACGGCGCGAGCCACCCGGAGGAGCTCGTCGAGGCGGCGCAACGACTCGAGCTCGACGCCATCGCGTTGACCGACCACGACGGCATGTACGGCGTGGTGCGGTTCGCCGAGGCGGCGAAGGAACTGGGCGTGCACACGGTGTTCGGCGCGGAGCTGAGCGTCGGCCTGAGCAAGCCCGCGAACGGCGAACCCGACCCCGAGGGCGACCACCTGTTGTTGCTGGCGTGCCGGCAGGAGGGCTACCACCGGCTGTGCCGCACGCTCACCACCGGCCACCTGCACGACGACGCGGAGAAGGGCAAGCCCGTCTACGACCTCGACCAGCTGCTGGCCGACACCAGGGGCGAGGTCGTGGCGTTGACGGGCTGCCGCAAGGGAACCGTGCGCCGCGCGCTCACCAGGGAGGGGCCGGAGGCGGCGTTCCGCGAGCTGGTCCGGCTCACCGACCTCTTCGGCAAGGAACGCGTCTACGTCGAGCTCACCGACCACGGCCTGCCGGAGGACAGCCGGCGCAACGACCTGCTGCACGCGATGGCGAAGCACCTCAAGCTCCCCGTCGTGGCAACGAACGCCGTGCACTACGCGACTCCGAACCGGGGCAGGCTCGCCGCCGCGATGGCCGCGGTCAGGGCACGCAGCAGCCTCGACGAGATGGCCGGCTGGCTACCGCCGTCACCGGCCGCGTTCCTGCGCAGCGGCGAGGAGATGATGCACCGGTTCCGCCGCTTTCCCGGTGCCGTGCACAACGCCGCGCTGCTCGGCATGCAGCTCGCGTTCGACCTGAGGCTGGTCGCGCCGCAGCTGCCGCCGTTCGACGTGCCGCCCGGCCACACCGAGATCACCTGGCTGCGCGAGCTGACCTGGCAGGGCGCGCACCGCCGGTACGCCGACTCCGAGCACCGGGAGCGGGCGTTCGGGCAGATCGAGCACGAGCTGAAGGTGATCGAACAGCTCGGCTTCCCCGGTTACTTCCTCGTGGTGCACGACATCGTGCGGTTCTGCGAGCAGAACGGCATCCTCTGCCAGGGCAGGGGCAGCGCCGCGAACTCCGCGGTGTGCTACTCGCTCGGCATCACCAACGTCGACGCGGTCCGGTTCGACCTGCTCTTCGAACGCTTCCTCGCCCCCGCCCGCGACGGCCCTCCCGACATCGACGTCGACATCGAGTCCGACCGGCGCGAGGAGGTCATCCAGCACGTCTATCGCAAGTACGGCCGCCGCCACGCCGCGCAGGTCGCGAACGTCATCACCTACCGCGCCCGGTCCGCCGTGCGCGACATGGCCCGCGCGCTCGGCCACTCACCCGGCCAGCAGGACGCGTGGAGCAAGCAGATAGACCGCTGGGGCCCGCTCCACACCACCACCGACGACTGCGACATCCCCGACTCGGTGCTGGAGCTCTCCGCGCAGCTGGAGAACTTCCCGCGCCACCTCGGCATCCACTCCGGCGGCATGGTGATCTGCGACCGCGCGGTCAGCGAGGTGTGCCCGGTGGAGAAGGCGCGCATGGCCGGCCGCACGGTGCTGCAGTGGGACAAGGACGACTGCGCGTCGATCGGTCTGGTGAAGTTCGACCTGCTCGGCCTCGGCATGCTCTCCGCGCTGCACTACGCGATCGACCTCGTGCGCGACCACGAGGGCGTCGAGGTCGACATCGGCAATCTCGACCTGAACGACCAGCGCGTCTACGAGATGTTGCAGAAGGCCGATTCCGTCGGTGTCTTCCAGGTGGAGAGCCGCGCGCAGATGGCGACGTTGCCTCGGTTGAAGCCGCGCGAGTTCTACGACCTGGTCGTCGAGGTCGCGCTGATCAGGCCGGGCCCGATCCAGGGCGGCTCGGTGCACCCGTACATCCGGCGCCGCAACAAGCAGGAGGAGTGGGACTACGACCACCCGCTGCTGGAGAACGCGCTGAAGAAGACCTACGGCGTGCCGTTGTTCCAGGAACAGCTCATGCAGATCGCGGTCGACGCCGCCGGTTTCACCGCCGCGGAGGCCGACGAGCTGCGCCGCGCGATGGGCGCCAAACGCTCGACCGCCAGGATGGAACGCCTGCGCGACCGCTTCTACGAGGGTTGCGCGGCGAACGGGATCGGCGCGGAGCTGGCGGGCCGCATCTACGCGAAGCTGCTGGCGTTCGCCAACTTCGGCTTCCCCGAGTCGCACGCGTTGTCGTTCGCGCACTTGGTGTTCGTGAGCGCGTGGTTCAAGCTCTACCACCCGGCCGCCTTCTGCGCCGCCCTGCTGCGCGCCCAGCCGATGGGCTTCTACTCACCGCAGTCGTTGGTGATCGACGCGCGCCGCCACGGCGTGACCGTGCACGGCCCATGTGTCAACGCATCTCTACCGCACGCGACGCTGGAACCCTTCGAGGGCAAGAACGCCGTCCGCACGGGCCTCGCCGCCGTCCGCGGCGTCGGCCAGTCCGACGCCGAGCGGATCGTTGCGGCACAACCGTTCCGCGACATGGAGGACTTCGGCTCGCGCGTGCAGCTCACCACCGCCCAGGTCGAGGCGCTGGCCACGGCGGGCGCGTTCGCGTGCTTCGGCCTGGAACGCCGCGAGGCCCTGTGGGCGGCCGGCGCGGTGGCCGCGATCCGCCCCGACCGCCTGCCCGGCACCGTGACCGGCGTCGACGCGCCGTCGTTGCCCGGCATGGACGAGGTGGAGCTGGCCGTGGCCGACGTCTGGGCCACCGGCCTGTCCCCGGACAGCTTCCCGACCCAGTTCGTCCGGTCCAAACTGGACGCGATGGGCGCGTTGCCCACGATCACCCTGGCCGACGTGAAGCCGGGAACCCGCGTGCTCATCGGTGGTGCGGTCACCCACCGCCAACGCCCGGCGACGGCGGGCGGCGTCACGTTCCTCAACATCGAGGACGAGACCGGCATGGTCAACGTGGTGTGCTCGCCGGGGTTGTGGGCGCGGTACCGGCGGATCGCGCGCAGCAGCGCCGCGATGCTGGTGCGGGGGACCGTCGAGTCGGCCGACGGGGTGGTCAGCCTGCTGGCGGACCGCCTGCAGCACCTCGACCTGCGGATTCCCTCGAAGTCGCGGGACTTCCGCTGAGTCAGCCCTGTTCGGCGCGCCGCTGTTCCCAGCGCTCGATGATCTCCTCGGCGGTGGCCTTGTCGATCGGGTCGAACCTGCCGTCCTGCCGGCCGCGGTGCCAGTCCTCGCGGATGTAGCTGTCCCGCCATCCCGTGCCCGGGAGGTATCGCTGCTCCTGTTCGCCGCCCTGCTCGGTCGTCCACGTGCGGAGCACCCCGGTGGGATCGTCCACGGTGGATCCGTCCAGCCAGGCGAGGTAGGAGTAGGGCCGGCCGTCCCAGGTTTCGTCACGGCGCACCCAGTCGCGGACCGAGTCTTGAAACCGCGCCGCTCTCTCCTCGTCCACCCGGCGCACCTCGACGCCATGGGCAGCCGCGTCGCTCGTTGTCGCGCTGCGCATCGCCGTGCTGGGCACCCACACGAGCTGGCTCGTGAACACCTCCTCGTGCACCTGTCCGTCGTCGTCCACCCAACGCCGGCACATCACCAGGGGGTCCTCCGGAGATGGGCGGTCCGGCGTGAGGATGGCGAAGTACTCGTACTGCTGTGCCACCTGGGTCTCGTTTCATCAGAGGAGACGCGCCCCTCGCGGGTGCGAGGGGCGCGCAGGCATCATCACCCCAGTTTCAGCTCAGGGAAGTGAACGGCTCCCGGGGGAGGGGTGATCGGGTCGAAGATCTCGGACGACTTCGAGTTCTCGAACACGTCGTCGGCCTCGATCCTCTTGATCTCCTCCTGTTCCCAGGGGAACAGTTCACCGCGATCGGGGTTCCTGCCCTCGCTGATGGCCTTGTTCTTGATCGCGTTGATGGCCGCTCGATTGGCTCGGCGGTTGTTGTAGTGCGGTTCTTCTTTCTTCTTCGCCTTGAAGCTCTCCTCGGTGTGGATCTGGACCTCGAAGAGCTGTTTTTTGTCCTTCGTCCAGAAAGTCAGGTTGATCCCGGGGTAGTTGCTCAGACGGTTGCCGTACTTGTCGTACTTGGGAGTCAAGGACCTGTGCCAGAAGTTCTTCGCGCCGGCCAGCTGATAGCCCTTCTTCGTGAGCGCGTCGATCACGTCGTAGAGCCCGACGCTGTACTTCTCAGGCGAGAGGACGTAGGTGTACCTCACCGTGTCGTTCAGCTTCAGCCTGACGTCCGCCGGCGACTTCTTCGAGCCGCCTTCCCACATCTCCTCGAAGAGCTTGCGGAAGAACGACTTGTCGCCCTTGACCTCGAGCCGCTCGTCACCGGGCAGGGGGTTCCTGCCAGGACGCTCCGCTCGCGCGATGTCCGCGACATCGTCGATGTCAGGGGTGATGAGCTTCTCGGCCGCCCTCATCTCATCGAGGTGTGCCAGGCCCCAGGAGTGGTCGTCCGCGTCGATCCGGATCTTGAGGGCACCGATGTCGTGGCGGTACTGACCGTTCTCGATGGTCGGGTTCTGGTACCCGCAGCCGGGATCCGCTGCCGCCGCCATCAACCCCGAGACGCAGGGCGTGCCCCGCTCGACCTTGAGCTTCGCGCCGTCGAGCTTGGCCATGCCGTTCTCGATGCGCAGCGTGCCGCCCTCGACGCGCACGATCGCGCCGTCCAGGTTGGCGAGGTCGCCCTCCAGCTGCCGGGAGTAGGACTCCATGCGGTAGAGCCGGCCGTCGACGACCGCAACCGCGTTGTCGATCTTGCCGACGTTGCCCTCGACGCGGACCTTGGCGCTGAGGATCTCACCCAGCGAGCCGGGGAGCCGGTCGGGCACGGTGTCCTGGAGCTTCACGAGGAAGCTCCGCAGGTCCGCGATGTTGTCGAGGACCTTGCCGGTGCCCTTGGCGAGGGCGTTCTTCATCAGGCCGAGCGTCCTGGTCACGGTCGCGCCGCCGCCGCTGGCGACCGCGCCCACCGCACCGAACGACAGGTCCCACAGCGTCAGGCCGAGCGCCTTCGCCGGGTTCTCGTGCCACACGTCCAGGTGGATCAGCGTGTACGGGTTCTGGACCGTGTAGACCAGCCCGTCCCAGATCTGCTTGCACGAGTGGAAGTCCCCGAACACCGAACCGCCGACGCAGTCGAGGCCGGTGAGCAGCCCGTCCAGCGTGCCCTTGGCGCCCTCGACGATGCCCTCGCCGATCTGCTTGTAGAGCAGCGACAGCTTGTCCTTGCCCTCGCGCATCAACTGACAGGCAGCCTGGTCGCCGGCGGCACACCGGGCACCGGTCAGCATCGAGTCGGCCGCTGCCTCGGTGTAGGCCCTGAGACCGTTCTTGGTGACCTCCTCGACCTTGTTGGCCGCGCGTTTGCAGTCCTCGAAGTTGAAGACGGGGTTGTCCAGGCACCTGTCGATCGTGAGGATGCCCCTGGCGAGCTCGAGGTTGAGCTCGGCGGCCTTCCTCGCGGCCTCGTCCCGCGCGATCTGCTCGGCCCTGTCGAGCCGGACGCGGTACTCGTGGACGTCCTGGATGCGGTCGGCCACCGACTGGATGAACTGCTGCACCTTGTCGGCGTTGGCCCGGGCCATTGTGTAGATCTGCTCGGTCGCCGCCGCCGCCCGGTCCGCACTCGCCGCGGAGGCACTGGCGGCCGCGGCGGCGTTGCCGGCGGCCACGGCGTCCTGCTGGGCGTTGTTGGACCACCGGCCGGCGGTGCCGGCCGCGGCGTGTGCTCCCTGCGCGTGCTGCACGGCCTGGTTGGCCGCGTCGTTCGCGACCTGGGCGTACTGCGCCGCCTGGTTCGCGGACTCCGCGGCACGGGCGGCCGCCTCGTACGCGGGCTTGACGTCCGCGACGGCGTCGTCGGCCGCCTTGGACGCCCTGACCGCGGCTTCCGCTGCCTCCGCTGCCTTCTCCCTGGCCAGCCGGGACTGCTCCTCGCTGATGAGCAGTGCGTCGGCGACGACCTGCAACGCCCTGCGCGCATCGGCGTTGAGTGCCGCGTACGGCTTGAGGATCGCGTCGACGGCCCGCGACGCGTCGATCACGAGGGTGGCGGACGCGGCCGCCGCCGAGGCAGCCCGGTCGGCGACCACGGACTGGAAGACGGCCTGGTTCGCCTCGCGCACCGAGGCTTCCGCCTCCTGCTGGGTCATCTCGGCCGACGCCTTGGCGCCCAGCGCCACGTTGACCGCTTCCAGCGTGATCCGGTGCGCCTCGTCGGCGGCCCGGCGCGGTCACGGCGGTCGCGTTGTCGCGCGGCCTGGGCTGACGCGCTGGCGGCTTCCGTGCGGCCTGAGCCGACGCGGCCGCGGCCGAGGCCCAGCCCGCCGACTCGTTCGCGGCACCGCGGGCCACGTCGACCTGGCCGCGGATCTCCCTGGTGACCTCCTCGACGTTCTCGCCGCGTTCCCTGGCGACCTGCTCGCGGTTGCGGAGCTCGAGCTCCATCCGCTCCAGGCTGATCATGTTGGCGTTGTGCACCAGGCCGATCACCTGGACCTGGTTCTGGATGGAGCGGACCTTGTCGACAGCGGCGTCGTGCTCGCCGGCCAGTCGCGTGGCCTCGGCGTTCGCGGCGTAGGCCGTGTTCGCCGCGGCGGCCGCGTTGCGTGCGGCGCCCTGGGCGTTGATGCGGTGGTTGCGGGCTGCCGTCGCGTGGCGCTGTGCGTCGGCTGCCTTGGCGGCGGCGATGTTCTTCTGCTGTTCCGCACGGTTGCGGGCGGCGATCGCGATGTCCTGCTGCTTCTTCGCCGCCTCGGCCAGCTCGGCCGCCTTGGCCGCCTGGCGTTCGGCCTCCGCACGGTACTTGTGCGCGTTGTTGGCGTGTTCCTGGGCGTTGCGGTCGGCGTCGAGCGCGCGGCTGTCGGCCAGCGTGGCCGTGGCCGCGTGCATCGAGGTCTCGGCGGCGAGCGCGGCGGCGTCCACCGCGTTGCCGATGCCGACGGTGACCTTGGCCCAGTCCAGGCCGTCGGTCATGCCGGTGTCGACCAGTCGTTGCGCGGCGTTGCGCGCACGGGTGTTCGTCTCGATGGACGCCAGCGCGATGCGGTCGGCCGCTTCGGACTCCCGCGCCGCGTTGGCGCGTTCGACGTCGAGCAGCTCGTTGCGACCGAGCTGGCCGTGGGCGCGGCCGGGCTTGTCGTCGCGGAAGATCTGGTCCGCCTTGTGGGCCGCTTCCACGGCCCGCTTCATGGCGAACGTGACGTCTTCCAGGTGCTTGACCGCGTCGATGTTGGCCCGCATGATCTCGGCCCGCGCGCTCGCCGCCGCCTCGGAGCGGCGGGCGATCTGGTCGAGCTCGGTGACCGCCTTGTTGCGGTCCTCCAGTGCTTTCTGGATGGCCGCACGCATGTCGTGGTCGCGCTTGTTCGCCTCGTGGTAGTCGACGAGGTAGAACTGGCGGATCCGCGCGTAGTCGTTGCTCAGGAGGACGGCTTCGCCCTCGATCTTCACCTGCGGGCCGCCCATGGCGACCATGTCCCGGACACGGGCGATGATGCGGTCCTGCTCGGCCTTGTCGTCCTCGGCCTGCTGCTGGTCCCGCTTCAGGGCGATCTCGTAGCCGTAGGCCACGAAGTCCTTGATCGCCTGGTCACCCGCGTTCAGCGCGGCCTGCGCCCCCGCGCGGACGTGCGGGCCACCGGTGGCCGCCCAGCCCTCGACCTTGCGGCGGTTCTCTGCCTTCTCGACCTGCTTGCGCTGGTCGGCACGGGCCTGTGCCTCCGCCTGACCGTGGTCGAGGAACCAGATCAGCTTCTCTTTGGTGCCGACCGCCAACGCGGCTTTGGCCGCGTCGCGCACCTCGACGTCCTCCGCGTGCTCGGAGATGTCGGTGACGAGCATCTTGTAGAACTCGTGCTCCTCGTCCACTTCCTGCGGAGGAGGGTCGTTGGCGGCGGCCTGCTGGAGCACCGGAACCGGTTGTGCCGCGGCGGTTGCCTGCACCGTCCCACCGAAGAGCGTGAGGACGAGCGCCGCGGAAATGGGCACGACTGATCTGCGCCACACCGAGGTGGCGCCTGATGATCTTCTTTTCATGGTGTCAGCGATCCCCCAGATCGCGGTCGGCGGCGTCCTTCGCCGCCTCACGAGCGTGTTTGGCGACGGCCTGCCAGTGGGTGGCGGAGCTGGCGGCCTGGCCGGCCACGTCCTCCCACGACCTGCGGCCGTCGAGGGCCTCCTGCAGGATCGTCGTCCAGTCCTGGTCCGACTGCGCGGCACGGGCGTACTCGGCGACCTGGGCCCACATGGCCGCCTGCCTGTCCGCCTTCGCCTTCTCCGCCAACCAGTCCACAGAGGACTGATCGGCCTCGCGGTCGATGTCCTCCCAGGCCTGCTTGGCTTCCAGCCGGTGCTTGCGCGCCAGCTCCCCGCTCGCCTCGCGCTCGGCCTTCTCGGCCGCGACCGCGGAGGCCGTCAGGTGTGCGATCCGGTCGAGCCAGACCTGGTTCAGCTCGGTGGTGGTCCGGACGAACCGCTCGGTGTCGATCTCGGCGGCGATCTTCCACTCGTAGGCGAAGAACAGGCCGATCGACCGATCATCACCACCGCTGAGCGCGCGCACTGCCGCCGCACGCACCTGAACGCCGGGATCGTTGGCGGCCAGGTGGGTCACGTAGGCGCGGTCCTCCTCGGCCAGCCGGGCGAGGTTCTCCTGGCGCTTGTTGTCGTGGACGCGGTCCAGTTCCACCGCCCGGTCGTGTCCACTGTGGAGGTACTCCTGCCTGGCCGTGGCCGAGGAGCGCAACGCCTCCGCGGACGAGCCCTGCACCTCGCTGCCGGGGACCGCGGTCCGGTTGATCTCCCGGATCACGTCGCTGTCGAGCTTTTCCCGTGCGGTGGCACGGTCTTTCGCCTTGCGGTAGCCGACGAGGACGAACTCCCGGATCTTCGCCTCGTCGTTGGCGGCGACCGCCACGTACGCGGCGTCGCGGACCTCGGACGGCAGAGCGGAGTTGTACGACATCTGGAACACCGACTCGCGCATGGACGCGGCCAAGGCGGTGGTCGTCGTGGTGGTCACCACCGAGTCCGCGAACGCGGGTGTGGCGTGGACGGTTCCGACAACGCCGGCCGCGATCACTGCGGCCAGCAACGCAGGCATGAGCGTGTGACGCCCCATGGTTTCCCCCAGAAACTCACGTGGTGGGCTAGTCGCCCAAGGAGTTCCTAGCACCTGGAGCGCCTGTCAGGACACAAACCGTTACGTGACCCAGATCACACCGCATTGCGGATCAACCGGGCGGCGTGCGAGGTTTCCCAGGCATCCGACGACTGGGGAGTCGAGCGGCCGGGCCTGGGGGGTTCACGCCGCGCTTGGGGCAGATGCCGTCACAACGAATCTTGGGGGATTCACCTTGTCCAGACGCAGTCTGGGTGGCCGTGGCGTGCGCGGAGTCACCGCGCTCGCGGTCACCATCACGTTGGCGAGCGGCCTGTTCGCCACTCCGGCGCTCGCCGCTCCGCCCGGAGTGGACGCCTCGGCGCCACTCGGTGTGTCCACGGTCAGCTTCAACGCGGCGCTGGTGTCGGACTTCGACCAGAAGCTCGCGGCAGCCAGCACGATCAGCGCTTCGGTCACGTCCAGGGAAGCCAGGATGGCCGACCTGAACTTCGTCATCTGGATCTACAACAACGCCCCTCGCGACAGCGCGATCAAGCGCGAGGCGTTGAAGGCGCTCACGAACGAGACCGACGAGAACGCCTGCTACAACTTCATCGTCACCGGCATCCACCTCGCGTTCCGCGAGGACGTGCGGGCGATCCCGATCATGGACGAGCGGCACCGGCAGCGGCTTCGGGCCACGGACCTGATCGGCTGGATGAACGTCGACAGGTACTACCTGGACACGAACCTCAGCGAGTTCGTCACCAAGCTGTTCATCAACACCAACGGCACGGAGAACCCCGAGATCAAGGCGCGGGCCGCCGCCGTGCTCACCAACACCTCCACGGACGAGCAGCGCCAGAAGTTCGTGACCGAGGGCATCTTCGCCGCGTACGAGCTGGACGTGCAGCGCCGGATCGAGGCGGCTCAGCGGGAGAGCGCCGAGAACAAGGCGAGGGAGGACATGCTCAAGGCGCGCGCCGACGCCTGGCGCGTCGCTGCCCAGGCGGAGCTGACCACCTCGCTCAAGGTCATGACCGACAACGACTTCACCTGGGAGGTCTACCGGTCTCCGCTGGCGCGCAAGTTCGTCAAGGCCGCTGCCCAGAGCGCGTTGGACAGCCACGACGCGGCGGTGGTCAAGGCGTTCATCTTCACCGGCGTGCACACCGCGCACCAGAGGGACGTCGCCGAGGAAGACGCGATCCGCGCCGCGGAGACCGAGAAGCAGATCAAGGAGATCCTCGACCTCGCCAAGCGCGACGGGTACCTGCCGAACGTGGTCGCCGCCGCCACCGCCGCACTCGCCGGCGACCTCAAGGCGCGCAACGAGTTCCTCAACCTCGGCCGGTCGGAGGCCGCCAAGAGGGACCAGATCAAGCCCAGGCACGAGCTGGTGGTCGAGCTGCAGGGCAAGGCTTCCGGGCGGTGCGCGCAGATCGCGGGCGTCGACGCGCAGGCGATCGAGCACGGTCAGTACAACGAGCTGTGGGACTGCATCCGCCCGGCCCCCAAGCAGGTCTGGGCGCTGAAGCAGGTCGCCACCAACGAGTACCTGCTCATGAACGGGAACTCGCGGCAGTGCATGGACGGCCACAGCGACCTGCTGCGCCAGTACCCGTGTGACGCCAACAACGGTTACCACCGCTGGAGCTTCCTCGAGAACTCCGACGGCTCGTACCAGATCAAGAACGTCGGCACCGGCAAGTTCGTGACGGTCAGGGACAGCCAGACCCCGAACGCCACCCCCATCACCACCTACGGCAACACCAACGACGGCCACCAGCGCTGGCGCCTCATCGACCTGGTGCACCGCTCCGACGTCGCCGCGGTCACCGTCGGCCGCTACCAGCTCAAGGGCGTCCAGTCCGGTCGCTGCCTGCAGACCGCCGGCCTGTGGGAGACGCCGGGGCAGGGTGCGCTCGCGAACCTCGCCGGCATGGAGCTGTGGGACTGCGTCGGCGGCGGCAAGATGGCGTGGGACCTCATCGACCTGGGCGGCAAGCGGTACGCGCTCAAGAACGTGATGTCCGGCAAGTGCCTCGACGTCAAGAACGGCGTCCAGCTCAACGGTTCGCAGCTCATCCAGTACGACTGCCACCACGGGGACACCGAGCAGTTCGCGTTCTCCAGCCAGCCTGACGGCAGCTACGTCCTGGAGAGCGTGCTGGCCAGCAAGGCGGCGGACGCGATCGGCAACGCCGTCCAGAACGGCGCCGCGGTCGGCATCTGGGACGTCAACGGGACCTCGAACCAGAGGTGGACCCTGCACGTCATCTGATCGACGACCTGTGAAGGGCTCCCTCCGGTTCGCCGGAGGGAGCCCTTTCGTCGTGTGAGTGGGCCGCCAGGGACTTGAACCCCGAACCCGCCGCTTAAGAGGCGGCTGCTCTGCCAGTTGAGCTAGCGACCCGTGTTCAGTTGTGCGGTGTTCAGCCGCGCAGTCGGATGCCCGCGAGTCGAACGCGGTGTGTCCTCATCCCAAATGAGGCGGGTTGCCGTCTCCCTCGCATCCGTGAGTACCCCTGCCAGGAATCGAACCTGGACTTCGGCGTTCGTAGCGCCGCGCTCTGTCCGTTGAGCTACAAGGGCAGGAAAAACAATTGTGGAAATGCGCGCAGAATGAAGAAAGCCGCCCTGGTCGGTTTCCCGACGGGCGGCTCCCTGTCGCTCACGACCTGGTGGTCATGGCGGGGAGACTGCGCCCTTCACCTGCGGGAACGGTCGCGACGGTCGCACGGGAGCAGCGACTGCGGAGCGTCGCACCCGCTTCACCTTGCTCGTCATGTCCGTTCCCTTCGGTTTGAGGTAGCTCAAGATTACGGTCGGCTCCCCGCGTGGTCAATCGTATTTAAGAATTGCGTTCGTAGGTCATGAACGACACCCCGCTCTCGAACAGCTGCGCGTTGGTGCGCGCGAACTTCGTGATGCCGGCCTTCCCGTCGAACAGCGGGATGCCGCGGCCGAACACCACGGGGTGGATCTTGAGCAGCATCGTGTCGATCTCCGGCAGCAGGGCCGCGGCCAGCTTGCCGCCACCGCACAGCCAGATGTCCTGGCCGTCCTCTTCCTTGAGCGCGCGCACTCGGCCGACGACGTCCTCACGGACCACCTCGACGTCGGGCGGTGTGCCGGTCACCTGTGTCGACACCACGATCTGGCGCAGGTGTGCGTACGGCGACGCGAGCCCGCCCGGCACCTGGTAGGTGCTGCGGCCCATCAGGACCGTGTCGAAGTGCTTGTTCGGCGCGTCCTGCAGGCCCAGTGCCTCGCGGAACTGCGTCGGCAGCGTGTCCGGGTACTCGGCGTTGATGCCGGCCATGTGGTCGCCTTCGAAGATGAACCCGTCGAAGGTGCCGTCCTCGGCCGCGATGAAACCGTCGAGCGTGGTGGCGACGTAGTAAACGAGCTTTCGCATCCCCAGAACCTCCCTGTAGCTCCAACCACGACAACTGTAGTACTATGTGTGTAGTGGTTGCAAGGAGGAAATCGTGGTGAGGAACGAAGCGAGGCGGGCGGCGCTGCTGGACGCGGCGATCGACGTCCTGGCCGAAGAGGGCGCGCGCGGGCTGACCTACCGCGCGATCGACGCGAAGGCGGAGGTGCCGGCGGGGACCGCGTCGAACTACTTCGCGAGCCGCGAGGACCTCATGTCCGAGGTGATGACCCGTGTGTTCCAGCGGCTGCAGCCGTCGGACGCGACGGTCGCGGAGAGGCTCGCGCTGCCGCGGGACAAGGCGCTCAGCGTGCAGTTCATGCACGACATCATCAAGCGGGCGGACGCCGACAAGGCCTGCTACCTCGCGATGATGGAGCTCAGGCTGGAGGCGACCCGGCGGCCGGACCTGCGCACCGCGATCACGAAGACGGTCGCCGAGGGCCTCGACTTCAACGTGAGCTTCAACGAGGAGTCGGGGCTGCCGGGTGACCGGACGACCGTCGTGCTGATGTACCTCGCGATGACGGGGTTGATCTACGAACGGCTGACGCTGCCCGAGGTCCTCGCGGACGAGGACCTCGACCAGCTCGTCGAGGACCTGGTGAACCGGGCCATCGGTCCCGTCTAAC
Organism: Lentzea guizhouensis; assembly: GCF_001701025.1. Classification (GTDB taxonomy): domain Bacteria; phylum Actinomycetota; class Actinomycetes; order Mycobacteriales; family Pseudonocardiaceae; genus Lentzea; species Lentzea guizhouensis. Next base: position 3,636,679 of record NZ_CP016793.1, read on the forward strand.
GACTCAGCGGTCCGCCGGTGATCGTCAGCGCCACGGCGATCACCACGATGCCGAGCGTGCTGTAGAGGAACGCGTCCATCCCGCGCCCGCGGATCTTGATCAGCCCGGCCTGCTCGTCGGTCACCAGGACCCGCAGCACCGCCGCGACCAGCAGCGACACCCCGAGCAGCACCGCGCCCTGCCGCCAGTGGTACTGGAAGATGCGCACCAGCCCGAGCACCGCCACGCCCAGGACCAGCGCGAACGGCAGGTGCTTGCCCGCACCCGACCGCCAGCGCTGTTCCGGCATGAGCGCCTCGGCGTCAGACCGCTGCATGAGCGCGCTCGGCGGCTTCGACGGTGTTCGTCAGCAGCATCGCGATGGTCATCGGGCCGGACCCGCCGGGGATCGGCGCGAGGTGACCGGCGACCTCGGCGACCTCCGGCGCGACGTCGCCGACCAGGCCGGCCTCGGTGCGGGTGATGCCGACGTCGACCACGGCCGCGCCCGGCTTCACCATGTCCTTGGTGATCAGGCCGGGGGAGCCGGCGCCCGCGATCACGATGTCCGCCCGGCGCACCTCCGCTGCCAGGTCCTTGGTGCCGGTGTGGCACAGCGTCACGGTGGCGTTCTCGCTGCGGCGGGTCAGCAGCAGGCCGATCGGGCGGCCCACGGTCACGCCGCGGCCGACGACGGTGACGTTCGCGCCGGCAATCGGCACGTCGTAGCGGCGCAGCAGCTCCAGGATGCCGCGCGGGGTCGCGGGCAGCGGCGCGGTCTCGCCGAGCACGAGCTTGCCCAGGTTGACCGGGTGCAGGCCGTCGCCGTCCTTGCGCGGGTCGATGCGCTCCAGGACCGCGTTCGCGTCGAGGTGCTTCGGCAGCGGCAGCTGGACGATGTACGCGGTGACCTCGGGGTTCGCGTTCAGCTCGTCGATGACGGCCTCCAGCTCCTCCTGCGTGGTCTCGGCGGGCAGGTCGCGGCGGATCGACGCGATGCCGACCTTCGCGCACGCGGTGTGCTTGCCCTTCACGTACGAGTGCGAACCGGGGTCGTCGCCGACCAGGACGGTGGCCAGACCCACCGGCGTCGGCAGCGCGGCCACCCGCGCCTTCAGGTCCTCGAACAGCGCGTCACGGGTTTCCCGGCCGTTGAGCAGCGTCGCAGTCACCGCTTCATCTTCCCACTGGGCAGCGCGGCCACGCCGACCGACACCAGCGTCAGCACCACACCCACCACCGTCGGCACGGCCAGGTGCCCGCTCACCACGTCGAGCAGCACGGCCCCGACGAGCTGCCCGCTCACCCCGCACAGCCCGACCATCAGCACGCCGATGAACCGCACCGACACGATCGCGCCGCCCACGCCGACGATGCCCAGCAACCCGCCGAGGTACAGCCACCACTGCGCCGGGAACGCACCGGGCACACCGCGCAGCACGACCAGGTTGGCCAGCGTCAACGCCACCGTGCCGACCGCGAAGTTCACCAGGATCGTCGCCACCGAGTGCGCCGTCGCCTCGCGCACCAGCCCGTTCACCGCCTGCTGCCAGCCCATCAACAGCCCGGCGACCAACGGCAGCACCGCGAGCCACAACGCGCCGGGCGAGGTGAACTGGTGCGACACCGCCACGCCGACCGCGACGACACCGAGGCTCGCACCGGCGACCCGCGTCACCGTCAACGACTTCGGCTCACCCGGCCCGATGCCCGCCCGGTCCACCACGAGACTGCTGACGAGCTGCCCGACGACGACCGCGACCGTGAACACCGCCACACCGATGGTCGCGACCGCGATGCCCTGCGACCCGACCAGGAACGCGCCGCTGATCCCGCCGACGCATTCCCACCAGCGGATCCGGCGGTGCCGCAGCGCGTCGGCCAGCCGCGCCAGCCCCGCCCGGCCGGACGACCGGGACAACACGGCCGCGAGCAGCACGATCAGCCCGCCGCCGAAGGAGACCAACGCGGCCAGCAGGCCGTTCTGCAACGCCTGGGCCAGCGAGCCGTTGACCCGTCCCTGCACCGCGATGGCCACGCCACCGAGCGCCGCGAGCAGGCCGCCGGTGACCTGTGCGGACCGTGACAAGGGGCCTCCAGCTCCGTCGGGGGTGTTCTTGATCAGCTTTAACGGGGACGTCACCCGCGTTATGGTCGTCCCTCCACCGTTCGGCGCAGCGGCGGGGGACGTGTGCGATCCGGCGAGTTGCGGGGGAAGATGTTGGCGTGTCCGAGCCGAAGCCGTTGAACCCGACCGAGCAGGACGCCCTGGTGAAGCAGATCGGCCTGACCCTCATGAGGGCCGCGCCGGAGGACTGGCGCCGGGTCGTCGCCGAGTACCGCGCCACCGGCCGCTACTTCGAACTGGCCGCTGAGCTGCACATCGCTGACGGGTCGTCGCACGCGTGGGCTCCGCCGCGGGAGGTCGCGCAGCTGTTCGCCCGGTTGCGGGCCGGCATGCACCGCGAGGGCAGGGGCAGCTGGTCGAACGCCCGCTACCAGCTCGACCACCCGTCGAGCTACAACCTCGACTTCGACCGCGCCGAGCCGAAGTGGCAGACGCCTCCTCCGCAGCAGGCGTACTTCGACGAGATGCGGTTCTTCCCGCGTACCGACGAGAACGTGCCCGACTGGCTGCGCCGCAGGCTGAACCCGCCGACGCCGGTGTTCCGCACGGTCAGGGTGTTCGACGGCGCCGGGCCGAACGGCCGCCCGTCGGTCAACCGCCCGCCGGTGCCGGAGCCCGAGGTCGCGCCGCTGCTCGCCTACCTGTCGAACGCGCCGGTCGCCGTGGCCGGTCGTGGCTTCGACGCCGACGTGCTGGCCGTGGACTCCCCGCCGGTCGTGCCCGCCGGGTTCCAGACCGACGGCGTGTGGATCTGGCCCGCCGGCGTGTCCTACTACCTGCGCAAGTACGGCGTGCCGCCGGAGCCGGAGCTGGTCGAGCGGGCCCGCAGCAAGGGCTTCACCCTGGCCGAGGTGCCGGAGGAGACCAGGCTCGCCGCCGCCGCGAACATCGGCGCGCCCGCCGCACCTCCCGGCACGATGCTGCCGCCGCCCCCACCGGTCGAGGTCCGCAAGGAGCCGGAACCGGTCGCGCCGGAGCCGGAGGCGACCCAGTTCGTCGCGGCGCCGTCGTTCGACGACGAGCCGGGCCAGGAACCGACGCGGTTCGCCCCGGCGCCGTCGTTCGACGACGAGACCCCGCAGGAGTCGACCCGGTTCATGCCGGCACCCGACTTCGACGACGAACCGGAACCGCCGCGCGCGCCCGAACCCGAACCCGAACCGGTCGAGGTCACCGCCGAGCAGGCGCCGTTCGACGACGACCGCGAACCGGTCGACCTGCCGGTCTCCGTTCCGATGCCGGCGGACGACGGACCGCCCTACCGGGTCGTCTTCGACTCCGACGGCGTGCCGGACCGCATCGACGACCGGCACCTGCGCGACACCTACGGCGCGGGCATGGACCTCTTCGCCCCGCACCCGACGGAGGAGTTCCCGCACGTCACGGACGAGCGCGAAGAGCCGGAGCCCGTCGTCGCCGACGAGCCGGTCGCCGAGCCGGAGGTGCCGACCGCGGGCCCCGACGAGCCCGCGCTGTTCACGCACCAGCAGGAGGACGAGCCGGAGCTCTTCACGCACCAGCGCGAGGAGGAGCGCACCGACGCGTTCGTGCCGGAGGCCGAGGAACGCCCGCGCGACGCCATGCAGGACACGATGGCGTGGAGCCCGGTCCTCGACGAACCGGACGAGGACCCGGCCGAGGTCACCGAGGAGCACCCCGTCGTCGCGGTCGAGGCCGACGAGCCCGACCTCGCCGAGGAGGAGCTGCGCACGACCGCGGAGATCACCCCGCACGAGGTCCGCGCCGCCGAGCCGCCGCCGGTGCTGCCGGTGCTGCCGGTGCCCCCGGTGCTGCCGGCGCCGCCGGTCCCCGTGGTCGAGGAGACCGCCCAGTTCGACGCGGCCCTGTTCACCGAGGACGAGCCGGAACCGGAACCGGAGCCCGCACCGGAACCGCGCCAGGTCACGCCGGAGGAGGACCGCGAGCTCGCGGGCACCCGCCGCGCGCTGGACGACCTGAACGTGCCGCACGGCGTCTACCGGATCGGCGGCGAGCCGGCCGACCGCACCTGGAACCTGCACCTCGACGGTGACAGCTGGCAGGTGTGCTGGTTCGACCACGGCCCGAAGAACCCGGTGCGGTTCGACAAGGTCGAGGACGCCTCCGCCTACCTGGTCGGCAGGCTCGTGATGGGCAACTTCCGCACGATCCCGCCGCGCCAGACACCCCCGCCGGCTCCGCCACGCCCGATCGCCAACGGTTTCCGCGAGGAGCCGCGCCGTCCGGTGCCACCGCAGCGCCCGCCGATGCAGGCCCCGCCACCCCCGGCCCCCACGGCCGTGGTCCCGGCGCCGGCCTCCGCACCGGTCGCCGCCGCCGTGCAGCAGGACGACCCGGCCAAGCGGAAGTTCCCGATCTCCCCGCTGGCCGGCGAGCCGCCGCTGACGTTGTTCCGCCACAAGCAGATGTTCGAGCTGCCGGCGGGCACCGAGGTCGACCGCTACGGCGACCAGAGCGGCAACCTGGTCTACGTGGCGGGCACGCCGTTCCCGGAACGCAGCCTCGTGCCGTCGTGGATCAACCGCCCGTACCGGGTGTACCGCCTGCGCCGGCCGCTCGAGGTGCTGACCGGCGTGGCGGTGCCGTGGTTCGAGCAGCCCGGCGGCGGCACGGCCTACCTGCTGCCGAAGGCGGTCGAGGAGATGATCGCCGAGGGCGTGCTGGTGGAGATCACGGGCTCAGCTGACAACTAGCCCGTAAGCCGCTGCGAAGGCGATCGCGGTGTCGATGTCGATCAGGGCTCCGGCGAGCTTGGCCTGCCGGAGCCCGTTCGCGTCGATCAGCGCCCCGCGCAGGTCCGCGCCGTCGAGCTTCGCGTCGAGCAGCCGCGCGCCCATCAGGTCGGCCCTGCTGAGGTCGGTGTTGCGCAGGTCCGCCTCGCTCAGGTTCGTCTCGCGGAACCGCTGACCGCTGAGCTTCAGGCCGTGCAGCGGTGCCTTCACGAACGACGCCAGCGTGAAGTCGACCTCGGTGAACGTGACCGGCCGCAGCACGCAGTCGACGAAGTTCGAGCCCATCAGGCTGCACGAGGTGAAGCTCGACCGGGTGAGCACCGTGCGGTCGAACGTGCACTGCCGGAACGCCGTCGCGTGGTGCTTCGACTCGCCCAGGTCGGTCCTGGTGAAGTCGCACCGGGTGAACGTGCACCCCGTCGTGACCAGTTCGCGGAGGTCGGCCTCGGTGAAGTCGCAGTCGGTGAACGACCGCTTCTCCCAGTGCTGGTTCGGCATGTTCGCGTCGGCGTAGTCCTCGCCGACCTCTTCGACAGGGCCGATGTTCTCGACGGGGTTGTCCACGGCCCCTAGTGTGCCGGAGCGTCGCTCACCTGTTCGACCGGCGCGACGTTCTCCGACTCGCGCCGAGTCAGCACCAGCGGGGCGTCCTCGGTGATCGCGACGGTGTGCTCGGAGTGGGCGGTGCGCGAGCCGTCGGCGGAGCGGATGGTCCAGCCGTCCGGGTCGTAGACGATCTTGTCGGTGGTGCGGGCGAGCCACGGTTCGAGCGCGAGGGTCAGGCCCGGCTTGAGGGTCATGCCGCGGCCCGCGTGGCCCCTGTTCGACACGTGCGGGTCCTCGTGCATGGTGCGGCCGATGCCGTGGCCGCCGAACTCGGTGTTGACCGGGTAGCCGTACGAGCGGGCCACCTGGTAGATCGCCGCGGACAGGTCGCCCAGCCGGTTACCCGGCCTCGCCACCGCGATCGCCGCCTCCAGCGCCTCCTCGGTGGCGCGGATGATCCGCAGGTCCTCCTCGGCGGGCGTGCCGACGACCACCGTGCGGGCCGAGTCGGCGACCCAGCCGTCGATGCCGACCGCGATGTCGGCGGTGAGCACGTCACCGTCGCGCAGCACGTAGTCGTGCGGCAGGCCGTGCAGCACGGCGTCGTTGACCGACAGGCAGATGACGTTGCGGAACGGGCCCTTGCCGAACGACGGCGCGTAGTCCCAGTAGCACGACTCCGCGCCACGATCTTCGATCATGCCGCGGACGTGGTGCTCCAGGTCCATCAGGTTGACGCCCACGTCGGCGAGCCTGCCGACCTCGGTGAGGACCTCGGCCACGAAGCGCCCGGTCACGTGCATGCGGGCGATCTCCGCGGGGGACTTCAGTTCAATCACGAGCTACCTCACGAGCTGGGTTGGTATAGTTATACCGGCACCCTAGCACTTGTCGGTATAGTAATACCAACCTATCCTGGTGGCATGGTCCGTCAACCGCTCACGCCGGAGCAGATCGAAGCCGGCCGCCGCCTCGGTGCCCTGCTGCGGCGCGCACGGGCGGGCCGGGACCTGGTGGAGGTCGCCCAGTCGGCCGGCATCTCGCCGGAGACCCTGCGCAAGATCGAGACGGGCCGCCTCCCGACGCCGGGCTTCGGCACGATCATCTGCCTCGGCGAGGCGCTCGGCCTGCCGGTCCAGGAGCTCGCGGACACCTGGCGCGGCGCTGCTCAGCCGCTCGACGCCGTCTCCTGACCTCCGGGTGTGGTTGTCCACTCTCACACCCTCGGTCGCTCCCCGTGTTGGTAACGTGCGGGACGCCGGGCGACCTGCCCGACGTCAACGAGGACCGTCATTCGGGAAGGCTCATGACCCGCACGCCCGTGAACGTCACTGTCACCGGTGCAGCCGGCCAGATCGGCTACGCACTGCTGTTCCGCATCGCCTCCGGCCACCTGCTGGGCCCGGACACCCCGGTCAACCTGCGGCTGCTGGAGATCACCCCGGCGCTGAAGGCCGCCGAGGGCACCGCGATGGAGCTCGACGACTGCGCCTTCCCGCTGCTCAAGGGCATCACGATCACCGACGACGCGAAGACCGCGTTCGACGGCGTGAACGTCGCCCTGCTCGTCGGCGCCCGCCCCCGCACGAAGGGCATGGAGCGCGGCGACCTGCTGGAGGCCAACGGCGGCATCTTCAAGCCGCAGGGCGAGGCGATCAACGCCGGTGCCGCGGACGACGTGAAGGTGCTCGTGGTCGGCAACCCGGCCAACACCAACGCCCTCATCGCCCAGCAGCACGCGCCGGACGTCCCGCGCGAGCGCTTCACCGCGATGACGCGCCTGGACCACAACCGCGCCCTGTCGCAGCTCGCCAAGAAGCTGGGCGTCGCGGTCACCGACATCCAGAAGATGACGATCTGGGGCAACCACTCGGCCACCCAGTACCCGGACCTGTTCCACGCCGAGGTGGGCGGCAAGACCGCCGTCGAGGCCGTGAACGACCAGGCGTGGCTGGAGAACGACTTCATCCCGACCGTCGCCAAGCGCGGTGCGGCGATCATCGAGGCCCGTGGCGCGTCCTCGGCCGCCTCGGCCGCGAACGCCGCCATCGACCACGTCTATGACTGGGTCAACGGCACCGAGTGGACCTCGATGGCCATCCCGTCGGACGGGTCGTACGGCGTGCCTGAGGGCATCATCTCGTCGTTCCCGGTCAAGTGCTCCGGTGGTTCGTACGAGATCATCCAGGGCCTGGAGATCGACGAGTTCTCCCGCGCCCGCATCGACGCCTCCGTGGCCGAGCTGGTCGAGGAGCGCGACGCGGTCAAGGGCCTCGGCCTCATCTGATCCACCGCGCGGATTTCGTGGCACTGTGGGGCACGTGCTGATTCCCTGGCCCGTGCCCCAGCCGCAGATCTCCGACGACGTGCACCCCGCGCTCGCTGACGCCGCCCGTGCGGCGTCAGCGGCGTACGGGCGGGCACGTTCCGCACACACCCGTCTCGAGCTCCGCGAGGAAGTCGCGGACGGTGCCGACGGAACGCCGACGATGCGCGTGGACCGCATCGTCGAGGACGCGATCCTGGAGTCGATCCACCGCAACCGCGTGAACCTGCTCTCCGAGGAAGCCGGCTTCGTCGACAACGGCTCGGCGGTCACCCTCGTCATCGACCCGGTCGACGGGTCCGCGAACGCCGCGTTCGGTGTTCCGCTCTCCTGCTTCGCCGGTGCCGTTGTCGTTGACGGCACGGCTACCGAAGCGTTGACCACGTGGTTCGACACGGGCCGTGCGTGGCATGCGCGCACGGGAGTCGACACCGCGTTCCGCACGACCGGACGCACGTCGTTGGACGGTGCATCGATCTGCCTGATGCGGCCCAAGACCGGCACTCAGGACGCGTGGCTGCGCATCGCGAACCGCGCCGACCGCATCCGGGTGCTCTGCACGACGTGCCTGGAAACCATGCTGGTGGCGGAGGGGACCGTCGACGGCTTCATCGATCCCGGAACCGATACACACCGGATCATGGACCTGGCCACGGCGCTCGTCACCGTGCCGGCCGCCGGTGGGGTGCTGGTCGACCTGCACGGCCGCCCGTTCACGTTCGACCCCGACCTGTCCCGCCGGTGGTCGGGCGTGGCGGCAGCGACTCCTCAGCTGGCCGAGGAGCTCATCGCGACCGCTCTGGGTTAAACGGTGCCCCGTGGCTCGACGGTGCAGTCGGGTCCGGGGAACACCAGGCCCTCGTGCCCGTCGTTGAAGCGGACGAGGTAGGGCGGGGCGCCGTCGGTGCCGCGGACCTCGAGGATCTCGCCGAGGCGTTCCTCGAGACCGACCGAACGGCTGTGGACGTGGAGCCTGTCACCAACTGTTGCTTGCATGGCGCTGCGACACCTCCGGGTGCGGCATGAGGTCAGGCGTCAAAGCCTAGGCCGCCACCGGAGGTGTGCAACAGGGACTCAAGTACTCATCCACCGCAGGCGGCGGACACCTTCGCCGCCAGGTCCGCCTTCTGCGTGACCCAGTCGGCCGCGGAGTTGACGTTCTGCATGCCGTTCGCGGCTTCCTCGAGCGCCTTCTTCACCTGCTCGTCCGGCGCGGAGTTGGCGAGGTTCTCCAGCTCGGTCGCCTTGGCCTTGGTGTCCTCCAGCGCCTTCTGCGGGTCGCTCATGTCCGGCGAGAAACCCACCAGCTGGATCGCGTCGGCGCACAGCTTCACCTTGTCCGCGGTGTCGCTGACGCCCTGGATCGTGTCGCAGGCCGTCAAGCTGCCCAACGCGATGACGGCTGCCGCCAGCGGTCCGATAAGGCGCATTCGTTCTCCCTTGTGCCCGAAGTGTCCGTTTGTGTTGCTTCCGACTCTACCGACCTGCGGTTACCGGTGGGCGTGTTCTCCGACCTGCCGCTGGTAGAGCTTTCGGATGACGTCGTCGATCTCCGGCTCCACGACGGCCAGGTCGTGCACCTCCACCTGCTGCACCACCCTGGTGATCAGCTGCGCCGCCGTCGTCTCCGCCCGCCGGAACGTGAGGTGGTGGCGCAGCCCGTTCGCCTCGCTGCGCACCGCCGTCACTCCAGGGACGTCCGGCGCCGGACCGGGTTCCTTCAGCTCGATGACCAGCTCGCGGTCGGGGGTGACCTCCTCGCGCAGGGCGTCGAGCGGCCCGTCGGCGAGCACCCGGCCGTGGTCGATCACCATGAGCCGCGGGCAGAGGCGTTCGATGTCGTCGAGGTCGTGCGTGGTCAGCAGCAGCGTGGTGCCGCGGCGGGTGTTGATGTCCTTGAGGAACTCCCGCAGCCGCTCCTTGGACTCGAGGTCCAGGCCGATCGTCGGTTCGTCGAGCACCAGCAGCTCCGGCGCGTGCAGCAGGGCGGCGGTGATCTCACCGCGCATCCGCTGGCCCAGTGAGAGCTGCCGCACCGGCGTCAGCAGGAACTCCCGCAGCCCCAGCAGCTCCACGCACTCGTCGAGGCGTACCCGGTAGTCCGGCGGCGGCACCCGGTAGATCGACCGGAGCAGGTCGAAGCTGTCCTTCAGCGGCAGGTCCCACCAGAGCTGGCTGCGCTGGCCGAACACGACGCCGATCCGCTTCGCGAGGTCGCGCCGCTGCCGGGCCGGGTCGACGCCGCTGACCTGGATGCGGCCGCTGGACGGCACCAGGATCCCGGTCAGCATCTTGATGGTCGTCGACTTGCCCGCACCGTTCGGGCCGACGTACCCGACGGCCTCACCCGCCGCCACGTCGAAGCTGACCCCGTCCACCGCGGTGACGGTCTTGTAGTTGCGCCGCAAGCCCTTGGACGTGGCGACCTTGAACTCCCTGCGGAGCTCCCTGACCTCGATCATGATCCTGTTCCCCGGTAGTGCCTGACCGCGAACCGCCACACCAGCCCGGCGGCCACGGCCGCCAGTCCCGCGACGAGCGGTGATGTCCACCCGACCCAGCCGGGCAGGCCGAGCGGGTCCTGTCTGCCGAGCAGCGCGAGGCTCGGGTAGTACGCGATGAACGCACCCGGCACGACGAACGCCATCAGCCAGCGCAACGGCCGTGAGTAGACGTTGATCGGGTACGAGGTGAAGGCCGCGCTGCCGTAGGTGACCGCGTTCGCGAACTCGCGGCCGTCGACGATCCAGAAGCAGATCGAGCACGCGACCACCCAGACCGCGCTGTAGATGACCGCCCCCGCCACCGGTGTGATGACGACCAGCGCCACCTTCGCCGGCGTCCAGTCGACCACGACGTGGGTGAGGGCGTAGACCATCACCGCGACCGCGCCGGCGATCCGCCCGATCCGCCGCAACCGGATGTCGGACACCATGATCTGCGGCAACGTGCCGAGCGGCCGCATCAGCAGCACGTCGAAGCTGCCGGTGCGGATGTAGGTCGGCAGGTTGTCGAGCTGCCCCGCGAACAGGTCCGCGACCCCGAACGCGGCCCCGGCGAACGCGTACATCAGCAGCACCTCGTCGCGGCTGAACCCGCCGAGCGCGTGGACCTGGTTGAACAGCACCAGGATCACCAGCAGCTCGTACCACTGCGCGATCACCTGCGTGACGAAGTCCAGCGCGAACGACGCGCGGTAGGACAGCTGGCTCCGCAGCCGCGCGCCGATCAGCCGCGGGTAGATGACGTCAGCCACCCTGCACCACCACCCTGCGCACCGCGCGCCGCAGCGCGAGGTGGCCGAGCGCGAGGATCACCGCGGCCCAGAACAGTTGGTACAGCAGCAGTTCCACCACGCTGCCGTGGCCGAGGAACACGTCGATCGGCGCCTGCAGCAGCGCCGGGAACGGGCTCAGCCACAGCAGGTCCCGCGCCCACTCCGGGAAGAACGCGATCGGCACGGTCAGCCCGCACAGCAGGCCGGACGTGACGTTCCAGAACCCGTACAGCCCGCGGTTGTCGATCAGCCAGAACGCGCTGACCTCCACCAGGAACCGCACCCCGAAGCTGCACACCAGCGCGATGAGCGCACTCACCAGGAACAACGGCCACGTGACCGCTCTTTCGGGGAACTGGAAGGGGAACACCAGCATGCCGAGCAGCACCGGCGGCGCGAACCTGACGAGGAACGCGTACCCGCCACGTCCGACGTCCTGGGCCAGCAGAGCGCTCTGCAGGTGCCACGGGCGGTAAAGATCGACGACGACGTCACCGGATCGCACTCGCTCGGCGAGCTCGTTCGGTCCCCACAGCAGGACGAACCCGAGCAGCCCCTGCCCGATCCAGACGTACGTGTTGGTGGCAGCGATGTCGTAGTCGGCGATCTCCCCGTTCGCCGCCTTGAGAGCGGCGACGAGGACGGCGACACGCAGCAGCCCGAAGACCACGTTCGTGGTCATCCCGGCCAGCATCGCTTGACGGTAGGTCGAGTACCTTCGGAAACCAGCAATGATCAAATCGGCGTGAACACGCACAGCGGTCCACGTTACGACCGGTCGCAAGTGGATATTTCAGCTGCCGAACGCGGCCGTGACCGTCTCCCCGACATCGGCCGGCGACCCGAGGCACAGGTAGTAGCTCCGCTCACCGTCCTTGAAGCCGACGGCGATGATGTCCCACCCGGCGGTGTCCACGCCCGGCTTGGTGTTCGCCTTCATCACTTCGGGCGAACACGACTTGGCGAGCTCGGGCGCCTTCGCCAGGTCCTCCGGGTCCGCGGTCGGGATCGGCCCCGAAAGCCACCCGCCGGAGAACGCCTCCCAGAAGTGCTCCTCGGAACAGCTGCCGGTGCGCCGCGCCGTGGCAGCCGCACCACCGGCCTGGACCGTGCCGCGAAAACAGGTCGACTGGTCGACGCAGAACCCGCTGTCGCACACCTTGAGGAACGGTGGCACGGACTCCAGCGCGACCTCGTTCGTCTTCCGCTGCTGCGGGTCCTGGGTGCCGGCCTGCGTCTTGTCACCGTTGAAGCTCCACACCAGCACCCCGGCCGTGACCGCCAGGACCGCCGCCGCCGCCGTGATCAGCGGCCACTTCCTGGTGCTCTTCGACTGCTGGGGCGTCAGGCTCTGCAGCTCGTCCCTCAACTGCGCCGCACTCGCCGTGCGCTGCGTCGTGTCCGGGTGCAACGCCCGCGCAATCGTGTCGTGCAACGCCTGCGGCACCCCGCTGACCGCCGGCACCGGCTTCCTGAGCACCTCACCGAGGTGGTCGAAACTGGTGATCGGCCACGGCACCGGCCGCGGCGGCCGGCCGGCCAGCAACGTGTAGAGCGTGGCCGCCAGCGAGTACACGTCGGCCTGCGGCGTCGGCTGCGCCATCGCAAAAGCCTCAGGCGGCGCGAAGCTGGGGCTCAGGGCGTCCCGCGTGACCGTGCTCCCGCCCTGCGCGTCGAGCAGCGCCGCCAGCCCGAAGTCCGCGAGCTTCGGCGTCCCATACCGGTCGACCAGGATGTTGCCGGGCTTGATGTCCCGGTGCAGCACACCCACCTCGTGCGCGGCAGCGAGCGCATCCGCCAGCTTGATCCCCAGATCCCGCACCTGCTCCGCCGGCAGCCGGCCTTGCCCCTCCAGCTGGTCCGCCAACGACCCGCCGTCACACAACTCCATCACCAGGTACGGCGTGCCGTTCTGCGTGATGTTCGCGTCGTGCACCCCCACGACGTGCGGATGCCCGCTGAGCTTGGCCGCCGCGTGCGCCTCCCTCACGAACCGCCTGCGATCCCGCTCATCGGCCAGCACCCGGTTGTCGATCTTCACGGCGACGTCGCGGTCGAGCTGGGCCTGGTGGGCGCGGTAGACGGTGGCGAAACCGCCGGAGCCGAGGGGTCTCAGGAGGGTGAGGCCGGGGATGTGGGGTGCGGTCACGCGCGGGAGCCTAGCTCCGCACCCCGACAATCTTCAGGCGGTGCAGTTCACCGAGCCCTGCCGCAGCGCGTGGCTGTTGGTGTTGTCGTCATCCGCCCACAACACGACCTTCTTGCCCTTGACGCAGCTCGGCGAGATCGCAAACCCCTCCAGGTTCACGTTCGGCAGCTTGGCCGGCCGGTCGTACGTCGCCGTCACCTTGAACCGCCCGTCCCTGACCGCGAGCGTCGTCGACCGGCCACCGCAGTTGTCGTCGCACGTCGCCCACAGCCGGTTGCCCTCGAACTCCAGGTCCATGACCTGCGGCTGCCCACTCGCGAACTCCGCGACGAGCGTCGCCCGCCCCTCCTGCAGCGCGTACAGGAAGATCCCGCCGGTCGCCTCCAGCCCGACCGCGAACAACCCGCCGCCGTGCCCCGGGTAGTCCGCCGGGTCGTAGAGCTTCCCGTTGTCGCCCTTGAAGTTCTGCCCGGTCAGGAACGCGTCGGGCACCCACGCGATCGCCTCGGGCCCGTCGTTGGGATCGACCGGCGGCAGGCCCGGCAGCTCCCACTCCGCGGCCGCGCTGCTCCCGCCCCCGACCTTCAACACCACGGGCGCGCTCACGTCACCGTCGTCGTTGTCGCGCTCGACCACCACGAACACCCCGTCCGGCGTGCTCACAACCCCTTCGGCATCGGGCTCACCCTGCCCGTCGCGGAACCTGAGCGACTGCTTGCGGTCCACCTTCCACGTGCTGCCGTTCGGCACGAGCCGGTAGAGCGCCGACGGCCCGTTCTGCACGGCCCACACGACGTCCGGGCTCTCGAACGACACCCCGCTCAGGTTCTTGCCGAAGACGTTCGTGCCGTCCGCCGTCCTGGTGCCCGAGTCGCCGGGCCACGTCGAGGCCGCCTGCGCCGGACTGCACGCCAGCCCCAGCACGAACACGGTGAACACGCCAACTGCTTTGATGCGCAACGCAACGCCCCTTCTCCACGAGGCGCGATCGCACCTCGCACGGGTTGGCGGCGTGCGCCCAGTGGAGCAGAGGTACCCGTCCGGCGCTACTTCGAAGCCTTCGCGGCAGCCTTCGCCGCCTTCTTGAAGTCGCGCACCTCCAGCAACGACTTCTGGTCCGTCACGTCCGCCACACTGCGCCTGCTGCCCTCGTCGCCGTAGTGCCCGGCCGCCTTGCGCCACCCGTCCGGCGTGACGCCGACCTGCTTGCCGAGCAACGCCAGGAAGATCTTCGCCTTCTGGTCCCCGAACCCCGGCAACGCCTTGAGCCGCTTGAACACCGTCGCCCCGTCACCGTCGGACCAGATGCGCGTCACGTCACCGTCGTACTCGGCGACCACGTACTGGGCGAGCGCCTGCACCCGCTTGCCCATCGAGCCGGGGAAGCGGTGCACGGCGGGCGGGGTCGCCATGACGGCGGCGAACTCGTCGGGGCTGGCCTCGGCGATGCGGTGCACGTCAAGACTGCCCATCCGGTCAGCGATGACCTTGGGCCCGGAGAACGCCTTCTCCATCGGGATTTGTTGATCTAGCAACATGCCGAGGAGCAGTGCGAACCGGTCGGACGCGAGCAGTGCGTCGGCGTCGGGGTTCTGCGCGAGGCACAACGTGCGGGTCATGGCGGCAATGCTCGCACGAGCGGCCCGTGCCGGCTCGGCAGGGATTCGGCCCATCGTATAGGCCCGAACGAAGAGGCTTGACCGCTCGTCGCTGAAATGAGTACGTACGCCGCAGTGGCAATCCGTAGTGGGACGCTCACGCCACTCTGAGGGCAGGGGCGGAAAAGGCCGTTCCCATTCCATCATCAGGGGAATCAGAACGAGGGGGCGCTGGGTGGGCGGGGGATTGTTCCTCTTGGTTTCGTGACGGGTGAGAACCAGGTCGACGGGAAGGTGCAGGGGCAGGTCGTGCAGGCCGGGTCCATCCAGGGTGGGGTGCACCTGCACGGGTTGGCGCAGGTCGTGCCGGTTCCGCGGCAGCTGCCGGCGGCGCCGTTCGTGTGCGTGGGGAGGGAGCGGGAGCTGCGGTTGCTGGCTTCGGCGATGGACGAGGCGTCGGCGAAAGGTGGGGCGGTGGTTGTTTCCGCGTTGTCTGGTGCGGGTGGAATCGGGAAGACCTGGCTGGCTTTGTACTGGGCGCATCAGAATGTGGACAAATTTCCGGACGGGCAGTTGTTCGTCGATCTGCGCGGGCGTGATGCGAGTGGGGAGCCGATGTCGGTGAACACGGCTGTGCGCGGGTTCATCGACGCGTTCGGGATCGCGGCTGATCGGATACCGGTGGACGTTGGTGCGCAGGTCGGGCTTTACCGGAGTTTGGTGGCGGACAGGAGGATGTTGATCCTGCTCGACAACGCGCGGGACACCACGCACGCGGCGCAGTTGTTGCCGGGCAGTCCGTCGTGCGTGGTGGTCGTGACGAGCCGGGATCGGCTGGCCGGGCTGGTGCGCAGTCACGGTGCGCGGTCCGTGACGCTGGACCTGTTGTCCGACGGGGAGGCGTACGAGCTGCTCAGCACGCTCATCGGGCGGCAGCGGGTCGAGGCGGAGCCGCAGGCGGCGAGTGGGTTGATCGCGTGCTGTGCCGGGTTGCCGCTGGCGTTGAGCATCGTGGCGAGCCGGGCGACGGCGCACCCGTCGTTCCCGTTGGCGGCGCTGGTCGAGGAGCTGGAGCTGACCAGGTTGGCCGCGCTCGACGACGGGGACGGCGCGGTGAGCCTGACCGCGGTGTTGTCGTGGTCGTACGCCGCGTTGTCGGTGCAGGAGGCGATGGTGTTCCGGATGCTCGGGGTGGCGGGCAGTGCGGACGTCAGCCTCGGTGCGGTGGCCGCGATGGCGCAGTTGCCCGCTGCGGAGGCGGCGCGGGTTCTTCGTGCGCTGGAACGGGTTTCGCTGGTGCACGAGCACATCCCCGGCCGCTACCGGATGCACGACCTGGTGCTGCTCTACGCGGAGGACCTGGCGCGGCAGGACGAGCAGCGTCAGGAGGCGGTGCGGCGGCTGGTGTCGTTCTACCTGCACACCGCGCACAACGGTGACGTGCTGCTCGACCCCGACGGCCAGGCGGTGTCGCTGGCGCCGCCGCGGTGTGAGCCGCTCACGTTCGGCTCGCAGGCCGACGCGCTCGAGTGGTTCGACATCGAGCACCAGAACGTCCTTGCGGCGCAACAGGTGGCGGAGGGTGACGCGGTCTGGCAGCTCGCCTGGGCGCTGCACGCCTACCACTGGTGGCGCGGGCACCTGCACGACGACCTGAAGGCGTGGCGCACCGCGGCGCCGGCGGCGAACGACCTGTCGGCGAGGGTGCTCGTGCACCAGATGCTGGGGTTCTCGTACTCGCGGCTGCGGCAGTACGCCGAGGCGTTCGACCAGCTGGACCGGGCGCTGGCGCTGACGGCCGAGCTGGGGGACCCGCACCGGCAGGGACCGGTGCACCACGCCACCGCGCGGGCGGCCGGTGAGCAGGGCGACTTCGACCGCGCGCTGCACCACGCGGTCGAAGCCCTGCAGTGCTACCGGCAGGCGGGCCTGCCGATGCGCGAGGCGTGGGCGTTGATCATGGTCGGTACGTTCGCGGGCAAGCTGGGGGACCACGAGCTGGCGCACTCGTCGGCGGACAAGGCGTTGGCGCTGTTCGAGAAACACGAGTACGCGCCGGGCAAGGCCGCCGCCCTCGGTGCGCTCGGCACGTTGCTCGCGTCCATCGGCGACTACGGATGTGCCATGGCGTACCACGAAACCGCGCTGACGATCAGACGCGAGCTCGGCAACAGCTACGGCGAGGCCGACACGCTGGCGCAGCTCGGCGCGACCTACGGCGCGATGGGACGCGTGGCGTGGTCGCGGTCGTGCTGGAGTGCGGCGCTGGCGCTCTACCGGTCGCAGAACCGGGTGGCCGACGTCGAGAAGGCGTTGCGCGAGCTGGATCTGCTCGAAGGCCGTTAGGCTCCGGCGACCCGGACCTCGGAGACCACCTGGCGCACCAGCACCCGCAGTGCGTCGCGGTCGACCGTGGCCGGGTCGTCGGCCAGCCACTCGCCGATCTCGCGCACGAACTGCTCCGGCGTCATCGGCGGCACCTCGAAGTCGAGGTCGTCGTCGCAGGTGACCTCACCCGCACGGCTCGGGTAGACGATCAGCGCGCCGCGGATCTCCAGCGACGGCAACAGTTCCTGGAACCGTTCGATGCCTTCGAGCAGCTGCGTGCCGCCGCCGCGGAACGGGTGGCCGTTGCGCCACAGCTCGCCGTCCTCGTCGCAGTAGTAGTGGCCGGGCAGCCACGACTTCGACTCGATCAGCACGAGCCGGTGCCCGCACAGCAGCGCGTGGTCGACGTCGGTGAACACCGAGCCCGGCCACGCGAGCCCGTGGAAGATGCGCACCCCTGGTAGCTGGGTCAGGTACTCGGTCAGCAGACCGGCTGTCAGCCGTTCGCGTCTGTTTTCACCCGGACGGCCGAAAATCGTGTTCCCGTCGTACTCCCCGGCGAACGCCCGTTCGGCCCTGGCGAGCGCCAGATAGCGGCGGGCGAGTCGGAACGCCCCGTAACCGGCGGCGGCCACGAGCGGCAACCAGACGGCGAGCAGCAGCGGTGACACCGGCAGCGCCAACGGGATGAGCAGGACGAACCACCCGCCGATCGCGGCCGCCGCCGGGGCGTGCCCGAGGCCGGTCACGGGCACGTAGCGGACCCGCTGACCGAGGTCGATGCGGTTCCACCAGTCCATCGAGCCGAGGTCGACCCGCGGCCTCGGCGCGGTGTAGCTCGGGTCGTCGCCGAAGTCGCGCAACCGCCCCGTCCGGCCTGTTCGACGAGGTCGCGGGCGTGCCGGCGGGCGGACGACGGGCGAGGGCGGCGCGGCCGGACGGTCGTAGTCCGCTCGGCGGACGGGGTCCTTGAGCGTCTCGTAGGCCTCCTGGAGCAGCCGGAAGCCGCCCGAGGTCCCACCCGCGTCGGGGTGCATGACCTTGGCGAGTGACCGGTAGGCCGACTTGATCTCCGCGGCGCTGGCACCGCGGCTCACACCGAGCAACTCGTAGTAGTCGATCCCTGGCACGACACCGTCCAGTCCGAGGTTGTTGCGGGAACCTTATTGGGTCCAACACTTTCGCAGGGCATACGGTCGGCAGTTCACGGACTAGTGTGGTCGTACGCAGTGCGAAGGGGCCTGTAGCGCAGTGGTTGACGCGCCCTCCCACAGGGGAGGGAGAACGCCGGTTCGAATCCGGCCGGTCCCGCTCACTTGGGGAACCCGTGTCCGCGGAAAGCACCCCGCCACCTCGTTCGGACCGTGCCTGTTCCCGGTCCGACGGTTGACGGCAGTGGTCTGGACCACTTAGCGTGAAGGAGCGCCGCCGCGCCTGTCACCCATCGAGGAGACCGCTATGTTCAGGCGCAGAATCATCGCGGCGGCAGCAGCTCTCTTGACGGCAGCGACCCTCGCGGCACCGGCCTCGCAGGCCGCGCCCCGACCGGAGCCCCAGGCCGACATCGGCATCCAGGCGATCACGAACCGCGTCGTCGGCTACTTCGTCCAGTGGGGCGTCTACCAGCGCAACTACCACGTGAAGAACATCCGCACGTCCGGCTCGTCGAGCAAGCTCACGCACATCAACTACGCGTTCGGCAACGTCAGCGGCGGCAAGTGCACGCTCGGCGACGCCTACGCCGACTACGACAAGCACTACGACGCTGCGTCCTCTGTGGACGGTACGTCGGACACCTGGGACGCGGGTGCGTTGCGCGGCAACTTCAACCAGCTGCGCAAGCTCAAGAAGCTGCACCCGAACCTCAAGGTCCTGTTCTCGTTCGGCGGCTGGACCTGGTCCGGCGGCTTCCCGGCGGCAGCGGCGAGCCCGAGCGCGGCGGCGGCGTTCGCGGACTCCTGCTACAAGCTGGTCGAGGACCCGCGCTGGGCCGACGTGTTCGACGGCATCGACATCGACTGGGAGTACCCCAACGCGTGCGGGCTGACCTGTGACACCAGCGGGTTCAACTCGTTCAAGACGCTGATGCAGGCCGTGCGGACCCGGTTCGGCGCGGGCAACCTGGTCACCGCGGCGATCACCGCCGACGCCTCCACCGGCGGCAAGATCGACAAGGCCGACTACGCGGGCGCCGCGCAGTACGTGGACTGGTACAACCCGATGACGTACGACTTCTTCGGCGCGTGGGCCGCACAGGGCCCGACGGCACCGCACTCGCCGTTGACGAGCTACGCCGGCATCCCGCAGCAGGGCTTCACCACCGAAGCGGCGATCCAGAAGCTCAGGAGCAAGGGCATCCCGGCGAACAAGATGCTGCTGGGCCTCGGTTTCTACGGCCGCGGCTGGACCGGCGTCACCCAGGCGGCACCCGGCGGCACGGCCACCGGCGCCGCACCCGGCACGTACGAGGCGGGCATCGAGGACTACAAGGTGCTCAAGTCGCGTTGTCCGGCCAACGGAACCGTCGCCGGCACCGCGTACGCCAAGTGCGGCAGCCAGTGGTGGAGCTACGACACCCCGGCCACGGTCCGCAGCAAGATCTCGTGGGCGAGCGGCCAGAACATGGGTGGGGTGTTCTTCTGGGAGCTCTCCGGCGACACCACCAACGGCGAGCTGATCAGCGCCGTCCGCGCCGGTATCGGCTGACAGACCCACTGGGGAAGGCGGCGCAGGATGTCCGGGTCGACGCACCCGAACACCTGCGCCGCCTGCCCCGAAAACCCCGGTCGCGCAACTCGACGCTTCGAGTTGCCGACCAGACCGACCTGACGCAGTCTTCCGCGCATGGCGACCTGTGACGTCTGTGGCAACGAGTACTGGATGGCCTTCGAGGTGCGCACCGTCGGCGGCGGCGTGCACACGTTCGACAGCTTCGAGTGCGCGATCCAGCGCCTCGCCCCGCGCTGCGAGCACTGCGACTGCCGGGTGATCGGGCACGGCGTGGAGGTGGAGGGCCGGTTCTTCTGCTGCGCCCACTGCGCGCGCTCGGCGTCCTCCGACCTCGGGGCGCAGATCCGCGACACCGTCGGCGCCCACCCCGGCTAGGAGGCACCTGTTCCGGGTTGAGCGCATCTGAGTCGGTGCCACGATCGGTTCCTCTCACTTCGGCGCAGGTGGACGGGTTCTCCACTTGGCCGACTACGTTGAGGGGCATGGACTTCGAACGACCGTTGGTCCACCGGGTCAACAAGTGGGTCGTTGGGCTGCGCAACGCACCGCTCGTCGGCAAGCTCGTGCGCAAGGGGATCACCGTCGCGTCCTACACGGGACGGCGTTCCGGCCGAACCTTCAGCACCCCCGTTGGCTATCGGCGCCAAGGGGACGTCGTGCTGATCAGGGTGGCGTACCCGGACGACAAGACGTGGTGGCGCAACTTCAGCGGCGAGGGCGGCCCGCTGACCCTTGAGCTCGATGGCGCGCAACGGACCGGAAACGCGACATCGCACCGTGACGACAAGGGTCGCGTCACGGTGCGAGTGCAGCTCTAGTGGCGTGGCTCGGAACGTTGCCGGGGAATTCGCGGTCAGACGGCCGCGAGGTGGCCTGCTGAGCGTGAATTCCCCGCCCACGTTACGAGTCGCGCCACTACAACCCCTACGCGGCAAGCGAAGCCAGTCGGCGCGGCTCCAGGAAGGCGGCCAGCAGGTACGCGCTGCCACCCAGGACGGCCAGCACGCCGAAGAAGCCGGCACCGGGGACGAACAGCGCCGCCGACGCGACCAGTGCGAGCCACGTGCCCAGGTTGTAGTGCAGGGAGTTGCGGCGCACGGCGCCCTCGGCGAGGTAGATCAGGCCGACCACGATCGTGGAGCCGGCGGGCCACAGCACGGTCTGCAGCTCCGGTCGGTCGAACACCGTGGTCAGGCCGGTGATGGCGAGGGCGAGTGCGGCGAACCCGATGACCCAGGCGGTGCCGACGAGCTTCTCGGCGCGGCGCCGGTCGGGGGTGGCGGCGCGCTGGGCCCGCAGGGAGGCGATCGTGGCGAGGACGGTGCCGGCGACCAGGCCCGCGGCGAGGAAGGCGATCGGCAGCCACGGAGGCAGGACGACGATCGGGTCCGTGCCCTTGGACAACGCCGCGGAACCGTGGCCGAGGACGTAGGCGGTGGCGAAGCCCAGGTAGGCGGCGCGGTTGTCGACCTCGGCGGCGGGGGCGACGGTGGCGGTGCGGGTCAGGGTGGCGTTCATGGCGGGGACCTCCTGGCGTCAGATGAGTGAGGTGATCAGGCGTGGTGCGAGGGTGGTGAACTGCGACGAGCGGCTGACGGAGGCGCGCTGGTCGGCGAGGCCGTGCAGGCCCAGCCACAACGTCAGGGCGCGGTCGGGGTCGGCGAGGACGCGGGTGAAGAGCCGCAGTGCCGGTTCGGAGAGGTCGGCGCACCGAACATCACGCGGTAGCGGCGCGGGTGGGCGGCGGCGAAGTCCAGGTAGGCGATGCCTGCCGCGTAGGCGTCGGCCGCGGCGAGAACGGCGGCCTCGAGCTCGTGGAAGGACTCGTCGCACACGGCCAGCAAGATCGCGGCCGAGGTGGGGAAGTGCTGGTAGATCGCTGAGGTGGGGACGTGCGCGGCACGGGACACGGCGCGCAGCGTCACCGGGTGTTCCCGGTCGACCAGCGCGGTCGCTGCCGCCACGATGGCCCGGCGGCAGTCGGACCTGCTCACGGCCCTGGGACGATGACGACCTTGCCCAGAACGGTGCGGGACTCGGCCAGCTTCAGCGCGGCGGAAGCCTCGGTCAGCGGGACCCGTGCGGCGATCTGCGGCGTCAGCACGCCCTTGCCCACCAGCCGGAGCACCTGCGTGAGGTCCTCGGCGAGGCGAGCGCGGAACGTCTCGGTGCGGAACCGCTTGCCCGCCCAGAAGTTGTAGAAGCCCGCGCGCTTGCCGTTGGGCAGCGCGTTCCACACCATCAGCCGCGCGAACAGCTTGAGCACCGCCACCGTGCCGTTGCCCGGCTCGTCCTTCGTCGCGGCGGAGCCGTAGTTGACCAGCGCGCCACCACGGCGCAGCAGCTTCCACGACTCCTGCAGGCCCGCGCCGCCGACGTGGTCGAACACCGCGTCGACACCCTCGGGGGCGAGTTCGCGGATGCGGTCGTACATGTCCGGGTCGCGGTAGTCGATCACCTCGGCGGCACCGAGCGCGCGCACCGCGTCGTGATGACGAGCGGACGCCGTGCCGATCACCTTGATGCCGGCGTGCCTGGCCAGCTGCACCAGCGTCGAGCCCACGCCGCCGTTCGCGCCGAGCACCACGATCGTGTCGCCGCGCTTCACCTTGGCGGTGCGGTACATCATCTGCCACGCCGTGACGCCGTTGACCAGGACCGTCTCGGCGGCGGCGGGGTCGATGCCGTCCGGCACCGGCACGAGGTCGGCCGCGGCGACGGCCAGGTGGCTCGCCCAGCTGCCGACCTTGGTGACGGCGGCGAACCGGCGGCCCTTCATCAGCGGGTCGACCCCGGCGCCGACCGCGACCACCGTGCCGACCACGTCGTAACCGGGCACGAACGGGAACGCCGGCTGGTCGTAGTACTTGCCCAGGCGCATCTGCTGCTCGGCGAACGAGACCCCGGTGGCCTCCATCCGCAGCACCGCCTGTCCCTGCGCCGGCGCCGGCAGCTCGCGGACCTGCACGTGCAGGCCGTCCGGCTCGACCACACCGGGCAGGACGATCTCGGTG
Source organism: Lentzea guizhouensis (assembly GCF_001701025.1). Lineage (GTDB taxonomy): Bacteria > Actinomycetota > Actinomycetes > Mycobacteriales > Pseudonocardiaceae > Lentzea > Lentzea guizhouensis. Next base: position 3,659,486 of record NZ_CP016793.1, read on the forward strand.
GCGCGGGTGGTGGCGGTGGTGGCGTTCATCGTGCTCGCTCCTTCAGGTCGTTGTGCTTACGGCCATAAGCTAACGGCCGTAAGGGAATGGGCGCAAGGCCTAACGACCATAAACTTTCAGGTGTATGGTTACGAGCGTGACGAACACGGAGTCCGCAGCCCCCGCACGCAGGCGAAACCGTCGCGGCGAGGGGGGGAAACTGCGCGAAGAGATCATCGCGGCGGCAGTGGCCCTGCTCGACGAGGGCGGCGACGAACGCGCGGTCACCCTGCGCTCGGTCGCGCGCAAGGCGGGCATCGCGGCCCCGTCCATCTACGCGCACTTCGCGGACCAGCCCTCGATCATGCTGGCCGTGGTGCAACAGGAGATGGCCGTCCTGACCGCCGCCCTGCGCGAAGCCGACGCCGCCGCGGACCGGAACGGGCGCTCACGGCTCTTCGCGGTGTGCAACGCCTACCTGGACTTCGCCCGGCAGCACCCGCAGCGCTACCGGATCATGTTCGGTGGCCTGTGGACGCCGTCGGTGGAGGACACCTCGATCACCGACGCCGACCTCGAGTCGTTGGGCGTGGAGGCGTTCACCCTGCTCGTCGAGGTGCTCGGCGCGTGCATCGAGGAGGGGGTCGCGCATGCGAGCGACGACCTCTACGGCGACTCGGTGGCGTTGTGGCTCGGGCTGCACGGGCTGGCGCACCAGCGGGCGGTGGTGCGGAAGATGCCGGGGCCGGAGGACGTGGCGGAGCGCCTGATCAAGGCGCTCGCGCACTTGAAGTAACGGACTACGGGGCCTCGAAGAGCGTCGACACCGACTCGCCGACGTTGATCCGCCTCATCGCCTCCGCCAGCGCCGGCGCGATCGACAGCACCTGCAGCTTCGGCACCTTCTTGTCCTCCGGGATCGGCACGGTGTTCGTCGCGACGATCTCCAGCACGTCGTCGAACGCCTGCAACCGGTCCAGCGCCCCGGCGGAGAACAACCCGTGCGTGCACGCCACCCGGATCGAGCCGGCACCGCGTTCGCGCAGCTTGTCCAGCAGCTCGATCACGGTGGAGCCCTTGGCGATCTCGTCGTCGAGCACGATCACGTCGCGGCCGGCCACGTCGCCGATCACCGTCGAGATCTGCACCTTGTCGTCAGCGAAGCGCTGCTTGGCGCCGGCGGCGACCGGGACGCCGAGGATGCGGGCGAAGTGCGCTGCCTCCTTGGCGTTGCCGAGGTCGGGGGAGACGACGACGGTGTTCGTGAGGTCGTGCTGGGAGAAGTGCGCGGCCAGTTCACGCAGGGCGTGCAGGTGGTCGACGGGGACGGAGAAGAAGCCGTGCACCTGCGGGGAGTGCAGTGTCATGGCGAGCACGCGAGAGGCACCCGCGGCGACCATCAGGTCGGCGACCAGGCGGCCGCCGATCGAGATGCGCGGTGCGTCCTTCTTGTCCGAGCGGGCGTAGGCGTAGTGCGGGAGGACGACGGTGGTGCGCGCGGCGGAGGCGCCGCGGGCGGCGTCGAGCATCAGGAGCAGCTCGACCAGGTGTTCCTGGACCGGCGGCACGAGCGGTTGGATCAGGAACACGTCCCGTTCACGGCAGTTCGCCTGCAACTGCACTTCGAGGCAGTCGTTGGCGAACCGCGTGACACGGCTGGGCGAGAGGTCGACGCCGAGATGGCGGCAGATCTCGGCAGCGAGCTCTGGATGGGCGGAACCGGTGAAGACAGCGATGTCGCGCACGTGCGCAAACCCTAGTCGACGACCAGCACCAGCTTGCCGTCCTGGAAGAACGGGGTGAGGTTGCCGCGTGTGTCGACCGTGTGGGTGCCACGCGGCAGCACAGCTTCTATCGCCGTGAACGCGAGGATGTCCGACACACCATGACGACCGCGCAACGACCGTTGGCCTTGGAAACGCAGAGCGCGCCCCTCGCGCCGGTACTGGTGTGCCTCAGCAGCAGTGGAAGCACCTGCTCGCAATGTTTCCGGGCCCACCAGACGTCCTGACGACGCGCCGCGCACGGCGACACCGAAGCCCTGTTGGACCAGCATGTTCACCACCGCGTCGGACGGGGGTACCGGTACGAGGAAGGACATCGCGTAGTGGCTGTCGACCTGGTGCACCACGACCGTGCGCGCGGTCGTCAATATCGTGTCGTGCAGCTCCAGCGCGATCTTCTCCGCTTCCCAGCGGTTTTCGTAACCGGCGTCGATGCCGATGAAGGTGCTGGTCACCTGACCTCCACGAAGATCGGGTTGGTGTAGCACCACAGGTCCTCCCACGGGTTCGCGGCTCCCGGAGTGTCCGCCTGCGGTTCGAACGCGCCGCGGTTGCCGTCGGTTCCACGCAGTCTGAGGTAGAAGGGCTCCCGGACGTTGCGGAACGTGTGCGTGAAGACCGCATAGTGCCAGCGCGGCTCGAAGGACCGCTCGACGTTCACATGTGGCGTGGACAACGTTTCAGAAGTCGTGCGACCGGTGACCGCGCCCTTGACGAGGTCCAGCCTACGCAATCGGGGGATGAACCCGGCGCTGTTCGGGCGAGTTGCCAGACGCACCTTGACCAGCACCGTCACGTCCGAACCGCGGCGTACGCGGAGCCGTTCGCCCAGGCCGGCCGCGCCACCGGTGCCGTAGATCGCGAACCGCAGGTCGTCGACCAGGCCGCCGTGCGAGACCCACGCCCGGCCGGCCCGCAGTCCCTCCATCACCGCACCACGCGTGCGCCGGGTCGCGCCGACCACGGTCCGTGAAAATTCACAGGGGAAGAAGTCGACATAAGGCGGCAGGACCTGGGGCGGTCCGGTGTCGACCGGGTCGAGGTGCTTGCCGGTGACGTCGAACTGGTTCCCCGGCTCTGGCACGCGGACGATCGTGTCGCGCGAGTTGAAGTGCGAGTCGGAGTTCGACGTGATCCACCAGCCGAGGCCCTCGGCGAGCAGCGAGTCCCACACGCCGCCGAGCTTCGCGGTCATCCAGTCGAAACCGCCGTAGGTCCGGTAGGCCTCGGGCGGGTAGGCCGCGTAGGAGTTCGAACCGGGGCTGTTCGCATACCCACCGCGGTACCCGCCGGGTCCGCGCACCGGGTCGCCGTCGCCCTGCGCACCCGGTGCGCCCTCCATGCCGACAACGATGTCCGGCGCCAGGTCGCGCATGTTCCGCAGCTCGTGCGGCGCCACCCGGCCGTTGCGCAGCGGGTGGTTCACGAACACCAGCGCCGACTTCATCGTGCCGTTGCGGATCTTGGTCTGGATCCACCGGATCGCGTCGAGGGCCTTGCGCTCATTCGCCGGGCTGGACGCCTCGGCGCCGTTGAGCCGCCAGTCGAACTGCCGCTCGAAGTCGCGCAGCACCCCGGCCTCGTCGCGGCAGTCCTCGAAGAACAACGTCGCGTGCTCGGCACCCGGAACGTTCCACTCCATGCCGTGCCACAACAACAACTGCGGGAACTTCCGCTGTGCGCGCTTGATGTCCGCGGCCGTCGCCTCGACCGAATGCGCCTCGTGCGCCGCATGGCCGTGGTCCGTGATCACCAGCCAGTCCGTGCCGTGCCGCAACGCACCGCGGATCTGCTGCTCGATCGTGTACATGCCGTCGTAGGAGTACTGCGTGTGCGCGTGGTGGTCGCCGGAAAGCCAGTGGTAGCGCGGGGAAGCGGCCGCGCGCCCGGTGCCCAGCGCTCCCGCCACGCCGAGCGCACCCGCTCCCTGCAGGAACCGTCTGCGGGCCACTTCGGACATGGCTGATCCTCCACACGACTGGTCGGGGTCCGTGGAGGTTAGACCGTTCGGGTGAGGCGGAGATGGCCGCCGGATGGACTGCCGGCGAACATCAAATCGGCAGCAGGTCGAGCCAGTCCAGGAACGGCAACGCGCCCGTGGCCTGCAACGCGGCCAGCCCCAGCCACACCGACAGGATCGTCACGACCGGCCCGACGATCGCCATCTCGACCACGCCACCGGTCTTCATCCGCATGATCTTCGGCGGTGCCACCGGGTACCAGGTCTTGCCCATGATCGGCACCGGCCACAGGATCGGGCACCCCTGCTCGGTGATCGCATCACCGATGTAGTGCGCGAAGCACCCGACGCCGACCGCGATCCCGGCCGCCGCCGCGGACGCGCTCGTCTGCGAGGTCCACGCGATCATCGCCCACGTGATCCCCGCGGACACCACCGTGATCAGCAACGCGTCCTGCTTGGGGCACCAGTCGTTCATGATGCCGCGCACCGCGAGACCGGCGAACACGAACATGAGGACCGGTAACGCCCACTTCTGGCTGTTCTGCACGACCGCGGTGGTGAACACGGCCGCGAACAACGCGAAGACGAGCGTGTGGGTGAGCCCGCGGTGCCCGCCGTCCCGCTTGGAGTCCTTCTTCGTCCGCGTGGTCCGGTAGACGAAGCTGCTGAGCATGTTGATGCCGGCGGACAGGCCACCGCTCAACGCGCCGAACGTGCGGGAGATGGTCGAACCGGGGTGGTCGAGGTCGGGCAGCAACGCCGCTCCGGTCGCCAGCACGGCACCCACGGCCCAGCTCTGCGGGCTCAGCTGGCCGATCGGGTGAGCGGAAGCGAACGCGGTGACGGCGGACCAGGCAAGCAAGCCGCTCATCGCATGTGTTGGCCCAGTCGACACTTACGCCCCTTCTCAAGATCACCCGACCGTGTTGACAGTAGTCGTAGCTATGACGCCTTCAGGGCCTGACTCGTTGACTCGGGGCGAGGGGACTAACGTTCGAACCAGTGGCGCAGTGCTCGAAGCGCCGGCCGAATCGATGTAACCAGGGTCGCAGGCACAGGGCGGCGGTTTACCAGTACGCTTGTCTTGCTTGCATCGTCGCGAGAGGAGCGCCCGGAGTTATGGGCAAGATCAAGGTTCAGGGCACCGTCGTCGAGCTCGACGGCGACGAGATGACCCGGATCATCTGGCAGTTCATCAAGGACAAGCTGATCCACCCGTACCTGGACGTCACCCTTGAGTACTACGACCTGGGCATCGAGCACCGGGACGCGACCGACGACCAGGTCACGATCGACGCCGCCAACGCCATCAAGAAGCACGGCGTCGGCGTCAAGTGCGCCACGATCACGCCGGACGAGGCGCGGGTCGAGGAGTTCGGCCTGAAGAAGATGTGGGTCTCGCCGAACGGCACGATCCGCAACATCCTCGGCGGTGTCGTCTTCCGCGAGCCGATCATCATCTCGAACGTGCCGCGCCTGGTCCCGGGCTGGACGAAGCCGATCATCATCGGCCGTCACGCCCACGGCGACCAGTACAAGGCCACCAACTTCAAGGTGCCCGGCGCCGGCAAGCTCACGATCACGTTCCAGCCGGAGGACGGCTCGGACCCGATCGAGCACGTCGTCACCGAGTTCCCGGCGGAGGGCGGTGTGGCGATGGGCATGTACAACTACAACAAGTCCATCGAGGACTTCGCCCGCGCCTCGTTCTCCTACGGCCTGCAGCGGGGCTACCCCGTCTACATGTCCACGAAGAATACGATCCTGAAGGCCTACGACGGCCAGTTCAAGGACATCTTCGAGCGCGTGTTCAACGAGGAGTTCAAGGCGGAGTTCGACGCCAAGGGCCTCACCTACGAGCACCGCCTCATCGACGACATGGTCGCCGCTGCCATGAAGTGGGAGGGCGGCTACGTCTGGGCGTGCAAGAACTACGACGGTGACGTCCAGTCCGACACGGTCGCGCAGGGCTTCGGCTCGCTCGGCCTGATGACGTCGGTCCTGATGACGCCGGACGGCAAGACCGTCGAGGCCGAGGCCGCCCACGGCACCGTGACGCGCCACTTCCGCCAGCACCAGGCCGGCAAGCCCACCTCCACGAACCCGATCGCCTCGATCTTCGCGTGGACCCGTGGCCTGATGCACCGCGGCAAGCTGGACGGCACGCCTGAGGTGATCCGCTTCGCCGAGGCGCTGGAGTCGGTCGTCATCGAGACGGTCGAGGCCGGTCAGATGACCAAGGACCTGGCCCTGCTGATCAGCAAGGACCAGGAGTGGCTGACCACCGAGGACTTCCTCGCCGCGCTGGACGAGAACCTCAAGAAGAAGATGGCGTCGTTCTGACGTCCGCCTGACTCGCCAGTTCCGCAGAAGGCCACCCCGGTCACACCGGGGTGGCCTTTCTCGTTGCGCGTCACCCGGTCGGTTCCTCTTGCGGGTGGTTGCCGCGCTTGGCCGTCCGCAGGGGACCTCCAGCCGCTATATCTGCAGATGGAAGGCAGTGCGGCGGTTGGAGGCGGCGATGCTGGGTGTTCCGGTCAGGGGCATGATCGTGATGGGTGTGCTCGGGGTCGCCGGGGTGATGTTCGTCGCGAACGGCGGCAAGCCCATGGGCAGCGACAAGGGCGAGCAGGTGTGCAAGGTGACGGTGACCGCGGACATCCTCAACGTCCGCTCAGGTCCCGGCGACATGCAGCCGATCGTCTCCACCATGCCGCGCGACGCCGTGACCGAGGCGGCCGACCGGGTCGAGAACGGCTACCGCATGCTGGGCTACCGGCGCTGGGTGAGCACCCAGTTCGTGGCGCTGACGAGCGACTCCACCTGCGGGTGAGGCCCCGCGTTCCCGCTTCGCCGCAGGTCCGCCCTGTGGCAAACTTGAGGTCATGCTGCGCAACGTGTTCCGGTGGGGCCGGGCCAAGGCCATGACCCAGTGCACCTGCACGCCGGAGTGGCAGGGCCTCTACACCGAGATGGACGGCCAACGCCAGCTCGCACTGCCCCGCGACGAGATGGCCACCCTCGTCGGCTACCTCGACCTGCGCGCCCACTGCGCGGGCTGCGGCGCCGAGTACCCCCACGCCTGGGGCCTGGCCTCTCAGTAGGCTCACCGCTCGTGCTCACGGTTTCCACGATCAACGTCAACGGCCTGCGCGCTGCCGCCAAGAAGGGCTACCTCTCGTGGCTCGCGTCCTCCTCCGCGGACGTCGTGTGCCTGCAGGAGGTCCGCGCCGAACCCTCCGAACTGCCCGCCGAGGTCCACTCCCCACCCGGCTGGCACGGCGTCTACGCCCACTCGTCCCTCAAGGGCCGCGCCGGCGTAGCCATCCTCTCGCGCGTAGAACCGTCATCGGTCCGTGTGGGCTTCGGCGCCTCCGAGTTCGAGTCGAGCGGCCGCTACGTGGAAATCGAACTGCCCGACGTGGTCGTCGGCTCGCTGTACCTGCCCTCCGGCGACGTGGGCACCGAGAAGCAGGACGAGAAGGACCGCTTCATGGCCGCCTTCCTGCCGTACCTGGTGTCGTTGCGCGAAAAGGCCGCCGTCTCCGGCCGCGAGGTGCTGGTGTGCGGTGACTGGAACATCGCGCACCGCGCCGAGGACCTGAAGGCCTGGAAGACCAACCAGAAGTCGTCCGGCTTCCTGCCTTACGAGCGGGAGTGGATGTCGTCGGTGTTCTCATCGGGCTACACGGACGTGATGCGCGCGCTGCACCCCGATGCTGTCGGGCCGTACTCGTGGTGGTCGTACCGCGGGAAGGCGTTCGACAACGACTCGGGTTGGAGGATCGACCTGGTTGTCACAACGGATCGCATCGCACAGACCGCCACCTCAGCAGTCGTAGAGCGTGCAGCCTCCTACCAGGAACGATGGTCAGATCATGCGCCTGTGACGGTCACGTTCGACTGGCCCAAGCCGTAAGGGGCGGACATGGTTCCTGTGTGGGTGACTCTCGCGGTGGCCGGAGTTGGCGTGTTCGGCACCCTCATGGGCGCGGCCGTGACTCAGATCTTCACCAACCGGCGTGAGGCAGCAAGAGATCACCTCAAGTGGGAGCAAGAGAGGTACACGCGGGAGCTGGAAACACGGTCGACGGCGCTCTCTGCGGCCATATCAGCCATCAGCCGCTGGTACATGACCATGCACTCGTTCAACACCTATCTGAACTTCCAGGAACTTTCCCGTCCGATCACATCAGACCTAGATGAACTTGCAAGGCAGGCCAGGGACTCCCTCGCATCCGTCCAACTCCACTGTTCGGCACAAGCGGCGGACACCACGTTGAAGGCTATCCAGGCCCTAGAGCAGATGGCGTACGAGCTACAGGACGCATTCCAAGACTCAATCAACGACGGCACGCATTACGGCGCAGGCATCGACGTAACCCGGTTTGAGCAGGCCGTAGGTCGTCTACGCGACATCTACCATGTTGAACTGGCCGAACTGACTGCGTGGTCCACGTGGGAGCGAGTAGAGACCCGTCTTCGTGCGGCCAAGGTCGTGTCGGAGCGGAGCAAGCCAGACCTTCAAGAAATCCTGGAGACTCTGAAGGAAAGCGGCGCTGAACCTGTTGCTCAGCAAAGGGGAACTCGTAGTTGGCTGCGCCTGCCATGGCGTAGGACTGCTACACCAGCGACTCAACTAGACGTAGACGATCATCCGTCCGAGTAGACGGCATCCGTGACGCGTATATACGCACCGGTCAGGAAGCGGAGGGGGAGGGGTTACCTCCCCCAGGGTCAATCACAGGCGCGTCTAAATGCACTGTACGCCTCCCTGTGTCCTTAACTCAGTCCTCCCCTAGTTGCCCACTGTCAAGCGTGCACACGCACGCTCACAGCCTCTCTCAGGGGTCAGTACATGGAATGTGATTACGTACTATTACCTGCATTCCTGTGCTTATCCTCTGCAATTACTGCTGTCTTCCACAGATTCACGGCGTCCACCACGCCCAGCAAAGCGGATAGCTCTGCATGGGAAGCGTCTGTGTCCTTTCGTAGAGCAATAGCCACTTGCATGGCCAGGTTCTTGCGCAGTCCAGAGCAGCGCAGGTAATCGTCTGCCTTGGCGAAACCTGGGCACGTCTTCCTCCTGCATGGCGTCTTCCCGGTCATTGCTTGGTCCTTTCTCGGCTTTGCGTGGTCGCGCTTAGGTTCATGCGGATCAGGTGATGATGCTTGCTCCTTAACTTCACGTCATAGACGTACTCACGCGCCTCACGAACGGTTCGGGGTTCATCTGGGGAATGACCAGGGGGCATCCATTCAGGCCGCTTCTGCGGCATGCTTGCAGGGGACATTGAGTGCTCCTTTCTGGAGTGAGGTAGGGGTAGGCTCTGCGCATGGCAGACGATGAAAAGAAGCTCACCTTTACTGCGGTGAGGCAGGACAGAAATACGAGAGAGACGCCCAGTTGGCGTTTTGAAGTCAGGCCCGGTTGCTATGTGACATTGTTCGATGACGGGCGTACTCGGTTTCTGATGAACGAGACAGACGAGTACGAGGTGAAACCCAAGAACGCAGACGCCCGTTATCCGGGAACGAAGATGATCGAGCACAAGCCCAAGGGAGATGGTGTCTGACGGCGGGAGACGGGAGGCTGACGACGGGAACGGCATTCCCGTCGTGGCCTATTTATGCAGGTCAACGGAGGGAATGTCTTGGGGGGGGGGGGGGGGGGGGGGGGGGGCTCCCAACTTCCCTTCATCGCAGTTCCTTTCGAAAAACGTTCCCGTCGTTCCCTTCGTCAACTTTGTAGCCTATTTAGGCAGGGTCATGACCCCGCTGTCAGAGAACGGGTCAGACAGTCGCCATTCGCTGTCCCCCGTGGCTGCTGGGTACTCCCACAACGTGGCTGGGTTCCTGCCTTCCGTCTTCTCTGTGGTCTCCACCCATCCGTTAGCCGTGAGGCGATTACGAGCCGTCTTGGCGTCTACACCCAGCTCGCTAGCCACGTTCTTAGCAGTGAGCTTGTGCCCCCGACTTTCCAATAGGAATTGATCAGGGCTGTAACCGCTGTTCGACTCGATAGAATGTGCCTGGTTGCAGGGTCCTGGACAATCTGACGAGCTGGGAGCCTCACGTCACGACCGGTTGCACTGAACTTTCGGACAGCATCAAACGAGTCTCCCGACTTTGTGTAGTTCCATAGGGCTGTAGGCCAGTCCATAAAGGCGGAGGAACCCCTAGACCTACCAGCGTTCTCATGGCCTGAGTGGTGCGTCATGACAATTGCCTTGCAACGGTAAGACTTTCGATGACTACCTGGCCGACGCGATGCTGAGATCGGCGGTCGAGCGCCAGTTCGAGATCATCGGTGAGGCGTTGAACAACCTGTCGAAGGTTGACCCGGAGCTTGCCGCCTTGGTACCCGACCTGGCTCGGATCGTCGCGTTTCGCAACATTTTGATCCACGGCTACGCCAGCGTGGACGACGCTCTTGTGTGGCAGGTGCTCGCTGAGAAACGGCCACGGCTCGAAGAGCACCTTCGCCAACTGCTCGCTGGCCTGAGCTGAACGACGGTCCCGGCAGCACGCCTCGTCCCGCACCGCCGCACGGCCCCTCACCGAGTCCGCCAACCGCCCCAGTCCGCCCAGCCTTTATCGCTCCTGTCGCCCCCGCGACCGCTCGATTTCACCCACCCGCTCCCCGAATATGAACACGATTCACCATCGATGAATCGGGGGCGGGCACATGGGTTTCAACCGGCGCAACTTCCTGCTGGCGATGGGCGTGGGCGCGGCGGGCGTCCCGTTGCTCCACCCGCAAGCGATGGCAAGCACTGCGGGCACCACGCTCGAGACGACGGCGACCCCGGTCGGCGCCAGCGGCTACCGCAGGCTGACGGCCGGTCCGGGGTGGCCGACGGTCATCCGCGCCGACCTGGTCGCGGCGAAACCGAACCGGGAAGCCCGGCGTCAGGCGCTCGCCAGCTTCGTGCAGTTCAGCGACATGCACATCTGCGACGCCCAGAGCCCGCTGCGGTTCGAGTACCTGCACCCGATCATGGGCTCCAGCGCGCACCGGCCCCAGGAGACGCTCACCGCGCAGGGCTCGACGGCGCTCGTCAAGCGGGTCAACGCGGTCAAGCACGGGCCGTTGACCGGGCGGAAGTTCGACTTCCTCATGACGACCGTCAACTGAGATGAAGACGTAACCAACCTTGACGCTTCGTGGAAGCGGCAGGCACGGCGTGAAAGTCAAGTGCACCAACGGTTTGAGGGTGCGGCGGTCACTCTAGCGCCAACTACGCGCGATGATCGTCCTCTGCTCCGCCTGGGGCACCATCAGACGCTGGTTCCTCGACTGATGGCTTGAGCACGTCCGACTCTGCGAGATAGAGACGCCCGAGATCAATGAGCAATACTCCAAGTTCACGAAAGTACTCCGCTCGCTCTGAGTCGGGAACCAGACTGCACGTGCGTACCGTGTGCAACGTGAGCGCATCACTGAACTCGGGATGAGACTTCGCGACTTCACGCGACAGCCGCATTAGCGAAGCGCGCAACAGGTCTTCGGTTAGAACTTCCGCAGCCACGACGGCGGCCTTTCTTCAATTCGAGCGCCCCAAGGGTTCCCTTGGGGCGCTGGTGGATCGCTTGCCGACTGGTTGCTGTCCAGCGCCTGAACCCTGGTCAGGGCTGAACCCAAGGACGTACATCGAATTCAGGCGGCTCGCGGGGCTCCTGCTGTTGCTGGAGAGATCTTTGTCGCAACTGGTGCAGCAGTTCGTCTCGCTCCTCATTGGTCAAGGCGAGCCACTTTTCTGCCATCGTGTGTGTGAACACGCCTTGAGGTGTTAGCTCGTATTGACGGGGGACCAGTTCGTTTGTCACGCTACGTCTTCCTTCGATTACTCAGGTGTGTAGACATGCGTCCCCACCAGTCGTAGTAATCTCCGATGATCCATGTCCACACGCCGACCGCGATAAGGCCGACGATTACGGTTATCGCCGTCACGGAATCCCTTAGGGGAAGGTTTTTGTCAGTAGTTGTCGTATGGGCGCCATTGAATGCATCTCGGGCGCTTGCGCGTTTGTATCCACTCGATCATCGCCGCGCGAGCATCGGTGATTGGTATCGATGCTGTGCGCGGAAATACTGCGCCGGTCTCCCCGTTGAATAGAAGACTGACCTCAGGCAGTGGCCGCGCTGGGTTGTATGAGTTGGCAATCACCATTTCCGGATCGTCATGATCCATGTAGTTGAGTGCTGCAAGCCCCGCTGAGGGGCTGACGCTGACCCGTAGTTGATGGTCCGGTTGCGGGCCTTCCTTGGTACTGCGAAACTCGGCGTCCCCAACGAACATCGTCGTTTCCCACTTGGCGTGGTTTGTGCGCAGTACCTCATCGACCAATTGCTTAGATTGCTCAAGCCCGTTCGCAACTCGAACAATTCCAGTCGTGAGCACGGCCGTCACGATCATGCGTTCCCGCTGACTTTCGGGTGCCACCTTCGTAGATAAGAGTGGAAATGCGCTAACGGACTTCTTTCGCCTCTACCGTCGAACCTTGTCCGGCTGATGTCTATACCTGGATCTGCATGGCCCATGCAGATCCAGGTATAACGCCTGGTAAGCGGGCGCGAAGCCTCGATCGGCGCAACCCGATGGTGTCGCCTGCGGTGCGTATGTACGCTGGTCAGAGGCAGCGCATCCGCCGCAGACGCCTGACGGGGGAAGACACGAGATGACGACACCTGTCCCACAAGGTGGAAGCACTGGAGAAGCCCGTCGTTGTCAGGGTTGCGATGACAGGCTTCCTTCGGCCAACTCGGCGAATCTCTGCGCTCGCTGCCACAGAGATCAGCGTGACCAGCTTCGGACGCCGCCTGCCCAGTTGCGGCATGAGTTCTTTGAGACGGACGAGTTTCGCGCCGCGTTCGCGGAGCAGCACATCGGCCACGTATTCAAGGCCTACCGAAATCACCCGCGTCATTTGACGCTTTACGGTCGGGCGCTTACACAAGAACTACTTGCACGATGGTTGAACCTGACGCAGTCGAAGCTTAGTCGTATCGAGAACGGCCCAGCTGAGACAAATCTTTTCTGGCTTCAAAACTGGGCGCGAACTCTGCATCTTCCTCAACATCTTCTGTGGTTCGATCTTCCTGGGCAAAGTCGGCTTACTCCGCCTGTTTCGTCTGGTCGAGACGCGGCAGGGCTGATTGACGCTGATACGCACAACCAGATACTGATTGCGAACACTGGTATAGACACCGCAGAGCTAGTGCAGCGTGTCCGTGCATCAGCAATTGATCAGCCGACAATTGATGCCTTGAGTATCACCGTAGAGCAGATGTGTTGTGACTACTCACATGCCGACGCGCGAGAACTCATGCGTAAGGGTCAGGCGTGGTTGAGAAAGGTCACGGAGCTGCTGGGTAAACAGTTGACCCTGCCTCAACACCGCGAGGTACTGCATAATGCGGGCCTGCTCGCGCTACTGGTTGGTTGTTTGGAATATGACCTTGGTGACCAGAAAGCCGCTCAGGCTACCCGAAAAATGGCGTTGCAACTTGGTACCGAGTCGGGTGATGCCTCGATTGTAGGTTGGGCACACGAAATGCTGGCCTGGTTCAACCTGACGGCAGGGAACTACAGGGCAGTCATTCCCCTTGCGCAAGCAGGGATCATCGCTGCCCCGTCGCAGTCTGTCGCTGTGCAACTTTATGGACAGCAGGCCAAAGCCTACGCCCGCATGGGAATGGCGAATGAGGTCTATGAAGTATTGCAGCGTGGTAGTGAATTGTTGGGCGACCTGCCGTATCCAGAACGACCCGACAATCACTTCGTGGTAGACCCTGACAAGTTCGATTTCTACGCGATGGATACATACCGGATCGTTGGGCGCGACGATCTGGCCAAGCGAAACGCCGAGGAAGTGATCCGGCGCAGTGTGAACGCAGATGGCTTTGTTGTTTCGCCGATGCGTAGCACAGAAGCTCAACTCACTTTGGCTGTCGTGGCGGCGCGAGCAGGCGACATTGAAGAGGCCGCAGCGATGGGCGTAAAAGCCTTGGGGCACGGCCGTCAAAGTCGTCCTTCGCTTCTGATGGTCGCGTCAGAGTTGGACGACGAGCTAAGCGCGTACGGCGCACGCGCGGGCGCTGACTTCCGGGACTTGTTCAAACTGGTTAAAGAAACCAAGGGTCAGCCTAGCGCTAGTGGTGACTGACAGCCCGCTGATCAACATGTCAGTGATGAATATCCGTACGCCTGCTTAGTCAAACTCGGAATGTTGCCCCTGCGCGCACCCTGCCTGACCAGGCATATGCTGCCACGCCATATCGATATCTAGATCTAGGCATAGAGTTCGTCGTTGTGTTCCGGCGTACTTGATGCAGCGGCCCGCAAAACCGCGAGTCGCACATCAAGTAAGGAAACACAATCATGAATTTGTCGCGTACAAACCTGCTTTCTATCAGGCAAGTGGCGTGGTTGACCGGTGGCAGCGTGGCGAGCGTGTGCCGCGCTATCCGTGTCGGCACGCTTCCCGTGGTGTGGCGGCGCGACCGGGTGTGGATTCCGGCCGACGCCGTGGCGCACCTGGCGGATTCGCCGATGGGCGGTGTTCGCCGATGAACGAGCACTACGAGCGGGTCGCCGCAGAACTTGACGAGTTCGCGGAGCTGGCTGACGAGGAGTTGGCGCACACGGTCCGCAACACGGGCCTGTGCGGGTGGTTGTCGACCAGTGGTGAGTATCCCGAGTGGACCGGAGAGTTTCGGGCGGATCGTGAGCTGGCCGCGCGAGTGTGTGCGGCGTGCCCGGTGCAGCGTGAGTGTCTGGAATGGGAGTTCCGCACCCGTGGTCACGCGACGTCGGGGGTATGGGGTCCCCTGCCCGAGGATGCGCGTCGTGCGATCTACAAGTGCTGGGAGGAACGCCGCGACGGCGGCACTGTGGCGGGTGAGCGGCCATGACTGGGATCGAGTTGTCCCCTCCGCTCATGCTGGCCGGGCTGGTTGCCGTGCTGCTGCTGTGGGTGGCATGGCGTCTGTCAGTCCGGCGGGCACGCAAGGCCGCTGAGGCCACCCGTCGTGGCGGGCGGCTGCTGTCCCTGACTGGTCGGGTCCTTGTCGGCGCAGCGCTCATCTCCGGCGTGCAGTGGTTGGCACTCGCGCATCCGAACGCGTCGGGGTGGGCGAAGCTGGCCGCTCTGATGGTGCCCGCGCTGTTCGCGTCGTGGGTCTTGGTGCGGGCGCTGACGGTGGTCTCCAACGAAGATCAACTTCGGGGTCGGCGCCGGCGATGACCCACCAAGATGATCATGAAAACCCGAGCGCCGAACTTGTCCGTCAAGTCCTAGATGGAGAGTTCGTCAGCGACGAAGAAACTATTGCAGCACAACGTAAACCCTGTCCGTTGATCAAGCCTGCGGTGAGGTCGATTGCGGATCTTGACGGGGTGGTTCGGGCGCGGTCGGTAATCGCCTATCGAGCACGTAACGCGCCGCGTGATCTCGCCCGCCTGGCGTGGTTCCTCACGAGGGGGACCGGGCGCTGGATCGCCCGTGGTTGGCGGTGGGCGTCGTACGCGGACCTTCGTGCCGACGCACGGGCGGCACGGATGGCCGGGGACGTGCAGGCGCGGCGCACGGCGCAGGAGTTGATCAGGTCCGACGCGCGGGCACGGTGGGCCAAGTTGGGGATCTTCCTCCGCAGGGCGCTTGTCGGCGCAGCGGGCGTGACGGCGCTGCTGGTTCTCCTGGCGCTCGTAGAGGCGGTTCTGGACCGCTCGGGTATGCCGGGGTGGCTTCAGGCCGTCTACGCCGTCAGGGACGCTCTGACGGCCGCTGTGTCGGCGGTGTGGCCGTGGGTGCCCCCGGTCACCGTGGCGTGGCTCGTCGGCGCGGCCGTGTGGGAGGGCCGTGACCGCACACCGGGTGCGGGATGGCTGACACGGCCCGACCGCGACGATTCCGGTTCCTGGGTGGACGAAAGGATGATCACCAGGGCCCTTGCGCACCTCGGAATCGCCTCGCTGAACTCGTTCCTCAAAGGTGGCGGTGAACTCGTCTACACCGTTGCGGCGCGAAAGGACGGCGACGGAACTCAGGCGCAAATCCGCTTGCCGCTCGGGGTGACAGCCGAGATGGTGTCCGATCGACGAAAAGTGTTGGCAGCGAACCTAGGGCGTGCGTCATTGGAGACGTGGCCTACCACGGGCGAGGAAGACGGAGTTCTTGATCTGTGGGTGGCTGACAAGGGCACGCTTTCCGGTGGTGCAGGTGAATGGCCGTTGTTGCATGACGGGGCCGTCGACGTGTTCGAGGGTGTCCCGTTCGGCCTGACGCAACGCGGTTTGGTAATCAACGCGCCGCTGATCGGAAGTAACTGGTTAGTCGGCGGCCGACCGGGTCAGGGAAAGACGAACCTTCTCCGAGTGCTCATGGTCGGCGCAGCCCTGGATCCGACCGCCGAACTCTGGGCGTTCGTGATGGGTGAAAGCCCGGATTTCGAACCGCTGGCACCGCGCCTGAGTCGCTACCGAATGGGAATGGATGACTCGGTTGCGGCTGACGCCGTTCAGGATCTCGAAGATCTACTCAACGAAATGGAGCGACGCGGACGCGTTCTCGGGGAGCAGTCGGGCCGACCGCCGAAGGTTTCCCGCAGGCTCGCTGACAATCCCCGGTTGGGCCTGCACCCCATCATCTTGTCGGTCGACGAGTGTCACGAACTCTTCCAGCATCCGAAGCATGGAAAGCGCGCGGCGGAACTCGCGGTCAAGCTGATCAAGCGCGGTCGCAAGTACGCAATCATTCTCCTGTTGGCCACCCAGTCGCCGACAAAGGACAGTATCCCCAAGGAGATCACGCGGAACGTGTCGTGCGGCGCGGCGTTCGCTGTAGCGGACCACATCGCCAATGACGGGCTGCTGGGATCGGGAAAGTATCGCGCGGGTGTGCGCGCAACCGAACTGAGGATGCACACCGATCGGGGAACCTGTGTTGCCGTCGGCGTCACCCATAATGCGTTCGAACTTGTCCGCACGTTCTATCTTCCATTTGAAGACGGCGTTGATGAAGTCACCCCCATCATTGCTCGTGCGCTGGCAAATCTGGAGATATTGCCGGTCGCGGCCGGCTGGACCTTGAAAGAAATTGAGAATTCCGCGGCTGTCGATCAACTGACTGATATCCAAGGTGTGCTTGAAGGGGAATCCCGTGTTCGCACTCAAACTGTTCTCGCTCGACTCGTCGCGCTCAATTCCAGGGAGTATGAACCGTGGACGGCGCGCGACCTTCGCGCCGCACTTCTCGGGTTCGGAATTCGGCCGCGAAAGTCTGACGGTTCGATGGTGGTCCGCAGTGAGGACGTGGCGGATGCAATCGCTCGCAGGAACCGTGAGGGTGTTGACTCTCAGGCCACAGTGGACGGCGGGGAGGCGTCAGGGAGTCAGGGAGCTTTCCCTGTCGCCTCCCTGGGGCTGACTCCCTCTGCTGATCAGCGGGAACGTCCTACGGGGAGGATAGACAGCGGGTCTGAGCCTGGCGCGTCAACTAGCCGGAATCGGGCCGTTCACTGGGACGACGGTGGCTCCCTCCCTGAGGGTGAGGAGGTGTCGCCGGACAGTGAATGAGCCGTTCGGTCCGGGCGACGCTAGAACGTCGCTAGGTAAAGCTCAGACCCGTGCGGTAGACGACGCCTACACCCTGACGAGAGCGGCGCGCATTATCCGTCTTGCGCTTGCCAGGCGGAGGATTGCTAGGGAGCGAATCGAGCAAGGTTCGGAGGACAGTCGGTAGTTCTCGAAAAAGCAACGGCCCTCTCCGTTCGGAGAGGGCCGTTGGTGTTTGGTTCTTATGCGTAGCGCCACTTGATGTCTAGGCGGTCACCGTCGAAGCTACGGGTTCCCGGACGTGCTCTGTAGAGAACGACCTTGTCAATGAACAGCCGAAGGAACTCCCGCTTCTCGTCGAGCGTCATCTCAGGCCACGCTTCGCGGGCTCCCTCAATGTCGATATTCACAACCGGAGGTGGAAGCTCCGTTAGCTCATTGCGCAGCGTTTGTTCGTGTTCGCCTAGAGCGCTACGTGCAGCCTGCCATTCCCCGAACGTCAGTTCGCCGGGCTTAGCCCAGAGGGTAGCCAACTCGCCGCGTTGCTTCTCGATCGCGTCCAGTGCGTCAATGATTTCCATCCTGCGCGGCCCGTGCTCATCGGCTCCGATCGCGTTCAGGAATTCAGGCTTGTCCAACTCTGCGAACAAGCGCTCGGCTACGTACTCCTCGCTTTCTTTGAGCATGATGCCGGTGCAAGCGCGCCCGCCTTTGGTGGTGTGGCAAAGCAGGTAGGGAATCTTTCCGCGCTTGCCGACGCGATGGATGGTTCCGGAAAGTGGGTTTCCGCAGACACCGCATACGGCCAGTCCTCCCGTGAGGAGGTATTTCCTGCCGGGTGCAGTGCTGCGCTTTGGGTTCAGGATCTTGTGCTCGGTGCCGTCAGCCTTGCGAACGTTGCGCGGTTCGGAGAGCTTTAGGCGGCAGGCTTGCCATGTGTCATCGGTCAGGATTGGCTCCCAGTTTCCTCGCCCGATCACGCGTCCTTGGCGAACGAGATAACCGGCAATGGCAGGCCTGGTTACCATGCTGCGTACCGTGTTCACGGTAACCGCGCCTCCTTTCGCGCCGCGAAACCCTTGCTCTTTCAGCTGCGCTGCGATGTTGCCCAGCGACCAACCGGACAACACCAACTCTGCGGCGCGTCGTACCGCGTTCGCCTCTTCCGGATGCTGTACGTAAGTTTTCACGCCATCGTCACGCGTGGCGTGCCTAAAGCCGAAGCTAGGCCCGCCTGGTGGCTCTCCGCGTGCCGCTTTCGCGTCGAATTTGTCCTGAATTCGCCTCTTGATGATGCGTACTTCCTCGGCGTTCAGTACGGCCTTGATTCCCGCCACTGCCGTGCGCACGTGGACGATGCCGTCACGTTTAGTGTGCAGCTCCGAAATGCCTGCCCCATCCATCAACGCGGCGAACTCGAACCACTGCACCTCGCGCCGCTCAATACGCGACTGCTCAATGGCCCACACGTGAGCCACCTCGCAGCGTTCGAGTGCCTGACGTAGTGCGTTGTAGTCGGGACGAACCACGTCGTCCTTCGCTGCTGACAGGTCGTTGTCGGAGAACACCCTCACGGGCACACCAGGCCACGTCTGCGCCGCGTACTCGCGACCGTAGGTCTCCTGAGTCTTGACCCCCTCCTTCCGGCCTGCGCGGTCGATCGAGATGCGGCAATACAGTGCTACGTACCTGGTCATGGGACCGATCGTGCGCCGGTTACGTCTAGCCTGCAAACCGCAACCGGTGACAACACCGACAACCACGAGCACGTCGAGCTCGACTGGTTCCTCACCGTCCTCAACGGCGGCAGCATCACGCCGAACACCGGCGACGCGCGGTACGAAGGCGTGCAGAACGCGGCCATCAGCACGTTCTGGCAGCCGGACCTCAGCGGCACCGACGACTACAAGAGCAAGGGCTTCCCGCGGCTGCCAGGGCTCCTCGACGCCGCCGTCAGCACGTTCACCAGCCCCGGCCTCGACATCCCCTGGTACTCCACGATCGGCAACCACGACGACAGCGTGGTCGGCGCGCTGCCCGACGGGTTGCTCGACAGCTGGTACACCGGGCGCAAGAAGATCGTCGGGTTCGGTGACCCGGTGCAGAACGCGAAGGTGGCCAAGGCGTTCAACGACCCCACGGCCATCCCCGAGGCGATGGCGATCCTCGCGAGTGGCGGCGTCGTCCGCACCGTGACGCCCGATGACCGTCGCAGGCTGTTCACCACCGGCGAGTACGTGCGCAAGCATCTGCAGACGGGCGGACACGGCTACACGGACGCCAACGCGGACGGTGTGGACGTGTTCTACACGTTCCGGATGGCGCCGGGCGTCACCGGCATCAGCATGGACACCACCAACCTCGCCGGGTTCTCCACCGGCTCGATCGGGCTGCACCAGCTCAACTGGATCGAGCGGACCCTCCGGCGCAACAGCTCGCTCTACTACGACTGGCTCGGGCGGCCGACCAGGCAGAACGTCAGCGACGAGCTGTTCGTGCTGTTCAGCCACCACACCAGCGGGTCGATGGGCAACGTCCTGCCCGACCGCCGCCGGCCGCTCGACCCGCGGATGAACGGCGACGCGCTGGTCAACCTGTTGCACCGATTCCCGAACGTGCTGGCGTGGGTCAACGGGCACACGCACCGCAACGTGATCACGCCGCACCGGCACGACACCCCGTCCCGCGGCTTCTGGGAGATCAACACCGCGGCGCACGTCGACTACCCGCAGCACGCCCGCGTGATCGAGGTGGCCGACAACGGCGACGGCACGTTGTCGCTGTTCACGACCCTCCTCGAAGCCGATGCGCCGTACCAGGTCGACTACGACGACAGGTCGGACCCGGCGCTCGCCAGCCTCTGCCGCGAGTTCACCTACAACGACATCCACTCCCGGACGGATCCGCTGGGCACACCGCTCGACCGGAACACCGAACTGCTCGTCTCGGTGCGCTGACGAGTGGGATGTCCCACAGCCCGTCACAAGTGATCAGGAATTTCGGCGGCCTAAGGTCGTTGACGTGGCAGTGGACATCTCTCTAACCCCACCGCAGCCCCGTCCGAGCGCTGCGGCCGTGCGGCGTGCGTTGCGCCGGGCCGCTGACGGTGCCGTGCTCGACGCGACCGAGGCCGCCGTGTTGCTGCACGCGCGCGGCGAGGACCTGGACGTGCTGCTGACCGCGGCGGGCAAGGTGCGGGACGCGCACCTGCTCGCCGAGGGGCGTCCCGGGGTCGTCACGTACAGCCGGTCGGTGTTCATCCCGCTGACCAGGTTGTGCCGGGACAGGTGCCACTACTGCACGTTCGCGACCGTGCCGCACAAGCTGCCCGCCGCGTTCCTGGAGCGCGACGAGGTGCTGGCGATCGCGCGCGCGGGTGCCGAACAGGGCTGCAAGGAGGCGCTCTTCACGCTCGGGGACCGGCCGGAGGACCGGTGGCCCGCCGCGAAGGAGTGGCTGGAGGCGCGCGGCTACGAGTCCACTTTGGACTACGTGCGGGCGAGCGCCATCGCGGTGCTGGAGGAGACCGGTCTGCTGCCGCACCTCAACCCCGGCGTGCTGAGCTGGGAGGAGCTGCAGCGGCTGCGCCCGGTCGCGTCCAGCATGGGCATGATGCTGGAGACCACGGCGGAACGGCTGTTCAGCGAGAAGGGCGGCCCGCACTACGGCAGCCCGGACAAGGACCCGGCGGTCCGGCTGCGCGTGCTCACCGACGCGGGCCGCGTCAACGTGCCGTTCACGACCGGGATCCTCATCGGCATCGGCGAGAACCTGACCGAGCGCGCCGAGTCGCTGCTCGCGATGCGGCAGGTCGCCAAGCAGTACGGGCACATCCAGGAAGTCATCATCCAGAACTTCCGCGCGAAGCCGGACACGGCGATGCGCGGCATGCCCGACGCCGACCTGACCGAGCTCGCGGCGACGATCGCCGTCGCACGCCTCGTCATGCCGTCGACGGTCAGCGTGCAGGCGCCGCCGAACCTGGTCGGCGAGGAGTTCGACCTGATGCTGCGCGCCGGCGTCGACGACTGGGGCGGCGTCTCGCCGATCACGCCGGACCACGTGAACCCCGAGAAGCCGTGGCCGCAGGTCGACAGGCTTGCCGACATCACCCGTGAAGCCGGTTTCTCCTTGCAGGAGCGGCTGAACGTCTACCCGCGCTACGTCCGCGCCGCGGCCGGGCAGTGGATCGACACCCGGCTCACCGCGCACGTTTCCGCGCTGTCGCTGGAGAACGGCCTCGCGAACCCGGACGCCCCCGTCGTCGGCCGCGAGTGGCAGGAGCCCGACGGCGGGCTCGACACGTTCGGCCGCGCCGACCTGAACACCGCGATCGACACCGAAGGCCGCACCGGCGACCGGCGCGGCGACTTCGACGAGGTCTACGGCGACTGGGCCGAGCTCAAGGTTCCCGTTGCGCCGCACCGGCTTCCCGAGGACGTCCAACGCGGACTGAAGATCGCCTCGAACGACCCCGCCGCGTTGCTCGACGACACCGACGCCGCGATGGCGCTGCTGACCGCGGACGGCGACGCGCTGGAGGAGGTGGTCCGCCTCGCCGACGAGCTGCGCCGCGAGGTGGTCGGCGACGACGTCACCTACGTGGTCAACCGGAACATCAACTTCTCGAACGTCTGCTACGTCGGCTGCCGCTTCTGCGCCTTCGCCCAGCGGGAACGCGACGCGGACGCGTTCCGGCTCTCCGCGGAGGAGGTCGCCGACCGCGCGCAGGAGGCGTGGGACGCGGGCGCCACCGAGGTCTGCATGCAGGGCGGCATCGACCCCAAGCTACCGGTGACGTACTACGCCGACGTGGTGCGCGCGATCAAGAAGCGGCTGCCGGGGATGCACGTGCACGCGTTCAGCCCGATGGAGATCGTCTCCGGCGCGGCCAAGGCGGGCGTGAGCGTGCGCGAGTGGCTGACCGACCTGAAGGAAGCCGGCCTCGACACCATCCCCGGCACGGCCGCCGAGATCCTCGACGACGACGTGCGCTGGGTGCTGACCAAGGGCAAGCTGCCGACCGCGACCTGGCTCGACGTCGTCGGCACGGCGCACGAGCTGGGCATCCGCTCGTCGTCGACGATGATGTACGGCCACGTGGACCACCCCGGCCACTGGCTCAGCCACTTCCGGGTGCTGGCGCAGCTGCAGGACCGGACCGGCGGGCTCACCGAGTTCGTGGCGCTGCCGTTCGTGCACCGCAACGCCCCGATCTACCTGGCCGGCGTCGCCCGTCCCGGCCCGACCCGGCGCGACAACCGGGCCGTGCACGCGTTCGCGCGGCTGGCGTTGCACGGGCGCATCGACAACATCCAGTGCTCCTGGGTCAAGCTCGGCGACCAGGGCACCGCGGAGATCCTCAACGGCGGCGCGAACGACCTCGGCGGCACGCTGATGGAGGAGACGATCTCCCGCATGGCCGGGTCCGAACACGGGTCCGCGCGCACTGTGAGTGAGCTCGTTGCCATGGCTTCACTAGCAGGGCGTAACGCCCGTCAGCGAACTACGACATATGGGCGAGTGCGATCCGATCAAGAGTGACCGATAGTCTGACTTGGCGCATGGACGCTACCGGTCCTCGGTAGCTTGGCGGCCAATCAGTCAGCAAGGTTCACCCGTTCCGGGGTGGGCTGTGCTCTTGGGGAGGCTCGGCAAGTGCAAGGCGTGAGTTTTGTACTGAGTGCTGCTGTTGAGAGCAGTGTCTCGGGCGCTGGACCGGTCGGTTTGATCGCGGTCACGGCAGGAGTCGGCGGTCTGGTCTACGGCTTCGTGAAGCAGCGCCGCAAGCCGGCGACGGTCTGCGCGCAGAACCAGCGCGTCGACCTGGCCCAGCAGGACACCCCGCTGAGCTGATTTCGCTGGTCTGAGAAGATTTCGCCGTGTCCACGGAGAACGCACCCGCACAGCCCGTTCGTCGGCCGCGTGTCCTGTCCGGCATCCAGCCGACGGCAGGCTCGTTCCACCTCGGCAACTACCTGGGTGCGGTGCGGCAGTGGGTGGCCCTGCAGGAGGACCACGACGCGTTCTACTGCGTCGTCGACCTGCACGCCATCACCGTGGAGCAGAACCCGAAGGAACTGCGCCAGAACACCCGCGTCTCGGCCGCCCAGCTGCTGGCACTGGGCATCGACCCGGACCGCGCGACGCTGTTCGTCCAGTCGCACGTCCCGGAGCACGCCCAGCTCGGCTGGGTGATGCAGTGCCTCACCGGCTTCGGCGAGGCGTCGCGGATGACGCAGTTCAAGGACAAGTCGGCACGTCAGGAAGCCGCCGTCGGCGTCGGCCTCTTCACGTACCCGATCCTGCAGGCCGCGGACATCCTGCTGTACCAGGCGCACTACGTGCCGGTCGGCGAGGACCAGCGCCAGCACCTGGAGCTCACCCGCGACCTCGCGACGCGCTTCAACTCCCGGTACGGCAAGACGTTCCGCCTGCCCGAGGCCTACATCGTCAAGGACACGGCCAAGATCTACGACCTGCAGGAACCGACCGCCAAGATGAGCAAGTCGGTCCCCGGCGGCGTCGTCGAGCTGCTCGAAGACCCCAAGCGCTCCGCCAAGAAGATCCGCTCCGCCGTCACCGACACGGGCCGCGAGATCATCTTCGACGTCGAGAACAAGCCGGGCGTCTCGAACCTGCTCACCATCTTCTCGGCCCTGACCGGCCGCTCGGTCGAGTCGCTGGTCCAGGACTACGACGGCAAGGGCTACGGCGACCTGAAGAAGGACCTCGGCGAGGTCTTCACCGAGTGGGTCACGCCCGTGCAGGACCGCGTCCGCATGTACCTCGACGACGTGGCCTCGCTGGACAAGATCCTGGCCGCCGGAGCCGAACGCGCCCGCGACGTCGCCTCCGGCACGTTGCGCCGCACGTACGAGAAGATCGGCTTTGTTCTGCCTGAGTAGTGCACGTGCACTAGCGTTTTAGCTCGTGGACAAGTGGCGCCGGAAGTACAAGTGGCTGGACCATCTCGTGCTGGCCTACGAGCGCTACACGGAGAGGTACGGCGCCCACTACGCGGCCGCGGTGACGTACTTCAGCGTGCTGTCGCTGGTGCCGATGTTGATGATCGGCTTCGCGGTCGCCGGCTTCGTGCTGCAGTCCCAGCCCGACCTGCTGGCGTCACTGCGCGCCAGCATCGCCGAGGCGGTGCCGGACAGGCAGCTGAGCGAGCAGATCAACGAGGCCGTGAACACCGCCCTGGACTCCAAGGGCACGGTCGGCATCATCGGCCTGCTGGGCGCGGCCTACTCGGGCCTGGGGTGGATGAGCAACCTGCGTGACGCGTTGACGGCGCAGTGGGGCCACGCCAAGGAGAACCTGCCGTTCCTGGGGACGTTGTGGCGCGACCTGCTGTCCCTCGTTGGGCTGGGACTGGCGATCGTGCTGTCGTTCGGCATCACGGCGGCGGGTTCGGGGTTCGCCGAGCAGTTGCTGGAGTGGATGGGGTTCGAGAACGCCGGCTGGGCGCACGTGCTGCTGCGGATCGGGTCGATCCTCCTGTCGCTGCTGGCGAACTGGATGGTGTTCCTGTGGGTGCTGGCTCGGTTGCCCCGGAAGCCGGTGGGGTGGCGGAGTGCTTTGCGCGGGGCTTTTGCGGCGGCTGTCGGGTTTGAGATCTTGAAGCAGGCTGCGACGTTGTTCCTGTCTTTTGTGACTTCTTCGCCGACGTCGGCTGCTTTCGGGTCGGTGGTCGGTGTGCTGGTCTTTGCGAACTTGGTTGCTCAGTTCATGTTGTTCATCACGGCTTGGACGGCGACGGCTCGGGAGAATCGGGAGCCGGAGGTGGTGCAGGCGCCGCCGCCTGCCGTGATCCAGCCGGTTGTTTCGGTGAGGTCGGGGCCGTCGCCATCGTTGATGGTGGGGGTTGGGGCTGTGGTGGGAGCGATGTTGGGGGTGCGGTGGAGGAGGCGGTAGCTGGGGGCGGCGGTAGCGGGCGCGATCTCACGGCAGCGCCTAGACGGCGCGATTCGTGATAGCGCCTGGACGGCGCGTTCAGACCGTGGTCGATCACCTTGGCACCGGGGTTGAGCGGGCACTGGCCGAGATTTTGGAGTTCATCGCCGCTCCGCGACGATTGCGATTGGGGCTTGACTTCGAGCCTCTGGCGGGGCGATGCATCGGCCTTAAAAAGCCGGGCATAAAGAGCCCGGCCGTTCCGAACCAAGCGTATCGCCCCGCACTCAAAGTCAAGCCCCAATCGCGATGCCGGTGGGTGTTACCGCTGCCCGTCGCTGAAGGTCGAAAAGCCTCGCCTTCGGCTCGATGGGCTCGCCTGGGGTGCATGGGCTTTTCGGCTCGCTTCGCTCGATCACCTCGCAGCGCCTGACCTCGCCCATGCCAGCCCGGGATGGCCGAGCCCGGCTGCATGCCCGGCTGGCCAGGTCCGGCCCAACCTTGGTCAGCTCACCCCGCTCAGCGCAGCCCGCCAAGCCAGGCTCGGTCCAGCCAAGGCCAGCCCAGGCCCAACCCAGCCAGGCCCAAGCCCGGCCCAGCCAAGCCCGGCCCGGCCCGGCCCAGCCAAGCCCGGCCCAGCCACCTCGCCCGGCCTCGCCAGACCCAGCACTCCTCACCCCACCCGCGCCGCGCTCCCACCTCGCCTCCCACGGCCCACCGCTCACCCGCCCGCGCCGCCCTACCTCACCTCCACCATCCGGATCGGCGGACGAGGTCGAGCCGCCGCTGCCCGGTGTGCCTGCTTCAACTCCCGCGCCACCTGCTCCGGCTGGTCCCGCAGCCGGGTTGGCAGGGTTTGGACGACGAGGATCCCCGCTGCGGCGTACCTGCTGTTGCGGGCGAGGGTTCTCTCGTAGTCGCGGGGGCCGTAGTGGAAGGCGCGCGAGTCGATTTCCCAGGCGAGGGCGACGTCGTCGAACCAGGCGTCCGGGCGGCCGATGACGAGGCCGGTGGAGTCGGCGATCGTGACGTTCCAGTGCGGGGTGGTCAGGCGGATGCGGTGGGAGAGGCGGCGGGCGTCGCGTTCGGCTACCGATTCGGCTCGGCCGAGGTCTTTGAGGACTGTGCGGGCGAGTTTCGTGCCGAAGCGGTTGGTGCGGGCCTCCTCGCGGAGGGAGGTGGGGGTGCAGAGGCCGCGTTGGATTGAGGCGGCTATCAGGGCGGTGGCCTCGTCGGGGGAGCGCATCTGGCGGCAGGCGTCCACCACGGCGCGGGCTGCTGGCACCACCGGGAAGCCGTCGATGGTGTGCACGGGTGGCATGGGGCGGCAGCGTTCGATGATCAGGGGGCCGGTGCCGCGCACGGAAGCTGGGGAGAGCAGGTGGAGTTCGCGGCCGTGGGCCGGGAGGCCGTGGCGGCGGCAGGCTTCGGCGCCCGTCACGGCGGAGGAGGGGCCGGCGCGCAGGAGGGCGGCGGTGAGGTGCTGGTCTGGGGTGGGCGGGCCGTTGTGCAGCAGTACCACGCCGGGGTACATGCGTTGCCACGGCCCGCCCGCGGTGCATTTGCGCCATGGGTTGGCGATGCCCAGTGACTTCAGGGTGGTGGCGCTGATGACGCCGAGATCGCTGCGTTCGCGCAGGTGTTCGATTCGCACGTCACCAGTGTGACGAGCACCACCGACAATTCTTGACGGTCAGCGGCGGGCGGGGCGGTGGGTGCGGTCCAGCAGGAGCAGGAGTGCGCCCGTGGCGGCCAGGAGGACGCCGAGTGCGGTCAGCCAGCCGGTGGACGCACCGGTGTTGGCCAGGTCGTTGTGCTGGCGCGGTGGGGCGGCGACGGGCTTGGTGGTGACGACCGTTGGCTTGGTGGTGGTCACCGGTGGGGTGGTCGTGCTCGACGAGCCGGTCGTGGTGACCGGTGGCGTGGTGGTCGAGCTCGACGTGGACGACGTGCTCGACGAGCCCGTCGTGGTCGTGGTCGAAGAAGTGGTCGTCGTCGTGGAGGACGACGACGTGCTGGTCGATGTGGTCGTTGTGGGCTTGGTGTAGGTGGACGTGGTCGTCGACGGCGTGGTCGTCCAGGTGGTCTTCGTCGTGTGGTCGCCTCTTTCCGAAGCGGCGACCCCTCCTGGACGTTCCTTCGGGCACCACGCGGCGGCGCAAACCCGGTCCTCGCCGGAGGCGGAGGCTGCCGGGCTCGCGCCGTGCAGTCCGATGAGCGTCAACACCGCGCCCGCGGTGAGCACACCGATGTAGGCGATACGTGACATGCCCGCGATGGTCGCGCCCGGTGCGGCAGGCCGCGCGTGAACTGGGCGGACGTCACCCGGCAGTGATCACGACATCCCTCGATCAGGTCCAGAAGACCGCGATGCCGACGTTCAGCACGACCAGCGAGGCGGCCGTCGGCAGGAGCCAGGACGGGGCCTTCGGCTTGTTCACGTTGATCGCGACGACCACGGCGATGGCGACGACGACCAGCAGCTTGACGCCGATCTTGATGTGGTCGTACTTCACCGCGTCGACGAGCGGGTCGATGCCGACCAGCGCCAGGCCGGTGAGCAGCTGCAGCGCCGCACCGTGCAGCCAGCCCTTGTTCACGGGGGCGTCCTTGCCGGCCTTCGCCTGCAACATGATCATCGCGACGAGCATGCCCATGCCCAGCAGGTGCAGGAAGACCAGCACCAGGCGTACGAACTCCACAGCGTTTCCTTATCGACGTCGGGTGGCCAGGAAACCCCGCACGCCCAGCACGCCGATGACGGTGCCGAACACGAGCGAGGCGATCACGAGCACCAGGTGCACCGTGAAGAACGGGGTCGGTCCGTCGCTGAACGAACGGGGGTCGTTCCAGATGTTCTTCAGGAACGTGGGCCAGATCACCCACGACCACACACCGAAAGCCACCAGGAAGAGTGACATCGGGCGCGAGAGCTTCACGGCGACCAGTATCGGACGTGGTGCGTGCAAGACGTCGAACGGGGGTGGATAGCCTGGGGGCGTGCCCTTCACCCATCGGCTCATCGTCGCCCTGGTCCTAGCACTGGCCACAGCCGCGTTCGCCGCACCGGCCGGCACGGCACAGCAGAACCTGGCGGCCCAGTGCGCCAACCGCGAGACCCCGCCCCCACCGGTGGACACCTCGGAGCAGCCGGCGCCCGGTCAGAAGGTGCCGCCGCCCCTCGAGGTCCCCGAGAAGCCGATCGGTGGTGACAGGCTGGGCGAGTGCGGCCTGGTCCTGCCGCCGAACTCGGCGCAGCCCCCGAGCGGCAACACCGCGGCCACCTGGCTGCTGGCGGACATGGACAGCGGCGCCGTCATCGCCGCGTACGACCCGCACGGCCGGCAGCGCCCCGCGAGCGTCATGAAGGTCCTGCTCGCGCTCGTCGTGGCCAAGGAGCTGCGCGGCGACATGGTGGTGACCGCCTCCGCCGAGGACACGCAGCAGGAGTGCACCTGCGTCGGCCTGCGCGACGGCGGCCAGTACACGGTCCGCCAGCTGCTGCACGGCCTGTTGCTCACCTCCGGCAACGACGTCGCGCACACCCTCGCCCGCCAGCTCGGCGGCGTGCCGAACGCGGTGCGCAAGATGAACGCCATGGCCCGCGAGCTCGGCGCCCTCGACACCCGCGCGGCGACCCCGTCCGGCCTCGACGCCCCCGGCACCAGCACGTCGGCCTACGACGTCGCCCTGATCTTCCGCGGCGCGATGAAGTACGACGAGTTCGCCAGCGCCATCAAGCTGAAGCAGTCGCAGTTCCCCGGCCGCAACGGCGGCACGATCATGCTGACCAACGACAACCGCCTCCTCACGAACTACGAGGGCGCGCTCGGTGGCAAGACCGGCTTCACCGACGACTCCCAGCACACCTACGTGGGCGCCGCCGAACGCAACGGCCGCCGCCTCGTCGTCGTGCTGCTGCGCGGCCAGCAGACCCCGACCCCGATCACCACCCAGGCGGCGAAGCTCCTCGACTACGGCTTCGCGATGGGCCCCGGCGGCGTCGGCAAGCTCGTCGACGGCGCCCCGCAGCCCAAGCCGAAGGTCACCTCGACCCAGGAGTCCGGCGCAGCCGACGCGGCCGCCCCCGGCGACACCGCCAACGGCCGCCCCGCGCCCACGATGTTCGGCACCGTCGGCCTCCCCATCACCGCCATCGCCGTGGTGGGCCTGCTGGCCGCTGTGTTCCTCTACATCCGCAACAAACGGGCCAAGGCGGCTCGGGCACGCCGCCAGGCCGCTCAGGCGGCACAGGGCTTCTGAGAGCGTTTCCGAACGGGTACAGCGAGGCCCCCGGCGCACACCGCGCCGGGGGCCTCGTCCGTCACCTGGCGCACAAGCAGAAGCGCCGCGCCCCCGAACGGGAACGCGGCGCCTCGGCCGAACGAGAACTCAGGTGCGCTTGAACAGCAGCGCCCGCTTCACTTCCTGGATCGCCTTGGTCACCTGGATCCCACGCGGGCAGGCGTCCGTGCAGTTGAACGTCGTCCGGCAGCGCCACACGCCGTCGATGTCGTTGAGGATGTCGAGCCGCTCCTCAGCGCCCTCGTCGCGCGAGTCGAAGATGAACCGGTGCGCGTTCACGATCGCGGCCGGGCCGAAGTACGAGCCCTCCGTCCAGTACACCGGGCACGAGGTCGTGCAGCAGGCGCACAGGATGCACTTGGTGGTGTCGTCGAAGCGCTCGCGGTCGGCGACCGACTGGATGCGTTCGCGCGTCGGCTCGTTGCCGTAGGTCACCAGGTACGGCTTGACGGCGCGGAAGGCCTCGAAGAACGGCTCCATGTCGACGAGCAGGTCCTTGTTCACCGGCAGGCCCTTGATGGGCTCGATGGTGATGGTGGTCTGCTTGTCCTTGAGCAGCAGGTCCTTCAGCAGGACCTTGCAGGCCAGGCGGTTCACGCCGTTGATGCGCATGGCGTCCGAACCGCAGATGCCGTGCGCGCAGGAGCGGCGGAACGTCAGCGTGCCGTCCACGTACCACTTGATGTGGTGCAGCAGGTTCAGCACGCGGTCCGACGGGAGGGCCGGGATGTCGAACGAGTCCCAGCGCGGCTCGTCGTCGAACTCCGGGTTGAAGCGCCGGATCTTGACGGTGACCGTGACAGCGCCGTCCGGAACCGGCGGCTGGGAGCCGCGCGAGCCAGCAGTGGTTTCAGCGGTGGCGGTCATCAGTACTTGCGCTCCATCGGCTTGTACCGGGTAAAGGTCACGGGCTTGTAGTCGAGCCGGATGTCGGCGGACAGACCCTCGCCCTGCTTGTAGAACATGCTGTGGCGCATGAAGTTCGTGTCGTCGCGGTTCGGGTAGTCCTCGCGGGCGTGACCGCCGCGGGACTCCTTGCGCGCCAGCGCGCCGTGCACGAGCACCTCGGCCAGCTCCAGCAGGAAGCCGAGCTCGACGGCCTCCAGCAGGTCGGTGTTGAAGCGCTTGCCCTTGTCCTGCACCTGGATGTGCGCGTAGCGCTCCTTCAGGGCCTGGACGTCGTGCAGGGCCGTCTTCAGCGTGTCCTCGGTGCGGTAGACGGACGCGTTGGCGTCCATCGTGGCCTGCAGCTCGGTGCGGATGTCCGCCACGCGCTCCTGGCCGTGCTCCGACAACGCCAGCGCGACCTGGGCCTCGACGGCCGCGGCCGGGTTCTCCGGCAGGTCGACGTGCGACTCGCGGGAGAGCGCGTACTCCGCGGCGGCGATGCCCGCGCGGCGGCCGAAGACGTTGATGTCCAGCAACGAGTTGGTGCCCAGGCGGTTCGCGCCGTGCACCGAGACGCACGCGCACTCACCGGCGGCGTACAGGCCGGGAACGACGTTGTCGTTGTCCCGCAGCACCTCGCCGTGGATGTTCGTCGGGATGCCGCCCATCGCGTAGTGCGCGGTCGGGTAGACCGGGACGGGCTCGACGACCGGGTCGACCGCGAGGTAGGTGCGGGCGAACTCGGTGATGTCCGGCAGCTTCGTCTCCAGCACCTCGGCACCGAGGTGCGTGCAGTCGAGCAGCACGTAGTCCTTGTTCGGGCCGGCGCCACGGCCCTCCAGCACCTCGAGGGCCATCGAGCGGGCCACGATATCGCGCGGCGCCAGGTCCTTGATGGTCGGGGCGTAGCGCTCCATGAACCGCTCGCCCGAGGCGTTGCGCAGGATCGCGCCCTCACCGCGGGCACCCTCGGTCAGCAGGATGCCGAGACCGGCCAGACCGGTCGGGTGGAACTGGTAGAACTCCATGTCCTCCAGGGGCAGGCCCTTGCGGAAGACGATGCCCATGCCGTCACCGGTCAGCGTGTGGGCGTTCGACGTGGTCTTGAAGACCTTGCCGAAACCACCGGTCGCGAACACGACGGACTTGGCCTGGAACACGTGGATCTCGCCGGTCGCGAGCTCGTAGGCGACGGCGCCGGTGCAGACCGGGCCGTTCTCCGTCTCGGTCAGGCAGATGTCGAGCACGTAGAACTCGTTGAAGAACTCGATGCCGTGCTTGACGCAGTTCTGGTACAGCGTCTGCAGGATCATGTGACCGGTGCGGTCCGCGGCGTAGCAGGCGCGGCGCACGGCGGCTTCACCGTGGTTGCGCGTGTGCCCGCCGAACCGGCGCTGGTCGATCTTGCCCTCGGGCGTGCGGTTGAACGGCAGGCCCATCTTCTCGAGGTCGAGAACGGCGTCGATCGCCTCCTTCGCCATGATCTCGGCGGCGTCCTGGTCGACCAGGTAGTCGCCGCCCTTGATCGTGTCGAAGGTGTGCCACTCCCAGTTGTCCTCCTCGACGTTGGCCAGCGCGGCGCACATGCCGCCCTGGGCCGCGCCGGTGTGGGACCGGGTGGGGTAGAGCTTCGTCAGCACCGCGGTGCGGGCGCGCTGGCCGGACTCGATCGCCGCGCGCATACCGGCACCACCAGCGCCGATGATGACTACGTCGTACTTGTGGAACTGCATTGTGGTGGGCTCCCCGCGCGGGTCAGTTCGAGATGTTCGGGTCGAAGGTGAAGATCACGAACGTGCCGAGCGAGACGATGAGGACCATCGACACGTAGAGCAGCATCTTCAACCAGAACCGGGTGGAGTCCTTGCGCGCGTAGTCGTTGATGACGGTGCGCAGGCCGTTGCCGCCGTGCAGCTGCGCGAGCCAGAGCATCGAGAGGTCCCAGAACTGCCAGAACGGGGACGACCAGCGGCCGGCGACGAAGGCGAAGTTGATCTTGTGGACGCCACCGTCCAGGATGTTCATGATGAACAGGTGGCCCAGGACCAGGACCACGAGCAGCAGGCCCGAGAGGCGCATGAACAGCCAGCTGTAGAGCTCGCCGTTGCCGCGGCGGGCAGCGGGGCGGCGGGGCGAACGGGGCTTGTCGAGTGCGAGTGACATGGTCAGTGACCCCCCACCAGGTTGGAGATCGTGCGCTCCATCATGAAGTAGAAGCCGGGGATCATCACGACGACCCAGACGGCCAGCACGGTCCACAGCATGACCCGCTGGTACTTGGCGCCCTTCTCCCAGAAGTCGACCAGCATGACCCGGATGCCGTTCAGCGCGTGGTAGAGCACCGCGCCGACGAGGCCGACCTCGAAGAGGTTCACGACCGGGTTCTTGTAGGTCTCGATCACCGCGTCGTAGGCGTTGGGGGACACCCGCACGAGAGCGGTGTCGAGCACGTGGGTGAACAGGAAGAAGAACGTGAGGACACCGGTGATCCGGTGGGCGACCCAGGACCACATGCCCAGATCACCGCGGTAGAGCGTCCCACCCCCTCGGGTGGTGCCCGACCGCTCGGGTGCGCCTGCGCTGGTCATGCGCCGCGGCCTCCAACGTCAGTGGTGGTGGTCGGCGAAACGGTTCATTCCGACCATGACCGGAAAAGCGTAGTCCTGCACGTTGGGACGGACCCAGCAGGCGCACCCGCTCTGTGATCGATGAGACACGCTGTCGATCGGCCAAGCGGTCTGGATCGATCCGGAAATGCGGTCCACGCCACAGCTACCGGCCGGTACGGCAGTCGAACGCTCGTGGACGGTTCGGGTCGCTCGGTGTGCGCTGCTGGGCCGTTCGGGCGACTGTCAACGCTGAACCACCGCGAAACGTGACGAATCGCAACGCGCCGAACACGAGTGATCACCACTGGTGCGGCCAAAGCGTCGAATGCGTAACCGATAGGGGTCTTTGTAGGTGCTGGCGGCAACGGGGTTGGTTACTAAGAGGTACGGTGCCGCGTCTAGGACCCAACAATGTCGTTGGGGAGGAACCTCAGGGAGGAGACGAGCCGTGCGTCGTCGTATGCGTGGTGTCGCGGTCGCCGCGATCGCGTTGACCAGCGTGATGACTATGGCCGCCTGCGCGAAGGACTCGGGTGGCGGGAACAACAACTCGAGCGCCGGTACCGGCGCGGCTTGCGAGTTCGCCCAGCCCCCGACCGCGCCTGCTACCTCGAGCACCAGTGCCGCGGCCGGCGCCAAGGTGGACGCGAGCGCGCTGAAGATCGGCCTGGCCTACGACATCGGTGGCCGTGGCGACGCGTCGTTCAACGACTCCGCCGCCGCCGGTCTGGACAAGGCCATCGCGGACATGGGCGTGAAGAAGGAGAACACGCGCGAGCTGTCCGCCGCTCCGAACGAGGACGAGTCCGCCAAGCAGACCCGGCTGCGCCAGCTGGCCTCCGAGGGCTTCAGCCCGATCATCGGTGTCGGCTTCGCCTACGCCGAGTCGATGAAGCTCGTCGCCGCCGAGTTCCCGAACGTCAAGTTCGGCCTGGTCGACGGTTCCGTCGAGGGCGCGGCCAACGTCACGCCGCTGCTGTTCGCCGAGCAGGAGGGCTCCTTCCTCGCCGGTGTCATCGCCGCGTACCAGAGCAAGAAGTGCCACGTGGGCTTCGTCGGCGGCGTCGAGATCCCGCTGATCCAGAAGTTCGAGGCCGGCTACTTCCAGGGTGCGCAGGCCGCCGCGCCGAAGATCAAGGTCGAGAAGTCGTACATCACCCCGGCCGGTGACTTCACCGGTTTCCAGGACGCCCCGAAGGGCCTGGAGTCCGCCAAGGGCCAGATCGAGAAGGGTGCCGACGTCATCTACCAGGCCGCCGGCGCCTCCGGCAAGGGCATCTTCTCGGCCGCCAAGCAGGGCAACGCGCTGGCCATCGGCGTCGACTCCGACCAGTACAACCAGGCGACCGTCGCCGACACCAAGGACGTCATCGTGTCGTCCATGCTCAAGCGCGTCGACGTCGCGGTCTACGACTTCATCGCCGCCGTCGCGAAGAACGACATCGCGTCGCTGCCGAAGGTCTTCGACCTGAAGGTCAACGGTGTCGGTTACGCCACGTCGGGTGGCAAGATCGACGCGAAGCTGCAGGGCATCCTCGAGGGCTACAAGGCCCAGATCATCGAGGGCAAGATCACGGTCAAGGACAAGCCGTAGTCCGGAAGCCACAAAACACCGCCGGGCCCTGTGAGGTTTTAGCCCTCACAGGGCCCGGTGCGTGGTAGGAGGAGCACTCGACGATGAGCAGTTCCACGTCCGTCGGCACGGACGAACACCCCGCGGTGGTGCTCACGGGCATCACCAAGCGATTCCCCGGTGTGGTCGCCAACAGCAACGTCCACCTGACCGTCCGCCGCGGCGAGGTGCACGCGCTCTGCGGTGAGAACGGCGCGGGCAAGTCGACCCTGATGAAGATCCTCTACGGCATGCAGGCGCCGGACGAGGGCACCATCGAGGTGAACGGCGAGCAGGTGCGGTTCCGCACGCCGTCGGACGCCATCAAGGCCGGGATCGGCATGGTGCACCAGCACTTCATGCTCGCCGACAACCTCACCGTCCAGGAGAACGTCGTCCTGGGCGCCGAGGCCATGCACGGCATCGGCAAGAAGGCCCGCGCGCGCATCATCGAGCTCTCCGGCAAGACCGGTCTCAACGTCGACCCCGGCGTGCTCGTCGAGCAGCTCGGTGTCGCCGACCGGCAGCGCGTCGAGATCCTCAAGGTGCTCTACCGCGGCGCCAAGGTGATCATCCTCGACGAGCCCACCGCCGTGCTCGTGCCGCAGGAGGTCAACGAGCTCTTCGAGACCGTCCGCGGCATGCAGGAGCAGGGCTACACGTTCCTGTTCATCTCGCACAAGCTCGACGAGGTCCGCGCGATCGCCGACTCCGTGACGGTGATCCGCCGCGGCACGACCGTGGGCAGCGCCGACCCGAAGACCGTCAGCTCCCGGCAGCTCGCCGAGATGATGGTCGGCAGCGAGCTGCCCAGCCCGGAGACCCGCGAGTCCACCGTCACCGACAGGGTCGTGCTGGACGTCAAGGGCCTCAGGCTGATGACCCCGGACGGCTCACGGCCGATCCTCGACGACGTCGACCTGGTGGTCCGCTCCGGCGAGGTCGTCGGCATCGCCGGCGTCGAGGGCAACGGCCAGACCGAGCTCGTCGAAGCGGTCATGGGCATGCGCAAGGCCGGCAGCGGCACGATCACGTTGCAGGACAAGGACATCACCAAGCTCGGGACGCTGGCCCGGCGTGAGGCGGGCATCGGCTACGTGCCGGAGGACCGCCACCGCCACGGCCTGCTGCTCACACAACCCCTCTGGTACAACCGGATCCTCGGCCACCAGACCCGCAAGCCGACCGCCAAGGGCGTCTGGCTCGACACCGACGGCGCGAAGAAGGACACCGAGCGGATCGTCGCGGACTTCGACGTCCGCACACCCGGCATCGACGTGCCCGCGGCCGCGTTGTCCGGCGGCAACCAGCAGAAGCTCGTCGTCGGCCGCGAACTCTCCGGCGACCCCGTCCTGCTGATCGCGTCACACCCCACCCGCGGTGTCGACGTCGGCGCGCAGGCGTTGATCTGGGACGAGATCAAACGCGCCCGCGCCGCCGGTCTCGCCGTCCTGCTGATCTCCGCCGACCTGGACGAGCTGATCGGCCTCTCGGACACGATCAAGGTCATGCTGCGCGGCCGGCTGGTGGCCGACGCCGACCCGAACACCGTCACGCCCGAGGACCTCGGCAGCGCGATGACGGGTGCGGGCAGCACGAGCGCCGCGGTGCACGAGACCGTCGCGGTTGAGGAAGGCGAGCACTGATGGGACACCTGCGCGGCAAACTCCTGCCGCCCGCGTTGGCGATCGTCTTCTCGATGCTGTTGTGCGGCGCGGCGCTCGTCATCTCCGGCGCGAACCCGCTCAGCGCGTTCGGTGCGATGGTGACGCAGGTCGGCAAGGGCACGACGTTCGTCGACATCATCAACTCGACGGGCATCTACTACATCGCGGCGCTCGCGGTGGCGATCGGGTTCCAGATGAACCTGTTCAACATCGGTGTCGAGGGCCAGTACCGGGTCGCGGCCGTGGTCGCCGCGGTCGTCGGCGGCTCGATCGCGCTGCCACCCGGCATCCACACGCTGGTGATCATCATCGTCGCCGCGCTCGCCGGTGCCGCCTGGGCCGCGATCCCCGCGATCCTCAAGGTGACCCGCGGCGTCAACGAGGTCATCTCGACGATCATGATGAACGGCCTGGCGATCGGCCTGTCCGCCTACCTGATCCGCCGGGACGTCTTCGGTGAGCTGCGGGGCAACAACATCCGCACCGCCGAGATCCCGGAGAGCGGCTGGATGCCCGGCATCTCGTTCGGTGGCGGCGGCACGATGTTCGGCTTCATCTTCGTGGCCGTCGCCCTGGGCGTCGGCTACTGGGTGATGATGAACAGGACCCGGTTCGGCTTCGAGCTGCGCGCGTCCGGCGAGTCCTCGACCGCCGCGTCGGCCGGTGGCGTCAACGCCAAGAAGATGGTGCTGGTCTCGATGCTGCTCTCGGGCGCCATCGCGGGCCTGATCTCGCTGCCGGAACTGCTCGGCCGCGACCACACCTTCAGCCTGAACTTCACCGCGGGCATCGGCTTCTCGGGCATCGCGATCGCGCTGCTCGGCCGCAACCACCCCGGTGGCATCGCGTTCGGCGCACTGCTCTGGGCGTTCCTCGACAAGTCCGGCCTCGCGCTCGACAACGTCGGTGTGCCCAGGGAGATCGTCACCATCATGCAGGGCTCGATCGTCCTGTCGGTCGTCGTCGCGTACGAGGTGGTGCGCCGCTTCGAGCTCGCCTCCGAGCAGCGTCGCGTCGGCCGTGAGCTCGGAACTGTCGGAGGTGCCGCGTGATCAGCACGATGGAGGAGAAGCCGCACGTCCCCGCGGCGCCTCGCAAGCGCAAGATCCCCGGCTGGGCCGTCGGCATGCTCGGTGTCGCGGGCGCGATCGCGTTGCTGTCGATCACGTCGATGCAGACCGGGTTCCCGCAGCTCACCTCGTCCGGCACCACCCAGACGGCGGTGCGGCTCGCGTTGCCGATCCTGCTCGCCGGTCTCGGCGGTCTGTGGGCGGAACGCGCCGGCGTGGTCAACATCGGCCTCGAAGGCATGATGATCATGGGCACCTGGGGCGCGGCGTGGGCCGGCTACCAGTGGGGTCCCTGGGCCGCGCTGGTGGCAGCGGTCGTCTTCGGGTCGCTCGGCGGCCTGCTGCACGCGATCGCCACGGTCACGTTCGGCGTCAACCACATCGTCTCCGGTGTGGCGATCAACCTGCTCGGCGCCGGTCTGACGAAGTACCTGTCGACGCTGATCTTCCTGCCGCTGTCGAACAACCCGCGGCAGTCGCCGCCGGTGCAGCCGTTCGACACGTTCTCCGCGGCCGGGCTGGGCGACTGGCTCGGCGAGCTGGAGGCGGGCCAGCGCCTGTTCATCTCCGACGTCGCGGGCATCCTGCGCGGCCTGGTCACCGGTGTCTCGCCGTTGACGATGCTCGCGATCCTGCTGCTGCCGCTGTCGTACTTCCTGCTCTGGCGCACCCGCTTCGGCCTGCGCCTGCGCTCGGTCGGCGAGAACCCGCACGCCGCGGACTCGCTGGGCGTGAAGGTGTACTTCCACAAGTACGTCGCCGTGATCGTCTCCGGTGGTCTCGCCGGCCTGGGTGGCGCCGCGCTGGTGCTCAACCCCGGTCAGCTGTCCTACCTGGAGGGCCAGACCGGCGGGCGCGGCTACATCGGCCTCGCCGCGATGATCTTCGGCAACTGGCGGCCGGGCGGTCTGCTGGGTGGTGCGGCGCTGTTCGGTTACGCCGACGGCCTGCAGCTGCGTTCGGGTGGCGAGACGGTGCTGGCGCTGGTCTACGGCGTGGTGCTGCTGCTCGGCGTGATCGTGGTGTGGCAGCTGATCCGCCGCAAGTGGTTCTCCGCCGCCGCGGCGATCGTCGTGGCCGTGCTGATGTACCTGCTGTACATCAGCCTCGACGAGATCCCCAGCGAGTTCGTGTCGTACGCGCCGCACATGGTGACGCTGGCCGTGCTCGCCGTTGCGTCACAGCGGTTGCGCATGCCGGCCGCCGACGGTCTGGTGTACCGCCGTGGCTGAGGTCGACTGGGACCTGCTCCGGACACGGGCGGTGGAAGCGGCGGCGTCCGCCTACTGCCCGTACTCGGGGCTGCAGGTCGGATCCGCGGCGTTGTGCGATGACGGCCGCATCGTCGTCGGGTGCAACGTCGAGAACGCTTCTTATGGCGTCGGGTTGTGCGCTGAGTGCGCGATGGCCGGGCAGTTGCAGCTGACAGGCGGTGGCCGGTTCGTCGCGGTCGCCTGCCGTTCCGGTGCCGGTGAGCTGCTGATGCCGTGCGGGCGGTGCCGTCAGGTGCTGTACGAGCTGGGCGGTCCGTCGTGCCTGGTCGACACGCCTTCCGGGGTGCTGCCGATGTCGTCGGTGCTGCCGGACGCGTTCGGGCCGGAGGACCTGCCGTGAGCTTCTCGGCGGTGGACGTCATCCGGGCCAAGCGCGACGGTGCTGAGCTGTCTCCTGCCCAGATCGACTGGGTGATCGACGCCTACACGCGCGGTGCGGTCGCGGACGAGCAGATGTCCGCGCTGGCGATGGCGATCTTCCTGAACGGGATGACCGCCGCGGAGACCGCGCGGTGGACGCAGGCGATGATCGAGTCGGGTGAGCGGTTGTCGTTGCAGGTCTCCCGGCCGACGGTGGACAAGCACTCGACGGGCGGGGTCGGCGACAAGATCACGCTTCCGCTGGCGCCCCTGGTCGCAGCGTGCGGTGCCGCGGTGCCGCAGCTGTCCGGCCGCGGTCTCGGGCACACCGGCGGGACGCTGGACAAGCTGGAGTCGATCCCGGGGTGGCGGGCCGCACTGTCCACTTCGGAGATCCTTTCTCAGCTCTCCTCGGTCGGTGCGGTGGTGTGCGCGGCGACTTCCGGGCTGGCTCCGGCTGATCGCAAGCTGTACGCGCTGCGGGATGTCACCGGGACCGTCGAGGCGATTCCGCTGATCGCTTCTTCGATCATGTCGAAGAAGATCGCGGAGGGCGCCGAGTCACTGGTGCTGGACGTGAAGGTCGGCTCCGGGGCGTTCATGAAGGACCTGGAGTCGGCGCGTGCGCTGGCTTCGGCGCTGGTGTCGATCGGGGTCGAGCACGGGGTGCGGATCTCGGCTCTGCTGACCGACATGTCCGTGCCTCTCGGACGCGCGGTCGGCAACGCGGTCGAGGTGGCCGAGTCCGTCGACGTGCTGCGCGGCGGCGGACCGGCGGACGTGGTCGAGCTGACCGTGGCCCTGGCCCGCGAGATGCTGTCGCTGGCCGGGATTTCGGCTGATCCGGCGGCGGTTTTGGCTTCGGGCGAGGCTTACGAGGTGTGGGCACGGATGATCCGGGCTCAGGGCGGCGATCCGGACGCGGCTCTGCCCGTCGCGTCGCACAAGCACGTCGTGGTGGCGCCTTCGGCCGGTGTCTTGTCCACTTTGGACGCTTACGGCATCGGGGTGGCGGCGTGGCGGCTCGGTGCGGGCCGGGCGCGCAAGGAGGACCCGGTGCAGGCCGGTGCCGGCGTGCTCTGCCTGGCCAAGCCCGGCGACGTCGTCGAGGCCGGGCAACCGTTGCTGGAGCTGCACACCGACACCCCGGACGCGGTGGCCGGAGCCCTGCAGGCGCTGGAAGGCGCCTACAGCGTCACGGACTCGGCGCCGTCGCGTTCGCCGCTGGTGATCGACACGATCCGCGGCCCGGCTTGACCCGGCGGTTCGCCCGCCGGATCCATCGCTGGTTCGACCGCTAGTTCACGAGCGAGCCCGCCAGGGGCGACCTGTCCTGCTTCCACAGCACGCACAGGACCTCCTGGCGGCCCGGCGTGGCGGCGTCGTTGTAGGCCTCCCACTCCTTCTGCGTGGGCACGAGCCCGGTGAAGCCGAGGACCTCACCCGACTTCGGTTTGATGGCCTTGAACTGCTCGGTGCAGTAGTTCTTCGTGAAGTCGGCGAGCCACTTCGTGCCGGGGTACGCGGTGTCCTTCGGCTTGTCCCACAACGGGGTCGCCGCGGAGAACAGCTGGATCCCGTGCGGCTGGTCGCACGGCACGTTCGTCCGCACCGGCGACCCCTGCGTCAGGAAGTCCTTCGCGCACTGCGTCCCGGAGATGTTCCACTCGGGCACGTCCCCACCCCGCCCGAACGTCGCGATCCGCCTCGACGGCAACGGCGCCCCGACCGGCAACGCCGAGCTCTCGGTCCACTCGGTCCCGCCGTCCGCGCTCGACCCGTTGCTCGGCGCGGTGCTCTGCCCGGTGTTCTGCCCGGCGTTGGAGTCATCGGGCGTGAAGGCCTGGTACCCGGCGAACGCGGCCCCCGCGAGCACCGCAACCCCCACGACCACCGCGGCGACCTTGACAGCCGTGCCCTTGCTCTTGCCCCCGCCTTTGCTGCTCCCGTTGCGCGGCAACGGAACCGGCGGCGCCCCCTGCACGATCGCCACCAGCATCTGCCGCGCCTGGCCCGCCGTCAGCCGCCGCGAGGGGTCCACCGTCAGCAACCCGCGGATCACGTCCGCCAGCGCGGGCGACGCCAGCCGCAGCACCGGCGGCTCGTTCATGATCGCGTGCAACGTCGACGCCGTCGACGTCCGCTCGAACGGGCTGATCCCCTCGACCGCGTGCGCCATCGTCACGCCCAAGGCCCACAGGTCGGAGGCGGGCGAGGCCTCCCACCCGCTCAACCGGTCCGGTGACATGTACGCGGGCGACCCGACGATGCCGCCGTTGTGGGTGAGCCGCGGGTCGTCCACGGCCTGCGCGATGCC
Organism: Lentzea guizhouensis; assembly: GCF_001701025.1. Taxonomy (GTDB): domain Bacteria; phylum Actinomycetota; class Actinomycetes; order Mycobacteriales; family Pseudonocardiaceae; genus Lentzea; species Lentzea guizhouensis. Next base: position 3,700,775 of record NZ_CP016793.1, read on the forward strand.
GAAGTCGGTCAGCTTCACCGCACCGTCCGGCCGCACCATGATGTTGCTGGGCTTGACGTCCCGGTGCACCACACCCGCCGAGTGCGCGGTCTCCAGCGCCCCGAGCACCTGCAGCGCCACCCCGGCCATCCACACCGAGTCGCGCGGGCCGTGCTGCTTCACGACGGTGGCCAGGTCGAGCGCGTCGACCAGTTCCATGGCGAGGTAGGTGTGCCCGTTCTCGCGGACGATGTCGTAGACGGTGACCACGGCCGGGTGGTTCAGCCGGCCTGCCGTGCGCGCCTCCCGGAGCATCCGCTCCTCCAGCACGGCGAACTCCTCGGCCGCGATGCCCTGCGGCGGGTGCAGCTCCTTGAGCGCGACCGCGCGGCCGAGCAGCTGGTCCTGGGCGCGCCACACGACACCCATCGCACCCCGGCCGAGCTCGGCGAGCAGTGCGTAGCGGTTGGCGACGAGTCGCTGTTGCTGCTGCACGGACTATCCCTTCTGGACGCCCCCAGATTCCGGCGAGCATAGCCACGATCGTGTGAGCGCTCTCTTCATGGTCACCTGTGCCGCCTCTTCCTCGGTCACGTGTGCCGCGGCGTTCTGGTTCGAGCCGTCGGTGTGGCGTGAGCGGGCCCACAGAGCGAGGGCAGGCGGTGGACGGGGCCGGGCCGGCGCGGGATCGGCAGGTTCGACGGGTGGGGCGGCCCCTTGCGCGTTTCCTCATTTGCGGACGCGGGAGCGGCGGGATCAGGACATGTGTTCGGGTCATGCCTGAGAGACGAGGGCGGGACAGGATCAGGACCGCATTCACCCGATCGGGTCGCGCGGATCCGCGCCGAGGCGGACTGACCAGGCGAAACAGGCGTCGTGAGCGCACGTAGCGGAGATCCCGCTCGAAGATCTCGGCCAGGTCCAGCGTGACCGCTCTGAGCGGCGCGCCGATGGACGGCCGGTCCTTGGCGTAGACGCTCGGCTTGGACTGGAACCGCCGGTTGAACTCGTCCCACACCCGCCGGTGGTGCGAACCGGTGATCTCCTCCCATGCGGCCTTCAGCCATGTGCCGAGCGGACGGTCCGGGATGCGGAACGGCCCCGGAGCTGGGCAGCTCCGGGGCCGGTCGACGAGCGTTGACGATCAGGCGCCTTCGGCGGCCAGGTCGTCGTCGTCCATGTCCTTGCCACCGTTCGCCGGCTTCGGGCCGCCGTTCTTGCGGGTGCGGCGCTGCGGGCGGGGCAGGGCGGTGGGCGGCGGGGGAGGCGTGGGCGAGCCGCCGCCGAGGATGAGCTCGGCGAAGGTGGCCATGGCCTCGTCGAGCTGGCCGCCGATGCGGAGCTCCGACTCCTGGTTCGACTTGCGGACCAGGGACTGCAGGGCGTCGGTGTCCGGGCGGGCGCCGACGGTCTCCGCGACCTTGGTGAGGCTCGCGTCGACGTTGCCGCCGAGCTCGGAGATCCGGGCGGCGAAGCCGTCCTCGACCTTGTCCAGGCGGTTGGTCATGGTGTCGAGCTGCGAGGTGACGAGCTCCAGGCGGCGGGCCAGGGACTCGAGGCGGTCGGCGGCGTCGACCTGGTCGCGGGACTGCTCGATGGCCGCGTACAGGGCGGTGCGGGCCTCGTCGAGCTTGCCGTCGAGGGTGTTGCGGGTCTCGGCGAGCGAGCCGGCCAGCTGGTCGCGGGTCTCGGCGAGCGAACCGGCCAGCGACTCGCGGGTCTCGACGAGGGAGCCCGTCAGCTGGTCGCGGGTCTCGGCGAGGGAGCCTGCCAGGGAGTCGCGGGTCTCCACCACGGCGCCGGCGAGCTCGGAACGCGTCTCGGACAGGGAACCGGCGAGGGCGTCGCGGGTCTCGGCCAGGGATGTGGAGATCTGGGTGGTGCGGTCGGCCAGCGAGCCGTTGATCGAGTCGCGCGACTCGGTGATGGCGGCGGCCAGCTCGGCGCGCGCGGCGGCGAGGGTGTCGCGCTGCTCGTCGGCGCGGCCGTGCAGGCCGGAGAACGACTCGGCGAGGATCTTCTGCAGGGCCTCGCGGGTGCCGTCGAGGTGCTCGTGCACGCCCTCGTCGACCTCGTCGAGGCGGCCGCGCAGAGCGGCTTCGAGGGTCTCGATGCGCTCGCGCAGCGGGGTGGTGACCGCGCCCGGGATCGAGTCGACCTTGCCGTCCTGCTTGTCCAGGTGGCCGTCGAGGTCGTCGATGCGCTTGTGGATGCTCGCGAGCTTGTCCTCCAGGCCGTCCATGCGGCCGGCGACACCCTCGAAGCGGCCCGCGACGCCGTCGAGACGGCCGTCCAGCTGGGCGAAGGGCTTGGCGAGCTTGTCGACCAGGCCGTCGACCGCGCGGCCGATGTCCGCGACGGCGTTGTCCTGGGCCTCCAGCTTGGCGAGGGCCTCGTCGAGGCGCTCAGCGAGAACGCTGACCTCGGTGCGGTCCGGCAGCTCTGACAGGCGCTTGCGGACCGAACCCAGCGACTCCAGAGGCGACATCCGGGCGTGGATCTCGTCCAACGCGTCGAAGATCTGCTGCTGCTCGCTCTCACGGATCTCCGCGGCGCGCGTGAGCATGTTGCGCATCCGATCGAAGGACATCGTGGAGTTGTTGTTCTCTGTCACGGCTGAGTGCCTTCGTCCAGGGGAGGGGGAGACCACGGGAGCCTATCCGCGTCACGGGACGCCTCTGTACCACCCCCGCCGGAAAAAGGCCGGGCGCGGACAGGCAACTGACCTGATCGGACTACTCGACTACTCTGAACGCCAAGTCACTGGCCGAAAGCGTGCGGTAGTGACCGGTGATGTTCCTACCTTGGGGTGACTCAAGCCTCGCGGTGGTTGCAGAAAGTTGCTGATCACGGATCTGCAACGACGTTGATCGAGCAAATGATCATACCGGGCACAAGATCGATTCTGCTCGCACCGAGGCGGCGTGTCGCCTGGAGTAACGTGTAGCAATGAGTACGCCGCTTACCTTGGAGACCATCCGCAGCGCGCCGAAGGTGCTGCTGCACGACCACCTCGACGGTGGCCTCCGCCCGCAGACGGTGATCGAACTCGCCGATGCCACCGGCTACCAGGGCCTGCCCACCACTGACGCGGGCGTCCTCGGCGGCTGGTTCCGCGACAACGCGAACTCCGGCTCGCTCGTCCGCTACCTGGAGGGCTTCGCCCACACGTGCGGTGTCATGCAGGACGAGGCCTCCCTGGTCCGCGTCGCCGCCGAGGCGGTCGAGGACCTCGCCGCCGACGGTGTCGTCTACGCCGAGATCCGTTACGCGCCCGAGCTGAACACCGAGAAGGGCCTTTCGCTGGAGCAGGTCGTCGAGGCTGTCCAAGAGGGCTTCCGGGTCGGCGCCGCCCGCGTCGCGGAGACCGGCCGCAAGATCCGCGTCGGCACCCTGCTGTGCGCCATGCGCCAGAACGAGGGCTGGCTGCGCATCGCCGAGCTGGCCGTGCGCTACCGCGACCTCGGCGTCGTCGGGTTCGACATCGCGGGCCCGGAGGCCGGCTTCCCTCCCACCAGGGGCCTCGACACGTTCGAGTACCTGCGCCAGCAGAACGCGCACTTCACCATCCACGCCGGTGAGGCGTTCGGCCTGCCGTCGATCTGGGAGGCGATCCAGCACTGCGGTGCCGAACGCCTCGGCCACGGCGTGCGCATCGTCGACGACATCAAGGTGTCCGGCGACGGGGACGTGCAGCTGGGCCGCCTGGCCGCCTACGTGCGCGACCGCCGCATCCCGCTGGAGATGTGCCCGACCTCGAACCTGCAGACCGGCGCCGCCCCGACGCTCGCCGACCACCCGATCGGCCTGCTCGCCAAGCTGCGCTTCCGGGTCACCGTCAACACCGACAACCGGTTGATGAGCGACTGCTCGCTGTCGAGCGAGTTCGCCGCGCTGGCCGAGACGTTCGGCTACGGCTGGGCGGACCTGCAGTGGTTCACGATCAACGCCATGAAGTCGGCGTTCATCGGGTTCGACGAGCGGCTCGCGATCATCAACGAGCTCGTCAAGCCGGGGTACGCGGCGCTGACGGCGCGGTAGTCGCCCAGGAGTTCTCGTCGATCGGGCTGAGTGCGCGCAACGGCTCCCACCACGCGCGGTTGGCCGCGTACCAGCGGATGGTGTCCCGGACGCCGGCCTCGAAGCCGACCTCCGGGCGCCATCCGAGCTCGCGCGCGATCCGCGTCGAGTCGAGCAGGTAGCGGCGGTCGTGTCCCGGCCGGTCCGGCACGACCGTCTTGCGTGACTGAGGCAGGCCCAGCTCGTCCAGCACCAGGTCGGCGATCTCGTCGACGCTGGCCTCGACACCTGTGCCCACGTGGTAGGTCCTGCCGATCTCGCCCTCCAGCAGCACGGCCTCGATCGCCCGGCAGTGGTCCCGCACGTGGATCCACTCCCGGCGGTTGTCGCTCGACGCGTAGACGGGCAGCTGTTCGCCGTCCAGGGCGCGGGTGGTGAACAGCGGCAGCACCTTCTCCGGGAACTGGTTCGGGCCGTAGTTGTTGGCGCAGTTGGTGATCGTGACCGGCAGCTCGAACGTCTCGAAGTACGACCGCACCGCGTGGTCCGCGCCGGCCTTCGACGCGTTGTACGGGGTGCGCGGGCGGTAGGGCGAGTCCTCGTGGAACGCCTCCGCCGCGTCCAGGGCGAGATCGCCGTAGACCTCGCAGGTCGACACGTGGTGGAACCGCCGCACGCCCGCCCGCCGGCACGCCTCCAGCAACGCCTGGGTGCCGAGCACGTTGGTGCGGAAGAACCGGGCCGGGTCCAGCAGCGCCAGGCTGTTGTGCGACTCGGCCGCGAAGTTCACCACCACGTCCACACCCTCGACGTCGGCCTCCGCGATGTCCGCGTGCACCAACGGCACGTCGGCGGGCAGGTTCGCGCTGACACCGCTGTAGGTCAACGCGTCGAGTGCGACCACCTCGTCGGACGGGTGTGCGGCGAGCCAGTGGCGGGTGAAGTGCGAGCCGATGAAACCGGCCGCACCGGTGACGAGCACGCGCACGGGTCAGTCCTCCAGAGGAATCGGTGCGACACCAGGGGGTTCGGCGCCGGGCCAGCCGCGGAACTCGACCTCCAGCCGGAACCGGTGGCCCAGGTAGTGGTGCTCGGACAGGGCGATCGGCTGCTCGGCGCCGTCCAACGCGATGCGGCGCACCAACAACAACGGCACACCGACCGAGACCCCGAGCAGTGACGCGACCTGCTCGCCCGCCGCCGTCGCCGCGATGCTCTGCCGCACCAGGGCGATCTGGTTCCCGTTGCGCCGCAACGTCTCCCAGGTTCCCGGCGACTCGGCGTCAGCGCGGCTCACCGGAGCGGCCAGCGCCAGCGGCACCCACTCGGTCACCACGTCCAGCGGCGCGTTCCCCGTGCGCCGCAACGAACGCACCCGCAACACCTCGCCCGCGCCGAACGTCAGCGCCACGCTCGACGGCGGCGGGCGGTAGCCGTACTCGACAACGGTCCGCACGAGCGGAAGCCCGGCCTCGGCGACCGCGGACTCCGCGTGCTGGAAGGTGCCCAGCGCCAACGGTTGCGCGAACGACACCACGTACCAGCCGGCGCCCTTCCGCGACGCGAGCAGGCCTTCGTCGCGCAGCTGTTCGAGTGCGCGCCGCACGGTCACGCGACTCACCTCGTGCCGGCGGCCGAGCTCGGCCTCGCTCTCCAGCGCCCCGGCCGGGCCGTAGTCGCCGAGCACGATGCGTTCGCGCAGCTCAGCGGCAAGGCGCTGAGACCGGGAACCTGTCATAAACCTGTATCATACAAGCGTGCGCAACCGGTTGTGGTTCCGGTCCGGAACGACAGCTGGCCGACAGCTGTGACTGCCACAGTGGACTCATGCGACCTGCACTGATGGCCGGCGGACTCGCCGTGCTGGCCTCGATGGCCCTCGCCCTGCCCGCCCACGCCTCGGGTGAACACGCCGAGTTCTTCAGCGGCACCAACCTGACCGGCGTCAAGCACGAGGTCGACCTCGCGAACAAGGGGTGCGTGAACATCGCGCCCGCGAGGTCCGCCGGCAACATCTCCTCAGCCGACATCGAGGTCTTCTTCAACGCGGACTGCCGGAAGGGCTGGCCCGGCCAGTCCGGCGACACCTACTACGTCCTCGGCAGCCTGCACCAGGCCACCTACCCGTTCGCCGCGGTCAGCTACCGCGTCCGGTGAGCAGCAAAAGGGCCACCCACTTCGAAGTGGGTGGCCCTTTTCGTGCCGAAACCTCAGTTGGCGTGCAGCCGGTCCTCGAACTTGGCCTGCAGCTCGCGGAACGCCGCCACCTCCGCGTCGTACGGCGCGGACGGCGCGAGGCGCGTCGGGTCCGGGGCGACGACGAACGAGACCAGCCAGCCCAGCGACTCCGAGGTGGCCAGCGCCTCCTTCACGGACTCGTCGCCGGCCCACTCGCCGGCGTCCTCGAACAGTTCGACGGCGAGGTCGAGCTGCTGCGGGTCGAGGGCGTCGGGGCCCTCCTCCATGTCCTCGGCGATGCCGGTGAGCACGTAGACGTTCTCGTCGTCCACGTCGACGTCGAGCTCGCCCGCGGTGGCCTTGACCTTGACGTCGTTCCACGTCTCGACCTCGGCCAGGTCGTGGTCGTCGTTCTCGGCGACGAAACGCGAAAGGGCGCGCTGCGAGGTGAAGACCTCGATCTTGCCGCGGCGGCCCAGGAACAGCGGGTCGTCGCCGAGGTAGCAGCGCAGCGTGTAGAACTCGCCGGCGGACGTGATGATCTTGATGGGGTCGATGCCCGCCTCGGCCCAGAAGCCGGTGGGCTCCGCCTTCTCCTCACCGGAGGCGGCGTCGGAGTCGGCGACGTCGTCGACCTCGGCCGGCCGGGAGGCCTCGAGCTCGGCGAGCTCCTCCTGCGCGACGGTGAGCTCCTTCTCCGGCACCTCCGGCGTGTTGACCACGCTGTCGATGGCGTCGAGGACCTCGTCCCACTTCTCCGAGACGACCGAGGACAGCTCGTCCCACAGCTTCGCTCCGTCACGGCCGCTGAACGGCAGCGTGCCCTGCGGCAGCAGCGAGAAGCCCTCCGCGGAGTCGAGCACCTCGTGGATCTTCTCGAGGTCGCAGACGTCCGCGAGCGAACGGACGATCGCGATCACGTCGGCGAGCTCGCCGATGGTCCACGTGTCCGGGTCCTCCGCGACCAGCTCGGGCACGCCGACCAGGTCGAACTGGTGGTTGTCGTCCGGTGAGAGGTCCGCGATGCCGAGCTTCGGCACGATCGGCCACGCCGGGTGGTCGACCAGGTCGTGCTCGTCCGCGGTGCGCACGAAGGCGGCGAGGTGCGCGGCGTCGGGGAAGACGAAGAGGTCCTCCTCGTCACCCAGGAACGCCTCCCACTCCTCACCCTCCTCACGCCACCGGGGTGCCCACAGCGTGACCACGTCACCCTGCGTCAGCCCCAGTTCGATGGGGACGATGTCCTGCGCCATCACTGACCTCCCGGTCACGCCTGCCGAATGCCGTGGGCGAGCCTAACGGTGCTGATCACCGGCGCCCAAAGGGGTTCTCGAAGAAAGCGTCCTCGTCCGGGTCCTCGACGGGGTGCGTCCTGCGCTGCCTGGGCGCTGCTGCCTCAGGAGCTGCAACGACCGGGGGCGCCACGGGGTTCCACGTCGACCGGAAAGGGGAGTCGCCGGCGATCGCCTCGACGTTGATGGCCATGCCGTCGCCCAGCGCCAGCGCCATCTTGTTGAAGCTCGTCTGCACCGCGGCGTTCGTCGCGAGCCGCGCGGTCTCGGTGACCACCTGGCCGACCGCCTGCGGACCCTGGCCCAGCAGCGCCGGGTGCAGGTGCACGGCCCTGAGCTCCCCGCTCGCCGTCGCCGTGACCATGCACAGGCCGTTCGGGTGCTCGACCGTCTCCGCCGTCACCGCGAGGTCGCGCTGGAGCTGCTCGACGGCCTGCAAGCGTTCCTCGTTCACCGCAGCCACCCCTGCTGCTGCGGTTCGTCGTCCTGGCCGCGCTCGAAGCCCAGCGCGGTCAGCTCGCGCGGGTCCACGACCCGCTCCAGCGTCTCGTGGAGCCGCGAACCGGCGTTGCGTCGCGCCTTCTCGGCGATGCGCATGATCTCGGCGGCCAGCCCCTGCGGACCCATCCGCAGCGCGGCGGCGCTCACCGTGATCTCCTGCGGCGGACCGCCCGGCGTCGCGACCACCGTCACCGCGCCGTCCGGTGAGGACGCCCGTCCGGTGATGGGACCACTGCGTGCGACGTGCTTCGACACGACCTGCCCGACATCGCGCACCTTCCGCGCGGCGCGCTCGACGTCGTCGTCCACCTGATCACCCCCTGGTACTGCGACAGTGTGCCGCATGATCCTGCGTTCGGTCGCGTTGTTCGCACTTGCCGCCCTGATGGAGATCGGCGGCGCCTGGCTCGTGTGGCAGGGCGTGCGGGAGAACCGCGGCTGGTTGTGGATCGGCGGCGGTGTCATCGCGCTCGGGATCTACGGGTTCGTCGCCACGCTGCAGCCCGACGCGAACTTCGGCCGGATCCTCGCCGCCTACGGCGGGGTGTTCGTGGCGGGCTCGTTGGTCTGGGGCATGGTGCTCGACGGGTTCCGGCCGGACCGGTACGACGTCGTCGGCGCGGTGATCTGCCTCGTGGGCGTGGCCGTGATCATGTACGCGCCTCGCTAACGTCGTCGGTGTGACGAACCCCAGCGAAGTTGTCCTGGCCCTGCTGCGCGCCACCGAGACCCTCGACGAGGCCGCGGTCGTGCGGCACATGGGCGAGAAGGTGGTGTGGCGGAACATGCCGTTCCCCGCCGCCCGCGGCAAGAAGACGGTCGAGCGGCACCTGGGTCTGATGAACAGGGCGGTCACCGGGGTCGAGGTGCGCGTGCACCACATCGCGGCCACCGGCAACGTGGTGCTGACCCAGCGGACCGACGTCATCCGGCGCGGTGGGTTCGAGGCGGCGTTCTGGGTGTGCGGCACGTTCGTGGTCAAGGACGGCAAGGTCGTGCTCTGGCGCGACCACTACGACCACGCGTACGTGGCCGGTGCCTTCCTGAAGGGCCTGGCCAAGCTGGCACTCGGCGCCCTCAGGAAGGCGGTCTTCGCTCAGCCGGTCGGGCGGTAGAAGCCGTAGAACGACATGCCGGAGTTCGTGGTGCGGATCGGCTGCACCTGCACGGGGTCGCCGGCCTCGACCATCTGGCCGTTGCCGATCACCATCGCGACGTGGCCGTCCCACACCACCAGGTCGCCCGGCAGCACCTGGCCCGGCGGCACCGAGGCGCCCATCGCCTGGTCGCAGGCCGGGCGCGGGATGTCGAAGCCCGCGCCCTTGTAGGCCCACTGCGTGAGACCGGAGCAGTCGGTGCCCTGGGGCGGGTTCGCGCCGCCCCACACGTACGGGGTGCCCAGCGCCGACAGCGCGTTGCGGACGGCCTGGGCGGCGGTCTCGTTCGGGGCCTCGGCGCTGCTGCCGTCGGGCAGGTTCACGCCGACGCCGTCGCCGGGCTGCGGCGGGATCGCGACCGGGAGCCGGGGCCGGAACCGCCGCCGCCGGAACCACCGCCGCCTCCCCTCCGCCGCCACACCGCCACCGCCGGAACCAACGCCGCCTCCGCCACCGGACCCGCCGGAGCCGTTGTTGGACGGAGCGGACTCCTGCTTGGTGGAGTCACTCGCACCGGCCGTGGAGGTCGTGCCACCCTCGTCACCGCCCAGCGGCTCGCCGAGCTTGCCGAGCGCGCCGGTGTCGGGCTTCTGCATGCCGTTGAGCTGCCCGACGAGCTGGCTGAGCTGGTCGCGCACCTTCTGGATCTCGGCCGCGGTCTTGGCCTGGTAGCCGCTGGCCATCCCGGCCAGGTCGGCGAGCGCGGCCAGCACGGCACCGGGACCCGCGATCAGGCTGGCGGCGACGGCGGCCGCGAGCCGGGGCGTGGCCTTGGCGGTGAACTCGTCGATGAGGCCCTGGATCGCGGTGCGGCCGCTGGTCACGACCGACACCCCGGTGGAGGCCACCGTCTTGGCCGTGGAGGCGTTCTGCACCAGCACGTTCGTGGCCGCGGTGAACGCCGACACGCGGCCGGTGAACGCGTTGGCCTTGTCGCCGGACCACGTGTTCAGCACGGCGGTCGACGCCGAGGTGTGCCTGCCGCCGATGTCGGCCAGCGCGGTCTGGGCGCGGTTGAACGCGTCACCCGCGCGCTGGGCGCCGCCGGTGTCGCCGTCCAGCTTCGCCAGGTCTTCCTTCATGGGCGCGATGAACTGGCCCAGCAGCCCCTCGACGCTCACGTGCGGGCCGCCTTGTTCAGCGCCGCCGCGTTGCTCTCCTCCTGCGCGATGTAGGCCTCACGCGCCTTGGTGACCGCGGTCCCAAGCCCGGCCAGACCGGTCGACGCCGCCTTGAGCGCGTCCAGCTGGACCTGGGCGGCCTGCTGGAACGCCGCGTTGAGCCCGACCTCGTTGCCGATCTTGCCGAAGCAGTCGCCCGGCAACGACGTGGTGCCGTTCAACGTCCCGGTGCCGACCGTGCCGACCTCGCTCGCCAATCCGCCGACCGCCGACGCATATGCCGTCAACGCGTCGAGATCGACCTTGAGCCCTTGTTCTGCCATCTGAAGTCGCTTCCCCCAGTGTGACCTGTTCGCCTTGATCCTGCCCCGATGGGCGGTACCTCGCCCGTCGTTCCGCCAAGATCATGGACCCGTGGGCGTGATCGAGCACTGGAACCGGATCCTGGCATGGCTGGCGGAACACGCACCCGCCACCCGAGCCGTGCTCCGTCCGAGGTACGACGCACTGCCTGAGCTCCGGGTTCCCGACGACCTGCAGCACTGGTGGAGCGTTTACGGAGGCACCGAACCGGAGCTCTTCGCCGAGATCCTGCCGCCCTTTTACACCCCGTTGGGTGCCGATCGCGCTTTTGTCCTGAGGGAAACCCTCGTGACGAAGTCCGCGGATTCTTCGGAAGCGGGTTCGCCGACTATCGGATTCCACTCGGAATGGCTTCCGATCGCCTTCGACGGCACCGGTGACGTCCTCGCGGTCGACCTGCGTCCCGGCGTGCTGCGCGGCTGCGTGGTCGAGTGGGACAAGGAGCGCAACGAGATGACCAAGCCGGAGTGGACGTCGCTCGTGGAGATGTTCGACCAGGTCGCCACGGCCCTGGAGAACCGCAGCGCGATCGGGCACTGCCTCGCCGAGGTGAACTCCGCCGGCGAGCTCGGCTGGCGGACCAGCTGACGCACGGGAGAAGCTCCCGTCCGTCACCGCACGCCGGCGAGTGAACGCTGCGGCACGGCCGTGGCCTTCGCCCGCGTGAAGACCTTCACCGCGGCCAGCGCACCGAGCCAGCCCAGCGCGGTGCCCGTGGTGTTGGTGATCAGGTCGTCCACGTCGAAGATCCGGTTCGCCCACACCAGCTGCGAGCCCTCGATGACCAGCGAGACGCCGTAACCGATGAGCGCGCTCTGCCCGAGGCTGCGCTTGCCCCAGAACATCAGCATCGCGCCGAGGGGCACGAACAGCAGCACGTTCAACGTCATCTGGTCGAACGCGATCTGCCCGTCGCGGAGCGTGTCGGCGACCCACTGGAACGGGACCGGCTGCACGGACTGGCGCGGCGGCACGGTCTGCATCGGCAGGAAGGTCGCGGCGAACAGCATGCTCGCGTAGCCGGTGATGATCGCGCTGCGCCAGGTGAGCTGGCGGAACAACAGCTGCGGCGCCAGGAAAACGACCGAGAGGAAAAGGCCCCACTGGATGCTCGCGAGCTGTGCGTTCGTCATGGTTCAAAACTAGGAAAATGGCCCTCGGCGCACATCGCGCTGAGGGCCAGTTCCCGTCTCGTTCTTATGGCCGAGAACTACTCCGCCGCGTAATCCCGCGGGCTGATGCCGCGTAGTACCGGACCGCACGCCAAGGCCGCTACCAGCGCGACCACCACGCCGACACCGACAGGCGCGACGACCCACGGCGTGAGCGGCATTTCCCCGTGACCCACCAGGCCGCGGGCGAGAGTGAGCAGTCCGAGGCCTACGACAATGCCCGCTCCGCACGCCGCCACTGTGACGGCGAACACCGGCAACACCACTTCCCGACGCAATGCGTGGCTCAGCACCCGAATTGGTGTGCCGGCCGCGATCAACGCACCGAAAGTGCGCCTGCGGTCGATCACCGAACCGGCTGCCGCCACCGCCGCGCCGATGCCGCCGAGCACCGCCGCGATCGACAGGCCGATGACCGTGGCGCGCCGCAGGTCCGCCATCAGCGTGTCGCCGTGGAGGCCGCGCTGCTCGCCGTCGACGAGCCGCACGCCGGGCAGGGTGCCGATCAACGCGGTGTGCACGACCTCGCGGTTCTCCGCCGTGGTCGGCACGCCGACCATCGACACCCGGCCCGCGAGCGACGGCAGGACCTCCGGGTCGATCACCGCCTGGACGCGTCCGGCACCGTCGAACTCCCGCACCTCGTACTGCTCCGGCAGCGTGAGCCGCACCTCGTCGGGCCCGGTCGTGCGGAACTGGTCCTCGCGCAGCTTCTCGTGGGAGTAGACGGCGGGTCCCGGCCGGCAGTCCAGGCCGGTGAGCACCGTGGCGACCTCGGCGCACCTGCCGACGACCACGTAGTAGCTGTAGCCGCTTTCCGCGCCGTTGCTCACGTAGCCCTCCAGCATCGGCACGACCGGCGCCGAGGTGGCCGCGCGCAGCGGTGCGAGGCCGGTCGTCACCTGCTGGGCGACGATCGCGTCCTCCCGCCACGTCGAGTCGCGGTACGGCACCTGGCTCTCCAGGCCCGGCAGCATCGTCAGTGCCATCGAACCGGTGAACACCGCGATCACCACGCCGGCCGAGCCGCGGAACGCCGCCACCGGGTCACCGGCCAGCCTCCGCCCGGCGAGCAGCGTCGAGGGCTTGCGCCACCGGCCGACGAAGAACCGGCCGACCCACGCCGTGACCACCGGACCGGCCAGCACCAGTGCGAACGCCACCGCGCCCAAGCCCAGCAGCACCACGGTGAACTGGCTGTCGCCGCCGGCCTGCTGCGCGTACACGATCCCGAGGAAGAACACGCCCAGCGCACCGGCGATCGACACCAGCCGCCACGACCGCACCCTCCGCTGCTCCTCGGCGGCGAGCGGGCGGCTCACCACGCGGCGCAGTCCCATGATCGCGGCCCCGATGACCAGCACCGGCGCGAGCACGGCCACCGCGGTCACCACGGCGGGCGAGGGCACGAAGTCGCCGGGGTACCAGGTCCCGCCCTCCCACGGGATCTCCGCGGTGAGGTGGCTGAACGGCTGCGCGAGCACCACGCCCAGGACGCTGCCGACGACCGCGCCGACCGCCGTCTCCACCGCCGTCATCACGATCACCTGCCTCGGTGACGCACCGGCGAGCCGGAGCGCGGCGAGCCTGCGTTCGCGTTTCGCCGCGGTCAGCCGGGCGGCGGAGGCGACCAGCACCAGGCACGGCACCACCAGCACCACGAGCCCGACACGGGTGAGCAGGTAGAGCATGCCGTGGTAGTCGTCGCGGTAGGAGCCGCCGGAGCCGGCCAGCCCGGCGGTGCGCAAGCCGTCGACCTCGGTGCGGCCGACGACGGCGACGAGCTCGCCGGGGTACTTGAGCGCTTCCTGGCCGAGCTCGCCGATCACCTTGCCGGGGAAGCGGTTGCCGAGCTTCTCCGGCGGTGTCGTGCGCACCAGTTCGGCCAGCGCGGGGGACAGCAGGACCTCGCCCGCCTCGGGGAACCTGCCCAGTCCGGCCGCGACCGGCACGTCACCAGGCTCGTCGCGGGCGACGTCGAACCGTTCGACGAGCCGGTCGCGGAACGAGTCGGTGGTCTGGTCGACGGAGATCCGGCTGCCCTGGTCCACCGCGTCCCGCCAGGCGGTGCGGTCGGCGCGGGCCTGCAGGCCGTTCGGTGCGGCGACGAGCCACAGCACCAGTGACACGGCGATCATCACGCCGAGCGCGACGAGGACCGTGGCGACCTGGCTGCGGCGGTCGCGGCGCAGCACCGCGAGCGCGATCCTCATGCCGGCACCTGCCCCGGCACGGCGATCCGGCCGTCCTGGATGTCGACGATGCGGTGCGCCCGGTCGGCGATCGCCTTGTCGTGCGTGACGATCACGACCGCGGCGTTCGTGTCCCGCGCGGCCTGCAGCAGCGCGGTCATCATCTCCTGGCCGGTGCGGGTGTCGAGCGCGCCGGTCGGTTCGTCCGCGAAGACCACCCGCGGCCGGTGCGCCAGGGCCCGTGCGATCGCGACCCGCTGGGCCTGACCGCCGGAGAGCTCTCCCGGCCTGCGCTTCTCCATGCCCTGCAGACCGAGTCTGGTCAGCCACAACCGGGCGGCGCCCAGCGACTCCTCCCGTGACCGCCCGGCGAGCAGCATCGGCAGCGCCGCGTTCTCCTCGGCCGTGAGCTCGGCGACGAGCATCCCCGACTGGAACACGAACCCGAACGCGGTGCGCCGCAGCTCGCTGCGCCCCGTCTCGGACAGCTCCCCGATCGCGCGCCCGTCGAGGAACACCTCACCGCCGTCGGCCCTCAGGATCCCGGACAGCACGTGCAGCAGCGTCGTCTTGCCGGAACCGGACGGGCCGACGACCGCCAGCACGTCCCCCGGGCTGATGTCGATGTCCACCCCGGCGAGCGCGTGCACGTCGCCGTAGGTCTTGACGAGGCCACGAGCGGCCAGAACCGAATTCATGCCGTTGACGATGCTGGGTCCGGCCTGCGGAAACCTCAGCCTTGACGACACACCGGATCGGCCGGATGACCGAGGCCGGGAAGGTGTGGTGGTCCTACCGTTGTCTCCCGTGGACAGTCATCGGGGCCAATGGCCGATCGCCGCGGCGCTCGCGCTGCTGATGCTCGCGGAGCTCATCTTCATGTCGGGGCCGTCCAGCTCGGAGGCACTGGTGTGGCTGCTGAGCGTGCCGCCGTGCATCGCGGCGGTGGCGTCGTTCAAGTCCCGCGCCTTCACGATCCCGGTGACCGTGGCGTCGATCTTCGTGGCGTCGTTCGTCGTCCGGCTGTTCGGCGTGAGCCTGCCGACGATCCTGAGCCCGCTCACCGTCGCCGAGACCGCCGCGTGCCTGGTGCTCACCGCCATGGTCGTGCGCGAGGAACCGCGCCGCTCGGCCACCTGGTCGGTCGGCTCGCTGATGGCCGTGAGCGTGTTCGCCGCGATCATCCGCGACAACTGGCTCTCCTCCGGCAACTACAACGAGGTGCTCGGCTCCCTGGTCCTCGGCTTCCTCGCCGTCGGCACCGGCCTGTACTTCCGCGCCCGCGACTCCGAGAGCGGCCGCCTGATCGCCGCCGCCGTGACCGACGCGCAGAAGGAGGAGCGCATCATCCTGGCCCGCGAGCTGCACGACGTCGTCGCCCATCACGTGACCGGCATGCTCATCCAGGCCCAGGCGGCCCTGGAGGTCTCCGACGACGACCCGCGCGCCGCCCACCGCCTGCTCCCCGGCATCGTCCGCAGCGGCACCGAGGCACTGGGCGCGATGCGCCGCCTGGTCGGCACCCTGCGCCAGGGCGAGAACGACGTCGCCACCACCGACCTCGCCGCCGACGTCATCTCCACCGTCGAACGCACCCGCGAGCTCGGCTTCGAGACCCGCCTGCGCATGGACCTGCCCGAGGTCGTGCCACCCGAGCTCGGCCGCTCGGTGCTGCGCCTGGTCCAGGAGTCGCTCACCAACGTGCACAAACACGCCCATACCCCGACCCTGGTCGACGTGGAGATCACCAGGACACCCGCCGGCGCCCTGCGCGTCGTGGTCGCCGACGACGGCCGCCCCGGCGAGCTGAACCAGGGTGGGTACGGTCTGGTGGGCATGCGTGAGCGGGTCGACCTGCTCGGCGGGCTCTTCTCCGCCGGCCCGCGCGAGAACGGCTGGCAGGTGCTCGCGGAACTGCCACTGGAGGGGAAGAAGTGATCTCGGTCCTCATCGCCGACGACCAGGAGATGGTCCGCGTCGGGTTTCGGATGATCCTGGAGAAGCAGCCGGACATCACCGTGGTGGCCGACGTGCCGGACGGGGTGGCGGCGGTGTCGGTGGCTCGGGAGTTGCGGCCGGATGTGGCGTTGCTGGACATCCGGATGCCTGGATTGGACGGGTTGGAAGTCACGAAGAAGCTGGCCGGGTCGGTTACGAAGGTTGTTGTGGTGACGACCTTCGACCTGGACGAGTATGTGCACACGGCGTTGGAGAACGGGGCGTCCGGGTTTTTGACCAAGGATGCCGGGCCGGCGTTGCTGGTCGAGGCGGTGCGGGCGGCTGCTGCGGGGAACGCGTTGATTTCACCGCAGGTCACGGTGAGGATGTTGGAGCATTTTGCTCGGCCTGCTTCGCGGCCGGATCTTGGGCTGTTGACTGCTCGGGAGCAGGATGTGGTGCGGGAGGTGGCCCGGGGGTTGAGCAATCAGGAGATTGCTGGGGTGCTGTACCTGTCGTTGTCGACGGTGAAGACTCATTTGGCGTCGGTGCAGACGAAGTTGAACGTGAAGAACCGGGTGGGGATCGCTTCTTGGGCTTGGCGGGCGGGGTTGGTGAACTCGTGAGCGAGCAGCCCGAGACCGAGTTCCCGCGTTCCATCGGCAAAGTCGCCGCCCGTGAGCTGGCCGCCCACGGCTACACGACCTTCGACTCCCTGACCGAGGTGTCCGCGAAGACCCTGCTGAGCATCCACGGGGTCGGGCCCAAGTCGGTTCGGATTCTCGGTGAGGAGCTGGCGGCGCAGGGCAAGGCCTACGCCGCCGACTAAAGCGACTCCGGTGCAGCGGGGGTCAGACGCCCATCGGGTGCCAGACCGTCTTCGTCTCCAGGTACGCCCGCAGCCGCGACATGTCCGGCTCGCGGGTGAAGTCCTCACTCGGTCGCGCCCGCAGCACCCGCTTCACGGTCCCGGCCGCGGACCGTTCGAGGTCTGCCCGGAGCGAGTCGGGGGCGCCGGTCAGGTCCAGGGCGTTGACGTCGCCGTGGGAGGCGAGCCACGGGGCGATCTCGGCCGTGCGGCCCGTGATGATGTTGACGACGCCGCCGGGGAGGTCGGAGGTGGCCATGACCTCGGACAGGGTGATCGCCGGGAGCGGGCGGTCCTGCGAGGTGATGACCACGCAGGTGTTGCCCGAGGCGATGACCGGGGCGATCACCGACACGAGTCCGAGCAGCGAGGACTGCTGGGGGGCGAGGACGGCCACCACGCCGGTGGGTTCCGGGGTGGAGAAGGAGAAGTAAGGGCCCGCGACCGGGTTCGAGGAGCCCAGGACGGCGGCGAGCTTGTCGGTCCAGCCCGCGTACCAGACCCAGCGGTCGATGGCGGTGTCCACGAGTGACTGGGCCTTCTTCACCGCGATGCCCTCGGAGGCGGCTACCTCCGAGATGAACTGCTCGCGGCGGCCCTCCAGGACTTCTGCCACGCGGTACAGGACCTGGCCGCGGTTGTAGGCGGTGGCGCCGGACCACGAGGAGAAGGCCTTGCGGGCGGCCGTTACGGCGTCGCGGGCGTCTTTGCGGGAGCCTTGGGCCGCGTTGGCGAGGAACGTGCCCTTCGAGTCGGTGACCGGGTAGGAGCGGCCCGACTCGGAGCGGGGGAAGGCGCCGCCGATGTAGAGCTTGTAGGTCTTCGCGACCGAGATGCGATCAGACATCGAGGTAGGCCTCCAGACCGGTGCGGCCGCCCTCGCGGCCGAAGCCCGACTCCTGGTAGCCGCCGAACGGGGCGGTGGGGTCGAAGCGGTTGAACGTGTTGGACCAGACGACGCCGGCGCGCATCTTCTGCGCCATCCAGAGGATGCGGGAGCCCTTTTCGGTCCAGACGCCGGCGGAGAGGCCGTACGGGGTGTTGTTCGCCTTCGCCACGGCCTCGTCGGGGGTGCGGAAGGTGAGGACGGACAGGACCGGGCCGAAGATCTCCTCGCGGGCGATGCGCATGGCCTGCGAGACGTTCGAGAACACGGTCGGGGCGAAGTAGAAGCCCTTGTCCGGCAACGGGCAGGAGGAGGTCCAGCGGGACGCGCCCTCGGCCTCGCCGGCCGCGGTCAGCTCCTGGATCTTGGTGAGCTGCTCGCGGGAGTTGATGGCGCCGACGTCGGTGTTCTTGTCGAGCGGGTCGCCGACGCGCAGGGTGGAGACGCGGGCGTGCAGCTTTTCGAGGAGCTCGTCCGCCACGGACTCCTGGACCAGCAGGCGGGAGCCCGCGCAGCAGACGTGGCCCTGGTTGAAGAAGATGCCGTTGACGATGCCCTCGACGGCCTGGTCGAGCGGGGCGTCGTCGAACACGATGTTCGCCGCCTTGCCGCCGAGCTCCAGGGTGAGCTTCTTCGACGTGCCGGCCAGGTTGCCCTGGATGATCTTGCCGACGTCGGTGGAGCCGGTGAAGGCCACCTTGTTCACGTCCGGGTGGCCCACCAGCTCGGCACCCACGTCGCCGGCGCCGGGGAGGATGTTGACCACGCCCGGCGGGAGGTCGCACTGCTGGATGATGTCGGCGAGCACCAGCGCGGTGAGCGGGGTGGTCTCGGCCGGCTTCAGCACGACGGTGTTGCCGCAGGCCAGGGCCGGGGCGATCTTCCACGCGGCCATCAGCAGCGGGAAGTTCCACGGGATGACCTGGCCGGCCACGCCCAGCGGGCGCGGGTCGGGGCCGTAGCCCGCGTAGGAGAGCTTGTCCGCCCAGCCCGCGTGGTAGAAGAAGTGCGCGGCGGCCGTGGGGACGTCGACGTCGCGCGACTCCTTGATCGGCTTGCCGTTGTCCAGCGACTCCAGCACCGCGAGCTCACGGCCGCGTTCCTGGATCTGGCGCGCGATCCGGTAGATGTACTTGGCGCGCTCGGAGCCGGGCATCTTCGACCACACCCGGTCGTAGGCGCGGCGCGCGGCCTTGACCGCGGTGTCCACATCGGACTTCGACGCCGTGGAGACCTCGGCCAGCACCTCCTCGGTGCCGGGGTTGATGCTCTTGAGCGGTTCGCCGGAGCCCTCGACGAACTCGCCGTCGACGAACATCCGGTAGTTCGGCTTGAGGTTCGCGATGTCCCGCGACTCGGGCGCGGGGGCGTATTCCCACATGTGTCAGTCCACCGTCACGTAGTCCGGGCCGCTGTAGTGGCCGTCCAACTGGGTCCGCCGCTGCATGAGCAGGTCGTTCAGCAACGTCGACGCGCCGAACCGGAAGAGGCTCGGGTCGAGCCACTCCGGGCCCGCCACCTCGTGCACGGCCACCAGGTACTTGATCGCGTCCTTGGTCGTGCGGATGCCGCCGGCGGGCTTGACCCCGCGCAGCTCGCCGGTCTGGGTCTGCCAGTCCCGCACGGCCTGCAGCATCACGTGCGTGACCGGCAGCGTCGCCGCCGGCTGCACCTTGCCGGTCGAGGTCTTGATGAAGTCGCCACCGGCGAGCAACGCGAGCCACGAGGCGCGGCGGACGTTGTCGTAGGTCACCAGCTCACCGGTCTCCAGGATGACCTTGAGGTGCGCGTCTCCACAGGCTTGTTTGACCTGGACGATCTCCTCGAACACCTGCCCGTAGCGGCCGGAGAGGAACGCGCCGCGGTCGATCACCATGTCGACCTCGGAGGCGCCCTGCTCGACGGCGAACCGGGTGTCGGCCAGCTTGATGTCGAGCGTGCTGCGGCCGCTGGGGAACGCCGTCGCGACGCTGGCGACGCCGATCCCGGTGCCCTGCAGCTCGTCGGCGGCCGTCTTCACCATGTCCGGGTAGACGCAGACCGCGGCGACCCTGGGCACGTCCGGCCGGTCGGGGTCGGGCCTGCGCGCCTTCGCGGCGAGCGAGCGGACCTTGCCGGGGGTGTCGGCGCCTTCGAGCGTGGTGAGGTCGACCATGCTGATCGCCAGGTCGATGGCGTGCAGCTTGCTGGCCTTCTTGATGCTGCGCGTGCCGAGGCCCGCGGCTCGTTGCTCGACGCCGACCTGGTCGACGCCGGGGAGCCCGTGCAGGAAACGCCGCAGCGACGATTCGTCGCGCACGGCGTCCGCCAGGGCCGACGGCAGTGTCGTAGGAGCAGCCATGGTTCGGAGTCTAAGCGGAATGGGACGCCCGTCCTAAGTGAGCGGGTTCTCCCTGGTCAGCGCGGTTGCGGCAAGCTCGGGTGACATGGGGAGGAAGCTCGTTGGGGTCGCAGTGGTGGTGGTCGCGCTCACGGCGGCGGTGCTGGTGCTGAGGAGCCCTGCGCCGGAGCCTGAACCGGAACGGGTGGAGCGGGTCACCGGGAGCTCGTCCGGCTGGCGGCAGGTCACCGTGTCCGGCGGCGACGCGCGGCGGACGTTCGTCGACGGCGACCTCGTGTTCGTGGGGGACGGCCTGCTGGGGTCTCGCCGGGTCGAACGCAACCAGACCACGCTGTCCACTGTGGAGCGTGACGTCGAGCTGTCCGCGTCCGGGCACGTGGCCTCCGGACCCATCGCGGTGACCCCGGCGGTCTTCGTGCTGCAGGACGGAACGCGCTGCCTGGAGGTCGTGGACCCGGACGAGCTCACCGAACGGGGCCGGCACTGCGCGGGTGAGAACGCCGAGATCTCGTTGCTGAGCGCGGAGGACGACGGCGTGCAGTGGCGGGAGACCGTGCCGGGGGAGAAGTGCGCGGTGTGGTTCCGGCTCAGCGAAGGCGTTGTACCGCAACGACTCCCGGTCAGCGAGTCGGCGTGCCGCTCGGCGGTGCTGGTGCGCGCGGACGGCTGGGAGCTGACCGCGGACTTCCCGCCGTACCAGACGGGTGCGGCGCATCCGGGGTCGTTGGTGGCGCGCAAGGACGGCCGCGAGATCCTCCTCGACCACTCCGCCGCCGACGTCCGGGAGTGCGGCGAGGACGTGTACTGGCTCAGCGGGACCGGTCTGGGAACGCTGGTGCGCTGGCGGCCGGGCACGATCCGCGCGGAGGTGACCGAGCTGGTCGAGCCGAAGTGGCTGCGGTGCGTCAACGGCGCGGTGAACGCCGTCGGGCCTACGGCTTTGTGGTTGCCGGAGGAGCGTTGAGCACCCGGTCGTAGCCGTCGAGCAGGCACGCGTCGAGGGTCGGGTAGTCGTCGCGCTGCACCCCGGTGGCGGTCAACCTCCACCGGGTCTCGGGGCGGTGGTCGACGAGCAGCACCGCGCCCGTCGCTCCGATCTCCTCCATGACGTCCGCGAACCCGTCGGCGTCCTCGACGGGCTCGTCCAGCCACTCGTGCTCGCCCAGCTGCGTGATCAGTTGGCGGCGCAGGAAGTCCAGCACCTGGTCGATGCGGTCGAGGTCGGACCTGGTCACCCAGAACTCGCCGGCGAACGGCGGCTTGCCGAGGATCACCGTCCACCGGTTGCGCTCGCGCAACCCGTCGATCTTGAACGTGACGTGCACGCCGGCGTGCCCCGCCCGTTCCGCCAGCTCCGCGATCCTCATCAGCGCACCGATTCGGCCAGGCGCAGCGGTTCCGTGATCATGGCCGCGCTCAGTCGAGCAGCTCGCGCAGGATGTTCGACTTCTTCCGCTTGGGCCCCTTCACCTCGACCCCGCCCATGATCGCGAGCCCGGTGATGCGCACGGTCGGCGCACCGGGGATGTACCGGCGGCTGGGCACCTTGTCCTCGAACGCGCCCATGAACCCGAACCCGTCGACCTTGACGTTGATGTCGTCGGGCACCCGCACCTCGACCCCGCCCCAGAAGGCGAACGCGCTGATGGTGACCTCCTGCTCGGCGAACCGGGCGTGGGTCAGGTCGATCTCGATGCCACCCATGACGGCCACCGCGTTGTGCAGCCGCGGCACCACCCAGTCGCCCTTGCGGTTGACCCCGGACCAGAACGCGACGGACACCGCACTGCCGGGCTCACCACCCACCCGGTTGTCCGTGGCGGGCTGGTACTGCGGCCCGACGGCCGGCTGCGGCATGCCGCTCAGCACCAGGTCGGCGGTGATGGGAACGAGCTCACCGTAGGTCTTGGCGGCGTAGACGGCCGCAAGCCGCTCGTCCAGCTCGTGGATGTCGAGGCGCCCCTCAGCGGTCGCCTTGTGCAGCACCTGCGCGATCCGTTCCCGGTCCGCGTCCGAGGCGCGCATGTGACTCTGGTCAGCCGGTACCAGCTCGTCGCTCACCCGATCGAGTCTAGAACCCTCACTTCCGGTTCGGGGCGTACTTGACAGTGATCGCGAAGGCGGCCACCAGCACCAGCGCGAGGCTCGTGGCGAGGGCCGGGCTGTGCCCCCACAGCTTCGGCAGCACGCCGATGACGACCGCGACCGCGGCGGACACACCCAGGATGACCAGCGGGGACTCACACCGTTGCCGCACGTGCTTCTGTTCGAGCGTCACCGTTCGCACCTCCGCGTCTCAACTGGATACGAGACTCTTCGGAGCCGGGCCGGTGGATCTTGACTGCCGGATCGGGTTGCCCTGGGCCCTGATCAGGTGGTGCGCGGGGGGCTGAGCTGGTCGCGCAACATGCCGGGGTCGCCGCTGAGCCCGCGTTTCAGACGGAGCTCGCGCAGCTCCGTCGACACCCGGCGATGTCGGAACGAACCACCCCGTTGCGCCATGGCCGAAGGTGGCCTTCTTGCCACCGTGGCACGAAACCGCCTTCGTCCGGATGACAGCGTTGCGTGCCAGCGTGGCAAGGGCGGACCGTTGGCCCACCTGCTCGCCAACGCCGCTCACGCGCGAATCCCGGTCAGACACGGTGGCATCCGGCGCGAGCTGCGGATCAGGCCGTACGAGGGGGCGCTGCCCTGGCGGTTCCACGACCGGCCCGTGGAGCTGCACCTCATGCGGGACGTCAGGGTGGTCTTCTGCGCCGACGAGCTGCGCGCCGAAGCCCTCGGCCTCGCCGGCGAGCTCCTTCAGACCGTGGGCCGGCGCAGCGGCAACCCCGCCGCCCGGTAGATCGCGTCGATCACCGTCATGTTCCGCACCGCGTCCTCCGCCGTCGTCGGGAACGCCTTGCCGTGCAGCACCGCGTCGGTGAACGCGTCCAGCTGGTACGCGTAGGTCGCGCGCCGCCCGAACGTCTCCGACGAGTGCCTGTCCTTGAGCCGCAACGACAACCGGTGGAACACGTGCGGTCCCAAAGGGTTGAGGACGCTCAGCACACCGTTCTCGCCGATGGCCTTCATCGACAGCTTCAGCGCCGTGGCCGACCACAGCGAGGCGTGGACGGAACCCGTGTGGCCGGAGGGGAAGCGGAGCGTGGCGCGCATGGCGCGGTCGATCGACGGGGTGCGGAGCAGGGCGCGGGCCGAGCGCACGGAGGGTTCCTCGCCGCCGAGCAGGCGGGCCATGTGGACGGCGTAGCAGCCGGCGTCCATCATCGCGCCGCCCGCGAGGGAGTAGTCGTAGCGGATGTTGGCGAAGGCCGGGAGCGGGAAGCAGACGGAGGCTTCCACGTGGCGCAGCGGGCCGAGGACGCCGGAGCGGATGATCTCGTCGACCCGCACGGCCAGCGGGTGGTAGCGGTAGTGGAACGCCTCCATCACCACGAGACCGGAGGCGGCGGCTGCGGCGGCGACGGACGAGGCTTCCGCTGCGTTGGCGGTGAAGGGCTTCTCGCACAACACGTGCTTGCCGGCTTTCAGGGCGGCGAGCGTCCACTTGCCGTGCAGGCCGTTCGGCAGCGGGTTGTAGACGGCGTCCACGGCCGGGTCGGCGAGCAGGTCCTCGTACGAGCCGTGCACCCGCGGGATGCCGTGCTTGTCCGCGAACGTCCGTGCGCGTTCTGCCGAACGTGCCGCCACCGCGACGACCTCGGCGACCGTGGAGGAACGGGCGGGGCGGATGACGGCGGCCGGCGCGATCATGGCCGCGCCGAGCACTCCGATGCGCACGTGGTCTGTCACGCGCCGACCCTACCTCGCCAGTTAACGGCGTTCACTCCGCCGAACCGGTTGTGCGCACCACAGTCCACTCCGGACAGGTGGCGCCGGACGGGCCGCGTTCGACCCCTTCGAACGCCGTCGCAGCGGTTACGGTGTCGGGCATGGACGTCCTCGTCGTCGATCACCCACTCGCCAAGGCGCGACTCACCACCATGCGCGATGCGCGCACGGACAACGCGGCGTTCCGCGCGGCGTTGCAGGAGCTCACGGTCATGCTGGTCTACGAGGCCATGCGCGAGGCCCCGGTCAAGGAGGAGCGCACGCACACCCCCGTCGCACGCACCACGGGGTACAAGCTCGCGAACCCGCCGCTGCTCGTGCCGGTGCTGCGGGCCGGGCTGGGCATGGCCGACCAGGCGCACAAGCTGATCCCGGACGCGCAGATGGGCTTCGTGGGGCTCGCGCGCGACGAGGAGACGCTGCAGCCGACGCCGTACATGGAGTCGCTGCCGGAGGACCTCGCCGGGCGGCCCGTGTTCGTGCTCGACCCGATGCTCGCGACCGGTGGCTCGATGGCCTACACGATCCGGCTGCTGACCCAGCGCGGCGCGACCGACGTGACGGCGGTGTGCGTGCTCGCGGCTCCCGAGGGCATCAACCACCTCGAGGACTCGCGGCTGCCGGTGCGGCTGATCACCGCGTCGGTGGACGAGCGGTTGAACGACTCCGGTTTCATCGTGCCCGGTCTCGGTGACGCCGGTGACCGTCTGTACGGGGCGGTTTAGGACATACCTCCGATCGGACGTAGCAGTGGTCTAGACCTCAGGCCTATCGTGCTGGAGACCACATCGCCGCTGCCGCCACCGATTTAGGAGACTCATGTCCGGACGGAGATGGGGTGTCGCCGCGCTCGCGGTCGGCGCCCTGTCCGCGTCGCTGGCCGTTGCGCCCGCGAACGCCGACGTCGAGACCAGTGGGCACCACGGATACTCGAAGACCCGCACCGTCGGGTACTTCATCCAGTGGGGCGTGTACGGCCGGAACTTCCGGGTGAAGAACCTCGTCGACAGCGGGGCCGCGGCGCGGCTCACGCACCTGAACTACGCGTTCGGGTTCCTGGACGAGTCGGGCAAGTGCATCAGCTCCGACCCGTGGGCCGACTGGCAGATGCCCTTCACCGCGGAGCAGTCGGTGAGCGGCAAGGCCGACGAGGCCGGTCAGGTGCTGCTGGGCAACCTCAACCAGCTCAAGCAGCTCAAGGCCAAGTACCCCAAGCTCAAGGTGAACATCTCGCTGGGCGGCTGGACGGGCTCGCGGTACTTCTCCAACGCGGCGCTCACGCCCGAGTCGCGCGCGGCGCACGTCAAGTCGTGCACCGACATGTGGATCAAGGGCAACCTGCCCGGCCTGCCGGAGGGTGCCGCGAAGGGCGTCTTCGACGGCATCGACCTCGACTGGGAATGGCCCGGCAGCAACGGCAACATGCAGCCGCCGAACGTCGTCCGCCCCGAGGACAAGCAGAACTTCACCAAGCTGCTCGCCGAGTACCGCAAGCAGATGGGCTGGAACCGCGACCTGACCGCGTTCCTGCCGGCCGACCCGAAGCAGGTGGACGCGGGCTTCGAGGTCGCGAAGGTGTTCTGCTACCTCACCTTCGGCACGCTGCAGGGCTACGACTACCACGGTGCGTGGGACGCGCAGGCGAACCAGCAGTCCGCGCTGCGCGTGCCCAAGGGTGACCCGTCCGCCAACGAGTTCAGCACCGAGGTGACGGTCAACGCGTGGCTCTCGCGCGGTGCCCCGCGCTCGAAGGCCGTGCTCGGCGTGCCGTTCTACGGCCGCGGCTGGACCGGTGTCGCGCCGGGCACCCGCAACGGCCTGTTCGGCACGGGCACGCCGGTGCCGGCGACCTACGAGAACGGCTACGAGGACTTCAAGGTCATCAAGCCGAAGCTCGCCGACCCGAAGTACAAGATCTACCGCGATGAGCGCGCCGGCTTCGCGTGGATCTACGACGGCACGACGTGGTGGACCTACGACGACGCGACCGAGATGAAGCGCAAGGCGCGCTACATCAACGACCGCCGTCTCGGCGGCGCGATGATCTGGTCGCTCGACGGTGACACCGCCGACGGTGAGCTGATCAAGGCTCTCGACGGCGCACTGAAGTAGGGCCGCACCAAAGACGAACTGTCCGCATCGGACAGTTCAGCGGGTCCGGGGAGGTTTCGCGGCGGCCGCCTCCCCGGATTCCGTCATCTTCGCACCACCCGGCTCCGCCCGGTTCCGCTTCTCAGTGCTCGGCCCGCCACCCGCGGCCGTGCGCCCGCAGCGCCAGCTCGTAGGTGGCGGCGGCGTCGACGCCGGGCGGCAGGTTCCCGTTGAGCTCCAGGCTCACCAGGCCGTGCGCGATGCCCCACATCGACATCGCGATCTGCTGCGGGTCCTCGTCCCGGTAGACGCCCGTCTCGATCGCCCGCCGCACCGCGTTGCGCACCGGCGCGAACGTCCGGCCGGCCGCGCGGCTCATCTCCTTCGTCGGCTCGACGACCTTCGAGTAGAGCACCGAGTAGAACTGCGGGTCCTCCAGCGCGCTGCGCCGGTACGCCAGCCCGATCTGCAGCAGGTCCTCCGCCGGGTCGTCGGTGGTCGGCACGGCCTGCAGGTGCGCGCCGAACCGGCTGAACGCCTCGTCGTAGAGCGCCTCGAGCAACGCCGGTTTCCCGCCGAAGAGGGAATAGACCGCGGTGGTCGAGGTGTTGACGTCGGTGGCGATCCTGCGCAAGCTCACCGCGTCGGGTCCCCGAGTGCTGAGCAGCTCGCCCGCCCGCTGCAGCAGACGCCGGCGCAGCGCCTCGTCGTGGGTCTTGGGCCTGGGCATCACGCAATCCTAACGGCCGCTGGCCTGAGTGGTATCACATTGGTACCGTCCCCGGAATGGCGATGACGCTGAGGTTGACCGAGGAGGAGAACCTTCGGCTCGCTGAGCTCGCGGCGGCCGAGGGGCGGTCCAAGCAGGAGGTCGTGCGGCTGGCGATAGCGGACCGCTACCAGCGCATGCAGCAGGAGGAGAAGCTCGGCGAGGTGCTCGGGCGGGTGCTGCCCAAGTACCGAGGTCTTTTGGATAGGCTCGGATCTTCCTGAAACTGTCAGACCTCTGTGATCAACTGGGTGCTGTGATCTCCTACCTCGACGCCGGGGACCTCTTAGTGCTGGCCACGGCTGTGACCGGTGGCGACCTCGTCGTGAGGGACATCGGTCTGCTGGACACGGCGGCGTACCGCCCGCGGGCCACCGTGCTCGGCGTGGAGGCGTACGACACGCTGTGGTTGAAGTCGTCCGCTCTGCTCGACTCGATCGTGCGAACCCGGCCCCTGGCCGAAGGCAACTGGCGGCTCGGCTGGGTCGCCGCCGTCACGATGTGTGACATCAACGGCTACTGGATCGACGCCGACGAGGACGACGCGCTCGATCTCGTCCGCGCGCTGGGCCGCGACAAGATCGACGTCGCGGAGATGGCCGGCCACCTGGAGGCGTGGGGCCTGCCCAAGGATTCCGCTTGACCTAGAGTGCACTCCAGGTCTTAGCGTCGATTTCGTGAGTTACTCGATAGCCCAAGCCGCGCAGCGCAGTGGGTTGTCCATCGACACCCTGCGCTACTACGAACGAATCGGGCTCGTCGACCCGCCCGCCCGCGACTCGGGTGGCCGCCGCGCCTACTCCGACGACGACCTCGGCTGGCTGGCGTTCGTGACGCGCCTGCGCACCACCGGCATGCCGATCCGCATGATGCGCGAGTTCGCGCAGCTCAGGCACCGCGGCGAGCACACGGCGGGCCGCCGCAAGCAGATCCTCGTGGAGCACCGCAACGACGTCCGTGCCCGCATCGCGGAGCTGCAGTCGTGCCTCGAGGTCCTGGACTACAAGATCGACCACTACGCCGTGGTCGAACGCGATTTGGAGGCGACGGCGTGAGGCGTCAGCTCGGTTCTTTGGAGGTCGGGCCGCAGGGGCTCGGCTGCATGGGGATGTCGGAGTTCTACGGTGCCGGCGACGACACCAAGTCGATCGCGGTGATCCACCGGGCCCTGGAGCTCGGCGTGACGCTGATCGACACGGCCGACATGTACGGCCCGCACACCAACGAGGAACTGGTCGGCCGCGCTCTGTCCGGTCGCCGGGACTCGGTGGTGCTGGCGACGAAGTTCGGCATCGTGCGCGAGGAGGGCGGTGGCCGCTCGGTCCGCGGCGATCGCGACTACGTCCGCTCATCTGTCGAGGGGTCGCTGAAGCGCCTCGGCACCGACGTGATCGACCTGTACTACCTGCACCGGGTGCCCGCGGACACGCCCATCGAGGAGACCGTGGGCGCGATGGCCGAGCTGGTCACCGAGGGCAAGGTCCGCCACCTGGGCCTGTCCGAGGCGGGCGCCGAGACGTTGCGCCGCGCCCACGCCGTCCACCCGATCACGGCGCTGCAGAGCGAGTGGTCGCTGTGGTCGCGCGACATCGAGGCCGAGATCGTGCCGACCGCCCGCGAGCTCGGCATCGGCCTGGTGCCCTACTCGCCACTCGGCCGCGGCGTGCTGACCGGCCGGTTCGCGTCCTCCGCCGACTTCTCCGACGGCGACTTCCGCGCCGCGAACCCGCGGTTCTCCGGCGCCAACCTCGACGCGAACCTGAAGATGGTCGCCGACCTGCGGGCGCTGGCCGAGGAGCGCGGGGTGACCGCCGGTCAGCTGGCGCTGGCCTGGGTGCAGCACCGCGGGGCCGACGTCGTACCGATCCCGGGCACCAAGCGGCTGAAGTACCTGGAGGAGAACGTGGCGGCGGCCGCGCTGGAGCTGTCGGACGCGGACCTGGCGGCGATCGAGGCGGCGGTGCCCGCCTCGGCGGTGGCCGGAGACCGGTACCCGGACATGAGCTCGATCGGGCGTTAGAACACCTGTTCGAATCTATCCCCAGAGTTGTCCACAGGGTGGGGACAATTTCCTGTGGACAACTCTGGAGGTCATGTGGACAACTGAGCTGCGACGGTCGCTCCGAGCTCCCAGCACGCCTGCAGGTCGGCCTTCGTCGGCTCACCCGTCACCACGACGTGCTCGGCGGCCTTCTCCCACCTGAGCCCGGTCGTGGCGGTCTCGACGCTGCGCACCGCACCCGTCGTGTCGTTGTTGCCGTGCACGTACAACCCGAACGGCCTACCGCGAGTCGAATCCAGACACGGGTAGTAAACGGTGTCGAAGAAGTGCTTGAGCGCGCCGCTCATGTAACCGAGGTTCGCGGGCGTCCCCAGCAGGTAGCCGTCGGCCTCCAGAACATCCACAGCGGTTGTGGACAACGCGGCTCTGCGCACCACCTCGACGCCCTCGATCTCAGGCGTGGTGGCGCCGGAGACGACCGCCTCGAACATCGCCTGCAGGGCGGGCGACGGGGTGTGGTGGACGAGCAACAGCCTCATGGCGCTCAAGCTATCGCCACTCACCGTCGGGGTCGGTCGGCTTCACGGTGTCCACGCCGATCGCCCGCAGCTGCTCGGTGGTGACCACCTCGCCGTGGTCGGGCTTGACCATGGCCAGCAGTTCCACGGTGAGGTCGACCAGCCGCTTCTGGGACCACTCGTGCAGGGTGGCCAGCTCGTTGCACAGCTTCAGGAGCTCGGTACCGCCGGGCCGGGTGAACAGCGGCCCCGACTCCAGCATCCCGGAGGTCGGGTGCCGGTTGTCGCGGTACGAGCGCGCGACCTGGCCGAAGAAGAAGTGCGCGAAGCGATCGGACTTCAGGTCGACGGCGAAGAGCTGTTCCAGGCCGGCCAGCAGTTGCGTGTGGAAGACCTTCAACCGGGCGTACAGCGACTCCGGGTCGACCTGGTGGTGTTCCGGCATCGGGTATGCCTCGAGGTAGGCCAGTGCCAGGTCACGTCGGGTGTACTCCACGCGCGGCAACATAGATGACCATGACCCGCGCCAGCTACGACATTGTTGCCGCCAGCTACGCCCGCCTGCTGCCCGACGCCCACGACGGCCGCCCGCTCGACGCCGCGATCACGCGCGCGTTCGCGGAGCTCGCGAGCGGCAGGATCGGTGACCTCGGCTGCGGCACCGGCCGCATCACCCGGCACCTGCACGAGCTCGGCCTCGACGCGTTCGGCGTCGACCTGTCCGACGGCATGCTCGACCAGGCGAGGCAGCACCACCCGCACCTCGACTTCCGCCAGGGTGACATCACCGAGCTCGACCTGGAAGACGAGAGCCTCGGCGGCGCCGTCGTCTGGTACTCCACGGTCCACATGCCGGCGCAGGACGTGCCCTGGCGGGAGTTCCACCGGGTCCTCCAGCCGGGTGGGTTCCTGTTGCACGCGTTCAAAGCGGGTAACCAGAAGCGGCACCTCGGCCACGCGTACGGCCACGACGTGGACCTGGACGTCTACTGGCACGACGTCGACGAGACCGTGGGCAACGCCACCGCGGCCGGGTTCAACGAAGTGGCCAGGCTCGTGCGTCAGAAGGGTGTGGACGAAGGCGGCCCGCAGGCGTTCCTGTTGCTGCAGCGGAACCCCAAGGCCGGAAAGACGTCCTAGTAGGTGTACACAGGAGGGACCATGAAGACCACCGCCCTTATGACCACCAGTCCCCGGGAGCGCCGCATCACCTGGGGTTTCGGCCTTGCGATCAGCATCGGGATGATCGGGATCGGGCCCCTCTTCGCGTCGCTGTGGCCTGGGTTCGACCACAGCCCGTGGGACGTCAACACGATGTTGCTCGGACTCGGCGTGGGGCTCTGCTCGGTCGCGTACATCTTCGGCAGGGTCGCGGTCGCGGCCGTGACCGAGGGACGGCGCAACGCGATCGCCCCGCCGACCACGAGGGCCTACTGGGTGGCCGGCGGGGGATTCGCGCTTGCCCTGCTGTGCCTGTTGATCGCTGTTTCTAGCTGACGAGCGCGGTCACGCGTTCACGCAACTCGGCCAGTCGAGCCTTCGCTGCCTCACGGGCGGACGGGAGTCCGTCCGTGACCGGCTCGACGACCTCCAGGTACGCCTTGAGCTTCGGCTCGGTACCGGACGGCCGCACGATCACCCGCACGCCGGGAGCCGTCCACCGCAGCACGTCCGCGCCGGGCAGCAGGTCCTCGGACGCGAACTCGGCGGGCGGCTCGGCGCGCAGGCGGGCCATCGTCGCGCCGATCAGCGACAGGTCGGTGTAGCGCAACGACACCTGGTCGGTCAGGTGCAGGCCGTGGTCCAGCGCGAGCTGGTCCAGGGCGTCCGGCAACGTCCGCCCGGACGCCTTCAGGCCCGCCGCCAGGTCGGCCGCGACGACGGCCGCCGAGATGCCGTCCTTGTCCGCCACGAACTCCGGGTCGACGCAGTTGCCCAGCGCCTCCTCGTAGGCGAACACCAGGCCCTCCCCGGCGCGCGCCAGCCACTTGAAGCCCGTCAGCGTCTCCGCGTACCGGGCGCCGTGTGCCGCCGCGATCGACTTCAGCAGCGACGACGACACGATCGTCGTTGCCACCAACGGGTCCGGGTTCTCCACAGTGGACAGCACCAGCGAGCCCAGCAGCACGCCCGTCTCGTCGCCGCGCAGCATCCGCCACGCCGAACCGTCCCGCACGCCCAGCGCGCACCGGTCGGCGTCCGGGTCGAGCGCGATGGCGAGGTCCGCGTCGACCGAGGCGGCCAGCGCCAGCAGCTCGTCGGAGGCGCCCGGCTCCTCGGGGTTCGGGAACACGACCGTCGGGAAGTCCGGGTCCGGCACGGCCTGCGAGCGCACCACGTGCACGTCGGTGAAACCCGCGCGCCGCAACGCTTCCACGGCGAACTGGCCACCGACGCCGTGCATCGGCGTCAACGCGATCTTCAACGTCCGCGCGGTGCCGCGCGGCAGTGACGCGACCCGGTCCAGGTACGCGTCGACGTCGGCGTCGGGCACCACCGAGTACGTGGAGGCGCGCGGCACCGACACCGCGGCGGGCACGGCCTCGATCGCCTTCTCGATCTCCCCGTCCGACGGCGGCACGATCTGCGAGCCGCCGGTCAGGTAGAGCTTGTACCCGTTGTCCGCGGGCGGGTTGTGCGACGCGGTGATCTGGATTCCGGCGACCGCGTTGTGCCGCCGCACCAGGAAAGCCAGCAGCGGCGTCGGCAACGGCCCCGGCAGCACCCGCACGTCGAAGCCGGCCGCGGCCATGACCTCGGCCGCCGCGGTGGCGAACTCCTCCGACCCGTGCCGCGCGTCGCGGCCGACGAACACGACCCCGGACGCACCGGACGCACCCAACCCGGACGCACCCAGCCACGCGGCGACACCGGCGGTCGTGCGGACCACCGTGGCGACGTTCATGCCGTTCGTGCCCGCCCGCACCGGACCGCGCAGCCCGGCCGTGCCGAACGTCAACGGCCCGGCCATCCGGTCCCGCAGGTCCTCCAGCGCCGCCGGGTCACCGCCCATCGCCCGCGCCAGCACCCCTTGCAGCTCCTCACGGGTCGCCGCGGACGGGTCGTCAGCGATCCACCGGAACGTCGCGTCACGAAGCACCGGCGTGAGGCTCATGCGCGGTCCACCAGCTCGCGCAGCAGCGTGCCCATGCGCTGGGCGGCGGCGGCACCGGCGTCGAGCACCTCCTGGTGGTTCAACGGCTCACCGGTGATGCCCGCCGCGAGGTTCGTGACCAGCGACAGCCCGAACACCTCGACGCCCTCGGCCCGCGCGGCGATCGCCTCGTGCACGGTCGACATGCCGACCAGGTCGGCACCCAGCGTGCGCAGCATGCGGATCTCGGCCGGCGTCTCGAAGTGCGGACCGGGCAGACCCGCGTACACACCCTCCTCCAGCGACGGGTCGATCTCCTGCGCGACCTTGCGCAGCCGCGGCGAGTACAGGTCCGTGAGGTCCACGAACCGCGCGCCGACCAGCGGCGACAGCGAGGTCAGGTTGAGGTGGTCGGAGATCAGCACCGGCTGACCGACGGACATGCCCTGGCGCAGGCCACCGGCGGCGTTGGTCAGCACGACCGTCTTCACGCCCGCCGCGGCGACGGTGCGCACGCCGTGCACGACCTTCTGCACGCCCTTGCCCTCGTAGCCGTGGGTGCGGCCGAGGACGACGAGGACCTTCTTGCCGCCCACCTCGACGGAACGGATGGTGCCGCCGTGGCCGAGCGCGGTCGGCGCCTCGAAGCCCGTCAGCTCGCCCACCGGAATCTCGGTGACCGGCTCGCCGATCACGTCGGCGGCGGGTCGCCAGCCGGAGCCGAGCACGATGGCGATGTCGTGCTCGTCGTTGCCGGTGCGGCTCTGGATCTCTTCCGCGGCCTTGCCGGCCAGCTCTTCTGGAGTCACCGCGAGAGCTTAAACCGGGGCGAACGTGGAGGCGATCGCGTCGAAGAGGCGTTCGCGCGCCGCGTCCTCCTGTTCGGTCGGGACGGTGACCTCGACCACCCACAGGTCGGTGCCGTGCGGCAGCACGCGGGAGAAATGCGAGCGGCGCAGCGCCGTCGCCTCGTCACCCTCGACGGTCTTGTAGACGAACTGGATGCCGTCCTCGGCGCGCGGCCCCGCGAGGTTCGGCGTCGGCACCTTCTCGCCGCCGTAGAACCGCGACGACCAGCGCGCCTGCACGGACGCCACGTACTCGGCGATCTTGCGCTTCGGGTAGAAGTCGGGGAACCGCCGCACGGCCACCTCGTACGCACCGGACGGCGACACGAAGTGCACCACCGCCGACGCCGGTACGCGCTGGTCGGCCGCGCGCTGCTCGGCGTACTTCGTCCAGCTCTGGTCCACCTTCAGGGTGAACTTCCCGCCCTGGTCGCCGATCGCCGTGACCGCGTCCTCGGTGCGCTGCTCGAACGTCGGCGAGTTCGGCAGCGTCGGCAACGTCGGCGCGCCCTGCTCGGCCGGCGGCAGCAGCGGCGCCCCCGCCACGAGCCTGGTCAGCGCGAACCCGCCACCCGAGCCCACCAGGAACAGCACCACGGCCGCGACCAGCACCAGCGTCCTGGTGAGCGGCGTGCGTTCCGGCTGGCTCATCGGCTTCGTGACCATGAACGGCAACGGCCCGGGATCGGCGGCCAGGGGCGCGTCCGGCTCGATCTTCGGTTTCGGGCGGACGATCACCGGCGTGGTCCGCGGCTCACGCGCCTCGAACGCGTCCGTGCCCGGCTCCGGCAGCAGCGGGTAGACCTGGCGCCGCACGTCCACCAGCGACATCCGCCGGTCGGGGTCCTTCTGCATCAAGCCGCTGATCACCGGCGCCAGCCGCCCGGCACCCGCGGGCACCGGCACGTCGCCGTTGATCACCGCGTTGATCGTCTGCATGACGTTGCGCCCGACGTACGGCGGCTCACCGGCCATCGCGGCCCACACCGTGGCCCCCAGCGACCACCGGTCGGCCGCCGCCGAGACGTCACCGCCCTGCGCGACCTCGGGTGCGATGTAGGCGGGTGTGCCGAGCGTGATGCCGCGGGCGGTCATGGTGGCCTCGGCGACGTTGCGCGCGATGCCGAAGTCGGTGAGCTTCACCCGCCCGTCGTCGGCGATCAGGACGTTGCCGGGTTTGACGTCGCGGTGCGTGATGCCGACCCGGTGCGCCGACTCCAGTGCCGCCGCCACCGCGTCCAGCACCGCCGCGCCCTGCTTCTCGGTGAGGCAGCCCTGCTCCTTCAGCACCTCGCCGAGACTGCGCGAGGGCACCAGCTCCATCACCACGTACGGGTCGCCGTCGTGCTGGACCACGTCGTAGAGCGTGACCAGGTTCGGGTGCGACAGCGCGGCGACCGCGCGCGCCTCCCGCATCGTGCGTTCCCGCAGCTGAGCGGCCTCGACATCGGGCATGCCGGGTGTGTGCAGGATGCCCTTCACGGCCACCTGCCGCCCGAGCACCGCGTCGTGGGCCGCCCACACCGTGCCCATGGACCCCTGACCCAGCAGGTGCAGCAGCCGGTACCTAGCCGCGATCAAGCGCTCCTGGTCACCGTTTCCCACGTGTTCATTCTTCCTGAGAGACTTGCTGCATCGTTAACGGCGGTGAACCTCACATAGCCGAGCGCGTACCGGTCGGTAACACTGCAACGCATGATGGAGTTGGCCTTGCCCGCCGAATTCCGCCCGAACGAGTTCCCCGCGGCGTCGCGGGAGCAGTGGCGTGAGCTGGTCGACGCCGTCCTGAGCAAGACCGGCGCCGACTTCGGCTCCCTGGTCACCCAGACCTACGACGGCTTCGCACTCCAGCCGCTCTACACCGCTGACGACGCCCTCGGCTCCTCCTACGCCCTGGCGCCGGTGAAGCAGGGCTGGGACGTCCGCCAGCGCCACGCCGTTCCCGACCCGGTCGCCCTGATGAACGACCTGGAGGGCGGCGTCACGTCGCTGTGGCTCGCGGTGCCGGCGTCCTCGCTGGAACGCCTGCTGGACGGCGTCTACCTCGACCTCGCGCCGATCGTGCTGGACGGGGACGCCGAGGCGGCGCGGACGATGCTGCGGATCTACGACCAGGCGCCGGTGCTGGCCGCCGACGTGCGCGGCAACCTGGCTCTGGTGCCTTCTGCCGAGACTCTTCCGGTGATCCGGGACGCGGTCTCGCAGTTCCCCGGTCTGCGCACGGTCGTGGTGGACGCGCTGCCGTTCCACGACGCGGGCGGCTCGGACTCGGAGGAGCTCGGGGCTTCGCTCGCCCTGGCCGTCTCCTACCTGCGTGCTCTGGTCGACGCGGGGCTTCCGGCTGAGCAGGCGTTCGCGCAGCTGGAGTTCCGCTACGCCGCCACCGCCGACCAGTTCATGACGATCGCGAAGCTGCGCGCCGCCCGCCGGCTGTGGGCGCGGGTGTGCGAGGTGTCCGGCGTCGACGTGCCGCAGGCGCAGCACGCGGTGACGTCGTCGGCGATGATGACCCGCCGCGACCCGTGGGTGAACATGCTGCGCACCACCATCGCGACCCTGGCCGCGGGCCTGGGCGGCGCGGACTCGGTGACCGTGCAGCCGTTCGACGCGGCGATCGGCGTGCCGGACGAGTTCGCCAGGCGGATCGCGCGCAACACGCAGAACCTGCTGCTGGAGGAGTCGCACCTCGGCGAGGTGATCGACCCGGCGGCGGGGTCCTGGTACGTGGAGAAGCTGACCGACGAGCTCGCGGTGGCGGCCTGGGCGTGGTTCCAGGAGATCGAACGGGCGGGTGGCCTGCCGGGCGCTTCCGCGCTGGTCGCCTCGCGGATCGCGGACACGTGGGCGCGGCGGTCGGCGCGGCTGGCGGATCGGAGCGACCCGATCACGGGGGTGAGCGAGTTCCCGAACCTGACCGAGAAGCCGGTGGTCCGCGAACCGCACCCGACCGCGCCGCACGCCGCCGAGCCTTACGCCGCCCAGCCTTACGCCGCCCGGCCGCACGGAATCGATACGGATTCGCAGGCCCCCTGGGGGGATTCGCCCCCCACTCCAATCATCTCAAGCGGGTCTGACAGTTTCGGGCTGCCGCGGGTGCGCTACGCCCAGGCCTTCGAAGAGCTGCGCGACCTCGCCGACGCCCAGCCCGAACGCCCCCAGGTCTTCCTCGCCACCCTCGGCCCGGTCGCCGCCCACACCGCGCGCGCCACCTTCGCCGCCAACCTGTTCAACGCCGGCGGCTTCGCCACCCCCACCGCGGGCCCGACGAAGACCGCCGACGAGGTCGCGACCCAGTTCAAGGCCTCGGGCGCGAAGATCGCCGTGATCTGCGGCAGCGACTCCAGCTACGCCGACCTCGCCGTTCCCACCGTCGACGCCCTGCGCGAAGCCGGAGCGACACGGGTGCTCCTGGCGGGCAAGAAGACCGATGCGGACGTCGACGGCCGCGTCTACGCGGGCTGTCCGGCGCTGGAAATCCTCAACGACACCTTCAGCCACCTCGCCATCGACAAGGGAGCGGAGCGATGATCCCCAACTTCGCGGACATCGACCTCGGCCAGCTCCCGTCGGCCAAGTACGAGACCGACCTGCCCCCGTGGGAGACGCCGGAGGGCATCGCGGTCAAGCCCGTCTACGGCCAGTCCGATGTGGACGGTCTGGACTTCCTGCGGACCTACCCCGGCATCGCGCCGTTCCTGCGCGGCCCGTACCCGACGATGTACGTCAACCAGCCGTGGACCGTCCGGCAGTACGCGGGCTTCTCCACCGCCGAGGAGTCGAACGCCTTCTACCGCCGCAACCTCGCGGCCGGGCAGAAGGGGCTGAGTGTCGCGTTCGACCTCGCCACCCACCGCGGTTACGACTCCGACC
The DNA here is from genome assembly GCF_001701025.1 of Lentzea guizhouensis. GTDB lineage: Bacteria > Actinomycetota > Actinomycetes > Mycobacteriales > Pseudonocardiaceae > Lentzea > Lentzea guizhouensis. The sequence continues at coordinate 3,737,809 of NZ_CP016793.1, forward strand.
ACCCGCGCGTGGCCGGTGACGTCGGCATGGCGGGTGTCGCGATCGACTCGATCTACGACATGCGGACGCTGTTCGACGGCATCCCGCTGGACAAGATGTCCGTGTCGATGACGATGAACGGGGCGGTGCTGCCGATCCTGGCCCTGTTCGTGGTGGCGGCGGAGGAGCAGGGGGTGAAACCGGAGCAGCTCATGGGGACGATCCAGAACGACATCCTCAAGGAGTTCATGGTCCGCAACACCTACATCTACCCGCCGCAGCCGTCGATGCGGATCATCTCGGACATCTTCAGCTACACGTCCGAGCACATGCCGAAGTTCAACTCCATCTCGATCTCCGGCTACCACATGCAGGAGGCGGGGGCGACCGCCGACCTGGAGCTCGCGTACACGCTGGCGGACGGCGTCGAGTACATCCGGGCCGGTCAGGCAGCCGGGCTGGATGTGGACAGGTTCGCGCCGCGGCTCAGCTTCTTCTGGGCGATCGGCATGAACTTCTTCATGGAGATCGCCAAGATGCGGGCCGCGCGGCTGCTGTGGGCCAAGCTGGTCAACGACTTCAAGCCCAAGAGCCAGAAGTCGCTCAGCCTGCGCACGCACTGCCAGACGAGCGGGTGGAGCCTCACCGCGCAGGACGTGTTCAACAACGTCGCGCGCACGTGCGTCGAGGCGATGGCGGCCACGCAGGGGCACACGCAGTCGTTGCACACCAACGCACTCGACGAGGCGCTCGCCCTGCCCACCGACTTCTCCGCCCGCATCGCCCGCAACACCCAGCTGCTGCTCCAGCAGGAGTCGGGCACCACGCGGGTGATCGACCCGTGGGGTGGCAGCGCGTACGTCGAACGCCTCACGCACGAGCTCGCGAAGAAGGCGTGGGAGCACATCACCGAGGTCGAGAAGGCCGGCGGGATGGCGCGCGCGATCGACGAGGGCATCCCCAAGCTGCGCATCGAGGAGGCGGCGGCGCGCACGCAGGCGCGCATCGACTCCGGGCGGCAGCCGGTGATCGGCGTCAACAAGTACCTGGTGGGCACCGACGAGCAGATCGAGGTGCTCAAGGTCGACAACGCCGGCGTGCGGACGCAGCAGCTCGAAAAGCTGCGCAGGCTCAGGGAAGAACGCGACCAGTCCGTTGTGGACGGTGCACTCGCGGCGCTGACGAACGCGGCGGGTGGCGGCGGGAACCTGCTGGAGCTGGCCATCGACGCCGCCCGCGCCAAGGCCACCGTCGGGGAGATCTCCGAGGCGCTGGGCGGGGTGTGGGGGCGGCACAGCGCGCAGATCCGCACCATTTCCGGGGTCTACCGGCAGGAGGTCGGCCAAGTGTCCAACGTGGACGCCTGCCGCGCGGTCGTCGAGTCGTTCGCGGTCGAGGAGGGACGCCGGCCGCGCATCCTGGTCGCCAAGATGGGGCAGGACGGGCACGACCGCGGCCAGAAGGTGATCGCGACGGCGTTCGCGGACCTCGGCTTCGACGTCGACGTCGGTCCGCTGTTCCAGACGCCGGACGAGGTCGCGCGCCAGGCCGTGGAGGCCGACGTGCACATCGTCGGCGTGTCCTCACTGGCCGCGGGGCACCTCACGCTGGTGCCGGCGCTCAAGGAGGAGCTGGCCAAGCTCGACCGCGCGGACATCATGATCGTCGTCGGTGGCGTCATCCCGCCGCAGGACTTCGACGAGCTGTACGCGGCGGGCGCGTCGGCGATCTTCCCGCCGGGCACGGTCATCGCGGACGCGGCCAAGGACCTCCTGGTGAAACTCGCGGACCAGCTCGGGCACCATGGCTAGGGTGATCGACGTCGCCGAGTACACCAAGGGCGTCCTCGACGGCAGTCGTGGCGTGCTGGCCAAGGCCATCACGCTGGTCGAGTCGACGCGTGCCGAGCACCGCGCCAAGGCGCAGGAGCTGCTGGTCGAGCTGCTGCCGAAGTCCGGCGGCGCGGTCAGGGTCGGCATCACGGGCGTGCCCGGCGTCGGCAAGTCGACGTTCATCGACGCGCTCGGCACCATGCTGGTCGAGAAGGGCCACCGGGTCGCGGTGCTCGCGGTCGACCCGTCGTCCACCCGCACCGGTGGCAGCATTCTGGGCGACAAGACACGGATGGCGCGCCTCTCGGTCAGCCCGGACGCGTTCATCCGGCCGTCGCCCACCTCCGGCACGCTCGGCGGCGTCGCCCAGGCCACCCGCGAGACGATCGTGCTGGTCGAGGCCGCGGGGTTCGACGTGGTGCTGGTCGAGACGGTCGGCGTCGGGCAGTCCGAGGTGGCCGTCGCGAACATGACGGACTGCTCGCTGTTCCTCACCCTCGCGCGCACCGGTGACCAGCTGCAGGGCATCAAGAAGGGCATCCTGGAGCTCGCGGACGTGGTCGCGGTCAACAAGGCCGACGGCGAGCACGAGATGGACGCCCGCAAGGCCGCCCGCGAGCTGGCCGGCGCGATGAAGCTGCTGCGGTCTCCCGAAGCGTTGTGGCACCCGCCGGTGCTCACCTGCTCGGGTCTCACCGGAGCCGGTCTCGAAGAGCTGTGGTCCCGCGTGCTGGAACACCGGGCCACCCTGAGCGACGCGGGCGAGCTGGAGGAACGGCGGCGGCGTCAGCAGGTCGAGTGGACCTGGATGATGGTCCACGACGAGCTGTGGCGGCAGGCGCGCGAGAGCACCGCCGTGCGCGCGTTGGCGCCCTCATTGGAGGAGAAGGTCCGCACTGGCGAGCTGACCGCGACGCTGGCGGCGGAGCAGATCCTGAAGGCGTTTCAAACGGACGCTGGGTGAGCGTGTAGCTAGTTTGGGTGACCTTCGAACGTGGTATTCGTTGTAGAGTTCATGGCATGTCGAGGTTGCTGCTGGCCTGCGTGTTCGCGCTGATGAGCGTTCTCGGGATCGCCGGGACCGCCGTCGCGGAGGAGAGCGCGAACGCCCCCGTGGTCGCGGCTGTGCAGACGACGGTCAACCCCGGTCCGGCCGTCGACTCGCCGCAGGAACCCTCGCCGGAGCAGCGGCAGGAGACCAAGCAGAAGCTGTGGATGGGCGGGATCGCGCTGGTGCTCTTCGCGATCGTCTACTACCGCAACAAGAAGCGGTGGGCGGCGTGGAGGAAGGCACGAGCGGCCAAGAAGGGCTGACCCGAGGACGTCCGGGGTTCGACCGCGCGAGGCGACGTGTCCCACTTGATGGGACGTAATAGTCAAAATTAAGCGTGCTTCCCGACCATCTGCGTCATCGTTGATCGGTCAGACCGAAACTCGCTCGCCGCTCGGCGCAGCGCTGCGACCGGCCAGCCGGTTGATCATCATCAGCGCACCGGGTCCCCGGAGTGGTGATGCAGGATGGTGGCAAATGAGTACCGACTTGAAGATCAGCACACGCTCGACCGTCGAGCGGTACTCCGACGCGCTGGTGGACCTGTCGCACTCGATCCACGCCGAACCTGAGCTGGCGTTCGAGGAGCACCGCAGCGCCGAGAAGATCACCTCCCTGCTGGCCCGCGAGGGTTTCAAGGTCGACTCCGGTGTCGCTGACCTGGACACGGCGTTCGTCGCGACGTTCGGCGACGGCGAGCTGGTGCTGGGTCTCTGCGCCGAGTACGACGCGTTGCCCGAGGTCGGGCACGCGTGCGGGCACAACGTCATCGCCGCCGCCTCGGTGGGCACCGCGCTCGCGTTGCGTGACATCGCCGACCGTTTGGGTATCACCATCAAGGTGATCGGAACTCCGGCGGAAGAGGTCGGCGGCGGCAAGGTGCTGATGCTGGAACGGGGCGTGTTCGACGACGTCTCGTTCTCGATGATGGTGCACCCGGCGCCGTACGAGGCGTGCGCGGCGAAGTCGCTGGCCATCACCGACCTCGAGGTGCACTACAGCGGCAAGCCGTCACACGCGGCCGCCGCCCCGCACCTGGGCATCAACGCCGCCGACGCGGTCACCGTCGCGCAGATCTCGATCAGCCTGCTGCGGCAGCACCTCGAGCCCGGCCAGATGGTCACCGGCATCGTGACCAACGGCGGAACGGTCCCCAACGTAATACCCGCGCGCGCATCGGCGATGTTCGATGTGAGGGCGGAGAACCTGGAATCGTTGCAGCGCCTGGAGAACCGGATCCGGGACTGTTTCGGCGCCGGAGCATTAGCGACCGGCTGCACCCATGAGGTCGTGCAGGTCTCACCGATCTACGCCGAGCTGACTCCCGACCTCTGGCTCGCCGATGCCTACCGGCACGCGGCCACCGAGCTGGGACGACGACCGCTCTCCCGAGAAGAGGAAGCGGGCAAGAAGATCGGGAGCACCGACATGGGCAACGTCACCAGAGTGTTGCCCGCCATCCACCCGACCATCGCCATCGACTGCGGAGACGCGGTGAACCACCAACAAGAGTTCGCGACCGCCTGTGCGTCCGCATCGGCCGATCGCGCGGTGCTCGAAGGAGCACTCGCCATGGCCTGGACGACGATCGCGACAGCCACCGATCCCCAGCAGCGCGAACGCCTGCTGGCCAGCGGAGGTGCCGCATGACGGTCCTGGACTCACGCCCTTCCGGCGCCACGATGTCCTCCCCTGAGATGCTCGTCGACCCCACCGGGGTGAGCATGTCCGGTGTGGATGATCTCGGAGAGGGCCGCGGCCCCGCCTGGCTCGACGACTGGTTGAAGGCACACGCCTCGGACATCGTCGCCTGGCGCAGGCACATCCACGCCCACCCCGAGCTCTCCCGGCGCGAGTACAACACGACCGAGCTCGTGGCCAAGCTGCTGCGCGAGGTCGGCCTCAAGCCCCGCGTGCTGCCCGGCGGCACCGGCCTGATCTGCGACATCGGCCGCGGTCCCCGCATCGTCGCCCTGCGCGCCGACATGGACGCGTTGCCGCTGCCCGAGAACACCGGCTCGCCGTTCTCGTCCACTGTGGACGGTGTGTCGCACGCGTGCGGTCACGACGCGCACACGGCGGTGCTGCTGGGGGCGGCGCTGGCTCTCGCGTCCGCCACCGAGCTGCCCGGCCGCGTGCGGCTCGTGTTCCAGCCGGCCGAGGAGGTCATGCCGGGCGGAGCGCTCGACGTGCTCGCCGCCGGTGGGCTGGACGGTGTCGAGCGGATCTTCGGGCTGCACTGCGACCCGCGGCTGCAGGTGGGCCGCATCGGAACGCGCATCGGCGCCATCACGTCCGCCTCTGACCTGCTTGAGCTGCGGCTTTCGTCGCCGGGCGGGCACACGTCCCGTCCGCACCTGACCGCCGACCTGGTGCACGCGCTGGGGACGGTGATCACCGGGCTGCCGACGATGTTGTCCCGCCGGGTCGATCCTCGTTCCGGCACCGTGCTGGTGTGGGGGGCTGTTCACGCTGGTGAGGCGCCGAACGCGGTGCCGCAGGACGGGCTGGTGCGGGGGACTTTGCGCACCGGGGACCGCGACATCTGGGCTGAGCTGGAGCCGCTGGTCAAGGACCTGGTGACCGGACTCCTGCTGCCGACCGGGGTCGGGTTCGACCTGCACCACCGCCGCGGCGTGCCGCCGGTGGTCAACGAGCGCGAGTCGACGCAGATCCTGCGGGCCGGGATCGAGGCCGCGCTCGGGGACGATGCGCTGGCCGGGACTGAGCAGTCGTCCGGTGGTGAGGACTTCGGGTGGTACCTGGAGCACGTGCCCGGCTCGTTCGCACGCCTCGGCGTGTGGAACGGGGTGGAGAAGCAGCGTGACCTGCACCAGCCGACGTTCGACCTGGATGAGCGCGCACTGCTCGTCGGTGTGCGGGTGATGGTGCACACGGCTCTCGCCGCCCTGGCCTAGCTGCAAAGGCGTCTGCAAGTACTACCAACTGCGAGTTGGTGGTACTTGCAGACGCCGTTCGCGTCAGAGGACCTGTTCCACCTGGGCCATGTTGTGCTGGGTGCGCCAGGAGTGGGCCTTCGTGGTCGCGGTGTTCGGGTCGCGCTTGTCCGCCACGTAGTGCCAGTCCATCTGCACCTGCTCCGGCGTCACCGTCAGCACCTGCGCGCCGTGCGAGTCGAGCTCCACGAACTTCACGTGCGGGTTCAGCGCGCGGAACTGTGCCTCGATCTGCAAGGACGCCGTCCGCGGTGGCACGCCGATCCGCTCGTCGAAGTTGTCCGAGGTGACCGAGGTCGACACGAACTCCGTGGCCACCGTCGTCTCGCCGAACGGGACGTCGATCGCCCACGACGAGTGGATGTCGCCGGTCAGGAACACCGCGTTCTTCATGCCCGCGCGGTCGAGGGCGCGGAGAACGTGGTCGCGGTCGGCGGGGAAGCCGTCCCACTGGTCGGTGTTCGTCGGCGGCAGGCCCGGCAGGGGTGGGATCTTCAGCGGGGCCAGCATCACCGAGTTGCCGACCAGCTTCCAGCGGACGCAGCCGTCGGTCAGTGACGAGGCGAGCCAGTTGCGCTGCGCGGTGCCCAGGATGGTGGTGTCGGTGCGGTAGCTGCGCAGGTCGAGCATGGTGAGGTCGGCGAGGCGGCCGAACTGCAGGCGGCGGGTCAGTTTGCCCTCGCGGACCGGCATCCACTCGAAGTAGGCCTGGGTGGCCGCGGCCAGGCGGATGGCCCAGGGGCCCTCGGTGGCCGGGTCGTGGACCGGGGAGCCGATGGCGGAGGAGTTCTCGGCCGACTCGTGGTCGTCCCAGGTGGCGATCACGGGGTGGGCGGCGTGCAGGGCCCGCAGGTGGGGGTCGGTCTTGTACTGGGCGTGGCGGGTGCGGTAGTCGTCGACCGTTTCGCACTCGCGCTGCGGTTCGGTGACGCGGACGCCCGGCTCGAAGTACTCGTAGACGTAGTCGCCGAGGTGGATGACGGCGTCCAGGTCGTCGCGGGAGGCGAGGTAGCCGTAGGCGGCGAAGTGGCCGGCGATCCAGTTCGAGCAGGAGACGACGCCGAAGCGCAGTGAGCCGCAGTCGTCGGACGGGCGGGGAGCGGTCTTGGTGCGGCCGACGGGGGAGACCACGTCGGCCGTGGTGAAGCGGTAGTAGTAGTGGGTGGCCGGGCGCAGGCCCGAGACCTCGACCTTCACGGTGTGGTCGCGGTGGGCGCCGGTCGTGGTGCGGCCGCGGGCCACGACGCGGGTGAAGGTGGCGTCGCGGGCCACCTCCCAGCGGACGGGCGCGGTGGTGACCACGCGGGTCCACAGCAGGACGCCGTCGGGCAGCGGGTCACCGGAGGCGACGCCGTGCTCGAAGACGGGTGCGGAAGAGGCGTGCGCGGTGCCGGAGACGGCTGTGGTGGCGGCACCGGCGGCGGCTGTGGCTTTCAGGAACGTTCGACGACCAACCCCAGACATGCCGCCAGCATGCCCGAGGCCGGGGCGTCAGCTCACGGGTTCGGTCAACTGCGGGCGGGCTTCCGGTGCTGCGGCGCGGACCGCGTCGGCTGCCTGGTCGTCGGCCTGGGTCTGGGAGGTGCGTTCGGACTCGACGCGCGCGTTGTAGACCTCGATCTCGCGCTTCACGGTGTCGTCGTCCCAGCCGAGGACCGGGGCCACCAGGCGGGCGACGGCCTCCGCGCAGTCGACGCCGCGGTGGGCGTACTCGATCGAGATGCGGGTGCGGCGGGTCAGGACGTCCTCCAGGTGCAGGGCGCCCTCGTGGGAGGCGGCGTAGACGGCCTCGACCTGGAGGTAGTCGGGGGCGGCGGTGATCGGCTTGAGCAGCTCGGGGTTGCCGGTGGCCAGGCCGAGGACCTCGTGCACCAGTGAGCCGTAGCGGTCCAGGAGGTGGCGGACGCGGTACGGGTGCAGGCCGTGTTTCGCCGCCAGCTGGTCGGCCTGGTTGACCAGGGCGTGGTAGCCGTCGGCGCCCACCAGCGGGACCTTGTCGGTGATCGACGGCTGGATGCGGCCCGGCAGGTCGACGTGCGCCGCGTCCACGGCGTCCGCGCCCATCACGCGGTAGGTCGTGTACTTGCCGCCGGCGATCGCGACCAGGCCGGGCGCCACGCGGGCCACGGCGTGTTCGCGGGAGAGCTTCGAGGTCGAGTCGGACTCGCCGGCCAGCAACGGGCGCAGGCCCGCGTAGACGCCCTCGATGTCGTCGTGCGTCAGCGGGGTCGCGAGCACCGAGTTGACGTGTTCGAGGATGTAGTCGATGTCGTGCTTGGTCGCCGCGGGGTGCGCGAGGTCGAGGTTCCAGTCCGTGTCGGTGGTGCCGACGATCCAGTGGTTGCGCCACGGGATGACGAACAGCACGGACTTCTCGGTGCGCAGGATCATGCCCGCCTCGGCCACGATCCGGTCGCGCGGCACCACGATGTGGACGCCCTTCGACGCCCGCACCCGGAACCGGCCGCGCGAGCCCGACAGCCGCTGCAGCTCGTCGGTCCACACACCGGTCGCGTTGATCACCGCGTGGGCGCGCACGTCGACCTCACGGCCGTCCTCGACGTCCCGCACCCGCACGCCGGACACCCGGTCCGCCTCCCGCAGGAAGCCGACCACCTGCGTCGACGTCCGCACGACGGCGCCGTAGTGCGCGGCGGTGCGGCCGACCATCATCGTGTGCCTGGCGTCGTCGGCCTGGGCGTCGTAGTAGCGGATGCCGCCGATCAACGCGTCGCGCTTCAACGCCGGCACGAGCCGTTGGGCACCCGCACGGGTGAGGTGCTTCTGCCCCGGCACGGACCGGGCGCCGCCCATCGTGTCGTAGAGGAACAGCCCGGCCGCGGTGTACGGGCGTTCCCAGAGCCGGTTCGACAGCGGGTAGAGGAACGCGACGGGCTTCACCAGGTGCGGTGCGATCCGGGTCAGCATCAGCTCGCGTTCGCGCAGTGCCTCGCGGACCAGACCGAACTCCAGCTGCTCCAGGTAGCGCAGGCCGCCGTGGAAGAGCTTGGACGAGCGGCTCGACGTGCCGGACGCCAGGTCACGCGCCTCGACCAGCGCCACCCGCAGGCCGCGTGTGGCCGCGTCGAGCGCCGCGCCGACACCGACCACACCACCGCCGACCACGACGACGTCGAACGTCTCGGCTTCCAAACGCCGCCACGCCTCCTCGCGCTCGGCGGGCCCCAGCCTGCCGGTGATCGGAGGTTCGGCATGGGTGTGCGGTGCTGGAGCTGCGTTCTTTCGCGTTGCCACGGCAGGCGCCTCCCTGTGACGACTCGCGGATCACGTTACCTGCAGCTACCGCCGTCCGCCCACGGGCGCGGAGGCCGGGTTCCACCGGCCCGGTCCCACTGGCTTGGCATGGACAACTGATCAGCCCGGTAATAGCGTCCGAGCACGTTGTAGGCGGGCAGCGCGGCCTGACCTCCGGGTTTGCGCTCCCTCCTGGCCGCAGACGAAGGAGGTCGACGATGAGTGCAGGCTCGATCTTCGTTTGGGAGCTGCTGGGGACCGCGGTCCTCATCCTCCTGGGCACCGGTGTTGTCGCGAACCAGGTGCTCAAAGACACGCTCGGCAACAGCACGGGTTTCCTGTTCGTCAACATCGGCTGGGCGTTCGCGGTCTTCACCGGCGCGAGCATCGCGAACCCCAGCGGCGCGCACCTCAACCCGGCCGTCACGTTCGGGCTCGCCATCGCGGACAAGACGCCGTGGGGTGACGTGCCGTTCTACGTCCTCGGCCAGATGCTCGGCGCCATCATCGGCGCGATGCTCTGCTGGGCGACCTACAAGCTGCAGTTCGACACGCACCACGAGCCGCAGAACACGCTCGGCATCTTCTCCACCGGCCCGACCGTGCCCAACGCCCTGTGGAACACCGTTTCCGAGGTCATCGGCACGTTCGTGCTCGTCGCGTGGATCCTGCTGTCCCCGCCCGCGAAGGCCGCCGAGGGCGGGCTGCCGCAGTTCGGCAACTCGGCGCTCGGCTACGCGGGCGTGGCGTTCGTGGTCCTCGTGATCGGCACGTCCCTCGGTGGCCCCACCGGCTACGCCATCAACCCGGCGCGTGACCTCGGTCCGCGCATCGCCTACGCCTTCCTCATGCCCATCCGCAACAAGGGCAACGCCAACTGGGGCTACTCGTGGGTGCCCGTCGTCGGCCCGTTGGTCGGCGCCGCGCTCGCGGCGTTGCTCTACCTGGTTCTCCCGGTCTGAAAGGACACACGCGCATGACCCAGTACGTGGCCGCGATCGACCAGGGCACCACGTCGACCCGCTGCATGATCTTCGACCACTCCGGGCGGGTGGTGTCGGTCGACCAGAAGGAACACGAGCAGATCTTCCCGAAGGCCGGGTGGGTCGAGCACGACCCGAAGGAGGTCTGGCAGAACACCCGCCAGGTCGCCGCGGGCGCGCTCGCCAAGGCCGACCTGACCACCGCCGACATCGCCGCCGTCGGCATCACCAACCAGCGCGAGACGGCGGTGGTGTGGGACCGCAACACCGGCGAGCCCGTCTACAACGCCATCGTCTGGCAGGACACCCGCACCGACAAGATCGTGCAGGAGCTGGGTGCGCTGGGCGGCGGTCAGGAGCGGTACCGCGCCAAGGTCGGGTTGCCGCTGGCGACCTACTTCTCCGGCCCCAAGGTCCGCTGGATCCTCGACAACGTCGAGGGCGCGCGGGAGAAGGCCGAGGCGGGCGACCTGGTGTTCGGCAACATGGACACCTGGGTGCTGTGGAACATGACCGGCGGGGTCGACGGCGGCGTGCACGTCACCGACCCGACGAACGCCTCCCGCACCATGCTGATGGACCTCGACACCCTGCAGTGGGACTCCTCGATCGCTTCGGACATGGGCATCCCGATGTCGATGCTGCCGGAGATCCGGTCCTCGTCGGAGGTCTACGGCCAGGTGCGTGAACGCGGCGCGCTGGCCGGGGTGCCGATCGCCGGCATCCTCGGCGACCAGCAGGCGGCGACGTTCGGCCAGGCCTGCCTCTCGCCCGGCGAGGCCAAGAACACCTACGGCACCGGCAACTTCATGCTGCTCAACACCGGCACCGAGAAGGTGATGAGCGAAAACGGGTTGCTCACCACCATCTGCTACAAGATCGGCGAGGCGGCGCCCGTCTACGCGCTGGAGGGCTCGATCGCGGTCACCGGTTCGCTGGTGCAGTGGCTGCGCGACAACCTCGGCATGATCGGCAGCGCGGCCGAGATCGAGGAGCACGCGCGGCGCGTGGAGGACAACGGCGGCGCCTACTTCGTGCCGGCGTTCTCGGGCCTCTTCGCGCCGTACTGGCGGTCCGACGCCCGCGGCGCGATCGTGGGCCTCACCCGGTTCGTCAACAAGGGCCACCTGGCGCGTGCGGTGCTGGAGGCGACCGCGTTCCAGACGCGCGAGGTGCTCGACGCGATGAACGCCGACTCCGGTGTGGACCTGACCGCGTTGAAGGTCGACGGCGGCATGGTCGTGAACGAGCTGCTGATGCAGTTCCAGGCGGACATCCTGGGAGTGCCGGTGATCCGGCCGGTCGTCGCGGAGACGACCGCGCTGGGTGCGGCTTATGCGGCCGGGCTCGCGGTCGGGTTCTGGGAGACCGAGGACGACATCCGCGAGAACTGGGCGATGGACAAGCAGTGGGAGCCGCAGATGGACGACTCCCGCCGCACGTCGGAGTACGCGAACTGGAAGAAGGCCGTCACGAAGACCTTCGACTGGGTGGAGGACTGAGTTTTTGGCGCTCGCTCCGCTCGCGCGGTGAGTTCGTCGAGAAGCCGGTCGTCCGGCCGACTCACTCGTGCCGAAATGGGCTTCGCCGATTTCGGCACGAGCGGGTGACCGGACGACCGGCACGAACTCGCGGCCTGTCAGGCAACCGGGACCCCGTGCACGATCACGTTGTCGCGGGTGCCGCACGTGATCAGCCGCAGCCCCTCGAAGTCCGCGTCCTTCGCCACGGCCGCGGCGAAGTAGTCGTCGCGGATCGTCCGCTCGGTGTGCGTCACCGTGAACCGCGCCACCGAACCGTCCTTCTTGGACACTTCGACGACATCGCCGGCGGACAGGTCGTTCAGCCGGTAGTACACGCCGCGGGCCCCGTTGCTCTCGATCCGGCCGACGATGATCCACTGCTTCGGATGCGTTTGGTGCCAACCGGCCTGCATGCCCTCGTTGGCGGGCGGCATCTGCACGGCACCGTCGGCGCCGAGCGTCAGCTGGATCAACGACGACCGCACGCCGATGCGTTCGACCCTCAGCTCCATCGGATCCGAGTCGCCCAACGGCGACACCACCGGCGGCGGAGCGCTGTCGCTCGTCGCCGCCGTCGGCTTCGGTGCCGGCCCCGTCGAACAGCCGGTGAGCAGGGCAACGCTCAGCACCGCGATCAAGACACGAGTCCCCACGAACTCATTGACGCACATCCGGTGGGTTAGTTGCTCGGTCGATCAAGGGAGATGAACGTGATCGACATTGCGCCGGTGCGTCACGCCGTGCCGCCGCCACCCGTTTGTGGTGCACCCTTGGGCTTTTTGACCGGAGGCTTGGCGGGTTTCTGCGGTGGTGGTGTGGTGGTGGTCACGGGAGCTTTGACCGTGAAGCTGTCCACGAGCGACCCCGCCTTGCAGAAGATCCGCGCCTGGTAGGTGCCGGGTGTCGCGGCCGCCTCGCCCTCGCCGATCGTGGCGGTGGGCACCGGGTTCAGCTTGATCGGCGCGGCGAACCCGGCCGAGGTGGCCTCCGGTGCGCAGTTGTACAGCGGGCCGAGCTCGATCTTCACGACCCCGCCGGGCGCGTACTCGGCCTGGTCGAGGAAGTCGCGCGGCACGTCTCCCGGCTGGGCGGTGGCGGCCGGGGTCAGCACGACCGCGGCGAGGATGGTCAGTGCGGCGGTGGTTCTCTTCGTTCCCTTCATGTTTCCCCCTTCTGGTCTTGAACGAGCGTTGCGTAGACGATCACGTTGTCCCGGTAGCTGCGCGCGGCCTGGTCGTAGCTGCCACCGCAGGTGATCAAGCGCAGCTCGGGGACGTCGGTGTCGCCGTAGACGGCCTCCGTCGGGAAGCTGTCCTTGGCGATCTGCTCGGTGCGGCGCACGCGGAACGTCGCGGTCGTACCGTCCTTCCTGGACACCACGACCTCGTCACCCGCGACGAGCTCCTTGAGCCGGAAGAAGATCCCGGCCTGCCTGTTGCCGTCGACGTGGCCGAGGACTACGGCCGGTCCCGGCTCGCCCGGCGTGCGGGCGTGGCGGTACCACCCGGCCTGCATGGGCTGCTCGACCGGTGGCACCTCGACGGTCTCGTCGGGGTTGAGGCCCAGCGGGACGAGCGAGGACACCGCGCCGATCTTCGGGATGCGGACCTCGGTGGGTTCCGACGGTGGCAGTCCCCGGCTCGAACTCGGTGTCGTCGCGTCGGCTGTCGTGGTGGTTGGCGGAAGTGGTGCGGCCGGGAGCTCGGGGGCCGGTGGGGCGGCACAGGCACCGAGGAGCGCCAGTGCCGCCACCGCGAGGGCGAGGCGCTTCATCAGACCGTGCCGCCGCCACCGGTCTGCGGCGCACCCTTCGGCTTCACGATCGGGGCCTTGGGCTTCTGCACGGGCGCGGGTGCCTCAGGTGCCTTCGCCTGCTCCAGGACGCGGAACGACTTGGACACGTACTCGCCACCGCACTTCAGCGACGTGCGGTACTCGCCGGCCCAGTTGCCGGCGGTCGCCTTGGTGCGCATGATGTTCGGCGGGTCGAGCTGGAACTCGGGTGCGACGTGGCCGACGAACCCGGTGGAGCCGACCGTGCCCTCGCAGTTCGCGGTCACGTCGTAGGAGACGGTGATGGTCTCGCCGGGCAGGTACTCGGCCTTGTCGAGCGAGTACGTGTCGCCGGACTGGGCGTTGCCGGCCGGCGTGAAGACCAGCGCGAGAGCGGCGGCGGTCAGGCCGAGAACGGGTGCGGTGCGGTTCATCTCGTTCCCCCCAGGACTTTCGGCGCTCACCACCGTCCCGTGTGGACGGTGGTGAGCAACCTCGTGCAACGGACACGCCCGTGGAGGCGGTTCGGTTGCCGGGGGAGAGCGAAGTTCTCTAGTCCAGGTCGTCGTGCCGCATGAGCTGGCGGCCCGACTCGGTGATGGAGCCCGAGAGCGACGGGTAGACCGAGAACGTCGTGGCGATGTGCTCGACCGTCAGCTGGTTCTGCACGGCCAGCGCGATCGGCAGGATGAGCTCGCTCGCGTTCGGCGCCACCACGACGCCGCCGATGACCACGCCGGTGGCCGGGCGGCAGAACAGCTTCACGAAGCCGCGGCGCAGGCCCTCCATCTTGGCGCGGGGGTTCGTGGCGAGCGGCAGCACGATCGTGCGGGCCGGCACCTCGCCCGAGTCGATGGCCTGCTGGCTGATGCCGACGCTGGCGATCTCGGGGTTGGTGAAGACGTTCGCGGCGACGGTCTTGAGCTTGATCGGGCTGACGCCCTCGCCCAGCGCGTGCCACATCGCGATGCGGCCCTGCATGGCGGCGACCGAGGCGAGCAGCAGCACGCCGGTGCAGTCGCCGGCCGCGTAGACGCCGCTGACGTTCGTGCGGCTGACCCGGTCGACCGGGATGTAGCCGCCGCGCCCGAGCTCGATGCCGATCTTGTCGAGGCCGATGTCGTCGGTGTTCGGGACGGAGCCGACGGTCATCAGGGCGTGCGACGCCTCGATCGTGCGACCGTCTTCCAGGTGGATCAGGACGCCGTCACCGACGTTCTCGACCTTGTCCGCCCGCGCGTGCTTGACCACGGCCGTGCCGCGCTCGGCGAACACGTCCTCCAGCACCGCGGCCGCGTCGGCGTCCTCGTGGGGGAGCACCCGGTCCCGGCTGGAGACCATCGTCACCTTCACGCCCATCTCGGTGTAGGCGCTGGCGAACTCCACACCGGTCACACCGGAGCCGATGACGGCCAGGTGCTCGGGCAGTTCGGGCAGGTCGTAGATCTGCCGCCAGGTCAGGACGCGCTTGCCGTCGGGCTCAGCGCCCTGCAGCACGCGCGGGGTGGCACCCGTCGCGATGAGCACCACATCGGCGGTGAGGACCTCTTCCGCGCCGTCCGGGGTGGTCGCGACCACCCGGTGCTGGGCGAGGCCCTTCGACCCGTCCGCGAACCTGGCCCTGCCGTTGACCAGCCGGACGCCCTCGCGCTGCAACCGCGCCCTGACGTCCGCGGACTGGGCGAGGGCGAGGCCCTTCACCCGGCCGTGCACGACCGGCAGGTCGACCGCCGCCTGGTCGTTGTTGGTCTGGATGCCCAGCTCACCGGCGTTGCGGAAGGCACTGCGAGCCCCCGCCGACGCGATGAAGGTCTTGGACGGCACGCAGTCGTACAGCACGCACGCGCCACCCGCCCCGTCGTTCTCCACCAGGGTCACGTCAGCGCTGTGCTGCGCCGCGACCAGGGCTGCCTCGTAACCTGCGGGTCCGCCGCCCATGATGACGATGCGGGTCACGATCAGTTCCCTTCTGCGCGCTTGCTGGCCGGCACAACCGTACGCGTTGTCGTGAACCGCCGTGTCGCCAGGACCGAAAGCTGATCGTCGAGTCGCTACTCTGTCGGACGTGCCGCTCTATGCCGCGTACGGATCGAACATGGATCCGAACCAGATGATGGAGCGAGCCCCGTACTCCCCGCTCGCGGGGACCGGCTGGCTCGTGGGTTGGCGTCTGACCTTCGGCGGCGAGGACCTCGGCTGGGAGGGCGCGCTCGCCACCATCGTCGAGGAGCCGGACCAGCAGACGTTCTGCGTGCTCTACGACGTGTCACCGCGTGACGAGTCGCGCCTGGACCGGTGGGAGGGGGCGCTCGGGCTGTACAAGAAGATCAGGCTGCGGGTGCAGACCCTCGAGGGTTCGGTCGTGGCCTGGCTGTACGTGCTCGACGCGTACGAGGGCGGGCTGCCGTCCGCGCGGTACATCGGGGTGGTCGCCGATGCCGCGGAGGCCGCCGGTGCGCCGGACGACTACGTGAACGACCTGCGCACCCGCCCCTGCCAGGGCATCGGCCCCTGACCCCTCGTCCCCTTCTCGGCGGGCACGCGGGGCCCCCACGTGCCCCAGAAGGGAACGTGGGACTCCCGCGTGACCGTCAGGCAGGGCGGCCGGTGGCCTCGTCGAGCAGTTCGACGAGGTGGTGGTGCAGCCTGCGGTAGTCCACCGGACTGATCGTCGACCACGGCGGCTGTCCCGGTGTGGCGCGCCTCATCTGCAGGTAGCGGCCCTTCGGCGTGTCGTAGAACGACACCACGCGGTCCGGCCGCACCCGCTTGCCCCACTTGTCGCGGGCCGCCGCGCCGAACTGGCCGCGGTTGGTCGCGTCGCGGACCATCTCGGCCAGGGTGTGGGCGTCGTCGGCGCGCAGGCTCCTGGAGCGGAGGTGCTGTTCGAGGTCCTCCGGCGAGGCCGCTGAGGACGCCGCTGCGTCCAGGTCCGCCGACGGCAGGGTGATCGAGTGGCCCTCGCCCGCCTGGGCCGACGGCAGGACCGTCAGCGCCTCGCGGGGCAGGCCGTCCGCCTCCGCCGGGCGCAGGACCAGCTGGCCGCCGTCCAGCACGGCCAGCACACCCGCCTGGCCCTTGCCCGCGGCCAGCACCCGGACGCTGCGCTCGTCGAGCCAGATGCGGGCGTCGATCTCCTGCTGCGGCCGGTTGAGGACGTGCAGCAGGTCTTCCAGGGTCGGGTCCAGGGCTCGCGGGCCGCCCAGCCCGCGGGCGCCGAGCTGACGCCAGACCTGGTCCTCCAGGTCGCGGCGTTCCTCCCGGGTCTTGCCCGGCGAGGGGACCTTGAGGACGAGCGGCATCGTCTCCAGGCCCAGGTGTTCCCAGAGGACGTCGAACTCCAGCGCGGAGATGATCACCGGGTCTCGCGTGTCGCTCATCCCGAAGTCCAGGCCCAGCAGCGTCATCAGTCGGTCGTGCTCTCCCCGATCACCGGCAGCGTGTAGCTGCCGATCCCGTAGATGTCGTCGCGCTCGCGGAGGTAGTCGGCAGCCTTGTGCTCGATGTCCTCCTCTTCCTCGCCCTTGCGCGGGCCCATGCCGCCGAACGGGTCGTACGACTGCGGCAGCGGCACGGCGCGCTGGTGGACGCGGTCGCCGTTCTGGCCGCCGATGGTGCCCGCGGAGGAGCCCATCGCCGGACCGCCGGGCGTGCTCACGCCGGCGGCCGACGCCGAGTGGCCGGCCAGCGGGTTGATGACCGAGGACGACGCCGCGGTCGCGCCCTCCTCCATCTCCCGCACCTCACCGTTCGACGAGGAGGAGTTCTTGCCGGAACGCTGACCTGGCACGGCACCCGCGGTACCCGCGGTGCCCGAGGCGCCGGTGCCGACCGGGCCGGAGCTGCCCGTGGAGGACGGCGATCCGGTGCCCGTACCCGTCGTCGCAGCCGGCGACACGCCCGAGGTGCGCGTGGACGTGCCCGGTGCGGTGCCGGGTGCGGTGCCGGGCGCCGTGTTGCCGCCACCACCGCGGGGCGCGACGGTCGAGCCACGACCGCCGGAGCCGGAGCGGGTGCGCGGGACGGCGCCCGCTCCGCCACGCGGGCCCACGACCCAGCCGCCGGTCGTGTGCACGCCGGGGCCGCTGTTCGACGTGATGCCGGACGCGCTGATCTGCAGCTGCGGGGGCTGGGTGAACTGGCCCAGGGTCGAGGTGTTCGCCGTCGTGGACGACGCGTAGGTGGCCATGACCTCACGGGCGCGGCGCTCGGCCGAGTCCGCGGCCGCCTCCTGCTTCTCGTGGTCGGTCTGGCCGCCGAAGAGGTGCGTGATGCCGGTGATCAACGCGCCGGGCTGCTCCGCGGTCACCTTGACCGGTGCGGGCATGTCGGCGCGGGCCTTGGCGATGTGGTCGGCCTGCAGCTCGGCCGAGTAGCGCATCACGTCCGCACCGCCGCGGGCGCCGTCGGCCCAGGCGGCGAGCGGGTTCATGCCGGCGGCGGCCTGTTCGGCCGCCTTGCCCTGCCAGTGCGCGCCGGACTTGGCGATGCCGCGGTGCAGGTCGTCGTTGATCTCGCTCAGCGCGGACGACACGCCCGACCAGCGCTCGATCGAGGCGTGCGAGGCGGAGGCGCCGGGACCGGCGTGGATGCGTTCGTAGAGCTCTTCGTGGCTGTAGCCCTGCCAGCGGTGCTCGACCATCTCAGCAACCACTCTTCCCCATCAGGCCGGTGTTGTCGCCCTCGACGACGCGGTACTGGCGCTCGATCTGGTTGAGGTTGTCCATCGCTGTCTTGAGCTGCCGCTGGTAGTTCTGCAGCGCCTCCAGCGCGGAGTCGCCGTCGGTGACGGACCGCTCGTTGAACTTCTCCGCCGCCTCGGCGCTGACCGGGTCACCCGCCCACGGCCGCACCCGGAACTCGGTGATCGCGAGCTCGATCTGCTTGTCGAGCTTCGTCAGCGCGGCCGAGAAGGTGCTGCGCAACGCGGGGATCGCCTCCGGTTCCACGTTCAGCTGGTGCTGGACGGGCGGCGAGGAGTCTGCCCCGCTGCGTCCCCCTGGCGGCATGGTGGAACCTCCGGCGGTTGTGCCTACAAGCGCTCCGTCACTCTAACCACCGAAGGTAACGCTGGGGAGTGCGATGGGTGACATCCCCCCGTGTGGGTCAGCGCCGGTGGATCAAACTGGCCATCGCCGCCTCGGCCACCCGCTGGGCTCCGAGGCACAAATGATCTTGTTGTACCGCACCGGAATTGCCTCCGTCGCGGAACATGACGTCGAGGAACTGGCCTTCCGCGACGTCGACCTCGACGGTGCAGACGTCGTCCATCTCGGGTGTGCGGACGGTAACCGCCGTGTAGCCCTCGATCGTGCCGAGCGTGTAGTCCACCTGGGCGTTCTCCGAGAGCCACACGTCGGCCCCGGAGACGAGGACGAGCGCGAGCCGGGCGACGTTGCCGCTCGTCGTGCTGCGGATCGTGCACGCCTTCGCGCCGCCGAAGCTGGTCTCGACGTACGGGCTCGGCGGGTTGTCAAGGCTCAGCGACAGGCGCTGGTCAGGCGTCAGGACGGCGCACGGGTCGACGTCGTTCAGCGGGATCGCCAGTGGCCGGGGTGCGAAGGACGGCCTGGTCACCGTGGTCGTGGGCGCCGGTGCGGGCGTGCCGCTGTCGCCCGAGCTCCGGTCCGGCGGGGTGGTGCACCCGGCCGCGACCACCGCGACGACCGCGCCGGCGAGGAGCGCTCGGTTCCGCATGGCCGGTCACCGTAGCTGCTCTGGGGCGGGGTCCGTGGCCAGCCGGGACCAGAGCATCATGTCTTCGCGCTGATCATCGACGATCGTCTCGCCGCGAAGACGACCCTCAAGGGTGAATCCGCACTTCTCCGCGATCCGCTGCGACGCCTTGTTCGACGTGGCGTGCCGGTAGGCGACCCGGTGCACGCCCAGCCCGCCGAACGCGAACGCGAGCGTCGAGCTCAACGCGGTCGTCAGCACGCCCCTGCCCCGGTGCGCCGGCTGCGTCCAGCAGGTGACCTCGCAGACCCCCATCTGCAGGTCGAGGTCCCTGAGCACCACCCCGGCCAGCACCTCGGCCGTGGTCGCGTCGCACACCGCCCACGAGACGCGCTGCTCGTAGGTCCAGCCGGCGGTCAGGTAGTCGACGAAGATCTCGGCGGCCGCCTCGTTGTGCAGGCCCATCCGCGGCAGGAACCGGCGGGTGTCCTCGTCGGCGAAGGCCTCGACGATCGCGGGGACGTCGTTGATCCGGTCGTCGCGGCGGAACGCCCTCAGGTAGTACTCACCCGCGTTGATCTCCACTGGCTCCACGCGGGTGAGGCTAGTGGGCGCCGGTGAACCCGTCGTGCCGTTCCGCGAGCTCGTCGAGCTCCGGCCGGTGCGCCGAGGCCGGCGTGCCGTCGGGCGCGGTGGTCAGCTCGACCACCCAGTCCACGTCCTCGGCGTCGTCCTCGCCGGCGAGCATGTCCCGGTGCACCCGCGCGGGCGCCCAGCCCTCTTCGAGCAGCTCCTGGGCGAGCTCCTCGGCCTCGTCGCGGTCGGGGAGGATCACCAGCACGGTCGGCGGGATGAGGCCCCGCGTCGCCAGCGCGACCCGCAGCGCCCGCGTGTCCGGCACGTGCACGCCGTCCAACCCGGCCTCGGTCGCCGCCAGCGCGTTCTCGGCCGTGTCGTCGCAGAACACTCCCGTCGGGTACCCGAGCTCGTCGAGCACCCGCCGGTAGACGGCGTGGTCGGGCTTCGCGACCCCCAGCCGCGCCGAGTTGAAGACCGCGTCGAACTCCCCGTCGAGCCCGAGCTGCGCCAGGTCCGCCTCGAGCCGCGTGGTCGCGTTCGACAGCAACGCCACGAAGCACTGCTTCCGCGCGGCCCTGACCAGCTCCAACGCCTCCGGCACGACCTCACCCACGACCGACCAGCGGGCGACCTCGCCCGGCGGGACCCGCGCGGCGATCTCATCCCGCCACTGGGCGTCGGTGATCTCACCCCGGACGGCCCTGCCGAGCAGTTCCGGCTCGAACGCGACGGCCGCGATCTCCGGCGGCGTCGGCGGGAAGACCCGCACCACTCCGTCGAGATCGAGCAACAGCAACGGTTTCAGCGCCGGCGTCCGTTCCACTGGCCCCACAGGAGCGCCACGGCGGGGATGAGCAGCAAGATCAGCGGGTTCTTCACGAGCACGAAGAACGCGATCAGCACCGCGACCCCGACCACCGGCACGACCGCGCCCTCCCACCTGCGCGCGGGCAGGCGGGTCGGCTGGTCGAACATCGGCGTGGGCACCACGAACTGCGGCCGCGGGTCCGGCAGGTCGTAGAACAGCGCGAGCAGCTCACCGCGGGTCTTCGCAGTGGTGATCTTCGCGGACCGCTCGCCGTACTCGTTCACGTCGATGCGGCCGGCGCTCATGTGCTCACCGAGCACCTGCAACGCCTGGCTGCGCTCGGCATCACCGATGCGGATGTCCCGTGACGGGTCGCTCACCCCTCAATCGTAGGTGAGCGCGCGCGGCGTCCGGTCCGAACGCCCGCAGATCACAGTGCCCGCGAGCCCGCTCACCGCCGAGCGAGCCCGCGTCCCCGCCCGGATTCAGTCCTTCAGCTCGCAGATCACGGTCCCCTGCGTGATCGGGTCACCGGGCGCCGCCGCCAGCCCCGTCACCGTTCCCGCCTTGTGCGCCGTCACCGGGTTCTCCATCTTCATGGCCTCCAGCACCACGATCAGGTCCCCGGCCTCGACGGTCTGCCCGTCCTCCACCGCCACCTTCACGATCGTGCCCTGCATCGGCGCCGCCACCGCGTCACCCGACGCCGCAGCCGACTTCCCGCCCGCGCGCTTCGAGGACTTCGCGGGCTTCTTCGAAGCCGAAGCCGCCGGCCGCGCCCCCACCGCCAGATCACCCGGCAGCGACACCTCCAGCCGCCGCCCGCCGACCTCGACCACCACGGTCTGCCGCGGCGTCTCCTCCGAGCCGGCGTCCGCCGCGCCCGTGAACGGCTCGATCCGGTTGTCGAACTCCGTCTCGATCCACCGCGTGTGCACGGTGAACCCCTCCGGCTTCTCGGCGGTGAAGGCCGCGTCGCGCACGATCACGCGGTGGAACGGCAGCACGGTCGCCATGCCGTCCACGACCATCTCGTCGAGCGCGCGCCGGGCCCGTGCCAGGGCCTCCTCGCGGTTCTCGCCGGTGACGACCAGCTTGGCCAGCAACGAGTCGAACTGCCCGCCGATCACCGAGCCGCTCTCGACGCCGGCGTCCACCCGGACACCGGGGCCGGACGGCGCGACGAACGTGGTCACCGTGCCCGGCGCGGGCAGGAAGCCGCGGCCCGCGTCCTCGCCGTTGATCCGGAACTCGATCGAGTGCGCCCGCGGCGCCGGGTCCTCGGTGAACCGCAGCTTCTCGCCCGCGGCGATGCGGAACTGCTCGCGCACCAGGTCGAGGCCCGTGGTCTCCTCCGACACCGGGTGTTCGACCTGCAGGCGGGTGTTGACCTCCAGGAACGAGATCGACCCGTCGAGGCCCACGAGGTACTCGACCGTGCCGGCGCCGTGGTAGCCCGCCTCCAGGCAGATCGCCTTCGCCGACGAGTGGATCGTCGCGCGCTGCTCGTCGGTCAGGAACGGCGCGGGCGCCTCCTCGACGAGCTTCTGGTGGCGGCGCTGCAGGGAGCAGTCGCGGGTGCCGACGACGATCACGTTGCCGTGGGTGTCGGCGAGGACCTGAGCCTCCACGTGGCGCGGCTTGTCCAGGTAGCGCTCGACGAAGCACTCGCCGCGGCCGAACGCCGTCACGGCCTCGCGCACCGCGGAGTCGAACAGTTCGGGAATCTCCTCCACAGTCCGCGCGACCTTCAGGCCACGGCCGCCACCACCGAACGCGGCCTTGATCGCGACCGGCAGCCCGTGCTCGGAGGCGAACGCGATGATCTCGTCGGGGCCGGACACCGGGTCCTTGGTGCCGGGCACCAGCGGCGCGCCGGCGCGCATCGCGATGTGCCGCGCGGTCACCTTGTCGCCGAGGTCGCGGATCGCCTGCGGGGTCGGGCCGACCCAGACCAGTCCCGCGTCGAGCACGGCCTGGGCGAACTCGGCGTTCTCGGACAGGAAGCCGTAGCCGGGGTGCACGGAGTCGGCACCGGACTGCGCGGCGGCGTTCAGCACCTTCTCGATCGACAGGTAGCTCTCGCCAGGGGTGTTGCCGCCCAGTGCGAACGCCTCGTCGGCGAGCCGCACGAACGGCGCGTCGCGGTCGGGATCGGCGTAGACGGCGACGCTCGTCAGTCCGGCGTCCTTGCAGGCGCGGATGACCCGGACGGCGATCTCACCGCGGTTGGCGATGAGGACCTTGCGCAGCGACACGGCGTCGTACCTCCTGCTGGGACCGGCAATTACGGCTCTGGCTGGTGCCGCAGTCTACGGAAATCGGTGAACTCGGAGAGGGAGAGACGGCTCACTTCACAACCATCCTCGGCCCATCGGCCACAATCTGCTCTGTGGGTGCAGCCAGGTCCTCGCAGGTGGTCGCCGCCGCCGCTGCCGTCGTGGTCGTAGCGGGGCTGGTGTTCGCCTATTTCCAGCGCCCGGACCACACCGATTCAGGTCAATCCGGCGACGGCGGAGGAATGCGCTGCGGGACCACCGTCTGCCAATCCATCGTCGGCAGATCGGTCGGCGGCGACATGGTGGAACTGCTCGGCGGCACCGGCGGCGGGCGGATCAGGGTGACCGGCCAGACCGGCACGTTCATCTTCGAGATGACCACCGCGGAGGCGGGCGCGACGATCAACGGCGACTCGCTGCTGTGCCGGGACGCGGCGGTCGGCGTGTGCCTGGTGCGCGGCCCGCACAACAACAAGGTGCTCGGCGAGGTGCTGGTCCGCAAGAACGGCACCTGGTCGCGCATCCAGACGACCTACCTGGCCAGCGCCGCCTACCTGGGGCTGCACGACGTGGACGAGGATGGCGTCGCCGACATCGTCGCCGCGCAGCTCGCGTGCGGAGGGCAGTGCAGGAACGCGTTCGTGCAGGTCTTCAGCGCGCTGGGCCCGGACATCGGCTGCACGCAACCGGCGCCGGCGCGGGAGCAGCTGCCAGGCTGGCCCACACCGGCGCCGAAGTTGTCTCAGCTCCGTCCCTGCGCGAACACTTAGGCGTTCACGAGCTCCTTCTCGGCGGGAGCGCCGTCGTCGATCAGGTTCTCGCTGCGCGCCACCAGCACGGGCACGGTGATCTGCCCGGCCACGTTGGTCGCGGTGCGGATCATGTCCAGGATCGGGTCGATCGCGTAGACCACGGCCACACCGGTCGCGATCACCTGCGGCGGCAGGCCGATCACGCCCAGCGTCAGCGTGAGCATGGTGTACCAGCCGGTCGTGCCCGCCGTGGCGAACGCGCCGAACACGGCCACCGCGACGATGCCGACGTACTGCCACACCGAGAGCTGGATGCCGAAGAGGTTCGCGATGAAGATCGTCGCGACGGCCGGGTAGACCGCGGCGCAGCCGTCCATCTTGGTCGTCGTGCCCAGCGGCACGGCGAAGTTCGCGTACTCCTGCGAGACGCCGAGGTCGGTGGCCGCCTTGCGGGACAACGGGAGCGTGGCGCCGGAGGACCGCGACACGAACGCGAACTGGATCGCCGTCCACGACCTGCGGAAGAACTCGACCGGCGAGACCTTGCCGACGAACTTCAGCAGCACCGGGTAGACGACGAAGAGCACGAGCGCGGTGCCGAGGTAGACCGCGGCGATCAACGAGAACAGCGGACGCACGAACGAGTTGCCGTAGGTCGCGACGGCGTTGCCGATGAGGCCGAAGATGCCGATCGGCGCCAGCAGGATGATCCAGCCGACGACCTTCTGCACGATGTCGAAGAACGAGTGCACCAGGTTCGTGAACGGCGCCGCCTTCTCGCCCAGCGCGTAGGCCGCGAAGCCGACGAGCACCGCGATGAACACGACCTGCAGCACGTCGCCCTCGGTGAAGGCGCTGAAGATGTTCGACGGGATCACGTTGTCGAGCAGCGCGCTCCACGAGCCGGACGCGCGCTTGGCGAGCTTGTCGACGGCGCCGGCGGCGGGTTCGATCTGCACGCCGGTGCCGGGCTTGAGGACCGCGCCGACCGCGAGGCCGATCAGCACGGCGATGAGCGACGTGATGCCGAACCACAGGAACGTCTTGCCGCCGAGGCGCGCGGCGGTGCGGCCGCCGCCGAGACGCCGCAGCGACGCGATGCCGACGACGATCGCGGTGAACACCAGCGGGATGACGGTGAGCTGCAGCAGCTTGGTGAAGTTGCTGCCGATCCAGGCGAGCACGGGCGCGAGCCACGTGCCCTTGCCGAGCCAGCCGGCGAGGGCGCCGAGCACCAGCGCGGCGAGGACGGTGAGGCCGAAGACCTTGGGCTTGCGGTATGTCTGGACGAGCGACATCGGAACATCTCCTGGGCAGGGATGAGCGGAACAGGGCTGGGGGCTAGTGGCCCGTACAGCCCGTGCTCGTCCTGCGTCCGAGGTCGATGGTTCGACGACGCGTCAAAAACTCGTTCACCGCGTACCCCCAACGCGTGCTCCGGGGGCAGTCTTCCCCGATCGGGTGAACTGTGACCAGGGCTACCAGTATGTGGACTGCTCGCCAGTAGTGGCGGGTCAGACCCGCATGATCTTTTGCAGTTGGGTCAGGTGCCGTGGCTGGGCGAGGTGTCGGCGGTGGTGTTGCAGCAGGCGCTGGCGGATCTGAACACCGCGTACCGCAACTTCTTCGCCTCGGTCATGGGCAAGCGCAAGGGCAACCGGCAGGCCATCCGGTTCACCCGCAACGCCCGGTTCGCGGTGCTGGGCAACGGGCGGTTGCGGTTGCCGAAGATCGGTGACCTTGCGTGCGCTGGTCGCGTGAGCTGCCCGCGGAACCGTCCTCGGTGACGATCGTCAAGGACGCGGCCGGCCGGTACTTCGCCTCGTTCGTCGTCACGACGAAGGAGGACGAGGCACTGCCGACCGCCGAGTCCGAGGTCGGCATCGACCTGGGTCTGACGCATTTCGCGGTGCTCCGCACAGCGTGGGGGGAATCTCCGCCCTTTAAGACGGAGAGGATGTCAACAGAGTGTGGACACCGGGAACGCCCACCCGGCCCAGCAGCCGCCGGGTGAGCGGCAGGCTGATGCCGATCACCGACGTGTGGTCGCCGTCGATGCCGTCGACGAACCAGCCGCCCAGCCCGTCGATCGTGAAGCCGCCGGCGACGTGCAACGGCTCACCCGTCGCGAGGTACGCCTCCAGCTCTTCCTCGCTGGGCGTGCCGAACCGCAACGTCGTCGACTCGGCCGCCGACGCCCTGCCGACCACCTCGCCACCGGACACGCGCAGCACGGTGTGGCCGGTGATCAGCACGCCGCTCTTGCCGGCCATCCGCTGCCACCGCTCCCGCGCGACCTCCACCGTGCCCGGCTTGCCGAGCAGTTCGCCGTCGAACAGCAGCATCGAGTCGCACCCGATGACCACGCACTCGTCGTCGTGCTCGACCGCCTCGGCCTTGGCCGCGGACAGCGCGATCACCGTCTCCTCCGGCGTGGGGTCGGTGAGCGACGCGACCAGCGCGTCCTCGTCGACACCGGAGACGCGGACCACGGGCGTGACGCCCGCGGCTTCCAGCACGCTAAGACGGGCGGGGGACTGTGAGGCCAGGATCAGGTGCACGTTCGGAGTCTGTCACGGGCGTGCGGAAGGCAGCGGCCGCGACCAGCCCGACCAGCAGCACCGCGATCAACACCCAGAACGTGACCCGCACCGCCGCGGTGAAGTCGCCGGTCGCCGCCAGCGTGACCTGCAGCACCGCACCCGTCGCCGCGCTGCCCAGCACGTTCCCGAACTGCCGCGAGGTGTTGTAGATGCCCGCACCCGCGCCCAGCAGCGACCGGTCGAGCGTCCTGGTGGAGATGTTCGTCAGCGGCGAGTACACCAGCCCCATGCCGGTGCCGATGGCGACGAGCGCCGGCAGCAGCACCCACTGGTCGCCGTCGTGCAGGAGGAACGTCATCGCGCCGATGCCCGCCACCAGCAACAAAAACCCGCTGATCGGCAGCACCTTGGCGTTGGCCCGGTTCGACCGCTTGCCCGCGTAGATCGCCGTCAGCCCGGACATCGCCGACGCCGGCGCCGTGACCAGCCCCGCCATCAGCGGCGACAGCTTCGGCACGGTCTGCAGGAACAGCACCAGCGCCACGAAGAACGCGGTCACCGTGAACCCGATGGCGATGTTCGCGACATTGCCGAGCGAGAAGTTGCGGTTGCGGAAGATCCGCAACGGCAGCAACGGCTCCGGGTTGCGCTTGGCGTTCTGCCAGAGCACGAACGCGACCAGGAACGCCACACCCGTCCCGATGACCTCGGCGATCGTGATGGGCCCCGCGACCCGCCCCCAGCCGTAGTGCTCGCCGTTCTGGATCCCGAACACCAGCAGGCCGAGCCCCAGGCAGCACAGCACCACACCCAGCACGTCGAACCGGTGCGCCCGGCCCGGCTGCAGGTCAGGCACCCACAGCGCCAGCAGGACCAGCGCCAGCACCCCGATCGGGATGTTGACGAAGAAGATCCACTGCCACCCGAGGTGCGTCACCAGCACCCCGCCCAGCAACGGCCCCGACACCGTGGCCAGCCCCGCCACCGACCCCCACATCCCGAGCGCCGCACCCCGCCGGTCCGCCGGGAAGAGGTGCGTGATGAACGCCATCGTCTGCGGCGTCATGGCCGCGGCACCCAGGCCTTGGAACGCCCGTGCGGCGATGAGCGCCGTGGAACTGCCCGCGAGCCCACACGCCAACGACGCTGCTGTGAAGAGGACCAGCCCGATCAGATAAAGCCGCTTTGGCCCGTATCTGTCACCGAGCCGCCCGGTCATGAGAAGGGGGACCGCGAACGCGAGCAGATAGGCGCTGTTGACCCAGATGATGTCGTTGAGGGACGCGCTGAGCCCCACCTGCATCGAGGGCATGGCAACGTTGACGATCGTGGTGTCGAGCAGAGTCATGAAGAAGCCGACACAAAGGGCGTAGACGGCGCGCCAGTTGGCCCGATCCGCGGATTGCGTAGGACTACTGATGCGCGGTCACCTCCTCCGTCGGCACTCTCAGTGGAGTGAAGCGCTGGGTGCTTGTCCTCACCGAACGCGGTTCCGATCGCGAAGGCAAGCGCAGACGGATCGCCACACTGCTCGTCGCTCTCGGCGGCCTCATTGGATCGTGCGCCGTTGGAGGAGTGCTCGCGAGCGACCCGATCGGCTACGGCGTACCCATCTGGCCGTTCGCCAATCCCGTCGATCGCGCGGAGAACGCGCTGCTGGCCCAGGTGGAGCCGGCGTTGCGGTCGAGGCTGCCGCTCCCCACCGCCAACGCGCAGGTCCTGCGGACGACCGAGTCGTACGGCAGCGTGTTCTGGACGTTGAAGCTGCGGGTGGAGGGGGAGGAGCGCTGCCGGGAGGTGGCGGTGGGGCCGGACGTGAAGAGCCGCCGCGTTCCCTGCTGAACCCTTGACCTCGGTTGGCTCGCCGATCCGCGGCCTGTCGAAGTCCTTCGTCGCCGGTGGCGCGGACCTGGCCTCTCCCTCGCCACCCGATCTTGTCGGACCCTGTGAGTACGTTGAGACGCAGAGGATCCGAACGCAGGGGTACCCCTGCGTCAGCTCGGGGGAGCCGACATGAGCGCCAGACCCACCGACAACGGCCGCTAGGTCCCGTGGATTGACGACTGGGTCCGCCCGGTCGTCCGCCTCCACCCCGCACCGGGCACGGCGACCCGGACCGACAGCCACCTCGGCGGCCCGATGTTGTGGCCGTGCGACGAATCCTGGCCGCTGTGCGACGGCGCGCGGCACGAGTACCCCGTCGATTTCACCGACGAGCAGATCCGCGGCTGGACCCGGTGGTTCGCCGGGGAGCCGCGCGAGAGGCCTGTCCTGACTGCGGTGCCACCCGTGATCGAACTGCAGTGAGCGGACAGCGCCGTGGAGTGTCGGACCCCTGAGCACGGTGCAACGCAGGGGTCCCCCGATCCGGGGAAACCCCTGCGCCAGCCCGCCTCAGCCGGGAAAACCCGACGCCCGCCACGCCCCCGGCCCGTGCTGCAACGGCCTGCGCACCCGCCGGACCGGGTTCGCCCACTCCGACCGCCGCGCCGGCTTCTCCTCCACCGGCACCGCCGCGGCCAACCCCGCGACCACAGCCGTCAACGCCGCCAGCTCGTAGTCGTCCGGCGCGCCCTTGACGACCCGCAGCAGCGGCTGCTCCGAAACCTCCGGCGCGCTCACAGCGGGATGTTCCCGTGCTTCTTGGGCGGCAGCGTCTCCCGCTTGTCCCGCAGCATCGACAACGCGCGCGCGACGTACCCACGCGTGTAAGACGGCGGAATCACCGAGTCGACATAGCCGCGTTCAGCGGCCACGTACGGGTTGCACAGCGTGTCCTCGTACTCCTGCTGCAACTGCGCGCGCAACGCGTCGACGTCCTCGCCGGCAGCAGCGGCCGCGGCGAGGGTTTTGCGGTGCACGATGTTCGCCGCGCCCGACGCGCCCATGACCGCGATCTGCGCCGTGGGCCACGCGAGGTTGATGTCGGCGCCGAGGTGCTTGGAGCCCATGACGTCGTATGCGCCGCCGTACGCCTTGCGCGTGATGACGGTGACGAGCGGGACCGTGGCCTCGGCGTAGGCGTAGATCAGCTTGGCGCCGCGCCGGATGATGCCGTTCCACTCCTGGTCGGTGCCGGGCAGGAAGCCGGGCACGTCCACGAAGGTCAGCACCGGGATGTTGAACGCGTCGCAGGTGCGCACGAACCGCGCGGCCTTCTCGGAGGCGTCGATGTCGAGGCAGCCGGCGAACTGGGTGGGCTGGTTGGCGACGACGCCGACCGAGTGGCCGTCCACGCGGCCGAAGCCGACCAGGATGTTCGGTGCGAACAGGGGCTGGACCTCGAGGAAGTCGCCGTCGTCGAGCACGCGGTTGATGACCTCGTGCATGTCGTACGGCTGGTTCGCCGAGTCGGGGATGAGCGTGTCCAGCGCGCGGTCCTCGTCGGTGATCGAGTCGGAGATCGATCCGGCACCCAGCGTGCCCTCGAAGGCCGGTGCGTCGGACAGGTTGTTCGACGGCAGGTACGACAGCAGTTCCTTGACGTACGCGATCGCGTCTTCCTCGTCGCTGCCGAGGTAGTGCGCGTTGCCGGACTTGGTGTTGTGCGTGCGTCCGCCGCCGAGCTCCTCCATCGTCACGTCCTCGCCGGTGACCGTCTTGATGACGTCCGGGCCGGTGATGAACATGTGCGAGGTCTGGTCGACCATCACCACGAAGTCGGTCAGCGCGGGGGAGTAGACGTGCCCGCCCGCGTTGGAGCCCATGATCAGCGAGATCTGCGGGATCACGCCGGACGCGCGGACGTTGCGGGTGAAGATCTCGCCGTAGAGGCCGAGCGAGACGACGCCCTCCTGGATGCGCGCGCCGCCGCCCTCGTTGATGCCGATGATCGGGCGGCCGGTCTTGATCGCCAGGTCCATGACCTTGACGATCTTCTCGCCGTAGACCTCGCCGAGCGAGCCGCCGAACACCGTGACGTCCTGGGAGAACACGCACACGGGGCGGCCGTCGACGGTGCCGTAGCCGGTCACCACGCCGTCGCCGTACGGGCGGTTGCGCTCCTGCCCGAAGTTCGTGGAGCGGTGCCGCGCCAGTTCGTCCAGCTCGACGAACGAACCGGGGTCGAGCAGGAGGTCGATGCGCTCGCGGGCTGTCTTCTTGCCCTTCGCGTGCTGCTTTTCGACCGCGCGCGCCGAGCCGGCGTGAACCGCCTCGTCGTTGCGCCGGTAGAGGTCAACGAGCTTGCCCGCGGTGGTGTGGACGTCCGGAACATCTGCGGGGACGTTCCCGATCGGCTCGGTCGCACTGCTCATGGGCTCGCAGCCTAACGAGACCATTGCTGAACTGCTCCGTGCAGTTGTCCAGGTCACGGCAACCTGTCGGCAATCTCCGATCGCACGTACTCTCTTCCGTTCCAATAGCCTGGCGCGATGACCACCGCACTCGACGTTGAAGAGCTGCGTTCGCGGCTCGTTGCACCCAACGGCCCGTACGCCGCACTCGACGTCGTGGAGTCCACGGCGTCCACGAACGCCGACCTGGCGGCCGCCGGTGCCGCCGACCGCACCGTGCTGATCGCGCTGGAGCAGACCGCGGGGCAGGGCAGGCGCGGCCGCAGCTGGTCGTCGCCCGCGGGCGGCCTCTACGTCAGCATCCTGTTCCGGCCCGACGTGCCCGCGGAGAAGCTCCCGTGGCTGAACCTGATCGCCGGGCTCGCCCTGGTGCGCGTCGCCCAGTCGGTCGGTGTCGAGGCCTCCCTGAAGTGGCCGAACGACCTGCTGCTCGGCGCGGACGCCGGCAAGGGCGCCGGGATCCTGTCCGAGATCACCGCCGACGGCTCCGTCGTGGTGGGCATCGGCCTGAACGTGGCGAAGCTGCCCGCCGACGTCCAGCCCGCGCCGGGTGGTCTGGCGCCGACGTCGCTGGAGGACCTGGGCGCCGCCGAGCTCGACCGCGGCGAGCTGGCGTTCCGGCTGCTGGTCGAGCTGGCCGGGCTGGAGGGCGTGTGGCGCAAGAACGGCGGCGACGCGGTCGAGTCCGGTGTGCTGGAGGAGTACCAGGAGCACTCGGCGACGATCGGCCGGCAGGTGCGGGTGGAGCTGACCGGCGGCGTGGAGCTCACCGGCGCCGCGTCCCGCGTCGAGTCCGACGGCACCCTGGTCGTGCGGGGGACCGATGGGGTGGACCACGGCGTGTCCGCAGGTGACGTGGTGCATTTGCGCCCGGCGTGATTAGGGTTGGTCCATGGCCTATCCCGACGACCTGCTGAGCTCCGGCGAGCACGTCGTGACCCACAAGCACCCGCACTGGAAGATGCTGTTCTTCCCGGTGTTCTGGCTGCTGGTGGTGGTCGTGCTCGGCAGCTACCTGGCGGGGCTCGTCGGCGACCTGTCGTGGGCCACCATCGCGTGGGGCGTGCTGGCCGTCGTCAG
Source organism: Lentzea guizhouensis (assembly GCF_001701025.1). GTDB lineage: Bacteria > Actinomycetota > Actinomycetes > Mycobacteriales > Pseudonocardiaceae > Lentzea > Lentzea guizhouensis. The sequence continues at coordinate 3,769,174 of NZ_CP016793.1, forward strand.
CCTGGCGCTGGTCGTCGGGCTGACGGTCGTGCCGCTGGCCCGGTGGCGGACGACCCACCTCGTCATCACCACGGACCGCGTGATCTACCGCGAGGGCGTGGTCAAGCGCACAGGCCTCGACATCCCTTTGACCCGTGTGCACAGCGTCCGTTTCGAGCAGAGTTTCGCCGACCGCATGTTGGGCTGCGGCACTCTGATCATCGAGTCGGCATCCGACGCGCCGATTCCGATCGACGACGTGCCGTCCGTGGAGAAGGTGCACACGTTGCTGTACCGCGAGATGAACGACAACCCGGAAGACGACTTCCAGCAGAGGACCGTCGATGGGCGCGCGTGAGGCCGGCCTGCCCGACGTGGTCCGGTCGGGCTCGTTGCCGTCCGCGGTGACGATCTGGGAGGTCGGCGCGCGCGACGGCCTGCAGAACGAGTCGGCGGTCGTGCCGGTCTCGGTGAAGCTGGAGTTCCTGTCCCGCCTGGCTTCCGCCGGTCTCTCCGTTCTGGAGGCGACGTCCTTCGTGCACCCCAGGTGGGTGCCGCAGCTGGCCGACGCGGCCGAGCTGCTGGACGGCCTCGAACGGCGGCCCGGCGTCTCCTACCCGGTGCTGGTGCCGAACGAGCGCGGCCTGGACCGCGCGCTGGAGGCCGGTGTCACGGACATCGCGATCTTCGCCTCGGCCACGGAGACCTTCGCGTCGCGCAACCTGAACCGCACGCTGGACTCGCAGTTCGAGATGTTCGAGCCGACGGTTTCCCGGGCCCTGGCAGCAGGTCTGCGGGTGCGCGGGTACGTGTCGATGTGCTTCGGCGACCCGTGGGAGGGCGCGGTCCCGCGCGCCCAGGTCGTGGCCGTCGGCGAACGGCTGCTGGAGATGGGCTGCTGGCAGCTCTCGCTGGGCGACACGATCGGCGTGGCCACGCCGGGCCAGGTCGAGTCGCTGCTGGAGGGCTTCCGCGACGTCTCCTCGCTGGCCGTGCACTTCCACGACACCTACGGCCAGGCGCTGTCGAACACGCTGGCCGCGTTGCGGTGCGGCGTGACGACCGTGGACTCGTCGGCCGGCGGGCTGGGCGGCTGCCCGTACGCCGAGTCGGCGACCGGCAACCTCGCGACCGAGGACCTGGTGTGGATGCTGGACGGGCTGGGCGTCGAGACCGGGGTGGACCTGGACGCGCTGGTCGAGACGTCGGTGTGGATGGCGGAGCAGCTGGGCCGGCCGAGCCCGTCGCGGGTCGTGCGGGCGCTGGCGAAATGACGGCATGACGGCATGACGGCGGGCGCGGGTCAGCCGCGCCCGTCCTCACCCGCGCGTGCCGAACATCCCCGTCGACTCGAACTGGTAGACCACCTCGTCGCCGCGCCGTGCGGTCCCGCGCATCTCGACGAGCCCCAGCCCCGGCCGGCTCTTCGACAACCGCGCGCTGAGCACCTCGACCTCGAACGCCAGCCGGTCGCCGGCGAACACCGGCGCCAGCCAGCGCAGCTCCCGCACGCCCGGTGAGCCCTGCCCGGTGGAGCCGGACAGCACCGCGTCGACGTAGACGCGCATCCACAGCGAGGCCGTGTACCAGCCGGAGGCGGACAGCCCGCCGAAGATCGAGTCCCGACCGGCGTCCTCGTCCAGGTGGAACGGCTGCGGGTCGAAGCGGCGGGCGAAGTCGACCATCTCGTCCCGGTCGACGACCAGCTCTCCGAGCGGGATGATTCGGCCTGCCGGCAGATCCTCGAAGGCGATCACGTCGTTGATCGTACGTAACTGAAGTCGTCGGGAACCGATCTACCGGCAACGGCGTCCAACAGCCCGAGCCCAGGGCTATGCGTGTGAGGGGGACTCGGTGGACGACCACCGTGCGCAGGTCGAGGAGTTGCTGGCCGACTACCGGCGCAGCCGCGAGCAGCTGGCGTCCGTCCAGCGGGAGCTGGCGGCCGTGGCCGGGCAGGCCAGCAGTCCGGACGGGACTGTCACGGCGGTCGTCGGTGGGCGGGGGGAGCTCACGGCGCTGCAACTGTCCGAAGTGGCGTACCGGCGGCATCGGCCGGAGCAGCTGGCGGAGCTGATCGTGCGGACGGTGGCCGCGGCCGCCGCGCAGGCCGCCGAAGGGACGTACCAGGCGTTGAGCGCTGTGCTGCCCGCCGCCACGGACCCGGCCGCGCTGGTCGCCGGGACCGCCGACCTCAGGCCCGACGAGTACGAGCCGGTGGTGGCCCAGCAGCCCGCGCGTCGTCGCGTTGACGACGACGAGGACAACGAGCAGCGCGAGAGCTGGCTCGACTCCGAGCTCATCAACAGGAGGGCGCGATGACCGGGTACAACGCCGATCTGGAACGGCTCGACGCCGGTGCCGGTGAGCTGCGCGGCTGCGCGACGCAGGCCGGGGAGATCGCGGGTGCGCTGGAGAAGGCGCTGGCGGGGTTCGGTGCCTGCTGGGGTGACGACGCGGCCGGGATGAGCTTCGCCTCCTCGCACGAGAGGCCCTCCGGTGACACGGCCGGTGCGCTGGCCTCGCTGTCGACCACGCTCGGTGACATCGGCGACAAGCTCGCCAAGACCGCGGAGACGTACCGGCACGTCGAGGAGAGCAACGCGACCGCGATGAGAAGGTTGGACGGCTGACATGGGCATCGAGCTTCCCGTCGAACTCACCGAGGTCGCCGCCAAGGCCAGCGTCTCGTGGCCGAAGGCGGACGAGGACAAGCTGCGCGCGAGCGCCACCGCCTGGCGCGAGGCCGGCGACAAGATCACCCGGTTGGGCACCTCCGCCGACGGCTCCGCCGGCCGCGCGTTCGAGGGCCTGCAGGGGTCGACCGGTGACGCGGCGCGCGGCCGGTGGTCCAAGGTCGTGGCACCCGACGGTGACCTCCAGCGCGCCGCCAAGGGCTGCCGCGCCGCCGCCGACCGCCTCGACCACGCCGCCCAGCAGGTCGGTGCCGCCAAGGTCCAGATCGTCCGCGAGCTCGTCACGCTCGCCAAGAACAACGACGCCGCCAACGCCTCCGCCGGTGCGGGCAACCCCGGCGCGCTGCTCGGCCTCGACACGCTGACCCGCGGCACCGCGGCCAACGTCGCGAACCTCCACAACACCCTGTCCTCCGCCATCCGCCTGGACAGCGGCGTCGACATGAGCCAGGCCGGCCAGCCCGTCAACACCGCACCCGGCTCCCACGGCCCCGGCGCCGGTGGGGCACCCGGTGGTCTGCTCGGCACCATCCTGGCTCCCGTCGGCGAGGTCGTCGGCGGCGTGACGGCCCCGGTCGGAGAGATCGTCGGCGGCGTGACCGCTCCGGTCGGCGAGGTCGTCTCCGGCGTGACCGCACCTGTCGCCGAGGTCGTCGGTGGCGTGACCGCTCCGGTGGCCCCGGTGCTCGGCGCCGTGACCGCACCCGTCGCGCCCGTGCTCGGCGCGGTGACCGACACGGCCGGCCAGGTGGTCGGTGGCGTGACGGACGCGGCCGCCCCGTGCTCACCCCGTTCTCGACGCGGCGGCCCGGTCACCGCACCCGCTGCCGCCGTCGTGGCGCCGGTGCTCGACGCGGTGCCCGGTGGACGTGACGCCGCGGCGCCCGTCGTCGACGCGGTCGACGGTCCCGGCAACGGACACGGCAACGGCAACGGCAACGGCAATGGACACGGCAACGGCAATGGACACGGCAACGGCAATGGACACGGCAACGGCAATGGACACGGTCCTGGTGATGGCCACGGCCGTGGGGAAGGCCCCGGCGACGGTCCCGGCCGAGGCCAGGGCCCGCAGATCGTGCCGCAGGTGCTCGCGCCTGTGGTGGACGCCGTTCCTGCCGTGGCCGGTCCCGTCGCCGACGCGATCCCGAGCGTGCACGGCACCCTCGGTCCCGTCGCGGAGGGCACCACGCAGGCCGCCGGCGCCGCGATCCTCGACCGCCCGCTCATGCCCGACCTGCACAACCAGCCGGGTGCCCCGCAGGCCACGGCCCCCACCACCCGAACGCACCCGCCGCCCGGCGGTGAGCGGCCCGTCCGGTCCCATCGGCGGACCGGTGGGCGGCGCTGTCGGTGGCGTGGCGCGCGGTCGGTGGTGCTGTCGGTGGCGCCGCCGGTGCGCCGGCCGCGGTGCCCAGGCGGGTGCCGCGGTGGCCGGTCAGCAGGGTCAGGCCGGTGCCGCCGGTCAGGGCCAGGCAGGTCAGCAGGGCCAGGGACAGCAGGTGGCAAGGCGGACCCGAAGGCCGCGGCCCAGGCAGGCGCTCACGCAGCAGCCCAGGCCGGTGCTCAGGCAGGCGCGCAAGCAGGTGCTCAGGCGGGTGCGCAGACCGGTTCGGGCGCGCAGGCCGCGGCGAGCAAGGCGGGCGTGCCCGGTGCGGCTGCCGCGGCGGGCGCGGTCGGCCAGGCAGTCAGCAACGCACAGCCCGGCAACCAGATGCCAGGCCAGTCCTCTCAGAGCACGACTCAACCCGCTCAGAACCAGGGGCAGCAGCCTCAGAGCCAGCCCACCAAGGACCCGCTCGCCAAGGACCCCACCAAGGACGCCCTCGCCCAGGACGCCCTCGGGGACCCGTCCACCGGCTTCGCCCCCGGCGGCGCCCCGTCAACGCCCACCCAGCACACCGGCGAGACCCTCGTCTCGGCCCCCGTCGCCCCCGGCGTCGACCTGGGCCAGCCGAGCCAGCCGGCCGGCCCCAGCCTCATCGCCGACCGCCTGGAGAACCGCGACCAGGCCCAGGCACTGGGCGCCCCCGGCCTCGCCTACGACATCGCCCGCCACACCTACACCGCGGCGGCGGTCGGCAGCTGGTTCATGGCCGTGTTCCTGAGCGCGGGCCAGCCCCCGCGCCTGGCACCGAAGCCGGCCCGCCAGCTCCCCGCGCCGAAGCAGCAGGAAGCCGGGCAGCAGGAAGCCGGGCAGCCCCAGCGGTTCGCCCCGCAGGACCACCCACGGGCGAGCCTCGTCGACACGTCCTCCGCCCAGCCGGCGGCACCCTCCGAAGGCCTGAGCAAAGACCACCCGGCCGTGCAACAAATCCTCGATGGCTACGACCCGTTGGCCGGCATGCACGAACGTGACTGGGACGCCCTCTTCCTCACCGAGGACGGCTCGCCGAGGTGGCCGTCCGAGCGCGAGGGCGGGTACGAGGACAGCCAGCCGGAGGTCCTCGAGGCCGGTGCCGAGCTCGACCGGTTCGGCACCCCGGAGGGCCGTGTCCTCAGCACCGCCGGCACGCCCTACGCGGAGCGTTCCCTGCCGCCACAGAGCGCAGGGCAGGGCTACCGCCGGTACCGCGTCGTCCGGGACCTGCCCGTGCACCGCACGATCAGCGCGCCCTGGTTCGGCCAGCCCGGCGGTGGCGCCCGCTACCGCACGACCTACCCCGTCGCCGACCTCGTCGCCTTCGGCTACCTCGTGGAGATCACCGCATGAACGTCGAGACGCTGCCGGAGTGGCTGACCAAGATCGGCGTGCCCGACGACGTCGTCAGCATCGGTGAGGAGGCGGACCAGCGCTGGTGCGTCATCACCGAGGACGGCTTCGAGGTGTTCTGGCAGGAGCAGGGCAACCGGTACGACTGGGCCAGGTTCGACGACGAGAGCGTGGCGTGCCACTACCTCTTCGGCCGCCTCGCCTGGGCCCAGGTCGCGCGCGGAACCCTCACGGTGCCAACAGCCTGAGAGCGGCCTCGTGCAGGTGGCCGTTCGACGTCAGCACGGTGCCGGCGTCGTAGCGCTCCTCGCCCTCCAGTGAGGTGAAGCGGCCACCCGCCTCGGTCACCAGCACCTGGAACGGCGCGATGTCCCACGGGTTCGCGACGGCCTCCGGTGCCAGGTCGATCGCACCCTCGGCGACCAGGCAGTGCTGGTAGAAGTCACCGAACGCGCGGCTCTCCCAGGTGGCGTCGACCAGCCGCAGGAACGACTCACGCGTGCGGTACTCGGTCCACGTCTTCAGGTCGGTCGTGGAGATGTAGGCGTCTTCCAGCTCGCGCACCCCGGACACGGAGATCGCGCGCTCACCGGCGGAGTCCGACGCGAACGCGCCCCCGCCGGCGGCGGCCCACCAGCGGCGGCCCAGTGCGGGTGCGGACACGACGCCCACGACCGGCACGCCGTCGACGACCAGCGCGATCAGCGTCGCCCAGATCGGCACGCCGCGCAGGAAGTTCTTGGTGCCGTCGATCGGGTCGAGCACCCAGACGCGGTCGGCGTCCAGCGTGCCGCCGCGTTCCTCGCCCATCACGACGTCGGACGGGCGTTCGGCGGCCAGCAGTTCGCGCACCGCGTCCTCGACGGCGACGTCGGCGTCGGTCACGGGCGTGCGGTCCGGTTTGCGCTCCACGGCGAGGTCGTGGGCGCGGAACCGGGTGGAGGTGATCGCGTCGGCGGCGTCGGCGAGGCGCAGGGCGAGTTCGAGATCAGCATCGTGGCGTGACACACGGCGATCGTTCCACGAATAGTCTGAATGCCGTGAGCGTGGTGTTGCTGGCCGAGGACGACCCGGCCATCGCGGAACCGCTCTCCCGCGCGTTGACGCGGGAGGGCTACTCAGTGCAGGTCGTCGGCGACGGGCCCAGTGCCCTCGACGCCGCGATCACCGGGGGCATCGACCTCCTGGTGCTCGACCTCGGGCTGCCCGGCATGGACGGTCTGGAGGTCTGCCGCAGACTCCGGCAGAACGGCAGGGGCATCCCCGTGCTGATGCTCACCGCGCGGGCCGACGAGGTCGACTTCGTGGTCGGGCTCGACGCGGGCGCCGACGACTACGTGGCCAAGCCGTTCCGCCTGGCGGAGCTGATGGCCCGCATCCGGGCCCTGCTGCGCCGCCGCGCGCCCGGCACGCTGGAGGTCAACGGCGTGCGCGTCGACCTCGCCGCGCGCAGGGTGACCGTCGACGGCGGCGAGATCCAGCTCGCGAACAAGGAGTTCGAGCTGCTCAAGGTGCTGATCCAGCGCGCGGGCCAGGTGGTGAGCCGCGACGAGATCCTGTCCGAGGTGTGGAACGACCCGGACCTGAAGGGCAGCAAGACGCTAGACATGCACATGTCCTGGTTGCGCCGGAAGCTCAGCGACGGCACCCCGAACTCCGCCGAGAAGCGCATCGCGACCGTGCGCGGCCGTGGTTTCCGCTTCAACGCCGACTGATGCGCAGCCGGATCCTGCGGGCGATCCTGCTCGCCGTCGCGGTCACCGGGTTCGTGCTCGGCCTGCCGCTGGGCTACACCGCGCTGACCCTCGTCGAGGACAACGCCCGCGGTGACCTGACCGAACGTGCCCAGAGCATCGCGACCAAGCTCGACGACCAGATCGCCGACCGGCAGAGCATCGACGTCGAGGCGGTCAAGTTCGTCATCCCCTCCGACGGCCGCCTCACCGTGGTCTCCGGCGGCGCGACGACCGTGACGGGACCGTCGCCCGGCACCGACCCGCTGGTGGTCGAGCTGCCGATCGCCCAGCAGGGCACCGTGCGGCTGGAGATCCCCTCCGGCCCCATGCACACCACCCAGTACCAGGTCGCGGGCCTGGTGCTGCTCCTGCTCGCGCTCTCGGTCGGCACCGGCACCGTCGTGGCCCTGGTGACCGCGCAAACGCTTTCGCGCCCGTTGATCTACGTCGCCGCCCGCGCGTCCCGCCTCGGCGCCGGCGACTTCCGCGAGGACGAGCAGCGCTACGACATCCCCGAGCTCGACGCCGTCTCCGAGGCGCTCGACACCTCCGCCACCGCGCTCGCCCGCCTCGTCCAACGCGAGCGCGAGCTCGTCGGCGACGTCTCCCACCAGCTGCGCAGCCGCCTCACCGCACTGCAGCTGCGCCTGGAGGCCCTCGCCGACCACCCCGAACCCGACACCGCCGCCGAGGCCCGCGCCGCCCTCGAACAGGCAGAACGCCTCGCCGCCGTGCTGGACGAGCTCCTCGCCGCCGCCGCCGCCAGGGCCGTGGACGCCGAACCGCTGGAGATGCGCCCGGCCCTCAACGCGATCGCCGAGGAGTGGCGCGAGCAGGTGAAGAGCGAGGGCCGCACGTTGCGCGTCCGCGTGCCCGACGGCCTGCTCGCGCGCGACGCCCGCCCGGCTGCGCGAGGCCATCGGCGTGCTGCTCGACAACGCCCTGCGCCACGGCGAGGGTCCCGTCGTCGTGTCCGCCCGCGGGGAGGAGGGCACGGTCGTGGTCGAGGTGAGTGACGGCGGCGCCGGCGTGCCCGACGAGCTGGCCGCGCACATCTTCGAACGCGGTGTGTCCGGCGGCGGCTCCACAGGCGTGGGCCTCGCGCTGGCGCGGGCACTGGTCGACGCCGACGGTGGCCGGCTGGAGCTGTCGACGGCGCGCCCGGCGACGTTCGCGGTGTTCCTGCCGGTGCCGAAGGCGAAGGACGTGGTCGGCATCTCCTGGAAGACCCCGACCACACCGCGCTGAGGCGTCAGGAGTGGCCGAGCGCCTGCTCTTCGTCGAGGGGGCGCTGGTTGCGGGCGTTCTCCTCGGGGAACACCCACTTCTTGTACCCGTACCAGCGGAACGCCATCGCGATCAGCGTGCCCACGACCTGCGCGCTGAGGAAGTCCGCCAGCTCCTCCGTCACCCGCGTGACGTGCGGCTCCTGCAGGTGGAACAGGTAGCGCGACACCCACAGCGGCGCCGAGTTCAGCACGATGCCGATGCCGTTGACCATGAAGAACAGCGCGGCCTCGTGGTGTCTCTCCCGCCCGCCGCGAGTGCGGAACGACCACTCGCGGTTCAGCACGTAGGACACGATCGTGGCGACCAGGGTGGCGATGATCTTGGCCGTCACCGGGTGCGCGGGCAGCACGAGGATCTTGATCCCGAAGAACAGGACCGTGTCGATGATGAAGCAGGTGCCCCCGACCAGGGCGAACTTGACTAGTTCACGATGCTTCAGCGCGATCGACCGGAACGGCTCCGGGAACCGCAAGACCACTGTTTCGGCTAGGGACACGAGACGAGTCTACGGAGATCGGGTGAACACGCCGGTCAGGACGAGCGCCGGCGTCCGGGAACACCCAGCGGCGCATGGCCCAGAACTTGAAGCCGGTCGCGAGCAGCATGCCGATGATCGAGCCGGACACGAAGTCCGCGATCTCCTCGGTCATGACCGACACCACCGGTGCCTGCAGGCCGAAGAGGTGCCGTGACAACCACAGCGGCAGGATGTTGATCGCCACGCCCAAGCCGCTGACCAGGAAGAACAGTGCTGCCTCGTGGTGGCGCTCGCGGCCGCCGCGGGTGTGGAAGGACCATTCGCGCGACAGCACGTAGGAGGCGATGATCGCCACCAGCACGCCGATGACCTTGGCCGTCACGACCTTGTCGGTCAGGATCGTCAACTTCAACGCGTACCAGACGCCGTTGTCGATGATGAACGTCGTGCCGCCGACCACGGCGAACCGGATCAGCTCACGGTGCTTGTGGATGAGGAACTGGAGAGGTTCCGGGAACCAGCTCAGGACCTTGCGAACGACTGGCAGCACCAAGCCAGCTTACGGATCAAGGTAACGGGGACCGCCCCGGGGTGTTACCTTCCGTGGCACAAACCCTCCTGACCAGCACGTTCGGGCACGGCAGAAGATCAACTTCTGATCAACATCGCCGTGTCCGAATTGATCCGGTTGGTCCAAACTGGTCAGCTCTGCGGCGGCCGGCACGGCCACGGCAGCAGGTCCGGGATGAGCGGGAGCGGCCAGATCGGTGGCCGCTGGCACGGCTCCGAGGTGGGTGGTGGCGGTGTCGTCGGCACCGGCACCGGCACCGGAGCCGGGGCCGGGGCCGGCGGTGGCACGGTCGGCTCACCCGGCAACGGCAACGGCAGTGGCACGGTCGGTCCGCCCGGCAGCGGCAACGGCAGCGTCGGCGTGCCCGGCTTCGTCGGGTCCGCGGGCACCGTGGGCTTGGTCGGCGGCACGGTCGTGGGCGCGGTCGTCGTGGCCGGCGGTGGCTCAACCGGGTCGACCGGGTCGACGGGGTCCACCGGGTTGTGGCCAGGGCGGCCCTTCACCGGCACGGTCACCGACTTGGTGGCGTTGCCCAGCGAGGCCGTCACGGTGATGGACCCGCCCCGGTGCGGCAGCCCGAACGCCCACAGGGACATCCGGTACTTCGCACCCTGCTCCAGGTCCGTGACGCAGCGGATGGCGTTCCTGTCCGTGCGCGTGCAGTCGCGGTACGGCGTGAAGATCGCGATGTTCGACGACGACGTGATGTCCAGCTTCAACGTGCCCGGCCGCGGCCCGCGGTTGCGCACCAGGACGTCGACCCGCGGGTCCCAGAACACCTCGCGCCACGTCGACACGGTCAGCTCGATGTCGTCGTTGACCGGCGGCACCTCGACGTCGACGCTCACGTTCACGTTGATCGCGGCGCCCGCGGTGATCGCTCCGGTGATGACGCCGGTGACCGCCTCGTGGGTGGCGCGCAGCCGGAAGAGGAACGTCGCCCGGCCGCCGGGCGCGATGCCCTGCGGCGTCGTGCAGGTGATCAGGCCGCCGCCCGCCGGGCAGTGCACGGTCTGGTCGGCGGAGCCGTCCGGTTGCAGCAGCCGCGCGGAGCACCATGCGCGGGCGGCCCGGGTGCCACCGGTGTTGCGCACGGTGATCGGCAGGTCCTTGGCGTCCTCGCCGGGCGTGAGCGTGAACCCGGCGGGCACGGTCGGCGTCAGCGAGGCGGGTGGTGGCGGAGCGGGTTCCTCCGCGGACGGCGGTGCCTGGGCGGTGGTGCCTGGGCGGCGGTGCCGGAACCGGTGGCTCCGGCGCTGGTGACGGCGTCGGGGTGGGCTCCGGTGACGGCGTGGGAGGCGGCACCGGAACCGGTGGCGGCGGGGCGGCGGCTGGACCACGGTCTGCGCCGGCGCGGTTCGGCCTGCACCTGCGCGACCGGCTGCTCACCGCTGCCGGAGGCCAGCGCGATCGCGACGGCGACCACCACCGCGGCGGCGGAACCACCGATGCCGAGCAGCTGGCGGGGCAGTGAGGCACCGGCCGCGCCCGCTCCACCGGCCGCCGCACCGGCGCCGACGACGGTCGTGGTCGTGCCCGCGGCCGCGAGGTAGGTGGTGGCGCCCACGCCCAGCACCAGCGGTGCGACGAAGATCCGCAGCGAGCCGTTGACGTCGGCGAGCTCCGCGGCCAGCGTCCGGCACCGGTAGCACTCGTCGAGGTGCGCCTCGACCTGCGTGGCCTCGCGCTTGGACAGACCCGCGCGGGTCCACGCGCCGAGCCGGTCGACCGTTGCCCGGCAGCGTTCCGAGTCGTTCGCGGCCAGGTGCATCTGCAGGTACTGCTGCTTGAGGCCCTCCCGCGCGCGGTAGGCGAGCGCGGACACGCCGTTGGCCGTCAGCCCGAGCAACGGGGCGACCTCGGCGGGCGACTGGCCCTCGATCTCGGTGTGCCAGAGCACCGTCTGCCAGCGCTCGGGCAACGCGGCGAACGCGCGGGCGGCCATCGACTTCTCGAGACCGGCGACCGCGGTGTCGCTGAACGCCACCGCGGGCGCGACGTCGGTCATGTCCTCGGTGAGGTCGACCTTCTTGTCGCGGCGGGTCTTGTCGTAGGCGGTGTGGCGCAGTGCGGTGAGGAGGTAGGCGCGGAACGCCGAGTCGGGGCCGCGGCCGGCGCGCAGCGTGTCGAGCACCTTCGCGAAGGCCTCCGACACGAGGTCGTCCGCCTCGGCCTGCGAGCGGGCCAACTGGCGGGCGAGGTTGTAGGCCGCCGAGACGTGCCGTTCGTACAACTGGCCGTAGGCGTCGACGGCTCCGGCGCGCACGGACTCGATGAGTTCCGCGTCGCTCGGGCCCTGGACGTCTGCAGGAACGGTCGCCAAGATTCTTTCCCCTCCTCGCGGCGCTCAGTGTGACTTACGGCGCCTCGCAGAGTCATCTCAATCCCCCGCGCGGGTTGCGTCACGAATGGGCGACGGGCACGTCTCCCACCTGGAATCGCCGGAGAAGGGAGACGGACCGGGTGGGAGTCGCACAAGCGGAACGCCTGCTGAAGTCCAGGTGGCGGACCGCCACCATGGCCGCAGGCTGGGCGTTCCCCGCAGACTGGCCGCTCGCCGAGGTCGACGAGGTCTGCGCGGCGATGCTGGAGGACACCGACCCCTCCGACGCGCTCGTGCGGCTCGGCCGCGCGCGTGCCGAGGCGGGCGCCGGGCTCAGCGAGACGCTGCTCGACCTGGCGGCGCTGCACGCCGTGCTGACCGACGCGTCGCACGTCGTGTCGCCGGACGTCGACGCGCTCCCCGCGCGGATGGTGCGGATGACGGCGCTGGGGTGGGCGGACGTGGTGACGGGGCAGGCGGGTGACTGCGCGGCGGAGGACCCGTTGACCGGTCTGGCCACGACGGCCTACCTGCGGACGCGGCTGGGCGAGGTGTACCGCGAGACACCGGTCGTGCCGCTCGACTACGCCTTGGTGCTGCTGCGCCTGGACACGCACCGCGCCACCGGGTGGTCCCGCGTGGTCGCCATGACGTTGGCCTCTGACGCGCTGAGAACCGTGTTCGACGGTGGCGAGACGTTGGCGACCCTTGGTCCGTGCGTGGCCGCGGTGCTCGTGCGCAAGGACGAGACCCTCGCCCGCCGCGTCTCCAACCTGCGCGTGCTCACCGCCGACCGCCTCGCCGACGACCCCAACGTGCGTCCGACCGGCCCCGCGAAGGTGTGGACCGAACGCCTCCCCGACACCCACACCGAAGCCTGCTCCCTCCTGACTTCCCTCGGGCGCTGACCCCCTGTCCCGCGCCCGCTGACTCCCCGTTCCCCACCGCACGCGGGCCCTTCCGTGCGCTCCTGGAGTACGAAAGCTCCCCGCGTGCGCTTCACAACGGCTGCGGAAGTGTTCTATTGTGCTAGTTGACTAGAACAATCTGGGGAGCGTGTGTGGTCGAGTTCCACGTCGACCGCGGCAGTGGCTATCCCGCGTACCTGCAGCTCGGGCAGCAGGTCAGGGAGGCCTTGAGGCTCGGCTGGTTGCAGCCGGGAGACCGCCTGCCGACGGTCCGCGACGTCGTCGCGCGCAGCGGGGTGAACGCGAACACCGTGCTGAAGGCCTACCGCGAGCTGGAGCTCGCCGGCCTCGTCGAAGCCCGTCAGGGCTCCGGCACCTTCGTCAAGGCCTCCCTGGGGTCCGCCGCCCCCGAGGACCTGGACCCGTTGCGCGTCAAGCTCGCGGACTGGGTCGCGGAGGCACGCACCGCCGGGTTGGAGGACGAGGACATCTACGCGCTGCTGCGCGAGGTGCTGAGCGGGGGAGCGCAATGAGCGTGGTTGCGGCCGAAGTCTCGAAGTGGGCGGTCAAGGGCGTCTCCTTCGAGCTGCCACCGGGCAGTGTCACGGCTCTGGTGGGCGCCAACGGTTCCGGCAAGACGACGCTGCTGAACGTGCTGGCCGGGCACCTGCCCGCCGAGTCGGGGCACACGTCGATCGCGGGCCGCGTCGCGTACGTGCCCCAGCACAAGCCGATGTACAAGGGCTTCAAGGTCAAGGACGTGCTGGAGTTCGGCCGGCGGATGAACACCGTCTGGCGCGGTGACCTCGCCGACGCGTGGCTGAAGAGGTACAAGGTGCCGCGGCGCCTGCAGATCGGTGATCTCTCCGGCGGGCAACGCACCCACGTCACGCTGGCGCTGGCGTTGGGCGCGCGGCCGGACGTGCTGCTGCTGGACGAACCACTGTCCGAACTGGACCCTCTCGCGCGCCGGAAGGTCATGAGCTCGTTGCTGACCGAGGTGTCGGACAACGGCATGACGTTGTTGTACTCCACGCACGTCGTCGCCGAGATCGGTGGTGTCGCCGACCGGTTGTTGTTGATGCACAACGGAAAGCTGCTCGTCGACGGCGAGACGGACGACCTGCTGGAGGAACACGTCCTCTACACGGGCCCGCACGCGTCGACACCACCGGTGGAGGGAAACGTGGTGCTGGCGAAGCACGGCGAGGCGCAGTCGTCGTTCCTGGTGCGGTCGGGCGGTGAGCGGGTCGACGAGCCGTGGACCGCGCGGTACGTGACGCTGGAGGAGCTGGTCGTGGCGCACCTGGAGCGTGCGGTGTGAACCTGGAAGCGATCATCTGGCTGACCTGGCGCCAGCACCGGTGGACCATCGTCGTGACCGCGGTCATCGCGGTGCTCGCGGCGTACGGCCTCACGGCGGCGGAGCTCGACGGTTCCAGGACGGCCATGCCGCTGGCCGCCTTCTACAGCCTCCTCGTGCAGCTCGGGTTCGGCGCCCTGATCGGTGCGTTCTGGGGTGCTCCGCTGATCGCCCGCGAGCTGGAGGAACGCACCTACTTCGTGGCGTGGGGACAGGACGTCACGCCGGTGCAGTGGTTGCGCGGCAAGCTCTTGGTGCTCGGCGCGGCTGCCGCGGTGCTCGGCTCGCTGGTCGGCCTCGGCGACGGCCTGCGCGGTGCGGACGACAGCTCGTGGACGGCGTTCGAGGCGAACTGGCTGGTGCAGGCCGGCTACGCGCTGCTGGGTCTCGCGATCGGCGTGCTGGCCGGTCTGCTGACCCGGCACACGTTCACCGCGATGGCCGTGACGCTCGTCGCGTTCACCCTGGTCCGCATGGGACTCGCGTTCTTCGTGCGCGACCACTACCTGCCGGTGCACCGCTCCGTCGCCCGGTGGGACCAGACGACGGTGGTGCCCCATGACGCGCTGAGGATCGCCGGTGGTTTCGTGGACGCGGACCTGGACCCGGTGGACGTCCCGGCGAGGTGCGCCGACTTCCCGGTGGCCCACAGCTGCATGCGCTCCAACGACTTCGCGATCGGCACCTACGCCGACTACCAGCCGCTGGAACGCCTTGGCCTGTTCCGCTTCATCGAGTTCGGCATCTGCATGGTGCTGGCCGGCTTGGCCTTGTACGTGACGTTGCGGTTGCTGCGCCACGGCGGCGGTTGGCGCCCCTCGCGTTCCCACCGCCGTGACGTCACTTCCGCTCAGAGCACGCCCGCGGTCGCCGCCGCCCAGACGGACGGGTAACGGGGCCGGAACCCGAGCTCCCGTTGCGCGCGGACCGTCGACACGACCGCGTGCGACGGGTCGAAGGGCTCCTGCTGAACGGCTCCACTGGGGGTGTGGCCGTTCAGCAGGCGCAGTTCGGCGGCCGTCGCCGTCGCCGAGCCAGCCCTCGATGAACCGCATCGGCGAGGATGCGTACGACCCGATCGGGTGAATGCGGTCCTGATCCTGTCCCGACCTCGTCTCTCTGACATGACCCGAATACATGTCCTGATCCCGTCGCTCCGCCGTCCGCAATGAGGAAACGCGCAAAGGGCGCCCCACCTCAGGTCGAGTCCCTTGGTTCGCAGTGCCGCTGCCACGGTGGCCCGCCGCCGTCCGCCCGCTCGCTGGTCACCGAACTGATGGCCAGCCCGTTGTTCGCCCGGCTGTGGGCCGCGCACGACGTGGCGGTGTGCCGGTCGGCTCGCAAGCGCCTGTGTCACCCGGTCGTGGGACTGCTGGAGCTCGACTGCGAGGTCGTCACGGCTCCCGAGCACGACCAGCGGCTGGTGATCCACACCGCACCTGAGGGCAGCGTCACCGCCCGGCGGCTGGCTCTGCTGGTGAACGACTCCGAACGTGCAGGTAGGCTGCCTGAACCGTGGACTCCCGTACCCGTCTCCCCGTCGTCGGCATGATCGGCGGCGGGCAGCTCGCCCGCATGACGCACCAGGCTGCGATCCCGCTCGGCCAGTCGCTTCGCGTGCTCGCCGTCTCCGAGAACGACCCCGCCGCGCTCGTCGCGCGGGACGTGGTGCTCGGCACCCACACGGACCTGGACGCGTTGCGCGCGTTCGCCAAGGGCTGCGAGGTGGTCACGTTCGACCACGAGCACGTGCCGGGCGACCACCTGCGCGCGCTGGTCGCGGAGGGCGTGAAGGTGCATCCGGGGCCGGACGCGCTGCAGTACGCGCAGGACAAGCTGAAGATGCGGGTGCGGCTGGCCGAGCTGGGCTTGCCGGTGCCGCCGTTCGCCGAGGTCCACGACGTGCGCGACGTGCTCCGCTTCGGCGCAGAGTACGGCTGGCCGTGTGTGCTCAAGGCGATCCGCGGCGGCTACGACGGCCGCGGCGTGTGGATGCTGAACACCCCCTCCAGCGCCGAACGGGTCGTGCCGGAGCTGCTGGAGGCCGGAACGCCGCTGATGGTCGAGCAGTGCGTGCCGATGCGCCGCGAGCTGGCCGCCGTGGTCGCGCGCTCACCGTTCGGGCAGGGCGCGGCGTGGCCGGTGGTCGAGACCGTGCAGTCGAACGGCATCTGCGTCGAGGTGCTCGCCCCGGCACCCGCGCTGGACGGTGCCGCGGCCCAGGAACTGGCCCTGAAGGTCGCCGACGCGCTGGGCGTGGTGGGCGTGCTGGCCGTGGAGCTGTTCGAGACGGCATCCGGTGTCGTCGTGAACGAGCTCGCGATGCGCCCGCACAACTCCGGCCACTGGTCGATCGAGGGCGCCCGCACCTCGCAGTTCGAACAGCACCTGCGCGCCGTCCTCGACTACCCGCTCGGCCGCACCGACCTGATGGCGCCGGCCGTGGTGATGGCGAACGTCCTGGGCGCCCCCGAACCCCCGGCCATGGGCCCCGACGAGCGCGTGCACCACCTGTTCGCCCGGTTCCCGGACGCGCACGTGCACCTCTACGGCAAGGAGGAACGGCCGGGCCGCAAGGTGGGCCACGTGACGTTCCTCGGCACCGACATGGCGACCGTCCGCACGCGAGCGCGGCTGGCGGCGGACTGGCTGTCCACCGGCGTCTGGGCGGACGGCTACGACATCCACGGCGAAGAACAGAAGCGGAGTGCGGAGTGAGTGCGGTTCAGGTTGGCGTGATCATGGGCAGCGACTCGGACTGGCCGGTGATGAAGGCGGCCACCGAGGCCCTGGCCGAGTTCGACGTGCCGTTCGAGGTGAGCGTCGTCTCCGCCCACCGCACCCCGCAGCGCATGCTCGACTACGCGTCCTCCGCTGCTTCTCGTGGTCTGCGCGTGATCATCGCGGGCGCCGGCGGTGCCGCCCACCTGCCGGGCATGGTCGCCTCGGCCACCGTCCTCCCCGTGATCGGCGTCCCGGTGCCGTTGAAGTACCTCGACGGCATGGACTCGTTGCTCTCGATCGTGCAGATGCCGGCGGGCGTCCCGGTCGCCACCGTGTCCGTCGGCGGAGCGCGGAATGCCGGTCTGCTGGCGGTGCGGATGCTGGCTTCCTCGGACGCCGCACTGCAGGAGCGCATGGCCCGCTTCCAGGCAGAACTCGAGCAGCTCGTACTAGACAAGGACGCGGCTCTGCAGAAGTCCCTCTGAGTGCTCAACAGCACAGCGGCGCCCGGTGTGAACGGGCGCTAACATCGTGCCGAGTACTCGCTACCGGGAGGTAACAAGGTGAACCCGAGCTTCGGCACCTACCAGCTCGCCGAGGAGCACGAGGCGCTGCGAGAGGCCGTCCGCTCGCTCGCCGAGAAGGAGATCAAGCCCTTCGCCGCCGAGGTCGACGAGAACGAACGCTTCCCGGTCGAGGCCCACAACGCCCTGGTCAAGGCCGGTTTCGCCGCCGTCCACGTCCCCGAGACCTACGACGGCCAGGGCGCCGACTCGGTGGCCACCTGCATCGTGATCGAAGAGATCGCCCGCGTCTGCGCTTCGTCCTCTTTGATCCCCGCGGTGAACAAGCTCGGCACCATGCCGATCCTGCTGTCGGCTTCTGAGGAGCTGAAGCAGCTCGTCATGCCGTCGATCGCGTCGGGTGAGGCGATGGCTTCCTATGCGCTGTCGGAGCGTGAAGCCGGTTCGGACACTGCTTCGATGCGTACGCGGGCTGTGCTGGATGGTGACCACTGGGTGTT
Organism: Lentzea guizhouensis; assembly: GCF_001701025.1. Taxonomy (GTDB): domain Bacteria; phylum Actinomycetota; class Actinomycetes; order Mycobacteriales; family Pseudonocardiaceae; genus Lentzea; species Lentzea guizhouensis. The sequence continues at coordinate 3,786,979 of NZ_CP016793.1, forward strand.
GAACGGCACCAAGTGCTGGATCACCAACGCTGGCGAGTCCTCCTGGTACACGGTCATGGCGGTGACGGATCCCAACGCGGCCAAGAAGTCTGCTGGGATTTCGGCGTTTGTGGTGCACAAGGATGACCCCGGGTTCTCGGTGGGGCCGAAGGAGCGGAAGCTCGGGATCAAGGGGTCGCCGACCCGGGAGATCTACTTCGAGAACTGCACGATCCCTGCTTCACGGATCATTGGTGAGCCGGGGACTGGGTTGAAGACGGCTCTGAAGACGCTGGACCACACGCGGCCGACGATCGGTGCGCAGGCTGTTGGCATCGCGCAGGGTGCGCTTGAGGCTGCGGTTGCGTATGTGAAGGACCGCAAGCAGTTCGGGAAGTCCATTTCGGACTTCCAGGGTGTGCAGTTCATGCTCGCGGACATGGCGATGAAGATCGAAGCGGCTCGTCACATGGTTTATGTGGCGGCTGCGAAGGCTGAGCGTGGTGAGGCGAACATCGGGTTCATCACCGCTGCGGCCAAGTGCTTCGCGTCGGATGTGGCCATGGAGGTCACGACCGACGCCGTGCAGCTGTTCGGTGGGGCCGGGTACACGCGGGACTTCCCGGTGGAGCGGATGATGCGGGACGCGAAGATCACGCAGATCTACGAGGGCACGAACCAGGTGCAGCGCGTCGTGATGTCGCGCGCGGTTCTGAACGGCTAGAGCGTCGGTCTCTGCTGAGCCAGGACCTCACCCCTGGCTCAGCAGCCGTTCGCGGGCGATGTTGAACTCCTCCCAGCCGCCTACGTAGACACGGTCGAATTGCTCTTGCGTGGCGCCGTGGAAGGTGAGGACGATGCTGGCTAGATCGACTTCGAGCAAGTCGTCTTCTGGTGCGAGATCGAGTACCGGCCCCATCGCGTCCAGCACTCGGCGAGTCGATGACTCGTCTGGCAGCAACTGGTCGATCTCTTCGATGGTTGTGGCACCAAGTACTGCGGCGGTATTTACGAGTTCATCGAGGTTGCCGTCCAGCAACTTCATTCCCGAATTTTTTGCCATGGCGGCGATCGCCCGTACCTTCGGGCTGTTCCGCACGTACGCATCGATGGACTGAGCATCGACGTCCAGGTCGAGGTCACCGTGCTTAACGCTGTCGGAGTATTTGCCGGACAGTTTATCGATTTCATCCTTGATGGTGGAGAACTGTTCGTCCGCCATCTCGAACAACGCGCTCAAGCGGAACAGCTTTCGTTGCAACGGAATCGGCACGTCAGCCTCACGCTTGTAGCCGAGCTTGTGGTGCATCGCAGCCCAGGCGTGCTGCGACATCGTTCGAACCTGGAACTCGACGGAAATGCCGGCGTACTTCGCCCACTCTGGTCGTTCACTTCGGCTGCCGATGCGAACAACCAGATGGTTCGACGTGTAACCGAACTGGTCGGGCGCCAGTTCGTCCTGCTTGTTCATCGAATGCTCTTCGCGAACCTCGAACTCGCCGCCTAGCAGTTCGACGATCCGGTCTACGTCTTCCAGATAGTGAGCGATGATTCGCAGCCCCACTAGGTCCGTCATGTCGGTGAGCGGGTTATCATATTTGCCGGACTTACGCCTGATCTTCTCGTCGAAGCTGTCCAGTGTCTTCACCCGGCCTTCGACCTGGAAGACGTCGATGCCGGCGTGTTCAAGGATTTCCCGCACTAGCTCGCGCAGCTTCTTCTCATAGGCCACGTACATCGAACGGACTTCGGCGTACTCGGCCTTCCAGTTCGGCGACGTCACTGCGGCTCCCGGTCTCGGCGTCCGTGCACGCTGTTGATCGGGAGCCGCTCAACGGGCATTACAAGCCACGTCGCGTGGCATCAGGCGGGCACGCACGTCCCCAGTGCGTCACCGACCGCCGCCTTCGCCCCCGGAACGCACGACGAATCGGGAGTGATCGACTTGTCCGACAGCTGCTGCGCCCCCGCGATCGCCACGTTCATCAACCGCTTCGGACTCCCGCTGTCCGCCGCCTCCTTCACTGCCGCGTTGCGCGCGTCTTCCGTCGTGCAGCTGAGATCGGTGCCAACCGTGTCAACCCGCGGCAGCCAAAGCGCTTTCTGCCCGGCTGGGCACGGCTCGATCTGCCAGCGACCGGCCGGCTGCGTGTCGGTGCGCGCGTCGGCTTGGGGAGTCAACAGTGCGGTGCTCGCGGAGAGGGCGAGCGCTACGAGGAAACGTCCCATGGCCCGAACGTAACCCCGCACGGCACCCCTGACCGGGGGAAACGGGGCCACGGCCGGGGACTACGCAACGTCAGAACTCGCGAATGCAGCCGCGCAGCTCGCGGAGCAAGGCCGATGCCTGCACTCGACGCAAGGCCGGGTCGCCGTAGGCGAAGTTGCCAGCCTGGGCCGCGATAGGTGCCAATGCGCCCGGACGGTACAGGGCTCCCCGCACGCCCACGATCGGGAACTCCCGCACGCGCACCGCCGAGGCTCCCGATCGACGCAGTGCGGGGCACAGCCGGGTGGAGAGGGCGGCGCACGGCCGGCAGATCGGCGGCTCGGTCGACGCCATCCGCTCGGGCCAGCCCGGCCAGTCGTCGTGGTGGTCGACCTGCAGCCAGAGGACGCCGTCCGAGTTCTGGTCCGCGGGGTTGCCGCACACCTGGCACAGCAGGCGTTCCATCGCCCGTCGTTGCCGCAGCGGGTGCACCTTGCCGAACTCGGGTCGGCCCTGTCCGCGATGCGATGCGACCTGCTTCCACAGCACGCCTTGGCGGTCGCGGTCGCCGGGCAGTTCGGTGGCGTGGCCGATGCTGCGGTCGGGACGCTCCACCAGGGCGCAGGGGAGGTCGTACTCAGCGCTCCACGACGTGACATAGGGAGCGATGACCTTGCTGTCCACCTCGACCTACAATCTCTAGAGAACTCGGCTCACGAAAAAGTGAAGCGGAGTTCCCTAGAGAAGGCAAGTCAGTCGTTCGAGTGGAACCGGTATTCGAGCAGGTAGGCGCTGGAGTCGAGGACCATCTCGTTCACCTCGACTGGCCGGTCGTCTGCGGTGTAGGCCTTGCGAGTGATCAGGATGATCGGCGTGCCCTGGGCGAGTTCGAGGGCCTCGCGCTCCGGTTCGCGAGGCATGCGGACGCGTAGTTCCTCGACGAACTTCGTCGGCTCGGAGCCCAGTTCCTTCAGGCGGGCGTACGCGCCGCCCTCGCCGGTGTCGATCTGCGCGATCGAGGAGCCGGCCACCAGCGCTTCCGGGAAGTAGGACGTGGCGAGCTGCACAGGTTTGTCCTCGACCACGTACCTGCGTCGCCGGACCACCACGTGCTCGTCGTCGGCGAGCTGCAACGCCTCAGCCACCGACGAAGAAGGTGGCTCCACGTCGACCGTGACGTTCTCCGTCCGTGGCCGGGACCCGAGGTCGGCGTCCCAGATGGACTGACCGGTCCTCAGGCGGTCGGGGGAGACACGAGTGATCGGCTTGAACTCGCGGACGAAGGTTCCTGAGCCGCGCCGAGCGACGATCAGGCCCTCGTTCTTCAGCACTTCCAACGCTTGCCGGGCGGTCGGCCGTTCGACGTCGTAGCGCGACATCAGGTCGTTCTCACCGGGGACCCGACTGCCTGGTGCGAGTTCGCCGGAGTCGATGCGCCGCCGCAGTTCGTCGGCGATGTCGCGATACCCGACTCGTCCGTTGTCGGTCATGAGCACCCCCTTCGCCGCGAGCCGCGCAATGTTCTCAAGTTACCCGTGCGGCGACGCCGCCCCGGCGGGCGGGGCGGCCGTCCAGGGCTGGGTCAGAACGTCGGCAGCAGTTCGGACAGCCGCTCGTAGCTCCGCCCCGCCCCGTCCGCCATCCCCGTCGCCAGCACCGCGTCCCGCCCCTCCTGCGACCCCAGCTCCATCGTCGAGACCATCGTCGTCCGCCCGTCCTCCTCGGTGAACGTCGTCGTCACCGTCGCCGGCGGGTTGTCCTCGAACGTCTCGGTGTGCACGATCCGCGAGTGCGGCTCCAGTTCGACGTACGAGCCGTGGATCTCGAACGCCTGAGAACCGTCAGGCTGGGCCCAGCCGTAGCGCCATGCACCACCGACGACGAGGTCGATCTCGCAGATCGGCATCTCCCAGCCGTCGGGTCCGAGCAGCCACTGGCGCACCAGGGAAGGTGTCGTGAAGGCCTTCCAGACCAGCGCGGCGGGGGCGTCGAACGTGCGGGTCATGGCGATGGTGGTGGGGGTCGGGGTGGTGACGACGGTGCCGTAGGTGGTGGTCATTGCTCGTTCTCCTTCATCTCGGTCAAGAGTGCGTCCAGGCGTGCGTAGCTCGCATCCCAGAAGCGGCGGTAGTTCTCGGCCCACACAGCGACCTCCTTCAGAGGTGTCGCGTCGAGCTGGCAGGGGCGCCACTGGGCCTCCCTGCCGCGGGTGATCAGGCCTGCCTTCTCCAGCACGCGCAGGTGCTTGGAGATCGCCGGGCCGCTGATGTCGAACGGCTCGGAGAGCTCCTTCACCGTGGCCGGGCCCTCGGTGAGCCGCGCGAGGATCGCGCGGCGGGTGGGGTCGGCCAGTGCGGCGAAGGTGGCGCTCAGCTGGTCCATCTCTTACCTAACCACTTGGTTATCTAACCACTGGGTTAAGTACGCCAGATCGCCTGGGAGATGTCAAGGGCAACCTCGCGGGCACTCGGTTCCGTCATGGAGACATGAGACTTGCGCCGGCTGTCGTCCTCCTGCTCGCGATCACCGGTTGTGGAGGTCAGGCGGGTGACACGAACGCGTTGCGCGGCAAGGTGTTCGTGTCGACATCAGTGACCGAGCGGGAACTTGTCGAGGGCACGTCCGTGGAGCTGCGGTTCACCGACGACGGGCGGCTGATCGCGCGGGCCGGGTGCAACATGATGCAGAGCCCGGTGGAGCTCGACGGCGGCAAGCTCAAGGTCGACGACCTCAGCACCACCGCGATGGGCTGTCCGAAGCCGGAACTGCACGAGCAGGACGAGTGGCTGTCGAAGCTGCTCAGCGCCGCGCCGAGTTGGCAGCTGAAGGACGCGAACCTGGTGGTCGCCGGAAACGGCACCGAGATCGTGCTGGCGCCCGAGGAACCGGCGAAGCTCGAAGGTGGCGAGTGGAAGGTCGACACCCTCGTGTCGGCGGACGCCGCGTCGTCCGTGCCGGGGGCGGTGCCGGCCACGCTCACGTTCGCGGACGGCCGGGTCGACGTGTTCACCGGCTGCAACTCAGGCTCGGCGTCCTACCGGGTGGACGGGCAGAAGATCACGTTCGAAGGGCTCGTGCACACCGACAAGGCGTGTGGGCCCGACGAGACGCTGGTGGAGAAGGCCGTGGTCGCGGCTCTGACAGGGCAGGTCGCCTACAAGATCGAGCGGAGTTCGCTGTCGCTGACGAACACGCAGGGTGATGGCGTCCAACTTAAGAAGTAGCTGTTGGGTTCCTGTCGAAATCATGAGGTTGTTCAAACCTGCACTAGTTTCGGTTCGGGTTTGAACAAACGACATGATCGGGGAGCAACGGACATGGTCAAGGACGTCACCGCGCTGATCGGCCGCATCGGCATCGGCATCGTCTTCATCGCGCACGGCTGGCAGAAGTTCACCCAGTACGGGTTGGACGGCACCGCCGCGAGCTTCGAGAAGATGGGGGTGCCGCTGCCCACGCTGTCCGCCTGGTTCGCCGCGATCGTCGAGCTCGTCGGTGGTGTCGCGCTAATCGCCGGAGTGGCGCTGCCGGTGGTCGGGGTGCTGCTCGCGCTCAACATGCTCGGCGCGTGGCTGATCGTGCACCTGCCGAACGGCCTGATCGGTGAGGGTGGTGCCGAGCTCGTGATCGTCCTCGGTGCGGCGGCGCTGGCGCTCGGCTTCAACGGCGGTGCCTACGCGCTGGACCGCGTGCTGTTCAAGAACAACAAGGTGCTCAACCCAGCGGCAGCGTGACGCTGACCCTCTCGACGTCCCGGCGCGCGGCCAGCTGGCCCGCGTCGGGATTCGTCACCTGCACGAGTGATCCACCGGCCGCCAGCACGGCCAGAAAGCCCTCCAGCACGTCGGAGGGGGAGTTCCACTCCATTGTGGACAGCACGCGCGGCTGGTCGCCCAGCGCCTCGCCGAGCTTGCGCGCCTGTGCCACCAGCTCGTCCACACTGGACTCACCGAGTGCCGGAGCGGACCCGGGCACCGCGTCCCACGGCATGAAGTCGTCGCCGTGCACGCGCACGTCGTCGTTGTAGTCGACCGGCGCGCCGGAGCCCAAACCCATGGGGTGCAACGATGCCACGGCCACCACGTCGGCGTCGGCGGTGCCACCCGGCGGCACGACGGCCACCTTCGCGCCGGAGTCCGCGCTCATCACCACGTGCGCCCCGCACCACCAGGCGCCGAGCAGCACGCCCGCGGTCTGCCAGTGCGCGGGCAGCAGCACGGCCACCCGGTCGCCCGGTTCGACGTCGTGCTCGTCGCGCAGCCAGTTCGCCGTCTTCGCGGCCCAGTTGGCCACCGTCGCGCGGGACAGCTCGACCCGCGTGCCCGTCGCGTCGTCGTAGTGCGTGATCAGCGGGCGGCCGGAGTCGGCCTTCAGCAGCGGCGTGAAGAGGATCTCGGTCACGCTCACGGGCGAACTCCTAGTCGACGCAGGGCACAGACGGTTGCAGCGCTGCCACGGCGCGGTTGCCGTCCAGCGAGAGCAGCCTCTCACCGCCGAACCGCGCGGGCGTGCTCGGGGTCGGGGTCCCGGACGGCGCCACCGAGGTCGATCCAGCGGTCGACGGCGGCGCCGGTGGCACCGTCTCGCCGATCAGCTGGCGCACCCACGCCTTGACGGCCTCGCGGTCCACCGTCACCACGCTCTGGCCGCGCTCGTTGCGCGCGTCGATGTTCGTCACCGGGATCGTGGCGAACTCCACGTTGCCCGACGCGAGGCCCTGCGCCTGCGTCGCCAGCGTCGCGAGGTCGAGCTTCTGGTCCACCACCACGGACTTCGAGATCGCGTCCAGCAGGCCGTTCATCTTGGCCGGGTCGGTGAACGTGCCCGCGGACAGCAGCTGCTTCATCGCCTGCGACATGAACACCTGCTGCCGCGCGATGCGACCCAGGTCACCGCCGGGCATGTTCCGCTGCCGCACGAACGACAACGCGTCGCCGCCGGAGACCACCTGCTCGCCCGCGCGGAAGTTCGCGCCGGAGTTCGGGTCCGACGTGCCGGCCTTCAGGCACACCCGCACGCCGCCGATCACCTCGGTCAGCAGGTAGAAGCCGTAGAGGTTGATCTCGGCGTAGTGGTCGACGCGCATGCCGGTCAGCTCCTGCACCGACTGCACCAGCGCCTTGCGCCCCGCTTCGTCCGACCGGCGCTCGCGCTCGGCCTGGTCGCTCACGCCCTCGGCCTGCAACCGTTCCGCCGTCAGGTACTTCACCGCGCCGTACGCCGCGTTGATCTTGTCCTCGCGGAAACCGGGGATGGGCACGTACGTGTCGCGTGGAATGGAGATCGCGCTCGCCTTGCCGCCGTTGCGCGGCACCCGCATCACGATGATCGTGTCCGTGTTCACGGTGTCGGTGCTCTCGGTGCGCAGCTTGCGCAACACGTCCGCGGGCAACGGCCGGCCCTGCGCGTCCGTCCGGCTGTCGCTGCCCACGAGCAGGATGTCGACGGCGCCGTCCTCGACCGGCGGCGAGTTCGGGATGTCCTCCAGCACCTCGAGGATCTGCGTCGTGTTGGTGTTCTGCTTGACCAGCCGCAGCGCGGTCCAGAAGTAGCCGGAGAACACCAGTGCCGCCACCGCGAGCAGAGCGACCACCGTCCGGCCGGTGACCAGCACGGCCTTCTTGGCGCGCGATGCAGCGGTCAACGCTGTTCCTCCCAGGTACGGGTTTCGAATGCTCAGCGTAACCGTCGAAGACCCGTGACGCCGGGATTTCTGGTCAGTTGACGCAGACCAGACCACCGGCTGTGATCGGCGGCGTGCTGCTCGTCACAACCGGCGGGGTGCCCGGCGCGTTCTGCACCTCGACGTCCTCGCCGTCGTCGACGTAGTCCGTGCCGACGAACACCTGCACCTGTCCTCTTCGGACGGAGGCGTCCTCCTCGACCGTCGCGGTCGGCCCGAGCTCGTTCGCGACCTTGCGCGCGGAGCCCTCCTCGCCGGGCGCGTACTTCACGACCGTGCTGTCCGAGTTCGGCGCCGACAGGGCCTGGCCGCGCTGGAAGCCCTTGCCCGTCAGCGTGGTCAGCACCTGGTTCGCGAGGCCCTGCACGTTCGCGGCGTTGTGGACCTGCACGGTGATCGCGGAGTTCGGCGGTGCGGGCAGCGTGGTCGTGGGCGCCGGCGGGGTGCTCGACGGCTTGTCCCCGGCGAGGCCGGTGATGAAGTCCTTGACCTGCTTGGGGTTCACCGGCAGCACGTTGCCGTCGCCGTAGGTGTCCATCGGGTCACCCACCGGGATCGTGCGGAACTCGATGTTGCCGCCCACCAGGCCCTGCATCTGCTCGGCGAACGTGGTGATGTCCCAGCCGTCGCTGAGGATGACCGACTTCTGCACGGACTCGACGAGCGCGTTGAGCTTGGTGGGGTCGGTGAGCGTGCCGGTCGACAGCACCTTCTTCGCCAGCGCGCCGATGAACACCTGCTGCCGCACGATGCGGTCCAGGTCGCCGCCGGGCAGGTTCGACCGCTGCCGCACGAACGACAGGGCCGCGCGGCCCTCGACCAGCTGCGGTCCTGCCGCGAAGTCGGCACCGGAGTCGCGGTCGCGGGTGGGCTCCTTCAGGCACACCTCGACACCGCCGACGGCCTTCGTGACCTCGTAGAAGCTCGCCAGGTTGACCTCGGCGTAGCGGTCGATGCGCACCGACCCGCCGGTCATGCCCTCGATGGTCCTGATCAACGTCTTGCGGCCGGCGGCCATCGACTCGTCGCGGATCTGCTTCTCGTCGGTCACGCCCCGGTTGCGCATCTCCTGGTCGACCGTGTTGCGCTGGCGGGCGAACGCCGAGTTGAGCTTGTGCTTGCCGAACCCGTCGGCCATCTCCACGTACGCGTCGCGGGGGAAGGAGATCGCGACCGCGCGGGTGCCGTCGACCGGGATGTGCACGAGGATCATGGTGTCGGTGTTCTGCTCGCCGTCGGCGTACCCGCCGTTGAGCAGCGCGAGGACTTCGTCGGACAGCGGGTTGCCCTGCGCGTCCGTGCGGCTGTCCATGCCGACCAGCAGGATGTCGACGGCGCCGTCGAGCGGCTTGCGACCGGCGTCCTTCGCGATCTCCTGGTCGATGACGTCGGTCTTCGCGATGCCGTCGTTGGCGCTCTTGAGCTGCGCCCAGCCGACCGACGTGACGAGCAGCACACTCGCCGAGACGAGTGCGGTGAAAATGCGCCCCGTGATCAGGAATGCGCGGAAAGCGGACGACGGGCGGGCTGACGTCACCCGTACCGGCAGACCTCTGCTTTCCACAGTTGGTTCCTCCCCCACCCCACGGAGTTTAGTCGTTTTATAAGACACACGACGTGACATTGCTGTGGGTTGCACCGATAGACCACATGACAGACTGCAAGTGGTGGAACACCACGGGAGGAACAGAGCATGCGCGTACTGGTGACAGGTGGGGCCGGGTTCATCGGCTCGCACTACGTGCGGGAGTTGGTGAGCGGCTCGTACCCGGCCTTCGCGGGTGCCGAAGTGGTGGTGCTGGACAAACTCACCTACGCGGGCAGCGAGACCAACCTCGCGCCGGTCGCCGGCCGGTTCGAGTTCGTCCGCGGCGACATCTGCGACCCGGCCGTCGTCGCCGAGCAGATGCGCGGTGCCGACGTGGTCGTCCACTTCGCCGCCGAGTCGCACGTGGACCGTTCCATCACCGGCTCCGCCGACTTCGTGCTCACGAACGTACTCGGCACGCAGACCCTGCTCCAGGGCGCGCTGAACGCGGGCGTGGGCCGGTTCGTGCACGTGTCGACCGACGAGGTCTACGGCTCCATCGAGTCCGGTTCGTGGGACGAGTCGCACATCCTGGAGCCCAACTCGCCGTACTCGGCCTCGAAGGCGTCCTCCGACCTGCTCGCGCGGGCGTTCCACCGCACGCACGGACTGCCGGTCAGCATCACGCGGTGTTCGAACAACTACGGGCCGTACCAGTTCCCGGAAAAAGTGATCCCGCTGTTCGTCACCAACCTGATCGACGGCAAGAAGGTGCCGCTCTACGGCGACGGTCTCAACGTGCGCGACTGGCTGCACGTGGACGACCACTGCCGCGGCATCCAGCTCGTCGCCGAGGGCGGCCGGCCGGGCGAGATCTATAACATCGGCGGCGGCACCGAGCTGACCAACCGCGAGCTCACCGAGAAGCTGCTCGCCGCGACCGGGCGTGACTGGTCGTCCGTCGAGCCCGTCGAGGACCGCAAGGGCCACGACCGGCGCTACTCGGTCGACATCTCCAAGATCGCCGCGGAGCTGGGCTACAAGCCGCAGGTCGACTTCACCACCGGCCTGGCGGAGACGGTCGAGTGGTACCGCGCGAACCGCGCCTGGTGGGAGCCGCTCAAGGAGCGCGCGGCGCTGGCGAAGGGCTGAGCCGACGTGATCCTCGTTCCCGGTGGCCGCGGTCAGCTCGGCCACGACCTCGCCCTGCTGTCCGACGACGTGCGCGCCGTGTCGTCCGCGGAGCTCGACGTGACCGCGGTGACCGCCGACGACGTCCGCGGGTACGCGGCGGTGGTCAACTGCGCCGCCTACACCGCCGTCGACGCGGCGGAGACCGACGAGGACCGCGCGTTCGAGGTGAACGCCGTCGGTCCCGGTCTGCTGGCGCGGGCGTGCGCATCCGTTGGCATTCCGTTGATCCACGTGTCAACGGACTACGTGTTCTCCGGTGACGGCGCACGTCCGTACGAGCCTTCGGACGACGTAGGCCCGAAGACCGCGTACGGGCGCACGAAGCTCGAAGGCGAACGCCGGGTGCTCGAAGAAGGCGGCTGGGTCGTGCGCACCTCCTGGGTGTACGGCGCGCACGGCTCGAACTTCGTGAAGACCATGGCGGCGTTGGAGTTCTCGCGTCCTTCGCTGTCCGTTGTGGACGATCAACGCGGCACGCCGACGTGGTCGCGCGACCTGGCCGCCGGACTGCTCGAACTGGCCTCGGTGCTGCCCTCCACCCGGTTGCTGCACGCGACCGGCGGTGGCGAGACGACCTGGTTCGGCTTCGCCCAGGCGATCTTCACCGAGCTGGGCGCCGATCCGGAGCGGGTCACCCCGTGCACCACGGCCGACTTCCCGCGGCCGGCGCCTCGGCCCGCCTACTCCGTGCTGTCGGGTGCGGCGTGGGCAGCAGCGGGACTGCGTCCTTTGCCGCATTGGCGCAGCGCCCTTTCGGAGGCGTTCCGGGCAGGTGTGGTCGCTCCGCGTGCCTGAGCTGGTCCATTGGGGTGACCTGTCTGGTAAGGCTGTGGGTGATGCGGGAGCCTGTTCCGCATGTTCGATTCCGGGCGCGACCCCCAGCGTCCCGCGACAGCGGATTCCGACAGACAGCGTTTCTTGCGTTGCGTTGCCGTGGTGACGGGCTCGCGACAGGTGTCAGCGAGCCAGCTCGACAAGTACGCACCGAGGCCGCATTCTCGGTGATGAGGAAACCTGTTGGGGCGTCAGGATTTTCTGACGCCCTCGCAGAACCTCAGGCCTTGCTCCGCCGATAAGCCCCGAGCGTCAGCTCCGCACACCGCCGCCAGGTGAACCCCGCCGCGTGCGCGCGCCGTTCCGCCTGCGCGGTCGGGGTCTTCGGTGCCGCCACGGCCTCCGCCAGCCCGGCCGCCAGCGCGTCGACGTCGCCGACCGGCACGTGCAACGCGTGCCCACCGGCCACCTCGCGCAACGCCGGCACGTCCGAGCAGACCACCGGAACGTTGCACGCCAACGCTTCCAGCACCGGCAGGCCGAAGCCCTCGTCGCGCGACGGCAGCACCAGCGCGGTCGCGCCGGCCACCACCGACCGCAGGTGCACGTCCGACAGGTACCCCGTCCTCAGCACCCGTCCGTCCACACCGGACCGGCCGGGACCGACGATCACCAGCGGTGGCAGCGCCGGGTCGGACGCGTGCGCCTTCACCAGGAACTCCAGCCCCTTGCGGGGCCCGTCGGCACCGACGAACAGCAGGTACTCCGACGGCAGCCCCAGCCGGCCGCGCAGCGTCGCCGACGGCGGCCGGGAGGCGAACCACGCCGGGTCGACGCCCAGCGGCGTCACGACGATCTTCTCCAGCGGCACCGAGAACCGGTCGGCGACGACATCGGCGACGGCCGCGGTCGGCGTGCAGATCACGTCCGCCCGTTGAGCCGAAAGCTTCACCAGCTCCGGCAACCGGGCGTCGGACGGCGGCAGGTCACCGGGGCTGTCGAGGAACGCCAGGTCGTGGATCGTGACGACCTTGCCGGCCCGGATGGTGGGCGGCAGCACGAAGTTCGTGGCGTGCATGACGTCGGAGAAGCCGGCCAGCAGCTCGACCGGCGGGAACGGGGCGCGCAGCCACATCTGGCGCAACGCCCGTGCCGCGATCGGCAGGCCGCGGGCGGTGACGTCGTGCGGCAGCACCGTCCGCAACGCGCGCCAGCCGCGCAGGGTGAACGCGACCGCCCGGACTTCGGCCTCGCCCGGCATCGACGCCAGCTCTTCGGCCAGCGCCGCCGTGTAGCGGCCGATCCCGGTTCGGTGCCCGAGGAGGGGAGTGCCGTCCAGCAGCACGGAAAGGGGTTTACGAGCCATTAGTTACCGCCACGCGCGATTTTGCGCAGACGCCCCGTCGCCCGCTTGGCCAACTCGGTCGGGCCGCCCGCGTCCAGGTACTCGCGCACCAGCCGCAGGTCCCGCTTCACCTTGTCCGCCTTGCTCAGCTCCGGCGTGCGCACCAGTGGCGCCGAGCCAGGCAGACGGTCCGCGGCGGGCCTGGGGTTGCGGCAGAACTCGGCCAGCGGCGCGAGTGCCGTCTCCCAGGTGAACCGTTCGCGGACGACGGCGATGCGCTCACGGCACGCGGCCGCGAACTCCTCGTCGTAGAGCACCTTCTCCAGTGCGCCAGCCAGCGCCACCGGGTCCTCCGGCGGCACCACGACGCCCAGTCCTTCCCGCGCCACCAGGTCCGCGAACGAGTCGCCGGACGTGGTGACGATCGGCAGCCCAGACCACAGGTAGTCGAGCACCCGCGTGCGGAACGCGAACGTGGTCTCCACGTGCTCGTAGTGCGTGGTGACACCGCAGTCCGCGTCGAGCAGCCAGTTCTGCCGCTCGGTGTAGGGCACCCAGCCGTCGTTGAAGAACACGTGCTCGCCGGTCAGCCCCAGCGACGCGGCGAGCGACCGCGTCTGGCCGGCGATGTCCATGTCCGGCACCTCGGGGTTCGGGTGCTTCATGCCGAGGAAGTACAGCTTGGCGTTCGACCGGCGCTTGCGCAGGTGGTCCATCGCCTCGATCAACGTCAGCGGGTCGAACCAGCTGTAGACGCCGCCCGCCCAGATGACGACCTTGTCCGCGTCGCTCACGCCCGGCACGACGCCCTTGATCGCCGGTGCGGTGCGCTGCGGCGGCTTGCCCGACAGTCCGAAGGGGACGATGCCGAGCAGCGACGCGGTCGTGGGGTCGTTGTCGTACAACGTGGGCGTGAGCCGGCCCAGCGACGCCAGGTGACCGAGCCAGAAGTGCCGCTGGCGTTCCGACGCGCACAGGAAGAAGTCGCCGCGTTCGAGCTGGGTGTTCAGCACCTTCGTGACGGTCTTCAGGTCGAGCGCGCGCTTCTCGTCCGTGTCGTCCTTGCCCTGTTCGAGCAGCTCCAGGTGCATCGGGTCGTACATGTCGCAGACCACGATCTTGGTGGACGACGTGCGCTTGAGCTCCTGGACCATCTCCAGCGCGTGGCCCTGCAGCACGATCACGTCCGCCCACTCGACGTGCGGCGGCAGCTCCTTCGGCCGCGCGCGCTCGACGCCGAACGGCGCGTCCGGCGGCACGCACAACGGGTTCGTCGTGACCAGCCGCACCTGGTGCTCGCCGGACAGCACGTCGGCCATGTGCCAGGCGCGGATCGCCGGGCCCGCCATCCGGTCCGAGATCGCGTCGCCGGTGATCACCAGGATCTTGCGCGGCTTGCCGAACACGTCGTCCAGGCCGAGCACGTCGACCAGGACGTCGTGCGCGGCGAGGTAGCGCGGCAGCGGGTACGCGGGCTCCAACGCCTTGCGCATCAACGGGACCAGGTCGGTGTCGGAGAGCCGGCGCTGGGCCTGCTCCTTCTTCCGCGACTCCGCGAGCGACGGCATCATCTCGACGAACTGGTCGATCGCGAGGAACCCGGCGAGCGCTTGGCGCGACACCCCGACCGGCTCGCGGTCGAGCGCCGGGTCCGCCGGCCTGCGGGTGATCTCCAGCTGCGTCGCGTCGATCTCGCCGCGCGCGGTCGCCCTGCGCACGCACAGCGCGAGCGCCGCCGGCAGCACCTTCGTGAGCGTCTCGTCGGAGAAGTTCTTGTAAAGCGCCGCGAGCGCGTTGCGCTCCAGCAGGTACAGCTCGCGGCTGTGGTCGATCGAGCTCATCGACGCGTGGTGGCGGTGGAACGTCAGCGACGCCGGCTCGTAGCGCACCCGCCAGCCGCGCAGGTTCATCCGCCAGCCGAGGTCGACGTCCTCGTAGAACATGAAGAACCGCTCGTCGAACCCGCCGAGCTGCTTGTACAGCTCCGTGCGCACGAACAGCGCCGACCCGGTGCCGAACAGCACGTCCTGCGGGCCGTCGTGGCTGCCGTCGTCCGGCTGCCCGGCGTGCCGCTTGTAGCCCATGCCGAACCAGGTCAGCCCGCCGTCGACGAAGTCGATGTTCTCGCCGTCCCAGTCGAGCACCTTGCTCGCGACCGCGCCGACCGCGGGTTCGGAGTGGAAGACCTTGACCGCGGCCCTGACCCAGCCGCGGTCGGCACGCGCGTCGTTGTTCAGGAACGCCAGCACGCTGCCGGTGGCGTGCTCGACACCGAGGTTGCACCCGCCGGCGAACCCGAGGTTCCGCGCCGAGGTGACGATCTGCGCGCCCGGCAGCTCGCGCGTGAGCCGTGCGGTGTCGTGCGCCTCGTTGTCGACCACGACGACCTGCAGCAGTTCGGCCGGGTAGTCGAGCTCGGCGAGGCCGCGGACGCAGGTGATGGTGTCGTCCGCGCCCCGGTAGTTGACGACGACCACCGAGACGACGGGCAGAGATGCTCGATCCACGCGCTAAGCCTGCCTCATCACTCTGCGCGCCCGCAGGCCGGTTGCACAGATCAGCAGCACGAAGATCGTGATTGGTACGCCGAGCACCCACCCGACCGACCAGTCGTTGCGGTCGGCGAGCAACGGCCGCATGTGCTCGTGCCGCAGCACGGTCACCGGTCCCAGCGGCAGCTGCTTGTCGACGTTGCCCTGCACGACGACGGTGAGCGCGGTGCCGTCCGGGCAGTGCACCCGGTGCGAGTAGGCCGGGTTGTCGTGCCCGGTGACCTCGTCGACCCGCTCCACGACGCACGTCTCGCGCTGCGCCAGGACGTCCATCAACGCCCGGTGCCCGTCGCCGACCAGCACCGCCGTGCCCGGCACCAGCACCATCAACGCCGGCAGCACCAGCCACGGGTCGGCCAGCTTCCCGACGCCCCACGCGAACGCGCACGCCAGCAGACAGCCCGGGATCATCACCGCGAGCTGGTGGTTCGTGGGCACGACCGCGCCCAGCACGACGGCAGCGGCGATGCCGAGCACGCCGATCACGATCAGCGGGACGGGCCTGCTCACGGTTTCTTCCGCAGGGCCCTGGCGAGTGGCACGAGTGCGATCATCGTCAAGGGGACGCTCGTGACCAGCCAGAGGTTCCACCCACCCGGCTCCGCGAACACGGGCCGCAGCGGCGGACCGACGCGGACCTCGGCGTCGTCGCTCTTCAGCCGGTCCGGCCAGTCGCGGTCGAGTTCGACCTCGCCGCTCGGGCAGGCCAGCACGTAGTCGACCGAGGGGTACTTGTTGCGCGGGTGCTCCACGGCCTTGGTGACCGTGCACCGCTCGGTGTGGCCGATCTCGTTCATCAACACGCTGTGACCGCCGAACGTGAGGACGAACGGCGCGGCGAGGCCGACGGCGAAGGCGGGGAGGGCGATCTGCTTGCGTTCGGACAGGCCGCAGAGGCCGAGGGCGAAGGCGAGGCCGCCGAGCAGGGCGAGCAGGAGGAAGCCGACGTTGAGGGTGATGCCGAGCGCGGACCCGGCTGCGATGGCCGCGGCACCGCCCGTGACGAGGTACCAGGCGACGCGTTTCTGGACGGCGTCGAGGGCGCGCTGGCCGGCGGGGTCGTGGATCAGCTCGGGGGTGCGGCGGGGCCCGTTCTTCGTGCGGACCGGTCTGCGCTTGCGTCTACCCGACATGAATTGTCAGACCCCTCTGAGACGATTGGAGTGGGGACCGAAACGCCCCCAGCGGGGGCGCTAGGCGGAATCGATCCAGGGCACTGATCCCCCAGGTCAGCGGCCGGACCAGTCTCGCCAGACCGCCCGGCGTGGAACGGTCGACCGCGCACCGATCCTCACCCGCTGCCACAGCGTCACCGGCAGCCGCAGCACCACCTCCGCCAGTACCTGGACGCGCAACCCGACCCGGAAGTTGGCCGCGTCCGGCACGTTCCCGCGCATCGGCAGCAGCGCCGTGAGCACCGCGAACCGGCCCAGCTGTGAGAGCGCAACCACCAGTGGCGCGCACCGCAGCAGCATCAGCAGCCGGTTGCGCTCGTTCCAGCGGTGGAACAACCGCGAGCCGGGCCGGGTCGACGCCCCGTGCCGGTGCCGCACCCGCGCCGGGCCGACCGAGATCACCCGGTGCCCGGCCAGCCGCAGCCGCCAGGCCGTGTCGGTGTCCTCGTAGTAGCAGAAGAAGCTCGCCGGCACCCCTCCGACGGCCCGCAGCACGTCCGTTCGCAGCAGGGCCGCGCCGCCGCAGAAGCCGAACACCTCACGGCCTGCCAGCACGACGTCCTTGCCGTGGCCGTCCGCGGTCAGCGCCACGCCCACGGACTGCGTGGAGCCGTCGGTGAGCAGGATCGACGAGGTCGCGGCGGCCGCGCCGGGGTCGCCCGCAAGAGCGCGTTCCAGCTCGGCCAGCCACGACGGGTCGGGGACCGCGTCGTCGTTGAGCCAGGCGACGTACGGGGTGCCGACCGAGGCCAGGACCGCGGCCAGGCCACCGGCGTAGCCGCGGTTCGACGGCAGGCGCACGACCTCGTGTCCGCTGATCAGCGCGGCTGTGCCGTCGTCGGAGGCGTTGTCGACGATGATCGTCCGATGTGGACTCTTCTGGGCTGCGAGGGCGTCCAGGCACGCCGTGATGTGGTCACGGCCGCGCCATGTCACGACCACCACGGTGCTGAGCGGCGACACGGCGTGAGACGGTACGCGACGTGCCCGAGCTAGTACTGCTGACCGAGCAACTCAACGCGCCCGTCCCCGGCGGCACCGGGCGGTACACGGCGGAGCTGCTCAAGGCGCTGCGCACGACCGCGCCGCACACCTGGTCCGTGACCACCGCCGCCACGGCGAACGCGGACCGGAACATCAGGGTGCCGCGCCGGGTGCTGGTGGCGTTGTGGGAGCGCGGTCTGCCGCCGAACCTCGGGCCGCACGTGCACGCGCCCACGCCGCTCGCGCCGCGCGAAGGGGCCGTCGTGACGGTGCACGACGTGGTGCCGTGGACGCACCCGGAGACGCTCACGCCGCGCGGGGTCGCGTGGCACCGCAAGGTGATCGCGCGGGCGGCCAGGGAGGTCAAGGCGCTGGTCGTGCCGACGCGGGCGGTCGCGGACCAGCTCGGCGCGCACGTCCGGGTCGAGGTTCCCGTCCACGTCGTCCCGAACGGCGTGACGAATCTTCAGGCAACCGACATGCCGGCCGACCTGCCGGAGACCTACGTCCTCGCGGTCGGCACGATCGAGCCGCGCAAGGGGTTCGAGCTGCTCGTGCGGGCCACCGAACGGCTGCGCGTGCCGCTCGTGGTCGTCGGGCCGCAGGGGTGGGGCGGGGTAGACCTGCGGGCGCCGCACGTGCGGTTGCTCGGGCGGGTGAGCGACGAGCGGCTGGCGTCGGTGCTGGCAGGGGCGACCGTGCTGGCCGCGCCGAGCCTCGCGGAGGGGTTCGGCCTGCCGGTCCTGGAGGCGATGGCGGCCGGGGTGCCGGTGGTGCACTCGGACGACCCGGCGCTCGTGGAGGTGGCGGGCGGAGCGGGCACCGTGGTGCGGCGCGGAGACCTCGCCTCACTCACCGAAGGGCTGCGAGCCGTTCTGGCGGATCCGTGCCACACCATCGAGGCGGGCATCACCCGCGCGAGTGAGTTCACCTGGGAAAATACTGCGCGTGGTGTTTGGGCAACCCACGTGTAACAAAGTAGTTGATGCATTCGGTGTAAACGCGTTTCGCGATGACCGTACGCTGCTGATCGTGCCGATCGTCGAACCCAGCGTGCTGATCGACGCCACCGCCGTGCCCGCGGACCGAGGTGGCGTCGGACGTTACGTGGATTCGCTCGTCGCGGCGCTCGACGCCGACGGAGCCAGGCTCTCCGTCGTGTGCCAGCCGCGTGACGAAGACCTCTTCACCAAGATCGCCCCGAACGCCCGCGTGATCCGCGCCGCCGACGCCGTCGCCACCAGGACAGCCCGCCTGACCTGGGAACAGACGACGCTGCCGCGGCTGGTGCGGACACTGGGCATCGACGTGCTGCACTCGCCGCACTACACACTTCCGCTGGCCAGCAAGGCCGCGTCGGTCGTGACGCTGCACGACGCGACGTTCTTCACCGACCCCGTGCTGCACTCCTCGGTCAAGGCGCGCTTCTTCCGCGCGTGGACCCGTGCGTCGCTCAAGCGCGCCGACCTGTGCGTGGTTCCGTCACAGGCCACCGCCGACGAGCTGGTGCGCGTCGCGGGCGCCGACCGCCGGGCGTTGCACATCGCCCAGCACGGCGTCGACACCGAGCGCTTCCACCCGCCGTCGCCGGACGAGATCCTGAACGTGCGGCGCACGTTGTCGTTGGGGGACATGCCGTACGTGGCGTTCCTCGGCGCGCTGGAACCGCGCAAGAACGTCCCGGCGCTCATCCGCGGCTTCGCCCAGGCCGTCGCCGGTCGCCCGAACCCGCCCGCGCTGGTGCTCGCCGGCCAGCCCGGCTGGGACAGCCAAGTGGAACGCGCGCTCGACTCGGTCCCGCACCGCGTCCGCGTGATCCGCGCGGGCTACCTGCCGTTCGAGCAGCTCGCGGGTTTCCTCGGCGGTGCGCAGCTCGTCGCCTACCCGTCGCTCGGCGAGGGCTTCGGCCTGCCGGTGCTCGAGGCGATGGCGTGCGGCGCGTGCGTGCTCACCACCCGAAGACTGTCGCTGCCGGAGGTGGGTGGCGAGGCGGTCGCGTACTGCGGTGTCGGAGCAGGTGACATCGCGGCGGCGATCGCCGACCTGTTGGACGACCCGGCCCGCCGGTCGTCGCTGGCCACGTCCGGTCAGCAGCGCGCCAAGGACTTCTCGTGGGCGGTCAGTGCCGAACGCCACCGGCTCGCCTACGAGCGCGCGTCGCACATTCGTCACCGCCGCTGACTGGTGCACGCGCTTTCGCTCAACAACGAACCACTATCGTGTCGCGCGTGAACTACGGCGACGGACTTGGTGTCGTGACGGTCACGTACTCGCCGGGCGAGACGCTGGCACCGTTCGTGGACACCCTCGCGAAGGCGACAACGCGTGAGACCAGGGTGATCCTCGCCGACAACGGCTCCACCGACGGCGTGCCCGAACAGGTGGCCGCCGAACGCGAGCACGTCACCTTCGTGCCGACCGGGGGCAACCTCGGCTACGGCGGCGGGGCGAACCGCGGCGTCGCGGCGCTGCCCGCTGACATCGGCTGGATCCTGATCTCGAACCCGGACATCGAGTTCCTGCCCGGCAGCGTCGACGCGTTGATCGACGCCGCGTCGCGGTGGCCGCGCGGGGGGATGTTCGGGCCGCTGATCCGCGAACCCAACGGCGAGATCTACCCGTCGGCGCGGCTGTTGCCGTCGGTCGGGCGGGGGATCGGGCACGCGCTGTTCGCGGTGGTGTGGCCGGGGAACCCGTGGACCCGTGCCTACCGGCAGGAGCAGGAGCCGGTCGAGCGGGTGGCGGAGTGGTTGTCCGGGTCGTGCTTCCTGATGCGGCGGGAGGCGTTCGACTCGGTCGGCGGGTTCGACGAGAGGTACTTCATGTACTTCGAGGACGTTGATCTCGGGGACCGGGTGGCGAAGGCCGGGTGGGTGAACGTGTACGTGCCCGAGGCCGAGGTCGTGCACATCGGCGGGCATTCGACGGCTCGGGCTTCGAAGCGGATGCTGGCGGAGCATCACCGGTCTGCATACCGGTATCTGGCGGATCGGCACCGTGGGGTGGTGTGGGCGCCGTTCCGGTGGGCGGTGCGGGTGGGGTTGAAGGTGCGGGTCAGCTTGCTGGCTCGCGGCTGACGAGATCGCGGGCAGCCGGCCTGCCGCCTGCCCGCCCTGACGACGACCGGGCTGCCGTCGTCACATGTCGCCGCTGAGCCGCTGCGACAGCGAGGAACGGGTCGTCTGGTGGTGCGAGACGGTCGGGATCATGCCCGGCTGGACGACCTGGGTGATCTCCGCGTCATCCGCTGCCGCCGCGGGAGCGGGAAGGGGCTGGGTCGGCCTCGGTGCGGACATCTGCTGCTGCTGCCGTGGGCGCTGGCCCGGTGGGGGCTGCTGCGGGCGGTGCTGCTGGGACTGGCCGGATGCCTGGGCCGCGGACAGGATCATCGTCGAGTCCGGGTCCAGGCGCGGGTCCACCGCGTTGACCAGGCTGCGGGGAATCTGCTGGGTGTCGGAGGAGTCCATGGGGGACGTCATGTTGTCCGGCGTCACGATGTTCCGCCCACGTGCGCGGGCGCGGGCGAGCAAGGCGTCGGCCCGGTCGCGGGGGTCCATGTCGGATTTTGCTCCTTGCCGGGACCAGATCCCTGGCGGGACCAGACTCCATCTGACGATCTGCTTCGTGTCAGAGTATTCCGTCGAACGGCTTGCCGTAACGCGGAGGAGGAAAAAGGTGCACGGCGTTGAAGCTGTGGTACTGGTCGGGGGGAAGGGCACCCGTCTTCGCCCGCTTACCCTGTCCGCTCCCAAGCCCATGCTCCCGACTGCTGGGGTGCCGTTTCTGACGCACCTGCTGTCGCGGATCAAGGAGGTCGGGATCACCCACGTTGTGCTCGGTACCTCCTACAAGGCAGAGGTCTTCGAGGAGTACTTCGGGGACGGGTCGCGGCTCGGGCTCGAGCTCGAGTACGTGGTCGAAGAGGTGCCGCTGGACACCGCGGGTGCCATCAGGAACGTGGCCGACAAGCTGCGCGAGCCCGATGTGATGGTCTTCAACGGCGACATCCTCTCCGGGGTCGACCTGGCGGGGATCGTGGACACGCATCGTCAGCACGAGGCGGACGTCACGCTGCACTTGGTGAAGGTGCAGGACCCGCGGGCGTTCGGCTGTGTGCCGACGGACGAGGAGGGGCGCGTGCAGGCGTTCCTGGAGAAGACCGAGAACCCGCCGACCGATCAGATCAACGCGGGTTGCTACGTGTTCAGGCGCGAGGTCATCGACGCGATTCCGGCTGGTCGGCCGGTGTCGGTGGAGCGGGAGACGTTCCCGGGGCTGCTGGAGGCCGGCAAGCGGCTGCAGGGGCACGTGGACGCGACCTACTGGCTGGACCTGGGCAAGCCGGAGGCGTTCGTGCAGGGGTCAGCTGACCTCGTGCGCGGTGTGGCGCCGTCGGCGGCCGTGGCCCAGCCCGGTGACTTCCTGGTGCTCGACGGGTCGAACGTGCACGAAGGTGCCACGGTTCGTGGTGGCAGCACGGTCGGTGCGAACTGCACGGTGGCCGAGGGTGCGGTGCTCGACGGCGCGATCCTGTTCGACGGGGCCGTGGTCGGTGAGGGTGCCGTGGTCGAGCGGTCGATCGTCGGTGCCGGTGCGCTGGTGCAGGCCGGTGCGGTGCTCAAGGACGCCGTCGTGGGCGACTCGGCGGTGATCGGGGCGCGGTGTGAGCTGATCGGTGGCGCTCGGGTGTGGCCGGGTGTGGTGCTGCCGGAGGCCGGCGTGCGATTTTCGACGGATGCCTGAGAGGAGCTGGACTCCACCGTTCCCACTTGATCTGGGAGCGGTGCTCGGGCCGTTGCGCCGCGGGCCGGGTGACCCGTCCTTCAGCACGGAGGGCGGCATCTGGTTCGCGGCGAACACCCCGTGCGGGCCTGGCACGGTGCACATCACCAGGGTGTCGGACGAGGTCCGCGCGCGGGCGTGGGGTGACGGCGGGCTGTGGTTGCTCGACGGTCTGCCCGCCCTGCTCGGCGCGGACGACCCGGTGCACGAGTTCGTCGCGCACCACGACATCGTCGCCGAGGCGCGGCGACGGCGGCCGGGACTGCGGCTGGGCAGCACGGGCCGGGTCTGGGACCTGCTGTTCGCCTCGATCCTGGAGCAGAAGGTCACCGGCACGGAGGCGTTCCGGACGTGGCGCGAGCTCGGTCGCCGCTTCGGTGAGCCGGCGCCGGGACCGAAGCCGCTGAAGGTGCCGCCGACCCCGCACAAGCTGTTGAGCCTGCAGGACTGGGAGTGGCACCAGTGCGGCCTCGACGGGGCGCGGCGGCGGACGTTGGTCAACGCCGCCCAGGTCGCGCACCGGCTGGAGAAGGCCGCGGAGATGCGCAGCCGGGAACTGCTGGAGAAAGTGCCCGGCATCGGCGTGTGGACCTCGGCCGAAGTGGCGCAACGGTCCTGGGGCGACCCGGACGCGGTCAGCGTCGGCGACTACCACGTGGCGAAGAACGTGACGTGGGCGTTGACCGGCACGCCGGGTGACGACGACGCGATGATGGAACTGCTCGCGCCCTACAACCCGCAACGCCACCGCGCGGTCTGCTACCTGCAGGCGGCGGGTCTGCAGCGGCCGCGGCGAGCGCCGAGGTTCTCGCCGCGCGACTACCGCAAGTTCTAGCTCAGACGGGCCAGCGCTGACTCGATCAATGGGTGCAGGTCGTCGACGTTGTCCGGCAACGAGTCCAGCGGCCACCACTGCAGGTCCACGGACTCGGCCGAACGCACCGGCTGCGCGCCGACCGGTGCCCGCACCAGGTACCGCACGTCGAAGTGCCGCGTCGGCTTGCCGAGTGAGCACGTGATCGGGTGCACGTCGAGGTGCACCGGCGTCGGCTCGATCCGCAGGCCGCGAATGCCGGACTCCTCGGTGGCCTCGCGCAACGCCGCCGCGGCCAGGGTCTCGTCGCCCGGCTCGCAGTGCCCGCCGAGCTGCAGCCAGCGGCCGACGCGCGGGTGCAGCGTCAGCAGCGCGTGCTTTGCCGTGGCGTCGAGGACCAGCGCGGAGGCGGTGATGTGGCCGGGTTCGCAAGAACGCCGACAGGCGTCCTCGCGGGCCGCCAGGAAGCCCAGGTAGGCCTCCTTCAACGCGTCCTGGCCCGGGAACGCCCGCAGCGTCGCGACGGTGTCGGCGTGCAGCGTCACAGCTCGATCAGTCCTTCCAGCGGCTCGCGGGGGACGAGCGGCTCCAGCGGATGGCCCACGGCCACCGCGCCCAGCGGCTCCCAGTCCTGCGGCACACCCAGCACGGCGCGCACGACGTCCGCGCAGAAGATCGTCGACGACACCCAGCACGAGCCGAGGCCCTCGGCGGCCAGCGCCACCAGCAGCCCCTGCACGGCGGCGCCACCGGCGACCGTGAACATCGTCTTCTCGGCGTCGGCGCGGCGAGGATCGGGATAGGTGTGAGCGCCCTCGCGGACGAGGAACGGCACCACGACCTCCGGCGCCTCCACCAGCAGGTCGCCCCGGCGCACCCGGCGCGCGATCTGCTCCGGGGTGAACCCGTCGCTGCGGAGATCGCGTTCCCACTGCTCGCGCATCGCGGCGAGCAGCTCGGCCCGCTTCTCCCGCACCAGCACGAACCGCAGCGGCTTGGTGTGGTGCGGCGCGGGAGCGGTCAACGCCGCCCCGACCGCTTTCCGGAGCACCGCGAGGTCCACCGGTTCGGCGGAGTAGAACCGCACCGACCTGCGCAGCAGCACGGCCTCCGCGCGGCCCTGCACCAGCGCTTCCTCCGTGCCGAGGCGGAACAGGTCCTCCTCGATCGGCCGGACCAGGTCACGCGCGCACGACCCGTCGTCGACCACGTCGAAGCCGCGCAGCACCGCCACCGGCACCGCGCCGAGCTTGCCCTTGACCAGGTCGGCCGCCGCCGCGATCTCGTCGGCCACCGCGACCTGGGTGACGAAGAGCTCGTTGCCGTGCTGGTCGGCCGAGCCCGCGTAGTCGTGCAGCACGCGGAGGCCGGCCGAGCCGATCGCGGCGTCGGTCTGGCCGATCCGCCACGCACGGCCCATGGTGTCGGTGACGACCACGGCGACGTCCACGTCGAGCAGGTCCTTCAGCGCACCGCGCAACGCGGCCGCGGAGCCGTCCGGGTCGACCGGGAGCAGCGCGATCTCGTCACCCGCGACGTTCGAGGCGTCGACGCCGGACGCGGCCTGCACGACGCCGAGCTTGTTCTCGGTGATCAGCGTGCGGCCCTTGCGGGCGAGCACCCGCACCGACTCGGCGGCGACGTGCTCGCGGCGGATCCGGTCGCGTTCCCCGGGGTCGGCGGGCACGGTGACCAGCCTGCCCTCCACTTTGGACAGCACCTTGGACGTGACGACCAGCACGTCGCCGTCGCGCAGCCAGGGCGCGGCGGCGGCGATCGCACCGGCGAGGTCGTCGCCGGGCCGGAACTCCGGCAGGCTGGGAACCGGCAGCAGCTCGAGGGCGGCCGCGGCGTGGTCAGCCAACGTCGACTCCGGCCAGCTCCAGCGCGTGGCGGGCCATCTGGGCCGTCGCGTCCACATCGGACATCAGCAGCGGCACCGCGCGCACGGCCACACCGGGCACGTCGGCGCGGTCACCGGTGTGGACGAGCCACGCGTCCAGGATGCCGTCCTCCGAGCACTTGCGGGAGCCGTAGAGCTGCCCGACCGCCTCGGCCGAGGTCTCCACGCCGATCGCGGCCAGGCAGGCGTCCGCCATGCCGCGCAACGGCTTCCCGCCGATGATCGGCGACAGGCCGACGACACCGGCCTCGGTCTTGCGCAACGCGTCCCGCACGCCGGGCACGTTCAGGATCGTGCCGATGCTCACCACCGGGTTCGACGGGGCCAGCACCACGGCGTCGGCCTCGGCGATCGCGTCCAGCACGCCGGGTCCGGGGGTGGCGGTCTCGGCACCGACGAACGCGAACGACTTCGCGGGCACGGCCGCGCGGTGCTTGACCCACCACTCCTGGAAGTGGATCGCCTTCGTCTCGCCGTCCAGTTCGACGACGACGTGCGTCTCCACCCGGTCGTCCGACATCGGCAGCAGCTTCACGCCGGGCTGCCAGCGGTCGCACAGCGCCTCGGTGACCGCGGACAGCGGGTAGCCGGCCCGCTGCATCCTGGTGCGGATGAGGTGCGTGGCGATGTCCCGGTCGCCGAGCCCGAACCAGCTCGGGTCGGCGCCGTACGCCATCAGCTCTTCCTTGACGGTCCACGACTCGTCCGCACGGCCCCAGCCGCGGTCGGAGTCGATGCCACCGCCCAGCATGTACATGCAGGTGTCGAGGTCGGGGCAGATGCGCAGCCCGTGCATCCACACGTCATCGCCGGTGTTGACCACCGCGGTGACGTCGGCTCCCAGTTGCTTGAGCCCTTGCAGGAACCTCGCGCCGCCGACCCCGCCGACCAGTGCTACGACCTTCACGCCAACCCATGCTTCCACAGCCGGGTGAGTGCTCGGCGGTCAGCGCCAGAACATGAAGTTGTCGGAGCCGTAGTACGCGCCGAGGGTGTTGCCGCCGAGGAGCTCGAACAGCCACGTCGACACCTGGAACAGCAGCAGGCTGACCTCGGAGAAGGTGAACAGCACGGCGAACAGCACCAGCGGCGCCCACGGCCGGACCTTCGCGCCGAACCGCTGCGCCTCGTACGGCATGAAAGGTTCCCAGACGCCCCAGCCGTCGAGACCGGGGATCGGCAGGATGTTCAGCACGAACGCGAGCACCTGCAACAAAGCGAGGTACGAAATCGCCGCCAGGAGTCCGGCCGGCGGCGAGAACAACGCCACCACGCCGATCAGCAGGGCACCGATCACCAGGTTGGTGACGGGCCCGGCGAGTGAGACCAACGACTCCACCTTCTTCGACCGCAGCGCGTGGTGGTTGATCCACACCGCGCCGCCGGGAAGGGGGATTCCGCCCAGTGCGAGCAGCACCAGCGGCAGGATGATGCTGAGCACCGGGTCGGTGTAGCGGCGGATGTCGAGGGTCAGGTACCCCTTGTCCCGCACGGAGAAGTCGCCGCCCTTGTACGCGACCGCGGCGTGCCCGAACTCGTGCAGGCACAGCGTCACCGCCCAGCCGGCGAGTACGAAGAGGATGGTGCCGGAGATGACGGCGACGTCACCCTCGAACAGGGTGAGAACGGCTCCGGCGGCCGTCACCGCGAGCAGGCCGAGGAACAGTGGACTGGGGCGCACCGCTGATCGCTTCACCCCTCCAGTGTGGCGTGTCGGCTGGTGCGGTGGGCCGTTCGGGGACGGGTTGCCGTACGTGGATCACCGTCTGTGCTGTCCGTCAAGGTTTGAGCGGCCATCCGCGCGAATATCCCCCGACGTGTGGACTCCGCTTGACCCCCCGCTGTGACGCAGGTGTAATCACATCGGTGTCATTCGTCGTTGTGGGAACGGCGTCTGGCGTCCGCCAACCGGGGAGAGCGGAAGGCGAGGAGGCGGACGAAATGCAGGAATTCGAAGAAGATCACGTCGCGCAGCCGGTCGTACAGGGCGAACTGTCGTACCTGTTCGACCCAGCCGACGAGCAGGACTGGCAGGAACGCGCCCTGTGCGCGCAGACGGATCCCGAGGCGTTCTTCCCCGAAAAGGGTGGTTCGACGCGGGAGGCCAAGCGCATCTGTCTGGGTTGCGAGGTGCGTTCGGAGTGCCTTGAGTACGCGCTCCAGCACGACGAACGCTTCGGCATCTGGGGCGGTCTCTCGGAGAGGGAACGCCGCAAGCTGAAGAAGCGAGCCGTCTAGAAGCGTGATCTTTTTGCCTTAACTTGAGGGAGTGACAAGCCCTCACCCGAGGCTCCGGACCGCGCCGGTGCTGTGCGTCCTGGTCTGCCACGACGGCGACCAGTGGCTCAGCACGGCGCTGTCCGCGTTGCGGCGTCAGCGAGTTCGTCCTCGGCACGTGATCGCGGTCGACACCGGATCCCACGATCGCACCGCGAAGGTACTGGCGGAGGCCGAAGACCTGCTGGACGGCGTGCTGTCGCTGCCGCGCGGTACCGGTTTCGCGACCGCCGTGCGGCTCGCGGTCGAGCACGCCGTCGAACGCTGGGGAGACCCCGGCAAGTGGCTGTGGCTGGTGCACGACGACAGCGCGCCCGAGCCGGACTGCCTGGCGTCCTTGCTGACCGCCGCCGAGGTCTCGCCGTCGGCGGCGGTGCTCGGTCCGCTGTGCCTCGATTGGGTGGATCCTCGGCTCGTCGTGGAGGCGGGTCTCTCGACCGACGCGTCCGGTCATCGGCAGACCGGGCTGTCCTCCGCCGAGCACATCGGGTCGTTCCAGCAGAGCGCTGAGGTGCTCGCGGTGTCGTCGGCGGGGTCGCTGATCCGTCGCGAGGTCTGGCACGAGCTCGGTGGTTACGACGAGGCGATGCCGTTGCTGCGCGACGACCTCGACTTCGGCTGGCGGGCGAACCGCGCCGGTCATTTGGTGCTTTGTGTTCCGGTCGCCCGAATGCGGCACGCGCGCGCCGCGACTAAAGGCGCGCGTCGTTTGGATGCGGCCGTTGCGCGGCCGGGTCCGTCGTTCCGCGGCGTTGATCGCGCGCACGGCATGCGGACATTTCTGGTCAACACGTCGGGTATTTCGTTCCTCATCGGACTTCCGCGCCTGATGGTGCTGTCGGTGCTGCGGGCTTTGGGGTTCTTGCTGCTCCGGCGTTTTGGCGACGCTCATGCAGAAGTGGGCGCGGCCCGTTACCTGCTGACCCGCGGCCGGTTGCTCGAAGGCCGGCGGGCACGACGTGGTTCGGCGGTGGTGCGCGGGCTGTTCACGAGCCGGTTGACGCGGTTGCGCAACGCCGTGCGCGCCGGTACCGCGTTCCTGATCCGCCGGCGCGTCGAAGCCGACGCCGCGCTGGGCCGGTTGCCCGCGACCGACACCGGCTCGACCTGGCTCGAACCGTCTGAAGTGGACTCGCCGCGCCCGGTCGGCCCGTCCGCGCTGCCGGCCGGCGCCGCGCCGTCCTCGGGTCGCCGGCCTGCGGCGGCCACCGGTCGTGGTGACGGTCGACGCGGCGCTGCCGGGTGCGCTGCGCCCGTCGCCGAAGCCGCGGCCGTCGCCGGGACCGCGCCAGGACATGGTGTTCGTCGAGGTCGACCAGGGCCGGATGCTGCGGTCGCTGCTGCTGGCGCCGCCGGTGCTGTTGCTGCTGGGGCTGTCCGCGGTGGCGCTGGCCGCCAACTGGTCGCGACTCGGCCTCGACCTCGCCGGCGGCCGGTTGCTGCCGGTCGGGACGGTCGGGGACGTGTGGTCGACGTACCTGGCGTCGTGGCACCCGGTGGCGGGTGGCACGGCGGCTCCGGCTCCCGCGGCTTTGGCCGTGCTCGGTCTTGTGCCCGGTGGACCGCAGCTCGCCGTGGCGGTCTTGTTGTTGTTCGACATCCCGTTGGCCGCCCTGTCGGCGTACATCGCTTCGCGCGGCATGCGCGTACGTCGTTCCGTGCGCGCGGTGGTGGCCGCTTTCTACGGCTTGCTGCCCGTGTCGACCACGGCCGTTGCCGAGGGTCGTCTGGACGTCGTCGTCGTGCACGTCGTCGCGCCGTTGGTGTTCGCCGGCGTGTACGCCGTCTTGCGCGCGTCGTCCACACACGCCTGGTTGGCGATGGCCTCAGGCACCGCTATCGGTGTCGCGGTGCTCGGCGCGTTCTCGCCGTTGAGTCACGTCGTAACGCTGGTCGGCGCTTTGGTGGGCTTCGTCGCCGTGTCGGGCGGTGCGCGCCGGATCGCCGCTTTGTTCGCGATCGTCCTTCTGCCGATGGCGCTGCTTCTGCCGTGGCCCGCCGTGCTGCTGCAACACCCCGAGATGGTCTTGAACGGCCTCGGCGCCGCCTACTCGTCGCCGCCGCCGAACCTGATCGTGTGCTCGGTGTTCGTCGCCGCCGCCTTCGCCGCCGCGGTCCTGCGCCCGAACGCGGCGATGCTGCCGGGCCTGTTCGTGATCGTGCTCGCGATCGGTGCCCTGGCCGCCGTCACCGCCGTCTCCGCGTGGCCGGGGACGGCGCTGGTGATCTTGGCCTGGGGACTCGTCTGGGTGGTGCTCGCGGGGTGCCAGCGCGGTGTCGCTCCGGGTGTCGCCGGCCGGGCACGGGTGCGGCGCGCGGTCTACGTCGTGGGTGTCGTGACGCTGGCCAGCCTGGGCGTGGCGGGGTTGCTGGACCTGCGAACCGGTCCGTTGCGTGCCGGTGGCGGCGAGCAACTGAGTGCCTCGTTGACCGCCGAGCTGGAACGCACCGGCCGGTCGGTGTTGGTCGTCGGCACGCCCACGCGTCAGGTGGCGGGCCGCATGCCTGCTTTTGGCGACGACGACCTGGTGCCCACCACGTCCTCGCCGGCTCGTATACGCCGTTGGACCACCTCTCTGCTCGATGGCTCGTCTTCTGCCGTGGGTGTGGCACTGGCCCAAGCCGCGTCTTCGGGTGTGACGTTCGTCGTGCTTCCCACTGCTGCGGACGCCGAACGGGTCCGTGCCGCAGCGGGTGAACTGGTGTCGGTGGCCCTGCCCACCTCGCACGGCCGCCCGGTGCTGCGCATCCGCCTGACCGCCGACACCGGCGTCCTGCTGCCCCCGGACCTGGCCCGCCGCGCTCGCACGGGCGGCGACCCGCCGGCGGAGTCCTCGACGACGATGGCGCCGGTGAACGTGACGCTGCCGGACGTGGCGGTGCGCGTGTCACCGGGCTCCGATGGCCGCGTGCTGGTGCTGGCGGCGGAGGACGAGCCGGGCTGGGAGGTGTTCGTCGACGGCCAGCAGGTGCCGGTCGTGCGGGCGTGGGGGCACCTGGTGGGGGTGCCGCTGCCGGGTTCGGCGGCGGAGGTGCGCGTGACGATGAGCACAACGCTGCGGGACCTGCTGCTGCTCGCGCAGGCCGCGGCGGCGCTGTTCACGTTCCTGACGGCGATCCCGACCCGGCGGCGCCAGGCGTGAGGCATGGGGTCCGTGCGTGTTCTCACACACACGAGCCCGCCGGGATCCCCCGATTTCAATTCTGGTCGGGGGGTCTGACACTGCTGGGCGGGCTCAGCCCTCGTCGATCACGTCCGGGTCCAGGCCCAGGTAGTTCGCCACCTGCTCCACCAGCACCTCGTGCACCAGGTCGGCCAGGTCCGCGCCGTCCTTCGCCCGCGCCTCCAGCGGCCGCCGGTACAGCACGATGCGCGCCCGGTTGTCCGATGCCGCGGGCAGCAGCCGGGCGAGGGGCACGTTGCCGTCCTCGACCACGCCGTCCTCGCCCTCGACCTGCACGTCGGGCACGTCGTCGACGGCCACGTCGAGCTGGGTGAGCTCGGTGCGCCAGCGGGCCTCGATGGGTTCCAGGGCCTCGATCACCAGTGCGTCGAAGCGTTCCGCCCTGGAACGGGCGGCCGGCAGGGTGGCCGGGTAGAGCGGACCGCGCAGGCCCCTGCCGTGCCGGTCGCGGCTGCGCCGACGCGGCGAATCCTGCCGCCGTGAACCCCGTGCCATCACCACAACCCAGCAGCCTAGTTGCTCTCCTGCGCGAGCAAACACAGCGTGCCTCACACACAGCCCCGCGTGGACGCGCTATCGTCCCCGATCGTGCGGAGCGTGAGACGGTGCTCGCGAACCGGGTGTGCTAACCCGGCTGTCGCCACGCTCACCTACGCCTATGCGGACTCCACCGCAGTCGTCGGACCGCTCGCCACGTACTCCGAACCGCACAGCTACGACCTGTGCGAGGAGCACGCGATGCGGCTCACGGCGCCGCGCGGCTGGGAGGTCGTGAGGCATCAGGGTGAGTTCGCGGCGCCCGAGCCGAGCGTGGACGACCTGACGGCCTTGGCCGAGGCCGTGCGCGAGGCTGGGCGGGCCGATGTGAGTCCGAAGCTGCCTGAGGTCCCAGCGGGGACCCAGCGGCGCGGTCACCTGCGCGTTCTTCCGGATCCCCACGAAGACTGACCGCCTGCACCACGACCACACGCATCACTAATCTGCTCGCCGGTAGGCTGCCCAACCAGTGGCCGTCAAGAGCGAGTTTCGGGAGTGTGCGGCGTGCGTGACCTGTCCGGCATCGTCAAGGCGTACGACATCCGCGGGGTGGTCGGCGAACAGCTGGACGCCGGCTTGGTTCGCGACTTCGGCGCGGCTTTCGCGCGTCTGGTCGGCGGGCCCACCATCGTGATCGGTCACGACATGCGCGACTCGTCGCCTGAGCTCTCGCGCGCGTTCGCCGAGGGTGCGCAGGCGCAGGGCGTCAACGTGATCAGCATCGGTCTGGCCAGCACCGACATGCTCTACTTCGCGTCCGGCAAGCTCGACCTGCCCGGTGCCATGTTCACCGCGAGCCACAACCCGGCGCAGTACAACGGCATCAAGCTCTGCCGCGCCGGTGCGAGCCCGGTCGGCCAGGACAGCGGTCTCGCGCAGATCCGCGAGGACGCCGAGAACCAGGTCCCGGACGCGGAGGGCGTCGAGCCCGGCACGTTCGAGGAGCGCAACATGCTCGTCGACTACGCGGCCTACCTCAACGAGCTGGTCGACCTGAAGAACATCCGCCCGCTCAAGATCGTGGTGGACGCGGGCAACGGCATGGGCGGCTACACCGTGCCCCAGGTCTTCGAGGGCCTGCCGATCGAGGTGGTCCCCATGTACTTCGAGCTCGACGGCAGCTTCCCCAACCACGAGGCGAACCCGCTCGACCCGAAGAACATCGTCGACCTGCAGGAGCGCACCAAGGCCGAGGGCGCCGACGCCGGTGTCGCGTTCGACGGTGACGCCGACCGCTGCTTCGTCGTCGACGAGAACGGCGACCCGGTCAGCCCGTCCGCGATCACCGCGCTGGTCGCCGTGCGCGAGCTGGCCAAGGACCCCGGCGGCACGGTCATCCACAACCTGATCACCTCGCACGCCGTGCCGGAGATCGTGAAGGAGCACGGCGGTCAGCCCGTGCGCACCCGCGTCGGCCACTCCTTCATCAAGGAGGAGATGGCCAAGACCGGCGCCATCTTCGGCGGCGAGCACTCCGCGCACTACTACTTCCGCGACTTCTGGCGCGCCGACACCGGCATGCTGGCCGCGCTGCACGTGCTGGCCGCGCTCGGCGAGCAGGACGGCCCGCTGTCCGCGCTGACCTCGGTCTACAACCGCTACGCCGCCTCCGGCGAGATCAACTCCACCGTCGCGGACCAGGCCGGCCGCATCGCCGCCATCAAGGCCGCGTACGGCTCCAAGGACGGCGTCACGATCGACGAGCTGGACGGTCTCACCGTGCAGCTGCCGGACGGGTCGTGGTTCAACCTCCGCGCCTCGAACACCGAGCCGCTGCTGCGCCTGAACGTCGAAGCCGCCACTCCCGAGGCCGTCGCCGCGCTCAGCGGTGACGTCCTCGCGATCGTGCGGGCCTGAGGAGAGAACAGAAGTGGCCGTCAAGCTCGAAGAGCAGTTGCTGGAGATCCTCGCCTGCCCGTGCCCCGAGCACGCGCCCTTGCGGGTCGGGACGCCGGACGACCCCGAGGCGGACTTCCTCACGTGCACCGCGTGCGGTCGTTCGTTCCCGGTCCGCGACGGCATCCCGGTGCTGCTGCTGGACGAGGCGGTCGAGCCGCCGCCGGCTGGATGACGTAGGTGCTCGACGACACGCTCCTCGACGACGCGGGCCGCCTGGCCGACGCCGACACCGGCGGCTGGCTGCGGGCTGCCGCACGGGCGGGGGCACAGGTCCGTTCCACCGCGGAGGCCGCGGCCGAGGCGGGCGTGGAGCGGATCTTCGCCGAACGCCCGCGCGCGTCGTGCTGATCACCCGGCCGGCCACGCGGTCACGGTGGCCGGCGTCGTCATGGAGTTGCTCGGCCCGGCTGCTCGGTGCCGGTCGTGGTGGCCGACGAGGTGCCGCCGTGGGTCGGCGCGCTCGACGTGGTGCTCGCGCACACCGAGGACCCCGGCGACCGGTGCTCGCGAGTCGATCGACCGCGGCCCGGCGCGGCGCGGACCCTGGTGACCGCGCCGGACTCCGGTCCGGTCGCCGCCGCTGCCGCGGGCCGTGCCGTGCTGCTGCCGCCGCGGCTCGACGTGCCGCCGGGCTTCAGCTTCCACCGCGCGCTCGCCGCGTGGCTCACCGTGCTGGGCTCGCTGGGCCTGCTCAAGGTGGACGTCGAGCTGATCGCGGACGAGCTCGACCGCGAGGCCGAGCGCGACCACCCGGTGCACGAGTCGTTCGTGAACCCGGCCAAGTCGCTCGCACTGCGGGTGGCCGACCGCACGCCGCTGCTGTGGGGCCTCGACGAGGTCGCCACGTCGATCGGCGCGCACGGTGCCGGGGTGCTGGCCGCGTTCGCCGGGGTTGCCTCCGACGTCGCTGGGTATCCGCAGGCACTGACCCGCCCGGTGCTGCACCGGCGGGCCGTGCGGGGAACTTCTGGTGCGGACCTGTTCGCCGATCCGGACGACGAGACCGGTGGGCTGGTCCGCGTGCTGTTGCTGGCCGTGCGCCAGGGCCCGGCGGCCGACGCTGTGCGTCACGCCGCCGAGGACGCGCTGCCAGGGGCCGACGTGCTCGAACCGGCGGTCGAGGTGGCGGGAGGCGACGCGGTCAGCGCCGCGCTGCTCGCGCTCCGCTTCGAGCTCGCCGCGTTGTACCTCGGGCTCGCCGCCGGGACGCTCGGCGGCAACCCGTACTGAGTTGGGGAGCTGAACGAGAAGTGGACCTGCTGCACAACGCGGTCAGGCCGTACGCGTGGGGATCACGCACGGCCATCGCCGAGCTGGTCGGGAAGGAGGTGCCCGCACCTCATCCCGAAGCCGAGCTGTGGATGGGCGCCCACCCCGGCGACCCGTCGCGCCTGGTCGGCGCCGACGGCGTCGAACGCTCGCTGCTCGACCTGCTGTCCGCCGACCCGGACAGCCAGCTCGGCCGGCGGGTCGCCGACCGCTGGGGCAGCCGGCTGCCGTTCCTGCTCAAGGTGCTCGCCGCCGACGAGGCGCTGAGCCTGCAGGCGCACCCGTCCGCCGTCCAGGCGGCGGAGGGCTTCGCCGCGGAGGAGGGCGCCGGTGTGCCGCGCGACTCCGCCGTGCGCAACTACAAGGACCCGGCCGCGAAGCCGGAGCTGATCTGCGCGCTGACCGAGTTCCACGCCCTCGCCGGTTTCCGGGCGCCGGACCGCACGGTCTCGCTGCTGCGGTCGCTCGACGCACCCGCGCTCGCGCCGTACACCGAGATGCTCGTCGCCCAGCCGGACTCCGCCGGCCTGCGCGCGGTGTTCACGATGCTGATCACGCTGCCGCAGACGTCGTTGTCGACGCTGGTGCCCCAGGTGCTCGACGCGTGCGTGCTGCACGTGAAGGAGCACGGCGAGTTCGACCTGGAGTGCCGCACGGTCCTGGAGCTCGGCGAGTCCTACCCCGGCGACGCGGGCGTGCTGGCCGCGCTGCTGCTGAACCGGATCGTGCTGCAGCCCGGCGAGGCCATCCACCTGCCGGCCGGCAACCTGCACGCCTACCTGCGCGGCACCGGCATCGAGATCCTCGCGAACTCCGACAACGTGCTGCGCTGCGGCCTCACCCCGAAGCACGTCGACGTGCCGGAACTGCTGCGCGTGCTCGACTTCGCGTGCGGCGACATGCCCGTGTCCACCGGCGAGGAGATCCATCCCGGCGTGCGCGTCTACCGGACGCCGGCGCCGGAGTTCGAGCTGTCCCGCCTGGACGTGACCGGCGAGGTGCGGATCAACCACGACGGCCCGCAGATCATGATCTGCACGGACGGCGCGGCGGTGCTGTCGAACTCGCGCGGCGAGGAGCTGCGGCTGGCCCGCGGCCAGTCCGTGTGGCTGCCGGCGTCCGACCCGGCGGTGCTGGTCCGACCGGATGGTGTTGAATCCGCACAACTTTTCCGCGCCACGGCGGGGACGGACTAAGGTTCCGACCGGACAAAGCGGACTGACGACTGGTTGCGAGGAGACAGGCGTGTCAGCAGGGGGCGGGACCAAGGCGATCGTCGCGGCGTTGGTGGCAAACGCCGGCATCGCGACGGCCAAGTTCGTCGGATTCTTGATCACCGGCTCGTCGTCGATGCTCGCCGAGTCGGTGCACTCGGTCGCGGACACGTCGAACCAGGGTCTGCTGCTGCTCGGGCAGAAGACGGCCCAGCGCAGGGCGACCAAGCTGCATCCGTTCGGCTACGGCCGCGACCGCTACTTCTGGTCGTTCGTGGTCGCACTGATGCTGTTCACCCTCGGCTCGGTCTTCGCGCTGTACGAGGGCATCCACAAGCTGCAGCACCCCGAGGGCCTCACCAGCCCGCTCGTGGCGGTCGGCATCCTGGTCGTCGCGATCGGCCTGGAGACCTACAGCTTCTACACCGCGATCGTCGAGTCGAAGAAGATCAAGGGCGACGCGTCGTGGTGGGGGTTCATCCGGAACTCGCGGACGCCGGAGCTGCCGGTCGTGCTGCTGGAGGACCTCGGGGCGCTCGTGGGTCTGGTGCTGGCGCTGATGGGTGTCGGGCTCACGATGGTGACCGGGAACCCGATGTTCGACGCCTTGGGCACCGTCTGCATCGGTGTGCTGCTGGGGATCATCGCGGTGATCCTGATCATCGAGATGAAGTCGCTGCTGATCGGTGAAGGTGCTTCGGACAAGGACCTCGACGTGATCTGCGACGAGCTGGCCGCGGGCAAGGTGCAGCGGGTCATCCACATCAAGACGCAGTACATCGGGCCGGAGGAGCTGCTGGTCGCCGCGAAGATCGCGCTGGAGCCGCAGCTGTCGCTGGACGAGGTGGCGCAGGCGATCAACGATGCCGAGCAGCGGGTCCGCAACCGGGTGCCGCACGCCCGGTTGATCTACCTGGAGCCGGACCTCGACCGCACCACGGTCGCGACTTCCTGACGCTTCCCTTCACCGCACGCGGGGACCTTTCGTACTGCATGACGGTACGAAAGGTCCCCGCGTGCGTTCGGGCGGGTTTCGCGTTGTTCGGTACCGGGAAGCACGGAGGTCCTGACAACGTCTGAACAGAGCTGTGGGCATCTCACCTGGTGGAAGCCTTTAAGGTGGGCGGACAGGTTCCATTGAGGAGGTATCGATCGTGCCGGGCAACGGGTTGTGGCGCACGAAGTCGATCGAGCAGTCGATCGCGGACACGGACGAGCCGGACACCAAGCTCCGCAAGGATCTCACCGCGTGGGACCTGACCGTCTTCGGTGTTGCCGTGGTGATCGGTGCCGGCATCTTCACGCTCACCGCGAGCACTGCGGGCAACTTGGCGGGGCCATCGGTGTCGTTGGCATTCGTGCTGGCGGCGATCGCGTGTGCGTTGGCGGCGTTGTGTTATGCCGAGTTCGCGTCCACGGTGCCGGTGGCGGGTAGTGCTTACACGTTCTCGTACGCGACGTTCGGTGAGTTCGCGGCTTGGATCATCGGCTGGGACCTGGTGCTGGAGTTCGCGCTCGGGTCCGCCGCGGTGGCCAAGGGGTGGTCGATCTACCTGCAGACGGTGCTGGGGCAGCTCGGCGTCGACGCGAAGACGACGGTGGCGCTCGGGCCGTTGCAGTTCGACTGGGGTGCGGTTGTCCTGATCGGCGTGCTGAGCGCGTTGCTGGTGGTGGGCACCAAGCTGTCGTCGCGGGTCAGCCTGGTCATCACGACGGTCAAGGTCGCCGTGGTGCTGTTGGTGATCATTCTTGGCTTCCAGTACATCAAGGCCGAGAACTACACGCCGTTCATCCCGCCTGCGGAGACCGTGAGCGGTGCGCACTCGGGGGTCGACCAGTCGCTGTTGAGTGCGATCACCGGGTTCGGTGGCAGTTCGTACGGCGTGCTGGGGTTGTTGGCGGCGGCGAGTCTGGTGTTCTTCGCGTTCATCGGGTTCGACGTCGTGGCGACCACGGCGGAGGAGACGAAGAACCCGCAGAAGGCCGTGCCGCGGGGCATTCTGGGGTCCCTGGCGATCGTCACGGTGCTTTATGTGGCGGTGTCGCTGGTGATCACCGGGATGGTGCCGTACGACAAGCTCAAGACGCAGGCTGACGGGTCGCGGGCGACGTTGGCCAGTGCCTTCGCGGAGAACGGGGTCACGTGGGCCGCGACGGTGATC
This sequence comes from Lentzea guizhouensis, assembly GCF_001701025.1. Lineage (GTDB taxonomy): Bacteria > Actinomycetota > Actinomycetes > Mycobacteriales > Pseudonocardiaceae > Lentzea > Lentzea guizhouensis. The sequence goes on from NZ_CP016793.1 coordinate 3,824,444, forward strand.
TCGGTGGGAGCGCTTGCCGGGTTGACCACCGTGGTGATGGTGCTGATGCTCGGGCAGAGCCGGGTGTTGTTCGCGATGTCGCGGGACGGGTTGCTGCCCAGGAACCTGGCGAGGACCGGTAAGCACGGGACGCCGACGCGGATCACGATCATCATCGGTGTGGTCGTGGCGATCGCGGCCGGGTTCACGTCGATCGGCACGCTCGAAGAGATGGTCAACGTGGGCACGTTGTTCGCGTTCATCCTCGTGTCGGCCGGTGTGCTGGTGCTGCGCAAGACGCGGCCGGACCTGCCGCGCGGGTTCCGGGTGCCGTGGGTGCCGGTGGTGCCGATCCTCGCGATCCTCGCTTGTCTCTGGTTGATGTTGAACCTGACCGTGTTCACCTGGATCCGGTTCCTCGCGTGGATGGCGTTGGGTGTCGGCGCGTACTTCATCTACAGCCGGCGCAACTCCCTGCTCGCGGGGAAGAACGAGAAGAGCAGCACCAACTAATCTGCGCTGCATGGACAACACGCGGTGGCTCTCGGAGGAGGAAAGGGACGCCTGGCACCACTTCGTCCAGGCGTACCACCTCCTCGAGAGACAGATCGAACAGCAGTTGCAGCGCGATGCGGGACTGTCTCACGCGCAGTACAACGTGCTGGTCGTGTTGTCCGAGCAGCCCAGTCGCCGGATGCGGATGACCGAGCTGGCGCGGCGTGTCGTCGTGTCGAAGAGCTCGCTGACCTACCAGATCGGCAAGCTGGAGAAGGCCGGACTCGTGCGGCGTGAACCGCACGAGTCCGACGAGCGCGGCATCCTCGCCGTGCTGACGGAAGCCGGGCAGGAGCTGCTCGCGGCGACCGCGCCCGGTCATGTCGGGACCGTGCGCGAGTACCTCGTGGACCTGTTCACGCCGGAGCAGTTCGCGCAGCTCGGGGCGTTCATGAAGGTCGTGCACGAGAAAGCCGACGACTAGAGCGTCAGCAGCGAGCGTTCCTCCAGGAAGTCGGCCACGTCGTCGGGGCCGTGCCGCGTCACGTCGAACTCGAACACCGGCAGCACCGACTTCGCCGCCAGCGCCCGCAGTTGGTGCTGCTCGGCGATGAACGGCTCCAGCGACACGTACTGCTTCGGGTTCGCGCTGATCTTCAACCGCTCGGCCCGCGCCTCCACGAACGTGTCCTCAGGCCGGGTGCACAGCACGATCGCGAAGTTCAGCGGCTTCAGCCGGTCCTCCAGCCAGCCGAAGTCGAGTTCGCGTCCCTGCCGTGCCTGGTAGGCCGTTGTGGACAGGTGGAACCGGTCGACGATCCACGAGTAGTAGCGCTGCAGCTCGAACATCCGCACCCACGTCTCGTAGGTCTCGATCGCCTGCGCGGTCTCCTCCGGCGCGAAGTCGATCAGCCCGCGGCCCCACGGCTCGTTGCTGAACCCGCTCCACTCCGCCGAGATCAACGGTGAGTGGTAGCGGTACTTCCGGTGACCGACGAGGCGGGGGTGTTCGTTGAGCGCGTAGGCCAGGTCCGTCTTGCCGGTCAGGCGGGTGCCTTCGAGGATCACCTTGGGCGTGAGCTTCATGGTGGGTTAGCTTGCCTCGTGATCCTGTGTCTCGACGTCGGTTCCACCTGGACGAAGGCCGCTCTCCTGACCGAGGAGGGCGAGCTGGTCCGCACGGGGCAGCACCCGACGACCCCGCCGGAGGTGCTGCACGGCATCGACGCGTTGCGCGAGACCGTCGGCGACGGCGAGGTCCTGGCGTGCTCGTCGGCCGGTGGTGGGCTGCGGCTCGCGGTCGTGGGGCAGGAACGCGTGGTGAGCGCGGAGGCCGGGTACCGGGTGGCGTTGAGCGCCGGAGCCAAGGTCGTGCACGTCAGCGCGGGGCCGGTCGACGTGAAGGCGGTGCGTGCGGCCGCGCCCGACCTCGTGCTGCTGGTGGGCGGCACGGACGGTGGCGACCAGTCGGTGTTGCTGCACAACGCGCGCAAGCTCGCCCGTGTGGCCGTGCCGATCGTGCTGGCCGGCAACGTGGAGGCGCAGCCGGAAGCGTTGGAGCTGTTGAGGAACCGCACGGTCGTCGCCTGCCCGAACGTGCTCCCTGACGTCGGTCAGCTCGCCCCGGAACCCGCGCGCAAGGCGATCCGGGAGGCGTTCCTGGAGCACGTGATCGGCGGCAAGGGCCTGTCGAGGGGGTCGCGGTTCCGGCAGCTGGTGCGGGCCGTCACCCCGGACGCGGTGCTCAAGGGCGTGTCCCGGCTGGCCGCGCAGGACCGCGAGGGCGCGGTGCTGGTCGTGGACGTCGGCGGTGCCACCACGGACGTGTACTCCGCCGTGTCCACAGCGGACAGTGAGGGGATCGAGCGGACCGTTGCCCTGCCAGCGGATCGCCGCACGGTCGAGGGTGACCTCGGCATGCGCTGGTCGGCGCCGGGCGTGGTCGAAGAGGCCCACGCGGAACGCCTCACCACCGAGGACCTGACCGCCGAGGCGCAGGAACGTGCCGAGAACGTCGGCTGGATCCCGGACGACCCGGCGGTCGACACCAAGCTCGCGTCGTTCGCGGCGATCCTGGCCGTCCGCCGGCACCTCCGGCAGGTCGACGGCCAGCTCGGCCCGCACGGCGCGGGGCTGCTCGTGTTGTCCGGCGGTGTGTTCCGGCACGCGGCGGACATCGCGCCGATCGAGGAGGCACTGCGGTCCGACCCGGTGCTGCGGCCGGTGCTGCGGACCGCGGAGATCACCGTGGACCGCGACTACGTGCTGGCACCGGTGGGCCTGCTCGCCGAGTCGGGGCGGCTCGAGGCCGCCGACCGACTGGCGAAACGGCTCAGCTGAGCAGTTCTTCCGCGTCCTCGTCCACGAACTCCAGGAGGTCGCCGGGCTGGCACTCCAGCACCCGGCACATGGCTTCGAGCGTGCTGAACCGCACCGCCTTCGCGCGCCCGTTCTTCAGCACCGCGACGTTGGCCGGTGTCAGCCCGACCTTCTCCGCGAACTCGCCGACGCTCATCTTGCGCTTGGCCAGCTCGACGTCGATGCGCACGACGATGGCCATCAGATCACCGCTTCCATGTCGGCGCGCAACGTCGTCGCCCGCCGCAGCAGCGCCCGCATCACGATCATCACGAGCCCCACCACCGTGACACCGGTCGTCAGCAGGAACAGCAACAACGGCACGCCGGGGTCGTCCGCGTTGAAACCGACCCACAGGAACACCGTCACCAGCACCACCCAGCCCGCCGTGATCGCCCAGATCATCACGTCGACCCACTTGAGCGCGGCCTCCGTGAAGATCAGATCCTTGCGCACCAGCGTGAGCAGCTTCCACGTGGCGACCACCACGACCTGCACGCAGACCACCCAGAACACCGTGATGATCGTCGCGGGCCACCTCAGGGCCGCGTCGTCCGGGTTCGTCTCCGCCATGTGCCGGAACTGGCCCGGCAACGACATCGTCTCGAACACGACCAGGATCCCGAAGAGGACCACGAGGAAGACCCGCAGGGCGGTCACCGCCCAACGTTCAGAAATCATGCATCGAGTATCGGTAGTCATCTATCGAAAGTCAATCGGTAGTGATCGTGTTGCAACAGGTCTCTACAGTGATCGCTGTGGGACTGCGTGAGCGCAAGAAGACCGAGACCCGAGCGGCGCTGGCGGCGGCCGCGTTGCGCCTCGCCCTGGAGAAGGGCGTCGACAACGTGCGCGTCGACGAGATCGCGGAGGCCGCGAACGTCTCGCCGCGCACCTACAACAACTACTTCCCGAGCCGCGACCACGCGATCGTCGCGGGCATCACGGCGACGCGCGCGCTGCGGGTCACCGAGGCCCTGCGCGCCCGGCCGGCCGACGAGCCGCTGGTCGACTCGATCGTCGCCGCGTTCGCCGAGCAGTACCGCGAACCGCCGTCCGAGGCGCTCGCGTTGATCACCTCGACGCCGTCGTTGCGCGAGGCCTACCTGGACTCGGTGGACGTGCTCGAACCGCCGATCGCCGAGGTGGTCGGACAACGGCTGGGCAAGGACCCGCTCGGTGCGGCCGTGCTGGCCGCCGCGGTGTCGGCGGCGGCCAGGATCGCGGTGCAGCGGTGGGTGGACGTGCGGCCGTCCGGTCTGGTCGTGGTGCCGGCGGCGACCGTGGAGGAGCACCTGCGCGAGGCGATCGGCCACCTCGCGCCCGCTCTCACCTGAGCTCGTCGCGCAGCACGCACATCAGCAGCTCGTCGTGCCACTCGCCGTCGCGGAAGAACGCCTCGCGCAGCCGCCCGTCGACCTGGAAGCCGATCTTCTTGTAGGACTTGACCGCGCGCTCGTTCGCCTCGACGACGGTGAGCTCGATCGAGTGCAGCCGCATGGTGTCGAACCCGTACCGGCAGGCCGTGCGCAGGGCGTCCGTGCCGTAGCCGCCGCCCCAGTACTCCTTCTCGCCCAGGTAGATGTCGACCTGCGCGCGGGCGTTGACCGGGTCCGCGTCCCGCAGCACGACCACGCCGATGAGCCGGCCCTGCTCCTCCAGCGTCTCGATGCAGAAGGTGACCTTCTCGTACGAGTTGTCGCTGCGGTCGGCGAAGCGCTTGCGGACAGCCGCCAGCGACTCGTGGAAGTAGCTCTGCAGCCAGCGCATGACGTCCTCGTCGTTGTGCCAGCGATAGAACGCGTCGGCGTCCTCCGGCTCGACAGGACGCAGGCGGACGAGTTCCCCGGTCAGCATGTTCTAGAGCCTCCAACGAGATCGGACGACGCCATCGTCGTCGGGTAGCACCGCCACGAGCAGCGGGTGGTGCTCGTGGGCGTGGATCGAGTTCGCCATCGCGCCGCGGGCCTGGGCGAGCCGCGGGTACAGGTCCAGATGATCGTCCGAGTCGGCCAGCGTCGTGTGGAAGCGGCCGTCGACGTCGAGCTCCGGCCACACCAGCAGGCCCGCACGCGGCGTGAGCCGGTGGCGTCCTCGGGACCGTCGTACCCGGAGGCGCCGTAATCCTCCGGGTCGTACTTGGTCACCGCGTAGCCGAATTCGACGAGCACCTGCGCAGGTTAGGAGCCGCCGAGGGGGTCCCGCGAGCCGATATTCGGCTTGCGCGCGAACGGCAGCGACGGCGGCTCCGGCGTGTCCACCTGCATCAGCCCGGCCGCGATCGCCACGGCCCGGTCCCACTCCGGGTCCGAGGTGTAGTCGGAGTGCGCGGACACCCCGGACTTCCAGCGCCGGCCGGGGAACGGGCCCCGCTGCGGGTCCGGCAGCCAGTGGTCGCCGCCGAGCACCAACGCGCCGGTCGGCCCGCGCAACGCCGGTGCCAGCGCGCCTCCGAGCCGTCCTCGCGGTAGCCGGCGCCGAGCAGCATGCCGTTGAACACCTGCCGCCGCCACGTCATCACCGCGCCGCCAATGGGTCCGTGCCCCGGCACAGCGCGCCAGCGGCCGTCGAGCCCGCCGGCCAGCCGCGAGCGACGCGTGCGGCACCACCGCCGGGAACGCCCGCGGGTAGGCCCACTGCAGCTGCGACCCGGCGGTGACGAGCCCGATGCGTTCGCGGTCGTGCGGCGGCAACGACTCCAGCAACCGCGCCGCCGCGACGGCGACGAGCAGCGAACCCTGTGAGTGTCCACAGAGGACCACGCGGGCGCCGGGGTCGCGCAGGTGGTCCTCGACCCGCGACACCAGCTCCGGCACGACCTTCAGCGCGTAGCAGGGCGGCACGATCGGGTGGGCCTCGCGCGGCCAGAACTGGGCGATGTCGGCGATGATCCCGAGCCGCCGTCCCGACTCCGGCTGCCGCGCCGCCAGGTAGACCGCGCGCAGCAACGACACCGCGAGCAGGCCGAGCACACCGACGCCGAATGCCGAGAACGGCCGGGTCCACGCCGCGAGCGGCACGTCCTGCACCCGCAGGACCGTCGCGATCACGGCACCGGTGAACAGCACGAACGCCACGATCATGATCAGGTGGTGGCCGTGGTTGCGTTCCCAGCGCGCCCACCACCACGCCCGCGTGGCGGCACGGAGGTCGCGCATCCGGCCGGAGTGCAGCAGCGACGCTTCACGCGCCCACAGCTTGCCCTTGCGGAACGCCCGCCAGCGCACCATGCCCGTGAACGACGCCACCGCGAACGTGCTCAGCAGCGCCAACGCCCCCGCCACACCCCACAGCACCGTGATGTAGTCGTACCCGATCGGCAGCTCCAGCTCCTCGCCGAGCGCCTTGCGCACCGGCAGCGCGATCCCGGCACCGAACCCGCCGCCCAGCAGCCCCGCGATCGCGAGGATCGGCGCCGCGAACCAGCCACCCGCCCACGGCCGCAGCTCGCGCGGCAGTTCCTTCCACGTCGCGCGCGCCGCCATCGCCGCGGGCACCAGCATGAGCCCGAACAGCACCAGCACGAACGCCATCAGCAACGCGATCACCTGCACGGTCACGTCGGCGCCGGGCACCCGGTTCGGCAGCTGTTCCTGCAGACCGGCCGTGACCACCACCAGCACCACCGAGAGCGCCAGGAACACCCGTCGCGGCTTGCGCGCCAACGCCGCCCGCAGCCACCGCCCGCCGCGGTGGGGAGCGCCGCCGGTCGGGTCGTCCAGCAACAGCGCGCTGAGCAGGCACAGCCCGATGAACACCAGCGCCACGACCCACGTCACGGTGATCGCGACGCCCATCGGTCCCGAAGCCGTGAGCTGCTTCAACGGCCCGCCCAACGCGATCAGCGAAGCCGTCGCCAACGCCATCACGACGTGCAACGAGCGCAGCGCCGGCGTGTCCGGGTCGGTCGCCACGTGTGCGCCGGGCAGCCCGGAGGACGGCTGGCGCTCCTCCTTCTCCGCCTCGGCGATCTCGCGGCGTTCGATCCGCCACTCGACGTGCGAGATCCGGCGCATCACGGCGACGAGCGCGACGATTGGGAGAAGTCCTAGAAACGTCCGAAACCAGGGAAAAGCCCGTGCTTCGGCCGGAATGCTGGTCAGGCAGGAGGAGCCGGGGCGCAGGCACTGACCGGCGAGCAGGTCGAGGCTCACCACCGAGACCTGGGCGACCAGCAGTGCCGTGAGCAGCAGCGCGAACACCCGCAGCAACGACCGCAGACCCAGCCCCAGCAGGTGCGCTGGCAGGTTCCGATCGGGGACGGGAGGCAACATCCAGTGGGCGACGTTGGCGATGCTGAACGGGAAGAGCAGCGCCCACGTGGCTTTGGCCACACCACCGGACGTCATCCCACCCCAGAGGTACCCCTCGACGACGCGGGTGACCGGCCGTCCCTCCGTCTGCAGGACGGGGCCGGGTGCCGGCCTGCGGAGTCTGTCGGCGGGACGCACGATGCGCCCGAGCCCGTCTCCCGCCACGTCCACGGCAGCGACGGCGTCGACCAGCGTCTGCGGCGTCGTCCCCTGCACGCCGTGCACCCGCAGTTCGACGACCCGTGTGTCCGGGCCCGCAATCAACACCCGAGACCTCCCTCACCCAGCGTGGGGGTCATAGTGGTGCATTGTGCGGGCGGTATGGTCGCACGACACCCTCTCTGAAGTGCCTTGGAGGACTTCGCAATGACCGCCGACCGCTTGCAGACCCGCAACGGCATCGACTTCGCTGTGGCCGACCTGTCACTTCACGAGTTCGGCCGCAAGGAGATCCGTCTCGCCGAGCACGAGATGCCCGGCCTCATGGCGTTCCGCCGCGAGTACTCCGGTGTGCACCCCCTGAAGGGCGCCCGCATCTCCGGCTCGCTGCACATGACCATCCAGACGGCCGTGCTGATCGAGACGCTGGTCGACCTGGGCGCCGAGGTGCGCTGGGCCTCCTGCAACATCTTCTCGACCCAGGACCACGCGGCCGCGGCCGTCGTCGTCGGCCCCCACGGCACCGAGGAGGAGCCGAAGGGCGTCGCCTGCTTCGCCTGGAAGGGCGAGACGCTGCCGGAGTACTGGTGGACGTGCGAGCAGATGCTGACCTGGCCCGACGGCAAGGGCCCGAACATGATCCTGGACGACGGCGGCGACGCGACGCTGCTGGTCCACAAGGGTGTGCAGTACGAAGCGGCCGGCGTCGTCCCGGCCGCCTCCGAGGACGACTCGGAGGAGTGGGCGATCGTCCTGGAGACGCTGCGCGCGTCGCTGGAGAAGGACGGCAAGAAGTGGACGAACATCGCCGAGGACATCCGCGGCGTCACCGAGGAGACCACGACGGGCGTCATGCGCCTGTACCAGCTGGCCGCCGCCGGTGAGCTGCTCTTCCCCGCGATCAACGTCAACGACGCCGTCACCAAGTCGAAGTTCGACAACCGCTACGGCATCCGCCACTCGCTGATCGACGGCATCAACCGCGGCACCGACGTCCTGATCGGCGGCAAGGTCGCGGTCGTCTGCGGCTACGGCGACGTCGGCAAGGGCTCCGCCGAGTCCCTGCGCGGTCAGGGCGCCCGCGTCATCGTCACCGAGATCGACCCGATCTGCGCCCTGCAGGCCGCCATGGACGGCTACCAGGTCGCCAAGCTCGAGTCCGTCCTCCCGATCGCCGACATCGTCATCACGACGACCGGCAACAAGGACGTCGTCACCGTCGAGCACATGGCCCAGATGAAGCACCAGGCGATCCTGGGCAACGTCGGCCACTTCGACAACGAGCTCGACATGGCCGGTCTGCAGCGCTACCCCGGCATCCGCAGGAACAACATCAAGCCGCAGGTCGACGAGTGGATCTTCCCGTCGGGCCGCACCATCATCGTGCTGTCCGAGGGCCGCCTGATGAACCTGGGCAACGCCACCGGCCACCCCTCGTTCGTCATGTCGAACTCCTTCTCCAACCAGGTGATCGCTCAGATCGAGCTGTTCACCAAGCACAAGGAGTACGACAACGAGGTCTACCGCCTCCCCAAGGTGCTCGACGAGAAGGTCGCGCGCATCCACCTCGAGGCGCTGGGCGGCGAGCTGACCAAGCTCACCAAGGAGCAGGCGGAGTACATCGACGTGGACGTCGAGGGCCCGTACAAGCCGGAGCACTACCGCTACTGATCTGCCTTCGACGAGCCCTCGCCCCTTCCGGGTGAGGGCTCGTCGCCTTTCTCGGGGGACTGCAGTGTTCGAACGTTTCACGGCCACGTACCCGCTGGACTCCGGCGAGCCCTCGCCACCAGCCGACGTCACGCCACTTCGCCAGGTCCCAGGCCTCGCCGAACTGGTCGTGCTCGCCGCCGGCTGCTCGTTCGGCGACGGTGTCCTCCGCGTGTTCACCGAGGACGAGGCCCGGCGCGCCCAAGGTTTGGCGAACCTCATGTTCCCGGAATGGGCACCGCGCCTGCGCCCGTTCGCCCAAGACTGGCTCGGCCGCCTGTACGCCCTCGACCTGCACAGGGGCGCACTGCTGCTCCTGCTGGAGCCGGGCTCCGGCGGCGTCTTCGAGCTCGACGGCACCATCCCGGACCTGTTCGACCAGATCGTCGACGACCCGGACACGTTCCTCGCTCTTGACCTCTTCACCCCCTGGCGCGCGGCGCACCCGGAGCCGTTGCCGACCGGTACGTGCGTGGGCTTCAAGACACCGCTGTTCCTGGGTGGCGACGGCACGGTGGAGAACCTCGAGGTCATCGACGAAGAGGTCTACTGGTCGGTTCACGGACAGCTGTGGGCGCAGGTGAAGGACCTCCCGCCGGGCACGCCGATCAGCGGCGTCGAGATCAGCTGAAGGGATCGGCCGGATGGGATTCTTCGGCACCTATGCCTACGAGAACGGCTCCTGGACGACGCTGTCCGAGGGCGAGCTGCCGCCGCTGACCGAGCCGTGGCTGTGGCTCGACATCCACGACAGCGACATCACCTCGGTCGTCTACGCACCTCCCGGCCCTGGCACCGGTGTCGCCTACCTGGGGATGACGCCGCGGACGTACTTCGAGAACCCCGGGGCGTCGGATCCGACGGACGTGGCTCGGGAGGCGGCCGGGCTGGCGGCGTGGGCGTCTTCGGAGGTCTCGGCCGAGGAGATCCGCGGGTTCCTGGCCGAGGACGAGGACCCGGACTCCTTCGAGTGGGACGAGGAGGAGGACGTGGACGCGATCGACGACGCCGAGGTGTTCGTCGAGGTCAAGACGGCGCGGTTCCTCAAGGTGATGGGGTTGCCGGTGCCGTACCAGCTCAGCTGATGAACGCCCGCCAGGCCTCGACGCTGAACTCCAGCTCGGGGCCAGCGGTGTTCTTGGAGTCACGCACGCGCACGGCCTCGGCGAACGCCACTTCGACGCAGTCGTCCTCGACGGCGTCGCCACCGCTGTAGCTGCTCTTACGCCAGGTGCAGTCTCCGGCCACTGAGGTCCTCCCGCGATCGGCTGGCGAGATCCGCCACCATAGTTCGCGATTGTCCCTCATCGAGAGCGAGTGCATCCAGGCGCGCGAAGATCGACTTACAGCGCTTGACCCCTACCTCGTCCTGCACGAACACCCTGGCGATGTCGGAGTGCGAGTAGGCCACGCTGCCGCGCTTCTCGTACTCCCACAACACGTAGTGGGCCATGAAGACTCCCGCCGGGCCACTTGCTGCAGGCACTATCCGGAGGACGTGCGTGTGGAAGAGCAGCCTCATCAGCTGGTCTTCCATGACCGCATCCGTGCCGACCTTGAGGCGCAAGGCGTTCTCGTGGATGTAGAAGGTGCACGCTGGCCGATCGTGCCGCTGCAGGAGTGTCTGCCGCTCCATCCGGAAGCGAACAGCCGCCGCGATCAGCTCTGGAGCGAGCACACCACGGGCCTCGTACAGCGCGAGCGCGTACTCCTCGGTCTGCAGCAGACCCGGGATGGTCGTCAGATCGTAGGTGATGATGGCCTGGGCAGCTGATTCGGCCATCGCCATTGTGCGAAGGCTGGTCGGTACCTGCACGAAGTAGGGATCGAACGCGGCGCGGTACCGGTCCAGAAACCCCTCGATGAACTCCAGCGACCGCCCGCACCTCCCCAGGTACTGGACGATGTCGATCTCGCTCGCCCGCACCTTCCCGTGCTCGACGTTCGACACCTTCGCCGGGTCCCACCCGAGCATCCGCGCGATCTTGCGTCCGCGGAACGTCGTGCACTGCTCACGGATCTGCCGCAACTCATCGCCCAGGTCACGGCTGTACGGGGTGGACGGATCGCCGTTCATGGGATTCGACGTTAGGCGTTGTGCGAAGAACATCAGCGGCCCCGAACGGGTGCACTTACTCGGTTGACGTGCGAGGTTGACTGAGCGGGTGCTCACCACCCTCATCGGCCGGACCCTGCGCGTGCCCACCTCGACCGGACCCACCGGCAACGGCCGGGCGGAGGCCAGGCGGCTCGACGCGGCGTTGTTGCAGGTGGGGTTCAAGGCGTCCAAAGAGCTGATCGAGCACGTCGCCGGGCTCGCGAAGCCCGCCGCGTACACGAAGACGATCGTCGACGCCGTCAGGACGCTCGTGGGCGACGACGTGCAGCACAACCCGTACTTCAAGGACTTCCCGCACGGCGTGCCGGACACCGCAGACTTCTGGGTCTACTGCTTGCACGACGCCCTCCTCAAGCACGTCCCCGGTGACGAGCTCGCGGCGAACGGGGTCCTCAACCTCCTGGCGATGCCCGCGTACGGCACCCGTCAGCACACGTACGAGGACCTCCTCGCCGCGCACGACCTGCTGATCACGTCCTTCAAGGACCGTGTCAGCGTGCTGCACCTCGGCGGAACCGAAGAAGAGGAGACCCGGCGCCTCTACCTGGAGCTCGCCACCAGCTCCACCCCGCTGAACCCCGCCGACCTCGAACTGCTCGCCGAGCTGGCGCAGCAGACCAACGAGTGGCCCGCGGTCATCCCGATGCGCGAGAACCGAGCGGTCATTAACGCCGCGCGGCTGCTCCGAGGGGCCCCTCTGCGCGTGGACACCGTCACCGACGTGCTGCGGCTGGCCTGCCGGGCGTCCGGCGGCGACGTGACGCTGGTGGAGCCGACCCGGTTCCGGTCGTTCTGCCGGCCGGAGCGGCGGCTGATCATGGCCGCGCTCGACGAGGTCGTGGCGGACAACCCCGGCAAGCTCGGTGACGTGCGGCAGCGACGGGAGGCGTGGAAGCGGCTCGGTGAGCGGTTGCACCCGCACGAGTACGGGCACCTGCCGCACGCGCAGGACGTGTTCGCGGTCGCGCGCGGGAACAAGGTCGTGCGGTCGTTCGCCGGTCGCACCGAGCTGGCGTTCCAGGACGACGACATCCGGCGTGCCACCGAGGTTCTTTCCCAGGCGCCGGGGATGTTGATCCGGCAGACGGACCGGTTGCTGCGCACTGCGTCCGAAAAGGACGTTCAGTTCGTCGTCGATGCCGTGCGCGACGCCGTTCCGGCGGTGTCCGGGCGGGTGCTGTGCTCACTCCTCCAGCACCTGGAGAACCGGGAGACACCGGATGCGGCAAGGGTGTTCGCCACACGGCACCGCAGGGCGTGGATCACGTACGACACCCGGATGCCGCTGGCCTACGACGTCGTGCGGGAGTTGACGGGAATCCTGGAGGACGAGCTGGTCCGCCGGCTGCCGGAGGTGTCGGAGCTGACCGTGGCCGACGAGGTGCGCGACATCGTTCTCCCGTTGTCCGGCAACGCATCGGAGGACGGCTTCAACGTGCTGCCGCGCGGGTCGAAGGTGCGGCTCGACGGCGATCTGCTGCGGTTCTTCGTGTACTGGCGGGAGAGGGCGCGCACCACCGACTACGACCTGTCGGCGGTGCTGCTCAACGGCGACTTCGACCACGTGGGGCAGGTGTCGTGGACCAACTACAAGCAGGGCGGGGCCTACTACTCGGGTGACCTCACGAGCGCGCGTGACGGTGCGACCGAGTTCATCGACGTGCCCCGCAAGGCGGCGAAGGCGAAGTTCGTCGTGCCGCAGGTGAACATCTTCGGCGGTGAGGGGTTCACCGAGGTCGCCGAGTCGATGTTCGGGTTCATGTCACGGGAGCTGGACCAGCGCGGGAAGCCGTTCGAGCCGAGCACCGTGCGTGCTCGCAGTGCCATGCGCGGTTACGGCAATGTGGCCGTGCCGGTCGTGTTCGAACGCACCGAAGACGCGTGGGTCGCCACGTGGCTGCACCTGTACCTGCGCGGCACGCCGTGGGCGAACCAGGTGGAGGGCAACCGCGACATCGCCCGCCAGCTGGCGCGGGGTGTGTTGAGCCGCAAGTACTTCACGGTCGGCAGGCTGGCCGGGCTGATCAGTCGGAAGACCACAGTGGACGGTCAGAAGCTGCACGTCGACCTCACGAACGCGGACCAGCTCGACAAACTGCTGGAACCGACGGGCTGAACGCGCTAGCGTGGGCGATGCGAGGCCATGAGAGGGCTTCCTTCTAACAACTCGTGGATTTAGCCCTCTCGCTTTCCTCGCACCTAGCTCCACTCGACCGCGATGCCCGCGATCCCCGGTCCCACGTCGCTGAAGTAGGCGCTCACCACGCCGCCGAGCCCGCACACGAGCTCCTCGACGTCGACCGGCGTCGCCTCGGGGGAGGCGCGGAACTGCTTCATGCACCTCGCGGGCATCGCGCGCCGGTGGAACGACAGCTGCACCAGGTAGGAGCCGCAGACGTCGCGGAACGTCCGGTGGTTGCCGGGCGTCGCGCCGCCGGTGTCGTCGACGACGGTGAAGCTGAAGACGTGTTCCTCGCCGGCCGAGAGTCGGCGGTCGAAGAGCATCTCCACGGCCAGGTTGCGGGAAGCGCTCTCCCTGCGCAGTCGCCCCTGCCGGCAGCCCTCACCGGCGCGCACGAGGGCGTTGTCGATCATCGCGCCGTCGTCGCCCTGGTGGACGGCGAGGTAGCGGTCCGGGCCCTGGCGCAACGCGCGCACGACCAGCCGTGTGGTGATGGAGCGCTGTTCGCGGTGCATGCCGATCTGCACGGTGTCGTGCACGGAGAGCACTTCGAGGTCGGCGTTGCTGCGCGCGGCCTCGGGCACCGAGTCGAACGAGGAGAGCAACGAGGCCGAATCGGGCCATGTCGGCACTGGACGCGGCAGGTAGGAGTTCGCGGTGCGCGGGCCGATGAGGTCCAACAGCGACGACGGCGGCAACCGCAGGACGGACTCCAACGCGCGCACGGTGCTTATCGCACGCGGGACCTCGGGGTGGCGCAGGCCGCGTTGCCAGTAGGAGAGCGTGGACTGGCCGACCTGGACACCGAGTTGTTCGAGGTGGGCGCGCAGCCGTGCGAGCGAGAGGCCACGGTGGGCGATCGCCTCGCGCAGTGCGCGGTGGAACGGCCCGTAGCGCAGCGTCTCGGCGAGAGGGGTCGGCAGACCCCCGGTCGGGTGACCGTTCGGTTCGTCGACCGACTCGGCGTGCCCGGATTCCGCGGCCACCGCGGCACCTACCCTTCACACACGCGCCGTGTGACTGTTCACCGTAGTCACTCAATCTGGTGATCGAAAGATCGGATTTCGCCCGTGTGGGGGATGCGCTGCGGCCGTGTGAGTGGCCGGAACCGGTCCCGTTAGGGTTCGTGACGTGGGAAAGCTCGTAGTGATCGAGGGCCTCGACGGGGCCGGCAAGCGCACTTTGGCGAACGGTCTGATCGCCGCCCTTGAGGCGGACGGCAGGACCGTGACCAGCCACGCCTTCCCGCGCTACGGGATCAGCGTGCACGCTGACCTGGTCCGCGACGCCCTTTACGGCAACATCGGCGACCTCAGCGACTCCGTCTACGGCATGGCCGTGCTGTACGCGCTGGACCGGCGCGGTGCGGCCGACGAGATCCGCAAGGACCTCGGGGAGCACGACGTGGTGCTGCTCGACCGGTACGTGGCGTCCAGCGCCGCCTACAGCGCGGCGCGCCTGCACCAGGACGAGCACGGCGAGTTCGTCCGGTGGGTCCGCGAGCTGGAGGTCGAGCGGTTCGGGTTGCCCGTTCCGGACCTGCACCTGCTGCTCCGCGTGCCGGTCGAGGTGGCGGCCGAACGCGCGGCCAGGCGGGAGCGGGACGACGCGTCTCGGGCCCGGGACATCTACGAATCCGATGGCGGCCTCCAGGCCCGGTGCGGCGCCGTTTACGACGGATTGGCGAACATCAACTGGCTGGCCCCGTGGCAAGTGGTGGACGGGCGGTCAAAGGTGAACTTTCATTCGCTTTTGGAACCACTCTTCACCCCTTGAGTGGTCGCTCACGTGCGTACCCGTTGACACGATCGTGTGTCCGGTACGTAACTGTGAGTGAATAGGGGATCACAATTTGAAGCGTGTCCTGCAGCGCCCCCCGGTCGGAGTCGCCCGTACGGCGGTCCTGATCGCTGCCGCCCGCGCCACCGAGCAACGTCAGCTCCACCGGCTCTTCGACGACCCGCTGGCCGAGGTGCTCGTGGAGGCCGCCGGCTCCGCGAACGACCTGACCGGCGTCCGCACCCTCGCGGGCGAGCACTTCGTCCTGCGCACCCGCTACTTCGACGACCAGCTGCTCACCTCGGCCCAGCCCCAGGTCGTGCTCATGGCCGCGGGCCTCGACACAAGAGCGTTCCGGCTCAACTGGCCGCCGGGCACGACCGTCTACGAGCTCGACTTACCCGAGTTGATCGAGTTCAAGGAAGACGCCCTGCACGACGAACGTGCCAAACCCACCTGCGAGAGAGTCGTCGTCCCTTGCGACTTACGCGACGACTGGGCGACCGCGCTGATCCACGCGGGGTTCGACCCGAAGAGGCCCACAGCATGGTTGCTGGAGGGCCTCTTCATGTTTCTGCCGCCGGACGACGGCGAGTGGGTCCTGCACTGGGTGAGCGCGCTGTCCGCCCGCGGCAGCACGCTCGCGCTCGAACACGTCAACCGCGCGTTCCGCGAGCTGCCGCAGATGAGGGCCGTGCAGCAGCGGTTCGACACGATGGACGCCGGCTGGCGCTCCGACGTGGAGGACCCGGTCGCGTGGCTGGGCGGGCACGGCTGGCAGGCAGGCGTGACGCACCCGGTCGACCTGGCCGCCAGCCACGAACGCCCGGTGCCCGCGATCACCGACCCGCGGAAGGTGGGTGACGCGCGCATCTGGCTGGCCTCCGCCGTCCGCACGGCCTGACACCACGAGGTAACGAATGGTGACCGTCGCGCGAAGATGCACGCGACGATCAGGCCAAATCGGGCGAGGTGGGGCACGTGGAACGAGGGTTCCGGCCGGTTACCGAACGAGCGCGCTCCGCCACCAGCGGCGATGGAACGTGGGTGGTGCGCGAACGCGCGACCGGCAGTGCAACGATGGTGAGCATGAAGGCACGCGTGCTCGTCGTCGATGACGACCCCGCCCTGGCGGAGATGCTGACGATCGTGTTGCGCGGGGAGGGTTTCGACACCGCGGTGGTCGCCGACGGTGCTCGTGCCCTGCCCGCGCTGCGCGAGCTCAAGCCCGACCTCGTGCTGCTCGACCTGATGCTGCCCGGGATGAACGGCATCGACGTCTGCAAGGCGATCAGGTCCGAGTCGGGCGTGCCGATCGTGATGCTCACCGCGAAGAGCGACACGGTCGACGTGGTGCTGGGCCTCGAGTCCGGCGCCGATGACTACGTGGTCAAGCCGTTCAAGCCCAAGGAGCTGGTCGCCCGCATCCGGGCGCGCCTGCGCCGCACCGAGGCCGAGCCGTCCGAGGTGCTCCAGATCGGCGACCTGACGATCGACGTCCCCGGCCACGAGGTGCTGCGCGAGGGCCGTCCGATCCAGCTCACGCCGCTGGAGTTCGACCTGCTGGTCGCGCTCGCCCGCAAGCCGCGCCAGGTGTTCACCCGCGAGGTGCTGCTGGAGCAGGTGTGGGGCTACCGCCACGCCGCCGACACGCGCCTGGTGAACGTGCACGTGCAGCGGCTGCGGTCCAAGGTGGAGCGGGATCCCGAGCACCCCGAGGTGGTGTTGACCGTTCGCGGTGTCGGGTACAAGGCCGGCCCTCCGTGACAGGTGGCGTATGAAGTTCGTTCGGCCGGTCGCCGCCAAGGCGCAGTTCCTCGTCGAGGAGGCGCGCCGGCGGTGGGCCGCGTTCGGTGACCTGTGGCGTCGCTCGCTGCAGCTGCGCGTCGTCGTGTCGACGCTCGCGCTGTCGTCCGCGGTGGTGTTCGTGCTGGGCATGGTGCTGCAGATGCAGATCACCAACCAGCTGCTCGCCACCAAGGAAGAGGCGGCGGTGCGCCAGGCGAAGGCGTCGCAGCAGCTGATCCAGTCGGACCTGGTGGGTCTCAACCCCGGTCCTGACAGCGTGCAGACGCGGTTCACCAGCGCGATCAACAAGCTGGCCGTGGGCAGTTCCGGCACCGACGCCACCACCGCGGGCGCCGGTGCCTTCGAGCCCGTCCTCGCGGACGGGCTCGCGTCCACCAGCGCCCGTGTGCCCTCCGTCGGGCCGTTGGACGACGTGCCGCGCGGGCTGCGCGAGATGGTCGAGAACGGCGGCGAGGGCACCCAGATCCACACCGTGCAGCGCGCCGGGCAACCGACCACGCTGTACGTCGTCGGCCTGCCGATGAGCACCACGGCGCGGTCGATGCAGCTCTACCTGATCTTCCCGCTGGCCGCGGAGCAGAGCACCGCCGAGGTCGTGCAGTCGACGCTGGTGGTCGGCGGCGTCGTGCTGCTGATGCTGCTCGCGCTGATCGCGAACCTGGTGACGCGGCAGGTCGTGCGGCCGGTGCGGCAGGCGGCCGAGGTCGCGGAACGGTTCGCGGACGGCACGTTGCACGAGCGGATGCACGTCGTCGGCGAGGACGACGTGGCGCGGCTGGCCGAGTCGTTCAACGAGATGGCCGAGTCGATCCAGGCCCAGTTCAAGCAGCTGGAGGAGTTCGGCCAGCTGCAGCGGCGGTTCACCTCGGACGTCTCGCACGAGCTGCGCACGCCGTTGACCACCGTGCGCATGGCCGCGGACGTCCTGCACGCCTCGCGCGAGCAGTTCCCCGCCGGGCTCGCGCGTTCCACCGAGCTGCTGGTCGACGAGCTCGACCGGTTCGAGTCGCTGCTGGGCGACCTGCTGGAGATCTCCCGCCTGGACGCCGGTGTCGAGGAGCTCACCGCCGAGCAGGTCGACATCCGCGTGCTCGCCCGCCGCGCCCACGACTCGGTGCGCGCGATCGCGGCGACCGCGAACTCCCCGGTGGTGATGGACCTGCCGGACGAGGAGCTGATCGCCGAGCTCGACTCCCGCCGCGTGGAACGGATCCTGCGCAACCTGCTGGCCAACGCGATCGACCACGGCGAGGGCCACCCGGTCGAGCTCACCATGCGCGGCAACGACGACGCGGTCGCGATGACCGTGCGGGACCACGGCGTCGGCCTGCGCCAGGGCGAGGCGGAGCTGGTGTTCAGCCGGTTCTGGCGCGCCGACCCGTCGCGCAACCGCCGCACCGGTGGCACCGGCCTCGGCCTGTCGATCTCGCTGGAGGACGCGCGACTGCACGGCGGCTGGCTCGAAGCCTGGGGCGAACCGGGCCACGGCGCGGTGTTCCGGCTGACGTTGCCGCGCAGGCACGGCGAGGAGCTGCGGGAGAGCCCGCTGCCGCTGGCGCCCGCGATCGAGTCCGTCCCGGTGGCCGTCGTCGCGGAGACGCTGGTGGCGGAGCAGCCGGAAGAGGTCGAGCTGACGCCGGAGGAGATCACCTGGCAGCCGGCGGAACCGGTCGACGGCGTGCCCGACGAGGTTTCGGAGGAAGTGCGGTGAAACGGCTGACGTTGGTGTTCCTCGTGCTCGTGACGATCACGGGGTGCGCCGCGATCCCGACGAACACCCAGCCGAAACCCATCGGCACCATGGACAACAAGGCCTCGAACACCAACCAGGCGCCGGAGCCGCGGCGCGACCTGGCCCCGTTCGAGGTGGTGCGCGACTTCATCGGCGCGACGTCCAACCCGGCCCACGACTACGCGGCCGCGCGGGCGTACCTGACGCCGGAAGCCGACAAGAAGTGGGACACCAAGAGCCCCACGATCATCGAGACGTCGTTCTCGACCGTGCCGGCCCCGCAGACGCAGCAGGACAACACGCAGACGGTGTTGTTGCAGGGCAAGAACGTCGGCCGCCTGGGCGCCAACGACAACGCGTTCGTGCCGCAGCTCGGCGAGTTCTCCACACCGGTGAAGCTGGCGCGCAACAGCGAGAACCAGTGGCGCATCTCCGAGCCGCCGGCGGGCGTCTACATGCCGCAGAACGTATTCAACAACAGCTACCGCCGCGTCGTGCTCTGGTTCTACAACCCGGAGTTCAGCGTGCTGGTCCCCGACCCGCGGTTCGTGGTCGTGCCGCCCGCCACCGACATCCCGACGCGCGTGACCGAGCTGCTGATCAAGGGCCCCGGCGACGCGCTGCGCGACACGCTGGTCTCCGCACTGGGCCCGGACACCGACAAGTTCTCGAACACCAAGGAAGCCGACGACGGGGCGCTGGAGGTCAACCTCACCAAGGTCGGCAACGACCGCACCCCGGAGAAGAACAAGCAGATCGTCGCCCAGGTCGTGAAGTCGTTCCAGGGCGTCACCTCGTCCCGGATCCGCGTCCTGGTCGACGGCCAGCAGATCTTGTCCGACCAGCGCGACTACCGCCCGTCCGACGTCTCCTCCACCGCCGGCGAGGCCCTGCTGGCCTCCAACGTGAACTTGCCGGGCATGCTCGTGGTCGACGGCCGCCTGCGCTTGTTGAACGACGGCGTCGCGATCAAGGGCCCGGCCGGCGACGGCACCTACGACGTGGCGAGCGCCGCCCAGTCGCTCGACGGCTCCCGGCTGGCCGTGGTGACGCGTTCAGGGGGGTCCATGCGCCTGCGGGTCGGCGAGACCGAACAGGCCATGTCCGAAGTGGACCTCCCGGCCACCACCCTGACCCGCCCGACCTGGCAGCTGTCGAGCGGCCCGAAGGAACCGGGCAAGGAGGTCTGGACCGTCGTCGACGGCACCAACGTCGCCCGCGTGACGCGTTCCGACAACGGCAACTGGACCGCCAAGAGCGTCAACATCACCGAGCTGGCCACGTTCGGCACGATCAGCGAGCTCCGCCTGTCCCGCGACGGCACCCGCGCGGCCCTGGTCATCGCGGGCAAGCTCCACGTGGCCTCGGTGTCCCGCAACCAGCAGGACGTGGCGTTGCGCGCCCTGCGGCAGGTCCAGCCGTCGTTGCTGGGCAACTCGGTGCTGTCCGTGGACTGGCTGTCGCAGGACATCGTGGTGGTGTCGTCGTCGCTGGCGGCCCTGCCGGTGAGCAAGGTGTACATCGACGGCGCCAAGCTGGACCGCTACAGCCAGTCGAACCTGACCGGGCTGGTGGGGTCGGTGGCGGCCGGGCCTTCGCGGTCGGTGCAGGTGATCGACTCTTCGGGGTTGTGGATGGCCACGGACATCACGGACGTGTGGAGGCCGAGCTCGATCAGAACGTCGGCGGGGTCGCTGGCGTTCTACCCGGGCTGACGCCGGTTGGGCCGGTCGCGGCCCGGCCCCGCGGCTTCGCTCGCCGAGCGCCTGGCGTCCCACCCACCTCACCCTGACCTGCGGCTCCTCTAGATCCACAAAAATGTCAGACCCCGTCGTCATCCTGGTCCACATGACCCTCGACCTGCTCGTGCCCTCCCGCTGCTCCGGCTGCGGCCGCTCCGGCCCCGCCTGCTGCTCCACCTGCCTCGGCGCGTTCGGCCCGCCCAGTCGCCTCTCCGTGCCCGGTGTCGGCCCGCCCGTGTGGACGCTGGCGGCCTACGACGGCGTGGTGCGGGAGCTCGTCCTCGGCTTCAAGGAGCGGGGTGCGCGGGCGCTCGTGGCGTGGTTCGGGGCGTTGGTGGCGGCGGCGCTGGTGTCGATCGGGCCCGCGCCGTGGGTTCTGGTGCCGGCGCCGTCCCGGGCCGAGGCGGCTCGGGAGCGTGGAGGCGACCACATGGTGAGAATCGCGCGGGCTGTGGAGATCGCCGAGGTGAGTGCGGTGCTGTCGTTCGCGGCGGGGGTGTCCGATTCCGTGGGTTTGGGGCCCGGTGCGCGCCGCAGGAACGTGGACGGCCGCGTGCTGGTTTGCGGGAGGCCGCCGCCGGGAACTGTTGTGCTGCTGGACGACGTGGTCACGACGGGTGCGACGGCAGCTGCCTGTGTCCGTGCGTTGCGGTCGGCCGGTGCTCGCGTGCGGGGCGTGCTGGCACTTGCGTCAGCGCGGCCCTGGGGTTGACGGTTCTGCCGGGACTTTCGGCACCGCCCACAAGGGTGAAGTTGGTGCCGGACAGTGGATCACCGGATCGTCCTGGTTGGACAGGAATCCCCAGGTCGTTGTCGCGGGCGTTGTCCTGTCCCAAGATCCGGAGCTGTGGAGTGGCACGTTTGGATCCAACCTTGGACAGCCCCATGTTTCGGCGCCATGTCGCGCGCCGCCTCAGACCGCTGCCCGGTGGGTCGGACCACTAGGCCTGCAGGTGCCCTGGTGGGGACCGCTCGCGGTGGCGGACAGCAGGGTGTGTCTAGGTGCGGTCCGGTGCTGCCGGTAGCGGGGTCGCCGAGGCGCTCTCCGGTTAACGCTTATTCACTCGCTGAGCTGACCAGCGGTTATTCCTGGGAATGCATGGTTCGCCGGGTGACGGCGTAGATCATCGGCTTGTGTGCGAATGGGCGAAATCTGCTGTTGGGCTGCGCGTGACAGGCTCGTGATCAGTCAGCGAAACCGAACGGTTCTGTTGAAAGAACTGCGTTCGGTCCCATCTCAACTGGGTCCGGAGGCATCGGAATCGATCTCTTCGAGGTTTCGGGAACATGACGCGCGGGTCGCCCGTTGGCTGGATATGAGGCCGCGACGGGATCCTTTCGACGCAGTGACGCTGCCGTCGAGTGTCGGTCCTGCGCTGGTCCGGATGGGTGAGCGAGATGCCGGAGAGCAGTGCTCGTGCCACGCTCGGAACATGAGCTGTGGCGGTGAGTCGTCGCGCTGTGTAGTCACCAAGATTTCTGCCGGTTCGCCCGGCAAGGGGGCTTACGCGACGGTGAATCCCAAGCTAACGTGCACCGCTATCAGCGTTCCCGGCCCGCGGGGAGGAGGCGAACAGCCCATGACCCTGGCGCCGTGAGACCTGCGGAGGACGACCCTCTGCGACACATCTGCGATCCAAGATCGCCACGGCGCCCGATCAATCAGTCCAGCCATAGCTCGCAGCAAAGCGAGGGAGGTCGCGTATGGACATCGTCGTTAAGGGCCGCAACGTCGAGGTGCCCGATCACTACAGGGTGCACGTCGCCGAAAAGCTGGCCCGGCTTGAGCGCTACGACCGCAAGGTCATCCGCTTCGACGTGGAACTTTTCCACGAGCCGAACCGCCGCCAGTCGAAGAACTGCCAGCGGGTCGAAATCACCGGCAAGGGACGTGGACCGGTGGTCCGTTCCGAAGCCTGCGCGGGTGACTTCTACGCCGCGCTCGATTCTGCGGTCGCGAAGCTCGAGAACCGCCTGCGTCGGTCGCACGACCGCAGGCGCGTCCACCACGGGGCCAGGGCCCCGATCTCGGTGGCGGAGGCGACCAGCGGACTGGGGTCCGCTGCTGACCAGAACGGTCAGGTGATGACGTCGCGCCGCGCGAAGACCGCGGTGCTCGACGCACCCGAGGCCGACTACGAGGGCATGGCGGAAGTGCCCGCGCAGCGGTGGGACGACGGCCTCGAGGACAAGTTGCCAGGACGCGTGGTGCGCGAGAAGGAGCACGCCGCCAAACCCATGACCGTCGACCAGGCCCTCTACGAGATGGAACTGGTCGGACACGACTTCTACCTGTTCGCCGACACCGACAGCGGACGCCCGAGCGTCGTCTACCGCCGGAAGGGATTCGACTACGGCGTGATCAGGCTGGCCTGATCCGGTAACCACACCCACCCTCGACGGCCGCCGCCCTCGCACCCCTCGCGTGTGAGGGCGGCGGCGCGCGCTCGCCCCGCCCACGCGAGGGGCGCGAGGGCGGCAGGTCTCACTGCAGGTGTCGAATCCGGTACTTTCTGTAGCTGTGCGGACGGCGTACAAGTGCCGGGCCTACCCGGCTCCTGAACAAATCGCGGTGCTCAACCGCACGTTCGGCTGTGTGCGTCTGGTGTGGAACAAGACCTTGAGCGAGCGGCGTCGGCGATACCACGATGACGGCGTCCGCACTTCGTACGGACAGACCGACGTCGCGCTGACCGAGTGGAAACGCACCGAGGAACTCGCGTTTCTGTCAGAGGTGTCGTCGGTGCCGTTGCAACAGACCCTGCGTCACCAGCACACCGCGTTCCAGAACTTCTTCGCCGGCCGCGCCCGTTACCCAGGTTCAAGTCCCGCTCGGGTCGGCAGAGCGCCCACTACACCCGCTCGGCGTTCCGCATGCGCGAGGGCGAGTTGACACTGGCCAAGACCGCCACGCCGCTGCGGTTCGCGTGGTCGTTCGACGAGGTGGACGTTGCGGCGTTGGCCCCGACGATGGTCGTGATCTCCCGCGATCCCGACGGTCGCTGGTATGTGACGTTCGCCGTTGACACAACGACACCTTCTCCCTCTGAGCCTTGTGGGGCTGCTGTTGGAGTCGACCTCGGCTTGCGCGACTTCTTGGTGACCAGCGACGGCGAGCGGATCGCCAACCCT
This sequence comes from Lentzea guizhouensis, assembly GCF_001701025.1. Classification (GTDB taxonomy): domain Bacteria; phylum Actinomycetota; class Actinomycetes; order Mycobacteriales; family Pseudonocardiaceae; genus Lentzea; species Lentzea guizhouensis. Next base: position 3,847,953 of record NZ_CP016793.1, read on the forward strand.
CGGCATCTCGCCCGCAAGGCCCACAACCTCGCCCGCTACCAGCGAAGAATGGCCCGCTGCCGGCGCGGCAGCAGCAACCGCCGCAAGGCCAAGATCAAAGTTGCCCGTGCTCACCGCAAGGTCCGCAACGCTCGCCAGGACTTCCTGCACCGCGTCACCACAACGCTGGTCCGCTCGGCTGATCTGATCGCGATCGAGGATCTGAACGTCAGGGGCATGGTCCGCAACCGGTACCTCGCCCGAGCCATTTCCGACACCGGTTGGGGTGAGTTCCGCCGTCAGCTTCAGTACAAGTGCGCACGTGCGGGCCGCACGCTGATCGTGGTCGACCGCTGGTACCCCTCCAGCAAGACCTGCTCGAACTGCGGTCATCGGCTGACCGACCTCGCCCTGGACGTCCGGCACTGGACGTGTCCGGGCTGCCGCACCCGGCACGACCGGGACCTGAACGCGGCCAAGAACATCCTTGCGGCTGGTCGAGCCGTAGCCCGAGGCACCTCGGGTGATGCCTGCGGAGCTGATGTCAGACGGCAAGGGTCCTCCCTTCCGCGATCGGCGGTGAAACAGGAAACCCGTGCCGTGAGGCACAGCGCGTGAGCGCTACCCGCCGCACGGCGGGTGGGACTCTCCCCCGATCGGGGTGGGAGTGAGTCAACGTCAAGGTGAACTTGCCCCGACCAGGAACCTTCACACCGTCCTCATGCGTTCTCCACACCAGTAGCCGAGGTGGGGGCACCGGCGCCGGGCGGTCTGCGGGGCATCGCAGATCCGGCACCTGACCTGCGCATACCAGGTCATCCGCCGCAATCCGCCTGTGTCTGTGCACACATCTTGGCGACTTGCCTACGATGGGCAGGGGAAAGGCGTCCGACGTGGGCGCGTCGCGATACAGGTGATGAGGTCTATCCAGATGGTGCTGTCCCGACTGCTCCGCGCCGGCGAGGGCAAGATGCTCAAGCGCCTGCGCAACATCGCAGCGCACATCAACCACCTCGAAGACGACGTGGTCGACCTGTCCGACGCCGAGCTGCGCGCGAAGACGGAGGAGTTCAAGAAGCGCCACGCCGAGGGCGAGTCGCTCGACGAGCTGCTGCCGGAGGCGTTCGCCGTGGCCCGTGAGGCTGCGAAGCGCACGCTCGGTCAGCGCCCGTACGACGTGCAGCTCATGGGTGGTGCGGCGTTGCACCTCGGGCAGATCTCCGAGATGCGCACCGGTGAGGGCAAGACGCTCACCAGTGTCATGCCGGTCTACCTCAACGCGCTCGCCGGCAAGGGCGTGCACGTCATCACCACGAACGACTACCTGGCCAAGCGCGACGCGGACTGGATGGGTCGTGTCCACCGGTTCCTCGGGCTGCAGGTCGGCGCGATCCTGAGCGAGATGACGCCGGAGCAGCGGCGGGCCGTGTACAACGCGGACATCACCTACGGCACGAACAACGAGTTCGGGTTCGACTACCTGCGCGACAACATGGCGTGGAGCCTGGACGAGTGCGTGCAGCGCGGGCACTACTACGCGATCGTCGACGAGGTCGACTCGATCCTGATCGACGAGGCGCGCACGCCGTTGATCATCAGTGGTCCCGCCGAGCAGAGTGCGCGGTGGTACGTCGAGTTCGCGCGGATGAGCCCGTTGATGAAGCGCGACGTGCACTACGAGGTCGACGAGCGCAAGCGCACCGTCGGTGTGTCCGAGCAGGGTGTCTCGTTCATCGAGGACCAGCTCGGCATCGACAACCTGTACGAGGCGGCGAACACGCCGTTGGTGGGCTACCTGAACAACGCCCTCAAGGCGAAGGAGCTCTACACCAAGGACAAGGACTACATCGTCCGCAACGGTGAAGTCATGATCGTCGACGAGTTCACGGGTCGTGTGCTCGCCGGCCGCCGCTACAACGAGGGCATGCACCAGGCCATCGAGGCGAAGGAAGGCGTGGAGATCAAGGCGGAGAACCAGACCCTCGCCACGATCACCCTGCAGAACTACTTCCGCCTCTACGAGAAGCTCGGTGGCATGACCGGTACCGCCGAGACCGAGGCGGCCGAGTTCCACCAGACCTACAAGCTGGGCGTCGTGCCGATCCCGACGAACCGGCCGCCGCAGCGCAAGGACCAGCCCGACCTCGTCTACAAGAGCGAGGAGGCGAAGTTCGAGGCCGTTGCCGACGACATCGCCGAGAAGCACGCCAAGGGCCAGCCGGTCCTGATCGGCACGACGAGCGTCGAGCGCTCCGAGTACCTGTCGAAGCTGTTGGTGCGCAAGGGCATTCCGCACGAGGTGCTGAACGCGAAGCACCACGACCGCGAGGCGCTGATCATCGCGAAGGCGGGCCGCAAGGGTGCCGTCACGGTCGCGACGAACATGGCCGGTCGTGGTACCGACATCGTGCTGGGCGGCAACCCGGACATCATCGCCGACCACGAGCTGCGCGAGCGCGGCCTCGACCCGGTGGAGACGCCGGAGGAGTACGAGGCCGCGTGGGCCAAGGTCGTCGAGGAGCTGACGATCCAGGGCAAGGCCGAGGCGGACGAGGTGCGCGAGGCCGGTGGTCTCTACGTGCTCGGCACCGAGCGTCACGAGTCGCGCCGCATCGACAACCAGCTGCGTGGTCGTACCGGCCGTCAGGGCGACCCCGGTGAGTCGCGGTTCTACCTGTCGTTGCAGGACGAGCTGATGCGCCGGTTCAACGCGTCGATGGTCGAGATGGTCATGACGCGCCTGAACGTGCCGGACGACGTGCCGATCGAGCACAAGATGGTGACCCGCGCGATCCGCAGCGCGCAGACCCAGGTCGAGCAGCAGAACTTCGAGATCCGCAAGAACGTCCTGAAGTACGACGAGGTCATGAACCGCCAGCGCACGGTGATCTACGCCGAGCGCCACCGCGTTCTCGCAGGTGAGGACCTGAGGGAACAGGTCGAGCACATGATCGAGAGCGTCGTGGAGGAGTACGTCAACGGCGCGACCGCCGACGGCTACGCCGAGGACTGGGACTTCGAGAAGCTGTGGACGGCGCTCAAGACGCTGTACCCGGTGAGCCTGGACGCGGACGAGCTGCTCGAGTCCGACGAGGACGTCAGCCGCGAGTTCCTGCGCGAGGCGCTGGTCGAGGACGCGCTGAAGGCCTACCGCGAGCGCGAGGCCGAGATCGACGGCCGCGTCGGCGAGGGTGCCATGCGCGAGCTGGAGCGCCGCGTGCTGCTGTCCGTCCTGGACCGCAAGTGGCGTGAGCACCTCTACGAGATGGACTACTTGAAGGAGGGCATCGGTCTGCGCGCCATGGCGCAGCGCGACCCCCTCATCGAGTACCAGCGCGAGGGCTTCGACATGTTCAACGCGATGCTCGACGCGTTGAAGGAGGAGATTGTCGGCTTCCTGTTCAACCTGCAGGTCGAGGCGGCGGAGCCGGAGCCCCAGCCGGAGCCGGAGGTTCCGGTCCTGCTGAGCCAGGCCCCGCAGCCGCTGCCGGCGACGGGTGCCCGTGCTCGCGCCCGTGCCGCGGCGCGCTCAGCAGCAGGCGCAGCAGCAGGCGTCGGCTCCGGCCGGCCCGGCGATGGCGCAGCTGCAGACCGGCAACGCGATCCCGCCCGCCCTGCGCGGCAAGGGTCTCGGTGGCCCCGGCGAGCAGCACCTGAGCTACAGCGGCCCGGCCGAGGACGGCGGCGTCGAGCAGCACGGTGAGGCCAACGGCGGTGGCGGGCAGTCCGGCACCCGCAACCGCCGCAAGCGCTAGCCAGCACCCTTCACGTCACGCAGGGGCCCCGCGTCACCCACGAGGTAACGCGGGGCCCCCGCGTTTCTCACAGGGGAACGCGGGACTCCCGCGTGACTTCCAGCATGCGGAAAAGCGGAGTAGTGCGCGGGGAGCTTTCGTACGGTGTGAGCGTACGAAAGCTCCCCGCGTGCGGTCGGCGAGAGAGGCGGGCGAGCTACTCGAGGACGCTGAAGGCGGTCAGCAGCCAGCGGCCGTCGCGGTGGTCGGCGCGGGCGGCCACCGCGAGCACGCGGTCGTCGCGGCGGACGGTGGCGGCGATCTCGGCGGCGAGCCGGGTCGGGTGGCAGACGCGGGCGGGCGCAGCAGGCGGTGGTGTGCAGGCGCACCGACTGACCGAGCCGGCGGCCAGGCGGGCTGGGCGAGCTGCTGGAGCGAACGGCAGGGGCGGCGTCCGTCGAGCACCTCCAGGACGGCCACGACCAGCCGGGCGGCGTCCAGCGGAGGCGAAGGCGGCTCGGAGGGCGGTCTCCACAACCGGCGGGTGCGCGGGCGGGGCACGAAGGCCGCGTCCGGTGCGGTCGGCTCCGCACCCGCGGGCGGTTCGTAGGTGGGCAGGCGGCGGACAACTGGGGGCATGGTCGAACAGGCGACACACCTCGTGGATCAGGACGCCCGTCACTCGAAAGTGTGGGGAGTACGGTCCTGACCATGCTCAAAGCGCTGGTGCTGGACTACGGCGGCGTCCTGACCGATCCCGGCGAGGACAACCCGCCGGAACCGCCGTTGCTCACCGCGCTGCGCAAGGCGAAGCAGCAGGGCTTCAAGACCGCGTTGCTGTCCAACGCGGACGGGTGGTGGAGCCCGCCCGCGCACTGGCACGGGCTCTTCGACGCGGCGGTGGTCTCCGGCGAGGTCGGGCTGGCCAAGCCGGACGTCCAGATCTACCTGCTCACGGCCGCGAAGCTGGACCTGCAACCGGCCGAGTGCGTCTTCGTCGACGACCTCGCGGTGAACGTCCGCGGTGCCGCGGCGGCCGGCATGGTCGGCGTCCACCATCGGTCCACGCGGTCCACCCTCGAGGAGCTGGAGATCCTGCTGGCGATCGCGCTCCGCGATTGAGGGTTCACCCGGCAGCGCAATTGCCGGCGTTCAGCTCCCCGGCTAATTTCGACGCGGGCAGGTTCCGCTCACTTTTCTAGGGGAGACAATGCGAAGAATCGTCGCTTGCGCCGCTGTCGTCGTTGCCGCGAGCGCAGCAGTGGTGGTGCCTGCGCAGGCAACGCAGGAGCGCGGGTGCTACGAGGAGTACCTGCGGGACGGGCGCGGTGTCGAGGTCTTCTGCGAGGACGGCAGGCCGGGCAACTTCCGCGCCGTCGCCCACTGCCGCACACCGCTGTCGAGCTGGGACGAACCCGGCACCATCGGGCGGGTGCGGGGCAGGTCGTCGTTCGCCGAGTGCGGCGGGGTGCTCGGCCCGGTGTGGGTCGAGAGCTACCACGTGGACTGGCTGTGACCCCGTTGACTGATTAGACCTGGGCGCGCCGCACGAGCTCGAAACAGAGCACGGCGGCAGCGGATGCGACGTTCAGGGATTCGACGCCCGCGGCCATTGGAATGGAAATCCAGGAAGTGATGTGCGGGCGCACGTCGTCGGTGATTCCGAACGTTTCGCTGCCCAGCACGAAAGCCGCGCGCTCACTGAACTCGGCGGAATAAATCGTGTCGGACGCGTGGGAGTCGAGCGCGTGCAACGGGAAGCCGTGCGCGTGCAACAGTGCCGAAGCCTCCGCCGCGGTGCCGCAGCGCAGCACGGGCGCGCGGAAAGCCACCCCGGCGGAGGCCTTCACCACGAGCGGGTCGATCGAGGCGACCCCGCGGCGCGGCACGACGATGCCGTCGATGCCCGCCGCCGTCGCCGTCCGCAGGATCATGCCGACGTTCGCCGGCGTGGTGATGCCGTCGAGCAGCAGCACCGACCGCAGGTCGTCCTGCTCCAGCGCCAGCGCGAGCGGTTTCATCCGCGGCGCCACGACGTCCGCGAGCACGCCCTGGTCCTGCTTCCCGTTGCCCGCCAGCACTTTCACCCGCTGCGCGGTCGCCCGCTGCACCTGCACGCCGCGGGACCGGGCCGCGTCGAGGATCTCGCGCGCCGCCGGACCGCGGGCGGTGTCGGCGAGCACCACCTTGTCCACCGAGAGGGCCGGGTCGTCCAGCGCTTCCAGCACTGGCTTGCGGCCGTAGACGGTGACGAAGCGGTCCTTGGGCGAGATCTCCACGCCGATGAGGGTGCCAGACGGCTCACCTGGCCCCCGCACGCCCGGCTCGAACGGGTGAAGAGCCCGACTAGAGCCATTCGGCCCTTGTGCTTTGGATCATATGCATGATGATCGTCACATGACGGCAGGTATGCGCAGCGTCGCGCATCGTCAACACCTTGCGAGCGGCCAGGACTCGGACGTGTTCATCCGGTCCGACGGCCTGCTCGTCAAACGCACGCGCACAGGTCGTGACCTGCGGCGCGAGGCTGAGATGATGTCGTACCTGAGCGGCCACGGCATCGCCGTCCCGCGCGTGCACGACGCCACCGCCGACGAGCTCGTCATGCAGTACGTGCCCGGCCCGCGGATGTCCGAGGAGATCGGCCGCAAGCCGTGGCTGGCCGGTCGGCTGGGCCGTGAGCTCGCCGACCTGCACCACTGCCTCGATGCCATCGCGGCGCCGGACTTCCTCAGCGGCGACGGCGACCTGCTGCACCTCGACCTGCACCCCGGCAACGTCGTGCTCGGCCCGGAGGGGCCGGTCGTGCTCGACTGGGCGTCCGCGACCAAGGGCGACCGCCGGCTCGACGTGGCACTCAGCTGGGTCTCGCTCGCGGTGGCCAAGCTGACGACCGCTCGCCGGCTGACGCGGTGGAGCTTCCTCAAGTCGTTCATGGCCAATGTGGACCCGAGGGCGCGCGAGGCGATCCCGGAGGCGGCGCGCATCCGGCTGGAGCGGCACGACCGTGATCCGCAGGAGCGGGCGATGCTGGAAAAGCTCATGGACGAAAAACGCCACTAGGCTGGGGCGCATGCCGGACCGACTGTCAGCGCTGGACGCCTCATTCCTGTACCTGGAAGGCTCCACGACGCCGATGCACGTCGGTGGCGTCGCGGTGTTCCGCAGGCCCAAGGCGGGGTTCGACTACGACAAGCTCGTCGACCTCATCGAGCAGCGGCTGAGCCTCGTGCCGCGCTACCGGCAGAAGGTCGTGCACGTCCCCGGTCGCATCGCGCGGCCCGTGTGGGTGGACGACCCGGACTTCGACGTGACCTACCACGTCCGCCGCAGCGCGCTGCCCAAGCCGGGCAGCGACACCCAGCTGCACGACCTGGTGGCGCGGCTGATGTCCCGGCCGCTCGACCACTCGCGGCCGCTGTGGGAGATCTACCTCGTCGAGGGCCTCGCGAAGAACCAGCTCGCGGTGATCACCAAGACCCACCAGGCCATGGTCGACGGCATCGCGTCGCTGGAGATCGGCCAGGTCATGCTGGACGTGTCGCCGTCGCCGCGGACCAACGTCGAGAACCTCTGGATGCCGCAGCCGGAGCCCAGCTCGCTGCAGCTGGTGGCCGACGCGGTCACCGACATCGTGCACCGGCCCGGCGAGCTCGTGGAGAACGTCCGCAGCGCCGCGATGGACACCGTCGCGACCGTCGGGAAGGTCGTCAACGCCGTCGGTGCCGTGGCCGCCGCGATCCACACGGCCGCCTCGCCCGCACCCGGCAGCCCGCTCAACGTGCGCATCACCTCGCCGCAGCGCCGTTTCGCCGTAGCGCGCGCTCAGCTCGACGACCTGCGTGCCATCCGCAAGACGCACGGCGGCACGGTCAACGACGTCGTGCTGGCGGCGTTGGCGGGAGCGATGCGGAACTGGCTGCTCAGCCGCGGTGAGAACGTCACCGGCAGCACCACGATCCGCGCGATGACGCCGATGTCGGTGCGCGAGACCGATCCCGACTCCGGCAACAACGTCTCCGCGTACCTGGTGGACCTGCCGGTGGGCGAGCCGAACCCGGTCGTGCGGCTGCACCACGTGAGCCACGCGACCCGCGCGCACCAGGAGTCCGGCCAGTCCGTGGCCGCCGACGCGCTGGTGAAGGTCTCCGGGTTCGCCCCGCCGACGCTGCACGCACTGGGCGCGCGGGCCGCCAGCTCGTTCAGCCGCCGGCTGTTCAACGTGATCGTCACCAACGTTCCGGGCCCGCAGGTGCCGCTGTACGCCGCGGGGGCGAGAATGACCGAGATCTTCCCGGTCGTGCCGCTCGCCAAGAACCAGGCGCTGGCCATCGGGGTGACGTCGTACGACGGCGGTGTGTACTTCGGGCTGAACGGCGACCGCGACGCCATGTCCGATGTGGACGTTCTCGCGACCATGGTCGAGGAGTCGGTGGAGGAACTGATGGGGACGGCGGGCGTCTGATGAGGGTCTACATCCCGGCCACGGTGGCCATGCTGCGCAGCTTCGTCGACAGCGGCGAGCTCGCACCGGTCAACGGCACGGCGTTCGCGCTGACGCCCGCGCTGCGCGAGTCCTACGCCGCCGGCGACACCGAGGAGCTGGAGTACGCGGCGATGCTCGACGCCGCCCGCGCGTCGCTGCGGCTGCTGGCCGCCGACGAGAAGTCAGAGCCGCGCCGCGCGGTCGTCGCGGTGGACGCGGACGACGTGACCTTGCGCCCCGAGCTGGACTTCTCGGTGGTGAAGGTCGCGGGGTCGTTCACGCTGAAGGACGTCGCGTCCGTGCACCTCGACACCGCCGAGGCCGAGGACGACGTGCGGGCCGCGGTGGAGGTCGTGGACGCGGCCGACCTGGGCGACCCGGACGCCGAGTTCACGCTCGGCAGCGCCGAGGACCACGAGCTGGCCTGGTACGCGGCGCAGGAGCTGGCGTTCGTGCTCGAACTGATGTGACTCAGGTCATGAACACCTGATGTAGAGGCGCCGTGAGCGGCTCCGTCCCAGGGGTGTCCGACACCGAAGAGACGGAGCCACCATGAAGCAGCACGTCGTCGACGAGGTACTGAACCGCCCGCTCGGCCAGGAGCTGCTGGCCCGCGACATGGCCAGGCTGGCGTTCGTCGCGCAGGACGGCACCCCGCGCAACATCCCGGTCGGGTTCTGCTGGAACGGCAGCGAGATCGTCATCTGCACGTCGAAGAACGCGCGCAAGCTCGCCATGCTGGCGCAGCGTCCCGCCGTCGCGTTCACGATCGACACCGAGCAGTTCCCGCCGAAGATCCTGTCCATCCGCGGCACCGCCGAGCTGGACCCGGTCGACGACATCCCGGACGAGTACCTGCAGATCGGCAAGACCATGTCGATGACGCCGGAGCAGCGCGCCGAGTGGGAGGTCAACGTCCGCTCGCTCTACAGCGACGGCATGGTCCGGATCGTCATCAAGCCGGCCTGGGCCAAGCTGACCGACTTCGAGACCACCCTGCCCGACAACGTCGCGGAGCTCGTGCGGCGCCAGGCTGCGGCGCAGGGGGCCTGATCGAACGAGAAGGGCTCACATGCCTTCCGCGGGTTCCCACAGCTCGATCCGGTTGCCCTCGGGGTCGACGCACCAGCCGAACCGGCCGAACTCCGAGTCCTCGGTCTCCGGCAGCACCTCGACCCCGCGGGCGCGCAGCTTCGACATCAACGAGGTCAGGTCGTCGACGCGCAGGTTGAGCATCGTGCGCTGGTGCGGTTCGCCGATGTAGTCGGTGTCCTGGGCGAACAACGCCATCGTCGTGGTGCCGGGGTGGTCGGACGTGGCGGTGTCGAGCCAGTGGAAGGTGACGGTCCCGCGTTCGCTCATCGGCACCCCGAGGTTGTCGCGGTACCAGGCGGCCAGCCGCACAGGGTCCCGGGAACGCAGGAAGACCCCGCCGATGCCAGTCACCCGCGCCACCCGACGGACCCTACTACCGCGTGCCACGATGGGGGAATGGACGCCGTAACGGCTGCACCCGAACCGGTCAACGAACCCGTGCGCACCTACGCGCCTGGCAGCCCCGAGCGCAGCAGCCTCGAAGCCCGCATCGCGGAGCTCGAAGGCACCACGCACGAGCTGACCACGACCATCGGCGGCGAGCAGCGGATGGGCGGCGGCGAGCGGGTCGACGTGGTCCAGCCGCACGACCACCGGCACGTGCTCGGAGTGACCGCGCAGGCCACGAACTCCGACGTGGCGGCGGCGATGCGGGCCGCGCAGCACGCCGCACCGGGATGGCAGGAGCTGCCGTTCGACGAGCGGGCCGCGGTGCTGCTGCGGGCGGCGGACCTGCTGAGCGGCCCGTGGCGCGACACGTTGAACGCCGCGACGATCCTGGGGCAGTCGAAGTCCGTGCAGCAGGCCGAGATCGACGCGGCGTGCGAGCTGATCGACTTCCTGCGGTTCAACGTCGACTTCGGGCGCCGGATCCTGCAGGAGCAACCGGTGTCCTCGCCCGGCGTGTGGAACCGGATGGACCACCGGCCGCTGGACGGGTTCGTCGTCGCGATCACGCCGTTCAACTTCACCGCCATCGCCGGCAACCTGCCGCTCGCCCCGGCCCTGATGGGCAACACGGTGGTGTGGAAGCCGTCGCCGGCGCAGCAGCTGGCCGCGCACTTCACCATGCGCCTGCTGGAGGAGGCGGGCCTGCCGCCGGGCGTGGTCAACATGGTCACCGGTGACGGCCGGGCGGTGAGCGAGGTGGCGTTGCGGGACAGGTTCTTCGCCGGCCTGCACTTCACCGGTTCCACCCGGACGTTCAAGACGTTGTGGCGGACCATGGCGGACAACCTCGACCACTACCGCGCCTACCCGCGGGTGGTCGGCGAGACCGGCGGCAAGGACTTCGTGCTGGCACACGCCTCCGCCGACCCGGCGGCGCTCGTCACCGGCCTGGTGCGCGGTGCTTTCGAGTACCAGGGCCAGAAGTGCTCGGCCGCCTCCCGCGCGTACATCGCGCGTTCGCTGTGGGACGGCGGTGTGCGCGACCACCTCGTGGACGTAACGAAGTCGGTGGCGTACGGCGACGTCACGGACCTGTCGGTGTTCGGCGGCGCGGTGATCGACCACCGCGCCTTCGCCAAGCACAAGGACGCGTTGCTGATGGCGTCCGCGTCGACCTCCGTGGACGTGCTGGCCGGCGGCACGTGCGACGACTCGGTCGGCTACTTCGTCGACCCGACGGTGTTGCTGGGCACCGACCCGCACCACGACATCTTCACGTCGGAGTACTTCGGCCCGATCCTCGCGGTGCACGTCTACGACGACGCGGACTACGAGAAGATCATGGGCGTCATCGACACCTCCACGCCGTACGCGCTCACCGGTGCCGTGTTCGCCCGCGATCGCGTCGCGGTGGAACAGGCCCACCGCGCGTTGCGGTTCGCGGCGGGCAACTTCTACGTCAACGACAAGCCGACCGGTGCCGTCGTGGGGCAGCAGCCGTTCGGCGGGTCGCGCGGGTCCGGCACCAACGACAAGGCGGGGTCGATCTACAACCTGCAGCGGTGGACGTCCCCGCGCGCCATCAAGGAGACGCTGGTGCCGCCGACGCGGCACGGCTACCCGCACATGGGTTAGTGGCGCGACTCAGCACGTTGGCGAGGTGATCCACGCTCAGCAGGGCACCTCGCGGCGCCGCCCCCACGCCCCCATACGGTCCAGTATGAGGACGTGGGGGCGACACCACGATGCACCCGTCTGACCGCGAATCCCCCCGGCAACGTGCTGAGTCACACCACTAGCCGGCGCAGGCCTAGGCCTCCGGTTTCCACCCCGTCGCCTCGGTGAGCTTGGTGCTGACAACCCGTTGTGAGCGCGAGAACACCTCCAGCGACGCCGCGAGCTTCCCGAACGCCCGCGGCAGCCTGGTGATGCCCAGGTCCCGCTTCAGCACCGGCGTGCCGACGTTGTAGATCCCGGCGGGCGCGTCGAGCACGGCAACGGCCGCGGCCGCCGCGTCACCGGGGTGCACGGCCGACATCCAGCCGTCGCCGACGAGCACCGGTGGCGCCTGCGCGGCCCCACCCAGCAGCATCCCGATGCGCAGGAACACGCCGCCGGGGTGGCGCAGGACGTTGCGCTGCGCGGTCACCGAGCTGGCGATGTGGCCCACCGGCTGGAGGGGAGCGCTCTCGTCGAGCTCGCGGTCACCGCCGTCGGCGTACACGAACGAGATGCCCTCCTGCACGACCCGGCCGACGCCTGCCCTGAGCGCCGCCTCCACCACCGCCGCACTGCCCTCGGTGCGGATGCGGTTGTTCTCGGCCCACGCGCTGGCCAGCACGGCCTTGGCGCTGAGCGGGATGCGGGTGGCGAGGTTGAGGACGGCGTCGTAGCCGGCCATCGCGGTGGCGAGCTGCGTGGCGTCGAACATCGAGGTGGTGCGCCGGTCCAGCACACCGGCCTCGTGGCCCGCCTCCCGCAGCCGCGGGAGGGCTTCCCGGCCGAGCACACCCGTCGCACCGATCACGAATACCTTCATGACAGGGGGACGGGACAGCCGCTCACCCTGTGACAGGCAGCCTCTTCACCGCGTTGCCCGCCTTGCCCCACAGGATCTGCGCGCGCTGCTGGTCGTTGCCGCCCTCGAGGTGCACGATGATCTTCAACGTCTGGGTCTCGGACACCGCGACGACGATCGTGCACTCCGGGCCGTCGATGCACGACGTCGAGGTCGAGTGGCCGTCGAGCAGCGAGCCGCTCTTCACCGACCGGTCGTACGGCCCGGCGATCGCGGCGATCACGAACAGGTCCTTCTCCGTGCCGTTGCCCACCCGGTACTCGCAGGCGTTCGGCAGGTTCGGGAACGGCGCCGGCGGGGCGAACAGCGGTTCGTCGAAGTCCGAGGCCACCAGCAGCGAGCACGGGTCGACGCCCGCGAGCTTGCGCGGCGTGTCGATGCGCGGCGACGTCGTGGTGACCGTCGTCGTGGTGGTGGTTGTGCTTGTTGTCTGTACAGCCGCAGGCGGCGGTGTGCTGCCACACCCCGCGACCAGGAGCAGCAACGCGATGGTCCAGCGCTTCACTTAGGCAACCTCTCCAGCGCCTTCAACGCCAGCCCCTGCGTGGTCTGGCCCAGCACGTTGTCGTCCTCGCCCTGCTTGGTCACGGTCAGCCCGAGCAGCTCACCCTCGCGCACCTGCACCACGGCCTCGCACGCCGACGACGCGCACCGCCGGGTCATCGGCCGGTCCTCGACCACCGCGCCGTACCCGCCGCCGGCCTGCAGCCGGGCCGACTCGTCGTCGAACTGCCCCTCCCGCAGCTCCAGCGTGACCGTCGTCGAGCCGAACGCGTAGGTGCACTCGCGCCCGGCCCTGGCGGTGCTGTCCAACGGGCCCGCGTCGCCGCTCTGCAGCAGCGTGCACGGGTCGGTGTCGACGAACTTCGGGGGTGCGGGCTCACCACTGCACGCGCTCAGCAGCAGGACCAGCGCCAGAACTCGCTTCATTCACTTCCTCGGCAGACGGCTCAACACGGATTGGACCTGCACTCGGGTCTGGGAACCGATGCGCACGACGTCCATCGGGTACTGCTCGGCGCGCACCTCCAGGACGTGGTCGGCCGTCAGCGCGACCACCATGTCGCAGTGGGTCATGGTGCCGTCGGAACCGGTGGCCCACCAGGTGGAGTGACCGTCGATGACCTGCTCGGACCCGTTGAGCACCAGGGGCTTCGCGTCGTCGTAGGACCTCTGGGTGATCACCAGGCCGAGCCGGAGACCGGTCGGGGCGCGGAACTCACAGGTCCCGGGGCCCGCGAACGGCGCTGGTGGCCGCACGAACGGGCCTTTGACGTCCGCAGCGGTCAGCAGCGCGCACACGTCGACGTCCGTGAGGTCGTGGGCGACGTCGATGCGCGGCGACGTCGTGGTCACCGTCGACGTCGGGGTGGGCGCGGGTGCGGCGGGAGGGCCCGCACACGCGGTCAGCGCGGCCACCAGGGCAGCGGCGTTCAGGAGTCGTCTCATCGGGCCTTCGGCAGACGTTCCAGGACGTGCAGCAGGTACCGCTGCACCGTCGGGAGCATGGCGGACGCGGAGGAACCGCGCTGGTAGGTGCTGACGAGCAGGGTCTGCTCGGGTGCGAGCGCCGCCCACGCCGTGCACTCCGCGCCCGTGCCGTCCTCACCGCAGAACAGGTACGTCGTGTGGCCGTCGAACTGCGCCTGGTGGCCGTCCGGGAACTTCGCCTTCTCGCCGTCGTAGGGCATGGCGCGCACGCCGACGAGCACACCGACGTCGCGCGGGCCGCCCGTGCCGAAGATGTGGAAGCAGGTGCCGGGGATCGCCGTGCCGGGACGGGCCGGGGCCACCGCCTTCTGCATCCACCACTGCTCCGGCTCGGCGGGCAGCGCCTTGCACGGGTCGAACGCGGCCACGTCACGGGGTGCGCCGTAGTACGGCCCGGCGAACGCGGGGTCCTTCAGCGCCTTGCCGGGGGTCAGGACCGTGCACGCGGTGAGCACGCAGCTCAGCACGACCGCCCCCAGAAGTCTGCTCATGCCCTGCAGTGTGACTCATCGGCCGCCGATTCAGTCCGTGTAGTCGTCGAGCCCGGCTCGGGAGGCCAGCAGGCGGCGCAGCGACGTGAGGCGGCCCGGTGCGTCCGGCACGAGCTCGTCGAGCATGCAGCCGGGGTCCTCGGGGGCGCCCAGGTGGCCGCAGCCGGGCGGGCACTCCTCGGCGGCCTCGGCGAAGTCCGGGAAGGCCTTCACGATGTCGTCCGGCGTGATGTGGGCGAGGCCGAACGAGCGGATGCCGGGGGTGTCGACGACCCAGCCACCGCCGGGCAGCCGCAGTGCGACGGCCTGGGTCGAGGTGTGCCTGCCCTTGCCGACGCCGGAGACGACGCCGACCGCGCGGTTGGCGTCCGGGACGAGCTTGTTGACCAAAGTGGACTTGCCGACGCCGGAGTGGCCGATCAGGCACGAGACCGTGTCCTGCAACCGCGCCCGCAGCTCCGCCGGTTCCTCGTCGGACCGCGTCACGAGCACCGGCACGTCCAGCTCGGTGTAGAGCGCGAGCAACTCGTCCGCCGAGGCGAGGTCGGACTTCGTGAGGCACAGCACCGGTTCCAGGCCACCGGCGTACGCGGCGACCAGGCACCGGTCGATGAAACCGGTGCGCGGCGGGGGATCGGCCAGCGCGACGACCATGATGAGCTGGGAGGCGTTCGCGACGACAACGCGTTCGAACGGGTCCGTGTCGTCGGCGGTCCTGCGCAGCACCGACGTCCGCTCCTCGACGCGCACGATGCGGGCCAGCGTGTCCGGCTGGCCCGAGGTGTCACCGACGATGCCGACCTGGTCGCCGACCACCACGGGCGTGCGGCCGAGCTCGCGCGCACGCATCGCCGTGACCACGGCGCCGGACTCCATCGCGCACGTCCACCGGCCCCGGTCGACCCCGATCACCATCGCGGTCTCCGCGTCGGCGTGTTCCGGTCGCCTCTTGCTGCGCGGCCGCGTTCCCTTGCCGGGGCGCACCCGGACGTCGGACTCGTCGAGCTTGCGCCAGTCCTGTTTGCCCACCGCTACGCGCCCTCGCCCAGCATCGCGGTCCACATCCCCGGGAAGTCGGGGATCGTCTTGGTGGTGCTGCCGATGTCGTCCACCTCGACGCCGGGCACCACCAGCCCGATGATCGCGCCCGCGGTGGCCATCCGGTGGTCCGCGTAGGCCTGCCACAGCCCGCCGTGCAGCGGTGCCGGCTCGATGACCAGCCCGTCCCCGGTCTCGGACGCCTTGCCGCCCAGCGCGTTGATCTCGTTCACCAGGGCGGCGATCCGGTCGGTCTCGTGGCCGCGGATGTGCGCGACACCGCGGATCTGCGTGCGGCCCTCGGCCAGTGCCGCGAGCGCGGCCACCGTCGGGGTCAGCTCGCTCTCGTCGCGCAGGTCGATGTCCAGCCCGGACAGCTTCTCCGGCCCGCGCACGGTCAGGCCCCGCTCGGACACCTCGACCGCACAGCCCATGCGCTCGAGGATGCCCCGCACCGAGTCGCCGGGCTGGGTGGTCCGCGCCGGCCAGTGCGGGATCGTGACCTCGCCACCGGTCACCGCGGCCGCCGCCAGGAACACCGTCGCGTTCGACAGGTCCGGCTCCACGTGCCACGTGCGGGCGGCGATCGGGCCCGGTTCGACGTGCCACGCGCTGGTGCCGTCGGTCTCCACCGCGACCCCGACCGACCGCAGCGTCTGCACGGTCATGTCGATGTGCGGCAACGACGGCACCGGCTTGCCCGCGTGCCGCACCGTCACGCCCTTGTCGTACCGCGCGGCGGACAGCAGCAGCCCGGACACGAACTGCGACGAGCCGGACGCGTCGATCGTGACCTCACCGCCGGCCAGCGATCCGGTGCCGCGCAACGTGAACGGCAGCGCGTCGCCCTCCACGTCCGCGCCCAGCGCGCGCAACGCGTCCAGCACCGTGCTCATCGGCCGCACCCGCGCGTGCGGGTCGCCGTCGAACCTGATCTCGCCCTCGGCCAGCGCGGCGGCGGGCGGCAGGAACCGCATGACCGTCCGGCGAGCCCGCAGTCCACGTCGGCCGGACCGCAGCGCGGCGGTGACGTCCCAGCCGCCGTCGGCCCGGTCGGCGATCCCGACGCCCAGCGAGGTGAACGCCTTCGCCATCAGCACGGTGTCGCGGCTGCGCAACGGCGCGTGCACCGCGGACGGCCCGTCGGCCAGCGCCGCGAGCACCAGGACGCGGTTCGTGATCGACTTCGAGCCGGGCACCGGCACCGTGGAGTGGACTGGGCCGGACGCGCTGGGGGCTGACCAGTGCTGAGTCATGCCTGAATGATCCCGCATGCGGACTGGGGCAGCTCGCACAGGTGTTCCCGGCGTGGGACCATTGTGACTTCGGAGGTGATCGGTTTTGTGTGGTAGGTACGCCTCCACCAAGGACCCGGCGCTGCTGGCGGCCGAGTTCGAAGCGGTGGACGCAACCGGCGACGAGGCACCGGGTGCGGACTACAACGTCGCTCCCACCAAGCACGTCATGGCGGTGGTCGAGCGCAAGCCGGAGGACGAGGACCTGGAGCGCAGCATCAGGGTGATGCGCTGGGGCCTGGTCCCGCACTGGGCCAAGGACCTGTCCGGGGCGGCCAAGATGATCAACGCGCGGGCCGAGAGCGTGCTGGAGAAGCCTGCCTACAAGCAGTCGGCGATGAAGCGCCGGTGCATCATCCCGGCCGCCGGTTGGTACGAGTGGCAGCCGGGTGAGGGGCGCAAGCAGCCGTACTTCATGACGCTCGGGGACGACACTTCCCTGGCGATGGCGGGCATCTGGTCCGTGTGGTGGAAGGACGACGTCCCGACCGTCACGTGCGCTGTGCTCACGACGGAGTCCATCGGCGCGTTGACCGAGGTGCACAACCGCATGCCGTTGCTGCTGCCCCAGGACCGCTGGTCGGCGTGGCTCGACCCGGACTCGCTCGACCCGTCCGAACTGCTGACGCCCGACCTGTCGATCGTCGAGGCGCTTGAGCTGCGGCCGGTGTCGACCGCCGTGAACAGCGTGAAGAACAACAACGCCTCCCTCGTCGAACGCGCAGAACTGTCGTGACCACGCTGTTGGTGGACACGCCGCACGGCCCCGCGCGGGCCTTGCTGCACTGTGCCCACGAACCGCGTGCCGCGCTGCTGCTCGGCCACGGCGCCGGCGGTGGCGTCGAGGCACCGGACCTGGTGGCCGCGTGCCGCGCCGCGAACTCCGTCGGCGTGCACGTGGCCCTGGTCGAACAGCCCTACCGGGTGGCGGGCCGCCGCGCCCCCGCCCCGGCCAAGCAGCTCGACACGGCGTGGTTGTCCGTGGTCGACGACCTGGGCGAACGCTGGTTCGACGGCCTGCCGCTGGTGTTCGGCGGCCGCTCGTCCGGTGCTCGGGTGGCGTGCCGGACGAGCGTCGAGGGCCAGGCCGTGGCGGTGCTGTGCCTCGCGTTCCCCGTGCACCCGCCGGGCAAGCCGGAGAAGTCCCGGATGGCCGAGCTGGACGGCGTCGAGGTGGCCACGCTGGTCGTGCAGGGCGAGAACGACCCGTTCGGCCAGCCCTCGCGCGGCCACCACCGCGAGGTCGTGCTGCTGGAGGGCGACCACTCGCTCAAGGCGTCGGTCGCGGACGTGGGCCGGTCGGTCGGCGAGTGGCTCGACCGGGTGCTGCGCCCGCTCGACTAAATCACCTGCTCACGCGGGTTCACCGCACTACTGTGCCGCCCCATGACGCTTCTCGATGAGCAGGGCAGGCCAGAACCTCCGACGGACGGCGACGAGCTCGCCACCCTGACCGGGTTCCTGGAGTTCCAGCGCGCGACCCTCGTCTGGAAGGTCGGCGGGCTGACCGCCGGCCAGCTGGCCATGACCACCGCCAAGTCCGAGATGACCCTCGGCGGCCTGGTCAAGCACCTCGCGTACGTGGAGCAGCAGTGGTTCCACGTCGTGCTGCACGACCGCGAGCCGCTGGAGCCGTGGGCGAGCGTGGACTGGAAGGCCGACCACGACTGGGACTGGCACTCGGCCGCCGCCGACACCCCGGAGGAGCTCATGGGGTTGTGGCAGGACGAGGTCGAGCGCTCCCGCAAGGCCGTCGAGGAGGCGCTGGAGACCGGCGACCTCGGTCAGACGGCCAAGCGCAAGCCGTGGCGCGGCGACGACCGGACCGTGAACCTGCGGTGGATCCTGACGCACATGGTCGAGGAGTACTCGCGCCACAACGGCCACGCGGACCTGCTGCGCGAGGCGGTCGACGGCCGGACCGGCGAGTGACTGGTGCGGTGACCACGAACCTGCCCCGCGAGGTGCCCTGCTGAGCGTCGGGAAACACGGTGAAGATCGTGGTCACCGCACTAGGCGCTGATCGACGCCACCACCGCGCCGGTGAGCCGCACCAGCTCACCCGGCGCGATCTCCACCTCGAGCCCGCGCCGTCCGGCACTGCAGAACACGGTGCCGAACTCCAGCGCCGACGCGTCCACCACCACGGGCAGCCGTTTCTTCTGCCCCAGCGGCGAGATCCCGCCCGCGACGTAACCGGTGGCGCGTTCGGCGTCGGCGACGACGGCCATCTTCGCCTTCTTGCCCTTCAACGCCGCCGCCAGCGCCTTGAGGTCGAGCTGGGCGGTGACCGGCACGACGCCGACCGCGAGCTTGCCGTCCACATCGGCCACGAGCGTCTTGAACACGCGGCCCGGCACCAGGCCGAGGGCTTCCGCCGCCTCCAGGCCGTACGACTCGTGGCGGGGGTCGTGCTCGTAAGAGTGCAAGGTGTGCGCCACCCGCTGCTTGTCCAGCAGCGCTGTGGCGGGGGTCCCACGTCCGGCCATGCGGAATTACTACCAGCCCGTCCGTGTTGGGCAGAACGTGGCAACGAACATGCTCGAGCGGTCACGCGTAGAGTCAGTCCCGACCCAGAACCGTTGGGAAGGGAGCGCGGTGCCCGCCACCGGCACGACAGAGACGACGGCGGAGCGCGCTGCCCGTTTCGAGCGCGACGCGATGCCCATGCTCGACCAGCTGTACTCGGCCGCCCTGCGCATGACGCGCAACCCGGCGGATGCCGAGGACCTGGTGCAGGAGACGTACCTCAAGGCCTACTCGGCGTTCGCGTCCTTCTCGGAGGGCACGAACCTCAAGGCGTGGCTGTACCGGATCCTGACGAACACCTACATCAACGGCTACCGCAAGAAGCAGCGTCAGCCCCTCCAGCAGCCGACCGACGAGATCACGGACTGGCAGCTGGCGCAGGCGGAGAGCCACACCTCGTCCGGGCTGCGCAGCGCCGAGGTCGAGGCACTCGACAACCTGCCCGACAGCGACGTGAAGGAAGCATTGCAGCGGTTGCCGGAGGAGTTCCGGATCGCGGTCTACCTCGCCGATGTCGAAGGCTTCGCGTACAAGGAGATCGCAGACATCATGGGGACCCCGATCGGCACGGTGATGTCCCGGTTGCACCGGGGCCGTCGCCAGCTCCGCGACATGCTGGCGGACGTCGCCCGCGACCGCGGTTTCCTCCGAGGCAGCAACGGAGACGCGTCATGAACTGCGGCGAACCCCACGACACCGACTGCTCAGAGGTGCTGAGCGAGGTCTGGCTGTTCCTCGACCAGGAGTGCGACCAGGGCCGGCGCAAGGCCCTGCAGACGCACCTCGACGAGTGCCACCCGTGCCTGGAGCAGTTCGGGCTGGAGGAGCACCTCAAGGCGCTGCTCGCCCGCAAGTGTGGTGGGGATTACGCCCCCGCGGACCTCAAGGCGCGCATCCGCGCGACGATCGTGGAGATCCGCACCGAGGACTGAGAAGTTCTCCAGAACAACAAAAAGGCCTGGTCACCGACATGGTGGCCAGGCCTTTTCGCAGCACTCAGGCGTTGGGGCGCTTGCCTCGGTTGGCGCCGCCCTTTTTGCGGTCGCGGCGCTTGCGAGCACGCTTCGACATGGGAGTCTCCTAGGATCAGAACTGCTTCACCGACCAGTTTCTCATGGAGGAGTTCTGTCTACGCTCACGGACCTGCTGGCCGAGCACACCAAGCTCTCCGGCGCCGCCGTCGACCACCTCCAGCTGGTCGTCGCCGAGTGGCAGCTCCTCTCCGACCTGTCGTTCGCGGACTTCAACATGTGGGTCCCGCTGGAGGACGACAGGTTCCTCTGCGTCGCCCAGGCCCGCCCCACGACCGCGCCCACGGCCCACCCGGAGGACGTGGTCGGCAGCGAGGTCACCTCCGAGGAGCACCCGCAGCTGCGCAGGGCCATGGACGAGTCGCGGATCTGCCGCGAGGAGGACCCGCGCTGGCACCTGGGTGTCCCGGTGCGGCGCGAGACCATCCCGGTGCGGCTGGGCACCCAGGTCATCGCGGTGCTGAGCCGCAGCACGAACCTGGCCGTCCCGCGCGTGCCGTCGCCGTTGGAGATCTCCTACCTCGGCAGCGCGGCCGACCTGTGCCAGATGATCGCGGACGGCACCTTCCCGGCTCCCGAACCGTCGCCGGACGTGCACACCAGCCCGCGCGTCGGTGACGGCCTGATCCGGCTCGACCCGTCCGGTGCGGTGGTGTTCGCCTCGCCGAACGCGCTGTCGGCGTACCACCGCATGGGGCACGCGTCCGACCTGGTCGGCGTGCACCTGGCGCCGCTGACCCGCAGCCTGATCGGCGACCCGTTCGACGCGACCGAGGTGGCGCAGCGGATCCGGCAGGCGCTCGACGGGCAGCCGTCCATGCGGATGGAGGCCGAGTCACGCCGCGGTGCCGCGGTGCTGTTCCGTTCCTTGCCCCTTCGGCCACGTGGTCAGGCGGCCGGCGCCATCGTGCTGTGCCGCGACGTCACCGAGGTCCGCAGGCGCGACCGGGCGTTGATGTCGAAGGACGCCACGATCCGCGAGATCCACCACCGGGTGAAGAACAACCTGCAGACGGTGGCCGCGCTGCTGCGGCTGCAGTCGCGCCGGCTGTCGAACCCGGAGGCCAAGGAGGCGCTCGCCGAGTCGGTGCGCCGGGTGACGTCGATCGCGCTCGTGCACGAGACGCTGTCGATGTCCGTCGACGAGCGCGTCGACCTCGACGACGTCATCGACAAGGTGATCCCGATCATGGGCGACGTCGCCGTCACCGAGACCCAGGTGAAGGTGCGCCGCGAGGGCGGGTTCGGCGTGGTGTCGTCCGAGATCGCGACCCCGCTGGTGATGGTGCTGACCGAGCTCGTGCAGAACGCCTTCGAGCACGCGTACGCCCCTGGCCAGCGCGGGGAGGTTGTCGTGCACAGCGAGCGGTCCGCCAAGTGGCTCGACGTGACGATCTCCGACGACGGCAAGGGCCTTCCGCCCGGTTTCTCCCTCGAACGCACGGACCGTCTCGGTCTGCAGATCGTTCGGACCCTCGTCGACTCCGAATTGAGAGGCTCGTTGAGCTTGCGACGGAGGCCTCGAGGCGGTACAGAGGCGGTCCTGCGCGTGCCGCTCAGGGGGCGGCGCTAAACTGAGCCATGTGCACACGTGACGACCAGCCTCAGCGGTCTCACGTGGTCATGCGGGAGGGTGTGCAAACAAAGAAGAAGCCCGACACCTGGCACGGTGTCGGGCTTCATCTTCAAACGGCTTCTGCGGGCGAACAGCCTGCTCAGGCGTTGCTGCGGGCGCGCGTGCGGGCGTTGCGGCGCTTGAGGGCGCGACGCTCGTCTTCGCTCATCCCGCCCCAGACGCCGGCGTCCTGGCCGCTCTCCAGTGCCCACGCGAGGCAGTCGGAGACGACGGGGCAACGGCGGCAGACGGTCTTCGCCTCGGCGATCTGAAGCAGCGCGGGACCACTGTTCCCAACGGGGAAGAACAGCTCGGGGTCCTCGTCGCGGCAGATCGCGCGGTGGCGCCAGTCCATTGGAACTACTCCTCAGCCTTGGCGCGCACAAAGGCACGCCGGTTGTCAGCGGTCGTTTTGGGGTGCTTGTGAATGCTTTCACGAACGGCTGGGATGTCAAGGGGTTGGCACCAACCCGGTGAGTGAACTCACCCAAAAGATCGACAGCGTTCACCTGGGATTTCACGCTCTGCTGTCACTCGATTGCCCTACATCCCGGATGGGTAGCGAGACGGTTACAGAACGATCACGGACCGTCAAGTTTGCCGTGCGTCACACGGCTACGGTCAACGCCTCGGGAACCGCTCGGAACTCCACCTGAGTCGTCGTGCCGAGGAAATCGCCGTCCACCTGCAGGTTGGCGGGTTCCTCGCTCTTCACTCTGACATATTCGACGTCGTCACGCCGCACGAGTTTCGGACTCTTGGGATTCCCCGTGGCCAGAACTTGTGTGATGTAGCGCGCAACCGTCGGCACGCGCATCGTCTTGAGCGCCGAAAGGCCCAGACCGCCGTCGAACGACGTGCTCGGGTTGAGGTGGATGTCCTTGTCCCCGAAGTACGTCCACGGGTCCGTGTTCGACACGAAGACCATGCCGACGTCGTCGAACGGCGCCTCGCCGGGAACCTCGACGGTGAAGTGCTGCGGGGTCCGCACGAGCTTGCCGTAGGCCTTGAGCGCGACCGCGAGGTAGAGCACGGGGCTCGCGTTGCGGCCCTTGGCGCGTTCGGCCTCGACCCCGGCGACGACGTCCGCGTCGAGGCCCACACCGGCGTTGAACGTGAACCAGCGGCCGTCCTCGATGACGTCGGCGAAGACCTGGCCGAGCCCGATGCGCCGGCTGGTGCCGTTCTCGATGGCCTGCAGCAGGACGTGGGTGGCCTCGACGGGGTCGCGCGGGATGTCCAGCGCGCCGGCGAAGACGTTCGCCGAGCCGCCGGGGACCACGCCGAGCATCGGGGAGCCGGAACGGGGGCCGCCGCGCAGGATGCCGTTGACCACCTCGTTGACCGTGCCGTCGCCGCCGTGGGCGATGACCAGGTCGAACCCGTCGTTCGCCGCCTGGGCGGCAGCGTCGAGGGCGTGGCCGCGGTATGAGGTCTGGACGATCTCCAGCTTCACGTCCGAGGCGAGCGCGTGGGCCAGCACGTCGCGACCCGCCGGCGTCGTTGTAGTCGCCTGGGGGTTCACCACGAGAAGAGCGCGCACCATTCGAGGGTAAGACAATGCGTGACCGCCCGCGGTTCGCATGTCCTCCCTCAGGGCGACACCAGGCTCACGAAAGTGGCGTAGATCTCCCTTCCGCTCGCACCGCGTCAGGCCCGCAGGCGAGTGCACCCCGGACGACCGCCGGCTCGCTGAAGGCCCCTTGATCTTCCCCCGGCGGACGTGCTCGGAAAGACCTCCAACCGGGTGGCCTACGATCCGTGACCAGGTACAGAACGTGAGGAAAGGGCTCTTGTGACTACCGCTACCCCGGCCCCGCCGCGGGCGGTGCGGACCGCCGCCGCGCTCACCTTCCTGCAGGGGCTGGGCGGCATCGCACTGGCCGTCGCGCTCGTCGTGCGGGTGCTGCAGGGAGCTCCCGCCGCTGGTCCGGTCCTCGGTGCCGCCGGCGTGCTCGTGCTGTGGTTCGGCGGTGTGATCTTCGCCTGCGTGATGCTGTTCCGCGGCAAGCACGGCGCCCGCACGCCCGTGATCGTCACGCAGCTGCTGCTCCTGGGCTGTGCCTGGTACGCCTACGGGCCGTCCGAACAACCGCTCATCGGATCTCTGGGCGGCATCTACTGCTTCGTGGTCCTCGTGCTGCTGTTCACCCGCGACGGCCGCGAGTGGGCGCTGGGTCTGCCGGAGGAGCCGGCCTCGCAAGCCGACAAAGCCGACTAACGGAGGGTGGTCACAGTCACACGTGCGGGTGAAGCTGTTCGTGGTTGCTTAACCACTCCCTGCTCTCCACGAGGTGACCAACCATGCGTTTCAAGACCGCGATCGCGAGCGTCTTCCTGGCGGCGCTCTCCCTCGCACCTGTGACGGCGACGGCCACGGCCGCGCCGGAAGAGCCGGGCATGTCGCCGATGATCATCGGTGGCAGCTACGCCCAGAACTTCCCGTACGCCGCCCGCCTGTTCTTCAACGGGCGGGAGAACTGCTCCGCCACGAAGATCGCACCTCAGTGGATCCTGACCGCTGAGCACTGCGTCTCGGGCAACGGCACGTACACGTTCCGCGCGGGCAGCTTGGACCAGACCTCTGGCGGCCAGCTCGTCACGGCCAACCAGATCATCAAGCACCCGTCGGCCGACCTCGCGCTCGCGCGGGTCTCGACGACGATGTCCGCGCCGTTCGCCCCGCTCGTCTCGACCGTCTCGGTCGGCCAGACCGTGCAGCTCTACGGCTGGGGTGCCACCTGCACCAACCAGCCGGAGATCAACTGCCAGTCGCGCTACCTGAAGGTCGCGAACACGCGGGTCACGAGCACCAACGGCCGTGACTACCGCGGTGGCGTCGCCATCTCGGTGTCCAGGGTCGACGGCATCGCGGCCGGCGGTGACTCCGGTGGCCCGATGTTCGCCAACGGCCGTCAGGTCGGCGTCGCCTCGACGTCGGACCGTGCCACCCGCTCCAACTACACCAGCCTCAACAACACCTCGTACCGCAACTGGATCCGCCAGTACACGGGCGTCTGATCTGAAGTCACGCGGGGGCCCCGCGTTCCCCTCACGGGAACGCGGGGCCCCTGCGTTTCGCGTGGAAGCACGTACTTATGTCACCGTGCGTGTTCACGAATGGTGGATGGACACGAACGGAGTAGCCAGCTACCGTGCTGCCAGCGTTCGCGCCGCTCGGGAGCAGGGTGAGGTGCGCAGTGCAGGACGGCCCGCAGCGGGTGACGACACACGGCAGTTCGGAGCGCCCGAACGAGGCACGTCTCTTCGACTACTACCTCGGTGGCGCCCACAACTTCGCCGTTGACCGCGCCTTGGCCGAGGACACCATCAAGCAGTTCCCGGTCGCGGAGATGGCCCGCACGATCCGCTCGTTCTCCCGCCGCGTGGTCCGGTTCTGCGTCGAGGACCTCGGCATCCGGCAGTTCCTCGACCTCGGCAGCGGCATCCCGACCGCGGGCAACGTCCACGAGGTCGCCCAGACCGTCGACCCCTCGTGCCACGTCGTCTACGTGGACCGCGACCCGGTGACCGTCGCCCACTCCCGCACCATGCTGCGCGAGAACCTCAACGCCGCCATCGTCCAAGCCGACATCTGCGACGTGGGCACCGTGCTGCGCGACCCGGAGACCCGCCGCCTGATCGACTTCGAGAAGCCGGTGGCCGTCCTGATGGTCGGCATCCTCCCGTACGTCCGCGAAGAGCCCACCGGTGTCGTCGCGCGCTACCGGGCCGCGATGTGCGAGGGCAGCGTCCTGGCCCTGACCCACCTCACCCGCGACGTCGAACCGGAGCTCGTCGACAAGCTGGTCACCCTGGCAGGCGGCCTGGAGACCCCGCTGGTCCCGCGCACCAAGCAGGACGTCGAGGAGTTCGTCGACGGCCTGGAGCTGCTCGACCCCGGCCTGGTGCTCGCCGCGCACTGGCGGGCGGACGGCGAGCTGCCCGGCGGCTCGGCCGCGGCGGACGCCTCGACGTACGGCGCGGTCGGGATCGTCTGAGTGCTGCTCAACGGGCGCTGACGAGCAGGTACCGCTCGTCGTCGACCGCGCGTCCCAGCGCCGGGTCGGTCAGCGGCGTCACCGCCGCCTCCTCGCGCACGGCCGCACGAGCCCAGCGCACTCGGTCGCCGTGAGCCCGCACCGGTCGACCAGCGGCCCTCACGAGCACCGCCCGCCCGGCCGCAGCAGCGGCACCCACCTGCCGAGCGCGGCCCGGGTCGGGCAACGCCCAGAGCACGTGCCGCGCCAGCACGACGTCGGCCGTTCCCGGCGCATACGGCGGATTCGCGGCATCACCCTGCACGAACTCGGCGCGACACCGGCGGCCGCGGCCTTGGCGACCGCCGCCTCGACCATCCGCGCGGCGAGGTCGACCCCGCGGACGTGGTGGCCCGCCTCGGCGAGCAGCACGGCGAGACTGCCCGTGCCGCACCCGAGGTCGACCACCTCTGCCGGTCCCGGCGGCAGCAGCGGGAGCAGCAGGTCAGCCCACGCGGTCCGCACCTCCGCGTCCCGCAGGCCGTGGTCGGGTTCGTCGTCGAACGTCGCAGCCTGCTCGTCCCAGAACGCCGTCACGCCGTCCTCCTCGGACTCGGTCCTGCCCCGGACACGGCGAAGGCCGGGCCGGAGCACAGGGGCGGCTCCGGACCCGGCCTGGTCGTGCTGCCGTGCTGCGGTGCTCAGCCCCGGTAGGCGCCCTGGGCGCCGGCGAGAGCCGCCGGGCCGCGGTACTGCGCGCCACCGAAGGCGAGGATCGCGAAGCCGACGATGCTGAACAGCCAGAGGCCGACGATGCCGAAGACGGTGTCCTTGCCGAACGACTTGGCGATGTCGATCGCCAGGAACGCGAACACGACGATGTTCACGAACGGGATCAGCAGCAGGATCGTCCACCAGCCGGGACGTCCGGCGATCTTCGTCATCACGTAGAAGTTGTAGATCGGGACGATCGACGCCCAGCCCGGCTGACCGGCCTTGGTGAAGACCTTCCACATGATGACGATGCTGATGATGCCGAAGACGAGGCCGATGACGGCGAACACGGCGAGGCTGCCGAGCAGGGCGGCCTGGTCGGCCTCGGTGAGGGTCGGCTGCTGTGACGGGACCACGGTCGTTCCTTCTTTCCACGCTTACCTTGGTGCCGGGGGATCGGCGAGCGGGGACGCTGCCAGGACCGTGGACCCGTCCTGTGTGGAATTCCTGTTTCGTGAGCCTTTCGAGACCTTCCGTCAACCTTCAGCGTGCAGAGCCCAGCTCCTGCAGCGCCTGATCGGCCACCCGCATCACCGTCCACTCGTCCATCGGGATGGCACCCAACGACTTGTAGAAGCCGATCGACGGTTCGTTCCAGTTGAGCACCCACCACTGCAGCCGGGTGTACCCGCGCTCGACGCACTCCTGTGCGAGCGCCTCGAGCAGCTGCTTGCCGAAGCCCTTGCCGCGCTGCTCCGGCGTGACGTAGAGGTCTTCGAGGTAGATGCCGTGCACGCCGTCCCACGTCGAGAAGTTGAGGAACCACAACGCGATCCCGACTACCTGACCGTCCACTTCGGCCACGTGGCCGAACAGCGCGGGGTGCTCGCCGAACAGCGCGGTGCGCAGCTGCTCGGAGGTGAGGTGGCACTGCTCCGGTGCCCGTTCGTAGAGCGCGAGCTCGTGCACGAGCCGCACGACCGCGTCGACGTCACGCGGTTCCACCCGGCGGATCATCACACCTCCCAGGCAGGCACGTTGAGCCTGCGCACCTGCGGGTCGCCCCGCTCGTCGCCCAGCTGGCAGGTGCCGGCCGGGTCCAGTCCGAAGTGGACGCCCTGGTCCGGCGCGAGGCCCAGCCAGGCCGCGATCAGCACCCGGCTGAAGTGCCCGTGGCCGACCAGCACCACGTCACCGCCCGGCAGGACGCGGCGCACCTCGGCGAGCACCTTGCGCGCCCGCTCCTGCACCTCCGCGTGCGTCTCGCCGTTCGGCATCGGGTGCGACCACACCGTCCACCCCGGAACGCGCTCGCGGATCTGCGGCGTGGTGATGCCCTCGTAGTCGCCGTAGTCCCACTCGGCCAGGTCCTCGGTCGTCGCCGTGACCTCCAGGCCGGCGAGCTCCGCCGTGCGGGTGGCGCGCTGCCGCGGGCTCGTCAGCACGAGCGCCGGCGCCTGGTCCGTCGCTCTGAGCCTCGCGAGCGTGGCGCCCGCCCTGCGTGCCTGCTGCTCTCCTTCCGGCGTCAGCTCGATGTCGGTGCGTCCCGTGTGCCTGCCGCTCTCGGACCACTCGGTCTGGCCGTGGCGCAGCAGGTAGAGGTGGGTGCTCACCTGTTCGATCCTAAGGAGTGACCGCCGCCACGTTTGGGGGAGTACCTGTTCGAGGTACCCCGCTCGCCATGACCGCCGAGCACCACGACCACGGCGCACCCGACGAGGTTGATGCCCAGGAGATCCGTGAGGCGTTCGGGGTGCGCGTCGCGCGCCTCCGGGCGGAGCTGACCTCGACGTGGAACAAGCTGAGCCAGAACGAACGCGGTTTCGACGGACCGAAGTGAACGACCAGCGGGCATTCGTCTGAACCGCAGGGCCGAACGGCCTAGTACTCCGGTCTGCACTTCGTCTTGTTCGGGACTTGTGCCTGCGCGAGCCGTTGGTTCGTCGATACAACGGAGTGGACGTCCTTTCTGAGGGGGACCCACTCATGCGCCGTGTTGTCGCGCTTCTGATACCTGTCTTGCTCACCGCTGTCTTACCTGCGCTGCCCGCGTCGGCCGCGCCCAGACCGCCCGGCGTGTCCGTCGCCGGCGACGTGATCACGTGGACCTCGCCCCGCCCGCTGCCGTTGACCGACGCCGGCGTCGAGTTCTGGGAGGGCGACAGGTACCTCGGGCACGCCCGTGAGTCCGCCGACCTGCGCACGTTCACGTTGCAGACGCCGGTGCGGAACCCGGCTGCCTTGGAGGTGCGCTCCTCCGGCCGCCGCATCGACGTCGAGGAACCCGCGCCACCCGTCGCGCAGGGCACACCGGAGCTGCCGGCGCTGCAACCGGAGGCCGCCGTCGACCCCGGCACGCCGGGGTCCTACGAGACCACCAGGGGCGAGTACCGGCTCGGCTCCGTCCGGCTGCCCGGATACGCGCAGCCGATCGAGATGGAGGCCGTCGTCGTCGCGCCGAAGGACGCGCGGGGCAAGCGGCCGCTGGTGCTGTTCCTGCACGGCAGGCACTACACCTGCTACAGCAAGACGAACCCCAGCGTGACCAGCGGCGCCTGGCCGTGTCCCGAGGGGCTCACCCCCGTGCCGAGCCACCGCGGTTACCTGAAGTCGCAGCAGCTGCTGGCGTCCCAGGGATACCTGACGGTCTCGATCTCCGCCAACGGCATCAACGCCCAGGACGCCGGGACCGCCGACGCCGGTGCGCAGGGCCGTTCCTCGTTGGTGCGCCACCACCTGGCGAAGTGGGCCGACTGGTCCGCGAACCGCGGCGGCGCGCCGGAACCGGTGAGGACCGCTCCCGCGGCCGACATGGCGAAGGTGCTGCTCGTCGGCCACTCGCGCGGTGGTGAGGGCGTCAACCGCGCCGCGACGGACAGCCTGACGCCGCCACCCGGCGACACCGGGTTCTCCGGTCCGGTGCGCTGGACGATCAAGGGCGACGTGCTGATCGGCCCCACGATCTTCGGCCACAACCCGGCGCCGGACGTCCCCTCGGTGACGCTGCTGCCCGGTTGCGACGGTGACGTGTCCGACCTGCAGGGCCAGATCCTCGTCGACCAGACCCGCGGCGTGAGCCGTGGCGTCGCGCTGCACAGCGCGCTGTACGTCGTGGGCGCCAACCACAACTTCTACAACAGCGAGTGGACACCCGGTCAGGCCGAGGCGCCCGCGTCCGACGACTTCTGGAACCCCGGCAACGACCCGGTGTGCGCACCGGGCACCGCGACCCGGCTGACCGCCGACCAGCAGCAGGCCCAGGGCGCCACGTACACCGCGGCGGCCGCGCACCTGTTCCTGTCGCGCGACGAACGCGTCCTGCCGCTGCTCGACGGCTCCGGGTGCGCGCGCCGTCCGGCCCGGCCGCGTCCTCGCCCACGCCGTGGGTGCGACCGCAGGCCGTTGGTGGTGCCGTCCGCCGGGACCACCGCCTCCGGCAGCGCACGGGTCTGCTTGCAGGTCACCACGGACGCGGCCGCCGCGTGTGGTCCGCGCTCGCCGCACTTCGTGTCGCTGCGCGGTGCCGGCACCCAGCCGGAACGCCTTGCGGTGGCGTTGAAGTGGACCGCGGCGGGCCAGGCAGGCGTGGTCGGGCTGCCGGAGCCGGTCTCGCTGGCGGGTTCCCGTTCGCTGGCGCTGCGCCTGGCCGTTCCCGCGAACACGCCGGCGTCGTCGTTCGAGGTCTTCGTGACCGACCGCGGTGGACGGCGCTCGCTCGGCCCGGTCTCGGTGACCGGTCTGCCCGGCTCGGCGCGCACGAGCTCCCTGTGGGCACAGGAGGTCCGCGTCCCGGTGCCGGCCGGCCTCGGCCGCGTGTCGTCGCTGGAGCTCGTCCCGGCGTCCGCGTCGGGTGAGGCCTGGCTGATCGACGCCCACGGCTGGGACAGGGGCCTGCCGCCCGTGCCGCCGTCGACCCTGGGCCGCGCCGACGCCACCCTGGTCCCGGTCGACGAGGGCGACTCCGGCACCCGCACGGTCAACGTCGCGGTCACCGCCACCGGCAACGGCACCCGCACCGTGCGGGTGTTCTACGTCGACGGCCTCACCACGGACACCAAGTCCCGCCTCGTCACGCTGAAGCCGGGCGAGCGGCGCGTCGAGGTGCCGATCTCGGTCACCGGCAACACCCGCTGGGGCAGCGACCAGCTGCGCCCCGTGCTGGTGCAGGCGATCCACAACGTCGTGGTCGGCGGCGCCATCGGCGGCCTGATGATCAAGAACGACGACCCGGCACCGACGATCTCGGTGACCCCGGTGGCCGACAACGTGGTCGAGGGCGCGCCGCTGAAGTGGAGGCTGACGCTCTCGGCACCCGTCGACGCGGCCGTCTACCTCGGCAGCTCGGCGCTGGCACCCACCGGCGCCGAACTGTCCACAACGGACGTCGACGCCACGTGGTTCACCGGGAGTTCCGGCGAGGACCCGCTGCCGTCCAGGCCGCTGTCCTCGACGCTGGTCGGCGTGTACCCGTACCTCCCGGCGGGGCAGACGTCCTACGAGTTCGAGGTGCCGACCGTCACCGACACCGAGACCGAGGGCGAGGAGCAGGTGCGGCTGAGGTTCGAGTCGTTCCAGCCGGCCGGTGTCACG
Source organism: Lentzea guizhouensis (assembly GCF_001701025.1). GTDB lineage: Bacteria > Actinomycetota > Actinomycetes > Mycobacteriales > Pseudonocardiaceae > Lentzea > Lentzea guizhouensis. Next base: position 3,878,989 of record NZ_CP016793.1, read on the forward strand.
TTCGAGGTGGTCGGCACGGTCCGCGACGCCGCTTGAGTTCCGTTGTCACGGTGCCGTCTCCTGTTCGGGGACGGTACCGTGGCCTCGTGGCGGCGGTGTTGCGTTCCTTCGCTCCCTTCACCGCTTGCGAAGTGACATCCGGAACTCGCGTGGCGATACCCCGACAACGCGCCGGAATGCAGTGCTGAAGGCACTCTCGGACTGGTATCCGATGGTCACCGCTATGGCGGAGAGGGAGTCCTCCGTGCGAAGTGCGGCACGCGCCAGCTGCATGCGCCACGCGATGAGGTAGTCCAACGGAGGTCTTCCCACCCTGTTCCTGAAGTTCGCGGCGAAGGTCGACCTCGACATCATCGCGATCCTGGCGAGCTCGTCGAGCGTCCAGCGGCGGCCCGGTTCGGCGTGAACAGCTCGCAGCGCTGCCCCGATCCCGTCGTCGACCACCGAGGCCAGCCAGCCCAGGGGTTCACGGGACGAATCCGCGTGCGACCTCAGCATCTGCACAAGAAGAATTTGAGCGACGTGCTCCAGAACAAGAGACCGCCCCACCTTCTGCGTCTCGATCTCGTGGACGAGGAGGGTCGCGATGTTCCACAGCAACTTCTCGTCGGCATCGCCTGCTTTGACCAGCACGGCCGGAGGGAGTGATGAGAACAAGGCCGATGCATCGGAATCCTGGAACTCGAAGTCGACGCTGCACATGTATGCCGTGAAGTCCTGAGGAGTCGTTTCCTCGCGGAGCGACCCGTCGAAGCTGCGATCCCGGGCCGTTTCCACCGAGCTGCCGAGGCCGTACGGCGGCGGGTTCCCGAGGAGGTAGAAGTCGCCTTTCTCCAGGAAGAGAGGTTCCAGCCCGTCGATGCACAGCCAGCACTCGCCTTCCACCACCACGCCGAGCTTCACGTGCGGGAAGGGCGAGAACCGCACTCCCCACCGGTCTGCCGCGCGGAGCGGGACGGGAGCAACGGTCCGCGGCCGGGCCAGCGCCAGCACGTCCCGGATGGGGTCCTGCGCATCGAGGGCGATCCCGGACGATCGGTAAGGACTACCGGACTCCATGTTATGGAATGTACGCCCAACGGCCGCAACGATGGATGCCGGGCGGCGCCAGCCGTCAGGTGCGAGGACCCTCCACGCGCCGAACAACGCGAGGAGCGAAAAGGCTGATGCGATACCGATTTCTCGGACGGTCGGGCCTGCGGGTATCGGAACTGTTGCTGGGGACGGGCAACTTCGGCACGGGCTGGGGACACGGGGCGGACGCACCCGAGTCCAAGGCGATGTACGACACCTACCGGGAAGCGGGCGGTAACTTCATCGACACCGCTTCCAACTACCAGGCGGGGGACGCCGAGAACTATCTGGCGGACATCATTTCCGCGGACCGCGAGGACATCGTCCTCTCGACGAAGTACACCATGGGTTCCACCGCGGCCAGCGGTTTGCAGTTGACCGGGAACAGCCGAAAGGCGATGGTCCAGTCCCTGGAACAGAGCCTGCGCCGACTGCGCACCGACCGGGTGGACGTGTTCTGGGCCCATGTTTCCGACGAATCCACGCCCATCGAAGAAATCCTGCGGGCCTTCGACGACCTCACCTCCGCCGGCAAGATCCTGTACGCGGGCCTCTGCAACTTCCCCGCATGGCGGGTGGCAACGGGAGTCACCGTCGCGCGGCAGCAGGGCTGGGCCCCTCCGGTGGCGATCCAGTCCGAGTACAGCCTCGTCGAACGCAGCGCCGACCGGGAGCTGCTGCCGATGGCAGCCGCCTTCGGCCTGGGCGTCCTCGGTTTCACACCTCTCGGCGGTGGTCTTCTGACGGGCAAGTACCGGCGCGGTGAAACGGGTCGCGCGCAGAGCTCGATCAGCCAGTTCCTGCACGGGGAGGACGACCCCGGCAAGGCGAAGGTCCTGGACGCCGTCGAAAGCGTCGCCGGCGACCTCGGCACGACTCCCGACCAGGTGGCCATCAGGTGGTCGATGTGGAAAGGCCTGATCCCCATCATCGGGCCGAGGAACGTGGCTCAGCTCACGTCGAACCTGGCTGCCGCTGAGCTGGAGGTTCCGGCGCGGCAGCTCGAATGGCTGGACGAGGTGAGCGCGCCCCAGCTCGGACATCCGCACGGGTTGTGGTCGGCGTTCGAACGGGCGGAGAAGAACCAGTTCGCCCAGCCGTGAGCCCACCTGTCGGGCCGGCGTCGCGCTTCTCCCGCATCCACTCCCGGTGCCGTGCTGACGCGGGAGAGCCTCGCACGTCCCCGACAACAGAACGGCGCCGCTCCCTGCCCGGGGAGCGGCGCCGTTCGTGGAAAGCCAGGAAGGGCTCAGCCCTGCTTGGTCTCCCAGAAGATCTTGTCGATCTGCGCGATCAGGTCCAGCAGCTGCTGCCCCGTCGCCGGGTCCATCGACCCCTTGGTGCCCGACGCACCCGCGGCCTTGGTGGCGCGGTTGAAGAGGTCGTGCAGCTCGGGGTACTTCTCGAAGTGCGGCGGCTTGAAGTAGTCCGTCCACAGCACCCACAGGTGGTGCTTGACGAGCTCGCTGCGCTGCTCCTTGATCAGGACGGCGCGCTCCCGGAACTCCGGGTCCTCGTTGGCCTGGTACTTCTCCTGGACCGCCTTGACCGACTCGGCCTCGATGCGGGCCTGCGCGGGGTCGTAGACGCCGCAGGGCAGGTCGCAGTGCGCGGTGGCTTCGACGCGCGGGCGGAGAATGCGCGACACGAGTCGCATCGTTCCTCCCAGAATGAAAACAGTGGATGCTCCGACAAGAAGACCCTACTCCGGCTGACCGAAGGGTGATCGTTGAGACCGCGCCTTTCCACCGTTCTCGTCCGCGGGCCGTCGATGGCCCCTGCCCTGAAGGACGAGGACATCGTGCTGGTCAGGTGGGGTGGGAGGCCCCGCCCACGTGATGTCGTGCTGGTCAGGTGGGCGCACCGGCCGGATCAGCTGTCGGTCAAGCGTGCCTCCCACGAAGTGGACGGTGGGTGGCACGTGGTGGGAGACAACCCGTTCGCGAGCACCGACTCCGAGCAGCTCGGGCCGGCCGAGGTGCTCGGAGTCGTCAAGGCGCGGTTGTGGCCCAGGCCGCGGTGGGGGCTGTGAGGGTCAGGCTTTGAGGGACGCGTAGAGGGCGAGGCAGTCCTCGTAGCGCGGCAGCACGCCGGCCTCGTACGCCTCGGACAGCGTCGGGGCGGCGGTGTCCTTCTCCGAGAGCAGGAACTCGAGCTCGCGCGGCCACGGCAGGTCGAGTGCCGGGTCCAGCGGGGTGAGGCCGTGCTCGGCGGACGGGGTGTAGACCGTGGAGCAGAGGTAGTTCATGGTCGTGTCGTCTTCCAGCGCGATCATCGCGTGGCCGAGGCCCTCGGCCAGGTAGACGGCGTTGCACTTCTGCGAGGTCACCAGGACCGCGTCCCACTGGCCGAAGGTGGGCGAGCCGACGCGGATGTCGACGATCACGTCGATGAACGAGCCGCGCGGGCAGAAGACGTACTTCGCCTGGGAGGGCGGGACGTCGGCGTAGTGGATGCCGCGGATGGTGCCCGCGCGGGAGACGCTGTGGTTCGTCTGGGCGACCCGCAGCGGGTGGCCGACCGCCTCGACGAACGCCGCCTCCTGGTACGGCGAGACGAACACGCCGCGGTCGTCGGGAAATGTCCGGGGGGTGAACTCGAACGCGCCGTCAATTTTCAGCGAACTCGCCTGCATGCCGTCACTCTAAGGCGTCATGTTTTCTTGACCGATCGGGTGCTTCCTGCCTGCATAAACCGACCGGTCGGTGCAGAAAACCGGACGGACGTCTTGCTACATGCCCTCTGACCTGCGGAAAAAGTGTGATCCCCGCCGCAGACAGGTCTGTCCGTCCCTGCCACACTTCCGGCACCCGCAGCACTCGGGCGGTCTTCCGACGCAACTCGTCGGAGGCCTCGACCGAGTTTCCAGGCCCCGTGCACCCGGCGTGACAACGCTGGGCCGGTGCGCCGTTTGGTGAATGAGCCCGAAGTTCGAGGGGCACTACGCCGCCCGCACCGCAGGAGGGACGCCGTGACAGCAGTGAACGAAGCCCGTACCGAGAACTCCGATCCGACGCAGCTGACGGACGAGGAGATCTTCACCGCGCACCTGGGCGGGAAGCTCGAGGTGGGCGCGACCGCCTCGCTCGCTGACCCGAAAGCGCTGTCCATCGCGTACACCCCCGGTGTCGCCCGGGTGAGCACGGCCATCGCGCAGGACGCGAGCCTCGCCGCCAAGTACACGTGGGCGCACCGCCTGGTCGTCGTCGTCAGCGACGGCACCGCGGTGCTCGGCCTCGGCGACATCGGCCCCAGCGCGTCGCTGCCCGTCATGGAGGGCAAGTCCGCGCTGTTCAAGACGTTCGGCGGCCTCGACTCCATCCCGCTCGTGCTGAACACGACGGACGTGGACGAGATCGTCGAGACGCTGGTCCGGCTGCGCCCGTCGTTCGGCGCGGTCAACTTGGAGGACGTGTCGGCGCCGCGCTGCTTCGAGCTGGAGCGGAAGCTGGTCGAGGCGCTCGACTGCCCGGTCATGCACGACGACCAGCACGGCACCGCCGTCGTGTCGCTGGCCGCGCTCAACGGCGCGAACACCGTGCTCGGCAAGGACATCCGCGACCAGCGGGTGGTCATCTCCGGTGCGGGCGCCGCCGGCATCGCCATCGCCAAGATCCTCATCGCGGCCGGGGCGGGTGACATCACGCTGCTCGACTCGCGCGGCATCGTCCGCACGGGCCGGGCCGGTCTCAACCCGGTCAAGGAGGAGATCGCGGCGGTCACGAACTCCAGCGACCTCGACGGCGGCATCGACGTGGCGCTGCGCGGTGCGGACGTCTTCATCGGCGTGTCGTCGTCGAAGGTGTCCGAGGAGCTGGTCGCGAGCATGGCGGCCGACTCGATCGTGTTCGCGCTCTCGAACCCGGACCCCGAGGTGCACCCGGACGTCGCCGCCCGCCACGCCGCGATCGTCGCGACCGGCCGCAGCGACTTCCCGAACCAGATCAACAACGTGCTCGCGTTCCCCGGCATCTTCCGCGGCGCATTGGACGCGGGCGCGCGCCGGATCACCGAGGGCATGAAACTCGCGGCGGCCGACGCCATTCTCGCCGTCGCGAAAGATGATTTGGGCCCAGACCGAATTGTTCCGTCGGCACTGGACCCGCGGGTCGGCCCCGAGGTCGCCGCCGCTGTCGCGGTCGCCGCGAAGGCCGATGGAGTGGCCTGATCCGCACTTCCCGATCACGCAGCTATTTGCCACCCTTTTGCAAGATGCGGTTGAGCGGAACCACGAACGTGGCTTTTCGTTAACCCGTGCAGGGGTGGGCGATGACGCATCGAAGCGCTACCGTCCCTCTCCTCGGGTGAACACCCGAGGAGAGGGTTCGTGTTTGCCGCCGTTCGGGTGCCGTTGTCGTGCCCGCCCGAACAGCCGCGGGCGGCGGATGCGGGAGAGGGTGGGCCGGTGCCCAAGTGGGTAGGACGCGCGACGCTGGTCAACGGCCGTGCCAGAAATGGTGCTGCCCAGAACACGGGTCAGGACACGGGTCAGGATTCGGCACAGGCCACGGGGCAGCGCGCGGGCAAGCCTCCGGTGACGCTGGACGGCCTGACCCTGCCCGACGCGCCGTCGTTGCTGGTGGACGCCAAGGGCGTCGTCATGCAGGCGAACCCGGCCGCCGTCGAGCTGGCCGGTGCGCAGGGTGCCGACGACCTGGTCGGGCACCCGCTCGGTGAGCTCCTGCTCGGCGACCAGTCCGACCTGCGGCTGGCCCGCGCGGACGGCACCCAGCTGCCGGTGCGGGTGGCCAGGCACGCGGTTCCCGGCACGGGCCTGCAGGCCGTCCTGCTGATCGACGTCTCCGACCTCTCCGCTGCCGCCGACGCGCTGCGTGACGAACAAAGACGGCTGCGCAAGGTCCAGCGGGTCGCCCAGCTCGGGTCGTGGGAGTACGACCCGGAGACCGGCCTGACGGTGTGGTCCGACACCCACTACGAGCTGCTGGGCATCACGCGCGGCAAGGTCGTGCCCGGTGCCCAGGCCGTGCTGGACGTGGTGCACCCCGACGACTACGACATGGTCGAGTCGTACTGGCAGGGCCGCGAGATCACCGGCGACCCGATAGACATCGAGTACCGGATCGTCCGCCCGGACGGCCAGCTGCGGTGGATCCGCGGCGTCGCCGAGGCCCGGCTGACCGACGAGGGCCGGCTCGACAAGATCACCGGCTACATCCGCGACATCACCGAGTCGAAGCGCGCCGCCACCGAGCTCGCCCAGGAACGCGCGCGGCTGCTCGAGGCCCAGCGCATCGCCCGCGTCGGCAGCTGGGCCTACGAGACCGGCACCCGCGCCGTGCACCGCAGCGAGGTGCTGCTGGAGATGTACGCCGAGCTGGGCATGACCCCGGACGACGACCTGCTCTGCGGCGTGCACCCGGACGACCGCCAGGCCGTCACCGACCTGCGCCACCAGCTGCTGCACGCGCAGGACAACGACCCGGTCGAGGTCGAGGTCCGCAGCGAGTTCGGCGACCGCGTCTACATCTGCCGCGCCCGCGCCGAGATCTCCTCGTTCGGCCGGATCGAGCGCTTCCACGGCACGATCCAGGACGTCACCGAGGCCCGCGCGCTGGAACGCCAGATGCGCGACGACCGCCGCAGACTGGCCGACGCCCAGCAGGCCGCGCGGCTGGGCACGTGGGAGTGGAACCCGGCGACCGACGAGACCGTGTGGTCGGACATGCTGCGCGAGCTCTACGGCCTGCCCGAGGACGCGAGCAGCCGCTACGAGACCTACCTCGACCTGATCCACCCCGAGGACCGCGGCTGGGTCGACGACCTGTGGCGCCAGCTCTCCCGCGACGAGGTCCCCGTCCAGTGCGAGCACCGCCTCGTCCGGCGCGACGGCCAGACCCGCGTCTTCCGCTGCCACGGCATGATCGTCCGCGACAACCACGGCCAGCAGCTCGCCGTCGGCACCGCCCAGGACGTCACCGAGCAGCGTGCCGCCGAGGCGCGCATGAAGCGTTCCTCGCAGCGCTTCACCGACCTGGTCTCGGTCACCCCGGTCGGCATCGGCCTGTTCGACGAGGGCGAACGGCTCGTCGACGCCAACGACGCGTTGTGCGACCTGCTCGGCATGGAGCTCGAACAGCTGCGCGGCATGACGGCGGAGCAGCTCACCCACCCCGAGGACACCTCACCCGGCCTGCAGTGGGCCGCCGAACGCACGCAGAAGATCCCGCAGCGCATCCTCGTGCGCCCCGACGGCGAGAAGGTCTACTGCGAGCTGCACATCGCGTTGTCCGTGCAGGACGACGGCCGCCGCTTCTGGCTGATCGTGTTCCTCGACATCACCGAACGCCGGCGCACCGCCGAGGCGCTGCGCCACCAGGCCACCCACGACGAGCTGACCGGCCTGCCCAACCGCGCCCTGGTGAAGGAGATGCTCGGCAAGCTGCTGGACGGCCCCGGCCGCTCCAAGGTCGCCGTCTTCTTCTGCGACATCGACAACTTCAAGCGCGTCAACGACTCGCTGGGCCACGACGCCGGCGACGAGCTGCTGGTGGCATTGGCCCGGCGGTTGGAAGGCGGCCTTCCCGACGGCTGCACGGCCGCGCGTTTGTCCGGTGACGAATACGTGATCATCTGCGACGACATCGACTCCGTCGGCGGTGTCGACGCATTGGCGACGCGCGTCGCCTCACTTCTGCGGACCGCGGTTCCGGTGCACGGACAGCTCGTCCGCGTTTCCGCTTCGATTGGCGCGGCGGTCCCGAACGGCTCCCGCGCGAATGGCGCGGATTTGCTCCGCTTCGCCGACGCTGCAATGTTCGAGGCCAAACGCAACGGCGCGGGCCGCGTTTCTCTCGCCTCGGCCGCATTGATCGCTTCCGCTGACCGCCAGGTGCATTTGGAAGGCCAGCTGCGCGAAGCTTTGCAACACGACGGACTGGCCCTGCACTTCCAGCCGGTCGTCGGCGTCGACGGTTCCGTGCTGACCGCCGAAGCCCTGGTGCGCTGGCCACACCCGGACCGCGGCCTGCTGCCACCGGACGTCTTCCTGCCGGTCGCCGAACAGGGCGACCTGATGCGCGAGCTCGACCGCTGGGTCCTGCGCACGGCGCTGAAGGAGGCCGCGACCTGGCCCGCCCCTGACGGCCGCCCGGTGTCGGTGGCCGTGAACCTGGCGGGCCTGGTGCCGGGCGACCCGGAGTTCGTGGACATCGTGTCGACCGCGATCCTGGAGTCCGGCGTCCCCTGGGAACGCGTCGTCCTGGAACTGGTCGAGACGGCCTTCGTCGACCTCCCCTCGCGCGTCCGCCAGTCGATGGACGAGCTCGTGCAGCGCGGGGTGCAGTTCGCCGTGGACGACTTCGGCACCGGCTACTCGTCGCTGGCCCGCCTGAAGGACCTGCCGGCGCAGATCATCAAGGTGGACCGCCGCTTCGTCTCGGGCGTGGGCAACGACTCCTCCGACTTCGCCGTCGCCCGCGCCGTGGTGGACATGGCGCGGGCGATGGGACGCAAGTGCGTGGCCGAAGGGGTGGAGACGGCGACGCAGTTCCACGTGCTGCGCGGGGTCGGGGTGGACGCGTACCAGGGGTGGTTGTTCTCGAGGCCGGTGCCGCCGAAGGAGTTCCGGGCGGTGCTAGCTCTCGGGCCGCTGCACATCCCTCGGGCGGGTTAGCCGGCCTGGGCCTCGGCGACGATCTCCTGCCAGGACATCGTCCGCTGGGTGAGCCTGATCTCCACCGCGGTCCGCATGGTGAACGGTGCCGAGCTCGACGAGTAGGCGGTGCAGTCCAGGACTACCGTCCGCGACCTGGTCACGTCGAGCCAGAACTCGTTGCGCGAGCTCACCGTGCGGCCCGCGTGCACGACCGGCAGATCGAGTTCCATCGTCCAGCTGTCGCCGCCTTCCCGCCGCACCAGGACGAAGTAGTCGCGCGACGGCTCGTAGATGTTCACAACGCTGATGGAACCGGCCTGGATGCTCGTGTTCTGTTCCCGCGCGGGTGAGCTCGCGGGGGAGTTGGAGCTGTTGGCGACGAGGAGCTGGTCGTCGTCGTGGTCGGCCGTGACGACGATGTCCAGGTGGAGGTGCTGAAGGCCCTCGCCGTCATCGTTGATCAGCGCGAGCCGGAACGGCCGGTGCGAGTGCTTGGTCACGCGCTCGTGGACCAGTTCGAAGTGGTCATCGGGGACGTGCTGGAAGTCCGGGCAGGTGACCTGCTCCACCTCGACCACGGCGTTCTCCGCCAGCGGGACGAGCGGATCTCCCTCCGCGAGCCGCAGCTGCAACCCGGTGTGCTGCCGCAGGTCGGTGTCGCGGTTCTCGTCGTCGGCGTCCCGCGCCACGAGCTCCCGCACCTTCAGCGCCAGGTGGCGGGCGAACTTGTCACGGAACTCGTCGGTGGTCGCATACCCGTCGACCAGACCTTGGGTGTAGGTCCGCTGCTTGAACTCCTTCAAGCGGGCGTACTCGCCGAGGTCGACCTCTTCCAGGTCGACCTTCGCCCTGGAGAAGTAGAGCATCACCGGCTTGCCCGCGTCGCCGACCCGCTGGATCTCCTCCGCCGTACCGCTCTCCGCCCGCCCGGTCGGTGTGCCCAACCTGGTCCAGAACACACCGACGGCCATGTCGCAGTGGTCGACGACCTGCCAGTTGATCCGGTCCTGCGTGGGTTCGTTCAACTCCAGTGTCGCGTGCGTCTCGTAGCGCAGCGGCAACAGCACGATGCTCTTCTCGGTGGCGTTGAGGTAGTTCCAGTCGTGGATGACCTCGCTGATGATCCTGCGTTCGTCCGGCACGTCACCGGGCGAGGCGATCAAGATCTGGAAGACCCGCGCATCGAATGCCACCAAACGATACTAGCTTTCTGGCCGCTCCACATACCGCGCGCTGGCTGACACCTCCGGCAGCAACGCCGCGATCCGGTGCTTCGGCAGGTCGATCAACCGCAGCTCCAGGTCCTCCGACTCCGCCGCGGCGTTGTCCACGATCTCGGCCGCCTGCCGCTTCGTCAGCACGCCCTGCGAAGCCGTGATCAACGCCTCCCGCCACGCGTTGCGCAGCCTGCCGTGCGCCTTCATCAGCACCTCGCGCACCACCCGGTCCCCGAGCGACAGCGAGCCGTGCAAGACCTGATCGGCAACGACGATCGTCGTCTTGGAATCTGGGTTGTTGCGCAGGAATTTCAGGCTGAACCGCGTGCCCACCAACGACTGCAGCTCCTGCTGCCCGGCCGCCGACGACACCGCCGGGTGGTTGTTCGGCACCAGGCACGCCAGCCGGGCGGGCGACGACGCCAGCAACGTCCGCAGCAACCACGGCCCCGGATCCGCCGACAGGTCGACGGCCAGTGACGCGGCGCCCTTCCCGACCGGCTCCGCCCACCCGGCGCCGCGGGGCTTCGGCGGGGGCGAGGACTCGGGTCGTGGTGCCAGTTCGGACAGAGCGGCAAGGGCCTCGCGCGAAGGACCCGACGACTCCACGGACTGCGCGCCGTGGGTGTAGATGCGGGTGCCACCGGAGACCGCGCGGCGACCCGTGGGGCGGCACACGTACAGGTCGGCGGCCGAACCGATGGCCTGCGCGCCGTCGAAGCGGTGGAAGGCGGGCAGGACCGCCTCGAAGACCAGGCCGAGCTTCTGCAGTTCCTGCTGGACCTTCAGGCCCAGGGCGGGGGTGCGGTCGGAGAAGCCGTAGGCGAGCAGCACACGTCCGGAGGCGATGTCGGCCAGCGCCTCGATCGCGCGGCCGGCGAACAGGGCCATGCCCTCCGCCGAGTAGGGCGGGTCGGAGAAGACGAGGTCGGCGGACTCCAGAACCGACGTGGGCAGGCCGAAACGCATGTCGCAGTGCAAGGTTCGGATGTCGAGGCCGCGAGAACGGGCGCGCGAGTCGATGAACTCCAGCAGGCGCTCGTCGAGGTCCACGACCGTGATGGACACCGACGGGTTGAGGGCGGCGACGGCGAGTGAGGTCAGGTCGTGGTCGCCCAGGCACAGCAGGTGCTTGCCCGCCAGGTCGTACACCGAGTCCAGGTGCACCGCGCGGTTGAGAGCGGTCTCCGCGGTCGCCTGCACGTGGTCCAACGAGGACAGGGGCGGTGGCACGTCGGCGATGTCCACGAGGATCTGGCGCAGCACGTCGGTGTGGTCACGCACACCCGACACCGCGAAGGCCTCGCGGTAGGCGGGAACGAGTCCGGGCGCGATGCGGTAACGATCACCTGAAGATTCGGCGTCGTCACCGAGGGCCTTGAGCAGGTCCTGGACGGTGCGGCGGGGGACCGCGGGCAGGCGCACCAGTTCTGCCAGGGGGTGCCAGTCCTGGCTGAGCAGGGACAACACCTCGCGGAGCTTGCGCGCGTGCACGCCGCGGTCGGACAGCAGCGAGCGCACCTGGTCGATCGTCACAAGCGGTAGACCATACGGCCTGCCACATCCTGGAACGCTGTGCCGGGGTACGCCGAACGAGTTAAGGTCGTGGAGATCTACGTCCAGGGCGGTCCGAACCGGGGAGACCGTCACGACCGGAGGGATCCGAAGGGTGATCGAGTTCCGGGCCGTCACCAAGCGGTTCGAGGACGGGACCATCGCTGTCGATCAGCTCGACCTCGCGGTCGAGGCGGGCACCATCACGGTGTTCGTCGGTCCTTCCGGATGTGGCAAGACGACGTCGCTGCGCATGGTCAACCGCATGATCGACCCCACCGAGGGCACGATCCTGGTGGACGGCCGGGACGTGCTCACGGTCGACCCGCCGACGCTGCGGCGCGGCATCGGCTACGTCATCCAGCAGGCCGGTCTCTTCCCGCACCGCACGGTGCTGGACAACGTCGCCACGGTGCCGCTGCTGTCCGGTTGGGACAGACGCAAGGCCCGCACGCGCGCCGCGGAGCTGCTGGAGATCGTCGGGCTGGACCCGAGCTTCGGCAAGCGGTACCCGGCACAGCTCTCCGGCGGGCAGCAGCAGCGCGTCGGCGTCGCGCGCGCGCTCGCCGCGGACCCGCCGGTGCTGTTGATGGACGAACCCTTCAGCGCCGTCGACCCGGTCGTGCGCGAGGACCTGCAGAACGAGCTCCTGCGGCTGCAGGCGGAGCTCGACAAGACCATCGTCTTCGTCACCCACGACATCGACGAGGCGCTCAAGCTCGGCGAGCGGGTCGCGGTGTTCCAGACCGGCGGCCACCTCGCGCAGTACGCGCGGCCGACCGAGCTGCTCAGCGCGCCCGCCAACGACTTCGTGGCGTCGTTCGTCGGCAGGGACCGCGGCTACCGCACCCTGACCTTCCTGCACGCGGACGTGCCCGTGCACCCCGTCGCCACCGCCAAGCTCGGCGAGCGCGTCACCATCACGGACTGGACGCTCGTCGTCGACGAGCAGAACCGGCCGAAGGGCTGGCTGTCCGGTGTGGACGGTGAGGTCGAGGTGGGCGAGGACCACCTGATCTCCGGCGGTTCCCTCTACGACGGCGGCACGTTGCGCAGTGCGCTCGACGCGGCGCTCAGCTCGCCGTCCGCCCTCGGCGTCACGATCGACGAGAACGGCGCCGTGATCGGCGTCGTGAAGGCCGACGACGTGATCAAGGCGCTCGCGAAGGCCCGCGCGGCGGGTGAGGTCCCCAAGTGAACTGGATTTTCGAGAACTGGGAGAAGTTCTGGGAAGTCACGGAGGTTCACGTCCGGCTCGCGCTGCTGCCGGTGGTGATCGGCTTCGTGCTCTCGATCCCGCTCGGGTGGTGGGCCAGCCGGTCGGGCACGGCGCGCGCGGTGCTGTTCCCGCTCGCCAACATCTTGTTCACGATCCCGTCGATCGCGCTGATCGTGATCACCCCGGTGCTGCTCGGCGTGCAGATCCTGGACGAGATCAACGTCATCGTGCCGCTCGTGGTCTACACGGTGGCGCTGATGGTCCGCTCGGTCGCCGACGCGCTCGCCGCGGTGCCGGGCAACGTGGTGGCGGCGGCGAACGCGATGGGCTACCGGCCTTTCCGCCGTTTCCTCACCGTCGAGTTCCCGCTGGCGCTGCCGGTCACGGTCGCGGGCCTGCGGGTCGCGACGGTCTCGAACATCAGCATGGTCAGCGTCGGCGCGCTCGTCGGCCTCGGCGGGTACGGCCAGCTGTTCACCGAGGGCTACCAGAACGACCACACCGAGAAGGTGGTCGCGGGCCTCATCGGCACGGTGGTGCTGGCGGTGCTCGCGGACGGGTTGCTGCTGCTCGGCGGCCGGTTGCTCACGCCGTGGGCACGGGTGGGGAGGTGACCGGTGGGCTGGCTCTTCGACCCCGCGCACTGGAGCGGTGAGACCGGGATCCCGGTGCGGCTGGCCGAACACGTCGGCTTCACGTTCGGCACGCTGCTGATCGCCGCGGCGATCGCGGTGCCGCTGGGCGCGTTCGTCGGCCACACCGGCCGCGGCGGGTTCCTGGTCGTCGGACTGTCCAACGCGTTGCGGGCGCTGCCGACGACGGCGGTGCTGATCCTCGTGGTGCTGTGGGCGGGTCTCGGCGACTTCCCGGTGTACGTCGCGCTGGTGCTGCTGGCGATCCCGCCGATCATGGCCGGCACCTACGCGGGCATCAGGGCGGTCGACCCGGTGACCGTCGACGCGGCGCGCGGCGTCGGCATGCGCGAGACCGGCGTGCTGCTGCGGGTGGAGGTCCCCAACGCGCTTCCCTTGATCTACGGCGGTTTCCGGGGCGCCGCGCTCCAGGTCGTCGCCACCGCCACCATCGCCGCCTACACCGGCGCCGGCGGTCTGGGCAGGTTCGTCTTCGACGGCCTCGCCCTGCAGGAGTTCGGACAGATGCTCGCCGGCGCGGTGCTCGTGGCACTGCTCGCCGTTCTCGTCGACCTGGCGTTCGCCGGCCTGCAACGGCTGACGGTCTCGCCAGGGCTGCGTCCAGTGGGAACCGGAGGAAAGAAATGAAGCGCATCGCCACGGCTGTTGCTGCGGTCATGCTCCTGTCGGCGTGCGGTGGTGACCCGCTGTCGGGTGGAGGCGCCGACAACCCGGCACCGACGGACACCATCGTCGTGGGCTCCGGCAACTTCCCGGAGTCGCGCCTGCTCGCCGAGATCTACGCGGAAGCCCTGTCCGCCAAGGGCGTCAAGGTCTCCAAGAAGCTCAACATCGGCAACCGCGAGCTGTACTTCAAGGGCGTCCAGGACGGCTCGATCGACCTGATCCCGGAGTACACCGGCGTGCTCCTCAAGCACGTCAACAAGACCGCGCCGGAGGTCGGCTCCGAAGAGGTCTACGCGGCGCTCAAGAAGGCGCTGCCGCAGGGCCTCATCGTGCTCGACAAGTCCGCGGCCGAGGACAAGGACGCGGTCGTCGTCACCAAGCAGACCGCCTCCCAGTACAGCCTCAAGTCGATCGACGACCTCGTGCCGTACTGCAAGGACATGGTCTTCGGCGGCCCGCCGGAGTTCCAGACCCGCCCCGACGGCCTGCCCGGCCTGAAGGAGAAGTACAACTGCGAGTTCAAGTCCTTCAAGGCGCTCGACGTCGGCGGCCCGGTCACCGTCGCGGGCCTGAAGGACGGCACGGTGCAGGCCGCCGACCTGTTCACCACCGACACCGCGATCACGACCAACGAGTTCGTGGCGCTGGAGGACCCGAAGAGCGTCTTCGCGGCGCAGAACGTGCTGCCGCTGATCAACGAGAAGAAGGCGTCGGAGCAGGTGCGCGGGATCCTCAACGCCATCTCGAAGAAGCTCGACACGAAGACGCTGCTGGACCTGAACGCGAAGCTGGCGGCGCCGGAGAAGCCGGAGCCGGACAAGGTGGCCAAGGAGTGGCTGGCCTCGGTCGGCCTCTGACCTCGCTCGGCTTGTCGAGGGGCGGGCACCTCCGGGTGCCCGCCCCTCGCTGTCACCGGGACAGCACGAAGGTGGAGATCAGGAGGCAGAGCGTCGTCGTGGCGACGAAAGCACCGCCTCCAGCAAGTATTGCCATGCTCAACCGCTGAGAGCGCTTGACCAGGATGCCGGCTACCAACGCCACGATGATGCCGACCAGGCACGACATCAGTGCGATTCCGGCCCTGATGGCCACCGGGCCGGCGAACGAGCCGGGCAACGACACCGCTGGCCGGTCGGTGAGGGGAGCTGCGTAGAGCAGGAGGTACTGCAAGAAGGCGAGGACGTGCATGTCCGGGCTCCTCGGAGACTTCCGGATCACCGGATGGCCATGCCCTTGGTGTGCCCTTGTTCAGCCACACACAGCCCAACCCGGTTCCCCGGTCGACAGGTCGACAAGGGCGGGCAGGCCTATCGGCGCAGCACGCACAAAGCGTTCGAGGGAGCTGTTCCGAACAAGGTCATGACGATGAGCACGATCGTGTTGGCGCTCGCAGTGATGGCACCCGACAACGCGACCAGCAGCACATTGGCTGGAATCCGCGGCTGTCGCTTCACGCGGCGAGACTAACGGCAACGGCGCTGGCCCCACCAGCCCATGTGGCCCGACTGGACGAGGCTGTGGTGGGTTGCCCAGGCGGCGATCGCGGCGACGACCTCCAGCGTGCCGACCAGCACGACGTACCGGTTACTGGTTCGGCGCCACGTGACCACCGATCCGCAAGGTCAGGTCCTCGGCCGCCTTGCGCACCTCCTTGGCCAGGTCCGGCCACGTCTGCCCGCACGGCGTGTCGCACAGGTGGCGGAACGTCAGCGTGATCGCCGCGATCGGCCGCTCGCCGTGGTCGAACACCGGTGCCGCCACCGAGGCGAACCCGGCGGTCACGTACCCGTCCTCGACCGCCCAGCCCTGCCGCCGTTCGACCGTCAGCAACCGGCGCAGCGCCGGCAGGTTGTGCGGGCCCCGGCCGGTGCGGTCGACGAACGCCGCCACCGACGGGAACACCGCCCTGACCTGCGCCGGCGGCAGGTGGGCCAGCATCGCGCGGCCGGAGGCGGTCAGGTGTGCGGGCAGGCGGACGCCCACGTCGGAGACGATCGACTGCGGCTGCCGCGGTTGTTCGCGGACCAGGTACAGGGCCTCCGAGCCGTGCAGGACACCCAGATGGGCGACCTTCTCCATCCGGTCGGCGAGCTTGCGCAGCAACGGCCGGGCCAGCCGTTCGAGCGGGTCGTGCCGCAGGTAGGCGGAGCCGAGCTCGAAGGAGGCGACGCCCAGGCCGTAGCGCTTCTCCTCGGGGAAGTGCGTCGCGAAGCCGGCCTCGGTCAGCTCCGAGAGCAGGTGGTAGGTCGTTGACCTGGGCAGGTTCAGCTCGCGCGCCACCGATGCCGCGGACACGGGGCCGGGCCGACCGGCGAGCAGGCGCAGGACGGCGAGCCCTCGCCGCAGGGCGGGAACGTCACTGCTGGTGCCCACAACGGTGATTTTCCCACGTGATCCAGCCCACGCCGTTCCGCCATCAGTGCACACTCAACAGAACGGGCCGCTGGTGCGTTGAACGAGCGTGACGGTTTTGAAGGGGGTCGGGATTGACACCGAGTTTCGATGACTTCGTGGCAGAACAGGTGACCCCGTTGCTGCGCTACGCCACCGTGCTCACGTGCGACCCGCACCTGGCCCAGGACGTGGTCCAGGAAGTGCTGCTGCGCGCGCAGCAGAAGTGGGACCGCATCGGTTCAGTCGACCTCCCTCACGCCTACGTCAAGCGCATGGTGACCAACGAGTACCTCTCGTGGCGCAGACGCAGGGCCGCCAAGGACGTCGCCCTCTGCACGACCACCCTGGAGTCCGTCACACCGCCCGTCGGGGACACCACGCACCACTACGACGAGCGCGAAGCCATGTTGCAGCGGATCGCCAAGCTGCCCCGCAAACAGCGGGCGGCCGTGGTACTCCGCTACTACGAGAACTACGAGGACTCGGAGATCGCACAGATGCTCGGTTGTGCCGAGGGAACCGTGCGCAGCCACATCTCGCGTGCGCTGGCCACACTCCGCCTGGAACACACGCCGCAACCCGCTGGTGTCGGGTCGCGGCTCGGGGAGGGCCTGTCGTGAACGACACCGAACAGCTGATCAAGGAGGCGCTCGGCAAGCTCGCCGAACGCACCCCCCACCCAGGGCCGACGTTGAACGCCGTGCGCCGCAAGCGCAAAAGGCACCGCAACGTCTTCCTCATCGCCACCGCCGGAGTCGCCGCGGCCGCCGTCCTGATCTTCACGGGACTCGTCGCGAGCGACCGGTACACCCCGCCGAGCAGCACCGACGCGGCCGCCGTGCTCGGTGGTGACCAGACCACGTCGAGGCTTCCGCTCAAGTACGCGCCGCACTGGCTGCCGGCCGGCTACGCCGAGGTCTACCGGGGTCTGCTCGACAGCGAGCGGGCGTACGTCCCGGCCGGGGCGCAGGGCTACCCGTTCACCGACGGCGGCCCGCTGACCAGGATCCTCAAGTCGAAGGGCAAGCCGGACACCGCGGGCTGGGACGAGGTGACCGTCCGCGGGCTCAGGGCGTGGGTGCACACCTTCCAGGGCCAGTCGCCCGGTCCCACCGCCGAGGTGGTCTGGGAGGCGCAGGACTGGCTGAGCGTCCTCGTTCGCGGCACCGCGGACGTGCGGCAGGACGCGCTGCGGGTGGCCGAGTCGGTGCGCGCGGACGCCAAGATCGTGCAGGAACCGTTGTTCACGCTCGACGGTCACGAGGCGAACCAGGTGTGGGGCAGCTCGCCAGGCGACTGGGGGGCGCACCTGTTCCACGACGACGTCTCGGTGCAGGTCGGGACCCGCACGCCGGGTGTGACCGGGTCGCCGATCACGGTGCGCGGCAAGCAGGGCGTGACCGAGGAGGGGCGGGTCGCCGTGCTGGACGGGTCCGTGTGGGTGACCGTCATCGGTGCCGTGCCGCAGGAGAAGCTCGTCGACCTGGCGAACAAGGTCCAGCTCGCGCCCTCTCCTGACACGAGCTGGATCGGCCGCGGGTTGTAGCCGTCTGGAGTCCCAGACACCATCGGGCGCTCCGGGGTCGCTGAGCCGGCCCCGGAGCGCTGTGATGTCTGCATGACACAACCGGTGGAGCTGGGTCCGAAGCCGCTGACCCTCGACGACGTCCACGCCGTCGCCCGCGACGGTGCCCCGGTGACGATCACCGAGGCGGCCCGCGAGGCGGTCACCACCGCCCGCGGTCACATCGAGCAGCTCGCCACGGCCGAACGCCCCACCTACGGCGTCTCGACCGGGTTCGGCGCGCTCGCCGTCCGGCACATCCCGCCGGACCGCCGCGCCCAGCTGCAGCGCTCGCTGATCCGCTCGCACGCCGCCGGGTCCGGCCCCGAGGTCGAGCGCGAGGTCGTGCGGGCGTTGATGCTGCTGCGGCTGCGGACCCTCGCCACCGGCCACACCGGCGTCCGGCTGTCCACCGTGGACGCGATGGCCGGGATGCTGAACGCCGGCATCACCCCGGTGGTGCACGAGTTCGGCTCACTGGGCTGCTCGGGTGACCTCGCGCCGCTGAGCGCGAGCGCGTTGGCGCTGATGGGCGAGGGCATGGTCCGCAACGCCGCCGGAGAGCTCGTCCCCGCGGCCGAGGCGCTGCGGGCCGCCGGCATCGAACCCGTGCAGCTGGCCGAGAAGGAAGGCCTCGCGCTGATCAACGGCACCGACGGCATGCTCGGCATGCTGTCGCTCGCGATCGCCGACTTCAGCCGGTTGCTCGACGTCGCCGACCTCACCGCCGCGATGAGCGTGGAGGCGCTGCTCGGCACCGACCGCGTCTTCGAACCGGAGCTGCACGCGCTGCGCCCGCATCCCGGCCAGAACGTCAGCGCCGCCCGGATGCTCGCCTTCCTGCGCGACTCCGAGATCGTCGCCTCGCACCGCGGCCCCGACTGCACCCGCGTGCAGGACGCGTACTCGCTGCGCTGCTCGCCGCAGGTGCACGGCGCGGCCCGCGACACCGTGGCGTACGCGGCGACGGTGGCCGACCGCGAGCTGTCGTCGGTGATCGACAACCCGGTGGTGCTGGCCGACGGCAGGGTCGAGTCCAACGGCAACTTCCACGGCGCGCCCGTCGCGTACGTGCTGGACTTCCTGGCCATCCCGCTCGCGGACGTGGCCTCGATCGCCGAGCGCCGCACCGACCGGATGCTCGACGTCTCGCGGTCGCACGGCCTGCCGCCGTTCCTCGCCGACGACCCCGGTGTCGACTCCGGCCACATGATCGCCCAGTACACCCAGGCGGCGATCGTCTCCGAGCTCAAGCGCCTGGCCGTGCCCGCCTCCGTCGACTCGATCCCGTCCTCGGCGATGCAGGAGGACCACGTGTCGATGGGCTGGTCCGCCGCCCGCAAGCTGCGCAAGGCCGTCGACGGGCTCACCACCGTGCTGGCCGTCGAGCTGCTCACCGCCGCGCGGGCGCTCGACCTGCGCGCGCCCCTCAAGCCCGCCCCGCGACGGCCGCGGCCGTGGCGAAGCTGCGCGAGACGGTGCAGGGGCCCGGCCCCGACCGCCACCTCGCGCCCGAGATCGCCGCCGCCGAGGCCCTCATCCGAAGTGGAGCACTGTCATGACCACCGTTCGTGCCGATCGAGGAACCGAGCTGACCGCCAAGCAGTGGTCGACCGAGGCCGCGCTGCGGATGTTCCACAACAACCTCGACCCCGACGTGGCCGAGCGCCCCGAGGACCTGGTCGTCTACGGCGGCACCGGCAAGGCCGCGCGCGACTGGCCGTCGTTCGAGGCGATCTCCCGTGAGCTGAAGAACCTCGAGGCCGACGAGACGCTGCTGGTGCAGTCCGGCCGTCCGGTCGGTGTCATGCGCACGCACGAGTGGGCGCCGCGGGTGCTGATCGCGAACTCGAACCTGGTGCCGGACTGGGCGAACTGGCCCGAGTTCCGCCGGCTGGAGGCCGAGGGCCTCACGATGTACGGGCAGATGACCGCCGGGTCGTGGATCTACATCGGCACCCAGGGCATCCTGCAGGGCACCTTCGAGACGTTCGCCGCGGTCGCGACCAAGCGCTTCAACGGCACCCTTCGCGGAACCCTCACGGTCACCGCGGGCCTCGGCGGCATGGGGGGCGCGCAACCGCTCGCCGTGACGATGAACGAGGGCGTCGCGCTGTGCATCGAGGTCGACCCGCACCGCGCCCAGCGGCGGCTGGAGACCCGCTACCTCGACGAGATCGCGGACGACCTGGACTCCGCGGTCGAACGCGTGCTGGCCGCGAAGGCCGCCGGTGAGGCCGTCTCCGTCGGTGTCGTGGGCAACGCGGCGGAGATCCTGCCGGAGCTGCTGCGCCGTGAGGTCCCCGTCGACATCGTCACCGACCAGACCTCGGCGCACGACCCGCTGGCGTACCTGCCGGTCGGCGTTCCGCTGGACGAGTGGCAGGACTACGCGGCCGCGAAGCCGGA
This sequence comes from Lentzea guizhouensis, assembly GCF_001701025.1. GTDB lineage: Bacteria > Actinomycetota > Actinomycetes > Mycobacteriales > Pseudonocardiaceae > Lentzea > Lentzea guizhouensis. The sequence goes on from NZ_CP016793.1 coordinate 3,899,354, forward strand.
CGAGTTCACCGACCGTGCCCGCGAGTCGATGGCCGACCACGTCGAGGCGATGGTCGGGTTCATGGACCGCGGCGCCGAGGTGTTCGACTACGGCAACTCGATCCGCGGCGAGGCCCAGCTCGGCGGCTACGACCGGGCGTTCGCGTTCCCCGGCTTCGTGCCCGCCTACATCCGGCCGCTGTTCTGCGAGGGCAAGGGCCCGTTCCGCTGGGCGGCGCTGTCCGGCGACCCGGCCGACATCGCCAAGACCGACAAGGCGATCCTGGAGCTCTTCCCGGAGAACGAGCAGCTGGCCCGCTGGATCAAGATGGCGGGGGAGCGCGTCGAGTTCCAGGGCCTGCCCGCCCGCATCTGCTGGCTGGGCTACGGCGAACGGCACCTCGCGGGCCTGAAGTTCAACGAGATGGTCGCGAACGGCGAGCTGTCCGCGCCGATCGTGATCGGCCGCGACCACCTCGACTGCGGCTCGGTGGCCTCGCCGTACCGGGAGACCGAGTCGATGGCCGACGGCTCCGACGCGATCGCCGACTGGCCGCTGCTGAACGCGCTGGTCAACACGGCCTCGGGTGCGACCTGGGTGTCGATCCACCACGGTGGTGGCGTGGGCATCGGCCGGTCGATCCACGCCGGCCAGGTGACCGTGGCGGACGGCACCGAGCTGGCCGCGCAGAAGATCGAACGCGTGCTGACCAACGACCCCGGCATGGGTGTGATCCGGCACGTGGACGCGGGGTACGACGAGGCGAAGACGGTGGCCGCGGACAAGGGCGTCCCCATCCCAATGCTGCACAGGCCGATGGAGGGCTGAAAATTGTCAGACCTCGCTGGGACAATTGAATCAGGGGACCTCTCTGGAGGGGACCCCTGCGTGAGCGTGGGGGCCTGATGCTGGAGCAGATCAGCGACGTCGGCCGTGACGCCAAGCGCGGCGGCTACTCGCGCCACGGCTACGACAAGCCAGAGCTGGAGCTGCGGCACTGGTTCGTGGAGCAGGCGGTCCGGCGCGGTCTCACCGTGGAGACCGACCGGAACGGCAACCTCTGGGCGTGGTGGGGCGAGCGCGGCGACGACGCGCTCGTCACCGGCAGCCACCTGGACTCCGTTCCCGGTGGCGGTGCCTTCGACGGTCCGCTGGGCGTGACGTCGGCGCTGGAGGCCGTGGACCTGCTGCGGGCCAAGGGCTTCGAGCCCGCTCGGCCGTTCGCGATCACGGTCTTCGCCGAGGAGGAGGGTGGCCGGTTCGGCGTCGCGTGCCTGGGCTCGCGGCTGCTGACCGGTGCCATCGCGCCGGAGAAGGCGTTGGCGCTCAAGGACCCGGACGGCGTCACCCTGGCGGAGGCGATGAAGGCGGCCGGCTACGACCCGGCTCTGGTGGGCCGCGACGACCGGGCGTTGGAGCGCATCGGCCAGTTCGTGGAGCTGCACGTCGAGCAGGGCCGTGGCCTCACCGTGCCCGTCGGCGTCGCTTCGAGCATCCTCGCCCACGGCCGGTGGCGGTTCACGTTCGCGGGCGAGGGCAACCACGCCGGTGCCACGCTGGTCGAGGACCGGCGCGACCCGATGCTGCCGGCCGCGCAGCTGGTGCTGGCGGCGCGGAGAGCGGCTCGCGGTGGAGGACGGGCGACCGTGGGGAGGCTCGTCCCCAACCCCGGTGGCACCAACGTCATCGCGTCCACTGTGGACGTGTGGCTGGACGCCCGCGACTCCGACGACGAACGCACTCGTGCGATGGTCGCCGAGATCGCGGAGGCGGCTCGGCAGGCCGCCGAGGAGGAGGGCTGCGAGCTGAGGATGACCGAGGAGTCCTACGGCGACACGGTGTACTTCGACTCCGGGCTGCGGGACGACATCGCGGGCGCGCTCGGCGGCGTGCCGGCGCTGCCCACGGGTGCGGGCCACGACGCGGGCATCCTCGCCGCGCACGTGCCGACGGCGATGCTGTTCGTGCGCAACCCGACGGGCGTGAGCCACGCGCCGGAGGAGTTCGCCGAGCAGGCCGACGTCGACGAGGGCGTCAAGGCCCTGGCCGCCACGATCGAACACCTCGGCTCATGAACTTCTGGTGCGAGCGGGCCTGGCTGCCCGACGGGCTCGCCGAACGCGTGCTGATCAGGACCGAGGCGGGGCGGATCACGACCGTGTCCACGGTGGACACCATTCCGCTGGGGGTGCGGCGGCTGCACGGCGTCGTCGTGCCCGGCTTCGCGAACGCCCACTCGCACGCGTTCCACCGGGCGTTGCGCGGCCGCACGCACGACGGCGGCGGCACGTTCTGGACATGGCGTGAAGGCATGTACGCGCTGGCGTCGAAGCTGACCCCGCAGTCGTACCACCGGCTGGCCCGCGCGGTCTACGGCGAGATGGCGCTGGCCGGGGTCACCGCGGTCGGCGAGTTCCACTACGTCCACGACCGCTCCAACGAGTTCGGCCACGCATTGCGAGAAGCGGCCGCGGACGCGGGCATCCGGCTGACCCTGCTCGACACCTGCTACCTCGCGGGTGGCATCGACCAGCCGGTGAACGAGGTGCAGCAGCGGTTCTCCGACGGCACGGCCGAGGCGTGGGCGGCCCGCGTGGCCGAGCTGAAGTCCGACGACGTGATGCGGGTCGGTGCAGCGATCCACTCGGTCCGCGCGGTGCCGCGGGCCGAGCTCGCCACGGTGGCGCAGGCGTTCCCGGACGCGCCGCTGCACGTGCACCTCTCCGAGCAGCCCGCCGAGAACCAGGCGTGCCTCGACGCCTACGGCCTGACGCCGACCGCGTTGCTGGCCGAAGCGGGAGCGCTGGGCCCGCGCACCACCGCCGTGCACGCCACCCACCTCACGGCGGAGGACATCGCCCTGCTCGGCGGGTCCGGGACGGGAGCGTGCTTCTGCCCGACCACCGAGGCCGACCTGGCCGACGGCATCGGCCCGCCGCGAGCTCGCCGACGCGGGCAGCCCGCTGTCGCTGGGCAGCGACCAGCACGCGGTGGTCGACCCGCTGCTGGAGGCCCGCGCGCTGGAGCACGGCGAACGCCTGCGCACCGGGCAACGTGGCCGGTTCTCACCCGCCGAGCTGCGTGACGCCGCCACCCGGCACTCCGCGCTCGGCTGGGACGGCGGCCGCATCGAAGTCGGTGCTCCGTGCGACCTGGTTGCCATCGACTGCTCGTCGCCGCGCACCGCGGGATCGTTGCCGGAGCAGGTCTTCCTGTCCGCGACGGCGTCCGACGTGGCCACCGTGGTGGTCGGCGGCAAGGTGGTCGCGAGCGGCGGCGGGCACGAGACCCTGGGAGACGTCGGCAGGCTGCTGGCGGACGCGATCGAGGAGCTGTGGGCATGAGCGTGCTGATCACCGGCATCGGTGAGCTCACCACCAACACCGACGAGACCGGCGACGCGCTGGTCGTCGACGGCGACCGGATCGCCTGGGTCGGGCCGGCGGCGCAGGCGCCCGCGGCGGACGAGCGGGTCGACGTCGAGGGCCGGGCGGTGCTGCCGGGCTGGGTCGACTCGCACACCCACCTGGTCTTCGCGGGCGACCGCACCGCCGAGTTCGGTGCGCGGATGGCCGGCGAGCCGTACACGGCGGGCGGTATCGCGGTCACGGTCGGTGCGACCCGCGGTGCGTCCGACGAGCAGCTGTCCGAGGTCGTGCGCAAGCACGTCGCGGAGGCGTTGCGGCAGGGCACCACCTCCCTGGAGACCAAGACCGGTTACGGCCTGAACGTGCGGGACGAGGTGCGGTCGGCCCGGATCGCCGGCGAGCACGTCGAGGAGGTCACGTTCCTCGGCGCCCACCTGGTGCCGCCGGGCGAGGACGCCGACACCTACGTCGACCTGGTGCGCGGCGAGATGCTCGACGCGGTGGCACCGCTGGTGCGCTGGGCCGACGTGTTCTGCGAGAAGGGCGCCTTCGACTACGACCAGTCGAAGGCCGTGCTGACCGCGGCCGCTCAGAAGGGGCTGGGCCTGCGCGTGCACGGCAACCAGCTCGGCGAGGGCCCCGGCGTGCGGCTGGCCGTCGAGCTCGGCGCCGCGTCCGTCGACCACTGCACCTACCTGTCGTCGGCCGACGTCGACGCGCTGGCTTCGTCGGACACCGTCGCCACGCTGCTGCCGGCCTGCGATCTCTCCACCCGCCAGTCGCTGCCGCCCGCCCGCGCGCTGCTCGACGCGGGTGCGACGGTCGCGCTGGCCAGCAACTGCAACCCCGGCTCGTCCTACACCTCGTCGATGGCGTTCTGCGTGACCACGGCGGTTCTCCAGATGTTCATGAGCGTCGAGGAGGCCGTCCGGGCGGCGACGCTGGGTGGCGCGCGGGCGCTGCGGCGTGACGACATCGGCGTGATCCGCGTCGGTGCCCGTGCTGACCTGCACGTCCTGGACGCGCCGTCGATCACCCACCTCGCCTACCGGCCGGGCGTGCCGCTCACCCACGGCGTGTGGAAGAGCGGCGACCGGGTGATCTGACACCGGACGATGTAGCGATCTTGTAACCCTCCGTGTGGGCCTACTGGCCCAGGGTGGGACGGCCGTATGGTTTCCGCTCGTGGCGGATTTCGCGGACGCGCTGACCAAGGCGGTCGACGACAGCGGCCTCAGCCTCGAACGGATCCAGCACCACCTGGCCGCGCGTGGCATGCAGGTGAGCGTGTCGACGCTCAGCTACTGGCGGCGCGGGCGCAGCCGGCCGGAACGTGCCGAGTCGCTGAAGGTCGTCACCGCGCTCGAGGAGCTGCTGGGACTCGCGGAGGGGCACCTCACCGACAAGCTCGGCGACAAGCGGCCCCGCGGGCGCTGGCTCGGGCAGGCGATGTCCCTGGAGGACATGTGGGACTCGCGGGCCACCGACCTCGGCGAGGTGATGGCGCGGATCGACCGGCTGCAGCCCACCGCGTCGACGTACCTGAGCGTGCGCGACCGGCAGGTGATCGGGCCGGACCGGCGTGAGGTCGAGATGCACTGCACCGGTCTCATCCAGGCGCTGGAGGACGGGGTCGACCGGTTCCTCGCGATCCAGCTGGCCGACGCCACCGACCTCGGCGTCGCGACGATCGAGGCGGGCCCGCCGTGCCGGCTCGGGCGGGTGCGCAGCGAGGAGTCGACCGGGTTCCTGGTCGCGGAGGTCCTGTTCGACCGGATGCTGCGGGCCGGGGAGACGGCGCTGGTCGACTACACCGTGCGGATGAAGCCGGGGGCCGACAGCGAGGTGTGCGACCGGCGGTTCCTGCGGCCGGTGGGCGACTACGTGCTGCAGATCGACTTCCACCCCGATGCCGTGCCGGCGCGGTGCTACGAGTTCACCAGGCCGTCGCTGCAGGAACCGGAGACCGCGCTCACGGACCTGTGGATCGGGACGACCGCGTCCACGCACATCCACGTGCGGAACTCGAAACCGGGCATATATGGAGTGCGGTGGGAGTGGGACTAGTACCCACTCCCACCGCGGGCGCCCCCGGTGGATCGGTGCTCACGGCCGAGCCGCATTCGGCCGGAGCGTCAAGGGCGCAGGATGGCCGTCGTCGGTGCAGGGAGTGCCGACGACGGCATGCCTCACACCTTCACCAGCAGGTTCGGTGAACCCGTCCTGATGTCGGTGAGCTTGTTCGGCGTGGCCGCGTTCACCAGGGCACGCGCACCTGGGCCGGGGTCGCGCTCGGGTTGGCGCTCAGGTAGAGCGCCGCCGCACCCGCCACGTGCGGCGAGGCCATCGACGTGCCGCCCATCGAGCGCGTGCCGGTGTCGCTGCTGTGCGACGCGGACACGATCTCGCTGCCGGGCGCCCAGATGTCCAGGCATCGGCCGTGGTTCGACGAGCCGGCGCTCCAGATCGAACGCCTGTCGGAGCGGTCGGACGCGCCGACGGTGATCGCCTCCGGCGTGCGGGCCGGGGTGAAGGTGCACGCGTCCTGGCCGCTGTTGCCGCCCGCGAGCACGTAGGTGACGCCGGAGCCGATCGAGCGCCGCACGGCGTTCTCCAGCGAGCTGTTCGTCCCGCTGCCGCCGAGGCTCATGTTCACGACGGCCGGCTTCTTCGCGTTCTGCGTGACCCAGTCGATCGCGCGGATGATGCCGTCCCACGGACCGCTGCCCGCGCAGTCGAGCACGCGCACGCCGACGAGTTTGACCTGCTTCGCCACACCGTAGCTCTTACCGCCGACGGTGCCCGCGACATGTGTTCCGTGGCCGTTGCAATCCTGCGCCACTGAATCGTTGCTGATGAAGTCGTAGCCGTCCGCGGCGCGATTCTCGAAATCGACGTGCGTCTTCCGGATGCCTGTGTCGAGAATGTACGCGGTGACGTTCGACGCGGTGTTCGGGTACGTGTAGCTGCGGTTCAGCGGCAGGCTCGCCTGGTCGATCCGGTCCAGCCCCCACGTCGGGTTGGTCTGGGTGCCCTGGATCGTCGCGAAGGTGTTGCGCTCGACGAAGTCGACGGCCGGGTCGGCAGCCAGCCTGCGGGCCTGCTGCTCGGACATGCCGTTCACCGAGAACCCGTTCAGCGCGGTGCTGAAGGTGTGCCGGACAGAACCGTGGTAACGGGACGCCAGTGCGCTCGCAGGGGTGCGCACACCGTCCTTCAGCACCACGATGTAACTGCCCTCGACCGCCTGCGCACCCGCACCGGGCAGCACGTCCTCCTCGGCGGTGGCGGTGGGCGTCCACATCGCGGTGGCGGCGACGCCGAGTGCGGCGGCAATTGCCACACGACCTCGTCTTGCCATCGGTTCCTCCTGGCAGGGAATGATTTGGGGAACGTGACGAACTTAACCGCACCAACGGGTGAAATGGGAGGTTCGAAAATTCAGTCGGCAATACTGTCAAAACTGTGGCGGGCCTGTTGCGACCTGTGGAGGACCAGGGAACCGGGCACGGACGGTAACGTCCGTCCGTGTCGGATTTCGCAGAGGCGTTGACCATGGCCGTCGAGGCGAGCGGGCTCAGTCTCGAACGGATCCGGCGCCACCTCGAACTGCGCGGTCTGCAGGTGAGCCTGTCGACGCTCAGCTACTGGCGCCGGGGCCGCAGCCGCCCCGAACGACCGGAGTCGCTGCAGGCCGTCGCCGCGCTGGAGGAGGTCCTGCGGCTGGCTCCCGGCGAGCTGATGACCAAGCTCGGCGACAGGCGCCCGCGCGGCCGGTGGCTGGAACGGACCGCCGCGCTGGAGGGCATCTGGCAGGACGCGGCGATCGACCTCGGCCGCACCATCTCGCGGGTCGAGCGGCTGCTGCCCGTGCCCGCGAAGTACCTCACCGTCCGGGACGTGGTGGTGATCGGTCCTGACCGGCGGGAGGTCGAGCTGCGCAGCAGCGCGGTGCTCGAAGCGTTCGAGGACGGTGTCGACCGGATCCTCCTCGCGAAGACGGCGGACGACACCGACCACTCGCCGGGCGAGATCATCGCCATGAAGTCCTGCCGCGTCGGCCGGGTGCGCACCGACGAGGAGAACAGGCTGCTGGTCGCGGAGATCATCCTCGACCGGGTGCTGCGGGCGGGCCAGACCGCGCTCGTCGACCTGAGCTTCGTCTCCGACCCCGGCGCCGACAGCCACAGCGCCGACCGGCGGTTCGTCCGCCCCCTGCGCCACTACGTGCTGGAGGTCGAGTTCCACCCGGACGCGGTTCCGGTGCGGTGCCACGGGTTCACCTGTTCCGATCCGGCCGGGCCGGAGGTGGACACGGGGGACCTGTGGGTCGGGACCACCGCCTCCACGCACCTGGTCGTGCACGACGCCCAGCCCGGGATCACCTACGGCATCAGGTGGGAGTGGGAGTAGCGGCCCTCGCCCGCCACGCCGACGGCGGTACGGGCGGACCGGCGACCTGGAGCAGCTCCACGTGGCACGAGGCCGCCGAGCGGGGCAGGGTTGTGGCCATGGACTACACGAACCTCGGCCGCAGCGGCCTCTCCGTCTCCCGACTGTGCCTCGGCACCATGAACTTCGGCCCTGAGACGACCGAGGCCGACAGCCACGCGATCATGGACAGGGCCCACGAGCACGGCGTCAACTTCTTCGACACGGCCAACGTCTACGGCTGGAAGATGGGCGAAGGCGTCACCGAGAACATCATCGGCCGGTGGTTCGCGCAGGGCGGTGGCCGGCGGGAGAAGACCGTCATCGCCACCAAGCTCTACGGCAGCATGGGCGAGTGGCCGAACGAGACCAAGCTGTCGGCGTTGAACATCCGCCGCGCCGCTGACGCCTCGTTGAAGCGCCTGCAGACCGACTACATCGACCTGTACCAGATGCACCACGTCGACCGCGCCACGCCGTGGGACGAGATCTGGGAGGCCTTCTCGGTGCTGCGCCAGCAGGGCAAGGTCATCTACTTCGGCTCGTCGAACTTCGCGGGCTGGCACCTCGCCCAGGCCCAGGAAGCCGCCCGCACGCGCGGGTTCCTCGGCCTGGTGTCCGAGCAGTCGATCTACAACCTGATGACCCGCTGGATCGAGCTGGAGGTCCTGCCGGCGGCCCGCCACTACGGCCTCGGCGTCATCCCGTGGTCACCGCTGCACGGCGGCCTGCTCGGCGGCGTGCTCCGCAAGCAGCGCGAGGGCGGCACCTCCCGCAGCGCGTCCGGCCGTTCCGCGGACGCGCTGGAGAAGCACCACGACAGCATCGAGGCCTACGAGAAGCTCTGCGCGGACATCGGTGAGGACCCGGCCAACGTCGGCCTCGCCTGGCTGCTGCACCAGGAGGGCGTGACCGCGCCGATCATCGGCCCGCGCACCGCCGAGCAGCTCGACAACTCGCTGCGCGCGGCCGAGCTGAAGCTGGACGCCGAGGTGCTCGCCAAGCTCGACGAGCTGTTCCCGGCGCCCGCTCCGAACGGCTCCAAGCCGGCCCCGGAGGCCTACGCCTGGTAGCGCTTTCCGGCGTCTGCAAGTACTACCGACTCGTACTTGGTAGTACTTGCAGACGCGTGCTCAGCCGCGGCGGACGCGCGTCCACTGCTGCGGTGCGCCGCCGTGGCAGTCCCACTGGTAGATGGCGCCGCCGTTGCGGCTGTCGTCGGGGTTGGCGTCGAGGCAACGGCCGGTGGCCGCGTTCTGCAGCGTCAGCCCCTGGTTGTTCCACGGCCGCCAGACCTGTGGTGCGCCGCCGTGGCACGGCCAGACGTAGACCTGGCCGCCGTTGCGGTTGTCGTCCGGGTTGGCGTCCAGGCACATCTTGGTGTTGAGCACCGGCCGGATGGTGCTGTCGCTGAAGAACAGCCACTCCTGCTCGTCGGTGCCGTCGAAGTTCCACTGGCGGATCGCCCCGCCGGCCTGGTCGACCGTGCTGCGCACCGCTTCGAGGTTGCGGAACGGCGAGAAGCCGATCCTGAGGTTGAACGGACCCGACACGGCCTGGGCGCCGACGCCGGGTTCCCGGTCCTGCGCGGCCGCGAGTCCGGCGCCGGACAACGCCGTCGTGACCACCGCTGCCGCGACCATCGTCTTCGTGAACAAGAGCTCCCCCTCTTCCGTTTCGACGCTGACAGGTCCATCGTCGCGCCGGGCAGAGGGGGAGCGGATGAGCATGAGCATGCTCAAAAACGGTGCCAAAAGGCCAAAGGTCAGTCTTCGAAGTCGTCGTCGTCGCGCGCCAGGAACGTGGCGAAGCGCTCGATCGGCGTCTCGAAGTCGGGGTTGGCGTCGACGAACTCCCGCAGCTTGTCGGCGAGCCACGCGAACGTGACCTCCTCCTCGCCGCGCCGCTTCTCAAGCTCCTCGATGCCGCGATCGGTGTGGTACATAGCTGAACTCCTGTGAGGGCTTAGAAAACGAGCCGCCGGATCCAGGTGGATCCGGCGGCTCGTTCGGTCACACCTGACTTAGTCGAAGGCGCGGTTGATGATCTCGCGCTGCTCGACCTCGTGCACCTTGCTCGAACCGGCCGACGGGGCGGCCATCGGGCGGCGCGACACGCGGCGGACACCCGAGAGGTGCGCGGGCAGCAGCTCCGGCAGGGCGAGACCGTAGAACGGCCACGCGCCCTGGTTCGCCGGCTCCTCCTGGACCCAGCGGATGTCCTTCGCGTTCGGGTAGCGCTCCAGGGTCTCGGTCAGCTTGCGGGCCGGGACCGGGTAGAGCTGCTCGACGCGCACGATCGCCACGTCGCCCGCGCTGCGCTTCTCCCGCTCCGAGTGGAGCTCGTAGGAGATCTTGCCGCTGCACAGCAGGACCTTCGTGACCGCGTTCGGGTCCTTGACGGTCGGGTCGTCCATCACCGACTGGAAGCGGTCGTTGATGAACTCGTCCGTGCCGCTGACCGCTGCCTTGAGGCGCAGCATCGACTTCGGCGTGAACACGATCAGCGGCCGGTCGACGCCGTCGAGGGCGTGGCGGCGCAGCAGGTGGAAGTAGTTCGCCGGGGTCGACGGCACCGCGACGGTCATGGAGCCCTCGGCGCACAGCTGCAGCCAGCGCTCGATGCGGCCCGACGTGTGGTCGGGGCCCTGGCCCTCGTGGCCGTGCGGCAGCAGGATCACGACGTCGGAACGCTGACCCCACTTCGCCTCACCGGACGAGATGAACTCGTCGATGATCGGCTGCGCGCCGTTGACGAAGTCACCGAACTGCGCCTCCCACAGCACCAGCGCCTGCGGGTTCGCCACCGAGTAGCCGTACTCGAAGCCGACGGCCGCGAACTCCGACAGCACCGAGTCGTAGACCATGAACTTGCCCTGGTCCGGCGACAGGTTCTGCAGCGGCGTGTACTCCTCGCCGGTCTTGCGGTCGATCAGGGTCGCGTGGCGCTGCACGAACGTGCCGCGGCGCGAGTCCTGGCCGGCCAGGCGGACCTTGCGGCCCTCCAGCGCGAGCGAGCCGAACGCGAGCAGCTCGGCGAACGCCCAGTCGATGCCGCCCTCGCGCGCCATCTTGGCGCGGCGGTCGAGCACCGGCTTGACGCGGGCGTGCGGCGTGAAGCCCTCCGGGAGGTTCACGTGCGCGTCGGCGATGTGCTCCAGCACCTCGCGGCTGATGCCCGTGGGGAGCTTGGCCGGGATCTGCTGCTCGGACTCGACCGACGGGCTGACCGTGACCGGGTGCTTCTCGAGCTCGCGGACCTCGTTGAAGACGTGCTCCAGCTGGCTGGAGAAGTCCTGCAGCGCCTTCTCGGCCTCCTCCACCGTGATGTCGCCGCGGCCGATCAGGGACTCGGTGTAGGTCTTGCGCACCGAGCGCTTCTGGTCGATCACGTCGTACATCGCCGGCTGGGTCATCGAGGGGTCGTCGCCCTCGTTGTGACCGCGGCGGCGGTAGCAGACCATGTCGATCACGACGTCCTTGCGGAACCGCTGGCGGTAGTCGACAGCGAGCTTCGCGACCCAGTAGCAGGCCTCGGGGTCGTCACCGTTCACGTGGAAGATCGGCGAACCGATCATCTTCGCGACGTCGGTCGAGTACTTCGACGACCGCGAGTGCTCCGGCGCGGTGGTGAAGCCGACCTGGTTGTTCACGACGATGTGGACCGTGCCGCCGGTGCGGTAACCGCGCACCAGGGCCAGGTTCAGCGTCTCGGCCACGACACCCTGCCCGGCGAACGCCGCGTCACCGTGCATCGCGACCGGCAGCACCGGGAAGGTGTCGCCGCCGATGCCGATGATGTCCTGCTTGGCGCGCACGATGCCCTCGAGCACCGGGTCGACCGCCTCGAGGTGCGACGGGTTCGCCGTCAGCGACACCTTGGTCTCGCCGTCGCCGAACATCCGGAAGTACTTGCCCTCGGCACCGAGGTGGTACTTCACGTCGCCCGAGCCGTGCGCCTGACCGGGGTCGAGGTTGCCCTCGAACTCGCGGAAGATCTGCGAGATCGGCTTGCCGACGATGTTCGCGAGCACGTTCAGGCGGCCGCGGTGCGGCATCGCGATGACGACCTCGTCGAGTTCGTGCTCGGCTGCCTTGTCCAGCACCGCGTCGAGCAGCGGGATGACGGTCTCGCCGCCCTCCAGCGAGAAGCGCTTCTGGCCGACGTACTTCGTCTGCAGGAACGTCTCGAACGCCTCGGCCGCGTTGAGCTTGCTGAGGATGTACTTCTGCACGGTGGCCGGGGGCTTCTCGTGCGGGACCTCGACGCGTTCCTGGATCCAGTGCCGCTCCTCCGGCTCCAGGATGTGCATGTACTCGACGCCGACCGTGCGGCAGTACGAGTTGCGCAGCACACCGAGGATGTCGCGGAGCTTCATCCGCTCCTTGCCGGCGAACCCGCCGACCGGGAACTCCCGGTCGAGGTCCCACAGCGTCAGGCCGTGGCTCAGGACGTCGAGGTCCTGGTGGCTGCGCTGGCGGTAGTTCAACGGGTCCGTGTCGGCCATCAGGTGGCCGCGGGTGCGGAACGCGTCGATCAGCTCGATCACGCGGGCGGTCTTGTCGACGGCGCCCTCGGGGATGTCGGCGACCCAGCGGATGGGCTCGTAGGGCAGCCGCAGCGACGCGAAGATGTCGTCGTAGAAGTTGTCCTCGCCCAGCAGCAGCTGGTGGACGCGCTTGAGGAACTCGCCCGACTCCGCACCCTGGATGATGCGGTGGTCGTAGGTGCTCGTCAGCGTGATGATCTTGCTGACGCCCATGTCGGTGAGCGCCTGCTCGCTGGTGCCCTGGAAGTGCGCGGGGTACTCCATCGCGCCGACACCGATGATCGCGCCCTGACCGGCCTGCAGCCGCGGCACCGAGTGGTTGGTGCCGATCGTGCCGGGGTTGGTCAGCGAGATCGTGGTGCCGGAGAAGTCGTCCGTCGTCAGCGACCCGGCGCGGGCCTTGCGGATCAGGTCCTCGTAGGCCTGCCAGAACTGCGTGAACGTCATGTTCTCGCAGCCCTTGACCGACGCGACGACCAGCGTGCGCTGCCCGTCCTTGCCCGGCAGGTCGATCGCGAGGCCGAAGTTCACGTGCTCCGGCGTGACGACGAACGGCTTGCCGTCGACCTCGGCGTAGTGCCGGTTCATGTTCGGGTACGCCTGCAGCGCCCGCACCACCGCGTAGCCGATGACGTGCGTGAAGGAGACCTTCCCGCCGCGCGTCCGCTTCAGGTGGTTGTTGATGACGATGCGGTTGTCGGCCAGCAGCTTGGCGGGCACGGCGCGCACGCTGGTCGCGGTCGGAACGGTGAGCGAGAGCTCCATGTTCTTCGCGATCGCGGCGGCGGCACCGCGCAGCTGCTTCTGCTCGGGCTGCGCGCTCGGCGTGACCGGGGCGGCCTTCGCGGCCTGCTGCGGCGCCGGCTTGCTGGCCGGCTTGGCCGCGGGCTTGGCCGGCGGCGCTGCCTTGGCGGCAGGCGCGGCTTGTGCTTTGCCGGTGTCAGCGGCAGGCGGCGTCACGGTCGTGGTGGTCGTAGCGCCACCCGCACCCGCCGCGGCGGTGTTCCCGTTGCCGCCCGCACGCTTGTAGTCGGCAAAGAAGTCGTGCCATGCCGGGTCTACGGATGACGGGTCCGCGAGGAACTGCTCGTACATCTCCTCGACGAGCCACTCGTTCGGCCCGAATTGTGACGCAGGACTGCTGCTGGACACGGCTGGCGCTCGCCTCTATCCATCTCGCTCTTGGTGGTGACTCATGCGGTAGTCAGGCTAGTCCCCCTGGCGCGGGCCTTCACACGCTGGAGGCACCTGGCAACGAGTGCTCTGTCACAGGATCGATCAGGACGGCCCTCACGTCACCCGCAGTTGAGCATCTCTTGATGTGCATCTCACTACGCCGCCTCCCTTTCGGGCAATGTCCGCTGAGCTGTCGGACGGACATGCGCACTGAGAGCAGCGACCAGTTCACGACAGGTACAACAACTTCGCCTGGTGGAATGATCCCCGGTTCTCGGTTCACCCGGCTGAACTCTTGATCGACCTGGCCATCGCCCGCACGAACCGCTCCCTGGTCTCCTCGCTCGTGCGGTCCAGCGACAGGTACGGGTTCAGGTCCTCCAGCTCGACCAGCAACAACCCTCCTTCCCGCGTCCGGCACGCGTCAACCCGCTGAATGCCGTGCGCCAGCCCGTTCCACCGGATGAACTCCTCCGCGAACTCCAAGTCGGCGCTCGTGGCTTCGTAGGCCCGGAGTTCCCACCTGCGGTCGGTTTCAGGCGCGTACAACGCGTACTGGAACTCGTCGTCCACGTAGTAGAACGACACCTCGTATTCAAAGTCGATCTTCGGCTGGATCAGCGTGTTGTTCTTGTCCGTGATTTTCTCGCGCGGGACGAATTCCAGCCCGTGCGAGTCTGCGCCGGCTTTGGGCTTGACGACGTAGAGGTCCGCGGCCGGGAGCTTGGCGACGTCTTCTCGGCGGTCGACTGTGGGGATCACCGGTGAGCCCTGCTCGGTGAGGTCGACCAGGTACTGCTTGCCCGCCATGTCGGCCTTGCCGGTGAGCGGGTTGTAGACGTTGAGGTCCTTCGCCCGCTCCCGGAACTCCCGGTAGGCCTCGGGGTAGTCGATCACCGGCCCGCTGTTGCGCACGACCGTGACGTCGAACCCGTTGCCGAGCAGCGCGGCGGCGTCGCGGGGGTTGCAGAGGGCGATGTCGAAGTGCTCGCGGAGGCGGGAGGTCAGGTAGATGTCCTCGTCGCAGTAACGGCGGCCGCGGGCGGGATAGGCGAGGTCGGTGACGTAGAGGACTTTGGGGCGGGGAGGCACGGCGGGGACTCCTGGACTGGTGGGGAGGGGAAGGGCGGGGTGAGAAGGCGGCGGGCCTCCAACGCGCGGGCAGGCGCTCTCCGGACACTCAGCTCACTGTGGTGCCGTGCCTCCACAGACGGGCGTAGGTGCCGTCGGCGGCCAGTAACTCGTCATGCGTGCCCACCTCGGCCACGCGTCCGTTCGCCAGCACCACGATGCGGTCGGCGCGGGCGGCGGTGGCCAGGCGGTGGGCGACCACGAAGGTGGTGCGGGAGCCGGCCAGGTGGTCGCTGGCGGCCAGGACCGCGGACTCGGTGGACGGGTCGAGGGCGGCGGTGGCCTCGTCGAGGAGCAGGAGGTCGGGGTGGACGAGTTCGGCGCGGGCCAGGGCGATGAGCTGGCGCTGGCCGGCGGAGAGGCGGTTGCCGCGTTCGCCGACCGGTTGGTGGAAGCCGGAGGCCAGGGTGGCGACCATGGGAAGTGCGCCCACCGAGGCGGTGGCGTCCTCGATCTCGACGCGCGTGGCGGCGGGGCGGCCGTAGGCGACGTTCTCGGCCACGTCGCCGCCGAAGAGGTGGGCTTCCTGGGGGACCACGCCGAGGCGCTGGCGGTAGGCGGAGAGGTCGTAGGTCCGGATGTCGACGCCGTCGACGAGCACCGTGCCCGAGGTGGCGTCGTAGAAGCGGGCCACCAGTTTGACCAGGGTGGACTTGCCGGCGCCCGTTTCGCCGACCAGAGCGACGGTCTCGCCGGGGCGGACGTGCAGGGACACGTCGGCCAGCGCCGGTTCGGCGGTGCCGGGGTAGGAGAACGAGACGTTGCGGAGCTCCACCTCGCCGCGCAGGTGCGGCGGGACCGGGACCGGGGTCGCCGGGGGTGCGACGGTGGTCGGGGTGCGGAGCAGGTCGCCGATGCGGCGCAGGCCCACGCGGGCCTGCTGGTAGCCGTCGAAGACGCCGGAGAGCTGCTGCAGCGGGCTGAAGAACATGCCCAGGTACAGCAAGAACGCCAGCAGCACACCGGGGCTCATGGTGCCGGTGGCGACGCGGTGGGCGCCGGCGGCCAGTGCGATCGCCTGGGCCACGCCGGAGAGCATCGCGACGAACGGGAAGTACGTGGCGATGTAGCGCTGGGCCCGCAGGCGGGTGCGGCGGTAGGCGTCGCTGCGCTCGGCGAAGGCGTCCGCGGAGTGGCGTTCGCGGGTGTAGGCCTGGGCCACGCGCAGGCCGGAGACGTTCTCCTGCAGGTCGGCGTTCACGGCGCTGACGCGTTCGCGGGCCTCGGCGTAGGCGGCGGAGGACAGGCGCTGGAACACCACGGTCGCCACCACCAGCAACGGCAGCACGGCCAGCGCGATCAGGGCGAGCGACGGGTCGGTCACCACCAGGGCCACCGTCACGCCGACCAGGGTCAGCAGGCTGATCACCGCGGTGACCAGGCCGGTCTGCAGGAACGTCGAGAGCGCGTCGACGTCCGTGGTCATCCTCGTCATGATCCGGCCGGCCATCTCGCGCTCGTAGTAGTCGAGCCCGAGCCGTTGCAGGTGCGCGTAGCTGCGGACGCGCAACAGGTACAGCAGCCGCTCACCGAGCCGCGCGGCGAACAGGGTGCTGCCCGCCGTCGTCAGCCAGCCGGCCACCACGAGCCCCACGCCCAAGGCGACAGCGAGCCAGAGCGACGACTCCGCGCCACCCACCACGCCGCCGTCCACGCCGAGCCGGACCAGCGCCGGCAGCCCCATGCCGACCAACGCGTCCAGCACCACCAACGCACCCACACCGAGCAACGCCCACCGCACCGGCCGCACCAGGCGCGCCAACCGGAACCCGGGATCGGGCGCCGTCGGGTCCTCCGTCAGCACCGGCTCGACGGCCGCGGCAACGCACGCACCTGCGCCAGCAGCTCCGGCGTCGGCGGACCACCGGCGAGCGCGGACGCGGCACCTCCGCCGCCACCACGGCGACCGGACGTGCCACCCGCACCGGCAGACGCGCCGGAAGCCGGACGGGCGTCGTCGACCAGCCGCTGGTCCAGCTCCTCCTGCGACAGCTCCGGCCACAGGTCACCGGCCGGGGCCGGCGCCGGCGACTCGATCGCCTCACCAGGACCCGCCAGCAGCTCGCGGTACAGCGCACACCGCGAGCTCAGCTCCTCGTGCGTGCCCACGTCCACCACCCGGCCCGCGTCCAGCACGGCGATCCGGTCAGCCAGTGACAGCGTGGAACGCCGGTGCGCGACCAGCAACGTCGTCCGCGACGCCGTGACCGACGCCAGCGTCGCGTGGATCGCCGCCTCGGTCGCGTTGTCCACCGCCGACGTCGCGTCGTCCAGCACCAGGATCCGCGGATCGGACAGCAACGCCCGCGCCAGCGCGACCCGCTGCCGCTGACCACCCGACAACGTCAGCCCGCGCTCGCCGACCACCGTGTCGTACCCGTCCGGCAGCGCCTGGATGAAGTCGTGCGCCTCGGCCGCCTTCGCCGCCCGCTCGACCTCCTCCCGCGAGGCGTCGGGACGGCCGTAGGCGATGTTCGAGAACACGCTGGAGGAGAAGAGGAAAGCCTCCTCGAACACCACGCCCACCGCACCGCGCAACGACTCCAGCCGCATGGTCCGCACGTCCGCGCCGCCGACCCGCACCGTTCCCTCGTGCACGTCGTAGAAACGGGGCAGCAGCAGGGAGACCGTCGACTTGCCCGACCCCGCCGTCCCCACCAGGGCCAGCGTCTCGCCGGGCTCGACCGAGATCGAGAAGTCGCGCAGCACCGGCTCGCTGCGCGTGTACCCGAACGTCACCCCCGAGAACGACACCCCGAGCGGTCCGGACGGCACCTCACCCGGCCCGTCCGTCACGTCCGGCTGCGAGTCGACCAGCTCGTACACCCGCTCCACGCCCGCCCGCGCGAGCTGCGCCGACACCATCAGGCTCGACAGCAACCTGGTCGGTCCCACCAGGTTCGCCACGTAGGTCGTGAACGCCAGGAACGTGCCCAGCGTGACCTGCCCGTGCAACGCCAGCCAGCCGCCCAGCCCGAGCACCCCGACCTGCCCCAGCAACGGCAGCGCCGTCACCGTCGCCAGCGGCCGCGACGACAGCCGGGCAGCGCGCATCCGTTCCGCGAACAGCGACCGCGCGTGCTTCTCCAGCCGGGCGATCTCGCGCGCCTCCTGACCGAAGCCCTTCACGACGCGCACGCCGGTGACGGTCTCCTCGACGTGCTGCGCGAGGTCCGCCGCCCGCTGCTGCGCCGACCAGGTGGCCGGGAACAACGTCAGCCGCGTCCGCCCGGCCAGCCACGCCACCAGCGGCAGCACCACCAGCGCGACGATCGTCAGCGGGACCGACAGGTAGAGCATCGCCGCCAGCGCGGCCAGCGCGAACACGATCGTGCCCACCGCCAGCGGCACCATCATCAGCAGCGACTGCACCAGCTGCAGGTCCGTGATCGACCGGGACACGATCTGCCCGGTCCGCATCTCGTCCTGCTTCGCGCCGTCCAGCCGCTGCACCGCCGAGAACACCGACCGCCGCAGGTCGTGCTGCACGTCCAGCGCCAGCCGCCCGCCGACGTACCGCCGCACGAACGCGGAGCCGAACGTCAGCAGCTCCAGCACCACCAGCGCGACGACCAGCATCAGCAACCGGTCGGTGCGCCCCGCCGTCGAGTCGTCGACCGCGACCTTCAGCAGCAGCGGTCCGGCCGCCTGCAGACCCACGCCGAGGACGGCGGCGACCACCGACAGCACCACCAGCCGGGGGTGCTGCCAGCAAGCCGCCACCAGTCGGCGAACCCAGCCCTGTTTCACATCGATGAGGCTACGGACCGGGTCTGACAAAACTGATGACCGCAGGTCAGGTGATGTCCTTGGACTGCGTCGCCGCCCAGCCGCCCGCGAAGACGACCCCGGCCCACGCCACGAACACCAGCCCCGACCACCACCAGTCGAGCGCACCGCCCGCACCCGCGATCGCGCGCAGCACGTCCTCGATCTCCGGCGGCACCACACCGGCCGTCGACAGGAACAGGTCGACCGCGACCGACCCGGTGAGCCCGTTGATCGACCCGTTCGGCAGGAACCCGATCACCGTCGGCACCTCGAGGTAGGCGAGCACGCCGTGCAGCACGTTCTCGATCACCAGGAAGTACAGGATCAGGATCACGACGGACCCGGCGACGTTCGGGACCAGCGCCCCGACGCCCACGCCGAACATCGTCATCAGGATCGACGACAGCACGCAGACCAGCGTCAGCATCGCCCAGCCACCCGCGTCCGGCAGCTGCCCGGAGTCCGCGGTGATCACCACGCCGATCGCGATGAAAGCCATGATCGCGAGGCCGTAGATCGCGCCCCACAGGATGTAGACCAGCATCTTCGCCAGCATCGCGTGCATCCGCGACGGCGCGGTCAGGAACGTCGTCGTGATCGTCCGCCGCTGGATCTCACCGGACACCGCGAGCGCGCCGAAGATCAACGGGAAGATCGTCGACACGTTGATCGCCCGCGCGATGCCGAAGAGCGAGATCTTCCACTGGTCCGGCGTCACGCCGAGGAAGTCCGACACCTCGTCCACGTCCGACGACGACGCGAGGTCGACGAAGAACTGCCCGAGCAGACCGGTCGCGAGCCCCCACCCCAGCGCCAGCACGGCGGTCGGGATCAACAGCCCCCACCAGAGCCCGGTCGTGGTCGTCTTGCGGAGCTCCGCCTGTACGAGGTTGCCCATCAGGCCCAACCACCCTGTTGCTGTTGCTGCTGCTGGTACGGCGCCGGCGCGTACCCGGCGTACTGGCCACTGGTGAGCTGGAAGAACAGGCGTTCCAGGTCGACCTGCTCCTCCTGGATGCCGTAGATCGAGACGCCTGCCTGCAACGCCGCGTCCGCCACGTACTTCGCGTCCACCCCGGACACCGCGAGCCTGCCGTCCGGCAGCTGCTCGACGTGCACGCTCGCCGCGCGCAGGACGTTCGCCAGCGTGCCGACGTCCGACGGCTGCACGAGAACGCGCTTGCTCTGCGACTGCCGCAGCTTCTCCAGCGGCCCGTAGAACATCGTCTGCCCGCGCGAGATGATCACGACCTGGTCGACGGTCTGCTCGACCTCGGCCAGCAGGTGGCTGGAGATCAGCACCGTGCGGCCCATGCGCGCGTAGGACTGCAGGAACGTCCGCAGCCACGCGATGCCCTCGGGGTCGAGACCGTTCGCCGGCTCGTCGAGCACGAGCACCTGCGGGTCGCCCAGCAGCGCGGTGGCCAGGGCCAGCCGCTGCTTCATGCCCAGCGAGAACCCGCCGACGTTGCGGTCGGCCGCCGTCGCGAGGCCGACCAGGCCGAGGACCTGGTCGGCCTGCGCGTCCGGCACGCCGATCGCCGCCGCGTACACGCGCAGGTGGCTGCGTGCTGTGCGCGACGGGTGGAAACCCTGCGCCTCCAGCACCGCGCCCACCACGCGGCCGGGCTGGCCGAGCTGGTGGAACGGCCTGCCGTTGATCGTCGCGATGCCACTGGTCGGCTTCACCAGACCCAGCAGCATCCGCAGGGTCGTCGTCTTGCCGGCGCCGTTCGGGCCGAGGAAGCCCGTCACACTGCCGGGTGACACGGTGAAGCTCAGGTTCTGCACCGCGGTCACCGAACCGAACTGCTTGGTCAGGTTCTGCACCGCGATGAGGCCGCTGCCGTCATGCATGCGGCCATCCTGCCTGAAGGTCAGTCCGGCAACGCGTGCTTTGGACGCGACACGACGGGCGCGCGGTGCACGGCCTGCGGCGCGTCGGTCAAGATCGGCAGCTCGGCCGTCGCCTCGGCGGGAACTTCGGCCGGCACCTCGTCGGTGATACCTGATCGGGTGAACGGGTTGCGCAACGGCCTGCGGCGCTCCCGGTGCGGCACGCCCTCGCCGATGAGGTGCTGGTGCGCCATGTTCCAGACCTGACAAGGCCATCGCCGGCGCCGCAGCCAGCCGGGACAGGCCTTGCAGCGGCCGTCCTCGTCGGGCTGGTGGACCGTCAGCAGCAACCGCCAGCCGTCCGCCAGGCGGTGGATCTCCGCGCGGGCCAACGGGACCAGCGCGTCGGCCTCGCCCTGCTCGGCCACCTCGTCCAGCAGCGCCAACCGTTGCAGCACCGCGTCGCGCAGGGACTCGTCCATCACATCTTCGCCGAAGCCTGGTCGAGCAACGAGCCCAGCCGGCGCGTCTGAGTGGCGGACATCACAGCGGTCTGGCCAGGAGGCGCGACCAGCAGCACCCGGTCGTTCTCCAGCAGAACGGTCATCGACCTGTCTCGACCGAACGGGTCGTGGCAGTGGATCCAGCCCTGTGGTTCAGCCATGGAATCTCCCTTCGAGGGACACCCGACTCCGTCTTCATCGGCCGTCGCCCCTGCTCGGCGCACCGGCAGCGGGGGAATTCACTCGTTTGCTGGACGGCTTGGAGCAGGGCAATGGTCTGGTTGGGGAAACTTTTAGGTCGCGTTTCGGTGGGGGTGCTGGGCGCGCCCGTCCAAGAGCCGCTATATTTGGTCACGGCGGCCCCGCTCCCAGTGACCCCCAGGCTGGTTGAGCGCGGCCGCCCTTTACGTGGCGGGCCCTGGTGTTCATCGACCTCCGGTCGATTTCACCAGGGCCCGCAGTGCTAGTCGGGGGACACTCCCATGCCCCAGGTCTTTTCGTTTCTTTCCTCCCTCTTCATGAAACTCCTTGCGTGACCGGGCCTCGTACGCTGTAAGTTGCTCGTACACCGTAAGGGGGAGGTCTTCATGAGTACGACCACGTCGGAAACCGTCGGCGTGCACCCGCACCCGCAGCGCTGGGCCGTGCTCGGCGTGCTGTGCCTGTCCGTGATGGTCGTGGTGCTGGACAACACCGTCCTGAACGTGGCGATCCCGTCGATCTCCACGGGCCTGGGCGCGAGCACCGCCGACATCCAGTGGATGATCAACGCCTACTCGCTGGCGCTGGCCGGTCTGCTGCTCACGACGGGTTCGCTGAGCGACCGGTTCGGCCGCAAGAAGGCGTTGCTGGGCGGCTTGGCCCTGTTCGGCGTGGGAAGCGCCGCGGCGGCCTACGCGGGCTCGTCGGAGGCGCTGATCGCGGCGCGCGGGTTCATGGGCGTCGGGGCGGCGCTGTTGATGCCGGGCACGCTCGCCGTGTTGATGCAGCTGTTCGACGACAAAGAACGCCCGAAGGCCATCGGCATCTGGGCCGCCGTCAGCAGCCTCGGCTTCGCGGCCGGGCCGGTGGTCGGTGGCGCGCTGATCAAGCACTTCTGGTGGGGCTCGGTGTTCCTGATCAACGTGCCGGTGGCGCTGCTGGCGATCGCGGCGGTGGCGTTCCTGGTGCCGGAGTCGAAGGACCCGACCGTGCGCAGGCCGGACGTGCTGGGCTCGGTCCTGTCGATCATCGGCATGGTCTCGCTGGTGTACGCGGTGATCTCGGTGCCGGAGAACGGGTTCGGCTCGCTCGAGTTCGGCGTGCCGCTCGCACTGGGGCTGGTCTCGATGACCGCGTTCGCCTGGTGGGAACGACGCACCGCGGACCCGATGCTGGACCTCGGGTTCTTCGCCGACCGCCGGTTCACCGGTGCGGTGGCCTCTGGCGTGCTGGCCGCGTTCGGCATGGCGGGCTCGCTCTTCCTGCTGACGCAACACCTCCAGGGCGTGCTCGGCTACAGCCCGCTGGAGGCCGGGCTGCGCGTCGCCCCGATGGCGATCGCGTTGCTCGTCACCAGCAACACCCTGGGCCAGCTCGTGCTGAAGCTGGGCGCGAGCAAGGCGATGCTGCTCGGCATGACGATCGTCGCGGGCGGCGTCGTGCTGCTCTCGATCGGCACCACCTACCCGCCCACGCTGGCCGGCCTGGTCCTGATCGGCGTCGGAGTCGGTGTGGCCCAACCGGTCGCGGTCAACGCGCTGATGGGTGCGATCCCACCGGAACGGGCCGGGATCGCGTCCGGGCTGTCGTCGACGCTGACCGAGCTGGGGTCGTCGTTCGGCATCGCGATCCTCGGTGCGCTGCTGTCCGCGCGGTTCGTCGCCGCGCTGCCGGACGGGGTGCCGGGGCGGTCGTTGTCGGAGGCGCTGCACAGCGGCGCGGACATCACGGTGGTGCGCGACGCGTTCTCGTCGGGGATGAGCGTGAGCCTGGTGGTCGGTGCCGTGTCGGTGTTCCTGGGAGGTGTAGCGGCGAGCGTGCTGCTCCGGCGTGCTTAGTGCGGTGACCACGATCTTCACCGTGTTTCCCGACGCTCAGCAGGGCACCTCGCGGGGCCGGCCCCACGCCCCCATACGCCCAGTATGAGGACGTGGGGCCGGCCCCACGATGCACCCGTCTGACCGCCGGGAAACGCGGCAGAGGTTCGTGGTCACCGCACTAGGATCGAGCCGTGGACAGCGTGTGGTTCAGCAAACCCAGGCCCAGCAGCGGCCAGCCCCTCGGCCTGAGCCGGGAGGGCATCGTCCGCAAGGCGATGGAGATGCTGGACGAGCACGGCCTGGCCAAGCTGTCCATGCGCAAGCTCGCCGCCGAGCTCGGCGCGGCACCGATGTCGTTGTACTGGCACGTGCCGACCAAGGACGCGCTGATCGAGCTGTGCCTGGACGAGATCTACGGCGAGTTCCCCCGGCCCGCACCGGGCGCCGAGTGGGAACCCGCGCTGCGCGAGATGATGCACACGATGCGTCATCTCGCGCTCAAGCACCCCTGGTGGGTGCGCGGCATCGGTGAGTACACCACCATCGGCCCCAACGCCGTCGCGATGGCCGACGCCATGCTCGAACCCATGCAGGCGGCCGGCCTGTCGATGGTCCAGGCGTCGCAGGCGATGTCGACGGTGTCGAGCTACGTCGTCGGCTACGCGACGGCGGAGGCGAACTTCCGCAGCCGCGGCGGCCTCGACGAGCCGCCGCCGGACCTCGGGAAGATCGCGGACCTGTACCGGGAGAAGCACCCCCGCTACATCGAGATGCTGGACCAGCAGGAGCTGTGGACGCTGGAGGGGCAGTTCGAGTTCGGGCTGGACTGCGTGATCGACGGGATCAAGTCGCGGGTGGCCGCGCTGCGATGACGGCGCGGAGCTCCTCGGCCTCCGGGGCGTGGATGCCGTCGAAGATCGCGAGTGCCTCGGCCAGGACTCGGGCGGCCCGGCCGTGGTCACCCTTCCGGTCCAGCAGATCACCAAGCATCCACAACGTGCGGGCAGTCCCGTAGAAGTCGCGGAAGTTGGAGTAGATCTGCACGGACCGCTGGATGTGCCCAACAGCTTCGTCGAGAGCACCGAGATCCGCCGACAGTTGGCTCAACCGGTGGAAAACGGAAGCCTGGTTCCAAAGGCTCCCCATGTCGTGCGAGATCTCCAACGCGCGAACGAGGTACGAGCCGGCTTCTTCGAACTTCTTCTGCTGTCGGCAGATTTCGCCTAGAAGACCTAGGGCGGCACCCTCGGCACGAGGTATGTGAAGGTCTTGGAAGAGGGCAAGCGCGGCCCTGAAATGGTCGGCCGCGCGATCGGTGTGTCCCTGTTTGTACAACGTGAGACCGATGGTGTGGTGCGCCCATGCCAGGTCTTTCGGCACCTGCGATCGGGTCGCGAGATCGAAAGCCTCCTGCACGTGCTGCAGCGCTTCGTCCAGCCTGTTGGCGTTCATCAGTGCTTCACCGCACACGGTGAGCGCAAGCACGTAAGTGTTCTCGTCGTTGAGCTGGCTGGCGCTCCTCAACGCGATAGCGGCTATTTCCACCTGTGCCGCCCATTGACCGTTGAGTGCGTATGGGATCGCCAGACAGGAGGGCAATAAAGCCGCAATGCGGTGGAGTCCGTGGTTTGAGGCGTAAGTGAGGACCGACAACAAGTTGGTGTGCTCGTCGCTGTGCCAGGCGAGGGCATCGTCCCGATCGTCGAAAAGCAGTGGATCGACGCCTGTGTTGTCGTGTTCGAACGGCGTCAGACCGCTTTGCGGGTAGATCGCGAACCTCGCCAGGTCAGCGGTGTGCAGATACCAACCCAGCAGGTGTCGTACGCAGTCCGCACGGTCTTCGGCGGAGTCTTGCGCTCTGGCTGTTTCCGCGGCGTACTCCCGAACCAGGTCGTGGAACTGGAACCGGTCGCGTCCGATCTCCGTGAGCAGGTGTCCACCGGTCAGGGTGTCCAGCACCGGGCGGATCTCGGCGGCCGTCGTCCTGGTGAGCGCGGCCGCGGCGTGGGTGCTGATGGTCGTGCCGGGGTGCAGGCTCAGTCGCCGGAAGACCTTGGCCGCCTGCAGGGGCAACGCCTCGTAGGACCAGGTGAACACCGTCCTGACGGCGGTGCCGTTGTCATCGGGTGAAGCCAGGGTGTCCAGGCGACGGGCGACCAGGTCCGCGGTCAGGTCGGAGATCGTCCGGTGTGGACGGTCCGCGATCCGCTCGGCCGCGATCCTCAGCGCCAGGGGCAAACCGGCGCACTGGTGAACCAGCGTGTGGGCCGCGTCGTGCTCTGCGCCGATGCGGGCGACGCCGACGATGTCCTGCAGCAACGCCAGCGCACTTCCGGACGGTAGTTCGCCCAGCGTGATCCGGTGGGCTCCGTCGCGGGCCACCAGACCCGGCAGCCGGTTGCGGCTGGTGACCAGCACGAGCGACCGCGCAGAGCCCGGCAGCAGCGGGCGGACCTGCTCCGCGGTGGCCGCGTTGTCGAGCACCACCAGCACCTGCCGGTCGGCGAGCAGCGACCGGTAGAGCGCCGCCATCGCGTCCAGGTCCTGCGGCACGGACGTGCCGGACACCCCCAGCGCGGTCAGGAAACCAGTCAGCACCTGCGCCGGTGGCAACGGCGGCTCCGGCGAGAAACCCCGGAGGTTCGCGTAGAGCTGCCCGTCGGGAAACCGGTCGTGCACGCGGTGGGCCCAGTGCACCGCGAGCGACGTCTTGCCCACGCCGCCGATGCCCGCGATCGCCGAGATGACGACCGGACGCGCGGCGTGTCCGAGCAGCTCGTCGAGTGCGGTCAGCTCGGCGTCGCGCCCGGTGAAGTGGGTGACGTCCGGCGGCAACTGCCGCGGCGTCGGAACGGTCGGCGGGGCGTGCAGGTGGACCTCGTGACCCTGGATGACCGTTCCGGCGTCACCGTGCACGACGTTGCGAGTGAAGTCACCCGACATGGTGCGTGATGATGCTCCATCCGTGTCGCGATCAGCGCGGGAAACTCCGCGGGTCACCTGTTCGGTCCCGCGAAAGGCGAAACCCCCGCAGCATGTTGATCGCGTGCGGGGGCTCCATCATTCGGTTGGCTTGCGTGCGTCGGCTGTCAGACCACGGACTCCAGCGGCGTGTGCGCCAGACCGGTCGCCTCCGCCACCGGGCCGTTGGTCAGCTGGCCGGCGTGGACGTTGAGACCCAGGGCGAGCGAACGATCGTCCTGCAGCGCCTTCTGCCAGCCCTTGTCGGCCAGCGCGACCGCGTACGGCAGCGTCACGTTGGTCAGCGCGTAGGTCGAGGTGCGCGGGACGGCGCCGGGCATGTTGGCGACGCAGTAGAAGACCGAGTTGTGGACCTCGTAGGTCGGCTCGGCGTGGGTGGTCGGGCGGGAGTCCTCGAAGCAGCCGCCCTGGTCGATGGCGATGTCGACGAGCACGGAACCCGGGTTCATCTCGGCGACCAGTGCGTTCGACACCAGCTTCGGGGCGGCGGCACCGGGGACGAGCACGGCGCCGATGACCAGGTCGGCCTCGCGGACGGCCTGTTCCACCGAGAACGCGTTCGACGCGAGGGTGCGCAGGCGGCCCTGGAACTGGGCGTCGACCTGGCGCAGGCGGTCGACGTTCGTGTCGAGGATCTGCACGTCGGCGCCCATGCCGACGGCGATGGTGGCGGCGTTGACGCCCGCCACGCCGCCGCCGATCACGACCACGCGGGCCGGGGCGACACCGGGGACGCCGCCGGGCAGCACGCCGCGGCCGCCGGAGGGCTTCATCAGGCTGAACGCGCCGACCTGCGGGGCGAGCCGGCCCGCGACCTCGGACATCGGCGCGAGCAGCGGCAGCGAGCGGTTGGGCAGCTGCACCGTCTCGTAGGCGATGGCCGTGGTGCCGGAGGCCAGCAGGGCCTCGGTCAGCGGCTTGTCGGCGGCGAGGTGCAGGTAGGTGAAGAGGGTCTGGCCGGACCGCAGGCGGGGGTACTCCTCCGCGATCGGCTCCTTGACCTTGAGGACCAGGTCGCCCTCGGCCCAGACGTCGTCGGCGGTCGCGAGGACCTTGGCACCCGCCGCGAGGTACTCCTCGTCGGTGATGGCGGACCCGAGACCCGCGCCCTGCTCGACGAACACGTCGTGACCGCGACGGGTCAGCTCGTGGGCACCGGCCGGCGTGAGGGCGACGCGGTACTCGTGGTTCTTGATCTCGCGAGGAACGGCGATCCGCACGGTTTCTCCTCCGTTTCGGCTGGGCTGTCATCTCACAATGTGGAGCAGCCGAAAGGTCATGTCACTGTGCGAGTCGCACGATCCAGTAGGTGTTCAGTTGTCCGACCGGAACAAGGCAACCTGAACAACACTTGCGTTCACGTGAACCGGCCCGCGTTGACACCCGGCGCCGGGCCCACATAGCGTTCCCGCTGAACTGAATAACGGCCGCGGTGCCCCTGACGGGCACCAGAACCCGAGTGGGAGAGACCTCGACAGCTGGTCGGGGCGCCGAAGGGGCAAGCTCCCGCACACTCTCAGGCAGCAAGACCACTCGGGGTAGGCAACTCTGCACGGCGGAGGGGGCGCAAGTGTCCTGACCCGTCCTGAGCCAGAGGAGTCGCCGTGGAGTTCCCCGAGAACCTGCTCTACACCGCCGAGCACGAGTGGGTCGACTGGACGCCGGGTACCCAGGACCCGTTGACCTGCGGGATCACCGAGTACGCCGCGGACGCGCTGGGTGACATCGTCTTCGTCCAGCTGCCCGAGGTGGGCGCGAAGGTCGTCTCGAACGAGGTCTGCGGCGAGCTCGAGTCCACCAAGTCCGTCAGCGACCTGTTCTCCCCGGTCAGCGGCGAGGTGCTCGAGGTCAACACCGCCGTCGTCGACGACCCGGCGATCATCAACAGCGACCCGTACGGC
This sequence comes from Lentzea guizhouensis, assembly GCF_001701025.1. Classification (GTDB taxonomy): domain Bacteria; phylum Actinomycetota; class Actinomycetes; order Mycobacteriales; family Pseudonocardiaceae; genus Lentzea; species Lentzea guizhouensis. The sequence continues at coordinate 3,927,003 of NZ_CP016793.1, forward strand.
GCCGGCTGGCTGTTCAAGGTGCGCGTCGACTCGGCGGAGGGCCTGCTCACCGCGGCCAGGTACGCCGAGCTCACCAAGGACTGACCTGCATGAACCCCACCACGAAGGACTGATCAGTGGCGATCAGCGTTTTCGACCTGTTCTCCGTCGGCATCGGACCGTCCAGCTCGCACACCGTGGGCCCGATGCGCGCCGCCGCCATGTTCGTCGAGAAGCTCGGCCCCCGTGTGTCCGAAGTGGACCGCGTGCACGTCCAGCTGTTCGGCTCGCTCGGCGCGACCGGCCACGGCCACGGCAGCCCCAAGGCCGTGTTCCTCGGCCTCGAGGGCAACCTGCCGGAAGAGGTCGACCCCACCGTCGCGGCGACGCGGGTCGAGGAGATCATCTCCACCGGACGGCTCCGGCTCGGCGGCACGCACGAGATCGCCTTCACCCACGACCGCGACCTTGTCATGCACCGCCGCAAGTCACTCCCGTTGCACCCCAACGGGATGAGCTTCGAGGCCTTCCGCGGCGGCGAGTCGGTCGAGCACGCCGTCTACTACTCGATCGGCGGCGGCTTCGTCGTCGACGAGAACGCGTCGGGCACCGACCGGATCAAGCCGGACTCGACACCGTTGCCGCACCCGTTCCTCACCGGCGACGAGCTGCTCGCGCGCTGCCGCGAGACCGGCCTGTCGATCAGCGAGATCATGATGGCCAACGAGCTGTCGTGGCGCTCGGAAGAAGAGGTGCGGTCGGGGCTCCTGCACATCTGGCACGTGATGCAGGAGTGCGTCGAACGCGGCTGCACCGAACAGGGCGTCCTGCCCGGCGGCCTGAAGGTCCGCCGCCGCGCCGCCGAGATGCGCAAACGGCTGGAGGGCGAGCACTTCGTCACCGACCCGCTGCGCGTCATGGACTGGGTGACGCTCTTCGCGTTGGCCGTCAACGAGGAGAACGCGGCGGGCGGCCGGGTCGTCACCGCGCCCACCAACGGCGCGGCCGGCATCGTGCCCGCCGTCCTGCACTACTACACGAGGTTCGTGCCGGGCGCGTCCGACGACGGCGTGGTGCGGTTCCTGCTGACCGCGGGCGCGATCGGCGTGCTGTTCAAGGAGAACGCCTCGATCTCCGGCGCCGAGGTCGGCTGCCAGGGCGAGGTCGGTTCCGCGTGCTCGATGGCGGCGGGCGGGCTGGCCGAGGTTCTCGGCGGCACGCCGGAACAGGTCGAGAACGCGGCCGAGATCGCCATGGAGCACAACCTCGGCCTGACGTGCGACCCGATCGGCGGGCTGGTGCAGATCCCGTGCATCGAACGCAACGCGGTGGCGTCGATCAAGGCGATCACGGCCGTGCGGATGGCGCTGCGCGGGGACGGGTCGCACTTCGTGTCGCTGGACAAGGTCATCAAGACCATGCGGGACACCGGCAAGGACATGTCGGTGAAGTACAAGGAGACGGCACGCGGCGGGCTCGCCGTGAACGTCATCGAGTGCTGAGCGGCGGCTCAGCGGGCGTCGTACGCCTGCTGAGCCGCGAGCACGTCCGGCATCCTGGACTCCAGCAGGGAGATCAACGCCATCAGCTTCTCCGCCGTCTCCCGCCCGAGCGGCGTCAGGCTGTAGTCGACGCGCGGCGGGTTCGTCGGCTGCGCGTCGCGGTGCACCAGGCCGTCGCGTTCCAGCGCGTGCAGCGTCTGGGACAGCATCTTCTCGCTCACGCCGTCGACACGGCGGCGCAGTTCGTTGAACCGCAACGATCCGTCGACGAGCGCGCCCAGCGTCAGGCTGCCCCAGCGGCCGGTGACGTGCTCCAGCGTGGGGCGTGAGGGGCACGCCTTCGCGAACACGGTGAACTCCATGCCGCCGAGCGTACCTGATTGCACTTACGAAAAGTTAGCGCTCGCATGTGCGGAAGGCCTGCACACAGTGCGTGTGCAGGCCTTCCGTTCAGAACGGCCAGTCCGCGTTCTGCCCGGCTTCGATCAACGGGATCGCCTTGAAGGTCGAGTCCGTCAGGCCGCCGAACTCGTGCCTGTTCGCCGTGCCCGTCGCGAACGCCCCCTTCTGGTACCCGTTCAGGTTGAAGCCGTAGACCGGCACGTGCCGCGGCACGACGTCGGTCACGCGCGCGCCGTGCGGACCGCTGATCGTCTGCATGTCCGAGATGATGAACACCCGGTCGTGCCCGCGGTACGAGCTCCGCAGCGAACCGACGATGTCGGTGCCGTGCCCGACCTCACCGATCCTCTTCAGGAACCGGTCGACCTCGCTGATGACCGAGGCCCCGCGCCGCAGCTCGTGGCGGAACACGCCGCTCGCGAAGCCGCGGATGTCGACCTGCTCGCCCTTCGCTCCCAGTGCCACGCCGAACACGGCCGCTGCCTTGGCCGGCGTGACCTTCGACCGCGCCGAGTACGCCATGCCCGTCATCGACCCCGAGGTGTCGATGAGGATCAGCGACCGGCCCGGCAGTGCCGGCAGGTTGCTCAGCGACGCCCGCAGCGCCTGGTCGAGCGCGTGGCCCCAGCGCAGGCTCGGCGCCGTCTCGTACGCCGACAGGAAGCGGAACGGGAACTGCCGCGACCGCGCGACCTGGCCCGGGTCGGCCAGCCGGGCCGCGACCTGCGCCGCGACCTCGTCCGACATCCCGGCCTCGTCGAAGTTCCTGAGGTTCCGGAGCGCGGCCATGTACCCCATGGTCGGCGCCAGCGCCTCCCACACCTGCGCGGTCATCGGCCCCTGCAGCCACCCGGCCACGGCCTCCCACGTCATCCCGGCGCGCCGCAGCACGTCCACCGCGTCCGGGCGCCCGAACAGCGCACGCCGCTCCTCGACCGGCCACGCCATCAGCTCGCGCCGTGCCCGGAAGGTCGTCAGCGACTCCGGCACGGCCACGTCCGCGTCCCGGCGGCGGTCCAGCACGTGCTGGAACAACTCGCCCTGCCGGTCGGCGACCGGCGACGGGTGCACGAGGTTCAGCACGTCGGCCACGCGGAAGCCGCGGGCGTCGCTGTCCCACTTGAGGACCGAGCGCTCGTCGTAGAGCCGCCGCACCGCGTCCGCGATGCCGCGCTTGACCGGCTTCGGCACGTTCCGCCCGTGGGTCGCCGTCCAGTAGGCCAGCAGCTCACCCGGCTCGTCCGCGCGCTGCAGCACCGACGCGATGACCGCGCGGTTCGTCACGCCCGTGTCGGCCTTGGCCTCCAGGCGTGCCTTCACGAACTCGGCGGCGCCGACCAGCGACGCCGTGCGCATGTTCGCCTCGGTGCGCAGCCACGCCAGCATCCGGGCGGTCCACTCGGGATCCTGCAGCGCCGCCGCGTGCACGAGCTCGGCGTACCGCTCGTCGCGCGCGCCGCCTGCCTCGTAGAAGGTCTTCTCGCCGCCCATGTTCGACACGGCCAGCAGGAACAGCTCGCCCTGCACGGTGCGCTCGTACCCGTCGCCGCCCTCGCGGGTGCGGCCCGCGCGCTGCGAGGTGATCGGGCTCTTCCCGAACGGACGGGCCTTCAGGATGTTGAACTTCGACATGGCTCTTCCCCCTCGGGAAAGCAAAAGGGGAGCGCACAACCACAGATGTGTCCGAGATCAAGTCGCAGAAGGAATGTTGCTGCTCTGCCGGTTGAGCTACAGCCGGACGAACGAATCCGGCTGGCGGGACTCGAACCCGCAACCTGCCCATTAGGAGTGGAAGTAACCCTCGGCTTCGCACCGGACACATGTGAAGTTGTGCGCTCCCGAGATCAAGGTCGCGGACGGCTTTGCGTTTTGCAGACGAAGTATCCGACCGCTTCGCACCGGGTGCACATATATGTAACCACGCCCCGCCACTCAATTTTATGAGCGGCGTTTTCCACACGTGCCCGAGGTCAGGATCGCAGAAGGTCCATTTGTCGGGCGCTCACCGGACTGAGCCACCGCCGGTCTCCCGGCGGGCGGGACTCGAACCCGCACCTCCCGATCCCCGTGAAGTATCCCTCTACTTCGCACCGGACACGTGTGGAAGACGTGCGGCCCGAGATCAAGGCGCAGAAGGTGACTGCCCACCGGAGTGGGCGAAGAGCCGGACTGGCCGGCCTTCAGGAGTCGAACCTGAGATACCGAAGTAACCCTCTGCTGCGCACCGGGCCTGCATTCATACAACCACGGCACGCAAGCGCTTTTTGAACCTCACGGCGACGTTTTCACCATTCGCCGCAGGAGGTAGAACACCCCGACGGTCGCGAGGAAGCCCACCGCGCTGATCAACACGATCTGCTCGACCGTGTCCGCCCGCGACCCGGCGAACACGTAGGCAGCGCAGATGGGCGAGGTCCCCACCAGGGTGAACAGCATGAAGGTCCGGAACGAGACCCGCGACACCCCCGCCGACACCGACACCGTCTCCGCCATCATCGGGATCCCGCGCGCCACCCCGAAGAACCACGGCCCGAAACGACGGCCCCACCGGCGCATCTCCGCGAGCTCCTCGATCGTCACCACCCGGCGCACCAGCCAGGGGCGGGCGAAGCGGCCCAGGGCGTACCCCGCGGCCGAGGAGCCCAGGGATCCGATGATGGCGAGCGCCAGTCCGAGTGGCAGGCCCAGTGCCGTTCCCGCGAGCACGATGAGCGGCGTGGACGGCACCGGCAGGAGCACGTCCACGACGAGCAGCGCGAAGATCGCCGCCGCCGCCCACACCGGGTCGATCCCGCGCACCCAGGTGACGACCCCCGCGAAGTCGATCAGGTTGAGCGCCTCGAACACGATCCAGCTCAGCAGCACGAAGCCGAGCACGACGAACGGTATCCACTTCCACCGCACGCCCGTCTCATAACTCATCGGGTGATGGTCGCCCACCGCGTTGCGCCGGACAATCCGCCAGCGGCGCAGGATGCGCGATGGAGACACACATGAGTGACGACTTCGTGCCGTTCCTTGGACATTGGGTGCTCGATCCGACACGCAGCGCTCACACCGGGGACATTCCGCCGCGCTGTGGTCGCCACGACCTCAGGCTCGACGGCGAGCGCCTGGTCGTCAGCATCGAGGGCGTGCTGGGTCGGGGTGACCGATCCGCACCGGTACACGTTGGACTTCCACCAGGACACGCCGATGACGATCGTCCAGTCCGCACCGGACCCGTTCGGGGTGTGGCGGGACGACGCCTCCGTCTACCGCAGGCAGTTCTAGGACCGCGGCCGGAACACCGTCACGACCACGCGCAGGCCCAGCAGCACCGAGATGATCAGCAGGTTGTAGCCGAGCACCTGGTACAGCCCGATGTCCGGCACCACCCGCGGCCCGCCGGAGGAGCCGAGCAGCAGCACCGCCATCACGCCCGCGGTGGCGCCGAGCACGGTGAGCATCACCTGGTGCAGCAGGCCGGTGATGAACGACCGGTCGCGCTCGTCGGCGAACAGGCGCATCGAGAGGCCCAGCCGGCCCTGTTCCAGCGCGCCGGTGATGCGGTCGACCCGGCGCGGCAGCCTGCGCAGCATCGGCAGCACGGCCTGCAGCTCCTCGGTCAGCGTGCGCCGGACCGACTCCGGGGTGAGCCGCTCGGAGATCTGCTCGGCGGCGAACGACCGGGACTCCACGACGATGTTGAAGCCCGGTGAGAGCACGCCGAGGGTGCCCTCCAGCGTCGCCAGTGCGCGGAACACGGCCGCGATCTCGGGCGGGATGCTCAGGCCGAACCGCGACACGATCAGGAACAGGTCGCCGAACATCTCCACGTCCGGCCGCATGCCCGCGCCCAGGTGGCGGGCCATGAACTGGCCGATCGAGCGTTCCAGGCGCTGCTCGTCGATGTCCTCCGGCCGCGCGACGAGCTCCAGCAACGCGTCGGTCAGCCCGGCCGGGTCGCCGCGGTCGATGGCGAGCAGCAGCCGTTGCAACGCCGAGCGCAGCGCCGAGTCGATCCGCCCGACCGAACCGAAGTCCAGCAGGCCCAGGCGGCCGTCGGAGAGCAGCAGGACGTTGCCGGGGTGCGGATCCGCGTGGAAGACGCCGTCGAGCATCACCTGCCGCAGCACGAACCGCAGCAGCGTCCGCGCGAGTCCCTCGTCCTCGGCCGCGCCGCGCACCGGCACGCCGTCGAGGCGGTCCATCACGAGCACGCGCGCGGTCGACAGGTGGACCCGCGGCAGACCGACGGAGGCGTCCGCGACCGCTGACACCGCCGCGATGTTGCGCGCCTCGACCCGGAAGTCCAGCTCCTCCCGCAACGCCGCCGCGAACCCCGCCGCCAGGTCCCGCACGCCCAGTGCCGAGCCCCAGCGCGTCCGCTGCAGCGTCTCGGCGAGCCGGGACACGATGTCCAGGTCGCCTTCCGCCACCGACCGCACGCCCGGCCGCTGCACCTTCACGACGACCTCGGCACCCGACCTCAGCACCGCGCGGTGCACCTGCGCGATCGAGGCGGCGGCCAGCGGTTCGGGGTCCACCGAGGTGAACGCGTCCATCCCGACCTCGGCGTCGAGCACGGCGCGCACCGACTCCCAGGACGCGGCGGGGACCTTGTCCTGCAGCAGGGAGAGCTCGTCGACGAACTCCGGCGACAGCAGGTCCGAGCGCGTCGACAGCACCTGCCCGAGCTTCACGAACGTCACCCCGGCGTCCTGCAGCGCGAGCCGCAGCGACCGGGGGAGCCCCTCGCCGGAGCGTTCCCGCCCGCGCAGGTAGGGGCCGAGGCCGTGCCGGAACGCGATCGCGGTGATCCGCGAGTACCGCCGGGTGCGGGCGATGCGGCGGCGCAGCATGCCCCACCACTCCGTGGGCGGCGGGATGGAGCCGGTCGGCACGATGATCTCGGCGAACGCCAGCACGGCGATCACCGCGAGGATGGACAGGCCCAGCTGGAGCGTGACCAGCCCGGCCGTCGGTTCGGCGGTGGTCTCGCCGAACGCGCTCGACGCGACCGACATGGCCAGCGAGCACGCCAGCGCCGTGCGGACCAGGCCGATGCGCAGGCCCAGGATCCGGCGTGCGGCCAGGGCCATGCCCATGACCAGCAACAGGAACGTGACCGGGAAGCCGATCGTGTAGACGAGGAAGTCCCCCATGATCCGCAGCCTAGGCACGGGATGGGGCTCAGGCAGGCCGGTTGGGGAAGAACGCCATCGTTGTTCCAGCACGACGGCGGTGCGCTGGAACAACGATGGCGCAGTTTGAGGGGGATCTCAGAAGTCGAAGACCTTGCCGGTGGACGCGCGGACCACGCACGGGTTCGAGTACACCTGCTGGAAGTCGATCCTCTTGTTGCGCCACTTGCCGCGCAGCGTCGCCTTGGTCGGGTTCAGCTCCATCGTGCACAGCGCGCCGGAGTCCGGCAGCCTGCGGAAGTCGCCTTCGACCGGCGTGAGCTGGTCGCACGCCTCCTGGGCGTTCTTGTGCAGTCCGCCTGCGGGTTCGCAGTTCAGCTGCGTGGTGCTGAGGGCGCCCATCTCCGGTTGCACCGACAGCACCAGGCCGGATGCGTGGAGAGGCGCTGCCTGTGCCGTCGCGGGGACGAGCGGTGCGGCGAGCGCGAGGCAGGCGAACAGAAGTCGGGTCCTTGCCATGCCACCACTCTGGCGCGGCAAGGACCCGGAACTCCAATCAACTCAGCGGTAACACCGGATCGTGTGGTCCCTGAGAACTCAGTGCAACTAGACGCCCGCGAGCTCCGTCGTGGCGGACCCGGCACCCAGCGCCGCGGCGACCTGCTCACCGACCGCAGCCATGCCCCTGGCGTTCGGGTGAACCGGGAACGCGATGCTGGTCGGGATGATGCCCTCGACCCACTTGTCCCACGGTGCCGCACACGTGTCGCGACCGAGGCTGATGTCGTACGGGTTCACGAAAGTGGCGCCGGCGGCCTGCGCCTGGGCGCCGAGCATTCCGTTGAGGAGCTTCTGCACGCCGTCGAGGTACGGCACGTCGCCGCGGGAGATCGGCACGACCGGCCAGCAGCCACCGGACGGCGGCAGGATGCGCAGGTAGCCGACGACGACGATCTTGGCGTTGGGCGAGCGCTGCTTGATGCCCGCGAGCACGGCGGCCACCTTCGGGGCGGTGGCGTCGACGCGCTGGGCGAGCTCGTCGCCGTAGCTCGCCTTGCAGGGCGCGCCCAGCGGGTCGAGCACGCTCTTGGCGGCACAGCTGAGGATGATGTCGGAGAAGCCGATGTCGTTGCCGCCGATGGACACCGTGACGAGGTCGGTGGTGGCCTTGAGCGCGGAGAACTGCGGCACGGACTGACCGGGGATGCCGGACTGGACGCCCGCCATGTCCTTGGTCTGCGCGCCACCGCAGGAGATGTCGGTGAAGTTGGCGATCTTCAGCTCGCGGGCGAGCACCGACGGGTAGTTCTGCGTGGACTTGAAGCAGGACAGCGGGTCGAGTCTCTGCAGCGGGATGAAGGGCCCGGACACGAACGAGTCGCCGAGCGAGACGTAGTTGCGGTACTGGGGAGCGGCGGAGGCGGTCGGGGCCAGGAGCGCGGCGACCAGGGCGGTGAGCAGGGCGACAACAGTCACTCGGCGCGTCATTGCTACCTCGTTACTGAAGAGTAGGAACGTAGGACGAAGGGTGACCGGGCCATTGCGCAGTGTCAATCCCTCGACCAGGCTGGAACGATGACGGGGGTACGCAAAGCAGCGTTCGCATCGGCCGTGGGCAACACCGTCGAGCTGTACGACTTCCTCCTGTACGGCACGGCATCCGCGCTCGTGTTCGACAAGATCTTCTTCCCGCAGTTCGACTCGCGCGTCGGCGTGCTGCTGGCGTTCGCGACTTTCGGCGCCGGCTTCCTCGCCCGGCCGCTGGGCGGTGCGGTGATCGGGCATCTCGGTGACCGCATCGGGCGACGCTCGATGCTGGTGGTCACCCTTTCGGTGACAGGTCTGTCCACGGCGATGATCGGGTTGTTGCCGACCTATGCACAGGTGGGCATCCTCGCGCCGTTGTTGCTCGTGCTGCTGCGGCTCGTGCAGGGCTTCTTCATGGGTGGTGAACAGGGCGGCGCGTCGCTGATGGCCGTCGAACACGCGCCACCCGGCCGGTGGGGCTGGTACGGCAGCTGGGTGTTCATCGGCTCGCCGGCGGGTGTGCTGCTGGCGAACCTCGCGATGTACGCGTCGTCGCGGGCGTCCGGGACGGCGTTCCTGGAGTGGGGCTGGCGGTTGCCGTTCCTGTTCTCGATCGTGCTGGTCGGGATCGGCCTCTACATCCGGCTGCGGGTGTCGGAGAGCCCGCGGTTCGAGCGGGCGGAGAAGTCGCGGTTGCCGATCGCGGAGGTGCTGCGCACCCGGTGGCGCGTGGTGCTGCTGGGCGCCGGCGTGAACCTCGGCTTCACGATCTTCATCTACGTGCTGAGCGTGTTCATGATCGGTTACGGCCGGGCGGAGCTGAAGTTCACCGCGGACGACCTGCTGGTCGCGACGGTCGTCGGGTCGCTGGCGCAGGTGGTGGCGGTGCCGGTGTTCGGTCTGCTGTCGGACCGGATCGGGCGGATGCCGGTGATGTTCGGCGGCGCGATCTTCCAGGCCGCGTTCGCGTTCCCGTTGTTCTGGCTCGTGGACGCGGGCTGGTTCACCTTCGCGATGGTGCTCGGGTTCATCGGCTCCGCCGCGCTGTTCGGGCCGTCCGCCGCCTACTTCGCCGAGCTCTTCCGCACCCGCGTGCGCTACAGCGGTGTGGCGTTGAGCTTCCAGCTCGGTGCCGTGCTGGGTGGCGGACTGGCGCCGCTGGTCGCGCAGTCGTTGCTGCGCACCGGGACCTGGGCGATCTCGGTCTACCTCATCGCCGGAGCCGTGCTGTCCGGCGTGTGCCTGCTGGTGATCGGCTCAGCGCACGAGGCGGAGCCGGCGGGCGGCGAGTCCGACGCTCAGCCGCTGACCCCAGCCGAGGCGTAGCGCGTCCGACTCGATGCCGTCGCCGAACGCCACCAGCCCGTCGGACTCCACGTCGACGTGCAGCGGACCGTCGGTGATCTCGCCCTCGGTGTGCTCGACGCCGGTGCTCGGCGACGGCCAGGCCTCCCGGACGAACCAGACGAGCCTGCGCTCGGTCGGTGCGGGGAGGGTCAGCGTGCTCTTGCGTTCGCGGTGGGCGGAGGAACACCAGCCGGTCGCGCCCGTGCCGCTGCCGACGAGGATGCCGGACGAGGCCTGGCGTTCGCCGTGCACGCGGTACCGGCTGGTCTGGTGGCTCGGGTGGCCGATGTAGATCTCGTTGAGCGCGTGCAGGACCTGTCCGTCGTCCGACCGCGCCTCGACCATCGTGCGGTCCTCGGTGTTCTTCGTGCTGTGCAGGAGTTCCCGGGCGTCTTTCGGGGCGTGCGTGGCGAGCACGCCCCGGTCCGGGTTGATGCCGATCACGGGCTGGCCGTCGAGGTACTTCGCGACGTTCGCGACCAGCCCGTCCTGCCCGACGATGACGACTACGTCCTCGGGCGCGAACAGGAACCGCGACAGGTCTTCCCTCTCGACGACGCCGCGGCGCCAGTCCAGCGGGATTGCGGCGCCGACCTCTCCCAACGCTTGTCGGGTCTGCTGGTCACGGTCCACCACCTCATCGAGAGTTCTGTCGCGGGACTTCAGGAAGAACTCGACCTGGCCACGCGTGCCGTGTCGTGCCAGCAACTCTGTCAGCTCGATGCGCCGGTGCACCAGCACAATTCGCGGTGCGAGGCTCATCGCGCGAGCCGCTGCAGGATCGGCTGGACGAGGTCGGGGGTGAGCGTGATGCTGCCGATCTCCGGCAGGTTGCCGGCGAGCTCCTTGACGGCCAGCGCCAGCAACGTGCTCTGCGGGACGTCCCGGTAGGCCTCCACACGTGCCTTCTCACCGGCGGCCTCGGCCTCGGCGAGCTTGCGGATGCCGTCGGCCTTGGCGTCGTCGGCGATCCGGCTGGCGCGGGCGTGGTCCTCGGCCTTCTTGAGGGCGTTGGCGCCGCGCTGCACGACCAGGAGCTCTTCCCTCTTCGCGAGCTCGATCTGGTTCTGCAGCTCGTTCTCACTGATCGCGCGCTCGCGTTCGACGGCCACGGCGCGGCGCTCGTAGGTGGCCTTGTCGGCGTCCTGCTGCACCTTCTCGCGGATGGTGGTCTGCAGCGCCTTCTCCATGTCGGCGTCCGGGCGGATCGCGACGACGCGGACGTCGATGACCTCCAGTCCGATGTGGGCTGCGGTGAGGTTCGCCGTGATGGCCTGCTTGACCTGTTCGACGCCGGTGCGGATGGCGGTCCGCAGGTCGAGGGTGGCGAGGATCTTGAGGGCGTGCTGCTGGGTGCTCTCGGTGAGGGTGGTGGCGATCTGGCTGAGCGGGTCCTGGCGCCACGTCCCGGTGTCGGGGTCGATCGAGAAGTCGATGCGGGCGGTGGCGGTCTCGGGGTCGGTGCAGCGGTAGGTGATCGTGAGCTGGACGGTGACGTCCTGGTAGTCCTGGGTGCGGGCGTGGAAGAGCATGGGGAGCTCGCGATCGTCGACCGGGACCTCGCTGAGGACCGCGGTCCGGGGGCGGAACCAGAAGCTGAGGCCGGTGCCGTCGTGGACCAGCTCGCCGTTGCGGATGTGTCTGATGTGGACCGTGGGGGTGCCGCGGAGGTGGCGGAGTCCGGGGTAGGTGCTGATGTCGGCCATGGGTTCGTCTCCTTGTCGTCAATCTGACGATAACCCTATACTGGCCGATGTGTACTCGCCAAGTGATTTCCCTCCCTTTGCTGTGACGGTCGACCTGGTGGTGTTGACCGTGCGGGCCGATGCGTTGTGTGCGTTGTTGGTGAGGAGGGGGGAGGCGCCGTTTCGGGGGCGGTGGGCGTTGCCTGGGGGGTTCGTGCGGGTGGACGAGTCCGTGGATGACGCCGCTGCGCGGGAGCTTCGTGAGGAGACTGGGGTGGGTGGGCTGCACCTGGAGCAGCTCGGGACGTACGGAGAGCCTCGGCGGGATCCGCGGATGAGGGTGGTGTCGGTGGCTTACTTGGCGTTGGCGCCTGATTTGCCGGTGCCGGTTGCCGGGACGGATGCGGCGGAGGCGGCTTGGGTGCCGGTTGATCGGGTGGGGGCACTTGCGTTCGACCACGGGCGGATCTTGGGGGATGGGGTGGAGAGGGCGCGGGCGAAGTTGGAGTACACGCCGTTGGGGGCGGAGTTCTGTGGGGCGGAGTTCACGGTGGCTGAGTTGCGGAGGGTGTACGAGATCGTGTGGGGGGTGGAGTTGGATCCGCGGAACTTTCACCGGAAGGTGACTGGGGTGGAGGGGATGTTGGAGGCCACGGGGGAGAGCACCACGAGGGACGGCGGGAGGCCGGCCGCGTTGTTCCGCAGAGGGCCGGCTTCGGTGCTGCACCCGCCGTTGGTGCGCGGGTGAGGGCACGCCTGGCGGCGTGCGGTTCAAGCGCAACGCCTGCGGCGTTTCGGGGGGACTCCGTCCCCCTTCGGGAGGGACGGCTCGGGCCTGCGGCCCTCGATACCAGGTACAGCCGGACCTTCGGCCCTCTGTTAGAGGCTGACTGCGTCGCCGGTTGCTGCAGATTGACGGGCTGCCTCGATGACTTCCAGGCCCGTCACGGCGTCCTGCGGGGTCACCGGGGCCGTTCCTGCCGCCACTGCGGCGTAGAAGTCCTGGTATGCGCCGGGTTCTGTGCGGTGGGGCTTGCCGCCGAGCGTGCCCCAGGCCGACTCCGGTTCCTCGCCCCAGCCGGGGGCTCCAGGGGTTTCGCCTGCCTTGAGGCGTTCCTCCTGGGGGTCCATGCCGTATTTGACGTAGGCGGCGTCGTGGCCCAGGACGCGGAAGCGGGGGCCGAGGTCGGCTGCCAGGGCGCTCATCCAGAGGTGGGAGCGGACGCCGCCCTCGTGGGTCAGGGAGAGGAAGACGTCGTCGTCGGCGCGGGCGGTGGGGCGGACGGTGGCGATTTCGGCGAAGACGGAGGTAGGGCGGCCGAAGAGGGCCACTGACTGGTCGATGAGGTGGGTGCCGAGGTCGAAGAGGATTGAGCCGAGGTCGGCGGGGTCGCCGGATTCCTTCCAAGAAGACTTGATCTCTGGGCGGTAGCGCTCGAAGCGGGACTCGAAGCGGTGGACCTTGCCCAGGGCGTTGGAGGTGAGGAGCTTGTGGACGGTGCGGAAGTCGCCGTCCCAGCGGCGGTTGTGGAAGGGGATCAGGAGGAGGTTGCGGGAGGAGGCGATGGAGGCGAGGGCGCGGGCCTCGGCGGCGGAGGCGGCGAAGGGTTTGTCGACGATGACGTTGAGGCCGTGTTCCAGGACCTGGCGGGCGTGGGTGGCGTGGAAGCGGTTCGGGGTGGTGATGACGACCAGGTCGAAGTCGCCCGACCAGACCTCGTCGAGGGAGGAGAGGAGGCGGGCGGTGGGGTAGCGCTCGGCGACCTCGGACTGGCGTTTCGGGTTCGAGGTGACGACGGCCGCGAGGTCGAGGCCGGGGGTCGTGGAGATGAACGGGGCGTGGAAGGCGGCCCCACCTAGTCCGTAGCCGACGAGAGCTGTGCGCATGGGAATCAGCCTAAGCGTTCTCACCTGGTGGACGGGGTGTCGGAGCGGCTGTTCGGACCCCTACGGTTTGCAACCATGACCGTGCTGCTCGTGAGCCGACGCCACGTGGACTACGTGCGCGTCACCAGCATGGCGTGTCGCAGCTCCCGTTGATCCTGACCTCTTCTGGCAACGAGCTTTGGAGCACAACCATGTCCTGGTCCTTTGAGACGACGCAGATCCACGCGGGCGCCGCGCCCGACCCCGCGACCGGTGCGCGGGCCACGCCGATCTACCAGACCACCTCGTACGTGTTCAGGGACACGCAGCACGGGGCGGACCTGTTCGCGCTGGCTGAGCCCGGCCACATCTACACGCGCATCAACAACCCCACGCAGGACGTGCTGGAGCAGCGGGTAGCGGCGCTCGAAGGTGGCATCGCGGCGGTCGCCTTCGCCTCCGGGCAGGCGGCGGAGACGGCGGCCATCCTCAACCTGGCCAAGGTCGGGGACCACCTCGTGTCGAGTGCGTCGCTCTACGGCGGCACGTACAACCTGTTCCACTACACGTTGCCCAAGCTGGGCATCGAGGTGTCCTTCGTGGACGATCCGGACGACCTCGACGAGTGGCGGGCGAAGATCAGGCCGAACACCAAGTTGTTGTTCGGTGAGTCGTTGGCGAACCCGCGCAGCCACGTGCTGGACATCGAGGGCATCGCGGCTGTCGCGCACGAGAACGACATCCCGCTGGTCGTCGACAACACGGTGCCGACGCCGTACCTGCTCAAGCCGTTGGAGCACGGGGCGGACATCGTCATCCACTCGGCGACCAAGTACCTGGGCGGGCACGGGACGGCCATCGCCGGTGTCGTGGTGGACGGCGGGAAGTTCGAGTACGGGGCCGAGAAGTTCCCCGACTTCCACGAGCCCGACCCGAGCTACCACGGGCTGCAGTACTGGCCGGTGCTCGGGCACGGGGCGTTCGCGGCGAAGCTGCGGGTGCAGGGGTTGCGGGACACCGGTGCGGCGATCGCCCCGTTGACCAGCTTTCTGGTGATCCAGGGGATCGAGACGTTGTCGCTGCGGATCGAGCGGCACGTGCAGAACGCGCAAGCGCTTGCGGAGTGGTTGGAGCAGCGGGACGAGGTCGAGAAGGTCCACTACGCCGGGCTGCCGAGCTCTCCCTTCCACGCAGGCGCGCAGAAGTACCTGCCGAAGGGTGCCGGCGCGGTGGTGAGCTTCGAGCTGCGCGGCGGGGCGGACGCCGGGCGGGCGTTCGTGGACGGGACGTCGTTGTTCAGCCAGCTGGTCAACATCGGGGACGTGCGGTCGTTGATCGTGCACCCCGCCTCGACCACGCACAGCCAGCTCACGCCGGAGGAGCAGCTCGTCACGGGCGTCACGCCGGGGCTGGTGCGGCTCAGCGTCGGGCTGGAGGGGCTGGAGGACCTCAAGGCGGACCTGGAGGCGGGCTTCACCGCGGCGAAGTCCGAGTTGTAGTGACCGGCTGGCGCTTCGGCGACCCGAACGGGCGGCGGAAGTGGTTCAGCCACACCGAGCCGTTCGCCGGGTTGCCGGGTTTCCAGCTCGCGTACGAGACGTGGGGGACCTTGAACGCGGAGGCCTCCAACGCGGTGCTCGTGCTCCACGCCCTCACCGGGGACAGCCATGTCGCCGGGGGCGTGGAGCCGGGTCACCCCACGCCGGGCTGGTGGGACGCGCTCGTGGAGCCGGGACCGCTGGACGGGTGTTTCGTGGTGGCGCCCAACGTGCTCGGCGGGTGTCAGGGCAGCACCGGGCCGTGGCAGTACCCGGCGTTCCCCGCGCTCACCATCAGGGATCAGGTTGCGGCGGAAGCACTTCTGGCCGACTACCTGGGCATCGGGCGGTGGGCGGCGGTGCTCGGCGGGTCGATGGGCGGCATGCGCGCGGTCGAGTGGGCGGTGAGCGAGCCCGAGCGGGTGGAGTCGTTGCTCCTGCTGGCCACGACGGCGGCGGCGTCGGCGGAGCAGATCGGGCTGGCGTCGGCGCAGCTGCACGCGATCCGGGCCGATCCACGCGAAGGTCTCGGTGTGGCGCGGAGGATCGCGCACATCAGCTACCGCAGCGAGCAGGAGCTGCAGGCGCGGTTCGGGCGTCAGGTGCAGGAGGACGGCAGGTTCGAGGTCGAGTCCTATTTGGACCACCACGCGGCCAAGCTCAGCCGGCGGTTCGACGCCGCCAGCTACGTCACGCTCACCGAGGCGATGAACTCGCACGACGTGGGGCGCGGGCGGGGTGGGGTCACGGCGGCGCTGGGCAGGGTGACGGCGCGGACGCTGGTGGCCGGGGTGGACTCGGACCGGCTGTACCCGTTGGCGCAGCAGCGGGAGCTGGCCGCGGGCATTCCCGGTGCCGACGACCTGCGGGTGATCACCTCGCCGTACGGGCACGACGCGTTCCTGATCGAGACCGCGCAGGTCGGGGCGCTCGTCAGCGAGCTGGTGCCCGCGCACTCAGGTAGTCGTTGAGCCGCGCGGAGGCGGCGAGCATCGCCAGCCCCCGCGCGGTCAGCCTGCGCCGCCAGTCGGTCAGCGCGGCGGCCAACGTCTCGGTGCCGCCGGCCGTGCGGATCTGCTGCACCACCACCGCGATGCGTGCCAGCGGGTAGCCGCCGCGGCGCAGCAGGTGGGCCAGCTCGGCGTCGCGGACGTCGGCGGCCGAGAACACCCGGTAGCCGGTCCGCTCGCGTTCCGGGACGAGGATCCCGGCCTCCTCCCACGCCCGCAGCGTTGCCGGGGTGACGCCGAGCCGCCGCGCGAGCTCGCCGATCGACCGCGGCCCGACGACGGGTTCCACATCGGTCAGGTCGGCGACCCCGCGGCTGACCGAGTCGAGCGTCTCGCGGTCGCGCAGCAGCTGGTGGTGGCCGCGGTCGATGGTGAGCAGCACGTCGTCCAGCACGTCGTCGTGAACCGCGTTCATGATCTGGCCGGCGACCGCGTGCCCGTAGGCGGGGACCAGCGCGATGAACGTCCGCAGCGCCGCCGCGTGCACCTCGGTGTAGACGCGGTAGCCGGAGTCGGTCCGGTCGGCGGGCGGGAGGAACCCGTCGCGCTCGTAGTTGCGCACCGCCTGGGTCGAGATGCCGTGTTCGCGCGCTAGGTCAGTTGGACGCACGGTTGAGACTTTAGCCGCTCGCTACAGCTCGATCTGTGAGAAAGTTTCAACGAAGGTTTCAAAGATATGGTTGAGCCACATGAGCCAGGACATCCGCGAGTTCCTCCACCCCTTCACCGAGCTGCTGGGCTTCGGCGAGCCCACCCACCTCGAGCACGCCCACACCTGGATCCGCAACGAGCTGCTCGAGCAGCTCGCCGCCGCGGGCTTCCGCTCGATCGCGCTGGAGAGCTGCCGGGTCAGGGGCCTGCTGGTCGACGACTACGTCAAGGGCGGCCCCGGTGACCTCGACACCGTCATGAAGGAGGGCTTCAGCCACCGCTTCGGTGAATGGCCCGCCAACCGCGAGCTGGTCGCGTGGATGCGCGAGTACAACCAGGACCGGCCGGCCGCCGAGCAGCTCACGTTCCACGGCGCCGACTTCCAGGGCGAGACCGCCAACGCGCCCAGCCCGCGCCCGTACCTCGAACACGCCCGCGACTACCTCGGCCTCCACATCGACCTCAGCACCGACGACGAGAGGTGGAGCCGCGACGAGGCCGTCCTGGACCTCACGAAGTCACCTGGACAGTCCGAAGAGGCCGTCCAGTTCCGCGCGATCGGCCAGGAGATGCTCGCGCGGTTGCACGCCCGGCCGCACGACGAGGGCTGGGAGCGGGCGGAGACCCACCTGAGCGCCGCGCTGAGCCTGCTGCGCTACCACCGGGAGTGCGCGGAGCCGAACCCGCTCGGCGTGCGCCTGAACCGCCTCTGCCAGCTGCGCGACGGCATGATGGCCCGCAACCTGCTGGAGATCCGCCGGATCGAGGCGAGCCGCGGGCCGACGTTCGTGTTCATGCACAACGCCCACCTGCAGCGCACCAGCAGCTCGATGGAGATGGCGGGCGAGCGGGTGGAGTGGTTGTCCGCGGGCGCGCTCGTCGCCCCGATCCTCGGCGACCAGTACACGGTCATCGCGGGCACCCTCGGCCGCAACGACAGCTTCGGGCTCGGTGACCCGGGCGAGGGCACCTTCGAGGGCTCGCTGCAGGACCGTTTCACCACCTGGGGGCTCGCCGAGAAGCCGACCGGGACCGTGCGCACCGACACCAAGCTGGAGATGGGCTACTTCCCCGTCGACGAGCACCTGCTCGCCGGCGTGGACGCCGTGCTGCACGTCAGGGTTGGTCGTCCAGTGACGCGGTGATCCACGACGCGACGGGCAGGTCGCGCGTCTCGCACTCGATCGCCAGCTTCAACGTCCACCGCAGGGCTTGCAGCACCACCGTTGCGAGCTCCTGCGGCTGGCCGTTGGCCAGGGCGATCTCGATCTGCTCCGAGGCCGCGTCCTGGTCGCCGTGCACCTCGGCCAGCAACGCGCGGATCGCCGTGCGGACCGGCGGGTCGGCGTCGTCGATCTGGACCTCACGGCCCTCCTCGTCGAAGACCTGCATCTTCACCGGTGTCGCGCCGCCGGAGCCGAGCGAGCCGACCATCGAGCTGCACTCGGCGAACAGCAGCAGCACGAGCTCGCGGATCTCCTCGTTGCCCTCGGGCGACCCGCTGAGATAGCCGGTCACGAGGTCCACCGCCACAGCGTCCTCACCGGCCCTGGCAGCGGCCAGCGCCTCGCCGGCCACGGCGGTCAGCCGCGCCTGGCGATCGGGGTCCTGTGGTGGTGTCACTGGTACTGCCTACCGCGCGGCTGCGCACAATCGCAATGCCCCATCTTGATCAGAGTGCTACCGGGGTATGTCACTCCGCAGGTCAATGTGGGGATGAACTCGTGCACCTAGTCTCGGGTGGTGTTCCGCACGCTCTACTGGACGCTCCTCGGCATCGACCGCACCCAAGTGCTCGTGAAGGCACTGGGGCGGTTTCGCAAGCCCTTCCACGGGGCATTGCTGGTCTACGCGCTGGTGTTCGCGATCGTCGGCTCCGCCCGGCTCGTCGACCTGCAGGACCCCGACGGCTGGTGGCCGGCGCTGTTCGCGTCCGTGTTCCTGCCGTATGTCCTGCTGATCTGGTCACCGCTGTACGCCTGGCGCCTGGCCGCCATCACGCTCTACCCGGTGGCCACGCTGATCGGCTGGACCGGCGTCGCGGACTTCCAGTACTGGACGCTGCTCCCGCTGGTGGCGGGCGTCGCCGCGTTCTACTCCGGCGGGGTCACCCTGACCGCCACCGTGCTCACCATGGCGGCGGTCGGCTTCTCCGAGTCGCAGCACCACGACGCGATCATGGCCGTGCCGGTCATCACCGGCGTGATCTACCTCTTCGGCGCGCGTGGCCGGGTCGAACGCGAGCTGGAGGAACAACGCGGCGAGAAGGCGGCACTGGAGGAACGTGCGCGCATCGCGAGAGAGATGCACGATGTGGTCGCACACCACATGTCGATGGTGGTGGTGCGGTGCGAGACCGCGCCCTACCGCCTGCCGGGGCTCAACGAGGCCGCGCAGAAGGAGTTCGAGGAGGTCGGCCAGGCCGCGCGCGAGGCGATCACCGACATGCAACGGCTGCTGGGGGTGCTCAGGACGGACGGGCAGGCCCCGGAGAAGGGACCGCAGCCGGGCATCAGCCGCATCCCCGAGCTCGCGAGGCCCGGTGACGAGGCCGAGGTCGACGTGGACGACGTGCCGGAGGCGGTCGGGCTGACCGCGTACCGGATCGTGCAGGAGGCGCTGACGAACGCGACCAGGCACGCGCCCGGTTCGAAGGCGTCCGTGCACGTGCAGAAGAGAGATGGCCAGCTGGACGTGCTGGTGCGCAACACCGCCGGGGGACCGTCGAGGGGCGGCGGCAGCGGGCAGGGCTTGATCGGCATGCGTGAGCGTGTGAAGGTGCACGGCGGCACCCTGACCGTGAAGTCGACCGAGGACGGCGGGTTCCTGGTGCGAGCGCGGATTCCGTTGGGGGGCAAGTGATCAGGGTGGTCGTGGTGGACGACCAGGAGATGGTGCGCGAGGGGTTCTCCGCGCTGCTCGACGCACAGGAGGACATCGAGGTCATCGGCTCGGCGGGCAACGGCGTCGAGGGCGTCGCGCTGGCCCGCCGCACGGACCCGGACGTCGTGCTGATGGACATCCGCATGCCCGAGATGGACGGTCTGCACGCCACCCGGCTCCTGCTCGACGGCGGCAGTGAGTCCAAAGTGCTCGTGCTGACCACGTTCGACCTCGACGACTACGTCTACGAGGCGTTGCAGGCCGGTGCGAGCGGGTTCCTGCTCAAGCACGCACCCGCCCGTGAGCTGCTGAACGCCGTGCGCGTCGTGGCCGCGGGTGAGGCGTTGCTGGCGCCGTCGATCACGAAACGCCTGATCGAGGACTTCGTGAAGGCCCGCCGCAGCGAACGCGTGCGGCCGGCGCAGCTCGCGGCGCTGACCGAGCGCGAGACCGAGATCCTGGTGCTGGTCGCGCAGGGCCTGTCGAACGCCGAGATCGCCGCGCACCTCGTGCTGGCCGAGCAGACGGTCAAGACGCACGTGAGCCGGGTGCTCACGAAGCTGGGGCTGCGCGACCGGGCGCAGGCGGTCATCGCGGCGTACGAGAGCGGGCTCGTAGTACCGGGGTAGCACCGGAGAACGGCACGTCAGCGTGACGATCAAGGGTGGGTCGCCTCCCTAGCTTCGCTGCCATGCGCCGAAGCCTGCTGCTCCTCATGCTGATCGTGATGCCGTCCGTCGCGCCGTCGATGGGCGAGTGGAGGTCCGATGCCGCCCGCCGGGTCGCGGTCGTGGGCGACCTGAGCACCGCCCGGGACGTGGTGATCATCGTGCCGGGGTCCGACGTGGACGTGGACCGGTTCGACCGGACCGTCGGCAAGAACGCCACCGACCTGTACGAGGCGGTGGGCCGCGACGACCTCGCGGTGATCGCGTGGCTCGGCTACGCGACGCCGCAGGGGCTCGGGGTGGACGCGGTGACCGGCCGGTTGGCGCGAGCGGGGGCCGCCGCGCTCGTCGACTTCGTGCGCGCGTTGCAGACCAACGCGCGCATCCACGTCTTCGGGCACAGCTACGGCTCGGTCGTGGTGGGTCTCGCGGCACCCGAGCTCGACGTCGCCGACATCGTGTTCAACGGCAGCCCCGGCGTGCGCGCGAGCACGGTCGCCGCCCTGCGGACGAACGCCAAGGTGTGGGCGTTGCGCAACGCCGGTGACTGGGCCCGGTTCATCCCCGGCCTGCGGCTGTTCGACCTCGGGCACGGCACCGACCCGGTGTCGGCCCGCTTCGGTGCCACCGTGCTGCGGTTCCCCGGTGGCACCCACGCCAGCTACTACGAACCGGGCACCGACACGCTGGCCGCGCTGGCCCGCATCGCCGTGGGGGAGCAGCCGTGAACCGTGTGGTCGCACTCGCGCTGTCCGGTGTCGTGGCCGGGCATTGGTTCACAACCACGCTCGTCGACACGCCCACCGGGCTGGTGATGGGGCCGGTGCGGCCCTTCTGGCTCGATCTCGTGCTGAACGCGTTGGTGCTGCTCGTCGTCGTCGGCGCAGCGGTGCCGGCCCGGCGGTTGGTGGGGCAGGCGGTGCTGCTGCTCGGGTGCTGGGCGGCTGTCCTCTTCGGACTCGTGCTGCGCGGCGTCGACCAGGGCACCGCCTACAACGTCAGCGTTCTGGTGGTCGAGCCGTTGTGGTTCATCGGCGCGTACCTGGTGGTGGTGGCGGCGAAACCGTTGGTGCGCATGCCGGTTCTGCGTCGCACCTGGTTGACCGACAACGCACTGGGCATCCTGCTGGTGCACCAGAGCGCATTTCTCACGGTGACGCTGGTGTTCAGCGCGTGGGGGCCGTTGCCGGGGCTGCAGCAGGAACCAGGTCCGGGCTGGATGTGGGAACGACTGCTGTGGCTGCCGGTGTGCGCGGTCGTGACCTGGGGATGGCTGCGAGCACTGCGAGCCCGATCGTCACGGCGTGCAGCACCACGACCTGCGGTGCCGGTTGCAGCGCCAGCAGCGGTGGCACACACGCCAGTGCCGTGAGCAGCCACGGCATCCGGGTGTCGCAGCTGCCGGTGCGGGCGGTGTGGATCAGGTACCAGCCGAGCAGCAGGTGGATCATGTTCTGCAGCGGGTCGACCGGCAGCAGCACCAGCACGCCCTCGCCGAGGAACCCGGCCACGACGAACCCGAGCACGCCCAGCGTCCCGAAGCTCACGCCCAGCGCCGTCGCGAGCCGGGTCCGGTGCGACTCGTGCGCCAGCCGCGGGAACTTGACCCGCCTGCACTCGAACCGGTGGAACAGCAGTGTGAGCGGCAGCAGCAGGAACACCAGCCAGCTCGGCGCGTGCGTGAGACCGAGCAGCCCGACGAGCGCGCCGAGCCCGATCAGGTAGGCCAGGTACACGGTCATCGGTGCCCGGCGGGCGAAGTTCACGACGCGCCAGGCGCGGCCTTCGAGCCACGCCGACACGTGCCCGCGGGCGAGCAGCGCGAGGCAGACCTGCGCGACCCCGAGCACCATCATCGAGCGCGGGTAGTCGCTGAAGAACACCAGCGCGGGCAACGTGATCGCGCCCAGCGCCGCCGGCACCTTGCGCCCGATCCGCTGCAACGTGCCGTCGGCGTAGAAGAACCCGACCTGCTGCATCAGCAACGCGCCGACCACCAGGTTCACGTACCCGCCGGTCTTCCACTCCGTCGACGTGCGCGCCACCTCGACCGCCACCGTGACCAGCGCGAGGACGAACGGCGTGGCACGGCGGTGGCGGCGGTGCAGCCAGGCCGCGGCCGGGGTCGCCGCCACCGCGAGCAGGTAGACCCCGAGGAACCACAACGGGTGCGTGATCAGCCTGCTGTACGCGTCGACCCGCACGTCCAGCAGGTTCAGCGCGGTGAACAGCACCACCCACAGCAGCACGAACCCGAGCACCGGCCGCAGCAGCCACGACGTCCGGCTCGACACCCAGCACCCGAAGCCGCCCTGGTGTGCCCGCCAGCTCTGGAGGTTCGCGTGGCCGCCCGCGAAGAAGAACAACGGCACCGCCTGCAACGCCCACAGCCACGACGTGCCGAAGCCGTGCAGATGTGCCAGCGTGGCAACGGTTTCGCCCAGCACCAACAACGTCAGGCTGAACAACCGCAGGAAGGTCGCGAACCGGTCCTGCTCGACCCGGGTGGCGACGGGAACGTCTTCGCGCCGTGGCCGGTGCAGCCTGGCCAGCAACAGGAACACGACCACCGCGCTGCCGAACGCCCACGCCACCACGGGTTCGTGGCCAGGCGGACCCCAGCGCTGCCGCCACGAGTTGAACTGCAGGCCCAGCGCGTAGGTCTGCGCGACCACGTGACAGCTCTGCCGCGCACCCCGCGGGTTGAGCTCGCACTGCAGGTGCAGGTCCGCCGTGAGCCGGTCGTCCAACGCCTTGCGCGCCTGCGGTCCCAGCGGCTGGCCCTTGTGCTCCGCGTACCGCAACAGGTCGTAGCCCATGTCGTGCGCACGGCAGGCGACGCTGAAGTCCCACTCGGTGTCACCGGCCGGTCCGGAACACCCACCGGCGAGGTCGACGACCCGCAACGTCCCGTCCGGCGCCCGCACGGTCTTCGGGTCGCGCACGATCACCGCGGCGAAGTCCACCGGCATGTCGAGCTGCGGGTCGTGCGTCGCGGACGGCTCGGCGAACGTCTTCACGGCCTTGGCCGCCGCCAGCACGTCACCGCTGGGTGTGCCGTTGTCGCCGGTCGCGGGACGCGAGGCGATCACCCCCACGACGAACACGGCGAGAGTGATCACCGTGAACCGGAACCAGGCCGGGAGTCGGAGGAGGAGTTCGCGGGCACCCATGGTCGCGCCAGGTTACGGAACGGTCTCGGCTGATCGCCAGTTCGCCAGGTCAGCCAGGGCACCATCCACTGATCGGTGGATCCGTGGCCAGCCCCGGTTGATCACGGCGTGGGTGGGCCGGTTGATGGTTGCGGCAGGACCTGACCGACACGCTCGAAAGCATGAAACGCCTGCTCACACCGGATCTGGCCCGCGGCAGCATGCTCGCGTTGATCGCGCTCGCGAACTCGGCCATCTACCTCTACGGCCGCCCTTATGGCGTGCGGCAGCACATCGTCGAGACGGACCTCGTCGACCGAATGGTCAGCGTGTTCGTGGTGACGTTCGTCGACGCACGTGCCTATCCGATGTTCGCCCTGCTCTTCGCGTACGGCGTGGCGAAGATGTCACCGGAGCGGGCCAAGTCGCGCAACCGCTGGCTGCTCGTCTTCGGGTTCGTGCACGCCATGCTGCTGTACCCCGGTGACGTGCTCGGCGTGTACGGCCTGCTCGGGTTCGGGGTCATCGCGATGACACGGCTGCGGGGGCGCACGCTGCTGCTGGTCGCGGCGGGGTGGCTGGCGTTGACCGCCTTGCTGCAGAGCGGGGCCTACGGCAGTCCGCCGCAGGGGCGGCGGACGTTCTTCTGGTCGTTCGAGATCGCTGACCCGCTGAAGGCGCTCGCGCTGCACCCGCTGGAGTGGCTGATGACGCCGCTGGGGCTCACCGGAGTCGTCGCCGCGGCGGTGGCGGGGGTGTGGGCGGCACGTCACGACGTGCTCGCCGAGCCGGAGCGGCACCTGGCGTTGCTGCGCCGGGTCGCGCCGTGGGGGATCGCCGTCGCGACGCTCGGCGGGGTGCCGAGCGGGCTCGCGGTCGGCGGGTTCTGGCAGCCGGAGGAACCGGGGCTGCTGGCGGCCGTGCACGGGGTCACCGGTGTCGCGGGCGGCCTCGGCTACGCCGCGCTGGTCGCGCTGGTCGCCGTGCGGATCAAGCGGCCGAACGTGGTCGTGCGGGCCGTCGCCGCGTGCGGAGAACGGTCGCTGAGCTGCTACCTGTTCCAGTCCGTCGTCTTCGTGGTGCTGCTCAAGCCGTACACGTTCGGGCTGGGCGCGACGCTCGGCTCGGCGGAGGTCGCGGTGCTGGCGCTCGCGACGTGGCTGGTGTCGGTGCTGCTCGCCGACCTGCTGGGGCGCCGGAACAGGCCGGGACCGGCGGAGACGCTGCTGCGGAAGCTGCGAAGCTCACGGGTGTGAGGTCGATGCTGGAGCAGGAGCACCGGTGGAACCTGGTGTGGGCGCTGGTCCCCTACGGCCTGCTGGCCGTGGCGACGGGCGTCTACCTGGTGTTCCGGCCGGTCGCCGTCGTGCCGTTGGTGGCTGTTGCGGTGCTGGCGGCGTGGCACTGGTGGTTCGTCATCGCCCATCCGCAGTGGTGGGAACGACGTCTCGGGCCGATGGTGCTGTACTTCGCCGGTCTGCTGGCGTGCACCGCCGTGCTGCTGGTCCACGACGAGGTGTTCGGCATCTTCGTGCCGTCCTGCTACGGGCTCGCGTTCCTGGCGCTGCCCGGCCGGCTCGCCTACGCCGGGGTCGTGGCGGTGGGCGGGTTGTGGTTCCTGCCGCCGGACACCGACCTGGCCTCCACCCTGGTGATCAACGCCGGCCTGACCACCCCGATGGTCGTGCTGATCGGCTGGATCATGCGCGCGATGGAGCGGGAGGCGATCCGGCGGCGGGAGATCAACGAGCGGCTGACCGAGCTGTCCGCCGAGAACGCCCGGCTGCAGGTGCTCGCCGAACGCGCACGGGTCGCCCGCGAGATGCACGACACCGTGGCGCAGGGTCTCACCGGCATCGTCACGCAGCTGGAGGTCGCCGAGGAGCTCACCGGTCCTGACGACCCGGTGCGCGGCCGGATCGCGACCGCGCGCAGGCTCGCCCGCGACAGCCTGGTCGAGGTGCGCCGGTCGATCGAGGCGCTGCACCCCGGCCCGTTGCGCGACGCCCGGCTCGGCGAGGCGGTCGAGCGGACCGTGGCGGGCTGGCGGGAGGCGCACGACGTGCTCGCCACCTGCACGGTGACCGGCGAGCCGCGCCCGTTGCCCGCGGATGTCGAGGTGGCGGTGCTGCGGGCGGCGCAGGAGGCGCTGGCGAACGCGGGCAAGCACGCGGCGGCCGGGCGCGTCGACGTCACACTGTCCTACATGGAGGACCTGGTGGTGCTGGACGTGGTCGACGACGGCGTCGGGTTCGACCGGTCGGTGCGCGGGTTCGGGCTGACGGCGATGGAGGAACGGGTGGGGCTGCTCGGCGGGACGGTGGCGGTCGAGTCGGCGCCCGGTGGCGGCACCGCCGTGACCGTGACGGTGCCGCTGTGATCCGGGTCGTGGTGGTCGACGACCACCCCGTGGTGCGCGACGGGCTGCGCGGCATGCTCGGCACGCAGGACGACTTCGAGGTCGTCGGCGAGGCGGCGAGCGGCACCGAGGCGCTGACCGTGATCGCGGCGGTGCGCCCGGACGTGGCCGTGACGGACCTGCGCCTGCCCGCACCCAGCGGTGCCGAGCTGGTGCGCTTGATCAGGGACCGCGCGCCGGACACGCGGGTGCTGGTGCTGACCACGCACGACACCGACGCCGACGTGCTGCCGACGATCGAGGCGGGCGCGACCGGGTACCTGCTCAAGGACGCGCCGCGCGAGGAGCTGTTCCGCGCGGTGCGGGCGGCGGCACGCGACGAGACGGTGCTGTCCCCTTCGGTCGCCGCCCGGCTGGTGCAACGGGTCCGCACGCCGGTGGTGCCCGCACCGTTGAGCGCTCGCGAACGCGAGGTGCTCCTGCTCGTCTCGCAAGGCAAAACGAACCGCGAGGTCGCCGCCGCACTGCACCTCAGCGAAGCCACGGTGAAAACCCACCTGTTGCACGTCTACGCCAAGCTCGACGTCCCAGACCGCGCCTCCGCCGTTGCCGCGGCCTACCAACGAGGCCTGCTGTAGCCGCCGCCTTTCACTCACACGTGCCCCACCCGCCTCACTTTGGCGCACGCGGGGAGCTTTCGTACCGCAGGAGAGGACGAAAGGGCCCCGCGTGCGCAGAAGACCGGAGGGGTTGTGACTGTCGGTGAGGAGTCAGGAGGGGACGGCGGCCGGGGTGAGGGAGGCGAGTGCCATGCGGGACAGCAGGGCCGCCATCTGGTCCCGGTCGAGGTGCGCGCTGTGCGGGGTCGAGTTGATGAGGCCGAACACGGCGTGTGCCGCGGCCCGTGCGGTCGGCTCGTCGAACTCCGGCACGGTGCGCCGGATCGTCTCGACCCACACCTCGACGTAGCGGCGTTGTAAAGCGCGCACCCGCCGGCGGTCCGGGTCGGTGAGGTTGGCGAGGTTGCGCATCTGCACGGTGATCAGCGCCGGGTCGTCCAGCGCGAAGTCGACGTGCCAGCCCACCAGTTCCCGCAACGCCTCGTCGGCGTTGGCTGCGGCGTCCACCCGCGACTGGCCGCCGTCGAGCAGGCGTTCCGAGATCGACGTCAGCATCTCGCCGAGCATCGCGTCCTTGCTGCGGAAGTGCCGGTACAGCGCGGGCCCGGAGATGCCGACGGCCGCGCCGATGTCGTCGATGCCCACGCCGTGGAAGCCGTGCCGCGCGAACAGTTCCGCGGCGGCGGTGAGGATCTGGTCCCGACGTGAGGGTTTCTCGGCCACGCGGGAAGGTTAGCAGTCGTTCACTTTTACGTCTGATGGGTGAAATTTTCGCAACTGCAAGGTCCAATCGTTGACTATTGACCAATGCTTCACACGGGTCTTACTCGTGGGTAACGATTGCCGCGCAAGGCATCAACCCCTGCGGCCCCTTCGGGAGTCTTCGATGCGTCCTGCTCACCTCATCGCCTCGGTGGTCACCGCCGCCGCGGCAGTCATCGCACTCGCCAACCCCGCCGGCGCAGCCGCCGTCAACTACGTGGCCCTCGGCGACTCGTACGCCTCCGGCCTCGGCACCGGCACCTACGACGGCACGAGTGGCAGCTGCAAGCGCGGCCCGCTCGCCTACCCCGCCCTGTGGGCGGCCGCGACAGCGCCGGCGACGTTCCGCTCGGTGGCCTGCTCCGGCGCGCGCACAGGTGACGTCATCGCCCAGGCGGCGGCGGTCACCTCGGCCACCAACCTGGTCACCGTCCAGGTCGGCGGCAACGACGCCGGCTTCACCGACGTCATCACGACCTGCACGTTCGGCACGGACAACGACTGCGTCAACCGGGTGAACCAGGCGAAGACCTACGCCGCGAACACGCTTCCCGGCCTGCTCACCAACGTCTACGGCACCATCCGCTCGAAGTCTCCCTCCGCGCGCGTCGTCGTGCTCGGCTACCCGCGCATGTACAAGGTGCCCGGCTCGTGCAACGTCGGCCTGAGCGACACCAAGCGGTCCGCGATCAACTCGGGTTCCGACGCGCTGCACGCCACGATCAGCGCACGTGCGGCGGCGGCCGGGTTCTCCTACATCGACGTGCGCGGGGCGTTCACCGGGCATGAGATCTGCTCGTCGAGCTGGTGGCTGAACAGCTTGAGCTGGCCGGTCGAGGAGTCGTACCACCCGAACCGGGCGGGTCACCAGAGCGGCTACCTGCCCGCTCTGCGGTCAGTCATCGGCTAGTTCCATTCCGGTGCGTGGGAGTGCCGTAAGTCGGCCTTGACCTGCGGTCTGGAGCCTCTCGACCGGCACTGGTGGACCGCCAGGTGAGCGGGCGTTAACATGGCCTTGTTAACGCCCGCTAACCTGAGGTCTGGGGAGCATGGACGCACCTGTCCTGCGCAGCGCCGCCGAGCCGTCGGACCGCTACGCCAAGGAGCACACCGCGCTCGTCGACGAGCTGCGGAGCAAGCTCGCCACCGCCGCGCGAGGCGGTCCCGAGAAGGCACGTCAGCGCCACGTCGACCGCGGCAAGCTGCTGCCGCGCGAGCGGGTGGACACGCTGGTCGACCCCGGGTCGCCGTTCCTGGAGCTGTCGCCGCTGGCCGCGAACGGCATGTACGGCGACGAGGCACCGGCCGCGGGGATCATCACCGGTGTCGGCAGGGTGTCCGGCCGGGAGTGCGTGATCGTCGCGAACGACGCCACCGTCAAGGGCGGCACCTACTACCCGATCACGGTCAAGAAGCACCTGCGCGCGCAGGAAGTCGCGCTGCAGAACAACCTGCCGTGCGTCTACCTGGTCGACTCCGGCGGCGCGTTCCTGCCGAAGCAGGACGACGTGTTCCCCGACCGCGAGCACTTCGGCCGGATCTTCTACAACCAGGCCACGATGTCCGCTCGCGGGATCCCGCAGATCGCCGCGGTCCTGGGCTCGTGCACCGCCGGTGGCGCGTACGTGCCGGCCATGTCCGACGAGGCGATCATCGTCCGCAACCAGGGCACGATCTTCCTCGGTGGCCCGCCGCTGGTGAAGGCGGCGACCGGTGAGGTCGTCAGCGCGGAGGACCTCGGCGGCGGCGACCTGCACTCGCGCACGTCCGGCGTCACCGACCACCTGGCCGAGAACGACGCGCACGCGCTGCGGATGGTCCGCTCGATCATCTCCACGCTCGGGCCGCGCGCGCAGCGTCCGTGGGACGTCACGAAAACCGAAGCACCGGCGGTCAACCCCGACGACCTCTACGGGGTGGTGCCGACCGACTCCCGGACGCCCTACGACGTGCGCGAGGTGATCGCGCGGATCGTGGACGGGTCGAAGTTCCAGGAGTTCAAGAAGGAGTACGGCGCCACCCTGGTCACCGGGTTCGCGCGGATCCACGGCCACCCGGTCGGCATCGTCGCGAACAACGGCATCCTGTTCGGCGAGTCCGCCGTCAAGGGCGCGCACTTCATCCAGCTGTGCGACAAGCGGTCCATCCCGCTGGTGTTCCTGCAGAACATCACCGGGTTCATGGTCGGCCGCGAGTACGAGGCCGGTGGCATCGCCAAGCACGGCGCCAAGATGGTGACCGCGGTGGCGTGTGCGCGGGTCCCGAAGTTCACCGTGATCATCGGCGGCTCGTTCGGTGCCGGCAACTACTCGATGTGCGGCCGGGCGTACTCGCCGCGGTTCCTGTGGATGTGGCCGAACGCGCGGATCTCCGTGATGGGCGGCGAGCAGGCGGCCTCGGTGCTGGCGACGGTCCGGCGCGACCAGCTCGGTGACGAGTGGCCGGCGGAGGACGAGGAGGCGTTCAAGGCGCCGATCCGCCAGCAGTACGAGGACCAGGGCAACCCGTACTACTCGACCGCGCGGCTGTGGGACGACGGTGTCATCGACCCGCGGGACACCCGCACGGTGCTCGGGCTGGCGTTGTCCAGCGCGGCGAACGCCCCCATCGACGATGTTTCCTACGGCGTCTTCCGGATGTGATCATGTTCGACAGCGTTCTGGTGGCGAACCGCGGGGAGATCGCGGTCAGGGTGATCCGCGCGCTCAAGGCGCTCGGGATCCGTTCCGTCGCCGTGTACTCCGACGCGGACGCCGACGCGTTGCACGTCCGGCTGGCCGACGAGGCCGTGCGGATCGGGCCCGCGGCGGCCCGTGAGAGCTACCTGTCCATCGAGAAGATCGTCCAAGCCGCCGTGTCCACCGGCGCGCAGGCGATCCACCCCGGCTACGGCTTCCTCGCCGAGAACACGGCGTTCGCGGCGGCCTGCGAGGCTGCCGGTGTCGTTTTCGTCGGCCCGCCCGCCTCCGCGATCGACGCGATGGGTGACAAGATCCGCGCGAAGCTCACGGTGTCGGCGGCGGGTGTTCCCGTGGTGCCGGGGCGCACTCGCGAGAACATGTCCGACGACGAGATCGTCGACGCGGCGTTGGAGATCGGCTTTCCGGTGCTGCTCAAGCCTTCCGCCGGTGGTGGCGGCAAGGGCATGCGGCTCGTGCACGAGGAGTCCGCGCTGCGCGAGGCGATCGAGTCGGCCCGGCGGGAGGCGCGCGGGTCGTTCGGTGACGACACGCTGCTGATCGAGCGGTTCGTCACGAACCCGCGGCACATCGAGATCCAGGTGCTCGCGGACACCCACGGCAACGTGATCCACCTCGGTGAGCGCGAGTGCAGCCTGCAGCGGCGGCACCAGAAGATCATCGAGGAGGCGCCGTCACCGTTCCTCACGCCCGAGATGCGCGAGGCAATGGGCTCTGCGGCGGTCGACGCGGCGAAGTCGTGCGGTTACGTCGGCGCGGGCACCGTCGAGTTCATCGTGGACGGTGCGACCGGCGACTACTTCTTCATGGAGATGAACACCCGGCTGCAGGTCGAGCACCCGGTGACCGAGGAGGTCACGGGCGTCGACCTGGTCGAGTGGCAGCTCCGGGTGGCCTCCGGCGAGGTGCTGGACGTCGACGTCACGCTGACCGGTCATTCGGTCGAGGCGCGCGTCTACGCGGAGGACCCGGCACGCGGCTTCCTGCCGACCGGTGGCCGGGTGCTGGCGCTGAGCGAACCCACGTCGGTGCGGGTTGATTCCGGGCTGTACGAGGGACTTGTCGTCGGTTCGGACTACGACCCGATGCTCGCCAAGGTGATCGCGCACGGCCGCACGCGCGAAGAAGCGCTGCGGCGCCTGGACCACGCGCTCGGGCAGATGGTGCTGCTCGGCGTCACGACGAACATCCCGTTCCTGCGGGCGTTGTTGCGTGACGGGGACGTGCGGTCCGGCGCGCTGGACACCGGTCTGGTCGAACGCAAGCTGGACGCGTTGACGTCGGCGGAGATCCCGGACGACGTCTACGTGGCGGCCGGCCTGGAGCGGTCGCTGGAACCGCGTGGCGACGACCCGTGGGACCAGCTGTCCGGGTGGCGGGTCGGCGAGCACGCGTGGACGACGTGGCGGATCAACGACGTCGACGTGCGCGTGCGCGGTGACGAAGTCGTTGTGGGTGCGGGAGAACCGGTCCGTGCGCGGGCTCGCCGGGAGGGCGGTGACCTGCTCGTCGGGTCGCGCCGGTACGCGATCGCCCGCGACGGCGACGTGCTGTGGCTGGGCCACGACGGCGCGTCCTGGGCGTTGACCGAGGCCGAGTTCCTGGTCGGCGCGTCCGGCGGCGCGGCGGCCTCCGGCGGCCCGGTCAAGTCGCCGATGCCGGGCACCGTGCTGGTGGTCCGCGCGCGGCAGGGCGAGGACGTGACCGCCGGTCAAGCGTTGTTCGTGGTCGAGGCCATGAAGATGGAGCACACCGTGACCGCACCGGTCGACGGCGTGCTCGCTGAGGTGAACGTGCAAGCAGGTCAGCAGGTCGCACTCGACCAGGTGCTGGCCACCGTCGTCTCTCACGAGGAGTGACACCCATGTTGGACTTCAGGCTCCCGAGCGAGTACGAGGACCTGCGCAAGACCGTCGAGGAGTTCGCGCGCGACGAGGTGGCCCCGGTCATCGGCGAGTACTACGAGCGCGGCGAGTTCCCGTACCCGATCGTGGCGAAGATGGGGCAGATGGGCCTGCTCGGTCTGCCGTTCCCGGAGGAGCACGGCGGCATGGGCGGCGACTACTTCGCCCTGTGCCTCACGCTGGAGGAGCTCGCGCGGGTCGACTCGTCCGTCGCGATCACGGTCGAGGCGGCCACGTCGCTGGGCGCCATGCCGATCTACCGCTTCGGCACCGACGAGCAGAAGGCGGAGTGGCTGCCGTCGCTCACCTCGGGCGAGAAGCTCGGCGCGTTCGGTCTCACCGAGCCCGGCTCCGGCTCGGACGCGGGTGCCCTCGCGACCACCGCGCGCCTCGACGGCGACGAGTGGGTCATCAACGGCACCAAGGCGTTCATCACGAACTCCGGCACGGACATCACCGGCCTGGTGACGGTCGCCGCGGTCACGGGCACGCTGCCCGACGGCCGCAAGGAGATCTCGTCGATCATCGTCCCGTCCGGCACGCCGGGCTTCACGGTGTCGAAGAAGTACTCGAAGGTCGGCTGGTGCGCCTCGGACACCCGCGAGCTGTCGTTCGCCGACTGCCGGGTGCCCGCCGCGAACCTGCTCGGCACCCGCGGCCGCGGCTTCGCCCAGTTCCTGCAGACGCTGGACGAGGGCCGTGTCGCCATCGCCGCGCTGTCGGTGGGGCTGGCGCAAGGCTGTGTCGACGAGTCTGTGCGCTACGCCCACGAGCGCGAGACCTTCGGCGCGAAGATCGGGACGTACCAGGCGATCCAGTTCAAGATCGCAGAGATGGAAGCGCGCGTGCACACCGCCCGCCTCGCCTACTACGAGGCGGCGTCGCGGATGCTGCGCGGTGAGCCGTTCAAGAAGCAGGCGGCCATCGCGAAGCTCGTGTCGTCGGAGGCGGCGATGGACAACGCCCGCGACGCCACGCAGATCTTCGGCGGGTACGGGTTCATGAACGAGTACCCGGTGGGCCGGTTCTACCGCGACGCCAAGATCCTGGAGATCGGCGAGGGCACCTCCGAGGTGCAGAAGATGCTGATCGCCCGCGAGCTGGGGCTCTAGAGCTTCGGCACCGCCCGCTCGACGATCGAGGCGAAGTCGGTGTTCCTGGGCAGCGTGCCAAAAGCGACGCCCCAGTCACCGCCGAGCCGGGAGCTGATGAACGCGTCCGCGACTGCAGGGTGTCCGTGCTCGACCAGCAGGGCACCCTGCAGGACCAGCGCCATCCGCTCGACGATCCGCCGTGCCTGCGACTGGTCCACATCGGACAGCACGCCGCCCAGTTCGTTCAGCACCTTGTCGATGCGCGGGTCGGCCCCGCTCACGACGCTCAGGAACTCCTGCACCGACTCTGGTTCCTTCGCCATCGCGCGCAGCACGTCGAGCGCGGCGACGTTGCCGGAGCCCTCCCAGATCGACATCAGCGGCGACTCGCGGAACAGCCGCGGCATCCCGCTGTCCTCGATGTAACCGTTGCCGCCCAGGCACTCCAGCGCCTCGGCGGCGTGCACCGGCCCGCGCTTGCACACCCAGTACTTGGTCACCGCGAGCCCGAGCCGCGGCCGGTGCTCCGCGAGCCACATCGCCGCCGTGGTCGCCGCTTCCGACTCGACCGCCAGGTCCGCCAGCACGTTGCGCATCGCCGGCTGGTCGATCAGGTACTGCCCGAACGCCTTGCGGTGTGCCGCGTGGTGCGCCGCCTGCCGCAGTCCCGCCCGCATGCCCGCGGCTGATCCGAGCACGCAGTCGAGGCGGGTCATGTTGACCATCTCGATGATCGTCCGCACGCCCCGGCCCTCGTCACCGACCCGCACCGCGAACGCCTCGTCGTACTCGACCTCGGCGGACGCGTTGGACTTGTTGCCCAGCTTGTCCTTGAGCCGCTGCAGGAAGAACCGGTTGCGCGTGCCGTCCGGCAGCACCCGCGGCACCAGGAAGCACGTCAGCCCGCCCGGCGCCTGCGCGAGCGTCAGGAACACGTCCGACATCGGCGCCGACGTGAACCACTTGTGCCCGGTGAGCACGTACCCGTCGTCGACCGGCTTGGCGACCGTGGTGTTGGCGCGCACGTCCGACCCGCCCTGCTTCTCGGTCATCGACATGCCGGCGATCAGGCCGCGCTTGGTGAGCGGTGCCTTGAGCCCGAAGTCGTACTCGCGGGCGGTGAGCAGCGGTTCGTAGCTCGCGGCCAGCTCGGGTGTCGTGCGCAGGGCGGGCACGGCCGCGTACGTCATCGAGACCGGGCAGCCGTGGCCGGCCTCGACCTGCGACCACACGTAGAAGCGGGCCGCGCGTTCGAGGTGGTTGCCGTCCACGTACGCGTGCAGGCCGTGGGTGACGGCGACGCCCATCAGCTCGTGCCAGGCGGGGTGGAACTCGACCTCGTCGACCCGGTGGCCGTACCGGTCGTGGGTGTGCAGCACGGGCGGGTGGGCGTTCGCGAGGCGACCGCGCTCCTGCCACCCGGCGCTTCCCGCGAGCCGGCCGAGCTCGTGCAGCTCGGCGTCGTCGACCCAGCTCAGCAGGGCGGGATCGTCGGCCACGTCGTGACCGGCAAGTGGCGGAACCTGGTTGGTCACCTCGTGCGTAGCCATGTCCCGCACGTTACTACTCGGCGGTAACTTTGGGCAGCCCCGCGCGCAGCACCGGCTGGAACGCCGCCAGGTCCGCGCCGACCGCCGCGGCTCCCGAGCGCACGCGGTCGTCCTGGGCTGGGTCGTCCGCGAGGGCACGGCAGGTCGCGAGCGCGGCGTCACGGTCGCGCTCGAACACCCCGAGCACGTCCCACAGCGCGGCGTACAGGTGGTCGTGCTGCTCGCCCTCGGCACCGGCGGTGGCGGCGCAGACCACCGCGAGGCCCGTCGCGTCGCCCCGGCGGAGCAACGCCTTGGCCGTGACGTCCGTGACCGCGGTGTCCTCCGCGTCGAGCACCAGTCCCAGCAGCACCTCCCGCGCCGCCGGCACGTCCGCGAAGCACGCCAGCCCGTGGCCCGCGTCCGCCCGGTCCCGCCACCGCGGGCTGTGAGCCAGTGCGATCAGGGCGGCCACCGCCGTGTCTCGTGCGTCAGTCATGTCCGGATGATCCCCCAACGGCGACTTTTGGCGGAAGCTCGGTGGCCCATTAGGACGTTTGGACGTGCCAACGGCGCTGACGAGGAATAACGTCCCTCTCGTGAGTGACCATGGGCACAGCTCGGCCGTGGCTGCGTTGACCGCGCAGTACGCCGCGATGCGCGAAGGTGCGCCGGTGCGGCTCGCGAAGAAGACGTCG
Source organism: Lentzea guizhouensis (assembly GCF_001701025.1). Classification (GTDB taxonomy): domain Bacteria; phylum Actinomycetota; class Actinomycetes; order Mycobacteriales; family Pseudonocardiaceae; genus Lentzea; species Lentzea guizhouensis. The sequence continues at coordinate 3,962,004 of NZ_CP016793.1, forward strand.
AACCTCTTCCGGTTCCGCGCGGAGCAGTCCGGCGGGCTGGACGTGGGGAGGTTCGACCGGGTGCTGTCGGTGGACCCGGCCGGACGCACCGCGCAGGTGCAGGGCATGACCACCTACGAGGACCTCGTCGCGGCGACGCTGCCGCACGGGCTCATGCCGCTGGTGGTGCCGCAGCTCAAGACCATCACGATCGGCGGGGCGGTGGCGGGGCTCGGGATCGAGTCCACGTCCTTCCGCAACGGGTTGCCGCACGAGTCCGTGCGCGAGCTGGAGATCCTCACCGGTGACGGCGAGGTCGTGGTCGCGAAACCGGACGACGACCTGTTCCGGGCGTTCCCGAACTCCTACGGCACGCTCGGGTACGCGTTGCGGCTGGAGATCGAGCTCGAACCGGTGCGGCAGTACGTGCGGTTGCGGCACGTGCCGTTCGGGTCGTTCGAGGAGTGCGCGGCGGTCATCGAGGAGGTCTGCGAGGACGGGTCGGCCGACTTCGTCGACGGCACGGTGTTCTCCCGCGGCGAGATGTACCTGACGCTGGGGCACTTCGTCGACATCGCGCCCTACACGTCCGACTACACCGGCGACCAGATCTACTACCGCTCCATCCAGAAGCGGCGCACGGACCACCTGACGGTCCACGACTACCTGTGGCGGTGGGACACCGACTGGTTCTGGTGCTCACGGGCGTTCGGCGCGCAGAACCCGGTGGTGCGGAGGCTGTGGCCGAAGCGGTACCTGCGTTCGGACGTGTACCGCAAGCTGGTGGCCAAGCACCGGCGGCTGAGGCCGCGCACGGACGTGGAGCCGGTGATCCAGGACGTCGAGATCCCGGTGTCGACGCTGCCCGCGTTCCTCGACTTCTTCGACCGCGAGATCGGCATCTCGCCGGTGTGGCTGTGCCCGGTCCGCCTGCGCGACACCACGGGCTGGCCGCTGTACCCGATGGACCCGGACGTGCTGTACGTCAACGTCGGGTTCTGGTCGGAGGTCCCGGTGCGGCCGGGAGAACGGATGGGTGACCGCAACCGGCTCATCGAGCGCGAGGTGGCGCGGCTGGGCGGCCACAAGTCGCTGTACTCCGACTCCTACTACGAGGAGGACGAGTTCTGGCGGCACTACAACGGTTCGCACTACCGGTCCGTGAAGGCACGGTACGACCAGACGAACCGCCTGCCTGATCTGTACGCCAAGTGTGTCAGGGGACGATGAATGCGGTTGGCCTCTCTCTTTCAGCGCATCACCGGCGGCAACGACGTCCGCTTCCAGGCCTACGACGGCAGCACCGCCGGTCCGGCGTCCGCCCCGGTGTCCATCGACGTGAAAACCCCGGAAGCCCTGTCGTACCTGGCTTCCGCCCCCGGTGAGCTCGGTCTGGCCCGTGCCTACGTCACCGGTCACCTGGAGATCCTCGGCGACGTGCACGCGGGTCTCTCCCAGCTCTCCGAGCTCTCGCTGCGGGAGGTCCCGTGGCTGCAACGCGTCGAGCTGCTGCGCCTGCTCGGCCGCATCCGGCTGAACCACCGCGTGACCCCGCCGCCGCAGGAGACCCGCCTGCACGGCCTGCGCCACTCCAAGGCACGCGACCAGCAGGCCATCGCCCACCACTACGACGTCTCGAACCAGTTCTACGAGTGGATCCTCGGCCCGTCGATGGCCTACACCTGCGCCGTCTACCCGGCCACCGAGTCCACTTTGGAACAGGCCCAGTTCGCCAAGCACGACCTGGTGGCCCGCAAGCTGGGTCTCAAGCCGGGCATGAGACTGCTCGACGTCGGCTGCGGCTGGGGCGGCATGGTCATGCACGCGGCCCGCGAGTACGGCGTGCGCGCGATCGGCGTGACGTTGTCGCGCAACCAGGCCGAGTGGGCGCAGAAGGCGATCGTCGAGGCGGGCCTGTCCGACCTCGCCGAGGTGCGCCACCTCGACTACCGCGACGTGCGCGAGACCGGGTTCGACGCCGTGTCGTCCATCGGCCTGACCGAGCACATCGGCAAGGCGAAGCTGCCGGCGTACTTCGCTGCGCTGTACCGCAAGCTCAAGCCCGGCGGCCGGCTGCTCAACCACTGCATCACCCGACCGGACAACAAACAACGCGCGCTGTCGGGCCCGTTCATCAACCGGTACGTGTTCCCGGACGGCGAGCTGGTCGGCCCCGGCCACCTCGTGTCGCTCATGCACGACACCGGCTTCGAGGTGCGCCACGAGGAGAACCTGCGCGAGCACTACGCCCTGACGCTCGCCGCCTGGGGCCGCAACCTCGACGAGCACTGGGACGAGGCCGTGGACGAGGTGGGCGAGGCACGGGCACGGGTGTGGCGGCTGTACCTGGCGGCGTCGCGGCTGGGGTTCGACCGGAACAACATCCAGCTGCACCAGGTGCTCGGGGTGAGGCTGGACGGAACGGCGTCGCACATGCCGTTGCGCCCCGACTGGCTGTCCTGATCTTCGGCGGAGTCTCCGCCCTCGGCACGACAGGAGGGCCGCGGCACGATGCCGCGGCCCCACCCCCCCCGACAGGTTACTAGCTCAGCTGGTCCACGATCGTCTTCGCCGTGTTCGACGGGATCGCGAACCCGATCCCGACACTCCCGGCCTCCCCGCTGCTCGACGCCGGCGAGTAGATCGCCGAGTTGATCCCGACCAGCTCACCGGCCGCGTTCACCAGCGCGCCACCCGAGTTGCCGGGGTTGATCGACGCGTCGGTCTGGATCGCCTGGTACGACACGGAAGCCGCGCGGCGGGACTCGCCGGGCACGGTCACCTTGCGGTCCAGGGCGGACACGATGCCGGTGGTCACGGTGCCCTGCAGGCCCGACGGCGAGCCGATGGCCATGACGCCGTCGCCGATCTTGACGTCGTCCGAGTTCGCCCAGGTGATCGGGGTCAGGCCGGACACGCCGGAGGCCTGCAGCACGGCGAGGTCGGAGGACGGGTCGGTCGAGACGACGGTGGCGGGCACCTCGCGGCCGTCGTTCAGGGTCACGGTCACCGAGCCGCCGGCGGAGGCGACGACGTGGTTGTTGGTCAGGATCTTGCCGTCGGCGGAGAGGACCACGCCGGAGCCGAGGCCGTTGCCGACGTTGACCTGGACCACGGAGGGCAGGACCTTCGAGGCGACGGAGGTCCAGTCCGTTGTGGACTGGTTGGCGACCGTCTGCGCCACGACGGAGGTCGAGGCCTGCCGGCCGTCCGGTGAGGCGATCACCGCTCCGGTGACGCCTCCGAACAGGCCGGCGACGAGTGCCGCGGCGGTGAGCATCGGGGCCGTGCGGCGCCAGAACTTCGGCGCCGGCGCAACGGCTGGCTGCGGCTGAACCAGTGTCCCGCTCATCGCGGGGAAGCTCTGCTCGGTCATGGCTCAACGATGAGCCGCGTTCATGTGAGCAAGCTGTGCGGGAAGCCGTGCAAACGCTGATAAGAATTACGTGAGAAGCAGGTCGGTGACCTCGGCCGCGGTCAGCACCGAGCCGAAGTGCGGGCCCTGCCCGCCGGTCACGCCCAGCTCCGCCAGCCGGTCCGCCTCGACCTGCGTGCGCACCCCGTCGGCGTAGAGCGGCACGCGCAGGATCGACGCCCACCGCAGCAACGTCACCGAGGCGCTCTCCTCCACCCGGTTCGCGCCCTCGGCCAGGCCGTGCACCACGGAACCGGTGAACTTCACCCCGCTCAACGGGAGCAGCCGCAGCCGGTCGACGCCGACGTTGCCGCCGTTCACCTGGTCGAGCACCAGCCCGGTGCCGCGTTCGGCCAGGATCGTCAGCTCCTCCAGCCGCTCGTCGGTCAGCAACGAGGGCACGCGCTCGGCCAGCTCGAACCGCAGGTGCGACGCGGGCAGGCCGGTCTGCTCCAGCACCCGCGCCACCACGGCCACGAGCTCCGGTTCCTGGCACAGCCGCAGCGGCAGGTCGACCGTCAGCACCGGCGCCTTCTCACCCAGCTCCGCGCACCAGCGCGCGGCGTGCCCGCAGGCCTCCTCCAGCGCCCAGTGCACCAGCCGCACGATCATGCCGTTGCCGGAGCTCTGTTCCACGAACGTGTCGGGGCACAGCACTCCGTGCACCGGGTGGTCCCAGACGATCTTCGCCTCCAGCGCGAGGACGCGTCCGTCCACCAGCGACCGCAGCGGCAGGTAGTCGACCCGGAACTGGCCCTCCTCCAGCGCGCCGGGGATCGACGCGGCCAGCGCGTAGCTCTCCTTGTCGCGCCGGTCGCGTTCCCGGTCGTACAACGCCCACTGCGCCTTGCCGTCACGCTTGGCCCAGCCGACCGTCACGTCCGCCGCCCGCAGCAGGTCCGCCGCGTCACCACCGCGCGCCGCCCCGGCCACGACACCGGCGCTGCAGGTGACGCCCACGCCGTTCGCGCCGATCCAGGTCGGTTCCTCCAGCCGCCGCGCGAACTCCTCGACCAGCGCGACCACGCCCGCCACGTCGCGCGGGTCCTTGATCAGCACGCCGAACTCGTCCTCGCCGATCCGCGCGACCTTGCCGACGCCCTCGAACACCGCCCGCAGGTGCCCGGCGACCTGCATCAGCACCCGGTTGCCGACCTCGTGGCCGAACGCGTCGTTGACACCGCGGAACCCGTCGACGTCGACCTGCACGAGCGCGAGCGTCTCCGGGCCCTTGGTGCCGACCGCGCCCTCCAGCCAGCCGAGGAACTGCGCCCGGTTCGGCAGGCCGGTCTGCATGTCGTTGAGGCTCTGCCGGACGAGCTGCGTCTGCAACGCCCGCATCTCGTTCATGTTCTCGATCATCGTGACGAAGTACGGCGGTGACTCGTCGTCCTCGCGCACCAGCGAGATCGCCATGTGCGTCTGGATCGTCTCGCCGTCGCTGCGGATCATCCGCTTCTCGACCCGGACGTGGTCGAGCTCGGAGTGGACCAGCCGCTGGCCGATCTCGCGCAGCGCGGCGCGGTCGTCCGGGTGCGCCAGGTCGCGGGCGGTCATCCCGAGCAGCTCGTCGCGCTGGTAGGAGAGCATGGTCTCGGCGGCCTCGTTCACGTCCACAACGGACCCGTCGAGGTTCACCACCACGATCGGGAACGCGGAGCTCTGGAAGATGGCCCGGAACTTCGCCTCGCTCGCCCGCACCGCGTTCTCCGCCCTGCGCGTCGCGTTCATCGCGGCCGTGCGGCTGAGCTCCTGCTGGTCGAGCGTGCGGTTGCGCAGACCGTCCGCATACCCCGAGGCGAGCGCGCCGAGCTGGGCCGGCGTGATCGGGGTGTGCTCGCCCAGGTGCGCGAGCGTCACCTCCAGCGTGGCCGAGGAGATGAAGTCGTTCGCCACCATGGACCGCCCGACCCTGCGGGCGTCGTCGACGTCACCGGTGAGCAACCGCTCGACGTAGCCGCCGAGCAGTTGCTCGAGCTTCTCGCGCGTGAGGTTCGCGAGGAGGGTGTTGGAGATCGCCGCCGCCCAGCGCACGGCGAACTCCCGGCTGTCGACCATGTTCATTGCGCTCAGGTGGCCATTCGTGGGGACCGGTGTGATCTGCTGATCGATCGTCGGACGCCAATCGATACGCCTCGCAACCCACTTCCGCCAGATTCGGTCGAACGGGTGACTGCTCCGCTCGGTACCACCACCGGGTGTGGGTCCAACGCTCAAGCTTACTGATCACTTGGAGCCTGTCCAACCGAACCGGGAGTTTCGGTCCGAGTCCCCCGAATTCACTCGATCGAACTAGTGGAATCAGCAGAGAGCTGCTTTTCGAACGCCAGGTGCGTCACTGTCGAGGGGTCTGCGGCAACGTCGAACAACGGTGTGTAACCGGTGGCCAGGTAGAGCCCCTTCGCCTCCGGCTGGCGCGGCCCGGTCGTGAGGTAGATCCGGCGGTACCCGAACGCCAGCGCCTCCTCCTCGAGCTCCACGAGCACCCGGCGCGCGAGCCCGCGCCTGCGGTGCAGATCGTGCGTCCAGATCCGCTTGAGCTCGGCGGTCTCGTCGTCATGGCGCATGAACGCGCCGCCCGCGACCGCCTCACCGGCCTCGAACAGCAGGAGGAACTGCCCGTGTGGCGGCTCGAACACCTCCGCGGGCCGTTTCATCTCCTGCGCGCCAGACGCTCCGTACCGGGTCGTGTACTCGTGCGTGAGGCCGGCGACCAACGGCGCCGCGTCCGGGTCCCACTGCCGGACGCGGCGCACTTCGAGGGTGGTCATGCGGCCTTGGCCCGATCCCGCTTCGCGACCTCCTCGCGCACCAGCGGGATGACGTACCGGCCGAAGTCGATCGCGTCGCCGAGCAGGTCGTACCCGCGCGCCGACAGGATGTCCACGCCCAGGTCGTAGTAGTCGAGCAACGCCTGCGCCACCGTCTCCGGCGTGCCCACCAGCGCGTTCGAGTTGCCGGCGCCACCGGTGGCCTTCGCGGTGGGCGTCCACAGTGCACGGTCGAACCGCTCACCGCGCTCCGCCACCGCCAGCAGCCGCTGCGACCCGGTGTTCTCCGGGTTCGTCAGCGAATGCCTGCGGCTGAGCGGCCCGCCGGCCTTGCGGGCCTCGATCCGCTCGACCGTGCGGTGCGCCTTCTCCCACGCCAGCTCCTCGGTCGGCGCGATGATCGGCCGGAACGCGACCTGGATCCTCGGCACGTCGGTGCGCCCGGCGTCCTTCGCGGCCTGCTTGACCGACTCGATCTGCTGCGCGGTCTCGGCCAGCGGCTCGCCCCACAGGCAGAAGATGTCCGCTTCGGCCCCGCCGGCGGCGTACGCGGCGGGGGAGGAGCCGCCGAACGACACGTCCGGGCGCGGCTGCTGCACCGGGAACACATCGCTCACGAAGTCGGCGAACCGGTAGTGCTCACCCTCGTGGTCGAACGCCTCGCGGCTGGTCCAGGCCTTCTTGACGATCTGGATGTACTCGCGGGTGCGGCCGTAGCGCTCGTCCTTGGTGAGGTAGTCGCCCTCGCGCTGCTGCTCGTGGTCGGTGCCGCCGGTGATGAAGTGCACGGTGATCCGGCCGTCGCTGATCTGGTCGAGCGTGGCGAACGTCTTGGCGGCGAACGTCGGGTACGACACGTTCGGCCGGTGGGCCAGCAGGATCTGCAGCTTGTCGAGCTTGCTCGCGAGGTAGGCCGCCGCCGACGCCGGTTCCGGTGCTCCCGAGCCGTATGCGAACAGCACCCGGTCCCAGCCGTGGTCCTCGTGCGCCCTGGCGAGCCTGATCGTGTAGTCCTTGTCGAACGCGAGGCCGTCGCGCGGTGTCGTCTCCGACCCGTTGTTCGTGGCGGCGATCCCGAGAAACTCAACTGGCATGGCCGATTCCCCAGAGCTGGTAGTGGTTTTCCGAGCACGCGTTGAGGGAGACGCCCTTCGAGTGCAGCACCGTGCGGCGGTGGTCGGCAACGGTGTCCACAGAGCGGGATTTGCTTGCACACGCGGGGTACCGTGGAGGTGTTCGCGTTGAGGGGCGCGGCTCGTTTCTCGTTGCCCTCCAACGGAAAGACGCGCATGCGCTCACTCGTCGTCATCGGCGGCGGCCCTCGTGCCGCCGGCCTGCTCGAACGCATCGCCGCCCAGCAACCGGCGCTGGACCTCGTCGTGCACGTCGTCGACCCGTTCCCCGCCGGAGCGGGCCGGGTCTGGCGGCACGCGCAGTCACCGTTGCTGCGCATGAACTCCATGGCCGAGGACGTCACGGTGTTCACCGACGACAGCTTCACCGGTCTCGGTCCGGTGCGGCCCGGCCCGTCGCTCGCGCAGTGGTGCGACGTCGACCCGGCCTCGTTCCCGTCGCGGCAGGTGCAGAGCCGCTACCTGGAGTGGTTCTTCTCCCACGTCGTGGCTTCGCTGCCGCCGAACATCACCGTGCGGGAGCACCGGGCGCGGGCGGTGAGGGCGGTCGGCAACTGGGTGCACCTGGACGACGGCACCTCCCTGGTCGCCGACGTGCTGGTGCTGGCACTGGGCCACCTGGACGCCGAGCCGGAACCGGAGCACCGCAAGCTCGCCGACCACGCCGCGGCGCACGGCCTGGTCTACGTGCCGCCGCTGTACTCGGCCGACGCCGACCTGTCCGCGGTGACCGGAGACGTGGTCCTGCGCGGTTTCGGGCTGGCGTTCATCGACCTGATGGTGCTGCTGGCCGAGGGCCGCGGCGGCCGGTTCGTCCGCTCCGGGGCCGATTTGCGTTATGTGCCATCAGGTCTGGAACCGAGGATGTTCGTGGGGTCGCGGCGCGGTGTGCCGTACCACTCGAAGACCGGTTACCGGCTGCAGGGCGAACGGCCGGTGCTGCCGCGCTTCTTCACCGCGGACGCCTTCCGCGGCCACCGCTGGGACTTCCGCGCCGACGTGTGGCCGTCGATCGCGAAGGAGGTCGCCTGGGGCTTCTACCACGAGCTGTTCACCGGTCACCCCGGCCGCGTGCGGGTGCCGTTCGCGGAGTTCTCCACCGCGTTCGCCGCGTTGCCCTGGTACAGCGCGGAAATGCGCGAGCTGGAGGTGCGTGCGGTTCCCGATCCCGCCGACCGCATCGACTTCGAGCTGCTGGACCGCCCGCTCGCCGGCCGCACGTTCGAGACCGCCGAGGAGTTCCAGGAGCACCTGCGCTCGTACGTGACCGCCGACGTCGCCCGGCGCTCGGATCCCCGGCACAGCGCCGACCTGGGCGCGTTCCTCGCCCTGCTCTCCGCCTACGGCCAGCTCGTGGAGGTGCCGCTGCGCGAGGCGGACGACTGGTGGCACGGGTACTTCAGCTACCTGGCCTCCGGCCCGCCACCGGACCGCCTGGAGGAGCTGCTGGCCCTGTCGCGCGCGGGGATCGTGCGCTTCATCGGCGCGGACATGTGGGTCGAGGCGGTGGACGGCGCGTTCCTGGCCGGCAGCGCCACCACGCCGGAAGTGGTGCGCGCCGGCGGTCTCATCGAGGCCCGCCTTCCCACGCACGTCCTGTCGCGCACCGCCGACCCGGTGCTGAGGTCGTTGCGCGCGGTCGGTGACATCTCCGAGGACACCGCGGGCCAGGTGCGCGTCTCCGCCGAGGGCAGGCTGATCAACGAACGCGGCGAGGAGGACCCGTCCCGGTTCGCCGTCGGCCCGTACACGACCGGCAAGGCGTTCGCGGCGTTCTCCCGGCCGCACACGAACGCGCCGGCGTTCCGGCAGAACGACGTGATGGCACGGGCGATCCTGGAGACGTTAAGCGACTGAGGTGTAGCGCCCCTGGTGCCGCACCAGGGGCGCGGTGATGTCGGAGTGCGTGATGTCCAGCGGTTCCCCGACCAGTGCCACGTGGTCCCCGACCGCGATCCGCCGCTCCGTCCGGCAGCGCAGCCGCACCGGCGCGTCCAGCAGGTGCGGCACGCCGTCGGCGTCGGGCTCCCAGTGCGTGCCGGCGCCGAACCGGTCGACGCCCCTGGTGGCGAACAGGTCCGCGAGCCCGGCCTGCGCGGTGTCCAGCAGGTGCACGGCGAACAGCGGTGCCGTCCGCAGCACCGGCCACACCGACGCGCCCTCGCCGATCCACACCACGACGAGCGGCGGGTCGAACGACACCGAGGTGAACGAGCTGACCGTCGTGCCGACCGGGCCGGCCGGTCCCTGGGCCGTCACGATCGTCACGGCCTGCGCGTGGTGGCGCAACGCGGTGCGCAGCTCGTCCTTCACCGGACCAGCGCCTTCAGCACGTCGGTGGCCAGCGCGAAGTCGGTGGGGCGCGCGGGAAGCGCGGACTCGTTCAGGAACAACGCCTGCGGCACCAGCGCACCGAGCTCGGTCAGCACCGGGCGCAGGTGCACCTCGACGGCCAGCGCGTGCTTGTCGGAGGCCGCGATCTGCAGCGGCACCACGACCTTGCCGCTCAGCCAGCCCGGTGGTGCCTGGTCCAGCACCGCCTTCAGCAGACCGGTGTACGCGGCCTTGTACGTCGGCGTGGCCACGACGAGCACCTCAGCCTCGCCGAGGGCGGCCAGCGCGGCCTTGACGGTGTCCGGGTTGGTGAACACGTCCGCGGCGATGGTCGCCGCGTCCACCACCGGCCCGTCCACGGGCACGCCGAGCGTCGAGGCGAGCGCCTCGCGAAGGGTGAGCGCCGACTGCAACGTGCGCGAGGCGGGCCGCGGGTTGCCGACCAGAACACCGATCTGCGTCATGCCTTCAGCACAGCCGCAAGCCGGGGGACCGTCAACCCGCGTCCACCACGCGAGATCGCTTGCCTTCCAGGGTGTTCGGGCTAGGACACGGCGTCCGCGGCCGCCCGTCCGGCGACCCGGCCGGAGAAGATGCAGCCGCCGAGGAACGTGCCCTCCAGCGCGCGGTACCCGTGCACGCCACCGCCACCGAACCCGGCCGCCTCACCCGCCGCGTACAGGCCGGGCAACGGCTTGCCGTCGCCGTCCAGCACCCGCGACGACAGGTCGGTGTGCAGGCCGCCCAGCGTCTTGCGGGTGATCACCGACAGCCGCACCGCGATCAGCGGCCCGGCCTTCGGGTCCAGCAGCCGGTGCGGCTCGACCACCCGGATCAGCTTGTCGGTCAGGAAGTGCCGCGCCGAGCGGATCGCGTTGACCTGCATGTCCTTGCTCAGGCCCGCGGTCACCTGCCGGTCGCGTTCGACGATCGTCTTCTCCAGCGCCGCCGCGTCGATGCGCGCGTCACCGGTCAGCGCGTTCATGCCGCGAGCGAGGTCCGCGACCGTGCCCGCCTGGATGAACTCCTTGGAGCGCTTGGCGAACTCCTCGACCGGCGCCACCGCACCCGGCAGCGCGCGCTTGAGCACCGCGCGGGTGTCCTTGCCGGTCAGGTCCGGGTTCTGCTCGGAGCCCGACAGCGCGAACTCCTTGCCGATGATCCTCTTGTTCAGCACGAACCACGAGTGCGCGTCGCCGCGCGCCGTGATGTGCTGCAACGCACCCAGCGCGTCGAAACCGGGGAACAGCGGGATCGGCAGCCGGTTGCCGTCCGCGTCGAGCCACAGCGGCGACGGGCCGGGCAGGATGCGGATGCCGTGGTTCGACCACACCGGCGCGTAGTTCGCGATGCCCTCGGGGTAGTGCCACATGCGGTCGGCGTTGATGATCGCGCCGCCGGCCTTCTGGGCGATCTCCAGCAGGTGCCCGTCGACGAAGTCCGGCACGCCCGCGAGCATGAACTCCGGCGGCGTGCCCATCCGCTCCGGCCAGTTGCGGCGCACCAGCTCGTGGTTGCCGCCGATGCCGCCGGACGTGACGACCACGGCCTGCGCGGACAGCGAGAAGTCACCGGTGACCGTGCGCGACGACGGCTGTGCCCGTTCCACCGACGACGGCTCCAGCACCTCGCCGCTCACGCCGTCGCACACGCCGTTCGTCACCGACAGCCCGGTGACCCGGTGGCGGAACTTCAGCGTCACGAGCCCCTTCGCGACCCCCTCGCGCACCCGGCGCTCGAACGGCTCCACGATGCCGGGCCCGGTGCCCCAGGTGACGTGGAACCGCGGCACCGAGTTGCCGTGCCCGTTCGCGAGGTACCCACCGCGCTCCGCCCACTGCACGAAGGGGAACCAGCGCACCCCCATGGCGTGCAGCCACGGGCGCTTCTCCCCGGCGGCGAAGTCCACGTAGGCCTGCGCCCACAGCCGCGGCCAGTGGTCGCTGTCCCGGTCGAACGCCGCAGAGCCCATCCAGTCCTGCAGCGCCAGGTCGTGCGAGTCCTTGACCCGCAACCTGCGCTGCTCGGGGGTGTCCACCAGGAACAACCCGCCGAACGACCACCACGCCTGGCCGCCGAGCGACGCTTCCGGCTCCTGGTCGAGGAGGATGACCTTGCGACCCGCGTCGGCGAGCTCCGCTGTCGCGACGAGACCTGCGAGGCCCGCGCCGACGACGATGACATCCGCGTCATGTGCCATCGGGCGAGTCTAGATCCACCGCTGGTGGGGCACGAGACCTGAATCAAGTTCACTTTCGTCCGGGGAGACAGTCCATGACCTTCCGACCTGCCGCCGAGATCGGTTTCAGCACGAAGACCACGCGTTTCGTCGCTCCTGGCTCGGTGACGAACGGCGAGTTCGGCCTGTTCGAGTGGCGGATGGGCCCTCGTCAGCCGGGTGCGCGGCCGCACTTCCACAAGACGTTCTCCGAGTCGTTCTACGTCCTGGAGGGCGAGATCACGCTGTTCGACGGCGACGAGTGGGTCAAGGGCGGCGAGGGCGACTTCCTGTACGTGCCGCCGAACCGCCCGCACGCGTTCCGCAACGACTCCGACGCCGACGTGCGGATGCTGATCCTCTTCGCGCCCGGCATCGCCCGCGAGAACTTCTTCCTGGAGGTCGGCGCGGCCAAGGGCCTGTCGCCGGAGGAGCTGGAGACGTTCTACGCCAAGCACGACCAGTACAACCTGTGAAGTGCGGTGCCCTGGGGGGAGTGGGCACCGCACTTTCAGGATGCCGCCGACCGCCACTACCGGTGAGGGGGGTTTCCGGTGTGCCGGCCGACGGCGGGTTGACCGCGGCGCGAGTGCACAACGCCTGCGGAAGGGCTTTTCCGGCCTGGGGGTGCCGGATCGCCCTGGCGCGGACTCAAGCGTCCGCGGCCAACCACATTGTTGAACGTACAACCGGCGGCACGTGTTCCGGTCGGCTTTCGATGTGACCGGGCTCAAATCCTTCAGGTTCTCTTCAGGAACGGACGCCTACGTCGGCTCTTCGTGGGTACGTGACCAGGTGTGACGGATGAACTGCCCACGATCACCGAGTTCTCGGAACTGGTCGGCCTGCTCGGTGACGACGTCTATGTGCGCTGGTCGAAGGGCCCTGAAGCGGACGCGGCGACGACCTCCCGCGACTCGTTGACCGGAGTGGAGCTGCCGGGCCTGTCGGCCAGCCCGCTGCAACTGGAGCCGTGGTGGGACGACCGTTCGCAGGAGCTCTGGGTGGCCCGCCGGCTGTACGACTACCGCCACCTGCGCGATCTGCGAGGCCCGCACGTGCGCGCCTGGGTGCTGCGCGGCGAGGAGGTCGGCAGGGGCCCGGACAACGAGCCGCTGGTGCGGTGCACCGAACCGCTGGCCTGGGTGTCCGACGAGCTCCTGGGGGCCTGTGAGGCCCTGGTGGCCGCCCAGCGCTCACCCGAGTGGGGCCCGCTCGACCGGTCCGGCTCGGCAGGCTCGGACCGCTCGGGTGGCACGGACCGTTCAGGTGGCTCGGACCGCTCGGGTGGCACGGACCGTTCAGGTGGCACGGACCGCTCAGGTGGCATGGACCGCTCGGACGGCGTCTAGCTCAGATCGCCGAGCTTCTTCTCCGCCGCCTTGCGCGCCTTCTCGGCCGCCGACGTGACCCGCTTGGCGTCCTCCAGCCGCTCAGCGGCCCGGTCGAACGCCCGCTGCGCCGCCAGCTGGTCCGCCTGCGCCTCCCCGAGCGCCTGCTCGGCCTCGTCCAACGCCTGCTGCGCCTCGGCCCGCTTGCGCTCCTGCCGCTCCCGCCGCTTGCGGGCCAGCGCGTCCTCACCGTCGTCCTGCGCGGGCTCCGGCACCGGCAGCGCGAACCCGAACCCGGAGTACTCCAACCCCTTGGTCAGGTGCCCGGCGCGCACCAGCTCAGCCGACTCCGGATCCGACATGGCCGCCGTCAGGGTGTTCCGCACCTGCGTCACCGCGTCGTCGGTGATCGGCCCGGTCAGCTCCAGCGCCCGGTAGACGAGCGCCTCCAGCAGCTCCTTGCGCTTGCGCCCCAGCTCCCGCATGGTCAGCTGCGCCGTCGACAGCCCCAGCGCCTCCTGCAACCCCGGCGGCGCGTCCCGCACCAGCCGGTTCACCGCCCACGCGCCCACGGTCGGCTTGCGCAGGTCGGAGATGGCCTTGGCCAGGTCCTTGTCGTCGGCCTGCTTGGCCGCGGCGTTCCTGGCCGCGGTGAACTCCTTGGGCGTCAGCCCGTAGAGCTCGTCGGCGACCGGCGTGAGGTCCATGGCGGCAAGGTAGCGCTTGATCAGCCGTCAGTCGTGTCGAACGACCCGGCCGCGTTCGTCGGAACGGGACAAATCCGGTACACCTGGAAGGGAGATGCACACCAGGTGGAGATGGGTTCTCTTCGGCCTCGGCGCCGCGGTCGCCGCAGCCGGACCCGTCGCGGCCGCCGGCGGCCCCTGGTACGGCTACCTCTTCGGCGGTCTGTGGTTCCTGATGGGCGCGACCGTCGCGTGGCGCAGCTTCAAGATGGGCACGAAGCTCACCCCCGACGCCATCGAGTCGACCAGCCTCGACCACACCAGCGCCATCCAGTGGTGCGACGTGAAGGCCGTCGAGCCCGACCGCAGGCGCAGCCTGATCGTGTTCCACACGATCGCGCCGGCCGTGCACGCGGCGGGCAAGAAGCGGCCGCTGACCGAGCTCTCGCTGCTGTCGGTCAAGAAAGACGTCGTGCCCGAACGAACCCTGAAGCAGATCGCCGAGCTCCAGCAGGCACTGGCGCAGCACCGGGAAACCTGCACCGCGTGCGGAGCGCGGCCGAAAGCGCAAAAACAGGCACGGCTGTGGACCCGGCTCCGCCGTGCGATTTCTCGGAAATAGCATCGCTGCGGACGACGATTCCGTTACCGGGCAAGCGCATTCACCGTTGACACATCCCTTGACATTCCCCTCCATCAGCTCTTGACTGGAGGACGACTGCTCGTTCCAGGGTGAAAATGAAACGCGCAGCACTTCAAGCGTGCCAGTGCAAGCCGCTGAACAGTCCAATGTGGAAACCAACAATGCTCCACTGAACCTATTGTCACGCGCTGTGGGAAGAGATGTGCTTCCACACACTCTTTACCCCACGAAGGGCACATGCGCCGTGAAGAACTGGAGACGCCGCACCGGAACGGTCTTGTTGACCGCGGTGCTGGGCACTGCCGGGCTCGGCTTCGCCGCCACCCCCGCTGCCACCGCGCAGCAGCAGAACCCCACGACCGAGGCTCCCAAGCAGCTCGACAAGGCCGACCGCGCGCTGGTCGACAAGGCCGCCGCCGAAGGCAAGCCGACGGTCGACCTGCTGGTCGCCGCCGAGGACGGCAAGACCGACGCCGCCGTCAGCGAGCTGAAGGCGCTCGGCGCCACGGTCCAGAAGACCGAGAAGGACGTCGACTACGTCAAGGTGACCATCCCGCGGGACAACGCGGAGAAGGCCGCCAAGCTCGCCTCCGTCAGCACGGTGGACGTCGACGGGCTGATCCAGCTCGACGACCCGCGGCCGCAGGGCATGGAACAGCCCATCCCGCAGAAGGCGCCGGACGCGAAGACCGCGCACCAACCCGTACATGCCGACGCAGGACACGCAGGCGGCGCAGTTCGCCACCGCGCACCCGAAGTGGGACGGCCGCGGCACCACGATCGCCGTGATCGACTCCGGCATCGACCTGGAGAACCCGGCGCTGCAGACCACCAGCACCGGTGAGCGCAAGATCATCGACTGGTACAACGCGAACGCCACCAACTCCGGCGACGGCACCTGGGTCACCATGACCAAGACCGGCCGGGTCGGCAAGTTCACCGACAGCGGCCGCGAGTGGACCGCTCCGGCGACCGGTGGCCCCTACTCGTTCGGCCTCTTCCGCGAGACCGCGGGCGACCTCGCCCTGGGCAACAGCGAGACCGGCGGTGACATCAACCGCGACGGCGACCGCGTCGACGCGTTCGGTGTCATCCAGGACATCACCACGAAGGAAGTCTTCGTCGACACCGACGGCGACGGCGACTTCACCAACAACGCCCGCATGATCGACTACAAGGTCAAGAAGGACGTCGGCTTCTTCGGTGCCGACAACCTCGCGACCCCCGTCGTCGACCGCGTCGCGTTCGTCGTGCAGACCGACCGCTCGGTCTACGACAACCAGGGCACGCCGTACGTGAACCTGGGCATCGCGGCCGCCGCGCACGGCACCCACGTCGCGGGCATCACCGCGGCGCACAAGATGTTCGACGGCAAGATGGCCGGTGCCGCGCCCGGTGCGAAGCTGATGTCCATCAAGGCCTGCCTCTCCACGCCGTCCTGCACCAGCTCCGGCCTGATCGACGGTGTCCTCTACGCCGCGCGCAACGGCGCCGACGTCGTGAACATCTCCATCGGCGGCCTCCCGGCGCTCAACGACGGCAACAACGCCCGCGCCGAGCTCTACAACCGCACCATCAACGAGTACAACGTCCAGCTGTTCATCTCGGCGGGCAACTCGGGTGCGGGCGCGAACACGGTCGGCGACCCGTCGGTCGCGACGGACGCGGTCAGCGTCGGTTCGTACATCACCAAGGAGACCTGGCTCTCCAACTACGGCTCGAAGACCGCGCAGAAGCAGAACCTGCACGGCTTCTCGTCGCGCGGCCCGGCCGAGGACGGCGGCTTCAAGCCGAACATCATCGCGCCCGGCTCGGCGATCTCCACCACGCCGCGCTGGCAGGTCCCCGGTCCCGTGGCGGGCACCTACGCCCTCCCGGCCGGCTACGCGATGTTCAACGGCACCTCGATGGCCGCCCCGCAGGCGACCGGTGCCGCCGCGCTGCTCGTGAGCGCCTACAAGGCCGAGCACAACGGTGAGCGTCCCACCAGCGCCGAGCTGCGGTACGCGATCCAGCGCAGCGCCAACTACGTCAAGTCGCTCGGCGCCTACGAGCAGGGCGCGGGTCTGTTCAACACCAACGCCGCGTGGTCGTTGCTGGACAAGCACGCCAAGCCGAACAAGCTGAAGGTCTCGGTCCCGGTCAACACCGTCCTCAGCGGACAGCTGGCCACCCCGAACGTCGGCGTCGGCATCCACGACCGCGAGGGCGTGACCGTCGGCCAGGAGTACACCCGCGTGTACACCCTGACCCGCACCACCGGTGAGGACCACGTCGAGGGCTGGCGGGTCACCTGGAAGGGCGACGACGGCACGTTCCGCGCCAACGGCTGGGTCTTCCTGCCGCTGAACACGCCGGTCCAGTTCCCGGTCACGGTCAAGGCCAAGACGCCCGGCGTGCACAGCGCCGTGCTGCAGCTCGACGACGTCGAGACCCCCGGTGTCGACGTGCAGACCCTGAACACCGTGTTCGCGGCGCAGAAGTTCAACGCCACCAACAAGTTCTCGGTCACGAAGTCGGGCACCATCGCGCGCAACCAGTCGGCCAGCCTCTTCGTGGACGTGCCCAAGGGCACCACCGCGCTGAAGGTCGACATGGCCGCCGGTGGCGCCGAGGCCGGCAAGGGCCAGGTCCGCTTCCTGCGCTTCACCCCGCAGGGCGTGCCGCTCGACGTGACCAGCTCGACCAACTGCTACAACCCGGACGCGGGCGCCGGCTGCTCCGGTGGCACGCCCACCAGCCGCACGGTCACCAACCCGATGGCCGGTGTCTGGGAGATCGTGGTCGAGGCGCGCCGCACCTCCGACGCCGACGCGGCGCCGTACTCGGTGACCGCCTCGGTGCTCGGCACGTCGATCAGCCCGAACCCGGACGTCATCGCGTCCGCGGCCCTCGGCACGCCGATCGAGCGCAGCTACAGCGTCACGAACACGCAGGCCGTGTTCAACGGCCGCCTCGCCGCCGGCGCGGTCGGCAGTGCCAAGTCGGACCGCCCGACGATCGAGAACCTCGCGTCGCAGCAGTTCAACGTCCAGGTGGCGCCCGGCGCGTCGCGGCTCACCGCCACGATCGGCAACCCCGCCGACCAGGGCGCTGATCTCGACCTGACCGTCTACAACTGCACGACGGGCAGCTGCGTCGCCGCCGGCTCGTCGGCCGACGCGGACTCCGAGGAGTCGGTGACGGTCACCAACCCGGCCGCCGGTGCGTGGGTCGTCGTGGTCGACGGCTACGCGGTGCCCGCGGGCACCACGGCGTACGACTACTTCGACGTCTACACCTCGGCCGGTCTGGGCACGCTGACCGTGTCCGACACCAACGCCGACCGCGCCGCCGGTGCGGCGTGGAACGCCACGGGCGTCATCACCCCGCTGGGCCAGCCGGGTGCCGGCCGCGTCCTGCGCGGTGAGCTCGAGGTGCGCACGGCGGACGAGAACGTCGTCGGCCGCGGTGCCGTGATCGTCCAGTCGGTCAGCTAGTCAGCTAGAACCGCGGAAAGCCCCAGGGTCCACGTGACCCTGGGGCTTTCTACGGTTCGGGCAGCCGGTTGCTCAACGGCTCATCCACGTCCACTTTGGACACACCGGTGATCTGGTACGCGTCTTCCACCTTGTCGACCGGCATCTCGGCCCGCAGGTAACCGATCCTGGGATCGCGCGCCTCGACGGCCGCGCCCAGCGCCACCAGCGCCCGCTCGACCTCCTCGTCGCGTCCCGGCTGCACGGAGATCATCAGTGGCACGGTGGGATGGCCGTCGCGCTTCGCCTGCTCGATCCGGTTCTTGTCCGGCACTGCTGAGGACACGGTCGGCACCTCCGCCATCGGCACGGTCGGAGCCCCGTTCGTACCACAGCTTCCGAGAGCCAGCGCGCAAAACGCGACGGCGAGCGGTCTTCTCATGAGCCTAGGACGGAACGGCCTCCGCGAGCGGTTGCATGCGGGTTTCCGGCGCCAGGACCATCATCGCGACCACGGCCGCCACCACCAGGGCCCCGATCGCCGCGAAAGTCCAGGCCAGGCCCAGCAACGGCCACAGCAGCGCTCCGAACAGGACGGGCACGAAACCCGCCCCGACCCGGCTGATCGTGGACGCCCAGCCGAACCCGCTGGCCCGCAGGTGCGTCGGGTAGAGCTCCGGCGCGAACGCGTACAGCGCCGGGATCGTGACCTGGATCAACATCCCGTACGCCGTGATCCACGCCTTCGCGGCGCCGCCGACGTCGAGCTGCACCGCGAACATCACGAGCGCCACCGCCGCGAGCGGAGCGCTGATCGCGATGACCCACTTGCGCCCGAACACGTCCACGAGCCACGCGCTGATCAGCGCACTCACGATGCCCACCGCCACCGTCAGCGTCGTGACCATGAACGCCGCGTACGTCCCGTAGCCCTGCGCCTTCAAGATGCTCGGCAGCCACGTGACGGCGCCGTAGTAGAGCAGGAACACCGCGAGGAACAGCACCCACAGCGCCGCCGTGCGTTTCGGGTCGTACCGCCAGATGTCCTTGAGCTGCGCGAACATCACCTTGGCGGAGAGGCGTTGCACCTGCTGCGGTTCCGGCAACCGCCACTCCTCCCGCGGCGCTCCCGTCCTGCTGACCAGGTCGTCGATGACCTTCTTCGCCTCCGCGGTGCGTCCCTTCGCGACCAGGAACATCGGCGACTCCGGCACCGACCGCCTGATCCAGAACAGCAGCAACGCCGGCAGCACCATCGTGAGCATCAACAGCCGCCAGCTGCCCAGGTCCGCCAGGTAGGCCGCGGTCAGCCCGCAGAGCGTCGCGCCGAGCGGCCAGAACGCGTCCATCGCCGCCAGCACCCTGCCGCGCACCTTCGCCGGCGTGAACTCGCCGACCAGCGCGTAGTCGACCGGGATGCACCCGCCGAGACCCACGCCGGCCAGGAACCGGAACACGCAGAACGTCACGAAGTCCGGTGACGCCGCGCCCGCGACCGTGAACACCGAGAACATCAGGATGGTGAGGCTGAACGCCTTCTTCCTGCCGATCGTGTCCGCGATCGAGCCCCACACGAACGCCCCGACCGCCATGCCGATCAGGTTCGCCGTGCCGACCCAGCCGCGTTCGCCGAGACTCAGCCCCCACTCGGCGCCGACCAGCGGGATCAGGAACGCGTTGAGCGTGACGTCCCACGCGTCGAACAGGAACCCGAGCCCGCCGATGACGAAGATCGTGCCCTGCGCACGCCACCGCCACGGCAGGCCCTGCACGACCTGGTCACCGGTTCTCATGCGTCCAGTGTGGTGGATCGCCCCTCGATGGTCGCGGCGAGCAGAGCCGGGTTGGTGACGTGCGCGATGTGACCTTCGCCGCGAAGCGTCACCAGCCGGCCGCCGGTGTCCAGCACGATGTCGCGCGCGGCGGGCCCGAAGATGCGGTCGGTGCGCTCGCCGACGACGACGGTGACCGGGACCCGCAGCTTCGGCGGTGCGTAGCGGTAGCCGTCGGCCTGCTTCAGCTCCT
Source organism: Lentzea guizhouensis (assembly GCF_001701025.1). Classification (GTDB taxonomy): domain Bacteria; phylum Actinomycetota; class Actinomycetes; order Mycobacteriales; family Pseudonocardiaceae; genus Lentzea; species Lentzea guizhouensis. The sequence goes on from NZ_CP016793.1 coordinate 3,981,997, forward strand.
CCCAGGTCGTCTCGAGCATCTCCTGCGCCGCGAGCCAGCCCTCCGGATCGGTGTCCCGGAACGACCGCTCACCGGCGATCCTGGTGACCATGACCTCCAGCGCGAGGTCGCGGTCGCCGCCGGCCAGCGCGTTCCCGAACGCCTCGACGGCCACGGTGTTGAGCCCGATCGCCGGCTCGTACAGCACGAGTGCCTCGAGGTCGTCGCGTTCCTGAGCGGTCAGCAGCGCGATGAGCCCGCCGTAGCTGTGCCCGATGAGGGTGGTCCGCTCCAGCCGGTCGAGGACTGCATGCAGGTCGTCGACCTCGGTCCGCAGGCTGTACCCGGCGGGCAGCGGAACCCCGTTGCGGCCGCGCCTCTCCGGCACCTCGGTCGGTTCGCTGAGCAGGGCCTTCACCGGTTCCCACGCCGCTGCGTCACTTTGTGCGCCGTGCACGATCACGTTCATGATCTCGACGCTAGGGGTTGACATCAGTGTCAAGGTCAAGGTGTGTTGATCGGTGAACTGGCCGCCGAGTGCGGCGTCTCCACCCGCTCGGTCCGCCACTACGAGAAGTGCGGCCTCCTGGCCTCCGAGCGTTCCGCGAACGGCTACCGCGTGTACTCACCCGCCGACGCCGAGACCGTGCGCCGGATCAAGGCACTGCTCAACGTGGGCCTGCCCATCGCGACCATCGCCCTGCTGCTGCCGTGCGTCGTGGACGCCTCACCGCGCCTCGACCCGTGCGCGGACCTGATCGCCACCCTGCACGCCGAGGTGGCCCGCCTGGACTCCCAGGCCGCCGAGATCGCCCGCTGCCGCGGCCTCATCACCGGCATCCTGGAACGCTCTACGGCTTAGGCCCCGCAAACGCTTGCTCCCGCAGCGCCCCGTCCGCGCTCTCCCCGAACACCCGCGCGTCGGTGTGCTGGTCGCTCTGCGGCTGCACCCGCCTGACCGCGTTGACCGCCCGCGTGCGGACCTGCGGCAACGCGCTGTCGTGCTGCCTCTGCACCCAGTCGACCAGGTGCTCGCGCACCAGACACCGCAGGTCCCACAACTTGCCGGCGTCCGCCGCACTGACCAGCGCCCGCACCCGCACGAACCCCTGCGTCGCCTGCGTCACCTGCAACACCGACACCCGGCCGTCCCACAGGTCGCTGCCCTCCAGCATGGACCGCATCTCGTGCCGCATCGCCTCGACCGGCACCGTCCAGTCCAGATCCATCTCCACGGTGCCCAGCAACGCCGACTGCGTGCGCGTCCAGTTCTCAAAGGGCGTCTTCAGGAAGTACGACGTGGGCAACACCAACCGCCGGTCGTCCCACAGGTGCAGCACCACGTACGTCAGCGTGATGTCCTCGACCCGCCCCCACTCGCCTTCGACCACCACGACGTCATCCAGCCGCACCGCATCGCTGAACGCGATCTGCAACCCCGAAATCAGGTTGCCCAGCAACGACTGCGCCGAGAACGCCGCCACCGCACCGATCACCGCCGCACTGGCCAGCACCGTCGACCCAACAGCCCGCGCGCCGGGGAACGTCATCAGGATCGCGCCCACCGCCAGCACCCCGATGACCACCAGCACCAGCCGTCGCACCAAGGTCACCTGCGTGTGCACCCTGCGCGCGTGCCGGTTGTCCGTCACGTCGGTCCTGATGCGCGACAACGAAACGTCCACAAGCGTGCTGATGAGCGCCGACAACAACCACGCGCCCGCCAGGATCAACGCGATACCGAGCGCGTGCAGCGTGATCGGCGCGTCGACCGGGTACGCGCTGAGGCTTATCTGCGCGGCCAGCACGGCCGCGAACACCTGCCCTGGCCGGTACATCTTGCCGCTGTGGGTGAACCGGCGCACCAGCCGGTGGACCACCTCCACCACGAGCAGTGCGAAGACCACGGAACAGCCCAGAACGATGAACAGCACGTTTCCTCCCTCGGGTGACAGGTGTCCTGATCGGCGGGTGGGTGCGTCTGGTTTCCAAAAACCGCGTTGGCCACGGGGTTCGTCCGGAAGGGAGGGTGTCGGGCGTCCGCCAGGAAAGGAAGCGCGCGGGGGCGGGGCGCGGGTTTCGGTGTTTCTCGCGTGCTGCCCCGGCCCAGACTGTGAGGCCCCGTAACGCTGCCACGGCCTAGCGCGGCGCCCTGCCAGAGCCGAGTTCGGCCCGACCAACCCGGCCCCTGCCCACAGCCGAGCGCAGCGCCCTGCCAGAGCTGAGCCCGGCCTGACAAGCCCGGCCCCCGCCCACAGCCGGGCCCAACGCTCTGCCAGAGCCGAGCCCGGCGCTTTGGCCCGACAAGCCCGGTGTTTTGCCAGAGCCGAGCTCGGCGCCTCGGCCCGACAAGCGCGGTGCCCGGCCCACAGCCGAGCCGGCGCCGGCCCGACAAGCCCGGCGCCCGGTCGCAGCCGAACCCGACTGCTCGTCACGACGAGCCCGGCGCTCCGGCCACGGTCGAGACCGGCGTCCTGCCTCCGCTCAGCCCGGCGTTGTGCCGCAGCCGAGCCCGACGCCTCGCCACGACGGGCCCAGCGCCCTGGCCACGGCTGAGCCAGCGCCCTGCCAGAGCCGATCCCGGAACCTTGTCGGACAGGTCTGGCTCCCGCCCACAGTCCAGCCCGGCGTCCTGTCGCAACCGAGCCCGACGCCCCGGCCAGGGCGAGCCAGCGCCCTGCTAGAGCCGACCCAGCGCCTTCGTGCGACAGGCCCGGCCCCGCCTGCAGCCGAGCCCGGCGCCCCGGCCACAGCCGAGCCCGACTCCCCAGCACGGGCACCCAATCCCACGCACCCTTGGCCCGGACGCCCAGTGCAGCCTGCGTCACACCCCCAACCCATCATTGCAATCCCAGTTTGAGTCGCTTAGACTCAAACCCATGCTCACCACATCGGAGGCCCTGGACCTGGTGGAACGCGCCGCATCGCCCGAAGCCCTCTTCGGCCCGCGCACCACCGATCCCGCCAAGCGCAAGCAGGCCAAACGCCTGTACCACGCGCTGGCGACGGTCCTGCACCCCGACGTGGTCGGACCGGACCACCCACGCGCCCACGCCGCGGCCTCCAAACTCACGAGCCTGCACCACAGCTGGAGCCACAGCGCGCGCGTCGAGCTGAAAACAAAGACCGGCGTCTACCGCATCGGCAAACCGTTCGCCGTCGGCAGCGTCGCCAACCTGTACGAGGCCGACGGCCCGCACGTGGTCAAGGTCGTGCGCAACCCCGCGCTCAACCCGTTGCTGCACAGCGAATGGGAGGCGTTGCGGCGGCTCGAGCGCTTCACCGACCACCACCCGTGGCTGCGCCCCTTCTACCCGCGGCTGCTCGACACGTCGGGCGACGTCGCCAAGGGATCGCGCGCCTTCACGGTGCTCGACCCGTTGACCGAAGGCTTCGTGACCCTCGAAGAGATCCGCACCGCATACCCGCGGGGACTCGACGGCCGCGACTACGCGTGGATGCACCGCCGGCTGCTCAAAGCACTCGCCGGCGCGCACCAGATCGGCCTCGTCCACGGTGCCGTCACCGCCGACAACGTCCTGGTCCACCCGGAACAGCACGGGATCGTGCTCGTCGGCTGGTCGTTCGCGGTGGAGACCGGGCAACGGCTCCTCGCGAGCAACCGCACGACCACCTATCCACCGGAAGTGCAGAACAGCGAACCGGTCACGGCGGCCACCGACGTCCACATGGCACACCAGCTGATGCGAAACATGCTGCACCACGACGAAACCCGGCAGCGAGCCTTCGCGTCAGGGTGCATGCAGGACCGCCCGTCGGCCAGGCCGGACGCGGCCGACCTGCTGGCCGAGTACGACGAACTGCTCGAAGACCTCTACGGGCCACGGGTTTTCCGCCCGTTCGCCCTCCCCACGACAGGAGAATGACCATGGGACACGGCAAGTGGGACGACAACGCCTACGCGGCGGCCAAGACCTTTCGCGCCGCCAAGGGGATCGCTGACTTCGGCTACACCGCCTCGATCAAGTCACAGCCGCGCGACAACTGGAAGGCCGCGAAAGCCCTTGACCCGTTCAAGGTCGCCCTCCGCGAGTGCCGCGACTCGCCCGACCACGCCGACTCGACACCGATCGCGGTGCTCTTCGACGTGACCGGCTCGATGGGCAGCGTGCCGCGGATCATGCAGGGCAAGCTCGGCAAGTTGCACGGGCTGTTGCAGCGCAAGGGGTATCTCGCCGACCCGCAGCTGATGTTCGGTGGTATCGGTGACGCGGACAGCGACCGGGTGCCGTTGCAGGTTGGGCAGTTCGAGTCGGACAACCGCATGGACGAGCAGTTGCGCGACATCTTCCTCGAAGGCAACGGCGGCGGGCAGAAGAGCGAGTCGTACGAGCTCGCGGCGTACTTCGTCGCGCGGCACGTGGTCACCGACGCGTGGCAGAAGCGCGGCCGCAAGGGGTACCTGTTCATCATCGGCGACGAGCTGAACAAGCCGCGGCTGGAGGCACGGCACATCCGCCGCGTCATCGGCGACGACGTCAACCAGGACATCGACCCCGTGTCGGTGTACCGGGAGCTCGCCAAGAAGTGGAACGTCTACTTCATCCTGCCCAACCAGTCGTCGTACTTCCACGACGACGCCATCGCCGAGCACTGGCGGGCGATCCTCGGGCAGAACTTCCTCAAGCTCGACGACCCCGGCGCGGTGTGCGAGCTGATCGCCGCCACGATCGGGATGGAGGAGCAGGTGGTCGACCTCGACCAGGCGCTGGTCGACCTCGCCGAGATCGGGTCGGTCGCCGAGAGCAGGTCGGTCGGCAAGGCGCTGGTCGCGGTCGGCGCCGCGGCACGACCCGCCACCGCCGCCCCGCTGGCCATCGACGGCCCCGACGACGTGACGCTGACGTGAGCGACCACGTGATCGTCGTCGGGCTGGGGTTCGGCGACGAGGGCAAGGGGGCCGTCGTCGACGCCCTGTGCGCGGACGGGTCGGTGGACAAGGTCGTGCGGTTCAACGGGGGAGCGCAGGCCGCGCACAACGTCGTCGTCGGCGACCGGCACCACACGTTCAGCCAGTTCGGGTCCGGCACGCTCGCGGGCGTGCCGACCTGGCTGTCCCGGTACGTGCTCGTCGAACCGATCGCGTTGGCGACCGAGTCGCGTGAGCTGGAGGCCATCGGCGTCACCGATCCGCTGTCGATGATGTCGATCGACGCGCGGGCGCTGCTCACCACGCCGATCCACGTCGCGGCCAACCGGGCCAGGGAGAGGGCCAGGGGCGCCGACCGGCACGGCTCGTGCGGCAAGGGCATCGGCGAAACCGCCTGGTACGGGCTGCTCGCCGGCAGGAAGGCGGGCGAGCTGGTCGAGGGACAACGGGTGCTCGGCGAACCGGGCCCCGCCCCGACCGTCGGCGACTGCCTGAACCCGAGAGCCGCAAGGCACAAGCTGGACGCGCTCGCCAGGTTCTACGAGCCGCTGATCGGCGACGGGACGAACGTCGACGAGCTCGTCGCGCTCTACCGCTCCTTCGCCGACGCCGTGCGGATCACGACCGGCGACGAGCTCGACGGACGAGTCGTCTTCGAAGGCGCACAAGGCGTTCTGCTCGACGAGACCTACGGCTTCCACCCGCACACGACGTGGTCCACCGTCACGCCGCGCAACGCGAAGCACCTGCTCAACGGCCGGAAAGCCCGCGTGCTCGGCGTGACCAGGACCTACCAGACCCGGCACGGCGCCGGCCCGCTGCCGACGGAGGACCAGGCCGTCCTCGACCGGTTCCCGGAGCGGCACAACGGCACGGGGGAGTTCCAGGGCGCCTGGCGCGCCGGTCACCTGGACGCCCAGCTGCTGCAGTACTCCGTGAGGTGCTGCGGAGGCGTCGACGGCCTGGCCGTGACGCACCTGGACGCCGACGGCCTCAAGGTCGCCACCGGCAACGGCCTGGAGGACCTGCCCGATCCGGTGGCCTACCTGGAGGACCTGCTCGGCGTCGAGGTGCTCGTCACCGGGGCGGGCCCGGCCAGGGCGGACTACGCGGTGCGGGAGAATCCACGCCATGATCGAGTCGACGCTGGTGTCGGTGGACGTGATCGCGCTGCGGTTTGACCCGGACGCCCGCGCGGTGCTCCTGGGGGTGGCACCGCGCGCGCACGAGCCGTTCGCGGGCGAGCTCGCCCTGCCCGGTGTCCTGCTGGGCAGGGGCGAGCGCCTGCGGGACGCGACCACCAGGGCCGTCACCGGCAAGCTGGGCCTCGCCGAGAAGTCGATCACGGCGACCGGCCAGCTCGCCACGTTCGACGAACCCTCGCGGGACCCGCGCGGCCCGACCCTGTCGATCGCGCTGTGGGCCACGACCACCCGCCCCGGCGAGAACGGGCACCTGACCTGGGCCAGGCTGGACGACGTGCCCGCGCTGGCGTTCGACCACAACAGGATCGTCGCCGACTGCCGCCCGCTGCTCGCGGACAAGCTCTGGCGCGACGTGCGGTTCACCGCGGGCCTGCTCGGTCGCGAGTTCACGACGGCGCAGGCACTGGACGTGACCGAGTCGCTGACCGGCGACCGCCCCTACCCGGCCAACCTGGGCCGCACGATGGACCGCGTGCCCGGCCTGGAACGCACCACCCAGCACGCCTCGGCGCTGCCCAAGGGCGGCCGTCCGCCGCTGGTGTGGCGGTTCACCGCAGGGGCAGCTCCGGCTTGAACAGCCAGCGGGTGAGCAGGTCGCGATGCCCGGCGAGCGCCAGGAAGTCCTCCGTCGTCACCACACCGTGCCGGTTGCGCGCACACCACTCCCGCAGCAACGCGAAGAACGAGTCGTCGCCCATCTCGCGGCGCAGCGCGTGCACCGTCACCGCGCCGCGCTTGTAGACCCTGTCGTCGAACCAGTCGGCGCGCGGTGGCCGCCCGATCACCAGGTTCTGCGGCCGCCGGCGCAACAGGTCCAGTGCCGCGGCCGCACACGCGTCCGCCGACCGGCCGCCGGAAGCCTCCGACCACAGCCACTCCGAGTAGGAGGCGAAGCCCTCGTTCAGCCAGATGTGCTCCCAGGCGGCGATCCCGACCGAGTTGCCGAACCACTGGTGCGCCAGCTCGTGTGCCACCAGGCGTTCCGAGCCGCGGCGGCCGTCCACGTGGTTCGCGCCGAACGTCGACAACCCCTGCGCCTCAACGGGAACGTCGAGCACGTCGTCGGTCACCACGACCGAGTACCTGGTGAACGGGTACGGGCCGAACAGCGACGAGAACAGCTCGATCATCTGGTCCTGCCGCGCGAAGTCGTGCGCCACCAACCGTTGCAGCCGTGCCGGTGCCCACACGTCCGGCAGCGCCTCGACGTACTGTCCGATCTGGACGGTCGCGAGGTAGGCGGCCATCGGCGCGGCCATCGAGTACGTCCAGCGCGTGGTGCTGCCGGAGACCTTGCCGTCGACCAGCACCCCGTTGCACACCACGGTGTACGGCGACGGCGCGGTCACCTCCAGGTGGTAGGAGGCCTTCGCCGACGGGTCGTCCAGGCACGGGAACCACGACGGCGCACCGATCGGTTGCGAGGCCACGATCGAGCCGTCCGTCAGCTCGTCCCAGCCCAGGTCGCCCCACTCCGGCGTCGAGATCGGCCGGGGCGTGCCCGAGTAGCGGACCTCGACCGAGAACGCGCCGCGCACGGCCGCGCGCACGTTCAGCACCCCGCCGGCGTGCCCGTAGCGCGCCGGTCTGCCGTTCACCAGCACCTTCGAGACCCGCAACGGTCCGAAGGAGAGCGAGAACGACGACAGCGAGGTGCAGGAAGCCTGCAGCACCGCGCGCCCGGAAAGGCGCGCGGAGTGCGGCTTGTAGTCCAGCTCTAGCGCGTAATGGTGTACGGAGAAGCTCATGTCCACGCGGAGATCGGGTTGCCCAGCCAACGGGTTCCCGACGGTACATCCTCTCCGCGCATGACCAGCGAGGCGGGTCCGATCGTCGTGTGCGCGCCGACGGACGCACCGGGCAGCACGATGCCGTGCGGGCCCAAAGTGGATCCGGCGCCCAGCTCCACCCGGTCCATCCGCAGGATGCGGTCGTGGAACAGGTGCGTCTGCACGACGCAGCCGCGGTTCACCGTCGCACCCGCGCCCAGCGACACCAGGTCCGCCTCGGGCAGCCAGTACGACTCGCACCACACGCCACGGCCGACCGACGCGCCCAGCGAGCGCAGCCACAGGTTCATCAGCGGCGTGCCACCGGAGAACCCGATCAGCCACGGCACCGCGAGCACCTCGACGAACGTGTCCGCCAGCTCGTTGCGCCACACGAACACCGACCACAGCGGGTACTCGCGGACCTTGAACCGCCCGACCAGCACCCACTTCGCGACGGCGGCCACCACGCACGCGGCGACACCGGCGGCCAGCAGCACCACACCGGCCCACCACAGGCCGAACGCCTTCAGCGCGAAGAACACCAGCACGACCAGCGCGACGTTCAGCATGACCGGGACGAACCGGAACAGCTCCACGACCGCGCGCGCCCACAGCAGGTGCGCCGGCGGGTCGTACGTGCGCGAGTCGTCCGACGCGGCGGCCGTGCGCGGCAGCTTCATCGGCGGCATGCCCAGGTACGAGGACCCGGCCTTGGCGCGCTTCGGCGCCGCGGACAGCACGCCGACCAGCCCGCCCTTCGGCACCGTGCGACCTGGCGCGGTCATGCCCGAGTTGCCCAGGAACGCCCGCTTGCCGACGCGTGCCGTCGCGATCCGCAGCCAGCCGCCGCCGAGCTCGTACGACGCGACCATCGTGTCGTCGGCCAGGAACGCGCCGTCGCCGACACGGGTCATCTTCGGCAGCGCGACCACGGTCGACGCCTCGACCCGGCGGCCCACCTTCATGCCGAGCAGCCGCAGCCACACCGGCGTGAACAGCGACGCGTACAGCGGGAACAGCGCCGAGCGCGCGTTGTTCATCAACCGCTCGGTCGTCCACGCCTGCCACGCCACCCGGCTGTGCACGGGGTAGTGGCCCTCACGCATGCCCACGCCCAGCAGGCGCACGGCGACGAGCACCAGCAACGCGTAGGAGCCGAACCAGATCACCGAGGCGACCGGCACGTCCCACAGCGCTGAGGCCAGCGTCACCGGCCGGCGCAGCACGTACAGCACCGCGGGAGCCGCCGCCAGCAGCGGCAACGCGCCCAGCAGGCCGGACGAGACGCCGTACATCAGGTTCCAGAAGCGCGACCGCTCCGGCCGGCGCGACGGGAACGAACGCGCCGCCTTGCCCTCGCGGATCGCGGGAACACCGGCCCAGCGCTGGCCGGTCGGCACCGAGCCGCGGACCCCGGAACCGGGCGCGACCTCGGCCTTCTTGCCGATCCGCGCGCCGGGGAACAGGGTGCTGCGCGCACCCACGGTCGCGCCCGCGCCGATCCGGATGCGGCCGATGCGCAGCCGGTCGCCGTCCAGCCACCAGCCGGACAGGTCGACCTCGGGTTCGACCGCGGCACCGCGCCCGACCTTCAGCATGCCCGTGACCGGCGGCAACGAGTGCAGGTCGACACCGGGGCCGATCTTCGCGCCCAGCGCCCGCGCGTAGTGCGTGACCCACGAGCCGGACAGCTCGGTGGCCCGCGACATCTGCGCGAGCATCTCGGCGGTCCACAGTCGCAAGTGGACGGACCCGCCACGCGGGTACTCGCCGGGCTTCACACCGCGCAGCAGCAGCCGCGCGCCACCGGCGGAGATCGCCAGGCGGCCGGCGGGGCTCAGGAACGCGACGGCGCCCGCCGCGACCCACCACCACGACACGGAGGTCCAGCCCAGCACGTTCGACAGCGCCGTCAACGCCACGACCCAGCGCGCGCCGGAGATCGTGAGCAGCGGGATCATCAGCAGCGTCTGCACGACGCCGGTCCAGCGCGGCGTCGGCGCCACCTCGCGCACCTCGGCCGTCTCGCCGTAGGACTCCAGCCGCCGCGCCAGCTTGTACAACGTCGGGTTCTGGTAGATGTCCTGGACCGACGTGCTCGGGTACCGCGTGCGGATCAGCGAGACCAGCTGTGCGGCACCCAGCGAGCTGCCGCCGGACGAGAAGAAGTTCGCGCCTTCGGACGCGGGTCCGGAACCCAGCACGGCGGCCCACTGCTCCGCGAGCCAGCCTTCGAGACCGGAGAACACCACGCCCGCGGTGTCCATCGACTCCAGCGGCCACGGCAGCGCGGCGCGGTCGACCTTGCCGGACGTGCGCGTCGGCAGGGTGTCGACCACCGCGATCAACGGCACCAGCGCGGCCGGCAGTTCGGCGCGCAGCTGCTCGACCGCGGCTTCCTGGTCGAACTCGCCGTCCGTGACGACGTAGCCCACGAGGATCTGGTTGCCACCGCGCGTCGTGCGCACGGCAGCGGCGGCACCGGCGATGCCCGGCAGCGCCGCGAGTGCCGCGTCGACCTCACCCAGCTCGATGCGCCGGCCGCCGAGCTTGATCTGCTCGTCCGCGCGGCCGAGGAAGATCAGGCCTTCCGGCTCGGCGCGGACCATGTCACCGCTGCGGTACGCGCGTTCCCAGCCCATCGAGGGCAGCGGCGCGTACTTCTGCGCGTCCTTCTCGGCGTCCAGGTAGCGCGCCAGGCCGACGCCGCCGATGACCAGCTCGCCGGACTCGCCCATCGGCACGACCTCGCCCCGCGGGTCGACGACGACGAGCTCCCAGCCGTCCAGCGGCAGGCCGATGCGCACGGGACCCTCGCCGGTCATCCGCGCGGCACACGCCACGACGGTCGCTTCGGTGGGCCCGTAGGTGTTCCAGACCTCACGGCCGTCGACCGCGAGCCGTTCGGCCAGCTCCGGCGGGCAGGCCTCGCCGCCGAAGATCAGCAGCCGCACGTCGTCGAGCGCCTCGACCGGCCACAGCGCGGCCAGCGTCGGCACCGTCGACACGACGGTGATCTCCTGCTCGACCAGCCACGGGCCGAGGTCCATCCCGGTGCGCACCAACGACCGCGGCGCGGGCACCAGGCAGGCGCCGTAGCGCCACGCTAGCCACATCTCCTCGCAGGAGGCGTCGAACGCGACCGAAAGCCCCGCGAGCACGCGGTCCTCCGGCCCGATCGGCTCGTCCTGCAGGAACAGCCGCGCCTCGGCGTCCACGAACGCGGCGGCGTTGCGTGCGTCACGGCGACGCCCTTGGGCTTGCCGGTGGAACCGGACGTGAAGATGATCCACGCGTCGTTGTCCAGACCGGGCTCGCCGAGCATGCCCAGCGGAGTTCCATGCAGCGCAAGGGATCGGCCTTCCCCGAGCACCGCACTGACCTGTGCCTCACCGAAAACGAGCTCGGCGCGTTCGTCGGGGTCCTCGAAGTCGACCGGCACGTACGCCGCGCCCGCCGCGAGGGTGGCGAGGATCGACACGTACAGGTCGACGGTGCCGGACGGCACGCGGATGCCGACCCGGTCACCGGCGCCGACGCCCTCGGCGGCGAGCTTTTCCTTGAGCTCCAGCACTTCTGTGATCAGCGCGCGGTAGGTGAGTGCGGTGGTGCCGTCGTCGACGGCCAGCGCGTCCGGGTGCAGCTCGGCACTCGTGCGCAGGATGTCCAGCAGTGTGCGCGGTTCGGGCGCATCCCCTGCGGTGAACATCGATCGAAGGACAACGGGTTCGGCCGCAACGGTCACGACAGCGTCACTTCTCACCCTCTCGGCAACTGGTGGACCCGCAACTTTACCTCTGGTTAACAACTACCGTTCGCTGGAGTAAGGCGACTCACAGGTGCGGTCGGTCACCGTCACCCCTTCGAGTGACCTGCGAGCGTTGTGGCGAGCCAGGTTCCACTCCCGCCAGTCGGCCTCCGCGGTCGGCGTCCTGAGGTACTGGAGCGCGCAGTCCCTTTCCTCCGCGGGCAATCGCAGCAACGCCGGTACGGCGTCCTCCGACAACGTCGACAGGTAGTACGTGTCGATCTTCTGCGTGGCCTCGAAGCGACTCACGTTGTACTCGGCCACCACCCGCTCCGGGTCCGCCACCGCGACCGCGAGGAAGAACGCCGCCCCGGTCCCGACCACCGCCCGCGGCAACCAGTTGGCGCGCAACGTGATCCCGCTCGCGATCACCATCAGGTACACCACGCCGAGCCAGATCTCGCACGCCGCCACGAGCAACCGCAGCACCGTCCACCCGTACGCCTGCTGGTAGAACCACATGCGGCTCAACGCACTCGCCACGATCACCAGCGTCAGCACCGCCAACGCCCCGAGCAGAACCCGCAACCACAACTGTTCCCTCGCCGTTTGCTTCACCGCGAACCGCGCCACCCCGGCGATGACGGCCAGCGTCAGGATCGTCACCCACAGCAGCTGCCAGAACCCTGACCGCGCGTACTCCGCGAACGTCACCCCCGCCGTCCGCATCACATAAGCCTCACCACCGAACAAAACCGCGACCTGCGTCCCCACGAACCCGGTGAACAGCACCACAAGCGCCCCCACCGGCAACCCGTAGTCCTTGAGCCGCAACGTCCCCGGCCGGCTCTCCGCGTCCTCGCCGATCTGCGGAGGCGCCGCCACCAGATAACATGCCCCAACCGCGCCGAACGCCGCAATGGCCCCGTACAACCCCATGCGCACGTACTCGCCGACCTCCCAGTCGGGCACCAGGCTCTCCAGGAAGTCGTTGAACCCCTTGTCCGCCCCGGCCAGCAACGACCCGAACACCACCAGCAGCACGACCGCCACCGCAACGGAGACGACGGCGAACCTTCGGCCGCGCGGCCGGTGCGCGCCACCAGGTGAGGATCGGGCTCGGGGCCGATGAGATGACCGGGCCGGCGAGGCGAGGGGCGGGTGGCCGCCAGGAGGCCGGAGGGTGGGGCCTGGGGTTCGGCGAGGGAGGTCTTCACGCCCGCGCTCGCTGCCTCGGGCTTCACGCCCACGCTCGCTGCCTCGGGCTTCTCACCCACGCTCGCTGCCTCGGGCTTCTCACTCACGCTCGCTGGCTGCGGCTTCGCGCCCGCGTCGCCTGCCTGCGGCTCCGCGTCAATGTCGCCTGCCTGCGGCTTCTCGCTCGCGGCCGGATCTTGTCGGACCCCCTGAGTAGGGTGAGATGCAGGGGTTCCCAGCTCGGGGGTACCCCTGCGTGAGCCTGCCTCAGCGTCGGCGACCACCTGCTCGCCACCTTCACCCGCGCCCGCCGCTGCACCCACGTCCGTGCCCGCCGCGCCCACCGGTTCCTCAACCTCGACCGGCCCATCACTCTCCGGCTCGGCCGGCTTCTCCGCAGCTCGCGGCCGGTACCCCACCTTCCGCAGATTCCGATAAGGCCGCCTCCCACCCCGAGCCGAAGGCCCCTCGGACGAGTCGGACGATCGCGTCGAGTCAGTCATTTCCCTCTCCCAAGCCCCAGAAAAAGGGCGCGCTCCACCGTCACACCCAGCACACAAACCAAGAAACGTTCAGCCCGGCAGGGTCACCCGGATGCAGGACCCCGGATCCACCACCGCGATGGTCCCGCCGTGCAGGTCCACCACCCACCGGGCGATGGCGAGCCCGAGCCCGGTCCCGCCACCCCCTGCCCGCTCCCCGCGGGTGAACCGCTCGAAGATCCGAGACCGGTCGGCCACGGCGATCCCCGGCCCCTCGTCCCGCACCTCCAGCACCACCGACCCACCCGACGCGAAGCCCGACACGGTCACCAACCCCCCGGTGGGACCGTGCCGGGCCGCGTTGTCCACCAGGTTCACCAGCACCTGGTGCAGCCGCTCCCCATCAGCCAGAACAGTCAGCCCGTCCGCCACCGACACCTCGAAAGAAGCCGTGGGCGCGGAAACAGCCGCCTCCGCCACCACGTCCGCCACCAAAGACGCCACCGACAGCGGCTCCCGGTTGAGCGACAACACCCCGGCGTCGATCTTGGACAGGTCCAGCAGCTCCGAGACGAGCCGGCCCAGCCGTTCCGTCTGCGCCAGCGCCGTCCTCATCGTCGCCGCATCGGGCTGCGCCACCCCGTCGACCACGTTCTCCAGCACCGCCTGCAAAGCGGAGATCGGCGTCCGCAGCTCGTGCGACACGTTCGCGATCAGCTCGCGGCGTTGCTGGTCCGCGGCGGCCAGGTCGGACGCCATCACCGAGAACGCCTCCGCCAGCTGCCCCACCTCGTCCACCGAGGTCGCGCGCACCCGCAGCGAGTAGTCGCCGGAGGCCATCGACCGCGCCGCCGAGGTCATCTCCCGCAGCGGCGAGGTCATGCCGTGCGCCAGCAGCTGGGACGTGATCAGCCCCAGCACCAGCGCCATCAACGTCGTCCGCGGCGGCAGCCAGCCCGTGGCGTACCTGAAGTACGCGAACGACACGCACCCGGACACCACGATCACGATCCCGAGCTTCAGCTTGATGGACCGCACCGAGTCCAGCGGACGCGGCAACAGGTCCAGCAGAGCCAAAACCCGTCTCACGGAGAAACCTCCTTCTGGGGAACCTCCAACGCGTACCCGACCCCGTGCACGGTGCGGATGAGGTCGGCCCCGAGCTTGCGGCGCAACGCCTTCACGTGGCTGTCCACCGTCCGCGACGACGCGCCGTCGTGCCACCCGCACGCCTCGGACAGCAGCCGGTCCCGCCCCTGCACGGCCGACGGGCGTTCGGCGAGGAACACCAGCAGGTCGTACTCGGTCGGCGTCAGGTGCGCCTCGACGCCGCCCCGGTGCACGCGCCGCGCGGCGAGGTCGATCGACAGGTCCCCCAGCTCCAGCGACCGCGAGACCGCCGCCCGCGAGACCCGCCGCAGCAGCACGTGCACCCGAGCAGCCAGCTCGCGCATCGAGAACGGCTTGGTCAGGTAGTCGTCGGCTCCCACGGCGAGCCCGACCAGCAGGTCCGTCTCGTCGCCGCGAGCGGTCAGCATCAGCACCGGCACCGGGCGCGCCGCCTGGATCCGGCGGCACACCTCCAGCCCGTCGAACCCCGGCAGCATCACGTCCAGGACCACCAGGTCCGGGACGAACGACGCCGCCGTGGCCACACCGGACGGCCCGTCCAAGGCGACCGACACCTCGAAGCCCTCCGCCCGCAGCCGCGCGGCCACGGACTCGGCGATCGTGATGTCGTCCTCGACCACGAGCACCCGGCGCTGACCTGTCATGCCGGCGACTGTATGGCCATCTCGTGGAGGACGCCGGGACAACTTGTGAAGATCGTGTGCAGAGCGCTGTAGGTTCACGTCATGAACGTCCTCGAAGCGGTCCTGGAGAGGATCACCTACGCCAACGAGGACAACGGCTACACCGTCGCCAAGGTCGACACGGGCCGCGGTGACCTGGTCACGGTCGTGGGCGCGCTGCTCGGCGCCCAGCCCGGCGAGTCGATCAGGATGCGCGGCCACTGGGGTTCACACCCGCAGTACGGCAAGCAGTTCCACGTCGACGACTACACGACCGTCCTGCCCGCGACGATCCAGGGCATCCGCCGCTACCTCGGCTCCGGTCTGATCAAGGGCATCGGCCCGGTGCTCGCGGACAAGATCGTCACCCACTTCGGCGTCGACGCGCTCGACGTCATCGAGCACACCCCGGAACGCCTCGTCGAGGTGCCCAAGCTCGGTCCCAAGCGCACCAAGCTCATCGCGGACGCCTGGGAAGAGCAGAAGGCCATCAAGGAGGTCATGGTCTTCCTGCAGGGCGTCGGCGTGTCCACCAGCCTCGCCGTCCGCATCTACAAGCAGTACACCGACAAGGCGATCGACGTGGTCAGGGAGGAGCCCTACCGGCTGGCGAGCGACGTCTGGGGCATCGGCTTCAAGACCGCCGACGTGATCGCGAAAGCCGTCGGCATCCCGCACGACAGCCCGCAGCGGGTCAAGGCCGGGCTGCAGTTCACGTTGTCCGAGGCCACCACCGACGGCAACTGCTACCTGCCGGAACAGGCGCTCATCGCGGAGGCCATCAAGATCCTCCAGGTCGACACCGGGCTGGTCATCGACTGCCTCGCCGAGCTCGTCGACGAGGAGGGCGTGGTCCGCGAGGAGCTGCCCGACGACGAGATCGCGATCTACCTGGTCCCGTTCCACCGCGCCGAGATCTCGATGGCGGCCCAGCTCAAACGCCTGCTGCACCACGAGACCGACCGGATGCCGAGCTTCCGGACCGTCGACTGGGACAAGGCGCTCGCCTGGCTCGGCACCGAGCTGGAACAGCACCAGCGGGAAGCCGTGCAGCTCGCCCTCACCCAGAAGGTCGCCGTCCTCACCGGCGGCCCCGGCTGCGGCAAGAGCTTCACCGTGCGCTCGATCGTCCGCCTCGCCCTGGCCAAGCGCGCCAAGATCGTCCTCGCCGCCCCGACCGGCCGCGCCGCCAAGCGCCTCACCGAGCTGACCGGCCACGAGGCCCGCACGGTGCACCGGCTGCTGGATCTCAAGCCGGGCGGTGACGCCGCCTACGACCGCGACCACCCGCTCGACGCGGACCTGGTCGTGGTGGACGAGGCGTCGATGCTGGACCTGTTGCTGGCCAACAAGCTCGTGAAGGCCGTGCCACCCGGTGCGCACCTGCTGCTCGTGGGCGACGTCGACCAGCTGCCGTCCGTCGGCGCCGGCGAGGTGCTCAGGGACGTGCTGGCGCCGGGCAGCCCGATCCCGCACGTCCGGCTCACCCACATCTTCCGGCAGGCCCAGGAGTCCGGTGTCGTCACCAACGCGCACCGCATCAACAGCGGCGACTACCCGATCATCCAGGGACTCCCGGACTTCTTCCTCTTCAGCGCCGACGAGGCCGAGGACGCGGCCACGCTCACCGTCGACGTCGTCGCGAACCGCATCCCGCGCAAGTTCCGCCTCGACCCGCGCAAGGACATCCAGGTCCTCGCGCCGATGCACCGCGGCCCGGCCGGTGCCGGGTCGCTGAACACCGTGCTGCAGGAGGCGTTGACGCCGTCGCGGGAGAACCTGCCGGAGAAGCGCTTCGGCGGCAGGGTGTTCAAGGTGGGGGACAAGGTCACCCAGATCCGCAACAACTACGACAAGGGCAAGAATGGCGTTTTCAACGGCACCTTGGGCGTCGTCACGGCGTTGGACCCCGTCGAGCAGAAGCTCACCATCCGCACTGACGAGGACGAGGACGTCGACTACGAGTTCTCCGAGCTGGACGAGCTCAGCCACGCCTACGCCATGACCATCCACCGGTCGCAGGGCAGCGAGTACCCGTGCGTGGTCATCCCGATCACGACCAGCGCGTGGATGATGTTGCAGCGCAACCTGCTCTACACCGCCGTCACGCGCGCGAAGAAGCTCGTCGTGCTGGTGGGGTCGAAACGCGCGATCGGCCAGGCGGTGCGCACGGTCGGGGCGGGCCGCCGCCACACGGCGTTGGCCCACCGCCTCCGCAGTACCGCTACACCGACGTCAGATAGTCGGTGATCATCCGCGACCACGGCATCGCGGACTCCAGCGCGATCGCGTGACCGCACCGGATGTCGGCGTACTTCGAGCCGGGGATCAGGTCCGAGACCTCCTTGCCCAGGTGCGGCGACAGCAGCTGGTCACCGGACGCGCCGATCACCAGCGTCGGCTGGGTGATCCGCGGCAGCAGCTCGGACAGGTCGATCTTCAGGATCAGGTCGACGTGGCTGGGCGACCCGGTCGGCACGCTCGCGCCGATCAGCTCGGCGAAGCCCTCCGCCTGCGCCGGCGTGAGCCTGGCCAGGTACTCCTTGCTGCACATCACCGACAGGATGAACCGCGACAGCACCTCGCGGGAGGAGTCGAGCTTCGCCTTCCACTCGTCGATCTTGGCCTTCGTCGCGGCGTCGATCTTGGTGAACGGCGTGCTCAGCACCATCGCGCGCACCCGCTCCGGGTGCCGGACCGCGATCGTGGCCGCGACCGCGCAGCCCATCGAGTAGCCGGCGACGAAGAACGACTCGTGCCCGGCCTCGACCGCCACCGCGACGAGGTCGTCGGCGAGCTGGTCCAGGTCGAGCGGTCCGGCCGCCTTCGGCGAACGGCCGGAGCCCGGCAGGTCCGGCGCGATGACGGTGAAGTACTGGGTCAGCGTCCCCAGGACCGGGCCGTAGTTGGCCTGGACGCTGCCGCCCGCGCCGTGCACGAGCAGCAGGGCAGGGCCGGTGCCCTTGACGACGGTGGACAGGCCGGACATGGGGAACCCCCGGATTGGTCAGTCCATGCTGCGGACGATGGTCGGCTCCAACCCCTCGTCGTCGTCCGCGAGAGAACCGCGCCAGGGGAAGTACAGGTGGTCCGCGTGGTAGGAGATCTCGGCGACGTTGCCGTCGAGGTGGAGATGATCCATGGCTGACCGCTCACTTCCGTGACGTGTGTGTGAACCTCGCTGAAGTCGAGTCGGTTTCGGCTTGCCAGCACAATAACCGCTGCGATGCTGGGAGAAATCCTATTGATTTTCGTCACAGCGCGCCAACGGCAGTTTTGCGGGTCCCACGAACCGGACGGTAGTCATCCGGTCGGTCGAACGGACTGGCGCGCCTCACCCGGACGGCCGATCATCGGTGGTCATGCGGACCGTTCTC
Organism: Lentzea guizhouensis; assembly: GCF_001701025.1. Classification (GTDB taxonomy): domain Bacteria; phylum Actinomycetota; class Actinomycetes; order Mycobacteriales; family Pseudonocardiaceae; genus Lentzea; species Lentzea guizhouensis. Next base: position 4,000,441 of record NZ_CP016793.1, read on the forward strand.
GCCCTGCTCGCCGGCCTGGCCCTCCTGCTGCACCCCGCGGCGGCGCCGGCGGACGGTCCACAAGCGACCTATGTGCTGCGGGTACCGGCCCCGATCGGGGACTCCGCCCAGCGGCTGCTGGGACTCGGCTACGACGTGGTCGAACAACGCGACGGCACCGACCTCTTCGTCATCGGGGACGCGCATACCGCCGACAGGCTCCGCGCCGATGGCTTCCAGTCCACTGTCGAGACGAGGACGCCGCCGTCGCCGTGGGCGCCGCGCTCGGTCGGCGACGCGACCTACTACGGCGGCTACCACACGGTCACCGCCCACCTCGCCCACCTCGACGAGGTGGCGGCGAAGCACCCTGACCTCGCGACCGTCGTCGACTACGGCGACTCCTGGCGCAAGACCCAGGGCGACGGCGGCCACGACCTGAAAGCCATCTGCATCACCAGGAAGTCGCCCGGTGACTGCGCGCTGACGCCCACCGCCCCGAAGCCGCGCCTGTTCGTCATGGGCCAGCTGCACGCCCGTGAGATCACGACCGGCGACATGGCGTGGCGGTTCATCGACGACCTCGTCGCCTCCGACCTGACCGCGATGCTCGACACCGTCGAGGTCTGGGTCGTCCCGATCGCCAACCCCGACGGCGTGGACATCGTCGAGTCCGGCGGCGACACCCCGGTGCTGCACCGCAAGAACGCCCAGGGCACCTGCTCGGCCGGCCCGCGCGGCGTCGACCTCAACCGCAACGCCGGCTCGCACTGGGGTGAGGCCGGCAGCTCCTCGAACAAGTGCAGCGAGGTCTACCGCGGCCCGCGCGCCGACTCAGAGGTCGAAACCCAGGCGCTGCAGGCGTTGTGGCGCAACCTCTACCGCGACACCCGCGCCCCCGGCGACACCGCCTCGGCCACCCCCGACACCACCGGCGTCGTGATCTCCATGCACAGCTACGGCAACTACGTGCTGTTCCCGTGGGGCTGGAGCACGCAGAAGACCGGAAACGACGCGGCGCTGCGCAAGATCGCGAACGACATGGCCGCCCAGTCCGGCTATCGCGCGGGCCAGCCGGGCGAGCTGCTCTACAACGCGGCCGGCGCGACCGACGACTGGGTGTACGACGACCTGGGCGTGCCGAGTTTCGTCTGGGAGATCGGTGCCTCGTCGGGCAGCTGCGGAGGGTTCCTGCCGCTGTATTCGTGCCAGCGCGACGTGCATTGGCCGAAAGTGCGTTCCATGCTGATTTCGGCCATGAAAGCGACACATAAGCCCTATTAGCGCGTCCTCTGGGCATGGGGACACGTTTACTCGCCACCACCGCCGCTCTCAGCCTGTTGTTCACCGGCACCGCGGTCGCCGACGAGCAGCAGGTCGACCGCAGGATCGTCCAGGAGGGGCTCGACCAGATCACGGCCACCGCCGCGCAGGGTGTCCAGCTGCGCGTGACCGCCGGCCGCGAGCGGTTCACCGCGCGGTCGGGGACGGCGGAGCTCGACCGGACCCGCCCGGTGCCGGTGAACGGCCGGTTCCGCGCCGGCAGCATCACCAAGACGTTCACCTCCACCGTCGTGCTCCAGCTCGCCGGTGAGGGCGAGGTCGAGCTGGACGCACCGGTCGAGCGCTACCTGCCCGGCCTGGTCGACAGCCGCATCACCGTCCGCCAGCTGCTGCAGATGACCAGCGGCCTGTTCAACCACACCGACGCCCTCGGCTTCAGCCCGCAGGAGTTCGAGCCGATCCGCTACCGGCAGTGGAGCCCGCAGGAGCTCGTCGCGATCTCCACCAGCCGCCCGCTGCAGGCCGAACCGGGCACTAAGTACGAGTACAACAACACCAACTACGTGCTGCTCGCCCTGCTCGTGGAGGCGGTCACCGGCCGCTCCTGGGAACGTTCCGTCGAGCAGCGGATCCTCAGGCCGTTGCGCCTCGACGACACCACGCTGCCGCGCGGCAACACCGGGATCCACGGCCCGCACGCCCACTCGTACGGCCTGGTGGACGGCCGCACGGTGGACACCACGCGCTGGAACCCGTCGGTGTTCTGGGGTGCCGGCGACATCATCTCCACGACAGCGGACCTCGACACGTTCTTCGCCGCCCTGCTGGGCGGTGACCTGCTCAAGCCCGCCCAGCAGGCCGAGCTGACCAGGACCACGGCCGTGAGCCCCGGCTACGGCCTCGGCCTGTTCGTCGACACGTTGCCCTGCGGCGCCACGATCCTCGGCCACCCCGGCAGCGTGCCCGGCTTCGCGAGCTACGCCTACACCTCGGCCGACCTCCAGCGCCGCGCCGAGTTCTCCGCCACCGCCTCCACCGGCACCGGCGACCCGACGCCGGGCTACTTCCAGGTGCTCACCGAGATCTTCTGCTGATCAGGGTCACCCCTAGGGACCCACGTACGACTCAAGACGGATGCGCCGCCCCTCAAGTCTCGCCAAGGTGGGACGCAGGGGGCAGGAACGCCCACAGGATTCCTGACGGAGGACTTCAGCTGATGAGAACCCGACTCGTGGCGGCACTCACCGCGGCCGGACTGGTGGCCACCACCGGCACCGCGCTCGCCGCCGACACCAGCGCGGACCGCAAGGTGGTCCAGGAGGCGATCGACCAGATGACCGCGGGTGGGGGAGCGCTCGGCGTGCAGGTCAGGGTGACCGACGGCCGCCAGCGCATCACCGCGCGGTCCGGCAAGGCCGAGCTCGACCGCACCCGCCCGGTGCCGGAGAACGGCCGGTTCCGCGTCGGCAGCATCACCAAGACGTTCGTGTCGACGGTGCTGCTGCAGCTCGCCGGTGAGGGCAAGGTCGAGCTGGACGCACCGGTCGTGCGCTACCTGCCCGGCCTGGTCGACAGCCGCATCACGGTGCGCCAGGTCCTGCAGCACACCAGCGGCCTGCACAACTACACCGACTCACTCCCGCTCAGCCCCGAGGAGTTCGAGAAGATCCGCTTCAAGCACTGGACGCCCCAGGAGCTGCTCAAGATCTCCACCGACAAGCCGCTCGACTTCGACCCCGGCACGCGGTGGAACTACTCCAACACCAACTACGTCGTCGCCGGCCTGCTGGTGGAGAAGCTGACCGGCAAGCCCTACGAGAAGGCCGTCGAACAGCGCATCCTCAAGCCGTTGCGCCTCAGCGACACCGAGGTCCCCGGCGACGACGTCGAGATCCGCGGCCCGCACGCCCACGGGTACTGGACCGCGGCGGGCAAGCCGTCCGACATCACCCGCATCAACCCCTCGGTCGCCTGGGCGGCCGGCGAGATGATCTCCACGACCCGCGACCTGGACACGTTCGTCGTCGCGCTGGCGAGCGGCAAGCTGCTCAAGCCCGCGCAGCAGCAGGAGATCAGCAAGACCACCGAGGTCAGCCCCGAGTACGGCCTGGGCCTGCAGGTGCAGACCCTGCCGTGCGGCACCAAGGTGTGGGGCCACGGCGGCGGCATCCCCGGCTACTCGTCCGAGCTGCTGACGACGCCGGACACGAAGAAGCGCCTGGAGATGTCGGCGACCAGCGCGCCGACCGCGGGCGACCCCGGTGACGCGTACCGCAAGCTGCTCACCGAGGTGTTCTGCTGATCTTCGAGCAGACGGGCTGATTTCGGGCAAACGAAAGGGGAGCTGGGCTGACCAGCTCCCCTCCCGGCGTTTATGAAGCGCTACCCCGGCAGTTCTAGCCCAGGGCGTTCTTCATCGCGGTGATCAACTCTCCGTTCGCGGTGTCACCCGTGAGCTCCCAGAAGAACGCTCCACCCAGACCCTGGCTGCGGGCCCACTGGATCTTGCTGGTGATCGTCTGCGGGGTGTCGTAGCTCCACCACTGGCCGTTGCAGAACGCGTAGGCCGTGCCGGCGATGGTGCCGGTGGCGGGGCACTTCGTCTTCAGGACCTTGTAGTCCTCGATGCCCGGCTCGTGCGTGCCCGGCGCGGGGCCCGTCGCCGTGCCGCCGGGCGTCGCCTGCGTCACACCCGTCCAGCCGCGGCCGTAGAAGCCGATGCCGAGCAGGAGCTTGCTTGCCGGAACGCCCTTCGAGCGCAGCTTCGAGATCGCGGCCTCGGAGTTGAAGCCGGCGGTCGGGATGCCGCTGTACGACGTGAGCGGGGAGTGCGGAGCCGTCGGGCCCTGAGCCGCCCACGCACCGAAGTAGTCGTACGTCATGACGTTGTACCAGTCGAGGTACTGCGACGCGCCGCCGTAGTCGGCCGCGTCGATCTTGCCGCCGGCGGAGCCGTCAGCCGTGATCGCAGCGGTCACCAGGTAGTTCTGGCCGAACTTGTTGCGCAGCGCCTGCGCCATGTTCTTGAACGCCGCCGGGCCGCTCGTGTCGCACGACAGGCCACACGCGTTCGGGTACTCCCAGTCGATGTCGATGCCGTCGAACAGACCGGCCCACCGCGGGTCCTTCAGCAGGTTGTAGCAGGAGTCGACGAACGCGGGCAGGTTCCGCGACGCCTCACCGAAGCCGCCGGACCAGGTCCAGCCACCGAACGAGTACAGCACCTTGATGTGCGGGTACTTCTTCTTCAGCTTGAGCAGCTGGTTGAAGTTGCCGCGCACCGGCGCGTCCCACGTGTCAGCGACGCCGTCGACGCTCTCCGCCGCCGTCATCGCCTTCTCGATCGCGGGGAAGGCCTCACCGATGGTGCACTTGCCGCCCACCACGTTGCCGAACGAGTAGTTGATGTGCGTGAGCTTCGACGCCGAACCCGAGGTGTCGATGTTCTTCACCTGGTAGTTGCGCGACGGGTACACACCCCACTCCGCGAAGTAGCCCAGGTTGATCTTCCCGGGAGGCGGCGGCGGACCGGTGGTGGTCGTGGTGGTCGTGGTCGTCGTCGTGGTGGTCGTCGTGCTCGTGGTGGTGCTGGTGGTCGGGTTCGTTCCACCCGCCTCGCACGAGCCGCCGTTGAGCTTGCAGTTGGTCGGCGCGCCGAACGTGCCGGAGTACGAGCCGTTGAAGCCGAAGCTCACCGACCCGCCGACACCGACGCTGCCGTTCCAGGTGTTCTTGACCGTGACGGTCTGGCCGCTCGTCGTGTACGAGCCGTCCCAGAGGGAGGTGACCCGGTGGTTGGCCGGGAGCGTGAACTCCACCGTCCACGACGTCAGGGCCGCCGTGCTGTTGTTCGTGATCGTGTACTTGCCCTCGAAGCCCGTTCCCCAGTCCGAACCCTTGGAGAACGTGGCGGAAACGCCACCGGCACCGCTCGCGGCGGGCACGACGACGATTCCGAGGACCATCGCGGCGACTGCCGCGAAGAGAGCAGCTAGATGCCATCGGAACTTGGACATCGGTCTCCTCAGTCGCAGGGGGTACCGGAACGATGTGGTTTAGACCACTTGAAGGTCAAGGTCTAGACCTGTTCCGTCACTCGAATGGCCTAGAGCTGACGCGGTTCAGAAGGCGTGTTCCCGTTGGGCTCTACGCACCGTCGGTGTTGCGCAAACCTTTGCGCCGCCGGGTGCTCGTCAGCCGATCGCGCGCTCGGCTCCCCATGCGGCGATGTCGTCGCGGCTCTGCAGTCCGAGCTTGTCGCGCAGCCGTTGCAACCGCGAGGCCACGGTGCGCACGGAGACGTTGAGGCGGTTCGCGATCTGCTGGTTCGTCATGCCGGTCGCGAGGAGTGCGACCACACGTCGTTCGTGGTCGTCCAACTCCTCGTGCGCCGCCTCGGTGCGGTCCAGCCACACCTCGTCGTGGATGAGCGCCTCGATCTCGTTTGGTGTCAACGGTGTTGCGGCTGCCTCCGCGCGCGGGACCGGCAGCATCAGCTGTGCGGTGCGCATGGCTCCCGCGACCTTTTCTGCCCAAAATGGATTCGACACCACGCCGACTGAGCGGCGCATCGCTCGTCCGGTCGCTTCGAGCCGTAGCGCGCGCTCCGCCTGACCGCGCATCAACGCTGCCATGGCAAGGCCTTCCAAGGCGTCCGGGGCGCTCAGCGGGTTCATGCCGTCCATGCGCAGCGCCTCCTGGAACGCGTGCGTCGCTTCTTCCAGTTCGCCCTGCATCAACGCGACAGCGCCGCGGGTGCTGAGTGCGCTGGCAATGCGCGCGGGATCACCGGACGTGCGCGAGATCGGCAACGCCTTCATGACCGCTTTCTCGGCGCGTTCGTGCTTGCCCAGCGACAACGCCGTGCGCGCGAGGTCGATCAGACAGGCCGCGCGCGCAAGGGGTTCACCGAGCAGTTCCGCGACCCGCAGGCACTCGGTGTTGTTCTCCGCCGACGCCTCCCACTCACCGCTCGACTGCTGCACGGCCGCCAGTGTGCTGCTGCAGCTCATCATCAGCGCCGGGTGGTCGATGCCGCGCACCAGCCGGGACGCCTCGCCGGACAGCTCGACGGCCTCGGCGTGGTCGCCCTGCTCGGCGGCGAACCTGGCCGCGTGGTTGAGCGCCACGCACCGGTGGTCGTCCCTTGTGGACGGGCGGCGCAGCGCGTCGCGCAGCATGATCCGCGCCTGGCTGAGCCGGCCGCTGCGGGCGGCGCAGTCGGCCAGTGCCGAGGTGAGCAGCAGGAGTCGTTCGTCGGCGCGGTCGGCGGCCCACTCGACCGTGCCGAGCAGGCTGTCGACGTGGTTGTCCAGCTTGTCCTGGACCTCGGCCGGCATCGACAGCGGAGCGCTGACCATCACGTCGGACAGGTCGGTGAACCAGCGCGCCAACGCCTCGAACGCCACGTCCAGCTCCCCGGCCGCCACCAGCTTCTCCCTGGCGTGCAGGCGGACCGTCTCCAGCTGCCGGAAGCGGGTGGTGCCGGGGACCGCGGTCACCAGCGACTTGGCCTGCAGCCGGGACAGCACGTCGAGCACGGGTTCGGCCGACCGTTCCGTCGAGCAGACCTCGGTGGCCGCGGCCAGGTCGAACCCGCCGTCGAACACGCTCAGCCTGCGCAACGCGAACTGCTCGTCGGGCTGCAGCAGCTGGTAGCTCCAGTCGATGGCCTCGCGCAGGGACCGCTGGCGGGCAGGCGACTTGCGGCAGCCCAGGGTGAGCAGCTCCAGCGGTTCGTCCATGCGGTCGCAGATGTCCGCGACGGGCAGCAGCTGCACCCAGCGCGCGGCCAGCTCGATCGCCAGCGGCATGCCCTCGAGCCGCGCGCACAGCAGGGCGACGGCGGCGGTGTTCTCCGGCGTGAGGCGGAAGTCCGGTTTGCGTTCGCGGGCGCGTTCGACGAACAGCTTCACAGCCTCCGACCGCGGCGCCGCGGTGTTCACAAGGTCTCGGTCTGTTGACGGGATGCACAGCCCATCGAGGTGAAAACTGACTTCACCGCTGATCCACAGCGCCTCCCGGCTCGTCGCCAGCACGCGGACGCCGGGGCAGCGGTTGAGCAGCAGGTCGGCGAGCTCGGCGCAGGTGTCGAGGAGGTGTTCGCAGTTGTCGAGGACCACGACGACCTTCATGTTCACGAGCGTCTCCAGGACGGTGTCCCGCAACGGCTCGTCCGACTGCTCGACGCCGAGGGCGTGCGCGACGGCCGGCATGACGTCCGCGCCGTCGGTGACCTGTCCGAGCTCGACGAGCAGCACCCGGTCCGTCCGGCCGCGCCGCAACCGGCCGGCGGCCTCCAGCGCGAGCCGCGTCTTGCCCGCACCCGCACTGCCCACGAGCGTGACGAGACGATGCCTGCGCATCAGCTGGTCGAGCTTCGAGAGCTCCTGCTGACGCCCGACGAACGCGTCGCGCGCCGCGGGCAGGTTCGCGAGCACCCGCAGGTTCTTCCTGGTCGCGGGCGTCGGGGCGGTCGCGACCACCCGCCTGCGGTACGCCCGTTGGCGGCAGGCGTTGGAGCAGTAGGACCTGCGCTGGTCAGAGGTGGCGGGAGGCAGCGTGCCGGCGCACAGGGCGCAACGTCCGGTGCTGGTCATGGGTGTGTCTCCTCCAGCCGTAACGGCAGGCCCGACGCGTCTCGGACCGGTGTCGCCGCAGGTCGCGGGTGATGTCCTGCAGCGTGCAACCCGTTACGCCTCGTTCCGCGCGTGACGGTTCGCCCTGTGCTCGTTATGCCTGCCTTCCCCAGATCCTCGTTCGGGAACAAACTGGTGACTGGTCCGGTATGACAGGGAGTGCGAATGACGGTGACGACGAGCACGTCGACCTCGTGGGCGAACGGGGGCCTGCAGCTGGTGAACAAACCGCGCACGATCACCGTCGGCATCGCCGACGACGAGGTCCTGGTCCGCACCGGCGTCCGCGGCGTGCTGGAACGCGCCGGCGGCATCGCCGTGATCGGGGAGGCCGGTGACGGCACCGCCGCGGTGGAGCTCGCCCGCCGCCAGCGCCCGCAGGTCCTGCTGATGGACGCCGCGATGCCCGGCATGGAGGGCCTCACGGCCGTCCGCATGGTCCGCAGGCATGTACCCGGTACACAGGTGATCATGCTGTGCACCCCCCACACGGAGGAAATGCTGTTTCCCGCGTTACGGGCGGGAGCCGCGGGTTTCCTGTTCAAGAACGGCGAGCCCGACGCGTTGGTGAACGCCGTCCGCGTGGTGGCGGCCGGCGAGGCGGTCCTCTCCCCGTCGGCCACCCGCGCTTTGGTCGACCACTTCACCGGCGCCGACTCGGAACGCCGCGACGCCGCGCGCAACCGCATCAGCCTGCTCACCCGGCGGGAGCAGGAGGTGCTCGTGTACCTCGCGCAGGGCATGGCGAACGCTCGCATCGCCCGGCTCATGTACCTGTCGGAAGGGGCGATCAAGGCCCACGTCAGCCGACTGCTGACCAAACTGCGCTGCGACAACCGCGTCCAAGCCGCCCTCATCGCACGCGACGCCGCCCTTCCCTGCTGATCGATCATCCTGCAACGGCGCACCAGCCAGCCTATCCACGCCTGTTCGCAACGCGAAGCAGGTCACCCGGTTGGCCCCGTTCGGAAGGATGTCCCTTTCCCGCCAGCATTCGACGCCGCCGGGGCGCACCATTAAAGGCATGCACCACTACACGTCGGCGCGCCCCGCGGCGGTTCACACTTCACACCCCGCACCCGACGACTTCGTTGCGCGCGCAACACTTCTGCTCGCCGACGGCTTCGTCGACCGCTCCGGCGTCCGCGCACTGGCGTCCCACCTGGGCTGCACCACAAGCCATTTGCGCCAACAACTTGTGACTTCTTTTGGCGCCGACGCCTCCACTCTCTCCCGCGCCTTCGCCCGTGGCCGCTCACTCCCGCCGGTGGACTCACTCCCGTACGTGGTCCCCCTCCGCCTTTCTTTCACACCCCCGCTGTTCCCCGACAACCTCTTCGGCCACCTGATCGCCACCGCCGTCCCCGGCGTCGAGGAATGGCGCGACAACACCTACCGCCGCACCCTCCGCCTCCCACACGGCCCCGCCATCGCCGCCCTCACCCCACACCCCGACCACGTCGCCGCCGTCTTCGCCCTCACCGACCCCCGCGACCTCGCCCCGGCCGTTGCCCAGTGCCGCTTCCTCCTGGACCTCGACGCCGACCCCGTCGCCGTCGACACGGTGCTCTCGTCAGACCCGCTGCTCAAACCGTTGGTGCACAAGGCCCCCGGCCGCCGCGTCCCACGCACCGTCAACGGCCCCGAGTTCGCCATCCGCGCCGTCCTCGGCCAACAGGTCTCCACCGCCGCGGCCCGCACCCACGCCGCCCGCCTGGTCCAACGCCACGGCACCCCGGTAGCCGACCTCCACCTCTTCCCACTGTCCTTCGACCCGGCCGAACTCGCCGTCCCCACCTCCCGCCGCACCACCATGGCCGCCCTGCTCACGGCCCTCGAGTCCGGTGTGGACCTCACCCCGACCGCCGACCCGGCCCACGTCCGCGCCGAACTGCACGCCCTCCCCGGCTTCGGCCCGTGGACCGTCGAATCCATCGCGATGCGCGCACTCGGCGACCCCGACGCCTTCCTGCCCACCGACCTGGGCATCAAACTGGCCGCCGCCTCACTCGGCCTGCCCGTGACGCCGGCCGCGCTGACCCGCCGTTCGGAGGGTTGGCGCCCTTGGCGTTCTTATGCCGTGCAGCACCTGTGGGCGACCGGCGACCACGAGGTCAACCGCATCCCGACCTGACCGCTCCCCGCACCCCTCGACTGGCTCGCCACGCCTGACCCGCTTGCCGCGCCTGGGCTCGCTCGCCTTTGCGTGACCCGTTTGCCGCGCCTGGACTAGCTCGCCGCCGCCTGGAGTCGCTTGCCGCGCCTGGACTAGCTCGCCGCCGCCTGGAGTCGCTTGCCGCGCCTGGACTGGCTCGCCTTCGCCTGACCCGCTTGCCGCGCCCGGACTCGCCCGCCGCCTGGAGTCTTTGCCGCGCCGGACTCGTTTTGCCCGGCCTCAACCTGCCCGATGCCTGCCGCACCTCAACCTGCCTGCCGCACCTCAACCTGCCCGGCGCACCTCAACTTGCCCGCCACACCCGCTCAACCCACCGCGCCCGCAACCCTTCGCCGCGCAGCACTCCCCACCCACGCCCGCAACCCCTCTGCCGCGCAGCGCCCCACCCACACCCTCAATCCCGCCCGCGCCCCACCACAACCCCGCACCTGCGCTGCACATTCGCGTACATCGTCGCCGCCGACCCGTCCCCCACGAACCCCGGCAACGGCGGCACTTCCCCCAAACCCCCTTGCAGCGCCCCGAAAACCTCCCGCGCCGACCCCGGCCGCCCCTCCGGCTCCTTGGCCAGCAACCGTTGCACCACCTCGTTGAGCCTGCCCGCGACCGGCCGCGGCGCCTCACGCACGTGCCGCTCGAACACCGCGTACGCCGTCGGCCCGGTGAACAGCTGCTCGCCGGTCAGCATCTCGTGCAGCACGCACCCCAGCGCGTACAGGTCGCTGCGGGGCTCGGCCACCCCGCGCTGGATCTGCTCGGGTGCCATGTACGAAGGGGTGCCGAGGATCTGGCCGGCTCGGCTGAACGGGGCCACGTCGCTCTCGCGCAGCAGGGCGAGGCCGAAGTCGAGGACCTTCACGGCGCCGTCGGGGCAGAGCATGAGGTTGGTGGGCTTGAGGTCGCGGTGGCAGATGCCGCGGTCGTGGGCCTCGGCCAGGACGGCGGCGGTCTGGGCGGCGATGTTGGCCGCCCAGGGTTCCGGGAGTGGGCCGAACTCGTCGACCAGGTCTGCGATGGTGACGCCGTCGACGAACTGCATCACCTGGAACAGGCGTTGGTCGTAGGTGCCGAAGTCGTAGAGGACCGGGACGCCGGGGTGTTCGAGTTTGGCCACGATGCGGGCCTCGCGGGCGAAGCGTTGCTGGACCTCCTCGTCGCTGCCGGGCAGTTGCAGGAGCTTGACCGCCACGCGGCGGTCCAGGCGCAGGTCGCGGCCGCTGTGCACGGTGCCCATGCCGCCGCGGCCCAGCGGCAGGTCGTCGATCTCGTAGCGGTCGGCGATCAGCACCGGCGCAGCCTAACCGGCGACTGTGCAGGGCTGATCTGGTCGGCGCGTGGGATCACGGTGGTGGGTCCGCGCGACTTCCTGATTACCAGGCGGGCGGGGCGGCCGATCAGGACGTCCCGATCGGGTGAAACGAAGTCACCGTGCGTGGTCATGGGCGAGCCGGCTCACGCCGGGCCGATCTGACCGGTCAAGAGGCCATTGTAGCCCAAACGGACCAGCTCGGCGGCGCCTTCCAAGGAGGACTCCAAGGCCCTGAGCTGGGTGAACGCGCGGCCGTACTTGCGTTGTTCGTGGAGCGGGAGTGAGGGGACCTGCGTGCGGCGGACGTCCAAGCGGGTCGAGCCGGTCGGGGTGCGGGCGAGTGCGGCGCGGAGCAGACCGGTGAGGTAGTCGGGGTCGAGGCGGGTCGGGTCGATCTCGTAGACCGCGCCGGTCGGGGAGGTGACGGGGTGGGGGCCGGGGGCCGTGCGGAGGAGGTCGCCGATGGTGGTCATCGGGGGGAGGGCGCGGTCGTGGAGCTCGGGCGGGTCGGGCATCGAGTACTTCAGGCGCGACTCGACGTAGGCGCGGCCGTGCTGGCCGCGGAGGCGGCCGGGGCTGAGGTCGACGTCGTCGTCGAGGAGGTCGAGGACGCGCGTGTTCGGTTCGAGCGACTCGGGGATGTCGATGCCGTCGGGGGAGTCGAGCAGCGTCACGTGTTCCGGGGCGCGGTCGCTGGGGTGCGGGTGGCGCAGCAGCCACAGGTCGCGGCCCGGTTGGACGGTGATCACGGCGGTCACGGCGCCGGCGCGCAGGAGGTTGCCGCGGATGCGTTTGCCGGCTCGGCGGGTGGCAGCGGCCGAGGGCATCAGGATCGCCACCGGGGAGCCGGGTTTGGCCAGGTGCAGGCAGTGCTGGGCCCAGGCGAGCTCGGGTTCGCCGCGCGAGGGCTGGCCGTGGGTCCAGCGCGGGTCGCCGATCAGCTCCTCGTGGCCCCACGCGCGGTCGTGCCACGGCGGGTCGCACAGCACCGCGTCGGCCCGCTCGAAGATTCCGTTGTGGCGCAACGAGTCGCCGTCGACGATGTAGGCGTCGGGCAGGCGGCGGCGGGCGATCGCGGCCAGCACCGGGTCGAGCTCCTGGCCGACCTTGCGGCGGGCGCGGGCCAGCTTCAGCAACGAGCCGGTGCCGCAGGACGGGTCGGTCACCGTGCCGTCGTGCGCCTCGGTCAGCGAGACCATCAGCCGCGCGATCTCCGGCGGCGTCGGGTTCAGCAGCCGGGAGTGGGTCGCGGCGTAGCGCTCGTGCAGGAACTCGAACGTCGCCGCGTCGGCCTCCACGGCGAGCAGTGCGGGGCCGAGCTTCAGGTCGTCGACGGTGCGGAGCTGGGTCCAGAGGCGGTCGGCGGGGGAGACGTTGAACGGCTTGCCGTTGCGCCGCAGCCACGCCTCCACGTCGCGCAGCAGGTACAACGGACTGGAGGCCGTGCCACCGACGGGCGCGGGGAAGTCGTCAAAACGCCGGCGCCAGTTCGACACGGCCGCGCGCCCGACGTCTGCCAGGCGCGCGATGTCACCGGCGTTGACCGTCTCATCCATGTTCACAACCGTATTGCTTGTGAAGTGAGTTCACAAGTGATCTACTGGTGTCATGACACACGAGCTGCGCATCGCCGTGGCCACCGATCCGGGGCTGGTTCGCGAGCACAACGAGGACTCGGTGTACGTTCGCGCGGACCTGCAGGCGGTGGCTGACGGCATGGGTGGCCACGAGCACGGCGAGCTCGCCAGTGCGATCGCGGTGGACGTGCTGGCGAACTGGCAGGGCGACCTCGGCCCGGCCGTGGCGGAGATCGCGCGCAGGCTCGACGACGAGGCCCCGCAGGGCACCGGCACCACGCTGACGGCGATGCGCTGGGAGGGCCTCGCCTTCCAACTCGCTCATGTCGGCGACTCCCGCGCGTACGTGCTGAGGGAGGGCGAGCTGCGCCAGCTCTCCCACGACCACACCATGGTGCAGGCTCTCGTCGACGCCGGCAGGCTGACACCGGAGGAGGCGGCCGGCCACCCGCGCCGCGCGTACGTGCTCAGGGCCCTGCAGTCCGGCAACTCGCACGAGCCGGACCTCTCCTGGCACCAGGCCCACCTCGACGACCGCTACCTGTTGTGCAGCGACGGCCTCACCGACTACACCGACCTGCGGGACGTCCACGAGATCCTGATGTCCACCGAGGACGGCACAGAGGCCGCCTGGCAGCTCATCGCGCTCGCCAACGGCAACGGCGGCCCGGACAACATCACCTGCGTGATCACCGACGTCGTCCGCCAGAACAAGAAGTGGTGGCAGCGCTAGGAAAAGCGCGGAAACGGCTGTGGCCCCCGGAAACCTCCGAGGGCCACAACGACAACGGCAGATCAGATGTTGGCCGGCATACCCGACTCGTCCGCCTGCGCGGTCGACGACGAGCTCAGCAGGTCCTTCACGATCTTGTTCGCCTTCTTCACGGCCGGCGTGATCATCTTGATCTTCACCTTGCCGTTCGAGAGCGTGCCACCGACCTGGAACGTCTCGGTCTCACCCGGCAGCGGCAGCGCCTGGCACCCGGTGAACTGCTTGCGCGGCGTCGCACCGGTCTGGAAGTAGAACGTGATCGGGTCGTCGACGCAGTCCGTGTTGTACGGGAACAGGCCGTGCGAGCCCTCGTTGTCGACGCTGATCAGCTTCGCACCCGGCAGCGCCTTCGTGGTGGACACGCCACCCTCGTACGGCGTCGCCGCGTCGAGCTCGCTCTGCGCCACCAGCACGCGCGGGAACGTCTTCTTGTCCGGCGTGGGCTTCGAGTTCTTGGTCGGCCAGTACGCGCACAGCGGCGTGCTCATGAACGGCGCGATGAACGGCGCGTTCACGGTCAGGTCGGCCTTCCAGTAGTGCCAGTACTGCAGGTTCTGGTTCCACTGGCCGTCCTGGCAGCGGATCGCCTCGAAGGTGGCGTCCCAGGTCTCGACCTCGGCCGCGGCGGTCGTGGACTTGACCGCGACCCGCTCCTTCTTCTCGATGGCCGCGAGCGCGTTGGCCTTGGCCTTCTTGATGAACTCGGCGTTCTCCGGCGACAGGCCCGGACGCGCCAGCATCTTCGCGACGATCGCCTCGACGCGCTCGGCGGTGGTGCCCTCGGTCACCGTGCCGGCCACGGTCGCCACCGCGGAGGCCGCGACCTCGTACTGGGTGGTGTCGTACATCGCCGGGATGATGAACCACGCGGTGAACAGCTGGCCCAGGAAGTCGCGCGTGCCGCCCGCCTGCTCCCACTTCTTGCGGATCTCGAACGGGTCGGTGCCCGCCTCGTAGATCGCGTTGTTGCGCGCGACGTACGGCAGCAGCGCCTCCTGGAACTGCCGGTCACGGCTGCGCGGCTGCAGGTCCCACGTCTCCTCGAGGGTGGTCTGCGACGCGTCGACGGCCGAGTCGAGCAGGAAGCGGTGCACCTTGCCCGGGAACACCGTGGCGTACCAGGTGCCGAGCCACGTGCCGTACGAGTAGCCGATGTACGAGGTCTTCTTCTCACCGAGCAGCACCCGGATGAAGTCCATGTCGTACGCGGTCTGTTCGGTGGTGATGAACTGCGTGAGCGGGTTCTCCAAGCAGCCCGCGACCTTCGCGCGGTTCAGCACGTCCTCGTCGGTCGAGCCCGGGACCGTGTAGCTGCACTTGAGCGGCGTGGACAGGCCGACGCCGCGCGGGTCGAACCCGATGAAGTCGTACTGGCTCGCGAGCACCGGCGCGCGCAGGGCCATCGCGGCGCCCCACGGCAGGCCGGAGCCGCCGGGGCCACCGGGGTTGACGAGCGCGATGCCCTGGCGGGCGGTGCCCTTGTAGGCGGTCTCGGTCTTCGAGACGCGCAGGTCGATCGTGTTGCCGTCCTGCGGGTTGTGCCAGTCGCGCGGCACCTTGACCGTGGCGCACGCGAGCCCCTTGACGGTCTTGAAGCGCGCGACCGTCTCCTCCGCGACGCCGGGGAAGGTGCACTCCTCCCACGTGATCGCCTGCGTGGTCAGCGCACCTGCGAGCGCCGCCGTGTCCGGGTCCGCCTTCGGCGCGGCCTGCGCCCCCGGTGCGAGCGCGATGGCCGAGACGGCGAGCGCCCCGGCCAGCGCGACTCTGAGAGTCTTCGTCACTGTGGATCCCTTCCTGCCCCCGCACGGCCTGGAGAGCCCGTGCCTTCAGGTGAGGAGAAAGGTTTTCAACGCCGTTTAACACGTCTGGGTGATGGCAGAAAGTCGCCATGTCTGGAATCCGTCACGAAAGGGTTCCACAGAGTGATGAACGAGCGATTTGTACTGACCGAGAGTGACTAGAGCCAGCCGCGCCGTGACGCCTGCACGCCGAGCTGGAACCGCGTCTGGGCGCCCAGCAACTGCTGCAGCCGGCTCACCCGCCGGTGCACCGTCCGCTCGCTGACCCCGAGCTCCCGCGCGATCGACTCGTCCGTCAGACCCGCGCTGAGCAGCGACAACAGCCGGTGCGTCGCCAACGTCGGCTCGCCTTCGTCGTTGTCCTGCCCGCTCGCCGTGATCGGCACGCCCATTCGCCAGAACGCCTCGAACAACTCGACCAGCGCACTCAGCAACACGGACGGGTGAATGAGCAGCGCCACGACGTTCCCGCCCGTCACTGTCGGCACCGCGATCAAGGCCCTGTCCGAATCCGCCACGACGAGCTTCAGCGGCACCCCGGGGAACGCCCGCGCCTGCTCACCGACCGCGATGCTCTCCTGCACCGACGCGAACCCCTGCGGGTCTTGCAGCAGCGACGAGTCGTAGACCACCCGGTAGCCGACCCCGCGGGCCAGTGCCGGCGGCTGCGCGGGACTCGCCTCCGGCTGCGGGCTCAGGTACGAGCCGGGGTCCAGCGCCCGCACCTCGGTCTTCGCCTGGCTCTGCATCTCCTCGAACGCGGCGATCACCTCGCCCGCGTCCCTGAGCACCTCGACGAAGTCCGCCTCCAGCCCGCCCCGCGCGGCATAGGCCCGCGCCAGCACCTCGGCGGTCTCCCGTGCCTTCTGCGCGGAGACTTCGTGCTCCGAGGCGATCGCCGCCAACGTCGACCGCGGCGGCCGCACCTGACCGCCACGGGTGAGCCCGAGCCGTTCGAGCTCCTCCAGCGCCGCACCGGCATTCACGCGCCCGCCCCGCAGCAGCGCCAGGTACAGCTGCTCGGCCTCCGCCGACAAACCCCCGTGCACGCCGCTCCCTCCGGTCCTTCTGAACCGAAGGTACCTGCCGCGATCAGGCGGCCCGGTGCATGATGCCGAGGAACAGCGCGTCGAACGCCCGGTCGGGCAACACCCTGCGCGCGAACAGGACCGGCCGCGCCAGGAACCCCGCCGCGTACCTGGTCCTCGGCCTGCGCGCCTGGGCAGCCTTGACGATCACGTCCGCGATCACCTCCGGCTCCGACCCGCGCTCGGTCTGCGCGAAGAACGCCGACAGCGCCTCGACCTGGTCGCGGTAGGCACCCTGCCCGGAGGTCTTCTTCATGTTCTCCACCGCGATGCCGCCCCACTCGGTCTTGATCGCGCCGGGCTGGATCACCACGACGTCGATCCCGAACGGCTTCAGCTCGAGCCGCAGCGAGTCGCTCAACCCCTCCACCGCGAACTTCGTCGAGTGGTACCACCCTCCCAGCGGCTCGTAGATCCGCCCGCCGATCGACGACACGTTCACGATCCGCCCGCTGCCCGCGTTCCTCATGTGCGGCACGACGAGCTGCACCAGCCGCGCCAGCCCGAACACGTTGACCTCGAACTGATATTTGCCCTCCGCCAGCGGCACGTCCTCGAACGCCCCGTACGACCCGTAGCCGGCGTTGTTGACGAGCAGGTCGATCCGCCCGGTCTCGGCGATGACCTGCTCGACGCCCGCGACCATCGAGTCGTCCTCGGTGACGTCCATCCGCACCACCCTGATGCCGCGCTTCGCGAGCCCTTCCATCCGCTGGAGCCGCCGCGCCGCCGCGTAGACCGTGTAACCGGCCTCGTGCAACGCCACCGCCGTCGCCTCGCCGATGCCCGACGACGCGCCCGTGACCAGTGCGACCTTCATGCCCGCTCTCCTAACTAACCAGTTGGTTGGCTGCATTTCCAGGCAACCACGCTCGACGGTCGACTGTCAACCAACTAGTTGGTTAGAATCGCCACGTGGCGAGGGACAAGGAAGCAACCAAGGCGAAACTGCTGGAAGCGGCGCTGACCGAGTTCGCGGCGCACGGCATCGCGGGCGCGCGCGTCGACCGCATCGCCGCCAAGGCCGGCTGCAACAAGGCGATGATCTACGCGTACTTCGGGTCGAAGGAGGACCTGTTCGACGAGGTCCTGAAGATCCAGATCACGCGGGTGGTCGAGGCGGTGCCGATCACGCCGGAGGACCTGCCGGGGTACGCGGGGCGGTTGTTCGAGACGTACGAACGGCAGCCGGAACTGCTGAGCCTGGCGGGGTACCACCGGTTGGAGAACGGGTTCGAGGCGATCTCGAAGGCGGAGGCCGACGCGCACGTCGAGAAGGTGGCGGCGATCGCCGCCGCGCAGGAACGCGGCGAGCTACCGCGCGAGTTCACGGCCGAGGAGTTGCTGAACCTGACCGTGCACATGTCGATCCTGGCGTTCTCGACCCCGGTGGCGAGTCGTGAGCTGGTGGTTTGCGCGGTCAAGAAGCTGATCGCTCCTTAGTTTTGCTTACGATCAACCATATCGTTGGAGTTCGATCAACTGCTTGGCGTCAAGGTCGTATACCGCTCCGTGTCAGATCTGCGATCGGTCGAGTGATAGTTGTTGGTCCATATGAACAAAAAGACGTTCGGGGTGTAACGTTAATCGTTGGTGTGCGATTTCATAGCATGGAACCGCTGATTGCACCGTGTTTCCTACGAGGTGCCGGAACCGCTGATCGGGTGAACCTCCGGGTGCGGCAGGACTGCTTGACCCGATAACGCACCTGGGAGGGCTCAGGGTGACGCAGTGAACGGCAACGCACTGGCCACCGGGGGGCTGGCATGACCACGCGCAATGACATCGCTGGCGCTGTTCACGGTCAGGTCGTCCAGGCTGAGCACATCGGTCAGGTCTTGCTGAACGCGCCCGGTGACCGGGAATATCGCCCGATGCAGTTGCCTCCTCCGCCACACGCCTTCGTAGATCGGGTCGACGTGTTGCGGTCGATGGACCGGGCACTCGCAAACCAGAGACGTGGACCTGCTCTGTTCGTGTTGAGCGGGATGGCCGGGGTGGGCAAGAGCGCAGCTGCGGCACAGTGGGCGCACACCAACAAAAGCCGGTTCGAAGGTGGCGTGTTGTACGCCGATCTCACCGACTTCCGCGGTCACCGAGGCGTGAGCACGAGCGATGTGATTTCTGCGTTCTTGGGCGCGTTGGGCGTCCATGCGCCGTACATCCCGGCGATCAGGTCTGAGCGCATCGCACTGTTCCGCAGTCGTACGGCGGACGCGCCGGTGCTGGTCGTGCTGGATGGCGCGGACGAGCCGGCGCAGGTGCGTTCAGTGGTGCCGAGCGCACCGGGCAGCGTTGTGGTCGTCACCAGCCGGCACCGGTTGGCGGGCCTCGCCATCGACGGCGCCGAGTTCATCGACCTGTCACCGCTGAACAGCGATGACAGCGTGAGCCTGATGACGAGGATGGTGGCGTCCAGGCGGATCGATGCGGACCGGATGGCGTTCCAGCAGCTCGTCCGACTGTGCGCGGGGCTGCCTTTGGCGCTCCGCGTGGCCAGTGCCGGCCTCGCACATCACCGACGGTGGCCGCTCGCACGACTGGTGCGGCACCTCTCGGACGATCGGGAACGGCTGAACCGGTTGGTCGTCGAAGGGGAGGGCAGTTCGGTGGGAGAGATGTTCGACCTGGCCTACGACGACCTGGCGAACGAGGTGCGACGTCTCTACCGCGTCCTGGGGCTGCACCCCGGTTCCCACTTCTCGCTCGAACTGGCCGCGGTGGCGGCAGGGCTCAGCGCAACGGCCGCCGAGGAGCTGCTGGAGTCGCTGTGCGCCGCCAACCTGTTGGAAGAGGTCGGCGCCGACCGGTTCCGCTTCCACGAGCTGATCGCACTGCACGCCCGGCGCCGGGCTGATGCCGAACTGGCCGCCGAGGAACGACGAGACGTTGTGCGCCGGATCGTCGACTGGTTCGCCCTTGGCGCGGCTGCGGCCGATGCCGCGATGCTGGGGGCGCGGTGGCGGCTGGCGGAACCCGACCTCAGCGGCTGGCACGTCGAGTTCGACGGGGGCGCGGCGGTGTCCTGGCTGGAAACGGAGCGTCCAAACCTGCTCGCAGTGCTGCGGGCGGCCGATGCTTTTGGCTGGTACGAGGTCGTCTGGCGGATGTGCGACTCGTTGTGGCCGTTCTTCCACGTGCGAAAGCACTATTCAGACTGGGTCGAAGCACATCGGCTGGGTGTCGCCGCCGCGCAGATCACTGAGAACCCGGTGGCGGAAGCGCATCTGAGAAATCGTTTGGCGCGCGCACACATCGAAATGCGGGATTATTCACCGGCTTCGGCTCAACTCGACGAAGCTGCCGTGTTGTCGGATGACGAACGTGTCGCCGCGGTGCTGTTGGAGTCGCGCGGCCTTCTGTACCGGGAGCTGCGGCGTTATCCCGAGGCAGTGGACATATTTCGCCAGCTCGTCGCCAAACAGGAGAAAGCAGGGGATGATCGCGCGTTTGCGATGCAGTCCTATCAACTGGGTGATGTGCTGGTGCGGGCGCAGCGCGCCGACCAGGCGGTTCCGGTGCTCGTCGCCGCGTTGACGGTGGCCACCAGGCTGCACAACGAGAAGTCGGTGGAGGCGAAGGTGCGGATCGCGCTGGGCGCTGCGTACCACTGTCTGCGCCAGTACGACGACGCACGCGCTGAACTGGAGTCCGCCGTCCGGGTCACCCACGCCAGGAAGGAGCCGGTCAAGGAGGCGCAGGCGTTGGAGGAGCTCGTCCGCGTCGCCGAGGCCCGAAGTGATCGTTCGCTGTTCCAGTCATCGGCGGAACGCCTCTACCGGCTGTACGCGGAGGCGAAGAACCCTCGCAGCGCCGAAGTTCGGCGGTGGCTCGAAGCTGATCGGCGCGCGGAGGATGAAGGTTGACCCACCGCACTGATGTCATGTGCGGGTCGTGCGTCAAGACACCTCGAAGTCTTCTGTGGTGACCGGATTGCCGCGGACCAGCTGCCAGTACGCGGTGATGGCAGCGGTGGTCGGATCACCTCGTGCGCTCACCCTTGTGCCGTCCCGGCATCGAACCAGGCACCCGCCGCCCTCAAGCGCGGCGGCGGCGAGCGCCCCACCCCAGTTGGCGAGTGATTCCCCCAGCCACGTCTCGGCTTCCTCGGCCGACAGGGGCTCGTCGTGCACGATGATCTCAGCGAGGTCCCTGGTCTCCGGGTAGATCTCGTCGTGGCGGATGACGAGAATCGAGGTCGGGTGGTCCTCGCGGGTGGTGACGATCGCCGGGTAGCGCTCGATCGACAGGGAGACGGGATCGTCGCGCTGCTCCCGCACCACCACTCGATGCGCGGTGATCGGCTCGCCTCGAACCACCTTGATCGAATCGGGTCGCCGTGGCCGAGGCGGAGCGGACACCGGCGGCAGGCCGATCAACGAGCGCGCGGCGTTCACGACGGACTCCAGCCCGCGTCCGGGCATCGCGAACAGTTGCTCGACGAACGGCGCCCACCTGTCGGGTCGGTGGTCCCGCAGCGCTTCTTCAATCTGGTCCCGGAAGGGCACGCCGTCGACCAGGTGCGGCAACGCGGCGTGCAAACCGGCCAGGGGCGAACGCTCGTCGATCTCCTTCGAGCCGTCGACGGCGAGCAGGACGGGCAGGTCGAGTGCGACCCCGTAGTTCGTGACGCTGCCGTGGTCACCGATGACGATGTCAGCTGCGATCAATGCTGCCTGCCACGTCGTCTGGTCCACCAGCACCAGGCCGCTGTCCAGTTCGTCGCGGAAGTCGTGCCTGATCTCGTAGGGCGACCGGCCGAACCAGACGTTGGGGTGGAAGACGGCCAAGACCAGGTATTCGTCCGCAGGCAGTTGGGCGACGAGTCGGCGGTAGACATCGGGGCGGGTGCCAAGGGTTGAGTACTCGTTCCAGGTCGTGGAGATCGACACGACCGTCCGCCGACCTGCGCCGAGCTCTCGACGGATGTCGCGGCGCAGGAGCGTGCCGGCCCTGAGCCGATCCAGGACCGGGTCGCCGACGACGATCCCGTGACCGCGGGCATCCTCGCAGAGCCGGGCCCGTTGTTCTTCGTGGGAAAGGCAGATCAGGCTGGCGTAAACCCTGCCGTTCGACATGAGCTCGTGCGCGGAGGTGCCCACCGCCGCCTGCTCGCCGCCAGTCGACTCGAGCCGCTTGCGGTTGTACCCGACGCCGTGCGGCATCACCAGGATGGGACCGGTCAGTTCACCGAGTCGGCTGTCGGCGTGGGCAGCGATGATCAGGTCCCACTGCCGGCTCTTGGCCTCCTCCCACGGGAGTTCCTCGGCGTCCATCTCCTCGAGTCGGCGACCCAGTTGACGGGCGAACTTCGACCCGGCGTCGATCGTGAACTTGATCGCCGGCTTGAGGTGGTCGCCCAGGCCGTGGAGCACTTCGAGAACCCGGTCCGTCGACGTGTGGTTGCGTGCGACGACGAGTATGTCGAACTCGACTCGGCGGGTCTCCTTCTCGCGGTCCCGCGCGCCATCGCGGCGGCGCGGCCGGGTGGGACGCGTCTCCGGGTTGAGGGCGGGATCTCGCATGGACACGACGCGCTCCGCTCGTGCGTGGCGATTCGCTGCCGACTCGCCTACTGTGCCTTGTGTCGAGTTGCGACCGAACCATAAGGCACTAGTCGATAAGCTACGTGGCAGATTGCCGCGATGCAAGACTAGGAGTGAGTCGATGACCGTGCCGGAGAACAACCCGGTGGTGCAGCAGAGGAGACTGCGCGGAGAGCTACGCAGGGCTCGTGAGCAGGCAAAACTCACTCAAGCGCAAGTCGCTGATGATATGGATTGGTCGGTCTCCAAGGTCATCCGCATCGAGACCGGGGCCGTGGGTCTTTCGCTTGTTGACCTACGGGCCCTGCTCCAGCTCTACGGCGTGGACGACCGTGCGGTGGTCGATGGGCTCGTGGAGATGGGCAAGGCGAGCCGCAAGCGGGCGTGGTGGGACGACTTCCGCGAGTACATCGGCGACACGATGGTCAAGTTCATCGGGTTGGAATCCTCGGCCTCCATCATCCGGCAGAACCAGGACGAACTGATGCCGGGTCTGATGCAGACATCCGACTACGCGCGTGCGGTCCAGCAGATCTATGGCACACCTGCGGATGTCGTCGAGAAGAAGACAGAGGTGAGGATCAAGCGACAAGAAATTCTGGATCCGGGCAGGTCCGCGAAGTTCTTCTTCGTCATTGATGAAAGTGTTCTCCATCGAGTTGTCGGTGGAGTCGCGGTGATGCGTGAGCAGCTGCTGCAGCTCAAAGAATTCAGTCGCCAGCCGAATATCAGCATTCAGGTGCTGCCGTTCTCGGCAGGTATGCACATCGGAATGAAGCTCGGTGCATTCAGCGTGCTCGAGCTCTCGGGAGGTCTGCAGGACCCTGTGGCCGTGACGGAGCATCCGGCTGCGGGCTTGGCAATCGAAGACAAGGCCGAGCAGGTCAGTGACTTCGTCGAAGCGTTCTTGCAGCTGGAAGCGATTGCGCGACCAAAGGAGGAGTTGGAAGCGAGGATTGAGCGGGCGATCCGCGACCTCGGCTGAATTTCAGATACGCGAGCCGCCAGGTGGGTCGGAGTAGTGCTGATCCCTCCGACGGTGGTAGAGCTGTGCCCAAACGGCCCGATAAGCTGGGATGCGGTCTTATCGCTTCGGTCGAGGGGGCTCGATGGCGGACGAGAAGCCCGTGTGGCGGAAGAGCTCTCACTCCGGTAACCACGACTGCGTCGAGCTGACGTTTGCCGGCGGCTCAGTGTGGGTGAGGAACACGCGTGACCGGGATGGACAAACACTGGCCATCCCGGTCGAAAACTGGACACGTTTTCTCCGCCAACTCCTCGGCGCGGCGAACAGGTGAAGTCGGGTCGGGACCGAGGTGACTGTCGGCCAGCGTTTCCGCACGCTGCCGTGCTTGCGCGACGAGGCCGCTGAACGGAGCCGGCGGGGATATTCGATCAGGTCCTGCGCAGCAGGTAGGTGTCCATGATCCACCCCTTGCGCGCACGGGCTTCCTCGCGCAGCGCCCGGATCTCCGCCGCCACCTCACCGACCCGCCCCGACACCAGGATCTCGTCCGGCATGCCCAGGTAGGCGCCCCAGTAGATCCACGTGTCCTGGTCGACGCCCTCGAAGGAGCACTTGGCGTCCAGCATCACGGCCACGTCGTCGACGTCCGCGGGCCAGCCCTCGGCGAGGCGGCGGCCAGTGGTGATCTGCACCGGTTTGCCGACCTGGTTCAACGCGACCCGGTGGCCCGCGGTCAGGGCGGCCACCGAGGTGACGCCGGGGATGACCTCGACCTCGAACTCCAGGCCGCGGGCGAGGAGGTCGTCGAGGATGGCGAGGGTCGAGTCGTACAGGGACGGGTCGCCCCAGACCAGGAAGGCGCCCACCTCGTCGTCGGCCAGTTCGGCCAGGAGGCCGGCGCACACGTCGGCGCGGTCGCGGCGCCAGGCCTCGATGGTCTGCACGTAGTTGTCGGGGGTGCGGTCGCGGTCCGGGTCGCGGCCCTCGAGGACGCGGTAGGGGCCGGTGACGTGGTCGGCCAAGATGGACTGGCGGAGGTCGACGAGCTCCTGTTTCACGGCGCCCTTGTCGAGCACGAAGAAGACGTCGACCGTCTGCAGGGCCTTGACCGCCTGCAGGGTGAGGTGGTCGGGGTTGCCCGCGCCGATGCCGATGACCAGGATCTTTCGCACGGCGACACCCTAGACGGGGCGTTCGGCGGTCAGGCGCGGGGTCTTGCCGGTGCGGGGGGCCGGCCGGCCGTCCGCTCGGGTGGGCGCGGGAAGCCGCCGCTGTGGAAGTACAGGTCGGCCGGGACCGGGTCGGCGTCGGGTGGCAGCCGGCGCGACTCGGCCGGGTCGTCGAGCACGGCGCAGCCGGTGAACCGGTCGTCGAGCTGCACGGAGACGCGGTTGCTGTAGCGCTGCAACGCGTACACGCCGTCGTGCGGTTCTCCGCTGTACCCGCCGAGCATGGAGCCGGGCGTGGTGATCCGGTGCACGCCGACGGAGACGAACGCGCGGGCCAGCGCAGCGGTGTCGGGGCGTCCGGCGGCGAGGCCGACGGTTTGGAGATAGCGCCGCATCGGGCGCAGGACCGAGGTGATCTGCTTGCGAGGCAACGGTTTCACCCACACCGTCCGGTGCAGCGGCGAGGTGCGCGGTGCGAACCGGACGTCCGCGAGCACGCGCCAGTGCGGGCCGCGGTGCACCTTGGTGTAGCCGAGGTGCTCCTCCAGTTCGGTCACGACCACGGTGTTCGTGATCTCGGCCCACTCCGCCTGCGACGGTTCGCGGGTCGGCGGGGCGGTCAGCTCCAGCACCGAGGCGAACCGCTCGGCGAACGCGAACACCTGCCGCGCGTCCTCGGTGTCGAGGTAGATCACCTGTGGGCTGGAAGGGGACTGCTGTTCCAGGTGGGACACGTCCGCCGCGAGCGCGTGCAGGGTGTCCACATCGGACCAGAGTTCGCGGGTCAGGTAGGCGAACGACAGCTTGGGGCCCCAGTCGACGACCCGCGTGCCCGGTCGCACCGACGCGGAGACCTCGGTGATCGCCTCCTCGTCACCCCAGACGGCCACGGCGTCGGCCGCGCCGAGCACCGCGGCCATCCAGTCGGTCGAGGAGGACGCGGGGCTCAGCACGACCAACCGGGCGGCGATCTGGCCGGAGGGGTCGTGCGCGGCCAACGCGGCCAGCACCCCGGCGGTGAAACCGGCGTCCTCGGGCGTCACGACGTTGAGGTTGCCCGACAGCAAGCCTTCGACGGCGCTCAGCACACCGGTGGCGGGCGCGCTGCCCGCGGTCACGTGGGCGAGCAGGCCGAGCGGCACCCAAGCCTCGTAGGTCGGCACCCGGAAGTCGAAGCGCACCAGCCTGGCCGGGTCGAGGTCGCCGAGCTCGTGCCGGAGCTTGCGTTCCAGCTCGGGGCGGCTCAACGCGTGCCGCAGCGCCGCCAGCGCGTCGTCGGCCTCCACGGCGTCGAGCCCGCACGCCACCAGCGCGGCGCGGTGCTCCTCCAGCCGCGGGACCAGTGCCTCGGCGGCGGCGAGCACCACGAGCGGGTGCAGCCGCGGGCCGGAGACGACCTGCTGGGTGCGGTCCTCCAGGGTGTGCAGGCGCTGGGTGACGGCCTCGTCCCCGATCCACTCGCCCTGCCAGAAGTGCCTCATGCCCTGCCTTTCAGGAGCTCCGCGGCGGAGATGGCGCAGGAGCGGTTGCGGAAGACACCGGCGCGGCCGAGGACCTCGAACCACGGGGTCGCGGTGCCGCAGCCGCACTCCTCCGGTGCGTGCAGCACGGCGAGGTCGTCCATCAGGACGCTCTGCGCGGGTGCCGAGGTGATGTGCGGCGACATCAGCTGGAGGTAGCCGGACTTGCCGTACGGCAACGGTTCCAGCGTCCGGACGTCCCGCACCAGGGCCCGCGACCAGGTCGGCACGTGCAGGTTGTGGTGCGCGCACCCGACGTACGGGACGGAGTGCTCGACCGAGCCGTAGCTGCCGCGGATCCGCACGTCCGCGCTGCCGGACGGTCCGGTGACCTTCGCGCGCACGCGGTCGACCGTGAAGCTCAGGAACGCCGGGAAGCCGGAGATCCGCACCGGCGGGCCGTTGTGCGTGAACCGCTGCAACGCCCGGATGCCGCCGAAGTCGACCAGGTGCCGCGCGTGCTCGGCGTCGATGAGCCCGTGGTGCGCGCAGATCCGCGCCACCATCCGCTGGTTCGCGCGCACCGTCCAGGCGTCCCAGAACATCTGCGACTTCTGCCCGGTCGTGCCGGACGAGGTGGCGTGCACGACGATCTCGTTGCGCGGCACCGAAAGCACCTCGTGCATCTTGAAGAAGTGCGCGTGCACGAACGGCTGCTCGGTGATGTCGCCGACCGGCTTGCCGTACCACAACCGGCGGAAGAACTCGCTGCGCCGCGCGTGCCAGCGGTTCGACTCGTTCATCGCTTCGAGGAACAGGCCGGTGTGGCCGTGGTCGTAGGGAGCCGCGACGTCGCAGAGCTCCTGGACGGCGCGCAGAGATGGATCCGGCACCCTCACGGGCTCGAACTCGGGTGCCACCGCCGTGCCTCCACTTTCCGGCTGAACGAATACCGAACCACGTTACTGGTCGGTACTACCGCCGTTCAGGTGAGCGGGGCGCCGGAGCAGTGCAATTGAATCCGAAGGGCGATGTGGATCACACGGAATATCAAGTCGAGCTTAATGTGTTAATGCGTGAACTGGGCCGTCTGGGGTAATACCAGCAGGTAGGCGTGGTCCTGATGGGCGGCCGAGGTCGAAGTTGCGGAATTTCGGCAACCCCGGCCGCCTGTGTCCCCAGGATTTCACCGTCTTAATTGGCGAGTACGTGGAGAATTCGCACCGGCTTCTTGGGTGCGCCGTCGAGCGTCCCGTCCGGCTGCGGCACGATCCCGGCCTCGACGATCCGGTCCAGCGTCTCCATGCCGTGCGTGACGTGCCCCATCACCGTGTACACCGGCTTGATGTTCGCGAACGAGTGCACGATGAAGAACTCGCTGCCGTTCGTCCCCGGCCCCTGGTTGCCGTACGCGATGGTGCCGCGCGGGTAGGTCTCCTGCCCGGTCACCTCGTCCGCGAACCGGTACCCCGGCCCGCCCTCCTCGGCCCGGTAGATGTCACCGCACTGCAGCACGCCCAGCCGCGTGGTGTCCGTGAGCCGCCAGCACTGCGTCATCGTGTAGAACCAGTTCCGCGCCAGGTGCGCGAAGTTCTCGACGCCGCACGGCGCGTTCGCCCGGTCGAGCTTCGCGACCACGACCCCGTAGTTGGTCACGATGGTGACCTTCACGGTGCCGCGCGCCGGGACCGTCGACGCGGGTGGCTGGACCGGGCGGGCCGCCGGGTTCTCCGGCGTGGGGATGAACTCGCACCGCGCGGTCGGTGGCGCGGCATGTGCGGTGGCAGGTGCGAGGACGACCATCATCAGTACTGCGAGCAGTAGCCTCATGCCCGCCGACCGTAGTCGCGGCACGACGCCACTGCCTAGTGGCGCGACTCGTAACGCGGGCGGGTAATTCACGCTCAGCAGGCCGCCTCGCGGCACCACGAGGCGGCCGTCTGACCGCGAATTACCCGGCACCGTTCCGAGCCACGCCACTAGACGTTCACGGTCTCGCGCTGCACCGCCGGCGCCGTCTTCCGCTTCGGCTTGCGCTCCAGCCACCACTGCGCGATCAGCAACGGCACGACCCAGCCCATCCACGTCGAGATCCCGGCGATCGTGTTCTGCACGTCCTCCTCCGGGATCCGCCCGTCCAGCACGATGAACGCCACCGCGCCCCAGATCCGGTTCGAGATGATCGACACGGTCAGCGCGAAGCTGCGGATCATCCACTTGCGGTGGTCGCGGAACTCGCGCCGCCGGGCCGCACGCCAGCCGAGCCAGGTGAACAGCAACCACAGCGTGGCCATCAGGACGTTGCTGCTCCACGCCACCGGGCCGAACGGCGTCATGTACCCGATGATCCAGCCGGACACCCCCGCCGGCAGCACGCCACCCCACACGTAGACCCGGCCGACCCGGCGGTGCCAGACCGGGTAGCGGCCGCGGAACCACGGCCAGACCTGCAGCACGCAGGCCAGGATCGCCACCGACGCGAACACGACGTGGACCACCAGCAGGGCGTAGTGCGGACCCCAGTCCGACTGCACGCGGGCAGCGGCCCGATCCCCGGTCAGGTACGGCGGCAGCGAGAACGCCACGAACGCCAGCACCACGAACGCCAACGGTCCCACCCAAGGCCTCCTCAACATGGCCACACCGTCGCAAGCAGTGCTCACCGCTCACGCACCGATCGCTGACGTGACCCTCTGACACCTCGCTGACACCGGCTGTCAGGTTGCTGTGAGCGCGGGTGGGCAAGGTCGGCGGCATGAAGCCGACAAGCCTGATCGCTGCCGCGGCGCTGGTGCTCCTGGCGGCGCCCGATGCCCGGGCGGCGTCCTGCAGCGGCCGCGGCTGCAACGGCGAGGACCCGGTGCGGGCCGGGTGCAGCGCCGGTGCCACGGTCGCCGACACCGCGGCGATGTTCACCTCCGGCACGGCCGAACTGCGGTGGTCGCCGGCCTGCAGGACGAACTGGGTGCGGGTCGTGAACTACCCCGGCGGGCAGAGCGCCCTGCGGATCACCGTGTGGGCGGGCGGCGACCGGGTCGGGTTCCCGGCTCCGGGAACGCCGGGAACGCATTGAGGGAACATGGTCCACGCGCCTGGGTGCGCCCGTGGCGAGGTGGTCTACGTCGACAGGGACGGCAGCCACCACACCGCCCGGCTCGCGTCCAGCGACTGCTGAGGGGACGCGCCATGACCGGCTACATCACCGACTGAGCACCCTTCGAAGAACCACTGGAAGCATGTCCGGCCACTCAGCCGGTCCGGGACACGCCTTAGCCCCAGCCGATCACGCTCTCCAGCAGGTCGTCCCTGCGCAGACCGGGTGTGCCGAGCAGTTCGGCCGCCCGGTCCGCGTGCGTTCCCGGCTCGGCCTTCGCCAGCGTCCGGTGCGCGGCGCCCATGCCGTACCGGTCACCGGTGGCGCTGGTGATCCGCAGGCAGCTCTGCGCGTCCGTCACGGCCGCGGCGGTGTCGCCCTGCGCCAGCAGCACCTCCGCCCGGCACAGCAGCGCCTGCCACTCGTCGTTGTGCTCTCCGGTCTGCCGGCACAGCTCGATGCACTCGTCCAGCGCGGCTTTCGCGGCGCCGAGGTCACCGAGCTTGAAGTGCGCCTGTCCCGACGAGGCCAGCGCGTACGCGGTCCCGGCCGCGTCTTCCGCCGCGTACTTCAGGCTTTCGGCCGCGGCGTCCAGCGCCTTCTCGTACTCGCCGGCCACCAGGTGCACCTGGGCCAAGGCGGACAACGGAACCCGTTGCGCGCCGACCGGTCCGTGCGCCGCGGTCAGCTCGACGGCCGCCAGCAACGTCTCCTCGGCGAGCTCCAGCTCCCCCTGCTCGCGCTGGACCGTGCCGATCCCGGTGAGCGCCCGCCCCCGCCCGAACGGGTCGTCGGCCCGCGCCTCCAGCACCTCTTCGAGCTGCGCGCGGGCGGTCTCGAACTCCCCGGTCCTGCGGTGGACGGCGGACCGCACCAGCAACGCCGTCTGCCGCGCCTGGCTCGTCCCGACGGTGTCCGCGGCCTGCTGCGCGATCTGGCCCAGCTCCACCAGGTCCGCGACCCGGTCCTGTTTGAACAGGTGCGGGTACAGCATGTGCGCGATCGCCAATGCGTGCTCCGCCAACGGTTCGCGCGCCACCGACCGGGCAGCGGCCAGCAGGTTCTCCGCCTCCTCCGTCAGCCACCGCAACGGTTCGTCGATGTCCGCGGCAGTGGCGTTCGTCAGCGCACCGAACGCGTGCGGCCGCAGCTTGCGCAACGCGGCGGTCAACGTCTCGCGGTAGTGCGCCAGCGCCCGTTCCAGCGCCTCCTGCCGTTCGCCGCTCGGCTGCTCGGCGCCGAAGAGCCGCAGCAGGTCGTGCACCCGGTAGCGCTCGGCCCCGCACGGTTCGACGAGCCTGGCGTCCACCAGCGAGTCCAGCGCGCGGTCCACATCGGACTGCCCGAGCAGTGCCCGCGCCACGTCCTCGCTGACCGACGGCACGTTCAGGCGGCACAGCAACGCGAACGCCCGCTTCGCCTGCCCGCCCAGCCCCTCGAAGCTCAGCTGGAAGCTCGACCGCACGCCGAGGTCGTCGAAGTGCAGCTCGTCCAGCCGGTGCCGCCGGTCGGCGAGCCGGCGCGCCAGCGTCGCGGTCGTCCAGTCCGGCCGGCTGCGCAACCGCGCCGCGCGATCGTGAGCGCCAGCGGCAGGTGGTCGCAGGCCCGGGCGACCTCCTTCGCCGCCTCGCCGTCGTCGCCGAGCAACCGCACGGCGTCGGCCTCCGGCAACGGGTCGAGCCGCACGTGCCGGGCGCCCAGGGTCGCGAGCATCCGGCGGCTGGTGATCAGCACCTTGGTGCCGGTCTCACCCGGCAGCAGCGGGCCGACCTGGGCCGCGTCGACCGCGTTGTCCAGCACCACCAGCACCTTGCGCCTGGCGAGCGTCGAGCGGTAGAGCGCGGCGGCCTCGGACTCCTCGGTCGGGACCGCGAGCGGCGGCGTGCCCAGCGCGCGCAGGAACCGCCGGATCACCTCGCCGGGCGACTGCGGTGCACGGCCGGGCGTCGCGCCGTGCAGGTCCGCGTACAGCTGTCCATCGGGGAAGAGTTCAGCGAGCTCGTGCGCCGCCGTCACGACCAGTGCGCTCTTGCCCTGCCCTCCCGGTCCGTGCACCGCGACGACGGACTCGGCCGAACCGGTGACCAGCGCGACCTCCGCGGTGCGGCCGACGAAGTGCTCCGGCGCCTTCGGCAGCTCGCGGGGGACCGCCGGCAGGTCGCCCCGCAGGATCGCCGTGTGCAGGTCCTGCAGCTCCTGGCAGGGGTCGAGCCCGAGCTCGTCGGCCAGGTGCCTGCGGCCCTCCTCGTAGACGCGCAGCGCGTCCGCCTGCCGGCCACCGCGGTGCAGGGCGGTCATCAACGCGCCGCGCAACCGTTCCCTGGTCGGGTGCTGTGCCACGTACCCGGTCAGCTCGCCGATCACCTCCAGGTGCCGGCCGCCCCGGACCTTCTTCTCCACACTGCGCTCGACGGCCGCGAGCCGCTCCTCCTCCAGCTGGTTCGCGAGCTGCGTGTTCGTCGTGAGCTCGGCGAGCGCGGGCCCGCGCCAGTGGCTCAGCGCCTCGTCGGGATCCGCCGCCGAGCGGAACCGGTGCAGGTCGAGGCTTCCCGCCGGGACGTCGAGCCGGTAGCCCTGGCGAGACCAGTGCAGCGCTACGCCGGGCAGCTCCTTCAGTGCCCGCCGCAGCTGCGACACGTGCACCTGAACGGCCTTGCGCGCGCTCGCGGGCGGGTCGCCGTCCCACAGGACCGACATCAGGTGGTCGACGCTCACGGTCTGCCCGGTGTGCACCAACAGCAGCGCGAGGACCTGGCGGGGTTGACCGGCGGGGACGCGGACGTCCCGCTGCCCGTGCGTGACGAGCAGCGGCCCGAGCACCCCGAACCGGACACCCTCCACGGCGTTCACGATATCCCGGTGTCCCAACTGGTTCACAACCGCGAAAGTCCACAACGCGCAGGTGGTGCGGCTCGATATCGGTATCGCTTTGTCCGCCGTAAATCCGGTGCGCCGAGAAGACCGCTGCGCCGACCGGCGGGGGACCGCTTGCACCGGCGACTGGAACACGTTTTGGAAAACGTGCGGATCGAGCAACGGTCAACGACGAAGTTCCGTCTACTCCGTTGGGGAGCGAGTCGCGTTGCGCCCCTCGGGTGTCAGCCAACAGGTGGAGGCGCGATCATGGACGCGATCCGCGCGGGGAAAGGTGTGCGAATCGCCGTCGGACCGGCAAAAGTCGTGCGAAAATCGTTCGCGGACCGCGGACGGGCACCGGCGACGCACCTGAGGTCGACGTTGCGTGGTGGGAGCCGGACCAGCCCGTGGGCGGATTGGGTGAGCTGGGTGCCCGGCTGTCGCAGCGGCACTCGGATTCTTTGGTGCGGAAAACAGAACACTGATTTGCGGTAGCGTCGGATCCGTATTAGTGGGTCACCTCATTGGAGTAACGGCGGTGCCGCGATGATGAGGAGTCGGGCATCATCACTGGCTCGACCAAGTCGCAGAACGAGGGGTCTCGTGTGACCATCTTCCGTGCCGGCCGGACCGGAGCGTGGTGGATGTACCTGGTGGCAGGTCACCTGCTGCTGGGCATCTACTACCTGATTCCGGTGAGTCCCGCGGGCACAACGGGACAGACGGTGCGAGTGGTGCTCTACTGCACGATCTCCGCGTCCGCCGCCGTCGCGACATTCGCCGGGGTGAAGCGCAACCGCCCCCAATGGAGACGGCCCTGGGTGTTCCTCGCGCTGAGCCAGGTCGTTTACGCGGTGGCGGACCTGACGTTCTACGCGTCGCACTACATCTTCCGGTACACGGTTTACCCCTCGTACGCGGACATCTTCTACCTGGGCCACTACCCGTTGATGGTCGCGGGCGTGATCCTGCTGATCCGCCGCCGCACGCCAGGGCTTGACCTGCCGAGCCTGCTCGACGCCGCCGTGCTCGCGGTGGTGGCCGGCATGGCGTCCTGGCTCTACGTCATCGGCCCGCAGGCGCGGCTCACGTCGCCGGTGCTGGTGAAGGTCGCCTCGCTGGGCTACCCGATGATGGACCTCGCGCTCTTCGTGGTGGCGCTGAGGCTGATCTTCGGCGCCGGGCCGCGACCGCGCGCGTTCGTGCTGCTGACGGCGAACCTGCTGGGCATCCTCACCGCCGACACCATCTACGTCCTGCAGCGCCTCGACGGCAGCTACCACGCGGGCAACTTCCTCGACGCCATCTGGCTGTCCGCGAACCTCTGCATGGGCGCCGCCGCGTTGCACCCGACGATGGCCAGGCTGGTCGACCGGGCGCACATGAAGGACGTCGGCCTGAGCCGCGGCCGGCTCATCGCGCTGTGCTCGGCCGCGCTGGCGGCACCGGTGCTGATGCTGGTGCACGACGTCGGCCAGTCGTCGCAGGACGTCGTGGTGATCGCGGCGGGCAGCGCGCTGCTGTCGTTGCTGATCATCGCCCGCCTGGCGGGGCTCGTGGCCGACCAGCGCAAGCTCGCGATCACCGACAGCCTCACCGGCCTGCACACCCGCCGGTTCTTCGAGGCGCAGCTGCCGCTGGAGATCTCGCGCGCCCGGCGCAACGACGGCTCGGTCGCGGTGTTCATCATCGACGTCGACCGGTTCAAGTCGATCAACGACAACTACGGCCACCCCGCCGGGGACGACGTGCTGATGGAGGTCGCCGCCCGGTTGCGCGCGGCCTCGCGGTCCGGTGAGGTGCTCGCGCGCTACGGCGGCGAGGAGTTCGCGCTGCTCGTGCCGGACGCGGGCCCCACCAGGCTGTCGGTGATCGCGAACCGGCTGCGCGAACGCGTGGCGGAGAGGCCGATCCCGGTCAACGCGGGCAACGACGACATCCCGCTGTCGGTCACGGTGTCGGTGGGGTCGGCGAGCTTCCCGACGCACGGCGACGGCCCCGACGAGGTCGTGGTGATCGCGGACCGCGCGCTGTACGCGGCGAAGGCGGCCGGGCGCAACCGGATCGCGGTCGGTCCCGAGCCGTTGCCCGCGGTCGACCCGGACACCGACGGCGCGATGGCGGAGTTCCTCTGCCAGGTGGCCGACCGGGTGGACGGGTGGCTGCACCGCTACGACCACAGCCGTTCGGTGTCGCGCTGGGCCGGGGTGGCCGCCGGGGAGTTCGGCCTCGACGCGCCCACGATCAGGGTGGCGCAGCTGTCCGGCCGCCTGCACGACATCGGCAAGATCATCATCCCGGAGGTCGTGCTGACCAAGCCGGGCGCGTTGTCGGAGGAGGAGTGGCGGCTGCTGCGCCAGCACCCGGACTTCGGCTACCGGCTCGCGCGGATGGTGCCGGGGTTCGCGGGCGTGGCGCACGTGATCAGGCAGCAGCACGAGCGCTACGACGGCACCGGCTACCCGGACGGGTTGAAGGGCGCGGACATCAGGGCCGAGGCGCGGATCCTGTCCGTGTGCGTCGCGTGGGCGGCGATGCGGTCCAACCGTCCACATCAGACCGCGCTGGACGAGAACCGGGCGCGGCGGGAACTGTGGGCCGGACGCGGCGAACAGTTCGATCCGGACGTTGTGGACATGTTCCTCGATCTGCACACCCAGGGCAGCATCGGAATGTTGCGTCCGTCCGGATTGTCCATTCAGGAGGCTGGTTTTCCCGCCGACTTCAGGCCGTGACCACCCGCGGGTGGCATGCTTCGCGCCATGAGCACGGAGTACGCCGTCCCCGCGGAGGTCCCCAGCCCGCAGCGGCTGGCCCCGCCCGGTGGTCCGCTGGCGCGCTGGCTGCTCGCCGACCGGGTGGCGCCGAGCGGGCCCGAGGCGCACCCGTCGCACGCCAAGCCGCACGCGTGGTGGAAGGTCATGACGCTCACCGGCGTCGACTACTTCTCCACGCTGTCGTACCTGCCGGGCATCGCGGCGCTGGCGGCGGGAGCGTTGTCCCCGCTGGCCACGCTGCTGATCGTCGCCCTGACGCTGCTGGGCATGCTGCCGATGTACCGGCGGGTGGCGCGGGAGAGCCCGCACGGCCAGGGCTCGGTGGCGATGCTGGAGAACCTGCTGCCGTTCTGGCGCGGCAAGGTCTTCGTGCTCGTGCTGCTCGGGTTCGTGGCGACGTCGTGGATCATCACGATCACGCTGTCGGCCGCGGACGCCTCGGTGCACGCGCTAGAGAACCCGTACGTGCCGCAGGCGCTGCACGGCCACGAGCTCACGGTGACGATCGTGCTGCTGCTGGTCCTCGGCGGGGTGTTCCTGCTGGGCTTCAGCGAGGCCGTGGGCGTCGCGATCCCGCTGGTGGCGGTGTTCCTCGCCCTCAACGCCGTCGTGGCCGTGGTGGGCCTCGTGGACGTGTTCGCGACGCCGGACGCCCTGCAGCGCTGGATCGACGCCCTGGGGGTGCACGGCGACGGCGTGTTCGGAGTGGTCGGGCCGGCGGTCCTGGCGTTCCCGCTGCTCGTGCTCGGCCTGTCCGGGTTCGAGACGGGCGTCTCGATGATGCCGCTGGTCGCCGCCTCCGGGAAGACGCCGCGGGAGCAGCTGGAGAGCCGGGTGCGCAACACCCGCAAGCTGCTCACGACCGCCGCGCTGATCATGTCGGTGTACCTGGTCGCCACGTCGTTCATCACGACCGTGCTGGTGCCGCAGGACAAGTTCGCGGCGGGCGGCCCCGCCAACGGCCGGGCGCTCGCCTACCTCGCGCACGAGCTGCTGGGTGAGGCGTTCGGCACCGTCTACGACATCAGCAGCATCCTGATCCTGTGGTTCGCCGGTGCGTCCGCGATGGCGGGCCTGATCAACATCGTGCCGCGCTACCTGCCGTCCTACGGCATGGCACCGGAGTGGGGCCGCGCGGTCCGGCCGGTGGTGATCGTCTACACGGTCATCTGCGTCATCATCACGATCATCTTCAACGCCGACGTCAACGCGCAGGCCGGCGCGTACGCCACCGGGATCCTGGCGATGATGGTGTCCGGGTCGTTCGCGGTGACGGTGTCGGCGTGGCGCAAGAGGCAGCGCGGCGCGACGACCGGCTTCACCGTGCTGACGCTGGTGCTGCTGTACGCGCTGGTGGAGAACGTGGTCGAGAAGCCGGACGGCATCACCATCTCGCTCGGCTTCATCCTCGGGATCGTGGTGATCTCGCTGGTGTCGCGGGTGTCGCGCACGACCGAGCTGCGGGTCGAGAAGATCGAGTTCGACGAGGACGCCCGCCGGTTCATCACCGGAACGATCGCGAACGACGGCCGGATCACGTTGATCGCCAACCGCCGCCAGTCCGGTGACAAGGCCGAGTACGACGAGAAGGAGACCGAGCAGCGCGGGATCAACCCGGTGCCCGGCACGGCGGACGTGATCTTCCTGGAGATCGACATCGTCGACCCGTCGGCGTTCACGAACGTGCTGCGCGTGCGCGGTGCCGAGGTGGACGGGCACCGGGTGCTGCGGGCGTCGGCACCGGCCGCGCCGAACGCGATCGCGGCGGTCCTGCTGGCGTTGCGCGACTCGACCGGCGTGATCCCGCACGCGCACTTCGAGTGGTCGGAGGGGAACCCGCTCGGCCACCTGTTCCGCTACCTGATCCTCGGCCGCGGCGACACGCCACCGGTCGTGCGCGAGATCATCCGCTCGGCCGAGCGCGATCCTGCCCGGCGCCCCCG
This sequence comes from Lentzea guizhouensis, assembly GCF_001701025.1. Lineage (GTDB taxonomy): Bacteria > Actinomycetota > Actinomycetes > Mycobacteriales > Pseudonocardiaceae > Lentzea > Lentzea guizhouensis. The sequence continues at coordinate 4,036,878 of NZ_CP016793.1, forward strand.
CATCCACGTCGGATAGCTGCGAGAATCTCCTTGGTACGTCGGACTACCAGGGGGATGGACGGATGTATCGAAAGACGACGGTGGTGCTCGCCGTCATGGTGGTGGCTGCGGGTGTGGTGCCCGCCGTGGCCGAGACCTCTTCCGGCGGACCGATTCGGCCGGTCCAGTCGTGTTCGTCGCTGGCGCGCCAGTACCCGCTTCCGGATGCCCGCACGCAGGTCACGTCGGCGGTCGTGGTGCCGGCGGCGGCCGGAGTGCCGGAGTTCTGCGACGTGCGCGGCACGATCGAGCCGAACATCGGGTTCCGGGTGAAGCTGCCGACGCAGACCTACCGCGGGCGGTACGTCCAGGTGGGCTGTGGCGGGTTCTGCGGTTTCGTGGAGGAGACGGCCTTTCCGCAGTGCGGGCCGGCGTTCGGGGACGCGGCGGTGGCGACCAGCGACACCGGCCACCAGGTGGCGCCGGACAACCCGGTCGACACGCGGTGGGCCCGCGACGACCAGCAGGCGCGGGACGACTTCTTCCACCGCTCGCAGCACGTGCTGGCGCGCGTGTCGAAGGTGATCACGAAGACCTACTTCGGCTCCGCGCCGCGCCGGTCGTACTTCACCGGCTGCTCGAACGGCGGCCGGCAGGCGTTGCAGCTGGCCCAGCGCTACCCGCACGACTTCGACGGCATCGTGGCCGGCGCACCGGCCGGGTTCTTCGGCGCGCTGGTGGGCTACCAGGCGTGGATCACCCGCAACGCCGTCCCGAACGACAAGATCGACCTGCTGCACGCGGCCGTGCTGCAGGAGTGCGACGGCCTCGACGGCCTGGTCGACGGGCAGCTCGACGAGCCGCGGTTGTGCCGCTTCGACCCCGCCTCGCTGGCTCCCGCGCTGACCGGCGAGGAGATCGCACGGGTGCGCAACCTCTACGCCGGTCCCTCCGACGGCGGGGTGCGGCTCTACCCCGGCGGGCAGTCGTACGGTTCCGAGCTCGGCTGGAAGTACTGGATCAACGAGGTGTCCGGCTTCTCGATCTCCGGTGCGCTGGCCGAGAACGCCCTGAAGCACCTCGTCTACCCGATCGGGAAGCCACATTCCTCGTTGGACTCCTTCGAGTTCACCGTGCGGGAGCTCCACCGGGTGGCGCAGGAGACCGTGAAGGCGAACGCGATGTCGCTGGACCTGCGCGAGTTCCGGCGTTCGGGCGGCAAGCTGGTGGTCTGGCACGGCGCCGGCGACCCCGGCATCCCGGTCGAGGGCACGCTCGACTACTGGCAGCGGCTGACCGGGGGCAGGACGCAGGACTGGGCGCGGTTGTTCGTCGTGCCTTCGTTGCACCACTGCGGCAACGGTGACGAGCTGACGGCGTTCGACCCGTTCCCCGCGCTGGTCCAGTGGGTCGAGGGTGGTGCGGCGCCGACGTCGGTGACCGCGTCCGGTGTCGGCGACGACGGCACCGTCGTGCGCACCCGGCCGGTGTTCCCGTACCCGTTGCGCGCCAAGTACGACGGCTCGGGGAGCATCGACGACGCCGCGAACTTCGCCGCGGCGCCCGGCTACCGCCTCTCCGATCGCATCAGGTGGGCCGGCGAGGGTCTCTACCGGCCCGGACCCGTTGCTCCCTGACGGAATTTCTCGATGGCGGCCTGCAACGCGCTGTCGGTGCTGCTGGTCGCCTGGTGGCCCGCGTCGCTCACGAACACGAGCTCGGCGTCGGGCCACCGCTGGGCCACGGCCCACGCGTTCTCCGGCGGGCCGCCGAAGTCCCTGCGCCCGTGGATGAGCACGCCCGGGATGCCCGTGAGCCTGTCCAGGTTGTCGAGGATGTGGTTCGCTTCCAGGAACGCCTCGTTGCCCCAGTAGTGCGTGACGATCCGCGCGAGCGTGTAGGACGTGCGCGGGTCCTCGTACCGCGTGCCGGTGAAGTCGTTGTCGCCGCCGGACATGAGCGTCAGGTCCCACTTGTTCCAGTCGTGCGCGGCTTTCGCCCTGGTTTCGGGATCTGGTGAGTTCAGCAGCCTGTGGTAGGCGACGGCGAGGTTGCCGTCCCGGTCCTCTTCCGGCACGCCGCGCTGGAGCTCCGCGAAGTGGTCGGGGAAGAACAGCCGCGCACCTCTGGTGAGCCAGGCGTGCTCCTCGGGCCGCGACGTCGTGACCGCGCTGATGATCATCTCGCTGACCCGGTGCGGGTGCTGGACCGCGTAGGCCAGCATGAGCGTCGACCCCCAGGACGCCCCGGCGATGAGCCACTTCTCGATCCCGAGGTGCTCGCGGAGCTTCTCGGCGTCGTCGATGAGGTGCTGGGTGGTGTTGTGCTCCAGGCTGGTCGCCGGGTCACCGGCGTGCGGAGTGCTCTGGCCGCAGCCGCGCTGGTCCCACAGCACCAGCAACCAGTGCTCGGGGTCGAAGTCCTCGCGCCACCGCGGGTTCAGGCCACTGCCGGGTCCGCCGTGGAACACGACCGCCGGTTTCCCCTGGGAGTTTCCGCTGACCTCGTAGTGGATCCGTTGCCCGTCACCGACGTCGAGCCAGCCCTCGTTCACCGGAACTTCGCCACGGCCGCGGTGATCGCCTGGCTCATGCTGTTGCCCTCCTGGGCCTGGTGCCCGGCGTCGCCGAGGATCACCAGCTCGGCGTCCGGCCACCCCTTGGCCACCGCCCACGCGGTGTGCAGCGGCCCGCCGAAGTCGTTGCGCCCGTGGATGAGCACACCCGGAATGCCCTTGAGCCGGTGCAGGTTGTCGATGATCTCGTTCGGTTCGAGGAACGCCTCGTTGCCCCAGTAGTGGGTCACGACCCGTGCCGTGGTGTACCGGAAGCCGGGGTCGTCGTAGGGCGTGCCGGTGAAGTCGTTGTTGCCACCGGTGACCGTGGCCAGGTCCCACTTGCTCCAGTCGTGGGCGGCCTTCTCGCGCGTTGCCGCGTCGGCCGAGTTGAGCAGCCGGTGGTAGGCGAGGGCGAGGTTGCCGTCGCGGTCGTCCTCCGGCAGCCCTTCGAGGAACTTCTCGAAGTGGTCGGGGAAGAACATGCTCAGCCCGCGGGTGATCCAGGCGTGCTCCTCGGGCCTGGACGTGGTGACCGCGGCGAGGATGATCTCGCTGACCCGGTGCGGGTGCTGCTCGGCGTAGGCCAGGGCGAGCGTGGAGCCCCAGGAACCGCCGATGACCAGCCACCTGTCGATGCCGAGGTGGTCGCGGAGCTTGTCGGCGTCGTCGACGAGGTTCTGGGTCGTGTTGTGTTCGAGGCTGGTGGCCGGGTCACCGGCGTGCGGGGTGCTCCGGCCGCACCCGCGTTGGTGCCAGATGACCAGTTTCCAGTGGGCGGGGTCGAAGTCGCGGTACCAGCGGGCACCGTCGGAGGGCGCGCCCGGCCCGCCGTGGAACACGACGGCGGCTTTGCCGTCCGGGTTGCCGCTGATCTCCCAGTGGATGTGGTTGCCGTGGGAGACGGGGAGGAGGCCCTGGTCGTAGGGCTGGTAGTCGGAGGGCATGGGGGCAGGCTATTGGGGGAGGGCGGGGAAGGTGATCCGGTTTTTCCGGCCGGCCCGCGAACGCCACGACGGCGGGTGCACGGTGTCGACGACCACCGCCCACCCGCCACGCGCGGACCAAGCCGTGTCAGGACTTCTGCTTCGCACCGATCTGGTCCAGCACCTCGGTCTGCGACACGATGATCTTCCCGGCCAGCGCCTTCGACCCCACGTGCTCGCCCTTGGCCTGCGCGTCCTTCGCCATGTCGATGCCACTGCGCAGGTGTCGGGACAGCGTCGCCAGGTACAGCGCGTCGAACTGCGCGCCCTGCGCGGTCTTCAAGGCCTCCACGTCCTTGGCGGTCATCATGCCCGCCATCTTGTGCGTGGCGTGCGGGTCGTCACCGGGGATCTGGATGTTCCACGACCGCAGGTACGTGGACATCTGCTCGATCTCGCCGGCCTCGGCGGTGGCGATCTTGTCGGCCACGTCGACGACGAACGAGTCCTTCGAGCGTTCCACCGCGAGCTTGGAGACCTCGATGGTCTGCCGGTGGTGCGGAATCATGCGCAGCGAGAACGTCGCATCCGCCTCGTTGGCCGCTGGTTCGCCGGAACTGCCGCCGCCGACCGTCGAACAGCCCGTCAGCGCCAGCAGACCCAGCACCACCATGAGCAGACGCGCACGCATGAAGCCTCCCGTCCTCGGTTCCCTGTCGAGGCATACGGAAGGGTGTTCTGTCCGGTTCAGCGGAAGTTCTACTGCCTGACCCGCTCGATGACGGCGTTCACCACGTCGGGGTGGCCGAGTGGCATGGGTGCGGGCACGCGGTCGTCGGCTGACGGGTGGGTGCGGGCGATCACCTTCCCGAACGGGGCGGCGATCTCGGTCTCGGGGTCGACGAGGAGGACCGAGTTCACCAGGTGTTCGTGGCGGCGGACCAGGTCCACGACGTCGGCTGCGATCGGGCCGCTGCAGACCACGTCCAGGCGGACCGGGGACTCGTCGTCGCGGTGGGCCGCGAGCACCTTGTCCACTGTGGACTGCCAGGTCGGTGCGGCCGGGACGCGCAGCCACACGACGCGCACGGTGTCGGTGAGAGGGCGCCAGGTCGCGGGGATGCCGTCGTGCACGGCCTCGCCTGCTGGATCGATCACGAGGACGGTGGGGGCGCCTGCCGGTCCGTCGACCACGACGCCGGGGCCTGCCGCTCGGACGGGCTCGTCGAAATCACGCATGAGCCTGGGGTTACCCGTCCGCGGGCGAATCACTCCGCCGGCAGGACCACTTGTCCTGCTGGACCGGTTGACGAAGAACTCGATCCGGATGGCTGACGGTGACTCCTTGACCACTCCACGAACTCGATTTATGGTCTAGACCACACCGAAACCCGATCGGCGAGCGATCCACCGCGGCGCCGGTTCCCGCCCCTGCCAACGGGTCCACCCCGCCTGGGAACGAACCAAGGAGTTCGGACAGAAGATGAAGATCACCCGAAAAGCAGCTCTCGTCATGGCTGCGGTCCCTGCGATCGTGCTCATCACGCCGGTTGGCTCGGCCAGCGCACACGGTTACGTGTCGTCGCCGCCGAGCCGTACGGCGCAGTGTGCGCAGAAGACGGTTCCCTGTGGTGCGCCCGCGTATGAACCGCAGAGCGCCGAAGGTCCCAAGGGCCTGATGAACTGCAACGGAGCCCGCGGCGACTTCGACGAGCTGAACAACGACAGCAAGGGCTGGGTCGCGACCAGCACGGGCACCAACCTGCAGGTGACCTGGACCTTCACCGCCCGTCACCGCACCCGCGACTACGAGTACTACATCAACGGCTCGCGGGTCGCGTACGTCAACGGCAACAACGCGGCCCCGGTCGACCCGGTGCGGCACACGATCAACCTGAGCGGCTTCTCCGGCCGCCAGAAGATCTTCGCCATCTGGAACATCGCCGACACCGGTGCCGCGTTCTACTCCTGCATCGACGTCAACGTGAACGGCGGCGGCACTCCGCCGCCCACCACGAACCCGCCGACGACGCAGCCGCCCACCACCCAGCCGCCGACGACGCAGCCGCCGACCACGCAGCCGCCCGCGGGTGGCACGTGGGCCGCGAACACGTCCTACGCGACGGGTGCGCAGGTCACCTACGGCGGCTCGACGTACCGCTGCCGGCAGGCGCACACCTCGCTGACCGGCTGGGAGCCGCCGAACGCGGCTTCGCTGTGGGAGCGGGTCTGATCCCATGAAGCGCCTGGTGATCGCGGTCGCGGTCCTGGCGCTGGCGGGGTGCGGTGGAGGCGACGCAGTCGTGCCGGAGGGCCAGCAGCAGCAGGCCCACGGGCACGGTGCGGCGACCTCCACCGCACCACCTCCCGCTGCCACCGCGCGGTTCAACGACGCGGACGTGATGTTCGCGCAGATGATGGTGGCCCACCTGCAGCAGGGCATCGACCTCGCGGTGGTGGCGAAGGCCATGGCCACCGGGCCGAAGGTCAAGGAGCTCGCCGGCGCGGTCGACTCGACCCAGCGCGAGGAGCTCGAGATGCTCAAGGGCTGGCTGAAGCTCTGGGGCAAGCCCGAGCAGCCGTCGAGCGACCCGAACGTGCACGCCGCCCACGGTGGCATGCCGTTGCTCGACGCCAAGGTCATCAGCGACGTCAAGGACAGGAGCAAGGAGGAGTTCGACCTCGCCTACCTCAACCTGATGACCGGGCACCAGGGCGGCGCCGTCGAGATGGCGCAGACGGAGCTCAAGGACGGCTCCAACCCGGAGACCACGGCCTACGCCCAGCGGGTGCGCGACTCGCGGTCCGGCCAGATCCAGCAGATGCTCACGTTGATCAACGGGCAGTAGGCGGTCAGCGTCCGGTCAGCGGCCCGGTGTTGCCTGCCGGGCCATGGACGTACTGATCTCGGGAGCGGGCGTTGCCGGGCCCGCACTGGCACTCTGGCTGTCCCGTCACGGCATCTCGGCCACCGTCGTGGAACGCGCGCCCGCGCTGCGGACCGGCGGCCAGGCCGTGGACTTCCGCGGCGAGGCGCACCTGTCCGTGCTGCGGCGGATGGGTGTCCTCGACGCGGTCCGCGCTGCCCGGACGACGCCGCGCGACATGGTGTTCCGCGGCACCGACGGCCGGGAACGCGCCCGGCTGCCCGCGGCGTTCACCGCCGGCGAGGTCGAAATTCTGCGCGGTGACCTGTCACGCATCCTGTACGAGGCCAGTGCTTCCGACGCGGAGTACGTGTTCGGCGACTGGATCACCTCCCTGCACGACGACGGCACCGGCGTGGACGTCACGTTCGCGCACGGCCGGCCGCGGCGGTTCGACTTCGTCGTCGGCGCGGACGGGATGCGGTCCGGCGTGCGGCAGCTGGTCTTCCCGGACTACCGGCCGAAGTTCCAGGGCTACTACTTCGCCATCTGGCCGTCCGACGGCGACGACCGCGACATGGTCTGCGCACCGGGCGTGCTCACCGCGCCGGGCTGGGTGATGTTCAAGTCCGCGGTGCCGCCGGAGCTGATGCCGGACGAGCTGATCGCGCCGGGCGTGTACTTCGACTCGATCAGCCAGGTGCGCATGCCGGCGGTCAGCTCGGGGCGGGTCACGCTGCTGGGCGACGCCGGGTACGGCTCGACGCTCGGCGGCATGGGCACCGGGCTCGCCGTCGTGAGCGCGTACGTGCTGGCGGGGGAGCTGGCGGCGGGCGGGGACGCGTTCGCCCGCTACGAGGCGCTGGTCGGCCCGTACGCCCGCGGCTGCCAGGGCAACCCCGGGCCGTTCCTCGCGCCGGGGACGCGGCTCGGGATGTGGGTGCGCGACCGGATGTTCGGGTTCCTGGGCAAGGCGCCGATGTTCGCCCGGATGGACCTCAAGGCCGCGACCGCGATCAAGCTCCCCGACTACGCGCCAGTGCGCTGAGCGCGGTCTCGACGTGCTGCTTGGCGTTGGCGTGCATCCAGCCGAAGCCCAGCTCCTGGTCGGCGGCCAGCAACAACCGCTCGGCCTCGGCGAGATCTCCCCTGCGGCGGGCGATCTCGGCGAGGCCCGCGCCGGCCAGCGCCCTGGTCGCCGCGAGTCCCGCGTTCGTCGCCAGCGCCAGCGCCTCGCGGTAGTCGCGCTCGGCCGCGTCCTGGTCGAGGTCGAGCAACCGGTCCGCGCGCCGCGCGCGCAGCTCGGCCAGCTCCTCCTTCGCACCCAGCTCGCCCACGACCCGCAACGCCTCCTCGGTCAGCGCGAGCGCCTCCTGAGGGTCCTCGGTCAGGTTGGCGAGCACGTCGAGGACCTGGGCGGCGCCCCAGCGTTCGCCCAGGTCCTGGAACCGCCGCAGCGCCTGGCTGGCCTGCTCGACGGCACGGGCGCGGTCGCCGTGCAAGGTCCAGTCGGTGTAGGCGGTGCTGAACGCGATCAGGCCCTGGATCCACGGGTCGTCGCTGCGTTCGACCTCGTCCTGCAGCCGGGTGCGCGGCGCGCCGGGGTCGGGCGGACCGGCCAGCATGGCCCAGGCGATCAGCACGAACGGGTGGCGGATCGGGCCGTGCAACTGGTCCAGGACGCCGCGCACGCGTTCCGGGGCGGCCAGCGCGAGCAGGATCGCGTACTGCTCGCTGGTCTGCTCCGGCACCCGGCCGAGCAACGTCCGCGCGGTGGCCTCCACCTCGGTGCGGCTGCCCCGCACGTACAGGTACCAGGACAGGTCGGCGAGCAGCCGCAGCGCGTCGGCGGGCGCGTGGTCGGCGGTCCACGTCAGCGCCTGCACCAGGTTGGCGTGCTCGGCGCTCAGCGTGGCGAGCCAGCGCAGCTGGTCCGGGCCGCGCAGCTCCGGATCGGCCCGCCGGACGAGTGCGGCGAAGTACGCGGCGTGCTCGGCGTCGACCCGGTTGTGCTGCGCGCAGAACTCGCGGATCGTCTCCAGCATCCGGTAGCGGCCGTCGGCGGCCTCCACCAGGGACTTGTCCACCAGCGCCTCCAGCACCCCGAGGTCGTGCCCGCCGACCTCCTCGACGGCGGCGAGGGTCGCGCCACCGCTGAACGTGGCCAGCGCCGCGGCGAGGTCGCGTTCGTCGTCGGTCAGCAGGTCCCAGCTCCACTCCACGACCGCCCGCAGCGTCTGGTGCCGGGGTGCGGCGGCGCGGTTTCCCTTGGTGAGCAACCGGAACCGGTCGTTCAGGCGCCGGGAGATGTCCTCGGTGGTCAGCGTGCGGACGCGGGCGGCGGCGAGCTCGATGGCGAGGGGGAGGCCGTCGAGCTCACGGCAGATGCTCTCGGTGTGCTCGTCCTGGGTGAAGACCGGGTTCACCGCCCTCGCGCGCTGGACGAACAGCGTCACGCTCTGCTCGGTGTCGAGCGGCGGCACCGGGCACAGCGTCTCGCCCGTGATGCCCAGCGCCTCCCGGCTGGTCGCGAGGATGCGCAACCGCGGGCACGTGCTGAGCAGGTGCTGGACGAGCGTCGCGGCCTGCACGACCACGTGCTCGCAGTTGTCCAGGACCAGCTGGGTGGCGCGGTCCTTCAGCGCCAGCGTCAGCCGTTCCTCGGCGGGCAGCACGGTTTCCTTCAACCCGAGCGCCTGCAGCGCCGCCGCGGCCACGTCGTGCGCCGGCGCGAGGTCCACGAACACCGCGTCGTCGTCGGCGGCCTGCACCGCGAGCCGCGTCTTGCCGGCGCCGCCGGGACCGGTGAGGGTGATCAACCGCGCGTCGCCGAGCGAGGCGATCCGGGCCAGCTCCGCCTGCCTGCCGACGAAGCTCGTGAGCTGGGCCGGCAGCTCGCGCCGGGTCTGGCCGCGCAGGACCTGCACGTGGATCGCCCGCAACTCGGCCGACGGGTCGGTGCCGAGCTCCTCGGCCAGCACCGCGCGGGCGTCCTCGAAGGCCTGCAACGCCTCCGCCTGCCTGCCCTGCTGGTGCAGCGCCCGCATGAGGAAGCCGCGCAGCTGTTCGTCCAGCGGGTGCTGCCGCACGAGGTCCTGGATCTCCCCGACATCGGCCTTGTGCAAGCGGATGCGTGCGGCGATCAGGTCGTGCGAGGCTGTTTGGCGTTGCCGTTCAAGGCGATCCGCGTGCCCGGTCGCGGTCGTGTCCGCCAGCGCGGGCCCGCGCCACAGCGCCAGTGCCTCGCCCAGCAACGCCTCCGCCGCCTGCGGGTCACCCTGCTCCAGCGCCTGCCGGCCGCCGCCAGCCGCGAACCGGTGCGCGTCCACGCTGTCCGGCGCCAGCGCCAGCCGGTACCCGGCCGGGTGGAACTCGACCAGCTCGGCCACCCCGAGCGCCCTGCGCAGCCGGGAGACCTGGCCCTGCAACGCGTTCGCCGCGTCGGCGGGCGGTCGGTCGCCGTACAGCTCGTCGATCAGCCGGTCGACGGGCACGATCTGGCCCGCCCGCAGCGCCAGCAGCGCGAGGAGGGTGCGCGGCCGCGGACCGCCCACCTGGATCCTGCCCCGCGCGGTGTGCGCTTCCACCGGGCCGAGGATGTCGACGTGCACCGGGTGATTCTGTCAGCGCGCGAACCGGCCGGGGCTGGTACCGAGCACCCGCCGGAAGTGCCGGGTCAGGTGCGACTGGTCGTGGAACCCGGCGAGCACCGCCGCCTCGGCCGCCGGCCGGCCCTCCAGCAGGTCCCGCGGGCCAGGTCGACCCGCCGCCCGGTCAGGTAGCGGTGCGGTGGCAGCCCGAACCGCCTGCTGAACGCGCGCACCAGGTGCGTGGGGCTGGTCTGCAGCTCATCTGCCGCCTGCGCCAGCGTGATGCCTTGTGGAAGTGACGCGTCGAGCAGCTCGCGCAACCGGTCGGCCAGCGTCGGGTCCGCGAAGACCTGCGGCGCGGTGCCGGCGAAGTGGTGCGTGATCCGTTCGGTGATCAGCGCGAGTCGGCTCTGCGCCTCCAGCGGCTCGTCGAGGACCAGGTGCAGCTGGTGCACGCGCTGCCGCAGCAGCGGGTCGACGAGCATCGGGCGGTCGACCGACTTGCCGGCGAGCCCGGCGGGCAGCACGTCGCCGTCGAGGTACAGCACGCGTTTGCGGAAGCCCGACTCGTACGCGGACCGGCCGTCGTGCGGCACGTGCGGCGGCAGCAGCGTCACGCCGTCGACCAGCGCACCGTGCTCGTGCCGGTCCAGCTCGTAGCGCACGGCACCTGCGTCTATCAGCAACAACGTCCACGCGTCGTGCGTGTGGGCCGGGTAGACGTGGGTGGTGAACTCGGCGTGGAAGACCTCCCGGATGCCGTCCACCGCCGGGCGCCAGGCGGTGCTGCTCATGTCAGGAACGTACAAGACCGGACGCGCCCGCACCCGCGATGGTGGACGCCATGTTCGACACCAAGATCGCTGTGCTGCTGCGGGACGACCTGGCCTCCTGGCAGGCGCTGAACGTCACGGCCTTCCTCGTCAGCGGCCTCCCGCAGGAGCTGCGCGGCGAGCCCTACGTGGACGCCGACGACGTGACCTACCTGTCGATGTTCCGCCAGCCCGTGGTGGTCCTGCAGGGGGACAAGGCGTTGCTCACCAAGGCGCACGACCGCGCGCTGACCCGCAACCAGCCCATGTCGATCTTCACCGCGGACCTGTTCTCGACCGGCAACGACGCCGACAACCGGGCCGCGGTGCGCAAGGTGCACACGCAGGACCTCGACCTGGTCGGCATCGCGGTGCACGGTCAGAAGAACGCCGTGGACAAGATCCTGAAGGGTGCCCGGATGCACCCCTGATCGCGGCTGGGGAGTGATTGGCCCAGAGAAATAGCGCGTTCTTGTCCCAAAGCTAGGGCCAATCGTCGCCATACGGTCGTTCCCATGACCCGGCGACTTGCCTACGCGCAGCTGACGAACTCCATCGGTGACGGCGGCTTCCTCGTCTGCTCCGCCCTCTACTTCACGCTGGTGGTCGGGCTGAGCCCGGCGCAGGTCGGGCTTGGTCTCACCCTCGCGTGGGGTGTGGGCGCGGCGGCGGGGGTCGCCCTCGGGTCGCTCGCCGACCGGTTCGGCCCGCGCACCACGGCCGTCGTGCTCGCCGTGCTGACCGCGGCGAGCATCGGCGTTCTGCTCGTCACGCGCGACCACCTGGCGTTCGTGCTGGTGATGTGCCTGTACGCGAGCTTCCAGAGCGGGCTGCAGGCGTCCCGGCAAGCGCTGCTCGCGGGACTGACGACAGCGGAAGAACGCACGCGGGTGCGGGCGCGGATCCAGTCGACGGCCAACGCGGGCATCGCGATCGGTGCGGCGGCGGGCGGGTTCGCGTTGCACCTGGGCACCGAGATCGCCTACACCGCCGTGTTCGCGGTGGACGCGGTGAGCTTCCTGGCCGCGGCGGCGATCCTCGCGACGCTGCCGGAGACCGCGATGACCCGTGCCCCTGGCAAGTTCGACGTGCTCAAGGACCGGCCGTACGCGCTGGTCACGTTGATCAACGCGGTGATGCTGCTCTACCTGCCGTTGCTCAGCCTGATCATTCCTCTGTGGATCGTGCAGCGGACCGAGGCGCCGACGTGGCTCGCGGCCGCGTTGCTGGTGCTCAACACCGCGGCCGTCGTGCTCTTCCAGGTGCGGATCGCCCGCCGTGCCAACGGTCTGCGGCAGGCGTCACGGCTCGTGCGCCACGCCGGACTGGTGATGCTCGCGTCCTGCGTGGTCTTCGCGGCCACGGCGTTCGGCATCGGCGCGTGGCCCGTGGCGGCACTGCTGGTCGCCGCCGCCGCGTTGCAGGTGCTCGGCGAGATGATGCTCGCCTCCGGCGCGTGGGAGATCAGCTTCTCCCTCGCGCCCGCCGACCGGCAGGGCCAGTACCAGGGTTTCTTCGGCACCGGCACGGCGGTCGCGCGCATGGTCGGCCCGGCGCTGCTCACGACCGTCGTGCTCGGGTGGGGGAGCCTCGGCTGGCTCCTGGTCGGCGGGCTGTTCGTGGTGGCCGGCTACGCGATGGGACCCGCGGTGCGCTGGGCCCGCGAGAAGAACTCCACCAGCTCCGGCGCCATGACCGACGACTTGTACAGGTGCGTCTGACCGGCCAGCGTGCGGTGCTCGGCGCCCTCGACGACCTCCGCGACGTTCTTCATCGTGTTGCGGAGGTACACGGGCGACTTGCCGCCGTCCATGGCGAGCGTCGGCACCTTGACGTTCCAGCGGCCGGCCGGCAGCTTCTCACCGCGGCCGTCGTCGCCCAGGATGCGCAGGTCCCACGGCAGCGTGTGCGCCACGAGCTTGAGCTTCCTCCACATCGGCGTCAGCTTCATGACCGCGACGGCGAAACCGGGCGTGCCGACGAGCTTCATGAACGACGACAGCGCGCCGGACCGGTCGCCCTTCGCGATCAGCCCGTCCATCGTCCGCACGTAGTCGGCCGGCCGGGCCGGATAGGTGTCGTCGACGACGAACGGCGCCTCGTAGACCGCGAGCCGGGTGATCGACGGCAGCTTCGACGCGGCTTCGAGCGCCAGCACCGCGCCGGAGGAGACGCCGAAGACGAACGCGGACCCGCCGGCCTCCTCGATGACCGCGTCGATGTCCTCGATCTCGCGCTCCAGCGACCACGGCGTGGCGCCGTCCCCGGTCTCGCCCCGGCCGCGCCGGTCGTAGGTGTAGACGGTGAAGTTCTTGTCCAGCACGGAGGCGAGCTCGGTGGTGGGCCCGAACCTCCGGTGGCACATGGCACCGTCGACGAGCAGCAGCGCGGGCCCGGAACCGGTGATCGAGTAGGCGATCTCGGTGCCGTCGGCCGAGGTCGTGAAGCGGGTCATTTCTTCTCTCCCAGGGTGGATTCGAGCCAGAGCTGCCAGTCCTGTTCGGACTCGTCGCCCGCGAAGACGTGGTGCGCGGCGATCATCGGGCCGTGGAAGCCGCGCATGAACCGGTACATGCCGTTCCCGGTCCGCACGCCGAGGGTGTGCGAGTTGCGGTGGTACTCGACGGCGTCCGGGAGCTTGGTCCCGATGGCGTCGTCGAGCCTGCGCCAGGCCTCGTCCCAGTCGGTGACCACGGGCCCGAAGACGGTGAGCGGCCGCGCGGTCCGGCCGGCGAAGTGGCCCAGGTACTCGACCAGCGTGCGCCAGAACAGCGCGCCACCCAGCTGCATGGCCTCGAACTCGTCCGCCCAGTCGTCGCCGGGCAGGAACCCGCTCGTGACCATCCGCAGCACCGTGCTGCCGTGGTCACGCCCCTCGACCATGAACTCGTAGGCGATGAACCGGCCGTCCGGCGCCTCGCCGCTGTGGTGCGCGAAGTGCTTGAGCGGGTCGTTGGCGGTGATCTCCGACGTCGGCCGGTAGCCGCCGAACGAGAGCTTCACCTGCCCGTTCTCCACCTCGTTGCGGCCCATGAACCACGAGTCGATCCCTGGCCCGGTGGCGATCGCCTCCCAGACCTCCTCGACCGAGGCCGGTACCTCGGCCTTGTCGGTGGCTTCGAACGCGTGGCCCATCAGCTCGTCTCCTTCTCCCGCGGCATGGTGCCATCCTGCCGCCGAACAATCATCTCGTCAAGACAGTCTGGTTGGTCTTGACAAAAAAAATTGTCGGCGGTTCCGTTCTCGCCGTCGAACTTCGTTGGAGGAGGAACTCATGTCCCGTGTGCTGAGCGGTGTCGTCGCCGGTCCGCCCTACCTGGCCGTCGGGTACGCCCAGGCGTTCACCCGCTCCGGCTTCGACCTGGCGCGGCACCCGTTCTCGATGCTCAGCCTGGTTCGCTGGGCTGGATCCAGATCGCGAACTTCATCGTGTGCGGCGCGCGTTCGTCATCGCCGCCACCGGCATGACGCGCTTCTCCACCTGGGGCGCGCGGATGATCGGCTGGATCGGCGCGTGCTTCGTCTTCGCGCGTAGGCTCGGAGGATGGCTGGCGGTGGTGAGCGCGCTGACCGGGCTGCTGCTGATGGTGCCGATGGCGTTCCTCGGCAACCCGTCGGGCACCGTCCTGCTCTGCGCGGTCGCGACGACCGGCTGGCTGTGGACCTCGGTGGTGTCGCTTCGAGTGCGTGTTTCCTCGACCTGATCTGCCCCGAGTGCGGGCGCGTCACCACCGACGCCGACGCGCCCGGCTGCTCTTCGTGTCAGACGCCCGCACCCAGCTGACGGGCGTGCGTGGAGCTGATGTCGTAGGCCACACCGCAGAACGTGCACTGCATCCCGTACTTCTTGCTGATCGTGAAGAGCGGGATGAAGAAGACCGTGGGCTTCGTCACCCGCCGCGAGAGGCTGTGCGCCGCCTGGTGCCCGCAGTGCCCGCACACCAGCGTCAGCATCATGAGCTGCTGGATCGTCGTCCGCCAACCGAAGATGACCATCTGAGCTCCTTGTCCCGTGTTGTCCCTTTGACGTGCGGCGGCCCGTCTGAGTTGCAGTCGGTCCGGCATCTTCAGAAGCTGGACAGGTGGACACCCTGCTGAGGCCCTGGCACCCGGACGACGCTCCCGCCGTCCTGTCCGCCGCCCGCGAACCCCTGATGAGCCGCCAGTTCACCGTGCCGATCGACTCACTGGAAGACGCCGAGGCCTGGATCGACCTGATGGACACCCGCCGCGCCGACGACACCGCCTACGCCTTCGCGGTGCTTTCCGGTGGGGTGCCGGTCGGCAACATCGCGGTGTCCAGCGTAGAACGACGACACGAGACCGGCTGGGTGTCGTACTGGGTGCGCGCATCGGCTCGCGGCCGCGGGCTGGCCACACGGGCGTGCCGGGAGGTGAGCACGTGGGCGTTCGACTCGCTGGGGCTGTTCCGGCTGGAGCTGGCGCACCGGCTGGACAACCCGGCGTCGTGCCGGGTGGCGGTGGGGGCCGGGTACGTGGCCGAGGGGGTGGAGCGGGCGCGGCTGCTCTACGACGGGCAGCGGTTCGACACCGAGCGACATGCGCGGCTGGCGACGGATCAGGTGTGAGCGGTTCCGTCCGCCACCACCGAACCCAATCGATCACGGTTCACTCCGCGGACTCGCGGGTAACCGCTGGCATGAGCGACGTGCAGGACGAGCTGCTGCGGACGCTGACAAAAGTCGCGAACGCCTTACGCAGCGAGGGGATTCCTTTCGCCCTGACCGGGGGATGCGCCGGCTATGCGCGCGGTGGCCCGACGAGCGAGCACGACGTCGACCTGCTCGTGCGCGAGCAGGACGCGACGGAGGCCGTGCGCGTGCTGGTCGGGCGTGGACTGAGGGCCGCCGAACCGCCGGAAGACTGGTTGCTGAAGGTCTACGACGGCGACTCGCTGGTGGACCTGCTGTTCCGGCCCAACGAGCGGCCCGTGACCGACGAGCTCCTCGCGATGGCCGAGGAGATGCCGGTCGGATCGGTGATGCTGCCGGTGATGCCGGCGACGTACGTGCTGATCAGCAAGTTGCTGGTGCTCGACGGGCACCGCTGCGACTTCAGCGAGCTGCTGCCGTTCGCCCGTGCGCTCAGGGAACAGATCGACTGGCAGCAGGTGCGCGACGAGACCAAGAACTCGCCGTACGCGGAGGCGTTCCTGGTGCTCACCGAACGTCTGGACATCATCGGGAGGGACCATGAGCTCCGAGCAGTACCTCGCGGCGAACCTGCGTAGGGCGGTCGCGGAGGACCCGAGAACAGCCGAGCTCGGCGTGCGCGTCACCGTGCGCGGCGACCACGTGATGCTGTCCGGCGACGTCGCGTGCGCGGACCGCAGGGCCGCGTTGGAAGAGGTGCTGCGCGAGGCGGCACCCGAGCTGACGATCCTCAACGACGTGCGCGTGACACCTGCCGGGGAACCGGAGGGTGAGGAGGACCTGCGATGATCCGGATCGCCGCCGTCGGTGACGTGCACCTGGGCGAGGACATGCGCGGCAGGCTGCGGCCGGCGCTCGAGAAGGTCGGCGAGCACGCGGACGTGCTGCTGCTCGCCGGCGACCTGACGCGGCACGGCACGGTCGCCGAGGCCGAGGTCGTCGCGGACGAGTTCGCGGACCTGCCGGTGCCCGTCGTCGCCGTGCTCGGCAACCACGACCACCAGGACGACAAACCGCTCGAAGTCACGAAAACGCTGCAGGACAAGGGCATCCACGTCCTCGAAGGCACAACCTTCGAAGCCAGGATCAACGGCTGCACGCTCGGCGTCGCCGGGGTGAAGGGCTTCGGCGGCGGGTTCGCCGGCAAGTGCGGCAGCGCGTTCGGCGAACGCGAGATGAAGGCGTTCATCCAGCACACCTGCGGCATCGCGGAGTCGCTGGAGGGCGCACTGTCCGAACTGGACACCGACATCAAGGTCGCGCTGACGCACTACGCGCCGGTGCCGGACACGTTGCGCGGCGAGCCGCCGGAGATCTACCCGTTCCTCGGCTCGTACCTGCTCGGCGAGGCCATCGACAAGACCGGCACCCACCTCGCGATCCACGGCCACGCGCACTTCGGCACGGAACAGGGCATGACGCCGGGCGGCGTGCGCGTGCGCAACGTCGCCCAGCCGATCATCCGCTCCGCCTACACGGTCTACGTGCTCGAAGGGGCACCGAAATGACCGTCGGCGACTTCGTCGTGCAACGCCTGCGGGACTGGAAGGTCAAGCAGGTGTTCGCGTACCCCGGCGACGGCATCAACGGGATCGTGGCCGCGTTCGGCAAAGCGGACAACGACCCGTTGTTCATCCAGACGCGGCACGAGGAGATGGCCGCGTTCGCCGCCGTCGGGTACGCGAAGTTCAGCAACGACGTCGGCGTGTGCCTCGCGACCAGCGGACCCGGCGCGATCCACCTGCTGAACGGGCTCTACGACGCGAAGCTCGACCACGTCCCGGTCGTCGCGATCGTCGGCCAGACCGCCCGCACCGCCCAAGGCGGCAGCTTCCAGCAAGAGGTCGACCTGCACGCGTTGTTCCACGACGTCGCTTCGTTCCTGATCGACGTCACGGTCCCGGAGCAGCTGCCGAACGCCCTGGACCGCGCGTTCCGCACCGCCGCCGCCGAGCGCGCGCCGGCCGTGGTGATCATCCCGAACGACGTGCAGGAGCAGGAGTACGAGGCGCCGAAACACGAGTTCAAGCACATCCCGTCCAGCCCGCCGTCACGGCCGTCATCAGTCGTCGTGCCCGCGCAGGACGAGGTTCGGCGCGCCGCCGAGGTGCTGAACAGCGGCTCGAAGGTCGCCGTCCTGATCGGGCAGGGTGCCCGGGAGGCGGCCGCGGAGGTGACCGAGGTCGCCGAGCTGCTCGGCGCGGGCGTGGCGAAGGCGTTGCTGGGCAAGGACGTGCTGCCCGACGACCTGCCCTTCGTGACCGGGTCGATCGGCCTGCTCGGAACGCGGCCGAGCTACGAGATGATGCGCGACTGCGACCGGTTGCTGATCATCGGCTCGAACTTCCCGTACTCGCAGTTCCTGCCCAAGTTCGGTGCCGCGCGCGGGGTGCAGGTCGACGTCGACGGGCGCGCGATCGGGATGCGCTACCCGACCGAGGTGAACCTGGTCGGCGACGCACGCGAGACGTTGCGCGCGCTCATCCCGCTGCTCGAACGCAAAGCCGACCGCTCGTGGCGCGAGTCGATCGAGAAGAACGTCGAACGCTGGTGGGAAGTCCTGCAGCGGCAGGCGATGGTGCCCGCCGACCCGGTCAACCCGATGCGGATCGTGCACGAGCTGTCCGAACGGCTGCCGCACAACGCGATCGTCACCGCGGACTCCGGTTCCGCGACGAACTGGTACGCGCGGCTGCTGAAGATCCGCGGCGGCGTGCGGTCGTCGTTGTCCGGCACGCTGGCCACGATGGGCTGCGCCGTGCCGTACGCGCTGGGCGCCGCCTTTGCCCAGCCGGACCGGCCGTTGATCGCGCTGGTCGGCGACGGCGCGATGCAGATGAACGGGATGGCGGAGCTGCTCACGTTGCGGCACCACAACATCCGGTGCATCGTCTGCGTGTTCCACAACAACGACCTCAACCAGGTCACGTGGGAACTGCGCGCGATGGGCGGTGCCCCGAAGTTCGAGCCCTCGCAGACGCTGCCGGACCTGTCGTACGCGGACTTCGCGCGCTCGATCGGCCTGCAGGGCATCGAGGTCGACTCGCCCGACCAGCTCGGCCCCGCCTGGGACACCGCGCTCGCCCACGCCGGCACCACCGTGCTCGACGTGCGCTGCGACCCGAACGTGCCACCCATCCCGCCACACGCGACGTTCGACCAGATCAAGGACATGACCGAAGCGGTGCTGCGCGGCGACCCGGACGCCTGGGACATCATGTCGCGCGGCCTGCGGACCAAGATCCAGGAGTTGCTCCCGTGAAGCTCGGCTACTTCCTCTCCTCAGAAGAACACGGACCCCGCGACCTGGTCCGCAACGCGCGCCTGGCCGGCGACCACGGCTTCGAGGCGCTGTGGATCTCCGACCACTACCACCCGTGGAACGACGAACAGGGCCAGTCCCCGTTCGTCTGGGGCACGATCGGCGCGCTGTCCGAGGCGGTCACCGTCCCCATCACCACCGCCGTGACCTGCCCGACGGTCCGCATCCACCCGGCCGTCATCGCCCAGGCCGCCGCCACCGCCGCGGTCCAGTGCGAGGGCCGCTTCGTGCTCGGCGTCGGCAGCGGCGAAGCGCTGAACGAACACGTCCTCGGCGACCGCTGGCCCTCCGCCGACGTGCGCCTGGAGATGCTGGAGGAGGCCATCGGCCTCATCCGCACGCTGCACCAGGGCGACGAGGTCACCCACCACGGCAAGCACTACACCGTCGAGAACGCACGCATCTACACCATCCCCGAACGCCCGGTGCCGATCTACGTCTCCGCCTTCGGCCCCAAAGCGGTCCGGCTGGCGGCGAAGAGCGGCGACGGCTACATCTGCGTCGGCCCGTCCGGCGACCTCGTGAAGCAGTACCGCGACGAGGGCGGCCGCGGCCCGGCCCAGAGCGGCCTCAAGGTCTGCTGGGCACCCTCCGAAGAGGACGCCGTCGCCACCGCACACCGCCTGTGGCCCAACGACGGCCTGCCCGGCGAGCTCGCCCAGGTGCTACCCACCCCGCGCCACTTCGAACAGGCGTCCCAGCTCGTCACCCCCGACATGATCCGCGACGCGATGCCGTGCGGCCCCGACCCGCAGCAGTACGCGGAGAAGGTCAAGGAGTTCGCCGACGCGGGCTTCGACGAGGTCTACGTCCAGCAGATCGGCCCCGACCAGGAAGGGTTCTTCGAGTTCTGGGCCAAGGAGGTCGTGCCGCTGCTCGAGGTTTAGCGGTGGGCTCGCCAGGAACTCGGGTCCGATGAGGAGGTTCCTGCGCGAGCACAGCCTGACGCTCGTCTTCGCCGGGCTCTTCCTCGCCGCGCTGGTCGGCCAGCTCTTCACGGGCAACGCCGACTACAACGAGCGTCAGGCCGCGCTGGGCCAGCCACTGCTGACCCTCGGCTCCTACCTCGTCTCCGCGGACTTCCTCGTGGACGTCGTGGAGAACTGGCAGTCCGAGTACCTCCAGTTCTTCCTCTACGTCTGGGCCACCGTGTGGCTGGTCCAGCGCGGATCGCCCGAGTCCAAACCGGCCGACAAGGCCGGACCGGAAACCGCCGAGGAGCAACAACTCGGCCGGCACACCACCGAGTCGTCGCCCCGGTGGGCACGTGCGGGTGGGTGGCGCACCTCGGTGTACTCCAAGTCGCTGGGCCTCGCGATGCTCGCGCTGTTCCTCTTCTCCTGGACCATGCAGTGGATCGCCGGCTGCTTCGCCAACAACTCCGACCCGCTGGCCGAGAAGGTGGGCCTGTTCGAGTACTTCCTCAGCGCGGACTTCTGGAACCGGTCGCTGCAGAACTGGCAGTCCGAGTACCTGGCGATCGCGTCGATGGCGATCCTCAGCGTGTACCTGCGGCAGCGCGGGTCGCCGGAGTCGAAGCCGGTGGGGGCGCCGCACTCGGTGAGTGACCGGTCGGGGTAGGCAACGCTGGGTGAGCGGGCTCCGGTGGGCCGAGGGCCGCGGAGCCTCACGTCGCTGAGCCTCACGTCGCTGAGCCACACCATGTCGAGCCGGACCTCCCTGTACCTGACCCGGATGGGCCGGACCTCGCCGAGCTCAACCCCGCCCCAACCCCGCCGAGCCCAACCCCGGCAAGCCGAACCCGCCTGGGCTCAACCCGAAGGACAAGCAGACCCGACACAGCCTGACCTGCGGTTTTCACCGCCCCTCCGCGCGTTTCCCAATACGGGACGGCCGACCACGAGAATCCGGACACCCCAGCACCTCCTTTCACCTGATCCAGTGACGCACCGGCCGCACGCCGCCCAACCACGAAACCAGACGCCCCACCCGCCAGATCAGGACGCGCGTCACCCGATCGAGGTACCGAACACCGGCACCCACCTGCGGAAACGACGAAGGGCGCGGCGGAAGCCGAAGACCTCCACCACGCCCTCCCCCCAGGCGGCGCGACCACCTTCTCGGGCCGTCGCCGCCGCCCTAGGCGAGGATCTCGCCGACCGTGCCCGCTCCCACGGTCTTGCCGCCCTCGCGGATCGCGAACCCGAGTCCGGTGTCCATCGCCACCGCCTTGCCGAGCTCCACGGTCACCTCGACGGTGTCGCCGGGCAGGGCCGGCGCGTCGAGTTCGACCACGCCGACCACGTCGCCGGTGCGGAAGTGGAACTGCGGGCGGTAGTTGGTGGAGATGCCCGTGTGGCGGCCGCCCTCCGCGTGGGAGAGCAGGTACACGGACGCGCGGAAGCGGGTGTGCGGGGCGACGCTGCCGGGCAGGGCCAGGACCTGGCCGCGCCTGACGTCGCCTCGGCGGACGCCGCGCAGCAGGATTGCGGCGTTGTCTCCTGCCTGGGCCTGCTGCATCGGCTTGCCGAAGGTCTCGATGCCGGTGGCGACCGAGGTCACCGCGGCGCCGAGGCCGATCACCTCCACGTTGTCCCCCGTGCTGATCACGCCGCGTTCGACGGCGCCGGTCACGACTGTGCCGCGGCCGGTGATGGTCAGCACGTTCTCGATCGGCATCAGGAACGGGCTGGTGAGGTCGCGGTCCGGGACCGGGACGTGGTTGTCCACGGCCTCCAGCAGCGCGATGATCGACTGCGTCCACACCGGGTCGCCCTGCAGCGCGCGCAGGCCGGAGACGCGCACCACCGGGGTGGCGTCGCCGTCGAAGCCGTAGCGCGACAGCAGGTCGCGGACCTCGAGCTCCACCAGGTCGAGGAGCTCGGGGTCGTGCACCGCGTCGGCCTTGTTCAGCGCCACCACCACGTGCGGCACGCCGACCCGCCGGGCGAGCACGACGTGTTCGCGCGTTTGCGGCATGGTGCCGTCCTCGGCGGACACCACCAGGATCGCGCCGTCGAGCTGCGCCGCGCCCGTGATCATGTTCTTCACGTAGTCGGCGTGGCCGGGCATGTCGACGTGGGCGTAGTGCCGCGTCGGCGTCTCGTACTCGACGTGCGCGATGTTGATGGTGATGCCGCGGGCCAGCTCCTCCGGGGCGCGGTCGATGCGGTCGAACGCGGTGAAGGACGTGGCCGACGGGTCCACTTCGGACAGCACCTTGGTGATCGCCGCGGTGAGCGTCGTCTTGCCGTGGTCGACGTGGCCCATCGTGCCGATGTTGAGGTGCGGCTTGGCGCGCACGAACTCCTGCTTCATCATTTCCTCGAGAACACAGCCGGGTTTGCCCAGAACCGATCGACCACCACAACCCTCCTCCAGCGGTCCTGGAGGAACGGACTGGAGAAGGGTCAGAGTCGGGCGCCGGCCAGCTGTGCCGAGGCAACGGCGAGCGCGCCCGCAGGAACACCTGCGAACGTCGCGCACTCAGCCGTCAGGAACATGCGGAAATGGTGACAGAGCTACAGATCCGTTGTCACCTGGATTTCCGCGAGCCTGATCAACGCCCGCGCGGCCGGGCTGTGCGGGCCCTCGGTCCGCCACGCCAGCGCCAGCCGGCTCCACGGCTCGGGGTCCGTGATCCGCACCGGGTGCAGGCCGGACACCATCGACGACGCCAGGACCGCCGGACCGAGACCGCGCTGCGCCAGCGTGATCACCATCGGTGGCGCGGAGGCCTCGAACGCGATCCGCGGCCGTCGTGGACCACAAGCCGCGTCCAGCGCCCCGCGCAACCCCGTCCCCACCGGCAGACTGATCAACCCGCGCGAAAGCAGCTCCTCCAGCGTCACGGACTCCCTGCCGTACCAGGGATCCGCGGCGGACACCGCCGCCACGAGCGGCTCGTCGGCCAGCACCCGCACCGACAACCCGGCTGGCGCCTCACCGACGTACCCGACCAGCGCCAGGTCCAGTCGTCCGTCCACAAGCGACGAGATCAGCTCATCGGAGTTGGCCTCTGTCAACGTGATCTCGACACCTGGGTGTGCCGCGTGGAACTTCGAGAGCAGCTCCGGCAGGTCCATCACCCCGCACGACACGACCATCCCGGCCCGCACGACCCCGCGCACCAACCCCGCCAGCTCCTCGACGGTCCGCCGCGCCGACTCCACCGACCGCAACGCCGCCCGCGCCAGCGGCAGCACCGCCGCGCCCACGTCCGTCACCGTCACCGCGCGCCCCGACCGGTCCAGCAGGTCGTGGCCGAGCTCGCGCTCCAGCCGCCGGATCTGCGCGCTCACACCGGGCTGCGCGACGTGCACCCGTTCCGCGGCCCGCGTGAACGAGCCCTCCTCGACGACCGCGACGAAGTACTCCAGCTGCCGAAGCTCCATAACCAATGATTCTAGAACCCACAACAACCAGCTCTTGGACATATAAACACAGCTCAGCAACGCTGAACACATGCAGATCTTCCACCTGGGCGACCCCGGCTACGACGACGAACGCAGCGGCTTCCAGACCGGCCTGCGCCACGAGCCGGAGGTCATCTTCGCCGTGGAGACCGCAGCCGACGTCGAGAAAGCCGTCCACCACGCCGAAGCCAACGGCCTCCCGTACGAGGTCCAGGCCACCGGCCACGGCATCACCACCCCGGCGACCGGCGTCCTCATCTCCACCAAGCGCATGAACGAGGTCCACGTCGACCCCGCCACCCGCACCGCCACGGTCGAGGCAGGCGCGGTCTGGCAGCAGGTGATCGACGTGGCCGCCCCGCACGGACTCGCCCCGCTCAGCGGCGACGCACCGGACGTCGGCGTCGTCGGCTACACGCTCGGCGGCGGATACGGCCTGCTGGCCCGCGAGCTCGGTCTGGCCAGCGACCGCGTCCACGAGACGACCAAGATCGGCGACGTCGTGACGGGCCTGAAGTTCGAGCTAGTGCCCGTGAACCGGGTTCACAGCGGCGAGATGTACTTCGACGCGAAACACGCGGAAGCCGTGTTCGACGCGTTTCACCACTGGGACCTGCCCGACCACGTCACACCCCAGCTCGCCACCATCGCGTTCCCCGACCTTCCATTTCTCCCGGAACCGCTCAGGGGTCGCAGCACCGTGCGCCTCACTTACGCGAGCACGAAACCGTTCGACATCGACAGCCTGAAGGTGGCGCCACGACTTACCGAACAACTGTCTGTGAAGCCGTTTCACAGTGCATCCACCAGCGAACTGCCGCCACACACCTACCAGGGCGACAACGTGCTTCTCAGCGCTCTGCCTGCAGAAGCACTTCACAACGTCCGCACGACAGCTGCCACCGCCGACATCCCGATCTTCCTCGGTCTCCTCCCGCTCTCCAAGAAGATCACGAGCAACGCCACCCACCTGCTCAAGCTCATCTCGCCCCAGCTCGACGCCGAACGCCACCACGCCGCCGTGTTCGACGCCGTCAGAACGCACGTCGTCGGCAAGTCGCGCAACTTCCGGTTCGCCGTACGCTGAGGTGCATGACCCGAGTGGTTCTCGTGGAGGACCACGACATGGTGGCCGAGGCGATCGGGCTGGCACTGGAGCGCGCCGGGATCGAGGTGGTCGCACGGGCGGCCACGGTCGCCGCCGCCCTCGCGGACATCCGCCGCACCGGACCTGACGTCGTCCTGCTCGACCGCCGGCTCCCCGACGGCGACGGCACCACCCTCATCCCGCAGCTCAGCGCCACCACCAGGGTCCTCGTGCTGACCGGCGAGGCGACCGCGTCGATCGCCGCCCGCGTCGCCGAAGCGGGCGGCGCCGGCCTCATCCTCAAGTCGGCACGGCTGGACGAGCTCGTCGAGGCCGTCGAACGGGTCGCGGCCGGCGAGGTCGTGTTCGACCAGAAGCTGCTCGGCGGCGTGCTGGAGCGGCTGTCCGGCCGGGTCAGGTTCGCCGGCTCGACCCTCACCGCCCGCGAACAGCAGACGTTGCAGCTGCTCGCCGGCGGCGCCGGCACCGACCAGATCTCGGCCACGCTCGGCGTCGCCCGCAACACCGCCCGCAACCACGTGCAACGCGTCCTCGACAAGCTCGGCGCCAGCTCCAAGCTCGAAGCCGTCTCGATCGCCCGCCGCGAAGGCCTGCTCGACTGAGGCAGCCGCTCGGCTCATCCGCTCGACTCATCCACTTGACTGGTGCAGCCGCTCGACTGGTGCAGCCGCTCGACTGGTGCAGCTGCACCACGGACGCTGAGTCACCTGCGTCTGCCTGAACCGGGCGAGCTGGGCCACTGTGCGGACGTGGCCACAGGCGCGCTCACCGAAGCCGTGTTCTCGCTCCCCGACGAGCACCGGCGCGGCAGTGTCGCGCTCGTCCGCGACTTTGCCCGCCGCGTCACCGCCACCTGCGGTTACCGCGGCAGCCACGAGGACGCCGTGCTGGTGGTCAGCGAGCTCACCACCAACGCCGTCCGGTACGGCGGCGGCCGCCCGTTCGTGCGGATCGTCGGCGCCCGCGACCACCTGCTCGTCGAGGTCCTCGACGACAGCCCCGACCACCCGCGGCCACGCGCCGGCGGCTGGGGCGTGCGGCTCGTCGAACGGCTCTCCGCGCGCTGGGGCGTCGGCGAACGCGGTGGTCAGAAGGTCGTCTGGTGTGAGCTGACGGCGTAGCGGCCATGATGGTGCCGTGCCTGACCAGGACCCCCTGCGCGAGAGCGAAGACCTCTTCCGCCTGCTCGTGCAGGGCGTTCGCGACTACGGCATCTTCATGCTCGACCCCACGGGCCACGTCGTGAGCTGGAACGCCGGCGCCGAGCGGATCAAGGGCTTCACCGCCGACGACATCATCGGCAGGCACTTCTCCACGTTCTACCCGCCGGAGGACGTCCTGGCCGGCAAACCCGGCTGGGAGCTCGAGGTCGCGCAGGCCGAGGGCGCGCTGGAGGACGAGGGCTGGCGGGTCCGCAAGGACGGCACCCGGTTCTGGGCGAACGTGATCATCACCGCCCTCTACGGCGACGACGGCGAGCTGCGCGGGTTCGGCAAGGTCACCCGCGACATGACCGAGCGCAGGCGGGCCGAGCAGCAGCTCACCGACCGGCGCCGGCTGCTCGCGCACCTGGTCGAGGCCCAGGAGCAGGAACGCAGGCGCATCGCGTGGGACGTCCACGACGACACGATCCAGGCCATGGTCGCCGTCGACATGCGGCTGCAGCTGCTCGCCCGCAAGCTCCCCGGCGAGCACCGCGCCACCGTCGAGCACCTCGACGAGACGGTCCGGGACGCCATCGGCCGGCTGCGCAGCCTCGTCTACCGGGTCCGCCCGCCCGGCATCGAACGCGGCCTGCGCGAGTCGCTGCTCGCCTACCTCACCGACACCGGCATGACCGGCGAGGTGCACGACCGGCTCGACCGCGAACCGTCCGCCGACGCGGCCGTCACGATCTTCCGCATCTGCCAGGAGGCCCTGACCAACGTCCGCAAGCACGCGCGGACGGGGTCGGCGGTGATCGACATGTCCACGGTGGACCGGGGATTCCTGGTGACGGTGACGGACAACGGCGTCGGCCTGCCGGCGCTCGACCCGAACGCGGGCCACTTCGGCCTGATCGAGATGAGGGAACGCGCCGAGGCCGCGGGCGGCTGGTGCACCGTGACCGGGTCGGCCGGCAGCACCGTCGTGGAGTTCTGGCTGCCGGACGTGCGCCCGTGATCGTCCGCATCCTCATCGCCGACGACGACCCGCTGATCAGGGACGTCCTGCGGGACGTGCTCGACGACGAGCCGGACCTGGAGGTGGTCGCGGTCGCCACCGACGCGCAGGAGGCCGTCGACCTGGCCGAACGCCACGCGCCGACCGTGGTCCTGCTCGACGTCCGGATGCCCCGCGGTGGTGGCCCGTACGCCGCCAGTGAGATCCTGCACCGCGCACCCGGCACCCGCATCCTGGCGTTCTCCGCGTACACGGACGTGGGAGCGGTGGAGGAGATGCGGCGCGCCGGGGTGACGGAGTACCTGGCCAAGGGCGTGCGCAACACCGAACTGGTCGCTGCCGTTCGGCGGATGGGCTTGCAATAGGTTGTGGTGTGTAAGCAACCGCCGTAACGTCGATGACGCAGCCGGGTTCAGCAGCGTGCTCGGAGTCCAAGTCATACGCGCTTCGGCCACCGGGGAGTGCTGGTGAACGAAGATCAGTTGAATGAAACGCCGCTGCTGACCGTGCGGGCCGACGAGGTCGCCGGAGTGGTGGTCGTCGCGGTGGAGGGGGAGATCGACGTCGACACCGCCGACGTCGTGCTGGACGCGTTGCGCCTGGGCTTCGGGGCCGAGGGGCCGGCGCTGGTCGCCGACCTCACCGCGGTCAGCTTCTTCGGCTCGACCGGCATCTCCACGCTGATCACCGCGCACGAGCTCGCCGACGAGCACGGCAAGGACCTCCACGTCGTGGCACCGCACCGCGCCGTCCGACGACCGCTGCAGGTCACCGGGGTCGCGGACGTGCTCCTGCTGCACGACTCGGTGCCGGAGGCGCTGACCGCGCTGAAGCCGGTGCCCAGCGAGTGACACCCGCCGGGCACCAGCGCCGCTAGCCGGCCAGTTCGACCAGTTTCGGCACCACCTCCGCCGGCGCGGGCATCGCCGCGATCTCCAGCCGGATGCCTTCGACGGCGTCGTGCACCGCCGCGTCGTTCAGCAGCCGCGCCGCCGTCTCGTGCACGGCGTCCGCGGTGAACTGCTCGCCGACCAGGTGCGCCCCCAGGTTCGCCGTCGCCACCAGCTCGCCGTTGCGGAACTGGTCGGCGCCCTGAGGCAGCACCAGCTGCGGCAACCCGGTCGTCAGCGCGCTCACCGTCGTGCCGCTGCCGCCGTGGTGCACCACGAGATCTGCGTGCGCGAGCAGATCCGCCTGGGGCACCCACGACATGACGTGCACGTTGTCCGGCGCGTCCGCGACCAGCGACGCCTCCACCTGCGGCCCGGTCGCGACCAGGACCTCGGCGTCCAGGCGCGACAACCCGGCGACCGCGCGCTGGATGAGCTCCAGCCCGGCGAACGCGGTGCCGAACGTCAGGTACACCAGCGGCCTGCGGTGCTCCAGCACCCAGCCCGGCAGCGGCTCCCGCTCGGCGAACGGCACCGGCCGCACCGGGATCCGTTCCACGCCCTTCAGGTGGTCGAGGTCCTGCAACGACGGCGGGAAGATGTCGAGATAAGGCGCGCCCAGACCGAAGTGCTGCCCATTCGGCAATGCAATACCGAGCTCTGTCAAGTACTCCATCAGAGGGTCGATCATGGTCGCCGGGACCATCATCTCGTCCACCTTGCCGAAACCGTGGCAGACGACCGGAATTCCTGCCCGCATCGCCGCGATGCCCGCTCCGGGGTTGATGATCTCGAAGACGACGAGGTCGGGTTTGTCCCTTTCCAGCACCGGCGCCAGGTCCGCCGCATAGGCCCGGGGGAGCACCGAACCGAACGCGTCCGAGGCGGTCTGCCTGAGCATCTCCCTGGTGAAGGCGCTGGTTCCGTGCAGGCTGTTGGCCTGGCTGAACGCCTCGCCGATGCTCAGTCCCGCGTCGATGACGGTGAAGCCCAGTTTTGCTACGACAGCGTGAAACTCGGAGTCGACCGCGTAAAGGATGTCGTGTCCTTGCTCGCGGGCGGCGACCGCGAGCGGGAGTAACGGATACGTGTGTCCGTGCGAGCCCAGGCTCGAGAAGAGAATGCGCACGCGGTCACAGTAGGTGCTGCCGGAAACAATCGGGGGCGGAACGGCGTGCTCGATCTAGGTGACGATGCTTTCCCATTGGCGGGCGATATCCGCCGGTGCCGGCATCTTCGCCATCTCTTCGCGCACCTCGCACGCCGCCGCCTGCAGCTTCGGCGTGGTGATGAGGTCGGTCAGCAGCTCCGGGGTGATGTCGCGGGCCGACGCCTTCAGCCCGGCACCGCGCTCGGCGACGGCGGTGGCGTGCACCGTCCTGTCGCCGGGACCGGGCTCGACCAGCTGCGGAACGCCCGCGGCGAGCGCGGCCAGCAGGGTGCCGGCGCCGCCGTGGTGGATGATGCCGTCGCAGAACGGCAGCACCGCCGGGATCGGCACCCAGCCGGTGGTCCTGACGTTGTCCGGCAGGCCGTCGGTCCGGTCGGGGCGGATCAGCACGAACTCGGCGTCGACGTGCGCGGCGGCCTTCGTGACCGCGGCCATCATCCGGGTGGCGCCGGGACCGGGTGCGGTGCTGCGGCTGACCAGGATCCGCGGCGTTCCCGACGGCTCGGCCAGCCAGCCGGGCACCTCGCCGGAGCCGCTGTGCGGGACGAACCGCATCGGCCAGCCGCTGGAGAACTCGGCGATGCTCGCCGGTGCGGTGCGGATCACGGTCGTGGGAGCGTGGGTCTCGGCCTTCATCCGGTCGCTCACGGCGGCGGTGAGCGCGAGGCCGTCGAACAGCGAGACGTCGTGCACGACCGAGGGCGCGTCCAACGCCGACCCCGCGGCGGCCAGCGGTTCGTGCAGCACGACGTCCGGGCGCCACCGGGCGGCAAGCGCCTGCAACGGTTCGGTCATGGCGTTGTTGAACACGCTGAACAGCCGCGAGACGAAGTCCAGCTTGCCGCTGCCCGCCATCTCCGCCCGCGCCACCAGCGGGTGGGTGAGCATGATCTTCGCCGCGATCCGGCCGAAGTGGACGCCCGGCGGGACGACGTCCTCGACCGGCAGGCCCGACTCGCCGGCCTTCAGGGCCTCGCCGCCGGTGGCGACCACGACGTCGTGGCCGGCCTCGCGCAGTGCCAGTGCCAGTGGCAGCAACGGGAAAACATGACCCAGCAAGGGCGCCGCCACCACGAGAACACGCATATGACCAGGTTAGACGTGCTGTGTGAGAGGAAACTGAGAAACGCCTCCAGGGCCGCGCTCACGAGGAGCGCGGCCCTGGAGTCAGGCGCGGGTCACTTGGCCATGTCGAACCAGTTGAAGGCCTCGACCATCTGGCGGGTGGTGCCGACGTAGCGCGGGCCGGTCAGCTCCCAGCGGGTCACCGTGCTGTACGTGCCGGGCTGCAGCGACTCGTCCGCGGCGGTGTTCTCGTCGTCCGCGACCGGGACGTACTGCTTGATCGACTTCTTGGTCAGCGTGACGTCGAGCGCCTCGTAGGCGGACTGGGTCTTCAGGTAGTCGCCGTCACCGTGGTCCCACGCGCGGCCCGGGTCGGCGAGCTTCAGCTGGATCGTGCTGCCGCCGAAGGAACCCGTGGCGGACACGACGGTGACGATGTGGCCACCGCTGCGCTGCAGCGAGCCGGCCGTCGGGCCCTCCTTGTAGCGGCCGTAGACGAGCTGCAGCGGGCCCTCGTTGAGCTTCTTGGCGAGCTCACCGGCGAAGTCCGGGACGTCCTTCGTGTTGACCGCGCCCGTCGTGGTGGTCCAGCCGGCGTCACGGGCCGGCTTGGTGGCGACGGTCCACGCGGTGCGCAGGTTGGTGAGGTTGGTGCTGCCGTTGTACTTCGCGTCGACCCCGATCCGGCCGATCGAGTTGGTGATCACGTTGTAGTCGGCCTGGTCCTTGGGGTTGAGGTTCGCGACCTTGGTGGTGAGCCAGCCGACCGGCGCGTCCTTCTCGTGGGCCCAGTAGTGCAGGACGTTGTAGAGCGAGGTGGGGCCGCAGTAGGCGCCGCCGTTGTTCTCCAGGCCGGCGCGGAACTGGTCCACGTCGCTCACACCGCACTTGCGGACGTTGAAGTCGGGGCCGACGAGGTCAGCGGCGCCGACACACGGCGGCGGGGTGCCGATGACCGGGTCCGCGGAGGCCATCGGGGCGAAGACGGAGGCGATGGTGGCGGTCGCGGCGGCGGCGATGAGAGCGTTGCGGATCATTTCGGTTTCCCCTTTGAGTTCTTGTGCTTCCCTGCGGTGACACAAGATTCGCCGAGGTGGACCCCCAAGGGCATGAGGGGAGAACCCTCAACCCTTCGGCGGGAAAGTTGGGTGTATCAGGCACACCCCCACGTGCATCTGATTCAGGCAAGAACGCGGGCGAGATCCCTGCGACCTGCGATTCCGAGCTTCGTGTAGATGCGGCCGAGATGGTTCTCGACCGTCTTCGGCGTCACGAACAGCTCCTGGGCGATCTCCCGGTTCGCGCGGCCGGTGGCGGCGAGGTCGGCGACCCGGCGTTCCGAGGCCGTCAACGCCTCCGCACCCACCACGACCTGCCGGCGCGGCCGGTCGCCCAGCGCCTCCAGGGCTTCCGTGGCCCGCGTCAGCAGCACCGGGGAGCCGCACTCACCTGCCAGCTCGATCGCCTTGTGCAGCGGTTCGCGGCCATCGGAGCGCTTCCTGGCCACGCGCAGCGCCTCGCCGAGGTCGACCAGCGAGCGGGCGAGCTCCAGGCGGGCGGGGGATGCCTCCAGGACCTGGACGGACTCGGTCACCAGGTCGAGGCGGGCGCTCGGGTCGGCGTGGGCGAGCAACCGCAGGGCCGCGCCGACCTCGGTGGCGGCACCCCACCGGCGGGCGACGTCGAGCTGTTCGGCGGCGAGTTCCAAGGCGAGCTCCTGCTGGCCGAGCAGCAGGGCGGCCCTGGAGGCGGGGGCGCGCCACGGGATCGTGGGCGGGTCGACGTGCACTTGGTGCATGGCGTCGCGTTGGCGGTACGCCTCGGACATGGCTTTGCGCGGGTCGTTGTCCGCCAACGCGATGAGCGCGCGCACCTCGTGCAACCAGATCGTCGGCATGGTCGGACGAGCGTGGGCGTGTGCCTGGTCGTAGGCGTTGATGAACGACGCTGCTGCTGCCGTGTCGCCACGTTCCAGTGCGGCGTACACGGCGAAGTGGGTGGACGTCGCGCGCAGGCTGATGACCGTGGAGACCGGGTCCTCCTGGGCAACGGCGGCCAGCGCTGCCTCGGCCTCCGCCTCGACCGTGCGCATGTCACCCCTGCGCCAGTTCAGGAACGAGGTCGCGTTCGCCACCATCGCGAACTCGATCGGTGAGCCGTGTGTGCGCACCTTGAGCCGTGCGCGTTCGATCTCTCTTTGCGCGGTATCAACGCCGTCAGCGGCCATCAGCGCGAGGAGTGCAACGAGCCACGCGACCATCTCGTCGGTGCTGCCGGTCGCATCGTCCAGATAGGCGCCGTTGGCCAATGCGCGTGTCGCGGTCGCGGCGACCTCGTCGTGCGGCCACACCTCATAGCGGCCCATCTGTGCGAGAAGACCCAGCAGCGTGCGTTCGTCCGGGGTGCCGCCGGCGAGGTGCTTGTAGCCGCTCAGGTGCGCGGACGCGACCTTCCGCTGGTCGGGCAGGAACGAGCGGAACACCGCCAGCCGTGCCTCCAGGTGCAGCCGCGACTCGCCGTCGGGTCGCTGGACGATGGCCTCGGTGAGCTCGTCGATCGCGGCGGCGGGACCTTCGATGGCGGCCGTGGCGGAGGCTGCGGCGGCCACCAGCTCGGCGTCCGGGAGCCCGGCCGCGGCGGCCTTGAGGTGGCGGTGGGCGTTGACCGCGTCCCCGGTCCTGAGCAGTGCCCGGCCCAGTTCGGCGCGCAGTGCCGCGTCGTTCGGCTGCTCGTCGACCGCTCGGGTGAGGTGCGCGGCGGCCATGCGGGCGTCGCCGGCGGCCATCAATGCCGACGCGGCCTTCCTGAGGACCTCGGCGGCGTTCGGCAGCGTGCCCTTCGGAGCGTGGATGAGGTGCGCGGCGATGCGGTCAGCCGATGCGTGGCCTTCTGCCAACGCCGTCGCAGCGCGCGCATGCAGTGAACCGCGTGCGATCGGCCCGAGGCTGCTCAACACCGCCTCACGCACCACGGGGTGCACGAACTCCAAGTGCTCGCCGGCGACGATGACGTTCGCCGCCACCAGTGCCTCGACCGCGGCCGTCAGGTCGGCCGTTTCCGCGAGCGCGGAGGCCTGCCACGGGTCGACGTGTGAACCGAGCACCGCGATAGCGCCCGCGAGAGAGACGGCGTCCGCTGGTAGACGCCCGAGCGTGGCGCGGAAAACGGTGCTCGGTCCGAGTCCGCCGACCTTGTCGGCCGTGTCCGGGTCGTCGAGCGGCAGGCCGAGCGCCGCGAGCTCGTCGACCAGCACGCCGGCCAGGAACGGGTTCCCGCCACTGGCCGCGTGCACGGCCTTCACCACCTCGGCGTGCCCGCCCACCAGCGTGCTCAGCGCGTCGGTGGTGAGCGGCCGCGGCACCAACCGGTCGGCCGACACGCTGAGCTGCGCGAGCGGACCCGCGTTGTCCGCGGGCGGCCGGGTCGCCACGACCAGCGCGATCGGCAGGTCGGAGATCCGGCGCGACAGGTAGACCAGGAACCGCAACGACGACAGGTCCGCCCAGTGCGCGTCGTCCACGGTGATCAGCAGCGGCCGGGTGGACGAGAGGTCCACCGCGACCCACCACAGCGAGTGCAACGTGCGGGCGAGCTCGGCCTCGCTCGGGTCTTGCGCCGCGTCGTCGAGCGCCTTGAGCGCGGCCCCCGACGGCCCGGCGAGGATCTTCTCCCTGGTCTCACCCGAGTACCGCGAGATCGACCGCTCCACGAGCTGCCGCACGACGCCCCACGCCATGGCGCTCTCCAGGCCGTCGCCGATGGCCTGCAACCGCCCGAACCCGCGCTCCTTGGCCAGCTCACGGCACTCGTGCACGAGCCGGGTCTTGCCGATTCCCGCACGACCCTCGATGACGACGACGCGACCCTCACCACGGGTGGCTGCGTCGAGAGCTTCACGGATGTGCGCGATCTCGTCGTCTCGTTCAAGTGGTTCGCGCACGAATCGATCGTAGCGGCCGACGGGCGGGCTACATGCTGTTCATCGGTGTCGCGGACGGGCGACTTGATGCTCCATCGGTGTGAACGAACATCAGTACACGCACCCGTCGTCCCCAGGTTCGGGAGCGGCGTGCGCGTCGGCCGGCGATTCGCCTGAGAAGAACTGCGTGATGAACGTGCGCACCTCACGGATGTTGTGGCTGCCGTTCGACCACGTCGGCCGGGCGAACGGGATCTGTGTCGTGCGGACCGGCACGGCGCCCTTGAACCGGCGGGCGAACGTGACCAGGTCGAAGCCCTCGTCGACCGTGACCGACCTGGTGGCCTCCTTGACGAGTGCGGTCGCGTTCGCCCTGGTCAACTTGGCCGCGAAACCGGTGAGGAGTGCGCGGAAGCGTGCGTGGTAGGGCGCGGCGTCCTTGACGACGACCCCCGTCGTGGCGAACTTCATGACCTGCTCGCCGGTGATGGTGTGCCGCCCTGGCGGCAGGAGGGTGGTGGTGGGGGTCAGGTACTGCACCTTCTCGTCCGGCTGTTTGACGCACACCTCGATGCCGCCCACGACCTCGGCGAGCCGGCCGAGTCCGTCCCAGTTGACGTCGACGTAGTGGTCCGGCCGCACGCCGGTGTTCTCCTCCACGAAGTCGAAGTCGTACGGCGGCTCGATCACCTGGGCGATGCGCGGGCGTTGGAGGAAGAAGGGCGGTATCTCGACCGCGGAGACGGCACCGTCCACCTCGACTCGCGTCAGGAGGGCCACCCTCGGCTGGCCCGTCGACCCGTCTTGTGCCTGGGTGAGGGTCAGCAGGACGTACTGCGGGCGGTCCTGGAGGTTCGCGGGCTCCGCCGTCGTGCGGTTGACCGCGACCGGCACGATCACCGCCGCGGCGGCCGCTGCCACGGTCAGCCCGATGACGCCGAAGACCCTTCCGCCGGGCTTGCGTTGTTCCTTGCGCACCGAGGCCAGCACCACGCGGGAGTCCACGGCCTCGGCGGCCTCGTAGGCGATGGCTTGGCGGATGAGCTGTTCCTGGTCGGTCACTGGGACACCCCCACACGGGTCAGTTCGTTGGTGCGCAATGTCTGGAGTGCGCGAGAGAGTTGGCTGCGCACGGTCGACTCTGTACAGCCGAGCACTTGTGCGATCTGCGCGTCGGTGCAGTCCTCGTAATAGCGGAGTACTAGTGCCGCGCGTTGCTTGCGCGGCAGTACAGCGATCCGCGCGCGCATGGCGTCGCGTTCGGCGTGCGCGTCTGCCGGGTCGGCCACGGGCGGTGTGCGCTGGGCGAGCTCGGCGCGTTCCAACGCGATGGTCTTGGACGCCTTGAGCCTGCGCCACGACAGGTACTCGTTGGTCACCATGCGCTTGACGTAGAGATACGGCGCGTCCATCGCGCCGATGCGGTCCCACTTGCGCGCCGCGCGCAGCAGCACGTCCTGCACGATGTCCTGCGCCAGGTGCTTGTCGCAGGTCACCGCCGTCGCATACGCCAGCAACCGATCTATCCGATCGGCGACGAACTGGTCGAAACCGTCCCCCACGTCGTCTCCTCTGAACTCGGTCGTGCCACTGGAAACCCCCTGGGCACCCCGATCTGCTGCACGCGCTGTCCCGATTCGTCGACCACTTCCGGAACCCGGCTGAACATCTGGTCCTGCAACGGTTCCGCGGCGCAGGCGTGGAGGTTCCGCCAGGCCTTGCGGGCGAGAACGGAAGTCACCGCCTGCTCAGCACGACCTCGTGCACGCGGGCGGCCGCGTCGGCAGCGCTTTCGTGCTCCCACACCCGCACGGCCAGCCAGCCGGCGTCGGCGAGCTTCTCGTCGGTGTCCAGGTCGCGCCGGCGGTTGGTCTCGATCTTCGTCCGCCAGAACTCGGCGTTGTTCTTGGGCCAGGTCGCGTGCTCGGGACAGCCGTGCCAGAAGCAGCCGTCGACGAACACCGCGACCTTCGCCGAGATGAAGACGATGTCGGCCTCCCGCCGCACGCCCTTCACCGGCCTGCGGTGGACCCGGTAGCGCAGGCCGGCGGCGAACAGTGCCCTGCGCAGCTCGACCTCGATCTGCGTGTCGCGGGACTTCTGCTTGCTCATCCGGGCCCGCACGCCCGGTGCGGTCTCGAGCGGCTCCACGACAGGCATTCTTGCCGACGGCGGGGTCAGGCCTTGCGGGCGACTCCCACGTAGACGTCCTCGGGACCGCCCTCTCCTGCCGGGCCGAGCTCGGGGTGCCAGTGCGGTGCCGCGACGACGCCCGGATCGAGGACCTCCATGCCCTCGAACATGGTGAGGAACTCGGCGTGCGAGCGGAAGTACATGGGGTCGCGGCTGTGCTTCATGGCGTCGACGACCGCGCCCATCTCGTGCGGCTTGAAGTCGGCGGTGAGGTGGGACAACGCGACGAGGCTGCCGGCGGGCACGGCGTCGCGGTAGCGGGCGACGACGTCGGCCGGGCCCTTCTCGTCGGAGACGAAGTGCAGCACGGCGACCATGAGCAGGCCGACGGGCTGGGAGAGGTCGATCAGGTCCTTGACGACCGGGTCCGAGAGCACGTCCTGGGGGCTGCACATGTCGGCCTGGACGACGCCCGCGTTCGGGTTGTCCTCGAGGATGAGCTGGCTGTGCGAGACGGCGACCTCGTCGTGGTCGACGTAGACCACGCGGGCGTCGGGGTTCTCCTGCTGCACGATCTCGTGCACGTTGCCGACGGTGGGGATGCCGGAGCCGAGGTCGAGGAACTGGGTGATGCCCCGCTGCATCATCAGGAGCACGGCGCGGCGCATGAACGAGCGGTTCGACGACGCGATGGCGCGGCCGTCGCGCAGCACGCCGAGCACCTTCTCGCCCACCACGCGGTCGGAGGCGAAGTTGTGGCCACCTCCCAGCAGGAAGTCGTAGACGCGTGCCGCGCTGGGCACGTCCGTGTTGATTCCTGCGGGCACCCACGAGAACGGCTCGGCCATGCGGATCAACCTACCGGGTTGTGCGCACGCGTGCGTCGGCCCGGATCGGGTGAAAACGGCGGCCGCGGGGTGCGGGCCTTCACGGGAGCAGGTGGCGGAAGGCGGCGATCAGCAGCAGCCGTTGCTGGTCGACGTCCAGCGCGTCCTCCGGGCCAAGCCACTCGACCTTGATGCCGAGGTCGACCGCCGTCAGGTCCACAGTGGACTCATCGCGTTCGATCGGCTTGCCCTGGTGCAACAGCTGGTAGGAGAAGCGCATGCTGATGGAGCCGTCGAACCCGACCTGCTGCTCCGGCAGCTGAAGTGCGTGGTGAACCGCTCCGTGGAGGGACTCGCCGGTCAGGTGCAGCGGCGCCATCACCACGTGCGTGATCCCGAGGTCGTGGCTGCGCACCGGCACCGCGACCGTGGGCCCGTCCGGCACGGGAGGTCGCGGCTGCGGGAACACCGGCAGCGCCGACTTCCGGTCCGCCCGCCACGTGGTGACGAGCCGCTCGGCCGCGTCCACGTGGTCGAAGTGCTTGCGCGGAGCCAGCAACGGCAGCGGCTCCTCGTCCAGCCGCACGATGAACAGGAACGCGCGGCGGCGGGTCAGCTCCGCGGCGAAGTCCGCGGTCCAGTGCGGGGTGGCCCACTCACGCGAGGGCGTGTGGGAGGACCACAGCAGGACGTAGTAGTCGGAGGAGGCGATGGCGGGGTCGACCGGGGTGTCGGTCAGCTCGTTCAGGAACGTGGTGACGTTGCGGGAATCCAGGTCGGACTGCAGGGAGTCGGCTTGGGGGCGGTCTTTGGCGGCGAATGAGAGGAAGACCTTCGGGCTGATGTCCAGGGGCACGGGAGTCACCGTTCTTCCGCTGTGCCGTGGTGGGGCTACGGGGGTACGGGGGCTGCGGGGGTGTGGGCAGTTGCCGTGGGTCGCAGGTTAACGAGCTGGGTGGGTTTCAGATCGTTTGTCATGTTTCTGTCCATGAACCGGCGTCTATCGAGTGAGAGATGCGCATGGCCACCGTGCGCAGGTGGTCTACGAGCGGTTCGGGGCCGTGCACCGTGAAGTCGCAGGCCAGCAGGGTCAACCGGAACGCCAGGTACTCGACGGTGTCCTCGCCGCTCTCCCACCGGCAGGACGCCGCGTTCAAAGCCGTGAGGTCACCGGCGAAGTCAGCGAGTCGAGCCCGCGCCACCTCCACCGGCAGCCGCAGCGTCGCGTGGGCGCGGTAGGTCGGTGCGGAGTCGTACATCTTCTGCGTCACGTACGCGACCGCATCGCCGCCGGGAGCCTCGCGCGGTGCGAAACGGGCACCGGTCGCCAACGCCGAAGAGACGCGGTCCAGACGGAAGATGCGCCAGTCCTCCCGGTCCAGGTCATGGGCCAGCAGGTACCAGCGCCGGTCCAGAGCGACCAACCGGGTCGGTTCGACGTGCCGTCGAGAGACAACGCCCTCGTTGGACACGTACGAGAAACGCAGGCGCTCATACGCATGGGTGGCAGCGGCGACCACGGTCAGCTGCGCGGGGTCGACCAGAGATGCGGTCGAGGCGGCAGAGGCAGAGGTGGAAGAGGTCAGGGTCGACACGCGGCGCGACAGGCGGGGAGGGAGGACCTGCTGGAGTTTGGCGAGGGCGCGGAGGGAGGCGTCGGCGATGCCGGAGACCGGTTGGCGGGCGGCGGTGTGCAGGCCGAGGGTGATGGCGACGGCCTCTTCGTCGTCGAGCAGGAGTGGGGGCATGGCCTTGCCGGCGACCAGGCGGTAGCCGCCCAACACGCCCAGGGTGGCTTCGACGGGGTAGCCGAGGTCGCGGAGGCGGTCGATGTCGCGGCGGACGGTGCGCGGGGTGACGTTCAGGCGGGTGGCGAGTTCGCTGCCCGGCCATTCGCGTGGGGTTTGGAGCAGGGAGAGCAGGCGGAGGAGGCGGGCGGCGTCGCTCATGAGCCGAAACTAATGCAGAACTAGGACCGGAGTAGACCTACATCGTGCATACGGTCGTGGCATGAACGTTGTGCCGGAGGGCTATCACACTGTTACGCCGTGGATGATCACGCGGGGACACACGGCCGATCTGATCGAGTTCATCAAGGTGGTGTTCGACGCGACGGAACTCGGACGCGTGGGGGAGGCGGGGGCGATCGGGCACGCGGAGGTGCGGATCGGTGACTCCGTGGTCATGTTGTTCGACAGGCCGGACAGGCCGGACAACCCGGACTGGCCGGCGACACCGGCGTTCCTCAGGCTCTACGTGGCCGACGACCAGGAGGTCCTGAAAAGGGCCGTGGAGAACGGAGGCACCGTGGTCACCCGGCCGACCGAGTTGTTCTGGGGTGACCGGGTGAGCAGGTTCGCCGACCCGTTCGGGAACCTGTGGTGGGTGCACCAGCGGGTGGCGGAGCCGACGGAGGAGGAGATGAACGCCAGGATGGCGGACCCGGCGTTCATCGAGGGCATGGAGTACGTGCAGAGCGCGGAGTTCACACCGAGCCGGTGACGCGGGACCGTTCGTCGGTGGTGAGGGTCGGGGCCGGGGGTGCGCTGCGCGGGCCGCGCAGCGTGGCCAGGAAGACCTTGGGGCTCAACAGCTTCGTCATCGGGCCGGAGAGGGTGAAGGCGTCGATGAACGCGCGGGTCACCAAGGACTCGGTGGTCGCGGTGCGGACCAGGCGGTCGACGTAGCGCTGCAGGACGCGGCCCGCCAGCGGCAGCGGTTTGCCGATGGCGTCCGGGTACAGGATGTCCTGGTTGGTGGCCATGGACCAGGCGCCGTCGACCACCTTCGCGATGTCGCGCTGGATCTGCTGGGCTCCGGAACCCGCGCGGAGTGCGGCGTCCAGCGCCAGTGCGCTCTGGGCCGCGATCGACATGCCGTGGCCGTAGACCGGGTTGTAGGTGGCCACCGAGTCGCCGAGTGCGAGCAGGCCGGTGGGCCAGGTCTTCAGGCGTTCGTAGTACAGGCGGCGGTTCGCGGTGCCGTGGGCGCCGTAGACCGGGGTCAGCGGCTCGGCGTCGGCGATCAGTTCGGCGACGACCGGGTTGCGGACCGAGCGGGCGAACGAGACGAACTGCGACTCGTCGGTGGTCGGTTCGCCGCCGCGGGTGCCGGAGAGGGTGACGAGCCAGCGGCCGCCCTCGATCGGCAGCAGGGTGGCGGTGCAGCCGGGGTGCGGGTCGCGGGGGTTGGCCTGGACGTTGACGATCGGGAAGTTCGTCGCGGCCGGGGCGGGGGCGCGGAAGACGCGGGTGGCGTAGGCGAGGCCGGAGTCGACCGTCTCCTGCGGCACCTCGGGCAGGCCGAAGTCCGCCAGCCACCTCGTGAGCTTCGAGGCGCGGCCGGTGGCGTCGAGGACGAGGTTCGCCTCCAGCGAGATCTGCTCGCCGGAGATGCGGTCCTCGACGAGCACACCGGTGACGGCCTGCTGGTCGCCGAGCAACGACACCGGCTCCGTGCCGGTCAGCACCGAGATCTTGTTGTCGCGCAACGCCCGGCTGCGCACGACCCAGTCGAGCAGGCTGCGGCTGCACGAGACGATGTACTGCATCTCGGGGAACCGCGGCACCCAGCCCTGCGCGCTCAGCGACACCAGCGCGTTCGGCACCCCGACGCGGTGGGCGCCGGCGGCGAAGAGCTCGTCCAGCGTGCCCGGCAGCAGCTCCTCGATCGCCCGCGCGCCGCCGGACATCAGCAGGTGCGCGTGCCGGGCCTGCGGAACGCCGGTGCGCGGCTCCGGGCCGTCGGGCAGCTTGTCCCGCTCGACGACGGTGACCTCGTCGAAGTGTCTGATGAGGACGGTCGCGGCGAGCATGCCGGCCAGGCCTCCGCCGAGGACAACGGCGTGTGTCGGTGCCATCTAGTCAGTTCCCCTTGCTGCGTGCCCGCGGACGGCCACGACGGCGTCGACGATGGGCGAGTTGAACGCGCGGGAGATGCGCACCCATCGTTCGTGTTCGGTCGCGAGGTCCGTGCCGTCGACGATCTCGGCGGCCGGTCGGCGCTGAGGTGGCCGGCGGCGCGCCTCGGTCGTGCCCGCGGCGCGCAGCTGAGCCGCCTCGACCACGGCGGTCAGCTCGTCCTTGGGCAGCGCCGCCTGGCGGGCCAGGGAGGCGGCCGACTCGCCGACGGAGAGGTCGTAGTACGGCGTCAACGCCCAGCGCCAGTCGTTCAGCTCGATGATCTGCCTGCGCACCCGGTGGTGCGGGTTGAGGAACTTGCCCGGCGCGATCAGCACGATGTGCGGGTTCACGTGCGCCAGCGACCGGTGCAGCGGCCGCAGCAGGAAGTACGTCCGCCACCGGCGCAGCCACAGCCGCGGCGACGGGCGGCGCGGCCCGAACACCGGCAGCGCCATCGCGATCACCAGCGGGATGATGCTCAGCGACGCCATCAGCGGCGCGGTCAGGCTCAGCACGTCGAAGCTGCGCTCACCCGCCCAGTCCATCAGCAGCACGAACAGCTTGATGACCGCGAACGCCACCGGGAACAGCCCGGCGAAGCA
Organism: Lentzea guizhouensis; assembly: GCF_001701025.1. Taxonomy (GTDB): domain Bacteria; phylum Actinomycetota; class Actinomycetes; order Mycobacteriales; family Pseudonocardiaceae; genus Lentzea; species Lentzea guizhouensis. Next base: position 4,077,757 of record NZ_CP016793.1, read on the forward strand.
GTACCAGAGCAGCCCGCGCGCCAGCCACGGCCGCGCTGAGATCGCCTCGTCGCGCGCACCCTGCCAGCAGTGGTACGCCTGGCCACCGCAGCCGACCACCGTCGACACCAGGTAGATGAACAGGAACACCGCCACCGTCGGCTGGGTGGCGTAGAACGTGTCGAAGTCGATCTGCCGCTCGTCCCCGACCTCGGACTTGAAGAACAGCACGACCATCGCCGCGATGACCGAGCCGTAGCTGATCAGGATCAGCCGGACCCGGTGCCACGCCTGGACCGGCGGGTAGCGCCAGTACAGCACCAGCGCGAACGACGAGCCCGCGAAACCCACCACGAGCGCGTAGACCAGCAGTGCGGCGAAGTTCGGCACGCCGGTCACCCAGTTGATCCAGGTGATGTTCGCGGGCGCGGCGAAGAACACGGCGAACGCGGAGAAGAACACCGTCGAGATCAGCGCGACGACCCGCGGGCTGCCCCAGTTCGAGTGCAGCGCCCGGATCTTGTACGCGAGCAGCCCGAGACCGATCAGACCGCAGGACAGGTAGATCAGGTCAAAGATCGCCACGGCGCACCCAGCGAGATCTTCCTTCGAGGGACTCGGCGATCCGCCGCACGTGCGGTGCCGTGTCGGTCGCCTCCGTGTCCACCCACACGTGGTGCTCGGTCAGGCGTTCCAGCAGGTGGTCGGCGAGGTTCTCGGCCTCGCGCTCCTCGTCCTCGGTGAGCGTGGTGCGCCCGGCGATGATCTGCGCCATCCGCGGCAGCAGGTTCGGGGCGAGCTTGCGCATGCCCTCGCTCTTGGTCAGCGTCACGGGTTCGTGCTGCAGCAACGCGTGCGCGAACTCGTGCAGCAGCACGTGCAGCCGGTGGTACCACGACGGCGAGTCGGCGCAGATCACGAGGTACGTGCCGTTCTCCAGCAACGCCGTGGCGCCGCTCAGGCAGGTCGCGCCGGTGATCGCGGCGAAGCGCACCTCGACGGGGCGCCCCAGCCGTTCGCCCATGAGCTCGCAGACCCGGCGGCTCGCGTCGCGGTGCGTCGCGTCAGGCGGCAGGTCGAGGTCGCGGGTGACCTCGTCGACGAGCCTGCGCAGCTTCCTGCGGTTCACCCGGCGCCTCCTCTCGTCCTCGGCATCGGCAACTGCGGTCCAGGTCGCGAACTTCACGCGTCCTCAGGCGGGGTGCGGCGGCCCTTCATGGGGAACGTCCAGCCCTCACCGACCTCGAGGGCCTGCCGGAACCCTTCTACCGCAGCGGCTCTGGCCTGCGGGGAGAGTTCGCCCGTCCGTTCGGCCAGCCGGGTGACGAACTCGACCACACCCAGCTCGCGCAACGCCAGGAAGTCCGTCAGCTCCGAGTCGACCTTCGCCGCGACGTCGTCGTCGAAGAAGTACGCGGGGTCGGCGCCGAAGTGGTCGGCCAGGCCGAGGATGTGCTTGAGCCGCGGGTTCGCGCTGGCGTGGCTGAGCAGCTCGCGGATGTAGCTCGCGGAGATGCTGCCGTAGTGGCCCGCGTTGCTGATCGAGGCCGCGACCTCCTCCGGTGACCACGGCCCGCGGTCCGGCGGGTGCACGGCCTCGAAGAGCGTGGTCAACGCGGTCGCGCGCCAGCCGGGACGCTCGTTGGGGTAGAGCTTGCTGCGTCCGCCCAGGAACACCGCGGGGTGCACGCAGAGCGCGCCGGCGAGGTCGACCACGGCCTGGCAGGTCGGGTTGTCCTTGACCCCCAGCCGCAGCTGCGAGATGTAGCCGTGCCCGATGTCCCCACCACGTTCCTTGACCGCCGCCGCGAGCGCTACGTTGGTCATCTTGGCCGGGTGGTTCGGCGGGTTGTTGCACAGCTCGTTGAGGACCTCGGCGAACGGCCTCACGCCACACCTCCGCTGGAGCGACCCTTTGGCCAGCGATCATTCCACTGTTGTGGAACCAAGAGAGCATATGGCATCACAAGGGTTGAATCCACCTGTGTGTAGCCCTATGATCACAGTCCGCCGCTTCCACTGCTGTGTCGCGTTTGATCCGAACGACGTCACCTCAGTTGAACGTGGCAGCTGAGGCCGGTCAGAGCTGACGTCTGGGGGGACTGATGACGACGGCGCGCATGGGGCTGACTGTGAACGAAGGTGCTGCCCGTTCCCTTCGCCTGCACGACGAAAGCGCTCCCACCCGGTGTGGTTCCTGCGCGCAACCGGTCGGGGCGTGGGCGACCGACCGCCTCACCGGCCTGCTTGGCCGCTGGGGCTGGGACGACCAGGCGCCGGCGCTGTACCGCAGGGCACAACGCCGCTGGGAACAGGTCGCGCTGCTGATGATCGACCTCGACCGGTTCAAGAAGATCAACGACGACTACGGCCACCCGGCCGGAGACGTGGTGCTGAGCGACGTCGCCGACGTGCTGACGACGCACACCCGCTCGGCCGACCTCGTGTGCCGGTACGGCGGCGACGAGTTCCTCGTGCTGCTGCCGCGCACCACACCGGGTGAGGCCGCCGTGGTGGCGGAGCGGATCCTGCGCGGTGTCAAGGCGTTGCACACCGACGTGACCACGAACGACGGTTACGGCCTCACGCTGCGCGGCCAGACGGCGTCGATCGGCGTGTCCGCGCACGTGCCGGAGCCTGACGACACGTTGATCGACCTGGTCCGCGAGGCTGATGCCGCGTTGCAACGGGCCAAGCGCGGCGGCCGGGCCTGCGTGCAGGTGTACGACCCGAGCGCGTTCGCGGAACGGCGGGCCGACGCGGCGTCGTTGAGCCACCTGCTGGCGTTGCAGGACCTGATGAGCAGCGACCTGGTGCCGCACGTGCTCGTGGCGTTGGCGGACGGGCCGAAGGCCTTCGAGGAGCTGGTCGCGGCGGCGGGACCGAACGTGCACCGGACGTTGGAATGTCTGCAGGACAACGGGTTCGTCGTCCGCCGGGCCTCGCGGTACGAGCTGACCGCCGCCGCGCGCGAGTGGATGACCGACGTGCTTCCGGTCGTGTCGGCGTGGAGCAGCCGCCACCTAGTGCACTGAGGTCTCAGCTCAGGGACGCCAGCCGCTGCTCGACCTCGTCCGCGGAGGCATGACCGCGGGCGAGCGCGTACGCCTTGTCGTCCTTGACGGCGATCAGCGTCGGGAAGCCGTTGACGCCGAAGCGTGCCGCGGTCGCGAAGTCCACTTCGGGCTGCGCGCTGTGGAAGGCCGCGACCACCGCGTCGGCGTCAAGGCCGAAGCCGGTCGCGATCCGGCGGTAGGTCTCGGGGTCGTTCAGGCTCTGCCCGTCGTGGAAGAACGCCTGCTGCACGGCGATCGCCAGCTCGGCCGCGCGGCCGGGGGCCGCCTCGCGCAACGCGGCGACGCCTCGCGCGGCGGCCTCGGAGTCCATCACGAACTCGCCCTCGTCGAGCAGCTCGTTGAACGCCTCGCCGAACCGGGCGCCGGTGCGCGCGGTGACCTGCACGTTGGCGTCCTTGATGAACCCGAACTCCCTGATCGGCACGCGGCGCGACCCGGTGAACAGGCCACCGGAGACGACTTCGACGGGCAGGTCGGGGTGGCGTTCGGTGACGGCGCGCAGGGTGCCGGAGAAGGCGTGCGACCAGCCGCAGTAGGCGTCGAAGACGTAGACGAGCTTCACGACCGGGTACAAGCGCACGCCGGGCTCAGACATTCCCGCCGATCATGTCGATCGCCTGTCGGGCGAGCCACGCCTCGGCCTCGTCCCAGCTCCAGCCGCACTCCCTGACCAGCGTCCGCCAGGCGCCGAACCCGAAGCAGAACCACAGCACGTCCGCGGTCCTCTCGACGTCCGTGCCGAGCAGACCCTTGTCGCGCAGGTGTTCCGCGACCTCGGTCAACGCCTGCCGGTACGGCCCGGTGCTCTGCTCCCACAGCCGCGCACCGTCCTCGTGCACCGGTATCGCCGCGTGGAGCACCTCGACGACCTGCTGCCCGCCCTCGTTGCCCATCCGGGTGCCCCGCGCGAGCAACGTCATCGCCTCGGCCACGCTGCTCGTCTCCCGGATGGCGGCGAGCGTGGCCGCCGAGTCGCTCTCCGCGACCGACTCGGCGACGATCTGCTGCAGCACGTCGGACTTGCCGCCCGCACTGGAGTACACCGTCTGCGGCGCGACACCGGCCCGTTTGGCGATGTCGGCCACCGTCACGCGGGCGTACCCGTTGGCGGAGAACAACTCCGTCGCCGCGCGCAGGATGTCCCGCCGGGTGTCGGCGGCATCCCGCGCCCGGCGCGGCGAGTGGTACGACCTCGTCATCGACCTTCTTCCAGCATCGCTGCCACCTCGTCGGCAGAGGGCATCGCCGCGATCTCCGCGGCGATCGTCGTGACATTCTGCTTGATGCCCGCGTCCGCCAGCACGCCGCGCACCGCGTCCACCAGCGCCTCCGGGGTCTGCGCCGGCGGCAGGAGCGCCACCCCGGCACCCGCCGCGGCCACCCGCTCCGCCTGGAAGAACTGGTCGGCGCCCTGCGGCAACACCACCAGCGGCACCCCCTTCTGCAGCGCCGCCGACGTCGTGCCCGCCCCGCCGTGCGTGACCACGACGTCCACCCCGTCCAGCAGGTCCTCCAACGGCGTGAACCCGACGAACGTGACCCGCTCACCGTCCACGGCGAACTCCTCCGGGTTCGTCGACAGTCCCAGCGTCACAACGACATCCGCGTCCTCTTCGGACAACCCGCGCAGCAACGGGCTGAGCTTCGCCGGCTCCCCGAAGTACGTCCCGAACGTCACCAGCACCCGCGGCCTGCCCGGCACCGGCAGCTTCTCCGACGCCTCTCCCGGCACCCGGAACGCCTCCGGCCGCAACGGCGACCACCCCTGCGGCTTGCGCCACCCCTGCGCCGTCATCGACGAGGGCCACGTGTCCAGCACCCACCGGCGATCCGCCGGCGCCAGCCCCCGCTGCTCGTGCCGCCCCTGCGCCATCGCGTCCATCGCCTCCGTGAACGGCGGTGGCATCGGCGGCCCGAACATCAACGTTGCCACCGGCACCCCCGCCGCCGCGGCGACCAACGGCCCGACGTAGTCACACGCCTCGACGACCACCAGCTCCGGCGCGAACCCCTTGGTCACCTCCAGCGCCTCGTCCGCCGACAGGTCGACCCGCGTCCCGGCGAAGAACTCCGCCACCGTGTCCGGCCGCGGGTCGTGCGCCGGGTCCGCCCCGATCCTGCGCGCGATCTCGGCGAAGAGCGCCTCCGGCATCGGCCCGGCCGGCAACAGCCGCAAACCCTGCTGCTCGACCACCGGCCGCATGCCCTCCGCGGTGAGCACCGCGACGTCGTGCCCGCGGCCGGCGAACGCGCGGGCGAGGGGGAAGAGGGGCAGCAGGTGGCCGTGCTGGGGGACGCTGGAGAAGAGGATTCGCATATTGAAAAGAGTACCCCTCTAACGAATTGAGACGGGTGCCGTGGATCTTTTCCACGTCGTAGCGTGGGGCGTTGGGGTGATGCCGGGTGGCCGAATTCGAGAACTCCGTGTCCGGGCAGGTCAGCGGCAACGTCGTGCAGGCGGCGTCGATCGGCAGCGTCCACTTCCATTCCGGCCCACCGGGAAACCCGGTGCCCCGGCAGCTCCCGCCGGCGCCGCGGCTGTTCGTCAGCCGGGACGACGAGCTGACCGCGCTCGACCGGTGGCGGGAGCACGAGGGCGACCAGCTGCTCGTGGTCGTCAGCGGACCCGGTGGTGTCGGCAAGACCTCGCTGGCACTGCGGTGGCTGCACGACACGCGCGAGCAGTTCCCGGACGGACAGCTGTACGTCGACCTCGGTGCGCACGCCGAAGCCGCCCAGCCGGACGAGGTGCTGGAGTGGTTCCTCGGCGCGCTGGGCGTCGAGGTGGTGCCGCCCGGTCTGCCGCAGCGGCAGGCGTTGTTCCGCTCGCTGACCGCCGGTCGCTCGTTCTCGGTCCTGCTCGACAACGCCGCCAGCGCCGGACAGGTGCGTCCCCTGCTGCCCGCGTCGGCGAGCTGCGTGGTCGTGGTGACGAGCCGGTGGCGGCTGAGCCCGCTCGGCATGGACGGCGCGCGGTTCATCGAGGTGGACCCGATGGGTGTGCAGGCGTCGGTCGAGCTGCTGGAGCGGGTGCTGGGCGAGCACCGGCTCGCGGTCGAGGCCTCCGCCGCGAGGGAGCTGGCGCGGCTGTGCGGCGGGATGCCGATCGCGCTCGGGGTCATCGGTGCCCGGCTGTCCCGCCGGCCGCGCCGCACCCTCGCCAGGGAGGTCGACGAGCTGAGAACCGAGAACCGCCGGCTGGCCAACCTGGACCTCGGCGGCTCCGCCTCCGTGAGCGCGGTGCTCGACCTCTCCTACGTGGACCTGCCGCCGCGACAGGCCAGGCTCTACCGCCTGACCTCGTGGCATCCCGGGCCGAGCTTCGGCGTCGAGGTCGCCGCGGCGATGCTCGCCGAGGACGTCGGAGAGGTCGAGGACGACCTGGACGACCTCGTCGAGAAGAACCTCCTCAGCGAGGTCGGTGACGACCGCTTCCGGTTCCACGACCTCCTGCGCCTGCACGCGCGGGAGCAGGACGACGCCGACGTCGAGGAGGCGGTGCGGCGGGCCGTGGAGTTCTACCTGGACCGGGCGGTCGTCGCCGACTCCGCCGCGATCCCGGGCCGCCCGCGGGTGGGGCTGCGGTTCAAGTCCGCAGACCCGGACGCGTTCGGATCACGTGCCGAGGCGCTCGACTGGCTCGACCACGAGCGCGACAACCTCGTGCAGTCGTTGCGCGCGGCCGAGAGCCACGGCTGGCCGGAGCTGGTCTGGCAGCTGGCCGAGGCGATGTTCGCCCTGTTCCAACGCCGGCACCACTACTCGGACTGGCTGTTCACCCACCAGCTCGCGGTCGCCGCGGCGCAGGCGTGCGGCGAACAGACCGCCGAGGCCAGGTTGCGCGTCCAGCTCGCCGTCGCGCTGCGGAACCTCGGCAGGCTCGACGAGGTCGAGGAACAGGTGCGGGTCGTGCTGGAGCTCGCGGGTGACCACGACCTCGGCAGCCGGGCGACCGCGCTGGTGCAGCTCGGACACGTCCACCGGCTCCAGGGCCGGTTCGAGGTCGCGCTGCGGTACTTCCGCGAGGGCGTCGACGTGGAGACCAGGCACGGACGTGTCCGCGGCATCGGGCTCGCCCGGCGGCGCGTGGGCGAGGTGCTGATCGAGCTGGGCCGCCTGGACGAGGCCGTCACCGAGCTGCGGGAGTCCGAAGCGTTGCTGGACAACGTGGTGGACAAGGCGCGGGCGCGGATGTTCCTCTCCCGCGCGCTGCTGCGCGCCGGCCGGTGCGACGAGTCGCTCGCGCTGGCGGACGGCGTGCTCGCGGACGTCCGGGACGCCGGCTCACCGCTGCACGTGGCCGATGCGTTCGAGCTGCTGGGCGAGATCGCCGAACGGCAGGGCGACCTGGGCGGCGCCCGCGACCACTTCCGTGCCGCGCTGGCTTGCTACGGCGAATCGTTCGACCCGAGCGCCGACCGGGTCAGGGACCGGCTCACCGCTCTCGATCGGGACGAGGACGAGCGAGCAGCCGACGTACCTGCCCAGCAGGAGCCCGGCGACCGCGAGGGCGACCTCCGCTGACGGCGCGGCAGCAGTCAGCAGCACGTCCGCGATCGCCCACCACCTCCGTGCCGCTCGGTCGGTGCGGACCAGCAGCACACCGCTTTCCCTGTGCACGCCCTCGTCAACGAACACGGCTCACCGGCACCGGTGCGACCGGGGCGGCGTGGGCGGGTTCGCCGACGCCGATCAGCTCGTACATCTTCGCGCGCAGGATCTCCTTCGCGCGGTCGAGACGCGAGCTGACGAGCTCCGCGAAACCGGGCACTCGCACGGCCTGGCCGAGATCGTCGTCGTACCTCGGGACTCGGTCTCTCAGCACGTCCGCGAGGCTGCCCTCGCGGACCTCGGGACAGGTCGCGAGCAGCACCCGCCGGCCGATCGCGGCCGCGTACTGCGTCGTCGAGCCGTGGTCGCCGATGACGACGTCGCTCGCGATGATCGTTGCCCGCCAGCCTTCCTCGGGCGGGATGACGATCACGTCGCAGCCGGCCAGCCAGGCGTGCACCTGCCGGGTGCCGTGCGCCGCGGCGATGTTGGGGTGCAACACCGCCGCGACCCGAGCCTGGCGCGGCAGTTCCCGGTACAGCTCGGGACGGCGGGCGAACGTCGACTCCGGCGTCCAGGTCGAGCTGATCGTCACCAGCATCTCGTCCGGCTCGACGCCCAGCGCACGGCGGTAGTGCTCGCGGAACGGCAGGCTCGCGCGCATCCGGTCGAGACAGAGATCGCCCGCCACCACGGCCCTGTCCACCGCTTCCGGGCAGGACTCGGCGAGCACGTCGAGCTCCCGGTCGTGCGACAGCACGATCGCCGCCGCGTGCACCTTGCCGTCGCGCATGAGCAGCTGTCGATCGAGCCCGTGCACCGGCTCCGCGGTGTGGCGGACGGTGCGCCGTGACTTCATCGCGCTCGCGCCGTGCGGGAGCACGAGAACGGGACCCGGCGCGCGGTCGACGAACCGGTAGCTCGCCGCGAGGACGAGGTCGAACTCGTGCTGCAGAGCCAGTTCCCACGGGATCACCAGTCCGCCGGCCGCGGTGACGAACGCGGCGGTGGCACCACACGGTTCCGGCAGCGTGAAGTAGACCTGCAGGCGGAAGTCGGCGTCCAGCAACGGCAGCAGGTCGAGCAACCGCGTGCCGGCCACCACGCTGGGGACGATCACCAGCACCTTGCGGCATCCGGGAATCGTGACCCGGTGCGCGCCGCCCGCACCGAGCGGGGTCGTGAACCAGTTCATCTCGGCCTCCATCGGTCGAAGTGGTGAACCGACCGTCCCGGCCCATGTCTTCATCGAGCTGTCAGAAACCGTTCGTGCAGTTCAAGCGCGAGCTGATCAAGGTGGTCCGAGGTTTTCGCAGTGCTATTCACACGCTCATGTCAATGGACTGTCACGTAACTGTCACGTTAGGCCGCACGTGTGCGTTGCATTGCCGGTGGATGCGGAGGACACTTTGTGCGGGGACGCGAGGGGTGGCGCTGGTGGATGCGCGATTCACGATTCTGGGACAAACGGGGATACGGGTCGGGGACGCGGTCGAGAGGCAATGGGGACCGCTGAAGCCGCGCGCCATGCTGGCTGTGCTCCTGACCCGTCCGGGACAGCCGGTACCTGCGGCGGAGCTCGTCGACTGGGTGTGGGGTGACGACGACGACTTGCCGAACAACCCGGTTCAGACGCTGTACTCGTATTCGTCCAGAATTCGCCGCGCCCTCGAATCGATGCAGAACCGGGTGGAATTGACGGTCGCCAGTGGAGCCTTTCGCATCGAGGTGGACCGCAGTGCGGTCGACTACTTCCAGTACCGTGATCACGTCGATCGCGCGCGTGATCTCGCCCGGCGCGGCGATCATCAACAGGCTTTGGACGCGATTCGCGGCGCATTCGCCATCTGGCGCAACCAACGTCCACTCGAGGACCTCAAATCCGAACGCGCCGACGCCTGGCGCGCCCAGGCCGAGCAGAACGTGCAGGTGCCCGCATACGAACTGCTGTGCACCGAGTACCTCGTGCTCGGCGAGTACCCGCGCGTTCTCGAGGAGCTCGACGAGCTCGCACCCGACTACCTCGCCCACCCGACACTGCTGAAGCGGCGCCTAGAAGCGCTGTACTCGCTGTCCCGCACGGACGAGGCGACCCAGCTCTACCTGAGCACCTACCAGTCGTTCAAGGCGGCGTTCAACGACGATGCGGCCCGCGACCTGCGCGAGTTCCACGAAGGCCTCAAAGCCCACGGCGTCGCACGCACCGAACCGCTGACCGGCACTGCGGGAGTGCTGGTCCCTCAACAGCTCCCCCTGGACGTTCCGACGTTCGTCGGACATGCGCACACCCTTGCAGCCTTGGACACGATGACCGCGCAGCCCGGCATCATCCTCGTGAGCGGTGCGGGAGGTGCGGGCAAGACCGCACTGGTCGTCCACTGGGCGCACACCCGTCGCGCGATGTTCCCCGACGGCGTGCTGTTCCTCGACCTCCAGGGGTTCTCCGACAGCGCGAACGTGGAGATGTCCTCGGCAGTCGACCGCTTCTTGCAAGGCCTCGGCGTGCCGCCCGACCGGATCGCGAACCCCGACCACCGGCTCGCCAAGCTCCAGTCCGTGGTAGCTGGCCGCAGACTGCTGGTGGTGTTGGACAACGCGGCTGACTCCGACCACGTGAAGTCTCTTCTGCCGCTCTTCCCGACCTGTGTGATCATCGTGACGAGCCGCAGGCGCTTGTCCGGTGTCGCGGCTCGGCTCGCGCCGCAGCGGATCGTGATCGATCCGCTCGACACCGACGAGGCCGCGGCCCTGCTCGTGGACCGCATCGGCGAGCGTGGTCGCGGGCAGCCGGAGTTGGTCGAGCTGGTTCAGGTCTGCCACGGCCTTCCGCTCGCGCTGAAGGTGCTGGCGAACCACATCGCCACCCGGCCGGCGGTGCGGCTCAGCGCGTTCGTGGAGCACTTCCGCGAGCGAGGCGTGCTCGACATCGGAGCCTCGCACGGTCCCCGTGCGGTGTTCAAGCAGTCCTTGCGTGCCTTGGACCCGGATGCCCGCCTGCTGTTCCGCGCGATCGGCGCGCATCCGGGGCCGAACGTCACGGTGGGTGTGGCGGCGGCGATGACGGCGATGCCGGCATGGAAAGTCCATGCCGCACTGGATGCATTGGCCGAAGCTCATCTGCTGGAGCAGGCGGGGGAGCTCGACCGGTTCCGGTTGCACGACATCTTGCGGCAGTTCTCGGCGAGCCTGTTGGAAGAGGCCGAGGAGCGCCGGCTGTTCGAGCGCCGCATGCTCGACTTCTACCTGAGGACGGCGGAGAACGCAGACGTCCGCGTGATGTCCACAATGGTCAGGGTGTCGACCGTCGACGCAAGTGAAGACGTTGGGGCGCTGGAGTTCGAGAATGCGGCCGCGGCGCAGCGTTGGTGCACGGCCGAGATGTCCAACCTCGTCTCGTTGGTGCGGTTCGCCGTCAGTGCCGGTCATTTCGAGTACGCCGTGCAGATTCCCCAACTGGTCGGGCAGATCTGGTTGCAGCGCGGTCGCACGGCCGAGGTCCTCACCGTTCTGCACGCCGGGTTGTCGGCGGCTCAGTCGCTCGGGGAGCAGGCCGAGGTGGCCGCGGCCGACCTGATGCAGCAGATCGGACACACTTACCTGCACCGCCAGGAATACGGCCTTGCCGAGCACTTCGTCCACCTCGCGCACCTGGGCTACGTGCGCGCGGACGGCGATCAGACCTCGGGGATCGCGACCTGTCTGCACACCGGCGCGCGCATCCTGGTGGCCACGGGCAACACAGCGCTTGGAATCGACTCCCATGAGAGAGCTCTCGCCCTCGTCCGGCGGCTGGGAGAAGCGGGTCGCGGCATGGAGCAGGTCTTCCTGTACCGGGCCGGGGAGGCGTACAAAGAAGCCTTTGACTACCAGCGGGCCGCGCTGTACTACAACCAGGCGTTGGCGCTGGCGGAATCGCGGCACAGCGAATCGGCGGAAGCCACGATTCTACAGCTGCTCGGCGCACTGAGTTTCGCTGGTGAACGAATTGTGGAAGCGCGCTCATACGCTGAAGCTTCCCTGTGGAAGCACGCACGCATGCACGCCGTTGGCAAGGCGGGCGAGGTGTGCGCTTTGCTCAGTGAGATCGAGCTCGTCGACGGTAATTTGTTGAAAGCTAAACGGTACGCCCGTCAGGCTATTCGCCTTTGTGGGCAGGCCGGGGCATCACCCCTCAGTGAGGTGACAGCGCTTCGGGTGCTCGGTCGCATTTTGAGTGGGGCCGATCAGCGTGAGGGGGCTGTCGAGGCGTTCGAGCGCGCAATAGCCCTCTGCGTCGATCCGATGCGCTGCGAGCAAATCGCCGTTGAGTTGGCGGACCTCCAGGCTGAGCGCGGCCTGCCGGAGGCCCGCACTGACCAGTCGGCAGCGCATCGAGAGCACGGCTCGGCGGTTCGCCAGTAGGCGAACCGCCTCCGCCGCGAGTATCTTCTCGCTACTCCAGGTCCGATCGAGTGTCACTCGTTCCCCTGATTTCTGGGCGGGTTTGCAGAAGATCCAAGCCTCTGCGTAGTCTTTACCCGCCGAGTGGAATTCTCCCCGGCACGTCCCCGCCTGTGATTGAGGGAGAGCAAGATCAACGCCTTCATGAAGGTGCTCGCGATGTCCGTGTTCGGTGCAGCTGCACTCACCGGTGTTTCCGCGATGGCCGCTGCTTCGGAAGTCTCTGCCGCGCCGGTCGAACTGCACTGCTCGAAGTGGTCCGCCACGCCGATCGAGACGCAGTCTCGGCATTGGGTGGATGGCAAGTCTCCGAAGAACGGACTGCTGAACTGAGTCGAGTCGAAATTCCTCGACTTGTTGAAGATGATTCGGATTTAGGTGTTGGTCAGGCGGGCGTCGCCGCGTCCGCCTGACCAGCAGACCTGAGTCGATCGATGCAGGACAGCACGTAGCAGAGCTCGCTCACCTGAGTCGCGGAACGCCCTCGGCCTGTACTCGCTCAGCGCCTGAGTCCGGTGGCGGCGCCTCCGGCACGTGCCCGGTCGACGTTAAATCCATCTCGTACCGGGGGCCAGCCGCCGCACGTCGTCCGCGCCGGGTGACAACAGGCCGTTCTTGATCTTGGACCGCTTTGGCTGCGTGAACGCGGCCTGGCCGGCTGCCTTCAGATCATCGGCAGATCCTGTCGGTCGAATGGCCGCAAACGTACCGCCGGACGGGTCAGGCCGTCGAGCCCACTCCCTTGATCCTGCCCTCCCGGAACGCGTCCACGAACAACCGGTGGTCCTCCCGCGTCTGCCCCGCGTAGTCCAGCGCGAACGTCACGATCGACTCCGCGAACTCCTCCTCGCGCGACCCGATCGCCGCCGCGATGGCCTCCTCGCACTGGAAGTCCACGAGGGTCTGCGCGGAGTCCTCGTCGGCCACGCAGTGCATCTTGGCGGTGGCGCGGCCCAGGTAGTCGAGGACGGGGAGCATGTCGGCCGGTTCGGTGAGGTCGGACCAGTCGAGGTCGGCCTCGTAGGGGGAGAGCTCGGAGACGACGTAGCCGACGCCGTTGATCTCGGTGTGGCCGAGCCACGGGTCGGCGTGGGCCTGGAGGGCGCGCTGGGAGACGGCGGTGCGGTGGCCGTGGTCGGTGAAGTACTCGCGGATGCGTTCGTCGGGGACGATGCGGCTCGGGGCGGCGACGTTGGCCTGCTTCATGGAGAGGACGACGTCGTTCTCCAGGGCTTGGGTGCGGCCCTCGACGAGGATGTTGTAGGCGTGCAGGCCGGCCGAGCCGATGCCGAAGCCGCTGCGGCCGACCACGTCCTTGACGGTGTAGGTGCGGCTGCTGGCGCGTTTGCCGTGCGGGATGGTGTCCAGATAGGACGCGTAGGCCTCCTCGACGGCGGCGCGGACCTCGTCGGAGAGCTCGTGGGTGCCTTCGCGGTCGCGGCGGAACACCCGTTCGTAGTCGCGGATCGTGGTCTTCTCGCGCAGCAGGTCGATGCGGGTGGCGAGGCGGGCGTGCTGCAGGACGCGGTGCAGGGCGCCCTTGGTGTTGTCGAGGCGGAGGCTGAAGAGCTCGTCGTCGGGTTTCTCGACGAAGTGGTGGACCTGGGCGACGTAGGAGGTGACGTAGGTGCGGATGAGGTCGGTGATCACGCTGTCGGGCAGTGCCTTGCGCCAGCCGAGCAGGGCCATCGACGCGGCGAAGCGGCGCAGGTCCCAGGTGAACGAGCCCAGGTAGGCCTCGTCGAAGTCGTTGACGTCGAAGACCAGCGTGCCCTCGGAGTCCATGTAGGTGCCGAAGTTCTGCGCGTGCAGGTCGCCCTGGATCCAGATGCGGCCGGTGCGGTCGTCGGCCCACTCGTCCGGGAGCTCCGCCATGTCGCTGTAGAACAGGCAGGCGCTGCCGCGGTAGAACGCGAACGGCTCCGCGGCCATCTTGCGGAACTTGTGCCGGAACGCGGCCGGGTCGGCGGTCATCAGGTCGGTGAACGCCTCTTCGAGCACGCTCACAATGCGGTCGCCACGATCGGTCACGGCGGCACCCCTCTCTCCTGACGACAGGACGCAAAGCCCACCACGCCGGTGCCGCGAGCGCACGGTGCGCGTGCAAATTTCGCCGCCGGTTCGACCCGCGTTGACCTGGTTCCGGACGAACCGGGCAGGAATCGAGAAGCAACCCGGCCGGCGCGTGCCTAGCGTCGCGGGCATGTGCTTCATGTTCGGCGCCAGCGAGGAACAGGTCCGGCACGCGCTCGGCCTCGTCGCCGGGAACGGCTGGGACGAGGCCGAGCGGGACGAGGAGCCGGGTTACGCCTTGCACTCCAGCAACGTCTGCGTGGAGCTGCCGTCGTAGAGCGCCGGGTCGACGGCGGTGCAGTGTTGCGTGATCCACTCCTGGCGGCCGTTGTCCGTGCCGCCGGGACCGCGCATGCCCGTGCCGCCGGCGTTGCCGAGCACGAACTTCAGCTCGCCCTCGCTCACCCACGCCTGCAGCTGACCGACTGACGGGGCGTTGTCCGAACCGGAGAACCCGCCCATGCCGATGACGACCTCGTCGGAGCCCATGATGAACGGCGACGCCATCTGCGCGGAGCCCGCGACGGCGAGGGTGATCCCGGCGCCGCCGCTGTTCTTCTTGGCGTAGTCGAGGATCTTGCGCTGTTCGTCGGTGAGCTCACGGCCGCCGAACCCGGGACCGCCCATCTGCTGGCCGCGGTTCGCCCGGCCGTTCGGCGCCTGCTGGGTCCCATCAGGTGCTTGCTGCCCGTCCGGTGCCTGCCGGCCGTTCGGAGGCGTCTGGCCCGGTGTCCGGCCCGGCGCCTGCCCGTCGCGGAAGAACATCCCGCCACCACCATCAGCCGGACCGGCCGCCGGCATCACCCCGTTGCCGCTCGCCGTCGCCGCCGTCGCGGTCGACCACACGGCGGGCACCAGCAGCACCGCCACCACCGCGGCGACCAGTCCGGCCCGGCGCAGCCCCAGCAGCAGCACGACGACCGCCACCGCGGCCACCACGACAACCGCCCAGCGCGCCCACCCGTGCCACGACGTGTCCCGCGAGACCACCAGGAACGCCCACGCCGCCGTCACAGCGACCGACACCGGCAGCAGGAACCGCACGAAGCTCCTGGCCCGCCAGAACATCACCAGGCCGGCGGCGCTGATCGCGGCCACGGCCGGCGCGAGCATCGTCGTGTAGTACGGGTGGAAGATGCCCTGCGCGAAGCTGAACACCACCATCGTCACCAACAGCCAGCTGCCCCACATGAACCAGCCCGCGCGCTCGGCCGCGTCACCGGGGACCTTCGCCCGCCGGCGCAACACGCCACCCGCGGTCATCACGACGAGCACCAGCAGCGACAACGGCAGCAACCACGAGATCTGCCCGCCGACCGCGCTGTCGAACATCCGCGTCGCACCGGCCTGACCACCGAACATCGCCCCGCCACCGGGCCCGGAGACCTCCATGCCCGCCGGCGGCTGACCGATCATCCGCTCACCGCCACCGCCCCGGTTGCCGCTGCCGCCGAACACCCGGCCCAGGCCGTTGTAGCCGATGATCAGATCCCACGCGCCACCGTCGGCCGACCCGCCGATGTACGGCTTCGAGCCGGGCCAGAACGCGTGCAGCGCCACCCACCAGAACGACGACACGACCAGCACCCCAGCAGCCGCGGCCAGGTCAGCGATCCGCCGCTTCAACGGCGAGTTCGACGCCACAAGGTAAGCCAGCGCGAAGCCCGGCACCACGATCCACGCCTGCAGCATCTTCGTCAGGAACCCGCAGCCGATGAAGAAGGCGCACCACAGCAACCACTTCGTCCGCACCCGGCTCTCGGCGGCCTGCACCGACCGCGTGAACGCGTAAGCCGCCGCGACCAGCATCAGCACCAGCAACGTGTCCGGGTTGTTGTCCCGGTTGATCGCCACCGTGATCGGGGTCAGCGTGAAGATCAACGCCGCGAGCAGCGCCACCTTCTCGTCCGCCCACCGCCGGACCGTGCGGTGCAGCAGGAACACCGCCGCGACGCCCTCGACGACCTGCGGCAGCAGCACCGCCCAGCCGTGGAACCCGAAGAGCCACACGGAGACCGCCTGCGGCCACAACGCCATCGGCGGCTTGTCGACCGTCACCACCCCGGCCGGGTCGAACGACCCGAACAGGAAGTTCGTGAACGACGTCGACATCGACTTCGCGGCGGCCGCGTAGTAGGAGTTGCCCACCTGGCCCGCGCCGATCTGCCACACGTACAGCGCACCGGCGGCCACGCAGATCGCCGCGAGCGCCCAGGCCGGCCACCGCGCCGGTCGGGTTTCGGCAGGCGTGGCAACGGGTGCGGCCACCTCGACAGCGGCGGTCATGCTGGTTCCTTTCGGTCGTCCCGGCGGAACACCCAGCTCCGCAACAGGAAGAAACGTCCCGCCGTGCCGAACGCCGACGAGCCGAGCAGCACCGCCAGCTCCAGCAGGCGGGACGGGTCTGGTTCGGCCGCGTGCAACACGAGCAAAGCGGCCGAGGTGAACGCGTAGTAGAGGCCGAACACCACGAACCCCTGCAGATGGGTCTTGCCGCGGGCGGTGTTGCGGGCCGTGAAGGTGAAGCGCCGGTTGGCCTCCGTGTTGAACAGGGTGGTGATCACGAGCGCCAGCAGGTTCGCCGTCAGCACCGGCCACCACGTGCGGAAGACGCCGTACAGCGCCAAGTTCGCGAGCGTCGACACGACACCGATCACCGCGAACGACAGCACCTGCCAGGACAGCCCGCCCTCGCTGCGGCTCAGCACCGCGTCGGGGTGGATCGCCCGCGGCTCCGGGCGCCGCGGCAGGTCCGGCACGCGCGCGGTGCCGTTCGCCTTGGCCTTCGCCACCCGGACCAGCCCCAACACGTCGTCGAGCGCGGTGCCGAGGACGTCGACCCGGCTGTCCACGTCCTCGACCCAGTCGACCGGCACCTCGTGCACCCGCAAGCCGTTGTGCTCGGCCAGGAGCAGCAGTTCGGTGTTGAAGAACCACGCGTCGTCGCCCGCCCGTTCGAGCAACGGCCGGACCACCTCCAGCCGGGCTGCCTTGAAACCGCACTGGGCATCGCTGAACCGAGCGCCGTGCGTGAGCCGGATCAACGCGTTGTAGGCGCGCGACACGAGCTCGCGGCGTGGTCCGCGCACGGTCCGCGAACCTGGCGCCAGCCGGGAGCCGATCGCGAGGTCGGAGTGACCGTTGACCAGCGGCGCGACCAGCGGCAGCAGGCCGTCCAGCCCGGTGGAGAGGTCGACGTCCATGTACACGACCACGTCCGCCTCGCTGGCGCCCCACGACTCCTTCAGCGCGAGCCCGCGGCCCTTGCGGTCGAGGTGGTGCACGCGCACCCGGTCGTACCGCTGGGCCAGGTCGTGCGCGGTGGCCAGGGTCGCGTCGGTGCTCGCGTTGTCGACGACCACGATCGACCAGTCGAACGGGAACTGCTCGCGCAGGAACGCGTGCAGCACCTCGACGCACCCCGGCAGCGCGCGTTCCTCGTTGTGGACGGGGATCATGACGTCCACGGCCGTCGTGGTTCTCCCGTCACGGCGCCGCACCGGGGCTGGCGCTGGGCTGACCGCCATCTGCTCTCCGTTCCACAGTGGACACTTTGCGTCGTTCCGCGGTCCAGGTTTCCGGTGCGGTCGTGAGAACGTCCTTGGCTTCTGCTGAGAGATTCGTGAGAGCCCGCGTGCTCACACAGCGGGCTCACAGACTCCGGCCCTACCGTCGCTGTCATGCGACTGCTGGTGGTGGACGACGACCCGGACGTGCGGGACAGCCTGCGGCGCAGCCTGGAGTTCGAGGGCTACGAGGTCACCACCGCCGCGGACGGCGCGGAGGCGTTGCGCCGGCTCACCGGTGTGGACCTCGCGATCCTCGACCTGATGATGCCGGTGCTGGACGGGTCGGAGGCCTGCCGCCGGTTGCGCGCGGCCGGCGAGCGGTTGCCGGTGCTGATGCTCACGGCGCGCGATGCGTTGGGGGACAGGGTGACCGGCCTGGACGCCGGTGCCGACGACTACCTCGTCAAGCCGTTCGCGCTGGAGGAGCTGCTGGCCCGCGTGCGCGCGTTGCTCAAGCAGAACCGCCGCCGAGCCGCGCCGTCGCCGCTGCAGTTCGCCGATCTGCGGATGGACCCCGTCGAACGCGCGGTCTGCCGCGGCGGCGGCAGGCTCGACCTGACGCCGACCGAGTTCGACCTGCTCGAGGTGTTCCTCGCCCATCCCGGCCGGTTGCTCACCAAGCAGCACCTCAAGCACGCCGTGTGGGGCCACGACCACGGCACCAACAACCTCGACGTGTACATCGGCTACCTGCGCCGCAAGACCGAGGCCGGTGGTCGCCCCCGGCTGCTGCACACCGTGCGCGGCATGGGTTTCATCCTCCGCGAGACGTCGTGAAGGGGCCCGTGCTGCTGCGCAGCAAGCTCGCGGTCATCACCGCGTGCGTGGTCGCTGTCGCGATCGCGGGCATCAGCGTCGTCACGTGGCTGGTCACCGAGCACAACCTCCGTTCGCAGCTCGACAAGTCGCTGATGGCGAGCCTGCCGCCGCCGGTGCGCCTGCCGCCGCATCCCGGCGAGATCCGTGTGTTCAAGCTGCGCTGCGACGAAGGCGTGCCTGGTCAGGGGCTGCAGCAGGTGCTCCAGGGCATCCAGGAGCTCCGGCCGGACGGCACCAGCTGCGCGCCACCCGGCGTCGACCCGGTCGTCACCACCACCGCCGACCTGCAGACGCCGACCACGACGTTCCGCGACGGCGTGACCAGCTCAGGAGCCTCGGCACGGGTGCTGCTGCAGCCGCTGGACAACGGCAACGTGCTGGTGCTCAGCCGCAGCCTCGCCGAGGTCGACGGCACCCTCGCCACGCTCGCCGGTGTGCTCGTGAGCGTCTCCCTGCTGGGGGCGTTGCTGGTCGCCGCAGGTGGCCTGTGGCTCACGAGGCGCGCGCTCGCACCGATGGAACGCCTTACGGAAACGGCCGAGCACATAGCCCGCACCGAGGACCTGACGACGCCGGTCACCGTGTCGGGTCAGGACGACGTGGGGCGGCTCGGCCGGGCGTTCACCGCGATGACCGCCGCGCTGGCCGAGTCCCGCCGCCGCCAGCGCGACCTGGTCAACGACGCCGCGCACGAGCTGCGCACGCCGTTGACCAGCCTGCGCACCAACATCGACCTGCTGGTGCGCGCCGAGCACACCGGTCGCGAGCTGCCGGACCGCGGTGAGGTCCTGGACCGGGTGCAGGCCCAGAGCCGGGAGTTCGGCGACCTGGTCAACGAGCTCGTCGTGCTCGCGCGCGACGACCGCGAGCTGGCCCGCGAGCCCGTCGAGGTGGCCGCGGTCGTCGACCGAGCGGTGCGGCGCGCCCGCAGCCGGGCCCACGACCACGTCTTCGACGTCGAACGCGCCGAGTGGTCGGTGCTCGGCGACGCCGGCGCGTTGGAACGCAGCGTGCTGAACCTGCTGGACAACGCGGTGAAGTTCGGACCGGCCGGGTCGATCATCACCGTGCGGTCGCGGCCGGGCTGGCTCACCGTCACCGACGAGGGGCCCGGACTGCCCGTGGAGCACCGGAAAGCGGCCTTCGAACGGTTCTGGCGCGCTCCTGGCGCGCGGGGCCTGCCCGGTTCCGGCCTGGGGCTGGCGATCGTGGCGGACATCGTCGCCGGGCACGGCGGATCGGTCCGGTTCGTGCCCGGCGGACGTGGCGCCTCGGTGCGCGTCGAGCTGCCGCCGCGGTGCCCCGGTGGTGCGTGAGACCTGCGGGTATCGTAGGGCCGTGGCTGGGACACGGGACGCGAAGCAGCGCGTCATGGACGCGACGGTCGAGCTGATCCGCGAGGGCGGTCTGCGGGCCGCCGCTCCCGCCGCGATCGCCGAACGGGCCGGCGCGGGCAAGATGTCGCTCTACCGGCACTTCGACGGCAAGGACGACCTGGTGGCCGAGGCGTTGAAGGACTACCTGCCCCAGCAGCTCGCGTTGCTGCTGGGCCCGTGGGACGCCCCCGACCCCAGGCAGCGCATCCTCGACGTGTTCGACCGCCTTGCGCGCGTTGCCGACAACGGCACCATCAAAGCGTGTGTGTACGTCACCACACGCCTGGAGGCCGCGGACGCATCGCATCCGGCGGCGCCGTTGGCCGTTACGTACAAGAACAACGTCGTGAAGGCCTTCACGGACGCGTTGGCCGAGATGGGTCATGCCGATCCTGAGACGACTGGACGCATGATCGCCATGCAGGTCGACGCGGCTGTCGTGCACGCGATCGTCTACGGCAACGCACGGCCCGTGCACGATGCACGCCGCATCGTGGAGATGCTGCTCAATACGGCCTGACCGCCAGCACGTCCTCGATGGCGCCGGACAACGCCGCCCGCGTGTCCGTGGTGAACCGGTCGGCGAGCACCTCGGTGCGGTCCTCCAGCAACGCCTTGACCGTCTGCGCGGCGAGGTCCTCCGCGGTGATCTTCGGTGCGGTGACCGCCGCGCTGAACTCCGTGTCCACGAAGCCGGAGTGCACGCCGACGACCAGGGTCTGCGGCAGGCCGACGCGGAGCGCGTTCGTCAACGACCACGCCGCCGCCTTCGACGCGGCGTAACCGGGCATGGTCCCCGACGTCCACCACGAGGCCACTGACAGCACGTTGACGAGCGCGCCGCCGCCGTTGCGGGAGAGCGTCGGAGCGAACGCGCGCGCTACCTCCCACGGCCCGAACACGTTGGTTTCCATGACTTCCCGCGCGACGCTCAGCGGCCCGTTGAGCAGCTGTGCCTCAACGCCGCTCATGCCGGCGTTGTTGACCACGATCGTCACGTCCTGTGCGAGCTCGGCGGCCTTGGCGATGTCGTCGGGGTTGGTGACGTCGAGCTTGACCGGGGTGAGCCGCGGGTCGGTGACCGTCTCGGGCCTGCGGACGGCCGCGTACACCTTGGTGGCGCCGTTCTCCAGCAGTGCCAACGCGATCGCGTGGCCGATGCCGCGGTTCGCCCCGGTCACCAACGCGACGGATCCCTCGATCTGCATGGTCGTACCCTTCATGAGGCAGGCTTATGAGACCTCAAGGTCTCGTGAGACCTGAAGGTATCACAAGCTCGTGCGTCAGTAGCGGTACGGGATGCGTGCCAGGGGTTCGACGAGTTCGCGTTCCTCGTAGGAAAGGTGTGACAGCAGGGTGTCCGTGAGCACGTCGACCGCGGCTTGGAGGTCGACGATCTTGAGCGGGTCGGCGACCGTGGCCACCAATGCGGCGTCCACGCGTTCAAGCACGTCGTGGATAACACGGTGTTCTTCGCTGAGACGGTCGAGCACGGGCCCAAGGCGTTCATCGCCCTTGCGCAGCTGCGGGTACAACGAACGGTCTTCGTGCGTGTGGTGGATGGTGACCAGACGGCAGTAGCTCTCGCAGTACGCGCCCATCGCCCAGTTGTTCTGGCGCATGGTCATCGTGTTGATCTCGCTGCGGGCGGCGCCGACGCCGAGCGTGCCGTTCGCGACCTGCTGCACCAGTGAGCGGATCTTGGTCAGCTCCTGCCGCAGGTGGTCGTGCACGTCGATCAGCTGCCGGCTCAGCGCCGTGCCGGACCGCGAGTAGACGGCGTCGGCGGCCGGCGCGGGACCGGTCGGGCGCGCGGACTCGTCCCACAGTCGTTCCGCGGACAGCTGCGTGCCGTCGTCCGGCGTCGGGGTCACGCCCAGGCTGCTCGGAACCTGGTGGCGTGGCTGGTGTTCGGCGGTCACGAGCTCGCGCACGGCCGGAACGACCTCCTCGGCGAACCGCTTGAGCTCGTCGTCGTTGTCGACCATGAGGATGAAGCCGCTGATGCCGTGCGTGAGCGCCAGGTCGGCGAGCTGCTCGGCGGTGAGGTCGGCGGTGATGTTGTAGAGCCGCCGGATGGCGCTGGGGGAGCGGCCCGCCTCGTGCGCGGCGTCGTCGATGATCCGGTTCATGGCGCCGAGCTGCTCCGGCGGCGCGTACGGGCTCGACGGCAGCCACCCGTCGGCTTTCCGGCCGGTCAGCTGCAGCATCCGCTTCTTGTAGGCGCCGAGCCAGATGCCGATGTCGTGCGCGGGGAACGGGCCGGGGCGCGCGCCGTTGAGCGAGTAGTGCTTGCCGTGCAGGCGAAGGCCGCGCCCAGGTGTCCACAGTGCCCTGATCACGTCGATGGCCTCGTCGAGCGCCTCGACGGACTCCGGTGGTGTGCGGTGCGGGCCGTCCATGGCCGCGATGGCGTCCCAGAACGCCCCGGCGCCGAGTCCCAGCTCCACGCGCCCGCCGGTGATGAGGTCCAGACTCGCCGCAGCGCGCGCAAGGACCGCCGGTGGCCTGAGGGGGAGATTCGCGACGTTGGGGAACACGCGCACGTTGCTCGTTGCCGCCGCGAGCACCGACAAGGACGTCCACGTGTCGAGGTGCGTCGCGTTGTACGGGTGGTCCTGGAGGCTGACCAGGTCGAGTCCGAGCACGTCAGCGGCCTGCGCGAGCCGCAACGTGTCGCTGAACCGCTCCGCGGCGGGCGGCAGGAACACGCCGAACTCGAGCGGGTGGCCGTAATCTGTCATGCCGAAAGTATGCCATGCAGATGTTCTGTGTAAAGACGTTCTGTTCGGGCTACTATTGGTCGGGTGACCGCACTCGATGAAGACTTCGGCTGGACGCTCGGCGTGGTCTTCCGCGCGTACGTCAAGGCCACGAACGCCGCGGTCGGCGACCTGCCCGGCGGCCACCGCGGCTACCAGATCCTCACCGCCGCGACCCGTGACCAGCCGGAGAGCCAGTCCGCGCTGTGCCAGCAGCTCGGAATCGACCGCACGGTCATGACCTACCTGCTCGACGACCTCGAACGCGCCTCGCTGGTGACCCGGCGGCCCGCGCCGGCCGACCGGCGCACCCGGCTGGTGGTGGCGACGGAGGTGGGGCGCACCCGGCTGGCCGAGCTCGACCTGCGGCTCTCCCACGCCGAGGCGCACGTGCTGTCGGGCCTGCCGGAGGGCGACCGGGAGACGTTCAAGGCGCTGCTCTGCCGGTTGGCCGGGCACGTCAACGAGCTCGACCCGGTGCCGAGCGCGTGCCAGGCCGTGCAGGACATCGCGGAGAGCAGGCCATGACGGCGAAGGTGCTGTACGTCGCCATCGCGCTGCTGGTCGCCGTGGCCGGTGGGCTGGCCGCGGTGTGGTTCCGGCAGCGGGAAGGACATCACGGCTACTGGCTCTGGCTGGGCGGCGCGTGGGTGTTCGTGATCGTGGCGTTCATCGGTTTGCTGGTCTTCCGGAGCTTCGGTCTGCTGTAGTCCCGATTCCGGAAGATCAGCCGGCGTTCACCTCGGCGACGCGTTGGCCGTTCAGAATGCGCGCCTCCGAGCTCTCCGAGGAGGACCACGTGGTCCGGTTGTGCACAGGCCTGGTGGCCTTCGTGTTGCTGGTGACGGCCGCGCCCGCCGCGGCGACGGCACCGGCGAGGTTCCAGCGCTTCGACACGATGCCGGTGTTCCGCAACAGCTCCGCGGCCGAGCACACCGCCGCTGAGATCGCCGCCGCCACCGCGGACGGCAAACTGGTCGTCTACACCGACTCGCCCGCGCGCCGGATCGGTTTCGCCAGGCCGGGCCGCAAGATCACCCCCGACGGCGTGCTGGCGATGCCCGGCGAACCCACGTCGGTCGACATCCTCGGCGGCCTCGCGCTGGTCGCGGTCAACACCTCGAAGTCGTTCACCGAGCCGTCCGGCCTGCTCGTCGTCGTCGACCTGGCGCGGCGCACGATCGTGGCCACGCACGAGCTCGGCGGCCAGCCGGACTCGATCGACATCTCTAAGGACGGCCGGTACGCCGCCATCGCGATCGAGAACGAGCGCGACGAGGACGTGAACGAGGGCGAGATCCCGCAGCTCCCCGCCGGTTACCTGCAGATCGTCGACCTCGTCGGCAAGCCGGACTCGTGGCAGCTGCGCGAGGTCTCGCTGACCGGCCTCGCCGAGGTCGCCCCGTCCGACCCCGAGCCCGAGTACGTGAGCATCAACGGCCGCAACCAGGTGGCCGTGACGTTGCAGGAGAACAACCACATCGCGGTCGTCGACCTGCGCTCCGGCCAGGTCCTGCGCCACTTCTCCGCCGGCACCGCCACCGTCGCGGGCGTCGACACCGAGGACGACGGCAAGATCGCGCCGACCGAGACCATCACCGCCGCCCGCGAACCCGACGCCATCGCCTGGCTCGACGACCACACCCTCGCCACCGCCGACGAGGGCGACTACGCCGGCGGCTCCCGCACGTGGACGATCTTCGACGCCACCTCCGGCCAGGTCGTGTTCTCCTCCGGCAACTCCCTGGAACAGGCCGCCGTCAAGCAGGGCCAGTACCCCGACGGCCGCTCGGACAACAAGGGCGTCGAACCGGAAGGCCTCGCCGTGGCCACCTTCGGCCGCGACCGCTACGCCTTCGTGGGCCTGGAACGCGCCAACCTCGTCGCCGTCTACGACGTCAACAACCCCCGCAAGCCCCGCTTCCTCCAGGCCCTCCCGACCGGCGTCGCCCCAGAAGGCCTGCTGCCGATCCCCGCCACCGGCACCCTCGTGGTCAGCGCGGAGGAAGACTCCGACGGCATCCGCTCGTCCCTGACCGGCTACCGCCTCACCCGCACCCCGCTGGCCTTGTCGTTGCAGCGCAACCAGGGCACGCCCTCGATCACCTCCGACGGCATCGGCTTCGGCGCCCTGTCGGGCCTCTCCGGCATCCCCGGCAACGCCCGCGACGTCGTCGCCGTGACCGACGCCGCCTACACCCCGACCCGCATCCTGACCATCGACACCCAGGCCGCCCCGGCCCGCGTTCGCCGTGAGTTGACGCTGACCAAGAACGGCGCCGGTGCCGGCTACGACGGCGAGGGCATCGCCGCCCGTCCCGGCGGCGGCTACTGGCTGGCCGTGGAGGGCGACGGCAAGAAGTCGCCGAACCTGCTGGTGGAAGTCGCCGCCTCGGGTGCCGTGGTCCGCGAGATCCCGCTGCCTGCCGCTGTGGCTTCCGCTGCGACCAGCAACGGCTTCGAAGGCGTGACGGTCGTCGGCCGCGGCCGTTCCGAGCAGGTCTGGCTCGCCGTCCAACGCGAGTGGAAGGCCGACCAGCCGGGCCAGGCCACCCTCGCCCGGTACACCCCGGCGACCGACTCGTGGGCGTTCGCCGCGTACCCGCTCGACGTTCCGCAGGCCGGCGCCTGGATCGGCCTGTCGGAGATCACCGCGCTGAACGACCGCACCCTGCTCGTGCTGGAACGCGACAACCAGCGCGGCGACGCGGCTCGTGTGAAGAAGGTCTACCGCGTCGACATCAGCCGCCTGACGCCGGTGCCGGCGGGCGTGGTGAAGCCGGTCGTGTCGAAGACGCTGGCTCGCGACCTGCTGCCGGCACTCGCGGCCGATGGCGCCGCGGTGCACGACAAGCCGGAGGGCCTGGCCGTGGTCGGGTCGTGGCCGGTGCAGCGGCTGGTCGGCGTGGTGGACAACGACGGCGTGGACGACGCGCCGGGCGAGTCGGTGTTCCTGCGCCTCGGCCGCATCTGAGTCCTGTTCCGCGCTCCGGTCGTGCTCGGCGCACGACCGGAGCGCGGCCTGGCAGGATGACCGGTCGTGGTCGTGACCAGGAGCGCGGTGCGGAAGCTGGCTGACGCGAAGTCGTTCGAGCGCGGTGAGAGGTACTTCGCGGCCGGCCAGGTCAAGCGGGTCACGCTGAACGGGTCGACGGTGAGCGCCACGGTCGACGGCACCCGCACCTACCGGGTGCGGCTCGATGTCACGCCGACGGGACTGAGCGGGCGCTGCTCCTGCCCGTACGGAATGGACGGAGCGTTCTGCAAGCACTGCGTCGCCGCTTCGCTGGCCTGGCTGGAGCAAGGCGGTGAGGTGGCGGAGTCACGGCAGAAGCCGTTGTCGGACAAGCGCTTGCGGTTGTTCCTGCGGGGCTGCGACCAGGAGTGGCTGATCGAGCAGCTGATGACGGCCGCGAAATCGGACCACCTGCTCCGCGCCCGGCTCGCCGCAGCCGCCGGGCACGGGGACGCGTTCGACGATCGGGACGTCCGAGAACGCCTGGAACGCGCCATCCACATCCACGACTTCGTGGACTACGCGGGTGCGTACGGCTACTTCGCGCACGTCGGCGATGCCCTGGACGAAGTCGAGAAGCTGGTGCACGGCGGGTTCGCCGATGCCGCGATCATCCTCGCCGAGCACGCCCTGGAACTGCTCGAATCCTCCGGTGAGCTGGTGGACGACTCCGACGGCGGGCTGTCCGACGCGATCGCCCGCGCGGAGGAGATCCACCTCGCGGCGTGCGAAGCCGGGTCACCGGACCCCGTGGAGCTGGCCGAACGTCTGCTCACGCGTGCGTTGGACAGCGCGTACGAGGTGTTCTTCGACGTGCTGCCCGACTACGAGGAGGTGCTCGGCCCGGCGGGCGTGGCGCGTTTGCGGGAACTCGTCGAGGAAGCGTGGCAGAAGCTGCCGTCGAAGAAACCGAACGACTACAGCGGCCGCCGCCTCGTCATCACCCACCTCATGGAGCAGCTGGCGGAGTCGGCGGGAGGCACGAACGGGCTGGTGGAGGTGCTGGCGCGGGACGTGTCGAGTGCCTACGACGTGCTCCGCATCGCCGAGCGGCTGTGCGCCGACGGCCGTGACGACGAAGCGCTCACCTGGCTGGACCGCGGTCTCACCGACTTCGACCCCGACTCCCGCCTGCGCGACCTGGCGGCCGAGATCCACGTCCGTGCGGGTCGGCGAAATCAGGCGGGGGAGATGCTGTGGGCCAACTTCACCGCCCGCCCGACCCTGGACTCCTACCGCGCGCTTCGCCAGGTCACCGCCGAGGACTTCCCAGCCTGGCGGGAACGCGCGCTCGCCTTCCTCGCCGACGCACCACCCGCCGCAGCTCCGTGGTCGCGAGGCCGTTCGACGCTGGTGGAGATCCTGCTGGCCGAGGACGAGGTCGGCGCCGCCTGGCAGGCCGCCGTCGACGGTGGTTGTACGGACGGCCTGTGGCTCCGTCTGGCGCGCGCCCGTGCCGCAAGCCACCCGGCCGATGCCATCCCGGTCCTGCTCCGCGCCGCAGAGCAGGCGATCGAGCTCCGCAACCGCGACTCCTACCAGGTAGCTGCCCGCCTGCTGGTCGAGACGAAGGCGTTGTTCACCCGCTGCGACCGCGCCGAGGACTTCCAGGAGCACATGGCCGCCGTTCGCCACGACCACCGCACGAAGTGGGCGCTTCGTCAGGAGCTCGACCGGGCACGGCTGCCCTGAACATCCCCTTCCCGGTCGTGCGGGACTACGCCGGGTTCTCCGCGACGGCGAGGTAGTCCGTGTAGATCTGCGGCGAGCCCGAGAACGAGGCCAGCTGCTTCCACTCCTCGTACATCTGCTTGGTGTCGCGGTGGGCGGCCGCGAACTCCGCGGCCTCGCCGGTGGCGATGTCGGGCTCGGGGTAGAAGACGTCCAGCGCGTCCAGGCTCGCGATCTCCATCATCATCACGTACTGGTCGAGGCGGTTGCCCCGCTCGCCCTTGAGCACGTGGAACCGCCAGTCCGGGTAGTCGTCGATCCGGTGGTGGTTCTCGGCGATGAAGCGGTCGAACATCTCCTCGGTCACACCGGCGCGCAACGCCAGGTTGTGGATCCCGATGACCCTGGCGACGGGCTCCTCCCCAGGGCGGTCGCGGTAGCGGGGGCCGGGCGTGACCGTGCTCCGCGGGTTGTCGGCCAGCAGCCGGTAGTCGGTGAACAACGTCGGCAGCTCACCGAACGTGCCCAGCCGCCGCCATCGCGCCAGCACAGCCTCCGCCTCGGGGTGCCGCGCCCAGAACTGCCGGGCGAGCTCGGTCTGCTCACCCCGGGCTGTGACGTAGCGGTCGCGTTGCTCGGCGCTCTCGATCTCGTACAGCATCAGGTACTGCCCGGTCCGCTCTCCGCGCAACCCGCGCAGCAGAGTCCACCGCCACCCTGGGTACAAGGGCAGGTGAACGCCTTCACCACGCACGAAGGCCTCGAACTCCTCCGGCGTGACACCGGCCTCCGTGTCGATGGCGATGTACTGGAAGGTGAACACCGACGAGCGTCCCATTGCGTCCAATCCTCGGGCCAGGAAGGGGAACGCGCGTCCGACGAGCACGATTCCCCTGAACCACATCCTGCCAGCTCCAGAGAACGGGCCCTACCGGCGCAGCCGCGGACCAGGCGGTAATGCGGTCCACCTGCGGAAGGTGGGAGGAGCGGTGGGGGTCCGGGGGCTCGCCCCCGGCTGGGGTCTGGGGGCTCGGCCCCCAGAAAACGCCCGAAGGCGACCCGGTTCGCGCTTTCCGCGAACACGAATCGCCCTCGACTGTGGTGCCCCCGGCAGGATTCGAACCTGCGCACCCGCCTCCGGAGGGCGGTGCTCTATCCCCTGAGCTACGGGGGCGCTACCAACGTGAAAGATCCTAGCGCACTCCGGAGCCAACCCCTTACACCCACCCCCACGAACACCCGTCAGGTGGCCTCCGTCACGTCCGCCGCACCGCGGGAATACCTCCGATTGCACTCATGCGCATGTCGCTATATGTTCCCAAGCATGGGTTATGGGCACGGGCACGGATCAGCGTCCGCGAGCGGGCAGCACGCCGGCAAGCTGTGGGTCGCGTTCGGGATCGGCGCGGTCTTCATGGTGGTCGAGTTCGTCGTGGGGTTCGCGACGTCCTCGCTGGCACTGATCTCCGATGCCGCGCACATGCTCACCGACGTGCTCGGCGTCGGGATGGCGCTGGCCGCGATCCTCGTGGCCAGGAGGGCCAAGGCCGGGAAGAACCGGACGTTCGGGTTCTACCGGGCCGAGGTGCTGGCGGCGCTGGCCAACGCGGTGCTGTTGTTCGGGGTTGCCGGGTACGTGATCTACGAGGCGGTCGGCCGGTTCCAGGAGCCGCCGGCGGTGTCGGGGTGGCCGGTGCTGATCGCGGCGAGCCTCGGGCTGGCCGCCAACCTGGTGTCCTTCAGCGTGCTCAAGGAAGGCGCGAAGGAGAGCATCAACGTCAGGGGTGCGTACCTGGAGGTCTTGGCGGACCTCATCGGGTCGATCGGCGTGCTCGTCAGTGCGCTCGTGACCATCACGACCGGGTGGAAGTACGCGGACCCGATCATGGGTGTGCTGATCGGTGTTTGGGTGTTGCCGCGGACGTACTCGTTGGCCAAGAACGCCTTGCACATCCTGTTCCAGCACGCGCCGGAGCGGTTGGACGTCACGGAGGTGCAGGAGGCACTGGCGCAGCTGCCCGGCGTCACCGAGGCGCACGACCTGCACGTGTGGACGCTCACCAGCGGGATGGAGGTGGCGTCGGCGCACCTCACGACGGCGCCGGACGCCGATCACGAGAGCGTGCTCAAGGCGGCCCAAACCCTTCTCAGGGCCGAGTACCACATCGAGCACGCCACGTTGCAGGTCGAGGGTGGCTCGTCAGCGCAGCGGTGCCGCGAGCTTTCCTGGTGAGCTGACCGGCAGGGAGCGCACGGCGTCCTTGGTGGACGGGATGCCGGTTCGTGACGGAACTGGCTTGCGCTGTTCCGGTACCGAGACCCACGTCCTGCCTTGGGCGAACGGCACCACAGCGACCTCCCCGAACTGCTCCAACGAATCGTGAGAATCCCACCGCGAAACCTACCGCACCGGAAAGATCCGTTCAGGTGAACGGAGAAGACCGCGCTCCGTGACGGAACGCGGTCTTCTCACCTCAGCCGGGCGTCACAGGCCGGAGCACTGTCCTGACTTCGGGCCCTTGACGTCGTTCGCGAAGCCGTTGTTCACCGGTGGCGGGTTGTTGCCCGTGCAGGACAACGGGCCGCCGACGGTGGAGAACGCCACCACGGAACGGGTCTTGTTCGACGTCAGCGACACCGGGCCGCTGACTGCGGTGTTCTCCACGGCCAACTCCGAAGAAGCGCCGTGGACGGTGACCGGGCCGCCGACCTTGGTGCCCACCAGGACCACGGAACCGGCGTCCGCGGCTGACAGCGGGCCCTTGATCTCACCGCCGAACACGTACAGCGTGGCGCCGCGGGCGACGGTCACCGGACCGCTGATCGTCGCACCGTCCACATAGGTCACGCCGGTGACCTGCAGCGGGCCGTTCACCGTGCCGGTCACCGTCTTGGTGGCGGCGGGCAGCGGCTTGGCCAGCAGCTCGAACTCCGACAACGCGACGTCGCCGGCGAACTCCAGGCGGTAGAACGAGTAGCGGCCCGGCGAGGCGATCTTGAACGACCGGGTGTACTGCTGCCACTGGAAGCTCTCGCCGGAGCGCTTGTCGACGGTCGCCCACGTCTTGCCGTCGTAGGAGCCCTTCAGCTCCCACGACGTCGGTGACGTGCCGACCTTCGCGTTCGTCAGCGTGTAGAACTCCGCCTTCTCCTTGGCGTCGGCCGGCTTGAAGTCGACCGTGCGGACCGTCGCGGAGGTCGCGGAGTTGTTGTCCGTCAACGCCGCCACCGACAGGCCGGAGGCGGTGTCACGCAGCGGCGTGGGGACCTCGTCGCCCTTGGTGATCGACTCGGGGGCGTCGTCGGCGCCCGTGCCCCACTTCGACGGGGCCGGGCCCATGTCGAAGTCGATCGTGGCGCCGTTCGCGAGGACGTCGTGCGGCAGGGACGTCTTGTTCCACGCCTTGCCGTTGACCTTCACGCCCTGCACGTAGATGTTCTTCGCGCTGTTCTTCGGCGCGTTGACCACCAGCTTCTTGCCGTTCTCCAGCTTCACCGTCGCCTTGGTGAACAGCGGCGAGCCGATCGCGTAGGCCGGCTTGCCCATCTGCAGCGGGTAGAAGCCCAGCGACGAGAACAGGTGCCACGCGGACATCTCGCCGTTGTCCTCGTCACCCGCGTAGCCCTGGCCCTCCTGGCTGCCGACGTAGAGGCGCGACAAGATCTCGCGCACCTTCTCCGCCGTCCGCGCGGGCTGACCGGCGTAGTTGTACATGTAGGCGATGTGGTGCGAAGGCTGGTTGGAGTGGCCGTACTGGCCCATCCGCACGTCCCGCGCCTCGATCATCTCGTGGATCACGCCGCCGTAGCCGCCGGGGAACTTCGCGGTCTCCGGCAGGGTGAAGAACTGGTCGAGCTTCTTCGCCAGCGCGTCCCGCCCGCCGTACAGGTTCGCGAGACCCTGCCCGTCGTGCGGCACCGTGAACGCCATGTTCCAGCCGTTCGTCTCGGTGTAGTCGTAGCGCCATTCCTGCGGGTTGTACTTCGCCGGGTCCTCGACCCGCCACGAGCCGTCGACGTTGCGGCCCTGGAAGAAGTCGATCCGCTCGTCGAAGGTCAGCACGTAGTTCAGCGAGCGGTTGAGGAAGTACTCGTGCTCCTCCAGGTACCGCTTCTCACCGGTCTTCTCGTGCAACGCCTTCGCCATCTGCGCGATGCCGTAGTCGTTGAGGTAGCCCTCGATCGCCCACGACCACGCCTCGTGCAGCTGGTCGTTGCCGGTCCAGCCGAGGAAGATCGACCGGTCCATGCCCTTGCGGCCGACCGCGCTGTTCGGCGGCACCACCGAGGCGTTCTTCACCGCGGCGTCGTAGGCGGCCTTGACGTCGAAGTTGTTCACGCCCTTGAGGTAGGAGTCCGCGAACGCCACGTCCGAGCTCGTGCCGGTCATCAGGTCCGCGTAGCCGGGGGAGGACCAGCGGGAGATCCAGCCGCCGTCCTTGTACTGCTGGACGAAGCCCTCGGCCATCTCACCCGCCTTGGCCGGGGTGAAGAAGCTGTAGGCGGGCCAGGTCGTGCGGTAGGTGTCCCAGAACCCGTTGTTGACGTAGATCTTGCCGTCGACGATCTTCGCGCCGGTCTGCGTCGGCGTGTTCTGGCCGGTCGCGGGCGACACGGGAGACGCGTACTGGAACTTGTCGCCGACCTTCTCGTAGCCGGAGTTCGGGTATAGGTAGAGCCGGTACATGTTGGAGTACAACGTGATCAGCTGGTCCTCGGACGCACCCTCGACGGAGAGGATGCCGAGCACCTTGTCCCAGGCGGCCTGCGCGCGGTCGCGCACCGACTCGAACGTGTCGGAGGCGTTGACCTCCTGCTCCAGGTTCGACCTCGCCTGGTCGACCGAGATCAGCGAGGTGGCGAGCCGCAGCTGGACGGTCTTGTCCGCGAACGAGAAGTAGCCGCCGACGTTGTCGCGCCCGGCGCCGGTGAGCTTGCCGCTCGCCGTCACGGGCTTGTCGACCTTGCCGTAGACGAACATGCGGGTCGTGCCGGCCGATCCGATCCTGATGTCGGAGAAGCCGGTGACGACACCGTTCGCCGCGTCCAGGGTGAGACCACCGGAGTTGTTCACGTTGTCGAAGACGACGTTCTTCTGCGCCTCGTCGTTGAACGTGAACCGGAACACCGCCGCGTGGTCGGTCGGCGCGATCTCGGTCTTCATGCCGTTCTCGAACGTCACACCGTAGTAGTGCGCCTTCGCGACCTCGTTGTCGTGCTTGAACGGCAGTGCCCGCAGCGCCCGGTCCTGGGTCGGGGCCTTGTCGGACGGCATGACCTGGAACGTCTGCCGGTCACCCATCCACGGGCTCGGCTCGTGCGAGGCCGTGAACGCCTGCAGCGTCGGCAGGTTCTGGTCGTTGTTGCGCTGCTGGTACTCGTAGAGCCAGCTGGTGGAGCCCGCGTTCGTCATCGGGGTCCAGAAGTTGAAGCCGTGCGGCACCGCGGTGGCCGGGAAGTTGTTGCCCCGCGAGAAGGAGCCGTTCGAGTTCGTGCCGCGCGTGGTCAGCACGTAGTCCGACGGCTTGGCGTACTGCTTGGTGACGACGTCGCCGATCCGCACGTCGTCGAGCCAGCCGCCGAACTCCGTCGGGCCCTTGGGACCGTCGTAGGCGACCAGGATCCGCTTGATCGTCTTGCCGGCCGCGACCGTGCCGATCGTGGCCGCCACCTTGTTCCACTGGTTGGCGTAGAGGAACTTGCCCGCGCCCTGGCCCTGGGGCGACAGCACCGCGCCGTGCTGGTCGACCGCCTTGAGGTCGCTCAGGTACGTGCCGTCGGAGAACGCGAGGTCGACCGACGCGTACGTGCTCGGGTAGTCGAGGTTGTCGGTGACGAAGTTCGGGAAGATCATGTACGACAGCTCGGTCGACCGGGTCACCGGGACGTCGACGTCGAAGACCTTGTTGTAGCTGTAGCCGCGGCCCTCGGCGGTGTGCCGGCCCTGGTAGCGGAACGCCCGCACGCCGGTCCAGCCCACCCGCGCCTTGGCCGTGTAGCCGCCCGTGGGGCCGTTGCCGACGACGCTGCGCATGTTCTCCGGCGCGGGCGCGTCGCTGCCGTCGGAGAGCTGCACCTCGGCGAGCTGGATGATGTTCGGGGAGCCGTTGTTGCGGGTGATGTCGAGCTTGTAATACGTGAACGCGGCGGGGTTCGCCACGTCGAACACCCTGGTCACGAAGGGCTCGTCGGTGAAAGACTCGTTCGTGCGGGTGTCGACCACGGTCCAGTCGGTGCCGTTGGCGGAACCCTGCAGGGTCCAGTCCCGCGGGTTGCGCTCCGGCGCGTCGTTCGCCGAGGTGAGGGCGTACTTCTTGATCAGCTGCTCGCCGCCGAACTGGAACGACGCCCACCCGGTGTTCTGGAAGACCAGCCACTTCGTGGTGGTGGTGCCGTCGACGAGGTTCTCCTTCACCTCGTTCGAGTCCGCGTTCTCACCGTTGGCCTTGACCGCCAGCACCTTGTCGGAGACGTTGCCGGGGATGCCGGAGCCGTCCGAGCCGACCACGCCGGAGGCCTTCCGGTTGCCGGCCGCGTCGGTCTCCACGGTGTTGGACCACGACGGTTGTGGTTGACCGTCCTCAAAGGACGTCGAAAAGCCCACGCCTTGCTCCTCTGGTGCGGCGGCCGCAAAGCCGTTGGTGACGCCGCACACCAGTGTCGCAGTGATCGCAACGCTCAACAGAGCCGTAGTTCGTCTCTTCCCCAGTTGCCTCATTGCAACCCTTCCGCCGCCCTTGCCTGCCCCGTTCGCGAGGCAGCGTTTCTGCACGTGACATCGTTGTCAAGGGACAGGACGGAAATCTGTCGTGCAACCTGTCCGCCCACTGGTTCCAACGTTGTAGGGGCCCGAGGAAAACAGCGGTCAGCGGTTGGGCCCAGGTCCCCCGGAGATGCGCTCTGAATCGGTCTTCAAAGTTACTCTCTGAGAGTAGTTGGGTGAGTCCCGCCTGGTGATTCACTCATTTGCCGTATCTGTGAACGACAGCTTGTGGCTTAGCGTTACCGGCACCTCCTCCTGGAGGGTGTTGTGTCCTTCCGTTGCAAAGGGGAGTCGGTAGGGGGATGCGGGGGACGTAGCCCCCTACCGACCGTGCACGGGGCAGGTGCCGCGCCCGCACCACCATCAGCCTGCCCCGTGCAGCACTCCCTCAGCGGGGTGTCGGCCGGTGGACGTTGGCCGCCGTCGACTCGCGGTGGGTCGAGTCCGCGATCCAGCTGCCGGGGATCGACGGGTCGGCGATGCCGTGCTCCAGCCAGGTGAACCGGCCGTCCATGACCTGCTTGGCCAGCGTGATGTCGCTGTCGTCGGTGTTCTTCCACAGCTTCTCGAACAGCTCGTCCACGCGGACCCGCGCCTGCCGGCAGAACGCGTCGGCCAGCAGCTGCGCGTCCGGGTTCGTGTCCTGCACCGCCCGCACGCACGCCGCGCTCATCGCGAACAGCTCGGCCCCGATGTCCACGATCCGGCTCAGGAACCGCTGCTTGCGCTCCATCTTCCCCTGCCACCGCGACATCGCGTAGAACGTCTGCCGCGCCAGCTTGCGCGCCGCCCGTTCGACGAACCGCAGGTGCTTGGCTAGCGGACCGAACTCCGTGTACCCGGCCGGGCTCTGCCCCTTGCCGACGACCAGGGTCGGGAACCACTTGGCGTAGAACCCACCTGCCTTCGCCGCCGCCCTGATCTTGGCCTGCCGGTCGGCGTCGGGGTCGATGATGTCGCCGGCGACGGACAGGTGCGCGTCGACGGCCTCGCGCGCGATCAGCAGGTGCATGATCTCCGTGGAGCCCTCGAAGATCCGGTTGATCCGCAGGTCCCGCAGCACCTGCTCGGCCGCGACGCCCCGTTCCCCGCGCGCCGCCTGGCTCTCCGCCGTCTCGTAGCCGCGGCCGCCGCGGATCTGGACGAGCTCGTCGGCCACCAGCCAGGCCTTCTCGGACGCGTAGAGCTTGGCCAGCGCGGCCTCGATGCGGATGTCGTGGCTCCCGGCGTCGGCGAGCTCGGAGCTGAGGTCCAGCACCGCCTCCAGCGCGTACGCCGTGGCCGCGATGTAGGCGATCTTGCCCGCGATGGCCTCGTGCCTGCCGACCGGCAGCCCCCACTGCACGCGTTCGGTGCTCCACTCGCGCGCGATCTTGAGGCACCACTTGGCGCCACCGGCGCAGAGGGCGGGCAGGCTGAGGCGGCCGGTGTTCAACGTGGCCAGGGCGATCTTGAGGCCGGCGCCTTCCTTACCGATGACGTTCTTCTTGGGCACCCGGACGTTGTGGAACCTCGTGACGCCGTTCTCGAGCCCCCGCAGCCCCATGAAGGCGTTGCGGTTCTCCACGGTGATGCCCTCGGCGTCCGCCTCGACGACGAACGCGGTGATGCCCTTGCCCGGCACCTGTGCCATGACGACGAGGAGGTCGGCCACGACACCGTTGGTGGTCCAGAGCTTGACGCCGTTGAGGACGTAGTCGTCGCCGTCCTCGGTCGCGGTGGTGCCGAGCCTGGCCGGGTCGGAGCCGACGTCGGGTTCGGTGAGCAGGAAGGCGGTGATCTCCCCCTTGGCGCACCGGGGCAGGAACTCCTTCTTCTGCTCGTCGCTGCCGAACATCGCGATCGGCTGGGGAACGCCGATGGACTGGTGCGCGCTCAGCATGGCGCCGATGGCGGGGTTGGCGCTGCCGACCAGCATGAGCGCCTTGTTGTAGTAGACCTGCGTCAGCCCGACGCCGCCGTACTCGGGCTTGATCTTCATGCCGAACGCGCCGAGGTCCTTGAGCCCCTTGAGCACCTCGTCGGGAATCCGCGCGTCCCGCTCGATGACGGCGTTGTCGATGTTCGACTCGGTGAACACCTTGAGCTTCTCGAGGAACGCCTCCCCGCGCTGCCGGTCGTCGGGCGACCCGGACGGGTGCGGGTGGATGAGGTCGACGCGGAAGTGGCCGAGGAAGAGCTCTTTGCCGAAGCTCGGTCGCTGCCAGCGGGTTTCTCGGGCTTGTTCGGCGACCTGTCTGGCCGCGCGCTCGTCGACGGTCATGGTTACCTCCGAGTAGGGTGTGACCCACGTTACTCAGGGGTAGGCGGATGTCCACCGGCTCGGAGGGTGAAAGCCCTCAGCCGCCGGGCACCTTCCGCCGGCTCACCGACAGGATTCGCAGCAGCAGGACCACGGCCGTGAGCCGGCCGAGGTAGCGGCGCTTGCGGTGCCAAGGGGCCACTGCGGCTCCCTGTTGCGGTACGGCCGGGCAACGCACGAGGCCGCCCCCTCCGAGGAGGGGACGGCCCTGGAAGAGCGACCGGCTACGGCAGCGGGGCGGCTCCGCGCTTCGCCAGGTAGTCCTTCATCAGCTCGGTCTCCGACGACTGCGACTTCAGCATGTTCTCCGCCAGCGTGCGCACCGCAGGCTGGCCCGCGCGGGTCGAGGCGTACTCGGCCATCGGGCCGCCGCCGAGGTGGTGGCGGAGCATCAGCTGGAGGAAGTACACGTCGAGGTCGCGGCCGGTGGAGGTGCGGAGCTTGGCCAGTTCCTCGGTGGTGGCCATGCCCGGCATGGCGGGCTTGCCCGGTTCGGCGGTGGTGGCGCCGTGGCCGTGGATGCCCGCGTCGTTCATCCAGGTCATGTAGACGCCGGAGACGTTCTGCTCGTGCTCGTTCCACATCATCAGCCAGCCCTTCATGCGGCCCACCTGTTCGAGCTGGGTGGAGGCGATGTCGAAGGCGAGCTGGCGGATGTCGGGGTCGGTGGAGCGGTCGCGGGCGATGTTGGCCATCTGGATGCCCTGCAGGTGGTGCATGGCCATGTCCTGGCAGAAGCCGACGTCGACCGAGCCCGAGGCAGGGGCCGCGGTCGAGGAGGACGTGCCGGGGAGCTTCACGAGCAGGCCGACGGCCGCGCCCAGCAGCAGGACCGCGAGCACGGCCGCGGTGATGACCAGGGTCCGGGCGACGCCGGAGGGCGGGCGCCCGGACCCCACGACCACGACCTCGTCGTCGGAAGGAGCCGTCATCAGCTCGACGGCGGCGTCGAGGCGGAGCCCGACGGCGGCGGCGTGCTGGCCTGGGGCTGCTCGACCACGGAGTCGTCCTTGCCGCCGTCCATCGGCACGGCGTCGGCGCCCGGCTTCTCGGCGACGAACGGGGCCGGGTTCGACAGGAACGCGGTGTTCTCGCAGGACGCGCCGACCTCGGGGTAGGTGTTCGAGTTGCGCAGCAGCGAGGAGATGAACTGGTCGATGCGCTCGTCGTCGGCGTTGTCGACCTTCAGCTGGTGGCCCCACGACTGCAGGGAGACCGGCTTGTCGAGGCCCGGGTACGGCGACATCATCATGTACGGGATGCCCTCGACCTTGGTCTTGAGCTTGTTCAGCGCGTCGCCGGAGACCTGGTCGGGGTTGTAGGCGATCCAGACGGCGCCGTGCTCGAGGCCGTGGACCATGTTCTCGGTGCGGACCGCCTTGTCGTAGACGACGCCGGTGCAGTCGGCCCACTGGCCGTCGTGCGGGCCGCCGAACGCGGGGGTCTGGTCGTAGGCGACGCGCTGGGTCGCCTCGACGTGGCGGGAGCCCTTGTACTCCTTGACCACGATGCCCGCGAGCGCTGTCGACGGGTCCTTGTTCGTGTCGGAGGGGCGCCACTTGGCCAGGGCGGCTTCCTTGACGTTCTGCTCGTGGATCTGCGAGTACGCGTAGCCGAAGACGCCGCCGGCGAGGCCCAGCACGGCGACTACCGCGATGATCGTTCCCCACGGCTTGGGCTTCTTCCCCACCACCGAGGAACGGGCTGCGGCCACGCTGTTGCGTGTGGCCTTCGTCTTCTTGCCGCTGGTCATGTCCGCCTCAGATGTCGTCCTGGTCAACCGGCGCCAGTGTAGGGACAAGGTGTCTGGTCACTGTCAGGGCAGTGCGTTACCACGTGCGCGTTAACACTTGCCGTCTCACCCTCCGAGACCCGGTAACCCGGTCGAGACCTGCGACAACGCTTCTCTAGACTCATCGTCCGTGACACCTGACGCGCTCGCCGATCTGGTACGGACCACGGTTGCCCGCTTGCTCGCCGACCGAGGCCTGGACACCACCGCCGCGCCGGCTCAGGTGACGGTCGAACGACCCAGGAACCCCGAGCACGGCGACTACGCCACGAACGTCGCACTGCAGCTCGCCAAGAAGGTCGGCGTCGCTCCGCGCGACCTCGCCACGTGGCTCGTCGACGCCCTGCAGGACCAGCCCGCCATCGCCGGTGCCGCCGTCGCGGGTCCCGGCTTCATCAACCTCACCCTCGCCACCGAGGCCCAGGGCGCCATCGTGCGGGACGCGCTGGCGGACGCCTACGGCACCGGAACCGAGCTGGCCGGCCAGAAGATCAACCTGGAGTTCGTCTCCGCCAACCCGACCGGCCCGATCCACCTCGGTGGCGCGCGCTGGGCCGCGGTCGGCGACGCGCTCGGCCGGGTCCTGCAGGCCCGCGGTGGCGAGGTCACCCGCGAGTACTACTTCAACGACGCCGGCGCGCAGATCGACCGGTTCGTCCGGTCCCTGATCGCCGCCGCGAAGGGCGAGCCGGCCCCCGAGGACGGCTACGCGGGCACCTACGTGAGCGACATCGCGGCTGAGGTCCTGCGCCGCGAGCCGGGCGCGCTCTCGGACCAGGAGAAGGTGCGCGAGGTCGGCGTCGGGCTGATGTTCGACGAGATCAAACGCGCGCTGCACGAGTTCGGCACCGACTTCGACGTGTACTTCCACGAGGACTCGCTGCACCAGAGCGGCCGGGTCGGCGAGGCGGTCGCGAAGCTCAAGGCCAACGGCTCGCTGTACGAGAAGGACGGCGCCTGGTGGCTGCGGTCCACCGACTTCGGCGACGACAAGGACCGCGTCGTCATCAAGAGCGACGGCAACCCGGCCTACATCGCCGGTGACATCGCCTACCTCGTCGACAAGCGCGGCCGCGGCTTCGACCTGTGCATCTACATGCTCGGAGCGGACCACCACGGCTACGTGGCGCGCCTCAAGGCCGCCGCTGCTGCCCTCGGTGACGACCCGGACAGCGTCGAGGTGCTGATCGGCCAGCTGGTGAACCTCGTCAGCGAGGGCCAGCCGGTGCGGATGAGCAAGCGCGCGGGCACGGTCATCACGATGGACGACCTGGTCGACGCGGTCGGGGTGGACGCCGCCCGCTACGCCATGATCCGCTCGTCGGTCGACTCGGGCCTCGACATCGACCTCGACCTGCTCCGCAAGCACAGCAACGAAAACCCGGTCTACTACGTGCAGTACGCCCACGCGCGCACGTCGTCGATCCTGCGCAACGCCGCCGATCTCGGCATCACCCCCGGTGAGGACTTCGCGCTGCTCACCCACGAGCGCGAGGGCGACCTCATCCGCACCATCGGCGAGTTCCCCCGCGTCGTGGCCACCGCCGCCGAACTGAGGGAACCGCACCGCGTCGCCCGCTACCTCGAAGAGCTCGCGGGCACCTACCACCGCTTCCAGCAGGACTGCCGCGTGCTCCCGCGCGGCGACGAGGAGACGACTCCGTTGCACCAGGTCAGGCTTCAGCTCGTGAACGCCACGAGGCGTGTGTTCGCCGCAGGTCTCGGCCTGCTCGGCGTGACCGCCCCGGAGCGCATGTGATGCGCGCGCACCCGGCCGGACCCCGGCACGCCGACGTTCTCGTCCCCGGCAGCACCGCCGGTGACCGCCCCTCCACCGCCGACCAGCTCGACCACCTTCACCCGAAGGTGTGGCCCCGCAACGCCGCCCGCACCGCCGCCGG
This sequence comes from Lentzea guizhouensis, assembly GCF_001701025.1. Taxonomy (GTDB): domain Bacteria; phylum Actinomycetota; class Actinomycetes; order Mycobacteriales; family Pseudonocardiaceae; genus Lentzea; species Lentzea guizhouensis. The sequence goes on from NZ_CP016793.1 coordinate 4,117,848, forward strand.
CGTCGTGGAGCTGGCGGGCGTGGACGTGCGCGAGCTGGCCGAGCAGTACGGCACCCCGTTGTTCGTCATGGACGAGCAGGACTTCCGCGCCCGCTGCCGGGAGCACGCCGAGGCGTTCGGCGACCCGACGCTGGTGCACTACGCCTCCAAAGCGTTCCTGAGCGTCCAGATCGCGAAGTGGGTGGCCGAAGAGGGCCTCTCCATCGACGTCTGCAGCGGTGGCGAGCTCGCGATCGCGCTGCGGGCGAACTTCCCCGCCGAGCGGATCGCGTTGCACGGCAACAACAAGAGCGTTCCCGAGCTGATCGCGGCCGTCGAGGCGGGCGTCGGCGGGATCGTCGTCGACTCCTACCACGAGATCGCGCGCCTGGACCAGATCGCGCGCGAACGCGGTGTGGTGCAGCCGGTGCTGATCCGCGTGACGGTCGGCGTCGAGGCGCACACGCACGAGTTCATCGCGACCGCGCACGAGGACCAGAAGTTCGGCTTCTCGCTGTCGTCGGGTGACGCGGCCGAGGCCGTGCGGCGCGTGCTGAAGGCGAGCGGTCTCAAGCTCGTCGGCCTGCACAGCCACATCGGCTCGCAGATCTTCGACGCGTCCGGCTTCGAGGTCGCCGCCCGCCGGGTGATCGGCCTGCTCGCGGACGTCCGCCGGGAGCACGGCGAGATCGACTCGCTGACCACCGTCGACCTCGGCGGTGGCCTCGGCATCGCCTACACGCCGGACGACGACCCGCCCCCGCCGGCCGAGCTCGCGCGGCAGCTGCACAACATCGTGCAGAAGGAGTGCGAGCACAACGGCCTGGGGATGCCTCGCATCGCGGTCGAGCCCGGCCGCGCGATCGTCGGCCCCGGCACGGTCACCGTGTACGAGGTCGGCACGATCAAGGACGTCGAGCTGGACGGTGGCGCGCGCCGCCGGTACGTCAGCGTCGACGGCGGCATGAGCGACAACATCCGCACGGCGCTCTACGACGCGGTCTACGACTGCAAGCTGGTGTCCAGGGCCGCCGAGCCCGAGGCGCGCGCCGTGCTGTGCCGCGTCGTGGGCAAGCACTGCGAGGCCGGCGACATCGTCGTGCGCGACTGCTGGCTGCCCGACGACCTCGCGCCGGGCGACCTGGTGGCCATCGCTGCGACCGGGGCCTACTGCTACTCGATGGCGAGCGGGTACAACCGACTTCCGAGGCCCGCGCTCGCCGCGGTGACCGACGGGGAGGCGCGGCTGCTGCTGCGTCGCGAGACCGAGGACGACCTGTTCCGTCTGGAGGTATGAACGGTGGCGAAGCCAAAACCCATTCGTGTGGCCCTTCTCGGGTGCGGCACGGTGGGCACGGAGGTGGTCCGGCTGCTGACGGACCAGGCCGGTGACCTCGCCGCCCGCATCGGTGCGCCGATCGAGCTCGCCGGGATCGCGGTGCGCAGGCCGAACAAGCACCGCGAGGTGCCGGAGCACCTGCTCACGACGGACGCGTCCGCGCTGGTGAAGTCGGACGACGTGGACGTGGTCGTCGAGGTCATCGGTGGCATCGACCCCACCCGCGGGCTGCTGCTGGAGGCCCTGCACAACGGCAAGTCCGTGGTGACGGCGAACAAGGCGCTGCTGGCCGAGCACGGTTCCGACCTGTTCGAGGCCGCTGACGGCTCCGGTGCGGACCTGTACTTCGAGGCGGCCGTGGCGGGTGCGATCCCGTTGCTGCGCCCGCTGCGGGAGTCGCTGGCGGGTGACCGGATCACGCGGGTGATGGGCATCGTCAACGGCACCACCAACTTCATCCTGTCCGCGATGGACGCCACGGGCGCCGGCTACGCCGAGACGCTCGAGGAGGCCTCGCGGCTGGGGTACGCCGAGGCCGACCCGACCGCGGACGTGGACGGGTTCGACGCCGCGTCCAAGGCCGCGATCCTCGCGTCCCTGGCGTTCCACACGCGCGTGACGGCCGCGGACGTGTACCGCGAGGGCATCCGCCAGGTGTCCGCCGCCGACATCGCGGCCGCCAAGGGCCTGGGCCGCACGGTGAAGCTGCTCGCGATCTGCGAGCGGGTGACCTCCCCGTCCGGTCAGGAGTCAGTCGCGGTTCGAGTGCACCCCGCCATGATCCCCAGGACGCACCCGCTGGCCTCGGTCAACGGCGCGTTCAACGCGGTGTTCGTCGAGGCAGACGCGGCGGGGGAGATGATGTTCTACGGGCAGGGTGCCGGTGGCGCCCCGACGGCGAGTGCGGTTGTCGGCGACCTGGTCGCCGTGGCGCGCAACAAGGTCGCGAGCGGGCGTGGCCCGCGCGAGTCGGCCTACGCGGCGCTTCCCGCGCAGCCCATGGGGAACACGCCCACGCGCTACCACATCAGCCTCGACGTGGCGGACAAGGCGGGTGTCCTCTCGCAGGTCGCCGCCGTGTTCGCCGAGCACGACGTGAGCATCGCCGCGGTGCGCCAGGAAGGCCGCACCGAGGACGCCAGCCTGGTGATCGTCACGCACGCGGCGACCGACGCCGCGCTGCGGTCCACTGTGGACAAAGTCGGTGGCCTCCCCGTGGTGCGGGACGTCGTCAGCGTCATGAGGGTAGAGGGCGAAGAGTGAGTCCAGAAGGTGTGAACTCCGCAAGAGCGGGCTGGCCCGGACTCATCAACGCCTACCGGGACCGCATCGAGATCCCGGAGGGCGCGGAGGTCGTGACGCTGCACGAGGGCGGCACGCCGCTGGTGCACGCCCGTCGTCTCTCCGCGGCCACCGGCTGCGACGTGTACGTGAAGGTCGAGGGCGCGAACCCGACCGGGTCCTTCAAGGACCGCGGCATGACCGTGGCCATGACCTACGCGCTGGCGTCCGGCCTCAAGGCCGTGATCTGCGCCTCCACCGGCAACACGTCGGCGTCTGCCGCGGCCTACGCGGCCAAGGCGGGGCTCACGGCGGCGGTGCTGGTGCCCACGGGCAAGATCGCGATGGGCAAGCTCGCGCAGGCCGTGATGCACGGCGCGAAGATCCTGCAGATCGACGGCAACTTCGACGACTGCCTGGAGCTCGCGTCGAAGACCGCGGCCGAGTACCCGGTGACGCTGGTCAACTCGGTCAACCCGGTGCGGCTCGTCGGTCAGCAGACCGCCGCGTGGGAGGTCTGCGACGTGCTCGGCCAGGCGCCGGACGTGCACTGCCTGCCGGTCGGCAACGCGGGCAACATCACCGCGTACTGGAAGGGCTACACGTCCTACGACCAGGGCCTTCCTCGGATGTTCGGGTTCCAGGCCGCGGGTGCCGCGCCGCTCGTGAGCGGTGCGCCGGTGCCGAACCCGGAGACCATCGCGACCGCCATCCGGATCGGTTCACCGGCGTCGTGGACGGGTGCGGTGAACGCGCGGGACGAGTCCGGCGGCCTGATCGACGCCGTCACCGACGAGCAGATCCTCGCGGCCTACCGGCTGCTGGCGTCGTCCGAGGGCATCTTCGTGGAGCCCGCGTCGGCCGCGTCCATCGCCGGTCTGCTCAGGACCGCCGAGGACGGCCGGCTGCCCAAGGGCTCGACGGTTGTGTGCACCGTCACCGGACACGGTCTGAAGGACCCGGACACCGCGTTGCTCGGCACCACCGAGGTCGAGCCGGTCCCGGTCGACCCCGGAGCCGTCGCGCACGCGCTGGAGCTCGCGTGAGGTTCGTCGTCACCGTCCCCGCGTCGACCGCGAACCTCGGTTCGGGGTTCGACGCGCTGGGCATGGCCCTGGGGTTGTACGACGAGATCGAGGTGGCCGTCGCCGACGGTCTGTCGATCACGGTGGAGGGTGCTGGATCGGGTGAGGTCCCGCTCGACGAGTCGCACCTGGTCGTGCGGGCCGTCCGCGCCGCCGGCTACACCGGTGGGCTCGCCCTGAAGTGCCACAACGTGATTCCGCACGCACGTGGGCTCGGCTCTTCGGCCGCCGCGATCGTGGCGGGTGTCGCAGCCGGGTTCACCCTGACGGGTCGCGAGTTGGACACAGACGCGTTGCAAATCGCCGCCGAGTTCGAGGGGCACGCGGACAACGTCGCCGCCTCTCTGTACGGCGGTGTTGTCGTCGCGTGGTCGGAGGGGGAGCGCTACCGCTCCGTCCGGATGGCCGCGGACGCACGCGTGCGGCCGGTCGTGCTGGTCCCGGCGCAGGAGTCGTCCACGAGGACGACCCGCGGCCTGCTTCCGGCCGAGGTGCCGCACGCGGACGCCGCGCACGCCGCCGGCCGGGCCGCCCTGGCGGTGCACGCGCTGACGGCGGATCCGTCAGTTCTCCTTGCCGCCACTGAGGATCGCCTCCACCAGAACTACCGCGAGCCCGCCTGGCCCGACACCGTTCGAGTGATCAGTGATCTCCGCAAGCTCGGGGTTCCCGCCTGCGTGTCCGGGGCAGGACCGACGGTGATCGCGTTCGGGGACCTCCCGCCCGAGGTCGACGTGCACGGCTTCGACGTGCGGAGACTCGACGTCGACGGCTCTGGCGTGCGCGTTCGTCCATTGGACTGACACGCCCGACCCCGGTTGTTGCATGGTGGAGGAGCGGCGTCTACCCTCGGGGGCGATCAGTCACCGCGCGCACGGGCGCCGGTGTCGCGCCCGGACACTCGTTCCGGGTCGCAATCCTTTTGTGTTTCGGCCCTGTGCCGTGCGGGCGGGGCGAACGCAAAAGAGGCACCCGATCGCCGTGTGACCTGACAAAAGTCCCGTGCTTGCCGGAAGCGGTGTGTGCTTCCGTCTGCATCGGACTGACCGTCGTTCCCCAGTTGAAGTGGGAAGACGGGTCCGCTGGGCCGCGTAGGAGGCGGGGCCTGGTCAGGAAGGACATGTGTGAGCAACACCGATTTGCTGAGCAGCGATGTCGCAGCTGCTTCTGGTTCTGGAGCCGAGGAGACCGCTCTGTCCACCCCTTCGAACGGCACGACGCCGCGCCGCCGCGCGGGTCTGTCCGGCATGGTCCTCGCTGAGCTCCGTGAGCTCGCCGGCCAGCTGGGCATCACCGGAACCGCAGGCCTGCGCAAGGGCGACCTGATCGCGGCCATCAAGGAGAAGCAGGGCTCCGGAGCCCCCGCTGCCAAAGCCGAGAAGCCGGCGCGGGCCCCGAAGCAGGCCGCCGAGAAGCCGGCTCCCGTCGCGGAGCAGCCGGTGGCCGAGAAGCCCGCAGAAAAGCCTGTTCAGCAGCAGCTCGAGGTAGCCGCGGAGAAGCCTGCCGCCGCTGCCGTCGACGCCGGAGCCGAGGACGGGGGTCGTGCCTCCGAGGAGGGCGGCCGCCGTGGCAACCGCCGCCGCCGTTCCGGCCGTGGTGGGGGCAGCGCCGAGGCGGGCGACGGCCAGCAGCAGCCGCAGGAACAGCGTCAGGAGCAGCGCCAGGAGCGTGCCGAGCGGTCCGACCGCGGGGAGCGTTCCGAGCGGTCTGACCGTGGCGAGCGCTCTGAGCGTTCCGACCGTGGTGAGCGCTCTGAGCGTGGCGAGCGTTCCGACCGTGGCGAGCGTTCTGACCGTGGTGAGCGCGGCGACCGTGGTGACCGGGGCGGCCGTGACCGCAACCGCGACCGTGGTGAGCGCGGCGACCGCCAGGGCGGGAGCCAGCAGGGTGACGACGACGGCGATGGCCGTCGTGGCCGCTTCCGCGACCGCCGCCGTCGTGGTGGCCGTGGCGAGGGCACCGAGCGTCCGGACCGCGAGACCGAGGTCCGCGACGACGACGTCCTGCTCCCGGTCGCGGGCATCCTGGACGTGCTGGAGAACTACGCGTTCGTCCGCACGTCGGGCTACCTGGCCGGCTCGAACGACGTCTACGTCTCGTTGTCGCTGGTCCGCAAGTACGGCCTGCGCCGCGGTGACGCCATCACCGGCGCCGTCCGCCAGCCGCGCGACGGCGAGCAGCAGCGCCAGAAGTTCAACCCGCTGGTCCGCGTCGACAAGATCAACGGCCTGGACCCGGACGAGGCGCGCAACCGCCCGGACTTCACGAAGCTGACGCCGCTCTACCCGAACGAGCGTCTGCGCCTGGAGACCGAGCCGCACATCCTCACCACCCGCGTCATCGACCTGGTGATGCCGATCGGCAAGGGCCAGCGCGCCCTGGTCGTGTCACCCCCGAAGGCCGGCAAGACCTCGGTGCTCCAGTCGATCGCCAACGCGATCACGAAGAACAACCCCGAGTGCCACCTGATGGTCGTCCTCGTCGACGAGCGTCCGGAAGAGGTCACCGACATGCAGCGCTCGGTGAAGGGCGAGGTCATCGCCTCGACCTTCGACCGCCCGCCGTCGGACCACACCACCATCTCCGAGCTCGCCATCGAGCGCGCGAAGCGACTGGTGGAGATGGGCCACGACGTGGTCGTGCTGCTCGACTCGATCACCCGCCTGGGCCGCGCCTACAACCTGGCAGCCCCGGCCTCCGGCCGCATCCTGTCCGGTGGTGTCGACTCGACGGCCCTCTACCCGCCGAAGCGCTTCCTCGGCGCGGCCCGCAACATCGAGGGCGGCGGCTCGCTGACCGTCATCGCCACGGCGCTGGTCGAGACCGGCTCCGCCGGCGACTCGGTCATCTTCGAGGAGTTCAAGGGCACCGGCAACGCCGAGCTCAAGCTCGACCGCAAGATCGCCGACAAGCGCACCTTCCCGGCCGTCGACGTCGACAGCTCGGGCACGCGCAAGGAAGAGCTCCTGCTCTCCCCGGACGAGATGGCGGTCACGCACAAGCTCCGCCGCGTGCTCCACGCCCTGGACGGCCAGCAGGCCATCGACCTGCTGCTCGACCGGCTCCGCAAGTCGCGCACCAACATCGAGTTCCTGATGCAGGTCGCGAAGACGACGCCGGGCGCCGAGCAGGACTGATCGCCCGCGCAGGTTTCACGTGAAAAGGCCCCCGGTGCAGGTCACCGGGGGCCTTTTCACGTCTGTTCACTCGAATGCCGAACAGCGCGGCGTTTCGGCGGCCGGGCCAGGTGAACGTGGGGCTGGGTCGGGCGTGGACCCCGCGATGGTGACGCAGGCAGGCTCGCGCAGGGGTCCCCCTGTGTTTCGGCTCCCCCGCGACCCACGCTACTCACGGGGTCTGACAGTTTCGGACGTTGCTCTGGAGGCCAGGCAGGCAGAGGCAGGCCGCGACTGGGCCGTACCGGACCCGGCAAAGTGATCGAGCGAAGCGAGACGAAAAGCCCACGCACGCCCAGGCGAAGTTTCAGCCAGTGCCCTGCTCAACCACGCACTTAAGGTGATTGACCTGGTACGGACCCAAGCCGCCACAACCACGGTCCCGCAAGCCAGGCGCCGGATCAGCGGCAGTCCGACGCCGCCGCCCCTTCATCCCCTCGCACCAAACACTGGAACACCAGCCCCAGCAGCACCGGCACCCCCACCACCGCCGCCACCAACGCCGGAACCTCAACAGCCCCGACCAGCACCCCACCCGCCAGCACGCCCCCGAGGTACGGCCACCTCACCCAGACCCGCTGCCACCGCCGCCCCCACCGCACGCCACCCGACACCGCCGCGGCCACCGCCACCCCGGCCCCGGACACGACCGGCGACAGCGGCACGGACGCGAAGGACGCGCTGACCAGCCCTGCCGACCCCATGAGGCCGAACACGGCTGCGGAGAACAGGAACGGCACGGCGAGCCACACTCTCCAGCTCAGCGGCCGATCGGCGGTGCAGAACACGGCATACAGTCTGATGGAACACGTCCAACAACATGGAGCCGTATCCCGCCGAACGGCCACACCTTGCGCCGAACGGCGTACCAGCAAGGTTAAGCGGTTGTGACTTCAGCCACCCGCCACCCGTCGGCCAGCCGTCGGGAACAACCGCGTTTTTGCACGTGTTGAACGGTCTGGCAAACTAAATGGTCGAGTCCGGCTCCGGTTCACCCGTCCGCAAACAGGGACCCGGCGGCCATCCTTGAAAGGGACAAGATCTTGAAGACTGGCATCCACCCCGAGTACACGGTCACCGAAGTGACCTGCAGCTGCGGTAACAGCTTCACCACGCGCAGCACCACCGCTGCGTCCGAGGTCCGCGTCGAGATGTGCTCGAACTGCCACCCGTTCTACACGGGCAAGCAGCGCATCCTGGACACCGGCGGTCGCGTCGCGCGCTTCGAGGCGCGTTACGGCAAGCGCAACAAGTAGCTGCTTTCACGGCGCCTGACCTCGGCCACCACGGCCGGGGCGGGCGCCGTCGCCGTTTCCAGGCCAATTCTGACCGAAAGCAGGAGAAGTGTCGCAGTCGCTGGACAGCTTGCTCGCCGAGTACGACGAGCTGGAGAAGAAGCTCGCCGACCCCTCCGTGCACGCTGACCAGGCGGGGGCGCGCAAGCTCGGCAAGCGCTACGCCGCGCTCGGCCCGATCGTGAAGGCGGCCCGGGAGATCGAGCAGGCGCGCAGCGACCTGGGAGCGGCCAAGGAGCTCGCGAGCGAGGACCAGGCGTTCGCCGACGAGGCCAAGCAGATCGAGGAGCAGCTTCCCAAGATGGAGGAGAAGCTCACCGAACTGCTGCTGCCGCGCGACCCGCACGACGGCGACGACGTGCTGCTGGAGATCAAGTCCGGTGAGGGCGGCGAGGAGAGCGCGCTGTTCGCCGGCGACCTCCTGCGCATGTACACGCGGTACGCCGAGCGCCAGGGCTGGAAGGTCGAGATGCTCGACGGCACCGACTCCGACCTGGGCGGGTTCAAGGACGTCACGGTGGCCATCAAGGCCAAGACCACGACCCCGGACGGCGTCTGGAGCCGGCTCAAGTGGGAGGGCGGCGTGCACCGGGTGCAGCGCGTGCCCGTCACCGAGTCGCAGGGGCGCATCCACACGTCCGCGGCCGGCGTCCTGGTCTTCCCGGAGACCGAGGAGACCGCCGAGGTCGAGATCGACGAGAAGGACCTGCGCATCGACGTCTACCGGTCGAGCGGCAAGGGCGGTCAGTCGGTCAACACCACCGACTCCGCGGTCCGCATCACGCACCTGCCGACCGGCATCGTCACGTCCTGCCAGAACGAGCGCAGCCAGCTGCAGAACAAGGCCCGCGCCATGCAGGTCCTCCAGAGCCGCCTGGTCGCGCTCGCCGAGGAGCAGAAGGCGCAGGAGCAGAGTGACGCACGTCGCACCCAGATCCGGACGGTCGACCGGAGTGAACGGGTGAGGACCTACAACTTCCCCGAATCGCGCATCTCCGATCACCGGGTTGGGTACAAAGCGCATAACCTGGACCAGGTGCTCGACGGGGACCTGGACGCGGTGGTGGACGCTCTCGCCGCCGCTGACCGGGCAGAACGGCTCGCAGGCGGGTGATCCGACGTGAGAGGGGCGCGTTGTGGCCGAGATCCTGGTGAACCCGAAGACAACGCCCCTCGACCAACCGGTCGACATCGTCGTCGTCGGCCTCCCACCCGGTGACGAGGTCACCGTCCAGCTCTCCACCGGCGACCGCGCGTCCCACGGCGTCTTCAAGGCAGACGACCGCGGTGTCGTGGACCTCACCCGGCACGCCCCGGTCGAGGGCACCTACCAGGGCGTCGACCCGATGGGCCTGTTCTGGTCCCTCGAACGCACCGGCGGCAAGCCGGGCCCGATGTGCCTGTCGGTGCCGGGCGCCGGCGAGGTCGAGCTGGAGCGCCTGAGCGTGCCCAGGAGCGTCGAACGCGTCGAGGTCCGCGAGAACGGTCTCGTGGGCACGCTGTTCGCCCCTGAGGACGACGGTGGCGAGCTCCCCGGCGTGATCGTGCTGAGCGGTTCGGAAGGCGGCCTGCACGAGTCGGACGCGGCTCTGCTGGCCGCGCACGGGTTCGTCACGTTCGCGCTCGGCTACTTCGGGTTGAAGGGCCTGCCGGAGCACCTCGTGGACATCCCGCTCGAGTACTTCGGCGAGGCGATCGAGCACCTGTCCGAACGAGCCGGCCCGATCGGTGTCGTCGGCGGCTCGCGCGGCGGTGAGCTGGCGTTGCTCATCGGTGCGACGTTCCCGCAGGTCAAGGCGGTCGTCAGCGTGGTGGGCAGCGGCGTGGTCACCCAGGGCATCGGACCGGGCGCGAACCTGCTGCAGAAGCTCTCGTACGAAGCGGCCTCGTGGACCTGCAAGGGCGAGCCGCTGCCGTACCTGCCCTACGACATCGGCGACGAGCTGCGCGCCAAGATCGTCAACGACGAACCGGTGCCGTTGCGGCTCGCCTTCACCACCGAGGACGGCGTCCCGGAAGACGTCGAGATCCCGGTGGAACGCATCCAGGGCGGTGTGTTGCTCATCTCGTCCGGCCACGACGACGGGTGGCCGTCGGCCGAGCTGAGCGAGGTCGCGCTGCGCCGGCTGAAGGACCACGACCACCCGTTCCCGTACGAGCACGTCGTGTATCCCGAGGCAGGACACCTGATCGCGGGCCCGCCGCACCGGCCGGCCACCGACGTGACCTATCCGGGGCCCGGTGTCACCTTCTCGGGTGGTGGTGTTCCGCAGGCCACCGCACACGCTCAAGCGAACGCTTGGAAAAGGACCGTCGAGTTCTTGCAGGAGCAGCTGGGCACCTAGGGTGTGCTTATGAGCGCACACTTTGATGTCGTGGTCGTGGGTGCGGGTCCCGGCGGGTACGTCGCCGCGATCCGTGCGGCTCAGCTCGGGCTGAAGACCGCCGTTGTCGAGGAGAAGTACTGGGGCGGCGTCTGCCTGAACGTGGGCTGCATCCCCTCGAAGGCCCTCCTGCGCAACGCCGAGCTCGCGCACCTCTTCATGCACGAGCAGAAGACGTTCGGCATCAAGGTCGACGGCACCGTCAGCTTCGACTACAGCGCGGCGTGGCAGCGCAGCCGCAAGGTCGCCGACGGGCGCGTCAAGGGCGTGCACTTCCTCATGAAGAAGAACGGCATCACCGAGTACAACGGGTGGGCCAACTTCACCGACGACCACACGCTGACCGTCGGGGACGAGACGATCACCTTCGGCCACGCGATCATCGCCGTGGGCGCCACGACCAGGATGCTGCCGAACACGCAGAAGTCCGACCGCGTCGTGACCTACGAAGAGCAGATCATGACCGAGGACCTGCCCGAGTCGATCATCATCGCCGGCGCGGGCGCCATCGGCGTCGAGTTCGCGTACGTCATGCACAACTACGGCGTGAAGGTCACCATCGTCGAGTTCCTCGACCGGATGGTGCCGCTCGAGGACGAAGAGGTGTCCGCCGAGCTGCTCAAGCGCTACAAGAAGCTGGGCGTCGACGTGCGCGTCGGCACCCGCGTCGAGTCGATCGACGAGTCGGGCGAGAAGGTCCGCGTCACGGTGTCGAAGAACGGCACTGAAGAGGTCCTGGAAGCCGACAAGGTCATGCAGGCCATCGGTTTCGTGCCGCGCGTCGAGGGCTACGGCCTGGAGAACACCGGCGTGAAGCTCACCGAGCGCGGTGCCATCGACATCGACGGCCGCGGCCGCACCAACGTGCCGCACATCTTCGCGATCGGCGACGTGACCGCGAAGCTCATGCTCGCGCACACCGCCGAGTCGATGGGCATCATCGCCGCCGAGACCATCGCGGGTGCCGAGACGATGGAGCTCGACTACGTGATGATCCCGCGGGCGACGTTCTGCCAGCCGCAGATCGCCTCCTTCGGCTACACCGAGAAGCAGGCCCGCGAGAAGGGCTTCGACGTCCAGGTCGCGAAGTTCCCGTTCACCGCGAACGGCAAGGCGCACGGCCTGGCCGAGCCCGGCGGCTTCGTGAAGCTGATCAGCGACGGCAAGCACGGCGAGCTGCTCGGCGGCCACATCATCGGCCCCGAGGCGACCGAGCTGCTGCCCGAGCTCACCCTGGCCCAGCAGTGGGACCTCACCGTCCACGAGGTCGCGCGCAACGTCCACGCGCACCCGACGCTGTCCGAAGCCGTCAAGGAAGCGGTGCACGGCCTCGCCGGGCACATGATCAACTTCTGAGGTCCCCCTTTCCCATGATGGACCGGCAGCCGCTCCGCCTCGCGATCTCCGAGGCGGCCACCATCCTCGCCGACGCCGGCGTGGACAGCCCGCGCGTGGACGCGGAGCTCCTGGCCGCGCACGTGCTCGGGGTCGAGCGCGGGCGGCTGCCGCTCATCCCGCTGGTCGACCCACCGGTGGTCGACCGGCTGCACGAGCTCGTCCGGGTGCGCGCCTCGCGCATCCCGTTGCAGCACATCGTCGGCTGGGCGCCGATGGGGTTGATCACGGTCGAGGTCGGGCCCGGTGTGTTCGTGCCGCGGCCGGAGACCGAGCTGTTGATGGAGTGGGCGCTGAAGGCCGTGGCCGCGGTGCCCGCACCGGTCGTCGTGGACCTCTGCACGGGCACGGGCGCGCTGGCGTTGTCGATCGCCGCCGCCCGTCCCGACGCGGTGGTGCACGCGGTGGAACTGGACCCGCAAGCGCTTGCGTGGACGCGTCGCAACGCCGATGCGCGGGCGGCCGCGGGGGACACGCCGATCCGGCTGCACCACGGTGACGCGACCGACCCGGCGCTGCTGTCCGATCTGGACGGTGCGGTCGACCTGGTGGTGTGCAACCCGCCCTACGTGCCGGAGGGGACGCCGGTGCAGCCCGAGGTCGGCGTGCACGACCCGCACCACGCGGTGTTCTCCGGTGCCGACGGGCTGGACGTGATCCGGCACGTCGTGTCGGCCTCCGCGCGGTGGCTGCGGCCAGGCGGGTCCGTCGGGATCGAACACGACGACACGCAGGGCGAGTCGGTGCCGGCGCTGCTGTCGGCGCGGCGGGTGCTGACCGACGTCGCCGACCACGCGGACCTGGCCGGGCGGCCGCGGTTCGCGACCGCCCGCAGGGTGTCCGGCTAGAACGGCTGGAACGGGCTAGTACAGGGCGTCGAAGGCCTTCGCCAGCTCCTTCATCTGCTCACCCAGGCCTCGGTCGGCCAGCTTGTCCATCAGGTGCGCGGTGACGTCCTTGCTGGGCTTGGGTTTGCGCGCCTCGGCCCGCAGGTCGTCGACGGCCTCGACGGTCGACGTGGCCGCCTGGGCGTCGTGGAGGGCCTCCCGCAGCTCGTCGAGCAGCCGCAGCGCCGCGGACACGTCCCTGATGTGTCCGATGTGGACGTCCCCGGCCTTGGCGCGCCCGCTGGTGCCGATGTTGCTGCCCAGCACCGGCCCGCTGATCTCGAAGTTGTGGTCCCTCATCCCTTTTCCCTGCCCGTCTTGACGTTGCCCGCACGTGCCCGTCCGGTCGAGGCGACGTTGCTGGAGATGACCGGACCGGTGATGTGCACGTTGTTGTTCGTCACCTGCATGGCCTGTTCCATGAACTCGGTGACCGAGATGCCCTTGCTCTCCAGGAACTCGCCGAGCGTGCGCAGCAGCCGCGACTCCAGGACCTTGACGTAGCGCTCGATGTCGGTGAGCTGGAAGTAGTTGTCCACCTGGCGTTCGCTGGCGAGCTCGCGCAGGCTGGTGGTGGCGCCGTAGCGTTCCGCGATGTAGGTGCCTTCGGCCTGGTGGACCGGGACCAGCCAGTTGACCGCCGTGGCGAACCGCCTGGGCAGCGACGCGGGGAACGTGAGCAGGTCGAGCAGCGCCTCCAGCAGCGGCCGGACCGACTGCTCCGGCAGGACGTCGATCTGCCGGTGCCGCGCCTCGATCGGGTGCAGGATGCAGGGCGTCCACTCGACGTACAGCATCTCCTCGTCGAGCCCGAACGTGAGGTAGGCCGACACCACGACGTCGCGGTCCCACGTCTCGACCTGGAACGACCGGAAGTACCGCATCCACTCCATCGGCCGGGTGATCAGACCGTCCACAACGGACCTGTCGACGGTCGGTCGCGGTGCGTCGTCCTTGTTGGGCAACACGATCCGCGCCTCGACGTCGTCGATGTGGTCGACCAGCTCGACGGCGGAGATCACCACGCGGTCACCGGTGGTGAGGTCCTTGAGGCGGTGTCCGGGGGACAGCGACGGCGAGCGGCCGGTCTTGAGCAGCTCGGCGGTGAGGCGGTCGTAGAGCTCCGGCAGCTCGAACCCCGGCCGCGGCATGTCCTCGTGCTCCTCGGTCGGCTTGAGCGGCAAGGCCATGGACCACGGCTCGAACATCGTCCCGGAGCCGACGAACGGCCGGTAGCCGTGGTAGACGGTCACCTGGGCCTGGTCGGCGGGCGCCGGCTCGTCGTCCTCGGCGGGGAAGAGCCGCAACGCGCTGTCGTAGCCGGAGTTCCCGAGCCTGCGCAGCGTCCACTCGTTGCGCCACAGCTCCTCCGGCCCGCGGCTGGCGCGAAAACCCCTGCGCCGGAAGCTCTTCGTGACCAGCAACCACACCAGCACCCGGTCGGTCAGCAGCACCGCGAAGATCAGCGCGATGACGACGACCATGACCGCGAGCTCTCCGTCGCTCTGCACCTCGCACGCCGTCGGGTACCGCCGGCAGTAGGAGGCGCTGGGCCGGTCGAGTTCCTCGATCACCTTGTACATCACGAAGAACAACGCGATCGCACCGGCCACGCCACCCAACGCGAGCGGCACGCGCCGGTACGGGGCAACGGCCTTCGGTTGCTTGCCCGGCCGGATGCGCTGCCCGGAGATCACCGCCACGACCGCCGCCGCAACCGCAGCGCCGAGGAACCAAAGCCCGAGCTGGAAACCGGTCCCCGTGGCCAGCAGCACGACCGCCAGCACGAGCAACACCGCATCGCGCACCTTGCGCCGCGTGCGCGCCGCCACCGCCTCCCGCAACACCGCACCCGCGTTGACACCGGGCGACCGCGGAATGGACCGGGTGCTCTCCACGAGGTACTCGCGAATGGCCGAGTCCGCGAACTCCTCATCGCGGTGCGCGGCCCCGCAGAGGAAACGAGTCGTGTCGTCGCGTAACCGCGGAGAAACCTCCACCGGATCCGCCGCCGGAGCTGACATTGTCCTGTCCACTTTCTGTCATTGAATCGAGCACGGGACGTCTGTGCTGGTCAAGGGCTTGGTGAACACATATTTCTCGATGTGCTGGCACAATAGCCCCGCCGAGTCGTCATCGGGCCGAGGTGACGAAAATGCCCATTGTCAATGCGCCGAACGAGGGTAGATGACAGCGTCTTTCGACTCTCCGCCGATCCGCTGTTTCCTGAGCTACGCCCGCCAGGACGACGTGGTCATGGACTTCGTCGCCCCGTTCGCGGCCTCGTTGCGCCAATACGCCTACTCCGACCGCGGCCGTTCCCTCGACGTCTTCCTGGACCGCGAGGCCATCGGCTGGGGCGACCTGGTCCAACCGGTCCTGCGCTCCGCCGTGCGAGGCGCCACCGTCTTCCTCCCGGTGGTCACCCGCCGCTACTTCGACCGCCCCTACTGCCGCGAAGAGCTGTTCCTGTTCTACAACCAGGCTTCCGTGGCCGGCGTCCGCACCCTGCTCCTGCCCGTCGTCCTGCTCGGCGACTCGTTCCTGACCGAGGACAACCCCGACCTGGCCGTGCGCCTCATCGTGGAACGCCAGTTCCGCTCAGTCCGCGAAGCCTGGCTGGAAGGCCCGTCCTCCCCGACCTGGCGCCGCACGATGCTCTCGCTGGCCGGCGCCCTCGTCGACGCCGTGGAAGAAGCCGAACTGGCCCTGGCCGCACCTCCGCCTGTTCTCGACGCGGACATCTCCGCCGAGCTCGACCGCTTCTCCCTCGACGTGCGAACGGTGATCGCCGAAACCCGTTCCGTCATCACGGAGTTCCAATCCCTGGTCGGCGGCGACCCCTCACTGCTGCTTCCCGGCGCCCACCGCCTCCGCGAAGCCGGCTGGACCTTCGAACGCCGCGCCTTCGAGCTCGACCGCCTGCTCCGCGCCACCGGCCGCTCCTTCCCGGCAGCCCCCACCGCCGAACTCCTCGCCCTCCTCCCCGGCATCGAAGCCCTCCTCACCAGCACCCGCCGAGCCGAAGCCACGAACGCCCCGGTCCGCCGCACGATGACGGTGTTCCGCGAGGGCCTCACCGCGCTGCGCAGCGGCCTGTGCATGGTGAAGTCTTGGTCAGAGTTGCCAAATCCTGGCCAATAAGCCGCCGTTAGCTCCCCTTGGGGCCAAACGGCCGTATGTTTCCTCGTGGGGAGGGCACACGGTCACGCGCTGATGGATCCGCCGCCTCGCGCGTGACCGTGTGGCTGGCCTACAGGATTACGCTTCGCTCGAACCACGCCTGGATCTGAGCCTTCTGCACCGTCTGCATGACGAGCTGGCCCAGTTGCACGTGGGTGAGGCGGGTGGCGGTCGGCGATCAGCTGCTCGAGTTCATCGGTCGCTCGTCATCGCCAGGATCTGGCCGAGGTGGCGGGCGAGACCCATGTTGTCGGCGGGCGCGATGGTGAACCAGCCGGTGCGCAACTGGACGTTGGCGTAGCGGCCGGTTTGCGTGTCGATCCAGGTGACCGGCGGGTAGTCGCGCTTGGTGCGGCCCTGTTCCATCTGGACGAGGAAGTGGCCGTTGCCGAGTGCGGGGCCGGTCAGCATCTGCTTGGCGAGGCGGACGTCGTCGTTCTCGGTGGTGCGGACGGCTTGGCGGAAGCCCTCCTGTTGCTGTGGCTGCTGGGCCTCGAAGGCCTGCGTGGGCACCGTCACCAGCTTGCCCTGGCCCGGCCGGCTCTGGGGCATGGCGCCGGCGAGGCTGGTGGCGATCTCGTTGGGCTGCACCTGGGTCAGCGTCATCGTGGTGTCCTCTTGGGACACCAGCACGGCGTAGCCGCCGCGTGCGACCACGCAGGCGCGAACGAGCTTCTCCTGGCTCATGTCCGGCATGCACAGTGCGATGACGCGCAACTCGGGACGCGCCAACAGGTTCAGCGCGTCCTCGAGGTCCGGCTCAGGGCGGCCGCGGCGGGCGAGGCCGCGGCGTTCGAGGTCCTGGTGCACGGCGGCCTTGATGCGGTCGCGTTCGTCGAGCGTGTCGCCATGCGAGGTGATGTCGAACGGGTAGGGCACGCTCCCCGCCCGCAGGCCCTCCCAGAGGACCTCGAACGCGGGCAGGGAGAGCTGCGCGATCTGCCTCATCCGCCGATCACCGGCGGCGCGACCATGCGATCGTCGTCGAAGAACTCGTCGGTGGGCACCAAGTAGTTCGACTTGTGTTCCTTGTCCTCCGCGCCCTGGCCAGCACCAGCACCAGCACCACCGCCGGCACCCATGCCAGCCGCACCGGCTGCGCCACCACGTCCGGCGCCACCCGCGCCCGCGCCCACCGGTGCCGGCACCTGCGCCGCCCATGACGCCGGCGCCACCGGGGTTGGCCGGGCCGAAGCTGCCCATGCCGCGCCGGCACCTGCGCCGGCACCTGCACCTGCACCGCCGGGTCCGCCGCCCATGCCGCCGGGCCGCCCATGCCGCGGCCACCACCGGACCACCAGGGCCGCCGCCGGGACCGCCTGGGCGCATGCCGCCGGGGCCGCCCATCGGCGGTCGGCCGGTCTGGTTGCCACCGGGAGGCCGCATGCCGGGCGGGAAGATGCCGGGTGGGGTGCCGATCGGCGGGCGGTTCTGGTTGTTGCCGCCGTTCTGGTTCTGGTTGTTGTTCGGCAGGTTGTTGGAGTCGTTGACCTGCGGTGCCACCCAGGAGGCGTTGGTCGTGCCGTTGCCGGTGCTGCCGGGGGGCGGCATGCCGGGCATGCCCGTGGTGCCGGGCGGGCGGTAGCCGGGGGTGTTGCCCAGGGTGTTCTGGTTGTTGTTGTTATTGGGCGGTTGCGTGATGCCCTGGTCGTTGGTGACCTTGGGCGGCGCTTCCATGGTGGGCATGGACATGGCAGCCGACATCATCGTGTTGTCGCGCGTTTGCATGACTTGCACGGCTTCAGCCTTGGCGTCCTGCTGTTTGTTGTAGGTGGAGATCATCTCGATGGGCGCGCCCACCATCATGATCGGGCTGATCATGCCGCCCTTGTTCGTGAACCAGTCACCTGCGATCTTCAACGGGTTGAAGCTCACCGGCTCCGGCATGCGGTTGTTCGCGTTGACTGCCGCGTCCCGCTGCTGCTCGATAGCACCCGACGTCTTGTAAAACGTCTCGCCCGTGTGTTCCACGAACGTGCCTACCTTGTTCAACGCGTTACGTACGCCGTCGGCGGCCTGCCCCGTCCACGCGCTCTGGGACCCGTTGACGAGGATCTTGAAGTCGGTCGCCAACTCCCGGAACGTGTCACCGAAAGACTTCCAGATGTCCGCGGTGTCAGTGGCCGTGTCCGGGGCGTAGTTATCGGTCACGAGCGACTTCATGTGCTCGTGTTTCTGGCCCGGATAGTTGTCGTTCGGTGTCGGAACAGCGGCCTGGGTGGGCGCCATGAGAATTTCCCCCTCGGGCGTCGTTACGGCAGCTTCGGTGCGATGAGCTCAGCGGCTTTGGTCGCGCGTTCACACGCGGCCGCAGTGTCGGTCGACGACGCCAGCATGTTCGCCAGCACGGCCACAGACGATGTATCGCTTGCCGAGATCAGGACGGCGCAACTGGACTTCGATCCGTCCTGAGCCTCGACCTTGGTGGCGGAGAACTTGCCGACCTTGACCTCGGAGACCTTGTCACCCTGAGCGTTCAGGTCCTTGACGCCCTGGCTGGCGCGGATGCCGACTTGCAGGCCTCCGTTGCCAGGGATCGTCCAGTCGCAGATGGCAGCGGGGCCGATTTTGTCCTCTTCGCCCGGCAACTTGGCGTCGAATGTCGTCGCCTCAGCATCGGTGAGGAGATCGCAGGGCTTGAGAGCGTTCAGGCCCTGCGACGAGTTGTTGTCGGACGTCGGCGTGCTGCTGCCGCCTGTCGTCGGAGTCGGAGTCGGGTCTCCCGCAACGCCGGAGCAGCCGGCGGTGAGCGCAGAAAGACCGACCAGGGTGGCGATCAGGATGCGATTCATGACTTCCCGTTGATCTTCTTGAACGAGTCGGAGCCTGCCTCGTCGACATTCTTGTACGATGCGCGGCTCTTCTCGATCTGCGTCTTCAGCGACTCGATGGCGCGGTCGATGTCGTCGATCTGTTTGATCGCGGCTTGGCCGAACGTCGTGTTGGCCTTGGCGATCTCCATCGCGTATCCGCCGCCGATCTTCATGTTCAAGCTCAGCTGGTCCCGCTTGCGCCGGATCTTGGCGAGCTCGTCCCGCATCTCGTTGAGCTTTTTGATCATGGCGTCGACCAGGTTGGGGTCGACGGACAGCTGCTGGGTCTCGACGGCTACCTCGACTGCCTTGCTGGCAGCGAGCACCGCGGCGAGACCTCCCCCTAGAACAGCGCCCCACGAGGCGTTGGCCACGGCTTGCTGAGCAATGCTCGTGCCGACTACGCCGCTGGTGCTGATTGGTTCTGACACAGGAGCTCGACCCTCCCCGATTGCGCTCTGTGGTCGGTCAATGACGATACAACGGTGCGCCCATTCGGAGGATGAGTTGAACTACTTACACCCGTTTGGGGCAAAACCGTGCCTGGTCAGCAAGGGTTTGGTCGCCTCAAGTGAGAACCGGCGCGCAGGTTGAGGCCGGGTGGTGCGGGGCGGGGTTGGGGATACGCAGGGCGAGCGTCGGGCGGTGGAGGTGGGGATGCGGCGGGGTAGCGGTCACCTGGTCGGGAACGCTGGCTAGGCTCAGCGAGGTGAGCACGGTCTACGACTGCAGCGAGCCCAGCAACCGCGCGGCGGGACTTGCCGCTGCTGCCGGTGCGGTGCGGAGCGGGCGCCTCGTCGTCCTGCCCACCGACACCGTTTACGGGATCGGGTGTGACGCGTTCGACGCGGAAGCGGTTCGGAGTTTGCTCCGGGCCAAGGGGCGCGGGCCGGACATGCCGGTGCCGGTGTTGGTCGGGTCCTGGACCACGATCGACGGGCTGGTGCTGAGCGTGCCTCGGCAGGCGCGGGCGCTCATCGAGGCGTTTTGGCCCGGTGGGTTGAGCATTGTGTTGCCGCACGCGCCGAGTTTGGCGTGGGATCTGGGGCAGACGCGCGGGACGGTGATGTTGCGGATGCCGTTGCACCCCGTGGCCTTGGAGCTGTTGAGGGACGTCGGGCCGATGGCCGTGTCCAGTGCCAACAAGACGGGGCACGCGCCGGCTGCCAGTGCGCAGGAGGCGTTGGAGCAGCTCGGGGACGAGGTGCCGGTGTACCTGGACGGCGGGTTGAGCGGAGAGAACATCGCCTCCACGATCGTCGACCTGACCGGGGCGGACGCGCTCATCCTGCGGGAAGGGGCGGTCAGCAGGGCGGACGTCAACGAGGTGCTCGGCATCGAGGTCGAAGTCGCCGGGTAGCGGGCTGCTGCCAGAATTGATCATGGCGCCGCGGGTACCGTGGCGGCCACCTCGAGACAAACCCCGACCTGATTGGTAGGCCCGTGGGGCCCGCATCCTCGTTCGTTCTGCCGGTGCGCGAGTACCTGCTCGTCGCGTTGACGGCTGCCGTCGTGACGTTCTTGCTCGTCGGCCTGGTGCGCGCGCTTGCGTTCCGGGTCGGTGCGGTGGCTTATCCGCGCAAGCGCGACGTGCACGTGCAGCCGATGCCGCGCATGGGTGGCGTTGCCATATATGGCGGCGTGCTCGGTGGCATGTTCCTGGCGCACCAGCTGCCGGTGCTGCGGGCGGCGTTCGACTTCTCCAACGACCCGTGGGGTGTCATCGTCGCGGGCGGCGTCATCGTGCTCGTGGGTGCGATCGACGACCGGTTCGAGCTCGACTCGCTGACGAAGCTCGCCGGTCAGGTCACGGCGGCGGGGATCCTCGTGCTGTTCGGCCTGCAGTGGATGCTCGCGTGGGTGCCGGGGCTGGGTGCCACGGTGTCGCTGGACCAGAACCAGGGCGCGCTGCTCACGGTGCTGCTCGCGGTCACGATGATCAACGCGATGAACTTCGTCGACGGCCTCGACGGGCTCGCCGCGGGCATCGGACTCATCGCAGCCGCCGCCACGTGCGCGTTCTCGATCGGCATCCTCGTCGAACGCGAAGGTGCGGTGGAGGCCTACCCGCCGGCGCTGATCGCGGCCGTGCTGGCCGGTGCGTGCCTCGGGTTCCTGCCGCACAACTTCAACCCCGCGCGCATCTTCATGGGCGACTCGGGGTCCATGCTCATCGGTCTCATGCTCGCCGCCGCCACGACCAGCGCGTCGGGCAAGATCAACCCGTCCACGCGCAGCGCCGCCGACCTGCTCGGTCTGCTCTCGCCGCTGATCGTCGTGGCGGCCGTGCTGTTCGTGCCGGTGCTCGACCTGCTGATGGCCATCATCCGGCGCACACGACGCGGCGAAAGCCCGTTCTCGCCCGACAAGATGCACCTGCACCACCGGTTGCTGGAGATCGGGCACTCACAACGGCGCGCGGTGCTGCTCATCTATTTGTGGGCGGGCGTGCTTGCGTTTGGGGCCGTAGCGTTGACGCTGTTCGATCCCGTCATCGTGGCGACCTGCTTCGTCATCGGCTTGGTCGTGACCGCCGTCGTCTCCGTCATTCCGCGTTTGCGCGAGACCCGCAAGTCCTGACGGATTCGCCAGGGGGCTGCCTGCAGGGCGGGAAAAGCGGGTTCCTACACTTCGGGACATGAGCGACGCGGACAAGGCCGTCACGCACGAGCTGGTGATCCAGCGGCTCGCCGGTGAAATGTTCCGCGCGGCCGTGTGGGCCGCGCTCGGCACGTTCGCAGCCGGCGTGGTCGTGTCAACTGTGATCTGGGGGACGCAAGGTCTCTACGGATCACTCATCGGCGGTGTCATCGCCATTGCGTCGAGCCTTGCGACGCTGTTGTTGATGCGCAAGACCGCGGCTCTCGACCCGATGTTCGTGATGGTCGCCGCACTCGGCGGATTCATGGGCAAGCTGCTCGTCCTGCTGGCCGCGGTGATCCTGCTGCGCGGGCAGGACTGGCTCGAACCCAAGGCACTGGGAATCACCCTGGTGGCGACCGTCCTCGTGACGTCGTGGCTGGAGGCCAGAGCGTCGAAGCGCAGCCGCAGCCAGATGGTGGTCCCCGCCTCCGAAGGCACCTGAGACCTGCTGATATGGTCCGCGCTGACCAGGGACATCCGATCGCAGGGGTGCCTCTCGTAGTCGCTTGCGAACCGTAAGGTACGTTAAGTCCAGATCGTGACGATTCCCCCGGCGGAGTGAACGCCGGCCGGGAGAACCGGAAGGAACACAGTGACCAAGTTGCTGGCTTCGGGGGGCGAGTTCGTCGCTCCCGGCGTGAAGGACTTCTTCCTCCCGCCGATCTTCGGCTCGGTCACGAAGCCGATGGTCCTGCTGGTGCTGTCGATCGTGATCATCGCGGCGTTCTTCCTCGCCGCGAGTCGCAACCTGAAGCTCATCCCGGGCAAGTTCCAGTTCGCCGCCGAGTCGGTTTACGACTTCGGGCGCAACAACATCGCCAGGGAGCAGATCGGCGCGAAGGACTTCAAGCCCTTCATCCCGCTGATCCTCACGATCTTCACCTTCATCCTGGTGAACAACCTGTTCGGGCTCGTCCCGATCATCCAGTTCCCGACGATGTCGCACATCGGCTTCCCGCTCGCCGTTTCGTTGCTCGTTGTTTACCCGGTGTACCACTTCGTCGGGTTCAAGCGGCACGGTTTTGTGGGCTACTTGAAGCATCAGACGATTCCGCCGGGCGCACCGTGGTTCGTGCTCCCGCTGCTGATTCCGATCGAGTTCTTCCAGAAGTTCATCCTGAACCCGCTCACGCTGGCGATCCGAGTTTTCGCGGCCATGTTCGCGGGTCACCTCCTGCTGCTGGTGTTCACCCTGGCCGGTGAGTTCCTGCTGCTCAATGGCGGTATCACCGTCATCGTGGCGCCGGTGTCCTTCGCCTTCGCCATCGCGCTGACCTTCCTGGAGGCACTGATCATGTGCCTGCAGGCCTACATCTTCGCGCTGCTGTCTGCCAGCTACATCGGCATGGCGCTGGCAGAAGAGCACTGAGAAACAGCACAAAGCCTCCGATCCGCGAACTCTCGCGGACCGAGTTGGAAAGGGAACAGCAACAGTGAGCGCTCTCCAGATCGCCCAGGACGCCGCCGCCAACATCAACCCGGGTCTTGCGGCCATCGGTTACGGCCTCGCCGCGATCGGCCCCGGCATCGGTGTGGGTCTGATCTTCTCCTCGGTCATCAGCGGCACCGCCCGCCAGCCCGAGGCCCGCGGCGTGCTGCTCAGCCTCGCGTGGACCACCTTCGCCATCGTCGAGGTCCTCGCGCTGATCGGCTTCGTCGTGTACTTCATCGCGACCGCCGGCGCCTGACCTAACCCTTCAACGCGTTAGGAGACGTCGTGTTCGACACCCTGATCCTGGCTGCGGAGGATCCGAACAAGGTCAACCCTGTCCTCCCGCACACCTCGGAGATCATCCTCGGTCTCGTCGCGTTCCTGCTCCTCTTCTTCGTCATCAAGAAGTTCGTGTCGCCGCGCTTCGAAGCGCTGTACGCGGAGCGGACGGCCAAGATCGAGGGTGGCATCGAGAAGGCCGAGCAGGCACAGGCCGAGGCTCAGAAGACTCTCGAGCAGTACAAGGAGCAGCTGGCCGAGGCTCGTGCCGAGGCCGCGCGCATCCGCGACGACGCGCGGGCCGAGGGCCTGCAGATCATCGAGGAGCTGCGGGAGCAGGCTCAGACCGAGTCCGCTCGCATCGTGGCGCAGGGCCAGCACCAGCTGGACGCGCAGCGCGCCCAGATCGTCGCCGAGCTGCGTGCCGACCTCGGCCGCACCGCCGTCGAGCTGGCGAGCAAGGTCGTGGGTGAGTCCCTCGAGGACGACGCCCGCCGCCGCGGCACCGTCGACCGCTTCCTCAACGAGCTGGACGCCGTCGCGGCGCCGGCGAGCAAGTAGAGGCAGCCGATGACGTTGCATGCCGCAAGTCGTGAAGCTCTGGCAGCCGCGGAACTGCGGCTGCTGGAGCTCGCCGACGCGACCACGACGACGGACGAGCTCGCCAAGCTGGGCGAGGAGCTGTTCGCCGTGCTCGGCCTGCTGATCGAGCAGCGGACGCTGCGCGGCGCGCTCGCCGACGCCTCGTCCGAGGCCGCCGGTCGTGAGCAGCTGCTCCGCGGCCTGTTCGCGGGCAAGGTGAGCGACGCGACCCTGCAGGTCCTGGTCGCCGTCGTGACCGCGCGCTGGTCCAGCCCGCGCGAGCTCGTGGACGGTGTCGAGTCGCTCGCCCGCACCACGCTGCTGGTGCGCGCCGAGCGCGACGGTGAGCTGGACTCGACCGAGGACGAGCTGTTCCGGCTCGGCCGGATCGTGGCGAACTCCAACGAGCTCGAGCTGCTGCTGGCGGACCCGGCCGGGTCGGTCGACGGCAAGGTCGCGCTGGTCGGCTCGCTGATCGAGGGCAAGGTCAGCTCGGTCACCGCGACGCTGGTGAGCCAGCTGGTCCGCAACCCGCGCGGTCTGCGCGTGGCGGACGGCCTGGCGGAGCTCGCCGACCTGGCGGCCAAGCGCCGGCAGCGTTCCGTCGCGCACGTCCGGTCCGCGGTGGAGCTGACCGCGGAGCAGGTCGACCGCTTGACCGCGACGCTGACCACGATCTACTCGCGCCCGATCGCGCTGCACGTCGAGGTCGACCCGGCACTGGCCGGCGGACTGTCGATCAAGATCGGCGACGAGATCATCGACGGAAGCATCGCCGGCCGGTTGGCGGCACTGCGCCGCAATCTCGCCGGCTAGCCCCCGAGCCCTTTCCCAGAACGAAGAAGTGAGAGCAGGAACGACATGGCGGAGCTGACGATCTCGTCGGACGAGATCCGCAGTGCGATCGAGAAGTACGTCTCGAGCTACTCCCCGGAGGTCAGCCGGGAAGAGGTCGGTACCGTCTCCGAGACCTACGACGGCATCGCCATCGTCGAGGGCCTTCCGGGCACGATGACCAACGAGCTGCTCGAGTTCCCCGGTGGCGTCCTCGGCGTCGCCCTGAACCTCGAGGTCCGCGAGATCGGTGCGGTCATCCTCGGTGACTTCGACAAGATCGAAGAGGGCCAGGAGGTCCGCCGCACGGGCAAGGTCCTCTCCGTGCCGGTCGGCGACGGCTTCCTCGGTCGCGTCGTCAACCCGCTGGGCCAGCCCATCGACGGTCTCGGCGACATCGTCGCGGACGACACCCGCGCCCTGGAGCTGCAGGCGGCGTCCGTGCTGCAGCGCCAGCCGGTGTCCGAGCCGATGCAGACCGGCATCAAGGCCATCGACGCGATGACCCCGATCGGCCGCGGTCAGCGCCAGCTGATCATCGGTGACCGCAAGACCGGCAAGACCGCGGTCTGCATCGACACGATCATCAACCAGAAGAAGGCCTGGGAGTCGGGCGACCCGAAGCAGCAGGTCCGCTGCGTCTACGTCGCCATCGGCCAGAAGGGCTCCACCATCGCGGGCGTCAAGACCGCGCTGGAGGAGGCGGGCGCACTCGAGTACACGACGATCGTCGCCGCCCCCGCTTCTGACTCGGCCGGCTTCAAGTGGCTGGCGCCGTACACCGGCTCCTCCATCGGCCAGCACTGGATGTACCAGGGCAAGCACGTCCTGATCATCTTCGACGACCTGACCAAGCAGGCCGAGGCGTACCGCGCCATCTCGCTGCTGCTGCGCCGCCCGCCGGGCCGCGAGGCCTACCCCGGCGACGTCTTCTACTTGCACTCGCGTCTCCTCGAGCGTTGCGCGAAGCTGTCCGACGACCTCGGTGGCGGTTCGATGACGGGTCTCCCGATCATCGAGACCAAGGCGAACGACGTGTCGGCGTACATCCCGACCAACGTCATCTCGATCACCGACGGTCAGTGCTTCCTCGAGTCCGACCTGTTCAACGCCGGTGTCCGCCCGGCCGTCAACGTGGGTATCTCCGTCTCCCGCGTCGGTGGTGCCGCGCAGATCAAGGCGATGAAGGACGTCGCGGGCTCGCTGCGCCTCGACCTGTCGCAGTTCCGCGAGCTGGAGGCCTTCTCCGCGTTCGCGTCCGACCTCGACGCCGCGTCGCGCGCCCAGCTGGACCGCGGTGCCCGTCTGGTCGAGCTGCTCAAGCAGGGCCAGTACTCCCCGGTCCCCGTCGAGGAGCAGGTCGTCGAGATCTTCGCCGCGACCAAGGGCCACCTCGACGACGTGCCCGTCGCCGACATCCGCCGCTTCGTCGCGGACTTCAAGGACTCGCTGCGCCGCAACCACGCGGACCTGCTGAGCAGCATCGTCGAGACCAAGAAGTTCCCCGAGGACTCGCAGAAGCGCGTTGCTGCCGCCGTGGCCGACTTCAAGAAGCAGTTCACCGCTTCCGACGGCACGACGATCGTCAACGAGGCGCCCGAGAAGGCGATGGACGCCGACAAGGTCGCGCAGGAATCGGTGAAGCTCCACAAGCCCGAGCCCACCAAGAAGTGATCTGAGCCATGGGCGCACAGATTCGGGAGCTCCGCCAGCGGATCCGAACGGTCAACTCGACCAAGAAGATCACGAAGGCCTACGAGCTCATCGCCACGTCTCGCCTCGCCAAGGCGCAGACCAGGGTCGCGGCCTCGCGCCCCTACGCGGACGAGATCACGAACGTGCTCTCCGCGTTGGCCGAGGCCTCGGCGAACCTCGACCACCCGCTGCTGACGGAACGCAAGAACCCGAAGCGCGCTGCAGTCCTCGTCGTCACCAGCGACAAGGGCATGTGCGGTGGCTACAACGCCAACGTGCTCAAGGCCGCTGAGCAGCTGATCGAGCTGCTCAAGTCCGAGGGCAAGGAGCCGGTGCTGTACGCGACCGGCCGCAAGGCGATCGGGTACTACAACTTCCGCCGCCGCGAGGTCACCGCCTCGTGGAGCGGGTTCTCCCAGACTCCGCACTACGTCAACGCCGTCGAGGCGGGCGACGCGCTGGTGGAGGCGTTCCTGGAGGGCACGGAGAACGGTGCGCAGGGCGTGGACGAGATCCACGTCGTGTACACCGAGTTCAAGTCCATGCTGAGCCAGACGCCCACCGCCAGGCGGATCGCGCCGATGGACGTCGAGTACACCGGCGAGACCCCCAAGGGGCCGCGTGCGGTGTACGACTTCGAGCCCAGCGCGGAAGCGCTGCTCGGTGCGATGCTGCCCAAGTACGTGAAGACCCGGCTGTTCTCCGCCTTGCTGGAAGCGGCGGCATCGGAGTCTGCGGCACGCCGCACGGCCATGAAGGCCGCGACGGACAACGCGACGGAGCTCGTCCGGAACCTCAGCCGGGCGGCGAACTCGGCCCGTCAGGCCCAGATCACCCAGGAGATCAGCGAGATCGTCGGTGGCGCCTCCGCGCTTACCGGTGGCGCAGGAAGTGATGAGTGACATGAGTGCTACTGCCACCACCACCCGCACCGGTCGTGTGGTTCGGGTGATCGGTGCGGTCGTCGACGTGGAGTTCCCGCGCGACGCCGTGCCTGAGCTGTTCAACGCTTGCCACGCCGAGATCACCTTCGAGGCGGTCGCCAAGACGCTGACCCTCGAGGTCGCGCAGCACCTCGGCGACAACCTGGTCCGTTGCATCTCGATGCAGCCGACCGACGGTCTCGTCCGCGGTACGACCGTGACCGACACCGGTGCCGCGATCTCGGTGCCGGTCGGCGACGTCGTCAAGGGCCACGTCTTCAACGCCCTCGGTGACTGCCTCGACCAGCCCGGCCTCGGCCGCGACGGCGAGCAGTGGGGCATCCACCGCAAGGCGCCCGCCTTCGACCAGCTCGAGGGCAAGACCGAGATCCTCGAGACCGGCATCAAGGTCATCGACCTGCTCACCCCGTACGTCAAGGGTGGCAAGATCGGCCTGTTCGGCGGCGCGGGTGTCGGCAAGACCGTGCTCATCCAGGAGATGATCACGCGTATCGCGCGTGAGTTCTCCGGTACGTCGGTGTTCGCCGGCGTCGGTGAGCGCACCCGTGAGGGCACCGACCTCCTCCTCGAGATGGAGGAGATGGGCGTTCTCGGCGACACCGCCCTGGTGTTCGGTCAGATGGACGAGCCGCCCGGCACGCGCATGCGCGTCGCGCTGTCCGCTCTCACGATGGCGGAGTACTTCCGCGACGTGCAGAACCAGGACGTGCTGCTCTTCATCGACAACATCTTCCGCTTCACCCAGGCCGGTTCCGAGGTGTCGACCCTGCTGGGCCGCATGCCTTCCGCCGTGGGTTACCAGCCGACGCTGGCCGACGAGATGGGTGAGCTCCAGGAGCGCATCACCTCGACGCGCGGTAAGTCGATCACCTCGCTGCAGGCCATCTACGTGCCCGCGGACGACTACACCGACCCCGCCCCGGCGACCACCTTCGCCCACCTGGACGCGACGACGGAGCTCTCCCGTCCGATCTCCCAGAAGGGCATCTACCCGGCCGTCGACCCGCTGTCGTCGTCGTCTCGAATCCTCGAGCCGTCGATCGTCGGCGAGGAGCACTACCGGGTTGCCCAGGAGGTGAAGCGAATCCTGCAGAAGTACAAGGAGCTGCAGGACATCATCGCCATCCTCGGTATGGACGAGCTCTCCGAGGAGGACAAGGTCCTCGTCGGTCGCGCGCGTCGTCTCGAGCGCTTCCTCGGCCAGAACTTCATCGTGGCCGAGAAGTTCACCGGTCAGCCCGGTTCGTTCGTGCCGATCAAGGACACGATCGAGGCGTTCGACCGCGTGTGCAAGGGCGAGTTCGACCACTACCCGGAGCAGGCGTTCTTCTCCTGCGGCGGGTTGGACGACGTCGAGGCGAACGCGAAGAAGCTGGCCGGCAACTGAGCTGGGTTCGACGCGATAGCTGAAGGTTCCTGAGGGCCGTTCCTCCCTGGTGGGAGGGGCGGCCCTTTGGGCTGTCAGGGGATCCGTTGTCGCGGCGGTGGCGCCATGGTGCGTTCGTCTTTCCGGTCAGTGGAAACCGGGCTCCCGGCTGTCGGTTTGTCGCCGCACGATGCACGGCAACACCAGGCCCTCATCGAGGAGGACGAGCGCGTGAACAAGTGGGTGTTGCCGCTGTGCTGGACGGCGGTGTTGCTGGACGGCTTTGACCTCGTCGTGCTCGGCACGGTGATTCCCGTGCTGTTGCAGGAGAAGCTGCTCACCACGGCCTCTGCCAGCGCGGTGTCCACGGCCGGGTTGGTCGGGATGATGCTGGGCGCGCTCGTCATCGGGACCATCACCGACGTCGTGGGGCGGCGCAAGGTGATGATCTACGCGGTGGCCGGGTTCTCGGTGTTCACGCTGGCTTGTGCCTTTGCGACCGATGCGACGACGTTCGGGGTGTTGCGGTTCTTGGCCGGGCTGGGGCTGGGCGGGTGTTTGCCGACGGCGATCGCGTTGGTGAACGAGGCGCGGCCGTTGCGGGGTGGGCGGGCGACCACGCTCATCATGACCGGGTACCACGTCGGTGCGGTCATCACGGCGTTGCTGGGGATCGTGCTGATTCCGGACTTGGGGTGGCAGGCGCTGTTCGTGGTCGGGGCGTTGCCCGCGGTGGTGCTGGTGCCGTTGATGGTCAGGTACCTGCCGGAGACGGTCACGCGGAAGGCTCCTGCGGGGGAGGCGGTCGGGTCGTTGTTCAAGCCCGGGCTGCGCAAGGCGACGGTGGCGTTCTGGGCTGCGTCGTTCATGGGGTTGTTGTTGGTGTACGGGCTGAACACCTGGTTGCCGCAGATCATGCGGAGTGCCGGGTACGAGCTCGGGACGGCGCTGGCGTTGTTGCTGACGCTCAACATCGGCGCGGTGGTGGGGCTTTTGATCGCCGGCACGGTTGCGGACCGGGTGGGGGTTCGGCCCGCTGCGATCGGGTGGTTCGGTGGGGCGGTGGTGTTCTTGGCGCTGCTGAGCATCAAGTTGCCGGGTGTCGGTGTGTACGTGGCCGTGTTCTTGGCCGGGTGCTTCGTGTTCAGCGCGCAGGTGCTCGTTTACGCCTACGCGGGGCGGGTGTACGAGGAGAACCGGGCCACCGGGATCGGGTGGGCCGCGGGGATCGGGCGGCTCGGGGCGATCAGCGGGCCGTTGGTCGGTGGGGCCTTGTTGACGGCCGGGCTGGCGTATCCGTGGGGGTTCTACGTGTTCGCGGTGGTGGCGGCGCTCGGGGCGGCCGGGGTGGCTGCGGTGGGGATGAAGGACAAAGCGGTCGTGCAGCGCGCGGGGTGATGGCAGGGTTCGGGCATGGCCCGACATGTGCCCTATGACGAACCAGGAGTGCCGGACCTCCGATCGCCCTGGCGGTACCTGTGGTGGCTGGCGTGGGTGCAGCGCCGGCGGGTGCTCGCCGGGGCGTGGTGGGGGTCGTCGTGGATGTGCGGGCTGATCGTGCCGCCCTACCTCATCCAGCGGGCCGTTGAGGACGGTCTGCGGGGTGGGGACCGGCAGGCACTGGTGTGGTGGTGTGCGGCGCTCGTGGGCATGGCTGCCTTGCTGGCCGTGCTGGGGATGTTGCGGCACCGGACGATGACGAAGGTGCGGACCGACGCGTCGTTGCGCACGGCGCAGTTGGTCGTGCGGCACGTCACCGGGCTGGGTGGGGTGGTGCGGCGCAAGCTCTCCACGGGGGAGCTGACCTACCTGCAGAACGGTGACACGGCGCGGATCGCGCACGCTCTCACGACCACCGGGCCTGGGGTCGGGGCGGTGGTCGCGTACGCGGTGACGGCGGTGTTGCTGGTGCGGATCTCACCGTTGGTGGCCGTGGTGGTGTTGCTCGGGGTGCCGGTGATGGCGGTGGTGTCCGGGCCGGTGCTCAAGCGGCTGCACGCGGTGGAGGCCGGGTACCGGGACAGCCAGGGCGAGCTGACGTCACGGGCCGGGGACATCGTGGCCGGGCTGCGGGTGCTGTCCGGGATCGGCGGCAAGCCCGCGTTCGAGCAGCGGTTCCGGGAACGGTCGGCGGTGGTGCGGGAGCACGGGTACCGGGTGTCCGTGTGGCACAGCTGGGCGCAGGTGATGTGGGTGCTGCCCACGCTGTTCCTCGCGGTGGTCACGTGGATCGTGGCGCGGATGGCGGTGACCGGCGAGATCACCGTGCCGGAGATGATCGCGGTCTACCTGTACGTGACGACGTTGATCGTGCCGGTCAGCTTCTTCGTGGAGGGCGCGGACTCGGTGCCGCGGGCGCTGGTGTCGGCGCGGCGGGTCGTGGACCTGTTGTCGTTGCGGCCGGAGGAGGCCCTGGACCGGCCCGGGCTGCAGGTCGAGAGCGGTGCGTTGACGGTCGTGGTGTCGGCGGACCCGGCGGCGGCGCGGGAGGCGGTGGAACCGCTCGGGCTGGTGGCGGACAACGACGACTACCTGTTCCGCGGGCCGGTGCGGGAGGCGGTGTCGGTCGCCGAGCACGACGAGCTGGTGCTGGAGCAGGCGATCTGGGCGGCGGCCGCGGTGGACGTGGTGGAGGCGTTGCCGGACGGGCTCCACTCGCACCTGGAGTCGCAGGGGCGCAACGTGTCCGGCGGGCAGCGGCAGCGGTTGCGGCTCGTGCGGGCGTTGCTCAGCGAGCCGGACGTGCTGGTGCTGGTGGAACCGACCTCCGCGCTCGACGCGGTGACCGAGGCGGCGGTGGCGCGGCGGGTGAAGCAGGCGCGGGCCGGGCGGACCACGGTGGTCGTGTCGTCGTCGCCGTTGTGGGTGGGGCAGGCGGACCACGTCGTGCACCTCGACGCGGTGCTGGAGGAGAGCCGATGACCCGGTTGCCCGTCGCGGACCGGCGGGAGGTGCGGCGGGCGGCCGTGCGGCTGGTGCGCGGCGAACGCGGTGCGCTGGCGGTGGTGTTGCTGCTCACCACGCTCGCGGCGCTGGCAGGGCTGGTCGGGCCATACCTGCTCGGCAAGATCGTGGGCGGGATCGAACGCGGTGGGCTGACGTTGTCCACTGTGGACTGGATGGCCGCCGGGGTGCTCGGTGCGGCGGTGGCCCACCTGGTGCTGGTGCGGTACAGCAGCCTGGTGACGACGCGGCTGGGCGAGCGACTGCTGTCGTCGTTGCGCGAGGAAGCCGTGTCGAGGTCGCTCGCGCTGCCGGCGCGGGTGGTGGACCGGCTGGGCGTCGGCGACCTGCTCATGCGCGTCACCAGCGACGTGGGCACGGTCGGGGTGACGCTGCGGGACGGCGCGCCGGAGGTCTTCACCGGGGTCGTGCACCTGGTCGTGGTGTTCGTGGCGGTGCTGTGGCTGCACCCGGCACTCGGGCTGGCGGCGCTGGTCGGCGTGCCGTTCGTCGCCGTGACGATCCGCTGGTACCTCCGGCGGGCGCGGGCTGCCTACCTGGCGGAGAACGCGGCGGTCGGCGACGTGGCCGAGCTGACCGCGGCGGTCGGCGAGGGCAGCAGGACGATCGAGACGTACGGGTTGCGGGCGCGGATGCGGGTGGCCGCGGACGGTGCGATCGCGGTGTCGTACGCGACCAGAATGCGAACCCTGTTGCTGCGCAACGTGTTGTTCCCGATCGTCGAGTTCGTGAACATGCTGCCGACCGCCCTGGTGCTGCTCGTCGGCGGCTCGGCGTACCTGTCCGGCCAGGTGCCGATCGACGTCGTGGTCACGGGCGGCCTGCTCGTGTGGCGGCTGGTCGAGCCGATGGACCGGATCCTGTTCTGGGTGGAGAACGTCCAGCGCGGCGCGGCGTCGTTCGCCCGCGTCGAAGGCATCGGGGCGCAGGTCGAACCGCCGGTGGAACCTGTTGTGCCGCAGGGCGATCGCATCGAGCTGCGCGGCGTCAGGTACTCCTATGTCGACGGACACGAGGTGCTGCACGGCGTCGACCTCGTGGTCCAGCCGGGAGAACGGCTCGCGATCGTGGGCGTGTCCGGTGCGGGCAAGTCGACGCTGGGCCGGTTGGTCGCCGGGGTGGACCGGCCGGACGAGGGCGACGTGCTGGTCGGCGGCGTGCCGGTCGCGGACCTCGTGGCGGCGGGCGAGCAGCGGGTCGTCCTCGTGACGCAGGAGCACCACGTCTTCATCGGCACCCTGCGGGAGAACCTGGCGGTGGCCGCTCCCGGCGCGCCGGACGAGCGGCTGACCGAGGCGTTGCGGATGGTGGGCGCCCACTGGTCCACCACGCTGCCGGACGGCCTGGACACGGTGCTCGGGGCGGGCGGCCTGACGCTGGATCCCGCGCAGGCACAACAACTCGCGCTCGCCAGGGTCGAGGTCGCCGATCCGCACACGCTGGTGCTCGACGAGGCCACGTCGTCACTCGACCCGGCGACCGCCCGGCACGCCGAGCGCGCGATCGCGGCCGTGCGGGAGAGCCGCACGGTGATCGCGATCGCGCACCGGCTGCAGACCGCCCAGGACGCCGACCGGATCGCGGTCGTCGACGCGGGCCGGGTCGTCGAGCTCGGCACCCACGACGACCTCGTCGCGCTGGGCGGTACGTACGCGGCGCTGTGGCGGTCGTGGCACGGGGGTGACTAGTAGACCGTCGCTTCTAACCTTTGGGGTAGAGGTGGCGGAGTCGGGTGCGGGCGTCGTGAGTGGTGAACTGCCAGTCGACGCCGCGCTGGTTGGTGTTGGTGGCGTGTTGCCAGGCGGCGAGTTCGGTGTTGAGGGTGTCGAGGTCGCTGATGCGGCGGTCGAGGCACTGGCGGCTGAGTGCGGAGAGTTCGATCTCGGCGATGTTGAGCCAGGATCCGTGTTTGGGGGTGTGGTGGATTTCCAGGCGCTGGGCCAGGGCGAAGGCCTCGGCGGGCGGGAAGGCGTCGTAGAGCGAGGCGATGGTGTGGGTGTTGAGGTTGTCCATGACCAGCACCACGGTCCCGGCGTCGGGGTAGTCGACGGTCAGGAGTTGTTTGACCTGCCCGGCCCAGTCGAGTTTGGTCCGCTGGGCCAGGGCGTGGACACGCCGCCAGCCGCGCAGGGGGTCGGTGAACACGAAGATCGAGCAGGTGCCGCGCCGGACGTATTCGCTGTCCTGGCGGGCATCGCGGCCCGGCCGGGCCGGCAGCGGGTCGCGGACCTCGCCGAGGAACTGGAAGGGTTTCTCGTCCATGCACACGACCGGGCGGGCGGGATCGTACGGGCGGGCGTAGACGGCGAGGACGTCTTCCATGCGGGCGGCGAACTCGGCGTTGGCGCGTGGCGGGATGGTCCAGCACTTCCTCAGATGAGGACGCAGTTGCGTTTTTTCAACACCCGGCCGATGGTCGAGTGGTCCAGGTTCGGGATGTCCTCGGTGAGCTCGACATGCTTTTCCAGCAGCCGCAACGACCACCGGGCATGCCCGGCCGGCGGTGCCGAGCACGCCAGCGCGATCAGCCGGGCCTCGACCTCCCCGGTCACCGGCGACGGCACCGGCGGAAGAGCACGCTTCTTACGTCCGATCGTGGCAAGAACATCACCGCCGGTCTCGGCGAACCGCCTGGCGACCAGCCGCAGCATCTCACCCGAGACCCCGAGCCGGGTCGCGATCACTTCCTTCGGATCGGGTTCGCCCACCGAGGTGTCCAGCGCGAGCAGCACCCGCGCCCGCCTGATCGCCGACGCCGCACGCACACCCGTGGTGGTCAGCCGGATCAGCTCTTCACGATCCCGTGCCGACAACGTCACCGGCCGCTTCAACTGGGAGGCCATGACAACAGCCTCCCAGCCAAAACGCCGTAAGTAAGCAGCGACACACTACTAGTGGTGTGGCTCGGAACGTTGCCGGGGGAATTCGCGGTCAGACGGGTGCATCGTGGTGTCGCCCCCACGTCCTCATACTGGACCGTATGGGGGCGTGGGGGCGGCGCCGCGAGGTGCCCTGCTGAGCGTGGATCACCTCGCCGACGTTCCGAGTCGCGCCACTAGAGCGGGACCTCCGTGGTGTTGCCGTGCTGCCACAGCGTGACCTGGGTGATACCCGGCGGTGCGAGCCATGCGTCCCGCCGCTCCTCGGGACCGAGCAGTGCACCGCGCTCGGCCAGGATCACGCCCTGGGCGTCCGGCAACGTGATCCGCACCGGCACGGTCAGGTCGCGCTGCACCGGGCCACCGGGCAGGAGGCGGTCGAACCTGCCGTCGGCGTGGTAGATCGCCGCGACCAGTTCCTCGCTCGCCTCGAACACCGTCGCGAACCGGCCGTCCGGGAGCCAGGCCCGCACCTCCCAGCCCGTCAGCGCGCCGGACCCGCTGCCGAAGTCGAGGTAGCCCCGCTTCTGCAGGTCCGTGACGACCGACCGGTCCTGGCCGGTGCCGGGCAGGTCGGGCTCCTGCAGCCGGGTGGCCCACATCACGTCCGGCCAGCCGAGCACGCCGGGGTGCTGGGTGAGGACCTCGCCGAGCTGCAACTCCTTGGCGGAGACGATCCGTTCTTGCTGCAGCGCGAAGAAGTCCTTCGACCCCGGCTCGCTCGTCGTGCGCAGGAACACCGGCTTCTCGGTGCGCTTCGCGGTCAGCACGGCGACGCCCGTCATGCCGGTCTCCGCCCGTTGCCACGACCGGGACCAGCGCTGGTCGGGACCGCGAGTGGGGTTGACCGACCAGTAGACGCTCCTGCCGAGGCCCAGTACCACGAACGTCGAGTCGTCAGGGCCGAACTGGTAGATGCCGCGTTCCTGGCCGCCGGCCTGGACGACCTCGCTGTCCACAACGGCGTCACCCACCACGAGGCCCACCATCGTCCGCGCGTCCTCGGAGTTGTGCGCTTCCACCGGCTGCACCACCAGAGCGGCAGGGCCACCCGGTGTTCTCGCCGCCCAGAACACCTTCGGCCTGGCCGAGACGTCAGTCACGGCGTTCCTGGCCAGCGCGGAAACGGTCTGGGCGTCCCGCCACACGTCCAGCGACCTGGTGAGGAACTCGGTGTCGGCGGCCAGGTCCCCGCTCGTCGCCGCGGTCAGCCGCGGGTCGTCCGCACTGGGCGCCGGGTTCGACCCGGTCAGCACCACCCCGGTGACGAGACCCGCGAGCAGCGCCACCACGGCGGTCACCGTCAACAGCTTGCGGGTGTGCCGTCGGCGCGCCCCGGTCATCACGTCCCCCACGAATCCGGGCCGCACGTCGAGGGTCTCGGTCGCGGTCTCCATCGCCTGCTTCAGCTCCACGTCAGCACCTGCTCACCCATCAGCTCCCGCATGCGGGCGAGGCCGCGCGAGGTCTGGCTCTTCACCGTGCCGACACCGCAACCCAGCGCACGGGCGGTGTCGGCCTCGCTCAGGTCGTCGAAGAACCTCAGCACCAGCACGGCCCGCATCTTCTTCGGCAGCTCCGCCAACGCGCGCACGACGCTGTCCGCGGCCACGACCTGGTCCTCGTGACCTGAGGTCGTCGGCGTCCGCGCGTGGTCCATCGGCGCTTCCGGCTTGCGTGCCCTGCGCCGCCACCGGTTGGCGGCGGCGTTGGCGAGTGCCTTGCGCGCATAGGCCTCCGGTGAGGTCCGGATGCGCCGCCACTTGCCGTACATGCCCATCAGGACGTCCTGCAGCATGTCCTCGGCCGCCTGCCGGTCGCCGCCGCACAGCAGGTACGCGGTGCGCAGCAAGGCCTGCGAACGCAGCGCCACGAACTCCTCGAACTCCTGCATGTCCCCCTCCGGCGGTTGTCGAAGGTACTGACACCGGGCGGGGCGGCAAGGTTGTCAGGCGACCGTTTAGACTCAGCTCGACTCCAGACGACGAGGGAGATGCGCGTGGCCGAGATGACCGTTGAACTGGTCGCCGTTGAACGCCGCCTGTGGTCCGGCAAGGCCACTTCCGTTTCGGCGCAGACGACCGAGGGCGAGATCGGCATCCTGCCCGGTCACGAGCCCGTTCTCGGTCAGCTGGTCGAGGGCGGTGTGGTGCGAATCCGCACGACGGACGGTGCACTGGTGACCGCCGCAGTACATGGGGGCTTCCTGTCCGTGACCGGTGACGGCGTGTCGATTCTCGCCGAGGACGCCGAGCTCGCGGGCGAGATCGACGTGAACGCGGCGCGTTCGGCGCTGCAGGACGCGGACGACGCAGAGCGCGCACGTGCGGCAGCGCGCGTGCGGGCCGTGGAACAGTCGGCCTGAGACCGGGCACGAGGCCGCAGCCGTGGGGATCACCGAGATTGCCGGACTGATCCTTCTTGGGGTGGCAGTCGTCATGGCCTTGTTCGCCTGGCGGCGGATCAGGCTGCTGCGCGAGGGCGGCGTGCACGTCGCCCTGCGCAGCCGGTTCGACGACCGCGGCCGGGGCTGGCACCTGGGCGTGGGGCACTACCGGGGCGACTCGTTCGCCTGGTTCCGGGTGCTCTCGCTGGGGTCCGGTCCCGACGAGATGATCTCCAGAGACGGCCTCGAGATCGATGCGCGCCGGGAGCCCACGGGGCCCGAGGCGTACGCGATGCCGGTGGGGGCGACGGTGCTGCGGTGCCGGTCCGCGTCGGGCGAGGTCGAGATCGCGATGGGCCCGGATGCGCTGACCGGATTCTTGTCCTGGTTGGAGTCAGCGCCTCCGGGCCGGTCCATTCCCTGGGCCTCGTAGACACGACGAAGAGGGCGCCTTCCGCTACAGGGAGGCGCCCTTCGTCGTTCGTCAGGCGTTGCCGCCCGGCTGCCACAGCACGTCACCGTCCGGGTTCGCCACCCGAGCCAGGATGAACAGCAGGTCCGACAGCCGGTTCAGGTACTTCGCCGTCAGCACGTTCGTGTGCTCCGCGTCGTCCTCGATGAGCGCCCACGCCCGCCGTTCCGCGCGCCGGGCGATCGTGCGGGCCTGGTGCAGCAGGGCCGCGCCGGGGGTGCCGCCGTTGAGGATGAACGAGTCGAGCTTGCCGAGGCGTTCGTTGAACGTGTCGCAGTAGCCCTCCAGGCGGTCCACGTACGCCTGGGTGATGCGCAGCGGCGGGTACTTCGGGTCCGGGACGATCGGCGTGCAGAGGTCCGCTCCGACGTCGAAGAGGTCGTTCTGCACCTTGCGGACCACGTCGTGCACGTCTTCGGCCAGCGAACCCAGTGCCAGGGCCACGCCCAGGGCCGCGTTGGTCTCGTCCACGTCCGCGTAGGCCTCGATGCGCGGCGAGGTCTTGGGGACGCGGGAGAAGTCGCCGAGTCCGGTCGTGCCGTCGTCGCCGACCCGTGTGTAGATCTTGGTGAGATGTACCGCCATGACCGGCACTCTATGGCCGTACGTAGGATTGCCGCGTGAGCGAGCATTTCCGGGTACACGGTGGCGCACGTCTGGTCGGCGAAGTTGATGTCGTCGGCGCCAAGAACAGCGTCCTGAAGCTGATGGCCGCTGCTTTGCTCGCCGAGGGCACGACAACCCTCACCAACTGCCCGGACATCCTGGACGTGCCGCTGATGGCGGACGCGTTGCGCAGCCTGGGGTGCGAGGTCGAGCTCGAAGGTGACGTGGCGAGGATCACCACGCCGGCCGAGCTGAGCTACCACGCCGACTCCGAGGCGATGGGCAAGCTGCGGGCCAGCATCTGCGTGCTCGGGCCGCTCGTCGGGCGGTGCAAGCGCGCGGTCGTGGCGTTGCCGGGTGGCGACGCGATCGGCTCGCGGCCGCTGGACATGCACCAGAGCGGGCTGGAGAAGCTCGGTGCCAGGACGTGGATCGAGCACGGCTGCATCGTCGCCGAGGCCGAGGGGCTGCACGGCGCGCAGATCTGGCTCGACTTCCCCAGCATGGGCGCCACCGAGAACATCCTGATGGCGGCGGTGCTGGCGAACGGCACCACGGTCATCGACAACGCGGCGCGCGAGCCGGAGATCGTCGACCTCTGCCTGATGCTCACGCAGATGGGCGCGCGGATCGAGGGCGCCGGCACGTCGACGCTCACCGTGCACGGCGTCACCGAGCTCACGCCGACCGAGCACCGCGTGATCGGCGACCGGATCGTCGGCGCCACGTGGGGGTTCGCTGCCGCCATGACGCGCGGCGACGTGCGGGTGCGCGGCGTGAACCCGCACCACCTGGACCTGGTGCTGGAGAAGCTGCGGATGGCGGGCGCCGAGGTGACCGTCTACGAGGGTGAGGACGAGGGCTTCCGGGTGGTCATGGAGGGGCGGCCGAAGGCGGTCGACTTCGTGACGCTGCCCTACCCCGGCTTCGCCACCGACAACCAGCCGTTCGCGATCGCGCTGTCGGCGGTGTCCGAGGGCACGTCGATGATCACGGAGAACCTGTTCGAGGCGCGGTTCCGGTTCATCGACGAGATGATCCGCCTCGGCGCCGACGCGCGCACGGACGGTCACCACGCGGTGATCCGCGGCGTCGAGAAGCTGTCCAGCGCGCCGGTGTGGGCCAGTGACATCCGCGCTGGTGCGGGCCTGGTGCTGGCCGGTCTGTGCGCCGACGGGGCGACCGAAGTCTATGAAATCTTCCACATCGAGCGCGGTTACCCTGGGTTCGTGGAAAACCTCCGCAAGCTCGGGGCCGACGTCGAGCGCGTGAGCGCCTGAGTCAGGTCTTGAGCACGAGCCGCGCGTTCGCGACGTCCGCCGGGAACACCATCACCCGGTAAGGCGCGTTTCGTGAGCGCGTGGCTTTGACCCCGTTCGCCTTCAGCTTCCGCACGAGGACGTTCGCCGCCTCTTCCGTGGGCACGACCGCCACCTCGCTCAACAACCCGAAGTCCGTGCCGTCCAGATCCGGCACGGGCCGCTTGTCGTTGCCCACGAAGTACCGCAACAGCAATGCCAGCAGGCCGAGCACCGCGAACACGACGACCGTCTGGTAAATCAGCGTCACCTCCTCATCATGCTCTTTTTGGTCTCGATTCAGTGAGCAAGCGCACGCGCAGCCTCTGTTACTGGCCAGTACGCTCCGGAGAACGACGTTGTGGGAGGTTGCTGTGCCGTACCCAGCTGACCGTGAACGCGACCGCCCCTGGGTGATGCGCACGTATGCGGGTCACTCGTCGGCCGC
This sequence comes from Lentzea guizhouensis, assembly GCF_001701025.1. Classification (GTDB taxonomy): domain Bacteria; phylum Actinomycetota; class Actinomycetes; order Mycobacteriales; family Pseudonocardiaceae; genus Lentzea; species Lentzea guizhouensis. The sequence goes on from NZ_CP016793.1 coordinate 4,157,493, forward strand.
CGCTTCCAACGCGCTCTACCGGCGGAACCTCGCCAAGGGCCAGACCGGCTTGTCGGTCGCGTTCGACCTGCCGACGCAGACCGGCTACGACCCCGACGACGAGCTCGCCAAGGGCGAGGTCGGCAAGGTCGGCGTGCCGATCAGCCACATCGGCGACATGCGGCAGCTGTTCGACCAGATCCCGCTCGGCGACGCCAACACGTCGATGACGATCAACGCGACGGCCATGTGGCTGCTCGCGCTCTACGTCACCGTGGCCGAGGAGCAGGGCGCGGACCCGGCGGCGCTCGCCGGCACCACGCAGAACGACATCATCAAGGAGTACCTGTCCCGCGGCACCTACGTGTTCCCGCCGGGGCCGTCGCTGCGGCTGATCACCGACATGGTCGCGTGGACCGTGTCGAACGTGCCGAAGTGGAACCCGATCAACATCTGCAGCTACCACCTCCAGGAGGTCGGCGCGACGCCGGCGCAGGAGGTCGCGTACGCGATGTGCACGGCGATCGCGGTGCTCGACTCCGTGCGCGACTCCGGTCAGGTGCCGCAGGAGAAGTTCGGTGACGTCGTCGCCCGCATCTCCTTCTTCGTGAACGCCGGTGTGCGGTTCATCGAGGAGATGTGCAAGATGCGCGCGTTCGCCCAGCTGTGGGACGAGATCACGCTGGAGCGCTACGGCGTCCAGGACCCGAAGCACCGCCGGTTCCGCTACGGCGTGCAGGTCAACTCGCTCGGGCTCACCGAGGCCCAGCCGGAGAACAACGTCCAGCGCATCGTGCTGGAGATGCTCGCGGTGTCGTTGTCCCGCAACGCCCGCGCCCGCGCGATCCAGCTGCCGGCGTGGAACGAGGCGCTCGGCCTGCCGCGGCCGTGGGACCAGCAGTGGGCGCTGCGGATGCAGCAGGTGCTCGCCTACGAGACGGACCTGCTGGAGTACGAGGACGTCTTCGACGGCTCGCCGGTCGTCGAGGCCAAGGTGAACGAGATCCTCGCCGGTGCGCGCGAGGAGATCGACCGGGTGCAGGCGATGGGCGGTGCGGTCGCGGCCGTCGAGTCCGGCTACATGAAGTCGAACCTGGTGTCCTCGCTGGCTGATCGCCGCCGCCGGGTCGAGGCGGGCGAGGACGTCATCGTCGGTGTCAACAGGTTCGACACGACCGAGCCGTCGCCGTTGCAGGCCGAGGGCGCGAAGGCGATCGAGACCATTGACCCGATCGTCGAGCTGCACGCGGTCGAGGCGATCGGGCAGTGGCGCGCGAACCGGGACAACGCGGCGGTGGAGACGGCGCTGGACGCTCTGCGCGAGGCCGCGAAGACCGACCAGAACCTCGTGGAGGTGACGCTGGCGTGTGCGCGCGCCGGCGTGACGACCGGCGAGTGGTCGCAGGCGTTGCGGGAGACCTTCGGCGAGTACCGGGCGCCCACGGGCGTCTCCGGTGCGTCGGCGTCCGGCGAGGCGGGCTCGGAGATCGCGCGGGTGCGCGACCGGGTGCGCTCGACCGGTGAGGAGATCGGCGAACGGCTGCGGATGCTGGTCGGCAAGCCGGGCCTCGACGGGCACTCCAACGGCGCCGAGCAGGTCGCCGTGCGGGCCCGCGACGTCGGCTTCGAGGTCGTCTACCAGGGCATTCGCCTCACGCCGGCGCAGATCGTGGCGGCAGCGGTGCAGGAGGACGTGCACGTGGTCGGCCTGTCGATCCTGTCCGGGTCGCACCTGGAGGTCGTGCCGGCGGTGGTCGACGGGCTGCGCGCGGCCGGTGCCGGGGACATCCCGGTGATCGTCGGCGGCATCATCCCGCCGGACGACGCGGCCGAGCTGCGCGAGCGTGGTGTGGCACGGGTGTTCACGCCGAAGGACTACGAGCTGACCGAGATCATGGACGAGATCGTCACCGTGATCCGCGAGGTGCGTTCGCCGGCCTGAGCCTCTACGTTCGCGGCATGGTCGACGTTGCGCGCGAGGGTTCCGTAGTCCGGATCACGATGAACCGTGCGGCGAAGCGCAACGCGCTGTCCGCCGAGCACCTGACCGAGCTGCTGGAGGCGTTCCGGGAGGCCGGCGCGTCCGACGCGGCGGGCATCGTGCTCGGTGCCGAGGGGCCGGTGTTCAGCGCCGGCCACGACTTCGCGGACGTGCACGCACGGGACGAAGAAGGTGTGCGGCTGCTGCTGGAGCTGTGCACGGTGCTGATGAAGACGATCCAGTCCGTGCCGCAGGTGGTGATCGCACGCGTGCAAGGCCTGGCCACGGCTGCCGGGTGCCAGCTGGTCGCGTCCTGCGACCTCGCGGTCGCGGCGGACACGGCCGGTTTCTCGTTGCCCGGCGGCAAAGCCGGGTGGTTCTGCCACACGCCGGCGGTGCCGGTGGCGCGGTCGATCGGGCGCAAGCGGTTGATGGAGCTGGTGCTCACCGGTGACGTGATCGACGCGGCCACCGCCGTGGAGTGGGGCTTGGTCAACCGCGCAGTGCCGGCCGACGCGCTGGACACCGAGGTGGACGACTTGCTGGCGCGGGCGACGCGCGGCTCCAGGACGTCGAAGGCACTCGGGAAGCGGACGATCTACGCGCAGCTGGACCGGCCGGAGCCCGACGCGTACGAGATCGCGCTCGCGGTCATGGCCGAGACCTCGCAGTCCCCGTCAGCCAAAGAGGGACGGGCGTCGTTCCTGGAGAAGCGGCAGCCCGTGTGGCCCGACTAGTCGCGAGCAGCTTCAGCGCGTCCGCGTCCGGGCCCGGTTCGGCCTGGTAGACCACCAGGAACTGGCCGGGCGCCTCGCGGACGTCGAACGAGTGGTAGGTCAGCTTGAGCCGGCCGACGGCGGGGTGCACGAACTCCTTGGCGTCCTGGGTCTTCCCGCGCACCTCGTGGTGTTCCCAGAGCTCCTCGAACACCGGGTGCCGGCTGAGCTCCGCGACCATCTGCCGCAGCCGCGCGGACTTCGGGTCGGCGGTCTGCCGCAGGTGCGCGACGGTGCTCTGGGCGACCCAGTTCCAGCGCGGGTAGAAGCTCGCGGCGGCCGGGTCGAGGAACGTCATCCTGGCCGCGTTGTCGGCGGGCGTGAACGGCTCGTACAGGGCGTCGGCCAGTGCGTTCGAGGCGAGCATGTCGAGGTAGGAGTTCATCACGAACGCCGGCATGTCGTGCATGCCGCTGATGAGCTGCCGCAGCTCGGCGCTCACCTGGTCGGTCGTGTGGCCCTCGTCCGCGACGACGCCGGCCAGGCGGTGCAGGTGCGCGCGGGCGTCGGTGTCCAGTCGCAGCGCGCGGCTCAGCGCGTCGAGGACCTGGGCGGACGGGTTGGTCTCGCGGCCCTGCTCCAGGCGGGCGTAGTAGTCGGCGCTGACGCCGGCCAGCACGGCCACCTCCTCCCTGCGCAGGCCCTTGACCTTGCGCTGGGTGTGCGAGGGCAGGCCCGCGTCCTCCGGGTTGACGCGGGCGCGGTGGGCTTTCAGGAACTCGCCGAGCACGTGTTCGAGGTTAGTTCGGGTTCCGCGAAGCTGCCTGGGTGTGGCACACCTAGGGAGAAGGTGTCCTGGTTGACCTGCGGTTTCCCCCCGATCGTTGTCGCCATGAGCAAAGTTGTGGTGATCAGTGGAGCGTCCAGCGGCATCGGCGAGGCCACGGCCCGCGTCCTGGCCAAGGCGGGGCACCAGGTGTTCCTGGGCGCCCGGCGGGTGGACCGGCTGGCGGCGCTGGCCGAGGAGACCGGTGGCGGGTACCAGGAGCTGGACGTGACCTCGCGCGCGTCGTTCCAGTCCTTTGTGGACGCGGCGGTCGAGAGGTACGGGCGGGTCGACGTGCTGGTGAACAACGCGGGCGTGATGCCGTTGTCGCTCATGGACTCGCTGAAGGTCGACGAGTGGGACCGGATGGTCGACGTCAACATCAAGGGCGTGCTGAACGGGATCGCGGCCGTGCTGCCGCGGTTCACCGGCGGCGGCCACGTCGTGAACGTGGCCTCGATCGGCGCGCACATGGTCATGCCCACCGCCGCCGTGTACTGCGCGACCAAGTACGCGGTGTGGGCGCTGTCCGAGGGCCTGCGGCAGGAGCGCGACGACCTGCGGGTCACCGTGATCTCGCCCGGTGTCACGGAGTCCGAGCTGGCGGACACCATCACCGAGCAGCACGCGGCGGACCTGATGCGGGACTTCCGCGCGGGTGCGCTGCCCGCGTCGGCGATCGGGGAGGCCATCGCCTACGCCGTCTCGCAGCCCGCGGAGGTCGACGTGAACGAGATCGTGGTGCGGCCGGTGACCCAGCGGTAGGGCTCAGCGGGCGCTGAGGACCCGCGCCCACGGTTCGTCGAGGTCGGCCAGGCCCAGCACGGCGACGACGTTGTCGAGCATCCCGGCACCGAACCAGTGCCGCACGGCGTCGTCGTCGCCCAGCAGTTCCCGCACGGTGCCGACCTGCTTGGCGTAGCACCGGCGGACGGCCTCGCCCACCAGCGGCTCCTCGGCGGCGCAGTTCGCGTGCATGAGGAACCGCAGGACCGTCCGGTCCGCCACGAGCGCGGCGTAGGCGTTCCTGGCCGCCGCCAACGCCGTCTCGTCACCTTCCGGCGCGTGCGCGACCAGCGTCTCGGTCATCACGGCGGACACCTGGTCGACCGCCGCCGCGAACAGGGCCTGCTTGTTCGGGTACAGGCGGTAGAGGTACGGCTGGGAGATGCCGACCCGGTCGGCGATCTCGTGCGTCGTGGTGCCGTAGAAACCCTTGTGCGCGAAGCAGTCGATCGCGGCGGCCAGGACGGCCCGGCGGCGTTCGTCGCTCTTCGTGCTGGTGCCGGCGGCGGGCATGGGCATCAGTCAACCACGGCTTTCGCGGTCTCCGCGCCGAGGTCGGGGGTGAGCGCCTCGATCGCCACCAACGGGTTCCAGTAGTCGAGGTAGTGGGTGATGAGGCCGTCGTCGCCGGTCCGCACGACGGAGATGCACGTCTGCTCGTACGGCTTGCCGGTCGCGACCGCCGTGCCGGTCGAGCGGAACTCGGCGATCGCGAGGGTCTGCTCGACCGTCTCGTGGAACACCAGGTCGACGAACTCGACGTCGAAGGTCTCCGGGAAGCCGCGCATGTGTGCGAGCAGTGCGTCCCGGCCGGCCACCCGCCGGGGCACGCCCTGCGGCGCGTACGGGAACTCGAGCACCGCGTCCGGGGCGAACAGCGTCACCCATTCCTCCGTGCGCCCGGCGGCGGTGAGCCGCAGGTGCTCGGCAACGGCGTGCTGGGCCGCGGTGCGGTCGGCGGTCATGTGCGCCCTCCTAAGTTAGTGATTGACCAATAACTTAGCGGGCTAAGCTCCTGTCGTCGAGCCGGGGCGCAGGATCATCAGCACGGTCACGACGGCCCAGAGCAGGTTGAAGACCCCCGTGTACATGGCCAGCCGCTTGACGTTCCCGGTCTTGAGCGCCTGCTCCTGGCCGGGGAGGATCTTGAGAGCCAGCACGAACGCGGCGGCGGTGGTGAGCGCGATCGACACGACCACCCAGGGGTGGCCGGTCACGCCCATCACGCCGGCCGTCGCGAAGCCGAAGACCGGCACCGAGATGCCGAGCAGGGCGTAGACGCGGCAGATCCGGTGCAGCAGCGCGGCGTTGCCGTCGGTGGCGACGGCCTTGGGGAACATGCTGGCGGCCACGGTGACCGGGCCGATCGCGATGATGGCGGCGAGGACGTGCAGCGAGAGGAAGAGCTTGCTCATGCCGCGCTCCACACCGTGCCGCGGCGCTCGTGGGCGAAGAGGGTCTCCACCTCGACCGCCTTCCGCGCGCCGACCTCGCGCTCGACCAGGTAGAGGCCGAGGTCGACGCCCGAGGTGACACCGGCGGCGGTGACCAGGTCGCCGTCGTCGACGATGCGGGTGCGGACGGCGTTGACGCCCATCGCCTCCAGCGCGTGCAGGCCGAGGTGGTTGGTGGTCGCGGTGCGGCCGGTGATCAGGCCGGCCATCGCGAGCAGCAGCGAGCCGCCGCACACCGTGGTGACGGTCAGGTCGTTGTTCTCCAACGCCTGCCGCAGCGGCGTCTTCAGGGTTTCGGCGGCATTGCCCAGCAGCGCGACGACCCCGTCCTCGTCGTGGCCGGCGGCTCCGGGGACGACGAGCAGGCCGGCGGCGAGCGGGTCCAGCCGGGCGGTCGCCCGCAGGGAGAAGGCCAGGCCGCTCGGCACGTCCCGCGGGCCCTCCGCGGTCACCAGCTCGACCTGCAGGCCGCCGGCGCCGAGGGTCTCGTACGGGCCGATCGCGTCCAACGGGTCGAAGCCGTCGAACAACACCACTTGCGCTCTCACTTCGCTGCTCCTTCGGTTCCGTTGATCAAACGGTAGGAGTGGCGCGGTCGGTGGGCGAGTGGCTGGAATGCCATGTTCCAACGGATTCTCGCCAGCTATGGTGGTGGTCGTGCACCAGGTGGCCGTAGTGGTGATGGACAGCGTGGTCCCGTTCGACTTCGCGGTACCCGTGGACGCGTTCAACTGGACCGGGCGGTACCGGGTGCGCGTCTGCGGTCCCAAGAGGACGGCGCGGTCCGAGCTCTTCGACCTCAAAGTGCAACACGGCCTGGAGTTGCTGTCCGAAGTGGACACGATCGTGCTGCCGGGGCACGATCCGGAGCTCGTGGTGCCGCCGAGGGTGGTCGAGGCGTTGCGCGCGGCGGCGGCGCGGGGTGCGCGGATCGCGTCGGTCTGCACGGGGGCGTTCGTGTTCGCGGCGACCGGGTTGCTGGACGGGATGCGCGCGACCACGCACTGGCTGCCGAGGAGCTGGCGGCGCGGTTCCCGGCCGTGGAGGTCGACCCGGACGTGCTCTACGTCGACAACGGCCAGTTCCTGACCTCCGCCGGTGCCTCGGCGGGGATGGACCTCTGCCTGCACATCATCCGGCGCGACCACGGGTCCGCGGTGGCGGCCGACGCGGCGCGGATGGCGGTGATGCCGCTGGAACGCGAGGGCGGGCAGGCGCAGTTCATCGTCACACCACCGGTGGCGCCGCAGGGTGCGGAGCTCGAACCGCTGCTGCGGTGGATGGAGGCCAACGCCGCACGCGACCTGACGCTGACCGACGTGGCCGGCCACGCCGGGATGAGCACGCGGACGTTGAACAGGCGGTTCCGCGAGCAGACGGGGACGACCCCGCTGCAGTGGCTGCACCGGACGCGGATCCGCCAGGCGCAGCACCTGCTGGAGACGACGAGGCACCCGGTGGAGCTGATCGCGAGCAAGGTGGGGTTCGGGTCGGCCACGGCGTTCCGCGACAGGTTCAAGCGGGTCGCCGGGACGTCACCGAACGCCTACCGCGCAGCATTTCAGAGCTGCCGCGACTAGGGCCTGTGTCGAAGTCCGGTTCGATGAGAGTCGAGCCTGAGGTGGTTCCTGGCGGTGCGGGCGGACAGCCCGCATACCGGTGTTGTATGTGGGCTGTCCGCCCGTGCCCCCAGGGGCCGCCTCAGGCCCGGCTATCGCGGACATGGACTTCGACACAGGCCCTAGGGCTGGGCGTGCTCGTGCAGGAGCAGCAGCGTGTACGCGGCGATCGACTGCGCGTCGGTGACCTCCGCCTTCGCGATCATCGCCTCGAAGTCGGCGCGCGCGAACCACGCCGAGCGCATGTCCTGCTCCTCGTGCTCCCGCTCGTGGAAGCCCTCGACGAGGTCGGTCGCGAGGAACACCCGCCCGCGCTGCGACGACATGCCCGGTGCGACGTCGATCAGCCCGAGCTCGATCAGCTTGCCCGCCCGCAGCCCCGTCTCCTCCCGCAGCTCGCGCGCGGCGAGGGCGAGCGGGTCGGTGTCCGCGCGGTCGGGCGCGGTGCCCTGCGGGAACTCCCAGCGCCGCATGCCGAGCGGGTAGCGGTACTGCTCGACGAGCCGCACGCGTTCGCCGTCGAGGGGGATGACCAGCGCGAAGTCGGGCTTGTCGACCACGCCGTAGATGCCTTTTGTGCCGTCCGCGCGCCGGATCTCGTCCTCGCGAACGGTCATCCACGGGTTTGCGTACACCTCACGGGTGCCGAGGCTTTCCACGGCACGGACCGTACCTAACGACCCGTTCCTGGACACACCCCGTAGCCTGTCGCGGTGCGTCTCGTCATCGCTCGCTGCCAGGTCGACTACGTCGGACGACTGACCGCCCATCTGCCGATGGCCCAGCGACTGCTGCTCATCAAGGCCGACGGCTCCGTGTCGATCCACTCCGACGACCGCGCGTACAAGCCGTTGAACTGGATGAGCCCGCCCTGCTGGCTGATCGAGGACCCGGACATCTGGACGGTGCAGAACAAGGCGGGGGAGAAGCTGATCATCACCCTCGACGAGGTGCTGCACGACTCCAAGCACGAGCTCGGCCCGGAACCCGGCCTGCAGAAGGACGGCGTCGAAGCCGACCTGCAGAAGCTGCTCGCCGAGCACGTGACCACCCTCGGCGAGGGCTACTCGCTGGTGCGCCGCGAGTTCCCGACCGCCATCGGCCCGGTGGACCTGATGTGCCGCGACGGCGCCGGCGCGTCCGTGGCCGTGGAGATCAAGCGCCGGGGCGACATCGACGGCGTCGAGCAGCTGACCAGGTACCTGGAGCTGCTCAACCGCGACCCGCTGCTCGCGCCCGTGCGGGGCGTGTTCGCGGCGCAGCAGATCAAGCCGCAGGCGCGGGTTTTGGCCGAGGACCGCGGGATCCGGTGCGTGGTGCTGGACTACGACGCGTTGCGGGGGATCGAGCCGGACGAGTTCCGGCTGTTTTGATCAGCCGTCCCGTCCCGGACCGCCAGGTACCGGTTGCCGCGGATGCCCATCGCCTGACGCAGGCCGCAGCCGGTGAGGTCGCGGATCCGCTTGATCGCATGAATGGCGCCCAGTTCGGCGACCGCGCGGTCGATCTCCGCGCGGTTCGCCTCCGGCAGTGCGGCGAAGATCAGCTGCGGCTCGCACTGCGGGCAGGGCTGTCCCTCCTCGTCGGGTGGGCGGAACTGTTCGTTGCCGCAGCCGGGGCACGGCCAGGTCGTGTACGTCGCGGCGCAGGCGTCGCACAGCGGGTGGTGGGCGGCACTGGGGTGCCTGGTCCACGCGGGCTTCGCCCGGCAGAGGGCGCAGTCGTAGGCGGCGGGGCCGGTCATCGCTTCACCGAGCCGCGGTACGCGATCATGAGCGTGTAGTCGAAGTTGTCGCGCCGGAACTCGTCCAGTTCCCGCAACCGCTCGGGCGCGTCCATCACGGCACCGGCGTCGACCATCGCACCGATCTCGTCGCGCACGGCCCGCGGCAGCGCTTCCCAGGCCGGGCCCAGGCCGCAGGGCCGGCAGATCTCCCCGTGGGTCTCGTCGCACCCCATCAGCCGCCGGTCGCACGACGGGCAGGACCAGCTGACCCGGCCGTGCTCGGTCTCCGCGCAGCGGCAGGTTCGTTCGCCCACCCTCCTGCGGTAGGACGTGATCCGCATGTACTCCATGGTCGGGCGCCGTCCGCCGTCCAGCTCCGCCAGCAGGTACCCCGCCGGGATCGCGCTCTTCTCGTCGACCACGGCGCCGACCTCGTCCCGGACGGCCTGCGGCAACGCCTCCCAGAGCGGGCGCATGGCGCAGATGTCGCAGACGTCGTCCCGAGGGGTGTCCTCGCTTGGGCCCATGAGCACCGCACGGCACAACGGGCACAGCCGGATCGTCTGCCTGTAGTCGTTCACGTGGTCAGTCTTGAAGAGGCCAGGTCTGTGGCGCATCCGAGTTTCGCGCTCACCCGGCTTCAGTGAGCGACCCACCACACATCGTGGTTTTGTGATCAAGCCATCGGGGTAACAAGGCCCGCACCTGGAGTAGCGTTGCCTCCTGGTCGTTCATGTTCGACTTTGTCCGATTTTGGGAGGTGGACGGTGTCGGTGATGGCCGAGGCGGACCTGCGGCTCGATGCGGGACCGATCGACTACGCGTTGCTCGTCATCTACTTCATCGTGGTGCTCGGCATCGGCCTGATGGCACGGCGATCCGTCTCCTCCAGCCTCGACTTCCTGCTGTCCGGGCGGTCGTTGCCGGCGTGGGTCACGGGGCTCGCGTTCATCAGCGCGAACCTCGGTGCGCTCGAGCTGATGGGCATGACCGCGAACGGCGCGCAGTACGGCATGGCGACCGTGCACTACTACTGGATCGGTGCCATCCCGGCGATGGTGTTCCTCGGTCTGGTGATGATGCCGTTCTACTACGGCTCGAAGGTGCGCAGCGTTCCGGAGTTCATGCGCCGGCGGTTCGGCAAGCCGGCGCACCTCGTCAACGCGATCAGCTTCGCGGTGGCGCAGATCCTGATCGCCGGCATCAACCTGTTCGCGCTCGCGGTGATCATCGACGCGCTGCTCGGGTGGCCGTTGCCGGTGTCGATCGTGGTCGCGGCGATGGTCGTGCTCGCGTACACCACGCTCGGCGGGCTGAGTGCCGCCATCTACAACGAGGTGCTGCAGTTCTTCGTGATCGTGGCCGCGCTCGCGCCGATCACGATCCTCGGCCTGATCAAGGTCGGGGGCTGGCAGGGGCTGGTCGACAAGGTGACCGATCAGGAGCAGCTGTCCGCCTGGCCCGCCACCGAACTCACCGGCATCAACAGTCCTGTGTGGAGTGTCGTCGGCCTGGTGTTCGGTCTCGGGTTCGTGCTGTCGTTCGGGTACTGGACGACGAACTTCGCCGAGGTGCAGCGCGCGATGAGCGCGAAGTCGATGTCGGCGGCCAAGCGCACGCCGATCATCGGCGCGTACCCCAAGGCGCTCATCCCCGCGGTCATCATCATCCCCGGCATCATCGCCGCGGTGGTCGTGCCGGAGATGGCGCAGCTCAAGGCCGGCGACACGAGCAGTGGCGTGGGCTACAACAACGTGCTGCCGCTGCTGATGCGCGACCTGCTGCCCAACGGCATCCTCGGCATCGCGATCACGGGTCTGCTGGCGAGCTTCATGGCCGGTGTCGCGGCGAACGTCAGCTCGTTCAACACGGTCTTCACCTACGACCTGTGGCAGGACTACATCAAGAAGGACCGGCCGGACGAGTACTACCTGCGGATCGGGCGCCTGGCCACCGTCGGCGCGTGCGTGCTCGCGATCGGCACGGCGTTCATCGCGGCCGCGCTCGGCGGGTCCAACATCATGGACTACATCCAGGCGCTGTTCTCGTTCTTCAACGCGCCGCTGTTCGCGACGTTCATCCTCGGCATGTTCTGGAAGCGGATGACGCCCACCGCGGGCTGGGTGGGTCTGCTCGCCGGCACGTTCACGGCGATCTTCATCTACGTGATCTCGGAGCCGTCGTTCGGCATCGAGCTGCTGGAGCTGCCCGGTCAGGGCGCGAGCTTCCTCGGTGCGGGTCTCGCGTTCGTGGTGGACATCGTGGTCTCCGTGGCGGTCAGCCTCGTCACGCGGCCGAAGCCGGACAGCGAGCTGGCGGGGCTGGTCTACAGCCTGACGCCCAAGGAGGACCGGGCGCACTCCACCACCGGCGAGGACGCGGGCTGGTACCGCTCGCCCGCCCTGCTCGGCGGTGGAGTGCTCGCGCTGACGACCGTGCTCTACATCGTCTTCGGCTGAGGGAGGCCGTCATGAGGTTGTTCGACCTGCGACTGATCATCGCTTTCCTCTTCGGCCTGTACGGCGTCGTACTGGTCGTCATGGGTCTCGCGTTCACGTCACCCGCGGACCTCGACAAGGCGGAAGGGGTCAACATCAACCTGTGGGCCGGCATCGCCATGGTGGCCGTCGCGGCGTTGTTCGCCGCGTGGGCGATGCTGCGGCCTCAGTTCGCGGACACGGAGAAGGAGCCGCTCAAGGAGCTATGACCGGGAGCGGCCGGGGTAGACCGGGTTGAAGGCCTCGATCGTCCACGCGTCGAGCCAGTTGACTGCGCGGCGAATTCGGTTTCGCACATCTCTCCTCTTGGTCGGGGTCTTCACCTGGTACAGCGAATTGATCTTCTGAATCGTTCCCGTAGCGCACAGTGACCTCAACCACGGTCTCAATGCCGCGGCAACGCGGGGTACCGGCCACGAACGCCCGCAAAGGTCGCTAACGTGCACGTCGTGCTTCGTTTTCGTGCCACGGCGCTGCTCGCCGCCGCCGCGCTGCTGCTGGCCGGATGCGCCACCGGTCCCGGTCTCGCGAAGACCCACTCCGAGCGCCGCACCGTGCCCGCCGGCGCGGAGGCGACGACCTCGACCGACCCGTCGGTGAAGTCGTCCGCGCCGGTGAACAGGCCGGCCGACCCGGCGTTCGCGGCCGAGCGCCTGCGCCTGGTCGACCCGTGCGCGGTGATCGGCAGGGACGTGCTGGAGACGGTCGGCGCGCCGTCGCGCTACTCGAGCAGCTCGTACACCCGCTGCTCGAACTACATGAAGGACAAGTCGGGCAAGACGCTCAACATCACGCTGGACCTCGGCTACACGCTGCTGTCGAGTGAGGTGCAGAAGGCGACCAAGCAGCTCGCCGGGCTGAAGAGCGCCGAGCAGAAGCTCAACAGCTCGGCGTGCTTCATCTCGGTCATCACGCAGGAGAACCCGCCGCAGGCCGTGCGCGTGCAGATCGGCACGGGCAGCGACGGCGCGGAGCCGTGCGAGCCGGGCCGCAAGGTGGCCGAGGGCGCGATCCGCAAGCTCAAGGGCAACCCGCAGCGCTACAGCCCGCCGAAGGGCTCGCCGGTCGAGGTCGACCCGTGCACGGTCGTCGAGAAGGCCGACCTGGCGAACCCGCTCGGCGCCTCGCCGCGCTCGCAGGCGTTCGGCCTGCACACGTGCACGTGGAGCGGCCAGAGGGCGCAGGCGCAGCTCGAGTTCAAGACGCTGCGCATCCCGGCGGACAACAAGTTCAACGACAAGCAGACCGAGGTCGACCTCGGTGGCGGCGTGAAGGGCTACGCGGTTCTCAAGGAGGGCCCGTTCCCCACCTGCGACGTGACCGTCGTGCGCACGAAGGACTCGAACAACAACGGCGAGGTGGCGCAGTTCTCCGCGGCGGGCGTCAAGGACAAGGAGTTCGACCGCTGCCAGGTCGCGGCGGCCATCGCGAAGGCCACACTGCCCAAGTTGCCGAAGGCGTGACACGCACCACTACGGTTGTGACCTGACATGGGCCCCACGGCTCCGCGCGGGGGCTGAAACTTCCTCCAGATCGCGTTAGGGTCAGGTTACTGGCGAGTATCAGGAGGGCCCCATGACGCAGACCGCTCCGGACAGCGCGCTGTCGGCCGATGGCGAGCAGCGGCGGTTCGCCTCGCTGGACCCGCGCACCGGCGAGGTCGTGGCCCACCACCCGGTCCACACCGCGGCCGAGGTCGAGGACGCCGTGTCCTCCGCCCGCGAGGCCGCCGCGTGGTGGGCGGGCCTCGGTTTCGAGGGGCGCAAGACCAAGCTGGACGCCTGGCGCAAGATCCTCTCGCAGCGCGCGGACGAGTTCGTCGCGCTGATCAGCTCGGAGACCGGCAAGCCCGCCGACGACTCGCGGGTCGAGATCGCGCTGGTCATGGACCACCTGCACTGGGCGTCGCGGCAGGCCGGCCGGGTGCTCGGCAAGCGCAGGGTCTCGTCGGGCATGTTGATGTTCAACCACACCGCGTCGGTGGAGTACCGGCCGCTGGGCGTGATCGGCGTGATCGGGCCGTGGAACTACCCGGCGCACACGCCGATGGGCTCGATCTCCTACGCGCTGGCCGCCGGCAACGCCGTGGTGTTCAAGCCGTCGGAGTTCACGCCGGGTGTGGGCACGTTCCTCGCCTCGACCTTCACCGAGGCCGTGCCGGAGTACCCGGTGTTCCAGGTGGTCACCGGCTTCGGTGAGACCGGTGCGGCGCTGTGCGCGGCCGGTGTCGACAAGGTCGCGTTCACCGGCTCGACGCGCACGGGCAAGAAGGTCATGGCCGCGTGCGCCACGACGCTGACGCCGGTGCTGGTCGAGTGCGGCGGCAAGGACGCGCTGATCGTCGACTCCGACGCCGACCTGCACGCGGCCGCCGAGGCGGCGATCTGGGGCGCGGTGTCGAACGCCGGCCAGACGTGCGCGGGCGTCGAGCGCGTGTACGTCGCTGAGGAGGTAGCCGACCAGTTCATCGAGATCGCGGTGAAGAGGGCGCGCAAGCTCAAGCCGGGCGGCGAGCCGAACGCGAACCTCGGCCCGATCACCATGCCGTCGCAGGTGGAGATCATCCGCGAGCACGTGCGGGACGCGCTGGACCGCGGTGGCAAGGCGCTCGTCGGTGGTCCTGAGTCGATCCGGCCGCCGTACGTGGAGCCGGTGGTGCTGACCGAGGTGCCGGAGGACTCGCTGGCGGTCACCGAGGAGACGTTCGGGCCGACCCTGGTGATCAACCGGGTGCCGAACGCGCTGGAGGGCGTGCGGCTCGCGAACCAGTCGAAGTACGGGCTGGGCGCCGCGGTGTTCTCGAAGTCGCGCGGCGAGGAGCTGGCGCGGGAGCTGCGGGTCGGCATGGTGTCGGTCAACTCGGTGCTGACCTACGCGGCGGTGCCGGGACTGCCGTTCGGCGGGGTGGGCGACTCCGGGTTCGGGCGCATCCACGGCGAGGACGGGCTGCGCGAGTTCGCCTACGCCAAGGCCGTGACCAGGCAGCGCTTCAAGGCCGTGCTCGACATGACGACGTTCGACCGCTCGTCGCTCGCGGGCAAGCAGATGCTGCGCCTCGCGCGGATGCTCTTCGGCCGCTGAGGACCGGAGGAGCACCCGCGCGCCGGGCGTCCGTCAGGCGCCTGCCTGCTTCTTGAGGTCGTCGAGGACCACGTTCGCGGCCAGCACGCCGAGGCCGAGGAAGTAGGTCTCGTCGGCGACCGGCTTGGCCTTGCCGCCCTTCACCGCGTTGAGGCCGCTCCACAGCGGACCGCCGAGCACGGCGCCCTGCGCGGTCTTGGCCGGGTCGCCGTAGGTCGAGTAGATGAGCAGGTCGGCGTCGGCCTGGCTGACCTGCTCGGCGCTCACCTCCGCGGCCAGGTCGTCCACCTGGGACGGGCTCGGCTGCGGGATCTTGGCGTCGATCAGGATCGTGCCGATGAACGACTTCTTGGCGTACAGGCGGATCCGGCCCGGCATGAACCGCAGCGCGGTCACCGTCGGGCGCACGCCGAGCTTCTTCTCGATCGCGTTGCCGGTCTCGGTCGCCTTGGTCGTGTAGTCCTCGAGCATCTTCGCGGCGTCGGCCTGGCGGTCGAGCGCGACGGCGTTGAGGAGGAAGTTCTCCTTCCACACGTAGCCGGGGCGCACCGAGAACACGGTGGGCGCGATGGCGGCGAGCTTCGGGTAGAGGGCCTCCGCGCGCAGCTTCGAGCCGAGGATCAGGTCCGGGTCCAGCTTGGTGATCGCCTCGAGGTTGAGGTTGTTGATCGTGCCGACGTTCTCCGGCGTGCCGCCCTTCTCGCCGATGTAGGACGGCATGGTCGGCGAGCCGTCGGTGTAGGCGATGCCGACCGGCTTGATGCCCAGCGCGGCCACGTTGTCGAGCTCGCCGGTGTCGAGCACGACGACCCGCTCCGGCTTCTTCTCGATCGTGGTCTCGCCCATCGCGTGCTTGACCGTGCGGGGGAACTCGCCGGGCTTCGCGGTGGTGCCGAAGCCGTCGCTCAGCTGGGTCGCCTTGCCGAAGTCCGCGCCTCCCTGCGCCACGGACGGCTGGTCGGGCGTGCTGGAGCTGCAACCGGTGACCGCGAGGGCCACTGCGACGAGCAGCGCTGCTCTCTTCGACACGACGTTGTTCCTCCACTACGAGCAGTGACTCTGACCTGCGGGAATTAGGGCGACCTAACGTACACCGGGTCGTCGGGTCGTTCCGAGTGTCAGACCCGCGGAGTAAGAAGGAACACGGTCGCCGCCGATCGGGAGGGTGTTGGGATGAAGAAGATCATCAATGATCCGGAGACCGTGGTGCAGGACGCGCTGCGGGGGATGCAGGCCGCCCATCCCGATCTGCTGTCGGTCCGGTACGACCCGGCCGTCATCACCCGTGCGGACGCACCGGTGCGGGGCAAGGTCGCGATCATCTCCGGAGGTGGGTCCGGGCACGAGCCGTTGCACGGCGGGTTCGTCGGGCGCGGCATGCTCGACGCCGCCTGTCCCGGCGCGGTCTTCACCTCGCCCACGCCCGACCAGGTCGCCGCGGCGGTGGAGGCGACCGACGGCGGCGCCGGGGCGTTGCTGCTGGTGAAGAACTACACCGGCGACGTCATGAACTTCGAGATGGCCGGGGAGCTCGCCGAGTCCGAGGTGCGGTCGGTGGTGATCGACGACGACGTGGCGGTGCAGGACTCGCTGTACACGGCCGGGCGGCGCGGGGTCGGCGGCACCGTGCTGGTCGAGAAGATCGTCGGCGCGGCGGCCGAGCGGGGCGCGGACCTGGCGGCGTGCGAGGCGCTGGCGAACCGGGTGAACGCCTCGGTGCGGTCGATGGGCCTCGCGCTCACCTCGTGCACCGTGCCGCACGTCGGCACGCCGAGCTTCGAGCTGGCCGAGGACGAGATGGAGATCGGCATCGGCATCCACGGCGAGCCCGGCCGCCAGCGGGTGCCGGTCGGCTCGGCAGCTGAGATGGTGGCCGCGTTGCTCGACCCGGTCGTGGCCGACCTGCCGTTCGCGGAGGGCGACCGCGTGCTGCTGTTCACCAACGGCATGGGCGGCACGCCGTTGATCGAGCTGTACCTGGCGCACGGCATCGCGGAGGCCTACTTGGCGGAGCGGGGGATCACGGTGGAACGCAGGCTCGTCGGCCCGTACATCACCAGTCTGGAGATGCAGGGCATGAGTCTCACGCTGCTCAAGCTCGACGACGAGCTGGCCGGGCTGTGGGACGCGCCCGTGCACACCCCGGCGCTGCGGTGGGGGGTCTGACGTGGGGTGCACGGCCGCGGACGTGGTGGCGGCGCTGCGCCTGGCCGCCGGCGTCGTGCGGGAGCACCGCGACGAGCTGGTGCGGCTCGACCAGGCGATCGGCGACGCCGACCACGGCGAGAACATGCGCAGGGGCTTCACCGCGCTGGTGGCGCGGCTGGACGCCGACCAGCCGGCGACGCCGGGCAAGGTGCTGAAGCTGGCCGCCACCACGCTGATCTCGACGGTGGGCGGCGCGGCGGGACCGCTCTACGGCACGGCGTTCCTGCGGGCGTCCGCGGCGGTCGGTGACGCCGGGAGCTGGACGGCGAGCTGGTGGCCAAGGCGTTGCGGGCGCGCTGGAGGGCGTGGTGGCGCGGCAAGGCGTGGTGGGCGACAAGACGATGGTCGACGCGTTGACGCCCGCGGTGGCCGCCGCGGCCGGTGCGGTGGACCGTCGCGGCGGTGCTGAGCGCGGCGGCCGACGCCGCCGCGGAGGGTGCCGAGTCGACGGTGGCGATGGTGGCGCGCAAGGGCCGTGCGTCCTACCTGGGTGACCGCAGCGCCGGGCACCTGGATCCCGGTGCCCGTTCGACGGCGTTGCTGTTGCGCGCCTTCGCCGATGCGGCGGTCAAGGCATGACGGCGGCCGTGCCGGCGCGGGTCGGGCTCGTGGTCGTCTCGCACAGCGACATGCTGGCGAACGGCGTGGCGGAGCTCGCCGCGCAGATGGCGCCGGACGTGACCGTGGTGCCGGTCGGCGGCACGGAGGAGGGCGGCCTCGGCACCGACTACGGCTCGGTGGTCGAGGCGCTGGCCGACGCGGACTCCGGTTCCGGCGTCGTGCTGCTCTACGACCTGGGCAGCGCCAAGATGACCGCCGAGATGGCCGTGGAGTCGGCCGACGACCCCTCCCGGTACGCCGTGGTGGACGCGCCGCTGGTGGAGGGCGCGGTGGCCGCCGCCGTCACGGCCCAGGGCGGTGCGTCGCTCGCCGACGTGGCCGTCTCGGCCGAGGGCGCCTCCGGTGAGGCACCGGTCGCGCCCGTCCCGCCCGCGCTGCACCTGGTGTCCGACGCGGTGTCGGCCGAGGTGGCGCTGACCAACGAGGCGGGCCTGCACGCGCGCCCGGCGGCGTTGCTGGCGCGCACGGTCGCCGAGCTCGACGCGGACGTCGTGGTCCGCTACGGCGCCGAGGAGGCGAACGCGGCGAGCGTGCTGGGCCTGATGGGCCTGAGCGCGCCGGGCGGGAAGTCGATCACGGTGGTGGCCACGGGCAAGGACGCGCGCGAGGCCGTGCGGCGGATCGAGGAGCTGGCGGAAAGGGGCTTCGACGACTGATCGCCGACGGGCGGAGGGGTGCACGTCCACCCTCCGCCCGTGGCACTGGACTCGACGGGTGACCTGGTGCGGTGACCACGATCTTCACCGCGTTTCCCGACGCTCAGCAGGGCACCTCGCGGGACAGGTTCGTGGTCACCGCACTAGGCGTTCTTCCAGCCCGAGCAGCCCTTCGTCTCCTCGCAGACCTGGAACTGGGTCACGTACGAGCCGTCGAAGACGACCTCGCTGTTGCACCCGTTGCCGCTGCCGTTCCAGTCACCGACGTAGTCGGTGTTGCCGTCGGCGGTCCGGTACTCGGTGCGCACGCCGTTGCCGTCGGCCTCGTTGTCGCAGACGCCGATCGTCCAGTGGTTGGCGTCCACCCAGCCGAGGTCGTCGCCGTGCTTCGCCTCCTGGTAGTGCGCGTGCGCGGAGGTCGCGGTGAGCACCAACGCGAGCGGAACCGCCAGCACCGCGGCAATCCGGCTCGCCCGCCGGGTCCGCGACAGTCGCTGTGTCATTCTTCTCCCCCTCTACGTGAAACCTGCTCTTTCATTCTTCGCCCGGCGGCGGGGAGAACTCTTGCGTTTGCGCGCCAACCCGTTGACCGTCCGCGCCAGCCGCCGGACGGCATTGCAGTGGTGTCATCCCGTAGGCCGTGCGGAAGGCGCGGGTGAAATGGGCCTGGTCGGAAAAACCCCAGTGGTGGGCGATGGCGCGCACGGAGGTGGCGGCCGTGTGCGGGTCCAGCAGGTCGTGCCGGCACCGTTCCAGCCGCTGGGCGCGGATCCAGCCCGCGACCGTCGTGTTGTGGTGGGAGAACAGCCGTTGCAGGGTCCGCACCGACATGTGGTGGGCCGCGGCCACGCACTCCGGTGACAGCCCGGGGTCGCCCAGTCGTTCCGCCACGAAGGCCCGCACCCGCAGCCACGTCGTCCGCTCGCCCGACTCGCGGACGGCGGGGCTGGTGGTGCCGGAGCACTCGGCCAGGTGCACGACCAGCACGTCCAGCAACGCCGCCGAGAGCCGGTGAGCTGCGGCGATCTCGCCCGCGCCGGCCCGGACGTCGATCTCCTGGAGCAACCCGCGCACGAGCCCACCCGTGCCGGACCGGGACGGCAGGACGGCGCCGAGTGCCGTGCGCACGGTCCGCGGCGGCAACGGCAGCGCGGTGTGCGGCAGGGTGAGCATGATCGACCGCCCGGTGCGGTCCGCGCCCGGTGCGCGCCGGCCGAAGAACGGGGCGGAGGTGTCGAAGAGCGCCATCTCGCCGGCGCCGAGGGTCGCGTGGCGGCCCTGGTGCAGGAACTCGCTGGTCCCGCTGAGGTTGAGCAGCACCCGGTACACGCCGGGGTCGGACCTGCTGATCAGCGCCGACGTCCGCGCGACCTCGTAGCGGCCCGGCCGCCACAGCACCGACGCCGTGCTCACGCCGCCGAGGTCGACCGAGCGGTGCCGGGCGTGGAACTCGCCGGGCGTCGCACACCGGATGTCCATCGGCACCTGAGCGCGCGACAAACCGTCGCGGAAGTGGTCGAACGCCGAACCCGCGTCGACGTCGTCCGTGTCGATCACAATTGCCATGAGAAGCCCCCGTGGGCAGGAATTTGTGCAACCGTCCGTTTCTTGGCAAGCTTTCAACCAGGTGCCGGTGCCGGTGTTCCCCGCGGCCCAGGATAGGAGTGGAGAACACACCCGGTCAGCTCAACCCGGGAATCGGTCCTGAATGCGCCGGGAATTCCGGTGAATCGGCGGGGCGGGTGGAATTCCGCGACGCCCGTGCCGAGCTGGGTCCCGGAGCGGGCGCCGGGGTAGCGTTCGCCTGGGCCGATCTTGACGCTGTGGGGGCGATGGATGTTCAGCACACCGCTGGGTGACGACGGCGCCGAGCTGCGGCCGTTGGAGCCGTGGCACGCGCCGGAGTTCTTCGCGAACATCGAGCGCGGGCGCGAGTTCATCGGGCAGTACATCGCGCTGCCCGACGCGGTGCCCGACGTCGAGGCCGCGCGGGCGTACCTCACGAACTACGCGGAGAAGGCGAAGACCGACACCGGGCGCATCTGCGGCATCTGGCTGGACGGGCAGCTGGTCGGCGGGGTGCTCTTCCGGGTCATGGACCTGCGCCAGGGCACGGCGGAGGCCGGGTGCTGGCTGGAGCCGGCGGCGGCGGGCAGGGGCCTGGTCACCAGGGCCGCGCGGGTGATCATCGACTGGGCGGTTCGCGAGCGCGGCGTGCATCGGGTTGAGTGGGTGGTGTCGTCGGCCAACGCACCGAGCATCGCGGTGGCACGACGGCTGGGCATGACGAAGGACGGCGTGCTGCGGCAGCACTACCTCTACCGCGGTGTGCGTCACGACATGGAGGTGTGGTCGGTGCTGGCTCCGGAGTGGACCGATGGATGACCTCGTGCTGCTGCACGCCTTTCCGCTCGACGCCCGCATGTGGGACGTGCCGGGCGCGCGGACGCCGTCGTTGCGCGGCAGCGGTGAGCCGGACCTGACGACGGTGGCGCGCGGCGTCCTCGCCGGGCTCGACGACCTCGACCAGTTCGTGCTCGGCGGGTGCTCGATGGGCGGGTACGTGGCGATGGCGTTGCTGCGGATCGCGCCGGAACGGGTCAAGGGCCTGGTCTTCGTCGACACCAAGCACACCGCGGACACCGAGGAGGCGGCCGCGAACCGGCACGCCATGGCGGACCGGGTGGAACGCGAGGGCGTCGGCGACTGGCTGGCCGACTCGATGGTCCCGAACCTGCTCGGCCCGGACGCCTCCGCCGACGCGGAGGCGCTGACCAGGGCCATGATCCTCGACCAGCGCGCCGAGGACGTCGCCTGGTGGCAGCGGGCGATGGCGCGGCGGCCGGACTCGACCGGCGTGCTGGAGTCGCTGGACGTGCCGTCGCTCGTGCTGGTGGGGGAGCACGACCAGCTCACGCCGCCGGCCGTGGCCGCGAAGCTCGCGGTGACGCTCAAGCACAGCACCAGCGAGCGGATCGAGGACGCCGGGCACCTGCCGCCGGTCGAGCAGCCGGCCGAGTTCCGCGCCAGGCTCGAACGCTGGCGCACCCAGGTGGGGATCTAGAAGCGCTTCGAGGTCGGCCCGCGGCGGCCGCGCGAGTCCCAGCAGCCCTGGTGCCAGTGGCGGCGCTCCTCCGCGGAGCCCGCCTCGTGCGCGGGCCACGCGACCACGTGCGGGACGCCGGGGCGGATCTCGTGGTCGCAGCCGGGGCAGCGGTAGGTCTTCTGGGCCTGCGCGCCGGAAATGGCCCGCACCAGGTACTCCTCGCCGCCAGGACCGACCTCGGTGCGCGCCCAGCCGACGCCGCCGCCCAGCGGTCGGTGTTCTTCTGGCTTGGGGCTGTTACGACGTGGCACGGCGACACGGTAACCGCTCGTAGAATCGGGTCGTGCCGACCTACGAGTTCCGCTGCCGAACGTGCGACGACACCTTTGAGCTGAAGCGCCCGATGAGCGAGTCGTCCGCGCCCGCGAGCTGTCCCGACGGCCACGCGGACACGGTGAAGCTGCTGTCCATGGCCGGGATCGGCGGCACCGCCGCGCAACCGAGCGGTGGCGGCGGCGGGTGTTGTGGCGGCGGCTGCTGCGGCTAGTTCGGAGTCCGGGACAGCATGGTCTCGGCGATCTTGCGGCCCTGCTCGCAGACCGGGCCGAACTTGCCGGTCGAGTCGATCACGATGATGCCGAGCCCGCCGCCGTCGTAGGGCGCGACCAGCACGCACGTCGGCTGCACCTCGGGGTCGTCCGAGCGGTCGAGGTAGGTGACCTTCTGGCCGTTCACGTCGTACTCGCCGGTGGTGCGCTCGATGGTGATCTGCCTGCCCTCGCGGAACCGCAGCGAGACGCCTACCTCGACGTTGTCGACCTTCGTCGTCCACCGGCACGACTGGTCGAACGTCGAGTCGTAGTTGATCTGCGTGGGCGGTGTCTCCGGCTTCGCGCCGGGGTAGGGCAGGTCCGTCCACTTCAGCACGGCGCACACGCCCTGCACCTCACCGTCGATCGGCGCGGTGTCCGGGTCCTCGGGGTCTTCTGCGGAGGGATCCTCGGACGTGGGGTCTTCCGGCGAGGGGTCCTCCGACGACGGCGCCTCCTGGTCGAACGGTGACGCCGCGTCGATGGCGTCCTGCGCCTTCGGACTGCCCTCGATCGTCTTCCCGGCACAGCCGGACGCGAGCAAGAGGACAGCCAACAGGAGCACCAGTCGACGCATGGCTCCACCATGCCACGTCCGGCATGGTGCCCCTGTTAGCGGCACAGCCCTCACGAGTAGTCGCGGAAGCCCTTGCCCGTCTTGCGGCCGAGCCGGCCTGCCGTGACCAGGTGTTCCAGCAGCGGCGCCGGTGCGAAACCGGGCTCGCGGAACTCCAGGTACAGCGTCCGCTCGATCGCCAGCGACACGTCCAGGCCCACGACGTCCAGCAGTGCGAACGGACCCATCGGCAGGCCGCAGCCGACCTTCATGGCGTTGTCGATGTCGTCGGCCTCCGCGTAGTGGGCCTCCAGCATCTTCACCGCGTCGTTGAGGTACGGGAAGAGCAGCGCGTTCACGATGAAGCCGGCGACGTCACCGCAGTGCACGGGGTGCTTGCCGAGGTCGAGGCAGATCTTGCGGGCCGTGGCCACCACGTCGGCGCCCGTGGAGATCGTCTCGACGACCTCCACCAGCTTCATGACCTGCGCCGGGTTGAAGAAGTGCAGGCCGACGACGTCCTGCGGGCGCGAGGTGGCCGCGGCGATCTCGACGACCGGCAGCGAGGACGTGGTCGTCGCGAGCACGGCGCCGGGCTTGCACGCCTCGTCGAGCGCCGCGAAGACCTCCTTCTTGATGCCGATCTCCTCGGCGACCGCCTCGACCACCAGGTCGCAGTCGGCGA
Source organism: Lentzea guizhouensis (assembly GCF_001701025.1). Taxonomy (GTDB): domain Bacteria; phylum Actinomycetota; class Actinomycetes; order Mycobacteriales; family Pseudonocardiaceae; genus Lentzea; species Lentzea guizhouensis. The sequence goes on from NZ_CP016793.1 coordinate 4,180,521, forward strand.
GCTCGACGAACTCCACGGCGGGCGTGATGCGCGCCAGGGCGGCGTCCCGGTCGGCCTCGCTGAGCTTGCCCTTCGACACGGCGCGCTCCAGCGACCTGCGGACCGCGGCGATCGCCTTCTCGGCCTTGTCCAGACCGCGGGCCCGCAGCACCACGTCGTAGCCGCGCTTGGCGAACACCTCGGCGATGCCGGTGGCCATCGTGCCGGTGCCGATCACGCCGACCCGCCGCACCTCGCGCGAGGGCACCGAGCTGTCCACAGTGGACGGCGTGTGCGCGTCGGCCACCACGGTCGGCGAGTCGGGGCCGTCGTAGGTGTAGAAGCCGCGCCCGGTCTTGCGGCCCAGCAGCCCGGCCGTGATCATCTGCTTCAGCAGCGGCGCCGGCGCGTGCAGGCGGTTGCGCGACTGGTGGTACATCGTGTCGAGGATCTCGTAGGCGGTGTCCAGGCCGATGAGGTCCAGCAACGCCAGCGGGCCCATCGGGTAGCCGCAGCCGTAGCGCATCGCGGCGTCGAGGTCCTCGCGCGTGGCGTACTTCGACTCCAGCATCTTCACCGCGTGGTTGAGGTACGGGAAGAGCAGGGCGTTCGCGATGAACCCGGCCCGGTCGCCGATCACGACCGGCGACTTGCCCAGCCGTTCTGCGAACGCGACCACGTCGGCGATCACGTCCGGCTCGGTGACGACCGTGCGCACGACCTCGACCAGCTTCAGCACCTGCGTGGGGTTGAAGAAGTGCAGGCCGACGACCTTGCCCGGCCGCCCGGTGTGCACGCCGATCTCGGTGATCGACAGCGAGGAGGTGTTGGAGGCGATGACCGCCTCCGGCTTCAGGATCTGGTCGAGCTCGCGGAAGATGCCCGCCTTGAGCTCGATGCTCTCCGGCACCGCCTCGACCACCAGGTCGCAGTCGGCGAGGTCCGCGAGCGCCAGCGAGGTCGTGACCCGGCCGAGCAGCGCGGTCTTCTCGTCCTCGGTCAGCTTCTCCCGGCGCACGGCCCTGGTGGTCGAGTGCTCGAGGTGTCCGAGGCCGCGTTCGAGGCCGGCCGCGTCGACGTCCACCACCCTCACCGCCAGCCCGGTGCGGGCGAGCACCTCCACGATGCCCGCGCCCATGGTTCCGAAGCCGACGACTCCGACGGTGCTGATCTCGCGCGCCACTGCAGACCTCCCTGCGGGGTAAAGCGTGGGCTACCAAGGAGTAACTTGCGGGCGACTATGCCACTCCCGGCGTGAACGGGCGCCGTGAGCTTCGCCATCAGGATCGAAACAGTTATCGATCTGGCAATCGACTAGAACAGACCCCTAAGTCTCAGAACCCCTATCGGCGCAACGGTTTTGTGCTCCGAACGAGGAACGGCCGCGACTCCGTGGGAGCCGCGGCCGCTGTCAGCGACGGTGCGCTGTCAGGACTTCTTCGCCGGTTGCGGACGCGTGATCTTCTTCGTCGGCCCGTCCACCTGGGCCGGCTGCGGTGCCTGCTTCGCCTGCGCGGGCTTGGCCGGTGCCTGCTGTGCGGCCGGTGCGGGCGTGGCAGGGGGCTGCGGAACGGCCTGCGGCTGCGCGGCCTGCGTCGGCGCGGGAGCCTGGGCCTGCTGAGGAGCCTGGGGTGCGACGGCCGCGGGTGCCGGAGCAGGCGCGGCGGGAGCGTGCGTGGTCTGCACCGCGGCCGGCTCGGCCTCGGCCTCGAGCGGGTCGAGCAGCGGCACGACGTCCTGCAACGCCGCCCGCACGCCGTGCAGCTGGTGCGACAGGCGGTTGCGCAGGTTGCGGAGCTGGTCCACGCGCTGGCTCGCGGCCGTGGTGCGGCGGTTCGCCTCCTCGGTGGCCTCGCGCACGCGGCGGTTCGCCTCGTCCGTGGCCTCCTGGATGCGGGCGGTCGCCTCGGTGACCGCGTCGTGGCGGCGGCGGTTGGCCTCCTCGGTGGCCTCGCGCACGCGGCGTTCGGCTTCGGCCTTGGAGTTCGCCTGCTCCTGTGCCACGGCGGCCCGGATCCTCGTGGCCTCCTCGGTGACCTCGCGCATCCTGCGGTCGATCTCCGCCTTGGAGTTCGCCTCCTGGGTGGCCAGCGTGGCCATGGCCTCCGTGCGGCGGGCGGCCATCGCGATCTCGAAGTCCTCCTCGACGGTCACGCGGCGCTGCTCGGACTCGTCGGCGATCTTGCGGGCGGAGGCCTCCGCCTCGGAGACGATCTTCTCGGCCTCGGCGCGCGCCGTCTCGAGAACGCCCTTGTGCTCGGCCTCCATGGCCGCGCGGCGCTCGTCGAGCTCCTGGATCAGCTTCTCGTAGCGCTGGCGGAGCACACCCGCGTCGGCTTCCGCCTTGGCGCGGATGTGCCCGCCTTCCGCTTCGGCACGGGCCTTGATCTCGTTCGCCTCGTCCTGCGCCAGCCGCAACATGCGCTGGAGGCGCTCGGAAAGCCCCTCCAGCGTCGTCGGCGGCAGCGACAACCGCTCCACCTGGTTGCGCAGCTCGGTCATCTCCGAGCGGGCGGCCTCCAGCTGGCGCGCGAGGTCGGACGTCTGGGAGACGGCGGCATCGCGGTCGGCGGCCAGCAGCCGCAGGTCCGAGTCGAGGCGTTCGAGGTGGTCCTCGACCTGGGCGCGGTCGTAACCGCGCTTGACGATGTCGAATCCGGATCCCAGTGGGACGAGGTCACGGTCGTCGGCGAGGGGGCCCATGCCCCTCACGCTACCCGTTCGAGTGTCCCCGGAAGGTCACACACCCCGGAATCGATTGATAGCCGTGAGGTGCTTCGCGCGCATCTCGTGATCGAGAACACCCAGACCCTCTTCCGGGGCAAGGCACAGCACGCCGACCTTGCCCTGGTGCGCGTTGCGGTGCACGTCGTGCGCTGCCTGGCCCGTCTCGTCCATTGAGTACACCTTGGACACCGTCGGGTGGATCTTTCCCTTGGCGATCAACCGGTTCGCCTCCCACGCCTCGCGGTAGTTCGCGAAGTGGGACGACAGGATGTGCTTGAGGTTCATCCAGAGGTAGCGGTTGTCGTACTGGTGCATGTACCCGGAGGTCGACGCGCACGTGACGATCTTGCCGCCCTTGCGCGCGACGAACACGGACGCGCCGAACGTCTCCCGGCCGGGGTGCTCGAACACGATGTCCGGGTCCTCACCGCCGGTGAGCTCGCGGATCTTCGCGCCGAAGCGCTTCCACTCCTTGGGGTCCTGCTCGTGCTCGTTCTTCCAGAACCTGTAGCCCTCCGCGGACCGGTCGATGATCAGCTCCGCGCCCATGGACCGGACGATCTCCGCCTTCTCCGGCGAGGACACGACGCAGACCGGCGTCGCACCGCCGTTGAGGGCGAACTGCGTGGCGTAGGAACCCAGACCGCCGGACGCGCCCCAGATCAGGACCGTGTCGCCCTGCTTCATGTTCGCGCCGTTGGTCGACACCAGCTGCCGGTAGGCGGTGGAGTTCACCAGGCCGGGCGAGGCCGCCTCCTCCCAGGTGAGGTGCCTGGGCATCGGCATGAGCTGGTTCGACTTCACCAGCGCGAGGTCGGCGAGGCCGCCGAAGTTCGTCTCGAAGCCCCAGATCCGCTGCTGCGGGTCGAGCATCGTGTCGTTGTGCCCGTCCGGCGCCTCCAGCGGCACGTCCAGGCAGTGCGCGACGACCCGGTCGCCCGGCTTCCACGCGGTGACGCCGGGACCGGTGCGCACGACGACGCCGGCCAGGTCGGAGCCGACGACGTGGTAGGGCAGGTCGTGGCGGCCGCCCAGCTTCCGCAGGAAGCCGAACGTGGACACCGGCTCGAAGATCGAGGTCCACACGGTGTTGTAGTTGATCGCGGACGCCATCACGGCGACCAGCGCCTCACCGGGGCCGAGCTCCGGCGTGGCGACCTCGTCGATGTGCAGCGACTTGCGAGGGTCCTTGTCCCTCGTCTCGAGGCCCGAGAACATGTCGGCCTCGTCCGCGTGCACGGTCACGCCCCGGTAGCTCTCGGGCACGTCCAACGAGCCGATCGCGTCCAGCTCGTCGGCCAGGATCGCATCAAGGATCTTCTGCACGGCGGCATTCCTTCCCGGTGAGGGATCGTCGCAGGTTGCCGGAGGTTACCGACCAGTAAACGATCCAGAATCATGCCTGTGAGGGATTCCACTCAGATTTCTTGACCGGGCGGCCAACCAAGAGGAGCGTGGAAGTCGCGAGGCACTGATCAAGCCAGAGACCGGCGGACCCGGGAAATGTCCCGGGCCCACACACCCGCGGAGGAACGTGTGGCGGATTCGGCCAAGGAGCGCATCCTGGCCGCGGCCGAGGAGCTGTTCGCGGAGTCGGGTTTCGACGCCACGCCGACCTCGCGCGTCGCCGACCGCGCCGGCGTGCCCAAGGGTCTGGTGCACTACTACTTCAACCGCAAGAAGGACCTGCTCGTCGCACTCGTCGCGCGGCTGCCGGACAGCACGGTCGACCACCGCGGCGTCGTCGTCGCGGGGGACGTGGCGGAGTCGTTGCGCAGGCTCGTCGCGGCACTCGACGCGCAGCTGACCGCGTCGCCGCTGTTGTCGCATCTGTTGTGGCGTGAGGCGGATGCGCATCCCGCGGTGCGCGATGCCATGCGGGCGCGGTACGACGACGTGGCGGCGCAGATCGAGCAGGTCATCCTCGCCGCGGGCGGTCCGGCGGTGGCGGCCGACGACGTCGCAGCGGCCGCGGCACTCCTCGCGCTGGCCGTGAGCTACCGGCACTCGGTGGCGCGGCACAGCGACGAGGACGACCCGATCGACCGGGAGCTGACGTTCGTGGCTAGTGCGCTGACCCGGCAGCCGCCGGCTCGACCAGCTCGATGAGCACGCCGCCCGCGTCCTTGGGGTGCACGAAGTTGACCCGGCTGTTCGACGTGCCGCGCTTGGCGTTGTCGTAGAGCAACCGCAGACCCTTCCGGCGCAGGGCGTCCGCCGCGACGTCCACATCGGACACCCGGTAGGCGAGCTGCTGCAGGCCGGGGCCGCTGCGCCCAATGAACTTGGCGATCGTGGAGGACTCGGTGAGCGGCGCGAGCAGCTGGATCGCGGTGCCGCCGTGGTCGCCGGGCGCGTGCAGCATCGCCTCGCGCACGCCCTGCTCCTCGTTCACCTCTTCGTGGGCCACCTCGAGGCCGAAGTTGTCGCGGTAGAACGCGATCGCGACGTCGAGATCGGGCACCGCGATGCCCACGTGGTCGATCGCGGTCACGAATCGAGCGATGTCTGCGTTCATAGCGGGGAAGGGTAACTACTCGATCGGTGCAGGTGTCGCTGTGCGAGGTCTCACAGAATTACCGCCCAGTAGCCGCGGGTATGGTGCTGAAGTTAACGACCGTTCGCTCTTCCATGGAGGCAGCTGTGTCCGGTTCCGTCATCGTCGCCGGGGCGCGCACCCCGATGGGTCGACTGCTCGGATCGCTCAAGGACTTCTCCGGCGCTCAGCTCGGTGGTGTCGCGATCAAGGCGGCGCTGGAACGCGCGGGCGTGGCTCCGGAGCAGGTGGAGTACGTGATCATGGGCCAGGTGCTCACCGCGGGCGCCGGCCAGATCCCGGCGCGCCAGGCCGCGGCCGCCGCCGGCATCCCGATGACCGTGCCCGCCCTGTCGATCAACAAGGTGTGCCTGTCCGGCATCGACGCGATCGCGCTGGCCGACCAGCTGATCCGCGCCGGTGAGTTCGACGTCGTGGTCGCCGGTGGCCAGGAGTCGATGACCCAGGCGCCGCACCTGCTGCCGAAGTCGCGCGGCGGGTTCAAGTACGGCGACGTGTCGATGGTCGACCACATGGCGCACGACGGCCTGTTCTGCGCGTTCGACCAGGTCGCGATGGGGTCGTCGACCGAGAAGTACAACGGCCGCCACGGCGTGACCCGCGAGGAGCAGGACGCCTTCTCCGCGCGGTCGCACCAGCTCGCCGCGAAGGCCGCTGAGAACGGCGTGTTCGCGCAGGAGATCGCGCCGGTCGAGATCCCGCAGCGCAAGGGCGACCCCGTGGTGTTCAGCACCGACGAGGGCGTCCGCGCGGACACGACCGCCGAGTCGCTGGGCAAGCTGCGTCCCGCGTTCGCCGCGGACGGCACGATCACCGCGGGCTCGGCGTCGCAGATCTCCGACGGCGCGGCCGCCGTCGTGGTGATGAGCAAGGCCAAGGCCGAGGAGCTGGGCCTCGAGTGGATCGCGGAGATCGGCGCGCACGGCGTGGTCGCCGGCCCCGACGCCTCGCTGCACGAGCAGCCGTCCAACGCGATCAAGGCCGCGTGCGCCAAGGAGGGCATCTCGCCCGCCGACCTCGACCTGGTCGAGATCAACGAGGCGTTCGCGGCGGTCGGCATCGTGTCCACCCGTCAGCTCGGGATCTCCGAGGACAAGGTCAACGTCAACGGCGGCGCCATCGCGCTCGGCCACCCGATCGGCATGTCCGGCGCCCGCATCGCCCTGCACCTCGCCCTGGAGCTGCAGCGGCGTGGCGGCGGCGTGGGTGCCGCGGCGCTGTGCGGTGGCGGTGGTCAGGGCGACGCTCTGATCATCCGCGTGCCTTCCAAGGCTTAATGTCCTCCAGGTGGGAGCTGTTGACGTAGCAGGACTGGTCGGCCGCGCGCGTGACGCCGAGCCGCGCGCGGTCGCCAGGCTGATCTCGTTGGTGGAGCAGGGGAGCTCGGCGCTGCCCGAGGTGGCGGCGGCTCTGGCCCCGTTCACCGGCAACGCCCAGGTGGTCGGCATCACGGGTGCTCCCGGTGTCGGCAAGTCGACGTCGACCAACGCGTTGGTGCGCGCTTTCCGGACCGCGGGCAAGCGGGTCGCGGTGATCGCGGTCGACCCGTCGAGCCCGTTCTCCGGCGGCGCCCTGCTGGGTGACCGCGTCCGGATGGGCGATCACGCGACCGATGAGGGCGTGTTCATCCGTTCGATGGCCACGCGCGGTCATCTCGGTGGTCTTTCCTGGGCCACCCCGCAGGCGTTGCGGGTGCTCGACGCGGCCGGCTTCGACGTGGTCCTGGTGGAGACCGTCGGCGTCGGCCAGTCCGAGATCGAGGTCGTGGCGCTGGCCGACACCACCCTCGTGCTGCTCGCACCGGGCATGGGCGACGGCATCCAGGCCGCGAAGGCGGGCATCCTGGAGATCGCCGACGTGTTCGTGGTCAACAAGGCCGACCGCGACGGCGCCGACCAGACCGCCCGCGACCTGAAGTACATGATCTCCCTGGGCCGCCGCGACCGTTCGGGCCCGCTGTGGCGCCCACCCGTCGTGAAGACCGTCGCCGCCAGCGCGGAGGGTGTGGACGCGGTCGTCGAGGCGATCGCCGCCCACCAGGCGTGGATGGCCGAGCACGGCGAACTGGCCGCTCGTCGCCTGCGCCGCGCCGGAGCCGAGATCGAGGCGATCGCGGTCGACCGCGTGCGGACGAGGTTCGGCCCGGTCGACGCGCTGGCCGGGCGCGTGGTGGCGGGCGAGCTCGACCCGTTCGCCGCGGCGGAGCAGTTGATCAGCGGTAACCTGCGGGCATGACCGCTTGGGGAGAGCCCGTCGTCGTCGACCTCGGTGCGAGCGACACCCGCAAAGTCCTGCTCGGCGGCTCCCTGGCCGGTGGCCTGGGCGTCCTGGCCCTCTTCGGCGCCGTGTCCGCCTTCGTGTCGGGCGAACCGGTGGGCGGCTCGATCGCCGCGGTCATCGGCCTCGCCTTCACCTTCATCGGCGTCATGGCCCTGGTGAAGTTCAAGACCATCTCCCGCCCCCGCAAGCTCGTCATCGAACCGCAGGGCATCCGCCTCGACGACCCCCGGGGCACCCCGTGGGCGGTGGCCTGGCAGGACCTGGGCGCCATCTCGATCTCCCGCACCCGCGAACGCGCCGTGGAGCTCGCCGACGCCCTGGTCCGCCGCACCCTGGTCCGCGTGGACCTGCACCCGCTCGACCCGGCCCGCTTCCGCCCGGCGCACCCGGCGATGGAACCGCTGTGGGAGTTCCACCGGGTGCAGAACGGCTACCGGCTGCCGCTGGGGGACTCGGCGCCGATGATCGCGCCGATCGACGCGGGGCTGCGGATGTACGCGCCGCAGATCTACCGCGGGGTGATCGACGAGGGGTTCACGGTCGGCCTGCACTGACGCTGCCGCGCTCGGTGCCGCTCGGCCCGCGCAAGCCACCCGAACGCCGTGGCCGGCAACTCGACCGGCCCTCACTGAACATCTACCCTGAGTAACCCCCGGTTTCACCATTTCCGGTGATGGTCTCCCCCTTGACTACTGAGGGGAGTTACCCTCAGTCGTTCGTGCGGTGTCACGTCTCTCCCTCCCGAAGGGGCGAAGCCCGTGGGCGGCAACCTCAGCACCGACCAGCGCCTCCTCGACGTCGTGCTGTCGTTCGCCGGCACCGACTCCCTCCCCGAGCTCCTCCACCTGGTCGTCGAGTCCGCCTGCGAGCTCACCGGCGCCTCCTACGGCGCGCTCGCCGTCGTGAACGGGCACCGGGAGCTCCTCGAGTGGTCGGGGCAGGACCCCGACCACATCACCACCGGCGATCCGCGGTCGATCAACGCCACCGAGTTCGTCGGGGTGCCGGTGCAGGTCGACGGGCAGGAGTTCGGCAACCTCTACCTGGCCGGCAAGGCCGTCTTCGACGAGCACGACCGGGAGACCGCCGCCACGGTCGCCACCGCGGCCGGCATCGCGATCAGGAGACAACGCGCGCACGACCAGGTCCGCCGGCGGGAGGGATGGCTGAGTGCCGCCGCCGAGGTCACCACGGCGTTGCTGACGGGCACCGGCGGCCGGGACGCGCTGTACCTGGTGGCCAAGCGGGCGCGGAGAGCGGCGAACGCGAACTTCAGCGCGCTGGTGCTGCCGGACCACGCGGGTGAGCTGGTCATCGAGGTCACCGACGGCGGCACCTACGACGCCGAGGGCATGCGGTTGCCGAAGGAGAACACGGTCAGCTACCGGGTCTACGAGAGCGGCAGGGCCGAGGCGCACGAGGCCGGGCAGGTGCCGACGGTGCCGGGACCGGTGGTGGTCGTGCCGTTGTCGGCGGGGGAGCGCAGGCTCGGGGTGCTGATCGTGGCGCGGACGCGGAGCCAGCCGCCGTTCGAGGACCTGGAGCTGGTGGAGGCGTTCGCGGTGCAGGCGGCGCTGGTGCTGGAGTTCACGCAGGCGCAGGGGGACACCGAGCGGCTCGCGGTGCTGGAGGAGCGGGACCGGATCGCGCGGGACCTGCACGACCTGGTGATCCAGCGGTTGTTCGGGCTGGGGCTGGGACTGCAGGGGTTGACGGGGGCGATCACGACGCCGGAGATCACCAAGCGGATCAGCGGGTTCGTGGAGGAGGTCGACCACACGATCAGGGAGATCCGCCGGACCATCTTCTCGTTGCAGGAGCCGCTGACGAACACCACGAGCCTGCGCGGGCAGCTGCTCAGAGCGGTGCACGACTCGGCGCAGCTGCTGGGGTTCGAGCCGGACGTGTCGCTGGAGGGCCCGTTGGACACGGTGGTGCCGGACCAGCTCAGGCCGGATCTGGTGGCCACGCTGAGAGAAGCGCTCACCAACGTCGCACGCCATGCGCGCGCGAAGCACGTGAAGGTCGCTATCGGTGTCAACCGGGAGATGACCGCGCTGGAGCTCACGGTCAAGGACGACGGGCGTGGCTTGCCGTTGTCTGACGATTCGCACGCGCAGGCCCACCACGCCGGTGGACTGGCGAACATGGCGGCTCGAGCGCGGCGTCACCACGGGAACTGTTCCGTGGACTCGGTTCCCGGTGCGGGCGTGCGCATCACCTGGTTCGTCCCGTTGGCGCTGCAGGAGGCGACATGGCGATAGCGGTGCTGCTCGTGGACGACCACGAGATCGTGCGGCGCGGGCTCGTGCAGCTCCTCGCGCAGGCGGACGACATAGCCGTGGTCGGGCAGGCCGACAGCGCCACCTCCGCGATCACCCAGGCGCCCCGGCTCAAACCCGATGTCGCGATCATCGACGTGCGGTTGCCCGACGGCGACGGCGTGACGGTGTGCCGGGAGATCAGGAGCCTGGTGCAGCCGCCGCCGGCGTGCCTGATGCTCACGTCCTATTCGGACGACGAGGCGCTGTTCGGCGCGATCATGGCCGGCGCGTCCGGCTACATGCTGAAGGAGGTGTCCGGCAACGACCTCGTGGCCGCCGTGCGCACGCTCGCCTCCGGCGGCAGCCTCCTGCACGCCGGTGTCACCTCGACCGTGCTGCAACGGCTGCGCGGCGGATCGGAGGAAGACCCCCGCTACGCCGCGTTGAGCCCGCAGGAGAAGCGCATCCTCGACCTGATCGCCGAGGGCATGACGAACCGGCAGATCGCGAACCGGCTGTTCCTCGCCGAGAAGACCGTGAAGAACTACGTGTCGAGCCTGCTGCACAAGCTCGGTTTCGACCGCCGCACCGAGGCGGGCGTCTACGCGGCGCGACGCAGACGCACCCACCCCGGCACGTTCTAGGTGATACCCCTGGTGCACGACCTTCGTGCGGGCCGTGCCGGAGGTTCACCAGCCGAGCTGAACCGCCAGCCGCTTCGCCTGGTCCAGCACGCTCGCCTGGCCCGCACCCGGCTCCGGCAGCGGCACACCGGGGCACGACAGGTCGCCGGCCGGCGTGACGCGGTCGACCAGGTACCGCTCGACGACGTCGTTGACGCACGCGTTGTCGAAGCCGTAGATGCCGTGGTCACCCTCGTCCTGGACCGTGAGCATCCGCGAACCCGCGAACCGGGCGTGTGCCTTGCGCGCGCCCTCGATCGGCGTCGGGGCGTCCCGCACGGACTGCACCATCAGCGTCGGCGAGACGCCGATCCCGGTGGGCTGCTTGAGGTTCACCTTCGGCCGGTCCCAGTACGCGCAGGGACCCATGAGCTGGTAGTACCCCAGCAGCGGCCACTTGGCGCCGTCCCGCACGGCGTCGCGCTCCAGGTACCCGCGCCCACCGTGGAACGGCGTGTCGTTGCAGACGATCGCGTACCGGGTGCCGACCACGAAGTCCGGATAGCTGGCCTGCGCCCCGAACTGCACGGGCACCGCACCGGCGATCTCGGCGAACTTCTGGGCGGTCTGCTCGAACGAGTACTTGCTGTACTGGCCGTCGAACAGCAAGAAGTCCAGCGTGACCGGGTAGTAGACCCCGTCGGGCAGCGTGACGGGCTGCTGCGCGAGCTTGGCACGGGTGCGTTCGTAGGTCTGGCGCACCTCCTCGCCGGTCTTGCCGAGGTGGTAGAGGTGGTCGTACTTGGCGACCCACGGCGCGAAGTCGACGCGGAAGCGCCGCTCGAAGCCGAGGCCGAAGTCGCCGAACACCGTCTGCCACGGCGCGGTGAACTCGGTGTTCGAGTCCAGCACGATCTTGTCGAGCGTCTTGGGGAAGTACGTGGCGTAATAGGCGCCCATCCAGCTGCCGCCGGAGTAGCCGAGCCAGTCGACCTTCTTGCGGCCCAGGACCTGCCGCAGCAGGTCGAGGTCGCGGACCGTCTGCTCGGTGGTCACGTGCTTGCCGAGCTCACCGGACTTGGTCTGGCAGAACTTCGCCTGCAGCTCCATGCCGCCGTAGAGCAGGTCCAGGTTCGCCTTGCTGCGGTCACGCGGATCCGTTGACCCGAGCGTGTCGAACATGCCGCACGTGAGGTTGTCGCTGGCCCCTGTGCCGCGCACGTCGATTCCGATGATCTCGGCGTTCTCGCTGAGCTTGGGCCGTTCCAGGAAGATCAACGGCATGATGCGGCCCTCGCCGCCCGGCCCGCCGGGGTTGGTGAAGACCGTGGTCTTCGCCGTGCCGGACTTCGGGCGGGTGCGGCTGACCGCGATCGTGATGGTCTTGCCGTTGTTCGGGTTGTTCCAGTCCATCGGCGCGGTGAACGTGCCGCACTCCAGGCGTTCCGCGCCGGGCGGGAAGCCGGGCGGGACCGGGTCGAAGCAGCGCTGCCACTGGATCTGCTGGTTCGCGAACGGCGTCTTCGCCTGCGCTTGTGGCGCGATCAGCAGCGAGGTCGCCGTGACGGCCACGAGCGCGGCCGCGATCTTCTTGCGGTGCATGTGTCTCCCCCTTACTGCCAACCGAGCTGGGTGGCGAGCTGACGTGCCTTCGTGAGCGGGTTCTGCACGGTGTCCCCCGGAGCGGGCAGCGGAACCCCCGGGCACGTCAGGTCCTTCGTGGGCGCGACACCGTCGACGAGGTAGCGCTCGACGACGTCGTTCACGCACGGGTTGCTGAAGCCGTAGATGCCGTGGTCGCCCTCGTTCTCGACGGTCAGCATCACCGAGTTCTCGAACCCCCGGTGGGCGCGCTGGGCGCCTTCCAGCGGCGTCGCGGCGTCGCGCACCGACTGCACCATCAACGTCGGCACGACACCCTTGCCGGTCGGCTGCTTGAGGTGGACGTTCGGGCGGTCCCAGAACGTGCACGGCCCGGCGAGCTGGTAGTGCCCGAAGAACGGCCACCGCGCGCCGTCACGCACGGCGTCGCGTTCCAGGTACTCGCGCCCGCCCCGCCACGGCGTGTCGTTGCACAGGATGGAGTACAGCGTGCCGCTGAAGGCGTCCGGGTAGGTGGCCTGCGCGCTCATCCTCCGCGGTGCGGCGCCGGCCAGCTCGGCGATCTTGGTCGCGGTGCCGTCGAACGCGCCCTTGTCGTAGAGCCCGCCGCGGGTCATGAAGTCGAGCGCCACGCCGTTGTAGGTGCCCTCCGGCAACGTCACCGGCTGCGCGTTGAGGTTCTTGCGGGTGCGCTCGTAGGTCTGCCAGACCTCGTCGGCGGTCTTGCCGAGGTGGTAGACGCTGTCGTACTTCGCCACCCACGGCAGGAAGTCGACCCGCAGCCGCCGTTCGAAGCCCATGCCCCAGTCGCCGAACACCGTCTGCCACGGCGCGGTGAACTCGGCGTTGGAGTCGAGCACGATCCGGTCGAGCGTCTTGGGGAAGTAGGTGGCGTAGTAGGCGCCCATCCAGCTGCCGCCGGAGTAGCCGAGCCAGCTGACCTTCTTCTTGCCCAGCACCTGGCGCAGCAGGTCGAGATCCTTCACCGTCTGCTCGGTGGTGACGTTCCTGCCGAGCTCACCGGACTTGGTCTGGCAGAACTTCGCCTGCAGCTCCATCCCGCCGTAGATCAGGTCGAGGTTGGCCTTGCTGCGGTCGCGCGGGTCGGTGGAGCCGAACGTGTCGAACATGCCGCACGTGACGTTGCTGCTGGCCCCCGTGCCGCGCACGTCGATGCCGATGATCTCGGCGTTCTCACTGAGCTTGGGCCGGTCGAGGTAGATCAGCGGCATGGAGCGGCCCGCACCCCCGGGCCCGCCGGGGTTGGTGAAGACGGTGGACTTCGCCGTGCCGGTCTTCGGCGTGAGCCGGCTGACCGCGATGGTGATGGTCTTGCCGTTGCCTGGGTTGTTCCAGTCCATCGGCGCGGTGAAGGTGCCGCACTCCAGCCGTTCGGCGCCGGGCGGTGCGCCGGGCGGCGGCGAGTCGAAGCACTTCTGCCAGTTGATCGTCTGGGCAGGCGCGGCCGACGCCTGTGGTGCGATGAGAAGTGATGTTGCCGTGGCGACGGCCAGTGCGGCCGCTAACTGCTTTCGGCGCATCGGTGGTTCCCCCTTCGGTTGTCCCCTCAGCCCATCGCCTTCCGGCCCGCGGGACAACGGCTGAAGGGTGATGCCTCGGTACAACTCTGGTCTTAGGCCAACCCGGCCAAACGGCCATGACGGGTGTCATTTCCGCTGGTGGCCGGGCTCCGGCAGGCTCATCCCGCGGCAGGTCAGGTCGCGGGCGGGCGTGACGCCGTCGACGAGGTAGCGCTCGACCGTGCTGTCCACGCACTCGTTGCCGTAGCCGTAGAGGGTGTGGTCGCCCTCGTCCTCGACGGTCAACATGATCGAGTTCTTGAGCTGCCGGTGGGTCCTCCGCGCACCCTCGATCGGCGTCGCCGGATCACGCTCGGCCTGCACCATCAACACCGGCCCGACGCCGTGTCCGGTGGGGCGCTTGAGGTTCACGTTCGGCCGGTCCCAGAACGCACATGGGCCCGCGACCTGGTAGTAGCCGATGAGCGGCCACTTGGCGCCGTTGACCTCGGCTTCGCGTTCGAGCTGCGCGCGGTCGGCGAGGAACGGCGTGTCGTTGCACAGGATCGAGTAAGTGGTGGCCATCACGGCGTCCGGGTGGCTCGCCTGTGCTGTGTTCCGTTGCTGTGCGGGTGCTTGTCCGAGTGCTCGGGTGAGCTCGGCCAGCTTGCGGGCGCCGGCGTCGAACGAGTGCTTGCTGAACAGCGACCCGCGCAGCACCCCGAAGTCCAGCGTTGCCGGGTGGTAGGTGACGCCGTCCGGCAGCGTGACGGGTTGCTCGGCGAGCTCGCGCCGGGTGTTCTCGTAGGTCTGCCGCACCTCCTCAGCGGTCTTGCCGAGGTGGTAGACGTGGTCGTACTTGGCCACCCACGGCAGGAAGTCGACGCGGAACCGGCGCTCGAACCCCATCGCCCAGTCGCCGAACACCTCCTCGAACCGGGCGGTGACGTCGTTGCTGGAGTCGAGCACCATCCGGTCGATCGTCCGGGGGAAGTACGCGGCGTAGTGCGCGCCGAGCCAGGTGCCGCCGGAGTACCCGATCCAGCTGACCTTCTCGCGGCCCATGACCCTGCGCAGCAGGTCGAGGTCCTTGACCGTCTGCTCGGTGGTGACGTGCCTGCCGAGCTCGCCGGACCTGCTCTGGCAGAACCTCGCCTGCAGCTCCATGTCCCGGTAGACGAGGTCGAGGTTGGCCTTGCCGCGGTCCCGCGGGTCAAGTGCGTCGGAGGTGCTGAACTGCCCGCAGGTGACGTTGCTGCTGGCCCCCGTGCCGCGCACGTCGATCCCGACGATCTCGGCGTTCTCGCTGAGCTTCGGGCGGTTCAGGTAGAGCAGCGGCAGGCTGCGGCCCTCACCGCCGGGGCCGCCGGGGTTGGTGAAGACGGTCGTCTTCGCCTTGCCGTTCTTCGGACGGGTGCGGCTGACGGCGATGGTGATGGTCTTGCCGTTGTGCGGGTCGTTCCAGTTCATCGGTGCGGTGATCCGGCCGCACTCCAGGCGTCCCTCGGTGGTCAGGTCGGCGCAGGGCTGCCAGTCGATCCTCTGGTTCGCGTGGGCGTGTGCTTCCGGTGCGACGAGCAGACCGGCGGCGAGCGCCGCGGCCAACGTGGTGCGGTACATCGGTCGATCCCCCTCCTGACGGCCGGCCCCCAGCCGGCCTGCTCACAGGAGATCGCGTCCGGGGGAGCGGTCGCATCGGGGAAAGGCGGTCGCCCACCCTGGAAAACGGCTCAGGGTCGGCCTCAGGGGTGTGCGACCCTCCCTGCGTGATCACGGTGACCGCTCCCATGCACCGGCCGGCCGGAATGCTGCAGCTGGCCCACGTCCTGGCCGCGCTGCCCGGCGCGGGCCTGCAGTGGCGCGTGGAGGAGTTCGAGGGGTTCGGGCCGGCGGTGGGTGCGCTGCCGGCCGCGGACCGGGAGCGGTTGTTCGACGGCGACCACCGGTTCGCGTCGTGGGAGGCGCTGACGTCGTTCGCGGCGGGGCTGGAGCAGACGATCTGGTGCACGCTCGTGGGGGCGCGGGACGGGCGCGACGAGATCACCGTGATCGCGTTCGACAGCAGCGAGTGGGAGGTCCGGGTGCCCGACGAGCTGGCCGGCGCGGTGCGAGCGGTCCTGGAGGGCTGACGTGGAAGGGCCGCCCCTCGACGTGAGGAGCGGCCCTTCCACAAGCGCCGGACGTCAGCACTTCTCCTTGTAGAAGTACCTCGAGTTGGCCGACGCGTCGTCCTTCGTGATCGCCACCAGGTCCGTCTCGATGTCGCGCTTGTTGCCCTTGCCGTCGATCGCCGCCAGCGCCTGCTCGACGCCCTGCTTGCCGATCGTGGCCGGGTCCTGCGCGATCAACGCCTGCACGGTGCCCGCCTGCAGGTCCTGCACCTGCTTGGGCGAGGCGTCGAACCCGACGAGGTTCACCGCGCCCGTCTTGCCGGCGTTGCGCAGACCCGTGGCCGCGCCCTCGCCCGAGTTCAGGTTCGTGGCGAAGACGCCGATCAGATCCGGGTTCGCGGCCAGGGTCGCGGTCACCTTCGAGGCTGCGGTGGCCGGCTCGTTGTCGGTGTACTGCTGGCCGATGTACTTGAGGTTCGGGAAGGCCTTGATGGCGTCCTCGAAGCCCTTGGCGCGCGCGTCGGTGGTGGAGGTGCCGGCCTTGGTGTTGAGCACGAGGACCGAGCCGGACTTGCCGGCGGCCAGCTTGTTGAGCGTCTCCGCGGCCAGCTTGCCGCCCTGCTCGTTGTTCGACGAGATGGAGGAGGCGGCGATCGAGGTGTCCTGGAGCTTGGTGTCGACCTCGACGACCTTGATGCCCGCGTCCTTGAGCTGCTTCATCGGGCCGGCCATGGCCTTGTCGTCGGTCGGCGCGATCAGCACGGCGGCGGGCTTGGAGGCCAGGACGCCGGTGACGATGGGGGTTTGCTGGGCGGCGTCGAACTTGGCGGGCCCCTGCGTGTCGAACTCGTAGCCGGCCGCCTTGGCCGCCTCCTCGAAACCGCACTGCATCGAGATGTAGAACGGCTCCGCGGTGATGCCGGGGATCAGCACGAGCTTCTTGTTCGCGGCGGCGTCGCCGGAGTCGGAGTCACCGATCTGCCCGCCTCCACCGCAGGCGGCGAGGAGGAACGCGGCTGACACGGCCACAGCGGAGCGGATCTTCATCGGTCCAGCACCTCTCCCTAACGTTGGTTGCGCGCCCGCCGCCGTGCCTGGTCCAGCCACACGGCGGCCACCAGCACGACCGCCACGGCGATCGGCTGCCAGAACTCCCTGACCCCGATGATCACGAGGCCCTTCTCCAGCACCGCCGGGATGAACACGCCGAACACCGTGCCCACCACCGAGCCCGTCCCGCCGAAGATGCTCGTGCCGCCGAGGACGACGGCGGCGATCGCGTTCAGGTTGTCCGTCTCGTGGCCGGTGACGACCGCGACGCGGAAGAACGCGTTGCCCATGAAGCCCGCGAGACCCGCGAGGGTGCCGGCGAGCAGGTAGACCTTCGTCAGGTGGCCGCGCACCGAGATGCCGACGCGCCGCGCCGCCTCCTCGTTCGACCCGACCGCGTAGGTGTAGCGGCCGAACCGCGTGGTGGACAACAGGAGCGCGCCCAGCGCCGTGACGACCGCGGCCACGATCACGATGTTCGGGATGCCGAGGTACGTGCCGGAGCCGAACGTGCGGCTCAGCTCGTCCGGGATGCCGGCGACGTTGGAGCCGTTGTTCAGCAACAGGGCCGCGCCTTGAGCCGCGCCGAACGAGCCCAGGGTCACGATCAGCGGCGGGATCTTCGCCCGCGAGATCAGCAGGCCGTTGAGCAGGCCCCACGCCGCGCCGCTGACCAGTGCGACCAGCAACCCGAACCCGATGACGCCCCAGCCGGAGCTCGTCGCGTCACCGCCGGCCACCGCGTTCATCGCCAGCGCGGAGGTGACCGAGGCGAACACCAGCACCGACCCCACGGACAGGTCGATGCCGGACGTGATGATCACGAACGTCATGCCGACCGACAGCACCAGCAGCACGGCGGTCTCGGCGAGCAGGAACTGCAGCGTGGTCACCTGGAACACCGCGTCCGGCCGGATCGCGCCGAACACCGCGACCAGCACCAGCAGGACCAGGCCGATCCACAGCGTGTTGGCGCCGGTGAGCCGCCTCAACAGAGGGGTGCGCTGTTCGTCGTCGAGAGATGACATCGTTGTCTTCTCTTCGGTCATCAGGCCGCGTCCTCCTGGGTCAGCGCGCCGGTCATCGCCCCGACGAGCTCCTCGACACTGGTCTCGGCAGTCTTGAACCGGGCCACCCGGCGGCCGAGGCGCAGCACCTCGACCCGGTCGGACACCGACAGCACCTCGGGCATGTTGTGCGAGATGAGCACCACCGCGATGCCTTCGTCGCGCACCCGCTTGACCACGTCGAGCACGCGTTCCCGTTGCACCACACCGAGTGCGGCGGTCGGCTCGTCCATGAACACGAGCTTCGACGCCCACGCCACCGACCGCGCGACCGCGACCGACTGGCGCTGGCCACCGGACAGCGCCGCGATCGGCACGTCGATGCTCTGCAGCGCCGCGCCGAACCGGGTGAAGTGCTCGGAGGCCTGCCTGCGCATGGCCTTCTTGTCGAGCACGCCGAGGAACCCGAGGAGACCGGGCTTGAGGATCTCCCTGCCCAGGAACATGTTCGCGGCCGGGTCGAGGTCCGGCGCGACCGCGAGGTCCTGGAACACCGTCTCGATGCCCCGGTCGCGGGCGTCGTTGGGGGAGCTGAGCACGAGCGGCTCGCCGTCGAACGTCAGCGTGCCGCCGTTCGGCCGCTCCACCCCGGACAGGCACTTCACCAGGGTGGACTTGCCGGCGCCGTTGTCACCGATCAGCGACACGACCTCGCCGGGGTAGGCGGTGAACGAGGCACCGCGGAGTGCTTCCACGGTGCCGTAGCTCTTCACCAGGTCCCGAGCCTCCAGCAGCGGCCGGCTCATGGCGACACGTCCTCCACGGCGGACAGGACCGGCGGGCGGCAGCGGATCGCCACCAGGTCACCGGTCAGCCCGAGCTCGCCGGCCGCGTGCGGCACGACGACGGTGCTGCCCTTGTGCACCTCCAGCGCACCGAGCTGGCCGGAGCCCTCCAGCACCACGAGCACGGCGAACGACGGCTCCAGCGCCAGCGAGCCCTCCACGTGCAGCCGGTCGGCCTGGAAGAACGGGGTGGCGTCGGCACCGAGCAGGTCCACCGACGGCGCCCACTTCTCCGAAGTCTGGTGCACCAGCTTCTCCAGCGACGCACCCCAGCCCTGCCGGTCGACGCAGTCGAGCGCCAGGTCGTAGCCGAGCCCGAGGTGACCGACGTCGGCGTTGTCGAGGAAACCCTGCCACTCCAGCGTCACCGAGAAGTCGGTCGGCTGCTGCAGCTCGACGATGAACACGCCCTCGCCGATCGCGTGCGGCACCCCGGCGGGCACGAACACCGTGTCACCGGGCCGCACGCACACCGGGTTGAGCGCGTCGAGCATCGCGCCGGTGTTCTGGGTCGCGACCCAGTCCGCGACGACGTCGGCGGGCACCTCGTCCTTGAACCCGATGTAGACGGTCGGGTCCGCGCCGGTCGTGCCGACCACGATCCACGCCTCCGTCTTGCCGTGACGGCAGTTCAGGTGCGCGGAGGCGAAGGCGTTCGACGGGTGGCAGTGCACCGGCAACCGCTGCCCGGCGTCGAGCAGCTTCACGAGCAACGCCGTGTCCGCCCCGAACTTCGCCACGTGGTCGGCGCCGAGCCACCCGGTCGGGTCCGCCGCGACGGCATCCCGCAGCAGCACGCCGTTCGGCAACGTCGTCAGGCCCGCGTCGCTGCGCCCGAAGAGCGTCGTCGTCGACGCCACCCAGTCCTCGGGCCCGAAGTCGGCGGAAGCACCACCCCGCAACGCGGCGATCGCCTCTCCGCCGCGGTAGAACTGCTTCGGCTGGTTCGCCGGCAGGTTGACAGGCTGGTGGAGCACACCAGAACTCACGCGTGGACCTCCCCGGATCCTCGTGGCACCAAACGCACCGGCAGCACGACGCGGCGCGGTGGTGAGTTGTCGCCGTCCAAGCGGGCGAACAACAAGTCCGTGGCCGCCTTGCCGAGCGCGCTCGCGTCGTGCGCGATCACGGTCACCGGCGGCGACAACAGGTCGGCGAGCTCGAAGTCGTCGAACCCCACCAGGGCTGGCTTGTCCGCAACCCCCGCGAGCGCCCGCAGGACGTAGACGGTGATGCGGTTGTTGCCCGCCACGACCGCCGTCGCGGGCTCACGCATGCTCCGCAACCGCTGCAGCGTCGCCACCACGCTGTTCTCGTCGTGCGGCCCCATCGCCACGAGCTCCTCGTGGTACCCGATCCCGGCCCGCACGCACCCCTCGCGGTACCCGCGGAGGCGCTCGTTGGCGGTGAAGATGTCCGGCGCGTCCCCGAGGAACGCGACCCGCCGGTGCCCGTGCGACGCCAGGTGCGTGACCGCCTCGACGGTCCCGCCGATGTTGTCCACCAGCACGGTGTCCGCCACGACGTCGCCGGCGGGCCGGTCCAGGAACACCACCGGCGTCCCGGCCCGCATCTCCGGCACCAGGTAGCTGTGCTGCAGCCCGGCGGGCACGATGAGCAGGCCGTCGACCCTGCGGCTGCAGAACTCGAGAGCCAGCTCGCGCTCCCGCCCGGGATCCTCGTCGGAGGACCCGGAGATCACCTGCCTGCCCCGCAACCGGGCGATCTCCTCGACAGCACGGGTCACGCCGGAGTAGAACGGGTTGCCGACGTCCTCCAGCACCAGCCCGATCGTGCCGGTGGACGACCCGCGGCGCAGGTTGCGCGCACTCAGGTTCCGCCGGAACCCGAGCTGGTCGATGGCCGCCAGCACGCGCTCGGCGGTGGACGGGTGCACACCCGGCTCGTCGTTGACCACGCGCGAGACGGTCTTGATGCTCACGCCCGCCAACCGCGCGACGTCGTTCATCGTCGCGCGACGGACCTTGCGCTGACCGGCAGCCTGGCCGCTGGGGGACAACGTTGTCATAGTGGCCGTATCTCACCTCGCCTTTACGTGCTTGTCAACCGTTCGGTACCGGTCAAGCGGCAGCCCGCCGATGCCCCGGAACCCCTCTAAGCTGGCCTGCGTGGACGCACTGGATCCCATTGAGTCGGTCAACACCTTCATCGGCACAAAGGACGAGGGCAACACGTTCCCCGGTGCCTCCATGCCCTTCGGCAAGACGCATTCCAGCCCGATCGGCTCCCACTACGCCGGCTACCGCTACGACGACCAGGTGATCCGCGGCTTCGGCCACTTCTTCCTCTCCGGCGCCGGGTGCTGGGAGCAGGGCGGGCTCGTCTCCGTCCTGCCGATCGCGGGCGGGCTGCCGGCCAGCCTCGACCACCGGCGCTACGGCGCCAGGTACACCCACGACGGCGAGATCGGGAAGCCCGGCTACTACAAGGTCAAGCTGGACCGGGACATCACCGTCGAGTGCACCGCGACGACCAGGACCGGCGTCGAGCGGTACACCTGGGCGAGCGGCGTCACCGGCACCCTGCTCGTCAACGTCGGCCAGGCCAACGACAAGGAGCCGGTGTCGGCCAGCAGCATCAGGGTCGTCGACGACCGCACGATCACCGGAACCGTGGAGACGCAGGCGTTCTGCGGAGGCCGGCCCTATGTCTCCTACTTCACCACCCGGTTCGACCGGCCCTTCCGCGAGTTCGGCACCTGGGGCCCGGCCGGGGCGAAACCCGGTCAGCGCGAGTCGAGGGGCGGTGCGGGACTGAGGGGCGCCTGGGTGACGTTCGACCCCGGACCCGTCACCGCCGTGACCGCACTGTCGCAGGTGGACGAAGAGGGCGCGGGCAAGAACCTGGCGGAGGCCGACGGCAAGACCTTCGACGAGATCCGCAACGAGGCCCAGCAGGCCTGGCGCCAGGAGCTCGCCTGCGTCGAGATCGAGACCGACGACTGGGACGAGCGCGCGGTCTTCTACACCGCGCTCTACCACGTGCTGCTGCAGCCGCTGACCGGAAGTGACGTCGACGGCCGGTACCGCGGTTTCGACAACGAGATCCACCACGCCGACGGCTGGACCTACTACGAGTACTACAGCCTGTGGGACACGTATCGCGCGCACAACCAGCTGCTCGCGCTCCTCAGGACCCAGCGCAGCAAGGACATCGCGCGCAGCGTCCTCGCGATCCACGAGCAGGGCGGCTGGCTGCCGCGGTGGGCCTTCGCGAACCAGGAGACCAACTGCATGACCGGCGACCCGGTCACGCCGTTCCTGGTCGACCTCTGGCGGTTCGGGCACCTCAAGGGTTTCGAGGAGCAGGCCTACCGGGCTCTGCTGCAGAACGTCGACGGCATCCCGCCGGAGAGCTCCCGGTTCCAGGGCCGGTCCGGCAACCCGAGCTACCTGCGGAACGGCTTCGTCCAGTACGACAAGCGGTTCCCGAAGAAGGGGCAGGACACCGACCCCCACCACGGCGCGTCCGCGACCCTGGAGTACGCGCTCGCCGACGCCACCCTCGCGATCATGGCCGACGGACTGGGCCACGCCGAGGACGCGGAACGGTTGCGCAAGCGCGGGCTCAACCACCGCACGCTGTGGGACCACAGCGTCACCGACCGCGGCTTCACCGGGTTCCCGCGACCCAAGCTCGGCAACGGCGCCTGGCTGAACCCGTACACGCCGCAGGGGCCGGAGGGGTTCCACGAGGGCACGGCGTGGCAGTACCAGTGGTTGTGCCAGCACGACATCCCCGGCCTGCTCACCGCGCTCGGCGGCAAGGCGGCCGCGGAGGCGCGGCTCGACGACTTCTTCGCCTACCAGGACCTGCTCGTGGACCCGAAGCGGACTGTGCGGGAGAAGTGGGTCGTCGGGCCGTA
Source organism: Lentzea guizhouensis (assembly GCF_001701025.1). Taxonomy (GTDB): domain Bacteria; phylum Actinomycetota; class Actinomycetes; order Mycobacteriales; family Pseudonocardiaceae; genus Lentzea; species Lentzea guizhouensis. Next base: position 4,202,972 of record NZ_CP016793.1, read on the forward strand.
CGACTACTACAACCAGTTCCGGTACAACCCGAACAACGAACCGGACCTGCACGCGCCGTGGATGTACGCGCTGATCGGCAAACCGGAGAAGACCTCGGTCGTGGTCAGGGCCGCGCAGACGTTGTTCGTCAACGGGCCGGCGGGCGTCACGGGCAACGACGACCTCGGCACGATGTCCGCCTGGTACGTGTTCAGCGCGCTCGGCATGTACCCCGCGGTGCCGGGGACCGGTGAGTTCGTGCCCCACGCGCCGAAGTTCGCGAAAGCGGTCGTACACCTCGAAAACGGCAAGGACATCGTCATCGAGGCCGAAGGCGCGGACACGTCGAGGACGCAGGTGGTGCACCGCATCCGCAGCGGCTGGTTGTCCCGGACCAGGGAACGGATCGAGCTCGCCGAGCTGCAGGCGGGCACCACCCTCGAGGTAGAACTCGGCACACTTCCCAACTGAGATGGCGGATCGGCCGTAGGCTGCCGCAATGGGCACCTGCGCGCTGTGCGGCACGCACTTCGCAGCCGGGCCGTCGCGGGCGCGGTACTGCTCGAACGCCTGCCGGCAACGGGCCTACCGGCTGCGCACCGCGGGAACGTCCACTGTGGTCACCGAGCTGCCGGCGTACGCCGACTCGTTCGTCGGGCGCGAGGGCGAGCTCGCCGGGCTGCAGTCGTTGCTGCGCAAGCACAGGATGCTCACGCTGACCGGCGCGGCGGGTGTCGGCAAGACCCGGCTCGCGGTCGAGCTCGCCGGCCGGGTCAGGCGGACCGAGGTGCGCACGGTCGAGCTGGGCAGGCTCAGCGGTGCCGGCCAGGTGGTGCAGGCGTTCGCGGAAGCCGTTGGGACGTACCGGCACGCGGGGGCCGCGTTGCTCGGCACGCTGCTCGCGGAGCTGTCCGGCCGGCGGGTCCTGCTGCTGGTCGACAACTGTGAGCACCTCGTGCGGGAGTGCTGTGACGTCGTCGATGCGCTGTTGGCGCGCTGTCCCGGTGTGCAGGTGCTGGCGACGAGCCGGGAGGCGTTGCGCGCCATCGGTGAGGTCGTCCACCCGGTGCGCGGCCTGGAGGCCGGCGCGGTCCGGCTGTTCACCGAACGGGCCGGGGTCAGCGCCACCGAGGAGCACGCGTCCGCGATCTCGGCGCTGTGCGCACGACTCGACGGGATTCCGCTCGCGGTCGAGCTGGCCGCGAAGCTGTCCAGGTCCGTGCCGCTCGACGAGCTCGCCGGCCGTCTCGACGAGCGGCTCGACCTCCTCGCCGACGCGGACGCGGGCGCCAGGCACCGGAGCCTGCGCGCGGCCATCGCGTGGAGCCACGACCTGCTGACCGGGCAGGAGGAAGCGCTGTTCCGCCGGCTCGCGCTGGTGCCGGGCGGGTTCGGGCTGGACGTCGCCCACGTCGTGCACGGCGGCCCGGTGATCGCGCTGCTGGCGGCGTTGCAGGCGAAGTCGTTGGTGGTGCGGGAGGACGACGGCCGGTTCCGGATGCTGGAGTCGGTGCGCCTCTACGCCGAGGAACGCCTGCGCGAGCACGACGAGCACGCCGTGATCGCCGAGCGGATCGTCGACTGGCTCTGCGGCATGGGCGAACCCGGTGTCACGTCGTCGATCCTCGCGCCGGAACAGGTAGGGGTGCAGCACCAGGAGTACGACAACGCGAGGTACGCGTTCGCCCGTCTGGTTGCACCGCACGACGAACGCAGGCTGATGCTCGCCACGATCCTGCTGCGGGTGTGCCTCGACCGCGGCCACTTCACCGAGGCGGGCGCCGTCCTGATGCAGGTGCTCGACCAGTCCGCGGCCGACGCGCGCTACCGCGTCCTCGCACTGGAGTACGCGTCGCTGCTGGCCGGGCACGAGGAACGGCACGACGAAGCGGTGAAGTACGCGACCGAGGCCGTCGACACCGCCCAGGCCGGCAGGCAGGAGCTCGTCCTGTGCCGCCTCTTCCGGACGTTGGCGGGCGCTTACGACGGACTCGGTGATCTGCCGAACACCGCGTGGGCGTTACGCCGATCGATCGAGCACGGCGTGCGGAACGGCAACGACGTGGGTGTCGCCCTGTCGAGCCAGAACCTCGGCTGGGTGCAGCTCGTGCTCGGTGACGTCGACACGGCCGAGGAACTGGTCGGGGCCGCGTTGCCGGTGCTGAGAACCCGGGCCAGGCCGGACGTCGCGGCCGCCGCGGTGCACACGTCGGGCTGCATCGCCCTGGAACGCGGCGATCTCGCCACGGCGGGCGCGCGGTTCGCCGAGAGCACCAGGATGTCGGCGGCGAGCCCGCGCGCGGTGCTGGAGTCCGTCGAGGGCGGTGCACTGGTCGCTGTGCTGTCCGGCCGGTGCGAACGCGGTGTGCGGTTGCTGGCCGCGTGCCGGCAGATGCGCGCGACGTGGGCCGTGCCGCTGGAACCGTGGTGGCGGCGGAAACTGCTGGCAGCACAGGACGTCGCGCGGGAGTCGCTGTCCAGGGCGGCGTTCACGAGAGCCGAGCACGCCGGGCGTGCGATGGACGTCCGCCACGCCGTCGACACCGCGCTGGACGAGGAGACCGAGCGCGACGCGGTGCTGAGCGACCGGCAGCGGGTGGTCGTCGACCTGGTGGCGCAGGGCAGGACGAACGCGCAGATCGCCGCCACCCTCGGCATCTCCCACCGCACGGTGGAATCCCACGTGCACAACGTGAAGACCGCGCTGAACCTTGCCACGCGCGCCCAGCTCACGGCGTGGGCGCACGCGCACTGAGCAGCTCCTCCGGGCGTCCGTCCGTGCGGTCCAACTGAGACGTAACGCTGCGGTTCATCCGGATGACTTCCCGCCTCCCGCCGTTCATCGTGAGTACAACCAACGGAAGGGGAGGGGGCGACGTGGAACCGTTCCGCCTGCTGCACCCCGACCTCGTGCCACAGCGCCGCGAGTCCTTGCAGCACGCAGCGTCCATGCTCGTCCGGATGGGGCTGGACGACACGGTCCTCTCGGCCTCGACCGTGCACCGGCGGCTGGCCAGGGTGGTGCTCGCGAGCAGCGACGTCATCGAGTGGACGCCCGGCTGCGACAGCCCCGGCGACTGCGCCGGCACCGACGAGCGCCTCGGCGTCGAGCGGGTCGGCGGCGACCGCGGCGGCGTGTTCCTGTCCAGCGTCCTGATCGCCTACCTCGACGTGCTCGACAACGCGACCCGCATGGGCACCTCCATCGGCGGGGACGCCTGGCGCACGCTGGTGTGGGCACCGACCGCGTTGTTCGACCACGTCCTGCGCCGGCCCCAGGTCGGCATGACCGTGGTGACCCCCGGCACCGGCAGCGAGCACCTCCCGTGCGAACGCGCCCTGGCCGGCCGGCGCCTCCACCTCGCGCTCATGCAGGCGGTGCGGTTCGCCGTCAGCGGTGTCGTGCGCGCGCAGGGCGACAGACCCGTGGTCGAGGACTGCGCGACCCTCGCGACCGCGTGCCTCCGGGCGGCGACGGTCGCGTTGGCGTTCGCGTCCGACGTGCGCGGCGAGCGGACGCCGCCGGTGCTGGAGACCGCGGAGCACCGGTTCCTGTGGCAGGTGCTCGGCGAGGTCCGCGCGGCCCTGCCGAGGGCGCGGTTCGAGCAGTTCGCGGCGGCGTTGCGGCGGCTCAACGACGTGTGCACCGCGAGCCCGCTGCTCGTGGCCGGTGGCTGAACCGCTTTCGTCTCGACTTCCCGTCGACTTTGGTCGTTCCACCACGCGAACCGCTTGCCGCTCACCTACCGTCGGGGCCCATGACGCAGGAACGGTCGGCCGTCGTGGTGCGGGACGTCCGCAAGAGCTACGGCGGGCTGAAAGCGGTGGACGGGGTCTCGTTCACCGTGGCCGAGGGCGAGTTCTTCGGCATTCTGGGACCCAACGGCGCCGGCAAGACGACGACGCTCGAGATCGTCGAGGGCCTGCGCGAGCCGGACAGCGGTGAGGTGGCGCTGCTCGGCGAGAGCCCGTGGCCGCGCAACACGAAACTGTTGCCGCGCATCGGGGTGCAGCTGCAGGCGTCGTCGTTCTTCGAGCGGCTGACCGCCAAGGAGCAGCTGCAGACGTTCGGCTCGCTCTACGGCGTGAGCGCGGGCACGGCCGCGGACATGCTGGAGCTGGTCGGCCTCGCGGACAAGGCGGACGAGCAGGAGAACAAGCTCTCCGGCGGCCAGCGGCAACGGCTCTCGATCGCGTGCGCGCTGGTGCACGACCCGGACGTCGTGTTCCTCGACGAGCCCACCGCGGCGCTGGACCCGCAGGCCCGGCGCAACCTCTGGGACGTGCTGCGCGCGATCCAGGAACGCGGCAAGACCATCGTCTACACCACGCACTACCTCGACGAGGCCGAGATCCTCTGCGACCGCGTGGCCATCATGGACCACGGCAGGATCCTCGCCCTCGACCCGCCCGCGGTGCTCGTGCGCGGCCTCGACGCACCCACGCACGTGACGCTGCAGAAGGGTCTGCTGTCCGTCGTGGACGCTTCCGCGCTCGACGGCGTCGAGGAGGCGCACGAGGACGAGGTGTCGCTGACGATCTCCACCCGCCGCCCGGCCCCGGTGCTGTCCGCGCTCGCCGAACGCGGTGCGCTGGACGGCCTCCAGGTCCGCACGGCCACCCTCGAAGACGTCTTCCTCGACCTGACCGGGCGGGAGTACCGCGCATGACCGCGTTCAAGACGCTCTCGCTCGCCATGTTCAAGGGGTTCGTCAGGGACAAGGTGACGTTGTTCTTCACCTTCCTGTTCCCCCTGATGTTCCTGGTGATCTTCGGCCTGATGCTCGGCGACGCGGGCACGGACAAGACGAAGATCGCGGTGGTCGGTGACGGCCCGGTCGTCACCTCGTTGCGCGACAGCGGAGTGCTGGAGCTGGAGTCCTTCGACGACGAGAACGCCGCACTGCGGAAGGTGGAGGACGGCGACCTGCCCGCCGCGCTGATCGTGCGCGGCCAGACGCTCGACGTGCGGTACGCGCAGAGCGACCAGGTCGAGTCGGCGACCGTCCTGGGGATCGTGAACGGGTTCGTGGACAAGGCGAACCTGGCCGCGACCGGTCAGCCGCCGCGGTTCACGTTCGCCTCGGAGAAGGTCGAGGACGCCTCGCTCAAGCCGATCCAGTACCTGACGCCGGGCATCCTGTCCTGGGGTGTGGCGGTCTCGGCGGTGTTCGGCTCGGCGCTGACGCTGGTGTCGTGGCGGCGCAAGCAGGTGCTGCGGCGGATCAGGCTCGCGCCGGTGTCGGCGACCTCCGTGCTGTCGTCGCGGGTGCTGGTCAGCGCGGGCGTGGCGCTGGTGCAGGGCGCGACCTTCGTCGGCATCGCCATGCTGCCCGTGTTCGGGCTGCGGCTGTCCGGGCACTGGTGGCTGTCGATCCCGTTGCTGCTGCTGGGGACCGTCGCGTTCTTCGCGCTCGGCATGCTCGTCGGCGCGTTCGCCAAGACCGAGGAGTCCGCGTCGGCGGCGGCGAACATCGTGGTGCTGCCGATGGCGTTCCTGTCCGGCACGTTCTTCCCGGTCGAACAGGCGCCCGCCTGGCTGCAGGTCGTGTCGAAGGTCTTCCCGCTGCGGCACATGAACGACGGCATGCTCGACGTGCTGGTGCGCGGCAAGGGGATCGACGCGCTGCTCGTGCCCGGCGCGATCCTGATCGGCTTCACGCTGGTCGTCGGTTTCATCGCCTCCCGCGTCTTCAAGTGGGAGGAATAGGACATACCTACACAGACCCGGTGCGCGTGTGCTCCCCATCACGGTCCATGATGGGGAGCCATGACGTTCTCCAGCGCGGTTGGACGGTTCCGCATCCTCGCCCTCGCCGAGGCGGTGTCCTGGGCGGGTCTGCTGCTCGGGATGTTCTTCAAGTACGTCGTGGTCCAGAACGAGATCGGCGTGAAGATCTTCGGCCCGATCCACGGCTTCATCTTCGTCGCCTTCATCCTCGTCACGCTGATGGCGAAGGACCCGCTGCGCTGGGACGCCCGCACGCTGGTGCTGGGCCTGCTGTCGAGCATCCCGCCGTTCGGCACGGTGATCTTCGAGCGCTGGGCCGCGAAGACCGGCCGCCTCACCGAGCGAGCAGCTCCCGAACAGCTCTGAGCTGCCCCGCGGGGTCGTCCTCGTGGTAGATCCGCTCGGACTGCTCGATGTTGTCCAGGAACTCCTGGTACTTCACCGCGCTGTGCAGCAGTGAGGCGCGGCGGGCGACCTCGAGCGCGCCGAGCGGGTCGCTGCCGGGACGCAGGGCCAGCCAGGCCTCGCTCCACACCCGGCTGATCACGTCGCGCAGACCGGGGTTGAACTCGGCCAGCCGGCACGCGTCCAGCGCCGGGTGGCCCCAGCACGCGTCGGACCAGTCGATGACCACACCGCTGCTGAGCCAGTTGCCGGAGTGGAAGTCGCCGTGCGTCAAGGTGTCCGGCAGCCCGAACGACGGCATCGGCACGGCGGACGGCGTCAGCCGCGGCTCCCCGGCCAGCGCGTGCTGCACGGCGACCCAGCGCGGCACGACCCGCTCGACCGCCTCCGGCGTGAGGTGCCAGCAGTCGTGCCCCTCCGCGTGCCCGAGCAGCACCCGGCCCGGCGCGGCGGCGATGACCTCCGGCACGAGCGTCGGGTCGTGCGCGGCGACCATGGTGATGACGGCGCCCTCGTCGGCGAAGAACGGCGGCACGGCCTTGAGCCACACCGGCCCGCCCGCGGTGGGCAGCCGGTGCACGCTGGACAGGTTCCAGGTCCGCACCTGCACGGCCGGCCCGGTGCGGGTGACCGCGGTGTCGGCCCACGCGACCAGCTCCGCCGGTCCGCCGATGCGCGCCCACGGCAACCGGTGCTCGGCGTCGGGCTCCGGCTCCTCCGCCGGCGCCAGCACCGAGCGGTCCGGCTCGCCGTGCGCCTCGACGTGGTAGGTCACGGTGCCACCGCGCGGCACCTCGCCGCCCTCGACCGACACCAGCCGCAGCACGCTCGTCTCCACGCCCAGCAGCTCCCGCAGCGCGGCGTTGACCGGCTCGACGTGGTACCAGTCGAGCGTCGGCACGGCGATCACGCCGGTGCGGCCGGCGAACCCGCTCGGGGTGCTGACCAGGGCGATGAAGGACCGTTGCGGCACGCGACCATCATCGCCGCGCGCTCAACCGAATTTGTCTCGGCAGGATTTTCAGTCCTCGAAGTCGCCGCTCGCCCTGCGCACCTTCGCGAGCAGGTCGGTGAGCTGCTCGGTCTGCCGGTCGGTCAGGCCCTTGAGCCCCAGGTTGACCCGCACGACCGCCTCGGTCGCCGCCTCCCGCCGCTGCAGGCCCGCGTCGGTGATCTCCACGAGCGTCGTGCGGCGGTCCGTCGGGTGCGGCGTGCGGCGGACCAGGCCGTCGCTCTCCAGCCGGTCGACGATGTTCGTCACCGACGTCGGGTGCAGTTGCAGCCGCTCGCCCATCACCCGCATCGGCAGCGCGCCCTTGCGCGAGAAGTAGAGCAGCACCAGCGCCTCGTAGCGGGCGAACGTGAGCCCGTGCGGCTTGAGGGCTGCGTCCACGGCGGACTGGATGATTTGCTGGACACGCATGACGCTCGTGACGGCGGCCATCGAGGTCGCCGAACCGACGCGCTCGTCCCACAGTTCGGCCGCGCGGGCGATCGGATCGAACGGCAGCGGTGTCATGTGCACGGAAGCTACCAGTCAGTACACGCAGGGATCACCAGGAGGCACGTGTGCTTGTCGCGTTCAGCGTTGCTCCGTCCGCATCGGACTCGTCGGGGAGCGTGGCCAAGGCCGTCGCCGAGGCCGTGCGGATCGTGCGGGAGTCGGGACTGCCGAACGAGACCAACTCGATGTTCACCTTGGTCGAGGGGGAGTGGGACGAGGTGATGGACGTGGTGAAGCGCGCGACGGAAGCGGTGCAGGCCGCGGCGCCGCGGGTCTCGCTCGTGCTCAAGGCCGACATCCGGCCCGGCCACACCGGTCAGCTGACGAGCAAGGTGGAACGCATCGAGGAGCATCTCGCCGACGGGTCTTGATTCGCGTGGAGCAACGGTTCTCACGAACGGCCGAGAGCTTTACGCCGCAACGGTGAGTGGACCCGTGCGGCGGCGCTCGCTGGGTTAGCGTGTCGGGCGTGGATGTGAGACAGCTGTGGCTGCGCTTCGAGCCTTACCACGACGTCACCTACTTCACGCCCGAATCCCGCGCGGCGACCGACGCGCTCGGCTGCCAGGGCGGCTGGATGGGCTACTTCGGCATGCGCGCCGCACCGCTGGGCGCCGCGTCCCCGGAGCTGGTGACGGCCGTCTTCTACAACTTCGCCCCGCGCAAGGTCGCCCGCGCGCTGCCCGACGCGTGGGCGGTGGCCACACCGGCCGCGTTCCTGGAGGCGCGCCTGCGGGGTGTCGACGGTGCCCTGAGGCGGTTGCTGGGCGAGGTGGACACCCCGGAGATCGCCGAGCTGGCGTCGCTGGCCCGGGACGCCGCGCTGGCGGCCCCGATCGCCGGCCGTCCGCTCGCCGCGGCGAACCGCGCGCTGCCGTGGCCGGAGGAACCGCACCTGGCGCTGTGGCACGCGTGCACGATTCTGCGCGAGTCCCGCGGAGATGGTCATGTGGCTGCGCTGGTGGCCCATGGTGTGGGACCGTGCCAAGCGCTTGCGCTCTACGCGCGTGAGCATTCCCTCGATCCGGCGTACATGAGGGCGGCGAGGGGGTGGAGCGAGGAAGAATGGGAAGCAGCCGACGTGCCCGGTGACCTCGCCGCGGTGGAACGGGCGACCGACGAGGCCGCCCGCGCGCCGTGGGAGGGGCTGGGCGCCGCACGCACTTCGCGGTTCGTCGACCTGATGACACCGCTCGCACTACGCATCGCTTCGGGCAACGAGGCGATGCGCGTCAACCCGATGGCCCTGGACCCGGTCCGGGAACTAGCCGTGCCAGGATGGAACACGTGACAAGGCCTGACCCCCGCAAGACCGCCGCACTGTCCGCCGCGCTCTCGGGTGCCGTCGACCTGGGGGCCCTGAAGGCCCGCGCCGACGCCGCCCGCCAGTCCGCCGCGGCCCCCGCCCCCGCCGCAGGTCCAGCCGGAGCCCCGAACGGGTCCGCGCCGTGGATCGTGGACGTCACCGAGGCCTCCTTCCAGGCCGTGGTCGAGCAGTCCCTGCAGGTGCCCGTCGTGGTCCTGCTGGGCGCTTCCTACAGCCCGGAGTCCCAGCAGCTCGCCGCCTCGCTGACCCGCCTCGCCCAGCCGTCGGGCGGCTCCTGGATCCTCGCGCGCGTCGACCTCGAGCAGGCCCCGCGCATCGGCCAGGCGTTCGGCGTGCAGTCCGTGCCGACGACCGTGGCGGTCGCGGGCGGCCAGCCGATCGACGCCTTCGCCGGGCCTCTGGCGGACGCCGAGCTGCAGCAGTGGATCAAGCGGTTGCTGGACGCGCTGCGCGACCGGCTGCCGGGCATCCGGGCGGGTGAGGCGAACGCGTCGGCGCCGCTGGAGGAGGAAGAGCCGCCGGAGGACCCGCGGTTCGTCGCGGCCGAGGAAGCCTTCGAGCGCGGTGACTACGTGGCGGCGCAGGCGGCGTTCCAGGCGATCCTGGACGCGGAGCCGGCGAACGAGCTCGCCAAGGAGGGCTTGGCCCAGGCCAAGTTCGCCGAACGGGCGGAGGCCGCCGACCCGTCGGTGATCGCCAAGGCCGACGGCGCACCGGACGACATCGACGCCCAGCTCGCCGCCGCGGACGCGCAGGTGGCCTCGCAGCAGGTCGAGGAGGCGTTCAAGCGCCTGGTCGACACCGTGCGGCGGGTATACGGCGACGACCGCGACCGCGTGCGCCAGCACCTGGTCGGCCTGTTCGAGCTGTTCCCGGCGGACGACCCCCGCGTCGCCGCCGCCCGCCGCAACCTGGCGAGCGCCCTCTACTGACCGGCACGCGGGGGCCCTACGTTCCCTTCTGGGGCACGCGGGGGCCCCGCGTGCCCTCAAAGCTGGGGGCGGCGGCGTTCTAGGAGTACGGTGTCGCGCCATTCGCCGTGGTGCTGGGCGATGCGCTCGCGGACGCCGACCGTGCGGAACCCCGCTCGGTGGTGCAGCGCGATGCTGGCCCGGTTCTCCGGGAAGACCACCGCCTGCAGCGTCCACAGGCCGTCCGCGTCGGCGGCCGAGACCTGGTGGTGCAGCAGGGTTTTGCCGACACCGCGGCCCTGGAACGCCGCGCCCACGTAGATCGAGGTCTCGGCCACGCCCGAGTAGCACTCGCGCGGTGAGACCGGGGCCGCGGCGGCCCAGCCCGCCACGGCCCCGTCCACCACGGCGATCCAGCGGTGGTCGGGGAGCCACTTCGACTCCAGGGTGCGGCGCGAGGGGACGTCGAGCTCGAAGGTGGCGTTGCCCGAGGCGATGCCCTCGCCGTAGATGCGGCGGACGTCCGTCCAGTCGGAGGCCGTCATCGCGCGCACCGCGACGCCGGAGACGGGGCGGACGGAGCCGGTGGACAGGGCGCCCATCACCGCGTCGGCCGCGTGGGGCAGGCCGGTGCAGCACGAGGGGTTGACGGACACCATCGTGGCCGTGCCCTCGCGGCGGACGCGGAGGAAGCCGACCTCGGCGAGCTTGCGGACGTGGTGCGAGCAGGTGGACTGGCTGATGCCGAGCGAGGTCGTCAGCTCGCCCACCGTGACCTCGCCGGGGGCCGAGGCGACCTGGTGGAGCAGGCGCACGCGGGTGGGGTCGGACAGGCTCGCGAACCACGAGGCGTACGTGGTGGCTTCATCGGTCAGCACCGGTCGAGTATCGACCGGCATCGATCAAAGGGTCAAACCGAGTACTTCTTCACGCACAGCGAGGAGCCGCGGAAGAAGCCGTCGGCGAAGGCCTCCACGCGGGCGAACCCGGAGGGGACCGCCTTGCCGTTCACGTCGGCGGCGATGAGGCTGTCGTCGGCCAGCAGCTCGGCCACGGCCTCGTCGAGGTCGCCGGGGGACAGGCGCAGGCCCGCCGCGGCGTCGGGGCGGTTGGTGAGGCCCGCCCAGGCGCCGGTGAGGCAGGCGGTGCGCTGGCCCGCCGCGTCGTCGTCGAGGTCGAAGCCCGTGGCGCTCTGGATGGAGAGCGAGAAGCGGGAGGCGATGACGGCGAACGCGGCGAAGTCGCCGATGCCGCCCTTCTGGCCGCGCTTGGGCGGGGTGCCGATCTTGACCAGGGACGGCAGGTCGAGCTGGATCTGGTTGGTGGCCGGGCAGTAGGTGGCCGGTGAGGTGGTCTGGGCGTCGGCGCAGGACTTGATGCCGGCCCTGTCGACGGCGGGGAAGGCGGCGCCGCTCGACTTGTAGGCGTCGCGCAACGACTCCTCCAGGGCCTTCAGGTACTTGTCCTGGTCGATGCGCACGTTGCCGCGGCCCTGGCCCTGGTCGGTGTCCTGCAGCGAGAACGGGCGCTCGGTGATGCGCTTGTCGATCTCGGCCTCGTTGATCTCGGCGCACCGGGCGGCGCCGCGGACGAAGCCGAACTGGAAGGCGGACACGCGGTCGAACGCGCTGCCGTGCGCGCCCTGCTTCTCGAACGACGTGCCTGCCGAGTCGCGGATGAAGAACATCGTCTGCAGCACCTGGTTCAGGCCCTCGCCGGTGGAGAGCTCGAAGTGCTTCGACTTGTTCTCGGCGATCCAGCGCATGAACACGCCGGTGTAGCAGTCGGCCTGCTGCTCCTTGACGATCGACTGGGTGTTCGGGCCGATGTTCGAGGCGGCGCCGAGCTTGTACTGCACGGCGTGGCCCATCTCGTGGGCCAGCACGGTGACCACGGCCATCGGGCCGAACGAGTCCTTGAGCATCGGCAGCAGCTCGCCGCGGTCCCAGGTGATGCTGTCGTCGATCGCGCAGTAGAACGCGTTGGCGATGCCGGTGGTGTTGAGCCGGCAGACCTCGACGCCCTTGCCGTTCGAGTCGTAGGAGATGAAGCGCTTGACCGGCTCGAAGTTCTTGCCGGCGAACGAGCGCGGCATCTCCTCGGCCCAGAACGCCTGGACGTCGGCGAGCGTGTTGATCGCGAGCTGGTCCATCTCGCCGCCGTCGCCGTTCTCGACGGACAGGTCGGCGTTCGGCACGCCGGGCTTGGCGCCGGACGGGCCGTTGGTGATCTCCAGGCCCGCGACCTTCGTGGGGTCGGGGCGCTCGCCCTTCGGTGCCCCCTCGACCACCGACGAGCATCCCGCCAGCACGACGACGGTGGTGAGCGCAGCGGCCATGCGTCCGATCCCCATGGTCAGAGGCTACTGAGTGGGTCGTCGCCCTGTTGCGGGAACCACCAGCGGCCAAACGTGAAACCTCCTCACCCCTGGGGGTGATTTCAAGACTGCACGGACTCGTTTCCTTGTCCCGCCGATGTTCCGGAGCCCACAGTTCCTCCCACGCAAGCCTTCGGCGTGGAAGGAGTTTGGCGGTTATGGGAAGAACGCGCTGGGCACGGTTCGTCGGGGTGCTCGGCATCGGCGCGGTGAGCGCCGGTGTGCTCCTCTTCGGCATGTCCCAAGGAGCGCTGGCCGCCTCGTTCGCGGTGTCCGGCAGCAGTTTCAAGGTGTCCGCTGACGGCTTGACGGGCCAGGGGTACGTCCAGTTCGGCGGCGTGGACGCCGGGTCGGGGCAGGTGCACGCGGTGGCCGTGAACGGCTTCCGGTCCGCCTCGCTCGACAAGTTCTGCCAGTCGGTGTTCGTGCCGGGCATGCCGGTCGTCGGTGACCTCACGATGCGGATCGAGGCCAACGGCAGGGGCGGCATGGAGGCGACCAACATGGTCGTCGGGCTCACCGACATCAGCGGTGACCTCACCCTGGGCAACCCGCAGATCGGCATCGACGCCGGCACGCTCACCAAGGGCCCCGAGGGCCTGAAGGGTCTGCCCGGCTCGTTCGGTCTGCAGGCCGACACCGTCACCATCGCGTCGTTGCGGCAGGTCGCGTGGAGCACCACGGCCCAGTCCATCAAGTTCAAGGGCATGACCCTGAACTTGCGGCAGGGGAAGAACGAGTGCTTCTGAGGTTCTGGCGCAGCTTCACCGCGTGGCGGCGTGGCCGGCCCTTCTGGGCCGGCCTGTTCGTCATCGCCGGTGCGATCGTCATCCTGTTCCCGCCGTTCGTCGGCGTGAAGCTCGGCGACATGATCATCTCGATCAAGACGATCGGCGGCGTCTCGGCGTTGCTGGTCGGCACGTTGCTGATCATCTGCGGGCTCTCGCTGTGGGTGGCGCCCAAGTTCCGGCTCGCCTCCGGCATCGTCACCGTGCTGCTCGCGATGGTGGCGCTGGTGACGACCAACCTCGGCGGCTTCCTGGTCGGCACCGTCCTCAGCCTGCTCGGCGGCGCGCTCGCCGTGGCGTGGACGGACAGCCCCAAGGAGCCGAGGCGCAAGCGCGGGAAGGGGCGCTCGGAGCTGAGCATGGAGAACCCGGCCCCACCGGTGGCCGCGGTGGCGCTGATCGCGTTGCTCGCGGTCCAGCCACCGTCGTCGGACCCCTCCGAACCGCCCACCAGCACCCCGGCCCCCACGAGCAGCTCGGTCGTGCCGCCCACCAGCAGCACCCCGCCGGCCACGACCACCGCGCCGACTCCTGCTCCGACTCCTGGGCCGACCACTGGCCCGACCACCGGGCCGCCGACGTCGTCCTCCGCGCCGACGGTCCCACCCAGCAGCACGGCGCCGCCGTCGGCCACCCCGCCACCGGTCCCTGCCCCGGTGGCGGGAGGGCGGGCGTGGACCCTGACCGCCAGCCGCCTCGACCTCGGCGGCCTCAACTTCGCCGGCGTCGTCGACTCGGTGCTGAACGGCGAGATCGTCAAGGTCCTGAAGTTCACGACCTCCGACATGAAGATCAGGGACCTGGTGCAGACCGGCGAGGTGTCACCGGGCGTCAAGCTCGTGACGAGGGCCGCACCCGGCAGCACCTCCACGGTGTCGGTCCCGTCCGGCTCCCCGAACCGGATCGAGCTGTTCACGGTGCAGCTGAAGGGGAACCTCGACATCCTCGGCATCAAGATCCCGGTCGACTACACCGCGGCCCACCCGCCACCGCTGAACGTGCCGATCGCGTCGTTCACCGAGGTCACGGTGCGCAACGCGGACCTGGTCGGCGGCACCCTGAAGATCCCGGGCGCCCAGGTCTCGCTGCAGACGGCCTAGTCCCTCAGTTCAGCCCGCACTTCTTCGGGCCCTCGAACACCCCTTCGCGGAACCGGGCCACCCGCTCGAAACCGGGGTCCACCGCGTCACCGCCGGTCGCGTCACGGGCCGCGTAGTCGAACTGCAGCAGCACGGTCACGGCCTCGTCGAAGTCACCCGGCGAGAGCCCGAAGCCGTCCTGCCGCTGGAACACCGCGCCCGTGTACGCGCCGGCCAGGCACAGCGCCGCCTTCGACGCCTCCTCGCCCTCGGTCGGCTTGCCCAGCACGGCGAGCTCGGCCAGCGCGTACCTGGTCGCGATCAACGTGCCGGTCGCGTAGTCGCCGAGCTCCTTGTGCAGCGCGGGCAGCTCTTCCTTCGTGTCGATCTTGATGGACTTGTCCGACGGGCAGTAGGCGACCGGGCCCTGGTCACCGGAGCAGTCCGGCTCCGTCGTGGCCGCCTCGGCGCGCACCGTCGGCCAGGTCTTGCTCTGGGTCGAGGCCAGCGTTTTGAAGTACTTGTCGAGGTCCGGGGTCACCGACTCCAGCATCTGGTCGAACGGCAGGTTGCCGCCGTTCGCGCGGTCGGTGGTGCTGGTGAACGCGCGCTGGGTGAAGGTGCGGTTCTGCACGGACATGGCCGCGCAGAACTTCGTGCCTTGCTCGTAGCCGTCCTGGAAGGCGGCCACGCGGTCGAACGCGCTGCCGTGCGCCTGCTCGTCCTCCGGCGAGGTGCCGACCGGGTCGCGGAACGTGATCAGCGCGCCCAGCGCCTTGTCCAGCGCGTCGGTGCCGATGTCGAGGTACTCGGAGTCACCGTCGGTCACGTGCCGCACGAACGAGCCCGCGAAGCAGTCGGCCTGGGCCTCGGTGAGGATCGTCGGGTACTTGTCCGGCTCGCGGCGCTCGGCCTCCGGCGTGATGCCCATCCGGTTCTGCACGGCGTGACCGACCTCGTGGGCCAGCACGACGACCACGGCGGCCTCGCCGAAGCGGTCCTGCAGCACGGGCAGCAGCGAGGAGCGGTCCCAGGCGATGGCGTCGGCGGCAGGGCAGTAGAAGGCGTTGCCCTCCACGTCGGAGGCCTTCTGCGTGCACGGCGGCGGCTTGGCGGTGGCGTCCGAGGTGTCGACGGAGTAGTAGCCGCCGCTCAGCTTCTTCCACGGCTTGCCGAAGGTGTCCTGGAACTGCTCGGTCCAGAACACCTCGATGTCCGTGAGCGCCGTCGCGGCGAGCTTGTCGATCGGGCCGTCGTCGCTGCCCCTGACCTGGATCGTCGGGTTCGGGGTCTGCTGCTTGACCACCTTGGCGGCACGGGGGCGGCCGGGTATCTCGGCCGTGCACCCCGTGGCGACCAGGGCGGTGACGACCATCAGCGCGATGCTCCAGTGCCGCATAACACCATTGTGCCTGCCGCTCGGCTCGGCAGAGGTCCTACTCGGCGAACTCAGGCGCATGTGAAGGGCAACGTGCGCCGACGCGATCAGGTTCACCCGGCTCGACCACTGCTCCGGTTCCGCGGAGCGCTGCCTGACCGGTCGGCGCGGTCACCTCACTCGTCCTCGGCGGGATCCGGCACCAGCCACAGCACCCCGGAGGGCGGCAGCTGCAGGACCGCTGACGCCGGGCGCCCGTGCCACGGCCTGGCCTCGGCGACGACACCGCCCATGTTGCCCACACCGGACCCGCCGTAGTGCGCCGCGTCGGTGTTCACGAGCTCCTTCCACCGCCCGGTCGACGGCAGGCCGACCCGGTAGTCGTGGTGCGGCATCCCGGCGAAGTTCGCCACGCACACCAGGTGCGAGCCGTCCTCACCGATCCGCAGGAACGACAGCACGTTGCCGCCGGAGTCGTTCGCGTCGATCCACTGGAAGCCCTCGGGCGTCACGTCGTGCGAGAACAACGCCGCCGCGCCCTTGTAGACCGAGTTCAGGTCCCTCAGCAGCGACTGGATGCCCTGGTGCAGCGGCTCCTGCTCGACCAGGTGCCAGTCGAGCGACCGCGACTCCGACCACTCCTGCCGCTGCCCGAACTCACCACCCATGAACAGCAGCTGCTTGCCTGGATGTGCCCACATGAACGCGAGCAGCGACCGCACGCCCGCGGCCTTGTTCCAGTCGTCACCGGGCATCCGGGTCCACAGCGAGCCCTTGCCGTGCACCACCTCGTCGTGCGACAGCGGCAGCACGAAGTTCTCGCTCCACGCGTACACCAGTGAGAACGTCATCTCGTTGTGGTGGAACGACCGGTGGACCGGCTCACGCGACAGGTAGTGCAGCGTGTCGTGCATCCAGCCCATGTTCCACTTGAAGCCGAACCCGAGCCCGCCCAGGTGCGTCGGCCGCGTGACCCCCGGCCACGCCGTCGACTCCTCGGCGATCATCACGATGCCGGGGTGCCGCTTGTACACGGTCGCGTTGAGCTCCTGCAGGAACCGCACCGCTTCGAGGTTCTCCCTGCCACCGAACTCGTTCGGCAGCCACTGGTCCGCCGGCCGCGAGTAGTCGAGGTAGAGCATCGACGCGACGGCGTCCACGCGCAGCCCGTCGAGGTGGAACTCCTCGATCCAGAACAGCGCGTTGGCGACCAGGAAGTTGCGGACCTCGTTGCGCCCGAAGTCGAAGACGTACGTGCCCCAGTCGAGCTGCTCGCCGCGCCGCGGGTCGGCGTGCTCGTACAGCGGCGTGCCGTCGAACTTCGCCAGCGCCCAGGCGTCCTTGGGGAAGTGCGCGGGCACCCAGTCGACGAGCACGCCGATGCCGCGCTGGTGCAGCGTGTCGACGAAGAACCGGAAGTCGTCCGGCGTGCCGAACCGCGAGGTCGGCGCGTAGTACGAGGTGACCTGGTAGCCCCACGAACCGCCGAACGGGTGCTCGGCGACGGGCAGCAGCTCCAGGTGCGTGAACCCCATGTCCTCGCAGTAGTCGGCCAGCTCGTGGGCGAGCTCGCGGTAGCTCAGCCCCGGCTTCCACGACCCGAGGTGCACCTCGTAGATCGACATCGGCGCGTTCGCCCACTGGGTCGCCGCGCGCCGGGCCGTCCACTCCGCGTCCTGCCACTCGTACTCGGTCCGCGTGACCACCGAGGCGGTCTGCGGCGGGACCTCCGTCGCGAACGCCATCGGGTCGGCCTTCTCGTGCCACACGCCGTCCGCGCCGAGGATCCGGAACTTGTACCGCGAGCCCACCGGCACGTTCGGGAGGAACACCTCCCACACACCGGAGGAACCCATGGACCGCAACGGGTTCGCGCGCCCGTCCCAGCCGTCGAAGTCACCCGTCACGCGCACACCGCGCGCGTTCGGCGCCCAGACCGCGAACGAGACGCCGGTGACGTCACCGTTCACCGTTTCGTAGCAACGGACGTGCGCGCCGAGCACGTCCCACAGCCGCTCGTGGCGGCCCTCACCGATCAGGTGCAGGTCGAGCTCACCGACCGTGGGCAGCCACCGGTACGGGTCGTCGACCTCGACCGTGTGGTCGCCGTAGGACACGAGCAGCCGGTAGTCGCCGGGCACCTCCGGCAGCTCGCCCTCGAACAGCCCGTCGGCGATGCGTGGCAGCTCGACCTGCTTGTCGCCCCACGCCACCGCGACCGATGTCGCGCCGGGCCGCAGGGCCCGCGCGACCACCTGGTCGCCGACGGTGTGCACACCCAGCACCGAGTGCGGGTCGTGGTGCGCACCGGACAGGAGCCGGTCAAGGTCGGCCTTCACGGCTTACTCTCCTCCGCTGGTCATCCGGGCGATCGACGACAGCGGAACCGTCAACCACTCCGGCCTGTTGGCGTGCTCGTAGGCGACCTCGTAGACCGCCTTGTCCAGCTCGAACGCGCGCAGCAGGTGCGCGTTGTCCCGCGGGTCGGCCGCCACCTCGGCGTAGCCGTCGCAGAACGCCGCCCGGTTCCGCTTCGTCCACTCCATCGCGCGGTAGGCGAGCTGGTCGTCGTCGGGCTGGCCGACGAGCAGCTGCCGGGCCGCGTAGTCGAACGACCTCAGCATCCCGGCAACGTCGCGCAACGGCGACCGCAGCGCGTTGCGCTCCTCGACACCGGCGGCGGGCTCGCCCTCGAAGTCGATCAGCAGCCAGCCGTGCACGGTCCGCAGCACCTGGCCCAGGTGCAGGTCGCCGTGGACGTGCTGGATCGGGATGGCCCCGATGTGCCGGCGGGCCTCGTCGAACGACGCCCGCAGCGCGCTCTCGTAGCGGCCCAGCTCCGGCACCGCCTCCAGCACGGTGTCCAGGCGCCGCTGCATGCCCGCGATGGCGTGCGTGATCGCGTCGTCGTCGGCGATCCGCGACCCGAGCGCCTCGGCGAGGTCCGCGTGCACCTTCGCCACCGCGTGCCCGAGCCGCTGCGCCTCACCCGCGAAGTCGCCGCCCACCTCGGACGCGTGCAGGTCGGCCTCGGCCATCAGGTCGCGCACCGAGGTCTTGGCCATGTCCCAGCCCTCGACCGCGTCCGGCAGGAACTCCTGCAGCATCGCGAGCGTGACCGGTTCGCCGTCGAGCTCGGTCGAGATCGACCCGAGCGGGCGGGCGATGTGCTCGCAGCCGACGGACCGCAGCGCCCGGTGCATCACCAGGTCGCGGTTCTCGCCGCGGGCGAGCTTGCGGAAGATCTTCAGGATGTACTGCTGGCCGTAGATCAGCGAGGTGTTGGACTGCTCGACGCCGATCGGCCTGCCGCGCAACGCCGTGCGCAGCTCCACACCGGGCTCGTGCGCGAACTCGATGCCGTTGACCCGCTCGCCGGCGGCGATCTTCTCCAGCAGCAGGCCGTTGCGCTCGGGGTCCGCGGTCGCGTCGAAGCCTTCCGAGTGCTCGCTGATGACGAGCTGGTAGTGCTCCACCCGCCCTGGCTGCTCCACCTCGACGACGACGTGCACCAGGTCGTCGGCCAGCGGTGTCGTCCGCAGTGGACGGACCGAGTTGATCGCGCGGTCCTTGCCGCCGAACCAGCGCAACGTGGGCAGGACATCGGGCAGGGTGGTGACCAGCTTGTCGGCGAGCTCGTCGGGGTCGATCATGCGCGCGTCACCTCATCTCGCTGTCGTCGCCCGCCTCTACCAGCTGGAACCAGTAGAAACCGTGACCGGGAAGGGTCAACAGGTACGGGAGTTCCCCGATCGAGGGGAATTTGACACCTCCGGTCAGCTCCACCGGCGTGTAGTCGCGGTGCTCGGAGAGGTCCAGCTCGACCGGTTGGGGGAAGCGGGAGAGGTTGTTCACGCACAGGACGATGTCCTCACGCCCGTCGGGGCGCTTCCACTGCCGCTTGAAGGCGAGCACGCTCGGGTTCGAGCCACCCAGCTCGGTGAAGTCGCCCTCGGCGAACGCGTGGTGCTGCTTGCGCACCTCGATCATGTGCCGCGTCCAGTTCAGCAGCGACGACGAGTTGTTCAGCTGCGCCTCGACGTTGAGGCCCTGGTAGCCGTAGACCGGGTCCATGATCACCGGCAGGTAGATCCGGCCGGGGTCACATGACGAGAAGCCCGCGTTGCGGTCCGGGGTCCACTGCATCGGCGTGCGCACGGCGTCGCGGTCGGCGAGCCAGATGTTGTCGCCCATGCCGATCTCGTCGCCGTAGTAGAGAACGGGCGAGCCCGGTAGTGACAGCAGCATGGCGGTGAACAGCTCGTGCTGGTTGCGGTCGTTCTCCAGCAACGGGGCCAGGCGGCGGCGGATGCCGATGTTCGCCTTCATCCGCGGGTCCTTGGCGTACTCCGAGTACATGTAGTCGCGCTCTTCGTCCGTCACCATCTCGAGCGTCAGCTCGTCGTGGTTGCGCAGGAAGATGCCCCACTGGGAGTTCTCCGGGATCGCCGGCGTCTGCGCCAGGATCTCCGAGATCGGGAACCGCGACTCGCGCCGCACCGCCATGAAGATCCGCGGCATCAGCGGGAAGTGGAACGCCATGTGGCACTCGTCGCCGCCCACCGCGGGGTCGCCGAAGTACTCGACCACGTCCGACGGCCACTGGTTCGCCTCCGCCAGCAGCACCCGGCCGGGGAACTCGTCGTCGACGACCTTGCGGCACTTCTTCAGGAACTCGTGCGTGCGCGGCAGGTTCTCGCAGATCGTGCCCTCCTCCTCGAAGAGGTAGGGCACGGCGTCGAGGCGGAAGCCGTCGATGCCGAGGTCGAGCCAGAACCGCAGGATGTCGAGCATCGCCTCCTGCACTTCCGGGTTCTCGTAGTTGAGGTCCGGCTGGTGGCTGAAGAAGCGGTGCCAGAAGAACTGCCCGCGCACCGGGTCGTACGTCCAGTTCGACGACTCCGTGTCCACGAAGATGATCCGCGCGTCGGAGTAGCGCGAGTCGTCGTCGCTCCACACGTAGTAGTCGCCGTACGGGCCGTCCGGGTTCTGCCTCGACTCCTGGAACCACGGGTGGGCGTCCGAGGTGTGGTTGAGCACCAGGTCGGTGATCACCCGGATACCCCGCCGGTGCGCCTCCTCCAGCAGGTAGACGAAGTCCTCGACCGTCCCGAACTCCGGCAGCACCGCCCGGAAGTCGCTGATGTCGTACCCGCCGTCGCGCAACGGCGAGGCGTAGAACGGAGGCAGCCACAGGCAGTCGACCCCGAGCCACTCCAGGTAGTCCAGCCGGGACGCGAGCCCTCTGAGGTCACCGGTCCCGTCACCGTTGGAGTCGCTGAACGCCCGGACCAGGACCTCGTAGAAGACGGCGCCCTTGTACCAGTCCGGGTTCGGCTTCGCCTGCCGGGCGGACTTGAAGTCCTCGGCCTGCGGCTCGACCAGGAAACCGTCGTCGTCGATGGCTTCGCCGGTGTGCGGTGTTCCTTCCAGCCCGAGCGCAGCGTCGGGACGCGGGTCGTCGACCATGATGCCCACCTCGTCGGGGGTTGTGCGGGTGATCAGCTGAAGCGGCGCTGCAGGCTCACGACGTGCGCGGTGGCACGCCACGGCTCGAGCCGGATGTAGTTCGCCTGTCCCCAGTCCCAGGTCTCGCCGGTGACCTCGTCGTGTGCGATCACCCGCTCGTGCCAGTCGAACCCGAGTGCCGGCAGGTCGAGGTAGAGCGTCCCGTCCTGGGCGTTGTTCGGGTCGAGGCTCACGACCACCACGACCGTGTCACCGGTCTCGGGGTCGCGTTTGGAGTAGGCGACCAGCGCGTCGTTGTCGATGTGCTGGAACTGCAGCGTCCGCATCTGCTGGAGTGCGGGGTGTGCCTTGCGGATGTGGTTCAGCTTGCGCAGCCACGGCTCGAGCGAACGCCCGTCCGCCAGTGCACGGGCGTAGTCGCGCGGCCGCAGCTGGTACTTCTCGGAGTTGAGGTACTCCTCGCTGCCCGGCTTGACGGCCTCGTGCTCGAACAGCTCGTAACCGCTGTACACGCCCCACGTGGGGGCGAGCGTCGCCGCCAGCGCCGCCCGCAGCCCGAACATCGCGGGGCCGCCGTGCTGCAGCGACTCGTGCAGGATGTCCGGAGTGTTCACGAAGAGGTTCGGCCGCGCCTCGTCCCAGTGGTCGCGCAGGTCCTCGCCGAACTCGACCAGCTCCTGCTTGCTCGTCCGCCACGTGAAGTACGTGTAGGACTGGGTGAAGCCCAGCTTGGCCAGCCCGTAGAGGCGGGCGGGCCTGGTGAAGGCCTCGGACAGGAACAGCGTGTCCGGGTAGACCTCCTTGACCTTCCAGATCAGCCACTGCCAGAAGTCCGGCGGCTTGGTGTGCGGGTTGTCGACCCGGAAGATCCGGACCCCGTGCTCGGCCCAGTACAGGACCACGCGCAGCACCTCGTGGTAGAGGCCCTGCGGGTCGAGGTCGAAGTTGATCGGGTAGATGTCCTGGTACTTCTTCGGCGGGTTCTCCGCGTACGCGATCGTGCCGTCGGGCCTGGTCGTGAACCACTCCGGGTGCTTGAGCACCCACGGGTGGTCCGGCGCGCACTGCAGCGCGAAGTCCAGCGCCACCTCGAGCCCGAGCTCGTGGGCGCGGGCGACCAGCGCGTCGAAGTCCTCGATCGTGCCCAGCTGCGGGTGGATCGCGTCGTGGCCGCCCTCGTCGGCACCGATCGCCCACGGCGACCCGGTGTCCTCCGGGCCCGCGACGAGCGTGTTGTTCGGGCCCTTGCGGTTCACCCGGCCGATCGGGTGGATCGGCGGGAAGTAGACGACGTCGAAGCCCATCGCCGCGACCCGGTCGAGCTCCTTGGTCGCCGTGGCGAACGTGCCGTGCACCGCCTGGCCGGTCTCGTCGACCCCGCCGGTGCTGCGCGGGAAGAACTCGTACCAGGAGCTGTACGCCGCCTTCTTGCGGTCGCACCAGATCTTGTGCACCTTGCCCTTGGTGACCAGCTCGCGCACCGGGTGCTCGAACATCACCTTCTGCACGTCGCCGGCCAGCGCCGGGGCGACCCGCTCGGACAGCGGCCGTTCGTCGTCGCGCAACGCCTCGGCCGCGTTCATGAGGAGTGCTCGCTCTTGCCTCCGATCGGGGCGCCGTGCCACCCGATCGAGCAGCAGCGCACCGATTTCCAGGTCGTTCGCGAGGTCGCCTGGGCCTTGTCCGGCCGCGATCTTCACCTGGACGGTGTGGTTCCAGGTGCCCCAGGGGTCACTCCACGCATCGATCCGGAACGTCCAGGCGCCCTCGGCGTCCGGGACGATGGTCGCGCCCCACCTGTCGAGGCCGACACCGACCTCGTGCATGCGCGTCTGACGAGCGACTCGGTCGTTCGGTCCTCTCCACGTGACTGTGGCAGCGAGCTTGTCGTGCCCCTCGCGCCAGACGGTCGCCTGGACCGGAATGTGTTCTCCCACAACGGCTTTGGCTGGATACCTACCAGCCGACACCACCGGGGATACGTCGTCGATACCGAGCCGTCCACTCATCGGCAGCGCCCTTCCGCCGTGGATCTCCGCGATGCCCTTAATCCTGCCTTGGTCGATCAAGTCGTCCGACAGCGGGTTACCCCAAGTAGATCCGTACCCCGCTGTCGTCGATCGCACACCTCGGACGTCGTGTGTGTCCAGGGTCTCTTGACCACGACCAGGGCACTTCCAGTGATCTCCAGTGGACCGTTCTCGTGATACCCACTGGGTTAACAGCGCGCTACGGGTACCGTGCCCGCGTGAACAAGGTTGGCGACCGTTACGTCCTCCTCGACCAACTCGGCGCGGGTGCGATGGGCGTTGTGTGGCGTGCGCGCGACGAGCTCCTGCACCGCGACGTCGCGGTCAAGCAGCTCCTCCTCACCGAGGTTCAGCCGAACGAGTTCAACGAGGCCGTCCAGCGGGCCATGCGCGAGGGCCGCATCGCCGCGCGCCTGCAGCACCCGAACGCGATCGCCGTCTACGACGTCGTGGTCGAGGACGGCAAGCCGTGCCTGGTCATGGAGTACCTGCCGTCGCGCAACCTGTCGTCGGTCCTGGGCGACCGCGGCACCCTGCCCGTCCAGGAGGCCGCCAGGATCGGGGCGCTGGCCGCCTCGGCGCTGGCCGCCGCCCACGAGGCCGGCATCGTGCACCGCGACATCAAGCCCGGCAACGTCCTCATTGGACGCGACGGCAACGTCAAGATCACCGACTTCGGCATCTCCCGCGCGCTCGGCGACGTGGCCGTGACCAAGACCGGGATGCTGGCCGGCACGCCCGCCTACCTCGCGCCGGAGCTCGCCCGCGGGTCCGAGCCCGCGCCGCCGTCGGACGTGTTCTCGCTCGGCGCGACGATCTACGCCATGACCGAGGGCGAGCCGCCGTTCGGCAAGAGCACGAACGACCTCGGCCTGCTCTACAAGGTCGCCCGCGGTGAGACCCGCCCGCCGATGCGCTCCGGCCCGCTCACCCCGCTGCTGACCAGGCTGCTGTCCAACGAGCCGCACCAGCGCCCGACCGCCGCGCAGGCCGCGGAGGCGCTGAAGGCCGTCGCCGCCGGTCAGCAGGTGCCGGCCACGACGATCATCCCGCCGGGCACTCCGCTGGGCACTCCTCCGGGCGGCACTCCTCTGGGCGGCACTCCTCTGGGCGGCACCGCGTCCTGCCCCCGGCACGCCTCCCGGCGGCACCCTGCGCAGTCCGGCCGCCGTCCATGCCGCCCGCCAGGCCCTCCCACCGGCGCCTACGGCCGCCTCGCGCCGCCGGCACGCCAGCCGTGCCGCCGGACCGCCGCCGGCCGCCGACCCGGCCGCCGCGTGAGCTGGAGCCGGAACCCGAGCCGAAGCGCAACCGCGGCCTGGCGGTCGCCGCCGCCGTGCTGGGCGTCCTGCTCATCGCCGGCATCGCCTACGCGATCGTGAACGGCCAGAAGGACGACCAGACGGCCGATCCCGGCCCGTCGACCTCGGACGTGCCGACGCTGACCCAGCCGACGGCCGGTGAGAAGCCGACCACGACGACGAACCCGCCGACCCAGAAGCCGCCGACGCAGACCTACCCGAGCCAGACCACGACCTCGTCCAAGCCGGCCGGCGGCAAGTTCACCCAGGCGCAGGTCAGGCAGTTCGTGCAGCAGCACTACGGCAAGCTGCCCGCCAACCCGGACGCCGCGATCAAGGACTTCGCCCCCGACAGCGCACCCAAGGCAGCGGACTACAAGGACTACTGGAAGGGCTTCACGAAGGTCGCGCTCAAGCAGGCCATCGTCGCGGCCGGCGACGACGGCGACTTCACCGTGACGGTCGCGATCGAGCTCACCGAGGCGGAGACGAACAAGGTCACCACCGAGGAGACGCAGCTCGACATCGTCGGCAAGGGCGAGAAGCTGTTGATCGCGAGCCGCGACCACCCCTGATCGCCGCAGAGGTGGTCAATCTCCGCCAACCGGGCGTTCCGGACACCCGTGACCGGGAACGTTGTCAGCGGCGCGGGGGTGCCGGGTAAGTTGCCTCGTCATGCGAGCACTTCGCCGGTTCACCGTCCGCGCCAGCCTGCCGGAGCCCCTGTCCGCGCTGAGCACGCTCGCCACCAACCTGCGCTGGACCTGGCATCCGCCGACGCAGGAGCTCTTCTCCTCGATCGACCCCCGGGTCTGGTCCGAGGTCGGTGGCGACCCGTTGCGCCTGCTCTCCGCCATCGGCGCCGCCGACGCCGGTCGGCTGGAGACACTGGCCAGAGATGAGCAGTTCCTCCTGAAGGTGCACGCGCTCGCGTCCGACCTGGACCGGTACGTCAACGGTCCGCGCTGGTACCAGCGCCGCCAGGACGAGATCGCCGGGCGCCGCGAGCACGGTGGCACCGACACCCCGTTGCCCACCTCCGTCGCGTACTTCTCGATGGAGTTCGGCGTGCACGAGGCGCTGCCGAACTACTCGGGCGGTCTGGGCATCCTCGCCGGCGACCACCTCAAGGCGGCCTCCGACCTGGGCGTCCCGCTGATCGCGGTCGGCCTGCTGTACCGCTCGGGCTACTTCCGGCAGTCGCTGTCGCTCGACGGCTGGCAGCAGGAGCACTACCCGTCGCTCGACCCGCGCGGGCTGCCGCTCGAGCTGCTGACCGAGCCGTCCGGGCTCCCGCTGCTCGTGCACGTCGCCATGCCCGGCGACCGGATGCTGCGCGCGAAGATCTGGAAGGCGCAGGTCGGCAGGGTGCCGCTGCTGCTGCTCGACTCCGACGTGGAGCAGAACGACGAGGACCTGCGCGGCGTCACCGACCGGCTCTACGGCGGCGACCAGAACCACCGCATCCGCCAGGAGATCCTCGCCGGCATCGGCGGTGTCCGCGCGGTGCGCACGTTCTGCGAGCTGACCGGGCACGCGCAGCCGGAGGTGTTCCACACCAACGAGGGCCACGCGGGGTTCCTCGGTCTCGAACGGATCCGCGAGTACATCACCAACGACGGCCTCGACTTCGACCAGGCGCTCACCGCGGCCCGCGCCGGTGCCGTGTTCACCACGCACACCCCGGTGCCCGCCGGCATCGACCGCTTCCCGGTCGACCTGGTCCAGCACTACTTCGGTGCCGAGAACCTGGTGCCCGGCGTGAACACCCAGCGGATCCTCGCGCTCGGCGCCGAGGACAACCCCGGCATGTTCAACATGGCCCACATGGGCCTGCGGCTGGCCCAGCGCGCCAACGGTGTGTCCAAACTGCACGGTGAGGTCAGCAGGGACATGTTCCGCGGTCTCTGGCCGAGCTTCGACGCCACCGAGGTGCCGATCGGTTCGGTCACCAACGGCGTGCACGGCCCGACCTGGGCCGCGGCCGAGATGAGCAAGCTGCTCGGCGCGTCGGAGGCCGACACGCAGACCAGCGGGCTGGGCATCGGCGCGTTCGAGCCGGTCACCGACGCCGGGCTGTGGGAGCTGCGGTCCACGCTGCGCTCGCGCCTGGTCACCGAGGTGCGCAGGCGCCTGCGCGAGTCGTGGCTGCAGCGCGGTGCGTCGGCGCTGGAGCTGGGCTGGACCGACTCGGTGTTCGACCCGGACGTGCTCACCGTCGGGTTCGCCCGCCGCGTGCCGACCTACAAGCGCCTCACGCTGATGCTGCGCGACCCGGAGCGGCTGCGGTCGCTGCTGCTGCACCCCGAACGGCCCGTGCAGCTGGTGGTCGCCGGCAAGTCGCACCCGGCCGACGACGGCGGCAAGGCGCTCATCCAGCAGATCGTGCGCTACGCCGACGACGCGGGCGTGCGGCACCGGATCGTGTTCCTGCCCGACTACGACATGTCGATGGCCCGCTACCTCTACTGGGGCTGCGACGTGTGGCTGAACAACCCGATGCGCCCGCTGGAGGCGTGCGGCACGTCCGGCATGAAGGCGGCGCTCAACGGCGGGCTCAACCTGTCCATCCGCGACGGCTGGTGGGACGAGCTCTACGACGGCTCCAACGGCTGGGCCATCCCGACCGCCGACGGAGTCAACGACCCGATCCGGCGCGACGACCTGGAGGCCAACGCCCTGTACGAGCTGCTCGGCTCCCAGGTCGCGCCGCTGTTCTACGACCGCAACGACGAGGGCGTGCCGCTGCGCTGGATGTCGATGGTCCGGCACACGCTGGCCTCGCTCGGCCCGGTCGTGCAGGCCTCGCGCATGGTCCGCGAGTACGTGGAGACGTACTACGCGCCGGCCGCCGCGTCCGCCCAGAACGTCGTCGGTGAGGGCTACCGGGGCGCGAAGGAGCTCTCGGCGTACCGGCACCGGCTGCGCGCCTCGTGGACGCGCGTCCGGGTGCTGGACAGCGACTTGGTGCTCGCCGGGTCGTCGGTGCCGGTGCTGGGGTCGCCGGTCGTGGTGCGGGCCCGCGTCGAGCTGGCCGGGCTGGAACCGTCCGAAGTGGACGTCCAGGTCGTGCTCGGCAAGGTCACCCACGACTCCGACGAGCTCAAGGACGTCGTCACCGCGCCGATGAACTACGCGGGCAACGGCAACTACGAGGTCGAGGTGCCGCTGCCGCACGCCGGTGCGCTCGGCTACACCGTCCGCGTGCTGCCGCGGCACGGCCTGCTGGCGAGCCCGGCGGAGCTGGGCCGCGTCGTGCTGGCCAGCTGATCGTTCCGCCTCATCGACGCAGGGCATCCAGTTCGCCTTCGAACGGCGGGCTGGATGCCCTGATGTGCCTCTCTTCTTCGAGGGCCGGTCACTGCTCGTCACCTGGTTCAGGCGTGCCTTGCCCACGTTTGCCTCCCTCAAACGCATGACCCTTTTCCGACGGGTGATTTCACGATCTCCGCTGGTAGAGGCCGGTGGGCGGGCTTACGCTCATTCGCATGGAATGCATCGCACCTTGAATTCCGGTGGAATTTCCGGTGCGGCTTCACCGAATTGAGCATGTGGAAGAAGGTAGCCGTGAAGAAGACGATTACCGCACTCTCGCTCGTCGCAGCTCTGTTCACCGCATCAACGGTTCCGGCTGCCTCCGTGACCCCTGCCGCGCCAGAGCTGCCCGCCGCCTGCACCACTCTCGTGACGGACCTCGCGGAGAAGCTCAAGAAGGCGGTCGCCGGCCTCGTACCGGTGCCCGACGTGGGTGCGGTGACACCGTTGATCGGGGACATGCTGGGCATCGTGACAGCGATGCAGAGCGCGGGCTGTCTGCCGACACCGCCGGTGAGCGCGCCGAGCGTGCCGGCACCGGTCACCGCGATGGCCTACGAGGGACCGGCCGACCAGTGCCTGTCGGCCGTGCTGAACCTGATCTCGTCCATCGCCGGTCTCGGTGGCGCGGTGCTGGGTGCGGCCGCCGGTGCCCAGCCCGACGTCGCCAAGCTCACCGAGCTGCTGAAGGGTCTGCTGAAGAACGCCAACGACCTGCTCACGAAGTGCGGTCTGCCGGCGCCGCCCGGTGGCATGCCCGCGCTGGCGGGCGCGCCGCTGCCGGCCGAGCACAGCTGAGCCGGCGCGGGGTGGGAAGGGCCCGTCACCATTCGGTGGCTGGCCCTTTCCCGTTGCCGCGTTTCGTCAGCTGATTTCGAGGCGGGCGCGGGTCGCCGCCACCCGCGGGTACCAGCCGGCCAGTTCGTGCGCCTCGGCCACCAGCTCACGCGCCTTCGCGTTGTCGCCGTCCGCCATCCACGCCCGCGCGATCGTGATCAGGTCGTCCGCCCGACCCAGCGCCTGCTCGCTGTTCTCCGCCGCCCACCCGGCGAGCTTGCGGGCCTCCGCGTTCTGGCCCTCGATCAACGCGATCAGCGCCAGCGTCCCGTTCGCCCGGTGCTTCGGGTACCCGGCGTCGTAGGCGTTGCCCAGCATGTTCTTCGCCGTTTCCAGGCCGACCTCGCGCGGGAACTGCCCCGACTCCACCGCCTGCGCCGCGACCCCGGCGACCGTCGCCATGACGAACGCGAGCTCCCGCTGGCTGAGGTCCTTGCGCCCGCTCAACCCGATCACCGTCTGCAGCGCGTCGAGGTACTTCTCCCGCGCGCACGCCGTGACCACTTTGAGCCCCACGACCGTCAGCAGGTGCGGGTAGTGCGCGACGGCCTCGTCGTAGATCCGTTCCGCCGTCTCGATGTCACCCGCGTGGTAGGCGTCCATCCCGGCGAGCACCAGCGGCCGCGCCTCCATCTCGTCCAACGGTCGCCCGCTCAGCTTCGGCAGGCTGAACACGAACCAGCCGAGGCTCGTGTGACCGGGCTTCTCGACCGGCCACAGCTGCTGCAGCAGCAACGCGGTCGACGCGAGCGCCATGCCCTTGCCGAACGCCGACCCGGTGAGCAGCCAGGTCGCCGCCACGAACAGCGCGGCGACGACGATGCCGGTGACACCGGTGAGCACCGTCCTGCGCCGCACCCCCGGCTTCAGCCCGGTGAAGCCCAGCGAGGCCAGCACCGGGATCGCGCGCAGCACGACCCGGCGGCGGTCGCTCGTCCACGACTTCAGCTCGCTGCCCAGCCCGATCATCACGTGGGTGATCCGCAGTCCGAACAGGACGGCACCGAGCGCCAGCCCCGCCTGCACGACGGTCAGTTCCACGAGCAGCCCGGCGAACGCGCCCGCTGCGCCGAGGTACCACCCGGCCGGGTCCCAGGCGATCGTCGCCGCCACCACCAGGGCCGCGAGGGCCCAGCGCACCACTGTCACGATCTCCAGACGCTACCCGGCCGCCCCCGGTTCCTGTCCCGGACCACCGCCTGGCTCAGACCGCCGCTTGCTCAGACCACCGCCTGGGACCCGCCCTCGCGCACCGGCAGCCCGGCCGCCCGCCACGCCCGGAACCCGCCGATCAGGTCGGTCGCGTTCGCCAGCCCGATCCGCTGCAGGTCCCGCGCCGCCAACGACGACGAGTACCCCTCGTTGCACACCACCACGACGGGCGTCTCGGCCGTGAAGCCGGGCAGCCGCCAGTCCCCGGTCGGGTCCAGCCGCCACTCCAGCACGATCCGCTCCACCACCACGGAGTTCTCGATCTCGCCCTCGGCCAGCCGGTTGTGGTGCGGCCGGATGTCGACGACCAACGCGTCCTCGGTCGCGTGCACCTCCTCCGGCGTGAGGCGCTTCAGGCTCGCGCGGGCCTCTTCGAGGTAGGCGTCGACGTTGCTCACGGCCCCTCCAGATCAGCAAGCTGACGCAGCTCGGCCAACGGCAACCGCTGCGCCGGCAACGGCGGAATCGAGTCGGGGATGTCGGCCAGCGAGGCGTACTCGCGGGTGGGCACGAGCGGCGGTGAGTAGGCGTGCACCGTCGCGGCGGGCACCTCGAACGGGTTGGTCACCTGGTGCGCCCGCCCCGACCCGAACCCGAGCGCGTCCCCGGTGTGCCGCACGGCGGACCTGACCGGCCCGGCCGGGTACCGGTAGTCCTCGTTCAACCGCCCGGTCAGCACGGTGAACGACCCTGCCGCCCCGCCGTGGTCGTGCGGCTCGGTGCCCTGCCCCGGCAACCAGGACAACAGCCACAGCTCCACCCCCTCGGTCAGCCCCAGCCGAGCCCACCACCGGCGCTCGGTCGAGTAGTCGAGGATCCGCAGCAGGCCGGTCGTCAGCTCACTGGCCACGAACGACGTCAGATCGCGCAGCTCACGCGGGGTCCACAGCGCCCGCGACGGGTGGATCACGTCACGCAACAGCTGGGAGTCCAGAACAGGGTGCAACTCGTACTCGGAAATGGTGGAAGTCACCGGTTCGCTCCAAGAAGGCCACGTCGGTACGGGGTAGCGACCAGACGCGACGGCGGCTGCGTTCAGCGCGCGCGTCGCGTCGAGCTACACCCGCACGAGGCCACCAGGAGGAGATCGATCGTGCGGTCAGTCCAGTAGTAGACCAACACCCTGGTGATGTTGCCACGGTCCCCTTGAAGGTCGCCACAGCTCCCACGGGCTGGTCTGGGAACTTCCCCTGAGTTGCCGCCCGGCCGCCTTTCCCCGCGGCACAGCGGACGTCCGCTGATCCGACGGCTGCCCCGGTCAGCGCGGCATCCGCAGCAGCAACAGCGACCGTGCCTCCATCGTCAGCTTCGTCCGCGGCAGCAGCGCGGTGCCGTCGACCGGCGACCCGTCCAGCGTCGTCGTGTCCAGGAACGGCTCGTACGACAGCCCGTACCGCTCGTGCGGCAGCGTCACCGTGATCGCGTCCGCCCCCGCGTGCATCAGCATCAGCCACGAGTGGTCCGACACCAGCTCGCCCTCCCGCGTGCGCGACAGGCAGTTCGAGCCGTCGATGAACATCCCCAGCGTCCGGCGGCTCTCGTCGAACCAGTCCGTCTCCGCCATCTCCAGCCCGTCCGGCCGGAACCACACCAGGTCCGGGTTGCCGCTCGGCGTCGTGCGGCCCTCGAAGAACTCCGGCTGCCGCAGTGCCGGCGAGGAGGAGCGCAGGTCGATCAGCCGCTGGGTGAACCCGAGCAGAGCCGAGCCCGCGTCGGTGGTGGTCCAGTCGACCCAGGAGACGGCGTTGTCGAGGCAGTACGGGTTGTTGTTGCCGCCCTGCGTCCGCCACATCTCGTCGCCCGCCACCATCATCGGCGTGCCGGTGGAGAGCAGCAGCGTGGCGAGCAGGTTGCGGGCCTGCTTCGCGCGCAGCGTCAGCACCGAGGGGTCGGACGTCTCGCCCTCGGCGCCGCAGTTCCACGAACGGTTGTCGTTCGTGCCGTCGCGGTTCTGCTCGCCGTTCTCGTCGTTGTGCTTGTCGTTGTACGACACCAGGTCCCGCAACGTGAACCCGTCGTGCGCGGTGATGAAGTTGATCGACTGCCACGGCCGGCGCAGGTCGTCGGCGTACAGGTCGGACGAGCCGGAGAGCCGGTAGGCGAGGTCGCGCACGGAGGTGTGACCGCGCCAGAAGTCGCGCACGGTGTCGCGGTACCGGCCGTTCCACTCCGCCCACTGCATGCCGAAGTCGCCCACGCGGTACCCGTCACCGGTCGCGTCCCACGGCTCGGCGATGAGCTTCGCCCGGCACAGCACCGGGTCCGTGGTGATCGCGGTCAGCAGCGCGGAGTCGCGGTCGAAGAAACCACCGCCCGGCCGGCCCATCGTCGAGGCGAGGTCGAACCGGAACCCGTCCACGCCCATCTCGTCCGCCCAGTACCGCAGCGAGTCGGTGACCAGGCGGACGACCTGCGGCGAACCGGCGTCCAGCGTGTTGCCGCACCCCGTGATGTCCACCGTGCTGCCGCCACCCGCGTGCAGGTAGTACCCCGGCGCGTCGTAGCCGCGGAAGCAGATCGTCGGCCCGTCCGGCCCGCCCTCGCACGTGTGGTTGTAGACGACGTCGATCAGCACCTCGATGTTCGCCGCGTGCAAGGCCGCGACCATCGTCCGGAACTCCTGGATCTCGTTGCCGGGCTCGCTCGCGTACCCGGCGTGCGGCGCGCAGTAGCCCAGCGGCGAGTAGCCCCAGTAGTTGCCCGCCCCGCGGGAGATCAGCGACGGCTCGTCCTGGAACGCCTGCACCGGCAGGAGCTCGACGCTCGTGACGCCGAGCCTGGTCAGGTGCTCGATCGCGGCCGGGTGCGCGAGGCCGAGGTAGGTGCCGCGGAGCCTCTCCGGGATCTCCGGGTGGTTCTTCGTGAAGCCCTTCACGTGCATCTCGTAGATGACGGCTTCCTCGAACGGCACCTCCGGCTTGGTGCCCGTGTCGGCGCCGCCCGGCGAGCTGACGACACTCAGCGGGACCGAGCCCAGGGAGTCCTCCGCCGACGCGGGGCCGTGCATGGGGTCGCCGACGTAACCGAGGGACTTCGAGAGGTCGGTGATCCTGCCGGTGATCTGGCGCGCGTACGGGTCGACCAGCAGCTTGGCCGGGTTGCACCGCAGGCCGCGGCCCGTGTCGTACGGGCCGTGCACGCGGAAGCCGTAGCGCTGGCCGGGCGTGACACCGGGGACCAGGCCGTGCCACACGCCGAACGTCCGTTCGGTCAGCTCGACCCGTTTCTCCGTGCCGTCGTCGTTGATCAGGCAGACCTCGACCGCGTCGGCGACGTGTGAGGTCACCGCGAACCGGACACCGCCTGCTTCGGCGTGTGCCCCCAGTGGGAACGGACGGCCTGCCAGCACCTCGGACTCGGGTCGCGTAGCCATGCCTCTGATCTTGGCATCCGGGACCGACAAAAAACTTGAGACTTCACACAGGAGGACCAGCGGCGGGGGACGGGGGAGGGTACGGCTGCGCCGAGCCGGTACATGCCCTCCTTCGTCGGGCGTGCACCGGAACGTAATCGTGTGGTCATGTTGCGTGCGTTGGTTACGGGGCGTGGGGCATTTGCGTGCGTATTGTTCTTTTGCGTGCATGGTTGCTGGCAGGCGCGTTGATTCAACCTTGTGGGTGATGCCTGACGTGCTGTTTTGTGGTGATCTTGCGGTATAGCCGAACATGTGAACGAACCCGATCTTGCGTTTCTGGCGACTGACGAGCTGCTCGGCAGTTTTGTCGAGGAAGTGACGGAAATTCGGGTTCGCGAGAATGCGATGATGCGGAAAATAGCGGAAATGGAACGGCGTGGGGCCGCCGGCGAGCTGGGGTATCGGAACCTGGCCCAGGTGTTGCGCCACGCGGTGCGGTGGGACCTGAAGACCGCTCGGCTGTGGGTGGAGCGGGCGGTGGCGTTGAGCCGGGAGGTCACGCCGACCGGGGCTCTGCTGGAAGCGGAGCTGCCCGTCACCGCCGGTGTGGTGGCGGAAGGGGCGCTGTCCGGGGAGCACGTCAGCGTGGTGGCCGAGGTCATGCAGGAGCTGCCCGCCGAGGTGGAGAGGTCGGTCGTCGACTTCGCGCTGGACCACGAACCGGCGGCCGTGCGGGCGTTCGGCAAGGAGCTGGCATATCGGCTCTACCAGGACGATCCGGAGCCGCGGGAGATCGAGCCGCTCAGGCAGAAGAACCAGCTGCGCATGCAGTGGAGCGGTGACCGGCTGGAGATCTGGGCGAAGCTCGACAAGGTCGCGGGAGCCAAGTTCGAGGCGATGGTCGACCCGCTGGCGAAGCCCCGGCCGGAGACGCCCGAGGAAGGGCCTGACCTGAGGTTTCGTGCAGAACGCGAAGGTGACGCCTTCGCCGAGCTGATCGACCTGGTCGCGCGTGCCGACCAGCTGCCCGAGCACGGCGGCGAGCCGGTCACGATGGTGCTGACCATGAAGTACGAGGACCTGGCCGCCGAGGTCGGTGCCGCGGGCCTCGACACCCGCGAGAGGGTGCCTGCGGGTGAAATGCGGCAGCTGGCCTGCACCGCGGGGATCGTCCCGGTCGTGCTGGGCGGGCGGTCGGAGGCGATGGACATCGGCCGCAAGACCCGCAGCTTCCCACCGGCGATCCGCCGCCTGCTCGTGACGCGAGATCGGGGGTGCGCCTTCCCCGGCTGCGAACGACCACCGAGACACTGCGACGCCCACCACGTGCAGCACTGGGCCGACGGCGGGGTGACGTCGGGGCACAACGCGGTGCTGCTGTGCCGGCACCACCACACCCTGATCCACCGGAGCGGGTGGCAGGTGGAGATGGTCGCCGCCTCCCCGGTGTTCGTCGGGCCCGCCTGGCTCGACCCCGGCCGGGTGCCCCGGCGCAACCTCCTGCACGCCGCCTGAAACCACCCGAACGGTCCTCTGCGCGACCCCGCTGCAGGACCCTCGGGAGGGGGTTCGGAACAATGGAGCCGTGGCGGACGTCGACGTGACAGATCTGGTCGTGCACATGGCGGGCGTATCGGTCCGCCGCGGGAAGAACACGCTGGTCGGCAACATCGACTGGAGTGTGGAGCTGGATGAGCGCTGGGTGGTCCTCGGCCCCAACGGAGCCGGCAAGACGACCCTGCTACGGCTCTCCAGTGCCGACCTGCACCCCACCAAGGGCAAGGTCCACCTCCTGGGTGAACGACTCGGCAAGACCGACGTCCAGGAGCTCAAGCCGCGGATCGGCCTCTGCAGCGCCGCCCTCAACGGGCGTGTTCCCGGTGACGAGAAGGTCGTCGACCTCGTCGTCTCCGCCGGGTACGCGGTGCTCGGGCGGTGGCGTGAGGAGTACGGCAAGGAGGACACCGGCCGGGCGCGTGAGCTCCTCGGCACCCTCGGCATCGAACACCTCGCCGACCGGCTCTACGGCACGCTCAGCGAAGGCGAGCGCAAGCGGACCCTCATCGCCCGCGCGCTCATGACCGACCCCGAGATGCTCCTGCTCGACGAACCCGCCGCCGGCCTCGACCTCGGCGGACGCGAAGACCTCGTCGCCAAGCTGTCCGAGCTCGCGCTCGACCCCGACGCGCCCGCGATGGTCCTGGTCACCCACCACGTCGAAGAGATCCCGCCCGGCTTCACCCACGCGATGCTGCTGCGCGAAGGCTCCGTCGTGGCACAGGGGCTCCTGGACGACGTGATGACCGAGGAGAACCTGTCCAAGACCTTCGGGCAGGACCTCGAGCTGCAGAAGTCCGGAGAGCGCTTCTTCGCCCGCCGCCGGGTCTGAGAAGCTACCGCCGGGTAACGTGACATCGCCGTCGCGAGAACACAGGAGGGCCGCAGTGGCTGAGTTCGTCAGGCTCGAGGTCGAGGACGGGATCGGCACGATCCGGTTGGAACGTCCGCCGATGAACGCGCTGAACCGGCAGGTGCAGACCGAGCTGCAGGCAGCCGCGAAGGAAGCTTCCGAGCGGTCCGACGTGTACGCGGTGATCATGTACGGCGGCGAGAAGGTGTTCGCGGCCGGTGCGGACGTCAAGGAGTTCGCGCAGATCTCCCACGCCGAGATGACGCTGCGGGCCAAGGGGCTGTCGGACGCGCTCGGCGCGCTCGCCACCGTGCCCAAGCCGACCGTCGCGGCGATCACCGGCTACGCGCTCGGCGGCGGCTTCGAGGTCGCGCTCGGCTGCGACCGGCGCATCGCCGGTGACAACGCCAAGCTCGGTCAGCCCGAGATCCTGCTCGGCCTCATCCCCGGCGGTGGTGGCACGCAGCGCCTCGCCAGGCTGATCGGGCCCGCCAAGACCAAGGACCTGCTCTACACCGGGCGGTTCGTCGGTGCCGAGGAGGCGCTGCGGATCGGCATGGTCGACGAGGTCGTCGCGCCCGACGACGTCTACGCCGCCGCCGTGCGCTGGGCCAAGCAGTTCGTCAACGGACCCGTGCTCGCGCTCGCCGCCACCAAGGCCGCCGTCGACGGTGGGCTCGACACCGACCTCGAGTCGGGGCTCAAGCTCGAGAGCCACCTCTTCGCGGCGCTGTTCGCGACCGAGGACAAGAAGGCCGGCGTCGCGTCGTTCATCGAGAACGGTCCCGGAAAGGCGAAGTTCAGTGGCAACTGACCCGGCACCCAACCCCCACGCGACCGCGGAGCAGGTCGAGGCGGCCTACCAGGACACCAAGCTCGCGCAGGTGCTCTACCACGACTGGGAAGCCGGCACCTACGACGAGAAGTGGTCGATCTCGTACGACGACCGCTGCATCACCTACGCGACGGACCGCTTCCGCGCCGCCGCCGGTGACGTCGGCCCGTACGAGCACGCGCTCGAACTGGGCTGCGGCACCGGCTTCTTCCTGCTGAACCTCATGCAGGGCGGGGTGATCAAGAAGGGCTCGGTCACCGACCTGTCACCCGGCATGGTCGAGGTCGCGCTGCGCAACGCCGAGCACCTGGGCCTCGACGTCGACGGCCGGGTCGCGGACGCCGAGCGGATCCCGTACGACGACAACACGTTCGACCTCGTCGTCGGTCACGCGGTGCTGCACCACATCCCCGATGTGGAGGCGGCGATGCGCGAGGTGCTGCGGGTGCTCAAGCCCGGCGGCAAGTTCGTGTTCGCGGGCGACCCGACGAACATCGGCAACTTCTACGCCCGCAAGCTCGGCCAGGCGACCTGGTGGCTGACCACCACCATCACCAAGGCCGTGCCCGTGCTCAACGACTGGCGCCGCCCGCAGGAGGAGCTCGACGAGTCCTCCCGCGCGGCCGCCCTGGAAGCCGTCGTCGACCTGCACACGTTCGACCCGGACCAGCTGGAGGCCACGGCCAGGCGAGCGGGTGCGGTCGGCGTCCACGCGGTCACCGACGAGCTGTCCGCTGCGCTGTTCGGCTGGCCGGTGCGCACGTTCGAGGCCGCCGTGCCGCGCGAGAAGCTCGGCTTCGGCTGGGCGATGTTCGCCTACCGCACCTGGCAGAACCTGTCCTGGGTCGACCAGAACGTGCTCGCGAAGGTGCTGCCGCGCGAGGTGTTCTACAACGTGTCGATCACCGGCAAGAAGGCCAAGTAAGGCGTTGGGGTACGCGTTCACCTCGGACGACGTGGCGTTCCTGCGCTCTGCCGCCGGAACCGCCGCACTCGCCGAGGTGGACGCGTTGCCGTTCACGGACTCCTCGCGGCTGCACGACGTCGGCGTTGCCCGCAAGCTGCTCGGCGACGGGTTCGCGCCGGTCGTGGAGACCGTGCTGCTGCGGCGCAAGTCGCTGGCCAAGCTGGAGGACGTCGGCGGCTGGCTGTTCACCGACGACGCGCTGCAGCAGGCCACCGCGTCGGCTGTCGCGCGGCACCGGGCCGAGCGGTTCCGCGGCCGGGACGTCCACGACGTCACGTGCTCGATCGGCGCGGACCTGCGGGCGCTGGGCGAGGTCGCCGCGCGGTGCCTCGGGTCGGACCTCGACCCGGTGCGGCTCGCCATGGCGCACAACAACGTTCCCGGCACGCCCGTCGTGCGGGCCGATGCGCTGAAACCCGTCTCCAGGGGGACGGCGGTCACCGTCGACCCGGCCAGGCGCGACTCCTCCGGGCGCCGCAAGTGGCATCCGCAGGACTTCCTGCCGCCGCTGGACGAGCTCGCCGAGGTCTACGCGCACACCGACCTCGCGGTGAAGTGCGCGCCCGGCATCGACTTCGCGGTCGCGCCGTGGGCGGACGAGGTCGAGCTGGTGTCGCTCGACGGGGCGGTGCGCGAGGCCTGCCTGTGGACCAGAGGGCTTGCCACACCAGGGGTTTCGCGCCGCGCCACGGTGCTGCACGGCGACGCGGCGTGGACGTTGACCGACGCCGAACCCGACGACTGCGCGGTCGCGCCGCCCGGTGAGTGGATCGTCGACCCGGACGGTGCCGTCGTGCGCGCGGGCCTGGTGCGGCACTACGCGGCCCGCCACGGCCTGCA
Organism: Lentzea guizhouensis; assembly: GCF_001701025.1. Taxonomy (GTDB): domain Bacteria; phylum Actinomycetota; class Actinomycetes; order Mycobacteriales; family Pseudonocardiaceae; genus Lentzea; species Lentzea guizhouensis. The sequence goes on from NZ_CP016793.1 coordinate 4,241,023, forward strand.
CCAGCTCGACGACCGCATCGCCTACCTCAGCGGGCCGAAGCCGCCGCCGGGCATCCGGGCGTTCCGCGTGCTCGACCACGCGCACTACACCGAGAAGGCACTCAAGTCGGCGCTGAAGGCGCGGGGTGTCGGGCGGCTGGAGATCCTGGTGCGCGGACTGGACGTCGACCCGAACACGTTGCGCAAGCGCCTCAAGCTCAGCGGTCCCGACGAGGCCACGGTCGTGCTGACCAGGATCGGCTCGAAGCCGGTCATGGTGCTGTGCCGGCCTGAGCGGACCTGAGTCGTTCCAGCCGCGGTTCGGCGTCGATCAGCTCGGCGCGAAGGCGGTGAGCACGAGGTCCAGCCGGTCCTCGTCGAGGTCGGGACGCAACCGCCGGCCGTGGCGCAGCGTGGCGATGCCGTGCAGGGCGCTCCAGAACGCCTCGGCGAGCGCGTCGAGGTCGCGGTCGCCGGCAACGGGTTCCAGCGCGGCGACGATCTCGCCGAACGACGTGCGCAGCTCGGCCGGCGTCTCCTCGCTGCCGAACGCGATGTCGACCCGCTGCACGAACATGGCGTCGTAGAGCGCGGGCCGTTCGCCGGCGAACCGCAGGTAGGCCTGCGCGAGAGCGCGCAACGGCTCGGTGGCGCCGGTGCGCGCGGCACGCATCTGACTGCCGAGCTCGGCGAAGCCCTGGATGGCGACCGCGCGCACGATCGCGTCCTTGCCCTTGAAGTGGCTGTAGAGCACCGGCTGGCTGTACTCGACCTTCTCGGCGAGCCGGCGCGTCGTCACCGCGTCCCAGCCGTCCGACTCGGCCAGTTCACGGGCCGCGTCGATGATCAGCTGGTGGCGCTCTGCTCGTTCGCGCTCCCGGCGCTCCTGGACGGACACGACACAGAATCTAGCACTGCTAGACAAACGAGCGGCCGATGCGTTAGCGTTGCTCGTGTCGCTAGCAGTGCTAGGTGTTCGGCTCCTGGGAGGGTGTGTCATGCGGTTGACCACGGTCATGGCTTGGCTCGTCGTGGTGGCGGGCTTCGTGTTCGGGCTGAACTTCCTGCTCAACGGGCACGGCGCGGCCGCCGGGTTCGGCATCGTCGACCCGAGCGGCTACTACGTGGTGAAGGGCGTGCGCGACCTGGCGTACGCGTTGACGGCGCTGATCCTGCTGGTGCTGCGCCAGCGGCGGGCGCTCGGCTGGGTGGTGCTCGCCGACTCGGTCATCCCGATCGGCGACTTCTTCTCGGTCGTCACGTCCGGCGGCAGCCTGGCCTACGCGGCCGCGGTGCACGGCTCGGCGGCCGTGCTGGTGCTGATCACCGCGGCACTGTTGCTCCGCGAGTCAGCTCACGCACCGTCTGCGCCAGCTGGGGATCTTCGACCTCGCCCAGCAACAGCCCGCTGAGCACCCGGAACGCGCGCAGCAGCTCCTCGGGGTGCGTGGACAGCGGCAGCGTGCCGCCGAACTCGCCTGCGTCGGACAGGTCGTCGAGGCCGCGGCCTTGGACAGCGCTGACGCCCTGTCTGAGGCAGCGCAACGACATCACGTGGTCGCGCATGGCGTTGATCATGTACAGCGCCTGCCACACCCGGCCCCTCGCGAGGCTCGAGCGGACGTGCAGCGCGTGGAGCCACGCCAGGCCGATGAGCTCGCCGCGGTCGGGCTGCCGCGCCCTCGGGACGTCGTTGGTCTCGCCGAAGAGCACCCGGAACGCGGGTCCGCTCGCGCCGAACTCGTCGGCGGGCCAGAAGGCGACGTCGACCTGCAGCGTCGTGCGCATCAGGAAGACCCGGAACAGGGTCGCGCCGTGATGCACGTCGAGGTGGCCGACGGCACCGCACGCGTAGAGGAGCTCGGTCCAGTCCTTGACCACCGCGTTCATCTCGCGGTCGACCGAGAGGGCGAAGTCGATGTCGGACCAGCGGTCTTCGGAGTCCAGCGCGGCCGACCCCGTCACCGCCGCCCCGACCACCCGCGGGTCGGAGTGGGCGGCGCTGACGAGGTCGCTCCGCAGCCGGTCACGTTCGGCAACGGTGAACACGGCTCAACACTATGGGCGCTGACTCGAGTCCCGAGTCAGGTTCCGCCTCATGCTGTCGCGACGGCGAAGACGTGCAGGTTGACGTCCTCGGGCAGGACGACGCTCTGCAGCACCTTGCCCTCCGGCGCCACGTACGTCTTCGTGGCGAAGATGTGCGTGGCCACCTTCTCACTGCCGCCGCCGAGCTGGTTGCGGTACGGGGTGTTCGCGACGACCACGTTGCCGTAGCTCGGTGCCGCCCCGCCGCCGCCGAGCGTCCAGTCGCTGAACCCGATCTCGACCGGTGCCGTGGTGCCGTCGGTGAACGTCACCGTGGCGGTGCGGGTGCGCGCCCCGTTGGCCGCCGAGCCGAGGAACGCGAGCTTCGTGCCGGACAGCGTGAGCTTCTGCTTGTTCGCGGTGACGTTGTCCGGGCGGCCGGCGGGGGAGCCGGGCCAGGTGAACGTGAGGCCGTCGACGGTGCCGGTCTGGCCGGGCACGAGGCCCGCCGTGGCCAGCGCCTGCCGCGAGTAGCTGTAGCCGCCGCCGTCGAAGTCGCCGTCGCCGGTGGCGTCGTCGGAGGCACCGACGTTGTTCACCGCGGCGAGCATGCTGCCCTCCTGCGCGACCTTCGCGGTCATCGGCAGCACGACCGGTTTGGCGGCGCCCTCCACGGTCACCGTGACGGTGAAGTCGTAGAAGCCCTCCGCCGTACCGGGTGCGGCGCTCACCTGGAACGACGACGGCACCGCGCCGGTGGTGGGGGTGAACGTCAGCGACTCGGGGCCGGTGATCGTGTAGGTCGCCTTGGGGTCGCCGTCGTAGAGCTTGACCGCGTTGACCTTCGCCGTGACCGAGGCACCGGGCGCGACGACGAGCTGCTGCGGTTCGACGGTCAGGTAGTACGGCTGGTCGTGCTTGATCGGCTGCTCGCCGTCGCGGAACGACGGCGGTGCGTCGGTCGCGCCGGTGCCCCAGGAGGACGGCTTGCCGCCGAGCACGAAGTCGAGCTTGCCGCCGCGCTGCACGAACGACTCCGGCAGCCAGGTCTTGGTCGCGCTGCGGCCGTTGACCTTCAGCGACTGCACGTACTTGTTGGCGGTGCTCGCGCCGGGCGCGGTGATGACGATGTCCTTGCCGCCACCGCGGTTGATCTTCACCGAGGTGAACAGCGGGCTGCTCAGCACCAGCTCGGCGCGCGAGGGCACCTGCGGGTACATGCCCATGGCGGTGAACACGAACCACGACGACATCGCGCCGAGGTCGTCGTTGCCGGGGATGCCGCCGGGGGCGTTCTTCCACAGCGTGTTCACGGTCTCGCGCAACGTCTCCTGCGTCTTCGCGGGCTGGCCGGTGTAGTTGTAGAGCCACGGCACGTTCACCGACGGCTCGTTGTCCAGTTCGGACTTGGCGCCGCCCTTGCCGGTGAGCGCCCAGCTGCCGTCGGCGTTGTGGAAGAAGTCGTCGAGCCGCTTGTTCGCGCGGTCCTTGCCGCCCAACGACTCCACGAGCCCGGCCACGTTGTGCGTGACCATCCAGGTGTACTGCGCGCTGCTGCCCTCGACGAACCCGTTGCCGGTGTCGGGCGTGAAGTCCTTGACCCACGTGCCGTCGGCGTTGCGGTTGCGGATGTAGCCGCCGGTGCTGTGCGCGACCGGGTCGAAGTTGTTCTGCCACCACTGGGAACGCTCGGCGAACGTCCTCGCGGTCTTGCGGTCGCCCGTGCGCTCGGCGAGCTGGCTGATCGCGAAGTCGGCCGCGGAGATCTCCAGGGTCTCCGCCGCGCCACCCCAGGCGTTCGACACGGACGGCATGTACTTGTGCTTCAGGTACTTGTCGAGCGACGGCCGCTGCCCGACCGACATCACGGCCCAGCCGTCCTTGCTCAGGTCGAGCGGGGTCGGCACGGTCGCGGCCTTGACCAGTGACTTCAGCGAGGTCCTCAGGTCGTAGCCCTCACCGCCGAACGCGGAGATCGCGGCGAGTGCGATCGGGGCGGGGTCGCCGTTCATCACGTGCGTGCCGCCGTTGTTGTGCGACCAGCGGTCCCAGACGCCGCCGTTCTGCTCGGCCTGGTTCAGCAGCGACTGCGCGATGTCCGAGCCGATCTGCGGTTCCAGCAGGGTGAGCAGCTGCAGCTGCGAGCGGTAGACGTCCCAGCCGGAGAAGGTGCCGTACTGGGCCTTCTGCCGTTGCCGGTTGATCTTGTGCACCTTGCCGTCGAAGCCGGCGTACTCGCCGTTGACGTCGCTGAAGAGGTTGGGGTGCAACAGCGAGTGGTACAGCGCGGTGTAGAACTTCGTGCGGTCGTCATCGGAGCCGCCGCCGACCGCGATGCGCTTGAGCTGCTTCTGCCACGCGATGTAGGCGTTGTCCCGCATGTCCTCGATGGACTGGCCCTTGTTCTCGGCCTTGAGGTTGGCCTTGGCGTTGTCGAGGCTGACGTAGGAGATGCCCACCTTGACGTTCACCTGCGCGCCCGGCTCGAAGCCGAGGTAGGCGCCGGAACCCTTGCCCAGCACCGGCCAGCCGTTGGTGCCGTACGTCGTGCCGCCCTTGGAGGTCGTGCCTCCGGGCGTGACAACGTTGTCCTGGTACGTGCCGACCTCTGTGAACGGCTGGTCGAACTCCGCCACGAAGTGCAGCGTGTAGTAGCTGCGGCGGCCCACCTGGTTGATGTAGCCGCAGAAGTTGCCGGACGTGACGCTGCCGGTGATCGTCCGCTTGTCCTGGTCGACCACGGTCTGCGCGTCGGAGGAGCCGACCTGCGACTTGGAGGTGTTGACCAGCACCGTGGCGGGCTTGTCGGCGGGGAAGGTGAACCGCGCGGCACCGGTGCGTTCGGTGGCGGACAGCTCGGCCTTCGCGCCGGACTTGAGCGTCACGTCGTAGCGGCCGGGCTTGGCCACCTCGTCGGCGTGCGCGAACTCGCTGGCGTAAATGGCATCGGTGGCGTCGGTGGTGGGGCTGCTCGTCACCGTGCCGACGTGCGGGAAGATCGGGATGTCACCGCTGCCGCCCGCGCAGCCCGTGCCCGACATGTGGGTGAGGCTGAAGCCGCGGATCTTCGTGGCGTCGTACCGGTACCCGCCGGGGGCCGCGGCGCGCAGGGTGTTGCCGCGGGACGCCTCCGGGCTGAAGGAGAACATGCCGAACGGCACGACCGCGCCGGGGAAGGTGTTCCCGAGGTTGGTCGTGCCGATGAAGGGGTTGACGTGTGCCGCTGGGTCCGGCACCACCTGTACCTGGGGCTGAGCGGAGGCAGGGACCACTCCGAACGTCATGGCCACCGCCACCGCAGCTGTCGTGAGGACTCTTCGCTGCATGGTCGCGGACCCTACTTTCCGTGCCCGCCCAACCCCAGAGAGCGACGCGAACCTGTCGTCAAACGGACAAGCGCTGCTCCATGAAGGTCTTCAGCGCAGGCCAGTCGGTGTCCTCCGCGACCTCCACCTGGTGCTTTCCCTCGACGAGCGCACCCTCGTCGTCGACGTCGAGCAGGTGGGTCTTGAGGGTGAGCGTGCCGGGGATGATCGCCTCGGCCACCGCGACGGCGTCGTGCACGAGGATGCCCTCGTAGTCCGACCGGCCGGCGAGGTAGGCGCGGTAGGTGTCGGTGAGCCCGCTCAGCACCGGGTCCACCGCGTCGAGGAACGCCGGGTCCGCGATGCACCGCTGGGTGAGGTTGAGCGGCACCACCACCGGTCTGCCCTTCCTGATCACCGTGCGCGCCGCCGCGGGATCGGCCCAGAAGTTGAACTCGGCCCGCTCGGTCGTGTTGCCGAGCCCCAGCCCACCACCCATGACGATCAGCCGCGGGAACTCGACACCCGCCTCCAACGCCCTGGCGATGTTGGTCTGCGGCCCGATCGCGGCCACCACGGTCTCAGCCGTGACGTGCTCGCGGAAGAACTCGACGACGTCACCCTCGTGGAGCGCGCGGTCGTTCTCCGGCAACGTGTGCGCCCGCCCACCGAGCCCGTCCTCACCGTGCACGTCCGCCGCCCCGCTCGGCCCCTCCGCACCCCTGACCACGGGTACGTCGGTCCGCCCGAGGTGCGCGAGCAGCCGCTGGGCGTTGCGCGTGGTGTGCTCCAGCGACACGTTGCCGAACACGGTGGTCAGCGCGACCAGCTCGACCTCGGGACTGCGCGCGGCCAAAGCGATCGCGAACGCGTCGTCCACGCCGGGGTCGGTGTCGATGATGAGAGGAATCGCCATGTCTCTAGAGTGCCTGCATGACGAGCATGTGGGGCGCACCGGTGTGGACCAGGTGGGCCAGGTCGCGCCGGGATCCGCAGCAGGCGCGCTTCCTCACGATGGCGTCGTTGCGGTGGGTGGTGCGGCATCGCGCGTACACGCCGTGGTACCTGGTGCGGTACTGGCGGCTGTTGAAGTTCCGGCTGCTCAACCCGCACGTGGTGTTGCGCGGCATGGTGTTCTTCGGCAAGCGGGTCGACGTCATGGCGCGGCCGGGTTACGGGCGGCTGGAGATCGGGCGGTGGGTGCACATCGGGGACGGCAACGCCATCCGGTGTCACGAGGGGTCGTTGCGGATCGGCGACAAGGTCGTGTTCGGCAAGGACAACACGGTCAACTGCTACCTGGACGTCGAGATCGGGGCGTCGAGCCTCGTCGCGGACTGGGTGTACATCTGCGACTTCGACCACAAGACCGAGGACATCACGCTGCCGATCAAGGACCAGGGCATCGTGAAGTCGCCGGTGCGGATCGGGCCCGACTGCTGGCTCGGCACCAAGGTGACGGTGCTGCGGGGCACGCGGGTCGGGCGCGGGTGCGTGCTCGGGGCGCACGCGGTGGTGCGCGGGGACGTGCCCGACTTCAAGATCGCGGTCGGGGCGCCGGCCCGTGTGGTGCGGGACCGGCGCGCCGACTACGAGGCGGACGCGCAGCGCCGGGCCGACATCGCCGACATGGCGCGCAAGGCCGAGGAGGCGCTGGCTAGGCGAGCGGAAGAAGCTGCGGACGCTTAGGCGTGAAGCCGTCGCCGGGCTGGCGGCCGATCAGCTTGTTGCGCGAACGGGAGTAGGCGACCGGGATGACCTGGTCGCGCAGCCACCGCCAGTGGTCCCACATCGACGCGTTGGTCGCGGCACCGGGCAGCGGCGCCATCCACGAGGAGTCGAACGGGACGCCCAGCGCCGACAGCAGGTGCCCGGCCAGCCGGCGGTGGCCCAGCGACGACAGGTGCAGGCGGTCGGGGCCGAAGTAGCGCGAGTCGTTGACGCACTCGTCGGCCCACACGTCCACCAGCAGCGCGCCGTAGCGGTCAGCGGCGGCGCGCATCGCCGAGTTCAAGGCCTCGATCCGCGGCCGCATGCGCCAGCCGAACGGCATCCGGTGCGAGATGTCGCTCAACGTGAACACGGCGGCGGTCGGCGCCAGCGCCGTCGCGGCGCGCACCATCGCGTCGGCCCGTTCGGCGATCTGCGGGATCGTGGCGCCGGACATCACGTCGTTGCCGCCGCCGAACAGAACCACCAGATCGGGTGACAGCTGCGCGGCCAGCGGCACCTGTTCGGACAGCATCTGGTCGAGCCGGCGTCCGCGCACGCCGAGGTTCGCGTAGCGGAAGCCCGGCGCGTCCAGCACGGACGCGACCCGGTCGGCCCAGCCGCGGTACGCGCCGTCGGGCAGCAGGTCGTCCAGGCCCTCGGTGCAGCTGTCCCCGAGTGCCACGAAGCGTTGGTATCTCATTCAGTCCTCGGTCACCTCTCGTTCACGTGGCCGCGGACTGTACTTGAGCTAGGTGAACAGATTGCCCGTGGCGATCTTGGGGCGGCCCAGCACCCGCGGTTCGCGCACGACGGCTGAGGCGTAGACCTCCGCCGTGCCCGCCGCGATCGTGGCCCAGTCGAAGTCGGTCGCGAGCCGTGCCTTGGCAGCGCGCGCACGGGCGGCGGCGGCCGTGGGGTCGGACAGCACCGCACGCACCGCGCGAGCGAGTCCGTCCACGTCACCGGGGGCGAACGACAGCCCGGTCACCCCGTCCAGCACCACCTCGCCGAGCCCGCCCGCGGTCGACGCGACCAGCGGTGTCCCGGCGGCGGCCGCCTCCAGCGCCACGATGCCGAACGGCTCGTACCGCGACGGCAGCACCACCGCGTCCGCCGCTGTGAGCAACGCCGCGAGAGACCTGTCGGAGAGATGTCCGACGAACTCCACCGCGCGCAGCACCCGGTGCTTGCGCGCCTGCTCCCGCAACCACTCCGTCTGCGAGCCACCGCCCGCCACCACGACCCGCGTGCCCCGGTGCGCCCGGCGGATCCGCGGCAGCGCGGCGATCAGGTCCTGGATGCCCTTCTCCCACTCGATCCGGCCGAAGAACAGCAGCAGCGGGTCGCCGTGCGGGCTGTGCTCGTGCCGCGCCGCCGTCACGTCCGCCGGGCGCACCCGCCAGCCGCCGGGCTCGATGCCGTTGTGCAGCACGGAGACGTCCGCGGTGTCCACTTCGAACAGGTGGGCCACCTCGCGCCGCATCGCCGAGGAGCACGTGATCAGCGCGTCGGCGCGGTTCGCGAGCCACCACTCCACCGAGTGCACCTGCTGGTTCAGCGGGTGCGAGAGCCAGCCGGAGTGCCGGCCCGCCTCGGTCGCGTGGATCGTGGCCACCAGCGGCACGCTGAACGCCTCCGCCAGCGCCACCGCCGGGTGCGCCACCAGCCAGTCGTGCGCGTGCACCACGTCCGGGCGCCACGGCCCGAGCGCCAGCCCGGCGCGGACCATCGCGTGGCCCATCGCGAGCGTCCACGCCACGAGGTCCTTCTCGAACACCAGGTGCGCGGGGTCCTCGGCGATCCTGATCAGCCGCACGCCCTCGCTCTCCAGGTCCGTCGTCGGGTGCGTGACCGCGTCGGTGCCGGAGGGCTGCCGGCACAGCACGACGACCTCGTGCCCCTGCGCGGCCAGCTGTGTCGCGAGCGCGTGGACGTGCCTGCCCAGCCCGCCGACGACCACCGGCGGGTACTCCCACGACAACATCAGCACGCGCATGCCGTTACCCCATTCCTCGCGCGTCCAGCTGCCCGAACGGGCCATCTGCCGCGCGGAGTTCCGCCGCCCTGGCCAGACCACCGTGCTGACGACCGTTCCGGCTGCCGCGCGCCAACGCCGCGAGCTCGCTGAAACGATCGCTGTGAATCTTCGCGCGGTAGCGCGCGTAGTCGGCGGCCGAGTCCTTCGTGACCATGAACGCCCAGTCGCTCGACAGCGCCAGCAACGCCTCGCGCACCGCCTGGTCCAGCACCGGGTCCCTGGTGGCGCCGGAGAAGTCGAGCTCCAGCAGCTCCCGTTGCACGGCCGCGTTGAGCGACACGATGTCGGAGACCTGCGCGCCGTCCCACACCCGCCAGTCCTTGCCGCTGCCCCACGACGACGCGGGCAGCTCGACCGGTGCGCCCACGTGGCCCGCCTCGACCGCGCCGCGCAACGTCGTCACGCGCACACCGGCCTCCGGCAGCGCGCGCAGCACTCCCTCCAGCCACAACGGACCCTCGTGCCACCAGTGCCCGTAGAGCTCGGTGTCGTAGGCCGCCACGACCAGCCCGCCGTCGATCGCGCGCAGCCGCCGCACGACCGTGTCGACGAAGTCCTCGACGTGCCTGCCGATCGCCTCACGCGCCAGCACCGGGTCGTAGGGCCGCTTGTCCTCCGGCGCCACGTTCTTGCCCGTCACCCGCGACGGCTTCAGGCCGGTGGGGTGATCGAAAGTGTGAAAATCCCGGTACGCCGCATCACCCGGATAGCCGACCTTGGGCGACCAGACCCGGTAGGACACCTCGAGGTCGCGGCCGAACGCCAGCACGTCCGACGAACCGACCGGGTGCGCCGCGGACGTGTCGCCGTGCAGCGCCGGACCGTCGACCAGGAACCGCCGCACGCCCGCCGCCGCGTACCCCGTCTCCATGCCGGGCGAGTAACCGCACTCCGGCGCCCAGATGCCTTCCGGTGCCTTGCCGATCCGCAGCGCGGTGTCGTCCAGGCCGGTCCGCAGGGCGAACGCCCGCACGCGTGGGTCCAGCAGCGGCTGGAACGGGTGCGTGGCGGGCCCGCCGAGCAGCTCGATCGTCTGCGAGTCCACAAGGGACCGCAGAATCGGCGAGAACCCGTGCCGCCACTGGGTTTCGAACTGCTCCAGAGCCCAGGCCGACGCCCGGTGCTCGTACGTCGACAGCTCCGGCAGCCGGCTGCCGGCCAGGTGCGAGCGCAGGTGCCAGTTGCCGAGCCAGTCGTGCGCGCCGCGCAGGCAGTACGGGTCGTCCAGCTGGGCGGCCAGCACCGGCGTGACGCCGAGGGTGAGGACGTCGTGGCGGCCCTCCTCGGCGAAGCGCCGCAACATGTCCACGACGGGCAGGTAGGAGTGCGCCCACGCCTGGTAGAGCCACTCCTCGCCGACCGGCCACGCGCCGTGGTGGGCGAGCCAGGGCAGGTGGCTGTGCAGCACCAGGCAGAAGGTGCCCTCGTGCTGCTGTCCCGGGTTCTTGCGGGTCACGCGCGCACCGCCACGGCCACCAGGTCGAGGCACGTGTCCAGGTCCGCGGAGGTGATGTCGAAGTCGTCCACCGTCACTGACTCGACAGCCTCCTTGAGCTCGGCCGGCCACGGTGCGCCGGACAGGGCGACCTCGACCTGTGCGTCGATGATCCGTCCGTTGAGGAGGGAGTCAAGTCGGCGCCCGTGCCGCAGCCCGCTCAGTTCGTCAACCGCGAAACCGGCCTCGCGCAGCATCTCGTCCAGTTCGGACGGAGCCAGTTCCCTGGTGTGGAACGGGTTCAGCGGGGTGTCCTGACCGGGGGAGAACGTGAGCCTGTTCGGCGTCGTCACGATCAGCGTCCCGCCGGGACGCAGCACCCGCGCGCACTCGGCCAGGAACTGCTCCTGGTCCCAGAGGTGCTCGATCACCTGCAGGTTCGCCACGACGTCCACAGTGCCCGAACGCAGCGGCAGGGTCGCCAGGTTCCCGCGCAGCACGTCGAGCTGCGGGTAGGCGCGGGCGACGTGTCGCGAGGTGAGCTCGTCGTAGTCGAGCGCGACCACCCGCCGCGCGACCGTGCGGATCAGCTGGGCGCCGTAGCCCTCGCCGCAGCCGGCCTCCAGGACCACGGCGTCCCTGCAGTGGCCGATCAGGTGGAGGTAGGCCGCCTCGTGGCGGCGGAACCAGTAGTTCTCCTCGGCAATGCCGGGCACCGTGCGTTCGCCGGTCAGGGGGAGGGTCACGCCGGTCAGGTTACTTGTCAGTAGTGACAGCCGGTACCGCGGAGCGCCGTCGCACGACGTGGTGCGCCACCGCGACGGCGGCACCGCCCGCGGCGAGGAGCGCGGTGACGGCCGGGCTCATGTACTTCGACAGGCTGGGCGCCTCGCTCGGCCCGGCGAGCCACGCCGTCACCAGTCCCGCGTAGGCCAGCGTGAGGCCTCCCGTCCACCAGCGCAGCGCCCTCGACCGGCGGTCGCGCAGGCTCGCCGCGAGCGTGATGAGCATCGGGATCCCGGAGATCAGGCCGAACTGGCCGACGACGAGGACCGGGACCGCCCAGGCCGCGACGAGGGTGCCGGTCGACGGGTGGGCGGAGGTGCGGTTCTGCTTGGTCATGACGTCTCACCTTCGTTAATGGGTGTCGTTGAAGTTAGAGCCTCTAACTGTTGTTAGACGGTAGGGTGTAACGAACGTGGCTGTCAATAACGGAAGTGAGAGGGTCTAACTGATGACGGACTCGGTGCAGAGCCCGCGGGAGCGCTATCGGGTCCAGGTGCGCGAGGAGGTCAAGCGGCGCGCGTGGGAGCAGATCGCCTCAGCGGGTGTGACGGCGTTGTCGCTCAACGCCATCGCGAAGGAGATGGGCATGAGCGGGCCCGCGCTCTACCGGTACTTCGCCGGGCGCGACGAGCTCATCACCGCGCTCATCAGGGACGCTTACCGCGGGCTCGCCGACGCCGTCCGCGCCGCGTACGAGGACGGCGCCGACCTGGTCGGGCTGGCCGCGGCCATCAGGGCGTGGGCGCTCGCCGACCCGCAGCGGTACCTGCTGATCTACGGCACGCCGGTGCCCGGCTACCACGCGCCGGGCGAGATCACCGGGATCTCCGACGAGATCCTCGCGGTGCTGCTGGAGGTCTGCGCCGTCGGGCCGTCGGGTGACGAGGGCTCGACCGCGTTCGACCTCCACCTCGACAGCCGCCGGGTGTGGGTGGTCACCGAGTCGGCGCGGACGGCGACCGTGCGGCGCGCGCTCTCGTTCTGGACGCGCGTGCAGGGCGTGCTGTCGCTGGAGCTCGCCGGCCACTTCGGACCGATGGGGTTCGATCCGGGTGTGCTGCTCGCGGACGAGGTCGCGGCGCTGTAGCGGCCGGCCGGGAGCTCAGTACGGGGAGACCGTGACGGCGAGCGCTCCGGGGCCCACGTTCGCGCCGATCGCCGCGCTGACCTGGGTGAGCACGACGTCGCGGGCGTGCGGGATCCGCTTCTGCAGCATCTGCAGCAGCTCGTGGCCCTCCTTCTCGGCGGCGAAGTGCTCGACCGCGAGGTCCACGTTGCGCCCGTAGGCCAGTGCCACGGCCTTGTCGGCGAGCTTGGTCAGGGCCCTGTCCCGGCCGACGACCTTGTCGAACGGCTCCACCTCGCCGTTGACGACGGTGAGCAGCGGCTTGACCGAGAGCGCGTCGCCGAAGAGCTTCGCCGCGGCGCTCACCCGCCCGGCGCGGCGCAGGTAGTGCAGCGTGTCCACGTAGATCAGCACGTGCGCGTTGCGGCCGCGCTGCTCGGCGACGCTGCGGGCGTGCTGCACGTTGCCGCCGGTCTGCACGATCCGCGCGGCGGCGAGCGCCGCGAAGCCGAGCGTCATGCCGGACGAGTGCGAGTCCACGATGAACACCGGCACGCGCGACTTGGCCGCGGCCGCCTTCGCCGCGTCGGTCGCGGGGGACAGCGACGGGGTCACGTGCACCGACACGATCGTCTCCGCGCCCTTGGCCCAGGCGTCCTGGTAGGCCCAGAAGAACGCGTCCGGCGCCGGCGGCTGCGTCGTGATCGGGATTTCCGCCTGCATCGCCTGCAGCAGGCGTTCGGTCGGCACGTACGCCTCGTCGATCAGCTCCGCTCCGATCTTCAGCTGCATCGGCACGGTGATGATGTTGAACCGTTCCGCCAGACGGGCCGGAAGTGACGCGGTCGAGTCGGTGACGACGGCTACACGTGAGGACACGGGAAGGAAGGTTAACGAAGCGTGATCGCGTGGACCACTGGCGAAGGATGGCAATTGGTGTGACGTATGCCTGCGCCGTCGCTTTCCGTACACGCCGAACGCACGGAGTGAACACCGTGGAAAGGCGAGCGACCTTACACAATCGGGTGACTGGTGGTTTGGTAAAGTTGATCTAGGGTCGTCTTGTTTGCCCTGCAAGGCATGCCATTTCCGGGGGTCGCCGAGACGCCGTCTGTCCTTTGTCGACGCTGGTTGGGGCTTGGTCAACTGGGTACGCTCGCACAATCTTCGGCAGGGTGAGCGAGTAGGTGACCATGGGTGCAAAAGAGCACGAGATAGTTCCGCTGCACGCCGGTTTCGACGTTGTCTACCGCGGTTTTCACCGCCGTCAGGTCATCGACCACATCGAGAATCTCGACGAGCAGCTGCGCTTCACGAGCCTCGACCGGGCGGAGGCGCTGGCGCAGGCCGCGGATTTGCGCAAGCTCCTGGAAATGACGCGCAGGGACCTCGAAGAAGCGCGGTCCCGGATCGAACGCCTCGAATCCACCTCCGGGTCGCACGCGAGTGCCACCGAACGGATGCACCGCATGCTCCGCCTCGCCGAGGACGAGGCGGCGGAGATGCACCTGCACGCCGAACGCGAGTGCGCCGACCTCCGGCAGCGCACCGAGGTCGAGTGCGCCGCGATCGTGGCCGAGGCCGAACGCGAGTCCGCCGCGCTGCGGTCGGAGGCCGAGTCCGAGCTCTACGCGACCCGCCAGCAGTGCGCGTCCCGCGCCGCGGCGATGGACGAGCGCGAGGTCGAGCTGGAGCGCCGGTGCGCCGACCTGGAGGCGCAGCACCAGCAGCGCGCCGACCAGGTGGAGCGCGAGTGCGCGGAGGCGATGGAGCAGGCCCAGTCCGACGCGGACCGGTTGCTGCGCGAGACCGCCCTGGCGTGCAACTCGCTGGAGGCCGACTCGGAGCGCAAGCGCGAGAAGGCGCAGCAGTTCTTCGAGCTCTCCATGACCCACCGCCGCAACGAGGCCACCCAGCACCTGCAGGAGCAGGAGGCGCTGGCCCGCGCCCGCGCCGAGTTCGTCGTGAAGATGGCCTGCCGGGAGTCCCAGCGCCGGCTCGCCGAGGTCGCCCAGCAGACCGACGAGCTGCGGGAGCTGCGGCGCGTCGTGCACTCGCAGCTGTCCGCCGCCCGTACCGCGCTGACGGTCGCCGCCGACCGCGTCGCGCCCGCGATGATCCCGGAGCAGGTGGCCGCGTCGTGAGGCGCTGGCTTCCGCTGGTCCTCGGAGCGGTGCTGGTGCCCGCGTCGGTCACCGCCGTCGGGTTCTCCGTCGCGGGCGAGGAGCTGACTTCCGCGCTGTCGTCGTCACCGGCCGTGCCACCGCCGACGGCCGGTCCGGTGCCGCTCGCGGCGTTCGAGGTGCCGGTGCGGATGGAACCGCCGGCACCGCTGCTGGTCTCGGCCGCCGTCGCCCAGCGCAGCGTCCGGGAGCTGTTCGGGGCGCACGCGGTGAAGGGCGTGACGTACACGCCGGGCACCGCTTCGCTCGCCGGCCGCGGTGCGGACGTGCGCCGGGCGTTGGCGGCGGTGCTGCGCAACGTCTCCGGTGGCGCCGTGACCCTGGTGGCCCACGCCTGGAACGGCGAGACGGCGTCGCACCGCTGCGACGTGCTCGCGTTGCAGCGCGCCGGCCTGCTGCGCGACTACCTGGCCTCCCAGGGCGTCGACAGCGTCATCACCACCCGCGTGGTCGTGGACCCCGCCTGGGGCCCGCCGTCGGACGCCGGACCTCAGATCGACGTCCTCGTCGGATAGGGAGGAACCTGGCATGGCAGGGGCCGTCGGGATCGTCTTCGGGTTGTGCGTGCTGTCCTTCACGCTGGGGGCGGCGCTGATGTACGTCGTGACGCGGCGCCGCGAGGACGCCTCGGAGGCTCCGCCGGTGCCCGCCGCGGCCGCCGCTCCCGGTGTGTCCACCTCGGACGCCACGTGGGTGCCCAGGCCCGCGCCGGTCGAGGGGGTGGAGGACGACTACGACTCGCGGCCCATCCACCGCAACGCCGTGATGGGGCTGCCGCAGGCGGAACCGGCGCTGGCCGCGTTCGCGGAGCCGGTGGTGGAACCGGTGGCGGACCCTGTGTTGGACGATGGGCAGGGTCCCGCGCTGCCACCGCCCGCCATGCCGCAGCCCGTGGAGCACACGACGGCGTCGGAGCGCGACGACTTCCGGCAGCGGTACCTGCGGACGTTCGAGGAAGCGCGCCGCAAGGCCGGCAGCAACTAGCAGGGCTTTGTCGGATCGGCTGGTCCGAAAGCGTTCGGTACCCGTCCGAAACTCGCCGGACTCGGACCGGTGGCTGCTGATATCACTCGACCATGACTTCCAGCACCGACCGCACGCAGCACTTCCACACCCTCCACCAGCAGCCTCCGCTGGTGCTCCCCAACGCCTGGGACGTGGCCTCCGCACTGATCGTCGAGGCCGCCGGTGCCCGTGCCGTCGCCACCACGAGCGCTGGTGTCGCGTGGAGCCTCGGCGCGCCCGACGGCGACCGGCTCGACCGCGATCTGGCGGTCGGGCTCGTGGCCAGGATCGCACGGGCTGTGAAGGTTCCGGTGACAGCCGACATCGAGGCGGGCTTCGGCGCGAACGCCGACGAGGTCCGCCAGACCCTCGAAGCGGTCGCGGCGGCGGGTGCGTCCGGCGTGAACATCGAGGACGGCCACGGTGGTTCGGTCAGGGAGGTCGCCGAGCAGTCCGAACGGCTGCGGGCGGCCAGGGAGGGCGCCCCGGAGATCTACCTCAACGCGCGGATCGACGTCTACCTGCGTGGTGTCGGTGACCCGGCCGGCCGGCTCGACGAGACGCTCAAGCGGGCGGAGGCCTACCTCGCGGCCGGTGCCAGCGGCATCTTCGTGCCGGGCGTGACCGATCTCGCGACCGTGGCGGAGCTGGCGAAGAACGTCCCGGCCCCGCTGAACGTCCTCGCCGGCCCCGGCGCGCCCACCACGGCGGAGCTCGGTCAGGCGGGCGCGGCCAGGATCAGCGTCGGCACGGCACTCGCCTCCGCGGCCTACGCCGTGGTGAAGCGGGCGGCGGAGGAGATTTTGAGTGCCGGTACGTACGAGAGCACGAAGGACGGGTTGGGGTACGGGGAGCTGAACGAGCTCTTCTAGTGGCGCTTCCCGCCGCGGAACTTGCGCAGCAACTGCTCCGCCTGCGCGCGGCGGCGGGGGTCGCGGGAGAGCTCGCGTGCCTTGGCCTGCAAACGACGCCCCGAAGGGCTGTGCAGGAACCTGGCGATCTTGTCCATGAATCCGGCCATCGGTTCCTCCAGGTGTCCGTTACGTCCAGTTCAACGCAACCAGGAGCACTGGAGTTCCCGAAGATCAGACGGGTGAAACGGTGATGCCCAGCGCGCCGGGGCCCACGTGGGCCCCGATGGCCGAGCTGACCTGCGTCAGCATGAACTGGCGCACGTTGGGCACGCCGCGCCGCAGCTTGCGCAGCAGCCGCTGGGCCTTCTCCAGTGCGTCGAAGTGCTCCACCGCGATGTCGACCTGGTCGGTGCCCGCGCGCTTGATCGCGATGTCCAGCATCCGGTTCAGCGCGCGGTCCGCGCCGATCACCCGGTCCAGCGGGGTGATCTGGGCGTCGGACATGGTCAGCAGCGGCTTCATCGACAGCGCCGAGCCCAGGAACGCGGCCGCGGCGCCGATCTTGCCGCCACGCCGCAGGTACTCGAGCGTGTCGACGTAGATCAGCTCGGTGGACCTGTCGTAGCGGCGCATGGCCGTCTGCAGCACCTTCTCGGCGGTTCCGCCCGCCTCCGCCACCTTGGCCGCGGCCTGGACGGCGTAGCCGATGCTCATCCCGCAGGTGTGGGTGTCGACGACGTGCACGGGGATGCGCGACTGCGCCGCCGCGTGACGGGCCGCCTCCACCGTGGCGGAGAGCCCGCCGGACACGTGCACGGACACCACGGCCTGGACGCCCTGCGCGGCCAGGTCCCCGTAGGTCCAGAAGAACGCGCCGGGATCAGGTGGGATCGTCTCCACGGGCACGTTCGCGCGCATGGCCGAGACCAGCTCGGGGACCGGGATGCGGGCCTCTTCGTCGGTGTGGTCGCCGATCCTGACCTGGATCTGGACCACCTCGATGCCGAGCTGATCGGTCAGCTGCGCCGGGAGGCAGGCCGTGGAGTCGGTCACTACTGCTACTCGCCGGTACATGTCCGCGCAGGGTACTCGCCCGAATGGGTTACGTCTCAATCGGTGGTGCGACCGGGTGAGAACCGTCACGCTAGCGGAGTGCTTGCTCCCGTTTGCACCGCTGCTACTGGCGGGTAACATCCGGGTGATGGCAGGGTCGTGAACACCCGGCGGCGCAGTTCTGAAGTCCTCTGCGCGTCGCCGCCCGTCCGCAGGAGGTCGAAGAGGACCTATGAACATTGTTGTCCTGGTCAAGCAGGTGCCTGACACCTGGTCCGAGCGCAAGCTCACCGACGCCGACCACACCCTTGACCGCGAGTCCGCGGATGCAGTGCTCGACGAGATCAACGAGCGCGCCGTCGAAGAGGCCCTGCAGCTGCAGGAGGCCCACGGCGGTGAGGTCACCGTGATCGCGATGGGTCCCGACCGCGCCACCGACGCCATCCGCAAGGCGCTCTCGATGGGTGCCGACAAGGCGATCCACGTGAGCGACGAGGCGTTGCACGGCTCCGACTCGATCGCCACCGCCAAGGTGCTCGCCAAGGCCATCGGCACCGTCGAGAACGTGGACCTCGTCATCGCCGGCAACGAGGCGACCGACGGCCGCGCGGGTGCCGTCCCGGCCATCATCGCCGAGCTGCTCGGCCTGCCGCAGGTCACGCAGCTGCGCAAGGTCACCGTCGAGGGCACCACGATCAAGGGTGAGCGGGAGACCGACGAGGGCGTCGCGTTCCTCGAGGCCTCGCTGCCCGCCGTCGTCTCGGTGACCGAGAAGATCAACGAGCCGCGCTACCCGTCCTTCAAGGGCATCATGGCCGCGAAGAAGAAGCCGGTCTCCACGGTCTCGATCGCGGACCTGGGCGTCGACGCCTCCGAGGTCGGCCTGTCCGGTGCGTGGACCCAGGTGCTGGAGGCGGCCCCGAAGCCGCCGCGCAGCGCCGGTCAGCGCGTCGAGGACAGCGGCGACGGCGGCGCGAAGATCGCCGAGTTCCTCGTCGGCCAGAAGCTCATCTGAGGGAGGGGTAACCATGTCTGAAGTACTCGTTCTCGTCGACCACGTCGACGGCGAGGTCAAGAAGGTCAGCTACGAGCTGCTCACCGCCGCTCGCCGCCTGGGCACCCCGGCCGCCGTGGTCGTCGGCGCTCCCGGTACCGCCGCGAAGATCCGCGAGTCGCTGGGCAAGTACGGCGCCGCGAAGGTCTACGCCGTCGAGTCCGACGACGCCGTCAACTTCCTGGTGACCCCGAAGGTCGACGCGCTGGCCGCACTCGCCCCGAACGCGGCCGCGGTGCTCGTCTCCGCGACCGCCGAGGGCAAGGAGGTCGCGGGCCGGCTCGCCGTGCGCATCGACTCCGGCTGGCTCGTCGACGTCGTGGACGTCGAGGCCGACGGCACCGGCGTGCAGTCCATCTTCGGTGGCGCGTTCGTCGTCAAGGCGAAGGTCAGCAAGGGCACCCCGGTCATCACGGTCCGCCCCGGCGGTGTCGAGGCCGAGGAGTCCGCCGCGGACGCCGCCCTCGACGAGTCGGTCTCCGTCTCCGTGGACGCCGCGAAGGCCGCGAAGGTCACCTCGCGCGAGGCCGTGGTCGGTGGCGACCGCCCCGAGCTCACCGAGGCGTCCGTGGTCGTCTCCGGTGGCCGCGGCGTCGGCTCGGCCGAGAAGTTCTCGACCGTCGAGGAGCTCGCCGACTCGCTCGGTGCCGCCGTCGGTGCCTCCCGCGCCGCCGTCGACTCCGGCTACTACCCGCACCAGTTCCAGGTGGGCCAGACCGGCAAGACGGTCTCGCCGCAGCTGTACGTGGCACTGGGCATCTCCGGCGCGATCCAGCACCGCGCCGGCATGCAGACCTCGAAGACGATCGTCGCGGTCAACAAGGACCCCGAGGCCCCGATCTTCGAGATCGCCGACTTCGGCGTGGTGGGCGACCTGTTCGCCGTCGCGCCGCAGCTGACCGACGAGGTCCGCAAGCGCAAGGGCTGAGCACTTCCAGCCACCGGAGGGCCGTCCCGTTCGCGGGGCGGCCCTCGCGCGTACCCCGGACAACCGTGGGTTAACCCGACTGCCACTGACCGGTCATCGTTGTGACCTGCTGTCATTCGCCAACGCGGCTTCACCCTGGTTCGCATGACGCAGCCGGAACTGCTTGTCAGCACCCCCGCCCAGCAGGGCGAGGACGCTCCCCGCTACTCCCTCCTCGTCGCCCGTGACAGCGACGAGGTCGTCGCCGCGCAAAAACTGCGCTACGAGGTGTTCGCCGGTGAGATGGGCGCGACGCTGAACACGAGCGTTCCCGGCCACGACGTCGACGAGTTCGACCAGCACTGCGACCACCTGGTGGTCCGCGACGACCGCACCGGCGAGATCGTCGGCGGCTACCGGATGCTGCCGCCGGAGCGGGCGCGGGAGGCCGGGCGGCTCTACAGCGACACCGAGTTCGACCTCGGCAACCTCGCCGACCTGCGGCCCAGCATCGTCGAGACCGGGCGCTCCTGCGTGCACCCCGACCACCGCAACGGTGCCGTCGTGAGCCTGGTGTGGGCCGGCATCGCGCGCTACATGCTGCTGAGCGGCCACAAGTGGCTCATCGGCTGCGCCTCGATCCCCCTGCAGGACGGCGGTTCCTTCGCCGCCGGGGTGTGGGACACGGTGCACGCCAAGCACTACGCGCCCGAGCAGTACCGCGTCACGCCGCACCACCCGTGGGACGTCGACGCGGTCGAGCGGCCCGCCAAGACCGCGCTGCCGCCGCTGCTCAAGGGCTACCTGCGGCTCGGCGCCAAGATCTGCGGCCGGCCGGCGCTCGACGCGGACTTCGGCGTCGCCGACCTCTTCATCCTGCTCGGCATGGACCACGTGGACCAGCGCTATCTCAAGTTCTTCCTGGGGGAGACGGCATGAGTCACGCCTGGATGCCCGCGTCGCCGTGTGGTGACGGGTGCGTCGCCTCGGCACCGCGGACCGCGGGCAAGGTCAGACAGGCCTGGCGGGCGTTCACCGCCGTCACGGCGCTCCTGTGCGGCGTGTGGCTCGCGTTCGCCCTCCTGCTGCCCGGCAAGCAGCGGGAGAGCGTGGTGCGCCTGTGGTTCCACGCCGTGCTGCGCGCGTTCGGCGTGAGGCTCGAGGTGCACGGCCCGAAGAGGTTCCAGGCGGTGCCCCAGCGCGGCGTGCTGGTCGCGAGCAACCACGTGTCGTGGCTCGACGAGCTCGCGATCGACGCGGTGCAGCCGATCAAGCTCGTGGCGAAGAAGGACATCAAGAGCTGGCCGGTGCTCGGCAGGATCATCACGGCGGTCGGCACGGTCTACCTCGACCGGGAGAGGCTGCGCGAGCTGCCGAAGACCGTCGAGGAGCTGGCGGCGACGTTGCGCGGCGGCTCGGCGGTCGGCATCCACGCCGAGGGCACCACGTGGTGCGGGCTCGCGTCCGGCCGCTACAAGCCGGCGCTGTTCCAGGCCGCGCTCGACGCCGGTGTGCCGGTGCGGCCGATCGTGCTGCGCTACCGGGTCGACGGCCACGTGAGCACGCAGCCCGCGTTCATCGGCAGCGACACCCTGGTGGACTCGATCCGGCGGGTGCTGCGGGTCAAGGGCCTGACGGTCGAGGTGCACGTGCTCGACGAGATCGCTCCGGGGCGCGCGGCCGACCGCAGGGAGCTCGCGAAACTTGCCAAAGAGCAATCAAACCGCTTGACCTCGACCGAACTGGAAGTTGCACGATCTACCGGTGACACTCACCGCGCCCCGGCCGTCTCGCCTCTGGTCGCCTGACCGCCGCTGGCCCACGACGGGCATCCTCCTGCTGGTCACCCTGCTCGCCTTCGAGGCGATGGGGGTCGGCACGGCGATGCCCACCATGGTCCGCGAGCTCGAGGGCGAGGCGCTGTACGCGTGGCCGTTCCTCGCGAACCTCGCGGCGAGCGTCATCGCCACCGTGTTCTCCGGGCGCCTGTCCGACCGGCGCGGTCCCAAGCCCGCCGTCCTGATCGGTGTCGCCCTGTTCCTCGTCGGCCTGGTCGTCGCGGGTGTCGCGGAGACCATGACGGTGCTGCTCGCCGGCCGGGTCCTGCAGGGGCTCGGCGCCGGGTTCCTGATCGTCGCGATCTACGTCGTCATCGCGCTCGCCTACCCGGAGGCGGACCGGCCCGCCGTGTTCGGCGCGCTGTCGGCGGCCTGGGTGGTGCCGTCGCTGGTCGGTCCCGCGGTCGCCGGCTGGGCGACCGAGCACCTGACCTGGCGGCTGGTCTTCCTCGCGATCGTCCCGCTGGTGCTCATCGGCAGCGTGCTGCTGGTGCCGGTGCTGCGGAAGCTGCCGCCGCACACCGCGACACCGCCGGTGCGCCGGTTCCTCCCGGCCGCCGCGCTGGCCGCCGGTGCCGGGGTGGCGAGCCTGAGCTGGGCGTTGCAGCACCGGACGTGGTGGCTGCTGGCCGTCGCGGTGCTGCTGCTCACGCCCGCGGTGCGGATCCTGCTGCCCAAGGGCACGCTGACCGCCCGGCGCGGTCTCCCCGTCACGATCCTCGCGCGCGGCCTGCTCGCGGGCACGTTCTTCGCGGTCGAGAGCTTCATCCCGCTGACGCTGACCGTCGTGCACGGCTACTCGCCGCTGGAGGCCGGCATCCCGCTCACGGTGAGCGCGCTCGGCTGGGCCGGTGCGTCGATGTGGGCGTCGCGGCACCCCGAGATCGAGCGGTACACGCTCGTGCGGACCGGGTTCCTGTTCACCGCGACCGGCATGGCGGCCGTGACGCTCATCGCACCCTCGTGGGGCCCCGCCTGGCTGACGTTCTTCCTGTGGGCCGTCGCGGGTGCCGGCATGGGCATGGCGACCTCCAGCGTCGGCGTGCTGATGATGGCCGCCTCACCCGAGCAGGACCGCGGTTTCAACTCCGCGGCGCTGCAGATCTCGGACATGCTCGGCTCCGCGACCATGATCGGACTCGGCGGTGTGCTGGTGCTGGCGACCGCGCCCACGGCGGGCGTGGTGGTGCTGAACCTGTCGATGGCGGCGTTGGCCGTGGTGGGAGCGGTTCTGACCGGGCCCCGCATGCGGGCTACGCTTGAGCCCTGATGGCTTATCTCGACCACGCCGCGACGACCCCGATGCACCCGGAGGCGGTCGCGGCCATGACCGAGGCGTTGTCCACCACGGGCAACGCCTCGTCGCTGCACACCTCCGGCAGGCGGGCGCGGCGCGCGGTCGAGGAGGCGCGGGAGGACATCGCCGACGCACTCGGCGCCCGGCCGTCCGAGGTGCTGTTCACCGGCGGTGGCACGGAGAGCGACAACCTCGCGGTCAAGGGCGTCTACTGGGCCCGCGCCGGCAAGCGCCGCGTGCTCGCCTCCGCGGTGGAGCACCACGCCGTGCTCGACGCCGTGGAGTGGCTGGAGCAGCAGGGCGCCGAGGTGACCTGGCTGCCGGCCGACGGGGTCGGCCGGGTGTCCGCCGAGACGGTCGCCGAGGCGCTGGACGACGACGTGGCGCTGGTCACGACGATGTGGGCGAACAACGAGGTCGGCACCATCAACCCGGTGCACGACATCGCCGCGTTGTGCGCCGAGCGCGGTGTGCCGTTCCACACGGACGCGGTGCAGGCCGTCGGCGCGGTGCCGGTGCACTTCGCCGAGTCGGGCGCGTCCGCGTTGACCATGACCGGCCACAAGGTCGGCGGGCCCTACGGCGTCGGGGTGCTGCTGCTGGCGCGGGACGTGAAGTGCGCGCCGCTGCTGCACGGCGGCGGCCAGGAACGCGACGTCCGCTCCGGCACGCTGGACGTGCCGTCGATCGTCGGGCTCGCGCGTGCGGTGCGGATCGCGGTGCAGGAGCAGGAGCAGCGGGCCGCCGAGCTGGTGGCGTTGCGCGAGGAGCTGATCTCGTCGGTGCGCGCGGTGGTGCCGGACGTGGTCGTCAACGGCGACCCGGTGGACCGGCTGCCCGGCAACGCGCACCTGACGTTCCCCGGCTGCGAGGGCGACAGCCTGCTGATGCTGCTCGACGCGCGCGGCGTCGAGTGCTCCACGGGCTCGGCGTGCACCGCCGGTGTCGCGCAACCGTCCCACGTGTTGCTGGCGATGGGCGTCGAACCGTCGCTGGCGCGCGGGTCCTTGCGGTTCTCGCTCGGGCATACCTCGACCCGTGCCGACGTTGAAAAACTCGCGGACTTGATCGGCCCGGTGGTCGAGCGCGCGCGTACGGCAGGTCTGGCAGGCATGAGGCGGTCCCGGAAGGTGGTCAAGCAGTGAAGGTCCTCGCGGCGATGAGCGGCGGTGTCGACTCCGCGGTGGCGGCGGCCCGTGCCGTTGAAGCGGGACACGACGTGACGGGCGTGCACCTCGCGTTGTCGGCCAAGCCCGGCACCCTGCGCACCGGAGCCCGCGGCTGCTGCACCGTCGAGGACGCGCACGACGCCCGTCGTGCCGCCGACCTGATGGGCATCCCGTTCTACGTCTGGGACTTCGCCGAGCGCTTCACCGAGGAGGTCGTCGAGGACTTCGTCGCGGAGTACGCCGCCGGCCGCACCCCGAACCCGTGCCTGCGCTGCAACGAGCGCATCAAGTTCGAGGCGTTGCTGGACAAGGCGATCGCGCTCGGGTTCGACGCGGTCTGCACCGGCCACTACGCGCGGCTGGAGCTCGTGGACGGCCGTCCCGAGCTGCGCCGCTCCGCCGACCTCGGCAAGGACCAGTCCTACGTGCTGGCCTCGCTGACCGCCGACCAGCTCGCGCACGCCATGTTCCCGTTGGGGGACACCACGAAGGACGACGTGCGGGTGGAGGCGGCCGCGCGCGGTCTGTCGGTCGCGAAGAAGCCGGACTCGCACGACATCTGCTTCATCCCGGACGGCGACACCCAGAAGTTCCTCGCCTCCCGCATGGAGACCAAGCCCGGTCTGCTGATCGACGACGCGACCGGCGCCGTGCTCGGCAGGCACGCGGGCGTGCACGAGTTCACCGTCGGCCAGCGCAAGGGCCTCGGCATCGACGGCCCCGCCCCCGACGGCCGCCCGCGCTACGTGCTGGCGCTGGAGCCGGTGTCGGGCAACGTCCGAGTCGGCTCGGCCGAGAAGCTCGCGGTCACCGGCATCTCCGCCTCCTCCCCGATTACGCACGTCGAGCTGGACGGCCCGGTCGAGTGCGTCGCCCAGGTGCGCGCGCACGGCGGCACCGCACCCGCGGTGGCCGAGCTGGTCGACGGCGTGCTGCGGGTGCAGCTGCGCGAGCCGCTGAAGGGCGTCGCGCCCGGCCAGGCGGTGGCGGTCTACCGGCCGGACCCGGCGGGCGACCTGGTGCTGGCGAGCGCCACGATCGACGCGACCAGCTAATCCGGTTGCCGGGCTGGCTAGCGTCGAGGGTGTGACGTTCACCGACGCCGACAACGCCGCGCTGTACGACGAGACGGACCCGTGGGCGGGCCATCCGTCGGCCGCGTTCTACGACGGGCTGGTCGACTCGGTGGCCGAGGTGCTCGACGTCGGGTGCGGCACCGGTCAGATGCTCATCGCGGCCAGGGAACGCGGGCACCGCGGCCGGCTCGTCGGGCTCGATCCGGACGCGCCGTCGCTGGAGCGGGCGCGCCGTCGTGCCGATGTCGAGTGGGTGCTCGGAAAGGCCCAGGACGCGCGCTGGGAGGGGGAGTTCGACCTCGCGGTGATGGCCAGCAACGCGTTCCAGTGCCTCGTGACCGACACCGATCTCCGTGTCGCGTTGGAGGCCGTCCACCGCGCGTTGCGGCCCGGCGGCAGGTTCGCGTTCGACACCCGCTACCCGGCCGCACGCGAGTGGGAGACCTGGCACGGCGCGCGCTACCCGGTGCGCGACCTGGAGGTGTCCTACGACGTCGAGCGGGTCGAGGACGGCGTCGTCACGTTCACGGAGTCGGTGTCCAGGAACGGTGAGACGCTGCGGGTGGACCGGGCGTCGTTGCGGTTCCTGGAGGTGGCGGAGCTCAACGGGTTCCTCGCGGACGCCGGGTTCTCGGTCGAGGGGCAGTACGGCGACTGGGTGCGCGGCCCGGTCACCGCGCGGACCCGGTCGATCGTCACCGTGGCGCTAGCGCGGTAGCCACTCCGAGTTCGCTCCACACAGGAGCACGCACGGCAGCTCGCCCGGCACGTCGCCCTTGAGGAACGCCGCGAACGCCACGGCACCGGCGGGTTCGACGGCGAGGCGGAAGTCCTCCCACAGCCGGTCGCGGGCGGCCAGCAGCTCCTCGTCGGACACCAGCACCGACGTGACGTCGTGCTGCCGCAGGATCTCCAGCGGCACCGAGCCGACGCGGGTGGCGCCGAGTGCCGACGCCGCGACGGAGTCCACCGGCGAGTCGACCGGCTCACCGGCTTCGAGGCCGCGGTGCACGGCGCAGCAACCGGACGGTTCGGCGTTCACGATCAACCTGCCACCGGACGCGAGCGCCGCACCGGCGATCAGGCCGCCGCCACCGGAGGCGATCGCGATGGTGTCGACCTCCGGCACGTCCTCGACGATCTCGCGGGTCACCGTGGACTGCCCCTCGATGACGACCGGGTCGTTGTAGGCCTCGACGTAGAGCGGGCCGAAGTCGTGCGCGGCGGCCGCGGCCTCGGCGTAGGTGGCACCGTGGCGGATCAGCTTGGCGCCCAACGCCTCGATGCGGCGGGTTTTCGTCTCGGGTGCGGTCACCGGCACGAACACGGTGGCGTGCATGCCGAGCAGCTGGGCGGCCTGCGCGACGGCGATGCCGTGGTTGCCGCCCGAGGCCGTGACGACCTCGCTGACACCGCCGGGCCCGGACAGCGTGAGCAGCTTGTTGACCGCGCCGCGCACCTTGAACGAACCGGTGAGCTGGAGGTGTTCCAGCTTGAGCACCACCGGGCGACCGTCCACAGCGGTGCGCAGGACGGGGGTGCGGCGGATGAAGTCGGAGAGCGGTCTCATGTGACCAGCTTCCACAAGAACTGCACCAGAGTCACGATTCCCAGCAGGAAACACACGATGACGAAGGTGCCGCCGACCATCACCACCAGACAGGCACCCCAGGACGTCTCCTCCTGCTCGGTCGTGTCGAGCTCGTCCTGCAGCTCGATCCGCGCCTCCAGGTAGAGGGACGCGAGGCGGGTGCGGGCGGTCTCGGTCGGCGCCTCCTCCAGGCGACCGGCCCAGTTCAACGCGACGAGGCGGACCTGGGCACGGCGGTAGGCGCGTTCGAACGCGAGCGTCTCCTCCGGATCGCGGTAGTCGGAGAGGTAGGTCCAGCGACCTGCCTGCGCCGGCTCGCCGAGCACGCGGTAGACCTCGGCCAGGCGGTCGCGCAGATCGAGCCGGTGGGGATAGGTGCCGACGAGTCCCGCGAGGCGCTGACGTGCGCGGAGCACGTTCGCGAGGTCGCCACGCCGCAACTCGTCGGCCGCTTTGTGGAGCGTCAGCTCTACCGGCATGCCGAACAGTTTTGCAGGCGCGGCTAGCTTTGACCCGTGTTCGTCCTCTCGCTGCTGGTGTCCGGTCTCGCCTGGTGGCTCGGTCTGTACCTGCTCGCCCGCGACCCCGCCAAGCCGTTGCTGTGGTGGGCGGGTGCCGGCTTGATCGGCTACGCGGCCGTGGTCGTGGTGCCGCACCCGGTGTTGCTGGGGGTGCCCGCACTCGCGTGGACTGGGGCGATCCTGTTGCTGGCGCGGCCGGAGCTGATCCGCTGGTGGATCTTCGCGGTGGTGCCGGTCTTCGCCGCGTCGCTCTGGCTGCCGTGGCTCGTGCTGCTCCCACTGGCCGCAGCGACGGCACTCGCCGTGAGGAAACGCGCTTACTTTTCACTCGTTGGGGTGATGTTCGCGCTCTCAGCGGCGGCGTTCCTGCTCGATTGGGTACCGACCGCGGTCGCGTTGCCGGCGATCGGCTTCGACGTGCTCGTGTTCGGCGTCCTCGTCGCGGTCACCGACGCGGTCGAGGAAGGCCAGGCGATCCGCGCCGACATGCTGCGGTCGCTGGTGATCGCCGGGTTCACCGCCGTCCTGTTCGGCTCCCAGGTGCTGCTCTTCGACGGGCCGCAGCTGCTCGCGCACACGACGGTCGCGGCGGCCGTCGCGGTGCAGGTGCTCGCGAACCCGCTCGCCGCCGCCGTCGACCGGCTCGCCGTGCCCGCCGTCGCCGCCGAACGCGCCGAGCTCCGCGAGGCCGTCGAGTCGCTGCCGAAACAACGTCCGCTGGTGACCGAGGACGAGGCCGAGTTCGCCCGGCTGACCCGCAAGGCGCTCAGCCACTACGGCGATCTCGGGAAGCTCGTCGCGAGCCCGTTGATCGCGCTGACCGACGAGGCGCCGCCGCTCGACCGGGCCGCGCAGCTGAAATCGATGTTGCTGACCAGCATTCAACGGCTCAAGCCGGCGGACGGCGATTTCGGCACGAGCGACGAATGGCGTTACTACAACGCCCTGTACTTCTACTACGTCAAGGGAATCCGGCCGTACTCGGTCCGCACCAAGCGCGAGGACCTCGACGCGGAGGACCGGCGCGCGTTGCAGTGGTTCGTGACCCAGGTGCCCGAGCGGACCCTGCACAACTGGCAGAACGCCGCCGCGCGCCTGGTCGCGGCGGACCTGATGGCAGGAGTTGGCAGCGCTTGACGTGGTTTCGGCAGCGTTCGCCGGGCCATGGTCGGGCCATGTTGAAATTCGCCTTGAAACTCGACGGTGTCGCTTCCTTCGGCCTGGGCCTGCTGACCCTCCTGATCCGCCCCGAGGTCGGAATGCCGGTGGGCTGGCAGATCGGGCTCGGCTCTTTCTGCGTTGTTTACGGGCTCGGCGTGTTCTTCCTGGGAACGCGTGCCGTTCCGGACCGCCGGATCGTCCTGCTGGTCATCATCGGCAACACGGTGTGGGCACTGGACAGCATTCTCACCGCGGGGCTGAAGTGGTTCCCGCTCACCGGTCTCGGTGTTGCGCTGGTGCTGGCCCAGGGGCTCGCGGTGCTCGGGTTCGCGGTGCTGCAGCTCATCGGCCTTCGGCGCGCAGGGTCCGGGACCGCCCCCGGAACTCGGCCACGATCTCAGTCCCTCGCCTGACCGTGATGTCGTAGATCCCGCTGCGGCCGAACCGGGTCCGTTCCACCGCCTCCGCCACGAGCTCGTCGCCCGCGTGCACGGGCCGGATGAAGTCGATCTCGGCCGTGGCGGCGACGGTGACGGACCCGGCCCTGTTGCAGGCGCACGCGAACGCGGAGTCCGCCAGAAGGAACACGTAACCGCCGTGCGCGATGCCGTGCCCGTTGAGCATCAGCTCGGTGATCGTCATCCGCAGCGACGCGTACCCGTCGCGCAGCTCGACCGGCGTGATGCCGAGGGTGGTGGAGGCCTTGTCCGCGGCCAGCATCTCAGCAGGACCATTCATTCGTGGCAGCGTAATCACCCTGGCGGTGGTGTCACCCCGCGTCGACCCGGCCTTACTGTCCGGATGCTTGATCGCTCAAAACGGAGGTGGTCATCATGGGTGGATGCTCTTGCTGCGGCGGATGCACGGGTCCGGGTTGCGGGTGCTGCAGCAGCTGTTAGCAGGCTCGGACGCAGACGGACGAAGGCCGGTGCGGACGACTCCGCGCCGGCCTTCGCCGTGCCGAGGAGGGAGTGGTGCGGGAACGCGGGGCGCGTCGCGTCCCCACACCACGTGCAGGGAGGTGCTCGAACGCTCAGCACCTGCTCAATCACGGTAAGTGGCCTAGACCATAGCGTCAATGGGTCTAGACCTCTTCTGTCCGCCGGACAGTGGAACAATTCGGCGGGTGCGTGGAGCAACTGGAATCGGATCACTGCCCGGAACCGACATCGACGAGGCGGCGCGGGTGGTCGTCGGCGAGCTGCCGGAGCTGCCGCACGTGCCGGAGCTGCCTGCGCGGGGAGTCGGCGCGGACATGATCGGCCGCACCGCCGGCCTGCTGGTCGACCTCGCGATCGAGGTGATCACGTCCGGCTACCGCGTGACGCCGCGCCCCGGCCGGGACCACCGGCGGGCGGTCGACCTGCTGCGCGGTGACCTGGACGCGTTCGACGAGGCGCTGGAACGCGCGGGCGCGCGGCCGGCGACGGTCAAGGTGCAGGCGGCGGGGCCGTGGACGTTGATGTCGAACATCGAGCTGGTACGCGGTCATCGCGTGCTCACGGACCGCGGGGCCGTGAAGGAGTTCTCCGAGTCACTGGCCGAGGGGCTGCGGCAGCACGCCGCCGAGGTCGCGAAGCGCACCGGCGCGAAGGTTGTGGTGCAGCTCGACGAACCGGGGCTGCCCGCGGTGCTGGAGGGCTTGCTGCCGACGCCGTCGAAGCTCGGCACCGTGCCCGCCGTGCCCGTGCCGGACGCCCGCGCGGTGCTCGCCACCGTGATCGAGGCCCTGGGTGAGCACGAGGTGGTCGTCCACTGCTGTGCGCCGCAGCCGCCGCTGTCGTTGCTGCGGGAGGCGGGGGCGGCGGCGATCGCGTTCGACGCGACGCTGATCAAGGGGGCGGCCGCGCTCGACGAGATCGGCGAGACGTGGGAGGCGGGCACGACGCTCGCGCTCGGGCTGGTGCCGAGCACCGACCCCGGTGTGCCGGTGGCGTTGAAGGAGGTCGGCCAGCGGGCCTTCACCCTGGTCGACCGGCTGGGCTTTCCGCGGTCGATCCTCGCCGAGAAGGCGCTGCCCACTCCCACGTGCGGGCTGGCGGGTGCGACGGCCGGCTGGGTGAAGCGCGCGCTGTCACTGACCCGTGACCTGTCCGCGTCGTTCGTGGAGCCGCCTGAGGGCTGGTGATGTCCGGTTTGTGGGGCTAGTCTGCTGCGAACTATTAGGAAACTTTCTTAACCGAAGGCCACCGCCGCGGCCTGGACCGGGAGTTCCGAACATGCGCATCAGACGTGCGGCCCTCGTCGCCGCAGTGTTGACCGGGGTGGTCGTGGCGCCTGCCCAGGCGGCGCCCACCTCCCACATCAGGCTCGACCAGGTCGGGTTCGGCACCGGCGAGGCGAAGCACGCCTACGTGCTCGGCGGTGCCGCGAACGCCCGGTTCTCCGTGGTGGACAGCCGCGGCCGGACCGTGCTGACCGGGCGGACGGGTGCCTCGACGGGGTCGTGGAGCGAGAAGTTCCCGTCCGTGCACCCGATCGACTTCTCCGGGGTGCACAAGCCGGGGACGTACCGGATCAAGGTCGGCTCGGCCACCTCGACGGCGTTCAAGATCGACTCGCTGAACCGGCTGTTCGCGCCGGTCGCCCACAACACCGTCGAGTTCTTCCAGGCGCAGCGCGACGGCGCGGACGTCATCCCCGGCCGGTTGAACCGCAAGCCCGCGCACCTCACCGACCGCGAGGCGCTGGTCTACGAGGAGCCGGTGTTCGCGGGTGAGGGCGGTGACCAGATCGCGGCGCCGCTGAAGCCGACCGGCGCGAAGGTCGACCTCGAGGGCGGCTGGTTCGACGCCGGTGACTTCGTGAAGTTCACGCACGCCTCGTCGTACTCGACGGCCTCGATGCTGCTCGCGTTGCGCAACAAGCACGACGACGCGCTGTACGCGGAGGCCAAGTTCGGCCTCAAGTGGCTCGACAAGGCCTGGGACGAGAAGACCGGCACGCTCTACGCGCAGGTCGGCATCGGCACCGGGTCCGAGGAGTTCGGCTTCGTCGGCGACCACGACGTGTGGCGGCTGCCGGAGGCCGACGACAAGCTTCAGGTGGAGCCGGGCGACAGCGAGTACTTCATCAAGCACCGCCCGGTGTTCCGCGCGAACGTCGCCGGCGAGAAGATCAGCCCGAACCTGGTCGGCCGGGTGGCCGGCTCGTTCGCCCTGGCGGCGCAGATCGAGGCGCGCAAGAACCCGCGCCTGGCCCGTGCGTACCTGGACAAGGCCGCGCAGCTGTTCTCGCTGGCCAAGACGGAGGACGTGGGCCAGCTCGTGACGGCGTTCCCGCACGCCTACTACCCGGAACCGTCGTGGACCGACGACCTGGAGTTCGGCGCGACGCAGCTCGCGCTGGCCGCGAAGGCGTTGCACGACAAGCGGTACCAGCAGTTCGCCCGGGCCGCGGCGCACTGGGCCAAGGAGTTCCTGGCGACCGGTGACCCCGACACGTTGAACGTCTACAACATCTCCGCGCTCGGCCACGCCGACCTCGCAAAGCTGCTGAAGGCAGGCGTTCCCGGTGCCGAGGTGACCGAGGCGCAGGTCGTCGGTGACCTGAAGCGGCAGCTGAAGCAGGGTGCCGATGCGGCGAAGAGCTCGCCGTTCCGCACCGCCGCCAACGTCGAGACGTGGGACGTCGGCTCGCGCACGTTCGGGTTCATCACCACCGCGGCGCTGTACCAGAAGGTGACCGGTGACAAGACCTACCAGACGTTCGGCACGCAGCAGCGCGGCTTCGCGCTCGGCACCAACGCCTGGGGCACGTCGCTGATCGTCGGTGTCGGCGCGAGGTTCCCCGAGTGCCCGCACCACCAGGCGGCCAACCTCTCCGGCTCGCCGGACGGCGGTTCCAAGGTGCTGGTCGGCGCGGTGATCAACGGCCCGAACGACGCCTCGCTGTTCGGTGGCCTCGGTGAGATGCCGCCGGGGTCGGTGAGCTGCACCAAGCCGTACACGCTGGAGTTCAACTCGGCGAAGTCGGTGTTCGCCGACGACCTGCGGTCGTGGCCGAGCTCCGAGCCCGCCATCGACTTCACGGCGACGGGCGTGCTGGGCTTCTCGTTGATCGCGCACGGCTGAGTGGCGGCGGGCCGGGTGTTCGTTCCGGACTGCGCTCAGAGCCGGTTGAACGGCTCCGCGTACCGGAACGGCCCCGGCTCGACCGGCGCGAACAACCGCGCCTGGAAGTGCGGCGCCCACTCGGCGACTGGCGGCGTGATCCCGAGCTCCGCGGCCGGCCGGAACCCGAACCGCGAGTAGTACCGCGGGTCGCCGAGCAGGATCACCGCCTTCTCCCCGCGAGCCTCCGCGGCGCCGAGCACCGCGTGCATCAACGCCTTCCCGATCCCCGCCCGCTGGTGCTCCGGGTGCACGGCGATCGGCCCGAGCCCCAGGGCCGGCGTGTCACCGACGTACCCGCGCGTGCACACGACGTGCCCCAGCACCCCGTCCTCCACCAGCGACAGCTCCGGGACCCAGCCCTCGTCGTCCCGCAGCCAGTCGATCAGCCCGGCCTCCGGGCCGTTCTTGAACGCGAGGTTCGTGACGTCGCGGATGGCGTCGATGTCTGCGGGCGTCTCCCGCCGGATCAGCATGCCGCGAACTTTGTCTGGGCAACGCGCGCGACGCCACTCATAATTCGCACGAGCGAGGAGGGTGTGTTGATCGTCTTCGAGGGGCCGGAGGAGTTCGACCGGTGGTTGCACGCCAACGGTGCGACCGAGACCGAGCTGTGGCTCAAGTACGCCAAGAAGGGCTCCGGGCAGACCTCGATCACCTACGACCAGGCGCTCGACGTCGCGCTGTGCCACGGGTGGATCGACGGGCTGGTGCGGTCGATCGACGAGACCTGGTACTCGCAGCGCTGGACGCCGCGCAAGCCGCGCAGCAAGTGGTCCAAGCGCAACTGCGGCAAGGTCGAGGAGCTGATCGCGGCCGGGAGGATGCTGCCGGCGGGGCTGGCGGAGGTCGAGAAGGCCAAGGCGGACGGGCGCTGGGAGGCGGCGTACGCGGGACCGGCGACGATCGAGGTGCCGGACGACCTGCGGCGGGCGCTGGACGCCAACCCGGCGGCCGCGAAGGTCTTCGAGACGCTCAACAGCCAGAACCGGTACGCGATCCTGCTGCGCGTGCACGACGCGAAACGCGCGGAGACCCGGCAGCGCCGCATCGCCCAGTTCGTCGACATGCTGGCGGAAGGGCGCAAGCTCTACGCTTGAGAATCATGAAGTGGTTCCGCCGCCGCAAAGCAGAAGACACCGCGCCCGCCCACCTGCCGAACGCCCGGGAGGCCGCCCAGCGGTTCTGGGAGCGGTGGTTCGAGCTGGTGCCGGTGGTGAGCGCGGCACTGGGTGACGGCGAACCGCACCGCGTCGAGGACGAGCTGCGGGCGCTGGTCCACGGGCTGCACCCGGACCTGCTGTTCAGCCTGGAGCAGGGGCACCTGGCGATGTACGCGCTCGTCGTCACCGGTCAGGAGGACCCGCGGCTGCGCCCGTACACCGACGCCTGGATCGCCGCGGCGCCACCGGCGGACATGGTGTGGGAGTTCCACGACTCGGTGCCGCCGGTGCCGGACCCGACCGAGGTCGTGGTCAACCTCGGCGAGGTGAAGATGCGGCTCGGCGACTTCCGGATCGTGGCCCAGGTGGACGGTGAGGTGGTGGACGTGGCCGTCTACCACCCGGCGCTGGGGGAGCTGACCGAGCAGCAGCGGCAGACGATGACGTTCCTGCCGCTGGACGTCACTCTCGGCGAGCGGCTGGCGGGCGAACGGCTGCGCCGCGTCGAGACGGCCCAGCTGGAACCGGAGGGCACGATCAGCCTGCTGGAGCTGCGTTCACTCGTCCGGACACTCGCCCACGTGTCCGGCGACTGAGCTGCCCGGAATTGTCGGACCTGGTCACTAAGCTCGTGGACGTGACCAGCGAGAGCCTTGAAGACGTTCCTGCGGCGGTCCGCGAGCGGCACGCCGTGCTCGCGGAGGAGGTGCGCTCGCACCAGTTCCGCTACTACGTGCTGGACGACCCGATCGTCACCGACGGTGAGTTCGACGCGGTGCTCAAGGAGCTGGAGGCACTCGAGGCCGACCACCCCGGCCTGGCGACGCCGGACTCGCCGACCCAGCTCGTCGGCGGCACGTTCTCGACCGAGTTCCGCGCTGTGGACCACCTGGAGCGGATGCTCAGCCTGGACAACGTGTTCGCGCAGGACGAGCTGGCCGAGTGGTTCAAGCGCGTCGAGCGGGACGCGGGCGCGGGCACGCACTTCCTGTGCGAGCTGAAGATCGACGGTCTGGCCATCAACCTGCTCTACGAGAAGGGGAAGCTGACCCGCGCGCTCACGCGGGGCGACGGCCGCACGGGTGAGGACGTCACGCTGAACGTCCGCACGATCGCCGATGTGCCGCACACCCTGAAGGGCTCGGCGGAGTACCCGGTGCCGGACCTGGTGGAGGTCCGCGGCGAGGTGTTCTTCGCGGTGGAGGACTTCCTGGCGCTCAACGCCTCGCTGGTCGAGCAGGGCAAGCCGCCGTTCGCGAACCCGCGCAACACGGCGGCGGGGTCGTTGCGGCAGAAGGACCCGAAGGTCACCGCCTCGCGCAAGCTGCGGATGATCTGCCACGGCATCGGCAAGACCGAGGGCTTCGCGGTCGCCCGGCAGTCGCTCGCCTACGAGGCGTTGCGGGAGTGGGGCCTGCCGGTCTCCTCGCACACCAAGGTGCTCACCGATCCCGCCGAGGTCGCGCGGCACGTCGAGCACTGGGGCGAGCACCGGCACGACGCGGTCCACGAGATCGACGGCGTGGTCATCAAGGTCGACGAGGTCTCGCTGCAGCGCCGCCTGGGCACGACGTCGCGGGCCCCGCGCTGGGCGATCGCGTACAAGTACCCGCCGGAGGAGGCCACGACCACGCTGCTCGACATCCAGGTCCAGGTGGGCCGCACCGGCCGCGTCACGCCGTTCGCGGTGATGGAACCGGTGAAGGTGGCCGGGTCGACGGTCGCGCGGGCCACCCTGCACAACGGCTCGGAGGTCAAGCGCAAGGGCGTGCTGATCGGCGACCGGATCGTCATCCGCAAGGCGGGCGACGTGATCCCGGAGGTGCTCGGCCCGGTGCTGGCCGCGCGCCCGGCCGACGCGCGCGAGTTCGAGATGCCGACGCGGTGCCCCGAGTGCAACGCCGAGCTGCGCCCGATGAAGGAGGGCGACGTCGACATCCGGTGCCCGAACGCCGAGACGTGCCCCGGTCAGCTGCGGGAGCGGCTCGCCTACCTCGCGTCGCGGTCCGCTCTGGACGTCGAGGTGCTCGGCTACGAGGCCGCCGCCGCGATCGCCGCGTCGACCGCGTACACGAACGAGGCCGACCTGTTCGACTTCGACGCGGAGTCGTTGCGGCAGGTCGAGCGGTTCGTCACGGTCAAGGGTGAGCTGTCCACGAACGCGCTGAAGCTGCTCGACAACCTGGAGGCGGCCAAGTCGCGTCCGTTGTGGAGGGTGCTGGTCGCGCTGTCGATCCGGCACGTCGGCCCGACCGCCGCCCGCGCGCTGGCGCAGCAGTTCGGGTCGATGGACGCGATCCTCGCCGCCGACGAGGAGGTGCTGGCCGGCGCCGAGGGCGTGGGTCCGACCATCGCCGCCGCGGTCGTGGAGTGGCGGGAGACCGGGTGGCGCCAGGAGGTCGTGCGCCGCTGGGCCGCCGCGGGTGTGCGGATGGAGGAC
Organism: Lentzea guizhouensis; assembly: GCF_001701025.1. Classification (GTDB taxonomy): domain Bacteria; phylum Actinomycetota; class Actinomycetes; order Mycobacteriales; family Pseudonocardiaceae; genus Lentzea; species Lentzea guizhouensis. The sequence continues at coordinate 4,276,797 of NZ_CP016793.1, forward strand.
GAGCGGGACGCCTCGATCGTCCGCACCCTGGAGGGCCTGTCCATCGTGGTCACCGGGTCGCTCACGGACTTCTCGCGCGACTCGGCCAAGGAGGCGATCCTCGCCCGCGGCGGCAAGGCGGCCGGCTCGGTGTCGAAGAAGACCTCTTTCGTCGTGGTCGGCGACTCGCCAGGATCGAAGTACGACAAGGCCGTCTCCCTGAAGGTGCCGGTGCTCGACGAGGCGGGCTTCCGCGTGCTGCTCGACTCCGGCCCCGACGCGGCGCGGGAGGTGGCCCTCAACCCCGAGGAAGAGGCTTCATGACCGACCTGCTCATCCGCCCGGCGCGGGAGGCCGACCTGGCCGCCGTCGGCGCGCTCACGCTGTCCGCGTACCGGGGCGACGGCCTGCTGGTCAGCGAGTCCTACGGCGAGCAGCTCACCGACGCCGCCACCCGCCACCGCGACGCCGAGCTGCTGGTGGCGGTCGACGATGACGGCGAGGTGCTGGGCTCGGTCACGGTGGCGCTGCCCGGCACCCCGTTCGCGGAGATCTCGGCGCCGGGCGAGGTCGAGTTCCGGATGCTGGCGGTCTCGCCGGCAGCGCGCGGCCGCGGCGTCGGCGAGGCGCTGGTGCACGCGGTGTGCAACCGCGCCCTTGCCGCCGGAGCCACGCGGGTGGTGCTGTCGTCGTCGCCCGCGATGCGGTCGGCACACCGGCTCTACGAACGGCTGGGGTTCGCGCGGGCACCGGAACGCGACTGGTCGCCGCTGCCCGGCGTCGTATTGGTCGCCTACACCCGAGAGGTCTGAGCGATGAAAGCCTTGCCCGCGGTCGTGCTGGCCGCGTTGGTCACCTCCACCGCCGCCGCCTCGGCCACCCCGCTGACACTGGCGGAGCCCGACCAGGCCCGGATCGCCGCACTCGCCCAGACCTACCTGCAGAACCGGGCGCAGAAGGTCACCAGTGCCCCGCAGACGCCCGGCTTCGGCGTCCCGCTCGCCCCGGCGCTGGCCGCGACGCTGCAGACCCACGAGGTCAAGCTGGAGGCCGCCCGCGCGTCGAGGTCGCCGCACAGCCACTACCGGTCCGCGGTGGTCAGGACCCGCGTCGCCCGCTTCGACGTCCAGACCCGCGACATGGTCGTGGCGCACGTCCACGAGCACGGCGAGCTGTACTTCGAACCGCCCGGCACCCCGCCGTACACCGGCTACGGCCTGATGCACCGCCTCACCGTGCAACGGCAGAACGGCGACTGGGTGCTCGCCGACGTGGCGATCGAGCGCTACAAGGCGTGCGGCCTGCTGCCCGAACCCCAGTCGGTGACCTGCGAGCGCTAGCGCGGTGCCCGCTCCACTTCCTTCGGCGCCTTCATGATCCGCGCCCGCAGCCCGAGATCACCCGCCGCCTGCTCGTACAACAGCTCCCGCACCACCTCGGCCGGCAACGATCTCAGCCGGTCGCGCAGCTCCACGTCCTCCGCGTCCGGCGGCGGCACGGTCTCCCCGCGCTCCAGCAGCACCAGCCCGACCGCCACGCAGTGCTTGCAGAAGAACCCCTCGGCGCCGTGCGGACAGGTGCACGAACCCGCCAGGTGCGTCTCCGCCCATGAGAGCTCCACCGAGTACAGGGCGTCCTCGCTGCCACGCACCAGAGCCGTCACGTGCCTGCTGTGCACCCGCAACGCGCGCACGGAATCGCGGTAGGTCAAACCACGCCAGTACGACTTGGTGCCCGCGCGGTGCAACAGCAGGTCGGTGGTGAGGGTCGTCGACACGACGATCATCCAACCGGGTGACCGCGCGAACGAACAAACATCCATCTCAGCGTTTGCGCCGCACGATCAACACCACCACGACGGCCACCACCGCGGCCAGACCGGCAACGCCCAGTGCTAGGTCGGCCCACGCCGGGTCCGGCATCAGGTCGGACGGTTGCGCCGTCAGCGGAGCCGATCGCATGAGGTCAAAACTAGCCATTGGCCGCACGCGACGGCCAGCGTTGTGTGGGACCGTTGACCTGTGCTGCAAGCCTGTCTGAACGGCTCCCGCACCGCGCAGGAGCACCCGGCCCTGCCGTTGAGCCCCGAGCGGCTGGCCGAGGACGCCGCCGACGTCGCCGCGCTCGGTGTGACCTCCGTGCACTTCCACCCGAGGGACGTCATCGGTGCGCCGACGCTCGTCGGACCCGAGGTCGCCACCACGATCGCCACGGTCAGGGCGGCGGTGCCCGGCATCGAGATCGGGGTGTCCACCGACGTCGACGGGTCGCGCACCACGCTGGTCGCCAGCTGGGCGCCGCTCGCGACCGGACGGCCGGACATCGCCTCCGTGCGGGCCGGCGCGCCGGGCTGGCGGGAGGTCGTCGAGGCGCTGCACCGGGTCAACGTCGCCGTCGAGCTCGTGGTCGACAGCCCGGCCGCCGCCCAGCTGGTGCGGGACGTGGAGCGCGTGGCGCGGCTGAGGGTCACCGCGACCCGCGCGAACGTCGCGGAGCTGCTCGCCCACGTCGAACCGCTCAACCGGCCGATCCTGCTGCACGGCAGGGACGACGAGGCCTGGCCGCTGCTCGACCACGCCGGTCGCCTGGAACACAGCACGCGGATGGGCCTCGCGGACACGCTGGAGCTCCCCGACGGGCGCACGGCCAAGAACAACGTCGAGCTCGTCGCGATGGCCCGCAAGTCGCTGCGGACCAAGGCACCGCAGTAGAGCTCAGTCCGGCAGCACCACGGCCACGATGCCCGCCAGGTGCGCGAGCCTCGCCACCTCGGCCGCGCGGAACATGGGGCCACCGGGGCGGCCGACGACCAGCACCCGGTCGGGCTTGCCCAGCGGCGTGGCGGCCAGCTCGGTGCCCAGCTCGCGCCAGGTCTCCGGCACCCACTCCTCCTCGCCGTCGAGCACGGTCGCGCGCTCCAGCGGGAACCACGGCACGTTCGCCATCCGCGTCTCCGGCGCGGCCGACGACGAGGTCAGCCGGTTGATGCCGGCGCCCTCGGGACCGACCACGACGGCCCAGCCGGCCCGGATGATCTTCGGGACGCCCTCGGTGAAGACCTCGAGGCCCTTGTGCGGCTCCTCGGCGATCTCCTCGACGAGCTCCAGCTCGCGGTGGGTGTCCAGGATGCCCGCGTACGGGCGCACGGCGTCGACCTCGACGCCGTCGACGGACTCGGCCGCGGTGATCAGCGTGTCCGGCAGGCGGCCGGACGGCAGCTCCACCACGAGGTCGTCGATCGCCAGGCCGGAACCGCGTTCCACGACGTCCACGCTGAGTATGTCCGCCCCGATCTCTCCCAGTGCCGTTGCGACCGCGCCGAGGGTGCCGGGACGGTCCGGGAGCTGGACCCGGATCAGGAACGACAAGGTGAACGCCTCCATAGCTCGTGCTCGGGACCCCGCGTCCCGTGCCGTTGCCGGTCGGTGATTCTCGCAGACGCATCGTCAACGCATGACCTGCTGGTCGCGTTGCGGAACGGTTAAGTTGACGTGCCGCTCAACAGTAGAGCCGGTAACCCGTTCGAAGGCGCACCTGACCAGCCCATAGACTCACGGGGTTCCCGATTCGAATCCCGACCCTACGGGGGTTGACAGGAGTGCCCAGCATCTCCCGCGACGAGGTCGCGCACCTGGCGAAGCTCGCCAGGCTGGCCGTCACCGACGAAGAGCTCGACCTCTTCGCAGGCCAGCTCGACGTGATCCTCCAGTCGGTGGCGTCCGTCGGCGACATCGCCACGGCCGACATCCCGCCGACGTCGCACGCCGTTCCGCTGACCAACGTCTTCCGCGAGGACGTGGTCCGTCCGAGCCTCGGTCAGCAGCAGGCGCTTTCTGGCGCTCCTGACGCCGAGGACGGCCGGTTCCGCGTTCCCCGCATCCTTGGTGAGGAAGCATGACCAACGACCTGATCCACGCAGGAGCGGCCGAGCTGGCCGCGAAGATCCACAGCGGTGAGGTCACGTCGGTCGAGGTCACGCAGGCCCACCTCGACCGCATCGCCGAGACCGACGGGAAGGTCAACGCCTTCCTGCACGTCGACACCGAGGGCGCGCTCGCGCAGGCCCGCAGGGTCGACGCCGACGTCAAGGCGGGCAAGACCGTCTCGCCGCTGGCCGGTGTGCCGCTCGCGCTCAAGGACGTCATGACCACCGAGGGGATCCCGACCACGGTCGGTTCCAAGATCCTCGAAGGCTGGCTGCCGCCGTACGACGCGACGGTGACGCGCAAGCTCAAGGAAGCCGGCGTCGTCATCCTCGGCAAGACGAACATGGACGAGTTCGCCATGGGTTCGTCGACCGAGAACTCGGCCTACGGGCCCACCCACAACCCGTGGGACCTCGACCGGATCCCCGGTGGTTCCGGTGGTGGCTCCTCGGCGTCGCTCGCCGCGTTCCAGGCGCCGCTCGCGATCGGCACCGACACCGGTGGCTCGATCCGCCAGCCCGGCGCGGTCACCGGCACCGTCGGCGTGAAGCCGACCTACGGTGGCGTGTCGCGCTACGGCCTCGTGGCGTTCTCGTCGAGCCTCGACCAGGCCGGTCCGTGTGCGCGCACGGTGCTCGACGCCGCGCTGCTGCACGAGGTCATCGCCGGCTACGACGAGATGGACTCCACGTCCATCAACGCGCCGGTGCCGCCCGTGGTCGCCGCCGCCCGCGAAGGCCTGTCCGGTGACCTGTCCGGCCTGCGCGTCGGCGTCGTCACGCAGTTCAGCGGTGAGGGCTACCAGCAGGGCGTGCTGCGCAGCTTCGAGGCCGCCGTGTCGCAGCTCAAGGAGCTCGGCGCGGAGATCGCGGACGTGTCGTGCCCGAGCTTCGACCACGCGCTGCCCGCCTACTACCTCATCGCGCCGAGCGAGTGCTCGTCGAACCTCGCCCGGTTCGACGCCATGCGCTACGGCCTGCGCGTCGGCGACGACGGCACGCGCAGCACCGAGGAGGTCATGTCGCTGACCCGCGAGGCCGGCTTCGGTCCCGAGGTCAAGCGCCGCATCATGATCGGCACGTACGCGCTGTCGTCGGGCTACTACGACGCCTACTACGGCTCGGCGCAGAAGGTCCGCACGCTCATCACGCAGGACTTCGCGAAGGCCTTCGAGAAGTTCGACGTGCTGATCTCGCCGACCACGCCGACCACGGCGTTCAAGATCGGTGAGCGCGCGAACGACCCGATGGCCATGTACAAGGCCGACCTCTGCACCATCCCGGCGAACCTCGCCGGCACCCCCGCCATGAGCGTGCCGAGCGGCCTGTCCGATGAGGACGGTCTGCCGGTCGGCCTGCAGATCATGGCTCCCGCACTGCAGGACCACCGCATGTACCGCGTGGCCGCCGCCTACGAGCTGGCGCGTGGCGCCTTTGGAGGGCCGTCGCTGTGAACATCAAGAAGGCACGGGGTCTCTTCGGCCTCGCCGGCGCCGTGGTCGGTGCCGTGGGAGCGTTCTCCGGCTTGAAGGTCGCCAGGGAGAAGAAGGACAAGCTGGCACTGGCGAACGCGATCGCGAGCTTCGTCGTGGCGATCACCGGTGCGGCGCTGGCCGCGCGTGCCCTGCGGAAGGACGAGCTGGCATGACCTCTCTCGTTGAGCTGATGGACTACGACGAGGTCGTCGAGAAGTACGACCCCGTCCTGGGTCTTGAGGTGCACGTCGAGCTGCACACGAACACGAAGATGTTCTGCGGCTGCGCCAACGCCTTCGGCGGCGAGCCGAACACGAACACCTGCCCGACCTGCCTGGGCCTGCCCGGCTCGCTGCCCGTGGTCAACGCCAAGGCGGTCGAGTCCGCGATCCGCATCGGCCTCGCGCTGAACTGCGAGATCGCCGAGTGGTGCCGGTTCGCGCGGAAGAACTACTTCTACCCGGACATGCCGAAGAACTTCCAGACGTCGCAGTACGACGAGCCGATCGCCTTCAACGGCTGGCTCGACGTGACGCTGGACGACGGCGAGGTCCTCCGGGTCGAGATCGAGCGCGCGCACATGGAGGAGGACACCGGCAAGTCGCTGCACGTCGGTGGCGCCACCGGCCGCATCCACGGCGCCGAGCACTCGCTGCTCGACTACAACCGCGCCGGCGTGCCGCTGATCGAGATCGTCACGAAGATGATCCCGGGCACCAAGGAGCGCGCTCCCGAGGTCGCCCGCGCGTACGTGACGGCGTTGCGCGACCTGCTCAAGGCGCTCGACGTGTCCGACGTCCGCATGGACCAGGGCTCGCTGCGCTGCGACGCGAACGTGTCGCTGTCGCCGAAGACCACCGGCGCGCTGGGCACCCGCACCGAGACCAAGAACGTCAACTCGCTGCGCAGCGTCGAGCGCGCCGTGCGCTTCGAGATGACGCGCCAGGCCGCGGTGCTCGCCTCCGGCGGCGAGGTGACCCAGGAGACCCGTCACTTCGACGAGTCGTCCGGCACCACCTCGCCCGGCCGCAAGAAGGAGACGGCGGAGGACTACCGCTACTTCCCCGAGCCGGACCTGGTCCCGATCGCGCCGTCGCGCGAGTGGGTCGAGGAGCTCCGCGGCACCCTGCCCGAGCTGCCCTGGGAGCGCCGCGCGCGCATCCAGAAGGACTGGAACCTCACCGACGAGGTCCTGCGCGACCTGGTCAACGCCGGTGCGCTCGACCTCATCGAGGCCACCGTCGTCGCGGGCGCGAAGCCGGACGAGGCCCGCTCCTGGTGGGTGTCCTACCTCGCGCAACAGGCCAACACCCGCGGCGTCGAGCTGTCCGGCCTGCCCATCACGCCTGCCGACGTGGCTCGCGTGATCGAGCTGGTCAACTCCGGTGCGCTCACCAACAAGCTCGCCCGCGAGGCCGTCAACGGCGTCCTCGAGGGCGAGGGCTCCCCGGACGACGTCGTCGAGAAGCGCGGCCTGAAGGTCGTCTCGGACGACTCGGCGCTCGAGAAGGCCGTCGACGAGGCCCTGGCCGCCCAGCCCGACGTCGCGCAGAAGATCCGCGACGGCAAGGTCCAGGCCGCCGGTGCGATCGTGGGCGCCGTCATGAAGGCGACGAAAGGCCAGGCGGACGCCGCACGTGTGCGCGAGATCATCATTGCGCGTTGTAGCTGAGAAATTGCCGACCGTACGAGGCCAAAACGTCCGGTCAGATACGAAATAGACGTCTACATCACAAAGGGTCACCTGTTTTCGCAGGTGGCCCTTTGTGATCTTAGGCCGACCGAGTGGCTGTTAGCTAAATGAGACGTATACCCGTAGCGGTGTGTGCCACTCTCTCCATGCATCCATCTGGGGGGATGGATCATCAATAGTCCAAACGAGGGGGGAAACCTCATGACGACGCAGCGTGAAGGGTTCTTGGGCGACATCGTCGACAAGGTCAAGGACCTGCTCGACAGCCCGGAGCCGAAGAAGACCCCGGAGCCGGAAGACCCGCCGTTGACGCCGCAGTGCTGCGGCCCCAACCCGCCGGGATGGCCGATCATGGGCGGCCACAAGGTCGTCACCGAGGGCCCGGTCGAGCACGAGCTCAACTGCCCGAACCACCCGGACAACGTGGCCAAGGAAGAAGTGGCCAGCTAGTCACGCTCCGCGCTGTCCTTCAACCGGTGTCTGCGCCTGGTTGGAGGACAGCGCCATTCGGGCGAATGTGGTGTGATGATCACATGCCCGCTCGTGCCCTGGAGAGAGCGCGCGAGATGTACCAGAAGGGGTGGACGGAGCAGGCGAACTTCCGCTTCCCGCCCGCTATTCGACTTCTGAAGCGTGCACTCGTGCACGTCGATCGTGCCCCGGACAGTCCCGAACGGACTGAGGTTCGGGCCCGCATCCTCTACAGCCTTGCCAAGTCCATCGGCGAGGCGACCGGCTCCGACTCGTACGCCGAGCTGTTCGACCAGGCCCGCAGGGAGATCGAACTGCTGGAAGACCCGTGGCAGCGGATCATCCTGAAGGGCAGCGCCGACTACAACCAGGGCGCCTTGATCATGCGCATGGGCCAGCCGGAACAGGCGGTCCAGTGGTTCGACGACTTCATCGACTTCACCGAAGACGCAATGCGCACCTCGCCAGAGCGCATCGACACGGAGTGGGTGCAGCGGCTCGCGGCGTGCCTGACCACCAGGGCGCTGGCGAACGCGGCCATCCGCCGTCGCGAGTCCGCGATCGCCGACCTGCAGCGGGTCGAGGACCTCAGTCGCGAGCACAGCCTGGACAACATCTACCCGTACACGGTCATGGCGCTCGCCAACATCTACAAGCAGAGCGGCGATCTCGTCGAGGCCCTGCGCCGCTACGAGGAAGCCGAGCGCATCTTCCGCGCGACCGAACAGCTGTCGGTGCTCGCCGGGGTCCAGCTCCTGCACGCGGAGTGCATGCTCATGGTCGGTATGTCCGACGACGTCGGCCGGATGCTCGACGAGGCCTTGCCGGTGCTGCGCCAGTCGAAGGTCAGCCAGGAAACCGCCGAGGTCGAGATGTACCGGGCGTCGGCGGCCCTGTTGGACGACCAGTTCGACCTGGCCCGGCGGATGGCCAAGGCGTCCATGCGCAAGCTCGAGAAGCGTGGCAGCAAGTGGTGGATGATGGCCGCGCTGATCGAGCTCTGGGCGCACGCCATGCAGGTGAAGCGCGTGACGAACTCGTTGGTGCAGAAGGCGCTGACCCTGTCGGCGCACCTGGAGGCCAACCACCTGCTCGACGAAGCATGGCTCGCCAAGGTGCTCGCCGTCCGACTGGAACTGCGCAGGGGAAGGCTTGTCGAGGGCGAGGAGTTGCTGCAGCAGCTGCCCGGTCCCCGTGCGGTCACCCCGCTTGAGCACCGCATGCAACGCAGGCTCGTGCTCGCCGAGCTCGCCCTGGCCAAGGGGGATCGCCGCACCGCGCTGATGCACGCGCGCAAGGGGCTGGACGAGCTCGGACTGGTGCGTGACCAGCTCGGCGGGCTGGAGCTGGTGTCGGCGACGGCGGTGCACGGCCGGGAGCTGCGGGACCTCGCGATCAGGCTGGCGTTGGAGAGCAGCAACGCACGGCAGGTGTTCGTCTGGCTGGAGCGCACGCGTGCGCAGACCTACCGCTACGAACCCCAGGAGCTGGTCGAGAACCCCGAGCTGGCCGAGCGGATCGCCGAGGTGCGCGGTCTCGGGCGGGAGTTGATGCGTGCCGGTCTCGACGGCCGTCCCACGACCAAGCTGCGGGCCGAGATCGCCAAGGCGCAGCGGGAGGCGAACCGGCTCGGGTGGCACGCGCAGCGCTGGGGGCGGACTCGTCCGATGGCGACGGTCACCGAGGTGTTCGCCGAGCTGGGTGAACGCGCGATGGTCAGCTTTGTGGTCTCGCGCGGCGAGATGGTGGCCGTGGTGCTGGCGGGCGGCCGGGTGCGGATGGTGCGGCTTGGTGCTGCCGGTGAAGCGCTCGAAGGGGCGCAGCGGCTGCACTTCGACCTCAACGCGCTGGCTCCCGACCACCTGCCGCCGCCGTTGGTGCAGGTCATCGGCGCATCGGCGCGCAAGCAGGCGGACGTGCTGGACACCCTGCTCGTGAAGCCGCTCGTGCACCTCATCGGGCAGCGCGAGCTGGTCATGGTGCCGACGGGGTCGTTGTACGCGGTGCCGTGGGGGGTGTTGCCGAGCCTGCACGGACGGCCCGTCACGACCGCGCCGTCGGCCACCGCCTGGCTCGCCGCCACCCAGGCCGCGGAAGCCGGGACTGACCGGGTGTTGCTGGTGCGGGGACCGGGGTTGCAGTTCGCGGACGGGGAGCTGGACCGGTTGGGCGCGCAGCACGAGAAGGCGACCGTGCTGGCGGGCGAGAAGGCGACCGCGGGGGAGGTGCTCGCCCACCTCGACGGTGCGGACCTGGTGCACGTGGCGGCGCACGGGGAGCACGAGAACGAGAACGCGTTGTTCTCGCGGCTGGAGCTGTTCGACGGGCCGTTGTTCGCGCACGAGCTGGGACGGCTGCGCAAGCCACCGGCTCAGGTGGTGCTGTCGGCGTGCTCGCTCGCGTTGAACCGCATCCGGCCGGGTGACGAGGCGCTCGGGTTCGCCGGGGCGATGCTCGCCGGTGGCACGCGGACCGTGGTGGCGGCGGCCAGCAAGGTCGGCGACGAGGCGAGCGCGGCGGCGATGGCCGACTACCACCGGGCGCTGGTGGCGGGGGCGGCGCCGGCGGTCGCGCTGGCGGAGGCGATGGCGAAGGACCCGTTCCGCCGGCCGTTCCTCTGCCTGGGCTCCGGCTAGTGCCGCGTGCACGGTGAACGCTAGGCCGTTCGGGTCGTTGTGATACGTACCGACCAATGAACTCACTGGTCAGCTGTGACTTGTGTCCGAGCAGCGCGCGCGGTTGGTGAACTTCTCTCGCCACGTCCCCGGTCCTGTGCCACCCTGGAGCCTTGACCGAGGGGAACGACCACGGTCGTCGCAGCCACCCAGGGGGTGAGGCTGGGCGCCGGTGGTCGCACCAACGGCCCGCCTATCGGCCCTAGTCGATGAGCGGGCCGTTGTGCGAGAACGGCATATGCGCAGAACTCTGCTCGCTGTTCTCCTGGCGGTGACCGCGGCCGTCGCGGCGCCTGCCGCCGGAACGGCGCAACCGACCGCACCAGATCGTCCGGCCTCGGACCGTGAGCCCGGCAACGGGCCCGAGCGCAACGACATCGCAGTTCTCGACCAGATCAGCGCACAACGACAGGTCGCGGCCCTCGGCGAGAACCAGGCCGACCGGTACCAGGGCTACCCGCGCAGGACGACCCTGCGCACCTTCCCCGAGAACCCCGCCGACAAGGCGATCAAGCTCGGCCTCGCGCCGTACCACGCGCTCGCGCCGAAGCTGAACGCGTTGCAGCGCAAGAGCAACCGGATCTCCGTCGAGGTCGCCGGCCAGTCGACGCTCGGCCGCGACCTGTACCTCGTCACGCTCACCGCACCGGAGAGCCCCGCGCAGACCCGTGTCCAGGAACGGTTCCGCGCCACCATCGAGGAGGGCCGCACCGTCCCCGCCGGCCTCTACAAGGCGCCGATCTGGATCAACAACAACATCCACGGCGACGAGTGGGAGGGCACCGACGGCGCCCTGCGGGTGATCGAGCACCTGGCCACCAGCGAGGACCGCGAGGTCAGGAACCTGTTGCAGCGCAGCAGGGTCTACTTCAACCTCAGCGCGAACCCGGACGGCCGCGTCGCCGGCACGCGGGAGAACGCCAACGGGTTCGACCTCAACCGCGACTTCGTCACGAGCTCCCAGCCGGAGAACCGGGTGATGCAGGACGTCGTCGAGCGCACCCAGCCGTTGATGATGCTGGACGAGCACGGCTACGTGGCGAACACGCTGATCGAGCCGACCACGCCGCCGCACGGCCAGAACTACGACTTCGACCTGTACATCAAGCACGGCTACGAAGGTGGCCTGCGGATGGAGAAGGCCGTGCAGGCGCTCGGGCACCCGGAGACCGCGAAGCCGGAGATCCCGTTCCGGGACTACCCGGTCGGCGAGTGGGACGGCTGGGCGCCGATCTACACCGCGCAGTACGCGATGTACCACGGTGCCGTCTCGTACACGATCGAGATCCCGATGCGGGTGAACCGGGCCGACTACGTCAACCAGCCGGTGGCGGAGCTGCAGCGGCGGTCGCGGATCAACACCGACGTCGTCGAGGCCACCATCAAGACCACGCTCGACTACGTGGACGAGAACCGGCGCAGCCTGATCGCGAACCAGACGGAGATGTTCCGCCGCGGTGCCGCCGGTGAGGCCCAGCGGTACATCCCGGACGGGTTCGTGCCCGGCTTCGGCCCGGAGGACCGGTTCCGCACCGAGTTCCCGCGCGCGTACGTGATCACCGAGGACCGCTCGGCGCCCGCCGCTGCGCGGCTCGTCGACCACCTGGTCAGGCACGACGTCCGGGTCGAGCGGGCCCAGAGGCCGTTCACGCTGGGCGGTCAGCGCTATCCGGCCGGGTCGTACGTCGTCGACATGCACCAGCCCAAGCGCGGCCTCGCGAACGTGATGCTGGAACAGGGCAGCGACATCTCCGCCAAGGCGCCGGTCATGTACGACATCTCCGGCTGGAGCCACCGCCTGCTGTGGGGCGCGTCGGTCGACGTCCACAAGTCCGGCCCGTTCCGGTTCGACGGCAAGCCCGTCGTGGCCGCGGCGCCGACCGGTGCCGTCACCGCCGCACCCGGCGCGGACCTCGCGCTGGTCCTCACCGACGGCAAGGACGTCAGCGCCGTCAACGACCTGCTGGCCCGCGGGCTGGAGCTGAAGCGCCAGGGCGACGGCACGATCGTCGTCCCCGCACGTGACCGGCAGGCCGCGCAGGAGGTCGCCGGCCGCTACGGCGTGCGGTTCACCACCGCCAAGCCGGGCGGGACGGCGCTGCAGCGCAAGGTGGTCGCCGCCGCGGTGTCCGCCGACGAGCTGCAGGTGCTGCGCGAGTCCGGGTTCGAGGTCCGCACGATCTCCACGGCCGTGCTGAACGCGGGCTTCGACTGGTCGCGGATCGACGTGCTGTACGTGGGTTCCGGCCTGAACTACACCCAGCTCAACGCTACCGCCAAGGCTTCGTTGGACGTGTTCCTGCAGCGTGGCGGCGTCGTGACCCGCGGCGCGACCGGCAGCAGGTTCAACGTGGACGCGAAGCTGCTGCAGGCCACCCCGGTCGCGGGCCGGGAGGACGCGAACGGCGTGGTGAACGTCGTCAACGGCACCGGTCCGGTCGGGACGGGCGCGTTGCCGCACTCGTTCGTCTACTCCCCGCAGTGGTTCACGAACCTCGGCACGGGCGTGACGGTCGAGCAGCGCTACGGCCCCACGGTGATCGCCGCGGGCCACTGGCGCGCCCGCGACAACGGCACCGGCGGCCAGGACGCCGCCGCCGGCCAGCCCGCCGTCGTCTCCGGCACCTCGGCCACCGGCACGCGAGTCGTCCTCTTCGGCACCGAACCGATGTTCCGCAACCACCCGAAGGGCCTCTACGCCCAGGTGGCCCGCGCCCTCTTCTGGACCGCCACCCGCTAGCACAGGTTGTCACGCGGGGGCCCCGCGTTCCGCAGAAGGGAACGCGGGGCCCCCGCGTGACCTGAAAACAGGAGGCGGCGCTCAGTCCTTCGTGCCGCCGGGCGGGCCCTGACGCGTGATGAGCGCGACGCGGTCGTCGGACGACACGGGCTGGCCACCGGCCTTGTTCACCGTGCCGACCAGCGCCGCGGAGTCGTTCAGCATCTCCATCGGGCCGAGCAGGCCGTAGCCGTTCTCCTGCATCGCGGGCTCGGGTTTGCCGGTGATCGCGCCGGCGGCGTTCATCGGCAGGTTCTGGAATCCCGCCATCTTCGCCGTCGACACCCACAGCACGTCCGACAGCGACGCGCAGCCCATCACACCCGGCCGGTCCGTCCACCGCCACGCCGGGTCGCCGAGCGGCTGACCTGCGGTGACGCGGTAGACGACGTCACCGGCGGCAGCCCAGTCGGTGACCCACACCTTCGTGGTGTCGCCGGAGACGCACAGGCCGCCGGGCAGCCGCAGGCCGGCCGCGACCACCGCGGAACCGGCCGTCGGGTTGCCCTGCGCGGGCTTGCCGGAGCCGTCGATGCGCAGCACCTTGCCGGCGAGCGAGTTCGGGTCGGCCGCGAGCGCCGGGTTGCCCGCGTCACCGGTCGCGACCAGCAGCGAGCCCTTGCGGTCGCTCGCGAGCACGCCGCGGTTGCCGCTCGGGCCCTTCGGGATGCCGGTCAGGATCGGCTTGGGCGTGTCACCCGGCGCGATCCGCAGCACCCGGTTGTCCGTCGCGGTCGTCACGTACACGTAGGCGAGCTGGTCCTCGGCGAACGTCGCCGAGATCGCGAGCCCGGTCAGGCCGCCGTCGGTGGAGGCGTCGACCTCGATCTGCGCGACGACGACCGGGTCGACGTCCTTGGTGACCTTCAGCAGCCGGCCGCCGCGTTCGGTCGCGTAGGCAGCGACTCCGCCGTTGGAGTCCCCGCCGATCGGGGCGACGCCGGTGACCGTGTTCAGGCAGGTGGCGATCACGCCGGGGTTGAAGTCTTTGCAGCCCTGCGGCGGCGGCACGCTCTGCGGCGTCTGGTTCTGGCCGTTCTGGCCGGGCGACGACTGGTACTCGCCCGGCAGCTCCGGCCGCGGGCCCGCCTGCGGGGTCAGCTGTGGTTGCGCGCTCCAGCTCGTGGGTGGCGGCTCGTCGGGAAAGCTCGCACAGCCCCCTGCCAGCAGACAGGCGGCGGCCAACAACGCAACGGAACGAACCACGGGACCCAGGCTAGGTGCGCGACCGTGAGCCTGGGGTGAACACCTCGGAAGTGGCGAAGTCGACCGCCCGCACCCGGTCCAGCATGAGGTCCAGCTCCTCGCCCACCACCTCGGGCGCCTCCAGCGGCAGGTAGTGGCTGCACGGCAGCACCCGCAGCCGGGCCTGCGGCAACGCGCCGACCGGTGCCGACATGCTCTCCGTGGTCGCCAGCACGTCGTCGCGACCGGCCAGCAGTGTGACGGGGCACACGACCGGCCCGAGGTCCTGGCGCGGCGTCTCGCCCAGCGCGAGCGCCAGCGTGAAGTACCAGCGCCAGTCGTGCCGCAGGAACCGGGCGACCGCCGCCGACACGGCCTTCGGGTCGCTGCTCGGCTTGATCACCCCGCTGTGCCGCAGCAGGAACGTCGTCAGGTCCGTCACCGGCACCCGGTGCAGCACCTGGTCCAGCAGCGGGCCGGCCTGCCGCAGGAGCTTCGTCGCGGCCAGCCCGACCGTGCGGCGGACGTTCGCCGGCAGCACCGGCAGCATGCCCTCGAACGAGTCACCCGGCGCGCCCGCGACCAGCAGCAGCCCCGCCACCCGGTCCGGGTGCCGCAACGCGAGCTCCGCGGCGATCGTCACACCCATCGACCAGCCGATGACCACGCACCGCTCGACACCGGCGTCGTCGAGCACCGCGAGCGCGTCCGACACGTGGTCGTCCAGCGTGATGTTGCGCTCGTCGACCGGGCGGCCGGACCCCATCGTGCCGCGCATGTACCAGCTGACGAGACCACCGCGGCCGGTCAGGGAAGGCCAGGACTCCGGCCCGGACCCGACACCGGGGCACATCAGCACCGGCGGACCCTCGCCCGCCGTCCGCCACGTCCGGATCTTCGTGCCGTCCCACGAGAGGACGTCGTGCTCCCGCATGTCCGCCATTCTGACGTACGTTTGGCCGGTGACGCTCACTGTGCTGGTGCCGGATGACTTCGGAGTTGAGGCGCTGTCCCGGGTGGACGGTGTCCGGCCGGTCCGCTACGTGCCGGGCGAGGAGCTGCCCGCCGAGGCGGCCGACGCCGAGGTACTGGTGCCGAAGTTCCTCGCAGGCACCGACCCGCGCGAGGTCTTCGCGCAGCTGCCGAACCTGAAGCTGGTGCAGCTGCTCAGCGCGGGTGCGGAGAACTTCGTCGGGCGGGTCCCGGACGGTGTGCTGCTCTCCACCTGCCGCGGCGCCCACGGCGGCAGCACCGCGGAGTGGGCCATCGGCGCGTTGCTCGTCATCTACCGGGAGCTCTTCGTCTTCGAGCGCGCCCGCGCCGAGGGCCGGTGGGACTACCACGCGACGGACACCCTGCAGGACAAGAAGGTGCTGATCGTCGGTGCCGGTGACCTCGGCGAGCAGCTGCGGGTGCGGCTGGAGCCGTTCAACGCCACCGCCACCATGGTCGGTCGCACCGCCCGCGAGGGGGTGCACGGCATCGACGAGCTGCCGGAGCTGCTGCCGGAGTTCGACGCCGTCGTGGTCTTCACGCCGATGACCGAGGAGACCAGGCATCTGGTCGACGCGAAGTTCCTGGCCGCGATGAAGGACGGCGCGATCCTGGTCAACGGCGCCCGCGGCCCGGTCGTCGACACCGGCGCGCTGGTCGCCGAGCTGAGCTCCGGACGCCTGCGCGCGGCCCTGGACGTGACCGATCCCGAACCGCTGCCCGCCGACCATCCACTGTGGACCGTGCCGGGCCTGCTGCTGACCCCGCACGTGGCCGGGAGCTGCACGGGGAGCATGAAGCGCGCCTACGCCGTGGTCGTCGCCGAGATCGAGCGGTACGCGGCGGGCGAGCGTCCGCGCAACCTGGTGAACGGCAGTTACTGACACGCCTGCTGCTCCATTGGGGTGAAGCTGGGCTGCCGTTCGGCTCTCGCGCGCGCTTTCCCGGCCCCCTAGCGTGCGGGCCGTGGCTACTCACGACAAAGGCTCGACGAGTTCGAGCGCTTTCTCCGACGACTCGTTCTACTCGGGCAGCGGAGGGGGAGTGCACCACTTCGACGACAGCACGACCAGGGTCGGCGAGGGCACTTCGCCGTACGACTCCACGACGAAGGCGTTCGACACCACGGGATACACGCCACTGGACAAGTCCACAGTGGACAACCACCCGGCCGGGGACCCGCTCGACGACGACCGCAGGAAGTTCGGCTGGACCGCCGGACCCGACCTCGGCCTGCTCGGCCTGCGCGCGGTGCTCGGCGGCATCTTCGTGCTGCACGGCCTGCAGAAGGTCTTCGGACTCTTCGGCGGCCCCGGCATCAACGGCTTCGCGCAGTCGCTCGACAAGATGGGCTACCGCGAGTCGGTCGTCCTCGCCTGGGTCACCGGCGTCACGGAGCTCGCCGGCGGCGGCCTGCTCGTGCTCGGCCTCTTCACGCCGCTCGCCGCGGCGGGCCTGCTGGCGATCATGGCCAACGTCATCGCACTGCAGTACAAGGGCGGCTTCTTCGGCCCCGGCGGCGTGGAGCTGGAGCTGGCGCTGGCCGGCATGGCCTTCGCGGCGCTCTTCGCCGGACCCGGCAGGGCCGCGCTGGACTACAACCGCAGCTGGTTCCGCCACCCGCTGGCGGCCGGTTTCATCGCACTGCTGCTCGGAGCGGGTGGCGCGGCGGTCACGTTCTTCGTGTTCCGGTAAGAAGCACCCATGCGGAAGAACCTGACGGGAGCGGTGCTCCAGCTCGCCCTGCTGGTGGTCGGGATCCCGGTCGTCTACCTGGTGGCGTTCCCGTTCGGGCTCACCGCGAAGTCGCTGCTGCCGCCGCTCGGCCTGCTCGCAGGCCTGGTCGTCGCCGGCGTCATGGTCAAGAAGACGGAGCAGCCCGTCAGCGGACCGCTGACGGGCTGGCTCGTGTTCGGCGCCTGCCTGGCGCTGTCGTTCGCGCTCTGACTACCTGCTGGGGTCGCGCACCGCGCCCGTCGAGGCGTCGGTCGCCATCCGCGCGTACGCCCGCAGCGCGCCCGTGACCGGGCGGATCCGGTCGACCGGCTGCCACGGCCGTTCCGAGGCCTCCATCTTCGCCCGGCGCTCGGCCAGCACCTCGTCGTCGACCAGCAGTTCCAGCCGCCGCTCGTG
Source organism: Lentzea guizhouensis (assembly GCF_001701025.1). Taxonomy (GTDB): domain Bacteria; phylum Actinomycetota; class Actinomycetes; order Mycobacteriales; family Pseudonocardiaceae; genus Lentzea; species Lentzea guizhouensis. The sequence goes on from NZ_CP016793.1 coordinate 4,294,105, forward strand.
CACGTCGATCAGGATCCGGTCGCCGTTCTCGACCAAGCCGATCGTGCCGCCGCCCGCCGCCTCCGGCGAGATGTGGCCGATCGACAGGCCCGACGAGCCGCCGGAGAAGCGGCCGTCGGTGATCAGCGCGCACTTCTTGCCGAGGCCGGAGCCCTTGAGGAACGCCGTCGGGTGCAGCATCTCCTGCATGCCGGGGCCGCCGGAGGGGCCCTCGTAGCGCACCACCAGCACCTCGCCCGCCTGGATCTCCTTCTTCAGGATCACCGAGACGGCTTCCTCCTGGGACTCGACGACGCGCGCCGGGCCCTCGAAGTGCCACAGCTCCTCGTCGATGCCCGCGGCCTTGATGATCGCGCCGCGCTCGGCCAGGTTGCCGCGCAGCACGGCCAGGCCACCGTCGCGGGTGTAGGCGTGCTCGACGTCGCGGATGCAGCCGCCGGCCGCGTCGGTGTCCAAAGAGGACCAGCGGTTCGACGTGGAGAACGCCTGCGTGGTCCGGACACCGCCGGGAGCCGCGTGGAACAGCTCCACCGCTTCGGCCGACGGCTCGGCGGCGCGGATGTCCCACTTCCCGAGCCACTCGGCGAGCGTCGGCGTGTGCACCGACGTCACGTCGTCGTTCAGCAGACCGCCCCGGTACAGCTCACCCAGCAGCGCGGGGATTCCGCCCGCCCGGTGCACGTCCTCCATGTGGTAGTCGGAGTTCGGCGACACCTTGGACAGGCACGGCACGCGGCGGGACAGGTCGTCGATGTCCTGCAGCGTGAAGTCGATCTCGCCCTCCTGCGCGGCGGCGAGGATGTGCAGCACCGTGTTCGTCGAGCCGCCCATGGCCATGTCGAGCGCCATCGCGTTCTCGAACGCCTTGCGGTTCGCGATCGACCGCGGCAGCGCCGACTCGTCGTCCTCGCCGTACCAGCGCTTGCACAGCTCCACGACGACGCGGCCGGCCTCGGAGAACAGCTCGCGGCGCGCGGCGTGCGTGGCCAGCGTCGAACCGTTGCCCGGCAGCGACAGACCCAGCGCCTCGGTGAGGCAGTTCATCGAGTTCGCGGTGAACATGCCGGAGCACGAGCCGCACGTCGGGCACGCGGAGCGCTCGACCTCGGAGAGACCGTCCTCGCTCACGGCGGGGGAGGCCGACGCCGAGATCGCGGTGATCAGGTCGGTCGGCGCGACGGCGACGCCCTCGACGACCACGGCCTTGCCGGCCTCCATCGGCCCGCCGGACACGAACACGACGGGGATGTTGAGGCGCATGGCCGCGTTCAGCATGCCGGGCGTGATCTTGTCGCAGTTCGAGATGCAGACGATCGCGTCGGCCTGGTGCGCGTTGACCATGTACTCGACCGAGTCGGCGATGATCTCGCGGCTGGGCAGCGAGTAGAGCATCCCGCTGTGGCCCATGGCGATGCCGTCGTCGACCGCGATGGTGTGGAACTCGCGCGGCACGCCACCCGCCTCGCGCACCGCCTCCGCCACGATGTCGCCGAGGTCGCGCAGGTGCACGTGGCCGGGCACGAACTGCGTGTACGAGTTGGCGATCGCGATGATGGGCTTGCCGAAGTCGCTGTCCGTCATGCCGGTCGCGCGCCAGAGGGCGCGGGCACCCGCCGCGTTGCGGCCGTGCGTGGTGGTGCGAGAGCGGAGCTGAGGCACTGCTCCTCCAGATTCAGTTCAAGAAGAATGCGCGCGGGACGGCCGGGTCAGGCGTCACCAGTCTGGGAGCGGTGCCTCAAAGGTTACTCGTGCCCGGCGGCAGTGTTCTCCCGCAGGCTGGCGGTGTTCTCCCGGAGACTGGCGGCGACCAGCAGATAAGCCAGCGCCAGCGTGATGATGTGCACAACCGTGCACCACAGGCAGATCTTGCCGATGATCAGCAGCTCGGCCGCGACCAGGTACACGACCATCAGCACGCCCACGCCGACCGCGCCCAGCCGCACCCACTTGAGCGCCTCGATCCGCCAGGCGAACGGGAGGCAGACCACGGTCAGGAACGCGAAGAACGCGAGACCCAGGAACGCGACCGGGATGCCGAAGAGCTCGGACTGGTCGCTGGTCGTCACCGTGCCGCAGTCGACGACCGCGTCCTCCGAGCAGACCAGCGCGCTGCGGTCGAAGTGCGTGTACGACAGGTAAGCCGAGGTCAGCAGGCCCGCGACGGACAGCAGCAGGCTCAGCAGCGGAACTCGTTCGGTCACTTCTCCGACTGTACGGATTCCGGTGTTTCGGTCTTGTCAGACTCGGCGGCCGGCTCGTCGGATTCAGCCTTTTCGGCGGTCTCCGCCTCCTCGGCGTCCCGCGCGGCGGCCTTCTCCGCCTCCAGTGAGGCGTTCGGGTCCGGCACCAGGCCACCGCTGATCACCGACAGCGCCGGCAGGTGGATCATCCGCACGGCGGGCAGCGTCACCTCGGTGTCGTCCGACCTCACCGCCTTCAGCCAGCCCTTCTGGACCAGCCGGATGGACTTCAGCTCCGACCACCTCACGGTCGTCGAGCTGAACAGCCCGCGCGCGACGAGCTGCTCCTCGGTGGCCGTCGTGCGGTTGCGGACCACCCAGTAGGCGTAGCCGAGCGGGAGCACGTAGAGCGCCTGCAGTCCGGGAACCGCCCACGCCACAGGAGTCACGCAGATCGCGATCAAACATGCCGCGAGCAGGGCCGTTGCCGGAATGCGAAAGACGAGCTTCTTCACCCGGAGGATTGTTCCACGTCCACGATCCGGGAAATCCGTCCCGCAGAGTTGACGGCCTCTTGCGCGAGGCGATAACGTCCGCTTCATGCAGCGCACGCTCGTTCTCGTACTTCTCAGGCGCGTCGACGCCTGAGCCGAACAGCCTGCGTCGACGCGCGACCCTCGCACGACCCGTCTCTGGGTTGTCGAGGGTTTTTTCGTGTCCGGACCCCGATACCCACGAGGCAATGAGATGACCAGCGCACCATCGCGACAGGCTTCCGAGCCCACGTCGCCCCGTCCAGGTCCGCGGCCCAAACCGGCTCCGCCCACCGGCGCGCCGATCCGGGTAACCGGTGCTCAGTCGCTCGTCCGCTCCCTTGAGGCGGTCGGGTGCGAGGTGGTCTTCGGCATTCCCGGCGGGACGATCCTCCCCGCGTACGACCCGTTGCTGGACTCGACGAAGGTCCGGCACATCCTGGTCCGCCACGAGCAGGGCGCCGGGCACGCCGCCACCGGGTACGCGCAGGCCACCGGCAAGGTCGGCGTCTGCATGGCGACCTCGGGACCGGGCGCCACGAACCTCGTCACCCCGCTCGCGGACGCGAACATGGACTCCGTGCCCGTCGTCGCGATCACCGGCCAGCAGTCCCGGCCGCTGATCGGCACGGACGCCTTCCAGGAGGCGGACATCTGCGGCATCACGATGCCCATCACCAAGCACAACGTGCTCGTGACCGACGCCGCGGAGATCCCGCGGGCGATCGCGGAGGCGTTCCACATCGCGGCGACCGGCCGACCCGGCCCGGTCCTCGTCGACATCCCCAAGGACGTGCTGCAGGAGACCACCAGCTTCTCCTGGCCGCCCGACCTGCGCCTGCCCGGTTACCGGCCGACGACCCGGCCGCACGGCAAGCAGGTGCGCGAAGCCGCCAAGCTGATCGTCAGCGCCCGCAAGCCCGTCCTGTACGTGGGTGGCGGCGTCATCAAGGCCGACGCCCACGCCGAGCTGCTGCGCCTGGCCGAGGACACCGGCATCCCGGTCGTCACCACGCTGATGGCGCGCGGGGCGTTCCCGGACTCGCACCAGCAGCACCTCGGCATGCCCGGCATGCACGGCACCGTCGCCGCCGTGGCCGCGATGCAGAAGTCGGACCTGCTGATCGCGCTGGGCGCCCGGTTCGACGACCGCGTCACGGGCCAGCTGTCGTCGTTCGCCCCGGACGCGCAGATCATCCACGCCGACATCGACCCGGCCGAGATCTCCAAGAACCGCCGTGCGGACGTCCCGATCGTGGGCGACTGCAAGGAGATCATCACCGAGCTGATCGACGCCGTGCGCGCCGAGCGCGAGACGGCCAAGGCCGTCGACCTCGCGCCGTGGTGGGAGAACCTGAACTCGATCCGCGAGACGTTCCCGCTGGGCTACAACTGGCCCGACGACGGCACGCTGTCGCCGCAGTACGTCATCGAGCGCATCGGTCAGCTGTCGCCGGCGGACACGATCTACACCGCGGGCGTCGGCCAGCACCAGATGTGGGCCGCGCAGTTCGTGAAGTACGAGCACCCGCGCACGTGGATCAACTCCGGCGGCCTGGGCACGATGGGCTTCGCCGTTCCCGCCGCCATGGGCATCAAGGCCGGTGAGCCGGGCCGCACGGTGTGGGCCATCGACGGCGACGGCTGCTTCCAGATGACGAACCAGGAGCTCGCCACCTGCGCCATCGAGGGGCTGCCGGTCAAGATCGCCGTCATCAACAACGGCAACCTGGGCATGGTCCGCCAGTGGCAGAACCTGTTCTACGGCGAGCGGTACTCCAACACGGATCTGGGGACGCACAAGCACCGCATCCCAGACTTCAAGCTCCTGGCGGAGGCGCTCGGGTGCGCCGGCCTGCGGGCCGAGTCGCGCGAGGAGGTGGACGACGTGATCGCGAAGGCGCTGGAGATCAACGACCGTCCGGTCGTCGTCGACTTCGTCGTCGGCAAGGACGCCCAGGTGTGGCCGATGGTCGCCGCCGGCACCGGCAACTCCGAGATCATGGCCGCCCGCGGCATCCGCCCCCTGTTCGACGAGGATCTGTGATGACCAGGCACACGCTGAGCGTTTTGGTCGAGGACAAGCCCGGTGTGCTCGCGCGCGTCGCCGGTCTGTTCTCCCGCCGCGGCTTCAACATCGAGTCGCTGGCGGTCGGCCGCACCGAGTACCCCGACATCTCCCGCATGACCATCGTCGTGTCGGTCGACGAGCTGCCGCTGGAGCAGGTCACCAAGCAGCTCAACAAGCTCATCAACGTCATCAAGATCGTGGAGCTGGAGCCGGCGGCCTCCGTCCAACGGCAGCTGGTGCTCATCAAGGTCCGCGCGGACGCCACCGTGCGGTCGCAGGTCCTCGAGACCGTGCAGCTCTTCCGCGCCAAGGTCGTCGACGTGTCGCCGGAGGCGGTCACGATCGAGGCCACCGGCACGTCTGAGAAGCTCGACGCGTTGCTGCGCATGCTGGAGCCCTACGGGCTTCGCGAGATCGTCCAGTCCGGCATGGTCGCCATCGGCCGTGGCGCTCGTTCCATCACCGCCACCGCGGTTCGTTAAGCACTTCTGAGAGATAGGGAAACACTGTGAGCGTCGAGATCTTCTACGACGACGATGCCGACCTGAGCATCATCCAGGACCGCAAGGTGGCCGTGATCGGCTACGGCAGCCAGGGCCACGCCCACGCGCTGTCCCTGCGCGACTCGGGCGTCGAGGTCCGCATCGGCCTGCAGGAGGGCTCCAAGTCCCGCGCCAAGGCCGAGGAAGAGGGCCTGGAGGTCGGCACGCCGTCCGAGGTCTCCGCGTGGGCCGACGTGATCATGATCCTGGCGCCGGACACGGCCCAGCGGCACATCTACGCGAACGAGATCGCGGCGAACCTGAAGGAGGGTGACGCGATCTTCTTCGGCCACGGCTTCAACATCCGCTACGGCCTGATCACCGCTCCGTCCGGTGTGGACGTCGCCATGGTCGCCCCCAAGGGCCCCGGTCACCTGGTGCGCCGCCAGTTCGTCGACGGCAAGGGCGTCCCGGCGCTCATCGCGGTCGAGCAGGACGCGTCCGGCAACGCCCAGGCGCTCGCGCTCTCGTACGCCAAGGGCATCGGCGGCACGCGGGCCGGCGTCATCAAGACGACGTTCAAGGAAGAGACCGAGACGGACCTCTTCGGCGAGCAGGCCGTGCTCTGCGGTGGCGCCTCCGCGCTGGTGCAGGCCGGTTTCGAGGTGCTGACCGAGGCGGGCTACGCCCCCGAGGTCGCCTACTTCGAGTGCCTGCACGAGCTCAAGCTGATCGTCGACCTCATGTACGAGGGCGGCATCGCCCGCATGCGCTACTCGATCTCCGACACCGCCGAGTTCGGTGATCTGACCCGCGGCCCGCGCGTCATCACCCCCGCGGTCAAGGAGGAGATGAAGAAGATCCTGGGCGAGATCCAGGACGGCACCTTCGCTAACGAGTGGGTGGCCGAGGACGACAACGGCCGCGCGAACTACAAGAAGCTGCAGCAGGAGGGTGAGAACCACCCGATCGAGGCAACCGGCAAGAAGCTCCGCGACATGATGTCGTGGGTGGACCGCCCGATCACCGAGACCGCCTGATTGGTCTGTTGGACTGATTTTCGAACGGCCCGCAGCTCAGCGCTGCGGGCCGTTCGCCCGCATCCGCTAGCTTCTGGACCCATGACCGACAGCGCGCCGATCTTCGACAACAAAGCGCACGTGCGTGGCAACCTGGATCTGAGCGGCGCCGTCTGGCAGCGCCCGCCCGGCCCTCCGTCCGAGGGCGGCGACGCCGAGATCGCCGAGGTGCGGCACACCGACGGCGCCACCTACATCGCGATGCGCAACTCCCAGCGACCCGAGTCGGTGCTCGTGTTCACCATGTCGGAGTGGGACGCGTTCCTGGCCGGCGTGCGGGACGGCGAGTTCAACCTCCCCGAGGACCAGGCGCGGTAACCAGCGCAAACCCCGTCCCATCCCACAGGACACCGGCAGTGACCTGAGCCACCCGCCGGAAGCCGCGTGCAAGGCCGGTGTCTATGCTCGTTAACAGTCCGGACACATTGCGGTGCCCGGTCGGCGCGGGCCAGCCGCCCCCGACCACGCCCGCGCCCCACGATCCGACCGTTCCTGGGAGCGATGTCCGTGACCAACACGAGCCGACCTGTTGTCCTCATCGCCGAGAAGCTGGCACCGTCCGTTCTGGACGCACTCGGTGACGGCGTGGAAGTGCGCCACGTAGACGGCACCGACCGCGCGGCCCTCCTCGAGGCCGTCGCGGACGCGGACGCCCTCCTCGTCAGGTCCGCCACCCAGGTCAACGCCGAGGTGTTCGCCGCCACCCGCAAGCTGAAGGTCGTGGCCCGCGCGGGCGTCGGCCTGGACAACGTCGAGGTGCCCGCCGCCACGGCCAACGGCGTGATGGTCGTCAACGCGCCGACGTCCAACATCGTGTCGGCCGCCGAGCACGCGGTGGCGCTGCTGCTGTCCGTCGCGCGCCAGATCCCGGCCGCGCACGAGACGCTGCAGAACCACGAGTGGAAGCGCTCCAAGTTCAACGGCGTCGAGATCAACGGCAAGACCGTCGGCGTGGTGGGCCTCGGCAAGATCGGCCAGCTGTTCGCGCAGCGCATCGCCGCGTTCGGCGTCGAGCTCATCGCCTACGACCCGTACGTCTCGGCCGCGCGCGCCGCCCAGCTCGGCATCGAGCTCGTCAGCCTCGAGGAGCTGCTGGAGCGCGCCGACGCGATCAGCATCCACCTGCCGAAGACCCCGGAGACCAAGGGCCTCATCGGTGCGGAGCAGCTCGCGAAGGCCAAGCGCGGCGTCATCATCGTCAACGCTGCCCGCGGTGGCCTCATCGACGAGGAAGCCCTTGCCGAGGCCGTGAAGGAGGGTCAGGTCGGCGGCGCCGGCATCGACGTCTTCTCCACCGAGCCCACGACCGAGAGCCCGCTGTTCGGCGTGCCGGGCATCGTCGTCACCCCGCACCTGGGCGCGTCCACCGCCGAGGCGCAGGACCGCGCGGGCACCGACGTCGCGAAGAGCACCATCCTCGCGCTCGCCGGCGAGTTCGTGCCGGACGCCGTCAACGTCCAGGGCGGCGCGGTCGGCGAGGAGGTCCGCCCGTACCTGCCGCTGGTGCAGAAGCTCGGCACCGTCCTCAGTGCACTCTCGCCCAAGGCGCCGACCAGCGTCACCGTCGAGGTCCGCGGCGAACTGTCCAATGAGGACGTCGAGATCCTGCCGCTGGCCGCGCTGCGCGGTGTCTTCTCCAAGGTCGTCGAGTCGCAGGTGACGTTCGTGAACGCGCCGAGCCTCGCCGCGGACCTGGGCGTGAGCGTCGAGCTCACCAAGGAGACCGAGAGCCCGAACCACCGCAGCCTCGTCACGGTCAGGGCCGTGCAGGCCGACGGCACCACGAACAGCGTCTCCGGCACGGTCAGCGGCATCGCCCAGGTCGAGAAGCTGGTGAACATCAACGGCCGCAACTTCGACCTCCGCGCCGAAGGCACCGTGCTGCTGCTGGAGTACCCGGACCGTCCGGGCGTCATGGGCACGGTCGGCACGCTGCTCGGCGAGGCCGGCGTGAACATCGAGGCCGCGCAGATCAGCCAGACCGGCAGCGACGCCGTCATGGTGCTGCGGGTGGACCGCCCGGTGGACACCGCGGTGCTCGACCCGATCGGTGCCGCCGTGGGCGCGCGCACCGTCCGCTCCGTCGACTTCGGATAGTCACGACAAACCGGGAGGGGGACCTCGAAGTCCCCTTCCCGTGGCTATCGTCATTCACAACGAAGTCGTAACAGGCAACTATCCGTAGACCACATTCATACTTTCGGGGCAATCGCAGAGCCACTATCAGCGATTAGCGTCCCCACGAGGTTGACCCGGTGCCGTAGAGGGCTCGGCACTGTTTTCACTCGGGTCGAAGGCACACACCTCGGTTGGGGCAACGTTGTGAAAAGACGATCAAGTCTGGTGGTGTTCTCCGCCATCACCTCACTGCTGATCGCACCTGCCACGGCACAGGCGCAGAGCGAACCGCTCGCGCAGCCGGTCAAGGGTGCGCGGGGGTTGGACGCGGACGCTCTGCAGCTCAAGGTTTCTCCCCGGTTGAACTCCTCCGGCAAGGTCACCGCGTTCGTCGCGCTGGACCGCAAGCCCGCCGTCGACGCGTTCACGGAGAAGCAGGGCCAGGGCAAGGAGGCGCAGAAGCAGGCCGCCAAACAGGCGAAGAACGACACGTCGGCCGCTGTCGACGGGGTCGTCGGTGAGCTGAAGGCCAAGGACTCGGCCACCAAGGAGCTCTACCGCACCTCCAACGGCGTTCCCGGCGTCGTCGTGACGGCGGACGCGGCGAAGGTGCGCGAGCTCGCCCAGCGCCCCGACGTCGTCGCGGTCTACCCGGTCGTCCCGAAGAAGCGCGACAACTCCAACGCCGTGCAGCTCACCAGGGTCGTCAACACCTGGCAGCAGTACGGCAAGCTCGGTGACGACATCCGGGTCGGCATCATCGACACCGGCGTCGACTACACCCACGCGAACTTCGGCGGACCCGGCACGGTCGAGGCGTTCAAGGCCGTCGACCCGCGCAAGGCGGACCCGAACTTCCCGACCGCCAAGGTCGTCGGCGGCTACGACTTCGTGGGCGAGGACTACGACGGGGAGAGCAAGGACCCGGCGATCAACACGCCGAAGCCCGACCCCAACCCGATCGACTGCAACGGCCACGGCTCGCACGTCGCCGGCACCACGGCCGGTTTCGGTGAGAACGCCGACGGCAGCACCTTCCAGGGTGACTACACCAAGCTGAACGCCGACTCCCTCAACGCGATGAAGATCGGCCCCGGCACCGCGCCGAAGGCCTTGATCTACGCGCTGAAGGTCTTCGGCTGCGACGGCTCGACCAACGTCACCTCGCAGGCGCTCGACTGGTCGCTCGACCCCGACGGCGACGGTGACTTCTCCGACCACCTCGACGTGGTCAACCTGTCGCTCGGCTCCGACTACGGCGCACCGGACGACCCCGACAGCCTCTTCGTGAAGAAGCTGTACCGCCACGGCGTCATGCCGGTGTTCTCCGCGGGCAACGGCGGCGACCTCTACGACATCGGCGGCTCGCCGGGCAACACGCCCGAGGCGCTGACGGTGGCGTCCGTGCGCGACTCGTACGTGCTGCGCGACGGCGCCGAGGTGGTCGGCCAGGGCCTCAAGCCCGGTCAGTACAGCCAGAGCTTCGCGGGCTACCTCGGCTACGACAAGACGCTGCCCGTGGTGAAGCTGACGCAGGCGGGCAACCTCGACGGCTGCCAGCCGGTCACCGATGCGGTCGCGGGCAAGTTCGTGTGGCTGGAGTGGGACGACAACGACGCGACGCGCCGCTGTGGTTCGGCCGCCCGCGCGAACAACGTGCAGGCCGCCGGTGGTGCCGGTGTGCTGCTGTCCTCCACCCTGAACAACTTCGCGGCCGGCATCGCGGGCAACACCGCCATCCCGATGTTCCAGTTCACCGGTGACGCCACCGCCTCGGTGCGCCCGGCGCTGAACGCAGGCACGCTGACCGTCCGCCTCGCGGGCGAGCTGCGCAGCTCGACGCCGACCTACGACCAGTCCATTTCGGACACGCCGAGCTCGTTCACGAGCCGCGGCACCCGCGGTCAGTCGATCAAGCCGGACGTCGCGGCGCCCGGTGACACGATCTCCTCGACCGCCGTGGGCTCGGGCAACGACCGCTCGGTCATCTCCGGCACCTCGATGGCGGCCCCGCACGTCGCCGGCATCGCGGCCCTGGTGCGCCAGACGCACCCGGACTGGTCGCTGGAGGAGGTCAAGGCCTCCATCATGAACACCGCCGGTGCGGACGTGCAGGAGGGCGGCAAGACCTTCGCCCCCAACCGCGTCGGCACGGGCCGCGTGGACGCCAAGTCCGCGCTGGACAACCAGGTGCTGGCGTTCGTCGAGGACGACCCCGGCTACGTGAGCGCGAACTTCGGCACCGTCGAGGTCGCCCGCCCGGTCACGAAGACCAAGACGATCAAGATCGTCAACAAGTCGACGAAGCCGGTGGAGTACCGGGTCGGCTACACCGCCGCCACGACGATCCCCGGCGTCAGCTACGAGCTCTCGCAGGACAAGGTCAAGCTGAGCCCGCGCGGCATCGCCCGCGTGAAGGTGACGCTGAAGATCACCGACCCGAAGGCGCTGCGCAAGACGGTCGACCCGACCGTCGTTCCCACGCAGCTCGACGTGCCGCGCCAGTTCCTCGCCGACGCCTCCGGCCGCGTGACCCTCACGCCGACCGCCGGCGCCACGGTGCCGCTGCGCCTGTCGGTCTACGCCGCGCCCAAGCCGGTGGCCGACATCAGCACGTTCCCGTCGCTGAAGTTCCGCGGCAACGACAAGCAGGCCGTGCTGAACCTCAACGGCCGCGGCGTCGACCAGGGCACCGGCTCGCAGGCGTACCGCTCGCTGGTCAGCGTCCTGGAGCTGCAGGCGTCCTCGCCGAAGCTGCGCGAGTGCCGCCGCAACGTCACCGAGAACTGCGCGCTCAACGACACCGCCAAGGGCGGCGACCTGCGCCACGTCGGCGCGGCCTCCACGGCGCCGCTCGCCAAGGCGCAGGGCAGGCCCGAGGAGTCGCTGCTCGCGTTCGGTGTCGCGACGTGGGGCAACTGGTACAACCTCGGCATCAACACCGTCCCGTTCGTCGACATCGACACCACCGGTGACGGGGTCGCGGACTTCGAGACGTTCGCGACGCGCCTGACCGACACCGACCTGCTGGTGGCGACCACGGTCGACCTGAAGACGGGCCTGGAGGTCGACATCCAGCCGGTCAACGGCCAGTGGGGCGACGTCGACACGAACACCGCCGACACCAACGTCGCGGTCCTGCCGGTGCTGCTCACCGCACTGGGCATCGACCCGGCGAAGGACACGTCGCGGATCTCGTACACCGTCGGCACCGCGGGGTACTACGTGGCGCCGGGCAACGCGAACGGCCTGATCGACGTCATCGACCGCCCGCTGTCCTTCGACCCGCTCAAGCCGGGTCTGTGGGTGCAGGGCGGCGGCGACGCGGCCCTGTCGTACCTCGCGAAGCCGGGCACCGCGCTCGTGGTGAACCGGGACGCGAAGGCGCTGGAGGCTGACAAGTCCGAGGGCCTGCTCGTGCTCAACCACCACAACGCCAGCGGCGACCGCGCGTCGGTCGTCACCGTCCGAGGCTCGGGCCGCTCCTAGCTCCCGCTCCTCCGACCTTTTGAGGAGCCACGCGGGGGCCCCGCGTTTCCCTGAGGGGAACGCGGGGCCCCCGCGTGGCATTGCGGTGAAAGTGGGGTCACTGCGAGGAACTGCCGGGTGTCACCCCTTGACGGGACCCCGTTCCTGCGATCGAGTGACACCCGAAAGTGCGGAATGGGCCGTGTGGGTGTCCCGCAGTACGGGAGAGATAACCCCGAAGGGGTGTCCGGCATGCGGCGAGTGGCCGCGATGCCGGTAGCCTTTCGCGAAGGAAAGTAGTCCCACCAATTGGGGACTGACACCTGGGAGGTGTGTGGATGCGGCTCGCAGTGATCCCAGGAGACGGGATCGGGCCCGAGGTCATCGCTGAGGCCCTGAAGGTCCTCAACGAGGTCGTTCCGGCGGCCGAGATCACTCGCTACGACCTCGGCGCGGCGCGCTGGCACGCCACGGGAGAGTTGTTGCCCGAGTCGGTGCTGGGGGAGCTCCGCCAGCACGACGCGATCCTGCTCGGCGCGGTGGGCGACCCGTCGGTGCCGAGCGGAATCCTGGAGCGCGGCCTGTTGCTGCGCTTGAGGTTCGAGCTCGACCACCACGTGAACCTCCGCCCCGCCCGTCTCTACCCCGGCGTCCGCAGCCCGCTCGCGGACCCGCCGGAGATCGACATGGTCGTGGTGCGCGAGGGCACCGAGGGCCCGTACGCGGGCAACGGTGGTCTGTTGCGCAAGGACACCCCGCACGAGATCGCGACCGAGGTCTCGATCAACACGTCGTTCGGCGTGGAGAGGGTGGTCCGGGACGCGTTCGCGCGTGCCTCGAACCGCCAGCGCCGGCATCTGACCTTGGTGCACAAGACGAACGTCCTCACGCACGCCGGCTCGCTGTGGTCGCGCGTGGTGGAGGAGGTCTCGCTGCAGCACCCGGACGTCACCGTGGCCTACCAGCACGTGGACGCGGCGACCATCCACATGGTCACCGACCCCGGCCGGTACGACGTGATCGTGACGGACAACCTGTTCGGCGACATCCTGACCGACCTCGCCGCCGCCGTCACGGGCGGCATCGGCCTGGCCGCGTCGGGGAACATGGACGTCACCCGGCGCAACCCGTCGATGTTCGAGCCGGTGCACGGCTCGGCACCCGACATCGCGGGCCAGGGCATCGCCGACCCGACCGCCGCCGTGCTGTCGGTCGCGCTGCTGCTCGACCACCTCGGTGAGCACGAGGCGGCGCGCCGGATCGAGGCGTCCGTGGCGTTCGACCTCGCGACCCGCGACCACCAGTCGCCGGGCGCGACCTACGGCATCGGCGACCGCCTGGCCGCCCTTGTGTCGTCGAACGTCCGCACCGGCTGACGCTCGAATTTCAGAAGCCACGCGGGGACCTTTCGTACGACAGATCGTACGAAAGGTCCCCGCGTGGCGTTTCAGAGCTGGCCGGTGGACTCGCGCCAGGCGCGCTCCTTCTTGATCCACTCGTTGTCCTGCGGGAACTCGTCGATCGTCGGCACCCGGCGGATCTCGGTCTTGAAGCCGGGCCCGGCCATCGGCATCCGCCTCGCCCACTCGACCGCCTCCTGGATCGAGGAGACGTTCAGCAGGTAGAAGCCGTTGAACAGCTCCTTCGTCTCGCCGTACGGGCCGTCCGTGACGAGCGCGGGCTCGGCGGAGTAGTCGACGACGACGCCCTCGGACGGGTCGGCGAGGCCCTCGGCGGCGAGCAGCACACCGGCGCGGATCAGCTCGTCGTTGAAGGCCCCGACCGTCTCCAGCATCTTGTCGAAGTCGAACTCGCCCATGTTCGCGTAGGCCTCGTCGGTGGCGCGCATGATCAGCATGTACTTCACGGTGGTCTCCCTGTGTTGTGCCCGGCGAGCTGTCGTCCAGAGGTCGAACGGGCTCCCCACCGGATCGACATCACATCGAAGAAATTTTCGAACTTCCTGTTTGCGCAGGTAGGGTCACTTGAAGTCGTGCGTGGGGGAAGTCCGGTCGAAGTCCGGCGCTGACCCGCAACGGTAGGTCCCCAACCGGGGGACGAGCCCGAATGCCCGCACACGGCAGACCGAGGAACCTCCGACTCCTGCCGTGGACTGCGGGAAGGGACCAAGTGATCTCCAGGATCAGCGCGCTCGTCGGCGTGCTCGTCGTCAGCATCGTCGCGGGCGTGGCGCTCGGGCCGGTCTCCGTCCCCTTCGGCGTCACCGTCGACCTGCTCCGGGCGGCGTTCACCGGCGGCACCGTCCCCGCCGACCTCGCCGGGCAGTACCACATCGTCTGGGACATCCGGCTGCCCCGCGTGCTGCTCGCCGCCGTCGTGGGCGCGGGCCTGAGCGCGGTCGGCGTCGCGATCCAGGCGATGGTCCGCAACGCGCTGGCCGACCCGTACGTGCTCGGCATCTCCTCCGGGGCGAGCGTCGGGGCCACGGCGGTCGCGACGATGGGCGTGCTGTCCGGGCTGGGCGTCTACGCGCTCTCGACGGGCGCGTTCCTCACCGGGCTCGGTGCCACCGCGCTCGTCTACCTCACCGCCCGCTCGAGCGGCGGGCTCACCCCCTTGCGGCTCGTGCTGACCGGGACCGCGCTCGCCTACGGGTTCTCCGCGGTGGCGATGCTGCTGGTGTTCCAGGCACCGCACGGGGAGGCGGCGCGGGCGGCGATGTTCTGGCTGCTGGGCAGCCTCGGCGGGGCGGACTGGAAGTCGCTGCCGGTCGCCACGGTCGTCACCTTCGCCGGGATCGGCTACCTGATGGCGAAGGCGCGGCCGTTGAACGCGCTGGCGATGGGGGACGAGACCGCCACCACGCTCGGCGTCGAGGTCAACCGGTTCCGCACGCACCTGTTCATCGTCACCGCGGCCATCACCGGGGTGCTGGTGGCGGTCAGCGGCGCGGTCGGGTTCGTCGGGCTGATGCTGCCGCACCTCACCCGCATGGCCGTGGGGGCCGACCACCGCAAGGTGCTGCCGCTCGCGCCGCTGGCCGGGGCGAGCTTCTTGGTGTGGGTGGACGTGGCCGCGCGGATGCTGGCCGCACCGGAGGAGCTGCCGCTCGGTGTCATCACGGCCGCGATCGGCGTGCCGTGCTTCATCTTCCTCATGCGCCGCAGGGCCTACGTGTTCGGAGGTCGCTGATGCGCGTCGAGGCCGGCGGTCTGACCGTCCGCGGCATCATCTCCGACATCTCGCTGCACGCCGAGAACGAGGTCGTCGCGATCGTCGGCCCGAACGGCAGCGGCAAGTCCACCACGTTGCGCTGCGTCTACCGCGCTCTGAAACCGGACGCCGGCGCGGTGCTGCTGGACGGCACGAGCGTCCACAAGCGACCGCACCTCGCCCGCGACCTCGCCGCGCTGAGCCAGGAGTCGCAGGTCGAGTTCGACTTCACGGTCGCCGAGGTCGTGGAGATGGCTCGCCTTCCGCACGAACGCGACCCGGAGCGCGACCGCCGGGTGGTGGCCGAGGCACTGGCCACTGTGGACGCCACCCACCTCGCGGGCCGCAGCTTCCTGAGCCTGTCCGGCGGTGAACGGCAGCGCGTCCTGATCGCCCGTGCCATCGCGCAGCAACCCCGCGTGCTCGTGCTCGACGAGCCGACCAACCACCTGGACATCCGCCATCAGCTGGACGTCCTCTCGCTCGCCCGCGGTCTTGGCGTCACCGTGCTCACCGTGCTGCACGACCTCAACCTCGCCGCGTCCTACTGCGACCGCCTCTACGTCCTCGACGAGGGCCGGCTGGTCGCCTGCGGCACACCGCGGGAGGTGCTCGTGCCCGAGCTGATCGCCAAGGTCTTCCACGTCACCGCACACGTGGTCGCCCACCCCACAACGGGAGTGCCACAGCTCCTGTTCGACCAGGAGGAAACCCCTTGAGAACCGCACTCGTCGCCGCCGCCCTGCTGCTCGTCTCGGGCTGCGGTGCCACGGTCGCGCAGGACACCACCTCGGGTGAGGGGCCGGTCACCGTCACGAACTGCGGTCAGCAGGTCACGTACGACCGGGTGCCGTCCAAAGTGGTCACCAACGACACCGGCATCACCGAGCTGATGTTCGCGCTGGGCCTGAAGGACCGCATGGCGGGCTACGTCGTGAACGGCTTGAAGACGGTCGACGTGCAGACCTCGCCGTGGAAGGCCGACTTCGAGAGCGGCAAGCACCTGTCCGACAAGATCTCCAAGGAGGTCGTGCAGGGCGTCAACGCCGACCTCGTGTTCGCCGGCTGGAACTACGGCTTCAGCGAGAGCACCGGGTTCACGCCGGAGGCGTTGAAGCAGCTCGGCATCCCCAGCTACCTGCTCACCGAGGCGTGCCGCAACGGCGTCGGCAAGCAGCGCGGCATCATGCCCGCGCTCGACGCGCTCTACACCGACCTGCGCAACCTCGGGAAGATCTTCCGCGTCGAGGCGAAGGCCGAGGAGCTGGTGAAGAGCTACCAGCAGCAGATCGAGAACGCCGGCAAGCTGATGGCCGGCAAGCCGCGGCCGAAGGTGTTCCTCTACGACAGCGGCCAGGACCAGCCGTTCACCTCCGGTAAGAACGCGGCCCCGCAGGACATCATCGCCAGGGCCGGTGGCGACAACGTCTTCGGCGACCTCAACGACAGCTGGACCACGGTCAACTGGGAGGCCGTCGTGCAGCGCAACCCCGATGTCGTGCTGATCGTGGACTACGCCGACGGCGAGGCCAACACCCCGCAGGAGAAGCAGAAGTTCCTGGAGGGCTTCGCGCCGCTGCAGAACTCGCCGGCGGTCAAGAACAAGCGGTTCTACTCGCTGCCGTACGCCGCGCTGGTCGAGGGGCCGCGCAACCCGGCCTCGATCGAGGCCTTCGCGAAGTACCTGTCACAGGCGTGAACGGATGACCAGATAGTGGGAGATTTCCTCCCGGCGCTTGGTACGTCGTGCTGAGCTGTGGCAGCATCCCGGTCATGGCTCAGCACACCGCCATCATTATTGACGAGCGCGTCGGGTAGTTGCCGCCCCTGGCACCCGACGCGCAGACCTCTCGCATCCCGCGGGGGGTCTTTTTGTTTGTCCTGGACAGGAGATGACCCGCGATGGCCGGCCCTTCCGACGACTTCCACGTCTACGACACGACGTTGCGCGACGGCGCACAACGTGAGGGCATCTCGTACTCCGTCACGGACAAGCTCGCGGTGGCGCGGCTGCTGGACGGGCTCGGCGTCGGGTTCATCGAGGGCGGCTGGCCCGGCGCTCTGCCCAAGGACACCGAGTTCTTCGCCCGCGCGGCAGCGGGTGACCTGGAGCTCAAGCACGCCAAGCTGGTCGCGTTCGGAGCGACCCGCAAGGCAGGGGTGAAGGTCGAAGAAGACCCGCAGGTCAAGGCGTTGCTGGACTCGCAGGCGCCGGTGGTCACGCTGGTGGCCAAGTCGGACCTGCGGCACATCGAACGCGCGCTGCGCACCGACGCCGAGGAGAACCTGCGGATGGTGCGCGACACCGTCCGGTTCCTCAAGGACAACGGCAGGCGCGTCTTCCTCGACGCCGAGCACTTCTTCGACGGTTACGCCTTCTCCCCGGACACCGCGCTGCGCGTGCTGGAGTCCGCTGTGGAGGGTGGCGCCGACGTCGTCGTGCTGTGCGACACGAACGGCGGCCAGCTCCCGCTGGGTCTCGCCGGAACGGTCGCCGAGGTCATCGAGAAGACCGGTTTCCGGGTGGGAATCCACTGCCAGGACGACACCTCCTGCGCCGTGGCGAACACCCTCGCGGCCGTGCAAGCGGGCGCGACGCACGTGCAGTGCACCGCCAATGGTTATGGCGAGCGAGCAGGCAACGCGGACCTGTTCGCCGTCGTGGGAAACCTCGTGACCAAGCTCGGCGTGGAGGTGCTCCCGACCGGGGCACTGGCCGAGCTCACCCGTGTCTCCCATGCGTTGGCCGAGATCGCGAACATCGCACCCGACACCCACCAGGCATATGTCGGGTCGTCAGCATTCGCCCACAAGGCGGGTCTGCACGCGAGCGCGATCAAGGTGGATCCGGAGCTGTACAACCACATCGATCCGGACACCGTCGGCAACGACATGCGGGTGCTGGTCACCGAGATGGCCGGTCGGGCGAGCATCGAGCTCAAGGGACGTGAGTTCGGGCTCGACCTGGCCGGCCGGGGGACCGAGGTCGGCAGCGCGCTGGCGCGCGTGAAGGAGCTGGAGTCGAAGGGCTGGTCGTTCGAGGCCGCCGACGCCTCGCTGGAACTGCTGCTGCGCGGCGAGCTGTCCGAACTGGACACCCCGCCGTTCGCGCTGGAGTCCTACCGGGTCGTGCTGGACCACCGCTCGGACGGTGAGATCGTGTCCGAGGCCACGGTCAAGGTGCACGTGGCGGGGGAGCGGGTCATCGCCACCGCCGAGGGCAACGGCCCGGTGCACGCGCTGGACGCGGCACTGCGCAAGGCGTTGCTGCCGCACCTGTCCTGGTTGGACGCGGTGGAGCTGGCCGACTACAAGGTCCGCATCCTCACCGAGCACCCCGGCACGGACGCGGTGACGCGCGTGTTGGTGGAGTCCACGGACGGCGAGCGCGAGTGGACGACCGTGGGGGTGCACGGGAACATCGTCGAGGCCTCGTGGCTTGCACTGTGTGACGCTCTTGTCCACAAGTCGATGCGATCCTCGGTCTAAGGTAAGAACTGTGCGTATTGCCCGTGTTGCTCACCCGCAAGGCGTAGCTTTCGTCGCTGTTCATGGCGAGGAAGCCGCAGAGATTGCCGAACACCCCTTCGGCGAACCGACGTTCACCGGCCGCAAGTGGCCGCTGGCCGATGTGAGGCTGCTCGCCCCGATCCTGCCGACCAAGATCATCGGCGTTGGCCGGAACTACGCGGACCACGCCGCCGAGCTCGGCAACGAGGTCCCCGCGGAGCCGTTGATCTTCTTCAAGCCCAACACCTCGGTGGTCGGGCCGAACGTGGAGATCAAGCTTCCGGCCGCGTCCGAACGAGTGGACTTCGAGGGCGAGCTGGCCGTCATCATCGGCCAGCCGTGCCGGGAGGTGCCCAGGGCCAAGGCGATGGGCGTCGTGATGGGGTACACCATCGCCAACGACGTCACCGCCCGCGACCTGCAGAAGAAGGACGTGCAGTTCACGCGTGCCAAGGGGTTCGACACGTTCTGCCCGATGGGTCCGTTCATCGAGACGGAGTTCGACCCGTCCGACGTCCGCGTCGTCACCGAGGTCGACGGGGAAGTCAAACAAGACGGACGTACTTCCTTGATGGTGCACGACATCCCGTCGCTCATCGAGTACGTCTCCGCGATCATGACGCTGCTGCCCGGTGACGTGATCCTGACCGGCACGCCCGCCGGCGTCGGACCGCTGACGGCCGGACAGACGGTCTCTGTGACTGTGGACGGCCTCGGCACGCTCACCAATCCGGTGGCAAATAGGTAGACGTTCGGAGCAATCCGGCGTTCGGCAGGTTACGCACCGGGGTACTCGCGAGTAACTTCCCGGTGTCATGACGGACCTGGCGTCCACCCGCGTGCTGCTCGTCGACGGTTCGCAGCTCATCACCGAGGGGCTGCGGATCTCGCTGCACCGCACGCACTGCTTCCGCGTGGTGGGCATCGCCCACACCGTGGCCGATGCCGCGCGCTGTCTGCGCGGCGTGCTGGTGGACCTGGTCGTCACGGACTTCGACGTGCCGGGCGCCGGACCGCTGCGCACCGTGCGGGACACGGCGCAGTACCGGCCGAACGCCCGTGTCGTCGTGCTGTCCAATGCGGACAGTCCGAGCTGGGCCCGCGCCGCGCTGGACGCCGGCGCCGTCGCCTACCTGCTGAAGACCTCACCCGTGGCCGAGCTGCTGCCGCTGATCGCGGCCGCCGTGCGCGGTGCTCCCGCCACGATCGACGCACGGGTGGGGTCGCTGTCGCGATTACCGGCGCGGATGCCGCCGCCCGCCTCGCTCGGCCGGCTGTCGGCACGCGAGTTCGACGTGCTGGCCGAGATGGCGAAGGGCATGGACAACGCCCGCATCGCCCAGCGGCTCTTCATCAGCAACGACACCGTGAAGACCCACGTGAAGGCGATCCTGCGCAAGCTCGGCGCCCGTGACCGCGCCCACGCCGTGGCGATGGTCCTCGGCGAGAGCTCCGAGGCCTTCGTCGCCACCTAGAACAGCCACCTCAACAGCACGTCACGACCTGGCGACGGGCTGCGGCGTCCTGCGGGCGAACTCCGGCGCGTGCTCCGGCCGAGGCCCGATCGCGATCAGGTACGCGGGCACCGCCTGCAGGAACGTGAACCGCTGCGCGACCTTCAGCATGAACGGCGTCCCGGTGCTGGACACGGTCTCGGTGCTGTTGAGCTTGCGGCCGAGGAACAGCCGGTGGACGACCCGCTGCATCGTCTGGATCACCACCGTCGGGAACAGCCTGCGCCGCCGCACCTTCGCCAGCGCGGCCGAGCTGACCGTGCCGTGCCGCAACGGCTTCGCGAGCAGCGCCGCCGCCGCGACGGCGTCCTGGATGGCGAGGTTGATGCCCACACCGCCGACCGGTGACATCGCGTGCGCCGAGTCACCGATGCACAGCAGACCGTCGACGTGCCAGCGCCGCAGCCGGTCCAGCTTCACGTCGAGCAGCTTCACGTCGTCGAGCGTGGTCAGGTGCTCCACCCGGTCGGCGAGCCACGGCACGAGCGTGACGAGCCGGTCGCGGAACTTCGCCACGCCCTCGGCCCGCACCTGCCGGTCTGTCCCCTTGCGAATCAGGAACGCGCACTGGAAGTACTCGCCGCGTGGAATGAGCACGAGACCGCTGCCGGCGCTGAACCGGCCGGCGCCGCCCTTGACCGGGTCGCTCTCGTTGCGCGGCAGCCGGAACCACCACACGTCCATCGGCGCGCCGAACCGGTAGACCGGCAGCTCCACGGCGTCGCGCAGGATCGAGCCACGCCCGTCGGCGGCGACGACCAGGTCCGCGGTGATCTCACCCTCGTGCCCGTCGACCCGGTCCCGGTAGGTGGCACCGGTGACCCTGGTGCCGGTCTTGGTGATCCCGGTGACCTCGGTGTTCATCCGCAGGTGGAACGTGGGCTCGAGCTTGCCCGCGTCCGCCAGCAGGTCGAGGAAGTCCCACTGCGGCACCATCGCGATGTGCTTGTGGGCACCGGGAAGCCGGCCGAGGTCGGCGATCGTGGCCTTGCGACCGCCGTCCAGCAGCGACTCGATCTTGTCGACCAGCTGGTGCGGCACCTGCTCGAACGCGGGCCCCAGTCCCAGCTCGTCGAGCAGCGTCAGCGTCGAGGCGTGCACGGTGTCACCGCGGAAGTCGCGCAGGAAGTCGGCGTGCTTCTCCAGCACGGTCACCTCGACTCCGCCGCGGGCCAGCAGCAGCCCCAGCACCATCCCCGCGGGTCCGCCTCCGACGACGAGGCAGGTGGTCCTCTCCATGTCGATCCCCTCTTTTCAACTCATGTTGAATAAACTCAGGATGCTCCTGATCACCGTTTGCGTCAAGCTGGTTCTGGTGTGGCGCGGCTCGCGCCGTGCGCGGATCGCCCGTGTGGTCCTATGTAGACGGTCTGGTATCCAAGGCCCCGAAGCGGTTGCGGCTGCTGCGAACCGTCGCTTTGGGAGCTAAGGTGTCGCGCCACCGGAACGGCGATGTCCCGGGAGCGGCAAGAGGTAGCCGAACAACACTCGTCCGGGTGATTGCGTTCGGCGCCCGGACGAGTCTCACTGGTTCGTTCGGGGCCTCAAGGTCCGCTTGATCGTGCAAGGACCCACAGGAATCACCTCGTTAGCCGAATCGGACGAGGGCCCCACGCACCTAACCTTCCGGGGTGACAACTGCGGCCCCGACTTTCACGCGTAAGAGAACCGGCGAGATCCGCGCTGTGTGCCTGGACGTCGACGACACACTTGTCGACTACAGCACCTCTTCGCGCGCCGCGTTGGCCTCGATGGTCGGTAACGCCGACGCCTGGTCGTTGTGGCAGCGGATCACCGACGACCACGTCTCCCGCCAGCTCGCCGGCGAGCTCGACTACGAGCAGATGCGCAACATCCGCACGCAGGCCTTCTTCTCCGCCCTCGGTGAGGAGCTGTCGATCGAGGAGGCCACCCGCCGCGAGATCGGCCGCCAGGAGGTCCTCTCCGCGGGCTGGTGCCTGTTCCCGGACGTCATCCCGATGCTCGACTGGCTGCGTGCCACCGGTCTGCCGATCGCCGCGATCAGCAACGCCTCCGGTCGCCACCAGCGCGTGAAGATCGCCCAGCTCGGCCTGTCGTCGTACTTCGACGCGGTGCTGATCGCGGGCGAGGTCGGCTGCGCCAAACCGGACCGCGTGATCTTCCACACCGCGTGCCTGTCCCTGGGTGTTCCACCCGGCGACACGGTGCACGTCGGCGACCGGCTGCACGCCGACGCCATCGGTGCCCGCGACGCCGGAATGCACGGCGTCTGGATCAACCGGACCGGTCCCACCGGCGGCACCCTGCCCGCGGGCCTCTCCAGCATCACGACGTTGGCGGAACTGCCGGAGCTCCTCGTCTGCGAGCTGTCGGCGGCCACCGCCTAGTTCACCTCCGAGACCGGCCCCCACCTGCGGTTATGCCTGCAGGTGGGGGCCGATTTCACTTCTGGTGGGGACGTGGTCTAGTATTTCTCCCGGCAGCAACGAGGGCCTCCGGAACTCCCAGGGAGAACCGAAGGAGATCGTTCAAGCCAATGGGGTATGGTGTAATTGGCAGCACGACTGATTCTGGTTCAGTTAGTCTAGGTTCGAGTCCTGGTACCCCAGCTGCTGAGAAGTAAAAAGCTTCGAAGCAAAAAGAACTGAATAGCAAGGATTTGGAACCGGCAGAACGATCTGATAAGGTTCCTCCAGCAAGAAGTTCTAGGGCCCCGTCGTCTAGCGGCCTAGGACGCCGCCCTCTCAAGGCGGTAGCGAGGGTTCGAATCCCTTCGGGGCTACAGAGGTGGGAGAGGCCTGTCAGCGGAAAACGCTGACAGGCCTCTTTCGCTTTGTCCTCTGGGGGCCGAGCCCCCAGACCCCCAGCCGGCGGGCTCCGCCCCCGGACCCCCGAAGCCGGAGGCTTCGCCTCCAGGCCCCGAAGCCGGAGGCTTTGCCCCCAGGCCCCGAAGCCGGGGCTTCGCCCCCGAGCTCGGGTAGGTGCCCAACTAAGAATGGATAGGCGTGCTTTGCTTGCCGCGGTGAATTTGGCTTGCTTGTGATGTGGGCGACACGCCGATAAAGGAGTGCGACACGCTGACGGCTGAATCGTGTTGTGCGTCTCGAATCGGTAGGCCGTTCGTGGCCGGATGTGAAAGAGCCCCGCGGCCAATGAGGCGGCGGGGCTCTCGGGGTTCTTGAGGGGCTAGAGGCGGCTTTGGAGGGCCTCGGCTGCTGCCAGGAGGTCGGCTGCCCAGCGGGCGCCTGGGCGGCGGCCCATGCGGTCGATGGGGCCCGAGACGGAGACGGCGGCGACCACGGCGCCGGAGGAGTCTCGTACTGGGGCGGAGACTGAGGCGACGCCTGGTTCGCGTTCGGCGACGCTTTGGGCCCAGCCGCGGCGGCGGACTTCCAGGAGGGTGCGTTCGCCGTAGACGGCGTCCGCCAGTACTGCGCGTTGGGTGCCGGGGTCGGACCACGCGGCGAGGACCTTGGCTCCTGAGCCGGCTGTCATGGGGAGTCTGGCGCCGATGGGGACGGTGTCGCGCAGGCCTGAAGGAGGCTCTGCGGAGGAGACGCAGACGCGTTGCATGCCGTCGCGGCGGTAGAGCTGGACGCTCTCGCCGGTGATGTCGCGCAGGCGTGGCAGGACTGAGGAAGCCGCGTCCAGGAGTGGGTCGGTGGCGCCGCCCGCGAGCTCTGCCAGAGCGGCGCCGGGGCGCCAGCGGCCGTCGGAGCCGCGGCGCAGCAGGCGGTGCACCTCGAGGCCCACCGCCAGGCGGTGCGCGGTCGCTCGGGGCAGGCCGGTGCGGTTGCACAACTCGGCCAGGCCACACGGATCTTTTGCTACGGCGTTCAACACGGCCACTGCCTTGTCCAGCACGCCGATCCCGCTATGCTGTCCCACAAGCCGATACTAACTTCCCAGACAGTGAGAAGTCCAGATCTGTCGGCGCGTCCAGACTGTGGGAGATGTCGCGATGAGCCGCACGCTCGCGGAGAAGGTGTGGGAGGCACACGTTGTGCGCCACGGCAGTGGCGCGGAGCCGGACCTGCTCTACATCGACCTCCACCTGCTGCACGAAGTAACCAGCCCCCAGGCGTTCGACGGGCTGCGCCTCGCCAACCGGAAGCTGCGCAGGCCGGACCTCACGATCGCCACCGAGGACCACAACGTCCCGACGTCGACATCGACAAGCCCATCGCGGACCCCGTGTCGCGCACGCAGGTCGAGACGCTTCGCCGCAACTGCGCGGAGTTCGGCGTGCGGCTGCACCCGATGGGCGATCTGGAGCAGGGCATCGTGCACGTGGTCGGCCCGCAGCTCGGCCTCACGCAGCCCGGCATGACCGTGGTGTGCGGTGACAGCCACACGTCCACGCACGGCGCGTTCGGCGCGCTGGCGTTCGGGATCGGCACTTCCGAGGTCGAGCACGTGATGGCGACGCAGACGTTGCCGTTGCGTCCGTTCAAGACGATGGCCATCACCGTCGAGGGCGCGCTCAAGCCGGGCGTCACGGCGAAGGACATCATCCTCGCGGTCATCGCGAAGATCGGTACCGGCGGCGGCCAGGGCTATGTCCTGGAGTACCGCGGTGCCGCCATCGAGGACCTGTCGATGGAAGCGCGCATGACGGTCTGCAACATGTCGATCGAGGCGGGTGCCCGCGCCGGCATGATCGCACCGGACGACACGACCTTCGACTACCTGAAGGGTCGTCCGCACGCTCCGTCCGGCGCGGACTGGGACGCCGCCGTCGAGTACTGGCGGACGCTGCGCACCGACGACGACGCCACGTTCGACGCCGAGGTGACGATCGACGCGGACGAGCTCACCCCCTTCGTGACGTGGGGCACCAACCCCGGTCAGGGCCTGCCCCTGGGTGCGACCGTTCCCGACCCCGAGGCGATCGCGGACGAGAACGAGCGCGTGGCCGCCGAGAAGGCGCTGACGTACATGGGGCTGCGGCCCGGCATGCCGCTGCGCGACATCCGCGTGGACACGGTGTTCCTCGGCTCGTGCACGAACGGGCGCATCGAGGACCTGCGGGCCGCCGCGGACGTGTTGAAGGGCAAGCACGTCGCTTCTGGAGTGCGGATGCTGGTCGTGCCCGGTTCGATGCGGGTGCGCGCGCAGGCCGAGCAGGAGGGCCTCGACAAGGTGTTCCTCGACGCCGGGGCCGAGTGGCGGCAGGCGGGCTGCTCGATGTGCCTTGGCATGAACCCGGATCAGCTGGCACCCGGCGAGCGCAGCGCGTCGACCTCGAACCGCAACTTCGAGGGCAGGCAGGGCAAGGGCGGCAGGACCCACCTCGTCTCACCGCTCGTCGCCGCCGCGACGGCCGTGCGCGGCACCCTGTCGGCCCCCGCAGACCTGGAGAACTGACCATGGACGCCTTCACCACCCACACCGGCGTCGGTGTGCCGCTGCGCAGGTCCAACGTGGACACCGACCAGATCATCCCGGCCGTCTACCTCAAGCGCGTGACGCGCACCGGGTTCGAGGACGGCCTCTTCGCCGCCTGGCGCGGTGACGAGCAGTTCATCCTCAACCAGGAGCCGTTCAAGGCGGGCAGCGTGCTGGTCGCCGGACCCGACTTCGGCACCGGGTCCTCCCGGGAGCACGCCGTCTGGGCGTTGATGGACTACGGCTTCCGGGTGGTCGTCTCGTCCCGGTTCGCCGACATCTTCCGGGGCAACGCCGGCAAGCAGGGCCTCGTCGCGGCCCAGTGCTCCCAGTCCGATGTCGAACTGCTGTGGAAGCTCCTCGAGTCGGAACCCGGCACGCCGGTCACCGTGGACCTCGCCGACAAGACAGTTCGCGCCAAGGACTTGGTGGCGCCCTTCGAGATCGACGACTACACCCGCTGGCGCCTGTTGGAAGGCCTCGACGACATCGCTTTGACACTGCGCCACGAGCCCGAGATCAGCGCATTTGAAGGCAATCGCCAGACTTGGTTGCCCACAACGGATCCGCTTCCGGCGGTCTGAGAGGGGGCCGGATTCTCCCCTTGAGAGGGGCGAATCCGGCGCCTGGAGTCCCTCGAAGGGGCGCAATTAGCCACGCCACAACGAAAATTTTGGCGTGGCGATTGGTATTTCTCGCGATTTGGGCCTACCGTTGCGTTCTAGTCGGCCCGACGCTAGGGCCGTGAGCGTCCTGGGAGGGACTGGAAGTGAACAAGGCCCAGCTCATCGAGGCGCTCGCCGAGCGCCTCGGAGACAAGAAGACCGCGGGTGCTGCTGTTGACGGCATCGTCGATGTGATCGTTCGTAGCGTCAACAAGGGCGAGAAGGTCAACATCACGGGCTTCGGCGTCTTCGAGAAGCGCGCCCGTGCGGCTCGCACCGCGCGCAACCCGCGCACGGGCGAGACCGTGAAGGTCAAGAAGACCAACGTGCCCGCGTTCCGCCCCGGCTCGACGTTCAAGGACGTCATCAGCGGAGCGAAGAAGCTGCCGAAGGCCGTTGCCGCCAAGGCTGCCGCGAAGCCCGCGGCCGCCGCCGCCGCGAAGCCCGCTGCCACCAAGGCTCCGGCGACCAAGGCCGCGACGACCCGCGCGACCACGCGCACCCACGGCCGCGGCCGCCACAAGGCGCCCGCGACCCGTCGCACCACCACCACGGCCGCCGCGGCGAAGACCACGGCTGCCAAGGCGCCCGCGAAGGCGACCGCCACCAAGGCGACCGCTGCGAAGACGACGGCTGCCAAGGCCACCGCCACCACCACGGCCAAGAAGGCCCCCGCCGCGAAGACGGCGGCGGCTGCCAAGCCCGCCGCCAAGACGACGGCTGCGGCCAAGCCGGCTGCTCGCAAGACGGCTGCCAAGAAGAAGTGAGACGGGCCTCCCGATTGGGAGGCTGCGTCACTTCAGCAGTTCAGAAGAACCACGCAAGGCCCCGGTGTGCGCACACCGGGGCTTGTGTGTTTTTCGGGCACTGCGCAGCCCCCTCGAATCACCGCGGTCCCAATACAAATAACGCTTGCCCCCGTCGGAACGGCCCCGGCACAAGCGAAACCGCCGCCCTCTCGGCCGACTTGGTTGCCAGGGGCGAACCTTTGCCGGGGCGAGCGGACGGCGGCGGTGAAACGGTGCTCAGCGAGCCTCGGCCCAGTTCACGGCTTCGGTAGCGCGGTGGCCAGGTAATGGGCCGACACCAGCGTTGGCCAGCGGGAAGGCGCGTCCGAAGTGGACCACGAGCCGAACGGGCGGGTGAAGGCGAGCACCCACGCGCTGCCCTTCTTGCAGGGGATCTCGGGCAGTCGCAGACCCCCCAGTTCGGCCAGCGTCTGCACCACCGACGGGATCACTCCGCCCTGCGAGCAGACGACCGCGCGGCCCTCCTGGGCGGCGACCTCCAGCAGCCGCACCAGACCGGCCTCCGGGTCCGGCCAGTAGCCCTCCTCGGACAGCCGCGGCTCCTCCTCCACGCCCACGGCCAGGTCCTCGGCCACGCCCCGCACGGTGTCCGCGCACCGCACCCTGGGCGCTGTGTGGACGCGTGTGGGCGCCCAGAGGGGCAACACCGCCCGCAGCGCCTCCGCCTGCTTCCAGCCGGCGTCCGAGAGCGGCCTGAGGTCGTCGTCGTCCTGCCACTCCGACCGCTTGCCCGCCTTCGCGTGCCGCACCAGCAACACCAGCGACAGGTCGGCGGGCAACCGGGTGAACTCGGCCAGCACGGCGCGGTCCGGTGCGTAGCTCAGCAACGCCGGCGCCTCGGCGACCGGCAGCCAGCGCAGCTCGTCGACCTCGTCGTTCACCTCGAACGAACCCGACACCGCCTCGGCCGCGTAGTAGTCGACGGTCTTCGGCACACCGCGCACGTCGTAGGAGACCTGCCGCAGGTGCCTGCCGAGCACACACGCGTACCCGGTCTCCTCGGCGATCTCCCGCACGGCGCACTGGGGAATCGTCTCCCCGCGGTCGAGCTTTCCCTTGGGCAACGACCAGTCGTCATAACGCGGGCGGTGCACCAGTGCGACTTCGACGTCACCGTCGGCATCGCGCCAGAGCACCGCCCCAGCAGCTTTGATCACCCAAGAGCTCCGTGCTTGTGCAGCAGTTCCATTTGGTGGTCGCGCACGGACGTGCCGTCCGAAGGCGAGGCTTCCCATTCTCCGTCACTGCGCAGCACCCAGCAGCGCGTGTGCGGGTCCAGGGCCGAGACGAACATGTTCGAGAGCTGGGCGACCAGGCGCGGGTCCGCCACGCGCACGGCGACCTCGACGCGGCGGTCCAGGTTGCGGTGCATCATGTCCGCGCTGCCGATCCAGAACTCGTCGCAGCCGACGAACTGGAACACCCGCGAGTGCTCCAGGAACCGGCCGAGGATCGAGCGCACGTTGATGTTGTCGGACAGTCCCTTGATGCCGGGCTTCAACCCGCAGATGCCGCGCACCACCACGTCGACCGGCACCCCGGCCTGCGACGCGCGGTACAGCGCGTCGATGACCTGCTCGTCCACGAGCGAGTTCACCTTGATGCGCACACCGGACGGACGGCCCGCCTGCGCGTGCTCGATCTCGCGGTCGATCCGCTCCACGATCCCCTTGCGCACGCCGTAGGGCGCGACCAGCAGCGTGCGGTACTCGTCCTGGCGCGCGTAGCCGGTCAGCACGTTGAACAGGTCCGTGAGGTCGGCGCCGATCGTCGGTTCCGCCGTGAGGATGCCGACGTCCTCGTACAGCCGCGCGGTCTTCGGGTTGTAGTTGCCGGTGCCGATGTGGCAGTAGCGGCGGATCGTCGACCCCTCCTGGCGCACCACCAGCGAGGTCTTGCAGTGGGTCTTCAGGCCCACCAGGCCGTACACCACGTGCACGCCCGCCTTCTCCAGCGTGCGGGCCCACTTGATGTTCGCCTGCTCGTCGAAGCGCGCCTTGATCTCCACCAGCGCCACGACCTGCTTGCCCGCCTCGGCCGCGTCGATCAGCGCGTCCACGATCGGGGAGTCGCCGGAGGTGCGGTACAGGGTCTGCTTGATGGCCAGCACGTGCGGGTCGGCGGCGGCCTGCTCGATGAAGCGCTGCACCGACGTGGAGAACGAGTCGTACGGGTGGTGCACGAGCACGTCACCCTCGCGCAGCGTCGCGAAGACGCTCTTCGGCGTCTCCCGCTCGCCGAACGCCGGGTGCGTGGCCGGCACGAACGCCGGGTCCTTCAACGTCTTGCGGTCGATGCCGTAGAGCTGCCACAGGCACGACAGGTCGAGCAGGCCGGGCACGGTCACGACGTCGTGCGGGTCGACGTCCATCTCCCGCAGCAGCAGTTCGAGCATGTGCTCGGTCATGTCGTCGGCCACCTCGAGCCGCACAGGCGGGCCGAAGCGGCGGCGGGCGAGCTCGCGTTCCAGCGCCTGCAACAGGTCCTCGTCGCGGTCCTCCTCGACCTCCAGGTCGGCGTTGCGGGTCACCCGGAACGCGTGGCACTCGATGACCTGCATGCCGGCGAAGAGCTCGTTGAGGTGTGCGGCGATCAGCTCCTCCAACGGCAGGA
Source organism: Lentzea guizhouensis (assembly GCF_001701025.1). GTDB lineage: Bacteria > Actinomycetota > Actinomycetes > Mycobacteriales > Pseudonocardiaceae > Lentzea > Lentzea guizhouensis. Next base: position 4,323,691 of record NZ_CP016793.1, read on the forward strand.
AGGTCGCCGACGACGACGAGCGGTCCGCCTCGACCCGCACCAGGCGCGGCACGTTGTCCGGCACCTTCACGCGGGCGAAGCGCTCACCACCGCCCTCGGGGTCGCGCACGGTCACCGCGAGGTTCAGCGACAGCCCGGAGATGTACGGGAACGGGTGCGCCGGGTCGACCGCCAGCGGCGTGAGCACCGGGAAGACCTGTTCGCTGAAGTAGTTGGAGAGCCTCAGCCGGTCGTAGTCGGTGAGGTCGCCCCACGTCACGATGCTGATCCGGTGCTCTTCCAGACCGGGCCGGATGTGGTCGAGGAACGCGCGGGCGTGCTGCTCCACGAGTTCCTGCGAGCGCTTGGAGATCGCCACGAGCTGCTCGAGCGGCGTGAGCCCGTCCGCGCTGCGCACCGTGAGACCGGTCTCCGCCCGCCTCTTCAGGCCCGCGACCCTGACCATGTAGAACTCGTCGAGGTTCGAGGCGAAGATCGCCAGGAACTTCGCGCGCTCCAGCAGCGGCTGCGAGGAGTCCTCGGCGAGCGCGAGCACGCGGGAGTTGAAGTCCAACCAGGACAGTTCCCGGTTGAAGTAGCGGTCGTCCGGCAGGTCGGTCGGCAGTGCGCTCGACGTCACCGCCGGCGGTGCGGAGGGGACACCCCGCACCGGGGTGGCCACCGGCTGGGTCGGCTGGGTCTTGCGCCGCGGCGGGTTGGACGCCCGCCTCGTCGCCGCGCGGGGCTGCTTGCGCGTGTCCGCCGCGGGCGGGGTCTCCGCCGCCTTGCTCCGCGTGGCGCGGCGTCGGGGAGGTGTCGCCTGGCCGTCAGTGTTCTCCGTGCTCACGCCCCGCATTGTTCCCCACTATCGACGCGAGCGCCCCCGCCGCGAACGTCCGGCCGGTGAACTCCTCGTCACAGAACAGGCATGCGAACGGCGGTGATGACGCCGTCGGGACTACGTTCGAGGGTCACCCGTTGCCCCGGACGCAGCATCCGCCAGCCACCCGCGGTGACGGCTTCCGCGCTCACGTCGAGGAGCACGCCGTCATCACGCAGAACCGTCGCGGAGCCGTCACTGTCAAACGTGGACACGGTCGCCTGCACAGAGCAGAACGATAGACGTTCGGACCTGACCGGTCGCACCCGTGCGCTGCCAGGGTCGGACCCATGAAGGTTATTGCCACGATCACCGCGGCGACCCTGTTGGCCTTCACCACGGCGGGCCTGGCATCGGCGGCGGGAGCCGAGCCGAAAACCCCCGAGGTGGACAAACCTCGTCTTCAGGCGGCGGCCAAGAACGTCCGTCTCAAGGCGGCACTGCCCGGCACCGAACGCGCCATCTCGATCGCGTTCGCCCGGTACGGACCCCGCGACGTCGCGTTCGTCAGCATGGAGACCGGGCTGAAGACGTTCGACGTCACCGACCTCGACCAGCCGGAACTCCTCGACCACCTGACCAAGCAGGAGTTGGCGCTGCCCGGCGACGACCCGGCGAAGCGCTTCTGGGAGAACGAGGACATCAACGTCGACCCGGTGCGCAAGCTCGCGTTCCTGGCGCGGGAGGTGAACTCGTTCGGGCGCGCCCTGCCGGGTGACCGCCCGACCGGCAACTACATCGTGTCCGCTGTGGACCCGGCCGATCTGAAGGTGCTGAGCTTCCACCGGCAGAACACCGGCCACACGAGCACCTGTATCAACGACTGCCAGTTCCTGTGGACGGCAGGACTGGACCGGTCGGACGCCAAGACCGGGCGCATCTTCGTGACCGACATCCGCGATCCGAGGAACCCGAAGGAGCTCCCCGTCTCGGTCGACGTCCGCGGCAAGGCGGGCGAGGGCAAGATCACCCACGACGTCCAGGTCGACGCCCAGGGCGTCGCCTGGGTGGCGGGCGATGACGGCACCCGCGGCTACTGGACGCGGGGATGGCACCGCGACCCGTTGAGCGGCAAGCACCGCGAGGCGACGGCGTGGGACCCGGTCCCGTACGCGGGCGGCGCCGTGCCGAAGGCGGACATGCCGACCTCGTTCACGCACAACTCGTTCCGCCCGGTCGGCCGCACGCTCGCCGACGGTCCACGGCCGACCCGTGAGCACCGCCCGGCTCGCTGCTGCTGCACACCGAGGAGGCGTTCGGCTCGCCCACCTGCAAGACCGAGGGCCGGTTCGTCATCTCCTCGCTGCAGGGCACGCACAACGGCGAGGGCTGGGGCGAGACGCCGAAGGAGATGAAGACCGTCGGCATCTGGAGCCCGGACGACCAGGAGGGCACGATCCCCGGCAACGTCACGTGCTCGGCGCACTACTTCGACGTGCAGAACAGGATCGTGGCCTACTCCTGGTACAACCAGGGCACCCGGTTCCTGGACGTCTCCGACCCGGCCAGGCCGATCCAGATCGGCTACTGGCGGCCGGACGCGGCGACCTCGTGGGCGCCGTACTGGCACCGCGGCACCGTCTTCGTCGCGGACATCTCGCGCGGTGTCGAGATCCTGGAGCTGGAGCAGGGCGCCTACGACGCGCAGGCGAGCGGCACGAACGTGACGCTCACGACCCAGTACGCGCGGGAACAGGCCAGGGAGAGCGACCGGGAACCCGTGCCGCTCGCCCCGAACCCGTTCTACGGCTGGGCCTGCCCGATGGTCGCGAGCCGGGACGACTCGGGCGACTGCGGAGCGGGGGCCTGCGGCGCGCCCTGCTGAGGCACGCGCTGGCGGGCGATCACCCGGCGGCCGAGGTTGATCATCGGGATCTCGACCGTCCGGTACAGGACGCTCGCCAGCGCCAGCCCCAGCGCGGTGACCACGACGGCCTGCCCGATGCCGGACAGCTCGGGCCAGAAGTACCAGATGATCGTGGCCGCGACCGTCTGCACGAGGTAGAGCGAGTACGACCGCTCACCCACGAACTGCATCGGCCTGGTGGACAGCAACGTCGTGACCGGTCCCGGCGAGACCAGTGAGGCGAGCAGGACCGCGGTCGCCACCGCGTAGACGGGGACGACCAGCACGTGGCCGGGGATGCCCGCCAGCCCGTCGAGGAACGCCGCCATCGGCTTCACGGCCAGGTGCACACCGATGAATCCGATCGGGACGATGAGCTGCGCCGCGCGGTTCGTCAGCGGCCGCAGCACCGCGAAGCCGAGCGGGCTGTGCAACGCGACGGCCAGCAGCACGCCGGTGAGGATCGAGAAGTAGTGCAGCGGCCAGCCGGGGTTGCTGTGGCCCACCGTGAAGTTGACCGCGACGAGCACGAGCAGCATGCCCAGCAGCGCCGCACCGGCGCGGCGCCGCAGCACGACGGTGCCCAGCGCGATCGCCACCAGCGGCCAGACCAGGTAGAACTTCTGCTCGATGCCCAGCGACCACGACTGGCCGTACGGGCTGATGCCGGCGAACTCGTTGGTGAACGTGAGGTAGTACTTGAGCGACGGGCCGATCCCGTTGCTCGTGAACGTGCCGTAGATCGCCGAGCTGACGGCGGCCACGAGCAGGACCACCAGGTACACCGGCATGATCCGGAACGCCCGGCGCAGGTAGAACTCCTTGAGCGAGATCCGGCCGGTCCTGCGTTCCTCGCGCAGCATCAGCGTGGTGATCAGGAAACCGCTGAGGACGAAGAACATCTGGACACCGGCCCAGCCCTGCAACCAGTCGGGGCCGCCGTAGTGGAAGAACACCACCAGCACGGCGGCGATGGCGCGCAGGCCGTCGAGCGCGGGGAAGCGGCGCAACGCCAGGTAGTCGGCGTGCGTCAACGAATTCAACTGTGAACACCTCGGGAACGCGTCGGGGAACACGACGTCGGGGGCACGTCGCCAGGGGTACGTCAGGGGATACGGATGTAAAGGTGCCGAGGTTTCCCGTTACGTTGCTTGGAGTAACTTTTTCGTGGCGTTCGTCACGATTAGCAGGCGCGTAAAGAGGAGAAGGCGCTCAGCGGTGCCGCCGCGGCCGCGTGCCGGCCGCGTTGGGCGAGCGCGCCGCCGCGGACCTCCAGCCAGTACTCGGTCTCGCTCGTGTGCATGGTCGCGCCGCTGCGGATGTCGGTGACATAAGAAGACTCCGAACGCCATGACACGAAGTCGCCGCTGACGCGCGGGAACACGATGCCCTCGGTCTTCGGCACCGCCTTGATCTCGGCCAGCTCACGCGCCTGCGGCCAGTCCGCACGCCATCCGAGCAACCTGTCGTCCTGCGTCCACACCAGCGTGCGCCCGTCCGAGGCCACGCTCGCACCGGGGCTCGCCTTCGCGAGGGGTTCCGGCAGCACGGCCTCACCGCGGTCCGTCCGCACCGCGCGGAACTTCCCGTCCTGCGTCCAGACGAGCAGGTCGCCGAAGAACGCCGGCGCCTCGCCCTTGCCGACGACGGTGTCCTTCTTCTTGGCGAGGTCGTGGAGGTGGACGCCGGCCTCGTCCGCCCACGCGGCTCTGCCGTTGTGCAGCACGGGAGCGGCGCTGCCGCTGATCCGCACGGGAGCGCCGTCCTTCTGCGAGTCCCAGGCGTACACGGTGGTGTCGCGGCTTCCGGGGCCGGGCGTGGTGGCGAAGGTGACCCAGCGGCCGTCGAACTCGACGTCGAAGAGCTGGGCGTCGTCCTGCACGGCCATGACCTGCTGGCGTTTGCGGCTGTCGCGCAGCACCAGTTCGGTGGTGCGGTTGCGGGTGGTCTTCACCAGTGTCGTGTCGGCGGTGCCGTTCGCCGCGACGACGCTGACGTGCTCGTGCGAGCCCACCTCGGTCCTGGTGCGGGACAGCTGGTGTCTCCAGTCGTCCGGCAGGTCGGCGTGGCACGACACCAGCTTGTTCGGTGCGGTGTAGCCGGGTGCCCGCTCCAGGTGCAGGGCGGTGGCGCAACCGGCGACGGCGGTGAGCACCGCCAGTCCGATGAGGGTTCGCATGCGTCTCCGAGGTCGTGGATCACCTCCGAGGACGCGTGTGACTTGATCAGGTTGTCCAGGCGGGCAGTGCGTTCGCGGTGTGCGTTCCCAGCCCGATCGCCTGTGCGAGCCGCAGGTCCTCCTCCGTGTCCACGTCACAGCGCAGCGACGGCCACGGGCCGATCAGCGCGACCGCACCGGACCGCTCGTGCAGCTCGGCCGAGCCGACGCCGAAGCGCGGGCCGAGCTCACCGCCGGGCGCGGCGAGCAGCAGCGTGGTGCCGGTGCCTGGCGGTCCGGCACGAACGCGACGGCCGCGGCGGCGACCAACGCGGCCTGCAGCTCGTCGGGTCGCAACGCGGGCAGGTCGGCCTGCAGCGCGCCGATCCGAGCTGACCGCAGCGTCCTGGCGCCGTGCCGCAGCGCCTCGTTGAGACCGGGCTCGGCCGGCTCCGGCACCGACTCGACGCCGAGCGCGGCCATCTCCGCGGCCACCGCCGGGTCGGATGTGATGGTGACCACGCGCCGGACGCCGGGGGTGTTCACGGCCGCGCTCACCGTGTCGAGGGCGAGCGCGAGCGCCAGCGCCGCGTGCGACACCGGATCGCCGCCGGTGGCGCTGGTCAGCCTGGTCTTCGCCCTGTCCAGCGTCTTGACCGGAACCACGAGGTCGACTTCATCCCGCACCTCGTCATAGTCCACGATCTGGCGACTAATGTGCGCATGGGCGCAGATCTACGCAGGTGAGGAGAGGCCACGTGGCCAAACGGGAGAAGGGCGGCTTCTGGGTCGGTGTCGCCGCGGCGATCGTCTACCCGATGTCGTTCGTGCTGGGCAGGCACCGGATCCTGCACAAGGACCGCATCCCGCGCCAAGGTGCGGCCCTGCTCGTGATGAACCACATCTCGCACCTCGACCCGTGCTACGACGCCGTGTTCGTGCACCGCAGCTACCGGGTGCCGCACTTCCTCGCCAAGCACAGCCTGTGGAACGTGCCGATCATGGGCTCGATCCTCAAGGGCGCGAAGCAGATCCCCGTCTACCGCGGCACCTCCGACGCCCAGCAGAGCCTGCGCGCGGCGCACGAGGCGCTGGAGAACGGTCAGGTGGTGGTCATCTACCCGGAGGGCACGATCACCAGGGACCCCGACGGCTGGCCCGCGAACTCCCGCACCGGGGTGGCGCGGCTCGCGCTGCAGCACGACGGTCCGGTCATCCCGGTCGCCCGGTGGGGCACCCTCGACCTCTACAACCACTACCAGCGCACGTTCCGGCCGTTCCCGCGCAAGACGATCACCCACCTCGTCGGTGAGCCGGTCGACCTGTCCGCCTACCGCGGCGAGGAGGAGACGCTGCCGTTGCTGCGGGAGGTCACCGACCTGCTGATGAACAGCGTCAAGGACCGCCTCGCCGAGATCCGCGAGCAGCAGGCGCCAGAGGGCTTCTACGGACCGAGGAAGGCCTGACATGGCGATCGAACGCGTTGCGGTGCTGGGCGCCGGTTCGTGGGGCACGACGTTCGCGAAGGTCGTCGCGGACTCCGGCCCCGAGGTCGTGCTGTGGGCGCGCAGGCAGCAGGTCGCCGACGAGATCACCGAGACCCGCGTCAACTCCGGTTACCTGCCCGGCATCGAGCTGCCGGCGAACCTCGCGGCGACCGCGGACCCGGCGAAGGCGCTCGCCGGCGCCGACGCGGTGGTGCTGGCCACGCCCTCGCAGACGCTGCGGGTGAACCTGTCGGCGTGGAAGGAGCTGCTGCCGGCGGACGCGACCCTGGTGTCGCTGTCCAAGGGCGTGGAGCTCGGCACGCTGAAGCGGATGAGCGAGGTGATCTCCGAGGTCGCCGGTGTCGACCCGTCCCAGGTGGCCGTGGTGTCCGGGCCCAACCTGGCCAAGGAGATCGCTGTCGGGCAGCCGACCGCGACCGTCATCGCGTGCGCGGACCACGACCGTGCGGTCGACCTGCAGCACGCGTGCTCGAACTCGTACTTCCGCCCGTACACCAACACCGACGTGATCGGCTGCGAGCTCGGCGGGGCGTGCAAGAACGTCATCGCGCTGGCGTGCGGCATGGCGGCGGGCCTGGGCTACGGCGACAACACGATGGCGTCGATCATCACCCGCGGGCTGGCCGAGACCGCGCGGCTCGGTGCGGCGCTGGGCGCGGACCCGTTGACGTTCGCCGGTCTGGCCGGGCTGGGCGACCTGGTGGCGACCTGTGCGTCGCCGTTGTCGCGCAACCGGACCTTCGGCGAGCGGCTGGGCAAGGGCGAGACGCTGGAGCAGGCCCAGGAGGCGGCGCACGGGCAGGTCGCCGAGGGCGTGAAGTCGTGCTCGTCGATCCGTGAGCTCGCGCGGGCGCACGACGTGGACATGCCGATCACCGAAGGCGTGCACATGGTGTGTCATGACGGGCTCAGCGCGCGCGACCTCGGTGCCGCGCTGCTGGGTCGCGACCGGAAGCACGAGCGCCAGTGAGCGAGCTGGGTGACGGCACGCGGGTCGTGCACGCGGTCTCGGGTGCGCCGGGCGAACCGTTCGGCGCGCAGCCGGTGTTCGCGTCGGCGTACCACCTCGGCGGTGAGGACTACTACGGCCGCGCGGGCAACCCGACGTGGCGTGCGCTGGAGACCGCGCTGGGGTCGCTGGAAGGCGGGGAGTGCGTCGTCTTCCCGTCCGGGATGGCGGCGATCTCGACGTTGCTGCGGTCCGTGCTGTCCACTGGGGACACTCTGGTGCTCCCGTCGGACGGGTACTTCCTGACCCGCAAGTTCGTGTCCGAAATGGACGTGAACGTGGTCGAGGTGCCGACCGCGGGCCCGTACCCGTCGTTCGAGGGCGTGCGGCTGGTGTTGCTGGAGACGCCGTCGAACCCCGGTCTGGACGTGTGCGACATCGCGGAGCTGGCGGCCGCGGCGCACGAGGCCGGCGCGTTGCTGGCGGTGGACAACACGACGGCGACGCCGCTGGGACAGCGGCCGATCGAGCTCGGTGCGGACGTCGTGGTGGCGTCGGACACCAAGGCGGTGGCCGGGCACAGCGACGTCCTGTTCGGACACGTGACGCTGGCTTCCGCCGAGCTGGCCGAGCGGGTGCGGTCCGCGCGGACGGTGAACGGTGCGATCCCCGGGCCGTTCGAGACGTGGCTCGCGCTGCGCGGGCTGGGCACGCTGGACCTGCGGCTGGCGCGGCAGGCGGAGAACGCGGCGGCGCTGTACTCGGCGCTGTCCGGCCGGGTCGCGGGACTGCGGTGGCCCGGTGCGCCGGAGGACCCCGCGCACCTGGTGGCGGCGCAGCAGATGCGGCGGTTCAACGGGGTGCTGACGTTCGAGCTGGAGTCGGCGGAGGCGGTCGAGGCGTTCCTCGCGCGCTCGCGGCTGGTGTCGGCGGCGACGTCGTTCGGCGGCCTGCACTCGACGGCGGACCGGCGCGCGCAGTGGGGCGACCCGGTGCCGGAGGGGCTGGTGCGGTTCTCGGCGGGTTGTGAGGACACGCGGGACCTCGTCGCCGACGTGTCCCACTCCTTGGGACTGGATTGACGGAGGGTCCCGACTCCGGGACCCTCTCCGGCATGTCCTTGCGCGCACTGTGTTGTACCTGGCGATAGTCCCGCGTCCTCTTTTCGCGCATTCGCCATGGTTAGGACAGTTCTTCGCGATGTTCGCCGTTCCGGAAAATACCGTCGTTCTGCCTGAGAACTCCGCCCTGCTGCACCCCGTTCGGGTGGCTTTGTCGGTCGCCGCGGACCGCTCGCGGTGGGCCCACCTGTTGCGCTACGACCCGGAAGAGCGCTTCTCGACGTTGGTGGAGAAGACCGCCGACCAGGAGATCTGGCTGATGAGCTGGCTCCCCGGTCAGACGGCCTCCCTGCACGACCACGCCGTCACGACCGGTGCGTTCACCGTGGTCAGCGGTCTGCTCACCGAGGTCGTGACGACGAAGATCCAGGTCGTGCACTCGCTGCACGCCGGCCAGTCGCGCGTGTGGGGCCCCGGCTACGTGCACCACGTGCGCAACGACGGCGCCGACCCGGCCGTGTCGATCCACGTGTACCGCCACGGTTCGCGGGCCATGACGCCGTACCGCTACGACCCGGTCAACGGCCCCGTGCGCTGACGTGCGGCGGGACGGGCTTGTCCGTCTCGTGCGGCACCGGCGCGCCCCACGTCGTGACGAGCGGCATGTGCCCGGCCCACACCAGGTTGGCCTCCAGGTCCTCCGGCTCCTCGCCCGGCCCGCCGTCGCGCACCTTCACGCTGGCCTCGGTCAGGTCGATCTCCAGCGCGACGGTGGCGGCGAGCTCCTTGCGCGTCGGCTGCCGCGCGTAGTCCCAGCTGCCGGGCGTGACGTGCTCGACGATGACCTTGAGGGCGTGCTCGGGGTCGTCCGCCACTCGCGCGGTGCCGTGGACGATCGCCGAGCGGTAGTTCATGGAGTGGTGGAACACCGAGCGCGAGTACACGACGCCGTCGACGAGCGTGACCGACACGCACACCGGCTTGCCCTCGATCATGCTCCTGATGGACCGCGAGCCCGTCGAGCCGTGCAGGAAGATCCGGTCGCCGTCCCGCCCGTACGCGGTGGGGATGAGGAACGGGGCTCCGTCGACCTCGACGGCGAGGTGGCAGACCAGGCCCGCGTCGAGGATGTCGTAGAGCACCTGGCGGTCTTCGACGGCTCTGTTCTTGCCGCGGACGACGGTGCTGCGCGGGGTCGGGGAGAGCTGCAGGTCAGAGGTCATGACTCACACTCTGCCCGGCGAAGTGGCATCATTGAAGCGCCATTTTCGACTGATCTGAGAAGGCCACTTTGGCTGAGACCGCACTGCCCGTCGCGCTGGACCGCTCCTCCGCCGAGCCGCTCGCCGTGCAGCTGGCCGACGCGCTGCGCTCCGCCGCCTCCGAAGGGCGGCTGCGCGCGGGCGACCGGCTGCCCTCCACGCGCGCTCGCCGATCGCCTCGGAGTGTCCCGCACCGTGACCGCGGCCGCATACGACCAGCTGCACGCCGAAGGGTGGATCGCGGGCCGTCACGGATCCGGCACGTACGTCACGACGACGCCGCCCGGCCCGATGCGCAAACGTTCGCGCAAGGCCGTCGTCCCCGCCATCACCGACTTCGTCGACCTCGGCACCGGCGCACCCTGGGCCGGTGGCCTCGACCGCGCGGCCTGGCGCGTGCCTGGCGCGCCGCCGCCGACACACCACGCTGTCCCGCCCGGAACGCGCCGGCCTGCCGAGTACGCGAGGCCATCGCCGAACACCTGCTGCGCCACCGCGGCCTGGCCGTGAACGCCGACCCGGTGCTCGCCACCGGCGGCACCACGGCGGTGCTGACCGAGATCGCGGTCGCGGTCCTGCGGCGCGGCGACGCCGTGGCCGTGGAGGAACCCGGCTACCAGCGCGGTCGGCGTGTTCCGCGCGGCGGGCTTGAAGGTCGTCCAAGCCGCCGTCGACGCCGAGGGCCTGCTCCCCGACGCCGTCCCCGCGGGCGTCCGCGCCGTCTACTGCTCGCCCGCGCACCAGTACCCGCTGGGCGGCCGCATGTCGGCGGGCCGCCGGGTGGCGTTGGTCGAGCGCGCGCGCCGCGACGGATGGCTGGTCATCGAGGACGACTACGACGGCGAGCTCCGCTACGACGTGGCCCCGCTGCCCTCACTCGCCGCGCTGGCCCCGGACGTCGTCGTCCACCTCGGCACCACCAGCAAGATCCTCACCCCCACCCTCGGCGCGGGCTGGATGGTCGCCCCCGAGCACATCGCCACCGCCGTCCTCGAACACCGCGACCTCACCGGCACCAGCCCGGCCGCCGCCGGCCAGCGCGTCGTCGTCGAGCTCGCCCGCACCGGCGACCTGGGCCGCCACCTCCGCAAGCTCCGCCGCGAACTGGCCGAACGCCGGGCCCTGATCGTCGACACGTTCGCCGCGGCCGGCATCGAGGTCCTCGGCGACGACGCGGGCGCGCACGTCGTGGTCCTGCTGCCGAACGCGGACGCCGAGCGCGAGGTGATGAAGCAGGCACTCGAACGCGGCCTGCGCGTGGACGGCCTCGGCAGGCACTTCGTCCACCGCGCGCGGTGGCACGGCCTGGCCATCGGGTACAGCGCGTGCTCCCGGGAACAGCTGATCAGCGCCTTGCCGGTGCTGGTGGAACTGCTCAGCAGGGCCGGCTGACCGTCACCATCTCGCGGGCGTCGACGAACCCCAGCCGGTGGTTCACCCGGATCATGTGGACGTTGTCGCCGTTGGTCTGGGTCTCGATGAACTCCAGGGCGGGCCGGTCCGCGAGCAGCCAGCGCAGCATGTGCGCCTTCACCAGACGTCCGAGCCCACGGCCGCGGTGCGCAGGCGCTACCACCGTGTCCTCCTGCCACGCCGACGTCACGTTCGAGGGGTAGAGCGACAGCTCGGTCAGCGCGACGACCTCACCGCCGTGCACGGCGGTGACGATGCGTTGCTCGACGCCCGCCTGCCTGGCGAGCGACTCCTTGGCGCGCACCTGCTCGGGCGTCCACGCCGGGGAGACGGACACGATGCCCTCCGCCGGTGCGTCGACGATCGACTGCCTGGTCGCGGCCACCGACGCCAGCAGGTGCTCCGGCGTCGCGTTGATCCACTGCTGCACGCGGTACCCGTCCGGCGCCGGCACGTCCCACACCGCCGGGTCGACGTCCGCGATCGTCAGCTTCTGCCACAGCCGGTGCGCTCCCACCGTGAACCCGCGCGCGACCGCCCACCGCTCACCGGCGCTGCCCCTGGTCACCCACAGGTTCTCGAACGTCTCCCTGCCCCTGCCGCGCAGCTCGGTGAGCAGGGCCTCCAGCACCTCGGTGCCGATGCCCTGCCGTCGGTGGTCCGGGTGCACCTCGACCTCGCCGGCGGCGATCCGCGAGTTCTCGGCCGGCAGCAACGCCACCGACGCCGCGGCCACCACCACTCCGTTCCGCACGGCGATGCGGTGGATCACCTCGCCGTGCTCCACGCGCGGGTTGCGCAACCCGCGCGCGATCCGCTCCCTGTCCGGCACCGGCGCGGTGGGGTCGTCGACGGGCTGGGTCGCGACTCGCAACGCGACGTAGCCGTCCAGGTCGTCGAGGTCGAGGGGTTTGATCTCCAGCACGACTCGACGTCAGCGGCCGCCAACTGGTCAACAGTGGCAATCGCCCAAACGGGTAGGGTCGCCCGCATGACGCAGCGCAAGACGAGGGTGGCCGTGATCTTCGGCGGTCGCAGCTCCGAGCACGAGGTCTCCTGCCAGTCCGCCAAGAGCGTGCTGCCGCACCTCGACGCCGACCGCTTCGAGGTGGTGCCGGTCGGCATCACGCCGCAGGGGCAGTGGGCGCTCGGCACGGACCCCGGCGCGTTGGAGGCCGGTACCGGCAACCTCCCGACGCTGCGCAACCAGACCGTGGCCGCGATCGAGCCGGGGCAGGCGCTGGAGGGCGTCGACGTCGTGTTCCCGTTGCTGCACGGCGCGTGGGGCGAGGACGGCACCATCCAGGGGCTGCTGGAGCTCGGCGGGCTGCCGTACGTCGGGCCCGGTGTGTTCGCGAGCGCCGCCGCCATGGACAAGATCTTCGCCAAGAAGCTGCTGCAGGCCGAAGGTCTGAACGTCGGCACGTTCGTCGCGCTCGACCGCGCCGCCACCACGCTGACCCTCGACGAGCGCGAGCGGCTCGGGCTGCCGGTGTTCGTGAAGCCGTCGCGCGCCGGGTCGTCGGTCGGCATCTCGAAGATCAGCGACTGGGCCGACCTGGACGCCGCCATCTTCGAGGCGCGCCAGCACGACCCCAAGGTCATCGTCGAGGCGGCCGTGCCGAACGCGCGCGAGATCGAGTGCGCGGTGCTCGAGTTCCCCGACGGCCGGGTCGAGGCGTCGCTGCCCGCCGAGCTGCGGCCGGTCGGCGAGGGCGTCGAGTGGTACGACTACAACGCCAAGTACGTCGACGACTCCTACGAGGCCGACATCCCGGCCAAGCTCGACGACGACATCACCGCGCGGCTGCGGGAGATGGCCGTCACGGCGTTCAAGGCGCTCGACTGCCAGGGCCTGTCCAGGGTGGACTTCTTCCTCACGGAGGACGACCAGCTGATCATCAACGAGCTCAACACCATGCCCGGCTTCACGCCGATCTCCATGTACCCCAAGGCGTGGGAGGCGACCGGTGTGGACTTCGCCACGCTGCTGACCACGCTGATCGAGACGGCGGTCGCGCGCGGCTCAGGCCTGCGCTAAGGGGTTGTGCGAACCGTTTGCTTCGGCAGCAGGTCACGCACCGTCGTGGAGATGTCCTGCAACGGCCCGGTGCCCGCGTCGTCGGGCACCGTCAGCGCCACGTACACCCCGCGGTCGACGACCACCCACGTGGAGGTGCCGGAACCCGGCAGCTGCAGCCACTGGACGTCCGAGATCACCCGCAGCTGGGCCGACGGCGACAGCTCGGCCGGGCGGGGGAGTCCGCAGCGCAGCACCACCGGGTCGTGCTGAGCGTCACCCCACGCGACCGCGGCGGGCGGCGCCGGCGTGGCGATCTCCCTGCGCGGCAGCATGTCCTTACCGGACGGCAGCCCGACCGGCAGCTTCTCGACCAGCGAGGTGCACTGCGGTGAACCGGCGTCCGGCGCGTCGATCGAGACCAGCGCGAGCGGCCCCGAGCGGCCGGGGACGACGTCCTCGGCCTCGTTTCCCGTGCCCAGCACGAGACCGAGCGCGGCGACACCGATGGCGAGCAGCACGGCGAGCCCGACCGCCACAACGAGCGGCCGGGACAGCGTCGACGTGGATTCCTGCTGAGTCACCCGGCTATGACAACACGGGCTGACTAGAGGTGGACCACCGGGCAGGTGAGCGTCCGGGTGATGCCCTCGACGTTCTGGATGCGCGCCACCACGAGCTGGCCGAGCTGGTCGACGGTGTCGGCCTCGGCGCGGACGATGACGTCGTACGGACCGGTGACGTCCTCGGCGGTGGCGACGCCGGTGATGCCGGAGATCTCGGAGGCGACTGCAGCGGCCTTGCCGACCTCGGTCTGGATGAGGATGTATGCATGCACCACGGCGTGCCCCTTCGTCGCGACAGGTTGGGTCGAGGTAGGAACGTGTCACGCAACGTACCCCAGTTGGGGTTCCGAATGCTCAGATTGGGAGGCAACTTTGCGTCCGCAGCCGCCGCGCGACGCGGAGACGGTCGCCGACGTGGGTGAGTTCCACCTCATCCACCGGGTGACGACCGGCCGGGCGCAGCCGGAGACCACGATCCTCGGTCCCGGCGACGACGCGGCCGTCGTCGCCGTGCCGGACGGGCGTGTCGTGGCGTCGATGGACGTGCTGGTCGAGGGTGTCCACTTCAGACTCGACTGGTCCACACCCGAGCAGGTGGGCCGAAAAGCGGCCGCGGTGAACCTCGCGGACGTCGTCGCGATGGGAGCGTTGCCGTCCGGTCTGCTCGTCGGTGTGGCGTGTCCTCCCGACACCCCGGCGGCCACGATCCAGGGGATCATGGCGGGCCTGTGGGAGGAAGCGGCCAAGGCCGGCGCCGGCGTCGTGGGCGGCGACATGGTCAGCTCCGCCACACTGGTGATCTCCATCACGGCCATGGGTGACATGAACGGGCTGGAGCCGGTCACGAGGTCGGGAGCGCTCGTCGGTGACGTCGTGGCGGTCACCGGACGGCTCGGCTGGGCGGCGGCGGGACTGGCCGTGCTGGGCCGCGGGTTCCGTTCCCCGGTCGGCATCGTGAACGCCCAGCGCTCGCCGGAGCCACCGTACGAGGAGGGCCCCAGGGCCGCGGAGGCCGGCGCGACGTCGATGATCGACATCTCGGACGGGCTGCTGCAGGACCTCGGTCACATCGCCGACTCGTCGGGCGTGGCGATCGACATCCGCACCGAGCTGCTGCCGTTGCACCCGCGCCTGCTGGACGTGGCGTCCGCGCTCGGCGGTGACGCCCGGCACTGGGCGCTCACGGGTGGGGAGGACCACGCGCTGGCCGCGACCTTCCCCGGTCCCAAGGCCGTGCCGGAGGGCTGGACCACGATCGGCACGGTCCGCGCCGGCGAGGGTGTCACGGTCGACGGCAGGACGTACGAAAAACCTCCCGGCTGGGAGCACTGGCGCGCGTAGACTGGCTCACTGTGGAACTATGCACGCGCGCGTATGACCATCCAGACTCGGTCAAGCTGATCGAGGACCTCCAGCAGGTCTTCGTCGAGCGCTACGGCGAGAAGGACGTGACGCCGGTCGACCCGGCGCAGTTCGCCGCCCCGCTGGGCTACTTCGTGGTCGGCTACCTCGACGGCTCCCCGGTCGCGTGCGGCGGCTGGCGCGTGCACCAGGAGCTCGACGGCGCCGCGGAGATCAAGCGGATGTACGTGGCCGAGTCGTTGCGCGGCCGCGGTCTCTCCCGGCTCGTGCTGACGAACCTGGAGGACACCGCGCGCGAGGCAGGCCACCGGCAGATGGTGCTGGAAACCGGCCTCCGCCAGCCCGAGGCCATCGGCCTCTACCTGGCCACCGGTTATGAGCGGATCGCGAACTTCGGCGTCTACCGCGACCACCCGGAGAGCCGTTGCTACGGCAAGCCGTTGTAGGTTCGGCTCCATGGCCATCTATGCGCTCGGGGACTACACGCCGCAGATCCACCCGGCCGCGTACGTGCACCCCGATGCCACGGTGATCGGTGACGTCCGCATCGGCGCGCATTCGTCGGTGTGGCCCCAGGCCGTGCTGCGCGGTGACTACGGGCGCATCGTCGTCGACGAGCGCACGTCGGTCCAGGACGGCACGGTCGTCCACTGCACCGAGGTCCACCCCGTGCACATCGGCTCCGGGTGCGTGATCGGGCACAACGTCCACATCGAGGGCGCGACCGTCGCGGACGACTGCCTGATCGCGTCGGGATCGGTGGTGCTCAACGGTTCCATCGTGGAGAAGGGGGCGATCGTCGGCGCCGGCGCGGTGGTCTCGTTCGACGGCCACGTCCGCGAACGCACGATGGTGCTCGGAGTGCCGGCCCGTGAGCGTGCCGGTTACGTTGTGCCGGAACAGGCCTGGGCGTTCATCGTGGAGAAGTACGTGCAGAACATCGCGGTGTACCGGGAACAGCTCCGTCGTTTGGACTGAGTGGGATAGGGTTCCCAGCCGTGGCTCGTCCCCTCAACGAAGTTGTCGAAGCCGGTTGGGCTGAAGCTCTCGCCCCCGTTGCTGACCAGATCGCCGCCATGGGTGAGTTCCTGCGCGCGGAGGTCGCCGCCGGCCGCACCTACCTACCTGCGGGCGAGAACGTGCTGCGTGCGTTCCAGCAGCCGTTCCACCAGGTCAAGGTGCTCATCGTCGGCCAGGACCCGTACCCGACGCCCGGACACGCGGTCGGCCTGTCGTTCTCCGTGGCGCCCGACGTGCGGCCGATCCCCAAGTCGCTCATCAACATCTACAAGGAGTACGCCGAGGACCTGGGACACCCGATCCCGTCCAACGGCGACCTGACGCCGTGGTCGGAGCGGGGTGTGCTGCTGCTCAACAGGGCGCTCACCGTCCAGCCCGGCAAGGCCAACTCGCACCAGGGCAAGGGCTGGGAGGCCGTCACCGAGCAGGCGATCAAGGCGCTCGCCGCCCGCGACGCACCGCTCGTGTCGATCCTGTGGGGCCGCAACGCGCGCAACCTGCGTCCGCTGCTGGAACCGTTGCCCGCCATCGAGTCCGCGCACCCGTCACCGCTGTCCGCGCACTCCGGGTTCTTCGGCTCGAAGCCGTTCAGCCGCGCCAACGAGCTGCTCGCGAAGCAGGGCGCCGAGCCGGTCGACTGGAAGCTCCCGTAATTCGCGCGTCCCGCACGCCTCACGCCACTAGCGTCGCGAGGTGTGCGGGGGAATCGTGATCTGTTCATCGTCGCTGCCGGTGTGGGCGTCAGCGAGTTCGGCAACGCGCTGACGTTGCTGGTCCTGCTCTTCTGGGCGACGCCGATCAGCTCGCTGCTGGTGGCCGCGATCCTGGTCGCCGAGCTGCTCCCGTTCGTCCTCGGGGCGCCTCTGGCCGGCCTGCTCGTCGACCGGCTGCCCAACCGCCGCCTGCTGACCGCCGGGGTGCTCTGCCAAGGTGGCGCGATCGCGGCCATCGCACCGCTGATGGGACAGCCCGCGTTCGTGGTCGCGCTGGTGCTGCTCTTCGGCTGCGGCCGTGCGGTCGCCCAGCCCAGCATGTCCGCGCTCGTGCCGCACATCGCGGGCGAGGAGCACTCCACCCGCGCCTACGCGTTGATCGGCACCACCCGCAGCGTCGGCAACATCGCCGGGGTCACCGGGGGAGCGGTGCTCGCCGGGTTCTTCGGCCACCCGGCCGCGTTGCTGATGAACGGCGCGACCTTCTTCGTCTACGCGGTGCTGCTGGCGTTCATGCGGTCCGAGCGCAGGCCCACGGGTGAGCACTCGGCGCGGCCCAGCGCGCTGGCCGGTGTCCGGCACGTGCGCCAGGACGCCGTGTTGTTCGCGGCGATCCTCGGGCTGGCGTGCTTCGTCGGCGCGACGGTGGTGATCAACGTGGCCGACCCCGCCTTCGTGCGGTTCGTGCTGCACGGCAACGAGTTCCTGCTGGGCGCGATGCAGGCGTGCTGGATGGTCGGCATCATCGTCGGCAACCGGCTCGCCGCGCGGCTGACGTCGGTGTCCCAGCTCGCCCACGCGCTGGCGATCACCGGCGTGACCACGGGCGTCGCGGTGCTGATCCCGGCGACGTTCCCGTTCGTCGCGGCCGCGGTGATCGGGTGGTTCATCGGCGGTGTTTCCAACGGCGTGGACAACGTGACGATGAACGCGATCGTCCGGCTGCGGACACCGGAGGCGATGCGTGGACGTGCGTTCGCCGCGGTCGGGTCGATGGTGACCGGCGCGAACCTGCTCGGAACGGCGGCCGCCGGTGGCTTGCTGCTGGTCATGGGGCCGCGGGCGGTGTTCGCGATCGGGGGCACCGGGGCGTTGCTCGTCGGTGTGGCCTGCCTGGTGTTCGTGCGCAGGGCCCTGGAACGCGAGAAGAGCCCGGCCGAAGCCGGGCTCTCCCCGTAGTCACGAACTGTGGCGGTGATCAGCCGCGCACAACCTTGCCGGCCTTCAGGCAGGAGGTGCACACGTTGATGCGCTGGCGCTGCGAGGCCGAAACCTTGGCGCGCACAGACTGGATGTTCGGGTTCCAGCGGCGGTTCGTCTTCCGCTGGGAGTGCGAAACCGAATGGCCGAAGCCCGGCCCCTTGCCACAGACGTCGCACACGGCAGCCACGTCAGCCACTCCTTCAGGTTCCTCAAGCGGTGGGTCTCGCGTCCCGGTGGGCGCGCAAGCGTGCACAAGCCTCAACCGGGCACGGCAACCCGATCAGGGTAGCCGGTGGCCTCACCAGCGACCAAACCGGGTGGATACCCTCCCCGCCATGCAGGTCATGGATGCGGTCGCGGTGCGCAGGTGGGCGGACGCCTGCGTGCGGTCGCTGGACGCCAACCGGGCGTCGATCGACCAGATCAACGTCTTCCCCGTGCCCGACGGTGACACGGGGACGAACCTGCTGCACACGATGCAGTCCGCGCTGGACGCCCTGCTGCGCTCGCCCATGACCACCGTGGGCGAGGCGCTGTCGGCACTGGCCCGCGGCGCGCTCGCCGGGGCCCGCGGCAACTCCGGCGTGATCCTGTCGCAGGTGCTCAGGGGCCTCGCGGAGACCGTGCAGGGCGTCTCGGTGGTGTCCGGGTCGGCGCTGCGCAAGGCCCTGCAGCGGTCCGACGAGCTGGCCACGGCGGCGGTGTCCAAGCCCGTGCCGGGCACGGTCCTGTCGGTGCTGCACGCGGCCGCCGAGGCAGCCCGTGACTGCCCGTCCGACGAGCTGGACGAAGTGGTCGTGGCGGCCTCGCGCGCGAGTGCCGTGGCGTTGGCCGACACACCCCGCCAGCTGGCCGTGCTGGCCAAGGCCGGGGTGGTCGACGCGGGTGGCCGCGGCCTGGTTGTGTTGTTGGACACACTTGCCGCCGTGATCACTGGGCAGACCGTCGAGACGCCCGTGGACGCGCCGCTGGTGCCGCGCACGCCCGAGTCGCTCACGACCGAGCGGGAGAGCGGCTCGGCGGAGTTCGAGTACGAGGTCATGTACCTGCTCGAAGACACCTCCGAGGAGGCCGTGGCGGAGCTGCGGACCTCGTTGAACGGGCTCGGCGACTGCGTGTCCGTGGTGGGCGACGGCGTGTCCTTGTGGACCGTGCACGTGCACTGCAACGACATCGGCGCGGCCATCGAGTCCGGTGTGCGCGCTGGGCGGCCGCACCGCATCACGGTGGCGCGGTTCGCCGACCAGATCGCTGCGCAGGCGTCCAGGTTCGTGCAGGACCGGGCGATCGTCGTGGTCGCGAGTGGCGCGGTGGACCTGTTCCGCGCCGAGGGAGCCACGGTGTTCGACCTGGCTTCTTCTTCGGCGACGCCCACGGACCTGTTGTCCGCCATCGTGTCGACGCGCGCGCGTCACGTCGCCGTGCTGCCGGGCGACCCGGACATCCGTGAGGTGCTGGACGAGGCCGTGGCGTACGCACAGGCCGCAGGGCAGGACGTGGTGGTGGTGCCGACGTTCTCGCCAGTGCAGGCCCTCGCCGCGTTGGCGGTGCACGACGCTTCCCGCCGCGCCGGTGACGACGTTGTCGCGATGGCGGAAGCCGCTGCGGCCACCCGTCGCGGTGAGCTCGCGATCGCCGCCGACGAGGCCATCACCTGGGTGGGCCGCTGCCAGCCGGGCGACCTGCTGGGCATGCTGGACGGCGAAGTCGTGCTGATCGAACCCGGCCCCGCCGCGCGGGAGCCGGTGCTGGACCTGTCCTGCCGCCTGGTCGACCGCATGCTGTCCGGCGGCGGCGAGCTGGTGACCGTGCTGCTCGGCGCCGACGCCCCCGACGGCCTGGTGGAGGTGCTGGAGGACCACCTCCGCATCACCCATCCGGAGGTCGAGGTGACCGCGTATCCGGGCGGTCAGCCGGACGCGGTCATTTTTGTCGGTGTCGAGTAGTTCAATGGGACGCGATGATCTCCTTCGACGACAAGCTGCAGCCGTTGCTCGGCAAGAAGTCCGCCGACGCACTGGAGACCGGCCTCGGCCTCACGACGGTCGGTGACCTGCTGCGCCACTACCCGCGCCGCTACGACGAGCGCGGGCAGCTGACCGACATCAAATCGCTGGAAATCGACGAGCACGTCACGGTGCAGGCCGAGGTCCGCAAGTGCCAGAAGCGGCAGATGAAGGCGCGCCGCGGCCAGATGACCGAGGCCGTCATCACCGACGGCACCTCCGAGCTGCACCTGGTGTTCTTCGGCAAGCCGGCGTTCGTCGCGGAGAAGGAGCTGCTGCCGGGCACCAAGGCGTTGTTCGCCGGCAAGGTCGGCCGCTACCGGCAGAACCTGCAGCTGGTGCACCCGGCGTTCGAGATCCTCACCCCGGAGTCGGACAGCTCCGCGTTCCTGCAGGCGTTCCTGCCGGTCTACCCGGCCTCGCAGCACATCAACACGTGGAACATCGCGAACTGCGTGAAGCAGCTGCTGGAGGTCTGGGACGGCGTGCAGGAGGACCCGCTGCCCGCCGGCTTCCGCGCCGAGCACGGCCTGATCGGCCTCGAGGAGGCCCTGCGCGCGATCCACCGGCCGGAGAGCTGGGCGCAGATCGCCGTGGCACAGCAGCGGCTGAAGTGGGACGAGGCGCTGGCCGTCCAGCTCGCCCTGGCCCAGCGCCGCAAGTCCGCCACGGCCCGCCCGGCCCCGTCCTGCGCCCGCCGTCCCGGCGGCATCCTGGACGCGTTCGACGCGCGCCTGCCGTTCACGCTGACCGCGGGCCAGGTGTCGGTCGGTGAGCAGATCTCCTCCGACCTGGCCTCGGTCGTGCCGATGAACCGCCTGCTGCAGGGGGAAGTGGGGTCTGGCAAGGCGCAACCCCTGGACTCCCTGGTGCTCACGCCCTCCGGTTTCCGTCGAATGGGGGACATGGCCGTCGGCGACGAGGTGGTCGCGGCGAGCGGTGAGGTCACCGTGGTCACCGGGGTGTTCCCCCAGGGCGAGCGGGACGTGTACCGCGTGGTGCTCTCCGACGGTCGCAGCGTGGAGTCCGACCTGGAGCACCTCTGGGCGGTGAACACGACGGTGCGCCGTGACCGTGGGAACCCGCTCAAGGTGCTGACCTTGAAGGAAATCCGGGACGACCTCACGACCTCCGGCGGTGGGTCGAAGTGGTACCTGCCCACCGTGAACGCGCCAGAGCTGGACTGCGTGACCGAACGGCCGCTGGACCCGTACCTGCTGGGCTTGCTGATCGGGGACGGCTCACTGCTGCACGGCCGAGTGATGTTCACCACGGCAGACCCGGAGCTGCTGGTCGAGCTGATGGCGGTCATGCCGCAGGGCGCGCACCTCGCCAAGCCGGAGTGGGCTAGGAAGTACGACTGGTTCGTGAACGGGCGCAGGAAGGGCACGAACCCGGTTCTCAAGGCATTGCGGGAGCTCGGGGTCTATGGTCACACCGCACGGGACAAGTTCCTTCCCGACAACTACCTCGTCGCCCCGATCAAGGTTCGCCACGCGCTGTTGCAGGGGTTGTTGGACACCGACGGCACGCTTGACCGCGAGCGGGGCTCGAACGTCACCTTCTCGTCGGCGTCGGCACGGCTCGCCGAACAGGTCGCCTGGCTGGCCGAGTCGCTCGGCGGTACCGGCAGGCTTCGTCCGACGACGAAGATGGGCAACACCTATTACCTGGTGAGCGTGCGCCTGCCGAACGAGTTCCCGCCGTTCCGGTTGACGCGGAAGGCTGAACTGGTCAAGGAGCGCACGAAGTACGAAAAGCCTGTTCGTGCGATTCGCGCAGTCGAGTTCGTGGGGCGCAAGCCCGTTCAGTGCATCTCGATCGCCCATCCGGACCGGCTCTACGTCACAGACCACTTCGTGGTCACCCACAACACCATGGTCGCGTTGCGAGCCATGTTGCAGGCCGTCGACGCCGGCCGGCAGGCCGCCATGCTCGCGCCGACCGAGGTCCTCGCCGCCCAGCACGCCCGTTCGCTCGCGGAGATGCTCGGCGACCTCGCCCAGGCGGGCCAGCTCGGCGCCGCCGAGACCGCGACCCGCGTGACGCTGCTGACCGGTTCGATGAACACCGCCCAGCGCCGCCAGGCGTTGCTGGACATCGTGACCGGCGAGGCCGGCATCGTGGTGGGAACGCACGCGATCATCCAGGAGAAGGTCGAGTTCCACTCCCTCGGCCTGGTCGTGGTCGACGAACAGCACCGCTTCGGCGTCGAGCAGCGCGCCGCGCTGAGCGCCCGTGGCGAACGCGAGAACCCGCACGTCCTCGTCATGACCGCGACCCCGATCCCGCGCACGGTCGCCATGACCGTCTACGGCGACCTGGAGGTCTCGGCCCTGCGCGAGCTGCCGGGCGGCCGTTCCCCGATCAAGACCTCCGTCGTCCCCGTCCGCGAGAAACCGGCCTGGCTCGACCGCGCCTTCGCCCGCGTCCGCGAGGAGGTCGCCGCCGGCCACCAGGCCTACTTCGTCTGCCCCCGCATCGGCGACGGCGACGACGACCCCAAGGGCCCCGACGACGAGGGCAAGCGCCCCGCACTGTCCGTTGTGGACGTCGCGAACACCCTCGCGGCGGGCCCCCTGCGCGGGCTGCGCATCGAGATCCTGCACGGCCGCATGCCCCCGGACGAAAAAGACGCCGTCATGCGCGCCTTCTCCGCCAACCAGGTCCAGGTCCTGGTCGCCACCACCGTCATCGAGGTGGGCGTGAACGTCCCGAACGCCACCGTCATGGCCATCATGGACGCCGACCGCTTCGGCGTCTCCCAGCTCCACCAGCTCCGCGGCCGCGTGGGCCGAGGCTCAGCCCCCGGCCTCTGCCTCCTGGTCACCGAAATGCCCGAGATGACGGCCACCATGGAACGGCTCCGCGCCGTCGAGTCCACCCTGGACGGCTTCGAGCTCGCCCAGCTCGACCTGGAGCTCCGCCGCGAGGGCGACATCCTCGGCGCCGCCCAGTCCGGCAAGCGCTCGGGCCTCAAGATGCTCTCCCTGCTGCGCGACGAGGACATCATCGCCGACGCCCGCACCGCCGCCCAGACCGTCATCGACGCAGACCCCGACCTCACCGCCAACCCCGGCCTGGCCGGCATGGTGGCCACGCTGATGACCGACGACCGAGCCGACTTCCTGGAGAAGGCCTGACGCCGACGACTCCTGCGCAGGCTGGCGCAGGGGTCCCCTCCGCAGCTGGGTCCCCCGCGACCCAACGTACCGAGCAGGTCTGACAATTCTCAGAACGCTCACGCACGCCAGCCGAAGCCGAGCCCGGCCGAGCCGAGCTGAAGACGAGCCGGGCCGAAGCCGAGCCCGGCCGAGCGAGGCTCGATGCATTTCCCGCAGCACGGCACAGCCGTGCCTTGCCGGGTGATTGAGCGAAGCGAGACGAGTGCCCGCTCAACCCCGCACCCAAGGTGATCGACCTGGTACGGACCCCAGCCCCGCACCCAAGCCACCACAACCACCGGTCTCTGCGGGGAACGGGAGCGCTGGCCCCCGTTCCCCACCTGATCAGCTCCGCGGACGCTGCTTCGGCAACTGCTCGGTCTTCGGCTCAGAGCCACCAGACCCACCGGAGTCACCCGAAGCGGCAGCCTCCTCAGCCGCAGCATCGGAGTCCACCTCGGACGACGGCAGCGGCTTCAACACCGTCATCGCCGCCTCCACCGCAGCCTGGGCCGCGTTGAACTGCTTCGTCAGGTTGTCATGCGCGGAACGCAGCGCGGCCTCCCGCTCGGCGGCCACCTCCGCCCGCTGGTCGGCGTCGGCCTGCAGGCGGGTGGCCTTCTCCTCCGCCTCACGCACCAGACCGGTCGCCTTCTCCTGAGCGACGCGGACCAGGCCCACAGCCTTCTCGTCGGCCTCGCGCACACTGGCGGCAGCGCGCGACTCGGCCTCGGTCACCAGCGCGGTCGACCTGGTCTCGGCGTCGCCGACGAGCTTCGTGGCCTTGGCCTCCGCCTCGCTCACCAGCGCGGCGGCCGCGGCGGTGGCGTCGGCCGTGGTCTTCTCGACCCTGGCGAGCGCGTCGGCCTCCAGCTCGGCGATCGTCTTCTCGGTCTCCGCCTGCTTGGCCTTCAGCGTCTCGTCGAGCTTCCGCAGCGCCTCGGCGCGGGTGGCCTCGGTCTCGGCGGCGATGCGGTCGGCCTCGGCGCGGGCGTCGGCGAGGACCTTCTGGTGCTCGGCGGTGAGCGTCGCCTTGAGGCCGTCGTACTCCTTGTCGAGCTGGTCGTGGTAGGCCTTGTACTTCTGGTCCAGCTCGACGCGGCGGGCGTCCAGGTCGGCGGAGCGGCGTTCGAAGTCGGCGGTCACGCGCTCGCCGGCGGCGCGGGTCTCGGCGACGAGGGCCTCGTGCTCGGCCGTGAGCTTCGTGCGCAGCGCCTCGAACTCGGCCTCCAGCTCGGTGCGGCGCTCGGTGAACTGCTTCTCCAGCTCGGTGGTGCGCTGCTGGTGCGCGACCTCCAGCTGCTTGCGGCGCGCCTCGGTCTCGGCGAGCATCCGCTGGTGGTTCTCGCGCTGGTCCGCGGCGTACTTGTCGGCCTCGGCGCGGGTCGCGTTCGCGGCGTCGAGGGCGCCCTTGCGGATGTCGGCGATCTCCTCCTCGGCCAGCGTCATCATCACGCGCACGCGTTCGGTGACGTTCGAGGCGTCGACCGGCCGGTTGGCGAGGTTGTGGAGCTGCATCCTGGTCTTGTCGAGGTCGGCGCGCATGGTGTTGAGCAGCTTCGTCAGCTCCGCCACCTGCGCCGCCGCCGCGTCGCGCGACCTGTTCGAGTTCTTGAGGTCGAACTCCAAACGGGTTACCCGTTCGTTCACCTGTCGCTGGTTGTAACCACGGAGGACAACGTCGAAATGCGGTGTGCGGGCAGTAGGCTGCCCGGCTCCATCAGCCCCGGCCATATGGCTCACCCTACCGAGATTGTGACCATGATCGTCACTCGATCTGGTTAAACCCACTACCGGCCGGAGTCTGACCGGGTGGTGGGTATCCGCCCAGGCCTGAAACCGCGAGAATCCTCACGAACAAGACCGATCAGGATGATACCCATCACGTGAGACAGTCCTCCCAACAGGCAAGAGTCGCACGGTAACGTGCCTGAACTGACCGTCGAGCAACTCCGGGAGGGCAACGGATGTTCCGCAAGGTTCTTGTCGCCAACCGCGGCGAGATCGCGATTCGCGCGTTCCGAGCCGCCTACGAACTGGGCGCGGGAACGGTCGCCGTTTTCCCTCACGAAGACCGCAACTCGCTGCACCGCTTGAAGGCGGACGAGTCCTACGAGATCGGTGAGCCGGGACATCCCGTCCGCGCCTACCTCTCCGTCGAGGAGATCATCAAGGCGGCCCGCAAGGCCGGCGCCGACGCGATCTACCCCGGTTACGGCTTCCTGTCCGAGAACCCCGAGCTCGCGATGGCCTGCCGGGAGGCGGGGCTCACGTTCATCGGCCCCGTCGCCGAGGTGCTGGAGCTCACGGGCAACAAGGCGCGCGCCATCGCCGCCGCCCGCGAGGCCGGGCTGCCGGTGCTGGAGTCGAGCGCGCCGTCCTCGAACGTCGAGGAGCTGCTGGAAGCGTCGAAGTCGATGCGCTTCCCCGTCTTCGTGAAGGCCGTCGCCGGTGGTGGTGGCCGCGGCATGCGCAAGGTTGACGACCCGGCCGCGCTGCGTGAGGCGCTGGAGGCGGCGTCGCGCGAGGCGGAGTCGGCGTTCGGCGACCCGACCGTGTTCCTGGAGCAGGCAGTCGTCGAGCCGCGCCACATCGAGGTGCAGATCCTCGCGGACGGCCAGGGCAACGTGATCCACCTCTTCGAGCGCGACTGCTCCGTGCAGCGGCGCCACCAGAAGGTCATCGAGATCGCGCCCGCGCCGAACCTCGCGCCCGAGCTGCGGGACCGCATCTGCAACGACGCCGTGAAGTTCGCGCGCCACATCGGCTACCGCAACGCCGGCACCGTCGAGTTCCTGCTCGACCCGCAGGGCAACTACGTCTTCATCGAGATGAACCCGCGCATCCAGGTCGAGCACACGGTCACCGAGGAGGTGACCGACGTCGACCTCGTGCAGTCGCAGATGCGCATCGCGTCCGGCGAGACGCTGGAGGACCTGGGCCTGTCCCAGGACACCGTGCAGCTGCGCGGCGCGGCGCTGCAGTGCCGCATCACCACCGAGGACCCGGCCAACGGCTTCCGCCCGGACACCGGCACGATCAGCGCCTACCGCTCGCCCGGTGGCTCCGGCATCCGCCTCGACGGCGGCACGGCCGGCGCGGGCATGGCGATCAGCCCCCACTTCGACTCGATGCTCGTGAAGCTCACGTGCCGCGGCCGCACCTTCGGCCTCGCCGTCGCCCGTGCGCGCCGTGCGATCGCGGAGTTCCGCATCCGCGGTGTGTCCACGAACATCCCGTTCATCCAGGCCGTGCTGGACGAGGCCGACTTCTACGAGGGCCGCGTCACCACGTCGTTCATCGAGAAGCGCCCGCACCTGCTGACCGCGCGCCACTCGGCCGACCGCGGCACGCGCCTGCTGACCTACCTCGCCGACGTCACGGTCAACCACCCCAACGGCACCCGCCCGACGGCGGTCGACCCGCGGGAGAAGCTGCCGGTCGTCGACCTCAACGCCGAACCGGCCGCCGGGTCGAAGCAGAAGCTCACCGAGCTGGGGCCGGAGGGCTTCGCGCGGTGGATGCGCGAGTCCAGGGCGGTCGGCGTCACCGACACCACGTTCCGCGACGCGCACCAGTCGCTGCTGGCGACCCGCGTGCGCACCAAGGACCTGCTCGCCGTCGCGCCGCACGTGTCGCGCATGACGCCGGAGCTGCTGTCGCTGGAGTGCTGGGGCGGCGCGACCTACGACGTGGCGCTGCGGTTCCTCGCCGAGGACCCGTGGGAGCGGCTCGCGGCGCTGCGCGAGGCCGTGCCGAACATCAACCTGCAGATGCTGCTGCGCGGCCGCAACACGGTCGGCTACACGCCGTACCCGGAGGCCGTGACCAAGGCGTTCGTGCAGGAGGCGACGCAGACCGGCATCGACATCTTCCGGATCTTCGACGCGCTGAACGACGTCGAGCAGATGCGCCCGGCGATCGAGGCCGTACGCGAGACCGGGACCGCGGTCGCCGAGGTCGCGCTCTGCTACACCAGCGACCTGTCCGACCCGGACGAACGTCTGTACACACTGGACTACTACCTCAAGCTCGCCGAGCAGATCGTGGGCGCGGGCGCGCACGTGCTGTGCGTGAAGGACATGGCGGGCCTGCTGCGGGCACCGGCCGCCTCGCGGTTGATCACGGCGCTGCGCAAGGAGTTCGACCTCCCGGTCCACCTGCACACCCACGACACCGCGGGCGGCCAGCTGGCCACCTACCTCGCGGCGATCCAGGCGGGTGTCGACGCGATCGACGGCGCCACCGCGTCGATGGCGGGCACCACCTCGCAGCCGCCGCTGTCGTCGATCGTGGCGCTGACCGACCACACCGAGCACGCGACCGGCCTCAACCTGCAGAACGTCTGCGACCTGGAGCCGTACTGGGAGTCGGTGCGCAAGATCTACGCGCCGTTCGAGTCCGGCATCCCCGGCCCGACCGGCCGCGTCTACCACCACGAGATCCCCGGTGGGCAGCTGTCGAACCTCCGCACGCAGGCCGTCGCGCTCGGCCTGGGCGAGAAGTTCGAGGAGATCGAGTCGATGTACGCGGCGGCCGACCGGATGCTCGGCCACCTGGTGAAGGTGACGCCGTCGTCCAAGGTCGTCGGCGACCTCGCGCTGCACCTCGTCGGCGCGGGTGTGGAGCCGAAGGAGTTCGAGGAGAACCCCGGCAAGTTCGACATCCCGGCCTCGGTGATCGGCTTCCTGCACGGCGAGCTGGGCGACCCGCCCGGCGGCTGGCCGGAGCCGTTCCGCACCAAGGCGCTGGAGGGCCGTTCCGCCCCGAAGCCGGTCGAGGAGCTCTCGCCGCAGGACGAGGCGGGTCTGGCCGACGACCGCCGCGCCACGCTGAACCGCTTGCTGTTCCCGGCGCCCACGAAGGAGTTCCTGACGCACCGCGAGGCCTACGGCGACACGTCGGTGCTGCGCTCCAAGGACTTCTTCTACGGCCTGCGCCCCGGCGAGGAGTACTCCGTCGACCTGGAGCCGGGCGTCCGGCTGCTGATCGGCCTGGAGGCGATCTCCGAGGCCGACGCGCGCGGCATCCGCACGGTGATGGCGACCCTGAACGGCCAGCTCCGCCCGATCCAGGTGCGCGACCGCTCGGTGGCCGCCGACGTCCCGGCAGCCGAGAAGGCCGACCGGGGCAACCCGAACCACGTGGCGGCACCGTTCGCCGGCGTGGTGACCGCGGCGGTGGAGGAGGGCGACTCGGTCGAGGCGGGCCAGACGGTCGCCACGATCGAGGCCATGAAGATGGAGGCCGCGATCACCGCCCCCAAGGCGGGTGTGGTCGGCCGCCTGGCGGTGCGCGGCGCCCAGCAGGTGGAGGGCGGCGACCTCCTGATCGTGCTGAAGTGACCTGAAAGCAGTGCTGTGAAGGGCCCGGTTGGTTCTCAGCCGGGCCCTTCGCGCTGCGCGGGGGCCGGAACTCCACGACCATTCCCAGCGTTGCACCGGGCACACGGGGTCAGGGAAGAGGGTTGGGACATGAAGAAGGCGTTGGCCGGGCTGCTCGGACTGGCGGGCGTGGCGTGGGCGCTGCGCGATCTCCCCGCACAGCTGGGCGGCAAGCCGGACCCGGCCGAGATGGCGCGCTCGCCGCGGTACCGGAACGGGAAGTTCCACAACGACAGGGAAGTCCGCACGGTCCCCGACCGCGACAACTTCTCGTTGCGCGACTTCGTCTCCGGTGGCGCCGACCGCAAGCCCTCGGTCCCGGTGCCCCTGGTGGGTCCCGCCGCTCCGGTGTCCTCCGGCGTGCACGTGACCTGGTACGGCCACGCCTCGGCGTTGGTGGAGATCGACGGCGCCGCGGTGCTCCTCGATCCCGTGTGGAGCGACCGGGTCTCGCCATCCGCACACGTGGGGCCGCGGCGGTTGCACCCGGTTCCGCATCAGTTGTCTGATTTGCCCGCCTTGAGTGCTGTCGTGATCTCGCATGACCACTACGACCACCTGGACATGGCGACCGTGCGGTCGTTGACGGTGGGGTCGTCGGCGGTTTTCGTTGTGCCGCTGGGGATCGGGGCGCATCTGCGGCGGTGGGAGGTGCCTGTCGACCGGATCGTCGAGCTGGACTGGGACGAATCGTTTGAAGTGGACGGGTTCACGCTGACTTGTACTGCGGCGCAACACTTCTCGGGGCGGTCGGTGCAGCGGGACGTCACGTTGTGGGCGTCGTGGGTGATCCGGCGCGGGGAGCGGGCGGTGTTCTACAGCGGGGACACCGGGTACTTCCCGGGGTACGCGGGGATCGGGGCTGAGCACGGGCCGTTCGACGCGGTGTTGATGCAGGTCGGGGCGTACGGGGACGCTTGGCCGGACATCCACATGACGCCGGAGGACGGGGTGCGGGCTTTTGAGGATTTGGGTGGGGGGTTGTTGATCCCGGTGCATTGGGCGACGTTCAACTTGGCCTTGCACTCTTGGACGGAGCCGGTGGATCGGGTGTGGCGGGAGGTGAAGGCGCGGGGGTTGAGGATGGCGGTGCCGCGGCCGGGGGAGCGGGTGGACGTATCGGCGCCCGGAGAGGTGGACGGGTGGTGGCAGGGGTTGGGGTGATGCCCGCCCTGGGCGGGCAGTTCCTGGGGCTCCGCCCCAGACCCCGACACTTCCAAAGAAGCCACCAAACCCCCGCCACTCGCAGGTAGATGGCACGCCTGTTCCGTAGAGCGGCTGCGCGTTGCGTTGGTGGTTGCGTTGCGGTGGTGACTTCCCCGTCCAGCACCGCGGGACCGCTTGAGTTGGGCGGGTTCGCCTCGCTGTCGCCCTGGCCTGGCTTCGCCCAGCCCCTCGGCACAGCCTCTCGGCAGCGCCAGCCCCGGAATCGTCAGCCCGGAACTGTCAGACCCCCTGAGTACCGTGGGCCGCGGGGGAGCCGAAACACGAGGGGACCCCTGCGTCAGCCTGCCTGCGGAGGCCGGCCGGAGTGGGCGCCTGGGACGATGAGGGCGTGACGAGAATCGTGGCCGGGGCCGCCGGTGGTCGCAGGCTCAAGGTGCCGCCGAAGGGGACGAGGCCGACGTCCGAGCGGGTGCGGGAGGCGTTGTTCAGTTCGCTTGAGGCGATGATGGACCTCGACGGGGCGCGGGTGCTGGACCTGTACGCCGGGTCGGGGGCGTTGGGGTTCGAGGCGTTGAGCAGAGGGGCGGAGCACGCCACGTTCGTCGAGTCCGACAAGCGGGCGGTGGAGGTGCTCAAGAGCAATGCGAAGGACCTCGGGCTGGCGAACGTGACGGTCGTCAACCGCACGGCTGAGGCGTTCGTCGCGGGCGAGGGGGAAGAGTTCGACGTCGTGTTCGCCGACCCGCCCTATGCGGTCGGCGACGAGGAGTTGGCCAAGGTGCTCGCGGGGGTGGCCCCTCGACTCGCCGGGGATGCGGTGCTCGTCGTGGAGCGTGCTTCGAGGAGTGCCGAACCTCCGTGGCCGGGTGGGGTAGAACCGTTGCGGGCCAAGAAGTATGGCGACACGACGGTGTACTGGGGGCGGGTACGTGCTGATGGGTGACGAGAACCACGGACTCGCCTGGCGGCGTCCGATCGGGTGCTAACGTCCGCTTCATGACGCGTGCCGTGTACCCCGGCTCCTACGACCCGGTGACCAACGGCCACCTGGACATCATCGGGAGAGCCGCGCACCTGTTCGACGAGGTCGTCGTCGCCGTGCTCATCAACAAGAACAAGCGCACCTTGTTCAACGTCGAGGAGCGCCAGGACATGCTGCGGGACGTCACGGCGCAGTGGGACAACGTGCGCGTGGACTCGTGGCACGGGCTGTTGGTCGACTACTGCCGCGAGAACAACATCAAGGCCATCGTGAAGGGCCTGCGCGCGGTCAGCGACTACGACTACGAGCTGCAGATGGCGCAGATGAACC
Organism: Lentzea guizhouensis; assembly: GCF_001701025.1. GTDB lineage: Bacteria > Actinomycetota > Actinomycetes > Mycobacteriales > Pseudonocardiaceae > Lentzea > Lentzea guizhouensis. The sequence goes on from NZ_CP016793.1 coordinate 4,354,664, forward strand.
ACCAGCTCACCGGCGTGGACACGCTGTTCATGCAGGCCAGCCCGCAGTACTCGTTCCTGGCGTCGTCGCTGGTCAAGGAGGTGGCGACGTACGGGGGTGACGTCTCCACGCTGCTGCCGGCGAGCGTGGAGCAGCGGTTGCAGCAGCGGCTCGCCGAGACCCGTTAGAGGGAAAGCTTCATCCCCACGTGTGACGCGGTGAAGCCGAGCCGCTCGTAGAACCGGTGCGCGTCCGTCCGGGACGCGTCTGTAGTCAGCTGGACCAGGCCGCAGCCGCGGGCGCGTGCCTCGTCGACGGCCCACCTCAGCAGGAGTTCGCCCAAGCCCGCGCCGCGCTGGTCGGAACGCACGCGCACGGCTTCCACGGTGGCGCGGGTCATGCCCAGGCGGGAGAGGCCCGACGTGAACGTCAGCTGCAGCGTGCCCACGACCTCGTCGCCCGCGACGGCCACCGCGAGGTACTGGTGCGGGTCGGCGTCGATCACCGCGAAGGCGGCGAGGTAGGCGGGGTCGCCCGCCTTCTCCCTGGTCGCGCCCAGCGGGTCGTCCGCCAGCATCGCCACGATCGCGTCGACGTCGGCGGCGGTCGCGCGCCTGATGGTGATGTCCACGGTTCCCCCAGGTGGTCTTGCCGAATCCTGACACGCCCTGCCGATCTCCCTCTTTCGGGGAGAGGAGCAGGGCACACTTGTGGGTGGGAGCCACAGAGGTTGGGGAGTGAGACGTGTACCGGGTGTTCGAGGCACTCGACGAGCTGGTGACGATCGTCGAGGAAGCGCGCGGAGTACCGATGACCTCGGGCTGCGTGGTGCCACGTGGTGACGTGCTCGAACTGCTCGACGACGTCCGCGACGCCATCCCGGCCGAGCTGGACGACGCGCAGGACGTGCTCGACCACAAGGAAGAGCTCGTCGGCAAGGCCAAGCACGAGGCGGAGGCCGGTGTCTCCAAGGCCCGGTCGGACGCCGACCGCATCCTCGCCGAGGCGCAGGCGGAGGCCGAGGCCATGCTGTCCGACGCCCGCGCCCGCGCGGAGCGGATGGTCGCGGAGGCCGAGGACCAGGCGGAGCGCACCGTCGCCGCCGGTCGCCAGGAGTACGACGACCTGGTCGGCCGCTCGCACGCCGAGGCCGAGCGGATGATCCAGGCCGGCCGGGCCAACTACGAGCGCGCCACCGAGGAAGGTCGTGCCGAGCAGGCCAGGCTCGTCAACGAGCAGGAGGTCGTGCGCGCGGCACACGCCGAGGCCGCCCGGCTGCTCGACGCCGCCCAGAACGAGTCGATCCGGCTGCGGTCGGAGTGCGACGCGTACGTCGACGGCAAGCTCGCGGACTTCGAGGACCTCCTCGCGCACACCCTGCGGTCTGTCGGCAAGGGCCGTTCGCACCTGCGCGGTCCCGCCGTCGCCGGGGCCGCTGCCCCGTTCGACTACGGCTCCTGACGAACCAGGCCAGCTGAACGTGTGATTCGCGCTACTGCGGACAGGTGCGATCACCTGCGGATTTCACGTGCGGACGCGTTGTCCCGTACCCTGGACCGGCTGGACGTGGTAGGTCCCCGTTCCAGCACAAACCCGATCATGAACCAGCATCGTCACGCGTCCACGCGTCCCACAGCATCAGGACCCTGGGTCATCGACACCAGGGACCTCGGCCGTCGCGCCGGTTCCAGCCGACCCTTCGTCCGGTCGGTCCCGGCCGCCGGTGTGGGGTTGCTCGGCGTGATCGCCGTGCCTGAAGGCGGCGAAGTCGAGCTCGACCTCCTGACCGAGTCGGTCGTGGAGGGCGTGCTCGTGTCGGGAACCGCGTTCGCCAAGGTCGAAGGTGAGTGCGCCAGGTGTCTCGAGCCCATCACCGATGAGGTCGAGGTCCGGATCACGGAGCTGTACGCGTGGCCGGACAGCACCACGGACGAGACCACCGATGAAGACGAGGTCAGCCGGATCGAGAACGATCTGATCGACCTCGAGCCTGTGGTGCGGGACGCCATCGTCCTCGCGCTGCCGCAGGCGCCGCTCTGCGAGCCGGACTGCAAGGGGCTTTGCTCCGAATGCGGCGGCAGGTGGGCGGAGCTCGGGCCCGACCACGGGCATGAGACGATTGACCCTCGTTGGGCCGCGTTGCAAGAGCGGTTCAGCGATGACAACAACGAGGAGAAGTAGTCGTGGCCGTCCCGAAGCGGAAGATGTCGCGCTCGAACACCCGTGCGCGCCGTTCCCAGTGGAAGACGTCTGCCGTGCACCTGGTGGCGTGCCAGAACAAGGCGTGCCGTCAGCCGAAGCCGCAGCACGTCGCCTGCCCGGCCTGTGGTCAGTACGCTGGCCGCCAGGTCGCTCAGCCGGCCTGATCTCCTCGGTCACGTAGTGGGGGGAAAGCCGCCGCGCGCTCCGCAAGCCGACCGCGCGACCCTGTCCGAAGCGCTCGGCGTCCAGCTGGACGCCGAGCTGCTCGGGCTTGCGCTCACCCACAGGTCCTACGCTTACGAGAACGGCGGGCTACCGCCGAACGAGCGTCTCGAGTTCCTGGGAGACGTCGTGCTGGGGCTGGTCGTCACCGACCACCTCTACCGCACCCACCCCGACCTCCCAGAGGGTCAGCTCGCGAAGCTCCGGGCCAGCGTGGTCAACATGCACGCGCTCGCCGGTGTCGCCCGCGACCTGGGTCCGGGCGGGCTCGGTGCACACCTACTGCTCGGTCGTGGCGAAGAGCTGACCGGTGGCAGGGACAAGGCGAGCATCCTCGCCGACGGCCTCGAAGCCGTCATCGGTGCGGTGTACCTGCAGTTCGGTATTGATACCGCACGAACGTTCGTTCACCGGCTGTTCGATCCACTCTTGGCCAAAGCTCCGCTTCTGGGTGCTGGACTGGACTGGAAGACAAGCCTGCAGGAGCTCACCGCTCAAGCCAGTCTCGGCGTCCCGGAGTATCGCGTGGACGACCAAGGGCCGGACCACCGCAAGGAGTTCACCGCCACGGTGCTCGTCGGTGGCCAGCCCTACGGCAAGGGTGATGGGCGCACCAAGAAGGAAGCCGAGCAGAAAGCCGCTGAAGCGGCTTATCATGTTCTGTCAGAGCGGGTCAAGGCCGAGCAGGAGTCGGCCGCATCCGCGAACGGACAGAACGGCGCCTCGGTGACGCCAGGGACCCTCCCATCCGAGGAAGACTGAGAAACGCGATGTATGCGACCAGGAACCGCACCAACCGCCGCACCCGCACCGTCCGCGGGCCGGTGAACACCTCCCGCAGCGGAGGCATCCAGGGACTTGTGCTGGTCAGGGACACGAGCCGCGCGGGCGTGTGGGTGCTCAAGCCCACCAAGCCGCAGGCCGCCGTGATCGAGGCGCAGCCCGTCGACGAGGGCAAGTCCGAAGCCTGACGTGCCCGAACTCCCAGAGGTCGAGGTGGTTCGCCTCGGCCTCGAAGCCCACGTCGCCGGCCGGGTCATCTCCTCGGTAGAGGTGCTGCACCCGCGTGCCATCCGGCGGCACGACCTGGGCTCCGCGGACTTCTGCGCGCGCCTGGCCGGTCAGCCGATGACCGCAGCCAGGCGCCGCGGCAAGTACCTCTGGGTGGAACTGGCCGACAAAGCCGCCATGCTCGCCCACCTGGGCATGAGCGGCCAGATGCTCGTCCAGCCCGCTGAGGCGCCGGACGAGAAACACCTCCGCGTCCGGTTCCGGTTCGCCGACGGCGGCCCGGAGCTGCGCTTCGTCGACCAACGAACCTTCGGTGGCCTCGCCCTGGCCGAACTGGTCGAGGTCGACGGCACCCTCGTCCCCGACACGGTCGCGCACATCGCCCGCGACCCGATGGACCCTCTTTTCTCCCGTGATGCTGCCGTGCGCGCGTTGCGCCTGCGTCACACGGAGATCAAACGCGCCCTGCTCGACCAGACCCTCGTCTCCGGCATCGGCAACATCTACGCCGACGAGGCCCTCTGGCGCGCCAAGCTGCACGGCACCCGGATGACCGACAAGCTCACCAAGGTCAAGGCCGCCGAGCTGCTCGACCACGCCACCGACGTGATGCGCGAGGCACTGGGCCAGGGCGGCACCTCGTTCGACGCGCTCTACGTCAACATCAACGGCCAGTCCGGCTACTTCGACCGGTCGCTCAACGCCTACGGCCAGGAGAACCGGCCGTGCAAGCGGTGCGGCACGATGATGATCCGCGAGCCGTTCATGAACAGGTCGTCGTTCTCCTGCCCGCGTTGCCAGCCGCGCCCGCGCCTCTGAGTCCCGAGTTGTTGCCTCAAGCAGCTGGAAACGGGAAACCTCTGTCCCCGGCCGGCCTCTTCTGGCAATCCTTGACAGGTGCTACGCGAATTCCCACTGAACTCCGTAGGAAAGCCCGCCGACGAGGTTGGTGAAGTCGGCGCGCACTTCGTTCGCGAGGTCGACCGGCAACAACTTGGACGATGGGACAGCGTCCGCGACAACGCTGTGCGGCACTCCGTCGTGCCGCCACACCAAGTGTGGTCGCCGATCCGGTGCGAATCGCACGATCACGCTGAGCCGACGGCAGTCGCGATACGGCACATAAACGTATCGCGGTGCCATCCGCTGTCCGGGTGGGATGCGGTGGATGAGCCCCAGGGTATGTCGCTCGTTGCGGTGCAGACGTTTCGGCAGTCGCACGACCGTCTGGAAATTCGTCGTCGACTCCCGCAGCTGACCTGCGAACAGCCCGCCGAACCAGAGGTCGGTCTGCAGGCCGACCCGGTTCCCCTGGCCGGGCTCGCGCGGCACGTCGACCGACGTCGAGATCTCGTCCAGCGTCTCGGCGGTGACCATGATGCGCCTGCGCTCGTAGGCGACCGGTGTCTCCTGGTCCAGCCGCAGCACGACGTCGAACGAGTCGATGTACCAGCCGTTCCCGCCGTATCCGGTGCCGGACAGCTGGCCGGACCCGGTGACGGCGTGCTCGGCGATGGCCTCGAACGCCTTGTCGATCCGCCTGCGGGCCGTCCTGGCATCGCACACGAGGATCTTCGCGAGCAGGTCGATGCGGTCGGTGAGGTTGATGTCGGCTGCGTCCTCGGTGACGTTCAGGCCGTGGCGGGCGGCCGTCCGCAGCTCGGCGGGCAGTCTGGCGACCAATTCCTCCAGGTATCCGACCAGCTTCCGCCGCAGTGTGATGACGTCGTCACCGGATGCGTCGAACAACTCGCAGAACTCGGGATCGAGTCGGGTGTCCAGATCACGATTTCGCACACCGAGGTTCTTCCGCAGGCTCACCAAGTTCGCGGCCACCAGGGCCACCAAATCGTCCACGACCTGCATTCTGCTACGTCATGCGTCCGGATACGGGGCAGAAACGTGACAGCTGCCGGTCAGAACTGACAACCGGCGTTCCTTTCATGTCATGTCGCCGTCAGTGACCATTTCCCAACATGCACCACCTGGATGGTCTCAGTGGACACCCGAGTGGACGCATTCCCTTCACGGCATCAGAGGACGACCTTGCGAGACTGGACGCGGCCGCCCGCGGAACCACTCAAATATCGCTGGTACGAACGAATGACCGATCGGCGTCACGGCAGGCGCGACGGCCGCGCCGGCCTGTCCGGCGAGACCGGCTGGCTGCGCGCGTTGCGCAAGCTCACCACTGAGCGGATGAACGCCGACCTGCTGCAGTGCGAAAGCGACCTGGCTGAGCTCGTCGACCGCTGGACCACCGCGGCAGGCCCGGTCGAGGCGCTTCGCGACCGCGTCGCACGCGCGGAGCAGGAGCTCGCCGAGGCCGACAAAGACCCCGACCTGGACTGGCCGCCGCGCCTGGCCGACGCCAGACACACCGTCGAGTTCGCGCGCAACCGCCGCCGCAACGCCCACCTCGCGCGTCGCGAGGACGCCGCCCGCCGCCACTACGAGGCCCAACGCGCCCTCGGCGAGGTCGTCCAGCTCGTGTCGATGCTCCAGCGCGAGATCGACCAGCTCAAAGAGGTCATCGCCGTGCGCAGGGACATGGTCAGAGCGCACGGCTCACGACGTATCGCCTGCTACTGGCAGCACTACGCGCGTGCCCACCGCGACCACGCCAAGAAGGCCGGCGAGACACCGCCACGAGACCCCGATCTGCCGTGGGACGACGAGGGAGGGCAGCGGCTGTGAGTGTTGCGCGCAAGCCGGAGGAGCCGCAGTCACTGGAGTTCACCCCGTCCGCCGTGGACGAGGCGGCGGCGCGGGCCGAGGTCGAACGCCTGGCCGAAGGGCTGCGGCACTCGGTCGACGAGGCTGTCGGGCACCCGCTCGACAACCTGATCAACGCGTGGTCGGACAAGTGGGTCGCCGACGCCGAGGCCGAGCACGCCACCTACCTGGCCAGGGTCGAGGCCCCGCTCGGTGCGGCGAACACCCGCCTCAACGAGCTGGACGTCGTGCGCACCCTGGCCGCCAGGCGGGTCGACGAAACCGAGCAGGCGCGTTCCGCCGCCGTGGCGACGCTCGACAACGACAAGCCGCTGCTGGGCGGGCGGCCGCGCGCGACCTACCTGCACGTGCTCGCGCTGCTGTTCACGGCGGGTGCCGACGTGGCCGCGTTCATCCTGGTGGTGAACCGGATGGGCGGGCAGACGTTCGTCAACGCGATGCTCGTCGTCGGCCTCAGCGTGTGCGTCCTCTACCTCGCGCACACGGCCGGCACGCTGGTGCACAAGAAGAAGTACGTGCTCTCGGCACTGTGCCTGGTCGTGTGGCTCGCGGTAGGCCTGCTCGTGGCCTGGATCCGGCTGATCACGCCGTCATCGGTGAGGACGCAGGGGAAGCTCACGCTTGGCACGTCCCAGCGGGTCGCGGAGAACCCCGACTACGCCTATGCGGGCGCCGGGATGTTCCTCGCGCTCTACATCGGTGGCGGGCTCGCCGCGTGCATCGGCGCCTACCTCACCCACCACGAGGGTCGCAGCAGCTTCGTCGCGACGGTTCGCGCGAACCGCAGGGCCGCGGACCAGCTCAAGCAGACCGAAGGCACGCACGGGGACGCGCGCAAGGTCTGGCAGGCCCAGGTCGCGGCCCGCGACGCCGCCGCGAAGGTGCTGGCGCAGCAGGTCGCCCGGCGGCGTGCGCTGGCGGAGGAGCTCAAGCAGTACGCACGGGTGCTGTTCGCGCAGAAGGCCCGCGACCCGTCGGTGACCGACGCGATCCTCGCCCAGGACCACCGCCCCTACGACTACACCACCAACGGATCCTCCGGAAGGCCCTCATGAACCGCCTGCTCGCAGCGCTGGCCGTCGCCGTCCTCGTCCCGATCACCGCATGCGAGTCGGAGACCCCGATCGCCGCACCGAACTTCACGCCCTGCACCGTGTCGCACGACCAGCCGCTCGCCATCGCGGTCGGCGCGAGGGCCAACGTGCCCAACCCGGAGCCGCCCGAGGCGGTCAACGACCTGATGACCGGTGTGGCGCGGGCGCACCAGCCGATCACGCTGGTCCGGGTGGACGGCAAGCCCGAGTACGTCTTCACCGAACCCGCCCCACCGCGTGGCGACAACCCGCAGACCGAGGCCGAGGCGGTGCAGGGGTACCTGGACCAGGTGACGGCGGCGTTCGGCGAGAAGATCCGCGCGCAGGTGGCCGAGGTGAACGTGCTGCGCGCGCTGACGATCTCAGCGCAGAAGGTCGGGCCCGGCGGAACGATCGTGCTGATGGACTCCGGACTGCAGACGACAGCGCCACTGCGGTTCGGTGCGGACGAGGTGCTGACCGCGGATCCGGCCGAGGTCGCGCGGTTCCTCGCCGAGGAGAAGCAGCTGCCCGACCTGTTGGGCCGCAGCGTCGTCCTGGTCGGGCTCGGGCTGACCGCGGACCCGCAGCCGCAGCTGGACCCGAGGTGGGAGAACAACGTCTTCGACATCTGGAAGGCCGTGGTGGAGGCGGCCGGCGGATGCGCGGCGAAGGTGCTGCACGGCTCGACCTCGGCCGCCGCGGTCGACTCGCCGACGGTGGCGGTGGTGCAGCCGCCGAAGCCGAAGGAGCCGAAGACGTGCGGCACGGTCGAGCTGGGCGAGGCGGACAACATCTCGTTCAAGCCGGACAGCGCCGAGTTCCGCGACCCCGCGGCGGCGAGGGAGACGTTGCAGCGGCTCGCGGACACCATGCGCGCCAAGAAGCAGAAGGCCGACCTCATGGGCACCACGGCGAGCGTCGGCCCGCCGGCGGGACGGGTCGAGCTGTCGGCACGGCGCGCGGACGCGGTGAAGTCCGTGCTCGTGGACCTGGGCATCCCCGGTGACACGATCACCACCAGGGGCGTCGGCACGAACTGGCCGGGACACGTCACCGACACCGGACCCGGCGGGGCGTTGCTGCCGGGACCTGCCGCGCGCAACCGCAAGGTCGTCGCGACCCTGACCTGTCTCGAGCAGTGATGTTCTGGACGTGGTGGCACGGGACCCGCGACGGCCGCCTCGGCATCCCCAACCCGGGAGCGCGCTCGACCCCGCACCGGGAGGTGTTGATCCGCGGCGCGCACGAGGCGTTCGAACGCGAACGGGTCGAGCACGAGGCGCTGTCCACCGCTGACCGCGAGGAACTGGTGCGGCTGCGGACGTTCCGCATCCACGTCACCGACCGGGTGCGCCGGGCCCAGGCCGAGCTCGAGCTCGTGGCCGTGCCACCGTCCGAGGCGGCGCTCACCGCACGGCGACCGGGCGAGGCACGCAGAGGCGCGGCGATGGTCAGGATGCGACGCGGCCGCGAGCACCTGAAGGCGGTCGCGGCCGCGGACGGTGCGGCCGGTCCGCCCAGGCCGACCTCGACCGGCTGGACGCGGAGATCGCGGCGGTCGAGGACCGGGTCGAGCGGCACCTCACCGTCGCGGCGGCGCGGGTGCGGCGGATCCACCGGCTCACGCACCGGCGGATCGCGGTGTACCTGCGGGCGCTGGTGCGGGCTCATCCACGCGGACCGGCCGCGCTGGCCGGGTTCGACCGGCTCGACCCCGGCCTGCCCCGCTGGGTCGAGCCCGGACGGGTGCGGCCCGAGTCGCCCGACCCCGCGCCACCCCGGCCGAGTCCGGAGCCGCAGGGCGAGGACGTGCAGCGCTTCCCGTTGCGGCACGGGACGTTCATCGGCCACCACGAGGACTGCCAGGTCCGCATCCACGGCTACCACGTCGCCGGGAAGCACGCCGTCATCGAACGCCGCGGTGATCATTGGGAGCTCCGCGACCTCGGGCACTCCGACGGCACGTTCCAGGGCGGCCGGCCGGTGCGGCGCACCTCGCTCACCGCCTTGTCGGTCTTCGACATCGCCGACCACCGGTTCCAGATCAGCAAGGACGAGCTGGAACTGGTCGTCACGCCGCTCGGCGAGTGCGACCTCGTGGTCCACGACCTGTCCGACGTCACGAAGAAGGACGCCCGGCCGCGGCTCGTCGAGATGTCGCTCGTCCAACGGGAACGCACGGTCCTCGCCGTGCTCGGTCCGTCCGGCGCGGGCAAGAGCTCGCTGTTCGCGGCGTTGCTCGGCGAGCTGGAGACGGCCGGTGGCCACCTCTACTTCGAGGGGCTCGACGTGCGGACGCACCGGGAGCAGCTCAGCAGCAAGCTCGGCTTCGTGCCGCAGGACGACAGCATGCACCGGGCGTTGACCGTCGAGTCGCTGCTGAGGTTCGCCGACCGGCTGCGCAGGCCGTCCGACCGCCGCCAGGAAGGCGATCCGGTCGCCTCGGTGTGCGCGGACCTGGGGCTCACCGAGCACATCGGCAAGCCCGTGCACAAGCTTTCCGGCGGCCAGCGCAAACGCGTCTCGGTCGCGTTGGAGATGCTGAGCGAACCCAAGCTGCTGATGCTCGACGAACCGACGTCCGGCCTCGACCCCGGGATGGACCGGGACGTCATGGAGATGCTCGCGGCCTACGCGGACAGAGGCGGCACGGTCGCGCTGGTCACCCACGCGACCGAACACCTCCACCTCGCCGACCAGGTGCTGGTGCTCGCTCCCGGCGGACGCCCGGTGTACTGCGGCCCACCCGGTGGTGTGCTCGGCACGTTGCAGGTGCCGACCTACGCGGACCTGATGAAGTTGCTGGAGGACAAGAAGAACAAGGAGGTCGTCGACAGGTTGGTGGCCGAGTACCGGGCCGGTCCGGTGGTCGAACGCGCGAAGCGGGCCGTGGAGGAAGCAGCCGCACGGCAGACCACCGAGCAGGAACCGGATCGCCGGCGCGGCAAGCTGCGGTCGTTCCTGCACCAGCTGCCGATCCTCGTCGCGCGGCAGGTCGTGCTGACGTTCTCGTGGCCGGGCGGGATGATGCCGTTCCTCATCGCGGGCATCGCCGCGGTGATCGCGGCGGTGGTGTCGAAGGACGGGGCGCTGGGCGCCGGTCCGACGACCGAAGCGACCACGGCGCTGAGCATCCTGGTCACGTTGTGCGTGCTGACCGGGCAGGCGCTGAGCTACAGCAACCTGGTCGAGGAGCACAACGTCGTGGTGCGGGAACACCGCACCGGCACCATCACCGCTGCCGTGGTGCTGTCGAAGTGGCTGGTGTTCGCGGTCATCGCGGTCGTCCAGGCGGTGATCGCCGCAGGCGTGTTCGTGTGGTGGCGCAACGCACCCGCGCATGCCGTCACGGGAATGCCGACGTCGGTCGAGCTGATGTTCGACCTGGGCGCGACGAGTGTGGCGGCGATGTCGCTGGGGCTGCTCATCTCGGCCTGCTGCAAGGACCTGAAGACCGCGGTGACCGTCACATCGCTGGTCGTCGTGGCCCAGGTCGCGCTCAACGGGGTGACGACCGACCTCTCCGGCGGCACCGGGGTCGCCTTCGTGGCCGCGCTGCTGCCGGCCAGGTGGGGGCTCGCGGCCGCGGGGTCCACCGTGGACCTGCGCACGATCTCGCCGGTGGCCTACCGCGACGAGCTCTGGCTGCACGGGAAGGTCCAGTGGCTCACGGACCTGGGCTGGCTGGCCGGGCTGACGGCGGTGTTCGTGTCGGCGGCAGTGATCGTCCTAGGCAGAAGGCTGCGGTGAGCCGTCTTGGATGCGCTGGATCTGGATCTGCACCTCGTCGGCGACGTTGCGCCGCACCCAGCTCTGCCTGCGGTACGCGGCCGCAATGATGCCCCACAGCGCTCCGGCCGTGACCACGAGAGCCGTCGCGGGAAGCCACAGCACCATCGCCGGCAACGCCGCCGCGGTCAGAAAGCCGAGCGAGCCCGCCGTCCACACCGCACCGACCTGCAGCACCACGAAGTGGTCCGCGGTGAGCCAGCTCCACCACGTCCTGCTCGCATCCCTGGCGAGGACGTCGGCGGCGTTCTCCAGGTGCCGGAGATGCCATCGCACCCGGTCCTGGTCGCCGGCGGACCGGTGTCTGCGCAGCAGGCGCTCCAGCTCCCTGCGCACCGGGGCGGGCTTCACCGGTTCCGTCAGCCGCACCGGCCAGTGGTCCTCGCGGAACTTCTCCAGCTTGTACTGACCGATCACCAGGAACACCAGGTACAGCACGGCGAACCCGGTGACGAGGACCAGGAACGGGCGGAAACCCGGTTCGACCGGCGAGCTGAACACGATCGCCGCCGTCATCGCCACGAGCAGGGTGCCCGCCGGTGCGGCCACGAGGAGGTAGTACCGGGACGGGTCGAGGTCCTGCGCGAGCTGCTCGGCGGCGTTGACCGGCTTGCGCAGCGCGAGGACCACCGAGACGGCGATCAGCGTCGCGACGAGCACGATGATGCCGAAAAGTCCTGCCGCGAACGCTGTTTCCCGAGCACTCGCCGGAACCGCCACCACCGGGACGGTGAACGCGGCAGCACCGAGCAGCCCGGCCAGCGGCGCGGCCCACGGTCGTGCCGGCGTCTCGCCGACCGCGGCGCGGCGCTGTGGTTCGGCGGCGATCTTCTCGCACAGCGCGGCGTGGCCGGGGTCGTCGCGCAGGCGGTGCGCCTGGAAGTTCGCGAGCTCCCTGATCGAGCGCGGCAACTCCTGCGCCCTCGGCATCTTCGCGCCTTCCAAGAGCAACGGGATGATGGTCTTGCCGGCCGCGAGCGCCCACCGGATCTCGTTGTGCACCCAGTCGGTCCCGTCGGTCTTGAGCTCGCTCGCCCAGCCGGGGTGCACGACGACGACCACCACGTCGGAGCGACCGAGGTGGCGGCGCAGCTGGTTGGGGTAGCGGCGCCCGTGCCCGATCGTCGCGGAGTCGAGGAAGACGTTGTTCTCCCCGAACCGTTCGACCAGCCGCTCGTAGAGCGTTCGGACCAACCCGATGCGCTCGTCGTGCCGCCGGTAGTTGAGGAAGGTGCCGCCCATGTCGAGCGACCGTAGTGGCACGGGCACCGGACACGACATGACAGACGGACGGACCGATGTGGCGACTCCTTGTCATGTAAAAGGAAGCAGGTGACTCCGCACAATGCGCGGCATGAGCTTGGTCAAGATGCGCTGGGTGAAGCCCGGTCTGATCTCCCTCGCAGTCCTGCTGGTGCTGCTGGCCGCGCTTCAGCTGACCAGCGGCCTGACCGGCTGGTCCCCCTTCCAGACCACCACGATCGACCGCAGCCACCCCGCCGTGCTGCAGGAGCTGCGCGACCTCAGCCAGTACCACGCGGCCACCGGCGACTACGAGGTCGTCGTCGACATCGAGAAGGACGCGCCCTGGATGCCCGACTTCCTCGCGGGTGAACGCACCCTCTTCGTCGGCGCCGGAACCGTGAACGCCTACGTGGACTTCGGCGAACTCGTCGAGGAGATGCTGGTCATGTCGCCGGACGGGAAGTCCGTCGAGGTGCGCATCCCCGAACCCGTGCTCGACAAGCCGAACCTCGACAACGAACGCAGCTACGTCTTCGACCAGAAACGCGGCCTCTTCAACCGGCTGGGCGCCGTGCTCGACACGAAGAGCCAGCAGGAGTTCTACCTGGCCGCGGAGAAGCGGATCGCCGACGCCGCCGCCGGTTCGCAGCTCCGGCAACGCGCCCGCGACAACACAAAAGCCATGCTCACGGGTCTGCTGCGAGCGTTGGGGTTCGACGTCACGGTCGTGGAGGCCCGATGAGCGGCGGCATCTTCGTCAGCTACCGCAAGAACCACAAGGGCGGCCGGCGCGGCCACGCCCTCGTGGTCGACGCGTTCATCGAACGTCTCCGTGCCCACTTCGGGGCGGAGAAGGTCTACGCCGACACCGGTCTCGTCGCGGGTGACCACTACCCGACCATGCTGCGGAGCTGGCTGGCCGACTGCGAGGTCATGCTCGTCTTCATCCACGACGAGTGGCTCGCGGACCTCGTCGAGCGCAAGGACGACAGGGACTGGGTGCGGTACGAGATCCGCAAGGCGCTCGAGCGCGGGATCTACGTGCTCCCCGTCCTGCTCGACAAGGCCACCTTGCCGAAGAAGGACGACCTCAAGGAGGACTTCCCCGACATCGAGGAGCTCGGCAACCAGCAGTACTGGCCGATCAACTTCGGCAAGTGGCAGTACAGCGGCGGAGAGCTGATCCGCCTGCTCGAAGGCCGTGTCGCCCGGGACGAACTGCCTGTGCCGCACCGGCCGGACCCGGTCGCGCCCAGGAGCGTCGTTCCGGTCGTCCTCGCCGCACTGCTGGGGCTGGCGGCGCCGTGGCCGCTGGTACACCTGCTCGTTGCGGAGGCGGAGCTGCGGCCGGTTCTGCTCGTCGCGCTCGCACTGGCACTCGTGTTCCCGTTGGTGCTCCCGCTCGCCACGGTGGCGGTCGTCCACGCTGGCAGGCGCAGGCTCGACGAGAGCGACAAGCACCTGGCCGCGCTGGCGCACGACCAGAAGGTGAACGCCACGGTCGGCCTGTTCGTCGCCGGGATGGGCGCTTTCGTGCTGTTCATCAGCAACCTCGTGTCGTGGCAGTGGCAGCTGCTCGCGGTGGCGGTGATCGTCGGCTTCGCCGTCCTGGAGGGTGACCGCTGGATGCGTGACCAGCGCAACGGTGAGCGGTGGCCGTACCCCCGGCTCGCCCCGAACCCCGCTGCCGTGCGTGGCGCGCTCGCCCACGTCGAGCGCTTCATGAGCGAGCGCAGACCACTGCTGACCAGGGCACAACGGGAACAGGTCGAGTTCGCGCTCGCCCAGGTCGAGTGGGCGGTGGACCGGCTGGCCGAGCTCTGTGCGCTGTCCCGGTGGGACTGGTGGCGCCGGTCCGCCGTCTGGCTGCCCGCGGTGCACCTCCTGCTGCTGGCGTCGGTCGTGGGCTGCGCGGTCGGTGCTGTCGTCGAAGGCGCCGGGAGCTACACCTGGTTGCTCGTGGCCGCCGTGGTCGCGGCCGTCGCGTGCCACCTCGTCACGGTCGACCGCGCCCACCGGTTGCAGCGCTGGCGCAGGCGGGTCGTCGTCGACGCCACCCCCGCCGAGGTGGAGCGCCTGCGCAAGGTGCTCGCCGAGATCAGCATCCCGCCCGCCGCCCGTCAGGAGACCGAAGGATGAAGACCGCGATCGTGCTGCTCGCACTCGTGCTCGCCGGGTGCGGGAGCACGCCGACGACGAGTGGCCCGACCACTCAGCGAGCGACCACCACCCCGCCTTCGTCCACCGCGAGCGGGGTGAAGGTGCCGAAGGTCGTGGACATGCGGCTGTCCGAGGCACGGGAGCTCCTGCGGGCGCAGGGCTACCGCGTGGTCGAGGAGGACGCGACCGGTCAGCAGCGGCAGGTCCTCGAACCGCTGAACTGGGTCGTCACCGCCCAGTTGCCGGAGGCCGGTGCCGAGGCGCTGAGCGGGACCGAGGTGCTGGTGAAGGTGAGCAAGCCGACGGACACGTCCGCGAGCCAGGAGCCGCCGAAGAAGGGCGCGGTGCCCGACGTCGTGTGCCTGGACCTGCAGAAGGCGCAGGACACCTTGCAGGCGGCCGGCTTCTTCGTGCTGTGGTCGGAGGACGCGACCGGGCAGGGCCGGCAGCAGGTCGTCGACCGGAACTGGGTGGTGGTCAGCCAGTCGGCACCCGCGGGCAGCACGCCCGATCCCAGCACCAAGATCACGCTCGGGGCGGTGAAGTTCGGCGAGCCCACCGGTTCGTCGGGGTGCAAGAGCTGACCCACGCCAACCTCGCGGCGGCCTCCCACGTCCTTCGACCTGGGAGGCCGCTGTCGTGTGCCGCAGAAGCTCCAACGGGTTGGACAGTACTGTGCGATGCGTAGTAGTGTCCACGGCGCAACAGCGGGTCGGAGGGGCCATGGACACCAGTCAACTGCTCAAGGGGGTGCTGGACCTGGCCGTGCTTGCGGTTCTGCGCAAGGACGACGGGTACGGCTACGACGTGGTGCGCAGACTGCGCGCCGGGGGATTGAACGACGTGGGGGACGCGTCGGTGTACGGCACGCTGCGCCGGCTCTACAACGCGGGGATGCTGACCTCGTACGTGGTGCCGAGCGAAGAAGGTCCCCACCGCAAGTACTACAGCATCAACGAGCCCGGGCGGCTGCGCCTGGCCGAGTCGAGGGACACGTGGCGGTCGTTCGCCAGCACGCTGGACGGCTTGCTCGGGGAGGTCGCATGAACACGCAGGCACTCGGGGTGGAGCAGTACGTGGCCGGGATGCGGGCCGCGCTCGACGACCTGCCGCCTCACGAGGTCGCCGAGATCATGGAGGACGTCGAGGCGCACGTCGCGGAGCTGACCTCCGAGCTGGGCGAGGGCGAGACGCTCGAGCAGCGGCTGGGGCCGCCCGAGCAGTACGCGCAGGAGCTGCGGCAGGCAGCCGGGTACCCGCGCGGACCGAGCGGTTGCCGGTGACGGCGAAGCAGCCGTTGCTGAGCCGGCCGCGGATCGCGGCGTGGGGGCTCGCGGGCGCCACGGGCATCACGCTGCTCGCGGGGGCCGCGGCGCTGCGGGAGCCGGCGGTGCTGTTGTTGCCGGTGGTGATCCTGGTGCTGAGCCTCGCGCTGGTGCAGGACCGCGGTCCGGCGCAGACCGAGGTGATGAACCTGCGCGAGACGATCAAGGTCAAGGAGTGGCTGACGCCGCAGGAGGGCACGCCGGCCGACCGCGCGCTCACCTACCTGCGGTCGCTGCAGCCGGCGTGGTGGCTGGTGCGGGCCGGTCTGATCGGGCTCGCGGCCGTGCTGCTGGCCGCCGGTGACATGCTCGGGTTCCTCGCGCTGGCCGCGATCGCCGCGGTGTCGGTGTTCGCGGCGCCGCGGGCCAAGGTCGACCGCCGCTGGCTGTGGTTCAGCCTGCCGGTCAGCGCGCTGGCGGTGGGCGTGCTGTTCTCGGTGGTCGACGTGGCGTCGTACCAGCTGCGGTTCGGCAACGCGGCGAGGCAGTCGTACTCGGCCCCCGTCATGCGCGAGCACCAGAACATCTACGCCTACGACGAGAACGGCAAGCTGCTCACCAACGTGCTGCTGTACGACCAGGACGGGCAGCCCATCAACGCACCTGAGCGGTACTACGGCTGCAACAACCGGGGTGACGAGCCGATGATTCCGGCGAACCGCTATCCGCGGCCTGAGGTCAACTACGAAAACGGTGCGTGTTACACCGTGACACCGAGCGTGGACACTCCGTCATCGCCGCCGAGTTCGACGGCCACGACGGGTTCGGGCGCGCCACAGCCTTCGAGCGGCGCACCTTCCAGCTCGGTAGCACCCACATCGGTGTCACCTAGCAAGTAAATGCCGGGAGCGGGGCCCGTCGGGGGGCCCCGCTCCTACTTGTTTTCCTGCGGTTCGGCCAGGTGGCGCAATACGGGCATGGCCGCTCGCAGGAGTTCACGGTCTTCCGGCGAAAGCTCGGACATTCTTTCACTCAATAGTTCGGCTTCGCCGTGAGCAAGCGACAGGATGGTGTCGCGACCGACTTCGGTGAGCACGACAATCGTGGCTCTGCCGTCGGCGGCGTCGGGCTCTCTGCGGACGAGTCCGGTCGACTCCAGGCTGGTCACGACCGTTGTCGCGGTCGGCTGCGAACACAGCGCGCGCACCGCGATCTCGCCGATCCGCATCGGGCCGTGGGTGCTCAGTTCTGACAGCACCAATAACTGGGTGGGTTGCAGACGACGGGCCGGAGCGGCCTGTCGAAGACTTCGCACCAGCCGGTGCACGGCCACCACGAGTTGAAGTGCCTCGTGGTTGGTGACGGTGGTGGGCATCGTTTCTCCGCGCGCATGTGATTGTCCGAATTCGGACACGAACCCTGGCACTTTCCCTCATTCACGCTCCGCGCGCTATCCGCCAACTGCCGATAACCCATTCGGCCGTTGTGGTGACCGGGGGTGGCACAGCGCGTGTCTGACACAGTTGAATGTGCTGGTAAACGGCGTAAAAAGCGCTATGCCGTTCACTCGAACGGGCGGCGTGCGACGGCATGATTCCGACTGGACAGAACATGTGACAAAGATCGGTGAACGAGTCCCCGTGTGACCGGGTGGCCCAGTGCGTACCCCCGAACGGCCGGTGGGTGCACGGGAGCAGACTGACGAGGTGAGTGTGCAACGCGGACGTGGCGAGCTCCGCATCTACCTCGGTGCCGCACCCGGTGTCGGCAAGACGTTCGCGATGCTCGGCGAGGCGCACCGCCGCCGGGAACGCGGCACAGATGTGGTCATCGGATTTGTGGAGACGCACGGCCGCGCGAAGACCGCGGAACTGGTCGCGGGACTGGAAATCGTGCCGCGCCGGCACAGCACGCACCGCGGGGTCGAACTCTCCGAGATGGACGTGGACGCCGTGCTGGCCCGTGCGCCCGAGGTCGCCGTCGTCGACGAACTCGCGCACACGAACGCGCCGGGATCGCGTAATGCAAAAAGGTGGCAGGACGTCGAAGAACTCCTGGATGCGGGCATTGACGTGCTCTCGACCGTCAACGTGCAGCACCTGGAATCGCTCAACGACGTCGTTCAGCGCATAACCGGTGTGCCGCAGCAGGAAACCGTCCCGGACGAGGTCGTCCGCAAAGCAGAACAGACCCAGCTCGTCGACCTCACACCGGAAGCCTTGCGGCGCCGGCTTGCCCACGGTGACGTGTACGCGGCCACCAGGATCGACGCGGCACTGGGCAACTACTTCCGCGTCGGCAACCTGACGGCGTTGCGCGAGCTCGCACTCCTGTGGGTGGCGGACCAGGTCGATGTCGCTTTGCTGCGTTATCGGGCAGAACAGCGGATAACGGACACCTGGGAGACGCGAGAACGAGTCGTCGTCGCCATCACCGGCGGCGGGGAGAGCGAGACGCTCATTCGCCGCGCGCGCCGCATCGCCACGCGCGCGGGTGGCGACCTTCTGGTCGTGCACGTCCTACGCGGTGATGGGCTGGCAGGGGCCGACCCGCACGCACTGCAGAAGTACCGCAAGCTCGCCGAGGACGTCGGAGCCACGTTCCACACCGTTGTGGGCGATGACGTGCCCACCGCGCTGCTGGAGTTCTCGCGCGGAGTGAACGCGACCCAGCTCGTGCTCGGCACCTCACGCCGTTCGCGGCTCGCGCGCGTGTTCTCCGCCGGCATCGGGTCGACGGTCGTGCAGGAGTCCGGCGCGATCGACGTCCACATGGTCACGCACGCGGCTACCAGCGGGGGCTGGCGGGCGCGGTTCGCCGCGAGCCCGCTGCGGCCCGGCAGGCTCGCGTGGGGCTGGTTCCTGGCCGTCGCGGGACCGGCGGTGGTCACGGCGGCGGGCGCGACGCTGCGGGAGGGCCTGAACTTCTCGACGAACGTCATCGAGTACCTGCTGGTCACGCTGGTCGTGGCGATCGTCGGCGGGCTGGGTCCGGCGATCGCCGCCGCGCTGGTCAGCGCGTTGCTGCTGAACTACTTCTTCACCGAGCCCATCTACACGTTCACCATCAACGCGCAGCAGAACGTGCTGACGTTCGTCGCGATGATCATCGTGGGCGTGTCGACCGCGTTGGTCGTCGACAACGCCGCCCGGCGCGCCACCCAGGCCGCGCGCGCTCGCACCGAGGCCACGCTTCTCGCCTCGTACGCGCGCACCGTCCTGACGAACCCCTATCCGCTGGCACGGCTGCTCGAGAAGGTGCGCGAGAACTTCGGGCTGGCGTCCGTCGCACTGCTCGAACGGTCCGATGGCGGATGGCAGCGCGTGGCCGCCGTGGGCGCGCACCCGCCGGACGAGCCCGACGAGGCCGAGATCGACGTCGCGGTGACCCCCGAGGTGCACCTGGCGGCCCGGGCGCTCGCTGCCGGCGTCGGACCGGCGGGTGCTGGAGGCGGCGGCCGGCCAGGCCCTGCTCGCGCTGCGGCAGCAGCGGATGGCCGACCAGGCGCTGGACGCGCAGCGGCAGGCGTCGCGGACCGAGCTGCGCACCGCGTTGCTCTCCGCCGTCGGGCACGACCTGCGCACCCCGCTGACGTCGATCAAGGCGGCGGTGGGTGCGTTGCGCGACCCGGAGCTGACGCTGTCGGACGAGGACACCGGCGAGCTGC
Organism: Lentzea guizhouensis; assembly: GCF_001701025.1. Lineage (GTDB taxonomy): Bacteria > Actinomycetota > Actinomycetes > Mycobacteriales > Pseudonocardiaceae > Lentzea > Lentzea guizhouensis. The sequence continues at coordinate 4,374,016 of NZ_CP016793.1, forward strand.
TGGAGACCGTGGAGGAGTCCGCCGACCGGCTCACCGGCCTCGTCGACAACCTGCTCGACTCCTCCCGGCTCGCCACCGGCGCGGTCGAACCGCAGTTCCGGGCGGTCGGCTACTACGAGGCGGTGGCGCTGGCGTTGCGCGGCCTGACCGGCGACGTCGAGGTCGACGTGCCCGAGTCGCTCCCGCCCGTGCGCGCCGACGTCGGACTCCTCGAACGGGTGATCGCGAACGTGGTGGGCAACGCGCTGCGTTACGCCGGTGCCGTGGCCGTGCGAGCCAGTGCCCACGGCTCCGACGTCGAGCTGCGCATCGTCGACCACGGCCGCGGCCTGCCCAGCGGGTCGGCGGACGCGGTGTTCGCCCCGTTCCAGCGCCTCGGCGACCGCACACCGGGTGGCGTTGGTCTCGGCCTGAGCGTGGCGAAGGGCTTCACCGAGGCCATGGGAGGCACGATCACCATGGAGGACACACCCGGCGGCGGCCTCACCGTGGTGATCGCCCTGCCGGCCGATGAGGGGGACCTGTGACGAAGGTGCTGGTCGTCGACGACGAGCCGCAGATCGTGCGCGCGCTGCGGATCAACCTGTCCGCCCGCGGCTACGAGGTGCTCACGGCGCCCGACGGTGCGACGGCGCTGCGGCTGGCCGCCGACGGCAGGCCCGACGTCGTCGTCCTCGACCTCGGCCTGCCCGACATGGACGGCACCGACGTCATCGCGGGCCTGCGCGGCTGGACCACGTTGCCGATCATCGTGCTGTCCGCGCGCACGGACTCGCACGACAAGGTCGACGCGCTGGACGCCGGTGCCGACGACTACGTCACCAAGCCGTTCGGCATGGACGAGCTGCTGGCCCGCCTGCGTGCCGCCGTGCGCCGCTCGGCCGTCACGGGGCCCGAGGACGAGCCCGTGGTGACGACGGCCTCGTTCACCGTCGACCTGGCTGCCAAGCGGGTGCTGAAGGACGGGCAGGAGGTGCACCTCACGCCCACCGAGTGGGGTCTGCTGGAGGTGCTGGCGCGCAACGCCGGCAAGCTCGTCGCGCAGAAACAGCTGCTGCGCGACGTCTGGGGTCCCGCGTACGAGAAGGAGACGCACTACCTGCGGGTCTACCTGGCCCAGCTGCGGCGCAAGCTGGAACCGGAGCCCGCCCGGCCGCGGCACCTGCTGACCGAACCGGGCATGGGCTACCGGTTCGAGCCGTAGGACCTACGGCTTCGGCGGATCGACCGGTGCGCTGGAGCTCGACGCGGGCGCGGTCGGTTCCGCGCTCGGCGTGGACGTCGTGGGAAACGAGGTCGACGTCGCCGGCTCGGTCCACGAGGTCGGCGGGTTGCTGTTCGTCTCCGTCGGATCCGCGGGGTTCGTCGTCACCTGCGGCGGCGCGGCCGGGTCCTGCGGCTTGGCCTGCTCGTCGGGGCGGGCGGCCTGCTTGCGGCCGGAGCCGGCCTTGCCGGACGCCCCGGCCGACGACGACACGGTGACGACGACGGTGCTGGTGCTGCCGTCGGGGGCCACCGAGGTGATCGTCTGCACGATGTCCGCGGTCGCGCGCTCCGGGGAGGCCTCCTGGCCGGAGGCGGCGAGCATGGCGGCGACGGTGGCGAACAGCGTGGCCACGACGACGCCGCCGGCGGCCAGCACGACCGCCGTGCCGACGCGCTTCTTCGGTGGTGCGGCCGACGCGTCGGGTGACTGCCGATGATCTTCCTCGAACACACCCATCTCCTCGTGGGAAACCCGGTTGGATGGCTTTGCGTTCGAGTTATCGGCGGAAACGCATCAAGACCTCAGCAGGGCCACACCTTCGTGTAGCTCTGTGTCACGTCACGGTGACGGGCGTAACCCTATGCAGGCGGCGTCGTTGAAGACGGGCTCGTCGTGGTGGTCGTGGGATCCGTCGTCGTCGGGTCGGTCGGCTTGGTCGACGTCGAGGACGACGTGGGCTTCGTCGGCTCGGTCGTCACCACCGGTGGCGGGTCCTCGGTCGTCACCGTGGTCGTGGTGCCGTCCGGGCGCGTGATGGTGGTGACGCGCGTGGGCCTCTTCGAGGTGGTCGTGGTGGCCGACGTGGTCGTCTCGGACGTCGACGAGGTCACCTCCACCGTCGACGAGGTGGGCGCCGAGGTCGGCATGATGGTCAACGCGTCGCGCACGGCCTCCTTGCGCGGCTGCTGCGTGGCGGGCGGCTCGGACGCCGAGTCCGAGCCGGCGGCCAGCGAGGCGACCGCGGCGAACACGGTGGCCAGCACCACGCCGGAGGCGGCGAGGATGACCTGCGGCGCACCGCGAAAGCGCGAGCGCGCGTCAGGTTCCGGGCTCTCGTACACGAAGTTTCCCCTGCTCGAACCGTCAGTAGCCGTCTGTGTAGCCGCTTGTGTCGCCGTCAGAAGCCGAAGTTCTGCGTCCAGTAGAAACCGCGGGTGTCGAGACCGACGCCCATGGTCGTGAACTTGCAGTTCTCGATGTTCGCCCGGTGGCCGGACGAGTTCATCCACCCCTGCATGACCTGCTCGGGCGTGCGGTAGCCCTGCGCGATGTTCTCGCCGCCGGGCTTCGGGTACCCGGCCGCCTTCATGCGCTCGGCGAAGTCGACGCCCTCGGGGGTGTCGTGGCTGAAGTACTTGCGGCTCGCCATGTCGGTGCTGTGCGCCTGGGCCGCGGTGGTGACGCGGTCGTCGATCACGAGCGCCTTGCAGCCCTTGGCGGCGCGGGCGTCGTTCACGAGGGCGAGCACGGCCTGCTCCGGGGTCTTGTCACCCGTGGGCGGCTTCGGCGGGTCCGGCGGCTTCGGTGCCTCGGGCGGCGTCGTGGTCGTGGTGGTGGGAGCCGCCGACGAGGAGGAGGTGGAGGAGGGGGTCGCCGTCGTCGAGGACGTGGTGGGAGCGGAGGAGGACGACGGCGGGGTGGCGGTGCCCGGCACGGGGGTGCCGTCGAGCGTCTGTCTGCCGGGTGCGGCGACGCTGCCCGACCCGAACTGGGTCGCGGCGTCGGTGTTCTCCTGCTGCGCGGCGGTGTTGAAGCTGATGCCGAGAGGGGAGGTACCGCTGACGGCGAGGCCGCCGACGCCGGTTGCACCGATCAGCAGGCCGAGTAAGAGGCTGCGGGCACTCACGGCTCGGGACCGTACCACTAATGGGTGATAAGCCCCGAGTGCGTCTTCGGTCACCTTATGTCACTAGGGGACCATTCGGACGTGGACGTACGACTGAACGCGTGGGTGCGAGGACGGGTGCAAGGCGTGGGTTTCCGCTGGTGGACACGGGCCCGTGCACTGGAACTAGGCCTGGTCGGGAGTGCTTCGAACCGCGAGGACGGGCGGGTCGAGGTGGTCGCGGAGGGGCCGCGCGAGAAGTGTGAACAACTGCTGAAAGCTCTCCGTTCGGGTGAAACTCCCGGACACGTGGAGTCTGTGGGTGAGCAGTGGTCGACAGCGCGTGGTGGGCTGACCGGGTTCGTCGAGCGCTGAACTTTCTGGCAACGACTGGCGTAGAGGAGAGCGTGGACTCCGGCGAAGACGTCCTCATCCAGCTGTACGAGCGCTGGCGAGGCCCGTTGCTGCACTACGTGCTGCGGCTGGTCGACGGCGACTACCAACAGGCAGAGGACGTTGTGCAGGAGACGCTGCTGCGCGCGTGGCGGCACCACGACGAGCTGAACCCCGACGACGCGGCGCCGTGGCTCTACACGGTCGCGAAGAACCTGGTGATCTCCGGATACCGGCGCCGCGGGGCACGCGCGACCGAGGTGCCGCTCGAACCGGTGGACCTGCCACCGGTCAGCGACCAGGTCGAGCACGTGCTGCAGACGTGGCAGATCGCCTCGGCGCTGCGGGCCCTCACACCGGAGCACCGCGCGGTCGTCGTCGAGCTGTACTACCGGCGCCGCACGGTCGCCGAAGCCGCCAAGACGCTCGGCGTCCCGCCGGGCACGGTCAAGTCGCGCTGCTTCTACGCGCTGCGGGCGCTGCGCGACGCGCTGGAGGAGAGAGGGGTGACCGAGGCATGAGCTGCACGCACACCGTCGACGTCGGCGCCTACCTCTTCGGATCGCTCGACCTGGAGGAGCGGTCCGCGTTCGAACGGCACCTGCCCGGCTGCGAGGCCTGCCGGGCCGAGGTGCTCCGGTTCGCCCCGCTGCCGGGCCTGCTCGGCCGGTTGACCCTGGACGACGTCGAGCGCCTCGACGACATGCCGGCGCAGCCGCCGAAACCGGTCCGCGGCCACCGCCGCGTGGTGCTGGTGTGCGCGGCCGTCCTGGTGGCGCTCGCGCTCGCCGGCGGGGTCCTGTTCCTGCGGCCCCCGCCGGCCCCGACGTGGGCGGCGAACGACACCGGCACCGGCGTGAACGCCGAGGTCGCGATGATCCAGAAGACCTGGGGCACCGAGATGCGGTTCAAGCTCGGCAACGTGAAACCGGGCGCGCGCTGCAAGGTCATCGTGTTCGACCGGCGGGGCCAGCGCGAGGTCGGCGGCTGGTGGGGCTCCGACCACACCGCTGACGAGCGCATTCCGGGTTCGACGTCGTTCAGCGTCGACCAGATCGACCGGCTGGAGGTCTCCGACGAAAGCGGGTTGCTGGTCACTCTGCGCCCCTAGTGCGGTGACCGCCGACCATCGCCGCATTTTCGGCGCTCAGACGGCCACAGCACTGGGAATCGCTGGTCAACCCCCGCCTCCCGCAACCGCCGCAAGCGTTTGGGTACTCTGCGCGGCGTGCATCTCAAGAGCCTGACGCTGAAGGGCTTCAAGTCCTTCGCCTCGGCTACCACGCTGCGCTTCGAGCCCGGCATCACCTGTGTGGTCGGCCCCAACGGGTCCGGCAAGTCCAACGTGCTCGACGCGCTGCGCTGGGTGATGGGCACGCAGGGTGCCAAGGACCTGCGCGGCGGCAAGATGGAGGACGTCATCTTCGCGGGCACCTCCGGCCGCGCGCCGCTGGGCCGCGCCGAGGTGACGCTGACGATCGACAACTCCGACGGCGTGCTGCCGATCGAGTACACCGAGGTGTCGATCACCCGCCGGATGTTCCGCGAGGGCGCCACCGAGTACGAGATCAACGGCAGCTCCTGCCGGCTCATGGACATCCAGGAGCTGCTGTCGGACTCCGGCATCGGCCGCGAGATGCACGTGATCGTCGGTCAGGGTCAGCTCGCCGCGATCCTCGAGTCCAAACCGGAGGAACGCCGCGCCTTCATCGAGGAGGCCGCCGGCGTCCTCAAGCACCGCAAGCGCAAGGAAAAGGCGCTGCGCAAGCTGGAGGCGATGCAGGCCAACCTGACGCGCCTCACCGACCTCACCACCGAGCTGCGCCGCCAGCTCAAGCCGCTGGGCAAGCAGGCCGAGATCGCCCGCCGCGCCCAGGTCGTGCAGTCCGAGCTGCGGGACTCGAAGCTCCGCCTGCTCGCCGACGACCTGGTGACCCAGCGCGAGGCCATCGCCCAGGAGGAGCACGACGAGGCGAAGGCCCGGGAACGCCGCGCCGAGGTCGAGAAGTCGTTGCAGGCCGCGCAGTACCAGCAGAACGAGCTGGAGGAGCGGGTCGCGGCCGACACCCCGAAGCTGCAGGCGGCCCAGGACACCTGGTACCGGCTGTCCGCTTTGGAGGAACGCCTGCGCGGCACCGTGCGCCTGGCCGCCGAACGCGCGCGGCACCTGTCCGCGGACGTGGACGCCCCGTCGCGCGGCCGTGACCCCGACGACCTCGACCGCGAGGCCGAGGAGACCGCCGAGATGGAGCTGGAGCTCCAGGAGGGCGTGACCGAGGCCCGCATCGCGCTCGCCGAGGCCGTCGAGACGCGGTCCGAGCTGGAGCGCATGGTCTCGCAGGCGGAGAAGGCGCACATCGCCGCCGTGCGCGCGATCGCCGACCGCCGGGAGGGCCTCGCGCGCCTGTCCGGTCAGGTGGAGGCGTTGCGCAGCAAGACGAACGCGACCGCCGAGGAGATCGAGCGCCTGTCCGGCACGATCGCGGAGGCCGCCGAACGCGCCGAGTTCGCGTCCGTCGAACTGGCCGAGGCACAGGCGGTCACCGGCTTCGAGGACGAGGGCGACAACGACCTGGACGAACGCCTCCGCCAGGCGGTGCTGGCCAACGACGCCGGGCGGCAGCGCGTCGAGGAGCTGGTCAAGGCCGAACGCACCGCCGAGCGCGACATCGCGTCGTGGCGGGCCCGCGTCGACGCTCTTTCCCTCGGCCTGACCCGGAAGGACGGCGCCGGCGCGTTGCTCGCGTCGGACGTGCCGGGGCTGCTGGGGTCGGTGGCCGCGTTGCTGACCGTCGACACCGGCTACGAGGTGGCGCTGGCAGCCGCGCTGGGCCCGATCGCCGACGCCGTCGCGGTGTCGTCCGGTGACGGCGCGCTGGCCGCGTTGAAGTTGTTGAAGGAGAAGGACGCCGGCCGCGCCGGTGTGCTGATCGGCTCCCACGGCTCCGCTGTGGACACCTCGCAGTGGGGGCAGCTGCCGCACGGCGCGCGGTGGGCGGTCGACGTGGTGCACGCGCCCGAGGCGTTGCGTCCCGCGCTGGCTCGCGCCCTGGACCGCCTCGCCGTGGTCGACGACCTGGACACCGCTGCTCGCCTGGACGTGCGCGCGGTGACCCGCGACGGCGACCTCTTCGGCACGGACTGGGCCGTCGGTGGTTCCGGCGGGCAGGGCCAGAGCGTGATCGAGGTGCAGGCCGCCGTCGACGAGGCCCAGGAGCAGCTCGCCACCGCGGAACGCGCGCTGGAGCACGCCTCCGCGGCGCTGGAGGGCGCCCGTGCCGAGCAGCAGGCCCGCCGCAAGGTGCTCGACGCGGTCAAGGAGGCCGTGCAGGAGGCCAAGGTCCGCCAGGCCCGCTCCGGCGAGCGGCTGAGCCGGATGGCCACGGCCGTGCGGTCCGCGCAGGCCGAGGTCGACCGGATCACCGAGCAGCGCGCGAAGGTCGAACGCTCACGCGAGGAAGCCCTGCTGAAGCTGGGCGAGCTCGAAGAGCGGCTGCTGATGGCCGAAGAAGAGCAGACCATGGACGACGAGCCGGACACCGACCAGCGCGACGCGCTGGCCGCCGAGCTCGCCTCCGCGCGTCAGGCCGAGATGGACGCCCGGCTCGTGCAGCGCACCGCGGAGGAGCGCGCGCGTGCGTTGCAGGGCAAGGCGGACAGCCTGCGCCGCCGCCGTGCCGAGCGCGAGGCCCGCGAACGCCACGCCCGCCACCGCCACCGCGCCCGTGGCGCCGTGGTCGCCAAGGCCGTCGTGCGCGGCGGTGAGCAGGCGCTGGAACGCATCGAGGTCTCGCTCGCGCGCGCCGCCCGTGAACGCGACCAGGCCCAGGAACGCCGTGCCCAGCACGAGCTGCTGCTGACCCAGGTGCGCAACCTGGTGCGCGAGATGTCCGGCGAGCTGGAGAAGCTCGTCGACGCCGTGCACCGCGACGAGGTGCTGCGCGCCGAGCAGCGCATGCGCATCGAGCAGCTGGAGACCAAGATCGCCGAGGACTTCGGCATCGGTCTCGACGACCTCGTCACCGAGTACGGCCCCGACGTGATGGTGCCCGCGACCGCCGCGGAGCTCGCCGAGTACGAGGCCGCGAAGGAACGCGGTGAGCAGGTCTCCGAGCCGCAGCCCTCGCCCTACGACCGCGACACCCAGGCCCGGCGCGCCAAGCGGGCCGAGCGTGACCTGTCGTTGCTGGGCAAGGTCAACCCGCTGGCGCTGGAGGAGTTCGCCGCGCTGGAGGAGCGCTACAAGTTCCTCTCCACCCAGCTGGAGGACATCAAGGACACCCGCCGCGACCTGCTCACGGTCGTGAAGGAGGTCGACGACAAGATCCTCGAGGTCTTCACGCTGGCCTACGAGGACGTGGCGCGCGAGTTCGAGGTCGTCTTCAAGGTGCTCTTCCCCGGCGGCGAGGGCCGGCTGGTGCTGACCGAGCCCGGCGACATGCTGACCACCGGCATCGAGCTGGAGGCCCGCCCGCCCGGCAAGAAGGTCAAGCGCCTGTCGCTGCTCTCCGGTGGCGAGAAGTCGCTCGCGGCCGTGGCGATGCTGGTCGCGATCTTCCGCGCCCGCCCCTCACCGTTCTACGTCATGGACGAGGTCGAGGCGGCGCTGGACGACACGAACCTGCACCGCCTGATCGGCCTGTTCCAGCAGCTGCGCGACCGGTCGCAGCTGCTGATCATCACGCACCAGAAGCCGACCATGGAGATCGCGGACGCGCTGTACGGCGTCTCGATGCGCGGTGACGGCATCTCGCAGGTGATCTCGCAGCGGCTGCGCACGAAGGGCGACGAGCCGGTGGCTGCCGCGCCCGCTGCCGCGGCGACCGCTGCCGAGGCGCCTGCTGCCGCTGCGGACGAGGCCTAGAAGGGCGACCGGAGCGGTGCCTGGGGGGCAAGACCAGCTCCGGCCGCGGCCTTCGTGTGACTGCGCCGGCGCGGTGACCCTCCTCCGAAGGAGGTCCCCCGATCACCGCGCTGGCGCAGTCCGCGCGCCGGCCGGTGTGAGGTCCCCCGGTGTCCACCTCACCGCTACCCGGTGCGCAGGGAGAACTCTGCCGCACCGAGCTTGTAGAAACCTTGCATCCGCAGGTCAGCGGCCATTCAGCCGGTGTCACCCAGGCCTGCGCGCGTCGAGCCGCGCGGCCTCCTCCGGCGTCGGCGCGGTGCCCCCGAGGTGCCGCGGCGCCCACCAGGCACCCGGCTCGGTGGGGTAGTCGCGCTGCGCGGTGTCGAGCAGCTCCTGCAACCGCTCGCGCAGCAACGCGTCCCCGGAGTCACCGGGCGAGGCCTCGAACGGCTCGCCGATGAGGATCGTGACGGGCACGTGCCGCTGGGTGAGGTCCTTCTTGCGCCCCTTGGTCCACAGCCGCTGCGTCCCCCACAGGGCGACGGGCACGAGAGGCACACCGGCCTCGTGCGCCAGCCGGTTCGCCCCGGACTTGATCTCCTTGACGGTGAACGACCGGCTGATCGTGGCCTCGGGGAAGATCCCGACGACCTCGCCGTCGCGGAGCGCGGACAGCGCCTGCTGGTAGGAGGCCTGACCCGCGCTCCGGTCGACGGGGATGTGGTGCATGCCGCGCATGAGCGGGCCTGCGACCTTGTTGGCGAAGATCTCGTGCTTCGCCATGAACCGCGTGAGCCGCCCCGACGGACGCGCCCCGTAACCCGCGAAGATGAAGTCGAGGTAGCTGACGTGGTTCGACGCCAGCACCGCCCCGCCCTCACGCGGCACGTGGTGCGCCCCTTGAACGGTGATCCGCAGGTCGAGCACGCGGAACATGAGCTTGGCCGCGGCGATCACCGGGGGGTACACGAGATCCGACATACCTCGAAAGTAGCCGGAAAAGCTACTGACCGGTACCGGCGCCTTCCTTGTCTCGGATGACCCTCGGCACACCCGCCAGGTCCTCGTCGTTGCAGAGCAGCTTGAGGTCGTAGTACGGGTTGCCCTTGGTGTCGTCGTAGTCCAGGTGGACCGCGATGACGTCCACGGGTTCGCCCAGCCACTCCTGCGTCTGCCGCAGCCACGCGGCGGCACGTTCGAGGGCGGTGGGCAGATCATCGTCACGGAATTCGACCGGCCGGTACGGAACACCCTGGACCTGGTCCCGGTTGTTCGTCGGCAGCGGCAGGTCGACGGCCACCCCGGATTCGTTGAGATCGAGTTGGATCGTTTCCTCACTCACCGTAGAAGAGTCCCCCACCCTCACCTGGCCTGCAAGCCCGAATCTGGTGGTTGCGCCTCGCATCACCTGTCGATTTGTCGACTCACTGAGACGTGCGTCACGTCTGCCCGTGGTCCGTGTCGGAGAGGTGGCGGACCGCCTGCCTGCCTTCCTCGAGGAGTCCCCAGGCGAGCACGGTTCGCGGGTGTCCGGCGCCGAGTGCGTTCGTGCAGTCGTGGACGAGCTGTTCGAGTTCGGTGATCGCGCGGTGGAATTCCCCCGATTTGGCGCGATGCGCTGCCAGGTTGATACGAGCCGTGAGCGTGTCTTTGTGGTCCGTGCCCAACAACCGTTCGTACTCCTGAGCGAGTCCTTCGAACTCGACGACCGCTCCGGCGACGTCACCGGCATCCGCCCGGTTCGACGCGAGGTTCGCCCGGGACAACAGCGTTGTCGGGTGGAACGGGCCGTAGACGCGGCGCAGGTCGTCGAGCAACCGTTCCAACTCCACGATGGCACCCGTGGTGTCGCCGGCCGCGCTTCTCGCGTGCGCGAGGTTGTTGCGGACGGTCAACGTCTGCTCCGCGTACGGGCCCAGCAACCGCGTCTGGTCGGCGAGCAGCTCGGCGAAGGCCGCCAAGGCCCCGCTGACGTCGCCGGCTTCCAACTGCCGGTTGGCGAGATTCCCCCGTGCGCCGAGTGACAGGTGGTGGTCGGCGCCCAGGGCGCGGTGGCAGTCGTCCCGCAGCCGGGAGAACTCCTCGACGGCACCACCGATGTCGCCGAGGTCACCTCTGATGTTCGCCAGGCTGATGCGGATGAACAGGACTTCTTCGTGTTCGCCGCCCAGCAGCGGGTGAGCCAGCCGGAGCACCTGTTCGTAGTGCTGACGTGCGTCGGCGAGCAGGCCCGCACGCCTGAGGTTCTCCCCGCAGGCGAACAGGACGGCGTGGCAGCCGGGTCCGACCAGGTGGTGGAGCGCGGCGGCCATGAGCGCGGAGGTGTTGGCGCGCAACGAGGGCACCAGAGCCGGGTCGAGCGGGTCGGTTTCCCACAAGGCGGCGAGCGCGAAAGCGGCCGGGTGGGCAAGTCCCGCCAGTTCCGCCGCGGTCATGTCCTCCCGGGTCACGCGTTGCACCAACGGGTGCATGGTGACCATGCGGCCGTCGGTGCTCAGCTCCACCAGGCCCAGCCGGTGCAGGCAGCGCACCGTGTCGGCGGCGTCGTCGCCGTCGGCGCCGCGGAGAATCGTCTCGTTCGTCAGCACGGCGGTGGGGACGCCGTGCGGGTCGAGCAACGACGCCAGTTGCAGCATCGGTTTCGCCAGCGGCGCCAAGGAGGTGGCGAGTCCGATCGACAGCGACCAGGTGACGGCGACGGTGGCGCGGTGGTCGTCGGGCAGTCCGGACGGCTCCGGCGCCAGCGCGGTGAGCCTCTGGTGCTGGAACCTGTCCACGTACTGGTGGCACGTGAGGCCGCGGTCCACCAGGTAGGCGACGGCCTGGGCCAGTGCGAGCGGCAGGTGGTGGACGGCGGCGGCCAGTGTCGCCGCCCCGGCGTGGAGCCGGGGATGTGCGGCCAGCTTGGCCGCGAGGTAGGACTCCGACTGCTCGGCGCTGAAGATCGTGACGTCGACGACGTTCGCGTCGGCGCGCAGGATCGAGGAGTCGCGGCGCCGGGTGGTCACCAGCGTCTGACCGGAACCGGACGGCCAGAGACCCCTCATGGCCGCCGGGTCGACGACGTCGTCGAGGACGATCAACCAGGTGCGCTCCGCGGTCTGCAGCCACGACAGGAACCGCGTGGCGGCCGTCGTGACACCCGTGCCCGGTTCGGCGAGCAGGAGCCGGGCAGCCGCCTCGGCGTAGCCCGCGAGGACGGTCTGGGTGGTCGTGGCGGTGACCCAGACGACCACGTCGTGGCCGGCACCGCGGGCGTGCCGGGCGGCGGTCTGGGTCTTGCCGACACCGCCTGTGCCGACCAGCACGGTCAGGCCGCAGGACAGCGCGGCGTCCGCGGGGCGGCTCTGGTAGCAGTCGGCCTCTCGCGGGACCACGCCCACCCGCACCGGCCAGGAGATCTCGGGCGCGGCGTGGAAGTGGATCCCGCCGTGCACGTCGCCGCCGACCTGGACGACCGGGACGTGGACCGTGCCGCTCACCGAGTTGGTGGGGCGGTCCTCAGGGGGCACCGCGCGATTGTACCGGTCACGACGGTGTGAAGGGTGTTTGCGCTGGTCCGGGCAGGTGTCGTCCCGCCCGTTGACGTGGCCGGGAAAACTCCCTCGCTTCGAACGGCCGTGCGAGCAACCATTCTTGGCATGTACGACATCCGTTTCGCCGAACCTGGCGACCTCGGCGCCACGATGGCGCTGCTGGTCCGGCTCCAGGCCGACAACGCGCACCACATCGGCTACCTCGGTGAGACAGTCGACGAGCTCCGCGCGGAGCTCGGCGAGTTCGAGCCGAGCTGGGCCGACTGCACGGTGGTGGCGACCGACGCCGATGACAACATCACCGGCATGCTCAGCGTCGAGGTCGACGCGGAGCTCGGGCGTGCTTGGCTGCACGGGCCGTTCGTCGACGTTCCGGTCAACCACCCGGCGGGCAGCCGGATCTGGGACCAGACCGCGGACGCGATGTTCCGGCGCGCCGCCGAGATGCTCACCGGCATCACCGACCTGGAGCTCTACGGGCACACCGCCCACCGACGACTCGCGGCGTTCGCGGAGCGGCACCACTTCAGTGCCGGCAAGGCGAGCGCCATCCACGTGCTCGACAACGGGGACCTGCGCACGTTGTTGCTGAGGGACGCGAAGTGCCCCAGCGAACGCGAGATGCGCGTCCTGCCCACCGACAAGCACGTGCACGAGGCCGTTGCCGTGCTGCACGAGCGATGTTTTCCGCGGACCTACCTGTCCGGCAAGCAGCTCGTCGAGTCCAAACCCGAGAACCGCACCGTCGTCGTCGCCATGGACGGTCACCGCGTGCTCGGGTACGCGGCCGGCAAAGCCCAGCCCGAGGAGTACTACGTCGACTTCGTGGCCGTCGAACCCGATGTTCGCGGCCAAGGCGTGGGTGCCGCGCTCGTCACCGAACTGCTGTGGAAGCTCGCGGCGGACCACGGTGCACGACCGCAGGCCGCCGCCTCCATCCACTCCGGCAACGAGAGCTCGCAGCGGATGTTCGACCGCCTAGGCTTTCGACTCCACGTCGAGCTCGTCGCGTACCGGCACACGGCGTGAGTGCCGGAGCGACAACAACCCTCCGACCAGCAGGGTGACCGCCACCCCCAGGGGCGTGTTCCACCAGCCGGTCAACGACTTGCGCGTCGCGTCCGCCTTCGCGAAGTCGATCGTCGGGGTCGACCCGACGAACTTCACACCCAGGATCACGAAGCCCACCACGACGACCGTCGTCACGAACGCGATGATCGCGTCCACCTGCACGGCGCGCTTGAAGACCAGGCCGAGGAGGAAGGCCCCGAGCAGCGCGCCGTAGGTGTAGCCGGCGATGCCGAGCGCCTGCACCACGATCGGGTCGGCCGTGGTCTTGTTCGAGGAGGCGAACAGGCCCGCGCAGACGACCAGCAGGCCCGCCCACACCAGGGTCCAGATCCGGCCGTGGCGCAGGCGTTCCTCGTCGGTCATGGGCGTCTTGCGGACGCGTTCGTAGACGTCGGTCACCGTGCTGGAGGCCAAGGCGCCCAGCGACGACGAGAGCGCGGCGGCGAGGATGCCGGCGATCACGAAGCCGGACAGGCCGCTCGGCATGGAGACGATGAAGTGGGCGAAGAGCTCGTCCTTGTTGTTGAGCCCCAGGTCCTTCACCGGGTCGACGCCGTTGTAGAACGCCCACATCATCACGCCGATGAACAGGAAGAACGCGAACTGCAGGAACACCACGAAGCCGGACGCGATCAACGCCTTCTGCGCGGCCTTGACGTCCCTGGTGGCCATGAGCCGTTGCACGATCAGCTGGTCCGCGCCGTGCGAGGCCATCGACAGCAGCGCGCCGCCGAAGAACGCCGCGATGAACGGGTACGCGCCCGTCAGCGGTGAGGAGGCGAAGTCGAAGAGCTGGAACTTGTTGGCGTCGGCTGCCTTGCCGAACCAGCCGTCCGGCAGCTTGCCCGCCAGCACCCAGATCACCACGAGGCCGCCCAGGACGTACCAGAGCATCTGGATCGCGTCGACCCACACGACCGCGCGCACGCCGCCGAAGAAGCTGTAGAACACCATCGCGATGCCCAGCGTCAGCACGATCACCCAGTACGACGCGGTGATGCCGTACTGCGCGAGCACGATCTTGATCGGGATGGCCGTGGCGAAGAGCCGGATGCCGTCCGCGAGCAGGCGGGTGAACAGGAACGTGACCGACGCGGTGGCACGCATGCCGTTGCCGTACCGCTGGCCCAAGTACGCGTACGCCGTGACGAGGTCGCCCTTCACGTACCGCGGCAAGAGCACGAACGACACGATGATGCGCCCGACGATGTACCCGAGCGCGAGCGTCAGGTACGTCATGCCGCCTTGCGCGGGCGTGGCCATGTACGCGATGACGGGCACGCTCAGCACCGTGAGCGTCGACGTCTCCGCCGACACCACGGACAGGCACACCACCCACCACGAGATGCGCTTCTCGCTCACGAAGTAGTCGGTGGCCGACTTCTGCCTGCCGCCGATCCATATTCCGAGCAACGGCATGCCGACGAGGAACAGGGCGATGATCGCCAGGTCTAGTCCGCGCACTTCGGTTCCCCCACCTTCAGCTTGGTCACGGCGGTGCGGTGCGGTTCGGGCATCCTGAGCGGCCCGCTGCCGGGGGTGATGCTGCCGAGCAACCGCGGTCCGGAGGCACCGGTCGCGGACGGCGTGTTGCCCGCAACCCCGTGCCACGTCAGGAACCCGAGCAGCGCGGCGAGGTAGGCCTCCTTGCCGTCGCGCGGCAGGCCCAGTCCGTCGCTGATCCGCAACGGGATCGGGTCGAGGGCCTGGGTGAGCGCTTCCACGAGCACCGGGTTGCGCATCCCGCCGCCGGACGCGACCACCACGCCGGCGTCGTGCGCCCGGCAGGCGTCCGCGATCGTGCGCGCGGTCAGCTCGGCCAGGGTGCGCAGCATGTCCTCGGCCGGCACGGTCGGGAACCCCTGCAGGTACTCGGCGTTGAAGTGCTCCTTGCCCGTCGACTTCGGCCACGGCTTGGCGTAGTACGGGTCGCGCAGCAGCTTCTTGAGGACGTCGTCGCGAACGGTGCCGCGGCTCGCGAACTCGCCGTTGGTGTCCTGGCGGCGCTGCCCGGCGGAGATGACCTCCATGACGGCGTCCATGAGCGCGTTGCCGGGGCCGGTGTCGTAGGCGATCGGCGCGGCACCCCGCCGCACGACGGTGATGTTCGCGATGCCGCCGATGTTGAGCGCGACCGCGGGCGTGCAGTCCATCCCGGCCAGCCACAACGCGTCCAGCGTGCTCGCCAGCGGTGCCCCGTGCCCACCGGCGGCCACGTCGCGGGCGCGCAGGTCGGCGATCACGGGCACGCCGGTCCGTTCCGCGATCCACGCGGGCTGCCCGAGCTGCAGCGTGCCCAGGCAGTCGCCGTCCTGCACCTCGTGGTGGACGGTCTGGCCGAGCGAGCAGATCAGGTCCGCCGGCAGGTATCCGGCGGCGACTTCGCCGAAAGCCTGCCCCAGCGACGTGTCGAAGGCGCACACTTCAGCGAGGTCCCGCGGTTTCTCCAGCAGATCCTTCGGGAACGGGTGCTCGGCGTGCTGCACCGGCACGAGCTCGACGACGTCACCGCTGATCGACAGGTCGGCGACGGCCACGTCGATGCCGTCCATCGACGTGCCGGAAATCAGTCCGATCACCCTCACGACGTGTGGTCTATTCCACACCGCGATCGGGCGCAAGACCTCCGGTGAAATCTTCGCCTAATTGAGCACTATCTCGTTGACAGGTCACATGGACCCCTGTGAAACGATGCTCCCGTGACGTCTTCCCTCATCCTGATCCTCATCGTCGTCGCGGTCGTGCTGATCGCCGCGCTGGTGACCGGCGTGGTGCTGACGCGTCGCCGTCGCATCAGCCTGACCCAGAAGGAGGAGACGCCGCGTCCGGCCGGCTACCATGCCTCGTCCGGCATCTCGCTCGCGCCGGCCGCACCCGACGCCTCCGAGGCGGAGGCCGTCGCGCACGCGGAGGCCGAGGTGGTCGCGCGGCCTGCGCCCAGGCCTGCCCAGCCGAGCCTGCCCAGCCCGAGCCTGCCCAGCCCAAGCCTGCCGAGCCCGTGGTGGCCGAGCCCGAGGCGTCCGCTGCCGAGGTCGTCGCGCCGGTCGAGCACCCGGTCGCCGACCGCACCGAGGTCGACGGCCAGCCCGGTGTCGGCGACGACGCCTCCGTGCCGCGCGACTCGGTCAAGCGCGGTTTCGTCGAGGTCGACCTCCCCGAGGAGGCCTCCGAGATCGAGGAGATCGAGCCGACCGCCGGGCGCCTGGAACGCCTGCGCGGCAAGCTCGCCAAGTCCCGCAGCGGCTTCGGTTCCTCGCTGCTCGGGCTCCTGGGCGCCGGTGACCTGGACGAGGACTCCTGGCAGGACGTCGAGGACACGCTGCTGATCGCGGACCTGGGCGCCGCCACCACGTCGGAGATCGTCGACACGCTCCGCGCGAAGATCGTGTCTTCCGGCGTGCGCACCGAGGCCGAGGCGCGCGCTCTGCTGCGCTCGGTGCTCGTGTCGGCCCTGAACCCGTCGATGGACCGCTCGTTGAAGGCGCTGCCGCACGCCGGCAAGCCCGCCGTGCTGCTCGTCGTGGGCGTCAACGGCGTCGGCAAGACCACTACTACGGGCAAGCTCGCACGGGTGTTGGTCGCAGACGGGCGCACGGTGCTTCTCGGGGCTGCGGACACGTTCCGTGCTGCGGCTGCTGACCAGCTGGAGACGTGGGGCAAGCGCGTCGGTGCGGAGACCGTGCGCGGGCCCGAGGGCGGCGACCCGGCCTCGGTGGCGTTCGAGGCCGTGAAGCGGGGCGTGGACACCGGGGTGTCGACCGTGCTGATCGACACCGCGGGCCGGTTGCACACCAAGAAGGGCCTGATGGACGAGCTCGGCAAGGTCAAGCGCGTCGTGGAGAAGCAGGCCGTGGTGGACGAGGTCCTGCTGGTGCTGGACGCGACGACCGGGCAGAACGGGTTGACGCAGGCGCGGGTGTTCGCCGAGCAGGTGGACATCACCGGGATCGTGCTGACGAAGCTCGACGGGACCGCCAAGGGCGGAATCGTGTTCCAGGTGCAGCGGGAGCTCGGAGTGCCGGTGAAGCTCGTCGGCCTCGGCGAAGGAGCCGACCACCTGGCGCCGTTCGAGCCCGGCGCGTTCGTGGACGCGCTGCTCGGGTAACGCCGTTCAGGCGGTGGCGGTCTGGTCCGCCAGCTTCTTCGCCACCGCCAGCACCTCCGGCAGGATCCGCGTCACCGCGTCCTTCGTCAGGCGACCCTCCGGGCCCGACACCGACACCGCGGCCAGCGTCGGGCCGCCGATCACCGGCACCGCGATGCAGCGCACCCCGAGCTCCTGCTCCGACTCGTCCAGCGCGAACCCCCGCGCGGCGATCTCGTCGAGCGAGTCCAGCAGCTCGACCGGGTCCGTGATCGTGTTCGGCGTGTACGCGGGCAGGCCGGTGCGGTCCAGCAGCGCGCGCACGTCGTCGCGCGGCAGTTGGGAGAGCATCGCCTTGCCCACGCCGGTGCCGTGGGGCAGCAGGCGGCGGCCCACCTCGGTGAACATGCGCATCGAGTGCTTCGAGGGCACCTGCGCCACGTAGACGACCTCGTCGCCGTCCAGGACGGCCAGGTTTGCCGTCTCCTCCACCGAGTCAACCAAGGCCGAGAGGAACGGCCGGGCCCAGGTGCCGTACTGGCGGGAGGCGGTCTCGCCGAGGCGGATCAGGCGCGAGCCGAGGGTGTAGCGGCGGTTGCTGTTCTGGCGGACGTAGCCGAGCGTGACGAGGGTGCGGATGAGGCGGTGGATCGTGGGGAGCGGCAGGCCGGAGGAGACGGCCAGCTCGGAGAGCGAGGCCTCGCCGCCTGCGTCGGCCAGGTGTTCCAGCAGGTCGAAGGCACGTTGCAGGGACTGCACGCCACCTGTGGACACGTGCGGCTCCTCTCGTTGCCGTTCCGCAATGCAGAAACTATAGTCCACACAGCAAAACCCGAGAGAGGTGGATCCAGGTGCAGGTCCTCACCGAAGAGGCTCTTGAGTTCGTGGCGAAGCTGCACGAGGCGCACGCCGCGCGCCGGGACGAGCTGCTGGCGCGACGCAAGGAGCGTCGGGCTCTCGGGTTCCTCCCGGAGACCCAGGAGGTCCGCGACGGGGAGTGGCAGGTGGCGGCCGCGCCGGAGGCGCTGCGGGATCGGCGGGTGGAGATCACCGGGCCCACCGAGCGCAAGATGACGATCAACGCGCTCAACTCCGGGGCCAAGGTGTGGCTCGCCGACCTGGAGGACGCGAACACGCCGCACTGGGACAACGTGGTGCAGGGGCAGGTGAACCTGTACGAGGCGGCGCGCGAGACCATCGAGCACACCTCGCCGGAGGGCAAGGAGTACAAGCTCAAGGGCGGGCCGTACCCGACGATCGTCGTGCGGCCGCGCGGGTGGCACCTGGACGAGCGCAACCTGCAGTTCGGCGGCAAGAACGCGGTCGGTGCGCTGGTCGACTTCGGGCTGCACTTCTTCCACAACGCGGAGCTGGGCAAGCCGTACTACTACCTGCCCAAGATGGAGTCGCACCTCGAAGCGCGGCTGTGGAACGACGTCTTCACCACCGCGCAGAAGCTCAAGGGCGTCCCGCACGGCACGATCCGGGCGACGGTGCTGATCGAGACGATTCCCGCCGCGTTCGAGATGGAAGAAATCCTCTACGAGCTGCGTGGCCACGCATCGGGGCTCAACGCCGGACGGTGGGACTACCTGTTCAGCGTCATCAAGTACTTCCGGGACGCGGGTGCGGACTACGTGCTGCCGGACCGCAACAGCGTCACGATGACGGCGCCGTTCATGCGTGCGTACACGGAGCTCCTGGTGAAGACCTGCCACAAGCGCGGGGCGTTCGCCATGGGCGGCATGGCCGCGTTCATCCCGAACAGGCGCGATCCGGAGGTCACGGAGAACGCGCTGCGCAAGGTGCGCGAGGACAAGACGCGCGAGGCGACGGACGGGTTCGACGGGTCGTGGGTGGCGCACCCGGACCTGGTGCCGATCTGCCGCGAGATCTTCGACGGCGTGCTCGGCGACAAGCCCAACCAGATCGACAAGCAGCGGCCCGAGGTCAGCGTCACGGCCGAGCAGCTGCTGGACTTCAAGTCGGCCGGTGGCGGGGCCACGCGGGCCGGGCTGGAGAGCGCGGTCGACGTCGGCGTGCGGTACATCGCGTCGTGGCTCGGCGGCAACGGTGCGGCGGCCATCCACAACCTGATGGAGGACGCGGCCACCGCGGAGATCAGCCGCAGCCAGATCTGGCAGTGGGTCAACAACGAGGTCGTGCTCGACGACGGCACCCGGGTCACCGCGGACGTGGTCAGGGAAGTGCTCGCGAGGACGAAGGACGGGCTCGACGGACCGCACGTCGCGGCGGCCGCGGAGCTGTTCGAGCAGGTCGCGCTGTCGGAAGACTTCGTGGACTTCCTGACACTGCCCGCCTACGAGCGCATCTGATGTACCGGACATCGCTGTCGCCCGACGACGTCGCGCGGGTCACGGCGCGGCTGTCCACTGTGGAACGCAAGGTGCCGGTGGGCCGCCAGCCCGTGCACACGTGCTACGTGCCCGCCGGGCGCATCATCGGGTCCACGATCGACGACTGGGGCCGCGAGGCGCTGGAGTCCATCGACGAGGACCTCCTGCCGGACCTGCCCGACGGCGTGCTCGACCGGGTCCGCGCGAAGCTGAGCCGGGAACCGGTCGAAGACCTCAGGATCGACTTCGAGGACGGCTACGGCGCGCCCGAGGACGACGTCGAGGACATGGACGCCGAGAGCACCGCGAACATCGTGTCCCGCTGGCTGGAGAACGAGACCGCGCCGCCGTCGTTCGGGCTGCGGATCAAGTCGTTCGACACCTCGGCGTCGCGCGAACGCGGCCTGCGCACCCTCGACATCTTCCTGACAGCACTGGAGGAGGTCCCGCCGGGTTTCGTGATCACCTTCCCGAAGGTGACCTCCGCCGACCAGGTCGAGGTGTTCGCCGACGTGCTCGACCTCTTCGGCGGGGACCTGAGGTTCGAGATCCAGGTCGAGACCACGCAGTCCGTTGTGGACGGCGAGGGCCGGCTCGCGATCCCGCGGTTCATCGCCGCGGGACGGGGCCGGGTGACGGGTCTGCACTTCGGGACCTATGACTACACGGCGGGCTGCGGGTTGTCCGCGGCGCAGCAACACCTGGCGCACGGCGCGTGCGACTTCGCCCGGCACGTCATGCAGGTCTCCGCTGCCGGGACCGGGGTCCGGCTGTCCGACGGGTCGACCAACGTGCTTCCGGTCGGCGACCGGAAGCAGCAGGGCTGGCAGACCCACTACGCGCTGACCCGGCGGTCGCTGGAGCACGGTTTCTACCAGGGGTGGGACCTGCACCCGGCACAGCTGGTCACGCGCTACGCGGCCGTGTACGCGTTCTACCGGGAAGGTTTGGACGCGGACGCCAAGCGGCTGAAGGACTACGTCGAACGCGTCTCCGGAGGCGTGCTGGACGAGCCGGCGACCGCCCAGGCGCTGTCGTCGTTCTTCCTCCGCGCGGTGGACTGCGGTGCGCTCGACCCGGTGGAGGTGCAGGCCGCGACGGGCCTCGACGAACCAGCCCTGCGAGGTCTCGCCACCCGGTCAGCCTGAGCGCTGCTCACCCGTTCAGGTGGTTCTGTCAACGGGTGTCGAATGTTGTGGGCAATGGGTGCAGGGTGGCTCCCATGAGCATGCGAGCCGGTCTGTGGACCGGGCTGCCGGACCTCGACGCGGCGGAGCACAAGTACCAGGTCGTCGCGTGCGCAGCGGATGTGGACACGGTGATCGGGCTGCTCGGACGGCCGCAGTGCAACGACGGGTCGCTCGACCACTTCGGCCGGCCGCTCACCGCCGAGGGGGACCCGGACCACAACGTCGTGCTCGCCGTGCGCGGCGGGTGGGGCTACATGTACTACGTCGACAACGTCTTCATGGGCTGGCCGAAGGGGTCGCCGGAAGCGCCGTACGTCAACGAGAAGTACACGGACTTCCCGCCCGGCGTGGGGGTTCCGCTGGGGTTGTACCGGCAGCTGCTGGTGGAGTTCATGACGACGGCGCAGCGGCCGACCGGCGTGGACTGGTACAGCGAGGCCGACCTGTTCCACTCGTGGCGTGACCAGCAGATGTCGTTGCGCACGAGCGAGAACCGCTGACGATCCAGCTGGTTCAATGGCCTCATGAAGGCTGTGGTGATCGGTGGGGGAATCGCCGGCTTGCTCGCCGCTCGGGTGCTGACCGAGACCTGCGACGACGTGGTGGTGCTGGAGCGGGACAGGCTGTCCGACGAGCCCGAGTACCGGGCCGGTGTGCCGCAGGGCAGGCACGTGCACGGGTTGCTCGTGCGCGGCGGCGAGCTGCTGGAGGAGCTGTTCCCCGGTCTGCGCGACGAGCTCGTGGCGCAGGGCGCGGTGCTCGCCGACGCGGGGGACATGCAGATCCTCAACCCCCTCGGCTGGCTCTCCACGGCGCCCACGGGCATGCCGCTGCTGTCGTTGAGCCGGCCGTTGCTGGAGACGTGCATCAGGCGCCGGGTCACCGCCGAGATCGTGGACGGCGTGCACGTCACCGGGCTGTCGTTGCGCGATGGTGTCGTGGACGGGGTGCTGACGCGCGACGGAGAGGTCAAGGCCGACCTGGTCGTCGACGCGTCCGGCAGGTCGTCGAAGCTGTCCGCCTGGCTCGCGCAGGCCGGGATCACCGCGCCGGAACCCGAGGTGGTCGACTCCCGCACCGGGTACGCGACCCGGATCTACACCGCCCCGGAGGACTTCCCCGTGGTGTACGCGGAAAGCCTGTCCGCACCCGACCTCACGCGGGGCGTCGCGGTGATGCGGGTCGAGGGGGACCGGCTCATGGTCACCGCGCAGGGCGCCGCGGGCGACCACCCGTCGAACGACGTCGAGAGCTACCGGGAGTTCCTGGAGTCGCTGCGGGTGCCGATCTCGGCGATGCTCGCCGACGCCGAACCGCTCACGCCCGTGTACCTCTTCGCGCGGACGGCCAGTCGCCGCAACGCTTTCGAGGCCACCGCGAACTGGCCGGGCGGGCTGGTCGCGGTGGGCGACGCGGTGTGCGCGTTCAACCCCGTGTACGGGCAGGGGATCACCGTCGCGGCGATGGAGGCGTTGTTGTTCCGGCGGCACCGGGACTTCAGCGCCAAGGGGTGCCGCCGGTTCCAGCGCGAGGTCGCGCGGACCTCGAGCGGGACGTGGGCGATGTCCAGCAACGCCGACCGCGGCTGGGCCGAGGCCAAACGCGGTGGCCTGCTCGCCTGGTACCTGAAGAAGTGGCAGGCCGGGATCGTGCACGACCCCGACCTGTTCCGCCGCTTCGTCCGGGTCGTGCACATGGTCGCGTCGCCCGCGAGCCTGCTCAACCCGGTGGTGTTCAGAAGGCTGGCAAAGTACTCCAGGCAAGACCGGCGTCCGGCGCGTCGTCCCGCAGCACCGAGCCCTCGATGAGGCCGTACGGGCGGTCGGCGGCGTAGAAGACCTCGTTGTCGTTCTCCAGGCCGAACGGGCTCAGGTCCACCGGGAAGTGGTGCTTGTTCGGCATGGAGAGCCGCACCTCGGCGACCTCGGGCCGGGTGGTCAGCACCGCCTCGCCCATCGCGTAGAGCGTCTGCTGCAACGACAGGGAGTGCTTGTCCGCGAACGTCTTCAGCATCGTCAAGCGGATCTCCGTGAACGACTTCGCCCAGTCCACGTCCGTGCCGGCGTACCGCCACCGCGCGGTCACCGACGTCGCGAGGATGCGGTCGTCCGTCTCCTTCAACGTCGTGTACGGGTCCTTCGGGTAGCCGTGGAACTCCGACCCGGTCGACTTCAGCACCACCAGGTCCCGCACGCCCGACACGACCCACGCCTGCGAGCCGTCGATCGTCACGGCGGTGGTGCGCTTCTCGTTCGAGCCCTGGACGAACGAGTGGTCGTGGCCGTCGATGCGGTTCCACGAGTGTTCGTCGACCAGGATGCGCGCGCCGGTGATCGGCTCCTGCGAGCCCACGAAGTGCCGGCCCAGCCGCAGCGCGAAGTCCTCGATCTCGCCGACCGGCGCCTCCTTGGCGAAGGCGTAGACGGTGTTCTTCTGCGTGTCGGTGGCGAGCACCTTGGCGTTGTCACCGGTGAGGTGCGTGTCGGCGAGGTCGCCGCGCAGCGACGTGCTCACCGTCAGGTCCTTGATGGTGTGCACCGAACCGTTGCGCGACACCGTGACGAGGCGGTTCTCCGCCTTGCCGTACTGGTTGGGGCCCAAGACGATGGCCATGTTCGTTCAGCTCCCGATCAGCTTCTGCAGCCGCAACGCGGCGATCTTCGCGAGTTCGTCGTTGACGACGCGGAGCTCGACCTCCGGCGGGTTGTCCATGCGTGAGGACAGGTTGCCGAGCATTTCCGCACCGCTCAGGCCGGTGGCGCACACCAGGTAGATGTGCCCGAACCGGTCCTCGTACGCGGCGTTCGCAGCCGCCAGGCGATCAGCCTGGGAGCTGTCCACACCGGACTGTTCGGACCGCGACCACCTCGCCGACACCCCACCTGTCTTCTGTCGTTCGCCGATGCGCGGGTGCCCGGCGATCGCGCCGAGCACCTCCTCGTCGGAAAGTCCTTGTGCGGCACCCGAAGAAGCCGCGAGGAGAGCATCCATCGACGCGTAGGGCCTGCCGGCCACCACCGCGTCGACCCAGCGGGGTACCGCGAGGCACTCGGTGAGCAGAGGGCGGAGCTCTGACTCCGGGGCGCTGTTGAAGCTCTCCACGGCTCTCCAAGTTTCTACATCGCGGAATTGAACTTCCACATTCTTGACCGGTGCGTCTCGGGATGTCTAGTGTCTCCGTTGTACGGAATCCAACTTCCGCTATGTGGAAGGAATCCCCCACGATGTTCGACGCCAACCTGTCCATGCTCTTCACCGAGCTGCCGTTGCTGGAACGCCCGGCAGCGGCGCGGGCCGCCGGGTTCGACGCGGTCGAGATCTGGTGGCCGTTCGCGGACGCCGTACCGGAGACGCGCGAGATCGAGGCGTTCGAGGCGGCGATCGGGGACGCGGGTGTGCGCCTGGTCGGCCTGAACCTCTACGCGGGCGACATGCCCGCGGGCGACCGCGGCCTCGCGAGCTGGCCCGGCCGCGAGGTCGAGTTCCGCACCAACGTCGAGGTCACCGTCGCGATCGCGGCCCGCCTCGGCTGCCGCACCCTCAACGCCCTGCACGGCAACTTCGAGACCACCGCGCAGACGATCTCGAACTACCGCTTCGCCGCCGACGTCGCGGCCGAGGCCGGGGCGCAGATCGTGCTCGAACCGCTCAGCGGCGCGCCGCACTACCCGGTCAAGACCGCCCGGCAGGCGTTCGACCTGATCGACGAGATCGACCGCGGCAACGTGAAGCTGCTCGCCGACCTCTACCACCTCGCCACGAACGGCGACGACCTCGACACCCTCGCCGACCACGTGGACCGGATCGGTCACGTGCAGATCGCCGACGCTCCCGGACGCGGTGAGCCCGGCACCGGCGAGCTCGACCTCTTCGGGCACCTCGCCAAGCTCCGCGCCAACGGCTACACGGGTTTCGTCGGCGCCGAGTACAAGCCCGTCACGAACTCCTTCTCCTGGAGGGACAACGCATGACCACCATCGGTTTCATCGGCCTCGGCATCATGGGCAGCCCGATGGCGGCCCACCTGGTGGCCGCCGGGCACGACGTCACGGGCTTCGACCTCAGCTCCGCTTCGCTCGAGAAGCTCGTCGCCGCCGGCGGCAAGGCCGCGTCCTTAGCACAGGAGGCCGTGAGCGGCGCCGAGGTCGTCATCACGATGCTGCCGAACCACCCGCAGGTCGAGGCCGTGATCGACGAGGTGACGTTCGACGACGGCACGCTGCTGATCGACATGAGCACGATCCGCCCGTCCACCTCCATTGAGATCGCCCAGAAGCTCAGCAACGTCCGCGTGCTCGACGCGCCGGTCAGCGGTGGTCAGGCGGGTGCCCAGCAGGCGGCGCTCTCCATCATGGTCGGGGGGAACGAGGCCGACTTCGCCGCCGCCAGGCCGTTCCTGGAGGTCGTCGGCAAGACGGTCGTCCACGTCGGACCGCACGGCGCCGGCCAGGTCGTGAAGGCCGCGAACCAGCTCATGGTGGGCGGCATCTACGCCCTGGTCGCCGAGGCGATCGTGCTGCTGGAGGCGTCCGGCGTCGACCCCAAGGCAGGCCTGGACGTGCTCGCCGGCGGTCTCGCGGCGAACCGGATCCTCGACCTCAAGCGCGAGACGATGATCGCCCGCGAGTTCCAGCCCGGTTTCCGGATCGACCTGCACCACAAGGACATGGGCATCGCACTGGACGCGGCACGCGCCGCCGACGTGGCGCTGCCGGTCACCAACCAAATCGCCGCACTGGTCGCGGCGGCACGCGCGCAGGGCTACGGGTCGCTCGACCACTCGGCGCTGCTCAAGGTCATCGAGAACTTCGCGGGAAGGGCCTGACAGATGCCGAAGATCCCAGTCATGCAAGCGGTCGTCGAGGTCCTCAAGTCCGAGGGCATCGACACCGTGTTCGGCTGCCCCGGCGCCGCGATCCTCCCGCTGTACAAGGCGATGGAGCAGGACGGCTCGATCGAGCACCTGATCGTGCGCCACGAGGAGGGTGCCACGCACATGGCCGACGGCTGGTCGCGCACGACCGGCAACGTCGGTGTCGCGATCGGCACCTCGGGCCCGGCCGGCACGAACATGATCACCGGTCTCTACACCGCGCAGGCCGACTCCGTGCCGATCCTGTGCATCACCGGCCAGGCCGCCGTGTCGAAGCTGCACCAGGAGGCGTTCCAGGCGGTCGACATCGTCTCGATCGCGGCGCCCGTCACGAAGTGGGCGGTGCAGGTCAGGGAAGCCGCGCAGATGCCGTGGATCTTCCGCGAGGCGTTCCGGATCGCCCGCTCCGGCAGGCCCGGTCCCGTCCTGATCGACCTGCCGATCGACGTGCAGAAGCAGGAGATCGAGTGGGACCCGACGATCGACGAGCCGTTGCCGGTGGCGAAAAGCGCGCCCTCCGACGCACGGGTGGAGCGCGCGCTGGAGATGCTGCTGGCCGCCGAACGCCCACTGCTGCTCGCCGGTGGCGGTGTCATCCTCGGCGAGGCGGCCGCCGAGCTGCTGGACCTGGCTGAGCTCCTGCAGATCCCGGTCCAGGCCACGCTGATGGGCAAGGGCGCGGTCGACGAGGACCACCCGCTCTACGCGGGCATGACCGGCATCCAGACCTCACAGCGCTACGGCAACGCGTCGTTCCTCGAGTCCGACCTGGTGCTGGCGCTCGGTGCGCGGTTCGGCGACCGGCACACCGGTGACCTCGCGACCTACCGCGGTGACCGGAAGTTCATCCACGTCGACGTCGAGCCGACCCAGATCGGCAAGGTGTTCGGACCGGACCTCGGGATCGTCGCGGACACCAAGCTGTTCCTGCGGGCGTTGCTGGAGAAGGCGCGTGCGCACGCCCGTCCGGCGGGGGCGTGGGTCGAGCGGTGCCAGGAGCTCAAGCGGACGCTGCTGCGGCGCGAGGACTTCGACACCGTGCCGGTCAAGGCGCCGCGGGTGTTCAAGGAGATCAACGAGTTCTACGGCCCGGACACCTACTTCGTGACCGCGATCGGGCTCTACCAGATCTGGTCGGGCCAGCACCAGAAGGCGCACAAGCCGCGGCACTACCAGGTCTGTGGCCAGGCCGGCCCGCTCGGCTGGGAGATCCCGGCGGCCATCGGCGTCAAGAAAGCCCGGCCCGACGCGGAGGTCGTGGGCATCGTCGGCGACTACTCGTTCCAGTTCCTGGTCGAGGAGCTGGCGGTCGGCGCGCAGTACGACGTGCCGTTCGTGCTGATCATGCTGAACAACGAGTACCTCGGCCTGATCCGGATGGCGGAGGACCACGGTGGCTACGACATGAAGTACGAGGTCGACATCCACTACGACACCACCGGCTCGGACAACGTGAAGATCATGGAGGCCTACGGCTGCTCCGGCATCCGGGTCGCCGATCCCGGCGAGATCCGCTCCTCGCTGGAGTGGGCGCGCAAGGAGGCCGACCGCACGCAACGGCCGGTGCTCGTCGAGGTCATGATCGAACGCGAGGGCAACACCGCGAACGGCACCTCCATCGCCGCGATGAAGGAATACGAGCCGATCCCGTGAGTCGAGTGATCTCCAAGGTGGTCGTCGCGCCGGACAAGTTCAAGGGCTCGCTCACCGCCCCGCAGGTCGCCGCCGCCGTCGCGCGCGGCCTGCGGGAGGCGGCCCCCGGCCTGGACGTGCGCTGCCTCCCGGTGGCCGACGGCGGACGGCACGGTCGACGCCGCCGTCGCCGCCGGGTTCATCCGGGTCGGCCGCTGGGTCACCGGACCCGTGGGCAAGCCGGTGCCCGCGTCGTTCGCGGTGCGGGACTCCACCGCCGTGGTCGAGGTGGCCGCGGCGGCCGGGCTGACGTTGCTGGAGGAGCCGGCGCCGCTCGACGCCACCAGCTACGGCGTCGGCGAGCTGCTCAAGGCCGCGCTCGACCTCGGCTGCACCACGGTCGTGCTCGGGCTGGGTGGCAGCGCGTGCACCGACGGCGGCGCCGGCATGCTCGACGCGCTCGGCGGGACCTCGTTCGGCGGTGTCGACCTGGTGCTCGCCTCGGACGTGGACAACCCGCTGCTCGGGCCGTCCGGTGCGGCCGCCGTCTACGGTCCGCAGAAGGGCGCGTCACCCGAGCAGGTGCAGGTCCTCGAAGAGCGGCTGGCGGCGTTCGCGCAGCGGATCGGGCCCGAGCTCGCGGACCTCCCCGGAGCAGGCGCGGCCGGTGGGATCGGGTTCGCGGCGCTGTCCCTGGGCGCGCGGTTCCGGCCGGGCATCGAGGTGGTGCTGGAGCTGGCCGGCTTCGCCGAGGCGGTCGCCGGTGCGTCCCTGGTGATCACCGGCGAGGGCTCCCTGGACGCCCAGACCAGGCACGGGAAGGCGCCGTACGGGGTTGTGAAGGCCTCCGGTGACGTGCCGGTGGTCGCGGTGGCGGGGCAGTGCTCGGTCGAGCCCGGTGAGCTGGGGCTGGAGGCCGCCTACGCGTTGCTGGACGTCGAGCCCGACCTCACCCGGTGCCTCGCGCGGGCCGAGGAGCTGCTGGTGGGTCTCGGCGGTCGCATCGCGCGCGACCGGGTGTCAGAGTGAGGGACATGGACCTGGTGTTCCGCGCCCGCAGGGTGATCACCCCGCAGGGCGAGATCGCGTGTGACGTCGGTGTCGTGGACGGCCGGATCGCCGCCGTCGAGCCGTTCATCGAGTCGCCGAACGTCGTGCGCCTCGCTGATGACGAGGTGCTGCTGCCCGGTCTCGTCGACACCCACGTGCACGTCAACGACCCCGGCCGCAGCGAGTGGGAGGGGTTCGAGACCGCGACCCGCGCCGCCGCGGCCGGTGGCGTCACGACGATCATCGACATGCCGCTCAACAGCATCCCGCCGACCGTCGAGGTCGAGGCGCTGGAGATCAAGCGCAAGGCGGCGGCGACCGTGTCGGTGGACGTCGGGTTCTGGGGCGGGATCGTCCCCGGCAACCTCGCGGACCTGAAGCCGTTGCACGAGGCCGGCGTCTTCGGCTTCAAGTGCTTCCTGCTGCACTCCGGTGTCGACGAGTTCCCCGCGGTGACGGTGCCGGAGCTGGAGACGGCGTTGCGGCAGCTGGCCACGCTCGACGCGTTGACGATCGTGCACGCCGAGGACGCGCACACGGTCCGCGACTCCGAACCCGACTACCTGGGGTTCCTCGCGTCGAGGCCGCGCGAGGCCGAGAACAAGGCGATCAGCGACGTCGTCGAGCTGACCCGCAGGACCGGTGCCCGCACGCACATCCTGCACCTCTCCTCGGCGGACGCGCTGTCGCTCCTGGAGGCCGCGAAGCGCGAGAGCCTGCCGATCAGCGCCGAGACCTGCCCGCACTACCTCACGTTCACCGCCGAGGAGATCCACGACGGGCAGACCGAGTTCAAGTGCTGCCCGCCGATCCGCGAGGCGGCCAACCGCGAGGCGCTGTGGCAGGGGCTCCGCGACGGTGTGATCGACCTGGTGGTGAGCGACCACTCGCCGAGCACGGTCGAGCTGAAGGCCGGCGACTTCGCCACGGCGTGGGGCGGCATCGCGTCGCTGCAGCTCGGCCTGCCCGCGGTGTGGACGGGCGCTCGTGACCGGGGTTTCCAGCTCACCGACGTGGTCCGCTGGATGGCCGCTCACCCGGCGCGCCAGGCCGGGCTGGCGTCGAAGGGCGCGATCGAACCCGGCAAGGACGCCGACCTCGTGGTGTTCGCGCCGGACCAGACGTTCGTGGTGGACAAGAACGCGCTGCACCACCGCAACCCCGTGACGCCCTACCACGGCCGCTCGCTGAGCGGCGTCGTGCGGCAGACGTGGTTGCGCGGCAAGGAAGTCGGTCAGATTCAAGGCAAGCTGCTCAGAAGAGGAGAAGCATGACGGAGTGGACCCGGCTGCCCGATCTCGCCTCGCGCGCGGTCGGAGGTGGTGTGGTGTGGGCGAACGACGAGCTGTTCGCCGAGCGGGAGAACCTGGTCAAACCCGCCGAGCCGGTCTACCGGAGCTACACCTTCGGCCACAAAGGACAGATCTACGACGGCTGGGAGACGCGGCGCCGCCGTGAGCCGGGCGTCGACCAGGCGGTGATCCGGCTCGGCCTGCCGGGCGTGGTGCGCGGGATCGTCGTCGACACGGCGTTCTTCAAGGGCAACTACCCGCCGTTCTGCTGGGTCGAGGGCGCCCAGGTCGAGGGCTACCCGGCGGCCGACGAGATCACCGAGTGGTTCCCGCTGGTCGAGCGGTCGGCGTTGAAGGGCGACGAGAAGCACTTCTTCGACGTCACCGAGGGCCGCCGGGTCACGCACGTCCGGCTCACCATCGACCCCGACGGCGGTGTCGCCCGGCTGCGCGTGCACGGTCAGCCGGTCGCCGACCCGCGCCTGCTCGTCGGTGGTGTCGACCTGGCGGCGCTGGAGAACGGCGCGGTGGTCGCAGGCTGCAGCAACATGTTCTACAGCTCGCCCAACAACCTCATCGCCCCTGGTCAGGCCACCGTGATGGGTGAGGGCTGGGAGACCGCGCGCCGCCGGGACGAGGGCAACGACTGGGTGTCCGTGCAGCTCGCGGCGGCCGGCGTGGTGCGGCTGGTCGAGCTCGACACCAGCCACTTCAAGGGCAACGCGCCGGGCTGGGCCTCGGTCAGCGGCTGCGACGCGCGCCAGGACCCGGACGCGTGGTTCGACGTGCTGCCGCGGACCCGGCTGCAGCCCGACACCCGGCACCGGTTCCCGGTGGACAGTCCCGAGGTGACGCACGCACGCCTGGACATCTATCCCGACGGTGGCATGGCAAGGCTCCGACTGATCGGTACGCCTACGAGTGATGGGCTATCACACCTTCAGGCGGTGTGGGCCGAAACGACCAACTGACGGTGGTTGTACGACCACGGTCTGATTCATCGCCATACTTCGGTCGGTTGTCCACGTCACACTAACGGTGGAAGCGTTTCCTCTCGCCAGATCGGGGATCTAGGGAGGAAATCCATGCAACCGATGATGCGCGCCTTCTCAGTCGCGCTCGCGAGTTCTGCATTGGTTCTGGGCGTGACGCCGCTCGCCACTGCGGCTGGACAGAGGCAGCCGGAGCTGTTCAACGTCGGTGCGATCGACTGGAAGCCGTGCGAGGAGGTGCCGACGATCGACTGCGGGTTCCTCACCGTGCCGATCGACTACGCCAAGCCGAACGGGGAGAAGTTCCAGCTGGCCGTGTCGCGCCGCAAGGCGAACGACCCGGCGCAGCGGATCGGCGCGATGGTGATCAACCCCGGTGGACCGGGCGGTTCGGGTGTCGACTTCTCGTTCGGCGCCGACCGGTACTTCAGCAAGGAGATCGTCGACAAGTTCGACGTCATCGGGTTCGACCCGCGCGGTGTCGCCCGCAGCCAGCCGATCAAGTGCTCGCTCGACCTGCTGCAGAAGACGCCGTCCGCGTACCCGGCGTCGAAGGCCGAGTTCGACCAGCTGGTCGCGTTCAACAAGGAGCTGCGCGAGGACTGCCGCAAGCAGTCCGGCGCCATCTTCGACCACGCCTCCACCAAGGACGTGGCGCACGACATCGACTCGATCCGGCGCGCGCTGGGCGAGAAGAAGATCAACTACTACGGCATCTCCTACGGCACGATCATGGGCCAGCACTACGCGGAGCAGTACGGCCGCAACATCCGCGCCATGATCATCGACTCGAACATGGACCACAGCCTCGGCACGTGGAAGTTCCTCGAGACCGAGGCGCGTGGCGCGGACGACATGTTCAACGAGTGGGTCAAGTGGAGCGACCGCACCCCGTCCTCGCCGTTCCACGGCAAGGACCTCCGCAAGATCTGGAAGGACCTGCTCGCCAAGGCCGACCGCGGTGAGCTGGTCGGCGAGGGCGGCCGCAAGATCACCGCGGAGGACCTCGGCGCCAACGTCGTCGGCATGGGCTACGGCCCGGCGTTCAAGCAGTTCGCCGACTGGGTCGCCACGCTCGTCGCCGGTGCGCCGGCGCCCGCCAAGGCGTTCGCCGAGGGTGAGGTCGCCGAGAACCCGTTCGCGGGCATCTTCTGCAACGACTACAACCTGCGCGTGAGCTCGTGGGGCGAGTACCAGGCCCTCAACGCCATGGAGAACCGCGTCGCGCCGAACACCCGTGGTTCGTCGATCGGCCACGGCGCCATGATGGGCTGCGTCGGCTACCCGAAGGCCACCAACCCGCAGCACCCACTGAAGATCAAGAACGCGCCGAAGATCCTGCTCACCAACGCGCGCTACGACACGGCCACGGTCTACGAGTGGGCGGTCAACGCGCACAGGCAGTCGCGTGACACCACCGTCTTCGTCACCTACGAAGGCTGGGGCCACGGCGTGTACGACCGCAGCGAGTGCACGCTGAAGATCAACAACGAGTACCTGGTCTCGCTGAAGCTGCCGCGCAACGGCACCAGGTGTGCCGCGGTGGAGCCGCCGGTCGAGCCGTCCGTGATGTCGGCCAAGCCGAAGGTCACGGTGGGCCCGTTCTAGTCCGTCACTGTTCGTGAACCGCGCCCCCGGTGTGTACGCCGGGGGCGCGGTCCGCGTCACGGCGGGGGACACGTCTCGTGACCGCATCGACGCCGTGAGGTTGCGGAATCGACGCCGTGAACCTCGCGAAACGCGGACGTAACAAGCCCGCCCCGACAGTTCACCTCGGCGAAACGTTCTGCGTAAGCGCGTGAAACAGGACATACCGATGCTCCCTGCAACCGACGTGCAGTGGAGGTCGAAGTGGATACAGGGGACACCGCCTGGGTGCTCACCAGCGCCGCCTTGGTGCTGCTGATGACGCCGGGCCTTGCCTTCTTCTACGGAGGCATGGTCCGTTCGAAGAGCGTGCTCAACATGATCATGATGAGCCTGGGCGCGATGGCCGTGGTCGGTGTCCTGTGGGTGCTCTTCGGGTACTCGACGGCATTCGGCGCGGACGTCGGCGCGGGCCTGCTGGGCAAGCCGTTCGAGTTCTTCGGCCTGGACGGGCTGCTCGGCGCCGACTCGCTGGCCGGCAAGATCCCGAGCACCGCGTTCGTGGCGTTCCAGGCCATGTTCGCGATCATCACGGTCGCGCTGATCTCCGGTGCCATCGCCGACCGCGCGCGGTTCGGCCCGTGGCTGCTGTTCGCGGGTCTGTGGGCCACCGTCGTCTACTTCCCGGTCGCGCACTGGGTCTTCGACTTCGACGGCAAGGACGCTGACGGCAACGTCATCGACCCCGGTGGCTGGATCGCCAACAAGCTGCTCGCGATCGACTTCGCCGGTGGCACCGCGGTGCACATCAACGCCGGTGCCGCGGGTCTCGCGCTCGCGATCGTGCTCGGCAAGCGCGTCGGCTGGCCGAAGGAGCCGATGAAGCCGCACAGCCTGCCGCTGGTCGTGCTGGGCGCCGGTCTGCTGTGGTTCGGCTGGTTCGGGTTCAACGCCGGCTCCGCGCTGGGCGCCAACGGCCTGGCCGGTGTCACGTTCATCAACACGCTCGTCGCGACCTGCGCCGCGGTGCTGGGCTGGCTGCTCACCGAGCGCATCCGCGACGGCAAGGCCACCACGCTCGGTGCCGCGTCGGGCATCATCGCCGGTCTGGTCGCCATCACGCCCGCCTGCTCCTCGGTCACCCCGATCGGCGCCATCGCGATCGGCGCGATCACCGGTGTCCTGTGCGCCCTCGCGGTCAGCCTCAAGTACCGCCTGGGCTTCGACGACTCGCTCGACGTCGTCGGCGTGCACCTCGTCGGTGGCCTTTCCGGCACCCTCCTGATCGGTCTGTTCGCCAGCGAGGCGGCCCCGGCCAAGATCAACGGCCTGTTCTACGGCGGCGGCTTCGACCAGCTGTGGCGCCAGGCCGTCGGAGCGGTCGCGGTGCTCGCGTACTCGTTCGTGATCAGCCTCGCCCTCGGCTACCTGATCAAGTTCACCGTCGGCTTCCGCGCCGCGGAGGAGGCCGAGGTGGCGAGCATCGACGAGGCCGAGCACGCTGAGCGGGCGTACGAGTACGGCAGCCTCACCAGTGCGCGGGGTACCGGCAAGCCGAGCGTGGCCGCGGGTGCGACCGCGGTCCTCGAGGGGAGCAACAAGTCATGAAGCTGGTCACCGCGATCATCAAGCCGTTCACGCTCGACGACGTGAAGAGCTCCCTGGAACAGCTGGGGGTGCTGGGCATGACCGTCAGCGAGGTGCAGGGCTACGGCCGCCAGAAGGGCCACACCGAGGTCTACCGCGGCGCCGAGTACTCGGTGGACTTCGTGCCCAAGATCAAGATCGAGGTCGTCGTGGACGACACCGCAGTCGACAAGGTGCTGGACGCGGTGGTCGAGGCCGCCCGCACCGGCAAGATCGGCGACGGCAAGGTCTGGGTCACCCCGGTCGACGCCGTGGTGCGGGTGCGCACCGGCGAACGCGGATCGGACGCGCTGTAGAAAACCGGGGGAGACGGTCCGTGGAGAACAACGAAACGGCCGTCGTCACGGCTGACGACCTGGTGCGAGCACGCGAACGGCTGCTCGTGCCAGGTCGTCGTCGCTTGGCCGCCGAACCGCTGCGCGAGGCACTCGTGGACCTGCACGAGTTCTGGCTCACCAAACACGCGGGCGGAGCGGGGATATCCGGATCGGGTATCGCGCTGGTGGCGGTCGGCGGGCTGGGGCGGCGAGAGCTCGTGCCCTACTCCGACCTCGATCTCGTGCTCGTGCACGGCGGCGTCAAGAACATCGACGAGATCGCCGAGAAGCTCTGGTACCCGCTGTGGAACTCCGGCATCGGCCTCGACCACTCCGTCCGCACGGTCGGCGAGGCGCTGCGCGTCGCGGCCGGTGACCTGCGGACCGCGTTGGGGCTGCTGGACGTCCGGCACATCGCGGGCGACCAGGAGATCACCAGGAAACTGGCGGACGGCGCGCGGCAGGCGTGGCGCGGCAACGTGCGCAACCGCCTCGACGAGATCGCCGAGTCCTCGACGAAGCGGTGGGCGCGCAGCGGCGAGATCGCGCACCGCGTGGAACCTGACCTGAAGCACGGCCGTGGCGGGTTGCGGGACATCACGATCCTGGACGCGCTGTCGGTCGCCCAGCTGGTCGACCGGCCGTCGGCGGACGTCGACGAAGCCCGCAAGCTGCTGCTGGACGTGCGCACCGAACTGCGCCGAGTGGCCCGGAAACCGCGCGACGTGCTGCGGGCGCAGGACGGTGACGAGGTGGCCTCCGGGCTCGGGCTGGCCGACCGGTTCGCCCTGGCCCGTTCGCTTTCCTCCGCCGCGCGTACGGTCGTCTACGCGTTCGACGTGGCGGTGCGCGCGGCTCGGGCGGCGGTGCCGAAGCGGGGGCTCGGGGCGTTCCTCCGGGGGCAGCCGCCGCGCAGACCGTTGGATGAAGGCGTTGTGCTGCACGGGTCAGAGGTGTCTCTGGCCCGTGACGCGATTCCGAGCCGTGATCCGGCGTTGTTGTTGCGTGTCGCGACGGCGGCGGCGCGCTCGAAGCACCCGATCGCGGCCGGCACGCTGACCAGGCTCGCGGACTCGGCGCCGGAGCTGCGCCAGCCGTGGCCGCGCGAGGCCCGCGAGGAGCTGCTGGCGTTGCTGGGCAGCGGCAGCGGACTCGTGGACGTCGTGGAGGCGTTGGACCGCACGGGGTTGTGGGGCCGGCTGTTCCCGGAGTGGGGTGCCGTGCGGGACCTCCCGCCACGCGACGCCGCGCACATGTGGACGGTCGACCGGCACCTGGTGCAGACCGTCGCCCACGCGGCGCGGCTCGCGACCACGGTGTCGCGGCCGGACCTGTTGCTGCTCGGTGCATTGATCCACGACATCGGCAAGGGACGGCAGCAGGACCACTCCGAGGTCGGGGCGGCGCTGGCCACGGCGATCGGTGAGCGGATCGGGCTGTGGCCGCAGGACATCGAGACGTTGTCGGCGCTGGTCCGCCACCACCTGCTGTTGCCGCACACCGCGACCCGGCGCGACGTCGAGGACTCCGCGACCGTGCACCGCGTGGTGGAGACGCTGAACGGTGACGCGGTCCTGCTGGAGCTGCTGTCCGCGTTGGCGGAGGCCGACTCCCTGGCGACCGGCCCCGGCGTGTGGACGGACTGGAAGGCCGCGCTGCTGGCCGACCTGGTCGCGCGCTGCCGCACGGCGATGGCGGGCGACGCGTTGCCCAAACCGGAACCGCTCGACCCCGCGCACGTGGCGATGGCCGAACGTGTTGCGGCGTCGGGGAAACCGGACGTGCTGCTGGAGAAGCAGGACCACGCGGCGGTCGTGACGGTGCTCGCGCCGGACCGGCCGGGCATGCTGTCCAAGGCCGCGGGCGTGCTCGCGCTGAACTCGCTGGAGGTGCACGCGGCGACGCTGCGCTCGCACGGCGGGGCGACGGTCGACGCGTTCACGGTCTCGCCGCGGTTCGGCTCGCTGCCCGACGCCGCGTTGCTGCGCGAACAGCTGGCCAGGACGATCGAGGGAACGTTGCCGCTGGCCGACAAGCTCGCCGCCAAGGAACGCGACTACGGCGGCCCGCCGCTCGACCCACCACCCGCCCGCGTGCTGTGGTTCGACGACGAGGCGACCGGCGCGGTCGTGCTGGAACTGCGCGCGGCGGACCGGATCGGCCTGCTGCACCGGGTCGCGGGCGCGTTGGAGCAGTGCGGTGCCGACGTCCGATGGGCGCGCGTGTCGACACTGGGCGCGACCGTCGTGGACTCGTTCAGCATCGCCGGCTCCGAGCTCGACCGGCGGCGGATCGAACGCGCCGTCCTCGACGCGGCCAGGTAGCGGATGAGTAGCTCTACGCACAACCACTCGGGGTGCTCACGCTCCTGCGGCGTTCCGGAACAGGGCAGTCTTCTCCTCGTCCGGGAAGAGTCCTTCGAGGGGTGGACCGCTTCCCGGGCGGAGTAGCCCGGCCGGGGCAGGCCGGCGGCACGGGTTGGTGGGGCTGGGGGAGGCACCGCACAACCTGGACACCGCCGTCCGGCTCCGGCCGCGGTTCTCCCGCTCTGAACCGGGGTGCCCCTCGCCCCGGCCCCGTCCACCGCCGTCCGGCTCAACGACGCGGGCCTCGTCGCCGGCACCGTCGGCTCCTCCGCCGCCACCTGGACCGCCACCGGAACCCAGACCGTCCTTCCCACCCTGTCCGGCCCGACCACCACCCGCCCCACCGCCTGACCGAGAACGGCCAGGTCATCGGCGTGGCCACGTTCCCGGACAACACCTACCGCGCCGTCGTCTGGCGCTGACGGTGTCCAAACGCGGTGGCCAGGTGCTCCTGGTCACCACGAATTTCCTGTGCATTCGGTGATAAATCGGACCAAACTGAACGAGAGGGTCAGCCGAGACGTCTTCTAGGACATGACCGCCGTGTTGAACGCGCAGACCACCGCCGTCCGAGTGCAGCCCCGCTCACTCGTCGTCCTCGCCGGCATCCCCGGCGCGGGCAAGACGACGCTGCTCACCCGCCTCGACGCGGACGAACCGGTCACCGTCCTCGACTCGGACCAGGTCCGCACGTTCCTGGAACCCCGCATCCCCCTGCCCTACAAGTACTGGCGGATCGTCGTCCACCTCACCCACCGCCTGCGCGTCTTCTGGGCCGCCTTCTTCTGCCAGGGCCTGCTGGTGGTCCACGAGCCCTCCACCCGCCCCGGCACCCGCTTCATGCTGGTGCTGGCAGGCCTGCTGTCCGGCCGCCCCCGCCACTTCCTGTGGCTCGACGTCTCCCCGGCTCAAGCGCTGGACGGCCAGATCGCCCGCCGCCGCGTCGTGCGCACCCACGCGTTCGAACGGCACGTGCGGCGCGGCGTGGAGATGCGCGAACGGTTCGAGTCGGGCTGGGTCCCGTTCGGCTTCCGGTCGGTCACGCTGCTGACGCGAGCGGGCACGTCCGGCGGCCTGCGCGTCAACGTGGGCTGATCCGCTTCCGCGCCTCCGCGACGAGGTCCTGGACGTCTGTGCTCTCAGCCGTGCCTGCCAGCGGATGAGTGGTGCCGTCCGACGTGTCCCAGTACCGGACCGTGCAGTCCGCCGAGCCGGTGACGGCGAGGCCGTCCGGTGACCACAAAGCCGCCTGGACCGCATCGCTGTGGCCGATGAGCGCGGTACGTTGACCACCGGTGACCGGGTCCCACACCCGTGCCGTGCAGTCCTTGGACGCGGTGAGCAGACTGCGGCCATCTGGTGACCACGCCGTGGAGGTGATCTCGTCGAGGTGTCCGCGCAGTTGGGTCTCTTCGGTGAGCACGTCGGTCAGGCGCAACAGGATGGTCGTCCCGTCGGCGCACCCGGCTGCGAGGAGCGCACCGTCCGGGTGCCATGCGAGCGAGGTGAACTTCCTCGGTGCGCGGAAGGTGCAGCACGTGGCGCTCATCGAGTTGAGAGTGATCAGGTTGTCCTCGCCGGCCACGGCGAACAGCTCCTGAACCGGATGCCAGGCGACGGCCCGCAAGGTGCCGGTGTGCTTGGTCCACTGCGGGCTCCGCTGGAGGTGCCCGTCCGCGTCGTAGACCCACGGCAGCCGGCTGCGGTCGATCGAGACCACCGCGAGAAGTGATCCGTCGCGGGACCAGTGCCCGTCCTGCACCAGGTCTCCGGCGTCGAACAGGTGTCGCAGCTGCCCGAAGTCGCCGTCCACCAGCTGGACGGTCGTTCCGGCGCCGGCAGCGAACCTGCTCCCGTCCGGGCGCCACGCCGCGAACCTCGCCGGGTGGTTGGTGAACGTGACGCTGTCGCGGTTCACCGCCGTCGTCCAGGGCGTGCTGATCAGTCCGACGGCTGAGGTCGCCGCGCTGCCGACGACCAGTTTCCGGTCGAGCGGGTGCCAAGCGAGCGATCCCACGGGTCCGCCGGTGCGGAAGCCGCTGCGGTGAGGTTCGGACCCGATCTTCCAGACGCGGTGGACCCCGTCCTCGGCAACGGTTGTCAGCCGATCGCCCCGGTGCGACCACTCCAGGTCCAGCACACCCCGTTCGTGCCCGCGCAGCTTCAGCACCACCTTTCCGGACACCGCGTCCCAGACGTGCACCGCCCCGTCCGCCGACCCGGTGGCGAGCCTCGTGCCTTGTGGTGACCAGCGCACCCGCCGCAACCCGTCGGCGCGTCCCTCGAGGCGACGTTCCCGTCCGGCGGGCTGGTCGAACCCGATGACGGAGATCGTGCCGTCGTCCCTCGCCCCTGCGATCCAGTTCCCGTCAGGGGACAGGTCGGCGTCGCGCAACCCCACCGGGTCGTCCTCGGCCACGCACCAGTGCACGTCGGCCGGGTCGTGGTGCTGGTTGCCCACCTCGCGCAGGTGCACACTGCCGTTCGGGTATGCCACCAGCACGTGCTCGCCGGTCGAAGTCAGTCGTGCGGACACCGGTGGGCTGGGCAACTTGAAGGTGCGAGTCGTCCGTTCGGCGTGCGTCGAGGACAGCCGCAGCACATCTCCGACCGCACTGGTCGTGATGACGTTCGTCTGAGACCAGGCGATCGACCCGATCGGACCGGCGGCGTCGCGGAGGTCGTCCTGTCGCTCGCCGGAGTCGGCGTTCCAGGTTCGCACGGTGCATTCGTTCGACCCGGTCACGAGCAGGGCGTCGTCGGGTGACCATCTCACGGCAACGGCGTTCCGGCTGAGGACAGCGCGGAGCAGGTGCGTCGCCGCCATCGCGTGCAACAGGGCCTGCCGCCAGCCTGACAGGTCTGGTGCGTGCAGGAACAGCCACACGGTCAGGTCGTCGCCGGCGAGCATGCGGAGCGTGTCGCGCGGTTCGAGAGCGCTCGCCCGATGCACCTCGGTGTCGGCCCACAGCTGAATCGACTGCCGCAGCAGCCCGACGGCATCACGGGTGAAGTCCAAGGCCGTGAGCGTCTCCTCCAAGTGCGGCCACAGTTCGGCGAACTTCGACTCGGGCGGAGACAGGACGCCCAGCAGCGTGGCCAGGCGTGAGGGT
Organism: Lentzea guizhouensis; assembly: GCF_001701025.1. Classification (GTDB taxonomy): domain Bacteria; phylum Actinomycetota; class Actinomycetes; order Mycobacteriales; family Pseudonocardiaceae; genus Lentzea; species Lentzea guizhouensis. The sequence goes on from NZ_CP016793.1 coordinate 4,413,454, forward strand.
GCGATGAGCTGGTCCGAGTGCTTCGTCCACTCCGCGGCGACGTCCTCGACCTCGCGCCAGACCCGCAGCACCGCGTGGTCGCGTTCCAACTCCTCACGGAACCGTGGCCAGTGCACGAACAGGCTCTCGTGTGCCACCTGGAGCGTCTGCCGGGTCGTGGTGAGCACCCGGTTCGTGATGAACGGGTCCAGCACCTGCCGGTCTTGCGCTCTCAAGTCGTGCATCCGCAGTGCCCGCCTGGTGAACTTCCCGCTCTCGTCCACGGCCACAAGTCGGCGCAACGTGCGCAGCACTCGCCGTTCGGCCTCGCGCACCGGTGGCCACGACCCGTCCTGGTCCCGCACGAGATCTCGCGCCAGCGCGAACGCCTCGTCGGCCTGGCGCCGGAGCACGTCCATGACCCGACCGGACGCGACGTACTCGGCGCGGGTGATCGGACGTGGTGGGCGCAGGCCGTCCGGGTTGACGTGCCGCCACAGGTTTTCCAGCGCGAAAGCCAGCAACGGCAACGACTCTCCGGTCGCGTCCTCCTGGATCAAGCCCAACGCGGCGTCGTCGACGTGCCACCCGAGTCCGCGCAACGGGCCGTTCACCACCATCGGCAAGTCGGCCTTCGTGAGCGGGGTGACGAGGAAGTCGTCGCGAAGCAGCGGTTCGATCTCCGCCTGCCGCATCAGCTCGTCGAGGAAGTCCGACCGCACGGTGTAGACGACCCAGGCCTTGCCCCTGCTGGCTTCGACCAGTCGCTCGACGAGTGCTGCGGCCTGCGGTGCCAGCCGGTCGGTGGCACCCGACAGCAGCTCCTCCGCTTGGTCGAGCACGACGAGCGTGCGGCCAGGGCGTTCGATCGGCGGCAGCACACCGTGCGAGGGCGTGACCGGACCGGCGATCGTCCAGCCCTCTCTCCGCAGCAGCGGGATGAGACCAGCGCGCACCAGCGATGACTTGCCCGCACCCGACGGGCCGATGACCGCGAGGGCGCCGGACTCGCGCCGGCCCAGCAGGGGTTCGGCGAGTCGCTGGATGTCGTTCTCCCGACCGAAGAAGAGCGAGGCCTGGTGCTCGTCGAACGGCTTCAGGCCGGGGAACGGTGAGGTGGTGCCCGCCGCCTTGCCCACACCGGCCCGTGCCAGGGCCTGCAGCACCGTGTCACGAGCCGCCGCCAACGACACCGGGTCCGCCGCGTCGACGCGATGCGCCTGCAGGTCGTTGAGGACGGCGCGACCTTGTGACCCGCTGAAGAACTCGATGCACGGCGAGAGGGGCTTGCGTTCGCGGAACACCGACGTCTCCCAGATGCACCACTCGGAGGAGGAGCCGGGCGACGTGACGACGATCAGAGCTTCGGCGCCGAGCAGTTCGCGGCGCAGGCTGTCCTTCCACGGAAGCGAGACAGTGGGGCCCGATCCGGGGGCCGTGTACGCGTGCACGTCCTCGTAACCGGCGGTGAGGAGAGCTTCGCGCAGGTGGAGCGCGATGATGTCGCCCTCGTCGTGGCCGTGGTAGCTGACGAAGATGCGCCCCATGCGCTGCATCCTGCAGCAATCGGCGCAGATGGGGAGCCTGCCCTCGGGTGACGGGGCGGCCAGCTAGTCTGGGTGGCGTGTTCTCCACGCTTTCCGACCGGCTGACCGCGGTCCTCCAGGGCCTTCGCGCCAAGGGCAAGCTCACCGACGCCGACATCGACGCCACCGCGCGCGAGATCAGGGTCGCGCTGCTCGAGGCCGACGTCGCGCTGCCCGTGGTGCGCGGCTTCATCGCCAAGGTGAAGGAGCGCGCCAAGGGTGCCGAGGTGCATCAGGCGCTCAACCCGGCGCAGCAGGTCGTGAAGATCGTCAACGAGGAACTGGTCAACGTCCTCGGTGGTGAGACGCGCAGGCTGAACCTCGCGAAGAACCCGCCGTCGGTGGTCATGCTCGCGGGTCTGCAGGGTGCCGGCAAGACGACGCTCGCGGGCAAGCTCGCGAAGTGGATGAAGGGGCAGGGGCACACGCCGCTGCTCGTCGCGGCCGACCTGCAGCGCCCCAACGCGGTCACGCAGCTGCAGGTCGTCGGTGAGCGGGCGGGCGTGCCCGTGTTCGCTCCCGAGCCCGGCAACGGCGTCGGCGACCCCGTCTCGGTGTCGAAGCGCGGCATCGAGGAAGCCAAGGCCAGGCAGCACGACATCGTCATCGTCGACACGGCCGGCCGGCTCGGTGTCGACGAGGAGATGATGCAGCAGGCCATCGACATCCGGGCCGCGGTCGAGCCGGACGAGATCCTGTTCGTGGTCGACGCGATGGTCGGTCAGGACGCGGTCAACACGGCCACGGCGTTCCACGACGGCGTCGGGTTCACCGGTGTCGTGCTCACCAAGCTCGACGGTGACGCCCGCGGTGGTGCGGCGCTGTCGGTCCGCGAGGTCACCGGCCAGCCGATCCTCTTCGCGTCCAACGGTGAGAAGCTCGAGGACTTCGACGTCTTCCACCCGGACCGGATGGCGAGTCGCATCCTCGGCATGGGCGACGTGCTCACCCTGATCGAGCAGGCCGAGCAGCACTTCGACCAGGAGCAGGCCGAGAAGGCCGCGGCCAAGCTGCACACCGGCCAGCTCACGCTCGAGGACTTCCTGGAGCAGATGCTCGCGATCCGCAAGATGGGCCCGATCGCGAACCTGCTCGGCATGCTCCCCGGCGCCGGCCAGATGAAGGACCAGCTCGGGATGCTGGACGAGAAGCACCTCGACCGCATCCAGGCGATCATCCGCGGCATGACGCCGGCGGAGCGGGACGACCCGAAGATCATCAACGGTTCGCGGCGGCTGCGCATCGCGAACGGGTCCGGCGTCAAGGTCAGCGACGTCAACGACCTGGTCAACCGCTTCTTCGAGGCCCGCAAGATGATGGCGTCGATGGCCGGCCGGATGGGCTTCGGCGGTGGCGGCAGCAAGAACCGCAAGGGCAAGAAGGGGAAGAAGGGGAAGGGTCGCGGCCCGACGCCCCCCAAGATCAAGGGCGGCTTCCCCGGGATGATGCCCGGCATGGGCGGCTTCCCCGGCATGGGCCAGATGCCCGGCATGCCTCCCGGCGGCCTTCCCGACCTCGGCGGCGCCCTGAACGAGCTCCCGCCCGGCTTCGACCCGTCGAAGTTCAAGTTCGACGGCGACGACAAAAAGAAGAAGTGACCATGCACCTGCGCGGCGTCGTCCTGCCGGACGGCGAGCCGCGAGACCTGTGGGTGGTCAACGGCCGGGTGCGCACCCGGCCCGTACCGGGTGCGCAGACCCTGGTCGACGGCGGTTACCTCGTTCCCGGCCTGGTCGACGCGCACTGCCACGTCGGCCTCGGGCCGCAGGGTGGCGTCGAGCTGCCGGAGGCCGTCGAGCAGGCGCTGACGGACCGCGCCGCGGGTACCTTGCTGATCCGCGACTGCGGTTCGCCGATCGACACGACGCCGCTGCAGGAGCGCCTCGACCTGCCGCGGATCATCCGCGCGGGCAGGCACATCGCCAAGCCGAAGCGGTACATCCCGCACATCGGCGTGGAGATCGAGTCCGACCTGCCGACCGCCGTCGCCGAGCAGGTGGCGTACGGCGACGGCTGGGTGAAGCTCGTCGGCGACTGGATCGACCGGGGCGTCGGCGACCTCGCCCCGTTGTGGACCGACGACGAGCTGGAAGCCGCCGTCAAGGTGGCCCACGCCGCCGGTGCCAAGGTCACCGCGCACGTGTTCGGCGAGGACGCGCTGCCCGGCCTGATCAACGCCGGCATCGACTGCATCGAGCACGGCACCGGCCTCACCGACGACACGGTCGCGCTGATGGCCGCCCGCGGCACGGCGCTGGTGCCGACGTTGATCAACATTGAGACGTTCCCCGGCATCGCGGACAAGGCCGGCAAGTACCCGGCCTACGCGAACCACATGCGCGACCTGCACGCCCGTGTCGCGAGCACGGTGTCCAAGGCGATCGAGGCGGGCGTCCCGGTCTACGCGGGCACCGACGCGGGCGGCGGCATCCAGCACGGCCGCATCGTCGACGAGATCGCCGCGCTGCACCGCGTGGGCATGAGCGCGGCCGACGCGATCGGCGCCGCGTCGTGGAACGCCCGCGAGTGGCTGGGCTTCCCGTCGCTCGTCGAGGGCGCGGCCGCGGACATCGTGGTGTACGACGAGGACCCGCGCACGAACCTCGACGTCCTGCGGTCACCGCGCCTGGTGATGCTCCGGGGCCGGGTCTACTGAGCCTGGGCGAGCGCACCTACCTGGTACGACCCGCCCTTCTGCTGCGTGATCACCGCCATCCGGTTGGCCGCGTTGATCAGCCCCACCAGGCACACCAGCGCGGCCACCTGCTCGTCGTCGTAGTGCTTGCGGACGTTCGCCCAGGTCTCGTCGCTGACGCCGTCCCTGGCCAGCAGCGTGCCCTCCTCGGCGAACGCCAGCGCGGCCTGCTCCGCCTCGGTGAACACGGTCGTCTCCCGCCAGCCGGCGACCAGGTGCAGCCGCAGCGGGTCCTCACCGGCCGCCACGGCCTCCTTGACGTGCATGTCGAGGCAGAAGCCGCAGCCGTTGAGCTGGCTGGCCCGCAGGCTGACGAGCTCGGCCGTGAGCACGGGCAGCGGTGACTGGTGCACCGCCTGGCCGAGGCCCGCGAACCGCTTGGCGAGCTTGGCACCGGTCTCGGTGCCGAAGAGGTTGAAGCGGGGTTCCATGCTGTTCCTCCCTGGTCGGTCGATGCCCACAGGACGCCGCCGCTCCAGCCCGTGTGACAGCCCGCGGTTGTGACTCAGGCCACTGTCACAACCGCGGTTCGGGCGGTGTCTCGTGGAGGGAGACCGCATGCGAGGGGGACCGATGCCAGGCACCGCGACCGACACGTTCGTCAACCACCGCAACCTGCTCTTCACCGTCGCCTACGAGATGCTCGGCTCCGCCGCCGACGCCGAGGACGTGCTGCAGGAGACGTGGCTCAAGTGGTCGGGCGTCGAGCACGACACCGTCGAGAACCAGCGCGCCTACCTGGTCCGCATCGTCACCCGCCAGGCGCTCGGCCGGCTGCGCACCCTCGGCCGCCGCAAGGAGACCTACGTCGGTTCCTGGCTGCCGGAACCGCTGCTCACGGCCCCCGACGTGGCCGAGGACGTGGAGCTCGCCGACAGCGTGTCGATGGCGATGATGCTGGTCCTGGAGACCCTCACGCCCACCGAACGCGCGGTGTTCGTGCTCCGCGAGGTCTTCGGCCTCGACTACGACGAGATCTCCGCCGCCGTCGGCAAGACCCCGGCCGCCGTCCGCCAGATCGCCCACCGCGCCCGGTCCCACGTCGCCGCCCGCCGTCCGCGCGAAGTCGTCACCCAGGCGGCCACCCGCGCCGCCCTGGCCGCCTTCCAGCGCGCCACCGAGACCGGTGACCTGCAGGGACTCCTCGACCTGCTGGCACCCGACGTCGTCTTCCTCGGCGACGGCGGCGGCGTGAAGCAGGCCGTCGCACGCCCGGTGGTCGGCGCCGCGAAGGTCGCCCGCCTGCTGCTCGGCGGCCTGACCAGGGTGGCCGGCTGGAGCATGGAGCCCGCCCAGGTCAACGGCTACCCGGCGCTGGTCTTCAAGTTCGCCGGCGAGCTGGACGCGGTGATCGCGCTGCGGATCGACGACGGGCTGATCAGCGGCCTCTACGCGGTGCGCAACCCGGCCAAGCTGTCGCACATGGCGCAGGAGACCCGGCTGGCCCGCTGAGGTTTAGCCGGAGCCACCAGGTGCCGATTCGACTAGTTGGAGAAGGACATCCTCCGGACCCCGATCTGACCATCTTTTGGCCAGGCGCTTGGCGGGGTTTCGGCGGTGCAGCACGCTAACCTCGGATCCGGGGCGGCTGATAGCGGTCCCCACTCCACTCGTATCGCGAGGCACCGGTCGAGCATCGGTGCCTCAGAGGCCGTCGATCGCGAGGTGAGCCGATCATGAGGTTGCCCCACCGCACGTCTGTCCAGCCGCTGGTAGTCGCCGCGTGACGAAACCGCAGAGCGTCAACGAGCAGCAGGTCCCGAAGCGCAGCTTCCTCGAGAGCGTGCGCGACGTCAGCCGCAACCCGGAGCCCGAACGGGTCGGCCAGCGCTGGGGCTTCGGTGCGTTCCTGCTGGTGGAAGCCGTCTTCATCCTGTCGGCGGTCTTCATCACCGCGGTCGGCAACAGCTTCGGCGCCACGCTCGAGAACTCGACGTCCCTGGTGCTCATCGGGTCGCTGGTGCCGATCATGCTCGCCGCCGCCCTCGCGGTGGTGATCACCTACGTGCGCGGCAACGGCCCGGTGATCGACCTCCGGCTCAGCATGACGAAGGAGGACGTCGCCACCGGCCTGAAGATCGGTGTCGCCGGCTTCGTCCTCACCTACGTCGCCGCCACCGTCTGGGCCAAGATCGTCGGCGAGGGCAACGCCAGCAGCGCCATCGCCGACCTCTTCAGCCAGGCGAACCTGCCGCTCGCCGCCGCGATCACGATGTTCCTCTACATGAGCTTCGTGGGGCCGATCTGCGAGGAGATCATCTTCCGCGGCCTGCTCTGGGGCGCGGTGGAACGGCAGGGCTGGAGCCGCTGGGCCGCGTTCGTGCTCACCACGGTGATCTTCGCGGTCAGCCACCTCGAACCGCAGCGCACCTGGCTGCTGCTGATCATCGCCATCCCGATCGGGGTGGCCCGGTTGATCACCCGCAGGCTCGGGGCGAGCATCGTGGCGCACGTGATGAACAACTTCCTCCCCGGCCTGTCCCTGCTCCTGCTGTCGGTCGGGGTCATCTGATGGACCTCAACAGCGACCTCGGCGAGGGCTTCGGCATCTGGCGCCTCGGCGACGACACCGCGTTGCTGGGCATCATCACCAGCGCGAACGTCGCCTGCGGCTTCCACGCGGGCGACCCGTCGACCATGCGCCGGGTGTGCGAGCAGGCGGCGCGCAACGGCGTGCGGATCGGTGCCCAGGTCTCCTACCGGGACCTGGCGGGCTTCGGCCGCCGGTTCATCGACGCCGACCCGGCCGAGCTGGCCGACGAGGTTCTCTACCAGATCGGCGCGCTCGACGCGTGCGCACGAGCGGCGGGTACCGAGGTCGTCTACGTGAAGCCGCACGGCGCGCTCTACAACGCGACCGTGCACCACGAGAAGCAGGCGGAAGCCGTGGTCAGCGGCATCAAGGCGTTCAAGGACCTGCCGGTCCTCGGCCTTCCCGGCTCGCAGCTGCTGGCCAAGGCCGAGGCCGCCGGCCTGCGCGGCGTCCAGGAGGCCTTCGCCGACCGCGGCTACACCCCGCAGGGCACGCTGGTGCCGCGCAGCGAGCCGAACGCCCTGCTCACCGACACCGCGCAGGTCGTCGAACGCGCCAAGCGGCTGCTCGACGGCGAGATCATCGCGGTCGACGGCACGGTGATCAAGACGCGGGCGGAGTCGTTGTGCGTGCACGGCGACACGCCGGGCGCCGTGCACCACGCCCAGGCGGTGCGGGAAGCCCTCGGAACGGTCTCGGCGTTCGCCTGAACCGCCCCGATTCGGGATCCGCGGTCCCCGTCTGGCACAATTGCACGCTGTCCGCCGCGGTCGGCCCCTCTGCCCGGGCCGCGGCTGTGCGAACCACCAACACAGAGTTCTGAGGAGTACCAGGCCCGTGGCCGTCAAGATCAAGCTTCAGCGTCTCGGCAAGATCCGCCAGCCGTACTACCGCATCGTGGTCGCCGACGCGCGCACCCGTCGCGACGGCAAGGCCATCGAGACGATCGGCAAGTACCACCCCAAGGAAGAGCCGTCGTTCATCGCGGTCGACTCCGAGCGCGCGCAGTACTGGCTGGGTGTCGGCGCGCAGCCGACCGAGTCGGTCCAGCGCCTGCTGGAGATCACCGGTGACTGGCAGAAGTTCAAGGGCCTGCCGGGCACCGAGGGCACCCTGAAGGTCAAGGAGCCGAAGACGTCGAAGGCCGACCTGTTCGCCGCCGCTCTGGCCGCCGCGAACGAGGAGCCGATGACCGAGGCCACCACGCCCAAGGCGAAGAAGGCCAAGAAGGCCGACGAGGCCCCGAAGGCTGACGCCGAGGCCACCAAGGACGAGGCGTGAGTTTGTTGGCTGACGCCCTCGAACACCTCGTTCGCGGCATCGTCGACCACCCGGACGACGTCCGGGTGAACCTCGTGACGACCCGCCGCGGCCGCACCCTCGAGGTCCACGTCCACCCGGACGACCTCGGCAAGGTGATCGGTCGTGGCGGTCGCACCGCGACGGCTCTGCGCACCGTGATGGCCGGCATCGGCGGTCGTGGTGTGCGGGTCGACGTCGTCGACACCGACCGCTGAACGAGGTTCCAGGGCAAATGGACGTCGTTGTCGGCCGTGTGGCCAAGGCGCACGGGATCACCGGCGAACTCGCCGTCGACGTGCGCACTGACTCGCCCGAGCTGCGTTTCGCGATCGGGTCGAAGATGCAGGCCAAGCTGCGCGACGGCACGTCCCGAAGCCTCACCGTGTCAGCCGCCCGGCCTCATGCCGGGCGGCTGCTCGTGCGTTTCACCGAAGTCGTCACGCGTGACGTCGCCGAGACCTTGCGCGGCACGTTGCTGCTGGGCAGCACCGACGACCTGCCGCCGACCGGCGACCCCGACGAGTTCTACGACCACGAGCTCGAAGGGCTCGCGGCGGAGCTCGTCGACGGCACGAAGCTCGGCACGGTCAAGGAGATCCTGCACGGTCCCGGCGGCGAGCTGCTGGTCGTGCTGATCGACGAGCGCGAGGCGCTCATCCCGTTCGTGCGCGAGATCGTGCCGACCGTCGACGTGCGCGGTGGCCGTGTGGTGGTCGACCCGCCAGAGGGCCTGCTCGATGCAGATTGACGTCGTCACGATCTTCCCGGAGTACCTGGCCCCGCTGCGGGCCGCGCTGCTCGGGAAGGCGATCGACAAGGGCCTGATCAGCGTCGGCGTGCACGACCTGCGGGACTGGACCCAGGACGTGCACAAGGCCGTCGACGACAGCCCGTACGGCGGCGGTCCAGGCATGGTCATGAAGCCGGACATCTGGGGCCAGGCGCTCGACGACGTGTGCACGGACGCCACGCGCCTCGTCGTGCCGACGCCGGCGGGACGACCGTTCACCCAGGCGCTCGCCCACGAGTACGCGACCGAACAGCACCTCGTGTTCGCGTGCGGCCGCTACGAGGGCATCGACCAGCGCGTGGTCGATGACGCCGCACGGCGCGTGCGCGTCGACGAGGTGTCCATCGGCGACTACGTGCTGGTGGGCGGTGAGGTGGCCGTGCTCGCGATCGTGGAAGCGGTCGCGCGGCTGCTGCCGGGTGTGCTCGGCAACCCGAAGTCGCACGCGGAGGACTCGTTCCAGGACGGTCTGCTGGAGGGCCCGAGCTACACGAGGCCCGAGGTGTGGCGCGAGCTCGCCGTGCCGGACGTGCTGCGGTCCGGCAACCACCGGCTGATCAACCGCTGGCGTCGTGACCAATCGCTCGTCCGCACCTTCGAGCGGCGTCCTGACCTGCTGGAATCGGTGCCGGCCGAGGCGTTCGACAAGCACGACCGGGCCCTGCTCGCACGCCTGCGCGAGGGCGGGGACTAGCCCGATTTCGTTCCGGAGTGCCTGGTCTGGCACACTGGACCAGTTGCCGCAGCCGGTCGTCGTACCGGCATGCGCACGTAGCCGACCCCCATCATGTCGTGCACAGCCATGGAACATGCTCTGGGGAGTTCACAGACACACGTGAGGACCACCGATGAACATCCTGGACGCACTTGACGCCCAGTCGCTGCGCTCCGATCTCCCGAGCTTCCGCGCGGGTGACACGCTGAAGGTCCACGTCCGCGTCATCGAGGGCTCGCGCGAGCGCGTCCAGGTGTTCCAGGGCGTCGTGATCCGCCGCCAGGGCGGCGGCATCCGCGAGACCTTCACCGTCCGCAAGGTCTCCTTCGGCGTCGGTGTCGAGCGCACCTTCCCGGTGCACTCGCCGAACATCGCCGAGATCGAGGTCGTCACCCGCGGTGACGTGCGTCGCGCCAAGCTGTACTACCTGCGCGACCTGCGCGGCAAGGCCGCCAAGATCAAGGAGAAGCGCGAGGCCCGTCCGGTCTCCTGACCGGTGGCTTCGAGCCCAGAAGACTTCGAGGACGCCTCCGCACCGGATGAACCGGAGCGGGGCGAACTCGTGTTTGCAGAGAAGTCCTCTACGTCGTGCTGACGGCCGTCGTGCTGACAGTGCTGATCCAGGCGTTCGTGGCGCGGGTCTACGTGATCCCCTCGGCGTCGATGGAACGCACGCTGCACGGCTGCACGGGCTGCGAGAACGACCGCGTCCTGGTCGACAAGCTCACCTACCGGTTCGGCGACGTCGAGCCGGGCGAGGTGATCGTGTTCCGCGGTCCGCAGGCGTGGGGGACCAACGACTTCCCCGGCGAACCGCCGTCGACGAACCCGGTGGCGCGCGCGGTGCGCGACGTCGGTTCGCTGCTGGGCCTGGCACCCGCGAACGAGCGTGACTTCGTCAAGCGCGTCATCGCGTTGCCGGGGCAGACGGTGGAGTGCTGCGACGCGCAGCACCGTGTCGTCGTGGACGGCAAACCGCTGGACGAGCCCTATGTGCACTGGCAGGCGGGCAGCTCGCCGGCCGATCATGAACCGTTCGCGCCGGTGCGGGTGCCGGACGGGCGTGTGTTCGTGATGGGCGACAACCGCATGAACTCCACGGATTCGCGCAAACAGGGCGGTGGGGGCGTAGCGGGCACAGTGCCCCTCGAGAACGTCATCGGCAAGGCGCGGTACGTCGTTTTCCCGAAAGAACGGTGGAGTGCGGTGTCCGACCACAACCCTCAGCCCCTAGGCTGATCTCGTGGTTGACGTCGATCCAGAGCACACCCCGTCCAGCGACGAGCCGACTTCGGACGCTTCGGATGAACCTTCGAAGAAGAAGAAAAAGGGCAACTTCTGGAAGGAACTGCCGGTCCTCATCCTGGTCGCGCTGGGCCTCGCGATCGGCATCCAGATCTTCCTGGGCCGCGTCTACATGATTCCGTCGGAGTCGATGGAGACGACGCTGCACGGGTGCACCGACTGCTACGGCGACCGGGTGCTCGTCGACAAGGTCACCTACCGCTTCAGCGAGCCGGAGCCGGGCGATGTGATCGTCTTCCGCGGGCCTCCCGCCTGGCAGAACGACTTCCTGATCGAGGAGTCGGGCAACCCGATCTCGCAGGGCCTGTCGTGGCTGGGGTCGCTGATCGGGCTGCCGTCGGCGAACGAGGAGGACTTCGTCAAGCGCGTGGTCGCCGTCGGCGGGCAGACGGTGAAGTGCTGCGACGACCAGAACCGGGTGCTCGTGGACGGCAAAGCGCTCGACGAGCCGTACAAGCACTTCGACGAGGGCACCGAGGCGGTGCAGGAGTCGTTCGAGGAGATCAAGGTCCCCGAGGGCAAGCTCTTCGTGCTCGGCGACAACCGCAACCACTCGTGCGACTCGCGCTGCCAGGGGCAGGGTGGCCTGAACGGCCTGGTCCCGGTGGACAACGTCATCGGCAAGGCGCGCGTCATCGTGCTGCCGCCGTCGCGGTGGCAGGGGGTGTCCGACCACAACCCCCAGGTCGTGTCGATGGGTGCGCCGGGCTGGCAGGACGCCGTCCCGATGGGCGTGGGTATCGTCGCCGCGTGGCCGCTTCTGTTGCTCGGACGCCGACTGCGGGACCGAACTCGCCGATGACGATGCTCATGCCGCCGCGTGCGGTCGTACGCGGCTCGTCGGGGAACTGGGCGCTGCAGAGCACGCTGGAGCGCCGTGGACTGGGTCCGGTGGCCGGTGTCGACGAGGCCGGGCGGGGTTCCTGCGCCGGTCCGCTGGTGATCGCGGCGTGCGTGCTGCGGCCCGGTGACGCGGCGCGGTTCGAGGGCCTGAACGACTCGAAGCTGATGACCGCGGCCGCGCGCGACCGGATGTACGACCTGGTGCGCAAGCGTGCTCTCGATCACTCCGTCATCGTGGTGTCGCCGGCCGAGATCGACGCGCTCGGCATCCACGTCATGAACATCGAGGGCATGCGCCGGGCCGTGGCGCAGCTCTCGACGCAGCCCGGGTACGTGCTGACCGACGGGTTCAAGGTGCCGGGGATGCCCGCGCCGAGCGTCGCGGTGATCAAGGGCGACCAGGCGGCGGCGTGCGTGGCGGCGGCATCGGTGCTGGCCAAGGTCACGCGGGACCGCATCATGGCCGAGTTGCACGAGCAGCATCCGGAGTACGCGTTCAACGTGCACAAGGGGTACTGCACAGCGGAGCACACGGCCGCGTTGATGGAGCACGGACCGTGCGCTGAGCACCGCTGGTCATGGGTGAACGTGGCCGCCGCGGCACAGAAGCACAGGCTCGCCGCGCCGCACAGGGTGGCGCGCGGCATGGCCGCGACGGCCGTGGTCCAGAATGGGGCGTCCCCGGACGACATCGGGGAGCTCGCGACGAGGGAGGGCGCGGAGCAGATGACCCGCGCGGAGGCGTAATGAGTGCAGAGGATCTCGAGAAGTACGAGACCGAGATGGAGTTGTCGCTGTACAAGGAGTACCGCGACATCGTCAGCCAGTTCTCGTTCGTCGTGGAGACCGAACGGCGGTTCTACCTGGCCAACTCGGTGGACGTGCAGGTGCGCAACGCTGACGGCGAGGTGTACTTCGAGGTGCGCATGTCGGACGCGTGGGTGTGGGACATGTACCGGCCCGCGAGGTTCGTCAAGAACGTTCGTGTCATCACGTTCAAGGACGTGAACGTGGAGGAGCTGGACAAGCCGGACCTGCGCCTGCCGGAGAGCGGGCCGTTCCCGACCTAGCCCCGTAGCACACCCCACCGACAAATCCGTCGTTCCAAGATCCACAACGACCGACTTGTCCACAGCCGCCGAGTTGTCCACAGATTCCCCTCGGCCCCACCACCCGCCCCGCCCCACCCTGCAAGGTCGTACCCAACGACCCGCAGGGAGGCGAAGGCGATGGAAGCACCGGTACTGGTCCGCACGAGGCCACAGCAGGACCTGGCCCGCAGGGGCGAGGACCTGGCCTGCAGGTACCTGGAGCAGCAGGGCCTGGTGGTCCTGTCGAGGAACTGGACGTGCCGCGACGGAGAGCTCGACGTCGTCGCGGTCGAGGGTGGCCGGCTGGTGGTCTGCGAGGTCAAGACCCGCACGGCGCCGACCTGGGGTCGCCCGGACGAGGCCGTCGACGAACGCAAGCTGAGTCGCCTGCGCCGCACGGCGCTGCGCTGGCTCGGCGCGCACCAGGTCGGGTGGTGCCCCGTTCGGGTGGACCTGATCTCGGTGCTCTGGCCACCGGGCGCCGAGCCGGAGGTGCAGCACCTGCGAGGGGCCTGACGTGGGCCTCGCACAGGTGTGGTCGGTCTCGCTGTACGGCGTCGACGGGCTGGTGGTCGAGATCGAGGCCGACGTGGGTGTCGGTCAGCCCCGCACCCACCTGCTCGGCCTGCCGGACGCGGCGCTGCACGAGTCCAAGGAGCGGGTGAAGGCCGCCGTCCGCAACACGCAGGAGGAGTGGCCGAAGCAGCGCATCGTGCTGGGCCTGTCGCCGGCGGCGTTGCCGAAGGGCGGCAGCAGCTACGACCTGGCGATCGCCTGCGCCACCCTGGCGGCCGACCCGCCGCCTGGCGGCACGGTGTGCTGGGAGCTGGCGTCGACGGCCGGGTCGTCCGGTCCGCGGTGCTGCCGACTGCTGGCCGCCCGCGGGCCGGTCTGCGCACCCGGTCGTGCCGTCGACGCGTTGCCGGAGGCGGCTGGTCGACGGGTCGGTGCACGCGCGCTGGCTGCCGAGGTGCTCGCCTGGCTGCGCGTGACGTCCGGCGCTCGCACCCGTCCCGGAGCTGGAGGAGCCGCCACCGCCGGACGTCCCCGACCTGACGGACGTGGTCGGCCAGCCGGAGGCGCGCTGGGCGTTGGAGGTCGCCGCCGCCGGTGCCCACCACCTGCTGCTGACCGGTCCGCCCGGCACCGGCAAGACGATGCTCGCCGAACGCCTCGCGGGCCTGCTGCCACCCCTGACCCGTGAGGACGCACTCGCCGTCACCGCCGTGCACTCGGTCGCCGGCGTGCTGTCGAGCGCCGCGCCGCTGGTGGCGAGCCCGCCGTTCGTGACGCTGCACCACACCACCTCGATCGCCGCACTCGTCGGCGGCGGCAGCGGTCTCGCCAAACCGGGAGCCGCCTCCCGCGCCCACCGCGGCGTGCTGTTCCTCGACGAGGCCTGCGAATGGGGCCAGAAGTCGATCGAGTCCCTCCGCACCGCCCTGGAAGACGGCGAGATCCGCATCGCCCGCCGCGACGGCACCGCCCGCTACCCGGCCCGCTTCCAGCTGGTGCTCGCCACGAACCCGTGCCCGTGCGCCCCGCCGAAGGAGATCGACTGCTGCTGCACCCCCGCAGTCCGCCGCCGCTACCAGTCCCGCCTGTCCGGCCCACTGCTCGACCGCGTCGACCTCCGCGTCCGCATGCGTCCCATGACCGCCATGTCGAACGCCGACGCCACCCCACCCGAACCCACCGCCACCGTCCGGTCCCGCGTCCTCGCCGCCCGCCTCCGCGCCGCCGCCCGCTGGTCCTCCCACGGCCACCCCTGGCAAACCAACGCCGACGTCCCCGGCCCGGCCCTGCGCCGCGAGTTCCCCTCCCCGCACGCCTCCTCGACCGAGCCTGGCCACCGGCGCCTCACCGCCGAGGCGCCGCTGCCTCCGCGCCTGGACCCTCGCCGACCTGGCCGAATCCCCCGCCCCACCCACCCACGTAGCCGCCGCCCTCCTTCCGCGACCGCACCTAACCCCACCGCCAGAACCCCCCCACCACGTCCTCACCGCCCCGGCCTCCGCGCCTCCGTCCCGCGCCGGCAGGCCAGGCCCACCAGCCCGGCTCACGGACCCGCGCTCCATCCGCGATCACGCCCCGCCCACCGCCCACCTGACCAGCCACGCACCGACGAGCCACCGGCCCACGCACTCGCCGCGCTTATCCGCCGCCGGTCATGGCCCACCGCCTGGCCGCCCTCCCGACGCCACCACCGCCTCGCCGCCTCCCAGACCGCCGGACGCGGAGCGTTCGAGCCCCGGCTCTGCGCCCGGCCCACCGAGCGGGGCGCCCGCCCGTCCCCAGTAGGCGCCCCGCTCTCCACCCACCCTTCCGACCGCAGCTTCTTCTCGCGAAGACCCCTCTCCCCAGCACCAGCCCTCTCAGCACCAGCCCCTCAAGCAGCCGGACGCGGAGCGTTCGAGCCCCGGCTCCGCGTCCGGCCACCGGGCGGGGCGCCTGCCCGTCCTCGGCAGGCGCCCCGCTCTCCTCCCGCCCGCGCCGCACTCCACCACCTGCCTTCTGAACCCATTCCGGCCTCGTTCCCCCCGTGCCGCCTGGCCCTGCCTCACCTCGTCCTTCACCCGCCCGACCTGTCCGTCCGCCCCTCGCCCCGGGTCTCTCGTCCCCGCTTCCCTCATCCCCGCTTCGCTTGACCGCTCATCTCTCTCGAAAGGAGCCCGACCATGACCTCGCTACCCGTCCCCCGCCTCGCCGCCTCCTCGCACGCCGGCCTCCCCGCGCTGCCGCACCTGTCCGCACTCCGGCACCTGCCCGCACTTCCGCACGTCCCTTCGACAGCCCGCCTGCGCACCCCCGGTATCAGCCCACCCACGCCGTGGCGCCCGCATCCGTGGCGCCGGTGGTTTCCGTGGTGGTGGTTCCAGTGAGCGGCACCGCACCCGATGACGTCCGCCTGGCCAGGGCGTACCTGTCGCGCGTCGCTGAGCCCCATGCCGGGGCGTTGGCCGGGCTCATCGGTCAGGTCGGGCCGGTGGAGGCGGCCGCGCTGGTTCGGGCCGGCGAAGTTTCGCCGTCGGTGGTCAGTCAGACGTCGGCGCGGCGGGAGGAGGAGCGGGCGCGTGAGGACCTTGAGCGCATTGCTGGTCGTGGTGGGCGGTTGGTGGTTCCCGAGGACGACGAGTGGCCTGGGTGGCCGTTCATCGCGTTGACGCTGGGGCAGGCGCAGCGGTTGCGGTGTGGTGGTGAGCCCGTTGCGTTGTGGGTGCGCGGGCCGCATGACCTGGGGGAGGTGACTGGCAAGGCGGTGGCGGTGGTCGGGTCGCGGGCGGCGAGTGGGTATGGCGAGCACGTTGCGGCGGAGTTCGGGTACGGGCTGGCGCAGGCCGGGGTGACTGTTGTTTCCGGTGCGGCGTACGGGATTGACGGGGCCGCGCATCGGGGTGCGCTCGGTGGCGGCGGGGTGACGGTGGCGGTGTTGGCCTGTGGGGTCGACGTCGCTTATCCGGCCGGGCATCAGGGGTTGCTGGGCAAGATTGCGAAGGAAGGGCTCGTGATCAGCGAGTACCCGCCCGGTGTGACGCCGGCGCGGCATCGGTTCCTGACGCGCAACCGGCTCATCGCGGCGTTGGGGGCCGGGACCGTCGTGGTGGAGGCGGGACGGAGGAGCGGGGCCAAGAACACGGCGGCGATCACGGTGGCGTTGGGGCGGGTGTTGATGGTGGTGCCGGGGCCGGTGACGTCGGCGAGCTCGGCCGGGTGTCATGAGCTGCTGCGGGAGCGGCAGGCGGAGCCGGTCAGCTCGGTGGCGGAGGTCGTGGAGTCGGTCGGGCGGTTCGGTGACGACCTGGCCACGCAGCCCGCGCAGAAGCAGAGCGAGCTCGGGGCGCCGCAGGGGGAGGCGATGCGGGTCTACGAGGCGCTCGGGATGCGGACCGCGGTCAGTGCCGAGCTGGTGTCGGTCGAGTCGGGGGTGGCGCTGGAACGGGTGCGGGCGTTGTTGCCGGAGCTGGAGCTGGCCGGGTTGGCGGCGCAGGTCGACGGCGGTTGGCAACGGTTGGAGGTGCCGCGGTGATCAGGGTGGGGGCGATGGCCCGAGGAACATGACGTCCATTGTGGACAGACGAAAGAGAGGTGAGCGACCGCTTAGTGTGCCGGCGTGATTCCAGCTGGCGGGGCGCGATCCGGGCGGCGGTTCCGGCGAGGTGGATCTTCGGCTGATCGGGCGGCGGGGTGGTGGGCGCCGCTACTCCGAAAGGTGATCTGCGGCTGCTGTTGTACCGCCGGTTGTTACAGGGAGTGCAAACGTTACCGTGTTAACGATCATGAGAGCGCTCCCAACGGGCGCGGGGGTGTGGCGATACTTGACCAAACGCCCCGACTGGCGCAGCGTCTTGGCCTATGTCCCCGCCGCCGCATGGTCGGACACGCCGTGTCGATCTCGTTCGCCTGCGCGAAAAACTGCCGACGAACGTCGCGGACGTGTTGGGGCGGTACGAACGGCACCTGACGTTGGAGCGGGATCTCTCGCCGCACACCGTGCGCGCGTACATCGGGGATGCGGTGGCGTTGCTCGGACACGTCGCCGGGGATGAGCCGGAGAACGCCGACGTGGGGCGGATCGACCTGGCCGGTCTGCGCTCGTGGCTCGCCGCCCAGCACGCGGCGGGTGCCAGCAGGACCACGCTCGCACGGCGCGCGGCCGCAGCGCGCACGTTCACCGCGTGGGCCCATCGTGCTGGTCACCTGGCTGCGGATCCCGGTCCGCGGCTCGCGGCGCCGCGGCCGCACCGCATGTTGCCGCCGGTGTTGCGGGAGGAGCAGGCGAAGGAGGCGATGGACGCCGTATCCTCTGGCGCTTCCGAAGGTCATCCGGTTGCGCTGCGTGATCAGGCCGTGGTGGAGTTGCTGTACGCCACAGGTATTCGTGTGGCTGAGCTCTGTGGGCTTGATCTCGACGACGTGGACTACTCCCTAAGGGTGATTCGAGTTCTGGGCAAAGGTGGACGCGAGCGCACCACGCCGTTCGGCGTTCCAGCCGGACGAGCGCTGCGGCGCTGGCTCGACGAGGGCCGGAACGCCCTGGTAGCACCCGATTCGCCGCCCGCGCTGTTCCTCGGTGCCCGCGGTGGGAGGTTGAACCAGCGGGCTGTTCGCCAGCTGGTGCACGAGGTCGTCGCCGTGGTGCCGGACGCACCGGACATCGGGCCGCACGGGTTGCGCCACTCCGCTGCGACCCATTTGCTGGAAGGAGGAGCGGACCTGCGCACCGTCCAAGAGCTGCTTGGTCACGCTACGCTCGCAACGACTCAGCTTTACACACACGTCACTGTCGAACGGCTGAAGGCGATCCATGACCGAACCCACCCCCGTTCCTGACGCCGCAGGGGGAGGATCGCGTACGGCGACCGTGCCCCCTGAACCCATCGTGCCCGCACCTGCAGCGAAGCAGGCGAGCAACGGGCACCGTCAGAACGGCGCGCCGCGCACCGAGGCGAGCACCGGGGAGTCCGCGGAACCCGGTGCGAACACGCATGTCAACGGCACGCCCGCGGCCGTTCCGACTGCCGTGACGCGCTCGGACGCCAGGTCTGGTGACGACGTCGAGGCCGGCATCGTCGCGTTGTGGCGCAGCTACGGCGAGTCCCGCGACCAGAACGAGCGCGACCGCCTGGTGCTGCACTACGCGCCGCTGGTCAAGTACGTCGCCGGCCGTGTCGGCACCGGCCTGCCCGCGCACGTGGACGTGGCCGACCTGATCCAGTCCGGCATCTTCGGCCTGGTCGACGCGATCGAGAAGTTCGAGCCGGAACGCGGCCTCAAGTTCGAGACCTACGCCATGCAGCGCATCCGCGGTGCGATCCTCGACGACCTGCGCTCGCAGGACTGGGTGCCGCGCTCGGTCCGCAGCCGCGCCCGCGACGTCGAACGCGCCCTCGAACGCCTCGGCGCGAAGCTGCAGCGCACGCCCACCGACCGCGAGCTCGCCGCAGAGCTCAAGATCGGCCTGGCCGAGCTCCGCGAGCTCTACGGCCAGCTCCAGCTCACCAGCGTCGTGGCGCTCGACGAGCTGATCACCCCGAACAAGGGTGGCTCCTCCCTGGCCGAGTCGCTGCCGGACGACGCCGCGGAGGACCCGGTCGCGAGCCTCGTCGACCAGGACAGCCGCCGCCAGCTCGCCGACGCCATCGCCCAGCTCGCCGAACGCGACCGCGTGGTCGTGACGCTGTACTACTTCGAGAACCTGACCCTCGCCGAGATCGGCAAGGTCCTCGGCGTCACGGAGTCCCGCGTCTGCCAGCTGCACACCCGCGCGGTCCTGCGTCTGCGCACCAAGCTCAACGAGCAGTCAGAGGCCTAGTCCCGCCTCCCTTCCTGCGCCGCAACCTGGTCCGCACCGGGCTGCCGTTGCCACGCACCTGTACCCGCACCGCCGCGTCCGCCGTGATCGCGCTGCGCTTTCGCGCACCGCCCGAACGGGCCGTCCTGGAGCTGCCCGATCGGGGCCAGGTGACGCCTGAGGTGCCTGCTCCCGGCCCGGTTGCTGGGGCGTTGCTCGGCAGCGGGCGCAGTCGACGAGTGCCCGAGGGCCCGCCCGGATCCGCCGTCGTGGCGCGTGGAGGCGGTTGCTGGGAGGGCTTGGAGAGCGCTCAAGAGATGAGCAAGGCTCGCGAACACGGCTGTGGAGGGCCTTCCTGAGGGGTGACGGGGCCAATTCACTCGATCGGGTGGCTGGCGGTTGCGCTGCGGAATCAGGGATGTCGTGGCGGGCGTGCAATCGGCCGTGCCGGGCGGCGGCCGAACCGCGGGTGCGGATCTGCCCGATCGGCGCAGTGCCCGGATGGCGGTTGGGCCGAGCGGCGGACGGCCCGTGCGGGCGAGTGGTGCCGAGTGCCGCCGGCGGGGTCGGGAGCAGGCGGACGCGGCCCGAGGACAGCAGGCGGAGCGGGTCCAGGTAGTCGTGGCCGCGGCGGGCGCCCCAGTGCAGGCAGGGTGCGGGGCAGTGGCCCGGCTGGAGGTGGCCGATCACGTCGCCGCGGCGGACGAGGCGGCCGGCGGTGACCGCGGGGAGACCGGCTCGTAGGTGGTGCGGAGCGCGCCGCGTGCTGCAGCGACACCAGCGTGCGGGCCGCCACAGCGCCGCGTAGATGACCGTGCCGTCCGCCGCGGCCAGGACCGGGTGCCGGCCGGGCGGCCAGGTCCACGCCGCGGTGGCCGGGCCGAAGGGCGACGCCGGGGCGGCGAAGGCGCGCACGACGGGGTGCGGTGGCGGGAGTGGCCAGGAGTAGCGGGCGGTGGCCGGGGTCAGGAGCGTCGCCAGCACCAGGGTGGTGAGGAGGAGCATGGGGTCAGCTTGGGGTGGGGGATGCCCTGGGGACCACCGGCGATCTGGGAACTGTGGACAACTTGGGGGCTGTGGACAAGTCCGCCCTCCGGCTACCTGCCGATTCGAGGTTTGTCGGGGGTGGGGCGTAGACTGTCGGGCGCGTCCCGTCTACGCGCGGGACGACTTCGCGTGCCAACGCAGATCCGACCGGCTGGTTCAGCTGTGTCGAGTCACGACGTCCGACGGTCCTGACGGTGGATGAACGTACTCCGCGGGTGCGGACGCCGGCAACGGCACCAGGGCTGACGGCCGACCCGGCCGGAGGCGTCAACCGAACCGACGCGCAAGGTGGGACCTGGCGCGTCCGACAGATGAGGTGCGAACCGGCCATGGCCGTCGTAACCATGAAGCAGCTGCTCGACAGCGGCGTGCACTTCGGGCACCAGACGCGGCGCTGGAACCCGAAGATGAAGCGCTACATCTTCACCGAGCGCAACGGCATCTACATCATCGACCTGCAGCAGACGCTGACCTACATCGACCGGGCTTTCGAGTTCGTCAAGGAGACGGTCGCGCACGGCGGGTCGATCCTGTTCATCGGCACCAAGAAGCAGGCGCAGGAGGCCATCGCCAACGAGGCGCTCCGCGTCGGCATGCCCTACGTGAACCAGCGCTGGCTGGGCGGCATGCTCACCAACTTCTCGACGGTCCACAAGAGGCTTCAGCGGCTCAAGGAGCTGGAGTCGATGGAGCAGACCGGCGGCTTCCAGGGTTTCACCAAGAAGGAAATCCTGATGATGAACCGCGAGAAGGACAAGCTGGAGCGCACGCTCGGCGGTATCCGCGACATGTCCAAGGTGCCCAGCGCCGTGTGGATCGTGGACACCAAGAAGGAGCACATCGCGGTCGGTGAGGCTCGCAAGCTGAACATCCCGATCGTCGCGATCCTCGACACCAACTGCGACCCGGACGAGGTCGACTACCCGATCCCGGGCAACGACGACGCGATCCGTTCCGCGGCTCTGCTGACCAAGGTCGTGGCCGAGGCCGCCGCCGCCGGTCTCATGCAGCGCTCCGGTGGTCGTCGCGACGCCGCCGAGGGCCAGGACAAGCCCGAGGTCGCCGTCGACGAGCCGCTGGCGGAGTGGGAGCAGGAGCTCCTCACCTCCAACGCCGCCGTCGCGACCGAGGCCCCGGCCGAGGCTCCGGCAGAGGTTCCGGCAGAGCAGCCCGTCCAGTCCTGATTCCCCCACGAGGTGCCCGCGACAAGCGGGCACCTCGTGACCTAAGCGCGTACATCGCAGAAGGAACACGATGGCGAACTACACCACCGCGGACGTCAAGAAGCTCCGCGAGCTGACCGCCGCCGGCATGATGGACTGCAAGAAGGCCCTGGACGAGGCTGACGGCGACTTCGACAAGGCCGTCGAGATCCTGCGCATCAAGGGCGCGAAGGACGTCGGCAAGCGCGCTGAGCGCACCACGTCCAACGGCCTCGTCGCCGTCAAGGACGGCGCGATGGTCGAGCTGCGCTGCGAGACCGACTTCGTCGCCAAGAACGCCGACTTCATCGCGCTGGCCGACGAGATCGTCGGGATCGCCAAGGCCAACAAGGTCGCCGACGTCGCCGCCCTCAAGGCGGTCGAGGTCGACGGCAAGACCGTGGACGCGCTGGTCCAGGAGTTCTCCGCCAAGATCGGCGAGAAGCTGGAGCTCGCGAAGGCCGTCGACTTCGACGGCACCGTCTCGGTCTACCTGCACAAGCGTGCCGCCGACCTGCCGCCCGCCGTCGGCGTGCTGGTCGAGTACACCGGTGACAACGCCGAGGCCGCCAAGGGTGCCGCGATGCAGATCGCCGCGATGCGCCCGAAGTTCGTCACCCGTGACGAGGTCCCGGAGGAGCTCGTCGCCAACGAGCGCCGCATCGCCGAGGAGACCGCTCGCGAGGAGGGCAAGCCCGAAGGCGCGCTGCCCAAGATCGTCGAGGGTCGCGTCAACGGCTTCTTCAAGGACGTCGTGCTCCTGGAGCAGGCTTCCGTGACGGACAGCAAGAAGACGGTCAAGGCCCTGCTGGACGAGGCCGGCGTGACGGTCACCCGTTTCGCTCGGTTCGAGGTCGGCCAGAGCTGATCGCGGTGAGGGCGGGGTTGCGAGTAGACGGCGACCCCGCCCTTGCTATGTCCTGACCAATGGCGCTGAGGAGGACCGAACAGTGAGCGAAGAAGGTAGCCACGGCTACAACCGGGTGATGCTCAAGCTCGGTGGTGAGATGTTCGGTGGTGGTGGTGTCGGGGTGGATCCCGACGTCGTCCAGACAGTCGCCAGGCAGATCGCCGCGGTCGTCCGGTCCGGCGTGCAGGTCGCCGTCGTGATCGGTGGTGGCAACTTCTTCCGTGGCGCCGAGCTGCAGCAGCGCGGCATGGACCGCTCGCGCGCCGACTACATGGGCATGCTGGGCACGGTCATGAACTGCCTGGCGCTGCAGGACTTCCTCGAACGCGAGCACGGCATCGACACCCGCGTGCAGACCTCCATCCAGATGACGCAGGTCGCCGAGTCCTACATCCCCCGCCGCGCGATGCGCCACCTCGACAAGGGCCGCGTCGTGATCTTCGGTGGCGGCGCGGGTCTGCCGTACTTCTCCACCGACACCACCGCCGCGCAGCGCGCGCTGGAGATCGGCTGCGAGATCGTCCTGATGGCCAAGGCCGTCGACGGCGTCTACACGGCCGACCCCAAGATCGACCCGGACGCGCTGATGTTCGACTACATCACCCACCGCGAGGTGCTGGAGCGCGGCCTCAACGTCGCCGACGCCACGGCCTTCAGCCTCTGCATGGACAACAACATGCCGATCCTCGTCTTCAACCTCCTCACCGAGGGGAACATCGCGCGCGCGGTCCGTGGTGAGAAGATCGGCACCCTGGTCAACACCCCCGGTGGCCGCCCGGCCTTCTAGACCTGGTGGGATCACACCAGGACCGGGAATTGGGCACGAACACGCAGAGCAAGGAGCAGTCGTGATCGACGAGACCCTCCTCGACGCCGAGGAGAAGATGGAAAAGGCGGTTTCGGTCGCGAAGGAGAACCTCTCCTCCGTCCGAACCGGTCGTGCGACTCCCTCGATGTTCAACCGCATCAACATCGACTACTACGGCTCGATGACACCGCTGAACCAGATGGCCAGCATCACGGTCCCCGAGGCGCGCATGGCGGTCGTCAAGCCGTACGACGCGAGCCAGCTGAACGCCATCGAGAAGGCCATCCGGGACTCCGACCTGGGCGTCAACCCGAGCAACGACGGCACCATCATCCGCATCGTCATCCCGCAGCTCTCCGAGGAGCGCCGCCGGGACATGGTGAAGGTCGCCAAGCAGAAGGGCGAGGACGCGCGCGTCTCCGTTCGCGGTGTCCGCCGCAAGGCGAAGGAAGAGATCGACCGGCTCGTCAAGGACGGCGAGGTCGGCGAGGACGACGGCGCGCGTGGTGAGAAGGAGCTCGACGCTCTGACCCACAAGTACACCGCGCAGGTCGACGAGCTCGTGAAGCACAAGGAAACCGAGCTCCTCGAAGTCTGATGTTCTCAACGCATTCGCCCGGCCGAGTCGCCGCAGGCGGGAAAGCCCTGGCCGGGCGGAGGTCTTGATGGGAGCACAGGTGGCAGGCAGTCCCGCGGAGGTGCCCGCGTCGAAGCCGTCGCGGGCAGGACGCGACCTGCGTTCGGCGATCCTGGTCGGCGCCGGCCTCGGCGCCGTCATCATCGTCTCGCTGCTCACCGTGCGGCAGACCTTCATCGGCATCGTCGCGGCTGCCGCGGCGGTGTCGACGTGGGAGCTCGCCACCGCGTTCAAGAAGGGCGGCATCAACGTCGCCCTGTGGCCCGCGCTCATCGGTGGCCAGGCGATCATCTGGCTCTCCTGGCCGCTGGGCAGGGACGGCATGATGACCACGCTGGTGGTCACCGTGCTGGTCTGCATGTTCTGGCGGTTCCGCGGCGGTTCCGACGGCTACCTGCGTGATCTCAGCGCATCGGTGTTCACCGTCGTCTACGTGCCGTTGTTCGCGGCGTTCGCGGCCATGCTCGTCGTGCCGGAGGACGGCGCGGGCCGTGCGTTCGCGTTCATCCTCGGCGTCGTGCTGTCCGACGTGGGCGGCTACGCGGCCGGTGTCTTCCTGGGCAAGCACCCGATGGCGCCGACGATCAGCCCGAAGAAGTCCTGGGAGGGCTTCGCCGGTTCGCTGGTCGCCGGCGTGGTCGGCGGCGCGATCACGGTCACCACGCTGCTCGACGGCCAGTGGTGGCACGGCGCGCTGTTCGGTGCCGCGATCGTGGTCACGGCCACCGCGGGCGACCTGGTCGAGTCGCTGATCAAGCGCGACCTGGGCATCAAGGACATGGGCACGCTGCTGCCCGGTCACGGCGGCATCATGGACCGGATGGACTCGCTGCTGCCGTCCGCCGTCGCTTCTTGGCTGCTGCTGCACCTCTTCGTGCCGTGACGTTCCCCGGGTCGCTGCCTGCCTGTTCGGCGGGCTAGTGGTGTGGCTCGGAACGTTGCCGGGGGAATTCGCGGTCAGACGCGCCGCGAGGTGCCCTGCTGAGCGTGGATCACCTCGCCAAGGTTCTGAGTCGCGCCACTAGTAGACCGTCGCTTCTAACCTTTGGGGTAGAGGTGGCGGAGTCGGGTGCGGGCGTCGTGAGTGGTGAACTGCCAGTCGACGCCGCGCTGGTTGGTGTTGGTGGCGTGTTGCCAGGCGGCGAGTTCGGTGTTGAGGGTGTCGAGGTCGCTGATGCGGCGGTCGAGGCACTGGCGGCTGAGTGCGGAGAGTTCGATCTCGGCGATGTTGAGCCAGGATCCGTGTTTGGGGGTGTGGTGGATTTCCAGGCGCTGGGCCAGGGCGAAGGCCTCGGCGGGCGGGAAGGCGTCGTAGAGCGAGGCGATGGTGTGGGTGTTGAGGTTGTCCATGACCAGCGCCACGGTCCCGGCGTCGGGGTAGTCGACGGTCAGGAGTTGTTTGACCTGCCCGGCCCAGTCGAGTTTGGTCCGCTGGGCCAGGGCGTGGACACGCCGCCAGCCGCGCAGGGGGTCGGTGAACACGAAGATCGAGCAGGTGCCGCGCCGGACGTATTCGCTGTCCTGGCGGGCATCGCGGCCCGGCCGGGCCGGCAGCGGGTCGCGGACCTCGCCGAGGAACTGGAAGGGTTTCTCGTCCATGCACACGACCGGGCGGGCGGGATCGTACGGGCGGGCGTAGACGGCGAGGACGTCTTCCATGCGGGCGGCGAACTCGGCGTTGGCGCGTGGCGGGATGTTCCAGCACTTCCTCAGATGAGGACGCAGTTGCGTTTTTTCAACACCCGGCCGATGGTCGAGTGGTCCAGGTTCGGGATGTCCTCGGTGAGCTCGACATGCTTTTCCAGCAGCCGCAACGACCACCGGGCATGCCCGGCCGGCGGCTGCGAGCACGCCAGCGCGATCAGCCGGGCCTCCACCTCCCCGGTCACCGGCGACGGCACCGGCGGAAGAGCACGCTTCTTACGTCCGATCGTGGCAAGAACATCACCGCCGGTCTCGGCGAACCGCCTGGCGACCAGCCGCAGCATCTCACCCGAGACCCCGAGCCGGGTCGCGATCACTTCCTTCGGATCGGGTTCGCCCACCGAGGTGTCCAGCGCGAGCAGCACCCGCGCCCGCCTGATCGCCGACGCCGCACGCACACCCGTGGTGGTCAGCCGGATCAGCTCTTCACGATCCCGTGCCGACAACGTCACCGGCCGCTTCAACTGGGAGGCCATGACAACAGCCTCCCAGCCAAAACGCCGTAAGTAAGCAGCGACACACTACTAGTCGTCGAACGGGTCGTCCACCGCGGTGCGCGGCTCGGCCTCGATCACGCGGGACGGGTCGATGACGGAGAAGGCCATTCCCGCGTGGTCCTCGACGACGGTGATACGGCCATATGGCGTGTCATAGGGCTCCACGGTGACCCGTCCGCCGAGCTCCAGCACCCGGTACGCCACGGAGTCGGTGCCGATCTCCGGTGCGGCGTTGAAGTACACCATCCAATGCGAACGCTCGCCGTAGGGGAACTCGCGTCCCATCTTCTGCCGGCCGATGACCTCGGTGCCCTCGATGGACCACGACGCGTAGTCCAGCCGCTGTCCGTCGCCGATCTGCATGATGTCGTAGTGGCACAGCTCGCCGAAGAACTCGTCGGCCGCCGCGCCGTCACGGGTGTTGAGCTCGGCCCACGCGTACGCGCCGTGCCCGCCCATGCCGAACCGCCAGTCCGGTGGCACGTGCCGGAACCCGACGATGGCGCCGGTCGGGTCGCTGATGACCGTGCTCTGCGTGTGGTCGGCGGCGTCCTCCGGGTTGCGCAACACCGAGCCGCCGAGGTGGAAAGCTTTCTCCGCGGTCGCGCGCGCATGGGGCGTGACCAGGTACAACCGCCACGGCTCCGGTTCACCCTGGGGCAGCCCGGCCACGGGGATGCCGTCGACCATGGCCACCGTGTAGCCGTCGTCGTCGGCGTAGTGCCAGCCGAAGAGTCCGGTGTAGAACTCGATCGTCGCTCTGAGGTCGTCGACGGAGCGTTCGACCCAGCACGGGCTGCCGCCGGGTAACGGTGCGAGCTGGGGCGTGTTGGGAGCGATCGACACTGCCGCCTCCTGCAGGGAAGAGATGCGGTCACGCTACGCCGTGATTGGACGAATTCGCACTGTCACCGGTAAATCGAGGCCCTACAGTGTCTTCGTGAGGGGATTCGTGCGGGCGGCGCTGGCAGCGGTGCGTCCGGTCGACGTGGTTCCGAGCCCGAACATCTGGCACTGGCCGGACGTGTACGAGGTCGAGAACCGCGCGCAGGACGTGCATGGGGCGATGTGGGCGGCGTTGCGGGAAGAATGTCCGTTTGGTTCGGTTGACGTCGTGGACGTCGGCTGCGGCGACGGCTTCCACCTGCCGATCTTCGCTTCGTCCGCGCGCTCGGTCGTCGGTGTCGAACCTCACCCGCCGCTCGTGGTGCGCGCCCGCAACCGGGTGGCGTCGTTGCCGAACGTCCGGGTCGTTTCCGGGCCGGCGCAACGGTTGCCGCTCGACGACGCGTCCGCTGACCTGGTGCACGCGCGGACGGCGTACTTCTTCGGGCCCGGATGCGAACCGGGGCTGCGGGAGGCTGATCGCGTGCTGCGGCCGGGTGGCGCGATCGCGATCGTGGACCTGGATGGTTCGGCGGCGCCGTACGGGCCCTGGTTGTGTGCGGATGAACCGCGTTATGACCCGCTCGCTGTCGAGAAGTTCTTCGCGGACAACGGGTTCTCGTTGCGGCGGGTGGTGGCGGAGTGGCGGTTCGAGTCGCGTGCGGACCTGGAGTCCGTGCTGCGCATCGAGTTCTCCGCCGGGGTGGCCGAGCGGGCGATCGCGTCCGTCGAGGGGCTGAGCTTCCCGGTCGGCTACCGGCTGCACGTGCGCCGCAAGCCGACCGGCTTGATCGTGTGACCGGGCCCCACTAGACCGTTCGGTGCTGGTGCCCGGTGATCCGGCCACGTACAGTCCATCGACTTCATCACTGCAATGACCTGGGGGTACGCGGTGAGGCGACGGTTCGTGCTGTCCTTTTTGATGTTGCTCGGTCTGGTGGCGGTGCCTCCGCCGGCACAGGCCGCGATCGATCTGAACGCCTTGTTCACCGCGTACGGCAACCAGGGCGGTCATTGGACTGGCGGTGACAGCACCGTGTCGGTTCCGCTGCCCGACGGCCGGGTCGCGTGGCTGTTCTCCGACACGTTCCTCGGCGCCGTCAACGCCGACCACAGCCGACCGCGGACCGCGCCGTTCATCCGCAACTCCATCGTGGTGCAGCAGGGCGACCAGCTCGTCCAGACCGTGCACGGCGGCACCGCGCAGGACCCGAAGACGCTGGTCACCGGCGGCGACCCCGACCAGTTCCTCTGGATCGGGTCCGCGGCCGTGCAGAACGGCTCGCTGAAGGCGCTTTACGGCAGGTACGAGAACGCGGGCGAGGGACCGCTCGGGTTCCGCCGCGTCGGAACGTCGCTGGTGACGTTCGCACTGCCCGGCCTCACCGTCGCCTCCGTGCAGGACCTCAACCGGCTCGGGAAGGTCGGCTGGGGCACCGCGATCTTCACCGACGCCGGGTTCGACTACGTCTACGGCACGGAAGACGTGCACGGGTACAAGTTCGCCCACGTCGCGCGGGTGGCCGCGGGGAACCTCGCCACACCCTGGCAGTACTGGAACGGCACGGCGTGGGTGAGCGACGAGGCGCAGTCCAAGCGGCTGTTCTCGGGCGGTGGCACGGCATTCTCCGTCATCCGCAAGGACGGTCAGATCGTCCTCGTCACGCACGACGGCAACGTCGGCTTCAGCCCGTGGTTCGTCGCGTACACCGCGAGCGGTCCGACCGGCCCGTTCGCCGGACCGAGCTACCTGTACAAGGCACCGGAGCCCGACGGCCTGAAGTTCGCCTATGACGCGCAGCTGCACCAGGAGCAGGCCGATCCCGGCGAGCTGGTGTTGTCGTACAACGTGAACAGCCTCGACGAGGAGGCGAGCTACCGCGACGCGCGGATCTACCGGCCGCGGTTCGTCGACGTCACGTGGCCGCGCCCGGCGCAGACCGGACCGGCGGCACCGACCGGTGTCGCGGTCGCGCTCACCACCGACGGCACCGGGCGGGTCAGCTGGACCGCACCCGGCGGGCAGAGCTTCTGGCTCTACCAAAGGGATGTGACCGCCGGGCAGACGCACTTCTCGCGCGGCCACAACACCGTGGGCACCCCCTATCAGGACGTCAGCGGCCTCAAGAACGGGCACACCTACGAGTTCCGCGTCAGCGCGGTCGGCTCCGGTGGTGAGGGCGTGTTCTCCACGACCGTCAGCGCCACCGCCCAGGTCACGCCGCCGCCCGCGCCCACGGACCTGCGCGCCACGCCCGGCACCGACGCGGACGTGAAGCTGAAGTGGAACGCGATCCCCGGCTCGGCGACCGTGCAGTACCGGCTCTTCAAGCGCGACGCCACGGCCGGCGACACCGAATTCACCGAGGTGTGGTTCTCCAACCCGGCGAGCACCGAGCACACCATCACCGGTCTGGTGCCGGGCCACACGTTCGAGTTCCGGGTGAGCGCGCGCAACGGCGGCGGCGACAGCCCACCGTCCAACACCGTCCAGGCGGCCGTCGTCGCCGCGCCACCACCCGCTCCCACCGGTCTGACCGCGGTCGCGCAGGGCGACGGCAGCGTGAAGCTGCAGTGGAGCTCGACCGGTGACGGCCACTGGTACTGGGTCTACCAGCGCGTCGTGGGGAAGGAGGAGAACTTCACCAAGCTGGAGCACCCGGTCGTGAACGGCACGAACGCCACGCCGGGCTGGCTCGTCAAGGACCAGGTCTACGAGTTCGCCGTGTCGTCGATCAACCGCCACAACGTCGAGTCGGCGAAGTCCGCTCCCGTGCGGGCGACCGCGCGCTACGACAAGCCGGGCGCGCCCACCGGTCTGACCGCCATCTCCCAGGGCGACGGCAGCGTGAAGCTGCAGTGGAACTCGACCGGAGAGAACCACTGGTACTGGATCTACCAGCGCGACGTCGGCGAGGAGGAGGAGTTCCAGCAGCTCAAGTACCCCGTCACCACCAGCACGACGTTCTCGCCGGGGATGCTGCTCAAGGACCACGTCTACGAGTTCAAGGTCTCCGCGGTCAACACCGGCGGCGAAGGCCCGATGAGCGCCGTGGTGCAGGCGACCGCGCGCTACACGCCGCCTCCTGCTCCGACCGGTCTGACCGCGGTGGCCGGGGACGGCACGGTCGCGCTGAGCTGGAACGTCGTCCCCACCGCCTGGTACTGGGTCTACCAGCGCAAGGTGGGCGACCCGGGCTTCACCAGGCTCGAGTACCCCGTCACGACCGGGAGCTCGTTCACCGCGGGGTTCCTCGCGAACGGCAGCACCTACGAGTTCAAGGTCTCCGCGACGACGGCCGGCGGTGAGGGCGCGGCCAGTGCCGTGGTGTCAGCGAAGCCGATGCCGCCGTTGCCGCCCAAGGTGACCGGCCTGACCGCGACGCCGACGACCGCCGGTGAGATCAAGCTGGCGTGGGACGCGCAGCCCGGCGTCTACTACTGGGTCCACCAGGGCAAGGCGGGGACGCCCCTGACCAAGCTGGAGGTGCCCGCGGCGCAGGCGCAGTTCACCGCCACCGGTCTGGCGCACGGCCAGGCCTACGAGTTCAGGATCGCCGCCACGAACCTCGCGGGCGACGGTCCCCAGTCGGACGTGCGCGGTGCCACCGCGTCGTACGCGCTGCCGAGCGCCCCCACCGGGCTGCGCGGTCAGGCCGCCGGTGACGGCAGCGTCGACCTGCAGTGGGACTCCGCTGGGCCGAACCTCTTCTACTGGGCATACCTGCGCGACCTCGACCAGCCCGGGTCGGGCGTCGTCGCGGCGCAGCTCCCGGCCCAGCGGACCTTCATGTCGTGGCCCGGACTGGTCCACGGCCACCGCTACGAGTTCTTCGTGCGCGCGGAGAATGCCGGTGGCCTCGGCTCGCAGTCGGGCACCGTCCAGGTCACGGCGCTCGGTGGGCTGCCGCAACCGCCCTCCGGCCTCACGGCCACCGCGGGTAACGCCCAGGTCGTGCTGAACTGGACCGCGAGCCCGACGGCGGACGTCTACTACTGGGTGTACTACCGCAACGCGTTCGGCACCGACGGCTGGCGGAAGCTCGACCTGCCGTTCAGCGCGACGACGGCGACCATCGGTTCACTGACCAACGGCCAGACCTACGAGTTCAAGATCGCCGCCACGAACTGGGCCGGTGACAGCCGGGCCACCGCGGTGGTGAGCTCCCGGCCGCTGCCGCCGGTCCCCGCTCTCGCCGCGCTGACCGCCATCGCGGGCAACAACGAGGTCGGCCTCGGCTGGAACGCCGTTGAGCACGCGACCTACTTCTGGGTCGAGTACCGCACCGCAGGCTCGAGCGCGGGGTGGACGCGCCTGGACCTCCCGGCCACCACGTGGGCGACGACGGTGAGGCCGCTGGCGAACGGGACCGAGTACGAGTTCCGCGTGATCTCCGGCAACGTCGCGGGGGAGAGCGCCGCCTCGAACGTGGTGCGCGCCCGTCCGGTGCCGCCCGCGCCCGCCGCGCCGGGCAACCTGCGTGCCGTGGCCGGGACCAAGCAGGTGGCGCTGACCTGGAACGCAAGCCCGACCGGTTCGGTCTACTACTGGGTCTACTACCGGCCGGCCGGGCACGCGAACTGGTACTACTTCACCTACCCGGCGAGCGGGACCTCGTTCACCGCAACGGGTCTGCTGAACGGGTTCGCGTACGAGTTCAGGGTCACCGCCGCCAACCTCGGCGGCCAGAGCCCACCGTCCAACGTGGTCAGTGCCACGCCGTTCCAGCCGTTGCCGTCCGCGCCGGGGAACCTCGTCGCCACGGCGGGCGACCGCACTGCGACCCTGTCGTGGAACGCCAGCAGCGGCGCCGACCACTACTGGGTGTACTTCAAGCCCGAGGGGCACAACGACTGGTACTACTTCCAGAACCCCGTCTACGGCACCAACTACGTCGCGACGAACCTGCTCAACGGCTTCAACTACTCGTTCATGGTGCGCGCCGCGAACGAGGGCGGGCAGAGCGCGCAGTCGAACGTGGTGACCGTGAAACCGTTGCCGCCGGCCCCGATCGCACCGTCCAGGGTCGACGCGTGGGCCGAGCGCACGACCGCGCGGGTGTTCGTGTCGTGGCCGGCGAGCCCGACACCGGGAGCGGTCTACAACGTCGAGTACCGCAACGCCTCCGAGGACGGCTGGTGGCTGCCGCTCACGACCACCAACGGCACCACGGCCGAGATCTGGCGGCGTCCGGCGGGCGTGGTGTGGCAGATCCGGGTGAAGGTGCGCAACCTGGCCGGTGAAGCCACCTCGCCGCTCGGGCAGTCGGCGTCGAACATCTGGCTGCAGGACGTCGACTCCTGGGGCAACAACTGGTCCAACGGCGGAAACCTCCTCGGGAGCAACGTGGCTGATGCCATGAACACGCCGTGCTACGAGGGTCGCTGGCAGACGATCTGCTTCGGCTGGGGCGCGAACGGCCGTCCGGTGACCTACGGGGACTACTTCTTCTTCCCCGGCGGCCTCGACGCGTTCAACCGCTTGACGCAGTGCGAGGCGATCGAGCGCTTGAGGATGCGCAACCAGTACGGGGTGGTGCTCTCGGAGCTGCACTCGCACAACCTGCCGCAGCACGAGAGGGTGCACAGCTGGCAGTCGGGCACGTACGACCTCTTCGGGAACTACGTGCTGGACTACGTCAAGGCGGTCAACTACTCGATGGAAAACAGCCCTTCGAAGACCGACTGGGAGTGGAACGCGTTCGAGATCCAGGCGAACCTGGTCTGGGGCCACTACCGGAACCCGCCGTACTCCGGCTACGGAGGGTGCACCTACTGAAGCGCGACTAGGCTTCGGTTCGTGGAGAAGCGAAACGCAGGCAGGTTGAACCGCCAGGTCGGCGTCGTGGGACTGCGCTGCTGGCAGCTCGGCGCCGACTGGGGTGAGGTGGACGAGAGCGAGGCGCTCGCGTTGCTGCACGCCGCCGCCGACACGGGTGTCGACTTCTTCGACACCGCGGACGTGTACGGCGACGGGCGCAGCGAGAGCCTCGTCGGGCGGTTCCTGAAGGAGCGCAAGGACGACGGCGTCTTCGTCGCCACCAAGATGGGGCGGCGGCTGCCGGCGCAGACCACCGAGGGGTACAGCCGGGAGAACTTCCTCGCGTGGAACGACCGGAGCCGGCGCAACCTCGGGGTCGACACGCTCGACCTGGTGCAGCTGCACTGCCCGCCGACGCCGGTGTACAGCCGTGACGAGGTGTACGACACGCTCGACGAGATGGTCGAGCAGCAGCGGATCGCCGCTTACGGCGTGTCGGTGGAGAAGGTCGAGGAAGCGCTCGAGGCGATCAAGCGGCCGAACGTGGCCAGCGTGCAGATCATCCTGAACGCGTTCCGGCACAAGCCGCTCGAAGAGGTGCTGCCCAAGGCGGCCGAGGCG
Organism: Lentzea guizhouensis; assembly: GCF_001701025.1. Classification (GTDB taxonomy): domain Bacteria; phylum Actinomycetota; class Actinomycetes; order Mycobacteriales; family Pseudonocardiaceae; genus Lentzea; species Lentzea guizhouensis. Next base: position 4,446,657 of record NZ_CP016793.1, read on the forward strand.
GGTGTGGCGATCATCGCGCGGGTGCCGCTGGCGTCCGGGCTGCTGTCCGGGAAGTACACCGAGGACACCGCGTTCGGTGCGGACGACCACCGCAACTACAACCGCAACGGTGAGGCGTTCGACGTCGGCGAGACGTTCTCCGGGGTGCCGTTCGAGGTGGGCCTGGAGGCGGTCGAGCGGTTGAGGCCGCTGGTTCCGCAGGGCGCCACCATGGCGCAGTTCGCGCTCAGGTGGATCGTCGACCAGGCCGGTGTCACGGTGGTGATCCCCGGTGCGCGCAACGTCGAGCAGGCGAAGGCGAACGCCGCGGCCGCCGGGCTGTCCGAAGTGGACCACGCGGCGGTGACCGCTGTGTACGACGAGCTGATCCGGCCGCACGTGCACGACCGGTGGTGAGTCACTCCTCGGCGAGGATGGCGTAGAGCTTGCGCCGCAGCTCGTTGTAGAGCTCGACGGCGCGGGCCTTCTGCTCGGGCGTGCCCGCGTGGGAGATCTGCTCCATCGCGGAGCCGAGGAGCCGGATCGACGACCTCAGCTCGCCGTCGACCGGGTCGAGCTGGAAGTTGATGTCGCGCCAGGGCGGGGCCGTCTGCTCCGTCCTGCCGTGGTCGGTGAGCGTGAACAGCTTCTTGCCTCCTTCCTCCGCCGAGGAGATGAGGCCTTCGTCGGCCAGCATCTGCAGCGTGGGGTAGACCGAGCCGGGACTCGGGCTCCAGCCGCCGCCGGTGCGCCTGGCGATCTCCTGGATGATCTCGTAGCCGTGCATCGGGCGTTCTGTCAGCAAGGACAGAACAGCCGCACGAACGTTGCCGCGCCTTTGGCGGCCGCCCCTGCCACCGCCCCCGAACGGGCCGTGGCGGTGCCTGTGCATGTGGTTCCTGTGGTGTGGTTTCATCATCATGTCATTAACGATATATCGGAACCTATCGCGATGCAACGGTCTTGTGTTGGCGAAGTTCGTGGGACACTGGATGTGCTATGACCTCGCTTCCCCTCGTCTTCGACGCGCCCAAGCGCGGCCTGCCGCCGCGCCACCTGGTCGACCTCTCGCCCGCCGAACGCGCTGATGCCGTTGCGGCACTAGGCGAGAAGCCGTTCCGTGCCAAGCAGCTGTCGAACCACTACTTCAGCCGCCTGACCGTCGACCCGGCCGAGATGACCGACATCCCGGCCGCCACGCGCGACAAGCTCGTCGCCGACCTGATGCCGCCGCTCTTCACGGTCGTGCGCAAGGTCACCACCGACGAGGGCACGACCGCGAAAACCCTCCTGCGCGCGCACGACGGCACGCTCATCGAGTCGGTGCTGATGCGCTACCCGGACCGCGCGACGCTGTGCATCTCGTCGCAGGCCGGCTGCGGCATGGCCTGCCCGTTCTGCGCGACCGGCCAGGGCGGCCTGCAGCGCAACCTGTCGACCGCGGAGATCGTGGACCAGGTGCGCCTCGGTGCCGCCGCGATGCGCGACGGTGAGCTGCCCGGCGGTCCCGGCCGGTTGTCGAACATCGTCTTCATGGGCATGGGCGAACCGCTCGCGAACTACAAGCGCGTGATCGAGGCCGTGCACCGCATCACCGCGCCGGCGCCGGACGGCCTGGGCATCTCCCAGCGCACGGTCACCGTGTCGACGGTCGGCCTGGTGCCCGCGATTCGCAAGCTCACCGAGGAGAAGCTGCAGGTCAGGCTCGCGGTGTCGCTGCACACGCCGGACGACGAGCTGCGCAACACGCTGGTGCCGGTCAACACGCGCTGGGACGTCGCCGAGGTGCTGGAGGCGGCGCGCGGGTACGCGGACCACACCGGGCGGCGGGTCAGCATCGAGTACGCGTTGATCCGCGACATCAACGACCAGGGCTGGCGAGCCGACCTGCTCGGCAAGAAGCTGCGCAAGCACCTGGGGCAGCTCGTGCACGTGAACCTGATCCCGCTGAACCCGACGCCGGGCTCGAAGTGGGACGCGTCGCCGAAGCCGGTGGAGCGGGAGTTCGTGCGGCGGGTGCGGGAGCAGGGTGTGGAGTGCACCGTGCGGGACACGCGGGGGCAGGAGATCGCGGCGGCCTGCGGGCAGCTCGCCGCCGAGGGGTGACCGGTCACCGCATGGCGTGTGAGTACCGGGTGGTCCGGCTCGCCCGATCAAGCATGCGCCGATGTGGTGGGCTCAGAGCTGCACCTCGGTCAGCTCGCCCGTCGCCACGTCGAACACGAAACCCCGCACCGAGTCCTTGACCGGCAGGAACGGGTTGCCGACGATGCGCGCGACCGACTGGCGCACGTCCTCCTCCAGGTCGCCGAACGCCTCGGCCGCCCAGGCCGGCTTCACGCCGACGTCCTGCTGGATGGAGCGCTTGAAGTCGTCGTCGGTGAACGTCAGCATGCCGCAGTCGGTGTGGTGGATGAGGATGATCTCCCTGGTGCCGAGCAGGCGCTGGCTGATGGCGAGCGAGCGGATCTCGTCCTCGGTCACGACGCCGCCGGCGTTGCGGATGACGTGGGCCTCGCCCTCCTGGAGGCCGAGCACGCGGTAGACGTCGATGCGCGCGTCCATGCACGCCACCACGGCGACCTGCTCGGCGGGCGGGAGGGGGAGCGGGCCGGAGAACTGGGCGGCGTAGGCGCGGTTGTTGGCGAGCAGCTCGTCGGTCACCGACATGATCAGGTCCTCTCACCGGAGCGGGTGCCACTGAGCCAACTGCCGCATGCGCATACCTGCAACTGTGCCCACGAGATGGGAATGGTTCCCGCTCAAGAAGAAGCGCGGACCGACACAGCGGACAGAACCGGACGGGGAAGAAGCCGGTCCGGCCGTCCGGCTAGCATGCGGCGTCGTGGGGGAACCGACGAGGCTGGTCGCGGGCAGATACGCGACGATCAGAGAGCTCGGCCGGGGCGGCATGGGGGTCGTCTGGCTGGCGGAGGACCGGGTCATCGGACGGCAGGTCGCGCTCAAGGAGCTGCGGACCACCGAGAACGAGCGCGTGCTGCGCGAAGCTCGCACGGCAGGGCGCCTGAACAGCCCGAACGTCGTCGGCATCTACGACGTCATCGTCGAGCACGGCGTCACGTACCTCGTCATGGAGCTGGTCGAGGCACCGACGCTCGCCACCGTCATGGCGCGCAGGGCACTCGGTGAGGACGAGGTCGCCGACATCGGCCTGCAGACGCTCAACGCACTCGAGGCGGCCCACGCGGCGGGCATCGTGCACCGGGACGTCAAGCCCAGCAACATCATGGTGCTGCCCGACGGCCGGGTGAAGCTCGCCGACTTCGGCATCGCCCGCGCGATGGACGACCCCGGTCTCACGGCCACCGGCGGCATCATGGGCTCGCCGGGGTACATGGCGCCGGAGCTGTTCGCCGGCAAGCCTCCCTCACCAGCGAGCGACCTGTGGGCGTTGGGCGCCACCATGTTCCACGCGATCGAGGGGCGCGCTCCGTTCCAACGCGACACGACCGCGGCGACCATGCACGCGATCATGTACGAGGAGCCGGTCCTCCAGCGCACGTACGGCCCGCTCGCCGACACGATCATGGCGCTGCTGACCCAGGACGACACCCACCGCCTCACCGCGTCCCAGCTGCGCGAACGGCTCGGCGACCGCACCAAGGTCGTCCGGCCGCCGACGCCGTCCGAGCAGACCGTCGTGATCGAACCGGTCACCACGTACGTCACGCCGCCGCCGGCGACCATCGCCGACTGGGACGACAAGCCCAGGTCCCGCAAGAAGATCGCCATCTTCGCCGGTGCCGCGGCGGCCGTGGTCGTGATCGCACTCGCGGCGGTCTTCACGTTCCGGCCGGACACGCCGGGTACGGCAGCGGCGCAGCAGGGCGCGAATGTGAGCGACGCACCGTCCTCGGCCGCGAGCAGCACCTCCTCCAGCGCGCCGTCCAGCAGCAGTGCCGCGCCGAGCAGCAGCGCGGCGCCGTCGTCGAGCCAGGTCAGCAGCGTCGTGAAGCCCACCCAGGTCACGCAGCCGGGTCAGCCGCAGCCGACGACGCAGCCCAAGCCGCCGAGGGAAACCCTCGTGCTGAAGCGGTACATCAAGAACGGCACGCCGTTCCACTTCACCGGCACGCCGAGGGTCGGCGCCCCCGCAGGCTTCACCCCGGAGGCGCACACCCTGGGCAAGCTGCTCGCGAATCCGGAACCGGGCGCGGTGCCGCTCTACGCCTGCCGCCTCAACAACTCCGAAGACCACATGACGTCCACCTCGTCCACCTGCGAGGGGCAGACGGTCATCGGCACGCTCGGCTACATCTTCAAGGCCAAGCCCAACGACGTCCCCACGCACCCGCTGCACCGCTGCCTCTTCCAAGGCGCCCACTTCGACTCGCCGCACGCGAACTGCGAGGGGCAGACACCGGAGTTCCAGTTCGGCTGGGTGCTCACCGGGCCGTGACACGCTCATGCCCTGGGTGCGACGGATCGCACCCAGGGCATGAGCTGGAGAACTAGCGGCGCCAGGACGTCTTGCGGCGGGCCATGTCCCACACCAGCAGGCCGATGATGGTCAGGCCCGTGGCGACGAGGTAGATGTCCTCGATGCGACCGTGGTGGTTGCCGATCAGCATCAGGAAGCAGAAGATCGCGGAGAGCCAGCCGGCGATCCGGGTGCCCTTGGGCAGCGTGCCGTGCCAGCCCCACTCGTGCGACGGCTCCTCGTGAGGGTCGACGGCAGGACGCTTGTCCAGTTCCGAGGACGAAGCCACGGTTTCCTCCACTGCTCATCCGGTTACCCGGTCATCGTCGCACATGGAGACGCGCACGGATGTGTGAGGTCGCGCGCCACGCCTTATCAGGGCGGTCGCACACCGTTACCCTCAGCGCGGCCCACCCGTCCGATCCCCGAAGGCGCCCCACTTGACCGGCTTCTCCCCCGCCGAGGCCTCCACCCCCGACACGTTCGCCCCCGTCGAGATCGGCCTGCACGGGGTGCGCAAACGTTTCTCCGACCAGGTGGCGGTCGACGGAGTCTCGCTCAACGTCCACGAGGGCGAGTTCTTCTCGGTGCTCGGCCCGTCCGGCTGCGGCAAGACCACGGTGCTGCGCATGATCGCCGGGTTCGTCGACCCCGACGAGGGCCGCATCGAGCTCGACGGCAACGACATGGTGGGCGTGCCGCCCTACCGCAGGGACGTCAACACCGTCTTCCAGTCGTACGCGCTGTTCCCGCACATGTCCGTGTGGGACAACGTCGCCTACGGCCTCAAGCGCAAGAAGCTGCGCGGTGAGGAGCTGAAGAAGCGGGTCGGCGAGCACCTGGAGCTGGTCCGGCTGTCGCAGTTCGCCCAGCGCAGGCCGGCGCAGCTCTCCGGCGGACAGCAGCAGCGTGTCGCCATCGCGCGAGCGCTTGCGGCCGGGCCCCAGCTGCTCCTGCTCGACGAACCGCTCGGCGCGCTCGACGCCAAGCTGCGCAAAGAGCTGCAGATCGAGCTCATGCGCATCCAGCGCGAGGTCGGCACGACGTTCCTCTACGTCACGCACGACCAGGAGGAGGCGCTGGTCCTCTCGCACCGCATCGCCGTGATGAACGCGGGCAAGATCGAGCAGGTCGGCTACCCCGAGGACGTCTACGAGCGCCCCGCCACCCGGTTCGTCGCCGGGTTCATCGGCACGTCGAACATCCTGGACGCCGAGGTGTCCGGAGTGGACGGCGGGTTCGCCGAGCTGACCGCCCCCGGCGCCACCCGGCTGCGCGCGCGGTTCACCGGTGCCGTGAGCCACGGGCAGAAGGTCGCCGCGACCGTCCGGCCGGAGAAGGTGCACCTGTTCAACGAGACCGCCGAACCGCCCACGGGCTGGTGCGTGCTGCCGGGCGTCGTGCACGACGTCGTCTACACGGGCGTGTCGACGCAGTTCGTCGTGGACACCCCGGCGGGAGAGCTGGTGGCGTTCGTGCAGAACGCCCAGCGCATCGACGACGCGGGCGCGCCGGGACAGCCGGTGCGGCTGGCGTGGGACCCCGAGTTCACCGTGCTCTTGGAGAAGGCTGATGACTGACCAGAAGGTCCGGATCGCTCGCTTGTGGGACAACGACTCCCCGCGGGTGACCCGGCGCACGATGCTGGGCTCGATGACGTTCTTCGCGCTCGCCGCCTGCGGTGTCGGTGAGGCGCCGACGAACAGCGGTCCCACCTCGGCCGCGGCGAAGGCCAAGAACCTGAAGGACGAGCTCAAGCTCAACTTCTACAACTGGACCGACTACATCGCGAAGGACACCCTGCCGGGTTTCCAGACCGCGACCGGCATCCAGGTCACCTACGACAACTTCTCCACCAACGACGAGATGGAAGCCAAGATCGCTTCCGGCTCCGCGGGCTACGACCTGGTGGTGCCGAGCGACAACTTCCTGCGCCGGTTCCTGCGCTCCGGCCTGCTGCAGCCGCTCGACCACTCGTCGCTGCCGAACCTCAAGAACCTGGAGAAGCGGTTCGTCGAGGCCGACTACGACGCCGGCAACAAGTACTCGGTGCCGTGGGCGTGGGGCACCACGGGGCTCGCGTACTCGAAGTCGCAGATCGGCGGCGACGTCACCGGGTTCGCCGCCTACGACCTGCCGAACGCCCAGGGCCGCAGCACGATCCTCGACGAGGCGCGCGACGGCATGGCGCTCGGGTTGCTCAAGCTCGGCCACGACCCGAACACCACGGACCCCGAGCAGATCGACGACGCGGCGAACTTCTTGCTGTCGTTGAAGAAGAAGCTCGGCCAGATCACCTCCGACGTGATCGAGCCGCTCACCTCCGGCCAGGTGCGGCTCGCGCAGGCGTACTCCGGCGACGCGTTCCAGGCGCGGGAGACCAGCGAGGACGTCGCGTACGCCATCCCGGCCGAGGGCGGTCTGTCCTACGTGGACCTGCTGGTCATCCCGAAGGACGCCCCGCACGCCGAGAACGCGCACAAGTTCATCGACTTCATCTTGGGCGCGGAGACGGGTGCGGCGCTGTCCAACGCCGTGCGCTACGGCAGCCCGAACGCGGCCGCCAAGCCGTTGATCGACAAGGAGCTGCTCGACGACCCGCTGGTCTACCCCTCGGAGGAGCAGCTCAAGAAGCTGCCGTTCACCAAGGACCTGGGCGGCGACGTCGAGGCCAGGTACGCCGACGCGTGGACCAAGGTCAAGACCGGCTGACCGGGTACGACACCATCCCGCGGATCACCACGGAGTCGCGGTGGCCGGCCGGGCCCGCCTGGCGCAGGTCCGGCAGCCGCCTCGCGACCGCGCGGAACGCCACCTCGCCCTCCATCCGCGCGAGGGTGGCGCCCAGGCAGTAGTGGATGCCGCTGGAGAACGCCAGGTGCTCCGGCTTCTGCACGCGCATGAGGTCGAACCGGTCCGGCTCGGGGTACACCTCCGGGTCCCGGTTCGCCGCGGCGATCAGCAGGTAGACGCCGTCGTCCGCGCGGATGTCCTTGTCCAGCAAGGTGATCTGCTCGTGCGCGAGGCGGGTGGTCAGGTGCACCGGCGGTGCCCAGCGCAGCGTCTCCTCGACGACCGCACCGGCGACATCGGGGTAGGCCTTGAAGAACGCCCACTGCTTCGGGTGGTCGAGCAACGCGCGCACGCCGTTGCCGATCAGGTTGACGGTCGTCTCGAACCCGGCGATCAGCAGCAGCACCAACGTGCTCAGCAGCTCCGGCACGGTGAGCTTCTGCTCGGCCTCCGCGGCGACGAGCGAGCTGATCACGTCGTCGCCCGGCCTCGCCCTGCGTTCGGCGATGAGCCGCTCGAACAACGCGAAGATCCGCTCGTTGGCCCGGTCGATGTCAGGGGAGAAGTGGCCGTCGAACGACTGCGCGACGAGCCTGCCGTAGTTCGCGAAGTCGCCGGTGTCGGCGTCCGGGATGCCGAGCAGCTCGCTGATCACCGCGATCGGCAGCGGCGCCGCGTAGTCCGTGATCAGGTCGAACTCGTCGCCCGCCTGGTCCAGCAGCGCGTCGGCGACCTTCTCGACGCGGGCGCGGTACTCGTCGATCTTCTTCGGGCTGAACGCCGGCGTGGCCAGCCTGCGCAGCCGGGTGTGGTCGGGCGGGTCGAGCTCCAGGAACGACCCGGACACCACGTTCGGCGTGCCTGGGTAAGTGCCGTTCGCGTACCGCACGCCGAAGCGCCGGTCACGCAGGATCTTGTTCACGAGCGAATGGCTGGTCGTGGCCCAGAGGCCGCCGTCCCGCGTCAACGCTCCCTGGGCGCGGATCTGGTCGTAGACCGGATACGGGTCGTCATGGCCGTTCAACTGCTCCAGCACGTTGTACCCCCTCGAACACCGTGGTCAGCACGAACCGGGGCGCGTCCAGCGGCGCGAGCCTGCCGTCGCTGATCGCCTCCCAGGCGTTGAAGAGCCCGGCGTAGAGGGTCTGCAGGATCCACCACGCGGGCAGGTCGCGGCGCAGTCTGGTGCCCTGCAGCCGGGTGATCAGGTCGAGCACGGGCCGGTCCATCTCGCGGATGCGGGCCGCGAGCTCCTCGTCGAGCTCCAGGCCGGGGAACCGCAGCAGGAACTCCACCCGCGGGCCGAGCGCGACCAGCCGGGTCACCAGGTCCTCGATCGCGTCGTCGCGCGCGAAGTCGACGTGGGACGACACGGAGTCGATCAGGTCGAGCGCGTCGCTCGCGACGGCCCGGACCAGCGCCGTGCGGGTCGGATAGCGCTTGTGGAGTGTGGTCCTGCCGACACCCGCCGCCCTCGCCACGTCGCCGAGCGACGCCGTCGGGTCCTTGAGCAGCACCGATGTGGCTGTCTGCAGCAGGTGAACACTCATGTTCACAACGGTACACGAATGTTCGCATGGCAGTATGTGCGCTCGTGCTGCGACGCTGGTTGAAGGCGAATGCCCTGCTCACGCCCACCGGGCTGTGGCTGGGGATCTTCCTCATCGCGCCCTTGGCGCTCGTCGTCCAGTTCAGCTTCGCGACGCGCGACACGGGTGTCGCGCGCGCCGTGCTGCCGTGGACGACCCAGGCCTACCTGACGGCGTTGGACCCGGCGTTCCTGCCGATCTTCGGGCGGACGCTGGTCTACGCGGTGGCGACCACGGTCGCGTGCCTGGTGCTGGGCTTCCCGCTGGCGTGGTTCATCGCGCGGCACGGCGGCAGATATCGGACCGTGCTGCTCGCGGCGGTGCTGATCCCGTTCTGGTCGAGCTACCTCGCGCGGATCTACGCGTGGAAGGCGCTGCTGGACGGGGAGGGCCTGGTCAACACCGTGTTGGGCTGGGTCGGGCTGGACCGCGACGGCGGCTTCCTGCTCACGCACGGCGCTGTGGTCCTCGGGTTGACGTACGGCTTCTTGCCGTTCATGGTGCTGCCGCTCTACGTGGCGTGCGAGCGGTTCGACTTCCGGCTGGTGGAGGCGTCCTACGACCTCGGGCACGGGCGGGTGTCGACGTTCTTCCGGATCGTGCTGCCGGGTGTGCTCACCGGCGTGCTGGCCGGGTCGTTGCTGGTCCTGGTGCCGGCGGCGGGTGACTTCGTGACGCCGAAGCTGCTCGGCGGGGTCGACCAGTCGACGTTCGGGTCGGTGATCGACGACCAGTTCCGCGGCGGCAACAACTGGCCGCTGGGTTCGGCGATGGCGGTGCTGCTGCTCGTGCTGGTGGTGCTCGTGCTCGTGTTGCGCGGGAAGCGTGGGGAGGACGTGCTGTGAACCGTCGGCCGTGGGTGCTCGGAACTGTCGCCGCGCTGGTGTTCGTGTTCCTGTACGCGCCGATCGTGTGGCTGGCGATCGCGTCGTTCAACTCGTCGCGGTCTCTCAGTCGTATCAGCGGCGTTTCGACGCAGTGGTACGAGGAGCTGTTCCGCGACACGCGCGTGTTGGAGTCGTTGCAGCTGACCCTGCAACTGGCGTTGGCGTCCGCGGTGATCTCGACGGTCATCGGGACGTTGGCCGCCTTCGGGTTGCGGCGCGCGTTTCCCGGCCGTGGGCTGTGGACGGTCTTGTTGTCGTTGCCGCTCGTGGTGCCCGAGGTCGTCATGGGGGTGGCGATGCTCGGGTTCTTCGTGAAGCTCGCCGGGATCCCGCTGGGGTTCGGGGCACTGCTGTTCGCGCACGTGGCGTTCTCGCTGAGCTTCGTGGTCGTGGTGGTGCGGTCGCGGGTGTCCGGGATGGACGTCCGGATGGAGGAGGCCGCCGCCGATCTCGGGGCGTCACCGCTCGTGGTGTTCCGGACCGTGACGCTGCCGCTGGTGGCGCCCGCGGTGGTGGCGGGCGCGGCGTTCGCGTTCCTGCTGTCGTTCGACGACGTGGTGATCTCGTCGTACCTGACCGGCGTGGGGTCGACGACGCTGCCGGTGTTCGTCTACGCGCAGGCCTCGAAGCGGGGCATCTCACCGGAGATCGTGGCGCTGTCGACGTTGATGGTGGCGGCGACGGCGCTGCTGCTGGTCATCGGTGTCGTGGTCGCGTCGTGGCGGGCACGCCGGGCGGGCTCCACCGCGCAGCTGGTCTGAGCGTCAACTTTCGTCGCTGGAATTCGATACTCCAGCGTGCCGCGGCAGTGGTGGGACGTCTCGTAGCTTTGGGCGTGTGATTACTGCTGTGCGGGCCAGGGCCGAGGCGTTCCGCGCCGACAACCTGGCGCGGTTCAGGGCGCTGACGCCCGTGCGGGTCGCCGGTGACGTGGTCGTCGCGCTCGCCGTCGTCCTGCTGGACCTGTGGCCGGGCCCGTGGGCCGAGCAGCGGGCGTCGGGCTGGCTGCTCGCCGCCTACTTCGGCGTCTACCTGGTGTTGCTGCCGTTGCGGCACGCGCTGCCGGCGACGGTGATGATCGCGGCCGCGGCGATCCCGTTCGTCGGACCGGCGCTGATGGTCGTGCTGAGCTACACGGCGGGCCGGCGGATCGAGTCGTGGGTCAGGGCGGTGGCGTCGACCGCGGTCACGTTCGTCGTCGTGGTGCTGCTGTGGGACTGGGACGCGCGGCCGCTCGAGATCGAGCCCGTCTACGGGATGCTCATCCTGATCACGATCTTCGGCGTGGGCGTGGCGCTGCCGTTCCTCGTCGGCCGTTACCTCGCGCAGCGCGAGGCGCTGGTGCAGGCCATGCAGGACCGCGAGGCGCGGATGCACGGCGAGCAGAAGATGCTGTCGCGCCAGGTGCGCCTGCGCGAACGCAGCCGCATCGCCCAGGACATGCACGACAGCCTCGGCCACCGGCTGTCGCTGATCTCCGTGCACGCCGGCGCCCTGGCCCTCGACCCGTCGCTGGGGGAGAAGCAACGCGAGGCCATCGGCGTGCTGAGGTCGGCCGCGTTGACCGGCATGGGGGAGCTGCGGTCGATCATCGGTGTCCTGCGCGCGGAGGACGGCCCCGACGACGACCCGGCCACACGCACCGCGGAGTCCATCGACTCGTTGGTGACCGACGCGCGCAAGGCCGGTGTGCTCGTCAGTCTCGTCAGAGGGGGCCAAGCGCACCCGTTGCCGTCACGTGTCTCTCACGCCGCCTATCGCGTCGCACAGGAGGGACTCACGAACGCGTCCAAGCACGCGCCGGGAGCGGCCGTGCAGGTGACGGTGAAGTACGAGCCGGACGCGTTGGTCGTGGAGGTGCGGAACAACCCGTCGCGCAACGGTTCGTCGACCGGTGAGCCGGGCGTGGGCCTGATCGGCCTCGGTGAACGCGTCCGCCTCGCCGGCGGCGTCCTGCACGTGGGCGCGCTCCCGTCCGGCGGCTTCCGCATCGCCGCCGTGCTGCCCTACGAGGAGACCCCGCTCCCCGACGACCCCGAGGACGAGCAGGAGGAGACCCAGGCACCCGGCCGCCTGCGCAAGTGGGCGGGCGTCGGCTCCATCGCGGGCGCGTCCCTCGTGCTCGCCGTGATCATCGGCGGCTTCACCTACCTCGGCTCCCAGCCGGTGACCGAGGTCGTGTCGGAGGAGACCCTCGACCGCATCTCCGCCGGCCAGCCGGAGCCCGAGGTGATGGCCCTGCTCCCGGCCGGCGACGAACCCCTGGTCGGCGACGGCGAACGGCGCTCCCAGGCCTCCCCGGAGCCGGAGGGCGCCCGCTGCGTCTACCACATCACCGACGAGCAGTCCTACCTCGCAAAAGGCACCCGGGTGGTGCGCTTCTGCTTCAAGGACGGCAAGCTGGTCGAGAAGAAGATCCACGTCCAGAGGAACGAGCCATGATCCGGGTGCTCATCGCCGACGACGAGCCGCTGATGCGCGCGGGCATCAAGGCCATCCTCGGCACCGCCGACGACATCGAACTGGTGGCCGAAGCCGGCGACGGCCGCGAGGCGGTGCAGATCGTCCGCGAACGCCGCGTCGACGTGGCCGTGCTCGACATCCGCATGCCCCGGATGGACGGCCTCGCCTGCGCCAAGGAACTCCGTGTCGTCGCACCGTCCGTGCGCGTCGTGATGCTCACGACGTTCGGCGAGGACGAGAACATCGTGCGCGCGCTGTCCGACGGCGCGGCCGGTTTCCTGTTGAAGGACTCCGCACCTGAGGAGCTTCTTCGTGCCGTGCGTGCGGTGCACAACGGTGAGGCCTATTTGTCGCCGATGGTCACGTCACGGGTCGTCGGCATGGTCGCGACTTCCGGGCAGCCGAAGCGGCAGGAGGCGCAGAAGGCCGTCGAGCAGCTGACCGACCGCGAGGTCGAGGTGCTGGCGCTGCTCGGGCAGGGGATGTCGAACGCGGACATCGGGGCGAAGCTGCACATGTCCGAGGCGACGGTGAAGACGTACGTGTCGCGGTTGCTGGCGAAGCTGGGGCTGACGAACCGGGTGCAGGCGGCGCTGCTGGCACGGGACGCGGGGATCTAGTTCGTGACGCTCAGCGGGTCGCCGTTGTGCGGAAAGAGGACCAATGCGAAGGAGCCGTTCGGGTGACACCCGAACGGCTCCAAACGCATGAGTGCCTAGACGCGGCTTCGTCGCCCCGTCACCAGACGGTAGATGCCCAGCAGGACCAGCGATCCGACGATGGCCAGCAGCCACGTCCGCAGATCGAAGAACGAGCCGAGGTCGGTCGAGAACAGCGCCGATCCGATGAACCCACCCAGGATCGCGCCCACGATGCCGATCAGCATCGTGATGATGATTCCACCGGGATCTTTCCCCGGCATGATGGCCTTCGCGATGGCGCCGGCCAGCAGGCCGAGCACGATCCATCCCAGGATGCCCACGGAGAGTCTCCTTCCATCTGCTTGACGCCGACGGAATGCCCCCGAACTGGCGACTTCACACCTCCAAAACCACTCCGTTATCAAAGTAGCGGGCTGTGCCGAGCTCTCAGGCACTCTCCGGAACAATGAGGGGCGATGAGTACTCCACGCACTGTCCTGGTCCTGGGCTCGACCGGCTCGGTCGGCACCCAGGCGCTCGACGTCATCCGGCGCAACCGCGACCAGTTCCAGGTCGTCGGGCTCGGCGCGGGTGGGCGTCAGCTGGACCTGCTGAAAGAGCAGGCAGCCGAGTTCGACGTGAAGACGGTCGCCGTCGCGAACGGCGCCGAGGTGCCCGGTGTCAGGACGCTGACCAGCATGGTCGACCTGATCGAGGCGTGTCCCGCGGACGTCGTCCTCAACGGGATGGACGGGTCGCGCGGGCTCGAGCCGTCGCTGAAGGCGCTGGAGACCGGCGCGACGCTGGCGCTCGCGAACAAGGAGTCGCTCATCGCGGGCGGGCCGCTCGTGCTGAAGGCGGCCAAGCCGGACCAGATCGTGCCGGTCGACTCCGAGCACTCCGCGCTCGCGCAGTGCCTGCGCGGTGGCGCGTCGCACGAGGTGCACAAGCTGGTGCTGACGGCGTCCGGCGGGCCGTTCCGCGGCAGGACCCGCGCGGACCTGGCGGACGTCACCGTCGCGCAGGCCATGGCGCACCCGACGTGGTCGATGGGCCAGGTCGTGACCATCAACTCGGCGAACCTGGTGAACAAGGGCCTCGAGCTGATCGAGGCGCACCTGTTGTTCGGGGTGCCCTACGACCGCATCGACGTGGTGGTGCACCCGCAGTCCATCATTCACTCGATGGTGACGTTCACCGACGGTTCCACCCTCGCCCAGGCGTCGCCGCCCGACATGCGGCTGCCCATCTCGCTCGGGCTGAACTGGCCACAGCGCGTCGCCGGTGCCGCGGCCGCCTGTACCTTTGACACCGCCACCTCGTGGACGTTCGAACCGCTGGACGAGGTCACGTTCCCCGCGGTCGAGCTCGCGCGGCAGGCAGGCGTCGCCGGAGGGTGCGTGCCTGCGATCTACAACGCGGCGAACGAGGAGGCACTCGCCTCATTCGTGGCGGGGAAGACGTCGTTCCTGTCGATCGTGGACACCATCGGCCAGGTTCTCGGCGAGGCGGACGACTGGCGCAGCGACCCCGCGGACGTCGCGGAGGTGCTCGCCGCCGAGGACTGGGCACGCGCACGTGCCCGCGAGCTGGTTGGAAGGAACTGAACTTCTCGTGAACACATTCATCAACATCCTCGGGGTGCTGTTGTTCGCGTTCGGCATCGCGGTCTCGATCGCGCTGCACGAGTTCGGGCACCTGCTGACCGCCAAGGCCTTCGGCATGAAGGTCACCCGCTACTTCATCGGCTTCGGCCCGCGGCTGTTCTCGTTCCGCAAGGGCGAGACCGAGTACGGCCTCAAGGCGATCCCGGCCGGTGGCTTCTGCGAGATCACCGGCATGACGGCGCTGGAGGACGTGCACCCGGACGACCGCAAGCGCGCCTTCTACAACCAGAAGGTGTGGAAGCGCGTCGTCGTGCTGGCCGCCGGCTCGATCACGCACTTCATCCTCGGCTTCATCATCCTGCTGATCCTCGCGATGTCGCTGGGCCTGCCGAACAACAAGGGCCTGCCGGTGTTGCAGGAGGTCACGCCGTGCGTGCCGGTCGCGAACGTCACCGACGGCTCGTGCCCGTCCGGCTCGCCCGCGCCCGCCAAGAACGCCGGTCTGCAGCCCGGTGACGAGATCATCGCGATCGCCGGCCAGCAGACGCCGACGTGGCCGGACATGCAGCGGATCACCCGCGAGCGCACCGGCCCGACCGAGTTCAAGATCATCCGCGACGGCCAGGAGAAGACCGTCACCGTCGACGTGGCCAAGGTCACCCGCACCCTGACCGACGGCAAGGGCGGCAAGGAGACCAAGGAGATCGGCGCGATCGGCGTGCTGCCGAAGGAGTCGTTCACCTACAGCCCGATCGCCGCGATCCCGGCCGCGGTGTCGTTCACCGGCGACATGTTCGTGAACACCTGGAAGGGCCTGCTGCGCTTCCCGGAGCGCATCCCGGCCGTGGTCCAGGCCATCGGCGGCGGCGAGCGCGACCTCGACACCCCGATCTCGGTGGTCGGCGCCTCCCGCCTCGGCGGTGACGCGGCCGAGCGCGGCCTCTGGGCGTTCTTCGTGCTGATGCTCGCCGGCCTGAACTTCTTCGTGGGTGTGTTCAACCTCCTGCCGCTCCTGCCGCTTGACGGTGGTCACATCGCCGTCAACCTCTACGAACGGGTGCGAGACTGGATTCGGAAGCTGCGCGGGAAGCCCGCCGGCGCCCCGGTCAACTACATGCGCCTGCTGCCGCTCACCTACGTGGTCATCTTCCTCGGCGGTGCCATCACGCTGCTGACCGTGACCGCCGACATCGTCAACCCGATCAGGTTGCAGTGACTTACGGAAAGGTGCACAACCCATGAGTGACGGCGTGATGCTCGGAATGCCGGCACTGCCGCCGCCGGTGCTGTCGGAACGTCGCAAGACCAGGCAGCTGATGGTGGGCAACGTCGGTGTCGGCAGCGAGTTCCCCGTCTCCGTCCAGTCGATGACGACGACCCTCACGTCGGACGTCAACGCGACGCTCCAGCAGATCGCTGAGCTCACCGCGGCCGGCTGCGACATCGTCCGCGTCGCCTGCCCCTCGCAGGACGACGCGGACGCGCTGCCGGCGATCGCTCGCAAGTCCCAGATCCCGGTGATCGCGGACATCCACTTCCAGCCGAAGTACGTGTTCGCCGCGATCGAGGCCGGCTGCGCCGCCGTGCGCGTCAACCCCGGCAACATCCGCAAGTTCGACGACCAGGTCAAGGAGATCGCGGCCGCCGCCCGCGACCACGGCACGCCGATCCGCATCGGCGTCAACGCGGGTTCGCTCGACCCGCGGCTGCTGCAGAAGTACGGCAAGGCCACCCCGGAGGCGCTGGCCGAGTCGGCGATGTGGGAGGCCTCGCTCTTCGCGGAGCACGACTTCCACGACATCAAGATCTCGGTCAAGCACAACGACCCGGTCGTGATGGTGCGCGCCTACGAACTGCTCGCCGAGCAGTGCGACTACCCGCTGCACCTCGGCGTGACGGAGGCGGGCCCGGCGTTCCAGGGCACCATCAAGTCGGCCGTGGCGTTCGGCGCTCTGCTTCGGCAGGGCATCGGTGACACGATCCGGGTGTCGCTGAGCGCGCCGCCGGTCGAGGAGATCAAGGTCGGCCACCAGATCCTCCAGTCGCTCAACCTGCGCCCGCGCAAGCTGGAGATCGTGTCCTGCCCGTCCTGCGGCCGCGCCCAGGTCGACGTCTACACCCTCGCCGAGCAGGTCACCGCCGGTCTGGAGGGCATGGAGGTCCCGCTGCGCGTCGCCGTCATGGGCTGCGTCGTCAACGGGCCCGGCGAGGCCCGTGAGGCGGACCTCGGCGTGGCGTCGGGCAACGGCAAGGGTCAGATCTTCGTGAAGGGCAAGGTCATCAAGACCGTGCCGGAGCACGCGATCGTGGAGACGCTGATCGAGGAGGCGATGAGGCTCGCCGAGGAGATGGAGCCCGTCGAGGGCGGCGCCCCGGCGGTCACGGTCAGCTGACGCACGTTGTTCGCAGTGAGGGGCGTCTTCCGGCCGGAGGGCGCCCCTCACGCCGTTCATCACCATCGGTAAGACCCTGGCCGCACTGTTGGCTGATGCCACACACCCGTCCCATCTGGCACGCTAGGTGGCGTGTTGAGGCTGGCCGGAGCGCGCGTGCTCGACGAGCGCGACCTGATCGACGTACGCGGGGTGCTCGACAGCGACCCCGTCGCTGCGTGCATGGTCGCGGCAAGGGTGGAGACCGCCGGCCTGGACCCGTGGCGCCTCGGCGGCGAGATGTGGGGGTCCGACGCGCGGCCGATGCGCGGGCGGGTCGACGGGCTGTGCTTCTCCGGCCCGAACCTGATCCCGTTGAGGGGTAGCGCCAGTGCCATGCGCATGTTCGCGGACCGGGCGCGCCGCAGGGGCCGGATGTGCTCCAGTCTCGTCGGGCCCGCCGAGCAGGTGCTGACGCTGTGGGACGAGCTCCAGCCCGACTGGGGACCGGCGCGCGAGGTGCGCGGGGACCAGCCGTTGATGGCGCTGCGCAGGACGCCCGACGTCGCGCCCGACCCGATGGTGCGCCAGGTCAGGCCCAGTGAGCTCAACCGGTACCTGCCGGCGGCGATCGCCATGTTCATCGAAGAGGTCGGCATCGACCCGTGCGCTGAGGACGGTGGCGCGGGGTACCGGGCCAGGGTGAGCGAGC
Organism: Lentzea guizhouensis; assembly: GCF_001701025.1. Taxonomy (GTDB): domain Bacteria; phylum Actinomycetota; class Actinomycetes; order Mycobacteriales; family Pseudonocardiaceae; genus Lentzea; species Lentzea guizhouensis. Next base: position 4,464,141 of record NZ_CP016793.1, read on the forward strand.
TGATCGCGGCAGGACGGGCGTTCGCCAGGTTCGAGAACGGCGAGGTCGTCTTCAAGGCCGAGATCGGGGCCATGTCGAAGCGCGTCGGGCAGATCCAGGGCGTCTGGGTGCGGCCGGAACGCCGGGGCGAAGGGCTGGGAACTGCGGGAACGGCGGCGGTCGCCAACCGGCTCGTGCACCACCTGGACCGCACGGCGAGCCTGTACGTCAACGGGTACAACCACGTCGCGCAGGCCGCCTACCGGCGGATCGGGTTCGAACAGGTCGGGCAGTACGCCACGGTCCTCTTCTGAAACGGGCATACTCGCGGCCGTGCGACTTCTCGCGATGATCACGGCGGTCCTGGTGACGGTGAGCGGCTGCGGGCTGTTCGAAGACGAACCGGGGGCTCCGGAGATCACCGGCGACTTCCTGGGCAAGCTCGCGTCCGGTGACGTGCAGGGGGCGGCGAACGTCACCGACAACCCCGCCGACGCCAAGGAGACGCTGGAGAAGTTCCGGGGCGCGCTCAAACCCGAGAAGCTGACCAGCAAGGTCGACCAGATCCGCAACAACGGCGACACCGCGGCCGAGGCGTCGGTGACGCTCGACTGGGACCTCGGCGGGGGCAGGCACTGGTCGTACCCGACGAAGTTCGAGGTCCGGCAGGAGGGTGAGGGCTGGAAGGTCCGCTGGGCCACCTCCGTGCCGCACCCCAAGCTCGCTCCACAGCAGACCGTCAAGCTCACCGAGCTCAAGCCCGACCCCGCGCCGGTGCTCGACCGGGACGGCACGCCGTTGCTGGCACCGGAACGCGTCGTGTCGGTGCTGCTCGTGCCCAAGGAGGCCGGTGACGTCGCGGCGGTGGCGAAGGCGCTCGGCGAGGCGCTCACCCCGCTCGACAAGGCGATCACGCAGCAGTCCATCACGGACGGTGCGGCCAAGACGCCCGACGGCCAGGCCTACCAGGTCGCGGCGCTGCGCGACCCCGACTACCAGGCGGTGAAGCCGAAGATCTACGAGCTGCCCGGTGTCCGGTTCAGCACGCAGACCTCCCTGCTCGCGCCTTCCCGCACGTTCGGCTCGCAGGTGCTCCCGGCCGTCCGCAAGGCCGTCGAGGACGAGATCGCCGGCCGCACCGGGTTCCGCGTCGCCACCGTCAACGCGCAGGGGGCCGAGGTCGACGAGCTGCACCAGCAGGCGCCCGAACCGGCCAAGGCGGTCACCACGGCGTTGTCGCGGATCATCCAGACCGCGGCCGAGGACGCCGTCGAACCGGTGCAGCAGCCCACGATGCTCGTCGCGATCCAGCCGTCCACCGGCGACATCCTGGCCGTCGCGCAGAACGACGCCGCCGACGCCCAGGGCGCGCTGGCGCTGACCGGCCGCTTCCCGCCGGGCTCGACGATGAAGGCCGTGACCGCGCTCGCCGCGATCCAGTCGGGGAAGGCGAACGCCGACACCCCGCTGCCGTGCCCCGGCAAGACCACCATCGCGGGCCGCCGGATCGTGCCGAACTCCAGCGAGTTCGAGAAGGGCACCATCCCGCTGCGCTCGGCGTTCGCGTTCTCCTGCAACACCACGTTCGCGCAGCTCGCCGTCGACATGCCGGCCGACCTGCTGACGAACACCGCCCAGTCGCTCGGTCTCGGCGTCGACTTCGAGATCCAGGGCCTGACCACCATCACCGGGTCCGTGCCGCCCGCCACCGACGTCGTGGAACGGGCCGAGGACGCGTTCGGCCAGGGCAAGGTGCTGGCCTCGCCGTTCGGTATGGCGCTGGTGTCCGCGTCGATCGCGAAGGGCTCGATGCCGACGCCGCAGCTGGTGCGCGGCAAGGACACCAAAGCCGACAAGCAGCCCGCCGCGCCCACCGCGCTCGACCCGGTGCGGCAGATGATGCGGGAGGTCGTCGACTACGGCACCGCACCACAGCTCAAGCCGTACGGGGACGTGCGGGGCAAGACCGGTACCGCGCAGTTCGGCGACGGCGTGCACTCACACGGGTGGTTCATGGGCTACCGGGGCGATGTGGCGTTCGCGACCCTGGTGCTCAGCGGGGAGACCTCGACCCCCGCGGTGGACGTCGCCGCGCGGTTCCTGAAGGCGGTGCCGTGACGGTGCACGCCGCCCACCAGGCCTGGGGTGGTTCCGCCGCCGCCCAGTAATGTGGACGGCATGGCTGTTCGTGCTCCACTGCAACCCGGTGTGCAATCTCCACGTCGGCAGGTGCCCTCGCGCATCGTGCGTCCCGAATACGTCGACAAGCCCGCTCCGACGCGCGGCAACGACCCGTGGGTGCAGACGCCGGAGATCATCGAGGCCATGCGGGTCGCGGGCAGGCTCGCCGCCCAGGCGCTGCAGGAGGCGGGCAAGGTCGTCGTCCCCGGCGTCACGACGGACGAGATCGACGCGGTGGCGCACGAGTTCCTCTGCGACAACGGCGCGTACCCCTCGACGCTCGGCTACCGGGGCTTTCCGAAGTCGTGCTGCACCTCGCTGAACGAGGTCATCTGCCACGGCATCCCGGACTCGACGGTGGTCGAGGACGGCGACATCGTGAACATCGACGTGACGGCGTTCATCGGCGGCGTGCACGGCGACACGAACGCGACCTTCCTCGCGGGCAACGTCTCCGAGGAGGCCAAGCTCCTGGTCGAGCGCACGCACGAGGCGACCATGCGCGCGATCAAGGCCGCGAAGCCCGGCCGTGAGATCAACGTCATCGGCCGCGTGATCGAGGCGTACGCGAACCGCTTCGGCTACGGCGTGGTCCGCGACTTCACCGGCCACGGCATCGGCCGCGACTTCCACAGCGGCCTCGTGGTCCTGCACTACGACGAGCCGTCGATGAAGACCGTGCTCGAACCGGGCATGACGTTCACGATCGAGCCGATGATCACGCTCGGCGGCTACGAGCACGACATGTGGGACGACGGCTGGACCGTCACCACCCAGGACAAGAGCTGGACCGCCCAGTTCGAGCACACGATCGTCGTCACCGAGACCGGCTCGGAGATCCTCACAGTCTGCTGACCACGGCCTTCAGTGCGGCCGCGACCGCGGAGGGCGACGTCGCGGCCGCCAGGTGGTGCGACTCGACGCGTTCGACCGGCCAGCCGAGCTTCTCGGCCTCGGCGGCCGCGTCCTCGTAGACCCCCGACAGCAGCACGTACCCGCACGGCCCGGCCCACTCCACCACCGGCCGCTGCTCCTTCAGGAACTCCCACGGCACCTCGGGTGCCTCGTCGCGCATCTCCTCGCGCAGCTCGGCCGGCACCAGCCGCAGCGGGTCGGTGTCGAACCACCGGTCCCAGCGCGGCAGCTTGCCGTCGCGCACCGTCGCCTTCACCTGGCCGACCAGCGCCGGGTCCACGGTCTCGCGCCACGACCTGCCCGGTGTCGGCAGGTCGGAGTCGAGGAACACCAGCCCCGCCACCTCGGTCTCCAGCGCGTCGGCGAACCCCGGCAGCAACGGCCCGGCGCCGCTGTGCCCGGCCAGCACGAGCGGCCCGGTGACGCCGGAGTCCTCCAGCGCGTCCGCGAACGCGCCGATCAGCCGCTGGTGCACCGGGGCCTCGTTCACGGTCATCCGCAGGTCGACCAGGAGCACCGCCACCCCGGCCGCGGCCAGTTCGTCGGCGAGCGGACGCATGCTCGACGGGCCTAGGAAAGGGCTGTGCATGAGCACGACGGTGACCATGCCCGTGATGATGGCAGCATTGGCGTCCATGCGGGGTGCGATGTTGATCTGTGGGACGACCTCGGACGCGGGCAAGAGCGTTCTTGTCGCCGGGCTGTGCCGGTTCCTGGCGCGTCAGGGTGTCGACGTCGTGCCGTTCAAGGCGCAGAACATGTCCAACAACTCGTTCGTCACGCTCGACGGCGGCGAGATCGGCCGCGCGCAGGCCCTGCAGGCGCGGGCGGCGTTCAAGCAGCCCAGCGTGCGGTTCAACCCCGTGCTGCTCAAGCCCGGCGGCGACCGCACGTCCCAGGTCGTCGTGCTGGGCAAGGCGGTCGGCGAGGTCTCCGCGCTGAGCTACCGGGAGCGCAAGCAGCACCTGCTCGACACCGTGCTGTCCACTTTGGACGGGCTGCGGCGCGACCACGAGGTCGTCATCTGCGAGGGCGCGGGCTCGCCGGCCGAGATCAACCTGCGTGCCGACGACATCGCGAACATGGGCCTCGCCACCCGCGCCGGGCTGCCGACGCTCGTCGTCGGTGACATCGACCGCGGTGGTGTCCTCGCGCACTTCTTCGGCACGCTCGCGGTGCTGGACGCGGCCGACCAGGCGTTGATCTCCGGCTTCGTGGTCAACAAGTTCCGCGGTGACCCCCGCCTGCTCGAACCCGGTCTGCACCAGATCGGTGCCATGACCGGCCGCCCGGTGCTGGGGGTGCTGCCGTGGCGCGAGGAGCTCTGGCTCGACGCCGAGGACTCCCTGTCCTACGCCGCTGACGGGGTGATCGGCCGCCTGGGGCCGCCGGTGCGCGACTGGTTGCGTGTGGCCGTGATCCGGTTGCCGCGCATCTCGAACGCGACCGACGTGGAGGCGCTGGCGTGCGAACCCGGTGTGTCCGTGCGGTTCGTGACCGAGCCGTCGCGGCTCGCGGACGCGGATCTCGTGGTGCTGCCCGGTTCCAAGGCCACGGTCTCCGACCTGCGCTGGCTGCGCGAGAGCGGGCTGGCGGAGGCGGTCCGGTCGTTCGGCGGCCCGGTGCTCGGCATCTGCGGCGGGTTCCAGATGCTGTCCCGGCGCATCGAGGACGACGTCGAGTCCGGTGACGGCGTGGTCGACGGGCTCGGCCTGCTCGACGTCGACATCCGCTTCGCCGCCGCGAAGACCCTCGCCCTGCCGGTCGACCTGGCGTGGGGCGAGCGGGTCGTCGGCTACGAGATCCACCACGGTCAGGTCGTGCGCAACGCCGAACGCCCGCTGGTCGGCGACGAGGGCGTGGAGACCGACCGCGTGCTCGGCACGCACTGGCACGGACTGCTGGAGAACGACGGGTTCCGCCGCAAGTTCCTGCTGTGGGCCGCGGCACGGTCCGGCCGCGACTTCGTGCCGGGCGAGGTGAGCTTCCAGGCCGCCCGCGAGGCCCAGCTGGACCTGCTGGGCGACCTGGTCGCCGACCACCTCGACACCAAGGCCGTCATCGACCTGCTGGAACGAGGGGCTCCGGCGGGACTGCCGTTCGTGCCGCCCGGCGCCCCACCAGCTGTGGAATAGCGAGTCCCAGCAGCACGACCCCGCCGGCCGCCGCCCGCAGCGCGGTCAGGTCCTCACCCAGGAACGCCCACGCCGAGAACATCCCGAACACCGGCACCAGCAACGAGAACGGCGCCACCACGGACGACTCGTACCGGCGCAGCAGGAAGCCCCAGATCCCGAACCCGAGCAGCGTCGAGACCCACGCGACGTACCCGATCGCCCCCACCCCGGCCCAGTCCACCCGCGTGATCGCCGACATGTCCTCGGTCAGGGCGCTCAGCGCGAACAACGGCAGCACCGCCACCGCACTGACCCACACCATGAACCGCAGCGTGTCCGCGGGCCGGGCGTAGCGCATCAGCACGTTGGACACGCCCCAGCAGGCCGCGGCCGCGACCACCAGCACGAACCCGAGCAGCGGCGAGGACAGGCCGTAGTCCCACGCGATGATCCCCATGCCCGCCACGGCGAGGGCGATGCCGGTGATCTGCACGGGCTTCGGCCGTTCCCGCAGCACGACCGCGGCGAACACCGCCGTGAAGATCACCTGGCTCTGCAGCACGAGGCTCGACAGCCCGCCGGGCATGCCCGCGTCCAGGCCGATGAACAGGAAGCTGAACTTCGCGACGCCGAGCACCAGCCCGACCGCGACGACCCACTTCCACGCGACGCTCGGCCGGCCGACGAAGAAGATCGCCGGCACCGCCGCGGCGAGGAAGCGCAGCGCGGAGAACAGGATCGGCGGGAACTCGTTGAGCCCCATCTCGAGCACGACGAAGTTGAAGCCCCAGATGGCGGCGACCAGCACGGCGAGCAGGATGTGGCGTGGGTTCACGCCATGAGCTTGCGCGCGCCGACTATTTAGCACTAGTTCCAGTTTCTAAGGTTTTGGGTTTAGCATCGCTACATGCTCGATCTCGGACGCCTGCGGGCGCTGCACGCCGTCGCGACCTACGGGACCGTCGGCGAGGCGGCTGAAGTGCTGGGTTACACGCCCTCGGCCGTCTCGCAGCAGATCGCGAAGCTCGAACGCGAGACCCGCACGACGTTGCTGGAGCGACGTGGACGCGGGGTGGCGCTGACGGACGCGGCGCTGCTGCTGGCGGACACCGCCGGGCAGGTGCTGAAGCTCGTCGAAGAGGCCGAGGTGGCGCTGGAGGAGCAGCGCGGCGCCGCGATCGGGCGGTTGTGCATCGGCTCCTTCGCCACGGCCGCGCGCGGGCTCCTGCCGGACGTCCTGGCGGGCTTGATCGAGCAGCACCCGGCACTCGACGTGCGGCTGACCGAGATCGACCCGCCCGAGGCCATCGAGGCGGTCGCACGCGGTGAGCTCGACATGGCGATCGTGCACGACTGGCAGAACACACCGCTGCCACTGCCGGAGTCGTTGTCGCGCGTGGCCGTCTACGACGACGTGGCCGAGGTCCTGATCCCGGTGAGCAACCCGTTGTCGCGCAAGGAGTTCCTCGAACCGGCCGACCTGGCGGGGCAGCGCTGGATGAGCCAGCCCGAGGGGTCGATCTGCTTCGACTGGCTGGTGCGGACGTTCCGCCCGGCGGGCGTCGAGCCGGAGCTGGCCTACCGGATCAGCGAGTACCGGACGCAGATTGCGTTGCTGGACAAGGGGATCGGGGTCGCGTTGATCCCGAAGCTCGGCAGGGGAGAGGTGCCCGCCACCGTCAAGGCCGTGCCGATGCGGCCGGCTCCGACCCGCACGCTCTACGCGGTGTGGCGGACCCAGGCTTCGCGCAGGCCCGCCATCACGGCCGCGCTGGACGTGATCGAACAGGTGGCCGCGACTGTCAGACCCGCTGAGTAGCGTGGGTTGCGAGGGGATCCCCGGCAGGGGGTACCCCTGCGTCAGCCTGACGTCTCCACCACGTGCTCCTTCTTGGGCGCCATCACCTTCAGCACCGCCTTGGCCTCGCGGACCACGCCCGCCATGTCCTTCTTGGTGGTCTTGAAGTACGGCTCGATCGTGAGCGTCGCCGTGTCCTTGGTCTCCACCACGTTCCAGGTGCCGCGCAGGAACCCGTCGACGAGGAACGTCGGCGGGAACACCCCGTTGCGCACCGCACCCCAGCGCGACCGGGCGTCCTCGCTCATGATCCGGGTGCGGTCGGCGTGGCCCAGCAGCACGTTGTCGAACGCGGGCAGCAACCGGGCAGGTGCGGGGGTGTCTTCCGAGACGATCTCGCCGTCCGGCACGTCGAAGAGCACCTTGCCGTCCTCGTTCTCGTACTCCACGAGGTCCAGCGAGGAGGCGTGCGCCTTCAGCCCGATCAGCCGCGACCACGCCTGCATGTCCGCGAGCGTCGCCGGGCCGAACGCCCGCAGGTAGCGCTTGACCAGCTCCGGCACGTCGGCCGACGACGGCAGCTCACGGCCGAGCCAGCTCGCCATCGCGACGTTCTGCGGCACCCCGCCGACACCCCAGATGCCGCGGGGCGGGACCTGGATCATCGGCACCAGCATCTGCGCCTGCGTCGACAGCTCCCGCGCCTTGGCCTCGGGGAAGTGCTCCTCCAGGTGGGCGCCGATCTCCGCGACCGTGCGGGGTTCGGTGTCGATGTACTCGCGGGTGATCCCGGCCAGCTTCTCCAGGTCGATCTCGACGCGCGTCGCGGGCGGCATCACGATCTTCGCCCACTTGTTCAGCTCGGGCTGCAGGGCCGTGCGCATCAGGTACACGTCGTCGGCCGAGATCAGGTGCAACGTGCCGCGCCACAACGTCATCCGCACCAGCGAGCGGTCGATGATGAGCTTGCTCAGCGCGTCGACCTTGTACGGCTTGAGCCGCGTCCACAGTGCGAGGTACGGCGGGATCGGGGCCTGCGCCTGGAGGCCGCCGAGGTGTTCGACGGCGGCGACGATCGGCATGTCGGTGCGCTCCAGCAGCAGCTGCCGCTGGAGCAACGTCCGGTTGAGCGTGCGGTTCGAAAGAGTGGTCACAGTGAGCCGAAGAACTTCCTGATGTCTTGGACCAGCAGGTCCGGTTCCTCCATCGCGGCGAAGTGCCCGCCGCGGTCGAACTCGGTCCAGTGCACGATCGTCGGGATCATCTTCTCCGCCAGCGAGCGCACCGGCCTGCTGATGTCGTGCGGGAAGACGGCCACACCGGTCGGCACCGTGGTGGGTTGCCGCTGTCCCCAGGACGCGGCCTGCTCCTTGTACAGCGCTGCGGACGAGCCGGCTGTCCGGGTGAACCAGTAGATCGAGACGTTCGTCAGGATCTGGTCGCGCGGGACGGCGCTCTCGGGCGTGCCGTCGTTGTCGGTCCAGTCGTGGAACTTCTCGGCGATCCACGCCAGCTGCCCGACGGGGGAGTCGGTCAGGCCGTAGGCCAGCGTCCGCGGGCGGGTGCGCTGCTGGTGCATGTAGCCGGAGAGCTCTTTCTGGTAGTGGTCGAGCGACTCCAGCGCCTGCAGCTCCTCCTGCGTGAGGTCGTTGACGCCCTGCGGCCGGAACGTCTGCAGCATGTTCACGTGCACGCCGACGACCTGTTCGGGGAAGACGCGGCCGATCTCCTGCGCGATGCCGGAGCCCCAGTCGCCGCCCTGGGTGCCGTAGCGGTCGTAGCCCAGGCCCTCCATGAGCTTCGCGAACGCCCACGAGATGCGCAGCACGTTCCAGCCCGGCTTCTTCACGGGCCCGGACAGGCCGAAGCCGGGGATCGACGGGATGACCAGGTGGAAGTCCTGCGAGAGCGGCTCGACCACGTCCAGGAACTCGACGAACGAGCCCGGCCAGCCGTGGATGAGCAGCAACGGCAGCGCGTCCGGCTTGGGTGAGCGGACGTGCAGGAAGTGGATCCGCTGCCCGCTGATCTCCGTCGTGAACTGCGGGTGGGCGTTGATCCGCGCCTCCTGGGCGCGCCAGTCGAACCCGTCGGCCCAGTACTCGGCGAGCGGGCGCAGATAGCTCAGCGGGATGCCGTACGACCAGCCGACGCCGGGCAGGTCGTCCTCCGGCCAGCGCGCGCCGGCCAGGCGGGAGCGCAGGTCGTCGACCTCGGCCTGACCGATCTCGAGTCGGAACGGCGTGATCTCCATGGCCCCCACGCTATGAGCTCGTGCGGACAGGTCCCGTCCGCGAATCAGCAGAACTTCTCGATCAGCTCCTCGAAGAACCCGCCAGCCTCGATCGCCGCCTTCTCCTGGTCGCCGTCGCGGACCGCGTGCAGCAGCCCGGTGTGCGACACCTGGTCGCTGCCCGGTGTGCCGGTGTCGACAGAGGCCGCCACCGAAGCTTTGACCGCCTCGGTCAAGCCCTGGTAGAGCTCGGCTAGAAGCGTGTTGTGCGAGCACTGCACGAGCAGCACGTGGAACGCGGTGTCGTGCTCGACCACCTCGGCCCACTGTTCGGCCTCCATCGCCGCGTCGCGCTTCTGCAGCAGCTCGGTGAGCCGCGCCAGCTCGGCGTCGGTGCGGTGCTTGGCGGCGAGGCGAGCACCCTCCACCTCCAGCGTCCTGCGGACCTGGAGGACCTCCTTCAGCTCGGTCCCGCACATCCGGCGCACGGCGCCGGAGATCTCGCTGGTGGCGCGGACGAACGTGCCGTCGCCCTGCCGCACCTCCAGCAGGCCGGCGTGCGACAGCGCCCGCACGGCCTCGCGGACCGTGTTGCGACCCACCCCGAGCGCGGTGACCAGCTCGGGCTCGGGCGGGATGCGCTGCCCGACGGGCCATTCACCGCTGGTGATCGCACCTCTCATCTGGTCGATCACCTGGTCGACGAGGCCCGCCCGTCGGGTAGTGGCCAACGGCACAGCGTCATCCTTTCATCCGAACATCCCATGTCTGCGATAGTGGTGCGCGTGACGATCCAGCAGACGACTAGTGCCGCACAGACTGCCACCGATCGGGGTCGCAGGGTGACGGTCGTCAAGAATCGTCACGTTCCGCTGGTCGGGTCCACGCTGCTCGCGATCGGGGTCGCCCTCGCGGCGGCGAATCTCCGCCCAGCCGTGACCAGTCTGGCCTCGGTCCTCGTTGATGTCCGCGCCGCCCTTGGCGTTTCGGCCGCTTGGACCAGTGCCCTGACGGCCGTTCCGGCGCTGTGCTTCGGCTTCGCGGCGTTCGCGGCGCCGTGGCTCGGCCGCCGCCTCGGCATGGCCCGCGCGATCGGCCTCTCACTGGGGGTGCTCACGCTCGGCCTGGTGCTGCGCGTGATCGACGGTCCGTGGGTCGTGCTCGGCGGCACCTTCATCGCGTGCGCCGGCATCGCGGTGTCCAACGTCCTGATCCCCGTCGTGGTGAAGGCGTCGTTCCCGGACCGCGTCGGCCTGCTCACGGGTGTCTACACGGGAACGTTGTCCGCGGGCGCCGCGCTGGCCGCCGCGTTGACGCCGCGCCTGGAGGAGTACCTCGGCTCGTGGCGGCTCGCGGTCGGTGCGTGGGCGCTGCTGTCGCTGGGCGCGGTCGTGGTCTGGTTCGCGGGTGCCCGGCACGGTTCGTCGGCGACGTTCGTGAAGTCGGCGGCACCGGTCGCGCCGCGTTCGTTGCTGCGCAGCCCGCTCGCGTGGGTGATCACGGTGTTCTTCGGCCTGCAGTCGCTCTTCGCCTACACGGTGATGGGCTGGCTGCCCGCGATGCTCGTCGACGCCGGGGTGGACCGGAACACCGCCGGGATGCTGCTCGCGGTCTCGATGCTGCTGAGCGTGCCGGTGAGCCTGTTCGTGCCGCCGATCGCCGCGCGGTTCTCCAGCCAGGGCCCGGTGGTGCTGGTGCTGGGCGTGCTGTCGTTCGCCGGCATCCTCGGCATGCTGGTGGCACCGGCCGCCGCTCCCGGCCTGTGGATGGTGCTGATCGGGTTCGGGATGGGCATGTTCCCGTTGGCGCTGCTGGTGATGTCGCTGCGCACGAAGTCCACTTCGGACACCGCGCGGCTGTCGGCGATGGCGCAGAGCCTCGGGTACCTGATCGCGGCCTCCGGGCCGTTCGCGTTCGGCCTGCTGCGCGACGCCACGGGTGCGTGGACGGTGTCGCTGGTGCTGCAGCTGGTGCTGCTGGCCGCGCTGACCGCGCTGGGCTGGATCGCCGGCCGTCCGCGCTACGTGTAGTCCCGCATCTGGTCAGGAATCGAGAAGCACGGCGTTCGCGCTGGTCATAACGTTGCCGGCATGGACATCACCATTCACGCGACGTTCCTCCCGCACACCGACCCGGACGTCTCGCTGGCGTTCTACCGCGACCTGCTCGGCTGGGAGGTCCGCGCCGACGTCGGCGGGGGCACGCACCGCTGGATCACCGTCGGCCCGGCCGGTTCCCCGTCGTCGGTCGTGCTCGAACCACCCGCGATGGCCGACGGCCTCACCGACGCCCACCGCACCGCGATCGCCGAGATGATGGCCGCCGGGAGCTACGCGTTCATCACCCTGTCGACGCCGGACCTGGACGGCACCTTCGAGAAGCTGCAGGCGGGCGGCGCGGACGTCGTGCAGGAACCGACCGCGCAGCCGTGGGGTGCGCGTGACTGCGTGTTCCGCGACCCGGCCGGCAACACCGTGCGCATCCAAGAGGCCTAGTTGCTGACGAACCCGCGGTGCAGCACGGTGAGCTGGTCGGCGAGGTAACGGGCCCACGCCTTGGCCCGGTCCCAGTCCGGTGCCGCACCGCCGAAGCTCACCGGCCCGTTCGCCCCGAGCTTGCGCACCATCCTCGTGACGTCGCCCGGCACCGGCGGCATTCCCCGGTGGAACAACCACATCGGCGTGTGCCTCAGTGAAACCTTGTGCCTGCGCACGAATCTGTGCGCGTCCCTGGCCGCCGCGTCCCCCATGATCACGGCACCGTACCCGTGCAGGCTCTCGGCGGCGGCGATGGACAGGACCGTGACGCGCAGCCCGCAGCCGGCGAGCTCGGTGCCGATGATCTGGGCGATCTCGTCCGTGGCGGCGATCGTGGACGTGTAAGCGACGAGCACTTTGTCGGTCATCGCTGCATCTTCGACGGTGCCGCCCGTGAGCGGCACCGTCGGAAGGCCCTGTGGCGCGGGGACTTCAGTCCAGAGGCAGGTTGAGAAGGGCGTTCTCGACGAGCTCCGGCATCGCCGGGTGGATCCAGTACTGCCCACGTGCCATGGACTTCGCATCCAGACCGAAGCTCATTGCTTGGATGAGCGGCTGGATCACCGTCGACGCCTGCGGCCCGATGATGTGCGCGCCGAGCAGCTGCCCCGTGGCCGGATCCGCGATGAGCTTCGCGAAACCGGTCTTGTCCTCCATCGCCCACCCGTACGCGATGCTCGCGTAGGCCTGACTCGAAGTGACATAACGGATTTTTCGGGCTTTCGCCTGTTCCTCGGTGAGCCCGACGCTCGCGATCTGCGGGCTGGAGAACACCGCGGCCGGCACGAACCGGTGGTCGCTCCTGATCGGCTCGTCGGGGTTGAGCAGGTTGTGCTGCACGACCTTGGCCTCGTGGTTGGCCACGTGCTTGAGCTGGTAGTCGGAGCTGATGTCGCCCAGCGCCAGGATGTGCGGCTGGCTGGTGCGCTGGAACTCGTCGACCTTGACCCGCCCGTCCTCGTGCAGCTCGACCGCCTTGCCCGCATCGAGCAGGTCGCTGTTCGGCTGCCGTCCGACCGCGATGAGGAGCTGGCTCGCCTCCACCGTCTCCTCGCCGTCGGGCCCTTCGAGGTGCAGCCGGACGCCCGTGGCGGTCTTCTCCGCACGCGTCGTCTTGCGCTGCAGCCGGACGTCCCACTTCGTCTTGGCGACCTCGGTGAACCGCTCGGCGATCTCCAGGTCCTCGTGCCGCAGCAGGAGGTTGCTCCGCGCGATCATCGTGACCTGGACGCCGAAGCTGCTGAAGACGTGCGCGAACTCCGAGGCGATGAACCCGCTGCCCACGATGATGAGGCTCTCGGGCAGCTCGTCCAGCCGCATGATGGTGTCGCTGGTGTGGAACCCGGTCGTGTCGAGGTCGGCGATGTCGGGGGTGGTGGGCCTCGACCCCGCCGCGATGACGATCCGGTCGGCGGTGATGGTCTCGCCGGTGCCGGTGTCGATCGTGTGCGCGTCGATGAACTTCGCCGTGCCCTCGTAGACGGTCACGTTGGCGTTCTCGTTGGCCCGCCAGTTCCGCCCGCCCTCGGCGATGGGGTCGATCCGGCCGAAGATGCGGTCCCGGATCTCGGGCCAGCGCACGGCGTCCAGGTGCGCGTCCACGCCGAGCTTCTCGGCGTTCGCAGGCGCCGCGGCCTGGTCGGCGGTGTGGACGAACATCTTCGTCGGGATGCAGCCGACGTTCAGGCAGGTGCCGCCGAACGTGCCCTTCTCGAGGATGGCGATCTGCCAGCCTGCCATGGCGTCGTTCGGGATGGAGTTGCCGGAGCCGGTGCCGATGATGACCAGGTCGAAGTGCCTCACGTGTCGATCCAACCATCCGGCGGGGAGCGGTGTTCCCGGAACAGGTGTTACGCGGGGCTTACAAGGGGCCCGTTCGCGGCACTGCCCGGCACGCCACCGCGCACCGGGCAGGCAGGACCAGTGTCAGTGCTGGTAGGTCGGCGTGATGATCGCCCGGGCCAGCGTGTGGAACGCGAGGTTGAAGCTCACCACGGCCGGCGAGGCGTCGCCGTCCACGTCGAGCGCGTCCACGTCCACCGCGTGCACCACGAAGTAGTAGCGGTGCGGGTGGTCGCCCTTGGGCGGGGCGGCGCCGCCGAACGCGCGGGTGCCGTAGTCGGAGCGCACGTGGAAGGCGTCGCCGGGCAGCGTGTCATCCGAGGCGCCCGCGCCGGTGTCCAGCGAGGTCGTGGAGGCGGGGATGTTGACGGCGACCCAGTGCCAGAAGCCGGAGGGCGTGGGGGCGTCGGGGTCGAAGCAGGTGACGACGAAGCTGCGGGTCTCCGCCGGGAAGCCGGACCAGCTGAGCTGGGGTGAGGTGTTGCCGCCCTCGAAGACCTGCGCGTCGGGGAGCTGTTCGCCGTCAGCCACGTCCGCGGACGTCACGGAGAACGAGCCGGCCGCGGGGAGCAGGGAGTAGGGGTCCGGAGCGACTGGGCGCTCGAGGCTCATGGGAACTCCTCCTTTTTGTGATCAGTTCGACCCTATCCCCGTGCAACCATGTGCACCTGCGCGGCGTCTTCCGCGTGGAGGGGGAAAACGATGTTCAAGTTGCGGCTTTGTGCTGCTCTGGTGCTGGTCGCCGTGCTCGTGGCGTGTGGGGAGCAGCCGCAGCCGAGCGCGCCGGTGCTCACGACTGCGCCGCCGGCCACCACCACGGCCGAGAAGCCGAAGCGCATGTTCGAGCCGCCGTACCCGTACGGCACCACCCAGGCCAAGGCGCCGGCGGTCCACGACGGCATGGTGCCCGTGGTCACGCGGATCGAAACCGACAAGCCGTACGTGTTCGTCACGATCGACGACGGCGCGGTGCAGCACCCGAAAGCGCGCGAGCTGATGATCCAGGCGGGCGTGTGGCCGTCGGTGTTCCTCAACACCAAGTACGCCGAGGGCCACCAGGACTACTTCAAGAACCTGCCCGTCACGGTGCACAGCCACACCTCGACGCACCCGAACCTGCACGGCAAGGGCTACGAGTTCCAGAAGCACGAGATCTGCGGCAACGCCGACTTCCTCGCGACCGACTACGGCAAGCGCCCGACGCTGTTCCGCCCGCCGTTCGGCAACTACGACGCGACCACGCGCAAGGCCGCCGCCGACTGCGGGTTCAAGGCGCTCGTCAACTGGACCGCCGCGGTCAACGACGGCCGGGTGCAGTTCCAGGTCGGTGACCGGCTGCGGCCGGGTGATGTCGTGCTCATGCACTTCCGGACGACGTTCGTCGAGGACTTCACGGCCTTTCTGAACAAGGCCAAGGAGAACGGGCTCACGCCTGTACCCCTGGAGGACTTCCTGGGGTAGCCGGAGAGAAGAGGGGGAGCAGATGAAGCGTTTCGCAGCAGCGCTCATCGCCGTGGGGACGGCGTTGAGCGTGGTTCCACAGGCCGCCGCGGCCGAGTACGCGGAGCTCACGAACGTCAGGACCGGGCGGCACGCGACGTTCGACCGGGTGGTGTTCGACCTGACCGGCGGGCAGCCGCAGGACAGCGCCTCCGTGGTCGCGCAGCCGGAGAACTGCGGTTCCGGCAAGCCGATCTCGGCGCCGGGCGTGGAGTTCCTGGAGGTGCGCCTGACGCCGGCCGACGCGCACGGTTACACCGGCTCCCGCAACTTCACGACGCCGGACCTGGCGAACGTGAGGAGCGTCGTGTTCACGTGCGACTTCGAGGCCGACCTGTCGATCGCGATCGGTCTCGGCAGGGCGAACGCGGGCTACCGCGCCTTCTTCCTGACGAGTCCGCCGCGTTACGTGGTCGACATCGACCACTGACGCAACTGTGGTCCGAGTCACACGTCTTGAAGGCATCTGAGTCACCCTGAGAGGGGGCCAACGATGAACAAGCGCATTGCCGCCGTCCTGCTGGCGGTGTTGACGGTCCTGACCTTCGTCCCGGTCGCGTCGGCGCAGAGCACGCCCACGCTGTCGAACATCAGGACCGGCCGCAACACCGGGTTCGACCGGGTGGTGCTGGACCTGTCCGGTCTGCCCGCCGAACACCGGGTCCGAGAGGTCACCGCGGTCTCGAACTGCGGGTCTGGGATGCCGGTCGCGGTGCCCGGCAGCGAGATCCTCGAGGTCACGCTGATCGGTGCCGCCGCGCACGACGACGCCGGGAACCCGACCTACACCGGGTCGCGCAACTTCCCGACGCCTGGTTTGACGAACGTCCGCGGAGTGGCGCTCACGTGCGACTTCGAGGCCACGCTCGGCATCGCCGTCGGCTACGGCAACGCCGCGTCGTGGCACCGGGTGTTCACGCTGACGAGCCCGAACCGGCTCGTCATCGACATCGGTCACTGAGCGGCAACCGCTACAACGGCAAAAGCCCCGTGGGGGCAGCGGTCGCCGCTGCTGCCCCCACGAGGGGTCCTGACTCCGAACCGTTACGCCGCGATGGTCTCCGCGACCTGCTCCGCCGACAGCGCGTGCTGCAACACCTCGGACACCTCCGAGACGAAGTGCACGGTCAGCTGCTCGCGCACCGACTCCGGCACGTCCTCCAGGTCCGGCTCGTTGCGCTTGGGCAGCAGCACCGTCGTGATGCCGGCCCGGTGAGCGGCCAGCAGCTTCTGCTTCACGCCACCGATCGGCAGCACCCGGCCGGTCAGCGAGATCTCACCGGTCATCGCCACGTCCGAGCGCACCGGGCGGCCGGACAGCAGCGAGGCCAGCGCCGTCGTCATCGTGACGCCCGCGGACGGCCCGTCCTTCGGCACCGCGCCCGCCGGGACGTGGATGTGCACTCCCCGGTCGGCCAGCGCCGCGGCCTTGTCGTCGTGCGAACGCAGGTAGGACAACGCGATCTGCGCCGACTCCTTCATCACGTCGCCGAGCTGGCCGGTCAGCGTGACGCCGGTCGAACCGGTGTCCCTCGGGGCCAGCGAGGCCTCGATGAACAGCACGTCGCCACCCACTCCCGTGACGGCCAGACCCGTTGCCACACCGGGCACCGAGGTCCGTTCCGCCGACTCGGGCGTGTTCTTCGGGCTGCCCAGGTACGACTTCAGCGACGGCTGGCCGACCTCGATCGGCAGTTCCCGCTCGCCCAGCGCGACCTTCGCGGTCACCTTGCGCAGGATCCGCGCGAGGGCCCGTTCCAGCTGCCGCACACCGGCTTCCCGCGTGTACTCGCCCGCCAGCTGGTGCAGGGCGGCCTCGTCGACCGTCACGTCCTCCGCCGTCAGGCCGGCCCGGTCGAGCTGGCGCGGCAGCAGGTGGTCGCGGGCGATCGTGACCTTCTCGTCCTCGGTGTAGCCGTCGAGCTGCACGAGCTCCATGCGGTCGAGCAGCGGCGCCGGGATCGACTCCAGCACGTTCGCGGTCGCGAGGAACACCACGTCCGAGAGGTCGAGCTCGACCTCCAGGTAGTGGTCGCGGAACGTGTGGTTCTGCGCCGGGTCGAGGACTTCCAGCAACGCCGCCGTCGGGTCGCCGCGGTAGTCCGAGCCGACCTTGTCGATCTCGTCGAGCAGCACGACCGGGTTCATCGAACCGGCCTCGCTGATCGCGCGGACGATCCGGCCCGGCAACGCGCCGACGTAGGTGCGCCGGTGACCGCGGATCTCGGCCTCGTCGCGCACACCGCCCAACGCGACCCGCACGAACTTGCGCCCCATGGCCCGCGCCACGGACTCGCCCAGCGACGTCTTGCCGACGCCGGGAGGCCCGACGAGCGCCAGCACCGCACCCGACCGGCGACCACCCACGACACCCAGGCCGCGCTCGGCCCGCCGCTTGCGCACGGCCAGGTACTCGGTGATGCGCTGCTTCACGTCGTCCAGACCCGCGTGGTCGGCGTCGAGCACCTCACGCGCCGCCTTGAGGTCGTACGAGTCTTCGGTGCGCTCGTTCC
This sequence comes from Lentzea guizhouensis, assembly GCF_001701025.1. GTDB lineage: Bacteria > Actinomycetota > Actinomycetes > Mycobacteriales > Pseudonocardiaceae > Lentzea > Lentzea guizhouensis. The sequence continues at coordinate 4,481,756 of NZ_CP016793.1, forward strand.
ACGGCAGCTCCAGCACCGTGTCGAGCCACGTCCGGATCCAGCCCACCTCGGGCGACTGCTCCGAGGTGCGCTCCATCTTCTCGACCTCGGCGAGCGCGGCCTTCTCGATCTTCTCCGGCAGGTCCGCCGCCTCGACCCTGGCCCGGTAGTCGGCCTCCTCGGACGCCGGCTTGCCGTCCAGCTCGGCCAGCTCCTTGCGGATCGCGGCCATCTGCTGGCGCAGCAGGAACTCCCGCTGCTGCTTCTCGACGCCCTCCTTGACGTCCTTGGCGATCGTCTCGTTGACGTCGAGCTCGGTCAGGTGCGCCTGCCCCCACTCGACCAGCTTCTCCAGCCGCTCGGTGACGTCACTCGTCTCCAGCAGCCAGATCTTCTGCTTCTCGTCGAGGTAGGAGGCGTACCCGGCGAGGTCGGCCAGCGCCGAGGGGTCGCTGATCTGCTGCACCGAGTCGACCATCTGCCACGCACCGCGCGTCTGCAGGATGTTCGTGACGAGCGCGCGGTAGGTCTTCGCCAGCTCGCGCGTCCGGTCGGTGATCGGCGACTCGTCCGCGACGGTCGCGTTCACCCACAGCGCCGCGCCCGGTCCCGTGGTCCCGGTCCCGATCCGCACCCGCTTGGTGCCGCGCACGACCGCCGCGCGCTCACCCCCTGGAAGGCGTCCGACCTGCTCGATCTCGGCCAGCGTTCCCACTGCCGCGTACTTCCCGTCCAGCCGCGGGACGAGGAGCACTTGATGATTCGCCGCGGTCGTGGCCGCGTCCACGGCCGCACGGGCCTCGGCGCTCGCGTCCGCACCGGAGATGCGGATCGGCACCACCATGCCGGGCAGCACCACGACGTCGTCCAGCGGCAGTACCGGCAGGGCCAGGGTCTCGCCCATCTCGTCACCCTCCAAAGTTGAGTCTGTACCGCTCAACCAACTTCAGCGGGGCGGTGTTCCCCCGGTGCGTTCGCTGTGAGCGAGCGGCCGGATGACCGACCGCTTGTTCGAGTGCGCTCGGCTGGAAGGGCAACGGCGTGCCGACACGCTGGGCGACTGGGCGCGTGGCGGTGGACACCCGTGCGGCGACGAGCGAGGATCTGCCCGTGAAGGAAGAGCTGAAGTGGGTCCCGTCCACCGTCGACGTCACGCGGCCGAGCGTTGCGCGGATGTACGACTACTACCTGGGCGGCTCGCACAACTTCGAAGCCGACCGTGCCGCCGCCAAGCAGGTGGAGCAGATCTTCCCCGCCATCGCCCAGAGCGCGGGTGCCAACCGCTCGTTCCTGCGCAGGGCCGTGCGCCACCTCGTCGCGCAGGGCGTCGACCAGTTCCTCGACCTGGGCTCCGGCATCCCGACCGTGGGCAACGTCCACGAGATCGCCCAGCAGGACAACCCGGACGCGCGCGTGGTCTACGTGGACTTCGAGCCCGTCGCGGTCGCCCACGCCAACGCCCTGCTCGCCGACAACTCCCACGCCATCGCCTTGCAGGCCGACCTGCGGACGCCCGCGACGGTGCTCAAGGGCGCGCGCGAGGTCCTCGACTTCGACCGCCCGGTCGCGGTGCTGATCATCGCGGCCCTGCACTTCGTCCCCGACTCCGACGACCCGTACGGCGCCGTCGCCGAGTACATGTCGGCCTTCCCCTCCGGCTCGTACCTCGCGATCACGCACGGCACGCACGACGACATCACGCCGGAGGAGAAGGCCGAGGCCGCCAGGGTCATGGCCGTCTACAAGAACACCGACAACCAGATCAGCATCCGCAACCGGGCCGAGGTCGGCCGCTTCTTCGAGGGCATGGAGATGCTGGAGCCGGGCATCGTCCCGGTCAACGAGTGGCGCCCGGACTCCTACGAGGACCGCATCAGCATCTACGGCGCCGTCGCCCGCAAGCCCTGAAGCAGCCGGTCCCTCAGGTCGTTCGTCTCGCGGTCGGTGAGGGTGCGCTCCGGCGCCCTCATCGTCACGCGGATGAGCACGTTCTTCTGCCCCGCCTTGGCGTCCAGGCGAACCCGGACGTGCTCGGGCAACTCGTGCGCAGGCGTCTCGCTGAGGATCTCGATCTCCTCGACGAGGTCCTGCGGGTCCAGCGCCCGGATCGCGTCCCCCAGCGTCTCCGCGTCGGCGTGCTCGCCGGCCATGATCGAGATGTCCCTCGTCGCGGCCGGGTGCCGGGAGACCTGCTGGTACGGCGCCAGGTCCTGCATCTGGGCGGCGATGCGCGGGTCGTCGTTGCGCAGCAGGCGGATGTCCGGAACGCCCTTGCGCAGCATCACCAGCCGGTCCAGGCCGAAACCCAGCGCGAGGCCGTGCGGGTGGTGCTTGAGGACGTGCCGCGCGGCGTACCCGCCCTCGCCGATCTCCACCCACTGCCCGTCGTGCCACACGTCGATCTGCTTGCCGTGCGTGGTGTACGGGTGCACGGCGTCCGTTGTGCGGTAGCGCTTGCCGGGCAGAACGGTCCTCACGACCGTGTCAACAAGGTCGTCGAATGGTTCATGAGTGTGCGTGATGCGCCAGAGCTCGAGCTGGTGCGGTGTGCCCGTGTGCAGGCGATCAACCGTGTCACGCCGGTAGACCACACCAGGGCATAGGAGCGTGACGTCGGGCTGCACGTGCTTGAGCACCGGCGGAATCATCGCCGTGGTGTGGCTGCGCAACATGCACGTCTCGCTGACGTACCTGGTGTAGCGGGCGTCCCTCGTGATGGCGTCCGCGGGGTAGCCGAGGTGCTCGTAGTTGTGTTCCACCGGTACGAGCGGATGGTGGCGCACTTCTCTCGTGTCCGGCAGTGCGGCTTTGAGATCGGCGATGAGCAACTGCATCGCGTGCGGGCCCTGCGCGGGATCGGTGAGATCGCGGACGTTCAGGGCGCGCACGAGTTCATCGGTGCGGTACATGGGAGTTCCCGTCTCGGTCGTGAGGGGCGGTGCTGCGAGGTCCCCCGACCGACGGGAAGGTGTTCAGGCGCGCGCCACCGCCGCGGGTCGGGGGTGGCTAAATCGGCGCGTCATGTGTTCGAGGTTAGCGGGTCTACTCGGGCGGTGTCAGCCGCAAATCCGGGTCCACCGGCGGTGCCCCGTCGAACGGCCCGTCCTGGGCGAGCCTGCCCACGTCGTCCAGGGCGACCGTGATCTCGTCGCGGAACGGGTCGCCATCGGCCGGCGGCGTGCGGAACCACTCGTGCAGCGCCTCGGGGATCGCGAAGCGGTCGAGCAGGTCGGTGTAGAGCGCCTCGCGGTCCTCGGCCTGCACGCCGAGCTCCCGGTACTCGCGCAGGGCCGTGCGCAGGCGGATCCAGCGGTAGCGGTCGGTGTTCTGCTGCTGTGCGAACCGTTCGCGGAGCAGGTCACCGGCCTTCTGGCCGCGCTCGGCGAGCTTGCGGATGGTGGCGGGCGGCATGAACAGGTTGCTGCCGCCCTCGTCCTCGGCCTGCCGGACGTGCGCGATGCGGCCGCGGTAGCCGGGCAGCGCCGACTGCATGGTGTCCCGCCAGTCGAGGAACGTGTCCAGGATGGACATCAGGAACCTCGGCATCGACGTCAGCGTCGCGTAGCGCGTGCCGGTGGTCGACGCGTCCTGCTCCGGCAGCCACACGTCCGCGGTGTCGCCGTTCGGGTAGGGCTGCAGGCTCAGGCCGAACGTGGGCCAGCGGGGCAGCAGCGAGTCGAAGAAGTGGATCGGGAAGTTGCTGGTGATGCCGCCGTCGGAGAACCAGTGCACCTTCCCGTCGCGGCACAACGGCACCGCCGCGATCAGTCCCGGGAACGACAGGCTCATCCGCACCGCGAGCACGACCGGCAGCCGTTCGCGGTCCGGCAGCTCACGCAACGGCATGTGCTCGTGCAGCGGACACCTGCCCCCGGCCGGTGCGCCGTTCATCTGCTCGACGACCCGCCGCGGGAGCACGTGGTCAAGGCACTCATCGCAGTACTGCCAGCCGACGTCCGACGGCAACCGGTACGGCCGCCCCTCCGACAGGTCGGTGGTCATCAGCACCAGGTTGACATCGCCCAGATCCCCGAACGTCAGCGCGTGCTCGGTCCCCGCGATGTCGTCCAGCTGATCCGCCAGCCAGTCCGCGAGCGGCGGCACGCCTGTCGACTTCGGCATCCCCGCCAACCGGTCGAGCCACGACGGCGTGAAGTCACCCGTCCCCGGAACGAGTCCGAAGTGGATCGCACGCGCGTTGTTCTTCATGTACCGCTGCATCGCATACGCGTACGTGGCAATCAACGCACTGACCATCGCCAACGTCAGCACCAGCCACACCAACAACACGACCGCCGCCGTCGCGTAGTGCCTCGAAAACGCCAACCCGAGCACTAGTGGCACCGCCACGAACACCCATGCCTGCCACGGCAAACTGTTCCGCAGCGGCCACAACACCAACGGCACACACGCCACCGCCAGCACCGTCGCCACCACCGCCAGCCACGGCAGGTACTCCCGCGGCGCCAGCCACGCCGACCACAGCACCGGCCCGCCCAGCCACAGCAGCGCCATCAGCCCGAGCACCGCTTTCGCCCGCAGCCCCACCGCCCCGAGCAACGCGAAGAACAGGCACGCCACCGCACTGCGCCCGGTCGTCTCCCGCTTCTGCATGGTCGCGACGACGATCCGGTACAGCGCCCGCGTCTTCGCGTTGGGCTGGAACAGCTGCGCCATCCGCCACCGGTCCGCCCCGCTGCCGCCGGCGAACCAGTCGATCAGCCCGGCGAGCTTCTCGAACCCACCCCGCTCGCGCCCCTTCTCGGCCGCCGCCGTGAACGCCGCGGCGATCGCCCCCGCCGACGCGCCACCGATCTGCCGGAACCGGTAGTGGCGCGCCAGCGATGCGACAGCCAGCGGGTACACCACTCCGCTGGTCGTGCCGCCGCGCATCGTCAGGTCGCAGTAGCGGTCGTACTCCATGTGCTCATGGTCGCGCGACCGGCACGCTGCGTGGCGGAAGTTCACTCATCCGCCGTCAAACCGATCCCGACCTGTGCACTGGCCGCGCCGCCCGGGTCCTCAGCCCTCCGCCACCGCCGCCAGCTCCTCCACCGTCCCCGCCATGATCACCCGCACGTGCTCGGTCACCTTCTCCACCGGCCAGTCCCACCACGCGATCCGCTCCAGCACGGCGATCTCCTCGTCGCTGTACCTCTTCCGCAGCACCTTCCCCGGATTGCCCCCGACCACCGCGTAGGCCGGCACGTCCGCCACCACCACCGACCCGGCCGCGATGATCGCCCCGTCACCGATCCGCACCCCCGGCATGATCAGCGCCTGGTACCCGATCCACACGTCGTTGCCCACCACGGTGTCCCCACGGGACGGCGCACCGAGAGCGATGTCCAGGGTCTTCTCCGCCCAGATCCCGCCGAAGATGGTGAACGGGAACGTCGACACGCCGGACATGTTGTGGTTGGCGCCCGACATGATGAAGCGCACCCCCTCGGCCAATGCGCAGTAACGGCCGATGACGAGCTTTTCGGGGCCGAAGTTGTAGAGGACGTTGCGGTGTTCGAACTCCTCGGCGTGGAACGGGTCGTCGTAGTAGGTGTACTCGCCGATTTCGATCTGCGGGTTCTTCACCAACGGCTTGAGGAGCACCGTGCGCGGGATGTCGGGCAACGGGTAGAGGTTGTTCGGCGACGGGATGGTCACGGCGCTCCGATCGGTTCTTCGCTGAACTGGGTGCGGTAGAGCTTGGCGTAGTGGCCTTCCAGGGCCAGCAACGACTCGTGCGTGCCGCGTTCGACGATCTCGCCGTGGTCCACGACGAGGATCTGGTCGGCGGCGCGGATGGTCGACAGGCGGTGGGCGATCACCAGCGAGGTGCGTCCGGCGAGAGCTTCGACCAGAGCCTCCTGCACGGCCGCCTCGGAGCGGGAGTCGAGGTGGGCGGTGGCCTCGTCGAGGATCACGACGCGGGGCTTGGCCAGCAGCAGGCGGGCGATGGTCAGGCGCTGGCGTTCGCCGCCGGAGAGGCGGTAGCCGCGTTCGCCGACGACCGTGTCGAGCTGGTCGGGCAGGGAGGAGACGAGGTCGGCCAGACGCGCGCGGCGCAGGGCGTCCCAGATCTCCTCGTCGGTTGCGGACGGGGCGGCCAGGCGGAGGTTGGCGCCGATCGACTCGTGGAACAGGTGGCCGTCCTGGGTGACCATGCCGACGGTCTCGCGCAGGGAGTCGAACGACAGCGAGCGGACGTCCACACCGGACAGCCGGATGGCACCCGAGTCGGCGTCGTAGAGGCGGGGGACCAGGGAGGCGATCGTGGACTTGCCGGCACCGGAGGCACCGACGAGGGCGATCAGGGAACCGGGCGAAGCGGTGAACGAGACGCCGCTCAGGATCTCCTCGCCGCCGCGGGTGTCCAGGGAGGCGACCTCTTCCAGAGAGGCCAGCGAGACCTTGTCGGCGGACGGGTAGGCGAAGCGGACGTCGGAGAACTCGACGGAGACGGGGCCGTCGGGCACGGAGACGGCGTCGGGCTTCTCCTGGATCAGCGGTGGCAGGTCCATGACCTCGAAGACGCGGTCGAACGACACCAGGGCGGTCATCACGTCCACGCGTGCGCCGGCCAAGGCCGTCAACGGGCCGTAGAGACGCGTCAGCAGCAGTGCGAGCGTCACGATTGTGCCGGGCGCCATCTGGCCGGCGAACACGAAGTAGCCACCGAGGCCGTAGACCAGAGCCAGAGCCAACGACGACACGAGCGTCAAAGCCACCAAGAACAGCCACTGCGCAACGGCGGTCCGCACGCCGATGTCACGCACGCGCCGAGCGCGCGCACCGAACTCCTCGCTCTCCAGGGCAGGACGGCCGAAGAGCTTGATCAGCGTGGCACCGGGCGCGGAGAAGCGTTCGGTCATCTGGGTCGTCATGGCCGAGTCGAGGTTCGCGGCCTCGCGGTGCATGGACGCCAGCCGGCGTCCCATCCGGCGTGCCGGGATCAGGAACACCGGCAGCAGCAGCATCGCGAGAACGGTGACCTGCCACGACAGCGTCAGCATCACGATCAGCGTCAGCACCAGCGCGATGAGGTTCGTGACGACGCCGGAGATCGTCTCGGAGAACGCGCGCTGGGCCGCGATCACGTCGTTGTTCAGCCGGGAGACCAGCGCGCCGGTGCGGGTGCGGGTGAAGAACGCGATCGGCATCCGCTGCACGTGGTCGAAGACGGACTGGCGCAGCCGCAGGATCAGGTCCTCGCCGACGCGCGCGGACTGCCAGCGCTCGGCCAGCGAGAAACCCGCCTCCAGCACGGCGACGCCGGCGATCGCGAGCGCCAGCCACACCACCAGGCCGAGGTCGCGGCCGGCGATGATGGTGTCGACGACGCGTCCGGCCAGCACCGGGCTCGCCACCGCGAGCACCGCGGCCACCGCGCTCGTGACGAGCAGGGCCCCGACCGCGCGCCGCTGCGGGCGGGCGAACCGGGCGACGCGCTTCAACGTCGCCCGGCTGACGCGGCGGTTCTCCTTGTCCTGCATCGCGCTCTCGAGCGCGTACCAGGCGTTGAAGTCGATGTTCATGACGCCAGTGTCGAACTTCTACAGGACTGGAGGTCAAGCCGTTTTCAAGAAAGCGTCAACCTCGGCCAGCGCCGCCGCGCGCACCGGCTCCGGCGACAGGAACAGGTCGTGCATGCCGGACTTGACCTCCACCACGCGCACCGAGGTGCCGAGCTTCGGGCCCCACTTGCGCATGCCCGCGACGTCGAGCACCGCGTCGGCCTTCGACACGTCCTCCGACCACTCGCGCGCGTTCAGCATGCTGCGGTCGGAGTGCAGCAGCAGCACGGGCACCTGGATGTCCAGCCCCGCGTGCACCTTCGCCTGCGCCACCAGCACCGCGCGGATCCAGCCCGCCAGCACCGGGAACCCGGCGAGCGGCTTCCACCTCACGTCGAAGTCCCACTCGCCGTTGCGCGAGGAGTGGATCGAGGCGCCGTAGGCGTCGCCCAGCCCGCCGCGGATCTTCACCGACGGCGCGACCCTGCCGAGCAGCTTCACCACCTGCCGCAGCAACGGCGGCTCGGTCACGTCGAGCCACGGGCTGTTCAGCACGAGGGCGTCGATGAGCTCGCCGGACCGTCGTTCGTGCGCCCACAACGACGTCGTGAGCCCACCGGTCGAGTGACCCATCAGCACCACCCGCGAATGTTCTTCGCGGATCAACGCGATCGCCGCGTCGATCTCCTCGAAGTACACCGCCATGTCGGTCGTGTAGTTGGGCACCTCGCCGTCGCGCAACGAGCGCCCGTAGCCACGCAGGTCCACCGCGTAGAAGTCGTAGCCCTGCGCGGTGTAGTGCTCGGCGACGTGCTCCTGGAAGAAGTAGTCGGCGAACCCGTGCACGTAGAGGATCGCGCCGCGGTCGGCCTGTGCGGCACGCCTGCGGACCAGGGTCGCGCTGGCCCCGCCGCGCAACGGCAGAACGGTGGTGTCTTCGTCGCTCACGGCGCCAGTTTGCCCGCCGGAACGCGCGATTCCGTGCACCCTTGTCCGGATCGTGTCTAACCTGGACCGCGTGACGGGGGATATCGAGCAGTCATCGCGCGTGCGCTTCCCGGGGATCAGTCCGCGCGCCTACGAACATCCGGCCGACCGGGGCGCGCTCGCCGTGCTCCGCGCCGTGCCAGCCGTGGCGCCGATCATCAAGGCGGTCGCGGCGGCGTTCTCCGAGCGCGGGGAACGCCTGGTCCAGGTCGCCTCCTCGGTGCGCGTGGGCCCCAAGCAGTACCCGGACCTGCACCGGCTGCAGAACGAGGTCGCCGCCACGTTCGACCTCGACGAGGCGCCGGAGCTCTTCGTGCGGCACTCGCCGCTGGTCAACGCCTACACCCGCGGCATCGACAAGCCCTTCATCGTGCTGAACTCCGGGCTCGTCGAGCGGTTCGACCGCGAGGAGCTGCGGTTCGTCATCGGCCACGAGACGGGCCACGCGATGTCGGGCCACGGGCTCTACAACACGATCCTGGAGCGCCTGCTCAACCTGCAGTACGCCCTCGGCTGGATGCCGGCCGGCGCGCTCGCCATGCGCGCGGTCATCGCCGCGCTCTACGAGTGGCAGCGCAAGACCGAGCTCTCCTGCGACCGGGCCGGGCTGCTCGCGTGCCAGGACCCGCAGGCCGCGCTGCGCGTGCACCTCGCGTACGCGGGCGACATCGGCGGCCAGGTCGACATCGCGGCGTTCCTGGAGCAGGCCAAGGAGTACGAGGGCGAGGACATCCGCGACAGCATCCTGAAGCTGATGGACAACGAACGCCGCTCGCACCCGCTGGCCGTGGTCAGGGCCGCCCAGCTGCAGCGCTGGGCCGCGAGCGAGGAGTACCGGGAGATCCTCACCGGCACCTACCCGCGCCGCGAGGACGACCACCCGACCAGCAACCTCACCGACGACCTCAAGGGCGCGGCACGCTCCTACAAGGAGTCGGCGAGCAACTCGGCCGACCCGTTGATCAAGACGATCAACGACATCGGCGAGTCGGTCATGGGCGCCGCCTCGAAGGTGTGGAGCAAAGTTGCTCCGAACGGCCCAGCGGAGTAGCTACCATCTGGAGTCATGAGACGACTGCTGGTAGTCCTCCTGGCCCTGTTGTTCACGGCGGGCACCGCCGTCGCCGACGTGCAGGTCGTCGGCGGCGCGCGGGCCTCGATCGCCATCAACCCGTGGGTGGTCCACCTGACCGACCCGAACGGCTACCAGTTCTGCGGCGGCACCGTCGTGGCACCGACGAAGGTGCTCACGGCCGCGCACTGCGCGATCGGCCGGAAGGCGGGCCAGCTGCGCGTCGTCGCGGGCCGGGAGGACAAGAAGAGCGACGCGGGCGTCGTCGCGACCCCGGTGAGCGTCTGGATCCACCCGCAGTACGTCTCGGCCGACAGGGGTGAGGACCTCGCGGTGCTGACCATGCAGGAGCCGCTGCCGGTCACCCCGCTGCCGATGGCGGAGCAGGCCGACAACGACCTCTACCAGCCCGGCACGCCGCTGCGCGCGCTCGGCTGGGGCCGTACGAGCGAGAACGGCAGGACCTCCCGCTACCTGATGGAGGCGACGCTGCCGGTGCTGCCCGACACCGACTGCAGCGGCGCCTACCCGCAGTTCGTGCGGGCGGACATGTTCTGCGCCGGCTACCCGGAGGGCAAGGTCGACACCTGCCAGGGCGACTCGGGCGGACCGCTCGTGGCGGCGGGCAAGCTCGTCGGCGTCACCTCGTGGGGTGAGGGGTGCGCGCGCAGGGGCAAGCCCGGTGTGTACGTGCGGGTCGTCCGGTACGCCGACGACCTCCGGCAGGTCGTCGGCACCGCGCCACCCGCCGTGGTCGAGCCCCAATAACCCGAGGTGCGGACCTGCCCGTCCTGACCGCGAAGTCCGATCGTCGCGGGCCCGGCGCCGGTACCGGCCTGGGCCCGCGGTGGCGCCGCGGCAGGCTCGGCGGGACCAGGTGGTGTGCTGACCGAGCCGGCACCCGCGGTCGAGGCGGGTCAGACCACGAGACCGACGGACATCGTGAGGAACACGGCCGCGCACACCACGTCCAGCGCGGTCGTCACGCCGGGTCGCTTCAACCGGCCCGCCACCCGCGAGGCCGCCAGCACGATCATCAGCTCCCACACCGCGGCCAGCCCGAGGAACACCGCCGCCAGCATCGCGAGCTGCGGTGCCGGTTCACCCGATCCGATGAACTGCGGCAGGAACGCGAGCGCGAACAGCAGCATCTTCGGGTTCGTGATGTTGGTCAGGAAGCCCTGCCGGAACGGCCGGTCGCCCACGACCTCCTCCGGCTCCTCGGCGCCGCGCCTGAGCAACCCGCGCGCGAGGGAAACCGCCAGGTGGAGCAGGTAGCCGGCGCCGATCCAGCGCAGTGCCGTGAGCACCACCGGGTACTGCGCGAGCACCACGCCCAGGCCCGAGATCACCAGCGCGACCTGGACCGCTGCGGCCGTGTGGATCCCGGCCAGCGCGAGCAGCCCGGACCGCACTCCCGAGCGCAGTGACGTGCGCAGGAGCAGGAACGCGTCAACACCGGGGGTCACGATGACGACCGCGCACGCGATGAGGAAGGCCGGAACCTGGCTGAAGTCGAACAACACCGTACATACCCCCGTGATCTATGCCACTGGCCGCAAAATCTCCGGCCAGATGGAACACTAACACCAAATCCTTCGGTTTTGACGCCGTCCTAGCGCGGTCGCTACGGTTGGTGACCGGTCGTCCACCTGGCGCAACGAGGAGTGGTCCGTGAGGGGTAAGCGGTATGCCGTGCTCGCCGCGGTGATCGCGCTGGTCAGCGGTGCGTCACCGGCCGGTGCGATCGTCGGGGGGACACCCGCGCGGGTGGCGGACAGCCCGTGGGTTGTGGCGATCACCACCCCGGACGGCCAGCTGATCTGCGGCGGCGCGCTGGTGGCCCCGGACAAGGTCATGACGGCCGCGCACTGCGCGTCGGTGCAGGGGATCGGCGGTCGGACGCCACGTCCGCTCGAGCACATGCGGGTGATCGCGGGCCGCACCGACCTGCGCTCGGCCGAGGGGACCACCGCGGCGGTCACGCACGCGTGGCGCCACCCCGACTTCAAAGAGGTCACGCAGGGCGACGACGTGGCGGTGCTGACGCTGGACCGCCGGCTGCCGTACCAGACGATCGCGCTGGGCGAGGCCGGCGAGAGCGGAGTGGTGCTCGGCTGGGGCCGCACCGCGGAGCTCGAGAAGCCCGCGATGTCGCTGCGCAAGGTGACCGTGCCGATCCTGTCGGACGCGGAGTGCGCGGCGAAGGAGCCGGACTACCGGGTGGGCAGGATGCTGTGCGCCGGCCGCGGTGGCCGGGACGCGTGCACCGGCGACTCCGGCGGGCCGCTGGTCGTCAAGGGCAGGCTCGCGGGGGTCGTGTCGTACGGGCGCGGGTGTGCGCGGCCGGACGAACCGGGCGTCTACACGCGGCTGTCTCACTACCGGTCCACGGCCGGCTTCTGATATCCAAGGTGCGGTGCGAACCACACCGTTTCCGGCCACCCTGCGCAGGCAGTGGGGACTCGACCTGAGCCCGGCCCAGCTCTACGCGGTCCTGCGGCTGCGCCAGGACGTGTTCATCGTCGAGCAGAGCTCTCTCTACGCCGACGTCGACGGCCGTGACCTCGACCAGGGAACACGGCACTTCTGGCTGGAAGCCGAAGGGTCGCACGACCCGCTCGCCTACCTGCGGCTCACCGAGGAACCCGACGAGACGTTCCGGATCGGCCGCGTCGTCACCGCGCGGATGGCCCGTGGCCGTGGCTTCAGCCGCCGCCTGATGCAGGCAGCGCTCGCCGATGTCGGCAACGCGCCGTGCGTGCTGGACGCGCAGACGTACGTCGTGGACTTCTACGCGTCGTTCGGGTTCGTGACCGAAGGCGCCGAGTTCATCGAGGACGGGATTCCACACCTGCGGATGCGGCGCACTCCGTGATCACGCGCACCGCGCGCTCGATCTCGGCCTCGGTCAGGTCGGCGCGCGCGGTGAGCCGCAGGCGGGAGATCTGGTCCGGCACTGACGGCGGGCGGAAGCAGCCGACGACCACCCCGTTGGTGCGGCACGACTCGGCCCACTGGAACGCCTGCTCCGGCGACGGTGCTCGCACGCTGACCACGGCGGCGCTCGGCGTGCTGACCTGGAACCCGGCTTCCTTGAGCCGGTAGCTCAGGTCGTGCGCCACCGTCAGCGCGCGCTCCGGGCGGTCGGGCTCCTCCCGCAGGATCTTGATCGCGGCGAGCGCGGCGGCGGCACTGCTCGGCGCCAGGCCGGTGTCGAAGATGAACGTGCGCGCGGTGTCGATCAGGTGCTTGATCACCCGGCTCGGGCCGAGCACCGCACCGCCCTGCGCGCCCAGCGACTTGCTCAGCGTCAGCGTCGTGATCACGTCCGGCGCCCTGACGAGCCCGGCCTCCGCGACCGCGCCCCGGCCGCCAGGGCCGACGACACCGAGCCCGTGTGCGTCGTCCACCACCAGTGCCGCGCCATGGGCGCGACACGCTTCGTGCAGCTCGTTGAGCGGGGCGACGTCACCGTCGACGGAGAACACCGAGTCCGTCACGACGATCGCGCGCCGCTTGCCGCGGGTCTCCAGCGCGTGCCGGACCTTGTCCACGTTGCAGTGCTCAGTGACCACGACGTCCGCCTTCGACAGCCGCGTGCCGTCGATCAGCGAGGCGTGGATGTGCTGGTCGGCGACGATCGCCGTGCCGGGGCCGGTGAGCGCGGTGAGCGCGCCGAGGTTGGCCGCGTAGCCGGAGGAGAACACCAGCGCCGACTGGCTGCCGCAGAAGTTCGCGAGCTCGAACTCCAGCTCGGCGTGCAGCTCCGTCGACCCCGAGACCAGGCGCGACCCGGTCGAGCCCGCGCCCCACTTGAGCGTGGCGGCCGCGGCGGCACCGGCGACCCGCTTGTCCCGCGCGAGGCCGAGGTAGTCGTTGCTCGCGAGGTCGAGGTCGGTGGAGTCGGCCTGGCGCGGGCGCAACCGGCGGGCCAGACCCGCCTTGGCGCGCGCCTGCGCGCGGACGTCGATCCAGTCGAACGTCGCCTCACCACCACTGGACAACGCCTCAGTTGTGCTCACGCTCACCGCCTGAGTCTCCCATCCGCCGACTAGCGTGCCGCTCGTGGACCTGTTCACCTTCACCCGCGCCGAGCTGACCTCACCGGTCCAGCTCTGCGACGGACGCTGGGTGGTGTCGTCCTACGCCGACGTGCGCGCGGTGCTCGCCGACCCGGTGACCTACCTCCCGGACAACGCGCTGACCGCCGTCACCCCGGTGGCGCCCGCCGCTCTTCGCGCCCTGGTCAGGGCCCGGTTCTCACTGCCGCCGACACTCGCGAACAACGGGTCGGACTCGCACGCCGGGTTGCGGCGGCTGGTCGCGTCGTTCTTCACCCCGGCTCGGGTCGCCGCCGCGGAGCCTCGCATCCGGGCCCTCGCAATGGAACGGCTGGGTGGCTCAGATCTCGTGCGGTCCCTGGCGTGGGACCTGCCCGCGATCGTCCTGATGGACCTGCTCGGGCTCGAGGACGTGGACATCCCGACGCTCAAGCGGTGGAGCACGGCGTCGCTGGAGTTCTTCTGGGGTGACATCACACGGGAACGGCAGATGGAGCTGGTCGACGACGTCGGCGCGTTCCACCAGTGGCTGATCAAGCGGTATGAGGCCCGCGACGGGGCGTTGTTCTGTGCACTGGCCGACGCCGGTGTGTCCGCAGCGGACTCCGCGGGGCTCTGCTACTTCCTGCTGATCGCGGGGCAGGAGACGACGACCCAGTTGTTGTCCACGGCGTTGCGGCGTGCGTTGCAGGACCGGGAGCTGTGGGAACGGCTGCCGTTGCCGGGCGTGGCGGAGTCGTTCGTGGAGGACGTGCTGCGGACCGAGACGCCCGTGGTGACCTGGCGGCGGCTCACGGCGCGTGAGGTCGTGCTGTCCGGTGTGCGGGTTCCGGCCGGTGCGGAGCTCGTGTTGTTGTTGAGCGGCAAGGAGAACGATCCCAAGCACCTGGCGTTCGGGTACGGCCGGCACTTCTGCCTGGGCGCGGGGCTGGCCCGGCTGGAGGCCGCGGTGGTGCTGCGGACCGTGGCCGAGCACGAGCCCTCACTCCGGCTCGCCGGCGACGAACCGGAGTGGCTTCAGCTGTTGTCGTTCCGCGCGCCCAGGTCCGTCACAGTCGCACGATGAGCTTGCCCGTCGTCTTGCGTGACTCGAGTGCCCGGTGCGCGTCGGCGATCGTGTCGAGGGTGTAGACGTCGCCGAGGACCGGTTCCAGGCCCAGGGTGAGCGCCTCCGCCGGTGAGACGTCCCGCGGCAGGCCCATGACCGCGACGCCCTTGCGGAACACGTCGGCGGCCGTCACGTCGAGGGTCTCACCGCTGGCGAACCCGAACACGACCATCCGGCCGACACCGTCCCTGAGCAGCTCGAACGCGGTGCGGCCGACGTGACCGCCGATCGACTCGAACACCACGTCCACCGGCTCCAGCCCGTCCCAGTCGTAGCCGAGCCCGCCCTTGCTGGACGCGGCCAGCACGGTCGCGCCGGCGCGTTCGGCGAGCTGCACGAGCAGGCTGCCGACACCACCGGCCGCCGCCTCGACCAGCACCCGGTCGCCGGGCTGGACCCTCGCCGCCCGCATCGCGGCGACGGCGGTGGTGCCCTGCAGCAGCAACGCGAGTGCCGCGTGGTCGCTGACGTCGTCCGGCACCTCGACGGGGTGCTCGACGACGGCCTTCGTGGCGTAGCCGCCGTCGCGCGGGAAGCCCATGACCCGCCGCCCGTCCGCCGTGGTGCCGATGACCTCGGTGCCGATGGTCGCGGGCAGCGCCGGTCCCGGGTACCAGGGGAACAGCTCGCGCCCCTTGCCGCTCCTGATCACCGTCTCGCCGTAGTTCAGGCCGATCGCGGTGACGTCGACGAGCGTCTCGCCGACCGGGTCGGGCACCTCCTCGACCCGCAGCACCTCCGGGCCGCCGAACTCGTGGAACCGCACTGCCTTCATGTTCTGCCTCCTCGAAAGCGGACCGTCGGTCCGCTTGCTACTATACGGACCAACAGTCCGCTTAAGTCAAGGGAGTCGCCAGTGGAACGCGCCGACGCCGCCCACAACCGGGCCCTGGTGCTGGAAGCCGCCACCCGCCTGATCTGGGAACGCGGCATCGAGGGCGTCTCGGTCGACGCCGTCGCGGCCGCGGCCGGCGTGGGCAAGGGCACCGTCTTCCGGCGGTTCGGCGACAAGGCGGGCCTCGTCCAGGCCGTGCTCGACGCGACGGCGGCGTCGTGGATCCAGGTCGCGTCGCTGGAGTGCCGGTCGGCGGCCGAGTTCGCCGGCACGCTCTTCGACCACGTGCTGGCGAACCTGCCGCTGGTGATCGCGGCCGAACGCACCACGTCCGGTGGGTGCGAGGCCGAGTTCCAGATCACCGTCGACCGGTTGACCGCGCACGTCGGGACGCTGTTCAAGGCGCACGCGCTGTTGACCGTGCTGCGTGGCACGCACGTCGCGTTCCTGCTCGGCCAGGGCATGACGGCGGCCGAGATCAGGGCAGGGGTTATTTCGCTCGCGGAGTCGCTCGAGGCTGGGGTTTGATGCCGGGGTGATGAACCGCCAGCTCTCGGGAGTCCGCAAGAGAACCCTGCTGGAGATGCTCGGCCCGGTGCCGGACGTCGACCCCGACCGCTACGGCGACGGCGGCCCGGTCGGCGCGCTGGAGACGAGGGTGGCGCAGCTGCTGGGCACCGAGGCGGCGCTGTTCGTGCCGACGGGGACGATGGCCCAGCAGATCGCGCTGCGGTGCTGGGCGGACCGCACGCACAACCCGATCGTGGCGATGCACCCGCGGGCCCACCCGCTGGTGCACGAGGACGACGCGCTGACCGTGCTGTCCGGCCTGCGCCCGGTCCGGGTGGCGGACGACGAGGTGGCGTCGTGCCCGGAGCCGTTCGGGACGCTGCTGGTGGAGGTGCCGGACCGGGAGGCGGGGTTCGTGCTGCCGGCGTGGGACGAGCTGGTGGCGACCGTGGACGCCGCCCGCGACCGGGACGCGGTGGTGCACCTCGACGGCGCGCGGCTGTGGGAGAGCGGGCCCGGCCTGGGCAAGCCGCTGGAGGAGATCGCGGGCCTGTTCGACTCCGTCTACGTGTCGTTCTACAAGTCGCTGGAGGGCATCTCCGGCGCGGCGCTCGCCGGCTCGCAGGACTTCGTGGAACAGGCACGGGTGTGGCGGCACCGGTACGGCGGCATGCTGTTCCAGCAGTGGCCGGCCGCGCTGTCGGCGTTGCACGGCCTCGACACCGTGCTGCCGCGCCTGGGCTTGTACGTCGCCCACGCCAAGGTGGTCGCCGAGGCGATGGGCCTCCCGGAGCCGCACACGCACCAGTTCGCACTGCACCTGCCGGGCGACCCGGCGCGGCTGACCGAGCTGAGCGGGAAGTTCCTCGGCAGGTTCTGGCGGTCGGGGACGCTGGCGAAGACCGAGGTCACGATCGCCGAGCCGGCGCTGGAGTGGACGGCGGACGAGGTCCGGGAGGCCTGGCGGCAGTTCCAGGCGCAGCTGTGAGCCGTCAGCTCCGGCTGTGGGCCGTGGTCGCGGTCGGCAGCCGGATGCCGGTCGCCATGGCCCCGCTGGCGCTGGTGTTCCTGGGCCGCTCGACCTCCGGCGGCTACGCGCTCGGTGCCGCGGCGGCCGCGTTGTACGTGGTCGGCGAGATCGCGGGGTCGGTGGTGCTCGGTGCCCGCCTCGGCCGGTCGCGCGGGCAGTTGCCGGCCGGGATGGTCGTCGGCGCGCTGGCGTTCGCGGTGCTGCCGTTCGTCTCCGGGCCGCTGCTGCTGGCGGTCGTGTTCGTGGCGGGCGCCGCACCGGCCGCGGCCCCCGGTGGCACCCGCGCGATCCTCACCGCGCTGGTTCCCGAGGAGAAGGCGGCGCGGGCGCTGAGCGGCGAGGCGGTGCTGTCACAGGTCATCTGGGCGGCCGCACCCGCCCTGGTGGTGTTCCTCGCACTCCAGGTGCACCCCGGCGTGCCGTTGCTGGTCGCGTCGGTGTTGTTCCTGCTGGGTGCTCTCGTGCTGCGGTGGCTGCCAGCGCCGGAACCGGTCGTCGCGCCGATCAGCCGCTCGCTGTGGCGGGCCTGGCCGATCTACCTGACCAGCACCGCCTCGAACGCGGTGTTCGCCGCCACCGAGCTGATGCTGCCCGCGTTGCTGGAGCAGCGCGGGATCTCGGTGGGCTGGGCCGGGCCGTTGCTGGCGTGGTTCGCGCTCGCGTGCGCCGGGGGTGCGCTGCTGTACGGGCTGCGCACCTGGCCTGGCTCGTTGCGGGTGCAGTGCCTGGTGCTGCTGGTGGGCATGTCCGGGTCGATCGCGCTGGTGGCGGTCCTGCCCGGTGTGCCCGGCATCGCCGCCGGGTTGCTGGTGGCGGGCCTGTTCCAGTCCGGTGCGATGGTGTCGCGCAGCCTGGCCCTGCGCGAGCGCCTGCCCTCCTACGCCCACGCGCCCGCGTACTCGGTGATGTACGCGGCGGCGGGTGTCGGCTACAGCGCGTCCGCGGGTGTCTCGGCGGTGGCTATGGAGGCGTTCAGCGCCTCCGTGGCGATCCTCGTCGGCGTCGGGATCACACTGGTGATCGTCGTGGTCAGCGCGGTCGGGGAGCGTCCTGTCGTGAAGGCCACCTGACCGCGGGGTTGGACCACACCCGGCGAGGTGCGACGATGCCGGGGCTGTGAGGGGAGTGCGAGGAAGCCGGTGCGAATCCGGCGCCGTCCCGCGACTGTGACCGACCGCGTGTCGGGAGTCAGGAACTCGTCCCCCTCTTACTCGACCTAACCCGGGCGTGGACACCCGAGGAAGGACTCGCTGGAGCATGTTCCCCTTTTCGGCTGTCGTCGGACACGACGACCTCCGGCTCGCCCTGCTGTTGAACGCGGTGCACCCCGGCATCGGCGGCGTGCTCGTGCGCGGCGAGAAGGGGACCGCGAAGTCGACCGTCGTGCGTGCCCTCGCCGCGTTGCTGCCCGAGCTCGACGTGTCGGCGGGCTGCCGGTTCAACTGCACCCCCGGCACGACGGACTGCCCGGACGCGCCGCACCACGGCGGTGAGCGCAGGCCCGCCCGGCTCGTGGAGCTGCCGGTCGGTGCCACCGAGGACCGGCTGGTCGGGTCGCTCGACCTGGAGAAGGCGCTGACCGAGGGCGTGCGGGCGTTCCAGCCCGGCCTGCTGGCGGCGGCGCACCGGGGCGTGCTGTACGTGGACGAGGTCAACCTGCTGCACGACCACCTGGTCGACCTGCTGCTCGACGCGGCGGCGATGGGGCGGGCGCACGTGGAGCGCGAAGGGGTGTCGGTGTCGCACCCGTCGCAGTTCCTGCTGGTGGGCACGATGAACCCGGAGGAGGGCGAGCTGCGGCCGCAGCTGCTCGACCGGTTCGGGCTCACGGTGGCGGTGAAGGCGGCGCGGGACGTGGCCGTGCGCACCGAGGTGATCCGGCGCCGGTTGGCGTACGAGGCGGACCCGGAGACGTTCGCGGCCCGGTGGGCCGACGCGGACGCGCGGCTCAAGCAGCAGATCACGAACGCCCGCGCCGCACTCGGGAACGTGTCCCTCCCGGACGGTGAGCTGCGCCGGATCGCCGCCGTCTGCGCGGCTTTCGAGGTCGACGGGATGCGTGCGGACCTCGTGGTCGCCCGCACCGCCACGGCGCACGCCGCCTGGCGCGGTGCCACCGAGGTCGAGGAGAGCGACGTCGAGATCGCGGTCCGGCTCGCGTTGCCGCACCGGCGCCGGCGCGACCCGTTCGACGAGCCCGGCATCGAGGAGCAGCAGCTCGAGGACGCGATGCGGCAGGCGGCCGAGCACGCAGAGGACCCCGCCGGCGGTCCGGATGACGACGGTCCCGATGACGACGGGCCCGGTGGCGGTGAGCTGCCGGAGCCGCAGGAAGGGCCGCGAGGCAACGGGAACGCGCCGGGCGACCGTCCGCGCCCGAGCCGTCGCCCGCCTTCAAGGCGCGGCTGCTGGAGGTGCCGGGAGTCGGCGAAGGCGCGCCGGGCAAGCGGTCGCGGGCACGCGCGCGGACCGGCCGGGTCGTTCGTTCGTCCACAGTGGACGGCAGCGGGCTGCACCTGGTCGACACGCTCACCAACGCCGCGCCGCACCAGCGCGGACGCGGCCGCAGCGGTGCCGGGCTGAAGCTCGTGCCCGGCGACCTGCGCAAGGCCGTGCGCGAGGGCAAGGAGTCGAACCTCGTGCTGTTCGTCGTCGACGCCTCCGGCTCGATGGCGGCGCAGAAGCGGATGGCGGCGGTCAGCGGCGCGGTGATCTCGTTGCTGCGTGACGCCTATCAGCGCCGCGACAAGGTGGGCGTGGTGACGTTCCGCGGCAACCAGGCCGAGGTCGCGCTGCCCCCGACGACCTCGGTCGACGCGGCGGCGACGCGCCTGAAGAAGATGCGCACCGGCGGCCGCACGCCGTTGGCGGACGGACTGCTGAAGGCCCACCGCGTCCTGGAGATCGAACGGCTGCGCGACCCGCGCAAGCGCCCGCTCGTGGTGCTGCTGACCGACGGCCGGGCGACCTCGTCCGGCCTCGGCGGCGACCCCACGAAGGACGCGCTCAAGGCCGCCACGCTGCTGGAGCAGACCGCGGTCGTCGTCGTGGACTGCGAACAGGGCCACGTCCGCCTCGGTCTCGCGGCCAAGGTCGCCGAAGCCCTGCGGGGCACCTGCGTCCGCCTCGACCAGCTCAGCGCCGACCACCTGGCCGGCGTCGTCCGCGCCGCGTAACGGAGGAACCCCAGATGCCACAGGGACAACCCACCGCGGTGCCGAAGGACGGCCTCACCACCCGGCAGCGCCGCAACCGGCCGCTGCTGATGGTGCACACCGGTGAGATGAAGGGGAAGTCGACGTCGGCGTTCGGCCTGGCGCTGCGCGGCTGGAACCAGGGCTGGGACATCGGCGTGTTCCAGTTCGTGAAGTCCGCCAAGTGGAAGGTCGGCGAGGAGAACGCGTTCAAGGCGCTCGGCCGGCTGCACGACGAGACCGGCGAGGGCGGCGCGGTCGAGTGGCACAAGATGGGCGAGGGCTGGTCGTGGTCGCGCAAGGCCGGCAGCGAGGAGGACCACGCGGCGAACGCCCGTGAGGGCTGGCAGGAGATCGCCCGCCGGCTCCAGGCCGAACGCCACGGCCTCTACGTCCTCGACGAGTTCACCTACCCGCTGCACTGGGGCTGGATCGACGTCGACGAGGTGGTGGACGCGCTGGTCACCCGGCCGGGCCACCAGCACGTCGTGATCACCGGCCGGTACGCGCCGCAGCAGTTGATCGACGCCGCCGACCTCGTCACCGAGATGACCAAGGTCAAGCACCCCATGGACGCCGGGCAGAAGGGCCAGCGGGGGATCGAGTGGTGAACCGGCTGGTCGTCGCCGCACCCGCGTCGGGCAGCGGCAAGACGACGGTGGCCACCGGCCTGATGGCCGCGCTGCGGACGGCCGGGTCGCGGGTGGCTCCGTTCAAGGTGGGACCCGACTACATCGACCCCGGCTACCACGCGCTCGCGACCGGCAGGCCCGGCCGCAACCTCGACCCGGTGCTGGTCGGCGAGCACCGCATCGCCGGGTTGTTCGCGCACGGGTCCAGGGGTTGCGACATCGCCGTGGTCGAGGGCGTGATGGGGCTGTTCGACGGCCGGGTCGACACCGCGGGCGTCGGTTCGACCGCGCACGTCGCGAAGCTGATCGGCGCGCCGGTGCTGTTCGTGGTCGACGCGCGGGGGCAGAGCCGGTCGCTGGCGGCGTTGCTGCACGGCTTCCGCGGCTACGACCCGACCGTGCGGCTCGGCGGCGTGATCCTCAACCAGGTCGGTTCGGAACGGCACGAGCAGGTGCTGCGCTCGGCGTGCGACGAGGTCGGTCTGGACGTGCTCGGCGTGCTGCCGCGCGATCCGCAGTTCTCCCTGCCCTCACGCCACCTGGGCCTGGTGACGGCGGCCGAGCACGGCACCGAGGCGGTCTCCGCGGTCGACGCGATCGCCGCGGCGGTGGCCAAGCACGTCGACCTCGACGCGGTCCGCGCTCGCGTCGGCGCCGGCGCTGGCCGTCGCGCCGTGGGAGCCCCAGGTCGACCGCGTCACCGGCGAGCCCGTCGTCGCGGTCGCCGGTGGGGCGGCGTTCACGTTCGGCTACGCGGAACACGTCGAGGTGCTGGAGGCCGCGGGTGCCGCCGTCGCCGTGGTGGACCCCCTGAAGGACGACCGGCTTCCCGAGGGCACCGCCGGGCTGGTGCTGCCGGGCGGGTTCCCCGAACAGCACGCGGAGGCGTTGTCGGCCAACGCACCGTTGCGCGCGGACATCGCCCGGTTCGCTCGATCGGGTGCGCCGGTGCACGCCGAGTGCGGCGGGCTGTTGTACCTCGCAAGATCACTCGACGGGCACGAGATGTGCGGCGTGCTCGACGCGGAGGGTTTCATGACGCCGAAGCTGACGTTGGGCTACCGCGACGCCGTGGCCTCGACGAGCTCGCCGCTGCACCCGCCCGGCAGCCGCGTGACCGGCCACGAGTTCCACCGCACGCAGCTGTCCACACCGCACTCGGCCCCGCCCGCGTGGCAGTGGCGCGGCGTCGACTCCAAGCCGGTGGCCGAGGGGTTCGTCGCGGGCGGTGTGCACGCCTCGTACCTGCACACGCACCCGGCCGGTGACCCGGAGGCGGTGGCCAGGTTCGTGCGGGCCTGCCACCCGTTCGTGGCGGGTTCGGCAGGCGGTACGGTCTTCGTCTAAGCCTTTCGTCAACCCCTGTGGAGCTGTCGTGACGACGACCGGTCGGGTTTCCTTCGTCGGCGCCGGTCCAGGTGCCGCCGACCTCATCACCATCCGAG
The DNA here is from genome assembly GCF_001701025.1 of Lentzea guizhouensis. Taxonomy (GTDB): domain Bacteria; phylum Actinomycetota; class Actinomycetes; order Mycobacteriales; family Pseudonocardiaceae; genus Lentzea; species Lentzea guizhouensis. The sequence goes on from NZ_CP016793.1 coordinate 4,504,123, forward strand.
GCGCGCGCCGCATCGCGGAAGCCGACGTCGTCGTCTGGGCCCCGGCCGTGGTCGACGCCGAGTGCGTCCGCGAGCACGCGCGGGAAGGCGCCGACCTGGTCGACTTCTCCCGCGTCACCGCCGAGGAGGTCACCGACCTGTACCGCCGTGCCGCCGCCTCCCGGCTGAAGGTCGTGCGGCTGCACGCGGGCGACGCCGCGACCGGGGGTGGCGTGCAGGAGCAGCACGACCTGTGCCAGCGCCTGGGCCTGGAGGTCGAGGTCGTGCCGGGCGTGTCGGTCGTCGCCGCCGCCGCCGCGCGGATCGGCCGCGAGATCACGCTGACCGAGGCCTCCTCCGCGGTGTTCCTCGCGCCGGAGAGCAGCGAGCGGGTCCGCGAGTTCGCCGCGCTGCAGACCACGATGGCCGCCACGGTCTCCGGTGCGCGCACCGGCCAGTTCGTGGAGAAGCTGCTGGAGGGTGGCTACGCGGGCGACACGCCGGTCGTGGTGGCCTACAAGGTGAGCCAGGCCGACGAGCTGGTCGTGCACACCACGGTCGGCGAGCTGGAGTCGGTCGTGAAGCAGCACAAGCTGTACCGCCCGACGCTGTTCCTGGTCGGCACGGCCGTGAAGCCTCCTGCCCGCCGCCAGTCCGCGACCGCCGTCACCACCGACGAACCGGCCCGCGCCGCCCGCCCGACCGCTGGTCGCGCCGGGCCGCCTCACGCATCGCGACGGGTGGACGAGCCGCTGCCGCCGCCCGATCTCCGCCGGACCGGTTTCCGACACCCCGGTCCCCGCCGGTCCCGCCACCGGTCCCACCGAGCCGAACCCGGCCTGGAACGCGGTCGAGGAGCTGCAGCAGTCGGTCCGCAAGCCGGTCGACGACGGCGCGCAGGCCGAGGCGCCCAAGCCGAAGCCGAAGCTGACCGTGGTCGCGGCCGCCAAGCCGAAGCCCCCGACCGTGCAGGCCTCGGTGCCGCCCAAGCGCAAGCCCGCCGTCCGCAAGCCCAAGCGCGCCAACTGATGCCGGCCTCCGTGGAGCAGCTGCGGGAGGCGGCCGGACGACCGGACGTCGAGGTCGTCGACGCCGCCGACGGGCTGCGGCCCGCGCTGAACCTGTGCCGGGCCCGCACCGCCGTGATCGTGAAGGTGGCGCCGGGTGCGGGACCGGCCGAGATCGGCGCCGGGCTCGCCGGTGGCGGCGCACGCTGGTGGTCGCCGACGTCGGTGAGCTGTCCACCGTGGACCCCAAGGATGCGGTGACCCGGCGCTGGATCGCCCCCGAGGCCGTGTTGTGCCTGGCGGACAACGAGTTCCTGCGCGGCACCGAGTGGGCGCTGCCGGACGACGCGTTCGCGAGCCGGACGCACGTGCTGGGCGCCGAGGTCCGCGCGTTCGTGCTGGCGGTGCTCGCGCCGCGGCCGGGTGTGCTGGTGTGGGACGTGCTGGCGGGATCCGGCGCGGTCGGCGTGGAGTGCGCCCGGCTCGGTGCCGCCGTCGTCGCGGTGGAGCCGGATCCGGTGCAGTGCGTGCGGATCATCGCGAACGCGTCGGCGCACGGTGTCGACGTGCGCGTGGAGGAAGCCGAGCTGGACACGACGTCGTTGCCGCGCCCGGAGGCGGTGTTCGTCGGCCGCGGCTCGTTGCCGGAGGTCAAGGCGTGCGCCGCGGTGAACGCGCGGCGCGTGGTCGTGGCGGTCGAGCGCGTGGACGAGATCGTGCCGGCGCGCGATGCGTTGCAGGCGGCGGGGTACGAGGTCGAGGGCGTGCAGCTGACCGCCTCCCGGCTGCTGGAGTCCGGGTTCGGCGCTGCCGCCCCGGTGACCATCCTGTGGGGAACGAAGAAGTGATCCGGGTGTGGCCGGCGGGGTGCCGTTCGCGGGGAGCCCTGGCGTGATCGGTGTGTTCGCGGGGGCGGCTCAGCGCGGTGACGCCGCCGACCTCGCCGGGGTGCTGGGCTCGGACGCCGTCGTGCCGGACGGGCCGATCAGGCCCGCGGTGCACCGGTTGTGGGACCGGCTCAGCGCGGTGGTGCTGTTCCTCGACGCGGGCACGGCGGTCCGGGTGATCGCGCCGTTGTTGCGGGACAAGCAGACCGACCCGGCGGTGGTGTGCGTCGACGCGGACTTCGTGGTGGCGCTGGCCGGTGCCGCGGACACGTTCGCCTGGCAGATCGCGGACGCGCTGAACCGCACCGCCGTCGTGACGGCCGGTCCGTCGATCGACTCGGTGCTGGACGAGCTGGTCGAGCAGCTCGACGCCACGGCGGACGGCGACGTCGGCGCGTGTGCCGCCGCCATCGAGGCCGGCGAGAAGGTGGTGCTGCGCAACCCGTTGAGCTTCCCGCTGCCCGCGCTGTCGGCGAACGTGGTGTCGGCCGGCGAGGACGCCGCGTGGGTGATCGTCATCGACGACCGGGCGGCCGCGCCGAAGGACAACGTGCTGCGGATCGTGCCGCGGACACTCGTGGTGGGCGTGGGGTCGACGCGCGGTGCCTCGGCGACGGCCGTCGGTGCCGCACTGGCCGAACTGGACGCGCAGGGCGGCCTGGACCTGCGGGCCATCAAGGCGTTCGCGACGGCCGACGTGAAGGCCGAGGAGCCCGGCATCGTGGACGCGGTGGAGGACTGGGGTTTCTGGCACGGCGACACCGCGGACCTGATCACGTTCAGCGCCGAGGAGCTCAACGCGACCGGCGTGCCGAACCCGAGCTCGGTGGTGCGCAACTCGATGGGCACGGCGAGCGTGGCGGAGGCGGCCGCGCTGTGCGGTGCCCGGCAGCTCGCGAACGGCGCCCCGGTGGAACTCGCGGCCGAGAAGTTCAAGCGGGACAACGTGACCGTCGCCGCCGCGCGGGTGCTGCCGCGGGGCAGGCTGGCACTCGTCGGGCTCGGGCCGGGTGCCGCCGAGCAACGCACACCGCGCCGAGGCCGAGATCCGGCGGGCCGCGGTCGTGGTCGGCACACCGGACGCCGTGAACGCGGTCGCCGCCCTGCTGCGACCGGGAACCGAGACGCGCGCCGACGGTGCGGCCGAGCTCGCCGAGAAGGGTGCGGCCGTCGCGCACGTGGCGTTCGGAACCGGACCGGCGCTGGACGAGCCGGTCGAAGCCGACGTGGTTGTTGTTCCCGGGGTGGCGGACCGGCACTAGTTCTCCTTCTCGGGTCCACCACGGACACGGGCTCGGGCGGTGAGGGCTTCGACGACTGGCGGGCGGGATAGTCAACTGTGAAGCCGGACATGTCCGACTAGTGGCGGTTGTGCCAGGTGAATCCCGACCGTGACGCTGTGTGTGCCGTAGCTGTACACCCTGCACACAGCGTCAACGGAAGGACTGACAACATGGCGAAAACCCTGCGTCGCCTGATCTTGTCCGTCGTGGTCACCGCTCTCGCGAGCATCTTCTTCACGGCTCCCCAGGCCAACGCCGACGACGTCTCACCGATGATCGTCGGTGGCACGCGGGCCAGCACGTCGACGTACCCGTGGGTCGTCTACCTCGCCTCGACCTCCGGCTCGCAGTTCTGCGGAGGCACGCTGGTGAAGGCCAACAAGGTCGTCACCGCCGCGCACTGCGTCTCCGGCCGTTCCGCCTCCAGCACCCGCGTGGTGCACGGGCGTGACGACAAGCAGAGCACCGCGGGCACCGTCGCGAGCGTGACCCGCATCTGGGTGCACCCGAGCTACCGCACCGCGACGTCCGGCTACGACGTGGCCGTGCTGACGCTGGACCGCAACATCAGCTCCGCCACCCTGCCGCTCGCCACGCCCGCCGACACCGCGCTCTACGCGGCCGGCAACTCCGCGCTGATCCTCGGCTGGGGCACCACGTCCTCCGGTGGCTCGGCGTCGCGCTACCTGCTCAAGGCCAACGTGCCGCTGACGTCCGACTCGACCTGCAAGACCGCGTACTCGCAGTACAGCAACACCTCGATGGTGTGCGCGGGCTTCCCGCAGGGCGGCGTCGACACCTGCCAGGGCGACTCCGGTGGCCCGCTGGTCTACGGCGGCAAGCTCATCGGCGCGACCTCCTGGGGTCGCGGCTGCGCCGGCGCCGGCTACCCCGGCGTGTACGCGCGGATCGCCTCGTACAACTCGGTGATCACCGCTCAGCTGTAACGGTTCCCCTCCCGCGCACCCCGAGTCCACAGTGGATTCGGGGTGCGCGGTCGTATGCTGCGGGTCATGGCGGATCTGGAGGCAGTGCCGGAGGACTGGGCGAGCGCGTTGGTCGTCGTCGCCCACCCCGATGACATGGAGTACGGCGGTGCGGGCGCTATCGCGCGGTGGACCGCTCAGGGCAAGAAGATCGCGTACCTGCTCGCGTGCCGTGGGGAGGCGGGCATCGACTCGCTGTCGCCCGAGGAGTGCGCGCCGTTGCGGGTCGACGAGCAGATCGCGTCCTGCGCGGCCGTCGGCGTGACCGAGGTCGAGTTCCTGGACCACCCCGACGGCATGATCGAGTACGGGCTGCCGTTGCGGCGCGACATCGCGGCGGCGATCCGGCGGCACCGGCCGGAGTTCGTGATCACCGGTAACTTCCGCGAAACGTGGCCGAGCGGAAACCTCAACATGGCCGACCACATCGCGGTCGGACGGGCCGCGGTCGACGCCGTGCGCGACGCCGGCAACCGGTGGGTGTTCCGGGACCTGGACATCGAGCCGTGGAACGGTGTTCGGTACGTGGCGGCGGCGTCCTCACCGATGGCCACGCACGCCGTGGACATCACCGACTCGTTCGCCGCGTCCGTGGCGTCGTTGCGCGAGCACAAGGCTTATCTGGAGGCGCTGAGCGGGGACATGGCCGACCCGGAGCCGTTCCTGCGTGACATGGCGGAGGCCGCCGGGCAGCGGTTCGGTGGCGTGCTGGCGACGTCTTTCGAGCTGTTGCGCCTGTGACCATGTTCCCTTCGGCTGGACACGGCCGGTCTCGTGTGGATGCTTCTACGCATGCCCGTTGAACAGCACTACCTGGTTGGCCTCGATCTCCGGGGCCGGCGCGTCCTCGTGGTCGGCGGAGGCACCGTCGCCCAGCGGCGCCTGCCCCGCCTGATCGCCTCCGGCGCCGTCGTCGAGCTCGTGTCGCCGTCCGTGACCCCCGCCGTGCAGGGCATGGTCGACGCGGGCGAGCTGACGTGGCACGAACGGCGGTTCGAGGCCGGTGACGTCGAGGGCGCCTGGTACGTGCTGGCGTGCACGTCTGATGTCGATGTGAACGCACAGATCGGCGAAGAGGCACTATCGCAGCGTGTGTTCTGCGTGCGCGCGGACATCGCCGTGGAGGGCACGGCCGTGACTCCGGCCGTGGGCTCGCACGACGGCATGGTGGTCGGTGTGCTGGCAGGCGGCGAACACCGCCGCTCGGCCGCGGTCCGCGACGGCCTCGTGTCGGCCCTGCGCGACGGCCGGATCGCCGACCAGGCCTCACCGCCCGTCGGCGTCGCCCTGGTCGGTGGCGGCCCCGGCGACCCCGAGCTGATCACGGTGCAGGGCAAGCGTTTGCTGGCCCAGGCGGACGTGGTCGTCGCCGACCGCCTGGCACCCCGCGAACTGCTGGAAGAACTCCCGGCGCACGTCGAGGTCGTGGACGCCGCGAAGATCCCCTACGGCCGCGCGGCCACGCAGGACTTCATCAACCAGACGCTGGTCGACCGCGCCAAGGAGGGCAAGTTCGTCGTCCGGCTGAAGGGCGGCGACCCGTACGTCTTCGGCCGCGGCTTCGAGGAGCTGCTGGCGTGCGCCGAGGCCGGCATCCCGGTGACCGTGGTCCCCGGCGTGACGTCCGCGTTCGGTGTGCCCGCATTGGCCGGTGTGCCGGTCACGCACCGAGGGGTGGCACACGAGGTAGTAGTCGTCTCCGGCCACGTCGCACCCGATGACCCACGCTCGCTCGTCGACTGGCCGGCCATCGCACGCCTGCAGGGCACGGTCGTGCTGATGATGGCCGTCGAACGCGCAGGTGCGTTCGCAACGGCGTTGATGCAGGGCCGCCCCGGCACCACCCCGGTCGCCGTGGTCCAGGAGGGCAGCACCGCCGCCCAGCGCGTGTACCGGTCCACTTTGGAAACCCTCGGCGCCGACGTCGTGGCCTGGGGCGTCCGCCCGCCGGCGATCATCGTGGTCGGCCCGGTCGCCGGCATCGGCGCCGCGCACAGCTGACCGTCCAAGGGCCGTCCAGCCCCCGCGAAGCAGTCTCTGACCGGCTGCGGCACCGTGACCACGAACGTCGCCGCGTTCACCCAGAAACGGCGAATCCGTGCTCGCCGTGAGCAGGTACCAGTTCCGCCCCGTACGCCACCCTGCGCACGACGAAGGCCGCCTCCCCGAAGCGGGGAGGCGGCCTTCGTCAGATCAGGCGATCAGTGCTGCGGTGCGCGGCGCGGACGGCCGGTGGTGCTGCCGCCTCGACGCGGACCGCCACCCTCGCGGACGGCGGGCCGCTGCGGAACTCGCCGCCCTCGGAGCGCCGGCCGGAGCCGCCGCGGCCGCCGGTGGCCGGGCGCCGAAGCGACGGCCGTTGCCGCCGGAGCGGCGGGCGGGCTTCTCGCGTTCGACGATCGGCTCGCCGCTCGGGGTGCGGGCACCCGTGATGCGGATCAGGTCGTCGTCGCCGGGGCGGACCTTGGTGCTCTCCGGGCGGATGCCCGCGCGGGCGGCCATGCCCTGGACGGCGCGGCGCTGGTCGTGCGTGACCAGCGTGACGACCGTGCCGGACTGGCCGGCGCGCGCGGTGCGGCCCGCGCGGTGCAGGTAGTCCTTCGGGTCGGCCGGCGGGTCGACGTGGACGACCAGCGAGACGTCGTCCACGTGGATGCCGCGGGCGGCCACGTCCGTCGCGATCAGGACCGGCATGGTCCCATCGCGGAAGTCGCCGAGCACGCGGGTGCGCGCGCTCTGCGCCTTACCGCCGTGCAGCGCGCCGGCGTTGACGCCCATCGAACGCAGCTTCTTGGCCAGGCGGTCGACGTGGTGCTTGGTGCGCACGAACATGATCGTGCGGCCCTCGCGCGCGGCCACCTCGGTCACCACGTTCTGCTTGTCCTCGGCGGACACGAACAGCAGGTGGTGGTCCATCGTCGTGACGCTGGCGGTGGCCGGGGCCACCGAGTGCGTCACCGGGTTGTGCAGGTACTGGCGGACCAGCTTGTCCACGTCGCCGTCGAGCGTCGCGGAGAACAGCAGGCGCTGGCCGTCCTGCGGGGTCAGGTCCATGATCGCGCGGACCTGGGGCATGAAGCCCATGTCGGCCATCTGGTCGGCCTCGTCCAGTGCGGTGATCTCGACCTGGGACAGGTCGCAGGTCCCCTGGCGGACGTGGTCGGACAGGCGGCCCGGCGTGGCGATGAGCAGGTCGACGCCGCGGCGCAGGTGGTCGATCTGGCGCGGGAACGACGTGCCGCCGACGACCACGCGGCACCACATGTTGAGCGCGCGGGCGTGCGGCATGAGCGCCGTCTCCACCTGCATCGCGAGCTCGCGAGTCGGGACGAGGATCAGGCCACGCGGCTTGTGCGGCGTGGAGCGGCCGCCCGCGAGGCGGGTCAGCATGGCGAGACCGAACGCCAGCGTCTTGCCGGAGCCCGTCTGGCCACGGCCGAGGATGTCCCGGCCCGACATCGCGTCGGGCAGGGTGGCGGCCTGGATCGGGAACGGTGCGGTGATCTCGTTGGCGACGAGCGACTTGATCAGCGCGTCGGCCAAGCCGAGCTCAGCGAACGAGGGCAGCGGGCCTTCCGGCAGCGTGCTCTCGACGTGCTCGGCGACGATCGGCTCCTCGACCCGCTGCTGCGGGCGCGAGGAGTTGCCCTGGCGGTTCGAGCGGCGCCGCGGTGACCTGCGGCTCTGTACGCGCTCGGAACGGCCTTCGGACATTGATGGCAAAACAAACCTCCGAGACATGGCACGTCTCAAGGCTGCCCCGCGCTTGTCGCGGTGCCAGTTCACAAGGACGAGCCCGGCGTGGTGGTCACGCCTGGATGAGTGGGTGGACGCACCGGTCAACGGCGGTCAGGCCTTCATCGGTGCACTTACCAGTCTAGCTGATCAATGGCGACACCTCGCGCGCCCGGCAGTGTCGTTGGACACGGCCGGGCGCGCAACGTGGGTCACGCCATACCGGCAACGTCCAGCAGGGTCGCCACCAGCGCGGACGGGTCGCCGATCTCCGGTGGCAGGCCGCGGGCGGCGAACCAGCCGGCGATGTTGCGGACGTCGCGGTCGAGGAACTCCACCCCGCGCGGGTTCGCGACGAGGTCGACCACCTGGGGCAGGTCGATCATGACCAGCCTGCCCTCGTGGACCATCAGGTTGAACGCGGACAGGTCGCCGTGCGTCAGGCCCGCCTCGGCGAGCGTCGTCAGCGTCGCGACCAGCTGCCGCCACAGGTCGAGCAGCTCGTCCTCGTCCGGACGTGCCTGCGCAAGCCGCGGGGCAGCGTTGCCGTCGTCGTCTCCGATGAACTCCAGCAGCAGCTCGGTGCCGCTGCGCTGCACCGGGTACGGCACGGGCGCGCCGATCTGCCACAGCTGGGTGAGCGCGGCGAACTCCGCGACCGCCCACTGCTCCGCGATCAGGTTGCGCCCGAACGCGGTGCGGTTCTGGATCGCCCGCATCTCGCGGGACTTCTTCATCCGGCGACCCTCCAGGTACCCCGCGTCGCGGTGGAACATCCGGTGGTCGTTGCTGCGGTAGCGCTTGGCGGCGAGCAGGCACGCCTGGTCACCCAGCGCGCGTTCCAGCAGGAAGACGTCCGCCTCCTTGCCGGTCTTCACGATGCCCAGCTCGCGGTCGACCGCGGCCAGCTCCGTGACGAGCCAGCTCGGGCGGGGTTTCGGCCCCTGGTCGGCGTCGCCCCAGGTGGACCAGCGGTCGCCGTCCTCCGGGGTGTCCGCCGCGCTGAGCTGGTCCTCGCGCAGCCTGGCGATCCGCAGCTTCTCTTCTTCGGTCATGCGGCCGCGACGCGCCGGTTCCGCGTCGTCGGCGGTGCGCTTGCCGCGCTTTCCCTTGCGCCGCATGGTGTCGGCGCCGTCGAGAGAGGATTCGAAACGTTCGTAGAGATCGTGCTCGCGCACGGTGGGGTCTCCTGGAAGGTGGAGGTGACCGCCCCACTGGCGCTCTGCGATCAAACGGTGCTGATCAGGCGCGAAGGGCGGAGGGACGGGTCGGTGCCGCGTCCATGACAGGCTCTGACACAACGCACCTCCTCTACTCCCACGCGCCGCGTTTCGGCTGCGGTGAAGCTTGCCCTGCGGTCAACAGGGCGCGCAACCGATTTAATCCGTGATCAGGTCGGCGGTCTTCGCGCCGGTGGGCACGAGCCGCATCCCGGCCTTCTCCGCGAGCTTGACCAGGCCCTTCAGGTCGCTCGGCTCGGCACGGCCGGCCGCGATGGCACGGGCGAGCAGCCCCTTGTGCGCCTTGTTGAAGTGGCTGACGACCTTGCCCTCGCTCGTGACCACCCGGACGACGACGGCGTGCGGGATCTTCGCAAGACTGGAGTAGGCGCCGGACCGCAGGTCGACGACGAACTCGTCGGCCTCCCGCAGCACCGGCTCCAGTGCGGGCTTCCACAGCGTGCGCAGGCTGCCGTGCGCGGGCAACGTGCTGCCGCCCGACAACCGGTACGCCGGCACCGGGTCACCCCCGCGCACCACCCCGAACAACGCCGACGCCACCGCCAGCCGCTCGTAGGCGCGCTCGCGTTCGGCCTTCTTGAGCGTCGGGAAGTCCAGCGCGTCGTAGAGCACGCCGGTGTACCTCGTCAGCGCCGGCATCGTCGCGGACGTGCGCACGGCCGCGTTGCGGTGCACCTCGTCGACCTGGCGCTCGGAGATGTCGAGCGCCTTCAGGCTCGCCGGGACGTCCCGCGCCAGGTCGGCCAATGCCGACACGAGCTTGTCGCGCACGGGGTTGAGCTCCGGGAACGACAGCACGTCGAGGTCGAGCGGCGCACCCCCGCCGCCGATCGCCTTGGTCTCCGACGGGGGAAGCAGCACCAGCACGGGTGAAGAGTAGCGGCGTTGCTCCTCACGGCGCCTGCAGCGTCAGGTAGGCGAGACCCATCACGCCGCGCCAGCCGTGCAGCCGGTAGTTGCGCTGCCGGTCGGCCTTGGCACGGATCTCCCCGGTGTGCGGGGAGTCCGGGTTGGCGCGCAGCCAGCGTTCCCAGGCCAGGCCGTGCCCGTTCTCGAACACGTCCCACTCGTCGCGGCTCGCCTGCTCGGCCCACAGCAACCGGTAGCCGTGCTCGAGCGCGAGGTCGACCAGCCCGGCGAGCGAGTGGTACTGCTCGCGGGGCACCGGCATGGCGGCGAGCTGCGCCGCGGTGGGTTCCTGTTCCCAGAAGCCCTCGCCCAGCAACAACCTCCCGCCCGGCCGCAACAGCTCCCTGGCGGCGGTGAGCGCGTTCACGGTGTGCCGCACCGGGTCTCCGCCCCAGACCTGACTGGCGCCGTTGACGATCACGGCGTCGGCGGGCCGGTCCGGCCGCCACTGGCCGACGTCGGCCACTTCGAGGCTGACCCGGTCCGCGAGCCCGCGCCTCTCGGCGTTGGCGCGGCCGTGCGCGATGTCGACCTCGTTCAGGTCGACACCCGTGCCGGTGGCGGTGGGCGCGGCTTCGAGCGTGCGGAGCAGCAGCTCCGCCCACCCGCACCCGAGGTCGAGCACGTGTCCGCCGTCGAGCGGCAGCAGCGAGTTCACCAGGCGGGCGGCCCGTTCCTCGGACAGCGGTCCGTGGAACGTGACGTCGTGGTGCAGCGGCGTGATCTCCGGAGTCGTCATCGCCATCAGCATGGCGCCGCTTTCCGTTCCGGGGCAACGCGTTATTCAGTTGTCGGGGGCATCACCTCCGCGTAGCTTCGGTCGGCGTGGAACTCGTGTGGCGTGCGCTCACCACCGCGGACATCCCCGCGGTGACCGCGCTGTGGGCCGCGGCCGAGGCGGCCGACGACACCGGCGAGCTGCTGTCCGAAGAGGACGTCGCCGAGTCGTTCGCCAAGGCGGACCTGCCCGCCGGCTCGCTCGCCGTGCTCGTCGACGACGTGCTCGCCGCCCACGGCCTGGTGATGCTGCGCGACAACCCCGCCGGCACCCACCGCGTCCGCCTCGACGGCGTGGTGCACCCGCGGTTCCGCCGCAACGGCATCGGCCGTCAGCTGATGCAGCGCCTCGTCGCGATGGCGCGAGACCTGCACTCGGCCCGGCACCGGGCCATGCCGCTGGTGGTGACCACCATGGTCGAGAGCGGCTGCTCCGGCCACGTCGCGCTGTGCGAGCGGCTGGGATTCGCCGCGGACCGCCACTTCCACGAGCTGGAGGTGGCACTGGGCGAGTCACTCGCCCAGCTCCCGACCCCGGCCGGGTACGAGGTCGTGCCCTTCTCCGCCGCCCGCCACGAAGAGGTGCGCCAGGTCTGCAACACGGCCTTCGCACAGCACTGGGGCTCGGTCGACCGCAGCCCCGCCGAATGGGCCGCGTCGTTCACCGACAGCAAGCGGTTCGTCCCGGAGACCTCCTTCCTGGCGCTCGCGGACGGCGCCGTGATCGGTTTCGTGCTGGCCAGGCACTACCCGGCCGTGTTCGAGACGACCGGCGTCCGCGAACTGTGGATCGGGGACGTCGGCACGCTCGCCGACCACCGCGGCCGCGGTGTGGCCTCCGCCCTGCTGAGCCGGACGCTGGCTCGGGCGAGGGAGCAGGGGTACCACCGGGCCGGGTTGTCGGTGGACACGGCGAACCCGACCAGCGCGCTCGGGGTGTACGAGCGGGCGGGGTTCGGGGTGGCGCGGACCTGGGCGGACTACGGGCTGCCCGTGGAGCCGGCTTAGGCGATGTGCCGGGTTGGGCGGGCAGGGCGTGCCGGGCAGGTCGGGCCGGGCTCGTGCGGCTGAGGGCCGGGTGCGGCTGAGCGGTCAGGTGTGGCTGAGCGGCCGGGGTGGTGTGGCTGGCTCGGGTGGGCTGGGCTGAGTGACTGGGCTGGTCGGGCTGCGTCGGGTCGGCTGGGCTGGGCGGGAGCGGTTGCGCTCCGGCGGCAGGGTCAGGTCGAGGCGAGCAGTCGGGACTGCGGCGAGCTCACTTGCGGGACGGACTGAGGTCGGTCAGCCCAACCGGCTTGGTGAGCCGGGCTGGGCGGACCCGTGCCGTGACCGACGCGGCCCCGAGCGCTCGGCGTGCACGAGCGCGGCGGGTTCGAGCCGGTCCTGACCGGTTGCCCGTCCGGAGTGCGGAAGGGCCTACAGCTCCTCGCCCGCCTGCCCCACGCAGAACTGGTTGCCGTCCGGGTCCGTCAGCACCGACCACACCAGGCCCGGCACGCTGTGCACGCCGACCTCGGTGGCGCCCAGCTCGACCAGGCGGGCGACCTCGGCCAGGCGGTCGGGGACGTGGGTGTCGAGGTGGACGCGGTTCTTGCCGGGGGTGGCGTCCGGGACCTGCTGGATGCCGAGGGCGGGGCCGCCCGGGGTGGTGGGGGCGAGGACGATGAACTCGCCCCAGTCGTTCTGGACCGCGGTGCCCAGGGCGGCGGTCCAGAAGTCGGCGAGCTTGCGGGCGTCGCCCGTGTCGATCGTGATCATGGCGATGGTCAGGGACATGGGAGGGACGCTACCCAGGGGGTCTGACAATTTCGGGTCGTTGCAGGTCAGCGCCCGCGAAACCAACCGTGCGCGAGTTCGTGCGCGGGCCAACCAGTAGGCTGCTCCAACAGCCCGTGAACGAGGAGTACCCACCGTGATCACCAGGATGTCGTCGTTGTTCCTGCGCACCCTTCGCGAGGATCCGGCGGACGCCGAAGTGCCCAGCCACAAGCTGCTGGTGCGCGCTGGCTACGTCCGCCGCGTCGCGCCGGGCGGGTACTCCTGGTTGCCGCTGGGGCTCAAGGTGCTGCGCAGGATCGAGGCCGTCGTCCGCGAGGAGATGGACGCCTTCGGGGCGCAGGAGATCCAGTTCCCCGCGCTGCTGCCCAAGGAGCCCTACGAGGCGACGAACCGGTGGGAGGAGTACGGGCCCAACCTGTTCCGGCTCAAGGACCGCAAGGGTGCCGACTTCCTGCTCGGGCCCACGCACGAGGAGCTCTTCACGCTCACCGTGAAGGGCGAGTACAGCTCCTACAAGGACTACCCGGTCACGCTCTACCAGATCCAGACCAAGTACCGGGACGAGGCGCGGCCCCGTGCGGGCATCCTGCGCGGGCGCGAGTTCCTGATGAAGGACTCGTACTCGTTCGACCTCACCGACGAGGGGCTGACGCAGTCCTACCAGGACCACCGCGACGCCTACATCCGCATCTTCGACCGGCTCGGCCTGGAGTACGTGATCGTCTCCGCCACGTCCGGCGCTATGGGCGGCTCGGCGTCCGAGGAGTTCCTGGCGGTCGCCGAGACCGGTGAGGACACCTTCGTCAAGTCCACCGAGTCGGGTTACGCGGCCAACGTCGAGGCGGTCAAGACGCCCGCGCCCGCAGCACAGCCGGTCGACGACAAGCCCGCGGCGCAGGTGCACCACACGCCGAACACGCCCACCATCGAGTCCCTGGTGGACTTCCTCAACGCGAACACCGACCGCAAGTTCACCGCGGCGGACACGTTGAAGAACGTGCTCATCAAGACCCGCCAGCCCGGCGCGAAGGAGTGGGAGCTGCTCGCGGTCGCCGTCCCCGGTGACCGCGAGGTCGACTTCAAGCGCCTGGAAGCCGCGCTGGAGCCCGCCGAGGTCGCGATGCTGGAGGAGGGTGACTTCGCCAGGAACTCCTTCCTGGTCAAGGGGTACATCGGCCCGAAGGCGCTGCAGGACAACGGCGTGCGCTACCTCGCCGACCCCCGCGTCGTCACCGGCACCGCGTGGGTGACGGGTGCTGACGAGACCGACCACCACGTCGTCGACCTGGTCGCCGGCCGCGACTTCACCCCCGACGGCGTCATCGACGTCGCCGAGGTGCGCGAGGGCGACCCGTCGCCCGACGGCAAGGGTGTGCTGGTCGCCGCGCGCGGCATCGAGATCGGCCACATCTTCCAGCTGGGCCGCAAGTACGCCGACGCGTTCTCGCTCGACGCGCTGGGTCCCGACTCGAAGCCGGTCCGCATCACCATGGGCTCGTACGGCATCGGCGTCTCGCGGCTGGTCGCGGTGATCGCGGAGCAGTCGCACGACGACCGCGGCCTGATCTGGCCCCGCAACGTCGCCCCCGCCGACGTGCACGTGGTCGTGGCCGGCAAGGACGAGACGCTGACCGCCGCCGGTGAGGACTTCGCGAAGCAGCTCGACGCCAAGGGCGTGCAGGTGCTGCTGGACGACCGCAAGGCGAGCCCCGGCGTGAAGTTCGCGGACGCCGAGCTGATCGGCGTGCCGACCATCCTGGTGGTCGGCCGCGGCCTGCAGAACGGTGTCGTCGAGGTCAAGGACCGCCGGTCCGGCGACCGCGTCGAGGTGCCGGTCGCCGAGGTCGTCGACCACCTGGTCGCCCTGGTCGGCAGCTGACCTGACCGCACGCCGGGCCCGCGCGTTGGGGGGAGGGACGCGCGGGCCCGGCGTTCGGCATCGCCCGGACGGGGATCAGCCCGCCCGGCGGTCCATCAGGTCGACGGCGGGCTGCGCGAGCCACGCGGCCGCCCTCTCCTGCTTCTGCGCACGCACGGCGCGTGGCAGCTGGTCGGCCACCACGTCGCGCACCAGCGCGTGCCGGAAGCCGTACTCGATCTCACCGGTCTCGCTGTTGCGGCCCTGCCTGCGCAGGAAGTCCCGCTGCTCCAGCAGTTCCAGCGCCTTCGCCACCTCGTGCGGGTCACCCTCACCGGTCGCGGCCACGGCTCCCGGCGACACCACGTCACCCACCACGGCGGCGTCCTGCAGGACGGCCTTCGCGTCGAACGGCAGCGAGTCCAGCTGAGCCGTGAGCACACCGCGCACCGACGGCGGGATGGGCAGCGACGACTCGTTGTGCACGCACGGCATCCGCGGATCGGACACCATCCGGGCGAACTCGATGGCGAACAACGGGTTGCCGCCGACGCACGACACGAGGGCCTGCCAGAGCTCACCCGACAGCTCGCTCGTCTCCAGCAGTGAGTTCAGCAACGACCGGGTCCCGTTGTGCGACAACGGTTCCAGGCTGATCGTCGTGGCGTTGCGCTTCCCGCCGAACCACGACGGGCGACGCTGCAGCAGTTCCGGCCTGGCCGTGGCGATCACGAGCAACGGCACCGATCCGGCCTGCTCGCTCAGCTCCTCCACGAAGTCGAGCACCACGTCGTTCGCCCAGTGCACGTCCTCCAGGAACACCACCAGCGTGCGCTGGTCGGCGATCTCTTCCAGGAACCTCCGCCACCCGGCGAAGTCCGGCACCACGTCCGGCGTCGGCGTCAGCAGCCCTTCCAGACCTCCGTGCAACCGGTCGGCGAGCTCACCGCCCCCGACCAGCGTCGTCAACCCGGACCGCAGCGCCTCCGCGGAAGGAGCGAACCCGCGCACGACATCGGACAGCGGGCCAAAACCGTGGTCATCGCCGAACGCGGTGGAAGTACCGCGCAATGCGACGACAGAAGAAGAGGCGCACGCATCCGCCAGCTCGGACACCAGGCGGGTCTTGCCGACGCCCGCCTCACCGAGCACGGTCACGAAGTGCGGCCGGCGCCGGACCTGCACCTCGTCCAGAAGTCCTCGCAACACCGAGAGCTCCCGCTCGCGTTCCACGAACGGCACGGACGCCTGCTCCCGCCGGGTCGCCCCGTGCGGCGACACCGCGGACTCCGCCTGCCAGCCACCGGTGGCGGCAGGTTCGCCGGCCCACGTCACCGAAGTGCTCGCGTCCCGGGTGGCCGCGCACGCCCGCACCGCACCCAACGGCGCCAGCGCCATCAGCTGCCGGCACCGGTCGAGCAGCACCCGGTCGCGGCCGGCCGCCGGCACCGGGCGCACCAGCGCGTCCCCGGTCGCCACACCCACCTGCACGTCGGCCACGGTGCTCAGCCGGTCGCGGATCGACAACGCCGTGCGGACCGCCCTGTCCGCATCGTCCTCCGCCGTCCGCGGCACCCCGAACAGGGCCAGGAAAACAGAGCCGACGTCGCCGCCGACCACCCCGCCGAGCCGCGCCACCTCGGCGCGCACCACGGCGGACACCTCCTGGTGCACCTCGTCGACGTCCTCCGGGTCCCCGTCGCCGGCCGCGAGACCGAGCTGGGCGGACACCATGACCACGCTGACGAGCTTGCGTTCCACCGTCGTCACGTCCGCGGGCGGCACGACCACCGGCGCGGGCTCGGGAGCACGCGGTGCGGGCGGGGTGATGACCACGGGAGTGGCGGCGGACGTCTGACCGACGGCGAGCAGGTGCCTGCGCTGCACCGACGGTGGCAGGTCCAGCGCGGGGGCGTGGTCGAGGATCGCGCGCTCCAGCTCCTGGAGCTCCCGGCCCGGCTCCAGGCCGAGCTCCTCCACCAGTGCCGCGCGCGTCCTGCGGTAGACGCTCAGCGCGTCGACCTGCCTGCCACACCGGTACAACGCGAGCATGAGCTGCCCGTTGAGCCGTTCCCGGTACGGCTCCACCTCGATGAGCGACTCCAGCTCACCGATGATCTCGTAGTGCCTGCCGCAGGCGAGCTCCGCCTCGAAGCAGTCCTCCTGCGTCGCCAGCCGCCAGTCCTTGATGGCGGTGAGCTCCGGCCAGTTGATGCCGGTCTCCGCGAGGTCCGCGAGCACCGGACCGCGCCACAACCCCAGTGCCCCGCGGAGCACCTTCGCGGCCGCGGTCCAGTTGCCTGCGGACAGTTCCCCTCGTCCCTGTTCGGTCAGCTGCTGGAAGCGCGACAGGTCGAGGGAGTTCTGGTCCACGCGCAGCAGATATCCCGGCGCGTGGGTGAGCAGCAGCGCAGACCCCTCCGTGCTGCTGCCGTGGGGAGAGAGAACGCCACGCAGTCCGGAGACCGCGTTCTGGAGCATCTTGCGGGCGGTCGGCGGGACGTCCCGCGACCACAACGCCTGGAGCAACTTGCTGGTCGCCACCACGCGGTTGGCGTGGAGCAGGAGGAAACCCAGAGCCGCGCGCTGCTTGACGCCGCCCAGCGGGACCGGCAGGTCGTCGTCGAGGACCTCGAGTGAGCCCAGCAGGTGGAATCGCATGGTTCTGGCCTCCTACAGGTGGATGTCCGGGCGGAGGGGAGTGATCAGCTCCAGGGGGTGTCGTCGTCCGCCGGGGCGACGGCGGTACCGCGACTCCACGGTGTGTCGTCGGAGGCGGAAAGGCTGCGACTCCACGGGGTGTCGTCGTCCTTCGGGGTGACCGAACGGCTCCACGGCGTGTCGTCGGACGCGATGACCTGCCCCCACGGGGTGTCGTCGGCGGCCGTGCCGGCCCACGGGGTGTCCGGGCCGGCGAGCGCGGTGCCGGAGAAGGTGAGAGCCAGGGCGGCGGGGATGGCGGAGAGAACAAGAGCGGCGGCGGTCGTCTTGCGGATCATGTCGGCCTCCTCGAACGTAGGTGGTTCCATGGCTTCGAGTTGTGCTGCAGACGCTCTCGATCGGCGTCTGAGAACGAAGTTAGGAGTGCCGCCCATCGCCGCTCTATCGCGCACCCACCGCGTATCAATCGGCCGTGATGGCGGGGCGGAAGTGGCCAGTTGAGACGCACAAATAGCTGAGCGGTGAGTCAGCAAACAGGTGTTACTACGCAGGGTGGCGGCTTTACCGCAGAATTAGGTGCGGTGTACCGCAATGGTTGGGTGCGGTTAGTGGTCCGAACGAACGGCCTGTGCCGCTCGGAGTAACGCCGATGAGGCGTTCAGGCTGCTCGGCGGCGTCGCGTGGGATCGCCGTGAACCGCCACCTCGAGGCTGCAATTCCGGGGCGCACGTACTGGTTGATCTGTTCTGTTGTTCCGGATCAAGGCAGGCCTAATGAGATGCCTATTGAGATCGGGCGCATTATGTTGGATCGTTGCCCGATAGGCAAGAAGGATCTTGACAGTTTTCCTCGCCGAGACTAACTTCGGAGATCATCGCCTGTCCGAGTGCCAGTCCGCGGTTGATGCCGACAGGAGGTCGAACACGGACGTGAATAATCCTCATATTATCACCCGATCTTGAGATAACGCCCTGGAAGTGCCTTTTTCCACGTGTCCGGCCGGGTTCTGGAAAGCATTCACAAATACATTTCCGTCACATCGACGGCGGCGGAGGCCGACCGGAGCGTGAGGTGTTGGGGCTGTGCGAGAGACAAAGGCGCGAGGGGTCGTCCGTCATGAGCTCCGCCCCCGATGAGTTGCTGATTTTCAAGCTGCTGGGCCCGATCGAGGTGATCGGCGCCCAGGAGCAGGTGCAGGTGCCGCCGGGACGTCAGCAGACGATCCTGGGCGCGCTGCTGCTCGAAGCCAACCGCGTGGTCAGCATGGACCAGCTGATCGACCTCGTCTGGGAGCACACCCCGCCGTCGACCGCGCGGGCGCAGATCCAGATCTGCGTGTCCGCGCTCCGCAGGGAGTTCTCCCGCGTCGGAGTGGACGCCCTGATCGAGACCCGCCAGCCCGGTTACCTGCTGCGGGTGGCCGGCGACCGGATCGACACCTTCCTCTTCGAACGCCGCGTGGCCGACTCCGACGCGGCCGTCCGTCAGGGACGGCTGGAAGAGGCTGCGACGACACTGAGGTCGGCACTCGCGCTGTGGCGCGGGCCGGCACTCGGCGGCGCCGCGGCGACGTTGCACAACAAAGCACTGCGACTCGACGAGAAACGCTTGTCGGTGCTGGAGAACTGCATCGACATCGAGCTGCTGCTCGGTCGTCACCACGCTCTCATCGGTGAATTGCAGAGCATGGTGACCGAACACCCGCTGCGGGAACGCCCGCGCGGTCAGCTGATGCTCGCGCTCTACCGTTCCGGTCGCCAGTCCGAAGCGCTCGACGTCTACCGCGCGGGCCGCGACCTCTTCATCGAGCACCTCGGCCTGGAGCCGAGCGACCAGCTGCGCAAGCTGGAGACCGCGATCCTCACCGACGACGAGGTGCTGCGGCTCGACCAGGAGAAGACCGTCCCGGTCACCGTGCAGAACGTCGTGTCACCGCACCAGCTCCCGGCCACCATCGCGGACTTCATCGGCCGTCAGGACGTGGTCGCGCGGATGTTGTCGGTGCTCTCCGGTGACCACATGTCGATGCCGGTGGTCAACATCTCGGGCAAGGCGGGCATCGGTAAGAGCGCTCTCGCGGTCCACGTGGCGCATCGCGTGGCCACTGAGAGGTACCCGGACGGCCAGCTCTACTGCGACCTGCGCGGAACCCAGGCCCAATCGGCCACTCCGGCAGAAGTTCTCGGCCGGTTCCTGTCCGCTTTGGGCGCGGTGGGCTCGACGTTGCCCGACGGCGTGGACGAGCGCGCCGACATGTACCGCAGCATGCTCGCCAACCGCCGTGTCCTGGTGGTTCTCGACGACGCGGGCAGCGAGTCGCAGGTCCACCAACTGCTTCCGGGTTCGCCCACGTGCGGTGTCATCGTCACGAGCCGTGCCCGGTTGACGGGGCTGGCCGGATCTCATTTGGTGGACGTGGACTTCATGGACTCCGACGACGCGTTGGAGCTCCTCGGCCGCATCATCGGCACCCAGCGCCTGCAGAGCGAACCCGTTGCGGCAGCGGCATTGGTGGACGTCGTCGGAGGTCTGCCGCTCGCGTTGCGCATCATCGGCGCCCGGCTGGCCGCACGGACGCACTGGTCGTTGGCCTCCATGGTCGGACGTCTGGCCGACGAACGCCATCGGCTCGACGAGCTGGTGCACGGCGACATGGTCGTGCGCGCCAGCCTCTCGCTGACCTACGACGGCCTGGAGCCCGACACGTGCCGGGTGATGCGGCTGATGTCGTTGCTGGAGGCGGAAAGCCTTCCGGTGTGGACGGCGAGCGCGCTCACCGACGACGAGCGCAACCGCGGTTTCGACCTGCTCGAACGGCTGGTGGACGCGCAGCTGCTGGACGTCGTCGGCAGCGACGTCACCGGCCTGCCGAGGTACCGCTTCCACGACCTGATCCGGTTGTTCGCCAAGGAACAGCTCGCCGGCCACGAGGAGCCGGACGCGCAGCTGGCCTCGGTGGAACGGGTCGCGGGCGGCTGGCTCGCGATGGCCGAGCAGGCGCACCAACGGCTCTACGGCGGCGACTTCACCGTCCTGCACGGCACCGGCCGGCGCTGGCAGCCGCACGGCCCGTACGTCGACCAGGTGCTGCAGGACCCGTTGGGCTGGTTGGAGAGCGAGCGGCCGAACATCTGCGCGGCCGTGCTCCAGGCCGCCGACGCGGGCCTGGACGAGCTGGCGTGGGACCTCGCGATCACGCTCGTGACGTTGTTCGAGACGCGCAGCTACCTCGACGACTGGCAGCAGACCCACGAGCGCGCTCTCGACGCGACCCGCAGGGCCGGCAACAAGCGCGGCACCGCGGCGTTGTTGTGCTCGCTGGGGTCGTTGCACCACAGCCAGCGCCGGATGGAGGCCGCGCGAACGGCACTGGAACCCGCGCTGGAGCTCTTCACCGAGCTGGACGACTCGCACGGGCTCGCGCTGGTGCGCCGCAACCTCGGCCTGCTGGAGTACAACGAGGGCCGGCCGGAGCTCGCGACCCGGATCTTCGAGCAGTCGCTGACCGGGTTCAAACGCGTCGGTGACGTCGTCGGTCAGGCGTACGTGGTGTCGCAGCTGGCGCAGCTGTCGCTCGACCGCGGCGAGCACGAGCTGGCCGTCGAGCAGCTGCGCGGTGCGCTGGGCATGTGCCGGGAGATCTCGAGTCCCCGCGTCGAGGCCCAGGTGCTGTACCGGCTGGGCGGCGCGATGCTCGTGCAGGGCCGGTACGAGCAGGCGCAGCAGCTGATCACGTCGGTGCTCGGCATGGTGCAGCGTTCCGGCGACACGGTCGGGGAGAGCTACGCGTTGCACTCGCTCGGGCTGATCCACGGGCGGATGCGGATGTTCGCCGAGGCCGGCCGGCTGCTGCGGCGGGCGATCCGGTTGTGCGAGGAGAACCTCGACCGGGTCGGCGCGGCGCGGATCCGGCTCGACCTGGCCCAGCTGGTGTCGCAGCGCGGGGAGACGTTCCACGCGATCGCCATCGTCGAGCAGGCGATGATGACGTTCCAGGAGCTGCGGCTCGCGCTGTGGGAGAGCAAGGCGCTGGCGGTGCTGGAGAAGATCGCCGCGGACAACCCGCTGCCCGCCACCGTGACGTCCAACGGCGGAGCGCGCTGAGGAAACACGGTGGCTCCGTTGGCACTCACCGACCTACGGTGACGCCATGAGTGATCACCCCGTCGAGGCGTTCGAGCCGCCCTACTACGTGGCTGTCTTCACCACCGTGCGCACCGAGAACCAGAGCGACTACCGCGAGACCAACGCGCGCATGGAGGAGCTCGTGCGCGACATCCCCGGCTACCTGGGGATGGACCACGCGCAGAACCCCGGCGGGCTGGGCATCACCGTCGGCTACTTCCGCGACGCCGAGGCGTTGGCACAGTGGCGGTCCAACGCCGAGCACCGCGCGGCGCAGGCACGCGGACGGGCCGACTGGTACCGGAGCTACACGCTGCACATCGCGAAGGTCGAGCGCAGCCACGGGTTCACGCGCACGGACTGACTCAGGTGTTCGGCTGCAACGAGTCGATCATCTTCTGCAGGTCGGCCTCCTTGGGCAGCGGGGGCTTGTCGCCGCCGCCACCGCCCTCCAGGTCGCCGTTGACCACGAGCGCGTGCAGCTTGGCGCTGCCGTTGAGCACCACGACCTTCACCATGCCCTTGGACGCCAGGCACTTGTTCGCGGTCTGCGTGATGGTGGCGTCGACCTGCACGCCCTCGACGACGACCTTCTTGCCGTCCTTCTGGGTGTGCTGGATCTTCACCGGCTTGGGCTGGGTCAGCGCGACCTGCGGGGCGCCGCCGGAGGAGTA
The DNA here is from genome assembly GCF_001701025.1 of Lentzea guizhouensis. Lineage (GTDB taxonomy): Bacteria > Actinomycetota > Actinomycetes > Mycobacteriales > Pseudonocardiaceae > Lentzea > Lentzea guizhouensis. The sequence goes on from NZ_CP016793.1 coordinate 4,526,021, forward strand.
GTACTGGGTGGCGACGGCCTTGGTGAACTCCGTGGCGACCGCGTTGATGTCGCCCTTCTCCAGCAACGCGCCACCGTTGGTGCCCTTGGTGTACGACTTGGTCTCGCAGGTGTAGTCGCCGTACGAGGTCACGCCGGTCAGCGCCACGCCCTGGAACCCGGTGATCGGGATGCGGTCGTCGACCTGCGCCCAGTCCTTCGGCACCTGGTAGGTGTAGCCGAGAGTGGTCTCGACGCACTGCCAGGCCTCGTCCTTGCACGTGGCGGCGCCGCTGGGCTCCTGGGAGGTGCTGGTCGTCGGGTTCGACGACGATGTGGCGGGACCCGCGTTCTGGTCGTCGCCCTTGTTCATCAGCATGAAGGTGGCGACGCCGCCGCCGCCGAACAGCACGAGCACGACCGCGCCCAGCACCAGCCAGAGGGTCTTGTTGCTCTTCTTCGGCGGCTCCTGGTCGAAGCCTCCGTACACGCCCAGGCCGCCGTAGCCGCTGCCGCCGTAGCCCTGTTGCTGCTGCTGGGGGAAGCCGCCGGTCTGCGGGTGACCGCCGGACTGCGGATAGGCGCCAGTGCCCTGGTAACCACCGGTCGGGTAGTCACCCTGCTGCTGACCCCAACCGGGCTGGTCGTTCCAGCCGCCCTGTCCGCCGCCACCTGGGTACGTCACGCGGCAAACGGTACCTGGTGACCCTGACAGTTCTTAATTCATCAAGCGTTGACTTGCGTGACGGGCCGGGCGTACCGTCCTGCCCATCAAATTCAACGATTGATGAACTTCGAGGAGGTCCGTGATGCGCACCGCGCTGGTCACCGCCGTCGCAGGCGCGGTCGTGGCGTTCCTGTTGGGACTGCTGACGTTCGGCGTGCAGGCGACCGTCCACCCGCACGACGTTCCGCTCGCCGTCGTGGCACCGCCGCCGATCGCGGAACGGGTGCGGGCGGCCGACTCGCCCGAGGTCGACATCCGCGTGGTCGGCGCGGACGAGGCGCGAATCCTGTTGGCGGACAGGGAGGTCTACGGGGTGCTGGAGATCGCGGCCAGTGGGGCCACCATCCGGCTGAACCCCGCGGTCAACCCGTCCGGCACGCAGGTCGCGCAGCAGGTGCTGACCGGGGTCGCCCAGGGTGCCGGGCTGCCGGTGCGGGCCGAGGCACCTGCCGTGTCCGCAGCGGACCGCACGGCACCGCTGGCCGCCTCGGCGTTGCTCTGGATCGGAGGGATGGTCGCCGGGGTGCTGTTCGTGGTGCTCAAGGGCGGCCGGTTCCGGCTCGTGTCGTCGCTGGGCGCCGCGGTGCTGACGGTCGGCTCGGTGGTCGGGCTGCTCGCGTGGTGGGGCGTCTCGTTCACCGGCGCGGCGGTCGCGTTCCTGTTCGCCGTCGCCGGGGCGTTCGCGTTGCTGCAGGCCGGGTTGTTCAAGCACCTCGGCATCCGCGCGATGGGGATCCTCGGCCTGCTCTACCTGATGGCGCCCGCGGTGGCCGGCCAGGTCCCGGAGCTGCTGAACCCGGCGTACAAGGTCGCGTTGTGGTCGTGGACGCCGTTCCGGTTCTCCACCGAGGGCCTGCGTGCACTCCTCCACGACGGTGCGATCAGCACGGAGTGGTGGGTGTTCGCCGGGATCGCCGTGGTCGGGCTCGTGCTGGTGCTAGCCGGCCAGAAAACTCAGCCGGACCGTCCGGACGGGGTTGTCGACGTTGGTGTCGACCAGGCAGACGGACTGCCAGGTGCCGAGCGCCAGCACACCGCCTAGGACCGGGATCGTCGCGTAGGGCGGCACCAGCGCGGGCATCACGTGGTCACGGCCGTGACCGGGGGTGCCGTGCCGGTGCCGCCACCTCACGTCGCGGGGCAGGATGCGTTCGAGCGCGGTGAGCAGGTCGTCGTCGCTGCCCGCGCCCGTCTCGATGATGGCGACGCCCGCCGTCGCGTGGGGGACCCACACGTGCAGCAGGCCGTCGCCGTTCTCGTCCTGGAGGAACCGCTCGCAGTCGCGGGTGAGGTCGTGCACGACCTCCTCGGCACCGGTGCGGATCTGGATCTCCTCGCTGCGCATGACCTCAGATCTTACGAACCACCCGTGCGGGGTTGCCGACCGCGAGCACGTGAGCAGGCAAATCACGCGTCACGACACTGCCGGCGCCCACGACCGTGTTGTTGCCGATGGTCACTCCGGGGCACACGATCACACCGCCGCCGAACCACACCTCGTCGCCGATGACGATCGGTGCCGTGGTCTCCCAGCCCGCGATGCGCGCGTCGTGGTCCTCGATCGGGTGCAACGCGGTCAGCAGCTGCACGTTCGGGCCCATCATCACGTGGTCGCCGATGGTCACCGGGCCGCAGTCGAGGATGATGCCGCCGTAGTTCATGAAGCTGTTCGCGCCGACGCGGGTGTTGTAGCCGTACTCGATCTGCAGGCGCTGCATGAACGTCGTGCCCTCGCCGATCTCCGCCACGAAGCCCTTGAGGATCTCGTACATCCCGTCGAGGTCCTCCGGGTCGTGCGCGTTGAACCGCGCCATCTCCCGCCAGCCGCGCCGCCGGTCCGCGTCCAGCTCGGGGTCGGCCGGCAGGTACGGCTCACCGTTGATCATCTTCTCGCGGTTCGTTCCCATGCGGACATTCAACCCGCGTAGGCGCGGCGGTACTCCGTGGGCGTGACGCCGACGTGCGCGGTGAAGTGGCGGCGCAGGTTCGTGCCGGTGCCCAGGCCGCAGCGCTGCGCGACCTGCTCCACCGGCAGCGCGGTCGCCTCCAGCAGGGACTGGGCGTGGGCGATGCGCTGGGCGAGCAGCCACCGCAACGGCGTGCTGCCGGTGGCTTCGCGCAGACGGCGGAAGAAGGTCCGTTCGCTCATGCCCGCCCTGCGCGCGAGGTCCGCCACGGTCAGCGGACGGTCCAGGTGCTTCGCCGCCCACTCCAGCACCGGTGCGACGCTGTCGTCGTCGGTGTCCGGCACGTGCCGTGTGACGAACTGCGCTTGTCCGCCGGTGCGGTGCGCGGGCACGCACAGCCGGCGGGCGAGCTGGTTGGCCACGTGCGCACCGAGGTCTTGGCGCACGAGGTGCAGGCACAGGTCCAGCCCCGCAGCCGCGCCCGCGCTGGTGAGGACGTCACTGTCGTCGACGTAGAGCACCCCGGCGTCGACCTCGACCCGCGGGTATCTGGCGGCCAGGCGGTCGGTGTAGGACCAGTGCGCGGTGGCCCTCCTGCCGTCGAGCAGACCTGCCTCGGCGAGCACGAACGCGCCGTTGCACAACGCGGCGATGCGCACACCGTTGGCCGCCGCGTCCTGGAGTTCCTTGACCAGCAACGGGTCCAGCGCCGCCCTGCCGTCCAGAACGGCCTGGGGCACGGACGGGACGATGATCGTGTCCGCGCCGTGCAGACCCTCCAGGCCGTGTTCCGGTCGGAGCGTCCAGCCGTGCTCCGCCCGTGGCGCAGCGGGGTTGAGGCCGCACAGCCGCATCTCGTACCAGGGGTCGGCGAGGTCGCCGTGGTCGACGCCGAACACCACGCAGGCCAGGCCGGCCTCGTAGACGTCCCACGTGGAGGGTGCGTCGTCCTCGGTCACCAGGATCGCCACCGTGCGCATGCCGTCGAGGCTAGTGGCAGCAATGGTTCGAATGTCGGCATTCCTGCCACTGTCGGCGGTGGTCCTGTCCTGCGAGGGTGATGCCAGTCCACAAACCATTGGGAGACAACGACAATGCACTCCGACGTTGCCGTGCTCGGACTCGGGCAGATGGGCTCGGCGCTCGCTTCCGCGTTCCTGCGCGCCGGTCACCGCGTCACGGTCTGGAACCGCTCGGCCGCCAGGACAGCGCCGCTGGTGGCCCAGGGGCGCTCGCCGCCGCAACCGCGGCCGAGGCCCAGCGCTGCGCACCCGTGGTGGTCGCCTGCGTGCTCGACTACCCGGCGCTGACCGGGATCCTCGACCCCGTGCCCGGCTCGACCCTGGTCAACCTCACCTCGGGCTCGCCGGAACAGGCCCGCGCGCTCGCCGGAGAACTGACCGGCGTGCGTTACGTCGACGGCGGCATCATGACCACGCCACCCGGCATCGGCGACCCGCGCTCGATGATCCTCTACAGCGGCGACCAGGACGCTCTCGCCGAGGCTTCCGGCCTGCTGTCCGCACTGGCCGAGCCGATCGACCTCGGCACCGACCCCGGCCGCGCCGCCCTCTACGACACCGCCCTGCTCGGCATCATGTGGGCCACCCTCACCGCCTGGCTGCACGCCACCGCACTCGTCACCGCCGACGGCGCCACCGCCACCCACTTCACCCCGCTGGCCACCCGCTGGCTCGGCCCGGTCGCCGGCTTCCTGACGACCTACGCCGGCCAGGTCGACGCCGGTGCCTACCCCGGCTCGGACGCCACGCTGGACGTGCACCTCGCCACGCTGGACCACCTCGTGCACGCCAGCGAGGTCCGCGAGGTCGACGCGACGCTGCCGCACCTGTTGCGGGAGTACGCGCGGCGGTCGGTCTCGGCGGGACACGGTAGGGACGGGTGGGCGCGGGTCGTGGAGCTGTTGCGTGCCAAGGGGTGAGGACCGGGCCGAGCTGCTCGGCAACTGGCTTCGTACCGGCAACTAGTGGCGCGACTCGTAACGTGGGCGGGTAATTCACGCTCAGCAGGTGGCCGTCTGACCGCGAATCACCACGGCAACGTTCCGAGCCGCGCCACTAGATTCGTGGCATGCGTGTGCTTTTCGCCAGCATGGCCACGGTCGGCCACACCTACCCGTTGATCCCGTTGGCGGTGGCCGCGCGCGCCGCCGGGCACGAGGTGCACTTCGCCGTCGGCGAGGAGATGCACCCGGTGCTGGGCAAGCTCGGGCTGCGGCCGTTCCGGCCCGGCCTGGTGTTCGGGGAGATCTACGCCGAGGACATCGCCCAGGACCTCGAACGGCTGCTGCCCGACCTCGTGGTCGGCGGGTGGGCGGTGCCCGAGGTGGTGTCGGAGGCCCGCCGGCGCGGGTTCCCCGCGGTGTGGCACGGGTTCGGGCGGATGTTCCCGGACGGCGTCGGGCTGGTGCGGCCGGAGGGCGGGCGGCACGTCGACATCTGCCCGCCCTCGTTGCAGGACCCGGCCTTCCTGGCGCAGGACCGGATTCCGCTGCGGCCCGTGCCGTTCTCGCCGCCCGGCGAGGTGCCGGTGCGCACGGCCGGGAAGATGGTCTACCTGACGCTCGGCACCGCGTTCGGCACGCGCGAGCTGCTCGCCGAGGCGGTCGTGGGGCTCGGCAAGCTCTCCGACGTCCAGGTGGTGGTGGCGGCGCCACGGGTCGTGCTCACCGACCTGCCGCCGAACGTGACGGTGCATCCGTGGCTGCCTCAGGCCGAGGTGCTCCGGTACGCGGACGTCGTCGTCCACCACGGTGGCAGCGGCACGATGCTGGGCGCACTGACCGCAGGGGTCCCTCAGGTCGTGCTGCCCCAGGGAGCCGATCAGTTCGCCAACGCCGACGCGCTCGTGGCGGCCGGTGCGGCGGTACGGCCGCATGCGTTCAGCGCGGGGCCGATCGCGGACTGCGCGCGGCTGTTGCTCGTAACTGGTCAGTACCGGGAAGCCGCAGGTCACCTCGCCCGGGAGATACGTCACATGCCGTCGCCCGAAGAAGTTGCGGACAGGTTGGCGGACGTTGTGTAACACTGTTTTTTATGAAGGCAAGCCGCCTGCGCCTCGGCATGAACCTGTGGCCGCCGTTCCTGTTCGCCGGGATCCGCGTCGAGGAGATCTCGCCGGACTACCGGTACGCCCGCGTGCGCATGCGCCTGCGTCCGTGGAACCGCAACTTCTTCGGCACGCACTTCGGCGGCTCGCTGTTCGCGATGACCGACCCGTTCTGGGTGCTGCTGCTGTTCAACCAGCTCAAGGGCGAGCACGTGGTGTGGGACCGGGCCGGTGAGATCGAGTTCGTCGCGCCCGGCCGCGGCACCGTGCACGCGGAGTTCCGGCTGACCGACTCCCACGTCGAGCAGGTCCTGGAGCAGACGGCGTCCGGGGCGAAGGCGCTGGTCTGGTTCGACACCGACGTCGTCGGGCAGGATGGGACCGTGATCGCGAAGGTGCGGAAGCAGGTCTACGCGCGGCGCAAGCGCGACAAGCAGCTCGCGCATGCGTGAGGCGTTCGGTGCGGTCTTCGACGTCGAGCCGGGTTACCTGAACACGGCGTCCATCGGGGTGCCGCCGCGGCACGTCGCCGACGCGGTGGCGGCCGCGCACGAACGGTGGCGGCGCGGGCAGGACACCTCGTCGTCGTTCACCGAGGTGGTCGAGACGTCCAGGGCGGCGTTCGGGCAGCTGGTCGGGGTGCCCGCGACGTCGGTCGCGTGCGGCGCCACGGTCTCGCAGTTCGTCTCACTGGTCGCCCAGTCGTTGCCGGCCGGGTCGAAGGTCTTCGTCGAACCCGGCGAGTTCACCAGCGTCTCGCTGCCGTTCGTCGCGGCCGGGCACCAGATGGTGTCCACAGTGGACGAGTGCGACCTCGTGGCGGTCAGCGTGGTGCAGTCGGCCGACGGGGCCGTCGCGGACCTCGACGCGCTGCGGGCGTCGGGCAAACCGGTGCTGCTCGACGTGTCCCAGGCGGCCGGGTGGATGCCGTTGTCGCTGGCGTGGGCGGACTTCGTCGTCGGCGTGGCCTACAAGTGGCTGATGGCGCCGCGCGGTGCGGCGTGGCTCGCGGTGCGGCCCGACCGGTTCGAGTCGCTGCGGCCCGTGGCGGCGAACTGGTACAGCACGGGGGAGAACTACGGCACCGAGCTGCTGCTGCGTTCGGACGCACGGCGGTTCGACCTGTCGCCCACGTGGTTCGCACACGTCGGTGCGGCCGTCGCGTTGCCCTGGGTGGCCTCGTTGGATCTCACGGCCGTGCGTGCGCACTGTGTCGATCTGACGGATCGCCTTCTCACCGGATTGGGTCTCCCGCCCAACGGCTCGGCGATCGTCTCGGTCGGCCGGCCGGCCGCCGACGGCGTCGTTTCCTCTGTTCGCGCAGGTCGGACGCGCTACGCCTGTCACCTCTACAACACGCCCGAGGACGTCGAACGGGTGCTCGCAGCGCTGAGGTGAGAGCCGTCCGTTACCGTGGGTCCTTGTGTCGGAACCACGCGAATCACCCGAAGAGGTGACCCAGAACCTGCCTCGCTTTCCGCCGAGGCCGACCGACACCGCTCCGCTCTACCCGGCCGACGAGCTCGTCAAGCTCCAGTCGATCATGGACAACCGCGGTCAGCAGCCGCCGCGGCCGCCCCAGCCGCCGCAGACGCCGAAGCGGATCTGGCTCGGCAGGGCGCTGGCCCTGGTGGGGGTGGCGGTGGTGTCCGGGTTCGTGTGGTGGGTGCTCCAGCCGACCGACCCGGTGGACAAGCCGGCCGCGGTACCGCAGAAGACCGCGGGGGAGTTCGAGTTCACCACCTCGACCCAGCTGCCGGAGCCGGTGAAGGACAGCGACTGCGCGGCGCACGCCACCAGCAAGACGCAGGCGTTCCTGAAGACCACCCCGTGTCTGCAGCTGACCCGGATGCTCTACACGGCCAAGCTGCCCGACGGCCGCACCGTGTACTCGTCGGTGTCCGTCGTGCGGATGAAGACCGCGGAAGAGGCCAGGCAGCTCGAGGCGCTGACCGAGCAGAACGACACCGGCAACATCAAGGACCTGGTGCTCGACAAGGCCGTGAGCATCCCGCCGCTCACCACGCTCGCCAACGGCGGGTACGCCTCCGAGGTGCGCGACCGCGAGGTCGTGATCGTCGAGTCGGACTCGCCGTCGAAGGGTGACGACGCGCTCGCGCACAACACGCAGATGAAGAAGGTCTCCCAGGACGCGATCCGCCTCGCCTCCTCGATCGGCAGCTGAACGCACGCGGGGAGCTTTCGCACTCTCAGACAGTGCGAAAGCTCCCCGCGTGCGTTCCGCACAGCGGAAGAGGGTCAGCGAGGCCTGCCGGATCGTGATGGACCGGCTGGTCGCGACTTGCCCACCGGTCGCCCCACCGCCGCCGTCACGCGTCGAGAGCTCCCGCAGCGCCGTCGGGTCCGCTCCAGCACCCGCCACGCCGCGCACGTGTCCTCCACCGCGAGCGCGCGAGCGCCGAGGCCGTCCGACACCGGTGCGGCAGATAGCGGCGGCGCGGTTCGGCGTCGCGCCGTGGTCCTTCAGCCATCGCTCCGTGGTGTCCCGGCGCGCGCGGTGCGCGTTCGCACCCTCGTTCACCGCCGGGGTGTTCAAGAACGCCGACACGAGCCCGTAGTCCAACGCGGGTCTTGCCCAGCGGTCTGCACGCGTCGTTGCTCACGCCAGCACCCCCCGCAGCGACGCGCACCCGGCCGCCACCGAACCGACCAGACCCGCGCGGTAGGACGGCAGCTTCGCCACGGCCTCCGACGCGGCGCACCGACTCGTCCAGTGCCGTGCGCAGGCCCGCGGTGGCGCGGTGGCCGGCACCGAGGGGAGGGCGCGTGAGACAGCGGGGCCTGCTCGACCTCGGCCTGCAACAGCGGCGTGCGTCTCCCTGGCCGTGGCGATCTCCGCGGCGGCCGGCACCGACGTCAGCGACTTCGCCAGCGCCGCGTCCGAACGGGCCTGCGCGGCCAACGCCGACAACGGGTCCGGCGGCGGTGGCGCGGACGGTTCTGTGGTGCACGCAACGGCCAGAGGTGCGGCGGCCACCGCGAGCAGCACACGGCGGCGGCTGACCGATTCGGAGATCACGCGGACCAATCTTGCCAGCGGACGGCGAGGCGGTGACAGGCGGGCGAAAGAGATAGTCTGGGCCCCCACGGCCGCCGAAACACCGTCGGCCGGGGTTTTCATGCGTTCGAACTGAAGGAGACACCACGTGTCCAGCCCGCCGCGCGGAGAGCTTGCCGCGCAGCTAGCACCCGTTGTGCGGGAAGCGCTCGAAGCGATCGGCTTCGACCTCGACGCACTCGACGTGAATCAGGCTGGGCGCCGCCGTCTGGTCAAGGTCGTGGTCGACGCGGAGGACGGCATCGGCCTCGACGAGGTCGCCGAGGCGAGTCGCGTGGTGTCCGCCGCGCTCGACGCGCACGACCACCTGATCAACGGGCCGTACACCCTCGAGGTCACCTCGCCGGGTGTCGACCGGCCGCTGACCCGTCCCCGCCACTGGAAGCGCGCGCACCTGCGTCTCGTGAAGGTCAAGCAGCCCGAGCAGGCCGAGTGGTTCGGCCGGGTCGGGCAGTGCGACGAGACCGGGGTCGAGCTGCTGCACCAGGGCGAGCTGCGGCGCGTGGAGTACCGCCACATCGAACGCGCGGTCATGGAGATCGAGTTCAAGCAGCCGCCGGTCGAAGAACTGGCTCGGCTCACTCGCAAAGCACCGGAGGAGGAGCCGAGGTGAACGTCGACATCGCCGCCCTGAGGGCGATCGAACGTGAAAAGGACATCCCCTTCGAGACGGTCCTGGAGGCGATCGAGTCAGCACTGCTGACCGCCTACAAGCACACCGAAGGACACGCCGCGCACTCGCGCGTGGAGATCGACCGCAAGACCGGCGTCGTGCGCGTGCTCGCGCAGGACATCGGTCCCGACGGCGTGGTGCAGGAGGAGTGGGACGACACCCCCGAGGGCTTCGGCCGCATCGCCGCCACCACCGCCCGCCAGGTCATCCTGCAGCGCCTGCGCGACGCCGAGCACGAGCGCACGTTCGGCGAGTTCGCGGCCAAGGAGGGCGAGATCATCGCCGGCGTCGTGCAGCGCGACGCCCGCGCGAACGCCCGCGGCATGGTCGTCGTCCAGGTGGGTGACACCGAGGGGGTGCTGCCGCCGGCCGAGCAGGTGCCGGGCGAGCAGTACAACCACGGCGAGCGCATCAAGTGCTACGTCGTGAGCGTCTCCCGAGGCGCCCGCGGCCCGCAGATCGCCCTGTCGCGCACGCACCCGAACCTCGTCCGGCGGCTGTTCGCCCTCGAGGTCCCGGAGATCGCGGACGGCACCGTGGAGATCGCCGCGGTGGCACGTGAGGCAGGTCACCGTTCGAAGATCGCCGTGAAGTCGACGGTCTCCGGAGTGAACCCGAAGGGCGCCTGCATCGGCCCGATGGGGGCCCGTGTGCGCAACGTCATGCACGAGCTCGGTGGCGAGAAGATCGACATCATCGACCACTCGGACGACGCGGCCACCTTCGTCGGGAATGCTTTGTCACCAGCGAAGGTTGTGTCCGTGCGGGTGCTCGACGAGAGGGCCAAGACGGCCCGTGTCGTGGTGCCCGACTTCCAGCTGTCGCTGGCGATCGGCAAGGAGGGGCAGAACGCCCGTCTGGCCGCCCGCCTGACCGGCTGGCGCATCGACATCCGCAGCGATGCGGAGTCTCCGGCTGCCGGAGCGGTCACATCCAGTTCGGCTGAATGAGCTCCAGGGGATAGAATTATCAACGGATCAACGTCGGGATCGGTTTCCCAGCACATCGGCCCTGTTCGGACGTGCATCGGATGCCGTGCCCGGACGTTGCCGTCTGAGCTGCTGCGTGTGGTCGCGGTGGACGGTTCGGTGCTCCCGGACGTCCGCAGGCGGCTTCCTGGTCGGGGTGCTTGGTTGCATTTCGATCTCGAATGTCTGCGCAACGCCGAGCGGCGACGGGCGTTTCCGCGGGCCCTCCGGGTCCAGGGAGCACTCGACGTCGCTTTGTTGCGCGAACACCTGCAGCAGCACGGGAACCAGGCCACGGGACAGCCCCGCGGCCGGCAGGAAACAAGGAAGCAGGTCGACCCGTCATGAGTCAGCCGTGAAGCTGAAGACATGAACGCGCGACGTTAAGACGAGGTCGATGGGACTTGCCCGCCGGCCTCACGACTTAGGAGAGCAGTGGCAGGCAAGGCCCGCGTGCATGAGCTCGCGAAAGAGCTCGGTGTTACGAGCAAGGAAGTTCTGAACAAGCTCGCCGAACAGGGCGAGTACGTGAAGTCGGCGTCGTCCACCGTCGAGGCCCCCGTGGCCCGGCGGCTCCGTGACGCCTACGAAGCCAAGTCTTCGAAGCCGGCCCCCAAGCCGTCCGCTCCGAAGCCGAAGGCACCCGCAGCCGCACCCTCCGCTCCGGCGGAGTCGAAGCCGGCGTCCGACGACAACAAGCCAGCGGCGCCCAAGGCCATGCCCGGCCCGCGCCCGGCTGCCCCGCCGGCGCCCAAGCCCGCTAGCAGCTCCTGCGCAGGCTCCGGCGCCGCAGCGCCCGCACCTCAGCAGTCCCCGGCCCGCCGCACCGGCTGCCCAGGCAGCTCCGCCGCGTCGGCTCCGGCCGCTCCCAAGGCTGCCCGGCCCGGCACCAAGCCGGTGGCCCGCGTCCGGGTCCGCCCGGCTCCGCAGCAGCAGCAGCAGCCCAGGCCCAGCAGCCCGCCCGGCCCGTCTGGTCAGTCCCTCCGTGGTGCCCGCCCCAGTCTCCAAGCCTGCCCCGCGTGCCCCGTCCGGGCAACAACCCGTTCGGGTGTGGTGGCAACCCTCGCCGCGTCCGGGCCCGTCCCGGCCCGCGCCAAGCAGGGCGACCGCCCTCGGCCGAAGCCGGCGACCCGTCCGGCTCGCCCCGGTGCGCGCCCGGTCAGGGTGGTCAGGTCCGGCCGCCGCACGGTGGTCAGGGCGGTCCCCGTCCTGGTGGTCCCCGTCCCGGTGGCCCCGGTCAGGGCGGTCCTCGCCCCAACCGGGCAACATGCCCCGGCCGAACCCCATGATGCCGGGCAACCGTCCGGCCGGTAACCGTCCTGGCCTGGTGGCGGTGGCCGTCCGTGGTGGCGTGGCGGCGGTCGCCGGTGGGCGGCGGGCGGCGCTTCCGCGGAGCGGTGGCGGTGGCGGCGGCTTCCGTCCCGGTGGCGGTGTGGCGGTGGCTTCCGTCCCGGTGGCGGCGCGGAGCGGTGGCTTCCGTCCGGTGGTGGTCGGCGCAGGTGGCGGTGCCCTGCCGGTGGCGGCGGTTTCCGCGGCCGTCCCGGTGGCGGTGGCGGCGCCGGTCGCGGCGGTACCGCTGGTGCCTTCGGTCGTCCGGGTGGTCCGGCGCGTCGTGGACGCAAGTCCAAGCGGCAGAAGCGCCAGGAGTACATGGACAACATGCAGGCGCCTTCGGTCGGTGGCGTCCGCCTGCCCAAGGGCAGTGGCGAGACGATCCGCCTGCCGCGCGGTGCCTCGCTGACCGACTTCGCCGACAAGATCAACGCCAACCCGGCGTCGCTCGTGCAGGTGCTCTTCCACCTGGGCGAGATGGTCACGGCGACCCAGTCGGTGTCCGACGAGATCCTGGAGCTGCTCGGCTCCGAGATGAACTACGTCGTGCAGGTCGTGTCCCCCGAGGAGGAGGACCGCGAGCTGCTCGAGACGTTCGACATCACCTACGGCGAGGACGCCGGTGACGAGGACGACCTGCAGATCCGTCCGCCGGTCGTGACCGTCATGGGTCACGTCGACCACGGTAAGACGCGACTCCTCGACACCATCCGCAAGGCGAAGGTGCACGAGGGCGAGGCCGGTGGCATCACCCAGCACATCGGTGCCTACCAGGTCCAGACGGAGCTCGAGGGCAACCCGCGTCTGATCACCTTCATCGACACCCCGGGTCACGAGGCGTTCACCGCCATGCGTGCCCGTGGTGCGAACGCGACCGACATCGCGGTCATCGTCGTCGCCGCTGACGACGGCGTGATGCCGCAGACGGTCGAGGCGATCAACCACGCCCAGGCCGCTGAGGCCCCGATCGTGGTCGCGGTCAACAAGATCGACAAGGAGGGTGCGAACCCCTCCAAGATCCGTCAGCAGCTGACCGAGTACGGGCTGGTCGCCGAGGAGTACGGCGGCGACACGATGTTCGTCGACATCTCGGCCAAGCAGGGCATCAACATCGACAGCCTGCTCGACGCGATCCTGCTCACCGCGGACGCTTCGCTGGACCTCCGGGCCAACCCGGACATGGAGGCCCAGGGTGTCGCGATCGAGGCGCACCTCGACCGCGGCCGCGGTCCGGTCGCCACGGTGCTCGTCCAGCGCGGATCGCTCCGCGTGGGTGACTCGATCGTCGCGGGTGACGCGTACGGTCGCGTCCGCCGCATGGTCGACGAGCACGGCGATGACGTCACCGTCGCGACCCCGTCGCGTCCGGTGCAGGTCATCGGTCTGACCTCGGTGCCGCGCGCCGGTGACTCGTTCCTCGTCGTCGACGAGGACCGGGTGGCCCGCCAGATCGCCGAGCGTCGTCAGGCCCGCACCCGCAACGCCGCCAACGCGGCGAGGCGCAAGCGCGTCAGCCTGGAAGACCTGGATGCGGCGCTGAAGGAGACCAGCGCACTCACCTTGATCATCAAGGGTGACAACTCGGGTACCGTCGAGGCCCTCGAGGACGCGCTCATGAAGATCGAGGTCGGCGACGACGTCGAGCTGCGCGTGATCCACCGCGGTGTCGGTGGCATCACCGAAGGCGACATCAACCTCGCCGTGGCCGGTTCCGCCATCGTCCTGGGCTTCAACGTCCGGGCCGAGGGCAAGGCGACCGAGCTCGCGAACCGCGAAGGTGTGGACGTCCGGTACTACACGGTCATCTACCAGGCGATCGACGAGATCGAGGCGGCCCTCAAGGGTCTTCTCAAGCCGGAGTACGAAGAGGTCCAGCTCGGCCGCGCCGAGGTCCGCGACGTCTTCAAGTCCTCCAAGGTCGGCACGATCGCGGGTTGCATGGTCCTGTCGGGCGAGATCCGCCGCAACGCGCGTGCTCGCCTGCTCCGTGACGGCAAGGTGATCGCGGAGAACCTCCCGATCAGCTCGCTCAAGCGGTTCAAGGACGACGCCACCGAGGTCCGCGAAGGTTTCGAGTGTGGTCTCACGCTCGGCAACTACAGCGACCTCAAGCTGGAAGACATCATCGAGACCTTCGAGATGCGCGAGAAGCCGCGCGCCTAGTCGGCCGATGAGGGGGTGCGGAGCCGCTTTAACCGGTGGCTCCGCACCCCTTTCTTCTGGAGGATCTTGCCCATGTACGTGGGGGCTTTGGAACTGGACGTGCTCCTGGGAGACGTCCACTCGTTGAAGGAGAAGCGCTCGCTGGTCCGCCCGGTCGTGGCGGAGCTGCGCAAGCGCTTCGAGGTGGCCGCCGCCGAGGCGGGCCACCAGGACCTGCATCGGCGTGCGTTGATCGGCGTGGCAGTGGTCGCTGCCGATGCTGCGCATGTCAGGGACGTGCTCGACAGCTGTGAAAGGCTCGCCGGACGTCCCGAACTGGAACTGCTCTCCTCCCGCACGCGTCTCGTCGGGCCGGAGGACGACTAGGAAGGGGAGGCTCGTGGCCGACACGGCACGTGCCCGCAAGCTCGCCAAGCGGATCTCGCAGATCGTCGCCTCCGCGCTGGAGCACGAGGTCAAGGACCCGCGTCTGGCCCGCGTCACCATCACCGACACGAAGGTGACCGGTGACCTGCACGACGCGACCGTCTACTACACGGTGCTCGGCGAGCGTCTCGACTCCGAGCCCGACTACGCCGGCGCGGCGGCGGCACTGGAGAAGGCCAAGGGCGTGCTGCGCTCGATGGTCGGACAGCAGACGGGCGTCCGGTTCACGCCGACGCTCACGTTCATGACCGACACCGTGCCCGACACGGCGCGGAAGATGGACGAGCTGCTGGCCCAGGCGCAGGCCGCCGACGCCGAGGTCGCCCGTCTCGCCGCGGGCGCCGCGCCCGCGGGTGAGGCCGACCCGTACAAGGCGCCTCGGGTCGACGACGACGAGGACTGACACAACCGGACGGTCCCCGGTCGCACCGGGGACCGTCCACTTCGCACCTCCTCTGCCAGGTCCGTCACCGGAAACCTGCACGGGAGTGGGTGCCTTTCCACACGGCGAGACTGTGAACGGCTAACGTCTTCCTGTGGCAGACGACCTGAGCACCACCATCGCCGAGGCGGCGCGGCTACTGGCAGAGGCCCGTGATGTGACGCTGCTGTCGCACATCAACCCCGACGCGGACACCCTCGGCAGTGCGCTGGCCGTGGGCCTGGCGTTGCACCGGCGTGGAGTGCGGGTGCGGGTGGCGTTCGGTGATCCCGAGGTCGTGCCGGAGTCGTTGCGCGCGTTGGACACCGCCGGACTGCTGGTGCACCGCGACGAGGTGCCGGCCGACCCCGAGCTGCTGGTCGTGCTGGACACGGCGAGCCTGCAGCGGTTGGGCCCCTTGGCAGACCGCGTGGCCGGCGCCCGCGGTCCCGTGATCGTGCTGGACCACCACGTGTCGAACACGCGCTACGGCACCGTCCACTGCATCGACGAGCACGCGGAGGCGACCGCGCTGGTCGCGTTGAAGCTCCTGGACGAGATGGACGTCGAGCTCGACGAACCGATCGCGCGCTGCATCTACGCCGGCCTGGTCACCGACACCGGCGGCTTCCGCAACGCGGGCCCAGCGGCACACCTGACGGCCGCGCGTCTGCTGCAGACCGGAGTGGACGCCTATCAGGTGACACGGCCGTTGATGGACGCGCATCCGTTCGCGTACCTCGGCATGCTGTCGCGCGTGCTCGGCCGCGCCGAGCTGGACGCGTCGGCGGCAGGCGGCCTCGGCCTGGTGCACGCGGTGGTGGGCCTGGACGACGCGGCGGGCGTGCGCAGCGAGGAGGTGGAGAGCGTGATCGACGTGGTGCGCTCCACCGCCGAGGCCGAGGTGGCCGCCGTGCTGAAGGAGCTCCGGCCGCGCCGCTGGTCGGTCTCGCTGCGCGCGGTGAGCCGGGTGGACGTGCGCGAGGTGGCCCAGTACCTCGGCGGCGGCGGCCACCGCCTCGCCGCCGGTTTCACGTTCGAGGGCGACTCCGCGGACGTCGTCGCCGCGCTGAAGGGCGCGCTGGAGCGGGTGGAGTCATGACGAGAACCGGAAGTCCCCGCCTGCTGCGGGAGATCAACGACCGCGCGGCCATCGAGACCCTGCTGCGCAGCGGCGCCATGACCCGCGCCGAACTCGAAGAGGTCATCGGCCTCTCCAAGCCCGCGACCGCCCAGCTCCTCGCCCGCCTCGAAGAGGACGGCATGGTCGTCCGCACGGGCCTGCGCGGCGGCGGCCGGGGCCCCCGAGCCCAGATGTGGGCGGTCAACGGCAGCGTCGGCCACGTGGCGGCCGTCGCCCTGACCCCCGACCTGATCGACGTGGTCATCGCCGACATCACCGGCGCCCTGCTGGCCGAACACAGCGTCCCGATGCCCGCCTCCGACACCCTCGACGCCTTCCGCTCGGCAGTCCAGAAAGCCGCCGCGCTGGCCGGCCTGCGCCTCGACGCCCTGTCCCACGTGGTCGTCGGCACCCCCGGCGCCGTCGACCCGGCGACCGGCTTCCTGGGTTTCGCACCGCACCTGCCCGGCCTGGTCGACGTCGACCTCCCGTCGACCTTCCGCACCCTCCTCGGCACCTCGGTGTCGATCGAGAACGACATCAACCTCGCCGCCCTGGAGGAGATGAGCTCCGGCAAGGCCGTCGGCGTCCGCAACTTCGTCCTGTTCTGGCCGGCCGACGAGATCGGCTCGGCCGTCGTCATCAACGGCACCCTCCTGCGCGGCGTCACCGGCGGCGCCGGCGAGGTCGACTCGATGCAGATCCCCGGCGGCCGTTACGGCGACCAGGTGGACAACGAGGCGATCATCGCGCTGGCCGCTTCGCACGGGATCGTCGCTTCCTCCGGCCTGGAAGCCGTCTCCGGTGCTCTCGCGGCCGGCGCTGACGGACGCGCGTTCTTGTCAGACCTCGCTCGTAGGATTGCTCTCGGGTTGGCGAACGTGGTGTGCGTGCTCGACCCGGAACTGGTGCTGCTGTCCGGCGGAGTCGCGCAGGCAGGCGGCGAGACGCTGTGTGAGCTCGTGTCGGTGGAGCTGCTGAAGCTGGTGGTGCCCCGGACACCGGTGCAACTAGCGCAGATCACGGCGAACCCTGTGCGGTCGGGCGCGCTGCACTCGGCGTTGGCGGTGGCGCGCGAGCAGGTGTTCGGGTTGCCGCAACGGGCGTAGGCCGGCTCCCGGCTCCTGCGGCGGGCTTGGCTTCGGCTCACTCGATCGGGTGGATGCGGGCTCGTGGATGTCCTGATCCCCCGACCCCCGCGTCTTGCTTGTCCGAGATGGTGAGTCGCCGACTCGTCCTGATCCGTCTGCTCGACCGCCACGCAGATGAGGAAGCGCGGGGGCGGGTTCGGGTCTGGATCGGCCGGCGGCGAGTGCTTTCCATCGCTAAGCAGATGGATCGGGCGGGCCGAACGCCTAGGTTCGGGGTGTGGAGGAACAGGTCGGGGTAGCGACGGTCGGCTCAGGACGTGAGGGCGAGCACGCGGGACGGGACGCAACGGCGCAGGACTGGCCAGGCCGGGTGCCGCGGACGCCGGACGGCTGTGCCGCCGGGGAGGCGGACCAGGGCCGGGGTGCCGTGGGTGCGCCGGTCGGCGCGGGAAGTGCGACCGGCGTCGGACGGGACGGTGCGAGCTCGAACCTCCACGCTGACCGGCGGTCCGGCTCGCACCCGAGCTCCGGTTCACAGCCGCACTCCGGCTCGCGCTCGGATTCGAACCCCCAGCCGGATGGCCGTTCGGGCTCGGACTCCCGCTCGGCTCCTGACCTCGCGGCCGCCGGTGCTGGCAACCCCGCGGGCAGTGCTGGCAACCCCGCAGGCGGTGTCGGCAACCCCGGCCGTTGGCAACCCGCAGGCGTGTGGCAACCCTGCGGGCGATCCCGGCAACCTCGCGGCTGCCGGTGCCGGCAACCCCGCGGGCAGTGCTGGCAACCCTGCGGGCGATGCCGGCGACGTGGCCGACGGGGTGCCTGCCCGCCGTGTGATCGGGCTCGCCGTGCCCGCGCTCGGGGTGCTGGCCGCCGAGCCGTTGTACGTCCTGGTCGACACCGCGGTCGTGGGGCACCTGGGCGCTCTGCCGCTGGCGGGGCTCGCGCTGGGCGGTGTGTTGCTGACGCAGGTGTCGACGCAGCTGACGTTCCTGTCGTACGGGACGACGGCGCGGACGGCGCGGTTGCACGGGGCCGGGCGGCGTGGGGAGGCCGTGGCCGAGGGGGTGCAGGCGACCTGGTTGGCGTTGGCCGCGGGTGTGTTGGTGGTGGTGCTGGGGCAGTTGTTCGCGCGGCCGTTGGCGGAGTTGCTCGCCGGGGGTGGGGCGGTGGCGGATGCGGCGGTCGACTGGGTGCGGATCGCGTTGTTCGGGGCGCCGTTCATCTTGGTGACCATGGCCGGCAACGGGTGGATGCGCGGGGTGCAGGACACGCGGCGGCCGTTGAAGTACATCTTGATCGGCAACGGGATCAGTGCCGTGCTGTGTCCGGCGCTGGTGTACGGGGCGGGGTGGGGGTTGGAGGGGTCGGCGGTCGCCAACGTTGTCGCGCAGGTGTTGTCGGCCGGGTTGTTCTTCAAAGCGCTCGTTGCGGAGCGGGTGCCGTTGAGGCCGCATTGGGCGGCTATGCGCGCGCAGCTCGGCATGGGGCGTGATCTGGTGTTGCGGAGTTTGGCGTTCCAGGCTTGTTTCATCAGCGCGGCGTCTGTGGCGGCGAGAACGTCTGTTGCGGCTTTGGGGGCGCATCAGGTCGTGTTGCAGTTGTGGACGTTCTTGGCGCTTGTGCTGGACTCGCTGGCGATTGCGGCGCAGTCGTTGGTGGGGGCGGCGTTGGGGGCGTCGAGGCGGCGGCAGGCTGAGCGGCTGGCTTGGCAGGTGACGCGGTACGGGTTGGTGTTCGGGGTTGGGCTCGGCTTGGTGTTCGCGGCGCTGGTGGTGGTCCTGCCCAGGGCGTTCACGTCGGACGCCGGGGTGCTTGCGGAGATTCCGAACGCGTGGTGGTTCTTCGTTGCGCTGCAACCGATCGCGGGTGTGGTGTTCGCGCTCGACGGGGTGTTGCTGGGCGCGGGGGACGTGAAGTTCATGCGGACGGCGACGCTCGGGTCGGCGGTGGTCGGGTTCTTGCCGCTCGTGTGGGCGTCGTACGCGTTCGAGTGGGGGCTGGCCGGGATCTGGACGGGGTTGTCTGCGTTCATGGTGCTGCGGTTGTTCGCGGTGGTGTGGCGGACCAGGTCGGGGGAGTGGGCCGTCGAGGGCGCCGTGCGGTGACGGCGCACACGGCTTGATCACCCGCACGGGCGCTGTGGCGGACTTCACGGCATGAAATCGTTGCCAAGAAGGTTGTTTAGGCGATGTAACTAATGTCTGCCCATCTCCGACCTGGGGAGTGTCGCCTTGCCGGTCGTCCGCCAAGATCGAGGTGGTCCTGCCACCCGTGCCGCGTGGCTGATCTGGACCACCGCCGTTCTCGTCTACTTCGCCGCCGTCTTCCACCGCACCACGCTCGGCGTGGCGGGGCTGGAGGCGAGTGAGCGGTTCGGGCTCGGGCCCGCGCAGCTCGGTGTGTTCACCGTGTTGCAGGTGGGGGTGTACGCCCTCATGCAGATTCCCACCGGTCTGCTCGTGGACCGCTACGGGCCGAGGAAGGTCCTCACCGCCGCCGCGCTGCTCATGGGCACGGGGCAGCTCCTCTTCGCGATAGCCGAGTCGTACCCCCTTGGGCTTGCTGCGCGCGCGGTGCTCGGCATGGGTGACGCGATGACGTTCATCAGCGTGATCCGGCTCGTCGCCACGCACTTCCCGCCGAAGCAGTACTCGTTGGTCGTCGCGGTCACGGCCGCGCTCGGGGGCGTGGGGAACCTCGTGGCGACGGTCCCCCTCACGCTGATGCTCGGCAGCATCGGCTGGACGTGGGCGTTCCTCATCGCCAGCGGAGCGACCGCTCTCTACTCGGTCATCGCGTTCCTCAAAGTCCGCGACGTGCCGCACGGAGGCACCGCGCCGAAGCCGGATGTCGTGCCGTTCAAGAAGATCTGGCCGAAGGTCCGGCAGGCGTGGAGCGTCCCCGGCACCCGGCTCGGGTTCTGGGCGCACTTCAGCACCATGTCGACGCCGGCCGTGCTCGGCCTGCTGTGGGGCTATCCGTACCTCGTGCAGGCGCAGGGCATGTCGCCGAAGGCGGCGTCGTCGACACTCGGCGTGCTGGTCATCGGCGCGATCGTGGCGAGTCCGGTCATCGGCGCGTTGTTCTCGCGCAACCCCGAGTGGCGCATGCCGATCGCGGTGTGGTTCCTGGCGTTCGCGTTCACGGGGTGGGGCGTGCTGTTGTTGTGGCCGGGCGGTCACGTGCCGTCGGTGGTCATCGGGATCGTGTTCGTCGTACTCACGATCGGTGGCCCCATCTCGGGCGTGGCGTTCGCGTTGGCGCGTGACTACAACCCGTCGCACCGGCAGTCCACGGCGAGCGGGCTCGTCAACGTCGGCGGCTTCCTCGCCGTCACGGTCGCGGCGCTCGGCGTGGGTGTCCTGCTCGACCTCTTCGAGAACGTCCTGACGCCGCAGAGCGCGTTCCGGGTGGCGTTCAGCTTCCTCGTCGCCGTGCTCGCCTTCGGTGCCTGGCGGATGCTGGTCTGGTGGCGGCGCGCGCGGGCCGCGGTGTTCGCCGCCGAGGAGCGCGGTGAGACGGTGCCTGTGCAGTTGCGGCGTCGGCGCTGGGACGCTCTGCGCGTCGCTTAGGATCTCCCGCCGTGAAACCTTCTGTTGCACCGGGCCTGGTCGTCGTCGACAAGCCGGACGGCATGACCTCGCACGACGTGGTGGCACGGGTGCGCAGGATCCTCGGCACCCGCAAGGTCGGGCACGCCGGCACGCTGGACCCGATGGCGACCGGCGTGCTCGTGCTCGGCATCGAGCGCGCGACCAAGCTGCTCGGCCACCTCGCGCTCGACAGCAAGGCCTACCTCGCCACGATCGTGCTCGGTGCGGCCACCACGACCGACGACGCCGAGGGCGAGGTGCTGTCCACGGTGGACGCGAGCCACGTCGAGGACACCGCCGTCGCGGCCGAGATCACCAAGCTCACCGGCCCGATCCAGCAGGTGCCGTCCGCGGTCAGCGCGGTCAAGATCGACGGCAAGCGCGCCTACGCACGGGTGCGCGCCGGCGAGCAGGTCGAGATCCCGGCCCGCCCGGTCACCGTGCACCGGTTCGACGTGCTGTTCAGCCGCCGCGAGGACGAGAAGGTGCTCCTCGACGTGATGGTCGAGTGCTCGTCCGGCACGTACGTCCGCGCGCTGGCCCGCGACCTCGGCGCCGCGCTGGGCGTCGGCGGCCACCTGGGTGCGTTGCGCCGCACCAGGGTCGGCCCGTTCGACCTGCGCGTCGCCCGCACCCTCCAGCAGCTCGAAGAAAGCCCCGGCCTGTCGCTCGACCTCGACGCCGCGGTCGCCACGGCGTTCCCGCGCCGCGAGATCGACCCGATGGAGGCCGCCGCGCTGTCCCACGGCCAACGGCTGCGCGCAGGCGGTTTCGACGGCACCTACGGCGTCTTCGGCCCGGACGGCCACGTCATCGCGCTCGCCAAGGACGAGGACGGCCAGGCCAAGCCCGTCGTGGTGCTCAGCCCGGCCGGCTGAGGCGCGGCTGCGGAGGTCGGTGCCCACCGCAGCACGCGGGCACACCATCAGGGGACAAGACCGGTGGCGACAAGCGTGAAAGCCGGGTCATCGGCGCGATCTTCACGAGGCTGATCGAGTTCACCGGGTCGAACAGGCTGGTGTTCTGCGGACAGGTACCAGGACGTCACCTGCGGCGGCCCTGGGCGTGGTCGTAGGCTGATCACCGTGCAACGCTGGCGCGGACTAGATCACCTCCCCGGCGGCTGGGGCCGCTGCGTCGTCACCATCGGTGTGTTCGACGGTGTCCACAAAGGGCACCAGGCGCTCATCGGCCGTGCCGTCGAGCTCGGGCGGGAGCGGGGTCTGCCGTCGGTGCTCATGACGTTCGACCCGCACCCGTCCGAGGTGGTGCGACCGGGGAGTCATCCGGCGCAGCTGACGACGTTGCGGCGGCGGGCGCAGTTGGTGGAGGAGCTCGGGGTCGACCACTTCGTGGTGGTGCCGTTCAGCCTCGAGACGAGCCGGATGCCGGCTGACGAGTTCGTGCACGAGGTGCTGGTCGAGAAGTTGCACGCGGCGGCTGTCGTAGTAGGTGAGAACTTCACCTTCGGGCACAAGGCGGCGGGTAACGTCACGATGCTGCGCCAGCTCGGGCAGCGGTTCGGCTTTGTGACCGAGGGGGCTGATCTGGTGTCCGCTGACGACGTGACCTATTCGTCGACGTACATCCGCGCGTGCATCGACGCCGGCGACGTGAAGGCGGCGGCCGAGGCGTTGGGGAAGCCGCACCGGCTGGAGGGCATCGTCGTCAAGGGCGACGGGCGGGGCAAGGACCTGGGGTTCCCGACGGCGAACCTGTCGACGCCCAAGTTCGCCGCGGTGCCGGCGGACGGGATCTACGCCTGCTGGTTCACCGACGCCAAGGGCAAGACGCTCAAGGCCGCGGTCAGCGTGGGGACGAACCCGACCTTCTCCGGGCGGGAGCGGCGGGTCGAGGCGTTCGTGCTGGACGTGGACGAGGACTACTACGGGCAGCGGGTGGCCGTGGACTTCGTGGAACGGCTCCGCGAGATGGAGAAGTACGACTCGGTCGAGGCGCTCCTGGAGCAGATGCACCGGGACGTAGACCGAACGAGGGAACTGCTGACCGACTCGTGACCGTCAGATCGAGCGAAGCACCCATGTGCGAGCGCTCGTGCTGGCAGGATGCGGGTCGGAGCAGGCTACGGGAGAGGCTGAGGTGGAGGACCACAAGATCGTTCAGAGGAACCTCGCCCTCCAGCGGGAGTGGTACGGGGAGCCCCTGGGGGACCGGGTGCGCCGGTTGGTCGTGGCCTTCAACGTGTCCCAGGCCCAGCTCGCGGACGTGCTGGGGATCAGCGCGCCGATGCTCAGCCAGGTCATGAGCGGCCGCCGGGCCAAGATCGGCAACCCGGCCGTGCTCGCACGGATGATCATGCTCGAACGCAAGGTGCTCACGCCCGACGTGGCGACCGGGGCGCCGGAGGCGTTGCAGCGCGCGCTCGACGACGTGCGCGAGTCGAAGCCGACCGTGTCGCGTGACTCGCTGCCGGTGAACGGGGACGAGAGCGTCGCGTACCCGGTGCTGCGCAGGGTCGCCGACCGCGTCGAGCTCCAGCAGGCCGCCGACCTGCTGCACGAGGAGTTCCCGGCGATCGCCGAGCTGTTCCGCCGCGCCATCAGGGCGGCCGGCCAGCGGTGAAGTTGTTCACCGCGCTGTTCCCGCCGCGACACGTGGTCGACGAGCTCGCCGCCGTGCTGGACCGTTCAGCGAACATCGAGTGGACCAAGCCGGACAAATGGCACGTCACGTTGTGCTTCCACGGCGACACCGCTGACGAGGGGCGCTTCAAAGCGCTCGAAGGGTTACCGGCACCCGAACTCCGGCTGAAGAACTTCGGTCACTTCCGCGGCACGGTCCTGTGGGCGGGAATCGACGGCGACTTAAATGGGTTGGCACGGGCGGCGGGTGCGGACGACAATTGGAAAGCGCACCTGACGGTGGCCTACGGGTACCGGGGCCAGCCGATGCCGGCTTTCGAGAGCAGCCCGTGGACGCCGGCCGAGGCGGTGCTCGTGAGCAGCGCCGACGGCGTGTACACACCCGTCGCACGGGTGGGGTTGCGCACGTCAGCGCGCCGCTGAACGCCGTGCCTGATAACCTCCGGAGTTGGGTCTGGCTGCGGTCCGTGGCGGCCAGTACCGGCTACCCCCGGCCAGCAATTCGGCGGGCGTGGGGCCGCACGGACCTGAACAAGTAGGAGAACCACCCAGTGGCACTGTCCACGGAACAGAAGAAGTCGATCCTCGGCGAGTACGGTCTGCACGACAGCGACACGGGCTCGACCGAGGCGCAGGTCGCTCTGCTGAGCAAGCGCATCGCCGACCTCACCGAGCACCTCAAGCAGCACAAGCACGACCACCACTCCCGCCGTGGTCTTCTGCTGATGGTCGGCCGTCGCCGCCGTCTGCTGAACTACCTGACCAAGGTGGACATCAACCGCTACCGCTCGCTGATCCAGCGACTCGGTCTGCGCAGGTGACACTTGCCGAGGGGGAGTGACCGGCCGGTCACTCCCCCTCGGCGCACAACCAGGTGTATACAGATCCCTGGTTGCGAAGAGGAACAAAAAACAGGACCCGCATCGCGCGAAGCAGTTATCGCGCCGGTCCTCGGTAGTGGTCGCCTGGCAATGACAACCAGGGGACTTCGATCGAAGACCGGCCTCGTCGAAAAGCGTGCTGCGGTGTCCAAAAGACGAGGAGAAACAAGTATATGACGGACATCGAGGTCCACGAGGCGTCTGCCGTTATCGACAACGGCAAGTTCGGCTCGCGCACGATCCGCTTCGAGACCGGGCGGCTCGCTCGCCAGGCCGCCGGCAGCGTTGTCGCGTACCTGGACGACGACACGATGCTGCTGAGCGCCACGACGGCGTCGAAGCACCCCAAGGAGCACTTCGACTTCTTCCCCCTCACGGTGGACGTCGAGGAGCGCATGTACGCCGCGGGCCGCATCCCCGGCTCGTTCTTCCGGCGTGAGGGCCGTCCGAGCACGGACGCCATCCTCACCTGCCGCCTGATCGACCGTCCGCTGCGCCCGTCCTTCGTGGACGGTCTGCGCAACGAGATCCAGGTCGTCATCACGGTCATGAGCCTCAACCCGGCCGACCTGTACGACGTCGTGGCGATCAACGCCGCGTCCGCGTCCACGCAGCTCGCCGGTCTGCCGTTCTCCGGCCCGATCGGTGGCGTCCGCGTGGCGCTCATCGAGGGCCAGTGGGTGGCGTTCCCGACGCACTCGCAGCTCGAGAAGGCCGTGTTCGACATGGTCGTCGCGGGTCGTGTGGTCGAGTCCGGCGACGTCGCGATCATGATGGTCGAGGCCGAGGCCACCGAGAACGTGATCGACCTGATCGGCGAGGGCGCCGTCGCCCCCACCGAGGAGGTCGTGGCCGCAGGGCTCGAGGCCGCGAAGCCGTTCATCAAGGTCCTCTGCGAGGCGCAGGCGCAGCTCGCGCAGGTCGCCGCCAAGGAGACCGGCGAGTACCCGACGTACCCGGCCTACCAGCCGGACGCGTTCGAGGCCGTCGAGGGCGCTGCCTCCGGTGAGCTCGCGCAGGCGCTGACCATCGCGGGCAAGGCCGAGCGCGAGGGCAAGCTCGACGAGATCAAGGCCGCCACGCTGGACAAGCTGGCCGAGCAGTTCGAGGGCCGCGAGAAGGAGATCGGCGCGGCGTTCCGCTCGCTCACCAAGAAGCTGGTCCGCCAGCGGATCCTGCGCGACCAGGTGCGCATCGACGGCCGCGGGGTCACCGACATCCGCGACCTGGGTGCCGAGGTCGCCGTGATCCCGAGGACGCACGGCTCGGCGCTGTTCGAGCGCGGCGAGACCCAGATCCTGGGTGTCACCACGCTGAACATGCTGCGCATGGAGCAGCAGATCGACTCGCTGTCGCCCGAGACGCACAAGCGCTACCTGCACCACTACAACTTCCCGCCCTACTCGACCGGTGAGACCGGCCGCGTGGGTTCGCCGAAGCGCCGCGAGATCGGCCACGGCGCACTGGCCGAGCGCGCGCTCATGCCCGTGCTGCCGAAGCGCGACGAGTTCCCCTACGCGATCCGCCAGGTGTCCGAGGCTCTCGGCTCCAACGGCTCGACGTCGATGGGCTCGGTCTGCGCGTCGACCCTGTCGCTGCTGAACGCGGGTGTCCCGCTGAAGGCGCCGGTCTCCGGCATCGCGATGGGTCTCGTCTCCGACGAGGTCGACGGTGAGACCCGCTACGTGGCGCTGACCGACATCCTCGGTGCCGAGGACGCGTTCGGCGACATGGACTTCAAGGTCGCGGGCACCAAGGAGTTCGTGACGGCGCTGCAGCTCGACACGAAGCTCGACGGCATCCCGTCCGAGGTGCTGGCGGCGGCGCTGGGCCAGGCCCGCGACGCGCGCTACACCATCCTGGAGGTCATGGCCGAGGCCATCTCCGACCCGGACGAGATGAGCGCCTTCGCTCCGCGCGTGACGTCGGTCAAGATCCCGACCGACAAGATCGGCGAGGTCATCGGCCCGAAGGGCAAGATGATCAACTCGATCACCGAGCAGACCGGTGCCGACATCTCCATCGAAGACGACGGCACGATCTACGTCGGTGCGGCGGACGGCCCGTCGGCCGAGGCCGCGATCGACATGATCAACGCGATCGCGAACCCGCAGCTGCCGAAGGTCGGCGAGCGCTTCCTGGGCACCGTGGTGAAGACCGCGGCGTTCGGCGCGTTCGTCTCGCTGCTGCCCGGCAAGGACGGTCTCGTCCACATCTCGAAGCTGGGCAACGGCAAGCGCATCGCGAAGGTGGAGGACGTCGTCAAGGTCGGCGACAAGCTCCGCGTCGAGATCGCCGACATCGACCAGCGCGGCAAGATCAGCCTGGTCGTCGTGAACGAGGACGCCGCCGAGGCGCCCGCGTCCGACGAGGCGCCCGCTGCCACCGAGGCCGTTGAGGCGGCTCCCGCGCAGTGAGCACGACTGACAACAACGTGACGGCCGCGGGTGCATCCACCCGCGGCCGTCCGCGTACTCACACGCCGGGGCACCTCCAGAAGCCGGGCAGCACGCGGGTGCTCGAGAGCTCCGCGGGGTCTGAGGTGCGGCGCAGCACGCTGCCGTCGGGCCTGCGGGTCATCACCGAGCGCATCCCCGGGGTGCGGTCCGCCTCGGTCGGGCTGTGGGTGCAGGTCGGGTCCCGCGACGAGCGGCCCGAGGTCGCCGGCGCCGCGCACTACCTCGAACACCTGCTGTTCAAGGGGACGTCGCGGCGGTCGGCGGCGGCGATCGCGGAGGAGATCGACGCGGTCGGTGGCGAGCTGAACGCGTTCACCGCCAAGGAGCACACCTGCTACTACGCCCACGTCCTGGACGAGGACCTGCCGCTGGCGGTCGACCTCGTGACGGACGTGGTGTTCGAGGCCCTGTGCGCGCCGCGGGACTTCGAGACCGAACGCGGTGTCGTGCTCGAAGAGATCGCGATGCGCGACGACGACCCCGAGGACCTGCTGCACGACGCGTTCATCGAGGCGTTGTTCGGCGGGCACGCGCTGGGCCGACCCGTGCTGGGCACCGAGAAGTCCATCCAGGACATGGAACGGGACAACCTGTACTCGTTCTACAAGAAGCGGTACACGTTGCCGCGCATGGTGTTCGCCGTCGCCGGCAACATCGAGCACGCGCAGGTGATGCGCCTGGTGCGCAAGGCTCTCGGCGACCGGCTGTCGCGGGAGGGCAGCGCGGTCGTGCCACGGGCGGGTCGCGCGCGCATCGCCGACGCCCGCAAGCTGGTGCTGCACACCGACGACACCGAGCAGGCGCACCTGATGCTCGGCATGCGCGGCCTCGACCGCCACGACGAGCGCAGGTTCGCGCTGAACGTGCTGAACGCGGCGGTCGGCGGCGGCATGAGCTCACGGCTGTTCCAGGAGGTCCGCGAACGGCGCGGCCTGGCCTACCAGGTCTACTCGTCGGTCGGCATGTACGCCGACACCGGCACGTTCGCCGTCTACGCGGGCTGCCAGCCCGACCGCCTGGGCGACGTAGCGGGCGTGATCCGCGAGGTGCTCGTGGACGTCGCTCGCGGCGGCCTGTCCGACGCCGAGGTGGCGCGCGGCAAGGGCCAGCTGCGCGGCGGCCTGGTGCTGGGCCTGGAGGACACGAGCTCACGCATGTCGCGGATCGGCAAGTCCGAGCTCAACTACGGCGACCACTTGAGCGTGGAAGCGACGCTCGCGCGGATCGACGCGGTCACCGCCGAGGAAGTGGCGCTGCTCGCACGTGATCTGCTGCGCCGACCGGTCGCCGCCGCGGTGGTCGGTCCCTACGATCATGCCGACGATCTGCCGGACCAGGTACACGAGGTGATTGCATGATTCGCGTCGGAGTTCTCGGCGCGCGGGGCCGCATGGGTTCCGAGGTGGTCCGCGCGGTCGAGGCGGCCAAGGACATGGAGGTCGTGGCGGCACTGGACGCCGACGACCCGCTGTCGGCGTTGGTGGACGCCGGGGCGCAGGTCGTCGTCGACTTCACCCACCCCGACGTGGTGATGGACAACCTGGCGTTCTGCGTCGGGCGGGGAATCCACTGCGTGGTGGGCACTTCCGGCTTCGACGCCGAGAAGCTGTCCACTGTGGAGGGTTTGCTGGCCGATCGTCCGGAGGTGGGTGTGCTGGTGGCGCCCAACTTCGGCATCGGTGCGGTGCTGTTGATGCGCTTCTCGGAGATCGCTGCGCGGTACTACGAGTCGGCGGAGATCATCGAGCTGCACCACCCGCGCAAGGCCGACGCGCCTTCGGGGACGGCGGCGCACACGGCCCGGTTGATCGCGGCGGCGCGTGCGGGGATGGATCCGATGCCAGATGCCACGACGGTCGAGGAGCCCGGTGCTCGGGGTGCGGTCGTGGACGGCGTGCGGGTTCATTCGTTGCGGATCTCCGGGATGATCGCGCATCAGGAAGTCGTGTTCGGTGGGGAGAGCGAGACGCTGACGTTGCGTCAGGACTCGTTGCACCGGACGTCGTTCATGCCCGGGGTGGTTCTGGGCGTGCGGGAGATCGTGTCCCGGCCTGGGCTCGCGGTCGGGCTCGACAAGTACCTCGACCTGTGAAAGCCCGGGTGACCGTCGGGCTGCTGATCGCGGCTTTGGCGGTGTACTTCGTGTTGCTGGCCGGGCGGGCGGTGGCGTTGCTGCGTACCGGGGATGTTGTCGCTGTTCTGCTCGGCGTCGGTGTGTTGATCCTGCCGTTGCTCGGGGTGTGGCTCGTGTACTCCAACCTGAGGTTCGGGTGGGAGACCGAGAAGATGGCCCGCGAGCTTGAGGCGGACGGGCTGTTGCCGGATGTTTCGCATCTGCCGCGCCGTCCTTCTGGGCGGGTGGACCGGGATGCTGCCGATGCCTGGTTCGAGGAGCGGCGGGGTGAGGTTGACGCTTCGCCGGAGGATTGGCGGGCCTGGTTCCGGTTGGCGTACGCGTACGACGTCGCGGGCGACCGAGGACGTGCTCGCGAGACGATGAAGAAGGCGATCCAGCTGCACTCCTAGCGCCTCCCGCGCAGGTGACGGCCCCCGGTGGGACTACCCGCCGGGGGCTTTGTCGTGCTGGCCGAACCATTGACAAAAAAGGTTTGAACGTTCAAGGTTGTTTTTGCGATGAGAGACGTCATCTACCTGGACCGGATGGAGCAGGCCGAGGTCCTGCTCAAGCCGCAGCGCGTTGAGGTGCTGCGGCAGTTGGCTGCGCCGCGTTCGTGCACCGAGGTGGCCGAGGTGCTCGAGCAGACGCCGCAGCGGGTGCATTACCACGTGAAGCAGCTGGTCAAGGTCGGGTTGGTGGACCAGGTGGCCGAGCGCAAGGTGCGTGGGGTGCACGAGGGGCTCTACCAGGCGGTGGCGCGGTCGTACTGGCTGTCGCCCCGGTTGGTGGGGCGGATCGGGGCCAAGGACGAGCTGGTGTTGGGGCACCTCGTGGATCTGGCCGAGCAGGTGCAGGCGGACATCGCGGAGCTGGACCGGGATGTGGAGCTGCCGTCGGTCGGGGTGTCCGGGGAGATTCGGGTGCGGCCGGAGGAGCGGCAGCGGTTCCTGGCCGAGTTGCAGACGACGTTGCAGGACCTGTTCACCCGTTACGGCGGGGCGGAGGGTGATGCGTTTCGGGTTGCCCTGGCCTGCTATCCGAAGGGAGACATGCGATGAGCACGGGAGTTGTGCGCGTTCGGGCGCGGGCGTCGGTCGAGCGGGTGTGGGAGGCGCTGACCAACGCGGACGAGTTGCGCGTGTGGTTGGCGGAGCTCGCGGAAGTTGATGTGCGGCAGGGGGTTTTCGAGTTCTGGGGGCGGTTCACGCCGGAGGGGGAGCGTGGGCGGCAGAAGTTGCTGGAGGTCGGCGAGCGCTCGGTGAAGTTCTCGTGGTTCTTGCACGGCAAGGACTACACGGTTGAGCTGAGCGTGGGGACCAGGGACGGGGAGACCGTTGTCGCTGCCTCCCAGTCGCCGTACCCGGCGTGGGGTGAGGGGATCGAGGACGAGACGCACGCGGGGGTCGTGCAGACGTTCTGGCCGTTGGTGCTGGGGAACCTGGTCGAGCACGTCGAAGGGCGGCCCGTGTTCGGGCTGTGTGACTTCTCGACGCCGGAGCAGCGGTTCGAGGTGGACATCGCGGCGCCGGCTGCCGCGGTGATCGACGCGTTGACCGACGTGGAGAAGTTCCAGCGGTGGTTCGGGGCGCGGGCGTCGATCGAGCCGTTCGTCGGTGGGCGGTGGGCGATGGGGAGCTTCGAGGAGGAGCCGAACCCCGGGAAGGTCGTCGCGCTCGACGAGAGCCGGTTCGCGATCGAGTTCCCGGACGGGATGGTGTCGTCGTGGGAGCTCGCGGAGTCGGGTGGGAGGACGCACCTGACGTTCGTGCAGAGCGGGTTCGACCTGGGGACGCCGCCGTACGGGTCGTGGATGGGATGGCTCAGCGGGTTCGTCGACATGCGCAGGATGCTGGAGATCGCCGACTGGAAGCCGATGTGGCACTCGATGGAGATGCCCGGGCTGCCTGAAGGTGCCCTCGTCCTCGAATGATCGGGTGTGAAACGGCGGGTGAGAGCTAGATCATCCGGCTCTCACCCGTTTGCGCATGGCTTTGTCCGGTGGGACATCGATAGTTTGACGCACGTGCTGCAGGAGACCCGTGTTGCGTTCGCCGCGCTCGTGATCGCGTTCTCGGTGGCGGTGTCGATCGTGTTCGGCTAGGGCCTGTGTCGAGGTCCATGTTCGCGATAGCCGGGTCTGAGGCGCCTCCAGGAACCACCTCAGGCCCGACTCTCATCGAACGGGACCTCGACACAGGCCCTAGAGCCACGCCGTGATCAGGCCGGGTGAGGCGCACAGGAAGCTGAACCTGGCGAACCGGCCGACCAGGCCGGTGGCCACGAACATCACCGTGGACATCCCGGCCAGGCCGGCGAGGATGCTCGTCGCCATGAACGGCGGCAGGCCGACCAGTGCGCTCACCGCGTGGGTGCCCGCCATCCAGTTCGGGTGCGCCTTGCACTTCACGTGGATCCAGTCGCCCCAGCGGTGCATGCGCGTGCCCTCGCCGAACCAGCGCTGCGTGAGCGACGGCTTGGCGCGTTCCTTCTTCTTGCGGTGCAACCACTTCGGCAGCTGGATGTCGCCGCGCGCCGCGTAGAAGTACAGCAGCTTGCCCAGCACCTGGCCGACCGCCACGACCAGGCCTACGACCCAGAACGGGACCCCCGGCCAGCGCGCGCCGAGGCCCACCACCCACGCTTCGACACTGATGAAGGGGAGGATCGCGGAGCCGAGCGCGACCCCGAAGGTGAGGCCAACCAAGCCGAACACCCGGCCGAGGCTACACAGTTCTCAGGCGTCGAGTCGGACAGCGAGGGGACCGGACATCCTGACCTCGCGCAACGGCCGCCCCCCGGCGTCCAGGGTGCGTACCATGCCGTCACCCGTCCAGCCCAGTCGCTCGTAGAAGTTCCGCGAGGCCTTGTCGGCTTCCGGGACCCAGGCGATTCCCCTTGTGGCACCGGCGTTCACCAGCTCACGGCAGGCTTGCGCGACGAGCCGGGTGCCGTGGCCCCGGCGGCCCCAGCGGGGTTCGGTCAAGACGCTGATGAGCGCGGTGGTGGCGGCGTCTTCCGGCAGGGAGCCGTCCGCGTTGGCCACCTCCTCGTCCGGCGCTTTGCTCGCGACAACGAACCCAACCGTCCACTCGCCCTCGGTCGCCACGAGCACGGCGCCACTGTGGACCGCGAGCGACCACGCCTCATCCGTGTCGAGGGTGCTCAGCACTTCCTCTGGCAACAGTTGCGCGTACGCGAGGCGCCAGGTTTCGCGGTGGATGCGGATGATCTCCGGAACGTCGTTCGCGGTGGCGGTGTGCACGCCGGCGTCGGCCATTGCCGCACCTTATCGGCCGTTGCTCCGGGAATTGTCAGGGGTGCGTGGCAGCATCGGTGGGGTGCAGAGGATGAGTGCGGACGTCGCCCGCAGGATCGCCCTGGGTGCGCAGGGCTTCACCGACGTGCGGCCGGCGGTGGCCACGCGCAGGCACCTGCAACGGGTGCTGTCGCGGGTGCAGCTGTTGCAGATCGACTCGGTGAACGTGGCGGTGCGCGCCCACTACATGCCCCTGTTCTCGCGCTTGGGGGCGTATGAGTCCGTGCTGCTCGACGACGCGGCGTGGACGCACTCGTCGCGCAAGCCGCGGATGCTGGTGGAGACGTGGGCGCACGAGGCGTCGCTGGTGCCGGTCGCGGACTGGCCGCTGTTCCACTCCGGCGCGAAGAAACGCGGTTGGTGGCAGAACTACCAGACGTTGGTGGAGCGCTCGCCCCAGCTCGTCGACGAGGTGCTGGCGGCGGTCAAGGAGCTCGGCCCGATCGGTGCGGGCGCGCTGGAGAAGGCGCTGATGGGCGAGCGGGGCCGGGCGAAGGGCCCGTGGTGGGACTGGTCGGAGGTCAAGCGGATCTGCGAGGTGCTGTTCGGCGTCGGCGTGCTGACGACGGGCACGCGCCGCGGCTTCGAACGCCTCTACGACCTCACCGAGCGCGTCATCCCGGCGGACGTGCTGGCCCAGCGGTGGACACCGGACGAGGGCGCGCGCGAACTGGTCACGCGAGCGGCCGTGGCGCTGGGCGTCGCCACCGAGCCGGACCTGCGCGACTACTACCGCCTCGACCCGCGCCGCTCGCAGGCGGCGGTGGCGTCGCTGGCGCAGGACGGCGTGCTGGAACCGGTGTCGGTCGACGGCTGGCGCGGCCCCGCCTACCGGCACGTCGACGCGAAGGCCCCGCGCCGGGTCACCGGGCGGGCGCTGCTGTGCCCGTTCGACCCGCTGATCTGGGAGCGGGCCAGGACCGAGCGGATCTTCGGCTTCCGGTACCGCATCGAGATCTACGTGCCGGAGCCGCGGCGGGTGCACGGCTACTACGTGTTCCCGTTCCTGCTGGACGGCGAGCTGGTGGCACGCGTGGACATCAAGGCGGACCGGGCGGCGGGGGTGCTGCGGGTGCAGTCGGCGTTCGCGGAGGCCGGGGTGGACCGGCCGCGGGTGGCGGTGGAGCTGGCGGCGGAGCTGGCGCACATGGCGGAGTGGCTGGGGCTGGAGGACGTGCTGGTGGTGCCGAAGGGGGATCTGGCGGGAGAGCTGGCGGCGGCGCACGCGTCGGGTGGTGGGTGAGGCAGGGCGGTAGCGGTGGCGTGTGTGTTGGGTAGTGGGTGAGGCGGGGCTGGCGGTGGGCGTGTGCGTCGGGTGAGGCGGGCGAGCAGGCGGCGGCGGCGTGTGCGTGGAGTGGCGGGAGGCGGGCTGGAGCGGGGCGTGCGTCGAGTGGCCGGTGAGGCGGGGAGCTGGTGGCGGGACGTGCGTCGGAGTGGCCGGTGAGGTGGGAGGAGCGAAACGTGCGGGTCGTGGGCGGTGTGCTCGGTTGCGGCGTTGTAGCGGTAGCGGGTGTGCGTGGCCCGCGTTTCCTCATTCACGGGCGTCCAGTGGTGGGTGATCCGGCCGTGAATGAGACGACTGCGGGGGACGGATCAGGACACGGTTCACCTGACTGGGTGAAAGCCAGGCGTCCGGGCGATGCGGACGGGAAGGAGTGATCGCGGCCACGGCGGGAGACGCGCCTCGGACAAGTATTGGATGACAGATGTTGAAATCTGTCAGTCCAAGGTGCATAGTCGAACTCATCCACAGATGAGGAGTTCGTCATGCAGAAGCGTCAGCTCGGCAACACCGGCCCGGTCGTGTCCGCCATCGGGTTGGGCTGCATGGGCATGTCCAACGCGTACGGCCCGGCCGACCGGGACGAGAGCATCGCGACGATCCACGCCGCGATGGACGCCGAGGTCACGTTGCTCGACACCGGTGACTTCTACGGTCAGGGCCACAACGAGCTGCTGATCCGCGAGGCGATCAAGGGGCGGCGGGACGAGGTGCAGCTCAGCGTGAAGTTCGGGGGCATGCGGGACCGGGCCGGCGCGTTCATCGGGTTCGACACGCGTCCGGCGGCGGTGGCCAACTTCCTGGCGTACTCGCTGGAGCGGCTGGGCACGGACTACGTCGACGTCTACCGGCCGGCGCGGCTCGACCCGAGCGTGCCGATCGAGGAGACGGTCGGTGCGATCGCCGAGCAGGTCGAGAAGGGCTGGGTGCGGCACATCGGGCTGTCGGAGGTGGGGGCGGAGACGCTCAGGAGGGCGCACGCGGTGCACCCGATCGTCGACCTGCAGATCGAGTACGGCCTGCTCAGCAGGGGCATCGAGGCGGAGATCCTGCCGACCGCGCAGGAGCTCGGCGTCGGCATCACGGCGTACGGCGTGCTGTCGCGCGGGCTCATCTCGGCCACGCCCGCGAGGGAGTTCCCGGCCGACGACTACCGCAGCCACACCCCGCGGTTCCAGGGCGACAACCTGGCCCACAACCTCGGGCTGGTCGAGACGCTCAACGGCATCGCCGCGAGCAAGGGCGTCACCGTCGCGCAGCTCGCGATCGCGTGGGCCGGGCGCGTGGAGAACGTGGTGCCGCTCGTCGGCACGACCAAGCGTGCGAGGCTGAGCGAGGCGATCGGTGCGCTCGACGTCGAGTTCACCGAGCAGGAACTGCGGGAGATCGACGCCGTTGTTCCGGTGGGGGCCGCGGCGGGCACGCGGTACGCCGCCGAGCAGATGGCGATGCTGGACAGCGAGAGGTGAGCGAAGTGGCGGAGGTGTTGACCGGGGAGGCGATCCTCGTGGCGACCGAAGAGGTCCTGCGCAGGTACGGGCCGGCCAAGGCGACGGTGGTCGACGTCGCCAAGGCGCTCGGGGTCAGCCACGGCAGCGTCTACCGCCACTTCCCGACCAAGGCCGCGTTGCGCGAGGCCGTGACGCGGCGCTGGCTCGACGTGGTGCACGCCGAGTTCGAGGCCATCGTCGAGCAGGAGGGCACCGCGGCGGAGCGGTTGCGGGTGTGGCTGCAGGCGTTGTTCGACAAGAAGCGCCGCTCGCACCTCGAGGAACCGGAGCTGTTCGAGAACTTCCAGGTGCTGGTCAAGGAAAGCGCGAGCATTCCCGAGTACCACGTCCGGCACATGGTGGGGATCCTCACGCGCATCATCCGCGCGGGAGTGGAAACCCAGGAGTTCGTGACGGACGACGTCGACGTGACGGCGCAGGCGGTGTGGGACGCGACGGACAAGTTCCACCACCCGTCGCACGCCCGGGAGTGGGGGAATCCTCACATCCAGGCCGAGTTCGACGCGGTCGTCTCCCTGGTCGTCGCTGGACTGCGGTACAACCGAAGTCCAAGTGCCACAGGCGATGCTTGAGGGTCACGGAGGTGAACGGTGCCGCCTGACGAGTGGATCGACCTGCTGGGAGCGCCCGAGCGGCGTCCTGACCCGGTTGACTGGGACGCGGTCAAAGCACGCCTGGGCACACCGTTGCCGACCGACTACGTGCACCTGGCGGAGGCGTATCCCCCGCTCATCGTCGGCGGGTACGTCCGCATCCTGCACCCCACGGCGCGCGCCGGGTTCATGAACTGGATGTCGCAGGCGCCCAAGGCTCTGCGGGCGGTGCGGCGCCAGCCGGGCCTGCGCGCGCACCCGGAACGGCCGGGGCTGCTGCCCTGGGGCACGACGCTGGGCGGCGACCACTGCCTCTGGTACACCGGCGGCGAACCGGACGAGTGGACCGTCGTGATCACCGACCTGCGCCAGAGCTGGTCCTACGACGGCAACTTCTCCACGTTCATCAGGAAGTTCCTGACCGCGGAGCTGCGGTGCCCGATCTTCCCGGACGACGTCCCCGGCGGCTCCAAACCGTTCCAGGAGCCGTAGGGACGCCGTCCGGGCTCATCCGACCCCCGGTCAGCTGGTGGCGGCGGTGACGAGAGCGGAGCCGCTGCCGGTGCGGCCGGTGATCGTCAGCGCGGCGTCGCCCAGAGGCACGTCGGAGACGTCGAGGTCGCTGCGGGCACCGCCGGACGTGGACACGAGGTCGATCTTGGCGAGGGTGCCGGAACGGATGCCGACGCGGATGTTGCCGGAGCCGGTGCCGAGCTGGATCTCGCCGGCGGCGGCGTCGGCCACGGTCAGGTCGCCGCTGCCGGTGCGCACCATGACGTCACCCTGCACCGCGCCCAGCCACACGTCGCCGGTGCCGGTGATGAGGACGGCGTTGTCGCCCACCGACGACACCTCCACGTCACCGCTGCCGGTCTTGGCCTTGAGCCGCGCGAGCATCGTGCCGAGGCGGACCGTGCCGGAGCCCGAGTTCACCTTGGCCTCGCCGGTCGCGCGGTCCACGTTGACGTTGC
The DNA here is from genome assembly GCF_001701025.1 of Lentzea guizhouensis. Classification (GTDB taxonomy): domain Bacteria; phylum Actinomycetota; class Actinomycetes; order Mycobacteriales; family Pseudonocardiaceae; genus Lentzea; species Lentzea guizhouensis. The sequence goes on from NZ_CP016793.1 coordinate 4,562,306, forward strand.
CGGTGCCCGTGTTCAGGTCCACCCGGCCTGCCTCGCCCGTCACCGACACGTCGGCGGCACCGGTCTTGGACTGCACGTGAGACCCCGCCGGCGCCGTCACGACGACCGACAACGGCACCGCGCGCAACGGCAGCGCCTTCGACGACTCGATGCGCAGGCGGTTGCCCAGCAGCTCCACGCGGGCCTCCCGCACGGCGTCCTCCGGCCCGGCCGGCGCGGCGCCGCCCTTGTCGGGACCGAACTGGCCGCTGACCCAGCTCAGCACGCTGGACAGGCCCTCGGTCCAGGTGTTGCCGGCGGCCGGGTCGTGCCGCACCTCGACGTGCACACCCGGCTCGTTGACCAGCTGCACCTGCACCCGGCCGCTGAGCAGCGAGATGTCGATCTCCGCGACTCCCGCGAACTCGAAGCTCTGGTGGCGCACCACGCCTGACGGTTCACTCGACGGTTCGGTCATCCCGCTCACCCCTGCACCCATCCGCGGACGCGTGACCCGGCCTGGGCACCGCTCGATCCGCTCCACCCCTTGTGCTGCTGCTTCCAGTGCTCCCGGTGCTTGCCGTGGACGGCCCCGCCGACGGCCTGCTGGATGAACGAGTTCAGCGACACGCCCTGAGCGGCTGCCGCCTGCTCGGCCTTCGCCTTGAGCTCGTTGATCATCCGCAGGGTGATGCGGCTGATGTCACCGGTGGCGTCACCGGTGCCCCAGCTCGGCGGCGCGTCCTGCTGCGGGCCGGACTCCTGCTCGGGAGCCGAGCCGGTGACGACCACCTGGACGTCCCGGCCGGCCAGCCGGACCTCGACCACCTGGCCTTCCAGCGAGGCGGTGACCTCGGCGGCCAGGTCGGACAGTGCGTTCATGATTGCCAGTCGCGCGGCTGGTTCGAGCGCTGCGGACAACGCGGCGGCCGTTCGACGGGTGTTCTCGTCCCCCGCAGATGCGGCCGTCGCCAGGTCCTCGCGCAGTGACGCGATGTACGGCGACAGATCCATGACACCACTATGACGTCACCCGCGACATCGTGCAACCACCACCTGATGTCAGGGCTAGTGTCGGAGTCATGCCGAGAGTGCGTTTGGTGGCGAAAACCGAGTTCATCCCGCCGGACGACGTGCCGTGGTCGACCGACGCGGACGGCGGCGCGGCGCTCGTCGAGTTCGCCGGCCGGGCCTGTTACCAGTCCTGGGACCGCTCCAACCCCATGACGAACACGAACGCGACGTTCCTGCACCACCTGCTCGACGTCGGGCACCTGGCGGCGTTCGAGCACGGCAGCGCCTCGCTCTACCTCACCGAACTGCCGCGCTCGCTCACCCACGAGCTCATCCGGCACCGGCACTTCTCGTACTCGCAGCTCTCCCAGCGCACCGACCCGACCGACGTCGTCGAGCCGTCGCTGATCGCCGAGGACCCCGAGCTGCACGCGCGGTTCGTCGCGGCCACCGAGGCGAGCCTGAAGGCCTACGAGGACCTGGTGGCCAGCCTGGAGCAGAGGGTCAACGGCCGGCGCGCCCGGCAGATCGCCAGGTCGGTGCTGCCGAACGCGACCGGCACCGAGATCGTCGTGACGGGCAACTACCGCTCGTGGCGGCACTTCATCGCGATGCGCGCGACCGAGCACATCAACGTCGAACTGCGCGAACTGGCCGTGGCGTGCCTGCGCGAGCTGACGAAGGCGGCGCCCAACGCGTTCGCGGACTTCGTCATCTCGACACTCCCGGACGGCACAGAAGTTGCTTCGAGCCCGCTGGTGGTTGAAGGCTGACGCCCATGAAGCGGCTCATCGTGGACGTCCGGCCGGGCGAGTACACCGTCACCCGCCTGGCGTCCGACGCACAGCTCCCCGCCGGGCTGCTCGACCTGACCGACGTCCTGGTGTCCGTGACCAGGACGCCCGCCGAGGTGTCGGTCATCGCGCCGTCGTCGTTCGCGGTGCCCGCGGACACCGCCGAGACGGGCTGGCGGCTGCTCACCGTGCGCGGTCCGCTGGAGTTCACGCTCACCGGCATCATGGCCGCGCTCGCGGGTGAACTGGCCGCGGCGGGCGTCTCGCTGTTCGCGTTGTCCACCTACGACACCGACCACCTGCTGGTGAAGCACACCGACCTGGAACGGGCCGTGGCGGCGTTGCGTGCCGCAGGTCACGAACTGGTGGTAGCACCGGAAGCCTAGGAACCGATCACCTGTTCGGCGGGTCTGAAGTACCGTCAACGCCCCCCGGCTCCGTTCCCTAGGAGATGCACGTTGCACGGACAGGCTGTGGAACCGCGGATCATCGCGGGCAGATACGCCCTGATGGCCGAGCTCGGCCGCGGTGGCATGGGCATCGTGTGGCGCGCACAGGACCGTCACATCGGGCGTTTCGTCGCCATCAAGGAACTGCACCTGCCGGACGGCATCGCGCACGAGGAACGCCGTGTGCTCGAAGAGCGCGCTCTGCGTGAGGCACGCACGGCCGGGAAGTTGAACGACCCCGGCATCGTGACCGTCTACGACGCGATCAACGAGAACGGCACGACGTACATCATCATGGAGCTGGTCGAGGCGGCCACGCTCTCGACGTTGATCAGCGCGCACGGCCCGATGCCGCCGAACCAGGTCGTGTCGATCGCGCTGCAGGCGTTGACGGCGCTGGAGACCGCGCACCAGGCGAAGATCGTGCACCGTGACGTCAAGCCCGGCAACCTGATGGTCCGCCCGGACGGCAAGCTCAAGCTCACCGACTTCGGCATCGCCCAGGCCGTCGACGACCCGCGCCTCACGACCAGCGGCAGCCTCATCGGCTCGCCCGCCTACATGGCGCCGGAACGCATCCACGGCCACGAGGCCGGCCCCGCGTCCGACCTGTGGGCGCTCGGCGCGACCCTCTGCTACGCCGTCGAGGGCTGGAGCCCGTTCGAGCGCTCCTCCACCGCCTCGACGCTGCACGCGATCATGAGCGAGACCCCGCGGCTGACCCGCGCCACCGGCGTGCTGAGCGCCGTGATCACCGGTCTGCTGATCGCCGACCCGAACGCCCGGCTGTCCGGCCCGCAGGCCCGCGCGATGCTCTCCAGCATCGGCAACCAGCCCACGCCGCCCACCGGCATCCCGCCGGCCGCGACCCAGCAGTACCAGCAGAACACGGTCGCCGTCGACCCCGCGAAGAAGAAGCGCACGCGCATCATCGCGTTGGTCGCCGCCGCGGCCATCGCCGTCGCGGCGTTCGTCGGCGGTATCTACGCACACAGCTGGTTCACCTCTCCCACGGGCGGCAGCACCAGCGCGATGACCTACGGCGAGGGCGGCGAGGTGCCGGTCTTCGCCCTGTACGAGAACTACTGCGGCGTCGGCGAGGTCGCGCCCACCAAGCAGCTCGACTCCGACGCCCGCGAGGAGTGCGACAAGCCGCACGACTTCGAGGTGTTCGACGCGATCGACCTGCTCCCGCCCTCGTCGAACCTGCCCGACGCCGCATATCCGGGCGTGGAGACGCTGAAGAACGTCGGCGTCCCGCGCTGCCAGCTCATGCTCGACTCGCAGTGGATCAAGGACGGCTCGAAGCTGAAGATGTCCGTGCTGGTGCCCTCCCAGTCGGCCTGGGAGAAGGACAAGAGCGGCAGCGCCCAGCGCAAGATCTTCTGCGTCGCCGGCAACAAGGACGGCAGCAAGCTCGACGGCACCATCAGCGCGAAGAAGGACAACTAAGTGAAACGACGGGTCATCTCGCTCCTGCTCGCACTCGGCTGCACGGCCGGTCTGACCGCGTGCACGAACAACGAGGACAAGTTCGTCTCCGAGCTCAAGGCCGCCGGGTTCACCAACCCCGGCGAGCCCAGCACGGAGAAGGAGAAGAAGTCCAAGAAGGTCGGCAAGCGCACGGTCAAGTCCTCCGAGAAGACCATCGAGGTCGTGGTCAGGGTCAAGGGCTGCGACCTGGAGTTCGCGAAGATCTCCGGCCAGTCCGGCTACTGGCTCGACGAGCTGCACGTCAACGGCCAGGAACCGGAGTGGCCGAACTACCCGGAGAACCTCAACCGCGAGCAGACGATCGCCCTGCTGGCCGGCAGCTCCACCAAGCCGGACGGGTTCACCAGCTGCTACAAGCCGAACGAGGCGTGAGATGGGTCTGGCTCGTTCCGAACGCAAGGCGCTCGTCGAGCTCATGACCGAGCTCGGCCCGGAGGCGCCGACCCTGTGCAGCCCCTGGCTGACCAGGGACCTCGCCGCCCACCTCGCCATCCGCGAACGCCGCCCGGACACCGCACCGGGCATCTTGGTGCCGGCGTTCGCCAAGTGGACCGAGAAGGTCCAGGACGACTACGCGCACAAGGCGTGGAGCGAGCTGCTCGACCTCGTGCGCACGCCGCCGTTCTGGATCCAGCCGGTCGACGAGCTGATCAACGCGGGCGAGTACTTCGTGCACCACGAGGACGTGCGCCGCGCACAACCCGACTGGGAGCCACGGCCGTACGACGCCTCTCGCGAACGCACGCTGTGGAAGCTGCTGCCGATCACCGCGCGCATGACCTACCGCTCATCGCCCGTCGGGGTGACGTTGGTGCGCCCCGACGGTGACCACGTGGTGGCGAAGCAGGGCGCGAACGGCGTGGTGATCACGGGTGAGGTGACCGAGCTGGTCATGCTCGCGTTCGGGCGGGACCAGGTCCGGGTGGAATACAGCGGCGATCCCGATGCCGTGGCACGGGTGCGGTCGTTGAACCGAAGTGTGTGACCTCGGGTAACGTTCCGCGCATGTCCGGAAGCCCGTACGCTGCGCCGAACCGCCCGTTCGGCCGCGTTCTCACCGCCATGGTCACGCCCTTCGACGCGCGTGGCGAGGTCGACCTCGCCAAGGCCCAGGAGCTGGCGAAACACCTGGTGGACCTGGGCAACGACGGGCTGGTCGTGAACGGGACGACGGGGGAGAGCCCCACCACGACCGACCGGGAGAAGGCCGCGCTCATCACGGCGGTCGTCGAGGCCGTGGGCGACCGGGCGAGCGTGGTGGCGGGTGCGGGCACCTACGACACGGCGCACAGCATCCACCTCGTGCAGCAGGCCGAGAAGGCGGGCGCGCACGGGGCGCTGGTGGTGACGCCGTACTACTCGCGGCCACCGCAGGAGGGGCTGCTGGCGCACTTCACGGCCGTGGCCGACGCCTCGGACCTGCCGGTCATGCTCTACGACATCCCGCCCCGCGCGGTGGTGCCGATCGAGGTCGACACGATCCTGCGGCTCGCCGAGCACCCGCGGATCCTCGCCGTGAAGGACGCCAAGGGCGACCTGCACGCGGGCAGCCGGGTGCTCGCGAACACCGACCTCGCCTACTACTCGGGCGACGACCCGCTAAACCTGCCGTGGCTCGCCGTGGGCGCGGTCGGGTTCGTGAGCGTCATCGGCCACCTCGCCGCGGACCGGCTGCGGGACATGGCCGACGCCTACGAGGGCGGCGACGTGGCCAGGGCGAGGGAGATCCACGAGTCGCTGCTGCCGCTGCTGCGACCGTTCCGCCGGGTTCCCGGCGTCACTTATACGAAGGCTGCGCTGCGCCTGCGCGGACTGGACGTGGGCGACCCGCGTCTGCCGCTCGTGCCGGCCGCCGCAGAAGACATCGAGGCCATCGCGGCCGAACTGGGAGTCAACGCGTGACCCAATCGACCGAACTGCCGCCCGCACTGCCGGAAGGCGGCCTCCGCGTCGTCGCTCTCGGCGGAATTGGCGAGATCGGCCGCAACATGACCGTCTTCGAGCACGCCGGCCGGCTGCTCGTGGTCGACTGCGGCGTTCTGTTCCCCGAGGACGACCAGCCGGGCGTGGACCTGATCCTGCCCGACTTCCGCGCCATCGAAGATCGTCTCGACGACATCGATGCGATCGTCCTGACGCACGGCCACGAGGACCACATCGGTGCCGTGCCGTTCCTGCTGAAGCTGCGCCCCGACGTGCCCGTGGTCGGATCCCGCTTCACGCTGGCGCTGCTCGCCGCCAAGTGCAAGGAGCACCGCCAGAACCCCCGGCTGGTCGAGGTGAAGGAAGGCGAACGCCGCTCGTACGGGCCGTTCGAGCTGGAGTTCTTCGCCGTCAACCACTCGATCCCGGACGCGCTGGCCGTCGCCATCCGCACCGCCGCGGGCCTGGTGCTGCACACCGGCGACATCAAGCTCGACCAGCTGCCGCTCGACGGCCGCCTCACCGACCTGGCCGGTTTCTCCCGGCTCGGCGACGAGGGCGTGGACCTGTTCCTCGTCGACTCGACCAACGCCGAGGTGCCCGGCTTCGTGGTGCCCGAGCGAGAGATCGGCCCGGTGCTGGAGAACGTGATCCGCAAGGCCGACCAGCGGGTCATCGTCGCCTGCTTCGCCTCGCACGTGCACCGCGTCCAGCAGGTCCTCGACGTGGCCGTGCAGTACAAGCGCAAGGTCGCGTTCGTGGGCCGCTCGATGGTCCGCAACATGGGCATCGCGTCCGAGCTGGGCTTCCTGAAGGTGCCGGACGGGTTGTTCGTCGACCTCGACGTCGCGATGCGGATGGACGAGAACGAGGTCCTGTTCGTGTCGACGGGGTCGCAGGGCGAGCCGCTGTCGGCGTTGTCGCGCATGGCCCGAGGCGAGCACCGGCAGATCTCGATCCGCGAGGGCGACACGGTGATCCTCGCGTCGTCGCTGATCCCCGGCAACGAGAACGCGGTCTTCAACGTCGTCAATGGCCTGGCGAAGCTCGGCGCGACCGTCGTGCACCAGGGCAACGCCAAGGTCCACGTCTCCGGCCACTCGCCGGCCGGTGAGCTGCTGTTCCTCTACAACGCCGTGCGTCCGTCGAACGTGATGCCGGTGCACGGCGAGTGGCGGCACCTGCGCGCGAACGCGGCGCTGGCCGTGGCGACCGGTGTCGCCGAGGACCACGTCGTGATCGCCGAGGACGGTGTCGTCGTGGACCTCATCGACGGCAAGGCCGCTGTGTCCGGCCGTGTCGTCGTGGGTCACGTGTACGTCGACGGCCTGTCCGTGGGCGACGTCGGCGAGTCGACGCTGTCCGACCGCCTGGTGCTGGGCGAGGGCGGGTTCATCTCGATCTCGGTCGCCATCGACACCGCGACCGGCCGCCCGGTGACGGCGCCGACGATCTCCGGACGCGGCTTCTCCGACGACCCCAAGGCACTCGACCAGGTCGTGCCGCTGGTGGAGATGGAGCTGGCGCGCACCGAGGCCGAGGGCATCACCGACACGCACCGGGTCGCCCAGGCCGTGCGCCGCGTCGTCGGCCGCTGGGTCGCGGAGACCTACCGGCGCCGGCCGATGATCGTGCCGACGGTCATCCCCGTCTGATCCGCTGACCGGGTCGTTCGTGACCCCACTGTGATCTGCGTCCCTCTCGTCCGCTAAGGTCTGATCCCAAGACCTTGGACGAGGGGGACGCCCATGGCCGACAGTCCTGTGTTCAACCCACCCGGCAAAGCCGACATCTACCTGCCGCCGATCTTCACCTGGCGGGACCCGTTCGGACTGCCGTACACCCTCGAGATCACCAAGCCGATGGTCCTGCTGGTGCTCTCGGTCATGATCATCATGGTGTTCTTCCTGGCCACCACGAAGAACCTCAAGCTCGTGCCGTCGCGCTGGCAGTTCGCCGCCGAGTCCGTCTACGACTTCGGGCGCAACAACATCGCCCGGGAGCAGATCGGCGCGAAGGAGTTCGCGCCGTACGTGCCGCTGATCGTCAGCATCTTCTGCTTCGTGCTGGTGAACAACCTCTACGGGCTGGTGCCGCTGGTCCAGTTCCCGACCATGACCCACTTCGGGTTCCCGGTGGCGGTGGCGTTGCTCATCGTCTTCCCGCTCTACCACTTCGTGGGCATCAGGAAGTTCGGGCTGCGCGGCTACCTGCGCAACCAGTTCGTCATCCCGGGCGTGCCGAAGCCGGTGCTGTGGGGCCTGCTGATCCCGACCGAGGTCATCCTCAAGTTCTTCTTCGACCCGGTGAACCTCGCGATCCGGGTGTTCGCGGCGATGTTCGCGGGCCACCTGCTGCTGCTCGTGTTCACGCTCGGCGGCGAGTTCCTGTTGCTGCAGAGCAACATCTGGCTCAAGCCGGTGTCGGTGCTCGGGTTCGGGATCGCCATCGCGATCTTCTTCCTGGAGGCGTTGATCCAGGTGCTGCAGGCCTACATCTTCGCGACGCTGTCAGCGCACTACATCGGCCGCGCGCTCGCCGAGCACCACTGAGCGTCAGGGGCGCTGGCACACCAGGTGCAGCGACTCCTCGGGCATGGCGCCGGGGTAGGACGGGGTGAACACCGGCCGGCTCCGGCGCACGACGCGCAGGCCGACGTTGCCGAGGTGCTCCTCGAACTTCTCCTCGGAGAACGAGGACACCTCGATCTCCTGGCCCATCCAGGGCAGCGTCACCTTCTCGACGTCGATCGACACGGTGGCCAGGAAGAAGTGACCGCCGGGCCGCAGCCACGTCGAAACGCGGCCGAGGGTGTCGATGATCTCGGCCTGCGACATCTGCAGCAACGAGAAGACGGCGCAGATCACGTCCCAGGAACCGGCGGGGGACTCGAAGTCCCGGATGTCGATCTTGTGGAACGTGGCGTCGGGGACCTGCTCGGTGGCGAGGTCGACCATGACGGGGGAGACGTCGATGCCCGTGACCCTCATGCCGGCCTTGGCGAGCGTGCGGGCGACCGGCACACCGGTGCCGCAGCCGATGTCGAGCACGCGCGACCCGGCGGGCTGGGTCGCGGCGAACCAGGCGAGGGTGCCGTGCAGTGCCGGTTGGTGCGACCAGGCCCGTTGGTACTCCAGGCCCAGCGTGTCGAAAACCTCAGCCGCGTTCATTGCCGCCCCCTCATTTCGGCCCAATCCACCTGATGTGAAGTGTGGAGAAGCCCTCTGCACGGACTCTGGATGGCCTCTGGACGAAATCTGACGGTAGGTTGCTAGGTGACTGCGGACAGCGATGAAGTGAGACACAGGGTGCAGAACGAGTTGCGCGTCAGCCTGCTGGGCGCGCTCGCGGCAACGGTGGACGGCCAGGAGCTCACCCTCGGACCACCGAGGCAGCGTGCGGTGCTGGCGGTGCTCGCGTTGCGCGCCAACCACGTCGTGTCCCGCAGCGAGCTGATCGACGCGGTCTGGGGCGACGAGCCGCCGGCCAGTGCGGACAACGGCATCCACACCTACGTGGCCGGGCTGCGACGCCTGTTCGAGCCGGACCGGGCCTCGCGCGCGCCGAGCTCGGTGCTGCTCTCCACCGACGCCGGCTACCTGCTGCGGCTGCCGCCCGAGGCGAGCGACGTGGCGATGTTCCGCACCCATCTGGACGAGGCCGGTCGATTACGCCGAGAGCCCGCGGCCGCCATCAGTGCGTTCGACGCCGCTTTGGGGCTCTGGCACGGCATCGCACTCGAGGGCGTGCCAGGTCCGTTCGCCGCGGTGGAGCGCGCGCGCCTGGCCGAACTGCGGCTCACGGCCGTGGAACAGCGTGCGGCACTGATGCTGTCCGTCGGACGTGAGGCGGAGGTGGCGGCGGAGCTGACGACGTTGGTCAGCGCGCATCCGCTGCGCGAAAGGCTGCACGGCCTGCTGATGTCCGCGTTGTACCGCAGCGGCAGGCAAGCCGAGGCGCTCGCGGTCTACACGGACCTGCGCCGGCTGCTGATCGAGGAGCTCGGCATCGAGCCCGGCCCTGAACTGCGCCAGCTGCACGAAGAACTGCTCGTCGGCCGGCACGAGCCGCACCCGGAGCCCGCCGCGCCCGTGCTGGTGCCGGTCCAGCTGCCGCACGAGATCCGCGACTTCACCGGCCGCGCCAAGGAGCTCGCGAAGCTCGCCGAGGTCGTGCCGCACGACCACTCCCCGGCGCTCGTCGCGATCACCGGCACCGGCGGCGTCGGCAAGACCGCGCTGGCCGTCCGGTTCGCCCACCAGGTCGCCGCGCGCTTCCCCGACGGCCAGCTGCACGTAGACCTGCGCGGTTTCGACGCCTCCGCGCCGCCCCTGCAACCCGCCGCCGCGCTGCACCAGCTGCTGCAAAGCCTCGGCGTGCCGGCCGAACGCATCCCCGAAGACCTGCCCGCGAAGTCCGCGCTGTACCGCAGCGTGCTGGCGGGCAAGCGAGTCCTGGTGCTGCTCGACAACGCGCGCCTGGCCGAACAGGTCCGCCCGCTGCTGCCCGGCCGTTCCTCGTCGATGGTGCTCGTGACCTCGCGCAACCACCTCGGCGGCCTCGTGGCCCGCGACGGCGCCCACTCGGTGACCCTCTCCACCCTGACCCGCGACGAGGCCCTGTCCCTGCTGACCTCCGCCGTCGGCTCCGACCGCGTCGCCGCCGAACCCGCCGCGGCCGCCCGCCTCGTCGAGCTCTGCGGCCACCTGCCACTCGCCGTGCGCATCGCCGCCGAACGCGTGGTCATGCGCCCCCACCTCACCCTCGCCGACCTGGCCGGCGACCTCGCCGACGAACGCGACCGCCTGAACGTCCTCGCGACCGGCGACGACGAGGACACCGCCGTCCGCGCCGCGTTCTCGTGGTCCTACCTGTCCCTGAAACCCGACGCCGCCCGGATGTTCCGCCTCATCGGCCTGCACCCCGGCGCCGAGATCAGCCTGGGCGCCGCCGCGGCACTGGCCGGCCTGCCCGCCTCCCGCGCACGCGCGCTGCTGGACGTGCTGGCAGGCGGCCACATGCTGGAGGAGATCGCCCGCGGCCGCTTCCGCCTGCACGACCTGCTCCGCCTGTACGCCACCGAGCTCAGCGCCACCGAGGAGTCAGCCGACGGCCGCTCCGACGCCGTGACCCGCCTGCTGCAGTGGTACTGCGACACCGCGAACGCCGCCGGCCTCGTCATCGCCCCACCCGACCACCCGGCGTTCCTGCTCCCCCCTCTGTCCACACAGGACTTCACCTCGCACGACGACGCCTTCGGCTGGTGCCGCACGGAGTCCGCGAACCTCCTCGCCATCACCCGGCTCGCCGAGGACGCGCACTCCTCCACCGCCTGGCAGATCCCCGTCGCACTCTGGAACTACTTCATCGTCTCCAGCGCACTCGACGAGTGGACCCGCGCCTACCGCGTGGCCGAACGCGCCGCCGCCATCGACGGCAACCAGGCCGCCCGCGCGTGGGCGGTCCACGGCCAGGGCCTCGCCGCCTACCGCGGCCAGCGCTTCGCCGACGCCCTCGAGCTCTTCGACCGCGCCCTCGCGATCCGCCGCGCCATCGACGACCACGTGGGTGCCGCGTGGAGCCTCACCGGTCTCGGCATGGCGTACGGCGGCCTGCGCCAGTTCGACCTGGCCGTCGACCGGTTCAGCGAGGCACTCGACCAGCACGCCGCGGTGGGTTCGTGGTTCGGGGAGGGAGGCACCCGGCTGTTCCTGAGCGACATCCTCCGGTCGGCGGGCCAGTTCGAGTCGTCGCTCGCCTCGGCCCGGATCGCGTTCGAGCTGATGGACTCGCACGGAGCCGTGCACGCCAAGGCGATGGCGTTGGTGAGCATCGGCTGGGCGCAGCTGAAGCTCGGTTCGCGGCTGGAGTCGCGTGACTCGTTCCGGGACGCGCTGGCTTTCCTGCGGGTGTTGGGGGATCGCAAGAGTCTCGCGGAGGCGTTGCACGGGTTGGGGGAGGCGAGCTTCGGGCAGCCCGAGGTCGCGCGCACGCACCTGTTGGAAGCGTTGACGATCTATGAGGACTACGACCATCCGTTGACGGCGGAGGTTCGGGCTCGGTTGCACGAGTTGGCCTAGGGCTGGGTTGCGGTGCCGGGGGTGTCGGCACCGGCGGTCGTGGGGTGAAGAGGTGGCTGGTCCGCGCGTTTCCTCATTCGCAGGCGGGTGGGAGTCGGGATCAGGACGGTTCGAGGCGACCCGGTGGTGGGCGAGCGGGGCGGAAGAGGTGCTGTCACGCCCAACCAGACGCGGGGCGGGACGGTTCAGGACAAGAGTCACTCGATCGAGTGAGCGCCCAGGCGCGGGGGCGGGTCGGGGAGATCCCTGATGCGTAGCGCGGCAACATGTAGGCAAGCTACCTGTCATGGCGAAGCGCGCGAGGACGTTGGTGGTGTGGCTGCACGTCGTGACGTCGGTCGGCTGGCTCAGCCAGGCCGTGGCGTTGCTGGCGTTGATCCTGTACGGGCTGAACACCGGGGATGACAGCGCCTTCAGGATGGCGCGGGTGCTGGACCACCAGGTGCTGGCCTTCATGGGGGCGGCCAGTGCGTTCACCGGCATGATGCTCAGCGCCACGACGCCGTGGGGGTACTTCCGGCACTGGTGGGTGGCGGCGAAGTTCATGATCACGACCGGGCAGCTCTACGTGGGGATCTTCATCCTCAGCGACAACCTGGAGGCGGCGGCGCACGGGCACGTCACGCCGTGGTTGCCCGTGGGGACGGCGTGCATGATCAGTGCGTTCGCGTTACAGACGTGGCTCAGCGTCGCGAAGCCCTGGGGGCGCACGCCGTGGGCGGATCCGAAGATCAAGCTGCCCACGGCGAGCACCAAGGCGTTCGTGCTGGCGTTGGTCGTGCCGGCGGCCGATCTTGTGATCGGGATCTGCACGAGCAGTCCGGCGCCGTTCCTGATGCTGGTGACCGTGGTCGCCTACGCGATCAGGCGGGCCGCCAAGGGGAGACGCCTGTGGTCGGGCGGGTCGGGTCGTGGAAGCGGGGGACGTCCGGCTCGTCGAGGCGCAGCGGCACCAAGCCCTCGGTGATCGCGCGCATGATGCGTTCGTGGGCGCGGCGGGCGTCGCCCATCGTGTCGGCGGACAGGTCGCCGAGCTCGACGGGCTTGCCGAAGTGGACCTTGAAGGTCGGGCGCTTGCGGACGGCGGAGAACCACGACGTCAGGTACGGGAGGAGGTCCCTCCAGCCGCCCACGCGGAGGTTGCCCCAGTACACGGCCTCGTGCGCGCCCCACTGGCTGATGGGGATCACCGGGATGTCGCCGCCCAACGCCATGCGCGCCACGCCGGTCTTGCCGCGCTCCGGCCACATGCCGGGGTCCAGGGTGATCTTGCCCTCGGGGTAGACGGCGATCGGGTCGCCGCCCTTCTGCAACGCCTCCACCGCGCGGTGCATGGCCTCACCGGCGTTCGCCGAGGCGCGGTCGACGCGCAGGTGGCCGCACGCCTTCAGGGCCGGGCCCATGACCGGGGCGTCGAGCAGGCCGCCGGCGAGCATGAAGCGCGGGTTGACGCCGACCTTGCGGCACGCGGCGATCAGCACCATCGGGTCGAGGTTGCCGATGTGGTTGGACGCGAGCAGCAACGGCTTGCCGAGCAGCTCGGGTGGAATGTCGCCGGAGACCTCGAGCTTCCCGGTCAGCGCGATGAGGCCCTGGTCGATCGCCATGAGCACGCGCCAGAAAAGCGGTGTGGACACGCCGGGCAGCGTACGGCGTGTCGGGACGTCTTCGTGCCCGATCAGGTGAACCATGGGGTTTCGCACGCGTCCCAGTTGCGAACGAGGCTGGTGAGACGCAAGGGACTACCTTATACACATGGCCGGGCGTACAGGGACTTCGAGAAAGACCACGTCACGCGGCAAAGCACCAGCGAAGCCGCGGGCGCGATCCACCGCGTCCAGAAAGCCCGCTCCACGCAAGAGCGGTGGCGCTGTCAGTGCCGTGTGGGGCGGGGTCGGGCGTGGCGTCGGCAGTGTCGTGCGCACGGTGAGCCGCACCAAGGACCTCGATCCCGAACATCGTCGTGATGGTCTCGGGCTGCTGCTGATCGCGCTCGCGTTCGTGACGGGTGCCGGTGTGTGGTGGCAGGCCGGCGGGCCCGTCGGCAAGTGGGTGGACGTCGCGGTGCGCAGCTCCGTCGGGTTCCCGGCGGTGATCGTGCCGGTCGTGCTGCTGACCATCGGCGTGACGTTGATGCGCACGGACCCCCAGCCCGACGCACGGCCGCGGCACATCATCGGCTCGTTGCTGATGATGATCGGCGTGCTCGGCATGTTCCACCTCATCGGCGGCCTGCCGATGGAGCCGGTCGAACGCCGTGACGCCGGTGGTGCCCTCGGATACCTGGCCGGCGGGTTCCTGGCGCAGGGCCTGACGTCGTGGGTCGCGGGGCCGCTGCTGTTCCTGATCTTCGCCTACGGCCTGCTGGTCGTCACGCACACGCCGATCCGCCAGGCGCCGGAACGCATCAGGTCGCTGCTGCACCCCCGGCAGAAGACCGACGTGTTCGCCGACGGCGAGGAAGAGCTCGAGGAGGAGCCGAAGCCGGTCAAGCTGCGGCGGCCCTCGCGGCGACGCCAGGCCGCCGCGCCCGTGGAGGAGGAGCCGCAGGCCGAGCTGCCGCTGGAGGAACCGGAACCGGAACCGGCGCCGAAGCCCGCGCCGAGGGAGAAGAAGGCCGCTGCCGCCGCTCCCGAGATGGCGGTGCGCGCCGTCGAGGGCGACTACCAGCTGCCGCCGCCGAACATCCTCAAGGATGGCGACGCGCCCAAGGCCCGCAGCAAGGCCAACGACCAGATGATCGAGGCCATCACCGGGGTGCTGGACCAGTTCTCGATCGACGCCCAGGTCACCGGCTTCACCCGCGGCCCGACGGTCACGCGCTACGAGGTCGAGCTCGGCCCCGGTGTGAAGGTCGAGAAGATCACCGCGCTGACCAAGAACATCGCCTACGCGGTCGCCACCGACAACGTCCGGCTGCTCGCACCGATCCCCGGCAAGTCCGCGGTCGGCATCGAGGTGCCGAACAGCGACCGCGAGATGGTGCGCCTCGGTGACGTGCTGCGCGCGTCGTCGACGGTGAAGGACACGCACCCGATGGTGATCGGCCTCGGCAAGGACATCGAGGGCCACATGGTCACCGCGAACCTGACGAAGATGCCGCACCTGCTCGTCGCGGGCTCCACGGGTTCCGGCAAGTCGTCGTTCGTCAACTCGATGCTGGTCTCGCTGCTGGCACGCGCGACGCCCGACGAGGTCAGGATGATCCTGATCGACCCGAAGATGGTCGAGCTGACGCCGTACGAGGGCATCCCGCACCTGATCACCCCGATCATCACGCAGCCGAAGAAGGCGGCGGCGGCGCTCGCGTGGCTGGTCGAGGAGATGGAGCAGCGCTACCAGGACATGCAGGTCAACCGGGTGCGCCACATCGACGACTTCAACCGCAAGGTGAAGTCCGGCGAGATCGCCGCGCCGCCCGGATCGGAACGGGTGTACCGCCCGTACCCGTACATCATGGCGATCGTCGACGAGCTCGCCGACCTGATGATGACGGCGCCGCGCGACGTGGAAGACGCCATCGTGCGCATCACGCAGAAGGCGCGTGCGGCGGGCATCCACCTGGTGCTGGCGACGCAGCGCCCGTCGGTCGACGTCGTGACCGGCCTGATCAAGACGAACGTGCCGTCGCGGCTGGCGTTCGCCACGTCGTCGCTGACGGACTCGCGGGTCATCCTGGACCAGCCCGGCGCCGAGAAGCTGATCGGCATGGGCGACGGGCTCTACCTGCCGATGGGCGCGGGCAAGCCGGTGCGCATCCAGGGCGCGTTCGTGGGCGACGAAGAGATCTCCCAGATCGTCGACTTCACGAAGAACCAGGCGCAGCCCGAGTACACCGACGGCGTCACGGCGGCCAAGGCGGGCGAGAAGAAGGAGATCGACGCCGACATCGGCGACGACCTGGAGCTGCTCGTCCAGGCCACGGAGCTGATCGTGACGTCGCAGTTCGGCTCGACGTCGATGCTGCAGCGCAAGCTGCGCGTCGGGTTCGCCAAGGCGGGCCGGCTCATGGACCTCCTGGAGACTCGCGGGGTGGTCGGGCCGTCCGAGGGGTCGAAGGCGCGTGAGGTGCTGATCAAGCCGGACGAGCTGGAGTCGGTGATCTACCTGATGCGCGGCGGCGGGCCGGTCGAGGACGAGTAGCGGGATCGGCGGGCTGGTCGAGCGGCGTGCGGGGCGCGGCTCGGTGGTCTGGCACGACATGGTTCCCCCCGGAAACGGATCGACGCAGGGCGCCCGGTCTGGGCACCTGCGTCGAACGTACTCAGGGGGTCTGACAGTTCTGAGCGACCTACTTCAGGCCCGCCTGCTGCAGCGTCGCGGCCGTCGACGAGCCGCTGCCACCGAACTGGCGGACGGCGGCGTAGTACACGTCGGCGGTGCGGTTGCAGGCCCAGTTGCCGGCGCAGATGCCGTACATGTCGGACTTGAAGCGGTCGTCGATGCGCAGCCGGTTCGCATCGCTGAAGCGCGACTGCCGCTTGAAGTTGCGGTAGCCGAAGTCGTGACGGTGGCAGGCGGGCAGGAACCTGAAGCCGAAGGGGTTGTCCGGCGAGTAGGAGCAGCCGTCGGAGGACCAGTCGAGCTGGGCCGCGTAGGGCTGTTCCGCGCGCAGTGTTGTGAACTGGCCGACTGTCTTCGTGAAGACGTAGTCGTCGGTCACCGCGACGATGTCCACGGCCTGGGCCGGGGCGCCGGTGAAGACCAGGGCGACGGATGCGGCGGCACCCACGAATGCCGAGCGCAGGGTGTTCGACATGGCGAGCTCCTCTGATTGTGATCAGGGTCTCGCCCAGTTGTAGCGGGTGGTCGAGTGTCCTCGGTAGACACGATCTGATGAACGTCAGGTGATCATGTGCCCGCAGGCGAGGTGTCGCAGGCGGTCGGACGGCCTCGGCAACAGCTGCGGCGCTGCCGTCCCGCCTTTATGTCCACATCGGACAGATTGGGTGGCGCGGGATGCAGCTGTGCCGCCACGCCGGGTCAGCGACCAGGTTCATCGTCGTCCCCCCTGCGCAGGAAGTTCTCGATCTCCTGCTCGCTCGGCAGGTCGCCGGCCGGGTCGACGATGTTCTCGGCGATCGGCGGCAACGGCTGCTCGGCCCACGCGGGCTGGAAGTCGTCGCTGGGCAGCAGCCCGTGCCGGGACGCGAACTCCTCCGCCGCGTCCCTGATCGACTCCCGCAGCGTGCCGACGACCGCGGTCTCGGCCGTGAACGTCAGCTCGACCAGCAGCGAGCGGACGTTCTCCAGCTGGTTGTCGTCACCGGCCTTGCGGGCCAGCTCCGGCCAGAACCGCTGCTCGAACAACCGCACGAAGTCCGCCGCGATCGCGTCCGTGGCCGTGCGCAACCGCGTGAAGCTGTCCATCACGTCGTCGCTGGGCACCCTCAGCCCGGCGAGCCTGCCACCGGCTTCGAGGGCCCACCTACGCGCGTGCGGCCAGCCGTACTTCCAGCGGACGAGACCCAGCCGCATTGCCCGGAGGAGGAGACGCGGCTGGACCTCACCCATGGGCACGAGGTGCTTGATGTCGCGCACCTTGATCCGCACCCAGTCGTCCGGTCCTTCGGTTTCACCCATGCCGAGGACCGTCGCGACGCTTTCGCCCTTCTCGCGCGCGGTGATGAGCTCAGCGATCGCGGGCAGCGAGAACCCCCGCTGCTGCAACCGCTGCACCAACGTCAGCCGTTCGACGTGCGAGGCGTCGTAGTACGCCACGCGCCCCTGCCGTCTCGGCGCGTGCAGCACACCCTTCGTCTGGTACATCCGAATGGTGCTGCTGGGCAGCGCGACACGGGCGGCGAGTTCGTCGATGGTGAGCGATTCGGGCACGGGTCCGATCCTCGCGCCAGCGCGTTCGTCGAGTCAACACTGTTCGAGTGATAACTCGAACAGTTACAACTCCAAGAGCATCCGGCTGTTGCCGAGCGTGTTCGGCTTCACGTAGCTCAGGTCGAGGAACTCGGCGACGCCCTCGTCCACCGACCGCATGATCTCCTCGTAGACCTCGGGGCTCACCGGGGTGCCCTCGATCTCCACGAAGCCGTGCTTGCCGAAGAACCGCGTCTCGAAGGTGAGCACGAAGATCCGGGTGAGCTGCAGCTCCTTCGCGGTGGCGATCAGCTGGGCCACGATCCGGTGCCCGACGCCGCGGCCGAGCGCCATGGGGGAGACGGCGACCGAGCGGATCTCGGCCAGGTCCTCCCACATCACGTGCAGGGCGCCACACCCGAGGAGCTCGCCGTCCTCCTCGGCGACCCAGAACTCCTGGACGGCCTCGTACAGCGTCACCAGGGGTTTGGTGAGCAGGACCTTGCCGGCATACCCGTCGATCAACGCCTTCATGGCGCGCACGTCGCTGGTGCGGGCGCGCCGCACGACTACCCCACTGGTCACAACCGTCAAGTATGAGCCGCGCCCCTCGCGTCCCAACGGCGGGCAAGCACCTCGCGTTCCGCGGCGGAGCACTGCTCGGGGGCGGCGACCGCCCGCAGCGCCGCGTGCACGGCCTGCCGCGCCCGCAGCCACGCCGGGTCGGACAGCACGAGGCTCCCCAGGTCGGCGTCCCACGTGCGCAGGTGGTCACCGGCGCGGTCGGCGGCCTCGTGGAACGCGGCGTTCACGTGGACCGCGCAGTTCCCCAGGTCCGCGGGCGCACCCCGCCGCACCGGCTCGCCTTCCGCCACGGCGACGACCGCGACCTGCCGGGGTGTCAGCGCCCGCACCTGCTCCACGAACTCGGCGACCCGCTCCCCGTGCGGGCCGAGCACCCACCACGACGGCACCTCGTCCACCACGGTCAGCTCGCGGCAGGTGGAGAACCAGCGCTCGTCCTCCTGCCGGCGCTCGTCCGCGACGTCCCGGACCCGCCACAACCGGCACGGCCACGTCAGCACGTCACGGGCGTGCCGGTACACGTGGAACCCGGCTCGCCAGCGCACGTCGGACGCCGGTTCGGGGTGCCCGCCACGGCGGCGGGCCGAGAGCCACAGCTCCTCGGAGAACACGACGCGCGCTCCCGGTGCCGGCTCCGGCGAGCCGCGGAAGTCCGCCAGGTCCGGCCGGACGGGGAAGAACAGCTCCACGGCCCGGGAACATACGGGCTCGCGGGGGTCAAGTCCGCTGATTGATGATCCGGGACCTGGGGCGGTTACCCTGAGCGCCGTGTCTTCTCCCACCACTCCGCGACGCGTGTCGCTGCTGACCCTGGGCTGCGCCCGCAACGAGGTCGACTCCGAAGAGCTCGCCGGACGGCTCGGCGAGGGCGGCTGGGAGCTGGTGGACGAGGGCGCTGACGTCGTCGTCGTCAACACGTGCGGCTTCGTCGAGCAGGCCAAGAAGGACTCGGTCGACACGCTGCTGGCGGCCAGTGACACCGGCGCCAAGGTCGTGGCGGTCGGGTGCATGGCCGAGCGGTACGGCAAGGAGCTCGCGGACAGCCTGCCCGAGGCGGCGGCGGTGCTCGGGTTCGACCAGTACAACGACCTGGCCGAGCGGTTGCAGGACGTGCTGCACGGCAAGCCGGTCGAGTCGCACGTGCCGGTGGACCGGCGGACGTTGCTGCCGATCACGCCGGTCAAGCGCCAGGAGGCCAAGGACGCCGTCCAGGTGCCGGGCCACGGCTGGGGGCCGACCAAGACGCCCCGCAAGCGCCTCGACGACGCGCCCGTCGCGCCGCTCAAGATCGCGTCCGGTTGTGACCGCAGGTGCTCGTTCTGCGCGATTCCGAGCTTCCGCGGCGCGTTCGTGTCGCGGCACCCGGACGAGGTCGTGGCCGAGGCGATGTGGCTCGCCGAGAACGGCGTCAAGGAGCTGTTCCTCGTCAGCGAGAACAGCACCAGCTACGGCAAGGACCTGCCGCGTGAGCAGGGTGCCCTGGAGCAGCTGCTGCCCAGGCTCGCGAGCATCCCCGGCGTCGAACGGGTGCGGGTCAGCTACCTGCAGCCCGCCGAGACCAAGCCGAGCCTCGTCGCCGCCATCGCGAAGACCGACAAGGTCGCGAACTACTTCGACATGTCGTTCCAGCACTCCAGCGAGAACGTGCTGCGCCGCATGCGCCGGTTCGGTGACACCGACAGCTTCCTCAAGCTCGTGTGGCAGATCCGCGAGCACGCGCCCGAGGCGGGCATCCGCAGCAACTTCATCGTGGGCTTCCCCGGCGAGACCGAGGAGGACCTGCAGGAGCTCGAGCGGTTCCTCACCGAGGCGCGCCTGGACGCGGTCGGCATCTTCGGCTACTCCGACGAGGACGGCACCGAGGCCGAGGACCTCGACGGCAAGCTCGACGCGGACACCATCGCGGAGCGGGTCACCCGGATCGGCAACCTCGTCGAGGAGCTGACCAGCCAGCGCGCCGAGGACCGGGTCGGGACCGAGGTCGTGGTGCTGGTCGAGCAGGAAGAGGACGAGGAGAGCGACTGCGTCGGGCGCGCCGAGCACCAGGCGCCCGAGGTCGACGGCGAGTGCATCGTGCTGGATGCGGAGGACCTCAAGCGCGGTGACCTGGTCCGCTGCCGGGTCGTGGACTCCGAGGGCGTCGACCTCGTCGTCGAGCCAGTGGAGGTGCTGGCGACATGACGGAGGCCAGGAAGGTCCCGCTGCTCAACGTCGCCAACGTCCTCACGATGGCGCGGATGGCACTCGTCCCGGTCTTCCTGATCGCCCTGTTCGAAGCCGGTGGGTTCGACACCACCTGGCGGCTCGTCGCGTTCGGCATCTTCGCCGTCGCGAGCTTCACCGACCACATCGACGGCACGCTCGCCCGCAAGCACGGGCTCATCACCGACTTCGGCAAGATCGCCGACCCGATCGCGGACAAGGCGCTCACCGGGTCGGCGCTGGTGGGCCTGAGCATCCTCGACGTGCTGCCGTGGTGGATCACGATCACCATCGCCGTCCGCGAGGTGGGCATCACGCTGCTGCGGTTCTGGGTGATCCGCTACGGCGTCATCCCCGCCAGCCGCGGCGGCAAGGCCAAGACCGTCGCCCAGGTGTTCGCGATCGGGTTGTTCCTGCTCCCGCAGAACGACGTGCTCTCCGTCGTCGCGTGGGTGATCATGGCCGCGGCGCTCGTGCTCACGGTCGTCACGGGAATCGACTACGTCGTCCGGGCGTTCAAGATGAAGGCAAGGGCAGGTCGAGCGGTGGCATGAACGTCGTGGACCTGCTCAAAGCGAACAACCAGACCGTCGCCACGGCCGAGTCGCTCACCGCGGGTCTGCTGTGCGCGACGATCGTCGACACACCGGGGGCGAGTGCCGTGGTCCGCGGTGGGTTGATCGTCTACGCCACCGAGCTCAAGCACGAGCTCGCCGGCGTGGACCAGCAGTTGCTCGACGAGCACGGAGCCGTGCACCCCGAGGTGGCTCTCCAGCTGGCCGACGGCGCGCGCGAGCGGTGCCGGGCGGACTGGGGGATCGGGCTCACCGGGGTCGCTGGGCCGGACCCGCAGGACGGAGTCGCTCCGGGGACGGTCCACATCGGCTTGAGCGGACCTGGAGTGTCCACGGTGCGGACCGTCACTGTGAGTGGCGACCGAAAAGCGGTGCGTCTCACAGCCGTGGAGAAAGCCCTGGTCCTGCTCTCGGGGTACCTGCTGATGACCGGCGACGGGAACAAATGATGACCGGCCGTTCGTTCGCCCTTGGCGGACGTGTTCGGAAGTCACTGCCCGTTGTCGGTGTCGATCGGTAACGTAGGGACACGGCCGGCCGGAAGGAGGCGCGCGATGACCGTGCTGCTGCGCGAGGCGATCGGTGATCGGCTTCGCCATGCCCGCACCAACCAACGCCGCACGCTGCGCGAGGTCTCTCGGACCGCCCGCGTGAGCCTGGGGTACCTGTCCGAGGTGGAGCGCGGCCGCAAAGAGGCGTCCAGCGAGCTCCTCGCGGCCATCTGCGAGGCGTTAGAGCTGCCTCTGTCCGAACTGCTGCACCACGTCGCCTCCGACATCGGCGCCGTCCAGCAGACGCCGGACACGGTGCCGGACACCGTTCCCGGTGGTCGCGGCGAGCGCGGCAAGCTGGAGGGTGGCCGGGTGCTGCCGAGCACGCTCTCGGACGACCTGTCCGACCTGCGGTTGCAGCCGATGCTCAGCCACCGCCTCACGAGCAAGATCGGCGAGAAACCGAAAGCAGTGGTCGCCGCATAGGGCACCCATCTGTCGTTTTCGACCCCGTTCACCACTTCCGGTGAACGGGGTCGCTGGCATCCGGGCGAGCTGAGAGACCGCTGAGAAGGTCTGTGGTCCCCGCCACGTGACTCGCTGCAACAACAGCGGCCACCCGCGCGTTCAACTGACAACGACCCCGGTCTGTTGAACACGAGACAACGGCTTGGCCACAGCGGGCGGGGTCACCGCGTCGAGGGGCGCGGGTGCGGGCAGGATTGCACGTCGTCAGGCGTGTTCTCCTAAGTCCCGGGGTGGGTCAGGGTGTTCCCGGATATCTCCCCGTGTCGGTGGATACCCCGGCGCACAATTGAGACGATGGATCCAACACCGGCACCGAGAAGGCAGGCGTAGGAGATGGCCAGTCCGTTCGTGAAGTTCTGGAAGTACCTGATGGCATCGTTCTCGTCCAAGATCGACGAGCACGCTGACCCCAAGGTGCAGATCCAGCAGGCCATCGAGGAGGCGCAGCGTCAGCACCAGGCGCTCTCTCAGCAGGCCGCGGCCGTGATCGGCAACCAGCGGCAGCTGGAGATGAAGCTGAACCGGCAGCTGGGCGACGTCGAGAAGCTGCAGGCCTCCGCCCGTCAGGCGCTCGTGCTCGCCGACGAGGCGCGCTCGAAGGGCGACGAGCAGAAGGCCACCCAGTTCGAGAACGCCGCGCAGGGCTTCGCCACCCAGCTCGTCACCGCTGAGCAGGGCATCGAGGACCTCAAGACGCTGCACGACCAGTCGCTGCAGGCCGCCGCACAGGCCAAGCAGGCCGTCGAGCGCAACTCGATGATGCTGCAGCAGAAGCTGGCCGAGCGCACGAAGCTGCTGAGCCAGCTGGAGCAGGCGAAGATGCAGGAGCAGGTCTCCGCGTCGCTGAACCAGATGAGCGAGCTCGCCGCGCCCGGCAACGTGCCGTCCCTCGAAGAGGTCCGCGACAAGATCGAGAAGCGCTACTCGACCGCGCTGGGGTCCGCCGAGCTCGCCCAGAACTCGGTGCAGGGCCGCATGCTCGAGGTGCAGGCCTCGACCACGCAGATGGCCGGCTCGTCGCGCCTGGAGCAGATCCGCGCGTCCATGCACGGCGGTCAGGCGAACACGCCGCAGCAGGTGACGGCGGGCAACAGCGCGGCCGCGCAGATCCAGGCTGAGATCGCGCAGCGCGTCCAGCAGGAGCAGAAGACCACGCAGCAGCAGGTCCCGCCGGCTCAGAACTGAGCCACCGGGGGAGGAGTCAGCAGGTGATCATGGAGCCCTGGAGAAACCGTCCCAACAACGAGATCGTCCGCAAGGTCGCCGGCGAGTTGGGTGCGTCGCTCCAGGGCCACCCGCTGGCCGAGCAGGCGCGCTACCGGCTGCAGAAGTGGAACGACCCGGTCGCGAAGCTCGAGCGCAAGCGCAAGCGCACCAACGCCGTGCTCACGTTCTGGGCGATCCTGATCACGATGCTCGGCACGCTGGCCGTCTTCGGCTTCACCGGCGTGCTGGGCACCTGGGCCGCCGTGGCCGGCTCGATCGGCGCCGCCGTGCCCTCGGTCCTCGCCGTGCGCAGCGGCTTGAAGCTGCGCGAGCTGAACGTGGCCAGGCAGCGGCTCGCGCTGAGCCCACCGCCTCCGCCCCGGCCGCCGCTGCCCGCGCACATCTCCGCCGCGCGGGCGCCGATGGAGAAGCTGCACAGCGCCGAGGACACGATGACCGAGCTGCTCAAGCAGCTCGACTCGCCGACGCTCACCTCGTTGCCGACCGAGTCGATCCAGCACGCCCGCCAGACCGCCCAGGAGGCGTCCGCGGCCATCCGTTCGGTGTCGGCGCAGCTGCAGGCCGTCGAACGGGCCCGGGACACCGCTCCGCACCTGGAGCGCACGGCGTTGATCGAGGGCGTGCGGGTGCTCAGGGTCCAACTGGCGGACGGCGTGGACCGCTACTGTGCGTTGGTGGCCGCCGCGGGGCAGGCGCTCGCGGCGAGCACGGCCTACACGGATCCGCGCACGGTGCTGGACGACGCCACCGACCACATGGCCGGCCTCGCCTCGGCGATGCGCGACGTGTCAGGCTATTCAGCGTATTAATCGTCACGCTGGGTAATCACATACGTCTATCGGCGTGGAATGCTGGAGATATTTACGGCAATCGTGTGATTATCAGACCGTTATCTAGCCGTGGCCACTACCAGGCGTGGCAGGATTCCGGGGCCGGGCAGCGGGAAGTCCGGGTGGGTTGCCGGGAGGCAGTGCGTTGGCGTTGTGGACCGTGCACGGGGACGGTCGGATCACCGACAGTGAGACCGTCGCACCGCAGGAGCGGGTGAGCTGGCCGCTGACCGTCGGGTTCGGCGTGCAGCACCTGGTCGCCATGTTCGGCGCCACGGTGATCGTGCCCACCGCCACGGGTCTCCCCGTCGCCACCACGCTGCTCTTCTCCGGCCTCGGCACGCTGCTGTTCCTGCTGATCACCAAGAACCGCGTCCCCAGCTACCTCGGCTCGTCCTTCGCGTTCGTCGCACCGCTGGTCGCCGCCCGCGAACAGGGCATCGCCGCCCAGCTCGGCGGCGTGGTCGCGGCCGGGCTGCTGGTGATCGTCATCGGCATCGCGGTCAAGGCGCTCGGCGTGCGGCTGCTGGAGACGGTCATGCCGCCGGTCGTCACCGGCGCCGTCGTGATCATCATCGGCCTCAACCTCTCGCACCAGGCCACCTCGCACTTCGCGGAGCAGCCGGCGCTCGCGGCGATCACGACCGGGGTGATCCTGCTGGCCGGGGTGCTCGGCCGCGGGGTGCTGTTCCGGTTCTCGGTGCTGTTCGGGTTCGTCGCCGTGTGGGTCGGCGGCGTGCTGGCCGGCGCGGTGCCGCCGGCGAAGTTCGCGGCGTTGCGCGACGCGGCCTGGGTGGGCCTGCCGCAGCTGCACCAGCCGGAGCTGCGCCCGTCCGTCGTGCTGCTGATGCTGCCGGTGGTGATCGTCCTGGTCGCCGAGGTCGTCGGGCACGTCAAGGCGGTGGCCGCGCTGACCGGCCGCAACCTCGACGGCAGCGCCGGTGACGCGATCATCGCCAACGGCCTGTCCACGGCGTTGTCCGGCCTGGGCGGCGGCGTGGGCACGACGACGTACTCCGAGAACATCGGCGTGATGGCCGTGACCCGCATCTACACGACGGCGGCGTTCGCGATCGCCGGGGTGATCTCCGTGCTGCTCGCGTTCTCCCCGAAGGCCATCGCGCTGTTCGGCACCATCCCGCCCGGAGTCCTGGGCGGGTGCACGCTGGTGCTCTACGGCCTGATCGTGCTCATCGGCGTGCGGATCTGGATGGACCGCGGCGTCGACCTCACCAACCCGGTCAACGCCATGGTCGGCGGTGCCGCGCTGGTCGCCGGTGTCGGCGACCTGACCATCGAGATCGGTGAGCTGAAGATGGGCGGCCTGGTGTGGGGATCGCTGCTCGTGGTGATCCTGCACCCGGTGATGCGCTGGCTACGCGCCGCCCGGCACACCTCGTAGCGCCTTGTTGATCCGGCTGACCAGGCCGGGACCCTCGTAGATGAACCCGGTGTAGAGCTGCACCAGGCTCGCGCCCGCGTCGATCATGCGCTGGGCGTCGTCCGGCGTCGCGATGCCGCCGACCCCGATCACCGGCAGGTCGCTGTTCTTCGTGATGAACCGGACCACGTCGTTCGCCCGCCGGGTCAGCGGGCGGCCGCTCAGACCGCCCGTCTCGTCCCTGTGGTGGCTGCTCAGGCCCTCACGGCTCACCGTGGTGTTGGTGGCGATCAGGCCCTTGATGCCGTGGTCCTCGCACACCTGGACGACCTCCGCGATGGCGTCCTCGGTGAGGTCGGGCGCGATCTTGACGAGCATCGGCTTGTCGGTGGCCCGCGTCAGCGCCTGCACCAGCTCGGTGAGCGCGCCCTTGTCCTGCAGGCTGCGCAGGCCAGGCGTGTTCGGCGAGCTGACGTTGATCGCGTAGTAGTCGCCGTGGTCCTGCAAGGCGCTCAGCGAGTTCAGGTAGTCCTCGACGGCGTGCTCGACCGGCGTGACCTTGGACTTGCCCAGGCTGATGCCCAGCGGGGCGCGCAGCGTGGTCTTGTCGAGCTTCGCCGCGAGCGCGCGCGCTCCGGCGTTGTTGAAGCCCATCCGGTTGATGATCGCCTCGTCCTCGCGCAGGCGGAACAGCCGCGGCTTGGGGTTGCCCGGCTGCGCGTGCCACGTGACGGTGCCGACCTCGACGAACCCGAACCCCAGCGCGGCCCACGCCGGCAGCGCGCGCCCGTCCTTGTCCAGCCCGGCGGCGAGACCGACCGGGTTGGGGAAGCGGACGCCGAACACGGTGCGCGGGTTGTCCTGGCCCCGCGCGAACCTGGCCAGCGGGCTGAGCCGCGCCATGGCGTTGAGCGTGGTCTCGTGGACCCGCTCCGCGTCGCCGCCGTGCATCGAGAACAACGCCTTGCGAACCACCTGCTTGTAGACCACGCGGTCACCCTATAACGGCAGCTCAGGGTGGGCGCGCGCCGGTCGTCCCGGTCGAGGCGCAGCTCAGGACGGCTTGGGCACCTTCACCGTCGCCTGCTCGTCGAGCGGCACGGCCGGCTTGGCCAGGAACCGCACCGGCAACGACCGCAGGCCGCGGCTGCCCAGCGACACCCGCCAGCCCAGCGGCTGCGCGGTGTCGAGCGCCAGCGTGGTGCAGCGCGAGAGCAACGTCCGGAACGCCACCTCGCCCTCCAGCCTCGCCATCGGCGCGCCCAGGCAGAAGTGCATGCCGTGCCCGAACGCCAGGTGCTGCCGGTCCGCGCGTTCGATGTTGAGCTGGTCGGCGCGCGGGTACCGGCTGGTGTCGCGGTCGGCGGAGGCCAGCGACAGCAGCACGACGTCACCGGCGGGGATCTGCACGCCGCCGATCGTCAGGTCCTGGCTCGCGAACCGCAGCAGGTGCGAGGTGGGGCCGTCGAACCGCAGGAACTCCTCGATCGCGCCGGGCAGCAACGACGACGAGCGCTGCAGCAGCTCCAGCTGTTCGGGGTGGCGCAGCAACGCCAGCGTGCCGTTGCCGACCAGGTCCACCGCCGTCGTGTAGCCCGCCACGAGCAGCAGGAACGCCAGCGACGCGAGCTCGCGGTCGGTCAGCGCGGCCTCGCCCGTGGCACGGGCCAGCCCGCCGATCAGGTCGTCGTCGCCGGAGGTCCGCTTGTGCGCCACCAGGTCCTGCAGGTACCCGGACGCCTCCTCGCGGGCGGAGCCGGCGTCACCGTCGGCGAGCCCGGTGACCACGTCCGCCCAGTACCGGAAGTTCTCCTGGTCGACCGCCGGCACGCCGAGCAGCTCCATCAGCAGGGTGATCGGCAGCGGGGCCGCGAAGTCCGCGACCAGGTCGCAGCGGCCGGCGTCGGCGAAGGAGTCCACCAGTGACGCCGCCAGCTGCTCGGCCCGCGGGCGCAGCGCGGCGATGCGGCGCGGGGTCAGCTCGCTCGACACGGCCCGGCGCAGGCGGGTGTGGTCGGGGGCATCGGCGTTCATCATGTGGTCGGACAGGTCGCCGAACCACCACGACGCGAAGTGCGGGTGGCCGCGCAGGGGTCCGGCGAGCGCGGTGCCGTGCGAGGACAGCAGCGGGTGGTCCAACGCGGCCCGCACGTCGCGGTAGCGGGTCACGAGCCACATGGGCACGCCGAAGTTCTCGACCCGGTGCACGGGACCTGCCTCACGCAGGCTCGTCAGCACCGAGTACGGGTCGTCGGTGAAGCCCGGGCGCAACGCATCCAGATTTACCGCCATGTCGAAGGACACGGCCGGGGGAGCGTCTCGGTTCAACCGGACTGGCATTTAGGGCAGAAGTACACGAATCTGCCGTCGAACTCGCCCGAACGGACTCTTGTGCGGCACCGCAAACACGGCCTGCCGGTGCGTTCGAAAACGTAGTGCTGCACCCGCAGGTCGCCCGTCGTGGACTGCTCCGGCCGCCACTGGTTGGCCTGCAACAGCTTCCGCGACAGCGCAACCGCACGTCGGGGGTCCGTCGCCGACACCGGTGCCGTCGGGAGAACGCCCAGCAGGAAACACACTTCCGCGCGGTAGAGATTGCCGACACCGGCCATCACGCGCTGGTCCAACAATGCGATCCCGACAGGCCGTTCGGGATCCGCGGTCAACCGCCGAACGGCCTCAGCGGCGTCGAAGTCGGGCGAGAGCAGATCGGGCCCGAGATGTGAGATGAGCTCGTCTTCCCGATGTGTCGGGAGGAACTCCAGGTCGTGCAACGCGAACCCGATGGCCTGCCGGTCGTCCACCTCGAACACCGCGCGGGCCTGGTGCCCAGGACGTTTCCAGCGCTCGCCCGGCCGGTACAGGTGCCACGCGCCGTCCATCCGGAAGTGGCTGCGCAGGCTGTTGCCGTCGGAGAACCGGGTGAACATGTGCTTGCCGTACGTGCGCACGGCGAGGACGTCCAGCCCGGCCAGGTCCAGCGCGGCGAGCTTCGGGTGGCGGAACTCGCCGCGCAGCAGCGTCTTCCCGGCCAGGGCATCGTTCATCCGATGACCGGCCAGGAAGACGGTGTCGCCTTCAGGCATCCACCGCCTCTTGGATCTCGTCGTCGTCGAAGTCGTGGTGCACCGCACGCCGGCGGCTGCGGGAGATGCGCTGGATGCGGGCCAGCAGCAGGTTGAACGCCAGCGCCACCTCACGCGCGCCCGGAGTACCCCACTCGTGGATCGGCATGCACGCGCCTTGGGCCTGTTGCACGGCGAGCCGGTCCGGCAACGCCACCGGCATCACCAGCGGGCCGAAGATGTCGCGCAGCTCCTCGATGCGGAACTGGTGCTCGTGTGAGCGCGGTCGCACCCGGTTCACCACGACGCCCAGCGGCTGCAGATCGGTGTTGTTGTTCTCACGTTCGTTCTGGACCGCCTCGAACGCGCGCTGCACACCCGCCACGGCGAACATGGTCGGCTCGGTCACCAGCAACGCGCGGTCGGCCGCGACCAGCGCGGAGCGGGTCAGCTGGCCCAGCGAGGGCGGGCAGTCGAGCAGCACGAGCTGGTAGGGGAACTCGTCGTACATGTCGCGCAACGTGCGCAGCGCGGCTTTGAGCCGGTGCAGGCGCGACTCGTTGGGGTCGGGGTGGTTGAGCAGCTCGGCGTCCTCCGACCCGGACAGCACGTCGATGCCGTCACCCCACCTGCTGGGGCGGATCGCCTGTTCCAGGTTCTCCTCCGACGGGTCCTTCAGGACGTCGTAGATGCTCGCCTTCGGATCCTCGGGCTCCAGCGTCGACGTGGCGTTGCACTGCGGATCGAGGTCGATCACCAGAGTGCGGACACCACGGCGGAGGGCGGCAGAGGCCAGGCCGAGCACCACCGTCGTCTTGCCGACGCCTCCCTTGAGGCTGAGCACGGACACCGTATGCACAGACCTACTCTAGGGTCTCCTACGCTGTGTGCCATGCGACCGGACGCCGTACAGAGGGTGCTCGACGCCGAACTGGCCGCCGCGCGCGAGCGCAGGGGTGGCGAACCGCCCCGCGTGCTTGACGTCGGCGGCGGCAGCGGCGTGTGGGCCGTGCCACTGGCCGCCGCGGGCTGTGCCGTCACGGTCGTGGAGCCGTCGCCGAACGCGCTGGCCACCCTGCACACGCGTGCGCGCGAGGCGGGTGTGACGATCAACGCGGTCCAGGGCGACACCGACTCGTTGGGCGTTCCCGCTGGTGAGGCCGATCTGGTGCTCGCACACGGGGTGCTGGAGGTCGTGGACGACGCACCCGCCGCGTTGGTGGCGCTGGCCGCGGCGGTGACGCCGGGCGGGGCGGTGTCGGTGCTGGTGGCGAGCCGGTTCGCGGCGATCCTGCACCGCGCGATCGCCGGCCGGATCGTCGACGCGCGGCGGTTGCTGGACGACGACGCGGGCCAGCTGGCGGGCACGCGCGACCCGTTGCGGCGCCGGTTCGACGTGGCCGGCCTGGAGAAGCTGGTGCTCGGCGCCGGACTTTCCGTCGAGTTGCTGCAAGGCCACGGCGTGGTGTCGGACCTGGTGCCCGGCGTCGTGTTGGATGCGAATCCGGGTGCCGCCGACGCGCTGGCCGAGCTCGAGCTGGCCGCTGCCACGCGGTCTCCGCTGCGCGACGTGGCCGCCCGGCTGCACGTGCTCGCCCGCCGCACTCACTGAGCCTTTGCTTTCGGGACGAATGTTGTCCCGTGGAGTGGTCCCAAACGACTTTGCGGCGAAAGATGTAGTCTTCGCTCGTCTACGTAGGGACCCGCGCCATGGAGAGTTCCGACCTGCTGGCCTCGCTGGTGAACGAGGCCGTCGCGGGTGACCGGCCTGCCGTCGAACGGCTGCTGGCCTCCGTCCGGCCGCTCGTGACCCGGTACTGCCGGGCGCGCGTCGGGCGGGGCGAACGCGCGTACGCCTCGGCGGACGACGTGGCCCAGGAGGTCTGCCTGGCCGTGCTCACGTCGCTGCCGACCTACCGCGAGCAGGGCAGGCCGTTCCTGGCGTTCGTCTACGGCATCGCCGCCCACAAGGTCGCCGACGCCCACCGCGCCTCCGCCCGCAACCGCTCCGAACCGGTCGCCGAGGTGCCGGACGGCCCGTCGACGACCGCGGACCCGGAGCAGAGCGCGCTGCTCGGCTCGTTGTCGGCGCGCCTGGGGCAGCTGCTGGGCTCGTTGCCGGACAAGCAGCGCGAGATCCTGGTGCTGCGCGTGGTGGTGGGGCTGACGGCGGAGGAGACGGCCGAGGCGGTCGGGTCGACGCCGGGCGCTGTGCGGGTGGCGCAGCACCGGGCACTCGCGAAGCTGCGGTCCGCGGTGGGGGTCGAGGAGCTGATTTGACCGGGGCCTTCTACGACGCGCTGGCCGGGTCCTACGACCTGATGTTCCCGGACTGGGACGCGTCGATGGCCCGGCAGGCCGCGCAGCTCTCGGAGTTCGTCCCGGCTGGTGCGCGCGTTCTGGACTGTGCGTGTGGCATCGGTACCCAAGCGATCGGTCTGGCGATGCGCGGGTACTCCGTCGTCGGGGCCGACCTCTCGCCGGTGGCGGCTCGTCGGGCCGGTGTGGAGGCTTCGGCGCGAGGGGTTTCACTGCCCGTTGTCGCGGCAGACATGCGTTCGTTGCCGTTCGCTTCGGATTCTTTCGACGTCGTTGTCGCGTTGGACAATGCGATGCCACATCTGCTCACCGCGGACGACATGCTGGCCGCGTTGCGGGAGATGCGCCGGGTGCTCAGATCGGGCGGCAGGCTGATTGTCTCGATCCGCGACTACGACGAACTGCTTTTGTCGCGACCGTTGTCGACACCTCCGTCCGTGGGCCCTGGGCGGGTCGTGTGGTTCCAGCTCTGGCACTGGGACGGCGACCAGTACGAGCTGGAGATGTTCCGGCTGCACGAGGCGGAGTCGTGGCAGGTCGTGGTGGACAAGGCACGGTATTGGGCGATCAACCGTCACGAATTCACCGATTTGGCGGAACGCGCCGGTTTCGCTTCCCCGGAGTGGTTCCTCTCCGCGTTCTACCAACCGCTGATGATTGCTCCATTCGAGTGACGTTCCGAAACTTCCCCTACTTTCCGCATAAGGAGTGACGATCCACACGTCTCCTCTCCGAGGCGTTCAGGAGGGGGCACTCACATGGAAAGTTCGGCTTTGCCCGCAGAGCTGGTCAACCGCGCGGTCCACGGCGACCACAGGGCCGTTGACCAGGTGCTTCGCTACCTGCGCCCGTTGGTGGTGAAGTACTGTCGCGCGCGTGTGGGGCGTTCCGCGACGACTGCGGACGACGTCGCGCAGGACGTGTGCCTGGCCGTGCTGAGGGCTCTCCCGAACTACCGCGAGCAGGGCAGGCCCTTCCTGGCGTTCGTTTACGGCATCGCCGCCCACAAGGTCGCCGACGCCCACCGCGCGCTCGCCCGCAACCGAGCGGAGCCGACCGCGGAGGTGCCGGACCAGGTCTCGCACGGCGCCGGGCCCGAGGACTTCGCCCTGCGGGGCGAGCTGAACGGTGCCCTGGGTGAGCTGCTGCGCCGGCTGCCCGACAAACAACGCGAGATCCTCGTGCTGCGCGTGGTGGTGGGTCTGTCGGCCGAGGAGACCGCTGAGGCCGTCGGCTCGACTCCCGGCGCCGTGCGCGTGGCGCAGCACCGCGCCCTGGGCCGGCTGCGCAAGGAGATCGCCGAGGCCAGCGTCCTGATCTGATGGGAAGCACAGAGACGGCCGACGAGCACGTCGCCGGCGCCCTGGCCGGCGACCGCGCGGCCGTGGCCAAGCTGCTCGAAGCGATCCGCCCGGTGATCCTCCGCTACTGCCGCTCCCGAGTAGGTGCCCTCTCCTCGGCGGACGACGTCGCACAAGAGGTCTGCCTGGCCGTGCTCACCGCATTGCCCTCCTACCGCGACCAGGGACGCCCGTTCC
Organism: Lentzea guizhouensis; assembly: GCF_001701025.1. Classification (GTDB taxonomy): domain Bacteria; phylum Actinomycetota; class Actinomycetes; order Mycobacteriales; family Pseudonocardiaceae; genus Lentzea; species Lentzea guizhouensis. Next base: position 4,594,594 of record NZ_CP016793.1, read on the forward strand.
TGGCCTTCGTCTACGGCATCGCCTCCCACAAGGTGGCCGACGCCCACCGCGCCGCCGCCCGCGACCGCTCCGACCCGACCTCCGACCTCCCCGAGTCGGCCGACCGCTCGGCGGGCCCGGAGGAACGCGCGCTCGGCAGCGACCTCTCGCGCCGCATGGCGCGGCTGCTGGAGGTGCTGCCCGAGAAGCAGCGCGAGATCGTGCGGCTGCGCGTGGTGGTGGGGATGTCGGCGGAGGAGGTGGCGGAGGCGGTCGGGTCGACGCCGGGCGCGGTGCGGGTGGCCCAGCACCGGGCGCTGGCCAGGCTGCGCAAGGAGTTCGGCTCGCTCGGTGAGTGATTTGCTTTTGAAACCGTTTGGAACTGGTTGGTCCGACTGCGTGGGATGAGTGCTCCGCAACGACATCTCCATTGGCAAAGGCACCAACACGCCGTCGCCGACGTAGGGACCCAGTGCATGGGGCAAACCCCAGAAGCAGCGCATGAGCGCGAACTGAGCGAGCCTCTGCTCACCGTGGCAGACGTGGCCCGCCACTTCAGTTCTCTCGAAGCCGACCCGCTTCGCATGGACGACCTGCTCGTCCGGCACTTCCGCGAGGCCGGCTGTGCCGGTCCGGTATGGCACGCCTACCTCGACCGGCTTCTCGGCTACGGCCTCGAGATCGTTACAAGCCTGGTCAAGTCGGGTGCGATGTTCGCCAGGTGCGAGAAGCGCGAGCGTTCCCTGGCACGCCAGGACGTCCTGCCGCACGAGGCGGAGGACCTCGCGAGCGAGACCGTGCTGGCCGGGTTCGTCCTGTTCCGCGACAAAGGCGTTCTCGGCGGTCTGTGGTCCGTCGAGAACGGACCGTTGAAGGAGTACTTCGTCAACGCTTGTGTGCTCGCCTTCCCCAATGTCTACCGCCGCTGGCGGACCAGCAGCAACGCCTGGCACGAACTGCACCTGCTGGACGCGTGGTCCCGCCTCGAACACGTCGCCGCCGACGGCGAGCCGGAGGACGCGATCCTCGCCCGCGAGGCGGTGGACGCCCTCTTCGCCGAGCTGAGCGAGGACGGCAGGACGTTGCTCTTCCTGAAGGACCAGAACTACTCGCACGCGGAGATCGCCGAGTTCATGCGGATCTCGACGCGCGCTGTCGAAGGCAAGCTCCGGCGCGCGAAAGAGGCTGCCCGCGGGGCGGCGAAGGGAGGGCGGTGACCGCCATGGAGTTCTCACCAGGACTGCACCGCAAGGTGCCGGCAGCCGCCGTGTCGATCACCTCGGTCGGTGACGCCGCGACCGAGCAGCTGGCCGGCCGGTCGCGTGGCCCGAGGCTGGACGCGTTGCTCGAACGGGCGAAGGCGGGCGGGTCGGCCGAACCGGTCGAGGCGCCGTCGCCCGGTTCGCTGGCCAGCAGGCCGGAAACCTTGGATTCGTACGTGTCCGATGCCGTTGCCGGTGATCGCCGTGCGATGCAAAAGCTGCTCTCGTCGCTACGGCCGTTGATCGTGCGGTACTGCCGCGCGCGCGTTGGCCGGTCATTCGCCACGGCGGACGACGTCGCACAGGACGTCTGCCTGGCCGTGCTTACCGCGTTGCCGTCATACCGCGACCAAGGCCGGCCGTTCCTCGCGTTCGTCTACGGCATCGCGGCGCACAAGGTCGCGGACGCTCATCGTGCCGCGGCGCGCAACCGTGCCGAGCCCGTGCCCGAGCTGCCGGAGGCGACCGACCGCGAGGCCGGACCCGAGCAGCAGGCGCTGCAGGGCGAGCTCTCCGCGCGCATGGGTGAGCTGCTGCGGGTGCTGCCGGAGAAGCAGCGGGAGATCCTCGTGCTGCGCGTGGTCGTGGGGTTGTCGGCGGAGGAGACGGCGGAGGCGGTGGGGTCGACGCCGGGTGCGGTGCGGGTGGCCCAGCACCGTGCGCTGAGCCGGTTGCGCAAGGAGATCGCGGCTCAGGAGGTGGTCGGGTGAGCGCCGTCAGTGCTGTTGGTGCTGTCAGTGCCGCCAGCGCGTCACGTTCGCGATCCCCTGCGGGCTCGCGTCCTTGTACCGCTCCATCTCGCCCCGCCGCACGTCCGCGATCGTCCCGGCCAGCGCCTCGCCGAACGCCTCGGTCAGCACCACGTCCTCCTCGAACTCCTCGACGGCCTCCTTCAGCGAGGTCGGCAGCCGGGGCGTGCCGTCGAGCAGCGCGGGGTCGACGTTGAGGCCCTCCGGCAGGCTCGCGGCGGTCGCGATGCCGTCCAGACCGGCCGCGATCACGCCCGCGACGACCAGGTACGGGTTCGCGGTGAGGTCGAAGCACTTGACCTCGAGGTTGTCGCGGATGAGCCGGAGTGCGGTCTCGCGGTTCTCCTCGCCCCACGCGACGAACGGCGCGGCCCACGTGTGCGGCACGAGCCTGAGGTAGCTCGCGAGAGAGGGACAGCCGATGGCGCACAACGCGCGGATGTGGCCGAGGACGCCCGCGGTGAACTGCTTGGCCTCGTCGGTGAAGCCGTCGAAGAGGTTCGTGCCGTCGCGCCAGATGCTGAGGTGGAGGTGGCCGCCGTTGCCGACGCCGCCGTTGATGACCTTCGGCGAGAACGACGGGCGCATTCCGTGGCGGATCGTGACGGCGCGGACGGTCTCCTTGACGAGCACGGCGGTGTCCGCTGCCCCGACCGGGTCTTCCGGCGCGGTGGAGATCTCGAACTGGCCGGCGGCGTACTCGGGGTGGAACTGGAGGACCTCGACGTCCTGCTGGTCGAGGGCGTTGAGCAGGTCGACGCAGTAGTCGGACAGCTCGACCTGGCGGGCGTGGCCGTAGGCGGAACCGGTCGTCGCCGGGACCCAGTCGTCGGTGCCCGCCTTGCCCACGCACCACTCGATCTCGAAACCGGCCTTCGCGGTGAGGCCGTGCGCGGCGAGTTGTTGTTGTGCTTTCCGTGCCTGCAGACGCTGGTCCATCGGGTACGGGACGCCGCTTTGGTAGTGGCGGTCGACGGGCGCCCACGCCCAGCCGGGCTGGCCGGCGAGGACCGTGAGGCGGTCGAGGTCGGGGTGCAGCCGCAGGTCGCCGACCGGGCCGCCGGCGAACCGGCCCTGGATGATCCAGTCGTCGAACAGGAACACGTCGAACACCGGCGAGGCGCCGACGCCGTGTGCTGCCGCGTGCGCCAGCCTGCGCAGAGGGACGGACTTGGTGCGGGTGATGCCGCTGTTGTCCACCCAGGTGAGTGCCACGATGCTCACGTTGCGTGCGTTGAGCCCGTCGAACAGCTCCGTCGCGCGGTCGAACCGCTGGTCCCGTTCCGCAGAGTCCACGATCCTGAGCGTATGGGCATTCTGCCGTTCGTCGCCGAACTCGGGCTGATAGATCACCACTGCCACGGTGTGTTGCGCGTGGACAGCACACGCGACGAGTTCGAGTCGTTGTTGTTGGAGGCTGACGGTGTCTCGCCGTTGGGTGGCACGTTCTTCGACTCGGCGGTCGGGTTCGCGGTGCGGCGGTGGTGTGCGCCGTTGCTCGACCTGCCGCGGCACGCCCGTGTGGAGGAGTACCTCGAACGGAGGAATTCGCTGCACATCACCGAGGTCTCGCGGACGTTCCTGATGGCGTCGGGGATCCACACGTTCCTGGTGGACGGCGGGTTCCAGCCGGACCGGTTGCTGTCCGCGGAGGAGATGGCGTCGCTGGCGGGGGCGGTGTCGCACGACGTCGTGCGGCTGGAGCACCTGGCCGAGCGGGTGCGCGAGGAGGTGTCGCCGGCGGAGTTCGTGGACGCGGTGCGGGTGGCGCTGGCCGGGTCCGGTGCGGTCGCGGCGAAGTCGATCGCGGCGTATCGGACCGGACTCGGACTTCCGGCGGCGCGGCCGTCGGACGCCGAGGTGCTGCGGGCGGTGGAGGCGTGGACGGGGCGGCTGGCGGACCCGGTGGTGATCGCGTTCCTGGCGTGGGAGGCGTTGGACGCCGGGCTGCCGTTGCAGTTCCACGTCGGGTACGGCGACTCGGACGCGGATCTGTCGTTGGGTGACCCGTTGTTGTTGACGCCCTTTCTGCGCGCGACGGCATCGCTTGGGGTACCCGTGTTGTTGTTGCACAACTACCCGTTCCACCGGCATGCGGGATATCTCGCGCAGGTGTTCCCGCACGTGTTCTGCGATCTCGGGCTGGCGACGCACGGGCTGGGGCATCAGGCGCCGCGGGTGCTCGCGGAGGCGTTGGAGATCGTGCCGTACGGGAAGTTCCTGTTCTCGACGGACGCGTTCGGACTGCCGGAGTTGTACTACCTCGGTGCGTTGCTGTTCAGGCGCGCGTTGTCCGACTTCTTGGCTGATGGGTTGCGTAGGGACGCGTTCCTGGAGGAGGACGCTCACCGGATCGCGCGACTCATCGCATCGGAGAACGCTGCCCGTGTGTGCCGGCTGTAGGATGTTCGAACAGGGGTTCGAGGGGAGTTCTTGATGGGTCGCAGTGCGAACCTGCCACGCGGCCTGCGCGAACGCTTCCGCGCGCGTGACGGCGTCTGGCCTGATGACACAGGTTGCCGGATGCTGCACGTGGACATGGACGCCTTCTACGCGTCGGTGGAGATCCGGGAACGCCCTGAGCTCGCTTCCCAGCCTGTTGTCGTCGGTGGTGTCAGTGGACGCGGTGTCGTGTCTTCGGCCAACTACATCGCCCGCGAGCTCGGTGTGCGCTCGGCGATGCCCACCGCACACGCGCGTCGTCTGGCACCACACGCGGTGTACCTGCCGCCGCAGTTCCACCTGTACGAAGAGGTGTCGCGTGGCGTTATGGCGATCTTCCGCGACATCACGCCGTTGGTGGAGCCGCTGTCGTTGGACGAGGCGTTCCTCGACGTCGGCGGGGCGCTGCGCCGGCTCGGTCTGACGCCGGGCGGGATCGGTGAGCTGATCAGGTCGCGGGTGTTCGAGGCGCACGGCGTGACGTGTTCTGTCGGGGTGGCGCCGACGAAGTTCCTCGCGAAGCTCTCGTCGGGCATGTGCAAGCCGGACGGGATGATGGTCATCCCGGCCGGCTCGACGCTGGAGTTCCTGCACCCGTTGCCGGTCGGCGCGTTGTGGGGCGTGGGGGAGAAGACCGCCGCGCGCCTGGCGCAGCTGGGCCTGGAGACCGTCGGCGACGTCGCCGCGATGCCGCTCGCCACGTTGCGCCGCAAGATCGGGGTGGCGCTGGCGGAGCACTTGTTCGCGTTGGCGCGCGGTGTGGACGAACGCGCCGTGGTGCCGGTGTCGCGGGAGAAGTCGATCGGTGCCGAGGAGACCTTCGAGGTCGACCACCTCGACCGCGCCGTGTTGCGCCGCGAGCTGCTGCGCCTGTCCGAACGCACGGCGAGCTCGTTGCGCGCCAAGGGTCTGCACGGCCGGACGGTGTCCATCAAGGTCAGGTTCGCCGACTTCACGACGATCACCCGCTCGCGCACTCTGTCCGTCGCGACGGACGTGACGCAGGAGATCTACCGCACCGCCGTCGACCTGCTCGACACGCAGGTGCCGCACGGCGCGGTCCGCCTCATAGGTGTCCGGATCGAGGGACTTGACAACTCCGACTCCGCTCACCAACTGATCTTCGACGCTCCCGAGAACGGCTGGCGCGAAGCCGATCAAGCCGCCGACCAGGCCCGTTCCCGCTTCGGCAAGCTCGCCGTCCGCCCGGCCTCACTGCTCGGCAAGGATCCACAGAGGACTGCCGAGTTCGAACCCAAGCCCGACTGATCGCGACCTGTCCACAACCCGCGAGTAATCCACAGCTTCCCGGCACCCCGGTCACCAGGGCCCTCCCCCGAGGCAACCTTGACCCCATGCGCCACCCCATCGACCTGGAAGCCCTGCACATCCTGTTCCGCCACCGCATCGCCCCGGTGGCGGCCCTGATCCACATCGGACTGACCGGTCCGGTCATCGACCAGCGCTGCCGCCACGGCACTCCCTGGCAGCGCCTCCTGCCCGGCATCCTCCTGCTCAGCGCGGGGAAACCCACCCGCGAGCAGTGGCTCCAGGCCGCCCTCCTCTACGTCGGCGACCAGGGCATGGTCACCGGCTTCGACGCCCTGTACCTGCACGGCCTCAAGTCGACCCCGGTCCCGCCCGCCGTCCACCTGCTGACCCCACGCCACTCCCGCGCCGTCAGCTACGGCCCACTGGCCCTCATGCGCACCGACCACGTCCCCAAACCGGTCCTGCGCCGCGGCTTCCACACCGCCCCACTGGCCCGCGCCACCATCGACGCCGTCCGCTGCACCAAGTCCATCCCCGACACCCGCGCCATCCTCGAAGAGGCCGCCCACCTCGTAGGCGTCCACGCCCTGCGCACCGAACTGGCCTTCGCCCCGCGCAAGGGCACCGCCCTGGCCCGCAAACTCCTCGGCGACTCCCCAACCCGCCAACTGGAACACGCCGTCATGACCCGCCCCTCCACCTCACCCACCTCCCACCCCACCCTCGCTCTCACCCTCACCGCCCGGCCCTTCCACCTCTGCCGGCCCCACCGGCCCTCACCGCTCCCGCGCTACCCCGCTCCTCGACCTCCCGCGCCTCGACCTCCCGCGCCTCGACCTCCCGCGCCTCGACGGCTCCACGCCGCTTCCCCTGCCCCACGCCACAACCAACCCCACACCCAACTCCTTGACCACTCCTGCACGACCCACCGCCCGCAGGCGCACCCCGCCCCACCTGCCGACTGCTCACCCAGCCGCCAGCCCTCACCTCAGCCCGCCACGCAGTCGCTCGCTGAGCCGCTCGCCCTCACCGTGCCGCGCGCTCACTCCACGCCCACCGAGCCCACCGACTCGCGAAAGGAGCCCGCACATCTCCTCCGAGCCGCCGCCGTCGTGCCGCCCACGCGTCCGGCACCAAGGCCGGCGAGCCGCACCCACCCCCGCGCGCTACCTCAGCCAGCCAGTCAGGGCAGGCCCTGCCGAGAGGCCGGCAACGGTCAACGCCGCCTTCACCGGCGCAGGGCACCGCCCAACCGACACCCACGCGCACCTGGAAGGAGGCCACCACACTCCGCCGCCTCAGCATCCGCGGTTGCCCCGCGTCCACACCGCACCGCGTGCGTCTACCGCCCCACCCGAGCCGCTCGCGAAGCCCCTTTCAGGGCCTCCCCGCGCATGCTGAGGAAGGTGATCACCGGCATCTCGAAGTAGTTCCACGGCGCCGCATCCGCCTGCACCCCCAAAGCCCGGAACTGTGCCACAGCCTCGTCGAACCGCCGCAACCGCAACAAAGCGAGGATCGCGTACCCCCGGTCGTCCCGCACCGCGACCGTGTCCGCACCCTCGTCCGCCAACCGGTTCAGCAGAACTTCAAGCGCGCCAACCACTTCCGGCGTGCGCCACAGAGAGGAGTCCGTGCTTTCCGCCTCCTGCGCCGCCAGCAGGGGCAACCCGGCGAACCGAACGGAGGTGTCCGCGGCTTCCAGGGCGAAGCCGAGCGCCATCTCGTTGGAACCACGCCACTTCGCGCACCAGTACTGGAGGGCCTGCAGGTGTCCGTTGTGGTGCAACGGGTCTCGCGCGACCAGTTCGGACCACAGCGCGCGGAACGAGTCGTGGTCGAGGCCCAGGCCGCGGGCGAGGGTGACGAGGGTGTTCCACGGGGTCGGGTCGTCGGGGAGGACGGCTGCCGCGGCGCGGGCGGCGTCGCGGGCCTCGGTGAGGATGCGGTGGAAGCCCTCGAACTGGGTGCGGGTGGTGTCGGAGGCGCTGGCGCTGCCGCGGATGTCCCAGGCCAGGGAGACGAGGGACATGGCGTGGACGACTGACCAGTGGGGGTCGCCGGGGCGGGCGGTCTGCCAGGCGTTGAGCCAGGTGTCGTCCTTGGCGGCGAGGTCGGCGAGGGTCCAGACGACGCGTTGGCGGCGGTCCCAGGAGCCGTAGGTGGAGGCGGCGAGGTCGGCGGCGTTGTGCCAGTGGCCGGCGAGGACGTCGGCCTTCACGGCCTCCAGGGCGGGGTCTTCCACGGGCGCGACGCTGGTGATCTCGGCGGAGGGTGGCAGGCCGAAGCGTTCCGGGTGGGTCCGGGGCAGGAGGAAGGCGGCGACGACTTCGGTCGGGAGCTCGTCGACCGTCGTGCCGCGGCGTTTGGCCTCGCGCATCAGGCGGAAGACGGTGAGGGCTTCCTTGGGCTTGAACAACAGCGAGAAGACCACGGTGGTGCGTGCTCCCGTCAGCGGGTGGGGCGGTAGCCGGGGGCGACGCCGGCCATGGCCAGGGCGTTGCGCAGGCCACGGGTGTTGCCGTGGTCGGCGACGGCCTCGTCGAGGTGGTCGGCGATGTCGAGGTCGTCGGCAGAGGTGACGAACGTGGTGCGGCCGAGCCAGTCGAGCTCCCAGTGGGCGAGGCCGGCGTCGGAGAACGCGAGGGCCACCAGTGCGGCGAGCTCGGCGAGGACCTCGCCGCGGGCCATCTCGCGGCGGGCGCGAGGGCCGGCGGTGCGGTTGCCGGGGACCGAGGAGGCGGGGCCGAGGTCGCCGAGCCGGCCGGCGTCCAGGGCGTCGAGGACGGTCGTGAGCGACGGGGGCTTGGCCATGAGCTGGGCGGCGGCGTTCAGGAGGCGTTCGGTGCCGTGGACGACGCGGGAGCGGGCGCCGATGTGGTTGAGGGTGGCCCAGTCGACGCGTTCCTTCTCGGCCGCCTCGGGGGCGAGGGTGTCGAGGACGGCCGCGTCGAGCAGCGGGGTGGGGTCGTCGAGCAGGTCCAGGGCCGGGCGGTCGCCCCAGGACTCGGGTTCGGCGTCCAGGGCGTCGGCCGCGGCGATGCGGTCGGTCAACGGGGCGTGGGTGTCGTAGGGGCCGCGGTCCGGCTCGGACGGGGCGCTGCGGACCGCCTCCAGCTCCTCCTGCAGGTCGGGGGAGGTGCGCAGGCGGAAGAAGCCGTCGAAGATCGTGGCGGGCAGGTACCCGGCCTCCCACGCCGCGGTGAGGTGGCGGTGGGTGAAGAGGTCCCAGGCGGCGTCGATCACCGGGAGCTCGCGCAGGGCGCTCGACGCGGCGGAGGAGCCGGCGAGGTGTGCCGCGCGGGTGTCGGCGGCGAGCTCCTGGCGGCGGCTGACCGGGCGGGAGACGAGGAGGAACAGCTTGGCGTAGGCGCGGAACAGCTGCACGACCTGGCGCTGCAGCCAGCGGTCGGTGTCCAGGAGGGAACCGGCGCGCAGCACGGCTTCCCGGCCGGACACGACGACGGCCGCGAGGCGCGACTCCGTGTGCGAGTAGCGGCCGAGCTCGTGTGCGAGCACGGCGATGAGCTGCTTCTCGGTGAGCGAGGTGAGCAGGGGAGCGCCGACGAACATCCGGCGGCGCAGCACGCGCAGGCCGAGGAAGCGGGTGTCCTCGGCGATGCCGGCGTGCACGGTGCCGGTGATGCGGAGCTCGTCGGGTGCGCGCGTGCCGACGTCGGCGGCCAGGCGGTGGACGAGGTTCCACAGGGCCGGCTGTTCGGCGGCGGTCACGGGGACGCCGGGCAGCTCGCCGGACCGGGAACCGCGGCGCTCCAGCGTGATCACGGCCCTCGCGAGCACGTAGACGGCGGGCAGCACCAGGAACGCGAGCTTCACCCCGGTGGCCGGGCGCTCGACCAGGGCGTGCATCTCGAACGCGAGCAGCCCGCCGGCCAGGCCCGCCACGAGCAGGTGGCAGCCGGCGAGCAGCGCCGCCGCGGTGGCAGCGCGCAACGAAACAAGCATGAGCAGAGCGACCTTCCCCCAGATCTGCCCGCACGAGCGGCAGAAGTGCAGTGTGCAGCAAGGAAGGCGGCGAACTCAACGCCGGATCACGCAGCGTTGTGTCAACCAGCCGTTCGGCCAGTCCGTGTACCTCTGCGGGATGACATGAGTCACCGCAGCACTGGCCTTCAGGCGGAAGTCAAGTGACACAGAGTGTCCCTACGGTCACTCACGCAACCTCATCGAGCACTGGAGGTACCCAGTGAGAGCAGTACAGCGAGGTGCCCGTCGGGGGATCACCGCGCTCGCGTTGTCGGCCGGGCTCGTCACCACGACGATCGCCGCGACGGCCACCAGCGCGCACGCGGAGGAACCCGTTGCGCCACAGGGTGGAAAGCGCGACCACGTGATCACGCTGATCACCGGCGACCGGGTGGAGCTGGCCGGTGGGCGGGTCGTCCGGTACGTGCCGGGGCCTGGCCGCGACCGGGTGCCGGTGCGGACGTTCACCGAGAACGGGCACCGGCACGTGGTCCCGGCCGACGCGGACCTGCTGGTCCTGCGCGGAAAGCTGGACCAGCGGCTGTTCGACGTGACGTCGCTGGTGGAGTTCGGGTACGACGACGCGCGCCGCGACACGGTGCCGGTGATCGTGCGGCCGGCGGCGGGCGCGCGATCGGGCGGTGCGGCGCTGTCGGCGCTCGCCGCGCAGGAACCGGTGGCCGGTCTGGTCGCGGCGACCGCGGCGAAGTCGGGCAGTGCCTGGCAGGCGCTCAGCGGTGGCGCGGTGGACAAGGTGTGGCTCGACGGGCTGCGCAAGGTGTCGCTCGACCGCAGCACCAAGCAGATCGGCGCGCCGCAGGCGTGGCAGGCCGGCATCACCGGCAAGGGCGTGAAGGTCGCGGTGCTCGACACGGGCGTCGACGAGAAGCACCCCGACCTGCAGGGCCAGCAGCTCGCGGAGAAGAACTTCACCGACTCGCCGGACAACACCGACGAGGTCGGCCACGGCACGCACGTCGCGTCGACGATCGCGAGCAAGGGCGCGCAGCACCGCGGTGTCGCGCCGGACGCGCAGCTGCTCGACGGCAAGGTCTGCTTCCCCGGTGGCTGCCCGGACTCGGCGATCCTCGCCGGCATGCAGTGGGCGGCGGACCAGGGCGCCCAGGTCGTCAACATGAGCCTCGGCGGCTACGACACCCCGGACGTCGACCCGATCGAGGACGCGGTCAACCGGATCTCCCGCGAGACGGGGGCGCTGTTCGTGGTCGCGGCCGGCAACTCGGGGCGGCCGGAGACCATCGGCTCGCCGGGTAGCGCCGAGTCCGCGCTGACCGTGGGTGCGGTGGACCGCAACGACGCCATCGCGCCGTTCTCCAGCCGCGGTCCGGCGGCCGACGGTGCGGTGAAGCCGGACGTCACCGCGCCCGGTGTCGGCATCACGGCGGCCGAGGCGGGCACGCAGGGCCACGTCGCGATGGACGGCACGTCGATGGCCACGCCGCACGTGGCCGGTGTCGTCGCTCTGCTCAAGCAGCAGCACCCGGACTGGTCGGGGCAGCAGCTCAAGGCGACCGTGATGGCCTCGGCGAGGGCCAACCCGGCGCTCACCCCGTTCGACCAGGGCACAGGTCGCGTGGACGTGCCGAAGATGCTGGTGCAGCAGGTGGTCTCGGAGCCGGGCAACGTCAACTTCGGCGTCCAGCAGTGGCCGCACGACGACGACCAGAAGGTCGTCCGCGAGCTCACCTACCGCAACGCGGGTGCCGAGCCCGTGACGTTCGACCTGACCGCGGAGGTCAAGGGCCCGGACGGCAAGCCCGCTCCGGCCGGCCTGCTCACCGTGTCGCCGGGTCAGGTCACCGTCCCGGCGGGCGGCACGGCCAAGGCCACGCTGACCGCCGACACCAGGGTGAACGCGCCCGACGGTGCCTACAGCGGCGCGATCGTCACCTCGACCGGCCTGCGCACGCTCGTCAGCGTCACCCGCGAGGTGGAGAGCTACGACGTCGACGTCGCGGTGCTCGGCACCGACGGCAACCCGGCGGCGAACGCGCGGACGACGTTCGTCAACCTCGTGACCGGCAAGGGCTATCCGGTGCTGGGCGACAACCTGCGCCTGCCCAAGGGCGAGTACCAGGTGGACAGCGCGGTGTTCACCGCGGACGACCGGGTCGCGCTGGTCGTGGCGCCGAAGGTCCAGGTGACCGGCAAGAGCAGCATCACCGTCGACGCACGCGTGGCCAAGCCGGTGGCGCTCAAGACGCCGGACGCTGCCGCGACGGGCCTGATCGGCACGATCTCGTTCACCTCGCAGGTCGCGGGCGAGCGGAGCGGGTACGGCTGGGCTTTCTTCGGCGGTCTGGCGGGCCAGGTGCTCACCGGGAGGATCGGCGCGGACGCGCCTGGCTTCACGACGTCGATCGCCGAGCAGTTCCAAGGCACGCCGCGGGACGAGAAGACGCCCGTGAGCTACCGCCTGATGTTCACCGAGCGCGGCGTGCCGACCGGTTTCGAGCGCGCCGTGCCGGCCTCGGAGCTGGCCGAGATGACGACCGGCTTCCGTCCGGCCGGTGAGGGCGCCAAGCACTCCGTCGCCGTGATGCCGTACCCGACCGACGGCAGCGGTGGCTTCGCGGCCTTCGTCCCGGTGCCCGAGGGCGGCCGCAGCGTGGACTTCGTGAACGCCGCGGGCGGCAAGTGGAGCTGGATCTACGACCGCAGCACCGCGGACAACGACATGGAGTACTCCACGGAGTCCCCGGCGAAGTCCTACAAGGCGGGCAAGAAGTACGCGCAGACGTTCGGCATCGCGGTCTTCGGCCCGTCCGTGCCCGCCGCGCCCGGCTTCGGCCTGGCCCGCTTCGAGGACCAGATCGCCGTGCGCGTGCCGCTCTTCACTGACGGCAACGGCGGCGAGGGCCGTGCGTACAACGGCACCGCGCGAACCACGTTGTTCCACAACGGAACCAAGCTCGGCGAGTCGGACCGCCCGAGCGCGGTCTTCGACGTGCCGGCCGCCGGCGGCAGCTACCGGGCCGAGATGGAGCACAGCCGCCCCGGCGAGCTGTCGACGAAGGTGAGCGGTGCCTGGACGTTCAAGTCCCAGCACACCACCGAGATCACCACGCTCCCGCTCTCGGTCGTCCGCTTCCTGCCGAAGCTCGACGGCCAGGACACCGCACACGGCCGCGTGCTCGTCGTGCCGGTGAAGGTCGAGCAGGCGGCGGGCACGCCTCGGGTGAAGCGCCTCACCGTCGAGGTCTCGTTCGACGACGGCGCCACCTGGAAGCAGGTGCCGGTGGCCGGTGACCGGGCCGTCGTGCAGCACCCGAAGGGGGCGAAGACCGCCTCGTTGCGCGCCAAGACCACGGACGCGGCGGGCGGCACGGGTGAGGTGACGATCATCCGGGCCTACAAGATCGCGGCCTGATCGAGCCGCTCAACAACGTCAGACCCGCTGAGTAGCATCGGATTCGGGGGCACCACAGCTCTGCCACGCAGGGCCTGGGAGCCCCCGAAATCCAGTCTACTCAGCGGGTCTGACAGTTCTCAGCGGTCGCTCAGCGGGTCTGACAATGCCCAGCGGCCGAGCTCAGGGCCTGCGGTACTGCGCCGGCGACCCGACCGTCCCCGGATCCTCGTAGCTCCCCGCCACCCCGCGGTCGACGTGGAACGTCGTCAGCGTCGACACCGGCGACGCCGCGTCGCGCCGGTCCCCGATCACCCGCATGTGCGTGGAGAACCGCCGCGGGGTCACCTCGTAGACGTCGTAGCCGTACCTGTTGCCCTCGAAGTACTTCAGGTGCGGGTTCGCGGCACCCATCACGGGGCCGTTGGTCGCGTTCCACTCCGGCGAGTACGCACCCGAGGTCACCGAGTGGGCGGTGAACTCGGTGCCGATCACCGGCGACGACACGTCGTCGAAGTCCGGCCGGATGTCGTCCACGAACGCCGAGTGCCAGTCGCCGGTCAGCACCACGAGGTCCTTCATGCCGGAGGACGCCACGTGGCCGAGCACCTCGCGACGCTCGGCCAGGAAGCCGTCCCACTGGTCGGTGAAGTAGTAGCCGCCACCGCGGCGGGCGAGCTGCGAAAGCATGATCGAGTTGATCCACACCTGCCACGTCTCGCGGGCGCCGGAAACGCCGTCCAGGAGCCATTTCTTCTGTTCGGCGCCCAGGATCGTGCCACCGGCCAGGTTCTGCGCGGACCGGTACTGCCGCAGGTCCAGCACCGTCAGGTCGAGCAGGTCGCCCCACTGCCGGCGGCGGTGGATCTGCGGTTCCAGGGCGCTGCCGGAGCGGATCGGCAGGTGCTCGTACCAGGCCTGGTAGGCGGCCGCGCGGCGCTTGACGAACGGCGCGGAGCCCTCGGAGCCGCTGTAGTCGTTCACGACCTCGTGGTCGTCCCAGGTCAGGAAGAACGGGTGCGCGGCGTGGGCGTCGCGCAGGGACGGGTCGCCCTTGTACAGCGCGTGGCGGCGGCGGTAGTCGGCCAGCGTCAGCACCGCGGGGCCCTCGTGGTCGCGCACGTGCTGGCCGCCGACCTGGCCGTGCTCGTAGATGTAGTCGCCGAGGTGCACCACGAAGTCGACGTTCTCGCGCGCGATGCCGCGGTGCGCGGCGTAGAAGCCGTCGTGGAACGCCTGGCAGTTCGCCGTGGCGAAGCGGACGCGGGAGACGTGGCCGACCGGGGCGGTGCGGGTGCGGCCCACGCGGCTGCGCTTGCCGAGGGCGCGGAACTGGTAGTGGTAGATGTGGCCGGGGCGCAGGCCCTGCACCGGCACGTGGACGCTGTGCCCCAACAGGTTCGAGGCCGCGACGGTGCCGCGCGCCACCGGCTGGCGCATCGCCGGGTCGAGGGCGACCGTCCACTCGACCTCGACGACCTCGGGCAGCGGCTGTTCGAACGCGAGCGGCTCCGGGGCGAGGCGGGTCCACAGGACCACGCTGTCCGGCAACGGATCCCCGGAGCCGACGCCCAGGGTGAACGGGGCCGCGTCCCAGGAGGCGCCGAGCTGCTCGGCGGCCGCACGGGCCTGCGCGGGGGACAGGCCCTGGGCCAACGGCCACACGGTGCCCAGTGCGCCGGCGGCCGCGGCGGCGCGCAGGAGGTCACGCCTGTTCAGCATCAACGGGCTCCGATCGTGAACGAGATGTTGTCCGCGTAGCCGTCGTTGGACGTGCCGCCACCGGAACGGGTCAGCTGCAGGGTGACCACGGCGGTGCGGCTGCCGGGCGGGACGGTGCCGGTGGCCGTGCGCTCGAACAGGCCGGTGCGGTTGCCGCGTTCCTCCGCGGTGACCGGGCCGAGCACCACGAGGCCGCGCGGCGTGCCCGCGGCGTCGAGGAACTCCACCGACAGGCGGGCGCCGTCCTGCTGCGATGCGTAGCCGCCGAGCCACGCCGACACCGCGAACCGAGATGAACGGCCCGCGAACTCGCGGGGCAACGTCACCCTCTGTCGCAAGGTGCTCAGCGGCGTGTTCCCGCCGCCGAAGAACGCCGCGCCGCGCTGAGCGGGGCCTGGGTCACCGGGGCCCGGATACCCCTGCCCGGTGTCGTAGCGCAGCACCACGGGGGTGCCCGCGACGGTGAGCCAGCCGGTCAGGCCCTGCTCGGCGTCGCCGTTGACGATCAGTTCGGTCATGGGCTCGATCCGACCAACCGGTCATGGCCCACCCGGATCATGTGGTCGAACGCGGTGTGAACGGAAGGCCACAAGGGCCCCGGTGAGGCCTCACGAAGGCCTCACCACTGCCCCAGGAGGATGATGGTGACAGAACCGACCGTATGAGAAGGCCGACTGGGTAGTCGCCGGGGCGCGCGGATCGTATCCTGGAGGGTGACGTCCCCAGGGGTGGGCCGTCCGCCGGGATCGGCGGCAACCGCGAACACCCGGCGCCCGCGACCGCTGTGCCGGAGGAGGAACGATGCCACTCTCCGAGCACGAGCAGCGACTGCTCGACCAGATCGAGCGCGCGCTCTACGCCGAAGACCCGAAGTTCGCATCCACCGTACGAGGCGCCAAGTTGCGGCGGCCGTCCAAGCGGCGTCGTGTACAGGGCATCGTGCTGTTCGTCGCCGGTGTTGCGGCGCTCATCGCCGGGGTGATCTTCCCGCAGCTCGCGATCGCCAGCATCCCGGTCGTGAGCGTCTTCGGCTTCCTGCTCATGTTCTTCGGCGTGCTCATCACCCTGACGACGTTGCGTCGCGGTGACCAGGTCGCCGAAGGCGCGCAGGAAGAGGGCGCAAAGCCCACGCGCAGCCGCAGCTCGTTCTCCGAACGGATGGAGGAGCGCTTCCGCCGTCGCTTCGACGAGGAGCAGTAAGCGCCCACAACTCCAGCCGCAGACCTTCAGACACAGACGTTCAGACGCGGATCGGGCCCGCCCCCAACCAGGGGGACGGGCCCGATCCGCGTCTGCGGTCGCTACACCGGAACCGGTTCCTGGTCCGGGGTGTCGGCCAGCGGCGCCGGCGTGGGCCGCAGCACCGACTTCGGGAACAGCCTGGCCCGCAACGACAACGGCGCGTTCTGTCGCAACGACTGTCGCACCGCGGCCAGTGCGCCGGGCAACGCCGGGTCGGCCGTCGGGTTCGGGCTGTACCACGCCCGCTCGATCGCCGCGATCATCACGCGCAGCCCGTCGCGGCCTGCCTCGTCCAGGTTGTGCTCCCGCGCCAGCCTGCGCGCGGCCGTCCTGATCGTCTCGGCCGACGGCACCGGGGCGCCGCGGTCGATCGACTCCGCCATCAGCTCCGCCCACGCCGCCGTGGCCGCGTCCGGGCCGAGCGCCGTCACGGCGTGCAGGCGGTTGTGCCGGCGCACGGCCCGCACGAGCGTCGGCGTCATGACCGCCCCGACGACCACCAGCAGCACGGCCAGCCACCACGAGAACAACGCCGCGGCCAGCCCGACCCCGATGAGCCACAGCGCGGCCGCCGCCGGGATCAGCAGCTTGCGCGCCCACGCCGCGCCCAGCAGGCCCGCGCTGATCACGCCGAGCAGCGCCAGCACCAGGAACAGCGTCAGCAGGAACGCCAGCAGCAGCACCACGCCCAACGCCCACAGGTGCCACGGCGGGGTGGACTGCTGGGTGGCGTCACCGGTGACACCGGCTTCCTCCTCGCCGTCGGCCGAGGTCGACGGGGCCGCGGAGTCCTGGCTGACCGGCGCGGTCGTCGACGTCTGGGTGTTCGCCGTCGGCTCCTCCTCCGCACCCGGCGCCTGTTCGCGCAGGTACGGCGGCACGACCGCGCGGCCGTCCGTCATCGGCGTCGGGTCGAACGTCATCCAGCCGTGGTTCGGGAAGAAGATCTCGACCCACGCGTGGGCGTCGTCGGTGCTGATGGTCCGGTAGGCGTTGTCCGGCGACGGGACGCCGGCGGTGAAGCCGATCGCCACGCGCGAGGCCAGGCCGACCGTGCGGGCCATGGCGGCCATCGCGGAGGCGTACTGCTCGCAGAAGCCGGTCTTGCCCCTGGTCACGAAGTCGGTCAGCGCGTCCTTCGTGACGTCGCCCTGGGTCTTGAGCTCGTAGCGGAACCCGCTGGTCGGGCCGTTGAAGAACTCGGTGAGCGCGGCGGCCTTGTCGAAGTCGTTGGTGGCGTCCTTGGTGACGTCCCGCGCGATGTCGATCACCTCTTGCTCGACCCCGTCGTACTTGTAGTACTCGGGGTCGACCTGGCTGCGCTGACCGGACGCCATGCGCAGCTGGTTCTTCGTCGGCGTCGACAGCACCGTCTCGAGGTCGTAGGACTCCGGCTCGCGCTCGCGCTGGGTGAAGATCACGCCCTTGCCGGGGTCGAACCGGTAGTCGTCGTCCGGGGTGTCGATCCGGCGGACCGCGCCGTAGGTCGGCAGCCAGAAGCTCGTCCAGCCCCGCGGCTCGATCTCGATCTTGGTCGACTTGCCCTCGCCGCGGTCGCCGGGCTGCAGCGGCAGCTCACCGCGCGCAGGCTGGCCGCCGGGGTCGCTGCCGCGCTCCCAGCCCTTGTTCGGCACGTACCTGGCGAGCGTGGAGGCCCGCATGTAGGTGCTCTCCGGCAGCCCGCGCACCTGGAACACCTCGGTGGTCTTGCCGCGGTTGAGCATGCCGCGCAACGACGTCATCTCGTTGAGCCCGATGCCGCCACGACCACCCGCGCCGCTGCCGCTGAGCGGCAACCGCCCGACCGTGCCGACGATCGTCACGCCCGCGCCCACGACCAGCGCGATCACCATCGCGATGCTCGCCACCGTGGTCGCCGAGCTGCCCGTCCCGCTCGCCGAGCCGGACCCCAGCCGTCCTCGCCACGCCTCGTGCCGGTGCTGGCCGTCCACCGCGAGCAGCATCGCGAACGCCGCCGCGCCCAGGATGAACGTCCAGAACGGCAGCATCTCGTCGGCCAGCGACGCCGGCACCGCGAACACGCACAGCAGCACCAGCCCGGACGCCGCCGGAGCCGCCGCGGCGACCGCCAGCGTGTCCACCAGCACCGCGACCAGGCCGATCGCCAGCACCACCAGCGCCTGGATCGCCGGCGTCGCGTGCACCGGCGGCACACCGGTCTGCACCTGCGCCACCGACTCCGCCAGCACGTTCCCGAGTTCGCCCAGGGCATCGGGACCCGGCAGGAACAGCAGGACGCCCGACCGCGTGTGCAACGCCGTGAGCAGGCACAACAGCACGAACACCTGCGCGATCGCCACCAGCGGCGGAGGCAGCCTGGTCGCCCGCAGGAACGCGCCCGTCACCGTGATCGCCACGATCACGACGGCGATCCGCACCAGCCACAGGTCGCCCTCGATCACACCGGACAACGCCGTCGACGCGCACAGCACCGCCAGCGCCGCGATCCACGGCGTGGCGGAGCTGAACCACTCCGACGACTCACTGCCTCCCCTGGAGGCCGTTCTGCTCGCCATGGGGTCAGCCCACCTCCGAACGCACTGCCGGCCCGCGGTTGCTCGCGCTCGCGCACAGCTCCGCCCACACCTGCTGCATCGACGCCGACGGCCTGGCGATCGCCACGCCCCAGCCCGCGCCGGTCAGCAACCGCCGGGCGTCCTCGGGGTCGGGGGCCGTCGCGTCCGACCCGCCCGCCCACGCGTTGACGTCCAGCAGCACCGCGAGGCTGCGCATGCCCCGCGGCCGATACCTGATCAGCTCGTCGACCGACGCCGGCGACACCCCGCCGAGCACGGCGATGACCTCCTGGCCGGCACCGGGGTCGATGCCGGCCGCGAGCTCCTTGCGGTGCGAGGCCTGCAGCGCGGCCAGCGAGTCGAGCACCACGTGGTCGCTGTGCCCGCCGTCGGCCGCACCACCGGCGAGCACCCGGCCGTCCTCGGCGACCAGGCGCACCTGGTGGCCGAAGTGGTGCAGGTGCAGGCAGATCGACGCCACGAACGAGATCGACCACTCGAGCGACGCCGTCGGGCCGCTGCCGCGGTGCGCGTGGATGCGGTGGTCGAGCAGCACGGTCGTGCCGCCGCGCCACGGGCGTTCCTCGACGCGCACCATCAGCTCGTCGCGCCGGGCGGTCGAGCGCCAGTGCACCTTCCGCAGGTCATCGCCCTGCCGGTAGGGCCGCACCACCGCGTCGTCCTCGCCCTGGCCCGCGCAGCCGCACCGAGCCGTCGTCACCGGCGCCCATGCCGGAGCCACCGGGCAGCCCGGCGAGGCGCACCACCCGCGGCACCACGACCAGGCGGGACCGCCCGGCCAGCTCGCGGTCGAACTCGGCGAGGCCGAACGGGTCGGTGATCCGCGCCATCAGCGGGCCGACCTGCTGGATGCCGCGCATGACCGGCTTGAGCGGGTAGCGCAGCGACGTGGGCGTGTTGCGCGGCAGCCGCTCCACCAGGAACCGCGGCCGCGCGCCCAGCGCGTAGGGGACCGTGTCCTCCAGCATCAGCCCGCCGGTGGGCAGGCGGCCGGTGCTGCGCAGGTCGAGCTTCACCTCGGACGCGGCCCCGACCGGCACCCGGCTGGGAGCGAGGAACCGCGCCGCGTGCAGACCGACGCGGGCCCGCGTGGCGAGCCACGCGGCCAGCAGCGGCAACGCGATCACGAACGCCGCGACCCGCAGCAGGTCGCGTTCGTTGAGCACCACGGCGCACGCTCCGGCGGCGAACCCCGCGGCCAGCAAGCATCGACCGCGGGTGGTCAGGCCGGACAGTGCGGTGCGCATCGTTACCGTGGCGTCCCTGCGTTGTTGTTGATGCTGCGGACGAAGGCGGCACTCGGGTCGAGCGCGGCCGTGGGCACCGGCACCCGCTGCAGCAACGCCCTGACCAGCTCGGCGGCCGACCGGCGGGCGGCCTGCGCCTCCGCGGTCAGCACCAGCCGGTGCGCGAGGACCGGGATCGCCACCGCGTGGATGTCGTCGGGCACCACGAAGTCCCGGCCGGCGAGGGCCGCCTGCGACCGGGCCGCGCGCACCAGGTGCAACGTGGCACGTGGTGACGCACCGAGCCGCAGCTCCGGCAGCCGGCGCGTGGCCGACACCAGCTCCACGGCGTAGCGGCGCACCTCGGGGGAGAGGTGCACCCGGCGCACGGCCTCGATCAGCCGCAGGATCTGCGCCGCGTCCGAGACCGGCCGCAGGTCGTCGATCGGGTTGTGGCCCGCGTGCTCGTCGACCATGGCCAGCTCGGCCTGCGGGTCCGGGTAGCCGATCGACACCCGCGCGGTGAAGCGGTCGCGCTGCGCCTCCGGCAGGGCGTAGGTGCCCTCCATCTCGATCGGGTTCTGCGTCGCGATCACCATGAACGGCGACCCCAGCGGGTACGTGTTCGCGTCGACCGTGACCTGGTGCTCCTCCATGCACTCCAGCAGCGCGGACTGCGTCTTGGGGGAGGCGCGGTTGATCTCGTCGCCGACCACGATGTTCGCGAAGATCGGTCCCGGCCGGAACTCGAAGTCGTTCTCCTGCCGGTTGTAGATCGACGAGCCGGTGATGTCGCTCGGCAGCAGGTCGGGCGTGAACTGCACGCGGCTCACGGTGCAGTCGATGGAACGGGCAAGCGCTTTCGCGAGCGAGGTCTTGCCGACACCCGGCACGTCCTCGACCAGCAGGTGCCCTTCGGCGAGCAGCGTCACGAGGGCGAGCCGGACCACGTCGGGTTTGCCGACGAGCACCCGTTCGACGTTCGCGGCGATCCGCTGGACGGCGCCGTGCAACTCACCCAGAACCTGTTCGACCGGCGCGTGACTGTTCGCGCTTGGGCTTCCCGGCGTCACTAAACCTCCAGCAGCCGTGTCCGGAACACGGACGTGTGAGCGTTTCACGCAGTGTGTCAAACCACGGCTAAGTGCCCTACACCTGCGGGCCGCTTCAGGTTCGCTCCACCACTTTCCACCTTCCCCCACCGATGCCGCTCAACCCCAGGTTTTGGTCGAATTTTCTAGGCCGTTCGAGTGGCAAATCCGCCATGAGCCCTCACCCGCGCAGGTGGACACGGACGATGTCCCCCACCATCCCCCCACGCCTCCCCACTGCGTCTACCTGCGCAAATGAGTTACGAGTTGATGTGTGAGCACCTGTTTCAGCGTTGACTGTGGTGAAAAGTGGGGTACTGTGGCGGCCGGTGGGGCAGACGGGGGCTCCACTGCCGGTCCGTCGCCCGGCGAGGGAGGTGGCTGCCGTTGTTCCTCGGCACTCACTACCCGCGCCTGGACGACAAGGGTCGGTTGACACTGCCTGCGAAGTTCCGGGACGAACTGGCGGGAGGTCTCATGGTCACCAAGGGCCAGGACCACTGCCTGTACGTGTTCCCCCGGGCTGAGTTCGAGCAGATGGCGAGGAAAGTCGCCGAGGCGCCGTTCACGAACGACGCCGTACGCGCCTATCAGCGTTATCTGTTCGCTGGTACGGACGAGCAGCGTCCGGACGGTCAGGGTCGCGTACTGATCGCACCGGAACTGCGCCGGTACGCCGGGCTGACCAAGGAGTGCGTGGTCGTCGGCGCGTTCACCAGGTTGGAGATCTGGGACGCGGCGGCCTGGCAGACCTATCTCGACGAGCACGAGGACGGCTACGCCACGGCTCGCGAGGAGGTCATTCCGGGCGTCTTCTGATGGCGGTCAGCCGAGCAACAGGCCGGATGTGTGAAACGCGATTCGGGTGCCGTGAGGCCTCGGTCCGCTCGACTACCGACCCTGGCGCACCTTCCCCGGCGCCAGGTTCGACGGGCGGGCGGGGACCTGACGTCACCCGAACGCGCATTTCGGGGAGTAGAGGGACCATGGATCAGCCGCGGCACGTTCCGGTGCTGCTGGACCGCGTCCTGGAACTGCTCGCTCCGGCGCTCACCGGCAGGCCCGCCGTCCTGGTCGACACCACGCTCGGCATGGGCGGCCACTCCGACGCGCTGCTGAGCGCTCACCCCGAGCTGACCCTGATCGGTCTGGACCGCGACCCGCAGGCGATCGAGATGGCGTCGGCCAGGCTCGCGCGCCACGGCGACCGCGTCCACTTCGTCAACGTCACCTACGACCACATCGACGAGGCCGTGCACGACCTCGGCTTCAAAAAGGTCGACGGGGTGCTGATGGACCTCGGCGTGTCGTCGTTGCAGCTCGACGAGGAAGAACGCGGGTTCGCCTACTCCAAGGACGCGCCGCTCGACATGCGGATGTCCAAGGGCACCGGCATGACGGCGGCGGACGTGCTCAACACGTACTCGCACGGCGACCTGGCGCGGATCCTCTCGACCTACGGCGAGGAGCGGTTCGCGGGCAAGATCGCCTCGGCGGTCCTGCGCGAGCGCGAGAAGGAGCCGTTCACGAACTCCGGGCGGCTCGTGGAGCTGCTGTACACCGTCGTCCCCGCGGCGTCGCGGCGCACCGGCGGGCATCCGGCCAAGCGCACGTTCCAGGCGTTGCGGATCGAGGTCAACGGCGAGCTGGAGTCGTTGCGGCTGGCGTTGCCGGCGGCGCTGGGCGTGCTCGGCATGGGCGGGCGGATCGTCGTCGAGTCCTACCAGTCCCTCGAGGACCGGATGGTGAAGCAGGCATTCGCCGAGCTCGCGAAGTCGAAGACGCCACCGGGGCTGCCGGTCGAGCTGCCCGGCCACGGACCTGAGCTGAAGCTCGTCACGAAGGGCGCGGAGGTCGCGTCCGAGCAGGAGATCGAGGACAACCCGCGGGCCGCTCCGGTGCGGTTGCGGGCAGCGGAACGGATCGGAGAAGTGAGATGACGGCACCCGCGCGGGTCGGTGGGCCGTCCCCACGCGACCGCTCCAAGGACAAGCAGGCCGACGGCGACAAGGCCCGCCGCCGGTCGGCGGCGGCCGACCGCGCGTACGCCCGCAGGGCTCAACGCGCGCAGAACCTGCGCAGTGGCTCGCCCGCGCCGCAGCAGAACCAGAAGCAGGCGTCCAAGGCGCCGTTCGTCGTGCTCGTGATGCTCGTGCTGGTCGCGGGCATCGCCGGGATCATGTACTTCTCCACGCAGGCCGCCGCCGACTCCTACCGGTTGCAGGAGGCGAGGGCCGAGCAGGAGAAGCTGACGCTGCGGGTCGAGCAGCTGCGCCGGGAGGTCACGCTGCTGGAGTCGCCGACCGACCTCGCGCGGCGGGCCACCGAGATGGGCCTGGTGCAGCCGTCGAACCCGGCGAGGCTGCGGCAGCTGCCGGACGGCACGATCGAGGAGTTCGGCAAGCCGAGCGCGCCGACGAAGTCCACGCCGCCGCCACCGCCGTCGACGACCACTCCACCGGCCGGTGAGCAGCAGCCTCCCGCCGGGACCACGCCGCCCGCGGGGGAACAGGCCGCCGGCGACGTGGCCGCGAACCCACCCGACGCCGCCGGCGGGTGGCTGATGCCGGGACCGCAGCAGAGGGGCCCGCGCCGGCCGTTGTCCGTGCGCGGTCCCGCTCCCAAGGCCCGCACCGGCGGCAACAGCAAGGTGCGCATCTCCGTCGGCCGGGTGCTGCTGATCGGCGCGCTGCTGGCCGCCGGGCTGAAGCTCGTGCAGGTGCAGGGGCTGCAGGCCGACGAGCTGTCGGCGCAGGCCCGGCTGCAGCGCACGACGTACCTGAACATCCCCGCCGAACGCGGCGCGATCCTCGACCGCAACGGCAACCAGCTCGCGTTCTCGGTCGAGGTGCGCGCGCTCTACATCCTTCCGCAGCGTGCCAGGAAGAACTGGGACACCGAGCGCGAGAAGGAGAAGGACAAGGCGACCAAGCAGTTCCCGCAGACCTACGACGAGCACGCCCGTGACGTCGCGAAGTTCGTCTCCGCGACGCTGGGCCCGCAGGCCAACGGCGAGAAGACCGACGAGGAGTCGATCTACGAGCAGCTGGTCGCGGACATCAGCTACGAGGTGCTGGTCAGCGAGGCCGAGCCGACCAAGGCCGCCGCGGTCGTCGCCAAGTACCCGTCGGAGATCGGCTCGGAGTACCGCGCCAAGCGGATCTACCCGAACGGCCAGGTCGCCTCCAACATCATCGGCGCCGCGAACTGGCGCCAGGACGAGAAGCCGCCGACCACCCAGGGCATCCTGGGCCTGGAGAACGCGGCGGACAACGTGCTGGCCGGTCGCATGGGACGCCGGGTCGTCGACACCATGTCGGGCAACGACACGCTCGTCATCCCGAACACCGAGCGCGAGCTGACCAAACCGCAGCCGGGCAAGTCGCTCGAGCTCACGATCGACGTCGACACCCAGTACGCGGTCCAGCGGATGGTCACCGACTACACGCAGAAGTCGGGCGCCCGCAGCGGTTCCGCCGTCGTGCTCGACTCGCACACCGGCGAGATCATCGCCATGGCCAACGACCAGACCTACGACCCGACCGACTTCGGCAAGGCCACCGACGCCCAGAAGCGCAACCGCGCCGTCGCCGACACCTTCGAGCCCGGCTCGGTGAACAAGATCGTCACCGCCGCGGCCGCCGTCGAGTACGGCCTGTTCAAGCCGGACGACGTGCTCCAGGTCCCCGGTTTCCTCCCGGTCGCCGACCGGGAGATCAGGGACGCGTGGAACCACGGCACGGTGCCGATGTCGTTCACCGGCGTGTTCGCGAAGTCCTCGAACGTCGGCACTCTGCTGGCCGCGCAGGAGGTCGGCCAGGAGCGCTACGCCGAGATGCTGCAGAAGTTCGGCCTCGGCAAGCGCACCCAGTCCGGTGTGCCCGGCGAGGAGTCCGGCACGGTACCGCCGCTGAACCAGTGGTCCGGCTCGACCTTCGGCAACCTGCCGATCGGCCAGGGCCTCTCGATGAACCTGCTGCAGATGACGGCGATGTACCAGACCATCGCCAACGACGGCCTGCGCGTGCCGCCGCGGCTGGTCCGCGCCGAGATCGCCGCCGACGGCTCGCGCTCGGAGAAGCAGCGGCCGGAGGGCGTGCGGGTCGTGTCCCCGGAGACCGCGAAGACCGTCCGCGACATGTTCCGCTCCGTGACTCAGTCGAACCCGCGTGACGCCAACCAGAACGGCACCGGTGCGAAGGCGGCGCTGCCCGGTTACCAGATCGCGGGCAAGACCGGCACGGCCCAGCAGATCGACCCGACCTGCAAGTGCTACTCGCAGGTCGACCACTGGATCACCTTCGCCGGCATCCTGCCCGCGGACAACCCGCGCTACGTGGTCGGCATCATGCTCGACCGCCCGCAGGGAACGCAGTTCAGCTCGTCGGCCGCGCCGCTGTTCCACGACATCGCCGCGTTCCTGACGCAGCGGTTCCAGGTGCCGATGTCGAACGAGCAGACCCCGTACGTCCAGTTGCAGCTCTAACAGGGCTTGCGCAGCACGGTTCCGGTCGTCCCCGGCAACGCCACGAAGCTCACCGACGCGTTCTTCTCGTTGATGTGCTTCTCCTTCAGCCGCACGGTGATCGGCGCGCTGCCGGTCCTGTTCGCGTTGACGACCACGGTGCCGCACGCGAAGTCGCGCTGGAACACGTTGGTGTCCACGGGGAAGTGGGCACCGAGCGGCTCACCGAGGTCCCAGTCGTACTCGGCCCGCCACGGCGAAGCGTTGTCGTACCGGTCGGTCTCCGCGATCTCGGAGATCGCCGCGCGCTCCCCCTTGGCCAGCAGGTAGCTCGCGAAGGCGTAGCGGAACGGCTGCTCGGCACCGCTGTGGTGCGCCTGCACCCAGGTGATCTTGCCCTTGGCCTCGTTGGCGGTGATCTCCGCGAGCTGCCGGCCGAACCCCTGCGGGTACTCCGACAGCAGGTCCTTGTCGCCGAACGTCAGCCACCACTCGTCGAAGCCGCCGTCGAGGTGCTCGACATAGCTGTCCCAGGCACCGTCGTGCAGGCGGGCGTTGGACAGGTTGGCCACCGTCTTCAGCCCGGCGTCGACGAACTTCTGCCGGGTGTTGGCGAGCATCGAGCGGTAGGCCGCGCGCATGGCCTCGTCGGTCGGGTACGCCTTGGGACAGACACCATCGTGGTAGGTGTCGCAGGCGAACAGCGCGTTGTCCATGAACACGCCGTCGAAGACATTGCGCGACGAGGCGATCACGTTGTCGGCCCAGGCGTTCTGGTAAGCGGCGTTACCGACGTCCATCTGCCAATGCCCGCCATATCCGTCGTACTCGAACCGCTGACCGTCCGGGCCGAGCAGGAACCACGACGGATCGGCCGCGCAGTAACCGACTCCGGTGGGCAGATCGGCGTCGTCCACTCCACCCTCGCACGCATAGCTGCGGGTCGAGGAAAGATCCTTGTAGACGAACGTCTGGATCTTGGGGTTGGCCGCCTTGAGCTGCGCGGCAAGATCGCCTTCCCACGCGTTCAGCACGACGTGCGAACGGCGCTGTGCCTCTGTTCTGATCATTTCCGGCGTGGTCGGCGTGCTGTTCATGTGCAGCCAGTACGACTCGGTCGTGCGTGTCGGTTCATCGGCCTGAGCTGCGGGGACCAGTGTCAGTGACAACGCTGAAGCCAAGATCGTGAATCGTGTGAAGCGCACGCCGAACTCCATCTCGCCTTGCTCTCCGGTTTGGGAGTATTAGACGTGATGAAAAGCGTTTTATTAAGAGAATGCGTGACGCGGATTTTCACTGTGAAACAATAATTTTCGCCATTGTCACGCGTAGGTGTGGCCTGGCTCACTTGCAAATTCTGGGCTTGTCGCCAAGGATGCGCGACCCACTCAGGCACGGCGGGGGTGCTCACCCGTGATGCCCCACACCAGCTGCTCGAACGGATCCGGATCCGGCATCCGCATGTCGACCGTCGACCACACCTTGGTGAACCCCTGGAGCACTTCGAGGTCGCCGTTCGTCCCGGTGAGGATCACCGGGATGACCTTCTTGCCGGTGCGCACAGACCAGTCGTTGACCAGTTCCATCTCGGCCTGGTGCCACGGCCCGTGCCCGGACGGCCCGAGCAGCACCGCGGCTGTCTGGCTCTTCTCGATGCCCTTCGCCATCTCCTGCTGCCAGCGCGTCCCCGGCTGGATGGCGTCGACGTCGAGCCACGGCAGGATCCCGCGCGCCTCCAGCCGCCGGGCGATCTCCACCACCTGCTGCTTGTCCTTGACGTTGTGGCACAGGAACACGTCGTAGGCGCCTTCGTCCCGCTTGCCCTTCAGCTTCACCGCCGCGACATCCTGATCGCGTTGCGCGTCGGCGTTGGTGTTCATCTCGACGACGACAGGCCGTACATCTGCGGTTTCGTGGTCCACGAGAGAGATGACCGTCGTCTCGCAGATAGGGCACTTCATCGCTGTGTGGCCGAGGTGGGCCTTACGCCTGACGATCACCTCGTCCACCACGTAATCGCATGGCTTGCACCGCCGTACCCGCCGCTGCTGCACCGTGTTGTTCACTGCACGCTGATGGAGGTGCTCGACGACATACGCCTCGAACTGCCGGCGAACGATCGGTTGCGCTTCGTCGTCGTAGTACAACACCAATTCGCCTTTGCCCTCTTCGAGCTCCCGGATCGCGATGCCGCACTCCCCACCGGCTTCGGCTTGGTAGCTCGCCGAGTTGTGCCACATCGGTCCGCGCTGGAAGAGCCTGGAGTGCGACAGCCGCACTGCCAACGTCGAGTAGATCGAGTAGAGGTTGCCGTCGAAGGTGAACACCACGTCCTGTCCCGGCACGTGCGGCGCGTCCGGCCGTTCTCTGGTGAACTGCGACGGGAAGATCAGGTCGACTTCCTTGTCGGTGATCTCCTTCAGTGCGATCTCCCTGCGCAGCAACTCCTGCACTACCGCGTTGAGCAGGACCCGCTCCTGGTGCTGGTTCGTGAGCCTCTCGGAGATCCGGAACCTGCCCTCGAGCGCGTCGTCCTCCCTGACGAACCCCAGCCCGTCCGGCTCGTTCTTGGCCGCCTCGACCAACGACGACGCGTAGGCGTCCAGCAGCTCGGGCCTGAGCAGCACGAATCCGCCGTAGGCCATCCTGCGCACCACGCCGACGCTTTCCAGACGCCCGATGCACACGGCGAACCGCTCGACCAGGTCGTCCGGCACCTCGTCCTGCGTCCTGGCGAAGCTGCGGGCGAGGTCGTCCACCGTGGACAGGATGCCGCCCTGTTGCTTCTCCTCCAGCACGAAGTCCTTGATGGCCTCGAACAACGCGTTCGAACTCACGACCGGCAGCGCGCTCCAGTCGATGCCGTCCCTGACCTGGCGCACCAGCTCGTCAACGCCCCAGCCCTCCTTCGCGCTCGTCTCCACGTACCCGTCGAAGCCGAGCGCCTTGACCGTGGCCTCGATGCGCTCCTGGCTGACGGCCGCGGTCCCGCGATCGGCTCGTGCCGCGACGAGGTAGACGCGCAACCTCCCCGCCGCCAGCTCGTCGAGCCTGCGGGCCTGGGCCAGCGCACGCCCCCAGTACTGGACGCCGGTGAACGGGTCGGTCTCGCTGCGGGCGTCGAACACGATCAGGGCCACCGCGACCTCGTTGAGGTGCAGCTGGTGGACCATGCGGTAGCCGGGCTGGCCGGCGAGGTCCCAGAGCAGTGTCTCCCTCGTCTGGACATCTCCCGTCGACGTGGTGACGTAGGACTTCTCGAACGTCCAGATGTTGCGGCCGTGGGTGGAGTCGGTGGGGGCGAAGGGCTGCCCGCTGAGGACGAGGCCGAGGCCGGACTTGCCGACGCCGGTGTCGCCGACGAGCACGATCTTGGCGTTGACGTACTGGCGGGCGGTCTTGGCGGCGCCGACGGTGTTCAGCACGTCGTAGTCGAGGCGGACGACGTCGACGTGGTTGCCGTCCTTCATCGCGAGCAACGGTTCGGTGGGGTGGAAGGAGAGCCCGCCCCGCAGCCCGACCTCGGTGCGCGGAACGGTGGCGACGCACTGCCAGTCCCGGCACCGCCAGATCCGCACCGTGAGGTCGGTCGACATCGTCGCGAGGAAGTCGCCGCGCGGCGAGAAGGCCGCGCAGACCAGGCCTTCGGTGTGTTCGGCCAGCAGCGCGACCGGCTTGTCGGCGACGAGGTCGTAGATCTGGACACCGGTCTCGACGAAGGGGGAGACGGCGGCGATCGCGGTCGTGGCGTCCGGTACGAAGGCGTCCAGCACCTGGCCACTGGGGTAAACCCGCCACACCCGGGTGAGGTCCGAAGCGCGGAACAGCTTCACCGAACTGCCGTGCGCGGTGAGGACGTGCGACCCGTCGGTGGTCCACCACGGCTTGGAGGCGAGGCTGACCTGCTTGCCGCCGAACCTGTGCGCCCTCAGCACGGCGCCGGTACCGGAGTCGAGGATCCTGAGGTCGTCGACGTCCACGACGGCGAGCGCCGCACCGTCGGGTGACCAGCTGATGCGCGCGTGTTGCGAGGCCGTTCCCAGGCGGCGTGCCTGTGCCGCGTCCAGGCCGGTGAGGACGATCCGGTGACTCTCGTGCGGCCGCACGATCGCGCCCTGCCTCGTCCTGCGCTGCAGCACCGCCGCGAGCTGGCGGTCCGGGTGCCACGCCATGTCGGACGCCCACCCGAACGGCTCCAGCGCCTGCGGCCCGGTCTCGGTCATCTCCCAGAACGCCAGCAGGCCCCCGGAGACGGCGGTGAGCAGCCGCCCGTCCGCCGACCAGGCGACCTCCTCGACCGCTTTGGAGCCCGAGTACAGGGCTTGGTGCACGAACTCCACCCCGGTCGGCGGTGACTCCGGCCCGGCCTGCACGGAGAGCGCCGTGCGCAGGTTGATGAACCCGTCGCCGATGACGACGGCGGAGTTCAGCGCTTGGCCGTCCGCAGGCCCCAACGCGCGCCAGAGGCGGAGGAGCTCGGGCTTCGGCGTGTACGCGAGGCTCTCCGGAGCAACGGACAACAGCAGCAGCATCAGGTTGGCCGAGTAGACCGCCTCGGCCTGGGCGGAGGAGCGGTCGGTGGGCCGGTAGCCGGCGTACCGGCCGACGTCACGTGGTCGCGGGCAGCGCTTCACCAACGCGTCGAGAGTGCGGAACGACCGGTTCCGATGCGACTGAGTCAGCTCACCCGACAGTTCCGTGACCATCTGCAGGACCTGCGGGCGGGTGGACAGCAGCTGATGGCACAACAGGGTGAACAGCTCGGTGTCCTCCGGCTCCCGGTCCAGCGCGGTCGCCGCCGCGAGGTCGTCCAGCGAGGCGAGGACGAACGAGGCGATCCGGTACTCGTCGAGCACCGTCTCGTGCAGCAGGACGGGGGGAAGCCGCCGGACCTGGTGACCGAGCGCGGCGAGATCGGCGTGGAACTCGCTCTCGCTCAGCCAGGTCCGGCCCCGGTTGAACATCCCCATCGCGGCGACGAGCCAGACGGAGGTGTCGGTGCCCATGCGCTGTGCGTGGCGGTCGAGCACGCGTCCGCGCAGGACCGCCTTCGACAGACCTGGGCTCGGCCGGGGCAGGTCCGGATCGGTGAGGTGTTCCGCGAGCAGGGACAGGAACAGCGGTGCCCGCGCCAGCTCGCGATGGGGCAGCACGCTCTCCGGGGCGAGCGGACGGCGTGCGGTGTTCGCCGTGGCCGCGTTCCACTTCTCGATCCACGAACGGATCTGGTCGTCGTCGAACTCCTCCAGCCGGACAACCGGTGTGCCGTCCGGGACGAGCACGTGCTTGACCGAGTCGGTCCGCATGGTGATCACCACGGCAACCGGGCGGTCCTGCGCGGCCGAGCGCTGCTGGAACCGCACGACCTCCGCGAGGTGGTCGGCCTGCGCCAGCGGGTCCAGTCCGTCCAGGACCACGACGCGCAGGTCCCGGTCGAGCTGCTCCCACCGGACGTGGCCGTCGGTGAGGAGCTCCACCGCGTGCTCGACCTGGCCTTCGAGGGAGGAGTCGCGACCGAACACCTCCTCCGTGGTCACCCGCACCACCGCGACGCCGCCGGACGGGGGGTGTGCTGCCAGCGCCTTCGCCAGGGTCGACTTGCCCGCACCGGAGACGCCGATGACCAGCGCGGGGAGCCGGGTCGCCGCGGCGCTGGTCAGGTGGGACTCGAGAAACCGGTCCAGGTCGTGGCGCACCGGCACCTCGGCCGTCCACCAGTCGTCGTCGGTCAACCGCGCGGACGGACCTGCCTCAATGGCACGGAAACGGGGACTGACGTAGGTCTGGCTGAGAGGCGGCAGACTCGCGTCACCCGTCGGCGGCTCGTGGAACGCGGACAGGTTCGCCGCGAGCACGATCTCGCGCTCCCTGACGTTCGACATGGCCGCGCGGGTCTCGCTCAGCTCGTCGGAGAACAAGACGTCGAGCATCCGGGTGTAGTCGTCCTCGGGGATCGACGCCCACAGCACGAACTCGCGAATGCCCTCGGCGAGCACCAGGTACCTCCGCCGGTACCGGTCGGTGACGTCGGCCGGGAAGCCGGGAGCCAGCAGGACGTCGATCCCAGGTCCGGGACTGGACCTCCGCAACGCGCGGTGGATCCGTTCCGACCGGTCCACGACCCACCTGGTGACGTCCGCGAGGTGGTCGTCGAAGGTGCGGGAGGCCGACGGCGCGGGGACGTCGTCCGAGTACAGGTTGGAGACGAACGAGTGGTCTTCCTGGTGCCAGTCGTCGTCGGCGGGCGGCTGCAGCCCGGGTGCCCCGAGCAGCACCTCGCGGCTCGCGTCGAACAGCGAGGTCATCAGCAAGGTGGTCTGCACCGCGATGACCAGTTCGCGCCGCTCCGGCCGCTCGGCCTGGGGTATCCGCCGGGTCGCCTTGTCCAGCGCGTCTGTGACCAGTTGGGGCACAGTGCTCCGCGGCAAGATCCAGCCGTACACGCCGAGCATCGACTTGCGCGCCCTGTTCGTGGTGAGCACGTTGCCCAGCCGCCGGTTGACCTGGTCGGTCCAGTGCGTGTCGTACTGGCCGAGCACCGCCAGGGCACCGCGGAAGTTCGTCGCTGACTCTGACGGCATCCGGCCATGCTAGAGAACGGCGTACGCCCCCGAACTAACTCCGGTCAGCCCTTCACCCGGTTGTCGTGCATCGGCTCCGGCCGCGCCACCAGCACCGGGCAGGACGAGTGGTAGAGCGCCGCCCGCGTGATCAACCCGACCCCGTCGTGCCGCCCACCCCGCGCGACCACCACGAGGTCCGAGTCGAGCGACGCCAACGCCTCGTGCGGGTGCCGCGACTCGACGACGACCTCGGGGGTCAGTTCGGGAGCGGTGGTGCGCAAGAACAACACGGCCTGCCTCAAAGCAGCCTCGTCCCGCGGCACGACGACACCGCCCTGCGCCGGCGGGTGCACGTGCAGCAGGCGCAACGAGGCGCGGCGGGTGCGGCAGAACTCGACGGCGCGGCGCAGGACGAGCGGGTCCTCGCAGCCGCCGACCGCCGCGGTGATCCAGCCGTGCTCGCCGCGGACGGCGGGGGGCCGGCCGCGCACGACGACGACGCCGCAGTGGGCGCGGCGCAACACCGGGAGGACGAGGGAGCCCAGACCCAGGCTGCGGTGCTGTTCGCCTTTGCACCCCAAGACCAAGGTCGCGCTGGAGTCCGACGCCCTCACCAGTGCGGCCACCGGGTCGTCGCCACTGGGGCGGAAGTGGGCGGTGAGCATCGGGAGTCGTTCGAGGACACGTTGGACGGTCGTGTCCGCCGGGTCGGCGAGGTAGACCTGGAGGTCCGTGCGCAGCGACCACGCGTGGCGCGCCGCCCACTCGAACGCGTGGTACGCGGACTCCGAAGTGTCCACGCCGACCGTGACCGAACGACTGAAATCGGGAGCCCAGAAGGAAAACCGCCTGGGTTCCGCCGCCGTGCTGGTTTTCATCGCCGCCTCCTGCCCGTCCCTACCTCACCGTGCGCGCACCGCTGGTCACAGGGCCGGAAGTCACCAAGCGGGCAGGAACTTGTGCGGCCGGACGGGCTCGCTGGAGCGGAGCAGCGAAAACCGCACTCGAACGGCCTATCACTGCTGATCATCACCCGATTGCCAACGCGCCGCCCGGCCACGCTGAGTGCGCCGGTAGCCTCTTGCCCGTGCCTGCCAAGCTCGAGGGCAAGGTCGCGACCGCCCCGCCCCGCCCGAACCACATCCGACCTGCATCCGTGGCTGCCCTGGCCGCGGTCGCCGACGTGCACCTGACCAGGCCGGGACATGCCGACGTCCAGGTGACGGGGGTGACCCTGCGTGCGCAGCAGGTGGTCCCCGGCGACCTCTATGCCGCGCTGCCCGGTGCGCACGCGCACGGTGCCGACTTCGCCGAGGCGGCGTTGGCGAACGGTGCCGTCGCCGTGCTGACCGACGAGGCGGGTGCCGCGCGCGAGTCGCTCAGGGACGTGCCCGTGCTGGTGCACCCGCGCCCGCGTGAGGTGGTGGGGTTGCTCGCCGCCCACGTCTACGGGCGGCCGTCGACGAAGGTCCGGCTCTGGGGCGTCACCGGCACGTCCGGCAAGACGACCACCACGTACATGATCGAGTCGGTGCTCAAGGCGGCCGGCCGGCAGACCGGGCTGATCGGCACGGTCGGCACCCGCATCGGCGACGAGCAGCTCGGCAGCTCGCACACCACGCCGGAGGCGCCGGACCTGCAGGCGTTGTTCGCGGTGATGGCCGAGCGCGGTGTCACCGACGTGGCGATGGAGGTCTCCAGCCACGCGCTGCACATGGGCCGGGTCGCCGCCACCGAGTTCGAGGTCGGCGCGTTCACCAACCTCAGCCAGGACCACCTCGACTTCCACGCCGACATGGAGGAGTACTTCCAGGTCAAGGCGCAGCTGTTCGACGGCCGCGCGCGCCGCGAGGTCGTGTGCGTCGACGGCGAGTGGGGTCCCCGGCTGGTCAAGGACACGACGGTCACCGTCTCCACCACCGGGCCCGCCACCTGGACCGCGAGCGGTGTCGAGGTGAGTGCGACCGGTGAGCAGACGTTCACCGCGCACGGACCGGACGGCGACGTCGAGATCCACCTGCCGCTCGCCGGCAGCTTCAACGTCGCGAACGCCCTGGTCGCCATCGCGTGTCTGCACGAGGAAGGCATCGGCACCGACGCCGTCCAGGCCGGCCTGAGCACCGTCCAGGTGCCCGGCCGCATGCAGCGCGTCGACGAGGGCCAGGCCTTCACCGCCGTCGTCGACTACTCGCACAAGCCGGCCGCCGTCGCGCTCGCGCTGGACGCCGTGCGCGCCAAGACCGACGGCCGGGTGATCGTCGTGCTGGGCTGCGGTGGCGACCGCGACCGCGCCAAGCGCCCCCTGATGGGAGAGGCCGCGGCCCAACGAGCCGACGTGGTGATCATCACCGATGACAACCCGAGGAGCGAAGACGCGTCCTCCATTCGGGCCGCCATGCTCGAAGGGGCCCTCGCCACCGCGAACCGGGGCGAGGTGCTGGAGATCGGCGACCGGAGGCTCGCGATCTTCAAGGCCGTCGAGCTCGCACATCCGGGTGACGTCGTCGTCGTGGCGGGCAAAGGACACGAGACGGGACAGGAGATCGCCGGCGTGGTCCACCCGTTCTCGGACGTGGACACCCTGACCGCCGCGATCAGGAAGGCACACCGTTGATCGCACTCACGCTCGCCGAGATCGCAGAGATCGTCGGCGGACGGTTGCACGCAACCGACGGAAGCCCGGTGGTCACCGGCACCATCGAGTTCGACACCCGCAAGGTCACCGAGGGCGGTCTGTTCCTGGCCCTGCCCGGTGAACGGGTGGACGGCCACGACTTCGCGGCGCAGGCCGTCGCGTCCGGTGCCGCCGGGGTGCTGGCCGGCCGCGAGGTCGACGCACCCGCGGTGATCGCGCCACCGGTGCCGACCAGGCACGCGAACGCCTACGTGCTCGCGGGCGACAAGAACGGCGAGGGCGCGGCGGTGCTCGAAGCACTCGCCAAGCTCGCCAGGCACGTCACCGACCGGCTGGAGGACCTGACGATCATCGGGATCACCGGGTCGGCGGGCAAGACGTCCACGAAGGACCTCATCGCCCAGGTGCTGCGCCCGGTCGGTGACGTCGTGGCGCCGCCGGAGTCGTTCAACAACGAGCTCGGCCACCCGTGGACCGCGCTGCGCGCAGGCGAGGACACCAGGTTCCTCGTGCTGGAGCTGTCCGCGCGCGGGGTCGGCCACATCGCGAACCTCTGCCAGGTCGCGCCGCCGAAGTTCGGTGCCGTACTCAACGTCGGCACCGCGCACCTCGCGGAGTTCGGCTCGCGCGAGGGCATCGCGCAGGGCAAGGGCGAGCTGGTCGAAGCGCTGCCGGAGGACGGTGTCGCGATCCTCAACGCCGACGACCCGCTGGTCGCCGGCATGGCGAGCCGCACGAAGGCCAAGGTCGTCCTGGTCGGCGAGCACCCGAACGCGGACGTCCGCGCGGTCGACGTCGAGCTCGACGAGCAGGCCAGGGCGAGCTTCACCCTGAAGACCGCCCAGGGCGACGCGCAGGTCAAGCTCGCGCTCAACGGCACCCACCAGGTCGGCAACGCACTGGTCGCCGCCGCGATCGCGCTGGAGCTGGGCGCCACCCCGGACGAAGTGGCGCAGCGGCTCGGCAGCGCGCAGCGGGTCTCCGCGCACCGCATGGTCATCACCGACCGGCCCGACGGCGTCACGGTGATCGACGACGCCTACAACGCCAACCCGGACTCGGTGCGGGCCGCGTTGAAGGCGCTCGCGTCGATCGCCCGTTCCACCACTCCCGCCCGCCGCAGCTGGGCCGTGCTCGGCCCGATGGCGGAGCTGGGCGACGACGCGGTGCGCGAGCACGACGAGATCGGCCGCCTGGTGGTGCGCCTCGACATCAGCAAGCTCGTCGTCGTCGGTGACCCGGCCCGCGCGATGCACCAGGGTGCCCACCTGGAAGGATCTTGGGGAGACGAATCCGTCCTGGTGCCGGACGCGGACGCGGCCATCGCGTTGCTCTCGGGGGAAGTCCGGCCCGGTGACGTCGTGCTGGTCAAGGCATCCAACGCCTACCGCCTGTGGCGCATCGCCGAGGCCCTGCTGGAGGCAGGAACCAAGTGAAGAGCATCCTGATCGCGGCTGCGATCGCACTCGCGGTGTCGATCCTGCTGACGCCCTACCTGATCAAGATCTTCTCGCGCCAGGGCTTCGGCCAGGAGATCCGCGAGGACGGCCCGCAGCACCACAAGACCAAGCGCGGCACGCCGACCATGGGTGGTCTCGCCATCCTGGTCGCGATGTGGGCCGGTTACCTCGGCACGCACCTGGTGAACTCGATGTCGGCGTCCGCGTCGGGGCAGACCCCGACCGCGTCCGGCCTGCTGGTGCTGATGCTGACGACGTCGCTGGGGCTCGTCGGCTTCCTCGACGACTTCATCAAGATCCGCAAGGCGCGCAACCTCGGTCTGAACAAGACCGCGAAGCTCGTCGGCCAGTTCATCGCGACGATCACGTTCGCGATCCTCGTGCTGCAGTTCCCGAACAAGGAAGGCCTGACGCCCGCGTCGGTCAATTTGTCGTTCGTCCGCGACATCACCGTGGTCTCGTTCGGCACCATCGGGTTCATCGTCTTCTGCTACGGCATGGTGGCGGCCTGGTCGAACGCCGTGAACCTGACCGACGGCCTCGACGGTCTCGCCGGTGGCTCGTCGGCGATGGTGTTCGGCACCTACGTCGTGATCTCGTTCTGGCAGTTCCGCTACAACTGCACCAGCTACGCGGTGGTCGGCTGCTACGACGTGCGCGACCCGCTGGACCTCGCGGTGATCGCCGCGGCCGCGATGGCGGGCTGCATCGGCTTCCTCTGGTGGAACGCCGCCCCGGCCAAGATCTTCATGGGTGACACCGGTTCGCTCGCGCTCGGCGGCCTGGTCGCCGGTCTCGCGATCGCGACCCGCACCGAGCTGCTGATGATCGTCATCGGTGGTCTGTTCGTGGTCGAGGCGCTGTCGGTGGCCATGCAGGTCGCCGTCTTCCGCACCTCACGACGGCGCCTGTTCCGCATGGCGCCGTTCCACCACCACTTCGAGCTGGCCGGGTGGGCGGAAACCACGGTCATCATCCGGTTCTGGTTGATGGCCGGTATCTGCTGCATGTTCGGCCTGGGCGTCTTCTACAGCGAGTGGTTGACGGGCGGGTTCTGATGACGAAGCTGGCCGGTTCACGCGTACTGGTCGCCGGTGCCGGTGTGACCGGCCGGTCGGCAGCGGAGGCGTTGCTCGCGGCGGGCGCCGAGGTCGTGGTGACGGACTCGTCGCCGGAGCGGCTGATGGCGCTGGAGTCGTTGCTGGAGAGCGTCGAGCTGGTGCCGGGCCTGACCGAGCCGCCGGCCGGGACGTCGCTGGTGGTCACGAGCCCCGGCTGGCAGCCGTCGAGCCCGTTGCTGGCGGCGTCGGCGTCGGCGGGCATCGAGGTGATCGGCGAGGTCGAGCTGGCCTGGCGGATGGCGGCCGAGCTGGCCGACCCGCCGGTGTGGCTCGCGGTGACCGGCACGAACGGCAAGACCACCACCGTCGGCATGCTGGAGTCGATCCTGCAGGCCGCCGGTGCGGACGCGGTGGCGTGCGGCAACGTCGGCCTGCCCGTCGTGGACGCGCTGCTGGCCGGTCGCCGGGTGCTCGCGGTGGAGCTGTCGAGCTTCCAGCTGCACTGGGCGCCGTCGGTGCGGCCGCAGGCGGGCGCGCTGCTCAACCTCGCGGAGGACCACCTCGACTGGCACGGCGGCATGGGGCCGTACGCGCGGGCCAAGGCGCGGGTCCTCACCGGTGAGGTCGCGATCGGCTGGCTGGAGGACGAGCTCGTCGTCGACCTGCTGCAGGACGCGCCGGCCCGCGACAAGGTCGGGTTCACGCTGGAGGAGCCCGCGGCGGGCCAGCTCGGCGTGCGCGACGGCTGGCTGGTCGACCGGGCGTTCGCCGACGACGAGCCGCTGGTCGAGGTGGCGAAGATCCGCCCGGCCGGTCCGCCCGGCATCGCGGACGCCCTCGCCGCCACGGCGCTCGCACGCGCCTACGGCGTGCCGTCGGAGGCCGTGCGGGAGGGTTTGGAGTCGTTCGAACCGGCGGCTCACCGGGCTGTGCTCGTCGGGACCGCCGACGACATCCGGTACGTCAACGACTCGAAGGCGACGAACCCGCACGCGGCGGTGGCGTCGCTGCGGGCGTTCGACAGCGTCGTGTGGATCGCGGGTGGTCTGCTGAAGGGCGCGTCGGTCGAGGAGATGGTCCGGTCGGAGGCACACCGGTTGCGCGCGGCGGTGCTGATCGGCCAGGACCGGCAGGTCGTCGCGGACGCACTGGCGCGACACGCGCCCGATGTCCCCGTCCGGGTCCTCGACCCAGGGGACGATGAGCCCATGAC
Organism: Lentzea guizhouensis; assembly: GCF_001701025.1. Classification (GTDB taxonomy): domain Bacteria; phylum Actinomycetota; class Actinomycetes; order Mycobacteriales; family Pseudonocardiaceae; genus Lentzea; species Lentzea guizhouensis. Next base: position 4,632,891 of record NZ_CP016793.1, read on the forward strand.
CGTCGCCGTTCGTGCTGCCCGGGAACTGGCGAGGCCGGGTGACACCGTGCTGCTCGCACCCGCGGCGGCCTCCATGGACATGTTCACCGACTACGCCCACCGCGGGCAGGCCTTCACGGCCGCCGTGCAGGAGCTCATCGGCCGATGAGCGTCGTCGCGGAGAAGACGAGGGCGAAGCGCAAGGTGCGTCCGGCCGGGCGCGTCGCGTCGGTGCGCAGCGGTCTGACCGCGTGGCTGAGCCGGCCGCTCGCCGACTTCCACCTGCTGCTCGCCGTCTTCGGCATGCTGACCGTGCTCGGCCTGGTGATGGTGCTGTCGGCGTCGGCACCGGGGCAGGTCGCCTCCGGTGTGTCGGCCTACAGCGTGTTCCAGAAGCAGCTGATCTACGTCTGCGTGGGCGCGGTGCTGTTCTGGATCGTGCTGCGGTTCCCGTTGCGCCGGCTGCGGCACCTGTCGACCGCCGCGATGGGCATCGGTGTGGTGCTGCTGGCGCTGGTGCTGACGCCGCTGGGCGACGTCCGCGGTGGCGCCAAGTCGTGGTTCACGCTCGGCCCGATCTCGTTCCAGCCGATCGAGGCGGTCAAGCTCGCGCTGGCGTTGTGGGGCGCGCACGTGCTGGTCACCAAGCGGGCGCTGCTGTCGCAGTACCGGCACCTGCTGGTGCCCGTCGTGCCGGTGGCGATGCTGGTGTTCGCGCTGGTCATGCTGCAGCCCGACCTCGGCGGCACGATCACGCTCGGCGTGGTGCTGATCAGCCTGCTGTGGTTCGTGGGCGCGCCGATGCGGTTGTTCGGCGTGATCGCCGCCGGTGCGGTCGCCGGTGCCGTCGTGCTCGCGATCGGCGCCACCTACCGGCTGCAGCGCGTGACGTCGTTCCTCAACCCGGAGGCCGACCCGGACGGTGCCGGTCACCAGGCGCGGCAGGCGATGTTCGCGCTCGCCGAGGGCGGCCTGTTCGGCAAGGGGCTCGCCAGGGGCAGCTCGCAGTGGCGGTACCTGCCCAACGTCGAGTCGGACTTCATCTTCGCCGTCATCGGCGAGGAGCTCGGGTTCGTCGGGTGCGCGCTGGTGCTCGCGCTGTTCGGCACGCTCGCGTGGGTCGGCCTGCGGGTCGCCTCGCGCAACACCGACCCGTGGATCCGGATCGTGGCCGCGACGCTGACGGTGTGGCTGGTCGCGCAGGCCGCGATCAACATCGGGTACGTCGTGAAGCTGCTGCCGGTCACGGGCCTCACGCTGCCGATGATCTCCTCCGGCGGGACCTCGATCGTGATCACCATGATCGTGTTCGGCATCCTCGCGAACTGCGCCCGGCACGAGCCGGAAGCCGTGGCCGCCCTGCGGTCGCTGGGCCCCGGCCGGGTCGGTGGCCTGCTGAAGCTGCCCGCTCCCGAGGCCTACAAGCCGGCCCCCAAGCGCAAGCCCGTCCGCCCGTCCACGCCGCCGCGCGCACCGGGCCGCAACCGCACCGCGCAACTTCCGGTGATGGACGAACGTCGTATGGCTGGGCGGTCCGCACCGCCCTCGGAGTACCGTCGCCGCGAAACCCGGCGGGTGAACCAGAGCCGGGCGGAGCTCGGCCGATCGACCCGCGGTCGCGGGCGGTACAACTGATTCGCAGCGAACCAACACCGGAGGAAGTCTTGACCGGGCACCCTGCCCCCAGTGGTCCGTGCGTCGTGGTCGCGGGTGGTGGCACCGCGGGACACATCGAGCCGGCACTGGCGCTGGCCGACGCGGTCATGCGACTGCGACCGGACGCACGCGTCGTCGCCCTCGGCACCGAGCGCGGCCTGGAGACCAAGATCGTGCCGGCCCGCGGCTACCCGCTGGAGCTGATCCCGCCGGTGCCGATGCCGCGCAAGCCCACGCTGGACCTGCTGAAGCTGCCGCTGAACGTGCGCGGTGCGGTGAAGCAGACGCGTGAGGTGCTGGAGCGCGTCGGCGCGGACGTCGTCGTCGGCTTCGGCGGGTACGTGGCCCTGCCCGCGTACCTGGCCGCGCGCGGCCGCGTGCCGATCGTGGTGCACGAGGCGAACGCGAAGGCCGGTCTGGCCAACAAGGTCGGTGCCAAGTTCGCCGCGCACGTGGCGGCGGCGGTGCCGGACTCGGGCCTGGCGGACGCGGAGGTCATCGGCATCCCGCTGCGGCACTCGATCACGACGCTGGACCGCGCCGCGTTGCGCGCGGAGGCCCGCCGGTTCTTCGGCCTCGACCCGAACGCCCCCACGCTGCTGGTCTTCGGCGGCTCGCAGGGCGCGCGGTCGATCAACGAGGCCGTCGCGCCCGTGGCCGCCGAGTTCGCCCGTGCCGGCGTCGGCGTGCTGCACGCGTACGGCCCGAAGAACACCGTTGCGGTGCAGCAGGTTCCCGGCGCGCCCGCGTACGTGCCGGTGCCCTACCTGGAGCGGATGGACCTCGCGTACGCCGCCGCGGACGCGGTGCTGTGCCGGTCCGGTGCGATGACCGTCGCCGAGGTCTCGGCCGTCGGCCTGCCCGCGGTGTTCGTGCCGCTGCCGCACGGCAACGGTGAGCAGGCGCTGAACGCCGGTCCGGTCGTGTCCGCCGGTGGTGGCCTGCTGGTGCCGGACGAGGAGCTGACGCCGCAGAAGGTGGCGTCGCTGGTCGTGCCGCTGATGGCCGACCGCGGCCGGTTGGCGCAGATGTCGGCGGCGACGCTGGGCACCGGTCGCCGGGAGGCGGACGAGATCCTGGCCCGCTCGGTGCTGGAGGTGATCAAGAAGTGAGCCTCGAACGCGTTCACCTCGTCGGCATCGGTGGTGCCGGTATGAGTGGCATCGCCCGGATCCTGCTGGCACGTGGCGCGCAGGTCTCCGGTTCGGACGCCAAGGACTCACGGACCGTGCTGGCGTTGCGCGCGCAAGGTGCGCGGATCGCCGTCGGGCACGACGCGGCAAACCTGGGCCAGCTCGTCGGTGGCCCGACCGCGGTGGTCGTGTCGACCGCCATCAAGGAGACGAACCCGGAGTACGCGGCGGCGCGCGAGCGTGGCATCACGGTGCTGCGTCGTGCCGAGGCGTTGGCCGCTCTCATGGAAGACCACCGGGTCGTGTGTGTGGCGGGCACGCACGGCAAGACGTCGACCACGTCGATGCTGACCGTTGCGTTGCAGCACTGCCGTGTCGACCCGTCGTTCGCCATCGGTGGTGACCTGAACGAGTCCGGTGCGAACGCGCACCAGGGCACGGGCGGGGTGTTCGTCGCCGAGGCCGACGAGTCCGACGGCTCGTTCCTGTTCTTCTCGCCGTCGGTCGCCGTCGTGACGAACGTCGAGGCCGACCACCTCGACCACCACGGCACGGTCGAGGCGTACACGGCGGTGTTCGACTCGTTCCTGGAGCGGATCGCACCGGACGGCGTGCTGGTGTCCTGTGTGGACGATCCGGGTGCGGCCCGGCTGGTCGCCGAGGCGCGGGCGCGCGGGATCCGGGTGCGCGAGTACGGGCGCACGGCCACCGACGCGCGGATCGTCGACTACAAGCCGGCCGAGAGCGGTGGCCTGGCGTCGGTCGAGATCGGCGGCGTCGCGGTCGAGGTGCGGGTCGCCGTGCCGGGCGAGCACATGGCGTTGAACGCGGTCGCGGCCCTGCTGGCCGGGCTGGAGCTGGGCGCGGACCAGGCCGGGCTGCTCGAAGGCCTGGCGGCGTTCGGTGGCGTGCGGCGCCGGTTCGAGTTCAAGGGCCGTGCCGGCGGTGTGTCGGTCTACGACGACTACGCGCACCATCCGACCGAGGTCGACGCACAGCTGCGCGCGGCACGTCCGGTCGCCGGGGCAGGCCGTGTGGTCGTGGTGTTCCAGCCACACCTGTACTCGCGCACCAAGACGTTCGCGACGGAGTTCGCCGCGGCGCTGTCGTTGGCCGACGAGGTCGTCGTGCTGGACGTGTACGGCGCGCGCGAGGAGCCGCAACCGGGCGTCACGGGCGGTCTGATCGCCGACCAGGTCACGGCGTCGGTGCACTACGAGCCGTCGTTCGACCGGGTGCCCGCACTGGTCGCGTCGCTGGTCCGCGAAGGCGACCTGGTCGTCACCATGGGGGCCGGTGACGTCACGATGCTCGGCCCCGAGATCGTCAGCGCGCTGTCAGGCGAAGCGCGGTCATGAGCGCCCCGGTTCGCGGCAGGTCCCAGCGCGCTCGCCCCGCGAACCGGCGCGCACGGAGCCCCGAGTACCGGGCGCGGCGCAGGATCATCCTGCGCCGCCGCCTGGTCGCCCTGGGCACCGTGCTGGCTGTCATCGGTTTGACCTACGGCGTGTTCTTCACGCCGTTGCTCGGCGTCCGCAACGTGGACGTGCATGGCGCCGTGGTGCTCACCGACGCCGAAGTGCGCGCTGCGGCCGCCATCGAGTCCGGCTCTCCGTTGGTGCGCCTCGACCTGCAGGGCATCCGCGAGAGAGTGGCCGCCGTCCCGCGCATCGCCGCCATCGAGGTCGAACGCCAGCTACCAGGTACGGTCCGCCTGCTCATCACCGAACGCGTCCCCGTCGGCTCGGTGAAGCTCGACGACGGCTACCACCTCGTCGACTCGACCGGCAAGGACTACGCGACCCTGCCGGCCCCCGCACCCGGCGTGCCGGACCTGGTGCTCGCCACCCCGTCCACCGCCGACCCGGCCACCCGCGCCGTGGTGGGCGTCCTGAACGAGCTGCCGGAACGCCTGCGCGCCGACCTCGTGCAGGTCTCCGCGACCACGGGCGCCGACATGAAGCTGGTGCTGACCGGCGACCGGGTCGTGAAGTGGGGCGGCTCGGAGGACACGCCGCGCAAGGCGGCCGTGCTGCTGGTCCTGTTGAGCCGCAAGGGACTGGCGTTCGACGTGACGGCGCCGGACCTGGCCACCGTCTCCTGACCGCATCTGCAAGTACCACCAACTCTTGATCGAACGCCGCTGGCTACCACCAACTCTTCCGCTCGCTGACGAACAACTTGGTGGTGGTCGGCGGCGGTTTCGGGCTCGGTTGGTGGTACTTGCAGACGTCGTCAGGGGCGCGGAGTGCGCGGGCGGGACGGCGCCGGGACCCGGCGGGTGCGGCGGTGGGTGCGGGGAAGTGGCTGGGAGCACACGGGGATCTCTCCTGCGGGTCCGGGTCAGGCGTTCGACTTCAGCAACCGCACGACCAGGCCGCCGAGCCTGCTCGTGACGAGCTCCAACACGATCGCCTCGATGACGAGCGAACGCACGGATGCGGGTGCGGGTGCCAAGACGGGCCTCCTCGTGGGTGAACGACTACGGTGCTCATCGGACTGGTCGTCTCGGTATTAGCCGCATCGGTCGTTCTCACCCGAAGGAAGTACTCAAGGCCCCGGTGGGACCTGCGCCGGTCGTACCGCCCGTTGTCGCAGGCGACCGCGTGCCGAAAGTGGGAGATCATCCGCAAAAGGCGCGGAAGCGGAGAACAGTGGGGGAGACGATCTCCAGATCCGGGGCACGACTACGCTTGTGGTGCGCAGTGCTCAGCATCGTGCGGACTGCTTGACGGCACGACCGGGGAGTAGTAGCGCACAGTGTTGGGAATCTGCGGCGTGGCTGCTGGACCGACGCACCGCCGGTGCTTACCGTCCAGCAGGAACATATGGGGTTGACATAACTCTGAGCCTCGATGAGAGGTTGGGAGGTTCAATCCGGGTGCATCACCACCCAGCACCACAGCACGGACCACGATCAGGAAGGCGGATCCGATGACGCCCCCGCACAACTACCTCGCGGTGATCAAGGTCGTCGGCATCGGTGGTGGCGGCGTCAACGCCGTCAACCGCATGATCGAGGTCGGGCTCAAGGGCGTCGAGTTCATCGCGGTGAACACCGACGCACAGGCCTTGCTGATGTCCGATGCCGACGTGAAGCTCGACATCGGCCGCGAGCTGACCCGCGGCCTCGGCGCCGGAGCGAACCCCGAGGTCGGCCACAAGGCCGCGGAAGACCACCGCGAGGAGATCGAGGAGGTCCTCAAGGGGGCCGACATGGTCTTCGTGACCGCGGGTGAGGGCGGTGGCACCGGTACCGGTGGCGCCCCCGTGGTGGCCTCGATCGCCCGCAAGCTCGGCGCGCTGACCATCGGTGTCGTGACGCGCCCGTTCTCGTTCGAGGGCAAGCGGCGGGCCAAGCAGGCCGAGGACGGCATCCAGGCGCTGCGCAACGAGTGCGACACGCTGATCGTCATCCCCAACGACCGGTTGCTCCAGCTGGGTGACATCGGTGTCAGCCTGATGGACGCGTTCCGCTCGGCCGACGAGGTCCTCCTCTCCGGTGTCCAGGGCATCACCGACCTCATCACCACCCCCGGTCTGATCAACCTGGACTTCGCGGACGTCAAGTCCGTCATGTCCGGTGCCGGCTCGGCGTTGATGGGCATCGGCTCGGCGCGCGGTGAGGGAAGAGCGGTCCAGGCCGCGCAGAAGGCGATCAACTCGCCGCTGCTGGAGGCCTCGATGGAGGGTGCGCACGGCGTGCTGCTGTCCATCGCGGGTGGCTCCGACCTGGGCCTCTTCGAGATCAACGAGTCCGCGTCGCTGGTCCAGGAGGCCGCGCACCCGGACGCGAACATCATCTTCGGCACGGTCATCGACGACTCGCTCGGCGACGAGGTCAGGGTCACGGTGATCGCCGCCGGGTTCGACAGCGGTGGCCCCACCCACAAGAAGCTGGAGCCGACGGCGCTGTCGTCGGCGCCGCGCACCGCGACGGGCCCGATCGCCGCGGCCACGGCGGCACCGACACCGCCGGCCCCGCAGCCGGCCCGCAGCCGGTGGCCCAGACGCCGCCGGTGGTGCAGGCCCCGCCGGTGCCGCAGCCGGAGGTGCGCCCCGGCCCGCCGGTGCAGCCGCCGACGACGGTGCCGCCGCAGCCCTCGCCCGTCCAGGGCAACGGCTACGTGCCGTCCGTGCCGCGGTCGCTGTCGCAGAACGGCTCGCTGCCCTCGCGGCCGGTCCCGGTCACCGAGGACCCGGATGACGAGGTGGACGTGCCGCCGTTCATGCGGCGCTGATCACCGGATGATCTTGTCGGACCCCCTGAGTACCGTTCACGGTGCTCAGGGGGTTCTGCTTTGTGGCCGCGAATTAGGGTGTGAGCGTGCGTATTCGTCGTGTTGTCACCACTCGTTCCGGTGGTGTGTCCAAGGCCCCGTACGACTCGTTCAACCTCGGTGACCACGTGGGGGACGCCGAGCGGGCCGTCGAGGCGAACCGGGCCAGGCTCGCCGAGGGCATCGGGCTGACCCCGGACCGCCTGGTCTGGATGGAGCAGGTCCACGGCCGCACGGTGCAGGTGGTCGACGGGCCGCGGGCCGAACCGCTGGAGGCCACCGACGCGGTCGTGACGAAAGAGCCCGGCCTGGCGCTCGCGGTGCTCACCGCGGACTGCGTGCCGGTGCTGCTCGGCGACCAGGAGGGCGGGGTCGTCGCCGCGGTGCACGCCGGCCGGGTCGGCGCGCGGGTCGGCGTCGTGGTCGAGACGCTCAAGGCGATGATGGCGCAGGGCGCCGAGCTGGAGCGGATCGAGGTCCTGCTCGGGCCGAGCGTCTGCGGCGAGTGCTACGAGGTGCCCGCGGAGATGCAGCGGGACGTCGAGAAGCACCTGCCGGGCAGCGCGTCGAAGTCGCGCAAGGGCAAGCCCGCGCTCGACCTGCGGGCCGGGCTGTGGAACCAGCTGGCGAGCGCCGGGGTCGGCAAGATCGGGGTCGACCCGCGGTGCACGTTCGAGGAGAAGGACCTGTTCAGCCACCGCCGGGAGAACCCGACCGGGAGGCTCGCCTCGGTCATCTGGATCGAACCGTGAACCGGCGCGACGAGCTGGCGGCGAACCTCGCCGAAGTTCGCGAACGCATCGGGAAGGCGTGTGCGGCGGCCCGGCGGGACCCGAGCGAAGTGATGTTGCTCGCGGTGACGAAAACCTGGCCGGCGAGCGATGTCGAAATCCTCTACGAGCTCGGTTTGCGCGACTTCGCCGAAAACCGCGATCAAGAGGCGAGTGCGAAAGCCGGCCAGTTGAGACATCTCGCGCAAGCGCGGTGGCACATGGTCGGGCGGCTGCAGCGGAACAAGGCGAAGTCGGTCGTCGAATGGGCGGACCGGGTCGACTCGGTGGACTCCGTGCGGCTGGCGGAGGCGCTCGCGAAAGCGGCGCACGCGGCAGGAAGAAAACTCGACGTGTTGTTGCAGGTCAGCATCGACGGCGACACGTCACGCGGTGGGGTTGCTGTTGCGGATGTGGCGGAACTGGCTGGCGTGATCACACGTTCGGGTGATCTTATTCTCCGAGGTGCGATGACCGTCGCGCCTCTGACGATGGAACCGGTGCAGGCGTTTGAGGCGTTGGAATCGGTGGTATCAGGCCTACGTGATGATCATCCCACTGCTGTCGAGCTGTCAGCGGGGATGAGCAGCGACCTGGAAGATGCCATCTCGCACGGATCGACCTGTGTGCGTGTCGGAACGGCGTTGCTCGGCAGCCGGCGACTAACCTCGCCTTAGGTTGTCGGGAACCTCGGGACCGTCCGCGCCGTCCCTAAGAGTGGGGAACCGCCGAGGAGGGGCTGGAATGAGCGCTTTGCACAAGCTGAAGGCCTACTTCGGGATGGTCCCCGCCGAGTACGCAGACGACCCCGGCTACGACGACGACCGCGGCCGCTACGGCGACTACCGGTCCGAGTACGCGGCCGAGGCCGACGACTACGACTACCCGCGGCGCGGCCGCGCGTTCACGGCGGGCCGGTCGGAGCTCCAGGGCTCCGGGTACCGGGCCGACCTCGACGAGACGGACGACTACGAGCCGGAGTCGCGGCGCGGGGCCGCCGCCCCTGCGAGCACGCGGCGCTGGAGTGCCGACGCACCGGTCCACGGTGCGCTGGCGGTCGATCCGCAGCGCGAGCCCGTGAGCAGGCTGCGTCCTGTCGCCGAGCCCGCGGGCAACCCGCTGGCGCGCATCACCACGCTGCATCCCCGCAGCTACAGCGAGGCGCGCACGATCGGGGAGCACTACCGCGACGGCACTCCGGTGATCCTGAACCTGACCGACATGGACGACGCGGACGCCAAGCGCCTCGTCGACTTCTCGGCCGGACTCGCGTTCGCTCTGCGCGGGTCCATGGACAAGATCACCAGCAGGGTGTTCCTTCTCTCACCGCCCAACGTTGACGTGACGGCGGAGGACCGGAGGAAGCTGGCGGAAGGTGGCTTCGGGAACCGCGGTTAGAGTTGACGCCGTGGACCCGATCCGTCTCGTCATCTACTACGTCCTCTTCGCGTTCTCCCTGTTCCTGACCGCGCGCGTCGTGGTCGAGCTGGTGCGGACGTTCGCGAGGGAGTGGCGTCCGGCGGGCGGCGTAGCCGTAACGCTGGAAACCGTGTACACGGTCACCGACCCACCGGTCCGGACACTGCGTCGGTTCATCCCGACTGTGCGGATCGGGGGCGTCGGGCTGGACCTATCGATTATTGTGCTGTGGCTGCTCGTTATCATTTTGATGCAAGTTGCAGATCCCAGGTGACGGGGAACCGTGGGATGACCGCAGCCCAGGAGTGCGAGAGGTGATCCGATGCCGTTGACCCCCGCTGACGTGCACAACGTCGCGTTCAGCAAGCCGCCGATTGGCAAGCGGGGCTACAACGAGGACGAGGTGGACGCGTTCCTCGACCTGGTTGAGGGCGAGCTGGCCCGCTTGATCGAGGAGAACAACGACCTCCGTCAGCAGGTCGAGCAGCTCGACCAGCAGCTCGAGACCACGCGTGCCGACCTCGACGACGCGCGTGCGAAGGCTTCTTCCGGCCCCGTGACGAGCCGTATGCCGGTCGAGGAGCCGCCGCGCCGCCTGGCGCCGGTCCCGCCGCCCTCGGTGATGGAGCAGACGTCCCCTGGCGGGGGCGGAGACCACCACGTGCAGGCCGCGAAGGTCCTCGGGCTCGCCCAGGAGATGGCGGACCGGCTGACCGGCGAGGCCAAGGCCGAGGCGGACGGCATGCTGTCCGAGGCGCGCACGAAGTCCGAGCAGTTGCTGTCCGAGGCCCGTGTGAAGGCCGACACGATGGTCAACGAGGCACGCACGCGTGCCGAGACCATGCTGAACGACGCGCGCACGCGTTCCGAGACGCTCGAGCGGCAGGCCCGTGAGAAGGCCACCGCGCTCGACCGCGACGCGCAGCGCAAGCACGCCGAGGTGATGGGCAACATCACCCAGGAGAAGAACACGCTCGAAAAGCAGATCGACAAGCTGCAGACGTTCGAGCGCGAGTACCGCACGCGACTGAAGACCATGCTCGAGGCGCAGCTGCGCGACCTGCAGGACCGCGGCCCCGCCGCTCCGTCCGAGGGCCGTTCGCAGGGCTACTCCTTCGGCGCACGCGCCGAAGCGGGCTGAACTACTGTTCGCTAGGTGCTCTTCGTAGTTCTGCTTCTGGTGCTGGCTGCCCTCGGGCTGCTCGTTCCCGCACTGACCACGTCCGACACGATCTGGGCGTGGTCCTCCGTGGGTGCGAGTGTGCTCGCCGCCCTGGTCCTCGTATGGGACTGGTGGCGGCGACGTCCGGGGGACCCCGCAGCCGTCGCCCAGAGTGTAGATCAACATGCTGTAGCCGATGATCAACAGGTGGTCGTTCCGGCGCCCGCCGACACGCCGCCTGCTGATCAGGAACCACCGGAAGAGGACACCGACGCGGCGGACCTGCTCGTCGTGGCCGATCTGGTGGACGAGGTGCGGGTGCTGGACGAGCGGCCCCGGTACCACCTGAGCTCGTGTTCCTGGCTCGCCGGGAGGCCCGCGCTGGGCCTCCCGGTGCAGGAAGCACGCCAGCTCGGCTTCACACCGTGCGGCGTGTGCACCCCGGACGGCGTGCTCGTGCGCAAGAGCCGTTCCGCTCCCTGACGGGACGGATCGGGCCGTTCCCCGGACGAGCGCCGCCTCGGCGCGCTGTGAATCCCCCCATGCCACTGAGATCAGTGCTGGGGCAGTGGTCGTCGGCGCGTTCGTGCTGCTCCACGCGGCACCGGCGATCGCCCAGCCCAAGACCGAGCCGCACCACTGCGTGCCCGCGGACCTCCGCGAGGACGCGATCACCTTCCGGGCCGACGACGGCGTCGAGCTGCCCGGCCTGGTGTTCGGCAGCGGCTCCAGCGGCGTTCTCCTCGCGCCGAACGGGTGGTCCGGCTCGTCCCCCGCGGTGGTGCCCGGCGGCACCGGTGTCAACGGGTGAAGTCGACTCGCGCGCGGAACGCGTTGAAGGGCTGGTCACCGCAGGTGTGCGTGATCCTCGCGCCGAACACGTCGGTCCACCCGTCAGCGTTGTACTCGACGCGGTCGACGGTGAAGTCGGACGTGTCGTCGCGGCAGCCGAAGCCGCGGGCGACGACCTTGACCGTCTCGTCGTGGTACGAGCCGGCCGTGATCAGCTGTCCGTCGTGCCGCGACAGCTCGACCAGGACGTACTCGGCCTGGCCGTGCTCGGCGTGGATCCTGAGGGTGCCGAGATCGGCGCGCGATGAGTGGTTCTGCTCAGCCGACCGGCGACCGCGGCGGTGGAACCTCAGCGGTCGAGGAACAGCAGCGTGATCAGCAACCCGAGCAGCACCAGGTCGAGCACCACGCCGGTCTGCTTCGAGTCGTACCGCAGCCGGGTGATCGTCGCGCCGACCATCAGCAGCCCCAGGCCCACCGTCGCCGCGTGCGCCACCCACTCCCAGGTGAACGAACCGATGACCAGGCCGGCCGCACCCGCCCACTCCAGCGCGCCGATGGTGCGCCAGAGCGTCGCGCTCATCCGGAAGTGGTCGCGGACCTCGATCGACTTCCGCGCGCCCACGAGCTTGCCGGCACCGGTCGCGACGAACAGGACGGCCAGCACGAGCGACAGCGCGGTGGTCAACGTCATCGCGCGAGCATACGGTTTGCGCCCACCCGTTACCCTGTAACCACAGGCACCGATCCGGCCATCACCGGGGAGCCTCCGGAAGAACAGGTCCTGCGGGATCCCAGTAGAACCGGACGGGACCGGCCCGTCACAGCCGAAGAACGAGCGGCTCGCCGTCACAGGCGGGCAAGCGGGGTGGTACCGCGGCTCGCCGAGCCACATCGGCGTGTCGTCCTCGCGTGTGTCGCATCTGACCGCGAGGAGCAGTGGAGATGGCCTACCCCAGGGCCGGCGCGAACGAGGTCCCGGCGCAGCCGTCCTTTCCGAACCTCGAGCAGGACGTGCTCGGGTACTGGAAGGACGACGAGACCTTCCAGGCGAGCATCGACCGCAACCCGGCCGAGGACAACGAGTTCGTCTTCTACGACGGACCGCCGTTCGCCAACGGCCTGCCGCACTACGGCCACCTGCTGACCGGCTACGTCAAGGACGTCGTGCCGCGCTACCAGACCATGCGCGGCAAGCACGTCGAGCGCCGGTTCGGCTGGGACACGCACGGCATGCCCGCCGAGTACGAGGCCGAGAAGCAGCTCGGCATCACGCACAAGAACGAGATCGACGAGCTCGGCATCGAGAAGTTCAACGAGGCCTGCCGCACGTCGGTGTTGCAGTACACGGACCAGTGGCGCGACTACGTGACCCGCCAGGCCCGCTGGGTCGACTTCGACAACGACTACAAGACGCTCGACCTCGACTACATGGAAAGCGTCATGTGGGCGTTCAAGGCCTTGTGGGACAAGGGCTTGATCTACGAGGGCTTCCGCGTGCTCTGGTACTGCTGGCGCTGCGAGACGCCGCTGTCCAACACCGAGACCAAGATGGACGACGCCTACCGCGACCGGCAGGACCCGGCCGTCACGGTCGCGCTGCGCCTCGAGTCCGGTGAGAAGGCCCTGGTCTGGACGACCACGCCGTGGACGCTGCCGAGCAACCTCGCCGCCGCCGTGCACCCGGACGTCGACTACGTGACGGTCGTGGGCTCCGACGGTTCGCAGTACCTGCTGGCCGAGGCCCGCGTCGCCGCCTACGCGCGTGAGCTGGGCGAGGAGCCCGAGGTCGTCGCCCGCTGCAAGGGGTCGGACCTGGTCGGCAAGAAGTACCTGCCACCGTTCGACTTCTTCGTCGGCCGCGAGAACGCCCACCAGGTGCTGACCGCCGACTACGTGACCACCGACGACGGCACCGGCATCGTCCACATCGCACCGGCGTTCGGTGAGGACGACAAGGTCGTGACGGACGCGGCGGGCATCGAGGTCGTCGTGCCGGTCGGCTCCGACGGCACGTTCACCGCCGAGGTGCCGCCGTACGCGGGCGTGCACGTGTTCGAGGCGAACAAGCAGATCATCCGCGACCTCAAGGACGCCGGTCTGCTGCTGCGGCACGAGACCTACGACCACCCGTACCCGCACTGCTGGCGCTGCCAGAGCCCGTTGATCCAGCGCGCGCTGTCGGCGTGGTTCGTGGCCGTGACGCAGTTCAAGGACCGGATGGTCGAGCTCAACCAGCAGATCAACTGGGTGCCCGGCCACATCAAGGACGGCCAGTTCGGCAAGTGGCTGGAGAACGCGCGCGACTGGAACATCTCGCGCAACCGGTACTGGGGCTCGCCGCTGCCCGTGTGGGTGTCGGACAACCCGGAGTTCCCGCGCACGGACGTGTACGGGTCGCTGGACGAGCTGGAGCGCGACTTCGGCGTGCGCCCGGCCGACCTGCACCGCCCGCACATCGACGAGCTCGTGCGGCCGAACCCGGACGACCCTTCGGGCGGGTCGATGATGCGCCGCGTGCCGGACGTGCTCGACTGCTGGTTCGAGTCGGGCTCGATGTCGTTCGCGCAGGTGCACTACCCGTTCGAGAACGCCGAGTGGTTCGAGAACCACTACCCCGGCGACTTCATCGTCGAGTACAACGGGCAGACGCGCGGCTGGTTCTACACGCTGCACGTGCTCGCGACGGCGTTGTTCGACCGGCCGGCGTTCCGCGACTGCGTGGCGCACGGGATCGTGCTCGGTGACGACGGCCAGAAGATGTCGAAGTCGCTGAAGAACTACCCGGACGTCAACGAGGTCTTCGACCGCGACGGCTCCGACGCCATGCGGTGGTTCCTGATGGCGTCGCCGATCCTGCGCGGTGGCGACCTGGTGGTGACCGAGCGCGGCATCCGCGACGCGGTGCGCCAGGCCGTGCTGCCGCTGTGGAACTCCTGGTACTTCCTCGCGTTGTACGCCAACGCGGAGGGCGTCGAGGGCACCTGGCGGGTCGACTCGAAGCACGTGCTGGACCGGTACGCGCTGGCGAAGACGCACGACCTGGTGCGCGACGTCCAGGCGGCGATGGACGTCTACGACATCTCCGGTGCCTGCCAGCTGGTGCGCGAGTACCTGGAGGTGCTGACGAACTGGTACGTGCGCCGGTCGCGCGGGCGGTTCTGGGCCGGTGACCAGGACGCGGTCGACACGCTGCACACGGTGCTGGAGGTCGTCACGCGCGTTGCGGCGCCGTTGCTGCCGTACACGACCGAGGTCGTGTGGCGTGGTCTGACCGGTGGCCGTTCGGTGCACCTGACGGACTTCCCCGCGGTGGCGGACCTGCCGGCGGACGACGCCTTGGTGGCGGCGATGGACGAGGTGCGCTCCGTGTGCTCCACGGCCTTGTCGCTGCGCAAGGCGAACAAGTTGCGCGTGCGGCTTCCGTTGGCGCGCTTGACGGTCGCTTCTCCTTCGGCGGCGGCGCTGGAGGACTTCGCGGAGATCGTGCGCGACGAGGTGAACGTCAAGGAGGTCTCGCTGACCCCGGACGTCGACGCGTACGGCCAGTTCCAGCTGGTCGTCAACGCGCGGGCGGCCGGTCCGCGACTCGGGCCGAACGTGCAGAAGGTGATCAAGGCCGTCAAGGCGGGCGACTGGTCCCTTGTGGACGGTCAGGTCGTCGCCGCGGGCATCGAGCTGTTCGAGGGCGAGTACGAACAGCGCCTGGTGGCAACGGATCCGGCCGCCACGGCGGCACTGCCCGGCGGTGCGGGCGTGGTCGTGCTGGACACGGTGGTGACCCCTTCGCTGGAGGCGGAAGGCGTCGCACGGGACCTGGTGCGGGTGGTGCAGCAGGCGCGCAAGGACGCGCAGCTCGACGTGTCCGACCGGATCACGCTGACGCTGGAGCTGCCGGACGCGGTGCAGGCCGCGGTCGAGCCGCACCTGGAGTTCGTGAAGTCGGAGACGCTGACGTCCTCCGTGGTGTTCGGCGCGGGTGTCGCGGAGGGCACGGTCGGCGACGGCGCGAAGGTGAAGGTGGCCGTCGCGCGCGCGTGATGTCGTGGTAGCGGGGGCCGTTTTCGGAGATCTCACCCGGAAACGGCCCCTCGTCGCGTCCGAGGCAGAAAATTGTCAGACCCCCTCGCTACGGTCGAACCAGACCAAACGAGCGAAGGGATCGACCATGGTCAAGTCTGGGGGATGGCGCGTTCTGGTGGGCGCCTTGGTGGGCGCTGTGGTGCTGTCGGCGGTGGCACCTGTTGCGGCGCATGCCGAACCGGCCGCGTGCGAGCGGTGGGAGGAGTCGGCGCTGCCGGTACCGGACGCGGTGCGCGGCGTCGGCGTGGTGGGCGCCGCGGGTGCGTTCGCGGTGGGCAACGGCGGGTTCAAGGACATCGACGGCACCGTGGTCCTGATCTGGAAGGCGGGCCAGCTCTTCGACCAGTTGTCGTTCTCCCGCAACCCGGTCTCCGCGGCCGACGTGAACTCGTCCGGCGCGGTGATCCTGACGTCGTACCTGTTCCCGGCGGCGGCGCGGTACGAGGACGGCCGGTACACGACGCTGACCGGCCACCAGGGCGAGACGAGAGTGGAGGCGCTCGACCTGAACGAGCGCGGCGACGTGCTCGGCCGCTCCGAGGGCAAGCCGGTCGTCTGGCCGGCCGGCTCCGGCGAAGCGCAACCGGTACCGGGCACCGACGCGTCCTGGACCCCGATCGGCATCACCGACGACGGCACCGTCCTGGCCTCCTCCGCCTCGGGCACCTTCTGGTTCGGCGCAGCCGGCCCGGTCCGCCTGGCCGAAGCGGACGAGGTGACGGCGGTCCGCGGCTCGCACGCCGTGGGCAGGTCGGGCGCGAAGATCTCGCGCTGGGACTCCTCCGGCCAGCCGAGCGCCTCCTACGCCGACGCCGAAGAGGCCCTGGACGTGAACTCGCACGGCCACCTGCTGGGCACGGTCCGCGGCAGCACCGCGGTCTGGTCCGACCCGGACCGCTACGCACCTCTCAACACCAGCGCCCGCTTCGGCTCGCTGACCGACGACGGCGACGCGTACGGCACGGTCGTGCTCGACTCGTGGAACTCGTACCCGGTGGTGCTGCGGTGCGCGGCGGGGTGAACGCGCACGGCTGACCGCGGCGCCGGCCGCCGCTTTGGCGCGCCGGGCTCGTAGCCGCGGCTGTTCGGTGTGGTTCGGAGGCGGGCGAGGCCATCGGCTCGGGGGTGACGGTGGCCCGGCCCGGCCGGGCCTGCTGGCCCGCCTGCCTGCACAGCACGGCGATGCGATGCGATGCGATGCGTTGTACGGCACCGCATCGCGCGGTACGGCACGGCTCGGCGTTGCACGGCACCGGACGAGATCGCGCTGCATCCGCACCGCACCGCGTCATGCCGCCGCGGCTCTGCTGGTTCTCGTCGGTCATGCCGAGCGACGTGAACTCCTCCGCACCCGCGCGTCCCGTCACCAACGCGTCCACCGGCGAGTTGCTCGCCGTCGGTGGCGTCCGCCGATGCCATTCGCCGACGCCAGCAGCCGCCAAGCACCCGCGCCCGCCGAAGTCCCACCCACCAGCGTGCTCGCTGCCACTGGCGAGCCATCACCGGCGCCCGACCACGGCGCCACACCCGGTCCGCGCGCAGTGCGCATGACCGGTCCGACACACAACTCTGGGGAACATCGATGAAATCACTGCTGATCACGTCGTTGACCGCGCTCAGCCTGCTGACCCCCGCCACCGCCCAGGCCGCCACCTGCACCTGGTCGACGACCGACCTCCCGCTACCCGCCGACACCCGCCTCTCGCTGATCACGGGCGGCGCCGACGACGGCAGCTGGGTGCTGGGCTGGGGTGACTCCGCGGAGAAGGGGAACGTCCTGCTGCTGTGGCACCACGGCGAGGTGCTGGCCGAGCGGATCGGCGTCGGCGAGGTGCCGCACGACGTCGACGTCACCCGGACCGTCATCACCTCGGGCTCCGACGGCAGGGCGTGGCGGGGCAGCATGGGGCTGAACCCGTTGCCCGGAGCCAACTGGGCGTCGGCGGCCGCGATCAACCACTACGGCAGGATCGCCGGTCGGTCCGGTGGGTCGGTGGTGGTCTGGGGTGCGTCGGCCGATCCGCAGGCGATCGCGGGCACCGATGACGGTGGGACGTACCAGGTCGAGGACATCGACGACGAGGGGCGTGTCGGGGCGGCGCGGTACGGGGCGCAAGGGGAGGCGGTCCAGTCCTACCTCTGGGACGCGGCCGGTACACGGAGCACCCTGCAGGCGCCGGAGGGGTACCGGCACACCGTGGTTCGCGCGGTGCGCAACGGGCAGGCGGTCGGGTTCGCCGCGAAGGACGGCTGGGCCGACCAGGTGGGTGTCGTGTGGGACGCGCAGGGTGTTGTCCGCGTGCTGCCCGGTGCTGCGGAGGCGGTGGACGTCAACGCCAAGGGGGATGTGGTGGGGACGACGACCAGCGGCTCGTCCGCGGTGTGGCGGCACAGCGGTCAGGTTGAGCCGTTGCCCGCAGGCATCTACGAGAAGTTCGCCGACACGGGTGCGTTGTACGGCCGCGTCTACCGTGACGGCACCTTCACGCCGTTCGAGGCGTACTGCGGCTGAACCAAGTGCCCCGCACCCCGTGCCGGGGCACCTGCGCGTGATCAGGCGCGCTGCCGTTGCCGCATGAGCAGTCCGAACGCCCGTCGCACCAGCCGCACCCACGGTGACCACCTGGCCGGTGCGGCGGGCTCCCGGCCCGCGGCTCGTTCGCAGCCGTCGAGGAAGTCCTCCAGGCACGCGTCGTGCAGCCAGCGGATCACCAACGCCCACTGCAGCCGTCTCGCGAGGGCGAAGCGGCCGATCAGCTCGTGGGTCAGCACGGTGCCCGACGCGGACAGGGTGTGCGTGCCGTCGCGGTCGCTGAACTCGAACGTGATCGACGAACCCGGCACGTACTCCGTGCAGTGGTAGCGGATCGGACCGTGGCCGCCGTCCGCGCCGACGCCGAGCGGGCGGTCGAACTCCTGCCTGCCCCAGGCGGGCGGCCAGAGCTCCTGGATGCGGTCGACGAACGGGCCGGCCGGCACGCCGAGGTCGCGCGAGTGCACGTTCCTGATCATGGTGAGCCCCTCCATGCGGTGCCGTGTGTTCTCGGAACATACGGTAGCGTATGGAACTGTGGTGCGGAGGACTCGTGACGACTGGACTGAGAAAGCGCTGAGAGCGTTGGCGGAAGGCGGGTTGAGCGCCGTCGCGATCGAGCCGCTCGCGGCGCGGGAGGGTGCCACCAAGGGCAGCGTCTACCACCACTTCAAGAGCCAGAAGGACTTGCTCAAGGCCACCGTCGAGCGGTGGGAGCGGGAGCACACCGAGAAGGTCATCGAGCTGGTCGAGGCGGAGCTGACGCCGGAGGCCAAGCTCAGGACGTTGTTCGCGACCGTGCTCGACCGCACGCGCAAGGGGTCGGTCGAGATGGCGTTGCAGGCCGGTGCCGACGACGAGGTGATCGCGCCGGTTCTGCTGCGCGTCACCAAGAAGCGGCTCGCCTACCTCGCCGTGTTGTTCGAGCAGCTCGGGTTCGACGCGGAGCACGCCAGGAAACGGGCGTTGATCGCGTTCAGCCTCTACCTCGGCCAGGCGCAGATGTGGCAGACGCTGCCCGGCCTCGTCGAACCGGTGCTCGACGAGGCGGTCGAGGTGCTCGTGCGGCGGGACTAGGGCAGCTGGATGTGCCGGACGACGAGGGCGCCGAACGTCAGCGGCTGCCAGGTCGGCGGCCGGAAGATCCGACACACCAACGAGAACGCGGCGGCGAACGCGGGCAGCGTGCGGCCGTACTGCACGAACGCGCGCACCTCCGGCGGTGCGGAGAAGCGGTCGGAGACCAGCGGGATCGGGGCGAGGCCGTCCCGCACGGGGTCGGCGCCGGGTAGCGCAACAACGACAGCAAGAACTGCAGCGTGTCGGGGCGGCGTTCGCGGAAGTCGAGCCACTGGTGGCGGCGCAGGCCCTCGTCGTCGGAGTGACGACGACGAAAAACCGGCTCGGCGGCAGGCCGCGCGGATCTCCTCGGCAACCGGTTCGTCAGCCGGGGCGAGGCACCGGACCTCGATCGAAGGCGCGGCCGCGTGAACGCGAACACCAGCGTTCTCGACCGGCTGCGCTGCCGCACCAGCCCGGCCGCGGCGACGACGACCGCTGCCAGCGCCGCCCACACCATCGCGGTCAGGCCGGCGAGCACGAACAGGATGCTGAGCCAGTACTTCCGCCCCAGCACGGCGAACGCGGTCTGGCGCGCCCACTCGTCCCCGCCGAACGGGGCGAAAGTGAGCCACGCGATCCGCACGTCCGCCACCACCGGCAGAACGCCGGTCCAGCCCGCGAACGCCCGTCGTCCAGCGCCGCCCCGCACGGCCGCGCCGGAACAGGGATCCGGCGCGGCCGCGCGGGGGTTTCAGGACGGGATCAGGACGCGGTCGCCCACAGCGTGTAGGCGATCACGTCCGCGTTGCGGTCCAGGGCCGTGGCGTTGACGTTGGCCGTGGTGTCGCAGGAGCGGTGGTAGCAGCGGTCGAACGCGACGCCGGCCGAGCCGCCCCACTTCTGCGCCTGGGCCGCGGTCTTGATGCCCTCGGCGCCGGTGAACGTGCCGCCGACCGGGATGCCGGCCCGCGCGAACGCGGCGTGGTCGGAACGGCCGCCGACGCTGGTCAGCTCGGTCTGCACGCCGATCGAGGTGAAACCGGCCTGCAGCCGCTGCTGCAGCGCGAGCGAGCCGGAGGGCTGGCCGGAGGCGCTGTAGACGAAGTAGCCCGGGTTCGGCGAGCCGGTCATGTCGAAGTTCAGGTACGTCTTGATCTTCGAGCGGTCGGTCGACGCCAGGTTGTTCACGTAGTACGTCGAGCCGATCAGGCCGCGCTCCTCCGCGCCCCACCAGCCGAACCGCACGTGCTTGGTGGGCGCGAAACCGGTCGCCCGCATCTGGAGGGCGACCTCCAGCAGCGAGGCGGAGCCGGTGCCGTTGTCGTTGATGCCGGGGCCCGCCGTGACGCTGTCGAGGTGGCCGCCGAGCATGACCACGTTGTTCTCGTCACCGCCGGGGTAGTCGGCGATCAGGTTGTAGCCGGTCGCGCCGCCGTAGCTGAACGACTGCACGCGGGTGGTGAAGCCGGCCGCGTCGAGCTTGCCCTTCACCCAGTTCACCGAGGCCAGGTAGCCCGGCCTGCCGTGGGCGCGGTTGCCGCCGTTGGCGTTGGAGATCGACTGGAACTGGTTGAGATGCGCCTGGACGTTCGCGACGCTGATGTTCGGCGCCGCCAGGACGGCGGGCGCGGACGCCTGCGCCGTCGTGGTTCCGGCCACCATCAAGGCGGCCGCCAGCGCGATCAGGATCCTCATGGTTCAACTCCGTGCAGGGTAGGGATTGAGCCACTGATCAACATGCTGCACCGTGCATGTGCCGCGGTAGGGGCGAACGTCGGTTTCGCGTCGGATTAGTCCAATTCGGTGGTGATCAACCAGAATGGTCCAGGTGGGTGATGTCACGGTCGTTCTGGGCATCGGCGCCGCCGTCCTGCTGATCTCCGTGATCGCGGTCCGGGTGTCGATCCGCCTCGGGCTGCCCTCGCTACTGCTGTACCTCGGCATCGGCGTGCTGCTGGGCGAGTCGGTGCTCGGCATCCGGTTCGACGACGCGGACCTCACGCAGTCGCTCGGCATCGCGGCGCTGGTGCTGATCCTGACCGAGGGCGGGCTCACGACCCGTTGGCACGCCGTCAAGTCCTCGCTGCGGCTGGGCATCGCACTGTCCACAGTGGCCGTTGCGGTCAGCGTGGCGGTGACCGCGACGGCGTTGCACTACCTGCTCGGGCTCGACTGGCGGATGGCCCTGCTGTGGGGCGCGGTGCTGTCGTCCACGGACGCTGCCGCCGTCTTCAGCGTGCTGCGGTCGCTGGGGGTCGGCCCGCGGCTGACCGGGGCGCTCGAGCTGGAGTCCGGCCTCAACGACGCGCCCGTCTACATCGCGGTCGTGCTGCTCGCCTCGGCCGACCAGATCACCTGGACCGCGCCGCTGCTGGTGCTCTACGAGCTGGCCGCGGGCGCGCTGATCGGCATCGCGCTCGGCTGGCTCGGCGGCGCGGGGCTCAGACGTGCCGCGCTGCCCGCCACCGGTCTCTACCCGCTGGCGACCGTGGCCGTCTGCGTGATCGCCTACACCGCGGGCGACCTGGTGCACGCCTCCGGCTTCCTCGCCACCTACGTCGCCGCGCTCGTGCTCGGCAACGCCCGGCTGCCGCACCGGGCTGACACGCTGTCGTTCGCCGAAGGACTCGGCTGGCTGGCCCAGATCGGGTTGTTCGTCCTGCTCGGCCTCTACTCGTCGCCGGCGCGCCTGCTGGACGTGCTGTTCCCCGCGCTGGTCGCGGGGGTGGTGCTGACGTTCGTGGCGCGGCCGCTGTCGGTGGCGCTCGCGTCGTTGCCGTTCAAGGTGCCGTGGCGGGAACAGGCGTTCCTCTCGTGGTCGGGCCTGCGCGGTGCGGTGCCGATCGTGTTCGCGCTGATCCCGCTGATCCAGGGCGTGGAGGGCGCGCGCGAACTGGTCGACGCGGTGTTCGTGCTGGTCGTGGTGCTGACGGTGGTGCAGGGCACGACGCTGCCGTTCCTGGCGCGCAGGCTGGGGCTGGTGCGCGCGGGCGAGCCGCAGGAGGTCCAGGTCGACTCCTCGCCGCTCGACGAGCTCAGCGCCGAGCTGCTGCAGGTGCAGATCCAGCGCGGGTCGAAGCTGCACGGCGTCTACATGACCGAGCTGCGCATGCCCAACGGCGCCACGGTGAGCCTCGTGGTTCGGGCCGGGAAGAGTTTCACGCCACTTCCGACGACCCGGCTGCAGACGGGCGACCAGTTGCTCATCGTGACCACCGAGGAGGCGCGCGACGCCGCTGAGCGGCGGATCCGTGCCGTGGACCGGGCCGGTCGCTACGCACGGTGGAAGGGCGAGACCGGCGAATAGTCGGGGTCCGACGCTTCTCACGATGTGATCAGGTGTCGACGGATCGTGACGCGCCCGCTAACGTCGTCGGCAGGTCATGAGAGCCAGCGTCAAGCCCAAGCTTGCTGGCCGGCAACCCTCCAACCGCGGTGGGGTGCCCTTGGTGAGGACCTGGTCCGGCGCGCAGGGCGCCGGTCAAGCGCGGGCCTCCACGAAGGCCCCCGGGCCCAGGAGGCAGCTCGATGACGCTCGCGATCACCCCCAGCACCAAGGTTCCCGCCGTCGTCGGCGCCGACCTGCGCGTTCCGCTGGTGACCGGCGAGCGCGTCACCTACGCCAACCTCGACCACGCGGCGAGCGCACCCTGTCTGCAGGAGGTGCGGGACGCCGTCGACGAGCTGCTGCCCTGGTACGCGAGCGTGCACCGCGGCGCCGGGTTCGCCTCGCAGGTCTCCACCCGCGTCTACGAGCAGGCACGTGACCGCGTGCGGAAGTTCGTGGGCGCCCGCTCCTCCGACGCCGTCGTCTTCACCCGCAACACCACTGATGCGTTGAACCTGCTGGCCCGCAGCGTGCCCAAGGGCACCGCGGTCGTGCTGTTCGACAGCGAGCACCACGCCGCGCTGCTGCCGTGGCGCGGGCCGAACGTGCAGCGCATCTCCACTTCCTCCAGAAAATCAGATACTGCGTCGGGTGCCGCCTCTCTTGTCGTGGCACTCGATCGGGCTTTGGCCGCCGCCCCGGTCGGTCCTCGGCTCGTGATCGTCACCGGGGCGTCCAACGTCACGGGTGAGCTGTGGCCGGTGAAGGAGCTCGCGAAGGTGGCCCGTTCGCACGGCGCCCGCATCGCGCTCGACGCCGCGCAGCTCGCCCCGCACCGCCCGATCGACGCCCGCGACCTGGGCGTGGACTACCTCGCGTTCTCCGGGCACAAGATCTACGCGCCGTTCGGTGCCGGTGTGCTGGTCGGCCGGTCCGACTGGCTGCAGCAGGCCCAGCCGTACCTGGTGGGCGGTGGCGCGACCTCGAAGGTGACCGACCACGGCGACCGGCTCGGCGTGGCGTGGTCGGCGGTGCCGGAGCGGCACGAGGCCGGCAGCCCGAACGTCGTCGGCGTGCACGCGCTGGCCGCGGCCTGCGAGACCCTGTCGCGGCACTGGGAGCAGACGGTCGCGCACGAGCAGGAGCTGCTGCAGCGCCTGCGGGAAGGCCTGCGCACGATCCCCGGTTTCCGCGAGCTGTCGATCCTGAACGACGCCGACCGCGTGGGCGTGGTGAGCTTCACGGTCTCCGGCTTCGACGCGGGCTTCCTCGCGGCGGCGCTGTCGGCCGAGTACGGCATCGGTGTGCGTGACGGCGCGTTCTGCGCCCATGTGATCGTGGGTCGTCTCGTGAAGAAGGTCGGTGGGCACGAGGAACGTGCCGTGCGCGCGTCGATCGGCCTTGGCACGACGGCCGAGCACGTGGACCGTTTGGTCGCCGCTCTGCGCGCTCTGGTCACCGAAGGTCCGAAGTGGACCTACACACAGCGCGACGGCCGCTGGGTGGCCGAGGACGACAGCCGAACCCTGCCGCCGTTCCTCGCGTAGTCCAGGTAGTGGACAATGACCTGGTGAGTGACGAGTCCAAGACCACGGCGAAGGCCGCCGAGACGCCTGCCGAGGAGCAGGCCGGCGCGCCGGAACCGGTCGAGGAACCGCAGGTCGGCCCCGAGGCCGCAGCCGAGGACCAGCCGGAGCCCGAGCAGGCCCTGACGGTCTCCGAGCCGGACTCCGAGCCCGAGTTCTCGATCACCGGCTCGCTGCCGGAGCCGCGGACCACCTACCTCGCGGTGCTGGCCGCCGGGGTGCTGGCGCTGGACGTCCTCACGAAAGTCCTCTCCGTGGCGTTCCTGGAGCGGTCAGAGCCGATCCAGCTGTTCGGCGGGATCCTGTACCTGACGTTCGTCCGCAACCCCGGTGCCGCCTTCGGGCTGGCCGAGGGGTGGACGTGGGTCCTCGCGCTGATCGCGATCGGTGTCGTCGGCTTCATCGCCTGGATCGCGCGCAACCTGCGCTCGACGCCCTGGGCGGTCGGTCTCGGCCTGGTGCTCGGCGGTGCGCTGGGCAACCTCGCGGACCGCCTGTTCCGCGCGCCCGGCCCGATGCGCGGCCACGTGGTGGACTTCCTGTCGTTGTTCGACCCGTTCGGCCAGGTGTGGCCGGTGTTCAACGTCGCCGACATGGCGATCGTCAGCGGTGGCGTGACGATCATCATCTTGGCGCTGATGCAGCACGACTACGACGGGACGGTTCACAAGGAGAAGATCGACGCGTGAGCGGATACCGAACGCTGCCCATCCCCGACGGTCTCGACGGGATGCGCGTCGACGCGGGTCTCGCGAAGCTGCTGGGCCTGTCCCGCACGGTCGTGGCCGCGATCGCCGACGCCGACGACGTGCTGATCGACGGCCGGGTCGTGGGCAAGTCCGACCGGCTCACGGCCGGCGCGATGCTGGAGATCACCCTGCCCGCCCCGCCGCAGCCGGTCACCGTGCAGGCGATCCGGGTCGAGGGCCTGGTCGTGATCCACGAGGACGACGACATCATCGTCGTCGACAAGCCCGTCGGCGTCGCCGTGCACCCCTCGCCGGGCTGGACCGGACCGACCGTGGTGGGTGGCCTCGCCGGCGCCGGCCACCGGGTCGCGACCTCGGGTGCCGCGGAACGCCAGGGCGTCGTGCACCGGCTCGACGTCGGCACGACCGGCGTGATGGTCGTCGCGAAGTCCGAGTCGGCGTACTCGGCCCTGAAGCACGCGTTCAAGGAGCGGACCGTCGACAAGGTCTACCACGCGATCGTCCAGGGCCACCCGGACCCGATCAAGGGCACCATCGACGCGCCGATCGACCGGCACCCGAAGCACGACTACAAGTTCGCCGTGATGAACTCCGGCAAGCCGTCGATCACGCACTACGAGGTGATGGAGGCGTTCCGGGCGGCGTCGTTCGTCGAGGTGCACCTGGAGACCGGTCGCACGCACCAGATCCGCGTGCACTTCTCGGCGCTGCACCACCCGTGCGTGGGCGACCTGACCTACGGCGCGGACCCGACGCTGGCCAAGCGGCTCGGGGTGGCGCGGCAGTGGCTGCACGCGCGGCAGCTCGGGTTCCACCACCCCGGCACCGGCGAGTGGGTCACCTACACCTCGGACTACCCGGCTGACCTGGCCGCGTCGCTGGAGAGGCTGCGCGAAGAGGGCTGATCACGCCCAGAGTCCGATTGCGTCTGGGTAAATCATCGGTTGACGACGTTTCATTTGATGTTAATCGGCGTCGCCCATAGCGTTCTCGGCATGAACCTCACTGTTCTCGCCGCCTCCGGGCGGACCGGTCTCGCCCTCACCCGGCAGGCCCTGGAGCGCGGCCACACCGTCACGGCCATCGCCCGCGACCCGCGCAAGATCGGCCTCGACCACCCGGACCTGCGCACGGTGGCCGGGGACGTGACCGACCCGGCGAGCATCACCGTCGCCGCGGGGGCCGTCGTGCTCTCCGGTCTCGGCACGGACCGGGCGGGTGTGCTGCTCGACGGCGCCAAGGCGGTCGTCGCGGCCGGGCCGGCGCGGATCATCTGGCTCGGCGCGTACGGCACCGGCCCGTCGTTCGCGGCGGCCGGTGACGGCGCCCGCGTGCTGGAGAAGTTCCTCGGTGACCGGCTCGCGGACAAGGTGGCGGCCGACGAGACCGTGCTCGCCGCCGGTGGCACGGTCTTCCACGCCGGGGTGCTGTCCGACGAGCCGATCAGCCCGTCGCGGCGCACGGTCGGGCTGGAGGACGCCCCGCCGTTCGACCTCGGTGCGAAGGTGAGCCGCGAGACCGTGGCCGCGGCGATGCTCGACGAGGCCGAGTCGCCGCGCTTCCCCGGTGCCGTCGCCCTACCGCTGGACCACCTCGGCGTATGAGTCCCGCACCTGGTCGCGCAGCCACGCGTGGGCGAGGTCGGAGTCGTAGCGCTGGTGCCAGTTGCAGTTCACCGGCGCCGGCGGCGACTCGACCGGCAACGGCCGGGTGAGGAGACCGAACGCCTCGATCAACGGCCCGCACAGGATCGCCGTGGTGGTGACCAGCGCGTCGCTCGCCGCCGCGATCTGCAGTGCGGAGTGGACGGTCGCGACCGTCGCGATCACTCTGCGCTGCAAGCCTTCCGCGGCCAACAGGTCGTCGATCGGCGCGGACAGCCGGCCGCGCCGGGACACCACGACGTGCGGGTGCGCCGCGTAGGCCGCGAGGTCGAGGCCCTCGGTGCACGGGTGGTCCGGGCGCATCGCCACGGCGAGCGGGTCGTGGCCGAGCGTCTCGGAGCGGAACTCGGGCAACACCGGCGCACCACCGCCGAGCTCCAGGTCGACCCGGCCGTGCCGCAGGTCGTCGGTGTCGGCGGAGTGCTCGGCGAGCACCCGCAGCCGCACACCGGGTGCCAGCCCGGCGATCCGGCCGACCAGCACGGGCACCAGCGACGACGCCAGCGCGTCGTGGCACTGCACGGTGAACGTCCGGTCCAGCTCGGCGAGGTCGAGCTCCCGGCTCGGCGTCAGCACCGCGTTGGCCTGCCGCACCAGCCGGTGCACCTCGTCGGCGATCCCCAGCGCGTACGGCGTCGGCGTCATCGAATGACCGGTGCGCACCAGGATGTCGTCCCCGGTCACCTTCCTGATCCGGCCGAGCGTGCGGCTCACGGCGGGCGACGACAGGTGCAGCCGTTGCGCCGCCCCCATCACGCTGCCCTCTTCGAGCAGGGCGTCCAGCACCGTCAGCAGGTTCAGATCCGCTTGCATGACCAGAGATCGTATGGAGGAACCATGAACGCGGAACTCGTCACGGCCGTTCGCCGCGCCGGAGACCGGATGACTCGGCGCTACTCGACCGAGTCGCGCACTGCGAACCTCGCCGAGGTCGTCGCCGGGGTGCGCGCCAACGACGCCGCCGTCGTGGACGTGCTGCGGCCCGCGCTGGCCGAGATCCGGCCCGGCGCGCGCTGGCTCGACGACGAACACGGCTCAGGCCCGCTGGAACCGGGCGAGTGGTGGCTGGTCGACCCGGTCGGCGGCAACATGAACGCCGTCCACGGGATGACCGACTGGAACATCGGCGTGAGCCTCGTCCGAGACGGCCGCCCGGTGCTCGCGGCGGTGTACTTCCCGTTGTCCGACGAGATGTTCACCGCCGTCGAAGGCGGTGGCGCGTTCCTCAACGGCGTCCGGCTGCAGGTGTCCGCGAAGACATCACTGGACGGCGCGTTGGTCGGCACCGGGCAGGCGCAGCCGGGGCAGGGGCCGGAGATGGCGGACCGGGTGGGCGCGGCGTACAGCGCGATGTCCAAGGAGGCGCTGTACGTGCGGATCTCGGTTCCGGTGACCCACCAGCTCGCACAGGTCGCGGCCGGGCGGATGGACGCGCACTGGCAGTACGAGAACGTGCGCGCGCACGCGGCCGGTGTGCTGCTGGTGCAGGAAGCCGGTGGGGTGGTCACCGATCTCGACGGGAAGCCGTGGGAGCTGACGACCCGCGCGTACCTGGCTGCCGCGCCGGGTGTGCACGAGGCGGCGTTGCAGGTGCTGCGTTAGTCCTCGACCGTCCACACGAGCGTGTTCATGTCGACCTCCGGCCGCACGCTCCACCGCACCTGGGTGAGCTCCGTCGTGTCCGGCAGCACGAACACCGTGTGCCCGCCGGCGGTCTCACCCGGCTGCACGCCGAGCTTGTGCGCGGGCCGCGACGACAGCGACACCGGCGCCTTCGTGACGGTCTCGCCGGTCTTGGTGACCAGGACCAGGTACATGTCCGGCAGCGAGGTGTAGGGGACCTGCGAGGCGTTCGTGATCTCGGTGTGCACGACCACGGCCCGTTCGCCCTCGGCCAGCTTGTAGCCGGCGGCGGTGAACAGGAAGTCGGCCGGGTCGACGACCTCGACGAGCTGGATCGACAGGTGGGCGCCCTCGAGGCTGTCGGCCGCCAGGGTCGAGCCGATCTTGCCGGTGCGCGAGAGCGGCTTGGGCTGCGGCTGGTCGGCGCGGACCCAGCCCGCGGACTGCGGCGGGCCGAAGGGGTTCTGCGGGGGCTGCTGCGCGGGGAAGGGGTGCGACTGCGGGCTTTGCGGGCCGTACTGCGCCACCGGGTGCGGGCCGCTCACGTGGTGGGGGCCGCTCTGGTGCACGGCGTAGGCGCCGGAGGGAGGCGGGCCCTGGTAGTTGCCGTAGGCGGCGGCGTTCGCGAGGGCGCGCCGGATGCCGTTCGGGTCGCACTCCACGCCCACCAGCAACGGCAGACCGCTGCCGGACAACGTGATCAGGCGCATGGCGGCCTCGCGCGGGTCCATGCCGAGCCGTTGGGCGATCTCGTGCACGGCGGCACGGCCCGAGTCGGCGAGCATGGCCAGCAAACGGGCGTCAACGGGATCAGGGGCCACCACGGCTCGAACGCTACCCCGCGCTCCTGATCTTCGCGTCACCGCCCGCCCACATCGCGATCACGGTCGCCCCACCTCGCCGGCCGGGCACCACATCGGTTTCCCGGACAGTGGGCGAAAGCGTTTTCCGCACCGAAAAGCCGAATATGTGCCGGATGTCGATTATCGCCCTGTTCGATCCAGTTCGGTTCTGTGCGAACTTCGTTGCGGCGCAAGACCGATGACCCGTGGACGTGCGAAAAGGAGCACCGCTCGAGAATGAGTGGCGAGAGACGAGTAAACGGGGTTAACTCGGTGAGGTGACGACACTGACCCGGTTGCCCGACGACTACGTCCAGAACCCGCACGAGGTGCACGACCTGCTGCGCGCCGAGGGGCCCGTGCAGGAGGTCCACCTGCCGCGCGGGCTCAAGGTCTGGCTCGTGACCAGGTACGACGAGGCGAAGATCGCCCTGACCGACCCGCGCGTCAGCAAGAACATGGCGGAGGGCCGGTACGTGTTCGACCTGCACGCGCCGAAGGACGCCCGGCGCGGCGAGTTCGAGTCCGCGCTCTCGGTGCACATGCTCAACATGGACCCGCCGCACCACACCCGGCTGCGCAAGCTCGTCACCAAGGCGTTCACCGCCCGCCGCATCGAGCTGATGCGCCCGCGCGTGCAGGAGATCGCGGCCGAGCTCATCGCCAAGATGAACGACGGCGACGAGGTCGACCTGCTGGAGGCGTTCGCGTTCCCGTTGCCGATCACGGTGATCTGCGAGCTGCTCGGCATCCCGATCGACAACCGCGACGAGTTCCGCGAGTGGTCGAACACGCTGCTGACGTTCGGCGCCCCGGAACAGATCCAGCACGCCGCCGGTGCGATGGCGCAGTTCCTGATCCAGCACGTCGAGAAGGCGCGCGCGGCCGAGCCGGACGACACGTTCTTCTCGGCGCTGGTGCACGCCGACGACTCCGGCGACCAGCTCAACACCGAAGAGCTCGTGTCGATGGCGTTCCTGCTGCTCGTGGCCGGCCACGAGACGACGGTCAACCTCATCGGCAACGCCGTGCTGGCCCTGTTGAAGAACCCGGACCAGCTGCAGGTCCTCAAGGACCGGCCGGAGCTCATCCCGGCCAGCGCCGAGGAGTTCCTGCGGCTGGAGGGCCCGGTCAACATCGCGACCTTCCGCTACACCAAGGAACCGCTCGAACTGGGTGGGGTGGTGGTCCCCGCCGACGAGCTCGTCATGGTGTCGCTGGTCGCGGCGAACCGGGACCCGGCGAAGTACGAGAACCCGGACCGGCTCGACGTCACCCGGTCCGCGCAGGGGCACGTCGCGTTCGGGCACGGCATCCACTTCTGCCTGGGCGCACCGCTGGCCAGGCTGGAGTTCGACGTGGCGCTCACGCAGCTGCTGGCGCGGTTCCCGGGCCTGGCGCTCGCGCAGGAGCCGGAGACGTTGGTGTGGCGGGACAGCACGTTGATCCGCGGCCTGCACACGTTGCCCGTCCGCCTCGCCTAATGTGCGGTGCGTGGACGACCTGCTGAAGCTCGACCAGGCGCACGTCTGGCACCCGTACGGCCCGATGCCGGGCACCCAGGAGCCGCTGCTCGTCGCGGAGGCCTCCGGTGTCCGGCTCACGCTCGCCGACGGCCGCGAGCTGGTCGACGGCATGTCGTCCTGGTGGGCGGCGATCCACGGCTACCGGCACCCGGTCCTGGACGCCGCCGTCACCGGCCAGCTGGGGCGGATGAGCCACGTGATGTTCGGCGGGCTCACGCACGAGCCCGCCGTCCGGCTGGCCGCGAAGCTCGTCGACATCACGCCCGCCGAGCTGCAGCACGTGTTCCTCTGTGACTCCGGCTCGGTCTCGGTCGAGGTCGCGGTGAAGATGTGCCTGCAGTACTGGCGTTCGCAGAACCGGCCGGAGAAGCGGCGGCTGCTCACGTGGCGCGGCGGGTACCACGGCGACACGTTCACCCCGATGTCCGTGTGCGATCCCGAAGGTGGGATGCATTCGTTGTGGAGTGGAATCCTGCCGACCCAGGTGTTCGCGGACGCGCCGCCGGTCGAAATGGACACCGCGTACGTGCAGCACCTCGCCGACCTGGTCGAGGAGCACGCGGACGAGCTGGCCGCGATCATCGTGGAGCCGGTGGTGCAGGGTGCGGGCGGGATGAGGTTCCATGACCCGCGCTACCTGCATGTCTTGCGTGAGCTCGCGTACACACACGACGTGCTCTTGGTGTTCGACGAGATCGCCACGGGCTTCGGGCGCACGGGTGAGCTGTTCGCCGCTGGCCACGCGAACGTCAGCCCGGACGTGATGTGCGTCGGCAAGGCGCTGACCGGCGGTTACCTGTCGATGGCCGCCACGCTGTGCACGCCGAGGGTGGCCGACGGGATCAGCAGGGGCGAGGTGCCGGTGCTCGCGCACGGGCCGACGTTCATGGGCAACCCGCTCGCGTCGGCGGTGTCGCTGGCATCGATCGACCTGCTGCTGTCGCAGGACTGGAAGCGTGAGGTCGCCCGGATCTCGGCCGGGCTGAAGGACGGTCTGGCACCTGCGCGCGCGTTGCCGGGCGTGAAGGATGTGCGCGTGTTGGGTGCCATCGGTGTCGTGCAGCTGCATGAGCCCGTGGAGATGACCAAGGCCACAAAGGCGGCGGTGGACGCCGGGGTGTGGCTGCGGCCGTTCCGCGACCTGATCTACACGATGCCGCCGTTCATCAGCACGAACGACGACATCGCGACGATCTGTCAGGGCGTGATCGCGGCGGCGAGCTGAGTGTCGGACGGCTCGACCAGGAACTCGCCGTTCGGGAGCACCACGACCGGGATGTTCTTGCGGCCGGAGATCTCGACCGCCTTGTCCCGCGCGGCGTCGTCGTGCTCGACGTCGACATAGGTGAAAGCGACGTTGTTGCGGGTCAGCCAGGCCTTGGCGCGGCGGCAGTCACCACACCATTCGGCGCCGTACATCACGATCGGTTGCTCACTCATGCCATCACCGTAGGTGAGCGCCTAGGGTGATGGTTCGTGAGCGTGCTGGTGATCACCGGAACCGGGACCGAGGTCGGCAAGACCGCCGTCACCGCGGGCATCGCGGCGCTGGCCAGGGCAGAAGGCAAACGGGTCGCGGTGCTCAAGCCCGCGCAGACCGGACTGCTGCCCGGTGAGCCGGGCGACGTGGCCGAGGTGGCCAGGCTGGCGGGCGACGTCACGACCCGTGAGCTGGCGAGATACCCCGACCCGCTGGCGCCGGCCACCGCGGCCAGGCGCGCGGGCATGGCCACGATCCACCCCAAGGACGTCGCCGCGGCCGTCACGGAGCTCGACGAGACCCACGACCTGGTGCTGGTCGAGGGTGCGGGCGGGCTGCTGGTGCGGTTCGACGAGGGCGGCTCGACGCTGGCCGACATCGCCTGGGCGGTGAACGCGCCCGTGCTGGTGGTGGCGCAGGCCGGGCTGGGCACGCTGAACACGACCGCGCTCACCGCCGAGGCGTTGCAGCGGCGTGGCCTGGAGTCGATCGGTGTCGTCGTGGGCAGCTGGCCGCTGCACCCGGACCTGGCGTCGCTCACCAACCTCGCCGACCTGCCGGAAGCGGCCGGTGCGCCGTTGCTCGGCGCGCTGCCCCAGGGGGTGACGAAGCTCGGTTCTGTGGATTTCCTGGCCGTTGCCAAGAGATCGTTCTCACCGTGGTTCGGGGGCGAGTTCGAGCCGGAGACGTTCGCGGCTCAGTTCGCGGTCCAGTGACCTACGTCGCTCCACAGTTGAGGATTCAGTGAGGCATAGTGCTCGCCAGGCCACAGGAGGAGGAGAGACCGTGACCGCAGCTCCGGAACAGATCGACGTGCTCGACGAGGCTCGTGAGCAGGTGCTCGAACGAGGTGTCGGACTGTCCGAGGCGCAGGTCCTACAGGTGCTCGAACTGCCTGAAGACCGGATCCCCGAGCTGCTCGCGCTGGCCCACGAGGTGCGCGAGCGCTGGTGCGGCCCCGAGGTCGAGGTCGAGGGCATCGTCTCGCTCAAGACCGGCGGCTGCCCGGAGGACTGCCACTTCTGCTCGCAGTCGGGCCAGTTCCCCTCGCCGGTGCGCTCGGCGTGGCTCGACATCCCCGGCCTGGTCCGCGCGGCGCGGCAGACCCGCGACACCGGCGCGACCGAGTTCTGCATCGTCGCGGCCGTGCGCGGCCCGGACAAGCGGCTGCTCTCGCAGGTCCGCGACGGCATCAAGGCCATCCGCGAGGACGGCAACGACATCCAGATCGCGTGTTCGCTGGGCATGCTCACGCAGGAGCAGGTCGACGAGCTCGTGGCGATGGGCGTGCACCGCTACAACCACAACCTCGAGACGGCCCGCTCGCACTTCCCGAACGTCGTCACCACGCACTCCTGGGAGGAGCGCTGGGACACGCTGAAGATGATCCGCACCGCCGGCATGGAGGTCTGCTGCGGCGGCATCATCGGCATGGGGGAGACGCTGGCGCAGCGCGCGGAGTTCGCCGTGCAGCTCGCCGAGCTGGAGCCGGACGAGGTGCCGCTCAACTTCCTCATCCCGAACCCCGGCACGCCGTACGAGAACTACCCGGTCGTCGAGGGCGCCGAGGCGTTGCGCACGGTCGGCGCGTTCCGGCTGGCGCTGCCCCGCACGATCCTGCGGTTCGCCGGCGGCCGTGAGCTGACCTTCGGCGACCTGGGCGCGAAGCAGGGCATGCTCGGCGGCATCAACGCCATCATCGTCGGCAACTACCTGACGAACCTCGGCCGCCCGGCGCAGCAGGACCTCGACATGCTCGAAGAGCTGTCGATGCCCATCAAGGCGCTGAGCCAGACCCTGTGACGCTCCCCGGGATGATCACGACCGTGTACTGCTCGTTCTGCGGCAAAGAGGAAGCTGACGGCGACCACGTGGTCTGCCGTCAGCGGTTGTCCGTGATCGACCCGCCGCGCTACTGCGCGGAGTGCGCCCGCCGGATGGTCGTCCAGGTGACCCCGGACGGGTGGACGGCGCGGTGCAGCCGCCACGGGGAGATCGGTCCGGGGCACGAGTAACCTTCTGCGGCATGGACGACCTCGCAGCGCCGGTGCGCCTCGAACCCGTGCCGGAGCCGCCGTACGTCTACCACTACGTCCGGCCGCGGCCCAAGGTCGTGGTGAAGCGCGACCTGCTGCCGGGCCTGTCCGTGCTGCTGACGACGTCGATCTTCGGCATGGCGGGGGCGTTCGTGTGGGCGTGGCTCGCCCCGCCGCAGACGAAGGTCGCCTCGCCGCAGGAGGGCGTCGGGTTCCAGCCGTACGGGGTGGAGAGCTACCACCGGCTGGACGCGCTGATGGTGTTCGTCGTCATCGGCCTCGGCGCCGGCCTCGTCACGGGCATCGCGGTGTGGATGCTGCGGCAGCGGCGCGGCCCGGTCGTGATGCTCGCGATGACCCTGGGCTCGCTGGCCGCGGCGGCGCTGATGCAGTGGCAGGGCGGCAAGACCGTCGAGGGCAGGTACCCGCAGCCGGCCACCGCCCAGCCCTACGACGTCGTGCAGTTCGCGCCGCAGCTGGAGACGTGGTGGGGGATCCTGGCGTGGCCGCTGGCGGCGGCGCTGGCCTACGGCTGCTGCGCGGCCTGGAACGGCCTGGACGACCTGGGGCGGCGCCTCGGCTGACCGGCCGGGACACCGCCCCCTCGCGTGCCTACCCGACGCGGTAGGCGAAGTCCGGCATGTCGGTCACGAACATCTGCCCCGGCGCGTGCGTGATCGCGAACGGCGGCTTCGACTTCATCAGCACCGCCTGCGGAGTCACCCCGCAGGCCCAGAACATCGGCACGTCACCGGGTTCCGGTTCCACCGCGTCACCGAAGTCGGGCGCGTGCACGTCGTCGATGCCGAGCATCTTGGGGTCACCGGCCCCGACCGGAGCCCCGTGCACCGACGGCATCAGCGCGGTGACCTTGTGCGCGATGTCCACAAGGGACTCCGGCACCCAGCGCATCGACACGACCATAGGCCCGTGCAACCGTCCCGCCGGCCGGCACTGGATGTCGGTGACGAACATGGCGACGTTGCGACCCTGTTCCACGTGCCGCAACGGCACACCCGCGTTCGTCAGCGCCGTCTCGAACGTGAAGCTGCAGCCGATCAGGAACGTCACCAGGTCGTCGCGCCAGTGCTCGGTCGCGTTCTCCGGTTCGGCCACCAGCTCGCCGTGCTCCCAGATCCGGTAGCGCGGCGCGTGGGTCCGCACGTCCGCGTCCGGCTTGAGCGCGCTGACCGTCTCGCCGGCGTCCAGCACGTCGAGCACCGGGCACGGCTTCGGGTTGCGGTGGGTGAAGAGGAGGAAGTCGTACGCCCAGTCCTTCGGGATGGCGATCAGGTTGGCCTGCGCGAGACCCGGTGCCTTGCCCGCTGTCGTCATTCCAGCTCCTTCAGCGACCCTGGGGTGGGCCTGGAAAGTCGTTTGGGTATGTTGTGAACCGTGAACGTGCCGGTCAAGCGGGCGTTTCGGTACCGCTTCCACCCGACCGAGGTGCAAGCGGCGGAGCTGGCACGCACATTC
Source organism: Lentzea guizhouensis (assembly GCF_001701025.1). Classification (GTDB taxonomy): domain Bacteria; phylum Actinomycetota; class Actinomycetes; order Mycobacteriales; family Pseudonocardiaceae; genus Lentzea; species Lentzea guizhouensis. The sequence continues at coordinate 4,668,031 of NZ_CP016793.1, forward strand.
GGGTGTGTGCGCAAGGTCTACAACCTGGCGTTGCAGGCCCGCGCGGAAGCGTGGACCCGACGCGGGGAACGCGTCGGCTACGACGTGACGTCGGCGCTGTTGACCGAATGGAAACGCACGGACGAGCTCGCGTTCTTGCGCGAGGTGTCGTCGTCGGTGCCGTTGCAGCAGGCGTTGCGGCACCTGCAGGCGGCGTTCGCCCACTTCTTCGCCAAGCGTGCCCGGTATCCGCGGTACAAGTCGCGCAAGAAGTCGCGCGCAAGGCCCGCGTCAGAGTCGCCCGGCTGCACGCCCGGACAGCTGATCGACGATCCGACTTCCTGCACAAGATCACCACTCGGCTCGTGCGTGAGAACTGTGAGGATGGTGTGGTGCTGTTCCGGGCCGTGGCCTGACCCGCGCGATCAGTGATGCGGGCTGGCGGCAGTTCCGGCAGTTGCTGGAGTACAAAGCACGCTGGCGTGGACGTGACGTGGTCGTGGTCGACCGCTGGTTCCCGTCCTCCAAGCTGTGTTCGGTCTGCGGCGCACTCGCAACGGAGCTGCCGTTGCGAGTGCGCACGTGGGCCTGTGCCTGCGGTACCTCCCACGACCGGGACGTGAACGCGGCACGCGACATCCTGGCCGCCGGGCTGGCGGTGTCGGTCTGTGGAGCCGGTGCAAGACCTCAACGGAACAGTCCGGGCGGGCGGTCGGCGACGAAGCAGAAAGCTCGTGGCGTGAGCCTCGAGAACTCCCCTCAACCGCGAGGGGAAGAGGTCAATCCAGCTCCTTGTTCACCGTCTCCGGCAACCAGATGAGCGCCACGACCGCGATCCCGTAGGCGGCCGCTCCGAACAGCATCGCACCGCCGATGCCCATCCGGTCGGCCATGAACCCGACCAGGCCGGGGAACACCGCACCGAACGCGCGCCCGAAGTTGTAGGTGAAGCCCTGCCCGGTGCCGCGCAGCTGCGTCGGGTAGAGCTCGGACAGGTAGCTGCCGAACCCGCTGAAGATCGCGGACATGCAGAACCCGAGCGGGAAGCCCAGGAACATGACCAACGTGTTGGCGCCGTTGGGGATCTGCGTGTAGGCCACGATCAGCAACGCGCTGGCGATCGCGAAGAGCACGAAGGTCTTCTTGCGCCCCAGGTAGTCCGTCAGGTAGCCGCCGCAGACGTACCCGATCCACGCGCCGGTGATGAGGAACGCGAGGTACCCGCCGGTGCCGATGACGGTGAGCCCGCGTCCGGTCTGCAGGAACGCCGGCAGCCACGTGGCGAGCGTGTAGTAGCCGCCCTGCACGCCGGTCGCGAGCAGCGCGGCGAACAGCGTGGTCTTGAGGATCGGGCCCTGGAAGATCTTCGGGAACGTGCCGCGCGGCCGGGGCTGTGCCTTGACCTCGGGGGCGTCGTCGACGTTGCGGCGCACGTAGAAGATGAGGATCGCGGGCAGCGCACCGGTCCAGAACATGATCCGCCACGACCAGCTCGGATCCGCGAGCGAGCTGACCAGCGTGTTGACGATGACCGCCAGCCCCCAGCCCACCGCCCACGCGCTCTGGATGAACGCCACCGTGCGCCCGCGGTACTTCGGCTTGCAGTACTCGGCCACGAGGATCGCGCCCGCGGCCCACTCACCGCCGAAGCCGAGTCCCTGCAGCGCCCGGAACGCCAGCAACGTCTCGTAGTTCGTCGCGAAGCCGCAGAGCACGGTGAAGAACGCGTACGCCGCCACCGTGATGACCAGCGTCTTCGCCCGGCCGAACCGGTCGGCCATGATGCCCGCGACCGCGCCGCCGATCGCGCTCATCAGCAGCGTGCTGGTGCCCAGCAACCCGGCCTCTGCCTTGGTGAGGCCGAAGTAGCCGGTGATCGCGACCAGGCTCAGCGGCAGGACCCAGTAGTCGTAGGAGTCCAGCCCGTACCCGCCGAACGCACCGACGAAGGCGCGCTTGCCCTTCGCGCCGAGACTGCGGAACCAGGCGGCGCGCCCTGTCTCCTCGGTCGTGGTCGTGCTCATGGGACACCTCGCAGCGTGGTGGAGGAGTGGTGGAGTGTGATGTGGCACTCACTGTAAGGATTGTTCAACAATCCCACAAGGCCACAATCCAACGATCCGACAACCGGCGTGCCGGGATGAGCCTGATGGCGTCCGCGGGTGCGGCTCAACGGTTCTGCGGGGCGGCCGACGTGCCATGTCCTGGAGCGGCGCAACAACCCACGTGACGCGCGCGTTGAGGCTGTGAACACCGGGAGGTCCACCATCACCACCACCTCGGCCGACGGCACCGCCATCGTCCACCGCACCACCGGCACCGGCGAGGCCCTGGTGGTCGTGCCCGGCCCGCTCGAACAGGCCGAGGGGCTCGACGACCTCGCCGCCGGACTGGCGGACGGGTTCGCCGTCCACGTGCTGGAGCGCCGCGGCCGGGGCGGCAGCGGCCCGTGCCGGCCCGGTCACGGCCTCCACACCGAGGTCGAGGACGTCCGCGCCGTCCTCGCGGCGACCGGTGCCCGCAAGCTGGTCGGGCTCAGCTCCGGTGCCGTGATCGCGCTGCAGACGGCGTTGCGGGTCCCCGGCATCACCCACGTGGTCGCCTGGGAGCCACCGGTCGGCGTGACCACCCGCAAGGCGGAGGTCTTCGCCCGGGTCGACCGTGAGCTGCGGAAGAACCAGCACGCGGAGGCCGTGGTCACGCTCCTCAAGGGACTGGAGGCCGGGCCACACCTCCTGCGAGCGGTGCCACGCGGGGTCCTGGTGGCACTGCTGCGCAAGTGGGATGAGGAGGAGGACCCGCGCGACATGCGCGAGCTCCTGCCGACGTTGCGCGACGACCTCCGGGTCGTGGCGGAGGGCAGCGAGAACCTCTGGCGCTTCACCGCCCTGCGCAGCGAGGTGCTGCTGGCGAGAGGCGCGAAGTCGCCGCGCTACCTCGCCGATGGCGTCACCGCGCTCGCGAAGACGCTGCCGCGCGCACGGCAAGCGGTCGCACCCGACGCGCACCACCTGAACCCCGAACGCGCGTTACCCGTGTTCCGGGACTTCCTCAAGAGCTAGTTGGGACTCGGCACGTGCCCGAACTCCGTCAGCGGCACCGGCACCGCCTTCAGTGCGCTCAGGATTCCGGTCTCCCGGTGCAGCATCCGCCGCACCAGCCGCAGCCTCCGCGCCGGCGACCGTTCCTCCAGCAACCGCTGCCTGTCCTCGACCGGCAGCAGGCAGTCCGCGGCAAGCAGGTACGACAGCGCGCCCAGGTCGACGTCCTCGTCGGGTGCTGACCAGTCCTCGCGGTGCCACGCCGCGCCGCAGTAGCGCTCGTGGGCCGCCCGCGCGCCGCGTTCCAGCAGGGGCACGACCTCCTGGGCGGCCTCGGGGACGGGGGCGTCGTCCAGGTACTCGACGCTGCCCAGCAGGTACGGGGCGGTGGTCGTGTCCACGTCGAGCAGGCGGAACCGCTTCACGCCGCGGGTGACGATGTCGAAGCGGCCCTCCGGGAGCGGGCGGGCGTCGAGGAGGTCGGCCGAGCAGCCGATGTCCTGCAGGGACCCGACGTTGTCGGCGCCCACCTCCCAGCCCTCCTTGATGCAGACCACGCCGAAGGTGCGGCCGAACAGGGTGCCGGTCATCAGGTCCACGACGAGCTGGCGGTAGCGCGGCTCGAAGATGTGCAGCGGCAAAGACGCGCTGGGCAGCAGCACGGTGCCCAGCGGGAACAGGGGGAGCGTCTCAGCCACGCGTGCAACGTTACGGGGTGGCACTGCCGCCTGCTGGACGGCCGGATCCCGGCGGCCTCAGCACGGCGAACGGGTCGGTGACTTTGATTCCCCTTGCGCTGAACCGGAACAGTGCGGCGGGGCGGCCTCCGGACGGGCCGGGAGGGGCGGTGCCACCTGTGGGTTCCAGCAGCAACCGGCGTGACAGCACGCGTTGCAGGTTGGTCGCGGAGACCCGGTAGCCCAGCGCCGCGGAGTAGTGGTCGCGCAGCAGTGAGATCGTGAACTCCGGTGGTGCGAGCGCGAAGCCGAGGTTCGTGTACGACAGCTTCGAGCCCAGCCTGTGCCGCGCTCGCTGCACGATCGCGGAGTGGTCGAACGCCATGAGCGGCAACGACTCCACGCAGTGCCACCCCGTGTCGGCCGGCACCTCGGGGTCGACGTCGGAGGGGACCAGGCCGAGGAACGCGGTCGCCACCACGCGCGGACCGGGAACGCGGTCGGGCGCGCTGAAGACGGCCAGCTGCTCGACGTGTGACAACTGTCGCACGTCGACTTTCTCCGCCAGCTGACGGCGGATCGACGACTCCACGTCCTCGTCCACCCGCAGCCCGCCACCCGGCAGCGACCAGCGGTGAGCGTGTGGCTCCCTGGCGCGCTCCCACAGCATGACCTGGAGTGACGCACCTCTCACCCGCAGCACAGCTGCCAGAACTTCGTGTCCCACGCCCGCCACTCGGCTGATACTATCGGCCACGTTTTCGACCAATAGGCGAAAACCCCGGATCGAGGAGGCAGTGATGGTCGCTACCGCAATCGTGGAGCGAACCGCGTCGGGTGTGTACGGCGGAGTCGAGCCGAACGCCGCGTGGCGGGACGAGGTGCTGCGGCTCGCGGAGGAGCGGGACGCCGTCATCCTGGCGCACAACTACCAGCTGCCCGAGATCCAGGACATCGCCCACCACACCGGCGACTCGCTCGCGTTGTCGCGCATCGCCGCGCAGTCCGACGCGCAGACCATCATCTTCTGCGGCGTGCACTTCATGGCCGAGACGGCGAAGATCCTGTCGCCGGAGAAGACCGTGCTGATCCCGGACGAGCGCGCGGGCTGCTCGCTCGCCGACTCGATCACCGGCGCGCAGCTGCGCGAGTGGAAGGCGCAGCACCCCGGCGCGGTCGTCGTGTCCTATGTGAACACCACCGCCGAGGTCAAGGCGGAGACCGACATCTGCTGCACGTCGTCGAACGCCGTCGACGTGGTGCGCTCGATCCCGGCCGACCGCGAGGTGCTGTTCTGCCCGGACCAGTTCCTGGGCGCGCACGTCAAGCGTGAGACCGGTCGTGACAACCTGCACATCTGGGCCGGCGAGTGCCACGTGCACGCCGGCATCAACGGCCCGGAGCTCGCCGAGCGCGCCGCCGCGAACCCGGACGCGGACCTGTTCATCCACCCGGAGTGCGGCTGCGCCACCAGTGCGCTGTACCTGAGCGGCGAGGGCATCGTGCCGGCGGAGAAGGTCAAGATCCTCTCGACCGGTGACATGATCACCGCCGCGCGCTCGACGAACGCCCGCAAGGTGCTCGTCGCGACCGAGGTCGGCATGCTGCACCAGCTGCGCAAGGCCGCCCCGGAGATCGACTTCCGCGCCGTCAACGACCGCGCGTCCTGCACCTACATGAAGATGATCACGCCGGCCGCGCTGCTGCGGTGCGTGCGCGACGGGCTGGACGAGGTGCACGTGGACCTGGAGACCGCCAAGCGCGCCCAGGGCGCCGTGCAGCGCATGATCGAGATCGGCCAGCCCGGCGGCGGTGAGTGATGACCGCGCGCTGGGAGGCGCGGGCCGACCTGATCGTGGTCGGCACGGGCGTGGCGGGCCTGACCGCCGCCCTGAGGGCCCGTGAGCTGGGACTGCGGGTCCTGGTCGTCACGAAGGCCGCGGGCGACGACGGCAACACCCGCTGGGCACAGGGTGGTGTCGCGGTCGTCATGGAGGACCAGCACGACCCCGGCGACTCGGTCGCCCGGCACATCGACGACACGCTGACGGCGGGCGCAGGTCTGTGCGACGACGCCGCCGTCACCGCGATCATCACCGACGGGCCCGCCGCGGTGGCCCGGCTGCGGGAGCGCGGCGCGATGTTCGACGCGCGGCCCGACGGCCTGCTCGAACGGACCCGCGAGGGTGGCCACAGCGCGTTCCGGGTCGTGCACGCCGGCGGTGACGCGACCGGTGCCGAGGTCGAACGCGCACTGCTCAAGGCCACTGTGGACGGCCGGGTTCCCCTGCTGGAGAACCACGTCGCGGTCGACGCGGTGAAGACGCCGCTCGGTGCGGTCGGCGGTCTGCTGGTGCTCGACGGCAACGGCGTGCCCGGCGTGCTGACCGCGCCCGCCGTGCTGCTCGCGACCGGTGGTCTCGGCCAGATGTACCAGGCGACCTCGAACCCGTCGGTGGCGACGGGCGACGGCCTCGCGCTCGCGTTGCGGGCCGGTGCGCTGGCCGCGGACGTCGAGTTCATCCAGTTCCACCCGACCGTGCTCTACACGGGCCGGGGCGCGCGTGGCCGGTGCCCGCTCGTCACGGAGGCCGTGCGCGGCGAGGGAGCGGTGCTGGTCGACGCGACGGGCGCGCGCGTGATGAAGGGCGTGCACCCGCTGGAGGACCTCGCCCCGCGCGACGTCGTGGCGGCGGCGATCACCCGGCACATGGCACTGGAGCCCGGTGGCGTCGACGACCACGTGTTCCTGGACGCGACCTCGTTGCACGACATGGCTTCCCGGTTCCCGACCGTGTACGCGGCCTGCGCGTCGGTGGGCATCGACCCGGCCGTGGACCCGATCCCGGTCGCCCCGGCGGCGCACTTCGCCTGCGGTGGTGTCGTGTCCACCGTCGACGGCCGCACCGGCGTGACCGGCCTCTACGCCGTCGGCGAGGTGGCCCGCACGGGTCTGCACGGCGCGAACCGGCTGGCGTCCAACAGCCTGCTCGAAGGCCTGGTCTGCGGCACCCGTGCGGCCGATGCCGTGGCGTCGGACCTGGCACTGGGCCTGATCGCACCGGCGCGCGCCGTCGAACCGTCGCTGCCGACCGCGCCCGTGGCCGACCGTGACCTGCTGCAGCGCGTGATGTCGCGGTACGCCGCGATCGGCCGGGACGCCGAGGGCCTCGCGGTCGTCGGCTCGGTGCTCGACGTGTCCACTGTGGACAAGCAGCTGGAGTCCCGCGAGCTGGTCGAGGACGCGGCGCTCACCACGGCGGCCCGCGCGTTGATCGCGGCGGCCCAGGAACGCACGGAGTCGCGCGGCTGCCACGTGCGCACCGACTTCACCGCGCGTTCGACCACGTGGCAGCGCAGTCAGCTCGTCCGGCTCACCCCGACCGGCCAGCCCGTGCTGGCCGACCCGGTGCTGGCCGATCCCGCTCTGGTGGAGGGTGTCGCATGACCGAGTTCGACTGGGACGACGCGAACCGCGTCATCCAGCTCGCCCTGGAGGAGGACCTCCGCTACGGCCTCGACGCCACGACGCTGGCCACGGTGCCGGAGAAGGCCGTCGCGACCGCGGAGATCACCCCGCGCGCGGCGGGCGTGCTGTGCGGCGTCTCCGTTGCGAGGGCGGCTTTCCAGCGCTACCTGCCCGAGGTCGAGGTCCTGTCCGAGGCGCCTGACGGTGTCAAGGCGGTGCCCGGCGAACCCGCTCTGGTGCTGACCGGACCGGCCCGCGGCCTGCTCACGGTCGAGCGCACGGCGTTGAACCTGGTCTGCCACCTGTCCGGCATCGCGACGCAGACCGCGCGCTGGGTCGACGCGGTCGAGGGCACGGGTGCCGCGGTCCGCGACTCCCGCAAGACGTTGCCCGGCCTGCGGTTGCTGCAGAAGTACGCCGTGCGGTGCGGCGGCGGCGTGAACCACCGGATGGGCCTCGGCGACGCGATCCTCATCAAGGACAACCACGTCGCCGCGGCCGGTTCGGTCGGCGCCGCGATCCGCGCGGCCCGCGAGCACGCCCCCGACCTGCTGATGGAGGTCGAGGTCGACAGCCTCGCGCAGCTCGACGAGGCCCTGACCGAGGGCGCGGAACTGGTGCTGCTGGACAACTTCACGCCCGAGCAGTGCGCGCAGGCGGTGGCCCGCAGGCCGGCGGGCGTCAAGCTGGAGGCGTCCGGCGGGCTCACGCTGGACGTGGCCCGCCGGTACGCCGAGACAGGTGTGGACTACCTCGCGGTGGGCGGTCTCACGCACTCCAGCCCGTCACTCGACCTCGGCTTGGACCTCCGCTAGCGGCCGGTACCGCTCGACGCTCACGTGCTGGACGCCGGGGAAGTTCTGCACCCGGCGCCAGTCCGTGGTCTGCGAACCGACACCACCACCGGACGACAGCGCGTCGACGTGGTCCTCGGCGCTGACCCACTCCGCGTAGTTGATGACGCGCTTGCCGTCGTCGCGGATGTGGAACGCCGCGGAGATGCCACCGGGATGGGGGTTCGGATCGCTGCCGAGCGCCACGAACACCGAGTCGACCCAGCCGCGCGCGGTGGCCACGTCCTCGGTGTCGACGGTGACGAGCACGACGCAGCCGACCTCCTTGGCGCCGCTCGACTCGCCGGAGCGGTAGAGCGTGTAGCCGTCGAGGTCGGTGCGGCCGCGGACGAACGAGGGCAACTGTGGAAGAGTCATGTCCTCGATCCTGGGAGCTCGACCTAACCCGAGGTCAAGCGTTCAGCCGAACGAACAGCCCAGCCCAGCCCTCAAGGCAGCCGTCGGTTCGCCAGCACCGGCAAGACTTCCCGCGCTTTGTCCACCGCGGCGAGATCGAGGTCCACGACCGAGACTTCCGGTTGGTCGGAAAGCTGCAGAACGACGTTGCCGAACGGGTCGGCGACCGTCGAGCACCCGATCCCCGTGGGCGCCGGCGAACCCAGGTCACCGGGATACGCCTGACCGCACGCCACGACGAACGACGTGCAGTCCAACGCGCGCGCTCGCACCAGGAGCTCCCACTGCTCCTTCTTGCCCGGCCCCGCGCCCCACGACGCCCCGAGCAGCACCGCCGACGCACCCTTGTCCGCCACCGCGCGGAACAGCTCGGGGAAGCGGACGTCGTAACAGGTCGCCACGCCCAAGGTCACCCCGTCGAGCTCGAACGTCACCACGTCCGACCCCGGCGCGACCGTGCGCGACTCCTGGAAGCCGAAGGCGTCGAACAGGTGGATCTTGTCGTAGCCCAGGTGCACGTCCGGCCCGGTCACCAGCATGGTGTTCGTCACGCGGTCACCGGACGGCGTGAACATGCCCGCCACCACCACGACGTCGTGAGAAACCGCGATCTCGCGCACCGCCGAGGCCCACGGTCCGTCCAGCGGCTCGGCGACCGGCCCGAGCGGCACGCCGAACCGGCACATCGTCGCCTCGGGCAGCAGCACGACCCGCGCGCCGTCGGCCCGGCGCACCGCGTCGCGGACGAGCTCCAGGTTGGACCTGGGGTCGGTGGTGGAGCTGATCTGACTCACGGCGATGCGCATGAGCATCACTGTAGGGTCGCTGACTGTGTCGCGTTACCCACTGATCCTCGTCGCCTTGCTGGCTCTCGCGGGCTGCACCGAGACCGCCGCGCCCAGCCCGGACGGTGGGGCGAACGGCACGTCGATCGTGCTCGCCGACCGCGACGAGCCGACCACGCTGAACCCGCTGCTCGGCTACGGCGAGCAGGGCGTGTCGAAGATCTACGACGGCCTCGTCGAGCACCGCCAGGACGGCTCGCTCTCCCCGCAGCTGGCCGCCGACCTGCCGCAGCCGGCGCCGGACGGGCTGAGCTGGACGGTGAAGCTGCGCGGTGACGTGAAGTTCACCGACGGCAGCACGTTCGGGGCCGAGGACGTCGTCGCCACCTACACCGCCGCGCTGCAGAGCCAGGTCAAGGACCGGTTCGCCACGCTCAAGGGCGTCGACCAGCTCGACCCGTCCACGGTCCGGTTCCAGCTGGGCCAGCAGCACGCCGCGTTCCCGCACCTGCTCGTGCTGGGCGTGCTGCCGAGCGAGCAGGCCAACGCGAACGGCCGGCCGGTCGGCACCGGGCCGTACAAGGTCGTCGACTGGAAGAAGGGCGACCGGCTGCTGCTGGAGGCCAACGACGGCTACTTCGGCGGCGCGCCGAAGATCAAGAAGCTGACCGTCGTGTTCGTCACCGACGACAACCAGCGCGCCCGGCGCATGCAGGACGGCGAGTTCGACGGCACGGTGCTGCCGCCCAAGCTCGCCGCGACCTTCGAGAACCGGTCGGGGCTGCAGGTCCGGTACCACCGCAGCGCCGACTACCGGGCCGTCGCGCTGCCCGCCGCGCACCCGGTGACCGGCAACGCCGCCATCCGCCTCGCGCTGAACTACGCGGTGAACCGCCAGGGCATGATCGACGGCCTGCTGGAGGGCAGGGGCACGGTGGGCTTCACGCCGGTGCCGGACGCGCTGGCCGAGGACTTCGACCCGACGGTGAAGTTCCGCTACGACAAGACCGAGGCCGCCCGCCAGCTCGACGCCGCCGGCTGGGCGCTCGGGCCGGACAACATCCGGATCCGCGAGGGCGTGGCCGCCCGCTTCACCCTGATGTACCCGCTGGGCGACGACCTGCGCGCCGACCTCGCCACCGCGTTCGCCGCCGACGCCAAGGCCGTGGGCGTGGACGTGCAGCTCGCGGGCCTGTCGTGGGAGGCGATCCGGCCGCGCGTCGGCCAGGACGCGCTGCTGTCCGGCGAGGGCTCGCCGTTCGACCCCGACCTGATGCTGTACGGCCTGCGCGGCCAGGGCAGCCCCGCCGCCGACACCGCGCTGGAGAACGGCCGCAGGCTGATCGACCCGGCCCAGCGCGCGGTCGCCTACAAGCTCTTCCAGCAGGCGTACGCCGCCGCGCCCTCGATGACCGTGCTGGTGTTCCCGGAACACGCCTACGTGCTGCGCGACTCGTGGAACGGCTACCTGCCGGTCGTCGACCCGAACTCCTACGGCGCCCTGTCCTGGGGCCCGTGGTGGAACCTCGACAAGTGGGAGCCTAAGTAGTCCGGGCGTTGATCTCGCGGACGGCCAGCTCCGGGTCGTCCGCCCAGAACTCCACCCGCTTCACCCGCTGTGCCCCGGTCTTGCCGAGGTCGACCAGCTGCGGCTCGCGGAACGGCACCGACACGTTCGTCTTCGTCAGCGACTGGATGACCACGGCGTCCCCGGCCACCTCGACCGTGCGCCGCCCCTTGTGGCTGCGCTCGGCGACCTGCGCCACAGCCAGGTCCGCGGTCGGCAGGCGCCAGTCGAAGAACCCCAGCTGCCGCAGCCGCAGCTCCTCGTCGCTCACCGAGTGCGGCTGCTTGTAGAGCACGTAGAGAGCACCCACGCACACCACGATGTTCAGCCCGCCGACCAGCAGCAGCACGACCTGCAGCCACCACACGTCCAGGGCGAACGCGACCAGCGCGATCCCGACCGCCGTGATGATCAGGAACCGCCAGTACCGCGGCCGCATGCGCTTGCCGCAGGGGATCTCCACCATGGCGCAGAGCCTATTTCCGCAGCGCACGCACGACGGCCTCGGGGTTGTCCGCCCAGAACTCGATCCTGGTCACCTCGTGCGTGCCGCGCCGGCCGAGGTCGACCTCCTGGGGCTCGCTCAGCAGCACCAGCACGTTGGTGGAGCCGGAGATCTCCAGCACCAGCGTGCCGTCCACAACGGACCGCGTCCTGCCCAGCATCCGGCTCGTGAGGCCCTGCGACACCTTCTCGACCGCCGCCAACGGGATGCGGTAATCGAACTCGCGCGCGTACCGCAGCCACAGGTGCTCGTCGTCGACCGCGTGCTTGAACTCGGTCAGCATCCACAGCTGCCAGCCGAGCAGCAGCCCGCTCAGCACGCCCAGCACCAGCAACGTGATCCGCAGCCACGTCCACGGCACGAGCAGGTCCATCAGCAGAACCTCTCCCGGGGTGATCACCAGGAACACCCACAGGAACGGTCTCACCTGCGCCGAGTAGCCGAACGTCCGGTCCCCCACACCCTCGATGGTGGCAGAGTGGGGCCGTGAGCGACCTGATCTTCCTCGACAGCGCCGGTTCCTCCATCCCGCCACCCGAGGTCGTCGACGAGGTGGTCGGCCACCTCCGGCGTGAGACCGAGATCGGCGGCTACCGGGCCGCCGCCGAACGCCGCGACGACCTCGAAGCCGGGTACGGCGTCATGGCCGAGCTGTTCGGCGTGCGGCCCACCGAGATCGCGTTCACCGACAGCGCCACCCGCTCGTGGCTGACCGCGTTCGACGCCGTCCCGCTCGCGAAGGGCGACCGGGTGCTGGTCACCGAGGTCGAGTACGGCGGCAACGCGGTGCCGATGCTGCGCCGCGCGGAGGAGACCGGCGCGACGGTCGAGGTCATGCCCTCGGACCGGCACGGCCAGCTCGACGTCGCGGCGCTGGAGTTCGACGAACGGGTCAAGCTCGTCTCGCTCGTGCACGTGCCCACCAACGGCGGCTTGGTCAACCCCGTCAACGAGGTCACCGCACGCGCCCACGAGGCCGGCGCGCTGGTGCTGCTCGACGCCTGCCAGTCCACCGGTCAGCTGGACCTGCGCGGGCTCGACTACGACATGCTCGTGTGCACCGGCCGCAAGTGGCTGCGCGGGCCGCGCGGCACGGGTGCGCTGGTGGTGAGGGACGACGTCCGGCGCAGGTTGCGGCCCCGGCTGTTCGACCACAGCGGTGCCGAGTGGACGGCTCCCGACCGCTACCGGCCGCGCGACGACGCGCGGTGGTTCGAGCTGTGGGAGTACGGCGTCGCCGACCGGCTCGGTCTGGTCGCCGCCGCGAAGTACGCGCTGGCGAAGGGCCTGGACGTGATCGAAGCCGAGGTCACGGCACGTGCCAAGCGTTTGCGTGACGGTCTCGCGAGCATCCCCGGCATCACCGTCAGGGACCTCGGTGAACGGCAGTCGGGCATCGTCACGTTCACCAGCGACGACGTCCCGGCGCTCGAGCTGAAGGACCGGCTGTGGGACCGGCAGGTCGCCGTCACCGTCTCCCAGGCCGCGTCCACCCGGTTCGACATGACCCGGCGCGGCCTGGACGAAGTAGTGCGGGCCTCCCCGCACTACTTCGTCACCGAAGAGGAGATCGATCAGGCGCTGGACCGCGTCAGCACGTCTGCCCGATGACCCGCTTCACGCAGTCCGAGTAGCTCATGAACAGGTCGACGGCGCGGTCGTTGCGGGCGGTCTGCGCCGCGATGACCGTGTCGCGCGGGTAGAAGCCGTTGAGGCCGCTGCCGCTCGCCGGGTACATCTCGAACGTGTAGGCCCAGATCTTGTGCTGGCCCCACATCCAGTCGTCGCTGCTGCCGTCGGTGATGTACAGGTCGCTCGCCTGCTCCGGCGTGTAGCCGTTCGTGGCGGCCATCTGCCGGCCCAGCGTCTGGAACGCGCGTGCCTCGTCCGCGTTCAGGCCCGTGTCGGTGTCCGCGCGGGTGTAGCCGTACGGCCACAGCACGAGCTCCGAGTACGAGTGGAAGTCGATGAAGGTCTTGATCTGCTGACCGCCACCGACGACCCGGGAGTTCACGAAGTTGCGGATGACCGTGGTCTCCGGCGCCGAGAACGCCGCCGTGCCGCGGTAGGTGTCCGACGTCGGGCTGCTGCTGGAGCCGCCGCAGCAGCCCCACTTGTAGCCCCAGTTGCGGTTGAGGTCGGTGCCGTTGCCCTGGCGGTTCTTGCGCCAGCCGCGGAACGACCCGGTGGCGATGTCGTACTCGGCACCGTCCGGGTTCATCATCGGCACGATCCACAGCTCCCGGCTGTCGACCAGGTTCTTGACCGCGGGCGTGGCGTAGTTGTCGGTGTAGCGCTTGGCGATCTGCAGGCACTGCTCGACGGTCAGGTGCTCGCGGGCGTGCTGGCCGCAGACGAACAGCACCTCCGGCTCGCTCTCGTCGGTCGCGACGTTGTCGCTGACCTTGAGCGCCCAGATGTCCCGGTTCTGGTAGCTCTTGCCGATGCTGCGCAGGCTCGTCAGCGACGGGTGGTCGCGGACCGTCTGCTGCAGCTCCGCGGTCATCTCCGCGTAGTTGTGGTAGCCGGCGTAACCGGACGGGAAGTCCTGAGTGCCGACCTGACCGGGAGCCGGGTCCGCGAAGTCGACCTTGCCGAGCTTCTTCAGCTCCTGCTCGAAGTCACCGACGTACCTCACCGGCAGTCCCGTCGCCTGCAGGGCGCGGTACTGGGACTTGTCGGCGACGACCTGGACGGTGGTGAGCTTCGTCGCGCCGAGCACGTCGACGCCGATCTGGGCGACCTGCGTGCGTTCGGCCGACGTGTTCGCCTCGACCTCCAGCAGGTAGCGGCCGGAGTCGGCGGTGCTGGGCACCGCCATGCCCGCTACCAGCACGGGCAGGCACAGCGCGAGCACTGCGGCGATCTTGCCGCGGCGCTTCTTCAACATCTTTCCTCCATCATCAGCAGGGGTTTGCGACGGAGTGGTGCTCGACCGAGCGTGGCGGCCTGGTCACGGGATGAGGTAGCGCCGATAGCGGGCTGACCGTTGACAGATTTCCGCAGGAACTACCCTGTAGGGCATGCTGAACCGCATCGACCTGCGAGGTCGCACCACGACTCCCGCTCAGTTGCGCGCCATCGTGCCGCGCGCAGAGATGGACGTGGACGCGGTTCTGCATCACGTGCGTCCCGTCGTGGACGCGGTGGCCGAACGCGGCGTCGAGGCGGCTCTCGAGTACACGGAGAAGTTCGACCGTGTCCGTCCTGCCTCCGTCCGCGTGCCCGCTTCCGCCATCTCGTCTGCTCTGTCGTCGTTGGACCCCGCCGTCCGCGAGGCGCTGGAGGAGTCCGTCGCCCGTGCCCGCCGCGTGCACGCCGACCAGGTGCGCACCGAGAAGACCACCCAGGTCGTGGCCGGTGGCACGGTCACCGAGAAGTGGGTCCCGGTCGAGCGCGTCGGCCTGTACGCGCCGGGCGGCCTCGCCGTGTACCCGTCGTCGGTCGTGATGAACGTCGTGCCCGCGCAGATCGCGGGCGTCGAGTCGCTGGTGGTGTGCTCGCCGCCGCAGGCCGAGTTCGACGGTCTGCCGCACCCGACGATCCTGGCCGCTGCCGCGCTGCTCGGCGTCGAGGAGGTCTGGGCCGTCGGTGGCGCGCAGGCCGTGGCGTTGCTGGCACACGGCGGCGTGGACACCGACGGCACCGAGCTCGCGCCGGTCGACATGGTGACCGGGCCGGGCAACATCTACGTGGCCGCCGCCAAGCGCCTGTTGCGCGGGCTGGTCGGCATCGACGCCGAGGCCGGCCCGACCGAGATCGCGATCCTCGCGGACTCCACGGCCGACCCGGTGCACGTCGCCGCCGACCTGATCTCGCAGGCCGAGCACGACACGCTGGCCGCGTCCGTGCTGGTCACGGACTCCGTCGAGCTGGCGGACGCCGTCGACGTCGAGCTGAAGCGCCAGGCCGGTGCGACCAAGCACGACGAGCGGGTGCGCACGGCGTTGACCGGCAAGCAGTCCGGCACGGTCCTGGTGTCCTCCGTGGACGAAGGGGTCCGGGTCGTCAACGCCTACGCCGCCGAGCACCTGGAGATCCAGACGCGCGACGCGCGTGCCGTGGCCGAGCGGATCCGGTCGGCCGGCGCGATCTTCGTCGGTCCGTACGCGCCGGTGTCGCTGGGCGACTACTGCGCGGGCTCGAACCACGTGCTGCCCACGGGCGGCTGCGCGCGGCACTCGTCCGGGTTGTCCGTGCAGACGTTCCTGCGCGGCATCCACGTGATCGACTACTCCGAGGACGCCCTGCGCGAGGTCGGCGGCAAGGTCGTCGCGCTGGCCAACGCGGAGGACCTGCCCGCGCACGGGCAGGCCGTGACAGCGAGGTTCCCCCGATGAAGCCCGTCGTCGGCGCACGGGTGGAGCTCTCCGACCTGCCCCTGCGCGAGGACCTGCGCGGCCGCACGCCCTACGGCGCGCCGCAGCTCGACGTGCCGTACCGGCTGAACACCAACGAGAACCCGTACGCGCCGACGGACGCGCTCGCGGCGGACGTGGTGGCGGCGGTCGCGGAGATCGCCGGTGAGCTGCACCGGTACCCCGACCGCGACGCGGTGGCGTTGCGCGAGGACCTGGCCGCCTACCTGGCCTCGGCGACCTCGGTCCCGCTCACCGCGGAGAACGTCTGGGCCGCCAACGGGTCGAACGAGATCCTCCAGCAGATCCTGCAGGCCTTCGGCGGGCCCGGCCGGGTCGCGCTGGGCTTCGAACCGTCGTACTCGATGCACCCGATCATCGCGGCCGGCACGCGCACCGAGTGGGCGCCGACGCCGCGCCGGCCCGACTTCTCGCTCGACGTGGAGAAGGCCGCCGCGGTGATCGCCGAGACGCGTCCCGACGTCGTCTTCGTGACGTCGCCGAACAACCCGACCGGGCAGTCGATCCCGCTCGACGACCTGCGCCTGCTGATCGCGTCCACCTCGGGCGTGATCGTCGTGGACGAGGCGTACGCGGAGTTCTCGCCGCAGCGCAGCGCGATCGAGCTGCTCGACGAGTACGGCTCGCGGCTGGTCGTCTCGCGCACGATGTCGAAGGCCTTCGCGTTCGCCGGCGGGCGGCTCGGCTACCTCGCCGCCGCACCGGCCGTGGTCGACGCGCTGCAGCTGGTGCGCCTGCCGTACCACCTGTCGCAGCTGACCCAGGCGGCCGCGCGGGCCTCGTTGCGGCACGCCGCCGAGACGCTGGGTTCGGTGGCGCTGCTGGCCGCCGAGCGCGACCGCGTGGTGGCGGCGCTGGCGGACATGGGCTTCCAGGTCGTGCCCTCGGACGCGAACTTCGTGCTGTTCGGCTGGTTCGAGGACGCACGGGCGGTGTGGAAGTCCTATTTGGACCACGGCGTGCTGATCAGGGACGTCGGAATCGCGGGTCACCTGCGGGTGACCATCGGAACGCCCGCGGAGAACGACGCGTTCCTCGCGGCCAGCAAGGAGGTCAGCCGGTGAGTCGCGTTGGCAAGGTGGAGCGCACGACCAGGGAGTCGTCGGTCTACGTGGAGATCGACCTGGACGGCACCGGTCAGGTGGAGATCAGCACCGGCGTGCCGTTCTACGACCACATGCTCACCGCGTTCGGGGTGCACGGCTGCTTCGACCTGATCGTGCGCGCCACGGGTGACACGCACATCGACGCACACCACTCGGTCGAGGACATCGCGATCGTGCTCGGCCAGGCGCTGCGGGAAGCGTTGGGGGACAAGAAGGGCATCCGCCGCTTCGGCGACTGCTGGATCCCGATGGACGAGACCCTCGCGCACGCGGCGGTCGACGTCTCCGGCCGCCCGTACACCGTGCACCGCGGCGAGCCGGAGCAGTTCAACAGCTTCGTGATCGGCGGCAACTACCCGTTCGTGCTGAACCGGCACGTGTTCGAGTCGCTCGCGTTCCACGCGCAGATCGCACTGCACGTGCGCGTCGAGTACGGCCGCGACCCGCACCACATCGCCGAGGCCGAGTACAAGGCGATCGCCCGTGCCCTGCGCGCGGCCGTGGAGCCCGACCCGCGCGTCGGCGGCATCCCGTCGACCAAGGGCGTGCTCTGATGCCGAAGGAGGTCGTCGTCATCGGCCTGCTCGCGCTGGCGGGCTTCCTGGCCGGTGGCGTCTACACCACCTGGAAGACGGCGAAGGTGCTGGCGATCATCCTGCTGGTGCTGACCGTGCTCGCGGTCGGCGGCGCGGTGCTCTGGCTGATCTAGTGGCGGGACTCGTAACGTCGACGGGAAATTCACGCTCAGCAGGCCACCTCGCGGCACCGCCCCCGCGCCCCCACACGGTCCAGTACGAGGGCGCGCGGGCGGCACCACGATGCGGCCGTCTGACCGCGAATCACCACGGCAACGTTCCGAGCCGCGCCACTTGCGCCTTGCCGTCAGAATCAGGCCTGTGAGCGACGAGCCCGGATACGACGCGTTCATCTCGTACAGCCGGGCTCTGGACGGGACGCTCGCGCCTGAGCTGCACCGCGGGGTCCAGCGGTTCGCGAAGCCCTGGTACCGGCAGCGGGCGTTGCGGGTGTTCCTCGACGACGCCTCGCTGTCGGCCAACCCGGGCCTGTGGACCTCGATCGAGGCCGCGCTGGGCCGGTCCCGGTGGCTGGTGCTGCTGGCGTCACCGGAGGCGGCGGCGTCGACGTGGGTGAACCGCGAGGTCGACTGGTGGCTGGCACACCGGTCGGCGCAGCAGGTGCTGGTGGTGCTGACGTCGGGCGAGTACTCGTCGTCGGTGCCGCCGTCGCTGCGGGTGGCGCTGGGCCAGGAACCGCGCTGGGTCGACCTGCGGTGGCTGCGCTCGGCGGGCCAGGTCGACCCGTCGAACCCGCGGCTGCGCGAGGCCGTCGCCGACATCGCGAGCGCCGTGCGGGGCGTGCCCAAGGACGACCTGGTCGGCGAGCACATCCGCCAGCACCGCCGCACCGTGCGGCTGGCACGCGGCGCGGTGGCGGCCCTGGTGCTGCTCACCGTCGGCGTGCTGATAGCGGCTTTTCTCGCGGTGGGACAACGGGATTCCGCTCGCGCCCAGGCGCGGACCGCTTCCGCGCGCGGCCTGGCGTCCGCGGCGGTGGCCGCGTTGCGCACGGACCTGTCGCTGGCCCAGGCGTTGGCCGCCGAGGCCTACCGGGTCGAGGCGAACGGGCAGACGCGCGCGGCGTTGTTCCAGGCGCTGACGGCGAGTCCGCAGCTCGACCGGTACGTGTCCGTGGGCGCGTGGTCGTCGCTCGCGGCGTCCGCCGACGGCGAGGTCGTGGTGGCCGGCACCGAGGACGGGCGGGTGGTCCGGCTCGACCTGGCCGGCGGTCGGTCGGAACAGCGGCTCGGCGACCGGCCGGTGCGCTCCGTGGCGATCAGCGCCGACGGAGGCGTGGTCGCGGCGGCTTCGGCCGGTTCCGGGCTGCGCTGGGACGTTGCCGGCGGTGTGCGGACCTTCGACCTCCCGGACGGCGACCCGGACGTGCTGGCCGCGGTGTCACCGTCCGGCCGATTTTCTGCGGTGTACAGCACGACGGCGACCGCGACCGACGACTCCGGCGCCTCGGCCGGTACCCGGATCGTCCACGATGGACAGACGGACCGGGTGCTCACGCGCGCGGACACCACGTTCCCGCTGCTGTTCCTGCGCATGACCGACGACGACACGCTGCTGGAAGTCTCCTACGACAACTGGGTGCGCCGCGCGCCCGCCACGCTGGACGTCAAGTCGGCCACCCCGGCCAACGTCATGCCGGGCAACGGTGTCACCCCCGGCCTGTCGGCCGACGGCGCCCACCTCGGCTACTCCTGGGAGAACGGGACCGAGCTGTGGCACACCACGGCCACCGCTCCAGCCCACAACGCCCCGCAGCGGCGCGTCCCACCCGGCCGGGCGAGCCCGTCGTCCGTGGGCGTGAGCAACGACGGCGCCCGCACGGCCGTCGCCGACACCGGCACGATCTTCGTCTACGACATGACCGGTCCCGACCCCGGCGAACGCCTGCGGCTGGAGGGCAACAGCGCGACACCGTTCGTGGAGTTCCTGGGCGACAACGACCACCTGGTCTCCGCCGCACGCGACCAGCTCGTGCTGTGGGACCTGACCGCCAACACCCGCATCGGGTCGACGTTGCCCGTCCAGGTCCCGCTGGTGTGCACGGCCTGCCCCGCGGCGTCTGTTGCGGTGTCCAACGGCAAAACCGCGATCACGGCAGGCGCGGAGCTGACGGTGGACACGCGCGCGTTGACCGTCGACCCACCCGACGCGTTCGGACCGGCCGTGTGGCGCGGCGACCACCTGTACGTCGTGACCACACCCGACGGCATCGGCGAAACCTGGGAGGTGCGCGACGGCATGCGCCGCCTCGCCCGGTGGCAGGGCCAGGTGAGCGCCACGGACGTCCTCGCGATGGGCGTCTCCGCCGACGAACGCCGCGTCGTCACGGTGAACGAGCTGGGCGACGTCCAGGTCCTGGAGGGCGCGGACCTCGCCGCCGCGCGCACGATCCCGTTGGGCCGCAGACTGGACCAGGACGGCTGGCGCCCCTCCCCGCACCTTGCCGCCGTGAGCCCCGACGCTTCTTCTGCCGTCGTCGTCACCCCCACCTCCGTGGAACTGGTGGACGCTGTCTCAGGCGCGCGCCGCTCGTTGCCGGGCGGCGGCGCGTCGTCGGTGACGTTCACCGGTGACAGCCTGCTGGTGCAGCGCTCGGACAGCATCGAGGTCTGGGATCTCGCCGGCTCCGTGCGGCGGCACTCGTTCCGCACCGACCCGAGCTACCTGCCGGGCATCGCCGCCGGCTCGACGTTCGTGACCCAGATGCGCCGCGACCGCGTCATGGTGGTCTTCGCGGTGACCGGCGAGCAGGTGGGCGAGATCCGCCTCGCTCCGCAGGTGAGCCGCTACGGCCGGATCGGGATGGCGTTCGACGGCGACCAGCGCGTGCTGACCGCGGTGTCCGAGACCGACCTGCGTTCGTGGGACCTCTCGGCGGAGAACTGGGTGCGTGCCGCGTGCACGTCGGCCGGCCGTGACCTGACCGCGGAGGAGTGGCAGCGCTACGTCGGCTCGGCGCCCCCTGACCTCACCTGCGGCTGAGCACCCACTGGAAGGTGGCCGGACCGGGTTCGTGCATGGTGACCAGGTCGTCGACCTCGACGGTGAAGTGCTCCTCCAGCAGCTCGCGGTTGCGCTCCGGCGTGTTGCTGCCGAAGAACATGTCCACGCCGAGCCAGCGTTCCGTCGTGTCCGGCGTACCCGTGCCGAGCGAGGCCAGGAACACCCCACCGGGCCGCAGCCACCGCGCGATCCTGCCGAACAGCCCCGGCTGCTCGGCCCTGGGCAGGTGCAGGATCGAGTAGAGGGCGACCACGGCGTCGAAACTGTGCTCCTCGAAGCCGACGACGCTCATGTCCGCCTTCACGAACCTCGCGTTCGGCACGTTCTCCCCGGCCAGCTCCACCTGCTTGCGCGACAGGTCGACGCCGGTGACGTTGTGCCGTTCCGCCAGCCTCCTGGTCGACGGAACACCCGCCCCGCACCCGAGCTCGAGCACGTCGGCGTTGTTCGCGAGTTCTTGGTCGAGCACGCCCAGGTAGTGCGCGCGGGGATCGTCCCTGATTTCCGCGGACCACTCGAGGTAGGTCCGCGCGATCGCGTCGTACCCGCTCTCGACGACCTCCTTCACGCTTCCCCCAGATAACCGGCGGGCACGTGCTGGGTGAGCCACACCCCGTTCGCACTGACCCGGAACTCGTGCCCGTCCGCGTGCATCTTCTTCGCGTCCACCACGAGGACCAACGGCCGCCCCCGCCGCGCCCCGACCCGGCGAGCGGTCTCCCGGTCGGGCGACAGGTGCACGTCGTGCCGCGCCATCGGCCGGAGCCCGTCGCGCATGATGTCGTCGAGGTACTGCCTGACCGTGCCGTGGAACAGCTGGTCCGGCGGCATCTGCGGCTGCAGCGCCAGGTCGACCTCGACGCTGTGGCCCTGGTTGGCCCGGATCCGGTCCCCGTCGACGGTGAACCGCTGCTTGTCGTTGCTGCGGACGACCTCGTCGAGCTCGTCGCGGCTGATGTGCAGCGCGGCGAGGAGGTCGGCGGTACTGACCCAGCCGTGAGGGTCGAGGGTGAGGCCGACGCGTTCCGGCTGGTGCCGGAGGGCCTTCGACATCCGCTTCGACAGGCGGATCATTCTTTCTTCGTCCATGGCTTCCCATGGAAGCACAGAGGGGCGAGCGGTTTTCGGGGCTCGGTGGGTCACTCGGACGGGTGAAGCTTGTCCTGGATGCGGGGTGGGGGCGTCTTGTTGGGTGTGCGGGTCGGGTCCGGATCCCGTGGTCATCTCCGCCCCCGGATAAGGAAACGCGGGGCGGGGGCGGGTGGTCTCGGGCTCGGGTTGGTGGCGTGCGGGGTTGGGAGGAGGTGTTGTCGGGTCAGGCGGGGACTGTGAGGTGCGGGTCGGGTGGGGATTGGTGAGGGGTGAGGAGCAGGGTTGGGATGGGATTGGTGAGAGGTGAGGCGCAGAGTCGGGATGGGACCCGTGAGAGGTGAGGCGCAGGGTTGGGCCGGGGCCGGTGGAAGGGGAGATTCGGGGTTGGGCCAGGACCGGTGAGAGGTGAAGCTCGGCGTCGGGCCGGGAACCCCGTGGCGAGGCGGACCTGGGTGAGATGTGAACCCGCCGGGCCGTGAACCTCCAGCTCAGGGGCGGGTGCCTCCCAGGTCGAGCCGGTGCTCGCAGGCCAGGCGGGTGCCTCCCAGGTCGAACCGGTGCTCGCAGGTCAGGTGGGTGCCTCCCAGGTCGAGCTGGTGCCCGCAGGCCAGGCGGGTGCCTCGCAGGTCAGGCCGTCCCACCCTCCAGCGCCGGCTTCAGCCGCGGCGCCCCCGGACCCAGCTCGGCCTGCTCGTCGTCGATGTTCTGCAGCGCGCAGCTGCGCAGCGACAGGCAGCCGCAGCCGATGCAGCCGCTCAGGCGGTCGCGCAGGCGGTAGAGGGCGTCGATGCGGGCGTCGAGCTCGGTCTTCCAGGAGCGGGAGAGGCGTTCCCAGTCGGACTTGGTGGGGGTGCGGTTGTCGGGGAGCTGGGCGAGGGCGTCGCGGACGTCTTCGAGGGTGAGGCCGACTCGTTGGGCCGTGCGGATGAAGGCGAGGCGGCGCAGGACGGAGCGTTGGTAGCGGCGTTGGTTGCCGGCGGTGCGCACCGAGCCGATCAGGCCGCGGTCCTCGTAGAAGCGCAGGGCGGTGTGGGGGACGCCGCTGCGTTCGGCGACCTGGCCGATGGTCAGCAGTTCGGGCAGCTTGCTCACCTGATCATCCTATCGGCTTGACCTCCAGTGTGGTGGAGGTTGAAGAGTTGGTGGCATGCAACGGATACCAGAGTTCTTCGCGAGGATGACCGGGGACGAGAAGCACGAGTGGGCGGCGGCTTCCACGATCGACGTGCTCTGGGTCCTGTACGACCGCGTGCTGAACGTGTCGCCGGCGACCGTCGATGATCCGGACAGGGACCGGTTTCTGCTGTCCAAGGGGCATGGGCCGATGGCGTACTACGCGGTGCTCGCGGACAAGGGGTTCATCGACGAGTCCATTTTGGACGACTGGACGTCGTGGGACAGCCCGCTCGGGCAGCACCCCGACCGCGTGCTCGTCAACGGGGTGGAGATCAGCAGCGGGTCGCTCGGGCACGGGTTGCCGATCGCGGTGGGGACGGCGATCGGGCAGCGGGTCGCGGGGAGTGCGGGGCGGACGTTCGTGCTGGTGGGGGACGGGGAGTTGGACGAGGGCAGCAACCACGAGGCCATCGCGGTGGCGGCCAGGCTGGACGTCACGAACCTCACCGCGATCGTGATCGACAACCAGTCCGCGTGGTACGGCTGGCCCGGCGGGGTTCAGGAGCGGTTCGCGGTCGAGGGCTGGGCGGCGGCGACCATCGACGGGCGCGACCACGAGGCGATCTACGAGGCGTTGACCGCGCGTTACGACCGGCCGAACGTCGTGGTCGCCAGGACGGAGAAGAGCTACTGATGACGATGCGTGAGGCGTTCATCAAGACGGTCACCGAAGCGCTGCACACGGATCCGAGGGTCGCCGTTGTGACCGCGGTGATCTCGGCGGCCAACTTTCCACAAGACCACGAACGAGTAGTAGACGTCGGTATTCGCGAGCAGACGATGGTCGGCGTTGCGGCCGGCCTCGCGCTCACGGGGCTGAGGCCGGTCGTGCACAGCTACGCGCCGTTTCTCGTCGAACGGCCCTACGAGCAGATCAAGCTCGATATCGGCCATCAGGACGTGGGGGCGGTGTTCGTGAGTATCGGGGCGTCATATGACGACCCGGTTTGGGGGCGCACGCACCAGTCGCCGGGAGACGTCGCGTTGTTCGACACGCTGCCGGGGTGGGAAGTACACGTGCCGGGGCATCCGGAAGAAGTCGCTCCTCTGCTCAAGGAAGCCCTCAAAAATGACAACCGCGTCTACATGAGGCTTTCGTTGCACGAGAACGCGCAGGCGTATCCGGTGGGTGAGGGGTTCACCGCGCTGCGTTACGGAAAACGCGGGGTCGTCGTGGCAGTCGGACCGGTGCTCGACCGTGTGCTGAAGGCCGTGGAAGCGGAAAAGGCCGACGTCACGGTGTTGTACGCGTCGACGATTCGACCGTTCGACTCGGACGGTCTGCGCAAAGCGGTGGCGGACACGGACCATGCCGACGTACTGGTGGTGGAGCCGTACCTCGAGGGAACTTCAGCTCATCTGATTTCCGAAAGTTTGCAACAAATCCCGCACCGCGTTCGTTGTACAGGTGTCAAACGGCACGCAGAGCTCCGCAACTACGGCACGGCCGAGGACCATGACGCCGCTCATGACCTCGACGTGGTGGGGCTGGGGAGTGCTGTGCGGAGTTTCTTCAGGGGGTGAAGGAACATGTTCGCAGTCATGGGGGATGACTGGACCGGTGCGCCGTCCCGCACCGTTTAGAGGTGGTAGTGGTGCACGATCGGGCAAGATGCCTGATCGTGCACACCCCACGTGTGGTCACCTGGACCACTGCAGACGCGGAGTCGGCGCGCACGGTGCTCAACCGGCGCGGCGCCCGGCCCAGGTTGCTGGTGCCGGTTCCGCACGGAACATTCGTGCTCGGTCCCGCGCCGCACCCGTCCGCACACGACAACCTGCGCCTGCTCCGCATCCAGGGCAGCGCCACGGTGGGTCTGCTGTGGACGGACACCACCGCGTGGCTCGTCCACTTCGACGGCAAGCTCCGCGGCTGGCGCTTCGGGCCGGACAGGTCGTTCGAACCCGCACCGCCGCAACGGTTGCCGGACGGCCTGGGCTGGCTCGCCGACGCCGCGCGCGCCGCCGAGGGACACGGCCTCACCGCGCTCACGACCGCACTGGAAGAGGTCGGGTTCCACTCCGAAGCCGCCGCGCTGCGCCGGATCGACGCGGGCGAGGCCGACGACGCCGTGCCGCACCACGAGAAGAAGTGGTGGGAGACGTTCATCGGCGAACGCCACGGCATGGCGGAACCGCCCGGCAAGCCCTTCGCCGCCGGGAACCGGGTCGTGCACGCCGTCGCGTCCGGTACCGCCG
Organism: Lentzea guizhouensis; assembly: GCF_001701025.1. Taxonomy (GTDB): domain Bacteria; phylum Actinomycetota; class Actinomycetes; order Mycobacteriales; family Pseudonocardiaceae; genus Lentzea; species Lentzea guizhouensis. The sequence goes on from NZ_CP016793.1 coordinate 4,692,855, forward strand.
TCCTCGCGCTGCCCCTGATCGTCTTCCTGTGGCAGCTGCCGCCGCTCTTCCACCTGGTCGCGCTGCCGTCGGTGCCGTTGGCCGTCACGTACACCGCGCTGCAGATCAGCCGCGCGCGGCGGCGTGACCCGTTCCCGGAGTTCGACGTCCTGGGCATGTCGGCCTGGGCTCGCGCGGCCGAGGGGGAATGATGTCGCGCGTGAGAATGCTGATCTGGACCCCGTTGAACGCCGCCGAGCTGCAGAAGGCCATGCACGGCGCCAACATCGGTCCCGCGGCGCTCGTCCCCGTGCACTCCGGGACGGTGCTGCTGCCCTCCCTCGACATCAAGCTCGCCGAGGCCGTGCTGATGGCGGCACGCGTGCGCAAGGTCGCCGACCGCGCAGCGCTGTTCGTGTGGAACGAGAGCGCCGCCGCCTGCTACCCGTTCACCGCGGCCACCCCGATCGGGCGCGGCTGGTTCTGGGGCGGCCACGACGAGGTGGTCGGGATGCTCGCGGCCGCGAAGCGGTCGAGCGCCGTCGGACGGGCCGCCGACCGCGCGTTCAGCGGCCTGCTGGACCAGCGCGGCAAGGAGAAGGCCCGCCTCGCCGCGGCCGAGCGGACCGCCGCGCTGACCGGGGCCGACGTCACCGAGGTGCTGCACGCGCTCGGCGACCACCGCAACGGTGTGGACGCGGTGCCGAGGTTCCTGCGGGAGTTCGGGCTGCCCGAGGTGGCACTGGTGGCCGAGCTCGCCGACGAGGGCAGGGCGGACGCGTGGATCACCCCGCTCGCCCCGCCGCGCACGCCGAGCTGGCCGAAGGCGCTGATCCCGCCGATCTGGCTGGCGCTGCTGGCCGGGTTGCTGGCCTTCGGACTGCCGTGGTGGGTGTTCGCGCTGGCCTTCGGCGGCAGCGTCGTGGTGATTTACGCCGCGCTGGCCTCCGCGGCCAACCAGCTGGTCAGGCGCAAGCCCGTCAACACCGCGCTCCCGGTCGTCCCGGTGACGCAGGGAGCCGCGCCGACCGACTAACCTGGACGTCGTGGCACCTCGCGTCGTCGTACTCGACTATGGCTCCGGCAACCTGCGCTCCGCCGAGCGCGCGCTCCAGCGGGTCGGCGCCCATGTCGAGGTGACCGCGGACCCCAAGGCCGCGAAGGACGCCGACGGGCTCGTCGTGCCCGGTGTCGGGGCCTACGCGGCGTGCATGGAGGGCCTCAACTCGGTGCGCGGGGCGCGGATCATCGGCGAGCGGCTGGCCGGTGGGCGGCCGGTGCTCGGGATCTGCGTGGGCATGCAGATCCTGTTCGAGCGCGGCATCGAGCACGGGGTGCTGACCGAGGGCTGCGGCGAGTGGCCGGGCACCGTCGAGCGGCTGGACGCGCCGATCGTGCCGCACATGGGGTGGAACACCGTCCGCACGCCGGAGGGGTCCAAGCTCTTCGCGGGCCTGGACGAGGACACCCGGTTCTACTTCGTGCACTCCTACGGCGTGCGCAAGTGGGAGCTGGAACCGGCCGAGCACATCCGCCCGCCGCTGGTGACGTGGGCCGACCACGCCGGGGACGAGTTCGTGGCCGCGGTCGAGAACGGGCCGCTGTGGGCGACCCAGTTCCACCCGGAGAAGTCCGGCGATGCCGGGGCACAGCTGCTGCGGAACTGGTTGACTGGCTTGTCGTGATCACACGACTGCTGACGGTGGCCGTTCTCACGGCCGCCGCTGTCGCCGTGCCTGGGGGCGCGAGCGCTGCACCGGCACCGTTCCACGACACCTTCACCGGCGCGGTCGACGCCGACCCCACGTACGGCCTCAACGACAACCTCGACCAACGCCAGGGCACCGGCGCGGTGACCTACAGCCGGGTGTCCGGCCGGTGGAACACCGGTGACGTGCCGCGGCCGTGGTACGCGCAGGTCAACCACCCGAGCCACCGCGGCACGCTGTCGATGCACCTCGGCACCACCGCCGTGCGGCTCGACGCGCCGTCCACCGGCAGCACGATCTCCGCCACGCTCACGCCCGTCGCCGGCGACCGCACGTCCGGCGACTGGTCGTCGATCGCGCTCAGCCGCAGCGCGAACAGCTGGGGATATGTGTCCAATCAGGACATCGACCTCGGCTTCCTGGTGCGTGCCAACGGAGGCGTGCAGGTCTTCCAACCCGGCCGTCCGGCCGTGACCCTGCCCGCTTTCGTGCCCGCGAAGGCCGACGGCTCGTTCGACGTCACGCTCACGCTCGGCGGTGACATGCTCGACCTCACCGTCAACGGCAAGCGCCGGGCGATCCGGCTGGGCACCGCGGTGCCGGCCGAGCGGCTGTGGGTCTACCTGGGGCGTTACTCCGACGACAACAGGACCGTCAGCCTCGTCGACGACCTGAAGATCGAGGCCCTCAACTCCGACGACCTGCGCAAGCGACCCGGCTCGAACCTGCGCTACTACGGGTACTTCGGCGCACGCCTGACCCAGGCCGGCGGCAACCACCTGCCGGAGGTCCGCGGCCGCAGCAACCTCAACTGGGTGCAGATCAGCGACTTCGACGCCTACCGCCCCGAGGTCCTGAACGACTGCGCGCCCGCCGGGTGCGTGGTCCACACCGGCAACGAGTTCTTCGACTGCGACGCGGCCGGCTGCCCGCTGTACCCGAACGCCACCGAACGCTGGCAGCGCCTCGCGGAGCACGTGCGGCCGCACCTCGACCGCGTGGCCGGGTTCGTGCTGCAGGACGAGCCGTTCCACCACGGCGCGAGCTTCGCGGACGTCGAGAACTCAGCCACGCAGATCAAGGACACCTTCCCGGACAAGAAGGTGATGCTGATCGAGGCCGGAATCCAGGTTGACGACGACTTCCAGGTGCCCGCCGCCGTCGACTGGGTCGGGTTCGACGAGTACTGCATCGGCTACGACGCGCTCGAAGCCCGCATGACGAAGCTCGAGGAACGCGCGCCCGGCAAGGAGCTGTTCCTGCTGCCGGAAGCAGCGCCCCAGCCGGGGTGCGGTGGCAGGACCGACGCCGACCTGGAAAGCACGCAGTACATGTACCTGGCGCTGGCGCAGCAGCACCCGCAGTTCGCCGGGATCATGGTCTTCGGGCCGTGGACGGGCGTCGGACCTGCCGCGACCGGGCCCGGCACGCCCGTTCCGGCGAAGTTCCCGCGGGCCACCGACGCCCAGGAGCGCGTCGCGGCCCTCGTGCTGGGGGACGCTAGGCTGAGCGGGTGACGTTCACACTCCTCCCCGCTGTTGACGTGGCCGACGGTCGTGCCGTTCGCCTCGTGCAGGGCGAAGCCGGTACCGAGACGAACTACGGCGAGCCGCTGGACGCGGCCCTGCAGTGGCAGCGCGACGGGGCGGAGTGGGTGCATCTGGTCGACCTGGACGCCGCCTTCGGGCGTGGCTCGAACCGCGAGCTGCTGGCGCGCGTGATCGGCGAGCTGGACGTGCGCGTGGAGCTCTCCGGTGGCATCCGCGACGACGCGTCGCTGGAGGCCGCGCTGGCCACGGGGTGTGCGCGGGTGAACCTCGGCACCGCGGCGCTGGAGGACCCGGAGTGGTGCGCGAAGGCCATCGCCCGCTACGGCGACAAGATCGCCGTGGGCCTCGACGTCCGCATCACCGAACAGGGCCACCGGGTCAAGGGCCGCGGCTGGACCTCCGACGGCGGTGACCTGTGGGAGGTGCTCGACCGGCTCGACCGCGACGGCTGCTCGCGGTACGTGGTCACCGACGTGTCGAAGGACGGCACGCTCACCGGCCCGAACGTGGACCTGCTGGCCGAGGTCTGCGCCCGCACCGACGCACCGGTCGTCGCCTCGGGCGGTGTGTCCAGTGTGGACGACCTGGTGGCGCTGGCGAAGCTGTCCCGCGACGGCGTGGAGGGCGCGATCATCGGCAAGGCCCTGTACGCCGGTGCTTTCACGCTCCCGGAAGCGCTGGCCGCGGTTCGTTGACGATCTGCTGGACGTGAGCGGCCGCGGCGGCGTGCGTGACGCCGGTGGCGTTGAGCACGGCGGCCGCGGTCCCTTCTTCCACGAGCAGCGCGCCGAGCAGGATGTGCTCGGTGCCGATGAACATGTGGCCCAGCCGCAACGCCTCACGCACCGCGAGCTCCAAGGCCTTCTTGCAGTGCGTCGTGTAGGGCTGCTTGTCGGGGCGCTGCTTGGCTTCCTTGTCCAACCGGTGCAGCACGGCGAGGCGCGTGCTGCCGTCACCGGCTTCCAGCTTCGCGATCGTCTTCGCCGCGAGCCCGCCCGACTCGTCCAGCAGACCGAGCAGCAGGTGCTCGGTGCCGATCCGCTCGCTGAACCGCGCGTGGTGGCGCGCCAACGCGATCACACGCCGGCTGCGCTGGGTGTAGCGGTCCATCGACGGCTTCGTGAGCTCCGGCGACTCCCTCGGCACGAACCGCTTCTGCGCCGCCTGCTTGGTGACGCCCATGCTCTCGCCGATCTCCGCCCAGCTCAGGCCCTCGCGCCGCGCCGCGTCGACGAAGTGGCCGACCAGGTGGTCGCCGAGCTCGCTCAGCTGCCCGCTCAGCTCGACGGCCCTGGTCAGCTTGCCCAGCACGTCGTCGGCCTCGCCCTCGACCGCGGCGATGAGATCGGGCAACTGGATCATGCGTCAACTGTAGGTTGACGGCTTGCGGACGGTCAACCTCGGGTTGACGTTCCGGTACGGTGTTTCAGGCGGCTGCGGGCGGATTCAGGCGGCGGTGATCTCGATGCCGATCGTGCCGGTGCGGCCGCGGCGCAGCTTGCTGCCCGTCACCGTGAGCCAGCCGGAGATCCCGTACTTCTTCGCGATCTTGGCCCGGACCAGGTCGCTCGCGTCGTCGTCGAGCAGCCGCGCCCGCGCCTTCACCGACTCGCCCTTGGGGTCGCCCTTGAAGTTGCACGCGCCGACCTCCACGTCGCCGCTGCGCCGGATCCGCTTGACCTTGCCGGTGTCCTTGGCGCTCCACGCGTAGATCACGCCGTTGTCGCCGGGCACCACCCAGACCGGGGTGGGCACGGCCGTGCCGTCCTTGCGGAACGTCGTCAGCAGCAGGTACTGGCCCTCGCCGAGTTCGGTGATCATGGTGTCCCAGCGTAGTCCCGATGCGCGGCTTGTAGGCTTTCGCGCATGTCGGTCGCTGTCCGTGTCATCCCCTGTCTCGACGTCGACCGGGGCCGGGTGGTGAAGGGCGTCAACTTCACCAACCTCGTCGACGCGGGCGACCCCGTCGAGCTCGCCAGGGCGTATGACGCCGAGGGTGCCGACGAGCTGACGTTCCTGGACGTCACCGCGTCGAGCGGCGACCGGGAGACGACCTACGACGTGGTGCGCCGCACAGCCGAGCAGGTGTTCATCCCGCTCACGGTCGGCGGTGGTGTGCGCAGCCCGGAGGACGTGAACAGGCTGCTGCGCGCCGGCGCGGACAAGGTCAGCCTCAACACCGCCGCGATCGCGCGGCCCGAGCTGCTGCGCGAGTGCTCGCAACGCTATGGCGCGCAGTGCATCGTGCTGTCGGTGGACGCGCGGCGCGTGCCGGGCGGGACCGGGTTCGAGGTCACCACGCACGGCGGCCGCACCGGCACGGGCATCGACGCGGTCGAGTGGGCGGCGCGCGGCCAGGAGCTGGGCGTCGGCGAGATCCTGCTGAACTCGATGGACGCCGACGGCACCAAGGCCGGCTTCGACCTGGAGCTGATCGAGCTGGTGCGCCGCGAGGTCGACGTGCCGCTGATCGCGAGCGGCGGCGCCGGCGCGGTCGGCACTTCCGCCGCGGTCGGCCGGTGCGGACGCGGTGCTCGCGGCCAGCGTGTTCCACTTCGGACAGCTGCGCATCGGCGAGGTGAAGGACGGCCTGCGGCACGCGGGCGTGGTCGTGCGATGACCACCCGGCGGAGGTCGCCGGAGGTGCTGGTGTCGGCGGCGGTGGCGTTCGGCGGCGCGCTGGTGTTCTTCGTCATCGGCCTGGTGCTGTGGCGCGCGAGCGGCGACGCGGACGTGCTGAAGCTGCCGTCGTTCCTCGCACTCGTCGAACTGCCGGTCGCCGCCTGCCTGCTGCTGGGCCTGCGGTTCGTGCACTACCCGGCGATGGTCGCGTTCGTGCTCGTCGCCGTGCTGCACCTGGTGATCGTGCTCGCCGACGGTCCGGTGTGGGCCCGTGTCGCGTCCGGCGTGCTGTCCGCCGTGCACATCTACGGAGTGGTTCTGCTCAACACCGGACCCGCTCGTGAACAACTCGGAGGTCCCCGTTGAGCAGCCCGCTCGATCCCGCCGTCTCCGCGCGTCTCAAGCGCACCCCGGACGGCCTCGTCTGCGCGGTCGCCCAGCAACGCGGCACCGGCGAGGTGCTGATGGTGGCGTGGATGGACGACGAGGCGCTGCACCGCACGCTGACCACGCGCCGCGCGACCTACTACTCGCGCAGCCGCCAGCAGCTGTGGGTGAAGGGTGAGACGTCCGGGCACACCCAGTACGTGCACGAGGTGCGGCTGGACTGCGACGGCGACACGTTGCTGCTCGTGGTGGACCAGGTGGGCGCGGCGTGCCACACGGGGGACCGCACCTGCTTCGACGCCACGGTGCTGCTCGCCGACGCATGACCGTTAGGCGCGCGGATGCAGCCTGGCCCGGAAGCCGGCGAGGGTGTCCCGGGCCAGCGGTATGTCGACCGACATGTGCTGGCGGATCCGCGCGAGCATGACGACCCCGTTCACCTCCTCCTCGTCAGGTCTGGTCGATGTGCTCACGACAGGTTCGAGGAGGGCCGTCGGGTCGCACTCGTCGTGCAGAACCTCGATGAGGGTCAGGCAGAACAGCAGGTAGCAGGCGGCCTCCGCGCGGAGGTTCTCCACCTCGGTCCGCGGAGGGCCTGCTGACTCCGGCCAGATGTGCAGCGCCAACTCCTCCAGTTCGTAGTGCTCGATCGTGGCGACCTCCTGCAGGTCGCTGATCAACGAGTGGGGCTGCCCGGGATCGTCTTCTTCGGTTCGACTGGACCGTCTTGCGGTGTGCACGAACGCGCGAACTTTGAGCGCCAGGTCGTGGAACACCAACGCGCGGGTCATGGCGCCAAGTCGCGTGTGTTCGGTGTTGAGGTCGTGCAACACGATCGCGACCCGCCCCAGGTCTCTCGGCAAGCCGCCGGAAAGGCAGTGGCACAACCACACGAAGGGCTCGGGGATACCCAGAGCGCGTTGTGCGAGCCAAGTTCGGGACTGCTCCAGTGTGAACGGCCTGACGTGGATCATCGAGGTGAACGCGCTGTCGAAGGCGTCTCGCGCCGGCATGCCGCGACGTTCGAACGCGGTCAGCGCGTCGTCGGACACCGACACGAGGAACAGGCAGTGCTCGACGCCGAAGATCCCCTTGATCTCGTTGAGGAACCGGTGCGCGTCGTCGGGGTCGGCGATCTTGTCCAGTTCGTCGATCCCCACGACGATCCCGCTGAGCCCGATCGGCTCCACCTCCAGCACCTCGACGACGAGCTCGAGGAAGTCCCGCAGGCGCTGCACCACCTCGGGGTGCGTCCAGGGTTGTTCTGTCCGCGCCAGCGACCTGCTCACACCGAGATCGGTGCCCCGCGGCCCGCTCACCTTGCCCGACCAGCCTTCGGTGTGAGTCTGCAGGAAGCGGTTGCGGCGCAAGTGCTGTTCGGCGATCTTCCGCAGCGCCGTGTGATCCGGGTGTGGACGCACCCGACCGATCCTGCTGCGGATCAGCCGCCACAGCATGACCACCGTCCCAGCGCAGACCGGCCACACGAGCCTGCGCAACAAGGTCACCAAGGCCGCTGTCACCAGGACCGAGCACAGCACCGCGACAGCGTGCTGCCAGCTCAGCTGGCGCAGCTGCTCAGCAGGACGGGCGCGCACGTCCAGCGCGAACTGGACAACGGTCTGCCACGCGGCGCCGACGTCGGCGAGCTGGTGCCAAGGTCGTTGCCAGGTCACTGCGGCGGTTCCCACCGCTGATCCGAGCAGCAACGCCGCACGCACGAACCCTCGCGCAACGTCCGCCAGCGCTGCGCGGAACCGGTGCACGCGGTGCAGACGGTCCCATTCGCGCCGGCTCTCGGACCCACGCGACTCGCGCGGGCCGGCCAGAAGGTCCAGCACCTTCTGGCAGACCTGGCTGTGGATGTGCAGCACGAAGTCCCTGGCGTCGTAACGCACGGGTGCGCTGGTCAGGACACCGAGCATCGGCCCGCGGGAGTGGGCGGTGAACTCGTTGCGAACGGCACGCTCGATGATGGTCGACTTCCCGGCACCGCGGGCCCCGGCGAGCCCGACCGCTCCCGGCATCGACCTGTTGACCTCGCGGGCGCACGCTTTCACTGCGGCTGTCCGCACAAGAGGGCCGTAGCCGGAAGGCAACGTCAGACCGCTGGCGTCACGGAGCTTCAGCTCCACGGCGAGCATCGGCGTGGTCTGCCGGTGCAGCCACTCCCGGAGCTCGGGGACGAGGACGTCGACCTTGAGGTGCTGCCGCTGGTCCCACCACTTGGCCGGGAATCCCGCCATCAGCCTGAGGTGGTCCAGCGCCCAGCGGAGCCAGCTCCGGACGCTGGGGGTGAGCCCGAGCCGCATGAGCACCCAGACCACGCAGGCGACCACCCCCGTGCCGACCCACCCCACGACGGCCGGCAGCCAAGATCCCAAGAGCAGCAGCACGACGATCCAGGCGATCGCGAGCCCGGCGGCGACGCGCACCATCCGGTCCTGCACCGGCGTGACGACCTGATCTTCGGGCTGCAGCTCGGGCTCCTGGGCCCGGTGCGCTGCCAGGGCCCGGCGGCCCTTCTCCAGCAGCGCGTACGCCCTGCGGGCTCCAGCCAGCACGATCGGGTCCCTCGCCACGTCGTGGGGCACCCGCCACGGCTTCAACGCGAGGCGTCTGATCTCTTGGGCGAACTCGGGGCGTTGCACGAGTCGGTGGAGGATGGACTCCATGTCCCGGCGCAACCACGACTCGGTGGTGCTGTCCTGCTTCGCCATCGAACCCCCGGCGCCCGTTCGTCACCAAACGGCCATGGTTGCGAAACTTGGACCGGTGAACGGGGGAACTGCGACTCACCACCCGTCTGGAGCAGGTCGCCGCTGTCGGACGGCGGCTCAGGACCCGCTCAGGTCACCCGTCAGGTACCGCTGCATGTTCGGCGCGATCGCCGACACCACCGTCTCCATGTCCGCCGACGCCAGAGGCTCGAACCGCACCACGTACCGCACGATCCCCAGCCCCACCATCTGCGTGGCGCACAACGTCGCCCGCAGGTCGCGGTCCTGCGCGCCGATCTCGGTCAGCAGGTTCTTGAAGATCGCGTTGATGAAGAACGACCGCAGGGCGTTCGCGACCTCCTGGTGGCTGGTGACGCTGCGGATCAGGGCCGCGAAGGTGCCGCCGCCGGTGGCGTCCCAGACGGTGACGAAGGTGCGGATGATGCGTTCGCCCGCCTCGTCGACCGGGCCGTCGAGCAGGCGGCGGAGGATCTCGGCCGGGTCGAAGGGGAGCTGCAGGACGGACTGGGCGAAGAGGCCCTCCTTGCCGCCGAACCAGTGGTTGACCATCGCGGCGTCGACGCCGGCGCGGGCGGCGATCGCGCGGACCGTGGCGCCGTCGTAGCCCTTCTCGACGAACGTCTCGCGGGCGGCGGCGAGCAGTGCGGCCCTGGTGTCCTCGCCCGCGGCGCGGCGGCCTCGCCGTTTCTGGTTCACTTGGTCCACGGGAGCCATAGTTCAACAGTTGTTGAATTTATGCAACAATTGGTGGCATGGTGAGCGTCATCGGGGCTGTGGCCGCCGCTGGACTGGGGGCCGTGAGTCCCACGCGTGAGGAGTTCCGCGAGCTGGCGGTGAACCGCCGGGTCATCCCGGTCGTGCGCAGGCTGCTGGCCGATGCGGAGACGCCGGTCGGGCTCTACCGCAAGCTCGCGGCGGACCGGCCGGGCACGTTCCTCTTCGAGTCCGCGGAGAACGGGCGCTCGTGGTCGCGCTGGTCGTTCATCGGCGTGCGGTCCTCGGCGGCGCTGACCGCCAACGGTGGTGAGGCCTACTGGACCGGCACGCGGCCGGTCGGGCTGCCCGACGGTGGTGACCCGCTGCTGGCGTTGCGCGAGACCATCGAGGTGCTGCGCACCGACCCGTTGCCCGGCATGCCCCCGCTGACCGGTGGCATGGTCGGCTACATCGGCTACGACGCGGTGCGCAGGCTGGAACGGCTGCCGAGCATCGCCGAGGACGACCTGCAGCTGCCCGAGCTGGTCATGCTGCTCGCGACCGACCTGGCCGCGCTCGACCACCACGAGGGCACGGTCACGCTCATCGCGAACGCGATCAACTGGGACGACTCGCCGGAGAACGTCGACGCCGCCTACGAGGACGCGGTGCGGCGGCTGGACGAGATGACCGAGGCGCTGCACACGCCCGCGCCGCCGACCGCGGCCGTGTTCTCCCGGCCCAAGCCCGAGTTCCGCCGCCGGCGTTCGCAGGCCGAGCACTTCGCGGCCGTCGAGAAGGCCAAGGAGGCCATCCGGGCGGGTGAGGCGTTCCAGGTCGTGGTGTCGCAGCGGTTCGAGATCGAGACCGACGCCGACGCGCTCGACATCTACCGGGTGCTGCGCGCGACGAACCCCAGCCCGTACATGTACCTGCTGCGCCTGGAGGGCTTCGACATCGTGGGCTCCAGCCCCGAGTCGCTGGTCACCGTGCGCGACGGCAAGGCGACTACCCACCCGATCGCGGGCACCCGCTGGCGCAGCGAGGACCCGGAGGAGGACGCCCTGCTGGAGAAGGACCTGCTGGCCGACCACAAGGAACGCGCCGAGCACCTGATGCTCGTCGACCTCGGCCGCAACGACCTGGGCCGGGTCTGCAAGCCGGGCTCGGTGCACGTGGTCGACTTCTTCAAGGTCGAGCGGTACAGCCACGTCATGCACATCGTGTCGACCGTGACCGGTGAGCTGGCCGAGGGCAAGACGGCCTACGACGCCGTCGCCGCCTGCTTCCCGGCCGGCACGCTCTCCGGTGCGCCCAAGCCGCGCGCGATGGAGCTCATCGAGGAGCTGGAGCCCACCCGGCGCGGCCTCTACGGCGGCGTGGTCGGCTACTTCGACTTCGCCGGTGACGCGGACACCGCCATCGCGATCCGGACCGCGCTTGTGCGGAACGGCGTCGCATATGTGCAGGCGGGCGGGGGCATCGTGGCCGACTCGGACCCGCTGGCCGAGGACAACGAGTGCCTGAACAAGGCGGGCGCGGTGCTGGCCGCGATCGCGACCGCCCAGACGATGAAGCCCGCTGTTGACGGTCGGTAGCCGTCCACTGTGGATCGCCGTGCTCCTGCTGGTGGGCGCGGCGGGTGCCTTCTGGGGTGCGGACCTGGTCCCGGTCGCGCTGCTGAGCCTCGCCGCGGTGGCGGCGGCCGTCGCGACGAGCGGCGTGGCCAGGCGCGTGCTCGGGGCGTTGCTGGTCGTCGTGGGCGTCACGGCGGCGTTCGGCGGTCACTGGCTCGCGATCGCCGGCGGCGTGCTCGTGGCCGCCGCCGGTGCGGTCCAGGTGTTCTTCGGCGCCCGCATGCCGAAGATCGGGATGGGTGGGCAGAAAGCCCGCGTGCAGGACCCCGAGAAGGACATGTGGCGCGCGTTGGAACGGGGCGACGACCCGACCGACGGTCCGGCCGGTGGGTCGACTGACGGTAGGGGCTCGGCCCGGACTGACACTGACGAGTGAAGATCATCCATTGGCATTCGTGCATGTGACAGGCGAATGGCCACGGCTAGCTGCGTGGACACGGAACCCCCGGTGGCCGGGGCGTTACTCCGGCGGGGTTAGCATCCCCACAGCGGGAAGGGGAGCAAGACTGTGACGGTTCTCGAATCGATCCTCGAAGGTGTGCGTGAGGATCTCGCCGCTCGCGAGGCGCAGTTGTCCTTCGACGTCGTGAAGGAGCGCGCGGCCAAGACCGCCCCTCCACTCGATGTGATGTCGGTGCTGCGTGGTCCGAACGTCGGCGTCATCGCCGAGGTCAAGCGCAAGAGCCCGTCGAAGGGCGCGCTGGCGGAGATCCCGGAGCCGGCCGAGCTCGCGGCGGCCTACGAGGCCGGTGGCGCCTCGGTGATCAGCGTGCTGACCGAGCAGCGGCGCTTCGGCGGGTCGCTCGCCGACTTCGACGCGGTGCGCAGAGCGGTGAAGATCCCCTTGCTGCGCAAGGACTTCATCGTGTCGCCGTACCAGGTGCACGAGGCGCGCATGCGCGGTGCGGACATGGTGCTGCTGATCGTGGCGGCGCTGGAGCAGAACGCGCTGGCGTCGTTGCTCGACCGGGTGGAGTCGCTCGGCATGACGGCGCTCGTCGAGGTGCACACGGCCGAGGAGGCCGACCGGGCGCTGGAGGTGGGGTCGTCGGTCATCGGCGTCAACGCCCGCAACCTCCACACGCTGGAGGTCGACAAGGACGTTTTCGGCCGGATCGCGCCGGGGCTACCCTTCGAGACGATCAAGGTCGCCGAGTCGGGCGTGACCGGGCCCGGCGACCTGATGTCCTACGCGGGGGCGGGCGCCGACGCGGTGCTCGTCGGCGAGAGCCTGGTGACCAGCGGCGACCCCAAGGCCGCCGTGAACAAGCTCGTGACCGCCGGTTCGCACCCGGCGTGCCCGAGGCCGAGCCGGTAACGCACTGCCAACAGCGCTAGAGGAGCTACCCGATGGGCCAGTTCACGCCCACGCCGCACGATCCCGACGCACGTGGCCACTTCGGCCCGTGGGGTGGCCGGTTCGTCCCGGAGGCCCTGATCGCGGCGGTGGACGAGCTGGCAGCGGAGTACGACAAGGCGCGGCTCGACCCGGAGTTCGTGAACGAGTTCAAGCGCCTGCTCAGGGACTTCGCGGGCCGCCCGTCGCTGCTGACCGAGGCCCCGAAGTTCGCCGAGCACGCGGGCACGCGGGTGTTCCTCAAGCGCGAGGACCTCAACCACACCGGCTCGCACAAGATCAACAACGTGCTCGGCCAGGCGCTGCTCACCAAGCGCATGGGCAAGAAGCGCGTGATCGCCGAGACCGGCGCGGGCCAGCACGGCGTGGCGACGGCGACGGCGTGCGCGCTGCTCGGCCTCGACTGCGTCGTCTACATGGGCGAGGTCGACACCGAGCGGCAGGCGCTCAACGTCGCCCGCATGCGCCTGCTGGGCGCCGAGGTCATCCCGGTGAAGTCCGGCTCGCGCACGCTGAAGGACGCGATCAACGAGGCGTTGCGCGACTGGGTCACCAACGTCGACGAGACCCACTACCTGCTCGGCACCGCCGCGGGCCCGCACCCGTTCCCGCTGCTCGTGCGCGACTTCCACCGCGTCATCGGCATCGAGGCGCGTGAGCAGGTCCTGGAGAAGGCCGGCCGGCTGCCCGACGCCGTCGTCGCCTGCGTCGGTGGCGGCTCGAACGCGATCGGCATCTTCCACGGCTTCATCGACGACACCGACGTGCGCCTGGTCGGCGTGGAGCCCGGCGGTTCGGGCCTCGACTCGGGCAGCCACGGCGCGACGCTGACCGCCGGCACGCCCGGTTCGCTGCACGGCGCGATGTCGTACGTCATGCAGGACGAGGACGGCCAGATCACCGAGGCCCACTCGATCTCCGCGGGCCTCGACTACCCCGGTGTCGGCCCGGAGCACTCGCACCTCAAGGACATCGGCCGCGCCGAGTACTTCCCGGTCACCGACGCCGAGGCGATGGAGGCGTTCGCCCTGCTCTCGCGCACCGAGGGCATCATCCCGGCGATCGAGTCCTCGCACGCGCTGGCCGGCGCGCTGAAGCTCGGCCCGTCGCTCGGACCGGACGGCCTGCTGGTCGTGAACCTCTCGGGGCGCGGCGACAAGGACATGGACACGGCCGTGAAGTACTTCGGCCTCGCTGACGGGGGACAGGCCTGATGTCGTTGTCCGACGTGTTTTCGGTCGCGCGCGCCGAGTCGCGGGCCGCGTTGATCGGCTACCTGCCCGCGGGCTACCCCACCGTCGAGGGCTCGAAGGAGCACCTCAAGGCGATGGTCGAGGCCGGCTGCGACCTGGTCGAGGTCGGTCTGCCGTTCTCCGACCCGGTGATGGACGGCCCGACCATCCAGGCCGCCGCCGAGCAGGCGCGTCGTGAGGGCTTCCGGGTGCGCGACCTGTTCGACGTGGTGTCCGCGGTGGCCTCCGCAGGTGGGCGCGCGGTCGTGATGACGTACTGGAACCCGGTGCTGCGCTACGGCGTGGACGCGTTCGCCCGCGACCTGGCCGCCGCCGGTGGGCTCGGGCTGATCACGCCGGACCTGGTGCCGGACGAGGCCTCCGACTGGATGGCGGCCTCCGAGGCGCACGGCCTGGACCGGATCTTCCTGGTGGCGCCGTCGTCGACCGAGGAACGCATCGCGATGACCGCTCAGGCGTCGTCCGGCTTCCTCTACGCGACCGCCGTCATGGGCGTCACGGGTGCCCGCGACGTGGTGTCGTCCGCTGCTCCCGAGCTGGTCGCGCGGGTCCGCGAGCACACGTCGATCCCGGTCGGGGTCGGGCTGGGTGTGCGGAACGGGGCGCAGGCCGCCGAGATCGCCGGGTTCGCGGACGGGGTGATCGTCGGGTCGGCGTTCGTGTCGGCCGTCGCCGAGGGTGACGGTGCCGTGCGCGCGTTGGCGGCGGATCTCGCGAAGGGCGTGCGGTCGGCCGCGGCCACCGTCTGAGCGCTTGGAGTTCGCCCAACCGGTTGACCTGATTTCGAACGCCTGATCGATCGGGTGAACTTGGGTCGGGTGGGCGCCAAAGCCCCTTTTGCTGTCGGTGGGAGCTGCCATCGTGGCGGCATGCACAAGCCAGTTACCCGCTCGACGTGCCACACTGGTGCGAACCGGGCGGTTATCGGAGGTGATGCCCAGTGGCGGCTCCAGCTGAGGCCAAGGCCGACTTCCTGCTGCCCGTCCATGAAGGCCCGTGGACGATGGAGGATGTCCTCGCACTGCCGGAGGACCACAGTCAACGCATCGAGCTCGTCGATGGGATGCTCCTGGTGAGCCCGCTGGGCAGTTACTCGCACCAGCGCTTGGTGGGCAGGGCGTTTGCAGCGCTGAACGGTGCGTGTCCCAAGGAGTTCGAAGCCACTGTCGAGCTGAACGTCGAGCTGTCCACCGGTCGGTTGGTGATCCCGGACTTCACGGTGGTCGAGCCGTGCGATGCCGGCGTGACCTTCCCGGTCGAGAACGTACTGCTCGTCGGCGAGGTGCTCTCCAAGAGCACGCGGATGGCTGACCTGGTGACCAAACGGCTGCTGTACGCGGAAGCTCGGGTGTCCTATTACCTGATCATCGATCCGGTGCCCGGCGCTCCGGTGGCCACGTTGTACTTGCGCGACGACAGGCCCGAGTACCACGAGGTCGCGCGCAGTGTGAACGGCGTGCTCACGTTCGAGCCCCCGTTCCCGTTCCCCGCCACCATCGACCTGAACGTCTAGCCGTACAACCACTCCAGCCGTTCGTGCAGGTCAGCCACGCCCCACGCGGCGAACATCGCGTCACGGGCCGCAGCAGCCTCCCCGGCTGGGTGGTAGACCTCTCGACCCATCGACCGTGACGCGTGGTGGACGCGCGCCGTTCGCTCCCGACGCTGAGCGACATAACGCGCAAATGAGCCGACCACGTCACGGGGGTCGAAGGCCGAGGTAAGGCAGACGGCGTCCTCCAACGCCTGACAGGCGCCTTGAGCGGCGTACTGCAGCACGGGGTGGGCGGCATCGCCGAGCAGCACGACCCGTGAGTCCTGCCAGTCGGTGATCGGTGCGCGGTCGCACAGCACCCAGGCCCGCCACTCGTCGGCCAGTTCCATCACCCGCCGCGCGTCCGGGCACAGGGGCGTGAAGTGCTTCATCACGTCGGCGTGCTCGACGGGGACGCCGGTCATGGGCTCGGTGGCGGCGTTGTCGGTGGTGGCGACGAGGTTGACGTACCGGCCGCCGGCGATGACGTACCAGACCACGTGGTAGTGCGGGCCGGCCCAGAGCGTGACGACGTTCTCCTTGAGCTCGGCGGGCACGGCGGGGGCGGGGATGACCGCGCGGAAGGTGGTGTGGCCGGAGACGGTCGGGTCGCCGTCGCCGACGAGCTGGCGGCGGACGGCGGAGCGCAGGCCGTCGGCGCCGATCAGCGCGGAGCCGGAGACCAGATCGCCTGAGCGCAGCACGGCGGTCACCCCGGAGGCGTCCTGCGTGTAGGCGGTCACGCCGCTGTTCGGGCGCAGGTCGATCAGCTCGTGGTTCTGGCAGGCGTCGAGCAACGGCGTCAGCACGTCGTTGCGGTGCACGACGGCGTAGGTGCCGAACCGCGTCCGGAAGGTCTCGTCCAACGGCAGAGAAGCCACCACACGGCCAGAGACACCACACCGCAAACGCAACTCGTCGACGTGCACGGCCCGTGAGCGCACCACGGGACCGACGCCCAGGGAATCGAGCATCCGGAAGCCGTTCGGACCGACCTGGATGCCGGCGCCGATCTCCTCGAACACGGCCGCCGCCTCGAGCACCGTCACGCGCTGTCCGGCGGTGGCGAGACCGAGTGCCGTCGCCAGGCCACCGATACCGCCGCCGACCACCAGGACCGTCATGTCAGACCTTCCGAGAGGCGTCACAGGCCGCGTCCGAGTATCTCGGCCGGGCGATCATGCAACCCCTACTTGTGGCCACGAACCCCCTGTGTCAGGTAACGATCGAGCGTCCCCACGGAGGGCTCACGGCGTCACCGGTACGGTGGGCGGCGTGTTGAACGGGTTGAACTCCGTCGTGCTGGCCACGATTCCGAGCCCCGACCGCGGTGTCTGGTACCTCGGTCCGCTCCCCATCCGTGCTTACGCGCTGTGCATCATCGCGGGCATCATCGTCGCCATCTGGTGGGGTGAGCGCCGCTGGGTCGAGCGCGGGGGCATCAAGGGCGAGGTGACCGACATCGCCGTGTGGGCGGTGCCGTTCGGTCTCGTGGGTGGCCGGCTGTACCACGTCATCACGGACAATCAGAAGTACTTCGGGCCGGGCAAGAACCCGCTCGCGGCGCTGGAGATCTGGAACGGTGGCCTCGGCATCTGGGGCGCCATCGCCCTCGGTGCGGTCGGTGCCTGGATCGGCTGCCGGCGCAAGGGCATCCCGCTGCCCGCGATGGCGGACGCGCTCGCGCCCGGCATCGTCGTGGCGCAGGCCATCGGCCGCCTCGGCAACTACTTCAACCAGGAGCTCTTCGGCGCGGAGACCACGCTGCCGTGGGGCCTGGAGATCTACCGCCGGTTCACGCCGGACGGCAGTGAGGACATGCTCGCGGGCGTCGCGACCGACCACACGCCGATCCAGGTCGTGCACCCGACGTTCCTCTACGAGCTGCTGTGGAACCTCGGTGTCGCCGCGTTGATCGTGTGGGCCGACCGCCGGTTCCGCCTCGGCCACGGCCGGGTGTTCGCGCTGTACGTCGCCGGCTACACCGCGGGCCGGTTCTGGATCGAGCTCATGCGCACCGACGAGGCGACGCTGGTGTTCGGCCAGCGGGTCAACGTGTGGGTGTCGGTGCTGGTCTTCCTCGGTGCGGTCGCCTACTTCGTGATCGCGAAGTCGCGTGGCCCGCGCGAGGACGTCGCGGCGCTGCGGGGCACCGGCGAGCCCGGGACCGATGCCGACGGCACCACGCCGGCCGAAGCCGACGCCGAGACCGCTGCCGACACCGGCACCGAGGTCAAGGCGGCTGGCAAGGACAAGAGCGGCTCCCCGGCGGAGTCGGTCAAACCGGAGTGACCGAGTGCGCGTGCTCGTCGTCGAGGATGACGACCGGGTGGCCAGGGGCCTGCTGACCGCGTTGCGGCATGCGGGTTACGAGGTGCACCGGGTGGCCACGGCCGCCGACGCCCTGAAGGCGGCGCCCGCCGACGTGGTGCTGCTCGACCTCGGCCTGCCCGACGGCGACGGCCTGGACGTGCTGCGCGAGCTGCGGCACCGTCCGGGCACCGCGGTGATCACGGTGACCGCGCGTGGCGAGGAACGTGAACGCGTCCTGGGCCTGCGCGCGGGCGCCGACGACTACGTGGTGAAACCGTTCGGCACCTCCGAGCTGCTCGCCCGCATCGAGGCCGTGCTGCGCCGCACCCGCACCCACCGCGCGGAGCCCGAGGCGGAGGCCCCGGTCCAGGTGGGCACGCTGAGCATCTCCGCGCCCACCCGCGTCGCGACGCTCGACGGCACGCCGCTGGCGCTCACCCGCAAGGAGTTCGACCTCCTCGCCCTGCTCGCGACCAGGGCGGGCGAGGTGGTCAGCCGCGACTTCATCGTCGACCAGGTGTGGCAGGCGCACTGGGAAGCGCCGTCCCGCACGCTCGACACCCACATCGCGGCGCTGCGGGGCAAGCTCGGCACCCACGTGAAGATCGAGACGGTGCGAGGCGTCGGTTACCGCCTGGCCACCTAGCGTCGCGGCCTGAAACGTTGACGGTGAACCCACGCTCAGCAGGGCACCTCGTGGTGCCGCCCCCGCACCCCCATACCGCCAGTATGAGGGCGCGGGGGCGGCACCACGATGCACCCGTCTGACCGCGAGTTCGCACGGCAACGTTTCACGCCGCGACGCTACGTGACTTCAGGAACACGGCACTGCGGGGTGTCACCGCGGTACCGGATGATGAACGCCGTGAGGTGCCCGATGCGACGACCGACCCGTGACGGCGGCTGATGCTGCGCCGACTCCTCGTCATCACCGTCCCGCTGCTCGTCGCACTCGTCGCCGCGCTCGGCATCCCGCTCGCCTCCGCCGTGGTGCAGCGCGAGACCCAGAGCACCTACCTCGACCGGCTCGGGGACGCCAGCCGGTTCGCCTCGCTCGCGGAGAGCGCGCTGCAGTCGGACCGCACCGAGCTGCTGCGCGACGAGTTCAACCGGTACGACGACGTCTACGGCATCACGGTGGCGCTGGTCAGCGCCGACCGCAGTGTGCTGATCACCTCCCGGGGCGGCTTCGATCCCCACGCCGACCTGGTGGAGGGTGGTCTGAGCGCGGCGCTGTCCGGCTACTCGCCGCCTGCCGGGTACTCGGGCTGGCCGTGGCGGACCGACCCGATGGTGGTGGTCGAGCCGGTCGGGCGGGACAGCGAGGTGGTGGCGGCGGTCGTCACGATCTCGCCGACCGGGGCGTTGCGCGGTGAGGTGCTGCGGCAGTGGGGCCTGATGGCGCTGGCCGGGCTCGCGCCCATGCTGGCGGTGGTCGCGGCGGCGTGGCCGATGTCGCGGTGGGTGCTGCGGCCGGTGCGCAGGCTCGACGAGGCCACGGCGGCGGTGGCGCAGGGCAACCTCGACGTGCGGGCGGACGAGGTCGGCGGGCCGCCGGAGCTGCGCCGGCTCGCACGCAGCTTCAACACCATGGTCGACGTCGTCGGCAGGGCCCTGAACAGGCAGAAGGCGTTCGTCGCCGACGCCTCGCACCAGCTGCGCAACCCCCTGGCCAGCCTGCGGCTCGCCGTCGACAACCTCGAGCCGCACGTGAGCGGCGAGCACGCGCGGGAAGCCCACCAGATCGCGGTCGACGAGGCCGAGGAGATGGGCCGGGTGCTCGACACGCTGCTCGCCGCCACCCGCCTCGACAGCGCCCGCGACACCGAACCCGTCGAGATCGACCAGCTCCTGGCCACGCACCGGGCGGGCTGGCAGGCCCTCGCGGCCAGGTCCGGGGTCGAGCTCAAGATCACCGTGCCGCCCGGCCTCACCATGCAGGAACCGCCCGGCGGCCTGGGCAGCGTGCTCGACGAGCTGGTCAGCAACGCCATCCGGCTCGCCAACGCCTCCGAGGTCGTGGTCAGCGGCGCCAAGGGCGAGCTGCACGTGACCGACAACGGTGACGGGCTCAGCGCGGAGGAACGCGAGCACGCCCTGCAGAGGTTCTGGCGGGCGACCAAGCACCAGAACGTGCCCGGCACCGGCATGGGCCTCGCCATCTGCGCCGAGCTGATCGAGTCCGCGGGCGGCACCCTCACGCTGCACGACGCCGGCCCCGGCCTCGACGTGAAGGTCAGCCTCAGCGCGTGAGGAGGACCGGTCAGCGCTTGACCTCGCGGAACCACCGCATCGCACCCTCGTGCAACGGCACCTCGCCGGTCGCGATGCCGGTCCGCACGTTGATCCGCGACGCCTCCGGGTGCCCCTCCACGATCCGCGCGGTCTCGGTGAACACCGTCCGCGTCACCACCTCGACCACGTCCGCGCTCAGCGACTCGTGCGCGAGCAGCAGGTTCGGCACCGCGAACGTGTGACAGGCGGGGATCGGGTTGTACACCGACTGGGGGATCGTCGCCGGGATGTACGGGCCGAGGAACTCGCGGTGGAGCCGCACCGCCTCGTCCTGCAGGTTGATCAACCGCACCTGGTCCTTGATGTCGTACACCGCGTCGGTGGGGATTCCGGTCAGCGCGAGCAACGCGTCCAGCGTGCCCGCCGCGAGCCGGCGCGATGCCTCGGCGTGCCCCATGCGTTCGTCCAAAGCGGACTCTTCGCCGAGGTGCTGCAGCAGCCGCCGCCCGGTGAACTCGGTGCCGGAACCCACCGGTCCCAGCGAGATCCGCTTGCCGGCCAGGTCTTTCAACGACTCGATCGACGACTCCTTGCGCACCGCGATCTGCATGAAGCTGTCGTAGAGCCGCCCCACCGCGCGCACGCTGCCCGGCCGTTCGATCGCGTCCAAAGAGGACAGTGCGAGGTCGGCCCTCCCGGCGGCCAGCAGCTGGAGGTTCTCCACCGACGCGCCGGTCGGCTGGGCGACCACCTCGGTGTCCGGGAGCTTCTCCGCCAGCACCTGCGCGAGAGCGGACCCGATCTCGCGGAACACCGCGCCGTCCGGGCCGGTGGCGAGAACGAGCCGCGGGGGTGCTTCGACCCTCTGCCGGGTGCACCCGGCGAGAGCGAGTGCACCCCCTAGCAGAAGAGTGCGACGGCTGAGCGACACCGGCAAAGACTAACCGTTACGTCAGGGCTGTCTGAAGTTTCCGGATCGCGCCTTGTCGCTGGTCGTGGCGCGGCTCACCCTCACTACCCAACGCGAAGTGTTCGAGGAGGAACCGTGGCGACCACCACCACAGGCCGCAAACCGATCTACAAGCACCTGTACTTCTGGGTGCTGGTCTCCATCGTGCTGGGCGCCGCGGTCGGGTTCCTGTTCCCGAAACAGGCGTCCGAGATGAAGTGGCTCGCCGACCTGTTCGTGAACCTGGTCAAGGTCGTCATCGCACCGACGATCTTCGCCACCATCATCGTCGGCATCGCCGGGCTGGGGAACCTCGCCAAGGCGGGCGGCCTGGCCCTGCGGACGATCCTCTACTTCACCGCGATGACCACGGTGGCGCTCGCCATCGGCCTCGTCGTCGTGAACATCGTGCAGCCGGGTCACCACGGCGGTGAGATCGAGCTGAACGCCAGTGCGGCGGACAAGACGCTGAAGGACGCGTCGAGCGCGGAGACCGGCATCACCGGCTTCATCCTGAGCCTCGTGCCGAAGTCGTTCGTCAGCGCCTTCACCGACGGTCAGCTGATCCAGGTGCTCGTGGTCGCGATCCTCGTGGCCGTCGCGGTCGCCGGCATGGGCGAGCGCGGTGCCAAGGTCGTCTCCGCGATGGAAACGCTCTCCAAGGTGATGTTCGGCATCATCAAGATCGTCATGTACGTCGCGCCGATCGGTGCCTTCGGCGGCATCGCCTACACCGTCGGCAAGTTCGGCGGCAGCGTGCTCGGCAAGCTGCTGTGGCTGATGGGCTCGTTCTACGCCACCTGCATCGTGTTCGTCGTGGTGGTGCTCGGCATCGTCGCGAAGGTCGCGGGCTTCAGCCTCTTCAAGTTCCTGCGCTACATCAAGGACGAGATCCTGATCGTGCTCGGCACCTCGTCGTCCGAGTCGGTGCTGCCGCGCATGATGGTCAAGCTGGAGGCGGCGGGCGCGCAGAAGTCGGTCGTCGGCCTCACCATCCCGACTGGCTACTCGTTCAACCTCGACGGCACCTGCATCTACCTGACCATGGGCGCGATCTTCATCGCCCAGGCCACGGGCCACGACGTGTCGATCGGCGTCCAGATCGGTCTGCTGCTGTTCATGCTGATCGCGTCCAAGGGCGCGGCGGGCGTCACCGGTGCCGGCCTGGTCACCCTGGCGGCCTCGCTGCAGGCGTTCGAGGCCCACAGCGCCATCCCGGCCGTCGGCATCGCGCTCATCGTCGGCATCGACCGGTTCATGTCCGAGGCCCGCGCCATCACCAACGTCATCGGCAACGGTGTCGGCTCGCTCGTGGTCGCCGCCTGGCAGAAGGCGCTCGACAAGGACCGCCTGACCGAGGTGCTGAACAACCCCGACAGCGTCGACGTCGACGACCTGCTGGCCAAGCAGACCGGCGCGGACGACGACAAGAAGGAGCCGGTCGCGGCTCACTGAGCGTCCGTGGCCGGAGGTGCCCACCCGCCTCCGGCCACGTGACCAGACGGCCGGAAACGACCCGCGAGGCTTCTCGAACGCCGAGGTCCCGGTCCTCCCGCAGGCAGCGCGGGAGGACCGGGAACTCGGTCTTTTGACCGTCAACAACCCCGACCGGGCAGAGTGGACGGTGACGCGTGAGCGTCCGCTAACTGAGACGCTGAGCCGCTGACCAGAGGGGACAAGGGGTCAACAGGCTGATCCCGTGCCAACGCGCGAATGTTGTGCAGCTCTCATCAGGCTGGCCCTAGTTGAACGTTCGGTTACGCTAACCCAGCCGTAACGGAGCTCGACGTCCGCTGCAATGTCGCTCAGCGCTGGGAAATCGTTACGCTTCCATGACCTAGATCACCCATTGGCGGGTGTCCCTGGGTTTCGCGGCTGTTAAAGTCGCGTCAACACGCGGGCCATCGTCGTCCCGTGCTCCCACCTGTTGGTACGAGGTCTGAGCACGAGGACTAGTTCTTCAGCGAGGACGACGAAGGAGGTCTGCGCAGTGATCTTCTCCGCCATCCCCGGCCCCCAGGGTCTGTACGACCCAGCTGATGAGCGCGACGCCTGTGGTGTCGCCATGGTGGCCGACATCCAGGGCAGGCGTTCCCACGGCATCGTGAGCGACGCGCTCACCGCCCTAGCAAACCTCGAGCACCGCGGTGCCGCCGGTGCCGAGCCCACCTCGGGTGACGGTGCCGGGATCCTGTTGCAGCTGCCGGACGAGTTCCTGCGTGCTGTCGTCGACTTCGACCTGCCGGAGAGCGGCGGGTACGCGGCGGGAATCGCTTTCCTGCCGTTTGAGGCCGAAGAACGCGAGTCCGCTCGCGCGCAGATCGAGCGCATCGCGGTCGAGGAGGGCCTGGAGGTCATCGGCTGGCGCGACGTGCCGGTCGACCCGGAGAAGGCCGGCGTCGGTCCCACGGCGTTGTCCGTGGCGCCGCACTTCGCGCAGCTGTTCGTCAAGGGCACGCGCGGCGAGACCGGCATCGGGCTGGACCGCCTGACCTTCTGCCTGCGCAAGCGGGTCGAGCACGAGGGCAGCGTGTACTTCCCGTCGCTGTCCGCGCGCACGATCGTCTACAAGGGAATGCTGACGACCGAGCAGCTGCCGGCGTTCTTCCCGGACCTGCGCGACGAGCGGCTGTACAGCGCGATCGCGTTGGTGCACAGCCGGTTCTCCACCAACACGTTCCCGTCGTGGCCGCTGGCGCACCCGTTCCGGTTCGTCGCCCACAACGGTGAGATCAACACCGTGCGCGGCAACCGCAACCGCATGCGCGCCCGGGAGGCGTTGCTGGACAGCGACCTCATCCCCGGCGACCTCGCGCGGCTGTTCCCGATCTGCGACCCGGACGGGTCGGACTCGGCGTCGTTCGACGAGGTGCTGGAGCTGCTGCACCTCGGCGGCCGCAGCCTGCCGCACGCGGTGCTGATGATGATCCCGGAGGCGTGGGAGAACCACGCCACGATGGATCCGAAGCGCCGCGCGTTCTACCAGTTCCACGCCTCCCTGATGGAGCCGTGGGACGGCCCGGCGTGTGTCACGTTCACCGACGGCGAGGTCGTGGGCGCGGTCCTGGACCGCAACGGCCTGCGGCCCGCCCGCTGGTGGCAGACCGCCGACGGCCGCGTGGTGCTCGCCTCCGAGTCCGGTGTGCTGGACGTGCCGTCCGACCAGGTCGTCGCGAAGGGCCGGCTGCAGCCGGGCCGGATGTTCCTGGTCGACACCGCCCAGGGCCGCATCGTCGACGACGAGGAGCTCAAGTCGAACCTGGCCTCCGAGCGGCCCTACGACGAGTGGCTGCACGCGGGTCTGCTCGACCTCGCCGACCTGGCCGACCGCGAGCACGTGGTGCAGAGCCACGAGTCGGTCGTGCGCCGCCAGCTCACCTTCGGCTACACCGAGGAGGAGCTGCGGATCCTGCTCACGCCCATGTCGATCATGGGTCAGGAACCTCGGCTCCATGGGCACGGACACCCCGGTCGCCGCGCTGTCGCAGCGTTCGCGGCTGCTCTACGACTACTTCGTGCAGAACTTCGCGCAGGTCACGAACCCGCCGCTGGACGCGATCCGCGAGGAGATCGTCACCTCCGTCAAGCGCGTGATGGGCCCCGAGCAGAACCTGCTCGACCCCGGCCCGGTGTCCTGCCGGCACGTCACGCTCGACTACCCGGTGATCGACAACGACGAGCTCGCCAAGCTCATCCACATCAACGACGACGGCGACCTGCCCGGCTTCGCGTGCACCGTCCTGTCGGGACTGTACGAAGTGGACGGTGGTGGCGAGGCTCTGACCGCGGCGATCGAGCGCGTGCGCCGGGAGGCGTCGGAAGCGATCGCCAACGGTGCCCGCACGCTGGTGCTGAGCGACCGCGACTCCGACCACCGCATGGCACCGATCCCGTCGCTGCTGCTCGTCTCCGCGGTGCACCACCACCTGGTGCGCACCAAGGAACGCCTGCGCGTCGCCCTCGTCGTCGAGTCCGGTGACTGCCGCGAGGTCCACCACGTCGCCGCACTGCTGAGCTACGGCGCCGCCGCGGTGAACCCGTACCTCGCGTTCGAGACGATCGAGGACCTGATCAGCCAGGGCGCCATCACCGGCGTCCCGGCGCACAAGGCGATCCGCAACTACGTCAAGGCGCTCGTCAAGGGCGTCCTGAAGATCATGTCGAAGATGGGCATCTCGACCGTCGGCGCCTACACCGCGGCGCAGATCTTCGAGGCGGTCGGCCTGTCGAACGAGCTGCTGGACGAGTACTTCACCGGCACGCAGTCGAAGCTCGGCGGCGTCGGTCTCGACGTGCTCGCCGAGGAGGTGGCGCTGCGCCACCGCCGCGCGTACCCGGACAACCCCACCGACCGCGCGCACCGCAGGCTCGAGGTCGGTGGCGACTACCAGTACCGCCGCGAGGGCGAGCTGCACCTGTTCACACCGGAGACGGTGTTCCTGCTGCAGCACGCCACGAAGACGCGCAAGGAGGACGTCTTCCGCCAGTACACGGCGGAGGTCGAGCGCGTCTCGCGGCAGGGCGGCACGTTGCGCGGCCTGTTCAAGTTCCGCACCGAGGGCCGCACGCCGATCCCGATCGACGAGGTGGAGCCCGTCAGCGCGATCGTCAAGCGCTTCAACACCGGTGCCATGTCGTACGGCTCGATCTCGGCCGAGGCGCACGAGACCCTCGCCATCGCGATGAACCGGCTCGGCGGCCGGTCGAACTCCGGTGAGGGCGGCGAGGACCGCGAGCGCCTGTACGACCCGGAACGCCGTTCCGCGGTCAAGCAGGTCGCGAGTGGACGGTTCGGTGTCACGAGCGAGTACCTCGTGAACTCCACGGACATCCAGATCAAGATGGCGCAGGGCGCGAAGCCCGGCGAGGGCGGCCAGTTGCCCGGCTTCAAGGTCTACCCGTGGGTCGCGCGCACCCGGCACTCCACGCCGGGCGTCGGTCTCATCTCGCCGCCGCCGCACCACGACATCTACTCGATCGAGGACCTGGCGCAACTCATCCACGACCTGAAGAACGCGAACGAGCAGGCACGGGTTCACGTGAAGCTCGTCTCGTCGATCGGCGTGGGCACGGTCGCGGCGGGGGTCGCCAAGGCGCACGCGGACGTCGTGCTGATCTCCGGCTACGACGGCGGCACCGGTGCCTCGCCGATGAACTCGCTCAAGCACGCGGGCACGCCGTGGGAGATCGGCCTCGCCGAGACCCAGCAGACGTTGCTGCTCAACGGTTTGCGCGACCGCATCACCGTCCAGGTCGACGGCGCGATGCGCACCGGCCGCGACGTCGTGGTGGCCGCGCTGCTCGGCGCCGAGGAGTTCGGCTTCGCCACCGCACCGCTGATCGTCGCCGGCTGCGTGATGATGCGCGTCTGCCACCTGGACACCTGCCCGGTCGGCGTCGCCACGCAGAACCCGGACCTGCGGGCCCGCTACACCGGCCAGGCCGACCACGTCGTGAACTTCTTCGAGTTCATCGCGCAGGAGGCCCGCGAACTGCTGGCGGAGCTGGGTTTCCGCACGATCGACGAGGCCGTCGGCCACGCCGAGCTGCTCGACAAGGACGACGCGATCGAGCACTGGAAGACCGAGGGCCTCAACCTGGACCCGGTCTTCGAGGTGCCGGAGACGCCGTACCCGACGGCGAAGCGCAAGGTCCGCGAGCAGGACCACGGCCTCGACAAGGCACTGGACCGCACGCTGATCCAGCTCGCCGAGGCGGCGCTGGAGGACGCGCACCAGGTCAAGCTGGAGCTGCCGGTCCGCAACGTCAACCGCACGGTCGGCACGCTGCTCGGCGCCGAGGTCACCCGCCTACGGCGGTGAGGGCCTGGAGGACGACACGATCCACGTGAAGCTCACGGGGTCGGCCGGCCAGTCGCTCGGCGCGTTCCTGCCGCGCGGCATCACGCTGGAGATGGTCGGCGACGCCAACGACTACGTCGGCAAGGGCCTGTCCGGCGGCCGGATCATCGTCCGCCCGCACGACGACGCGCCGTTCCGCGCGGAGCTGCAGGTGATCGCGGGCAACGTGATCGGCTACGGCGCCACGTCGGGTGAGATCTTCCTGCGCGGCCGGGTGGGCGAACGCTTCTGCGTCCGCAACTCCGGTGCCACGCTGGTGGCCGAGGGCGTGGGCGACCACGCGTTCGAGTACATGACCGGAGGCCGTGCCGTCGTGCTCGGCCCGACCGGTCGCAACGTCGCGGCCGGCATGTCCGGCGGCATCGCGTACGTGCTGGACCTGGACCCGTTGTCGGTGAACCAGGAGATGGTGAATCTGCAGCGCCTCAGCGCCGAGGACCTGCGTTGGCTCAAGGACGTCGTCACCAGGCACCACGAGCACACCGGTTCCGCGGTGGCCGCTTCACTGCTCGGTGACTGGACTCGGCGAGCCGGTGCGTTCACGAAGGTCATGCCCGGCGACTACCAGCGCGTTCTCGAGGCCATGCGTCTCGCCCGCGCCGAGGGCCGGGACGTTGACGCGGCTGTCATGGAGGCGTCTCGTGGCTGATCCACAGGGTTTCATGAAGTACTCCCGCTCCGACGCGCCGAAGCGTCCGAAGCCGGACCGGTTGCAGGACTGGAACGAGGTGTACCTGCACGAGGACCCGGCCGAGCGCAACGCGGCCGTCCGCACGCAGGCCACCCGGTGCATGGACTGCGGCATCCCGTTCTGCCACAGCGGAAGCGCGGGCTGCCCGCTGGGCAACCTGATCCCGGAGTGGAACGACCTGGTGCGCCGCGGCGACTGGGAGCTCGCCTCCGACCGCCTGCACGCCACCAACAACTTCCCGGAGTTCACGGGTCGTCTGTGCCCGGCGCCGTGTGAGGCCGCGTGCGTGCTGGCGATCTCGCACGACGCCGGTGGCGCGGTCGCGATCAAGCGGGTCGAGGAGACCATCGCCGACGTGTCGTGGGAGAACGGCTACGTGCAGCCGTCCACGGCCGCGGTGCACTCCGGCAAGCGCGTCGCGGTCGTCGGCTCCGGCCCCGCCGGTCTGGCCGCCGCCCAGCAGCTGACCCGCGCGGGCCACGAAGTCGTCGTGTACGAACGCGACGACCGTCTCGGCGGCCTGCTGCGCTACGGCATCCCCGAGTTCAAGATGGAGAAGAAGGTCCTCGACCGCAGGCTGTCCCAGCTGCGCCGCGAGGGCACGAAGTTCGTGACCGGCTGCGAGGTCGGCGTCGACATCACGGTCGAGCAGCTGCGGTCCGACTTCGACGCGGTCGTGCTGGCCGTGGGCGCGTTGCGCGGCCGGGACGACAAGACCACGCCCGGCCGTGACCTCGACGGCATCCACCTCGCGATGGACCACCTGGTCCCCGCGAACCGCGCCTGCGAGGGCGACGGCCCGTCCTCGATCTCCGCCGAGGGCAAGCACGTCATCGTCATCGGCGGCGGCGACACGGGCGCCGACTGCTACGGCACCGCGACCCGCCAGGGCGCGCTGTCGGTGACGCAGCTCGACCAGTACCCGATGCCGCCGTCGGTCCGCGACGACGACCGCTCGCCGTGGCCGGTGTGGCCGCACGTCCTGCGCACCTACCCGGCGCACGAGGAGGCCGGCGAACGCCGCTTCACCGTGGCGGTCCGCCGCTTCGTGGGCGACGACGCCGGGCACGTGCGGTTCATCGAGCTGCAGCAGGTCCGCGTCGAGAAGGACTCCTCCGGCCGCCGCAGGGTCGTGCCGCTGTCCGACGAGGTCGAGGTCCTGCCCGCCGACATGGTGTTGCTGGCCATCGGTTTCGAGGGCGTCGAGCACATGAAGGTCCTCGACGACTTCGGCATCCCGCTGTCCTCCCGAGGCACCATCTCGTGCGGCTCCGACTGGCAGACGACCGCACCCGGCGTGTTCGTCTGCGGCGACGCCCACCGCGGCGCGTCGCTGGTGGTGTGGGCGATCGCCGAGGGCCGGTCCGTGGCGCACGCCGTGGACAAGTTCCTCACCGGCGCGTCCAGCCTGCCCTCGCCCGTGATCCCCAACCTGCTTCCGCTCGCGGTGGTCTGACAACGGCGTCCGACCACCGGCAGCAGCATGACGCCCCGGCCCGACAACGACGTCGGACCGGGGCGTTCGCCTTTGTAGGCTGGCGGTCGTGGAACCGTTTCCGATGGCGTTCGCGGTGATCCGGGGTGAGTTCGCCGGCTCGACCTGGGACGCGGTGGCCCGGCGGTTCGACGAACTGCGCTGGGGCAACAAGGACTTCGCGTCGCACCAGTACGTGCGGGACGTCATCGCCAGCGTCGTGGACAGCGGTGTGGCCGGGCGCCTGGGGGTGACCACGTCGATGCACGACCTCGTCGTGGTGTCGCTCGAGACGACGAACGGGCACTACGAGACGATCAAGGTGCATGCTCCTGGCGTGCTGGCGCCGGTGGACGACGGCTGCTTCGTGCTCACCTTCTACGGGAACAAGAGGCGCAAGCGGGGGTGTCAGGTGGTCGAGCAGCACCCGGTGGCGGACGCCGTGCCGGCGTTCTGGCGGATGGTCGGGGAGAAGTTCGGCGTGACGCGTGATCCCGGTCAGCCGACCGGGTGACCGGTCGCGGCGACCAGCGCACGTACGCCCTTGCGGCCGTCACCACGACGTCCAGCACGGGCTTGGGTGTGGCACAACGGGCGCAGCCTTGTACATCCGGTCGTTTGAGACCATTGGCAGATGGCGCTCGTCTACGTCTCCTCCACATTCGCCGACTTGCGCGAGCACCGCGAGGCGGTGCGGATGGCGATTCGACGGTTGGGCCACAAGGACATCGCCATGGAGCACTACGTGGCGGAGGACGTGCGGCCGGTGGACCGTTGCCTTTCCGACGTGCGGTCGGCCGACCTGTACGTCGTGGTGATGGCGTGGCGGTACGGCTTCATCCCGCCCGGCCACACTCAGTCGATCACCGAGCTGGAATACCGCGCCGCGGTGGAGGCGGGCATCCCGGTGCTCGCGTTCGTGCTGTCCGAGGACGAGCCGTGGCCGCGCAAGCTCATGGAGCTCCGCGACGAGGTCGAGGCGTTCCGCACGGAACTGCTGGAGGCCCGGATCGCGGGCGTGTTCGGCTCGAAGGACGACCTGGCGCGGCAGGTTTCCGAGGGCGTCCAGAAGTGGTCCAGCGGCACCGGCGAGGCGAGCACCGACTGGTACGCCTACCAGCAGGCCGTGGTGGAGCGGTACAGGTACGTCCGGCTGTCGGTGATCGCCGGCGCCCAGCACGACCGGATGGCCCGCATCCCGCTGCTCGACGTCTTCGTGTCCCAGCAGCTGCGGGCCGGCCGCCCGAACTTCGACCTGCCCGACGAGGAGGGCGCCGGTGGCCCGGCTCTCACGGAGGACGGTGCGGCGGTGCTCGGCCGCGAACCGAAGCAGGTGGTCCTCGGCGGACCGGGCAGCGGCAAGAGCACACTGTTCCAGGTCACCCTGCTGAACGCGGTCGACCCGGTGGCGTTCCTGGTCGAGCTGCGCGAGTACGTCCTGGTCGGCAGCCAGGACTTCGTGGCCTTCCTGGTCGCGAACACCTGGGAGAAGTTCGGCGTCCGGGTGACCGAAGCCCAGCTGGCCGAGGCGCTGAAGGCCGGTGCGACGATCTTCTTCGACGGCCTGGACGAGATCTTCGACCGGGCGGCGCACGCCCGCGTGATCAACCAGTTCCACGCCTTCACCACCCGCTTCCCCGAGGCACGGCTCGTGGTGTCCTCGCGGATCGTCGGCTACGACCCGGACGAACTGGGCCTGGCCGGTTTCGAGCACTACACGCTGCTCGACTTCGGCCTCAAGGAGATCCGCTCGTTCGTCCCCGCGTGGTACCAGCACTACACCTTCGAAGGCGACGAACGCGATGCCGCCGGCCTGGTCGACCGCATCGCGGACAACCCGCGGCTGCTGGAACTGGCCGGGAACCCGTTGCTGCTCACCATGATGGCCGTGCTCTACAAGCACCAGGACCTACCCGAGAAGCGCTGGAAGCTGTACGAACGCTGCACCGACGTGCTGCTGGAGGACTGGGACGTCAAACGCAAGCGGATCGACAGCTTGGAGCTGCTACCGCTCGGCTTCCGGCTCGGCCGCGACCAGAAGGCCGAGATCCTGCAGAACATCGCGATGGCGATGCTCTCGGCGCGGCCGGGTTCCGGTCGTGAGCTGAACGCGATCGCGTACGAGCCGTTGCGCGACATCATCGCCGCCTATCTGGAGCGTCAGTACGCCAAGTCGGCGGGCGAGGCGCAGGCGACCGCGGTGGAGATCCTCAACCACCTGCGGGAACGGACGTTCGTCCTGGCCGAGACCGGGGAGGGCGTGTTCGGGTTCGTGCACCGGACGTTCATGGAGTACTTCGTGGCGCGGCACGTGCTGGCGGAGTTCAACCGGAGGAAGGCGGACTACGGCTGGTTGAAGGCCGAGGTGTACTGGAAGCACTGGCAGAACGCCGAGTGGCACGAGCCGTTGTTGTTGCTGTCGGCGATGCTGGCGGGGCAGGGGTCGCCGATCCGTGAGGTCGTGACGGCACTGGCGGAGGTCCGGCTGGTGGCCGGACGGCCGTTCGCACTGCGCTGCCTGGGAGAGACGGGCACCGTTGCGGCTGAAGACCAGGACTGGGCGGCGGACCTCGTGCACAGGATGGTCGACGAGCTGTCGTTCATACCGCCCAAGGACGCGTTCCGGGCCGAGTACGCCGCCGACGTGGCGGCCGCGCTTTCGTCGGTGGCGGGCTCGTTCCCCTTCCAGCCGGTGACGCTGCAGCTGATCAGCGAGTACCGGAATTCCTCCGTCATCAGCAACCGAATCACAGGTTTTCAGCTGGAGCTCGCGACCGCACCGCGCTCGGAACGCCGCCGGATGGCGATGTCCGCGTTGCCGGACAAGGACGAGGCGGTTCGCAGGGCGGCCATCGCGGTGCTGGACCGCGATTCTGGGGACGAAGCCGTCTTCGGCGCCTTCCTGACCGCACTCGAGCGCGAACGCAACACCCGTGTCCGAGAGCCGCTCATCACCGCGCTCGATCGGGGGTGGCCCGGCCGCCGCGCGGTGCTGGACGCCATTGCGTGGCGGTCTGTTCAGGAGACTTCGTACAAGCATGCGATCTGGGTTGCCAAACACCTCGCGATCGCCTGGGCCGGTGACCCCGGCGCGCGTGACATTGTCATCCAACTGCCCAGCGAGGCGCCTGCCGAGAAGTGCCGCGAGGTGGTGGACGCGGTCGCCTCTGCTCTGGTGAAGGGGTGGCGTGGCCAGCTTGACTTCGCTCACTTTCTGGAGAGGCACATGGACGGAGGTGAATTCCCGGTGAAGTGGGCCGCAGTTCGAACCTGTGCCATCGCCCATATCCGCGTCTTGTACCAGTGGGTGTGGGATCATCCCGAAGCGTTCGGTCGATTCGAACTCATTGAAGTGATGCGTGCCACATATCGGCATAAAGCTGTTGCCGAGTGGATCGTGCGCTTGATGAATGAACACCCAGACCCTCATCTCCGGGAAGCCGCCGGTCAGGCGTTGGAACGGGTCTACGGCCGGAGGACCGTTCCGCTCCGTGAAACCTGAAGATCCTTTCGGGTGAATCTCGTGCTTGAGGCGGTGGAATCGTCCCCCCGTTAACCCATTCGTCACTCCCTCCGGTAAAACTGGAAGAAGTAGATCAACTCGGACGGGGGTGGCACATGCGCAGCGTCCTGCTCGCGGTCGTGATCGCCCTCTGCGCCGTCCTCGCCCCGGCGGTCTCCACGGCGTCGATCGGCGCCCCGCCGCCCAAGTCCAAGTCCTCCGCTCCCAAGGAGGAAGCGCCCCGCGAGGAGCGCGAACCCTGCCGGTCGCGGCTCATGGCGGCTGCGGCGGCGGTGCAGCGTTCGTCCGCTGAGGACAGGCCGAAAGCGGTCGCGGTCACGCCGCGGCCGGAGGTCGAGAAGGTCAAGCCGGTGTCCGCTGCCGAGCCCATGGCGGTTTGGCGCACACCACCCGCGCTGCAGGTGTTCCGGAACTGATCCCGCACCCCATCGGCCGGATCAGAACTGAACATTTTTCAACTCAGGCAGTGAGGGATTCCCATGGACTTCCATCGCTTTGTTCAGCATGCCCGCGCACACGCCAAGACGCGCGGCAGTGACATCGGAAAGAAGCTCGCGGAGGGGCAGAAGCCCTCGACGATGTTCATCACGTGCGCTGATTCCCGCATCGTCACGGCGGCCATCACCGGTGCGGAGCCGGGGGCGTTGTTCGAGCTGAGGACGGCGGGGAACGTGATTCCGCCGTACGAGGTGCAGGCGCCGACCAGCGAGATGGCGACCATCGAGTTCGCGGTGTTGCAGCTCGGGGTCAGCGAGATCGTGGTCTGCGGGCATTCGCACTGCGGTGCGGTGCTGGCGCTCAACGAGGCGGTGATCGACCACCTGCCCGCCATGCGCGGGTGGCTGGGAAAGCAGCGGCCGCGGAAGGCGGAGAGCGACCCGGCGATGCGCGTGGAGGGGCAGGAGCACGTGCGCAGGCAGCTGGAGACGTTGCTCGCGTACCCGTTCGTGGCCGAGAAGGTGGCTAACGGCGAGCTGCGCGTTCACGGGTGGTTCTACGACATCGAGACCGGCGAGGTCTCCGCGTGTGCCGAGCATGCGTTCCAGCCGCTGTAGAGGATTTCCGATGAAAAAGTACTGGGCCGATCTCGGCGCGTCGGTCGTGGTGTTCCTGGTGGCGCTGCCGCTGTGCGTCGGTGTGGCGGTGGCGTCCGGGGTGCCGGCCGAGCTCGGGATCGTGACGGGAGTCGTCGGCGGCATCGTCGTCGGGTTGTTGCCGGGCAGCTCGCTGCAGGTGAGCGGGCCCGCGGCCGGGTTGACCGTGTTGGTGGCGGACGCGGTCAGCTCCCACGGCATCGAGGCGCTCGGGGTGATCGTGCTCGGGGCCGGTGCCTTGCAGGTGCTGCTGGGCTTGGCGCGGTGCGGGCGGTGGTTCCGGGCGATCTCGCCGTCGGTGGTGCAGGGCATGCTCGCCGGCATCGGGCTGGTGCTCGTGCTCGGGCAGCTCTACCCGCTGGTGGGGGCGCAGGCGCCGGGGACCACGTGGGAGAAGATCACCGGTCTGGTGAGCCTCGCCGTGTCGCCGGTGGCGGTGGCGCTCGGGTTGCTGACCATCGTGATCATGCTGCTGTGGCAGCGGACGCCGTTGCGGGTCGTGCCCGGTGTGCTGGTCGGGGTGGTGGTCACGACCGCGCTGGCGGGGGTGTTCGCCTCGTCGGTGGCGCGGATCGACGTCGGTGAGCTCGCCACGGACGTGCACCTGCCGGACCTTTCTCTGCTGGACACCGGCATCGTGGGCACGGCGGTGGTGTTCGCGCTGGTGGCGTCGGCGGAGAGCCTGTTCAGCGCGGCGGCGGTCGACCGGATGCACGACGGGCCGCGCACGCGGTACAACCGGGAGCTGGTGGCGCAGGGCGTCGGGAACACGCTGTGCGGGTTGCTGGGTGCGCTGCCGATGACGGCGGTGATCGTGCGCAGCTCGGCCAACGTCCAGGCGGGCGCGCGGACGAAGCTCTCGCGGGTGCTGCACGGGGTGTGGTTGCTGCTGTTCGTGGTCGCGTTGCCGGAGCTGATCGCGTTGATCCCGGTGGCGGTGCTGGCCGCCGTGCTCGTGCACGCCGGGTGGAAGCTGCTCGGCATCGGCCAGGTCGTCGCGCTGTGGCGCAAGGACCGGGCCGAGGGCGCGATCGTGGTGCTCACGGCCGGGCTGATCGTGGGCACGGACCTGCTGACCGGCACGCTGGTCGGTCTGCTCGCGGCGGTCGTGAAGACGGCGTGGGACGTGTCCAGGCTGTCGGTCGTCGTGACCGCCGACGGGGTCGCGCTCAAGGGCAACGCCACGTTCCTGCGGCTGCCGGGCCTGCTCGACGTGCTCGACGGCGTCGACCGGGAGCACGTCCGGATGGACCTGAGCGGGGTCCGGCACCTCGACCAGGCCTGCGGGCAGGCCATCGACCAGTGGGTCGACGAGTCGCGCCGCGCGGGCAGGACCGTCGAGCTGGTCGGACGGTGAGCTGACGGGCGCCGTCCGGTCCACTGCGGACCGGACGGCGCCCACGGCGAACTGGCCGGGAAGAACTGGTGAACACTGGGCCGTTCGGGTGCACCCGGCTAACGGTCCCGTGAGATGTGTCGACCCTGCAGGTGACCGACCAGGGGGCGACACATGACCAGCACAGCGGTGCAGACCGGTTTCGACACCGGGTTCCTCGGCACGGACGCCGGGATCCCGGCGCTGACCGAGGCGGGCGCGCAGGACGCGGTCGAGCTGAACGGCTCGACCACCATCGACTACACGCACTTCTCGCTCGCGCTCAGCAAGTCGCGCAGGTTCGCGAGCTGGGTCGCGTGGAACATCGACGGCGGCGCGATGAAGGCGTTGAGCCGCACCGGCATCCCGTTCATCAAGGACCCGCGCGTCCCGGCGGAGTTCCAGACCGGCGACGAGCTCTACCGCGACAACCGGCTCGACCGCGGGCACATCGCGCGCCGCGCGGACCTCTGCTGGGGCCCGGCCGCGGAGGCGAAGAAGGCGAACAAGGACTCGTTCTTCTTCACGAACATCACGCCGCAGATGGACGACTTCAACCAGAGCACCAAGGAAGGGCTCTGGGGCAGGCTGGAGGACGCGGTGCTCGCCGACGTCGACGTGGACGACCTCAAGGTCAGCGTCTACGGCGGGCCGGTCTTCAACGCCGACGACCGGGTCTTCCGCGGTGTGCCGATCCCGCGCGAGTTCTTCAAGGCCGTCGCGTTCGTGGTCGGCGGCGAGCTGCGCTGCAGCGCGTTCCTGCTCACCCAGAACCTCGTGCTCGCCGAGGCGCTCGACCTCGACGAGTTCCGGGTGTTCCAGGTGTCCCTGAGCGAGGTCGAGCAGCGGGTGAGCTTCACGTTCCCGGCCGAGCTGCACGCCGCGGACACGTCCTCGGTGCAGCTGCAGGAGGCCTCCGAACGCCCGCCGCTGGGCAGCCTCGCCGACATCAGGTGGTGACGCGCACGCCCGGCAGCTGCTGACGCAGCTCCTCCAGCCGCGCGGGTGACTCCGGCTGGTGCACGACCAGGTGCGCCAACGCGGGCAGCACCCGCAGGTCATCGGCGTCAGGCACGCCGAACACCTCCAGCGTCGTGATGGTCGGCCACCGCTGCAGCCCCGCCAGCGAGTAGGGCGGGCGGTGGTCGATCGCGAGCTCGCGCAGCTCGGGCAACGCGGGCAGCGCGGCCAGGCCCTCGTCGGTGCCCTCGTCGCGGATCTGCAGCCGCCGCACCGCACCACCCTCCAGCGACGCCAGGTCGACCCGGCTGAAGTGCAGGTGCAGCTCGTCCAGGCCCCGCACCGGGGACAGGTCGATCCGCCCCAGCGGCCGGCACCGGCTCAGGTGCAGCTCCCGCAGCGACCCCGACACCGCCAGCGGGGCCAGGTCGCGCATGACCTCGTTCTGCCACAGCTCCAGCCGGTGCAACGACGGCATCGCGCCCAGCGGGTCGAGCGGGTTGATGTTGCCGATGCACCGCACGTACCGCAGCTTCGCCAGGTGCGCGATGAACTGGATCCGGTGCCAGCCCCGGACGTCGACCCGCCGCTCGCCGAAGTCCACTCTGGACAGCACGGTCCGCGCGTAGTCCTCCGCGTCCGGCGTGTTCCGCCACGCCCGCAGCAGCTCGTCGATGACCATCGCGTGGTCCACCGCCACGAACTCCGCGAGCCGCTCCCACGCGCCCTCACCACCGATGTTCGCGAGCGTCCGCACGATGTACGCGGCCCTGACCGAGTTCCCGGCCTCCTCCGGGCCCGGCAGCAGGTCCACGACGAACGACCCGGCCTCGGACAGCGCGTCGGCGTGCGCGAAGCTCGTCGGCGGGATCAGCGAGGCGGCGGCGGACGTCACCTGCGTGCGCGCCGACTCCGGTTCGATCACGTCGGCCTGCTCCAGGCACGCCAGCGCCAGCAACCGCAGCTTGTCCCGGCCGCGCTCGTCCTTGCGCGTGTCGTCGTTGCCCGCCAGCAGGTCCAGCAGCACCCGCGCCCGTTCGCGCGGCCGGGCGTGCGCGACGGCCATGACCACCACGTCGTGCCACTCGTCCAGGTGTGCCCGGTCCACCAGCAGGTTCAGGTCACCGGCGTCCACGACCTCCTTGGCCGCCAGGTAGTCGCGGAACGTCCGGTGCACGAACTGCACCCGGTCCGTGCCGACCTCGCGCAGCAGCCCGGCTCGTTCCAGCAGCCGCTGCATCGCCTCGTGCGGGTCGATGTCGTGCGACCGCAGCCCGCGCATCGCGTTGCCCAGCCGGTGCACGGCCTCCTCGCGCGGCACCATCAGCTCCCGGTTGCGCACCAGCGAGTACGCGAACCGTTGCAGCAGAACGAGCTGCTCCTCCTTCGAGAACGACGGCAGCGCCAGCCCGCGGTCCTCGTCCCACCGCACCAGCAACAGGTCCAGCGCCGCCTCGTACAACGACCGCCGGTCGCGCGGCAGGTGCATGTTCCGGTCCTGGTGCAACGCGCACAGCAACCCGGCCAGCAACGGGCTCGACGCCAGCCGCCGCAGGGCGGGCCGCCCGGCCAGGGTCGCCAGCAGCCGAGTCTCGCACTCGGCCAGCCACACCCGCGCGTCGCGGGGCAGCCCCGGTTCGTCCCGCGCCGCCGTGTGCCAGGCCTCGACGAAGTCCCGGACCCCCTTGTCGCTCAACGGCAACAGGTCGAACGCCGCGAAGTCGCTGTCCTCCAGCCAGTCCTCCGGCACCGCCGCCGGCCTGGTCGTGATGGCGTAGCGCGCCTTCGGGTAGGCGGCCACGAGCTGCGCGAGCCACTGCCGCGCCTCGGCCCGCCGCTCCCACACCAGCTCGTCCACGCCGTCGACCAGCACCAGCGCCCGGCCCTCCCGCAGTCGCGCGGTGACCCACCCGGCCGGCTTCTCCTCCTCGATCATCGAGGCGGTCGAGGAGATGAACTCCTCCGGCTTCGGCAACGCCGTGAACTGCCGCAGCGGCACGAAGAACGGCACCAGGCCGAGCCACTCGTTGCCCGACGTCCGCGTCTCGCCCAGCGCGTTCATCGCGAGCCAGCGCAGGAACGTCGTCTTGCCCGCGCCCGCACCGCCGCGGATCAGCACCCGCGGCGTGTCCGTCAGCGCCGCCGCCACCGGCAGCCCGGCACCGGTCAGCTCGTCGGTGTCACCGACCCGCGCCACCGCCAGCGACACGTACGAGGTGTCGAACGAGTGCCGGCGCGGCGCCCGGCCCCGCGAGACGCCGAACAGCTCCAGCCCGCCCAGCGCGTGCGCGACCTGCTCGGCGTACCGGTCCTCGAAGTCCCGGTGCGCCGCGACCAGCGCCTTGCGCTGCTGTTCCGGCTGCCGTGCGATGGCGTCGGCGGTGCGTTGGCTGATCTGGAACATGGCCACGGCGAGCCGGCGCGCGTACTCCGGCTGCGACCAGACCAGTTCGACGATCGCCACGCTCACCCTGGAGACCAGCGCGTCGTACAGCGCCGCAGCGGCGTCCGAGAGCCCCGCCGCGCGCCGGATCCGCTCCGACCTGGCCAGGACGTGCGCCCGCAGCGTCTCGGGCGTCAGCATCACCTGCAGCGCCTCGTCCTCGCGCAACGGCAGCGCGGCCTCGATCGACTCGCGCACCGCGGCCACGGCGGCCTGCCACTCGTGCTCGGCCACACCGCTGAGCTCACCGCGGGCGAGCTCGGTGCTGATCCGCTCGACCAGCGGCCCCGGCCTGGTCAGCTCGCGCTGCCGCCTCTTGTTCTTGGCCCCCTTGTGCGCCACGTCGAAGAGGCCGAGCAGGAAGCGCTCCAGCACGGTCTCGAGCACCATCAGCAGTCCGGTGGAAATCGGGTCGGGCACACCGCCAGTATTCGCGCGTGATCATCGAGGTCACCGCGACTTCACCAGGTGTTCATCCGCCCGGTGCCAGCACCTTCCGCACGTGCTCGATGGGGAAGTCCCGGCTCGTGCCGCCCTCGCAGTCCGCCGACAGCACGCCGTCGAGGTGCTTGACCGGAGTGATGAGGACCGTCTCGGTCTGCCGCGGCCCGCTCGCGTAGGTGATCCGCACCGGCCGGCCGTCGACCAGAGCCGAGGCGAGCAGCTGCACCTCCTCGTCGCGCAGGAAGACGTTCTGGTCGCGCAACATCCGCGCCGCGTTCGCCCGCGGCGTGCCCCGGCCGACCACCTGGCGTTCCTGCTCCACCAGCCGCACCGCGAGCTGCGTCAGCTCCAGGTCGTCCAGCTCGGTCCGGCGCCACTCCGGCCGGCGTTCCCCGCGCGCCGGCGCTCGTTCCGGCCGGACTCGCTCCACAACGGACCGGTCGCCGCCGTCAACGCCCTTGGGCGCGTAACCCGCTCTGCGCAACGCCCCCAAGGTCTCCTCCACGGGCGACCTCGACGCCAGCACGGTCGGTGCCAGGAACCGCAACCCCAGCGGCTGCAACGCCCGCACCCGCGCGATCTCCTGCAACAGCGCCGGGTCCTCCGCCCGCACGCAGCACGCCACCTCGGTCACCGTCAGCTGCCCGTGCCGCCGTGCCACGTCCTGCACCTGGTACTCGACCGCCTGCGGCACCGGCCCGTCCGCCACGACGGTCAGCCGCAACAGCACCTCGTCGGCCGACAGCCCCGCGTCCAGCGCCCGCCGGATCGACCCCGCCGACAACCGCCACACCCGCGCCGTGTCGTTGTCCTCCAGGTCGGCCAGCAGGTTCAGCGTCGAGCTCAGCAACGTCGACGGCAACCCGTCCACGACCGCCGTCATGTCCGTCTGGAACACCGCCCTGTCGGTCGCGGCGGGCATCAACCGCACCGCGGCGGCCTCGATGTCGCCGTTGTGTCGCAAGGCTTGGCCCAACGGCGTCAACGCGCCACCCGCGACGAGGGCGAGTGCCTCCAGCTCCGCGATCACCACCGCCGTGGCCCGCGCCTCGTGCACCGCCGGCCGTTCCCACACCAGTTCCGCGACCAGCTCACCGGTGTCCACGACGGCGTGGCCGGCGCTGAACGCCTCCAGCGTCGACCTCCGCAGCTCGGCACCGGACTGCCCGGCGTAGTCGCGCAACGCCGCCCGCGCCTGCTCGGGGTCCGGCCGCCAGTCCATCCGCTGCCACGCCCCGGCCAGCGCCGCGAGCTCGGCGTGCTTCGTCGGCAGCAGGCGGCCGCGGTCCAGCCCGAGCAGCTGCGCCTCGACCGCCAGCTCCAGCCACAGCCGCAGCACCCCGTCGCGACCCGCAGGACCCGCACCCGCCGGATCTCCCCGTCGCGACCCACCGGTGTAGCGGGCGTCGAACGTGTCCTGCCCGCAGTGCGCAGCAGCCGCCCGACACCATCCACAGTGGACATGCGGCACGACCCGGACACGGTCGTCGCCGGCCTGCGCCGCGCCGCGGTGGCCGCGGGTGAGCCGCGGCCGGGCGTGCAGGGCCCGCACGGAGTTGACCTCCTTGAGCACCGCCCCCTCCGGCCACGCCAGCGCACGCCGTTTGAGCTGCGCGAACGCCCGGTCGAACTCCTGCGCCGAACACCGCAGCTCGGCGCACACCGCGTCGACGCTCGCGGCGTGGCCCAGCCTGATGACCGCGCCGAGCACGTCGGTCGCGCCCTGGTCCAGCTCGCCCTCGGCCCGGTGCACCGAGTCCGGGTCGGTGAGCTGGTAGGCGAGGTCCTTGAGGGATCGCAGCAGCCGGTCGCCCACGTCCCTGCGGTGGGTGAGGATCGCCGCCACCTCGCCCTGGTCGAGCCGCTGGAGCCAGGTCGCGAGCGCGTTGGTACGGCGTGGCATTCCTCCGAGTATGGCCCTGACTGTCTGAGCTCAAACGAATTTTCACGCATTTGGGCGTGCGGCCTAGGCTGACTCGGTGACGTTCAGCGGTTTCGGCGAGTACGCCATCGACTTCTACGACGGTTTGGTCCTCGACAACACCAAGGCGTACTGGGACGACAACAAGGAGACCTACCAGCGCGACGTGCGCGCCCCGATGGAGGCGCTGCTGCTGGCGCTGGAGAAGGAGTTCGGCGAGGGCAAGGTGTTCCGCCCGTACCGCGACGTGCGGTTCGCCAAGGACAAGACGCCGTACAAGGACCACTGCGGCGGCGTGATCGAGAAGGGCCGCGGCGGCGGCGCGTACTACGTGCAGATCAGCCCGGAGGGGCTGATGGTCGGCGGTGGCTCGTTCCACATGCAGTCCGACCAGCTGGCCCGCTACCGCGCCTCGGTCGACGCCCACGGGCTGCTGCTGCGCAAGATCGTGGACAAGCTGGTCAAGCAGGGCTGGAAGCTGCACGGGGACGTGATGAGGTCCAAGCCGCGCGGGTTCGCCGACGACCACCCGCACCTCGACCTGCTCAAGCACCGGTCGATCTGGGTGCGCAAGGTCTGGGAGCCCGACGACGTGCTGCACGAGCCGGGGAGCCTCGACCGGGTCCGCAAGGCGTGGCGGCAGCTCAGGGACTTGAACGCGTGGTGCGAGGACCACGTCGGCGTGAGCGAAAAGCCGCGGCGATAGCCCAGCCGAGACCGATCCCGAGCACGTCCACCAGCGCGTCGACGACGTCCCCGCTGCGGTGCAGCGGCGTGATCACCTCCTGCAGCACCTCCGAGAGCCCGGCGTACGCCACCAGCGCCCACAGGACGTGAGGAACCTTCGCGTAGAGCCCGGTGAACGCGAGCAGGGCGAAGAGCAGCGTGTGCACGACCTTGTCCGTGCCGGGCGGCGAGGAGGGCACACCTGACTCGGGGGTGAACAACACGACGACGCTGAGCAACGCCGCGGTCACGAAGGGGAGGACTCGACCCATTGTCAGAACATTACCGAGGAGTAGTTCGGGATCGGTCCAGGAACGGGGTCTACTCTCTGAAGACGTGAGTCGACGCGCAAAGATCGTCTGTACCCTCGGTCCCGCCACTGGCACGCCGGACAAGGTCCGCGACCTGGTAGCGGCCGGTATGGACGTGGCCAGGATGAACTTCAGCCACGGCAGCCATGCCGACCACAAGCAGGTCTACGACATGGTCCGTGCGGCAGCCGACGAGTCGGGCCGGGCCGTGGGCATCCTCGCCGACCTCCAGGGTCCCAAGATCCGCCTCGGCCGGTTCGCCGCGGGTCCTGTCGACTGGAACACCGGCGACGTCGTCCGCATCACCGTCGAGGACGTCGAGGGCACGCACGACCGCGTGTCGACGACGTACAAGGAGCTCGCGAAGGACGCCAAGGTCGGCGACCGCCTGCTCGTGGACGACGGCAAGGTCGGCCTCGTGGTCGTCGACGTCGAAGGTTCCGACGTCGTGTGCGAGGTCACCGAGGGCGGACCCGTCAGCAACAACAAGGGCCTCTCGCTGCCCGGCATGGACGTCTCCGTGCCGGCGCTGTCGGAGAAGGACATCGAGGACCTGGAGTTCGCGCTCTCGCTGGGCGTCGACTTCATCGCGCTCTCGTTCGTCCGCTCGCCGGCCGACATCGACCTGGTCCACCAGATCATGGACCGCTCCGGCAGCCGCCGTCTCCCGGTGATCGCGAAGATCGAGAAGCCGGAGGCAGTGGACAACCTCGAGGCCATCGTCCTGGCCTTCGACGGCGTCATGGTCGCCCGCGGTGACCTGGGCGTCGAGCTGCCGCTGGAGCACGTCCCGCTCGTGCAGAAGCGCGCGATCCAGATCGCCCGCGAGAACGCCAAGCCGGTCATCGTCGCGACCCAGATGCTCGACTCGATGATCACCAACTCCCGCCCGACCCGCGCCGAGACGTCCGACGTCGCGAACGCGGTGCTCGACGGCGCCGACGCGCTGATGCTGTCCGGCGAGACCTCGGTCGGCCGCTACGCCATCGAGTCCGTGCAGACCATGGGCCGCATCATCGAGGCCGTCGAGACCGAGTCCACGGTCGTGCCGCCGCTGACGCACGTCCCGCGCACCAAGCGCGGCGTGATCTCGTACGCGGCCCGCGACATCGGCGAGCGCCTCAACGCCAAGGCCCTGGTCGCGTTCACGCAGTCGGGCGACACGGTCCGCCGCCTGGCGCGCCTGCACACGCACCTGCCGCTGCTGGCGTTCACGCCGGAGCCG
Source organism: Lentzea guizhouensis (assembly GCF_001701025.1). Lineage (GTDB taxonomy): Bacteria > Actinomycetota > Actinomycetes > Mycobacteriales > Pseudonocardiaceae > Lentzea > Lentzea guizhouensis. The sequence continues at coordinate 4,735,865 of NZ_CP016793.1, forward strand.
TCGGTGCGCTCGCAGCTGTCGCTGACGTGGGGCACCGAGACGTTCCTGGTCCCGAGGGTGGAGTCCACCGACGAGATGGTCCGCCAGGTCGACGTGGCCATGCTGGAGATCGGCCGCTACCAGGCCGGTGACCTCATGGTGGTGGTCGCCGGATCGCCTCCTGGCACCATCGGGTCGACGAACCTCATCCGGGTGCACCGGCTGGGGGAGGACGACCACGCGTAGTGGTTGGACTCTCAGTCCGATACGACGTGAACGCCGGCCCCGCCCCCTCATACTGGTCGTGTGAGGGCGCGGGGCCGTTGCCGTGCCCGTGCCGCTAGGAGATTTCTGCCGTGACTGAGGCCGCCCGTGCCGCCGCTGAGAACCCGTCTGGCCTGAGCGGACAATCCGCAGTGGACGACCTGGTCGCGTTGCTCGACCTGGAACGCATCGAGGAGAACATCTTCCGCGGTGTGTCACCCGCCGAGTCGCCGGTGCGCGTCTTCGGCGGGCAGGTCGCAGGACAGGCGCTGGTGGCCGCGGGCCGGACCGTGCCGGTGGAGCGGCGGGTGCACTCCCTGCACTCGTACTTCATCCGGCCCGGCGACCCGCGGGTGCCGATCGTGTACGAGGTCGACCGCATCCGCGACGGCCGCTCGTTCACCACCCGCCGCGTCGTGGCGGTGCAGCACGGCAAGGCGATCTTCTCGCTGTCCGCGTCCTTCCAGGTGGAGGAGCAGGGCGTCGAGCACTCGTCGGAGATGCCGGCGGTGCCGGACCCCGAGACGCTGCCGACGTGGAGCGAGTCCGCCAAGAGCTACCCGCTGGTGAACCTGAAGTTCCCGCGCCCCATCGACGTCCGCTACGTGACGGAGCCGCCGTGGGAGTCGCGTGAGGACGGTCCCGGTGAGGCCGCGTCACGGGTGTGGATGAAGGCCGACGGCACGCTGCCGGACGACCCGATGCTGCAGCTCTGCGTGATGACCTACGCGTCGGACATGACGCTGCTGGACGGCGTCCTGGCGCGGCACGGCGTGTACTGGGGGCTGGACAAGGTGCTCGGTGCCTCGCTGGACCACGCGATGTGGTTCCACCGGCCGTTCCGGGCTGACGAGTGGTTGTTGTACGACACCACGTCGCCTTCCGCCTCCGGGAGCAGGGGGCTCGCGACCGGGCGGTTCTTCACCCGGGACGGGCAGCTGGTGGCGACGGTGGTGCAGGAGGGCCTGATCCGGGTGATCAAGTCGGACTGAGGCGCTGGGCGGCTGCGACGCACGGCGAGGACGACCGCCGCCGCCTGATGGAGCAACTCCTAGCACGCTTGTTCGAACCGCCCGTGTGGGTCATCAAGCCGGGCGTGACCGGGGTCGATGCCTACACTGACTGGTAGCGGGAGCTCAGGGCGGAAGGACGGTGTGCGCATGACCGCGGAAGCGTGGCGCGATCACCTGGTGAGCCTGGACGAGTGGGACGCGATGCCAGAGGACAAGAACCTCGAGTTGGTAGACGGAGTCCTGCACGTGGCCGCTTCCCCGGAGCCTCGGCATCAACGTGCCGGGCGCAGGCTCGCTCACTCGCTGGAGATGCAGCTCCCCGATGAGCTGAGCATCGAGACCGAAGTCGACGTCTTGCTCAAGGTGCTTCCGCGGGCCACTGTTCGCAAGCCGGACATCGTGGTGGTGCCTGTCGCGACGTGGGGGGATGGACGACGCCGGTTCACCGCGGCGGACGTGCTGCTCGCGGTGGAGATCGTGTCGCCGGGCTCGGAGAAGACCGATCGCCAGGTGAAGCCTGACGAGTACGCCGAAGCCGGTATTCCGCATTACTGGATCGTCGAGTTCGACGACGAGTCGATCAGCTTGGGTGCGTACGTCCTCGTGGACGGCCGGTACGAGTACGTCGGCGGTGGCACCGGGAAGGTCGAGCTTCTCAGTCCCGCCCCGTTGGTGATCGACCTCGACGCGCTGACCCTCAACCGCTGATTAGTCCGTGCGACGTCGCCGGTGCGTGGGCCTCAGGTTCGCCGGCGGTGTCAGCGCCCGCGTCTCCACCCGCTCCAGCACCACCGACGAGGTCAGGTTCCGCACCTCCGTCCGCGACGCGATCTTGTCCATCAGGAACGCCTGCAGGTGCGTCGAGTCCGCCACCGCGATGTGGATCAGGAAGTCCGCCTGCCCGGACACGTGGAAGATCGACCGCGTCTCCGGTTGCGCCATCACGAACGCGCGAAAAGCCGCCACCACCGAGCGCGTGTGCGGTCGCACGTTGACCGAGATGACGGCTTCCAGCGGCAGCCCGAGAGTGGCCGGGTCGACGACGGCGTGCGAACCCGTGATCACGCCCAGTTCGCGCAGCCGGCGCACCCGTTGCAGGCAGGAGGAAGGCGCCAAGCCGACGATCTCCGCCAGGGTCCGGTTCGGCAGCGTGGCGTCGTTCTGCAACTCCTCCAGGATGTGCCAGTCGACCGAATCCAGTTCGGCTTGTTCGCGCATAAGCGAACATCGTACTGACCAGCTGGAATGCGGCAGAACGAGTGGCGGAGGATCCCGGTCATGCACATCGCGTGGACGTCGTTCCTGCTGGCACTCGTGGTGATCACGGTCGTGCCCGGTCCCGACTTCGTTCTGATCATGGGGAACGCGGTGCGCAGCCTCAGGCTGGGCGTGACGGCGGCCCTGGGTGTCATCACCGGGCTGCTCATCCACGCCACGCTCGCGACCGTGGGCCTGAGTGCGCTCGTGGTGGCCGTGCCGACGGCGCTCTTCGTCGTCAAGGCGATCGGCGCGCTCTACCTCGCCTACCTCGGCTTCATGACCCTCAAGGGTGCCGGCAAGACGCAGGAGCAGCCGCGCGGCAACGGCAACGTGTTCCTGCGCGGCGTGCTCTGCGATCTGTTGAACCCCAAGGTGATGCTCACGTTCCTGAGCCTCATCCCGCAGGCGATGGACCCGCACAGCGCGCCGCTCCCGCAGGCCGCGCTGCTCAGTGCCGTGACGGTCGGTGTGTTCGCGGGGTTCTGGGTGGTGGTGGTCCCGCTGGCTCGTCAGCTGGGCACGGTGCTGAGCAAGCCGAAGATCCGCACGGCGTTCGAGCGGGTGTGTGGTACCGCTCTCATCGGGATGGCGGCGTCAGTTCTCGCTGCCTGAGCCGGACCAGGTGACGGTCAGCTCGTCGCGCGTGCCGAACCGCACCAGGTGCCGTTCCACGACATCGCGCAGCCGTGCGGCGTCCTCCTCCGAAGAGGCTTCGACGCGCATCCGCAGCGCGTCCGGGGCGGCGGTGAAGGACGCCGTTCCGACGGAGAACCGGACAAAACCGCGTCCGTCCTCCCAGGACCCTTCCAGGTCCTTGTGCGTGAAGTGCTTGACCAGCTGAGATCCGTAGCGCTCGGCGCGGTCGGTGGCCGAGGTGCCCTCGCTCACAAACGTCATGAAACCCAACTTACGCCTAGCCATACGTACTCCGGCGTGACGCGGTTCACCTGGCGAAACCGTGGCTGAGAAGACCCTGTGACGTCTCGCGAAAAGCGCACGAACACGGCAGGCTGTGCGCATGACGGAAGGCAAAGCACGCATCGCGGTCACCGGTCTCGCCACCATGGGCAGCAACCTCGCGCGCAACCTCGCGCGCCACGGCTTCAAAACCGCCGTGCACAACCGGACCCCCGCGAAGATGAAGGCCCTGCTGGACGAGCACGGCCACGAGGGCGACTTCGTCGGCGCCGAGACGCTGCAGGACCTGGTGGACAGCCTGCAGACGCCGCGCCAGATCATCATCATGGTCAAGGCGGGTGGCCCGACCGACGCCGTCATCGACGAGCTGAGCGAGATCCTCGAACCCGGCGACATGGTCATCGACGGCGGCAACGCCCACTTCAACGACACGCGCCGCCGTGAGGCCGCGCTGAAGGAGAAGGGGCTGCTGTTCGTCGGCGCGGGCATCTCCGGTGGTGAGGAGGGCGCGCTCAACGGTCCCAGCATCATGCCGGGTGGTCCGGCCGAGTCGTACAAGCACGTCGGACCGGTCTTCGAGGAGATCGCGGCGAAGGTGGACGGTCAGCCGTGCTGCGTGCACGTCGGGCCGGACGGTGCCGGGCACTTCGTCAAGATGGTGCACAACGGCATCGAGTACGCCGACATGCAGCTGATCGCCGAGGCGTACGACCTGCTGAACCGCATCGGCGGCCAGACGCCCGCGGAGATCTCCGAGGTCTTCACCCAGTGGAACTCGGGTGACCTGGAGTCGTACCTGGTCGAGATCACCGCCGAGGTGCTCAAGCACGTCGACGCGGACGGCACGCCGCTCGTGCAGGTGATCGAGGACGCCGCCGAGCAGAAGGGCACCGGCCGCTGGACCGTGCAGGAGGCGCTGGAGCTCGGCGTCCCCGTCACCGGCATCGCCGAGGCCGTGTTCGCGCGGAGCCTGAGCGGCCACACCGACCAGCGCAAGGCCGTGCGCGACGCGTTCGGTGCCAGTGAGGTCGTCGCGAAGCCGGACGCCGAGCTGGTCGACGACGTCCGCCAGGCGCTGTACGCGTCGAAGGTCGTCGCGTACGCGCAGGGCTTCGACATGATCCGCGAGGCGTCGAAGAACTTCGACTGGAACATCGACCTCGGCGCGATGGCCACGATCTGGCGCGGTGGCTGCATCATCCGCGCGCAGTTCCTCAACCGCATCCGCGAGGCGTACGACAACAACGCCGATATCGCGTCGCTTCTGGTGGACGACTACTTCCGCGACGCCGTCCAGAACGCGGAGGCTGCTTGGCGGCGCGTTGTGGTCCGTGCGGTGGAATCCGGCGTGCCGACTCCTGGGTTCGTGTCCGCTTTGGCCTACTACGACGGACTTCGCTCCGAACGCCTGCCCGCCGCTCTTGTGCAGGGACAGCGCGATTTCTTCGGTGCCCACACTTATCGCCGCATCGACAAGGCCGGTAGCTTCCACACGTTGTGGTCAGGCGACAGGTCTGAGGTGGAAGCGTGAAATTTCGTTTGCTGGGGGCGGTCGTCGCTGCGGCGGCAGGGTTGACCCTGACGTCGAGCGGCGGCGCCGTGGCGGTCGACAACGAGGCTCTGACGCGCGATCTCGACGCCATCCTCGCCGACCCCGGGCTGAAGGGCGCGGACGTCGGGATCACCGTGCGGGACGCGAACACCGGCGAGGTCGTCTACACGCGGTCCGGTGGAAAGCGCTCTCAGGTCGCGTCGAACCTGAAGGTGCTCACCACCGCGGCGGCGCTCGACCTGCTGGGGCCGGATCACCGGTGGAAGACCGAGCTGCAGTCGTCGGGTGCCCGCTCCGGTGGCACGCTGACCGGTGACCTCGTCCTGCGCGGCACCGGTGACCCGACGATGTCCGCCTCGCGCTACCAGGCGCTGGCGGCATCGGTGAAGAACAGCGGTCTCACGCAGGTGACCGGCGCGCTCGTGCTGGACGACACGGCGTTCGACGCCCAGCCGTACGGCAGTGGCTGGGCGTGGGACGACGAGCCGTACTCCTACAGCGCGGAAACCTCAGCGCTCACGCTCTCGCCGGACGCGCGGTACAGCGCGGGCACGGTGGTCGTGCGCGTGAAGCCGGGTGCCACGACGGGCGCACCGGTGCAGGTGAGCGTCGAGCCCGCGAACGACGTGGTGCAGATCCAGAACACGGCGACGTCCAACGGCGACGCCGGCATCACCGTCGAACGCGAGCACGGCACGAACGTGATCAAGGTCAGCGGTTCGACCTGGGTCGAGACGACCGCGCTGTCCACCGTCAAGGACCCGACCGCGCTGGTCTCGTCGGTGTTCCGCAAGGCGTTGGAGCAGAACGGCGTCCAGGTCCTCGGCGGCGTCAAGCGGGCCAAGGCCCCGCAGGGTGCCGCGGTGCTGGCGTCCGACACGTCGCAGCCGCTCAGCCAGCTGATCACCCCGTTGCTGAAGAACAGCAACAACATGCTGGCCGAGGTGCTGGTCAAGACCGCGGGTGGCTCGTTCGCCAACGGCGTCAACCAGCTCAGCCGCAAGTGGGCGGGCCTGGGCGTCGACCCGAACTGGATCGAGGTCTTCGACGGCTCCGGCATGTCCCGGCTCAACCAGATGTCGCCGGACGACCTGACCTCGGTCCTGGTGAAGGCGAAGACCAAGCCGTGGTTCGGCACCTGGTCGGCGTCGCTGCCGGTCGCGGGCAGGGACGGCACGCTGGCGAGCCGCATGAAGGGCACCGCCGCCGAGGGCAACGTGCTGGCCAAGACCGGGTCGCTCTCGGGCGTCTCGGCGTTGTCCGGCTACGTGACCACGCAGGCGGGCCGGCAGCTGGTGTTCTCGGTCGTGCAGAACAACGTGGTGCTGTGGTTCAGCCCCAAGACGGTCGAGGACAAGGTCGCGGTGCGGCTCGCGGCCGACGGTGGCGCTCAGCCGGCCACGCCGGAGGTGCAGTCGGTTCCGCAGCAGCGCAAGGCCCCCGAGCAGGAACGCGTGACGGTTCCCGCGAAGGAGCGCTTCGACGTCGAGTGCTCGTGGATCGGCACCTGCTGACCCACGCGTGAGGACGAACTGGAGCCGCCCCGGGAAATCGGGGCGGCTCCGGCGTTTCTAGGCCGGTGACGGCACCGGTTCGAGCCCGTTGCGGTCCGGGTCCACCAGGTACACGCGGGCGTTCGAGATGTCGAAGTACATGCCCTTCAACGAGAGCGTGCCCGCCGCGATCGCCTCCCGCACGCTCGGGTGGCCGAGCAGGTTGTCCAGCTGCTGCGCCACGTTCGCGACGGCCAGCCGGTCGGCGACCGGCAGCTCCGCGCAGCGGGGCGCGGCGGGGGCGTGGAAGCGGATCAGCGACGGTTCGGCGTTGCGCAGCCACGAGTGCAGGTGCGAGCCGCGCGACGCGCCGCCGTTCACCAGTGCCTTCATCGCGCCGCAGTCGGAGTGTCCGCACACGACGACCGTGCTGACGTTGAGGATCTCCACCGCGTACTCGATCGCGGCGCCCACCGAGCGGTCGTCGGAGCCGTGTGTCGGCACCAGGTTGCCGATGTTGCGCACGCAGAACAGGTCACCCGGCCCGGACGTGGTGATCAGGTTCGGCACCACCCGCGAGTCGGCGCAGGTGATGAAGAGCTGCCGCGGCCGCTGCCCGCGCACCGCCAGCTCGTGCAGGAACGGCCGGACGAGCGGCGCGGACCGGCGTTCGAACTCGAGCATGCCGAGCAGCATGGGGTCGCTCTCCGGCGCGGACCGCTGGGCAGGCAGCGCGGGTGCGGCCGAGCTCTGCCAGTGCGACCACGGCGCGAACCAGCGCGGCAGCGGGCCGGGCAGCGTCTTGCGCCGCCCCGGTGTGCCCTGGTTCGCGCGGTCGTACCAGGTGTCGTGCACCTCGTCGACCCGCACCCGGCCGCCGAGCCGTTCGTAGCCCTCGCGCCAGTCGTCGATCGCCTCGAACGACGCGTGGTCCAGGTAGTCGACGTGCAGCTCCAGCACCACGGTCTGGCCCAGCGGCAACCGGCGCAGCTCGCGCACCAGCCGCCCGACGCCGAGGAACACCAGCGACCCGTGCACGCACACCCGGTTGCCCTCGACGCGCACCGAACAGTGCGTCAACCGGTACAGCGCGCGCAGCAACGCGATCACGAGCCCCACGACCACGCCTTCGAGCAGTCCGAACAGGACGACGCCGAGCGCGGTCGCCGCGTAGACCCCGAACTCCTGGTGCCGCAGCAGGTTCCGCATCCGCTCGACGGACACGAGCCGGAGCCCGACGACCAGCAGCACACCGGCCAGCGCCGCCAGCGGGATCTGCTCCAGCGCCGCCGCGAACGCGAGCACCGCCACCGCGATCCACAGCCCCTGCAGGACCGCCGCGCACCGGGTCCGCGCGCCGCGGCGACGTTCGTGGAGCTGCGCGCCAGGCCGCCGCTGATCGGGAACCCGCCGAGCGCGCCCGCCAGCACGTTGCCGGTGCCCTGCGCGAGCAGCTCCTTGTCGAGCCGGGCGCGGCCCGTCGTGCAGCCGGTCCACGGCCACCGCCGACAGCAACGACTCCATGCTCGCCACCAGCGCGACCGTGACGACGGCCGCGACCACCGTGCCGACGCTGCCCTGCGGCACCGCCGGGAACACCAGGTCGTGGCTGTCCGGCAGGTCGACCCGCGCGACGTCGAGGGGCAGCACGACCGCCAGCCCCGTGGCGACGGCGACGGCCACCAGCGGCGCGGGTACCAGCGAGGCACGCGGAACCCGTGGCCACAGCAGCAGGACCGCGATCGCGACCGTGCCGGCGACGACCGACCCGAGGTGCGACCCGGCGAGCTCACCCGGCAGCAGCGCGAGGTTCGCGGGCACCGTCGAGGCCGCCGTGCCGCCGAGCACCACCACGAGCTGCCCGACCGCGATCGAGATGCCGATGCCCGCCAGCATCCCGTGCACGATCGCGGGTGACAGCGACATCACCAGCCGGCTGATCCCGGTGAGCCCCAGCACGAGCTGCAGCACCCCGGCCGCCAGCGTGATCGCCGCCGTGGCCGCCCACCCGAACTGCGCCACCAGCCCGGCCACGATCACGACGAGTCCGGTGCCGGGCCCGCTGATCTGCAACGGCGCCCCGCTGAGCGCACCGACCACCACACCGCCGACGACCGCCGAGATGAGCCCGGCCATCAACGGCGCACCGGTGGCGTGGGCGATCCCGAGGGAGAGCGGGATGGAGATAAGGAACAGCACGAAGCTCGCCGGCAGGTCGTGCCGCAGCACCAGCCGGGACGTGCCCGGAGGACTGTGCGGCGTGTGGTCGGCGGCGTTGGACCTGTGGAGGTGGTTCACGTGTCTTGCCTTTCGTGGGAACAGCCGCATGGCCCTGTGCAACAGGCACAGGGCGTGGGGAGGGGAGTGAGCGAAGGGGCCCTCAGGAAGGTTCTAAGGGCAGCAGGCGGCGCGGCCGGACGGCAGCGAGCGCGTCGGCGCGGTCATGCGGGGTCGGCACGGGAACACCTCCGTGTCGGCACGAGAATCCGGGATCAGGCCGCGTCACCACCAATGATGCGGGCGGAGTCGGCGCTGTGACAGATGTTTCAGCCGGTCGTGTTGATCTTCGCGGTCAAACCTCACGCGAAGTGACGACCCGGCTGGACGTAGAAGGGCCGGCTCCGGTCGGGGGATGCGGAGCCGGCCCAGGTCAGGTCGGAGCTGAAGGACTGTGGAGTTCGGCGGGGTCAGCCCACCGAGCGCAGGTGCTTGCCGCGCGAGGTCTCCTGGCCCACCACGGTCAGGATCAGCTGCGCCGACAGATAGGCCCGGCACGGCGCGGGCATCCGTCGGGAGAACCAGCCGCGCTTGCACGTGGCGCAGCGGCCGTGCTCGTCGGGCTGGTGCTCGTCCAGCAACGCCTTGACGACCGCGACCACCCTCGGCAGCTCTACCCTGGCGAGCACGAGGGCCGTCTGGTCGTCACCGCGCACGGCGAGGTCTGCGAGTGTGGCCAGGTGGGAGTGCAGCGACTTGTCCAGTTGGCTGAACACCGTGACGGCCATCAGGCTCAGAGCTCCAGTCCTTGCGTGAGCAACCCATGCAGACTGGCCTGCTCCAGATGAGAACTGCAAGTTGCAGTACACGAATGGATGACGTCCCTTTGCGGGGATGTTCTTTGCTCTCAAACTTGGAGCCGGACCAGGAGGTGTGGATGCCACGGGGTAGCAGCCCGACCCTGCGCAAGCGCCGGCTCGTGAGCGAGCTGCGGCGGTTGCGCGAAGCGGCCGGGCTGACGATCGAGGAGGTCGGAGAGCGCCTGGAGTGCTCGGCGTCCAAGATCAGCCGCATCGAGACCGGCAGGGTGGGGGTGAGCCCGCGCGACGTGCGGGACATGCTCACCGCCTACGGTGCGGACGCCGCCACGCTCGAGGAACTGGTCCAGCTGGCCAGGGAGGCCCGCCGCAAGGCGTGGTGGGACGAGTTCGGCGACATCGTGCCCGGTCGCTACGTCGGGTACGAGGCCGACGCCGACTCGATCAGGACCTACCAGGGCCTGATGATCCCCGGTCTGCTGCAGTGCGAGGCGTACACGAGGTCGTTGATCTCCCAGGTGCTCCCCGAGGCGAGTGCCGCGGAGATCGACCGGCGGGTCCGGTTGCGCAAGGCTCGGCAGGCCCTGCTGAGCGAGGACGACCCGTTGCGCCTGCACGTCGTGATCGACGAGGCCGCCCTGCGCAGGCTCGTCGGCGGCACGGGGGTGATGCACACGCAGATGGCGCGTCTCCTCGAAGTCGGTGCAATGCCGAACGTCACGATGCAGGTCGTGCCGTTCAGCGTCGGTGGTTACGCGGCGATGGACGGGCCGTTCGTCATCCTGAGCTTCCCCGAACGGCTCGACCCCGACGTGGTGTACATCGAGAGCACTAGAAGCGGCGTCTACTTGGAGCAGTCGAGTGACGTCAATTGGTACGCCGAGGTGTTCGAGCGCCTGGTGAGAACCGCCCTCAAGCCGGCGGAATCTGCATCCCTGATCACAGAGGTCGCTCGCACACTCACGTGACTTGAGACCGGGAGTGAACGAAGAGTGGAAAGCTTGCGTTGGCGCAAGAGCAGCCGATCGTCCGCCAGCGGGCCGGACTGCGTGGAGATCGCGCTCGTCTCAGCCGGTGCGGCTGTGCGTGACAGCAAGAACGCGGACGGGGCCCAGCTCCGGTTCGGTTCCGCCGGATGGGAGAGCTTCCTCTCCGCCGCGAGAACCGGCGTGTTCGTCGGCTGATCGTCAGGTACCCGCAAGAACCACGAAGCCCCGGCTGATCACCCAGCCGGGGCTTCGTCGTGGTCAAGGGGGACGAGGGCCGGCCGGCGTTCCGCCGCCGCGGGCTGGATGCCCCTTGCACGCCGGCCGACCCACGTCGATCATGGGGAGCAGCGGGTGTTCCGCTGTCCGGTCCAACCCCGTCGACTGGTTCGATCCCCGGGTTTCCGTTGATCTCGCCGTCTGTGGTTGGTTGGACACGCTAAGCGTAAGAATGCCTTCTACAGCACGACTGGAGCCCGACTGAAGTGATCTTCAAGCTCCAGGTGGCCACCAGGCGAAGGACAGATCGGTGACACTCGGCGAGGAGCCCCTGCGGTTCGAGGTTCTCGGCCTTCTCCGGGTCGTTCGCGCAGGTCACGAGCTTGATCTCGGGGCGGCGAAACAACGTGCCGTGCTCGCCGTGCTGCTGCTGTCGCGCAACACCTCGGTGAGCCGGGGGACGATCATCGAGGCCGTCTGGGGCGACAACGTGCCCTCCAGCGCGGTCAACCTCGTGCAGACCTACGTCGCCGGGCTGCGGCGCGCGCTGGAACCGACCCGTGCCCGCCGGGCTCCCGCGGAGCTGCTGACGTCGGTCGGGGACGGGTACCTCCTGCGGGTCGAGCCGGGCGCGCTGGACCTCGACGTCTTCGAACGCCAGGTCTCGCTCGCGCACCGCATGAGGGTGGCCGGGGACCTGGCCGGAGCGGCGGTCGAGCTGGACGACGCGCTGGCGTTGTTCCGCGCGGAGCCGCTGGGGGGATTGTCCGGCCTCTTCGCCGACGTCGAACGCGGTCGTCTCGTGGAACGCCGTCTGGCCGTGGTCGAGGAACGCGCCGAGCTCGGTCTTGCGATCGGACAGGGGCCTGAGCTCGTTTCGCAGCTCACCTCTCTCGTGGCCGACCATCCGTTGCGGGAACGCGGTCACGGGCTCCTGATGCGCGCGTTGGTCCAGGCGGGACGGCAGGCGGAAGCCCTGGCGGCCTACCGGGAGGCGCGCCGGGTGTTGATCGACGAGCTCGGTGTGGAGCCGGGGCCGGAGCTGCGCCGGGTGCACCAGGCCGTGCTGGCGGGGGACAGCCCGGAACCGGAACGCGCGCCGGTCCGCCTACCGGCGCAACCCGCGCCCGAGCCCGTGGTGACCGTGCCCGCGCAGCTGCCGCGCGCGCCCGTCGCGTTGATCGGCCGGGACGAAGAGCTGGCGTTGATGGACTCGTTGCTGCGCGCGCACGACGGGCCCGTGCTGCTGGTGACCGGTCCGGCCGGTGTGGGCAAGACGGCGCTGGCGTTGCACTGGGCGCATCGGGTCCGCGAGGAGTTCCCGGACGGCCAGCTCTACGTCGACGTGCACGGCTACGACCCGAACCGGGAGCCGCTGGAGATCGGCGAGGTGCTCAACCGGTTCCTGCGCGCGTTGGGCGTGCCGGCCGGCGACACCCCGGTGTCGGTCGACGAACGGTCCGCGTTGCTGCGCACCCTGCTGGCGGACCGCCGGATGCTGGTGATGCTCGACAACGTCCGCGGCTCCGGCGACCTGCTGCCGCTGCTGCCGGGCGCGCCCTCGTGCGTGGTCGTGACCTCGCGCCGCCGCCTGGTCGGCCTGGTCGCCCAGGTCGAGGCGAAGCTGATCGAGCTCGACATGCTCACCACGGACGCCGCCGTCGACGTGCTGGGCCGCATCGCCGGCCGCGCCGACGTGGAGGCGGCCGCCCTGCGGTCGCTGGCCGAACTGTGCGACGGCCTGCCGCTGGCGCTGCGCATCGCCGCCGCGCGCCTGGCCGTGTCACCGAAGCTGCGTGTCGCCGAACTCGTCGAAGAGCTGCAGGACGAACACGGCCGGTTGGCCGCCCTCGGCCTGGAGGACGGCGAAGGCCCCGTGCGCGCCGCACTGGACGCGTCTCGCCGTGCGCTGCCACCGGTTCCCGCTCGCCTGTTGCCCGTCATCGGTCTGCACCCCGGCGCCGACCTGACCCCGCACGTCGTCGCCGCGATGGGCGAGATTTCCTTAGTGGAGGCCCACCGCGCACTGGAAGCGCTGGCCGCCGCGAACCTGCTCTCGGTCTCCGAACCGGGCCGCCTGGTCGCCCACGACATGGTCCGCGTCTACGCGAAGACGCTGGCGGGTGAGCTCTCCGAACCGGAACGCCGCGCCGCCACCGGCCGCATGCTCGACTACTACCTGCACTGCGCCGACCTGGCCGACGGCCTGCTCCCGATCAACCGCGGCAGCGTCCTCGTGGCCCCCGAGCACCGCCCGGCCGCCGTCCCGTCGCTGACCGGCCCGTCCGACGCCATGGCCTGGTTCGACGCCGAGCGCGCCAACCTCATCGCCGCCACCGAACACGCCGCGGTGTCCGGCTGGCACGTCCACGCCTGGCAGCTGCCGTACACGCTGTCGCGCTACCTCTGGCTGCGCACCGAACGCGAGACCTCGCTCCGCATCACCCAGGCCGCACTGGCCGCCGCGAACGCGCTCGGCGACGACGACGCCCGGTTCGTCATGCAGTTCAACCTCGGCGTGGCGCTGTTGCAGGTGGAACGCAAGGAAGAGGCGCTGGCCGCCCACCGGGGTGCCCTGGAGGTGGCCCGCCGCAAGGCGGACGTCCACCAGCAGGCCCGCGCCCTCACCACCGTCGCCGGCACCCTCATGGACCTCGGCCGCACCGAGGAGGCGGAAGCCCACTACCGCGAGGCGATGGAGGTCTCGCGCATCGCCGGTTCGAAGTGGGCGGAGGCCAACGCGCACCACCACCTCGGCCTGCTCTACCTCGCCAACCACCGCTACGACGACGCCATGCCGTGGCTGCGGGTGGCCCTGCGGATGTACCACGAGGTGGGCGAGCAGTGCGGCGAGGCGGCCTGCCACGTCGACCTCTCCACCGCACTGCTGGAAACCGGCGACACCGAGGGCGCGCTGTCCTCGGCCCGCACCGCACTGGCCGTCGCGTGTGACGCGGTGTCGCCCTACCACCAGGCTCTGGCGCACGACCGGCTCGCGGCGGTGTTCGACCGGCTGGGAGCGGCGGGCGCGGCGGCGCACTGGCAGCGGGCGCTGGCGTTGTTCACGGAGCTGGGAGCACCGGAGGCGGACGGCATCCGGGCGAGGCTGGCACGGGCGCGGGTCGTGACGGTGGGCTAGACGGTGCCCTGGCCGCCGCAGTGGTGGCACGGGGTAAGGCTCTGCACCCGCAACCCTCACCCGTTCTCCCAATGCCCGCGGACCACCCTCAGCACCACTCTGAGGTCCATGACCGAATGGACCCCGGAAGCACTCAACGCCGAGATCGCCTACCGCCGCGCCAACGCCCGTTGCGCCTGGCAGCGCTCCAACGGCAGCCCGCGCAGCTGGTTCCACCGCGTGATCCACCGCACCTCGCGGAAACCCGGCGGCACCAGCCCGTGAGGTGTGCGAGCATGCCTCACGTGGCACGCCTAGGTTCCGGAATTCCCCTGGTCGCCCGCGACCGCGAGCTGACCCGGTTGCGCGCCGCCCTCACCAACGCGGGCAACGGCACCGCCGCCGCGGTCCTCCTCGCCGGCGACGCCGGTGTCGGCAAGACCAGGCTCGTCGACGAGCTCGCCGCTGCCGCCGACGACACGCTCGTCCTCTTGGGACGGTGTCTCGACGCGGGTGAGACCGGGCTGCCCTACCTGCCGTTCGCCGAGGCCCTGGGCCAGCTCAAGACCGAGACCGCGCACCGGCCTGCGCTCGCGATGCTCCTGCCGCAGCTGGCACTTCCGGCCGAACGCGAACCCGGCACCGAGGCGATGCTGGCGCCCAGCCTGATCCCGGGAAGGCGCCCCGAGCAGGACGTCGGGCAGCTCCAGCTCTTCGACGCGGTGCTCGGCCTGCTGACCGAGCTGTCGGAGCGGCAGCGGGTGCTGCTCGTCGTCGAGGACCTGCACTGGGCGGACGCGTCCACCCGGTACCTGCTGTCGTTCCTGTTGTCCCGCTTGAAGTCCCAGCGGCTGCTGGTGGTCGGCACCTACCGCGGTGACGACCTGCACCGCAGCCACCCGTTGCGGCCCTTGCTGTCCGAGCTCGTGCGGCTGCCCGCGGTGGAGCGGCTCGACCTCGCGCCCTTCAACGCCGCCGACGCCCGCAGGTTCGTGGACGCGTTGAGCGACGACCTGCCGCAGGACGTCGTCCAGCAGGTGGCGGACCGGTCCGAGGGCAACGCGTTCTTCGCCGAGGAGCTCATCGCGGTGGCGACGTGCGACGACCGGTCGTCGCTGCCGAGTGCGCTGGCCGACGTGCTGCTGAGCCGGGTCGAGCGGTTGAGCCCGGAGGCGCAGCACGTCGTGCGGGTCGCGTCGGTGCGCGGGCGCCGGGTGCAGCACGAGCGGCTCGAGGAAGCCGCCGGCATGAGCGACGTCGCGCTCGACACCGCGCTGCGCGAGCTCGTCCAGCACCACCTGCTCGTCGTGGACGACAGCGAGATCTACACCTTCCGGCACGCGTTGCTGCGCGAAGCCGTCTACGGGGACCTCCTTCCCGGCGAACGGGTCCGGCTGCACGCCGCGTACGCCCACCACCTCGCCCAGCACCTCGACGAACGCGGTGCCGCGGCGGCCCTGGCGCACCACGCGTTCCAGAGCCACGACCACGGGCAGGCGCTCACGGCGTTCATCAAGGCCGCCAAGGAGGCCGAACGCGCGGGTGCGCCCGCGGAGTCGTTGCAGCACCTGGAGATGGCGCTCAACCTGTGGAACGCGGTACCGGAGGCCGAGCGTCCGTCCGATGTGGACGAAACGGTGCTGCTGCGGCGGGCGTCCTGGGTCGCGGGCACGGCCGGCCAGCCGGAGCGGGCCGTGGCGTTCGGGCGCAGTGCGAAGAAGGCGTTCGCCGGGCAGTCACCGGAGGAGCAGGCGGAGGTCCTGCTGCGGCTCGCCCAGGCGTTGTCGAACCTGGACGGCAACGACCAGGAGCACCGCGAGGTCATGACGGCGGCGTGGGAGCTGGTCCGCGACCGGGAGGCGAGCCCGACGCGGGCGCGCGTGCTCGCCGGGATGGCGTCGCTGCTGCGCCAGGAACGGCGTGGCGACGAGGCACGGGAGGCCGCCGAGCGCGCCATCGCCGACGGGCAGGCGGCGAACGCGCCGGGAGCCGTGGCGGACGCACTCGGCACGCTCGGCATCCTCGACGACTACGCGGACCGGCCGGAAGAGGCCCGGCAGAACTTCGAGCGGGCGATCACGTGCGCGCGGGAGGTCGGCGCGGTCAACACCGAGCTGCGGGCCCGGTACTACCACGGCCTGCTGCACTACGACCGCGGTGAGCTCACCGCGGCCGCCCGCGTCTACAACGAGGCCGGCGACCGGGCCCAGGAGACCGGCCTGACCTGGAGCGTGTTCGGCCTGGAGATCCGCATCCAGCAGGTGCTCGTGCACTACTACCTGGGCGACTGGGACTACGCGGACTGGGCCAGCGAACCGCCGGGCATGTCCGTGTCCTCGACGGTGCTGGCCAGGTTGCGGGCCGCCAACACCCACCTCACCATCGCCCGCGGGCAGCTGGCCGAGTCCGAGCGCGTGATCACCAAGCTGCGCAGCGACTGGCACCGCGACAGCCAGATCGCGCTGATCACCGGCGGTACCGGCGGTGAGCTCGCGCTGTGGCGTGGTCGTCCGGAGCTGGCCGTCGAACGCATCACGGACGTGCTGGAGTGGACCCGCAAGCTCGGCGGCCCGTGGGGGCTCGCCGACATCAGGATCGGCGCGGTCGGCGTCTCCGGTTACGCCGACATCGCCGCCAAGGCCCGCCGCAAGCGGGACGCGCAGGCCGAGCGGGACGCCGTGGAGGCCGGCCGCGAGCTCGCCGAGCACGTCCGGCTGACCGCGCGCAACGGTGTTCCGCGCTCCGGCACGCTCGGACCGGAGGGCCGCGCCTGGCTGGCCCTCGCAGGCCGAGGAGTCCCCTGACCGGAGCCGGTGACCCCGCGCTCTGGCAGGCCGCCGTCGACGGGTTCGGCTACGGCCTGGTCTTCGAGCAGGCGCTGTGCCGGTGGCGGCTGGCGGAGGCGCTGCTCGGCGCCGACCGCAGGGACGAGGCCGCCGACGAGCTGCGCAAGGCCGACGAGACCGCGACGAAGCTCGGCGCGAAGGTGCTCGCGGACACCGTGGCCGCGGTGGCCAAGCGCGCTCGCATCACCCTCAGGGCGGACGCACCGGCCCGGGACGAGGTCGACCTCTTCACGCCTCGGGAGCGCGCGGTGCTGGAGCTGGTGGCCGCCGGGCGCACGAACCGCGAGGTCGGCGAGGAGCTCTACATCAGCGAGAAGACGGTGTCCGTGCACCTCTCCCGGATCATGGCGAAGCTGGGGGCCTCCCGGCGTGCGGAAGCGGTGGCGATCGCGTACGACCGGGGTCTGCTCGAAACACCGTAGGTTGTCATCCTCCAGGCTGATGCGGAACGCGTCGCCGAGATGATGTCCGCGCACTAGGCGCCGAAATAGCTTCTTCCTCGTCAAGGACAGACCCCCTGCGAGGAAGGCAAGCGACATGTCTGCACTGGTGTCCGAGGTCGGCACCCGGACCGCCGCGGCGGCCCACAACCTGGTGAAGGTCTACGGCAAGGGTGACACCGCGGTGCGGGCGCTCGACGGCATCAACGTCGCGTTCCAGGCCGGGCGGTTCACCGCCATCATGGGCCCGTCGGGTTCCGGCAAGTCGACGCTGATGCACTGCCTCGCGGGACTGGACACCGTCGACAGCGGTGCGATCCACATCGGACAGACCGAGATCACCAAGCTGAACGACAAGGACCTCACCAAGCTGCGCCGCGACCGCGTCGGGTTCGTCTTCCAGGCGTTCAACCTGCTGCCGACGCTGACCGCGGAGCAGAACATCCTGCTGGGCCTCGAACTGGCCGGTCGCAAGCCCGACCGGGAGTGGTTCGACACCATCGTCAACGTCCTGGGCCTGCGCGACCGGCTGACCCACCGCCCGACCGAGCTGTCCGGTGGCCAGCAGCAGCGCGTGGCCTGTGCCCGTGCCCTGGTCGCCCGTCCCGAGGTCATCTTCGCCGACGAGCCGACCGGCAACCTGGACTCGCGCAGCGGTGCCGAGGTGCTGGACTTCCTGCGCATGTCGGTCCGCAAGCTGGGCCAGACCGTGATCATGGTGACGCACGACCCGGTGGCCGCGAGCTACGCCGACCGCGTGGTGCTGCTCGCCGACGGCCGGCTCGCGGGTGAGATCCACCAGCCCACCACCGAGTCCGTCGTCAACGCCCTGACGCACCTGGGGGCGTGAGCCAGAAATGCTGAAGACGATCCTCGCGGGCCTGCGTGCCCGCACGGCGAGGTTGGTGCTGTCCAGCATCGCCATCGCGCTCGGCGTCGCGTTCGTGACGGGCACGCTCGTGCTCGGCGACGCCGTCGAGGCCCAGACCAGGGACAACTTCGCCCGCAGCGCCCGCAACGTGGACGCCGCGGTGCACCTGTCGGAGAACAGCACCGACCGCGACAACGGCATCCCGGCCGACTTCGTCCAGAAGATCCGCGCCACCAACGGCGTGGCCGGCGCGGACGCCCGCGAGTTCGGCAGCGCGGCACTGCTCGGCAGTGACAACAAGGCCCGCAACGCGCTGGTCCAGCCGTTGCCGACGACCGAGAAGCTGCGGGACTTCAACCTCAAGGAGGGCAAGTTCCCGGTCAAGGCCGACGAGGCCGCGATCGACACCAAGACCGCCCAGGTCGCGAAGCTCAAGGTCGGCGACAAGCTGAAGCTGCTCGACGAGGAGAACGCCGAGCACGCGTTCACCATCGTCGGCACCTACCAGCAGGGCGCGAGCAGCGTGTCGATGTCCGGCAGCGACCACGTCGTGGTGTCGCCGGAGGGCCTGCGCACGGTCATCCCGAAGCAGCGCGTCTACGAGATCGTGGCGGTCGCCAAGGACGGCGTCTCGCAGCAGCAGCTCGTCGACAACATCAAGGGTGTCATCGGCGCCGGCTACGACGTGCAGACCGGTGAGCAGCTGACCAAGGAGACCCTGGAGCAGGTGGGTGATGCCGCCGGGGAGATCAGGTCGGTCCTGCTGGCGTTCGCCGCGATCTCGCTCGTCGTCGCCGGCATGGTCATCTACAACACCTTCACCATCCTGGTCGCCCAGCGCACGAAGGAGCTCGCGCTGCTGCGCTGCGTCGGCGCCGACCGCAGCCAGGTGTTCCGCAGCGTGCTCGCCGAGGCGGTCTTCATGGGCCTCGCGGCGTCGGTGCTCGGCATCCTCGGCGGACTCGGCGTCTCGGCGGGCCTGCAGGCCTTCATCGGCTCGGTCGGCGGGCCCAGCGGGGACGACTTCCCGATCCGCCTGCCGATCTCGTGGGTGACGATCGCCGCCGGTTTCGGCGTCGGCGTGGTCGTGACCGTGCTGTCGGCCGTGCTGCCCGCCCGCCGCGCCACGCAGGTCGCCCCGGTGGCCGCCCTGCGCTCGCAGCCGGACAGCCACGACGACGTCGCCCGCACCGGCAAGATCCGGATCATCGTCGCCGCGCTGATCCTGGCGGTCGGCGGTGCCGCGGTCTACTTCGGACTGCAGCAGGAGAAGGAAGAGCCCGCGCTGTTCATCACCGGCGGCGCCACGATGGTGCTGCTGCTCGCGGTGCTGTTCCTCGGCCCGCTCTACGTGGGCCCGATCAACAGCCTGTTCGGCAAGGCGCTGCGCGGTGTCCCGGCCAAGCTGGCCTCGGCCAACGCGGGCCGCAACCCGAAGCGCACGGCCGCCACCACGGCGGCGCTGATGATCGGCGTGACCATCGTCGCGATGGTGACGGTCGTGGCCGGCAGCGGCCGCGAGACGATGCTCAAGAAGGTCGACGAGCGGTTCCCGGCCGACTACGAGGTCACCTCGAACGTCTACAGCCAGCCGCTCGGCCAGAAGTTCGCCGACGAGCTCACCAAGGTCCGCAACGTCGAGAAGGTCGCGCCCGAGCTCACCGCGTCCACCGAGTCGCCGCAGCTCCCGTACGCCTACGTGACCGGCTACCCCGCGGACGCCATCGGCTCGCTGGTGCGCGCCGAGACGACCACGGGTCCGCTGGGCACGCTCAAGGACAACGAGATCGCGATGCGCGAGAAGGAGGCCAAGGAGGCCGGCCTCTCGGTCGGCTCGTCGGTGAACCTCGGCGGCAAGGACTTCAAGGTCGTCGCACTGGTCAAGGACAACAGCTTCGGCACCGGCATCGTGACCCTGCCCGCGGCCACCGGGTTGCTCGAGGAGCCGCTGAAGGGCTACCAGAAACTGCTGGTCAAGCTCACTCCTGGCACCGACATCACGGTCGCGCGGGCCGACCTGGAACGGGCCATCGCGAGCTCCCCGGTCGCGGTGCTGAACTCGGCGGCCGAGACGAAGGCCGAGCTCAACGGCCAGATCGACCAGATCCTGCTCTTCATCTGGGCGCTCGTCGGCCTGGCGCTGATCATCGCGCTCTTCGGCATCGCCAACACGCTGACGCTCTCGGTGCTGGAACGCACCCGCGAGTCCGCACTGCTGCGCGCCCTGGGCCTGACCAGGGGCCAGCTGCGGCAGATGCTGGTGGTCGAGTCGATCCTGATGGCCCTGATCGGCGCGGTCGTGGGTGTCGCACTCGGCGCCGGCTTCGGCTGGCTGCTGGTCGAGGCGATCTCGAACGCCGAGTTCCAGATCAGCTACTCCATCCCGTTCGGCCAGATCGGCATCATGCTGGGCCTGGCCGTGGTCGCGGCGATCATCGCGGCCGCCCTGCCCGCCCGGCGCGCGGCGAAGAACTCGGTGGTCGCGGGCATGGCGGAGGGGTAGGACGTCTGCTCGTGGCCGGGGTCGGGGCCTGGCCACGAACAGATCGGGCGCGCGGAACAGGGGCCGCGCATCCAGGGGGATCGGTGGAGGTCCGGCGCCGTCGGGGCGCCGGACCTCCGCATCGTTCCAGGTGCACGCGGGGAGCTTTCGTGCACTCCTGGTGCACGGAAGCTCCCCGCGTACCCGCTGCCGGCCGTCTCAACCGGAAGGGTGGAAAAAATCTTGGGGGCACGCGTCATTTTTTGCGTGCAAGGCCCTCTACCTGGGATGAGAGGGACGACCGGAGCGAGGGCCCGGTCGTCCCTCTCTCCGTTTCCGCACCCGGTCGTGGTCTCGATCGGGACACGCGGCCGTTCCGGCCCTGGTTTTTGTTGCTCGCCTCCACAAAGTTACGGAACGATGTCGACCGCTTGACAGCGGCGCCTCTCCAGTTGAGTGTGAGAGCGCTCTCACCGAGGTTCACATGCGCCTACGGCGCCGTCGAGGAGGACGGATGAACAGAAGGCTGGTCGGCAGCGCTGCTGCGACCCTCGTGATGGTTCTGGTCGCGGGATGCGGCGGGAGTTCCGAGGCTGACGGCAAGATCGAGCTGTCACTCGGCCTGTTCTCCGACTTCGGCTACGACAAGCTGATCGAGGAGTACATGGCCTCGCATCAGAACATCAAGATCGAGCAGCGCAAGGTCAAGATGGAGCAGCACAACACGCAGCTCGCCACGCAGCTGGCGGGTGGCCGCGGTGCCGCCGACATCGTCGCGCTGGAGGAGGGCGTGGTCTCGCAGTTCCGCGCCTCCAAGGACAAGTTCGTGAACCTCGCCGAGTACGGCGCCAAGGACCTCAAGTCGCAGTGGGCCGACTGGAAGTGGAACCAGGGCACCGCCGACAACGGCGAGTTCGTCCTGGGGCTCGGCACCGACATGGGCAGCCTGGGGCTGTGCTACCGCAGCGACCTGTTCGCCGCGGCCGGTCTGCCCACGGACCGCGCCGAGGTCGCGAAGCTGTGGCCGACCTGGGCGGACTACGCGAAGGTCGCGGACCAGTTCACGGCCAAGACGCCGAACGTGAAGTTCGTCGACACCGGCCGCAACGTCTACAAGGCGATCCTCGACCAGACCGAGGAGGGCTACTTCGCGAAGGACGACTCGTACATCGCGGAGCGCAACGACAAGGTCAAGTCCGCGTTCGACACCGCGGCGGCGCTGGGCACCAAGCAGCAGACCGGTGCGCTGGAGCCGTTCAGCCAGGAGTGGAACGTCGCGCTGAAGCAGGGGTCGTTCGCCACCACCACCTGCCCCGCGTGGGCGCTCGCGCTCATCAAGGCCGGTGCCGGTGACGGTGCGGCCGGCAAGTGGGACGTCACGACGGCGCCGGGTGGCGGCGGCAACTGGGGCGGGTCGTTCCTCGCGATCCCGAAGCAGAGCAAGCACCCCAAGGAGGCCTACGAGCTGGCGAAGTGGCTGACCGCGCCGGAGCAGCAGAAGCGGATCTTCAAGGAGACCGGCAACCTGCCCAGCCAGCCCAAGGTCTACCAGGACGCCGAGGTCCAGGCCACGGTCAACGAGTACTTCAACAAGGCGCCGGTCGGGCAGATCTTCGCCACCTCCGCCGAGTCGCTCAAGCCCACCTACCGCGGCACGAAGGACTCGAAGGTCGGCCCGGTGTTCGCCAGTGCGCTCACGCGGGTCGAGCAGGGCAAGCAGTCCGGAGCCGACGCCTGGACGCAGGCGTTGAAGGAAGTGCAGGACGTCGTCAAGTGACGTTGACGCGCACGGAGACCGAGGCGGCCCCGGCCGCCTCGGTTCCTCCTTCTCAGGACGGGCCCCGGCGGCTGGGGCTGAGCCGCTGGGACGCCAAGTACACGCCGTACCTGATCATCACGCCGTTCTTCGTGGTGTTCGCGATCTTCGGGCTCTACCCGCTGCTGTACACGGCGTGGGTGTCGCTGCACGACTGGCAGCTGATCGACGGTGACCAGGGATTCGTCGGTCTGGAGAACTACAGCCGGTTGTTCGGCGACCCGAACTTCTGGAACGCGCTGTTCAACACCCTCAGCCTGTTCGTGCTGTCGACGGTGCCGCAGCTGCTCGCCGCGCTCGGCCTGGCCGCGCTGCTCGACCGGGGCCTGCGGGGCAGTGCGTTCTGGCGCGCGGGCGTGCTGCTGCCGAACGTCATCTCGGTCGCCGCGGTGGCGCTGGTGTTCGCGCAGTTCTACGGCCGCGACTTCGGCATCGTGAACTACCTGCTGGGCCTGGTCGGGATCGACCCGGTCGACTGGCGGGCCGAGACGTGGGCCTCGCACCTCGCCGTCTCGTCGATGGTGATGTGGCGCTGGACCGGGTACAACGCGCTGCTGTACTTGGCTGCGATGCAGTCGGTGCCGAAGGACATGTACGAGTCGGCCACGCTGGACGGCGCCTCGCGCTGGCGGATGTTCTGGTCGATCACCGTGCCGTCGATCCGGCCGACCATCCTCTTCACCGTCGTCACCTCGACCATCGGCGGCCTGCAGCTGTTCGCCGAACCCGCGCTGTTCGACCCCGGCTTCGCCGCCAACAACTCGACCGGCGGCAGCGACCGGCAGTTCCAGACGCTCGTGCTCTACATGTACGAGAAGGGTTTCCGGCTGTTCGACGCGGGCTACGCGGCCACCGTGGCGTGGATGCTGTTCATCGTCGTGCTGCTGGTCGCGGTCATCAACTTCTCGCTGACGCGGCGCATCGCGTCGAAGGGGTGATCGCCCGATGACTCGCATGAAGGCGGGACCGCTGCTCTACGGGTTCCTCGTCGCGGTGCTCGCCGCCTCGATCTTCCCGCTGTACTACTCGTTCATCGTGGCGTCGAAGGACAACTCGGTGCTCGGCGAGAAGCTGCCGCCGTTGATCCCCGGCGGCAACCTCGTCGAGAACGTCACCCGCGTCTTCGACACGGTCGACTTCTGGCTCGCGATGCAGAACTCGTTCATCGTCGCCTCGACCGTGGCGATCTCGAACGTCGTGCTGGGCACGCTCGCGGGCTTCGCGTTCGCCCGGCTGCGGTTCAAGGGCCGCGACTCGCTGTTCCTGGTCGTGCTCGGCACCGCGATGGTGCCCACGCAGCTCGGCGTCATCCCGCTGTACATGCTGATGTCGGACCTGGACTGGTACGGCACGCTGCAGGCGGTCATCGTCCCGGTGCTGATCGGCTCGTTCGCGGTGTTCTGGATGCGCCAGGCCTGCGAGGAGACCGTGCCGTACGAGCTGATCGAGGCCGCGCGCGTCGACGGGTGCTCGGTGCTGCGGACGTTCTGGCACGTCGGGTTCCCCGCGGTGCGGCCACAGGCGGCGGTGCTGGGCATGTTCACGTTCATGACGGCCTGGAACGACTTCTTCTGGCCGCTGATCGTGCTCGACCCCAACGACAGCCCGACCGTGCAGGTGGCGCTGTCGTCGCTGGCCAGCGGGTACTACACCGACTACTCGCTGATGCTGGCCGGCGCGTCGCTCGCCGTCCTGCCGGTGATCGCGATCTTCGTCCTGCTGTCCCGCCAGATCGTCGGAGGAATCATGCAGGGCGCGGTGAAGGGGTGAGTGAATGACAACCGACTCGGACGTCGAGGTCGAGCGGGAGGTGCTGAGCTTCCCACCGGGCTTCCTGTGGGGAGCGGCCACCGCGGCGTTCCAGATCGAGGGGTCGACCACAGTGGACGGTCGGGGGCCTTCGATCTGGGACACCTTCGCGGCGACACCGGGCAAGGTGCTGAACGCCGACGGCGGTGACCCGGCCTGCGACCACTACCGCAGGTACTCCTCCGATGTGGACCTCATGGCGTCGCTGGGCCTGGCCGCCTACCGGTTCTCCGTCGCGTGGCCGCGCATCCAGCCCGGTGGCAGCGGGGCGGTCGAGGAGCGCGGGCTCGCGTTCTACGACCGGTTGGTGGACTCCCTGCTGGACAAGGGGATCCAGCCGCTGGCGACGCTGTACCACTGGGACCTGCCACAGGTGCTGGAGGACTTCGGGGGCTGGCGCAACCGCGACACCGCCTACCGCTTCGCCGAGTACGCGGCGATCGTGCACGACCGGCTCGGCGACCGGGTGGAGGCCTGGACGACGCTGAACGAGCCGTGGGTGTCGGCGTTCCTGGGCTACGGCAACGGCATCCACGCCCCCGGCGTGGCCGACCCGGTGGCCTCCCTGGAAGCCGCGCACCACCTGCTGCTGGCCCACGGCCTGGCCACCCAGGCGTTGCGCGCGCAGGCTCCGGCGTCGCACCGGCTCTCGCTCGTGCTGAACTTCAGCACGATCTGGGCCGACGACTCCTCGGAGGCCTCGCTGGAGGCCGTGCGCAAGGTCGACGGCCTGCAGAACCGCATCCTGCTCGACCCGGTGCTCGGCCGCGGCTACCCCTTGGACGTCCTCCAGGACACCAGCTGGCTGGGCGACTGGACGAACGTGGTGCGCGACGGCGACATGGAGACCATCGCGACCCCGGTCGACTGGATCGGCGTCAACTACTACAACCCGACGCGCGTGGCACCGGCCGAGGAGGACTTCGTGCCGGAGGGCCCGCACGCCGGCCTGCGCGGGGTGGCGTTGCAACCACCGCGCGGCGAGCTCACCGGGTTCGGCTGGGAGCAGAACGCCGACGCGTTCACCGAGCTGCTGGTGCGGCTCTCGCAGCACGTCGACGGCATCCCGCTGGTCGTGACGGAGAACGGCTCCGCGTTCCCGGACACGGTCGACGAGCTGGGCCGTGTCGTGGACGTGCAGCGGACGAAGTACCTGGTCGACCACGTGCGCGCGGTGCACAGGGCGATCGCGGCGGGTGCGGACGTCCGCGGCTACCTGGCCTGGTCGCTGCTCGACAACTTCGAGTGGGCGGCCGGGTACTCGCAGCGGTTCGGCATCGTGCACGTCGACTTCGAGACGCAGCAGCGCACGGTGAAGGAGAGTGCGGCGACGTTCTCCCGGATCATCGGGAACAACGGCCTGCCCGCGCACGGCTACACGGTCTGACCCGGACCGGCGCACCCGGACCGAGGGGTTCGGCGCTCTCACCTGCGGATGACTCCGTCCACAGGTGAGAGCGCTCTCTCGTTTCGGGCCTCAGCGGCGGCGCAGCACCCGCGGGTCCGCGTGCAGGGTGTCACCGAGCTTGATGGTGATGAACTCGTTGTCGTCCGGCTTGCCCGGCGTGCGGCCCGACGACGACGGGAAGTTGTTGTCGTTGATGACCAGCAGCGTCCGGTCGTCGAGGATCGTGACGTCCTCGATCGTGGTGAACGGGAAGCGGAACGGGTCGGCCTGGCCGCCCACGCGCTTCGGGTTCGCGATGTTGAGCAGGTCGGCGACCAGCGTCTTGTCGAGCTTGCCGTCCCGGTCGCGGTCGCGCTTGTCGGCGAGGTAGATCCGCTTGATCTGCGCGGCGTCGCCCTGGCCGCCGTCTCGCTCGATGACCAGCAGCCGGTTGCGGTCGACCGCGATCGCGTCACCGATGGCGAGGCCCGGGTTCTCCAGCTGGTAGACCCAGGTCGTGCCGGTGAACTCGTTGCGCGCGACGTCGAACTCGTTCAGCCGCAGCGTGCCCGGCGCGTCACCGGTGACGGTGCCCTCCAGCAGCGCGTTGATCGTCTTGCCGTCGGGGGAGAGGGTGATGGCCTCGAAGCCCTTGCTGCTGCCCAGGTTCGGGTTGCCGGCCGGGTTCTCCGGCGCGCGCACGCCCGGCAGTGCCACGGGGGCCGAGAGGAGCCGGCCCGCGCGGTCGAAGTGCAGCAGGTACGGGCCGAACTCGTCACCGATCCAGTAGGTGCCGTCCTGGGTCCGCGTGATCGACTCGATGTCGAGGTCCTGGCCGGTCAGCACGCGGTCCGTGCGCACGAGCGGGAACGGCACCTTGTTGTCCGGGTCGGTGAGCGTGATGCCGCCGAGGACGTCGACGCCGCCGCCCCGGAAGTCCGGCGCCACGCGGTGGATGCGCAGCAGGAAGTCCGCGCTGTTGGCCTTGGTGCCGAAACCGTTGTCGGAGATGACGTCGTAGGTGCCGTCGCTGTTGCGCAGCACGCCGCTGAAGCCCTGGACCGGCTGGTCGGCGAACGGCGGCGTGACGCCGTTGATCGGGGCGGTGCCGAGCGCGGCGCCGCTGGGCTCGCTGCCGGGGACGTACGTCTGCGCCGGCAGTGAGGCGAAGTTCGTCAGGGTGGCCTGCTTCGGGGCCTGGTGACGAGCCGTGCCGGGGGCGGCGGTGGTGGGGGTGGCCAGTGCTGTGACGGTCAGCAACGTCAGGCCCACGGCCAGAGTTCTCCTCATGGCGCGCACCCTACGGCGCGCAGGTGAACACGATTCAGCGTTGCGGACACGGAATCGTCCGGCCGCTTTTACCGCGGTGTCGCGCCGCCGCAACAGCGCCTCGCAATCCTGGTTCGCATGATGCGAGGAGTGCTCGAAGACGAACTGGTTCTGCGTCCGGGCACGGTCGCGGACTCCGAAGCCGTTGCCGCGTTGCACGGCAGATGTTCGATGGGGACGTTGTTCAACCGCTACCACTCGGGGATGAGCACGATTCCGAGGCGGTGGGTGCACCGACTCCTCAGCCCGCCGCGCGGAACGACGATCGTGGCCGGACGCGGTGACCGGCTGATCGCCATCGGTCAGCTCATCCACACCGGACTGCCCGGCTGCGCGGAGGTGTCGCTGCTGGTGGAGGACGCGTGGCAACGCCGTGGCGTGGGTTCGCGGCTGTTGTCCGCATTGGCTTCCGACGCGCGGTTGTTCGGTTATCGGGAGCTCGTCGCGTGGTGCCTGCCTTCCTCAGCGGCATTGGTGCGGACCGCCGTCTCCGCCGGGTTGCCCGCGACGACACGCCGGGAGGACGGATTGCTCCGGGTGTCCATCGACCCACGTGGAGGCATTGTGACGACGCCGATCGCGGTCGCCGTTGGCGAAAAATGACGGCCGACAACGCGTAAACCCTCCTCCGAGATCGCTTGCGGCTAAGCTGACCAGCGTCTCAAAGGTTTTCATCGAGGAGTGGTGGTGCTCGTGTCCAACCACGCGCGACCGACGCTGGAGGACGTGGCCGCGAGGGCCGGGGTCTCCCGCGCCACGGCGTCACGGGTGCTGAACGCGTCGCCGAGGGTCAGCCCCGAGGCACTGGAGGCCGTCAACGCCGCCGTGCACGCCCTGGGCTACCAACCCAACCGCGCCGCGCGGGCACTGGTCACCCGTCGCACCGGCGCCGTCGCCGTCGTGTTCTCCGAGCCGGAGCCCAAGATCTTCGACGACCCCCACTTCGCCCGCCTGATCCGCGCCGGCGCCCGCGCGCTGGCCGACGTCGACGTGCAGATGGTCCTGATGCTGGTGCACTCGCCGGACGACCAGGCCCGCGCCCACCGGTTCCTCGCCGGCGGCCACGTCGACGGCGCGCTGGTGTTCGCCCCGCACCGCAACGACGAGCTCGTCTCGATCGTGAAGAAGCTCCCGCTGCCCGTCGTCTACGCCGGCAAGCCGTGGGGATCTCTGCGCGGCATGCACCTCGTCGACAACGACAACGAGGGCGGCGCCGTGCTCGCGACCGAGCACCTCAAGTCGCTGGGCCGTCGCAAGATCGTGCACGTCTCCGGCCCGCTGGACGAGCTGTCGGCGATCGACCGGCTCAACGGCTTCAAGTCGGCGCTGAAGCTCGACGACAAGGCCGCCGCCCGGCTGACCGAGGACGGCGGCTTCACCCGCGAGGGCGGCCGCAAGGCGATGACGGCGTTGCTCGCCAAGGTGCCCGCGCTCGACGCCGTGTTCGTCGCCTCCGACCTGATGGCCGCCGGCGCGCTGGAGTCGTTGCTGGACGCCGGGAAGCGGGTGCCGGAGGACGTCGCGGTGGTCGGGTTCGACGACCACGTGGCGATCGCCGAGCACACCGCGCCGCCGCTCACCTCGGTGCGGCAGGACTCGGACTCGCAGGTGAAGCACATGGTCGAGCACCTGATGAAGCTGCTGCGCGACGAGACCGTCAAGCGCAAGCAGGAGATGCTGCCGACGATGCTGGTGCGCCGCGAGTCGGCCTGAGCGCTGCGGACGCGGAAAGACCTCGGCGGGGGCGGACTCTGGTCCGCCCCCGCCGAGGTCTTTTCCGGATGTTCAACGGAGACCACGACCGGGAAGGCGGTCGCGCGGATCGGCTGAGCGAGCCCTGACTGCTCAAGGCGCGCGGGAGGTCAGCCCAGGTTCTTGCAGGTGGGCGGCGGCAGCGGGTTCAACGGGCTGCACGGCCAGCCGGACGGCGTCGTCGTGGTCGTCGTGGTCGTGACGACCGGAGGCGGTGGGGCCGGGTTGGTGACGGCCGGCGGTGGGGTGGTCCTCTTCGGCGTCTGCTGGGTGCTCGACGTGGTGGTGGACGAGCTCGACGGGGCGCTGCTCGCCGGTGTGGTGCTCTCGGTGCTGCTCACGGACGTGCTCGGAGTGGTGGTGACCCAGCTGGACGCGGGGGTTCTGGCCGACGGGTCGTCATCCGCGACGCCGTGGATCGCCATCCCCACCAGTACACCGAGCAACGCGGAGCCGAGCACGGCGGAGCCACCAGCGGCCCACAGTGCGCGCACAGCAGTCCTCCTCAATTGCTCACGGGTTGAAGTCAGGTGGTCACGCTCACGGCACAGTACCCGGTGATCAAGGCTCCTGGAACGCTCACCTTTCAGCCTTATCGGCGCCCTGACGCCCCTGGTTGAGTGGTCGCCGTCACTGGACCGTGATCCGCGCCAGCACCAAACTGGCCCCCGCAAGCCCTGCCACCAGCACGGTTCCGGTCAGGTGCCACGTGGGAGCGTCACCCGTGCAGGTGAACACCTCGGTGAAGCGCTCCGAGGAGCAGGTCACGAACGGCACCGCCGACAACGCGATCGACGACGCCGCCACCCCGCCCAGCAACGCCGAGCCGAACACGCGCATGAGCGGGAAGGCGGCGTTGGCGGTGCCGACGGCGGCGACGGCGAACAGCAGGGGCACCGGCTTCGGGAAGAGGCCCGAGAGCGCGCAGCCGATCATCAGCACACCGAGCACGGCCTGGCCGATCCTCGCCTGCGTCGCCACGGCTGGGACCTTAACGGGGGAGTGCGCGGAAGCCCATGCGTGCGGGCGTCTCGTTGCGGAGCAGCAACGCCGGGCCGGTGATCTTCCGCGCCCGTCAGGTCTTAACAACTCCATAAGGTCTTTTCCGCCCGTTTTGCGCCAGTATTTTCGGCATGCGCCATCGCCGATTCCTGATCCCCGCCGCACTCGTCCTCGTGATCGCGCTCGGCGTCGGGCTGTACCTCTTCCAGCCGTGGCGCCTGCTCACGGTCCGCGAAACGAACGAGGCGCTCCTCGTCCCGGCGACGACCACTTCCGCACCCGCCGAAGCGCCCGTTTCCACCTCCGCGCAGCCGATGGTGGAAACGCCCCGGGAGGTCGCCGCCGGTGAGTGGCGCTCACTCGAACACGCCACTACCGGTAAGGCGAGCCTCATCGAACTCCCCGGCGGCGGCCATTCCGTCCAGTTCGCCGCCCTGAGCACGAGTGACGGCCCTGACCTGTACGTTTACCTCTCACCGCACGCGTCGAGCCAGCCGGAGAAAACCTTCGGTCAAGGATTCACCAGCCTCGGCAAGCTCAAGGGAAATCGTGGCGACCAGGTGTACGAAATCCCCGCCGGTGTGGACGTGTCCACCATTCGGAGTGTCGTGATCTGGTGCAAACGCTTCTCCGCGGGCTTTGCCGTAGCACCCTTGGAACAGGCCTGAAACATCCGGACAGACCTGCTCTGTTCGCCCTATTGACATTTCTGGTCTAGACCACATAGCGTCAACGTCAGGACGCAACATCGTCCCTTGCCGGTGGGCGGGCGGAAGCCCCATTGGTGAGGAGCACGGCTCACTGGGTGGGCCTTCGCCGGCGGTGGCACGACTCCCACTCTCCCCGGGGTCGTTCCACCGCCGGTGGCATGCGGACGTTTTACTGTGCCTCGTGCACACCCGGACCGTGGCGATCCACTACGTGCGCGCGGCCCTGCGCGCGTGCCCCCGCGCGGACGAGGTGCTCGCGGGGGCCGGCATCCCGGCCACGCTGCTCGCCGACGACCGGGCGCGCGTCACGCCGGCGCAGTACACGCGGCTCGTCCAGACGTTGTGGGAAGTGCTCGACGACGAGTTCATGGGCTTCGGGCCGCGACCGTCCAAACGCGGCACCTTCGCGATGATGTGCCTGCTCGCCGTGCACTGCCCGGACCTCGAGTCGGCGCTGCGCAGGGGCCTGGCCTTCTACGAGCTCTTCGACGAACCGCTCGACCTCGCCCTCGGCGACGGCACCTTCCGGCTGGACGTCCCCGGCGACGCCGACCACTTCCTCACCGAGTCGCTGCTCGTGCTGTGGCACCGGTTCTCGTCGTGGCTGATCGGCCGCCGCATCCCGCTCACCGGCGCCACCTTCGCCTACCCGGAACCCGCGCACGCCGGCGAGTACCACCTGATCTTCAGCTGCCCGCTCACGTTCGGCGCCGAGCACACGACCATCAGCTTCGACCCGAAGTTCCTGCGCATGCCGGTGGTCCAGGACGAGGCGGCGCTCAAGCGCTTCCTGCGGCACTCGCCCGCGGAGCTGTTGTCGCGCCGGGACTACGGCGCCGACACCGCGGGGCACGTCCGCCGCCTGCTGGGCAGCGGGGTCGGCGGCCTGGAGGCGGTCGCCGCACGGCTCGGGGTGAGCGCGCCCACGCTGCGGCGCAAGCTGGCGGCGGAGGGCACGTCGTTCCGCGAGGTGCGCGAACAGCTGCTGCGCGACCAGGCCGTGGCGTCACTGGTGCGCGGGGGTGAGTCGGTGGAGGAACTGGCGCTGCGCCTCGGGTTCTCCGAGGCGAGCGCCTTCCACCGGGCCTTCAAGCGGTGGACCGGGTCGTCACCCGGCTCCTACCGCGCCTAGGACGGCCGGGGTGTTCGGGTCGCGGACCGAGTTCGGTCTGGAGTTCCACGTCGAACGGGATCCAGGCCTGCTGTGCGTCGACGTCTTCGTCGGCGGGCTGCACGTGAACGGCTGGGACAACGCCTTCTACCCGCCGTTGCTGGTCAAGAAGCTCAAGGACGAGCTCGGCCGCTTTCGCGTGCCGGCCGCGCCTCCGGTGGGCTTCGTCTCGCCGGTCGAGGCGTTCCGCCTCGCCGAGGAGTGGACGAGCGACGACACCGGGCCAGGGGCGGAGTTCGGGAGGTGCGAGTTCCTGGAGTGGGGCGAGTGCACCGATGACGTGCTGGCGTTCGCCTTCCCCGACGGCGACCGCGTCCACCTCGCCTGCCGGACCCGCGGCGTCGGAGGCCCACCGGCGTCAGCGGTGGTGTCGATGAGCCGGCTGTCGCTCGTCGAGACGCTCGAGCAGGGCCTCGCCGTCGCCGAACGCGAGTGGGCGGCCCGGCTCGCCGCCCTGAAGGGCCCTCCGCCCTGAGACCCGCTCAGGGCGGAGGACACGGCCTCAGAACCTGTCGCGCTCCCGCAGCGACGCCGACGGCCGGAACCGCTCGCCGTAGGTGTCCGCGAGGTAGTCCGCCCGCTCCACGAACGCCTGCACGCCGCAGGAGTTGATGAACTGCAGCGTGCCACCGCTCCACGGCGCGAAGCCGAACCCGAAGATCGAGCCGATGTTCGCGTCCGCCACCGACGTCAGCACGCCCTCGTCCAGGCACCGCACGGTTTCCAGTGCCTGCACGAACAGCAGCCGGTCGCGGACGTCCTGTTCGGACACACCGGCGTCGGCCTTCGCGTACCGGGTCGTGAGCTCGGGCCACAGGAACTTCCTCGACCCGTCCGAGGGGTACTCGTAGAAGCCCGCGCCACCCGACTTGCCGGTGCGCCCCAGCGAGACCATCTCGCGGATCAGGTCGTACGCGGGGCTGTCCGACACCAGCGACGGGTCGTCGGCGAGCGTCTGGTCGTGGATCTTCAGCTGCAGCGTCAGCGTCACCTCGTCCGACACCGCCAGCGGGCCCACGGCCATGCCGGCCTTCTTCGCCACGTTCTCGATCAACGCGGGTGCCACGCCCTCGGCCAGCATCGTGATCGCCTCGATCACGTACGTGCCGAACGTCCGGGAGGTGTAGAACCCGCGCGAGTCGTTGACCACGATCGGCGTCTTCCCGATCTGCCGCACGTAGTCCAGCGCGCGCTGGAGCGTCTCCTCCGACGTCTTCTCGCCGCGGATGATCTCCACGAGCCGCATCTTCGGCACCGGCGAGAAGAAGTGCAGGCCGATGAACCGCTCCGGCGCGGACACCGCCGACGCGAGCCCGGTGATCGGCAACGTCGACGTGTTCGACGCGATCACGGCGTCCGGCAGCGCGGCGGACTCCGCCGCGGGCAGCACCTTGTTCTTCAGCTCGCGGTTCTCGAAGACGGCCTCGATGACCAGGTCGCAGCCCGCGAGGTCGTCGTCGGAGTCGGTCGGCGTGATGCCTTCCAGGCCCTGAGCGCCCTTCTGGGCGGACTCCAGGGTCACGTCCTTCAGAACCACCTCGATGCCCGCCTTCGCGGACACCTCGGCGATCCCGGCGCCCATCATGCCCGCGCCCAGCACGCCGAGCTTCGCCACGCGCCTGCCCGCCGCCGACGCCCGGCCGTTGACCTCGTTGAGGTTGAACCAGAACGCCGTGATCATGTTCTTCGAGACCTGGCCGGACGCCAGCTCCACGAAGTAGCGGCCCTCGATCTTCAGCGCGGTGTCGAAGTCGACGTACGCGCCCTCGACCGCGGTGGCCATGATCTTCTCCGGCGCCGGGTACCCGCCGTGCGACTTCTTGCGCAGCACGGCCGGTGCGGCACCCAGCAGGCCGTAGCTGGTGGGGTCGCCGAACTTCAGGTCCGGCACACCGGCGCCCTGCACGTCCCACGGCTGCACGGGCGCGGGATTCGCCTTGATCCACGCACGGGCCTCGGAGATCAGCTCCTCGCGCGTGGGGACCAGCTGGTGCACGATCCCGGCCTGCAGCGCGCGTTCCGGCCGCAGCTGCTTGCCCTCCATGAGCAACGGCAACGCCTTCTGCACGCCCAGCAGCCGCACCATGCGCGTCACGCCACCGCCGCCGGGCAGCAGGCCCAGCGTCGCCTCCGGCAGGCCGACGCGGATGCTGTTATCGTCCAGCAGGATCCGGCGGTGCGCGGCCAGCGCGATCTCGAACCCGCCGCCGAGCGCGGTGCCGTTGATGGCGGCCACGACGGGCTTGCCGAGCTTCTCCAGCCGGCGCAGCTGCGACTTGAGCTCCTCGACGCCCTCCAGCGCCTGGGAGGCGTTCTCCGGCGTGATCGCGATCAGCACGTTGAGGTCGCCGCCGGCGAAGAACGTCTTCTTTGCGGACGTGATGACGACGCCGGTGATCTCGTCAGCTTCGAGCTTTGTGACGGCGTCGCCCATCAGCTCGCGGTACTCGTCGTTCATCACGTTGGCGGAGCCGGACATGTCCATCGTCAGGGTGACGATGCCGTCGGCGTCCTTGTCGTAGTGGAACGTGCCAGCGGAAGTGGACACAGGTCAGACCCTCTCGATGATCGTCGCGATGCCCATGCCGCCGCCCACGCACAACGTGGCCAGGCCGCGGCGCAGGTCCCGCCGCTCCAGCTCGTCCAGCAGCGTGCCCAGGATCATGCAGCCGGTCGCGCCCAGCGGGTGGCCCAGCGCGATCGCGCCGCCGTTGACGTTGACCTTGTCCTCGGGGATGTCCATGTCCCGCAGGAACTTCAGCACCACCGACGAGAACGCCTCGTTGACCTCGAACAGGTCGATGTCCTCCACCGAGAGCCCGGCCCGGTCGAGCGCCTTGCGCGCGGACGGCGCCGGTCCGGTCAGCATGATCGTCGGCTCGGTGCCCACCACGGCGACGGACACGATCCGCGCCCGCGGCGTGAGGCCCAGCGACTGCCCGGCGGCGGCGGAGCCGATCAGCATGGCCGCCGCGCCGTCGACGATCTGCGAGGAGTTGCCCGGCGTGTGCACGTGCCGGATGCGCTCGACGGTGGGGTAGCGGTCGATCGCGACGGTGTCGTAGCCGAGGTCGCCGTGGAACTGGAAGCTGGGCTTGAGCCCGCCCAGCGACTCCACGGTGGACTCGGGGCGGATCGTCTCGTCCTCCTTGAGCACCACCGTGCCGTTCTGGTCGACGACCGGCACCACGGACCGTTCGAAGAAGCCGTTCTTCTGCGCCTCGAACGCCTTCGCGTGCGACCGGGCGGCCCACGCGTCGACGTCCGTGCGCGAGAAGCCCTCCAGCGTCGCGATCAGGTCGGCCGACACGCCCTGCGGCACGAAGGACAGGTCGAAGTTGGTGGCCGGGTCGATCGCCCACGCACCACCGTCGGACCCCATCGGCACCCGCGACATCGACTCGACGCCACCGGCCACCACCAGGTCCTCGAACCCGGAGGCGACCTTCGCGGCCGCCAGGTTCACCGACTCCAGGCCGGAGGCGCAGAACCGGTTGAGCTGCACACCGGCCGGCCGCTGGTCCCAGCCGGCGGCCAGCACCGCGGCACGGGCGATGTCGCCGCCCTGCTCGCCGATCGGGGACACCACGCCCAACACGACGTCGTCCACCGAGGAGGTGTCGAGGGAGTTGCGCTCGGACAGCGCGCGCAGCACACCGGCGGCCAGCTCGACGGGCCGCACGCTGTGCAGCGACCCGCGCTTGCCCTTGCCACGGGGCGTGCGCACCGCGTCGAAGATCAAGGCTTCGCTCATGGCACCCACGCTAGGACGGCTGCGCTGACCTGGCCATGACCGTGGAGGGTGACCGATTAGCTCAACAGGTGCTCCATGTACTCGGGTTCATCGGTGTCGACGAACCCGAGTCGTTCGTAGAGCCGCCGCGCGGGCAGGTTGTCGTCGTAGATGTGCAGCCGCACGACCTTCCAGCCGTCCTGCGCCGCCCACGCCAGCACGGCTCCGACCAGCGCTTCCCCGACGCCGCGACCCCGGTGGGAGCTGCGCACCCACATCGAGAACAGCTCCAGGCCGGTGGGCTTGGTCATCGCGCCGACCAGCCCGACCGGACCGGGGTCGAGCGCCACGAGCTTGAGCCCCCGCTCGACCGACTCCCGCCAGTCGTCCTCGGTGTAGGCCTGCTCACGGGCCAGCGTCGACCCGAACCCGCCGGGGTCGGTGGCGAGCGCCTCCAGCCGGGCGTCGCGCCACCACCGCCAGTCCTCCGGCCGCACCTCGTGGATCCGCATACCGAGCAGTCTGTCGGACCGGGGTGGTTTTTTCGCTCAGTTTTTCGGGTGACGGGCAGGCGCGGCGGTCATGGCGTGGACCACCCGCCGGTGGTTTCGTTGACCGCATGGGAGAGCGCCGATCGCGGTGGATGGACAGCGACCTGGACCAGTTGCGCCAGCTCGCGCGCACGTTCATGGAGAAGGAGGTCGTGCCGAACCAGGAACGCTTCGCCGAGCAGAAGCAGGTCGACCGCGAGCTCTGGACCAAGGCGGGTGAGCTCGGGTTGCTGTGCCTGAGCATCCCCGAGGAGTACGGCGGCGGTGGCGGCACGTTCGCGCACGAGGCCGTGCTGCTCGAAGAACAGGCACGCGCCGGCGACAGCTCGTGGGGCAACAGCGTGCACAGCGGGATCGTGGCGCACTACCTGAACTCCTACGGCACCGAAGAGCAGAAGCTGCGCTGGCTGCCCAAGCTCGCGTCCGGCGAGTACGTCGGCGCGATCGCGATGTCGGAACCGGGCGCGGGCTCGGACCTGCAGGCGATCCGCACCAAGGCGATCCGCGACGGCGACGAGTACGTCATCAACGGCTCCAAGACGTTCATCACCAACGGCGTGCAGGCCGACCTGGTCATCGTCGTCGCGAAGACCGACCCGGCCCAGGGTGCTCAGGGCATCTCGCTGCTCGTGGTCGAGCACGACATCCGGCGCGGCCGCACGCTCGACAAGGTCGGCATGAAGGGCCAGGACACCGCCGAGCTGTTCTTCGACGACGTCCGGGTGCCCGCGGAGAACCTGCTGGGCGGCCAGGAGGGCATGGGCTTCATCCAGCTCATGCAGCAGCTGCCGCAGGAACGGTTGATCATCGGCGTCTGCTGCATCGCGGGCATCGAGGCCGCGGTCGACGTGACGTTGAAGTACGTGCGGGAGCGCACGGCGTTCGGCAAGGAGCTGATCAAGTTCCAGAACACCCGCTTCAAGCTCGCCGAGTGCGCCACCGAGGCAGCCGTGACCAGGGCGTTCATCGACGAGTGCATCGAGAAGCACCTCAAGGCCGAGCTCGACGTGCCGACCGCGGCGATGGCCAAGTGGTGGGCCAGCGACCGGCTGGGCAAGGTCGTCGACGAGTGCGTGCAGCTCTTCGGCGGCTACGGCTACATGAACGAGTACCCGATCGCACGCGCCTGGACCGACGCCCGCGTGCAGCGGATCTACGGCGGGACGAACGAGATCATGAAGGAAATCATCGCGAGGTCCCTGTGAGCACTCCCTCCGGGACCACTCCTCCTGGGACCACTCCTCCTTCCGGGACCGGCCCGCTGGCGGGGCTGAAGGTCGTCGAGCTCGCGGGTCTCGCGCCGGCGCCGTTCGGCTGCATGGTGCTCGCCGACCTGGGCGCGGACGTGGTCCAGGTGCACAAGCCGGGCAGCCACCCGGCCGTGCCCGGCGACTTCCTCGGCCGCAACCGGCGCTCGGTCGCGATCGACACCCGCACGCCGGAGGGCGCCGAGCTGGTGCTGCAGCTCGTCGAACGCTCGGACGTGCTGGTCGAGGGCTTCCGGCCGGGCGTCACCGAACGGCTCGGCATCGGACCGGCGCAGTGCCTCGCCCGCAACCCGCGCCTCATCTACGGGCGCATGACCGGGTGGGGCCAGGACGGGCCGCTCGCCGACCGCGCCGGGCACGACATCAACTACATCGCCGTCGCGGGTGCGCTGGAGCCGCTCGGCCGCGCCGGCGGGCCGCCGTCGTTCCCGGTCAACCTGCTCGGCGACTTCGGCGGGGGAGGGCTGCTGCTGGCCCTCGGTGTGCTCGCCGCG
The DNA here is from genome assembly GCF_001701025.1 of Lentzea guizhouensis. Taxonomy (GTDB): domain Bacteria; phylum Actinomycetota; class Actinomycetes; order Mycobacteriales; family Pseudonocardiaceae; genus Lentzea; species Lentzea guizhouensis. Next base: position 4,773,363 of record NZ_CP016793.1, read on the forward strand.
CTGTATGAAAGGGAACGCTCCGGGCGTGGCCAGGTCGTGGACGCGGCCATGGTCGACGGGGCCGCGTTGCTGACGACGTTCCTGCACGGGATGAGGAACGCGGGCATGTGGACCGGCGGGCGCGGCGAGAACATGCTCGACGGCGGGGTGCCGTTCTACGACGTCTACGAGGCCGCCGACGGGAAGTACGTGGCCATCGGCGCGCTGGAGGAGAAGTTCTACGCCGACCTGGTGCGCGTGCTGGGCCTGGCGGACGCACCGTCGCGCAACGACCCGGCCAAGTGGCCTGAGCTGCGGGAACACATCGCGGCGGCGGTGAAGACGCGCACGCGGGACGAGTGGGCGGACCTCGCGCGGGACACGGACGCGTGCCTGGCGCCGGTGCTCAGCCCCGCCGAGGCGGCACGGCACCCGTACAACGAGGAGCGGGCCACGTTCGTGGACGTCTCCGGTGCGGCGCACCCGGCGCCGGCCCCCCGGTTCGGCCGCACCCCGGCGGGAGTTCCGACGCCTCCCGTGGCGATCGGAATGAACACCCGGGAAGTGCTTGCCGACATGGGTGTGGCGGAAGCCCGAATTGTGGAACTGCACCGGGCAGGAGTAATTGCGTGAACGTTCGGGTGCACATTAATTAAGGCATCGCGCTGTGACGGAGCGTGATGCGGCGTGGTCGGCATCCGGGTGAGGCCCGGTGCAACAGTCTCGGGTCCAGGCTGTGGGATTCGAGGGATCTCGTGTTCACCTCGTGCCCAGGACATCGGCGCTGGACAGGGACCTCTTTAGCCTCCATTCGGGTGACGTCCGCCCCGGTGCAGGCGTGCGGGGGCGGCTGATCCCTCGACGTGTTTGGCGTGGTGCTTGTTCATCGCACGGGTGAATGGGGGACCATGTCGGGTGACACGGGCGGTCAGCCGCCCCACCTGTGAGCGACATGGACGGAGAGGGACCTGTGAACCTCAAGAAGGTGCTAGTGCTGGCGGGCGTCGCGCTGGTGCTGTTCCTCCTGATCACCCAGCCGGAGGAGTCGGCGAGCGCCGTGCAGACGGTCCTCGGCTGGCTGCGGCAGGGAGCGGAGTCGATCATCACCTTCATCAGGAGCCTCTTCGGCACGGCGGCCCCCGTCGCCTAGTGACGGTGGGTGATCCTCGGCCGTTCGCGTTGAGCCGGATGGGTGGAATGAGGCCAATCACGCACTGGTAACGGGTGTTCTGGGGATTCAGGGTCTGGCGATTGTCAGACCTACCGAATACCTTCCGCTGCAATGGCCGATCCCCGACCGACGAGGAGGCATGGATGGTCGAGGACTCCGGGGTCCACGAGCTGTTGCAGCAGTGGGCGGCTGAACGGTCTGATGACGCAGAGATGCAGGAGGTGAACCGGATCAAGAACGCGTGGCTCGCGGAGGCTCCCCCCTCGGCGCCCGGCATCCCCGTGCAGCGGGGAGGCAGGAGTGGGCCGCGTGGCTTGGTCAAGGTCGACTCGGCGGATCCGGCCTACGTGGCCGCGATGCGCAAGCGGGCGCCGGAGGCACCCGAGGCACTGCTCGCCGCCGCGGCGAGCTACTGGCAGCTGGTGGGCGACGTCGCCGAGGCCGAGCAGTGGTGGGACGCGGGCATCAGCCCGTTGGACCAGCGCGCGCTCGACTACCGCGCGGCGGGTCTGTCTCCTGCCGATCTCGGGAGGCGCCTGGGACCGATGACGGTTCTCCAGCACCTTCGCCGCGGTTCCGCCGCGGCCTGGTGCGTCGCACGTCTGCAGAGGCAGCGCCGGGACGGCGTGGCGTAGAACGAATCAACGGGAGAGGTGTGCTCGCAGAACGCGCTCGCGGGAGTTCGTTCTACGGTGCCTTGTGGGGGCCGAGCCCCCACACCCCAGCCGGGGGCGAGCCCCCGGTCCCCCAACCGGTTCCGGCCTCCTGACGAGGAGGCCCTACCCGAGTGGACCCCTGAACGGGTGGCCTCCTGAACGGAGGCCCAACCCAAGTAGTGTGGAGGTCGTGCGCGGCCTCCTTACTCCCCAGCGTGTGCTGATCGCGCTCGCCTGTCTGGCGGCGCTGATCGTCTGTTGCGGGCTCGCGTGGTGGCAGTGGCAGCGCTTCGAGTCCGCCAGCGGCACGTTCCAGAACCTCGGGTACGTGCTCCAGTGGCCGCTCTTCGGCCTCTTCCCCCTCTTCATGGTGTGGCGCTTCCGCCGGCTGGCGCAGCAGCGCCGTGACGAGGCTCTCCCCGCACCGGAGCCGGTTGCAGCCGCCGCCGAGCCGGTGACTACCGTTGACGCCGTCAAACCCGCGCCGGTCGAGCACTTCGACGACCCGGAAGACGCGGAGCTCGCGGCCTACAACCGCATGCTCGCGGAACTCAACGCGCGGGACGGTCGTTGAGCGCGGAGGCGGGCAGATGAAGGGTGCGTTGACCCGGTTCAGGGTCATGGCTTACGTGGTCGGTGTCTTCCTGCTGCTCCTGGTCGTGGCGATGGTGCTGAAGTACGCCGCCGGCATGGACCAGGCGATGAAGGTCGTCGGCCCGGTCCACGGGTTCCTGTACGCCATCTACCTGGTGCTCTCCGTCGACCTGGCGCTGAAGCTGCGCTGGTCCATCAAGGGCACCGCGCTCGTGCTGATCGCGGGGACGATCCCGTTCCTGTCGTTCTGGGCCGAGCGCAAGGTGGTGGAGAAGACTGCGCAGGGCGTGCCGCTGTGACGTTCGGCCTGCTAGCGTCTGGGACAACCAACTGAACACGGCCGTCGATGTCGCGCGGGAGAGCCCACTTCGGTGTGGGCGCCGAAGGAGCAACTCCTCCCCGGAATCTCTCAGGTACAAGTACCGCACGACGAAGGCAACTCTGGAAAGCAGGCTCATCAGCAGCCTCGCCCACGGTGCAAGTCGCGTTTCCGCGCGGCGAAGCTCTCAGGCTCATGACAGAGGGGGAGGCTCGCTCTGGTGAGGAGTCTCCGATGGACCGTGTCATTCTTCTGTTGCCTCAGCCGGCCTGGTCCGGCTCTTCGGCGCACCCTGGAGGAGCGTTCTGATGTCCCGCCTCACGCCACTGAACGCTGAGCACGAGTCGCTCGGCGCGATGTTCACCGACTTCGCGGGCTGGAAGATGCCGCTGCGCTACTCCAGCGAGCTCGCCGAGCACCACGCCGTGCGCACCACCGCGGGCCTGTTCGACCTCACACACATGGGTGAGATCGTGCTGACCGGTCCGCAGGCCGGCGTCGCGCTGGACCACGCGCTGGTCGGCCACATCTCCGCGCTCGCGGTGGGCAAGGCCCGCTACACGATGATCACCCAGGCCGACGGCGGCGTGGTCGACGACCTGATCGTCTACCGGCTGGGCGACGAGGAGTTCATGGTCGTCGCGAACGCCTCCAACGCCGCCGTGGTGGCCGAGGCGCTCGTCGAGCGGGCCGCCGGGTTCGACACGGTCGTCACGGACAGGTCCACGGACTACGCGTTGATCGCGATCCAGGGCCCGAAGTCGGTGGAGATCCTGGCCGGGCTGACGGACACCGACCTGGCGACGGTGAAGTACTACGCCTCCTACCCGTCGCAGGTGGCCGGGGTGGACGCGCTGCTCGCGCGCACCGGGTACACCGGCGAGGAGGGCTTCGAGCTCTTCGTCGCGCCCGCCGACGCGCCGGCCGTGTGGAACGCGTTGCTGGAGGCCGGTCAGCCGCACGAGCTCAAGCCATGTGGCCTCGGCTGCCGCGACACGTTGCGCCTCGAAGCCGGGATGCCGTTGTACGGCAACGAGCTGACCACCTCCCTGACGCCGTACCACGCCGGTCTCGGCCGGGTCGTGAAGCTCGACAAGCCGGGCGACTTCGTCGGCCGCGACGCGCTGACCAAGGTGTCCGAGTCCGGTGTGGACTCCGTGCTCGTCGGGCTGAAGACCGCCGAGCGCCGCGCGCCCCGCCACGGCTACGCGGTGCTGAACGGCGACGAGGTCGTCGGCGAGGTGACGTCGGGCGCGCTGTCCCCGACCCTCGGTTACTCGGTGGCGATGGCCTACGTGAACCGGGCCAGTGCCGAGCCGGGCACCCCACTGCTGGTGGACGTCCGCGGCAAGAAGCAGCCGGTCGAGGTCGTCGCACTTCCGTTCTACAAGCGCGCCAAGTAGGGAGTTCTTCCAGATGTCCGACCACTTCAACGCCTCGCTCGCGGAGTACGACCCCGAGGTCGCGCAGGCCGTTGCCGCGGAGCTCGCGCGCCAGCAGGGCACCCTCGAGATGATCGCCTCGGAGAACTTCACGCCCGTCTCGGTGCTGCAGGCCCAGGGCTCGGTGCTCACCAACAAGTACGCCGAGGGTTACCCCGGCCGCCGCTACTACGGCGGCTGCGAGCACGTCGACGTCGTGGAGAAGCTCGCCATCGAGCGCATCAAGTCGCTCTTCGGCGCCGGTTTCGCCAACGTCCAGCCGCACTCCGGCGCCCAGGCCAACGCCGCCGCGATGTTCGCGCTGCTGCAGCCCGGCGACACGATCCTCGGCCTGGACCTCGCGCACGGCGGTCACCTGACCCACGGCATGCGCATCAACTTCTCCGGCAAGCTCTACAACGTCGTGCCGTACCACGTCTCCGACGGTGACGGCCGCGTCGACATGGCCGAGGTCGAGCGCCTCGCCACCGAGCACCGCCCCAAGCTGATCGTCGCCGGCTGGTCCGCCTACCCGCGCCAGCTGGACTTCGCCGAGTTCCGCCGCATCGCGGACTCGGTCGAGGCCTACCTGATGGTCGACATGGCGCACTTCGCCGGCCTCGTCGCCGCGGGCCTGCACCCGTCGCCGGTCCCGCACGCCCACGTGACCACCACCACGACGCACAAGACCCTCGGCGGCCCCCGCGGCGGCGTGATCCTCTCGAACGAGGCGGACATCGCCAAGAAGATCAACTCGGCGGTCTTCCCCGGCCAGCAGGGCGGCCCGCTGGAGCACGTGATCGCCGCCAAGGCCGTCGCCTTCAAGCACGCCGCCTCCCCGGAGTTCGCCGACCGCCAGCGCCGCACCCTGGAAGGTGCCCGCATCCTCGCCGACCGCCTCTCGCAGGCGGACGTCGCCGAGGCGGGCGTGAAGGTCCTCACCGGCGGCACGGACGTGCACCTGGTCCTGGTCGACCTGGTGAACTCCGAGCTGGACGGCAAGCAGGCCGAGGACGTCCTGCACCAGATCGGCATCACCGTCAACCGCAACGCCGTCCCGAACGACCCGCGCCCGCCGATGGTCACCTCCGGCCTGCGCATCGGCACCCCGGCACTCGCCACCCGCGGGTTCGGCGAGGTGGACTTCACCGAGGTCGCCGACGTGATCGCCGAGGCCCTCAAGCCGGGTGCCGCGATCGACGAGCTCCGCGCGCGCGTCGAGGTGCTGGCGGCCAAGCACCCGCTGTACTCCACGCTCTGACGCCGAGAAGCCACCCGGAACGCGCAGGAGCCCGCCTGGCTGACGCCCAGGCGGGCTCCTGTTCCAGTCGGGAGCGGAACGACGGGAACCCCGGCCCCTTCCCCAGGGCCGGGGTCTCACCGTGTCAGGGTGTTGTGTGTGTCAGTTGGACCGTCCTAACGGGATGGTCGATGCAGGGGAGAGTTCCTCACGCCGCGGGGGCCGTCACACCGGGGGGAAGGCACTCGACGTTGCGCTTGCCGTCGGGCTGGATCACGAACCAGGTACCGCCCACGCCCTGACCCTTCCAGGCACCCGGCTTCGGGTCCTGCGAGTAGGCGTAGAGCGCCCAGCCGTCGATCGCGACCTGCTTCTTGCCGTCAGCACGCGTGATCAGCGAGACGAGCTTCGGGTCGATGCCCTCGACCTGCGGCAGCGAGTCCGACAGCAGCGGCGGCCAGGTGACCGCGCACTGGTTGTTGCAGTTGGACTTGCCTTCCGGCTTCGGGGTGTCCTTGTCGAAGCGGTACATCGTGCGGCCGTCGCCGTCCTGGACGACCAGGCCCATCTTGTCGACCGGCTTGCCGACCAGCTTCAGCGAGCTGACCGGAGCTGCCGCCGGAGGCTGCGCCGCGGGGGGCTGCTGCGCGGCCGGGGTCTCCGGCGCCTGCTGCTGAACAGGGGTCTCGGGCGCCTGAGCGGGCTCCTGGAGTACCGGGGGCTGACCCACGTCGCCGTAGTCACCGAGGACGCCCAGGTCGGTTTCGGTCTGTGCCACCGGCTTCGAGCTCGTGCCACCACCCGTGGCGCTCCAGACACCAAGACCCAGCACAACTGCCAGTCCCGCGGCGAGCCCGATGGCAATGCGGTTACGTCGGATCACACTCATGTCCTCCTTGTCCGTCGTTCGCTCTACCGGGCCATACGGGCGCGGTTGCGTCTCGGTTCAGAAACGAACCGAACCTGTTGCCGTCCCGAACGTCCGGCGGCGCCGGGTTCGCAGCAGGCGCGGGGTGGTCGTCGCTGGTCAGCTCGCAGGTGTGGCCGAACGGGTGCCGGGTTCGGCGCTCCCGATCGAAATTCGGGCGTGGGACGGGACCGTGCTCGTGATCCGGTCGCGGCACGCGCTCCGGCGGCTCGGGTGGTCGTGGCGCCCGGCGAGCCGTTCGACGCGGTCCCGGCGATCGGGATCGCACTCGTGGGTGGCGGCGGACCAGCGGTTTCGTTCCCATGCCCCCGCGTTCACGCGCGGGATAGTGTGGGCGGGTGGGCAACGACATCTCCTTCCCGCGCCAACAGGCGCGTTCCCAGCGGTTCACCGTCGGCGCACCCCGCACCTTCGCGGTGTCGCCGGACGGGTCCCGCGTGTTCTTCCTGCGCCCGGCGACGGCCACGAGCCGTGCGAACGGGTTGTGGGAGCTGAACACGGCCACCGGCGCCGAACGGCTGCTGGCCGACCCGGCCCAGCTGCTGACCGATCCGGAGGACCTGCCGGCGGAGGAGAAGGCCCGCCGCGAGCGCACGCGTGAGTCCGGCGCGGGCATCGTCGGCTACGCCCTGTCCAAGGACGCGAACATCGCCTCGTTCGCCCTGTCCGGCCGCCTGTTCGTGGCCGACCTGGCGACCGGCGAGGTGCGCGAGCTGCCGACCGGCGGCGGCGTCGTCGACCCGCGCGTCGACCCGACGGGGCAGCGCGTCGCGTACGTGACGCGCGGGACCCTGCGCGTGGTCGAGCTCGGCTCCGGCGAGGACTTCGCCGTGGCCCAGCCCGACGGCGAGGACGTGACGTTCGGCCTGGCCGAGTTCATCGCCGCCGAGGAGATGTCGCGCTACCGCGGCTACTGGTGGGAGCCGAACGGCACCCGCCTCATCGCCGCGCGCGTCGACAACGCCCCGGTGCGCCGCTGGTACATCGCCGACCCCGCGAACCCCGCCACGCCGGCCACCGAGATCGCCTACCCGGCCGCGGGCACGGACAACGCCACCGTGTCGCTGCACGTGGTGTCGCTGGACGGCACGTTCGTCCCGGTGCTGCTGGAGTTCGACTACCTCAACGACGTGCACTGGTCGTCCGGCGGCGCGCCGCTGATCACCACCCAGACCCGCGACCAGCGCACCCGCACGATCCACACCCTGGCCCCGGAGACCGGCGCGGTGTCCGAGCTCGCCGTCGAGACCGACCCGGTGTGGGTGGAGGTCACCGACGGCGCCCCGGCGTGGACCTCCGACGGCCGCCTGGTCCGGATCGTGCACTCCGGCGACGAGTACGCGCTGCAGGTCGGCGACGACGTCCTGACCGAGGGCCTGCAGGTCCGCCGGATCCTCGACATCGCCGACGACTCGATCCTGGTCGCCGCCTCCGCCGACGACCCGGCCCAGGTGCACGTCTACTCGGTCGGCAGCTCCGTCGAGCAACTGTCCACTGGCGACGGTGTGCACTCCGCGATCCGGGGTGGTGACACGGTTGTGCACGTCTCGTCCTCTTTGGACTGGTACGGCTCGAAGGCCACGGTCGGCTCGCACGAGATCGAGTCGTGGGCCGAGACTCCGGTCATCAAGGCGTCCCCGCGCCTGCTGACCCTCGGCGAACGCAACCTGCGCGCCGCCCTGCTCCTGCCCACCGGCCACGTCCCCGGCACCAAGCTCCCGGTGCTGATGGACCCCTACGGCGGCCCGCACGCCCAGCGCGTCCTCTCCGCCCAGAACGCCTTCCTCGCCTCCCAGTGGCTCGCCGACCAGGGCTTCGCGGTCCTCGTCGCCGACGGCCGCGGCACCCCCGGCCGAGGCCTCGCCTGGGAGCGCTCGATCGCGTTCGACTTCGCCGGCGCCACCCTCGAAGACCAGGTCGACGCCCTGCAGGCCGCCGCAGCCCTGGAACCCGACCTCGACCTCACCCGCGTGGCCATCCGCGGCTGGTCCTACGGCGGCTACCTCGCCGCTCTGGCCGTCCTGCGCCGCCCGGACGTCTTCCACGCGGGCATCGCCGGCGCCCCGGTCACCGACTGGCGCCTCTACGACACCCACTACACCGAGCGCTACCTCGGCCACCCCGACGACAAGCCCGAGGTCTACGACTCGAACTCCCTCATCGCCGACGCGGACAAGCTCTCCCGCCCGCTGATGATCATCCACGGCCTGGCCGACGACAACGTGGTGGCGGCCCACACCCTCCGCCTGTCCAGCGCGCTGCTGGCGGCGGGCAGGCCGCACACCGTCCTGCCGCTCTCGGGCGTCACGCACATGACGCCGCAGGAGCAGGTGGCCGAGAACCTGTTGCTGCTCCAGGTGGACTTCCTGAAGCAGTCGCTGAGCTGACGCCGGTACCGGCCGGCTCGCACGTTCTCGCGGGCCGGCCGGTCCCATCGCGTGAGACCGCTCAGGCGGCGATCGCCACCCGCGCACCCCGCCCGCAGCCGCTCGCTGCTTCGGCCGCCGACATCCGCGCGCCCTCCTCGGCCGCGTGCGGCTGCCCGCCGCTCACCGGGCCAGCCGCCCCACCGCCCGACCGCGCCCCGCACAGCGAAAGGGGCGCCTCCCGACGAACGGGAAGCGCCCCTCTCACCACGAACCTCAGGCCAGCGACTGCCGCACCCGGTACGGCGGAATGCTGTTGCCCAGCAACGCCAGGTCGTCGATCGACTCCGGCCGGTACCCGGCCGTGGCCAACCGCTCCACCATCAACGCCGTCGGGTCCTCGACCACGTCCGCGCGGCCGAACAGGTACGCCCACTCGTGCTCGTCCGAGCCGTAGTAGGCGACCGTGTCGAACACCTCGTTGAACCGCTGCCACGAGCGGATCAGCGTGGTGTTGCGCCACATCGTCTGGCAGCCGGACTGGTTGACGACGACGCCGCCGGGGCGCAGCAGGGCCTTGCACATGCGCAGGAAGTCCGCGCCGTACAGGCGGTTGTGCTGCGCCTCCTCCTCGCGCTCGTCGGGCAGGTCCACCAGCACGATGTCGTACTTCTCCGACGTCGTGCGGATGTACTCGAACCCGTCGATGTACTGCACGCGGACCGGGCCTTCACCCTTCTCCGCGGCAGCCAGCTCGGACGGCGTGTAGCCGTACGGGAGGTGCTCCGCGCACAGCTTCACCGCCTGCTCGTCGATGTCGATGTGGTCGACGACCGACGCTCCGTGCTGCACGGCCATCTGGCACACGACGCCCTCGGAGGAGCCGATGACCAGCACGCGCTCGACGGTGTCGGCCAGCAGCAGCGCCGGCACCATCAGGGCCTCGTGGTAGGTCAGCTGGCTGAGCTCCGTCGACTGGCGGTCGTTGTCGCAGAAGAGCGACAACCCCTGGGCCGTCCGGGCGATCACGAGGTGCTGGAAGTCGGTCTTGGTGTCGACCACCACCTCGTCCACGCGCCAGTGGCGGGTCATGCCGTCGGCGAGCGGTTCGTTGATCGTGTTCACGCGGCGTGCTCCTTGATGCCACGAGTGACGAGATCCGTGCTCACGTGAGCGGCGCCCAGGGCGTCAGCGAGTAGCTGGACGGCGAGTGCGGGTTTTGCGCGTGTACCGCAGGTGAACACGTCGACGAACACCGAGCCCACTTCGGGATAGGTGTGGATCGACGCGTGCGACTCCGACAGCAGGGCGAGCACGGTGACTCCTTGGGGATCGAACTTCTTGGAGATCACCTCCAGGACGGTTGCGTCGGCCTGCGTGAGAACCTCACCGAGGGCGTGCTTCAGGAACTGCTCGTCATCGAGCAGATCGGCACTCACACCCGAAAGCTCTGCAAGTACGTGCTGTCCCGCGAACAAACCGACGGTCTCCTCGGTCTGACAGGGCGCTTCGGACATCAATCACTCCAAACTATGTGAATTGCGACGACTCAGATGCAGTACGTGGCCAGCGGCGGGAAGCCGTTGAAGCACACGGACGAATAGGAGGAGGTGTAGGCGCCGGCGTGGAGGACGTCCACGTGGTCGCCCGCCCTCAGGTCGAGCGGCAGGTCGTAGCGGGTGTGCTGGTAGATCACGTCGTCCGCGTCGCACGTCGGGCCCGCCAGCACGATCGGACCCGTCGGAGAACCGTCGCGCGAGGTGCGCAGCCGGTAGGCGATCGCCTCGCCCTCGGTCTCGGCGAGACCCTGGTAGCGGCCGATGTCGAGGTACACCCACCTGCGTTCGTCCGAATAGGACTTGCGCGACACCAGCACGACGGACGAGCGGATCATCCCGGCCTCCGCGGAGATCGCGCGGCCCGGCTCGATCATCACCCGTGGTCGCACGGCACCGAAGTGTCGTGCGACCGAAGCCTCGATGGCAGAGGCGAAAGCCTCCAGCGTGGGCGTGTCTTCTTGATACACCGCGGGGAGGCCGCCACCCAAGTTCACCGTGGTGGTCTCGATGCCTTCCGCACGCAGTTTTGACGCGATCAGAGCGGCGTCGGCGATCCCGGCGTCCCAGCCGGCCACGGAGAGCTGTTGCGAGCCCGCGTGGAAAGCAACGCCCAAAGGAACGAGCCCCGACTGGTGCGCCAGCCGCAAGAGATCCGTCGCCATCTCCGGATCGCAACCGAACTTGTTGCCGAACGGGTACGTGGAGCCCTTGCCGTGGACGAGAATGCGCATCAGCACGGACGAACCGGGTGCGTGCTCGGCGACGAACCGCACGTCCTGTTCGCTGTCCGACACGAACAGTCGCACGCCGCGCGAGTACGCGTACGCGATGTCCGCGGCCTTCTTGATGGGGTTGCTGTAGGAGATCGACGACGGCTCGGCGCCGCGTGCCAGGCACAGGTCGATCTCCGCGGGGGAGGCGACGTCGAACCGCGCACCCTGCGAGACCAGGGTCGCGACGACGTCCGCCTCGGGGTTCGACTTGACGGCGTAGAAGATGTCGACGGACGGCATCGCGGCCTGGATCGCCTGGTAGCGCGCGCGAATCGTCTCGAGGTCGATCACCAGACACGGTGTCGACGGGTTCTCCTGGTCCAGGAAACGCCGAATACGAGCCTCTGCCTCGTTGCGCCGGTCAACGGCGAAGCTCTCGGTCATTTCCCCAGGGGTCCCCCTTCATCCGCCTCGCGTTCCGCACGCGGGCACGGCCGTCCACTCTACGGCCTCGACACCGCAAGTGCGCAATCCCGAACCGGTGAGTGTGACTTACCCGGCAGACCTCAGCTCGACCATCGTGATGTCCGGAGGCGCGCCCACGCGCACCGGCGGCCCCCAGAAACCCGCGCCACGACTGGTGTAGAGCCACGTGTTGTCCACCTTCGACAACCCCGCGGTGCTGGGTTGCTGCAGCGGCACGAACAAGTTGAACGGCACCATCTGGCCACCGTGTGTATGACCGGACAACTGGAGGTCGACGCCGTGTGAAGAGGCGTCGCTGACCTGCACGGGCTGGTGTGACAACAGGACGACGGGCTTGCTGCGGTCCCGTCCGTCCATCGCCCGGCCGAAGTCGGGGCCGTCGCCGTAGGACTTGCCGGTGACGTCGTTCACGCCGACGAGCTCGATCCCGCCGGCCACCGTCAACCCCTCGTTGCGCAACGGGTTCACGCCCAGCCGGTCGAGCTCCGCGATCCACTGCTCGTGGCCGGAGAAGTACTCGTGGTTGCCGGTCACGAAGAAGCTGCCGTGCCGCGACACCAGGTCCCGCAACGGCGCCGCCGCCTCACCCAGCTCGGCGACGGTGCCGTCGACCAGGTCGCCGACGATCGCGACCAGGTCGGCCTCCTGCTCGTTGATCATCCGCACGATCCGCTCGGTGTGCGAGCGCCCGAGCAGCGGGCCGAGGTGGATGTCGCTCACCACGGCGATCCGGAAACCGGACAGCGAGGGCTGGAGCTTGTCCAGCGTCACCGGGACGTTCAGCAGGTGCGGGTCGCCCAGCGCCTCGGTCATGCCGTAGCCGACCACGCCGCCCGCCGCGATGCCGGAACCGATCGCGACCGAGCGCGCGATGAACAGGCGGCGGCCGGGGTCCGGCACGACCTCGACCGGTTCGGCCGCCTCCGCGCCCGCGCCGACGGGCACGGGTGCGGCGCTGGCCTTGCGCAGCAGGATCCGGCGGGGGATCTCCGCTACGCCCAGCGCGATGGCCAGGTAGAACAGCACCGCGAGCCAGATGAAGCCCGGCCAGGCGAAGAACTTCCCGTACTCCGGCGGCACCCGGCGCGTGACGACCAGGGCGCTCATCAGCACCAGGAACGCACCGATGATGGCCAGCGTGCCGATGCGACGCCCGAGCGTGCGCGGTCGTGTCGTGTCCACGACCAGGCGGCGCCACAGGTACAGATGCCCCAGCCCGGTGGGGACGCCGAGGAGCAAAAGGAAAATCACGACATCAGTATGCGTTTCGCGAACTCCGTGCAACCCGCCAGGCTCCCGGTGGCGTGAGTAACCCGGTACCGCAGACAGGGGGAGACCTGATGAGTGACCGGGACGCCGCGTTCCAGGAGTACTTCGCGGCCCGTTCCGACGCCATGCGCGGCACGGCATACCTGCTGTGCGGCGACTGGCATCGCGCGGAAGACCTCGTGCAGACCGCCTTCACGAAGCTGTACCTGGCGTGGCGGCGGGTCGAGCGGCACGAGGCGCTGGACGCCTACACCAGGCAGGTCCTGGTGCGGACGTTCCTGTCCGAGCGGCGGCGCGGGTGGTTCCGGTTCGAGTCGGTGAGCGACGACCTCACCGACTCGGCTGCTCCGCCAGGGCTCTACCCGGAGGAACGGATGGTGTTGCTGGAGGCGCTGGCGAAGGTGCCTCCGAAGCAGCGTGCGTGCCTCGTCCTGCGGTACTGGGAGGACATGTCCGTCCAGCAGACGGCCGTCGTCCTCAAGTGTTCGGAAGGAACGGTAAAGAGCCAGGCCGCGCGGGGGCTGCAGACGCTGCGCGGCCTGCTCTCACAGCAGGAGAGGGTTCGATGAACGAACAGGACCTCAAGAGGGCGTTCCAGGACGTGGTGGTGACCAGCAGCCCCCCGCCGGCCATGGACCCGAACCGAGCGCTCGACGTCGCGCGCAAGGCCCGGTCCAAAAGGCGGTCTTCGCTGGTCGGCGCTGTGGTCGCGGTGCTCGTGGTGGGTGTCGGGCTGGGATCGGCGTTCGCGCTGAACCCGAAGGGCACCGGCGAGTACCTGGTCGGAGCCGGGCAGAGCAGCAGCTCCAAGCCGGGTGAACCGCTCACCGAGTGGGGTGACCGGTGGCCGGCCGGGCAGACCGACCGCACCGCTCGCCAGGGCCCGCAGGCCGCTCGCGGCGTGCAGCTGCTGGAGTCGATCAAGGCGTCCGCCCAGAGCCACGGCTATGAGACCCCGGCGCTGAAGTTCCAGAGCCAGGGCTACTCGAACGGCGACATGCAGTGGACCCAGGCGCAGATCGCGTCGGACAAGGGCGAGCAGCCCGAGCTCTGGGAGTACACGGCGTACGTGCCGGTCCGCAAGAACGGCAAGGTCGGCAAGCTGACGATCGAGGTGTCCACGCCCAACCCGGAGGACGCCTCCGAACCGTGTGCGCTGGCCAGGCAGTTCTGGGGCATGTCCAAGGCGACGTGCAAGGTGCGCGACGTCGACGGGTTGAAGGTCGGTGACGCGTCCAGCCAGGAGCAGGGCCGCGTCATGGACTGGATGTCGTTCAAGCACCCGAACGGCTGGGTCGTGAACGTCGCCCAGAGCGCGAGCTACGACGGCGGCGGCTACCCGCCGCTGGACGGCAACCCGTTCCTGGCGTCGGAGCTCGGCAAGATGGCCGTCGACCCGAAGTTCGTCCTCATCGGGGGCTGACACGTTGTTCAGGGAGCGGTCACGATCCGTGGCCGCTCCCTCTCGTACGTCCGATCGGGTGTTTCGGCAGGTAGAGTGCCGTCCGCAATGCGGACTCTGCTCATCGACAACTACGACTCGTTCACGTTCAACCTCTTCCAGCACCTCGCTGAGGTGAACGGTGTCGCACCCGTGGTCGTCCACAACGACGACCCGCGTTTTCGGCTTGCCTCGTTGCGCTCGTTCGACAACGTGGTGATCTCGCCCGGCCCCGGCCGGCCCGGCAACCCGGCGGACTTCGGCGTCTGCCGCGCGGTGGTCGAGCACGCCGAGATCCCGTTGCTGGGCGTGTGCCTCGGACATCAGGGGCTGTGCCTGTCCCACGGCGCGACGGTCGGTCCTGCGCCGGTGCCGCGCCACGGCATCGTTTCGCCGGTGACGCACACGGGCGTCGACGTGTTCGCGGGCCTGCCGTCGCCTTTCGACGTGGTCCGCTACCACTCGTTGGCGGTCACGGACCTGCCTCCCTCCCTGGAGGCCATCGCGTGGAGCGATGACGGCGTGCTGATGGGTGTGCGCGCTCTCGACCGTCCCGCGTGGGGTGTGCAGTTCCACCCCGAGTCGATCTGCACGGACCACGGGCGCGAGGTGCTGGCGAACTTCGCCGCCTTGACGCCCACGCGGTCCGCCGCGACGCCCGAACCGCTGGTGGTTCGTAAAGAGGCTCAGAAGCGTCCTGTGCACGTCCGGCGCCTTGAGCTGGCCGTCGACGCGGAAGAGGCGTTCGCGGCCCTCCACGGGGCGTCTGAGACGGCGTTCTGGCTGGACAGCGGTTCAGGGGGCCGGTTCTCGTTCCTGGGGGACGCCTCGGGGCCGCTGGCGCGCGTGGCCCGGTACTCCGTGCCCGGCCAGGAGCTGGTCGTCGACGGCGTGGCGCAGGACTGCCCGTCGTTCTTCGCCTGGCTGGACGACGACATCGCGCGGTGGGGCGTCGAGCAGCCCGACGTGCCGTTCGACTTCGCGCTGGGATGGGTCGGCTACCTCGGTTACGAGCTGAAATCGGAGTGCGGCGGCGACTTCGCCCATCGCGCGGAACAACCGGACGCGTCGTTCGTGTTCGCCGACCGGGCAGTGGTGATCGATCATCAGGACAACTCGGTCTATTTGCTCTCGTTGACCGATGACGACTGGTTCGAGCGAGTTTCGGTCGTTCTGGTCGCACTGCGGCCGCTACCGCCCGCTGTGCCGCCCGTTGTGTCGTCCGTGCAACTGCGCCACCGCCGCACGCACTACCTGAAGCTGATCAGCGCATGCCAGGAAGCGATCACCGCGGGCGAGACCTACGAGGTCTGCCTGACGAACATGATGTCCTGGCAGGCGGCGGTCGACCCGTGGGAGACTTATCGGCTCCTCCGCGCCGCAAATCCCGTTCCGTTCGGCGCGTTGCTGCGTTTCGGTGAACTGTCCGTGCTCAGCGCGTCACCCGAACGATTTATCCGGGTTGACCGGAACGGCGTCGTCGAGTCATCGCCGATCAAGGGCACCCGGCCCCGCGGGCGAGATGCCGCCGAAGACGAGATGTTGCGCACAACGTTGGCCCGATCGGTCAAGGACCGCGCCGAGAACCTGATGATCGTGGACCTCGTCCGCAACGATCTCGGCACCTGCGCGGAAGTCGGTTCCGTCGAGGTGACGCGGTTGTTCGACGTCGAGACGTACTCGACCGTCCACCAATTGGTGAGCACCGTGCGGGCGCGACTTCGACCGGACAGTTCTGCTGTCCGATGCGTTCGAGCGGCGTTTCCCGGCGGTTCGATGACCGGAGCCCCGAAGATCCGGACCATGCAGATCCTCGACGGCGTGGAAGCTGGTCCACGCGGGGTGTACTCGGGAGCGCTCGGTTACTTCTCGCTCAACGGCGCCGCCGACTTCAGCATCGTCATCCGAACGCTGGTCCGCAACGGCGACCAGGTCAGTTTCGGCGTCGGCGGAGCAGTCATCTCGCTGTCCGAGCCGGACGCGGAATTCGAGGAGACGGCGGTCAAGGCGACAGCGGTGTTGCGGCTGTTCGGAGCGGACTTTCCCGGTCGTTGATCCCCACCGTTCCGGGGCTGGTGTGAACGGACCGGACTGTGTTCGTGCCTAATGCTCTTTCCGGGTTAACACGTCGGCCGGCGGCCCGGCCGACGTGTGGAAACCTCGGGTGTTCCCGCAGCTCAGGACGCGTGCGCTTCCTGGAACTGCACGACCAGGTTCTGCGGAATGCGACCGCGGTCCGAGATCTGGTGTCCCTGCGCACGGGCCCAGTCCCGAATGCGCTGCGCCTCAGCCTTGTCGCTGGCCTTCACCGTGGACTTGCCGGTGCCCTTGCGCTGCTTGCGGCCACCCGCACGACGAGCCTTGGCGACGAAGTCCGCCAGCGACTCGCGAAGCCGCTCCGCATTTCCCTTCGACAGGTCGATGGCGTACTCGACACCGTCAAGTGCGAAGGTCACGGTCTCGTCGGCTTCTCCGCCGTCGAGGTCGTCGATGAGTTGGACGACGGTCTGCTGTGCCACTGTTCCTCCGTTGGGTACTCACACAACACGCGGATCCTCGACCAAACCACGTGCTCCGACAACACCATAGTCCACACGAGGAAAAACGGCGAACCTTTCGCCGCTAAAATGTGACCCAACCGCCCGGTCGGGGCATTTTGAGGTGGAAACCGCACGGGTGTTATGGGTCCAAAATGTGCTGCTAGTCGTCTCAGCACGGCGCCGTTGCTGGGCTTGCCGGACGCTTCCCCATTCCCGCTGACGGAGCAGCGTTGCACATAACGCACCCCCACCGGTGGAGGTATCCTGCACATACCCGCCAGGGGTAGGGAAGGTCAGGAGCGATGCACGGGTACACCGCGGACAAGGACGCATACCTCAAGCGACTGCGCCGCATCGAGGGACAGATCCGCGGCCTGCAGCGCATGGTCGAGAACGACGAATACTGCATCGACGTCCTGACCCAGATCGCCGCCGCCACGAAGGCGCTGCAGGCCGTCTCCTTGGGGTTGCTCGACGAGCACTTGAAGCATTGTGTGGCCCAGGCCGTCGCCGAAGGAGGCCCGGTCGCCGAGGAGAAGCTCGCCGAGGCCTCCGCCGCCATCAGCCGTTTGGTGAAGTCCTAGGGGGTCCCGCAAGAAACCGGCGGCCCTGATCCGCTAGAGTTCACCCCGCTACGCCCCCGTAGCCCAATCGGCAGAGGCAGCGGACTCAAAATCCGTCCAGTGTGCGTTCGAGTCGCACCGGGGGCACAGGCACCGGGCGGGGTCGGATCTGCGGAAATGCGGATCTGACCCCGCCTGTGGCGTCTTCTGACACGCTCGCGTTCATTGCGCGGCACCGCCCGCCCATCTGGCAGGGGCAATTGACCATGTCACGGTGAGGCGGTCGTGATGTCTGTGCGCGTGGAGGTGAACCACGCTGAGATCGACCGCGGCGACCCTCTTCGCCCCTGGGCACCTGCCTGCCGAGAGCTGATCTGCCCACAGCAGCAACGGAAGCGGGCACGGCGGCGGCACCGGCATCGTCGGTGTCATGACGAACGAGAAGATGTTCAGCCCCGGCCTGAGGGACCGGTTCTTCGCCCAGCGCGTGCTGATCCTCGACGGCGCGCTCGACGACGACAACGGCACGGTGCTCGCGACCCAGATGCTGTCGCTGGCGAGTGAGGACCCGCGGCAGGACATCGCACTGTGGATCCACTCGCCCGGCGGCTCCGTCCCGTCGATGCTCGCGATCCGCGACGTGATGCGGCTCGTGCCGTGCGACGTGGCGACCCTGGCGCTGGGCCTGGCGTGCAGCGCGGGCCAGTTCCTGCTCTCCGCCGGCACCAAGGGCAAGCGGTTCGCGTTGCCGCACGCCAGGATCCTGATGCACCAGGGTTCCGCGGGCATCGGCGGCTCCGCGGTCGAGGTCGAGGTGCAGGCCGGCGACCTGCGGCACACCAGGGACACCGTGCTGGGCCTGATCTCCGAGGACACCGGCCAGCCGTTCGACCGGATCTTCACCGACTCGCTGCACGACCGCTGGTTCACCACCGACCAGGCCCGCGAGTACGGCTTCATCGACCACGTGGTCAGCGACCTCGGCCAGGTCGTCCCCGTCCGCACCCACCAGCTCGGCCTGCACTCGGGAGCCGTCGCATGAGCACCTACACCATCCCCAACGTCATCACCCGCGACGCCCGCGGCGAGCGGATCATGGACGTCTACTCGCACCTGCTCTCGTCGCGGATCGTCTACCTGGGCACCGGCATCGACTCGGGTGTGGCCAACGCGCTGATCGCCCAGCTGCTGCACCTGGAGTCCGACAACCCGGACATGGAGATCAACCTCTACATCAACTGCGAGGGCGGCGACCCGTCGGCGATGCTCGCGCTCTACGACACCATGCGCTACATCAAGGCCCCGGTGGCCACGACGTGCGTGGGCCAGGCGGTGGCCGCGGGCGCGGTCCTGCTGGCGGCGGGCGCGGAAGGCAGGCGGTCACTGCTGCCGCACGCCAGGGTCGTGCTGCACCAGCCGGCGGCACAGGGCCGCGGCACGATCCCGGACCTGATCCTCGCGGCGGACGAGGTCGTGCGGGTGCGGAGCCAGCTCGAGGCCGTGCTGTCCAGGCACACCGGCCGGGACGTGGCCCAGCTGCGCCACGACACCGACCGCGACCGCGTGTTCGACGCGGAGGGTGCCGTGGCGTACGGCCTGGCCGACCAGGTGCTCGAACAGCGTTAGGCGGCCATGAGCACCGGTCCGCTGGGGCGGCCGATCGGCCGCGTCGTCATCACCGGACCGCCGGGACGGTTGACCGGCCGCGCGGTCTGGAAGTGCCGGACCTGGCCCGCGATGCCGACGAGCAGGTCGGCCAGGTCCACGCCCAGCGCACCGGTCACCGCGGCGATCATCTCGCTCGACGGCTCCTTGCGCCCGCGTTCGATCTCGGACAGGTACTGCGTCGAGATGCCCGCCCGTTCGGCCACGTCGACCAGGCGGGCACCCTGGCGTTCCCTGATCTCGCGCAGCTTCTGGCCGAGCGCCTCGCGCCACAGCGGCTGCGGCTCGCGCTTGCCCTTGAAGTCGAAGATGTCCGCCATACCGTCATCGTGACAGCACCCCGACCTGCCCGAACGTGCGTTCTGCTGTCGGCAGAAAAGCGCCGTCAGCTCAACGCCGCCACGACCGGACACCTCTCTCGAGACCGCTCAACAGCCACCCTCGACCCCGTACCGCGGTGCAGGGTCAAGCGGTCTTGTACGCGGCCGCTCCCTCCAGCGACTCGAACGGCCAGCTCACCAGGCTCACCGGCACCCGGTCACCCAGTCTCGCCCGCACCGCCGCGGCCGCCGTCAGCTCGGCACCACCGCAGATCTCGACCACCTGCGCGCCATCGCCCACCAGTTGCTCGGCCACCTCGGCCATCCGCTCGAGCGGCGCGCCGACCACGACCGTCCAGCCGTCGCCGTGCTCGCGGACGACCCGCTTGCGCGCCGGATCCGCGTCCGGGTCGTGGTAGATCGTCGCACTGCGCCGGATCGGACCGGCCACGGTCGCGCCGAGCTCGTAGCTCGCGGTGGCGACGGGTGCACGCGGCACGACCCGCTCGACCACCCGTGCGGCCTGTGCCAGGTCGAAGCCGCGGTACAGCTCGATCAACCGCACACCGTTCTCGGTCACCGCGGTCTCGGCCACCCGCGCGGCCTGGTCGCCGTCCGGTGCCCACGCGAGCAACGTGCTGCCGCCCCCGTCGTGCCGCAGCACCACGCGGTCCACGGCCGGATCGGAATTCGGTTCCAGGAACAGGAAAAGCCCGTCGTGCTGCACGTCGAACCTCCAGTATTGTCTAGGTATCCCCAGTACTGCAGGTTCCAACGGGCCCGCCCGCGCGGTCATTCCCCGATCAGGAGAACGGGATGGACCTGGCCGAGCGCAACGCCTTGTCCACGTCCCGCCAGTACGCGCGGAAGTCCGCCGTCTCCCGGCCGGAACGGACGTGCTCGCCGGCGTTCGCGCGCAACAGGTCCATGTGCTCGGCTGTGAGGATGACGAAGAACTCCCACCGGTTGTGCCCGGTCATCGCGGGCACGGCGCGGTCACGCCCGCGTTCCAGCTCGCGGTGGATCATCCTGAGGTCCAGCAGGTGCTCGTGCTCCGCCGCGTCCCGCATCTCCTCGACCAGCACGCCCGCCAGCGTGATCAACCGGTCGTAGTCGTCCAGCAGCAGCTCGACGGTGTAGGTGTAGCGGTGGGTGCTGACCCGGTTCTCCTGCTTACGCCGCCACCAGACCGGAGCGAGCTCGAACGCGGGCACCGGCTCGTCGCGCAGCCGCCGCGCGAACTTGTGCAGGTTGCCGTCGCCGACGCACTCCTGGTACTCGAACGCCACCGCGCGCAACGAGATCTTGTCCGGCTGCAGGGCGCTGAAGTGCTGCAGCAGCAGCGACTGGTCCTCTTCGGACAGCGTGCCCCACTCGCCGTACGGCCCTCCGCACGCCTCCGCCAGCTCGTCCAGGCACATCGCCGCCGCGAAGAGCTCGTCACCACCCCATTCCTCGTTGATCCACCGGACGAACCCAGGATGCGCCGCGGTCATCGATCCCCTCCCCGAGGTCGAGGGTATCGCCGGGAAGCACGTTTGGCTGGTGCCAAATCAATGACATCGGGGGAGGTGGGGCATGATCGGTCGCATGAGACCTGGGGGCGGAGTTCTCGTTGTGACGGCCTTGCTGGCGGTCCTGGCTTCGTGCGGGGGCCAGGCGGCGCTGCACCAGGAGCCGATGCTGCCGCTGACGCCGGCGCCGACCACGCCGTCGCCGTCCGAACAGCCCTGCGCGAACGGTCTGCGGTTCACCACGAACGGCGGCGACGCGGCCATGGGCCTGCGCGTGATGTCGGTCGAGGTGGTCAACTGCGGCACACAACCGGTGCAGCTCAACGGCCACCCGGCCGTGCGCCTGCTCGACGAGCGCTGGCAGCCGCTGGACGTCGCGATCCTGCCCGGCTCCGGCGGCATCTCCCGGGTCGACGGCTTCGACGACCCACCGCGGCCGATCACCGTGCAGCCGGGCGAGCGCGCGCGTTCGGCGTTCATGTGGCGCAACACCCACACGACCCTCGACCCGCCGCAGGTCGGCAGCCACGTCGACATCGCGGCCGCGCCCGGCGGCGCCTGGCAGTCGCTGGTCGCGGTCGCGCCGGAGCAGAACATCAACATCGACCTGGGCAGCACCGGCAAGCTCGGTGTACGGGCCTGGTACCGCTGAGAAAGCGCGTCTACTTTGGACGCATCACCCGTGTGTCCGCCGTGTTAACTCTTCCGGCGGCCTTGCTGCAGCGTGTTCTGATGAGCCCATGTCGACGACCGCACTCCTGAGCTTCACGCTCGTCGCGCTGCTCACCGTCATCACGCCGGGCCTGGAAACCCTGCTGGTGCTGCGCACCGCCCTGCTCGTGAACCGGCGAGCCGCCATGGGCGTCGTGGTCGGCAGCACCCTGGGCTGCCTGGTCTGGGCAGTAGCCGGCCTCGTCGGCCTGACCGCACTGCTGACCGCCTCGCAGCTCGCCTACGACCTGGTCCGCGTCCTCGGCGCCGCCTACCTCGTCTACCTGGGCACCAAAGCGTTGTGGAACGCCCGCAAACCCGTCGACCTGGACGAGCCGGCCCCGGTCCCCTCGGCCCGCGCCGCCGTGCGCGTCGGCCTGCTCACCAACCTGCTCAACCCCAAGCCGGGCGTCTTCTACCTGTCCCTGCTCCCGCAGTTCCTGCCCGCCGCCGCCCCGTCGTGGGGCGTCCTGCTCGTCGCCATCCACCTCGGCATCGGCCTGCTGTGGTTCCCGGTCCTGATCGCCCTGGCCGCCCGCGCCCGCACCTTCCTGCTGCGCCGGCGCCTCCTGCTGGACCGGCTCACCGCGTCCGTGCTCATCGCACTGGGCCTCAAACTGGCCGCCGAGACGCGGTGAGCCGCGCCCTCACCCGCAGTGCACCGCGCTGACCTGCTTGAACCCCCGCTTGCCCCCCGCCCACGTACGAGCGAACATCGAGATGCACTTCCCCTTGCCCACCACCGACACCGGCCCGGCGTACTCGGAGAAGTTGCCGGAGTCGAAGTCGTTGTTGATGCCGGGCTTGTTGTTGTCGTCCTCGCGGAAGTCGCTGGTGTAGATCGAGATGTCGACCTGGCTCCGCGACCCCTGGTAGGCAGCCGCCTTCAGGTTCACCGCGCAGTTCCGCCCGGTACCGGCGTTGTAGTAGAGCCGGATCGTGCTCAACGTGACGTTCCCGGTCTCACTCTTCACCGAGTAGGTGTCGATGAGGTTGCCGGCACACCCGTACTCCGCAGCCTGGGCAGCCGCAGGAGCCACCACGCTGACGGCGCCCGCCGCGAGCACCGTGGCGAGGACCTTCGCGAAACGTGTCATGGTCCCCACGCTGCTGGACCCCGGTTAAACAGCGGTTAATCACACGACCGCCAACCCGCGTCACCGCGATGTGGCGAACGGGTGAAGGAGGTATAGAGCGATCGGAATACGCAATTTTGCCGATGCGCCGAATGGACCCCACAAGTGAGATTGATGGTCCGGCGTCGAGCTCAGCGTCGGACGGGCACTCCCGGTGGAGAGGGGTCGGCCACGGTGATGACCGTGACCATCCGGGGGGAACTGGTCGCGGGGCGTCGGCTCAGCTTCCACCGGGTGCCCGTGCTCTAGTTCTTGGTCGCCGACCGGTGCCAGGCCGCGAGCGCCACCCGGTTCGGCAGGCCGAGCTTCGTGCGGATGTTGACCACGTGCCGGTCCGCCGTGCGCGGTGAGATGAAGAGCGTCGCACCAATCTGCTTCGAGGTCAGACCATCGGCCACCAAACCCGCGATGGTGAACTCCTGCCTGGTCAGGCCGCCTGGCAGGGTGGGCTTGGCCGGGCGCCGTTCGGAGTCGGGCACCGGCTCCAGGGCGAACTCCATGGCCTGGTCCTGGCGCAGGTCCGCGCCCAGGGTGGCGATCACCGGGTAGTCGTCGCCCAGTGCGCGGCGGACGGTGCGGTCGGCGCGTTCCAGCAGCTTGTGGAACGGGCCCATGCCGGCGAACGACATCCGGGAGACGCGTTCCTGCGACCGCAGTGCGCCGAGCAGGCGGGCCGCGCGGTCGTGTGCGCCCAGTTCGGCGCACGTGCAGGCGAGCAGCCACAGGCTGTAGGCCGGGCCCCAGGCGTCGCCGAGGGTCAGCTGGATGCGCAGCGCCTCCACGGCCTGGGGGTGGACCAGGGCCGGGTCGCCGTGCAGCAGCTCGTAGAGGCCGCGGTGCCAGAGGCCCCACGCGGTCGACCAGGCCACGCCGTTGTGCTCGGCCTGCGCGGCCAGTGCGGTCGTGGCCTTGTCCGCGGCTTCGGTGTCGAGCAGGAAGCACGTGGCCATGGTCAGGAACAGCTCGGTCACGTACGTGTCGCCCGGCGTCGAGTACTCGCGGCACAGTTCGACGAGGTGCTCGTACAACGGCACGCAGTCCGGCGAGCTCTCCACGTAGAACAGGTGCGTCGCCTCCACCCACACGAGGTCCACGTCGGACTCGGGGGAGCGCGGCAGCTTGCGGGCCTCGTTCATCAGCGGGATCGCCGTCGACATGTCGCCCTGCGCCTGCGCGACCCACGCCCGGTGCGCGAGCAACGACGTGCGCAGCGGTGGTTCGGTGATGACCTTGCGCGCGGCCGCCAGCAGGTCCTGGATCTGGCCGATCATGCCCGCGAACGCCGGGAAGCGGGTCCGGTCGACGTTGATCGCCATCGCCGTGCCCGTCGCCGCCAGGTCGGGGGTGCGCAGCGCGTGGCCGATCGCCGCCCTGATGTTCGGCCACTCCTCGTGCTGGCGCGCCATCCACAGCGAGTCGTCCGGCGAGAACCACGACCTCGTGGCCTCCTCCAGGAACTCGCTGTAGTGCCGCACGTGCCTGCGCAGCGCCACGTCGTCGTCCGGGAGCAGCCGCGAACCGAACTGCGCGACGGTGTCCAGCAGCCGGTACCGCGTCCTCCGCGTCACCGGGCTCGTCGTCGCCACGACGATCGACTTGCGCACCAATGCGGACAACGGCTGCAGCACCTCCCTGCCCCACACCGCCTCCGCCGCCGCCCGGTCGAAGTCGGCGGGGAACACCGACAGCGTCGCCCACAGCTCGCGTTCCTCGTCGGAGCAGTGCTGCGCCGACCACTCGAACGCCTTCTGCAGCGTCTCGTGGTGCGCCGGGCCGTGCGTGTCCCCGACCAGCAGCTCGAACCGGTGGCCGTCCAGCTGCACCAGCACGTCGCTCAACGACATCTCGGCCAGCCGTGCCGCCGCGAGCTCGATCGCCAGCGGCAACCCGTCCAGCGTCTCGCACAGCGCCTTGACCTCCGGCAGGTCCTCGTCGGTGAGCGTCGCCCCGGTCGCCGCCGCCCGCTCCAGGAACAACCGCATCGCCTCGTCGTCGTCCACGGTCAGCGGCGGCACGCGCATCAGGTGTTCGCCGTAGACGTTCAGCGGCTCCCGCGAGGTCGTCAGCACCGTGAGGCCCTCGCAGTCGCGCAGCAGGTGGTGCACCAGGTGCCGCACTGCCTCCAGCAGGTGCTCGCAGTTGTCCAAGATGAGCAGCAAGTGCTTGTCGTGCAACGACTCCACCAGCCGGGTCAGCCCGGCCTCCGGCGAGTTGTCCACTATCCGCAGTCCGGCCGCGACTGTCCTCGCGAGCAGCGCCGGGTCCTTGAGGTCGGCCAGCGGCACCAGCCACACGCCGTGCTGGAAGACGTTGTCCCCGACCATCGCCCGGCCCGTCTCGACCGCGACCCGCGTCTTGCCGACGCCACCCGTGCCCACCAGCGTCACCAGGCGCGACCTGCCGAACAGCGCCCCTGTCTCGGCCAGCACCGCCCGCCGCCCGATGAACGTCGTGGTTCGGGCAGGCAGATTGCCCCGCACGGTCATCGGCGCATCTTTGCCCAGCGAGGGCACACCCTGGCGAGAAGGATGCCCTCACCACCCTTTCGGCCTAGCAACTCTCACCCGTCGTGCCCACCGCCACCGCACGGCGGTGGGCCCCCGGTCGCGCGAGCGCATGATCATCTCGCCGGCCAGCCGCACGCCCTGCCGCGCGTTGAGGTGCGGCAGGTAGGCGCGGCTCACCGCGTTCGCGATGCGGGGGAGCGCGGCCGAGTCCGGGTAGGCCATGAACATCGGGCGGTACACCGGCTGGAACTTCGCCTTGAACGCGAACAGCGAGCGGAACCCGTACACCGGCTCCAGCACCTGCCCGGTGAAGTCCAGGACCCGTTGCAACGCGCGCGGCCGCTGACCCCGGTCGAGCCTGGCCAGAGGTGCGCCGGACAGGCTGAGGAACCTCGCGCCCTCCTCCTTCAACGACGAGGCGGCCGAGGCGATCAGGAACTCCATCGAGCCGCGGAACCCGTCCGAGCGGCGGCGCATGAAGTCCAGCGTCCAGCCCACGACCTCGCCGTCGGCGTAGACCGGCAGCCAGCTCGTCACACCGTGCACCGTGCGGTCGGCGTCGACCGCGACCAGGCAGCGCACCCCCTCTCCACGCAGCTCCTCCAGGCCGCCCAGCGTGAACCCCATCTCGGGCAGGCCCTTGTCCGCCACCCACTCCGCCGAGATCGAACGGATCTGGTCGGTGATGGCGTACGGGGCCTCGGCGAAGGTGCACCACTCCGCGGTGATGCCGGCCTTCGCCGCCTTGTTCAACGCCGTGCGGACGTCCTGCCACTTCTTGCCGGTGAAGCTCAACGTGTCCAGCTCGACCACGGTGTCCTCGGCGACCTGCACCGCGGACCAGCCGAGGTCCGCCACCGCGTCCGTGGTCGCCGCGCCCACGCTGTACAGGCACGGCGTCCAGCCGTTGCGCGCACAGAACTCGGCGAACCCGCGCACGGCCGCGACCGGGGCAGGCCCGATCGGGTCGCCGACGGTCAACGCGATCGTCGCGACCACCCGGTACGCGATGGCCGTCTCGCCGTCGGGCGTGAACCAGTACTGGTTGCCACGCCACGTCGTCATGTACGACAACGACGAGCCGCCATAGCGCTGTACCAACGCGCGCGCCCGCTCAGCTGCCTCCGTGCACGCGGTCGGCCACGCACGCCACGACGCCATCAGCAGACCCGTGAGCACGATCAGCCAGAACACCACGCCGGTGTACTCGAACAGCAGCGTGCCCACGAACCCGTCCGCCGCGAACTGCAGCGGCACGAGCCCGACCAGGTACCCCGGCGGCAGGAAGCGCGCGGGCAGGTCGGCGAGCAGTTCCGCGAACCCCGGCACAGGAGTGAGCTCCTCCCGCACCAGGTACCCGCCGAACACGTACAGCGCCGACAACAGCGCCACACTGCCCAGCGTGAACCGCCAGAACCGCACGACGGCATGCCGCGGCAACGCGATGTCGAAGTGCCCGCGCGTCACCAGGAGCACGACCGTGATCGCGAGCGGCACCAGCATCGGGATGCTGTAGGAGAACACCAGGTCCAGCGCCGCCCGGTCGGGAATCTGCGCCGCCTGCACGACGTACCACCCGATGAACCCCGCGTACGCCACGTTGCACACCAACGCGGACCACCACGCGAACCGCCGTCCACGCCGCAGGCCTTCCGCGAGCACCAGCAACAGCAACGCCGGCAGCACCGACATCACCAACGCCGGAAAACGCCCGTACGACAGCTGGACCAGCATCGTCCGGCACAGGGTGACCGCGTCCGGAACGGCACACACGGCGTCCACGTCCACCTGCGAAGGCTGTGCGACCGCAACGACATCGGCGAACCACCACAGCGGACCGTCCTGGTTGGGCGACATCATCGCCACCACCGGGCCGAGCGCCGAGGCCGCCAGCAGCAACGCCACCAGCACCCGCGTCTCCTGCAACGTCCGTGGTCTCTCCTCGGCACCTCCCCTCAGCAGCAACGCTCCGACCAGCAGACCCACCACACCACCGGACAGCCGGAGCACGTCCTCCAGCCATCCTGAGTACAGCGTAAGGACGAGCACCGACAAGATCGTGAACATGCGCACCCGCCGCCTCCACAACGGCGGCATCCGGAAGGTCAGGGCCAGCGCCAGTCCCACGCCGCCGACCGACGGACCGGCGGCGACCTGGTCCACCAGCGAGTCGAGCCACCACCACCCGACGGCCTGCCCGAGCAGCACCCACGAGATCCCCAGCAGCACGCCGACCACGTGCGACACCAGGAAGATCGCCGCAGTCCGCAGCGCCCCGAGCTCCCGCTCGGCCAACGCCCCGAAGACCAGCAACAGCACCGTGGTCGCGAGGTAGGCCGGCAGGTCCATCGCCCACAGGGCCGAGCTCAAAGCCGTCCACAACGGACTTCCCGGGCCCGTCCCGACGTGCCCCAGCACCTCGTCGGTCGGCGGTGCCAGCGCCCCCGCGGTCCAGAACACGACCAGGAACGAGCACGTCAACGGCGCCGTCCGGAACAACCTGCTGATCAACTGCCGCACCCGGTGCACCACGGCCACCACCCTGTTCACCTGCTCAACCCCGTCCGCGCAGCCAGCCACGGCAACGCGTGCTGGTACAGCCCCGCCCGCCACACGTTCCAGTCGTGCCCGCCGGGCAGCTCGTGCCACACCACGTCCATGCCCGCCTTGCGACAGGCCTCCAGCACCAGCCTGTTCGCGTCGCGGAACCCCGGATCGCCCTGCCCGACGACGATCATCCCGGCGGTCGCCGGAAACCGTTCGCGCGCAAGGACGTCCATCGGGTTGACGCGCATGAACGCCGCCTCGTCGCCACCGAACGCCGCCTTCACCGTGTCCGCGCGCGTGCCGAGCGTGGGCTCGCTCTGACCGCTGAGGTCGATGAAGTTGCCGTACACGTCCGGCGCGCGCACGGCGAGCTGCAACGAACAGGTGCCACCGTGGGAGATCCCGCCGACGGTCCACGCTTCCCGGCGCTCGTCGACGGTCAGCCTCTTCTTGATCCACGCCGGCACGTCCCGCGCCAGGTACGTCTCCGCCTGCCCCAGCTTCGAGTCGAGGCACAGCGGGTTCGCCGTCAGCGCACCGAGCTGGTCGGCCACCACCACGATCGGCGCGAGCCCGTCGTGCGCGCGGGCGTACGCGTCCATGTTCTCGATGAGCCGCCCCGCGTCGTTCCAGTCGCGCGGACTGCCAGGCTGGCCCGCCATCAGCACGATGACGGGCAGTCGCGGCCGTGGCGTCGCTGCATATGCCGGCGGCAGGTACACCCACCCTGGGCGCGCCTGGAAACCGCCGGGCACGTCCACTTCGGAGATCGTGCCCCTGTCCGGCAGGTCGGGTGGTTTGCGCCAGACGTCGGCCAGCCGCTTGCCCGCGGGCACCTCGAGGACCTCCGAGCTGGGCTTCGCGACCTCGTCGAGGTCCACGCTCGGGTTGTCGAACACCTCCAGCGCGGCCCGCATCGTCGGGTACTGCCCGAAGA
The DNA here is from genome assembly GCF_001701025.1 of Lentzea guizhouensis. GTDB lineage: Bacteria > Actinomycetota > Actinomycetes > Mycobacteriales > Pseudonocardiaceae > Lentzea > Lentzea guizhouensis. The sequence goes on from NZ_CP016793.1 coordinate 4,801,945, forward strand.
ACGCGTTCGTCGCCGTCAACGCGCTCGCCACAACAACAAGCGCCGCCATCACGCTCAACGTGCGCAAGTACCACCGCCCGGTCCGCAACCGCGCGACCGCCAGGCACAACGCCACCAATGCCGCGCCCAGCCACACCACCAGGGTCGGCGGCAGGGGCTCCGGCCACGGCTTCCACACGTGGTCGACCACGTACGTCAGCCCCGCGACTGCCAAAGCACAGGCGAGCACGGCCACCGGGAGGACGCGCGTCCACCACGTCCGCTTCGCCCGGATCGCCAGGAAGACCAGTGCGCCCACGCCCGCGACGGTCGCGGTGACGGGGATCGGTCCATTTAGCAGGGACAGATCCAGAAGGCTCGTCATGCGGTCAGTTCATCAGCGGATCTACAGGTTCCACATCGGTAGTTGGTCTTGGTTCAGCCACGTGAACATCAGCCTGAAGGCTGACAACCCTTCAGCCCGAAGGCGCGTCGCGCCACGCGTTCGTCAACACCCGCAACGCATCCGTGTGCGCGGCAATCTCCGCAGCACGGGGCAAATCGGACTCCGCGATGCCCAGTTCACGCAACGAGGTCACCGCACCAAAGCGTGTCGCCGTGTCGTGGATGCGCTTGCTCAAGTCGGCGGGCGCAGTGTGTGGAAGCAACGCCGTGTGCGTTGCGGCATGCGGCAACCCGAACGATCCACCCAAAACGTGCGCGAGCTTGTGGTGCAGTCCCATTGGAACGGACGCCAGACATGTGCCCGCCAACCACGCCGAGTGCAACAACTCGGTCCGTGCGTCCACCGTGGACGGGTTGCCGCTCAACGCGTGCAAGATGCCCTCGATGGCCTTATGGGCGATCGCGTCGATCAACGGGTTCTCGTTGCCTCGTGCCGTCACGGCGTGCGCGAGAGCGTTCATAGCACTGGTCACCGTGACGTCCAACGGCAAGCCCAGCGTCAGGTCGACGTCGTAGACGACGGTGTCCGGCTGGATCGCCGGGTCCCGCCGCGTCTCCTTGCGCCCGGCCGCCGTCTCGCCGAGCACGGGCGTGACCTCGGACCCGGCGTAGGTGGTGGGGATGATGACCTGCGGCACGCCCGCGCGCACCGACAGCGCCTTCGACAGACCCGTGCTCGACCCGCCGCCGACCGACACCACGCAGTCCACGCCGTGGTCGTGCAGCGACGCCAGCGCGCGTTCGGTGACCTCGACGGGCGTGTGCATGGCCGCGCCGGTGAACCTGGCCGCGAGCAACGGCCCCAGTGCCTCGGCCACCCGGTCACCGCCGTGCCGGGCGATCAGCAGCACTCGGGAGGCACCCAGGCGCTCGGCCTCGGCGCGCACGGAGGACGACGTGCCGCGGCCGAACACGATGCGCGTGCGCGCGGGTTCGAAGGTGAAGCTCACGAGGTCGAATATTCAGCGCCGGTAGACCGGTCGCAACTCTGAGGAACCAGACTTTCGACTCTGCTGGGTGACATGGTCACTCCGTAGCGTGAAAAGCCATGAAGCGTGTTCGTGTTGTAGTGGCGTTAGCAGGGGTCCTGACCCTCACGCCAATCCCTGCCACAGCGGCGACACCGGCGTTCACCCTGTCCGGCGGAGTGTCCGCACCCATCCACTCCATGGCCGATGCCGTCCGCGAGACGGTGTGGGTCGACAGCGGCCTCGACCTCGACGGCGACGGCCGTGGCGACCGCGTGACGGCCGACATCATCAGACCGGCCACCACCGGGCGCGTGCCCGTGATCATGGACGCGAGCCCGTACTACCAGAGCACCGGCCGCGGCAACGAGAGTGAGATCAAGACCTACGACTCGGCCGGCGCTCCGGTCAAGTTCCCGCTCTTCTACGACAACTACTTCGTACCGCGCGGCTACGCGGTCGTGCTGGTCGACTTCCTCGGCACGAACCGCTCACGCGGCTGCGTCGACGTCGGCGGCAGGTCGGAGATCGCGTCCGCCAGCGCCGTGATCGACTGGCTGAACGGTCGGCGCACCGGCTACACGACCGTCACCGGCGGCACGACGAAGTCGGCGAGCTGGTCGACCGGCGCCGTGGGCATGATCGGCAAGTCGTGGGACGGCTCGATCGCGAACGGTGTCGCGGCGACCGGTATCGACGGGTTGAAGACCATCGTGCCGATCGCCGCTATCAGCTCGTGGTACGACTGGTTCCGTTCCGACGGCGTCTCCTACCGCAGCTACAGCTCGCCAACGGGCCTGGGTTCGCAGTTCGAGAACTCCAACGCCCGCTCACGGTGCGGTGCCGTGCGCACGGAGATAAACAACGGTTCGCCGGCCAACGGCGACTACACGGCCATGTGGCAGCAACGTGACTTCGTGCGCGACGCCTCGCGCGTGAAGGCGTCCGTGTTCGCCATCCACGGCCAGAACGACCTCAACGTGAAGACGCTCCAGTACGGCCAGTTCTGGGACGCGCTGCCGGCCTCCGTGCCGAAGAAGCTGTGGTTCTCGCAGACCGCGCACGTCGACCCGTTCGACTTCCGCCGCGGTGAGTGGGTCGCGACCCTGCACCGGTGGTTCGACCGCTGGCTGCTCAACGTGCCCAACGGCATCGAGAACGAGTCGCAGGCCTCCGTCGAACGCAACCCGGACCAGTGGGAGAACACGCAGACGTGGCCGCCCACCGGGACGACCACTCAGGTGCTGCGTCCTTCTTCTTCGGGCCTCGGCACCGCGCCAGGAACGGGCACCGCGGCGTTCACCGACAACGGCACCGCCACGCCCTCCTCGTGGCTCTCCGGCTCGAACACCGGCCGCGTCGTCTACTCGACGGCACCGCTCACGTCCGACCTGCTCGTCGCCGGCACCTCGTCGATCACCGTGGGCGTGTCGTCGTCGACGCCGACCGCGCACCTGACGGCGTACCTCGTCGACTACGGCCCGGCACGGGTGCGGACCGGTGAAGGCATCCGCACGCTGACCACGGAGTCGTGCTGGGGCGAGAACCGCACCGGCGACGACGCCTGCTACCGCAACACCGAGACGACGGCGGGCAACGTGGACGCGCAGGTCATCGCCCGCGGGTGGGCGGATCTCGCGAACTACGAGTCACGCTCTGTCACGCGCGCGATCACGCCGGGCACCAAGTACCGCATCACGTTCCGACTGTCCACAACGGACCACCTGGTGCCGGCGGGCCACCGCCTGGGCCTGCTGATCGGCGGCACCGACTCGAGCGTCATCGTCGCGCCGAGCCGGCTGCCCCGGCTGACCGTGGACCTCGCGGACACCTCGGTGCGCGTCCCGATCCGCGGCGCGGTGCCGTCGGCATCCGCTGATCCCATCACCGCCCGCACCGTTTCCGCAGGTACGACGAGCGCTCTGGGCTAGTGCCCGGAGTTGTCGGTGCCGCTCGCTAGCATCGGCGCCATGGGTTCAACCGACCACGGGGACGCGCTGCAGGTCCTGCAGCGCGTCTTCGGGTACCCCGAGTTCCGCGGCGAGCAAGCCGACATCGTCGAGCACGTGATCGGGGGCGGCGACGCGCTCGTGCTCATGCCGACCGGTGGCGGCAAGTCGCTGTGCTACCAGATCCCCGCGCTGGTGCGGCCGGGCACGGGCGTGGTGATCTCGCCGCTCATCGCGCTGATGCAGGACCAGGTCGACGCGCTGCGCGCCCTGGGCGTGCGCGCGGGGTTCCTGAACTCGTCGCTCTCGTGGGACGAGCGCCGGATGGTGGAGGCGGAGTTCGTCGCGGGCGAGCTCGACCTGCTCTACCTCGCGCCCGAGCGGCTCAGCTCCGAGGCGACCGTGAAGCTGCTCGACAAGGCCGACATCGCCCTGTTCGCCATCGACGAGGCGCACTGCGTCTCCCAGTGGGGCCACGACTTCCGGCCCGACTACCTCTCGCTCGCCCACCTGCACGAACGCTGGCCCAAGGTGCCGCGGATCGCGCTGACCGCCACGGCGACCGAGGCCACCCGCGCCGAGATCCTCACGCGCCTCGACCTCACCGACGGCCGCCAGTTCGTCTCCAGCTTCGACCGGCCGAACATCCAGTACCGGATCGTGCCGAAGAAGGAGCCCAAGAAGCAGCTCCTCGACCTCCTGCGCGGTGAGCACCAGGGCGACGCGGGCATCGTCTACTGCCTGTCCCGCGCCTCGGTCGAGAAGACCGCCGAGTTCCTGGTGGCGAACGGCATCGAGGCCCTGCCGTACCACGCGGGTCTCGACGCGTCGGTCCGCCAGCGCAACCAGGCCCGCTTCCTGCGGGAGGACGGCCTGGTCATGGTCGCCACGATCGCCTTCGGCATGGGCATCGACAAGCCGGACGTCCGCTTCGTCGCCCACCTCGACCTGCCGAAGTCCGTCGAGGGCTACTACCAGGAGACCGGCCGCGCGGGCCGTGACGGCCTGCCCTCCACCGCCTGGCTCGCCTACGGCCTCAACGACGTCGTGCAGCAGCGCAAGATGATCGAGTCCTCGGAGGGCGACCAGGCGTTCCGCCGCCGCAGCCAGGCCCACCTGGACGCGATGCTGGCCCTGTGCGAGACGGTGAGCTGCCGCCGCACGATGCTGCTCGACTACTTCAGCGAGAAGGGCACCCCCTGCGGCAACTGCGACACCTGCCTCTCCCCGCCCGAGTCGTGGGACGGCACCGTCGCGGCCCAGAAGCTGCTCTCGACCGTCTGGCGCCTGCGCAACGAGCGCAACCAGAAGTTCGGCGCCGGTCAGGCCATCGACATCGTCATGGGCCGCAAGACCGCCAAGGTCCTGCAGTTCGACCACGACCGCCTCAGCACCTTCGGCATCGGCGAGGACCTCACCGAGTCCGAGTGGCGCGGCGTCGTCCGCCAGCTGCTGGCCCAGGGCCTGCTGGCCGTGGAAGGGGAGTACTCAACCCTCGTCCTCACCCCGGCGAGCTCCGAGGTCCTCTCCCGCAAGCGCACCGTGCTCATGCGCAAGGACGCCACCCCGATCCGCTCCACCACCCGCACCGCCGCGGCAGGCGGCGTGGCCAAGCCGAAGGCCGCCGTCGACCTCCCCGCGGAGGCCGCGCCGCTGTTCGAGACCCTCCGCAAGTGGCGTGCCGACCAGGCCCGCACCCAGGCGGTCCCGGCCTACGTCATCTTCAACGACGCCACGTTGCGCGGCATCGCCGCCACCCGCCCGAGCACCCTCGCGGCGCTCGGCAACGTGAGCGGCGTCGGGCAGGCGAAGCTCACCAAGTACGGCACCGCCGTCCTCGAGCTGGTGGCCGGCACCGCCCCGGCCGACCTCACCCAGCCCACTGAGGCCGCCGCTCCCGTCGCGGCCAAACCCGCCCGCACCTCCAGGCCGTCCGCACGCGGCACCGCGGCGGGGGCGTGGGCTCCCGGCGGCTCCGACGACGACGGTTTCGCCTCCCTGTCCGAACCCGAGGAGTGGCCAGAACCGGAGGAACCGCTCGACTGGTGACCCCTCAGGTCACCTCCTCGATCCGCACCCTCTTCACCACGCTCATGCCCGACTCGGCGACCTTCCCGAAGGCCGCCCGGTTCAACCCCAGACACCCGTTCCCGGTCGCGACGACCTCCACCGTCACGGCCCGCCCGCTGTCCAGGTTCGTCACCCGCACCACAGTCCCGATCGGCAGCTGAGACGAGAATCCAGCCGCCCTCCCACCCACATCCGACAACTGGACCACAGCCCCGTCACACACAACGCGTCCGGCCGCTTCTGCTCGCGGTTGCGACGACTCCACCGGCGCCGGTGCGTTTCCGACGATTTCCACCCGCACCCGCCGGAACACCGTTTCGGCGGGTCCGCGTCCGGCGTCCGGTGTCCGGACCGCCTCGAACGCCGCGAAGTTCAACGCCGCGCATTTCGTCGAAGTCCCGACGACCGGAACGGTGATCGTGCGCGAGTTGGCCAGGTTCGTGATGCGCAGTGACGTTCCCACCACCAGCTGATCGGACAACACCCCGGCCGGCCCACCGACTTCCCTGAGCTCCACCGGCTGTCCGGCGCAGACCTCCTTGCCCGCGACGGACGACTGCGACGACAGCGCCCCCGACCCGGCCAGGGCGAAGGCCGTACCCCCGACCGCGGCCACCACCGAGACCACCCCGGCGGCCGTGATCCAGCCCCTCGACCAGCGCATGTGCAACACCCGACCTTTCTGTCAGGCCGTACGGCCCGCAGAACGGCGTGGTTCAACGGCGCGTGGCTCTCAACAGGGCCGTTGGGTCACACGCGGCCAAATGGTCGCGCACGACGACGTGGGTGAAGCGGTACTCCCCGTCCACCCGCGTGAGCAGCAGCCGATCCTCGGCGAGGTGCAGCAAAGCCTTGCGCCGGAACGACAACTCGCCCAGCGCCAGAGGTCGGGTGAGTCCTTCCGCCGCCCACTCGGCGAGCGCGTCGAACGGCCAGAGGTAGTCGCGGGCGGCGACCGGCGTCACCATCAGCCCGATGGCAACGCCCAGCGCGGAACCCCACGAGCCGAACGACGCGATGCCACCCAGCAAACCCACCGCACCGAACAACGGCACCGCCGGTTGCACCCACCACGGGCGGCCGAGCCGCATGCGTTGGTGCTGCCCCGGACGCACCGTCCGCCACACCCGTCCCACGGCCGCCGCGAACACGCCACCCGCAACGCCTGCGGAGAAACCGAGCCCCATGCCGGCCATCACCGAATACGGTTCGACCCACACCATGGAAACGCCGGGCGCGACGGCGATCAGGATCGACCACGCCACGGGTGCATCGCCGGGAACGAAGCCCAACGCCAAGAAGAATGCCGTCACCACCACGAACACGTACGCGACGAAGTAAGGCCATTGCGTTCCGATCCCGCCGAGCCACAAACCGACGAAACCGACCAACAAGCCCATGAGCAGACCGGCCAGGAAACCCATGCCGGCGGTTATCAGACCGTGCGCGCGCCCAGGCGGATGGAACACGTGCGGCAGCTTGTTCACCCACAGCAGCAACAGCGAAGCCGACACCACGAATGCCAACGCGGACCAGAACCCGAGCTGCAGGCCGGTCATGAACGTCACCGCACACATCCCACCGGCCAGTGCGGCAGGCACAGCGCGAACGAACAACAACCACAGCGGACGCGTCGGCAGCAGCGGGAGCCACGCACGGCGGTGTGGCAGGTGCACGGGCGCACCGAGGTCCGGTCTGCCCAGCCGGGCGAGGAACTTGAGGGCGCGGATCGTGGGACCGGCTCCGCGTTGACCGGAGAGCCGTTCCACGACGAAGGAGCCGACGAGATCGGTGCCGACCACGTCGACCTGCTTGTCGAGGTGCGTCAACGCGAGGAGGTTCAACGCCAGCGGTGACGTCAGCCGTTCCCAGACCTCCGGCGTCAGCGCGGCCTCCAGGCTGTCGAGCCGGGGGCTGACCGACGCGATGTACTCCAGCACCTCGCCGCGGGACAGGGGCTCGATGTGAGCGGACGGCAGGTTCTCGATCGGTCCGGTCGAGGTCACGACCGAGGCGAACGGCGCCAGTTCGGACTCGCAGTGCTCGCGGTCGACGCGCGGTACCTCGTCGAGCCCGTCGATCAGCACGGCCACCCGGCCGCGGCGCAGCCAGATCGTGCCGGCCGAGCGGCTGATGCCGTAGCGGCGGTTCATCTCCCGCAGCAGCCACGCGGTGAACTCGGTGGGCTTGCGCGAGCCGTACGGCCGCCAGGTCGCGAGGTCGACGACGACCGGGATGGGCGCGTCGGGGTCGTTGCGCGCTCGTTCCACCAGCATCAGGCAGAGTTCGCGCAGCAACGTCGACCGCCCGCTGCCGACCGGGCCGACGAGCACCATCGTGTGCCCGAGCCGGTCGTACATCGCCGGCAGGTCTGTGGAGGAGATCTCGTCACCGTCGGCCCGCACGGACAGCTTGGGCTGACGCAGCACACCGAGCTTGATCTGGGTCTGCGCGGCCAGTGATGACGCGAGCAGCGTTTTCACCCGCGACTCGACCCGGCTCAGCGCCGACGAACGGCTGGAGGTCTCGTGGCCGCGAACCCGTTCCCAGATCGCCAAGATCGCTGCGACCAGCACGATCGTGCCCACCGCCGGCCACAGCCAGCGCCCGAACTCGCCGAGGAACTCCGGCGCGGCGCCGCCGGTGCTCACGCTGATCGCCGCCGGGAGCAGCAGGAGCACGGTGACCAGGCACAACCCGGCTAACGCGGTGAGCCGTGCCGCCCTCGTCACCCCGCTCGGATCCACCTTCACCTCCGCGATCCCGGCGAACGACGGTAACCGGGTCGCCGGGATCGCGGAAGTGACCGGGCCGCGTTGCCGAGGAGTCGGCGCGTCCGGTGGTTTCGGGTGGTGATCGACGCGCGCGCCGGTGGACACCGATGGTCCATTCCTGCGTAACCCACACGCGCCTCAACCGTCCGAGTCGCCTCGGACATCCACACCGGGTGACTCCCGCCGACGTGCGGGTGGAACGCACGCCGACGGGGTGGTCAGCCTTGGATCACTGCTGGTCGCCGAACTTCCGGAGACCGTCCTTGAGCTTGTCCTCACCCTGGTCGATGTGCTCGCTGTGCTTGCCGCCGGTCTTCTCGTCGGCGAACTGCCCCGCGCGCTCCACACCCTGGTCGACCTTGTCACCGTGCTGACCGATGAGGTCCTTGGCCTTGTTCTTCAACTCGTCGAAGCCCATGACTTCATCACCTCCCTATGGAGTTCGGGTACCCGGTCCGGCGCCCGGCAACCGTCACTGGATCGAGTGAAGTGCGGCCATCGGCTCACCCTCCACATCGGACGGCTGCGGCAGCCCACTGCCCAGCGCGACCAGCTGAGTGATCCGTTAACCCTTGCCGCGCTGCCGCCGGCTCCACTAGGAAGCGCGCATGAGGCGAATCGCAGCTGGGCTGGCAGTGGCGGCGCTTGCCGCCGGCTTCATCACGACCGGCACCGCGTCCGCGCAGCAAGAGCTGACCAGGCCTGACTGCGGCTACACCGTGACGCCGGACGAACCTCCCGCTCGTCCGGTGTCCGTGCCGCGCGACCCCTGGTTCACCAAGGGCAAGGTGCTGGTCAAGATCAAGACCAGCCAGGGCGACCTGCCGCTCGTGCTCGACCGCACCAAGGCGCCGTGCACCGCGCACAGCTTCATCCACCTGGCACACCGCGGCTTCTACAACAGCACCGAGTGCCACCGCCTCACCGCGTACCCGACGCTCAAGGTGCTGCAGTGCGGTGACCCGTCGGGCACCAGCGAGGGCGGCCCCGGGTATCGGTACAAGGACGAGCTGCCGACCGACCTGCAGCCCGCGCCGAACGACCCGACCGGCGAGCGCCGCATCTACCCGCGCGGCACGCTCGCGATGGCCAACGCCGGCCCCGACACCAACGGCTCGCAGTTCTTCCTGGTGCAGTCCGACTCGGTCCTGCGCCCGAACTACACCGTGTTCGGGCAGATCCTGCCCGAGGGCATGAAGACGCTCGACAAGATCGCGGCGGGCGGCATCGCGGGGGAGAACCCGCTGGACGGCGCCCCGGTCGTCAAGTCCGAGCTGAAGTGGGTGCTCCCGCTCGGGATCTGACCCCGTCAGGCCCCGGAGCGCGCCCAGCCCGACAACGCGCCGTAGAACGCGTCCGAGAGCCGCCGGACCACCTGCTCGTCAGGTAGTCCGGCGGCTTTCTTCAGGTCGAGGATCTCCCGGGGGTCGAACAGCGCGTTGAGCAGGAACCGCCCGACCGGCAGCAACGGGTCCGGCAGCTCCAGTTCGATCAACACCCCGCGCACCGCCCTGTCCCACGCCCGGCACGAGAGCGCGGCCGCGGCGTCGGAGGTGCGCAGCCGTTCCAGGAACCCCCGCTGCGACCAGAACCGCACGATCACCGGACCGTGCACGCCCTGCATCCGCACCCAGCACGACACCTGGTGCTCGAACAACTCCTTGCCGGTCTTGCGCGACCGTTCGCCGTGCTCGACCAACGACGCCATGACGTCCTCGTGGTAGGCGACGACAAGCGCCTCCACGGACGGGAAGTGCCGATATGCCGTCGCCTGCGACAGGGACGCCTTCTGCGCGATGGACTGCATCGTCGCCGTAGCTGGCTCATCCCGCAGAACGTGCGTGGCCGCGTCCAGCAATCGCTTGCGGTTGCGGCGCGCGTCACTGCGGCTGTTCGTGTCCTCTGGCAGGACGTCCTCCCCATGAACGTCGTTCGACGAACTGCCAGTGCAGGATAGGGCGGAGATCAGCGGAATGCGGCGATTCCGGTCAACGCGTGGCCGATGGATAGCAGGTGGATGTCGGAGGTGCCCTCGTAGGTCAGCACCGACTCGAGGTTGTTGGCGTGCCGCAGGGGTGAGTACTCCAGCGAGATGCCGTTCGCGCCGAGCACCGTCCTGCTCTCCCGCGCGATCGCGATGGCCGCCTCGACGTTGTTGAGCTTGCCGACGCTGATCTGCTCCGGTTTGAGCCTGCCCTCCTCCTTGAGCCTCGCGAGGTGCAACGCCAGCAGCATCGCGTTGCCGACCTGCACCGACATCGTCGCCAGCTTGCGCTGGGTCAGCTGGAACGCCGCGATCGGCTGGTCGAACTGGATCCGGGTGCCGGCGTAGTCGAGCGCGGTCCGCACGCAGTCCCTGGCCGCACCCACCGCCCCGAACACGATCCCGAACCTGGCCTCGTTCAGGCACGACAGCGGCGCGCCCAGCGACGTCGCCTCCGGCAACCGGGCGCTGTCCGGGAGTCGCACGTCCTCCAGGACCAGCTCGGACGTCACGGACGCGCGCATCGACAGCTTGTGCTTGATGTCCCGCGTCGTGAACCCCGGCGTGCCGCGCGGCACGAGGAACCCGCGGATCCCGTCCTCGGTCTGCGCCCACACGGTCGCGACGTCGGCCAGCCCGCCGTTCGTGATCCACGTCTTCGTGCCGTTGAGCACCCAGTCCGAGCCGTCGCGGACCGCCCGCGTCCGCATGCCCTTCGGGTTCGAGCCGTGGTCGGGCTCGGTCAGCCCGAAGCAGCCGATCGCCTGTCCGGAGGCGAGCCTCGGCAGCCACTCCTGCTTCTGCTCCTCCGACCCGTACCTCCAGATCGAGAACATCGACAGCGAACCCTGCACCGACACGAAGCTGCGGATGCCGCTGTCCACGGCCTCCAGCTCCAGGCACGCGAGCCCGTACGCCAACGCCGACGTGCCCGCGCACCCGTAGCCCTCCAGGTGCATGCCGAGAACGCCGAGCTGGCCCAGCTCCTGGGCGAGCTCGCGGGGCAGGACGCCCTCCTCGAACCAGCCGGCGACGTGCGGCCGGACGTGGTCGGCCAGGAACGCCGCGACGGTGGCCTGGATGTCGCGCTCCTCGTCGCTCAGCAACGACGGGATGTCCAGCAACTGCAACGGGTCCTGCACTTCACTGCTCCAGCTTCGGTGGGCGCAGCCGGTAGCTCACCGGCGTGCGCGACAGGCGGATGGGGTTCGCGACGAGCGTCATGCCGTCGATCGTCGCGGTCGGGTTCAGGTCGAGCGACTCGGCCAACGCGAACGCGTGCGCGATGTCGTTGACCGGACCGCACGGAACGCCGAGCGGCGTCAGGGTCTCGAACCAGTGCTGGGCCGGGCGCGCCCGCAACCGTTGTGCGAGCACGTCGAACAACGCGTCCACGTGCGCCACCCGGTCGGGGTTCGCCGCGAACCGCGGATCGGTCGCGAGCTCCGGCACGTCCAGCACCGAGCACAACCGGCGGAACTGCCGGTCGTTGCCCACCGCGAGCACGATCGGCTGGTCGGCCGTCGGGAACACCTCGTACGGCGCGATCGACGGGTGCCGGTTGCCCATCGGCTCCGGGATCGAACCGGCCAGCGTGAAGCCCGCGCTCTGGTTCACCATGCTGGACAACAACACCGACAACAGGTCGAGCTCGACCCGCTGCCCGAGCCCGGTCTGCTCGCGGTGCCGCAGCGCCGCGAGGATGCCCACGCAGGCGTGCAACCCGGTCAGGACGTCGACCAGCGCCACACCGGTCTTCACCGGTGCGCCGTCACCGGTCACGCTCATCAACCCACCCACGGCCTGCACCAGCAGGTCGTAGCCGGGCAGGTCGGCACCCTTGCCGGAGCCGAACCCGGAGATCGAGCAGTAGACCAGGTCGTCGCGTCCCAGCGACTCGTGGTCCAGCCCGAACTTCTCCATCGTGCCGGGCTTGAAGTTCTCCACCACGACATCGGCGCGCGCGATCAGCTCCCGCGCCTGCTCCCGGCCCGCCCCGGTGCGCAGGTCGATCTGCACGGACGTCTTGTTCCTGTTGACGGACAAGAAGTACGTGGCCTCGCCCTCGTGGTGCGGCGGCCCCCACGTACGGGTCTCGTCACCACGGCCGGGCTGTTCGACCTTGATCACCTCGGCGCCCAGGTCACCGAGCACCATGGTTGCGTAGGGTGCGGCCAGCACCCTGCTGAAGTCCGCGATCACCACCCCTTCGAGCGAGCTCATGCGACCCGCCCCCGCAGCTTCATCGCCGCGAGCACGCGGTCCTGTGCCAGTTCTCTTGCGGCCACATGTGGTGTCGTGCCCCGGTTGCGCGCCTCGACGAGCACGTGCGCCGCGTTGGCGCGCAGCTTCGCCGACACCGCGTCCAGCACCGTCGCGGGGTTCACCGGGAACGGCGAGTACCGCGCGTCCATCCCGAACGCCGCCGCGACCACGCCACCGGCGTTCGCGATGAAGTCCGGCACCACCGTGATCCCGCGGGCGGCCAGCACCTCTTGTGCCGCAACGGAAGTGGGCAGGTTCGCCCCCTCGACCACCAGCGCGGTGTCGAGCTCCTTCGCGAGATCGGCGCCGATGACGTCCTGCAACGCCGCCGGCACCAGCACGTCGCACGGGACCCGCAGCTCGGCGCCGAGCACCTGGACGGCACCCGACCCGTACTCCCGCACCACGAGGTCGCCGAACTCCGCACGCAGTCGCAACAACCGTGCGACATCAAGGCCATCGGCATCCACCACCGCGCCGTGAACCGACGAGACGGCAACGACGATCGCGCCCAGTTCGGCGAACCGCTTCGCTGCCGCTGCACCCACCGCGCCGAAGCCCTGGATCGCGACCCTCTTGCCGCGCAGGGACATCAGCTCGTCCGCCACCTCGGCCACACCGAACCCGGTGACGCCCAGCTCGTCGTACGGCAAGCCGCCGAGCTGAGCCGGTGCGCCCATCATAGCGCCGCGGTCCGACAGTTCGTCCTGGACGATCGCCGCGTCCCGTTCGGTGAGGCCCATGTCGAGCCCGAGCACGTACTCGCGCGGCACCTCGTTCGACAGCTTGCGCGCGAAGGCCCGCAGCGCCGCTTCCTTGCCGGGAGAAGCGGGATCGAACCGGATGCCGGCCTTCGCGCCACCGAAGAAGAGGTCCACCCCGGCCCACTTCCACGTCATCACCCGCGCCAGCCGCGCGATCTCCGCGACCGTCACGCCGGGACTCATCCGCGTGCCGCCCTTGCCCATGCCGCGCGCGGTGTTGTCGATGACCAGCACGCCCTTCATGCCGGTGCGCCGGTCCGACACCGCGACGACCTTCTCAGGCCCCCACTCGTCCATGAGCTGGAGAACGTCCATCGCACTTCCCTCACACCCGGTTGAGTCTCACACGCAGTTGAGCTCCGGCCGCGCCCGGTCGGCCGCGAACCTGGAGACGTCCAGACTGGACACGTCGAGGAAGGGCTCGCGGTCCAGCACGAGGTCTCGCACGACCTCGCCGACCGCGGGACCCTGCAGGAACCCGTGCCCGGAGAACCCGGTGGCGTAGAAGAACCGGCCGGCGCTCGCCGCCTGGCCGATCAACGCGTTGTGGTCCGGCGTCACCTCGTACAGCCCGGCCCACCCGTTGCGCACGCCGACATCGAGCAGCCTGGGCGCACGCCGGCCGATCGCCTCGGTGAGGCGCGGCAGCCACGCGTCGGACATCTCCAGCTCGAACCCCGGCGTCTCGTCCGGGTCGGACATGCCGAACAGCAGCCCGCGGCCCTCGCGGTGGAAGTAGAAGGTGGTGCCGAAGTCGATGGTGAAGGGAACCACCCGATCGAGTAGTTCCGGCATGGGCGCGGTGAACATGACCTGCCGCCGCAGGGGAGAAACCGGCAGGTCAACGCCCACCATCTCGCCGATCGACCGCGACCACGCACCCGCCGCGCAGACCACGGTGCCGGTCGAAATCCGGCCGCGGCCGGTTTCGACGTCAAAACTGTCGGACCCGGCCCCTACTATCGATCGCACGGCAGTTCTGGTGCAGAAACGGGCCCCCATCCGGCGGGCAGCGGTGGCATAGCCGAGGACGACGGACTCGGGCGTGCAGTGTCCGTCTTCCGGCGAGAAGGTCGCCGCGAGCAGACCGTCCGTTTCGACCAATGGCGACATCCGCCGGGCTTCCTCGACCGACAGCATTCGGCTCGGCACGCCGAGGGAGTTCTGCAGTTCGACGTTGCGCTCGAACGCCGTCACGTGTTCGGCGGAAGAGAGGAGGAACAGGTAGCCGACCCGGTGCAGATCGATCTCCTGCCCGGGCCGCTGCGGAAAGCGCTGGAACGCTTCGAGAGACCGAGCACCGAGCCTGATGTTGAGCTCGTCGGAGAACTGGGCGCGCACCCCGCCTGCAGCCTTGCAGGTGGAGCCGGAGCCCAGGTCGTCCCTCTCCACGACGACGACATCGCGGACGCCCGCCTCGGCGAGGTGGAAGGCAATGGACGTGCCGATCACCCCGCCACCGATGATGACCACCTCGGCCCGCGTTGGGAGCTCCACCGGGGTGGGTGTCATGGCAGGCCTCCGATCTCGTGGTGCCGCGACGGCACAGCGGACATCGCCCCCGGCGACATGCCACCGGGGCGCCGCGCAGGTGTCGCAGAGCGCGGCCTCGGCGAGTCGCCGACCGCCCCGCCGTGGGCGGCCGCGGGACCGGTTCGGTGGTGGTCGATCGAGGCGCAGCTCAAGGCAGGCCTCCCCTTGCGCGGTACCGCGCCGGTCCCGGGAGCGTCGGCCGGAGCGAGTCGCGGGACACCCGCTGCACCGGTGCAGCGGGAGCCGGGCTCGCCGAGGCACGAGACGTCCCGCCACCGGCAGCGACAGCACCGGCCAGGCTCCCGGCAGCACCGGGCCGCCTGGTGGAGCCGGCTTCGTCAGCGGAGCCGGAACTCAAGGTCTGCCTCGATCTCGAGCGTGTCCATCTGCGCTTTCTGCAGCGTGCCCGAGTAGTCCCAGTTCATGGACTGCCACCGGGTGAACTGGTCGAGCACCCACACACCCGACTGCCGGGAGCCGTTGCCGCTCTTGCCGTTGCCGCCGAACGGCAGGTGCGCTTCGGCCCCGGATGTCGAGTTGTTGACGCTCACCATTCCGGCGGAGATGCCCGCACGGAAGCGGAAGGCCTTGTCGGGGTCCGTGGTGTAGATCGAGCAGGAGAGGCCGTAGCCGGGCTTGTTGCCGAGCTCGATGGCCTCGTCGAACGACGAGTACTTCATGACGCCCACGATCGGACCGAACGTCTCCTGCAGGAACAGCTCGTCGTCCTGGCGCACGCCGGAGACGACGGCGGGGTGGTAGAAGAGGCCGCCCTCGCCCGTGAACCCACCACGAGGATGGGAGGAGGTGATGCGGCCGGTCGGGCCGTGCACCGTGTGGTGCTCGCCGATCCAGCCGAGGTACTTCTCGTACGCCAGCGCGAACTTCTCGTCCAGCAGCGGTCCGTAGAGCACGTCGCCGGTCGGGTGGCCGACGACGGCGTCCGACACGGCCGCGGTGAAGCGGGTCAGGAACTCGTCGTACACCGACTCGTGCACGATCGCCGTGCCGAGCGAGGTGCAGCGCTGGCCGGCCGAGCCGAAGCCCGCGAACAACGCGCCTTGCACGGCGAGGTCCAGGTCGGCGTCCTCGGTGACGACCATCGGGTTCTTGCCGCCGAGCTCGAGGCACGGCGTCTGGAGGTGGCGGCCGCAGAGCTCGCCGATGCGCACGCCGACCTCGCTGGAGCCGGTGAAGCCGACCTTGTCGACGAGACCCCGCTGCAGGGCCTGTTCGAGGCCGGTGAAGGTCTCCGAGCCGTCCGCGAAGACGATCTCGAACACACCGGAGGGGATGCCTGCTGCCTGGAACACGTCGTAGAAGGCCTGGGCGGAGGCGGCCGAGTACTCGGCGGGCTTCCAGACGACCGAGTTGCCGCACAGCAGCGCGGGCACGATGTACCAGGACGGGACCGCCACGGGGAAGTTGCCCGCGGTGATGATGGCGGCCACCCCGACCGGGTTGCGGAAGGTGAAGAGCTGCTTGTCGGGCATCTCCGACGGGATGGTCTGCCCGTAGAGGCGGCGGCCCTCGCCGACGAAGAAGTTGCAGGTGTCCACGATCTCCTGCACCTCGCCGCGGGCCTCCCCGATCGGCTTGCCGATCTCGCGGGTCACGAGCTGGGCGAGCTGCTCCGCGTTGGCCTCGACCAGGCGGCCGATGTTGCCGATGACCTGACCGCGCACGGGGGCGGGCACCCGAGCCCACTCGCGCTGTGCCGCCCTCGCGCGCTCCGCCGCGTCGACGAAGGTGCGGCTGGTCCCGAGCTCGATCTCGGTGACCACGTCGGAGGTGTTCGACGGGTTCGTGGAGACGTAGGGCATCCCCCCACCCTGGTAGGTGCCCCGCGAGAACGCCAGAGGTCGCAGAACGAAACCTCGCGAGGTCGAGCCTAAGCTGTTCTGGTGCTCAACCCGGTCCATCTCCGCACGCTCGTCGAGGTCGTGAAGACGGGGTCGTTCGCCGAGGCGGCTCGCCGGCTCGGCTACACGTCGTCGGCCGTGTCGCAGCAGATCTCGGCGTTCGAGCGGGCGGTGGGCGTGACCCTGTTCGAGCGGGAGGCGCACTCGATCCGGCCCGCGTCGGCGGCGCTGCTCATCGCCGACCGCGGTGCGGAGCTGCTGGCCGCGTTCGACGGCTTCGAGCACGAGGTCAAGGCGATGGTGCAGGGGCTGCGCGGGCGGCTGCGGATCGGGACGTTCCCGACGGCGTCGTCGCGGGTGGTGCCGAGGGCGCTCGCCCGGCTCACGGCCGAGCTGCCCGGTGCCGAGATCCGGCTCGACGAGGGCGAGCCGGAGTACGTGCTGCCGCTGGTGCTGACCGGTGAGCTCGACCTGGCGCTGGTCTACGCCTACGACCTTGTGCCGCGGACGTGGCCGGAGGAGCTGACGGTGCGTCCGCTGCTCGACGAGGCGTTGCTGGTGATGGTCCCCGAGCGGCATCCGGCGGCGAAGAGCACCCTCCGGCTGGAGGACCTGAGGGACGAGCGCTGGATCGCGTCGCGGGACGGCACGTCCGGGGCGACGTGTCTGACGAGGTTGTGCGCGTCGGCGGGGTTCGCGCCGCGGATCGCCTTCCGCAGCAACGACTACGAGGTCGTGCAGTCGCTCGTCGCGGCGGGTGTCGGTGTCGCGCTCGTGCCGGCACTCGGCTACAAGGCGCTGAGCGGCACGCACGCCATGCCGTTGCGGAGCACGCCGTTGTGGCGGCATGTGCACGTTGTCCACCGCACCGCGAATACCAACCCGTTGTTGCGTGACGCGGTAAACGCTCTCCACCAGGTCTGCGAAAACGCTGTGGGTGAGTACATAACTCCGCCATGATGGAGAAATGGGGGAACTCAGCGGCGATGGGGCGCTTGCTGGGATCCGGGACTGGGGTACACCGGATCTGGGTGCGCACATCCGACATCTGATCGACAGCGACGAACCGGGTGTCGAGGACATCATCCTCGGCACGCTCGACGAGGCGGGACCGGTGCGTCCGGTGCTCTGCCGGGTGCTCGCGGAGCGGGATCCGGACCGTGATCCGAAGTTCGCGCTCGACCACTTCTACGAGGAGACCGACGGGCCGGTCCGCAGGTGGCTGGGGCAGGAGGTCTACCGCAGTCCGTGGGTGTGGCTTTACGGCATCACGAGACTTAGGCACGCCAGGCCGGTCGACCGCATCGCGCCGGACGTCACGCATTTCCTCGGCACGCGCCGGCACATCGCCGTGCGCGCGTTGGGCGACACCGCTGATCCACAGGCCGTGCCGCACGTTGTCGGACGCCTGCGCGACTCGCGGTGGTGGGTCCGCACCGAGGCGGCGGCCGCGGTGCGTCGTCTCGCGCGGTCCGGCGTCGCGGTCGACCGGGCCGGGGACGCGCTGGTCCGCTGCCTGCAGCACGACCGGCAGGAGGTGGTCGAGCAGGCCGCGGCGGCGTTGACCCTGCCGCTCTTCCGGGAACGCCTGCTGTGGTCGCGCGCGACGTTGATGCCGCTGGCGGGTGCCGTGGTCGACAACGCGCTCGACGGTGTGGTGGCGCCGTTGGCGCCGCTGTGGCCGGGAGAGGCGACAATGGCCGGGTGAAGGCCAAAGCGGTGCTGCGCAGGAGGTTCGACAGCGTGTTCGGCTGGGTCGTGGCCGCCGGCATGACCGGCGGCACGGCCCTCGTGCTGCTGAACCCGCTGCCGGGCATCGGTTTCGTGGACCAGCTGGAGCTGGTCGCGGTGATGGCGCCGGTGGTCTGGTTCTGCTGGATGGTCTCCGCGCACCCGGCTGTGCGGGTCTACGAGTCCGGTGTGCGGGTCGTGAACTGGTTCCGGGCCTACTGGGTGCCGTGGTCGGCGCTGCGGGAGGTCGAGGTGACCAGGGAGGTCACGCTCGTGCTCGGCACGGGGGAGCGGGTCAGGGCGGCCGCGGGGGCGTTCTCCATCGCGAGCGCGCTCGGCGGCAGCCGGGTGCAGCGGCAGCTGAGGGAAGATCTCGAACGGCACCGGCCGGTCGCTCCGCCCGACGGTGGTGTGCCGAGCAGGCGGCTCGACCTCCGCCCGTGGCACCTCCTGGGCCTGGCGGCACTGCTGTCGCTGGTCGCGTGGGCAGGAGTGGCCCAGGTCTGACCGGAGGACCGGGCCGCGGTCACCAGGCCGTGCTCACTCGCCGGTCTGACCGTCGGCGAGCTCGCGCAGCAGGTCCAGGTGGCCGACGTGGCGCGCGGTCTCCTGGGCCACGTGCGCCAGGATCCACCGCACGGTGCGTTCACCGTCCGCGGCGACGGCGTCCAGGGCACGCTCATTCAGCGCGTCCGCGGTCGTCCACTCCGCACGGTAGGCCGCGATCAACGACTCCGGGGTGTCCGCCGGGTCGAGGTCCCACGACGGGTCCGGGTCGCCCTCCCACAACGACGGCAGGTCAAGGCCCGCGCCCGCGATCCCGAGCCAGTAGCGCTCCACGGCGACCAGGTGCTTGAGGACCCCCAGCGCGGTGAGCTCCGGCGAGGTGGCGATCGGGGCGGCGGCCGCCTGCTCGCGGGTCAGGCCGTCGACCTTCAGGACGGCGGTCTTGCGCAGGAAGTCGAGGAACTGCCAGGCGAGTGCACCTTCGTCCGCGGCGAGCTTCTCGGGCCAGGTTCGGGTCATGCGGCGAGTTTGTCAGGCCGTACTACCGGACCATGATCAGTTGGCGGGTTTGCGGTACCAGCGCGGTGAGGTGGTGACCGGCGGCTTGAGGCGCGCGTTGACCACGACCACGTTGGGCCCCCGCACCGTCAGCGCCTGTGCCAGCCCGTCGAACCCGTCGAGCGTGACCGCCGGGACGCCGAAGCTCTCCGCGAGCTTCGCGAAGTCGGGCCGGGTGAGGTCGACGCCGGTGATCGTGTGCCCGGCGACCTGCTGGTCGTAGCGCAGCATCCCGTAGCCGCCGTCGTCCACCACCACGACGGTCAACGGCAGGCTCTCCTGCCTCAACGTCGCCAGGTCCCCGCACGCGAACAGGAACCCGCCGTCACCCACCACCGCGATCGTCCGCCCGTGCACCGCCGCCCCGATCGCCGCGGGAAAGCCGAACCCGAGCGTGCCCCAGCCGACCGGGTACGCGAGCCCCCGCGGCTTGCGGACGTGGTGGAACCCGCCGATCCAGTAGCCGGGGATGCACATGTCGGCGACGATCGTGGCGTCCTGCCCTTCCAGCGCACCGAGGAACGCGGCGGCCTCGGGCGAGTCCTCCCGAACCAGCTCCCGCACGGCCGCGTTGACCTGCTCGACGTCCACGGCCGCCTGCTTCGGCGCGACCTTCTCCGCCAGCGCCGCCACAACGTGCCGCGCGTCGCCGAGCAATCCCACATCCGCCGGGTAGTTCTTCGACAGCTCGGCCTCGTCGATGTTGACCGCCACCAGCTTCCGCGGCGCGGGCTGCAACCAGTTCTGCGTCATCATGCCGTCGAAGTCCGTCCCGATCGCGATCACCAGGTCCGCGTCGTCCCACAACGCCCCGACGGGCGGCGCGTGCACCGGCCCTCTGACGACTCCCGGATGACCGCTGATCCCACGCGCGCCGTACGTGGTGACGATCGGCGCGTTCAGCTTGTCGTTCAACGAATCGATCGCCGGTCCCGCACCCGCCCGCGCAGCCCCGCCGCCGACCCAGAGCAACGGCCGCTCGGCGTTGTCGATGAGTTCGAGCGCCGCGGCCACATCAGGGACCTCGGCCCTCTCCTCGGCCGCAGTCACCCGATGCTCCGGCACCTCCGCTGACAGGAAGTCGGTCGGCACCCCGAGGTACACCGGCCCTTGTGCACCTTCCACGGCAGCTTTCACCGCACGGTCCACATACGCGGGCAGTTCATCCGCCACCGGCACGTCGAACGCCGCCTTGGTCACCGGCCCGAACAACGCCCGCTGGTCCCGCGTCTCGTGCAACACCCCGCGGTGAATCCCCGGCCGCCGCAACGTGCTCGGAATGTCCGTGGCCACCACCAGCACCGGACTTCCGGACGCCATCGCCTCACCCGTCGCACCGAGCGTGTTCGCCGCACCCGGCCCGGTCGTCACAACGGCGACGCCGACCTTGCCGGTCGCCCGCGCATAACCGTCCGCCGCATAGACGGCCGTCTGCTCGTGCCGCACGCCGACCATCCGGATGCCGGAGTGCTGAAGGGCTTCCCACACGGCCAGGTTGTGCACCCCGGGCAGGCCGAAGACGACCTCGACGTCGTGCGCGGCCAACGTGGTCAGCAGGCTCTCGGCACCTTTGGGCATGCGTCCGACGCTAAGACCGGCTTACCTCCCGGGCAATGAGCTTGCAGCAGATCTGGTGCTCAGCCCCATCCACCCGATGCCTCTGCGGCTGGTGAAGGACCCGGTCGAATTCGCGGCGAGAAATTGTGAACGAGTTTCATCAGCCGCCAATGGGCGGCTTGTTGCGGTGAATTTGATTGACCAGTGAAACATGTTCGGCGCGTGGCCTTTTGTGCCACGATGTGCGGCGACCGCACGACCTGGGGGTGGAGATGCTGTACTTCGGTGGGCTGATCGGTGTGGTGACGTTGTGTCTGTGGATCTTCGCGATCGTGGACGTCATCACCACCGACGAGGGTTCCGTTCGCAATCTGCCGAAGATCGGATGGCTTCTCCTCGTCCTGTTGTTCCCGTTGGTCGGCTCGATCGCGTGGCTGGTGGCGGGGCGTCCGGTGGGGGCCGGACGTGCGCGCCTGGCCGCTCACGAACGGCACACTCCTGCCTTTCCCGAGTACGACCGGCCCGGCCGGTTCGCGGCCACGAGCCCGAATGACGACGAGGAGTTCCTGAAGCGCTGCCGTGAGCGTGCGGAGGAACAACGACGCAAGGGACGCGAGAACCAGTGAGGAAAGCCCTTCTGTTCTTGGTTGTTCTGCTGGCCGGTTGCGGAGCCGAGGTGCGGACGGCCGCGCCTCCTACGTCGTCCACAGCGTCCACATCGGACAAGCTCGCGCCGGCGGATTTCCAGGCGCGCTGGTGGACCTGGGCGACGCAGCCCTCGACCACCAACCCGGTGACCGACACGTCCGGGCGGTTCTGCATGCGGGACCAGCCCGTCGAGGTGTGGTTGCTGGCCGGCGCGATCGGTGGTGCGCCGGTCGAGCGGCAGTGCCGGGTGCCCGCCGACAAGCCGTTGCTGGTGCCCGCGGTCAACCTGGCCGGCAGCGCCGCCGAGTGCGAGGCGTTCATGAAGAACGCGCGGGGCGAGGTGCTGGTCGACGGGGCGACGCAGCCGCTCACCAAGGTGTCCGGGACGCCGTTCACCTACGAGGCGCGCGCCGGCAACCCGTACAGGAGGCCGGTCGGACGGGTCGACGCCGTCGGCTGCGGGCTCTACGCGTGGGTCGGCTCGCCCGGTTCCGGTGAGCACGAGGTGCAGATCCGCGGCACGGCGGCGGGTGTGACCGTGGACGTGAAGTACACGCTGATCATCGGAGCGGACTGAGAAATTCAGGTGCGCCGGTGGAGTAACGTGGTCAGTGGCGTCCGAGCAGACGTGAGGCTGGAGCCGCCCTCCCGGCAGTGGGCGGAGTCCGTCGCAGGGTTCAGCAACTCCTGCTCACGAACCGCGAACTGACCACGTAGACGCGTGCACATGCGTCCTTGTCGGCCGAGC
Organism: Lentzea guizhouensis; assembly: GCF_001701025.1. Classification (GTDB taxonomy): domain Bacteria; phylum Actinomycetota; class Actinomycetes; order Mycobacteriales; family Pseudonocardiaceae; genus Lentzea; species Lentzea guizhouensis. Next base: position 4,824,307 of record NZ_CP016793.1, read on the forward strand.
CGGGCGGCGGAAACGAGGACTGCTGTCATGGCACGTCTGTCCATCACGGACCAGCTCGCCGATCTGCGGCGCACCTACACCGGCGAGAACCTGTCGCAGGCGGTTCCGGCCGTGCGCGACGGGGAGCCGTTGCCCGACGCGGCCACCGAGGCCCAGCAGCAGCTGGAGGCCAAGGTGCTGCTCGCGGCGTGCACCGCGGCCAGCGTCGTGCAGCTCATGCCGCCGGCGAGCATCACCACGCCCACCCACGTGTTCCGCACGGTGGAACCGGGGGACGTCGTCAAGCTCCACCTCGCGCCGCGTGCGTTGGGGCCGTTGCTGTTCGAGCTCCTGCCGCGCACCGAGGGCGGGTACGGCATGGGTGTCGCGGGTCTGACCCACCGGCAGCACCGGCGGTCCGCCGAGCTGACCGCCGGGGACGCGTCGGTGGTGCTCATCGGGGTCGACCAGGACGCGTGGGACCAGGGCATGCGGTACGTGCGCTGGATGCACGAGTTCCGCGGCGTCGAGTACACCGACGGCGGCGGTGTGGAGGACGAGGTGGCGAAAGCGGCCACTGGGAGCGCACTTCTGCGCCGGGTACACCTGTGGCATGACGCGTGCTGGCTCCGTGCACTCCCGTTGGGCAACGGCTGGTTCGTCGAGTGGCCGGGAGGTCCGTCCGAGAGCGACATCAGGGCGAAGCTCGCCGACCCGAGGTTCGGCACCCGCCACGACATCTCGTTGCAACGCAGTGAGGCGCCCGCCGAGGACGTCGACCGGGCGATGCGCACCTACCCGTGGCCGGAGGAGTTCGTGTCTGCCGTCACGGCTGGTGAGCCCGATCAGGAGACCGAGCGCCGCTAGACTGCCCTTTCGCCCGCAGGAACGATCGTCAGGAGGACCCCGGTGACCCAGCAGGCTGCCGAGGCCCAGTCCGAAGCCACGCGCAAGGCCCCCCGCGTGCTCGTCGCCGAGGACGAGGCGCTGATCCGCCTCGACCTGGTGGAGATGCTCCGCGAGGAGGGCTACGACGTGGCGGGTGAGGCCGCCGATGGTGAAGAGGCCATCAAGCTCGCGACCGAGCTCAACCCCGACCTGGTGATCCTGGACGTCAAGATGCCCAAGGTCGACGGGATCGAGGCGGCGCAGCACATCGCGGGCAACCGGATCGCCCCGGTCGTGATCCTCACCGCGTTCAGCCAGCGCGAGCTGGTCGAGCGGGCCCGTGACGCGGGTGCGATGGCCTACCTGGTCAAGCCGTTCGCGAAGCGGGACCTGGTGCCCGCGATCGAGCTGGCGATCAGCCGGTTCACCGAGCTCGCGGCGCTGGAGCAGGAGGTCGCCGGTCTGACCGAGCGGCTCGAGACCCGCAAGGTCGTGGAACGGGCCAAGGGCATCCTCATGACCAAGCAGGGTCTGAGCGAGCCGGAGGCGTTCCGCTGGGTGCAGCGCACCGCGATGGACCGCCGCACGACGATGAAGGCCGTCGCCGAGGCCGTCATCGAGAACTTCGGCTGAGCTCCAGCCAGATCGAGTCCGTCTGCCGCCCCGGATCCTCGGGGCGCAGGCGGACTTCGACGTTGTGGCCGCCTTTCAACGAGACGAGCAACTCGTGCCGGCCACCGACACCGCCCGGCATGGCCACCGTCGCCGCGTGCTGTTGATCGACATGCACCTCAAAGCCCGCCACGGGCGCCACTGACGGCGTCGCGCTGCCGTCGAGGGTGACGACGAGCGTGGCCTCGTTCGGGGTCACACCGACGAACTCAGCAGTCATTACGGGCAAAGCGGGCGGAGGGGGCTCCGGGGCGTTCGGGAGCTTCACCTGGGACTCGCCCGGCACCTCCAGGTAGCTCTCCAGCACCTGGGCCTGCGACGCGCCCGGCATGCGCAGCACGAACGGCGACAGCGCCTCGCCGGGTCCGAGCAGCTCAGCCGGCACGTCCCCGGCCACGGTCAGCTCGGCGTCCTGCGCGCCCGACCAGCTCTCGGTGACCGGACGCAACGGGATCCGCGCCGGACCCAGCTGCGCGACCAGGCCGTTCACGTCACCGCCGTCGCCCAACCGGACCGTGGCGCGCAGCCGGGCCGAAGACGCGTTGCGCAACGGTGTGCGCGCCACGCCGATACCCGGCGCCTCCTCCTCCGGCTCCAACACGCGCAATGTGCCCGCCACGACGGGCGTCTCGGTGACCTCCTCGACCGGCTGCAACCCGCCGGAGATCCCGATGGTGTCGACCTCCACCCGTCCCGGCCGGCCCGGGGGAGCGGTCACACCGACCAGCACGCTCGCCTGCCGCCACTTCGGCACCGCTGCCGACCGCGAGATCTCCACGCCGTCCTGCAGCACCCGCACGCCGTCACGCGTCAGCACCACCTCGAACCGGTGCAGCACGCCCGCGCCCCGTGTGCCCGCCACGGAGTCGTCCACCACCACTCGGATCGCATCGGCCGGTGGCACCGGACCGGCGAGATCAGGCGTACCGGGTACGAGGTCGACCACGAGCCTGCCGCGCGGTCCCGCCGCCGACGTCACCACCGCGACACGCCCGAGCTCATCGGCGTCGTCGAGCACCAACGGCACCCGCGGGCGCATCACGGCCGTGCCGTCGCCGCACGGCACGTCGACCACGAGCCGGCCGGAGCCGATGGACGGGGTCACGCACCCGCGCCGCCCGCTGAGGTGGACGGTCCGCTCCACCCGCGAGTCGTCGAACTCCTCCAGGAACCCGAGCACCCGCTGCCGCCACGCCCCGTCGTCACCTGCGCGTACCTCGGCCCGCGCCGGCAACGACCGCTGCCCGAACGCGTCGACCGCCCGCACGTCCGGTGTGCCCGTTCCGGCCACTTCCGGCGACGAGACCACCCTGCCGAACACCTCGTAGCCCGCCGCGCCCGGCACCGGCGCCCATTGGACGCGTCCGTCGCTGCTCCAGACGGAGGACGGTGGCGAAATCGGCCCTGAACGAGGCGCCGGCTTGATGTACTCGGCGGCGAAGCTCGTCAACCGGACTGGCCCCGAGCTGGGGTTTTGAGGCTCCGGGCCGGGGTCGCGCAACACCAGGACCGCCGAGGTCAGCACCCCTGCGGCCGCGATGGCCGCGACCAAACGACGACGGGGAGTCATATGCCGAGGTTATGGCAGCGGTCCAAAGAGTGAACGAGGGTTACTTTGTGTGACTTTCCTTAAACAAAACATAACGCCGAGTTGCGTTATGGTCACGAGCCCATTGGCGTTGATGACTGCGGTCACAGTCAGCGCCTAGGGTCCGGCCATCCCTCAGCAGAGGGGCGTGGAGCGATGCGCGGAGATCTCGCCATCGCAGTGAGCACGGATAGAGGAGGGACTCACGTGCGTAAGCACCTTGTGAAGTCCGCAGCGATCGTCGGCGCCACGCTGCTCGTCGTCGCGGCCTGTGGCACTAATGACAAGACCGAAGCGGGCGGCACCGGGGGCAGCTGCGACACGTCGAAGGGCACGCTGACCGTCGGCGTCGTCGCTCCGCTGTCCGGAAACCTGTCGGCTCTCGGTATCGGCATCAAGCAGTCCGCGGAGCTCGCCGTGGACGAGGCCAACAAGAAGTGCACCGTCAAGGGCTACAAGCTCCAGGTGTCGGCCCAGGACGACGAGGCGAACCCGGCCAAGGGCGCCCAGGCGGCCACCAAGCTGTCGACCGACCCGAACGTCGTCGGCGTCGTCGGCACGCTGAACTCGTCGGTCGCCCAGACGGTGCAGCCCATCCTGCAGGGCAAGAAGATCCCGCAGGTCTCGCCCGCGAACACCAACCCGTCGCTGACCAGGGGCAACGAGTTCCTCACCGCCCCGAAGCGGCAGTTCGACAACTACTTCCGCGTCTGCGCGACCGACGACCTGCAGGGTCCGTTCGCGGCCAACTACATGGTCGAGAAGGCCGGCAAGAAGAAGATCGCGATCATCACGGACGGCAAGACCTACGGCAAGGGTCTGGCCGACGAGTTCTCGAAGCAGGTCGCCAAGAAGGGCGGCACGATCGTCGGCAACGAGACGATCGGTGAGAAGGACACGGACTTCTCCGGTGTCGTCTCCAAGATCAAGGCCCTGGCCCCGGAGGCCGTCTACTACGGCGGTGAGTACCCGGCGGCCGGCCCGCTGTCCAAGCAGCTCAAGGACGGTGGCCTGAACGTTCCGCTGATGGGCGGCGACGGCATCTACGACCAGAAGTTCATCGACCTCGGCGGCAAGGAGGGCGACCTCGCCACCTCCGTCGGTGCGCCGACCGAGTCCCTGGACACCGCCAAGGCGTTCGTGAACGCGTACAAGGAGAAGTTCGGCAAGGAGGACTACGCCGCCTACGGTGCGTTCTCCTACGACGCCGCGAACGCGATCATCGGTGCCCTGGCCAAGACCGTCGAGGGCGGCGAGTGGGGCGACGCCAAGCGCGACGCCATGCTGACCAACGTCGGTTCCTACAGCGGCTCCGGCGCCACCGGTGAGGTCAAGTTCGACCAGTACGGCGACAGCACCAACAAGGTCCTGACCGTCTACCAGGTCGCCGGCACCAAGTGGGACGACGTCCAGACCGGCGAGTACACGGGCTGACCGACTACTGATCATCAAATGAAGCTGCGGCGGGGGCGGGCGAAGTTTGCTCGCCCCCGCCGTCTACGGAGGTAGTCGTGTCAGTCCTGCTCCAACAGCTGGCGAACGGGGTCGTGCAGGGCGCGTTGATCGCCCTGATCGCCCTCGGGTACACGATGGTGTACGGCATCATCCAGCTGATCAACTTCGCCCACGGCGAGGTCTTCATGGTGTCCTCGTACGGAGGACTCGCCACGTTCACGCTTCTTCCTGACGACCTCAAGAAGTCGCCTGCCGTGGCACTGCCGCTGATGTTCCTCGGCGGCATCCTGGTCGCGGTCGTCGTCGCCGTGATCATGGAACGCTTCGCCTACCGGCCGCTGCGCAACGCACCCCGGCTCGCGCCGCTCATCACGGCGCTCGGCGTCTCGGTGTTCCTCCAGGAGGCCGTGCGCGTCTGGTACCCCGACGCCACGTCCAACCTGCCCTACCCGAAGGTCTTCCCCACGGGGAACCTCACCCTCGGCACCATCAGCGTGCCGTGGACCGGCGTGCTGCTCGTCGTGCTCTCGGTCGGCCTGTCGATCGGTCTGCAGACCTACGTCAACCGCTCCCGCATGGGCCGGGCGATGCGCGCCACCGCGCAGGACCCCGACACCGCGAAGCTCATGGGCATCAACCCCGACCGCGTGATCGTGCTGACGTTCATCTTCGGCGCCGTGCTCGCCGGTGTCGCCGGCGTCATGTTCGGCGGCTACCTGAACAACATCAACATCGACATGGGCTTCCAGAACGGCATCTTCGCCTTCACGGCGGCCGTGCTGGGCGGTGTCGGCAGCATCCGCGGCGCGGTCATCGGCGCGTTCATCATCGGTCTGATCAAGACCCTGGCCGGCCAGTACATGCCGGGCGGTACCCAGTACGACTACGTGTGGATCTTCGTTGTGCTGATCCTCGTGCTCGTCTTCCGCCCGCAGGGTCTGTTCGGTGAGCCGGAAAGGGTGCGCGCATGACCACGACTGCCGAGAAGCGTTCCGCTCTCGCACCCCTGGGCAAGCCGTTCGCCGCGGTCGGCGGTGTGCTGTCGATCGTCGCGGCCCTGCTGCCGTGGGTCACGTTCCCGCTCAACGACGGCAACTGGCCGGACAAGTCCACGCTGCCGTTCTTCGACGCGCCCTTCGCGGTCACCGGCTTCCGCTGGCACATGCTGGTGCTCGGTGTCCTCGTGCTCGTCGCGGCCTTCGCGCCGACCCCCTCGAAGGGCCGCGTCGTGCGCGCCCTGGGCTGGGGCGTCGTGTCGGTGGCCGCGATCAACGGCATCTACCTCGTCGTCAAGGGCGGCGGTTTCGGTGCCATCACCGCGTACAAGGACGTGGTGGCGTTCGGCAGCATCGCCGGCGTCGTCGCCGGTGTGCTCGTGATCCTGGCCGGCTACGGCATCGGCATCGAGCCGCCCGGCAACTGGAAGATCAAGCTCAGCACCCCGCTCGCCTACCTGGTGCTGCTGGTGTCGTTCGGCGCGGTGCTCTACGCCGTGGCCGCGATGCTCACCACCGGTGGCGTCGGCGCGGGCAACCCGTACGCGGGCGCGATCTTCCTGTCGTTCCTCGGTTTCGCCGGCGGTCTGCTCGCGGCGCTGAACGGCATCGGCTACACCAGGTGGATCTCGCACCTGTCCGAAGAGCACCGCGTGTTCAGCGTGATCGTGCTGCTGGCGTGCGCGCTGCTGCTGCCGTTCACCGAAGCCGGCAACGAGTACTGGATGACCGTCGCGGCGAACATCGGCATCTACGCCGCCACCGCGATCGGCCTGAACATCGTCGTCGGTCTCGCCGGTCTGCTCGACCTCGGGTACGTGGCGTTCATGGGCATCGGCGCGCTCGTCGCGGCGAACTTCTCCGGTGCCGCCGCCGCGAACTTCGGCATCGACCTGCCGTTCCCGGTGGCCGCGGTCATCGCCGCGATCGTCGCGGGCATCTTCGGCGCCATCGTCGGTTCGCCGACGCTGCGCGTGCGCGGTGACTACCTGGCGATCGTGACGCTGGCGTTCGGTGAGATCTTCACCCGCTCCGCGCAGAACGACATCGGCGGCATGACCAACGGCTCCAACGCGATCCCCGGCATCCCGCAGCTGTCGCTGTTCGGGACGGAGTTCAACAAGGAGCTGTCGCTCGGCTCGGTGAAGCTGCCGGCCGGTGTCCTCTACTACGTGCTGATCGTGCTGCTGGTCGCGGCGACGATGGCGGTGTTCGCGAACCTCAAGTTCAGCCGGATCGGCCGCGCCTGGATCGCGATCCGCGAGGACGAGGACGCGGCCCGCGCGATGGGCATCCGCACCGGCAAGATGAAGATCCTCGCGTTCCTCATCGGCGCCATGCTGGCCGGTCTGGCCGGCGCGGTGTTCGCGCACAAGAACGGCACCGTGTCGTACGAGTCGTTCAAGTTCCTCGAGTCGGTCACGCTGCTCGCGGCGGTCATCCTCGGCGGCATGGGGTCGATCCCCGGCGCCGTGCTCGGTGCCGCGCTGCTGTTCGTGCTGCCCGAGAAGCTGCGCGACTTCGAGGACTACCGCCTGATGATCTTCGGCCTCGCGCTGGTGCTGATCATGCGGTTCCGCCCGCAGGGCCTGATCCCCGACGCGCACCGGCGCGCGGAGCTGGCCGATGAGAACGTCGACGGCACCCACGTCGACGAGCTGCCGAAGGAGGCGAAGGCGTGACGCCGGTGTTGGAGGCGCGTGACGTCTCGATGGTCTTCGGTGGCCTCAAGGCGCTGAAGAACGTGACGTTGACGCTCGACGAGGGCAAGATCGTCGGCCTGATTGGCCCGAACGGCGCGGGGAAGACGACGTTCTTCAACTGCCTCACGGGTCTGTACACGCCGACGACCGGTCAGGTGCTGCTCAAGGGCAACGTCCTGCCCGGCGACCCGGCCCAGGTGACCGACGCGGGCCTCGCCCGCACGTTCCAGAACATCCGGCTGTTCCCCAGCATGACCGTGCTGGAGAACGTCATGGTCGGCCGGCACGTGCGGATGAAGCAGGGCCCGCTGGCCTCGCTGTTCCACGGCCCGGCCTACCAACGGGGCGAGAAGGCGGCCCGCGAGCGTTCTCGTGAGCTGCTGGACTTCGTGGGCCTGCGCGGCCCGGAGGACGAGCTCGCGCGCAACCTCCCGTACGGCGACCAGCGCCGTCTCGAGATCGCGCGCGCGTTGGCCACCGACCCGGCCGTGCTGCTGCTGGACGAGCCCACCGCGGGCATGAACCCGCAGGAGACGGAAGCGACGCAGCAGCTGATCTTCCGCATCCGCGACACGGGTGTGTCCGTCGTGGTCATCGAGCACGACATCAAGTTCATCTTCGGGCTGTGCGACTCGGTTTCCGTGCTCGTGCAGGGCGAGCTGCTCGTCGAAGGCAGCCCCGAGGTCGTGCGGGCGGACCCGCGGGTCGTCGAGGCCTACCTCGGCAAGCCGCCGGAGGAAGTCGAGCACGACATCGAGGCCGCGAAGGGAGAGCAGGCATGAGCCCGCTGCTCGAAGTCCGCAACCTCTCGGTCGCCTACGGCGCGATCGAGGCCGTCCGCGACATCTCGTTCACGGTCGAGGCCGGCCAGATCGTGTCGCTGATCGGCTCGAACGGTGCGGGCAAGACCACGACCCTGCGCACGATCTCGGGTCTGCTGCGCCCGGCGTCCGGTGAGGTCCTGTTCCAGGGCAAGCCGATCCACAACGAGCCGGCGCACTCCATCCTCGGCATGGGCATCTCGCACTCGCCCGAGGGCAGGCGGCTCTTCCCGCGGATGACCGTGGAGGAGAACCTCCAGCTCGGCGCCTACGTCCGCAAGGACGACGGCGTGCAGGCCGACATGGACCGCGTCTACGAGCTGTTCCCCGTCCTGGGTGAGCGCAGGCACAGCAAGGCCGGCCTCTTCTCCGGCGGTGAGCAGCAGATGCTCGCCATCGGCCGCGCGATGATGTCCAAGCCGCGCCTGCTCATGCTCGACGAGCCCTCCATGGGTCTCTCGCCGATCATGACCCAGCGCATCTTCGACACCATCAGGGAGCTCCAGTCGCTCGGCACCACCATCCTCCTGGTGGAGCAGAACGCACTGGCCGCTCTGGCGTTGTCGGACCACGGTTACGTGATCGACCTCGGACGGACCACTTTGGACGGTCCGGGGCACCAGCTGCTGGCCGACCAGCGGGTGCGCGACGCGTACCTGGGCGAGGCGCACTGAGGTTCCGGTGAGAAGGGGCGGAGGCTTTCGGGCCTCCGCCCCTTCTCGCGTTTCTACCGCCGGTCGAGGTCCGCGAGGATCCGCGGCAGGGCCAGCTTCGGCACCCCGGCGTGGTCCACGCCGGCGCCGAGGTCGACGAGGGTGCTCCTGGCGTGGTGCCGTTCCAGCCGCTCGTCGCAGTACTCGGAGGTCTCGATCAGCGTGTCCCGGTCGCCGGTCGAGGAGTAGATCGTCACCGGGACCCGCGGCCGCCAGTCGCAGTAGCGGTCCGCCTCGTCCAGCTTCGCCCGCAGCACCCCGGTCGGGTGCTTCACGCGCGCCAGGTAGGACTCGGTGAACAGCTCGGCGACCGTGCGGGGCAGGTGGGGGAAGATGTCCTCGTTGCGGTGCTCGCCGTCGAAGAGCCGCACGATCGAGGGATCCCGGAAGGCCTCGGCCGGGTCGTCGTAGAGGTGGTGGACCCGGTTCCAGGCCACCGTCCAGTACGCCAGGTACGCGACGCTGTTGGCGATCTCGTCGTTCGCCCCCTTCGCCACGAGCAGGCTGGGCTTCATCGGCCCGGCGACCGGTGCCAGGCCACCGAGCCGCAACCGCTGGTCGGCGCCCCGCTGGAGCGCCTGGCCGAGTGCCATGGTGGCGTGACCGCCCTGGGAGTGACCGGTGACGAACACCCGGCGGTCGGGGCGGCGGCCCTGCTGCGCGGCGAGCTCCCCGGTCGCGCGCAACGCGTCCACCGACGCCGTGACGGTCGAGGGCGCGTCGACGTACGGGTGCGGGCCGGGACCGGCGCCCAGGCCCAGGTAGTCCGGTGCCGTGGTCAGGTGGCCGGCCGCGGCGAACAGCACGGCTGCCGCCCGGTCGTTGCCGTCCCTCACCGACGCGACCGAGCCGCGGTAGGCGGTGGTGCCGTGCAGCCAGGTGACCTGGCGCGGTGACCTGTCGTCGTTGCGCGGCACCACGACCAGCGAGCTGGCCGTGGTCGGCACACCGTGTGCGTCGACCGTGCGGTAGATGACCTGCTTCGCGTCCACTCCGAACCGGACGCGGGAAGCGTCCAGTCCCCAGTGGCGCAGGTACGTGCCCACCTGCTGAACGTCCATGGTGGACACCGGGTGGACGGCCACGACGGACCCGCGGGTCTGCTGGGAGGCCGAGGCCGTGGCCGGGACCAGTGCGGCGGCCGCGAGTGCGCACATCGCGGCCGCCGCGATCCGTGTCGATGTCATGACCCGACGATGTCGGCTCCGCCGGCCGGGCACAGTGGGGTGGGCCGCCGAGTCGAGGTGGGGTTCTCCCCAGCGCCCGAAGACCCAGTGCCCGAGGATCCAGTGCTCAGGCGCCCGGTGCCTTGGGACGGATGATGCACGTGAGGCGCGCCGTGCAGGTGCGGTTGCCCTCCTCGTCGGAGACGACGATCTCGTAGGTCGCGGTCGACCGGCCGAGGTGGATGGGCCGCGCCACGCCGGTGACCAGGCCTTCACGCGCCGCCCGGTGGTGGGTGCACGACAGCTCGAGTCCTAGCGCGACGGAGCCGAACGACGCGGCGTGCATCGTGGCACCGACGGAACCGAGCAGCTCGGCGAGCACCGCGTTCGCGCCGCCGTGCAGGAGGCCGAACGGCTGGCGGTTGCCCTTGACCGGCATCGTGCCGACCATCTCCTGGACATCCCATCGGGTGATTTCTATGCCCATGCGGGTGTGCAACTGCTCGTCTGCGTACTCGGTGGGCAGGTCGCCGGTCACGTGCGCTCCAGGGCTCAAGCGAAACTGTCAGACCCCCACCCTAGACTCGGGCTCGTGACTCACTCAGACGTGAAGCGGCTCCTGCTCATCGACGGTCACTCGATGGCCTACCGAGCGTTCTACGCCCTGCCCGCCGAGAACTTCGTGACGAAGACGGGCCAGGTCACGAACGCCGTGTACGGCTTCACGTCCATGTTGATCAACATCTTGCGCGACGAGCAGCCCACGCACGTCGCGGTGGCGTTCGACGTGTCCCGCAAGACGTTCCGCTCCGAGCAGTACCCCGAGTACAAGGCCGGTCGCTCCTCGACGCCGGACGAGTTCCGCAGCCAGGTCTCCCTGATCAAGGACGTGCTGGCCACGCTCAGCATCCCCACGATGGACAAGGAGAACTACGAGGCGGACGACATCATCGCGACCCTGACCACGCAGGCCGTGGCGCAGGGGATCGAGGTGGAGATCGTCACCGGCGACCGCGACGCGTTCCAGCTGGTCAACGACAAGGTCACGGTGTTGTACCCGGTCAAGGGCGTCTCCGAGATGGGCCGCTTCACGCCCGCCTACGTCGAGGAGAAGCACGGCGTGCGGCCCGACCAGTACGCGGACTACGCGGCGGTGCGCGGCGACTCGTCGGACAACCTGCCGAACACGCCCGGCGTGGGCCCGAAGACGATCATCAAGCTGCTCAACCAGTTCGGCGGGCTGAACGAGCTGGTCGACCGCATCGACGAGGTGCCGGGCAAGGTCGGCGAGGCGCTGCGCGGCAACCTGGCGAACATCATCATGAACCGCCAGCTCACGGAGCTGATCAAGGACGTCGAGCTGCCGTACACGATCGACGGCCTCGAGGTGCAGCAGTGGGACCGCGACGCGGTGCACCGCCTGTTCGACGAGCTGGAGTTCCGCGTCCTGCGCGACCGGCTGTTCCAGACGCTGACCACCGCGGAACCCGAGGCCGAGGAGGGCTTCGAGGTCTCCGGTGGAGCGATCCCCGCCGGCACGCTCGCGAAGTGGCTCGACGACAACGCGCGCAAGACGCGGGTCGGTGTCGCCCTGCGCATCACGACCGACCTGGACGGCGTCGCGCTGTGCACGGCCGACGGTGAGGGCGGCTACGTCGACGTCACGGAGCTGAACGAGGCCGACGAGCAGGCACTGGCCGCCTGGCTGTCCGACGAGAGCGTCGCCAAGGCGGGCCACGACCTGAAGCTGCCGCTGCGCCGCGTGCGCGCCCGCGGGTGGAAGCTGCGCGGCCTCACCTCGGACACGGCACTCGCCGCCTACCTGGTGCGTCCCGGCCAGCGTTCGTTCGCGCTCGACGACCTGGCGCTGCGCTACCTCAAGCGCGAGCTGCGGGCCGAGGAGTCCGGCGACGGCCAGCTGTCACTGCTCTCCGACGAGTCGGAGGAGGCGCAGAAGATCGCGACCGGTGCGATCCTGCGCGCGCGTGCCGTGGCCGAGCTCGCCGACCGCCTCGACGAGGAGCTGGTCACGATCGGCGGCGCCGACCTGCTCGCGAACCTCGAGCTGCCGCTGATGAACGTGCTGGACGACGTCGAGGCCATCGGCATCGCGATCGACGTCGAGCACCTGTCGGAGCTGGAGGCGCACTTCGCCGCCGGCGTGAAGCAGGCGGCGCAGGACGCGTACTCGGTGATCGGCAAGGAGATCAACCTCGGCAGCCCCAAGCAGCTGCAGACGGTCCTGTTCGACGAGCTGAAGATGCCGAAGACGAAGAAGACCAAGACCGGCTACACCACGGACGCCGACGCGCTGCAGAACCTGTTCGAGCAGACCGAGCACCCGTTCCTGCAGCACCTGCTGTCCCACCGCGACGTCACCCGCCTGAAGTCCACTGTGGACGGCCTGCTGAAGTCGGTGGCCGACGACGGCCGCATCCACACGACGTTCCACCAGACGATCGCCGCGACCGGCCGGCTGTCCTCGACGGACCCGAACCTGCAGAACATCCCGATCCGCACCGACGAGGGCCGCCGCATCCGCCAGGCGTTCGTCGTCGGCGAGGGCTACGCGGAGCTGATGACCGCGGACTACAGCCAGATCGAGATGCGGATCATGGCCACGCTGTCCGGCGACGAGGGCCTGATCGCGGCGTTCAACTCCGGCGAGGACCTGCACACCTACGTGGCGTCGCAGGCGTTCTCGATCCCCACCTCCGAGGTGACGGGCGAGATGCGCCGCCGCATCAAGGCCATGTCGTACGGCCTCGCCTACGGCCTGTCGGTGTTCGGCCTCTCGCAGCAGCTCCGCATCCCGACCGAGGAGGCGCGCGAGCAGATGGAGGCGTACTTCTCCCGCTTCGGCGGCGTGCGCGACTACCTCAACGAGATCGTGGAGAAGGCCCGCAAGGACGGCTACACCGAGACCGTCCTCGGCCGCCGCCGCTACCTGCCGGACCTCAACTCCGACAACCGCCAGCGCCGCGAGATGGCCGAACGCATGGCCCTCAACGCGCCGATCCAGGGCAGCGCCGCCGACATCATCAAGGTCGCGATGCTCGGCGTCTTCCGCGCCCTGGAGTCGTCCGGCCTGCGTTCCCGCATGCTGCTGCAGGTCCACGACGAACTGGTCCTGGAGATCGCCGACGGCGAGCGCGAGGCGGTCGAGGCCCTGGTCCGCGACCAGATGGGCAACGCCTACCAGCTGCAGGTCCCGCTGGAGGTCTCCGTGGGCGTCGGCCGCTCGTGGGACGACGCAGCGCACTAGTCACCGCGAGTTCCACCGGGCACTCTCCCCACTGGAACTTATAACGCACCGGGGGACTTGCCGCAAGACCCGGGGTTCCCCTCACAATTCGTGGCCTACCAGCGAATTGTGAGGGGAAATCCATCATGCGCTTTCTGGTGTCCACGATCGGTTCCCGCGGCGAGGCACAACCCGTGACCGCCCTGGCCGTGCGGCTGCGCGACCTCGGCAACGACGTCACCGTCGTCGCGCCTCCCGACTTCGCCGACCTGGTGACCGGCAACGGCATCCACTTCGTCCCGGTCGGCCCTGTGCTGCGTCGCGCCGCCGACGTCGATCCCTCGCAGCTCAAGGCATTGGCCGAACAGAGCGTGCGCGACCAGTTCGCGGTGTTGACCGCTGCCGCCGCCGGCGCCGACGTCCTGGTCGCAGGCGGCGCGTTGCAACACGCCACCCGTTCCGTCGCCGAAAGCATCGGCGCGCACTACGTGTACGCGAGCTTCTGCGCGAACACCTTGCCTTCACCTCACCACGCGCCACCCGCTTTGCTGGGCAACGTCTTCACCAACGGAACCCCACAGGAAAACCTCGCGCACTGGGAACAACAACGCTCCCTCTTCGATTTTTCCCGCGACACCGTGAACGCCGAACGCGCGAAACTCGACCTCCCACCCGTCGACGACATCCGCGACCACATCTTCAGCGACACCCCGTGGCTCGCCGCCGACCCACTCCTCAGCCCGTGGCCGGGCCCCGGCGACCTCGTCCACACCGGCGCCTGGCTGCTACCCGACTCCCGCCCACTCGCCCCCGACCTGCAAGCGTTCCTCGACAACGGCGAACCACCCCTCTACCTCGGCCTCGGCAGCATGTCCCGCACCACCCCGCACATCGTCACCGACGTAGTCCACGCCGCCCGTCTCCTCGGCAAACGCCTTGTCCTGCAACGAGGCTGGGCCGACCTCACCCCCGCCGACACCACCCCCGACCACATCACGATCGACGAGGTCAACCATCAGTCCCTGTTCCGCCGCGTCGCCGCCGTCATCCACCACGGCGGCGCCGGCACCACCACAACCGCCGCCGCGGCAGGCGTCCCCCAACTCGTCCTGCCCCACATGTACGACCAGTACTACTGGGCCGCCCAGGTCGAACGCCTCGACATCGGCCGCTCCGGCCCACCGACCCCGGACACCCTCGCCGAAACCCTGACCCTCTCCCCACAAGCCACCAAGATCAGCCCCCACATCCGCACCGACGGCGCCCACCGAGCCGCCACGCGCCTGATGGCGTTGTGATCCGGCAAACCACCACCCCCACCGCCGCCACCGTGCTATCCCAACAACATGAGGATCCTCGCCCTGGCCCTGCTCCTGCTCGCCACCGCCTGCACGACCCCAGAGCCCGGAACGCCGTCCAAGGACCCCTTCCTCTCCGGCCCGCTGACCTTCCGCAAGGTCGAGGGCGAAGCCGTCCCGACCGCCCAGTCACCCACCAGCTACCCGGTCCCCCAACACGACGCCGACAACCCGGCCGTCACCGAAGCCAAAGCCGTCCGCCAACCCACCGACCCCGCCGCCCGCAAACACCTCCTCGAAACCTTCGACTGCACCGCCCGCGACCCCCTCCTCGGCCACGACGACAGAAACCTCCCCCTCGTCACCTGCGACGCCGGCGAGTTCCGCTACGACCTGGGCCCGGTCTTCCTCGACGGCGACCGCATCATGAAAGCCACCGCCAACCCCGACCCCAACAGCACCGGCCACCACACCGTCACCATCGAGTTCGACCCACAAGGCGCCAAAACCTTCGGCGACTTCACCGCCGCCAACATCGGCAGCCGCATCGCCATCCTCGTCAACGGCCGCGTGCTCAGCGCCCCCACCATCCAGTCCGCAATCCCAGGCGGCGTCGTCAACATCGCCGGCCGCCTCACCAAGGACCAAGCCGACCAACTCGCCGCGCAACTCAACGGCAGCTGACCGGCGCAGCCTGCGGTCGAAGGGTCGTCTGCAGCGCACGCTCGTGTTGGTGCGCGGGGAAGATCGATCCTCCGGCCGCCTTGGTGGTCCCCACGGGGTCGCCGGGGCAGCGGCCGCGATCGACGACGTTTTGACCGTGGCCCGAGGCAATTCGAGCGGGCGGGCGCGCGGAAACGTTGCAGCACAGGGGTCTATCTCACCTTTGTGTCGCCGCTGAGCGTCGCACAAGGCACTCCGGCGGCTCGGTCTGCCGTCCAGAGACCAAGCGACTCACGTCTCCGCAACTCGCGTCGCTGCTGTGCCCTGCCCGCGCACCGTCTCCTGCGGATGCAACGTCCCTGCCGTGAGGCTTCGCGGCGTGATGACTCCGCGGCGGCGGATGCGGCGGATTTTGAGGCGCGGGGCTTCGCGCCGGGGGCTGGGCGTGGGATTTCGCGGCGTGGAACCCAGCGGCGGGACCCGGCAGCGTGGAATCAGCGGCACGGCCCTGCGGCGGGGGCCCAGCGGCGAAAGCCTGGCGCGACGGATTTGCAGCGGGACAGGGGCCGCAAGATTTTCCAACGCTGGCCTCGACGGGTCGACAGTCACCACCGAGCCGAAGCCGCGAGCATCGGCGCTCGCCGTCGGCGCCGTGCTGGAGCCAAGCCCCAGATGAGCTGATCGAGCCATCTGCTCAGGAGGCGGCAGGCAAGGCGATGTCCGGGCGGGTCTGCGGATTGTGCGGGGCCCTGGACTGTGCACGCCGCGGACTGCAGTGCCCCTGTTTCGGGCCGGACCGAGCCCTCGATGCGGGAGGGCGGGTGGGCCGCAAACTCCGCGGCCGGGATGGGTGGGCCGCAAACCCCGCGCGCGGGCGTCGCGCGCAGCGCCTGCGTTTCGCCCAAACCGCTCGCCTCACCTGGGCCGTCGACCGTGTGGGGTGAGCCGGCGGGGGTCGGACGGTCGTGATCACCTCGCAATCGATGGCCGCCGCGCCGCGTTCCTTCTTCTTTTGCGGACGGCAACGGGGTTGACGTCGGGACATGGAGGAGACGAGGGCAGGTCTGGATCAGGACAGGGTTCACCCGATAGGGGGGACGAGGGGCGAATCGGTCGCCGCGGCGCACGGCGAGCCGGTCGCCAGGACGAGGCGGTCGCCGGGACGAGGCGGTTGACCAGGCTCAGCAGCGGACCGCGCGAAACGCACCAGGCGAGGCAGCCGACCTGGGTGAGCCGACAGACCGCCGGGGAGCACCCGACGGCCTGGCAGCACCCGACGGCCGCGAAACGGTCGACAGAAGGCGGTCAACCGGCAAGAGGCGGCCAACAAGAACCAAGCAACCCACCAGAGCGCCGCGATTCGAGTGACCCCGGCACCCCGACCTGAACCACCCCAGCGAAGACATACGTGTGTGAGGGTGTCCGCGCATAAGGGGTGACCCACTCATGTCGTACCAGGTCGGGCTCGACATCGGATCCGCAGCCACCACCGTCTCCATCGCCCGTGGCGCCACCACCACCCACCCACGCAAGCACGCCGGCGTGGCAGCCGAAGTCGCCGAAGTGCTCGACGAGCTGACGGCCCGATACGGCGAGCCACCGAGCCGGGTGGCCATGACGCATCGGTTGGGCTGGGACCACCACGTGCTGGAGGACCTGCGCGGTGAGCTCATCAGACATGGACGGCCGGACATCTTGTTCGTGCCGGAGCCGCATGCGGCGGTGAAGGCCTATGACGAGGTGGCGCGGCTGCCGGAGTGCAGCACGGTGGTGGTGTGCGACTTCGGGGCCAGTCGGTGCGATGTGACGGTGTTGTGCAAGCAAGGGGTGTTCATGGTGGCCGGGCGGCCGGAGACGGTGGACATCGGTGGGCGGGACATCGATGAGTTCGTGGCTGAGCACGTGGCGGCGCGGACGGGGTGTCTCACTGCTGAGCTCAAGCGGAGCTGTGCGGAGGCCAAGGAGTTGCTCGGGTCGTATCCCGAGGTGCGGGTGCCGGTGGTGGTGCCGGATGCGCCGCTCGCCGAGGTGCGGTTGAGCCGCTTGGAGTTCGAGGCGATCATCCGGCCCGCGGTGGGTCTGGTGGTCGATGCGGTGGAGCGGGTGAGGCACCGGCCGGACCTGATCCTCTTGGTAGGTGGGTCGGCGCGGATTCCGTTGGTGGCGAGGGAGATCGCGGAACGGTTGGGGATTCCGGCGATCAAGGCGCCGGACGGGGCGACGGCCAGGGGTGCGGCGCACGAGGCGATGCAGCTCGAGCCGGAGCCGGTGGAGGTGCCGGCGGTGTGGGTGCCTGAGCGGCGGGAAGAAGAGCGGGCGAAGAAGAGGGTTGGCGTTACGCCGTTTGTTGCCGTCGGGTTGATGGCGGTGGCGGGTGCGTTTGTGGCGCACGAGGTCATGGAGCCGGAGGCGCCGCGGGTGGTGGTGGAGAGCGTGCAGCTGCCGCCGCCCGGTACGGCGGCGTTGCCGGTGCTGCAGCCATAAAGGACGCTGATCCCGCCCATTTCCTCTGGCGAAGACGCTGGTTTAACCGCCGTTGACACCGACCGAACAAAACCAGCAGGCTATCGGAGCGTCACATTCGGAGCCGATTTCAGTGGGGGATTTTTTCGGCTGCAAACGACCGACCGGGGAGACGGAATTGTCCATCGTCACTTCACTGGATTCGTCCATCGAGGAGCACGTTCACCGCGAGGTGGACAACGAGCAGCTGTGGGTTTCGCGCAAGTCGTTCTACGAAACTGGCTTCGCGCTCGTGTCGTACCTTCTGCCGGACGACGTGAAAGCCATGGTCTCGGCTGAGGTGAACGAGCTGCTGGCTGAGCAGTCCATCCGACGGGATCTGCACCTCGCGGAGACCAGCAACAGCCCGCGGTACATGCGCAACGTCACGGCTGCCGACATCCGCGCCCACGCCGGTGCGACCGTCGACCTCTACCGCAGCCCCGCCTTCATCAGGGCGCTGAGCAACGTTGCAGGTGAGCAGGTTCTCGAGTGCCCGTACGAGCCGGAGCACTACGTCATCACGCACCTCGAACGGCCTGGTGACACGCACGGCTGGCACTGGGACGACTACAGCTTCGGCGTCATCTTCGTGGTCGACTGCCCGGACGTCGAGTACGGCGGGTTCGTCCAGACGGTGCCGAACACGTCGTGGGACAAGACGAACCCGCAGGTGTTCAAGCAGCTGGTGAACAACCCGATCTATTCGTACGAGCTGAAGCCCGGCGACATCTACCTGCTGCGCACCGACACCACGTTGCACCGCGTGCACCCCGTTGAGGAAGGCGCCAAGCGCACGATCATCAACATGGCTTACGCGGCCGAACGGGATCTGAGCAAGGAAATCTCGCACGAAACCATGGAAGACCTTTTCCGCGTCTGATTGCCAAGAGGAGCGTCGTGGTCAACAAAGTGGTTCTTGCCTATTCCGGCGGTTTGGACACCTCGGTCATCCTGGCGTGGTTGAAGGAGACCTACGAGTGCGAGGTGGTCGCTTTCATCGCGGACCTCGGCCAGGGTGAGGAGCTGGACCGGGCGAGGGACAAGGCGTACGCGATCGGTGCGGCGGAGGTGTTCGTCGAGGACCTGCGGGAGGAGTTCGCGCGCGACTACGTCTTCCCGATGCTGCGGGCCAACGCCGTCTACGAGGACGGTTACCTGCTCGGCTCGGCGATCGGGCGGCCGTTGATCGCGGCCAAGCAGATCGAGATCGCGAAGACCGTCGGTGCGGACGCCGTGGCGCACGGTGCCACCGGCAAGGGCAACGACCAGGTGCGGTTCGAGCTCGCGTACCAGACGCTCAACCCGGACATCAAGATCATCACGCCCTGGCGCGAGTGGGATCTCAACACCCGGTCGCAGCTGCTCAAGTACGCCGCCGACCACGGCATCCAGATCGACAGCACCGGTGCCGCCGACCGTCCCTACTCGGTCGACCAGAACCTCATGAACACCACGTACGAGGGTGAGGTGCTGGAGGACCCCGGCGCGTTGCCGCCGCTCGGCGTGTTCTTCCGGGTGCGCGACCTCGCGGAGGCGCCCGACGAGCCGGAACGCGTCACGATCACGTTCGAGGGCGGCGACCCGGTGGCGGTCGACGGCGTGCCGCTGAGCGCGACCGACACGTTCGGCAAGCTCAACGAGCTCGCCACCAAGCACGCGGTCGGCCGGGTCGACATGGTCGAGAACCGGATCATCGGCATCAAGACGCGTGGCGTGTACGAGACGCCCGGCGGTACGGTCCTGCTGACCGCGCGGCGCGCGCTGGAGGCGTTGACGATCGACGGCGAGGTGGCGTTGCTCAAGGAGGAGCTGATGCCGCGGTACGCCAGGCTCGTCTACCGCGGCCTGTGGTTCGCCCCCGAGCGGGAGATGCTGCAGGCGGCGATCGACCACAGCCAGCAGAACGTGTCCGGTGACGTGGAGGTGGCGCTGTACAAGGGGAACGTGAGCGTGCTGCGACGCACCTCGCCGTTCTCCAAGCACAGCCGCAAGCGCGTGTCGTTCGAGGCCGGCGTCGGTGCGGCGGCCTACGAGCGGCACCACCCGGAGGGCTTCATCCGGATGAACGCGCTGCGCTTCGCGTCGGTGGCCGCGGCGGCGTCCGACCCAGCGCCTGAGGGAGTTTCATGAGGATCGTCTTCTTCGGCTACGGCGAGCTCGGCGCGGTGGTGCTGAGCTCGCTCGTCGAGCACCACGACGTGGTGCTGGTGCTCACGCACCGCACCGAGTTCACCGGACTCGGCGAACCCCACGTGGCCGAACTGGTCGAGGAGCACGCGCTGCCGTGCGTGATCTCGGCGAACGGGCGCGAGCCGGAGATCCTCGGCCGGTTGCAGGAGCTGCAGGCGGACGTCATCGTCTCCACGAACTGGCGCACGCGGCTGCCCGGCGAGCTGCTGACCACGTCCCGGCTGGGCGCGTTGAACGTGCACGACGCGCTGCTGCCGAAGTTCTCCGGGTTCGGCGCGATCAACTGGGCGGTCCGGCAGCACGAGAGCGAAACCGGCGTCACCGTGCACCTGATGGAACCCGAGCTCGACACGGGACCCGTCGTGGTGCAGAAGGTCGTGCCGATCGGTGACCACGACACGGCGACCGAGATCTACGAGCAGGTGACCGCCCAGTACGTGCCGGCGACGCTGGAGGCGCTGGACAAGCTGGCCGCCGGTGACCGGGGCACGCCCCAGGACGCGGCGAAGCGCACGTTCTGGCACCGGATCACCGAGGACGACACCAGGATCGACTGGTCGAGGAGCACCAGGGAGATCTACGACCTGGTGCGCGGCCAGTCCGACCCGTACGTGAACGCCTGGACGACGCTCGACGGCCGCAAGGTCGCGGTCAAGAAGGCCGCGCCGCCGTCGATGGGCTTCTGCGGCACGCCCGGCAAGGTCGTGCGGCAGGCGGACGGCGGTGTCGCGGTCGTGACGGGCACCGAGGGGATCGTCCTGCTGGAGGTCCAGGTCGACGGCGAACAAGCACGTCCGGCCACCGAGGTGTTCAAGAAGATGGGCGCCCGGCTCACCTGATCGTGGCGATGCGGGAGGATGCGGTGCGTGCGTACCGCATCCTTCACGCCGATCAAGACGGCGATCCCCAGCCCCGGCTACGTCCAGGCCGCCAGCGTGCCCGGCGGCAGCAAGCTGTTGTTCGTGAGCGGTCAGATCCCCGCCGACGCCGACGGCAACGTGCCCGACGACTTCGAGGCGCAGTGCCGCCAGGCGTGGGCGAACGTGTTCGCCACCCTCGAGGCCGCCGGCATGGACCGCACGAACATCGTCAAGGCGACGACGTTCCTGGCCGACCGCGAGTACCGCGGCGTCAACTCCCGTGTGCGCCGCGAGCTGCTCGGCGACCACGAGCCGGCGGTCACCGTGATCGCCTGCGACATCTACGAGGAGGAATGGCTGGTGGAGATCGAGGTCGTGGCCGCGGCTACCGAGTGAGCGACCGGATCTCCGCGAGCGTCCTGTCGATCTCCTGCGGTGTGTTCACGATCGCGGTGCCGACGCGCGCGTAGGGGATCCGGTAGGGCGCGGTGGTGATCTGGATCCGCTTCTGCGCCAGCAGGGCGACGAGCCCCTCACCGGTCTGCCCGGCGACGTCGAAGCACACCAGGCCCGCGGACAGCCCTGGGTCGCGCGGTGTGTGGACGGCGACGCCGGGCAGGCCGGCCAGCCCGTCCTTGAACCGCGTCGCCAGCTCGGTGATGCGGCTCGCGACGCGGCTCCGGCCGAGTCGCTGGTGGAACTCGACGGCGGCTTTCACCGCGTAGAAGTGCTCGAACGCGTGGAAGCCGCCCGGCCCGGGCAACGCTGTGTCACCGCGGCCGCCCAGGCTCGGCAGCAGCGGCACGATCTGGTCGCCCACCTGCGGGTTCACCCACACCATGCCGGTGCCGCGCGGCCCGAACAACCACTTGTGCGTGCCCGCGACGAACACGTCCGCGCCCGTCTTCGCCGGGTCGTCGTCGACGGCGGCCAACCCGTGCACGCCGTCGACGACGAGCAGGCAGCGGTCCTCCTGCGTGCGTCCCCTGTTCGCCTCGGCGACCACCCTGGCGCACGCCCGCACCGGCATCCGCAGCCCCGTGCTCGACTGCACCCAGGTGATGCCGACGGCGCGGGTCTGCGGCGTGATCGCGTTGCGGAGCCTGGTCGCGATCTCGTCCTCGGTGGCCCGCGCCGGGCTCTCGAACAACGTGCCCACCCGCGTGCGCGCACCGGCTCGTCGCGCTGCCAGCTCCGCGGCCTGCCGGTGCCACGGGTGGTCCTGGTCGCTGAGCAGCAGCTCCTGGTCGGCGCGGAGCTTGAGGCCGCCGTAGACGATCGACAGCCCGACAGTGGTGTTGGGGACGAACGCGATGTCGTCCGCGTTGCCACCCGTGTACTGCCCGAGCGCTTCGGCGACCTTCTGCGCTTCGCCGGTCATCAGGTCGTGCGAGTTCGCGTCGAGCTTGCGCTTGAACGACTCGACCGCGTCCCGCACCTCGCGCGGGTTCGAGGCCAGGTAGAACTGGCCGAGGTTCACCAGCTCCGGGTCCAGCCGGAACTCACGCCGCACGGCGCCCCAGTCCAGGTCCTGCGCGGCCGAGGCGGCGACGACCGGCGTGACGGCGAGCAGCCCGGTACCCATGAGGAAGTCACGACGCTCCACGCCTGTCATCGAACCTCGTCAGCGGGCTCTTTGTCTTGTCCGGCGCGAACGGAACACCAGTGCTGAGCGCTTTGGCGCCAATCGCGCAGAGCTCGCCGAGCATGCTCACGCCGATCGACAGCTGCGTCGGCGCGTGCCCACCGACCAGGAAACCGAGCCCGGCGCTCACGCCCAACGACGTCACCCACACAAGCAACGTCCATGGCGTGTACCGCTGCCACAGGTGCCCGTCGCGTTCGTAGAGCTTGGTCGTCATGCCCCTGAGCACGCCGAACGCGAACCCCGCCGCGAGCGGGACGAGGTAGATCGCGTGGAAGTCGGTCGTCGCCCGGATGCCGAAGAACAGCAGGAACGCCGGTGGGGCGAGGAGGTCTCGCGCGGTGAGCGGTTCGCCGAGGAACCTGCGGATGAGCACGTACAGCACACCTGCCGCTATCAGCACGTATGTCATTGCTTCCCCCATTAAGTAGCATGACCCTGCTACTTAAACTAGCAGGGTCATGCTACAAAGAGGAGGTGTCTCCGCGAGTCGTCGATCCCGTCGCCCGCCGTCAGCACGTCGCCGAGGCGGTCTTCCGCGTGGTGGTGCGGGACGGCGTCGAACAGGCGTCACTGCGGAACGTCGCGGTGGAGGCCGGGCTCGCGATCGGGTCGATCCGCCACTACTTCGACAGCCACGACGCGATGATCATCTTCGCCGTCGAGGCGCTGGTGGACTCGATCGGCGCACGCGTGCTGGCGCACGTAGAGGCGTTGTCGGCGGGGGAGGGCCGGCCGGCGGTGCGGGTGTTGTCGGAGGTGCTGCCGCTGGACGGGCGCCGGCGCGACGAAGCCGTGCTGTGGCTGGCGTTCGCGACGGCGGCGCGGACCCGGCCGGGGCTGTTGCCGCACGCCGAGCGGCTCTACGACGGGGTGCGGTTCATCTGCGACAAGGTGGTGCGGCGGATGGTGGCGGAGGGGACGGCGGCTGCGGACCTCGACGTGCAGCTGGAGGTGGAGCGGCTGGCGTCGCTGCTCGACGGGCTCACCGTGGACGGGGTGCTGCACCCGGACCGGATGACGCCGGAGCTGACGGTGTCGGTGCTGGAGAGGCATCTGGGCTCGCTGCGGTGACCCACCGCGCCGAAACGCCTCGAACCGGCACCTGAGTAGGGCATTCTCAGGAACGCACGCACGTGCTCATCTACTGGGGGATGGGGGTGTGGGCGTGAAAGCGCTCGTACTGGGGCCGGTCGAGGTGTGGGTCGGCGGCAGACAGGTGAACCTCGGCGGGCCGAAACCGAGGACCCTGCTCGCGGCACTTCTGCTGCAGCCGCGGCAGGTCGTGCCGGTGGAACGGTTGATCGACCTCATCTGGGATGACCAGCCGCCGCAGACCGCGGGCGCGTTGGTGCACACCTACGTGTCGTCGTTGCGCAGAGCGCTCGACAAGGCGCTCATCACCAGGGCGCCGGGGTACGTGCTGGACGTCGACAGCGACGTGGAGATGTTCAGCCGGCACGTGTCCACGGCGCGGCAGGCGGAGCGGGCGGGGGACCAGAGCACGGCGGCCGCGCACTACCAGCAGGCGTTGGGGTTGTGGCGGGGGCCGGCGTTGCACGGGGTGGAGGCGCAGTTCGCGAGGGGGCACGCGCTCGCGCTGGAGGAGCAACGGCTCAGCGTCGAAGAGGGGCTCGGGCGGTGTGAGCTGCAGCAGGGCAGGGCGCACGACGCGATCAGCCGGCTCACGGCGTTGGCCAATGCGCACCCGGCGCGCGAGGAGACGCGTGAGTTGTTGATGCGGGCATACCACCGTGCGGGGCGCACGGCGGATGCGTTGACCGTGTACCGCGAGGCGCGCGAGTACCTGTTGGACGAGCTGGGCATCGAGCCGGGCGAGAAGCTCAAAGAGCTGCAGACGGCGATCCTCAACGGCACGACCGAGGACACGCTCACGAAGACCGTGCCGCCGCCGGTGCTGGTCAGGCCGCAGGTCGTGCCACACCACCTGCCGCCCGACATCAGCGACTTCACCGGCCGCCAGGAGGCGCTCAAGCAGGTCATCGGCCTGTGCGAGGCGCCGGAGGACGGCACGGCGACGCCGACGGTGGTGATCTCGGGGTTCGGCGGGGCCGGCAAGTCGGCGCTGGCCGTGCACGCGGCACACCTGCTGCGCAAGGCCTATCCCGACGGGCAGCTGTTCGCGGACCTCCGCGGTGCGGGCAGGGACCTCGAACCGCAGGAGGTGCTCGGGCGGTTCCTCGGGCTGCTCGGCGTCCCCGGCAACGACCAGCCGGCCGCGCCGGACGAGCGGGTCGAGCTGTACCGGCGCACGGTCGCCGACCGCAGGCTGGTGGTGGTGCTCGACAACGCCCGCAGCGAGGCGCAGGTCAGACCGCTCCTGCCCGGCAACGCGAACTGCTTCGTCATCATCACCAGCCGCAGCAGGCTCACCGGGCTGGAGGGCGCGGAACCGATCGAGCTCGGGTTCCTCAGCGAGGACGTCGCAGCCGAGATGCTCAGCCGGATCGTCGGCTCCGACCGCGTCGGCGGCGAACCCGAGGCGGCGCACCAGATCGCGACGCTGTGCGGCGGGGTGCCGCTGGCGCTGCGGGCGGCGGGCGCGAAACTGCTCGCCCGGCCGCACTGGCCGTTGCGGACGCTCGCCAAGCGCCTGTCCGACGAACGGCGCCGGCTCGACGAGCTGGAGACGGGCGACCTGGCCATCCGCTCGTCGCTGCGGCTCAACTACGCCGAGCTCGACGTGCCGCACCGCAGGGCCTTCCACCTGCTGTCGCTGCTCGACCTGCCGGACTTCGGGGCGTGGGTCGCGGCGCCGTTGCTGGACATCTCGCCCTACGACGCCGAAGACGTCGTCGAGCACCTCGTCGACCTGCGGCTGGTGGACGTCGCCGGGGTCGACCAGATCGGTCGCGTGCGCTACCGGTTCCACGACCTGGTGCAGCTCTTCGGCGCCGAGCAGGCGCAGGAGGAGCCCGCCGAGGAGATCACCGGGGCCGTCACGCGCATGCTCGCGACGTGGCTCGCGCTCGTGGAGACCGGTGTGCGGGACCTGCCGCGGGTGATGCTGGGCGTGCGGCCGCAGCTCGCCGCGCCGTTCGAGGTGGACCGGCGGCTCGCCGAGGACGTCGAGGAGGACCCGAACGGCTGGCTGCAGTCGGAGACGGGCGCGGTGGTGCGGGCCGTCGAACGCGCGCACGACCTCGGCGTCGACGAGCTGACCACGACCGTGATCACGTCGCTGCTGTCGTCCCCCTTCGCCGCCCGCAACGACTTCGGCAACTGGCAGCGCACCCACGAGGTCGCGCTGTCCTCCGCCCGCGACCGCGGCAACCGCAAGGCGGAGGCGGTGCTGCTGGCCGGGCTCGGGCAGCTGCGCTACCAGCAGGACGACTTCGCCAGGGCGTTGCGGGACTTCCGGCAGGCGGCCGGGATCGCGCGCGACATCGGCGACACCGAGACGCTCGCCGTGGCCTACGTCGGCATGGGCACGGTCCACCGCGACCTCGCCGAGTTCGCACCGGCCCGTGAGCTGCTCGACCAGGCCATCGCGGTGGGGGACCGGGGAGTCGTCGCCGCCGCGAGCTACGGCGTCGCGGCGATCCTGCGCGACCACGGGGACGTCACCGAGGCGATCGCGGCCTTCGAACGCTGCGTCGAGCTGTACCGCTCGCTCGCCGACCGGCGCGGCGAAGCGCTGGCGTTGCGGGGGTTGAGCGTCTGCCACCGCGCGACGGGGGCGTTCGCGCCGGCCGTCGAGCTGAGCCGGGACGCGGAACGGATCCTGCGCGAGGCGGGCGACGAGCTCGGGACCACCTACGCGGTCCAGTCCCTCGCGAAGGCGTCACTGCGGGCGGGCGACCTCACCGGCGTGGAGGACCTGCTGGCCGGGTGCATCGAGGTCTGCACCCGCCAGCACGACCGGTTCGGCCTGGCGCTGATGACGCGAACCCTCGGCGAGGCCGTGCTCGCCCAGGGCCGGGACGACGAGGCCGCGGCCCTGCTGGAGGACGCGCTCGACCAGTGGACCACGCTCGGGCTGCCGATCTGGCAGGCCCGCACGATGCGCGACCTCGCGGTGGCGACCGGGGACGAGGAGATCTGGGCCCAGGCCAAGGCGCTGTTCACCGACCTGCGTGCGCGGGAGGCGGGGGAGCTGGAGGGGGTGAGCGCCAGGCAGTGGCGCTCAACCCATCTGACCACTTAGGACAGCCGCGGGGCGTCCACGGCCCAGTACCAGTTGTTGCCGGCGTCGAAGAGACGCCACGACACCTTGACGCTGCGGGCGCCCGGCGGGACGGCCACGTCCAGCGTGATCTGCTGGGCGATGCCGTTCGCGTCGTGGGTGCGCACGACCTGGGCCGGCCCGCCGTCGAACGACACGGCGACCGTGCCGCGCTGCGTGCCCTCCTGCAGGTAGTGCGACCCGTACTCGATCCGCGCGCTGGACCTGCCCGTCACGTCGTACGCGGGCGAGGTCATCGTCGAGTCGAACCTGCCGCTCGCCGACGGCGACCCCTTGTCGTCCCACTCGTCCGGGTCCGCGACCGCGAACACGCCACGCGCGCGCACGTTCGCCTCACGCGACTGCGACGGCGCGGTGCGGGTCCAGAAGTCGTCGGTCGTGAACGACCAGCCCTGCCACTCCGCGACACCCTGCGGCATCGACGACGCCGTGGTCACCGTCCACCCGGCCGGGCCCTGGTGCGTCCAGCCCAGCACCGACGACGGCACGCCGGTCTCGTCCTGGCGCGGCTTCAGCGGCACAGAGTCGAACGCGTCCACCGGCGCGCTGCCGAGCGCGTACCCGTCGAGCGCCGCGGACACGCCGAGGTGCCGCAACGCCGTCGCCGCCACGTCCACCAGCTTCGGCGCCACGGCCGGGCGCGCGGCACCCGTGGAGATCACGAACGTCATCCGCTCCTCCGGCGAGTCACCGCCGTGGCCACCCGCAGCCGTGTGGCCGTGGTCGGTGGTCATCATGATCAGCCAGTCCTCGTTCGCGTACGTGGGTCGCGACTCGACGGCCTTGACCAGCCGGCCGATCTGCGCGTCGTTGGTGCGCATCGCGGCGGCGTACTGGGAGGAGTCGGCACCGTGGTCGTGCCCGGCGATGTCGATCTGCCCGAGGTAGACGAACGAGGCGTCCGCGGCGTTCGAGCGCAGGTGCTGCTCGGCGTCGGCGGTGATCTTCTCGTCCGACCCGGTGTAGCCGGCGGTGTCGCCGTCCAGCACGTACTTGCGGTCCTGGCCGGAGCGCAGGACGCGGTCGCTGATCGGCTTCCAGTCCACCGCCGCGTACGTCGACAGCGCGGGCTTCGCGGTGTTGGCCCGCTCCAGCCAGCTCGGGTGGGACGCGAGCGCGTTGCCGGTGAAGGAGTTGTCCTTCACCTTGTGCTTGTCCGGCCACACCCCGGTCAGGACCGTCGACCAGCCGGGGCCGCTGGAGGTCGCGGCCATGCCCGACCCGTACAGGGAGCTGCGGGCGCCGTAGCCGCGGTTGAGCAGCGCGTGGATGTTCGGCGTGTCGGCGGCGAGGAGCTTGTCGTAGCGAGCGCCGTCGAGCCCGATCACCAGCACCTTGGGCGTCTTCGCCGGCGCCGCGACGGCGGCGGGCGCGAGCAGGAACAGCGGCAGGAGTAACGCAAGAGCAGCTCTTGTCATGACAAGAACACTCGCTGGCTGAAACCGTCTTCAGCAATGGAGCGGACCGGATGTTCACCTGGGCTTCGACGGTTGTCAGTACAAGTTCACGCGCGCGCCGTCACGTGCACGTCCCGCGCGGTCAGCTCGGCACCGCAGTCCGTGCACTCGACCTTCGCCCGCACTCCGCCGCCGCAGTCGCGGTGCTCGAGCGTGAACGACTCGTCCTCCTGCTCGGTCGACATCCACTTCTCGCCCCACGTGCGCAGCGCCATCAGCACCGGGTAGAGGTCCTTGCCCTTCTCGGTGAGGCGGTACTCGTGCCGGGTGCGGCCCTCGTGCTGGTACGGCACGCGCTTGAGCACGCCCTCGTCCAGCAACATGCTCAGCCGGTCGGTCAGCACGCTGCGGGAGATCTCCATCGTCGACTGGAAGTCCTCGAACCGGCGCGTGCCCAGGAAGATCTGGCGGAGCAGCAACAACGTCCAGCGCTCGCCGAGCAGCGCGGCGGGGCGGCCCAGGGTGCAGGGCAGACTGGCGAAGCTCGCGTACGACATGACCCCAGGATATCCCTTGCGTTCGATTTTCGAACTCAGCTACAGTTCGGATTCCGAACTCAGGGGGTCTGATGCGTGTGACCGAGCTCGACCGGGAAACAGCGCCCGCGGCTGTCGACGCGGTGTTCGAAGGCCTGTCCGCGCGCAGCCGCTACCAGCGCTTCCACTCGCCGACCCCACGCCTCACCGCGTCCGCGCGCCGGGTGCTGGCGGACGTCGACGGCGTCCGGCACGCGGCCGTGTGCGCCCGCGTCGGCGGTGACCCGATCGGCATCGCCCGCGTGATCCGCACCGGTGAGTGCGGCGCCGAGATCGCCGTCGCCGTCGTCGACCGCTGGCAACGCCGCGGTGTCGGCAAGCGGTTGCTCGAGGCGCTGACCGAGGTGGCGGCCCGGCTGGGGGTCGCGGAGCTGCACGGCGACGTGCTGCCGGACAACCACGCCATGCTCGCCCTGGTCCGCAAGGTGCTGCCGGGGGTGCGGCTGACCGGTCAGGACGACACGATCCAGCTCAGCTACCCGCTCGCCTGGGCCATCGCCGAGATCACCGACGCCGACCTTATAGGGAGTTTGCAGGGCATTTAAAGGTCGGTCACCGACCATCGCCGCGTGACCACCGCACGCACCGCCGGCCGCCTGATCGGCCGTGCCGAGATCGTGGAACGCGCGTGCACCTGGCTGCGTGACTCGGTGCCCTACGGCCAGGCGAAGTTCCACGCCAACGAACACGGCATCTACCGCGCCGACTGCTCCGGGTTCGTCTCCATGGCCTGGGGCCTCCCCGGCAAACCGGAGGACCGCCACGGCGGCCTCGACACCCCCGGTCTGGCCGGCGTCAGCACCCCGATCCGGCGCGAGGAGCTGCGCGCGGGCGACATCGTCATCCGCACCGACGGCACCAACCTGACCCGGCACGTCGTGATCTTCGCGGCCTGGGCGGAGGAACAGGGGCGGTACTGGTCCTACGAGCAGGCCGGCGGGTACCGGACCCGGCTGCGGGTGATCGAGTACCCGTACGACAGCGCGGCCGAGCTGTACGTTCCGCGGCGGTACGCGAGCGTGCTCGACCAGCACCCGTGACCAGCCTGGGCGCCGTGCGGGGACGAGGACCTCAAGGGCAGTTCGGTCGCCCATCGGGGCTGAGTTCACCGGCCGTTCGTCCGCCGGGCGACTCAGGCCGTTCGACCGGACCAAAACTTCACATCAGCTTGCTACGGTGACCGGCATGAGATCGTGGGGGATGTTGGCGGTCGCCGCGGCGGCCATCACGTTCGGCTCGACGCTGGCGATGCCCGACGTCGCGGTGGCGGCTGCCGAGGGTGGCGCGAACTGCGGTACGTACGCGGCGAACTCGAAGATCACGCGCAGCGAGGTCCTCGCCAGGTCGCGGACGTGGATCAGCGCGCGGGTGCCCTACAGCCAGAGCGACTGCTTCGGCAACAAGTACGGCGCCTACCGCACCGACTGCTCCGGCTACGTGTCGATGGCGTGGGGCCTGCGCATCTCCTACACGACCCACATCCTCGAACAGGTCGCGCACCGCATCGACTGGGAGGACCTGCGTCCCGGCGACGCGTTGAACGACCGCCTCAACCACGTGGCGCTGTTCATCGGCTGGGCGGACGCGGCCAAGACCCGGCCCATCGTGCGCGAGCAGGCCGGTCCCGACGGCTCCCGGCCCGTGCAGCGGGTGTGGAGCGCCGCGACCGCCAGCCGGTACGTGCCGCTGCGCTACAACGGCCTGGTCGAGTCCGGTGGCAGCACCGTCACCAGCGACACCCCGGTGACCGACGCGCCGGTCGTGAGCAGCGGGCCGCAGATCTCCAACACCGCCGCGCAGTCGCTCGAGGTCTTCGCGCGCGCCGCGGACGGCACGGTCATCACGAACTTCCACAAGACGAGCCGCTGGGCGGGCTGGCAGCAGCTCGGTCCCGAGCTCTTCGCCGGCGACCCGGTCGCGCTGCTCAACCCGGCCACCAAGATCGTCGAGCTCTACGCGCGCGGCACCGACGGCCGCGTCCACCACCGCGCCGACGGCAAGTGGCTCGCGCTCGGCGACACCGCCGTGGCCGGCAACCCGACGCTGCGCTGGAACGACAGGGACAAGGCCGTCGAGGTGCTCGCCCGCGGCACCGACGGCTCGCTGCTGCGGTTCGCCGCCGGCCAGTGGGCCCCGCTGGGCGACCGCAAGATCGCCGGCAACCCCGCCGTGCTCGACAAGGACGTCTACGCCCGCAGCGACGACGACAAGCTCGTCAAGTGGGACGGCGAGAAGTGGCAGGACCAGGGCGACACCAAGATCGTCAGCGACCCGAGCGTCGCCGTCGACCAGGTCTTCGTCCGCAGCGCCGCCGGCAGCGTCGAGCAGTACGCCGCAGGGGTCTGGAAGACCCTCGGCGGCAAGGGCACCGGCACCCCGGCGGCGGTCTACAACACGACCACCGGCTCGATCGACGTGCTGCAGCTCGGCGCCGAGGGCGTGGTCGAGCACTCCCGCGCCACCGACGGCGGCTGGACCGCGTGGGCCAAGCTCGGCACCACCGAGGTGTCCGAGGCGCCGACCGCGATGTACCACGCGCAGACCAAGACGATCGAGGTCTTCGCCCGCACCGACGACGGCAAGCCGATCCGCCGCTTCTACAAGGAGAAGGCGGGCTGGAGCCAGTGGGCGCTGCTGGGCGACCGCACGGTCAGCTGACCTGAACCGACGAGAACGGGGGCCGCGGCGTTGTGCCGCGGCCCCCGTTTCGCGTTGTCAGCTCAGCACTGGATGACGATGTCCCTCATCGCGGCCTCACCCTTGGGCAGGTCCTCGTTGAGCGCGGCCTCGGTCAGCGACTTCGCGGCGGTCCGGCACTTCGCCGAGGCGGCCGCGTCGGCCTCCGCCTTCTTCTGCGCGTCGACGGCCCGCACGGCGTCGTCCTTGCTGTTCTCCGCCTTCCTGGTCAGGTCCGCGATCTCCCGGTCCTTGCTCTCGACCTGCTTCGACAGGCCGGCCGACCGGTCCTTCTCCAGGAAGAACAGCACGCCGAACGCCGCTCCGGCGCCGAACAGCAGCACGACGAACAACGACAGCACCACGATGCCGGTCTTCTTCGGCTTCGGCGGCGCGACCGGAGCCATCGGCGCCGACACGGGCTGCTGCGGTGCGAACGACGGCGTGTAGACGTCGAACTCCACCGGCGGGTCCGGCTGGACCGCGGGCTGTGGCTGTGGCTGCGGTTCGTGCACAGGGTTGGTCATGGTTTCCCCCAAAAGATTTGCCCCCTTGCGCCTATCATCGCCGCGCCGTCAACGCCGTTACGTGAGCCGCAGCACAGCCGACGTGCGGTTAGGGTGTGGAAAGCGCTTACCCGGGAGGTCCTGATGGCTCGCAGGCGGTACGCCGTGGTCGGCACGG
The DNA here is from genome assembly GCF_001701025.1 of Lentzea guizhouensis. Lineage (GTDB taxonomy): Bacteria > Actinomycetota > Actinomycetes > Mycobacteriales > Pseudonocardiaceae > Lentzea > Lentzea guizhouensis. Next base: position 4,856,252 of record NZ_CP016793.1, read on the forward strand.
GAGCACGGGCCGGGCGGCACGTCCACGCCATCGCCGTCGAGCACGCGGAGACCTGCGAGCTCGTGGCGTTCGCCGACGTCAACCGCACGCGAATGGCCGCGCACAACGACCGGCTCACCGAGTGGGGTGTGGAACCGGTCCCCGTCTACGCCGCCGAGGACTTCCTCGTGATGCTGGAGGAGCAACGGGTCGACGTCGTCGTCGTGACCACTGTCGACCGCTACCACGACACCTACATCGTCGAGGCGCTGGACGCGGGCCGTGACGTCGTGACGGAGAAGCCGATGACGACGGATGTGCCGTCGGCGCGCAAGATCTTGGACGCGGTGCACCGCAACGACGGCAACGTGACGGTCACGTTCAACTACCGCTACAACCCGATCCACGAAAAGGTGCGCGCGCTGCTCGCCGACGGAGCTGTCGGTGAGATCGGGTCCGTGCACTTCGAGTGGCTGCTCGACACCCGGCACGGCGCCGACTACTTCCGCCGCTGGCACCGCGACAAGGCCAACTCCGGCGGTCTGATGGTGCACAAGGCCACGCACCACTTCGACCTGCTCAACTGGTGGGTCGGCAGCGTGCCGGAGACCGTGTACGCGCACGGGCGGTTGTTCTTCTACGGCAACGAGAACGGCCAACGCCACGGGTACGCGGACGACGAGCGGTTCGCGTTCGACCTGAAGAAGGACGACTGGCTCAAGAAGCTCTACCTCGACGCACGGCACGAGGACGGCTATCGGCGCGACCAGAACCCGTTCGAGCCAGGGGTGTCCATTGAGGACGACATGTCCGTGCTCGTCCGCTACGCCAGCGGCGCCGACCTGACGTACCACCTCACGGCCTACTCGCCGTGGGAGGGCTACCGGCTGATGGTCAACGGCAGCAGGGGCCGGTTGGAGCTGGAGGTAGTGGAGAACGCGTGGGTGTCGAGTCAGCACCCGGCGGTGCATGGCGTGCGGGCCAACCCGGAGGAGGGCTGGGCGAAGCTGTCCGTGCAGCGGTTGTTCGAACGGCGCGAGGACATCCCGCTGGACTTCGACCGGGACGGCCACGGCGGTGCCGACCAGCGCATGGTCGACGCGCTGTACGGGCCGCCGGGCCAGAAAGACCCGTTGGGACGCAGGGCAACGCACTACGACGGCACGCTGTCGCTGCTGACCGGGTTCGCCGCGAACCGCAGCTTCGAGACCGGGACACCGGTCAGAGTCGCCGACGTGATCGACCTGCGCTGAGCGGATCCGGTGCCTGGTTGCTGTCACAACCATGTCTTGCTTGGCGCGGCGCATTGAAATTCCACGCAGCTCGGCCGATGCTGAAGTTCGCGTCGATGGTCGCCGTGTGCTGGTGCAAGCCCTCCGAGAAGGGTGTGAGCGAATGCGTGTTGCGCTGGTAGGGGCCCGCGGGCATGGGGCGCGGCACGTGGCGAACCTCCTCCGGCTCGGCCACGACGGGACCGCGACGTTCGTGGGCGTGGTGGACGTGGCCGACGTCGACGTGCCGGTGCCGGCCTACCCGGACCTGCCGGCGCTGGCGGCCGAGGTGCACCCGGAGGTCGTGGTGATCTCCTCGCCGCCCGCGACGCACCGCGAGCTCGCGCTGAGCGCGTTCGAGCTCGGCTGTGACGTGCTGGTGGAGAAGCCGGCGCTGCTGAGCGTCGCCGACTTCGACGAGATCTCCGCCGCGGCGGCCGGGCGCGGGCTGGTGTGCCAGGTCGGGTTCCAGTCGCAGGGCACCGGGACGTACCGGCGGCTGTGCTCGTTGATCGGCTCCGGCGCGCTGGGGGAGATCGCGGGCATCGGCGCGGCCGGGCGGTGGGTGCGGACCGACTCCTACTACGAGCGGGCCGAGTGGGCCGGGCGGCAGGGCGAGGACGGGTGCCTGGTCAACCCGTTCGCGCACGCGTTGCAGAACGCGTTGCTGCTGGCGGACGTCGAGGAACGGACCGACATCACCGTCGAGCTGGAGCTGTTCCGGTGCCGCGACACGATCACCGCCGACGACACGGCGTGCGTGCGCGTGACATCGGACGGTGCGCCGCCCGTGGTGGTGGCGACGACGTTGTGCGCGCAGACATCGTTGCCACCGGTCGTGCTCGTGCACGGATCGCTGGGTCAGGCCGTGTGGTGGTACGACGACGACAGCCTGATGGTCAACGACCACAAGATGGCCGTCCCTCCGCCCGTGGACCTGTTGGAGAACCTCATTCGGCACCGTCAGACCGGGGAACCGCTCGTGGCGCCATTGGCCGCGGCGCGCGCGTTCACCGCCGTGGTGGAGGCGTGCGGCAAGGCCGACGTGCCGGTCCTGCCCGCCCGCCGCGACGCCGACCGCGTGGTGCTCGACGGAATCGACGAGGTGGTGGTGCGCGCCGCCGAGAAGATCGCTACCTTCGCGGAACTCGGTTGCGGTTTCGGAAGGTAGCCCGTGGACACCTACATCGACCTCAGGGACGTCCGGCTGACCGGATTCGTGAGCCAGGGCCTGATCGCCCTGGTCGCCGCGGAGTCGGTGTGGGGCACCGTGAACGACTGGTCCGGCGGTTCGTCGACGTGGAGCTTCCTCGCGCAGGTGTTCTACCTGCCCGCGGCCGTGGCGTTCGTGCTGTGGTTCCGCAACGCCACCCACAACGCCGAGGCCATCGCGCTGCACGGCGTCCGCATGATCAACGACGTGTGGCGGGCGAGCGACCCGTCGCAGCGGTCGAAGCCGTTCAAGGAACGCACGGTGAGCCCGTTGATCAAGCCGTGGCAGTACGCGTTCCTCGCGATGGTGCTCACCGACCTGCTGGAGACGCTGCTGCTCGACACCGGGGCGTACGTGGTGTTCTCGACGCTGTCCACGGTGAGCGCGGTGGTGGCGGCGGGGCTCGCGTGCTTCCTGATCTGGCGGATCTCGTGGATGCAGCAGCAGTTCGCGGTGCCGAGGGCCAAACGCCGCTGAGCGGTGCCCTCGCCGGCCCGTTTTCGTTAGCCTGGGCCGATGCCGTTGCTCGGACCAGCTGATCCGCTGCCGCACGTGCCCCGGCGCATCCTCGTCGCCGGAAACGCCGGATCCGGCAAGTCGACCCTGTGCCGCCGCATCGCCGGGCAGCACGGCGTCCGGTACGTGGAGCTGGACGGCCTCTACTGGGGTCCACAGTGGACACCGCGGCCGGAGTTCGCCGCCGACGTGGCGGCGTTCGCGGACTCCGGCGGGTGGGTGACGGAGTTCCAGTACAACGAGGTGCGCCCGCAGCTCCTCGCGCGGGCGGACACGCTGGTGTGGCTCGACCACCCGTTCCCGGTGGTGATGGGCCGGCTGGTCGGCAGGACGATCCGGCGCCGGGCGGGGCGGGTGGAGTTGTGGAACGGTAACCAGGAGTCGTCGCTGTGGTCGGTGTTCACGGACCCCGAGCACATCCTGCGGTGGGGCTGGAAGACGTACGGGCGCAACCGGGCCAGGGTGCGCGGGCTCGTCGACCAGGTCGTGGTGGTGCGGTTGAGCGGGCAGGGGCAGGTGGAACGGTGGCTGACCGGCCCGTTGGCCGCCGTGGGTGAGGAGCGTGCACGGTGAGGACTGCGCTGGTGCTCGGCGGGAGCGGGATGTTGGCGGGCTGCGCGGGGAGGCTGGTCGCGCGCGGGTGGCAGGTGGTGCTGCCGTGCCGCAACCGGCCGCTGGCCGCGGACGAGGGACCGGGCAGGGCGGCGCGGGCGTCGTTGTCGAGGGGCCACCGCCCGACCTGGGTGAAGGCGGACTGGGCCAAGCCCCGCGAGCTGGCGGGCGAGGTCGAGTACGAGCTGGCCGGCCGCCAGGTGAACCTGCTCGTTGCGTGGGTGCACGACAGCTACCGCGTGGACGTGCTGAGCGCCGTCGAGCACCTGCTGGCCGAGAACGCGCCGGTGGTGGAGGTGCACACGTCCGCACCGGTACCAGACCCGGTGCTCGGGCACCCGACCCAGCAGGTGCTGCTCGGCCACTTCGCGCACGACGCCGCCCGGCACACGAGCGAAGCCGTGCTGGACGCCGTCGTGCGCGCGCTGGAGGGTAAGGCACCCTCGCTGCACCTGGTCGGTTTCTAGCCCTCGGCGATCTGCGCGCGCCGTCCGGGTGGTGAGCTCGGCACTGCACGTCCTGATCGGACTGACGACGGTCAGCGTCGCGGACGGTCATCGGCTGGTTCGTCCCGCTCCTGAACGTGGACCTGCCCGGCGTGTCGACGCAGTACGTCAGCCGTCCGCCGGTCCAGGACGGCGGGCCTGTCCGAGTCCACGCACCAGGAGCATGACCGACTCGCGCACCTCCGCCCGTGACCGCTCCGGCTGGAACACCTGCCAGTCGAGCGCGATCACGAGCAGCGTGCCGAACAACGCCGCCGACGCGGTGCCGACCTCCACGCCCTCCGGCAGGCGGCCCGCGTCGGCCAGGCGCTTCATCTGACCGCGCACGATCGACACGATGTCGTCGCGCAGCAGCGACAACGTCCCGTGCCACTGGCCCGGCGTCCGCCACAGCTCCGACACCAGCAACTGGCCGAACGCCGGGTACTCGGCCCAGAAGCCGAGCATCTGGTCGACCAGCGCCTCCAGCGAGTCCTCCGACGACTCGGCCGACTCCGCCGAGCGCAGCCGGCCCGCGAGGATCTCCACCCCGTGGTGCAGCAGCGCCTCTACCAGCGCGTCCTTCGAGGCGAAGTTGTAGTAGATCGTGCCCTTGGCGACGCCCGCCTCCGCGGCGATCTCGTCGACCGTCACCGAGGCCGCGCCCCGTTCGCCGACCAGCTTCAACGCCGCGTCGAAGAGCTTCTGCTTCGTCGCCGTCGTCCGCGCGCTCACAGCACGAGCTCCGGCTTGAGCTTCGAGGGTGTCCACACCCGCTGCTTGTAGGCCGCCACGGACGACAAGGCTAGGGCCCCGGCCAGCCAGGCGAGAAGGATCAGGGCGTCCTGACCCACGCTGCCCAGGTCGCCGCCGTACATCAGATGACGCAGACCGTCGACCGCGTAGCCCATCGGCAGGCCGTAGTGCAGCGGGTACAGCGGCACCGGGATCGTCTGCCACGGGAACGTGCCACCCGCGCTGACCAGCTGCAGGATGAGCAGGATCAGGCCCAGGAACTTGCCGACGGCACCGAACGCGGCGTTCAGTGCGTGCAGGATCGCGACGAACGTGAGTGACATCAGCACGAGGAACGCGAACGTGCCGATGGGGTTCGACGGCTCGATGTCCACCACGAACCGCACGACCGAAAACATCACGAGCACCTGCACGACACCGAGCAACGCACCCGGCAGCCAGCCGCCCAACGCCACGCGCAACGCCGATTGGCCAGCGGCCAGCGCACGGCGTGAGAGCGGGCGCAGCAGCAGGAAGAGCACGAACGCTCCGATCCACGTCGCAAGGCCGAGGAAGAACGGAGCCAGACCGGCGCCATAAGTGGCCGCCTTCGTCTGCGACAGGCCCTTCACCGCCACCGGGTCACCAATGGCCTTCGCGATCGCCTCACGCGTCGGGTCGTCGGCGTTCGGGATCTTGCCGACGCCGCCGGTCAGGCCGTCGCGCAGCTGGGCCGACCCGTCCGCGAGCTTCGCGGCACCGTCCTTGAGCTGCGGAGTGCCGGTCGCCGCCTGTTGCAGGCCGGTGCGGAGCTGCGCGTTGCCGTCGGCGAGCTTGGTGGCGCCGTCGTCGAGCTTCGCGATGCCGTCCACCAGGGCGGGCATCTTCGACGACAGCTGCGCGGCGCCATCCGCGACCTGGTCCGCGCCGGTCGCGAGCTTGCGCAGGTTGCCGGCCGCGCCCTGGACCTTGCCGTTGGCGTTGTCGAGCGGCTGGCGAGCCTGGGTGAGGGTGGTCATCACGCGCTGCACCTGTTCCTCGGTGAACCCCAGAGCGCGCAACCGGTTCGCGACGTCCCCGTTGAGCTGGTCGAGCCCGCCGACGAGGGTCTGGGCCAGCTTCGCGTACGCCTCGGCCTCGGCCGCGGCGGTCTCGTTGCCGTCCGCGACCTGACGCGCGCCGTCGGCGACCTTCTGCGCACCGGCGGGCAGCGGCTGGGTCTGTGACCGGAGCTCGTGCAGGCCGTCGCGCAGCTGGGCGGCACCGGTCGCGGCGGTCGCGGCGCCGGTGGAGAGCTGCTGCACGCCGGTGTCGAGCTCGGTCAGCTTGTCGCGCAGCTGGGCGTTGCCGTCGGCCAGCTGGGTGGCGCCGTCCGCGGCCTTGGTGGTCTCCTGGCGGATCGTGGAGAAGCCGAGCAGCAACCGGTCGGCGGCCTCGGTGGAGACCTTCTCGGTCACCGCCCGGCGCACTTCGGAGACGACCTGGTTCGCGATGGTGCTGCCGAGGTAGTTGTTGGCGTCGTTGGTCGTGAGGGTGAGCACGCCCTGGCGCGGCTTCATGTCCGCCGGTGAGGTGAGCGCCTCGGAGAAGTCCTCCGGCAACGTCAGCGCGAAGACGTACTTGCCCTTGCGCACGCCCTCGTCGGCCTCCTCGCCGCTCGCGACGACCTGCCAGTTGAACTTCTTGCCGTTGAGCAGCTCGTCGGCGACGTCCTTGCCGGCGTTGAGGTCCTGGGTGCCGCGGTCCTGCACGACCAGCGCGGCCGGGACGTTGTTCAGGTTCGCGTACGGGTCCTTGTTGGCGTACAGGTAGAGCGACGCGTACAGCAGCGGCACCAGGGCCAGTGCGAGGACCGCGAGCCGGGGCAGGGTGCCGGAGGTGATCCGGCGCAGTTCGTTGAAGGCCATGCGAAGGGCGCTCATGCGGTGATCTCCATCTTGGTGTCGTTGTCCTCACCAAGGCGCGCGTGCGGGATGTCGAGGAGCTGAGCGGAGGAGTTCGAGCACAGGGCGACCACGGACCGTTCGGGGGTCACGTGGTCATGCGCCAAGGCGAACCACTCGCGCGGATTCGGGTGGTAGCGGTCCGGGCAGTCGAGGACCAGCGTCGTCACGTCAGGGCGTGCGGCGGCCAGTTCGAGCATCACGGCGCACCGCGTCTGCGGTGGCACGAACTCAAACCGCTTCGATGCGTGTTCATCGGCCGCGTGCTCGACCAACCAGTCGTGCACGGCCTTCTTGCCGGAGGGCATGTCGTTCATGGCGAGCTCCTCGCCGACGACGGCGGCCAGCGTGAGCGCGTCCTCCGGCTCGTTCACCTCGGGGGCGTCGACGAGGACGACGAGCCTGCGCAGCGTCTTGAGGTCCGGCGTGACGGTGCCGGTGGAGGGCTTCATCCGGCCGGAGAGCAGCAGGCCGAGAGCCGTGTGACCGGTGCCGGGGTCGCCCGCGACGAGGGTCAGCTCGCCCGGCTTCACGGTCAGCGAGGTCGGGCGGAGCAGGGGACCATGAGCCCCGTTGACGCCGGCGCGGTGAGCGCGGATCTCCACGGCTTTACCTTCCGTTTAAACTGACCGGTCAGTACAAATTCTCGCGCAGACCTCTCCGCGGGGCAACTCGGACACAGGTCACCGAAGGCCGGAGGCGGGGCGTACTTCCCAGACGGTCCACAGCGGGCGGTAGCCCTGACGTGGCCAGAACACGCTGCTCAACGGGTTCGGCGGGTTGTAGTAGAGGTAGGTGCCGACCACGCCCGTGCGATGCAGCTCATGGTGGGCGTGGGCGACGAGCTGCTGCCCGACGCCGCTGCCGCGGGCGCCGGGCAGCACCGAGACGCAGTTCACGTACCCCCAGCGGCCTTGGGGGAGCCGCAGCGCCGCGCTGGTGCCCGGCTCGGACACCACGATCGCGCACTCGACGAGGCCGACCGCGATGCCGTCGCGCTCGGCCAGCCAGATCGGGCTCGCGTTGTTCAGGCGTTCGGTGAGCGCGCGCCGTTTGAGGGCCGGGGCCTCCGGTCGCACGATCGTGGAGCCGACCAGGGACGAGTACTCCAGCTCGGCCAGCGACAGCTCCACCACGCTGTCCAGGTCGCTCAGGGTGGCGCGGCGGATCGTGAGCGTGCGCGGCATGGGTGACACGGGGGTGCGCAACCGGACGCCGAGCACCGACAACGGCACCAGGCCGTGGTCGAGGAACGCGCGCGCTGCGACCGTGTCACGGCTCGGCCAGTGCACGACGCACGCCGTGTCCTCACCTATCTCCTGCGTGTCGAGGTACCGGCGGAACCGGCTGAGCAGCGCGTCCATGCCCTGGGCGGTGCCGACCAGTGGCAGCAGCTCCCAGACCTCGGCCGCGCTCCACAGCCTCGTCGTGGAGTGCGGCTCGAACGACTCGTGGCAGATCACCCCGGCCACGCGGGTGCCGTCGGCGAGCGCGGCGGTGACCACGTGGCCGTCGCCAGGGGGCTCGGCGGCAGGGGGCAGCAGCGGGTCCAGTGCGGCGAAGCGTGCTGACTGGGCCGCCACGAGTCCGCGTGCCGAGCTCATGACACCGCAGACTACGACGTCAGACGGGTGCGGAAGATCGCGGTGCCGGGGAAGAGCTTGCCCCGCAGAGGGCTCCACTGGCCCCAGTTGCGGGTGTGCCCCTTCGGCCACTCCGGCTCGACGAGGTCCTCCAGCGCGAAGCCGGTCGCCGTGAGCGCCCTGACGTAGTCGCCGAGCGTGCGGTGGTGCTCGACGTAGGTGGCCTGGCCCTGCGCGTCCACCTCCACGTAGGGGGTGCGGTCGAAGTACGACTGGGTGACCGTGAGCCCGAGCGGGCCGGGGTCGTCGGGGAAGATCCACCGCATCGGGTGGTTGACGGCGAACACCCACGGCGCGCCCGGCCGGAGCACGCGGGCGACCTCGCTGAAGACCTGCTGGACGTCCGCGACGAACGGGACGGCCCCGAACGCCGAGCAGGCGCCGTCGAAGGTGGCGGTCCGGAACGGCAGCTGGTCCGCGCTCGCCTGCACCAGCGGGACGTCGATGCCGGTCTTGGCGTTGTTCTCGCGCGCGTGGCGGAGCATGCCCTCGGAGATGTCGAGCGCGGTCACGTCGGCGCCGTTCGCCTTGAGCCAGCGGGCGCACGGGGCACTGCCGCTGCCCACCTCCAGGATGCGCTGACCTGCGACTTCTCCGAGAAAGCGGGTGTCCTCCTCGCGGAGGCCCTCCGGGCACCAGACGAAGTCCGCCGCGCCCAGGAAGTCGCCGTGCGTGTCGTGGTAGGAGTCCGCGTCCGCGTCCCACCAGATGCGGTTCGCCACGCGTGACTCGGCGGCGCCGGCACCGCGCTTGACGATGCCGGCCGTGCCGAGCGCTTGTTCCGCGCTCGCGTGCTGGTTGGACACACTGCTCCTTCACGTGGGGGCTGGTTTGCTTGCGCCTCTGGCGGCCGCGTACGATATCGCGTGCGTAGTGGGTTAGTGCTGCCCATGATCCAAACGGTCGGGGATTTCCAGGTCGCTGCGACGCTGCGCGCGCACCACTACCACTCATTAATGCCAATCCGTACCGGAGCCACCTACCTAATGTCCACCGACACCACCACCGCCCCCGTTGCCGCTGCGCCCAAGCAGGTCGCGATCAACGACATCGGGACGGAGGAGGACTTCCTCGCTGCTATCGACGCGACGATCAAGTACTTCAACGATGGCGACATCGTTGAAGGCACGATCGTCAAGGTCGACCGGGACGAGGTCCTGCTCGACATCGGCTACAAGACCGAGGGCGTCATCCCCTCGCGTGAACTGTCGATCAAGCACGACGTCGACCCCAACGAGGTCGTCAAGGTCGGTGACGAGGTCGAGGCACTTGTTCTCCAGAAGGAGGACAAGGAAGGCCGTCTGATCCTCTCCAAGAAGCGCGCCCAGTACGAGCGCGCCTGGGGCACCATCGAGGCCCTCAAGGAGAAGGACGAGCCCGTCAAGGGCACGGTCATCGAGGTCGTCAAGGGTGGTCTCATCCTGGACATCGGTCTCCGCGGCTTCCTCCCCGCCTCCCTCGTCGAGATGCGTCGCGTCCGCGACCTCCAGCCGTACGTCGGCCGTGAGCTCGAGGCGAAGATCATCGAGCTGGACAAGAACCGCAACAACGTGGTCCTGTCCCGCCGCGCGTGGCTGGAGCAGACCCAGTCCGAGGTCCGCAGCGAGTTCCTCAACCAGCTGCAGAAGGGCCAGGTCCGCAAGGGCGTCGTGTCCTCGATCGTCAACTTCGGTGCCTTCGTGGACCTGGGTGGCGTCGACGGTCTCGTCCACGTCTCGGAGCTGTCCTGGAAGCACATCGACCACCCGTCCGAGGTCGTCGAGGTCGGCCAGGAGGTCACGGTCGAGGTCCTGGACGTCGACATGGAGCGCGAGCGCGTCTCCCTGTCGCTGAAGGCGACCCAGGAAGACCCGTGGCGCCAGTTCGCCCGGACCCACGCGATCGGCCAGATCGTGCCGGGCAAGGTCACCAAGCTGGTTCCGTTCGGTGCGTTCGTCCGCGTGGACGAGGGCATCGAGGGCCTGGTCCACATCTCCGAGCTGGCCGAGCGCCACGTCGAGATCCCGGAGCAGGTCGTCCAGGTCGGCGACGACGTCATGGTCAAGGTCATCGACATCGACCTCGACCGCCGTCGCATCTCGCTGTCGCTCAAGCAGGCCAACGAGGGCTTCACGGTCGACACCGAGTTCGACCCGACCCAGTACGGCATGGCCGCCGAGTACGACGACCAGGGCAACTACATCTACCCCGAGGGCTTCGACCCGGAGACCCAGGAGTGGCAGGACGGCTTCGACAAGCAGCGTGAGGAGTGGGAGCGCCAGTACGCCGAGGCGCACACTCGTTACGAGGCCCACATGAAGCAGATCCGCAAGGCCGCCGAGGCCGAGGAAGAGGCAACGGCCGAGGGTGCGGGCAACTACACCTCCGGTGGCGACGCCCCGTCCGCTTCGGTGGGCGCGCCGGCTCAGTCCGGTGGCACGCTGGCCTCTGACGAGCAGCTCGCGGCGCTCCGCGAGAAGCTGTCGGGCGGCATGTGAGTCGCACCGGCTCCTTCGGGTAGCTGACTGACGAAGGCCCCCGCACCTCACGGTGCGGGGGCCTTCGCCGTTCGCGGGGCCCGCCCTTGGGGGCGTGCTGTGCCGAACCTGGCGGTTCGGGTGTTCCTGGGGCTCCGCCCCAGACCCCGACACTCCCGAAGAAGCCCTCCACCTCCGCCACTCTCAGGTAGATGGCACGCCTGTTGCTCAGAGCGGCTGCGCGTTGCGTAGGTGCTTGCGGAACCGCCCGAGGAAAGGCTGACCGGGACGAAGGCTTCGAAGCCTCGCCTCCGGCTCGAACAATCCGCGCCGGCCGTCGTCCGACCGGGATTCCGCGCCACCCGTTCACTCTGTGGTGGAGGCCTGAGTCCGTTGTGTAGGTTGACAAACCTATGCGTGGGATAAGTCTCTTCATGGCACTGGGCGCGGTCGCCTTCACCGCCGCCTGCTCGTCCGCGAGCCCGCAGACCCAGTCGCCACCGCCGCAGATTCCGAAGATCAACCCGCCGACCAGTGCGTCGAAGGTCCCGGCGATGGTCGACCGGCCCGCGCTGCCCGACGACTGCGATCTCGTGGTCGACGCCGATTCGATGAACGCGATCATCGGGCAGGAGATGCCGGGTGTGCCGCAGATCATCATCGGCATCAAGGAGCCGAGCATCGGGCGCACCGGGAAGATCGACTGCTACTACGGCATCCCCGCCAAGCAGGGGCTGCCGGCCGCGAAGATCGTCATCGGGCTGTCCACCTACACCGATGAGCTCACGGCGCGTACGCGGGTCACGGAGAGCGTGGAGGCGGAGCGGCAGGACGGGGCGAAGATCACCGAGGTGGACGTCGGCAAGCAGAAGGGGACGCTGGTCGAGGGCAAGGACGAGCAGTTGCTGATCGGGTCCTTGGGCAAGTCGACGTTCGTGGTGCGGTCGCGGAACAACTTCGTGCCACGCGAGAACCTCATGAAGATCCTGCCGCCGCTGGCTCAGCGGGCGATGACGCCGCCGGTCTAGCGTTGATGATCGTGTCCAAAGCGGACTGGGCGGCGACCAGGGCGGCGATGGACTCGGAGATGCGGGCGCGTTCCACGAGCAGTTCGTCGACGAGCTCGGGGCAGATCGAGGCGATGAGGCGTTCGCCGTCCACGCCCATGCACGGCAGCACGTCGGCGATCGTGGCCGTCGACAGGCCCGCCGCGAGCAGGTTGCGGATGTGGGCGACCCGCAGGACGTCGTCTTCGGTGTACTCGCGGTAGCCGCTGGGCAGACGCGTCGGCGTCAGCAGGTCTTGTTCCTCGTAGTAGCGCAGCAGCCGTTGGCTGACGCCCGTGCGTCGGGCGAGGTCGCCTATTCGCATGATTTCCCCCTTGACTCTCACACCCATGTGAGACTTTAGCGTCGCGGCATGACTGTGAGATCAACTGAACGGGCCTGGCTCGGGCTCGCCGTCCTCACCCTGCCGACGGCCTTGCTGGCCATGGACATCACGATCCTCTACCTCGCGTCCCCGCACCTCGCGCGGAGCCTGCAGCCGACCGGCACGGAGCTGCTCTGGATCCTCGACAGCTACGGGTTCGTGCTCGCGGCGCTGCTCATCCCGATGGGCGTGCTCGGTGACCGCATCGGGCGGCGGAGGTTGTTGCTCATCGGTGCCGGCGCGTTCGCGGTCGCGTCGGTCGGAGCTGCCTACGCGCCGACGCCGGAAGCGCTGATCGCGGCACGGGCGCTGCTGGGTGTGGCCGGGTCGACGTTGATGCCCTCGACGCTCGCCCTCATCAGTTCGCTCTTCCCCGATCCGGTGCGCCGGGGCACGGCGATCGGGGTGTGGGCGGCGGCGATGTCGGGTGGTGTCGCGCTTGGGCCCGTGGTCGGTGGGCTGCTGCTGCAGACGTGGTGGTGGGGAGCGGCGTTTCTGATCGCGGTGCCGGTCATGGGGCTGTTGCTGGTCTTCGGGCCGTTCGTGCTGCCGGAACACCGTGGGCCTGCACAGCGCGTGGACCTGGTGAGCGTGGCGTTGGTACTGGTGGCGACGGTGCTGACCGTTTACGGCATCAAGCACTTCGACGTGGTCCCCGCGCTCGCCGGGGTGGTGGTCGCGGTGGTCTTCGTGCGGCGGCAGGGGAAGGTCGAACGGCCGCTCGTGGACGTCGGGTTGTTCCGCGGGCGGTTCGGGCGGGCGATCGTGGTGCTGGTGGTGGACGCGGCGCTGACGGCGGGTGTGTACCTGCTGGTGACGCGGCAGCTGCAGGAACGGTGGTCGCCGTTGGAGGCCGGGCTGTGGTTGTTGCCGGCCGCGGTGGCCATGGTCGTCACGTCGGTGCTCGCGCCGAGGCTTGCCGCGCGGTTCGGTGGTGGGCGGGTGGTGGCGGTGTCGTTGCTGGTGGCGGCGGTGGGATTCGTGCTCGTGCCGCACGCGGTGGTGGTGGGGATCCTCGTGGTCTACCTGGGGCAGGGGCCGGTGATGGCGTTGAGCACCGACCTCGTCGTCGGGGCGGCGCCGCGGGAGAAGGCGGGTGCGGCGGCGGCGTTGTCGGAGACCGGGACCGAGTTCGGGCTGGCGCTCGGCGTCGCGGTGATCGGGACGGCGGCTGCCGCCGCGAGCTTCGGTGCGATCGGGGTCGTGGCGGCGGTGATCTCGGTTCTGCTCGCCGTCGTCGCCCGGCTAACCTGACCTGCATGCTCAGGGTGGGGTTGACCGGGGGGATCGGGTCGGGCAAGTCGACGGTCGCGCGGCTGCTGGCGGAACGCGGCGCGATGATCATCGACGCGGACAAGCTCGCGCGGGAGGTGCTGGAGCCGGGCACCGAAGGCCTCGCCGAGGTCGTGAAGGCGTTCGGTGAGGACGTCCTCAACGCCGACGGCACGCTGAACCGGGCGGCGCTGGCGGCCAAGGCGTTCGCGACCGAGGAGGCTCGGCAGACGCTCAACGGCATCACGCACCCGCGGATCGGGCGGCTGACCGCCGAACGCATGGCGGCCGCGCCCGAGGACGGCATCGTGGTGCACGACATCCCGTTGCTGGTGGAACGGGACATGGCGGCCGCATATCACCTGGTCATCGTGGTGTACGCGGACGCGGAGACGCGGCTGCGGCGCCTCGTCACGAGCCGGGGCATGGACGAGGACGACGCACGTCAGCGGATCGCGGCGCAGGCCACCGACGAGCAGCGGCGGGCCGTGGCAGACGTGTGGCTGGACAACTCCGGCGAGGTGCCGGACGTGACGGGGTTGTGGGACCGGCTGGTCGGGTTCGAGAAGAACGTGCGCACGCAGACGTACGCGTCGGGGCGGCCGGTCGTGGTGCCGTACGACGAACGCTGGCCCGCGCAGGCGAAGCGGCTCGCCCGGCGGATCAGCCTCGCCGCGGGCGGGCGGCACGTCGAGCACATCGGGTCGACCAGCGTTCCCGGTCTCGCGGCCAAGGACGTGCTGGACTTCCAGCTCGCCGTCGAGGACGTGGAGACGGCCGACGGGTTGCGGGAAGTGCTGGCACAGGCCGGTTTCCCGTACGTGGGGCCGTACGAGGACACGCCGCGCGGTGACGGCTGCTGGGACAAGAGGCTGCACGCGGGCGCGGATCCGGGGCGGCGGGTGAACCTGCACCTGCGGGTCCGGGGTGCGGCGAACTGGCAGTGGGCGGTGGACTTCCGCGACTGGCTGCGGCACGACGCGCAGGCGCGCGAGGAGTACGCGAACGTCAAGCTCGAGCTGTCCCAGCGGTTTGCGGCCGACAGCACCGGGTTCGCCTACGGTGACGCGAAGGAGCCGTTCATGGAGGCGGCCGTGGAGCGGGTCAAGGCCTACAGGGGCGGCCAGGCGTCGTAGATGCCGTGCCAGGTCAGCCACGACGTGAGGTTGTGGTTGACGTCGCTGAGCTCTTCGAGGGTGCGGTGGACCGTGCGCAGCGCCTGGTCGGCGTCGCCCGGCTGCAGCACGCGACCCGCGACGGCCGCGGCGAACTCCTCGCTGCGCACGATGCGGGCCGTGGTGCCGCCGGGAACGGCCAGGCCCAGCAACAGGTCCGTGGTCTGCCAGTGGCGGTGGTCGCGTTCGACGCGCACGGCGGTCAGCACGCTCGGGCCACTGCGCGCGTGCCGGGAACGTGGGTGGAAGGCCGTGAGCCGCACGCCCAGATCGGGCAGCAGCCACGTCACCTCGGAGTCGGAGAACGGGTCCTCCGGTGTGGGGTGCTCGATGCGCAGACCCCAGCGTTCGACGTGGCACGAACTGAGGTGCCGCATGCCGCCGGACGAATAGCTGCGAACGCCCGAAATGGTGTCGACGGTGTCGACCAGCTGAGGTGTAGTGACCGCTCCCACACCGCCGAGGGTAGTCAAATATGTGCTTGCAGTTACCCGTCAGATCGATTTGTTACGTCACGGTCAGATGACGACTACACTCTGTGTATCAACGCCAGGTCGTGGAGCAACCCGAATAGGCGAGCCATCTGACTACATCGTGACCGTGTGCTGAAATACCGGACACCGCCGCATAGGTGGTTTCCAACGCCCATTGCGCGCGTTCCGCGGAGATCAGGTTGTGCTGGACCGCGGAGATCAGCTCGTCGGTGTCGAGCACGGTGGTGCTGCGGCCCGTCCGGACCAGCAGGTCGAGGTAGAGATCGGTCGTCCTCCACACGCTGCCGATCGCCGAGATCTCCACGACGTCGACGTAGAAGTCGAAGTCCTGCTCGTGGCCGCGGTGCCAGGACTGGCGGGTGACCCGCAGGTTCAGCTTGGGCACGAACCAGCTCTCGAAGTGGCTGATCTTCGGGTGCCCGGCGAGCGGCCGGAACATGTAGAGGCCCGTCGGGGTGAGGCGGTACTCGTCGACGCTCCTCAGCTGCCCCTTGGGGTCGGTGTTGCTCTTGGCGTCCAGGTCGAAGTACTCGATCTTCGGCGGATGGATGTGTGCCACGTCAGCGATACTGCCACCACTTTCGTCAACGGCCACTTAGGATCTCGCGCATGTTCGGGATCATCCGCCCCTGCCGCAACAGACTGGGCGCTGAGCTGCGGTCCGCGTGGCTCGCGCACCTGTGCGGGATGTGCTTGTCGTTGCGTGACGAGCACGGTCATCTGTCACGTCTGGTCACCAACTACGACGGGTTGATGATCTCGGCCGTGGTCGAGGCGCAGACCGGGTTGTCGCGCCGCTCGGCCGGGCCGTGTGCGTTGCGGGGCATGAAGTCCGCGGACGTGGCCGTCGGGTCGGGTGCGCGGCTGGCGGCGTCGGTGTCGCTGGTGCTGGCGTCGTTGAAGATCCACGACCACGTGGACGACGGGGACGGGCTCGCCGGGCGGGTCGGCTGGGCGGGGCGCGCGGTGGCCCAGCGGTGGGCGGCCAAGGGCGTCGGCACGGCGTCCGACCTGGGGTTCGACGCGTCGGTGATGGTCGACTCGGTGCGGCGGCAGACAATCGTCGAGGCGGCGGCGGGGCTGGGCAGCTCGGTGCTGGTGGTGACCGAGCCGACGGAGACCGCGACCGGGTTCGCGGTGGCGCAGACGGCGATCATCGCGGGGCGGCCGGCGAACGCGGAGCCGTTGCGCGAGGTCGGGCGGCTGTTCGGGCGGGTCGCGCACCTGATCGACGCGGTGGAGGACCTGGAGGAGGACCGGGCGGCGGGAGCGTGGAACCCGTTGCTGGCCACCGGGACGACGGTGCAGGAGGCGCACCGGCTGTGCCTGGACGCGTTGGCGGGGATCAGGCTCGCGCTGGCCGAGGTGGAGTTCGTGGACGGGCGGCTGGTACACAAACTGCTGGTGCACGAGCTGGAGGAGTCGGTCGTCCGGGCGTTCGGCAAGCGGAAGCGGCACCAGTACCCGCCGGGCAAGCCGCGCTGGTCGGACCCCGGCAGCGGGCTGTGGGCGTACCCGAGGCTGAACTGGCAGCGTCAGCCGCGCGGGTGCTTCACGGGGTGCGGGGCGTTCCTCTACATGTGCGGCACGTGCCAGTTCTGCTGCCGCGACCCGTTCCCGGGGCCGTGGAGCGACAAGCGGCGCGACGGGTGCGACGGCGGCGACTGCGGCCCGAACTGTGACTGCGACTGCAGCTGCTGATCATGCCGTCAAGGGGTGCTGACCAGGCGCAATCTGAAATTGTCAGACCCCCGGCGTAACGTGCTTCCCGTGGCATTCGCAACCGAGCTCCCACCAGAGGAGAGCACCGTCAAGGCGCACTCCGAGCACCGTCCCGTCGGCGAGATCACCCGGACCGGCGGGCAGTTCCGCGTGGTCAGCGACTACGTGCCGGCGGGCGACCAGCCGGCCGCCATCGCCGATCTGGAGAGGCGGGTGCGCTCGGGCGAGCGCGACGTCGTGCTGCTCGGTGCCACCGGTACCGGCAAGTCGGCGACGACGGCGTGGCTGGTCGAGAAGCTGCAGCGGCCGACGCTGGTCATGGCGCCGAACAAGACGCTGGCCGCGCAGCTGGCGAACGAGCTGAAGGAGCTCTTCCCGCACAACGCGGTGGAGTACTTCGTCAGCTACTACGACTACTACCAGCCAGAGGCGTACATCCCGCAGACGGACACCTACATCGAGAAGGACTCCTCGATCAACGAGGACGTCGAGCGGCTGCGACACTCCGCCACCATGTCGCTGCTGACCCGGCGCGACGTCATCGTGGTCGCCTCCGTCTCGTGCATCTACGGCCTCGGCACCCCGCAGTCCTACCTCGACCGCTCGATCCCGCTGGCCGTGGGCGCCGAGGTGGAGCGCGACAAGTTCCTGCGCGCCCTGGTCGACGTGCAGTACAGCCGCAACGACATGTCGTTCACCCGTGGCTCGTTCCGGGTGCGCGGCGACACGGTGGAGATCATCCCGTCCTACGAGGAGCTCGCCGTGCGCGTCGAGTTCTTCGGCGACGAGATCGACAAGCTCTACTACCTGCACCCGCTGACCGGTGACGTGGTGCGCGAGGTCGACGACCTGCGGATCTTCCCTGCCACCCACTACGTCGCGGGCCCGGAGCGCATGGAGCGCGCGATCCGCGACATCGAGGCGGAGCTGGAGACGACGCTCGCCCAGATGGAGCGCCAGGGCAAGCTGCTCGAAGCCCAGCGCCTGCGCATGCGCACGTCCTACGACATCGAGATGATGCGCCAGGTCGGCTTCTGCAACGGCATCGAGAACTACTCGCGCCACATCGACGGCCGCGGCCCCGGCACCGCACCGGCCACGCTGCTCGACTACTTCCCCGACGACTTCCTGATGGTCATCGACGAGTCGCACGTGACCGTCCCGCAGATCGGCGGCATGTACGAGGGCGACGCCTCCCGCAAGCGCAACCTCGTCGAACACGGCTTCCGCCTCCCGTCCGCGCTCGACAACCGCCCGCTGACGTGGGAGGAGTTCGCCGACCGCATCGGCCAGGTCGTCTACCTCTCCGCCACGCCGGGCCCCTACGAGCTGGGCCAGTCCGGCGGCGAGTTCGTCGAGCAGGTCATCCGCCCCACCGGCCTGGTCGACCCCGAGGTCGTCGTGAAGCCGACCGAGGGCCAGATCGACGACCTGGTCCACTCCATCCGCGAACGGGCAGAGCGCGACGAGCGCGTCCTGGTCACCACCCTGACCAAGAAGATGGCCGAGGACCTCACCGACTACCTCCTCGAACTCGGCATCCGCGTCCGCTACCTCCACTCCGAGGTCGACACGCTGCGCCGCGTCGAACTGCTCCGCCAGCTCCGCCTGGGCGAGTACGACGTCCTCATCGGCATCAACCTGCTGCGCGAGGGCCTCGACCTCCCCGAGGTCTCCCTGGTCGCCATCCTCGACGCGGACAAGGAAGGCTTCCTGCGCTCCGGCACCTCCCTGGTGCAGACGATCGGCCGCGCGGCCCGCAACGTCTCCGGCGAGGTCCACATGTACGCGGACCGCATCACCGACTCCATGCGCCACGCCATCGACGAAACCAACCGCCGCCGCGCCAAGCAGGTCGCCTACAACGAGGAACGCGGCCTCGACCCCCAACCGCTCCGCAAGAAGATCACCGACATCCTCGAAGCCGTCTACTCCGAGGCCGACGACGTCCCGGTCGGCGGCTCCGGCCGCAACCAGTCCCGCGGCAAACGCGCCACCGGCGAAAGCGGCCGCTCCTCCGGCGTCCTGCAGTCCCACGAACGCGCCGGCATGGCCCGGTCGGAGCTGGCCGACCTGGTGCAGCAGCTGACGGACCAGATGATGAACGCAGCCCGGGACCTGCAGTTCGAGCTGGCGGCGCGGCTGAGGGACGAGATCCAGGACCTGAAGAAGGAGCTGCGGGGGATGGATGCGGCGGGCGTGAAGTAAAGGCTTGCTCAGAGGGCGCCGGACGGCGCGCTCGGGGTTGTGGTGGCTTGGGGTGCGGGCTGGGGTCCGCACCTGGTCGATCACCTTGGGTGCGTGGTTGATCAGACACTGGCCGAAATTGTGGAGTTCATCGCCGCTTCGCGACGATAGCGATTGGGGCTTGACTTCGAGCCTCTGGCGGGGCGATGCATCGGCCTTCAAAAGCCGGGCTGAAAAGAGCCCGGCCGTTCCGAACCAAGCGTATCGCCCCGCACTCAAAGTCAAGCCCCAATCGCGATGCCGGTGGGTGTCACCGCTACCCGTCGCTGCAGGTTGAAACGCCTCGCCTCCGGCTCGATGAGGCTCGCCCGGCGGGGACGGGTCGATTCGTCTCGCTTCGCTCGATCACCTGGCCTGGCCCAGGCATGCCCTTGGGGCTCCGCCGTGCTCTCGCTGTCGGGCCTTGTCGTGCGCTCGCCGCTAAGCGCCTCAGCGCACCCGCCGCGAAGCCTTGGCGCACCGCCGCGAAGCCTTGCCACAAAGCCTTGCCCGCTTCGCCTCCCCGGCCGCCCTCGCTCTCGCCGCCCTGCTCCGCCGCCCCGCTCGCTTCGCCTCCTCGCCTGGGCCCGCGTCGCTTCGCCTCCACCTGGTTCGGCTCGCCCAGACGTGAGCCGAGGCGGTCTGCCTTGCCTCGCCTGATTGCCTCCACCCGGCTTGGCTTGCCCCGGTCGGCACTGTTGCTGTCGCAGCCCGAAATTGTCAGACCTCGCGAGTACGTTGGGCCGCGGGGACCCAACATCGAAGGGGACCCCTGCGCGAGCCTGCAATCCGCCCGCCGCGCCCCTCCACCGCCACCGCACCCGCAGCAATCCACTGTGGACAGACGACCAATCACCCGGCTCTGTCGCTGACCGTTAGACCAGCGAACGCGGTGGGTGATGAAATCCCGTGGATGCGCAAGAAAGTCGTCGCGTGAATCGCCCTCTGGGGTGAGATGTCGGCTGACAACACTCTTTGTGACTCGGGACGGCCATGATCTCCCGGGTGGACGTCGAGACCCACCTTGCCGCGGTGGAGCAGGCGCTGATCGCTATGCGACGCAGCCAGTCACGCAGGGCCCTTGCCGAGTTGGCCGTGCCGGCCTTCGAGGTGCTGGACGTGATCGAGGCGGCGGAGCGGAGCGGTTCGCAGGCAACGGTTTCCGGGGTGGCGGCGGCGTTGCACGTCGATCAGCCTCGGGCCAGCAAGCTCGTCACCAGTGCTGTTGATGCCGGGTTGGTGGCTCGGGTTGCGGACAAAGCTGATGGGAGGCGGGTATTGCTCGTGCGCACGCCGAGGGGGCGGGCCACCAGTGCTGATCTGCACCGGGCGCGGCAGGCGGCTTGTGCGGCGGCGATGGCTGACTGGAGTGATGAGGAGCGGGTGGTGTTCGCCGGGTTGTTGACGCGTTTCGTTGCGGTCTTCGGCGCGCGATAATCGTGTTGTGACAATGGACGAGCTGATCGCCTACTGCGCCGCGAAGCCCGGTGCCGAGGAGACGTATCCGTGGGGTGAGGCCGAGCTCGTCTGCAAGGTGGGCGGCAAGGCCTTCGCGTTCGTCGGACTCGACGTGCACACCGTCGGGTTGAAGTGCGGAGCTGATGCCGAGGCCGCTGCGGTGTGGCGGGAGCGCTTTCCCGATGACATCACGGTGAGCGGGTACATCGGGCGGTACGGGTGGAACACCATCGCGCTCAAGGGGGCGGTGCCCGACGACGACCTGTTGGAGCTGGTGGACGGGTCCTACGAGGCCGTCGTCGCGCGGTTGCCCAAGAGGAAGCGGCCCGTCTAGGAGTGGCTGTCCGCTACTCCGGACAGTGGTTGTCCGCATTGGGTTTTACGGTGGCGTCATGGCAACCGAAATCCAGGTGACGATGGACGCGGCGGACCCGGCCAGGCTGGCCGCCTTCTGGGCGGAGGCGCTCGGTTACGTGGTGCAGCCGCCGCCTGCCGGGTTCGAGACGTGGGAGGCGTTCGCCGAGGCGAACAACATCCCGCGGGAGCGGCGCAACGACTACTCGGCGATCATCGACCCGGACGGTTCAGGGCCGCGGTTCTTCTTCCAGCGCGTGCCGGAGGGCAAGACGGCCAAGAACCGCGTCCACCTCGATGTGAACGCGGGTCTTGAAGCCGTCGACCGGCTCGTCGCCCTCGGTGCGACCAAGGTCGAGGAGTTCGACCAGGGTGCGATGGGGCACTGGGTCGTCATGCTCGACCCCGAGGGCAACGAGTTCTGTGTGCAGGGCAAGCACTAGCTAGCTGGTGATGTCCTTGGTGACGAACCGGCGCGCCGCGAGCAACGTGAAGATGCCGCCGTAGACGAGCGCGGAGAACACCCCGCGCGTCATCTCCGACCAGTCCACATCGGTCGAGAGCAGGTCGGCCCACGCCATCGAGTAGTGCGTCGGCAGGTAGTTGCGCAGGTCCTCGAGCGGTTCGATCTGGTCGAGGATCTGCGACAGGATCGACACGAGCACCGTGCCGCCGACAGCGCCCAGTGGCGCGTCGGTGGACACGGACAGGAACAGCGCCAGGCCCGCGACCCAGAACAGGTTGATCGCGATGTAGCAGACGGCGAGCGCCATGCCGAGCACGCCGTCCGCGAACGGTGCCGCCTCACCGGTCGGGCTCACCACCTCGCCCGCGCCGTACCAGAGCACGCCGACGCCGAGTGCCACCGCCGGCAGCAGCGCGAGGGCGAAGAAGCTGAGGATGCCGCTGCTGATCGCCTTCTGCCGCAACAGCCGGTGCCGCGGAATCGGTGCGGCCAGCAGGTACTTGAGGCTCGACCACGACGCTTCGGACGCGATCGTGTCGCCGAAGAACAGCGCCACGATCATCGGCAGCAGGAAGCTGCCGCTCACGAACAGCGTGAGCACCACGAAGTTGATGCCGCTGGCCGTGGCGAGGTCCACGAACCCGCCGGAGCGGCGGTTCTGGCTCTCGCCGAGCTCGAAGCTCAGCGCCAGGATGAACGGCAGCAGCACCAGGAAGCCCAGCACGAGCTGGGTCCGGCGGCGCTTGAGCTGGCGTTGCAGCTCGACGCTGATCCGCAGGGTCCTGCGCGCCTTGTAGCCCTTCGAGGAGCCGTCCTCGGCCACCTCGGTGTGCTGCTGGGCGGCGGCCTCGGTCAGGTCGCTGATCGCTCCGGGGTCGGTGTGGACGCCGTTCTCGCTCACCGGTCCACCTCCTCGTGCGCGCCGAAATTGTCGGTGCTGCCTGGGATAATTGAGTCAAGGGGACCCCCTTCGCGCGCGGGCGACGTGCGCTCGCACGAGGAGGGGACGCCTGCGGGAGCGTGCCTGCCGGAGCTCAGGCCGGAACTCTGGCTGGAGCTCCGGCCGGTGGTCAGGCCCGCGGTCAGGCGGGTGCGGTTGGCGTTCGCCAGAGGCCGCGTGGTGGGCAGTGAGGTCATCCGGCACGCTCCTGCTCGTCCACGAATCCGTTCACGGTCCCGTCCACGGCTTCGTCGGCCGCCACGTCGAGGCCCGCCTCGGTCAGCACCTCGAGCGAGGCCGGGTCCGGGGCGTCCGCCGTGGCGGACGCCGCTGCCATCAGGAAGTCATTCACCGACCAGCTCCAAGAACGCGTCTTCCAGCCTGCGTCGCGGGCCCGCCTGGTCCACGGCCACACCGGCGGTCACGAGGGCCGATAGTGCGGTCGCGCGCGGGACGCCGTTCAGCGACGCGTGCACGGCGTCCTCGTCCTCGTGCACGTCGTGCACGCCTTCGAGGTCACGCAGCACCTCCGCTGCCTTCGACGGGGAGTCGACGCGGAACGTCGCCTCGCCGCCGCCTGCCGCGATGTCGGCCACCTCGCCCGCGGCGACGAGCTGGCCCTTGTGCATCACGACCACGTGCGAGCAGGTCTGCTCGACCTCGGCCAGCAGGTGCGACGACACCAGGACGGTGCGGCCGGCTGCGGCGTAGCGGCGCAGGACCTCGCGCATCTGGTGGATCTGGGGCGGGTCGAGACCGTTGGTCGGTTCGTCCAGGATCAGCAGGTCCGGGAGGCCGAGCATGGCCTGGGCGATCGCGAGGCGCTGCCTCATGCCCTGGCTGTAGGTGCGGGTGCGGCGGTTCACGGCGTTGCCGAGGCCCGCGATCTCCAGCGCCTCCTCGACGTGCGCCTCGGCCAGCGGACGGCCGGTGGCGGCCCAGTACAGGCGCAGGTTCTCGGCGCCGGAGAGATGCGGCAGGAAGCCGGAGCCCTCGACGAACGAACCGATGCGCGACAGCACGGGCGCGCCGGGCGTCACCTTGTGGCCGAAGACCCGGATGTGTCCCTCGGACGGGTGAATCAGGCCCATGACCATGCGCAGCGTCGTGGTCTTGCCGGCGCCGTTGGGGCCGAGCAGGCCGAGCACCTGGCCGTGTTCCACGCGGAACGACAGGTCCTTCACGGCCGTGAGGCCGCCGGGGTAGGACTTCGTGAGGTTCGAGATGACCAGCGGCACCTCGGCCAGCTCCGGGTCGGAGTCGTGCGCGAGGCGGCGGCGGAACATCGCCACCACACCGGCCGCGACCAGCACCAGCAGCGCGATCACGATGCCCCACAGCGCGGCCACCGGGAAGCCGGTCGTCACGTTGCGGCCGGGCACGACGGGCACGGAGATCGACTCGTCGGCCAGCGAGATGCGGTACGCGGCGGGCTGCTCGGCGTTCGCGAACGCCTGGTCCGTCGTCGAGACCACCAGGGCCAGCTTGTGCTCGCTCTCGACCGGGCGCACGGCCGGCGGCAGCGTCACCGTCACCTCGGCGGCGGAACCGTCCGGCGGCAGCGCCACGCGGAACGGAGCCACGGCCGAGCCGGGCAGCACGCGCGTGCCGTCCTTCGACACGTCGTAGAGCTTCGCGAAGAGGATCGCCTCGCCGCTGGTCTGGTCACCGCGCGCCACCCGCAGCTTGACCGTGGACGAACCGGTCAGCAGCAGCTGCGAGGTCAGCGCGTCGGACTGGAACACCGCCGCCTGACCGGGCAGGTCGAGCGACAGTCGCGACGAGATCGACGACGACCGCGCCAGCGCCGAACCGAGGCCGGGCAGGTTCGAGATCGCCGCCGGGTTGCCGCCGGCGGGGTTCACCGCGACCTGCTCGCGGCCGCTCAGCTTCACCGAACGGCGCTCCGTCGTGGAACCGGAGGCCAGACCGGGGTAGGAGGGCGCGACGACCGTGCGCAGCGACGGGGTGCCCGACGAGCGGAACGCGCCCTGCACCGCGTACTCGAAGCCGGTGCCGGGGTCGGTGCCCTTGCCCTGCAGGTGGAAGACCATCCAGTCGGCGATCTCCCCGCGCAGCTGGGCGCCGGGGTTGCCGCCGTCGTGACCGCCCGCGTACCAGACCGTCTTCACCTTGCCGCCGGCTGCGGCGATCTGCCGCGCGGTGGCGTCGGACTGGTCGAGGCCGAAGAGCGTGTCCTGCTCGCCCTGCACCAGCATGGTCGGCTGGGTGATCTTGTCGGTCACCTCGACCGGCGAGGAGCGGCGCAGCAGGTCGAGCGTCTGCTGCGAGGCCTTGCCCGTCGTCGCGACCTCGGTGTACGCGGTGCACACGGCGGGCGTGAACCGGCCGCAGGCGCCCAGCGACGGCGTGGGCGGCGGCTGTGAGCCCGCGCCCGAGTTGCCGCCCGGCTGCTGCTGTTGCTGCACCGGTGCCTGGTTCTGGCTCGACTCCTCCTCGCCCATCTCGGGCGCGTCACCCGTGGGTGAGGAGAGGTCGATCGACGTCATGCCCGCGGAGAAGAAGATGCCCGCCCACGACCGCTTGAAGACGCCGTCCTCACCGAACGACGTCGCCGCGGGGGTGGCGTCCGAGCGGGCCGTGGCCGAAGCGGAGTTCGGCAGCAGCGCCTGCGCGAGGTCGTTGTAGGTGATGACCGGCACGAGCGTGTCGACGCGCTTGTCGGTGCCGGCGAGCAGCAACGACAGCGCGCCGCCGTAGGAGGCACCGGTCACGCCCACGCGCGGGTCGCCACCGGAGTCCTTCTGCACCTCGTCACGTGTCGCGAGGAAGTCGAGCAGCTTCTGCGCGTCGCGGACCTCGCGGTCGAGGGAGTTCAGCGCGATCTGGCCGGTGCTGCGGCCGAAACCGCGCGCGGACCACGTCAGCACGACGAAGCCGCGCCGGGCGAACTCCTCCGCCTGCGTGTGCACGCTGCGCAGACTGCCGCCGAAACCGTGCGCGAGCATGATCGCGGGCGCGGGCGTCTGCTGGGGGAGGTAAAGACGCGTCTCGATCGTCACCGTCTGAGCGCTGTCAGGGCTCTCAGGTGCGTCGATGTTCGCTTCTTTGAACTGCACGGGCGCGGGGTCGTCGCCTGATCTGGTGAAGAAGAAGCCACCGGCCACGAGGGCCGCGACAACTATCAGAGCGGGGATCGACCACCTGCCGCGAATGCGGGAGAGGCGGGACACAGCGATGACGATATGCGAGTTTCGCTGAGAACCACCTGTCGGGATCCGCTGCCGGTCTCAGCAAGAGTGGATCTTCAGCCGTCCTTCAGGTAGGAGCTGCCAGAACCCCGTCAGCACGGAACGTATTCCCGTTGCACCTGGTTGCGTGGGTCTGCTCACCCTGTGTGGCGCTAAGCGGTCTCCGTAGAGCACAATATTCACGCAGGATGGAGGGGAGTACTCCCTAAGCGGCGGTGTCGTCAGTACGGAGCCCGGTTTCACCGGCTCCCGGTGCCGTTGGTCGCTCGAGAGATCATCTCGGCGGCGGAGGAGACCTCCGGGTTGTTTGGCATGCGCTGAGATCCCGGAGGTTGGGTTGTGAACGTCCCCGCATGGATGTGGATCGCGACGATCGTTGGTCTGCTCGTCCTGCTCGCCGTGGACCTTGTGATCGTCGATCGAAAACCCCATGAGGTGACGATCGGTGAAGCAGCCCGGTGGGTGACCTTCTACGTTGCGATGGCGGCGCTCTTCGGCGCCGGTATCTGGTACTTCTCCGGCGGTCAGTACGCGACGGAGTTCTTCGCCGGGTACATCACCGAGTACTCGTTGAGCGTCGACAACCTGTTCATCTTCTTGATCATCATGACGACGTTCAAGGTGCCCGCGATCCACCAGCACAAGGTGCTGCTGATCGGCATCCTGCTCGCGCTCGTCATGCGAGGCATCTTCATCGCGCTCGGCGCCGCGCTCATCGCGCAGTTCAGCTGGGTCTTCTTCATCTTCGGCGCGTTCCTCATCTACACCGGCTGGCAGCTGGCGCGGGAGAACCACGACGAGGAAGAGGAGTACAAGGAGAACCTGATGCTGCGCATGGTGCGCAAGGTTTTCCCGGTCACCAACGAGTTCCACGGCTCCAAGTCGTTCATCAAGATCGACGGCAAGCGCTTCGTGACCCCGATGTTCATCGTGATGGTCGCGATCGGCTCCACCGACCTGCTCTTCGCGCTCGACTCGATCCCCGCGATCTTCGGCCTCACCAAGGAGCCGTTCCTGGTGTTCACGGCCAACGCGTTCGCGCTGATGGGTCTGCGCCAGCTGTACTTCCTGCTCGGTGGCCTGCTGGCGAAGCTCATCTACCTGTCGATCGGCCTCGCGGTGATCCTCGGCTTCATCGGCGTGAAGCTGATCCTGGAGGCGCTCCACACGAACAGCCTGCCGTTCCTCAACGGCGGCGAGCCCTTCCACGTGCCGACCATCGGCATCGAGGTCTCGCTGTCGGTGATCATCGGCGTGCTGGCGATCACGACGATCGCCAGCCTGCTCAAGGTGAAGCGCCACCCGGAAGCCGCCAAGCACGTCGGCGCCGACCACTAGCTGTCAGAGCGGGACGCCGTTCTGGTAGACGGCGCGGACGGCCTGCTTCAGCGTTCCGGCCTTCACGTGCTGTTCGGCGTCACCCTCGATGAGAACGAGATCGGCGAGCTTGCCCGGTGCGAGCTCGCCGAGCTCGTTTTCCAGGCGCAGCAACGCCGCCGCGGACTGCGTGGTGGCGTGCAGTGCCTCCGCGGGCGTCATGCCGTACTCGGTCATCAGGGTGAGCTCGGTGAGGTTGTTCCCGTGCGGTCCCACGCCCGAGTCGGTGCCCATCGCGATCTTCACGCCGGCCTGGTGCGCCTTCTGGAACGACTGGAAGTGTTGCGTCACCACGGCTTTCGCCTTGTCCAGCACGACGTCCGAGATCGCCACGCCCTGGGCGGCCTGGTCGAGCACCATGCGCGGCGCCATCAGCGTGGGCACGAGCCAGGTGCCGTTCTTGAGCATCTCCTCGACGCCCTCGTCGGTGAGGAAGACGCCGTGCTCGATGGACCGGACGCCGTTGCGCACGGCGGTGAGGATGCCATCGCCGCTCATGGCGTGCGACATCACCGCGATGCCGGCGGCGGCGGCCTCCTGCACGATCATCGCGATCTCGTCGTCGCGGAAGTGCGCGTGCCGCGGGTTGCTGCGCGGTGACAGCACGCCGCCGCTGGAGGCGATCTTGATGATGTCCGCGCCGTGCCGGACCAGTGTGCGGACGACCTTGCGCAGCTCCTCGGGGCCGTCGGCGACGGTGTCGGGCAGGCCGGGGTGCAGCGGCGGGCTGACGTGCGCGCCGCACTGCATCCAGTCGTCGTTGTGGCCGCCGGTCTGCGAGACCATGTTGATCGCGATCTGCATGCGCGGGCCTTGGACGAGCCCCCTGCGCACCGCCTCCGCGACACCGAGGTCGGCGCCGAGCGCGTCGCGGACCGTGGTGATGCCGCAGTCGAGCGTGGCGCGCATGTTGCCGATGGCCTGGTAGAAGGGCAGCGAGAACGGCGTGTTCAGGTCGCGGACGAGGTCGGCGCCGCTGAACATGAAGTGCACGTGGCAGTCGAACAGCCCCGGCAGGAGCGTGTGCCCGGAGGCGTCGATCCTGGTGTCGCCGTCGAGGCCGATGCCCACGTCGACGATGCGGTCGCCCTCGACGACCACGTCGCCTGGCTCGGTCGTTGTGCCGGTGAAGACCCGTCCACCGGAGAACACGATGCGCGTCATACGCGGAAATGTATGTGCCGAGTCAATTTTTGTGATCGGTCAACAAAGCGTTGTGAGCGTTGCTAACGAAACCTGTTACCGTCCGTGGCGTGCGCCCCGAAGACCTGGAGCTGCTCACCACGCCCGGCACCGTCGCGGTGTCCGGAGACCTGGTGCTGGTCAGCCTTGCCACGCCCGACCTGGAGACCAACACCTACCGCGGTGGTCTGCACCGGGTCCGCCCCGACGGCAGCACGACACCGTGGACACACGGTGACCGTGACCAAGCCCAGCGTATTTCTCCGGACGGCGCGTGGGTCGCTTTCCTGCGCGTTTCGGGCAAATCGAAGCCGCAGCTCTACGTCATGCCGACCGCGGGCGGCGAACCGCGCAAGCTCACCGACCTGCCGCTGGGCGCGGGCGCCCCGGTGTGGTCGCCGGACTCGACGCGCATCGCGTTCGTCGCGCGCGTCCCGGAAGCCGGCCGCTACGGCACCGCCGACGACGGCCCCGAGGCCGAGGCGCCGCGCCGCATCACCCGCCTCGACTACCGCGTCGACGACGTCGGCTTCCTGCTCGACCGCCGGCCGCGGCTGCACGTGGTGGACCTGGAGGGCACCGTCGTCGAGCTGACCGACGGCTCCTGCGACGTCTCCGACCCGGCGTGGCGGTCCTCGTCGGAGCTGATCTTCTCGGCGCCGCGCGACTTCGGTGTGTCCGAGACGTTGTTCAGCGACCTGTACACCGTGCCCGCGTCCGGTGGAACGGTGTCGTTGCTGGTGCGCGGCCTGGGCGAGACGTCGATGCCGTTCGTCGCGGACTCGTTCGTCTACTGGGTGGGCACGGAGTTCACCGGCATCGACGGCGTGGCGCGCAACGCGGGCCTGTGGCGGGCGCCGCTGGACGGTTCCGGTGAGCCGTCGCGGTTGACCGACGTGGAAACCGTTGACATCGAACGACTTTCTGGCCCGCCGGTGGTCGTCGGCTCCGACGTGCTGGTGGCGGTGCGCAACCGCGGTGCCGTGGAACTGCAGCGGATCCCGTTGTCGGGCGGTCCTGGTGAGGTGCTCGCCGGTTCTTCCGCGGTGGTGAAGGCGTTCGCCGCCGACGGGTCCACTGTGGTCGCTGTTGTGTCCACTCCGGACTGTGTCGGCCAGGTGGAGCTCGTCGGAACCGGCGTGCGCACGTCGTTCGCCGGTCTTCCGGCCCGCCGGGTGGTGGAGCTGAACGGTTCCGCGTCCGACGGCTACCCGGTCCACGGCTGGCTCGTGCTGCCCGACGGCGACGGCCCGCACCCGGTCGTGATGGCCGTGCACGGCGGCCCGTTCATGTACCACAGCTGGGGTTTCTTCGACGAGGCCCAGGTCTACGCGACCGCCGGCTACGCCGTCGTGCTCCCGAACCCGCGCGGCTCGGCGGGCTACGGCCAGGCGCACGGCCAGGCGGTGGTCGCCAAGTTCGGCACGGTCGACGTCGACGACGTGCTGTCGTTGCTGGACGTGGCGCTGGAACGCCCGGACTGCGACGCCGACCGCGTGGGCGTGATGGGCGGCTCCTACGGCGGCTTCATGACCTCCTGGCTGTCGGCGCACCACGGCGAACGGTTCCGCGCGGCCTGGAGCGAACGCGCCGTGAACGCCTGGGACTCGTTCACCGGCTCGTCGGACATCGGCTACTACTTCCCGGACGCCTACTGCGGCCCCGACCCCGAGGCCCAGCGCGCGATGAGCCCGCTGACCTACGTCGAGAAGATCAACATCCCGTTCGCGGTCGTGCACTCCGAGCAGGACTGGCGCTGTCCGCTGGAGCAGGCGCAGCGGATGTTCGTGGCGCTGCGGCGGCGCGGGGTGGAGGCGGAGATGCTGATCTTCCCGGGCGAGGGGCACGAGCTGACCCGGTCGGGACAGCCGCGGCACCGCAAGCAGCGGTTCGACGCGGTGCTCGAGTGGTGGGGCCGCTACCTCAAGGCGTGAACGCCTTGAACCGGTCAAGCAGCTCCCTCGCGGGGGCGGAGCCGGGGTCGAACGCCACGAGCCGGTGGCGTTCGTCCAACTCCTCGACCCCGACCCAGCAGCACCCGTAGCAGAACTTCAACGTGAACAGCGGGTCGTCCGCGCCGTACACGTCGATCGCGTAGGCGGGGTTGTAGCACCTGGCCGGCTCGCCGGTCGGGAAGGAGGCGACGAGGTCGAGGACCACCCCCACCTCCTCGCCTTCCCACACGCCGAGCTCCTCGCCGCTGGTCGTGCGCGCTTCGAGCAGGACGGCCCTCGCCGCGCTATCCGGCATCTGCGTCTTCATCGGTTCCCGGTCGGTCACCGGATCATCCTCGCCGACGCACGACCCGTTCGGCCGCTGTTCCTCCAGCTGCCCCGGCGTGATGGTGTTCCGGTAGACAACACGGTGTCCGGGACGGTGCACGGCGCGGTGGTGCAGGCGCGGGACGTGTACGGCAACGTCACCGTGCACGCGCCGCCCGATGCGGTGGTGCCGCGGCAACTCCCCGCCGGTGCGGGCAAGTTCAGCGGCAGGCAGGTCGAACTCGACCGGCTCGAACAGCTCGAGTCGGCGACGGGTTCGGACGCCGTGGTCATCTCGGCGGTCAACGGCACCGCGGGCATCGGCAAGACCGCGTTGGCGTTGCACTGGGCCCACCGGGTCGCGGAGCGGTTCCCGGACGGCCAGTTGTACGTGAACATGCGCGGGTTCGAGCCCGACCGCGAGCCGATGTCTCCGGCCGAGGCGGTGCGCGCGTTCCTCGACGCGTTCGGTGTGCCCCGCGACGCCGTGCCGATCGGTCTGGACGCGCAGGCCGCGTTGTTCCGCAGCAAGGTCGCCGGTCGGCGGGTGCTGCTGGTGCTCGACAACGTGCGCGAAGCCGCCCAGGTGCACCCTTTGTTGCCCGGCGCCTCCGGGTGCTTCGTCCTGGTCACCAGTCGCAACCGCCTGGACAGCCTGGTCGCCCGGCACGGCGCCAGGCAGCTGCGGCTCGATCTGCTCACGGAGGACGAGGCAGCCGCGCTGCTGCGGGACCGCCTCGGCGACCTCGACCCGCCGGTGCTGGCCGAGCTGGTGCGGCTGTGTGCCGGTCTGCCCCTCGCGCTCAGCATCGTCGCCGCCAGGCTCGACCGACGGGGCACCATCCCGGCCGCCAACCTGGCCGAGGAACTGCGGGCCGAGCGCCTCGAGGCCCTCGAGCTCGACGAGCACTTCAACCCCCGGTCGATCTTCTCCTGGTCCGTGCGGGCGCTGTCGGAGCCGGCGGCACGGTTGTTCCGCCTGCTCGGGCTGCACCCCGGCCCGGACATCGACGTGCGTGCGGCCGCCGCGCTGGCCGGTCTTCCGGTGGCCGACTGCCGCAGGCTCCTGCGCGAACTGCTCCGCGCCACACTCGTCGACGAGTACCTGCCCGGCCGGTACCGCTTCCACGACCTGCTCAGGCTGTTCGCGCGGGAGCTGGCCGGCGCCGATGACGACGCCCAGCGGCGGATGCTCGGCTTCTACCTGCACTCGGTGTGGGCGGGCGACCGGGCGTTGGTGGCGAAACGCGTCGGCGTCGAGCTGCCGGCACTGGACCCGGTCGTCACCGCGATGACCTTCACCGGCCCGGCGGACGCGAGCCGCTGGTTCACGTCCGAACACGCGGTGCTGACCGGGCTGGTCGGCCACGCGGCCGCCACCGGGTTCGACGAGCACGCCTGGCTGCTCGCGCTGGCGATGCGGAGCTACCTCGACACCCACGGCCACTGGCGCGACTACGCGTCGGTCTACCGCGCGGCGATCGACTCGGTGAACCGGCTGGCCGACCCGTTGGCGCAGGCGAGAGTCCACAGAGGACTCGGCAGGGCGCTCAGCAGGCTGTCCGAGTGGGACGAGGCGGAACGGTGGCTGAAGCTGGCGCTGGACTTCACCCGGCGGACCGGTGACCGCCGGCAGGAGGCGCACAGCCACGAGGCGCTGTCCTGGCTGTACTCCGAACGACAGCTGTCCGACCGGGCACTCGACCACGCGAAGGCCGCGGTCGACCTGCACCCGCCCGGCGACAACCCCGTGTGGCGCGGGTTCGCCCTCAACGTGGCGGGACGGTGCTACGCCGCGCTGGGCCGGTTCGACGAGGCGTTGGAACACTCCCGGGCGGCCTTGGCGGCACACCGCGACCTGGCGCTGCGCAACGACCACACGGGCGAGGCGGAGGCGCTCAACACCATCAGCTTCATCCAGCTGGGCAGGGGTGAGCTCGAGCCGGCCATGCGCAGTGGCGAGGAGGCGCTCACCCTGCACCGGCACCTCGGCAACCGGCCGGGCACCGCCGAGGCGCTGGAGCGCATCGGAGACGTGCACCGCGCGCTGCACCGGCCCGATGACGCCCGCGTCGCCTGGGAGGAGGCGGTCGCGATCTTGGAGGAGCTTCAGCGCGCGACGCTGGGCGAGGTGAAGCGCAAGCTCGCCGAGCTGGACAATCCCGGACACGCGTCGTCCTCGCCCGGCACCTGACCCGTTCGGCCGCTGCGCGTGCGCCTGTTCCGGCGTGATGGTGTTCCGATGGACAACACGGTGTCCGGGACGGTGCACGGCGCGGTGGTGCAGGCCGGGTCCGTGCACGGCGGCGTGCACATCCATCCGCAGGTGAACGAGGTCGTGCCGCGGCAGCTGCCGTTGGAGGTGGCCGCGTTCTGCGGGCGGCAGGACGAGATCGACGAGCTGGAGTCGGCGTTGAGCTCGGGAGCCGTGGTGATCTCCGCGGTCAACGGCACGGCCGGGGTGGGCAAGACCGCGTTGGCGTTGCACTGGGCGCACCGGGTGGCCGACCGGTTCCCGGACGGGCAGTTGTACGTGAACATGCGCGGGTTCGAGCCGGATCGTGAGCCGATGGCGGCGGCGGAGGCGGTGCGCGGGTTCCTGGACGCCTTCGGCGTGCCGAGTGATGCGATTCCGGTGAGCTTGGACGCGCAGGCGGCGTTGTTCCGCAGCATGGTGGCGGGGCGGCGGGTGTTGCTGGTGCTGGACAACGTGCGCACGGTCGAGCAGGTGCGGCCGTTGTTGCCGGGGAGTGCGAGCTGTTTCGTCGTGGTGACCAGTCGGCGGCAGCTGGCCGGGCTGGTGGTGCGGGACGGGGCGCGGCCGCTGCGGCTCGACCGGTTGTCGGCGGGTGAGGCCACGGCGTTGCTGAAGGCGCGCCTGGGTGACGTGGACGCCGCCGAGTTGGCCGAGATCGTCGAGATGTGCGCTGGGCTGCCGCTGGCGCTGGCGATCGTGGCGGCGCGGATCGTGGTGCAGCCGCACCTGCCGGTCGGTGAGGTGGTCGCGGAGCTGCGGGCGGGACGGCTGGAGGCGCTCGACCTGGGTGAGGACGAGCTGAGTGCGCGGGCGGTGTTCTCCTGGTCGGTGCGGGCGTTGGGAGAACCGGCGGCGCGGTTGTTCCGGTTGCTGGGGTTGCATCCCGGGCCGGACGTCGATGCTTGCGCAGCGGCCGCGTTGGCGGGGGTGCGGGAATGCCGGGGACTGTTGCGGGAACTGGTCGCGGCGAGCTTGCTGGACGAGTACCTGCCAGGGCGGTTCCGGTTCCACGACCTGTTGCGGTTGTTCGCGCGGGAGCTGGCGGGGATGGACGAGGACGCGCTGTGCCGGATGTTCGGGTTCTACGTGCACACGGCGTGGGCGGGGGATCGGGCGTTGGTGTCGCAGCGGATCGCGGTCGAGCTGCCGACGCTGGACCCGGTGGTGGTTCCCCTGACGTTCGCCGGGCCGGCGGACGCGGCGGAGTGGTTCGCGGCCGAGCACGCGGTGTTGACGGGCATGGTCGGTCACGCGGCGGCCGCGGGGTTCGACAGGCACGCCTGGCAGCTTGCGTTGACGTTGCGGAGCTACCTCGACACGCAAGGACATTGGCGCGACTACGCGGCCGTGTACCGGGCGGCGGTCGAGTCGGTGGGGCGGCTCGGTGACCCCATCGCGCGGGTTCGTGTCCACAGAGGACTCGGGCGGGCGCTGTGCAGGCTGTCCGAGTGGCAGGAAGCAGAACGAGTGCTCAGGATCGCGTTGTCGATCGCGATGTCGACCGATGACCACAGGCAACAGGCGCACTGCCAGGAGGCGTTGTCGGTCCTGTTCCTGGCCCGGGGAGTGCACGACGTCGCCCTGACGCACGCGACCATGTCGAAGATGACGCACCCGGATGACGACGGCGCGTGGCTCGCGTCCTCGTTTGCGTTGAAGGCGCGCTGCCTCGCCGCGTTGGGGAGGTTCGACGAGGCGTTGGCCGACGTCGAGAGAGCGTTGGAACTGCACCGCGCACTCGTGCCGGCGGACGAGACCGGGGAAGCCGACGCGTTGAACATCGCCAGTCGCGTGCTGTTCAGGACGGGTGAGTTCGACCGCGCGCTGGTGTCCGGGCGGCAAGCGCTTGCGCTGCACCGGCACCTGGGCAACCGGCCGAGCACGGCCGAGGCGTTGCAGTGCATCGGAGATGCGCATGCTGCTCTGGGGCAGGCCGGCGACGCGGCCGCCAGGCACGAGGAGGCCGCGGCGATCATGGCGGAGCTGGCTCGGGGAGCTCAGCCCAGCAGCGTGTAGTTCAGCTCCTCGCACACCCGCGCCAGCGGCAGGTCCAGCCCGGGGTGGTCCAGCGGCAGCAACACGTCCGGTGCGGCCGGCAGCCCCGAAGCCCCCGGCGGGTCCCACAGGCACACCGCGGGGTCGCCCGAGTCCATCGACGACCGGTACCAGAGGCCGTCCAGCTCGGGGTACGCGGCGCGGATCGCGCGCGCCCACGCCTGGGTCACGTTCTTCGGGCCCGTCGAGATCTCCTGGGAGGCACCCACGCGCGTCGGCCACAGGCCGCCGAGGTCCAGCAGGCGCAGGGTGCGGCGGGGGCGCAGGACGACCAGGAACGGGGAGCGGGTGCGGCGGTCGACCATCGAGGTGGCCTGGAAGACCTCGGCGATGGAGGTGCGCACGGACAGGCCGAAGTAGAGGACGCCGTTCTCGTGGTCCGGGGCCGGGATGCCGTCCGCGGTCGGGGGCTGGGCGTCGAAGCGGGCGTGCGGCAGGGGGCCTGCGTAGCGGAACGTGTTCCAGCGCTGCGGGTGGGAGCCTTTTGCCGTGAAGACGCGCACGAGGCGGGTGGCGCGGTGGACGGCCACGACGTCTTCTGTGCGGCGCAGGTGTGCCTGGAGCACGGCAGGGGCAGGCGGCTGCGGAAGCCGTGACATTCGGGTCCTGTCGGGGGTGTGCGGGAACGGCTCAGGCGGGGGTGCCGAGCGCGGAGGCCAGGTCGGCGACGAGGCGCGGGTCTCCTCCTGCGAGGAGCCACTCGCGGGGCGTCGCGGGCTTGCCGTCGACCAGCAGGTCCTCCTGGGCGGTGGTCATGTAGGCGGCGACGACGAGCGCCGGCTGGTCGGTGGGGACGGCGGCGAGCACCGTTTCGAGGCCCGGCAGGACACCGGTGCCGGCGAACTGCCAGGCAGGTAGCCGCCAGCTGCCGCGGTCCTTCCAGCCGACGAGCCTGCCGACGCCCAGCCGGTGCCGGATGCGGCTCGTGTCGACCTGGAGCTGGCGCGCGGCCTCGGCGACGGTCAGCGCCGAGTCGCGCAGGACCGCGTGCGCCACCACGGTACGGGCGTGCGGCTTGGCGTCCGAGGGGCCGGCCGGGGACAGGTCGAGGCCCACGTCGGCGAGCGCGGACTGCTGCTCGGGCGTGAAGTAGCTGGCCGGTTCCGGGTGTGGCGGGGCGAGCCTGCGGGCGGCGTCGGTCACGAGAGCGAGGAACTCGTCGGGCGTCACCTGCAGGCCGGCCTTGGCCAGCACCGTCTCCAGCGCGGGGCTCATGCGCACAGGGTAACCCGTGCGTGCGCTTTTGTGCGCTCCACCAACAGAGTTCCACGTTGTGCGTTCACGCAACGACGCTACGTGAGATTTCCGGTCCGGTGTCCGTGACGTGGGCCTCACCAGGCGCATCGCTAGGATTTCCCGATGCAGCTGGACCGGGGAGCCAAGCGCGTCGTGGTGGCGTGGGCCGTCGTCATGATCGGCACGCTCACGTACGTGCTGCTGCGCCCTCCCGGCTGGTCGCTGGACCTGCGGGTCTACCGCAACGGCGGCGACGCGCTGCTGCAGGGCATGCCGCTCTACGTGGAGGGTTTCGCGAAGCCGCTCGGTGGCCCCGATCTGCCCTTCACCTACCCGGTCGCCGCCGCGGCGCTGTTCAGCCTGCTGGCGCTGGTGCCGCTGGTCGTGGCGATCCTCGTGGTGGCCGTGGCGAACCTGGCGTTCCTCACGACGTTGTGCCTGATCGCGGCCTCGCGCGTGGTCGGATGGGGGCCGCAGGCGGTCAAGTGGGGCTTGGGTGCCGCTGCCGTGTCGTCGATCTTCGACCCGCTGCGCGAGACGCTCTGGTTCGGCCAGGTCAACCTGCTGCTCGGCGTGCTGGTGATGGCCGACTGCCTGCTGGAACGCACCCGGTGGTGGCCGCGCGGGGCGTTGATCGGGCTGGCCGCGGCGATCAAGCTGACGCCGGCGTTCTTCGCGTTGTTCTTCGTCGCGCGCGGCCAGTGGAAGCCGGTGCTGGTCGCAATCGGGTCGTTCTTCGCGTTCGGGCTGCTCGGGTTCCTGATCAGGTTCGACGACGCGCGCGAGTTCTGGACGCACGCGCTGCTCGACCCGAGCCGCGTCGGCCGGCTGACCTACGCGTCGAACCAGTCGCTGCGCGGGCTGCTGGCCCGTTTCGGGCTGGAGAGCGGCCCGCAGGTGGTCACCTGGGTCGTGCTGTCGTTGCTGGTCGTGGCGCTGACGTGGTGGGTCGCGTCGCGCGTCGGCGAGGTCGAGGCGTTCTTCGTGGTGGCGCTCGGCGGGCTGCTGATCTCGCCGGTCTCGTGGGGGCACCACTGGATCTGGATCGGGCCCGCACTGGTGCTGCTGTCGCGGCCGGCGCTGCTGCGGCACTGGGCGTCGTGGCTGGTCGTGGCGGTGTTCGCGGTGGGGCCGCACTGGCTGTTCCCGCGCGACAACGACGTGGAGCAGCAGTGGGAGTGGTGGCAGCAGGTGATCGGCAACCTCTACGTGTTCGCGGGAGTCGCCGTCCTGGTCACGCTCGCTGTGCGGGCGCGCCGGCGAGCTGTCGCAACCGCAGGCTGAACAGCACCAGCACCACGCCCCACAGCACCGCGAACACCCCGATGGTGACCACGAACGCCATCGCGCCCGCCGCCGGGTTCACGATCAGGATGATGCCGAGCAACGTCGTCAGGGCGCCCGTGACGACGTAGAACCACTCGTTCGTGATCACCTTGCGCAGCCGGACCGCGTCGACGATCTGCAGCACGCCGGTGACCAGCGCCCAGACCGCGATCAGGAGCAGCAGCGCGGTGGCGGTGAGGCCCGGCCAGAACAACGCGACCAGGCCCGTGACCAGGCCCAGGACGGCGATGCCCGCGAGCGCCCAGCGGGCGGGCCAGTGCTTGTGGGTGATCGCGGCGTAGAGGGTGGTCGCGCCGTCGATGACCGTGTAGGCGCCCCAGAGCAGGACCAGCACCAGCAGGGTCGCGTCCGGCCAGGCCAGCGCGCCGAGCCCGAACAGGATCGCGACCACTCCGCGCAGTGTGAAGAGCCACCACCGTTGCATGGCTCGGATGGTGTCGGGTGTCGTGTGGGCCGGCAACCTGGGACGCTCGTCCGGTGCTGATCCGAGTGGCCGACTGGGAGCGGATCCGGGCAGGTGAGGTGACGCTCGCGTTCCGGAGGTGGAAGCGGCCGGCGGTGCGGGCGGGACGTGCGCAGCTCCTTGCGTGCGTCGGCGGACGTGACCGGTCTGGTGCTGGCCGAGGCGGCGGTGGCTGGCCTGGATCGATCCCGACTGGTGCGGTGACCACGAACGTTCGCCGGGTAGTGACACGCCGGTCGAGGTGCTGGACTCGTGGTCTGTGTTGATCTCACGCTCGACGGCGACGAAGTCGTTGTCGAGCGTGAGGAAACGTCGATGGCCGAGCCGGTCAGAGCACGGCGGTTAACCGAGAATGAGGGACGCACGCTGCTGCGGATCACTCGTCGTGGCAAGCATGAGTCGATCCGGGTGCGTCGGGCGACGATCATCATGGCCGCGGCATCGGGGACGCCGGCTCCCGCGATCGCGCGGCTGCTCGGCGCGCACGAGGACACCGTCCGCGACGTGATCCACGCCTTCAACGAACGGGGGCCTGGCCGCGTTGGACCCTCAGTGGGCGGGAGGCCGTCCCCGCCTGATCAGCGCCGATGACGAACAAGTCATCGTGGCGACGGCCACCACCCGGCCCACCACGCTGGGCAAGCCCTTCACCCGGTGGAGCCTGCGCAAACTCGCTGACCACCTCAGCCACGACCTGGCCCGGCGGATCCGGATCGGCCGGGAACGACTCCGGCAGATCCTGCGCGAGCACGGCATCACCTTCCAGCGCACTCGAACCTGGAAGGAATCGGCCGACCCGGACTTCGACACCAAGCTCGACCGGATCGAGGAGGTCACGTCCCGGTTCCCGAAGCGGTGTTTCGCCTTCGACCAGTTCGGGCCCTTGTCGATCCGCCCGCACCACGGCTTGGGCTGGGCACCACGAACCCACCCTGACCGGCTGCCCGCGACTTACACCCGCACGCACGGCATCCGCTACTTCCACGGCTGCTACTCACCGGTCGACGACCAACTCTGGGGTGTCATGCGCCGCCGCAAAGGCGGTGATCACGGCCTCGCCGCCCTGAAATCGATCAGAGCGGCGAGACCGGACGGCGCCCCGATCTACGTGATCATGGACAACCTGTCGGCGAACAAGACCCCGAAGATCAGAAGATGGGCAGAGCGCAACAACGTCGAGCTCTGCCTGACCCCGACCTACGCCTCCTGGGCCAACCCGATCGAGGCCCAGTTCGGGCCGCTGCGCACGTTCACGATGAGCAACTCCCACCACCCCAACCACACCGTGCTCGCCCGCACGACTCAGGCATACCTGCGCTGGCGCAACGCCAACGCCCGCCACCCCGACGTCCTGGCGGCCCAACGCAAGGAACGAGCCCGCATCCGCAGCGAACGCCAACAACGCTGGGGCCGCCCACGAGCAGCCTGACCAACCCGGCGAACCTAAGTGGTCAACGCACTAGCGACCCCTCGGGGGTGCGCGAGAGCCCACTCCAATCGTCTCAGGCGGCACCGACAGTTTGTGTCGGTGCGCTGTGGGAGACGGCGTCGGGATGCACATGCGAACGGGGCCCGGCCGGTAGCCGAGCCCCGTCGTGACGTCCGGTGCTACTGGCCGGTGATCAGCGAGACAGCGCGGTCCTGCTGCGCCTCGCTCACCTCGCCGATCTGGAACCCGCGCGCGACCGCGTGCGCGACCAGCTCCGGCTCCGGCGGCAGGCCGTACTTGCGCAGGTAGTGCGGTACCGCGCCGGCCCAGATCCAGGTGCCGTCGGTGCGGAAGTTGAGCGGCACGTCCTGCTCGCCGTTCGCGGAGAACTCGTCCACGTCGAAGCTGCGCGCGGCCAGCACGACCGGCGCGGTCTCGAGGTAGGTGAGCAGGTTGTCGACCAGCTGCGGGTCGACCGGCTGGCGGTTCACCACGATGCGGCCGTCGTCGTTCTTGCCGTCGTACACGCGGGCCGTGCGCAGGTCGGCCGACTGCTGCTGCTCCGGCTGCTGCGGCGGGACCTGGAACTCCTGCTGGGGCTCCGGCTCCTGCTGGGGCAGCGGCGGCAGGCCGATGCGCTGACGCCACCAGTCCGGGATGAGGCGGTCCGGTCGCGGGAACGTCTGCAGCTCGTCGCGGAACCCGATCGGCGGCGGTGTGTTGCGCCAGCGCGGCTCGTCCTCGGCGTTGAAGTCGACCGTGAACGCCGCCGGCGCCTCGATCTCGTACTTCGCGCTCAGCCACGTGCCGCGGTCGGGCTGGTACATCCCACCGCGCAGCTGGCCGAAGAGCTGCACCACGTCCATCGGCGGCCGCACCGGCCGCAGCTGCCCGTCGGGCCCGGCGAACGCCAGGTCGACCTCGATGTGCCGTCCCGCCGCGCGGTACTCGGCATGGATGCGCTGCCAGCCCTGCGGCATCGCCGGCAGCATGGCACGGCCGATCTGCCGCACGAGCTGCTGCTGTTCCTGCTCGCTCAGCGGTGTCGCTGGCTGGCCCATGTGCTCCTCGCCCCTCTCCCCGTCAAACCGCGCTGATCTTATCGGGCTGCCGTCACGCGTGCGGGCCGGTCGGTGACTCCGGCCCGTTCACACTGGTCTGAGGCTGTTGATCTACCTGGGGTTCCCGCCCGTGCTACTCAGGGTGGTTGCGCTCAGGTGGTCACCTCACCCACCCGGCCGCCGCCCAGCAACGTGCCGGGCAGGTAGTCGGAGCGCACCCGGATCTTGAGCCCGGCGTCCTGCGCGAAGCAGGCGAGGGCGAGCGGCGCCAGCGCGACGACCCCGTCGGGGTCGGCGGCGCGGTCGGCCGACTCGGTCCAGTACCGCTGGTGCAGGGTGAGGTCGACGGTGCGTTGGTACATGCGCATTCCCCAGGACTTCGGTGCTCTGGTGACGACGCCCGCCGGGACATCGACGGTCTGGTGTCGGTCGGCCCGCACCGATCCGTCCGAACAGGACCTGGCGCTGATCGCATGTTCAGGTGTGTTCGTAGATCAGGTTGCCCTGGTCGTCCCATTCCCGGCGGTAGAGCTGGCGGCTCTGCGCGTCGAACTCGGTTTCGAGCGCGACCTGCCCGTTGGGGTGCCACTGCCGGTGTACGCCGATCAGCAGGCCGAAACGCATGGTGCCCGTCCTGAACGGGCGGTCTGGGGAGTACCACTCGGCGTACGGGCCGTCCTGCGTGCCGGCGTAGTACGTGTACAGCGAGAGCAGGTTGCCGTCCTCGCCGACCTCGACCACCTCGCCGGTGAACGGGGTCCCCTGGTGGAAAACGCCCTCAGCCCTGTCTTCGGTGTCCTCCACCCGCACGCGGAGCTCAGAGTCCTCGGGTGACACCGGACAGTCTCTCCTCCACGAGGACGCCGTTCTCGTCCCACCGCCGCAGTTCGACCAACTCGCCGAACTTGTTGAACAGGCTTTGCTCGGCGAGTTTGCCGTTGCGGTGCCATTCGCGCCATTCGCCGACCGCGCAGCCTTGGTCGCACCGGCCTTCGACGTGCTTCTCGCCGGTCGGGTACCACTCGGTTTGGGGGCCGTGTTCGAGGCCGTTCACGTACGACGTGAGCGCAATCGTGCGACCTCCGGTGTCGGTGTCCTCGAGTTCGCCGGTGAACGGCTCACCGTTGTGCAAGAGGATGGCGGCCGGCGTCTCGACGGTCTGGTGCCGATTGACGCGCACGGCGTCGATCACCGCCCGAACGTCTTGTCCTCAGTCGGGTTGCCGTCCCTGTCCCAGCGCTTGCGTGCGACCGGCTGACCCTGGGCGTCGAACGTCCGCCACTCGGCGAGTTGACCGTTCGGATGCCATTTCTGCCACTCACCCACGGCGAGGCCGGCGTTGTTCACACCCTCTTGGCGCTTCTGCCCGTCGGGGTACCAGAGAACCTGCGGGCCGTGCGGAATTCCCTGCCAGTAGGTGACGAGTCCGATGACGTTGCCGTCGGCGTCTTTGGTCTCCACCTCCCCGTCGAAGAGCTCACCATCGTGATGGACGCGCGTGGTCTCGTCCACGTACGACTCTGTGCTGTCGATGCGCATGGGTCATTCCGTCGCTGGAGGTATGAAACTTCCCTTGGACCTGTGGTCGAAGGGCGAATATTGAATGCGGCCAGTGTAACTGGGCACATCCCGCAGAAGCGTGTTGCAGTTGGCACACGCAGGCGCGTCGCTGCCGACGGGTGCCGTCACGACCTTCTTCTGCATCATGTCCTGCGTCCAGCGCGGGTCGAAGCGCATTTCCTGCAACGCTTCCCGGCCGAGAGCGGGAGGCACGGAGCCGGGACCGTGCTCTGCCTTCCACTGCGCGTCGAACTCCCGCTGGCGCGCCCACAACAACTCGTTGACCGCCTTGACCTCGGCGTGGCGCAGCGGCTCGTCGTGGTGGGCCTGTCCCTGCATGATCCACGGCTCGGTGACCACCTTGCCGTCGGCGTCCTTGAGGGCCTTCCCGTTCTCGCCCAGCACCGGCTTCTGCTGCATGTCGGTGTCGTTCTTCATGACCGGGTGCTGCCAGTCACCCATGCCCTTGTAGTTCTCGCGCAGCAGCGGGTGCACGTTCTCCGGGTCGATGAGGTCCGTGGTGCCGCCGTTGACGCCCTCGGTGATCTTGCCGGTCTTGAGGTCCATGGCGACCGCGGAACACGGGCCGTCACCGGGCAGCTTGTTGGCGGCGTGGTACTCCGCGCGTTGCCGGGAGAGGTCCTGGATGTACTCCTTGACCGGCTTGCCGTCGACGGTGTGGATGAGCCCGTCCTTCAACGTGACCCGGCTCGTGTCGTTCGGGTCGATCTCCTCGACGAGCGACCCGCGGGACCTGTCCTGGTCGAAGTCGGGATCGCGGACGTCAGGCGCCGGCCCGGGGTCCACCGCGGGATCCGGCAAGTGCTTCGGGTGGTCGACCGGTTGGTCACTCGCCGAGGGAGCCTTGGGCGACTCGTCCGCGTCCTCGCCGTCCCTGGTGGTCCCGTTGTCGTTGGCGGTCGAGTCGGTGTCGTCCGTGCCGCGGTCCTTGGCGCCGTCGGTGTCCGTGCCGTCGGTGTGGCGGTCGCTGTCCGGGGCGTAGCCGTCGTCGCCGGTCTTGGTCTTCGAACCGTCCGGGTGGTGGGTCTCCCACTCGCCGTTCGGCGGGATCTTCGGCTGGCGGGTGCCGTCGGGGCGGATCTCGGCGTCGCTGGTGAAGACGCGGCCGTTGGCGTCGGTCCAGGCCGGCTTGGTGGGGGCGAGGACCGGGGCGTCGAGGTGCTTGGAGAGCTGCTTGGCGAAGTCGTTGCTGCCGGCGTCGCAGCCGATCAGGCGAACGGGCTTGCTGCCGTCGTAGCCGCTGCGGCGCAACATGTCCGCGTACTCGGCGGGGGTGTAGTGGTGGCCGCCGACGCGGGCCCTGCCGTCCGGGGTGACGTGGACGTCCGCGGTGAAGTAGCGCGGGTCGTTCGGCACGCGGTGGGGGAGGTCGCCCATGTCCGGGTCGCCGCCGTGGTGGGAGACGCCGGCCGGGGTGGTTTCGACGTGCCGGTTGTGCGCCTCCTCGGGGGAGGGGCGGTCGGGGTCGTGCGTGGAGGGGTCGCTGTCGTGCGGTCGGTCGGGGTCGTGGGGCTTGTCGGCGTCCGAGCCGTGGTGGGGCGTGTCGGCGTCGGGGTGGCGCGGGGAGTCCGGGTGGGTGCCGGGCGCGTCGGGGGAGTGGTGCGGGGGTGCGGCGGTGTCGGTGCCACGGGAGCGAGAAGTGTCCGGGGTGTGCGGACGCGTGCCGTCGGGACGGGTGCCGTCGGGCCTGGTGCCGTCGGGACGGGAGGGGCTCTCGGGACGGTGCCGGGCCGGTGCCGTCTGGGCGGGAGGGGCTGTCGGGCGGTGCGGGCGTCCGGGCGGTTGGGGGCGTCCGGACGGGACGGGCCGTTGGACGGGTGGCCGGTCGGGAGTCCGTGCGGGGCGAGGTGTCCGGGCGCGGCCGGCGTCGGACGGTTGGGGCGTCCGG
The DNA here is from genome assembly GCF_001701025.1 of Lentzea guizhouensis. Lineage (GTDB taxonomy): Bacteria > Actinomycetota > Actinomycetes > Mycobacteriales > Pseudonocardiaceae > Lentzea > Lentzea guizhouensis. Next base: position 4,899,992 of record NZ_CP016793.1, read on the forward strand.
GCGGGTCGGCGCGTCAGGACGCGAGGAGCTTGGGCCGCCGTGTGGGCGTCCGGGCGGGACGACGGGCGTTGGGCCGCTGTGAGGTGCGTTGGGGCCGGTGTGCGGAGTGCTGGGGAAGGGGAGTGCGGGCTCCGCCCATCGGGGTGCCGAAGGGTGGAGGGGCCGCGAGGTGTGGGAGGCGCGGCGGACGGGCCGTGGCGCGGCTGGGGAGTTGCGTCGGGGCGGGGGTTCGGGGTGCCTGCCGACGGGGAGTGCGGAGCACCGGTTGACGGGGTGGCCGCGGACGGGGTGTGCGGGGTGCCGGTCGACGGGGCGTGGGGCATGCCGCCCGACGGGGACGAAGGCATGCCGCCCGATGGGGACGAAGGCATCGACGGCGTTGAAGGGGTCGATGAGGGCGAAGGCGTCGACGGCGTTGAAGGGGGCGGCGGCATCGACGGGCGGGGTGCGGCGTCGGCGCGGGAGGCTGAGGTCGACGAGTCCGGGGTGCGAGGGCTCGGCGGGGTGCCGGGGTGGACGGTGAGGCGGGGCGGATGGCGAGGCAGGGAGCCGGGGTGCCGGTCCAGCCCTGGCCTCCGGTGCCGGGCGGGTGGAGGCGGGGAGGACGGGTGTTGCCGGGGTGTTCGGGGCGCCGCCTGTCGGGGCCGCTTGGGGCGGGGTCGACGGGGAGGTGTCCGGGGTGCGCGGGGGCTGTGGGGCCTGCGGGACGTCTGCGCGCGGTGGGGCTTCGGGGGGTGCGACCGAGGACTGGGTGGTTTGGCCGGTGTTGCGCGGGGTGGCCGGAGCGTCCGGAGTGGAGGACGGGGCCGAAGGGGAGCCGGGACCCGAGGGAGAGCCGGGACCCGAAGGGGAGCCTGGGCCGGACGAGGAGCTTGGGCCGGACGGCGAGTTGGAGGAGCTGTCCGGGGTGGAGGTCGGGCGGGACGACGGGGCGTCCGGAGTGGACGGTGCGTCGGGAGCGCGGGACGGGCTCGGGGCCGAAGACGACGGCGAGGAGCTGTCGGGCGCGCGCGAAGGGCCGTCCGGGGCGGGAGAAGGTGACGACGGCGTGGCGTCCGGCGCCGAAGGCGAGGACGGCGAAGAAGGAGACGAAGGTGAAGAGGGTGAAGACGGGGAGGAAGGTGAAGATGGCGACGAGTCCGGAGTGGACGAAGACGGCGAGCCCGACGGGGTCAGGTCGGGGGAGTTCGTGCTGTGGAACAGGCCACCCGGCTTGATGGACTTCGTCGAGATCACGTCGAGCCCGGTCACCTTGCCGACCAGCTTCCCGACGACCTTCATGATCTTCGTGAAGATCTCGACGAGCTTGCCCAGCAGCGGCGAGACCTTCTTGATGGTCGAGATGAGCTTCTGGATGAGCTCACCGATGCGGGTGGCCCACTTCGAGATCGCGGTCACGGCCTGTGCCACGATCACCGGCGTGCCGAAGCCCAGGGTGAACACGGCCTCCAGCACCCACGTGATCAGCTTCGCGACCAGGTCGGCGATCAGGTCGCGGACCATCTCCCGCACGAAGGCGACGACCATGCCCATCACGCCGACGACGGTCCCCACGGAACCCGCGGCGGACGCGGCGCCGGACAACGCGTCCAGCTGACCACCCGCGGCAGCGCGGTAGGCGTCGGCGGCCGGGCCGGTCCACGCCGAGGTGCCGTCCACGGACGACTTGTACTCGTTGGCGACGTTGCCGAGCTCGGTCGAGACGTTCTTCCACGTCGTCGAGTACGACTCGATCACCGGCGGGTCGCCGGCCAGCCAGTCGAGGGCCTCCTTCAGCGGCTGCATGTGTTCCATCAGGAACGAGGCCGCGGAGGACAGCAGGGTGCCGAACGGGTCGATGGCCATCGACGCGGCGTCGGCGGCGAGGCCGAGCACGCCGAGGCCGCCCTCGATCCAGTTGCCCTCGGAGATGCCGTTGTAGGCGTCCATCGCGGACTCGGCGATCGAGATGCCGGTCGCCCAGCCGTTGTCGCCGGTGCCCTGGTTGAAGAAGCCGGACGGTTCAGCAGGAGCTTGCGCCACCAAGGGGTTCGGTGACGACATCAGGCGCCACCCTGGAGCGTCTGGACGATGGAGTCCTCGACGGCCTGGTAGTGCTTCCCGGTCTCGTCGATGCGCTTGGCGGTCGCGTCCATCGCCTCGGCCACGCCCTTCAGCGCGTCCATGCCCCACTGCTCAACGGGGTCGAGCAGCATCCGGAACGGCTGGCAGATGATGCCGTACGCGTCGGTCGGCATCGACACGGTGTTCGCCGCGTCGACGGCGCCCTGCAACCGGCCCTGCAGGCCCTGCAAGGCTTTCGCGTGGGCCTCCAGCACGTCGGACGTGACGTTGAAACCACCGGCAGTCATCGAACCCCCTCAAGTTCGAGCAGCGGACAAGATCAGGAGAGAACGGACTGCCCGCCGAAGTCGTCATCGTCGTCGGACGGAGGACGGCGGCGCGGCGGCGGAGGCGGTGGCGTGGGACGGGACGGCGGTCCGTCGTCCTCCACCCGGAAGTTCAGCTCGTTGCTGCGGTTGTGCGACGCCGGCGGCGGGTCTTCGGGAGGTGGTGCCGGGAAGTTCTTCTTGGCCTCGCTGAACAGGACGTTCGCGGTCTCGTCCTGCGTGCCGATCGTCTCCGCCATCGCCGCCTGCAGCAGCTCGGGGATGCGGGACTGCGCGCGCTGCAGCAGCTTCATGATCTCGCCGCTGACCTCGGCCATGCGCCGGCCGGCGGCGGACTCGTTGATCACCAGGTGCTGCAGGATCCCGTTGGAGCCGATGGTGAGCTCGACGGCACCGTCGGAGGACCGCTCGGAGATCGTCATCCCCTGCACGCGCGTCGCCATCTCCTGATAGCGCGCGGCACGTTCCTGGACGCTCTTCTCCCAGTTCCCGAGCATGCGCTCGGAACCGGCGATGTCCTCGGGCACCGTACTTCCTCCCCCTGCTGCGACGGCGGACTCAAAGGATGACGCAGCCGGTGGCGATCCAGTTCCACCGGCGTGGCAAATCGGCTGCGAGGACCAGTGGCGTTCCACTGAGTGGAGCAGCGGAACGCCACTGGAACCTGAACGCGGGTCAGCCGACCTGGATCAGGTCGACGACGAAGATCAGCGTCTCGTTGGGCTTGATCACGCCACCGGCACCACGCGAGCCGTAACCCAGGTGCGGCGGGATGACCAGCTTGCGGCGGCCACCGACCTTCATGCCGGCGACGCCCTGGTCCCAGCCCTGGATGACGCGACCGCCACCGAGCGGGAACATGAACGGCTCGCCGCGGTCCCAGGACGCGTCGAACTGCTCACCCGTCGAGTGCGAGACGCCGACGTAGTGCACGACGACGCGCTGACCGGGCGTGGCCTCCTCGCCGTCGCCGACGGTGATGTCCTGGATGAGCAGGTCGGCCGGTGCCGGCCCGTCGTGCGGGTCGACCTCGGGTTTCGTGGGGGCCATCACAACTTCCTCTCGGAACGGGGTTGTTCGCGGTCGATCCAATCACGCGCGGTGGTGCGCGGCCGAATGGCCTACGCGGACCGGCCCTTGCCCGTCTCGGAAAGCGCTGCCGATCCTTGAACCACTCCCGGCCCTGCACCGGGAGCACAACCGAACAAGGAGATGATCATGGCGGCAACCCTGCACCGCCTCAGGTCATGGCTGGGCGCGGCACTGGTGGCGGCGACGCTGCCGATGGCGGCGGTCAGCGTGGCGCAAGCGGCTCCGACCCCTCCTGCGACCGACGGCGAGGTCGGCGCGCAGATCGTCGGCGGCACGCGCGCCAGCACGTCCACGCACCCCTACGTCGTCTACCTGGCCACCAGCAGCGGCTTCCAGTACTGCGGCGGCACGTTGGTGGCACCCAACAAGGTCGTCACGGCGGCGCACTGCACCGTGGGCGACTCGGCCTCGGCGGTCCGCGTGGTGGCCGGCCGCGACGACAAGAACTCCACCGCGGGCACCGTCGCCCGCGTCACGCGCATCTGGATCCACCCCAGCTACCGCGACGTGACCCGTGGCTACGACGTCTCGGTGCTCACCCTCGACCGCAACCTCTCCTACACCCCGATCCCGTTCGCCACCTCCGCCGACTCCGCGCTGTACGCGGCAGGCACCAGCTCGACCATCCTCGGCTGGGGCACCACCTCCAGCGGCGGCTCGGCCTCGCGCTACCTGCTGCGCGCCACCGTGCCGCTGACCAGCAACTCCAGCTGCGGCAGCTCGTACGGCAGCGACTTCAACGCCACGCACATGGTGTGCGCCGGCTACGCGCAGGGCGGCACGGACACCTGCCAGGGCGACTCCGGTGGCCCGCTGGTGGCCGGCGGCAAGCTGATCGGCGTCACGTCGTGGGGTGAGGGCTGCGCCGCGGCCGGCTACCCCGGTGTCTACGCCCGCGTCTCCGCCTACGCCACGCAGATCCAGCAGCAGATCAGCTCCTAGCCACGCCACGAGGAAAGACGTCGGAAAGGGTTGCTGCAACGGCGGAGCAACCCTTTCCGGCCCTCGTTCCGTCCTGATGGCATGAACGGCAGAAAGCTGTTGGCCGGCGCCGCCGTGGTGGCCGTCGCCGGGGTCTGTGTGAGCTCCGCCGTGCGAGACGAAAGCTTCGCGCCCCCGATCGTCGACTCCGGCCCGGTGCGGCTGGTCGCGTTCGACTCCTGCGACAACGCGGTGAAGGAACTGCGCACCGCCATGGCCCCGTACGTCACCGCGTACGGCCTGGGTGGCAGGACGGCCTTCGCGACAGCCGAGGGCATGGCCGCGGACTCGGCCGGTGTCGCCCAGCGCGACACGATGCCCAAGGCGGCCACGCCGCCGGCCGAGCAACAGGGCCACTCCACGACGAACGTCCACGAGCAGGGCGTCGACGAGCCCGATCTCGTGAAGACGGACGGAAAACGCGTCGTCTCCATCACCGACGGCAAGCTGCGCGTCCTCGACGTCGCCGGCCGCTCGATCACCGGCACGCTCGACCTCGGCGACCGGCACGCGAGCCAGCTCCTGGTGTCCGGCGACCGGGCTCTTCTCGTTGTGCAGAGCCAGATCCCGATCATGGATCCCGGCTTCGCGCCCGGCGACCGCCCCTACCCCGGGATGCCCGGCAGCGAGATCGTCCTGGTCGACCTCAAGGCGCTCAAGGAGATCGGCAGCCTCAAGACCGACGGCTTCTACCTCGACGCCCGGCAGGTCGGCGGCACCGCCCGCGTCGTCGTCCGCTCGTTGCCACGCCTGCCGTGGGTCTACCCGGACCAGACGACCAACGACGCGGGAGCGTTGCGGCGCAACAGGGAGATCCTGCAGAGCGAGCCGGTCACGTCCTGGCTGCCCCGCTACGAGCTCGCCGAGAACGGCGCGAAGACCAGCGGCACCCTGGTCGACTGCGCGAACGTGAGCCGCCCTGCCTCGCACGCGGCCTCGTCGATGCTGACCGTGCTCACCTTCGAGCTCTCCGGTCAGCTCGGCACCGGCCAGCCGGTCTCGATCGTGGCCGACGGCGACACCGTCTACGGCACCGACCGCAACCTCTACGTCGCCGACGACCACCGCCTGCTTCCGGAGATCCCCGGCAGGCCGCGCGTGCAACGCCCGGTCACCACGGCGGTCCACCAGTTCGACATCAGCCAGGCCGGCCCGCCGAAGCACGTCGCGTCCGGTGACGTCGCCGGCACGCTGCTCAACCAGTACTCGCTGTCCGAGCACGAGGGCGTCCTGCGCGTCGCGACCACCACGGGCACCATGACGCCGTGCTGCTGGCGCCGGGGAGACGTTGCCCAGGAGCAACTTCCGCTCACCGAGAGCGCCGTCACCACCCTGCGCCGCGACGGCAACAGGCTTGCCCAGGTCGGTCGCGTCGACGGCCTCGGCAAGGGCGAGCGCATCTACAGCGTCCGGTTCATCGGCCGGATGGGCTATGTCGTCACGTTCCGCCAGACCGACCCGCTCTACACGCTGGACCTCAGCGATCCCGGGCAGCCCAGGGTCACCGGCGAGCTGAAGATCACCGGCTTCTCCGCCTACCTGCACCCCGCCGGCGACGGAAAGCTGATCGGCGTCGGCCAGGAAGCGACCGAGCAGGGCCGCACGACCGGCACCCAGGTGTCGTTGTTCGACATCGGCAACCCCGCGTCACCGCAACGGCTCTCGCAGTTCCACCTGCCGGGCTCCAGCTCCGAGGCGCAGTTCGACCCGCACGCGTTCCTGTTCTGGCCGCAGGACGGCACGCTGGTGATCCCGGTGACCGAGTACAAGACGAACCCGAACGCCACCTCCGTGGTGCTCAAGGTCGACGGCAACCAGCTGCGCGAGACCGGCCGCATCACCGAACCGCAGTCGCAGACCTACGGCGGGGCGCGGCGCACCATCGTGATCGGCGACCAGCTGTGGTCGGTGTCCGCGGCAGGCGTGCAGATCACCGCGCGCAACGGGCTCACGCAGCAGGCCTGGCTGCCGTTCTAGGTGACAGCGCGGCGGTGCGTTAGACCCGCACCGCCCGTTCACCGGACAGCAGCCGGTGCGACAGCACGGTCCCGCCCGCCATCGCCGCCGGGATCACGACCAGCGCGGCCAGCGGGACCAGGCACAGCAGGTAGGCGGGCACGGCGAAGCCGAGCACCAGCGAGCGGCGGGTGGCGAGGGCCTGGCGGCGCTGCTTGAACGTCCGGCCGCGGCGGGTGAACGGGATGCCGGTGAGCTCGATGCCCAGCAGGTAGCCGTTGATGCACACGGCCAGCACCGGGATCACGGTCTGCCCGACGACCGGGATGAACCCGCCGAGGAACAGCGGAACGGCGAACAGGATCGAGGTGCCGACCAGCAGCAACGTACCGCGCAGGCCCACCAGGAGCCCGCGCCAGAACCCGACCTGCTCCGCCTCCGGCACACCGCCGAGCTCGTCCTCGACCTCCTCGGCGATGTACTCGTAGAACGGGCCGCCGATCATCAGCGTGATCGCGGTGAACAGCAGCACGCTCAACCCGAGCGTCACCGCGACCACCGAAATCCCGATGGCGACCTGGACGACGTTGCGCCAGGTGTCGCTCCACGAGTCGGCGAAGCCGCCCAGCCACCCCGCGATCGCGTCGATGTTGGTGAACAGCAACGTCCAGCCGGTGATCATCAGCGCCGTGGTGATCACCGCGGGCAGCGCTCCGACCAGCACGCGCTTGGGTGAGCTGAACACCAGCCGGAAGCCTTGCAGCAGCAGTCGGAAGCCGGCACCGAAGTCCTTGAACACGGCCGCGAGGATAGTCGGCCCGGACCCGGCGCACCCGCGGTACGTGACGAGTGACGGGTCTTCGGGACCTTTTCGAGACAAGGGGCCGTTGCTCAACGGTTGGTCCCGGTCGGGCCACAGAGTCGTAAACGTGCCCCGGAACCTCCCACCCGGCCGATCGGGCTGGCTACCTTTGGCGGTATGACGCACGGCATTTCGCGCCTCGCCGCGGGGACCCTGGCTCTGCTGCTGACGCTGACGGCGTGCGCGGACGACCGGCAGGACCGGTTCGCGAGCCCCGGCGCGCCCAAGACCTCGCCCAGCGGCGAGTACGTGGCGCACGCCGAGAGCCCGACCGAGGTCCGGGTGACCGACCGCAACGGTGGCGACGTGTTCCGCAAGTCCTACGAGTACGCCACCAGCCACCGGGCGGACGGCATCGGCGTGGTGTGGTTGTCCACGAAGGACCAGCTGTGGGTCCTCGTGCCCAACGACGGCACCGAACGCATCGAGGCCGGTCCGGACGGTGAGTGGCGGGCGACCAGGGACGAGCTACCCCGGGAGATCACGCGGCTCGGGTGAGGCCTCCTCCGGGTCGGCGCCCTCCTCGATGCGCCGGCCGCGCTCCAGCTCCGCGTCGAACTCGGCACCGAGCAGCACCGCGATGTTGGAGATCCACAGCCACACCAGGAAGACGATGACACCACCGAGCGAGCCGTACGTCTTGTTGTAGGACGCGAAGTTCGCCACGTAGATCGCGAAACCGACGGTGGCGAGCGCCCACAGCACGATCGCGAGCAGGCTGCCCGGCGTGACCCAGCGGAAGCCCGGCTGCCGCACGTTCGGCGCCGCCCAGTAGAGCACCGCGAACGCGAGGCTCACGAGCAGCAGGATGACCGGCCACTTCACCACGTCCCACACGGTGACGACGGTGTCGCCGAGCCCGATCCAGTTGCCCACGGTGTCGGCGACCCCGCCGGTCAGCACCAGCGCGCCGAGGGTGAGCGAGATCAGCACCACCGAGCCGAGCGTGAGGCCCAGCCGCAGCGGGATGGTCTTCCAGATCGGCCTGCCCTCTTCGACGTCGTACACGGCGTTGGCCGCGCGCATGAACGCGCCGAGGTAGCCCGACGCCGTCCAGAACGCGGTCAGCAGACCGATGATCCCGAGCAGGCTGGCGGCACTCGAGCTCTTCTGCAGCTCCTCGATCGACGACTTGATCAGGTCACCGGCTTCACCGGGCGCGACCTCGCCGACGTACTTGAGCAGCTCCTGCGTCGTCGTCTCGCCCATCAGCGCGAGCAGCGAGGTCAGCACGATGAGGCCGGGGAACAGCGACAGCACCGCGTAGTAGGTGAGCGCGGCGGCCCAGTCGGTCAGGTTGTCGTCGTTGAACTCTTTGACGGTGCGCTTGAGAACGCCCCACCAGGCGCCCTTGGACAGCTTGGCGGGGCTCTTCGGTGACTTACCTGCGGGCACGGCGCCGCCAGTTCCACGAGCGGGTGCCCGTTCCGACTCCGGCCAGGTGCAGCGCGAGCAGCAACAGGCCGAGCGTCACAAGAGTGTTCAGGGTGACCGCCTCGCCTAACGAGATGTCCGCGAGGTCGAACAGCAGGGCGAGGCCGAACGCCACTGCGGCCGCGATTGCCAGCATGTGATCCTCCACCTCATCGGTCGATGTCGACCTGCGGTTACCCAGTTGCCCCCTGGCGAACCACACCGATCGGAGCAACGGTCGTGCCATGATCCGCGCATGGATGTCCAGCGCTGGCACGCGGCGGCGGTTCCGTGGTGGGTGACCAAGGTCGGACTGGTCGGCGGCTGGGTGTTCGCGTTCGTCGTCGCCGGTGCGGCCGGGGAGGCGCCCTGCACGACGGCGCACCCGTGCCTGCCCGACCCGTTGTTCGCGCTGGCCGTGGTGCCGCTGCTGGCGACGCCGTTGCTGCTGTTGTTCAACCGGGTGCTCACCGGGTGCGGCATGGGCGTGCTGTTCGGCGTCATGGACCTCGCGCTCGACAGCGACCCCACGGCGAACATCGCGTTCGGGCTGCACGCGGCGGCGTGCGCGGTCGTCGCGGCGTGGACACTCCGGTCGCGCGCCGACCAGGACCAGGCGGCGGGCGCGACGATCGTGTCGTTGCCGGACATGCCGCCGAACCGCGGCGTGCTGCGGATCGTGGCCGTGCTGCTCGTGCTGTTCGGGTTCCTGACGTTCGTGCAGTACGACCTGAGCTCCGACGAGATCGCCGCGCACGTCGCAGAGGCCAGCCGGGTCGACGCCGAGGTGGTGGAGGTCAAGGACGCCTACCAGGTGTGGGTGGAGCTGCCGGACAGCCAGCGGACCTCGTTCGAACCGCTCGCGGCCGACACCTACCAGGTCGGCGACAAGGTGCCGGTGCTCGCCGACGGCGACTGGGTGCGGATGGTCACCGAGCCCGAGGACGTCACGTGGTGGCTCACGCTGGGGGGCGCCGCGGTGTTCTTCGCGATCATGCTGGCCGCCCGCGAACGGCGCCGGCGCGCGTTGTGGACCGGTCCGGTCAAGGCGGTGCGGCTGCAGGCGCACCCGCTGACCGTGCGGCGGATCCTGCTGCGGCACAACAGGGAGGACGTCGCCACCGTCGCCCTGCTGGCGGACCTCGGGCTGGACGAGCCGCTCTACCACGACACCGAGCAGTTCGGCGCGGTCTGGCGGGGCGAGGAGGACCCGCCGGTGCAGCACGAGCCCGCCGAGCTCGTCGTGGCGGGTGAGCTGCACCACGGCGGGCAGGTCGCGCTCGTGGTGGAGGGCGAGGTGGTGGCGACCACGACGCTGACCCGCGTGCGGCCGCGGCACATCGTCCACAGTGCACACCTGCCGGGCGAGCCGGTCACGAAGACCGCGCCGGTCGACCTGCCGCACGCCATCTGGCCCGGTGACCGCCGGCGCACCGAGGGCGTGATGCTCACGCTGGCCGCCATCGGCGCGTTGGTCGGGCTCCACCACTACCCGGACTGGTTCGTGCTCGGTCTGCTGGGCATGCAGTGCGCGGTGTCGGCGGTGACCAGGTTCCAGCCGTTGATGCGGCTGGACCCCAACGCGGTCGTGCTCTACACCGGCATCTGGAGCTACCGGGTGCCGTGGCAGCAGCTGCACGGCGTGCGCCGGTCGGGGCCGCAGCTCATGCTCGCGTTCGGCCCGGCCGGTGACGTGATCACGACACCGCAGCTGCCCGACCCCGAGGCCGGGGAGAAGGTGATGTGGGCCCGCTCACGCGCGTTGATCGCCTTCCACCGGCACGAGAACGTGACGCGCAAGCTGAACGCGTCGCTGTTCGTCGGGCTCGCCTACATCGGGCTGTTCTTCTTCGTGTGAGTCGTCCCGGCCGTCGCGTCACCGCAGCTTGGCGACCGCCTTGAGCAGACGGTCCACATCGGACTCGTCGTTGTACGGGCCGATGCCCGCGCGCACGGCTCCCTTGTCACCGAGGCCGAGCCACCGGGAGCACTCCAGCGCGTAGAAGTGGCCGGCCGGGGCGTTCACCCCCTCGGCACCGAGCCTGCGGTACACCTCGGCGGGGTCCAGGCCGTCGACCGAGAACAGCACCGTCGGAGTGCGGTTCGCGGCCTTGCCGTAGGTGCGGGCGCCGAGCTCCAGCAGCCCGTTCTCCAGCTGGTCGCGCAGCTTCAGCTCGTGCTCCTCGAGGCCGTCGAGCGTGCGCATGAACTCCACGGCCGCCGTCGTGCCGGCCAGCAGCTCGTAGGGCAGCGTGCCGAGCTCGAACCGCTCCGGCACGGCGTTGGACGAGGGCAGCAGCTTGTCCGGCCGCAGCGTCTCCAGCAGCTCCGGTGCCGCCGCGAGCACACCCAGGTGCGGGCCGAGGAACTTGTACGGCGAGCACACGAAGAAGTCCGCGTCCAGCTCCTCGACGTCGACCGGCACGTGCGGCGTGTAGTGCACGCCGTCGACGAACACGAACGCCGCCATCTCGTGCGCCGCGTTCGCGATGGCCTGGACGTCCGGCCTGGTGCCGAGCAGGTTCGACGCGGCCGTGACGGCCACGACCCGCGTCCGGTCCGACAGCAGGTTCGTCACGGCCTCGGTCGGCAGCTCACCGGTGGCCCGGTCGAACGGCGCCCACCGCACCGTGGCCCGCGCCTGCTCGGCCGCCTGCACCCACGGCCGGATGTTCGCGTCGTGGTCCATCCGCGTCACGATGATCTCGTCGCCCGGCCGCCAGTTCTTCGCGAGCGTGCGGGACAGGTCGTAGGTCAGCTGGGTCATGCTGCGGCCGAACACGATGCTGCCCGCGTTGAGGAACTCGCTCATCGTGCGCCGTGCGGTCTGCACGACCTCTTCCGCCCGGCGTTCGGCGGCGGTGACCGACCCGCGGTTGGCGATCGCGCTCAGCAGCGTCTCGCGGACCGCGTCGGCGACCACGTCCGGCACCTGCGACCCGCCGGGGCCGTCGAAGTGCGCGGCGCCCTCCCGCAGGGCAGGGAAGTGGGAGCGGACTCGGGCGACGTCGTAAGCCATGCCCTCATGGTGCGTCAGCACCCAGGAAGCGGGAAAGGATCAACCGGAGGGTGGTCACCTGTTCGGTCGCGTCGAAGTCCGGGTCGACGATCCGGGTGAACAGGGCGTCGACCAGGCCCTGGACCCAGCTCGCCGCTGTCCGCGCGCTCACCGGCAGTGTGATCTGGCCCGCGTCGTGGGCTTGGTGCAGGAGGGCCGCGAGCTCGTCGCGCAACGCCAGCTCGTTGCGGCTGATCAGCGCGGACAGCTCCGGGTCGCGGCTCGCCTGGGCGACGACCTCCAGCACCAGGCCCGCGACCGCGCGGTCCAATGCCGGTGCGGCGAGGTGGTCGATCACGAGCTGGACGCCGTCCCACGGGCTGAGCGCGCGCGCCTTCGCGAACACCTCGGCGTTGTCCTGGCCGTCCTGCTCGAAGACCTCCTGGAAGATCGCGCGCTTGGTGGGGAAGTAGTGGAACAGGCTGCCGGTGCTGATGCCCGCGCGCCTGCAGATGTCCGCGACGGTCGTGCGGTCGAAGCCCTTCTCGGCGAAGAGGCCCGCCGCGGTGTCGGTGATGTGCCGCTTCTTCTGCGCGTGCTTCGCGGGATCTACGGTTCGCACCGGTAGTACTGCCTCTTCTTCGTGTCCTTGACGTAGACGCCGCGCTTGCGGATCTCCCGCGCCAGCTCGGCGGCCTCCTCGTGCTCGTACCTCGTGATGGCCTTCTTGCGCGCGGCCAGCAGGCCGTTCACGTCCGGCGGCAGCTCCGGCGTGTGCTCGACCCACAGCCGGAAGTCGTCGGCGAACGGGTCCACCTCACGCCAGCGGTAGCCCTGGCCGGTGAAGGCCTGTTCGAGCTTCCGCGCGCTGAGGTCCGAGGACTCGCGGGCCAGCTCGGCGCCGTTCGGCCCGAGCAGCACCAGCTGCTTGCCCTCGGTGAACGCGGACTCGACCTCACCGCGGTCGAACTCGAAGCGCTTGTCGTCCTTCTTCAGGGCCACCCGTTCGTGGGAGACCTCGACCGAGAGCATGTCCGCGGCCCAGATCAGCGCGAACACGAACCCCAGCCCGGCGCCGACCACGGGCGCGCCGATGCTCGCCCACGGCTCGGGGATCTCGGTGACCAGCTCGAACACGCCCTGGAAGGGGAACCAGCTCAGGCCCGCCACCCAGGCCGCCGCCAGTTTCAGCCCCCAGACCGCGGCAGCGCCGACGGCCGGGCACAGCACCCACATGCCGTACCGGACCGCCGCGGTCTCCTGCACTGTCGTCATGAGCGCAATAGTAGACCGAGCGCTCGGTTTATTCTGGGTTTCACGGCAGGTAGTAGGTCATCAGATCGCTCGTGACCGGCGGGAACAGCGCGGTCATCAGGTCGTCGTCCGGACCGGGGTAGACGTCGGCGTGCCAGCGGCGCAGGCCGTCCATGCCGTGCGCGCCGAACAGCAGCGGCGCGAGCAGGTCGGGTGCGATGCCCGCGCCGCCCTGCTCGCCGGGACCGGGCAGCACGCCGCCCCACTCGTACGGGCCGATCTCCGCGCCGTCCCAGCGGAACCGGACGTGCGTGCGGTAGAAGCCGAGCAGGACGTCGGCGGGTTCGCGGCCGCGCAGCCGTGCGGTGAAGACCGGGCGCAGGTGCTCGAACAGCCGCGGCACGTCCGGGATGCGCACCAGGTACTGCTCCACGCCGGGGCGGCGGGGCTCCAGGAACTCCTCCAGCACCGGCAGCCGTTCGACGACCTCGGCCGGGCCGACCAGGTGCAGCAGGGCCTTCACCGCGTCGTCGTCCACGCCCGCGACCTCGCCGAGCACGACGTCCCCCTCCTCCGGCGGGGTGGCGCGGCCGGTGGCGACCGGGGTGCCGTCGCGCTCGACCACCCACGTGGTGGAGCCGGTGCGGTTCAGCAGCCAGCGCCAGCACGGTTCGGTGTGGCCCATGCGCAGGTCGGCGCCGCGCTGGACGTCGGCGTGCAGCCGGTCGAGCAGCGGGATGTCGGCCTCGGTGGCCCTGCGCAGCGCGTGCCCCGCGACGAGGTCCGGCTTCGTCGCGAGCGGCCGGGTCTGCTTGACCGGGATCGAGTAGGAGTAGCCGAACTGGCGGTAGAAGTAGGGGATGCCGATCATCACCTGGACCAGGTGGCCGCGGTCGGCGGAGATCTCGTGCGCCCGGCCCATCAGCTGCCTGACCAGGCCCCTGCCCTCGTACTCGGTGTCGGTGGCGACGAGCTCGACCTGACCGGCGGGGATGTCGACGCCGGCGAGCGTGAGCGTCTCGTCCATCAACGCCGCGGTGGAGACGATCCGGTCCCCGTCGGCGGCGACCAGGACCCAGTCGCAGCCCGCGTCCCGGTCGGTCATCAACAGCCGGGCGTCGACGCCGTCGCTGGGGTCCATGCGTGCGACGACGAGCTGCTCGACCTGGTCCACGTCTGCGGGGCGTGCGGTGCGGATTTCCACCGGCTGAGTGTTTCCAGGGCGGTGGTTGTCCGCAAACGGATTTACCGTCGCCGGCATGGACTGGAACAGGCACCTGGCCGACCAGCTCGACTGGCACTGGCAGCACCAGCTGCGCCCGCGGCTGGAGGGGCTCACCGACGACGAGTACTTCTGGGAGCCCGCGCCGGACGTGTGGACGGTCCGCCGGGACGGTTCGATCGACTGGCGGTACCCGCCGCCGCAGCCCGAGCCGGTCACGACGATCGCGTGGCGGATGGCGCACATCATCGTCGGCGTGTTCAACGCGCGCTCGGCGTCCCACTTCGGTGGACCGCCGGCCGACTACCTGACCTGGCAGTACGCCGTGACCGCCGACGAGGCGCTGGCGCAGCTCGACGACGCCTACGCGCGGTGGCACGAGGGCGTGCTGGCGGTGGACCTCATGCGGCCGTGCGGGCCGGCCGAGCCGTACCCGGACTGGCCGTTCCTCGACCTCGTGCTGCACATCAACCGGGAGGTGATCCACCACGGCGCGGAGCTCGCGTTGCTGCGGGACCTGTACCTCCGCCGTCAGGTCGTCCCGGTGCTGTGACGTTGCGTTTACCGTCCGTTGACCATGTGCCCTGATCGTGTGCACAACATCCACACGATCGGGGAGTGCGAATGGCACGGTGGAGTCCACTTGCGTTAGTCATCGGTCTGTTGGCGGCGGTCGGCCTGTACGGGGCGACCACCGCGACCGCGGCCGAACCGCTGACCGTCACCCAGGCGATCGCGCAGCAGAACGGGTCATCCGCGACCGTCAGGGGATACGTCGTCGGACAGCCCACCGCGACCACCACCGTCGTCCGTTCGGGGTTCCCGAACGACTACGCGCTCGCGCTGGCGGACAGCGCGGCCGAGACCGGCACCTCCCGCATGGTCTACGTGCAGATCTCGTCGGCGTTCCGTGCCGCGTGGGGCCTGAAGACCAACCCGTCGTTGTTGGGCAAGCGCATCGACGTGACGGGCTCCCTGAACGCGTACTTCTCGCACGCCGGTCTGACGTCGTCCACGGCGTTCGCGTTCGTCGGCACCACGACGCCGCCCACCACGTCGACCACGACATCGCCGCCACCCAGCGGTGACTACTACGCGGCGGCCGCGGGCAAGACCGGTCCGGCGTTGAAGACCGCGCTGCACGGCATCATCCGCAACCAGACCAAGCTCAGCTACGACCAGGTCTGGGAGGCGCTGAAGGTCACCGACCAGGACCCGAACAACTCCGCGAACGTGATCCTGCTGTACAGCGGCCGCTCGCAGGCGAAGACCTCGAACGGCGGCAACGCGAACGACTGGAACCGCGAGCACGTCTGGGCCAAGTCGCACGGTGACTTCGGCACCGCCACCGGCCCGGGCACCGACGTCCACCACCTGCGGCCGGAGGACGTGTCCGTCAACGCCGACCGCGGCAACAAGGACTTCGACAACGGCGGCACCGCCCGCACCGAGGCACCCGGCAACTACGGCGACGCCGACTCGTGGGAACCGCGCAACGCCGTGAAGGGCGACGTCGCGCGCATGCTGTTCTACATGGCCGTGCGCTACGAGGGCACCGACGGCTTCCAGAACCTGGAGATGAACAACTCGGTCAGCAACGGCACCGCGCCCTACCACGGCAAGCTCTCGGTCCTGCTGCAGTGGCACCAGCAGGACCCGCCGGACGCGTTCGAACAGCGGCGCAACCAGGTCATCTACGACCAGTTCCAGCGCAACCGCAACCCGTTCATCGACCACCCGGAGTGGGTCGCCGCTATCTGGAGCTGAGCCGTTCGAGGAAGGGGCGTTGCGCGGAGACGATCTTCGCGCTCGCCTCCTCCAGGCCGAACCACTGCACCCGGTCGACCTCGGGGAACGTCTTCTTCTGCCCGGACCTGGGCGGCCACTCCATCTCGAACGTGCCGGGCGTGACCAGGGCCGGGTCGAGGTCACCCTCCAGCGCCCAGACCGTGATGACCTTGCCGGAGCCCTTGGCCTCGCCGAGCGGGATCAGCTCACCGTCCGGCACCTCCAAGCCGAGCTCCTCGGCGAACTCACGCCGCGCCGCCGCCTCCGGCGTCTCGTCCTCGGTGTACTCGCCCTTCGGCACGGACCACGCACCGGCGTCCTTGCGCGCCCAGAACGGGCCGCCCATGTGCCCGAGGAGCACCTCGAGCTGCTGGTGTCGTCTGAAGAGCAGGATCCCGGCCGACCGTTTCATACTGTCCAGCATGGCGGACTGGGTCCTGCACGTGGACCTCGACCAGTTCATCGCGGCGGTCGAGGTCCTGCGCGATCCGTCGTTGCGTGGCAAGCCCGTGGTGGTGGGCGGCAACGGCGACCCGACCGAACGCGCCGTCGTGGCCACCGCCTCGTACGAAGCGCGCGCGTACGGCGTGCACTCCGGCATGCCGCTGCGAACGGCGTTCAAGAAACTGCCGGACGCCGTGTTCCTGCCCGCCGACCACACGCTCTATGAAGCGGCATCAGCCGATGTGATGGCCGTGCTGCGTTCGTTCCCCGTCGTCGTCGAGGTGCTGGGCTGGGACGAGGCGTTCGTCGGCGCCACCGTCGACGACCCCTTCGACCTGGCCCGCTCGCTGCAGGCCGCGGTGCTGTCCTCGACCGGCCTGCACTGCTCGGTCGGCATCGGCGACAACAAGCTGCGCGCCAAGCTCGCCACCGACTTCGGCAAGCCCGCCGGCGTGTTCCGGCTGGTGCGCGCGAACTGGGTCGAGGTGATGGGCCACCGCCCGACCTCCGCACTGTGGGGCATCGGCACCAAAACCGCCCGCAAGCTGGCCGAACTGGGCGTAGCGACGGTGACCGACCTGGCAACCGCCGACGTCGACGTCCTGGCCGCCCGCTTCGGCCCGCGCATGGGCCCGTACTTCCGTTCGGTCGCTCAGGGCGCCGGCGACACCGTGGTCAGCGCGACCCCGTGGGTCGTGAAGTCCCGCTCGCACGAAAAAACCTTCCAACAGGATCTCGCCTCGATGGACGACATCCGGCGCGAGGTCGTCGCACTGGCTCACCAGGTCGCTCTCGACGTGGTCACCGAGGGCCGCCCAGCCGTGCGCGTCGGCGTGAAGGTGCGCTTCGTGCCGTTCTTCACCAAGGTCCGCTCGATGAAACTACCTGCGCCGACGTCCTCCGGTCCGGAGCTCGCGGACGCCGCTCTGGTCGTGCTCGGCCGCTTCGACCACGGCCGCCCAGTACGTCTTCTGGGGGTGCGTGCAGAATTCTCCGACGATGATGTCGAACCGACTCCTTCTTCTTCGACGTATGAGTAAGTAGAGGATTTACCCGCAAGGAGAAGAAGATGACCGCCACACTCACCCACCGCGACCGCTCCGTTCTGCGCGCCGTCGCCGCCGGCCGCTGCGAGATCACCGGCACCGCCCTGCTCGTCGACGGCCTGTGCTGCACCGACCAGTTCATCGGCCGCCGCCTGACCTCAGCGGGCCTGATCAGCAACACCCCCGGCCCCGCCGCCCTGACCTCAGCCGGCTACGCCGCCCTCGACCAGCTCGCCGCCTGAGTCGTTCTTCCGGAAGATCCGCATCAGGAAGTAGTTCTCAAACCGATAGCCGCCGTCTGGCGTGCGGAACGGTTTCGCCGCTTTCCGGATCTTCTCCGCTGTCGCTTTCTCACCTTCGCTTTCGATGACGCGCTAATGGGCTCCCACGCTCATCATGCTGCGCACCATCACGCCATCGTCTTTGTGCTCCACCGGAATGTGGGTCGTCGACTGTTCGTCGGGTTCCGGCAGCCGTGCGTTCCTCCGCGTGCGCGGCCCACGCACCTCACGCCCCACCACCAGCAGATCGCTCACCTTCTGCGGATGCCACTCGCACACCACCACGTAGTCCCTGCTCGTGCGCACCATCTCCGCAAACGCGTGCTCCGGGTTTTCCGCGAAGAACAACGCGTTGAACGCCGTGACGACGTCGAACTCGTCGTCCGGCCACGGCAACGTCCCCAGCGCCCCCAGCCGGAACTCCGCTTCAGGCGCCTGCTGCTCGGCTACCTCGATCATCCGCTGCGACGCGTCGACGCCGGTTGCTTCCGCATCCGCGTTCGTGGCCAGGCGGCAGAACTCGCCGCTGCCGCGGGCGAGGTCGAGCACTTTCGTGCCCGACCCGAGTCGGGTCCGCTCGATGGCTTGTTGCCAGGTGGGCAATGAGATGGTGGCTCCGCGGGCGGCGCGTTCGGCGCGTTCGGCGGCGTTGCGGCCCCAGCGGTCGGCTTCGAGCTGCTGGGCTTCTGCGGCCGTGGCAGTCTGGTCGTGGCCTTTGCTCATGCCTCGATCTTCGGGATGGTTCGGTCTTTGTGTACTCCTAATGGGTGAACCGTGTCCTGATTCGTCCTTGGTGTCGTCCCTTTTTCGTCCCGACTTCACGACCTCGATCGCCCGCAGATGAGGAAACGCGGGGGCGGCGCTGGACGGCTCGGCCGGCGCGGTGGTGAACGTCCGCCGTCACATGGAAGGAGGAGCCCGCCGATCCGCGATGGAGGAAGCCGAACGGGCTGTGCGAGCCAACGGAGTTCGCGACCCGCCTCCGCCGCGAGCCATGCAGCCCGCGCACTGAGCGTCGGCGTAAGGGCCTGCACTTCGGGCCGACCCGTGCGCGAGCCCGGACGATGCGCCAGCCCGACCCGTGCGCCCACCCGGACCGTTGCGCGAGCCTGGACCGGTGCGCTAGCCCAGACCGTGCGTCAGCCCGGACCGGTGCGCCAGCCCAGACCCGTGCATCGGCCCGGACCAGCCCGGCCAACCCGGTCCAGCCAGCTATCGCCCCGATGCGCCTGGACCCGCCCCGGCCCGGCGACCGCGATGCACGCCGCCCTGCGGCGGCGTCGCAACTTGCCCGCCCCTGAGCCGGACTTCTCGTGGCTCGCCCCGCACCCGCCGCGCCTCGGACCCGAGCCCACCCGCTCGGCCTCTCCGTCCCTGGGCAACTTCCAAATCCGTTGGCCCCGGTCAGGACCATGGATCCCATGACCCCACTGACCCGCGTCCTGCGCACCCTCGGCGGGCCTGCGGTGCTGGACGCCCTCGCTCGCCTGTCCGGCAGCGAGCTCACCACCGCCTTGCTGGCCCTGATGCGCCGCCGCGCCGATGCGTTGTCGCCCGCGGACGTCTTGCGCCGCTACCGGTCCGACCGATTCGTCGCGCCGTACGCCTTGTCGTTCGCCGACTTGCGCGCCGCCGAGGATCGTTTGCTCGCCGCCTTGCCCGCGTCGTTCTCGGTGGTCGGTCTTGCGCCCGTTGTGCCGCTTGGCACCTGTTCGGTGGTTGCGGCGGTTGACCAGAACAACGTCCTGTCGACCGTGCGCGGCACCGAGGTGGCTGCCGACCCGACCAACGCGCTCGCACTGGAGGCGGCGGTGCGGCGTGCCGATGTCGCCGCACGCACGGACGCTGCTGCACGTGCCGATGCCGGTGCGCGTGCCGGTGACGTCGTGCGGCTTGCCGGCGTGCAGCGGGTCGTGCGGGCCCAGCGGTTCGAAGGCACTGGCCGGTTTGCCCACTTCACCTTGTTCGGTGCGGTGACGGCCGGTCGGGACCGCGGGTCCCTTGCGTTCGAGCGCGAGGCGTTTGAGGAGCACCTTGCGTTTCTGCGGGAGGCGTGTGGCGACGTCGAGGTGCGGGTCAGCGTGGTGGACCCGCGGTTCGAGGCGTTGCGCGGCGGGTTGGTGGTGGACCCGTCGCGCGGTGCCGGCTACTACCAGGGGTTGTGCTTCAAGGTGTTCCTGCACGGGGAGGAGATCGGTGACGGCGGCTTTGTCGACTGGACCCAGCGGCTGCTCGGCAACCGGAAGGAGCGGTTGCTGATCAGTGGTGTTGGGGTGGACCGGTTTGCGGCGGTCGCCGGGGTGGGTGAGCTGCCGGGCGGGGACTAGCGGGAGGCGTAGCGCTTGGTGAGTTCCTCCTCTCGGGCGGTGGGCCACGGGCAGCGGATGTCGCCTTGGGTGGCGGCGAAGAAGAGTTCCATGTGGACGTGCCAGGCGGCGAGAGCTTCTGGGCCGTGGGCGTTTTTGTGGAACAGGGTGGCTGTGGTGCCCTGCAGGTGTTCGTGTTGGAACTCCCAGCGCACGACGCCCTGAGGGGTGCCGTCCTGGAGCCATTCGTACTCCAGCAGGTGGGGGGCCTCGGCGCGGGTGATGCGGCCGGGGGTGATGCCGGGGTGGGCGGCGCGCGGTGGGACGGTGGCGGTGGTGCCCTCGGTGAGCAGGGACCAGACGTCGTCGAGCGGGGTCCAGACGAGGTCGCGGGCGAAGTGGATGCCGTCGGCGGCGTCGGTGCCCTCGTCGAGGCCGAACTTCGCGATGTAGTGCTCGATGCGGGAGAGCCACTCGGTCGGTGGGGTGAACTCGGTGCCGTCGGCGTGGGCGACTAGGGCGTCGAGGCAGGTGATCCAGCCGGGGACGTCGCGGCCGACGGACAGCTTCGACGTGACGACCGCGGTGAACACCAGCAGGCAGCCGTCGTCCTGCGGCAGGATCTCGAAGCGCAGCACGTCGTTGGCCCAGCGGAAGGCGAAGACCTTCGGCGGGTCGGACTCGAGGAGCTCGCCCTCGCCGCCATTGGCGTCGACCGGTGCGGCGTCCGGGAACGTGAAGTGCAGCGTGCGGCCGTCGATCGTGACCTCGGCCGGGAACCAGTGCTTCATCTCGGCCGGTTCGGTGACCACCCGCCAGACCTTCTCCGGCGAGTGCCGCAGCCGGCGCTCGAAGCGCAGCACGGGTTTGCCCTCGATCATCTGCAGTTCCGCGTCCACGGGTCAGTCCCCTTCGATCTCGTCGAGCCGGCGTTCGAGTGCGTCCAGGCTCTTCTCCCACATCGCGCGGTAGGGCGCGAGCCAGGCCTCGACCTCCGCCAGCGGGCGCGGGTTGACCCGGTACCAGCGGCGTTGGGCGTCCGTGCGCACCTCGACCAGGCCGGCCTCGCGCAGCACCTTGAGGTGCTTCGACACGGTCGGCTGGGTCAGCGTCAGCCGGTCGACGAGGTCGCCGACCGGCTGCTCGCGTTCACGCAGCAGGTCGAGGATCTCCCGGCGACTCGGATCCGCCAGCACGGCGAAGGTAGATGCCATGCCAGCAATATAGCTGAGGTGGCATATGAGCGCTCGGTGTGCCCGTCCCCGCGGGCTCGAAGCGGTCAGTCGATCAAGCGAACGGCCACCTCCGTGGTCCACTTGTGCGGGTCGGGTTCTACCGCCGGGTCGGTGAAGAACGTCTCCAGGCGCGCGCCCCAGCTGTCGCCGGCGCGGTCGAACGGCAGGTCGCGGGCGAGGAGCCGCTCGGTCACCTCGAGAAGGCCGTCCGGGTGGCCCACGTGCGTCTCCACCGCGTACCGACCGGCCGGCAGCGTCGAACAGAACACGTCGCCGGCCGCGGGCACCTCGGCGATGGTGGGGATGGCGGCCTCCGCCTCGAACTCGGTGCCCGTCACGCGTAAGTACCGGAGGAACGGTGCTCCGAGGATCGGTAACTCCCGATCGGCCAGCCACTGCATGACCTCTCCGAAGCGGTCGGCGATCTTGCCGAACGTCTCCAGCGTCACCGTGCCCTTGATCGCCGCGTAGGGCTGCTCTTCCCGTGTTTCGATGTCCATGGGTCCAAACTAGCCACGACCCCTGACAAAAAATCCGCGATCGGCTGGAGCCTCGCTGCGGATACCGTGGCGTTCATGCCCCGCGCCCTCGACGTCGCCAGTTCCCCGGTGCGCGACCTGCTCGCGCTCACCTCCCGTCCCGAGGTCATCTCCTTCGCAGGCGGGCTTCCCGCGCCCGAACTGTTCGACCTGGACGGTCTGCGCATCGCCTACGACAAGGCGTTGCAGGACCGTTCAGTGCTGCAATACGCGCCCACAGAAGGAAATTCCACGTTGCGTGGGCTGATCTGCGAGCGGCTGACCGGCCGCGGACTGCCCACATCGGACGTCCTCGTGACCACCGGTTCGCAGCAGGCGCTCACGCTGGTCGCCACGGCACTGCTGGAGCCCGGCGCCGTCGTGGCGGTGGAGGAGCCGACGTATTTGGCTGCGCTGCAATGCTTCCAGATGGTGGGAGCCCGCGTGGTGCCGGTCGCGAGCGACGCCGACGGGCTGGTTCCGGGTTCGCTGCGTGAGGTCGTGGCCACGCACCGTCCGTCGCTGCTCTACCTCGTGCCGACGTTCGCGAACCCGACCGGCCGCACGCTGTCGGCCACGCGGCGGGCCGAGGTCGCCGACATCGCCGCGGCCGCCGGTCTGTGGGTGGTCGAGGACGACCCGTACGGCGAGCTCCGCTACCGGGGTGACGCGGTCGCACCGCTCGCATCGATCAGCGATCGAACGATCTACCTGGGCAGCTTCTCGAAGATCGGCGCGCCCGGCATGCGGCTCGGGTGGTTGCGGGCGCCCGCGGACCTGCTGCGGGCGTTGGTGATCGTGAAGCAGGCTGCCGACCTGCACACGTCCACTGTGGACCAGGCAGCGGCGGCGGTGTACCTGGCGCACAACGACCTCGACGCGCACGTTGCGCGGTTGTGCGCCGAGTACGGGCGGCGGCGGGACGCGATGATCGGTGCGCTGCCCGCGACCGTTCCTCCCGGTACGACGTGGACCGACCCGGACGGCGGGATGTTCGTGTGGCTGCGGTTGCCGGGGGAGGTGGACGCCGCGGTCTTGGTGAAACAGGCGTTGGAGCACGATGTGGCCTTCGTGCCCGGTGCGTCGTTCTTCGCGACCACGCCGGACCACGCAACACTGCGGATGTCGTTCACCAGCAACACTTCCGATGGGATCGCGGAGGGCATGGCGCGGCTGGCGAAGGTGCTGAGGTGAGTTTGCTGGACGACGAGACGCTGTGGCGTTCGTCGGTCGTCGCGAACTGCGCCATGAACCGCGAGCGCGGTCTGGCCGGGTACCGCCGCGAGCTCGGGGTGTCGCTGGAGCTCGCGCCCGGCACGCGGTGGGTGGATCTTTGTTGTGGCACGGGCAAAGCGCTGGCGGAGGCGGCGCGCGAGGACCTGGCGGTCGTGGGCGTGGACCTGGTCGACCACCACATGCCGGAACGTCCTGGGCTGCGGTTCGTGGTCGCGCCGGTCGACCAGTGGGAACCGGCTGAGCCGGTCGACCTCGTGACGTGTGTGCACGGGTTGCACTACGTGGGCGACAAGCTGGGCATGCTGACGCGTGCGGTGTCATGGCTCGCGCCGGGTGGTTTGTTCGTCGCGAACTTCGACATCGCGAGCGTGCGTCGGGCCGATGGCAGCCCATACGGCCGTGTGCTCACCAAGGCGTTGCGCGCGGCCGGGTTCGTTTATGACACGCGACGACGTCTTGTCAGCTTCAGCGGTGCGGGGCGGCCGACGGTGCCGTTCAGCTATCTGGGCGCGGACGACCGGGCCGGCCCCAACTACACGGGGCAGCCTGCCGTGCATTCCTGTTACGAGGCCGTCAGCTGAAGAGCTCCATCGCGTGCTGATGGTGTTCGCAGCGACCGCCGCCGGTCGCGATCGTGCAGGGCGTGCCCTTCTTGGTGAGGGCGCCGCACTGCAGGGCCGGGTCGTGGATGTGGCACAGTCCGCTCGGGCCCGCGGTGATCGGGCACGGCGTGCCCTTCTTCGTGGGCGTGCCGCACGGGTTGCCGCTCGGCTTCTGCGGCTGCCTGGGCTTGGTCGCCTTCTTGGGTTTTGCTTGCGGTTGCGTGATCTCGCGTCCTGTCACCTCCTCGACGCCGCGCACGGCCAGGCGGTCGGCGCGCTCGTTCTCCGGGTGGCCGGCGTGGCCCTTGACCCAGTGCCATTCGACGTCGTGCTGGTCCGCCGCGGCTTCGAGCCGGCGCCACAGGTCGGCGTTCTTGACCGGCTCGCGCGACTTGGTGAGCCAGCCGTTCGCCTTCCAGCCGTGCACCCAGGACGTGATGCCGTTGCGGACGTAGGTGCTGTCCGTGTAGAGCCGCACGGTCGAACGCCGGGTCAGGCCCTCCAAGGCCATGATCGGCGCCATCAACTCCATGCGGTTGTTCGTCGTGGGGCCGATCTCACCGCCGTAGATGTCCTTCTCGTGCGCGCCATAGCGCAGCACCGCGCCCCAGCCACCCGGTCCCGGGTTCGGGCTGCACGCGCCGTCGGTGTAGATCTCGACCTCCATGCGTCCTGAGATTACCGACGAGGTCCGACAGTTCTGCGACGGCGGTTGGCGGCGATGATGTGGCGGAACATCTCGACCAGCGCGGGCGCGTTGACCGGCTGGTCGCGGTAGACGGAGATCATGCGGGCGGTCTTGTTGGCGTGGCCGCTGGTGATGATGTTGTGCGGGTCGGGCACGGCGGCCTTGTCGTAGAGGAAGACGTTGACGTGGTCCTTCGTGCCGAGCAGGGCGCAGATGTTGCCGTCGAGGACGAAGTAGGGGCGGTCGGTGAACTTGATCGTCTCCTCGACGGAGGGGTCGGCCTCGTGGACGAGGGCGCGGACCTGGCGGCAGATGTCCTGCTGCCAGTCCGGGAGGGCGGCGATGTAGGCGTCGACGCGCGGGTCGGTGTGCATGTCCGGGTGTCGCGGCTGGGTCGCGGATTTCGACATCAGCGGGGCAGCCAGCTCGCCATGTCGGCCAGCGCGTCGAGAACGTCGCCGCTGACCTGGCCGGACGCGGTCTCGGCCTCCGCGATCACGACTGTGTCGCCGTCCGGGCGGGACTGGTAGTGCAGCGCGGTGAAACGCACGTCGGCCAGGTCCAGCAACGGGGCGGCGAGCGGGGTGATGTCGCCGGTTCCGTGCACGTCGATCAGCCGCTTGAACTCGCCGGCTTCGCGGCGGCCGCGGAAGCCGACCCACGCGACGGACACGACCGCGACGTTGCCCCGGTCGTCGCCCACCGCCAGCAGGGTGCGGTCGAGCGACTTGCACGGGTTGCGCATGAAGTGGTCGCGGACCTGCCCGAACGAGTGCGTGAGGCACTGTGCTTCCGCTTTGGCGGTGCGTTTGAGCGTGCGCATGTTGAGCTGGCGCCAGGCGCCGTCGGCATCACCCTTGCGGGCGGACTTCCTGCCCTCGGACTTCGCCCTGGTGAGGTTCATCCCCACCGAGTCGACGGCGGTCGTGGACGCTCCGCCGCCGAGGGAGATTCCTCCGCTGCCGGCCGCGACCGAGACCGCGAGCGCTGCGGCGGCCACGGTCACCCCGGCCTTGCCCGCGCCGGGATCCGATCCGCCACCTTTGCCGCCGATTCGCCGAGCCATCGAGTTGCCTCCTCGGGCGACGAGGAGACCGCACACGCCGCTGCGGCTGGGGTGGATTGGGGCCAAAGCACCCGATCGGCTCAGCGGGAAGGGCATTCCAGGTGCACGTGCGCCAGCCGTGCGGCCGTGACCAGATCGGCCTCGTGACCGTGCCGGGCGACGGCCTGCAGACCGACCGGCAGACCACCGGACAAGCCAGCCGGGATGCTCACCGCCGGGTGACCGCTCAGGTTGAACGCCCAGGTGAGGCTGGTGTTCAACTGCGCGCCGGGTCCGTCGTGACCGTGCGGCGGGCCGGGTGTCGCGGGGGTGAGCAGCAGGTCCGTCGTCTCGAAGAACGCGTCCAGCGCGGGGTTCGGGCCGCAGCGGTGGGCGAACCAGTCGTCGGCGGGGTCCGCGAGCACGAGGTCCGCCGGGCGAGGGCACAACGCCTGCGCGGCGGAGGAGGCCACCGCTGCCTGGGCGGGGTCGACGGACGCGAAGCCCAGGTCGGGGGACCAGGCCGCGGTCACCGGGGACGTGCCGGAGCAGCCGAGGTAGAGGGCCAGGTCGTCGGGATGGCGGGCGAAGACGCCGACGGCGGCGCGTTCGGAGGAGGTCGTCTTCAAGCCCAGAACGCCGCACCACGCGGCCGGGATGCGGATCGAGCCCGCGCCGTCCACGCCGGTGGCGAGGGGGACGACGCCCGAAGCGACGGCGACGGCGGAACCTGCGGAGGAACCGCCGGGGGTGCGGTCGAGGTGCCACGGGTTGCGGGTGACGCCACGGGCGTTGCGGCCCCAGGTCTGCCACGGGGTGGTGCCATCGGGGGTGGTGGTGAGGCCGATCGGGACGCAGCCCAGGGCGATCAGGTGGTCGCGGTGGGAGCGTCGTTCGCCGCGTTTGACGGCGATGGGGACGCCGGCGAGGGGGAGGAACGAGGTGCGCACGCGGCGGTCGACCTCGGCGGCGTGGGCCAGGGCGGAGGGGAACACCTCGGCGAACGCGCACAGGGCCGGTTCGACGCGGGCGAGGCGGGCGAGGGCGGCGGTGACCTGCTCGACGGCGGTGGTGGCGCCGGTGGTGACGGCGTGGGCGATCTCGGTGGCGGTCGGTTCGGGCATCACGCTCATCATGCGGGAGGATCGTGCGGGTGAAGTGGACTCGTGCTGTGCACCACCTGGGTGAGCTCGCTGAGAAGTGCGGCGAGCTGCCTGCCTCGTTCTTCCGGTTCCAGGTGGTCGAGCTGTGGGTCTTCGGCGGCCTGCTGGACGTGCCCCGTGACGTGGAGACGATCGAGGTCGCGCTGGTGGCGGACCTGCCGGTCGAGGAGGTGCCGTGGCACGGCGAGCCGGTCGGGGCCGAGCACTGGGCGAACTCGACGCGGTTGTCGCGCAACCCGTTCACGCCGTTCTGGCGGTCGGCGGGAGCGCCGGTGTGGAACCACCGGATCGAGCGACCGGCGCTGGTGTGGAGCGCGGCCGACGGGATCGCCGAGGAGACGCTCGTCGCGCTCAGCGACGGCACCGGTGAGCTGGTCCGGCAGCCCGCGCCGACGCCGGACGAGCTGCGCAAGCGGGTCGAGGAGGAGCTGGACGTCAGCCTCGCGGCACTGCGGGCGGCCCAGCAGACCTACACCGACCACCGCTGGGCGCCCGGCAAGCTGACGCCGTACTCGGACGCGTTGTGGCGGATCAGCGGCGGCTACCTGGACCTGCTCGACGTGGTCAACTGATCCGATTCCACTCCGGCCCGGCAGCGGCTGGGCTACGTTCCGCGCTTGTGCAGAACACCCGTCGTGAGCTCGGCTGGCTCTGGGGGCCGGTCGTGCTGGCTCTCCTGGCCCTGTTCACCGTCAGCGACACCGAGCTCGTGTCCACCCGCGCCGCGCACTTCGAGCTGAGCAAGTACGCGTTCGCCACGCTCGGGATGCCGCTCGTGGCCGCGGTCGTCGGCGTGTGGTTCTCGCGGCGGTGGCCGTGGTTGCTGGTGGCGGGGACGCTCGGGGTGCTGGTCGCGACGACCGAGTCGCACGTGCACCTGACGAGCTCACGGCCGGGTATCGCGAGCATCGTGGCGTCGCTGGGCAGCGCGGGGGCGGTGCTGATCGTCCTCGGCGCGCTCGCGGCCGCACGGGACGCCGCGCTGGCCGCGGTGGTCGTCGCGGTGCCGCTGCTGGGGACGTTGTTCCTCGGGTTGTCGTGGCTGTCGAGCCCACTGCGGCCGGCGGCGCTCGAGATCACGCTGGCGGGCTCGCGGTGGCCGGCGCGGTGCTGGCGGTGGTCGCGGCGCGGACGGGCAAGGTGTCGGCCGAGCCGCTCGCCCGGCGGACCAGGGTGGTGGGTGTTCTCGCGGCACTGCTGCCGGTGGTGGTGGCGGTGGCCGGTCACCTGGTCTCGTTCGCACCGGTGGTGGCGGGGGTGTTGCTGCTGGTCGGCGCCGGTGGGCTCGCGATCGCGCTGGGACGTGGCGCGCTGCTCAGAACGGCGGCGGTGGGGCTCGTGCTGTTCGCGGTGGCCGCGCCGGTGACGCTCGCGATGTACATGTCCGCCAGCGGGGTGTCGAGGTACGCGCCCGCCGCGCTGATCGGAGTCGGGGTCGGGGTGCTCGCGGCGCAGCTGCGGCGGCCGACGGTGGTGGCGGCGCTGGCGTGCGCGGCGCTCGCCGTGCTCGTGGTGACGGTGGTCGAGTTCACCGGCGAGTACGTCGACGTGACGCAGGGCGGGCTGGGGTCGCTGGTCATCGGGCTGGCGATGGCCGCGGTGACGTCGACGGCCGCGACCGCCGCGCCCGTGCTGGTGCACCTGCGGGCGTTGCCGGTCGCGCTCGGGTTGCTGGTGGTGGCGTTCGCGGACGGGTTCCGGCAAGTGGTGCAGCCGTTGCTCGACTACCGGCGGGTGTGGGGGCAGTTGCCGGAGACGGAGTACACGTCGTTGTGGGGGTTGGTGTTGAGCGTGGCGGCGGCCGCGCTGGTGGTCATCGCGGTGCTGGACCACCGGGCGAAGGCGGCTGCGTGACGAGCAGTCATCAGCCGCGCAAGCGATGGACAAGTCCGGACTAGCGTAGCCTTCTGTGCTACGTGGGGCTACACTCACTGTGTGAAGGTCATCAGCCAGCGGGAGTTCCGCAACCACTCCGCAGCCGTGATGGACGCGGTGGAGGCGGGTGAGACCTACCACGTGACGCGTAACGGTGTAGAGGTCGCAGAACTCCGGCCTTTGCCTCGCCGCCGACGGCTGACTGCCGAGGAGCTTGTCGAGCGGCACAGAACCCTGCCTCGGGTTGACCATGCGCGCATGCGTCAGGAAGCCGATGAGTTTTTCGGCGATGAAGACCGTGTGGGCGACTCTGACCCGTGGGAGCACAGTCGTGGCTGACCGTCCTGAGTCTGGAGTGCTCGACACGTGCGTCTACATCGACCTCGGTCTTCTGGACCCCGCTGATCTACCGGCGATGCCCGAGCTCACCGCTGTCACGGTGGCTGAGTTGCATCAGGGCGTGGCGATGGCCGGGGATGCCGCGTCCAGAGCCGCACGCACCGAAAAGCTCGGCGCGGCGATTGTGGACTTCGAACCACTGCCCTTCGACGGGCAGGCGGCCGCCCGATACGGCACGTTGGTTGCGCTGACGATGGCGGCGAACCGGAATCCGAAACCTCGGCGGACGGACCTGATGATCGCCGCCGTGGCTTCATCGCGTGGATTGCCGCTCTACACACGCAATGCCGAAGACTTCAAAGGGCTCGACGACATGGTCACGATCATCGAAGTGTGACGACGGGGAGCCCGCGCTGACGGGCTCCCCGTTCGTTGAGCTCACCAGCCTCGGGCGCGCCACTCCGCGAGCGACGGGCGTTCCTTGCCCAGCGTCGAGTCGTCGCCGTGACCGGGGTAGAACCAGGTGTCGTCGGGCAGCACCGCGAACAGCCTGTCTTCGACGTCGTTGATGAGCGAGGCGAAGTTGTCGGGCGACGTGGTCTTTCCCACACCCCCCGGAAAGAGTGAATCTCCGGTGAAGAGGTGCGGGTGGCCCTCGGAGTCGTCGTGGAGGATCGCGATCGAGCCCGGGGTGTGGCCGCGCAGGTGGATCACCGTCAGGGGGACTTCGCCCACGTTGATGGTGTCGTTGTGGTCCACCAGGACGTCCGGGGGGACGGGGAGGACGGCGGCGTCGAGCTCGTGGGCGACGGTGGTGCAGTCGTGGGCGCCGGCCAGGGAGGTGAGTGCCTGCCAGTGATCGGCGTGCTGGTGGGTGGTCACGATCGTGCGCAGGCGGGGGCGCGTCGGGATGTGGCCGAGCAGGTCGGTCAGGCGCTCGTGGTCGTTGGCCGCGTCGATGAGCAGCGCCTCGTTCGTGGACCGGCAAACCAGCAGGTAGGCGTTGTTGTCCATCGGTCCGACGGAGATCTTCGTGATGGTCAGCGCGGCGAGGGTGCGGCGGGTTGCGGGGCCGCCTGGCTCGACGTGACCGGTGTAGTTCTCGAGTACGTCCACGGTGGCTGACGGTAGTCGCTCGAAGCGGTGCGCCGCACACCTTCAGGTTGCATACAGGTTGCACTCATAGGGTAAGTAAAGGTCAACAATCCGTCGCCGCGTACTCCGAACGCACCAAGACTCCGCATCGACGAACAGGTCCCCACCTCTCGTGATTCCAGCGCAACGACACAAGCCCCAGGCGGTCCGGCGGGTCAGCTGGGACGTGCTCAGGGTCGTCGCCATCGGGTGCGTGCTGCTCCACCACGCCACGGTCACCAGCGTCAGCAGCCACCCCGACCTGGGGCCGTTGCCGTTCACCTTCCCGATGTCGATGGGTGCCAGCACCCTGATGGTCGTCTCGGCGTTCTTCGCCTGTGCCACGCTCAGCCACGGCAGGCCCGGCCGGTTCCTGTGGAGAAGACTCGCGCGGCTGCTGCCCGCCTACATGGTCGCCGTGCTGGTCACCTATGCCGTGCAGAGATGGGTCGCGCCGCAGGGGTGGAGCCAGCTCGACGGCCGTGACGTCGTCTACAACCTGTTGCTGGTCAACCAGTGGTTCCCGGACGTCGACATCGTCGACTTCGCGTACTGGACCGTGCCGGTGCAGATCTGCGCGTTCGTCGCGGGTGCGCTGCTGGTGAAACGCTTGCGCGGCACCGGGCTGCGTGTCTTCCTGTGGGTGCTCATCGTCACCCCGTTGCTGCTGCGGCCGTTGCTCGACCACTCAGACACGCTCTTCATGATCTACAACGGGTTCGCGCTGCACCGTGCGCAGCTCTTCGCCGCAGGGATTGCCATCTGGCTGTGGTCCAAACACCGGCTGAGCACCCCGCATCTGGGCGCGCTGCTGACCGCCACGTTGGTGGCGCAGGCGATTCACACGACCGAGTACGGGTCCACGCTCGGCTTGGGGGTTTTGCTACTGCTCGTGTGCGCGGCGGCCGCTGGACCCGATTGGGTGTTCTTCACCGCCATCGAGAAGCCCGTCACGTGGCTGGCCGGCGTCTCCTACGGCGTCTACCTGATGCACCAGCAGATCGGCACCGTGGTGATGGACCGCATGCACTTCGTCGGGCTGCGGTCCTGGTGGCTGCCGGCGGGGTTCGTGACCTCGGCGCTGGTGCTCGGCTGGGCGCTGACCCGGTTCGTCGAACAGCCCGCCTACCGGCTGCTGACTCAGACCCAGTCAGGCAGCTCCGGCACCTCTCCGCGCAGGTCGGCGCCGTCGGAACGGCCGGTCAGCCACGCCAGCACGGCGCTCGCGGACCCGCTCACCGAGCTGCGGCTGGCCGGGCCGTTGAGCCCCCAGATGCGCTGAGTGCCGTCGGGCAGCGCGACCTCGACGGCGAGCGGCTCGACGCGGCCCTCGAACTGCTGCACGGCGTCGTCGAGGAAGTCCACGACGAACTCCGCCGGCAGGTCGGCGAACGTCACACCGGCGTTCAGGTCGACCAGGTGGATCCACACCTCGCGCAGCCGCAGGAACGGCACGGTAGAGGCTGGGATGACCGCACCCTTGGGCGCGGTGACCTCGGACCGCCACGAGTGCGCGGGCAGCTCCCGGCAGGCGGTCTCGAAGCGCTGACACGCGGAGTCCAGGTCGGCCTTGATCACCTGCAGCAGCCGGCGCGAGCCCTCCTCGATGTCGGCGTCGCGGTCGGCCCGCGACGTGTACGCCTGGTGCTCGACCCCGGTCCTGGCCCAGGTGAGCAGGTTCACCAGCGCGTCGGCGTTGCGCGCGAGGTGGGTGACGACGTGTCCGCGGGTCCAGCCGGGCAGCAGGCTCGCGCCGCGCACCGCGGCCTCGTCCAGCTCCTCGACGACCTCGTACAGCACGTCCGTCGCCTGCCGCACGGCGTTGAGGTGCCGGTCGGGCACTCCTCGTGGCGACGGCACCGGCGTGTGCTGCGTGGACGGCGTGTAGGTCATGTGCTGCCTCTCCCCGACGTTGAGGCTGATCGAAGTGTCCAGCCTAGGAGGTAGAGCCTGCTCAGGGGAATGCGCGAGCCGCCCGATCCGTTTTTGTCAGGGGTGGCACCTAGCATGGTCGGCGGGCCGGTCGCAGCCACCATTCCGATGCTAGTACGCTTCGAACGCTTGTTCGGAAGAGTGTGGCGTGAAGGCCCCGCCAACAGCAGCCGAAGGGACCCCAGTGGCAGACCGTCTTGTCGTTCGCGGCGCCCGCGAGCACAACCTGCGCAGCGTGGATCTCGACCTGCCGCGGGACAGCCTCATCGTCTTCACGGGGCTGTCCGGCTCCGGCAAGTCGAGCCTCGCGTTCGACACGATCTTCGCCGAGGGGCAGCGCCGCTACGTCGAGTCGCTGTCGGCGTACGCGCGCCAGTTCCTCGGGCAGATGGACAAGCCCGACGTCGACTTCATCGAGGGCCTCTCGCCCGCGGTGTCGATCGACCAGAAGTCCACGAGCCGCAACCCGCGCTCGACCGTGGGCACCATCACCGAGGTCTACGACTACCTGCGCCTGCTCTACGCCCGCGCCGGCAAGCCGCACTGCCCGCAGTGCGGTGAGGCGATCGGCAAGCAGACGCCGCAGGAGATCGTCGACCAGGTGCTCGCCATGGACCAGGGCACCAAGTTCCAGGTGCTCGCGCCGGTCATCCGCGGCCGCAAGGGCGAGTACCTCGACCTGTTCCAGAACCTCCAGTCGCAGGGCTACTCGCGCGCGA
This sequence comes from Lentzea guizhouensis, assembly GCF_001701025.1. Lineage (GTDB taxonomy): Bacteria > Actinomycetota > Actinomycetes > Mycobacteriales > Pseudonocardiaceae > Lentzea > Lentzea guizhouensis. The sequence continues at coordinate 4,932,511 of NZ_CP016793.1, forward strand.
AGGTCGACGGCGTCGTCTACGCGCTCGGCGAGGTGCCCAAGCTCAAGAAGCAGGAGAAGCACCACATCGCCGTGGTGATCGACCGGCTCAGCGTCAAGGCGTCGTCCAAGCAGCGCCTGACCGACTCGGTGGAGACGGCGCTGCGCCTGGCCGACGGCCTGGTCGAGCTGGAGTTCGTCGACCTGCCGGAGACCGACCCGAAGCGGATCAGGGGCTTCTCGGAGAACCTGGCCTGCCCGAACGGCCACCCGCTCGCGATCGAGGACCTGGAGCCCCGGTCGTTCTCGTTCAACTCCCCGTACGGCGCGTGCGTGGTCTGCACCGGCATCGGCGTGCGCAAGGAGGTCGACCCGGAGCTGGTCGTGCCGGACGACGAGCTGTCGCTCGAGGACGGCGCCATCGCCCCGTGGGCCGGCGGGCAGACCGCGGAGTACTTCACGCGCCTGCTGCAGTCGCTCGGCGAGACCATCGGCTTCCGGATGGACCAGCAGTGGCGGCTGCTGCCCGCCAAGGTGCAGAAGGCGGTCCTGCACGGCATCGACGAGCAGGTGCACGTCCGCTACCGCAACCGCTACGGTCGCGAGCGCTCCTACTACGCCAACTACGAGGGCGTGATCCCGTTCCTCGAACGGCGCCAGGAGCAGACCGAGTCCGAGTACATGCGGGAGAAGTACGAGGGCTACATGCGCGAGGTCCCGTGCCCCGCGTGTGCCGGCACCAGGCTCAAGCCGGAGATCCTCGCCGTCACGCTGCACCACGGGAAAAAGGGCGACAAGTCCATCGCCGAGGTCTGCGCGATGAGCGTGGGCGAGTGCTCGGAGTTCCTCGACGGCCTGAAGCTCGGCAAGCGCGAGTCGATGATCGCGGGCGCGGTGCTCAAGGAGATCCAGGCGCGCCTGCACTTCCTGCTCGACGTCGGCCTCGACTACCTCTCGCTCGACCGCGCGTCCGGCACGCTGTCCGGCGGTGAGGCGCAGCGCATCCGGCTCGCCACCCAGATCGGCTCCGGCCTGGTCGGCGTGCTGTACGTGCTGGACGAGCCGTCGATCGGCCTGCACCAGCGCGACAACCACCGGTTGATCGAGACGCTGACCAGGCTGCGCGACCTCGGCAACACGCTGATCGTCGTCGAGCACGACGAGGACACGATCCGCACGTCCGACTGGGTCGTCGACATCGGCCCCGGCGCCGGCGAGCACGGCGGCAAGGTCGTGCACAGCGGCCCGTACAAGAAGCTGCTGACCAACAAGGACTCGATCACCGGCGCGTACCTGTCCGGCCGCAAGTCGATCCCGATGCCCGCGAAGCGCCGCAAGATCGACAAGAAGCGCCAGCTCACGGTCGTCGGCGCGCGCGAGCACAACCTGCGCGGCATCGACGTGTCGTTCCCGCTCGGCACGCTCACCTCCGTCACCGGGGTGTCCGGCTCCGGCAAGTCGACGCTGGTCAACGACATCCTCGCGACCGTGCTCGCGAACAAGCTCAACGGCGCGCGCCAGGTGCCCGGCAGGCACACCCGGATCAACGGCCTCAACGAGGTCGACAAGCTGGTGCGGGTCGACCAGTCGCCGATCGGCCGCACGCCCCGGTCGAACCCCGCCACCTACACCGGCGTGTTCGACCACGTGCGCAAGCTCTTCGCGGCCACGACCGAGGCGAAGGTCCGCGGCTACCAGCCGGGCCGGTTCTCGTTCAACGTCAAGGGCGGCCGCTGCGAGGCGTGCGCCGGCGACGGCACGATCAAGATCGAGATGAACTTCCTCCCGGACGTCTACGTCCCCTGCGAGGTGTGCAAGGGCGCGCGGTACAACCGCGAGACGCTCGAGGTGCACTACAAGGGCAAGACGATCTCCGAGGTCCTCGACATGCCGATCGAGGAGGCCGCGACGTTCTTCGAGCCGATCAACGCCATCCACCGCCACCTGCGGACGCTGGTCGACGTCGGTCTCGGGTACGTGCGGCTGGGCCAGCCGGCGCCGACGCTGTCCGGTGGTGAGGCGCAGCGCGTGAAGCTCGCCTCCGAGCTGCAGAAGCGGTCGACCGGCAAGACGGTCTACATCCTCGACGAGCCCACGACGGGCCTGCACTTCGAGGACATCCGCAAGCTCCTCGGCGTGATCAACGGCCTGGTGGACAAGGGCAACTCCGTCATCGTCATCGAGCACAACCTCGACGTCATCAAGACGTCCGACTGGATCGTCGACATGGGTCCCGAAGGAGGCTCCGGCGGCGGTATGGTCGTGGCAGAGGGCACACCCGAGCAGATCTCCGAGGTGAAGGAGAGCTACACGGGGCAGTTCCTGCTGCAGGTGCTCGGGAATGAGGAGGTGTCAGCAGCAGGGTGATGATCCCACTCGATGCGCTGGCCCACCGCGAGCGCGCCCTTGCGGCGTCGCGCGGCGTGCCCGTGGCGTACCCCTTCAGCCTCGTCGAGGCGCTCGACATGTCGGAGCAGGCACTCCGCCGTGTCGCGGCTGTCAGCTGGTTGCGAACCCTGGAACGGCTTCCTCACCTCGCCGACAAGTGAACCCGGACCGGCTCGCGCGGTGCTCGAACGCCGCTTGAGCCGGATTCCCGGGCAGGTGGAATCGGCCCTGTGATGTGACTTCCGCCGGGAGTCTGTCACTCGACCGAGCTATCCGGGATGATGTCGGCCGTGTCCCTCAACCGCTACCGGTTCCGCAGCGTGTGGCACGTCTGCGCGCCTCCGGCAGCCGTGTACGAGGTGCTGTCCGACATCGCGAACTACCCGCTGTGGTGGCACGAGATCCGGTCGGCGACGAAGATCGACGACGAGACCGGCGAGCTCCGGTGCCGTTCGTTCCTGCCCTTCGACCTCGTCGTGCGGGTGCGGCACAGCATCCGCAACCAGCAGGCGGGCTTGCTGCGCGCCACGCTGTCCGGTGACCTCGAGGGTTTCGCCAGCTGGGAGATCATCGGCCGCGACGGTGGCACGGACCTGGTGTTCGACCAGGAGGTCGTGGTCAACAAGGCGTTGCTGCGGCGGCTCGTGCTGATCGCCAAGCCGTTCCTCCGGGGCAACCACGACCTGATGATGCGCGGCGGCCTCAAGGGGTTGAAGCAGCAGCTGGAGATCAGGGCGGCGAGCCGGCCCGACACCGCCTGACCTCAGTACTGGCTCCAGATCTCCACGGCCATCCGCCCGTCGCTCGTCTGCGTGCACCTGAGCGGGGCCGCGACGTGGGCACCGCTCTCCTCGTAAGGCCATGAGCAAGACCATTCACCGGAGTCCCAGAACAAGCCCTGGCCCTGCGCCTGACCGGCGTCGATCGCTGCCCGGTAACGGCCCGCGATGTCCATGGCGGCCCCGCAGCCGAGCCAGCCGCCGCTGAGGTCCTGCACCCGTGGCGCGCGATCACGGCAGACGACCGGCTCCGCGCCGACGCAGTGGAAGGCCAGCTCCTTCCACACGTCCACGGGCACCTCACCGCACGGCATGTCCGTCTGCGCCCTCACGGCCTGCCACGCACCGTCCTTGAACTCGAAGAGGACCGGCATCTCGTTCGACTCGATGGTGGTCGAGCGCAGCTGACCGAACGCGTAGCGGTCCTGTGCGCACTTGATGTCCGCGAAGACCGTGCCGGGCTCCGGCCGGTACAGCGCCTTCAGCGCGTCTGGCGTCACCTGCTCACACGGTGACTTCGGCAGCACGACCTCCTGCGCCACCAACGACGCCGGGACCGACACCTCCTTCATCGTGGTGACCAGCTCAGCGGTGTCCTTCGTGAAACGGGTGGCGCGCGCCTCGGTCGCCTGAGCGATCGCGTTCAGCACCTTCGCCTGCTCGGGCGTCAGCTTGTGACCGACGAACCGGAAGTCGATCCGCACGCCCGCGCGTTCCGTGTGCTCCTTGATGATCGTACGAATCTCGTCGGCGTTCTTGCCGCACGCGTCGGCACCGCCCCGGGCCACCACGACGATCCGGTTGGTCTCACTGCCGCGGAACGGGTAGGTGCGCGCGAAGTCGTCGATCGCGGCGAGCACACCGCTGAGCAACGTGGGTTGGCCGGCCGGGGTGATGGCGCGGGCCGTGTCGCCGATGCGGGCGGCCTGGCCGGTGCCGGGCGTGACGAGCTCCTCGGTGTTCGGGGCGTCGCAGGTGCCGCCGAAACGGCGCAGGGCCAGGGCGTCGTCATCGGACATGTTCGAGGCGGCGGAACTCACGGCCTCGGCGACGTCGCGGAAGTCGGCGGACTCGGAGGAGTCGATGAGGAACGTGGTGCGGTGAGCGGGGGTGAGGAACCAGACCAGGCCGCCGCTGATCAGGCCCAGCACCACGACCACGGTGACTCCGACCGGCAACCAGCGCTTCATCCTGTTCCCCCAGGCCCCTTGGCGCGCAACGAGGTGAGCTCCTCGGTCATCTTCTGCGCCTCGGCGTTGTACGCGGCGGCGGCACGGGTGTAGACGTCGAGCGGTTCGCTCAGGTTCCGCCCCGAACGAGCCGTGTCGAGCAACGTCTCCGCCGCGGTGACCACCTCGGTCTGCAACGTGCGCGGCCGCACCGACATGTCCCGCAGCCGCACGGCCTCCGGTGCGCCGGTGCGGCCGTCGAGGTCCTCGATCTGCAGGTCGACGACGGCGCGGCGGGCCTCGGTCAGCGCGGCCTCCGCGAGGTCGAAACGGCCGTCCTCCACCGACTTCGTGGCCGAGTTGAGCTTCTCGACGGTCGGGTTGAGCACGCCGACGACCGACTGCGACGAGCGCAGCACCGGTTCGAGCGTGGTGAACCAGTGCAGCACCCGCCGCAGGTACTCCGGCGAGCTCGTGAACGTCGGCTCCGGCATCGAGAGCGTCGAAGCCAGCTCCTGCAGCGGTTCGTCGTCGCCGACCTGGTAGCCGATGAACCGGAACTCGATGCTCAGCCCGGCGGCGGTCACCCGGTCGCGGATCTGCGTGCGCACGAACTCGTCGTCGGGATCGCAGGCGTCGCGGCCGTGCCTGGTCACGACGATGATCCGGTTGACCTGCCTGGCGTTCAGCGACAACGGCGTGGTGAAGTCGTTGACCGCCTCCACGATCCCGCGTTGCAGGGTGGCTTTTGTGCCTTGCCGCAGGGACTTCGCGGCCTCGGCGATGTCCTGGCGGTTGCCGGTGCCGAACCCGACGAGCTGCGTGGTGTTGTCGTCGGAGCCGCACTCGCCGCCGAAGCTGCGCAACGACTGGGAGTCGTTGTCGCCGGCGTTGCCGACGACCGTGTCCAGTGCACCGACCACGCTCGCCAGGTCGCCCTCGGCGGCGTCGATCAGGAACGCCGTCTTGTAGATCGGCGCGAACGTCGGAACCACCCAGCGGAACACCACGAAACCGGACGCCACGACGAGCACGCCCACCAGCAGCACGACCAGCAACCGGCGCACGCTCCGAGGCAGCTGCACGAACGTGGTCCGCAGCTGCGCGTTGTCGCCGATGACGAAGTTCTTGGAGCGGTCGACGTTCACCGCGTACTTCGGAGGCTCAGCCGACTCGGTGGCCTTCGTGCTGTGTGCGCTTTCGATCGCACTCGACGCCGCTGGAGTGAGCCCTGCCGGACCGGTCCGTGCGGTGATGTCGGGTCTGATCGGATCCATCTGCCTCCCCTGGACCGGAGGATGGCGACGGGGAGGTTCGTCAGGTTTGGAATGAAAGCAAATCAGCCGTTGGCCGACAGATGACGCACCAATCGGCCCAGCTGCGCGGCGTACTTCTCGGCGAACTCCGGTGTCGCCGGGTCCTCGCCGGTGAGCTGGCGCGCGGTCTCCTGCAGCGTCAGCGGTGCCGCGGCCGCCGCCATCAGCGCGAGCAGGAGCATGTTCGGGTCGAGGTCGGCGGGGATCTCGCCGGTGCTCTGGCGGGCGCGGAACATCTCGGCCTGCGCCCTGAGGAACTCGCCGTCGACCGGCGGCATGTCGCCGGACAGGTTCGCCCACGCCCACAGCCGGCCCTGGTCGCGGTTGTGCGCGGTGGTCATCACGAACGCCGCGATCACCTCGTCGAGCGGCTGGTCGGGGCTCGCCATCGCCCTGCCCTCGGTGTGCCAGGACGTGGCGATCTCGCGGTACAGGCCTTCCTTGCCGCCGAAGTAGTACGAGATCAGCTGCTTGTTCACGCCCGCGCGCGCTGCGATGTCAGTGGTGCGGGTCGCCGCGTAGCCCTTCGCGCCGAACTCCGCCGCGGCCGCCTCCATGATGCGGGCCCGCGTGCGTTCCGGGTCGCGCTTGCGTTCCGCGGGGCTGGGCGAACGGCGTTGATCCACGGCGACACGGTAGCCCAACCTGCGTTTTCAACCGTCTGGTTGACTTAATCAACCGTGCGGTTGATAGTGGGCGGCATGAGGATCGCGATCGCGGGTGGGGGAATCGGCGGGCTGTGCCTGGCGCACGGGTTGCGCAAGGCCGGCATGGACGTGGAGGTGTACGAGCGCGAACGCTCACGCACGGACCGGTTGCAGGGCTATCGGGTGCACATCAACCCGCACGGCGCCGCGGCGTTGCGGGAGTGCTTGCCCGAGCGGAACTGGCAGCGCTTCGAACGCACGGCCGGGCGCACCGGCGGTGACGGGTTCGGGTTCCTGACCGAGCGGCTCACGCCGTTGCTGTTGCTGGACCCCAAGGTGGAGAACCACTACTCGGCCAGCCGGATCACGTTGCGGCAGGTGCTGCTCGACGGGCTGGACGTGCGGTTCGGCAAGCGGTTCGAGCGCTACGAGCAGGGCGACGACATCACGCTGCACTTCGCGGACGGCACGACGGCGTCCTGTGACGTGCTCGTCGGCGCGGACGGGATCCGGTCGCGGGTGCGCCGGCAGTACCTGCCGCACGGGGGCAGCGAGGACGTCGGCATCGCGGCGGTCGCGGGCAAGCTGTTCCTCGACGAGCACGACTGGGTGCCGGCGGAGCTGACCGTGCGGGCGAACACGGTCGTGCCGACCGGGCGAGCGGGGATGTTCCTGGCGGTGCACGACGGTCTGGGCGTCACCGATGCCGAGGGGTTGTTGTTCGACAACGAGCGGCCGTACCTGATGTGGGCGTTCGCGGCCGCGGACCTGACCGTCCACGACGGACTCGACCTGCGCGCCGAGGTGCTGCGGCGGATCGCGCGGTGGAGTCCCGACCTGCGGCGGGTGGTCGCGGAGTCGCCGCGGGAGACGATCTCGCAGTGGCACATCAGGTCGGCGCGGGTGATCGACAGGTGGACGCCGTCGCGGGTCACCGTGCTCGGTGACGCCGTGCACGCCATGACACCGATGCGCGGGGTCGGCGCCAACGTCGCGTTGCGGGACGCGCAGCTGCTGACACGGGAACTTGCTCAGGGAGGTGATCCGGTGGCGGCGATCGGGCGGTACGAAGCCGAGATGTACGACTACGGGTTCGCGGCCGTGCGCGACTCGTTGCGGGCGGCCAGGCAGTTCGCCGACGGCGGCCCGGTGGCGCGGACGGTGTTCAAGACCGTGCTGCGGACCGCGAGCGCCGTACCTGCGCTGAAGCGGGCGATGTTCGCCGGGTAGAAATTCTTCAAGATCTTTGTGAACCGCACCTGGCGGCCCTGCGTGTGGATGGTGTTGGAGGGCACGAACCAGGAGGTTCACCATGACACGCCTCGCGGTCTTCGCGGCGGTGACCGGGCTGTTCGCGCTGACGGCCTGCGGTTCGACCACGACCACGCAGAGCCGGCCGGTGGCGCAGGAGTCCGCGGTGGCGGTCAAGGTCGCCGAGATCGCCGAGCTCGGGTCCGTCGTGACCGACGCCAAGGGCCTCACGCTCTACCGGTTCGGCAAGGACACGCCCGGAGTGTCCACCTGCGACGGTGAGTGTGCCGCGGCCTGGCCTCCCGCAACGGTGTCCAGCGAGGACTTCGCCGTCGAGGGGGTCGCGCAGGAGCTCGTCGGGTCGATCGTGCGCGGGGACGGGTCCCGGCAGCTGACGATCGGCGGGATGCCGCAGTACCGGTTCGCCAAGGACACCAGGCCCGGCGAGACCAAGGGCCAGGGGCTGCAGGGACAGTGGTTCGCGACCGGCTCCGACGGTGCCGCGACGGTGCTGGCCGCCCGCACCGGTGTCGTGACCGGGCTCGGCGCGGTGCTGACCAACGCCGCGGGCCTCACGCTGTACCGGTTCGACGGCGACACCGCGCAGCCACCGGCGTCCACCTGCGACGGCGGCTGTGCCGAGAACTGGCCACCGGTGCTCGTCGAGGGGTCGGCGCCGCGGGTCAAGGGAGTCGACGCGAAGCTGCTCGGCACCGTCGCGCGCAAGGACGGCAAGAAGCAGCTGACCGTGGCCGGGTGGCCGCAGTACACGTTCACGAACGACGCCAAGCCCGGTGAGGCCAAGGGCGTGACGGTCGCGAAGTGGTTCGCCACCGCCGTCGACGGCAAGAAGGCCCAGCAGAACAAGGCGATCGCGCTCACCAGCGCGACGGTCGCGGACCTCGGCGTCATCGCCACCGACAAAGACGGCATGACGCTCTACCGGTTCGACGACGACTCCGCCGACCCGCCCACCAGCAACTGCACCGGTGGGTGCGCGGAGCAGTGGCCGCCCGCCTTCGTCGACGAGGGGTTCCAGGTGCAGGGCGTGGACTCCGCACTCGTCGGGACGATCGAGCGGGACGGGAAGAAGCAGCTCACCGTCGCGGGGTGGCCGCAGTACCTCTACGCAGGGGACGAGGTCTGCGGTGATGCCAACGGGCAGGGCGTTGGCGGGAAGTGGTGGGCCACCAAGGCCGACGGATCGCGCGCCGGCCGATAAGGGGAGAGAGGAGCCCCGGCGGGAACGTTCCCGCCGGGGCTTTTCCCTATCGCAGACGAAGCAGGACGGCCTGTTCCGGTTCCAGCACGGGGAGCTGGATCCCGATCTCGGACAGCACCGAACCGGGCAGCTCCACCGGCGTCCACGGCGCCGGTTGCCGTTGTGTCAGGCCGGGCCACCCGGCGGGGGCGTCGAACGAGAGCCGGTACGTCCTGGCGGGGTCGAGTCCCGGCAGCCGCACCCGGCGCGGCTTGTTCTGCGTCGACGTCGTGAGCTGCACGTAGCCGAAGAGTGCCTCGGACCGGTCCGCGGCGACGATCCCGTGCACCCAGGCCGCGGGGTCCGGGTGGTCGGAGTGCACGACGACACCGCTGTGCAGCAACGACCGCACGTCCTTGTAGTACTCGATCGCGGCCTGCAGCCCCGCGCGTTCGGAGTCGGTCGCCGAGTTGATGTCCCACTCGATGCCGAAATGCCCGAACATCGCCGTGGCCACCCGGAACGACAGGTCGTGCACGCGTCCGGTGGTGTGCGACTTCGTGGGGCCGACGTGCGCGCCCATCAGCTCCGGCGGCAGGAACACACCGGTCCACCGCTGGATCAGCTGGCGCTCCAGGGCGTCGTTGCAGTCCGAGGTCCACACGCGGTCGGTCCGGGCGAGCACCCCCAGGTCGATCCGCCCGCCGCCGGACGAGCAGCTCTCGATCTCCACGTGCGGGTGCCGCAGCCTCAGCTCGTCCAGCAACCGGTAGAACGCGGCGGTCTGCTCGTGCACGCGGGAGCCGATCAGGTCGCGGTTGTGGTCCCACTTCACGAACGCGATGTCGTTGTCCGCCAACACCGAGGACACGCGGTCGAGGATGTACGCGTAGGCCTCGGGGTGCGCGATGTTCAGCACCTGCTGGTTGCGCGACGGCGGCGGCAGCACGCCGGGACGTGGCCCGAGCACCCAGTCGGGGTGGGCGCGGTAGAGGTCGGAGTCGGTGTTGATCATCTCCGGTTCGAACCAGAGCCCGAACTCCATGCCGAGCGCGCGGACGTGCTTGATCAACGGGGTCAGCCCGTCCGGCCACACCGTCTCGTCGACGAACCAGTCACCGAGCCCGGCGGAGTCGTCACGGCGGTGCCGGAACCAGCCGTCGTCGAGCACGAACCGCTCCACGCCCATGGCCGCGGCGGTGTCGGCGAGCGAGGTCAGCCGCGCCAGGTCGTGGTCGAAGTACACGGCTTCCCAGGTGTTCAGCACGACCGGGCGGGGACGCTGCGGCCGTTCCCGCAGCTGCCGGTGGAAGGCGGCGCTGATGCCGTCGATGCCGGCGGGTGAGTACGCCGCGTACAGCCACGGCGTCTCGTGCTCCTGGCCGGGTTCCAGCGTGATCTCGCCCGGCAGCAGCAGCTCGCCGCCACCCAGCACGGGCATGCCGTCGACCGGGTTCTCCGCGTACGTCACGTGGTTGCCGCTCCACGCCACGTGCAGCGCCCACACCTCACCGGTGCGGAACGAGAACCCCGGCGTCCCCGCCAGCAGGCCGATGGTCGCGTCGTGCCCGGTGCGCCCGCGCCGGCTCTCCCGCGCCCACGTGCCGTAGTTGAACGCCTGCCGCTGCGGTGCGCGCTCACGGCTCCAGCGGCCGGTGAAGTCGAGCAGCTCGGTGGCGTGCGAGGGGACGGGCAGCGCGGTTTCCAGGCCCTCCAAGGAGTACGGCGTCTCGCCGTCGTTGCGGACGACGTGCCGCACGCGGAGCATGCCGGACTCCAGCAGCTCGACGGTGCCGGTCACGGTGAGCTGCGCGGCCTCGTCGGAGGCGACGTAGCGGAAGATCGAGCCGTCCTCGCCGGAGAACGAGGTGACCCGCAACGAGGGCGCGAAGTGCGCACCGGCGCGGTGGCCGCGCAGGCCGGGGCGACCGGAGTACCCGGCGCCCGCGTCGGGCAGCAGCGCGAGCGGGACCGGCACGTCCGGCGCGTTGTTCGGGTTGGTCCACGAGACGACGTCGACCAGGCCGCGCAGTGCGGCCTGGTCGACGTTGCCGAGCGTTCGCCCCCAGTGCGCCACGACCGGCAGGCTCGTGCCCTCGACCGTGATGACGACGCTGGAGGTGTCGTCGTGCAGGTGCACGACCTCGGTGTTGCTCATGCGGGCCCCGTTCACATCAAACACAAATGAACATTGTGCCGATCCTCAGATCCCGTGTCCCGGCTTGTCAAGCGTTTGAATCTGTTCGGTTGTGTCTTAGCCCGTGCAGTTCGGAGCCTGCTTGTAGGCCTCGTCCAGGACGGGGTGGGCGTCGCGCAGCTCGCCCAGGCCAGGGCCCTCCGGTTTCCACGACACGACCTCGACGCCGGCGAGCAGCGCGGGAGCGTCGATGCCCTGCGGCGGGAACCTCCGCACGTTGTCCAGGTACTCCTGCAGCTTCGGCACGAGCTCGCCCAAGCCCTTGCGGCGCCCGGCGACCAGCTCGTCGCCGCGCGGGACCGGCGACGGACCGACGGCGTCGTAGGCGGCCTTGGCCTGCGCGTGCATGTCGAGCAGCTTGGTGACGTACGCGATCACGGCTGGCCGGTCGGCTTCCACCGGTTGCTGTCCCTGGGCGAACTTCGGCCCCATCGCGACCACGGCGCTGACCGTGAGGGTCGGCTTGCCGGCGGCGCAGACCTGGTCCACCCAGGCGAGCACGGCGGCCTTGTCCGGCGCGGCCGACGACGGGGGAGACGAGACCGGCGGTGGCGAGGAGCACCCCGCCACCGCCGCGACCACGAGCACGCAGATCAGGTTTCGGTGCACACGGTCAGACAACCAGACTGAGCAGCGCGGCCACCACGAAACCGACCACCGACAGGATCGTCTCCAGCACGGTCCACGACTGCAGCGTCTCCTTCACCGACAGCCCGAAGTACCGCGACACGATCCAGAACCCGCCGTCGTTGACGTGCGAGGCGATGATCGAACCGGACGCGATGGCCATGACGACCAGCGCGAGCTGCGGCTGCGAGTAGTCCAGGTCCGCCAGCACCGGTGCCACGATGCCCGCGGTCGTCACGATCGCGACCGTCGCGGAACCCTGGGCGATGCGGATGACGCAGCTGATCACGTACGACAGCGCGATCACCGGGAGACCGATGCCGGCCAGCTCGTTCGCGAGGGTCTTGCCGATGCCCGTCGCGGCCAGCACGGCACCGAAGAACCCACCGGCACCGACCACGAGCAGGATCATCGCGACCGGCTTCAGCGAGGCGGCGGACATCTCCGCGACCTTCTCGCGGGTCATGCCGCGCCGGAAACCCAGCAGCCAGAACGCGAGCAGCACCGAGATCGTCAGCGCCACCGCGGGCGTGCCGAAGAACGTCGCCACCGAGTACAGGCGCGTTCCCTTGGTCAGCAGGATCGAGCCGAAGGTGCCGGCGAGGATCAGCACCAGGGGCAGGCCGATGATCGCGAGCACCAGGCCCAGCGGTGGTGGCTTCTCGTCCGAGCCGTTCTCCGACCGCGCCAGCTCGGCCGCCGCCAGCATCTCCTCCGGCACCGGGACGTTGATGCGCTTGCCGATCCAGTACGAGTAGAAGACACCGCCGACGAGCCAGGACGGGAGCGCCACGGCGAGACCCATGATGATGATCCAGCCGAGCGACACGCCCAGCAGACCGGCCGCCGCCACCGGTCCGGGGTGCGGCGGCATGAACGCGTGCATGACCGACAGGCCCGCGAGCAACGGCATGCTGAACAGCACGATCGACTTGCCGCTGCGCTTGGCCGCCACGTACACCAGCGGCGCCAGCACGAAGATGCCGATGTCGAAGAAGACCGGCACACCGAAGATCAGACCGGCCAGGCCGATCGCGACCGGCGCGCGCTTCTCGCCGAACGTGCTCATCAGCTTGTCCATCAGCACCTGCGCGCCGCCGGACGCCTCGAGGATCGCGCCCAGCAGCGTGCCGAGACCGATGATCGCGGCGATGTGGCCGAGGATGCCGCCGAAGCCCTTCTCCAGCAACGAGTCCGAGGCCTTCTGCGCTGACCCGACCAGCTGCTCCGTCGGCACGCCTGCGGCCAGCGCCACCAGCAGGGCGACGACGATCAGCGCGATGAACGGCTCGACCTTGAACTTGATGATCAGCAGGAGCAGCACCGCGATGCTGACCACCGCCAGGGTCAGCAGACCCGGTGTTGAGTGTTGCAACCAGTCGATCACGGGCGGCTCCTGAGTGAATGGCCTGGCAATGCGCCGGTGGCGGTTCCGTCGTCGATCACCGGCACCCCGTTGCAGAACACGAACGGGATGCCGGTGGCCTGCTGGCGAGGCTGGTCGAAGGTCGCCGTGTCGGCGATCGCGGCAGCGTCGAACAGCACCAGGTCGGCCGCGAAACCCTCGCGGACCAGACCCCGGTCGGTGAGCCGCAAACGCTTGGCGGCACGGCCGGTGAGGTGCTCGACGCACTCCTCCAGGCTCAGCACGCCCAGCTCGCGGACGTAGCGCGCGAAGTAGCGGGGGAACGTGCCCCACGCGCGCGGGTGGGGGCGGTCGCCGACGAGCAGGCCGTCGCTGCCGCCGGTGTGCGCCGGGTGCTTCATGATCGCCTGCACGTTCTCCTCGTGCCCGACGTGCATGAGGCAGGAGGTACCCAGGCGTTCGTCGACCAGCACGTCGAAGTACAGGTCGGCCGGGTTGCGCCCGAGCCGTGCCGCGGACTGCAGGACGCTGGAGCCGACCAGGTGCGCGTTGTGGTCGTTGCGGACACCGTTGATCTCGATGGAGTCCCAGTCGACCGGCACGCCGTGGCAGCCGTCCGAGCCGATCTCCTCGATCTCCTCGCGGATGCGTTCGCGGATGTCCACATCGGACAACCTTGCCAGTGCGCTGTCCGGTCCGCCCTCCGTCGCCCAGGACGGGAGCAGCGCGGACAGGTAGGTCGCGCCCGGCAGGTACGGGTAGGTGTCCAGCGAGATGTCGGCGCCTCCGGCGATGGCGTCGTCCAGCAACGCCAGCAGCTCCGGCGCCTTGCCCTTGTTCACCGGGAAGTTCATCGTGGCGTGCGCGAGGTGCAACGGGCAGCCGGAGCGCTTCGAGACGTCCACCATCTCGGCGTACGCCTCCAGCGCGCCCGCGCCGTAGCTGCGGTGGTGCGGGCTGTAGAAACCGCCGTAGTTCCCGACGACCTCGCAGAGCTGGACCAGTTCGGACGTGTCCGCGTACATGCCGGGCGTGTAGGTGAGCCCGGAGGACATGCCGAAAGCGCCCTCCACCAACGACTTCGCGAGCTTGTTCTTCATGACGAGCATCTCGGCCTCGGTCGCGGGCCGGTCGTCCCAGCCGACGGCGAGCATCCGGAGCGTCCCCTGCGGCACCAGGTAGGCGGCGTTGACCGCGATGCCCTGGTCGAGCCGGTCGAGGTACTGACCGACCGAGCGCCAGTTCCAGTCGAAGCCCGGCGGGTCGTCGTTCCAGCCGGCGAGCTGGCCGCGCAGCGTCGCGAGCACCTCGTCGTTCACCGGCGCGTACGACAGGCCGTCCTGGCCCAGCACCTCGGTCGTGACCCCCTGCGAGACCTTCGCCAGGTGGTCCGGCTCGGCGAGGATCCGCAGGTCCGAGTGCGAGTGCATGTCGATGAAGCCCGGCGCGAGCACCAGCCCGTCCGCGTCGATCGACCGGGTGGCCGAGATCCCGTCACCGATCGACGAGATGACGCCGTCCTTGATCCCCACGTCCGCCCGGTAGGCGGGGGAACCCGTGCCGTCAGCGATCAGTGGTCCGCGCAGGACGACGTCGTCCATCGGGGCACTCCTGTCTAGAAGTAGGTGCGAATCAGGTCGACGACGGTCGTGCCCTCGACGACCGGGATGAGCTGCCACTTGTCGAACACCGTGCAGGGGTGCGACAGGCCGAGGCCGATCCAGTCGCCGACCCTGACCGTGGCCTCCGGGCCGAGCTTCAGGAACGCGTGCTGGTCGTTCAGCGCGGTCACCTCCGCCTGGGCCAGCGGGGCGACCGCGCCGTCGCGGCGGCGGAGGAGCTGCGGCTCCGGCAGGCCCTCGTCGAACGACGCGTCGCGCTTGCCGATCGTGAGCAGCGCCAGGTCGCGCTGCGGCCGTGAGGTGACCTGGGCCCAGGCGCGCAGGGCCGACTTGAACGGCTGCACGCCGTCGATCCGGGCGAACGGCGAGATGCCGCGGTAGAAGCCGTCGTCGTGCGTGATGTACGCGCCGCTGCGCAGCACCGGGGTGACCGCCATCGGCCACGGCCGGGTGAGCTGCGCGGCGACCTGGTCGAAGTACGCGCTGCCACCGGCGGTGACGATCACCTCGTCCAGCTCGTCGAACAGGCCCGCGTCGGCGAGCCGGGTCGTGAGCGTGCGCAGGTCGGTCAGGTAGCGGTCCACCACGGACTGCGAGGACTCCGACGCGTCGTGGGCGAGCGCGCCCTCGTACCCGCCGGCGCCGACCAGCCGCAGCGCCGGGCTCTGGCCGACCGCCCGTGCCACGGCCAGCGCCGTCTCGAGGTCCCGCGCACCGGTGCGGCCGCCGGGTGCGCCCAGCTCGACCAGCACGTCGACCGGCCGGGAGGGGTTCAGCTCCTGCAGCGTCTCGCTCATCAGCGCGACGCCGGCCTCGGAGTCGACCCAGCAGCTGAACTCGAACCGCGGGTCGGCGTCCAGCTCGGCGACCAGCCAGCGCAGCCCGGCCGGGTCGAGCAGCTGGTTCGCCAGCAGGACCCGTTGCACGCCGAACGCCCGGTAGACGCGCAGCTGGGAGGCGTTCGCCGCGGTCAGGCCCCAGACGCCGTGCTCGATCTGGCGCCGGAAGAGCTGTGGCGCCATCGTCGTCTTGCCGTGCGGGGCGAGCTTCACGCCGTGGTTGTCGCACCACGTGGCCATCGTTGTCAGGTTGTGCGTCAACGCGTCCGCGTCCAGCACGACCAGCGGGCCGACGAACTCGTCGGCGAACAGGTCGAGCCGCCGGTCCGCGACCTCGCCGATCGTCGAGCCGAAGACGCTCGACGGCAGGCCCTTGAACCGCCAGTCGATGCGTTCGGACCGGATGTCGGCGACCGCGGAGAGGTTCATCTCCGTCAGTTGTTGCATATTTTGCAACTCCCATTGCGCGATGTGATGCTGGAGTGTGTAGCATTCGGGTGCGCCGCCGTCAACGAACACCTCTGGAGCACGCATGCGGTTCGAACACGTTGGCGGTGTCGTGTGTCTCGGCGAGACCATGGTGATGATGGTTCCGGCTGAACCCGGTCCCGTGCACCTGGTGCGCACCTGGCACCGCGCCATCGGCGGGGCCGAGTCCAACGTCGCCTGCCACCTGTCGCGCCTCGGCGTCTCCTCGTCGTGGGTGAGCGCGGTCGGCGACGACTCGTTCGGCCTCGCGGTGCTGGACACCGTGAGCGGGTTCGGCGTCGACGTCTCCGGTGTGCGGATCGACCCGACCAGGCCGACCGGGCTGTACGTCAAGGAGGCCTCGCCGCACGGGAGCCCGGTGCGGTACTACCGGCGCGGGTCGGCGGCGTCGGGCATGGGGCTGGAGATGATCGACCGGCTGGGGCTGGGCGAGGTGAGGCTCGTGCACCTCAGCGGGATCACCGCGGCGTTGTCCGACTCGTGCCTGGCGATGATGCGGGAGCTGCTGCGCAGGCCGCGGCACGGGTACCGGATCTCGTTCGACCTGAACTGGCGACCGGCGCTGTGGGCCGACCGCGACCCGCGGGTGCTGCGCGAGCTCGCCGACATGGCCGACGTCGTGCTGGCCGGTGCGGACGAGGCCGAGCTGGTGTGGGGCACGGGCGACCCGGCGCGGCTGCGCACGTTGCTGCCCGGCCCGAAGTCGCTCGTGGTGAAGCAGGGATCGGACGGCGCGACGCTGCTGGAGGAGTCGGACTCGTGGTTCGAGCCGGCGTTGCAGGTGCAGGTCGTGGAACCGGTCGGCGCCGGTGACGCGTTCGCGGCGGGCTTCCTGGCGGCGACGCTGGCGGGTGAGCCGGCCCCGGTGCGGCTGCGGGCGGGACACCTGCAGGCGGCCTCCGCTTTGCTGACTGCGGAGGACGTCGGCGATCCTTTGCCGGCCGACGTGACGTCACGCCTGCTGCACGCCGATCCGCAGACCTGGGCCGCCGCCCGCCTGGAGGTGTAGATGAGCCAGAGCCTCGACCGCGCGCTCACACTCGTGAGCCAGCTCGCGACGGGCCCGAAGACGCTGGACGAGCTGTCCGGCGTGATCGGCGTGCACAAGTCGACGACGCTGCGGCTGCTGCGGACCCTGGAGACGCACCGGTTCGTCCAGCGCGACGGCGTGCACCACTACCGGCTCGGCACGGCGTTGTTCGACCTCGCCAACCGCGCCCTGGAGGAACGCGACGTGCGCCGCGCCGCCGAACCCGCGTTGCGCGAGCTGAACTCCAAGCTGGGCTACACGATCCACCTCGCGTCCTATGAGGACGGTGAGGTCATCTACATCGACAAGTACGAGTCCTCGCACCCGATGCGCATGTACTCCCGCATCGGCCGCCGCGCCCCGCTGCACTGCACGGCCGTCGCGAAGATCCTGCTGTCCGACCTGCCGCCGGCCACGTTGCAGAAGGTGCTGGCCGGGATGGAGTTCCCGCGCCTGACCGCGAACACCATCACCGGCCCCGCCGCCTACCTGGCCGAGCTCGACCGCGTGCGCGCCACCGGGTACGCCGTCGACAACGCCGAGCACGAGGACTTCATCCACTGCATCGGCGCGCCGATCAAGGGTTCGCGCGGCGAGGTCCTCGCCGCGGTGTCCATGTCGGTGCCCAAGGTGCTGCTCGACTTCGACGGGCTGCTCGCGCACCTGCCAGACCTGCTCGCCACCGCAGAAGCCGCGTCCGTCGAATGCGGTTACGTTCCGAGGTAAGGGGAAAGCACGTTGTCCAAGGTTGAGATCAAGACTGCCGACGCGCCGCAGCCGGTCGCGCGGTTCTCGCAGGGTGTGCGCAAGGGCAACATCCTGCAGGTGGCGGGCCAGGTCGCGTTCGACCCGTCGACCGGAGAGATCGTCGGGTCCACGGTCGCCGAGCAGACGCGGCAGACGTTCGCGAACCTCAACGCGGTGCTGGCCGCGGGGGGCGCGTCGATCGACGACGTGGTGATGATCCGCGTGTACCTCACCGACACCGCGCACTTCGCGGAGCTGAACGAGGTGTACGGCGAGTTCGTGACGGACCCGGCTCCGGCGCGGACGACGGTGTACGTCGGGCTGCCGGCCGGGCTGCTGGTGGAGATCGACGCGCTCGCGGTCGTGGACTGAGCGCGGGGCTTTCGCGGGGCGTGCCTTCCGGGGTGCGCCCCGCTTCTCGTTGCGGGAGAAGCAAGCCCGCTGGACCACTTGGGGCAACCGGCGCGCTGAGCAGGACGGACGGAGTGGTGTGACTCCTGTCGCTTCTCAGGAACGGGACGTGATCATCGACGCTCAATCGGTCACGTGGCAGCATCCGCCCCATGAAGTGGTACGCGGACAGACCGATCAGGCTCACGCGTCAGGTGGTGGCGGACCTGCTCGCCGTCGGGTGGGTGGCGCTCTGGATCTGGGTGGCCACCACGGTCCACGACTGGGTGCTCGAGCTGCGGGCGCCGGGGGACGGGCTCGTCAGCGCGGGCGGCAGCATCCGGGACGTCTTCACCAACGCCGCGGACAAGGCCCGGGACGTGCCGCTGGTGGGCGACGACCTGTCCGGGGCGCTGGGCAACGGGACCAAGGCCGGCGAGACCCTGACGAGTGCGGGCAACGCGCAGATCGGCGTCGTCGAGGACTCGGCGTTCTGGCTCGCCGCGGCGCTGGTCGTGATCCCGGTGCTGTTCCTGTTGGTCACGTGGTTGCCGGTCAGGCTCCGCTACGCGCGCAAGGCGGCGGGGATCGAGAAGCTGCGCGACAAGCCGGACCTGCTCGCGCTGCGGGCGCTCACCAGCCTGTCGCCGCGGCAGCTCGCGAAGTTCGACGGCGACCCGGCGGTGGCGTGGCGGACGGGCGACACCGACGTGATCGACGAGCTGGCCCGCCGTGAGCTCGCGGCGCTGGGGGTGCGGGCATGACCGTGATCGCGGTGATCGCCGCCGTGGTGTCGCTGTGCTCGGTGGCGGTGGCCTTGTGGCAGGCGCGTGAGGCGAAGAACGCGCAAAGTGCCGCGCGGGCGGCGCAGGAGGAGGCCGCGGCGGCGCGCAAGGCGGTCGAGCAGGCCACCGCGAGTGCGTTGCAGGCCAAGACGGCGGTCGACGAGGCGCGCAAGGCGGCCGAGGACGCGCCCGGGCGGCGGTGGGCTCGCAGGACGCGGCCGGTGCCGCGCGGATGCTCGCCGACGAGGCGCAGCGGGCCGGGCAGTTCGCGATCGAGCGGATCGAGGAGATCGCCGAGAGCGTCTCGGCGGAACGGCGGCGGCGCGGCATGCCGACGTTCGAGATCACGCCGGGCGCGCCCGACGAGTTCCACCTCAGCTACTTCGGCGGGCCCGCGGTGCTCGACCAGGTGACGGTGTCGGTCGTGCCGGGCTCGCGGGTGCTCGGGCTGTCGGTCAACGACGAGCCGCCCGGCGAGCACGTGGAGGTCGGGCCGCTGCCCAACGGCGTCAGCGTGCCGTTCCGGGCGGCGACGGGACAGCGGGCCTCCGCCGTCTTCTCCGTCACCGCCCAGCCGTGGGAACCGGTCGTGGTGCGGGCCGACCCGTAGACCAGCGTCAGTAGACGGGGCCGGTGAACTTCTCACCGGGGCCCTGACCCGGCTCGTCCGGCACCACCGAGGCCTCGCGGAACGCGCGTTGCACCGACTGCAGGCCGTCCTTCAGCGGGGCGGCGTGCGGGCCGAGGTACTCCGAGGAGGCGGTGATGAGGCCCGCCAGCGCGGTGATCAGGCGGCGGGCCTCGTCGAGGTCGCGGCGCGGGGAGGAGTCGGGGTCCGGGTCCGCGAGGCCGAGGCGCTCGGCGGCGGCGGACAGCAGCATCACGGCCGCGCGGCTGATGACCTCGATGCTCGGGACGTCGCCCAGGTCACGGATGCTGTCTTCCAGCGGGTCAGTCACGTGGGACATTCAAGCAAGCGCGACTCGCCCGGCCTCGATTCGGGGGTTGACAACCGCGTCTGCTACTATTTCCGACGCGACCAGCTCCCGTTCATGCGGGAGCGGCAAGTGGAGCCCCGCTCCCACCCGCGATCACCGCTTCTTGAGGTGGCCGGGTCCGGTCCTCCTGGCAGCAGGGCACGCGGGTGCCCGCCGTTCAGGTTTGTGATCGGTCGGAAGCGGGCCCTGTCGTCATCGACGACGGGGCTCTTGTCTTTGGCGCAACCGAGTCTCAAAGGACGTGAATGACAAGTCCCTCGAACCGCGGTGCACCCGTCAGCACCGAGCCGCGCATCAACGACCGCATTCGGGTGCCGGAAGTTCGTCTGGTCGGGCCGAATGGTGAGCAGGTCGGGATCGTTCGCATCGAGGACGCGCTCCGACTCGCGCAGGAAGCGGATCTCGACCTCGTCGAGGTCGCCGCTCAGGCTCGCCCGCCGGTCTGCAAGCTCATGGACTACGGCAAGTTCAAGTACGAGACCGCGCAGAAGGCACGCGAGTCCCGTCGGAACCAGCAGCTGACGATCATCAAGGAGCAGAAGCTCCGGCCGAAGATCGACCCGCACGACTACCAGACGAAGAAGGGCCACGTGGCCCGCTTCCTCTCGCACGGGAACAAGGTCAAGGTGACCATCATGTTCCGCGGTCGCGAGCAGTCGCGCCCCGAGCTCGGCTACCGGTTGTTGCAGAAGCTGGCGGAGGACGTCGCGGAGCTGGGCTTCGTCGAGTCGAACCCCAAGCAGGACGGCCGCAACATGATCATGGTGTTGGCGCCGCACAAGAACATCAAGCCGCGTCCGGTCAAGCAGGAGCAGGACGGCGTCGTCGAAGCCGACGAAGCCCCCGAGGCCGCCGAGTAAGGACGCATGGCCGCCCCCGACCCGGTGGGTAGCACGAGACGAGGACGGAAATGCCGAAGAACAAGACGCACAAGGGCACCGCGAAGCGAGTTCGGGTGACCGGCAGCGGGAAGATCGTCCGTGAGAAGACGGGCAAGCGCCACCGCCTGGAGGTCAAGTCCAGCCGTGAGACGCGTCGCATGGCCGGCACGACCGTGGTCTCCCCGGCCGATGCTCCCCGCATGAAGAAGCTGCTCGGTCTCTGACCTGCTTCGACCCCCTAGCTAATTTCGGGGCGGCAGCACCAGTCCCTGGTGAGCACCGCCCCCTTGAGATCGACAGGATGGACCCGTGGCACGCGTCAAGCGGGCTGTGAACGCCCAGAAGAAGCGCCGTACCACCCTCGAGCTGGCCAGCGGTTACCGCGGGCAGCGCTCGAGGCTGTACCGCAAGGCCAAGGAGCAGGTGCTCCACTCGCTCAACTACGCGTACCGCGACCGGCGTGCGCGCAAGGGCGACTTCCGCAAGCTGTGGATCCAGCGGATCAACGCCGCTGCCCGCGCGAACGGGATGACCTACAACCGCCTCATCCAGGGCCTGCGCCTGGGCGGTGTCGAGGTCGACCGCAAGATCCTGGCCGACCTGGCCGTCCACGACGGGACCGCGTTCGCCGCCCTCGTCGAGATCGCCCGTGGCGCGCTCCCGGCCGACGTGAACGCCCCGGCCGGGGACAAGGCCTGAGCCAGCACGCACGCGCTCAACGACCCGAGGCAGCTCCGTTCACCGAACGGACGCCTCGGGTCGTTGCTGCTCGCCACCTCACCCGCCGCCAGGGCCGCGACAAGGCGGGCCGGTTCCTCGTCGAGGGCGCCCAAGCCGTGCGGGAAGCACTCGCCTGGAACCAGGGCGAGGTCCACGAGCTCTTCGTCACCGCCACCGCGGCCGACCGCAACCCCGAGCTGCTCCAGTCCGCGTCCGCCGCGGGCATCCGGATCAGCGAGGTGACCGACAAGGCCGCCGCGTCGTTGTCGGAGACCGTGACGCCCCAGGGCCTCGTCGCCGTGGTCGACGCCGTCCCGCAGCCCCTCGACCAGGCGCTGCGCGGCACCCCACGTCTCGTCGCGGTGCTGTACGGCGTCTCCGACCCCGGCAACGCCGGCACGGTCACCCGTGTCGCGGACGCCGCGGGAGCCGACGCGGTGATCTTCGCCGGTGACACCGTCGACCCGCACAACGGCAAGTGCGTGCGCGCCTCCACGGGCTCGCTCTTCCACCTGCCGATCGCCCGCTCGCGCGACGCGGACGAGGTCTTCGCCGCCTGTCGTGCCGCCGGGCTCAGGCTCGTCGCCGCCGACGGCTACGCGGAGCACGACCTCGTCGAAGCCTCGGCCAAGGGTGACCTGGTGCAGCCCACCGCGTGGGTGTTCGGCAGCGAGGCCCACGGCCTGCCCGACGACGTGGTCGCGAGGCTCGACACGTCGTTGAAGGTGCCGCTGTACGGCGCCGCCGAGAGCCTGAACCTGGCGACGGCCGCCGCGGTCTGCCTCTACGCCTCGGCCCGCGACCAGCGCGGCTGACGCGCGAAAACCGCTGGCGGTTCCCCGCGGTTTTCGTATCGTGTGCCGGGTGCGCGAACCCGAGATCGAACTCCTCTGCTCCCAGCTCGCCTCCTACTACGTCTTCCCCGACACGGCGATCGAGATCGCGACCGTCCTGCGCACCCGCCTCGCCGAGGGCGCTTACGCCGACGTGGACGACGAGCGGTTCGCCGCCCTCGTGACCGCGGACCTGCAGAAGGTCAACGGCGACAAGCACCTCCGGTTGTTGCACAGCCACGACGAGGTGCCGGAGAGCGACCAGGAGTCGGCCTGGGACCCGGTCGCCTACCGGCGTGAGGCCGAGCTCGACGCGTTCGGCATCACCCGCGTCGAACGCCTCGCCGGCAACGTCGGCCTGCTGAACCTCCGGCTGCTGCACGACGCCGAGGTCGCCACGCCCGCCATCACCGCCGCCATGAACCTCGTCGCCCACACCGACGCGTTGATCATCGACCTGCGCGACAACGGTGGCGGCGACCCGCACACGGTCGCGTTGATCTGCAGCTACCTGTTCGACGAGCCGGTGCACCTCAACGACATCTACAACCGCCCGGACGACACCACCCAGCAGTTCTGGACCCTGCCGCACGTGCCGGGCGCGCGGTTCGGCGGCACCAAGCCGGTCTTCGTGCTGACCAGCTCCCGCACCTTCTCCGGTGCCGAGGAGCTCAGCTACAACCTGCGGCAGAACAAGCGCGCCACCCTCATCGGTGAGACCACGAAGGGCGGCGCCCACCCCGGCGACCGCTACCGGGTCGGCCCGCACCTCAAGTCGTCGATCCCCAACGGCCGCGCGATCAACCCGATCTCCGGCACGAACTGGGAGGGCGTGGGCGTCGTCCCGCACGTCGAGGTGCCCGCCGACGAGGCGTTCGACGTCGCCTACCGCGAGTCCCTCACCCACGTCCTGACGCTCGGCTCCGACGGCCCTCGCCGCGCCATCCACGAAGCCGCCACCGCCGCCCTCGCCTCCGCTTGACCGCACGCGGGGCCCTTCCGTGCTCTCCTGGTGCACGAAAGCTCCCCGCGTGCACTCGACTCGGGTGCCACGCGGGGAGCTTTCGTACGACAGAAGCGGACGAGAGCGCCCCGCGTGCGACCGCTTCAAATGTCACGCGGGAGTCTTTCGTTTCCCTCAGGGGAACGAAAGGGCCCCGCGTGCGGTCAGCCGAGGCGGGTGGTGAGGGTGCGGATGAGGGGGTCGGTGCCGGGGGTTTTCTGCTGTGCCTGCAACGCGTCCGACAGGGCGGAGAGGACTTCGCCGACCAAGGAGTCGTCGGGGAGCAGGGAGGCGGCGCGGCGGGCCTCGGACTCGGAGCCCTCGGGGTCGCCGGCTTCCAGGAGGATCCGGGCCGAGCGGACGACCAGGAACGTGCGCCAGCCCTCTTCCGACAGGGACGCGGCGAGTGACTCCGCGTCGCGGTTGTGCTTGATGGCCAACGCGAACTCGCCGGCCTGGCCGTGCAGGAACGCCCGGATCGCGGCGATCTCGGCCTGGCGCCGGGTGACCTCGGTGAGGTCGTCCAGCGACGGCAGGAGCGCCTCGGCGTCCTCCAGCGCGGAACGGGTCTCCTTCACGGCCTCGCCGGGCAGCGCGGAGGCCAGCTCGATCAGCGAGCCGACGGCCTCGGAGACGTTGCCCTCCGACTGCCACAGCTCGGCGGCGGCGCGGTGCGAGGCCGTCGCCTCCTCGTGCTCCTCGGTCCGGTGCAGCACCGAGGCGAGCGCGTCGAGCAGGAACGCCCGGCGGCCGACCTCCTCCGGCGGCAGCAGGGACGCGGCCTCGCGCAGGTACTTCACGGCGGCGGGGAGCTCGTCGAGGGTGCGGCAGACCTGGCCCAGCCGGAACACCACCTGCAGCCGCAGGTCCTCCTGGCCCTCCTGCAGCAGGCGCAACGCCTCCTCCAGCACCTCGGCGGCCTCGACGAACCGGTCGGTCTGCACGTAGCCGCCCGACAGCGCGAAGCAGAAGTGCGCGGTGTGGCCGGGGGAGAGGTGCACCCGCGAGACCGCGACCGCCTCCCGCAGCTCGGCCAGGCAGGCGCCCTCCTGGTCCAGCTCCTGGATGGCCGCCACCTGGTACCAGCGCGCCTCGGCCGACTCCGGCAGCGGGAACGACGACACGAACGTCGCCGCGGTGGCCATCGCCTCCGGCACCCGGCGCAGCAGGGTCTCCAGGCGCAACCGCATCCGCAGGCCCTCGAAGCGGGCGTTCGGCGGCAGGTCACCGGCCAGCGCGGCCACGACGTCGGTGTACGCGCCGTCGAGGTCCTGTTGGTCCGCCTTGTGTTCCGCCGACTGCACGAGCACCCGGCCGCGCAGCTCCGCGACGTCCAAAGAGGACGCCAGCGCCAGCATCTCGCCGGCCTGGTCGTGCTGGTGGTCCTCGTCGAGCAGCTCCGACAACGACAGCGCGGCGATCGTCTTCGTGTAGTCCGTGGTCGCCTCGGCCAGGCAGCGCTCGGCGAGCTCGCGGCCGTTCTCCAGCTTGACGGCCATGCGGGCCTGGTAGCGCAACGCCATGTCGGCGGGCAGCGCGGTCAGGAACGCCTCGAAGGCCTCGGGGTCGAACGGCGTGATGCCGCTCGTCATCCGGCGGATCCCGGCGTGCGCGGCGAGGTCCGGTGGCAGCAGGGCGTCCATGTCCGCCGGCAACGAGTCGAGCATCCGGCGCGCCTGCACGAAGTCACCGCTCTCGTACAGCGCCACCATCTGGTTCGCGATGTCGACGGGGTCGCCGAAGACGACGGACTCCTCCGCCGGCTTCTCGGCGATCGCGGCCGGCACCGCCAGCGGCACGTGCGGGTAGTCCGCCTGCTCCAGCGCCCGCGTGACCCGCTCGGTCCACGCCGGGGTGCCGTTGCGCTCGTCGAACGCCTTGGCGAGCTCCACCGCGCGGGTCGACAACCGGTCGAGCAGCTCGGCGGCGGTCAGCGTGCCCACCGAGGGCACGTCGAACGACGTGTCGGCCGGAAGCCGTTGCAGCAGAACGGAAGCGCATTCGGCGAACGACAGCTCGTCGGCGGGCAGCTGGGTCGCGGTGACCTTGTGCAGCGTCCGGCGCAGGATCTCCTCGCCGCGGTCGGCGTTGCCGGTCAGCGCGCAGAACCGGATGTGCTCGTGCACGTACGAGGTGATCTCGTCGTCCTTGATCAACCGGTACGCGGTCGTGTGCGCGTGCGCGGCCTTCTCCAGGTCACCGATCTCCAGCAACGGCCACAGCAACGCCGAGAGGATCCCCTGCGGCTGCGTGGCACAACCCGTGTTGCCGGACAGGCCTTCCCAGCCGTGGCCCGCCGCCTCCGAGTGCCGGCCGAGCCGCGCGAGCATCCACACCTGCTCCTCGGTGACGCACGCGTCGCAGTCCGCCATCGGCCCGGACTCCGTGGCCAGGTACTTGCCGAGGTGCTCGCGCAACGCGTCCACGTCACCGACGTGGTAGGCGTACTCGGCACGGGCGCCGTGCACCGGCTGCACCGAGTACCCGAGCCTGCCGTAGCGGTCGGCGAGCTGCCCGATCACGGCCTGCAGCTGTGCCAGCGAGAACCGCGGGTCGCGCCGCAACCCGGTGGAGATCCACTTGTGCGCCCAGTCCAGCGAGTGGCGCTCGTAGTCGTTGAACGCCTCCGGGTCCTTCTCCTCCGCGCCCAGGCACCACGCGAACGGCGCGAGCATCAGGTCGTAGCGCGACAGGTAGTAGGCCGAGTCGATCATCGCGATCCGGCACGACACCCCGAGCGGCAGGTGGTCGAGCGCGTCGGACATCCGCGCCGCCCGCTCCAGGGCCTCGTGCTTCGGCATGCCCGTGGGCATGTTGTAGGCCTCCAGGAACGCGTTCTCCGCGTCCTCTCTGGTGAAGTCGGCCATGTGATCACTTACCCCCAACGGCGCGGTCGAGCAGTTCCAGGAACGAGCGGTTCAGCGCCGCCGTGTCCTTCGGTCGCATGGCCCGCCGCGCCTGCAGGACGGCGTGCACGTACAGAGATTCGAGCGTCAGCTCCACGAGTGACGGGTCGGTCAGCCGCGCGAGCCGCTGCACCAGCGGGTTGCGGCAGTTCAGCACCAGCTGCTCCGGCCGCCCCGAACCGGTGTCCGCGGTCAGCTGGCCCAGCAGCTCCGCCCACAGCGGGTCGGCGTCCGCGGCCGTCTGCTCGGTGTCGAGCTTGCGCTGCTGCTCCGCGTTGCTGATCAGCAACGCGGGCAACGAGACCGGGTCGAAGTCGCGGACCACCGCGTCGCAGTCGTGCCGGTCCAGCGCCGCGGCACCCTCGGCCAGCCGCAGCTTCAACGCCGCCTCGACCTCCGGCTCCGGATCGGCCAGCGCCGCCAGCAGCTCGCTCGGGGCGACCCGGCGGGCGACGGCGGGACCGTCCAGTGCGCTCAGCCGGTTCAGCAGCTCCATGTCGTAGGCGTAGCCGGCGTTGACCAGCCCGAGCCCCTGCGCCGCGGCGACCGGGGCGAGCTGGTGGAACTCGTCGACCTCGGGGATGTAGAGGATCGCGCCGTGCTTGCGCTTGAACTGCCGCAGCGGGATCGCGCCGTCCGTGGTCTCGAACGGCAGCCAGCGCTCCACCAGCCGCAGCATCTCGTCGTCGGAGCGGGCCAGCGACTTGATGCCGAGGTGGTGCGCGGCCAGCAGCTCACCCGCGCGGCGCGGCTCGATCGCGTCGAGCCGGATCAGCCAGTCGCGGATCTGCTCGCCCAGCTCCTCGCGCACCGCCAGCAGCATCTCGTCCTGGTACAACGACTCCCGCGACGCCGTGGGCCGGATCGCGGACGCGTCGACCACGCACCGCACGAAGTACGCCCAGTCCGGCAGCAGGCCCTCGACGTTGTCGCCGACCAGCATCCGCTTCAGGTAGACCCGGTGCGTCTGCCGCGTGCCGGGGTGCACGCCGGAGGGCAGCACGAACGCGACACCGGTCAGCCCGGCCGCCTCGACCTCGATCGGGATCGCCTCGAACGGCGTGAAGCCCAGCACCTGCTCGCAGTAAGCGGACAGATCGGCGTCCTCCCCGTCATCGGCACGGTCCCACGGTCGTTCACCGCGCGTGACGACATCGCCGTCCACCGTGACGACCGCGGGCAGCAGATCGCCGTAGTCGCTCACCAACGGCCGCACCACGTCGGCTTCCAGCCAGTGCTCGTTGCCGCGGGACGCCTGCAGCACCACCGTCGTGCCCACGGCGACACCGTCTGCAGCGTCTACTTCGGACACGGAGTAGTTGCCGGAAGAGTCGGCCTCCCACCGCACCGCCGAGCCACCGCGGGCCGACCGGGTGATCACCGTCACCGACGAGGCGACCAGGAAGCACGACAGCATGCCCACGCCGAACTGGCCCAGGAACCCCTCGCGCGCGAACCCCAGCTCGTCGCGCTTCGACGTGCGGCCCAGCGTGGACAGCAGCTCGTGCACCTCGGCCTCGGTGAGGCCCACACCGGTGTCGGTGATCGTCAGCGTGGAGCCGCAGGTGATCGTGACCTCGGCAGGGCACGACGGGTCCAGCTCGCGCCGCGCCGTGATCGCGTCCACGGCGTTCTGCAGCAGCTCACGCACGTAGACGCGGGGGCTGCTGTACAGGTGGTGGCTGAGCAGGTCGATGATGCCGCGCAGGTCGACGCGGAAGGTGTGCGACATGATGCCGCCCATCCTAGGGACGCGATCCCGACCGGCGCCGCCATTTATGAGGAACGGCTCGGGGCGGTCAAGTGGGCACCCACTAGGATCGGGGAGTTGATTACCGAGTCCGTGACGGGAGCTGTCCTACAACCATGTCCGGAGCCAACGACCCGTACGACCCCAAGCAGGTCGCGGCGCTGTCGGCCGAGCACCTCGACGCAGCCGTGCAGAAGGCGCGCGAGGCGTTCGCCGGAGCCGCCGACCTGGAGGCGCTGGCCGCGGTCAAGCCCGGCCACCTCGGCGACCGGTCGCCCGTGCTGCTGGCCCGCCGCGAGATCGGTGCACTGCCGCCCAAAGCGAAGGCCGACGCGGGCAAGCGGGTGAACGAGGCGCAGTCCGCGATCAAGGTCGCCTTCGACGAGCGCCACGCGGTGCTCGCCGTCGAGCGCGACGAGCGGGTGCTGCGCGAGGAGACTGTCGACGTCACGCTGCCGTGGGACCGCTTCCCGCGCGGCGCGCGCCACCCGATCACCACGCTCGCCGAGCGCATCGGTGACGTCTTCGTGGCCATGGGCTACGAGATCGCCGAGGGCCCCGAGCTCGAGACCGAGTGGTTCAACTTCGACGCGCTGAACTTCGGCAAGGACCACCCGGCGCGCTCGATGCAGGACACCTTCTACGTCGCGCCCGCCGACTCCGCGCTGGTGCTGCGCACGCACACCTCGCCGGTGCAGGCCCGCACGCTGCTCGACCGCGAGCTGCCGGTGTACGTGGTGTGCCCCGGCCGCACGTTCCGCACCGACGAGCTCGACGCGACCCACACCCCGGTGTTCCACCAGGTCGAGGGCCTCGCCGTGGACAAGGGCCTCACCATGGGCCACCTCAAGGGCACGCTCGACGCGTTCGCCCGCGCCATGTTCGGCGAGGACTCGCGCACCCGCCTGCGCCCGTCGTTCTTCCCCTTCACCGAGCCGTCGGCCGAGGTCGACGTGTGGTTCCCGGAGAAGAAGGGCGGCGCCGGCTGGGTCGAGTGGGGCGGCTGCGGCATGGTCAACCCCAACGTGCTGCGCGCCACCGGCGTCGACCCGGACGTCTACTCCGGCTTCGCGTTCGGCATGGGCCTCGAGCGGACGCTGCAGTTCCGCAACGGCCTGCCCGACATGCGCGACATGGTCGAGGGCGACGTCCGCTTCACCCAGCCTTTCGGAACGGAGGCCTGAGCCGGATGCGCATCCCGGTCAGCTGGCTGGTCGAACACCTCGGTTTCGACGAGATCCCCACCCCTGACGAGCTCGCCGAGGCGTTCGTGCGCATCGGCATCGAGGTCGAGGAGGTGAGCCCCCTCGGCCCCGTCACCGGCCCGATCGTCGCCGGTCGCGTCGTGGAGATCGAGGAGCTCACCGAGTTCAAGAAGCCGATCCGCTACTGCAAGGTCGAGGTCGGCCCGGAGCAGGTCAACAACATCATCTGCGGTGCGAACAACTTCGTCGAGGGCGACTCGGTCGTCGTCGCGCTGCCCGGTGCCGTGCTGCCCGGCGGTTTCACGATCTCCGCGCGCAAGACGTACGGCCGCACGTCCGAGGGCATGATCTGCGCCGCCGACGAGCTCGGCATCGGCGACGACCACTCCGGCATCCTCGTGCTGCCCTCGGGCACCGCGACGCCGGGTGACGACGCGCTGGAGCTGCTCGGCCTGGACGACACCGTCATCGAGGTCTCGCCGACGCCCGACCGCGGCTACGCGTTCTCGGTGCGCGGACTGGCCCGCGAGATCGCGTGCGCGCTGGACGTGCCGTTCGGCGACCCCGGTCTCGCCGAGATCCCGGAGCCGGAGGGCGAGGCCTGGCCGGTCCACATCGAGGACCGCACCGGCTGCTCGCGCTTCGTGGCCCGCCGGGTCACCGGTGTCGACCCGACCGCGCCCACGCCGTGGTGGATGCGCCGCCGCCTGATGCTGGCCGGCATGCGTTCCATCTCGCTGCCGGTCGACATCACCAACTACGTGATGCTCGAACTGGGCCAGCCGCTGCACGCGTTCGACGCGGCGGCAGTGCAGGGCCGCCTGGTCGTGCGCCGGGCCGCCGTCGGCGAGAAGCTCACGACGCTGGACGACGCGGTGCGTGCGTTGGACGTCGATGACATCGTCATCGCCGACGACTCCGGTGTCGTGTCACTGGCCGGTGTCATGGGTGGCGCGTCGACCGAGGTCCGCGACAGCTCCTCGGACATCCTGCTCGAGGCCGCGAACTGGGACCCGGCGTCCATCGCCCGCACGGTCCGCCGCCACAAGCTGCCGTCGGAGGCCGCCAAGCGCTTCGAGCGCACGGTGGACCCCGCGCTGGCGCCGGTGGCGCTGGAACGGGCCGCGAAGCTGCTGGTGCACTACGGCGACGGCGCCATCAAGCCGGGCCGCACCGACGTCGGCGCGGCCGTGCTGCCCGAGCCCGTGTCGATGCCGATCGACCTGCCCGACCGCGTCGCCGGCGTCCGCTACGCGCGTGGCGTGACGGCCCGTCGCCTCGGCCAGATCGGCTGCCAGGTCGCGGTGACCACCTCGGACGACGGTCAGACGATCGTCACCGCGACGCCGCCGCCGTGGCGTGCCGACCTCGTGCAGCCCGCCGACCTGGTGGAGGAGGTGCTGCGGCTGGAGGGCTACGACACGATCCCGTCCGTGCTGCCGCCCGCGCCCGCCGGTCGTGGCCTGACCGAGCAGCAGCGCCGCCGCCGCACGGTGTGGCGCACGCTGGCCGAGGACGGTTTCGTCGAGGTCAAGCCGTTCCCGTTCATCGACCCGTCGGTGTTCGACGCGTTCGGGCTGGCCGCGGATGACGTGCGGCGCAACACCGTGGGCGTGCTGAACCCGCTGGAGGCGGACAAGAACGCCCTCGCGACGACCCTGCTGCCGGGCCTGCTGGAGACGCTGCAGCGCAACCTGGCCCGTGGTGCCCGCGATGTCGCGCTCTACAACGTCGCCCAGGTGACGTTGCCGCGCGCGCAGCAGGTGCCGGTGCCGTCGCTGGGTGTCGACCGCCGTCCCACCGAGGCCGAGGTCGCCTCGATGCTGGCCGCGCTGCCGCAGCAGCCGCTGCACGTCGCGGGTGTCCTGACCGGCCACCGCGAACTGGCCGGCTGGTGGGGCAAGGGCCGCATCGCCGACTGGTCGGACGCCGTCGAGGCGGCTCGCCGGGTGGGCCAGGCGTACGGGGTGACCCTGCGGGTCGTGGCCTCGGACCTGCTGCCGTGGCACCCCGGCCGCTGCGCCGAGCTGCGCGTCGGCGACTGGCCGGTGGGTCACGCCGGCGAGCTGCACCCGAAGGTCGTCGAGGCGCTGGGCCTGCCCAAGCGCACGGTGGCGTTCGAGCTCGACCTCGACGCGCTGCCGCTGGACGACCACCGCCCGGCCCCGATGGTGTCGCCGTACCCGCCCGTGCTGCTGGACGTGGCACTGGTCGTCGACGCCTCCGTGCCGGTGCAG
The DNA here is from genome assembly GCF_001701025.1 of Lentzea guizhouensis. Classification (GTDB taxonomy): domain Bacteria; phylum Actinomycetota; class Actinomycetes; order Mycobacteriales; family Pseudonocardiaceae; genus Lentzea; species Lentzea guizhouensis. Next base: position 4,963,865 of record NZ_CP016793.1, read on the forward strand.
TCGGTGTCGGAGGTCCTGCGTGCCTCCGCCGGTGAGCTGCTGGAGGACATCCGGTTGTTCGACGTCTACACGGGCGAGCAGGTGGGCGAGGGCAAGAAGTCGCTCGCGTACTCGTTGCGCTTCCGTGCCGCCGACCGCACGCTGACGGTGGAGGAGGCGACCGCGGCCCGCGACGCCGCCGTTGCCGCTGCCGGTGAGCGGGTGGGCGCAGCACTGCGCGCCTGATCGGTTGTGCTTGGTGAAGCCCGAGGTTCTTCGGAGCCTCGGGCTTTTCCGCGTCATCGGGCCCGATACCTCCGGAATCGGCACGACCCGAGACGTGAAAGCGAGCATCCGTCAGGTGCAGGTGTGCGCGACGGCCGGGACGCACTGGGCCAGCACGGCGATTGTTCGAAGCTGTACGTAGAAGTTCACTCGATCGACTGAGTCTCGTAGATCCGGATTTGGATCAAATCAGCAGGTGGTAGCCCTGTGTAGCTGTCAAGGTGCCAAAGTCCCTCATTACACAGGAAAATCGGCGCCCGTCAGACGCTTGCGCGGTACGTGAAGATTCTCCAAGATTGGCGGCGCGGCCCGCTGGGCCGAGGGGCGAAGCGATGAACCACCGGGCGAGTTGGTCGCCGGTCCGGTGGGGAGCTAGAGGCGAACCCACCGCCTGGAGCAACAACTCTGGAGAGTTGCGCCATGCGTAGTCTGGGTCCTCGCCTGGAGATCGCCGTCTCGCTGACGATCCTCATGGTCGGTGCGGCCGTCGTGGCGGCCATGCACCTGACGTGGCCCGAGCCGCAGGCTCCGGCGATGGCCTACTCGGTGAGCAGCGGCGAGTCCGGCATGCAGCAGCTGAAGCCGTTCGAGATCAACGACATCTCCGGCGCGCCGGTCGAGCTCACGCCCGGTGCCGAGGGCGAGCGCACGGTGCGGCTGTCGAACCCCAACGCCGTCGGCATCATCGTCGAGAGCCTGTCCGCGGTGCCGGGCCAGCCGCTGGACGCCACGCAGCAGCGCGTCGCGGGGTGTCCCGCCGGGGTGCTGACCGTCGTGCCGCTGACCGCGATCGTGGAGATCCCGGCAGGGGGAGCGGTCGAGGTCACCATGAAGGTCCAGGTGGCGGCCGACGTGCCGGCCGCGTGTGCCGAGCTGGTCTTCCCGCTCACCTACTCCGGCCGCGCGAAGCACGGCTGACCAACCGCTCGCGGGCGGCCGGCCACTCGGCCGCCAGCACGGAGTGGACGACCGTGTCGCACTGGGTGCCGTCCGGCCTGGTCAGGTGGGACCGCAGCACGCCGTCCCGCGCAGCGCCGAGCTTCTCGATCGCCCGCTGCGACGGCACGTTCGAAGCGTCCGTGTACCAGGCGACGCGCAGCACGCCGCGCGCCTCGAACGCCTCGGTCAGCAACAGCAGCTCGGTCTCGGGGTTGATCGCGGTGCCGTGCCAGTCGCTGCCGATCACCGTGTAGCCGATCGCCAGCCTGCGGTGTTCCGGCACGACCTCGTAGAACGACGTCGTGCCCACCACCCGGCCGCTGCCGTTCTCGATCTGCGCGAACGGCTCCCGCGTCAGCACCGCGTCGGCGATCCACTGCCGCATCTCGTCGACGTCGCGGGGCTGGTCGCCCGGCAGCCACCTCCACAGGTCCGGATCGCGGGTGACCTCGAACAGGCCCTCGGCGTGCGCCGGCGTCAGCGGTTCCAGCCGCACGTGATCCCACCTCATGTGGTCGACCCTAGAGGTGTTTCAGAGCCTCCCGCCGCGACAACGGCGACAGCCCCGGCCGCGCCTGCACGAATGCCCGCACCCACCCCGGCTCGGTCTTCGCGTACTCGCGCAGCGCCCATCCGATCCCCTTGCGCAGGAAGAAGTCCGGGTCGTCCAGGTTGGCGTCGACGCACACCGCCAACAGCTCGTCGTCCGTGGCGCCCTTGAACCCGAGCTGGCAGATCACCGACGTCCGCCGCCGCCACCGGTCCCCGTCCGTCGACCACTTCAGCATCAACGGCCGGACCACCTCGGGGGACGAACGCAGCAACGGGCCGACCCGCTTCGACGCGATCTCGTCGACGTAGTCCCACCACGCGCCGGTGACGATCATCTCGTCGAACCACGGCATGAGGTCGACGGAGAGAAATCGTTTGTCCCCGCTCAATGACAGTGCGACATACCGTTCCTCGCGATAGCGGGCCTCGCGCCACAACGTCTGCACGGCGTCGAGCCAAACGTTCCGGTCGTCGATTCGCGGCAACGTCTTCAGCAACGCCACCCGGCCCGGCTTCTGCACACCGAGGAACGGCATGTCCGACTTCATGTACGCCTGCATCTCCGGTGCCTTGACCGGGTCCGCCAGCTCGGCCAGCCCGGTCCGCACGGCGTCGACCAACGCCTCTCCAGCAGTCACGCCAGCACTGTACGACCGGAGCCCCACTTGCGCTGACGTTCATCCGATCGCCTGAAAGATGACGGTCAATCGGCTTACAGATGTCGAATTCCGCGGAGCAAATAGCGGCACCAAGCTAACGAAAACGCAAAACATCTCCGGCGCGCCCCTCACTGTGAACAACAAACACATGTGCGGCCACTACAGTTCGCGTTCATGCGCGTGCTGATGGTTGTGGTGGCGCTCGTGCTCGGCAGCATGAGCGCCACCAAGGCGGAATCGGCGGATTTCCTCGATCTGCCGCTGCTCAACGGAAACGGTGAGCAGAGCGGTGGCGTGCACCCGGACCTGCCGGCCGACCGGGTCGTGCTGGAGCGCGCGCTCGACTCCGCCCGTGCCAGGGGCCTGCACCCGACCCGCTACCGGGCGCTGCTGTGGCAGTACTGGGTCGTCCGCGCCGCTGACGACGCCGGTGTGAACCTCGCCGACTGGGACCCGCGGCGCAGCGCCGAGCACAACCGCCCGATCATCTTCGCCGTCTACGACTTCTACGCCCGCCTCTACCTCGCCCATCCCGACGAGCTGCGGTGGATGGGGTTCGCGAACATCGGCGCGCCCGCGTTCGCCGCCGGCATGCTCGACCTCGGCACGCTGCCGGAGTTCCGGTACTTCTCCTCGATGCTGATGTCGATGCAGAAGCACATCTTCATGGACCTCGGCGCCATGCACGCCGCCTACCTGAGCGGCGGCACCGCGGCCGTGGAGGAGATGCGCGACGCCGGGATCATCGACGCCGCCACCACCGCGGCCTGGGCCGACCCGGCGCGGGCGGTGCTGGCGTTCTCCAACCGCGAGCAGAACGTGGTGATCCCCGACCAGTTCGACCGGATGCGCGGCCGCCTGCTGCCGCCGGGCGAGATCGTCACCTACGCGATGACGGTGGCCGGGCCGATGCCGGTACCGGGCGCCAAGACGCCGGCGCGGTACCGGCCGCTGCTGTGCGCCCCGTTGCCCGCGTTCAACTACGCGGACCGCCACGCCCGCTGGGACTTCCTCAGCAACGACACCGTGCCCGCCTACGAACGCCTGACGCCGGAGACCGTGCGCGGCATCGTCACCCGCCCGTTCGGCGAGCGCGTGGCCGAGTACCGGGCGGCGGCGCGGTTGCTCGACCTGATCTTCAAGGCTCCGGCCACCGCCGCGGCGTGCGGCCTGTCGCTGCTGACCGGCTGAGGATCACGAACGCCGCAGCTCGTCGAGCACCGCCAGCCGGTCCTCGGCGAGGATGCGGCGGGTGGTGACGCGGTCGGGGTGGTGCCAGCCGCCGGCGGTGATCTCCTCGCCGGAGGCGATGTACCCGGCGTAGGTCAGGTCGCTGACGAGGCGGGACTTCTCGTCCAGCGACAGGCCGTGGAAGAACCCTCCTGCCGGCGGCCATGGCCTCCGTCGCCCACGGGTTCATCTTTCGTTCAGGGGTGGAATCGGACTCGTCTTAGTAGGCTGCCGACCATGACGTCGTACGACTACGACCTGATCGTCATCGGCTCCGGTCCTGGTGGCCAGAAGGCGGCGATCGCGGGTGCGAAACTGGGCAAGCGCGTAGCGATCATCGACAGGCAGGAGATGGTCGGCGGCGTCTGCGCGAACACGGGCACGATCCCGTCGAAGACGCTGCGCGAAGCCGTGATGTTCCTGACCGGCATGAGCCAGCGCGAGCTCTACGGCGCGAGCTACCGGGTCAAGCAGGACATCACGATCTCCGACCTGATGGCGCGCACCCAGCACGTGATCGGGCGCGAGGTCCAGGTCGTGCGGGCGCAGCTGCACCGCAACGGCATCGACCTGCTCAACGGGCTCGGCCGGTTCGTGGACGCGCACACCGTTGCGGTGGAAGGAAGTCATCGTGGCGACCACACCAGGATCACCGGCGAGTACATCGTCATCGCCACCGGCACGACGCCCGCGCGTCCGTCCGCCGTGGACTTCGACGAGGAGCGGATCCTCGACTCCGACGAGGTCTTCGCGCTGACCGAGATCCCGTCGTCGCTGGTCGTGGTCGGCGCCGGCGTGATCGGCATCGAGTACGCGTCGATGTTCGCCGCGCTCGGCACCCGTGTCACGGTCGTCGAGCAGCGCGAGAAGATGCTGGACTTCTGCGACCCGGAGATCGTGGAGTCGCTGAAGTTCCACCTGCGCGACCAGGCCGTCACGTTCCGGTTCGACGAGAAGGTCGTCGACGTCTCGGTGTCGGACTCCGGCACGATCACGACGCTGGCCTCCGGCAAGCGGATCCCGGCCGCCGCCGTCATGTACTCGGCGGGCCGGCAGGGCTGCACCGAGAAGCTCGACCTCGCCGCCGCGGGCCTGGAGGCCGACCGCCGCGGCCGGCTGTCCGTCGACGAGCACTACCGCACGCCGGTCGAGCACATCTACGCCGTGGGCGACGTGATCGGCTTCCCGGCGCTCGCGGCGACGTCGATGGACCAGGGCCGGCTGGCCGCCTACCACGCGTTCGGCGAGCCGGTGCACGAGCTGACGGGGCTGCAGCCGATCGGCATCTACACGATCCCGGAGATCTCCTACTGCGGCGCCACGGAAGCCGAGCTGACCTCGTCCGCCGTGCCCTACGAGGTCGGCATCTCCCGCTACCGCGAGCTCGCCCGCGGCCAGATCGTCGGTGACGCGTACGGCATGCTGAAGCTGCTGGTGTCCACTGTGGACCGAAAGATCCTCGGCGTGCACGTGTTCGGCACGGGTGCGACCGACCTGGTCCACATCGGCCAGGCCGTGATGGGCTGCGGTGGCACGGTCGACTACCTCGTCGACACGGTGTTCAACTACCCGACGCTGTCCGAGGCGTACAAGGTGGCGGCGCTCGACGCGACGAACAAGATCCGCGCGTTGGACAGGTTCAGCAACCTCTAAGTGGTGAGCCCGGCCTCATGGGCCACGATGGCGGCCTGCACGCGGTTGGCGCAGTCGAGCTTGGGCAGGATCCGGCTGATGTGCGCCTTCACCGTGCCGGTCGCCATGTACAGCTGCTCGCCGATCTCGGTGTTGGACAGCCCGGACCCGACGAGCTTCAGCACCTCCCGCTCGGTCTCGGTGAGCGCGTCGATCTTGCGGCGCGCCTCCGAGCTGTTGTCCGGTGCGGTGAGGTGCCGTTCGATCAGGCGTTTGGTGATCTGCGGGGCGAGGATCGGCTCGCCGGCCGCCGCCTTGCGCACGGCGTTGATCAGCTCCTGCGGCGGGGTGTCCTTGAGCAGGAAGCCGGTCGCGCCGACCTTCAGCGCCTGGGCCACGTAGGAGTCCTCGCCGAACGTCGTGAGCATGACGACGTTGGCGGTCGGCGCGATCTGCTCGGCGGCCTTGAGGCCGTCGCCGCCGGGCATGCGGATGTCCAGCAGCACCACGTCCACCTGGTGCGCGCGGGCGTGCTCGACGGCCTGCTTGCCGTCGCTCGCCTCGGCCACCACGGTGATCTCCGGGTCGTTCTCCAGGATCAACCGGATGCCGGCGCGCATCAACGTCTCGTCGTCGGCGATGAGGACTCGGATCACGCGGCACACCCTACGGGCGTTCCTGCTCCTTCGAGAGGAGCTTGCCGTCGCGGAAGCACAACTTGTAGAGCAGCTCGGAGTTGTGCGACGTCCGGTAGCGCGAGCAGCCGTCCACGCCGAGCGCCCCGAACCCGTACTGGTCGAAGACCTCCATCTCGGTCGTGACGCCCACCCGCAACGAGTCGAAGTACGGTGCGTTCATCTGCGTCGGGTTCAGCAACGCGAAGGTCAGCAGCACGATCAACGCCCCGCTGATCGGCAGCAACGCGAGCAGCCCCAGGCACCCGCCGCCGAGCACCCGCGGCACGGTCAGCACCTCGGCCGCGAGGGGCGGTGGCACCTCCGCCACCTCGGCCGCCGACGGGTCCGCGTGCGCGGCCGGGTGCAGCGGCACGTCCGCCGCCACCCGGAACCCGCCCTCCAGCGGTGGTCCCGCGCTGAACGCACCGCCGAGCAGCCCGACGCGTTCCTCCAGGCCGACCAGGCCGCGCCGGGTGCCCTTGCCCGGCGTGGTGTCGGTCGGGCCGTTGACCACCTGGATCCGCGCCCGGCCACCCTGGACGGAGACCTGCACCCGAGCGCGCGCGTTCGGAGCGTGCTTGTGCACGTTGGTCAACGCCTCGCGGACCACCCGGTGCACCGCGCGCCGGGTGCGGGGGTCGGCGCCGTGCAGGTCCTCGCCGGACCAGTCGAGCGACACCGCGATGCCCGCGGCCGCCGAGGCCTCGACCAGGTTCTGGATGTCGGTGCGGGTGCCGGTGTCCTCGTCGAGCGACTCGGGTTCGGGGTTGGTCCGCAGCACGCCGAGGATCTCGCGCAGCTCGGCCATCGCGAGCGACGACGTGGTGCGGATCAGCTCGGCCTGCTCGTGCAGCTGCGGTGCCTTGCGCGCGGTCGCGAGCTCCAGGGCGCCGGCGTGGATGGAGATCAGGCTGAGCCGGTGGCCGAGCATGTCGTGCATCTCGCCGGCGATGTGCGCGCGTTCCTCCGAACGCGCCGACGCGGCGGTGAGCGCGCGCGCCCGTTCCAGGTACTCGTTGCGCTCCTGCAGCAACCGAACCATCGGCCTGCGCCGCCCGAGCAACATCCCCGACACGGCCGGGAAGAGCACGAAGAAGACCGACCCGACCACCGCGCCGAACAACGCCTCCCAGACCGGCATGGTCCGGTAGCTCTCCTGCAACAGGCTGAACACGCTCTGCAGCACCGTCATGATCCCGAGCAGCGCCCACAGCCTGCCGAGCCGGGTGACCCGCCGGGACGCCGCGAAGACCACGAACATCGTGACGGCCTGCGCCCACAGGTTGTTGACCCCGAAGAGCGGGGCCGTGAGCAGCAGCGCCCACTCCGGCTTGCGCGGCGCGAGCCACACCAGCCCGGCGATCCACACCGCGCTCGCGACCGTCAGCACCGCGTGCGGGATCGGCGCCAGCGGTGCGACCAGCGGCACCAGCCCGGCCAGGAACGCCAGTACCGGCCAGACGACCCTCACCGCGCCAGCTCCCTCTTCGTCCTCAGCACGCCCTCCCGGGTGAAGCACAGCTCGACGTCGTGGTCCGCCTCGTCACGCAGGTGGTAGCGGTAGCAGCCGGGGCCGTCGGCCGGGAGGCCGAAGCCGTGGTTCTCGGTCAGCTCGGCCTCCCGCGTGACCGACACCCGGTAGGTGTCGAACTCCTGCCGGGTCATCTCGTCGTTGCCGAACACCGCGACCAGCAGCAGCACGAGCGCCGTGCCGAGTGCGGGGACGACCGCGAGCGTGGCCAGGCACCCGCTGCCGATCACCCTGGGCACGGTCAGCACCTCGGCGGTGACCGGCGGCGGCGCCTCGGTCACGGCACCGGCCGCCCCCGTCTCCTCCTGCACGACCGGGTGCGACGGCAGGTCGGCCGCCACCCGGAACCCGCCCGCGACCCGGCCGGCGCCGAACTGCCCGCCGATCAACGCGACCCGTTCCTCCAGCCCGATGAGCCCGCGCCGGGTGCCGCCACCGCGCGGTTCGCCGCTCGGGCCGTTGACCACCTCGACCCGCACCCGTTCGCCCACGTCCACCGACACGCGCGTCTGTGCTGACGGGGCGTGTTTGTGCACGTTCGTGAGTGCTTCCCGCACGACCCGGTGCACGGCCCTGCGCAGCCGTGAGTCCGCGTTGACCAGGTCGTCACCGGACCAGTTCAGGTACACGGAGACACCCGCGTCCTTCGACGCCGCCACGAGCCGTTCGACGTCCGCGCGGGTACCGGCGTCCTCGGCGGCCTCGGTGGTCGTTCCCAGCACGCCGAGGATCTCGCGCAGCTCGTCCATGGCGACCGCGGACGTCTTGCGGATCAGCTCGACCTGTTCACGCAGCTCCGGAGCCTGCTCTGCGGCGGCTTCCTCCAACGCGCCGGCGTGCGCGGTCAGCTGCCGGAGCCGGTGGCTGAGCATGTCGTGCATCTCGCTCGCGATGTGCGCGCGCGTGTCGGACCTCGCGGTGCTCGCGGTCAGCAGCCGGGCGTGCTCCAGGTAGTCGTTGCGTTCCATCAACACCTGCGTCAACGGCTTGCGGCGCCCGACGAGCGCACCCGCCAGCGCCGGGAAGACCAGCAGGAACACGACCGTGAACCCGATGCCCCCGAGGAACTCGACCACGCTGTCGCCGTTGCGCCACGCGAACAGCCCGCCGAACACCGCCTGCAGCACGGCGGTGGCGGCGATCAGCCCCCACAGCTGCCCGGCCGAGCGGATCGACCGGGCGGAGCGGAAGACGACGAGCGAGGTCGGGGCGATCGCGAGCAGGTTGTTGATCCCGTGCAGGGGAGTGGTGAGCAGCAGCGCCCACCGCGGGAACCGGGCGCTGAGCGGCACCAGCGCCGCCGACCACACCGCGGAGGCGACGATCACCCACCACGGCGCCGGTCGGCCGAGCGGTGCCCACACCGACACCAGCGCCAGCAGGAACACACCGGCCGCCCAGAGCCCGTCGCGCAGCCTCACGTTCACGGCGATCATCTTCGCTGACCGGCACTCGCGGTGCCCAGCGCCACCCGGCCAGATCGCATGGCCACCCGTCCACGCTGTGGGCGCACGCGGGGGCCCGCGTGCGCCAGGAGAGTACGAAAGCTCCCCGCGTGCACTTTCAGTTGAGTGAGTTTGCACGTCCGTGCATAATCATTCGTATGACAGTGAGGATCGCGGTCGCGGGCGCCAGCGGGTACGCCGGTGGCGAGCTGCTCCGCCTGCTACTGGGCCACCCGGACGTCGAGATCGGCGCTTTGACGGCCAACAGCAGTGCCGGTGACCAGTTGCTCAAGCACCAGCCGCACCTCCTGCCGCTCGCGGACCGACAGCTACAAGACACCACAGTCGAGACCCTCAGGGGGCACGACGTGGTGTTCCTCGCACTTCCCCACGGTCACTCCGCCGAGCTCGCCGCCCAGCTCGGCGACGACACCGTCGTGATCGACTGCGGCGCCGACCACCGGCTGACCAGTGCCGACGACTGGACGCGCTGGTACGGCGGCACGCACGCGGGTTCGTGGCCCTATGGTCTGCCCGAGCTGCCCGGTCACCGCGAGAAGCTGGTCAACGCGCGCAGGGTCGCCGTTCCCGGCTGCTACCCGACCGTGTCGTCGCTGGCGCTCGCACCGGCCGTGGACCTCATCGAGGACGAGGTCGTCATCGTCGCCGTGTCGGGCACGTCGGGCGCCGGCAAGTCGCTGAAGACGAACCTGCTCGGCTCCGAGGTGATGGGGTCCGCGAGCGCGTACGGCGTCGGCGGCGCGCACCGGCACACGCCCGAGATCAGCCAGAACCTGAGCGGTGCCGCCGGCCGTCCGGTCAAGGTCAGCTTCACGCCCGTGCTGGCGCCGATGTCGCGCGGCATCCTCGCCACGTGCACCGCCACGCTGCGCGGCGGCGGTGACGTCCGTGACGTCCGTGCGGCTTACGAGAAGGCCTACGCCGACGAGCCGTTCGTCCACCTCCTGCCGGAGGGCATGTGGCCGACGACGAACGCCGTCCTCGGTTCCAACGCCGTCCAGCTGCAGGTCATCGTCGACGCCGACCTGAACCGCCTGGTGGTCGTGGCGGCCGTCGACAACCTGGCCAAGGGCACCGCCGGTGCCGCCGTCCAGTGCATGAACCTCGCTCTCGGCCTGCCGGAGACGACCGGCCTCTCGACCGTTGGAGTCGCACCGTGAACCGCAGCAAGGGCGTCACCGGGCCCCAGGGCTTCCGCGCCGCCGGCATCGCCGCCGGGATCAAGGAGTCCGGAGCTCTCGACCTCACCCTCGTCGTGAACGACGGGCCGCAGGACGCCGCCGCGGGTGTCTTCACCACGAACAAGGTGAAGGCCGCCCCGGTGTTGTGGTCGCAGCAGGTGATCCAGTCGCGCCGCCTCACCGCGGTCGTGCTCAACTCCGGTGGCGCCAACGCGTGCACCGGTCCCGAGGGCTTCCAGGACACCCACGCCACCGCCGAGAAGGTGGCCGAGGTGCTCGGCACGGGCGCGGTCGACGTCGCCGTGTGCTCCACCGGCCTGATCGGCGAGCGGCTGCCGATGGACAAGGTCCTCGCCGGCGTCGAGAACGTCGCGAAGGAGCTCGACTCCACCGTCGAGGCGGGGCTGAACGCCGCCACCGGTGTGATGACCACGGACAGCCGCCCCAAGCAGTCGTGGAAGGCCTCCGAGCAGGGCTGGTCCGTCGGCGGGTTCGTGAAGGGCGCGGGCATGCTCGCCCCGAACATGGCCACGATGCTGTCGGTCATCACGACCGACGCCAAGATCTCCGGTGACCAGCTCGACAAGGCGTTGCGCCAGGCCACCTCGCGCACGTTCGACCGCCTCGACGTCGACGGCGGCACGTCCACCAACGACACCGTGCTGGTTCTTGCTTCCGGCGCTTCGGGCGTCGAGCCGTCGTCCGACGACTTCGTGGCTCTGCTGACCGAGGTCGCGGGCGACCTGGTCAAGCAGCTGCAAGGCGACGCCGAGGGCGTCACGAAGGAGATCAGCATCACCGTCAAGCAGGCCGCCACCGAGGCCGAGGCGGTCCTCATCGGACGGACGGTCGCCGAGGACAACCTGGTGAAGACCGCGCTGTTCGGCAGCGACCCGAACTGGGGCCGCATCGCGATGGCGCTCGGCCGCGCGGACGCCGAGATCGACCCGGACGTCCTGCAGATCATCATCAACGGCGTGTCGTTGTACCGCAACGGAACCCGTGACCGCGACCGCAGCGAGGCAGACCTGTCCGGCCGGGACGTCGAGATCGTCATCGACCTCAACGTCGGCGAGGCCGAAGCCACGATCCTCACCACCGACCTGTCCCACGACTACGTCGAAGAGAACAGCGCGTACTCATCGTGAACGCACAAGAAAAAGCGGCAGTTCTGGTCGAGGCACTGCCGTGGCTGGAACGCTTCCGCGGCGCACTCGTGGTCGTGAAGTACGGCGGCAACGCCATGGTCGACGACGAGCTGAAGAAGGCGTTCGCCGAGGACATGGTGTTCCTGCGGCTGTGCGGCCTGCGCCCGGTCGTGGTGCACGGCGGCGGCCCGCAGATCAAGTCGATGCTGGACCGGCTCGGCATCCACAGCGAGTTCCGCGGCGGTCTGCGCGTGACCACGCCGGAGGCCATGGACGTCGTGCGGATGGTGCTCGTCGGCCAGGTCGGGCGTGAGCTCGTCGGCCTGATCAACCAGCACGGCCCGTACGCGGTCGGCATCTCCGGCGAGGACGCGCACCTTTTCACCGCCACCCGCCGCGGTGCCTTCGTGGACGGCGAAGAGGTCGACATCGGTCTCGTCGGCGACATCACCGAGGTCAACCCGGACGCCGTGCTCGACATCGTGCGCGCGGGCCGCATCCCGGTCGTGTCGTCGGTGGCGCCGGACATCCACGGCGTGCCGCACAACGTCAACGCGGACACGGCGGCCGGCGCTCTCGCGGTCGCTCTCGGTGCCGAGAAGCTCGTTGTGCTCACGGACGTCGAAGGCCTCTACGCGAACTGGCCGGACCGCTCGTCGCTGCTGAACCAGATCCGCGCCTCCGAGCTGGAGAAGATCCTGCCGGACCTGGAGAGCGGCATGGTGCCGAAGATGGAGGCCTGCCTGCGCGCGGTGCGCGGCGGTGTCCCGCAGGCGCACGTGATCGACGGCAGGCTCGCGCACAGCGTTCTGCTCGAAGTCTTCACCTCCGAAGGTGTCGGAACCATGGTGTTGGGGGACAAGTGACCACGCGTTGGCAACAGTCCATGATGGACAACTACGGCACACCTTCGTTGCAGCTGGAGCGAGGTGAAGGCGCACATGTGTGGGACGCGGACGGCAACCGGTACGTCGACCTGCTGACCGGCCTCGCCGTCAACGCGCTCGGCCACGCCCACCCGGCGATCGTCGAGGCGGTGTCCACGCAGATCGCGAAGCTCGGCCACACCGGCAACCTGTACGTCAACGAGCCCGCGCTGAAGCTCGCCGAACGCCTGCTGGACATCGCCGGCGAACCGGGCAAGGTCTTCTTCTGCAACTCCGGCGCCGAGGCCAACGAGGCCGCCCTGAAGATGGCGCGGCTCACCGGCCGCACGAAGATCGTCTCCACGGTCGGCGGCTTCCACGGCCGCACGATGGGCGCGCTGACGCTCACCGGCCAGGAACCGAAGCGCACGCCGTTCGAGCCCCTGGTCCCCGGCGTCTCGCACATCCCGTTCGGTGACGTGGCCGCACTCGAAGCCGCGATCGACGACGAGACCGCGGCGTTCATCGTCGAGCCGATCCAGGGCGAGCAGGGTGTCGTCGTCCCTCCTGCGGGCTACCTGCAGGAGGCCCGCCGGATCACCGCCGCGCACGGCGCGCTGTTCATCCTCGACGAGGTGCAGACCGGCGTCGGCCGTCTCGGCACGTGGTTCGCGTTCCAGCAGGCCGGGATCGTGCCGGACGTCATCACGCTGGCCAAGGGCATCGGCGGCGGGCTGCCGCTCGGCGCCACGATCGGGTTCGGCGCGGCCGCGGAGCTGTTCAAGCCCGGCCACCACGGCACGACCTACGGCGGCAACCCCGTCTGCTGCGCCGCCGGGCTCGCGGTGCTGGACACGATCGCCGCGGAAGGCCTGCTGGAGCACGCCTCGTCCGTGGGCAAGGAGATCGCCGCGGGCGTGGAGGCACTGCACCACCCCGCCATCTCCGGAGTGCGGGGAGCCGGCCTGCTGCTCGGCATCACGCTGCGCGAGGCGGTCTCGGCGAAGGCCGCGGCGGCCGCGCAGAAGGCCGGTTACCTGATCAACCCGATCCAGCCGGACGTGCTGCGGCTCGCCCCGCCGCTCGTGCTGGAGACCTCCGACGCGCAGGCCTTCGTCGCCGCGCTCCCCACGTTCTTCGAGGAGACGCCGTGAGCCCGAGGCACTTCCTGCGCGACGACGACCTGACCACCGAGGAGCAGGCGGCCGTCCTCGACCTCGCCGACGCCTACAAGGCGGACCGGTTCACCGCGAAGCCGCTGGCGGGCCCGAAGTCCGTCGCGGTGATCTTCGAGAAGAACTCGACCCGCACCCGGCTGTCGTTCGAGGTCGGCATCGCGCAGCTGGGCGGCAACCCGGTGATCATCGACGGCCGGTCGATGCAGCTCGGGCGCGAGGAGACCATCGAGGACACCTCGCGGATCCTGTCCGGGTACGTCGACGCCGTGGTGTGGCGGACGTTCGCCCAGGCCCGCATGGAGGCGATGGCCAGCGTCTCGCGGATCCCCGTGGTCAACGCGCTGACCGACGAGTTCCACCCGTGCCAGGTGCTCGCCGACCTGCAGACGATCCGGCGCCGGTACGGCAGGCTGGCCGGTCTCACGCTGACCTACCTCGGTGATGGCGCCAACAACATGGCGCACTCGCTGCTGCTGGGCGGTGCCACGGCCGGGATGCACGTCCGCATCGGCGCACCGGCCGGGTTCGTGCCGAACCCGCAGTTCCTGGAGGACGCCAAGAAGCGGGCGGCCGAGACCGGCGGCTCGGTGGCGTTGATCAGCGATCCGCGCGAGTCGGTCGACGGCTCCGACGTGCTGGTCACCGACACGTGGACGTCGATGGGCCAGGAGAACGACGGCAAGGACCGGGTCGGCCCCTTCCGGCCGTACCAGGTGAACGCCGACCTGCTGGCCGCCACCGGCAAGGTGGACTCGACCGTGCTGCACTGCCTGCCGGCCCACCGCGGCTGGGAGATCACCGACGAGGTGCTCGACGGCCCGCAGTCGCTGGTGTGGCAGGAGGCGGAGAACCGGCTGCACGCCCAGAAGGCGCTGCTCGTGTGGTTGCTGGAGCAGTCGTCATGACCCGCACCGCCCGGCAGGGCCGCATCGTCGAGATCGTCAGCAACCAGGCCGTCCGCAGCCAGTCCGAGCTCGCGAAGCTGCTCGCGGCCGACGGCATCGAGGTCACCCAGGCCACGCTCTCGCGCGACCTGGACGAGCTCGGCGCGGTCAAGCTGCGCGGACCCGACGGCGGCGCGCCGGTGTACGTGATCCCGGAGGACGGCAGCCCGGTGCGGGGCGTGCAGGGCGGGACCACGCGGCTGGTGCGGCTGCTCAGCGAGTGGCTGGTGTCGGCGGACTCGTCGGGCAACCTCGCGGTGCTGCGCACCCCGCCCGGTGCGGCGCAGTTCCTCGCCAGCTCGCTCGACCGGGCGGCGTTGCACGAGGTCGTCGGCACGATCGCCGGTGACGACACGATCCTGGTGGTGGCCCGCGAGCCGATGACCGGCGCGGAGCTGGCCGAGAGGCTCACCGCGCTGGCCTCGGTGACCGGCGATGAATGATGCCGTGCACGCCGTCGTGACGTTCGACGACGGCGTGCCGGTCGCGGTGGACGGCGAGACGCTGACCGTGCCGGAGGCGGTGCGGGAGCTGAACTTCCGCGCCGGCGTGGTGCGGTCCAGCCTGGGCTCGGTCGCGCTGCGGGTGGCGCGGACGGCGATCCGCGGTGGTTCCGGCGAGGTCGACATCACGCTGTCCGAGGGGCGCGTGGTGGGCATCGTCGCCCGTTCGGAAGAATCCCTCTACGACTTCGCCAGCTGACGCGTTGGCCAACTGAAAGTTGCAGTGATGAGTTCTTTGTGGGGTGGCCGGTTCGAGTCGGGACCGGCCGAGGCGATGGCCCGCCTGTCGCTGTCGACGCACTTCGACTGGCGGCTCGCGCCGTACGACATCGCCGGCTCACGCGCGCACGCCCGTGTGCTGCACGCGGCGGGCCTGCTCACCGACGACGAGCTCGCCGGGATGCACAAGGCGCTGGACGAGCTGCTGGCCGACGTCGAGTCGGGCGCGTTCACGCCGGTGCTGGAGGACGAGGACGTCCACACGGCGCTGGAGCGCGGGCTGATCGACCGCGCGGGCGCCGAGCTGGGCGGCAAGCTGCGCGCCGGCCGGTCCCGCAACGACCAGGTGGCCACGCTGTTCCGGATGTGGCTGCGTGACGCCGCCCGCCGGGTCGCCGCGGGCGTGCTGGACGTGGTGGACGCGCTGGCGGGGCAGGCGGAGACGCACTTCGGTGCCGTCATGCCGGGCCGCACGCACCTGCAGTCCGCGCAGCCCGTGCTGTTGTCGCACCACCTCCTGGCCCACGCGCACGCGTTGCTGCGTGACGTCGACCGCCTGCACGACTGGGACAAGCGCGCCGCGTTCTCGCCGTACGGCTCCGGCGCGCTGGCCGGGTCGTCGCTGGGCCTCGACCCCGCGAAGGTGGCCGCCGACCTGGGCTTCTACGCGCCGGTCGAGAACTCGATCGACGGCACCGCCTCCCGCGACTTCGCCGCTGAGATCGCGTTCGTGCTGGCCATGGTGAGCGTGAACCTGTCGCGGGTCGCCGAAGAGGTCATCATCTGGACCACGGCCGAGTTCCGCTTCGCCGTGCTGGACGACGCCTGGTCGACGGGCTCGTCGATCATGCCGCAGAAGAAGAACCCGGACGTGGCCGAGCTGGCGCGCGGCAAGTCGGGCCGGCTGATCGGCAACCTCGCGGGCCTGCTGGCGACGCTCAAGGCGCAACCGCTGGCGTACAACCGCGACCTGCAGGAGGACAAGGAACCGCTGTTCGACTCGGTCGAGCAGCTGGAGCTGCTGCTGCCGGCGTTCGCGGGCATGGTGGCGACGCTGAAGTTCGACGTCGACCGGATGGCCTCGCTCGCGCCGGCCGGGTTCACCCTGGCCACGGACATCGCGGAGTGGCTGGTGCGCGAGGGCGTCCCGTTCCGGGTGGCGCACGAGGCCGCGGGTGCGTGTGTGCGTGCGGCGGAGTCCCGTGGCGTGGGCCTGGAGGACCTGTCCGACGACGAGTTCGCCGCTATCTCGCCCGCGTTGACGCCTTCTGTCCGTTCGGTGCTCACGGTCGAGGGCTCGATCGCGTCCCGCAACGCGCACGGCGGCACGGCACCTCCACGCGTGCGCGAGCAGCTGGACGCGTTGGTGGCCAAGGCATCGGCGGCCCGTGAGTTCTAGGTTGCTGACCCAGGAGGAGCTGGCGGTCGACCCGGTCGACGCGTCCCGGCTCCTCCTGGGCTCTTTCCTGGAAGCCGGCGATGTGCGCGTGCGCATCGTCGAGGTGGAGGCGTACCGCGGCGGCGACGATCCCGCGTCCCACTGCTACCGCGGCAAGACGCCTCGCAACGAGGTGATGTTCGGCCCGGCCGGCCATCTGTACGTGTACTTCGTTTACGGCATGCACTTCTGCGCGAACGTGGTGTCGTTGACCGACGGTGTGCCCGGTGCGGTGCTCTTGCGCGCGGGCGAGGTCGTCGAGGGTGAGGACATCGCGTTCTCTCGACGCCCGGCATCGCGTTCGGCGGCGGAACTGGCCAAGGGACCCGCACGGCTGTGCAAGGTCCTCGGGCTGGACCGCGGTTCCAACGGCTTGGACCTGACGTCTGCTGACTCGCCGGTGCGGTTGTACGCGGGCGATCCGGTCACGACTGTGCACTCCGGACCGCGCGTGGGTGTCGCCGTGGCGATGGACGTGCCGTGGCGGTTCTGGATCGACTCCCCGGCGGTGTCCACCTACAAACGCGGTGGGAAGCGGCGTCCTAAAGTGACGCCCTGACGAACCGGGGAGACCACTTGCGCGCGGACCTGGCTGCTCTCGCACACGAGCTCATCACCGGCGTGGCTCCCGGCTTCGACTTCCTGACGCTGCGGGCGTCCTGCAGCGGCGGCGGTGGCACCTTCCGGCTCACGGCGGGGCCGTCCGACCAGGACGTCGTGTCGTCAGCGTCCATGGAGAGGCTGTGGCGGCTCGGTCTGGACCGGCCGGTCGTTCTGGAGCTGCGCGTCGAGCGGGACGGGACGTTCGAAGCCGTCGTCACCGAGGGCGTCGTCCAGGTCGCCTCGTCCCTGCCACCTACCTACACCTTCATGCGCAAACCCCCTCTGCGCCCCACCAAGCCGGAGATCTCCACGTTGGCCGAGGTGGAGGCCGCTATCGGCGCCTCGCTGCCCACGGAGGTGCACGAGCTGTACGCGCGCACCACGACGGTCGACGAGGTCCTCCTCGACCGGCCGGACGAGATCCTCTTCAACTGGCGGTGGCACCTCGCCGAGCTGGCAGAAGACCCGCGGCGCTGGGAGCAGCCCATGCTCTACGCCGGCCCGCCCGACGCGGTGCGGCCGGTGCAGTTCCACCCGCTGTGGGTGCCGGTCGGGGCCAACGACTGGGGCGACGCGGTGTGCGTCGACCTCGCGCCCGGTCCCGGCGGCCGGGTGGGTCAGGTGATCCAGCTGGCCGGAGAGGGCCCGCTGACCTACCTCGCCGACTCGCTGCCGGAACTGGTTCTGCCCGACGAGTACCCCGGCTCGGAAGGGCTGGAAGACCACTTCGACGCCGCCGACCGCACGCCGGCGGCGCTGCCGCCCACCTTGCAGCAGATCACCGTCCGCGAGCCGGGCGACCTCGACTTCGGCCTCCTCGGTCACCTGACGTCGTTGCGCGAGCTCCGCGTCGTGCGCGGTGGTTCGGTGCGTCTCGCCGCCCTGTCGCACCTGCCGCTGGAACGCCTTGAGGTGAGCGGCTACGAGATCGAGCTGCCGGTGTGCGAGACGTTGAAGGCGCTCGTGGTGAACGGTGCGCACGTGGAACTGCCCTCGTTGCCGAACCTGCGCGTGCTCGACGTGTCCCGGGCGGACGTGGACGTCGAGTCGTTGCCGCGGGTCGACTACCTCGTGCTGAACGCCGAGCAGTGGCGGCGGTGCTCGCAGACCCCCGCCGCGGCCGGGCTCGTCGGCGAGTCCTCGCTGGCCCTCGCGCTGGCGTGGGCGGGTGAACGTGGTGCCGGGCTGCCCCGCGAGGTGATCAGAGGACGCGCGTC
This sequence comes from Lentzea guizhouensis, assembly GCF_001701025.1. GTDB lineage: Bacteria > Actinomycetota > Actinomycetes > Mycobacteriales > Pseudonocardiaceae > Lentzea > Lentzea guizhouensis. Next base: position 4,982,112 of record NZ_CP016793.1, read on the forward strand.
AGCCTGACAGCTTGCCGACCGCGATCACGAACTCCGCCTCCAGGTCCGGGTCGACCTCGAACACCAGCGGCACGTTGACGTTGATCTGCTCGCCCGCGGTGAGCCGCTCGACCAGCGTGTCCGCGACCTCGCGGAGGTCCTGCGCGACCTTGTGCATGGCCTCCAGCTGCTGGTCGGCGAAACGCGCCTGGATGCGTGCGGCGACCCGTGCGTGCGCATCGGCGTAACTGGTGGCGTAGATCGTGCGCGCCCACTCGAGGATCTCGTCGTACGTCTGCACGAACAGCCGTCCCAGGTGGATGATCCGGTCCGCGTTGCCGGCGCCGAACGCCGCTTCCTGGGCGTGTGGCGTGAAGATCGTGTCGACGGCGACCGCGATGATCTCGCCGAGGAGCACGTTGCGGTCGCGGACGGCGTCCAGGCCGGTGCCGTGTTCGACGTGGCCGTTGCGTGGCGCGTAGCGGAGAAAGTGTTCCCAGTACTTGCTGTCCAACGTGCGCATGCCCTGCCATACGACGCCGACGTAGAGCAGGTACTCCCAGCCCTTCGGTCGTTCGGCGGTGAGCGCCTGCACGGCCTGAGCGGTGATCGGCGTCTGCGGGGTGAACTCGGAACGGTGCTGGGCGAGCTTCTGCACCACGGCCCGCGCGATGGTCTCGGTGTCGTGCCGCCGCAGGTCCAGGTAGCCGATGGTCTCCGAGAGCCCCGGTACGGCGGTGTCGTCGATCTTGACCGGCAGCACGTACTCGACCTGTTGCTCCAGCGCACGCGCCTGGGCGGCACGGCGCTGGAGACGGGCCCACTTGTGTTCGACGTAATTGTGTGAGGCGAACAAGAGGACGAACCGCACGCGTTCGCCATAGGTGTCCGAGAGGTGCTCGACGAGGTCCAAGCCCCACGTCTCGACGAGCCGGTCCTCGTCGTAGTAGACGCTGACGCCGAGCTCTTTGAGACGCTGCACGACCGGCAGGACCAGGGCGCGGTCCTGTTCGGCGAACGACGGGGCGACGTCGAAGTCGTACTCGGTCACCCCGTCATTCTCGCCGTTACGGCCGCACGGTCGTCCTGCGGTACCAGGCGCGACGGTGGTCGACCGGCAGCGCCAGCCGGGTGATCAGGCTCGTCAGCAGCGTGCCGATGAGCAGCCACAGCACCGCGGCCAGGCCCTCGTTGAACAGCACCGCCACCTTGGGGCTGTCCGGCGTGAACAGGCCCTCCAGGCCCAGGGTGATCCCGTCCGCCCAGCCCGCGACGAACTGGAAGAACCCGTTGGTGGCGTTGGCGTCGGCGATCACCAGGAAGATGTGCACCAGCAGCACGATGGCGAACGCCCAGCACACGATGTCGATGACCGCGCAGACGCTGTGCACGGTGCGCACCTTGCGGTACGTGTCGTCGCGTCGCTCGACCACTTCCTCGACGACCGGCTCGTTCACGCGCGGCATCCGCTCGGTGGGCCGCCGTAACTCCGCATCACGTGGGTCCGTCATGGCGCTGGCGTACCCGTCCGCGCACCGGGTCGAAACACGGTGGACCAGGTACGCGACAATGACGCACGTGAGCGAGCACATCCTTGACGAACTGTCCTGGCGCGGCCTGATCGCGACGTCCACCGACCTCGACGCACTCCGGAAGGACCTGGACGCCGGCCCGCTCACCCTCTATTGCGGTTTCGACCCGACGGCGCCGTCGCTGCACGCGGGCAACCTCGTGCCGCTGCTGATGCTGTCGCGGTTCCAGCGCGCCGGCAACCGGCCCATCGTCCTGGCGGGCGGTGCCACCGGCATGATCGGCGACCCGCGCGACACCGGTGAGCGCACGCTGAACTCGCTGGACACCGTCGCCGAGTGGGCCGACCGGATCCGCGGCCAGCTGGAGCGGTTCGTCGAGTTCGGCTCCTCCGCCACGGGCGCGGTCGTGGAGAACAACCTCAACTGGACCGGCCAGGTCACCGCGCTGGAGTTCCTGCGCGACGTCGGCAAGCACTTCTCGATCAACGTCATGCTGTCGCGGGAGACCGTGAAGCGCCGGCTCGAGTCGGACGGCATGTCGTACACCGAGTTCAGCTACCTGCTGCTGCAGTCGAACGACTACCTCGAGCTCAACCGGAAGTACGGCACGTCGCTGCAGATCGGCGGCTCCGACCAGTGGGGCAACATCGTCGGCGGCGTGGACCTGATCCGCCGGGTCGAGGGCAAGCACGTGCACGCGCTGACCGCACCGCTGGTCACCGACGCCGAAGGCCGCAAGTTCGGCAAGTCCACCGGTGGCGGCAACGTGTGGCTCGACCCGGAGATGACCTCGCCGTACGCCTGGTACCAGTACTTCGTGAACGTCGGTGACGCCGACGTGCTCCGCTACCTGCGGCTGTTCACGTTCCTCACCCGCGAGGAGCTGGACGCGCTGGAGAAGGAGACGGCGGAGAAGCCGCACCTGCGGTCCGCGCAGAAGCGGCTCGCGCAGGAGTTCACCGACCTGGTGCACGGGGAGCGCGCGACGCAGCAGGTGATCCTGGCGTCGTCGGCGTTGTTCGGCCGCGGTGAGCTGCGTGAGCTCGACGCCCCGGTGCTGGAGGCGGCGCTGGCGGAGGCCCCGGCCGGTGAGGTCCGGCTGGCGGACGAGCCCACGATCGTCGACCTGCTGATCGCCGGCGGACTGGCGGACAGCCGGGGTGCCGCGCGGCGGACGGTGAACGAGGGCGGTGCCTACGTGAACAACGCGAAGGTGACCGACGAGGAGTGGAAGCCGTCGTCGTCGGACCTGCTGCACGGCAAGTGGCTGGTCCTCCGCCGGGGGAAGCGCAACAACGCCGGTGTGCGTGTGGAGCTCTGACCTGCAGGGTTCGTTCGTTGAAGGCCGCCGGTCCCGCCTGGGACCGGCGGCCTTCGACGTTTCTGTCTGTGATCGCGGTCACAGTGTGCGTCGATCCGCGCTGCGATAGCTTGGTCGTGGGTCCTGTACGGGGCTGTTGACCTGCGGTTTCTTGACCGTGGGTGACGAGGTTGCCCCCGATTTGACCCCGCGTTGGCGTGCGTGTAACTTTCTCCATGTCAGCGAGGAACGGGCCGGGAACACCGGGCCGGACGCGACGAGGGTCACGAACCAAGCTTCCACGGACTGTGGTAGAGTGGGTGACCGCGAAACGATGAAGACCCAGCCGGTAGCTCGTCTGAGCTCAGAGGCCAAGGGCGTCGGAAGTTTCAAAACACAAGCTTATGTACGACACAGCCTCGGATCGAGTCGCCGTGCGGCGGACCGTGATGATGAGCGCGTGTTCTTTGAGAACTCAACAGCGTGCCGATAACACAACCAGTAATATATGAATTACCTCCTCGTCGAGGTAGTTCCTTTGAGTAGAACAGATTGATGCCAGACATATTCCGTCTGGAGCGATCAAACACAATCCTTATTGGAGAGTTTGATCCTGGCTCAGGACGAACGCTGGCGGCGTGCTTAACACATGCAAGTCGAGCGGTAAGGCCCTTCGGGGTACACGAGCGGCGAACGGGTGAGTAACACGTGGGTAACCTGCCCTGTACTCTGGGATAAGCCTTGGAAACGAGGTCTAATACCGGATACGACTCTTGAAGGCATCTTCGGGAGTGGAAAGTTCCGGCGGTATGGGATGGACCCGCGGCCTATCAGCTTGTTGGTGGGGTAATGGCCTACCAAGGCGACGACGGGTAGCCGGCCTGAGAGGGTGACCGGCCACACTGGGACTGAGACACGGCCCAGACTCCTACGGGAGGCAGCAGTGGGGAATATTGCACAATGGGCGAAAGCCTGATGCAGCGACGCCGCGTGAGGGATGACGGCCTTCGGGTTGTAAACCTCTTTCAGCAGGGACGAAGCGCAAGTGACGGTACCTGCAGAAGAAGCACCGGCTAACTACGTGCCAGCAGCCGCGGTAATACGTAGGGTGCGAGCGTTGTCCGGAATTATTGGGCGTAAAGAGCTCGTAGGCGGTTTGTCGCGTCGGCCGTGAAAACTTGGGGCTTAACCCCGAGCCTGCGGTCGATACGGGCAGACTTGAGTTCGGCAGGGGAGACTGGAATTCCTGGTGTAGCGGTGAAATGCGCAGATATCAGGAGGAACACCGGTGGCGAAGGCGGGTCTCTGGGCCGATACTGACGCTGAGGAGCGAAAGCGTGGGGAGCGAACAGGATTAGATACCCTGGTAGTCCACGCCGTAAACGGTGGGTGCTAGGTGTGGGGGACTTCCACGTCCTCCGTGCCGCAGCTAACGCATTAAGCACCCCGCCTGGGGAGTACGGCCGCAAGGCTAAAACTCAAAGGAATTGACGGGGGCCCGCACAAGCGGCGGAGCATGTGGATTAATTCGATGCAACGCGAAGAACCTTACCTGGGCTTGACATGGACTAGAAATCCTCAGAGATGAGGGCTCCCTTGTGGCTGGTTCACAGGTGGTGCATGGCTGTCGTCAGCTCGTGTCGTGAGATGTTGGGTTAAGTCCCGCAACGAGCGCAACCCTCGTTCCATGTTGCCAGCACGTAATGGTGGGGACTCATGGGAGACTGCCGGGGTCAACTCGGAGGAAGGTGGGGATGACGTCAAGTCATCATGCCCCTTATGTCCAGGGCTTCACACATGCTACAATGGCCGGTACAAAGGGCTGCTAAGCCGTGAGGTGGAGCGAATCCCATAAAGCCGGTCTCAGTTCGGATCGGGGTCTGCAACTCGACCCCGTGAAGTCGGAGTCGCTAGTAATCGCAGATCAGCAACGCTGCGGTGAATACGTTCCCGGGCCTTGTACACACCGCCCGTCACGTCACGAAAGTCGGTAACACCCGAAGCCCGTGGCCCAACCAGCAATGGGGGGAGCGGTCGAAGGTGGGACTGGCGATTGGGACGAAGTCGTAACAAGGTAGCCGTACCGGAAGGTGCGGCTGGATCACCTCCTTTCTAAGGAGCATCTACTACCGATCTCGGGCAAACGTTCCGAGCGGTAGTCAGAACCTGCACTCGCTCAGCGAGGTAGGGCTCATTAGTGGATGCTGGCTGGCTCGACACACAGTTGTCGCTGGAGTGAGTACTGCGGTTCGCCGCGTGGAAAGGTCCAGTGAGGGCTGAGTGAACAGATCGGTACGCTGTTGGGTCCTGAGAGAACACGCTTTGTGTGTCTTTCGGTGATCGGGCTCTTGCCGCGGATGAACCGCCGGCCGTCGAGGTTGGTAGGCATCACGCAGTGGCGCAGGGGTTTCTGATTGTTCTTTGAGAACTGCACAGTGGATGCGAGCATCTTTGTAGCAAGTTAGTAAGGGCATACGGTGGATGTCTTGGCACCAGGAGCCGATGAAGGACGTAGGAGACTGCGAAAAGTCTAGGGGAGCTGTCAACCGAGCTGAGATCCTAGAATTTCCGAATGGGGAAACCCGGCCCCAGTCATGTGGGGTCACCCATACCTGAACACATAGGGTATGTGGAGGGAACGCGGGGAAGTGAAACATCTCAGTACCCGCAGGAAGAGAAAACAACCGTGATTCCGTGAGTAGTGGCGAGCGAAAGCGGATGAGGCTAAACCGCGTCTGTGTGATACCCGGCAGGGGTTGCATTCGCGGGGTCGTGGGACCTCTTGGTCAGTTCTGCCGAACTGGCAAACAGTCAGAAAACGCATCGTTAGAGGAACGTGTCTGGAAAGCACGGGCGTAGAGAGTGAAACCCTCGTACTCGAAAACGTAGCGTCTGTTTAGAGTGTTCCCAAGTAGCAGCGTACTCGTGAAATTCGCTGTGAATCTGGCGGGACCACCCGCTAAGCCTAAATACTCCCTGGTGACCGATAGCGGACTAGTACCGTGAGGGAAAGATGAAAAGTACCCCGGGAGGGGAGTGAAATAGTACCTGAAACCGTGTGCCTACAATCCGTCGGAGCCTTTAGGGGTGACGGCGTGCCTTTTGAAGAATGAGCCTGCGAGTTAGTGCTACGTGGCGAGGTTAACCCGTGTGGGGTAGCCGTAGCGAAAGCGAGTCTGAATAGGGCGTCATAGTCGCGTGGTCTAGACCCGAAGCGGTGTGATCTAGCCATGGCCAGGGTGAAGCGCGGGTAAGACCGCGTGGAGGCCCGAACCCACCAGGGTTGAAAACCTGGGGGATGAGCTGTGGTTAGGGGTGAAAGGCCAATCAAACACCGTGATAGCTGGTTCTCCCCGAAATGCATTTAGGTGCAGCGTCGTATGTTTCACCGCGGGGGTAGAGCACTGGATGGTCTAGGGGGCCCACAAGCTTACCGAAATCAACCAAACTCCGAATACCGTGGTGTGAGAGTGCGGCAGTGAGACTGCGGGGGATAAGCTTCGTAGTCGAGAGGGAAACAGCCCAGAACGCCAGCTAAGGCCCCTAAGTGTGTGCTAAGTGGGAAAGGATGTGGGGTCGCACAGACAGCCAGGAGGTTGGCTTAGAAGCAGCCACCCTTTAAAGAGTGCGTAATAGCTCACTGGTCAAGTGGTCCTGCGCCGACAATGTAGCGGGGCTTAAGCACACCGCCGAAGCTGTGTCATTTCAGCCTTGTGCTGGGATGGGTAGGGGAGCGTCGTGTAGCGGTTGAAGCGGCGGAGGAATCCAGCCGTGGACGCTATGCGAGTGAGAATGCAGGCATGAGTAGCGAAAGACGAGTGAGAAACTCGTCCGCCGGATGACCAAGGGTTCCTGGGCCAGGCTAATCCGCCCAGGGTAAGTCGGGACCTAAGGCGAGGCCGACAGGCGTAGTCGATGGACAACGGGTTGATATTCCCGTACCCGTGTGAACGCGCCCATGATGAACCTTGTGATACTAACCGCCCGAAGCCCTCCGACGATCCTTCGGGATCTAGGGGTAAGTGGAGCGCGGGACCTGAACTTGTAGTAGTCAAGCGATGGGGTGACGCAGGAGGGTAGCTCCGCCAGTGAGTGGTAGTACTGGTGCAAGCGTGTAGGCCGAACTGTAGGCAAATCCGCAGTTCACTCAGGCTGAGACGTGATGCGTAGCCGATTGAGGCGAAGTAGAGTGATCCCATGCTGCCGAGAAAAGCCTCTAGCGAGCTTTCACGCGGCCCGTACCCCAAACCGACACAGGTGGTCAGGTAGAGAATACCGAGGCGATCGGGCGAACTGTGGTTAAGGAACTCGGCAAAATGCCCCCGTAACTTCGGGAGAAGGGGGGCCGTAGCGCTTGAAGCCTCTTGCAGGCTAGGGCGAGACGGCCGCAGAGACCAGCGAGAAGCGACTGTTTACTAAAAACACAGGTCCATGCGAAGTCGCAAGACGATGTATATGGACTGACGCCTGCCCGGTGCTGGAACGTTAAGGGGACCGGTTAGTCCGCAAGGGCGAAGCTGAGAACTTAAGCGCCAGTAAACGGCGGTGGTAACTATAACCATCCTAAGGTAGCGAAATTCCTTGTCGGGTAAGTTCCGACCTGCACGAATGGCGTAACGACTTCTCGACTGTCTCAACCGCAGGCCCGGCGAAATTGCATTACGAGTAAAGATGCTCGTTACGCGCGGCAGGACGGAAAGACCCCGGGACCTTTACTATAGCTTGGTATTGGTGTTCGATTCGGCTTGTGTAGGATAGGTGGGAGACTGTGAAGCGGCCACGCCAGTGGTTGTGGAGTCATCGTTGAAATACCACTCTGGTCGTATTGGATGTCTAACCTCGGTCCGTGATCCGGATCAGGGACAGTGCCTGGTGGGTAGTTTAACTGGGGCGGTTGCCTCCCAAAGAGTAACGGAGGCGCTCAAAGGTTCCCTCAGCCTGGTTGGCAATCAGGTGTCGAGTGCAAGTGCACAAGGGAGCTTGACTGTGAGACTGACGGGTCGAGCAGGGACGAAAGTCGGAACTAGTGATCCGGCCATGGCTTGTGGAAGCGTGGTCGCTCAACGGATAAAAGGTACCCCGGGGATAACAGGCTGATCTTGCCCAAGAGTCCATATCGACGGCATGGTTTGGCACCTCGATGTCGGCTCGTCGCATCCTGGGGCTGGAGTAGGTCCCAAGGGTTGGGCTGTTCGCCCATTAAAGCGGTACGCGAGCTGGGTTTAGAACGTCGTGAGACAGTTCGGTCCCTATCCGCCGCGCGCGTAGGATACTTGAGGAAGGCTGTCCCTAGTACGAGAGGACCGGGACGGACGGACCGCTGGTGTGCCAGTTGTTCTGCCAAGAGCATTGCTGGTTGGCTACGTTCGGAAGGGATAACCGCTGAAGGCATCTAAGCGGGAAGCTCGTTCCAAGATGAGGTATCCCACCCTTCGTGGGTTAAGGCCCCCAGCTAGACCACTGGGTTGATAGGCCAGAGGTGGAAGACCGGTAACGGTTGGAGCTGACTGGTACTAATAGGCCGAGGACTTGTTACAAAGACGCTACGCATCCACTGTGCGGTTCTGGAAGAACAACCAGAACCGATCGCAATCCCTTGCGGGGTTGTTGGTTGTAATTTCATAGTGTTTCGGTGGTTATAGCGTTGGGGAAACACCCGGTCCCATTCCGAACCCGGTAGTTAAGCCCTTCTGCGCCGATGGTACTGCACTGGTTACGGTGTGGGAGAGTAGGTCGCCGCCGAACTTACTTCCCTGAAAGGGGCTTGTGATGCGGGGCACAACAACAGTGCTCGCTCACAAGCCCCTTTCAGCGTGTCTATAAGTAGGAGGATTTGGTGTCAAGGTTCGGGGATCGTCCCGGCGACCGTCAGCGTGGCCAGGGAGACCGACCGCGCCGTTCCGCCGATGGTGGCCGCTCAGCAGGAGCAGGCGACCGCAAGTTCAGCAGCAACAACCGCGACGACCGCGGTGGCTACCAGCGTGGTGAGGGCTCCGGCGACCGCAATCAGAGCGGCGACCGTCGAGACAACCGCGCCGGCGGCTCTTCCGACCGCGGCGGCTACCGCTCCAACGACCGCTCTTCCGACCGCAGCAGCTACCGCAAGGACGGCGACCGTCCCGGCTACCGCGGCGAGAGCTCCAGCGACCGCGGTGGTTCGCGCTCGGGTGACCGTCCCGGTTACCGCGGCAGCGACTCCAGCGACCGTGGCGGCTACCGCCGTGACGACCGCTCTTCGAGCGACCGCGGCTCCCGCACGGGTGACCGGCCTGGCCACCGCAGCAGCGACTCCGGTGACCGCGGTGGCTACCGGGGCAACCGTTCCGACGACCGTCCCGGCTTCCGCAAGGACGGCGAGCGCAGCGGCTACCGCGGCAACGACTCCGGCGACCGCGGCGGCTACCGCTCCGACCGCTCGTCGAGCGACCGTCCGGGCTTCCGCAAGGAAGGTTCCAGCGACCGCGGTGGCTTCCGGTCCGGCGACCGTCCCAGCTACCGCAGCAACGACTCCGGTGACCGTGGCGGCTCCCGTGGCAGCGACTCGAACGACCGCGGTGGGTACCGCGGCAACCGGTCCGACGACCGGGGTGGTGACCGCGGCGGCTTCCGTCGCGACGACCGCTCCGGCAGCGACCGGGGTGGCTACCGGGGTTCGAGCGACCGCAGCGGTGACCGTCCCGGCTACCGGGGCAACGCCTCCAGCGACCGTGGCAGCTCTCGCGGCAGCGACTCCGGTGACCGCGGCGGCTACCGGGGTAACCGTTCCGACGACCGTCCCGGCTTCCGCAAGGACGGCGAGCGCAGCGGCTACCGCAGCAGCGACTCGGGCGACCGCGGTGGGTACCGGGGTAACCGGTCCGACGACCGCGGCGGTGACCGCGGCGGCTTCCGCCGTGACGACCGTTCCGGCAGCGACCGCGGTGGCTACCGGGGCTCGAGCGACCGTGGCGACCGTTCCGGCGGCGAGCGCGGCGGTTTCCGCAGCGAGCGCAGCAACGACCGCGGCGACCGTCCCAGCTACCGCAGCAGCGACTCCGGTGACCGTGGCGGCTCCCGCGGCAGCGACTCGAACGACCGCGGTGGGTACCGCGGCAACCGTTCCGACGACCGCGGCGGCTACCGGGGCAACCGTTCCGACGACCGTCCCGGCTTCCGCAAGGACGGCGAGCGCAGCGGCTACCGCGGCAACGACTCCGGCGACCGCGGTGGGTACCGCGGCAGCCGTTCGGACGACCGTGGGGACCGCGGCGGTCAGCGCCGGGACGACGACCGTGGCGGCTACCGCGCGGACCAGCGTTCCGAGGGTGCCGGCGACCAGCGTGACGACCGTCGTGACGAGCGCAGCCGTGAGCGTGCGGCGCGCTTCCAGGAGCGCATCGCCGAGCAGCCGACCGGGCAGGAAGGCGCCACCGCCTCGGACGTGACGTCCGAGGGCGACGCCGCTTCCGCGCGTGCCGGCTACCGCCTCGGTGACGGTGCGGCCGCCTCCCGTGCCGCCGCGGCACGTGGGCAGGCCGACGACGCCACCGACAGCACCGACGACGCCACCGCCGAGGACGAGCGCGCCACCGGCGCCGACTCCATCGTGGCCGACGACGACCGCGCCGAATCCGACGACCGCGAAGCCGTCACCGGCGCCACCGAGGACGGCGGCAAGTCCCGCGCCAACGCCGGCGTGGCGGACAGCGAGTCCCGCATCAGCACCGGCAGGGACGAGAGCGAGTCCCGCGACGGTGGCGACAGCGACGACGAGTCCCGCGACGAGGGCGGCGTGCGCGACGAGCGCGGCTCCCGTGACGGCGACGACCGCGACCAGCATGACAACCGCAGCTCCCGTGACGATCGCGATGATCGTGACGAGCGCAGTGGCCGTGACGAGCGCAGTGGCCGTGACGACCGCAGTGGCCGTGACGACCGCGCGGACCGTGACAGGCGCGACGACCGTGCGCCGCGTGACGACCGTGCGCCGCGTGACGACCGTGCGCCGCGTGACGACCGTGATGAGCGTGGCGGCAGTGACGGTCAGGACGACCGTGGCGCGCGCGACGACCGTGACGAGGTTCCCAGCGGTCCCCGTGGCGGGCGTCCCGAGCTGCCGGAGGAGGCCGACCTCTCCTTGCTCGACCCGGAGATCAAGGCCGAGCTCCGCAGCCTGCCCAAGGGCCTCGCGGAGATCGTCGGCAGGCACCTGGCCGCGGCCGGGCTGCTGATCGACGAGGAGCCCGAGCTCGCCCTGGAGCACGCCCGGTACGCGCGCAGCAAGGCGGCGCGGGTCGGTGTGGTGCGGGAGGCCGCTGGGCTGACCGCGTACTTCGCGGACAAGTGGGCCGAGGCGCTGAGCGAGCTGCGTGCGGCTCGCCGGATGATGGCCGGGCCCGGCCACCTGGCGATCATGGCCGACTGCGAGCGGGCGCTGGGGCGTCCCGAGCGGGCGATCGACCTGGCCAAGGACCCGTCGGCCAAGGAGCTGAGCCAGGAGGACGAGATCGAGCTGCGGATCGTCGCGGCCGGTGCTCGCCGGGACATGGGTCAGTTCGACGCGGCCGTGGTGGCGCTGCAGGGTCCTGATCTCGATCCGGGACAGCGGACTCCGTACTCGGCGCGGCTCTTCTACGCTTACGCCGACAACCTGGCCGCGGCCGGTCGCACCGAGGAAGCGGTCAAGTGGTTCCTCAACGCCGCCGAGGCCGACGACGAGGGTGAGACGGACGCCGCCGAGCGCGCGTTCGAGCTCACCCACGACGACACCCCCGAGAACGCCTCCCCGGAGGAGATCGGACAGCAGTGAGCGAGACGTTGGTCGACCGGTACGACGCGTTGCTGATCGATCTCGACGGCACCGTCTACCGCGGGTCCGAAGCGGTGCCCGGCGCAGCCGAGGCGATCGCGCAGGCGAGGGCCAAGGGCCTCGGGATCCGGTACGTGACCAACAACGCCTCCCGCTCACCGCAGGCGGTCGCCGACCACCTCGTCGAGCTCGGGTTCGACACGAGCATCGACGAGGTGAGCACCTCCGCGCAGGCGGGTGCGGCCATGCTGGCCGAGCGCCTGCCCAAGCGGACGAACGTCCTGGTGCTCGGCACCAAGGCGTTGCAGGCGGAGGTGCTCAAGCGCGGCCTCACCCCCGTCGACACCGCGGACGAGGCGAAGGCCGTGCTGCAGGGCCTGAGCATGGACCTCGGCTGGCGTGAGCTGGCCGAGGCCGCCGTGGCGATCCGCCGGGGCGCGCTCTGGGTGGCGTGCAACGTCGACGCGACGCTGCCCACCGAGCGCGGCCTGCTGCCCGGCAACGGCAGCCTCGTCGCGGCCCTGCGCACCGCCACCGACGCCGAGCCGCTCGTCGCCGGCAAGCCCGCCACGCCGTTGCTGCAGCAGGCGGCGAAGGAGCTCGGTGCGCACCGGCCGCTGGTGGTCGGCGACCGGCTCGACACGGACATCCTGGGCGCGGTCAACGCCGGGATGGACTCGCTGCTCGTGTGCACGGGTGTGTCGACGGATGAGGAGGCGCAAGCGCTTCCGGAAGACCAGCGCCCCACGTATGTCGGCGAGGACCTGTCGGTCCTGCATCGGCTACCGTGATGGGCGTGACCTACCCCCTGCCCGGACCGCCGCCCAACCCGGCCGACGCCATCGACGGCGCGCTGGAGAGGCTCGACGGGCTCGAGGACGTGCCGCTGGCCGAGCACGTGGCGAGGTTCGACGCCGTGCACGCCACGCTCACCGACGCCCTGTCGAGCATCGACAAGGTGTGATGCACAGTGCCACGCAGGGTGCGGCTCGACGCCGAGCTCGTGCGCAGGGGGCTCGCCAGGTCCCGTGAGCACGCCAGCCAGCTCGTCGCGGACGGGCGCGTGACGGTGCGCGGCACCGTCGCCACCAAACCGGCGACCGCGGTGGAGACCTCCGACGCGGTGGTCGTGAAAGACCTCGACAACGACCCGAACTACGCCTCCCGGGGCGCGCACAAGCTCGTCGGCGCGCTGGAGGCGTTCCAGGTCGACCCCACCGGCAAGCGTTGTCTCGACGCGGGCGCATCCACTGGCGGTTTCACCGACGTGCTGCTGCGCCGGGGCGCGCGGCAGGTCGTCGCGGCCGACGTCGGCCGCGGTCTGCTCGACTGGAAGCTGCAGACCGACGACCGGGTCGTGGTGAAGGACAAGACCAACGTCCGCACCCTCACGCCGGAGGACATCGGCGGCGAAGTTGAACTCGTGGTGGCCGATCTTTCGTTTATCTCGTTGAGGCTCGTGCTCCCCGCACTGGCCGCGTGCCTCGACGAGGAAGGCGACCTGCTGCCGATGGTCAAGCCGCAGTTCGAGGTCGGCAAGGAACGCCTCGGATCAGGAGGCGTCGTGCGCGACCCCGGGCTGCGCGCCGAAGCCGTGCTCGACGTGAGCAAGGCGGCGGCGGAGACCGGTCTGGCCGTGCACGGGGTCGTCGCGAGCCCGTTGCCGGGTCCGTCCGGCAACGTCGAGTACTTCCTCTGGCTGCGCAAGGGCGACCCGGTCGACCCTGCGGAGATGGTGCGCACCGCCGTCGAAGAAGGGCCCTGATGAGGGAAGTCCTGCTGGTCGTCCACACCGGTCACCAGAGCAACATCGATCTCGCCCGACAGGTCGCCGGCCGGCTCGCCGTCGGTGGCGTCACGACGCGGGTGCTCGACGACGAGGCCCGCGACCTCGGGCCGTCGTGCTGCACGAAGGTCGTGCCCGCCGACGACCACGCCGCCGAGGGCACCGAGCTCGTGCTGGTGCTGGGCGGTGACGGCACGCTGCTGCGCGGCGCCGAGCTCGCCCGTCCCGCGCGGGTGCCCGTGCTGGGCGTGAACCTGGGCCGGGTCGGGTTCCTCGCGGAGGCCGACTCGGACGCGCTGCACGAGGCCGTGGGCCACGTGCTGGAGCGCGACTACTTCGTGGAAGAGCGCATGACGCTCGACCTGGTGGCGAAGGTCAACGACGAGGTCGTCGTGAAGACCTGGGCGCTCAACGAGATCAGCGTCGAGAAGCTGATCCGCGAACGCATCCTCGAGGTCGTCATCGAGGTCGACGGCCGGCCCGTGTCGGCGTTCGGCTGCGACGGCGTGCTGTGCGCGACGCCGACCGGGTCGACCGCCTACGCGTTCTCCGCGGGTGGGCCGGTCGTGTGGCCAGACGTGCAGGCGATCCTGGTGGTGCCGAGCAACGCGCACGCGCTGTTCGCCCGGCCGCTGGTCGTGTCGCCGAAGTCGCACGTGGCGTTCGAGATCGAGTCGACCGGGCACCCGGCGGCGCTGTCCGCGGACGGGCGGCGCACGTTCGAGCTGCCCGCGGGCGCGCGGATCGAGATCGTGGAGGGCGAGGTGCCGCTCAAGGTCGTGCGGCTGCGCCAGGCACCGTTCACCGACCGGCTGGTCGAGAAGTTCGACCTGCCGGTCAAGGGGTGGCGGGGACCATCGGCAGGCTGACCGCGCCGCTCGGTGCGTCGGCACTGGCTCGTTATGGTGCCACCAGAGACACGCCCCATCCGGAAATGTCGGACCCGACAAGTAAGGTTCGCCCTGTGCTGGCCGAGATGCGCATCAATGGCCTTGGCGTGATTGAAGAGGCCACCCTCGAGCTCGACCCCGGCTTCACCGTCGTGACTGGTGAGACCGGTGCGGGAAAGACCATGGTCGTGACCGGGTTGCACCTGCTCGGCGGAGGCCGGGCGGAGGCGTCCCGGGTTCGCACCGGAGCCGAGAAAGCCGTGGTGGAGGGCCGTTTCCAGGCCCCTGCGGGCAGTCCGGCCGCCAAGGTCGCCGAGGAGGTCGGCGGCGAGGCGGACGAGGACGGCTCGCTGATCGCCATCCGCACCGTGGGTGCCGATGGCCGCTCCCGCGCGCACGTCGGCGGCCGGTCCGTGCCCGTCGGCGTGCTCTCCGAACTGGCCGAGCAGCTGATCGCGGTGCACGGGCAGAACGACCAGCTGCGGCTCATGCGCCCGACCGAGCAGCGCGGCGTGCTGGACCGGTTCGCGGGCGACGACGTGGCCGAGCCGCTGCGCCAGTACCAGCGCATCCGCGAGGAGTGGCTGCGCGTCGCGACCGAGCTGCGCGAGCGCACCGAGCGTTCCCGCGAGCTCGCCCGCGAGGCCGACCTGCTGCGGCACGGCCTCACCGAGATCGACGCCGTCGACCCCAAGCCGGGCGAGGAGCAGGAGCTGCACGACGAGGCGCGCCGCCTGGCCGACGCCGACCAGCTCCGCGAGGCCGCGACCGGTGCCCAGTTCGCGGTGTCGGGTTCGCTGGAGGGCGACCCGGACAACCCCGGCGCGCTGGGCCTGATCTCCGAGGCCGCCCGCCGCCTGGCCGTGTCGGAAGACCCCAAGCTGCGCGAGATGGAACCCCGGCTCGTCGAGGCCGCCACGCTGCTGGCCGACGTCGGCGCCGAGATCTCCGGCTACCTCGACCACCTCGAAGCCGACCCCGGCCGCCTGGAGCAGGTGCTGCAGCGCCAGGCCGAGCTGAAGGCGCTGACCCGCAAGTACGCCGCCGACGTCGACGGCGTGATCGCCTGGGCCGCCGACGCCCGTTCGCGGCTGGACGGCCTCGACACCTCCGAGGACGCACTGGCCGGCCTCGCCAAGCGCCGTGACGAGCTGGCCGTCGAACTCGCCGCGCTGGCCACCCAGGTCACCGCCGCTCGCACCGAGGCCGCCCTGGAGCTCGGCAAGGCCGTCACCGAGGAGCTCGACGGCCTCGCCATGCCGCACGCCTCGGTCGAACTGGGTGTCCGCCCCCGCCACGCCGAGTCGGGCGACCCGCAGGCCCTGCCGGTGGGCCGCTCCATCCTGCACGCCGGCTCCTCGGGCGTCGACGAGGTGGAACTGCGCCTGATCTCGCACCCCGGCGCCCCCGCCCTCCCGGTCCACAAGGGCGCCTCCGGCGGCGAGCTCTCCCGCGTGATGCTGGCGCTCGAGGTGGTCCTGTCCCACTCCGACCCGGTCCCCACCCTCGTCTTCGACGAGGTCGACGCGGGCGTCGGCGGCCGCGCGGCCGTCGAGGTCGGCCGCCGCCTGGCCCGCCTGGCCCGCTCGCACCAGGTCATCGTGGTGACGCACCTCCCGCAGGTGGCCGCGTTCGCCGACCGCCACCTGGTGGTCGACAAGTCGGCCGACGGCCGCTTCACCCGGTCCGCGGTCCGCAAGCTCGACGAGACCCAGCGCGTGGTGGAGCTCGCACGCATGCTCGCCGGCATGGACTCGACCGACACGGGGCGGGCGCACGCGGAGGAGCTGCTGGCGGCGGCGAAGGCGGACAAGACGGCGGCGCCGGTGGTGAGGCGGAGGAAGAAGAAGGGCTGACGGCGGCCGCTCGCGGGTGGGCGGCGGGCTCGGGTGGCGCTGGGGAGCGGTGGCTCGACTGGCTGTGGTCAGCGGCTGTGGCTCGGCTGCGGTGGCTGGCGGTCATGGGTGGCTGCGGCTGCTGGCGGTCGTGGCAGCTCGGGCGACTGGGCTCGGGCGCTGGGCTGGGCGCCTGCGGTAATCGGCGTCTGCGGTAATCGGCGTCTGCGGGTCGGCTGCGGCTCTGATACTGCGGTTGGCTCCGCTACGGCGACTTGGGTGCGGCGGCTGGCGGTGACGGCCGGGTGGCCCGCTGCAGCGGCGGTTCTGATGCTGGGCCTGCCGCGCAAAACTTCCCGTCGGCTGTCGCAACCTGCCGCGCAGAGCTTCCTGTCGGCTGCCCCGACGCTTCCACGCCCTCCGGCACGGCTCGTCCGCCGGGCCCTTCCACCACCCCGCCACCTGCGCCGTCCGCCCGACTCCTCCGCGCCCAACCCCCGCCAGCCGGGCATGATGGTGGGAACGTGACCGATGCCCGGTCAGCGGACGCACACGGTGGTGCGGTGGAAGGTGGACCGGACTTGTGACCACGCGCCGGGTGTTCGGGGCGGTGCTGGTGTTCGTCGCGGCCGGGTTGGCGGTGGCGGCGACGTTTCTGGTCGCGTTCTCGGTGGAGACGCAGTTCGCGAACCGGAGGTTGCGGTTCGAGGCGACGACGTGGGGGGTGGAGCACGACGACTTCCGCGGGTCGTTGATGTTGGCGCCGATCGACTACGGGTGGCCGGCGATCGTGGCGGCGGGGGTGATGGCGGTGTCGGCGGTGGTGGCGTTCCGGCAGCCGGTGGCGCGGTTGGGGTCGTTGCTCGGGGCCGGGGTGCTGGTGGGGCTGGCCTGGTTGTCGCTCAACCAGGTGCAGCAGGCGGTTGAGCAGTTGGAGGAGCTCAACGTGCCGGTGCCGCTGGAGGTTGTGCGGGGCAACGGGGTGACGGTGTTGCTGGTCGCGGCGGGGGTGGGGGTGGTGGCGGCGTTGTTGCACCAGGAGCTTTCGTGGCAGCGGCCGGTGGAGCGGACCGGTGGTGTGGTGATCCACCAGATCGAGGGGAACGACGAGGAAACGCCGCCCTACGGGTTTCCGGTGGTGGTGGAGCCGAAGAATGGGTGAGCGGGTGAAGGTCGGACGCCGGCGGGTCGGCGCGGTGCTGCTCGTCGTCGCGGGGGTGCTGGCGGCGGTGGCGAGTTTTCAGCGGATGTACGAGCTGGCGTTCCAGGCGCCTGGGCGGCAGGAGGGGTACTCGTCGTCGTTGACGATCATCGACGTGGAGACCGGTGAGGTGCACGCTCCCCTGGACGACAACGGCTGGCTGCTGATCGCGGTCGCCGTCCTGCTCGTCGTGAGCGGACTGGTGTTGCTGCGCAACAGGACCGTCGCGAAGGCGTTGTCGATGGCGGCCGCCGGGGCCATCACCGGGATCCTGCTGTCGTACCTGCTGATGGTGCGCCGCATCGGACAGCCGGCCACCGGCCTGAGCAGCATCGACGTCGTCGTCGAGTACCGGGCCGGCATCTACCTCTGGGCCGCGGCCGCGGTGGCCGCGATCGCCGGGGCCGTGGTCGCGCAGCTGCAAGAGCGGGCGCCGGAGAAGGACGTGTTGATCCACGAGTTCACCGACGACGACACGCCGCCGTTCGGGATCGCGGTCCCGGTCGTGCTGGAGCCGAAGCGTGAGTAGGAAGGTCGCGGCGGGAGTCGTGCTGCTGGGCGGCCTGCTCGCGGTCGTCAGCAGCTTGCTGGACATGCGCGTCGCGGTGCACGACGACCGGGACTTCGACCGCAGGTACGTCACGACGCTGTTCGGGACGAAGTCGGAGGCTTCCGGGCTGCCGTACGTGGAAGGGTTGTACAACCAGGGTTTCGCCGTCCTGCTCACGGTCGCGGTCATGGTGGTCGCGGCGGTGCTCGCGGGACGGGGCGTGCGGGCCGCGCGGGTGGCGACGCTGGCCGCGGCCAGCGTGTTCGCCGGGGTCGTGGTGGCGTTCGTGGTCAGCGCGCTGCACGAGGAGGAGCTGATCAAGGCTTACGCGGCGCTGTCGTCGTTCCGGTACGAGGTCACCTACCTGCCGGGGACGTACCTGCTGGTCCTGGCCGCCGTGGTCGGGCTGGTCGGCGCGGTCCTGGTGCACCGGGCACCTGCGCGGCACCCTGCCGCGCAGCCGGAGGAAGCCGTTGTGGTGCACCAGTTCACGGACGACGACACGCCTCCGTTCGGGATCGCGATGCCGAACGTGGAGCGCCGCGGTGGTTGACCGCCGACTGGCCGCGGGACTCGTGGTGCTGGGTGCGGCGCTGACCGCCGTCGCGAGCCTCAACGACCTCTACACCAGCGGCCACGAAGGCCCGGCGCCGTTCGCCACGCAGACGGTCTCCCTGTGGGGAGCCAAATCGGACGCCGTCGGTGACCCGGACGTCACCACCGTGATGAACGCCGGAGTGCCCGTGTTGCTCGCCGCCGCCGTCATGGTCGTGGCCGCCGTGCTGACGCTGGTGCCCGCCCCGAGGACCATCGGGACCGCCCGCACCACCACGATGATCGCCGCGGGCGGGCTCGTCGGGCTCGTGCTGGCGTTCGTGGTCGGCGTGCTGCACGAGGAGGAGCTGATGAGCTCCGCCTACGACATGCCGGGCCACACGTACCGGATGTCGTACCTGCCGGGGTTGTACCTGTTGGCCGCGGGTGGGCTCGTCGGGCTGATCGGTGCCGTGCTGGTACAACGGCGGCAACCCACCGACGACGACCACACACCACCGTCCGGGACCGCGGTCCCGGCCGAGGCAGGAGAGCACCAGCGTGACTGATCGGGGGAAGCCGGCCGCAGTGCTCCTCGTGCTGGGCGGCGTGCTGGCGGCGGTGAGCACCCAGCTGTCCACGTACACGGTGCTGCACCGGGCGCAGGAGGTCTTCGCGTTCGGCGGCACGCTGTGGCGCACCTCGGCGGCGCCGACGACGGGGCGCGACCTGAACCCGTTGCTCAGCGTCGGCACGTGGGTCGTGATCACCGTCGTGGTGATGGTGGTGGCCGGTCTGCTCGCGCTGCGCCGCGACCGGGTGGCGCCGACCGCCCGCGTGGTGGTGCTGGTCGCGGCGGCCGCGTTCCTCGGGGTCGTCACGGCCTACGCGGTCGGGGTGCTGCGCGAGGAGGAGATGATCAACGCGTACGAGCAGGCCTCGTCGGTCCCGTACGTCTACCGCCTCGATCCCGGTCTCTACCTGCTCTTCGCGGCCGCCGTGGTGGGGCTCGCCGGCGCGGTGCTCGCCCAGCGGCCACGACCGGCGGTGGCAGAGCCGGACGAGGACGCCGTGGTGGTGCACCAGTTGGTCGACGACGACACGCCGCCGTTCGGGATCGCGATGCCGGTCGCAGAGGAGCCGCGACGTGACTGACCGCAGGATCGCCGCCGGGGTCGTGCTGCTCGGCGGAGTGCTCGCCGGCGCCGGCTCTCTGCTGGACCTGTTCGTCACGCGCTTCGGCGGTTCGCCGCCGGCCAGCCAGTTCGTGTCGCTGTGGAGCACGCGGACGGACCAGCCGGGGCGCCTGGAGGTCGACGGCGTGATGGACGCCGGGTGGCCCGTGGTGGCCGCCACCGCGGTGATGGTGGTGGCCGCGCTGCTGACGCTGACCAGGCTCGCCGGTGCCGCGCGCATCGCGACGGTCGTCGGCGCCGGTGCCCTGCTCGGCGTCGTGCTGGTGTTCATGCTCGACGTCTGGTTCCGGGAGAGGCTGCTGGAGGAGTTCACCAGCGACCAGGAGGTCACGCTCACGCTGACGTACCTGCCCGGCCTGTACCTGCTTCTCGCCGGAACGCTGGTCGGGCTGGCCGGCGCGGTCCTGGTGCAACGGCACCCGGTCGAGCCGGTGGTGAGCGACGACGTTCCCGCGGAGGGCGTCGAGACGCCCGTGGAGCCGAAAGGTGACTGACCGCGGGAGGGTCGCGGCACTGCTGGTGGTCGTGAGCGCGGTGCTGACCGGCGTCAGCAGCACGCTGGACATGTACACCGAGGTCCAGCCCACGACGAGCGAGAGCATCACCAACACCACCTCGTTGTGGGGTTTTCGCTCGACGATGCCGGGTTTTCTCCACACGGACACCGTGCTCGACGACGGCCTGCCGATCGTCGTCGTGGTGGCGCTCATGGTGGTGGCGGCGGTGTTCACGGTGCGCAACGGCAGGACCGCCTCCGTCGCACGGTCGGCGTTGCTCGTCCTCGCCGGGCTGTTCGCCGGTCTCGTGCTCGCCTTCGCGGTCGGTGCGCTGGCCCGAGCCGAGATTGCGCGGGCCTTTCCGGAGTCTCCGGCGTGGAAGTACGAAATGGAGTTCCTGCCCGGTTTCCACCTGCTGGTGGCCGCCGCGGTCATCGGGCTCGCGGGTGCGGTGCTGGCCCAACGCGCACAACCGGCGGCAGGCGAGCTGGAGGAGGAGACGGCGGTGGTCGTGCACCAGCTCGCGGACGACGACACACCGCCGTTCGGGATCAAGATCGGACGACAGGAGGCGCGGTGATCGGACGACCGACGGCGATCGCGTTGATCGCGGTGGGCGTGGTGCTGACGGCGGGTGCGATGGTGCTGCCGTGGTACTCGACCGCCTACGCCGGCAACGTCGAGGTGGTCGTCCGGGCCTGGGGCACGGAGGTCCTCAACAAGCCCGGCGACTGGCCCGCAGGCGAGCTCTCGCCCTGGTACGGGATCCCGATCGCGGCCACGGTCGCGTTGCTCCTCGCCGGGCTGAGGGTGCGGTGGGCGGCGCTCGCGGGTGCGGTGGCGCAGGCCGGGGCGACCGCGGTCGTGGCGGCGCTGGTCGTGTCGGAACGCGGGCACGCCGTCGACCAGCAGGGCGACTTCGCGCTCGGTTACGGACTGGTGTTCCTGGCGGTCGGCACGGTCATCGCGCTGGTCGGAGCTGTTGCGGCACAACGGGAGGCGGCGTGAGGAAGCTCATCAGGACCGGGCTAGTGGTGGTCGCGGCCGCGGCGGCGGTCGTGGCGACGTTCCTGCCGCTGTCCGAGCTCAGGATCCGCCTCGCCCCCGACCAGCCGCAGACGGAGTTCGTCACGACCGGCTGGCGCACGCACTTCGGCGACACGGTCGACCCGCACGGGCCGATGTTCGGCATTCCGGTCGCGGTCGCCGCGCTCGTGCTCCTCGCGGGGGTCTTCCTGAGGAAGCTCACCTTCGCCGGAGCCGCCGCGCTCGCCGGAACAACGGGAATGTTGTTCGTGTACTTGGTGAACGCCATCAGCTTCCACAAATCGGGCAACATCACCATCGACCCGGCGCTGGAAGCGGGCTTCGGCACCGGGATCTGGGTGCTGCTGGCCGCGGTCGTGATCGCGTTCGCCGCCGTCGTGGTTCACCCCGACGACTGACCAGCAGGAATCGCCCGGCGTGCCTCACCTGTCCCATGAGCAGCGTGAGCCACTATCGGCGCATGAAGCTTTCCGGGTTGCTCAACCGCACCAACCACGAACTTCCCGGTGTCACCGGTGTCGCGCGCGTGGACCGGCGCGTCAGCGACCTGGTGCGGCGGGTCAGCCCCGGTGACGTGGCCGTGTTCGACCTGGTCGACCTCGACCGGCGCACCGCGGAGGCCCTCGTCGCCGCCGAGGTGGTCGGGGTCGTGAACGCCTCGCCGTCCATTTCCGGCCGCTTTCCCAACCTCGGCCCGGAACTGCTGATCGAGGCGGGCATCCCGCTCATCGACAACGTCGGCGCCACCGCGTTGCGCGAGATCAGGGAGGGCGCGAAGATCCGCCTGCACGAAGGCGTCGTGTACGCGGGCGAACGCGAGCTCGCGCAGGGGATCGAGCAGAACGCGGAAAGCATCGCCGACGCCATGATCGAGGCGAAAGCCGGCATGTCGGCGCAGCTGGAGGCGTTCTCCGCCAACACCATCGAGTTCCTGCGCCGGGAACGCGCGCTCGTGCTCGACGGCGTCGGCGTGCCCGAGGTGTACGTGCCGATGCGCGACCGGCAGGTGCTCGTCGTCGCGGGCGGCCCGTCGCACGCCGAGGAGCTGCGCAAGCTCAAGAAGTACATCCGCGAGTACCGGCCGGTGCTGATCGGGGTCGACACCGGCGCGGACACGCTGCTCGACGCCGGTCTCAAGCCGGACATCGTCGTCGGCGACCCCGACGGCATCGGCACCGCGTCACTGCGCGCGGCCACCGAGGTGGTCGTGCCGGCGCAGACCGACGGCCACGCGCCCGGCCTGCAACGCATCCAGGACCTCGGCATCGGCGCGGTGACCTTCCCCGCGTCCGGCAACGCGGAAGACCTCGCGTTGCTGCTCGCCGAAGCACACGGCGCGTCCCTCGTCGTCACGGTCGGGCTGCGCGCGACGCTGCGCGAGTTCCTCGACCGGGGGCACTCCGGTTCCAACCCCTCCACGTTCCTCACCCGGCTGAAGCTCGGCAGCAAGCTCGTCGACGGGGAGGCCGTCGCGACCCTGCACCGGAGCCGGGTCTCGCTGGGCGTGATCGTCCTGCTGGTGGCCGCCGCGATCGCCGCCATGGCCGCGGCGCTGGCGGTGTCCGGTGTGGGTCACGTCTACGTCGACATCGTGGTCGACGGCTGGCAATCCGTCGTCAACTGGTTCAAGGGGATCTTCTCGTGATCACGCTGCGATACCACATAGTCTCGATCACCGCGGTGTTCCTCGCCCTCGCGGTGGGCGTCGTGCTCGGGTCCACCGCGATCAGCGGCAGGCTGCTGTCCGGGCTGAGCGACGAGAAGAACTCGTTGGCACAGCAGGTGAGCGACCTGCAGAACGACCGCAACGCGTTGGACGCCAAGCTGACCGAGGCGGACAAGTTCGCCGCGTCGGTCGGCCCGCTCGCGGTGAAGGACCGGCTGAAGGACCGCACGGTCGTGCTGGTGACCACCTCGGACGCCCGACCGGCCGACCGCGACGCCCTCTCCGGCCTGCTGAAGTCCGCCGGTGCCGGCGTCACCGGCGAGATCCAGCTGACCGACGCGTTCGCCGACCCGTCCCGCGGCGACCAGCTCCGCGAGCTCGTCGCCCGCCTGCAGCCCGCCGGCTCGCAGCTGCCGACCGCCGCCGACCCCGGCACCCGCGCCGGTGGCCTGTTCGGCGCGTTGCTGCTGCTCAACCCCACCACCAACCAGCCGCAGGCCACCGCGGAGGAGTCCGCGTCCGCGCTCGCCGGGCTCTCCAACGCCGGTTTCGTGAAGGCCACCTCCGGCCTGAAGCCCGCGCAGCTCGCGGTCGTGCTCACCGGCGGCGCCGCCATCGGTGACTCGGCCGCCGACCGGGCCTCGACGATCGCCCGGTTCGCCACCCAGCTCGACCGCTCCGGCGCGGGCGTGGTCCTGGCCGGCTCCACCGGGTCCGCGAACGGCACCGGCGCGATCGGCGTGGTGCGGGCGGACACGAACGCGACGTCCGTCCTGTCCAGCGTGGACAACTCCGACACCTCGGCCGGCCAGGTCGTCGTGGTGCTCGCACTGAACGAACAGCTCGAAGGCCGCTCCGGCCGGTACGGCGTGGCGGGCAACGCGGAAGCTTCGTCGCCGGGTACCGCCAGTTAGTACTCGGTCGTCCAGTCGCCGGGCAGCACCGTCATCAGCTCCTCCATCGCGGCGGGCGTGCGGGCGCGGGCCCACAGCCACTGCCGGTCGTCCTCGCGGATGAGCACGTCGTCGGTGCCGAACCACCGCGAGTTCGGGCTGTGCAGCGGCAACGGCCGGAACTGGCTCTCCAGCAGGGAGATGTCCGCCTCGGACATCTCCCTGTCGGCCGTCGCGGCCCCGTCGCGGAACAGGGCCTCGGACAGCACCAGCTCCACGCACGCCTGCGACAGCCGCGGCAGCCAGGGGTCCCAGGTCTCCTCGGACTTGTCGACCAGGTCGAGCTTGATCAGCACCGCCGGGTCCTCGTCCCGCGCGGTCGTGCCCCAGGCGGCCACCCAGTGGTTCTCGTCGCGGAACACCAGCACGTCGCCCTCCATCCGCAGCTCGGCGGGCAGCAGCAGCCGGTCCTGGTTGCTGGTCAGGTCGGGGCGCTTGCCGAACAACGCGTAGGCCTCGCGCAACGCCGCCGGGATCCGCACGCCCAGCCTCGCCTCCGCGGCGTCGAGGTCCGCGTTGCTCCAGCCGTCCTGCGCCTCGATCGGCTCGGCCCACCAGGCCGCGAACCCTTCGATGAACCGCCACGCGGCCGCGCGGTTCAACACCGCCCTGGCCGCCGCTCCCACCACGTCGAAGGTCACGGCCCCACGATTCCTGATCGCGCGCCGTGCCGCCCGTAGTTCGGGAAATCCCGTACTGCGGCGGACTACGGTTTTCCGCCATGACCGGAACAGGTGCCGCCTACGACGCCGTCGCGAGCCTCTACGCCGAGCTGTTCAGCGATGTGCTCACGACCCTCCCGCTGGAACGCGCGCTGCTGGCCGCGTTCGCCGAGCTCGTCCTCGCCCACGGCGCCGGACCGGTCGCCGACATCGGGTGCGGACCAGGACACGTCACGGCGCACATGCGCGCGCTCGGGCCGGAGACGTTCGGCATCGACGTGTCCGGCGAGATGATCGCGTTGGCCCGCCAAGCCCATCCGGGATTGCGGTTCGCCGAGGGATCGATGCTGGAGCTGGACCTCGCCGACGGGTCGCTCGGTGGCGTGCTGGCGTTGTTCTCCACGATCCACCTGCCGCCGCGGCAGCTGCCACTCGCGTTCGCGCAGTTCCACCGGGTGCTTTCGCCGGGCGGTCATCTGCTGCTGGGGTTCCTCGCCGGTGACGATCCGCTGCCGCGGGAGGTCGACCACAAGGTCGCGCCCGCCTACGAGTGGGCGCCCGGCGCGATCGCCGAGCTGGTGCGGCGGAACGGGTTCGCCGAGGTCGGGCGCCTGGAGCGGGAGCCGCACGACGGCGAGCGGTTCCGGTCGGGGCTGCTGCTGGCACGCAGGCGGGCGTGACACAGCTCCACGCGCTGCGCCGATCGGGTGATGTGATCTGCCGGGTCGTGGTGCGCTGAGTGACCGGCGGCGTGTTAGCGTTAGGGCCCGTGGACGGGGGACTTTCCCCCACGATTTTCACGGGAGCCCCGTTGGTGCAGCAGGCACGTACGACCAAGCACGTCTTCGTCACAGGAGGCGTCGCGTCCTCCCTGGGCAAGGGGCTCACCGCCTCCAGCCTCGGCCAGTTGCTCACCTCGCGCGGCCTGCGGGTGACGATGCAGAAGCTCGACCCGTACCTCAACGTGGACCCCGGCACGATGAACCCGTTCCAGCACGGCGAGGTCTTCGTGACCGACGACGGCGCCGAGACGGACCTCGACATCGGCCACTACGAGCGGTTCCTCGCGCGTGACCTCAGCGGCGACGCGAACGTCACCACCGGCCAGGTCTACTCCGAGGTGATCGCCAAGGAGCGGCGCGGCGAGTACCTGGGCGACACGGTCCAGGTCATCCCGCACATCACCGACGAGATCAAGCGCCGGATCCGGGCGATGGCCGAGCCCGGCGCCGACGGCGTGGTGCCCGACGTGGTGATCACCGAGGTCGGTGGCACGGTCGGTGACATCGAGTCGCTGCCCTTCCTGGAGGCCTGCCGCCAGGTCCGCCACGACGTGGGCCGCGACAACGTCTTCTTCCTGCACGTCTCGCTGGTGCCGTACCTGGCGCCGTCCGGTGAGCTCAAGACCAAGCCGACCCAGCACTCCGTGGCGGCGCTGCGCAACATCGGCATCCAGCCCGACGCGATCGTGTGCCGCGCGGACCGCGAGATCCCGGACTCGCTCAAGCGCAAGATCGGCCTGATGTGCGACGTCGACACCGACGCCGTCGTGGCCGCCGTGGACGCGCCGTCGATCTACGACATCCCGAAGGTGCTGCACGCCGAGGGGCTGGACGCCTACGTGGTGCGCCGCCTCGACCTGCCGTTCCGCGACGTCGACTGGACGGTGTGGGGCGACCTGCTGCAGCGCGTGCACAATCCGTCCGAGACGGTGCGGATCGCGCTCGTCGGCAAGTACGTCGACCTGCCGGACGCCTACCTGTCGGTCACCGAGGCCCTGCGCGCGGGCGGGTTCGCCCACCACGCCAAGGTCGAGATCAAGTGGGTGCCGTCGGACGAGTGCCAGACGCCCGAGGGTGCTGCGCGCGCGTTGTCCGGCATGGACGCCGTGCTGATCCCCGGCGGTTTCGGTGTGCGCGGCATCGAGGGCAAGATCGGTGCGCTCAAGTACACCCGCACCCGCGGTGTGCCGACGCTGGGCCTGTGCCTCGGCCTGCAGTGCATGGTGATCGAGGCCGCGCGCAACCTCGCGGGCATCGAGGACGCGAACTCCAGCGAGTTCGAAGAGGGCGGCACGCCGGTCATCTCCACGATGGCCGACCAGCAGGACGTCGTGTCCGGCCAGCGCGACATGGGCGGCACGATGCGCCTGGGCGCGTACGTCGCGAAGCTGGCGCCGGGTTCCGTGGTCGCGTCCGCGTACGGGACGACCGAGGTCTCCGAACGGCACCGGCACCGGTACGAGGTCAACAACGCCTACCGCGGCAAGCTCGCCGACGCCGGCCTGGTGTTCTCCGGCCTCTCGCCGGACGGCCGCCTGGTCGAGTTCGTCGAGCTGCCCGCCGACGTGCACCCGTTCTACGCGGCCACGCAGGCGCACCCGGAGCTCAAGTCCCGTCCCACGAAGCCGCACCCGCTGTTCGCGGCGTTCGTGAAGGCCGCGATCGACTACCGCGTGGCCGACCGCCTCCCGCTGACCGCGGGGGCGGCGAAGTGACGCGTCACGACTTCCGGACCGTCGCCAGCGAGGACCTGCACGTCGGCCGCATCCTGGCGCTGCGCGTCGACGAGGTCGAGATGCCCGGCGGCGGCACCGCCAAGCGCGAGATCGTCGAGCACACCGGCGCCGTCGCGGTGGTCGCGGTCTCCGACTCCGGCGAGGTGACGCTGGTCCACCAGTACCGGCACGCACTCGGCAGGCACCTGTGGGAGCTGCCCGCGGGCCTGCTCGACCACGACGGCGAGCCGCCCGTGACCGGCGCGCGCCGCGAGCTGGTCGAGGAGGTCGGCCTGGACGCCACCGAGTGGCACGTGCTGGTCGACGTGGCCGCCTCGCCGGGCTTCACCGACGAGGTCGTGCGGGTGTTCCTCGCCCGCGGGCTGACCGAGGTGGACCGCGACGTGCAGGGCGACGAGGAGGCGGACCTGGAGGTCCACCGCTTCGGGCTCGACGAGGCCGTGCGGATGGTGCTGGCCGGCGACATCGTGAACGCCTCGTCCGTGGCCGGCCTGCTGGCCGCCCGCGAGGTCTTGGAGGGCCGGGCCGAGCCGCGTCCCGCCGACGCCCCGTTCCGCGACAAGCCGACCCGGTTCCCGGCGCGCAAGAAGTAAGGTCTGTTCCGTGAAGACGCTGAGGGGCGCCCTGTGGAGGTTGCGGGCGCCCCTCAGCGTGCTCGCGTTGGGTGGCGCGGGTGCCGTGGTGCTGCTGTTCGCCGACCCGAACCAGCCGGACAACCTGCTGCCGAAATGCCCCTTCAAGTGGCTCACCGGGCTGGACTGCCCCGGTTGCGGCATGACGCGCATGGCACACGCACTGCTGCACGGTGATGTCGTGGCGGCGTGGAACTTCAACGCCGCCATGCTCGTCGTCGGGGTGCCGTTCTTCGTGTGGCTGTTCGCGCGGTGGATCCGTGCGTCGTGGACGGGCCAGCCCCGGCAGATCCCGAAACTGGTGCCGGGGCTGGTGATCGCCTTCGCGCTCGTGTGGGGGGTCGGCCGCAACCTGGCGGGCATCTGACCCCTGTTCTTCAGCGTCTGCAAGTACCACCGACTTGAGGTTGGTGGTACTTGCAGACGCCGTCAGGACAACGTGGTCAGCCGCGCAGCGGGCGGCCTTCCGAGTCCGTGCCGCCGTTGACCAGGATGATGATCCCGTCGACCAGCGCCCAGATCCCGCACCCGCCGCAGGTCAGCAGCTGCGCGACCGCGATGCCCGTGTCGCCCATGTAGAAGCGGCCCACGCCGAACTGGCCGAGGAACAGCTGCAGCACACCCGCGGCGATCTTCGACTTGTCCGAGTACGGGACGCCGGTGACCGGGTCGTAGCCGTAGGGGGCACCGGGAACGCCGGTGTAGCCCATGCCGGGAAGCGGCGGCTGCGCGTACTGCGGCTGCGCGTACTGCTGCGGCTGAGGGCCGGTGTACTGCTGCTGCGGCGGTGCATAGGGCTGCGTCGGCATGGGCGGCGGCACGGCGGCGAACGGCACCGAAGGCGGCGCGAGGAACGGCGGGTGCGGCTGCGGCAGGTCGCGGAAGAGCTCGGCGAGCTCGCTGTACGACTGGGCGTTCGAGGCGCGGTTGACCCTGTCCTGGTACTCGGAGATGTCGAGCCGCGCGAGCGCGAAGTGGTCGTTGAGCGCGGTGATCGCCTCTTCGCGCTGCTGGTTGCCGATGCGCTGTTGCTCTGGCCCGAAAGGTTGTGACACGGCTGCGCACGTTATCCGATGCAGGAGATCGATTCGCGGAATACGCTGCGACGATGCTGGTCGGTGTCCCAAAGGAGATCAAGAACCACGAGTACCGGGTGGCCATCACGCCCGCCGGGGTGGTCGAGCTGGTCCGCCGCGGGCACGAGGTCCTCGTCGAGCGCGACGCGGGTGCCGGGTCGTCGTTCCCCGACCACGAGCTCACGGCGGCCGGCGCGCGGATCGCGGCCACCGCGGACGAGGTGTGGGCCCAGGCCGACCTGGTGCTGAAGGTCAAGGAACCGGTCGAGCCCGAGTACCACCGGATGCGCCGCGACCAGGTGCTCTTCACCTACCTGCACCTCGCCGCCTCGCCGGCGTGCACCAGGGCGATCGCCGACGCCGGGATCACCGCCGTCGCCTACGAGACGGTGCAGCTGCCGGACGGGTCGTTGCCGTTGCTGGCGCCGATGAGCGAGATCGCGGGGCGGATGGCGGCCCAGGTCGGCGCCCACTGCCTGGAACGCGCGCAGGGTGGCCGGGGCGTGCTGCTCGGGGGCGCTCCCGGTGTCGCGGCGGGCAAGGTCGCGGTGATCGGCGCGGGTGTGGCCGGCATGAACGCGGCGACGATGGCGGTCGGCATGCAGGCCGAGGTCGTGGTGCTGGACAACAACGTCAACCGGTTGCGGCAGATCGACTTCACCTACCGCGGGCACCTGCAGACGATCGCCTCCAACGCCTACGAGGTCGAGAAGGCCTGCCGCTGGGCCGACCTGGTGATCGGCGCGGTGCTCGTGCCCGGTGCCCGCGCGCCGAAGCTCGTGAGCAACGAACTGGTGTCCCGGATGCGTTCCGGGAGCGTGCTGGTGGACATCGCGATCGATCAAGGCGGCTGTTTCGAGGACTCGCGGCCGACGACACACGACGACCCGACCTACCGCGTGCACGACTCCGTGTTCTACTGCGTCGCGAACATGCCGGGTGCTGTGCCGAACACGTCGACCTACGCGCTGACGAACGTGACACTGCCGTACGTGATCGCGTTGGCGGACAAGGGTTTTGAGCGTGCGGTGGCGGAGGACCCGGCGTTGGCCAAGGGCGTCAACGCGCGCAGGGGAGAGATCGTGCTGGAAGGACTGGCGTGGTAGCAGAGCTGGTGGCGAGCTATCTCGACCACCTCGCCGTGGAACGCGGCACCGCACGCAACACGCTGGACTCCTACACACGCGACCTGCGCCGGTACACCGAGCACCTGGAGTCGCTCGGGATCACGGATCTGGCCGCGGTGACCGAGTTGCAGGTCAGCGAGTTCCTGGCGGCGCTGCGCGAGAGCGGTTTGGCCGCTTCGTCCGCGGCGCGCACATTGGTTGCGGTGCGCGGACTTCATCGATTCGCACACCGTGAAGGCGTGGTGCCCCATGACGTCGCACGGGCCGTGCACCCGCCACAGCCGCCGAAGAGGCTGCCGAAAGCCTTGCCGGTCAACGATGTGCTGATGTTGCTCGACACCGTGGGGAACCTCAGGGACAAGGCGCTGCTGGAACTGCTGTACTCCACGGGAGCGCGAATCTCCGAGGTCGTCGGGCTCGACGTGGACGACATCGACGCGGCCGAGCGGACCGTGCTGCTCGACGGCAAGGGCGGCAAGCAGCGGCTGGTTCCGGTGGGGCGTCCGGCGTTGGCGGCGGTCGACGCGTACCTGGTTCGGGCGCGTCCCGCGTTGGCGGCCAAGGGACGTGGCACGCCCGCGTTGTTCTTGAACGCGCGCGGCGGACGGCTCTCCCGGCAGAGCGCGTGGACCGTCTTGAAGACCGCCGCGGAGGAGGCCGGCATCACCGCCGCGGTGTCCCCTCACACGTTGCGGCATTCGTTCGCCACCCATCTGCTCGAAGGGGGTGCTGACGTTCGGGTGGTGCAAGAACTTCTCGGGCACGCATCGGTTACGACCACTCAGGTGTACACACTGGTAACCGTTACGACTTTGAGGGAGGTCTACGCAACTGCACACCCTCGGGCCACTGGAACATGAGGCTTCCACGGGTACGGTGGGCAGGTGCCGAACTTGGACGAGCCGTCCCCACAGGCCATTGACCTAGCCGCTGTGCTGCACGCGCTGAGCGACCCGACGAGGCTCGCGGTCGTTCGCCAGATCCAGTCGAGCGGGGAGAGGCTGTGCGGGGCCTTCGAGGTCGACGTCGCCAAATCGACCCTGTCACAGCACCTGCGCGTGCTGCGGGAAGCGGGCATCACCCGGACCCGCTGCCGCGGCAACCAGCGCTGGGTGTCGCTGCGCCGCGATGACCTGGACCTTCTCTTCCCGGGTCTGCTCGACGTGGTGCTGACAGCCGCGGACCGCCGCACACGTTCGGATGTTCCGGCCTAACTGAGTCTTGACAACACACGGCGAGGCGCGTTGCCGCTCGCACGGGTGCGGCCTAGGCTGCGCCCCGAGAGACGACTACGACCAGTGAGGGACCGCCAGCCATGTCGACACCGGAGCACGCTTTCGCGCCCCGTGCCGATCTGAGCCTGGCTCCGCACGCCGCGCCGGTGGACGACGTCGCCCAGGAACCGGTCGACGGCATCGGCCCGACCGGTCGCACGCGTCGCCACATCGCCGACCCGCCGCCGCTGCTGCACCACGGCCCGGCGAAGATCCTCGCGGTGTGCAACCAGAAGGGCGGCGTCGGCAAGACGACGACGACCATCAACCTGGGCGCGGCGCTGGCCGAGTACGGCAGACGGGTGCTGCTCGTCGACTTCGACCCGCAGGGCGCGCTGTCGGTGGGTCTCGGCGTGCACCCGCACCAGCTGGAAACCACGATCTACAACGTCATCATGGAGAACGACACCGCCGTTCCCGACGTCATCCGCAAGACCATGGTCGACGACATGGACCTGCTGCCGAGCAACATCGACCTGTCCGCGGCCGAGATCCAGCTCGTCTCCGAGGTGGGCCGCGAACACACGCTCGTGCGCACGTTACGCCCCGTCATCGACTACTACGACTACGTGCTGGTCGACTGCCAGCCCTCGCTCGGCCTGCTCACGGTGAACGCCCTCGCGGCCGCGGACGGTGTGCTGATCCCGCTGGAGTGCGAGTTCTTCTCGCTGCGCGGGGTGGCGCTGCTCATCGACACCATCGAGAAGGTCAAGGAACGGTTGAACCCCAAGCTCACCATCACCGGCATCCTCGCCACGATGTACGACCCCCGCACCCTGCACTCGCGCGAGGTCATGGCGCGCGTCGTGGAGGCGTTCGGCGACATCGTGTTCGACTCGGTCATCAACCGCACGGTGCGCTTCCCGGAGACCACCGTGGCCGGTGAGCCGATCACCCGGTGGGCCCCGCGTTCCTCCGGTGCCAACGCCTACCGCGCGCTGGCCCGCGAGGTGATCGCCCGGTGACCCGTCGCCCCTCCTTGCCGGGCGCGGCCGAGCTGTTCCGGTTGACCGCCGCGCCCGCGTCCGCTCCTGCTCCGGTTCCGGCTCCGGAAGGGGTGTCGTCCGCCGAGTCCGCACCGCGGCCCCGGCGTGGCACCGGCCGCACCAAGCACACCACGAAGATCACGGTCTACGTGTCCGACGAGGAGCTGCTCGCCCTGGAACAGGCGCGGCTGTCGTTGCGCGCGTCGCACTCGCTGGCCGTCGACCGCGGCCGGGTGGTGCGCGAGGCGATCGCGATCGTGCTGGACGACCTGGAGGCGCACGGTGACGCGTCGTTGCTGGTACGCAGGTTGCGCGAGCAGTGACCGAGGGAACACCTGTCGCTGAGGTCGTGGACGACGGCAAGTTCAAGGTCCGCCTGACGAACTTCGAGGGCCCGTTCGACCTCCTGCTCCAACTCATCTCCCAGCACACCCTCGACGTGACCGAGGTGGCGCTGCACCAGGTCACCGACGACTTCATCGCGCACATCCGCGCGATGGGCTCGAACTGGGACCTCGACGAGACCACCGAGTTCCTGGTCATCGCCGCGACGCTGCTGGACCTGAAGGCGGCACGGCTGCTGCCCTCCGGCGACGTCGAGGACGAGGACGACCTGGCCCTGCTGGAGGCGCGCGACCTGCTGTTCGCGCGACTGCTGCAGTACCGGGCCTACAAGCAGGTCGC
This sequence comes from Lentzea guizhouensis, assembly GCF_001701025.1. GTDB lineage: Bacteria > Actinomycetota > Actinomycetes > Mycobacteriales > Pseudonocardiaceae > Lentzea > Lentzea guizhouensis. Next base: position 5,014,825 of record NZ_CP016793.1, read on the forward strand.
GGCGCTGTTCGCCGAGCTCGAACAGGGCGCCTTCCGCCGCTACCCGCGCTCGGTGTCGCTGGAACCGCGCTTCGAGGGCCTGCTGCCCGAGGTGATGCTCGGCGTCACCCCCGACAGGTTCGCCCTGATCGCCGCGGCCGCCTTCCGCCCCAAGCCGAAGCGCACCCTGTCGACCGCGCACGTCCACCAGCACCGCGTCTCGATCCGGGAGACGGCCGACGAGCTGCGGGCGTTGCTGATCGAGCGCGGCACGGCGTCGTTCACGGAGATCGTCGCCGACTGCACCGAGACGATGCAGGTGGTCGCCCGCTTCCTGGCGCTGCTGGAGCTGTACCGGGAGAAGTCGCTCGCCTTCGAGCAGGAGGACCCGCTCGGACCGCTGCAGGTGACGTGGGTGGGCGGCACGTTGGAGGAAGCGCAGGCCGCCGCACCGGCAGGCGACGAGGACGAGGACTACGCATGAGCGACCCAGTGGTCGGACCGGACGCGGCGGAGGTCGAGAGGCCGGGGCCGGCGTTCGACGGAGACGGGGCGGACGAGTCCGTCGAGGGTGGTGGCCAGGCAGCCGCGGACTACGACGCGGCGGCTGCGGCACTGGCCGCGAAGTGGGGAGCCGCGCCCGCCAAGGCTGCGTCGGGCGTTGCGCCTGCCGAGCCCGCCGAGTCGACGCCGAGTGCTGCCGAGCCCGAGGCCGCGGCGGTCCCCCCGGTTTCCAGTCCATCGGCCGGCACCGACGAAAACGGCACGTCAGAGGCCGCCCCTGTGGACGACTCCGCCGCCGAGCCCGAGCCGGAGCCCGCCGCCGAGCCCGCCGCTGAGCCCGATGTGAAGCCTGAGCCGGACCCCGCCCCCGAGCCGGAGCCCGTCGAACCCGAGTCGGAGCCCGCAGACCAAGCCGACTCCGCCGACGCCGCCACCCTCGAAGCCCAGCTCCTCTCCGCAGCCCCCGAAGAGCAGATCGAGGACTCCGGCCTCCCCGACCTCACCGACGACGCCGAGCTCGACGGGGCGCTGGAGTCCGTGCTGCTCGTCGTCGACAGCCCGATCGGCGAGGACCAGCTCAGCAGTGCCCTCGAGCAGCCGATTAAGCGAATCAAGCAGGCACTCCGTAGACTCTCCACCCGGTACACCGAGTCCGGCAGTGGCATCGACCTGCGCAGGGCGGGGGACGGCTGGCGGTTCTACACGCGGGACCGGTTCGCCCCGTTCGTGGAGAAGTTGCTGCTCGACGGCCAGCGCGCGAAACTCACCCGCGCGGCCTTGGAGACGCTCGCGGTGATCGCCTACCGGCAGCCTGTGACGAGGGCGCGGATCGCGGCGGTTCGCGGGGTCAACGTGGACGGGGTGATCCGGACCCTTGTGGCGAGGGGGCTCATCGAGGAGACGGGCACCGACAGCGACACGGGTGGGATCTTGTACCGCACTACCGAACTGTTCCTGGAGCGGTTGGGGTTGTCGTCGTTGAACGACCTGCCGCCAATCGCCCCGCTGCTGCCCGAAGTGGATGCGATCGACGATGTCTGAGAACGAGGGCGTGCGCCTGCAGAAGGTGCTCGCGCAGGCGGGGATCGCCTCGCGCCGTGCTTCGGAGGAGCTGATCGACCAGGGGCGGGTGCAGGTCGACGGCGAGGTGGTGCGCGAGCAGGGGCGGCGGATCGACCCCGAGACCGCTGTCGTGCACGTCGACGGGGTGCGGGTGCAGATCCGCGAGGACGTCGTCACGATCGCGCTGAACAAGCCGTACGGGATGCTCTCCACGATGGAGGACGACCAGGGCCGGCCCTGTGTCGGTGACCTGGTGCGCAACCGCAAGGAGCGGTTGTTCCACGTCGGGCGGCTCGACGCGGAGACCGAGGGGTTGCTGCTGCTCACCAACGACGGTGAGCTGGCGCACCGGTTGATGCACCCGAGCTACCACGTCAAGAAGACCTACCTGGCCGAGGTGCCGGGGCCGGTCGAGCGGGGGCTCGGCAAGAAGCTCAAGGCCGGGGTCGAGCTCGACGACGGCCCGGTCAAGGTCGACTCGTTCAAGCTGGTCACGGCGGTGCCGGGCAAGGCGCTGGTCGAGATCGTGGTGCACGAGGGCCGCAAGCACATCGTCCGCCGCCTGATGGAGCACGTCGGGTACCCGATCGAGTCGCTGGTGCGCACCGCGGTCGGTGACGTGCTGCTCGGCAACCAGCGGCCCGGTTCCATGCGCGTGCTCAACCGCCAGGAGGTCGGCGGGCTGTACAAGATCGTCGGGCTGTAGCGGGCATTTCGGTCTCCCCGGCTGGCCACACGGTGTAGACACGTGGTCACAGGGGGAGACCACCATGCCTCGTGCAGAACGGCCCTTGGACGCCGTCGACACCGAACTGGGCAGGTTCGCCGCCGATCTCCGCAGGTTGCGGGACGAGGCCGGCAAGCCCGCCTACCGCGCGCTGGCCGCCAAGGCGCACTACTCGGCCGCCACGCTGTCCGACGCGGCCGGTGGGCGCAAGCTGCCCTCGCTCGCCGTCGCCCTCGCCTACGTCAAGGCGTGCGGCGGCGACCCGGTCGAGTGGGAACGGCGGTGGCGGGCCATCGCCTCGCCGCCGGAGCCGACGACCGGTGCGGCGCCGTACGTGGGGCTCCAGGCGTTCCAGCCGGAGGACGCCGACCGCTTCTTCGGGCGCGAGCAGCTCACCGCGAAGCTCGTCGACCTGGTCGGGCGCCGCTCGTTCGTCGGCGTGTTCGGGCCGTCGGGCTGCGGCAAGTCGTCGCTGCTGCGCGCCGGTCTGCTGCCGCGGCTCGACCACGCGCTGGTCCTCACGCCCGGTGTGCACCCGGCCGACGAGTGCGCGATCCGGCTCGCCCAGCTCACCGGCGGGTCCGCGGTGGCGCTGCGACGAGAGCTCGCCGACCCCGCCGCCCTGGGACTGCGGATCCGCCAGCACGACGCGCGCCTCGTGCTGGTCGTCGACCAGTTCGAGGAGGTCTTCACGCTCGCCGGGCCGGAGCAGCGCGACTGGTTCGTGCCGGCCCTCGTGCGGTCGCCGCACGTCGTCATCGGCGTCCGCGCGGACTTCTACGGCCACCTCGCCAGGCACCCCGAACTGGTCGAGGCGATCGAGGGCGGCCAGTTCCTGGTCGGCCCGATGACCGGTGACGAGCTGCGCCGCGCCATCACCGAACCCGCCCGCCACGCCGGTGCCACCGTCGAGACCGCGCTGGTCAGCAGGCTGATCGCGGACGTCGCCGGCGAGGCGGCCGCGTTGCCGCTCGTGCAGCACGCGCTGGCGGAGACCTGGCAACGCCGCCGCGGCATGACCGTCACACTGGCCGGCTACGAGGAGGTCGGCGGCGTCGAGCACGCCATCGCCCGCACCGCCGAGTCCGTCTACGCCGAGCTCTCCCCGGCGCAGCGGCAGACCGCGCGGCACGTCTTCCTGCGCCTCATCGCACTCGGCGAGGGGACCGAGGACACCAAGCGCCGCGCCCTGCGCGCCGGTCTCGACCCCGCGGTGCTCGACCGGCTCGCCACCGCGCGTCTCGTCACGCTGTCCACGCAGCACGTCGAGCTCACGCACGAGGCGCTCATCCGCTCGTGGCCGCGGCTGCGCGACTGGGTCGCCGCCGACCGCAACACCCTGCGCGTGCACCACCAGCTCACCGAGGCCGCCGCCGACTGGGACGGCCAGGACCGCGACGTCCTCTACAAGGGCGTCCGGCTGGCGCAGGCGGCCGAGCTGGACCCGGACTCGCTCACCGAGTCCGAGCACGCCTTCCTGCGGGCGAGCCGAGCTGACGACCGGCGCCGTGACCGCCTCGCACGCACGGTCGTCGTCGTCCTGTCGGTGCTCGTGGTGCTGCTCGCGGGCACGGTGGTGTTCGCCGTGGCCAAGTCCCAGGAGGCGGCGAACCGCAGCGAGGCCGCCGAGGCGGCGGCGGCCGCGGCCCAGGCCCGGTGGCTGCTCAACTCGGCGCGCTGGAGCAGGGCGCGATCCGGCTCGCGCTGGCCGCGTACACGGTGGCCCAGACCGACGCGACCCGCGACGTCCTGCTCAGCGCCGACGCGCTCGTGCGCCGCGACCTGCCCGCCGCCCGGGGCCGTCCGACCCGGTTCGCCAAGGTCGACGGCGGCCGGTTCTTCGTGCGCACCGCGGACGGTGCCGAGGGCGCGGCCGTACCGCCGGTACGGCCGGCACCGAGCTGTGGGACCTGCGGGCCGGCCGGACGGAGCCGCACCTGGCGTTGCCCGGCCGCCCGCTGCGGATGAGCGAGGACGACCAGCGTGTGGTCGTGGCCGGTGCCCAGGGCGCCGAGCTGCTCGACGTGTCCGACCCCGCGCGCCCGTTCAAGGTCGCGGACCTGCCCGTCTCCAGCTTCACCGCCACCACGAACGCCCGCCTCGACGTGCTCGCCGACCTCGTGCCGGACGCCCGCAGGGGACGGGCGCCGAAGGTCTGGCTCCTCGACGGCGGCGGCTGGCGCGAGGTCGCGGTGCCCGGCGACCGGGAGGCGATCGGCGTGCGGCTGTCACCGGACGGCCGCACGCTCGCGGTGAAACGGCTCGACGGCTTCTGGGAGCTGTGGCGGCTCGAGGGCGACCAGGCCCGCCTGATGAGCGAGACGGTGATGGGCGTCTGGCAGACCGCCTACGAGTTCAGCGGGGACGGCAGGTTCCTGATCCAGGCCGGGTCGGACCTCGCCACCGCGGAGGTCTGGGACGTCTCCGACCCGGCGACCCCCGTCCTCTGGGCCGACTTCCCGCTGCCGTCGGCCAACGACACCACGCTGGTCGAGTTCTCCGCCGACAGCCGCCACGTGCTGGTCGCCTCCGACCGCGGCGCGCACGTGTGGGACCTGAGGCGGCAGCACCGGCCGGAGCGGATCGCCGCGTTCGAGGCCTTCCCGGAGGACATCACCGCCGTCGACCACTGGCCGGCGACCGGCGAGTTCGCCGTGGTGGTCCGCGGCGAGACCGTCTGGCCGTTGCGCACGGACCCCGACCAGGTCGTGAAGGACCAGTGCCGCGGCTATGCGTCGTTGTCGGCGTCGGAATGGGCGACCTACTTCCCGGACATGGGTCAGGTCGAGGTGTGCTGAGACCGTCTGCCGAGGGGGTCAGTCGCCGCAGGGCAGGCCGAGGCAGCTCGCGTTGACGTGCATGGGCCTGGGGTCGTCGCGCAGGTGGCCGCGGTACCAGCCGTCACCGGCCCACGCCTCGACGAAGAAGCGGGTGCCTTCCGGGATGAAGCGGAGCGGTTCGCCCGGCCACGTCACGTGCACGCCCCGGGCGATCTCGCAGACCATGCGGGCCGGTGCTCCCGGTACCGCGGTCGCGGAGTCGATGGACACGTCAGATCTCCCTCGTCGATGCCGGTTTCCCGTGACCGGCTGGTTCGAATGTAGGGACGATCGCGTTGTCCAGCTTCGTTCCACACCGATGGACAACGTGGAGTTAACAAGGGTTTAGCCGTGGGGTGGAATCTGGTGCCACCCCACGGCGACACCCGGCACCGGTTCGGGGCGCGAGCACCGGGGTTCTTCCCCGCCGGCCGACGTTAGGTCGAACGGGTTGTTCACGGTCACGCGTTGGCCGCTGAACAAAGTTCTCTGAACAATGACGGGGTGCCGAGACGGGAACGCCCTCTCGACGAGGGCGAGAGCGGGCTCCTGCAGTTCGCCGCGGACCTCCGCAGGCTGCGGGAGCGGGCCGGCGGCCCCACCTACCGGGAGCTGAGCCGGCGGGCGCACTACTCGGCGGCGGCGTTGTCGGAGGCGGCGGGCGGGCGCAAGCTGCCGAGCCTCGCGGTGACGAGGGCGTACGCGAAGGCCTGCGCGGCCGACCCGGACGAGTGGGAGCTGCGGTGGCGTGCCGTCGCCGAGACGCAGCCGCAGGCGAGCGGGGACAGCCCGTACGTCGGGCTCAAGGCGTTCGAACCCGGCGACGCGCCGAAGTTCTTCGGCCGGGAGCGGCTCACGGTCGAGCTGCTGACGACGAAGAACCGGTTCACCGGTGTGTTCGGACCGTCCGGGGTGGGCAAGTCGTCGTTGCTGAAAGCCGGTCTGGTCGCGCGCACGGACGGCCCGGTGCTGTTGTTCACGCCCGGCGCGCACCCGCGGGAGGAGTGCGCGATCGCGCTGGCACGGCTCACCGGTGAGGACGCGGTGGAGCTCGCCGGCGAGCTGGAGGACCCCGGCAGGCTGGCGGAGAAGCACGGCGGGCTCGTCGTCGTGGACCAGTTCGAAGAGCTGTTCACGTTGTGCCGCGACGAAGCACATCGAGCGTGGCTCATCAGTGCGCTCATCGGGTGCGGCAAGGTCGTCATCGGCACGCGCGCCGACTACTACGGCCACTGCGCGCAGTACCCGGAGCTGGTGGAGGCGCTGCGGTCCAGCCAGGTCATGGTCGGCGCGATGACGCCGGACGAGCTGCGGCTCGCGATCACCGAACCCGCGGCCCACGTCGGCGCCAAGGTGGAGACCGCGTTGCTGGCCAGGCTGATGGCCGACGCCGTGGGCCAGGCCGCCGTTCTCCCGCTGCTGTCGCACGCGCTCGCCGAGACCTGGCAGCACCGGCGGGGCATGACGCTCACGCTCGCCGGTTATGAAGAGGTCGGCGGGCTCGAGCACGCCGTCGCCCGCACGGCCCAGGACCTGCTGGCCGGTCTCGCCACCGAGGAGCAGGTCAAGCGCGTGCTGCTGCGGCTCGTGACCGCCGAGAACACCAAACGCCGCGCCCACCGCGACGAGCTCGAAGCCGACGAGCACGTGCTGGCCGCCCTGGCCGCCGCCCGGCTGGTCGTGCTCGACCGCGACGGTGTCGAGCTCGCGCACGAGGCGTTGATCCGCAGCTGGCCCGCGTTGCACGGCTGGGTCGAGGAGAACCGGGAGAACATCAAGGCGCAGCGCGAGATCACCGACGCCACCGCGACGTGGGAGGCGCTCGACCGCGACGCCGGGGTGCTGTTCCGCGGCCGCCGGCTCGCGAACGTCCCCGCCGAGCTCGCGCTGAACTCCCGCGAGCGCGCGTTCCTGGCGGCGAGCCGGGCCGCGGAGGACGAGGTCACGACCAGTGCGCGAAGACGCAACCGGCGGCAGCGCCAGCTGCTGGCCGTGCTGGTCGCGTTGCTGGTGGTCGCCGCGAGCTCGACGGTGTTCGCCTTGCAGGCCACCAGGAACGCCGAGGAGCAGCGCACCACGACCGCCGTGCTCAAGGCGGTCACCGAGGCCGCCGCGTTGCGCCAGGACAACCCGGCGCTGGCCCAGCAGCTGGCGTTGGCCGCCTACCAGCTGGTGCCGCTCCCGCAGGCCCGCAACGCCCTGCGCCAGGAGGACGTGCCGGCGCAGACCCTGCGCGCGGCGGACGCCGAGGTCACCGCGCTGGTCGTCGGCCCGACACAGCAGCAGGTCGCGACCGGCCACCGCGACGGCGAGGTCGTGCTGACCACGCTCGACGACCTGCCGGCCCCGCGCACGTCGTACGAGGCCACCCGGCACGACGGCCCGGTCACCGCGATGGCCGTGGACCCGGCGGGCGGCCTGCTCGCCTCGGTGGGCGAGGACGGCTCCGTGCACCTCGTCGACATCTCCCTCGGCAAACCGCGCGACCTGGGTCCCCTGCCCGCCCGCGCCACCGCGGTCGCCTGGCGGAGCAGCACCCTGGTGACGACCGACCTCGACGGCGCGCTGAGCTTCTGGACCGGCCTGCGGGACGGTCGCCCCGCCTGCTCGCCACCGCCCAGCCCGGCCTCGGCCCGCTGACCGCGCTCTCGTTCCGCGCCGACGGCCGCGTGCTCGCCGCCGTCACCACCGGCCGCGCCGTGCACCTGCTCGACACCGCCGACCCGCGCCGTCGTCCCGCTCTCGCTCACCACGGAGTTCGCCGGCCGCGCCAGTTCGCCGGCGACGACCTGCTGATGACCACCAACCGCACCGCCGTCCACCTCTGGGACGCGGCCGACGCCCGCACCCCGGTCCTGCGCGCCGTGATCCGTCCGGCGGCGGCGAGGTCACCGGCACCTGGCTGAGCACGGGCGGCCTCGCGGTGGCGACCGACGACGGCCTGGTCCGGCTGTGGCAGCTCGGCGCGGGGAGCCGGTCGAGGTGGCCCTGCTGCGGGGGCACGCGGGCCCGGTGCACGCGGTCGGCCTCACGCCGAAGGGCGACGAGGTGGTGACCGGTGGGGCGGACCGGGCGGTGCGGTTGTGGAACGTCGACCTGCGCGACCCGGCGGTCCGCATCTGCGAGCAGGCGGTCCCGCGGATGACCGGAACCGAGTGGGACCGCTACTTCGCCGGCCTCGACTTCGCCCCGCCGTGCCGCGACTGACCGCTTCTCGACTGTCACGCGGGAGTCCCGCGTGCCCCTCAGGGGAACGCGGGACTCCCGCGTGACCGAAGTGTCCGGGTGCGACGGTGAGCCACCGGCTGATAACGGTGTGGAGTCCCCGTTCGTGTGACGTTCGCGCGTCGGCGAACATCCGGGTCATGACCGGTTAGCGTGGTGTTGGACGCCAGGCGAACCTCTGGTGGACAATCCGGCCGGGAGGCGGCATGCCACGAGGGGAACGACCGCTGGGGCCGGAGGACACCGCACTGCTCCGGTTCGCCGGTGACCTGCGCAGACTTCGTGACCACGCGGGCAAACCGAGCTACCGGGAGCTCGCGCGGCTGGCGAACTACTCGCCCACGGCCCTGTCCGACGCGGCGGGCGGGCGGAAGCTGCCGTCGCTCGCGTTGACCCTGGCGTTCGTGCGCGCCTGTGATGGTGACCCCCAGGAGTGGACGAAGCGGTGGCGGGAGCTCGCGGCCGAGCAGGTCTCGCCGTTGCAGCCCAGTGCGCCGTACGTGGGCACCGCGCCGTTCCACGAGAAGGACGTCAAGAAGTACTTCGGGCGTGAGGCACTCGTCGAGCAGGTGCTGGCCCACGACAAGCCGTTCACCGCGGTGTTCGGGCCCTCCGGTTCCGGGCGCACCTCCCTGCTCGAGGCCGGTCTGCTCCCCGCGCTCGACCACGCCGTGGTCATCACCCCCGCGAACGCCCCCGCCGGCCGTCCGCTCGACGCGCTGGCCGCCGCCCTCGCCGGCCTCTTCGACACCACCGCGGCGCAGCTCGCCGCCGAGCTCGCGGCCGACCCGGACCACCTGCGGCTGCGCGTCCGGCAGCACTGCCCCGGCCTCGTCCTGCTCGTCGACGACTTCGAGCGAGCCCTCGACGCCGACGACTTCATCGCCGCGCTCACCGGCTGCCCGCGCGTCGTGGTCGCCGTCCGCGCCGACTTCCGGCACAGCGTCGAACGGCACCCCGTGCTCGCGAAGATGCTCCCCGGCAACGAGGTCACCATCGAGGCGATGACCCCGGAGGAGCTGCGCCGCGCGGTCACCGAGCCCGCCGCCCAGCTCGGCGTGTCGGTCGAGACGGCACTCGTCGCGCGGCTGGTGGCGGACGTGGCCGGGCAGCAGGCGCTGCCGTTCGTGTCGCAGGCGTTGATCGAGACGTGGCGGCGCAAGCGGGGCATGACGCTCTCGCTCGCCGGCTACGAGGAGTCCGGCGGCATCGGGCACGTCATGGCGCAGACGGCCGAGGCGTTCTTCACCGCGCTGGACGCCGCCGGCCAGCAGGCCGCCCGCAAGGTGTTCCTGCGGTTGATCTCCATGCAGCGCAACGGGGTGCTGCAGCGCAAGACGTGCCAGATCGACGTCGAGCCGCGGCTGCTCGACCTGCTCACCCGCACCAGGCTCGTCACGCTGGGCGCGGACGGCGTGGAGCTCGCCCACGACGCGGTGCTGCGGTGGCCGCGGCTGCGCGGGTGGATCGACGAGGAGAGCGACAACCTCCGCACGCACCAGCAGCTCGTCACCGCGATGGAACTGTGGGAGTCGAGCGACCGCGACCCCGGCGCGCTCTACCGCGGTGCCCGGCTGCGCAAGGCCCGCGAGCTCGGCGACTTCCTGACCGCGCCGGAACGCCGGTTCGTCGAGCTGAGCGCCAAACGGGAGACCCGCCGCTCGGTGGCGTTGATCTCGGTCGCGGCCGTGCTCGCGGCGCTGGTGCCCGGCAGCGTGATCTACGCGCTCACCAACGAGCAGCGCATCACCCAGCTCACCGACGAGGCGTTCGGGCGGCAGGCGATGGCCGAGTCGACCGCGTTGATGGAGCAGGGCAAGCCGTTCGCGGACAGGTTCGCGCTCGTCGGGTACAAGGTGGCGCCGTCGCCGGACGCCGAGAGGACCCTGCGGCTGGCGAACGCGTGGAACCGCCGGATCGGCTTCACCGGCACCCCCGCGGAGAACGCCAGGGTGCTGACCGGGCCGCGCGGCGAGCTGGCCGCGGTGCGCGACAGCGACGGCACCGACCGGATGTGGCGCGTCGACGAGGTCGACCCGGTGCCGGGCGAGCGGTTCCCGGCCGGGCACCAGGTGACCCACCTCGCCGAGCGCAGGGCCATCACCCAGGACGCCGCCGGGCAGCAGTACCTGTGGTCGGTCACCGACCACACCAGGATGAGCCTGCTCCACCGGCTGCCGGACGGCTTCCGCGCGCAGGACCTCAGCGCGGACGGCTCGCGGGTCGTCGGCTACCACGACGACGCCGACCCCGGCCTGCTCAACCCGAACACCCGCGGCCGCGCCATCCTGCTGGACCTCGCCGACGGCCGGGCGCCGGTGGAGATCCAGATGCCGATGCGCAGCCCGGACGGCGTCGGGCTGAGCAGGGACGGCCGCGAGCTCGCCACCGCGTTGCAGGACCGGGCCGGCGGCACGACCACGGTCAGCCAGTGGCGGATCGGCGCGACGCTGGAGCCCGCCGCGCAGTCGCTGGTGCGCCCCGGCCTGATCAACAAGCTCACCTACAGCCCCGACGGGCGCTGGCTCGCGGGCGAGCACACCCCGGAGTCGGCCGTCGAGGTGTGGCAGCTGGTGCCGGACGGCTCACCGGTGCCCACCGCCACGCTGTCGACCACGGTGCCCAGCGGCGCCTGGGTCAGCTTCGGCACCGACGACCGCATCGCCGTGGTGCGCGCCCAGACCTTCGAGGTGTACCGGCTCTACCCCGGCGGCAGGCAACCCGACCGGCTCGCCTCGGTCACCGGGCACGGTGGGTCGGTCTACGCGACCTACCGGCCGGCGCACGACGACTTCCTCGTCCGCAGCGGGGGCACCGATCCGCAGCTGCTGCGCTACGAGCTCGACGCGAGCCGCATCAAGCGCGAGATGTGCGCGGAGGGGCGCGCGAGGCTCACCGACTCCGAATGGGTGAAGAGCTTCGGCGAAGCGGAGCGCGTGGAGGTCTGCTGACTGCCGCGCAAGTGCAGTAAACACCCTGGAGTTGCCTCGACACGCATTGTGGTTGAGTGATCAACTCTCTAGGGTGACCGAGTGCGTGCGTTCACAAGGGGACTCCTCGGCATCGCCGGGTTCCTCGCGCTCTGGGAGCTCTTAGGACGCTCTCCCCTCATCCCAGCGGAAGCCCTCCCACCACCGTCCGTCGTGTTCGGAGAGCTGGTCGCCCAGCTGGTCGACCCCGTCTTCCTGAGCCACGTCGTGGCAACGGTGCTGGCGCTGCTGATCGCCATCGCGGCCGCCATCGCCATCGCGGTACCGAGTGGACTCGTGCTCGGCAGTGTCCCCGCCGTGCGCCACGCGACCCGCGCGGTCGTGGAGTTCCTGCGCCCGATCCCTTCCGTGGCACTGATTCCGCTCGCGCTGGTGATCCTCGGGTTCGGCCCGGAAACGAAGATCGCGCTCGCGGTGTACGCCGCGGTGTGGCCGATCTTGTTCAACACCATCTACGCGCTCGACGAGCTCGACCCGTTGCAGGTCGAGACGGCCAGGGTCTTCGGCACCGGCCGCGTCGGCGTGCTGTTCCGGGTGGCGCTGCCGAGCGCGCTGCCGTTCGTCCTCACCGGAATCCGGCTCGCGGCCACGACCGCGTTGATCGTGATGGTGAGCGTCGAGCTGATGGCCGGTGCCGACATCGGGCTCGGCTACTTCATCATGGAGGCCCGCAGCGGTCCCGGCCGGATGGACCAGGTCCTGGCCGGCACGGTGGTCGCGGGCACGATCGGTGTCCTGCTCAACAACGGTCTCGAGCGCGTGCGGCGCCGGTGGGTGGCCTGGTGAACCGATTTCTTCAACGGTGGACCGTGTTCGCCGGTCTTGTCGCCGTGTGGCAGGTCCTGGGCTGGCTCGCGGACGACCCGTTCTTCCCGCCGCCCTCCGAGATCCTGACCGCCGCCTACGAGTGGTGGGTGGTCGAGCCGGAGAACTTCACCGAGCACGTTGTACCGTCGGTGACCAGGTTGCTGTCGGGCTGGGCGATCGCCAGCGTGATCGGGGTGTCGCTGGGCCTGCTGCTCGGCCGTTCCGACCGGGCGATGGAGTACGCGGGGCCGCTGCTGGTGTTCCTGCGTTCGATCCCGCCGCCCGCGCTGGTGCCGGTGTTCCTGCTGCTGTTCAAGGCGGGCACCTCGATGCAGCTCGCGACGATCGTGTTCGGCGTGGTGTGGCCGGTGCTGCTCAACAGCGTCGACGGCGCGCGCTCGGTCGACGTGACCAAAGTGGACACTTCGGCGGTGTTCCGGATCCCGCGCTGGCAGTGGGTGCTCGGCGTGGTGCTGCCGGCCGCCTCTCCCAAGATCTTCGCGGGCCTGCGGGTCTCGCTCTCCCTCTCCCTGGTGCTGATGGTGATCTCCGAGCTGGTGGGCACCGACAACGGCATCGGGTCGCAACTCATGCAGGCACAGCGCGAGTTCGACTACACGCGCATGTGGGCCGGGATCGTCCTGCTGGGCGTGCTCGGCTACGGACTCAACACCGCGTTGCTCGCGGTGGAACGCAGGGCTTTGGCTTGGCAACCGAGGAGTCGTGATGAGCAACATGCTTGAGGTGGCCGACCTAGGCCACACCTACGGCGACTACGAAGCCATTGGGGGGCTGTCGTTCACCGTGCGCGCCGGCGAGCTCGTGTGCGTGGTCGGTCCCTCTGGCTGCGGCAAGTCGACCCTGCTGCGCACCATCTCCGGCCTGATCGAACCGTCGCGCGGGGACGTGTCCCTGAAGGGCTCGCACCTCGCGGTCGTGTTCCAGGACTACTCGCGGTCGCTCTTCCCGTGGCTGACCGTGCAGGGCAACGTGGAGTTCCCGCTGCGCGCGCTGCCGCGTGCCGAGCGCCGGGCACGTGCGGCGGAGGCGCTGGAGTGGGTGGGGCTGGGCAAGGCCGCGAAGAAGCGGCCGTGGCAGCTCTCCGGTGGCATGCAGCAGCGCGTCGCGATCGCGCGGGCGCTGGCGTACCGGCCGGCTCTGTTGCTGATGGACGAACCTTTCGCCTCTGTGGACGCGCAGACCCGCTTCGAGCTCGAGGACCTGCTGCTGAAGGTCCGCCGCGAGCACGACACGACCGTCCTGGTCGTCACGCACGACATCGACGAGTCGGTGTACCTGGGTGACCGCATCCTGGTCCTCTCCGGCTCTCCCGCCCGTCTCGTGGCCGATCTGGACGTTCCCCTGCCCGCCGAGCGCGACCAGGTGACGACCCGGACCGACGAGGCCTTCGTGGCGCTGCGTTCGCGGGTGGCCCGGCTGCTCAACGTCGGCAAGACCTCCCTGGACGTGGACAAGTGGGCCGCGGCCGAGCGCGAGTCGCTCAGCGAGACCGTCAGCTCCTGACCAGACCGCTCCTGACAGACTTCGCCGCGTGACCGACTGGAACCTGTTCCTCATCGTCGACGCGGAGCCGGAGGAGATCTCCTCGACGCCACCCGACCGCGTGGTGGCGTTGCAGGGCAGGAGGCTGCTTCCGTTGCCCGACAACGGATACCAGCTCCTGCTGGCGTGGGTCGCAGGCCCGCGCCGGGTCGTGCGCACCCCGGCTCCGCCGCACCCGGACTCCGACGTCGTCGACGCCTTCGTGAACTCCTACCTCGTCGAGGCCGGCGCTCCGCCGCGCCCAGGCGGGTTCCACTGGTACCTCGACCTCCCGGCCGATGTGGAGCCCGCCGACGTGTGGCGCCTGGTGGACGGCGGGTCCGAACGAGGGTCGCAGGTGGACCTCCGCCTTGTCCGCCAAGCGATGGAACGCGGTGTGGACACTTTGTACCACCGGGCGTGAGTGCAGAGCCCGACTGGGAAAACCTGGGAAAAGAATCTTGGTGCGGTAGAACCGATACAGAGGCCGAAAGTGGCGCAGAAAGAGGAGCTCCGGACCCGCCGCGGGTCCGGAACTCCTCTGCGTCGCACGGGGACGGACCTCCGGAAGGCCCGCCAGCCAACGAGAACGCCGTCTCCGTGCGAGGTGTGCGGGAGGGTGTCGCACAGCCTCTGAGCACCTCTTGGTCGCCTCTGAGTGCCTCTGAGAGCTCTTGAGTTGATGGCAGGCGCCCCCGCGCTCGGGGGCAGAGCAGCTGGGGGCACCTGCCGTCGTTCCACCCGTGACGTGCTGGTGGAGGCTCAGAGGCTCCGGTTCGGAAGGCTCAGAAGTGGATGTTGACGTCGTTGCCGTTGCCCAGGCCGCCGTCGAGCAGGTCGAGGTCACCGACGTTGCCGATGCTCAGGTCGCCGACGACCTGGCCGACCGAGTGGTGGATGTCGCCGACCTGGGCCACGTCCTGCACCACGTTGTCGGTCAGGTCCACGGCGTCCTTCACATCGAGGTCGAGGTTCGCGACGTCCTTGACCAGCACGTCCGTGTCCTTGAGGAGCACGTCGGTGTCGACGACGTCCTTCACGAGCACGTCGGTGTCGAGGTCCTTTACCAGCACGTCGGTGTTCACGACGTCCTTGACGTCCACGACGTCGGTGACCGTCGAGACGACGGGGTTCTCGGTGGCGATGTCGGTGACGTTCGTGACGACGTCGAGCGTCTTGGTCACGTCGCCGATGTTGCCGAAGTCGGTGACCAGCGCGGTCGCCGCGGTCGGCAGGCCGCCGACGCTCGCGACGTCGGTGATCGAGGTGATGCCCTCGAGGTTGCCGGTGACGAGCTTGAGCTGGTCAGCGGCACCGAGGTCGCCGGAGGTGGAGAGCACGTCGTCGAGGGCGTCGATCTTCGCGACGGACGCGGTGTCGAGCACCAGCGGGAGGATCTCCTGGATCTCGCCGGGGGTGATGTCGCCCAGACCGGCGGCCTCGAGCACGCCCTGCGGGTCCAGCTGGAACGCCTCGCGGGCGTCCAGGTCGCTCAGCAGGTTGAGGGTGAAGTCGTGCAGGGTGCTCATCGGGAACCAGGCTCCTGTGTGATGTTCGGGGGATGTCGGGTTGAACCGTATGGATCACCGACATCCCCCGGCATCGGGAGTTGGCCCCAGATCGTGACGAAACAAAGCCCCTAATGAAGGAGGTGTCACCCGTTAGGGGGGTGGGGATTCACCCCGTCGTGGTCGTCAAGGCCCCACGTAGTTCTCGGCGAACGTCGCCCGGTAGGCAGGCGAGTCGGCCAGGTGCTCCAACCGCGCCTGCGCCAACCGTCCGAAGAACGGGGAGCTCACGTCGGTGTGGATCATGTTCACCATCCACTGGGAGAACTCCTGGGCCCGCCACACCCTTTTGAGACAGTCCTCCGAGTACGTCTTGAGCCCGGTCTCCGAACCGGACTCGTAGAAGTCGATCAGTGCACGTCCGAACGTCGCGGCGTCGTTCATCGCGAGGTTCATGCCCTTGGCGCCCACCGGGGTGATGATGTGGGCTGCGTCACCCAGCAGGAACAGCCGCCCGTAGGACATGGGTTCGACCACGTGGCTGCGCATGTCGAGCACGCGCTTCTCGATGATCTTCCCCTCGGTCAGCTCCCACGACGAGTCGTGCAATGCGAAGCGTTTGTGCAACGCCTCCCACACTTGTTCGTCCGACCAATCCTCGGCTTTGGTGCCGACCGGTACCTGGAGGTAGAACCGGGAAATTGCCGGGCTGCGCAACATGTGTCCGGCGAAACCGTCGGCGTGCAGCGCGTAAATGATGGCTTTAGTCGACGGAGGGGCCTCGGCGAGAATCGCCAGCCACTCGATGCCGTGGTGATGGGTGTATTCCGTCAGCACTCCCTCGGGAATGCTCGGGCGGGATACGCCGTGGAATCCGTCGCAGCCGGCGACGAAGTCACATGAAACTTCTTCGCGTACCCCATCTGCGCTGGTCCAGGCCACGGACGGGGTAGAGCCGGTCAGATCTCGCAACTCGACGTCACTGACCTCGAACCTGATGTCACCCCCGGCGGCGAGGAATGCCCCGATCAGGTCTTTGACCACTTCCTGTTGGGGGTACACGTAGTGCTCCCGGCCGCCGTACAAGTCCGAGTACGCGACCTGGAACACCTGTCCGCTCACCCGGAATTCGCACGTTCCGTGACGGTCTGCTTCCATCAGCAAACGATCGGCAAGACCGAGCGACTCCAGCATGGTCACGGAGCGGTGCTCCAGGACTCCTGCCCGTGGCCGGGTTTCCACATGGGTACGACTGGCTCTTTCGAGCACCACGCAGTCGATTCCTGACTGCTGGATCAAGTTTGCCAAGGTCAGACCGGCCGGCCCGGCGCCGACAACGGCTACAGCGCGCTTCAACTGGGGATCTCCTAGCCCTAGACCTGCTGTGCTTAGATGCTCACCGCAGGTAGTGGACTGGAACCTGCTCGTGTCGGTCAACTGGGGTCTTTTGGAGCAGCTCATTACTCTGAGTGGTTGACCGTCGCGAATTCCCCGCAACGACGACACCGCTCCGACAGGAGAGTGCTCCCGATGACTCGAAGAGTCCGCCGTATGGCCGTCCGTGGCATCGCCCTCGCCACGTTGCTCGCCACCGTGGCGAGCTGTGGACTGCTCGGCGGCAAAGAGCAGGCTCCCCCCGCTGATGCGAACGGCAACGGCCAGGTGGAGAAGGCGAAGATCACGCTGGGGGTTCTGCCGATCCTCGACGTGGCCTCGGTCCACGTGGCGATCAAGAAGGGTTACTTCGCCCAAGAGGGGCTCGAGGTCAACCTCAAGACCATCCAGGGTGGCGCCGCGGCCATCCCCGGACTGGTCAACAAGGAGCTGGACTTCACGTTCGGCAACTGGGTCTCGTTCTTCGCCGCCGAGGCGAAGAACACCGCCAAGGACGTCGACGGCATCAAGCTCATCTCCGACGGCTACCAGGCGAAACCCGACATGTTCCTGATCTTGGCGGGAGGTGACTCCGCCATCAAGGCGCCTGCCGACCTCGCCGGCAAGACCATCGGGATCAACACCTTCCGCAACATCGCGGAGCTCACCGCGAAGGCCACCCTCGAGGCCGCGAACGTCGACGTGAGCTCGGTGAAGTTCAAGGAGATGCCGTTCCCGGACATGCAGGCGGCGGTCGCGAACAAGACCGTTGACGCGGCCTTCATGGTCGAGCCGTTCATCACCCGCGCCCAGCGCGCCGCCGGTCAGATCAAGGTGCTGGACGCCGCATCCGGCCCGACCGACAACATCCCGATCGCCGGCTACGCCACCTCGGGTGCCTTCGCCAAGGCCAACCCCAAGACCGTCGCCGCGTTCCAGCGCGCGATGGCCAAGGGCCAGGCCGACGCGACCGACCGCCCCACGGTCGAGCCGCTGCTCGTCGAGTACGCCAAGGTCGACAAGGAAACCGCAGGTCTTGTCCACTTCGGCGCCTTCCCGACCACCCTTGACGCGACGCGCCTGCAGCGCGTCGTCCAGCTGATGGTGCGTTACCAGATGCTGGACAAGGAGCTCGACGTGAAGCCGATGCTCATCCAGCCCTCCGGTAGTTGACGAACAGCGCGGGGGGCTGTGATCGCGCCGTGATCAAAAGCCCCCCGCGCCGGTCGTTTCCGCCGTAGGAATTATCGGCAGGGGCCGTTTAGCCGCCCACTGCAAAGTTGTTGATTCTCGAACCAGCTGTTTTGTCGTCCGAACGGCGGTATGAGAACAGCGCGTTTTACTCCAAGATCCACCAGGTTTGCAGCTATTAAACGGGGCGGGGAGTGTTGACGGTGCGCGGTCGTGAGGACCAGCGAGGCATCGACCGGTTCCGCCTACGCAACTGGCGGCTGCGGAGCAAGCTCGCGGTGGTGTTGTTGGTTCCAGCCCTGAGCACCGCGACTCTCGCGGGCCTGCGGCTGAACACCCAGCTCGACGACGTCGAACTCTTCGGCAACGTCCAGCGCGAGCTCGCGGTCAGCCACCAGGCGGCGAAGGTGGAGAACGCACTGCAGGTCGAGCGCGACTTCGCGGTGCAGTGCGTGGCCACGGGCAGGCAGAACTCCTGTCCCGACCACGCGGCCAGGACCGGTCTCACGGACACGGTGCTGGGCGACTACCGGAATTCGGGCGCGACGGCCGCAGGCTTGAGCGCGCCCCTGCAGGAAGCTTTCACCAAGTCGCTGCAGTCCCTCGACGGACTGGCGAGCTTGCGCCTGACGGTGCTGGGCACGAAGTACCCGGACGTCGCCGTCATCAGCGCGTACAACCAGATCATCGCCTCGCTGAGCCAGGTGCACCGCGCCGCGGTGTCGAGCCTCAGCGAGCCGGAGATCGTTCCGCTGGTCACCGCCGCCCAGGCGCTCTACAGCGCCCAGGAGCAGCTCGGCCAGCAGAACTCGATCCTGACGTCCACCGCGGTGCGCAGGAGCTTCGCGCCCGGTGCCGCCGACGAGCTGCGTGCCGCGCAGTCCCGTCTGGACGCCGCCTTCACCGAGTTCAACGACGTGGCGACGCCCGCGAACAGGCAGAAGTTCCAGGACGTCGTGTCCGGTTCGTCCGTGGACGGTCGCAACCGGCTGGTGCGGCTGGCCCTGGCGCAGGACTTCGAACGCAAGCCGGTGTCCATCACGGACACCGAGGTGCTGAAGATCGGCCAGGACACCGGGAAGCTCGTCCGCGAGGTCGCGACCGAGCTGGAGCGCCAGGCCGACACGACCACCACGCGCCTCGCGGACACGGCCCGGTCGGACGCCTGGCGTGACGCGGCACTGGTCGCCATCTCGCTGCTGATCGCGTTCGGTCTCATGGCGATGGTGGCGCAGTCGATGCTGCGGCCGCTGCGAGTGCTGCGCCGCAGCGCACTCGACGTGGCCCGCAACCAGCTGCCGGAGGCGATCCGCCGCATTCGTTCCCACCGCGACCCCGAGCGGGCCGCGGAGGAGGCGATCGTCCCGGTGCCGCTCAACACGACCGAGGAGGTCGGCCAGGTCGCGCGGGCGTTCGACCTGGTGCAGCGTGAGGCCGTCCGCCTCGCCGTCGAGCAGGTGGCCCTGCGCGCGAACGTCAACGACATGTTCATCAACCTGTCGCGGCGCTCGCAGGCGTTGGTGGAGCGGCAGATCAGCGTGATCGACCGGCTCGAGCAGGACGAGCAGGACCCGGACCACCTGGCGTCGCTGTTCGAGCTCGACCACCTCGCGACGCAGATGCGCCGCAACAGCGAGAACCTGCTGGTGCTCTCCGGCACCACGGTCAACCGCCGCGTGACCCGCCCGGTCGCGATCGCCGAGGTGCTCGGTGCGGCGGTCTCCGAGGTCGAGAAGTACGCCCGCGTGCAGATCGCGCCGACGCCGGAGCTCATGGTGCAGGGCCGCGTGGTCAACGACCTCGCGCACCTCGTCGCCGAGCTGCTCGACAACGCGACCGCGTTCTCCAAGCCCACCACCAAGGTCACGGTGCGCACGATCGAGACCCGCAAGGGCGAGGTCGCGATCCGCATCCACGACCGCGGTGTCGGCATGCAGGAGGACGACGTCGTCGAGTTCAACGCGAAGCTCGCCGAGCCGCCGGAGGTCGACGTCTCGGTGGCCCGCGAGATGGGCCTGTACGTGGTCGGCCAGCTCGCGAAGCGCCACGAGATCCGCGTGACGCTCGCGAACAACGACGACATCGAGGGCGGTGTCACCGCCCAGGTGATCCTGCCGGTCTCGTTGCTGCACAAGGGCCCGCCGCCCGCGCTGCCGCTGCCGGCCGCGGCCACCTCGGCCGCGACGCCCGCCGTCGAGACCACCGGCGAGGGTCTGTCCGGTGTGCCGAAGTGGACGCCGGAGTACCCGGTCGTCGTGTCCTCGCCGGCCACGGCGGAGACGCCGGAGGAGACCAGCGGCAGGCACCGCATCGAGCAGACGTCGGCGGACGGCCTGTTCACGGCGCGCATCGAGGCGGCGGTGACGTCGGACGAGGACCGCTACTCCTACGAACCGCCCGTCGAGCGGCCGGTCGACCCCGCCACCGAGATCTTCCCGGCGGTGCGGGACGACGACGAGGAGATGATCTCCGCGGACGCGTTGTCGCGGTGGTTCCAGACTCCCGCCGCGACCGAGGCGGGGTCCACGAAGGACGTTCCGGCAGCGGAGCCGGAGCACACGTCCGATCCGGTGGACTCGGCCGAGGAAGAGCCGAGCACCGTGAACGGCCTGCCCAAGCGGCAGCGTTCGGCGGAGCCGGTGAAGACCGAGGCACCAACGGCGGTGCCGCGCGCGGTCGCCGACTACGCGTCCGACTGGGGCTCCGCCGACGAGGGTTGGCGTGCCGCGGGGGCGTTGGAGTCGAGCGCACCCGCCACGACGACGGAGAACGGCCTGCCCAAGCGCGTCCCCAAGGCGCGCCTGATCCCGGGCTCCACCCCCAAGCCGTCGTCACCGGTTCCCCAGCTGGCGACCGTCGCAGCGACCGGCCGTTCCGCGGAACGGCTCCGCCAGCGGTTCGCCACGTACCAGAAGGGTGTGCAGATGGGCCGCGACTCGCTCTTCGACTCGGCCGTCGGCAACATCCCCGTGATCGCAGAAAGGGAACACCAGTGACCACCGCGACTGAGGAACTGGACAACTTCAGCTGGCTGGTCGAGGACTTCGTCAGCAGGGTCGCCGGTGTCGCGCACGCGATCGTCGTCTCGGCGGACGGCCTGCTGCTCGCCACGTCGGAACGCCTCCCGCACGACCGCGCGGAACAGCTCGCCGCGGTGTCCTCCGGCCTCGTCTCGCTCAACCTCGGCGCGGCGCGCTGCTTCGAGGCGGGCGAGGTGAAGCAGACCGTCGTCGAGATGGAACGCGGCTACCTGTTCCTGATGTCGATCAGCGACGGGTCCTGCCTCGCCGTCCTCGCCGCACCGAACTGCGACATCGGCCTCATCGGCTACGCGATGACCCGCCTGGTGGAACGGGTCGGTCTCCAGCTCACCCCGGAGATCCGCGCCCAGCTGCACGTCTCCATGCGCGCCTGAGTACCGTGATCGTCGTTCCGCGCCCCGGTCAGCCGGCGGCCGGACGGGTACTTCGCGGTGCCGGCCCCGCGTCCTCGGCTTGCGAGGAGCGGGGCCGGTACTGCGAGAAGCACAGCGAGATCAGCGTCTTCCGTTCTGAGTAGAGAGAAGTTCCCATGAGCAACGGTGCTCCGGGTCGTCCGGGGTCACCTGGGGTCGACCTGACCGCGACGTCGGCGAAGATCGTCGTCGCGGGCGGTTTCGGCGTCGGCAAGACGACTTTCGTCGGCTCGGTCTCCGAGATCACCCCGCTGACCACCGAGGCCGTGATGACCCAGGCCTCGGTCGGGATCGACGACCTGTCCGCCGTCCCCGACAAGGTCACCACCACGGTGGCCATGGACTTCGGCCGGGTCTCGCTGGACAAGGACCTGATCCTGTACCTGTTCGGCACCCCCGGCCAGCACCGCTTCTGGTTCATGTGGGACGACCTCGTCCGCGGCGCCATCGGAGCCGTGGTCATGGTCGACACCCGCCGCATCGACGACGCGTTCGCCCCGATCGACTTCTTCGAGGACCGCGACCTGCCGTACGTGATCGCGGTGAACTGCTTCGACGGCCTGATGCACCACCGGGCCGAGGAGATCAGGGACGCGCTGACGATCGGCTCGTCGGTGCCGATCATCCCGTGCGACGCGCGCAACCGGCAGTCCACCAAGCAGATCCTGATCGCACTGGTGGAGCACGCGTTGCGGCAGCCGTCGTTCGCCTGAGCACGAACGGGCGGCGCACCAGCCGCCCTCCGCTCGGGCCGGTGCGTGCTTCGACGAACGGGCGGTGGGCCAGAAGCCTTGTCGTCAAACGTCATTCGCCTTCCGGACACCCCACCAGCCCGCGATCTGCGGCACGCTCCAAGACATGGAGCGACGAAACTTCTTGCGTGTCGCGGTCGTCGGAACGGCCGCGGCGGCGTTCGGTGGCGCCAACTGGCGTGAAGCGTTCGCCGCCGGGGCCCAGCCGGGTCCCAGCCCCTACGGACCGCTGCAACCGGTCAACAGCAGCGGACTCGTGCTGCCCCAGGGGTTCTCCAGCCGGGTGATCGCCCGCAGCGGGCAGAAGGTGGCCGGGTACACCTGGCACGCCGCGCCGGACGGTGGTGCGTGCTTCGCCGACGGCACCGGCTGGATCTACGTGTCCAACAGCGAGGTGCCGCTCGTCGGCGGTGTGGGTGCCATCAAGTTCGACGCACAGGGCACCATCACGAGCGCCTACCGGACGTTGAACTTCACCAGCGTCAACTGCGCGGGCGGGGCCACGCCCTGGAACACCTGGCTCAGCTGCGAGGAGATCGACCGCGGCTACGTCTACGAGACCGACCCGTGGGGCGTCAAGGCCGCCGTCCGGCGTCCGGCGATGGGGCGGTTCAAGCACGAGGCGTGCGCGGCCGATCCGGTGCGCAAGGTCGTGTACCTGACCGAGGACGTGCCGGACGGGTGCCTCTACCGCTTCCGGCCGACCACCTGGGGCGACCTCAGCGCGGGCACGCTGGAGGTCATGACCGGCGGGACCGAGACGTCCGGGCCCGTGGGCTGGGCGCCGGTGCCGGACCCGGACGGCAGCCCGACCGCCACGCGCAACCAGGTGAGCGGCGCGAAGCGGTTCAACGGTGGCGAAGGCTGCTATTACGCCGACGGCACCTGCTGGTTCACCACCAAGGGCGACGGGCGGGTGTGGGCGTACAACGCATCACAAAGCACCATCAGCCTGACTTATGACGACTCCCTCGTGCCCGCGGGAACGGCTCCGCTGACCGGTGTCGACAACGTGACCCGGTCGTCGGGCGGCGACCTGTTCGTGGCCGAGGACGGCGGGAACATGGAGATCTGCATCATCACGCGCGACGGTGTCGTGGCCCCCTTCCTGCAGGTTCCCGGCCAGAGCGGCAGCGAGATCACCGGACCGGCGTTCTCGCCGGACGGGAGCCGGCTCTACTTCTCCTCGCAGCGCGGGACGTCCGGAAGCAGCAGCGGCGGGATCACCTACGAAGTCTCTGGACCGTTCCGGCGCTGATTGACACTTGACTCTTCTTGTGCGGCAACGCTGCTTCGATACAGTCGAGGAGCAATTACCCTGCATTGCGAGGAGATTCCTGTGTTCCTGCGCAAAACAATTGCTGTGGTTGCCAGCGCTGCCGCCCTGTCAGTCGGCCTCGTTGGAACCGCGGAAGCTGCGCCCCGCACCCTCACGTACAACTCGAGCGGTGCCGGTGAGTTCCAGGCCGCCGTCGACCGCGGCGCCCAGGTGTGGAACAACAGCGTGGTGAACGTGCGGCTGGTCAAGGTGACCGGCGCCGCGAACATCACCGTCACCGTCGACAACCAGTGGCCTCGCGCCTACGTCACCAGCCTCGGCCGCGGCCGTTGGGTCATGGGTCGTCAGGCGGTCAACGAGGGCCACGACACCACCCGCATCTCGTCCCACGAGTTCGGGCACCTGCTCGGTCTGCCCGACCGCAGGACGGGGCTGTGCACCGACCTGATGTCCGGTGCGAGCGCCGGCACGTCGTGCAAGAACCCCAACCCGAACACCAGGGAGAAGGCCGAGGTCGAGGCCAACTTCCGCACCGCTGTGACGGTCGGCCCCTCCACGTACGTGGACGCCGCCTAGTTTCGAAGCGCACGCGGGGAGCTTTCGTACTCCAGAAGCGCACGAAAGCTCCCCGCGTGCGGTCAAGAATCAGTCGATCGGGTGACGATGAGGTCCACGCCGAGTGCGTGGAGCTCGTCGGGGTCACCGGGGCCCGCGATCACGTGCACGCCGGCCGAGCGCAGCAGCGGAACCATCAGCGCGAGTCCCTGCCTCGCGAGTCGTTCCGGTGGCGGCTCGGCCAGCCGCACGCCCCACACCGCGTTGCGATCCACAGTGGACAGACCGGCGAACCCGCCGCCGAACTCGTGCAGCAGCACGCGCACACCCATGTCGTGCAGCACTTCCAGGTTCTCCTCGCCGTCCGGCATCGCCCGCACGTCGAGCGCCAGGAACAACGACGAGGGCTCCAGCGCGCAGTCGCGCAACGCCGACCGCACCAGCGCCGCCAGGTCCGGGTCCCGCGACAGGTCGCGCGACAACCTGATCAGCACCGGCTCACCGCGGGAACAGGCGTCGTGCAGCACCAGCTCACCGACCCGCGCGGCCAGCCCCAGCGCGTCCGCGTGCGCCACGCACTCGTCGTGCCGGGTCTCGCCCCACCGCAGCGACGCCTCCACGAACGCGAGACCACCCGCCGCCCACGACACCGGCGCGTACTCCACGGAGATCTCGCCGTTCTCGAAGGCGCCGGGCATCGCCGCGATCCGCGCGAACCTGGCTCTGTCCGAGGCGTCGGCCTCGTGGTCGTAGATCGCCCACTGCCGCTTGCCGCCCGCCTCCGCGCGCCGCAGCGTCGAATGTGCCCGCCGCAGCAACGCCGTCGCGGTCACGCCGGATCCTGGAGTGTGCACGAAACCGATCGACGTCGACACCGCCACCCCGGCGCCTTCCAGGTAGACCGGCTCCGCCAGTTCCTCGTCGATCATCGCCGCCAGCGCCGCGACGTCGGGCGAACCCTGGACCAGCACCACGAACTCGTCACCGCCGATCCGCGCCACCACGGCGTCGGGCAGCACCGCCCGCAGCCGCCGCGCCACCTCGACCAGCACCGCGTCCCCGGCCTCGTACCCCAGGCCGTCGTTGACGATGGTCAGGCTGTCGACGTCCAGGTACGCCAGGGTGCACGGCTCACCGCTCGCGAGTGCGCCCTCCAGCCGGTCGACGAAGCTCGACCGGTTCGGCAGCCCGGTCAGCAGGTCCGTCAACGCCTGCCGGCGCAGCCACTCCTGCAGCATCCGCTGCTCGGTCACGTCCTCGATCAGCGCGACGTGGAACTTCGGCAGCCCGTCGGAGCCGCGCAGCACCGACAGCACGGCGTTGGCCCACACCGTGTCGCCGTTCTCGCGGGTGAGCTCCCACTCCCGCCGTTCGGTGTCCACAGTGGACTCGATCATCCGCTTGAACGCCGCCGCGAACGCCGTCAGGTCCTCGTCGGTGAACAGCTCCCTGGGCACCTCCTCGTGCCCCATGATCGTCGCCATCGCCTCGTTGGCCTCGACGACCGCGCCGTGCAGGTCGAAGATCGCGATGCCGACCGCGGTGGAGGCGAAGACCTGGGCGAAGCGCGCCTCGCTGTCGTGCAGGTCGCGCTGGGCGTCCTCGACCGCCTTCAGCAGCGAGTTCTTCACCTTCTCCTGCTCGGCGAAGATCTGCTCGCGGGTGGCGCGCACGTAGCCTGCGGCGAGCCCGCCCAGCACGTCGGGCCCGAACTCCGGCGACAGCACCTCCAGGGTGCGCCGCAACGAGTCCGGCCCGGTGAAGCGCGCGCCGACGAGCCACTCGCCGACGCTCTCCGGCGTGTCTGCCCAGCGCGCAGCCGGGCGGCGTGCTCGTCGAGGAACTGCGTGACGGTCCGCCGCGACATCGGCGAGTACGCGCTCTCGATCAGAACAGCCGCCCACCGCTGTGCGAGGGGCGAGGTGGCCATCAGGGCTTGCGGCCCACCGCGGCGTAGAGGTTGGCCTTCGACGGGTCGGTGCCGACGTCCTCCGGCGTCTCCGGCCGCCACTGCGGCGTGAACACGATGCCGGGCTCGACGATCTCGGTGCCCTGCAACATGTCCGTCACCTGAGCCTTGGTGCGCGGCGTGATCGGCTCCGCGGTCTTCGCGAAGATCTCCTTACCCGCGGCCATGGCGGCGGGCATGCTGTCGGCGGTGAAGTGCGACAGCGCGAGGTACGAACCCGGAGCGAGCGCTTCGACGTAGCGGGACAACACGCCCCACGGGTCGTCGGAGTCCGGGATGAACTGCAGCACTCCCACGACGAGCAACCCGACCGGCTGGGAGAAGTCGAGCAGCTCGCGCGCCTGCTGCACGACCTTCTCCGGCTCGCGGAGATCGGCGAGCAACGCGGTCACGTTCGGCTCGCCGGCCAGCATCAGCTCGGCGTGCGTGATCGCGACCGGTTCGAAGTCGACGTACACGACCTTGGCCCCGGGGTCGACCTCGTGCGCCACCTCGTGCACGTTGCCGACCGTCGGGATGCCCGAGCCCAGGTCGAGGAACTGCCTGATGCCCAGCCCGGCCAGCTCCAGCACCACCCGCCGCAGGTACGCGCGGTTGCGCCGGGCCATGTCCCGCACCGGCAGGACCTTGATCAGCGCTTCCGCCGTCTCGCGGTCGGCTTCGAAGTTGTGCCCGCCGCCGAGCAGGTAGTCGTAGATCCGCGCCGAGCTCGGCACGTCGACGTTGACACCTTCCGGAACCCAGCTGACTCGATCGACCACAGCAGCACACCTCTCGCGATGCGATTTCTGAGCGTCGACAACCCTACTGGCCGCAGTTGTAGGCCGAACGAGCGAAATCCGCGATCGGTCGAATGGCGAGTCAGAGGATGAACCAGTCGGTGGAACCGCCGGCGAACCGGAACTTCACGGGCCCGCGCGGCCCCGGTCCCATCACGAACATGCCCAGTTCGTCCACCGGCGCCGTTTCCACGTCACCGGCGGGAGCCACCAGCGTCACGTCGCCCGCCGCCGGCATCAGCTGCCCGGTGACCCCGGCCGCCGACACCTCCACCTGCAGCGTCACGCCGTCCGCGTCGAACACGAGCTGGCGCGCGGTGGACGTCGACCTGGCGCGGGCGAACAGCGTGTCGTCCAGCACCGAGTCGTAGGAGGTGATCAGCAGCAGCTCGGCGTCGACGGTGCGCCAGGTGAAAGCGGCCTTGGCCGCCTCCACGAACTCCGGTGGCACGTCGCTGGAGGGCGGTGTGCTCAACGCGTCGCGCAAGGCGTCGAGCAACACCTCGTCACTGTCCCAGTCGTGCCGCACCCAGCACACCCCCTCTCACCTGTGGCTTCCGTTGGGCCGGCGATCCCAGGAAGGCGGAGATCGCCGAGGTCTTGCGCAGTTTCTCCAGGCACCGGATCCGGGTGGGCCCGATGCTGCCGACCGGCATCGCGAGCTCTTCGCTCACGACCTGGTAGCTCGGCGGCGGATCGGTCATCAGCTTGGTCAGCAACCGCTTGCACTGCTCGGTGAGCTCGGCGAACCCGTCGCGCAGGGCCTGCCGCCGCTCCACGGCCAGCAGGTCGGCGTCGGCGTCGGAGTCCTCCGCCGACTCCAGCACGTCGGACTCGGTCAGCGGGTCGTAGAGGTGCGTCCGCTGCTGCACCCGCAACACGCGCAGGCACTCGTTGCGGGTGGTCGTCATGATCCAGCCGGGCAACGCCTCGGGCTCGCGGAGCCTGCCGATCTGCTCCACGAGCCGGAGCCACAGCGTCTGGTTCACGTCGGACGCGTCCGCGGGGCGCAGCCGGTGCTTGTAGATCACCGACACGACCAGCGGCGTGTACCGGTCCACGATCTCGTTCCACGCACCCTGGTCGCCCTCGGCCGCCGCGCTGACGAGCGCGGCGATCGGGGATGCTGAGGTCACGTCGACTCCTTGCGGTCACGACTTGCGGAGGCCGAGGCTGCTCCCCAGATACAACGCTCCGCCGATTATTTGACGAAGACCCCGTAGCCGGCGTGGAACTCCGGGTTCACCAGCAGTTTGTCACGCGCCTGGACCGCGGTGAGGCCGTCCTTGGCCATCGTGGCGGCGATCCGCCCGGTCACCCACGGCGCCGCGAACGACGTGCCGGACCAGTAGGCCCACAGCGCGAACGGGGTCGCGCCGGGCTCACCGGGGAGCTTCCACTCGCCCTTGAGGTAGGTCGAGGAGCGGTTGCCGATCGCGCAGGCGTCGACCCAGTGGCCGAAGCTCGAGTAGCAGGCCGGGATGATCAACCCGTCGCTGTTCTGGGCGAGCGCGGCGACGGCGGTGACCCGGCAGAACGCGGCGGGCCAGCTCGGGCGCTGGTCACCCCGGTTGCCGGCGGAGGCGACCACGACGGTCTCCGGCGGCAGCGCGTTGATCGCGTTGCGCAGCGGCTCGGAGGCGACGTCGTCCTCGGTGTAGCAACCGAGGGACAGGTTGAGCAGGTCGAGCCTCTTCTTGCCCATCTCGGCGATCTTGGCGACCAGGCGTTCCTCGTCGCCGAAGCCGTTCACGTCCAGAGCGACCTCGGGGTCGAACGCCACACCGCAGGCCGCGCTCTGGATGACGCCCGCGACGAACGTGCCGTGGCCGCCCTGCAGGCCGAAGAGCGCGCCGCTGGTGTAGGCGGGGTCGACGTCGTCGGGCTCCTTGAAGAACCTGTCCTTGAACCAGTCGGGGTGCTCCAGCTGGGCGCCGGAGGAGATGCCGGTGTCGAGGACGCCCACCCGGATGCCGGAGAGCCGGTCGTCGGCCTTGGGAGGGTTGAACGGGTCGGTGGGCCGGGGCCGGTCGCCGGGGTTGCCCATGACGTTGCCGCCGTGGCCGACGACGACGTGGTGCGGTTGCACGAGAGGCACCCGCTCGTTCGGCCAGTTCCGTTGATCCCTCAACAACCGGACGATGCGCGGAATGTCTTCGAGGTTGTTCGGCAGGATCAGCCGGGCCATTCCGCCGAATCCATCGGCGGGGCGCGCCTCGACATTGTTTTCCCGCAGTTTCGCGATCACCCGGTCGAGGTCCGCCTGCGCGACCAGCAACTGACCTGGGCGGTAAAGGAATTCACGCCCGCGCTCGGCGTGGAAGCTGATGTTCTTGTCCTCGGCGATGAGCTGCTGAAAAGCTCTTTCGTAAAGCTCAGAACGTTCCGGCGATTTCGACACCACGGCCTCACAAAGCAGTGTTTGACGGGGGCCCCGACCGAGCTTGATCAAGCTACCACAGCGGATAAAGTGACGCCGTGACCGACTTTTGTGCGGAGGACGCGCTGGCGGCCAGGCAGCGCAACCCGCGCGCGGCCGTTGAGATGGCGCGCGCCGTCCTCCGCGCGACGGAAGACCGGTCGGAATGGGCGATCGCCGAACGCGCGATCGGCCTCGCTCTGCGGGAGCTGCACGACTACAGCGGCTCGATCCGCCACCTCCGCCGCTCGATCCGCATCGCGACGGACGCTTCTTTGCCCCGGTTGTCGGCTTTGGCGCAGATGTCGCTGGCCTGGGTGCTCGCCTACACCGGCCGCCACCGCGCCGCCCTGCGCGCACTGGACGTGGCCATGCCGTCGTTGTCAGGCGCCGACGCGGTGGCTGCTCTTATGCAACGTGGCGTCGTCTTCCACTACCTGACCCGCTACTCCGAAGCGCAGCGCGACTACACGGCCGCCATCGCCGGCGCACGGCGCGTGGACGACAAACTGGTCGAGGCGCGCGCTCACAACAACCGCGGCCTCGTGCGCGCATACGTCGGCAACATGCGCGAGGCCTCAGCCGACTTCGACGTGGCCGCGTCGTTGCTGGGCTCTCTGGGCCAGGAGCTCGGCGTCGCCGACGTGCACTGGAACGCGGGCATCATGGCCACCCGCTCGGGTGACGTCCCGGCCGCCCTGACGTTGTTCGACAAGGCCGACGAGGTCTACCGCCGCCTGGACGTGCCCCGCCCCGCGCTGCTGGTGAACCGCCTGGAGCTCCTGGTCTCCGTGCCGCTGGTCGACGAGGCGCGGGTCGCCGCCGACCGGGCGATCACCGAGCTGAAGGCTCTTCGGAACCCCTTCGCGACCTCCGAGGCGCTGTTCTTCCGCGCCCGCATCGCGTTGCTGGACGACGACCTGGACGCGGCTCATGTGTTCGCCGCCGAGGCCCGCCGTCGCTTCCGCCGCGAGCAACGGCTGCTGTGGGCGGCCGGTGCGCGCTACCTGGAACTGCACGCCGCCGTCCTGCGCGGTGACCGGACGCGTTCTTTGCGGGTGGCGTTGTCGCGGGTGGCCGACGAGCTCGACGCGATGGACTGGCGACTCCCGGCGCTGGAGGCCCGCATCGACGCGGGTCTTGTCGCCGCCGACCTCGGGCATCGTGTGCGGGCGGTGGCGGAGTTCTCCAGGGCCGCTGCTTCGCGCTCGCGTGGCCCGGCCGGTCTGCGCGTGCGCGGCTGGTACGCGGAGGCGTTGCGGCGCAAGCTCTCCGGCGATGTCCGGGGTACTTCTTCCGCTCTGCGCCGCGGTATCGCGCTGCTCGACGAGTACCGGGTGTCGCTGGGCGCCGCCGAGCTGCGCGCGTTGACCGGCGCGCAGGGCCAGGCCTTGGCTGCGGAGGGCCTGCGTTTGGCCGTGGCTTCCGGCAACGCGGCCCGTGTGCTGTCGTGGACGGAGTCCTGGCGCGCCGGCGCGTTGCGGATGAAGTCGGTGTCGCCGCCCGACGATCCTCGTTTGGAGGACGCACTGGCTTCTCTGCGTGCTGTCACCTCGGACGTCGAGTCGGCCGTGCTGGCCGGCAAGCCCGCGGGTGCGTTGCGCGTGCAGCTGGTCCGCGCCGAACAACGCGTCCGCGACCTGACCCGGCAGATGTCGGGCGGGGGAGCGGTGTTCAAGCCGCCCTCGATGGCGTCTTTGGCCGCTGCCCTGGGTTCTGCCGCCTTGATCGAGTTCGTCGAGTACGACGGCTCTCTCCTGGCCGTGGTCCTGGTCGACGGCCGCACCTCTCTGCACTCTCTCGGTGCTCTGGAGGGCGTGGTCCGCGAAATCCGCCTGCTCCGTTTCGCCCTGCACCGCCTCGTGACCCTGCCACCCAACCTGCCGAACCTCTCCGTGGCCCGCTCCTCCGCCGCCCACGCCGCGTCGTTGTTGTCCACGCGGTTGTTGGAGCCTTTGGCGTCACGCATCGATGGCCGCCCGCTGGTGGTGGTGCCGACCGGTGCGCTGAACAGCCTCCCGTGGGCCGTGCTGGGCCGTGAGGTGACCGTGGCGCCGTCAGCGTCCGTCTGGCTGCGTGCTGCTGCCGCGCCTGACGCGTCCGGTGAGGCCGTGCTGGCGGCCGGCCCGCGAATGGCCGCCGCCCCAGAAGAGATCAAGGCCATCTCCGCCCACGTGCCCGGCCGTGTGCTCGTCGACGACGATGCAACCGTTTCGGCCGTGGCATCCGCAATGGACGGTGCCGCCCTCGCCCACATCGCCGCGCACGGCTCGTTCCGCGTCGACAACCCGTTGTTCAGTGCGTTGGAACTGGCTGACGGGCCGTTGACCGTCTATGACATCGAACGGTTGCGTACGCCGCCTACGCGCGTGGTGCTGTCGGCGTGCGACACGGGCCAATCCGCGGTGCGTCCTGGCGATGAGTTGATGGGGTTCACGGCGGCTCTGCTGGGGTTGGGCACGCGGACGTTGATCGCGCCCGTGGTGCCGGTGCCGACCGACGGCACCGCACCGGTGATGGTGGAGCTGCACCGGAAGCTGGCTGCGGGGCTGTCGCCGGCGGAGGCGTTGGCGGAGGTGCAGCGGTCGGCTGCGGACGACGCCTCTTATGCCGCCGCGGTCGGTTTCGTGTGCTTCGGTGCGGGCTGACTCACTCCGCACCCATCGCCTCCAACCACGCCAGCAACGCCCGCACGGTCGGCCGCTGGGACGGGGTGAGCTCGTCCTTGTCGAGGACCTCCCGAACCACCTCGATCGCCTGCTGCCGGTACCCGCACTTCACCAGCTTGTTGGCGGTCTCCACGCCTTCCTTGATCTCGAAAGCGTGGTGGCGCAGCACGTCGAGCCATGTTGCCGCCATGTGCGCGAACAGACCGCGCTGCCGGAATTCGCCAGCCACTGCGAGCCGCCGGTCCATCGACATCGCGTGGTTCGCCACCTGCTCTGCGATGAAGTCAGCTCTCTTCGAACCGGCTATGTCGAGCAGGATCCCGACGCACTCCTCGACGTAGAGGCCGCCGTCGGCCAGTTCGCGGAGCAACGCCTGTTCCGCAACGGTGACGGCTTCCTCGGTACGCCCGTACTCCTGCAGGATCGGTGCCACCAGCCTGGCGTTGTCGGCAGTACCGCTCCCGACCAGCGTCATCAACTTCTCCAGCAGAGGTTTTGCCTGTTCAGGCATTTGCTGGGAGAGAAGCGAGTCCGCGCAGGATGCGAGTGCCGCCGGATCAGGGGCGCGCTGGCCGATCAGCCGTTCGACCAGGTCCTCCCCGAGTTCGTGATGTCCGGCTCTGTAGAGCAGTGGAGCGACTTCGGCCCAGCGTTCTTCGGAGCCGCCGACCGTCACCACGTGCACGTCCCGGCTGAATCCGTCAAGCTCAAGGGCTGACTCGGCGATGTAGGAGAAGTCCCACTCCGTGACCTTGCGTGCCAAGAATTTCCTGAACAGGTCCTTCGCGGAAGGTACGCCCTGCAGCACCAGAGCTGCCAGGGGTGCAGTCAAATCCGCCGAGACGTCGTCCACGCCATCGAGCAGAGCGCTCGTGGACATCGGATCCACCTCTGCGATCAGCACGCAGGCGGTCACCTTGGCGTAGTCGGTCGTGTCCGGATCGACCGCGACGCCTCGGGCCAGCTCTGCCGCTGCGTCTTGATGATCGCCGAACAACGTCGTCGCCGCGGCCAGCTTGTGTTCCGCCGACCTGTCTTGGACCTGCTCGACGATCCGGTCAACCGCTGTTGCGCCACCGTGGGACATCAAGGTCATCACGGCAGCTCGGAGCTCGTGTGATTCGGCGTCCTGTCGCGCGAGGATCATGTCAGCGGCCAGTAGTGCTTCGTCCGTGCACCGTGCATCCGTGGCTAGACGCAGCAGTCGGAACCAGCTGATCAGCTCTTGGTCACCCAGGTTGGAGACCTGCCGCGGGAGGTGCGAACTTCCCGGCGTAGCAGAGGACTCCTGCCGCAC
Source organism: Lentzea guizhouensis (assembly GCF_001701025.1). Classification (GTDB taxonomy): domain Bacteria; phylum Actinomycetota; class Actinomycetes; order Mycobacteriales; family Pseudonocardiaceae; genus Lentzea; species Lentzea guizhouensis. The sequence goes on from NZ_CP016793.1 coordinate 5,047,726, forward strand.
GTGCTTCACCATCCGGCGGAGGAGTCGCGCAGCCGGGTCAGGGCGTTTCAAGTCGAGCAGCAGCCGAACATTCGCGACGATGCGCGCGTAATCGGACTTGTCTGCTTCGTCTGTGTCCTGCACAACGAGCTGTTCCGCGCGATTTGCACCGTCCGGCAGGATCTCGGCCAGCCCGAGCGCTACCGCTCGTCGGACAGCCGGATCCGATGATGCGAAGAACTGTTTCTCCAGCCACTGCATCATGCCGGCACCGGCTTCGAGTTGCTCCAGCGCGACCGCGCAACAGATGCGGATCGTCAGGAGCAGTTCGGGGTTCTGCTGCAGTTCGCGCAACCGGGCCGTCAGTCCGTCCGCGATCACCGTGCTGGTCAGACCACGCACCGCTCGGCAGACGTCGTTCACCTCGCTCCAAGGGTCGCTGCCGGGATTGATGGTCAGTATGAGGTCGACGAGCCGGTCCACCAGGTGTGCGGCCTGCTCCGCAGGCACATCTACGTTCTCTGCGAACAGCTTGGCCCCGAGCAGCACATGCTTGCGGCCCCGGTTCAGCAGGCGTTCGACGACCAGACCGATGTCGTTGCCTTCAACACGGCTCCACAGCACGAAGGTGAAGAGCACGAACGTCTCTTTGGCCTCGTTGGTGCCGCGCTCAACCCACATGTCGAGCTGCGGGAAGTCGGCGGGGATCCGCGGCGCCTCTGCACGCGCCGCCAGGTATTCGGCGAACAACCGGTGCAGGAAGTCGATTCCCTCACCTGTCTGCGCGAACACGCCGATGCTCGTCAGCACGGCCTCCAGGTCCTCCGGCGGACTGGGATGCTTGATCCACTCGGTGGCGATCTCCGCCAGTGGGAGCTCCGAGTCCAGCCGTTCGACCGCGAGGTGTTCGATCAGCTCGGCTCGATTGGCGTAGATCCACTCCACGAGCTCCAGCCGCTCGGGGTCGTCGATCGTCCGGCGGAGCTCCGTGATCGTGGTGCGCTGGTTGAGCTTCTCGTCCAGCAGGTAGGTCAGGAACCGCTCACACAGGTCCACGCGGTTCTGCGGGAGCTCGCGTTCCGGCTCCAGGGTGTTCGCGATGGCGGCGATCGTCGCGAACAGCGGCACGGTCACCAGTTCGCGCAGTCGGCCGTCCATCACCTGCCGCAGGAACTCGCGCTTCCGCTCCGCCACGCGCGTCGGGTCCTGGATCTGGAACCACGCCTGCGCGAACTGCTCGAGCTGGTCCACGCCGAAGGGTTCGATCCGGTAGCGGTCGAGGTGGGCGACCTGCAACTGGTCGAGCACGCCGGAAGCGAGGTCACGTGAGGTGATGACCAGCTGGTGCTCGGAGCCGTGCCGAATGCGGCTGGTGAGCGCGTCGATGACCTGGCGCAGGTGGTCCGGCTCCACGATCTCGTCCAGGCCGTCCACGAACACGAGCCAGCGGGCGCCGAGGGCGGGGCGGGCGAAGAGTTCCGGGCGGGGTGGGGCGTTGAGCTTGTTGCTGCGGACGGCCTTCGCCAGCAGCTCGCTCCACGACTCCTCGCCGATCAGGGCTTTCGCGCTGACCCGCAGCGGCATCAGCGGCTCGGCGAGAGGTGGGTTGCCGCTGGGCTCGAGCCACTCGTCGGCCAGGACCTGGACGTACATGTGGCCGAGCGTCGACTTGCCGGAGCCGGGGCCGCCGGTGATCAGCAGGTGGCGGCCGGTGGCGAGTGCCTCCCTGAGCGACATGACGCTGTCGCTGTGCTTCGGTTCGCGGTCGACGGCCTTGGAGTCGCCCTGTTCAGGGTCGGGCTCGGGTTCCTCGTGGCGTTGCGGGAGAACCGAGCGTTGCACGTAGACGTCGATCAGGCGGGGTTGCTTCTTCAGCAGCTGGAGGTGGTGGGGGAGCGTGACGGCGGTGTCGCGCTGGACCTTGAGCAGCTCCTCCAGCTCCCTGGTCAGCTCCGGCCGGTCGCGCCACGAGGTCAGCGGCGGGTACTCGGGCTCGACCGCACCCACGTTCACGGCGCCGTAGATGTCGCGGCTCTGGAAGACGACGCCGTGGACGGGGCTGTTGACCTCGTTGTGCATGCAGAGGTTCTACCCGGCAGCAGGACAGGGGAACTGGTCAAAACAAGGTCAGTTCAGAGTCTTATGAAACGTCTGAGTCTCGCTTATCGTTGCTCGCCATGACAACGAGGTCGTGGTGGGGCTGGGGCAACGTCGAACACGCCGTCACCCCGGAAGAACGGCAGAAGCTCGTCGACCGCGTCCGCGCAGTCCTCCCGAACGCGGACCTGACGCTCCACGACCCGCCCGACCCCGAGACGCTGACCATTCCGAAGTCACGCATCCAGCCTTCGCCCCTGTACTCCACCGACCCCCTCGACCGCCTCACCCACGCCCGCGGTCAGGCCTACCGCGACGTCGTCCGCAACCTGGCCGGCGACATCGGCACCGTCCCGGACGCCGTCGCGAGGCCGCGGACCGAGCAGGACGTGGTCGACGTGCTGGACCACTGCGGCAGCAACGGCATCGCGGTCATCCCGTTCGGCGGCGGCACCTCCGTGGTCGGCGGGGTCGAGCCGCGTGACATCGACGGACCCGTCGTGACGCTCGACCTCGGCCACCTCGACCGCGTCCTGGAGGTCGACCCCACCAGCAGGGCCGCGCGGATCCAGGCCGGCGTGCTCGGGCCTGACCTCGAAGCGCAGCTCAAGCCGCACGGGTTCACGCTCCGGCACTTCCCGCAGTCCTTCGAGTTCTCGACGCTGGGCGGGTGGCTCGCGACGCGCGCAGGTGGGCACTACGCGACGGCGACCACGCACATCGATGACTTCACCGAGTCGCTCAGGGTGGTGACACCCGTCGGGGTCAGCGAGTCGCGGAGGGTGCCGGGCAGTGGGGCCGGGCCGTCGCCGGACCGGATGTTCCTGGGGTCTGAAGGTGCGCTCGGGGTGATCACCGAGGCGTGGATGCGGGTGCAGGAACCGCCGCGGCACCGGGCCGGAGCGTCCGTGCGGTTCGCGGACTGGGGGCGGGCGGTCGAGGCGGTGCGGGCGATCGCGCAGTCCGGGCTGCACCCCGCGAACTGCCGGTTGCTCGACCCGGCGGAGGCGTTCCTCAACGCCGGGTCGAGCCAGTCCGTCCTGGTGCTGGCGTTCGAGTCGGCCGACCACCCCGTGGACGCGCACCTGCGGCGCGCTCTCGAACTCTGCGCGGGTGGCGAGGTCGTGGAGGGCACGGCGGCGAGGTGGCGCGGCTCGTTCCTGCGCATGCCCTACCAGCGCGACGCGATGGCGCAGCACGCGATGATCACCGAGACGTTCGAGACGGCCTGCACGTGGGACCGGTTCGCCGAGCTGCACGCGGCCGTCACGGAAGCGGCGACCAGCGTGCTCGAGGAGGTGTGCGGGGCCGGGATCGTGACGTGCCGCTTCACCCACGTCTACCCCGACGGGCCCGCGCCCTACTACGGCGTCTACGCGCCCGGTCGGTGGGGCAGCCTGCGGCAGCAGTGGGACGAGATCAAGGTCGCGGTGTCCGAGGCCCTGACCGGCGCGGGCGGCACGATCACCCACCACCACGCCGTCGGCCGCGACCACATGCCGTGGTACCTGCGTCAGCGCCCGGACGTGTTCGGGACGGCCCTGACCGCGGCCAAAGCCGCCCTCGACCCGGCCGGAGTGCTCAACCCCGGTGTCCTCACGACACGATCGACCGCAGGACCAGCGCCGCGATGAACACCACCGTGAACGCCAGGTCCAGCCCGAACCCGCCGAACCGCACCGGCGGCAGCACCTTGCGCACCGGCGACAACACCGGTTCGGTCACCGCGTACGTCACCCGCTGCACCTTGGGCACCCAGGAGCCGCGCGCCTGCAGCGCCACCGCCCAGTCCACGATCATCCTGGCGATCATCACCAGGATGAACAGCGTCAGCAGCCAGCCGAGCACGAAGCCGATCACCGTGGCCTCCTCATGTGTCCAGTACGTCCATCAAGCCACACGAAACTGAGAGGCGCCTGGCAACTCGCTGGGACAAGATTCAGCCTGTGGCGTACGACGAGGGCCTGGCGCACCGGCTGGGCGACGCTCTGGCGGCGTTGCCGGGCATCGGCACGAAGAAGGCCCTGGACCGGCTCCGTGCCGCGCTCGACGGCTACGGACCGCTGCGCGAGGTGACGGAGCCGGGCGGGCTGGGGTTCGAGTGGGACGGTGACCTGCTGGCCCGCGTGGTCGGCGACGAGGTCCTCGTGCGGTCGGTCGCGGGCTGGACGGTGGCGACCGGGGACTTGCGGGCCGCCGTGAACGGCGCCGCTCGGGTCGTGCTGGACGAGTGCGTGGCGCGCTGGCACGAGCAACTCGCCTCCGCGGATCCCGCCGGGTCCACCCGCGCCATGCTCGCCCTCACCCACCACGAGCCGGATCGCGCCGCGCTGCAACGCCTCCTGCTCGACCACGTCCGCCATCCCGACCGGAACCTCCGCCAGCTCGCCGTCACCTGCCTCGGCCACGTGGGCAGGCTGGACCGGCAGGTGCTGCCCGAGGTCGTCGAGCGCCTGAACGCGTTGCTCGACGACCCCGAGCTCGGCGGCACCGCGGACGACGCGCTGGGCGACATCGAGTCCTTCCGCCGCTGAGCCTCAGAACCGCACCAGCGGCCCTCCCGTGACGAGCTCGAACACGAAGTTCACGAAGAAGAACCCGAAGAACACCACGTTCAGCACCAGAACCACGTGGTGCCACCACCGCGGCCGCGCCGGTCGAGGTAGCCGGGAGTTCAGGTACATCAACGCGAACGGGAACATCAGCGCGCCCAGGTTCGACATGTTCGCCGAGATCTGCACCAGCTCCACGGGCAGCGCGAGATGCATGGCACCCGCGATCAGCACCAGCACGAACAGCATGAACGGGTAGTAGAACCGGCGCGGGTCGTCCTCGATGCGACGACGCAGCTTCGGGGACACCGCGTGCATCGCGTCGGTGAAGTTGCGGACCAGCGCCTCGAAGATGCCGAGCTGGGTGGAGAACAGCACCAGCACGCCGACCACCAGCATCAGGTAGAACATGCCCTGCCCGTACAGCAGGCCGAGCTGCTCGGCGGAGAACGTCGGCACGTTCGCCGCCGTCGGTTGCGTTCCCGACACCGCCACGAGGTGGGCCATCAGCACGGTGGGCAGCAGCATGCCGAGCATCGCGCCGACGAAGAACACCGCCCACTGGTCGATCAGCAGCAGCCGGTACCAGCGCCGCCACAGCGAGGCGTTGGCCGGGGTGTCCACAAAGGTCACCCCGACCGGGCGCAGCTCCTGCTTGCCGCCGCGCAGGCCCGAGATGAAGCCGACCCGGTGGCCCATGCCGTAGCCCTTGTCGCGGTAGTGGTTCATCGCGTACCAGTTCAGGCCCGACGCCAGGGCGGTGAAACCGGCGAGGCCGCCGAGCTGGGACGCGGTGATGCCCTCCGGTGGTGCGGCGGGGGTGACGAGGCCGCGCACGCCCTCCGACCAGACCGAGAACGGCACGATCGCGACCGTCACCACGACCAGGACCAGCAGCAGGGAGCCGACGAGCACCCAGTTCGTGAGTTCCAGGGCGCGGGAGACCTTGCGGGCGCCGGCGGTGATCAGGAAGACCACGAACAGCAGGCCGATCGCGAGCAGCCGCACGTACTCGATCTCGTCGGGGCGGTAGCCGCGGCCCGCGATCAGGGCGAAGAGCCCCTGCCCGGCGCCCGCCGCCCAGCCGCCGAACAGGAACGCGAAGTAGAAGACCAGCAGCGACACCGGCACCCAGAACTTCCAGCCCGGTGGCACCCGGCCCCAGCCGACGACCGGCACCTCGCCGGTCGCCACGACGTAGCGCGCGATCTCCACGTTGTAGAACGTCTGCAGCAACGCGGACACGGTGATCACCCAGCCCACGCCGACGAAGCCGAACTTGCCGACCGCCTGCGGGCCGAGCAGCCACTCGCCGCTGCCGATGGAGATGCCGAGCGCGATCAGGCTGGGGCCGATGACGAACTGGACGATCTGCCGCGGACCCAGCTTGCGGACCTTGAAGACCTCCTCCGGGGCCGGCAGGTCGTCCAGGTCCAGCGGTGGCCTGCTCACACCGATTTGCGTCGACGCCATTGTCGCAACCTCCCGAGACACGTCGGGGCAGTAGGTCCCAACTTTCGGACGTGCCGGGCCACCGGTCAACTACGTAGCGTGCCTCCTCGGATTCCGAGAGGGGACACGGACGTGCGAAGAACACTGGCGGGAGCAGCGGCGCTCGCGTTGATGACGGCGGGCTTGGCCATCCCGGCCGCCGCGACGCCGGCCGAGCAGCCCGAAACGCAGGTGCGGCAGCAGAGCGACGAGCAGCCGCACGAGCTGGAGCTCAAGCGGCGCGCGCTCAAGCAGCAGGCGCTGGCCGAGGTGCTGACCGGTGAGGTGACCGCGGAGAAGCGCGGCACCAGCACCGTCGCCAAGGTCGGCAAGAAGCAGGCGAGGGACCAGTACGTCGAGCTCAAGCGGGAGAAGACCGACAAGATCTTCGTGATCCTGGCGGAGTTCGGCAACGAGCGGCACCCCGACTACCCCGACCGCGACACCGACCCGAACACGCCGGGCCCGCTGCGGTTCGACGGGCCGGTGCGCAACCAGATCCCCGCGCCGGACCGGGCCGTGGACAACACCACGATCTGGCGGCCCGACTTCAGCCGGCAGTACTTCCAGGACCTGTACTTCTCGCGGGCGAAGGACGCCAACTCGGTCGCGAACTTCTACGACAAGCAGTCCTCCGGGCGCTACACGGTCGACGGGCTCGTCACGGACTGGGTGAAGGTCCGCTACAACGAGGCCCGCTACGGCCGCAGCAACGGCTACCCGTGCGGCGACAACATCTGCAACAACTCCCGCGAGCTCATCAAGGACGCCGTCACCCAGTGGGTCGACGACCAGCGTGCCGCGGGCAAGACGACCGAGCAGATCACCGCGGCCCTGCGCGAGTACGACGTCTGGGACCGCTACGACTACGACTTCGACGGCGACTTCAACGAGCCCGACGGCTACATCGACCACTTCCAGATCGTGCACGCCGGTGGTGACCAGGCCGACGGCGATCCGTGGCAGGGCGAGGACGCGCTCTGGAGCCACCGCGGCTACGCCTTCAAGAACTACAACACCGGTCCCGGCACCAACAAGCTCGGCGGCGCGCCCATCGGCGACACGGGCCTGTGGGTCGGCGACTACACCGTGCAGCCCGAGAACGGCGGCGTCGGCGTGTTCGCGCACGAGTTCGGCCACGACCTCGGCCTGCCGGACCACTACGACACCAACGGCGGCACGAACGGCGTCAACTGGTGGTCGATCATGGGCCAGAACCGGGTGAACGCGCCCGGTGAGGCGACCGGCGAGCGCGCCAACGAGTTCTCCGCGTGGGACAAGCTGCAGCTCGGCTGGCTCGACTACGAGATCGCGGTCGCGGGCCAGGAGCGGACGTTCCAGCTCGGGCCGCACGAGTACAACACCGCGAAGGCGCAGGGCCTCGTGGTCGTGCTGCCGGACATCTCCAAGTCGTTCGACTACGGCGCCCCGTTCGCGGGCGGCAAGATGTGGTGGAGCGAGAAGGGCAACGACCTCGACCACTCGATGACCGCGCCGCTCGACCTGCGCGGCAAGACCACGGCGTCGCTGTCGCTCAAGGCGCGCTACGACATCGAGGCCGACTACGACTACCTCTACGTCGAGGCGTCCAACGAGGACGGCAGCTGGACCCAGCTCGACGGCACCGCGAACGGCGCGCCGTTCGTGCGCGACTCCGGCGACGCGCCGGCGATCAGCGGTTCGTCCGGCGGCCAGTGGGTCGACGTCACGGTGCCGCTGGACGCCTACGCGGGCAAGAACACCAAGCTGCGCCTGGCCTACCGCACCGACGGAGCGCTGGCGCCGCAGGGCTTCTTCGCCGACGAGATCACGGTCGTCGCGGACGGCACCCCGGTGCTGACCGACGGCGGTGAGACGGCCGGGACGTGGACCACGCGCGGTTTCCGCACCACGGAAGGTAAGGAGACCAAGGCGTTCGACCAGTTCTACATCGCGTCGAACCGCACCTACGAGTCCTACGGCCAGTACAACCGCACCGGCCCGTACCGGTACAGCTTCCAGGACAAGCCCGACCTCGTGGAGCACTTCCCGTACCAGGACGGCCTGCTCGTCTCGCTGTGGAACACGTCCTACCTCGACAACAACGTGAGCGAGCACCCCGGTGAGGGCCTGATCCTGCCGATCGACGCCAACCCCGCACCGCTCTACAACCTCGAGGGCCAGCGCTGGTCGCCCACCATCGGCGGTTACGACGCGCCGTTCTCGCTGCAGAAGTCGGACTCCTTCACGCTGCACGTCAACGGCAAGGCGTCCTACGTCCGCGGCGCGGCGGCACAGCCGGTGTTCGACGACACGAAGCAGTACTGGTTCGCCGAGCAGCCCAACGCCGGCGTCAAGCTGCCCGCGGTCGGCGTCGGCCTGCGGGTGACCAAGCAGTCCGGCACGTCGATGACGGTGAAACTGTTCAAGACGAAGTAGCTTGAGCGGTATGACCGCTGCTTCCGACATGCTGGCCGTCGCCGTCGAAGAGGCGCGCACGGGACTCGCCGAGGGCGGGATCCCGATCGGCGCCGCGCTCTTCGACGGCGACGGCCGTCTGCTCGGCCGGGGCCACAACCGCCGCGTCCAGGACGGCGACGCCTCGATGCACGCCGAGACCTCCGCCTTCCGCGACGCCGGTCGTCAGCGCGGCTATCGCGGCACGACGATGGTCACCACGCTGTCGCCGTGCTGGTACTGCAGCGGGCTGGTGCGGCAGTTCGGGATCTCGAACGTGCTGATCGGGGAGGCGACGACGTTCCACGGCGGGCACGACTGGCTGGCGGAGCACGGCGTCGGGATCACGGTGGTGGAGGACCCGGCCTGCATCGAGATGATGACGAGGTTCATCGCCGAGCAGCCGGAGCTGTGGTTCGAGGACATCGGCCAGGATTGACCTGGAGCGCGCTCCAGGACCTAACCTCGCCGCCTGTGGACGTACTGGTGACCGGTGGGAACAAAGGGCTCGGCCTGGAGACGGTGCGGCAGCTGGCCACGGCCGGCCACACCGTGTGGCTCGGCAGCAGGGACCTGGAGCGCGGCCGGGTGGCCGCCGCCGAGGTGGGGGCGCGTGCCGTCCAGCTCGACGTGACGTCCGACGAGTCGGTGGCGGCGGCTGTCCGGATGGTCGGGTCGCTCGACGTGCTGGTGAACAACGCGGGAGTGTCGCCGGAACGGGGCCCCGGGTGGTTCGTCGAGACCGCGGACCTCACCGCCGAGGTGCTGCGGGAGACCTTCGAGACCAACGTGGCCGGGACCGTCCGGGTGCTGCACGCGTTCCTGCCGCTGCTCGAACGGTCCGAGGCCCCGGTGGTCGTCAACGTCAGCAGCCGCCTCGGGTCGTTGAGCACGGTGGCGGCACCGGGCAGCCCGCAGCACGACTACCCCGGTGCCGCGTACCCGGCGTCCAAGGCCGCGCTGAACATGCTGACCATCCAGTACGCGAAGGCCTTCCCGCGAATGCGGATCAACGCGGTGGATCCGGGGTTCACGGCGACCGACCTCAACGACCGGACCGGGACGCAGAGCGCCGCCGAGGGTGCCGCGATCATCGTGCGGATGGCGCAGGTCGGGCCGGACGGTCCCACCGGCGGGTACTTCGACGGCTCCGGCCCGCTGCCGTGGTGACCGCGCGCTCAGGCCGAGTAGCGGTCGACCGCCTCGTCCACCGACCCCAGGATCGTGAACACGGTGTCGAGCCCCGTCGCCTCGATCGGTCGCAGTGCCGCCCGCGACGAGGCGACCAGCACGAACTCGACGTTGTTGCGGCCGGCGCGTTGCTGGCCGAGTACCAGGGCCTCCAGGCCGGCGGAACCGAGGAAGCGCACGCCGCCGAGGTCCACGACGACTGCCCTGTTCGCCTCCACCACGTGGGTGTCGAGGGGTGCGGTGAGCTCGCTCGAGCTGGTGGTGTCGAGCTCACCGGACACGTGCAGCACGACGACGTCGGATGAGATCCGGTCGACGACCACGGTGGCCAGTGTGGTGGGGTCGGGCACGCTTGCTCCTTTCGCGGCGGTCAGCATCCCACGTTAACGCGGGCGTGCGGGAGCAGCCAGCGGCCCCTCAGCGAAGAGCGGCCCGACTCACAGGCGGCGTGGACGTGCTGGACGAGGCGCGCGTGCAGTTCGTGGCAGGCGGTGAAGCCCAGGCGGACGTCGTCCGGCGGGCACTGGACGGGCAGGAGCTGGGCGAACGGGTCACCGCCGATCGTGTCGACGGCGGTCAGGAAACCGACCAGGGCGCCGACGAGGCGCTGGTGCAGGCCGAAGAGGCTCAGCGCGTTGGCCAGCGCCAGGGTGGGGGCCGGCATCTCGTCGACACCCGTGCCGCAGTCGAGGTCGCGCAGCGTCACGGTGAACAGGACCGAGTGCGTGCGTTCGTCGCGGGAACCGTAGGCGTCGCCGTGGATGTCGCGCAGGGCCGAGCGCATCTCCCGGCGCGGGTGCCAGAACGCGTGGTGCTTGCGCAGCTCGGCCGCACCCGTCCCGTCGAGCACCACCGCCGGCGTCGTCTCCCGCAGCGAGCGCAGTCCCCGCTCCCACCGTGCTTCCAGGGCGCTCAGGAACTGGGCCAGCGCCGGGTGGTCGTCCCAGGCCGGGTGCGCGTCGTCGAAGCCGCGGGTGCGCAGCCGGTAGCAGGTCCACAGCGAGATCTGGAGGTCGTCGTCGAGACCGGGCTCCCTGGTGCCGCCGCTGACGAGCAACGCCGGGCGCGGCACCGGCGCCGAGCGGAGTGCGGCGACCAGCGCGGCGCTCATGTGGCCGCGGGGAGCAGGGAGGCGCATCAGGTTTCCTCACGCGTTCGGGCGATCAGCATGTCCACAAGGGACTCGGGGTCCTGGCAGCGGCGCTGGCGGGCGGCACCGCAGCCGTTGTGGCGCAACCAGTCGATCTGCCGCTCCACAGTAGACAGCGTGCCGCGTTCGCGCAGCGCGGGCGCGACGTGCTCGACCAGTGCCACCGCCCGGTCGAACGCCGGCAGGAGCTTCCCGGTGGACGGATCGGCGGCCAGGCCGTCGATCCCGTCGCGCGACGCACGCCAATATGCCGCTCGCAGCACGGAGTCGTCCACCCGCTGTTCGGGGGGTTCGGAGGCGACGAGTGCCCTGACGAGCTCCGCTAGCACGACGACTTCCGTTGCCAGCAGCGGGATGTCGGCGACCCGGACCTCAACGGTCGGATGATCGGCGGACGGGCGGACGTCCCAGTAGACCATCGCCCTGTCGATCAACGCCTCGGTGGCGATGAGCGCCTCCACGGTCCGGTCGTAGTGCTCGGGACCGTCCCACCGCGGCGGCGGCCCGCTGACCGGCCAGCGCGACCACACCATCGACCGCCAGCTCGCGTACCCGGTCTCCTCACCGTCCTGGTACGGCGAGTTCGCGCTCAGCGCGAGCAGCGTCGGCAGCCAGGCCCGCAGCTTGTTCGACGCCTCCAGCGCCGCCGCCTTCGAGGGAACCCCGACGTGCACGTGCAGCCCGCACGCGCCCTGCCCGATCACCAGCCGCCGGTGCGAGTGCTCGATCCGGTGATACCGGGGGTCGTCCGATCCGGGGGGCGGCCCGGCCTTCCCGATCGGCGGCATGCCCGTGGCCACCAGCCGGCACCCGGCCTCGTCCGCGGCCTCCACCAGCACCCGGCGAGCCGCGCGGACCTGCGCGTCGAGCTCGGCGGAGGTGTGGCACACGCCGGTGGCGACCTCGATCTGGAACGGCGTCAGCTCGCCCTGCACGTCGAGGTCGCCGGGGGCGCGGGAGAGCTCCCCGACCCTCGGTGCCAGGGCTACCGGTCGCCGTGACCTCGGGTCGACGAGGAGGAACTCCTGTTCCACACCGACCGTGTAGTCATCTTTCATCGGCGAGCGGGTACCCGGCTCCCATGCTGATCAACCACGAGGTGTCCAGTTGAGACTCCGGCGCAGCAACACCGCAGGTCCCGGCTGGACCAGGCGCCGGCACGGGAAGGGTTTCCGGTACGCGACCACCGCCGGCGAGCCCCTCGGGCCGGAGGAGGTCGCGCGGGTGAAGGCCCTGGTCATCCCGCCCGCGTGGCGGGACGTGTGGATCAGCCCGCACCCGAACGGGCACATCCAGGCCATCGGGGTGGACGACGCCGGCCGCCGCCAGTACCTCTACCACGAGCAGTGGCGGATGAACCGGGACGCGGAGAAGTTCGACCGCGTCCTGCTGCTGGCCCCGAGGTTGCCGAAGTTCCGCGCCCAGATCGTCGCCGACATGAGGACGCGGGGTCGCCTGCGGCTGCTCGCCATCGCGCTGCGCATGCTCGACCTCGGCGTCTTCCGGGTCGGTCACGAGGAGTACGCGGAGGAGAACGGCAGCCACGGCGTCGCCACCCTGCTGTGCGAGCACCTGCAGGTGCGCGGCGACCGGGTCAGGTTCCAGTTCCCGGCCAAGCACGGCGTCCAGGTCGACGAGGAGATCACCGACCCGCAGCTGGCCCGTGCCGTCCGCACGCTGCTCAAGGACCGGACGCCGGACTGCCGCGTGTTCGACATGACCGCCTACGACGTGAACGAACGGTTCCGCGAGCTGGTCGGCGACCAGTTCACGGTCAAGGACCTGCGGACCTGGCACGCCACGGTCGCGGCGGCGAAGGCGTTCGCCGAGGTGCTGCGCGAGCGCGGCAAGCCCACGAAGCGGGCGGTCAGCGCGGTGATGAAGGACGTGGCCGAGCACCTGGGCAACACCCCGGCCGTGGCGCGCAAGTCCTACGTGGACCCGCGGCTGGTCGAGGCGTTCGAGAACGGGAAGGTGATCGGCGGGGGAGACCCGGAACGGGCGGTGCTGCGGCTGCTCAGGGTGTCCTGAGCACCTGGGCCCGGTCGCACTGGCGGCACCAGACGGCGCCCTGCGCCGCCGCCAGTGCGGCGAAGCCGGCGAGGAAGTGCAGCGCGTTGCTGCCGAAGTTGACGTTGAGCACGTTCACGACCTGCTCGTCGTAGCGCGCCATCCCCAGCCCGAACGTGACCAGCAGGGCCGCGGCCACCAGCAGCGCGGTGTTGCCCAGCGCCTTGAGGTTGCGGAAGGACAGCAGCAGGGCGGCCCCGAACACGAGGTGCAGCACGTTCTGCAGCGGGTTGACCCGCAGGCCGAGCAGCCAGGTGTCGGCCTCGGCGGCGAACCCCGAGAAGCCGGTCACGAGGAAACCGGCCACTCCCCAGAGCGCGAGCAGCGCGCCGGTGCCGATCGCCAGCTTCTGGGGCCACCGCAGCCGCTTCATCCCGTCAGTATCACCAAGGCCGGTCATCCGCGCTCGCCCATCTCACTCGTCTGCCAACAGGTCGTTGCGCAGCTGGTCCAGTGACTTGGTCAGCAGGCGCGAGACGTGCATCTGGGAGATCCCGACGCGGCGGGCGATCTCCGTCTGGGTGAGGCGGCCGAAGAACCGCAGCACCACGATCGTGCGTTCCCGACGGGGGAGGCCCCGCAGCATGGGCTGCAGGGCCTCGTGGATCTCGACGCCTTCTAGAGCCGGGTCGTCGACCGTGTTCTCCTCCAACGCCTCCAGCGGGGCGAACGCGACGTTCTTCTCGACGCGCAGGCCCTCGTAGACGTCGGCGAGCCCGATGCCCAGGTGCCTCGCGATCTCGGAGGGAGTGGGAGACCGCCCGGAGCGGTGCGACAGTTCGGCGGTGGCTCCGTCGATGGCGTCGCACAGCTCCTTGAGGCGCCTGGGCACGCGCACGGCCCAGCACTGGTCGCGGAAGTGGCGGCGGACCTCACCGGTGATCGTGGGCACGGCGTAGGACAGGAAGTCCGTCTGCCGGTCCACGTCGAACCGGTCGATCGCGTTGATCAGCCCGACCGCCGCCACCTGGGCGAGGTCCTCCATCGGCTCGCCGCGCTCGCTGAAGCGGCGGGCGATGTGCCTGGCGAGCGGGAGGTACTCGCGCACCAACCGGTCTCGCAACGCGTAGTAACGCGGCGAGTCACGTGCGGTGCGGGCGAGGTCCTCGAACGCCGCGTGCTGATCTGGCGTCAACGCGCACCACGATCAGACCTGGGGCGGCGGCGTCACGTCGCCCCGCCAAGCTCCGGTCTCGACACCGCGGTTCTCGATGAACTCCTTGAACCGCTTCAGGTCACCCTCGACCCGCTGGCCGACGACGCCCAGCGCCGCACCGGCCTTCTCGATGAAGGTCTCGGGATCGTACTCCATCTGGACGTGCACCCGAGTGGTCTCGTTGTCGATCCGGTGGAACGTCACCACACCGGCCTGCGGCGTGCCCTCGACGGCGGTCCACGCGACGCGCTCGTCGGGGTGCTGCTCGGTGATCTCCGCGTCGAACTCGCGGACGACCCCGCCGATCTTGGTGGTCCAGTGGGTCCTGGTGGGGGTGATCTGGTCGATCTTCTCCACGCCGTCCATGAACGCCGGGAAGGATTCGAACTGGGTCCACTGGTTGTACGCCGTGCTCACGGGCACGTGGACGTCCACCGACTTCTCAATGGTGGTGGTCACGAAACCTCCTCCTCAACATCATCATTTGCCGTCGAACAGTGGTTACCCACCGAATCCGGACCTACACATCCAGATAAGTCCACAATGGATGGTCACGCGGTGTGATGGACCAATCGCGATCTGCGCATCACGGTTCGCCCACAGTGCGCTCAGCGTCTGTGATCCAAGTCATACCAGCGGCATACTGCTCGGTATGTCAGGAGCCCTGGGAGGCGCTGGTGCTCGAGGCGAACAACCTTGAGGTTGTCTACGACGACGTGATGCTGGTGCTCCGCGGCGTGAGTCTCAGGGTGCCCAAGAACCAGATCGTGGCGCTGCTCGGAGCCAACGGAGCTGGGAAAACGACCCTGATGAGGGCGTTCAGCGGCCTGTTGGACGTGCACGACGGCAAGATCACCAAGGGCACGATCACGCTCGACGGTGAACCGATCCACAAGCTCTCCCCGGCGAGGATCGCCGAGCGGGGCGTCAAGCAGGCACTCGAAGGCCGCAGGATCCTCGCCGAGCTCACCGTCGAGGAGAACCTGAAGGTGGGCGGCCACGCCCGCCCCAAAAGGCTGAAGTCCAACCTCGACCGCTGCTACGAGCTGTTCCCGCGGCTGCTGGAGCGGCGAAGACAGAGCGCCGGGTACCTGTCGGGCGGTGAGCAGCAGATGCTCTCCATCGGCAGGGCGCTGATGTCGGAACCGGAGTACCTGCTGCTCGACGAGCCGAGCCTCGGTCTCGCGCCGCTGCTCGTGCAGCAGATCCGCGACCTCGTCGTGAAGATCAAGGAACAGGGCACCACGGTTCTGCTGGTCGAGCAGAACGCCAGCATGGCGCTGTCCATCGCCGACCACGGCTACGTGCTGGAGACCGGCAAGGTCGTGATGGACAAGCCCGCTCAGGCCCTGCTCGCCGACGACGACATCCGCGAGTTCTACCTGGGCCTGGGCACCTCCTCGTTCCGTGCGGTGAAGCACTACAAGAGGAGGAAGCGATGGCTGTCCTGAGCGTCGCCGACATCCGGCTCGCCTTCGACGGGGTCGTGGCCGTCGACGGGGTCTCGTTCGAGGTCGGTGAGGGCGAGCTGTTCGCCGTCATCGGCCCGAACGGCGCGGGCAAGACCTCCATCTTCAACGTGCTGAGCGGCGTCTACCGGCCGCAGCGGGGCACCGTGCGGTTCCACGACCAGGACCTCGTCGGCATGCGGCCGCACCGCATCGCCGCACTCGGCATGGCCCGCACGTTCCAGAACATCGAGCTGTTCTCGCACCTCACCGTCGTCGACAACCTCATGCTCGGCCGGCACAACCACATGCGCTACGGCGCGCTGTCCGCGTTCCTGTGGCTCGGCAGGGCCCGGCGCGAGGAGCTGGAGAACCGGGCTGCCGTCGAGGGCGTCATCGACTTCCTGGAGCTGGAGCAGTGGCGCCGGTTGCCGGTCGGCCTGCTGCCCTACGGCGTGCAGAAGCGCGTCGAGCTGGGCCGCGCGCTCGCGATGGAACCGAAGCTGCTGCTGCTCGACGAGCCGGTCGCCGGCATGAACGTCGAGGAGACCGAGGACATGGCCAGGTTCATCCTCGACGTCCGGGAGGAGCTGAACATCGCGATGATCATGGTCGAGCACGACATGGGCCTGGTGATGGACCTCGCCGACCGGGTGATGGTGATGGACTTCGGCCGCCCGATCCGCACCGGCACCCCCGCCGAGGTGCAGTCCGACCCCGACGTCATCCGCGCCTACCTGGGCGAGCAGCACCGGAGCGTGACGCCATGACGACAGCGACCTCCGCGACGACCACGACCACGGTGGTGACCCGCGTCCGCGACCGGGCCGAGCGCACACCGGAGAAGATCGCGTTGCGCGCCAAGGACCTCGGCATCTGGCAGGAGGTCTCCTGGGCCGGCTACTGGGCGAACGTCGAACTGGTCGGCCACGCGCTGCTCGCACTCGGCCTGCGGCCGGGTGACCGCGTGGCGATCCACTCGGAGAACCGGCGCGAGTGGCTCTACGCCGACCTCGGCACCGTCGCCGCCCGCGGCGTCACGGTCGGGCTGTACCCGACGAACCCGGCCTCCGAGGTCGCCTACCTGCTGTCGCACTCCGGCGCGCGGATCCTGATCGCCGAGGACCAGGAACAGGTCGACAAGGCTTTGCTGGTGCTGGAGGACACGCCGGACCTGGAGTGGATCGTCTACCTGGAGCCGCGCGGGATCCGCGGCCGTTACGACAACCCCAAGCTGCTGGCCTGGGAGGACTTCCTGGCACTCGGTGCGGCGCACCGCGACGAGTTCGGCGGCGAGCTCGCCGAGCGGATGGCGGCCACCGGGCCCGACGACGTCATGACGTTGATCTACACCTCCGGCACGACCGGGCCGCCCAAGGGCGCGATGCTGACCGTGGCGAACGTCGAGTTCGCCGTCCACGTGCTGGTGGAGGGCGGCGGTTTCACCTCGCCACCGCCGTCCTCCGCCGACGTCACGCTGTCGTACCTGCCGTTGTGCCACGTCGCCGAACGCATCTTCACCACGTGGTTCAGCGCGGCCTCCGGCGTGCAGGTGCACTTCGCCGAGTCGATCGAGACCGTGCAGGCGAACCTGCGCGAGGTGCAGCCGACGATCCTGTTCGGCGTGCCGCGGATCTGGGAGAAGGTGCTGGCGGGCGTCACGATCGGCGTGTCCAGCGCCTCCTGGCTCAAGCGCGCGGTGACCCGGTTCTGGTTGCGGCGCGCGGAGGGCATCGGTGACACGCTCGTGCGGACCGGCGGGAAGCACACCGGGTCCAGCCGGTTGCTCTACGCGCTGGGCTGGCTGTTCTGCTTCCGCGCGCTCAAGGCCAGGATCGGCATGCGGTACGTGCGGTACGCCGCCTCCGGTGCCGCGCCGATCGCGCCGGACGTGCTGAAGTTCTTCATGGGCATCGGGGTGCCGATGCACGAGGTCTACGGCATGACCGAGAACACCGCCGTGGCAACGGGAAACCGGCCGGGGCGGGTCAAGGTCGGCACGGTCGGCGAGCCGCAGCCGGGCATCGAGCTGCGGATCGACGCCGAGACCGGCGAGATCCTCACCCGGCACGGCGGCACGTTCGCCGGCTACTGGCGCGATCCCGACTCGACCGCACGGGTGCTGACCGACGGCTGGCTGCACACCGGTGACGTCGGCGAGTGGGTCGGCGGCACGCACGTGAAGATCACCGACCGGATGAAGGACATCATCATCACCGCGGGCGGCAAGAACATCGCGCCATCCGAGCTCGAGAACGCGCTGAAGACCTCCCCGTACGTCAAGGAAGCCGTGGTGATCGGCGACCAGCGGGCGTACCTGGTGGCGTTGATCGGCATCGAGTACGAGACGGTCGGGCACTGGGCGCAGCAGCGCAAGATCACCTACACCACCTACCGGGACCTGTCGGAGAAACCGGAGGTGCTGGAGCTCGTGCAGAAGATCGTGACCGAGGTGAACGGGAAGTTCGCACAGGTCGAGCAGATCAAGAAGTTCCGGATGCTCCCCAAGGAGCTCGACCACGAGGACGGCGAGCTGACCGCGACGCAGAAGGTGAAGAGGTCGGCGCTGGGCAAGACGTTCGGTGAGCTCGTCGAGTCGATGTACGGAGGAGCGAGCCGTGGATGAGTTCCTCCAGAGCCTGATCCGCGGCCTCGGCACCGGGTCGATCTACTCGTTGCTGGCGCTCGGCTTCGTGATCATCTACAAGTCGACGCAGGTGATCAGCTTCGCGCAGCCGGCGTTCATGCTGGCGGGCGCGGTGCTGGTGTCGTACCTGTCGCCCGCGGTGTCGTTCTACGGTGCGGTGCTGGTGGCCGCGTTGGTGATCGCGGTGCTGGCGCTGGGCGTGGAACGCACGGTGCTGCGGCCGATGGTCGGCAAGCCGGTGTTCGTGGTCGCGATCATCACGATCGGCGTGGACGTCGTGGTGCGGGTGGTGACGAACGCGTTCATCGGCCTGGACGTGCGCCAGGTGGGCGACCCGTGGGGGTTGGACACCGTCAGCTTCCTGGGCGCCGAGGTGCAGCAGCGGTACCTGGTGATGATCGGGACCACCGCGGTCGTGACGGTCGGGCTGTTCCTGTTCTTCCGGTACTCGCGGATCGGCCTCGCCATGCGGGCGGTCGCGTACGACCAGGAAGTGGCGCTGGCCCAGGGCATCTCGGTCGGGTCGGTGTTCGCGCTCTCCTGGGCGCTGGCGGGCGGGCTCGCGGCGCTGGCCGGGGTGTTCGTGGCGACCGGTGCCGGTGTCGACCAGCAGCTGTGGATCGTGGCGCTGAAGGCGTTGCCCGCGATCATCCTCGGCGGGCTGGAGTCGTTGGGCGGGGCGGTGGTCGGCGGGCTCGCGGTCGGGATCGTCGAGTCGCTCTTCGGCACCTACCAGAACGACTTCGCGCCCTGGCTCGGGCCGAACTTCGGGCTCGTCGCGCCGTACGCGTTGATGTTGCTGGTGCTGCTCGTCAGGCCGTACGGGTTGTTCGGCAAGCGAGAGGTGGAACGGCTTTGACTTCGTTCCCGCCCTGAAAGCGGGGATCCCACACGCCGGGTGGCGTGCAGCGCTCACGCGCTGTGCCTCACAACACGGGTTTCCTGTTTCATCGCCGATCGCGGAAGGGAGGACCCTTGCCGTCTGACATCAGCTCCGCAGGCATCACCCGAGGAACCTCGGGCTACGGCTCGACCAGCCGCAAGGATGTTCTTGGCCGCGTTGTGGTCCCGATCATGTCGGGCGCGGCATCCCGGACACGTCCAGTGCCGGGTGGTCAGACCGAGTTCGGCGAGCTGGTGCCCGCAGGCCGAACAGGTCTTGCTGGAGGGGTACCAGCGGTCGATCACAACCAATGTGCGGCCCGCGCGAGCGCACTTGTACTCGAGCTGGCGCCGGAACTCTCCCCAGCTCGCGTCGGAGATGGCACGAGCGAGGTGGTGACTGCGGACCATGCCCGAGATGTCGAGGTCCTCGATCGCGATCACCTCGGCCGATCGCACCAGGGCGGTGGTGATGCGGTGCAAGAAGTCCTGACGGGCGTTGCGGACCTTGCGGTGCGCTCCGGCTGCCTTGGCCCTTGCTTTGCTGCGATTCCGGCTGCCTCGTCGGCAGCGGGCCATGCGACGTTGGTAGCGGGCCAGCCTACGAGCCCTCCGGTCCAGATGCCTGGGATTGGGAATCCTTCTGCCGTCGCTGGTCACGGGGAAGTCGGTCAGTCCGAGGTCGACGCCTACAGCGTGCCCGGTGGGATCAGCGGCTTCGGGTGCTTCGGCATCCACGGCGAATGTCACGTACCAGCGTCCGTCCGGTTCGCGGGAGACCACGACCGTCGTCGGGTCCAACGCGGTGATGTCCACGTTGTCGAAGGACCACACGAATCGCAGCGGCGTGCTGGTCTTCGCCAGGTTCAGCACTCCGTCGCGCAGCCGGAACGCGGAGCGGGTGTAGTGCGCCGATTGACGGCCTCTGCGGGTTTTGAACCGCGGGTATCCAGCTCGACCCGCGAAGAAGTTTGCGAATGCGGTGTGCTGGTGCCGCAGGGTTTGCTGCAGCGGTACCGAGGACACTTCCGACAAGAACGCCAGGTCCTCGGTGCGCTTCCACCGTGTCAGCGCGGCGTCGGTCTCCCGACAGGTGGTCCTCTTTCCTTCGACGTGGTAGACGCCGTGCCGTTCGCTCAAGGTCTTGTTCCACACCAGGCGCACACATCCGAACGTGCGGTTCAACACCGCAGCATGCTCGGGATCCGGGTAAGCCCGGCACCGATACGCCGTCCGCATGATGATCAGCTCACTCAGGGAGACACGATGAGGACGCCAGCGGTCTGCCGGCTCGCGGGCTCTGCGCCCGCCCGGACACCTCCTCCGCCTGCATGGAGTGGATTCCGCCGGAGGCTTTGGTGAAGGGCCGAGCGGCCGTGAAGGGTCGTCCTGAGCTGTACACCTCCTACGGGCAGGACATGGCGTTCCTGAACACGCGGCCCAAACGCGCGTGGTCGGGTGGCCTGGTCGTGTTCGCGCTCGTGGTCCCGTTCCTCATCACGGACGACCTGCTTCAGCTGCTGGCGACCGGGTTCGTGGCGGCGATCGGCGCGATCGGGCTCAACATCGTCACCGGCTACGCGGGCCAGGTCTCGCTGGGGCACGCGTTCTTCCTCGCGATCGGCGCGTACACCGGTGCGGCCTTGTCCGGGTCCGAGACCGGCCGGGTGATCGGGTTCGGCATCACGTCGCTGCCGATCTGGTTGCTGGCCTCGGGTCTGGTGGCGGCGTTGTTCGGCGTGCTGGTGGCGCCGGTGGCGGTGCGGTTGCGCGGGCTGTACCTCGCGATCGTGACGCTGGGGCTGGTCTTCCTGGGAGAGCACGTGTTCCGGGAGTGGACGTCGCTGACCGGCGGGCCCGGTGTCGGGCGGCCGGCGGCGGTGCCGGAGCTGTTCGGGGTGCGGCTGGACCGCGACAGCGCGTTCTTCACCGCGGCCCAGCAGCTCTACCTGGTGATGTTCGTGCTGCTGGTCATCTTCGCGGTGCTGGCGCGCAACCTGGTCCGCTCACGGGTGGGGCGGGCGTTCGCCGCGGTGCGCGACCGCGACCTGGCCGCGTCGGTCATCGGCGTGGACCTCACGAAGTACAAGGTGCTCGCGTTCGCGGTGTCCTCGTTCTACGCGGGTGTCGCGGGCGCGTTGTTGTTCGTGGTCAACGGGTTCTTCGACCCCGGCTCGTTCAACCTGCTGTTGTCGGTGCAGTACATCGCGATGGTGCTCATCGGCGGCGCGGGCACCATCTCGGGCGCGATCATGGGCGCTCTCTTCATCACTCTGCTGCCACGCATCACCAGGGAACTGCCCACGGTGCTGCCGTTCATCAGTGGTGACGCCACCGGCGCGATCACGGTCTTCCAGGTGGAGGCCGTGCTCTACGGCGTGCTGATCATCGTGTTCCTCATCGTCGAGCCACGCGGGTTGTTCGGCATCTGGGTTCGCGTGCGCAACTACTGGCGCACCTGGCCGTTCTCGTACTGAGGAGAGAGTCGCCATGCTTCGGAAGAGATTCGCTGTTGTGTTCGTGGGCGTGCTCGCGCTCGCGTCGTGCCGAGGGGGAGACGGCGCGGCGCCACAGGAGGGCGCGGGCGGCATCAAGGTCGACTTCGGGGTCACGAAGGAGGCGTGCCCGCAGGCGGTCGACAAGACCAAGGGCTGCATCTACCTGGGCACCATCTCGGACCTGACCGAGGGCCCGTTCAAGACGCTGGCCGTGCCGATCACCGACTCGCAGAAGGCGTTCTGGAAGCGGGTGAACGACCGCGGCGGCATCGGCGGGTACGAGGTCGACGTGACCAAGTACGTCAAGGACAACAAGTACAACCCGCAGATCCACAACCAGGTCTACCAGGAGATCAAGGGCAACATCCTGGCGTTGACGCAGACGCTGGGCTCGCCCACGACCGCGGCGATCCTGCCCGACCTGGAGAACACCCAGATGGTGTCGGTGCCGGCGTCCTGGACGTCGTTGTGGGGCTTCGAGGAGGTCGTGCTGGAGTCCGGCGCGAACTACTGCGTCGAGTCGATGAACACCGTCGACTACGCCGTGGAGAAGCTCGGCGTGAAGTCCGTGATGGCCGTGCACCTCGCCGGTGACTACGGCGACGACGCGGCGGCCGGTGCGAAGATCGCGGCCGAGAAGCGCGGGCTGACGTTCGAGAGCCTGACGACCCAGACCGGCCAGGACAACCAGGGAGGCGCGATCGACGCGGTGGTGTCGAAGAAGCCGGACCTCGTGGTCCTGACGACCGGCCCGACCGACGCCGCGGTGATCATCGGCCAGGCCGCTGCCCGCGGGTACAAGGGCAAGTTCATCGGCACCTCGCCGACGTGGAACCCCGGTCTGCTGAAGTCGCCGGCCGCACCGGCGATCAAGGCGCTGTACTACCAGTCGGCGCCGTGGAAGGCGTGGGGCACCGAGTCCGTCGGCCACACCGCGATGCGCGCCGCGCTGACCGGTGTCACGCCGAACGACGGCTACACGGCCGGCTGGGTGTGGGCGTACCCGTTGAAGGCGGCGCTGGAGAAGGCCGCGGCGAACAAGGACATGACGCGTGCCGGAGTGCTCGCCGCCGTGCGTCAGCTCACCTCGGTGGACTACGAGGGCATGCTTCCTTCGGGTGCGGGCAACTTCGCCGCTTCGCCCCAGGACGCCGCGTTCCGCCAGACGCTCATCTACAAGCCGGACGACGCCGCTGCGACCGGGGTTTCGCTGGTGGAGGACTTCTACACCGGTTCCACGGCCAAGGACTTCAAGTTCGAGAAGCCCTGCTACCAATGAACCGAACGGGTGACAGTGGCATCTGATGCGGCTCGTTCGTGGCTAGTCTCCCTGTGAGCGGGTTGCAGGGAGGTTGCAGCGGTGTTGACGTGCGTTGAAGTTCGCCGTGCTGCGGGAGGCCTCCGGTTGTTCGTCCGTCCCCCGGCCGCGCTGCGCTGGAGCGCGCGGCTGGGGTACGAGCGGGTGTCGGAGCTGCTGACCGCGATCCGTGCCGCCGAGTCGTGCTCGGTGCCGGACGTGGAGCTGACGTACGTGCCGGACCAGCGGACCGGGGAGGCCGAGCTGGCGTGTGCCACCGGGTCCGTGCTGCTGGCCGCCGCTGAGGTGTTGTTGCTGCACGACGCTCTACGCGCACACATGCCGGACCGGATGCGACCTCTCCCGGCCTAACCCCCTGCTGCCTCTGGCGTCTGCAAGTACTGCCAACTCTTGATCAAACCGCCTTCAACCACAACCAACCTGTCGCCGCGTCCCCGGTTGGGAAGCGACGGGTTGGTTGTAGTTACGGGCCTGATGATCTTGGGTTGGTAGTACTTGCAGACGTCGGTGGCTGACGGGTGGGGTCGTAGTTGCCCGTTGGGGCAGCCGATCGTGTCCGTGGGGACGTCACTGCGCTGGTCGATTGCCGCGTGGTGGCGCGCGATCGTGGTGGGATGATCCACGAGGTCGATGAGGCGCTGCGGCGGCTGGTGCGCGACGAGGCGTTGCGCGGGTCGGACCTGGACGTCGCGTTCGACGCGCCGACCAAGGACTGGGCGGCGCGGCGGAACGCGCCCACGGTCAACATCTACCTCTACGACATCCGCGAGGACATGCGGCGGCGCCAGCGCGGGCTGCTCAACGAGTACGACGCGCAGGGCCAGGTCGCCGCACGCCACCTGCCGCCACGGCACATGAAGCTGTCGTACCTGGTGACGGCGTGGACGCAGCGCGCGGAGGACGAGCACCGGCTGCTGTCCGATCTCCTGGTGGGGTTCCTGCGTTATGACGCGGTGCCACCTCCGCTGCTGACCGGGTCGCTGGAGGCGCTGGCGTTGCCGGTGCCGATGACGGTCGCGTTGCCACCACCCGAGGACCGGGCGTTCGCGGACGTGTGGAGTGCCCTGGGCGGTGAGCTGAAGCCGTCGCTGGACGTCGTGGTGTCCGCGCCGGTGTCGTCCGGACGCAAGGTCGACGCCGGGCCGCCCGCACGGGAGGGCGTGCAGCTGAACACGGGCGCGGACCGGGTGCGGCACACCGTCTCCGGCGACGGGGTGTCGATGCGCCGGGTGACGCAATGATCTTCGAGCGGCTGGCGGCGCTGGAACGGCGGATCAGGGCGGCGGTGGCGTCGCGCCGGGCCACCGACCCGAGCCCGGACGACCCGTTCCGCGGGCTGTACCTGTCCGACGAGGTGATCGACGCGTTGCTGGACAGTGCGCGCGACCCGTTCGCGGGCTACGTGGACGTCCCCGCCGACGGACGGCTGGGGCGGCTGGCGTCGGTGGCGTGTCTGTCCGATGTGGACGTGGAGCTGCTGCTCGTGGCGCTGGCACCGGACGTGGACAGCCGGTTCGAGCAGTTCTACGGGTACCTGAACGACGACGTGACCCGCCGCCGGGCGACCGCGGGGCTCGCGTTGCGGTTGTGCGGGCTGGCGGAGGCCTCGTCCACCGGGCGGTCGCGGCTCGACCGGGGAAGTCCGCTGGTGCGGTCGGGGATGGTGGTCGTGGAGGACCTGGACCGGCCGCTGCTGTCGCGGTCGCTGAGGGTGCCCGACCGGGTCGTCGCCCACCTGCTCGGCGACGACCGGCCGGACCCGCTGCTGGCCGATTTCGTGACGCTGCCGGGGGAACCGGTGCCGCTTCCGGGTGCCGAGAGGCTGGCGCGCGGGATCGACCGCGGGGTGCGGCTCGTCTACCTGCGCGAGCATCCTGGTGGCGGGGCGGCCGAGCTGGCCGTTGCCGCGTTGGCACAGGCGGGTTTTCCGGCGCTGCTGGTGGACTCCGCGCGGATGACCGACGCGGTTGCCGTTGTGCGCGAGGCGTTGTTGCGCGGCGCGGGCGTTGTCGTCGGTTCGGTCGACCCTTCCTTCTCCTTGGACCCGCTGTTGCACGACTCGGTTCCGCTGGTGGCCTTCGGCTCCGGTGCCTGGGAACCGCGCTGGACCCGCGTGCCACCGTTGCAGCACGAGGCCCTCCAGGTGCCTTTCGACGTGCGGGCCTCGCTGTGGCGCACGTCGTTGGAGGGCAGGCTGGCCGCGGGCGTGGACCCGGCCGAGGTCACCGCGCACTTCGTCCTCGGTCCCACGCAGATCTCCCGTGCCGCCTCCGCCGCCGCGGTGTCCGCACTGGCCGAGGACGGCGCGGTCGACGTCCGCCACCTGCGCGCGGGCGCCCGTTCCCAGAACGCCGGCGGCCTGCAACGCCTGGCCCGCCGCATCGAACCGGCCGTCTCGTGGCGCGACCTCGTCCTGCCCGTCCCGGTGACCTCACTGCTGCAGGAGCTGGCCGCCCGAGCCCGCCACCGCGACCGCGTGATCGACGAGTGGCGCATGCGCCCCGGCGGCGGCCGGGGCCGGGGCGTGACGGCGCTGTTCGCCGGCGACTCCGGCACCGGCAAGACGATGTCGGCCGAGGTGATCGCCGCGTCTCTGGGCCTGGACCTGTACACGGTGAACCTGGCGACCGTCGTCGACAAGTACGTCGGCGAGACCGAGAAGAACCTCGAACGCATCTTCGTCGAGGCGGCGGGCGTCAACGGCGTGCTGCTGTTCGACGAGGCCGACGCGATCTTCGGCAAGCGCTCCGAGGTCCGCGACGCCCACGACCGCTACGCCAACATCGAGAGCGCCTACCTGTTGCAGCGCATGGAAACCTTCGACGGCATCGCGGTGCTCGCCACCAACCTGCGCGCCAACCTGGACGACGCCTTCACCCGCCGCCTGGACGTCATCGTCGACTTCCCCCTGCCGGACGTCCCGCTGCGCCGCAACCTGTGGGACCGCTGCCTGGGCGACGCCGTCCCGCGTTCGTCCGATGTGGACCTGGACTTCCTGGCCGGTTCGTTCGAGCTGGCCGGCGGCCACATCCGCTCGGCCGCGGTGACCGCCGCCTACCTGGCCGCCGCTGGTGACCACGTGGTGGGCATGGTCGAGCTCATCGGCGCCGTGGCCCGCGAGTACCGCAAGCTCGGCCGCCTGGTGGGCGAGCGCGAGTTCGGCCGCTACCTCGACTTCGCCACCGAGCGGTTGGTGGGGTAGTGCGAGCGTTCGAGTCCAAGCCGTTCAACCAGAAGAAGACCGTTGCCGCCCGGTCGTCGGCGGCTCCGAGTGGACTGCACGCGCTCCAGCAGTCCGCGGGGAACCGCGCGGTGGCCGGGATGCTCGCACTGCAGCGCGTCGACCACCTGCTGGAGTCTCCTCCGTCAGCACGCGGGGAGGTCGTCGAAGGCACGTTCGACCGCGATCCCCTCTACCTCGACAACTTCACGGGTGGCGGGTTCGAGGTGCTGACCGGGTTGTTCCGGTTGATGTACGCGGACGGGCGAGCGGTCGACTTCCGATACGCCGATGTGATCCGTCAACTGAGGACGGGTGCATCGGAGTCCGCGCTGTTGCCCGCGGCTGCGGACACCGCGGCGGGTAGCCGCACAGTGCGGCTCGCCGTGCGTTTTACTACCGGAGCACGGACACCGGGCTGATCCACCCCGCACATGCCACGCGGGAGACACTTCCCCATCTGGCGGCGTTCCTCGACGCGGTGGAGGTGGCGCGGCCGCAACGGGAACGCGAGATCATCATGGCCCTGATCGACGGGGCGGTGGCCGTGCACGGTGTGGCCAGCGGTGTCGTGGCGTCGTCACGCCTGGCCGACGCGGTCAGCAGGCTCAGGACGTCACCGCCGGCCAGCAGACCTCGGCGCGGTGGCGAACCCCGGACGATCTCCGGTGGCAGTCGCCGGGAACGTGAGCTCAGGACTGGTCACCGGCCGGCGAACGACAACGCACTCGACGACGAGGTGGCCGCGGCGACCGGTACGAGAGGCGGCGGACGGACCACGGCGTCCGGAACGCCGCACGAGGTTCGTCCCGCCGGAGCGGACCGCCCGCACAACGCTCACCACACCAGCACCCGCGGTTCCACGAGGCACGACCACCAGGTCGGGATGGCGAGGAGCCAAGCCGACCAGCAGGCGGCGGCCGAACGCGCCGCAGCCGCCCTGGCCCGTGCCCAGGCACGCAGGATGGGCGGGCGGGTGAACGAGGTGCTGAACCGCGTGCGAAACCTGCCGTCCGCCGCGATCGAGACCCTGCGGAACATTCCCGGCAAGTGGGCGCGACTCGACGAAGTCGCTCGGATGCTCCAAGCCGAACGCCGCGGCTACAACCTCAACGCGGCGCTGCTCGGCGAGTCGAGGGTTCCCAGCCAGTTCACCAACGAGCAGAGGCGGGTGCTGGAGGAGGCCCTGACGGACCTCGCGGACCTCCTCGACCACCACATCCACCTCATCGGCCGCTGAGTGCCCGCAAGGGCAGCGGTCGGTGCACCTCTGGTCGCTCCCGAGCATCTGGCCCGCGCCCTTCTGGTTGGTGAAGCTGGACACCTCCGGGATCGGGTAGAGGGGGCGCGACATGCGCGGGTTTGAACACGAGTCCGAAACTTCACCACGCCCCAAGGGCGACCGGCTCTCGCACGACGGGTCCGACCTGCTCGGCAGAGCTGCTGCCGCGAACCGACCCGAGGTCCTCGGCGCTGCGGGCTTGCTCGACCTCCAGCGAGCCGTCGGCAACGCCGGCGTCACCTCCGTTGTGGAGGAAGAACGCTCACCGGTGCACGGGGTGCTGTCGTCCGGCGGCGCACCGTTGGACGCGAACGTGCGTGCGGACATGGAAGGGCGCTTCGGGCAGGACTTCTCCGACGTGCGCGTGCACACCGACTCGGCCGCGCACGCGTCGGCGCAGTCGGTGAACGCCCAGGCCTACACCGTCGGGTCGAACATCGTGTTCCAGAGGGACAGGTACGACCCGGCGTCTGCTGCTGGGCAGCACATGCTGGCGCACGAGCTGACGCACGTGGTGCAGCAGCGGTCCGGGCCCGTGGACGGAACGGATGCCGGTGGCGGGGTGAAGGTGAGTGATCCGTCGGACCGGTTCGAGCGGGAGGCCGTCTCCACCGCTGACCGGATCATGTCGGCGCCGTCGCCAGTCGCACCTGTGCAGCGTTGCGAGGACGAGGCGGTGCAGCGGGTGGTGGTGCAGAGGGAGGACGCTCCGCCCGCCGAGGAGGAGGAACCGGCCGCGCAGACGTTCGTGCAGCGGGCCGAGGAGGAGGAAGAAGCCGCGGAGTAGCTCCTCATGCGGCTTTTCCTGCCTTCTTCACCCGCTCCCAGAGGTGGTGTGCCCACTCGGCCAGCGGCAGCTCCCAGTGCTTGCCGATGTTCTCCTTGGTCGCGAGTTGGCGCAGGTCCCAACCGAGCTCGACGCCGTCCAGCAGCACCAGGTTCGCCAGGTCCTTGCCCGTGGTCTTCTTCTTGGGGTCCATCCGGCCCTCGTACGTCGACCGCGGCGCGAGGATGAAGTCGGCCTTCTGCCCGATCGCGGGATCGGACCGCACCTTCCTGATGAGCGCCTGCAGCTTGGCCGAACACGCTTGGCAGGGGCTGGCGCTGATGGCGAACACGAGCTGCGGCCGGTTGCCGGCGGCGACCTCCTTGCGAACCGCCTCGAGTGCGCGGTCCCAGTGCTGCTCGATCACCATGTCCTCGGCGTGCCTGCCGCCTTTGCCGCCGGTGGCGGACTCGTTGTACTCGCATTGGCCGATCATGGCGCCGTTGACCGTCACTGCGGCGATGACGTAGTTGCGCACGCCTTCGGCCTTGTTCTCGAACGCCAGCTTGAGCTTGTCGAGGTCCGTGCCTTCGAACACCTCGGCCAAGGGGATGCGACGCTGGTCCGGCGGGCTCGCGACCGCGGTCAGCTCGGCCGTCTTGCCGTCCTCGGACGCCGTCAGGTCCAACCTCTTCAGGCCCTGCTCCCGGTAGCGCCGGCGGATGCCGTCGAGCACCGGCTTGGCGGCGTCGATCCGGTCGAGACCGCGCAACTCGGTGTGGGCGTCGCGAAGTGCGTCCGATTTGACCTTCTCCGGCCCGGCTTTCGCGTCGTCCCCCTTCCCGTCCTTCTTGCCGGTCAGCTTCCCGATGAACTTCTTGCCCGCCTTCACGATCGTCCCGACGACCTTGTCGATCACCTTCCCCACCGGTGCCTGGATCTTCGCCAGAATCGACTTGATCTTCTCCGAGATCCCGCCCAGCCCCAGCAGCGACGCCAGGAACCCGAGCACCACCGGCACCGCCTTCGCCAGCGTCTTCTCGATCAACCCCGCCACCGCCCCGACCCCGCCACGAGCGATGGACTCGACCGAGTCGAGCACCGAGTCCACGAACTCCTTGATCTGGGCGGCGCGGTCGACGAAGAACATGACGACGTCGTAGATCGCCTTGCACGCCTTGACGAAGGCGGCCGCAGGGTTCAGCAGCGAGATGATCCAGGTGATGCCGGCCTTGACGATCTTCTCGACCACGAACTCCTTGATCTGGCCGAGCACCATCTCCTTGAGGTCGCCGAGCTTCTCGACCACCCACTTCCACAGCCCGGGCAGGCCTTCGGTGACGAGGATCTTGACGACCTCCAGCTTCGACTCCAGGAACGCGAGCACCGGCTCCGGGATGACCCTGGTGATCCGCGCCCGGACCGAAGCCCAGGTCAGGCCCAGGATGGAAAGGATCATCCGCAGGATGCCGCGTGCGTCGAAGGTGTCGGGGATCTCGATGCCCGCCGACGCGAGGTTGCCGAGCAGCCAGCCCTTCAGGCCGCTCTTCAGGTGCTCCAGGATGTTCGCGGCGAAGTTCATGACACCGGTCTTCACCGCATTGACCAGGTTGCCGAGGAACTCGATCGGCTTCGCGATGATCAGCTCCACGGCACCGGCCGCGCGGGACAGGACGCCGAGCAGCATGTCCTTCAGCTTCACGATCGTGTCGATGGCGCCGCCGACGGCCTCCTTCGCCTTGCTCCACAGGCCCTTGTTCGCCTCCTGCAGGGCCTTGATCTCCTCGTCGACGGCGTTGCGGGCCTCGACGTAGCGGGAGGCCAGGTCCTCGACCAGGGACTGCTGCTTCTCGTCGACCGAGCTCTCCAGCGAGTCGAACTGGTCGCCGAACGAGTCCGCCGCCTCGCCGGCGATCTTGCGCAGCGACGGTGCCTGCGATGCCACCTTCTGCTTCACGCGTTCGCGGCCGTCGGAGATCAGCTGCTTGGCTTCGCCGAGACGGGCGCCGATGTGGTCGGCGATGCCGTTGATGACGCGCAGCATGTGCTGCTCGTAGACCTTGCGCGACTCCAGGAACAGGGCGTTCGCCTCGGCGGGCAGGTCGGCGAAGAGGTCCCACGTCCAGCGCGCGGCGCCCTCGACGCCGGAGTAGCGCTGCTCGCGGTAGCGGCCCATGCGGGCCTTGTGGTCGGCGGTGAAGGCGGCCTTGGCGTCGGCCTCGCCCTTCTCGAACTGCTGGGCGACCTCGCCGTCGAGGGCGTTGAGCACGCCCTCGACCTTGGTCTTGGTCTCGTCGAAGATCGCGCGGATCTCACCGGTGATGCGCGCGCGTTCCTGTTCGTCCTTGGTCTTCGTCGCCGAACGCTGGGCCGCGCCGCGCGTTCCGTCCGCGGTCCGTGCGGTGTTCATGCCGGTGACCGCGGCGGTTCCGGACGCCTGGGCCGCTGCGGCGGCCGAGGTCAGCGTGGCGGCTTCGGCGGATCGGACGGCGGCGGGGGCGGTCGCGGTGTGCTGCTCGCCCTCCTCCTTGGCGGCCAGCGCGCTCTGGAACTCCGGCTCGTTCGACTCGGCCAGCTGCTGGTCGGTGACCTTCGCCTCGGCCATCTTCGCGTGCGTCTCGCACTGGTCGGCGCGCAGGTCGGTCTGCTCGGCGGGTGCCTTGACCGGCACGGCTCTCGCGGTGTCGACCGGGGCGACGGGCGCGGTGGGTGGCTGGACCAGTGGCGTGACCGGCTTCTCGACGGCCTTGCTCGCGTCGGGGGTTTCCTTCGTGCGGTCGGTGACGTCCTTGGCCGAGGTGTCCTTGCCCGCGGCCACCTTGCCGATCACCTCGGACTTCACCGCGTCGGCCTTGCCGGAGGTCGCGAACTTGTCGGCCTCGTCCAGGTTCTGCGGTGCCTGCTTGGCGATCGCGGCGTTCACGGCCGCGACGAAGCCCGCCTTGTCGAAGCCCGCCGGTTTCGCGGCGGCCATCTTGTCGGCCTGGTCGGCCTTGGCCTGGGCGTCCTTGTCGTCGGCGGGCGCGACGGCGGCGTCCTGCGACTTCTTGACCTCGGCCGCGGCCGGTGGGTGGGCCTTGGCGGTCTTGGCCTTGGCGGCGATGTCCGTGCGCACCGAACGGAAGCGCGGGTCGGTCGCGGGCGTGACGGCCGGCGGTGCGGGGGCCGGCGCGGGGCAGGCCCGTTGGACGAGCAGGTCGGAGACGGCCGCGTTGCCCGCCGCCTGTTGCAGGCGCAGCAGGGCCGGGACCGGTTTGCGCACGCGCGGAACCGGCCGGGGCGGCTGGTCGGCGCTCCCGGTGCGGTCGCGGTCCCGTGGCATGCGTTCACTGTTGGTGCGGCCGACCGCCTCCCACAACGTCCATAGGGGCAGTCACCAGGGCGCAGGTGAGCTGGCGTCCGGCACCAGCACCCGCGCCTCGCCGCTGCCGTCCGCGGGCTCGGCCCACACGTCGTTGGTGCCGTCGTCGCGCTGGATGCCGTAGGCGACCGTCCGGTCGTCGATCCAGGCGGGCTGGTCGTCGACGTTGCGGGTGTCGGCGAGCGGGGTGATCTCGCGCGTGGCGAGGTCCAGCACGGACACGCGCCAGCCGCGTTGCGGATCGCCGCCGACGGCGGCCTTGTAGGCGATCCGGGTGCCGTCGGGGGACAGCGACGGGCATTCGACGTTGTCCACCAGCGTCCGGGCCTTGCGGGCCGCGAAGTCGCCCTCGACCAGGTAGCGGTGCCCGGCGGTGGACATGGTGGCGTAGAAGCGGTTGTCGTCGGCGGTGAAGGTGACGCCCCAGAAGTTCGCGTCGGCGGGCAGCTGCGCCATGCCCTCGACCGAGAACTCCTCCAGCGACCGCACGAGCGCGCCCGTCTTCGTGTCCAGGATTCCGGTGCTGGTGGAGAAACCATTGGCGGCGTAGGAGTGCCCGTCGACGAACAACGTCCACGCCACCATCCGGCCGCTCGCCGAGACACGGGTGCGGTTGGGGAACCCGGTCAGCGGGACGGTCCGCAGCTCGTTCAGCCGGGAGTCCAGCACGGCCAGCTCGCCCGCCTTGAGCGCGCCGACCGGTCGCAGGCAGGAGATGGTGCCCGCGGCTCCGTAGACGCGGTCGCAGCGTTGCGCGGTGACCTCCCTGGGGCCGTTCGGGTCGGTGCTGGAGACGGTGGTGAGCTGGCCGTTGCTGAGGACCAGCAGCCGCGGCCCCGACGCCGACCCGGCCGAGATCGAGTGCGCCGCCTCGCCGGTGGACGCGGACAGCGCGGTGTAGCCGACCGCGACGCCGGCCAGCAGCACGGCGGCGAACACGGTGATCAACAGGCGGTGCTTCACGCGCGCACCTTCCTTCCTCCGAGCAGAACGGCGGTGGCGACCAGCGCGATCACCACGGCGACGGCGGCGGTCCTGGTGGCGATCTCCGGGCCGAGGAACTGCCAGGCCAGGCCGAAGAGCACCGACGAACCGAGGTAGGCGAGCGCCTGTCCACTCTGGATCAACGCGATCCCGGTGGTGCGCAGGCGTTCCGGCAGTACCGGACCGGCGAGCGCCATCAGTACGCCGTCGGTGGCCGCGTAGAACACGCCGTACAGCACCACGACGGTGACCATCAGCGGAACGCCGCCGATCGGGCCGTGCAGCAGCAGGTAGACGGCGGTCAGCGCGCCGTACCCGCACAGCATCACCTTCAGCCGGCCGACGCGGTCCGCGAGCGCGCCCAGCGGTGCGGCGAGCAGCAGGTACACCAGGCTGGTGCCGACCGCGAGCAGCGGGAACCAGCCGAACGCCAGCCCTTCCCGCTTCTGCAGCAACAGGTACACGAACCCGTCGCCGATGGTGACCAGCCCGAGCAACGCGGCGGCGGCGACGATCCTGCGGACGGCCGGGTCCTTGAGCAGGGCGAGCTTGAGCGGTTCCTTGCGCTGCAGCGGTTTCGGCCGGTCCCGCACGTAGAGGACCAGCACCAGCACGCCGAACGCGGCGATGCAGAAGCTGGTGACGAACACGGCGTCGAACGACTGGGCGGAGGCGGCGAGCACGGCCATGGCGACCAGCGGCCCGGCGAACGCGCCGATGCCGTCCATCGCCCGGTGCACGCCGAACGCGCGGCCGAGGTCACCGCTGGGGGTGGACAACGTGATCAGCGCGTCCCGCGGTGCTGTGCGCAGACCCTTCCCGGCGCGGTCGGCGGTGATCACGAGCCCGAGCGCGGCCGTGGAGTTGCCGACGGCCAGCAGTCCGAGCTTGGCCACCGCGGAGAGCCCGTAACCGAACCCCGCGACGGCCTTGCGCCGGTTGGTGCGGTCGGCGAGGTAGCCGCCCGCGAGTCGCAGCAGCGTGGTGGCGCCGGTGTAGACGCCGTCGACCAGCCCGTACGCCGCCGGGCTGAGCTGGAGGCCGATGACCAGGTACAGCGGCAGGATCGCGGCCACCATCTCCGACGAGACGTCGGTGATCAGGCTGACCGTGCCGAGCGCGAAGACGTTGCCGCTCAGCCCTTTCCAGTTCGCTGTCTTGGGTCGGTCTACTGTGGATAGGTACACATCGGCCTCCAGCCGGTCAGCTACGGGCGTGCGTCAGTGGCAGTTGGTGGTGCCGCTGTCGGTGTAGGTCTTGCCCGACTCGGGCACGAACTGCCAGTCGAAGCTGTTGCTGTGCAACGTCAGCTTCAGCACACCGCGGGTGCCGGTGTTGCGCGCCTCGCTGTTCGGCTTGATCGTGCCGAACCCGTAGGCGCCCGCCCCGCCCATGCCCGCGACGAACGTCCTGATGCCGCGCGCCGTGTCGAGCGCGCCACTGGGGTTCTGCGGGGCGAACCGCTCGTACTGGTGGTTGTGGCCGAACAGCACCACGTCCGCGTTGTAGTCGTACAACGCCTGGAACAACGGCCTGGTCGCCGTCGACGGCGCGTGGTTGGCCCCGCTGGTGAACAGCGGGTGGTGCCAGTACGCCGCGGTGCACGGCTTCGTGCTCGCCGCCAGGTCCTGCCGCAGCCACTGCTCCTGCGCGCTGCCCGCGGACATGCTGATGTTGGAGTTCAGCGACACGATGTGCCAGTTGCCGATGTCGTAGGAGTAGTACCCGCGCCCGGAAGGCCCGGCCTGCGCCCCGAAGTAGCTGTAGTACCCGGAGGCACCGCTGGTGTGGTAGTCGTGGTTGCCCGGCGAAGGCCGCGTGCGCGCCTTGTGCCGCCCCCACGTGGGCTCGTAGTAGGAGTTGAACTGCGACAACGTCCCGTCCGGGTACACGTTGTCCCCGGTCGTCCAGACGGTGCCCTGGATGTTGTCCAGCAACGCCGCCGTGGCGCTGTCCCCGGACCCGGAGTCCGCGATGTCCCCGGCCCCGACGAACACCGGGTCGTTGCCCGGCTGGGTGCTGCCGGTGGTGATCACGAGCCGCGGCGCCGTC
Source organism: Lentzea guizhouensis (assembly GCF_001701025.1). GTDB lineage: Bacteria > Actinomycetota > Actinomycetes > Mycobacteriales > Pseudonocardiaceae > Lentzea > Lentzea guizhouensis. The sequence continues at coordinate 5,082,306 of NZ_CP016793.1, forward strand.
GTGGCCCCCGACTCCCTGCTGTCGTAGTCGGCCCCGTCCGTGCTGCTGGACGTGACCCCGATGCTGAACGTGCCGTTGCCGGTGACGTAGCTCGTGACGTCGACCTCGTACCAGGCGTTGCGCACGACCGCCCCGAGCGACCCCAGGGTGGCGCCGTCGATGGCGGGCTGGGCGTTGGCGGTGACAGCCGCCTCCGACCAGCTCGTGCTGCTCATCGCCCGGAACGTGCCCCCGTTCGGGCTCTCCGCACCGGAGACGTCGTCGGTGTGGATGCGCAGCTTCGCGTTGGTGACGGCCTCGGTGAGCCCGGAGACGGCGAACTTGAGGAACATCCGCTTGACCGGCGAGTTGTCGACGCCGAGCTGCCCGGACGTGCCGTAGTTGGTGCTCGCCGCGGCGTTGTCCACGTACGTGTCCGCGGTGGCGGTGAACGTGGTCGTGGCCGCTTGTGCTGAGGTGGAGGCGGTGATCGTTGCCGCCGTGATGACGACCGTGGTGAGCACGGCCAGTGGAGCCCTGCGACGTGACATGCCAGCGCACTTCCTTGTTGGCGGACATGGGCCGTCGGGAAGGGTAGAGCGCGGTTCATCGGTGGCTGATGATCGTACGAGGGCGGTTTGGTGAACGCCGGAAGAACGACGTTGACGGTCGTCGCGGTGTTCGCTCATGAGCTCGTGGTCGCCCTGAGCGCCCCGGCGACCGGCGTTGCCCTTTCGGGCAGCCGCTGACTCCCTTCGGCACCGCCGCGTGGTCGTGTCGGGTTCTCGCAGGTCGCCGGAGCATGTGTCGAACAGGGTTCCGAACGATCTGGGAGGCCGTCGATGCCCACCTATCTCTCGCCGGGCGTGTACGTCGAGGAGGTGGAGGCGGGCGCCCGCCCCATCGAGGGCGTGGGCACCGCCGTCGCCGCGTTCGTCGGGTTCGCGGCCAAGGGTGAGTACAACACCCCGACGCTCGTCTCGAACTGGGCGCAGTACACCGAGAAGTTCGGCGACTTCGCCGAGGGCTGCTACCTGCCGCTGGCGGTCTACGGCTACTTCCTCAACGGCGGCAACAACTGCTACGTCGTGCGCGTCGGCGGCGACAAGGCCACGCCCGCGCTGCCCGCCGGCGCCCAGGGCGTGCTGGGCGGCTACCGCGTCGCCGCGCGCGAGCTGTCCGCCTCCTCGCTGTCCGTCGAGGTCGCCGACCCGGCGGGCGAGAACCCGCCGGACGACCGCTTCTCCGTGGTGGTCAAGGACAACGGCAAGGTCGTCGAGACCCACCAGGTCTCCGCCAAGCGCGGCAAGGAGAACGTCGTCACGGTGGTGAACGCGGCCTCCAAGCTGATCACGATCACCGAGGTAGCCGGCGCGCCGGTCGCCAAGCCGGACAAGACGTCCGTCGCGTTGCGCGAGGCCCAGGCGCCGCCGCCGGTGCCGCGCAAGGTCGTTCCCGACGACTACGTGGGCGACGTCGCCGACCGCACCGGCTTCGGCGGCCTGGAGGCGATCGACGAGATCACGATGGTCTCGGTGCCCGACCTGATGAGCTCCTACCAGCGCGGCCTGATCACGCTGGAGGGCGTCAAGACCGTGCAGGCGGCCATGATCGCGCACTGCGAGCTCATGGGCGACCGCATGGCGATCCTCGACCCGCCGCCCGACCTCTCGCCGGACCAGGTGAAGAACTGGAAGCAGACCGAGGCCGGCTACGACTCGAAGTACGCGACGCTGTACTACCCGTGGGTCAAGGTCTACGACCCGTCCACTTCGGACAACGTCTTCGTGCCGCCGTCCGGCCACATGGCCGGGATCTGGGCCCGCACCGACGCGGCGCGCGGGGTGCACAAGGCCCCGGCGAACGAGGTCGTGCGCGGCGCCGTGGCGTTGCACACCCAGCTCACCAAGGCCGAGCAGGAGCTGCTGAACCCGATCGGCGTGAACTGCATCCGCTCGTTCACCGGCCGCGGCATCCGCGTCTGGGGCGCGCGGACGTTGTCGTCGGACCCGGCCTGGCGCTACCTGAACGTGCGGCGGCTCTTCAACTACCTCGAGGAGTCCATCATGGACGGAACGCAGTGGGTCGTCTTCGAACCGAACGACGACGCGCTGTGGGCCCGCATCCGCCGCACGATCAGCGCGTTCCTGGTGATGGAGTGGCGCAAGGGCGCGCTGTTCGGCCTGACGCCCGACGAGGCCTTCTACGTCAAGTGCGACCGCGAGACCAACCCCGCCGAGGGCATCGACCTCGGCCAGGTGATCTGCGAGGTCGGCGTCGCACCGGTGAAGCCCGCCGAGTTCGTCGTCTTCCGGCTCGCCCAGATCCAGGGCGGCACCAGTCTGGTCAACGAGTAACCGAGCAGAAGGCGGTTCAGCGTCATGGCACTCCCCGAACTCGACACGTCGGTCGGCCACTCGTTCGGCCTGGAGGTCGACGGCATCACAATCAAGCAGATCTCCGAGGTGACCGGCCTGAAGATGGAACAGGACGTCATCGAGCTCAAGCAGAACACCTCCGACGGCAAGTACGTCGTGAAGAAGCTGCCCGGCCGCAAGAAGGCGGGCGAGGTCACCTTCACCCGCGGCCTGACCGGTGACAACTCGTTCGAGAGGTGGGTGAAGGACGCCCAGTTCGGCAAGATGGGCGCCGCCCGCAAGAACGGCGTGGTCGTCGTCTACGACTACGAGGGCCAGCCCATCAAGCGCTACAAGATCATGCACGCCTGGCCGAAGTCGCTGGAGATCGGCTCGCTGAAGGCCGGCGACACCTCCGTGCTCACCGAGAAGCTCGTCGTCACGTACGAGGAGATGGAAGTCGAGTGAAACGCGGCGGCACCGCTCAGGTCATGCAGACGGAGTTCGCGTTCGAGCTCCCGCGCGGCTACGTGGACTCGTCCGGAACTGTGCACCGTTCCGGCGTGATGCGCCTCGCGACCGCACGCGACGAGCTGGTCCCCCTGCGGGACGACCGGGTCCGCGAGAACTCGGCCTACCTGACGGTGGTCCTGCTGGGCAGGGTGGTCGTGCGGATCGGTGACGTGACGGACGTGCACGCCGGCGTCATCGAGAACCTCTTCGCCTCGGACCTGGCTTTCCTGCAGGACATGTACCGCCGGATCAACAGCGAGGGCCACACCCGGTCCGCGGTCGCGTGCCCGGGGTGTGGCCACGGCTTCGAGGTGGACATCGCGGGCGGGCGCCTGGGGGAACCGTGACGTACGCGCCGGACCGGCTGTACTCGGAGGTCGCGTACGTCGCCTACCACTTCCACTGGTCGCTCGACTCCATTCTGGACCTGGAACATCCCGACCGGCTGCGGTACGTCGCCGAGATCTCGTCGCTCGCAGGGAGGTGAGCCGCCCGTGTGGCCGTTCCGTCGATCCGTTGCCCTGCCCGTCGTCCGCGCCGACTGGCGGACGTTGCCGCCGTTGCAGCGGGTGGTGGGGGCGCATCCGCTGATCAACCCGGTGGGCGGGTTCTCGTCGCGGCTGGCGTCGTGGCAGAACCCGTCGTCGTTGGCGCCGCTTGGGCATGTGGTGAGTGCGGGGGCGCCTTCCGGGAGTGTTTCCGGGGTGGTGTCGGAGGCTGTGGGGGGTGCTGGGGTGTTTCCGGCTGCGCCGGTGGTGGCGCGGGCGGTGGAGGCGGGTGAGCCGTCGTCGGTGGGGTGAGCGAGCCGCCGGTGGGGGTGGTTGAGCCGTCTGCAGGGGTGGGTGAGCCGCTGGTGCGCGTGGTTGAGCCGTCGGTGGGGGTGGTCGGGCGGGTGGACGCGCCGGCTGAGCCCGCTGGCGCTCCGGTTGGCTCGGTTGAGCGGGTTGAACCGGTTGGTCCGGTTGAGGCGGATGGCTCGGTTGAGCCGGTGGTGGCGGTCGGTTCGGTGGATGAGCCCGTGGGTGGTGTGGCGGCTTCGCGGGCGGTTGTGCCGGAGGTGGGTGCGCCTGCTCGGCCGAGGAAGTTGGGGTTGGGCGAGCCGATCGTGCAGCGCGCGGTGGAGCCGGGGGCGTCTCGCGGCGCGGCTGAAGTGGGGCCGTCGGGTGCTGGGCCGGGTGATGCGGGGCTGGCGGATGTGGTGCTGCCGGGGGTGGGTGGCGCTGATGTGACGGGTGCTGTGGGCAGTGCCGGGTTGGTCGGTGGTGTGGCGTCTGCGGGTGGGGCTGGGGTGGTGCAGCGTTCGGCCGATGCGGAGGCGGGCGGTGTGCGGCCGGATGTGCAGCGCCTGCATGGCCAGCCGCAGGTTGGTCAACTACCCGTGGTCCAGCCGTCCGTGGTCCAGCCGCTGGCGGTCCAGCCGCCGGTTGTGCAGCGGTCGGTTGTGCAGCGGTCGGTTGTGCAGCGGTCGGTGGGGGATGGCGGAGACGGTGCTGGTGGAGACGGGGCTGGAGTAAACGGGCATGGCGGGGCCGAGGTTTGGCAGGCGGTGGAGTCCGCGGGGCCGGGAGGTCGGGGGTCGGGTGAGGTTCGGGGATCGGCGACGCAGCGGGTAGAGGTCCAGCGCGCGGTTGCTCGGGGTGGGGGAGACCAGGCGGTTGGCGTGCAGCGGATGAGCGCGCAGCCGGCGGATGCGCGGTCGGCTGGCGCAGGGTCGGCGGATGCAGGGTCGGTGGGCGCAGGGTCGGTGGGCGCGCGGTCATCGGGCGCGCAGGCGGTGGATGCGCAGGCCGCGGGTGCGTGGTCGTCGGGCGTGCAGGCGTCGGACATGCAGCAAGCGGGAGCACAGCCGATGGACACGCGGTCGGTGGACGCGCAACTGGTGGTTGCACGGTCGGTAGACACGGAACCGGGGGCAGCGCAGTCGATGGACGTGTGGTCGATGGGTGCGCAGCCGGTGGAAGCGCAGTCGATGAGTGCCCAACCGATGGATGCGCGGTCGCTGGAAGCACAGGCGGTGGATGCGCACTCGGTGAGCGGACGGACCGGGGACGGGTCGGTCGGGCGTGCGGGTGGCGGGCCTGTGGGCGTTCAACGGGTGGATGTGCAGCGGGTTGAGGCGGCGTGGACGGAGGATCGGCGGTGGGCGGACACCGGACCGGTGGAGGCGTCGCGGGTGGCGGGGCAGATGCCAGGTGTGCAAGGGCTGGGAGTCCAGCGAGTCGAGGGACACCGGGCGGAAGTCCGGCGCGCGGAGGGGCACCAGCCGACAGAACACCAGCCGACAGAACACCAGCCGGCTGAAGTTCAGCGCTCAGAAGACCAAGGCGCAGAGGCCCGCGAAGCGGGCTTCCAGCGAGCAGAGACCCAGGTGGCAGGCCAGCGAGTAGAAGTCCAGGGCGCGGAACAGCGCTTGGAAGTACGACCGGTGCAGAGGCAGCGGGACGAAGTTGCCGGGGCTCGCGGTCTGCAGGCAGAAGCGTCGCGGACTGATGGTCGGTGGGCCGACGTTCAACGGGTGGAGAGCACAGCGTCTGGGTCGCCTGTGGGGGTTCGGCTGCCGGAGGTGCGACAGGCGCAAGCCCGGCAGGCGGCGGTCGAGGTGCAGCGGGTGGTCGAGGTCGGGCCCGTGGACGTCCGGCACCCGGAGTTGCAGCGGCTCACGGTTCAGCAGGTGGAGACGAACCCCGCGCAACCACGGCAACCAGACGGGCAGCACGTCGGTGAGACCGGGTGGCCACACACCACGAGAGAACCCGTGCGACCGGCCGTGCAGCGTGCGGAAGCCGCTCAAAGCGTTGCACCACAACAGAGGCGGGAGGTGGCGCAGTTCGACCCACCCGAGCCCGCGAAAGCCCCACCGCTGGTCATCGCGAGAACCACCGAACCCGGACCCGGAACAGAACCCGGACCGGCACCCCAACCAGCGCAACAGGAACAACGCGTCGAGGCACCCAAACCCGAGCAGAGCCCCGAGGAGTTGCTGACCAAGTTGTACGACCCGCTCGTGAGGCGGTTGAAGGCGGAGCTGTGGCTGGACCGTGAGCGTCGAGGCGCGCTCACCGACCTTTAAGGACGTGCGATGACCGCGCCGGAGGAAGCCGTTGCCGTGTGCTTCAACGTGCAGGTGGACAAGGACGACCTGGGGTCGTTCAACAGCTGTGAGGGGTTGGGGTGCGAGTTCGTGATCGAGCAGCGGGAGGAGGGCGGCAACAACGGGATGGTGTGGCAGTTGCCCACGCGGATCAAGTACCCCAACGTGAAGCTCTCCAGGCCGGTCACCAGGGACAGCCAGAAGATCACCCGGTGGATCGCGGGGATGGCGGCCGGGGTCAAACGCCGCACCGCCGTCATCGAGGCCAAGAACCTCGAAGGCAAGACGATCGCGAGCTGGTCGCTGGCCGAGGTCATCCCCGTCAGGTGGACGGGGCCGCAGCTCAGTGCGGAGCAGGCGAAAGTGGCCACGGAGACGCTTGAGCTGGCGCACCACGGGTTCTTGGACGCGCGATGACCGTCACGTTCACGTCGGCCGGGTCGGCGACCACGTCGAAGAAGATGGAGCACGCGAGCATCACCGTGCACGAGCCGCCGAAGCCGGGCGGGTTGCAGCAGCCGGGGACCAAGCTGAGCGAGATCAAGTTCCAGTTCAACCCCAAGGAGCTCACGCTCGCCAAGAACGCCAAGTGGCAGCGGCAGACGCAGCCCAACGCGGCCAAGAGCGGGGTGCCGGAGTTCAAGGGGGCCGAGCCCGCCAAGCTGCAGCTGGAGATCTTCCTCGACTCCACCGACACCATGGGCGACGCGACCATCAAGCTGGTCGAGGAGCTGTTCAACCTCACCGTGCCCACGAAGGACAGCCGCACCAACGGCAAGGGCTCGCCGCCGTGGGTCATCTTCAAGTGGGGGACCACGACCGGTTTCCCGAGCTTCGTGTCCAGCGTCAGCGCCAAGTACACGCTCTTCACGCCCGGCGGGATGCCGGTCAGGGCGGTGTGCACGGTCAGCCTCGAAGAGGTCTCCGGCGAGCCGGGCGGGCAGAACCCGACCAGTGGCGCCAAGGAGGCCAGGGGTGCGCACGTGCTCACGGCCGGGGACAGCCTGCAGTCGCTGGCGTACCGGGCGTACGGCAACCCCGAGCTGTGGCGGCACATCGCGGAGGCCAACGGGATCGACGACCCCATGCGGCTGCGGCTCGGCAGCACCCTGCTGGTGCCGGCGTTGGAGGAGATCGATGGCTAACGAGAGCTTCGCCAACAACCTGGTCGTCGAGGTCGACGGCCAGGCGTTGCCCGCGGACGTCAAGCTGCTGCTCACCTACGCCTACGTCGACGACAGCCGCAACCTGCCGGACATGTTCGTGCTGCGGTTCCGCGACCCCGGCCACGTCGTGCTGAACAAGGGTGGGTTCAAGATCGGCGCCAGGACCGCGCTCAAGGTGCAGACCGCCGACCCCGGTGGGCCGAAGCCGTTGATGAGCGGGGAGATCACGGCGGTCGGCGTCGAGCTCGACGGGCAGGGCACGTTCACCGAGGTGCGCGGGTACGACGAGGCGCACCGGCTGTTCCGCGGCACCAGGGTCGCGGTCTACCCGAACATGACCGTCGCCGACGTGGTCAGGAAGGTCGCCCAACGGGCCAAGCTGAAGACCGGCACCATCGACGACGTCAAGGGGTTCGGCGGCAGGCCGGACACCCAGCTGAGCCAGGACAACGTCAGCGACTGGGAGTTCCTCAGCCGGCTCGCGAAGGCGGTCGGCGCGCAGATCGCGGTCAAGGACGGCAAGCTCGACTTCCGGCTGCCGGAACCGCCCACTGCCGCACCGAAACCGAACGCGAAGGCGAAGACCAACCCGCTCGTTCTTGAGCTGCACAGCACGCTCGTGGCGTTGCGGGCCGGCCTCACCACCGCGGGCCAGGTGCCGGAGGTGCAGGTCAGGGGCTGGGACTTCGAGAACAAGCAGGAGATCGTCGCCACCGCTGTCCCGACCACCGCGGGCGTCGAGGTGCCGCAGGCCAACCCGGCCGAGCTCGCGAAGAAGTTCGGCGCGCCACCACACCTCGAAGCCGGCCTGCCCTACCGCACGCACGCCGAGGCCAAGACCGCCGCGGACGCGCTCGCCGCCCAGCTCGGCGGTTCCTGCGCGGAGCTCACCGGTGTGGCCAGGGGCAACCCGAACCTCAAGGCGGGCACGGCGGTCGCGCTGACCAACGTCGGCGAGCCGTTCCAGGGCCGCTACACGCTCACCAGCACCCGGCACCTCTTCGCCGAGCACACCGGCTACACCACCGAGTTCACCGTCTCCGGCCGCCAGGAGCGCTCGCTCTACGGCCTCACCCACGGCACCAAGGCCAAGCTCCTCAACGGACTCGTGCCCGCCGTGGTCACCAACGCCAAGGACCCGTTGAACCTCGGCCGCGTGCAGCTCAAGTTCCCCTGGCTCTCCGCGGACTTCACCAGCGTCTGGGCGAGAACCGTGCAGGCGGGCGCCGGAGCCGGCCGCGGCATGCTCGTCCTGCCCGAGGTCGGCGACGAGGTGCTGGTCGGGTTCGAGCACGGCGACCTCGACGCGCCGTACGTGCTCGGCGGCCTGCACAACGGCAAGGACAGACCGCCCGAGCTCGGCAAGCCACCGGTCGACGGCGGCAACGGGGAGATCGCGGTCAGGGGGTTCGTCAGCCGCAAGGGCCACAAGGTCGAGCTCGTCGAGGACGAGGGCATCGTGATCTCCAGCGGTGACGGGAAGTTCGTCGTCAAGCTCGACCAGAAGGCGCAGACGGTCGAGATCACCAGCGGCGGGAAGGTGACCGTCGGGGCGCGCAACGGCATCACCGTCGACGCGGGCACCGGGCCGCTGGAGCTCAAGGGCCGGAACGTCGCGATCAAGGCCGCCGCCGAGCTCAAGGCCGAGGGTGTGCAGGTCAAGGTCGCGGGCCAGGCCCAGACCGAGGTCACGGCCGACGGTGTCCTCACCGTCAAGGGCTCGATCGTCAAGATCAACTGAGCAGGAAACGAAGGGGGAACCGGTGCCACCGGCAGCCAGAGTGAGCGACCTGACCGGGCATCCGGGCGTCATCATGCCGCCCGGCGTCCCGACCGTGCTCATCGGTGGCCTGCCCGCCGCGACGGTCGGCTCGATGCACACCTGCTCGTTCCCGCCACCCGCCGTGCACCCGCCGACGCCGATCGTCCCGCCCGGCTGCCCGACCGTGCTGATCGGCGGCAGACCGGCGGCCCGCGTCGGCGACCTGAGCGGCTGTGGCGCACCGGTCCTGCCACCCGGCTGCCCGACCGTCCTCATTGGAGGGTAGATGGACTTCATCGGCAGGGGCCTCAGCTTCCCCGTCCGCACCGACGCCACCGGCAGCGTGGCGCTCGTCGACGGCGACCGCGAGGTCGTCGAGAGCATCCGGCTGATCCTCGCCACCGCGCCGGGAGAACGCCCGATGCGCCCCGAGTTCGGCTGCGCGATCCACGACCTGGTGTTCGCGCCGGCCGACTCCTCGACGGCCGGCCAGATCGCCTACGAGGTGCGGCAGTCGCTGGAGCGCTGGGAACCGCGCATCGACCTCACCGACGTGGTCGTCGACTTCGCCGAGGCCGACAACGGCACCCTGCTGATCGACATCCGCTACACCCTGCGCACCACCAACGACCCGCGCAACCTCGTCTTCCCCTTCTACGTGATCGGGCCGCACGAGCTCGACGAGGACGGTGCGTGATGCCGCTGCCTCTGCCGAACCTGGACGACCGGCGTTTCCAGCAGCTGGTCGACGAGGCCAAGCGCCGCGTCCAGCTGCACTGTCCGGAGTGGACCGACCACAACGTCTCCGACCCCGGCGTCACGCTGATCGAGGCCTTCGCGCACATGGTCGACGAGCTGGTGTACCGGCTCAACCGCGTGCCGCAGCTGCACTACCTCAAGTTCCTCGACCTCATCGGCGTCGAGCTGTTCGCCCCGACCGCGGCCCGCGTGGACGTCACCTACTGGCTCTCCGCCCCGCAGGCCGCCCCCGTGGTCGTGCCGAGCGGCAACCAGGTCGCCACCCAGCGCCGCGGCCACGACGAACCGGTCGTCTTCACCGTCGACCGCGAGCTCACCATCGTGCCGTGCGAGCTCGCCCACCTCGCCACCGAACCGGCGGGCGGCCAGCCGGCGTTGCGCACCGACGACCTCAAGGCCGCCAAGGAACCACCTGTGTTCGCCGAGCAGCCACAACCGGGCGACGCCGTGCTGTTCGGCCTGTCCGCCGCGGTTCCCGGCTGCGCGGTGCTGCTGCGGTTCGACTGCACGCCGATGGGCTCCGGCATCAACCCGGACGACCCGCCGTGGGCGTGGGAGGCCTGGACCGGCGACGGCTGGGCCGCCTGCGAGGTCGACCGCTTCGACAACAAGGGCTTCAACGCCGCCGGTGACGTCGTCGTGCACGTCCCGCCCGGCCACACCACCTCGGTGCTGGCCAGGCAGCGCGCGGGCTGGCTGCGGTGCCGCGCCGAGCGCCTCTGGCCGGACCAGCCGTTCTACCAGCGCTCACCGCGGATCAGCGACGTCACCGCGGCCACGATCGGCGGCACCACCGAGGCCGTGCACGCCGACGTCGTGCACAACGAGACCGTCGGCGTTTCGGAAGGGGTTGCGGGCCAACGGTTCCCGCTCGCCAGAACGCCCGTCGTCGCGGGCGCCCCGATCACCGTGGAGGTCGCGACCACCGACGGCTGGGAGGAGTGGACCGAGGTCCCCGCGTTCGCCGAGTCCGGCCCGCGGGACCGGCACTTCCTGGTCGACAACGTGGAGGGCACGCTGATCTTCGGTCCCGCCGTGCGCGAGCAGGACGGCACGCTCCGGCACTACGGCGCGGTCCCGTCGAAGTCCGCTGCCATCCGCGTTCCCGAGTACCGCACCGGCGGTGGCCTGCGCGGCAACGTGGCCCGCAACCTCGTGACCGTGCAACGCGACCCGGTGCCGTTCGTCAGCACCATCACCAACCGCAAGCCCGGCCGCGGCGGCGTGGCCGGCGAGTCGGTCGAGGACGCGGCCCTGAGAGGCCCGCTGTCGCTGCGGACCAGGGACCGGGCCGTCACGGCCGAGGACTACGAGATCCTCGCGCGAGAGGCCGCTCCGGAGGTCGCCAGGGTGCGGTGCGCGCCGGGTGACGACGGCGTGCGCGTGCTGGTCGTCCCCGCGGTCCCCGAGCACGAGGAACCGGACTTCGCCGCGTTCCAGGTCGACCAGGAGACCCTCGAACGGATCGCCCGCCACCTCGACGCGCGCCGCTGCGTCGGGGCCCGCGTGAGCGTCGAACCGCCCTTCTACCAGGGCATCACGGTCGTCGCGGACCTCAGGGCACGTGCCGGGACGCCCACCGAGGCCGTCCGCGCCCGAGCGGTGGACGCACTGGCCGCCCACCTCGACCCGATCACCGGCGGCGCCGGCGGCACCGGCTGGCCGTTCGGCCGCCCGGTGCACTCCGGCGAGGTCTACGCGGTCCTGCAACGCGTCCAGGGCGTCGAGCTGGTCGAGGACGTCCGGCTGTTCGCGGCCAACCTGCTCAGCGGCGAACGCGGCCAGGCCGTGCAGCGCGTCGACCTGCCGCCGAACGGGCTCGCGTTCTCCTACGGCCACCAGGTCCGGGTGGTGAGGAGCTGACCATGCCGATCTCACCGCACCCGCTCGGCGAACGCCTGCCGGCCGTCTACACCGACGACGACTTCACCCAGCGCTTCACCGCGGCCCTCGACGAGGTGCTCGCGCCGGTGTTCACCGTGCTCGACTGCTTCGCCGCCTACCTCGACCCGCGCCTCGCCCCCGCCGGCTTCGCCGACTGGCTCGCCGGCTGGGTCGCGCTCGACCTCGACGAGAGCTGGACCGCGTCACAACGGCGTGAGCTCGTCGCCCGCGCTGTGCACCTGCACCGCTTCCGCGGCACCAGGAGAGGTCTGGCCGAACACGTCTGGCTGCTCACCGGCGGCCGCGTCGAGATCGCCGACAGCGGCGGCACCGCCGTCTCCCCGCGCCCCGACGGCGCCCTGCCGGGCAGCTCGCCCGCCCACGTCCTGATCAGGATCCGGCTCGCCGACCCGCACGCGGTCGACCGGGCGAGGATCACCGCGGCGGTGCGCCGGATGGTGCCCGCCCACGTCGCCACGACCATCGAGGTGGTCACATGATCGTCTGCCAGAGCTGCGGGGAGCACAACGCGCCGAACGCCGAGTTCTGCGGCCACTGCGATGATTTCCTGAAGTGGACCGGCACGCCCGCCCAGACCGGCGCGGTCCGCCCGGACACGCGGCAGCAGGTGCTGCACCACCGTCCACAGCAGACCGAACGCAGACAGGCCCAGCCCGGTGACCTGATCTGCGGCCAGTGCGGGTCCGGCAACGTGCCCGCCCGCCGGTTCTGCGGCGTGTGCGGCCACTCGCTGGTCGACGCGGCCGTGCGGGAACGGCCGTGGTGGAAGCGCTGGCTGCCGGCGAAGGGCCCGAAGGTCAGACAGGGCGGCAGCCGCCCGCGCCGCACCAGCGGGGCCGCGCGGGTCCGCCACGGGATCGGTCTCGCGATCCGCTGGGTGCTCGCGCTCGCCGTGCTGCTCTTCGCCGCGCTGTACGGGTTCTCCCACCCGTTCCGCAGCAGCGTGAACACCCAGGTCGTCGCCGCCAAGGACGTCGTGGCCGGCGTGTTCGTCGACAACCCGGTGCCGGTGCGGCAGAGCGCCATCTCGGCCACCAGGGAGCTCCCCGACCACCCGGCCCGCCTCGCCATGGACAACGACAAGGGCACGTTCTGGGCCGCGCAGACCGACCCGGGGACCACCGCGCTGACCATCCAGTTCGACCACGTCACCGACCTGCGCCGGATGATCGTCCACATCGGCGACCCGAAGAAGTACCTGGGCTCGCAACGGCCGCAGCGGCTCACGCTGGTGTTCGACACCGGCAAGACCCACGACGTCACGCTCACCGACGTGCCGGACCCCCAGGAGCACGCGATCAGGAACGGCGACGGCGTCCGGCAGGTGCAGGTGCTCGTCGCGGGCGTCTTCCCGTCCACCGAGAGCACGGACACGGCGATCGCCGAGATCGAGCTGTTCGAGAAGCAGGTGAAGTGATGCGCGCACTCGCGCTGGCCGTCGTCGCGCTGCTGGTGCTCCCGGTCCCCGTGGTGCACGCCCAGCAGGCTGAACCCGAGCCGTTCACCATCGGCTTCACCCGCAACGTCGACGGTGACAACCGCGAGGTCATGGCCGTCGACAGCAACGCGCAGAACTTGGCGAACCTGACGAACAACGAGCGCTACCAGCAGGAACCGGCGTTCTCGTTCGACGGCACCAAGCTCGCCTACGTGGACGACGAACGCGTGGTGGTCGCCAACGCCGACGGCACGAACCCGCGCAGGCTCACCACTGACGACCGGCGGCAGGAGCACCCCGCGTGGTCCCCGGACGGCACGATGATCGCTCTGGTCACCTGGTACCCCCAGGGCGATGGCCGCGTGCCCGTGGTGGAGGTCTACCGGGTCGCCGACGGCGCGCGGGTCGGTCAGATCGAGGTGCCTGACCACCTGGAGGGAAGCGACACCCAGCCGGACTGGTCGCCGGACGGCACGACCATCGCCCTGGTCCGCCGCGCCCGCCACGCCGTTCCGCCGCAGCTCGGCAGTCCGCGGACCGACCGGCCGGCCCGCCTGGGGAGCAGCTTCGACCTCGCCCAGGTCGTCAAGACCCCGCGCATCCCGCCGAAGCCGGACATCGTGCTGCTGATCGACGTCAGCCGCTCGATGGACGACGAGCTCGCCGGGGTGCAGCGCACGCTCGCCGAGATCGTGGAGGAGGTCGGCACCGCCCAGCCGGAGACGCAGTTCGGCCTTGCCTCGTTCGCCGGTCACGACAACGGCGACCGGATGTTCTACCGGCACAGCGAGCTCACGAAGAACCTCGGCAACGCCGTCAACGACATCACGCTCGTGCCGAACCAGAACTCCGAGGAGGTGTGGGCGCACGCGTTGATCCGGGTCGCCACCGGCGAGTTCGACTTCCGGCCCGACTCGAGCCGCGTGGTCGTGCTGATCGGCGACGAGCCGACGGTGGAGCACGAGCCCGAGCAGGACGACACCGTCGACGCCGCCATCAAGGCGTTGCAGGAGCAGAACATCAAGACCGTCGCCGTCGACAGCGGCGGGATCAACGCCACCGGCCAGGTCACCAGGGTCATCCGCGACCCGAAGGGCGCGCTGAAGACGTTCGACGAGAACGGGTCCGCGGAGATCAGCGAGGCGATCCTGGACGGCATCGGCGACCTGGAGGTCAAGATCACGCCGGTCCCGTCGTGCGACGAAGGCCTGAGCGTGGAGCTCGACCCGGCCGGGCCGGTGACCGCGCCCAGCGGCCAGGACGTGCGGTTCGCCGAGAGGTTCACCGTCGCCGGCACCGCGGTGCCCGGCAGCACTCTGCGGTGCACCATCGAGTTCCGGCTCAACAACGAGCAGGAGGCACCGCCCGCGTACACGCAGGTCGTCACCGTGCGCGTGGCCGGTTCCGCGCAACCGGTGGTGCTGGTCGAGGACGTGACCGCGCAGGCGCGGGACGACGGCGGCGCGCTGGTCCGGTACGAGGTCTCGGCCGTCGACAGGGAGGGGCGTCCGCTGGTCCCGGCCTGCGTTCCGCCGTCGGGGACCTTCTTCCCGGCCGGCGTGACGACCGTGCGCTGCACCGCGACCGACGCGCGGGGCAACACCGGCACCGACACGGCGATCGTCACCGTGGTGTCGGCCGAGGAGCTCGGTTCGCGGATCTGGCTCGTCACCCCGGACGGCAGCACGCAGGTCGACCTGTCCGCGCGCTTCGCCGAACCCTGCTCCGGCAGCAACGACGAGGACCCGGCGTGGTCGCCGGACGGCACCCGGCTCGCGTTCACCCACGACGACGAGCGGATCTGCACGGTCGCGGCGGACGGATCCGGTGCCGTCACGGTGGTCCAGGACGGCGAGGTCGTCGAATGGCCGCGCAACCCGGCGTGGCTGCCCGACGGCACCAGGCTGCTCTTCGACGCCGCGGACTCGGAGGCGGAACCGGACCTGTGGCGGGTGGCCGCGCAGGGCGGCACGCCGGAGCTGTTCCTGGCCGGCGGGAGCGAGCCGGCGGTGCGGCGACTGCCGAAGATCACCGTGACGGCGACCGCGGCACCGGCGCAGATCGCGTTCGGCGGCACGACGACCCTGGAGTTCACCGTCACGAACACCGGCTACGCGCCAGCACCGGTCACGCTCACCGTCACGCTCCCGGCCGGCCTGCAGGGACAACCGATCGGCGGCCCGGTGGGGTCCGTCGCGGCGGGGGAGACCAGGACCGTGCGCGGTGAGGCCAGGGGCGTTGTGGCCGGCGACCACGCCGTGACCGCCACAACGGGTTCCTCCACGGCCACGGTGACCGTGAAGGTCGCCGAGGAGGTCAAGCCACCGGACACCCCGGGATCGCTGTCCCTGGCGGTCGGTGCGAGCCCGCAACCGGGGTTCGTCGGAGGGGACGCGGTCGAGGTGACGTTCAGGTTGCGCAACGGATCCGGCACGCCGATGACCGACGTGCGGCTGATCGCGTCGGCGTTCGGCTGCCAGCCGGACTGCGTCGTCGGCACCGTCGCACCCGGCGCGGAGGCCGAGGTGAAGCTCGCGGTTCCCACCACGGCGGCCGTCGACGTCGACCTCGCCGGGGTGCTGACCGCGACCGGCCCGGACACCGATGCCGCCGACAACGTGGCGTCGACCAGGGTCGTGGTCAAGCAGCCCGCGCTCACGATGGACCAGCAGGCCGGGCCGCTCGGCGGTGTGGTCTCGGTGCAGGGCAAGGACTTCCCTCCGGGCGCCCGGGTCAGGCTGGCTTGGAGCGTCGGGATCTCCGAGACACCGGGCGAGCTGACGACCGCGGACGGCACGTTCAGCGCGCAGATGCTGGTGTTCCACAACGACACCGAAGGAACCCGGCAGGCGCTGGCGACCTCGGTGGGCGGCACGCGGTTCGGTGAGGTGAAGGCAGCGGACTTCCTCGCCTGGCCGAGCACCGTGCAGCCCGCCGGTTTCGTCGAGCGCGGGTGACTTCCCCAACGGGCAGAGATGAGCGCACCCGGCCACGCCTGAACCGCCGCTGTGCGCCGGCAACCGGACGAGGAGACTTCCTGACATGGGAGCAACAGCGACACTGTCCACTTCGGACCTGTCGGTCGCGCCGGGCGGGGACGCCACCTGCCAGGTGGTGGTCCGCAACGCGGGTGAGCTGGTGGACCAGTTCACGATCGACGTCGTCGGCGAGGCGGCGTCGTGGAGCCACGCCGAACCGGCCGTGGTGAACCTCAACCCCGGCGAGTCGGCACCGGTGCTCATCCGGTTCGCCCCGCCCAGGGACGCGGGCGTGGCGGCGGGCCAGGTCCCGTTCGGCGTCCGGGTGGTCTCCCGCGAGGACCCGCACGGCTCGGTCGTCGAGGAGGGCGCCGTCACCGTCGGCGCGTTCACCGACGTGGCCTCCGAACTGGTGCCCGCCAAGGCCGAGGGCAGCCGCGGAGCGAAGTTCCAGGTGGCCGTCGACAACGTCGGCAACTCGCCCGCGCTGTTGCGGCTGCGCGCCGTCGACCCCGAGGACGAGCTGGACTTCCGGCTGGACCGCACCGAGGTCGTGCTGCCGCCGGGCACGACCACGTTCGTCCGGCTGCGGGCCAAGCCCCGCAAGCGGTTCCTGCGCGGTGAGCCGCAACGCCACCCGTTCCAGGTCGAGGTCCTGCCCGAGCACGGTGAGCCGCTCGTCGCGCAGGGCACGATGGTGCAACGCCAACTGCTGCCGCGCTGGCTGCTCCCGGCGCTGATCACGTTGCTGCTGCTGGCCGCGGCCTTGGCGGCGCTGTGGTTCACCGTCGTCGAGAAGGCGGTGAAGTCGGCGGCGCGGGAGGCCGCGCAGCAGGAGAACGCGGCGATCAAGGAGAAGGCCGAGGAGGCCGCGAGCACCGCCGGTGCCGCCAAGGACGAGTCGAAGCAGGCCGCCGCGAACGCCGGGCAGGCACTGGAGGCGCTGGGCATCGAGCCGGGCGACACCTCGGCCACCCCGACCCTGCCGAAGCCGGCCGAGCAGGGCGAGTCGATCACGTTCCGGCTCGACGCCAACGCGCCGATCGTGGCGAACAGGACCTCGTTCACCGAGTACACCTTCACGCCGCCGGCGGACAAGACGCTGGAGATCACCGACGTCTTCTTCGAGAACCCCAACGGCGACTCGGGCACCGCCCAGATCGTCCGGGACGCGTCCGGGACCAGGTTCACCTTCCGGGTGATCGGGCTCGGGAACTACCGGGACCGCGACGAGCACCTGCAGGAACCGTTGCGCATTAAGCCGGGTGAGAAGGTCGTGTTCCGGGTGAACTGCCAGAACCAGGCGCCGAAGGGCCCGTGCACGCCCTCGGTGGTGTTCAACGGGCGTGCCGAGTGAGCCCGCTCCCAGGCTCAGATCAGGCCTTCCCGCAACGCGAAGGCCACGGCGTGGGCGCGGTTGCGCAGCTGGAAGCGGTTGGTGATGTCGTGCAGGATCGACTTCACCGTCCGCTGCGAGTAGCACAACCGTTCCGCGATCTCCTTGGTCTCCAGGCCGTCCGCGATCATCCGCAGCACCTCGGTCTCCCGGCTGGACATGCCGGCGAGGTTGAGGCCGTTGGGGCGCAGCACGTTGCGCTGCAGCTGCGACACCCGGCCGAGCAGCCGCCCGAGCAGGTCGGCCGGCAGCGCGCCCTCACCGGCGTGCGCGGCCTTGATCAGGCGCACCAGCGTGTCCGGGGTGGCCTCGGCCCTGCGCAGCACCGCGGACACCCCGCTCGACACCACGTCGAGCAGCTCGGCGTCGGCCACGTCACCGGCCACGAGCACGATGCCCTGACCGGGTTGGCACTGCAGCTTGCGCAGCAGCTGCCGGACGGTGTCGTCCATCTTCTCGGCGACGACCAGCGCCACGCAGGTCTCGCCGACCTCGGGCTCGACCAGCCGGATCTCGGTGCGGCCGCGCAACGCCACGGTCACGCCCGCCCTGGTGATCGAGTCGGTGGCGTGCAGGACTACCTCGACGGGTTCCGCGTTCATCAGCTCTCCCCTTCTGACGTCAGCGAACCCATCATCCGGCGCCGGGCGTCCCGTCCGACATGGGCAGTGTTCCCGAACTGTCCCGGATCCGGTCCACCGCCTGCGCGCGGTCGGCGGCGTGCAGCTTGCGCAGGATGTTCGACACGTGGTTGCGCACGGTTTTCGTGCTGAGCACGAGGTCCCGCGCGATGGTGGCGTTGCCCTTGCCCGCGGCCATGAGGTTCGCGATCTCGCGTTCGCGGGAGGTGAGCTCCGGCATGGCCTCCGGGCGCGGCGCGGACGTGAAGAACTCCAGCAGCCTGGTCGCCACGGCCGGGCTGAAGATCGCCTCGCCGTCGCCGACCGCACGCACGGCGTCCACGATCTGCTGCGGGCGCGAGGACTTCACCAGGTACCCGCGGGCACCGGCGCGCATCGCCGCGAACACCGACTCGTCGTCGTCGAACATCGTCAGCACCAGCACCCGCGCGGCCGGCCTGGCCGCGACGATCCGCCTGGTCGCCTCGATGCCGCCCACCCCGGGCATGTTGAGGTCCATGACGATCACGTCGGGCTGCAGCTCCGACGCCAGCTCGACGGCCGCCGCGCCGTTGGAGGCCTCGTCCACGACCGTGATGCCGTTGTCGGTCAACGCCGCCGTGACACCGCGGCGGAACATCGGGTGGTCGTCCACGACCAACGCCCTGAGCGTCATGGCACGGGCAGTGCCGCGGCCAGGCGGGTGCCACCGGCCGACCGGGGTTCGACGAGGCAGTCGCCGCCCAGCTCGGTGGCCCGCTGCCGCATCGACGCGAGACCCACGCCCGAGCCGGTCTGCTGCGCACCGCGGCCGTCGTCGACCACCTCGACGTGCAGCGACCCCTCGAACCACAGCGTGACCCGGCACGTCCGCGCGTCGGCGTGCGTGACGACGTTCGTGAGCGCCTCGCGGACGATCCGGTACGCGGCCACGCCCACCGCGTCCGGCAACGGCGGCAGCTCACCGCGCACGACCACGTCGATCGTCACGCACAGCCGCGACCGCAACGCGGCGACGAACTGCGAGACCGCTCCGACCAGCCCCAGCCGCAGCACCGACGCCGGGTTCTCGTTCGCGACCAGTGCCCTGATGTCGTCGATCGCCGAGTGCAGCTCGTCCTCCAGCGAGGCGAGCAACCGCGCCGCCGCCACCGGGTCGGCCGCGACGAGCTGCCTGGCCGAGCGCAGGCCGAGCGCGACGGCCGCGAGCGAGGGCCCGACGCCGTCGTGGAGGTCGCGCAGCACCGTGCGGCGCGCCTCTGCCGCACTCCGGTCACATGTCTCCGCTGGCACGATGAATTGGCGGCGCATGCTTCCTCCCTCCCCGACGATGACGTCGTTCCCTCATCCGCACCCGTTTCGGCTGGACACGATGGTGTTAGCGCAAGCCACCTGAACGGCCCAGCCGGCGGGGTGATGCGGTCGTTTGCATCCCGATGGAAACGCCGGCCCGCCAGATACACCTGGCTCACCGGATCAAATGGCCCGATGAGCGGTACGGATGTATTTGTGCTCTGAATGGCGGCTCTTCACCGGTATGGGAGTCGAGGTCCACGACGCCCGCTGGCTCGCCGCCGTGCCGGGAGCCGAGCTGGTGGTCGGGCTGGACGCCGTGGGTGCGCACGCCGCCGAGGGGCACCGGGTGACGGTGCTGATCGACCTCGTGCCGGACAACGTGGCATCGCTGCGGGCGATGGCGGCGCGGGCGGTGGGCGAGGGTGCGCGCAAGGTGCGGGTGCGGCCGCACGGGGTGGACCGCGTCGACCTGGTCCACGCGGCCGTGGAGCTCAACCGGGTCACCGAGGACGACGCGGTCGAGGTCCAGTTCGACGTCACGTCGGCGGCGCTGCTGAGAGCCGACCCGGAGGCGTTCGTGCGGGTCGACCCGCTGGTCGTGCTCGCGGACGGCACGGTGGTGCCGATCTGCGCGGGGCTGGAGCGCTACGCGCTGGGGCGGCTCGGGGAGATGACCGCGCTGGTCAGGGCGTGGAACCCGGAGCCGGTGCGCGACCTGTGCCGGATGGCGCTGAGGCGCGCGCTGGCCGACACCGGGCCACTCGTCTCGTGGTACGAGCACCTCACCCGGCTAGCAGCTGAGCCGCCGGTCGAGTGTTGATCACCATCTCGGGCGTCACGCCGCACTCCTCGGCCCGCGCGCAGCCGTAGTTCAGCCAGTCCAGCTGGCCCGGCGCGTGCGCGTCGCTGTCGATCGAGAACGTGCACCCGGCGTCCACGGCCAGCGACAGCAGCCTGCGCGGCGGGTCGAGGCGTTCCGGGCGTGAGTTGATCTCCACCGCGGTGCCGAACTCGGCGCACGCCTCGAAGACGCGCTCGGCGTCGAACTGCGACTCGGGGCGGCCCTTGCCGACGACGAGCCGGCCGGTGCAGTGGCCGAGGACGTCGACGTGCGGGTTCGCCACGGCGGTCAGCATGCGTTCCGTCATCTCGGCGCGCGGCATCTTCAGTTTCGAGTGGACGCTCGCGACCACGACGTCCAGCCGTTCCAGCAAGTCGTCGTCCTGGTCGAGCGAGCCGTCGTCGAGGATGTCGACCTCGATGCCGGTGAGGACCAGGAACGGCGCCAGCTCCACGTTCAGCTCCGCCACCACGTCGAGCTGCTTGAGCAACCGGTCGCGGGAGAGCCCGTTCGCGACGGTCAGCCGCGGCGAGTGGTCGGTCAGCACCATCCACTCGTGGCCGAGGTCGCGGGCCGCCTCCGCCATGTCCCTGATCGGGCTGCCGCCGTCGGACCAGTCGGAGTGGACGTGGCAGTCGCCCTTGAGCTTCGACCGCATCTCCTCGCCGCCGGTGATGTCGACGTGCCGCAGCTTCGCGAGGTACTGCGGCTCGCGGTTCGCGAGGGCGTCCGCGACCACACCGGCGGTGGACTTGCCGACGCCCTTCAGGTCGGTCAGCGTGCCGAGCCGCGCGCGTTTCTCGACGTCCTCCGGCGTGAGCTCGGCCAGCACGGCGGCCGCGTTGCGGAAGGCCTGGACGCGGTAGGTCGGCTCGCCCGCTCGTTCGAGGTGGAAAGCCACCTGCTTCAACGCCTTGACCGGATCCATACCTCTTCCTACCCCATCGGCGGCGTCCCAGCGTCTCGACAGGCCCGTCCCGACCATCGGCGGGTTCCGGCCGGGCAGCCGCCTGCGGAAGCAGGGCCGCTGGACGAGTACTACTCGCAGACCATCTCCTGGGCCGAGTGCACGGCGGGGTGGGTGACGCCGTCCACGGGCGTCGAGTGCGCCGCGGCCGTTGTGCCGGTGGACTACTCGAACCCGGAGAACGGCAACCTGGAGATCGCGCTGTCCCGCAGGAAGGCCACCGACCCGGCCCGCCGCAGAGGCGTGCTGCTGACGAACCCCGGCGGGTCCGGCTTGAGCGCCGTCAACTGGTTCACCGGCCAGACCGACGTCCTGCGCGTCTACGACGTCATCGGCGTGGACCCGCGCGGCGTCGGCTACTCCTATGGCACCCAGCTGGGTTCTGTCTACGGCTCGATGTTCCCCACCCGCCTCGACCGCTCGGTCCTCGACTCGGCCCTCGACCCGCTCAAGACCTGGCACGAACAGGACGTCGACGTGGTCGACGCCATCGTCGAGAACCTCCGCAAGTGGACCGAGTGGACCGCCGCACGTCATGGCACCTACGGCTTGGGCACCACCCCCGCCGCGGTGCGGGGCGAGCTGGACGCGATCGCCGAGAAGCTCAAGTCCGGCCCGCACGGCGGCTACGCGGACGTGACCTCCTTCGACCACGCGACCGGCGCCGCCCGCTACCGCCGCTCCTGGGCCGCCTTCGCCCGCCACATCGCCTCGATCAAGGCCAGCACCTCCGACCCGGCCGAAGCCCCGGCCGTCGTCTCCGCCCTGCGCCGCGGCGACATCGAACCGACCTCGCCGGGCCCTTCAACGCGGTCGTCTGCGAGTGGGACTGGCCGAGCGACGTCAACACCTACTACAACGACATGAAACGCTGGCGCGACACCAACCCCTACGGCGGCACCGTCGACTACATGGCGCCCACCAACTGCGCGTTCCGCTCGTTCGAACGCCAGGAACCGATCCCGCCGATCCCGCGCAAGTACCCGGCCGGGATCGTCATCAACTCCGACGGCAACACCCAGACCCCTTACGCCAACGGTCAGGTGATGGCGGAACACCTCAACGTTCCGCTGATCTCCGTGGCCGACGACGGTCAGCACGGGCACTACGCGTTGCGCCGCAACGCATGCGTCGACGCGCTGGTGAACAAGTACCTGGTGTCCGGGGTCCTGCCGGCCTCGCGGGTGACGTGTGCGGGGACGGACATCGCGGAGCCGGTGCCGCCGGGTGCCGCTCGGGGTGACTCGGTGGCGGTGGGGCGGCCGTTGAGCGACGTCCTCGGGGAGATCGCGGGGGAGACCAAGCCCTTCTGACACCGCAACTGGGGCTCGGTCTCCCGTCTCGCCACCGACGGCGAGCCGAGCTCCAGGTCGCCCGCCTCTGTCTTGCTCGCCCTCGCCGTGCTCGCCCTCGCCGTGCCCGCCCTCGCCGTGCCAGCCCCGCCCGCCCGCCGTCGCCGTGCCTGCCCGCCCTCGCCGTGCCTGCCCGCCTCGCCGTGCCTGCCCGCCCTCGCCGTGCCTGCCGCGCCCGTGCAAGACTCGGGCGGCAGGACCGCCGAAGCCGGGGCCGTCATCGCCGACACCCCGCGCGCCACGGCCCCGATCTTCGGGCGGGAGCCGGAGCTGCGTGCCGTGCTGGCCTGCGTCGACCAGGCGCCGGCGACCGGGCTGGTCGCGGTGCGGATCAGCGGTGAGCCGGGCATCGGCAAGACGAGCCTGGTGAACGAGATCGCGCGCCGGCTGCGGGACCGCGGCTGCGGGGTGCTGGCCTCGGCGTCGGACGTGCTCGGCAAGCGCATCCCGTACGGCGCGGTCGTGGCGGCCGTCCGCAGCCTCGCCGAACCCGGGAGCCCGGCCCGTGCCGAGGCGTTGCGGGCGTTGGAGGTCGACGGGACCGAAGACGGCGCGTGGTTCGGCCGGGCCTGCGACCGGGTGGTGGCGCTGCTGGCCGAGCTCACCGCGACCCGGCCCGCGGCCCTGCTCGTGGACGACCTCGACCACGTCGACGACGACTCGCTCGCCCTGCTCGGCCTGGTGCTGCGCCGAGTCTCCGCGGCTCCGCTGGTGCTGGTCACCACGAGCCGGTCGCACGCCGGCGAGACCGGTGCCGAACACCTGCTGGACCGCGTCGAGCAGTACGCCGAGGTCGTGCGCATCGACCTCGCGCCGCTGTCGGACGCGGACGTCGCGCGGATCGTCGAGACCGTCCTGCAGAGCCCGGTCGACGACGCGCTCGCCCGCGAGGTCCAGCAGCGGGCCGACGGGAACCCGTTCTTCGTCACCGAGATCGCCCGCTCGCTGCGGGAGCTCGACCTGGTGACGCTCGACGGCAACCGGGCACGACTGGCCGTGTCGCCCGACGCGATCCGGCTGACCCGACGCGAGGCTGTGCTCCGACGCGTTGCGCCTCTCGAGAACGAGACGCGTCTGGTCGCGCGGGCCGTGGCGGTGTTCCGGCGCGTACGGCTCGACCAGATCCCGTTGCTGGCAAGGGTTGCGTCATTGCCGGAGCACACCGTTGTCGCCGCGTTCGACGAAATGCTGCACGCGCACATCGTGGTGCACGACGAGGACCGCGGCTATCGGTTC
The DNA here is from genome assembly GCF_001701025.1 of Lentzea guizhouensis. Lineage (GTDB taxonomy): Bacteria > Actinomycetota > Actinomycetes > Mycobacteriales > Pseudonocardiaceae > Lentzea > Lentzea guizhouensis. Next base: position 5,105,962 of record NZ_CP016793.1, read on the forward strand.
TCCCACGCCCTTGTGGGCGAGGCGCTCTACCACGAGGTCGGCCCGGCCCAGCGCCGTCACCTGCACAGCCTCATCTCCGCGCGGCTGCTGGACGACCGCGCGCAGGGCCTGCCCGCCGACCTGCTGCAGCTGGCCTGGCACCTCGCCGAGTCCGCCGCGCCGGGCGACCGGGTGGCGGTCGGCGTGCTCGCCGAGGCCGCCACTGGCCAGGTCCACCGCGCCCGAGACGGCCGCCGCGCTGTGCGGGCGAGCGCTGCAGCTGTTGCCGCACAACGCACCCGAGCGCGCCGGGCTGCTCGCCTGCGGTGCCGGGTGCTGGCCCGCGTCCCGGCCGGGGCTCGCGGTGGAACCGGGTCTGGCCGCGCTGGAGTCGTTGTCCGGCGCGGAACGCCCGCGTCGCCACCGCCGTGATCTCGTCGCTGTTCGCGGTGGGCCGCACGGCGCAGGCGATGGAGCTGGCCGACCGCGAGGTGGCCGGGCGGACGTGCCGGCGTCGCTGCGGGCGTTGCGCGCGGTGCTGCTCGTCCACACCGGGCGGCACGACGCCGCGGCGGCCGAGGTCCCGCTGGTCGAGGCGTTGCCGATCAGCTCACCGGCCGAGGGCGTGATCGTCAACGAGCACCTCGCGATGCTGACCTCGTTGCTGTTCCGCCACGACGAGACCGTCGAGTACGCCAACCGCGCGCTGGCGTGCAGCGAGGGCCGGCCGGTGCTGGAGCTGCAGGCGCTGTCGGTGTGCGCGTCGATCACCGCGCTGGCCGGTCTGGTGCACGACGCGTCGTGGCGGGTGCGGCGTGCCGAAGAGCTCGCCGATCAGGTGGGCGCGCACGGTTTCCGCGCCGAACGCGCCGCCTCCCGCGTGGCGCTGGACTGGCTCGGCGGCCGGTGGGACGCGGCGCTCGACGGCATCGGTCGCCGGCCCCGACGTCGAGGCCGCTCAGGCCGACCAGGCACTCGGCTTCCTGCAGGCGGTCGAGCTCTCCATCCGCACCTGGCGCGGTGAGCTGGACGTGGCCGCCCGCCTGGCCGCTGCCCGCCCGCGGTCGGTGACCATCTCGCGCCTGCACGCCGCCGCGCTGGCCGAGTACCTGATCGCCCGCGGCGACCTCGACGAGGCCCACGCCCTGCTCACCACCGGCGTCGGCGACCGGCTGGAGGCCGCCTACTCCTGCGTCCTGGTCGCGCGCACGATCGAGCTCGACCTGGACCGGGGCCGCACGGAGGCCGCGAAAGCCGCACTCGCCCGTCTCACCGAGGTCGCACCGGCCCGCGTGTCGCCGTGGTCGCGCACCACCGTCCGGCGCGTCACGGGCCTGGTGCTCCGCGACGCGGACGTGCTGCGGGATGCCGTGTCCGAGGCCGAGCTCGGCGGCCTGGAGTTCGAGAAGGCCCGTGCCCAGCTCGCCCTCGGCGAGGTCGCGACCGACGAGGTCCCGGCGCTCGTCCAGGCGTACACGACGTTCCAGCGGCTCGGCGCCCACGGCCTGCGCCGCCGGGCCGGCACCCGCCTGCGGACCCTCGGTGCCAAGGTGCCGCGCGCCCGGTCGAAGGCACCGGGCCTGCTGACCGAGGCCGAGGAGAACGTGGCCAGGCTGGTGCAGCAGGGCATGCGCAACCGCGACATCGCCGCCGCCCTGCACTACAGCCCGCGCACGATCGAGGTCTACCTGTCCCGGATCTACGCGAAGCTGCACGTGTCGTCCCGGCTGGAGCTCGCCCGCGTGCTGGACGCGAGGCAGCAGCGGTGAGCTACCCGAGCACCGGGTACGGGACCAGCCTGCTCTCGTCGTGGAACCGGCGGTAGAAGCCCGTCACGACCTCGGCGATCGGACCGTGCCGCAGCAGGACGTCCGCCACGCCGGGAGGCACGCCCTGCGGCCGTTCCCCGCGGGCACACGCGGCCAGGAACGCCCGGTGCTCCTCCCCGCGGTACCCGTACCGGTTGGCGATCAGCCAGAGCACCAGGTGCGTGACGGTGTAGCAGCGGTCGTAGGCCTGGTGCCGGGCGAAGAACCCGGCCTCGTCCTCGGCCAGGTCGAACTCGGCGGAGAGCGCGAGACCGCAGTCCGCGAAGTACAGCCGTTCGCCGTCGGTGAGGATGTTCTGGAAGTGGCCGTCGAAGTGCAGCAGGCCGCGGGCGTTCAGGAACGACGTGCCGGCCGCCAGCTCCGCCTCGACCATGGCGCAGGCGCGGTCCAGTGCCTCCTCGCCGGCGTCGGCCTGCGCGCCGAGCCAGTCGTGCAGGTTGTCCGGGAAGTGCTCGAGGAACAGCACGATGCTCGCCCGCGAGTCCCGCAGCGCCTCGATCCGCCGCCGCATCGCCGGATCACCCTCCCAGTAGGCGACCGCGGCGTCCACGTCGGCCAGCTCCTCCGGCAGCGGCTGCCCGGGATGCGGCAGCACCCGCCAGTGGTACATCAGCGGGAACCCCCGGAAGTCCCCGGCGAGCACCCAGTCCGTCGTCATCCGGTGCACGGCGAGCTCCCGCCAGGCCCCGAACCCAGCGGGACGGCTCCGGCGAGGACCTCGTCATCGCCGCGGCGGGCCAAAGCGCTGGAGACGGTGTGGTGAACGACCGAACGTGCTTGCACCGCCTCGACTGCACGCAGTTCCTCAGGCGGGTGGCACGACCCGGCCGAGCCGCTTGCGCACGCCCTCCTCCTGGTAGCGCGCAACGGTTTCCGCCAGCTGCACGCACGCGCGCTCGATCGCCCGCCTGGCCTCGTTGCGCTCGCTCGTGATCGCGCTGAGGATCAACCCGGTCAGCGCCACCGACCCGTTGAACGCCTGCAGCACGATCATCGTCGTCAGCAGGTCGGTCTGCGCGAACGTGCCGGACGCGGCCGACAGCACCGCCGCCACCGAGATGATCACCGCGCACGGTGCCGCCACCGTGTGCTGGAAGCGCAGCGCGGCCCAGATCAGCATGGGGAACACCAGGAACAGGAACCGCAGCTCCGAGGTCGTCACGAACAGCGACAGGACCGCGGCGGAGGCGAAGATCGCGGCCGCCTCGAGCACCCGCGCCGGTGGCGCGTGCCAGGTGCGCGGGAACGTCAGCAGCAGCGGGGTGAACACGAGCACGCCCATCGCGTCGCCGGTCCACCACACCGAGAACACGGGCAGGACGTCGTGCCAGGGGATGATGCCGAAGAGCCGCAGCGACAGGGCACCGACGAGCGCGCTGACCGCCATCGCGCCGAACGCGCCGACGAACACCAGCAGCAGTGCGTCCTTGAGGCGGTCGAGTTCCGTGCGGAAGCCGAACCGGGTGAGCAGGTACCAGGCGAGCAGCGGCGCGGTGGTGTTGCCGATGGTGACCAGCACGGCGGGGCCGAGGCCGTTGAGTGCGATGTTCGCGGCCAGGGCACCGACCGCGATGCCGGGCGCGATGCGGCCGCCGAAGAGGAACAGCGCGGCGACCGAGATGCCGGTCGGCAGCCACAGCGGGGTCACCTGGCCCTCGACGAGAGCCAGGACCAAGCCCACCTGTGCGGTTGCGAAGTAGGCGAGCGCCACCGCGGCGATCGTTGCCACGGTGCGGAATGCGGCGTTCACGCGCACATGCTGCTCTTGTGCAGGGTCGATGGACAGACCTTATGACTCGCCGTACCCGCATGGGCTCACACGGTCGGTGCCGCTGCTGAGCGAATCGCTTTGTGCAATTTGCACAGACGGCTCTGAGCTGGGAAATCCCTTAGTTGTTGTGGAAGCCGCACTACAAGCCGGCACTCGCTGTCCACAACTCTGACCAGATGCGCACAGCCGAGGCGGCCGATGAGGTCAGGGTCGAGGACGGCGGGCGTCGCGTCGTCGTGGTCGCCGGTCGCCTGCACCTGCCCGTGTCCGCGGGCGTGAGCGATGAGCAAGCGCTGGTCTTGGCCAGAGCAGGCACCACGGCATGGCATCTCCTCCGCACGTGCGCGCACCTCAGGCCAGACGAGTCGATCGTCGTGCACAACGCTGCGAGCGAGATCGGCGCGATAGCGGTGCAACTCGCGCGCAGCTTCGCCGCAGGCCGTGTGATCGCCACGGAGTCGAGCCAAGCCCGCCGGCGCAAGGCGCTCAAGCTCGGCGCCGACATCGCGGTCGAGTCCGATCGGGACGGTCTGGCCAACCGGCTGGTGCGCGCGAACGAGGGTGGACAGGTCGACGTCGTGCTCGACCCCGGAGGCATGCTCACGGCCTCCTCCGACGCGCTCGCGCCGTTCGGGCGGATCGTCTGTTTTGGCACTGACCAGGATGAATCCATCAAGCTGACCGGTCTGCTCAGCGGGTCGCGAGCCGTGATCGGCTTCCGCTTCGAACACACGCTGCAACGACCGGACATGATCGCCAGAGCGGTCAGTGAGCTTTTCGGGTTGACCTCGGCCGGGCGGTTGCGCCCGGTGGCCACCGACTAGTACTCGTTGGTAACAAGCCGGAGCAAGGGGACGCATGAGCACCGTGTTCACGACCTGCCCGCTGTGCGAGGCGACGTGCGGGCTGGAGCTGACGGTCGAGGGCGACCGCGTCACGAAGGTGCGCGGCGACCGCGACGACGAGTTCAGCAAGGGGTTCATCTGCCCCAAGGGCGCCTCGCTCGGCACGCTCGACGCCGATCCCGACCGCCTGCGCACGCCGCTGGTCAAGCGTGCCGGCGAGTTCGTCGAGACCACCTGGGCGGAGGCGTTCGCGTACATCGACGAGCGGCTCAAGGACTTCCCCGACCGCGACGCCGTCGCGATGTACCTCGGCAACCCGGTGGTGCACTCCCTCGCTGGCGGCCTTTACGCCGGACCGCTGCGCAAAGCGCTCGGCAGCCGCAACGTCTTCACCGCCAGCACGGTCGACCAGATGCCCAAACACGTCCAGTGCGGACACATGTACGGCAGCATCTTCTCGATCCCGGTGCCCGACATCGACCGCACCGACTTCATGCTGGTCCTCGGCGCGGACCCGTTCTCGTCCAACGGCAGCCTGTGGACGGTCCCGGACGCGCCGGGCCGGTTCCGCGAGCTGCAGCGGCGCGGCGGGTCGTTCGTCGTCGTCGACCCGCGCCGCAGCCGCACCGCCGCGGCCGCCGACCAGCACGTCGTCATCCGGCCGGGCACCGACGTGTTCCTGCTGCTGGCGTTGATCCACGAGCTGTTCGCCCAGGACCTGGTCGACCTGAAGGAACTCGCGGACCACGTCACCGACCACACGCCGGTCCGCGCGCTCGTCGCCGACTTCGGCCCGGACGCGGTGGCAGAACGGACCGGCGTGGCCGCCGAGGTGATCCGCGCGCTGGCCCGCCGGCTCGCCACCGCCGACCGGGCAGCCGTCTACGGCCGCATCGGCACCACGACCGTCGAGTTCGGCACGATCGCGTCCTGGGCGGTCGACACGCTCAACGTCCTCACCGGCAACCTCGACCGGCCCGGTGGCGTGATGTGGCCGCTGCCCGCCCACAGCCGCCGAGGTTCCGGGCGGGGCAAGGGGTTCGGCATCGGCAGCTGGCACAGCCGGGTCAAGGGCCACCCCGAGGTGATGGGGGAGTTCCCGGCCGTCACACTGGTCGACGAGATCGAGACGCCCGGCGACGGCCAAGTGCGCGCGCTGTTCACGATCGGCGGCAACCCGGCGTTGTCGTTGCCGAACTCCGCACGCGTGAACGACGCCCTCGCGTCGTTGGAGTTCATGGTCAGCGTCGACCCGTACCTCAACGAGACGACCAGGCACGCCGACGTCATCCTGCCCACGCCGCCGCCGTCCCGCCGTGCGCACTACGACCTCGCGTTCTTCAACAACTCCGTGCGCAACGTCGTGAAGTACTCGCGCGCACCGATCCCGTTGGAGCAGGACCGGGTCGACGAGACGGACATCTTCTTCCGGCTCGCCACCATCTTCGGCGGCATGGGCCCGGCCGCCGACCTCGACGCCATCGCCGCGTTCCAGCTGGCGGAGCTGAAGACCAAGCTCGGGGCCGACTTCGAACCCGAGGGTGAGACCCGCGAGGAACGCCTGCTGGACCTCAAGCTCCGCACCGGCGCGTACGGGGTCTCGTTGCGGCAGCTGCTGGACAACCCGCACGGCATCGACCTCGGCCCGCTCACCTCACGCCTGCCGGAGATCCTGCGCACCGCGTCCGGCAAGGTCGAGCTCACGCCACAGGCCGTTGTGGACGACCTGCCGCGCGTGCTGGAGTCGTTGCGCACACCCGAGACCGAGATGGTCCTCGTCGGCCGCCGCCACCTGCGCACCAACAACTCCTGGATGCACAACGTGCCCGCGCTGGTGAAGGGCAGGCCGTTGTGCACGCTGCTCGTCAACACCGGTGACGCCCGGCGGATCGGCCTGACCGACGGCGCCACCGCCCGGGTGACCTCGCGGGTAGGCAAGGTCGAGGTGCTCGTCGAGGTCACCGACGACATCGCGCCGGGTGTCGTGTCGATGCCGCACGGCTGGGGCCACGACCTGCCCGGCACGCGGATGACCGTGGCCCGTGAGCACGCCGGGGTGAACGTCAACCTGCTCACCGACGACCTCCGGATCGACCCGCTCTCCGGGACCGCCGTGCTCAACGGCACCCGCGTCCAGGTCGTGCCCGCCTGAACCCTCCCGCCCGAACCCCCGCCCCGACGCGCGTAGGAGCCGCAATGACCGCAGGAGTCACCAGCCCGAACGCGGTGAAAGCCGTGCGCCGCATCGCCGACCTGCCGTTCCTCGCGGAGCAGGCGTACGGCGACGCGGTGGCGTGGCGGTTCAAGCAGCACGGCGAGTGGCACCGGCAGACCTACGCCGAGGTCTCCGAGCAGGTGCTGGACCTCGCCTCCGGGTTCGTCCACGCCGGACTGTCCTCAGGCGACCGGGTGTGCGTGCTCGCCGGCACCCGGCACGAGTGGGTCGCGGTCGAGCTGGCCGTGCTCGCGGCCGGCGGCATCGTCGTGCCGATCTACCCGTCCAGCACGGCGGAGGAGGTCGCCTGGGTGGTCGGCAACTCCGGAGCGTCCATCGTGGTCGCCGAGGACGAGGCGCAGTGCGTCAAGGTCGACGTCGTGCGCGACGGGCTCCCCGAGCTGCGCGCGGTCTACACGATCGAGCCCGCCGGTGACCGGCCGACGGTCGCCGACCTGCGCGACACCGGCCGCACCTCGCCGCTGGCCGCCGAGCTGGACGCGCGCAGGGCCGCGGTGAAGCCCGACGACCCGAGCCTGATCATCTACACCTCCGGCACCACCGGGCCGCCCAAGGGCTGCGTGCTGACCAGCGCGAACTGGGTCACGCTGTGCCGGCTGGCCGAGGAGACGCGGATCGACGCCATGCAGGGCACGGTCTACCTGTTCCTGCCGCTGGCACACGTCTTCGCGCAGATCGTCATGTTCGGCACGATGTACCGCGGCGGCGAGCTGGCGTTCTACGGCGGCGACATGAAGGCGGTCGTGCCCGAGCTGGCCGAGGTCAAGCCGACGTTCCTGCCGTCGGTGCCCAGGATCTTCGAGAAGATCTACACGTTCGTCACCGGCGCGGTCGACCCGGCGCAACTGTCCCAGGCGGTCACCCTCGGGCTGGAGGTGCGGCGCCGCAAGGCCGCGGGCGAACCGGTGCCCGCCGAGATGGCGGCGGCGTTCGACCAGGTCGACGCGCTGTTCGCGAACGTGCGCGCGGTGTTCGGCGGGCGGCTGCAGCAGGCGTTGTCCGGTGCCGCGCCGATCTCCCCCGAGGTGCTGCAGTTCTTCCACGCCGCCGGGGTGCCGGTGCTGGAGGGCTACGGCATGACCGAGTCCACTGCGGTCGGCACCATCAACACGTTGGAGAGTTTCAAACTCGGCTCGGTCGGCGCCACCGGCGTGGCGGGCCTGGAGATGAAGCTCGGCGAGGACGGTGAGCTGCTGATGCGCGGCCCGCACGTCTTCGGGGGCTACTGGCGCGACCCGGAGGCGACGGCGGAGACGATCCGGGACGGCTGGCTGCACACCGGTGACCTCGGCGAGATCGACGCGGACGGTTTCGTGACGATCACCGGGCGCAAGAAGGACATCATCATCACCGCGGGCGGCAAGAACATCGCGCCCGCCAACGTGGAGAACGTGTTGCGGCAGTCGCGGTGGATCTCGCACGCGGTGCTCTACGGCGACCGCAAGCCCTTCTGTGTGGCTCTGATCACACTGGATGCGGACGAGATCGCCGCGTGGGCCACGTCGCGTGGACTTCCTTCTGACGTTGAGTCACTGGTGGGTCACCCGGACGTGCGAGCGCTGGTGCAGGAAGTCGTTGACGAAGCGAACTCGCACTTCGCCAGTGTTTCCCAGGTGAAGAAGTTCGTCCTCCTGGCAAGGGACCTGTCGCAGGAGGTAGGCGAGCTCACGCCCACGTTGAAGGTCAAACGTGGTGTGGTGCACCGTCTTCACGCTGAGTTGTACGAAGGCCTCTACGTGTAACCCGTACGTACGAGAATCCAAAAACAGGTACATCCACCCTGGCTTATTTCCCCGTCCCAGGGCAGAGTGGAACACCAGCGGCACATGGCCCCCTCCCCCCTCGGGCCCGCCGCTTTCGCGGCCCCGGCTTTCAGCGCACTCCCCCCAGGCGCTGGCCGGGGCCGCCTTTTCACCTCTTGGGCGGCGTGGTGGTCCCGCGCACGACCAGCTGCGTCTCCAGCACGACCTGCGGCACCTCGGTGTTGTCGGAGTCCAGCCAGTCCAGCAAGAGATTCACCGCCGTCCGTCCTGCTTGGGCAACGGGCATCGCGACGGTGGTGAGCGCGGGGCAGCACAGCGCCGCGTACGTCAGGTCGTCGAACCCCGTCACCGACACGTCGCCGGGCACCGAGATCCCGCGGTCCCGCAACCGCGCCAGCACACCCAGCGCCATGATGTCGTTGTAGGCGATGACCGCGGTCGTGCCGGCCGCCACGGCCAGATCCGCCGCCTGCAGGCCACCTTCGTAGCGCGGCGCGAACGGCCCGAGGTCGGCCAGGTCCACGCCGTGCCTGGCCACCGCCGACATCAGGCCGCGCCGGCGCTCCTGGTTGGACCACGACGTGCGCGGCCCGTTCAGGTAGGCGATCCGCTGGTGCCCCAACGCGACGAGGTGCTCGACGACCGCCTGCACGCCATCGGACGAGTCCATCAACACCGCCGGCACACCGGGCAGCCGCCGGTTCAGCAGCACCAGCGACGTCGCCCCGGCCGCCTCGCGGACCTGCGAGTCCTCCAGGCCCGGCGCGCACAGCACGACACCGTCGACCTGCTTCGCCATGGCGTGCACCAGCTTGGCCTCCGCGACCGGGTCCTCGTCGCTGTCGGCCACGAACACCGCGTAGTCGGCCTGCGCCGCCCGCGCCTGCACGGCCTTGAGCACCCCCGTGAAGAACGGGTTGTCGAGGTCGGGCACGACGATGCCGATGTTGCCGGTCTTGCCCGTGATCAGTCCCCGCGCGGCGCGGTTGGGCTGGTACCCGAGCTCCGTGGCAGCGGCCAGCACGCGCGTCCTCGTCTCCGGCCGCACGAGCTCCGGAGAGGTCAGCGCACGCGAAACGGTGGCGACCGACACGTGCGCCCTGCGTGCCACGTCGCGGATGGTCACTGCCACTGGTTACCTCGCCTCAGCCGCCGGTTGATCCAATCATGACCTGTCCGGCGCTGAGAGCGGTCTCCGAGCCGGGTCACGAGCCGGGCGGGGTTCACGAACTTCAGCGCGACCACCAGCAGGACCGGCGTGGAACCGGTGCAGGTCACCGCCATCGAGCCGGCCATCTGCTGTGGCCTGATCCCCGCCGACGGGAAAACGCTGACCGCCCGGAACCGCTGGCTCCTGTTCGCCCCCAGCGTCGCCGTACAACCCCAAGCCGCGCAACCCAACCCGCGCGGCCCCGAGCCGCACAACCCCCCGATCAGGCGCGCAGACCGTCCAGCAGCAGCGCGATCACCCGTCGCGGCTCGTACCGCTCATCCGCCTGCCCGATGCAGAGGTTCCCGATCCCGCGCATCAGCTCGTACGGCCGCACATCCGCCCGGATCTCCCCGGCCGCCGCAGCCGCATCGAGCAGCTGCCGGCACACCGGCCCCAACGTGTCGAGGAAGTACGCGTGCAACGACGCGAACCCGCTGTCGTCGGACTGCAACGCCTGCGCCAGACCGTGTTTGGTCACCAGGAAGTCGACGAACAGGTCGATCCACCGTCGCAATGCGACATACGGGGACCCGCCGCCCGCCAGCAGTTCCGGGCCCGCCGCCGCGCACGACTCGACCTGGTGGCGGTACACGGCGACGACGAGGTCCGCGCGGGTGGGGAAGTGGCGGTAGATGGTGCCCATGCCGACGCCCGCCTCGGCCGCGATCTCCCGGATCGGGGCGTCGACGCCGGAGCGGACGAACACGGCGGCCGCGGCGGCGAGCAGGGTCTGCTCGTTGCGCACGGCGTCGGACCGCTTGCGTGGGGGCACGGGACTCCCTTCCGAGGGGCGGTTGACAAAGCGGAACACTGCTCCGTATCGTTCCGGAACGTCGCTCCGCTTGGTGTGGCGAGCATACTCGAAGGGAACGTCATGACCGTCTTCACGGTGAGCCCGATCGTGCTGCAGGTGCCCGGAAGGCCCGTTGACCTGCAGCTGAAGGTCTCCGCGCCGACCGAGGGCACTGGGCTGCCGATCATCCTTCTGTCCCACGGGCAGGGCTACTCCCACCACCTCTCCTCGCTGCACGGCTACGGGCCGCTGGCCGACTACTGGGCCGAGCAGGGCTTCGTGGTCATCCAGCCGACGCACCTCAGCTCCCGCACGCTGAACCTGCCCGCGGACACCCCCGGCGCGCCGATGTTCTGGCGGGAACGGGCCGAGGACATGTCCACCGTCATCGACCGGCTCGACGAGGTCGTGAAAGCCGTGCCGCAGCTGGAGAACCGGCTCGACACCGGCAGGATCGCCGTCGCCGGGCACTCGATGGGCGGGCACACCGCGAGCCTGCTGCTCGGCATGACCACCGAGGGCGTCAGCCTGCGGGAGCCGAGGATCAAGGCCGGCGTGCTGCTCGGGGCGACCGGGCGGGGTGACGCGGTCACCGACGTCGTCAGGGAGAACTACGGGTTCATGGCGTCCGTGGACTTCACCACGATGACCACGCCCGCACTCGTGGTGGCCGGCGACAACGACGCCTCCGGGCACCTCACGACCGCCGGGCCGGACTGGCACGCCGACCCGTACCACCTGGCACCGGGCCGCAAGTCGCTGCTCACGCTGGTCGGCGGCGAGCACGGGCTCGGTGGCGTCTCCGGCTACGACGTCGCCGAGACCACGGACGAGAGCCCCGAACGCATGCACGCCGTCCGCGAGCTCGCGGCCGCGTACCTGCGCACGGAGCTTCACGGCAGCAGCGACTGGCAGGACGCCCAGGAGAAGCTCGACCCCGCCATGGGCAGTGTCGTGTCCAAGGGCTAGTGCGCGTTGGGCTCCGGGTTGCGGCCCGGACGCGACAGGAACTCGAAGTCGCAGCCCTCGTTCGCCTGCGTGATGTGCTCCTGGTACAGCGCGCCGTACCCGCGTTCGAACCTCGGCGCCGGCTCGACCCACGCGGCCCGCCGCCGGGCCATCTCCTCGTCGGAGATCTCCACGCGCAGCACCCGCGCCTCGACGTCCAGCGTCACCAGGTCGCCGTCGCGCACCAGCGCCAGCGGACCACCGACGTGCGCCTCCGGTGCCACGTGCAGAACGCAGGCACCGTAGGAAGTTCCGCTCATCCGGGCGTCCGAGACCCGGAGCATGTCCCGGACACCCTCGCGCAGCAGCTTGTCCGGTATCGGCAGCATCCCGTACTCCGGCATGCCGGGCCCGCCCTTCGGGCCACCACCCGCCAGCACGATCACCGAGTCCTTCGCGACCTCCAGCGAAGGCGAGTCGATGCGCGCCTGCAGGTCCTGGTAGCCGTGGAAGACCACCGCCGGACCGGTGTGCTTCCACAGGGCGGGGTCGGCCGCCACGTACTTGATCACCGCGCCGTCCGGTGCGAGGTTGCCGCGCAGCACGGCCAGTCCGCCCTCGGGCGAGACCGGGTCCGACAGCGGCCGGATCACCGCGGGGTCGTGCACCTCGGCACCTTCGAGGTCCGCGCCGAACGTGCGGCCCGTGACGGTGATCCGCTCGAGGTGCAACGAGTCCCGCAACCGCGAGAGCAGTCCGCGCAACCCGCCGGCGTAGTAGAAGTCCTCCATGAGGTGCTCACCGGCGGGTTGCACGGACGCGAGCACCGGCACCTCCCGCGACAACCGGTCGAAGTCGTCCAGCGACAACGGGATCTGCGACCGCCCGGCCATCGCGATCAGGTGGATGTACGAGTTCGTCGAACCACCCAACGCCAGCACGGTCCTGACCGCGTCCTCGTACGCCTCAGCGGAAAGGACGTCGCCGATCGTCAGACCCTCGCGGACCATCTCGACCACCCGCATGCCCGAGGCCGCCGCCATCCGGTGGTGGGCCGAGTCCACGGCCGGGATCGACGACGCCCCCGGCAAGGTGAGTCCCAGCGCCTCGGCCGCCGCGGTCATCGTCGACGCCGTGCCCATCGTCATGCACGTGCCGGGGGAGCGGGCCAGCCCTGACTGGATCTCCGCCCAGTCGGCGGACGTGATCTTTCCCGCCCGCTTCTCGTCCCAGAACCGCCACATGTCGGTGCCGGACGCGAGCTTCTGCCCGCGCCAGTGCCCGCGCAGCATCGGCCCGGCCGGCACGAAGACCGTGGGCAGACCGGCGGAAGCGGCACCCATCAGCAACGCCGGCGTGGTCTTGTCGCAGCCGCCCATCAGCACCGCGCCGTCGACCGGGTACGAGCGGAGGATCTCCTCCGTCTCCATCGACAACATGTTGCGGTACAACATCGGCGTCGGTTTCTGGTACGTCTCCGACAGCGTCGACACCGGGAACTCCAGCGGAAAACCGCCCGCCTCCCACACCCCGCGTTCGACCTGCTGCGCGCGCTCGCGCAAATGCATGTGGCACGGGTTGATGCCGCTCCACGTGTTCAAGATCGCGATGACGGGCTTGCCGAGGTGTTCAGCCGGGTTCACGCCGAGCTGGCGCATGCGCGCGTTGTGCGAGAACGCCCGCAGCCCTTCGCCGTCGAACCACTCACCGCTGCGCAAGCTCACAGCAGGCTCCACGAGTTCAGCAGCACGCCGACAGCGGAACGGCCGGCCTCGCCCAGCACCGACGCGGGCGGACGCACGTCCCGGCGGCACAACCCGAGCTGTGCCAGCGCTTCCTTCACCACCGACACGTTGTTCGCCGACTCGTTCGCCGCCCGCAGCTCCTCGAACCCGCGCACGAACTCCCAGATCTCCATCGCCGCTCCGAACTCCCCGGCCCGCAGGCAGCCGAAGAACTGCACCGACAGCTGCGGCGCCACGTTCGCCAGCCCGGACGTGAACCCCGTTGCCCCGACGGCGAAGTAGCCGGGCGCGGACAGCTCGGCCAGCCCCGCGACCCACGTCAGCCGGTCGAGTCCGGCGTCGCGCGCCACCGAGGCGAACCGCACCGGGTCCGGCACCGCGTACTTCACGCCCACGACGTTCGGGCACGCGTCGGCGAGCGCGGCGATCTGCGCGCCACCGATCCGCGGGTTGCGCACGTAGAGGACCACGCTCAGCTCGGGCACCGAGTCGGCGATCGCCCGGTGGTAGTCGACCCAGCCGTCGAGCGACACGTACGGGTGCGCGGGCTGGTGGACCATCACGCCCTGGGCACCGTGCGCGTCGGCGAACCGGGCGCTCCTGACGGCGGTCTCCAGGTCGTGCCCGACACCGGCGATGATCGACGCCCGCCCGCCCACGGTGTCGACGGTGACCCGCAGCGCGCGCTCGGTCTCCGCGGGGGACAGCGTGGAGAACTCGCTGGTGTTGCCGTTCGGCGTGACGACGGAGATGCCGCCGTCCACCATCCGGTCGAGGACCGCGGCGTAGCTCTTCTCGTCGACGGCTCCGTCCGCGTCGAACGGCGTGACGGTGATCGCCACGACGGACGCCAGCTGGTCGGAGAGGTCATCGAACGACATCGGGGAGCTCCTCGGTGAGACGGTCGGCGAATGTCCGTATGTGGCGGCGCAGCAGTTCGGTCGCGAGGCCGGCATCGCGGTCGGTGGCGGCGGCGAGGATCGCGCGGTGCTCGGCGGCCTCCGCTTCCCATGTCGGGTGCAGGCCCCAGCCCGCGACGGTGACGAGCGCCGCCTGGTCGCGCAGGCCGTCGAGGATCTCGACCATCAACGGGTTGCCGCAGCCGGCGTACAGCGCCCGGTGGAACCGCCGGTTGGCGAGGCTGCGGCGGGCGAGGTCATCGGTGTCCTCCAGCGCGAGCGCCGCCTCGTCGAACGACGCCCCGAGCTCCACCGCACGCCGCAGCGCCTCGGGTTCCAGCAGCAGCCGCACGTCGTAGAGCGCGGCGGCCATCGCGGCGTCGACGGTCCGCACGGCGGCGCCCTTGTAGGGGCTCATCACGACGAGACCGGACCCGACGAGCGTCTTCAACGCCTCCCGCACCGGGGTCTTCGAGACGGTCAGCCACGCGGCCAGATCTGTTTCCACGAGCGCCTGACCGGGCTTCAGCTCTCCGTTGAGAATCGCTTCTTTGATCGATTCCAGAACGAAGTCCGTTCTCGACGCAGGCGGCGTTCCGGCCTGGTCATACATCATATATGAGAGCTTAAGTGCAGGTCACGGCCCAGGTCAACCTCGTGCTGTGGGGTGCACAACCTCTTGGTATCTGCGTTGAACCAACTTCCTCGTAGCGCCGTTTTGAAGGTGTTGGTCACCGCAGGAACGCGGAACAGGAGGAGAGAAAGTGCGGTGTTCCCACATCCATGGGCACCACGACGAGCTGAACGAGATCACCACATGCTGAAGGAAGAGCTACCACCGGAGGCCGCGCTCGACGGCCCACCACCGGACGCGGACCACGTCCTGCAGCGCACACTGGGCACGGTCCGCCGGGAACGCCACGACGCCGGCCGCCGTCGTGGTCGCGTCATGGCCGCGACCTCCACGTTCATGGTCGCGGGGGCGCTCGCCGGCGGGGTGTGGCTGGGGCAGGACACCGGGGACACCGTCCTGCGGGGGACCTCGGCGGCCGGTGCGCACCTGGCCGTGCAGGTCACCGACACCGAGGGCGGGCTGCGGCTGGTCGCGACGGTCGACGGCGTGCAGGGCGGGGAAGCCTGCTGGCTGGTGGTGCACACGAAGGACGGGCGCACGTTCACCGCGGGGTCGTGGCGGGCGAACGAGGACGAGGTGACGCTCTCGGGCTCCGCGATGGTGCGCGCGGCCGACGTGGCGGGCGTGAGCGTGATGAACCACGACCGCACGCCGTTGATCACGGCCGGGTGAGGGGGAAGTCCGGGCCGCCCAGGGGGTGGGGAGCGGCCCGGACCTGGTCTCAGGCCACGGCCGGCGTCGCCCGCAGCTCCTTGTGCAGGACGGGGAGCACCTCCTCGCCGACGAGCTCGATCGTCCGGTGCACCTCCTTCTCCGGCACGCCGCCGAAGTCGGCGCTCCACAGCTGCCGCCGGTACGGGCCGAACGCCTGCCGGGTCGCCATTACCTTCTCGACCACCTGCGCCGGACTGCCCACCGTGAGGCCGGTGTGCCGGTTCGCCAGGTCGAGGTCCTGGCCGCGGTAGAGGTCGTGGCCGTCGAAGTGCGGCCGGTACTCGTCGACCGCGTCCTGCGAACGAGCACGCACGTAGAACGCGCCGCCCGCACCCACCACGGCGTCCTCGGCCGCGCCGTGCCCGTGCTCGGCGTAGAGCGACCGGTAGAACTCGACGTAGCGCTTGTAGAAGTCGATCGGCACGAGCAGGTTGTTCACGAAGAACCCGTCGCCGTACCTCCCGGCCTGCTGCGCGATCTCCGGTGACCGGATCGAGCCGTGCCAGACGAAGGGCGGCTTGCCGTCCAACGGCCTGGGCATCGCGGTGAAGTCGCGCAACGGCGCGCGGAACCGGCCGGACCAGGTGACCACGTCGTTGTCCCAGAGCTGCCGCAGCAGCGCGTAGTTCTCGACGGCGAGCGCGATGCCGTCCTCCGGTCGCTGGCCGAACGCGGTGTAGGTCTCCGCGCTGACACCGCGGCCGAGCATCAGGTCCACCCGGTCCTGCGAGAGGTGCTGCAGCGTCGCGAACTCCTCGGCGACGCGCACCGGGTCGTTGGTCGTGATCAGGGTGACCGCGGTGGAGAGCGTGATCCGCGAGGTCTGCCCCGCGATGAACCCGAGCACGGTCGCCGGGCTGCTCGAGACCCAGCCCTGCGCGTGGTGCTCGCCGAACGCGAAGACGTCGAACCCGGCCTCTTCCGCGTGCTTGGCGATGCGGACGTTCGCGAGGAGCCGCTCCTGCTCGGACGGGGTGTACCCGGTGGTGACGTCGACCCTGATGTCACCCAGTCCGAAGAGTCCGAACTCCATCGCCTGCCCCTCTCCCCAATTTGCTGATACATCAGCATCGTAGGGCATTGGCTGATGTATCAGCAACTAGTAGAATCGCCGGTGTGGATCACATGACGGCGTTGGACGAGCGCGAGAAGTCGCTCTGGAAGGCGTGGCTGGAGCTCAACCGCTGCCTCGTGGTCGCCACCGAGCGCCAGCTGCTCGACAACGGCCTGTCGTGCGCGGACTACGAGCTGCTCGTGCCGCTGACCGAGGCGGCGGACGGTGTCGTGCGGGCCCGTGAGCTGCGCACCGCCGTCGGCTGGGACCGCAGCCGGCTCGCCCACCAGCTCAAGCGCATGGAGCAGCGCGGGCTGGTCGAACGCTCCGACTGCCCCGGTGACGCGCGGGCGACGATGGTGGCGATCACCGAGGAGGGCAGGCGCGCGGTCGCCGAGGCCACGCCGGGGCACGTCGAGACGGTGCGCCAGGAGCTGTTCGACAAGCTCGAAGAGGGCGAGGTCGAGACGTTGCTGCGGATCTACGACCGGCTGCTCGCGAAGTAGCCGGCGCTCGTCCTTCCGGTGGTGCGGCGGGTGATCTGACCCCGTCACCGGTCGATAGACTGGCCGGAGTGTGGAAGGAACCGGAGTGAGCCGCCGGCCTGTCGTCGCCGTCGCGGTGCTGGCGGTGGTCGTCGTCATGACCGCCGGTTTCGTGCTGTTCGGCGGCACCTCGAACGGCACGCCCGACGCCGACATGTACGTGAGCGAGCTCGACCGGACGGTGAGCGAGCCGAACACGCCCGGCGTGGTGCTCCGCTGCGGCACGAACGAGAAGCGGCACCTCAACGCCGACAACCCGGTCGTGTCGCCCGGCATCCCGTTCGGCGCGCACCACACACACGAGTACGTGGGCAACGAGTCGGCGAACGCGATGTCGACGAACACCTCCCTCGCACAGGCACCGTCCACGTGCGAGAAGGACGACCGGTCGACCTACTACTGGCCGGTGCTGCGCCTGACCGACGGCACAGGCCACGACGTGCACGCCGACGGTGGCGGTCTGCACGGCAACACCGGTGAGGTGCTGGCGCCGGCGAGCGTCGAGGTCCGGTACGACGGCAGCCCGGTCAGCGACGTGCTGCCGATGCCGCGGTTCCTGCGCCTGATCACCGGCGACCCGAGCGCCTACACCAACGACTACGGCCCCAACACGCGGGCGCGGTGGGGCTGCGCGGACCAGCCGGACCGGTACACGACGAAGTACCCGCTGTGCGCCCCCGGCGTGCGCACCCTGCGCCGCTACGAGTTCCCGAGCTGCTGGGACGGCAGCAACACCGACAGCGCCTCGCACCGCACGCACGTGGTGTTCGCGCTCGCCGGCGGCACCTGCCCGGCCAAGACGTTCCCCGTCCCGCGCCTGCACGTGACGGTCGGCTACGACGTCCCGGCGGGGCGCCCGTTCGCGATCGACAGCTTCGCCGAGGAGCTGCGCGACCCGGCCACCGACCACGGCATGTTCATCAACGTCATGCCGCAGGCCGTGATGGACGAACTGGTGAAGCATCTGAACCGGATGCGGTGAGCTGCGGTTCGGGGCCTGCCACCGCACCCGGCTACCATCCGGCTCGCTTTCGTTGGAACTTCGTTGAACCGAAGCCACTGCCCGCTCGTGTGTCGGCTGAGGTCTGGAACAGGACGCCCACAAGAGGTGTTTCGTGGGCGGGGAGGAGTGGGTGGATGGCGGCATTGTTCTCCCGCAAACGGGAGACCGCGGCCGACGAGGCACTGATCCGATCGCTCTACGAGGAGCATGGTCGGGCGTTGCTGGCGTACGCGACGCGGTTGACCGGCGACCGGGCGGCTGCCGAGGACGTGGTCCAGGAGACCCTCGTCCGCGCGTGGCGCCACCCCGACGCCCTCGTGAACGGCAAGGGATCGGTGCGCGGCTGGCTGTTGACGGTCGCGCGCAACATCGTCACCGACCGGGTCCGCGCCAAGGCCGCGCGTCCCCAGGAGGTGGCCGAGTCCCCGGCGACGCCGCCGATCGAGCGCGACCACGCGGACCAGGTCGTCGACTCGGTGGTGGTGCTGGAGGCCCTCGACCGGTTGTCGTCCGACCACCGCGACGTGCTGATGGAGATCTACTTCCGCGGCCGCAGCGTGAGCGAGGCGGCAGCAGCCTTGGGGGTGCCACCGGGCACGGTGAAATCAAGATCGTATTACGCGTTGCGAGCCCTGAGGGAGACGTTCGGCGGTCAACAGGTCGCACTGAAGGGGGTGGCCGGATGACCACGCAGCACGACCCGCAGCTGCTCGGTGCTTACGTTCTGGGAGCACTGGACGAGCAGGAGGTGCGTGACATGGACCAGCACCTGGCGTCCTGCCCCGACTGCACCCGTGAGCTCGAGGACCTCCGCGCCATGGAGGCCTACCTCGGCGAGGTGCCGCCGGAGGCCATGCTCGACGGCCCGCCGGAGGGCGGAGACCTGTTGCTGCAGCGCACGCTCCGCCAGGTGCGCTCGGAGCGCGGCGGCGTCGCCCGGCGCCGTCAGGTGACCCTGGGAGCCGCTGCCGCCGTGGTGGCGGCTTTGGTGCTCGGCGCAGGCGTGTTCGTCGGCAAGGCGACCTCGCCCGAGGGCGGCGGCATCGCCCAGCCGACCCCGACCGTCGCCCCCGACCCCACCGGTACGAAGCTCGCCACGGCCACCGACCCGGTGACCGGGGCGTCGATGACCGTGAAGGTCGTCCCGGCCGCCGGCTGGGTGCGGACCAACTTCGCGATCAACGGCATCCCCGAGGGCGAGAAGTGCCGGATCTTCGTGGTGGCCAAGGACGGCACCCGCCAGGAGGCAGGTTCCTGGCTGGTGTCGAAGAGGGGCGCCGCCGAGGGCACGAACCTGGACGGCTCCGCACTCGTGGCGCCGAACGACGTCAAGTCCGTCGTCGTCGAGAACACGGCGGGCAAGAAGTTCGTCGAGGTCCCGGTCCAGGCCTGATGGTGTGCTGAGGAGGGCCGTTCCCGCTGCGGGAACGGCCCTTCGTCACGGCTTCAGCACAACCTTGCCGACGGTCGCCCTGGACTCCAGCGCCTCGTGGGCCTTCGCCGCGTCCCGCAACGCGAACGGCGGGTTGATCAGCGGCACGAACCGTCCGCTCGCGAGCCCCGCCATCGACTCCTCCTCCAACGTCCGCAGCCCGCGCCGCATCAGCCCCGGCCCCAGCGCGACGGTCGCGGTCAACGACTTCGGGTAGAGGTTGTCGACGCTGGTGTCCGTGGCCTTCCCGGACGCCCAGCCGTAGATGATCGCGCGCCCACCCACCCCGAGCGTCCCCAACGCGGCCGTGCCCACCTCCCCACCCACACCGTCGAGCACGACGGTGATGTCCTTGAGCCCGTCGGACCAGCCGGCCCGCGTGTAGTCGATGGCGGCGTCAGCACCGTTGCCCACGACGTGGTCGAGCTTCGCCCCCGACGCCAGCCCGATCACCCGCGCCCCGACGTTGCGCGCCTCCTGCACGAAGAGCGCTCCCATCCCACCGGCCGCCGACGTCACGAGCACCACGTCGTCAGCGGTCAGCCCGGCGGTGCCCAAGACACCGACCACCGTGCGCCCGGTGCCGATCATCGCCACCGCCGCCTCGAAGGACACGTCGTCCGGCAACGGGTGCAACGACTCCACCGCCGCGACGGCGAGCTCGGCATAGCCACCGCTGGCCATGCCGAGGTGCACCACCACCCGGCGGCCGAGCCACTCGCTCGACACCTCGGGACCTGTGGAGGTGACGACGCCGGCGACCTCGCGGCCGGGCGTCATGGGGAGGTCGACGGGGCCGAAGGCACCCTTGCGGATGGTGGTGTCGACGAGGTGGACGCCCGCCGCGGCCACGGTGAGGCGGACCTGGCCGGGGCCTGGCGTCGGGTCGGGTACCTCCTCGAAGAGGAGGGTGGAGGCGGGACCGAGCTCGTACTGCCGAATCGCGAACATGCTGACGAACGCTATGAGCTCCAGTTAAGTGGAGGTCAACGGGTCGCGTGCGGAGTCGGCCAGCACCCCGGTCGCGCACCGCCGGGCGGTACGCTGATCAGGAGGCGGTGGGCCGCCTGCCGGACTGCGGGAGACTCTGCGGGTACGTGAAGCTCTATGACGAGACGGCGATCAAATGACCGTGTCCAACGCCTCGATGCTCGACCAGTGGGAGCAGGTCATCGACTTCGTCGAGGACTCCTACCACGACAACATCGACGAATACATGTACGACCTGTCGGTGAGGGAAGCGATCGAACGCCGTCTCTCGGAGGGCGCCGAACCGCCGTGGGTGGCGGAACGCCTCGCCGAGCTCGACGCCCGGTTCCGCGCGCTGCTGTTGCCCGAGCCGGTGCGCGACGACGTGCCGTGGTGGAAGGCGCACGTGCCCGCTTACGCGGGTGCGGAGCTGGCCGCGTCGTTGCACGAGTGGTACGGCGTGACCATCGAGGTCCGCTGACCGGAGGTGGGATGAGGAGGTTCGAACGCGCTCGGAACCGGGCCTTCCGTCTAGTGGGCGATCATCACGTGCTTCACGCGCGTGTAGTCCTCCAGCCCGTGCATCGACAAGTCCTTCCCATACCCCGACGCCCCGAACCCGCCGTGCGGCATCTCCGACGCCACGAGCCCGTGCGTGTTCACCCACACGATCCCGAAGTCGAGCCGTGCGCTCAAAGCCGCGACACGCCCCGCATCCCGCGTCCAGATCGACGACGCCAACCCCTGCGGCACGCCATTGGCCAACGCCACGGCTTCGTCGTCGGAGGCGAACGTCTGCACGGTGATCACCGGCGCGAACGCCTCTTCCTGTACGAGCTCGTCGTCCTGCGACACCCCCGAAACCACGGTGGGCTCCAGGAAGAAGCCATCAGACCCGTGCCGTCGCCCTCCACAGTGGACCAGTCCTGAGGACCGCGACACCAATCCCAGCACGCGGTCGAGCTGCGCCTGCGAGTTCAACGGACCGAAGTCGAAACCGGGCACCTGCGAAGACGCCACCTTCACCAACGCCTCGACGAACGAGTCGAAAACCGACGTGTGCACCAGAACGCGAGAGGCGGCCGTGCAGTCCTGGCCCGCGTTGTAGAAGGCGGCGCCGACGATCCCCTCCGCGGCAGTGACCACGTCCGCGTCGTCGAACACCAAGACCGGTGCGTTGCCACCGAGTTCGAGGTGCAGCCGCTTCACCGTCGCAGCAGCGGAACGGGCCACCTCGGCACCAGCGCGCGTGGAGCCGGTCAGCGACACCATCGCGGGAACGGGGTGTTCGACGAGCAGGCGGCCGGTGTCGCGGTCACCCAGCACGACGTTGACCACACCGGGCGGCAGCACCTCGGCGGCCAGTGAGGCGAGCAGCACAGACGAAGACGGTGTGGTGTCGGCGGGCTTCAACACCACCGTGTTGCCGGCGGCCAACGCCGGGGCGATCTTCCAGACGGCCATCATCAGCGGGTAGTTCCACGGGGTGATCTGGGCGATCACACCCACGGGCTCGCGGCGCTGGTAGGAGGTGTGGCCGGGCAGGTACTCCCCGGCGGAGGCCGACGACAGCGCACGGGCGGCGCCCGCGAAGAAGCGGATCTGGTCGGCGCACTGGGGGATCTCCTCCTCGACCAGCACCGAGCGGATCTTGCCGGTTTCGCGGACCTCCGCATCGGCGATGGTCGCGGCGTTGGACTCCAGCAGGTCGGCCAGCTTCAGCAACGCCTGCTGGCGTTCCGAAGGGGTGGTGCGCGACCACGACACGAACGCGGTGGCGGCGGCGGAGACCGCGGCGTCGACCTCGGCGGCGCGGGAGACGGCGGCACGGCCGAACTCGACGCCCGTTGCGGGGTCGATCAGCGGTGAGGTGTCCGCGGCGGGCGAAGAGGTGCCGTTGATGAAGTTCGCGACGATCACGTGTGCTCCAGGTGCGTGGGGGCGAACATGCGCAACACCGCGGGCAGGACCACCACGTGCGGGCCGTTCGTGGCGAAGGCCCTGGTGAGGTCCTCGCGCAGCGTCTCCGGCGTGGTGAGGGTCGCGGGGACGCCGAAGGACGCGGCGAGTGCCACGAAGTCCGGGCGGGTCAGCTCGGTGGCGGTGGCCTGGCCGAACGCGTCGGTCATGTACTCGCGCAGGATGCCGTAGCCGCCGTCGTCGACGATCAGCCACACCACGCGCGAGCCGTGCTGGGCGGCGGTGGCGAGCTCGGAGATGCCGTACATGGCGCCGCCGTCACCGGAGACCGCCAGCACCGGACCGTCGTGAGCCGCCGCGACGCCCAGCGCCGCGGGGAAGCCGTAGCCGAGGCCGCCCGCGCCCTGGGCCGAGAGCTGCGCGCCGCCGCGCGGGTCCCAGGCCGACCAGGCCCAGTAGGCGAGGATCGTCATGTCCCAGCACGTCGGGGTGCCGTCGGGGACGGCGGCGCGCAACGCTTGCAGGACGCCGAGCTCCAGCGCGAGGTCCTGCGCGGCCAACCGATCCTGTACGCGTGTCAACAACTCCGCGACCCGCGCCTCCGCAACGCCGTCGGCAACCCTTGCCGTGACCCCGGAAACCAACGCGCGCAACGCGTGCCGGGCCTCGGCGTGGATGCCGAGAGCCGGGTAGTTCGACTCCAGCTTGCCGAGGTCCGCCTCGATCTGGACCACCGCACCGCGCGGCTGGAACGTCCGGTAGTTGCTGGACAGCTCCCCGAGCCCGGACCCCACCACCAGCAGCACGTCCGCGTCGGCCAGGAACGACGTGGTGTGCCAGTCCTCCAGCCACGACTGCGCGGAGAGCGGGTGCTCCCGGGGGAAGTTGCCCTTGCCGCCGAACGTGCTCACCACCGGTGCGCGCAGCTTCTCGGCCAGCTGGGCCAGTTCGGGGCCGGAGGCGCCACCACCGGCCAGGATGACCGGGCGCTGAGCACCGTCCAGCAACCGCACCGCCTCCGCGACCAGCTCCGGCCGCGGGTGCAGCTCGCGCGGTGACCACGACACCGACGTCACCGGCGGCACCCCGGCCGGGCCGAGCAGCACGTCCTGCGGGATCTCCAGCCACACCGGACCGTACGGCGCAGTCAGCGCGATCTCCCACGCTTCGGCCAACGCCGACGGGATCTGCGACGCATGCCGGACAACGCGTGCGTGCTTCACGATGTCCCGGAACGACGCCAGCTGGTCCGTCAGCTCGTGCAGGTATCCACCACGCACGCCGCCAAGACCGGCCCTGGGGATCTGCGACGAAATACCCAGCACGGGCGCCGAAGCAGCGGCGGACTCCTGCAGTCCGGCCAACGTCTGCAACGCACCCGGTCCGGTCGAGACGAGCAACGGCGTCACGGAACCCGTGAGCCGTGCGTGCCCATCGGTGGCGAACGCGGCGTTGACCTCCGTCCGCGACCCGACGTACCTCAGCTCCGACCGCCGCAAGGCGTCGAACAACCCGAGAGCGTGCTGGCCGGGAATGCCGAAGACGGTGCTCGCGCCGAGCGCCTCCAGCGTCTCGACGACGACGTCACCGCCGGTGCGTCCAGAGGAGTCGGTCACGCGCCCTCCTTCAGAGCCATCAAACTCACGAGGTCGTACGCAACGTGAGAGGCTGCCACAGAAGTGATGTCCGCGTGGTCGTAGGCCGGAGCGACCTCCACGACGTCCGCGCCGACCAGGTTCAGCCCCCGCAGCCCTCGCAGGATCTCCAGCAGCTCCCGCGACGTCATCCCACCGGCCTCCGGCGTGCCGGTGCCGGGCGCGTGCGCCGGGTCCAGCACGTCGATGTCGATCGACACGTACACCGGCCGCGACCCGATCCGCTGCCGCAGCGCGTCGACCGTCTCGTCGACACCTCGCCGCAGGACGTCCGACGACGTGACGATGCCGAACCCGAGCCGCCGGTCGTCCTCCAGGTCCTTCTTGCCGTACAACGGCCCGCGCGTGCCGACGTGGGAGATCGCCTCGGTGTCGAGGATGCCTTCCTCGACGGCACGGCGGAACGGCGTGCCGTGTGTGTACGGCTCACCGAAGTACGTGTCCCACGTGTCCAGGTGTGCGTCGAAGTGCAGCAGCGCAACAGGTCCGTGGATCCGCGACACCGCCCTCAGCAACGGCAGCGCGATCGTGTGGTCACCGCCGATCGTCACCAACCGCGTGCCCCCGGCCTGCAGCTCGGACGCCGCGCCCTCGATGGTCTCGATCGCCTCGCCGATGTGGAACGGGTTCACCGCGACGTCCCCGCCGTCCGCGACCTGCACGCGTTCGAACGGCGACACGTCCAGGCCGGGGTGGTACGGGCGCAGCAACCGGGACGCCTCCCGCACCGCCGAGGGTGCGAACCGCGCACCGGGCCGGTAGGAGACGCCGGTGTCGAACGGGATCCCCACCACCGCGACGTCCGCGTGCGCCACCTGGTCCAGGCGCGGCAGCCGGGCGAAGGTCGCCGGGCCCGCGTAGCGCGGGACCTGCGAGGAGTCGACGGGGCCGATCATGCTTTCACCAGTTCCTCTTCGGTTGCCTTCCCCGCCACGCGCCGGTTCCACGCCGCCAGCACGGCCGGGTCGGTGGGCGGGGTGGCCAGGCTGACCACGACGTACGTCACCAGCGACGCGCCGAGGCTGTAGTAGATCGGGGAGTCGGCCAGCACGCCGTCCAGCACCATGAACGCGATCGCCGTCAGCGAGCCGGCCGCCATCGACGTCATCGCGCCGGCCTGCGTGCCGCGCTTCCACACCAGCCCGCCGAGGATCGCCACCAGCAGCCCGCCGACCAGGATGTTGTAGGCGACCGTCAACGCCGCCACGACGTCGTTCAGCGCCACCGCGATGCCGATCGCGACGATGCCGAGCACCAGCGTGAACATCCGGTTCGAGTGCACGTCGCCCTTGGCACCGCGCTTCCAGATGTCGGTGGAGGCGACGGTCGCGCAGGCGATCAGCGCACCGGACGACGTGGACATCATGGCCGCCAGCGCCGCCGCGAGCACGAGCCCGCGCACCCCGGTCGGCAGCAGGTTCTCCACGATCGTCGCGAACGCCTCGTCGGAGTTCGCGATGTCCGGGTACAGCGCCTTGCCCGCGGTGCCGATCACCGCGCCGGCGACGGCGTAGACCAGGCAGTAGAGCCCGGACGTGATCCCGCCCCACGTGGCGACCTGCGGCGACTTGGCGGTGAACACGCGCTGCCAGATGTCCTGTCCGATCAGCAGACCGAACACGTAGATCAGCAGGTAGGTGATGATCGTGCTGACACCGATGGTGCCGACGTCGAACACCGCCGGGTCGTTCAGCCGTTCCTTGATGCCGTCGAAGCCGCCCGCCGCGGACAACGAGATCGGCAGCAGCAGGAACAGGATGCCGATCGTCTTCACCACGAATTGCACGATGTCGGTCAGCGTGATCGACCACATGCCGCCGAGAACGCTGTACAGCACCACGATGCCGCCGCCGATGATGACGCCGACGGACTTCGGCAGTCCGAAGAGGACGGTGAAGATCGTGGAGTACGCGATCGTGGACGTGACCGTCAGCATCAGCGTGTACGCCCACATCACCGTGCCGGACACCATCGACGAGCTGCCGCCGTAGCGCAGGTCGAGCATCTGGGAGACCGTGTAGACCTTGAGCCGCACGATCCGGCGCGCGAACAGGGCGCTCAGCAGCAAGATGCCGAGGCCGATGGCGAACACCATCCAGGCGCCGGAGATGCCGAACTTGTAGCCGAGCCCGACGCCGCCGATGGTCGACGCGCCACCGAGCACGACGGCGGACATGGTGCCGGAGTACATGGCGAAACCGAGCCTGCGTCCGGCGACCAGGTACTCGCTCTTGCTGGTGGCGCGGCGCATGCCCCACCAGCCCATGCCGATCATGCCGAGCACGTAGGCGGCGATCACCGCGTAGTCGAGAGCCACTGTCGGACCTCCTTGGGTTGCAGGTCACAGTAGGAACGCGGGCTGGCGCTGGTAAGCAGTCGTTCTGCACAATCCTGGGCTTGTGGTTGTGCACACCGTCCCACTGCGCGAGCTCGTCGCGCGAGCAGACCTCGGGCTGACCGTCCTGTGTGGATCATCCGGGCTGGACCGGCCGGTCCGCTGGGCGCACGTGTCCGAGCTCGCCGACCCGACGCCGTACCTGGTCGGGGAGGAGCTGCTGCTCACGGCCGGGGTGCGGTTCCCCGGCGACGTGCCCGGCTACGTCGCCGGGCTGGTGTCCTCGGGGGTCTCGGCGATCGGGTTCGGGGTGGAGCCGGAGTTCCGCGAGGTGCCGTCGCCGCTGGTCGAGGCCTGTGCGCAGCAGGGGATGCCGCTGCTGGCTGTGCCGCCGTCCACCCCGTTCCTCGCGGTGTCGCAGGCGTTGGGCGCGTTGCTCGCCGAGATCGCCGTGCGGGAGCAGCGGATGCTCGCGGACAGCCAGCGCGCGCTCACCCGTGCCGCCACCCGCGTCCGGCCGGTGGAGTCGGTGCTGACCACGCTGGCGGTCGTGCTGGGCTGCCGCGCGGACCTCGTGGAACCGGCGAGCGCGCCGGACGACGTGGCGTCGCTGGTGGACCGGGTGGCGTCGGGCACCGGCCCCCGTTCGGCCTCCGCCCAGGTGGGTGACGAGCACGTGACGCTCGACCCGGTCGAGTCGTCGGTGCTCGTGGTGCGGCGGGCGAGTCCGCTGTCACCGGCCGAACGGGCCGTGGTCACGGTGGCGCTGGCGTTGCTCGGGCTGCTGCGCAGGGACGTGGAGAGCGAACGCGGGCGGCTCGCGCGGCTGGCGGCGTCGCTGCTGCGGGCTGAGGTCCCCGGCCTGGCCGGCGTGCTGGGACCGGGGCCGTACCGGGTGGTCGCGGGGGAGTCGCGGCGGACTACGACGTGCTGGCCAGGCGGTACGGGCCGGTGGTGTCGGGGTGGGCGACGGGTTCTCGCGCTGGTCCGGCCGGGGTGGTGACCGGCGGTCGGCGTGTCGGCGCCGATCGCGGGTGAGGAGCTGCCGGTGTCGGCGGTCGGTGAGGCGGTGGCGGAGGCCTCCGCCCTGTTGCCGCGGGCGCTGGCGACCGGCGCACCCGCCGTCGCGTCGTCGACCTGACGTCGCTGCTGGACCCGGCGGTGGCGTCCGCGTTCGCCCGCAGGGAGCTCGCGGCGCTGCTCGCGAGGCCGGAGCTGGTCGAGACGCTGAGGGCCTGGCTGGCCCAGCACGGCAGCTGGGACCGGGCCGCGGCGGTGCTCGGCGTGCACCGCAACAGCGTCCGGCACCGCATCGGGCACGTCGAACGACTGCTCGGCCGCGACCTCGGTTCGGCCGATGCCCGAGCGGCGCTGTGGCTCGCGCTGACGTGGCTCGATTAATTCCTTTGCGGGTGTGTCAGGTGCTCGGTCATGATTGTTGCATGATCCGAGCAGATGAATGGACCGGAGCTCCGGCCAAGCTGTGACCAGCTGAAACGCAGTCAATCTATTTTTAGCGAGCATTTGTTTTGATGCTCGTGTTCGGCGTGTTCGTCCAGTGGTCAGGACGTCGGATTCTCAATCCGGAAACACGGGTTCGATCCCCGTACGCGCTACGTGGCCCGGTCTCTGTGGGGTGGACCGGGCCCGCTGTCAACCGGGTGAATGTCAGACGGACCCAAAGAATCTTCGAAAACTTCGCCCGAATGGTCTAGACGCCAGTTACGCTCTGCGAATGGCTGCGGTCCCCGCCTTCGCACGGTACGAGGTCGACGTACGTCGGCCGAACGCCGCGCGGATCCACGACTACTACCTGGGCGGCGCCCACAACTACGCCGCCGACCGCGCGTTCGCCAAGCAGGCGGTCCGGATCGACCCCGAGCTGCCGCTCGTCACCCGCGCCCACCGGCTCTTCCTGCGCCACGCCGTCCGGCACTGCTGGGAGGCGGGCGTCCGCCAGTTCCTCGACCTCGGCTCCGGCATCCCGACGTGCGGCGCGACGCACCAGACGCTGCCCGACGCCCGTGTCGTCTACGTGGACTCCGACCAGGTGACCGCCACCTTCGCCCGCGGCCTGCTGCGCGGCGAGCCGCGGGCGTGCGCGGTCCAGGCCGACCTGCGCCGCCCCGAGCAGGTGCTGCGACATCCCGGCGTGCTGTCCCACCTGGACCTGCGCGAGCCGTACGCGGTGCTGATGGTGGACGTCCTGCGGTACGTCGACGACGCCACCGGTCCCGGCCGGGTCGTCCGCCGCTACCGGCACGCGTTGCCCGCCGGCGGTTTCCTCGTGGTCTCGCACCCGCAGCCGGTCGAGCAGCTGCTGGAGGGCCTGCAGATCGAGGCGCCGTGCGTGGTCCCCGGCGCGTACGCGGGAATCGGTCGCAAGCCGCAGGCGGCCCCCGGCCGTATCTGACACCTCGTCCGGTCCTCTTCCAGTACGTGCGAGGGGGCATGGAGGACGAAGGGGATGCGCTCGTGCGCGCTCGAGCGCTGCGGTCCGCCGGAAAACCGGAGGAGGCGGCGGCCGAGCTGCGCAAGGCACTCGCGACCTCGAACGACCGGTGCGAGCTGCTGTACCTGTTGTGGGACTGCCAGTTCGTGCTGGGCGACCGGGCGGCCGCACACGAGACCCTGCTGGAGGCCAAGGCGTTGGCCGACGGCGTGGCGGCACACCGGATCGCCGTCGCCGAGGCCAGCTGGCTGATGTCGCAGGGGGAGTACGCGGCCGCCGTCGAGATGATCGCGGCGGTGACGACGCCTGACGAGTCCGTGCGCGCGTACGGCTTGAGCGTGCGCGGGGTGTGTGAGGCGTTCCTGGGCGACATGGACAAAGGCGTTGCGACACTGGAGGAAGCGCGCGCGTCGGCTCATCGCAGCGGCGACATGCGTGAGTACACCAGGGCCGTGGGCAACCTGACGTTCGTGCTCGGTAGTTCGGGACACCACGAACGCAGCGCGCGCATCGGTGCGGAAGCGCTCAAACGGCTTGCCGTGCAGGGATTCCCGTCGACGTACAGCGCGCCGATCCGGTACAACCTCGCCACCAGCCTGCTCGCGCTGGGCAGGTGGCCGGAGCTCGACGTGCTGGAGGTGCCGGACACCATCCCCGGCAACAAGGCCGCGCGCATCCTGCTCTGCCAGGCGGAGGCGCGGGCGTTGCGCGGGCTGGACCCGGACGACCTGGTCGAGGCGGCCGCGAAGGCCATCGACGGGCAGGACGCGTTGTTCGCCGCCCAGAGCGCGTACACCAGGGCCGTTGCGGCACGGGCGAAAGGCCGGCACCGGGCGGCGGTGGAGCTGTGCCGCGAGACGGTGCTGGACCCGCCGGCGGCGTTGACCGGCGGCGAGGTGCTGCGGCTGATCGCCGAGGGCCTGGGGGCGGTGCACGACCTGCAGGCGGCGGGTGGCCGGGTCACCAAGCTCGACGACCCGAGGCGGTGGAGCAGGGCTGCTCGCGCGGCTGCCGGTGCCGCGCGGGCCGGAGGACGAGGTGGCGCCGGGTGGCCCTCGCCGAGGCGGGGCTGGACGACTGGGCCGCCGTGGCCGCCGACTGGGACCGGCAGCGGATGCCGTACCAGGCGGCCTACGCCAGGACCCGGTGCGGTGAGCCGGAAGCGTTGCGCCGGGCACACGTCGTGGCCGAGCGGTTGCGCGCCGTGCCGTTGCGGAAGAGGATCGACCGGGCCGCTCGCCGGCAGCGCATCCCGTTGCTGCACGGGGACGAACCCCAGCTCGGCACGCTCACCCCGCGCGAGCGCGAGGTCCTGGAGATGCTCGGCTGGGGCCGCACCAACCGCGAGATCGCCGCCGAGCTGGTGCTGAGCGTGCGCACCGTCGGCCTGCACGTGTCGCACGTGCTGGCCAAGCTCGGCGCGGGCAACCGGTCGGAGGCCGCGCGCATCGCCCGCGACCAAACCTAGGTATTGCGACTGATGTGCTGAGGTGTGCTTCTGCGTTCTCCTTGTGGGGCAAGAAACTCGACCCGAGGAGAACCTGATGAACCTGAAGCGCGCCGCAGCCGTGTTGTCCCTTGCCGGTGGGATCGCCGCCGTCACCGCGGGAACGTCGCACGCCCAGGTCGCCATGGCAGGCGGCTGTGAGCTGCGCGTCACCGAGGTGCGCGCGCTCGACCTGCAGGAGACGCCGACCGACGAGATCTACCTCGTGGTCGGCGACGAGAGAACCGGCGTGCGCACCTTCACCGAAGGCCAGACGAGAGAGGCCACCGAGTTCGGAACCTCCGACCAGATCACGGAGTTCATCGGGCCCGGTGGCACGGTCCTGGTGTCCGTCGTCGAGGACGACCCCACCGCCGACACCAGGATCGGGGCCTTCTCCGTGCCCTGCCGTGCCGCCGCCACGCAGCGCGACGTCGCGGGCGCCGGTGCGTTCTACCGGGTCTCGTACGTCGTGACCCAGTTGCCGTAACAGATCTTCCGTTGTAACTGATCTTCCGGGCGCCGAGCGGTGGGCGCGGCGTCCGGAGCCCACCTTGTGAGGAGACCGCCGCCATGAACCCGACCGATCCGCCTACCGACACCGAGCTGTGGGCCGTCCTGCACGTCGACGAGTTCCAGTTCCGTCTGGTGAAACCCTGGAACTTGGACACGTTGCCCGCTGCGTTGCGCAATGCGGCCGCTCGTGGCACACAGATCGAGGTCCGCGCTTATACCGACCTCAACGCCGAAGTCACCGTTCTGATCAACCCGTCTCGCGCGCGCGTGGTCCACGTCGCCAAGCGCAACGTCGTGGTGCCGCGCACCGGCATGCCCGACGTCTCCGTGCACGGTTTGACCGAGGCGATGGCGGGGTAGTTCTCCGGCGACCAAGTACGGAGCCTGGAGGGCGTCATGACCCACCGCGTCACTGTCAAGGTCGCCGGTCTGCAACCGGTGCAGGTGCTGGCAGGGCTGGCCGGCATCGCGTTCATCGTGTTCGGCGTCGTGGGCTTCACCCGCACCGGCATCGGCGACTGGACCACACACTCGTTCGTGCTCGGGTTCTCGGTGAACGCGCTGCACAACCTGGTGCACGTGGTCGTCGGAGCGCTCGGTCTGGTGATGGCTCTCGGTTCGGGCCTCGCCCGGCTGTACGGATGGCTGCTCTTCGCCGGTTACGGCGCGCTGTTCGTGTGGGGCCTGATGATCACCGGCATCGTGGCCCAGAACCCGGTGTCCGAGGCCGGCAACCCGTTGGCGCTCAACACGAACGACAACTGGCTGCACCTCGGCCTCGCCCTGTTCGGCCTGCTGCTCGCGGTCATGCCCGCGCGCCGCAAGCTGATCGAGGAGGAGCCGGACCTGCCCGAGCCGCGTGAGGCGCACGACGACCGTGCGCACGACGACGTGCGTCACGACCACGTCGGTGACGACCGCCGGATCGAGCAGGTGGACCCGGCCGTCACCCCGCGCGCACAGGAGCCCATCACGAAGGAGCAGGCCGTGGTGGACCCGAAGACCGACCGCGTGGACCGCGACAAGATCAGCGATCGGATCAAGCACTAGCTTCACGCCCATCCGGACGGTCAGACCCCCACGTATCCCCGTCCGGAGCAGATGCGCCGTGAGAGCCCACATGCGGCTCTCACGGCGCATCTGTTTCCATGTCGCGATGCTCTCGGACGAACTGCTCACGCACGAGGTCCTGATCACGTGGGGCACCGCGCTGGCCGCCTTCCTGGCCGTGGCCCTGTCCGCGGTCTGGCGCCTGACCCGCAACGTCATCACCATCGCCCACGAGGGCGGCCACGCCCTGCTGGCCGTCTTGACGGGCCGTCGCCTCAGCGGCATCAAGCTGCACTCCGACACCAGCGGCCTCACCGTCTCCCGCGGCAAACCCCGCGGCCCCGGCATGGTCCTCACCGCACTGGCCGGCTACACCGCCCCGTCCCTGCTCGGCTTCGGCGCGGCCCTGCTCATCACGAACGACCAGATCCGCCTGATGCTCTGGATCACCATCGCCTTCCTGGCGGCGATGCTCGTCATGATCCGCAACGTGTTCGGCGTGCTGTCCATCATCGTGACGGGCGGCGCCTTCTTCTTCATCTCCTTCTACGCCTCGCCCGAGGTCCGCGACGCCGCCGCCTACGTCTTCGCCTGGTTCCTGCTGCTCGGCGGGGTGCGGCCGGTGTGGGAGCTGCAGGTCAAGCGGTGGCGGCGGCAGGCGCCCAGGTCGGACGCGGACCAGCTGGCGTGGCTCACTGGAGTGCCGGCGCTGGGCTGGGTGACGCTGTTCGGGCTGGTGAGCGTGGCGGCGCTGATCGGGGGAGGGGCGCTGCTGCTGGGCCGCTGGTGAGGCGGGCCGCAGCCCGTCCGCCACTCGTCCCGGCTGGAACACCCGTTCGATCCCAACCGCAGTTCCCAACTGATTTGTGACTGGTGAAATACTGGGCACCAAAGCCGCGGTCGAAAGGTGGTTTCAGTGCTGCGTGGGGATGTCGGGCTCGAGCTGGGCCAGAGGGTCGCGCTGGCGTTGCGCGCTGCTCTGGACGTGGACATCACCGCCGAGGAAGCGCTGATCCGACCGTCCAACCGCGACGGTGCCGACTACCAGTGCAACGTGGCCATGAGCCTCGCCAAGAAGGTCGGCCGCAACCCCCGCGAGGTCGCCCAGCTGATCGTCGAGCACCTCGACGCGGCCGATGCCGTGGAGACGCCCGAGATCGCCGGGCCCGGCTTCATCAACCTCAGGCTGACGCAGGCCTTCCTCGAACAGCAGACGAACAACCTCCGCCACGACGAGCGGCTCGGCGTGCCCACGACGCAGGAGCCGCGTCGGATCGCCATCGACTACAGCAGCCCGAACGTCGCCAAGGAGATGCACGTCGGCCACGTGCGGGCCACGGTCATCGGTGACGCGTTGTCGCGGTTGCTGGCGTTCGCCGGGCACGAGGTCATCCCGCACAACCACCTCGGTGACTGGGGCACGCCGTTCGGCATGCTCATCGAGCACCTCACCGACCTCGGGCACGGGGACGACTTCCGGATCAGCGACCTCAACGGCTTCTACCAGGCCGCGCGGGCCAAGTTCGACAGCGACCCCGCGTTCGCCGACCGGTCGCGGCGCCGGGTCGTGCTGCTGCAGGGTGGCGACGAGGCGACGCTGGCGCTGTGGCGGGAGCTGGTCGCGGAGTCGCAGCGGCACTTCGACCACATCTACGACGTGCTGGGCATCCAGCTCACCGCCGAGGACACCTACGGCGAGAGCTTCTACAACCCGTTCCTCGCCGACACGATCACCGAGCTGCAGCAGAAGGGGCTCGTCGAGGAGTCCGACGGCGCGCTGTGCGTGTTCCCGCCCGGCTTCAAGGGCAGGGAGGGCGACCGGCAGCCGTTGATCGTGCGCAAGAGCGACGGCGGCTACGGGTACGCGACCACCGACTTCGCGACCGTGCGGTACTGGGTGCGGGAGCGCAAGGTCGACGAGCTGATCTACGTGGTCGGCGCGCCGCAGACGCTGCACTTCCAGATGATCTTCGCGACGTCGAAGCAGGCCGGTTGGCTGGACGACGCGCACACGGCGGTGCACACGCCGTTCGGCACCATCCTCGGTGAGGACGGCAAGACGATCAGGACTCGCGCGGGCGGCACGATCAAGCTCGTCGACCTGCTCACCGAGGCCGTGGAGCACGCCGAGAAGGCGATCCCGGAGACGTCCCAGGTGGAGGGTGAGGAACGCGCGGAGCTCGCCCGCGTCCTCGGCATCGGCGCGGTGAAGTACGCCGACCTGCACAACGACCGCGAGAAGGACTACGTCTTCTCGTGGGACAAGATGCTGGCCAAGACCGGCGACACGTCCGTGTACGTCCAGTACGCCAACGCGCGCACGCACTCCATCGCGCTCAAGGTCGGCCGCACGGCGCCAAACGA
The DNA here is from genome assembly GCF_001701025.1 of Lentzea guizhouensis. Taxonomy (GTDB): domain Bacteria; phylum Actinomycetota; class Actinomycetes; order Mycobacteriales; family Pseudonocardiaceae; genus Lentzea; species Lentzea guizhouensis. Next base: position 5,140,112 of record NZ_CP016793.1, read on the forward strand.
CGCCGCGATCACTCTGCACGAGAAGGCCGAACGCGACCTGGCGCTCAAGCTGCTGCAGCTGCCGGCGGCGGTCCAGGCGGCCATCGACGACCTGGCCCCGCACAAGCTGACCGCCTACCTGTTCGACACCGCCACGGCGCTCTCGACGTTCTACGAGAACTGCCCGGTCAGGAACGCGGAGACGCAGGAGTTGCAGGACTCACGGCTGCATTTGCTGAACCTGACGAGCAGGGTGCTGACCCTCGGGCTCGGCCTGCTGGGAATTGGCGCACCCGAGCGGCTCTAACACCGGCTGAACAGGTTTATCACCGGTCACCCCGAGGTACGCAGTGATCGCAACTTCTCCACCCCAGCTTTCAGGGAGTCGCGATGACCTGCACCACCCGTTTGCCCAAGCCGGTCACCGACGTGTGGGACTGGCAGATGGACGGTCTGTGCCGCGGGCAGAACAGCGCCATCTTCTTCCACCCGGACAACGAACGCGGCTACGCCAGGGCTGCGCGCGAGGAGAAGGCCAAGGAGATCTGCGCGCAGTGCCCCGTGCTCGCGCAGTGCCGCAGCCACGCGCTCGACTCGCAGGAGCCCTACGGCGTGTGGGGCGGCATGGGTGAGGACGAACGGCGCCAGATCATCGCGGCGGCGAGGCGCCGTGTCCGCGCGGCCTGAAACCGCGCGGACACCCGCTGACTACTCCTCCAAGACATCGCGCAACTGACGCAACGTCTTCGCGAGCAACCGCGAGACGTGCATCTGCGAGATGCCGACCTTCTGAGCGATCTGGGTCTGCGTCATGTTGCCGAAGAACCGCATGATCACGATCTTGCGCTCACGTTCCGGCAGCTTCTGCAGCAGCGGGTGCAACGCCTCCCGCTGCTCGATCATCGCGATCTCCGGGTCCTCTTCGCCGATCGTGTTCCCGAGGGAGATCGACGAGTCGTCCGACATCAGCATGTCGTCCAAAGACGCGCTCTGGTAAGCGTTTCCGGCCGCGAGTCCCTCGTGGACCTCGTCACGCGACAGGCCGAGGTGCTCGGCCAGCTCGGACGGGGTCGGCGCGCGGCCGAGCGACTGCGACAGCCGCGAGGTGCCCGCATTGATCGCGAGGTGCAGCTCCTTGAGCCGCCTCGGCATCCGCACCGACCAGGACGAGTCGCGGAAGTACTTCCGCACCTCACCCATGATCGTCGGCACCGCGAACGACAGGAAGTCGCTGCCGCGGTCGGGGTCGAACCGGTCGACCGCGTTGATCAGACCCACCGTGGCGACCTGGACCAGGTCCTCGTGCGGCTCACCGCGGTGGCCGAACCGGCGCGCGATGTGCTGGGCGACCGGGAGGTGCTCGGTGACCAGCCGGTCCCGCAGCGTCTCCCGAGCCGGACCCGCCGGGGTCACCGCGAGCTCGGCGAACAGCGGCGCCAGGTGGTCGTAGTCACCGCCCTTGGAGCTCTTCGCGACCTCTTCCGGCACTACCTGCGCTTCCGGCACTACCTGCGCTTCTGGCGCTTCCGGCGTCTCCGTCGCGGTGGCAGCCTTTTCCGACCCGGTCACTCATCCACCGCCCCTGCCGAGGACTTCACGAGGTCGATGTGGACCACGAACCCCTCCGTCTCGGCGACGGAGGTCTCCACCGAGTCCACCAGCGCGGTCAGCACCCGCCAGCCGAAGCTGCCCTCGTCCGGTCCCGCGGCCGCCTTCGCCGTGACCTTGGCGCTGACCCGCACCGCACCCGCGGCGTCCACCGCGAAGTGAGCGCTCAGCACCGCGTCGTCGGCGGCGAGCGTGATCAACGTGGAGCACGTCTCGTCGACCGCGAGCTTGAGGTCCTCGATCGAGTCGAGGTCGAAGTCCTGCCGCATCGCGATGTCCGCCGCGACGGCTCGCGCGATGGAGAGCTGCGTCGGGTCCGCTGCCATGCGCAGTTCCACCCCTGACAATTGCGTCACACCCACCTCGTAGTCCGTTCTGCTGTGTAGGCCGGCATGTCGGTGCCGTACCCGAATGGATCTCATTTCACACCTTGTACTGCACGTGTAGTAGTCGCCTACCCAGGGAAGTCACCTGCTGGAAGCAAGAGATCAATGGGGAGGAGCGTCGTGCTGGTGCAGAAAGACTTCCTGGCCCTCCGTTTCCCCGCGGACGCACACGAAGTGGGGCCCGTGCGACGCCACCTGCGTGAGTGGTTGCAGGGCAGCGGGTTCACCGAGGACGAGTCCGACGACCTGGTGCTCGCGGTCAGCGAGGCGGTCAACAACTCGGTCGAGCACGCCTACCCGGGACCCGCGCGCGGCACCGTCGAGGTGCGGGCGCAGGTCGGCCGCGACGGCGGCGTGGTCGTGGACGTCGTCGACCACGGCCAGTGGCGCGTACCGCCGCCGGCGCTCACCACTCGTGGCCGTGGTCTTCTGCTCATGAGGGAAAGCGTGGACGACGTGGAGATCCGCCGCTCGGCGAACGGCACGACCGTGCGTCTGCACAGGTCCCGTTCCCCGGTCTCGACGGCGGCGGACACCGCACCGGACTGCCAGGTGCATGCCTACGAGACCTCCTCCGGCGTGGTGGCGGTCATCCGCGGTGACGCGCCCGCCTCGGCGGGTCCGTCGTTGCGGCGTTCGCTGATCACCGCGGCGCGAGGAGGTGCCGTGCCGCTGACCGTCGACCTGCGCGGGCTCGGCGTTCGCCGGGAAGGCGTCGCGCACGCGCTCGCGGAGGTCGCGTCGGCTCTGGCGGCGGCGGGCAACCGTCTCACCGTCGTGCCGGAGGGGCTCAGCTGAGCGCGGCGTCCACCGAGTCGTGCACGCTGAACACCTCGCCCAGCCCGGTGGCCTCCAGCGGACGCGTCACAGCGCGCTTGGTCGCGACGACCTTCAGGGACGCGTTGTGCTGCGGGGCGAGCCGGGCGGCCTCGACGAGCACGGCGAGCCCCGCCGATCCCAGGAACGTCACGCCGGTCATGTCGACCACGAACGTCCCACCGTCGGAGAGGCCGTTCACCAGGGCTTCGCGCAACGTCGGGGCGGACACCATGTCCACCTCGCCGGACACGGCGAGCACCGTGACGCCGGCGGCCGGTTGCCGGGCCGACAGCTCAATGGTCTGCGGGTCCTGCACAGTCACCGATCTTCTCCCTACTCGCACCACAGGGACCGCCACAGCAGCGGTCCCCACACGCGGCTGCTGGCTCAACCGCTGCGCCCTCACCGTACGGGAGAGGTCGCTCGACAGGACAGGTCGCCGCAGCGGTACCCCTGCCCGGCGCCGCTCAAACCTGCAAAGCCGCCCAAAGTCTGCGCGCGGTGTCGTAGGCGATCTCCGGGGGTGCGGTGACCTCGTCGCCGACCTCCTCCAGATCACCGCCGACCACCATGACCAGCGCTGTCGCCACATCGCGCAGCTTCACGTTCGCGTGCTGGCTCGCCCGCACGAGCAGCTCGAACGCCTCACCCGGCTTGCTCTGCCGTGCGCCCATCAGCAACCCCTTGGCCTGCTCGATGTAGCGCCGGTGCTGCACCATCCGCACCATCTGGTCGGCGCGCAGCACCTCGCCGGAGCAGAACTCGACCACCGCGGCCGCCGTGGCGAGCAACGGCTCCGTCTCCTCGATCACACTGAGGTCCGCGGCGCGCGGCTCGTGGTCGAGGTAGACCGTCAGCACCACCGCCGTCGCCCCAGCTGCCCGGCACCGCGACGACGTGGCAGCCGCCCAGCTCGGCGGTCACCTGCCGTTCGTCGCGCGAGGCGTCGACCAGCGGTCCCCGCTGCCCGTCCAGCTGCGCCTGGTCCAGCTCCTCCGCGACGCCGACGGCCTTCAGCACGGCACCGTCCGGCCACAGCGTCATGCCCACCCCGAGGCAGCCGGTCAGCTGCGCGCAGAGGTGGTCCATCAGCCGGGCGATGAGCTCCGGTCCGAATTTCACCTGGTCCACGCGGCCACGTTAGGCCGAGCCGATCGAACTGACGAGCCGTGTGGTCATCGGCGCACGACGAACGGTTGCGCAGGCAACGACTTGGGGACCCGCCGCGCTTCGGGCCCGAACAGCTCAGCGCGGCGTTCGGCCCAGTCATCGCTTCGGGTCCGTCCGAACCACGTGTTCTGAACCACAGTCCGCCAGAATCCGTTCATCGGGATAACGCCGGAGCCCCGGTGGACGACATCCCGGATGTCACGGAGGGACTGAGATGAGAACCGCCATGGAAACCCAGCCGCAGCAGGCCGCAGAGCTGCCGACCTCACCGTGCAGCGTGGTGTGGAGCCGGGGTCACGCGTACGTGCTCGAGGGTTTCCGCGCCCGCTGGGTGGGTCGTGACGACCGCGGCCGCCCCTGCTCGCTCACCGGCGCCGAGATGGAACGCCGCGGCTGGACGCTCACGAAGTCGGCCTGAGCCCGTCGCCCCACCGGCCTTCTCCGCACCACGAGGACCGACCGTCCGCGCAGCACCCGCAACCAGTCGCACCGCGTGCCGTGACGCCATCCGGCAGCCCCTGCGCAGTCACTCGTTTAGAGTGCGGGTGTGCGTGACCCGGCTGATCGCCTGCTGACGATTCCGAACCTGCTCAGCGTGTTGCGGCTGGCCGGCGTTCCGCTCTTCCTGTACCTGTTGCTCGGACCCCAGGCCGACGGCTGGGCGCTGCTGGTCCTGGTCTTCGCCGGTCTGTCCGACTGGCTCGACGGCAAGCTCGCCCGCTGGCTCAACCAGATGAGCCGGCTGGGCGCGCTGCTGGACCCGGCCGCCGACCGCCTCTACGTGTTCTGCACGCTGCTCGCGTTCGTGGTCAGGGACATCGTGCCGCTCTGGATCGCCCTCGTGCTCGTGGCACGGGAGGTCGTCGTCGGCATCTGCCTGCTGGTCCTGCGACAGCGCGGCTGGGGCCCGTTCGAGGTCACCTACCTGGGCAAGGCCGCTACCTTCAACCTGCTGTACGCGTTCCCCCTGCTGCTGCTCGCGCAGGGCGACTCGGCCTGGGCGCAGATCGCCCAGCCGTTCGCCTACGCGTTCATCGCCTGGGGTGGAGCGCTCTACCTGTGGTCGGCGCTGCTGTACGTCTACCAGTTCTTCTCGGCCCTGAGGGTCACTCCCGACAGGGCCGCGTGAAAAGATCACCCCATACAGGTTCAGCACGAGGAGCGCAGTCAGTTGATTCCCGAGGAGCTTCGCTACACCGAGGAGCACGAGTGGGTCGCCAGCACAGGTGAGAACACCGTGCGCGTCGGCATCACCGACTACGCCCAGGAACAGCTCGGTGACGTGGTCTTCGTCCAGCTGCCCGAGGTGGGCCACACGGTCTCGGCCGGCGACACGTTCGGCGAGGTCGAGTCGACCAAGAGCGTGTCCGACCTCTACTCGCCGCTCGACGGCGAGGTCGTCGGCATCAACGAGGCCCTGGTCCAGTCCCCGGAGTCCATCAACTCCGACCCGTACGGCGAGGGCTGGATGGTCGAGCTCCGCGTGAGCGACCCCGAGGCGGTCGAGGGGCTCTTGGACGCCGACGGGTACAAGGCGTTGGTGGAGAAGGAGTGACGTCGATCTTTCGCCGGCTGTTCGGCCGGAAGGGGAGCCGCTCCTCGGGGGGCGACCCGAACGCGATAGGTTTTACCGGAAGTGACGGATCCAGCAGCAGGAGGAGAGCTCAGGTGAGCACGAACGACGGCCCAGGCGTTCCGCCGGAGCAGTCCCCGGAGCGGACCTCCGTCTTCCGGGCGGACTTCCTCCAGGAGATGGAGGGCGGCGCCGAGGCACCCGCGCAGGAGCCGGCCGTTGCCGGTGTCGACGCACTTCCCGCCGGTTCCGCGCTGCTCGTGGTGAAGCGCGGCCCCAACGCCGGTTCGCGGTTCCTGCTGGACCGCGACACGACGAGCGCGGGGCGCCACCCCGACAGCGACATCTTCCTCGACGACGTGACGGTCTCGCGCCGCCACGCCGAGTTCCGCAGGGAGAGCGGCGAGTTCGTCGTCATCGACGTGGGCAGCCTCAACGGCACCTACGTCAACCGCGAGCCGGTCGACCAGGCCGTCCTCGCGAACGGCGACGAGGTGCAGATCGGCAAGTTCCGCCTGGTCTTCCTGACGGGTCCTGGCTCAGCGGGAGCCTGATCGCGTGCCGGCCGGGCGGCCCTCCACCCGTGGGGTCATGAACATCGGGGCGGTGCTCGAACAGCTCCGCCCCGAGTTCCCGGAGGTGACCATCTCCAAGATCCGCTTCCTGGAAGCGGAGGGGTTGGTCCGCCCGGCGCGCACCGCCTCCGGCTACCGCCAGTTCGACCAGGCGGACGTCGAGAGGCTGCGGTTCGTGCTGTCCGCACAACGCGACAGGTACCTGCCGCTCAAGGTGATCCGCGACCAGCTGGACGCGGCACCGCGGGACTCCTGCGGGGTGTCCCGCTCCGAAGTGCTGGCCCAGACCGGAATCAGCCCCGACCAGCTGTCCCAGCTGGAACGCGACGGTCTGCTGTGCCCCGGTCCCGGCGGTGTGTTCACCGCCGAGGACGTCACCGCGCTCCGCACGATCCGGACGATGACCGGGCTCGGCGTCGAGCGCGAGCACCTGCGCGCGGTCCGCGCCGCGGCCGACCACGAGGTGGTCGTGCTCAAGTCCTTCTCAGATCCCGAGACGGTCCGGGAATTGGCCGGCCTCTTCGCCTCGTTGCACATGTCGTTGGTGAGAGCGGGTCTGCGGCAATCGTCTTGATCACGTTCTGCCCGCAACGATTGAGCACACGGCCCGCTTGGCGGGTAGCGTCGAACGCATACGCCGGGGGATGCTCGGAGACGTTCCGGGTACTCCCCAACGAGTCAGAGGGAGGCGAGACCCGATGAGCGAGATGCGCGTCGTGGGCGTCCGGGTGGAGCTGCCCCAGAACCAGCCGATCCTCCTGCTGCGTGAAACCGAGGGTGAGCGGTACCTGCCGATCTGGATCGGCTCGGTCGAGGCCACCGCGATCGCGCTGGAGCAGCAGGGCGTCCGTCCGGCCCGTCCGCTCACCCACGACCTGCTCAAGGACGTCATCGGGGCGCTGGGCCGCAACCTGGAGCAGGTGCGGATCACCGACCTGCAGGAGGGCACGTTCTTCGCCGAGCTCGTGTTCGACGGCGACGTGCGGGTGTCCGCCCGCCCGTCGGACTCGGTGGCGCTGGCGTTGCGCGTGGGAGTGCCGATCCACGCCGAGGAGTCGGTGCTGGCCGAGGCCGGCCTGATCATCCCGGACGAGCAGGAGGACGAGGTCGAGAAGTTCCGCGAGTTCCTCGACTCGGTCTCGCCGGAGGACTTCCGCGGAGCGGACACGTAGACACTGCGCGGACACCCGAGTTTGTGGTGAGCGTCGCTTTCCGTCTCGTTTGGACCCGGTGAACACCGTCCGGATGTCCCTCGATCGGGCTACTTTCTGCACACCTTGGCCGCTAAACAATCACTAAACGTCACCTGAACGTCCTAGTTCGGGTGACGGGCTGACCCTCCACCTCAGGTTGAGGGCAGACACTCCCCGCGCGTCGCGTTGACCTGCCCTCGGACCGGTCTTACCGTCGAACTCGAGTGGACGTCGCCGGTCTGCGCGAGTGGACCAGGCGGCTTGACGGCCCCGACTTTCGTGGCCGTTGGCGAGGGGAGGCAGGCGTGGTCGAGGAAGCGCCCTTGCGGGCCGAATCCGGGCAGCAGGGTGAGCTGTTCCCGGACTCCTCGCTGCCGGACGAACTCGTCGGCTACCGGGGACCCGCGGCGTGTCAGATCGCCGGGATCACCTACCGGCAGCTCGACTACTGGGCCAGGACCGGGCTGGTCGCACCGACGGTGCGGATGGCGCACGGTTCGGGGAGCCAGCGGCTCTACTCCTTCAAGGACATCCTCGTCCTGAAGGTCGTGAAGCGGCTGCTGGACACCGGGGTCTCGCTGCAGAACATCAGGGTCGCCGTGGACCACCTGCGCCGGCGCGGCGTGCAGGACCTGGCGCGCATCACGTTGTTCTCCGACGGCACGACCGTCTACGAGTGCACGTCGCCGGAGGAGGTCGTCGACCTGCTGCAGGGCGGCCAGGGCGTGTTCGGCATCGCGGTGAGCGGCGCGATGCGGGAGATCAGCGGGACGATCCACGAGTTCCCGGCCGAACGTGCGGACGGTGTCGAGATCGCCCCGATGACCGAGGACGAGCTGGCCCGGCGCCGGCGCGAACGCGCGACCGGCTGACCGGCGGCGCAGGACTGGCCAACCGGCCCGGTCGCGTGGCCGGTTGGCAGAAGCGTCGCGGGGGCGTGGTTCCCCAGGATTGACGCATGACCACTCCCACTCCTTCCGTCCAGGTCGTGAAGGTGCTGTCCGCCGCGGTGAAGCGGGCGGTCCGGCTGGAGTTCGGCCGGCTCGGCACCGAGAACCTGGTGATCGCGCTCATCGACACGACCGGTCCCGGCCGCAAGCTCGGGGTGAGGTCGATGGCGGCCCAGGCGATGGCCCGCGGCACCGAGCACTGGGCCGGTGACGACGGTGGTGCCGCCGAGTCCCACCCGGACGTCACGGCGTTGGTCCGCACCGCCTGCCACCACGCCCGCGTCGAGACGGCGCCGCCGGTCAGCCGTGCGCTGGACGAGTGCCTGCGGGCCGCGCTCGCCGAGGCGGGTGTCGGTGTGCTCACCACGACCCACTTGTGCGTGGCGCTGCTGTCGCTCGGCCACGGACGGGTCGCCGACCTGTTCACCGTGCGTCGGGTGGACGTAGGGGAGGTGCTCGCGCAGGTGCGTGCGGCGGCCGAACCCGAGGAGGCGCCCGCCGTGCGGATGTTGCGCAAGAGCGGTGCGCTGGAGGGTGACTCCGGTGGTGGCTACGTGCGTCTGCTGCTCCGGTTCGTCGTGCGCGGGCAGGGACTGGGCGGCCCGGTGCTGCCCATCGTCCGCGGCGAGGCCGACCGGCTCGCGGTGGCGGCCGGACGGCAGGACGCGACCGCCGCGACCTCGTGGCGGTGCTCACGCTGGACGACCAGCTGGCCTCCTCCGGGCGGCGGCTGCGCCGGGACTGGAGTCGGGTGGTGCGCGTTGCGGCGGCGGTGTGGACCCGGCGGCCCTGGTACCGGCGGCCGTTCCCGGTGGGGTGGAGCGCGCGGTGGAGGCGGCGAAGCTGGTGGCCGCCCGGCGCGGGGACGAGGTCGTGGGCACGAGGCACCTGCTCGTGGCGTTGCGCGACGACCCCTTCGACCCGCTTTCCGGGGCTTTGAGCGGTCTCGGTGCTGAGATGTAGGTCGCGTCCCCGGCGACTGGGCGGGCTGCCTGCGGGTATCCTTCTCGGGTAGTCGCTGATCTCAGGCGGGAGAGACCGGGCCATCGAGTCCGGCGCCGAAGGAGCAAGTTCCTCCCCGGGAACCTCTCAGGCACCCTGGACCGCGTGAGCGAGACGCCTCTGGAAAGTGGATCGCCAGTATTTCTGGGGATCCCGCCGACGGTGAAAGCCCATCCTCGTGGTGGGTGAACCTCTCAGGCGCCCGATGCCGGGTACGGACAGAGCGGGGAGGGCACCAGGACACGTGTGCCCGCAGCCCCCGGAGGCGTTAGATGACGCAGGACCGCATTCCGCTCGCCGCTCTCGAGCACGGCACCCCGTTCGCCGACCGGCACGTCGGTCCGCGTCCCGCCGAGCTCGCGCGGATCCTCGACGTCATCGGTGTCGGGTCGCTGGAGGAGCTGGCGCAGCGCGCGGTGCCGTCGTCCATCCACGAGCGCGACCTGGTGCTGGACCTGCCGGCGCCCGCGACCGAGACCGAGGCGCTGGCCGAGCTGCGCGCGCTCGCGGCGCAGAACCGGCCGATGACCCAGATGATCGGCCTGGGCTACTACGACACCGTGACGCCGGGCGTGATCCTGCGCAACGTCCTGGAGTCACCCGCCTGGTACACCGCCTACACGCCGTACCAGCCGGAGATCTCGCAGGGCCGCCTGGAGGCGTTGCTGAACTTCCAGACGATGGTCGGCGACCTGACCGGCCTGCCGGTCGCGAACGCGTCCATGCTGGACGAGTCGACCGCCGCCGCCGAGGCCATGACCCTGGTGCGCCGCGCGGGCAAGTCCAAGTCGGACAAGTTCGTCGTGGACTCCGACACGCTGCCGCAGACGCTGGCCGTGATCGAGACGCGCGCCGAGCCGCTGGGCATCGAGATCGTCGTCGCCGACCTGTCGCAGGGCATCGAGGGCCTGGGCCTGGGCGGTGACTTCTTCGGCGTGCTGCTGTCGTACCCCGGTGCGTCCGGTGTGGTGCGCGACCAGGCCGCGCTGGTGGAGGAGATCCACGCCGCCGGCGCGCAGGCCGTGGTCGTCGCCGACCTGCTGTCGCTGACGCTGCTGCGCCCGCCCGGTGAGATCGGTGCGGACGTGGTCGTCGGCACCACCCAGCGCTTCGGCGTGCCGATCGGCTTCGGCGGCCCGCACGCGGGGTACATGGCCGTGCGTTCCGGTCTGGAGCGCCAGCTGCCCGGCCGCCTCGTGGGCGTCTCGGTCGACGCCGACGGTTCGCTGGCCTACCGCCTCGCGCTGCAGACCCGCGAGCAGCACATCCGCCGCGAGAAGGCGACCTCGAACATCTGCACCGCCCAGGTGCTGCTGGCCGTGATCGCCTCGATGTACGCCGTCTACCACGGTCCCGAGGGCCTGCGCGCGATCGCGACCCGCGTGCACCGGCTGGCCACCGTGCTGGCGACGGGCCTGTGCGAGGCCGGTCTGGACGTCGTGCACGGCGAGTTCTTCGACACCGTCCAGGTGCGCGTCGAGGGTCAGGCCGCCGCGGTCGTCGAGAAGGCGCGGGCGGCGGGCATCAACCTGCGCCTCGTCGACGCCGACGTCGTCGCAATCGCTTGCGACGAGAAGACCACGCGTGCGCACGTCGTCGCGGTGTGGGAGGCGTTCGGCGTGACCGGGTCCGATGTGGACGCGATCGACGCCGACACCGCCGACGGCATCCCGGCCGACCTGCGCCGCACCTCGGACTACCTGACGCACCCGGTCTTCCACGCGCACCGCTCGGAGACCGCGCTGCTGCGCTACCTGCGCGCGTTGTCCGACAAGGACGTCGCGCTCGACCGCAGCATGATCCCGCTCGGCTCCTGCACGATGAAGCTGAACGCGACCGCGGAGATGGAGTCCATCACCTGGCCGGAGTTCTCGACGCTGCACCCGTTCGCGCCGGTCTCCGACGCCGCGGGGCTGCTGAAGATCGTGTCCGACCTGGAGGCCTGGCTGGCCGAGGTGACCGGCTACGACGCCGTGTCGCTGCAGCCGAACGCCGGCTCGCAGGGTGAGTTCGCCGGCCTGCTCGCCATCCGCGCCTACCACCGCGCCAACGGCAACACCGACCGCGACGTCTGCCTGATCCCGTCGTCCGCCCACGGCACCAACGCCGCGTCCGCCGTCATGGCCGGCATGCGCGTGGTCGTCGTGAAGTGCGACGACAAGGGCAACATCGACATGGGCCACCTGCGTTCCACGGTCGCGGAACACGCTCAGGACCTCGCCGCGATCATGATCACCTACCCGTCGACCCACGGCGTGTACGAGGACACCGTCCGCGAGGTCTGCGGCCTGGTCCACGACGCGGGCGGCCAGGTGTACGTCGACGGCGCGAACCTCAACGCGTTGATCGGCCTGGCCCGTTACGGCAAGTTCGGCTCGGACGTCTCGCACCTGAACCTGCACAAGACGTTCTGCATCCCGCACGGTGGCGGCGGCCCCGGCGTCGGCCCGATCGGCGTGAAGTCCCACCTCGCCCCGTTCCTGCCGAACCACCCGCTGCAGCCCACCGCGGGCCCCGCGACGGGTGTCGGCCCGATCAGCGCCGCCCCGTGGGGTTCCGCATCGATCCTGCCGATCTCGTGGGCCTACGTCCGCATGATGGGCGGCGACGGCCTGCGCCGCGCGACCCTGACCGCCGTGGCCGCCGCGAACTACGTGGCCCGTCGCCTGGACGAGCACTACCCGGTCCTCTACACCGGCGAGGGCGGGTTCGTGGCCCACGAGTGCATCCTCGACCTGCGCCCGATCACCAAGGCCACCGGCGTGACGGTGGACGACGTCGCCAAGCGTCTCGCCGACTACGGCCTGCACGCCCCGACCATGTCGTTCCCGGTCGCCGGCACCCTGATGGTCGAGCCCACCGAGTCCGAGGACCTGGCCGAGATCGACAGGTTCATCGACGCCATGATCGCCATCAAGGCCGAGATCGACCGCGTCGGCTCCGGCGAGTGGCCCGTCGAGGACAACCCGCTGCGCAACGCCCCGCACACCGCGGCCAGCGTGACCGTCGGCGAGTGGAACCACCCGTACACCCGCGAGGAGGCCGTCTACCCGGCCGGCACCGCGGCACCGAAGATCTGGCCGCCGGTCCGCCGCATCGACGGCGCGAAGGGCGACCGCAACCTGGTCTGCTCCTGCCCGCCGCTCGAGGCGTACAGCAGCTGATCCCGGCTCGTCGGAAGGGGCGCGCTCACCTCGGTGGGCGCGCCCCTTCCGCTTGTGGAACCTGAGGTTCTCACCGGACGTTGCCCCTTCATGGGGACCGCACGGATCTTGGTGGCCTCGCTGCCCTTCGCCGGCCACGTCGGCGTGATGGCCGCGGTGTCGAACGAACTGGTCCGGCGTGGACACGACGTCGTGGCCTACACCGGTGCCAAGTACCACCACCGGTTCGTCGGCGCGCGGTGGCTCCCGTGGACCGACGCGCCGGACTTCGACGACGCCGCCCTCGCCCGGACCTTCCCGCGGGTCGGCAACCTCAAGGGCATGCGCTCCAACCTGGCCAACTTCGCCGACGTCCTCGTCGGCACCGCACCCGGCCAGGTGCGGGACGTCCTGCGCGAGGACTTCGACCTCGTCGTCACCGAGCACCTGGCGTTCGGCGCGGGCATGGCGGCCGAGCTGCGCGGTGTGCCGTGGGCGACCGTCTCGCTGACCCCGCTGACGTTGCCCAGCCGGGACCTGCCACCGTTCGGGCTGCCGCTCATGCCCGCCGCCACCGGCCTGGAACGCCTGCGGGACAGGGTGCTGCGACCGGTCGTCGAGTCCGTGGCACCACGGGCGACCGACCCGCTGTTCGACCGGGCGCGCAAGCAGGTCGGCCTGGATCCGCGGCGCCGGGCGTTCGAAGCGTCCTACTCGAAGGACCTCCTCCTCGCCCAGGCGGTCCCCGGCCTGGAGTACGTGCGAAGCGACCTGCCGGCACACGTGCACTTCGTCGGCCGGCTGATCGACCCGCCGAAGCCGATGGCGCTCCCGGACTGGTGGCCCGACCTCGACGGCAGGACGGTCGTGCACGTGACCCAGGGGACGCTGGAGACCGGCGCGGACGACCTGGTCAGACCGGCGATCGAGGCGTTGGCGGACCTCGACGTGCTGGTGGTCGCCACGGGGCCGGGCCTCGCCGGCGTGCCCGGCAACGTGCGCACGGCACCGTTCATCCCGCACGACCTGCTGCTGCCGCGGACCGACCTGATGATCACCAACGGCGGCTGGGGCGGGGTGCTGGCCGCGGTCGAGGCCGGGGTGCCGATCGTGGTCGTGCCGGGGTCGCTGGACAAGCCGGAGGTCGCGCGGCGCGTGGCCTGGTCGGGCGTCGGGGTGCGCACGCGACCGGTGCACCTGAGGAAGGCCGTCGAAGAGGTGCTGGGTGAGCCGCGCTACCGGGAACGCGCCCGCGAGCTCGGTAGCGGGATCAAGGCTGCCGGTGGCGCGGCCAGGGCGGCGGATCTGGTCGAGGCGCTTATGCGACGTTGAACCGGTCGGGGTCCGGGCCGGTGCGGGTGCCGTTGTCGAGCTCGGCGATGACGGTCATGTCGTCCTGGGCCAGCTCGAAGTCGAAGATGTCGATGTTCTCCTTGATCCGGTACGGCGTGACGGACTTGGGGATCACGGCGTTGCCGAGCTGGACGTGCCAGCGCAGCACGATCTGAGCGGGCGTCTTCGCGTACTTCTCGGCCAGGCCGGTGATCTCCGAACGGCCCAGCAGCGCGCCCTGGGCGAGCGGCGACCACGCCTCGGTCACGATGCGGTGGGTGGCGTGGACCTTGCGCATCTCCTCCTGCTGCAGCAACGGGTGCAGCTCGATCTGGTTCACCGCCGGGGTGGTCGGGAACTCGTCGAAGAGGCGCTGCAGGTGCCGTGTGTGGAAGTTCGAGACGCCGATCGCCCTGACCCGGCCGTCGGCGTAGAGCTTCTCCAGCGCGCGCCACGTCTCGGCGTAGCTCCTGCCTCGGGACGGGCCAGTGGATGAGGTAGAGGTCGAGCACGTCGCGGCGCAGCCGGCGCATGCTCTCGTCGAACGCGCGCAGCGTCGAGTCGTAACCCTGGTCGGAGTTCCACAGCTTGGTCGTGACGAACAGGTCCGGCACGCCGGCGATCGCGTCGCCGACACCGGACTCGTTGCGGTAGGCGGCTGCCGTGTCGATGCTGCGGTAGCCGGCCTCGATGGCGGTCGTGACCGCACCGGCCACCTGGTCCTCCGGCACCTGGAAGACGCCGAAGCCGAGTTGGGGGATCCGTACTCCGTTGTTCAACGAGATCAGCGGAACCATGCGGGTAGCTTCGCACCGTTGTAGAGCTCGTGCACCGCCTTGACCGAGGCGATGAGCTCCTGTCTCAGCTCGGCCGGTGCCACGACCTCGACGTCCGCGCCGAATTTGAGCAGGTCGGGCAGCGCGTGCCGGGTCGACTCGGTCGGGAAGCCGAACTCGGCGCCCGGCTGCGGGTCGAGCTCGGCGATCACCCGCGCCTGGTGCCCGCTCAGCAGGTACTGGGTCTTGTCGAGGCCCGCGCGGGTCATCCGGACGGTGACGCGTTCGCCGTACATGCGCGCTTCGAACTCCTCCGACCACCCGGCCCAGAAGGCGGCGAGGTCGAAGTCCGCCGGCCGGTCGAACGTGTCGTCGGTGATCTTCAGCTCCAGCACGCGCGACACCCGGTAGGTGCGCAGGCTGCCGACGAAGTACCAGGTCCCCGCCTTCAGCACCAGACCGAGCGGGTCGACCTCGCGGGTCACGGCCTGGTCGCCCCAGCGCCGGTAGGTCATCCGGACCCGGCGCTGCTCCCACACGGCGTCGGCGATCGTTGCGAGGTGCGCGGTGGGTTCGTCGCCGCGGAACCACGACGGCGTGTCGAGGTGGAAGCGCCGGCGGATCTGCTCGGCCTTCGCGCGCAGCTCGGTCGGCAGCGCGGCGAGGAGCTTGAGCTGGGCCGCGGCCGCGAACTCCTGGAGTCCCAGGTCTTCCGCGGGACCGGGGAGACCGGCGAGGAACAACGACTGCGCCTCGTCGGTGGTCAGGCCCGTGAGCCGGGTGCGGTAGCCGTCGACCAGCTGGTAACCGCCGGCAGGGCCGCGGTCGGCGTAGATCGGGATGCCGGAGGCGCTCAGGGCGTCGATGTCGCGGTAGATGGTGCGGGGCGAGACTTCGAGCTGCGTCGCGAGCTCGTCCGCCGTCATCCGGCCGCGTGACTGCAGCAGCAGGAGCACCTGGATCAGGCGGCTGGACTTCATGCCGTCAAACCTGACACAAACTGTCAGGATCTACCAGCAGAGTGGTGCTCATGAAGGCAACCGGAACCGTTGAAGTGAAGAGCTGGGACGAGAAGACGTGGGACGGCCGTCCGCACGCCGAGGTCGAAGGTCGCAAGCTGACCGAGGCACAGGTGTCGTTCGCCTACACGGGTGATGTCACCGGGGTGTCGTCCTGCCGGTACCTCATGTACTACGGCGACGACGTGGCGTGGACGACCGCGTTGGAGGAGATCGTCGCGGACGGCGGCACGGTCGTTCTGCGGCACGTGGGCGCCTACCGGACGTCGGTCGAGGCCGTGATCGAGATCGTGGACGGCACCGGCGTGTTCGCGGGCGCGAAAGGTGCGGCCACCGTGGACTGGGCGGAGGATGGCCGCGGCACCTACACCCTGGAGTACGAGGTCTGACCATGACCAACGCACCCGTCTACGACGAGACCAAGCGGCGGATCACCGAGCTGGTGAGCGGCAGGGACCCGCAGACGCCCGTCGCGGCGACGCCCGGCTGGTCGGTCAAGGACGTGGTGGCGCACCTGGCCGGCGGTCTGCGCGACTTCGTGGACCGCCGGTTCGACGGCGTCGAGTCCGGGGAGTGGGGCGAACGGCAGGTGCGCGACCGCCGCGACAACTCGCTCGACGACGCCTTCGCCGAGTGGGACGCGAACCGCGAGCTGGCCGGGCCGCTGTTCGACACGCCCACGGGCTCCGTGCTGATCGCCGAGGTGGTGGCGCACGAGCACGACCTCCGCGCGGCACTGGGGGTGCCGGGTGAGCGCGAGTCCGTCGCGGTGCGGTCGGCGTTGACCAGGCCGTTGCAGGAGCTGGACCAGCGGATGCGGCAGAACGCGGTGCCGGCGCTGCGGGTCGTGCTGGAGCACGGTGACCGGGTGCTGGGGCACGGAGACCCGGCTGGGACACTGCGGACGTCGTCGTTCGAGCTGATGCGCGCTGTCGGCGGGCGGCGGTCGGCGGACCAGATCAAGGCGATGGACTGGGAAGGGGACCCGGACACGTGGATCGCGGCGCTGGCGTTGTCCGGACGGCACCGGGCGGAGCCGTTCAGTGAGTGACTGGCTCGCGGACACGCGCGAGTCCTACGACACGGTCGCGGCCAGTTATGCGTCGTACACGCGCGACCTGCTGCCGTCCTTGCCCTACATGCGGGCGGCGCTGGGCCTGTTCGCCGCCGAGGTGCGCGGCGAGGTGGCGGACGTCGGGTGCGGGCCGGGCGTGATCACGGCACATCTCGCCGAGCTGGGCGTGGACGTGTTCGGGATCGACCTGTCGCCGGAGATGATCGCGCTGGCCAGGCGAACGCACCCCGGGCTGCGGTTCGAGGTGGGGTCGATGACGGACCCGCTGCCGGGCCCGCTGGGCGGCGTGCTCGCGTGGTGGTCGTTGATCCACGTGCCGGACTCGTTGGTGCCGTTGGTGTTGCGGCACTTCCACGACGCGTTGCGACCGTCCGGGCTGCTGGCGCTCGGGTTCCACATCGGCGACCGGACGAACCTGAAGACGCAGGGCTACGGCGGCTTGCCGATGCGGGTGAACGTCCACTTGCGACGACCCGAGGCGATGGCCGGGTGGGTGCGCGAGGCGGGGTTCCGGCTCGAGGCGCAGTGGGTGCAGGAGCCGGACGCCGACGTGCCGGCGGGAATCCTGTTCGCCCGGCGCGGGTGAGACGATCTGCGGGTGTCCGATGTGAACGAGTGTCAGCGCTGTGGTGAGCCGGTGGAGCTGGAGCAGGAGGACTACGAGCTGTTCGAGCGGATGCACCCGGACTGCTTCCACTACGCGTTCGAGCACGACCTGAACCAGCCGGGCCTCGCCGTCGACCAGGACTGCGGCGATCCCGCCTGCCCGTCAGGAGCCTGACCGCAGCCCGTCCAGGTAAAAGCCCAGGAACCGGCGCCACCGGTCCGGTTCGGTGTCGATCGACTCCCTGATCACCTGCGACATCGCCCACGTCAGCGTCGCGAGATCGGCCGGCTCGAAGTCCGCCCGCAACCGGCCGGACTCCTTGGCCCGCGCGATGATCCGCTCGGCGTGCCCCATACCGCGCTGACACACCCGCACCGCTTCGGAGGCCGGCACCAGCCGCCGCGCGATCGCGTCGTTGAGCCCGAGGTCCTGCGCCTGCAGCCCGACCGTCCCCTCGACGAAGTCCACGAACCCCTGCCACGGATCCGCCGCCGCCAGCGCCGCCTCACCGATGTCGTCGAGCACCGCCAGCCGGCTGGGGAAGATCGCGTCGATCAAGATCTGCCGACTGGGGAAGTGCGCATAAAGCGTGCCGATGCTGACCTCGGCCCGGCGCGCGATGTGCTCCAGCGCCGCATCCAGCCCCTTCTCCCCGAACACGTCAGCAGCCGCGGCGAGCAACTTGTCGCGGTTGCGCGCGGCGTCGGCGCGCAGGGGCCTGGATGCCATGCGGTCGATTCTACAAACCCCTCCATCATGTCGAGGCCACCCTCAACTTCTGTGGTACCGTCGTGTCATCGAAGTCGAGGCCAGCCTCGACATAACCAGAAAGGCCCAGCTCATGCCCGTTGCAGTAGTCATCGGCGCCGGTCCCGGCCTCGGCATGTCCATCGCGCACCGCTTCGGCCGCGAGGGCCACGACATCGCCCTGATCTCCCGCTCCGCCACCCGCCACCCCGACTACCTGGCCTCGTTGGCCGAGGCGGGCGTCAAAGCCGAGGCCTTCACCGCCGACGTCCGCGACCGCACCCAGCTCCGCTCAGCCCTGACCCAGATCACCGGCGACGTGGAGCTCCTCTACGCGGCGCCTCAGCTCAGTCATCCCCATGCCCGGCCTGGGCGCACTGACACTGAACGCCGCCGTCCTGCGCAACTACGCCCTCACCCTCCACGCAGCCCTGGCCGACAAGGGCATCTACGCGGGCACACTCACCATCGGCGGCCTGATCGAACGCGGCGACATCCACCAGCTGCTCACCGCCAACCCCGAGCAGTTCGGCCAGATCCCAACCCTCAACCCGGACGACATCGCCGAAACGGCCTGGCAGCTCACCGTGTCCCGCAACCGCGCCGAGGAGGTCTTCAACGCCCTGACCTAGCCACACCGCACCTGGTCCGCAGCCAGCCACCACGCTCGCGCTCGCTGCACCTTCCCCGGCCCGCCCGCCTGCTCACCGACCGCTCGGCCGCACATCATCCACAGCCAGGCACCACGCTCGCTGAGTCGTTGCCCGCCTGGCTGCTCACCGACCGCTCGCCTGCCAGCCTCTACCCCCACAAGCCGTCCGCGAATCAGCCGGCCACCCACGAGCTGGCCGTTCACCTGCCGCTAGCCGCCCTGCAACCATCCGCCCGGTAGCCGGTCACCACCAGCTCGCCGTCCACCTACGGGCCGGCCAGCCGCCAGCCGGTCAGCCCGCCCGCAGCCAGCTCGCCGTCCGCGTGCCGGCCAACCGCGTGCCAGCCAAGGGCCAGCGGTTCGCTCGCGTACCGGTCAGCTGCCCCCAACCGGCCACTCGCCGACCAGCCATCCACCGCTGACCCCCACTCGCCAGCTAGCGGCCCTCGAGCCGTCGCTCACAAGTCGTCCGCCGATCAGCCAGCACCCGCGGGCTCGTCGTCCCTCTACCGCAGCCGCTCTGCAGCCGTCCGCCCACAAGCCAGCGGCCCGCCGCCATCCGCCCGGCAGCCGGTCACCACCAGCTCGCCATCCACCTACGTGCTCGCCACTCGCCAACCGCGAGCCAGCGCCCGGCTCTACGGGCCGCCCATCACCCAGCCGCTCCCCAGCTGCCTATCAACCGGCCGCCCTGCCGCCTACCAACCAGCCGCTCGTCCGCCCGCCAGCCGTCGGCCTGCGAGCCGCCCGCCAACCACCTGCTCGCCGTCCACCCACCAACCAACCGCAACCACCTGGAGCCCCAAACCGCACCAACGCCTCAACCGCGACCAACCCCACCCACCACGCGGTCACGCCGACGTCGACAGCACCTGCCCCAACGCGGCCTCAACCCCACCCTCGTTCTCCACCACGGACACACTCCCGCCGGTGGTCTCCGCGATGTCCGTCAACGCCGCCCGATCCACCTCACCACCGATCGCGATGAAGCTCACCGGCAGGTCCTTCCCCTTCAGCGCCGACTTCAACGCCGCCAGGTCGATCCCACCGTCCGAGCTGCCATCGGTGATCACCAGCACCCGGTTGACCCGCCCGGCCACATACCCGTCGTGCGCCGCCTCGTAACAAGCGCCCAGCGACGTGTAGAGCTGGGAGCCGTCGAACGTCTTCAACCCGTCGATCGCCCTGCGCAACGCCTCGCGCTTCTCCGCGACCGGACCCGTGCCCACGAGCTGCTTGTAGGGCTTGGCGCCGTCCACGGAACGCGCGAACTCCCACAACCCGAACGACCCGGACACCGACCTGTCCACCTGCCCGCGCAGGGCCGCCTTCACCTTGTCCAGGCGAGGTTTCATCGAGGTCGACACGTCCGCGAGCACGGTCACGACCTGGCCGCCGCGGTCCGCCGACGCCCATGCCGCCGACAGCTGCTGCGTGGTCGTCGCGTCGGCGGCGACGAGGTTCTCGGTCACCGGTGACCACGACACGCCGGGGGAGGGGGACGGGCGGTCCTGAGTGGACTCAACCCGCAGACCGCCGTGTGCCAGGAGCTTCTGCTGGCCGGGTTCGGTCATGAACTCGCGGAACGCCTGGGCCGCGCGTTCCTCCGCCTCGCCGACCTCGGGGCCGGACAGCGACACGTACGGGAAGTCCGCCACCGGCGCCGGGCCGACCGGCAGCACGCCGACCAGCGGCTTGGACGGTGCCTCCTTGCCGGTGTTGTGCTTGTACAGGTCCACTTCGGACACCGGGGTCACGCTGAAGCCGGCCGCGTTCACCGTCGCGCTGTCGCCGAGCCGCCGCAACGCCTCACGCGTCGTCGTGGGCACCTCGGGCGGCACGGTGGCCGCGAGCTTGGTCAGGGAGGCCTTGGCGGCGTCGGAGTTGAGCGTGTCCGCGGTCACCGGGCCCTTGCCGCCGGCCAGTGCCGCCTGGATCGCCAGTGCGGAGGCCGTGTTGGCTGCGGGGTCGGGCATCGCGACGCTGAAGCGGCCCCAGTTCGGGCCGTACCTCTGCCAGTCGGTGACCTCCGGCATGTCCGTCCAGCGGAACTCCTTCAGCACCGGCGCACCCGCCTCCGGTGCCGCGAGCAGCAGGGGAGAGGTGCCGATCGACTTCGGCGCGCCACCGACCAGCTTGGCGTTCAACGCCGACAGCCGGTTCGCCCACAGCATCGAGTCCGGCACCCACGCGTGCGGCCGCTCGCCGAGCTTGCCGGAGTCCCAGGTGCCGGTCAGGCCGTCCAGCACCGCGGACGAGTCGGTCGAGATGACCTCGATGGTGATGCAGTGGTCGTAGACCACGGGCCGCGTCACGCTCCAGGCCCGCGCGACCTCCGCGACCGCCTCCGCCACGCTCGGCGTCGCCGCCACCCGCAGCACCGAGTCACCCTCGTTGCAGTCCTGCGCCTGGGCCTGCGCCCGCCGGTCCAGCACGCCGCCGATCCACGACCAGGCACCCCAGCCGAGTCCGATCAGCACGACGACGACCACGATGGCGACGGGCCACTTGGCGATCCCGCGCCGCACCTTCGCGCGCAGCGAGCGGTGTCGAGACATCGATCCCTCACAACTACTCAGCAGCCCCCGACGACCGCCATTCACGCTAACAGGCGAACGCAATCAGCGAGGTGAAGTCACAGAAAGCATCGACTGGCACACCAACACGAGCCGCTCCCGCAACGGCCGCGCCCGTTCGGCGAACTCGGCCTGCCTGCGCGCGTACTCCGCACGCCCTTCCGGCGTCTCGATCCGCACCGGCGGGTACCCAAGGGCCGCCAGGTCGTACGGCGAGGCCTGCATGTCGAGTTCGCGCACGTCAGCGGCCAGCTCGAAGCAGTCGGCCACCAGATCGGACGGGGTCGCGGGCTCCAGCTTGTAGGCCCACTTGAACAGGTCCATGTTCGCATGCAGACACCCAGGCTGCTCGTTCGCGACCTGAGCCTCCCGCGTGGGCTGCAGCGTGTTCCGCGGCCGCGCCGGCTCGGTGAAGAACCGGAAGGCGTCGAAGTGCCCGCACTGGATCCGGCTGCTCTCGACCACCTCGTCCGTGCCACCGGACCCGAGGCGCAACGGCCACGCGTTGTGCCGCACCTCCTCGGGCTGCTGCCGGTAGACCATCGCCCACTCGTGCAACCCGAAACACCCCAGCCGCGCCGGCCTGCTCAGCGTGGCCGTGAGCAGCTTCTCGACGAACTCCATCGTCTTCGCGCGCTGCTGCGTGAAGCTCCCCACGTCCAGCACAACGCCGTCCGCGGTGGCCTTGTAGTGCGGAAAGTCCAGGTACTCAGGCGCGTCTTCCAGAACGACACCCGGCCCCGGATGCCATCGTTCGAGCCGCACGGGCCGATGGCTGTAATAGGTGAACAGGAAGTCCATCACCGGGTGCTTCTCCTTGGCGGCCTTCCGCTCCAGGTGCGGCCCGGTGAACCGCCTCATCCGCGCGACATGCCCGTCACGCAGCTCATGCCACTCGGCTCGGGTCAAGACCTCCACGAGCACTCACCGTACGCGCCCACCCAGCGGCTACAGCGGCGGCACCAGCCCGTTGAACGTCCGCGCCCCACCACAATGAGGGCACTCCCGCCCGTTGTCCACGGTCCGCGGCGCACCACCGATGATCGCCAGGGTGGGCGCCGCGATGTAGCTCGCACCCCCGCACAGGTGACACACAGTGCGCGGCTCGGGCGTGACGGCGAAGAGGTCGTCCTCGTCTTCTTCTTCCTCGAACTCGTCGTCCTCGGCGAACTCGTCCTCGTCGTCCTCACTCATGGTCATCAACCTACTCGGTGCTCGCCGAAGGCCGGAGCCCGCTCAGCCACTCGGCCGGGTGGTCAACGCCGAGCGCCTCGGCCAGTTCGAAGTAGTCCGCCACGGACTTGACGCCCTGCCGCACGGCTGTCTCCGCCATGTCGATCATCTCCAAGTTCGACCACGGTCCGCCGAGCCTGGCGGCGACCGTCAGCAGCACCCGCAGCTGGTCCTCTGTTCTGCCCGTTTCAGC
Source organism: Lentzea guizhouensis (assembly GCF_001701025.1). Taxonomy (GTDB): domain Bacteria; phylum Actinomycetota; class Actinomycetes; order Mycobacteriales; family Pseudonocardiaceae; genus Lentzea; species Lentzea guizhouensis. The sequence continues at coordinate 5,162,720 of NZ_CP016793.1, forward strand.
CTCTCCGGCGATGAGTTCCTGCCACTTGGTCGCCAGTTGCGGGAAGACGCCTTCCCAGTCCGCGCACGTCAACCAGGAGGTGGTTTCGACAAGTCGTCCGACCAGCCACGAGGAGAAGTGCTGCGCATCCGGATCGGTACTCCCGAGCCAGTCGTCCAGCGCCCTGACCATCACCTTGGCGGACATCTCGTCATCGATTTCGAGCATGGGCGTGCACCACACCAGCGCCCAGGTGAAGATCATGCTTGCCGCCTCCGGCAACCCGGACGCGAAGCGCTCGGCCGCCAGCCGTGTCGGGATGACCAGATCCGCCCCGGTGAAGCCCAGCCGTTCCAGCTCACCGGATTTGTGGAGGCTGTCCCCGTCAGCGTCGATCATGTACGCCACGTTCATCAGCACGCCTGCCGCGGCGCACTGGTCGAGGAGATCCTCGGATCGCACACCCGCGACGATGTGTGCGCACACGTTTTCCGCCGAGCCGGTCCTGCCCATCACGTCCGCGGTGGCGACCTCCATGAAGGCGTAGCAGTAATTCTCCATCGGCTTCCTGCTCGTCAGCACCGAGTCGTTCAGCAGATCACGCAGAGGGGCGGCGAACCGGGTGTCGAACAACCTGTGCAGCGGCGAACCCAGCTCCTCGCCACTCGCCTTGCACTCGATGACCGCCTCCAGCGCGGACCGCACCAGCGCAGGTGGCACGGAGACCTCGTCGTGCAGGCAGTCGACCAGGTTGTCCTCGATCGCCCAGGCGTCCACTTCCCACGTCGTCCGATCGAGGGCATGCTGCTCAGGTGCGCCGGCGCTGAGGTTCGTGAGTCGCGTTACCAGCAGCTCGACCAGGGCCGTAGCCCTGCGGCCGATCAGCACACCGGTCAGCGGAACGACCTCGCGCCAGCTCTCGTCCCCTAGGTGCGCCTGGAGCATCTGGGCGGCCGAAAAGTCCCGGATGTCCTCCGGCACCCACGCGTTCGCGATCGCGAGTGCGGCAAGGTACTCCTGGAACGTGAGGTGCTTGAACTCGTAGATGGGCTGCAGCGCCCCGTCGATCACCTCGTGCCCGCTGAGCACCAGCAAGCTGCTGCGCTCCTCGACCCGCTGGATGAAGTCGTGCACCGATGTCTTCGTATATGCGAAGATCTCCGGCATCGCCGCCCTGGCCTCCAGGAACAGCGAGATCAGCTCCTTCGCCGACACCTGCGTCGCGCCCGCCTCCATCATGGTGAAGGCCGCGTAGGCGAGCTGCGGCAGCGCCTCGTCCTGGTCGATGGGCTGGTGGCCTTCGACGTTCCACGTCATCAGCAGCACCTCGACCGCCTTCTGGTACAGCACCGTCCGCTTGCGCGGCAGCTGTCCCACCCACCGCTTCACCAGCAGCAAGGTGGTCAGCAGCAACGGGTTCGAGGCCAGCCGCACGACCCGGTCCGACGCCAGGATCGACGTGGCGAGCTCTGCCGCCTCTTGCTCGACCTCGGCCCGCGCGCCGAGCACCTCCCTGTGCCAGGCTTGGACGAGCTGAGTCACGCCGTCCCTTGACAGCTCCGCCACGCGATGTGGCGCGCAGATGGCCGCCACCGCTCCTGCCACCGCACGGAACCCGACCTCCCGGGACGTGACCACGAGCCGAATGGACGGATAGCGTGCGACGAACGTGCGCAGCTGGGCCACGAAGGACACGCGTTCGCTGGTGTCCGAGATTTCGTCCAAGCCGTCGACCAGCAACAGCACCGTGCCTTCTCGCAGCTGCTTGCCGACGGCCTCGATGAACTCCTGACGCTGGTCAGGGCGTTCCGCCCGCACCATCAGGTCGCCAATGATCTCGGTGATCGGCTTGTGGCCGTCGCCTCCCGAGAGGTGCCGGCACCGGATGAACACGGGCAGCAGGTCCTCGTCCGGCAGCGCGTCGTCCGCCGCGAGCTTCCTGGCCGGATCCGCGTAGGCGACCGCGAGCCGCTTGAGGATCGTGGTCTTGCCCGCTCCCGGTGGCCCGAGCACCGCGATTCGCGGTTCGGCGCCGAGCAGCACCCCGAGCCCCGTGGTCCTTCCGGGAGCGTCCTCGTCGAGACGTTCGACCGACCGCAGCTGAAGCGGCACGTACAGGCTCTCCAGGCGGAAGTTGCGCGACCCCACCTCGTGGTCGACGGGCATGCCCTCGAGGGTGATGGCGCCGTACTCGCTGAGGAGATAGCGCTTGTAGTGATCCAGGTCCAGCGCCGGAACGGCATCGGCCGCCAGTAGGACCAGGTCGGGCAGGTGCTCCTGCAACGGGGCGGCCGCGGCCGCGGACAGCACTCTGCCGTCCGCGTGCACCAGGCACATGTGCGTCGGGTGGTCCGCACCCAGCTGCACCAACCAGGCCCAGCCGTCGACGTGCCCGAGCAGCTCCACCTTCAAGACGCGCGGGTTCGACGGAGCCCGCGCTGCGAGCCCAGCAGCCCGCTCGATCGCGACCTCCGCGGGCACGACGACCGCGCTTTCGGACAGGCGTTGGACGACGTCCTGACCGGCGATCAGGGTGACCCGGTCGCCGAGCTCCAGCTCCTGTTCCACCGCCGTCTGCCGAAACCCCGACAGCGAGACGAAGTACCCCTGGACCGGTGTTGGTGCGTGCTTGCGTTTTTCGGCGTCCAGCGCTCCGACGAACTTGTTGATGTCCGATCCGCCGATGGGTTCGCTCGTCGCCTTGCACTCCGCGACCAGGCGCCGGTTCTCGTAGCAGTGGGTGGCCTCGACGTCCAGCTCGCGCCCCGCCTTGTGGACGTTGAACCTGCAGTCCTCGTAGCCGAGCGTGTGGAACAGGTCGCGACTGAGCAACGTCAGCGTATCGCCCAGCTTGTTGGCATCCGCGGCGATGATCCGCAGCCCGTGCTTCACCGGAATGTCCTTCGGCCGACGATGTTGACCACGGAAGACTAGTGGGAGCGGGCCTGAAGTTCGGGGCCGTTCGACCAAGCCACCGAGATCGGGTCACCCGGAGTAGCAGCCGAACGCGTCAACGACGACGGCGTCGCCTCACCACCACAATGCGCGCACACGACGAGAGGCTCCAGGACGTTGCCGCACGAGTGCTCCCACACGAGCGGAAGGGGCCCCTCGGTCACGTACGCGTCGCCCCACTCCTTGAGCAGAAGCATCACGTTGTGCAGCGCACGGCCCGACTCGGTCAGCACGTACTCATGGCGCGGCGGATGCGAGGAGTACTGGCGCTTCTCCAGCACGCCGGAGGCCACGAGCTTCTTCAGGCGCGCGGCCAGCACGTCGCGGGAAGCGCCGGTGTTCGCGGCGATCTGGTCGAAGCGGCGGTTGCCGAAGAACACCTCGCGCAACGCCAGCAGCGACCACCGCTCGCCGACCACCTCCAGCGCGTTCGCCACCGAGCAGGTTCGAGGAGCCATGTGACCACACTATCAGTCGGTTGGGAAATCAAACCGACGGTGACCGGGTTGGTTTGAAATACCAACTCAGGAGGTAGTGATGGACTTCAGCAACCAGACGGTGCTCGTGACGGGTGCCAACCGCGGGCTCGGCCGGGTGTTCGCCCAGGAGCTCGTCCGGCGCGGCGCCAAGGTCTACGGCGGCGCGCGCAGGCCCGAGTCCGTTGTGGACGACGGCGTGATCCCGGTTCGGCTCGACGTCACCGACGACGCCTCGGTCGCGGCGGTGGCGAAGGAGCTCGGCGACACCACGATCGTGGTCAACAACGCCGGAGTGCTCGTCGCGGGCGACGACGTTGACAGCATCAAGGCAGAGTTCGAGGTCAACTTCTACGGCCTCGTGCGCACCACGGACGCGTTCGCGCCCATTCTGAAAGCCAATGGCGGCGGCGTGGTCGTCAACGTGCTGAGCATCCTGTCGTTCGTCGGCAAGGCGCAGTGGCGGGGCTACGCGGCGTCGAAGGCGGCGGGGTGGTCGTTCACCAAGTCGGCGCGGGAAGCGTTGCGGGAACAGGGAACCCGGGTTGTCGCGGTGCACGCCGGGTTCATCGACACCGACATGGTCAGCGACATCACCGCACCCAAGATCACGCCGATGGATGTCGTTTCCCAAGTGTTGCAAGCGATTCAGAACGGTGATGACGAGGTGCTCGCGGACGACCGGACTCGTTCGGTGAAGGCCGCACTGGCCTTTTGAGACAGTCGCGCGGCACACCGGTGCCGATCCGGGAACTAGGGGTTCCCCCTGAGCGCGCGGCGTACGTTTTCGCCGCATCCGAATCCGTCGCGGGAGCGTCTGCACGCTCGCATCCGCCTGGGGCGCTTAGGGGAACAGAGATGCTCAACCGACGAGGTGTGCTCGCAGCGGGCGGGATCGCGGCCGGCGTGCTCGGCGTACCACAGCTGCTCGCGCCGGCCGAAGGCCACGAGGACTCCACGCACGACGTACATCCGGCGGCGTTCCAGGAGTCGAAGACGTTCACCGGCACGAAGCCGGAGATCGTGCCGTGGACCCGCCCGATGCCCGTGCCGCCCGTGCTCAAGCCGCTCGTGTCCACACCAAGACAGGAGATCTACCAGCTCACGATCGACAAGACGACCGCCGAGATCCTGCCCGGCCTGCAGTCACCGGTGCTGGGGTACGGCGGTCAGTTCGTCGGCCCCACGATCAGGGCCAAGACCGGGCGCAAGACGCTCATCATGTTCCAGAACAGGCTCGACGAGCCCGCCAACGTCCACCTGCACGGCGGCCACGTCGCGCCCGAGCACGACGGCCACCCCAGGGACCTCATCGAACCCGGCCGCACGCGCCTGTACCTGTACCCGAACACCCAGCAGGGCGCGACGCTCTGGTACCACGACCACAGCCACGGCACCGAGGCCGCCCACACCTACCTGGGACTGCACGGCGCCTACGTGGTCGAGGACGACTCCGAGCGCGGCCTGAACCTGCCGACCGGCGCCTACGACGTCCCGATCCTGTTGCGCGACATCCAGTTCGACGACAGCGGCAACATCGTCGTGTTCGACGACCCGGCCAAGCGCACCGTCGTGCTGGCCAACGGCGTCCCGCAGCCCTACTTCGAGGTGGCGGCCCGCAAGTACCGCTTCCGCCTGGTCAACTCCGCCAACCAGCGCGTGTTCCACCTGAGGCTCGCCGGCACGCCGTTCACCCGGATCGGCTCCGACGGCGGCCTGCTCGCCTCGACCACCGAGGTCGAGGAGATGGTGCTGTCCTCGGCCGAACGCTCCGACATCGTCATCGACTTCGCGAAGTACCCGATCGGGACGCGGATCGTCCTCACCGACTCGGTGGCCGGCGAGATCCTGCGCTTCGACGTCGTGCGCCGCGCCTCCGACTCCAGCAGGGTGCCCGCCGTCCTGCGCCCGCTGCCCGCGATGCCGTACTCCACTGTGGACCGCGAGGTCGACCTGTTCTACGTCTTCAAGCCCAACGACCGCCCCGACGGCGTGATCAACGGCAAGGTCTTCGACATGGACCGCGTCGACTTCACCATCAAGCGCGGCGCCACCGAGACGTGGCTGATCAAGAGCTCCGACCCCGCCGGCGTCAAGCACAACTTCCACATGCACTTGGTGCAGTTCCGCGTGCTGGAACGCAACGGCGGCGCGCCCCTGCCCAGCGACCTCGGGCTCAAGGACACCATCCCGATCACGGCGGGCGAGACGGTGAAGGTGCAGGCGACCTTCACCGGCCACACCGGCCGCTACGTCTACCACTGCCACTTCCTCGAGCACTCCTGGATCGGCATGATGGCGCAGATGGAGATCGTGCCCTAGGGCCTACTGATCGCGGCGCAGCTCCCACACGACGTCCACACCGATCTCGGCACCGAACCGCGGGTCGCGCGGCGGTGTGCGGCGGTCGACCTCGGTGAACCCGAGCCGCCGCGGCACCGCGCCGCTCGCCACGTTCGCCTCGTCGTGCCAGATCTGCACCCGGCGCACACCGGGCAGTCCGAACGCGAGCTCGACCACCTCCGCGACCGCGCGGGTGACGAGCCCGCGGCCGGTGTGCGCGGGGTGCAGCCAGTAGCCGATCTCCACCAGGTCGTCCTCGCGCCCGGCCGACACGACGCCGACGATCGCGCCGTCGCTCGTGATCGCCTGGTCGAACAACGTCCCGCGAGCCCAACCTTCCACCGCGGCAACGAGAAACGCCTCGGCCGTGGCGTGGTCGTAGGAGTCGGTGGCCCATTCGAGCCACGGTCGCAGGTGCGGCAGCGACTCACGGACCACCCGCACCAGCTCCGGCGCGTCGTCCTCACTCAGCTTCCGCAGCATCCCCATACCGGACTTTGTAGCGCAGGTGCGTGACTTCGCTCCCCTCAATTACCGAGAGCGGGCCCTCCAGCTGATAACCCTTGCCCGGCGCGAAGAACGGCGTTCCCCCGCCGAGCAGCACCGGCACGAGGTCGAGGAAGATCTCGTCGACCAGGCCGGCGTCGATGGCCTGCCGGGCGACCTCGCCGGAGTTCAGGCCGACGCCCTTGTCACCTGCGTGCGACTGCGCGATCTCGATCGCCTTCTCGATGCCGTCGCTGCAGAACGTGAAGTGCTCGTTGTCCTCCAACGGCCGATGGGTGAGCACGACGGTGTGCACGCCCATCGGGTGCTGGCCGCCCCACGCGTTGGTGTAGTCGTAGAGCTTGCGTCCCACCACCAGTGCACCGGTCGCCTGGATGAGGCCACCGAAGTACGCGGCGCTGGCCGGCGTGAGGTGGACGGTCATGGCGCCCGTCGGCACCGTGAACGCGACGTCGCCGGACTCGTACCAGCGGAACAGCCGGTCGAAGCCGGAGAAGTCCGGTCCCGAGACGTAGCCGTCGATCGAGGTGCTCGCGCCGGTGTAGACCTTGCCCATTTCGGGTGCCTCCCTTGTGTCGGTCCGTCACCCCTGCGTCGATCACGCGGCAGGGGATTCGACACGACCCGCGGAGGCACATACCGGGGCTCAGCCGATCGGCGCGGGCAGCGGTGTCACCTCGTAGCCGCAGTCGATGACGTCACCGGTGGCCGGGTCACGCAGCTCGACGCGCCACTTCGACGCGAACTGCTCCACGCCGTGGTGCATCGGGATGGTGCCGGACAGCAGCACGGTGCCGGGCTTGTGCAGGTCCAGCTCGCGCAGGCGGTCCAGCCAGTACGCGGGCGTCAGCAGCTCGGCGAGCGTGCCGCGCTGGATCTCCACGCCGTCGGCCCACGCCGTGAGCTCGATCGAGTCGATCCGGTCAGCCACCTCGGACAAGCGCCACGCCTTGCGGCCCAGCACGTCTGGGCTCGCGTTCTTGCTCCACGCCACGCCGTGCACCTCCAACGCACGGTCCGTGTGGTCGCACGCGACGGTCAGCAGCACGTCGTCGTCGGTGACGACCAACGCCCACTCGGCCTCGCCGGAGGTCCGTGCGTGCTGCACGGGCACCGTCGTCGTCTGCTGCGCGAGGTACGGCGCGACGGGGTAGAGGCTCGGTGTCACGGACGGCGCTGGCACGCCCAGCTCGGCGAGTTCTTGCACGTGAGCGGCCACGTCGTCCTGGCTGCGACCTGCGTATCCGCCGTTGAGCAAGGTCGTCACGGCGACCTCGGTGACGGTGCCGCCGGGGAGTTCGAAGGACAGTGTGCAAGCGGTGGACATCCGGTACTCCTTGCGCATACGAGTTGTATACAGGCAGTATTACCGCATGCCGCCTGCTACAGCAACGACAGAGGTACCCAGGTCCGCGCTCGTCCGCGCGTTTGTGGCCTCTCTCTCGGGCACCGCGCTCGAGTGGTACGACTTCGCCATCTACAACGTCGCCGCCGCCGTCGTGCTCGGCCCGTTGTTCTTCCCGAGCTCGGAGCCGCTGACGGCGACACTGCTCGCGTTCTCGACCTATGCGGTCGGCTACCTGTCGCGTCCGCTCGGCGGGTTCCTGTTCGGCCGGCTCGGCGACAAGATCGGCCGCAAGCGCGTGCTGGTCACCACGCTGCTGATCACCGGTATCGCAACGCTGCTCATCGGCCTGTTGCCCACGCACAGCGCGATCGGTCCCACGGCCGGTGTGCTGCTCGTGCTGCTGCGATTCGCGCAAGGCGTCGGTCTCGGCGGCGAGTGGGGCGGCGCGGTGCTGCTGTCCAGCGAGTACGGCGATCCGGAGAAACGCGGTTCTGGGCGTCGGCGGCGCAAATCGGCCCGCCCGCTGGCAACCTGATGGCCAACGGTGTGCTCGCGCTGCTCGGCGTGGCGCTGTCCGAGGCGGCGTTCATGTCGTGGGGCTGGCGCGTGGCGTTCCTGCTGTCCGCGGTGCTGGTCGTGTTCGGCCTGTGGATTCGGGTGAAGCTGGAGGAGACCCCGGTTTTCAAGGCGATCGAGGAACGCGGCGAACGCCCGTCCGCGCCCGTCAGCGAAGTCTTCCGCACGCAGACCCGTCCGCTGATCGCCGCCGTACTCTCTCGCGTCGGGCCAGATGTGTTGTACGCGCTGCACACCGTGTTCGTGCTGACGTACATCACGACGCAGCTGGGAATGTCGCGCAACGTCGGCCTGATCGCCGTGCTGATCGCGTCCGGCTTCCAGCTGTTCCTGATGCCGCTCGCCGGCTGGCTGTCCGACCGGGTCAACCGGCGCGGGCTCTACGCGGTGGCCGCGGTGTGCGGCGCGGTGTGGCCGTTCGTGCTGTTCCCGTTGGTGGACACCGGTTCTGTCGCGTTGATCGTCGTCGGTGTCGTCGTCGGGCTCGGGTTCCACGCGTTCATGTACGGCCCGCAGGCGGCTTTCATCGCGGAGCAGTTCACCGAAAGGCTGCGCTACACCGGCAGCTCGCTCGCCTACACGTTGGCCGGTGTGATCGGCGGTGCCGTCGCGCCGTTGCTGTTCACGTGGCTGTTGGCGGAGTTCGGCACGTGGGTCGTCGTCGGTCTGTACGTCTCCGTCGCGTGCGTGGTCACACTGATCGGTCTGCGTCTCGGCCGCGGTCCGGGGGAGGCGGACGCTCAGCCGTTGAGCAGCACCTTCAGCGTGGTGTCCAAGTGAGCGGTGATCGCCGCGGTGGCCGCGCCGACGTCTCCGGACTCAAGCGCGGCCACGATCGCGTTGTGCTCGTCGATCACAGCCTGCTGCCGGTTGTTCGCACGGAACAACGCCACCACACCCGCGCGCACCTGCCGTGCGCGCAACCCCTCGTAGGTCTTCGTCAACAGCTCGTTGCCGGTCGCCGACACGAGAACCGCGTGGAACTGCCTGTCGACATCGATGAACTCGCGCGCGTCGTGCTGTTGCACCCGCTGCTCCTCGATGTACGCCTTCATCGTTTCCAACGGAACCGTGCCCTCGGCCATCGTGCGTTCCGCCGCGTACCGCTCGATAACCCCCCTCAGTTCCATGAGTTCGGTGATCTGCCGGGACGACAACGGCGCGACGTACGCACCCTTCTTCGGCATGAGCTGCACCAGGTCTTCGGCCGCAAGAAGAAGGAGCGCCTCACGGATCGGTGTGCGCGACACACCGATCTGGTTGGCCACGTCCTGCTCGCTGATGAACCGCCCCTGCATCTCCGGGGCGGCGAGGATCGTGTCCTTGATGAACTCGTAGGCCTTCTCCCGGCCTGACAAGCTGTCCGCGACCTGCATACAACATGTATACCAGAGGAGGATCATGCGCATCGCCCTGTGCCAGATCAGCTCGACCGCCGATCCCGTCACCAACCTCGTAACGATCCGCGCCGAGGTCGCCCGCGCCGCCGAAGCCGGCGCACGCATCGTCCAGTTCCCCGAAGCCGCACAATGCCGCTTCGGCGTCCCCCTGGCCCCGATCGCCGAACCGCTGGACGGCCCCTGGGCCACCGCCGTCCGCGAGATCGCCGCCGAGCACGGCGTCGTCGTGGTCGCCGGCATGTTCACCCCGGGCACCGACGGCCGCGTCACCAACACGACCCTCGTCACCGGCGCCGACCTGCACCTCGGCTACGCCAAGATCCACCTGTTCGACGCGTTCGGCTTCCGCGAGTCCGACACCGTCACGCCGGGCGGCAAGCCGGTGACCTTCGAGGTCGACGGCACCACCTTCGGCCTCGCGACCTGCTACGACGTCCGCTTCCCCGAGCTCTTCCGCACCCTCGCCGACACCGCGGCGGTCATCCTGCTCGGCGCCTCCTGGGGTGCGGGCCCCGGAAAGGCCGACCAGTGGGACCTCCTCGTCCGGGCCCGCGCCCTGGACTCCACCGCGTACGTCCTCGCCTGCGGCCAGGCCCTGCCCGCCGAGGACTTCGGTGCCGCCCCGACCGGAATCGGCCGCAGCGCCGTCGTCTCCCCACTCGGCGCCGTGCTGGACCGCCTCACCGACGGACCGGGCACCCTTCTGTCCGATGTGGACACCTCGCTCGTCGAGGAAGCCCGCCGCACCCTGCCCGTCCTGGCGAACCGGAGGCTCTGACGTGCGCACCCAACACGAGTTCTTCCCCGTCGCCGACCTCCCGTGGCACCCGGCCGCACCGGGCGTCACCGAACGCGTCCTCAGCCACGACCCGGACTCCGCAACCCTCACCCGAATCGCCCGCTGGCAGCCGGGCCTGGAGACGTCCGGCGTGATCCGCCACGACTACCACGAGGAGGTCTACCTCCTGGAAGGCGACCTCACCGACCTGACTCTCGGCCACACCTTCACCGCGAGCCACTTCGCCACCCGCCGCCCCGGCATGCCGCACGGTCCTTATCGGACAGACGCGGGCTGCCTCATGCTGGAAATCCGCACCGCACCCGGTACCGCAGGTGCGTGACCCCACACCCCACGATCACCGAACCGGCCCGTCCAACCGATACCCCGTCGCCGGCGCGAAGAACGGCTTCCCCCACCCAGCAACACCGGCACCCATGTCGGCCAGGTTGCCGCGGTAGTGCGCGGCACTCCCGATTTCCGACCTGGCACGCCGTGCCGTCGCAGGCCTCCGCTCAGGTCTCGCGCTTCCTGGCCGTCCCCGCCCGCCACCCGCTTCGGGCTGCAGCGCTCACCGGTCACCGACCTCAGCCGCGCCCGCACCCCACAACTCCACAGCCCATCACCTCCGGCCACCTCCGCCCCGCGCACTTCCTCATACGCAGGACGAGCGACCCGGCAGATCAGGACACCCCGATCGGGTGAATCTCCCGCGCCCTGCCGCGGGCCCCCACACAGAGCGGGCCCCACACAGAGCGGGCCCACACCGAGCGCGCCTCACACCGAGCGCGCCTCACACCGAGCGGGTCCGGAACCCGAGCCGCGCTACACCCAGCGCACGTGCGTTCCGTCCCGAACCGTCCCCACATACTCCTCCACCAGGTCCTCCAGCGCCACCACACCGCGAACCGCCCCGTCGGCCCCCACCGCCCGGGCCAGGTGGGACTGCGCCCGCCGCAGCGCCGCCAACGCCTCGTCCAGGCGCGCGTCCACCGGAACCTCCGGCAGGCCCCGCACCCGCGACCGCGGCACCAGCGTCGAGGCCCCTTCGAGGTCCAGGATGTCCTTGATGTGCAGATATCCGACCAGCCGACCGTCCGACAGCACGGGGAACCGGGAGAACCCGGTCGCCGCCACCGCCGCCTCCACCTCGCCCACGGTGGGGGAGGCCGACACGGTCGTCAGCCGGTCGAAGGGCACCAGCACGTCGGCCACCGTGCGGGAGGCCGACGTCAGGGTTTGCGCGAGGCGGCGGTGTTCGGAGTCCTCCAGCAGGCCCTCCGAACGGGACTGCGCGATCAGCAGTGCCAGTTCTTCCGGCGTGTACGACGACTCGAGCTCGTCGACCGGCTCGACGTCGAAGCGGCGCAGCACCCAGCGGCCGAACGCGGTGAACAGGGCCAGGACCGGCGCGATCATCCGGCTGAAGCCGTAGTGCACAGGCACCAGCCACAACGCCGCCTGCTCGGGGCCCGCGATGGCGAGGTTCTTCGGCACCATCTCGCCCAGGATCGTGTGCAGGGCGACGACGATGACCAACGCCACCGCGAACGCCACACCGTGCACCAAGGCGGTAGGCAACCCGATGGCGCTGAGGGGCCCCTCCAGCACCGAGGCCAGTGCCGGTTCGGCGATCGCACCCAAGCCCAGCGAGCAGAGCGTGATGCCCAACTGCGCGCCGGCGATCAGGAGCGGCAGCTCCTGCGAGGCCTTGATGGCGGTGCGTGCGCGCGAGGAGCCTTTATCGGCCAACGCTTCCAAACGGTCGCGGCGAGCGGTGATGACGGCGAACTCGGCGCCGACGAAGAAGGCGTTGCCGGCCAGCAGCAACACGACGATCAAGAAGTTCATGCCGACACCACCCGAAGTTCGGCGACGCGGTGGCGGTCCATGCGCATGACCGTCACCCGCCAGCCGTCGACCCTGATCTCGTCACCGACGTCCGGGATGCGGCCGAGTCGGGTCAGCACGAGGCCGGCGAGGGTCTCGTAGTCGCCTTCCGGCATGTGGAAGCCGGTGGCCTCGGCCACCTCGTCGTCGCGCAGCAGGCCGGAGACCAGCCAGCTGTCCTTGCCGAGGGACCGCACCGGGGGTGCCTCGCCGCGGTCGTGTTCGTCGCGGACGTCGCCGACGATCTCCTCGACCACGTCCTCGAGCGTCACCATGCCGGCGGTGCCGCCGTACTCGTCGACGACCAGCGCGGTCTGCAGGCCCGATGCACGCAACCGGTCCAGCAGGGCGTCGCCCTCCAACGTCTCCGGCACCGACGTCACCGGGCGGGTCAACGCCGACAGAGGAGTCGTCCCGCGCAGAGGAGCGGGCACGGCGAAAGCCTGCTTCACGTGCACCATGCCGCGGACCTCGTCCAACGAACCGTCATGCACCGGAAAGCGCGAAAAGCCGGTTTCGCGTGCTTTTTGCACAAGGTCGAGCACGGTCGCGTCGGCGCGAAGGGCTTCCACCCGCACACGGGGAGTCATCAGCTCACCGGCCGTGCGGTCGCCGAAGCGCAGCGAGCGGTCCAGCAGGACCGCCGTGCTCTGGTCGAGCGTGCCGTGCTCGGCGGAGGTGCGGACCAGTGCGCCCAGCTCCTCCGGTGAGCGGGCGGAGGCGAGCTCCTCGACCGGTTCCACGCCGAAGCGGCGCACGAGCCAGTTCGCGGAGCCGTTCATCGCGGTGATCAGCCAGCGGAACACGGTCGAGAACCCGGCCTGCAGGCCCGCGACCGCGCGCGCCGTCTCCAGCGGCTTCGCGATCGCCAGGTTCTTCGGCACGAGCTCGCCGAACACCATCGACAACGCCGTGGCCAGCGCCAGTGCGAGACCGAGCGACAGCCAGTCGGCCACCGACGCCGGCACGCCGAGGCCCGTGAGCCCCGGTTCGATCAGCGACGCGATCGCGGGCTCCGCGATGTAACCGGTGATCAGCGTGGTCAGCGTGATGGCGAGCTGCGCGCCGGAGAGCTGGAACGACAACGTGCGGTGCGCGCGGTCGATCGTCCGCGCCTTCGCGTCGCCGACCTCCGCGACGTGCCGCTCGACGGTGCTGCGTTCCAGAGCGGTCAGCGAGAACTCCGCCGCCACCGCGATGAAGGTGCCGGCGGTCAGCGCCACGACGGCGAGCAGACCGAGCACACTCAGCAGGATTCCGGTCACCTACGCGCTCCCGGGCAACGGGGGACCGGGTTGGTATGCCAGCCGGGGCCAGACCCCATGGGGACGGCTCAACTCCTCATGACTAAGTACGTGAACAGCCAGACCAGGCTAATGGGTGGCCAGACTAATTGTGACCAGTCGACGCCCTGAGCACCACCTGACCGGCGACACGAACGGTGCGGGCCTCGTCACCACCGGCATCCAGCACGAGACCTGCGGCGATCTCGCCCATCTCCTCCAGCGGCAGCCGCACGGTCGACAGCGCCGGAACCGTGTCGCGCAGCGTCGGGATGTCGTCGAAACCGGCGATCGAGATGTCCTCCGGCACCCGCACGCCCTGCTCGCGCAGCGCGGCCATCGCACCCATCGCCATCACGTCGGTCACAGCGAAAACGCAGGTCGCGCGGGCTGACTTGCGCGTGCCCAGCAGCTCCACCGCGGCCTCGTGGCCGCCGTCGCGGGTCAGCGGGCCGTTGATCACGACGGGTGGCGCGACGCCCGCGTCGGCCAGTCCGGCCTTGAAGCCCGCGAGCCGGTCACGGGCCACCACGAGTTCGGAAGGACCACCCAAAACGGCGAACTTCTTGTGCCCGAGCGCCGCCAGTTCCCGTGCCAACGCGCGCGCTCCGGCCCGATTGCCGGGCACGACCGTGTCCGTGCCGAGCTTCGCCTGCGACACGCACGCCACCCGGCCGCCCTGCTCGGTGAACGCGTCGATCTCCGCCGCCAGCCGCGTCTGCGCCGCACGGTCCGTGGTCCGCGAACCGGCCAGCACCACCGCACGGGCCCGGTGCGCGCGCAGCGTGGACAACAGCTCCACCTCGCGGTCCGGCGACCGGTTCGTCGTGCCGAGCACGACGACGAGGCCGTTCTCCTCGGCCACCCGCGTCACGCCCGCCGCGATGCAGGAGAAGTACGGGTCGGTGATGTCGTGCACCACCAGTCCCACCAGCGAGCTGGTGTTGCGGGCCAGCGCCTGCGCCGAGGCGTTCGGCACGTAGCCGAGCTGCTCCGCGGTGCGCAGGACGCGGTCGCTCAGGTCCTCGCTCACCTGCCGCGTGCTGCCGTTGAGCACCCGCGAGGCGGTCGCCAGCGACACACCCGCCTGCTTCGCCACCTCGGCGAGCGTCACCTGTCGGGCGGACACGACCACCTCCGTCTAGTGCATGTGTGGACGGGAGACTAGCTCCCGTGGAGGTTGACGGCCGCGAAGCACCGCCGTTAGCGTGACGGGAAAGCGCTTTCCAGCGCTGTTTCCAGGGAGGTGCGATGGCGGTTCGGACCATCGGAGTGGCCGTCAACGGCGTCACCGGGAGGATGGGATATCGCCAGCACCTGGTCAGGTCCCTGCTCCCGCTGCGGGACGAGGGGGTGCGGTTGCCGGACGGCACCGTGCTGAAGGTCGAGCCGGTGCTGGTCGGGCGCAACGCCGACAAGCTCAAGGAGATCGCGGAACGCCACGACCTCGCGCGCTGGACCACGGACCTCGACGGTGCGCTCGCCGATCCGGACGTGCAGATCTACTTCGACTCGCAGGTGACGTCGAAACACGTCGAATCGATCACCAAGGCGATCGACGCCGGCAAGCACGTCTACACCGAGAAGCCGGTCAGCGAGACCGTCGAGCAGGCGCTGCGACTGGCCGCGCTCGCCGACGCCAAGGGCGTGAAGCACGGCGTCGTGGCCGACAAGCTGTACCTGCCCGGCATCCGCAAGCTCAAGCGGCTGATCGACGGCGGCTTCTTCGGCCGCGTCCTCAGCGTGCGCGGCGAGTTCGGCTACTGGGTGTTCGAGGGCGACTGGCAGCCGGCGCAGCGCCCGAGCTGGAACTACCGGGCGGAGGACGGCGGCGGCATCGTCTCGGACATGTTCTGCCACTGGAGCTACCTGCTGCACAACCTCTTCGGCCGCGTCGAGGCCGTCACCGCGCGCGCCGTCACGCACATTCCAACCCGCTGGGACGAGCAGGGCGCCGAGTACGCCGCCACCGCCGACGACGCCGCGTACGGCATCTTCGAGATCGAGAACGGCGTCATCGCGCAGATCAACTCGTCCTGGTGCGTGCGGGTGCGCCGCGACGAGCTGGTGGAGTTCCAAGTGGACGGCACCGAGGGCAGTGCGGTCGCGGGGCTGCGCGAGTGCTTCGTGCAGCCCCGCGCCGTCACGCCGAAGCCGGTCTGGAACCCGGACCTCCCGGTCACGCACCCGTTCCGCGAGCAGTGGCAGCCGGTGCCGGACAACGAGGAGTTCGACAACGGGTTCAAGGTGCAGTGGGCGGAGTTCCTGCGGCACGTCCACCAGGGCACGCCGTTCCCGCACGACTTCCGGGCCGGTGCCCGCGGGGTCGCGCTCGCGGCGGCCGGGCTGCAGTCCTCTTCGGAGGGTCGCAGGGTGGAGCTGACGGATGTCTAGCCGGCATGAACGGGTTGTGTTCGCCGCGGCACACGTTGTGGCGGAAGATGAACGCACGGTGGACTGGGACGCGACTCTCGCGTTCCGGCACCACCTGTGGTCGCACGGCCTGGGCGTCGCCGAGGCCATGGACACCGCCCAGCGCGGCATGGGCCTGGACTGGCCGACCGCCGCGGAGCTGATCCGCCGCAGCGCCGCCGAGAAGACCGGCCGGATCTGCGCGGGAGTGGCCACCGACCACCTGACCGGCGAACCGGGCCTCGACGACGTGCTCAAGGCCTACCTCGAACAGCTGGAAACTGTTCAGGAAGCGGGCGCACAGCCCGTGTTGATGTGTTCGCGCCAACTCGCTGCGTGCGCGCGCGGCCCGGAGGACTACGCGAAGGTCTACGGCACGCTGCTGGACAACGTCAGCGAGCCCGTGGTCCTGCACTGGCTCGGCACCGCGTTCGACCCGGCGCTGGCCGGGTACTGGGGCGCGGCCGAGGTCCCGCAGGCCACGCGCAACTTCCTGGAGATCATCCGCGCTCGCCCGGACAAGGTCGACGGCGTGAAGGTCTCGCTGCTCGACGCCGACCACGAGATCGGGCTGCGCCGCGCGCTGCCGGCGGGCGTCCGCTGCTACACCGGCGACGACTTCAACTACCCGGACCTGATCGCGGGCGACGAACAGGGCCACAGCGACGCGCTGCTCGGCATCTTCGACCCGATCGCGCCGGTGGCGGCGCGCGCGTTGCGTTCGTTGGCCGCCGGTGACACCGCCGAGTTCCACCGGATCATGGCGCCCACGGTTCCGTTGTCGCGTCACCTGTTCAGCGCGCCGACCTACTACTACAAGACCGGCGTGGTGTTCCTGGCGTGGCTGGCCGGGCACCAAGAGCAGTTCGTGCTGCTCGACGGCCTGCAGACGGCTCGCAGCGTCGAGCACCTGGCCGAGGCCAAACGGCTCGCGGAGGTCGCCGGCGTGATCGAGCCCGAGTTCGCGGAACGGCGGTGGCAGCAGTGGCTCGCCTCTCGCTGAACCAGGCCACGATCAAGCGCGCGACCGTCGTCGAGGCGGTCGAAGGCTGTGTGCGGCACGGCATCGAGTCCATCGGGCTGTGGCGTGAACCGGTCGCCGACCACGGCCTGGAACGCACCGCGAAGCTCGTCGCGGACGCGGGGCTGCGCGTGTCGTCGTTGTGCCGTGGCGGGTTGCTGACGGCGTTGGACAACCGTGCCGCGTTGGACGACAACCGCCGTGCGATCGACGAGGCCTCGGCGTTGCGCACGGACACGTTGGTCATGGTCGTCGGGGGAGTGGCGGGCGACAAAGACCTGATCGGCGCACGTCAGCGCGTGGCCGACGCGATCGCGGAACTGTCCGGGTACGCCGCCGAGGCGGGCGTGACGCTGGCGTTGGAACCGATGCACCCGGTGTTCTGCGCGGATCGCGGCGTGTTGTCGACGTTGGCGCAGGCGTTGGACATCGCCGAGAAGCACGAGTCGGTGGGTGTCGTCGTCGACGCGCTGCACGTCTGGTGGGACCCGGACGTCGATGCGCAGATCGCGCGCGCGGGTGCACTCATCGCGTCGTACCAGGTGTGTGACTGGCTCACCCCGGTACCGGCCGACGTGCTGCTGGGGCGTGGTTATCCGGGGGACGGCTCGATCGACCTCGACCGGCTGACCAGGCAGGTCGCCGCGACGGGGTATGCGCGGGACGTCGAGGTGGAGATCTTCAACGCCGACATCTGGGCGGCGGACTTCGACGACGTGATCGAGGAGGTGGCGCGCAGGTACCACTCCATTGTGGAACCGGCGCTCTGAGAAACGCGGGGAAGCCGGTCGTCGACGGCGGCGACGACCGACCCCGGCGTGTGTACGTGTATATCCGAGAACCGGTGCCCGGTGGCCCGGTTTCGGAAAATCCTCAGGAATCAGCCGCCGTTGAAGAACCTGTAAACCTTTGCACGGTGTTTCGGCTTGCTGGTCGTGATCTTGATGACCGCGTCGAACATGGACCTGCCGAGCTCGGCGCGGGCTGCGACGGCCGGGTGCGTGGTGCTGAAGTCCTGGTCGTTCTGGGCCTTGTCGCCGGTGAACGTGCCGGAGGCGAACATCGAGTAGACCAGGATCGCCCGGTTGTCCTCGCTGAACATGATCCCGGCCTCGTTGCGGCCGTCCTCGAACCAGCCGGCCTTGGTCGCGACGCGCAACCGCTCGTTGGTGGTGAGGTTGAGCCGCACGCCGTCGGTGAAGCTCGCCGTCGCCCGCAGGATGTTGAGCAGGTACGCGGTCGAGGCGGGCGAGAGCAGCTCACCGTCGACCAGCTTCTGCAGCAACGTGTGCGTCTCGCGCGCCGTCGTGGTGCCGAGGAAGAACCGGTTCGGGTTGGTGACCGGCACGACCTGCGTGTGCACGAAGCCCTTGGAGCGCAGGATCTCGTTGAGCTCCAGCGCCGGCACGACCAGCCCGCACAGCCGCACGGCCGTGTTGTCCGAGACGGTCAGCAGGTTCGCGAGCGCGTGCCCGACGGTGACCTCGCTCGGGTACGCCCCGTCGAGCGCGAAGATGCCGTCGGTGTCCTGGATGACGATGGCGGCCGACACGGTGACCGTCTGGTCGAGCTTGACCAGCCCGCGGTCCACCTTATCGAGCACCGCCACGGCCACGGCGATCTTGTTGACGCTGTAGGCCTCGACGACCCTGTCCGCGTCCTCGTCGACGGCGGGCCTGGTGTTGCCGTCCAGGTCAGCGACCGTGATGTAGGACGACCAGGTGCCGCGTGCCTTCCTCACCTGCCTGCGGTAGATCTGCGCCACGCGCTTGCGCGACCGTTCGGCGGTGGTCGGGAAACGCTCGATCTCGACCTCCGGCTCCTCCTGCGCCTGCGCTGCGCCGTTGGACCCGAGCACGGCCGTCGCGGCCGCGACGGTTCCCAGCCCGAACACGGACCTGCGGTTCAAAGTCATGCGACCCATCAAAACAGGCGCCGCTGACATCTCCCTGACTAGGGTTCCGATCATGGAACAGGTCTTCGTGGTGACCGGCGCTTCCCGCGGCATCGGTGCGGCAACGGCTTCGTTGGCACTAGACGCCGGCTATCGCGTCGTGCGTGCCTCACGATCGGCTGAAGAATCTGTCGGCGATCGCGGCTGGGACGCTAGATGTGACGTCTCCTCCTGGGATTCCGTGCAGGACCTCATGTCGCGAGTGGAATCGCGCTGGGGCCGCATCGACGTGGTCTTCGCGAACGCCGGAGTCTCGGTGGACACGTCGTTCACCACAACGGCGGGCGCCGGTCCGTCCGAATGGGCCGACATGGTCGTCACGAACGTCTGCGGCCCCGCCTTCACCGCGCGCGCCGCGATGCCGGCGCTGATCCGCTCCGGCGGGCACCTGGTGCTGACGGGCTCCGCCGCCGGGCGTGGCGTGCGGCCCGAGAACCTGTACTCGGCGACGAAGTGGGCGGTCACGGGGCTGGCGCAGGCGATCAGGGCCGAGGCGGTGGAGACCGGGGTGCGGGTGACCGTGGTGCAGCCGGGGCTGGTCGACACCGGCGCGATCCCGGCGTCGCGGGTGGACGATCCGAAGCTGGAGCCGGCGGACGTGGGGCGGGCGGTGTTGTACGCGGTGTCGCAGCCGTCCAGTGTGGACGTGAACGAGATCCTGCTGAGGCCGACGGGGCAGGCCGCGCACCGCTGACGCGCAGGTGTCGCTGAGGGTCCGCTGCTGGAAGGTGCGCTGCTGGAAGGTGCGCTGCTGGGAGATGTGCCGCTGGGAGATGTGCTGCTGGTGTGTGATCGCTGGTGTGTGACCGCCGGCGCTGCCGAGGCGCGCAAGCCTTCAAGATCATCGACCGCGCAGGCCCCACCCGCCCAGGGGGCACCAACCGGCCGGATTGTCGAGGCTAGTCGCTGAAACGCCCTGTCAACCCACCGTTCGGCGATCTGTGGACAACTCGGCTCGGCACCCGGCGTGTCCCGGCGGACTGCGCCGGGCGGGTTCGACGGGCCGCGCGGTCCCGCCCGGCTGGCATCATCCGGCTCAGGACCGGGCGATCGGAACCACCGAGGAGGACCCCGCCGTGGAACGAGTCGTGCTGTTCGCCGCCGGTGGTGGCGGCGACCCGGAGCGCCACCGCCCGCTGCTCGACGCGCTGGGCGACCGGGTGATCGCGCCTCGGTTCGACCGGCTGGTCCCCGCGACGGCCACCCTCGACGACCACCTGGCGCGCCCACGCGACTGGCGGCGCTGGCTGACGTCGGGCCGGACGCCGAGGTGGTCGGGGTCGGGCATTCGATCGGCGCGTGGGCCCTGCTGTGCCTGGCGGGTGCGACGCCGTGGGGCCGCGACCGGCAGCCGATCGAGGTGCCGCGCGAGCCGAGGATCAGCCGTCTCGTGCTCTACGCGCCGGCTGCGGGCTGGTTCGCGGCGCCCGGTGCGCTGGACGGGGTCGTCGCGCCGATGCTGGTGTACGCGGGGTCGGCGGACACCGTCACGCCGGTCGCCCAGGTCGAGGTGCTGAGGCAGGCGGCAGCGGTGGACCTGCGGGTGGTGCCGGGCGCGGGGCACTTCAGTTTCATGCACACGTTGCCACCGGGAGCGGCGGAAGAGCCGGACTTCGACCGGAGCGCGTTTCTGGCCGAGATGGTCGCGGAGACGTCAGCCTTTGTTGAGCACCGCTGAACAACGCCGTGATCAGGCACAGCCGCGCGGGCTCTGCGGGTACGTCGACGTGGTGGCGGGCGTTGGGACCGTGGACGGGTTCAGGCTGGAAGGCCGAGGTGGATGCGGTGCCGTTCGCGATCGATCTCGGTCACCACGACGGTGACCTCGTCGTCGACCTCGAACGGCCCCGGCGCGACGCTCTGGTGCAGCAGCCCTTCCAGCCCGTCGGCGACCTCGACGAACACCCCGAACGGCACCACCGTCGTCACTCGTGCGCGGATCAGGCCGCCGGGCACGGTGAGGGTCTGGAACGGGTCGGGCCGCGTCGCCTTCAACGACAGCCGCGCCTCCAGGTTCGTCGTGTCGAACTGGAGGAACTCGCAGGTGACGCGCTCGCCGACCTGGACGACGTCGGTGAACGCGTCGAAGCGCCGCCAGGACAGCTCTGCGGCGGAGATGAACCCGACGCCGGGGAAGACCGGGTGCGGCGGGCCGTCGTCCAGCGCGACGAACACGCCGAACCGTTCGACCGCCGCGACCGTCCCGGACAGCGTCGTGCCGCGCTCCAGCCCGGCCAGGAAGCCGGTGAGCTCCGGCGAGTTCACGCGCCCCCGATGAACTCGACCAGCAACCGGTTCACCTCGTCCGGCCGCTCCAGGTACCCGATGTGCCCGCAGTCGGCGACCTCGGCGTAGCGGGCGCCCGGGATCGCGTCCGCCACCTCGCGCGACAGGCGGGGTGGCAGGACGCGGTCCTCCGCGAAGCCCACCACCAGCGACCGCACGGTGATGCCGCGGTAGGCGTCGACGCGCGGGGGGAAGTCGCCGAGCGAGAGCTGCACGCGTTCGCCGGCGGACGGCGCGGCGCTCGCGAACTCGTACATCTGCAGCCAGTCGCGGGCGATGACCGGGTCCTCCAGCGTCGCCGGCGCGAGGTTGCGGACCACCGACGTCGCCGCGTAGAACGCCGCCGGCAGCTCGATGCCCTTGTCGTGCAGCTCCCGCATGCCACGCGCCCACATCTGCTGCACCGGGTCCGGGCGCGCGGTCGTCGCCATCATCACGGCGCTGCGCACCAGGTCGGGGCGGGTGAGCACCAGTTCCTGCACCACGCGGGCGCCGAGGGAGGTGCCGACGACGTGGGCCGGTGCGCCCAGGTGGGTGATCAGGGCGGCGGTGTCGGCGACCATGTCGTCGATCGTGAAGCCGTCCGCGCACTCCGAGGACGGCTTGATGCCGCGGTTGTCGAAGTACGCCACCCGGTAGCCGGCCTTGACCAGCGCGGGCACCTGGTAGGTGCGCCAGACGCGGCCGGGGCTGCCGGTGCCCATCACCAGGACGACGAGGTCGCCGGAGCCCTCGGTCTGGACGTTGAGCTCGATGCCGTTCAGCGGGACAAGGGCCATTCCCAGGATCTTAGAAGCGGCACAAAGCCTTGATCGCCGAAGCGTGAGACGGATAACGCGTGCACAGGTCGTCCGCGTGGCCGAACGACACGATGTCGTCGGTGTACGGCGGGACCACCACGGTGCCGACGAGCGACCATTCGCCAGAGGGTGCGCTTCCCTGCCACACGCCTGCGGGCACCACGACCTGCGGGTTCGACTCAGACAGCAACGGCTGCTGCACGCTGCCGTCCGGGTGCAGCAGCAGCATCTGCAACGGAGAACCGGCGTGGAAGTGGTAGATCTCGACGTGCTTCAACACGTGCATGCCCGAGAAGTCCGGCTTTCGCAACAGGTACGCGATAGCCGACACCTCCTCCGAGCGGTGCGTCTGCGCGAAGTAACCGCCCTCGACCGGCAGCTCCTGCATGCCGAGGTCCTGGATCAACTGCTCTGGGGTCACGTCATCTCCGGAAGCGGGGAACCGTGCACGACGACCATGCCCTTGCCGAGCCGCTTCGCCGTGTACATCGCGGCGTCCGCGGCTCCGAGCACGTCGTCGGCCGTCACTGTGGGGTCGTGCGAAAACCGTTGTGCCACACCGATGCTGGCGTTGACGACGTGAACGCGGCCGTGCACCTCGTGCGGGTGCGACAACGCCTTCAGCAGCCGCTCGCCGATCTCCTCCGCGTCGCCGCCGTCGACCAGCACACCGAACTCGTCACCGCCGAGCCGCGCCACCGTGTCCTGCGGCCGCACGCTGTGCTCCAGCCGGGCGGCGACGTTGCGCAGGACGATGTCGCCTTCCGCGTGGCCGTGGGTGTCGTTGATGCCTTTGAAGCCGTCGACGTCGATGAACAGAAGGATCAACGGCGTCTCACGGTCGTGCACGGCCAACGCGCGGTCGAGGCGTTCGCGGAACAGCGATCGGTTCGCAACGCCCGTCAACGGGTCGTGCGACGCCTCATGCCGCAGCTGCTCTCTACTGAGCCGTAGCTGGTCCATCAGCCTGACGTTGTCCATCATCGTCAACAGCTGACGCACGATCACGAGCCCTACGACCGCAAGCCCGACGTAGATCTCCACGGGGTTGAGCCGCCCGCCGGTCGCGGTGTTCCACAGGACGAAGAGACCCGTGATCGCGAGCGGTAGATAAGGCACCAACAGGTGCAGCATGTCGGCCATGCGCATACGGCCGGGCATAGGTGGTGCGTCGCGCGTCGGTGCGAGCGCGCTCAACAGGAAGAAAGCCGGGCACAGCATGAACCCGATGTCCGCCGCCGCCGGAATCGCCGTGATGCCCTTGGAGATGTAGAACGCGAAGACCCACCCCGACGACGACTGCGCGATACCGGCCAGTGCAACGAAAACCATCGACCACTGACGCACGGACTGATGCGTCCACGACATCACCACGATCGCCACGAGCAACACGAGGTACGCCGCCGGGTGCGCCACTACGGTGATGAACCCCGGCCCTTGTGTCGCCCACGGCCGTGTCAGCGACTCCAGCGCTGACACCCACGTGAGCACGAACAGCGACCCGATCACGATCAGCCCGTCGAGCACCACGACTGTGCGGCTGCGGTAGTTCGGTAGCAGGTCGTCAGCCCGTCGCGCGGCTTGTGCCCGTGCCACCACCGCGGCCAGGCACAGCACCGGCACCATCGTGAACCCCAACGGCGCGATAGTGGACGTCGGCAACTGCACGCCAAGGATCTGTTGCCCCCAGATCCACGCCGACAACCCGATCGTGAGACTGCCCATGGCCGCCGTCATCCAACGGTTCCCGGCGCGCGCGTAGGCGATCAACGCCGCCACGGCGAACACGAGCTGCACGACCTTGTCGACCGCGACCCCGACGTCGCGCGGCGCGGCCAGCGCGGTGATGACGGCGGCCGCCATGAAGGTGCCGACGCACCCCGCGACGAGCCAGAACCGCTTCACCAGCAACTCCTGTGATCAGAAACCTGACCACCGTAGTGACGCGGCGTGGACTTGTCGAACCGTGTCGGTGCGCCTCCCCCTGCGGCACACCGGATATGGTTCGAACGAGTGTTCGTCCAGGTCTTGCGTTCAGGTCGTCGGTGGGAGTGGGGCTGTCGTGCGGGTGTTCGGGGTCGACCCCGGTCTGACCAGGTGCGGCTTCGGTGTCGTGGACGGCGGCCCAGGCCGAACCGTGCGAGCCGTGGCCGTCGACGTCCTCCGCACGCCCGTTGACGCTCCTCTGTCCGTGCGCCTCCACGAGCTGTACGTCGGCGTCTGCGAATGGATGGACCGCTACGAGCCGAACGTCGTGGCCATCGAACGCGTCTTCGCCCAGCACAACGTCCGCACCGCGATGGGTGTCGCGCAGGCCTCAGGCGTGGTGGCCCTCGCCGCCGCCCAACGAGAGCTGCCGGTCGAGTTCCACACGCCGTCCGAGGTGAAGGCGGCCGTGACGGGCTCCGGCCGCGCCGACAAGGCCCAGGTGACGATGATGATCACCAAACTGCTGGGCCTGAAGGTCGCCCCGAAGCCGGCCGACGCCGCCGACGCGCTGGCCATCGCGATCTGCCACCACTGGCGCGCGCCGATGAAGTCGCGGATGGAGGAGGCGCAGGCGAAGGCGGCCGAACTGGCGCGCGTGCACAAGGCGCGGCTGGCGGAGGCGGCACGGCGGAGCGGGTCGTGACGGGTACGGCGCACGCGGCCGGGCCTGGGTCGCGGCCGCCGGGTGAGTGGGCTCGGGGCAGGCCGAGCGGCCTGGGGTCGGGTCGGGTGGCTTCGCGGGTGGGTGGCTTGGGGTGCGGGCCGCGCGGGTACGGGTCGG
Organism: Lentzea guizhouensis; assembly: GCF_001701025.1. Taxonomy (GTDB): domain Bacteria; phylum Actinomycetota; class Actinomycetes; order Mycobacteriales; family Pseudonocardiaceae; genus Lentzea; species Lentzea guizhouensis. The sequence goes on from NZ_CP016793.1 coordinate 5,187,498, forward strand.
GCCGGGATGGCTTCGCAGCGGGATGGATGGCTTGGGGCGCGAGGCCAGCGCGTTAGCTGGCGGGCTGGGATGGCTTCGCGGCGGACCGGGCGGTTTGGAGTGCGGGACGCGCGGGCTTGGGAAAGCGGCGGGATGGCTTCGCCGCGGGGTGGACGGCTTGCGGCGCGTGGTGGACGGCTCGAGGTGTGCGGCGGGCGGCTTGTGGTGCGGGGCGGGTGGCCTGTGGTGCGGAGCGCGCAAGTTCGGGTGCGTGTAAGGGTTGCTTCAGCGCCCGCTGAAACTGTCGGTGCCGCCTGCAAGGATGTAGGCAAGGGGGCCTCCGCACGAGGGGACGCCTGCGCAAGCCTGCACCCGGCCCGACCCGCTCTCGCGAGCAACGCCGTCGCCCACCCGTCCCGGTCCGCCGCGAACCCGCCGGCCGAAGCGCGCACGGCGACTTCCCGTGCGCTGAAGGTGCGCGTGGGCAGCTTTTGCGCGTTCGCGTTCGAAGCGCGCACGGCGAGCTTCCATGCGTTGAAGGTGCACGCGGGGAGCTTCGTGCGGCCACGAAGCCACCCGCGAGGCTTCCGTCGCCGCACGCAAGCTTCCGTGCGGCCGAGGCGCACGCGGGGAGCTTCCGTGCACCACGAACGCACCGGAGCCCGCTCGCCGCACGCAACTCTCCGGGGACTTGGAGGCACGCGGGGAGCTTCCGTGCGGCCGAAGCGCACACGGGGAGCTTCCGTGCGGCCGAAGCGCACACGGGGAGCCTCCGTGCGGCTGAAGCGCACGCGGGGAGCTTTCGTACCGTTACACCGCACGCGGGGTCCCCGCGTGCCCGAACCGGAGGAACCAGGTGATCTCGTCACTGCGCGGCCAGGTGCAGCACGTCGGCCTCGACCACGCCGTCGTCGAGGTCGGCGGCGTCGGGTTCGCCATCCAGGCCACCCCGACCACCCTCGCGAGCCTGCGCCGCGGTGAGGAGGCGCACCTCGCGACGACCCTCGTGGTCCGCGAGGACAGCCTCACGCTGTTCGGGTTCGCCGACGCCGAGGCGCGCGAGCTGTTCGGGCTGCTGCAGACGGTCAGCGGCATCGGGCCGCGGATCGCGCTGGCCACGCTCGCGGTGCTGGAGCCCGACAAGCTGCGGCACGCGCTCGCCGAGGGCAACATCACGGTGCTCACGCAGGTGCCGGGCATCGGCAAGAAGGGGGCCGAGCGGCTCATCATCGAGCTCCGCGACAAGGTCGGGCAGCTGCCCGGCGCCGCCACCCCCGCGCAGCACAGCCAGACGCGTGACCACGTCGTCGAGGCGTTGCTCGGGCTCGGGTTCGCGGCCAAGGCGGCTGAGCAGACCGTGGACAAGGTGCTCGCCGACAACCCCGACCAGTCCACCGCCGCGGTCCTGCGCCGGGCGCTGTCCACGCTGGGGCGCAAGTGACCGAGGACGAGCTCAGCCCCTACGCCGCGCCTGCCGAGCGGGATCTCGAGACCAGTCTGCGGCCGAGCGACCTCAGCGAGTTCGTCGGGCAGCACCGGGTGCGCGAGCAGCTGGAGCTGGTGCTGCACGGTGCCATGCGCCGCGGGAACGCGCCGGACCACGTGCTGCTCAGCGGGCCGCCGGGGCTGGGCAAGACGTCCCTCGCCATGATCATCGCCAAGGAGCTCAACAGCCAGATCCGCATCACCAGCGGGCCCGCGCTCGAACGGGCCGGTGACCTCGCGGCGATGCTGTCCAACCTCGTCGAGGGGGACGTGCTGTTCATCGACGAGATCCACCGGATGGCCCGGCCCGCCGAGGAGATGCTGTACCTCGCGATGGAGGACTTCCGGGTCGACGTGGTCGTCGGCAAGGGACCGGGCGCGACCAGCATCCCGCTCGACATCGCGCCGTTCACGCTGGTCGGGGCCACGACCAGGTCGGGTGCGCTGACCGGGCCGCTGCGCGACCGGTTCGGGTTCACCGCGCACATGGAGTTCTACAGCGCCGAGGACCTCGACCGGATCGTCAAGCGCAGCGCGAAGATCCTCGGGGTCGACCTGCACGACGACGGCGCCATCGAGATCGCCGGGCGGTCCCGGGGCACGCCCCGCATCGCGAACAGGCTGCTGCGCCGCGTGCGCGACTTCGCCGAGGTCAGGGCCGACGGCCGGGTCACGGAAGAGGTCGCCAAGCAGGCGCTGGAGGTCTACGACGTCGACCACCTCGGGCTCGACCGGCTCGACCGCGCGGTGCTCAACGCGCTGGTCAGGAGCTTCCACGGGGGACCGGTCGGGGTGTCCACGCTCGCGGTCGCGGTCGGTGAGGAGCCGACCACGGTGGAAGAGGTGTGCGAACCGTATTTGGTGCGGGCTGGCATGCTGGCCCGGACACCGCGCGGACGAGTGGCGACGCCCGCCGCGTGGCACCACCTGGGGCTGGAGCCGCCCGCCGGAGATCAACTGTGGTGACCTGGCACAATCGGTGAAAGCACCTGGACATATCGGACGTGCGCGAAGGCATGTCCACCTGATCGGAGAATGATGGGCAACCTTTCGTCTTTGATGTTCCCGTTGCTGCTGGTGCTGCTGGCCGTGCCGCTGTTCCTCAGCGCGCGCAAGCAGAAGCGCGCGATGGCCGAGCAGCAGAAGCTGCAGAACGAGCTGGCACCTGGCGACAAGGTGATGACGACGTCGGGTCTGTACGGCACGGTCGCCGACGCCAGCCACGACACCACCATCGACATCGAGATCTCCGAGGGTGTCGTCACGCGGTGGCTGCGCGCCGCGATCCGCGAGAAGGTCGCCGACGTCGAGGAGACCGTGGTCGAGAAGGCGGACGACGACGTGCACGAGGTCGAGCCGGCCACCGCGCAGGTCGCCGAGCCGCTGGACACCAACGCCAAGAAGTAGTCCGGCGCGGGAGAACGTGAAAAACGCCCGTGCCCGGTCGTGAGGACCGGGCACGGGCGTGGCAGTCAGCCGTGCTTCATCAGCTGTGCTTCACCAGCTGCTCGTCACCGGGTGCAGCCGGACCAGTTGTCCGGGTGGTTCGGGTTCGAGTTGATCGGCTTGCCGCCCCAGGTGATCTTGTACCAGTAGGTGCTCCCGTCGATGTGGGAGAAGGTCGCCTTGGTCTGCGACCGCACGTCGTAGTACTCGGAGGCGCCGCATCCCGGGAACGGGAAGTTGTACGCCAGAGCGGTGCCGCTGGTGGCCGTGAGCACGCCGAGGCTGAGCCCCAGCGCGACGACGGCCTTGGCCGCGAGCTTGCGAGTCATGATGTTCCACTCCATATGTGCCGTCAGCAATGACATGGGGAGCAGGCAGCACAGAAGAGCGCGCAGAACTAAACGCGTGTCCCCCAGGACGAACCAGGCGCAGGCGCCCAGCAAAAATAACCCCCAGCTTGCCCCCCGGTCGGGGATTGTGTCAGTCTCCGCGCAGCGGCGTCAACGAAGCACTGGTGACGGTGCTGGCAAGTGTGAACGGCGCAAACCGGTGCCGGGGAGTGACGCTCAGCTCACAACCCGCAGGGTAATCTGCGCCTCCGCTGAGACATGTCAACTGAGGAGACGGACGGACCGTGGCACCTCCGGCCGGGCAAATTCGCCCCGCGAAGTATCTGGCGAGTTTCGCCATCGTCGTCGTCGCGCTTTACGCCCTGGTGTTCTTCACGGGCAACGGCTCCGCCAAACCGAAGCTCGGCATCGACCTGCAGGGCGGCACGATCGTCACGCTGACCGCGCGTCAGGAAGACGGCGCGCAGCCGAGTGAGGAAGCGCTGAACCGTGCGCGTGACCTCATCGAGGTCCGCGTCAACGTGCTCGGCGTCTCCGGCGCCGAGGTCGTCCGCGACGGCAACAACCTGACGATCACCGTGCCCGGCGCGGACAGCGAGGGCGCGAAGGGCCTGGGCCAGACCGCCCGCCTCGCGTTCCGCAAGGTCGTCGGCCAGCCGATCCCGGCGGCCACCTCGGTGCCGTCCGAGACCTCGTCGGCACCGTCGTCGAGCAAGCGCGGCCAGCACGCCCGCTCCGAGCGACCGCGGCCAGCCCTCGTCAACGCGCCGCAGGGCCGCCGCCGAACCTGGCCGCAGCCGTCCAGCACGCCGCCGTCGGGCAGCACCGCGCCGTCGGCGCCGAGCACCCAGCCGTCCGCGCCGCCGGCTCCGTCCAACGTCGATCCGAAGATCGCCAAGGAGATCCAGGACGCGAAGGCGCTGCGCCAGAGCGGCGACCAGCAGACGCTGCAGCAGGCCGCCCTCCTGCTCGACTGCTCGAAGCCGGACCCGCTGCGCGGCAACGACGACCTGGACAAGCCGCTCGTCACCTGTGACGAGACCGGCGAGTTCAAGTACATCCTCGCCCCGGTGCACCCGGCCGCCGCCGACACCGCGGTCAAGCCGGACGACTTCACCACGTACTCGCGCCTGTCCGGTGAGGACATCAGCAACGCCGCCGCGAACGCGAACCCGAACGGCACCGGCTACGTCGTCAACCTCGACTTCAAGAGCGAGGGCGGCGAGAAGTGGTCGAAGTTCACCGCCGCGAACGTGCAGCAGGCCGTCGCCGTCGTCCTCGACGGCCAGGTCATGTCCGCGCCGACCATCCAGTCGGCGATCTCCGGCGGTTCGACCGAGATCAGCGGCAAGTTCACGCTGAAGCAGGCGCAGTCGCTCGCCGACACCCTGAAGTACGGCGCGCTGCCGCTGTCCTTCGACGCCTCCGAGGCGCAGACGATCTCCCCGACGCTCGGGCTGCAGTCGCTCAAGGCGGGTCTCATCGCCGGCGGCATCGGTCTCGCGCTGGTCTTCGTCTACTGCATGTTCTACTACCGCCTCCTGGGCATCCTGACGATCCTGTCGCTGGCGCTGTCCGGCGTGATCGTCTACGGCGTGCTGGTGCTGCTGGGCCGCTGGATCGGGTTCACCCTCGACCTCGCGGGCATCGCCGGGTTCATCGTCGCGATCGGTATCACCGCGGACTCGTTCATCGTCTTCTTCGAACGTCTGAAGGACGAGGTGCGTGAAGGCCGTTCGTTCCGCTCGGCCGTCCCGCGCGCCTGGGTCCGTTCGCGCCGCACGATCCTCTCGGCCGACGCGGTCAGCTTCATCGCCGCCGCCGTGCTGTACGTGATCGCCGTCGGCCAGGTGAAGGGCTTCGCGTTCACCCTGGGCATGTCCACGGTCCTCGACCTCGTGGTCGTGTTCCTGGTGACGCACCCGCTGGTCGCGATGGCCTCGAAGTCCAAGTTCCTGTCCAACCCCAACCTGTCCGGTCTGGGCGGTGCCGCCCGCGAGGGCGCGTCGCACCGCGCCTCGTCCGGCAAGACCGCCGTGAAGGAGGCCTGACATGGGCAACGTGTTCACGCGCCTCTACGTCGGCAACGGCGCTTTCGACATCGTCGGCAAGCGCGTCCGCTGGTACATCACGTCGGCCATCATCCTGCTCGTCTGCATCGGCTCGATGGTGTTCAACGGCTTCAACCTGGGCATCGACTTCCTGGGCGGCACCAAGATCTCGCTGCCGTCCGTGTCGCAGTCCGGCCAGGTGATCTCGACGACCACCGTCGAGGACGTGTTCGCCAAGGCACTGCCCGGCAAGAAGCCCAACGCCGTGCAGGCCGTCGGCTCCGGTGACAGCGCGACGATCCAGATCAAGTCGCCCGCGCTGAACATCAACGAGGTCTCGGCCCTCAAGACGGCCCTGAACACCGACGCCAACCCGCGCGGCGGCCAGTCGGCGATCTCCGACAGCGCCGTCTCCGCGTCCTGGGGCGGTGAGATCCGCGGCAAGGCGCTGTGGGCGCTGTTCTGGTTCTTCGTGGTGGTGACGCTGTTCCTGGCGTTCTACTTCGAATGGCGGATGGCGGTCGCCGCGCTCGTCGCGGTGTTCCACGACGTCGTCATCACCGCGGGCGTGTACTCGCTCGTGGGCTTCGAGGTGACGCCGGCGACGGTCATCGGTCTGCTCACCATCCTCGGCTTCTCCCTGTACGACACGGTCGTCGTGTTCGACAAGGTCAGGGAGAACACCCGAGGCCTGCTGGGCCTGACCCGCCGCACCTACTCGGAGGCGGCGAACCTCGCGCTCAACCAGACCCTGATGCGTTCGATCAACACCTCGCTGATCGCGCTGCTGCCGGTCCTGGGCCTGCTGGTCGTCGGCGTCGGCATCCTGGGCGTCGGCACGCTGCAGGACCTCGCGCTGGTGCAGCTCGTCGGCATGTTCATCGGCGCCCTGTCGTCGATCTTCATCGCCACCCCGGTGCTGGTGGACCTGAAGATGCGCGACCCGAAGTACATCGCGCAGGCCAAGCGCGTGACCGCCCGTCGCGCCAAGGCCGCGTCCGCCGGTGTCGCCGCCGACGCCGAGGGCATCGAGTCGGTCGACGAGGACGCCCTCGCCGCCGACCTGCGCAAGGAGGAGGCGATGGCCGCCGCCGCGTCGGTTCCCCACCGCACCGCCAAGACCGCCGACGCCCGTCGCGGCCGCCCGACCGGAAAGCGCCAGCGTTGAAGCTAGATCGTGCACTGGGACTGCTGCGTGAGGTCCCCGACTTCCCCAAGCCGGGGGTCGTCTTCCGGGACCTCACGCCGGTCCTCGCCGACCCGGACGCCCTGCGCGCCGTGGTCGACGCCCTGCAGGACAAGATCGACGACAGCACCCAGGTGATCGCCGCCATCGAGTCGCGCGGCTTCCTCCTGGGTGCCGCGCTCGGGTACGGCTGGCGCTACGGCGTCGTGCCGCTGCGCAAGCCGGGCAAGCTCCCCGTGGTGGCCGACCGCGTGTCGTACGCGCTGGAGTACGGGGAAGCGTCGCTGGAACTGCCCGCGGACGCCATCCAGCCCGGCCAGCGCGTGGTCGTGGTGGACGACGTCCTCGCCACCGGAGGCACCGCGGAGGCCGCCTGCACGCTCGTGGAGCGCGCGGGCGGCATCGTGACGGGTGTGTCGGTGGTCCTGGAGATCCCGGCCCTCGGTGGCCGCTCCAGGCTGGCCGGCCGCGAGGTCAGCGCCCTGCTCGCCGTCTGAGACCTTCCGCGAAGACCCGGCAACGCGTGTTGCCGGGTCTTCGTCGTCTCACGACCAGGCCAGCGGCCGAACCGGTCCCGGCGGCGAGATGAACCACGCGCCGGTCGTCACCAGGACCAGCGCGACGAGTGCCGCCGGCGCCGTCACCACCGCGTACTCCCACACCGCGTGCCTGCGGTTGCTCCGCCGCAACAGCATCCAGCTCGCGGTCGTCGCCAGCACCCACGCCGTCGCGGTGCCGAGCATGGCGCGCAGGTCGAAGTGGCCGACCTCCTGCAGGGCGCCGTACGCCATGCCGAGCAACCAGACGACGTTCATGGCGCCGCACCACAGGAGTGTCCTCACGGGACCATTTTCACCCTGATGAGCAAGTTCGTGGAGGATCTGCAATCCGTAACTTGCGTTGGTATGACTGCGCTTACCTCCACCGCGTACAGCAGGGACCTGGGTGACGAGCTGCGTTCGTTGCGCGAGCAGTCCGGGCAGACCGGCGCGGCGTTCGCGGACCGGCTCGGCTGGGACGCGAGCAAGGTGTCGCCGACAGCGCCGCGTTCTTCACGTGGCTGGCCGAGCGCGCCCTCGACGAGGACGAGGACGGCTCTCGCACCCTGCTCGGCCGCTACCTCAGCCACGTCTGACCTCGAACGCGAACGGTGACCGCCTCGTGTTCACGATCCACGCCTGGCGCGCGTTCGTGACCCACGTCGCCTGATCGGCCCAACGGAAGTTCGCGAGGCGTTCACCGTGTGAGCTGCACCGCTCGGCGCGCGTCCGGAAGTTTCGTCAGCGTGAACGCGTTATCCTCGGTACTCGCGAGACCCGAGGAGCGTGGGGTTGAGTCAAGACACCGAACCCGCTGCGACGGCTGTTCAACCGTCGGCTACCCGGCGTGTGCGCGCCCGCCTCGCGCGGCGCATCACCGCCCAACGTGCGGCCCCGGTGAAGCAGGTCCTCGAACCTCTCGCCGCCGCGCACTACGACCTCCATCCCAAGGCCGATCTGGCGCTTCTGCAGCACGCATATGACGTTGCCGAGGAGAAGCACCGCCCGCAGCGCCGCAAGTCCGGCGACCCGTACATCACCCACCCGCTCGCCGTGGCGACGATCCTCGCCGAGCTGGGCATGGACACCACGACGCTGGTGGCCGCGCTGCTGCACGACACCGTGGAGGACACCGACTACTCGCTCAACCAGCTCAAGGACGACTTCGGCGAAGAAGTCGCCAGGCTGGTCGACGGCGTCACGAAGCTCGACAAGGTCAAGCTGGGGGCAGCGGCCGAGGCGGAGACGATCCGCAAGATGGTGATCGCGATGGCGAAGGACCCGCGGGTCCTGGTCATCAAGCTCGCCGACCGGCTGCACAACATGCGCACCATGCGGTTCCTGCCGCCGGAGAAGCAGGCCCGCAAGGCTCGCGAGACGCTCGAGGTCCTCGCGCCGCTCGCCCACCGGCTGGGCATGGCGACCGTGAAGTGGGAGCTGGAGGACCTCGCGTTCGCGATCCTGCAGCCCAAGAAGTACGACGAGATCGTGCGGCTGGTCGCCAAGCGCGCGCCGAGTCGCGACACGTACCTGCGGACCGTCGTCGAGGAGCTGAACGGGCAGCTCGACACGGCCCGGATCGTGGCGAAGGTCGAGGGCCGGCCCAAGCACTACTACTCGATCAACCAGAAGATGATCGTCCGCGGCCGCGAGTTCGACGACATCCACGACCTGGTGGGCGTGCGGATCCTCGTCGACGAGGTGCGCGACTGCTACGCCGCCATGGGTGTCGTGCACGCCGCGTGGCAGCCCATGCCGGGGCGGTTCAAGGACTACATCGCGCAGCCGCGGTTCGGCGTCTACCAGTCGCTGCACACAACCGTCATCGGTCCTGACGGCAAGCCTCTCGAGGTGCAGATCCGCACGCACGAGATGCACCAACGGGCCGAGTACGGCATCGCGGCGCACTGGCGGTACAAGGAGACCAAGGGCACGCACAACGGCAAGTCCGTCGAGATCGACGAGATGGCGTGGATGCGCCAGCTCCTCGACTGGCAGCGGGAGGCCGCGGACCCCGGTGAGTTCCTCGAAGGGCTGCGCTGGGACCTCGCCGCGCGCGAGATCTTCGTGTTCACGCCCAAGGGGGACGTGCAGACGCTGCCGACGGGGTCCTGCCCGGTCGACTTCGCCTACGCCGTCCACACCGAGGTGGGCCACCGCTGCATCGGTGCCCGCGTGAACGGCCGCCTGGTCGCTCTGGAGCGCAAGCTCGAGAACGGCGAGGTCGTCGAGATCTTCACCTCGAAGGCGGAAGGCGCCGGTCCCAGCAGGGACTGGCTGAGCTTCGTCGCCTCGCCGCGCGCCAAGGCGAAGATCAAGCAGTGGTTCGCCAAGGAGCGCAAGGAAGAGGCGATCGAGCAGGGCAAGGAGGCGATCACCAAGGAGGTGCGCCGCGTCGGCCTGCCGATCCAGCGCCTGGTGAGTGTCGACTCCATGCAGGCCCTCGCGAAGGAGCTGCACTACCCGGACATGAGCGCGCTGTACGCCGCGGTGGGCGAGGGGCACACCTCCGCCCGGCACGTCGTGCAACGGCTCGTGGCCCAGCTCGGCGGCGTCGAGCACGCCGAGGAGGAGCTCGCCGACCGCGCCACCCCGTCCACGGTCACCCGCCGCCGTCCCACCGGCGACGCCGGCGTGATCGTCAAGGACGCGGGCGACGTGTGGGTGAAGCTCGCCCGCTGCTGCACCCCGGTGCCCGGCGACGACATCCTCGGCTTCGTCACCCGCGGCGGAGGTGTGTCCGTGCACCGCACCGACTGCACGAACGCCGACGAGCTGCTGAAGTCGCCGGAACGCCTGCTCGACGTCGAGTGGGCCCCGTCGGCCTCCAGCGTGTTCCTGGTGGCCATCCAGGTCGAGGCGCTCGACCGGCACCGGTTGCTGTCCGACGTCACGAAGGTGCTGGCGGACGAGCGGGTGAACATCCTGTCGGCGTCGGTCACCACGTCGCGCGACCGGGTGGCGGTCAGCCGGTTCTCGTTCGAGATGGGCGACCCGAAGCACCTCGGGCACGTCCTCAAGGCCGTGCGCAGCGTGGAAGGCGTCTACGACGTCTACCGCGTCACGTCCGCGTCCTGACCGTTCCGACCACAGCCGACTCCCGCACGTAGCCGAACGTGCGGGAGTCGCTGCTGCCGGGGTTGTCGCCGCGCACCAGCAGGTGGCCGGGCGGGACCACGGTGTCGCCCGTGGCACCCACCGCGGCCAGGCAGTCGGCCGGCACCGGCTCGCCCGCGCGTGCCGCCACCCGTTTGACCATCAGGTCGACGAACTCGGTCTCGCGCCGGAACACCACGACCGACCCCGTGCGGTACCGGCCGCCCAGCCGAGCCAGAACCCGCGCGTCCGGCCGCAACGCGGGCATCATGCTGTCGCCGCGCACGGTCACCAGCAGGTACCTGCCGCGCAGCCACCACAGGCCCGCGACGATCACGACCGGCAGCAGCAACCACTTCACGGCAGCGCCACCCGTTCGTCCTGGTAGCTGCTCGCCTGCAGGCGGAACAGCCGCGCGTACTCACCGGCCGCGGTCATCAGCTCGTCGTGCGAGCCCTGCTCCGCGACCACGCCACCGGCCAGCACGACGATCCGGTCCGCGTCGCGCAGCGTGTTGAGCCGGTGCGAGATCAGCAGGCTCGTCCGCCCGGCGCGCAACGTCCGCAGCGTCACGCCGAGCTGGTGCTCGGCGTCGGCGTCCAGGCCGGAGCTGGGCTCGTCCATGATCATGAAGTCGGCGTCGCGGCGCATCAGCGAGCGGGCGATCGCGAGCCGCTGCCACTGCCCGCCGGAGAAGTTCACCCCGGCGAAGCCCGCGCCGGCCGCGAAGTCGACGAAGGACTGGCTGAGCAGCGTCCGGTAGCCCTGCGGCAGCGAGCGGATCTTCTCGTCGATCTCCACCACCGCGGCGGCCTGCTCGATCCTGCGCCGGTCGTCCAGGCCGGAGAGGTCACCGACCCCGATGTTCTCGGCGGCCGTGAGGTCGTACTGCATGAAGTCCTGGAAGACCGCGGCTGTCCGCCGGCGCAACGTCGCCGCGCTCAGCTCGCGCAGGTCGGTGCCGTCCCAGTGGATCGAGCCGCGCACCGGGTCGTACATCCGGCACAGCAGCTTCACGAGCGTGCTCTTGCCCGCGCCGTTCGCGCCGACCAGCCCCACCGACGCGCCGGCCGGGATCGTGCACGTGACGCCCTGCAACACCCACGGCGACTCGTCGTCGTAGCGGAACCACACGTCGCGCAGCTCGATGCCCTCGCGCAACTCCGGCGCCTCGGTGGTGCCGTCGACCAGGTCGGGCGCGCTGCCGGCCAGGTCGACGAAGTGCCGGAACAGCTTCAGCGACTCGGTCACCTGACCGAACTGCATGATCAACGACGTGAACGCGCCCTGCAGCGACGCCACGGCCGCGATGAACAGCGACACGTCACCGATCGACACCGTGCCGCGCACCGCACCCACGACGACGACCGCGGTGCCGATCGCCGCGACCACCGCGTTGAGGAGGCTGAATCCCGACTCCACCACCAGGTTCCTGCGCCGCACGGCCAGCTCGGCACCGGACGAGGACGCGAGCGCCTCGTGGGAACGCGCGCGGAGCAGGTCGCCGAGCCCGAACAGCCGGATCTCCTTGGCCGCCTGGCTCTCGGTGATCAGCGAGCGGTAGTAGGACTGCCGGCGGACGGTGTTCATCATCGTCTCGACCGTCGCCGCGTGCCGCCGGGAGATCGCCAGCTGCGCGAAGAACGCGGGCACGGCGGCGATCACCAGCAGGACGCCCATGAACGGCCACACGGCGAGCAGGGCGCCGACGAAGCCCGCGATCGTGAGCGTTTTGCGCACCAGCTCGATGCTGAACTCGGTGAGCACGGACGGCGCGCTCTGCGCACCCTGGGCGGCCAGCCGCAGCCGGTCGTGGAACACCGGGTTCTCGAAGTTGCGCAGACCGACCAGGTCGTTCACCGAGCGGTTCAGCTCGTCCTCGACGTGCAGGTTCACCGCGCGCTGCACGCGGGCGCCGACGTACGTGCCGGCGTAGGTGAGCACGGCCGCGCAGCTGCCGACGAGCGCGGTGCCCAGTGCCAGCGCAAGCGCCAGCCGTTCGTCGGCGGCCCGGCCGCGGGCGATCTCGTCGATCAGCAGCTTGCCCAGCCAGGCCGCCACGGGCACCGCCGCGCCGCCGAGTGCGGCGATGACGAGCAGCGTCATCGTGCCCGCGCGGCCCGCCTGCCAGGTGAGCCGCAGCCCGGCGAGTGCGGCGCGGCCCATCAGCTCGCCACCCGGTCGAGGACGTCGGTGAGCTTCCCGCCGCTGCTGACGACGAGACGGCCGGCCACGCGTGCCACGGTCGGGTAGCTCGCCACACCGAACGCGGTGGTCAGCGCGGTGCTCTCGATTCCGGCGACGACGGTGACCCCGTCCAGGCCCGCCACGGCGTCCCTGGTGTCGTCGTCGAGCTCCTCGACCACGACGAGCAGCAGCGGCTCGCCCAGTCGCGGTACCAGGTCCGGGATCGAGGCGACCAGGTCGCGGCACGGCGCGCACGACGGGGATACGAACGCGACCACCGTCGAGGTCAGGCTCTCCTCGGTGATCGTCGCACCGGTCGTGGTCGTCGCCTCGAACTGGCGCACCGCGGTGCCGGGGGCCAGTGTCTGCGGCTTGAGCTCCGGATGCCGCGGCTGGTCGCGCAGCTTGCGGATGACCGCGAACAGCAGCACGAGGTTGAGCACGGTGAGCGTGACGCAGACCGCCACGGCGGCCGTAAGTACAGCGAGCATGTCGTCCCCCGGAGTCAGTGGTGGTGGTTGTGGGCGGGCCGGGCGCCGAAGACGAACCGCAGGTCGTCCCAGTGGGCCAGGGCGACCGCGCCGAGCACCGCGGCGCTCGTGGTCGTGGCGAGGAGGCCGGGGTGCGGCGTGGTCGCGGGCGTGACGGCGACGAGCCCGGTCAGCGCGACCACGATCAGCACGCCGTTGCGGACCAGGTGCGTGCGCCCCATCAGCCGTCGGCGCCGAAGCAGCGGCAGCGCACCTCGCGCCCGGTCGCCTTCGCGGCCACGACGGCTCCGGTGAACGCCACGAGCACCAGCACGGCGAGGCCCAGCCCCGGCGCGGGCGCCACGGCCAGCAGCACCACCGCGACGGCCTCGACGGTGATCACGGCGGCGGCCAGCGCGGAGCGCACGGCCGCGGAACGGAGACCGAAGCTGCCCAGCGACTCGGTGAAGGCGGTCAGCTCCGCGCGGCCGCGCAGCTTGCCCACGACGGCGAGCAGGAACACCATCCCGACCACGATGCGGCAGCAGATTTCCAGGTACAGCACGAGAGTCCCCCCGCTTGTCAGGCCGGGGCCGCCACGAGGACGGCCCCGGTTTCCGGCTCAGGAGCTCAGCAGCTGCGGCTGGTCACGACTTCCCAGCAGTTGTTCCAGTTCGGCTGACAACCGCAGTCGCAGGTGTAGAGGTGCGTGCACCACAGCTCGATGATGCGGCCGCCGCTGCAGCGCACGCCCACGGCACGGTTGGCGCACGGGCCGGGGCACACGGTGCAGGCACCGGCCTCTTCCTTCTTGAGGAACGTTCCCAGCAGGCGGTCGCCGAGACGGCTGATCGTCTTGGTCATTCGTTCATCTCCCTTTGCGCATCGAGGAGGCGACGCGCGAGGGCACGGCTGACAACACCGTTCCCCCAATGGACGGTGTTCCGCGATCCCCCAGGTCCCCCCTGTTGCCCCTCAACCTGGAGAACATCGCTCAGCTCTGCAACAGAGATGTGCAACTGAGCCGCTCGATGTCATCGGCGCCGCCGTCGGCGTCAGCGAAACGACAGCGGGCTTTGACATCGTCACGGGCGTGGGGAAGACGCAGGAGCCCCCGGCCACATCCGGCCGGGGGCTCCTGCGTTTTGCTCCAGTCGTGCGCGCGGTCGCGGACCGCAGTTGCACGCGGTCTTACTTGGCGACCGTGGCGGTCTCGATCTTGACTTCCTTCTTCGGCTTGCCACCACCGGGCGACGGGTCCATCGAGCCGTCGTCACCGGCGCGCGCGATGTCGTCGACGATCTTCAGGCCGGGCTCGCCGATGCTGCCGAAGACCGTGTAGTCGGGGGAGAGCTCGGCCGAGCCGTAGACGATGAAGAACTGGCTGCCGTTCGTGCCCTTGGCCGGGTCGCCCTTGTCCGGACCGGCGTTCGCCATCGCGAGGTAGCCGCGGCCGTAGGACAGCTCCGGCCACACCTCGTTGTCGAACTTGTAGCCGGGGTGGCCGGAGCCGGTGCCGCTGGGGTCACCGCACTGCAGCATCTGCAGGCCCTTGGTGGACAGGCGGTGGCACGGCGTGCCGTTGTAGTAGCCCTGCTGCACGAGGCTCTCGAAGCTGTTGGCGGCACACGGCGCCAGCGCGCGGTCGAGCGTGATCGGCAGGTCGCCCTGGTTCGTCTTCAACGTGACCGCCACCGTGCCCGTGGCGGGGACGTCGGCCGCGTTCGGCGCGTTCACCTGCTTGGCGGCGGGGGTGGTGTCGTCCTTGCGGTACTCGCAGGAGACCTTCTCGGGGAGCGCCTGCGCCCGCTTGGGCATCGCCTTGATCTCGGTCGGGATCTCGACCGGGGGCGTGTCGGTCGGGGTCTCCGACGCGGCGGCGTCACCGTTGCCGAAGTCGTGCGTGGAGAGGAACCACACGCCGCCTCCGACGAGCGCAACAACGACTACCGTCGAGACGACGGCGATGATGCGACGCTTCTTGGCCCGCTCCTGGCGGTAGACCATCTGACGCTCAAGCTTGCGCTTGGCTGCCGCGCGTCGCTGCTCGTTGGTGGGCACGTGCTCCCTCCCCAGGGACTCATGCGAATAGGGCGGTCGGCTCGGCAGTCTAGGGCCTGGGCATATGACCTTTGTGTAGTGGTTACGCTTGGGGTGACTAGGGAGGTTTTCACCGTGCTCGTGATCGGGTTCCCGACCGGTGCGCTCCAGGCGAACTGCTACGTCCTGGCGACCGGCGAGGGTGAGCCTTGCGTGATCATCGACCCTGGTCAGGACGCGGTCGAGCCGATCGAGCAGGCACTGCGCAAGCACCGGCTCGCCCCGGTCGCCGTCCTGCTCACGCACGGTCACTTCGACCACACGTTCTCCGTCACGCCCGTCTGCGACGGCAACGACATCCCCGCCTGGATCCACCCCGACGACGTCGCCATGCTCTCCGACCCGTTGAAGGGCGTCTCGAAGGAGTCGCGCGTCTTCTTCGGCGGCAACCTGGAGATGCGCGAGCCGTCGGAGGTCCGCGAGCTGACCGACGGCGCCGAGCTCGACCTCGCCAGGCTGAAGATCACCGTCGACCACACACCGGGCCATACCGGCGGGTCGGTGATGTTCCGCTCCGGCGTGCAGGAAGGCGGTCGCCTCGTGATCTCGGGGGACACGCTCTTCGCCGGTTCCATCGGACGCACCGACCTGCCGGGTGGCGACCACTCGCGCATGCTGTCGTCCCTGCAGGACAAGGTCTTGACCTTGCCCGACGACACGGTGGTGCTGCCCGGCCACGGACCGACGACGACCATTGGCCGCGAGCGCGTGACGAACCCGTATCTGGTTCAGTTGCGAGACGCTCCAGCCGCCCCGCACCGAGGACTGTAGAGAACCGTGTTTTCCGCTCCCAAAGGCGTTCCCGACTACATCCCGCCGACCTCCGCCGCGTTCGCGCACGTCCGGTCGACGCTGACCCGTGCCGCCGAGCTCGCGGGCTACGGCTACATCGAGCTGCCCGTCTTCGAGGACACCGCGCTGTTCGCGCGTGGCGTCGGCGAGTCGACCGACGTGGTGTCGAAGGAGATGTACACCTTCGCCGACCGCGGCGACCGCTCCATCACGCTGCGCCCCGAGGGCACCGCGGGCGTGATGCGGGCCGTGATCGAGCACAGCCTCGACCGCGGCCAGCTGCCGGTGAAGCTCTACTACGCGGGCCAGTTCTTCCGCGCGGAGGCCCCGCAGGCCGGCCGGTACCGGCAGTTCCACCAGGTCGGCATCGAGGCGATCGGCGTGGACGACCCCGCGCTCGACGCCGAGGTGATCGCCGTCGGTGACGCGGGTTTCCGCGCGCTCGGCCTGACCGGCTACCGCCTGGAGATCACCTCGCTGGGCGATGCGAACTGCCGTCCGGCATACCGCGAGAAGCTGCAGGCGTTCCTGTCGCGGTTGCCGCTGGACGAGGCGACCCAGCAGCGCGCCCAGCTGAACCCGTTGCGCGTGCTCGACGACAAACGGCCCGAGGTGCGCGCTCTGGTCGCCGAGGCGCCGCTGATGGTGGACCACCTGTGCGACGCGTGCCGCGAGCACTACGAGCTCGTGAAGGGCTACCTGACCGAGCTGGGCGTGAAGTTCGTCGAGAACCCGCGCATGGTCCGCGGCCTCGACTACTACACGAAGACGACGTTCGAGTTCGTGCACGACGGCCTGGGCGCGCAGTCGGGCATCGGCGGCGGCGGTCGTTACGACGGCCTGATGGCGCAGCTCGGCGGCCAGGAGCTCTCCGGCGTCGGCTTCGGCCTGGGCGTGGACCGCGCGCTGCTGGCGGCCACCGCCGAGGGCGTGCTGCCGGAGTTCAGCCGGGTCGACGTGATCGGCGTGCCGCTCGGTGAGCCGGCGCGGGCCCGCCTGGTCGCGATCGCGGGCGAGCTGCGTGCCGCGGGGGTGCGGGTCGACCTCGTCTACGGCGGCAAGTCGATGAAGGCCGGTTTCAAGGCCGCGGACAGGTCGGGTGCGCGGTTGGCGTTGGTGCTGGGCGAGCGCGACCTGGAGGCGGGCATCATCGGCGTGAAGACGTTGGCGACGGGCGAGCAGGTGTCCGTGGCGCTGAGCGACGTGGTCGAGGCGGTGCGGACAGCCCTGTGAGCTCCGACGACAAGCTCTCCCTGGACCTGCTGGACAAGGTGACCGTCCGCAAGCGCGCCCGCATGGTCGCGATCGGCGGTTTCATGGTGGCGCTGGCGTTCGGCGCCATCGTCGGCTTCATCGGCGGCCGCTGGGCCGGCGTGATCACGTTCCTGATCGTGTCGCTGCCCGTCGTCCTGCTGGCCATGTCCGAGGCCCGCCGCACGGTGTGGCTGGAGGGCAGTGCGGTGAACGTGCGCGCGTTCGGCACCCGCACCGTCGACCTGTTCACCGCGGACGGCCTCGACCTGCTGGTCACCGACCTGCGCGGTGCCAGGACCGTCGGCCTGTTCGTGCGCGGCAACAAGAAGGCGATCAACGTCGCCCTGTCGATGTACTCCGGTGTGGGCGGCCGCGAGCTGGGCATCTACCAGCTGCGCCGCCTCGCCGACACGCTGGCGGGCCGCGGTGACACGCCAGGGCTGGTGTTCTCGGAGCTCCTCGTCGCCCAGCTGCGGGCGGAGGCCCGCGGGGTGGCGCCGGCCGAGCGGCCGCTGTACCGGCTGGGGTCGCTGGCACCGGCGGGGCGGATGGCGCAGAAGCTGCATCCTGACGCCGTGTCGAAGTTCGTGACGTCGCTGGACTAGCTCCTCCCACCCCGCCGCTGCTCCTGACGTCTGCAAGTACCACCAACTCAACATCAACACGCACTTTTCTGCACCCAACTGCTCCGAGGCGCCCGAGCGTTGATTCGCCGGACGCCGAACGGGTTGGGTGTAGTTGAGGTCGATCGGATCAAGAGTTGGTAGTACTTGCAGACGTCGATGGGCAACAAGGGGAACGGACTACGTGCCCCAGAGCCCCGATGGCGGCGCCGGCGACAGCGTCGCCGTCTCGTCCGTCGTCACGGGCGCGCCGCCGATGAACTTCGTCAGCCCCGTCCCGTGCTCCACCCGGCCCTGGAACGGGTCGCTCGCCGTCGCACGGGTCAGCTGCTGCATCGGCAGCCCCGTGTGCGAAGCGAAGATGACCAGATTTCCGAACCGCCGCCCGCGGAACACGCCCGGTTCGGCGAGCACGCACACATGCTCGAACACCGCGCGCACGGTCGCGCATTGCGAACGTGCGAACTGCAGGCCGTTGCCGTCACCGATGTTCGCCGCGTAGACGCCGTCGCCGGCCAACGCGTCCGACGCCTGCCGCACGTACTCCACCGACGTCAGGTGCGCCGGTGTGCGTGCTCCCGCGAAGCAGTCCGAGACGATCAGGTCGAACGAGCCGGGGCGGGTGCGGGCCAGCACCGCGCGGGCGTCGCCGGTGGTGATCTTCACGCGTGGTGGCGGTGGCAGCTCGCGGCGGATGAACGCGATCAGGCCCGCGTCGATCTCCGCCACCTGCTGCGTCGAGCGCGGCACGGTCGCCGCCACGTAGCGGGCCAGCGTCAGCGCGCCGCCGCCGAGGTGCAGGACGCGGGCCGGTGCGACGAGGTCGACCACGTGGCCGAGGCGCCGGACGTACTCGAACTCCAGGTAGGTCGGGTCGTCGAGGTCCACATGCGACTGCGGGGTTCCGTTGACCCGCAACGTCCACGAGCTCCGCGAGCCCACCTCGGGGACCAGTTCGGCGACGCCGGAGTCGATCGACTCGGTGATCGCCTCTGCCTCGGGCCGCTGTCTTCCCACTGCTCTATCCTCTCACTGCTCATCTCCTTCTCGGGGTGCGCGCCGTGAAGAGGAGGACGTAAGTGCAGGTCATCGCGAACATCTTGATCGCCCTGGTGGCGCTCATCCACATCTACATCGTGGTCTTGGAGATGTTCCTCTGGACGACTCCGCGCGGGCAGAAGGCGTTCGGCATCACGGCGGAGTTCGCCGAGCAGTCGAAGGCGCTCGCGGCGAACCAGGGCCTCTACAACGGGTTCCTGGCCGCCGGCCTGGTCTACGCGCTCATCCGGCAGGACTTCGGGGCGTCCGTGCTGTTCACCGTGTTCGTGATCGTCGCGGGCATCTACGGCACGTTCACGGCGAGCCGGAAGATCTTCTTCGTGCAGGTGGTGCCGGGCGCGCTGGCGCTGCTCTTCGTGCTGCTCGCTCACTAGGGCGCACCCACGGCCCCTTGTCGGGGTCGTAGCCGTAGAGGTCGCCCTCGATCCGGGTGCGCGCGGGTTTCGCAGCGGGTTTCGCAGCTGGCTCCACCGCGGGCTTCGCGCGCTTCACGGTCTTGGGTTCCGGCTCGGGTTCGGGTTCCGGCTCGGGATCCGGGGCCGCGACGGGGGTGACCTCCTGGCGCACCGCCACGAGCGCGGCCAGCGCCGTGGTCACCGGCACCGCCGCGACCAGGCCGATGCTGCCGACCAGCGTGCGCACGATCTCCTGCGCGATCTGCTGCGCCGTCAGGATCTCGCCCATCGACCGCCCGGCCAGCGAGATCGCGAGCAGCAACGGCAGCGCCGCGCCCGCGTATGCCATGACGAGCGTGTTCACGACCGACGACATGTGGTCGCGGCCGATCCGCGACCCGGCGGCGAAGAGCTCGCCCCAGGTCAGCTTCTCGTTGGCGCGCCGGAGCTCCCACACGGCGCTGGTCTGCGTCACGGTCACGTCGTCCAGCACGCCCAGCGCGCCGATTATCGTGCCCGCGAGCAGCAGCCCGCGCGTGTCGATGTCGGTGCCCAGCACCGTGACGAGGTTGATCGTGTCCTCGTCGAGGCCGGTCAGCCGCGACGCCCACGAGAACACCGCGCCCAGCACACCGATCAGCACGAGGCTGACCAACGTGCCCAGCACCGCCGTGGACGTTCTCGCGGAGACGCCGTGCGACAGGTAGAGCACCACGAACATGATCAGCCCGGCGCCGACGACCGCGACCATCAACGGGTTCTCACCGGCCAGGATCGCCGGCAGCACGAACAGCACCAGCACCACGAAGCTCAGCAGCAACGCACCCAGCGCCGCGAGCCCCTTCCACCTGCCGAGCAGCAGCACGGCGGCCGCGAACAGCACCGCCAGCAGCGCGAGCGACCAGCCGCGCTGGTAGTCGACGATCTGGTAGGACTCTGCCGCCTGCGGCTGACTGCCCGAATAGGACAGCACGACCTCGTCACCGGTCTGGTAGCGCGGCGCGCCCGGCCCGCGCAGGGTCGGGATCGTGACGCTCTGCCCGTTCGCGTCCCCGTCAGACATCTTCACGGTGACGGAGGTGCAGTTCTCGCCGCACACCCCGTCCTGCACACCCGTGACGACCGCGTTGACCGGCTTCTGGTGCAGGCCGACCTGCGCGCCGGTGCGCTGTTCGTGACCGAACGGGTACAGCAGCACGGCGCCGGCCACGGTCGCCAGCACCAACGGCACCAGCAGCCACGTCAGCAACGTCCTCACGCGCTGCGAGGCCGGTTCCGCCGCTGAGTGACTATGCCCGTGACCGTGACCCACGCGTGACATCCTGCCGCATCAGCCGTTCGACCTCTGTGACGGCCGTGGCGAACCTGTTCTCGGTCAGCTTCACCCACGGGACGCCGCGCTGGGCGAGCTCGCGTTCGAACAGGCCCGTCATCCACTCCCTGAGGTGCTCGCCGTCGCGCCAGCCGTCCTGTTCGAACGGAACGCCGAGGTGGTCGGTCAGCAGGTACAGGTGCGGCTCGGTGCCCTGGTGGACCTCGGGCCGGAAACCGAGGTAGCGCTCTCCCCAGACGGTCGCGGCGAACGCGTCGTTGTCCGCGACGACCAGCGGCGCGGTCTCGGCCCAGAGTCGTCTTTCCTGTTCGCGCGCGACGTCCTCGAAGTCGCCGAGCGTCCACACCAAACCGTCCACAGTGGCTGTTGCGTCAAACGCTTGCGCGGCTTTGAGCTTGTGCTCGGTGTGCTCCCGGCCGTACTCGGGGATCCAGGGCGCGCCGAAGTGCGCCGCCAGCTGTTTGGACAGCGTGGTCGTGCCGGTGCTCTCCGCGCCCAGCACGACGACCCGGCGGGCCAGACCGCGTTGCGTGGCGGGGGAGAGGTGGTGCCAGTGCGCGACCGGGTCCGTGCGCACGGCGGTGCCGGAGACGGCGTGCGTGGTGCGGTCGAGATCCACGAGCACGTGCTCCGCGCCCAGCCGGCGGGCGAGCTCGTCGCCGTACTTCTCGCTGGAGAACACGACGTCGACCGGAGCTCTGTGCGGTTCCCCGTCGGCGATCGCGCGCCGGGCGAGCACCGCCTTGGTGAGCTCGACGTGCAGCGACCAGATGTGGTCGTCGTCGAAGTCCATGGGGTGGTCGTCCAAGTCGCCGACAACGCGTACACCGTCGGTATACCGGTGGTGTTCAGCCAGCCACTCGACGCGGTGTGCGAGCGGTATGGCCTCTGTGGACGCCGCGAGCACCGTGACCGTGGTGCGCGTGCTGCGTGCCGCGGCCGTCTCGATCAGGTGGTGGTGGCCGTTGTGCGGTGGGTAGAACTTGCCGAGCACCAACGCGTGGTCGAACTCCTTCACACGCGCACCTCGTCCTTGAGGTCCTTCGTCCAGTTCCGCAGCCCGATCACGCACAGCACCATGAACCCCACGTACAACACTGCTGTCAGGTACAGCTCCTTGTACGCGTAGAGCGGCACGTAGATGACGTCCGCGGCGATCCACAGCCACCAGCACTCGACCTTCTTGCGCGCCTGTCCCCAAGTGGCCAGGAGGGACAGCACGGTCGTGATCGCGTCCCAGAACGGCACCGTCGACTGCGTGAAACTGATGAGGATCCAGTGCAGTAGAGCGGTTCCTGCGACTCCTGTGACTGCGAGGGTGATCCACTGGTTCGTGGTCGTGCGACCGACTTTCAGGGTGCTGTGCTGCTCGCCGCCGCGCACCCACGCCCACCACCCGTAGACCGCCAGGACCATGTAGACGACCTGCAGCCCGGAGTCCGCGTAGAGCCCGCTTCCCCAGAACAGCACCAAGAACGCGATGTTGTTGGCGATCCCGATGGGCCAGTTCCAGGGGTTCTGGCGGGCGACCAGCCACACGCAGAGTGCGCCGGTGACGAAGCCTGCAACCTCAATGGGTGACACGTGCTCTCCTTGACCGGTGTTCGAACATGTGTTCGAATCGAGGTGTGCGATGGGACGGGCAGAAACTCGAGGCAGAGCCACAACAGGCACTACCGGGGCTACCGGGACTGGTGCGCAGCGTACGAACTCCGGAGTTCGCGGACGTGGTGTTCCACGAGGTCCGCGCCAAATCCGTGCTCAACGGGGTACCGGGTTCGTCGTTGCCCTTCTCGTGGACCGTCAACCCGTACCGGGGATGTTCACACGCCTGCACGTACTGCATGGCCGGCGACACCCCGATCCTGATGGGCGACGGCCGCACCAAGCCGCTGTCCGAACTGCGCGCGGGCGACCAGATCTACGGCACCGAGCTCGTCGGCAACTACCGCCGCTACAAGCTCACCACGGTCTTGGCGCAGTGGGAGACCGAGAAGGTCGGCTACCGCCTCACGCTGGAGGACGGCACCTCCGTCGTCGCGTCCGGCGACCACCGGTTCCTGACCGACCGCGGCTGGAAGCACGTGACCGGTGAGACCGCCGGCACCGGCCGCCGCCCGCACCTCACGACCGGCAACAAGCTCATGGGCACGGGGGCTTTCGTCGAGCAGCCCACCGTCACCGACGACTACCGCCGCGGCTACCTGCGCGGCATGGTCGAGGACGAGCACGAGTTCCGCATCCCCCTGGCCGACATCGAGGCCATGGACCGCACCCGCGAGTACCTCGACTACTTCGGTGTGCGAGAAGGGAGGGGATTTCTGCACCAAGTGCGCGAGCTCGCGCACTGGCAGATAGCCCCGAACCCCGACTGGCTCAAGGGATTCCTCGCGGGTGCGTTCGACTACCTCGGCACCTGCTCGCGCAGCATCCTGCGCCTGTCCACCCGCAACGCCACCGTGATCGAGGCGATCTGCCTGGCGTTGAAGCACTTCCACTTCGACTTCGCGATCGAGGAGCTGCGCCGCCGCCGCGGCGTGCGGGTCGTGCGACTGCGCGGCGGCCTGCGCGAGAACCTGCGCTTCTTCCACCTCGTCGACCCGGCGATCACCCGCAAGCGCGACATCGACGGCGTGGCGATCAAGTCGCAGCAGCCGCTGGGCGTCGTGTCCGTGGAACAGCTCGGCGAGATGCCGCTTTACGACATCACGACCGGCACCGGTGACTTCATCGCGAACGGGGTGGTGTCCCACAACTGCTTCGCCCGCAAGACGCACTCCTACCTCGACCTCGACACGGGCCACGACTTCGACAACCAGCTGATCGTCAAGGTCAACGCCGGCGAAGTGCTCTCGCGCCAGCTGCGTGCGCCGAAGTGGAAGCAGGAGCACGTCGCGCTCGGCACCAACACCGACCCGTACCAGCGGGCGGAGGGCCGGTACGCCTTGATGCCGGGGATCATCGAGGCCCTGACCGCCTCCCGCACCCCCTTCTCGATCCTGACGAAGGGCACCCTGCTGGCCCGCGACCTCCCCCTGCTGGTCGCGGCCTCGGAGGTGGTCCCGGTCGGCATCGCCGTCTCGCTCGCGCTGCTGGACCGGGACCTCCACCGCTCGCTGGAACCGGGCACGCCGACCCCGGCCGCACGCCTCGACCTGGTGCGCAAGGTGCGCGAGGCCGGCCTGCCGTGCGGCGTGTTCGTGGCCCCGGTGCTGCCCGAGCTGACGGACTCCGTGGAACAGCTGGACTTCCTGCTGGAGCAGATCGCGGACGCCGGCGCCACCGGTGTGACCGTGCTGCCCCTGCACCTGCGGCCGGGCGCTCGCGAGTGGTTCGCGGCCTGGTTGCGCCGGGAACACCCGGACCTGATCGAGACCTACCGGCACCTGTACGGCAACGGGTCCTATGTGGACCGGGGCTACCGCCGCAGGCTGGCTGCGCGGGTCACGCCGTTGATCGAGAAGCACGGCCTGGCACCGCGCGGCCGCCCGGCGGAAGCCGTGACCGGTGTGCCCGGTGACGACGAGGGCGTGTGGCCGGACGGCAGCCTGCCGATCGGCGTGCCCGCACCGCGCGTCGACCAGGAACAGCTGACCCTGCTCTAGCTCGTTCCGATCCTGTCGAGCTCCGGCGCCGACAGGTGGAGGACCTCGTAGACACCCTCTTCCCCGGGGTGTTCCTCCCACAGTTCGAAGCGCACGACTTCCCACGTGCGCGGATCGACGCCGACGGCCGCTGAGTGCAGGCCGGGCGTCTTGTTCAGTTTCATGTCGCTGAGTGCGTCGATCGGGTTCGCCTCCGGAGCGAGCCTCGTGATCGTGCGTGTCGCGTACTTCGCCTCTTTCGCGTCACCTCTGGTGAACGCTGTGCCGGGCCAATGCATGACTGTCGGCCGGCCGAAGTCCCTGATGATGTTCTGGAAGCCGCCGCCGCGGTACAGGAAGTTCGCCATCCCTTCCGTCGTGTTCCAGACGTAGAACGGCGCGTACTGCGTGTTGCGTGTCAGGTAAGCCTTGAACCCCAGGCCTTCGAAGTCGTCCAGCGCGTGCCCGCGGGTGCGGACGCGTTCGCGGATGATCTCCATGTCGTAGTCGGCCGGCAACGTGATCTCGTACTGCATCGCGATCATGCTTCCGTTGTACCGGGCCGCGAGGTGGGCCCGGTACAACGTTTCGGTTCTAGCTCCAGCCGCCTTGGACCATCGTCTGGAACTTCCACTGCTCGCCGACCTTCACCAGCAGGTCGCCGTACCGCACCGTGACCCCGTTGATCGTGCCGTCGGTGATGACGAACACCAGGTTGTCGTTGACGAAGTGCGGCGTCCTGGTCGACTCCATCTGCACCTCGCCGCCTCCCACCTGCGCACCCATCTCCTGGAGGAAGCGCTCCCGGTCCCACGACGTCGCCGAGCCGTCGGTGACCGCGTTGATCGGGAACAGGGCCATGTCGGCCATCTTCTCGACCTCGCCCGCGACGGCGAGCGCGTCCCACCGCGTGAACCAGTCCTGCACCTGCGCCTGGGCCTCTTCGTGCGCCATACCGTACATTGTACGGAACGCTCGCGGTTTCGTCGAGCAGGTCTTCCGGCTCGCCGTTTGCCCAGGTGGAACGGTATTGCGTCACTCGGCCGGGTGAAGCTCGTCCTGATCCACGCCTGCCCACGTCTTTCTCATGTCCCGATCGACAGACCGTCCCCGCCCCGCAAAGAGGAAACGCGGGTGGGTGCGGACTTGGGAGATGAGGAGGTGTGACCTGAGAACACTTACAAGCAAGCTTGACTGTTTGTTTGTGTGCCGGAACACTCGGGCACGTGGAGACCAGGCAGCGGCAAGCCGACCGCACCCGCGAGACCAAGCGCAAGCTCATGGAGGCAACCGTCGAGTGCCTGGTCGAGCACGGCTGGTCCGGCACCACGACGACGGTGGTGGCCGAACGCGCCGGCGTGTCCCGCGGTGCGCAGCTGCACCACTTCCGGACACGCGGCGAGCTGGTGGCGGCGGCGGTGGAACACGTGGGCGCGGAGAGCGTCGAGGTGTTGAAGCGGCGGGCGGCGGTTGCCGAGAAGAGCACGCACGCGGTGGTGGAGCTGATCGCGGACTTCCACGCGAGCGACCTGTTCACCGCGGCCCTGGAGCTGTGGGTGGCGGCGCGGACGGACCCCGAGCTGCGGGAGCAGGTGCTGGACCTGCAGGCGCGGCTGGGGCGCGAGGTCTACGGGCTGGCGTTGGAGCTGCTGGACGTCGACGACACCGAGCCGGGGGTGAAGGACGCCGTGCAGGCGACGCTGGACCTGGTCCGCGGCCTGGCGCTGGCGAACCAGCTCGGCGACGACGGCAAGCGGCGTGCGCATGTGGTGCGTTACTGGGCGAGGATCCTGGAGGAGCAGCTGTGATCACGGAACTGCTGGCCGACCTCGACGCCGAGTCGTGGGAGCTCGACGAGCTCGTGGCGAGGCACGAGGACTGGACGGTCCCCACGCCGGCGCAGGGGTGGACGGTCGGGCACCAGATCGGTCATCTCATGTGGACGGACAAGGCGGCGATCCTGGCGATCACGGACCCGGAGGCGTTCCAGGCCCAGCCGCTGACACCGGACATCGTGGACCGGACCGCGGAGGAGGCGGCGGGGCTGCCGGACCTGCTGGAGCTGTGGCGGGACAGCCGGGCGAAGCTGCGCGAGCACCTGGCCGCGGCGAGCGGGAAGATCGTGTGGTTCGGGCCGCCGATGAGCCCGGCTTCGATGGCCACCGCGCGGATCATGGAGACCTGGGCGCACGGGCAGGACGTGGCCGACGCGTTCGGGGTCACGCGGGAGCCGACGCGGCGGATCAGGCACGTGTGCCACATCGGGGTGCGGACGGTGGGGTTCGCGTTCCTGTTGAACGGCAAGGCAGCGCCCGAGCAAGAGATCCGCGTCGAGCTCACCGGGCCGGGCGGGGAGTTGTGGACGTGGGGGCCGCAGGACGCGGAGAACCGGGTCACCGGGCCGGCGTTGGACTTCGCGTTCCTGGTGACGCAGCGGAGGAACCGCGAGCAGCTGAAGATCGAGGCGACCGGGCCGGTGGCCGAGGAGTGGGTGCCGATCGCGCAGGCGTTCGCGGGGCCGCCTGGGGGTGGGCGGTGAGCGCGGGAGCAGCTGCCTGGCGCGGTGGCGGTCGGAGGTCGGCAGCCCGCGTGGGCGCGGTGCCGGGCGCGCGGGTGTTCGCGGAAACGGTTGCAGGCTGGCGGTGGGCGGGTGCCGGGTGCGCGGGCGTTCGCGGAAACGGTCGCAGGCCCGCGGTAGGAGCGGGTGATCGGCGCGTCGGCGCGCGGAGGCCGGAGGTGGCCGGGCGTGCCAGCGGAGGTGGGCCCGCAGCGGGCCCGGTGCGTCCGGAGGTCGGCGCGTGGTGATCAGGATCGGCAACGCGTCCGGCTTCTACGGCGACCGGCTCAGCGCGGTGCGGGAGCAGCTCGAAGGTGGGCACCTCGACGTGCTGACCGGGGACTACCTGGCCGAGCTCACCATGTTGATCCTCGGGCGCGACCGGATGAAGGACCCGGAGCTGGGGTACGCCAAGACGTTCCTCCGGCAGATGGAGGAGTGCCTGGGGCTGGCGCTCGACCAGGGCGTCAAGATCGTCACGAACGCCGGTGGGCTCAACCCCGAGGGGCTGGCGCGCAAGCTCAAGACGATCGTCGGGGAAGCCAAGGTCGGGTACGTGACCGGCGACGACCTCAAGGCGCAGTTCCCGCAGAGCCTCACGGCCAACGCCTACCTCGGGGCGTGGGAGATCGCCGAGTGCCTGAAGCAGGGGGCGCAGGTCGTGGTGACCGGGCGGGTCACGGATGCGAGCCTCGTGGTGGGACCGGCCGCGGCGCACTTCGGGTGGGGGAGACAGGACTGGGACAGGCTCGCGGGGGCCACGGTCGCGGGGCACGTGCTGGAGTGCGGGACGCAGGCCACCGGCGGGAACTACTCGTTCTTCACCGAGATCGACGTGACCAGGCCGGGGTTTCCGATCGCGGAGGTCCGCGAGGACGGCAGCAGCCTGATCACCAAGCACGAAGGCACGGGCGGAGCGGTCACGGTCGACACCGTCACGGCGCAGCTGCTGTACGAGATCGGGGCACCGGAGTACCTCGGGCCGGACGTCACGACTCACTTCGACACGGTCGTGTTGCAAAGCCACGAGCGCGGGGTGGAGATCAGCGGGACCAAGGGGAGTCCGCCGCCGGAGACGCTGAAGGTCTGCCTGAACACGTTGGGCGGGTTCAGGAACGGGACGACGTTCGTCCTCACCGGACTCCAGGTCGAAGAGAAAGCCGCGTTGGTCAAGCGGCAGCTGCACGACGCCATCGGCGACGAAGGCCTCACCTGGACGCTTGCGCGCACGGACCAAGCAGACGCCGGAACCGAAGAGCAGGCGAGCGCGCTGCTGCACGTCACCGTCAAGACAGCCGATCCCAAGCGGGCCAAGGCGTTCAGCAGGGCCGCGATCGAGCTGGCGCTGGCGAGCTACCCCGGGTTCCACGTCACGGCGCCGCCGAGTGACGGCACGCCGTTCGGGGTCTACGAAGCCGCGTACGTGAGCCGGGCAGAGGTCAGTGCGAAGGCGGTGTTGTTGTGAGCACGGTGAGGAAGCCGCTGGGCACGATCGCCGGCGCGCGCAGTGGTGACAAAGGTGGCGACGCGAACCTCGGGGTCTGGGTTCGCACGGAAGAGCAGTACGAGTGGCTGGAGAAGACCCTCACCACCGACCGGCTCAAGGAGCTGCTGCCGGAAGCGGACGAAGTCACCCGGTACGAGCTGAAGAACCTCAAGGCGCTCAACTTCGTGCTGCACGGGCTGCTGGGTGAGGGCGTGGCGAGCAGCACGCGGTTCGACCCGCAGGCCAAGGCGCTCGGCGAGTGGTTGCGCAGTCGAGTGGTCGACATCCCGGAGGCGCTGCTGTGATCGCGAAGGACCTGTTCGACGAGCGCGAGGAGCTGCGCAGCCTCGTACGAAACTTCACCTGCAAGGAGATCGTCCCGCACCTCGCCGAGTGGGAGCGCGCCGGTGAGGTGCCGCGCGAGCTGCACAAGAAGGCGGCGGGGATCGGCCTGCTGGGCATCGGGTTCGAGCACGGCGACCTGATCGACTCGGTCGTCGTCACCGAGGAGGTCATCCAGGCCGGTGGGTCGTCGGGGGTGATCGCGGCGCTGCTCACGCTCGGCATCGCCATCCCGCACATCTGGCAGTCCGGCAACCAGGACCTCATCGACAGGTTCGCGAAACCGGCGATCGGCGGCGAGAAGATCGGCAGCCTCGCGGTCACCGAGCCCGGCGCCGGTTCCGATGTCGCCGCCATCACGACCAAGGCGACGAAACAAGGCGACCACTACGTCGTCAACGGCGCGAAGACGTTCATCACCTCCGGCTGCCGCGCGGACTTCGTGACCACGGCGGTCCGCACCGGCGAACCCGGTTACCAGGGCATCTCACTGCTGGTGATCGAGGACGGCTTCACCAGGAGGAAGCTCGACAAGATGGGCTGGCACTGCAGCGACACCGCCGAGCTGCACTTCGACGACGTCAAGGTACCGGCGAAGAACCTGGTGGGAGAGGAGAACCAGGGGTTCGTCCAGATCATGCGGCAGTTCCAGGTCGAGCGCATCACCCTGGCGGCCCAGGCGTACGCGACGGCCCAGCGCGCGCTCGACCTGACCGTCGGTTGGGTCCGCAACCGCGAGACGTTCGGCAAACCGCTCGTCAAACGGCAGGTCGTCAGCCACCGGCTCGCCGAGATGGCCATGAAGATCGACCTCGCCAGGACCTACACGCGCGAGACCGCGATCAGGATCAACCGCGGTGAGGACTGCGTCACGGAGGTCTGCTTCGCCAAGAACGCGGCCGTCGAGACGTGTGCGGAAGTGGTGGACGCGGCGGTGCAGCTGCACGGCGGCATGGGATACATGCGGGAGTCCGAAGTGGAGCGCCACTACCGGGACGCCCGCATCCTCGGCATCGGGGGAGGTGCGAGCGAGGTGATGACCGAGCTCGCGGCGCGACGATTGGGGTTCGCCTGATGGGCAACAGGGAGGCGCTGCTCGCGAAGATCGCGCAGCTCGACGCCGAGCACGAGAAGGCGCTCGCCGGCGGCGGGCCGAAGTACGTCGAACGGCACCACAAGCGCGGCAAGCTCCTCGCCAGGGAACGCGTCGAGCTGCTGGTCGACGAGGACAGCCCGTTCCTGGAGCTGTCCGCGCTCGCGGCCTGGGGCACCGACTTCCCGGTCGGCGCGAGTGTCGTCACCGGCATCGGGCGCATCGAGGGCGTCGAGTGCGTGATCGTCGCCAACGACCCGACCGTCCGCGGCGGGTCGAGCAACCCGTACACACTGCGAAAGAGCCTCAGGGCCAACGACATCGCGCTGCAGAACCGGTTGCCGCTGGTCAGCCTCGTCGAGTCCGGCGGCGCCGACCTGCCGACGCAGAGCGAGATCTTCATCCCCGGCGGCCGCGCGTTCCGCGACCTGACCCGACTGAGTGCGGCCGGCATCCCCACGATCACCGCGGTCTTCGGCAACGCCACGGCAGGCGGCGCGTACGTGCCGGGCATGTCCGACCACGTGATCATGATCAAGGACCGCTCGAAGGTGTTCCTGGGCGGTCCGCCGCTGGTCAAGATGGCGACCGGCGAGGACGCCGACGACGAGTCACTGGGCGGCGCCACCATGCACGGCACCACGTCCGGGCTCGCCGACTTCGTGGCCGAGGACGAGACCGACGCGATCAGGCTGGCCCGCCGCGTCGTCGCGAACCTCAACTGGCGCAAGCAGGGCCCGCGGCCGCACGAACCGGAAGAGCCGAGGTTCAGCCAGGACAGCCTCCTCGACATCGTCAGCGAGGACCAGCGCGTCCCGTTCGACCCGCGCGACGTCATCGCCCGGCTCGTCGACGCGTCCCGGTTCGACGAGTTCAAACCGTTGTACGGCACCAGCCTCGTCACCGGCTGGGCCCGCATCCACGGCTACCCCGTCGGCATCCTCGCCAACGCCCGCGGCGTGCTGTTCAGCGAGGAGTCGCAGAAGGCCACGCAGTTCATCCAGCTCGCCAACCAGAGCGACACCCCGCTGGTCTTCCTGCAGAACACCACGGGCTACATGGTCGGCGCGCAGTACGAGCAGGGCGGCATCGTCAAGCACGGCTCGATGATGATCAACGCCGTCTCCAACAGCAAGGTCCCGCACCTGACGATCACCATGGGCGCGAGTTACGGCGCGGGCAACTACGGCATGTGCGGCCGCGCCTACGACCCGCGGTTCCTGTTCACCTGGCCCAACGCCAAGTCCGCCGTGATGGGCCCCGCGCAGCTCGCCGGCGTGCTGTCGATCGTCGGCAGGCAGGCCGCGATCGCCAAGGGCCAGGAGTACAACGAGGAGCACGACGCCGCCATGCGCAAGATGGTGGAGGCGCAGATCGAGGAGCAGTCGCTCGCCCCGTTCCTGTCCGGGAAGCTCTACGACGACGGCGTCATCGACCCGCGCGACACCAGGACCGTGCTCGCCCTCTGCCTCTCCGCTGTCCACAGCGGACCGATCGAGGGCGCCGACGGCTTCGGCGTCTTCCGGATGTGAGAGCCACATGATCAAGACTCTCCTCATCGCGAACCGCGGCGAGATCGCCCGCCGCATCATCCGCACCTGCAAGGCGAACGGCATCCGCACGGTCGCGGTCTTCTCGGACCCGGACGCCACCGCGCCGCACGTCCGCGAGGCCGACTTCGCGGTCCACCTGCCCGGCGCCTCGCCGACCGACACCTACCTCCGTGCCGACCTGCTCGTCGAAGCGGCACGCACCGCCGGCGCCGACGCCGTCCACCCCGGCTACGGCTTCCTCAGCGAGAACGCCGGCTTCGCGCGAGCAGTGGAAACCGCGGGTCTCACCTGGGTCGGCCCGGCACCGGATGCCATCGAGGCCATGGGCTCCAAGGTCGCCGCCAAGAAGCGGATGGCGGCCGCCGGAGTCCCGACCCTGCCCGAGCTCGACCCCGACACCGTCACCGAGTTCCCGGTGCTGATCAAGGCATCGGCCGGTGGTGGCGGCCGCGGCATGCGGGTCGTGCGCGAGAAAGCGGAGTTCCACGACGCACTCGCCAGCGCCCGCCGCGAGGCCGAGTCCGCGTTCGGCGACCCCACGGTGTTCTGCGAGCCGCTGCTCGAACACGCCCGGCACGTCGAGGTGCAGATCCTCGCCGACACGCACGGCACGGTGTGGGCGCTCGGCGAACGCGAGTGCTCGATCCAGCGCAGGCACCAGAAGATCGTCGAGGAGTCCCCGAGCCCCGCGGTCGACGACGAGATCCGCGAACGCCTGTTCGCCGCCGCCGTGGCCGCCGCCGGGTCGATCGGCTACGTCGGCGCGGGCACGGTCGAGTTCATGTTGAAGGGCACCGACTTCCACTTCCTGGAGGTCAACACCCGGCTCCAGGTCGAGCACCCGGTCACCGAACTGGTGCACGGCGTCGACCTGGTCGAGTGGCAGCTCCGGATCGCGGAAGGCGCCAGGCTGCCGGAGGAACCGCCGCGACCCCGGGGCCACGCCATCGAGGTCCGCCTCTACGCCGAGGACCCCGCGCACGACTGGCGTCCGGCCAGCGGCACCCTGCACCGGTTCCACGTGCCCGGCGACGTCCGGCTCGACAGCGGCGTCGAGGACGGCTCCGAGGTCTCCGTGCACTACGACCCCATGCTGGCCAAGGTGGTCGCGCACGCGCCGACCCGCAGGGCCGCCGCCCGCAAGCTCGCGACCGCCCTCGCCGACGCGCGGATCCACGGCCTGGTCACGAACCGCCGCCTGCTCGTCGACGTCCTCGAACACGACGCGTTCCTCGACGGCGACACGCACACCGGGTTCCTGACCGAGCACGACCTCACCAGGACCGTTGACCCGCAACCGTTTGCGCTCGCGGCGGCACTGGCGAACGCGGCCACCCGCAGGATCGGGCACCTGCCGCTCGGCTGGCGCAACGTGCGCTCCCAGCGGCCGAAGGCGAAGTTCCTCCACGGCGACGAGCTGATCGAGGTCGAGTACGACCCGCGGCAGGCGACGGAGAACACCGTCGTGCTGGACCTGGACGGCGTGCGGGTCCCGTTCCACGTGGCCCGCTACGACGACCTGGTCGAGGTCGACTCGCCGCGCGGGTCGCTGACCCTGAGGGTCGTGCCCCGCTTCCCCGAACCGCAGACGAAGCTCGCACCGGGCGCGACGGTCGCCCCGATGCCGGGCACGGTCGTGAGGGTCAGCGTCGAGCAGGGCCAGCAGGTCGAGGCAGGCGCCGAGCTGCTGGTGCTGGAGGCCATGAAGATGGAACACCGCGTGCTCGCGACCAACGCGGGCACCGTCGCCGAGCTCCTCGTCGAGCGCGCACAGCAGGTCAACGCCGGAGATGTCCTGGCAGTGGTGGAGGAATCGTGAGCTTCGTCGAGTCGCAAGAGCGGATCGCGCTGCGCAGGGCCGTCGCGGAGCTGGGGGCCAAGTACGGCAACGAGTACTTCGCCGCCAAGGCCCGCGCCGGGGAGAAGACCACCGAGCTGTGGCAGGAGGCGGGCAAGCTCGGCTACCTCGGCGTCGCGGTGCCGGAGGAGTACGGCGGCGGTGGCGGTGGCATCGGCGACCTCGCCGCGGTGTGCGAGGAGCTGGCCGCGGCCGGGTGCCCGTTGCTGCTCATGGTGGTCTCACCGGCGATCTGCGCCACGGTGATCGCCAGGTTCGGCACCGCCGAGCAGAAGTCCAAGTGGCTGCCCGGTTTCGCCGACGGCACGCTCAAGATGGCCTTCGCGATCACCGAGCCGGACGCGGGCTCCAACGCGCACAAGCTCAAGACCACCGTCCGCCGCGACGGCGACGAGTGGGTCCTCAACGGCAGCAAGACCTACATCTCCGGCATCGACGAGGTCGACGCCGTGCTCGTCGTCTCCATCCAGGCGACCGGCCCGGTGCTCGTCGTCGTGCCCACGAACGCCGAGGGCTTCACCCACCACGAGATCGAGATGGACCTGCTGTCGCCGGAGAAGCAGTTCACGCTGTTCTTCGACGACGTGCGGCTGCCCGCGGACGCCGTCGTCGGCTCACCGGACCAGGGCCTGCTGCAGGTCTTCGCGGGCCTCAACCCCGAACGGATCATGGGCGCGAGCATGGCCACCGGCTCGGCGCGGCTCGCGGTCGGCAAGGCCGTCACCTACGCGAAGCAGCGCCAGGTGTGGGACACGCCGATCGGCGCGCACCAGGGCCTGGCGCACCCGCTCGCGAAGATCCACATCGAGATCGAGCTGGCCAGGCTGATGACGCAGAAGGCGGCCGCGCTCTACGACGGCGGGCGCGACAAGGAGGCCGGTGAGGCCGCGAACATGGCCAAGTACGCGGCGGGCGAGGCGGTCGCGGCCGCCGTGGACCAGGCGATCCAGACCCACGGCGGCAACGGGCTCACCGCGGAGTTCGGCCTCGCGTCGATGCTCGGCATGTCCCGGCTGTCGCGGATCGCGCCCGTCAGCAGGGAGATGGTCCTGAACTTCGTCGCGCAGAACTCGCTCAAGCTTCCGCGCTCCTACTGACAGACTGCGCCGTCATGGGGACCTTCACGACTTCAGACGGCACCACGCTCGCGTACCACTCGGCAGGCGGCTCGAACCCGCTGGTCTGCCTGCCGGGTGGGCCGATGCAGAACGCGTCCTACCTCGGTGACCTCGGAGGACTGCCGGACACGCTGGTCCTCGACCTGCGCGGCACCGGTGCGTCGCAGGAGGCCGATCCGCGGACATACCGCGCCGACCGCCAGGTCGACGACGTGGAAGCGCTCCGGCAGCACCTCGGCCTGGACAGGATCAGCGTGCTCGGCCACTCCGCGGGCGGCACCCTCGCGGTCCTCTACGCCCAGCGCTACCCGCAGCACGTCGAGCACCTCGTCCTCGTCGCACCCAGCCCGCGCGTCGTCGGCATCGACGTCACCGACGCCGACCGCCGTGCGGTCGCCGAGCAGCGCAGGGGAGAACCCTGGTTCGCCGAGGCGTTCGCCGCGTTCGAGGACATCTGGGCGGGCAACGCGACCGAGGAGAACTTCGCGAGGATCGCGCCGTTCTCCTACGGCCGCTGGGACGACGAGGCGCGGGCGCTCGACGAGCACCCGCGCAACGACGAGGGCGCCCGGCAGTTCTACGCCGAGGGTGCGCTCGACCCCGAGCAGACCCGCAAGGCGCTCGCAACCCTCGACGCGCCAACGCTTCTGCTCGCCGGCGAGTACGACGTCGCACTGCCGCCCGACCGCGCGCGGGAGTACGCGGCGTTGTTCCGCGACGCCGAGCTCGTCGTGCAGCCCGGCGCCGGTCACTTCCCGTTCGTCGACGACCGGGTGGCGTTCACGGCGGCGGTCACCGGCATGCTCCAGCGCATCCCGTAGAGGCCGGGCCCGAAGTCGAGCGCGGCGGTGTGCGCGTAACCCCAGGCGTCCACGGGTTCCTGGCGCGCACCGCCGGACATTTCCGCGCCCGCCGGACCGGTCGCGAACCGCTCGCACGACACCGGCGGCGCGTCCAACGGGAATTTGATCTCCAGCACGTAGTCGTGCACCCGTTCACCGAACCGGCGGAAATGCGTGTGCTCGGCGGTCGGACTCGGGTAGATCAATTCGTACTCGATCGCGACGGATTCGTCGGGTGAGAGCGGTTCCTCGAACATCAGCTCGGCGACGAGCACGCCGTTGGTGCGTTCGCGGGCCACCCGGCCGACCCGGCACGACCTGATCGCGGTCACCGCGGGCTGCGCCGAACCCGTTTCCTGGCAGAGGATCCACCGGTCCACACCGGCCGCCGTCGCCTGCACGACCTGCCGGGTCCTGATCCCGCGCACGCCGCCGCAGGACGCGACGTCCACCCGGTCGTGCTGCGCGGTGAGCACCAGCCCCGAGCCGTCCCACGGCGACCGCGGCGGTGCCTCCCGCCTGCGCGAACGGCCCCGCGGCCGAGGTGGCCCGAGCAGCCGGGAGAGCGCGGTGTCCGGTAGTCCCAGCACGTCCTCGAGATGAGCCAGCGCTCTCAGCGACTCCGGTCGCTCGGGTCTGCGGCGACCCGACTGCCAGTAGCTCAACGCCGTCACGCTGATCGGTGCGCCCCGCACCCGCAACCGGTGCTGCAGGCGTTCGAGACTGAGTCCCCGCACCTGGATCGCGACCCGCAACGCGTCCGCGAACGGACCCGTCACCAAGAGGTCGGCGAGCTCCTCGCGCGGTGGGTAGATCGCGAGCATCACCCCTCCGTTTCCCGGAGTCAAGCACGAGAGGCTATCGGCAGCAATGACGAAGCGGTACAGCCGATCGGCGGTTTCGCGCCCGTTGTGAACTCGGCAAGTTCAGATCTCGGGCCTATTACGCCGCCGTGGTCCCGATCGGGTTCTGCACACCCCTGCGACGAACAGGACGACGCAATGCGCAAGACAGCAACCCTGATGGGATCGGCGGTCATGATCGCGGCGTTCGCGGCCCCCGCCACCGCGGCGGTCGGTGAGATCCGCACCTCGCCCGGAGAGAACATCGCCGGCAGCTTCATCGTCAAGCTGAAGGACGACCGGGTCACCGCGAGCGCGCAGACCCTCGGCTCGCGCTTCGGCGGGCAGGTCGGCCACGTCTACGACGCGGTGTTCAAGGGCTTCTCGGTCACCATGAGCGACGCCCAGGCCCGCAGACTCGCCGCCGACCCGTCGGTCGAGTACGTGGAACGCGACCAGGTCGTCCGCGTCCAGGCCACCCAGGTGAACCCGCCGTCGTGGGGCCTCGACCGGATCGACCAGCGCAACCTGCCGCTCGACCAGCGCTACACCTACAACAGCACCGGCCAGGGCGTGAACGCCTACATCGTCGACACCGGTGTCCGCATCACCCACCGCGACTTCGCCGGCCGGGCCCGCAACGGCTACGACTTCGTGGACAACGACGCCGTCGCGCAGGACGGCAACGGGCACGGCACACACGTTGCCGGCACCGTGGCGGGCACGCTGCACGGTGTCGCGAAGCAGGCGACCATCCACGCGGTCCGCGTGCTCAACAACTCCGGCTCCGGCACGATCTCCGGGGTCGTCGCGGGCGTGAACTGGGTGGCCACCAACCACGTCAAGCCCGCGTGGCGAACATGTCGCTCGGCGGCGGTGCCAACACCTCGCTCGACAACGCCGTGCAGGGCGCGATCACGCGCGGTGTGTCGTTCGCGGTCGCGGCCGGCAACTCCAACACCAACGCGGCCAACACCTCGCCCGCGCGCGTCGCGGCGGCACTGACGGTGGGGTCGACCGACCGCACCGACGCCCGGTCGTCGTTCTCCAACTACGGCCCGGTGGTCGACGTCTTCGCACCCGGCGGCGGCATCACCTCGGCGTGGCACACCAGTGACACCGCCACGAACACGATCTCCGGCACCTCGATGGCGGCGCCGCACGTCGCCGGTGTGGTGGCGCGGTACCTGCAGGGCAACTTCAACGTGACACCCGCGCAGGTGGCGACCGCGATCACCTCCAACGCCACCGACGGGAAGGTGACCAACCCCGGCGCGAACACGACGACCAGGCTCCTGCACTGGCCACCGACCAGCTGAGCGCCGGCCTGAGATGTGCGGCCCCGGCTCTGCCCAGAGCCGGGGCCGTTCCCTGCAGAGGAAAGGAAGTCTGCCTGTGAGAGCCCTGCTGGCAGTCGCCGCCCTGGCGGCAGCGGTCGTGGTCGCCCCGGCGTCCGCGGCCACCTCGTCCTACATCGTCGTGCTGAAGGACGGCGCCGTGGCGTCGTCCGCGGGCACGGTGGAACATCGGTACACCAGTGTCTTCAACGGCTACAGCGCGCGGCTGACCGCACGGCAGCTGCGCACCGTCCAGGCCGACCCGAACGTGTCCTATGTGGAGCGGGACGGGATCGTGCACGCCAGCGGCACGCAGCTCAACCCGCCGTGGGGACTCGACCGCATCGACCAGCGGGCCCTGCCGCTGGACCAGCGCTACGAGTACACCAGCACCGGCGCCGGCGTGAACATCTACGTCATCGACACCGGTCTGCGCGTGACGCACACCGATTTCGGCGGACGTGCGCGCAACGGGTGGGACACCGTCGACAACGACGCGGTCGCCCAGGACGACAACGGCCACGGGACGCACGTCGCCGGCATCGCCGCGGGCACCAAGCACGGCGTGGCGAAGCGCGCGACCGTGTGGGGCGTGCGGGTGCTGAACGGTTCGGGCTCCGGCACGATCTCCGGCGTGATCGCGGGCGTGGACTGGGTGGCGCGCAACGCCGTCAAGCCCGCGGTGGCGAACATGTCGTTGGGCGGAGGCGCGTCCACGGCACTGGACGACGCCGTGCGCCGCGCGATCGCCGCCGGTGTCTCGTTCACGGTCGCGGCGGGCGGCAGCAACACCGACCCCGCGAACTCCTCACCACAGCGTGTTTCCCAGGCGATCTGCGTGGGCGCGTCGACGCAGGCCGACACCAAGTCCTCGTCGTCGAACCACGGCCCGCTGGTGGACATCTGGGCGCCGGGTGTGGGCATTCCGTCCGCGTGGAACACCGGTGACACGGCGACCGCCACGCTGTCGGGCTCCTCGATGGCCGCTCCGCACGCGGCCGGTGTCGCGGCTCGGTACCTGCAGTTCAACAACGCGGCCACGCCCGCGCAGGTCGAGCACGCGCTGGTTACCACGGGCACTCCGGGAACACCACCCGTCACTCGTCTCCTCCACTGGCCGCCGTCGCTGTGAAAGTGAATTGTTCGGCAATGCAAGGCCGTCTTAATCTTTAGGACACCCTTGGCAGGAACCGGATCTCTCCCTAGCGTCGAAAGTGCTTCGTTCCCCTGCAAAGAACGGAATGCACACCATGACGCGAAAGATCCGGTTCCTGGCCGGTGCCGGTGTGGCGACGCTCGCCATGTCGGTTCTGATGGTCCCGTCGGCCTCCGCCGCCGAAGGCCAGGTCCTCGAGGCCGACGCCGCCGAGAAGGTCTCCGGCAGCTTCATCGTGAAGCTGAAGGAGGGCAAGGCCTCCGCCCAGTCGCTCGCTTCCCGCTTCGGCGCGAAGGTCGAGCGCAACTACGCCACCTTCGGCGGCTTCAACGTGAAGCTCTCGGAGAAGCAGGCGCGCATCCTCGCCGCCGACCCGTCGGTCGAGTACGTCGAGCAGGACCAGGTGTTCCACGTCCAGGCGACGCAGACGAACCCGCCGTCGTGGGGGCTCGACCGCATCGACCAGCGCAACCTGCCGCTCAACAGCTCCTACAGCTACACCTCGACCGGCTCCGGCGTCAGCGCCTACGTCGTCGACACCGGTGTGCGCATCAGCCACAGCACGTTCGGCGGCCGCGCTGTCAACGGCTACGACGCCGTGGACAACGACAACGTCGCGCAGGACGGCCACGGCCACGGCACGCACGTCGCCGGCACCATCGCGGGCTCGCAGTACGGCGTGGCCAAGGCCGCGCGCGTCGTCGCCGTCCGCGTGCTGAACAACTCCGGCTCCGGCACCACCGCGCAGGTCGTCGCCGGCATCGACTGGGTCGGCAACAACGCCGTCAAGCCCGCCGTCGCCAACCTGTCGCTGGGTGGTGGCGTCAGCACCGCGATCGACAACGCGACCCGCAGCGCCATCGCCAAGGGCGTGACCTTCGCGGTCGCGGCCGGCAACTCGAACGCCAACGCCTCCGGCTTCTCCCCGGCCCGCGTGGCCGAGGCGATCACCGTCGGCGCCACCGACCGCAACGACGCCCGCGCGTCCTACTCGAACTTCGGCGCGGTGCTCGACATCTTCGCGCCGGGCTCGTCCATCACCTCGTCGTGGAGCACCTCCGACACGGCGACCAGCACCATCTCGGGCACCTCGATGGCCACCCCGCACGTCGCGGGCGCGGCCGCCAGGTACCTGTCCACCAACCGCGCCGCCACGCCGGCCCAGGTCGCCTCGTACCTGGTCGCGCAGTCGACGCCGTCGAAGGTCACGAACCCGGGCTCGGGTTCGCCGAACCGCCTGCTGTACCTCGCGCCGACCGCGTGAGCTGAGCTCTGAGGGGAAGGCCGCGACTCGAGTCGCGGCCTTCTCCGTTTCCGGCTCTAGTCTTTGCTCCGTGCTCGACGAGCTGGAGACCATCCCGTGGGAACGGCTGGAACACAACCGCGGGACGGCGGAGAACGTGCCGGAGTTGTTGCGAGCCGCCCGCACCTCGGTCGAACCGTGGGCAGAGCTGGACGACTGCCTGTTCCACCAGGGCGGGTGGGTCTGTCCGGCGGCGCGGGCGGCGTTGCCGTTCACGGTGGAGCTGGCGTCGTCGGCTTCCGTGCCGGGGCGCGTGTCGTCGTTGCGGCTCATCGGGCACATCGCGGAGGTCGCGGGTGTGGCGGAGGCGGAGTTCGTCGACGACGGGTGGCCGGCCGAGTGGGCACGGGCGCTGCCGCGGTTGGTGGACCTGGCCGCCGACCCCGATCCCGGTGTGCGGTCGGGGGCGTTGTGGGCGCTGGGGTGCGGTGGCGGGCCCGTCGCGCCCGGGCTGGTGGCGCGGTGGGACGTCGAGACCGATCCGGCGGTGCGGCTCGACCTGGTGCTGACGCTGGGGAAGCTCGCGCCGCAGTGGGTCCGGGAGCTCCGTGGTGACGACCCGCAGGTCCGGTTGGCGGCCGCCTGTGCGTCGGGCTCGCCGGCGGTGGAGGAGTTCCTGCCAGGGCTGCGGGCGGATCTGTCGGTGTGGAGCGGAACGGTGTGGGTCGGCGGGCCGGCGCGGGTCCTGGGCCTCGTGAGGGAGGCGTTGGAGGACCGGCCGGCGGAGCACGCGGCGGTGCTGACCGGGTTCGAGCCCGCGGACGACGAGCTGCGCCGCGGACAGCTGACTGCGCTCGGCGAGCTGCTGACGCGGTGGCGTTCGCCGGTCGCGACGGTGCTGCCGCTGCTCGGTGAGCGGTTGCGGGACCCGTCGGCGCGGGTGCGGTGGACCGCGTTGCACCTG
The DNA here is from genome assembly GCF_001701025.1 of Lentzea guizhouensis. GTDB lineage: Bacteria > Actinomycetota > Actinomycetes > Mycobacteriales > Pseudonocardiaceae > Lentzea > Lentzea guizhouensis. The sequence continues at coordinate 5,227,818 of NZ_CP016793.1, forward strand.
CTGGGTTCCGTGCGGGCCGCGGGGTACGCCGACGACGTCGCGGCGTTGCTGGAGGACGAGACGCCGGTCGGAAGGCAACGGCAGTTCGTCGGGGACGCGGCGGCCTGGGCGTTGACGCGGTTCGGGCGGCCGGTGCCGGACCTGGTGGCGCGGCTGGACAGGTTCGGCGATGTCGAGCAGTTCTTCTCCGCGGCGGTGTACGTGCCGTGGTTGCCGGCGGCGCACGAGGTGCTGCAGCCGTTGCGGGACTTCGGTCTGGTGCCCGCGGTGCTGGACCGGCTGGCCGCGGCCTCCGGGTTCCGGCGCACCAACTTCATCGCTCTCCTGGGCTCGTGGGGTGTGCCGGAGGCGGCGCCGGTGCTGTCCGAGCTCGCCGCCGGTGAGCCCGTGGCGGCGTGGGCGTGGTGGCGGTGCGGCGGGCCGGCGGAGCTGATCGCCGCCGCCAAGGTCACCCACCAGACGGTGAAGTGGTTGGGGGACATCGGTTCCACGGCGGCTGCACACGTGTCGCTGCTGCCGTTGGACGAGCCGGACGACTGGATGCGGGTGGCGACGCGGCGGGCGCGGTGGCGGATGACCGGCGAGGTGGGGGATCTTGTGCCGGTGTGCACCGAGGTGCTGTCCGGACTGGACGACGGGCGGTTCCTGCCGGTGATGGTGCCGGCGGCGCAGGCGTTGGCCGAGGTCGGGGAACGGCCGGAGGTGCTGGTGCGGGCGCTGGCGTCGGACCGGCGGTGGGCGTCGTCCGGTGGGTGGCGGGCGTTCGACCAGGACGAGCGGCTGCGGGCGGTGCTAGAGGACCCGATCCGCGACTGACAGCGAGACCAGGTACGTGCCGAGGATCAACGCCGCCCCGAGCCACGGCCAGTACGCGCGGGGCCGCTGCAAGGCGCGGAACCACGTCGCGAAGGTGGCCGCCAGACCGAACACGACGGGTGCGACGAAGGAGAGGACCAGCGGGACCTGGCAGGTGCCGCTGCACGTCGTGGTGGGCGTGAAGCCGAGGATGCCGAAGAACATCACGAACACGGCGGCGCCGAACAGCACGAGCATGCCCAGCAGGGCGACCACGATCCGCATGAGCCTGCACGCTAGTGGTGTGGCTCAGCACGTTGCCGGGGGAATTCGCGGTCAGACCGGTGGATCGTGGTGTCGCCCCCACGTCTTCATACTGGATGTATGGGGGCGTGGGGGCGGCGCCGCGAGGTGCCCTGCTGAGCGTGGATCACCTCGCCAAGGTGCTGAGTCGCGCCACTGGCCAACGGTGATCACTTCCGCCGGCGAAAAGCCCTGCGTGAAATTCTGTCGGTGCGGCCAGCTAGCCTTGACGGAAAAGCTGACGTCATCTACAAGGAGCCACCACCGTGTTGCGCACGCACGAGGCCGGGTCACTCCGGGCCGAGCACGCCGGGCAGTCCGTCACCCTCACCGGGTGGGTCGCTCGCCGGCGGGATCACGGCGGTGTCATCTTCATCGACCTGCGTGACGCGAGCGGCGTGGCCCAGGTCGTGTTCCGCGAGGGCGAGATGGCCGAGCGCGCGCACCGGTTGCGCAGCGAGTACGTCATCAAGGTCACCGGCGAGGTGAGCAAGCGGCCGGAGGGCAGCGAGAACCCCGAGCTGCCCACGGGTGCGATCGAGGTCTACGTGAGCGACCTCGAGGTGCTCAACGAGGCCGCGCCGCTGCCGTTCCAGGTCGAGAGCGACGTCGAGCCGGGTGAGGAGGCGCGTCTCAAGCACCGCTACCTCGACCTGCGCCGCGCCACCCCGGCCAAGGCCATCCGGCTGCGCAGCGAGGTCAGCCGCATCGCCCGCGAGGTGCTGCACTCCGAGAAGTTCGTCGAGGTCGAGACCCCGACCCTGACCCGGTCGACGCCCGAGGGCGCGCGTGACTTCCTGGTGCCCGCCCGCCTGCGTCCCGGTTCCTGGTACGCGCTGCCGCAGTCGCCGCAGCTGTTCAAGCAGCTGCTGATGGTCGGTGGCCTGGAGCGGTACTACCAGATCGCGCGCTGCTACCGCGACGAGGACTTCCGCGCCGACCGCCAGCCGGAGTTCACCCAGCTCGACATCGAGATGAGCTTCGTCGAGCAGGACGACGTCATCGCGCTCACCGAGAAGCTGCTGGCCGCCATCTGGAAGGAGACCAAGGGCGTCGAGCTGCCGCTGCCGTTCCGCCGCATCTCCTACGCCGAGGCGATGGCGAAGTACGGCTCCGACAAGCCGGACCTGCGCTTCGACCTGGAGCTGACCGAGCTCACCGAGTACTTCAAGGACACGACGTTCCGCGTGTTCCAGGCGCCGTACGTCGGTGCCGTCGTCATGCCCGGCGGCGCCTCGCAGCCCCGCCGCACGCTCGACGGCTGGCAGGAGTTCGCCAAGCAGCGCGGGCACAAGGGCCTCGCCTACGTGCTGGTGGGCGAGGACGGCACGCTGGGCGGCCCGGTCGCGAAGAACCTCACCGACGCCGAGCGCGACGGCCTGGCCAAGGCCGTGGGCGCCAACCCCGGCGACTGCATCTTCTTCGCCGCCGGTGAGGCCCGCGACGCCCGTGCCCTGCTCGGCGCCGCCCGCGTGGAGATCGCCAGCCGCGTGCAGCTGATCGACGAGAACGCCTGGGCCTTCGCCTGGGTCGTCGACTTCCCGATGTTCGAGGCCGTCGACAAGCTCGAGGCGGGCGACGTCGCGGTCGGCGGCGGCAAGTGGACCGCGCTGCACCACGCGTTCACCTCGCCGACCCCGGAGTGGGTCGACAACTTCGAGTCCGACCCCGGCAACGCGCTGGCCTACGCCTACGACGTGATCCTCAACGGCAACGAGCTCGGCGGCGGCTCCATCCGTATCCACCGGGCCGACGTGCAGCAGCGCGCGTTCAACGTCATGGGCATCGGCGCCGAGGAGGCGCAGGAGAAGTTCGGCTTCCTGCTCGACGCGTTCAAGTACGGCGCCCCGCCCCACGGCGGCATCGCGCTGGGCTGGGACCGCCTGTGCATGCTGCTCGCGGGTGTCGACTCGATCCGCGAGGTGATCGCGTTCCCGAAGAGCGGCGGCGGGTTCGACCCGTTGACCGCGGCTCCGGCGCCGATCACGGCGTTGCAGCGCAAGGAAGCGGGCGTGGACGCGAAGCCGGACCAGAAGGGCTGAGCCGGGCCGGGAGTGGCGCGGTTTGGCCGATCCTCACAACCCGTGCGGGACCGAACAAACCGCCCACATCGCCCCACCGGGAGAAAGATCGTCCGGCGGGGCAACCTCCCACCCACCCGCACGCGTTTCTCACAGCATGGGACCGGTTCGCCCGATCGAGCAGCTACTTGATCGGTATTGACGCGTGAGTCAACAACTGGGGTGTTGATCGGCCCGTACCGAGCAACGGATGGTGTTTCCACACGTCCACAGCTCGGAGGGGGATCCGGAAACGGCCGGAGCCGTTGTCAACCGGTGGTGGTGGTCGCCGCTTGGCCGGATTAGCGTCGGTCGGGCTCACGGACATGGGGAGTAGGGTCGGAGGGGATGAGCGTGGAGATCACCGCGGGCCCTCCCGACACGACTTCACCGGAGATCGTCGAAGCTGTCGAGGCTGCCGAGCGGGTACTGACCAGGCGACTGGGCGCGACGGTGCGCCTCGCGGACCCCGAGGCTCTCGGGGGTACCGGTCGTTCCGTCGTCATCCGGGTCAGAGTGGCTTCCTCGCCGTTCTCCATGCCCCGCACGCTGGTGGTGAAGCGCTACCCGCCGGCGGCCGGTGACCGTGACCCGTGGGCCCACGAGGCGGTCAGCCACCAGCTGCTGACGGCGTTGCCGGCCGAGGAGCGGGCCACGCCCGAGCTGTTCGCGCACGACGGCACGTCCAGGCTGGTCGTGCTGGAGGACCTCGGGCGGGCGCCACGCCTCTCCGAGAAGCTGCACGGCAAGGACGCGCGGGTCGCCGAGCGCGGGCTGCTCTCCTGGGCGCACGCCATGGGGCGGTTGCACGCCACGACGGCCGGGCGGGACGCGGACTTCGACGCGTTGATGCGCAGGGCCGGGGCGCAGTGCTGCCAGGACCCCATCGCGGTCGACGTGCACGCGGCGCTCGCCGGGTTACCGGGACTGCTGAACACCGAGCTCAGCGTCGAGACGTCCACGCAGGCCGTCGAGTTCGCGGCCGCGGCGGCCAAGGCGTTCAGCACGTCGCGGCGCAGGGCGTTCAGCCCGTCGACGTCGTGCCCGGACAACCACCTGGTCACCTCGCGCGGCGTGCGGTTCGTGGACTTCGAGGGCGGGTGCGTCCGCGACATCGTGTTCGACGCGGCCTGCCTGCGGGTGCCGTTCCCGTCGTGCTGGTGCGGGTGGGGGCTGCCGCCGGGCATGTCGGAGGCCATGGTCGCCGCCTGGCGGGCCGAGGTCGGGTCGGTGTGGCCGGAGATGGACGACGACGCCGTGCTCTTGCCGCGGCTGCTGGAGGCCCAGCTGCTGTGGGTGTGGCTCGCGACGTGGCGGGCGCTGTCCAAGCCGATGCCGAGCGTCAGCAACGCGCCGCCGCGCAGTGTCGTGCTCGCCGGGCGGTGGGTGCGGCTGCGGGCCGACGCGCTCGTGCTGGGGGAGAAGACCGTGGCGTCGCACGCGGACGCGGTGATCGGGGCGCTGGTCGACCGCTACGGGTCTGAGGTGCTCGAACTCCCTCTTTACCCTGCATTTCGCTGAACGGTTCCCACACGGTCATTCCGAGATCACCGGGCCAGAAGATCCTGGGGAACGTGCTGGTGCTACTCGGTGACTCGACAGCGGTGGGGATCGGCGACCTCGTACCCGGCGGTTGGCGCGGCTTCGGCCCCATCATGTCGTCCGCGTACGAGGACAACGGCTACCGCAACTTCGCCGTCTCCGGTGCGCGGCTCGCGGACGTCCGGCGCCTGCAGCTGCCGCTCGCGCTGAAGCACCGGCCCAAGGCCGCCGTGGTCATCGCCGGCGTCAACGACACGCTGCGCTCGGACTTCTCGGCGCGCCAGATGCACAACGACCTCGACCACATCTGCCGCGAGCTGACGGCCGCGGGCTGCTCGGTGGTGACCGTGCGGTTCCACGACCAGGGCCGGGTGTTCAAGCTCCCCGGCCGGCTGCGGCGGGTGCTCAAGAGCCGCATCGACGAGCTCAACCAGGTCGTCGACGTCGTCGTGGCCCGGCACGGGATCCGCTGCGTCGACCTGCACACCCTGCCCGGCGCCTACGAGCTGGGGACGTGGGCGGTCGACCGGCTGCACCCGTCCGAGCTCGGGCACCGCATGCTGGCCAGGGCGTTCGCGGGCGAGCTGACCGCGTGCGGGCACCGGTTCGGCGAGGTCAGCCTGGAGTGCTCCGGCGGCCGCGAGCTGACCGTGTGGCACCACGTGGCGTGGTTGCTGGTCAAGGGCGTTCCGTGGCTGTTCCGGCGTGGCGCCGACCTGCTGCCGCTGCTGTGGGGCGAGAGCTCAGACCCGCAGCGAGACGGTGAACGCGGTCTGCCCTGGGACGCTCTGCACGGACACCTCGCCATCATGCGCGCCGACGACGGCGGCCACGATGGACAACCCCAGCCCCGTGCTGCCGGCGGCGCGTGAACGGGAGCTGTCGCCGCGCGCGAACCGCTCGAACACCTCCAGCCCCTCCGGGATGCCGGGCCCGTCGTCGGTGACGGTCAGCTCGACTCGTCCGGTGTGGACGGACAAACCGGTCGTGACGGTCGTACCGGGCGGGGTGTGCGTGCGCGCGTTGGACAGCAGGTTGCCGAGCACCTGGTGCAGCCGTTGCACGTCACCGGTGACCGTCACGGGCTCCTCGGGCACCGCGATCCTCCAGAGGTGGTCCGGCGCGGAGATCCTGGCGTCGCCGACCACGTCCAGCACGAGCTTCGTGAGGTCGACCTCGGCGCGTTCCAGCGGCCGGCCGTCGTCGAGCCGCGCCAGCAGCAGCATGTCCTCCACCAGCGACGTCATCCGCACCGCCTCGGACTCCACCCGGCTCATCGCGTGCGCGACCTGCGGGGAGACGTCCTCACCGGAACGCCTGGTCAGCTCGGCCTACCCGCGGATGGCGGCCAGCGGCGTGCGCAGCTCGTGCGAGGCGTCCGCGACGAACCGGCGCACGCGCGTCTCGCTGTCGTGGCGGGCCTTCAGCGCGTCACCGACGTGGCCGAGCATGCGGTTCAACGCGAGCCCGACCTTGCCGACCTCGGTGTCCGGGTCGGTCTCCGGCACGCGGTCGGCCAGCGCGACCTCACCGGAGTGCAGCGGCAGCTCGGCGACGCGGGCGGCGGTGTCGGCGACCCGGTCGAGCGGCACGAGCGCGCGCCGGACGACCCGCTGACCGGCCAGTGCCGCGGCGGCCACCCCGGCCGCGGTCAGCGCGACGAGCAGCCAGACCATCTGCCACACGACCTCGTCCACCGGGCCGGACGGCAGCCCCTTGATCGTCGTCTGGTCGACGTTGACGCGGAACGTGCCCTTGTCGCCCATGTCCACGGTGTGGTTGCCGGGGCTCAGCCCGGTCAGCTGCCGGAGCTGGAACTCGGTCATGGGCTGCGTCCTGGTGAACGGCAGCTCGATCGTGCCCTCGACCTTCCCGCCGGTGACGCGCGCGTTGATGCCCCGCGCCCGCTGGCCGACCGCCGGTTGCACCATCTCGCCGACCTGGCGGTCGAGGTCGTGCGTCAGGAACCCGTGCAACGCCAGCGCCGCGACCACGCCGGTGCCCACCGACAACGCCAGCAGCACGGCGATCTGACCGACGATCAGCTTGGCCCGCAGAGTTCTCGGGCGCAGAGTTCTCGGGCGCAGAGATCCTGGGCGCAGGGTTCCTGGGCGCAGCGTCTTCGGGCGCAGGGGGCTAGGCAGCCGGCTTGAGGACATACCCGGCGCCCCGCATCGTGTGGATCATCGGGGCCCGGCCCGCGTCGATCTTCTTGCGCAGGTAGGAGATGTACAGCTCGACGATGTTCGCCTGGCCGCCGAAGTCGTAGCTCCACACCCGGTCGAGGATCTGCGCCTTGCTCAGCACCCGGCGCGGGTTGCTCATCAGGTAGCGCAGCAGCTCGAACTCCGTGACCGTCAACGAGATCTGCTCACCCGCACGCGTCACCTCACGCGTGTCCTCGTTCAACGCCAGATCACCGACCACGAGCCGTGCGCCCGCGTCCTCCTCCGTGACACCCGTGCGCCGCATGAGTGCACGCAACCGCAGCACGACCTCTTCGAGGGGAAACCGGCTTCGTCACGTAGTCGTCGCCACCCGCCGTGAGTCCGGTGATGCGGTCCTCCACGGCGTCGCGCGCGGTCAAGAACAGCACCGGCAGCTTCGGCTGGTCCGCGCGCAGGCGCCGCAACACCTCGAAACCGTCGAAATCGGGCAGCATCACGTCCAGCACGACCGCGTCCGGCCGGAACTCCCGTGCGGTGCGCACGGCCGACATGCCGTCCAACGCGGTGCGGACATCCCACTTCTCCATGCGCAACGCCATCGTCATCAGCTCGGCCAGTGTGGACTCGTCGTCCACCACGAGCACCCGGACGGGCTGCCCGTCGGGCCGGCGGAGTTCGGCTTTCACGGTGCGCATGGCTCCCATCGTGGCTGGCCATCCTGTGTACCACCTGTGAGACCCGTCCACCTTTCGGGCGATCGGCGGTTACGTCAAGTGTGAGCAGCTATGTTCGTTTTGGGACCCGACGACCGCCCGGAGGTGAGCGTCCTGCGCACGTTCACGCTGACGGTGATGGGGACGACGGATCTGCACGGCAACCTCTTCAACTGGGACTACTACCGCGACCGGGAGTACGACGACTTCGCGCACGACGACGTGGGCCTCGCGAAGATCTCCACGCTCGTGAGTGCGATACGCGCTGACGTGGGCCGGCACCACACATTGTTGTTGGACGCCGGCGACACGATCCAGGGCACGCCGTTGGCCTACTACTACGCGAAAGTCGAGCCGATCACGCGTGCACACGTGCATCCGATGGCGGCCGCGATGAACGCGATCGGCTACACGGCGGCGGCCGTCGGCAACCACGAGTTCAACTACGGGCTCGACGTGCTGCGGACGTTCGAACGGCAGCTGGACTTCCCGTTGCTCGCGGCGAACGCGCTGGACCTGGCGACGGGACAGCCCGCGTTTCCGCCGTACGTGGTGAAGACGGTGTGGCGCACCGGTGGGCCGCCGTTGCGCGTGGGCGTCCTGGGGCTGACGAACCCCGGCATCGCGGTGTGGGACAAGGCGCACGTCGAGGGTGTGCTGACGTTCCCCGGTCTGGTGGAGCAGGCCCTGCACTGGGTGCCGGAGGTGCGGCGCCATTCGGACCTGGTGATCGTCGCGGCGCACTCGGGGGCCGACCTGTCGTCGTCGCTGGGCGACCAGGTGCCGTTCCCGGAGAACTGCGCGGAGCTGGTCGCCGAGACGGTGCCGGGCATCGACGCGATCCTGGTGGGACACGCGCACGTGGAGATCGCGCAGCGGTTCGTCACGAACAAGGTGACCGGGCGGCGGGTGCTGCTGACCGAGCCGCTGTACTCGGGCAAGCGGTTGTCGGTGCTGGAGTTCGACCTGCTCTTCGACGGCACCTGGCACCTGGAGTCGTCGCGGTCGTCGGTGCTGACGACGGCCTCGGTCGAGGAGGACCCGCGGATCGTGCGGCTGCTGCGGCACGACCACGAGAAGGTCGTGCACTACGTGAACGCGCGGATCGGCACGTGCCGCGGCGCGATGTCGGCGGAGCGGTCGCGGTTCGAGGACACGCCGGCGCTGTGCTTCATCAACCACGTGCAGGCGCTGGAGGTGAAGAAGTCCACGTCGCTGCCGGTGCTGTCGCTGTGCGCGCCGTTCAACCGGGGCGCGGCGATCCCGGCGGGCGAGGTGTCCATTCGCGACGTCGCCGGGTTGTACATCTTCGACAACACGTTGGTGGGCGTGCGGTTGACGGGCGCGCAGCTGCGCGACTTCCTGGAGGAGGCGGCGCGCTACTTCGCGCAGGTCTCGTCCGCGGGACCGTTCTCGCCGGCCGAGGTGTCGGCGGACGTGCCGGACTACAACTTCGACATCGCCTACGGGCTGGACGCGCCGCTGACCTACGACATCGACATCGCCCGTCCCGCCGGGTCGCGGATCGTCGGGCTGTCCTACGCCGGTGTGCCGGTGGGGGACGACCAGGAGTTCGCGGTCGCGGTGAACAACTACCGGCAGGCGGGCGGCGGCGACTTCCCGCACGTGGCCACCGCGCCGGTGCTGCACAACCAGCAGCAGGAGATCAGGCAGCTGCTGATCGAGTGGGTGAAGGCCGCCGGGGTGCTCGACCCGGCGGATTTCGTGCGGTCGGACTGGCGGCTGGTGGCCGGTGGCGTCCCGGTGAAGATCTCCTCGAACGGGTGAAATCAGGACCGGTGTCCTGGTGGTTCTGCTCCAAGCGGTGGCATGCGGTCCACCGGATGAGATAGGTCAGGCGCGTGCAGTTGTCGCAGCGCGTCCTCGTCGGCGCGATCGCCGTGCCGCTGCTGCTCGCCTCGGTGGGCGTCGCGGTGCACGCAGGTCCGGTCTCCCCGGTCACACCAGGCCACCTGGTGTTCGCCGTGCGCGCGGCCGAGATCGTGCTGGCGGGCACCACCTCCACGGCCGAACGGCAGGAGGTGGTCGACGCCGTGCGCGCCGTCGGCACCGCGCACCTGATCACCGACATGATCACCCCTGTTCCCGGCACCCGCTCGCCGGTCCCGCCGGCCCAGGTCGCCTCGGTGCTGGGCGCGGTGCTCGGCGCGGGGGTCAGCGACTTCACCGCCGTCGTCCACTCCGGACACCTCATCACCTCGGCGCGCGTACCTGACCACGCGCGCGCGGGCGCCCTGAGCGACGCACTGCGCGCCGCCGCCCCCGGCCTGCGCGTCGACGAGGACTTCACGACTACGGGCTAGGAGCCTTTCGTTGTTCGGGTTCTTCATCCAGATGTTCCTGCTGTGCGCGGGAGCCTTCCTCGCGGGCGTCCTGCTGACGTGGCTCACCATGCGCTCCCGGGGCGCGGCCGCCGTCCCCGAGACCCGGCTCTCGATCATGGAGGAGCCGGCCGCCCCCGCACCCGCGATCAAGGCCAACTCGCGGACGATGATGTTCCACACCCCGGAGTCGCCCTACTACAAGCGGATGAAGGGCGACGCGTTCTTCCACTCGCCGGAGGACGCGCGCCGCGCGGGCTACACGATGTGGACCCCTCGCCCCCGCGTGCCGGCTACCACCTAGGGCGCCTTCGCGGAGTGCACGCGGGGAGCTTTCGTACTCTCCTGGCGCACGAAAGGGCCCCGCGTGCGGCAGCGAACAGGGGGTCAGGCGCGCAGCCAGGCGTCGATGGTCAGGTAGTCGGCGTCGGTGAGGCCGTGGCGCGGGTCGACGCGGTGCAGGAGGGCTTGCCCGTGGTGGTCGGCGACCCAGGCGCGGTCCTTCTCGGTGATCTCGTCGTCGACCCAGGCGAACGGCCTGGTGCCCGCCAGTGCGACCAGGCCGCGTGTCTTCCAGTGCAGACCGGCGGCGTGGTCGCTGTCCTCGGTTTCGCGGTCCTCTGGCCAGGTCGCGACCGGGAGCGCGGGGAGGCCGAGGAGGGGCGCGAGGACGTCGTTGGCGTCGGTTCCCCAGGTGGTGGCCCAGACGAGCTCGCAGGGCAGTGAGGCGAGCCAGGGGCCGTGCAGGGGGTCGAGGCGGGCGAGCAGCGGGTTCGCATCGGCCGGGCCGGTGTGCTTGGCGCCGGCGAACGGGAGCAGCGGGCCGTCGACGTCGAGGAACAGCAACGGGAGCCGGGCCATGGCGTGCAGGGTAGTGCTCGTAGGCTCGGGCCCATGATCGGTGATGTGCTCAAGCCCGGCCTGGACGTGCTCTTCTGCGGCATCAACCCCGGTCTCGTCTCCGAGGCCACCGGCCACCACTTCGCCCGGCCCGGAAACCGGTTCTGGCCCGCGTTGCATTTGTCCGGGTTCACGCCGCGGCTGTTCGCGCCCGCCGAGCAGGAGCGGCTGCTCGAACTCGGGCTAGGCATCACGAACGTCGTGGCAAGGCCTTCCGCCAAAGCCGACGAATTAACAATTGACGAGATGAAAGCCGGTGCGGCCGAGCTGACCGAAAAGGTCGCGAGGTATTCACCGCGGGTTCTCGCGGTGCTGGGCGTGACCGTGTACCGGGCCGCCTTCGGGCGCAAGAAAGCGCAGGTCGGGCCTCAGGAGGAGACCGTGGGCGGGGTCAGGGTGTGGCTGTTGCCCAATCCGAGCGGGCTGAACGCGCACTGGCAGCTGCCCGCGCTCGCGGAGGAGTTCGGGCGGCTGAAAGCAAGCCTTCAGAAACCAGAACGATAGTTCATATTTGGAACCACTCGCAGTTGCGTGGACGTGGACAACCCTGGTCTGGTTGCATCGACTTCTGCGTCCATTCGAGTGGCCTTCACCCAGAAGAGGAACCGCGTGCACCGGGGCCGCGTCAGAATTTGACAATGCCGCGCAGAACTTGGTGAATCTTCAACACTGGTGGGGGCACGGTGGAAGTCAGGATTCTCGGGCCGGTGGAGCCGCCGGTACCGCCCAAGCCCGCGCAGATCTTAGCGGTGCTGGCGGTGGAGTGCGGGAAGATCGTGCCCGTCGACCGGCTGATCGATCTCATCTGGGGTGAGCGACCGCCACCGCAGGCCCGCAAGTCGCTGCAGGTGCACATCTCGAGTCTGCGCAGGGCCGGGCTGCCGGTGGAGCACCGGGCGGCCGGGTACGTGCTGGTCGCGCGGCCGCAGGACGTCGACCTGCACGCGTTCCGGCAGCTCGTCGCGCACGCGCAGGACACCGCGGAGCTCAAGATCAAGGCCGAGCTGCTCAAGGAGGCGCTGCGGCTGTGGCGCGGCACGCCGGTCGTGTTCGCGCAGACCCTCGACGTGCAACGGCTGGCCGCCGCCGAGGCGTGGGTCGACGCGGAGCTGGCGCTGGGGCGGCACGCCGAGCTGATCGACCCGCTGGGCGTGTTCGTGGCCGAGTACCCGCTGGCGGAACGGCTCCGCGGGCAGCTGATGACCGCGCTGGCACGGGCCGGTCGCCGGGCCGACGCGATGCGCGTGTTCCGCGAGACGCGCAGGGTGCTCGTCGACGAGCTCGGGGTCGAGCCCGGTGAGCAGCTGCAGCAGCTCTACCGCGATGTCCTCGAAGGCGCGCGCGACACCCGGCGCAACTACCTGCCGCGCGACGCCGGTGACTTCACCGGGCGGGTCAGGGAGCTCGACCGGTTGCTGACCGGGGACGGCGGGGTGTGGTGGATCGAGGGGCCGGCGGGCGTGGGCAAGACGGCGCTCGCCGTGCACGCGGCGCACCGCCTGGCCGAGCGGTACCCGGACGGGCAGCTGTTCGTGGACCTGCACTCACCGTCCGGCGCGCTGGACGCGTTGCTGCGCGCCATGGACGTGCCGAGCGAGCGGATCCCGGAGAGCCCGGAGGAACGCGCGGCGCTGTGGCGGGCGCAGGTCGGCGGGCGGCGGGTGGTGATCGTGCTGGACGGCGTCACGAGTGTGTCGCAGGTCCGGCCGCTGCTGCCGGGCAGTCCCGGCTGCCTCACGCTGATCACGAGCCGCAGCCGGCTCTGCGGGCTGGAGGGCGTGCACCGGATCCCGCTCGACGTGCTGGGCGACGACGAGGCCGTCACGTTGCTGGCGCGCATCCTCGGTGACGACCGGGTCGGGGCCGAGCCCGACCAGGCCACCGAGGTGGCGCGGCTGTGCGGATACCTGCCGTTGGCCGTGCGCATCACGGGTGCGCGTCTGGCCGGGCGCGCGCACTGGCCCGTGTCGAAGCTCGTGCGGCGTCTGGCAGACGAACGTTCCAGGCTCGACGAGCTCGTGGCGGACGATCTGGCCGTGCGGTCGAGCCTGGAGCTCACGTACCGGGCGCTGGACGAGGACGTGCGCAGGGCGTACCGGATGTTCGGGTTCCTCGGCCTGCCCGAGCTGCCGAGCTACCTGTGGGCGCACCTGCTCGACGAGGACGTGCTCGACCAGCTCGTCGACGCGCGGCTGCTCGACGTCACCGGCAGCGCCCGCTACCGGATGCACGAGCTGGTCCGCCTGCACGCCAGGGAGCTCGCCGAGGCCGAGGACCCGCGGCACGACCGCGAGGACCTGGTGCGCAGAGCCGTGATCGCCGCACTGTCCACTGTAGACGGTCTCACCGAGCAGCTCTTCCTCGCCGTGCCGCGGATGCAGGACTCGCTGGGTGTGCTCGCGACCGCCGCCAGGCCGGCCGACAAGGACGCGTGGTTCGCCCGCGAGGAGTCGGTGCTCACCAAGCTGGTGGAACGCGCGGCGGAGCTGGGCCTCGCCGCCACCGCCTCGCAGCTGGCCGAGGTGCTGGTGTTCGCCTGGTTCGGGCTGCGCAACCGGTACGAGGCCTGGGAACGAACACACACGGCCGCGCTGGAAGCGGTGTGGCGCACCGGGGACGTGCGGCTGGAAGCGGTCCTGAGATGCAGCCTCGGGCAGATGCACTACAAGCGGGACAACCTCGTCGAGGCGCGCTCGTGGTTCGACACGGCGCAGACGTTGTTCGTCGGCCTCAACGACAAGCACGGCGAAGCCGTCGCGATGAACGGCATCGGCATGGTGTGCCGTGATCTCGGCGAGTACCCGTGTGCGCTCGAAGCACTCGGCCGGGCCCGTGAGCTGTTGGCGGGCAACGACCCGGAGGGCGTCGCACACGCGTTGTACGGAATCGGCTCGGTGGAACGGGAACTGGGCCGCGACGAGCAGGCGCTCGACACGTTGCACGAGGCTGAGGCCGCCTACCGCAAGGCGAAGAGCCGTCGTGGTGAGGCGCTCGCCGCCCGCGGCGTCGGGCTCGTCCACCGCGCTCGCGGCGAGCTCGACCTGGCGGAGGAGCACGTCGTGCGCGCCCACGAGATGGTCGCGGGCACCGGTGACGAGCTGCTCGGCTGCTACACCGCCCAAGCCTGGGCGAAGGTGTTGCTGCGCAAGGGCGATCTCGACCCCGCGCGGGAGCTGCTGACCACCGCGCTGAACGGCTGCCGCGACGTCGGCGACCGGTTCGGCGAGGCGCTGGTCCGCCGCACCCTGGGCGAGTGGCGGCTCGCCGGGGGCGACTACGCGGGCGCGCGGCACGTGCTGACCGAGGCGCTCACGTCGTGGACCGACCTGGGCCTGCACCTGTGGCGGGCCAGGACGTTGCGCGACCTCGGCGCGGCCCACGCCTGCTCGGGGGACGTGGCAGGCGCGGACCGCTGCTGGGACGAGGCCGCCGCGCTGTTCGCGCGGCTGGGCACCCGCGAGTCCGGGGAGGTGCCCCAGTGGTCGGCGCGATGGCCACCCCTGGGGACCCTCGCGGTCAGCTGATCTTCTTGTACTTCCAGGGCGCGTAGCCGCCGGACTTCAGCGTCGCGACCGACACGGTCTCGTGGTCCATGTCGGTGGCCGTGCTGCCCTCCTCGTAGATCCACATCGAGGTCTTGGCGGTGTTGGCCCACTTCTCGAACAGCTTGACGTGGCCGTTGCGCAGGACCATGTCACCGGGCTTCAGGTTCGCCCAGGAGATCTTCGTCGCGACCTCGTCCAAAGTGGACGTGGTGCGGCTGGTCGTCAGCTTCCACGCCATGGACACGAAGCCGGAGCAGTCCGTGCGGTACTTCTTGCCCTTGTTGATGTCGTAGGCGTACGCGGACTGCGAGTACGGGATCTTGCGGTCCCACCAGTTCTTCGCGCGCTTGATGACCTCGGCGCGGGTGATCGTGCCGCCGTAGCTCGCGTCGGCGGCCTCGACCTGCTGGACACCGACCGGCTCCAGCTCGCTGCCCTCCGGCGCGGCCTGGGCGACACCGGTGAGGCCTCCCAGCAGCCCCAGCGAGATGGCGGTCGCCGCGACGGCGTGGCGAATGCGCATTGTTGTTGCTCCGATCTTGCTCGAACGTTGAGCGGACTGTGCCGCAGCACGCTGAAGAACCGCCAAAGACCGGTTTAGGCGTCCCTTTACCGCTCCTTCCTAGCTTTCGCCACACCTTGGGCTGAAGGAGAGAAAGCATGTTCGTACGCACGATCGCCGCTGTGGTCGCGATGTTCGCGGCACTGCTGATGGGCGCGTCCGTCGCGTCGGCGGCACCGGCCAAGTACACGCACTCGCAGGCGACCGCCCAGCTGCGCGCGGCCGGCATCACCTGGTCCTCCAGCGGCGGCTGCAGTGACCGCAACCGTCCGAACTGCACGTCGTTCGACCAGGTCAACGTGATGAGCATCCAGGGTGCGAAGACGCTCAAGAGCGCGTCGGGCTGCGCGCTCAACGTCACCGGTGGCACCGAGACCGGGCACGCGTCGGGCACCTACTCGCACTGGAACGGCTACAAGCTCGACTACTCGCTGTCGACCTGCCTGAACAACTACGTCACGCGCACGTTCACCTCCATCGGTGGCAACAAGTGGCGTTCGGGCTCGGGCAACATCTACTTCCGCGAGTCGAACCACTGGGACGTCACGTACTACAACTGCGGCGGCTGTTGACACCGACAACGTTGTTGCCCAACCCCTGCCGGGGCCGGTAGTAGTTGTCGGGTGACCACACTCGGCGCTGTCCACCGGCCCCAGCTCCCGCCAGAACGTCTGCGTTCCGTGGTCCTCGCCGCCGAGGAGTCCGGGTTGGACTCGTTGTGGCTGTGGGAGGACTGCTTCCTGGAGAGCGGCATCGCGGCCGCCTCCGCCGCGCTCGCCTGGACCGAGCGGTTGAAAGTCGGCGTCGGGTTGCTGCCGGTGCCGCTGCGCAACGTCGCGCTGACCGCGATGGAGACCGCCACGCTGGAGCGGATGTTCCCCGGCCGTGTCATGATCGGCGTCGGGCACGGCGTGCAGGACTGGATGGGACAGGTCGGCGCGCGGGTGTCGTCGCCGCTGACGCTGCTGCGCGAGTACACCCTCGCGTTGAAGGCGCTGCTGGCGGGCGAACGGGTCACCGTGTCCGGCCGGTACGTGTCGCTGACCGGCGTCGCGCTGGACTGGCCGCTCGC
This sequence comes from Lentzea guizhouensis, assembly GCF_001701025.1. Lineage (GTDB taxonomy): Bacteria > Actinomycetota > Actinomycetes > Mycobacteriales > Pseudonocardiaceae > Lentzea > Lentzea guizhouensis. The sequence continues at coordinate 5,243,820 of NZ_CP016793.1, forward strand.
CGCGCCGGTACCGATCTACGTCGGCGGGCTCGGGCTCAAGACGCTGGACCTGGCCGGTGAGGTCGGTGACGGCACGATCCTGGACGCCTCCGCCGACCTGGAGCGGGTCCGGTTGATCCGGTCGTCCCGCGAGCACCCGGTCGTCGTCTACGTGGAGACGGACTCACGCGATCGTGCGTTCGTCACGGACCTCGTGGCGTCCGTGGCCGAGGCGGGCGCGTCGAGCGTGGTCTTGCAACAGTCCGCGACCTCGGAGGACCCGGAAGGGTTCGTCAGGTTCGTGGCATCTCTGGCCGGGCATCACTCGATGGGCTGACCTCCAGCGCCGCCGGAAACGCCCGCCGCACCCGGCGCATTTCTTCCTGATCCGCGGGGTACCTCTGGGAGGTGGCAGAGGTTTCGCTGGACTTCGAAGCGCCCATCGACACGGTGTGGGCGCTACTTGCTGATGGCTGGTCATACGCGGCGTGGGTGGTAGGCGCGTCGCACATCCGTGACGTCGACGCGGGCTGGCCGTCGCCAGGCACGCGCATCCACCACAGCGTCGGCCCGTGGCCGCTGACCATCGCAGACGTCACCGAGGTGGTGACCTGCGAGCCGAAACGGCTGCTGGAGCTGGACGCACGGCTGTGGCCCGCGGGCGCCGCCCGGATCACGTTCACGCTGCGGGCCCGCTCGGAGGCCGTGACCGAGGTGCGGATGACCGAGCGCGCGGTGCGCGGGCCGTCGGCGCTCCTGCCGTCGTTCGTGCAGGACGCGATGCTCGTTCCGCGCAACAGGGAGACCCTGCACCGCCTCCACGCGCTGGCCAGGGGAAAGAGCTGACGGAACGACCTTCACCACCCTTTCACTAGATAACTAGTGAAAGGGTGGTAGCGTCGTTCGCATGCGAGAGAGGCAGCACCCGCCCGTCGTGGCGGAGGAACTGGGGAAGAAGTACCCGCGGGGCTGGGCGTTGCGGGAGAGCACGCTCACCATCCCGGCCGGGCGCGTCGTCGCGCTCGTCGGGCCGAACGGGGCCGGCAAGAGCACGCTGATGGGCATGGTCACCGGGTTGCTCCGGCCGACGACGGGGCGGATCAGGGTGTTCGGCGACGTGCCGAACGGACGCGGGATGCACCCCGCCGTGGCGTTCCTGACGCAGGCCAAGCCGCTGTACCCGCAGTTCACGGTGGCCGAGACGCTCAAGTACGGCCGCCACGCGAACCCCGGCTGGGACCAGGCGTACGCCGAGGGGCTGGTCGAACGGGCGCAGGTGCCGTTCGAGGCGAAGGTCGGCACGTTGTCCGGCGGCCAGCGGACGCGGGTGGCGCTCGCGCTGGCGCTGGGGAAGCGGCCCCGGTTGCTGGTGCTGGACGAGCCGCTCGCCGACCTCGACCCGCTGGCGCGCGAGGCCGTGCTCGAGACGCTCGTGCAGGAGTGCCGGGGGCAGGGGATCACGGTGCTGTTGTCGTCGCACGTGCTGGCGGAGCTGGAAGACGTGTGCGACCACCTGGTGCTGTTGACCGACGGGCGGATCAGGCTGGCCGGTGACGTCGACGAGTTGCTGCGCGCGCACGCCGGCCGTCCGGGGATGGACCGGCTCAGCAGGCTCGCGCTCGCCTACATGCGTGAGGAGGTGGCGGCATGACCTGGATCGTGTGGCGCCAGCAGCGCCCGGTGTTCATCACGCTCGCCATCGGGCTGCTCGTCGGGGTGACGGCGATCGTGTTGCTGCGGGCGGGCATGGTCGCCGACCTCACCGCGCGCAACCTCGTGGACTGCGTGACCGCGGGCGCGAAGAACTGTCGCGGCAACGCGCTGGGCGAGTTCCAGAACACCTGGTACGACCGGATGCAGCTGGGACAGGTGGGGGTGCTCGCCCTGCCCGCACTGGTCGGTGTCTTCGTCGGAGCGCCGCTGTTCGCGCGGGAGTTCGAGCAGGGCACGCACGCGCTCGCGTTCACGCAGTCGGTCAGCAGGACCCGGTGGACGGCGACGAAGTTCCTCGTCGCCGCGTTGCCCGCGCTGGTGTTCGTCGGCGTGTTCCAGGTCGTCGTGCACAGCTGGCTGGACGCGGCCGGTGAGCTGGGGCCGCTCGGCGCCGGGCCGTACTACTTCACGACCTTCGAGGCCAACGGGGTGTCGCCGATCGCGTACACGCTCTTCGCGTACACCTTCGGGGTGTTCGCGGGAGCGGCGTTCCGGCGGACGCTGGTGGCGATGACGCTGACGCTCGGGCTGTTCGTCGTGGTGCGGTTCGCGCTCAACCAGACGCGCGAGCTCATGATCACCCCGACCCGTGTCACGGGCGACGACCCGACCAAGCCCCTGGTCCTCGAACGCGGCCCGTTGCAGGTCGACGGCGGCTACCTGGACGCGTCCGGCGCGGTGGTGGCCGACGCGGGGTCGAAGATGAACTGCTACGCGGGTGCCGACAGCGACGTGGACCTGCTGGCCTGCTACCGGAGCAACGGCATCGAGAAGTCCTTCGCCGACGTCATCCCGGCGAACCAGGCGACCACGCTGCACCTGCTGGAGGCCTCGGTCTTCGCCGGTCTCGCGGCGGTGTTCGTGCTCGGCTCGGTGTGGGCCGTGCGCAGGCAGGCGTGACGCAGGGCGATCGGGGGGACGGGTGGACACCTATGCTGGGCGGCGTGATCGAGTTTCGCATCGATCGGCACTCCGGGGTGTCCACCTATCTCCAGATCGCCGCACAGGTCAAGCAGGCCATGCGGATGGGGCTGCTCGGACCCGGTGACAAGCTGCCGACGGCACGGGAGGTGGTGGAGGCCACCAGGGTCAACCCCAACACCGTGCTGAAGGCGTACCGCGAGCTCGAGCACGAGGGCCTCGTCGAGGGCCGCCGGGGGATGGGCACGTTCGTCACGGCCTCGCTCGCCACCGACGCCGCGAAGGCCGGCGCGCCGCTGCGGCAGGACCTGGAACGCTGGATGGGCCGCGCGGTCGACGAGGGGCTGTCCGGTGACGAGGTCGACGCGATCTACACGGACGTGCGCGGGACGCACTACTAGCGTCTACTTCGGACGTCTACTTTGGAGAGTGGGATGAACGCTGGTCCGGTGTGCGCGGAGGGCGTGGCGAAGCACTTCGGCCGCACGAGAGCGCTCGACGACTGCACGTTCACGCTGCCGGAGGGGAGCGTGACCGGCCTGGTGGGGCCGAACGGAGCCGGCAAGACCACGCTGCTGTCGTTGATCGCCGGTCTCGCGAAGCCCACCCGTGGCACCGTGCGCGTCCACGGCACCGAGGTGCGCGGCCGGATGCACCCCGACGTCTCGCTGCTGACCCAGCGCCGTCCGCTCTACGAGCAGTTCACCGTGCGCGAGATGATGCGGGCGGGCGCGGCGATGAACGACCGCTGGTCGGAGGAGCGCGCGTTCGAGGTGCTCGACCTGTTGGCGGGCGTGGACAAGGACGCGAAGGTGCACACGTTGTCGGCCGGCGCGCGCACGCAGGTCGCGATCGCGTTGGCGTTGGGTCGCCTGCCGAAGGTGTTGCTGCTCGACGAACCGCTGTCGGACCTCGACCCGTTGGCGCGCGACGAGACGTTGCGCATTGTCATGACCGATGTCGCCGAACGGGGCACGACGGTGCTGCTGTCGTCGCACCTGTTGACCGATCTCGGCGACGTCTGCGACCACCTGCTGCTGCTCGACGAGGGCCGGGTGCAGGTCGCGGGCGAGATCGAGGAGGTGCTGGGCGAGCACCGGGTCCTGGTCGGGCCCGCCGGGCTCGCGCTGCCGGCGGACGGCGTCGTCGACTCGTCGCAGACACCGCGCCAGACCACGGCTCTGGTGCGCGGAGCCGCGGTGGGGGACGGGTGGGAGGCGACGCAGCCGAACCTGGAAGCGCTGGTGATGGGGTACCTGCGGGCTTCACGCACCCGCAGGCTGGCCCGTCGTTAGATCACCTGGTCAGCAGCTCGTCCTGTCAGTAGATCGCCTTGTGCGCGGCCTGGATCAACGCCTTGTACAGCTCGCCCGCCGCGCCGTGCCTGGCCAGTGCCGCCCGTGCCGCGTTCGCCCCGGCCGCCCCGTGCACGCCACCGCCCGGCCACGCCGACGAGCCGGCCAGGTAGAGGCGGTCGAACGGGGTGTCCGCGCGGCCCAGTCCCGGCACCGGCCGGAAGACCAGCTGCTGGTGGATGGCCGCCGTGCCGCCGTTGACCGTGCCGATGTCCTGCGGGCCCAGGACGGACCGCTCGATGATCCGGTCGCGGAAGCCGGGTGCGCGTTCCTCGATGACCTGCTCGATGCGATCGGCGCGGCGCTTCAACCGTTCCGGTGTCCAGGTGCCGCCCAACGGCACGTGTGTGTACGCCCACGCGGCTTCCGTGCCCGCCGGAGAGCGTGTCGGGTCGGTCGTCGTCATCTGGCCCATGATCGTGAACGGCGTCCGCGGCACCTTCCCGCACGCGAGCTCGTGCGCGGTGGTCGCCATGCCGTTGATGTCGCCGCCCAAGTGGACCGTGCCGGCCTGTGCGGCTTCCGGGTTCGTCCACGGGATCGGGCCGGACAACGCCCAGTCGACCTTGATGGTGTCGCCGTCCCACTGGAAGTTCTTGAGGTCGGCGGCGAGCTTGCCGGGCAACGCGTTGCCGCCGATCAGGTTCAGGTAGAGGTTCGGCGCCGGGATGTCGGCGATGACGGCCTTCCGCGCGCGCACGGCCGTTCCATCTGCCAGTCGCACACCCACGGCCACACCGCGCGCGTGCAGCACTTCGGTGACACGCGCGTTGGTCTCGATGCGCCCGCTGAACCGGCGCACGAGCGCCGCGCTCAGCTCACCCGCACCGCCCTGCGGCACCGGGTTGCCGACCTCCTGGCCGAGCATGGCGAGCAACCAGCCGAAGCCCGCGCCACCGGCCTGGTCCGGTCCCAGGTCCGTGTGCATGGCGTTGCCCGCCAACAACACACGCGCACCCTCACCCTCGAAGAGCTCTTCGCCGAGCCGCCGCACCGGCAGCGTGAGCATCCGCGCGAGCCTCAGCGCGCCGCCGAGTCCGGCCGCGCGCAGCAACGACGCACCCCCTCGCACCGGGGGGAACGGCCGCAGCAGCGACTCCAGCACGGCGTCACGCACCTTGCGCCACTGCTCGAACGACGCCTGCCACGCGTCGGCGTCCGCGTCGGCGAACGTGCCCACCGACTTCGCCGTGGTCTCCACGTCGCGGGACAGCGTCGCGACCCGGTCGTCGGGCAGCACGTGCGCGAGGACGGAGGGCGCGTGCTGCCACCGCACGTCCAGGTTCAGCGCGCCGATGATCGGCGAGCCGAGGCCGAGCGGGTAGAACGCGCTGTAGACGTCGTTGGTGAAGCCCGGCGCGGTGATCTCGGCCGACCTGACGGCGCCACCGGGAGCGTCGCGCTGTTCCAGCACCAGCACGTCCCAGCCCGCGTCCGCCAGCAGTGTCGCGGCGACCAACCCGTTCGGTCCGGAGCCGATGACGACCGCGTCCACCTCGTTCACGCACGCCTCCCCATAGCCGTGACCACCTCACGCAGCACATCACGCGCGTCGTGTTCGGGCCACCATTCCAGATCTTCCTGCGCACGGGTGCACCGCACGAGAGGAGCCTGGTCCGCCATCCGGACCCACTCCGGCGTCAGCGGCTGCAACCCGATCCGCGCCGTCACCCCCGCGAGCTTCTCCACCAGGGGGTACGGCAGCGGCAGCCGTCCCAGCCCGACCGAGTTCGCGATCATCGGCGCGGTCAGCACGGGTTCGGAGGCGAGGTTGAACGCCCCGAACGCCTGCCGTTTGACGATTTCGACGATCGCGCGCGCCACGTCGTCGGAGTGCACGAGCTGCAGCCTCAAGCTGTCCCACAACGGCATGGGCAGGAGCGGCAACAACTTCGGTGACAGCCATGGGCCCAACAGCCACCGTCGCAGCTGCTGTGCCGCAGACGCCTGCCCGATGCCACACGGCCTGATGACCGTGCACGGCAGCGGGTAACGCCGGACCATCTCTTCGAGCTTGACCTTGTGCGCGCTGTAAGTGCTGCCGGGGATGCCCGTCAGCGTCCACGACTCGTCGACTCGCCCCCAGCGCGGCGCCGGTGCGTACGCGGCCACCGAGGACGCGCAGACCAGGTGGCCGACGTTCTCCTTCACGCACGCTGCCAGCAGGTGTTCGGTGCCGTCGACGTTGGTCTCCTTGTTCGTGGGCTTGATCGCCCACGCCAGGTGCACCACGACGTCAGCGCCGCGGATGGCGTCCCGCAACGCCGACAACGTCCGCACGTCCACGCCGACGTCGATGAAGTCCAGGTGGCGGCGCAACGCCGTGCCGACGTTCCCGGAACCGCCGGTGACGACGACCCTCACCCGGCCGCCAGGTCTTCAGGACGCCTGATGCACGGACGCGGCCGGCGCGCCTCGGCCATCCGCACCACCCGCGCCAGGTGTTCGAGCTGCTCGTGGTCGTGCACCTTGCGCAGGCGCTGGGCCTGCAGCTCGTCTTCCACCCGCGCTTCGACGATCGGCTCGCCGCCCGGCCACGTCATCGTGCGTTCGTTCATGCCGTCCGGATACCCGTCAGGCGGCAGCTGAAGCGTGTCTCATTTCGTTCGGGGCCGAAAAGTTAGCACAGTCCGTAGTGGAACGGTAGTCACATGAACCTTACGTATCTGTGTTCCGTACCACTTAGAGGAGCGATATGAGACAACGAAACCAATACTGAGCTACCGCTTAGTATGTTCTGGCCCCTGACAAGGACACCTGCATGCCCTTCCTCCGCGCACTGCCCACCGCTCTCGCGCTCGCCGTCCTCGCGGCCGGCTGCGGCGCGTCGAGCGACGACAAAGCCCAGGTCAAAACCGGGCCGGGAGTCACGGACGACACGATCTCGCTAGGCATCCTGTCCGACATGACGGGCCCGTTCAAAGCCTCGGCGCTGACCCGGATCAAGGGCTACGAGCTGTACCTCGACCAGGTCAACCAGCGCGGCGGCATCTGCGGCCGCAAGGTCGAGCTGAAGCAGAAGGACCACGCCTACGACGTCCAGAAGGCGCTCGACGGCTACTTCGAGCTCGAACCGCAGGTCCTCGGCCTGCTGGAGCTCGCGGGCACCCCGATGACCACGGCCATCGAGCCGGACATCATGCAGACCCGCACCCTCACCGCCCCGGCCTCCTGGTCGGCGGACCTGCTCGGCAACCCGCACATGATGATCGTCGGCACCACCTACGACCTCGACGTCATCAACGGCCTCGACCACTACAAGCGCCGCGGTGTCATCAAGGAAGGTGACACCGTCGGCCACATCTACGTCCAGGGCAGCTACGGCGACAACGCCCTGGAAGGCTCCGAGTTCGCCGGCAAGCAGTGGAACATGACGATCGCCAAGCAGCCGATCGCCGAGACCACCGCCGACCTCGCCGCCCAGATCGCCGCCCTGAAGGCCGCGGGCGCGAAGGCCGTGGTCATGAGCACCACGCCGGCCCAGACCGCCGCGGCGGTCGGTGTCGCCGCCGCGTTGAAGTGGGACGTGCCGTTCATGGTGAACGTCGTCGGGTTCGACCCGGCGATCCTGAAGTCGCCGGTGGCCGCGGCGGTGCAGAAGCAGGTGTCCGTGGTGACGTCGGTGGCGCCGTTCACGGGCACCGCCGCCGGGCCGCGAGAAGTGGCGGCGGCGTTCGGCAAGCGGTATCCGGGGGACGAGCCGGCCATCTACGTCAACCACGGGTACACGGTCGCGATGGTGTTCCTGGCGGTCGTGGAGAAGGCCTGCCAGAACGGGGACCTGACGCGGGACGGGCTGTTGAAGGCGTTCCACGACACGAACGGGCTGGACACGAAGGGGCTGACGAGCCCGCTGCACTACTCGCTCGTCGGCCGGCCGTCGGCCACGCAGTCGTACATCACGAAGGTGGACGCCGCGGCGCCCGGTGGGCTGACGACGGTGGAGGAGCTGTTCGAGTCGGAGCTGGTGAAGGCGAAGGGCACCCGAGCCAAGTAACCCGGCGCCTTGCTGTTGGGGCGTCTGCAAGTACTACCGACTGCGAGTCGGCGGTACGTGCAGACGCCCCTTTCGCCTACTTGCCGAAGCCCGCCTTGCGCAGTGCGTCCGCCATCGAGCCGCTGGCCGGAGGCGGCGAGCTGCGGCGGTCGTTCCCGCCACCACCGCCGCCACCACGCTGCGGACGACGGTCCCGGCCGCCTCCGCCACCACCGCCGCCACCGCCGCCGTGCTGCTTCGGCGCCGGCTTGCCCGGTTCGTCGGTCAGGCGCAGCGTCAGGCCGATCCGCTTGCGCGCCTCGTCGACCTCCAGCACCTTCACCCGCACCACGTCACCGGACTTCACGACGTCGCGCGGGTCCTTCACGTAGGAGTTCGACAACGCCGAGATGTGCACGAGGCCGTCCTGGTGCACGCCGATGTCGACGAACGCGCCGAACGCCGCCACGTTCGTGACCACGCCCTCCAGCACCATGCCCGGCTTGAGGTCCGCGATCTTCTCCACACCGTCGGCGAAGGTCGCGGTCTTGAACGCCGGGCGCGGGTCGCGGCCCGGCTTCTCGAGCTCGCGCAGGATGTCCGTGACGGTCGGGAGACCGAACTGCTCGTCGACGAACTTCTCCGGCCGCAGCTTCGTGAGCACCGCCGTGTTGCCGATCAGCTCGGCGCCCGCCTCCTGCTGCATCCTGCGCACCACCGGGTAGGCCTCGGGGTGCACGGAGGAGGCGTCCAGCGGTTCGTCGCCGCCGCGGATCTTGAGGAAGCCCGCGCACTGCTCGAACGCCTTCGGGCCCAGGCGTGCCACGTCCTTCAGCGCCTTGCGGGTCATGAACGGGCCGTTCTGGTCGCGGTGCAGGACGATGTTCTCGGCCAGGCCCGCCGTGATGCCCGAGACGCGGGTCAGCAGCGGCACCGACGCCGTGTTCAGGTCGACGCCGACCGCGTTCACGCAGTCCTCGACCACCGCGTCCAGCGACCGCGACAGCTTCGACTCCGACAGGTCGTGCTGGTACTGGCCGACGCCGATGGACTTCGGGTCGATCTTCACCAGCTCGGCCAGCGGGTCCTGCAGGCGGCGCGCGATCGAGACGGCGCCGCGGATCGACACGTCCAGGTCCGGCAGCTCGGACGACGCGTAGGCCGAGGCCGAGTACACCGAGGCGCCCGCCTCGGAGACGACGATCTTGGTGAGGTTCAGCTCCGGGTGGCGCTTGATCAGGTCGGCGGCGAGCTTGTCCGTCTCGCGGGAGGCGGTGCCGTTGCCGATCGCGATCAGGTCGACGTTGTGCTGCTTGGCGAGCGCCGCGAGCTTCGCGATCGACTCGTCCCAGCGGTTCGCGGGCACGTGCGGCTGGATGACGCCGTGCGCGACGACCTTGCCGGTGGCGTCGACGACCGCGACCTTGACGCCGGTGCGGTAACCGGGGTCGAGACCCATCGTCGCGCGGGTGCCGGCCGGGGCGGCGAGCAGCAGGTCGCGCAGGTTCGACGCGAACACCTTGACGGCCTCGTCCTCGGCGAACTGGCGCAGGCGGCCGCGCAGGTCGATGCCCAGGTGCACGAGGATCCGGGTCCGCCACGCCCAGCGCACCGTGTCGGTGAGCCACTTGTCGCCGGGGCGGCCCCGGTCGTCGATGCCGAACCGGGCGGCGATGCGCACCTCGAACGACGACGGACCGTCCTCGACCGGCTCCTCCGGCTCCAGGACGAGGTCGAGGACCTCCTCCTTCTCGCCGCGGAACAGCGCCAGGATGCGGTGCGACGGCAGCTTGGCGAACGGCTCGTCGAACGCGAAGTAGTCCGCGAACTTGGCGCCCTCGGTCTCCTTGCCCTCGCGGACCTTGGAGACGACCCGCCCGCGCGTCCACATCCGCTCGCGCAGCTCGCCGATCAGGTCGCCGTCCTCGCCGAACCGCTCGACCAGGATGGCCCGCGCGCCCTGCAGAGCGGCCGCCGCGTCGGCGACCTCCTTCTCCGCGTCGACGAACTTGGCGGCTTCTTCCTGCGGGTTCAGCATCGGGTCGGACAGCAGCGCGTCGGCGAGCGGTTCGAGACCGGCTTCCTTCGCGATCTGGGCCTTGGTGCGCCGCTTCGGCTTGTACGGCAGGTAGAGGTCCTCGAGCCGGGCCTTGGAGTCCGCGGCGAGGATCTGCGCTTCGAGCGCCTCGTCGAGCTTGCCCTGCTCGCGGATCGAGGTGAGGACGGCCGCGCGCCGCTCCTCCAGCTCGCGCAGGTAGCCGAGCCGCTCCTCGAGCGTGCGCAGCTGCGCGTCGTCGAGACCGCCGGTCGCCTCCTTGCGGTAGCGGGCGACGAACGGGACGGTCGCGCCACCGTCGAGCAGTTCGACAGCAGAGCTGACCTGGCCCGAGGCCACACCGAGCTCGTCAGCGATCTTCTGGTGGATGAGCGTTGTCACAGCGAGTCATTGTGCCCTTCGCCGGATTCGACGTGGCACGGTGGCCCGATGAGCATCGCCGAGGTCGTCCCCTCGCTGCTGTCCGGGCTGGCCGTGCCCGGCTGCGACAACACGCTCGACCTGCCCGCCTCCCGCCGCGTCTGCCTGCTGCTGGTTGACGGGCTGGGCCACCACCTGCTGCGTTCTCACGCCTCGCACGCACCGTTCCTGAGCTCGCTCGCCGGCCGGGAGATCGACGCGGGCTTCCCGTCGTCGACCGCCACGAGCCTGGCCTCGATCGGCACCGGCCTGCTGTCCGGCGAGCACGGCATCGTCGGCTACACGTTCGAGACGGGCGGCGAGGTGCTGAACGCGCTGAGCTGGTCCCGCCACGGCGATCATCACCACGACCTGCGTGCGTCTCTGGTGCCCGAGGTCGTGCAGCCGCACCCGACGACGTTCGAACGCGCGGCAGCGGCGGGGGTGGCGGTGAGCACGGTGGCGCCGTTGATGCACCGCGGCAGCGGGCTGACTCGCGCGGTGCTGCGCGGGTCGTGGTTCGTGGGCACGGCCGGGTTCGGTGACCTGGCGGTGGCGGCTGCATCGGCTTTGTCAGCCGATCGGGCGTTCTGCTACGCCTACCACGCTGATCTTGACACGATCGGGCACATCTACGGGCCGGGTTCGGAGCAGTGGTTGCTGCAGCTGGAGTTCGTCGACTCGCTGGCCGAGCGGATCGCCTCGCGCCTGCCCGCGGGATCCGCGCTGGTCGTGACCGCGGACCACGGGATGATCACGGCGGGGGAGCGGGTCGACTTCGACACCGAGCCGCTGCTGTGGGAGGGGGTGCGGGTGATCGCCGGGGAGCCGCGGGTGCGGTACCTGCACGTGTCGAGCCCTTCGGTGGTGTCGGTGTGGCGGTCTTTCCTGGGGGAGCGGGCGGAGGTGCTGACCCGGGAGGAGGCGGTGGAGGCCGGGTGGTTCGGGCCGGTGGCGCCGATCGCCGTGGACCGCATCGGGGATGTGGTCGTTGCGATGCAGGGGGACGCGGTGCTGGTGCGGAGTCAGGCGGAGCGGCAGTTGGCGGCTTTGAAGGGGTTTCACGGGGCGCGGACGCGGGAGGAGGTCGCGATTCCGCTGCTGTGGCAGGTGGTGTGACCGTCCTTTGTGGCATTGTTGTGTCCTTTGTGGTGCTTTCGTTCTTGAGCGGCTTGAGCTTCCGTCTGTGCGCCTAGTAGCTTCAGTTTTGACTGAAACTGGTGCTGGCGGGCGCCCGGCCTAGGATTTCGACCCGTGACGATCGAACTGCCAGGACCAGTGGGTTTCGCGCTCGGCGGAGGCGGAAGCCTCGGCGCGGCCCAGGTCGGCATGCTCCGCGCACTGCGCGAACACGGCGTGCACCCGGACCTGGTCGCCGGCACGTCGGTGGGCTCGGTCAACGGCTCCATGCTCGCCCTGGACCCGGACAACGCCGCGGAACGCCTCGCCGTGCTGTGGCAGGGCATGACCCGCCAGCGCGTGTTCCCCGGCGGCCCGATCGCGCAGCTGAGGTCGTTGCGCACCAACAAGACCTACCTCTTCCCGAACACCGGCCTGGCCGGCGTGCTGGCCGAGAACCTGGGCGCCACCACGTCGTTCACGGACCTGACCCTCCCGTTCGGCGCGGTGTCGGTCGACTGCGTGACGGGCGAGGCGGTCACCATCGCCGAGGGCGACCTGATCCCCGCGATCCTCGCCAGCGCCGCGATCCCCGGCGTCTACCCACCGGTGCAGATCGGCGGCCGGGTGCTGTACGACGGCGGCGTGCTGGCGAACGTGCCCATCCGCCAAGCACTCGCGATGGGCGCGCAGTCTCTGGTGGTGCTGGATTGCGCGTTCCCGGGCCACCTCCCGACGGTCCCCGAGACGCTCGCCGAGACCCTGCTCTTCTGGGCCACGCTCGGCATGCGCAACCAGGCGGTGCTGGAGGTGGAGCTGGCCTCGCAGCAGGTGCCGGTGCTGTACCTGCCGGGCCCGCCGGTGCAGGCCGTGACACCGCTGGACTTTTCGCACACCGCGGAGCTCGTGGAGGCGTCGTACGTGGCGTCGGCGGCGTTCCTCACCTCCCTGGAGATCGCGGGGGTCGGGCTGTACGGGCATCCGTCGCACGGGTGAGCCGGTTGCTCGGGGGTTGGGCGGGTTGCTCGGGTGGGCTGGGTGGCTGGGGCTGGCTGCTCGGGTGGGCTGGCCTGGCTGCTCGGTGGATTGTGGGCTGGCGGGTCGGCTGCCTGGCGGTGAGGCTGCTTGGGGTGACCTGGCTGCTTGGGGCGTGAGCTGGTCGCCTGGGGTGGCTGACTCCTTTCCCTGGTCCGTGCCGGGTTGCCTGGCCGTGCCGGGTTGCCTGGCCGTGCCGGGTTGCCTGGCCGTGCCGGGTTGCCTGGCCGTGCCGGGTTGCCTGGCTGTGCCGGTTGCCTCGGGCGTGCTGGCTGCCTGGGCTGTGCCGATTGCCTGGGGCGTGCCCGTTACCTGGGCTGTGCCGGTGGCTTGGCGTGGCTGCTTGCGTGCGCCGTGCTCGATGTCCTCCTCCTTCCAAGATCCGGCCGTTCCCCCCGCGTTTCCTCATTGCGGGACGAGCGAACTCGTACAAGGGGACGACCAGCACCCCGGATCAGGACAGGTATCACTCGAAAGAGTGGCCACTCGGGCGAAAGAGCAGCTCACGGGACCGGAACACCCCCCGTCAAAGGCGACCGCGGCAGCCTGCGGTGTCGGTTGAGCAGGTGCGCGAGGCTGGTGCGGGCTTGGAGGGTCAACCTCGAAGAGCTGCTCGGCCCGCGCGAGAGCTCTCGAGTGCGACTCGACCTGGACCGCCGGGTCGAGCGCGTTGGTCAAGGCAGGGCGAGAAAGATGCAGAGCGGCTCACGCGGTCATGGCTCACGCGGCCGCTCCCGGTTGGCGAAACTGCGGTCAGACGAGCGCGGGCACCGCACAGATCGCGCTCGCCTGCCGGCGGAGGTCGACGTGGCGGCGCGTGCTGAGCACTGATGCCTGGGACACGCCTTCGATGCTGGCATTCACCGAAGACGTGGCCAAGGGTGTTCACGTGGTGGGAAAACGGCCCGCTGAGCTACCTCGGCCGCCGAGCCACCTCGGCCGAGCCACCTCGGCCCTGAGCCACCTCGGCCACAGCGTTCCCGGGCTACTCCGACCGGCGCGAGTTCAGGCGCGCGGCCTGCCGCGTCAGGTGGTGGCGTTCGGCGAGGTTGGTCGCAGCCGAAGCAGCCTCGGCATAAAGCCGGGCCGCCTCCGCGAAGTCCCCGTCGCGCTCGTGCAGATACGCCGCCACCGCCGCGTACCGGGGCAGCGCAGGGTCCAAAGAGGACAAGGCGGCGAGCCCGGCGCGTGGACCGTCTGCCTCCCCCACGGCCACCGCCCGGTTCAGCAGCACCACCGGGCTGGGCGTCAGCGCGGCCAGTTCGTCGTACCACTCGACGATCTGCACCCAGTCGGTTTCCGCAGCGGTCTGAGCGTCCGCGTGCAACGCCGCGATCGCCGCCTGCGCCTGGAACTCGCCGAGCCGGTCACGCGCCAGCGCCGCCTGCAGCACGACGATGCCCTCGGTGATCAGCGAGACGTCCCACCGCGACCGGTCCTGCGAAGCCAGCGGGACCAAGCCGTCCGGGCCGGTGCGCGAGGCACGGCGGGCGTGGTGCAGCAGCATCAGCGCGAGCAGGCCCGCGACCTCGGGGTGGTCGAAGGCGGCGAAGAGCTGGCGGGTGAGCCGGATGGCCTCGGCGGCCAGGTCGACGTCGCCCGAGTAGCCCTCGTTGAACACCAGGTAGAGCACGCGCAGCACGGTGGCCACGTCGCCGGGCTGGTCCAGGCGGACGGAGGCGATCGTCTTCTTGGCGCGGCTGATGCGCTGGGCCATGGTCGCCTCGGGGACGAGGTAGGCGGAGGCGATCTGGCGGGTGGTGAGGCCACCGACCGCGCGCAGTGTCAGGGCCACGGCGGACGACGGGGTGAGTGACGGGTGCGCGCACAGGAAGTAGAGCTGCAGCGTGTCGTCGGACGAGGGCACCTCGCCCGGTGGCGGTTCTTCGGACACGACGTCCTCGCGCCGGCGCCGGGACGTCTCCGAGCGCGCGGCGTCGAGGAACTTGCGCCACGCGACCGTGACCAGCCAGCCCTTGGGGTCGCGCGGTGGGGCGGCCGGCCACGAACGGACGGCTTCCACCAGGGCGTCCTGCACGGCGTCCTCGGCCGCCGCGAAGTCGGCTCCGCGGCGGACGAGGATGCTGAGCACGCCGGGCGTGAGGCTGCGCAGCAGCGTGGGGTCCAAGACCTACTCCGTGATCGTGGGGGCCACGCCGTAGCAGGGGCGCAGCTCCAGCCACTCGTGGATCGGCTTGCCGCCGGCGCCGGGGGCGGCCGAGAGCTCGCCGGCGAGCTCCAGCGCTCGTTCGTAGCTGTCGACGTCGATCAGCATCCAGCCCGCGATGAGGTCCTTCGTCTCGGCGAACGGGCCGTCGGTGACCGGCGGACGGCCCTCGCCGTCGTAGCGGACCCAGGTGCCCTCCTGGGCGAGGGCCTGCTCGCTGACGAACTCGCCGGTCTCCCGCAGCCGGTCCGCGAAGTCCTGCATGTACTTGATGTGCGCGGAGACCTCCTCCGGCGTCCACTGCGCCATCGGCGCGTCGTTGACCGGCGCCGGTGCGCCGCGGTAGTGCTTGAGCAGCAGGTACTTGGCCATGTGGTCCTCCTTCGGCAACTCTGTCAGCACGGGGACGGAGCCGCTCACGGGTTCTCGACATGATCCCCGCGGGATTTCTGCCAACAACCACGGACCCGGCGGACACGAGTAGGCATGACGACCGAAGACCCTGACGACCGGGCGCTGTGGGCGCAGGCCGCCGGGGGCAGTGCGCACGCCTTCGGGGTGCTGTTCGACCGGCACGCCAGAGCGGTCTACAACCACTGCTTCCGGTTGAGCGCGTCGTGGGCGGCCGCCGAGGACCACCTGCAGGCGACGTTCCTGATGGCCTGGCGCAAACGCGACCAGGTCCGGCTGGAACGCGAGTCCGCGCTGCCGTGGCTGCTCACCGTGGCGACCAACGTGGTCCGCAACGAACGGCGGTCGCTGACCAGGTGGCTGCGGCTGACCACCCGCGTTCCCGACGCCGGCCACGTGCCCGACCACGCCGACCAGGTCGCCGACCGGGTCGACGACCAGCGGCGGATGGCCGAGCTGCTCAAGGCCGTGGAGAGGCTGCCGCGCAACGAACGCGAAGCGCTCGCCCTGTGCGTGTGGTCCGGCGTGTCCTACGCCGACGCGGCCGCCGTCCTGGGCATCACCGAGGGCAGCGTGCGGGCACGGGTCAGCAAGGCGAAGTCCCGGCTCAAGAACAGCGATCTCGTGACCGTAGGGGAGGACCGATGACCGGCGTGCTGCCACCCACCCGCGACCTGCCGCCCGGCCGCCAGGCGCGGATCAGGGCCGATCTCGAACGCGCGGTCGCCGGCCGCGGGAGCGTGAGGCGCTACCTCGTGCCGGTGCTCGCCGGTGCGACCGCGGTGACCGCCGTGGTCACGAGCGTCGTGCTGCTCCAGCCTGACCAGGGCCCGGACCCGCAGCCCGCCGTCCACGTCACCACGGACCCGGAACCGGCACAGCGGGAGACCTTCGGCCTGACCCCTGAGCAGATCGCGCAGATCGAACAGGGGTGTGCCGAGGACGCGAAGGTGCCCGACAAGGCGACGTTGTCCAACTACGGCGCAGACGAAGCCGGCCGGTGGGCGTTGCTCTACACCGCCAAGGCCGCCGTGTGGTGCGACATCGGCCGCGGCGGGGAGGAGTACGAGGCCTCGGGCGGGCCCGGCGGTCTCCACGTCGACTGGCTCGCGGGGAACTACTCCACCCACGTCGGCGGGGTGCGGCCCGGCGGCGACTCGCACCCGTTCAAGCCCGCACTGGCGGGTACCGCCGGCTACCGCATCCGCGCGGGCCGGGTCGACTCGTCGGTCGCGCGCATGACCTGGACCGCGTCGGACGGCGGGACCGCGGAGGCCAAGATCGCCAACGGCACGTTCGTCCTGCGCATGCTGTACCCGTCGACGTGGGACGGCGGCGGCGACGCGAACTTCAGCACCGAGCGGCGTGCGTTCGACGCGGCGGGGAACCTGCTCGACCCCGACAGCGACGGCGAGGGGAAGTGCTGGGTGGTGCCCGGCACGAACGAGGCGATCCCCGACTACCGGCCGGTCGACGTCGCGGAGAGCGACGGCCGCAAGTGCCAGCCCGCCAAGCCGTGGAAGTGATGCCGCCAACGGGTGCTACCCACCGGTAGCACCAAGCGACATACTGGTTGGTATGACGACCGTGGCCCACTTCGGCGGCACCAGCCGGTACGCAGACCTCGACGGGCCCGTGCACTGGGTCGACTTCGGTGGACCGGACGCCGGTCCGCGGATCGTCCTGGTGCACGGGCTCGGCGGGTCGCACCTCAACTGGGCGCTGCTGGCGCCGCTGCTCGCCGGGAAGGCCCGCGTCGTGGCCGTCGACCTCGCCGGGCACGGCCTCACGCACCCGGAGGGCCGCCAGACCACCGTGCAGGCCAACGCGCGGCTGCTGGGCCGGTTCCTGCGCCACGTCGTGGAGGAGCCGGCGGTGCTGGTCGGCAACTCGATGGGCGGCCTGATCTCGTTGCTGCACACCGCGCAGGACCCGGACCTGGTCACGGGTCTGGTGCTGGTCGACCCCGCGTTGCCGATGGTGTTCGGCACCCGCCCGGACCCGACGATGCTCAGCACGTTCTTCATGTACTCGGTGCCCGGCCTGGGCGAGCGGTTCCTGGCCAAGGCGAAGACCGTGTCACCGCGCCGGCAGGTCGAACGCGTGCTGCGGCTGGTGTGCGCGGACCCGTCGGGCATCCCGGAGGAGCTCAAGCAGGCCAGCGAACACCTCATCGAGGAACGCGCGAAGGTCGAGGGGCTGGACTCGGCGTTCCTGGCGGCCGCCCGCAGCGTGGTGTTCACGACGTCCAAGCGCGGCGCCTGCTTCGCGGCGATGGACAAGATCCGGGTGCCGGTGTTCCTGATGAGCGGCGACCGCGACCGGCTGGTCAGCGTCGCGGCGGCGCGGTCCGTGGCGCGCAGGCGGCCGCACTGGCGCTACGACGAGTTCGCCGGCGTCGGTCACGTGCCCCAGATGGAGATCCCCGAGGTCGTGTCCGAGCGGGTGCTGGAGTGGATGCACGCCAACCGCCTGAGCACGTCCGCGAGCTAGGCCTGGTCTTCCTCCTCCGCGGCCAGTGCCACCAGCTCGTCGAACCCGGTGCGGATGCCGTCGGCCAGCAGCTGCACGTCCGGCACGCCGTCGAAGTCGGCGTTGATGCCGAACGTGAACCTGTCCAGGTAGGAGAAGATGCCGACCGTGATCCGGATGGTCGAGGCCACCGGCACGTACGGGAACATCTCCACCAGCGGGCGGCCGAGCATGTAGAGCGGGATCCGCGGGCCCGGCACGTTCGTCGTGACGGTCTGCAGGATCTGCTGCGGGAAGCGCATCGCGGTCCGCGAGCCCAGCGCCATCAACGTCGGCGCGGCGAAGTTGCTCAGGTTCGTGATCACGTCGGCGCCCGCCGCCTGCCGCGAGCCCTTCAGGTCGTCCATCTGCGCGCGGATCGACGCGAGCCGCTTCACCGGGTCCGCCTCGCCGACCGGCAGGTTCACCAGCACCGCGCTCACCCGGTTGTTGAGCTCGTTGTGCTGGTTGGCCTTGCGCATCGACACGGGCACCATCGTGCGCACGACCATGCCGTCGGTCAGCTCGCCGCGCTTCTCCAGCAGGTCGCGGAAACCACGCGTGATGGCGGCGAGGATGACGTCGTTGACCGTGCCGCCGGCGGCCCTGCGGATCTGCTTGATCTCAGCCAGGTTCGCCCGCGCCCACACCCAGCGGCGGTGTGGCCCGATAGGACCGTTGAGAGACGTGGCGGCGCTGGTGAACAGGCGGCGCGCGGTGCCGGGCAGGCTGCCGAGCACGGACTTGCCGAAGTCGACGATCTCGGTGAGGGAGCGCAGGTTCCGCGCGAACGCGGGCAGCGCGGCGAGGTGCTGCACCGGTGTCACCACGGCGTCGCGTACCCCGTCGACGACGAGGTCGAGGGTCGACGGCTGCGGCGCCGGCGTCCACTCCGCCGGTTCCGGGAGAACGCTTTCCTGCCGGAAGTCCAGCATGAGCTGCAACATGTCCGAACCGGACACCCCGTCGATCATGCAGTGGTGGACCTTGGAGATGATCGCCCAGCGGCCGCCTTCGAGACCCTCGACGAGCCAGGCCTCCCACAGCGGCTTCGTGTCGTCGAGCTTCTGGGCGAAGATCCGGCCGGCGAGGTTGCGCAGCTGGTCCTCCCCGCCCGGCGAGGGCACCGCGGTGTGCCGCACGTGGTAGAGCACGTTGAAGTGGTCGTCGTCGACCCAGACCGGGCGGCCGACGTGGAACGGCAGCGCCTTCACCTTCTGGCGGTAGCGCGGGACCTGGTCCATGCGCGCCAGGAAGAGGCGGATGACGTCTCCGTAGGACGGCACGGGGCCGTCGAACACCAGGACGGAACCGACGTGCATCGGCACGTTCTCGTCCTCGATGAAGTAGAAGCCCGCGTCCAAGCTGCTCATCCGGTCCACTCGAAAAAGGGTAGAGGAGCTGGTGCTCCTGCTCGACGTCCATGCAGGTGAGAGGCAGTGCACAGCTGTGAGGTTGCCAACGTGTTACCTGGACGTGGCGAATCGAGACTCGAAAGTGCTGGCGAAAAGATCGTTCACGAAACATCATGGGAGGACCGGGCGACGTGGCCCGGGGCGCCGGCTCGGGGTTGTCGACGTGTGGGGAGGCTCATATGTCCGCCGTACCTTCGGACGAGTTCTTCGACGTTCCTGCGGCCACCTCCCTGCACGTGGTGAGAGGCAGCGCTCCCGGTCTGTTCTGGTACCTCACCGAGCCCACCCGCTGCGCGCTCGACGTCGGCGAGTTCGTCGCCACCCGGTCGATGCTGCGCGGTGCTCCCGCCGGTGACGGGCACCCGGTGCTCGTGTTCCCCGGCCTCGGTGCCGCCGACTCCTCCACCGTGATGCTGCGCCGGTTCCTGTCCGGTCTGGGCTATCGCGTGAACCCGTGGGGGCTGGGGCGCAACATCGGGCCGACGCGCCGGGCCGTGGACGGCATGCACGCCTTGGTGAAGAAGGTCTCCGACGAGCACGGCCCGGTGTCGATCGTGGGCTGGTCGCTCGGCGGCATCTTCGCGCGCGAGATGGCGCGCGACCACCCGCGCCGGGTGCGCCAGGTGATCACGATGGGCTCGCCGTACAACATGTCGGATCCCGTGCAGTCACGGGCGATGCCGGCGTTCGCGTTGCTCTCCCGGCTGCACATCCCGCGCGACGAGTTCCCGCCGCCGGAGTCGACCAGGCCGCCGATGCGGGTGCCCGCCACGTCGATCTACTCCAAGACCGACGGGATCGTGTCGTGGGAGTCGTGCGTCGAGGAACCGGGTCCGCTGCGGGAGAACGTCCAGGTGTCCTCGTCTCATCTGGGGTACGGCTTCAACGCTTCCGTGCTGTGGGTCGTGGCCGACCGGCTGGCGCAGGCGGAAGGCACGTGGGCGCCCTTCGCCGCGCCGCCGGGAATGGCCCGCATGTACCCGAACGCCGCCTGAAAGAACAGCTGTGACGGCTCAGCAGGGCCGTGCGTCCGCGTAGACGACCAGCGTCTGGTCGGGCTGCTCGGCGAGGTGGAACGCCGTGTAGGCGTAGTCGAGCGGCCCGGACTCGGGGTGGCGCAGGCGTTTGCGGCCGCTGCCCTGGTCCTGCACCTCGTGGTGCGGCCACCAGGAGCGCACCTCCTGGCTGGCGTCGTGCAGCTCGTCGATCAGCGCCGCGAACCGCTCGTCGCCGGGGTGGCGGCCGGCGAGGGTGCGCAGCCGGGCGAGCAGCCCGCGTGCCTCCTTCTCCCAGTCGACCACGATCTCGCGTGCCAGCGGGTCGGTGAACGTCCAGCGCGCGAAGTTCGGCTTTTCCTGGTGCAGCACCGGGAAAAGCTCGGCAGCTGCCTGGTTGTGGCCGAGCACGTCGTAGGTCGCGCCGATGACGTACGCCGGGTGTGGATGCAGGAGCTGGGGCACGGCCGCGACTTCCGCGGTGATGGTCTCCGCCTCGCGGGTCTGCGGCCTGGTGCGCCCGGCGAGCCGGAACAGGTGGTCCTTTTCGGACGGATCGAGCCCGAGTGCCGAGGCGAGCGCGTCGAGCACCTGGTCGGACGCCTGCACGTCGCGGCCCTGCTCCAGGTACGTGTACCAGGTGGCGCTGATCCCGGCGAGCACGGCGAGCTCCTCGCGGCGCAGCCCGGGGGTGCGGCGCCGGGACGTGCGGGGCAGGCCCGCCTGCGCCGGGGTGAGCCGTTCCCGGCGGCTGCGCAGGAACGTACCCATCTCGCGGCGCTGCTCCGGTGTTCTCATGGCACCCGTAGTACCAGAATAAACGGACTCTGGATACCAGGCTGAGCGCATCGCAGGCTGGGGGCATGGATGACAAGGTTGTGGCGATCACCGGCGCGAGCAGCGGGATCGGTGAGGCGACGGCGGTGCTGCTCGCCTCCCGGGGTGCCCGGCTCGTGCTCGGGGCTCGCCGGTCGGATCGGCTGGCGGCGTTGGCGGACCGGATCTCGGCGGCCGGCGGCACGGCGGTGCACGCACGTACGGACGTGACCCGGCGCGAGGACCTGCACGCGTTGGTGGCATTGGCCCAGGAACGGTTCGGGCGGCTCGACGTGCTGGTGGGCAACGCGGGCGCGGGCCCGATCTCACCACTCGACGACCTGCGCGTCGACGAGTGGGACGAGATGGTCGACGTGAACGTGAAGGGCGTGCTGCACGGGATCGCCGCCGCGTTGCCGGTGTTCCGCTCGCAGCAGTCCGGCCACTTCGTCACCACCTCGTCCACCGCGGCGTTCGGTGTCGTGCCGTCGATGGCGGTCTACGCGGGCACCAAGGTGGCGGTCAGGGCGATCTGCGAGGGGCTGCGGCAGGAGGCGGGGCCTGCCGTGCGGGTGACGACGGTGTTCCCCGGCTTCGTGCACACCGGGTTCGCGGAGGCGTCGAGCAATCCCGAGGTGAGGGCTCGCATCGCCGGCATGCGCGACGAGATCGCGATCCCACCGGACGCGATCGCGCGTGCGGTGGCGTTCGCGATCGAGCAGCCGGCCGAGGTGGACGTGAACGAGATCGTCGTGCGCCCGACCGCGCAGGCCTAGTCGAGCAACTTGAGCGCGGCCAGGGCGAGCTTCGTCCTGGCCAGGTCGGAGACGTCGACGCTGCGGCCGATCTGGTCGAGGCGGCGGGAGACGCTGCTGTGGTGCAGGTGCAGCAGGTCGGCGGCGCGGCGCAGCGAACCGGTGGCGCAGTAGGCGTCGAGCGTGTCCCGGTCCTCTTCGGACAGTGCGGTCAGGGCGACCACGTCGGCGTTGGCGCGCAACACCTCCACGGGCACGTGGGCGAGCAACGCCAGCGCACCCAGGTCGTCGTGGCTGATGACCGGGGTGCGGACCGTGGTGAAGCGGAGGGCGGTGCGGGCCTCGGTCCAGGCGCGGGCCGGGCAGGGGGAGGTGCCGACACCGGCCAGGACGCCGTCCGGGAACCCCGCGAGGTGCCCGGCCAGCACGACGCCCACGCCGTCGACCGCCGCCCTTCACCGGACGGTCCGGGCACACGGCGGCGCTCACCGGTCCAGCGGCAGCTCGGTCACCACAGCGGCCACCCGCAGCGGCAGGCCCGCGGGAAGCCGAGCAGCCGCAACGCCCGTGCGCGGGCCGCCGCGTCGGTGCCGGCGCTGATGACGAGCTCGACCAGGGCGGGGTCGGCCATGGTGGTGCGGGCGGGCCGTAGCGTTCGACCACGGCCGCGGCGATCGCCAGCCGATCGAGGAGCACCTCGTCGAGGGCGAGAGGGTCGCGGCGAGTCGAGTCGGTGTGGCGGCGGGCTGGGACTGTGCGGCGGCCTGGGTGGTGCGGCGGGCTGGGACTGTGCGGCGGCCTGGGTGGTGCGGCGGGCCGGGACTGTGCGGCGGCCTGGGACTGTGCGGCGGCCTGGGTGGTGCGGCGGGCCGGGACTGTGCGGCGGCCTGAGGTGGTGCGGCGGCCTGAGGTGGTGCGGCGGGCTGGGGTTGCGTGACGGGCTGGGTGGTGCGGCGGGTTGGGTGGTGCGGCGGCGGTCCGGGACTGCGCGGCGGTGGGCTGGGCGGTGCTGCCGCGGGGCGTTCCAGCCACACCTGGCCGATCTCCTCGCCGTCCAGCGTGATCGCCGCGACCGACGACCACGGCCCGGCCGGTTCCGGTGCCCGCGTGCCGCCCGGCGACATCCGGACCACCTTCCCGGTGCTGTGCAACCGGATGCCCGCGACGCACTCCGCCAGCCCCGCCGACGCCCGTGCCAGCGCGGGCAGGTCGACCCGGCGGCGCATCAGGGTGTCGTAGAACATCACGACCCTGATCGCACCTTCGACGTGCGAGTCCAGGTTCGACAGCCGGGTCGCCAATGCCTCCATTCCGCCGACGATAGCGACGATCGGTGCGCGACCGAGGCGGATCGGGCGACGGGCGTCGGCTGATCCGCGGGGCGGGACCGAAGAGGATTGCCGGCATGGATCCCGAACTCGAGGCGTTCGTGCCGTTCTTCCCCAAGGCCGAGCTGACGGACGTGGTGCAGGAGCGCCGCTTCCTCGCCGAGCTGGCGGCCGGCATCCCGGCGGAGACCGGTGGCATGGACGTCGAGGACCTCGTCGTGCCCGCCGATCCCGGGGTGCCGGTGCGCGTCTACCGGCCGCACGACGCGCAAGGCGCGGTCATCTGGATGCACGGTGGTGGCTGGGTGCTCGGGGACGTCGTCACCGAGCACCCGTGGGCGTCCAGGGTCGCCGCGCGGTCGAACGCTGTGACGATCTCCGTCGGCTACCGGCTGGCGCCGGAGAACCCGTACCCGGCCGCGTTCGACGACGCCTGGGCGGTGCTCAACTGGGTGCACGACCACGCGGACGAGCTCGGCGTCGACCCCGGCCGGATCGCGGTCGGCGGGCACAGCGCGGGTGGTGGGCTGGCGGCGGCGCTGGCGTTGAAGGCACGCGACGAGCAGGGGCCGCCGATCCGGTTCCAGCTGCTGCACCAGCCGGGGCTCGACGACCGGCTCAGCACCTGGTCGGCCCGCCACTTCACGGACACGCCCTGGTACAACCGCGCCAAGGCGGCCCTGGCGTGGCAGCACTACCTCGGTGGCAGGCCGGCCGACCCCTACGCGGCGCCCGCGCGTGCGGACGACCTGTCCGACCTGCCGCCCGCCTACGTCGCGACGGCCGAGTACTGCCCGAACCGCGACGAGGACCTCGCCTACGCGATGCGGCTCATGCAGGCCGACGTGCAGGTCGAGCTGCACCAGTGGCCGGGGACGTTCCACGGCTCGCAGGCGTTGCTGTCCGCCGACGTGTCGCAGCGCCAGTTCGCCGAGATCGGTGACGTGCTGCGCCGGGCGTTGGCGGGGTGAGCGGGGTGCACGCAGAGTTCCAGCACGCGGTCGACGACGTGCATACAGCCGGTGTACCGGGTGTGTGGGCCGAGCTGCGCGTCGACGGGCAGGTGTGGCGCGCCGCAGCCGGGGAGGCCACGCCGGACATGCGGCACCGGGTCGGCAGCGTGACCAAGACGTTCACCGCCGCCGCCGTGCTGCTGCTGGCCGAACAGCGGCGGATCCGGCTCGACGACCCGATCAGCCGCCACCTGCGGCTCGTGCCGGCCGACCGCGAGATCACCGTGCGCAGCCTGCTGAACATGACCAGCGGCCTCGCCGACTACCGGTTCCTCGCCTTCCCCTCACTGCTGAACGGCTCGCCGCAGAGCCTGGCGGACAACCAGTTCCGGCACTTCTACCCGACCGAGCTGATCAAGCTCGGCGTCGAGGCGCCCGCCGTCGAGCCGGGCACCTACTCCAACACCGGCTACCTGCTGCTGGGCCGGCTGCTGGAGAAGGTCACCGGCACCAAGGCGGAGCGGTTCATCACCCGGCACGTCATCGAACGCGCCGGGCTGCGCAACACGATGTTCCCGACCGGCACCCACATCGAGGGCCCGCACCCGAAGATGTACGAGGCGTTGTCCGGCCTGCTCGACCCGCCCCGCGACTACAGCGTCTACGACATGTCGTGGGTGGGCGTCTCCGCGTCGCTGATCTCGACGCTGGAGGACCTCAACCTGTTCTACGCCGGCCTGTTGGACGGCAAGATCGTCTCGAGGGAGTCGTTGGCGCAGATGAAGGAAACCGGCCCGGTCACCGCTTTCGACGGCTCGCGCGTCGAGTACGGCCTTGGTCTGCACCGGCACGACGACGATCTCCGGGGCCACGACGGCTCGGTGTGGGGCGCGGGCACGTGGTCGTTCAGCAGCGAGGACGGCAAGCGCCAGCTGTCGTTCGCGGTCAACCTCCAGCGGTGGACCGGCGACCCGATTGACGACGCGCTCACCGTCCTGCGGAAGCTGCTCCCTCAAGCCCGGTAGGCGTTGCGCACGTAGGTCAGGCTGAACGTGCCCTTGTTGGAGAAGTACGAGTCGACCAGCTCGGCCGGGTGCGTCGCCAGGTAACCGCGGTAGAACGCGCCGTCGTTCTGGTCGTCCCAGCCCCAGGGCGCGTTCGCCGCGTTGTCCTTGCCGTTGTCGCCCCGGAACGTGCCGAACGACGCGTAGGTCTCGGAGTTGTTGCGCCGCGCCCACATCCCGTTCGCGGCGAACGTGTCCACCAGCCGGTACTTCACGTCCCGGTCGTTGCCGCCGGAGGGCACCTCACCGGTGGCTGCGGGGTAGTAGACCACGCCGTCGCCACCGGGGAAGTCGTTGCCGTCCCAGCGGTACACGCCGTGGCCCTTGGCCTCCTGGCGCGTGGTGGGACGGCCGGACGAGAGCAGCAGCGTGCCGTCGATCGTCTCCGACCCGTTCCGGTACGTCGACCCGGCCGGCACGTAGGAGTAGAAGTCGCTGTGCGCCACCGTGACCGCGGCTTCGAGCCGGCCGAACCCGGAGTCCTTGCGCACCACGAACAGCGCGCCCTCCAGGTCGTTCTCGTGCGTGGTGATGCCGAACGGGTCCGGCTGGTCGTCCCAGTCGCGCGGGTGGAAGAACGAGTAGACCAGGAACCAGTGCGTCTGCGTCTCGGTCACCGAGTAGTAGGCGGCACCGGTGAGGCGGCTCAGCGTCGGCTGGTTCTCCCAGTTGTTCAGCCCGTTCCAGTCACCGTCGAAGTCCACTGTGGACAGGTAGTCGGCGTCGTGGTCGGACGAGTCGGTGTCCTGGTGGTGCACCGGGGCCCAGTGCAGGGCGAGGTCGTAGTCGGAGACGGCGGCCTGGGCGGGAGCGGCGGTGGCGGCGATGCTCGCGGCGAGCAGGACGGCGGTGGCGAGAATGGTTTTCACGCGACCGCAACTTAGAGGGGGACGCCCCGCCGGCACCACGGTGTGCGATTGACCGTTCACGGACTGTTCAGCTGTAGATCGTCACCGTCAACCGGGGGTTCGACCGGAAGTCGACCGCCTCGTACGCCACCCGCGCCAACGGCATCGAGCCCGCCGCCGCGGTCAGCGTGGACTCGATCTCGTGCCGCTCGTCCTCGGTCAGGTACGGCCAGAACGAGCTGTGCCAGACCACCGTGTAGGTGCCGCGTTCGGCCGGTGGCACCAGGTTCTCCCGCAGCCACCGCCCGGCAGGCGACCGCGCGACCTGCACGCCCACCTTGCCCGCCAGCTCGATCGCGTCGTCGAGGTCCCAGCGCAGCGCGTCGTGCTCCGGCGGGATGAACGAGTGCAGGATCATCGCGTGCTTCGGGTCGGCGGGGTCGCGCGGCTGCAGGTCGCACCCGGCCCGCGCGACGATCTCGAACTCCGGCGGCCGCGGTCCCGTGGCCGCGAGCCGCACGGGCGAGTCCTTGTCGCCCCACTCCCAGTTGAGGCCGAACCACCGGTAGCGGTCCAGGATCAGGTTCAGCCCCGCGCACGCGCCGAGCTCCAGCAACCGGATCTTGGGCGCGCCGATCATCGTGAGGCCGCGCAGGAGCCACCCCGCGGTCTTCGGCTGGTGCTGCTGCACGGTTCGGTCCAGCGCCGCGAGGATCTCGCCCGCGTTGTCCACGATCGCCCGCCGCGCCGCCAGCCACGCCAGCAACGCCGTGGAGTCCGACTCGCCCGCCATCGCCGCCGCGTGCGCGCTCGCGAACCGTTGCGACAGCTCGGGAGCACGCCCCGACAACATCAGCAGCCGCACGCCCGCGAGCGCCTGGACGCCGAACAACGGGCTGTGCACCGCGCTGTGCGAGCAGAGCAGGTCCGACACCGGCCCGCCCCGGTCGAGCTCGCTCGCGAGCTCGGAGAGGATGCGCGCGGAGACCGGTGCGCTGCTGCGCAACCGCACCGCGAACGTGCGGAGGGTGGCAGCCCCGGTGCCGGCCGCGGTCACGCGTTCCTCCCGTCTTCGCGGAACTCACTGGCGTGATTGCGTTCCTACCCCAACGAGGCCCGGCGTGCCGCCACAATTCGCGCTGTATCGTGCGGCAAGTGAGTGATTTCCTGGAGCTGACCGCGGCCGGTCCGGTCGCCACGCTGACGATCGACCGGCCGGCCAAGCGCAACGCGATGAGCTACGAGATGTGGTCGGCACTGCCCGGTCTGATGGCCCGCGTCTCGGCCGACGACAGCATCCGCGTGCTGGTCATCCGGGGTGGCGAACACTTCTCGGCCGGTGCCGACATCGCCGAGTTCTCCACCCTGCGCCGGGGTGCGGAAGGCGCCGCGCACTACGGCGAAGCCGTGCACCAGGGTGAGCGCGCCATTGTTCAGCTCGACAAGCCCACGATTGCCGCGATTTCCGGTTTCTGCGTGGGCGGCGGTTGCGAGATCGCGCTCGCCTGCGACATCCGGGTGGCTTCTTCCGACGCGCG
The DNA here is from genome assembly GCF_001701025.1 of Lentzea guizhouensis. Classification (GTDB taxonomy): domain Bacteria; phylum Actinomycetota; class Actinomycetes; order Mycobacteriales; family Pseudonocardiaceae; genus Lentzea; species Lentzea guizhouensis. The sequence continues at coordinate 5,271,174 of NZ_CP016793.1, forward strand.
TTTCGGCATCACTCCGGCGAAACTGGGCATCGTCTACAACTTCACGTCCACGAAGCAGCTCGTTGACGTGGTCGGGCCGGCGTGGGCGAAGCAGATCCTGTTCTCCGCCGACCTGATCGACTCGGCGACGGCGTTGCGGATCGGGCTCGTCAACGAGGTGACCTCGGACCTCACCACGCGGGTGGCGGAGCTGTCCGAGCAGATCGCCGGGCGGGCGCAGGTGAGCGTGCGGGGCGCGAAGAAGATCGTCGGCTCGATCACCGAGGGCGGGCACGAGGACGACGTCGTGCGGGCGCTGTACGCGGAGGCCGCCTCCAGCGCCGACTACGCGGAAGGCGTGTCGGCGTTCCTGGAGAAGCGGCCTCCGCGGTTCTAGCAGCGACACGCTACTAGAAGCGTTCGGCGTCGATCGTGGTGTCCGGGCCGTGGCCCGTGTGCACCACGGTGGCACCGGGCAGTTCCAGCAGCTTCTCCCGGATGGACTGCTCGATCGTCGGGCGGTCCGAGAACGACCGGCCCGTGGCGCCCGGCCCGCCCTGGAACAGCGTGTCGCCGGTGAACACCGCGCCCAGCGACGGCACGTAGAAGCACACCGCGCCGGGCGAGTGGCCCGGCGTGTGCAGCACGTGGATCTCCGCGCCGGCGACCGTGAGCACCTGGCCGTCCTGCAGCGCCTCGTGCGGGATCACGCCGGTGTGCGTCAGCTCCCACACGATGCGGTCGGCCTGGTGCAGCGCGAGGGGAGCGCCCGTGATGTGCGCCAGGTCCGGAGCCACCCGCACGTGGTCGTCGTGCGCGTGCGTCAGCAGGATCGCCTTGACCTTGCGGCCGTTGACGACCTCGAGGATCGCGTCGACGTCGTGCGGCGCGTCGATCACGACGCACTCGGTGTCGTCGCCGATCACCCAGACGTTGTTGTCGACGTCGAACGTCTCGCCGTCCAGCGAGAACGTGCCGGACGTGACCGCGTGGTCGACCCGCAGCGCCATCAGAACACCACCACCGAACGCAGCACCTCGCCGTGGTGCATCTTCTCGAACGCGCCCTCCACGCCGTCCAGCGGGATCTCCTCGGTGACGAACGCGTCCAGGTCGAACCGGCCCTGCTGGTAGAGGTCGACCAGCATCGGGAAGTCACGGCTGGGCAAGCAGTCGCCGTACCACGAGGACTTCAGCGAACCGCCGCGCGAGAAGAAGTCGATCAGCGGCATCTCCAGCCGCATGTCCGGCGTCGGAACGCCGACGAGCACCACGGTGCCGGCCAGGTCGCGGGCGTAGAAGGCCTGCTTCCACGTCTCCGGGCGGCCCACCGCGTCGATCACCACGTCCGCGCCGAACGAGTCGGTCAGCCGCTGGATCTCCGTCACCACGTCGTCGACGTCGCGGACGTTGATCGTGTGGGTGGCGCCGAAACCCTTGGCCCACTCCAGCTTCTGCGGGTCGGTGTCCACCGCGATGATCTTCGCCGCACCCGCGATGCGCGCACCCGCGATCGCGCCGTCGCCGACACCACCGCAGCCGATCACGGCCACCGAGTCGCCGCGCGTGACACCACCGGTGTTCAGCGCCGCGCCCACACCGGCCATCACACCGCAGCCCAGCAGACCGACCGCGGCGGCACGGGCCGACGGGTCGACCTTCGTGCACTGTCCCGAGTGGACCAACGTCTTCTCGGCGAACGCGCCGATGCCCAGCGCCGGCGAGAGCTTCGTGCCGTCGGTCAACGTCATCGGCTGCGCCGCGTTGAACGTGGAGAAGCAGTACCACGGCTTGCCGCGCTTGCAGGCACGGCAAGTACCGCACACCGCGCGCCAGTTCAGCACCACGAAGTCGCCCGGCTCCAGGTCGGCGACGCCCTCCCCGACGGACTCGACGACACCCGCCGCCTCGTGCCCGAGCAGGAACGGGAACTCGTCGTTGATGCCGCCCTCGCGGTAGTGCAGGTCGGTGTGGCAGACGCCGCACGCCTGGACCTTGACCACGGCCTCACCGGGTCCGGGGTCGGGCACCAGCACCGAGGTCAGTTCGACAGGTTGACCTTTGCCACGGGCCACGATGCCCTTGACCTCTTGCGCCACTGCGCGACTCCTTAGTTGACGAGCGTCGAGCCTTCGAACTTGCCGAGCTCTTCCCGGTAGAACTCAATCCCTACACCGTTGGGGTCGCGGATGTACAGGCTGTCCTCGACGCCCCGGTCGGGCCCCAGGTACTCGATCCCGCCCTCGTCCAGCTTGGCCTTGACCTCGTCGAACCGCTCGGGCGAGATCGACAGCGCCAGGTGCTGCACGGCGCCGATCGTCTCGGAGAACGCCGGGTGGTCGTGACCGGGGAAGTCGAAGAACCCCAGCAGGTTCTTGCTGCCGAGGTCGAAGAAGAAGTGGCTGGAGCCGCGGTAGTCGCGGTTCTCCACGAGCTCCACCAGCGGGAAGCCGAGGAACTCCTGGTAGAAGCGGATGGTCTCCTCGACGTCGCGGCAGATCAGCGCGATGTGGTGGACCCCCTGGGTCGGCGAGCCGCCGCGTTCGGCCAACGGCTTCACGTACCGCTCGCGCAACTCGTCGCGCTTGGCCCTGATCGCGTCCAGCTCGGCACCCTCTGGCTGTGGCATGCGCACCAGGGTAGTTGAGTGTTCAAACTTCCGCAGGGCCGAACGCCCGGCAGCCTGGGGCGTGCCGGGCGTTCGCGGCTGGGTCTGCCCGGTGTTCGTGGGCCTCGACGTGCCCGGGGTTCGCGACCTGGGCGTGCCTGGGGTTTCGCGACCTGGGCGGTGCCGGATGTTTCGGGGACGAGCCTCGTCGCCGGGCTCAGTCTTCCTCGTCGCCGGGCCATTCGCCGGTGAGCTTCTGGAACCCCTTGGCGCCGCCGCGGTCGATCGCGGCCTTGACCAGACCGAAGATGGCGCCCTGCAACGCCGCGGCCAGCAGCACCTCGGACCACGCGCGGTTGCGCATCGTGGCGCTCGGCGCCTCCTTGTCACCCGAGAAGAGCTTCCAGACCTGGCCGAAGATCGCGGTCGCGAGGAAACCTCCCAGCGCGCCGACCAGCATGCCCAGCGGGCGGTACAGGAGCTTCATCGGGTCCTCCTCGTGATCGCCCAGATGGCGGCGATGAGCGCGATCAGCACCGCCGCGATCGCAGCGGGATGCCGGCGCGCCTTCTCGACCTGCGCGGCCACGGGTTCGGGCAGGGAGTCGATCGCCTGGTCGGTCGCCGCGGTCATCCGCACGACCGTCTCGTTCGCCTGCTCCTTGACGCGTTCGGCCGCCTCGTTGGCCTGTGCCTTCACGCGACCGGTCGTCTCGTGCACCTGCGCCTTCACACGCCCCGGCACGTCGACCTTGTGCGCCAACGCTTCCACGGTCTCCCCGAGCTCACGACGGGTGCGCTCGACGTCCCGCTGCAGCTCTTCCCTGGGATCGCTCATCGGTGCGCACTCTCCTTGATCGTCGCGATGTCGCGCTGGACGTTCTCCACCGCCTGCCTCGGCACGGGGGGAGTGGCCTGCTTGACCTGCGAGCGCCCCATCAGCGCCACGACACCGGCGATCAGGAAGAGCCCTCCGGCAACGATGAGAGCCGCCGCCCATCCGGGCAGCACGAGCGAGAGGGCGAGGATCAGGCCGGCGACAACGCTCAGCCCACCCCACCACGCGAACACGCCGGCCGCGCCGAACATCCCGGCGCCGACACCGGCGTGCTTGCCCTTGTCCTTGAGCTCGGCGACCGCGAGGCGAATCTCACCGCGCGCGAGCCTGCTCACCTGCTCGGACAGCTGGCTCACCAGCTGTGCGGTCGACGTGTCGGTGTTCATGGAGGTCGGCTACCCGGAGTAGCTCCGCACGAATCACCTATGTGGGTAAGTGTTGCTGGTCAGCCCTGCTGCTGGGCCTGCGCCACCTTCGCGCGGACCTCTTCCATGTCCACCGCGCGCGCCTGCCCGATCAGGTCCTCCAGCGCGTTGCCCGGCAACGCACCCGGCTGCGCGAACAGCACAACACCCTCGCGCACGATCATCAGCGTCGGGATCGACCGGATCCCGAACGTGGCAGCCAACTCCTGCTGCGCCTCGGTGTCGACCTTGCCGAACACCACGTCCTCGTGCTTCTCCGACGCCGCCTCGAAGGTCGGCGCGAACGCCCGGCACGGCCCGCACCACTCGGCCCAGAAGTCGACCAGGACGATCCCCGAACCGCCGACCACCTCGTCGAAGTTCTCCGTGGTCAGCTCGACCGTCGCCATGTGGTCCTCCTCGTAGGTTGGCTGTCCGTTCCAACGATGATCCCTCCTCCGGAATTCCCGTCGTGGTCCGGGCTGCCGGGGTCGAGGGGTCCGGGCTGCTCTGGGTGGAGGGCCGGGGCGGGGTGGCGTTGGGAACGCTTCGGGGCTGGTGGGTGGCTTGCCCAGGCTTCCGGCCGGTCGTCCGGCCTGCCCGGCGTTCGCGCCACGCACCACGCCCGGCATCTGCCTCGCGCCACGGCCGGCGTCCGCACGGCGGCTGCCGTCCCGCACCACGCGCCACGGCTGGCTGCCGCTTCGCGCACCACGGCTGGCTGCCGCTTCGCGCACCGCGGCCGGCGTCCGGCACCACGCGCCACGGCTGGCTGCCGCTTCGCGCACCACGGCTGGTGCCGCTTCGCGCACCGGCTGGTGCCGCTTCGCCACCACGGCTGGCTGACGTTCTGCCCACCACGGCTGCCTGCCGCTTCGCGTGCCGCAGCCAGCCTCCGCGTCGCGCGCCTCGGTGACCGCCGAACGCCCACCTCCTCACCGCGGCCTCAACCACCGGCGGGCGGTCGTTCTCGTGACACCCACCGAACCCTCCTTCACTTCGCACGGCCCGCCCGCCTCCTTCCTTCTGTCGCGGCGGAGATGTCGTGGCAGTCGGGACGTGGAGAAGGACGCTGGTGAGGACGGATCAGGACAGGGTTCACCTGTTCGGGGGACGGCACCCCGCCGCCGCAGCGCTCCCGTGACCTGCGGTGGATCACGATTTCAACTTTTTGTGGACGTCTTCAACTCCGCGTTGTACGGTTCCCGGCCATGAAGCCGCGCCTGCTCGTGACCACGCTGCTCGTCGCCACGCTCACCGCGTGTGGCGGCACGTCTGACAACGCGCAGACGACCCCTCCGCCGTCCTCCGACCTGTCCAGTGTCAAGAAGGACGACACGCTTGCCGCGCTGGTGCCGCCCGCCATCGCGCAGACCGGCAAGCTGCGGGTCGGGTCGAACATCCAGAACCCGCCGAACAACTTCTACAAGGAGGACGGCAAGACCCCGCAGGGGTCCGAGGTCGACCTGATCAACGCGATCGCCGCCAAGATCGGGCTCAAGGCCGAGCACAGCGACATGGCGTTCAGCTCGCTGATCACCAGCTTGGAGACCGGGCGCGTCGACGTGACCATGGCGGCGATGAACGACACCGCTGAGCGCCAGCAGAAGATCGACTTCGTCGACTACTTCACGTCCGGCATCACGATCATGGTGCAGAAGGGCAACCCGCAGGGGGTCAAGGGGCCGGACGACCTCTGTGGCAAGGGGGTCGCGGTCAACCTGGGCAGCTCGCAGGAGACGTTCGCCAAGGAGCAGAGCCAGAAGTGCCTCGCCGCCGGCAAGCCCGAGGTGCAGGTCAGTGTCACCGACAGCGACACCGGCAACCAGAACCAGCTGCGCACCGGCCGCGTCGCCGCGATCCTCAACGACCTGCCGACCGCCGTGTACGTCGCCAAGACCGCGGGTGACGGCGGCTTCTTCGAGGTCGTCGAGCTCGCGCCGATCAACGGCGGGCCGTACGGCATCGGCGTCAACAAGCAGAACGCCAAGCTCAGCGAGGCGATCAAGGGTGCGCTGCAGGCCCTGATCGACGACGGCACCTACGCCAAGATCCTCGGCAACTGGGACATCAAGCAGGGTGCGATCACCAAGGCCGCGATCAATGGCAAGTGAGCTGAAGGAACGTGAGGAACTGACGGTCGTCCCGCTGAGCCACCCGTGGCGGTGGATCAGCGGGGGCCTCATCGTCGTCGTGCTGGCCGGCCTCGGCTGGGCGATGGCGGAGGCGCAGATCCAGTGGGAGCACGTGCCGGGATTCTTCGCGCACCCCGTCATGCTCGAAGGCCTGGTCAATACCATCGTGCTCGCCGTCGCGGCACAGGGCGGCGCGATCGTGCTCGGTGTGGTGATCGCGCTGATGCGGCTGAGCGCCAACCCGGTCGCCCGCTGGTTCGCCGTCGGGTACATCTGGCTCTTCCGCGGTCTGCCGGTGCTGCTGCAGATCCTGATCTGGTTCAACCTCGCGCTGGTGTTCCAGAACATCAGCATCCCGATGCTGTTCAGCGTGCCGACCAACGTGGTCATGACCGCGTTCGTCGCCGCGCTGCTCGGGTTGGGGCTCAACGAGAGCGCGTACATGGCCGAGATCGTCCGCGCCGGTCTGTCCAGTGTGGATCCCGGGCAGACGGAGGCGGCCAAGTCGATCGGCATGACGCCGTCGGCGACGCTGCGCAGGGTCGTGCTGCCGCAGGCGATGCGGGTGATCATCCCGCCGACCGGCAACAACTTCATCAACATGATCAAGGGCACGTCGATGGCGTCGGTGATCGCGTTCCTGGAGCTGATCCACGCCGCGAACAACATCGCCTCGCGCAACCTGGAGATCATGGAAACCCTGTTCGCCGCCGCGGCCTGGTACCTGGTGATGGTGTCGCTGGCGTCGGTCGGGCAGCACTACCTGGAGCGTGCGTATGGCCCTCGTTGAGGCCGTTGGGGTCCGCAAGTCGTTCGGTCACACCGAGGTGCTCAAGGGCATCGACATGGAGGTCGAGCGCGGGGAGGTCGTCTGCCTGCTCGGTCCGTCCGGTGCCGGCAAGTCGACGTTCCTGCGGTGCGTCAACCACCTGGAGACCATCGACGCCGGCCGGATCTGGGTCGACGGCGTGCCGGTCGGGTTCCGCGCGGCCGGCGGCAAGCTGTACGAGCTGAAGGAACGCGACGTCGCCCGGCAGCGCCGTGACGTCGGGATGGTGTTCCAGCGGTTCAACCTCTTCCCGCACCGCACGGCGCTGGAGAACGTCTTCGAAGGTCCGGTCCAGGTGCTCGGCGTCAACCGGGCCACCGCGGTGAAGGAGGCGCGGGACCTGCTGGAACGCGTCGGGCTGGCGGACAAGGCCGGTGCGTATCCCGCGCAGCTGTCCGGTGGCCAGCAGCAACGTGTTGCGATCGCCCGCGCACTGGCGATGAAACCCAAGCTGATGCTGTTCGACGAGCCCACGTCAGCACTCGACCCGGAGCTCGTCGGTGAGGTGCTCGACGTGATGACCGGGCTGGCCCGCGACGGCATGACGATGATCGTGGTCACCCACGAGATCGGCTTCGCGCGCTCGGTCGCCGACCGCGTGGTGTTCCTCGTCGACGGCGCCGTCGTGGAGACCGGCACCCCGGCCGACGTGTTCAACAACCCGCAGCAGCCGCGCACGCAACAGTTCCTCGCAAAGGTGCTCTAGGTGATCAACTCCTCGTACCTCGCCCAGTTCCGCGAACCGGAGGGGTACCTCGACTTCGCCCGCTTCGGCCCGCCGTCCATCCCGGTGGTGGCGGCCACGGCCCGGCTGATGGAGCAGGCGTCGCTCGCCGGTCCCTCCACAGTGGACACGCTGATGCGCGAGGAGCAACGCGTCAAGGCCGCCGCCGCGCGGTTGTGCCGCACCGACACCGACCACGTGGCGCTCGTCCCGAACACCTCCACCGGCCTGTTCCAGGCCGCGTTCGGGCTGTCCGGCACGGTCATGTACTCGGCGGCGGAGTTCCCGTCCAACACCTACCCGTGGGTGCGCGCGGGCCTGCCGTCGGTCGTGTTCGACGGACCGGTGGCGCCCGCCGCCGTCGCAACCCGCCTGACGCCTGAGGTTTCCGCGCTCTCGGTGTCCGCTGTGGACTTCCGCACCGGCTACCGCGCGGACCTGGCGGCGTTGCGCGAGGTCATCGGCGACCGCCTGCTGATCGTCGACGGCATCCAGGGGTTCGGCGTGGTCGACGAACCGTGGGAGCTCGCCGACGTGCTCGTGGTCGGCGGCCAGAAGTGGCTGCGGGCGGGCTGGAGCACCGGTTTCGTGGTGCTGTCGGACCGCGCGCTGGAACGGCTCCAACCCGTGTTCTCCGGCTGGACGGGCGCGGTGGACGCGGGCCTGTTCGACAACGAGGTCCACGCCGCCGCCCCCGACGCTGCTGCGTGGAACGTCACCAACCTCTCCCCGGTCGTGTCCGGTGCCTTCGCGGAGGCGCTGGAACTCGTCGAACTGGCCGGAGTGGGCGAACTCGACACCGCGGTCGGCGAGGTCGTCGCGGAACTGGAGGAGATCGTCCGGTCGTGCGGCGGCCGGATCGTCTCGGCCCGCGAACGGCGGGCCGGCATCCTGGCTTTCACGATGGCCGAAGCCGCGCCGGTGGTGGGGGAGGCCTTGAACGCCTTCGGCATCACCGCGACCGTCCGCCCGGAGCACGTCCGGTTGTCACCGCACGCCACCACGACCCGCGGCACCCTGGAACGCGTCCGGGCGGCTCTCAAGTCGTTGTCCAGCACGGCGACCTCGACGGTCCCGGCGGCGCTGTCGGCGTTGCTGCCCACCGTCGACAGCCTCGCCTCCGCGCTGGGCCCGGACACCGAGGTCGTGGTGCACGACCTGTCCCGGCTGCCGAACTCGATCATCGCGATCGCGGGGTCGCTGACCGGACGGCAGGTCGGTGGGCCGATGACGGACCTGTTGCTGGGGCTGGTGCGGCGGGGGACGACCACGGACATGCCCGGCTACGAGACCTATGCGCCGGACGGCCGCGCGATCTGGTCGTCGACGACCTTCGTGCGTGACGCTGCCGGGGTGGCGGTGGGGTGTTTGTGCGTCAACAAGCTGGCGGCGCACGAGCCCACCGCGTCCGGGCCGGTCGAGTCGTTCCCGCAGGACGTGGACACGCTGCAGCGGGTGCTGGTGGAGAAGGCGATCGCGGATGTCGGGGTGCCGGTCGAGCTGATGAAGAAGGTGCACAAGTCGCAGGTGGTGCGGGTGTTGGACGAGGCCGGGTTCTTCCTGATCCGGGACTCGGTGGACCACCTGGCGAGCGTCCTGGAGGTCACCCGCTACACGATCTACAACTACCTCAACGCGAACCGAGGGACCTGAGCAGCGACTGCCAGGCGGGAGACGAGAACGCGAGCACGTCGCCGCTCGCGTTCTTCGAGTCCCGCACGAGCGCGTTGTGGTCCAGGGACACCTCGACGCAGGCACTGCTTTCGCTGCCGCCGCCGCTGTAGCTGCTCTTACGCCAGGTCCGTTCCTGCGCCATGAGGATCCTCTCGAAGTCGGCTGACGTACTCCATCAGCTTGCTCTTCGATTGTTCCTGATCCAAGGCCAACGCTTCCAGTCGCCGGAACAGGCGAGTGACGTGGTCGATGGCGGCGCTGTCTTGAGCGAAGACCTGGGCCACATCGGTATCGGTGTAGGCGAGTGATGGCGCCTTCTCGAACTCAAGAAGTGCGCAGCCCGCCATCAGCACGATGTCGTCGTCAGGCACGATCCGCAGCATGTGCGTGTTGAAGAGCATGTGGAGGTACTGCTCTTCCATGACTCTTCTGTCCCCGACGTAGGTCTGCAGGGCTCGTTCGAGGACGTAGATCCTGATCTCCGGCCTTCTCGCGCCGCGCAGGATCGTCTGTCGGTTCATGCGGTTCTGCACACAGATCGGGATTCTCTCCGGGGCTATGAGACCCGTCTTGCGGTACAACGCGTCCGCGTACTCCGCAGTCTGGACGAGGCCGGGGGCGGTCATGACGTCCACCCAGGTGATCTTCGTGGCCGTCGCCTCGGCCATCGTGAGGGTGCGCAGGTTCTCCGGCATCTGAGCGAGCATCGGGTCGAAGGCGTGGCGGTACCGGGCCTGGAACGCCTCGATGTACTCCAGGTCCTTGCCGCACACCGTGAGGTACTGGATGATGTCGCCCGCGCTCGCGTGCGCCTTCCCGTGTTCGATGGTGGAGACCTTGCTCGGGTCCCAGCCGAGCCGGTTCGCCATGGCACGGCCGTGCAGCGCCGTGCTCGTCTCCCGGATGAGGCGCAGCTCGTCGCCGAGATCCCGGCTGTACGCGGTGGAGTTGGTCATGACCTCCGACGCTATTGCTTGAAGCCGTTTCAAGGTACGGACACGTTCGGGTGGAAACGGCGCTTGTTCTGGACCGATCCTGCGTTTACCGTCACGAGGTGTGAGAGCGCTCTCAAAGACGAGATGGCAAGCCGGGTTCGCTGCCGCTGCCGTAGTGCTGGCTTCATTAGCCGCGTCCACCCCCGCTTCGGCGGCGGAGGACTACACGCAGAACGTGACGTCCGTGAGCGCGTCCGAGGCGAGGATCAACTTCACGCCGACGACGCCCGCGATGTACGTGGACGTCCACTACCTGATCACCAACACGCCCCAGCAGAACTTCCGGATGACCAACAACGCCGGGACGTGGCAGAAGTCCGTCGGGTCGCTGGCGGCGGGCACGGTGGTCGAGTACTGGTTCACCTACGAGAAGAGCGGACCGCAGTACGACACGCCGCACTTCACCTACACCCACGGCAGCACCCAGGCCCCCGTCGCGACTCCCACGTTCAGTCCACCCGGCGGGGCTTACACGTCCGGGCAGACCGTGACGATCTCCACGGCCACCTCCGACGCGACGATCCGGTACACAGTGGACGGTTCGACGCCGACGGCGTCCTCGCCGCTCTACACCGGGCCGATCGCGGTGCCGAGCTCCAGGACGGTCAACGCGATCGGGCTGAAAGCCGGGCTCGCGAACTCGTCCGTGGCGAGCGCGACCTACACCATCGGTACGCAGCAGGGTTGCGTGCAGTCCAACGTGCCGAACTTCGGGCCGAACACCCGGATCTTCGACCCGAGCATGTCGATGGCGGCCATCCAGACGCAGCTGGACGCCGACTTCACCATGCAGAAGGACACGCTGACGGCACAGATGGCGCCGCGCCGAGTGGCTCACCTGTTCAAGCCCGGCACGTACAACGTCCATGACGACGTGGGCTACTACACGTCCGTTGCGGGTCTTGGGCGCAACCCCGGCGATGTGGTCATCAACGGCGACATCACGGTGGACGCGTTCAACGAGTCCGACAAGGGTGTGGCGCTGCAGAACTTCTGGCGCAGTGCCGAGAACATGGCCGTCAACCCCAGCAACGGCACCAACCGCTGGGCCGTCGCGCAGGCCGCGCCGTTCCGCCGCATGGACATCCGCGGCAACCTGGCGCTGTACCCGGCGTCCTACGGTTTCGCGTCCGGCGGCTACACGGCCGACACGCGCGTGTCCGGGCAGACGGCGTCCGTGTCGCAGCAGCAGTGGTACACACGCGATTCCAACTACGGCAGTTGGAACGGCGGCGTGTGGAACATGGTGTTCTCCGGTACGCCCGGCGCGCCGGCGACCACGTTCCCGAACCCGCCGTCGACCAACCTGGCCACCACGCCGGTGTCGCGCGACGTGCCGTACCTGTACTTCGAGAACGGCTCCTACCGGGTGTTCCTGCCTTCGTTGCGCACCAACGCCTCCGGCGCCTCGTGGATCAACGGTGGCACGCCGGGTTCGTCGTTGCCGATGAGCCAGTTCTACGTCGTGAAGGCCGGCGACACCGCGTCGACGATCAACGCGGCGCTGGCGCAGGGCTGCAACCTGTTCTTCACGCCCGGCATCTACAACGTCGACCGGACGCTGCAGGTCACGCGGCCCGGCACGGTCGTGCTCGGCATCGGCTACCCGACGATCGTGCCGCAGAACGGCGTCACGGCCATGACGGTCGCCGACGTCGACGGCGTGCGGATCAAGGGTGTCCTGTTCGACGCCGGCACGACGCTCTCCCCGTCGCTGCTGACCGTCGGCACGCCCGGCTCGTCCGTCTCGCACGCGGCGAACCCGATCACGTTGCAGGACGTGTTCTTCCGAGTCGGCGGCGCCATCGCCGGCAAGGCCACGAACAGCCTCGTCGTCAACAGCAACGACACGATCATCGACCACACCTGGATCTGGCGCGCCGACCACGGCAACGCCGGCACCTGGGGCTGGGACGAGGCGATCGGTGACACCGGCCTGGTCGTCAACGGCAACAACGTGCTGGCCACCGGGTTGTTCGTCGAGCACTACCAGAAGTACCAGGTGATCTGGAACGGCCAGAACGGGCGGACGATCTTCTTCCAGAACGAGATGCCCTACGACGTGCCGAACCAGGCGACCTGGATGAGCCCGAACGGCCTCGCCGGGTACGCCGCGTACAAGGTCGCCGACCACGTCACCACGCACGAGGCGTGGGGGCTCGGCAGCTACTGCTTCTTCAACGTCAACCCGTCGGTGCGGGCGCATCACGCGTTCGAGGTGCCGAACAGGTCCGGCGTGCGGCTGCACAACCTGCTGACGGTGTCGCTCAACTACCAGGGAACGATCACGCATGTGGTGAATGAGACGGGAGGGGTGACGCCGCCGGGCACGGTGCCGGTGAATGTCGTCAACTACCCGTAGCGCTCGATCGTGAACGCGGCCCGTCACCCCGGTGGCGGGCCGCGTTTCATTGATTTGGCACATCTCCGGTGCAGGTGCCAGATGATGGCCATCTTGGCCGTGTTGTTACCCCGTCCGGTGCGGTCCGACTAGGTAGTGCGGACTACTCTCTGCGCACTTCTACCCCATCGGACGTACAACGGCATCCGTGAGGCTGATGCTGTCGGTGCTACCATCTAATTCCTGCCGTTTGGACGGAAAGGACATTTGGCTGTGTCCACAAAAGTTTGGCAACCAAATCCAAGTTCTGAATTTTCCAGGCGTTTGGGGATAGCGCCGCAAGAACCGGGGAGTGGCCGTGTCCCCGGCGAGACCGGCAGCGGCGGTGAGGGAGGCTGTCCGGACATCTGGGAGCTCGACAACGGTGACGTCGCTGTGATCGGCCGTGATCTCACGCCTGCGTATGCGGGGCGCTTGCCGGACGGCGTCAGTGTGGGTGCGGGTGAAAAGCTCGTGGTGCTGCCCCGCGGGATGGTGATCGCGGCGAAAGCGGACATCCCCGATGCGTGAACTGCTCCGCGCCGCAAAAGGCGTGCGACTGCTCGGTGACGACTACTACAACCACTTCAACGAGCACTTCTGGAAGACCGGGAGGTCAGGCTTCTGGAAGCTCGAGCGGTTGCAGCACTTCGAGGAGCCGGGAGACGAGAGCTGGGTCGCGTTCAGCGAGGGTGACTGGGACCGGTCTCTCGCGCTCCTCGACGAGCGAAGATCGGCTTTGCGCGCTCACTACGCGAAGATCTCGAATGCGCAGTTCGAAACGTGGCGCATACGAATAGTGGAGAGCCCGCTCACCGACTACATGCAGTGGGAGCTGCACCTGCTCCACCTGAGGGATCAGCTTGGTGGGCATACGCGGATCCTGCCGGCGCACGAGATCGCGCAGTTCGAGCAAGAAGGCCTGCTTCCGGAGCTCATCACATTGGGTGACGATGTGATGTACGAGATACTGTACGACGAAAATGGACTGCAGGAGGGCGGTGTGTTGTACGTGGACACCTCCCTGGTGACCCGCTGTCGCGAGCTCATCAAGAGCTTGTACCAGAAGGGGGAACCGATCAGCACATATTTCGCACGTGACGTCGAGCCGTTGGGGCCACCGATCAGGAGCCGGTGATGCGACCGGACGAGCACCCTCAGGTCAGTTCTGAGGTCTCTGGATCCGCCTTCGACGTGGTACAGGCGAGGGATGTCGAAGGCGGAATTCATTTCCACGGCGCGCGTGAGCACGAGCAGCAGCAGCCGCGACCGAATCAGTTGCCCGGTGGCACGAGCGGATTCGTGAACAGGCTGCACGAGCTTGCCCGGCTCAACGAGGTGTTGGAGCACGCCGACGAGGAGCCACTCGCCGTCGGCGTGTACCTGATCACTGGAACGGCTGGTGTGGGCAAAACGTCGTTGGCGCTGCACTGGGCGCACAGCGTTCGGCACCGCTTCCCAGACGGTCAGCTCTACGTCAACCTCCGCGGCTACGACCCGGGCGCCCCGGTGACGGCGGCGCAGGCGCTGCACCAGTTCCTGCGGGTGCTCGGCGTGCCGGCCACCGCGATCCCGGTGGCGCTGGAGGACCGCTCGGCGTTGTTCCGCTCCCTGCTCGCCGATCGGCGCGTGCTCGTCATCCTGGACAACGCGGCGAGCCCGACCCAGGTCCGGCCGCTGCTACCCGGCAGCTCCACCTGTTTGGTCCTGGTCACCAGCCGGAACCGCTTCTCCGGGCTGGTGGCCAGAGACGGTGCCCGGCGGCTCGTGCTCGACATGCTCACCGAGGACGAGGCGGTTCGGCTGCTGCGCACGGTCACCGCCGGCTACCGGGGTGATGACGACGCGGCCGACCTGGTCGAGTTGGCGAGGCTGTGCGCGCGGCTGCCGCTCGCGTTGCGCATCGCAGCGGAACGAGCATCCAGCCGTCCGTTGATGATGCTGCACGAACTGATCGACGATCTGCGGGACGAGTCGGCGTTGTGGGACGCCCTCACCGCTGACCACGATGACGAGTCGGATGCCGTGCGGACTGTTTTCGCCTGGTCCTACCGCGCTTTGCCGACGGACGCCGCAAGGTTGTTCCGGCTTCTCGGACTGCATCCCGGGGCTGAGTTCTGCGTCACCGCGGCGGCAGCCCTGGGAGGTCTCGGCCTGTCGGACACCAGGAAGCTCCTCGACGTGCTGATCGGGGCGCACATGCTCCAACAACACGCACGGAACCGATTCCAGTTCCACGACCTGCTGCGCCTCTACGCGGCGCAGCAGGCATTCCAGCACGAGGATGCCGCCGCCAGGAGGGACGCCGTGGAACGAGGACTGAGCTGGTACCTCCACACGCTGTCGAACGCGACATCGGTCATCGCACCACTCGACCGTCGTGTTGTCCTCCCACCAATGCCTGCGAACACGACGCCCTTGTACTTCGAGGACCGAGCACAGGCGTTCGAGTGGTACGAGTGCGAGCGGGCGAACCTCGTCGCGGCCGTCCGCACTGCCGCATCGGCAGGCCGGGACGACATCGCCTGGCGGCTGCCGGTGCTGTTGCGCAGCATCTACGTCAGCCAGAACCCGTTCGAGGACTGGATCGAGACAAGCTCGACCGGACTGAAAGCCGCGGAGCGGATCGGCGACTTGGCGGCTCAGGGCGAAGTGCTCGACAGTCTGGGCAAGGCTCATCTCCAGTCCCAGCGGCTGCAGCAGGCGGAGGAATGCCACTCGAGAGCATTGGCGCTGCGCACGGAGATCGGCGACCGCTACGGCGAGATGGTGTCGGTCAACGCACTGGGGCTGCTCGAATGGCGCCGCCGCAGGCTCACGGCCGCTGTCCAACGCTTCCTCCACTGCCGTGAGATCGCTCAATCGATCGGTGATCGCCGTTGGTCGGCGCTGGCGATGACGAATCTCGGTTGTGCCCAGTACGACCTCATGGAGATTCCGGCCGCGGTCGACACCCTCAGCCGCTCCGTGCTGGCTCACCGGGACGTCGGTGATCGCGCCTATGAGGGCAACGCTCTGTTCTACCTCGCCATGGCACAACGGGAGAACGGCGACCTCGAAGCGGCGGCGACGTCGATCGAGCAAGCGCTCACGATCGCCGAGGAGGACCGCCACGTCGCTTGGGAGGCGTTCTGGCTGGTCGAAATGGGCCGGATCCAGCGTGCCAGGGGCGATGTGGCCGACTCCCTGCTCTCCTACCAGCGATCTGCGGTGGTGCAGCGGGGTCTCGGCGACCGGAACCGTGAGGCACTGGCGCTCGACGGTGCCGGAGAGGCATACCGGGAACTGGGCAGACCCGAGGAGGCGGAGAAGTTTCACCGGACCGCCGTGACCGCCTTTCGGGAAACCGCGGACCGCTGGTTGCTCGCTCGCGCACTCACCAATCTCACGCTTGCGCTGCAGGAGTCAGAACGGCCGGAGCAGGCCGAGACCACTCGACAGGAGGCAATCGCCACTCTCGCCGAGTTCGATGAACCGCGAGCTCATCGGCTCCTCGCATCGCTTCTGGACACGAACAGGTGAGCGAACTCCTCGCTTCGCACAACGCAAGGCTGCATGCGATCGACCCGAATGCCGGTCCGGCGGGTCCGCTTGCCGAGCCGGTGGTCGAGGCGGCGCACGTGGCTGGAGGCATTCGCACGCACCGGTACGCCGAATCCGACGACGCCGCGCTGTGGGGTCCGCTGGTGCGCCATGTATTGCATCTGCGCTGGTCTGGTGAGCGGTCACCTGATCCGGCGCTCAGTGCTCTGCTGAGGCGGATCACATCGGCATCCTCGTGGAGGGGCGACGCCGGCGCGGCGCTGGTGTGGCCGAGTCACGACCTGGTTTGCGCGGGTAGCTTCGCCCGACACGGTATGACACCGCTGACCGTGCTGGGCATGCGTGTGCTGCGGAAGAACGCGCCATCGCGCTTGGTCCGGCCCGCCGGAACAGGCCACCTCGACGCGATCACGGACATGGCGGTTCGCCTCCACAACCTGGAGGCGTCACTCGGTGTCCTGCCCACCCGGCCGAACCTGAGCGTTCGCCTCCTCAGCGAACTGACCGCGGCTTTGCAGGATCCTGTCCATCGCGTGTTCGTTGCGACCGAGGGCGATTCGGTCATCGGCTTCGTCCATGCGCAGGTGCCACACGGCGCATGGATCGAATCGCAGGTAACACCCGCCCCAGCGGGATATGTGTCGAGGATGTTTGTTGATCCCGCAAAGCGCGGCAACGGGGTCGCCACGGCACTGGCGGCGTCTGTGGAGAACGAACTGATGGAGTACGGCGCACGAGTCGCATTGCTGCACTACAGCCTCCACAACCCAGGTGGTGCGGCGTTGTGGGTCAAACGGGGTTACCGTTCTGTACTCACAACCTGGTCGCTTCGGCCGTTGGGTCACTTCAACGCGTGACGGTGCTCTCCCTCGATTTCGTCAGGAGGCCCCACGCGGGGATGATGCGTGCCATGTCGATCGAGCGCGGCCCCGAGTTCACCGAGTTCTGGACTGAGCGGCACCTGTGCACGCTGTCCACCGTGCGCGCGGACGGCACCCCGCACGTCGTGCCGGTCGGGGTCACGCTCGATCGGGTGAACGGCATCGCGCGGGTGATCACGGACGGCGGGTCGTGGAAGGTGCGGCACGTGCGGAAGGCCGGGTACGCGACGGTGTGCCAGGTGGACGGTCGCCGGTGGTCGTCGCTCGAAGGACCCGCGGTGGTGAAGGAGGACGCCGAGTCCGTCGCTGAAGCCGTGGAGCTCTACGCGCAGCGTTATCGTCAGCCGCGGGTGAACCCGACACGGGTCGTGATCGAGATTCAGGTGCAGCGTGTCACCGGAACAGTCTGACGTCGTCGTGGTCGGCATCGGGGCCGACGGGTGGGACGGGTTGTCGCCTGCCGCGCAGGCCGCTGTGTCGCGGTCGAAGGTGCTGATGGGGTCGACGCGGCAGCTGGACCTGGTGCCGGGTGAGTTCGAGCGGGTGGCGTGGCCGTCGCCGTTGGTGCCGGCGTTGCCCGCGTTGTTCGAGAAGTACCGCGATGTGTGTGTTCTCGCGTCGGGGGATCCGATGTTCCATGGCATCGGCACGACGTTGGTGCGCATGCTGGGGCGGCGGGTCACGGTGATCCCGCACCCGTCGTCGGTGTCGCTGGCGTGTGCGCGGCTCGGCTGGGCGTTGAACGAGGTCGAGGTCGTCTCGCTGGTCGGGCGGTCGGTGGACCTGCTGCGGCCGGCGCTCACGGCCGGGCGGCGGGTGCTGGTGCTCGGTGGGGACGCGGAGGCGGTGGCGGCGCTGGCGGGGCCGATCACCGTGCTGGAGCAGCTGGGCGGGCCGCACGAGCGGGTGTACCGGTGGTCGGGGCAGATCGCGGACCCGTTGTCGGTGATCGCGGTCGAGTTCTCCGGGCCGGGGTACTCGCGGGTGCCCGGGTTGCCCGACGACGCCTACGAGACCGATGGGCAGCTGACCAAACGCGAGGTGCGGGCGGTGTCGGTGGCGCAGCTGGCGCCGTTGCCGGGGCAGTTGCTGTGGGACGTCGGCGCGGGGTCGGGGTCCATCGCGATCGAGTGGGCGCGGACGCACCCGACGTGCCGGGCGATCGCCGTCGAGCAGGACCCGGTCCGGGCTGAGCGGATCGTGCGCAACGCGGCGTCGCTGGGGGTGCCGGGGGTGCGGGTGCTGGTGGGGCGGTCGCCGGAGGCGTTGGAGGAGCTGGAGAAGCCCGACGCGATCTTCATCGGTGGCGGGCTCACGGTGCCGGGGGTGGTGCAGTTCTGCTGGGACGCCTTGGGTTCCGGTGGGCGGCTGGTGGTCAACGCGGTGACGTTGGAGTCCGAGGCCGTGGTGGCGCAGTGGTACGCGCGGCTCGGGGGTGACCTGGTGCGGATCGCGGTGAACCGCGGGTCGGCGGTCGGCGGGTTCACCGGGTGGCGGCCGCACATGCCCGTGACGACGTGGAGCGTGACCAAGTGACCGTGCACTTCATCGGGGCCGGGCCGGGTGCGGCCGATCTGATCACGGTGCGGGGGCGCGATCTGATCGCCTCGTCGCCGGTGTGCTTGTACGCGGGTGCGTTGGTGCCCGTGGAGCTGTTGGGGTTCTGCCCGGATGGTGCGCGGCTGGTCGACACCGCGAACCTGACGCTCGACGAGATCGTCGCGGAGCTCGTGGCGGCCGACGAGGCCGGGCTGGACGTGGCGCGGCTGCACTCCGGTGACCCGGCGGTGTTCAGCGCGATGGCCGAGCAGATGCGGCGGCTGGACGCGCTGGGGATCGCCTACGACGTGACGCCCGGGGTGCCGGCGTTCGCGGCCGCGGCGGCGTCGTTGCAGCGGGAGCTGACGGTTCCGGGGGTTGGGCAGACGGTCGTGCTGACGCGGACATCGCAGCGGGCCACGCCGATGCCGCCCGGAGAGGACCTGGACACGCTGGGGCGTTCGCAGGCGACCCTCGTGCTGCACCTGGCCGTGCAGCGGATCACGGACGTGGTCGCGGAGCTCGTGCCCAACTACGGGGCGGACTGCCCGGTCGCGGTCGTCGCGTACGCCTCGCGGGAGGACGAGGTCGTGCTGCGCGGGACGCTGGACGACATCGCCGCCCAGGTCGCGGCGGCGGGCATCAAGCGGACCGCGGTCATCATCGTGGGGAAGGTGCTGGGGGCGACGCAGTTCCCGGACAGCCACCTGTACTCGGCGACCCGCGTTCGATGATCCTGATCCTCGGCGGCACCGGCGAGGCCCGTGAGCTGGCGTCCCGGGTCCCCGCGGTGTCGTCGCTGGCCGGGCGGGTGCGCGAGCCGCGGTTGCCGGTGGGAGAGGTGCGGATCGGCGGGTTCGGCGGGGTCGACGGGCTGGTGCAGTGGTTGCAGGACAACGAGATCCACGCCGTGGTCGACGCCACGCACCCCTTCGCGGCCCGGATCACCGCGAACGCTTTCGAGGCGTGCCAACGGATCGGTGTGCCGTTCCTGATCTTGCGGCGGCCGGGTTTCACCGCTCGGCCCGGGTGGATCTGGGTGGACGGCGTGGCCGAGGCTGCCGCGGCACTGCCCGGTGAGCGGGTGTTCCTGACGACCGGGCGGCAGGACCTCGCGGAGTTCGCCGGGTGTCCCCAGTGGTTCCTGGCGCGGATGGTCGAGTCGCCGGAACCGCCGCTGCCGCAACGGATCCAGGTGCTGCTGTCGCGCGGGCCGTTCACCGTCGAGGGTGAGCTGGAGCTGATGCGCGAGCACCGGATCGACGTGCTGGTGACGAAGGACAGCGGCGGCGCGATGACATCGGCGAAGCTGGACGCAGCAGAACAGCTCGGCATCCCGGTCGTGGTCGTGCGGCGGCCACCGCTCCCACCCGCGGAGGTGGTGGCCACCGTCGACGAGGCCGTCAGGTGGTCGGGTACCGCCGGGGCGTGAACACCACGCCCTGAGAGGTCACCACGGTCTGCGACGAGCCGATGATCAGCAGGCAGCGCATGTCGATCGTGGCCGGGTCGAGCGCGCCGAGGGTGAGCACGCGGATCTCCTCCTCGGGACCGCCGACGTCACGGCCGACGACCAGCGGCGTGTCCGGCGAGCGGTGCTTGAGCAGCAGGTCCCGCATGTCGGCGACCTGGTGCGTGCGGGCCTTCGACGCCGGGTTGTAGATCGCGATGACCAGGTCGGCCTTCGCGGTGGCCTCCAGGCGTTCGGCGATGACGTCCCACGGCTTGAGGCGGTCGCTCAGCGAGATCACCGCGTAGTCGTGGCCCAGCGGCGCACCGGCCTTGGCGGCCACGGCGTTCGCGGCGGTGACGCCGGGGAGGACGCGCACGGGGATGTCGGAGTGCTCGGCGGCCACTTCGAGGACCGCGGTGGCCATGGCGAACACGCCGGGGTCGCCGGAGGAGACGACCGCGACGCGCGAGCCGCGGCGGGCGAGGTCCAGGGCGAAGGCGGCGCGCTCGGACTCGACCTGGTTGTGCGAGGCGTGCTTCGTCTGGCCGGGACGTTCGGGCACCCGGTTCAGGTAGGTGGTGTACCCGACGAGGTCGTCGGCGGACTCCAGCGCCCGCTTGGCCTCGGGGGTGAGCCAGGAGTGGTGGCCGGGACCGAGACCGACGACCACGACCTCGCCACCCGGCTGCTGCTGCGGCCTGGAGCCGCTGGGCAGCAACGCGAGCGAGAAGTACGGCACCGACTCGGGGTCCACGTCGGCGAGCTTCGCCATGCGTTCACGCCCGGTGGTGGCACGCTCGACGTACCAGGCGCCGTCGAGCCGACCGGCCTCGTCGAGCGCCTGCCGGACGTTGCCGAAGGTGCGGCCCAGCTTCAGGATCGCGGCGCAGTCGGTGTCCGCGATCCGCGCGGCCAGCTCGGCCGGCGGCAGCGTGCCGGGCAGGATCGTGAGCACCTCGTCCCGTTCGACGAGCGGGGTGCCGAGGACCGCGGAAGCCCCGCTCACAGACGTGACGCCGGGGACGACCTCCGCCTCGTAGCGGTGGGCGAGGCGCTTGTGCATGTGCATGTAGGAGCCGTAGAAGAACGGGTCTCCCGCGGCGAGGACGACCACCGTGCGGCCCGCGTCGAGGTGCGCGGCCAGCGTGGCTGCGGCCTCCTCGTAGAACGCGTCGATCTCGCCCTGGTAGTCGTCGGTGTCCTCGGTCGTGACCGGGTAGACGAGCTGCTCCATGATCTGGCCGTCGCGGAAGTACGGCGCCGCAATGCTTTTCGCGTTGCTGCGACCGTGCCGCGCGCTGTGGTAGGCGATGACGTCGGCTTCCTGGATGAGCCGCGCGGCCTTGACCGTCACGAGTTCGGGGTCACCCGGACCCACACCGACGCCGTAGAGCTTGCCCGTCATTCTTCCTCGCTCGCGATCGCGTTGATGGCGGCCGCCGTCATGGCGCTGCCGCCGCGTCGGCCGCGGACCACGAGGTGTTCGAGATCCGTTGCGGCCAAAGCTTCTTTGGACTCCGCGGCACCGATGAACCCGACCGGGATGCCGAGCACGGCAGCGGGTTTCGGGGCTCCGGCGGCGATCAGGTCCAGGAGGTGGAAGAGGGCGGTGGGGGCGTTGCCGATGGCGATCACGGCACCGGCGAAGCGGTCGGCGAGCAGCTCGAGTGCCGCGGCGCTGCGGGTGTTGCCGATCTTCGTTGCCAGGGACGGGGTTCGCGGGTCCTGCAGGTAGCAGAGGACCTCGTTGTCCGCGGGGAGGCGGCGGCGGGTCACGCCGGACGCGACCATGTTGGCGTCGCAGAGGATCGGGGCGCCGTTGCGGAGGGCTTCTCGTGCGTCGCGGACCACATCGGGGGAGAACGCGACGTCCTGGGGGAGGTCGGTCATGCCGCAGGCGTGGATCATGCGGACGACGACCTGGGCGACGTCGGCGGGGAACCGGGTGAGGTCGGCCTCCGCGCGAATGGTGGCGAAGGACTGGCGGTAGATCTCCGCGCCGTCCCTGATGTAATGCGTCACCTGATCTCCTCGTAGCCGTCGCCGGTCGCGACGAACTCGATCACATCGCCGGCCGGACGACCACATCGGCGTGAGCAACCCGACCAGTGCACCGGCCGCCGGCGCGTCGGGATCGATTCCGACTGGAGGGCCCCCAGGGGGGATCGGGTCCCCACTCCCAGTGTCTCAGGCAGGTCTGACAGTTCCGGGGCGCTCAGCCAGCGCCGCACGTCGGCGCGGACGTCGGACAGCGACTTCGCGCAGCCGGGCCGGCCGGTGCAGGCGCTGACGCCGTGCCAGGGCGAGGAAGGGTCGGTGATCAGGGCGGACGTGTCGGTTCCCGCGGGGACGACGAGCGAACGCCATGGGGTCAAACGGATCGGGACACCGGGGAGCTGCGCGGCGTCGAGCCGGCCCAGGGGAACGCCTGGTGTCAAGGGTGAAGGTGCGACAGGAGTCACAGCCGGGGTGATGCGCGGGGAGGCGGAAGTGCCGAAGTGCTCGGTGATCTTGCGCACACCGCCGTCCACTTCGGACAGGCGCCAGGCCGTGCCGCGCATCTCCTGGAACAGCCGGGCGGCGGTCACCACGGCGTCCACGGGGTCGCTGACGCGGACCCCGGTGTCGTGCCCGGCGAGCAGCAACGCGTCGTCCACCAGGCCGAGGTCGCCGTTCAGACCGCTCACCGGAGCGCCCACCGTCAGCAGGAAACGGCCTGGTAGCGAGGCCAGCAGCGGGTCCGCGCACAACGCCGTGTCCAGGGCCTCGACCAGCGCCTGGTTGTCCTCCAGAGGCGCCGCGATGATGTTGCGGATGCGTTCGTGCGTGGCCGAGGGCAACAACCCGGCCGCCGTGAGTCGCGCACCCAGCTCCACGCCGTCCGCCAGGCCTCTGAGCTGGAGGTTCGCCCGTGAGGTCAGCTCGATGACGCCGTTGCCGAGTTCGGCGGCCGCGAGCCGTACGACGTCCCACTGAGCTGCGGAGAGGGTGCCCCCTGGGACCCGGATGCGCGCCAGCCCGCCGTCGGCTGCGGCGTGCAGCTCGACGGCGCCGGGGCAGGCGTCCGGGTGACGCCGGTCAATCCCATTGGGCATAGGTCGGACTGTAACCCGCCGGTTAGGGTGAGCCCGAACGACGAAGCGCAGGAGGAAGCCGGTGTGAGTCCGGCGCGGTCCCGCCACTGTGACCAGGAGCGAAGGTGCCTGGGAGTCAGGAACTCCGCTTCGCCGGTGAACCCGTGACCTGGGGCGAGGACCCCACGAGGGATGGAGCCCGCGTGATCCTGCTGTTGTCGACCTCCGACACCGACCTGCTGTCCGCGCGTGCGAGCGGCGCCGAGTACCGGCTCGCGAACCCGGCGCGCACGACCGTCGACGACCTGCCCGCGCTCACCGACGGTGTCGACCTCGTCGTCGTGCGCATCCTGGGTGGCCGCCGGATGTGGGAGGAAGGGCTCGACTGGTTGCTCGCGCAGCCGTTGCCCGTGGTCGTGCTCGGCGGTGAGATGCAGCCCGACGCGATGCTGATGGAGCTCTCGACGGTGCCCGGCGGGGTGTGCGCGGAGGCGCACCTCTACCTCGCGCAGGGCGGGCCGCAGAACCTCGCCGAGCTGCACAAGTTCCTCGAAGACACGATCTTGCTGACCGGCCACGGGTTCGCCGCCCCCGCCGCCACGCCCACCTGGGGTGTGCTGGAACGCGAGCCTGCCGCGGACGGCCCCACGGTCGCGGTGCTCTACTACCGGGCGCACCACGTGGCCGGGAACACGGCGTTCGTGCACGCGTTGTGCGACGCGATCGAGGCCAAGGGCGGCAGGCCGCTGCCGGTGTACTGCTCGTCGCTGCGCACCGCCGAGCCCGAGCTGCTCGACACGCTCCGGCAGGCCGACGCGCTGGTCGTGACGGTGCTCGCGGCGGGTGGCACGAACCCGGCGAACGCGAGCGCCGGTGGTGACGACGACGCGTGGGACGTGGGCGCGCTGGCGGCGCTGGACGTGCCGATCCTGCAGGGCCTGTGCCTCACCTCGAGTCGCGAGCAGTGGGATTCCAACGACGACGGCCTGTCACCGCTCGACACCGCGACCCAGGTCGCGATCCCCGAGTTCGACGGCCGGATCATCACGGTCCCGTTCTCCTTCAAGGAGATCGACTCCGACGGCCTCACCGTCTACGTCGCCGACCCCGAACGGGCGCTGCGCGTCGCGGGCATCGCGACCAGGCACGCCAGGCTCCGGCACATCCCGGTAGCCGAGCGCAAGGTCGTCGTGATGCTGTCGGCGTACCCGACCAAGCACTCCCGGATCGGCAACGCGGTCGGGCTCGACACGCCCGCCTCGACCGTACGGCTGCTGAAGGCCATGCAGGAGCACGGCTACGACATCGGCGACGGACTGCCGGGCGTCGAGGAGCTCGACGGCGACAAGCTGATCCACGCGTTGATCGCGGCGGGCGGCCAGGACGCGGACTGGCTGACGCAGGAGCAGTTCGAGAGCAACCCGGTGCGCATCGCGGCCGCCGACTACCGCCGGTTCCACGAGACGCTGCCGGACGACTTCCGCGAGTCGATGCGGGAGCACTGGGGCGAGGCGCCCGGTGAGCTGTTCGTCGACCGCAGCAAGGACCGCGACGGCGAGATCGTCCTGGCGGCGCTGCGGAGCGGCAACGTCACCGTCATGGTGCAGCCGCCGCGCGGGTTCGGCGAGAACCCGATCGCGATCTACCACGACCCCGACCTGCCGCCCTCGCACCACTACCTCGGTGCCTACCACTGGATCGAGTCGAGCTTCGGCGCCGACGCGGTGGTGCACGTGGGCAAGCACGGCAACCTGGAGTGGTTGCCCGGCAAGACCGTCGGCATGTCGGCGTCGTGCGGCACGGACGCGGCGCTCGGCGACCTGCCGCTGATCTACCCGTTCCTGGTCAACGACCCCGGTGAGGGCACGCAGGCCAAGCGGCGCGCGCACGCCACGCTGGTCGACCACCTGGTGCCGCCGATGGCCCGCGCGGACAGCTACGGCGACATCGCGCGGCTGGAGCAGCTGCTCGACGAGTACGGCAACATCTCGGCGATGGACCCGGCCAAGGTACCGGCGATCCGCGCGCAGATCTGGACGCTGATCAAGGCCGCCAAGCTCGATCACGACCTGGGGCTCGACGACCGGCCGCACGACGCGGAGTTCGACGAGTTCATCCTGCACGTCGACGGCTGGCTGTGCGAGGTCAAGGACGTCCAGATCCGCGACGGCCTGCACGTCCTGGGCGAGGCGCCGACGGGCTCCGTCCGCGTCAACCTCGTGCTCGCGATGCTGCAGGCCCGGCAGATGTGGGGCGGTCAGGTCGCCGCGCTGCCCGGTCTGCGCGAGGCCCTCGGGTTGGTCGGCACCGCCCGTGAAGACGTCGACGCTGTTGAGGAAGAGGCCCGCGCGCTCGTCCAGGCGATGGAGGACGCGGGCTGGGACCGTTCCGCCGCAGCGGGTCTGCACGAGTCGGTGGACGTGCGGAAGATCCTGGAGTTCGCGGCGGTGGAGGTCGTGCCACGGCTGGCGCGCACCACGGACGAGATGACGCACGTGCTGCACGCGTTGGACGGCGGCTACATCCCGGCCGGTCCGTCCGGATCACCGTTGCGCGGCCTGGTGAACGTGCTGCCGACCGGCCGCAACTTCTACTCGGTCGACCCCAAGGCCATCCCGTCGCGGCTCGCCTGGGAGACCGGCCAGGCGATGGCCGACTCGCTGCTGGAGCGCTACCGGGCCGACAACGACGGCGAGTGGCCGCCGTCCGTGGGCCTCTCGATCTGGGGCACGTCCGCGATGCGCACCGCCGGCGACGACATCGCCGAGGTGTTCGCGCTGATGGGCGTGCGGCCGGTGTGGGACGACCAGTCGCGCCGGGTGACCGGCCTCGAGGTGATCTCCCCCGACGAGCTCGCCAGGCCCCGCATCGACGTCACCGTGCGGATCTCCGGGTTCTTCCGCGACGCCTTCCCGCACGTCGTGTCCCTTTTGGACGACGCGGTGCAGCTGGTGGCGGCGCTGGACGAGCCGGCGGAGCAGAACTTCGTGCGGGCGCACACGCTCAAGGACCTGGAGGAGCACGGCGACCAGCGGCGGGCGACGCTGCGGATCTTCGGCTCGAAGCCGGGTGCGTACGGCGCCGGCGTGCTGCCGTTGATCGACAGCCGCAACTGGCGCGACTCGCAGGACATCGCCGAGGTCTACGCGGTGTGGGGCGGGTACGCGTACGGCCGCGGGGTCGACGGTGTCGCGGCGCGCGCGGACATGGAGTCGGCGTACCGGCGGATCGCGGTGGCGGCCAAGAACATCGACACCCGTGAACACGACATCGCCGACTCGGACGACTACTTCCAGTACCACGGCGGCATGGTCACGATGGTGAAGGCGCTGACCGGCAAGGCGCCCGCCGCGTACGTCGGTGACAGCACGCGCCCGGAGGCGGTGCGGACCCGCACGCTCACCGAGGAGACCTCGCGCATCTTCCGCGCCCGCGTCGTGAACCCGCGCTGGGTCAACGCGATGCGCCAGCACGGGTACAAGGGCGCGTTCGAGCTGCAGGCGACGGTCGAGTACCTGTTCGGCTACGACGCCACGACCGGCGTGGTCGCCGACTGGATGTACGAGAAGCTGACCGAGACCTACGTGCTCGACCCGGAGACGCGGAAGTTCCTGCAGACGTCGAACCCGTGGGCGTTGCACGGCATCGCGGAACGGCTGCTGGAGGCCGCCGAGCGCAAGATGTGGGAACACCCGGACGAGTCCACTTTGGACGCGCTGAGGGCCGCCTACCTGGAGACCGAGGGCGACCTGGAGGACGGCGCCTGATCGAGGCGCACGCAGCAGTGGTCCGGTGACGGGTCGGGGCGGGCGCGGTGGTCCGCCTCGACGCCGTCGGCCAGGCCGGTGAGCAGGCAGAGGTTCATGCCGCAGACCAGTTCGGTGTGGCGCTGGGCGAGGCTGTGGAACGGGCAGTTGCCCAGCAGGACCGAGCCGCCCTCGGTCCGCGGCTCGAACCCGAAGTCCTCCAGGGCCCGCGTGAGGTCTTGGTGCACGACTGTGAGGAGGCCCATCTCGACCAGCTTGTCGAGGTGGAATCCCGCCGTTGTGCGGGTGTCCGGGGCGCGCACGGTCACGTCCGGCGCTGCAGGGCGTGCTACGGCAGGACCCCGCGTCCCGGCAGGAGTTCTTCACGCGCGTGCACGCGTAGCCTGCCGGGCATGGGGAAGATCCACGCCGGCGCCACGCTCACACCGCACTTCCGCGAGTTCCTGCCCGCCTGGGTCGCGCGGCAGCCCTGGTACGCCGGGGAAGCGCCACTGCGGCCCGCCGGGTTCTTCCGGTTCGAGGACCCGGCGGGCGAGGTCGGGGTGGAGACCCACCTGCTGCAGGGGAACGGGACCACGTACCAGGTCCCGCTGACCTACCGCCCGGCACCGCTCATCGGTGGTGCGCTCGTCACGACCGCCGAGCACAGCGTGCTGGGCACCCGGTGGATCTACGACGCCGTCACGGACCCGGTGTGGGTCGCCGCGGTGCTGGACCTGGTCGCCGGCAACGGGACCAGCGAGCCGAGCGGACGCAGCCTCGACGCGCAGGCACGCGGCGAACTGCGCGGCGTGGTGACGCCGGAGTCCGCGATCGAGCTCGACCGGGTGGTCCGGCCGCAACCCGTGCCGCAGGACGCCGCCGGTGTGCTCACCTGCTCGTGGACCGACGGGTCAGGCCGCCTCGCCGTCGTGCGCGGCCCTCAGACCTGACCGAACACGTAGGTACCGGCCGCGGACGAGTCGTCGCCCGCCCAGAACTCGTACCAGAGCTCGGCGAACTCCTCGCGGGACAGCTGCCCGTCACCGTCGGCGTCCAGCGAGGGGAAGTCGGTCGAGGCCCGGTGGCCCAGCCACGCCGAGATCATCGCCTGGTACTCCGGCTGGGAGATGTAGTCGTCGCGGTTCTCGTCCACCGCACCGAACATCGCGTCCGCCGTCGAGGTCACGGCCTCCGGTGTCTTCGGCAGCGCCTCCACGATCGACAGCACGTCGTCGATGCTCACCCGGTCGCGGCCGGAGGCGGCGGCGAGCGTGGCCCACCAGCCCATCATCACGCCGGACAGCAGCTCGTCGTCACCGCCGCGCATCGACACCCAGCGGGCGGTGAGGGCGCGGAAGTCGGTCTCGTCCAGGTAGCCGTCGCCGTCGGCGTCCATCGCGGTGAACACCACGGACACCTTGCGTCTCTGCAAGTCGCTCGCCATGCGCAGGACGATAGGCCGAACGCCGCAACGGAAACCATAGGCCGAACGGGTCCGAACCTTCGCGCGAAGGATGGACGTCGAAAGATGCATGTCATTCCACATCGAACGCTTCGCAGAGCTGCAACCGGCCGGAGACGCCGAGCTTGCGGTAGACGGCGGTGAGCACGCCCTCGACCGCGGTGGCCGGCATGAGCAACGCCCCGGCGATCTCCTCGTTGCTCCGCCCGCGTGCCGCCAGCGTCGCCACCTGGTGCTCCGCCGGGGTGAGCGCGGTCGGCCCGGTCTGGCGCATCCGCCGCGGACCCGCGTTCGTGGCCACCAGCTCGGAGTGGGCGCGTGCGGCCATCGCCGTGGAACCGCACTTCTGCGCCAGGTCCAGTGCCTCGCGCAACGACGCCCGCGGGTGGCCGGGTCGCCCTGCCGCCGTGCCACCACGCCGAGGTCGACCAGCGCCCGGCCCAGCTCGAGCCGGGCGGGGAGCCGCGCAGCACCCGGACCCTCCTCCAGGTGCGCGCGCCGGCGGCTCCCGCGGTGACCCGGCCGAGCGCGCGCAACGCCATGCCCAACGCCCTGGGCGCGCCCCAGATCCTGGCCAGCTCGACCTCCTCCAGCGCGAACCGGCGGGCGCGCTCACCGTCACCCAGCGCCGCACACGCCACCGCGGCACCCGAACGCCACGCCAGCGCGGCCGGGTTGCGGTAGGGCCACAGCTCGCAGTGCCGGGACGCGGCCAGGAACGCTTCCAGGGCCTCGTTGTCCTCGCCCTGCACGATCAACGCCCGGCCGCGGACGGTCAACATCCCGCTGTAGGTCCACATCCGGCGCACCTCGTCGGTCGTGGTCTTCTCGATCAACGCCAGCGCCTCGTCCGGCCTGCCCTCCTCCAGCAGGATGTCCGCGAGCAACGCCGCGTGCCACGCCGTCACCGCGTGCCAGCGCGGGTCCTGCCGCAGGTGGTCGGACGCCGCCACCAGGTCGGCCCGCGCGGAGACGAGGTCTCCCTTGCGCCGCTGGACGTTCGCCCGCATCACCGACACCAGCGCGCGCAACGCCGGTGCCTGCGCGCGGTCCACGTCGTCGAGGATCGCGAGCGCCGCGTCGAGCTGGTCGGCCAGGTTCAGCACCATCGCCGAGGTCAGCGCGGACATCGCGCCGTCGGTGGACAGCCCCGCCACGGCCTCGTCCGCGCCGATCGCACCGACCATCACGTGGTGCAGCACCCCGGCGGGCGTGTCGAGCGGCACCACCGCCGGCACCGCCTCCTGCCACACCAGCCCGTGCACGACCAGGTGGGGAAACGCCTGGCTCGCCTGCAGAACGTCCACGAGCTCCAACGGTTTCCCGTCGGCGTGCAGTGCGTACGACAACGCGACCGCGGAGTCGACGTCGTCCACATCGGACTCGAACGCCTCGCGCAACCGGGCGTTGGCACCGGGCAGGTTCCCGACCAGCTCCGCGACACCCAGCATCCGCAACGCCCGCGCCGGGTTCGCCACCGGTTCGCGCAACACCCGCCACAGCAACCGCGCGGCCGCCGACGAGTCGCCCCGGCCCACCGCCTCGTGCGCGGCGCGGTCGAGGACCTCGCCGGCCCAGGGTTCGAGGCCGGGTGCGGTTTCCAGCAGGTGCTCGGCGACGGCTGGTCGGGGGCCGTGGGCGCGCAGGGACCGTGCCGCGCGCAGGTGGAGTGCCGCGCGGCGGTGGCGGGCATGTCGTGCAGGAGTGCCGCCGCGGTGCGGGTGCAGCGCGGTCGCGATGTCGGTCGCCATCCGAGGGGGAAAGCGGTCACCACGTCCGCGCCTGCCACTGCCGGCCGTGCTGCCGTGCCCGCTGCTGCAGGTCCTGCCAGCCCGAGCAGTTCCACCGTCCGCACCGCCTCCGCCAGCTCGGCCGGGCTCACCCCGGCCAGCTCCGCCAGCACCCCGGATGCGGTGCCGGTCCGAGCACCGCCAGGCAGTGCGCCGCCGTCACCACCGCCGCCGGTCGCGCCGCAGCCGGGCCACCACGACCTCCCCGGCCACCTCCGCACCGCGGTCCGCGACCCGCCAGGCCGCCTCCGCCGTCGGCGGCACGCCGTCCTCGGCCAGCGCCCGCAGCAGCCGCACGGTCAGCAACGGGTTGCCGCCGGTCGCGTCCTGGCAGGCGGCGACGAACTCCGGCGCCGCCGCACCGAGCGCCTCCGACACCAGGCCCGCCACCTCGGCCTGCGACAGGCTCCCCAGCACCACCCGCCGACTGCCCGCCGTGATTTCGCCGAACGACGGGTCGTCCACGCGTTCACCGGCGCCGACGGCCAGCACGACCGCGATCGGCAGCCCTGGCACCCGCAGTGCCAGGTAGGCGAGCCACCGCAACGACGCCGTGTCCGCCCAGTGCGCGTCGTCCACCACGACGAGCAGCCCGGAGGCACCGGCGAGAGCCGTGGCGAGCCGGTACACGCCCTGCAGCACCGGGAAGTCGGCCGCCGGCGCCGTCAACCGGAGGGCCGGCAGCGCCTCCGGAGGCACGACCGCGGGATCCGCCAAATCGAACAGCTGAGCCACCACGCCAAAAAGTAAATCGATTTCCAGAGCACTTCCGCGGGCGCGCACGACATGTCTGCCGGAGGCTTCCCAGTGCGCGGCGACGGCGTCCAGCACCGCGGTCTTGCCCGTACCCGGAGCGCCTTCCACGATCGTCGTCGTGCCCTGCGCCACCTGATCGCTGATTCCGGCACACCACGCTTTCAGCCGGTTTTCCAAGATCTCTCCGCAGCCGTGGGTGAAAGGATCAGCAGAAATGATGCTAGGAGAAAGCGCGCCACTTGCCCAGGTAAAGGTAGATGCGCTATGGACGTCTCAACAGGGTGCTCACCCGTATGATCCGCCAGGCAACTACTCGAATGGGTAGAGGCAGCCACGAGGGGAGCCGTCTGGTCGGCCAGGCGGACCAACCGTGCTGCGCCGGGGGAGGCGTGGTGCGGCTCGGCGTGGTCGTACGGCGTTTGTCCTCCGCCGCCGCGGAGCGAGAGGAAAATCGGTTGTCGGGGAATCGGGACGGGGTGTTCCGCGGCCGCGAAGGGGAACGGGAGCTCCTCGGCGGTGTGCTGGACACGGGTGCCGGCGTGGTGCTGGTCGACGGTGCGGCGGGCACCGGGAAGACCAGGCTGCTGGCGGAGGCGGCCGCACTGGCCGCACGCCGCGGCTTCGCGGTCGTGACCGCGCGGGACGAGCTGGACCAGCCGTTCCTGTTGGCGCGCCTGGCCGAACGCGAACCGGACGGGCCCACGCTGGTGGTGCTCGACGACCTCCACCTGGCCGAGCCGGGCACCCTCGCCGCGTTGCGCGCACTGCTCCCCGCCTTCGAGCAGAAGAAGGTGGTCTGGCTGCTCGCCCGGCGCGGCGGCGAGGGCACCGACCGCCTGTTCGCCGCACTCGCCCGCACCGCGGCCCGCATCGAGCTGCGCCCGTTGCCCGACGACGTGGTCGCGGAGCTCGTCGCCGACCTCACCGGTGGGGCTCCCGACCACGACCTGTGCGCGCTGGCCGCGACCGCCCAGGGCAACCCCGCCGCGCTCATCCGCCTCGTCACGGCACTGTGCGACGACGGTCAGGTCGTCGTCACCGCGGCACACGCCTCGCTGCGCACCGACTGCGCCCCGCGCCAGGCGGAAGCGCTGCTCCGGGACCGGGTCACCGCGTTGAGCGGCAAGGCCAGGCACCTCCTGCAGGTCGCGTCCGTGCTCGGCCGGCGGTTCGAACCCGGTGACGTCGCCGAGCTGCTCGCCTCCAGCACCGCGATCCTGTTGCCGGCGTTGGACGAGGTCATCGCCGCCGGGGTGGTGGCCGTGCACGAGGACCGGCTGGCGTTCCGGCACGAGCTGCTCTGGCGGCTGGTCGCCGACTCGGTGCCCGCACCCGTGCGGCGCGCGTTGCACCGCGAGGCCGGCGACATGCTGCTGGGGCGCGGGGACTCCGCCGTCGTGGCCGCCCGGCACCTGCTGCACGGTGCCGAGCGTGGTGACGTGCGGTCGGTCGACGGCCTGGCCGCGGCGGCGAAAGCCGTGCTGTGGCAGGCACCGGACGCCTCCGCCGAGCTCGCGGTGCGGGCGTTGGAGCTCACCGACCAGACCTCGCCGTCGCTGGTGCGCCGGACGGTGACCGCGGTGAGGGCGCTGACCGCGGCGGGCAGGCTCGCCGCGGCACAGGAGCTGGCGCGGGAGGCGTTGTCGCGTCAGGTGCCCGCGGCGAGCGCGGCCAAGCTGCGGCACTGCGTGGCGGTCACGGCGGTGCTGGCCCAGCAGCACGGCGAGGCGGTCGAGATCTCCGACGCACTGCTCGGCGAACCAGACCTGGCCACCGATCTCGTGCCGTGGGTGGAGATCACCAGGCTGATGGCGTTGCTCGGGCACGACCGGCGCCGCGCCGGTGAGCTGGCCGAGGAGGTCGTGCGCACCCACCACGGAGCGCCGGACGACGTGCTGGCCACCGCGCTGGCCGTCCTCGCGGCGATCGCCCGTGACGCCGGACAGCCGGGCGTCGCGCTGGAGCTGGCCCGCCAGGCCGCGCGATGCGTGTCGTCGCACGACCTGTGCGCGTACCCGCAGCTGCTGCTCGCGAACCTGCACTCCGGGCTGCGCGAGTTCGACGAGGCCGAGGGCGTGCTGCGCCGGGTGCGCAGCGGGCCGTCCGCCGTCGTCACCAGGGAGCTGCTGACCACCCTCGTGCAGGCGCGGATCCTGTTGCAGGAAGGGCGGATCGAGGAGGCGGCCGGCGCGGCCCGCACCGCGCTCACCACCGCGGAGGACACCGGGCACACCACGCTGCTCGCCCCGGCGCTGGTGGTGCTCGCCATGGTCGCGCTCCACACCGGCGACCTGCCGGCGGCGGTCGAGCACGTCGAGCGGTACCGCGCGCTCGTGTCGGCCGACGGGATCCTCTTCTCCCGCGCCTACTACCAGTGGGCGGACGTGCTCGTCACCCACGTGGGCCGTGGGCTTGACCAGGCACTCGGGCTGCTGACCGGCACCTGTGCAGGCCTGGTCTCCTCCGGGTTGTTCGCCGAGGAACCGCGGGCGGCCGGGTGGTTCGTGCGCAGGGCCGTGGAGGCGGGCGACGAGCGGCTGGCCGGGGCCGTCGTCGACCGGGTGGAGCGGCTGGCCGAGGAGAACCCGGGTTTCCGCGGTCGCCGCGGCCGCGCTGCACGCACGTGGCCTGGTCGACGGCGACGCGACGTTGCTGGAGCAGGCCGCCGCGCACCGGGACCCGTGGGCACGGGCGAACGCGGCCGAGGACCTGGGCACGTTGCTCGCACCGTCGGACCGCGCGGCGTCGGTCAAGGCGCTGGAGAACGCGCTCGGTCTCTACCGCGAGATCGGCGCGTCCCGGGACAGCGCCCGCGTGCTGGGCCGGCTGCGCAAGCTCGGCAGGCGGCGTCGTGCCGCTCCGGCGCGACCTTCGTCCGGATGGTCCAGTCTGGACGACACCGAACGGGCCATCGCGAACCTGGTCGCCAAGGGTCAGACGAACCGGCAGATCTCGACGCAGCTGTTCATGTCACCGCACACGGTGAACTTCCACCTGCGCAAGATCTTCCGCAAGCTCGGGATCAGCTCTCGCGTCGAGCTGGTGATGAGGTCTCGGGACGACCAGGGGTGACCGAGCGCTTGGCCTGGCGGCGCAGCTGCATGATCCGGGCCGCGCCGACCACCGCCACCAGCAGCGCTCCGCCGATCGCCCCGAACAGCAGCGCCACACCGAGCGGCAACGTGCTCTGGACCCACAGGAAGTGGATGGTGGCGTCGTCGCCGTTCTGCAGGATGAAGACCAGCAGGAAGATCGACACCACGATCGCGACCAGCACCGCCACCCACGCACCGCTGACCCTGGTCGGCCGCGGCTTCTTCGCCGCGGCCCCCGGCGTCACCCCCGGTGGGCTCGCCGGAGGGGTCTTGATCGGGGTCGTCGGAGGAGTCCGCTCCGGCCGTTCCGCCAGTTCGGACTGCCGGGTCGGTTCGAACTCGTCGCTCGGGGTCGCCACGGTCTGATTATCGGTGACCTGGCGCGATTCCGCGCGTTGGCCGATCGAGCGGTTCCGCCGTCACAGCCGCCGCAGACCCGAGAGAACTCGTTCCAGCAGCGCCATGTTCGGCTTGTCGCCCGGCTCGTGCACGGCGACCAGGTTCAGCGTGATCAGGTCGCTCAGCAGCACCCGCGTCACCCCGAGCGGGATCTTCATGAGCGCCGAGATCTCCGCGACCGACCGCGGCTGCAGGCACAGCCTCAGCATCTGGACCTGTTCCGCGGTCGCCCGGTGCAGGCGGTCCTCGTCGGTCGAGAGCAGCGTCTCCAGCCGGAGGTCGTGGCGGGCCGCCGTGCGGCCGCCGGTGCGGGCATAAGGACGGACCAGCGCGCTGTCCCGCGCCGGCACCTGAGGTTCTTCTTCCTGCATCGGCCACTCCGGATGCGGTTCCGGCGGTCGTTGGCGCAACGGTTGCTGACGGGGTAGTTGTTGCGTCTCCATACCGCTCGCGTCGTCCCTTGCATCGCCGCGCAAGCGTCTACGAGTCGCCGGAGACCCGAAACGTGCCCCCGTGTAACCGATTTCCGTCGCTCCTTCGTCGTGCACGTGCCCAAGCTATAACGAGATCGGCCAAATGTATGTCGATCACGTTGCCTTTTTGTTCCCCAGGTCGAATCTGACCTGGATTGCAGTGCCCGACGACGTCGTTTGGGTGCGCACGAGGTCCGCCAAACGGTTGACCAGCAACAGACCGCGACCGCCTGGATCGTTTGCGTGAACAGGTGTGCGTCCGGCCAGAACGTCGGTGATGTGGCCGTTGTCGTTGACTTGGCAAACAATGCTTTCGCTTTCGGTCCAGACCCGGACGGTGCTCTCGCCGCCGCCGTGCCGGACGCTGTTGGTCGCGAGTTCCGTGACCACGAGTGCGAAGTCGTCGACGCGATCGGGCGCGAGACCGAGCTTCGTGGC
The DNA here is from genome assembly GCF_001701025.1 of Lentzea guizhouensis. Taxonomy (GTDB): domain Bacteria; phylum Actinomycetota; class Actinomycetes; order Mycobacteriales; family Pseudonocardiaceae; genus Lentzea; species Lentzea guizhouensis. The sequence continues at coordinate 5,306,390 of NZ_CP016793.1, forward strand.
CTGCTCGCGCGCGAACGCCCGCACCGCCGCCATCGCCCCGGCACCGACGCTCGTGCTGGCGGCGCCCTCCGGGATGAGCAGCGGCATGGTGTGCGCTGCGACGACGACCCGTGCGGGGTGGAAGTGGTCACTGGGACGGTGACCGCCGGCGTCGATCACGACCGGGTGGGTCTTCTCGGCGTCGGCCAGGATGTCGTGGCTGAGCGTGGTGGTGTTGTACGGGCAGAGGATGCTGAGGTCACGGCCGCTGAACGCGTAGTTCACCAGTGCCTCGTGCAGCGCGCAGGCCGGGTACTCGACCTCGCTGCGCCCCTCCCACACCGGTTCGGCGATGATCCGCAACGGCCCGCGGTGCCGGTCGGCGAACGCGCGCAGGTCGGGGATGATCCGGCCGGGGTTGCGGCCGGTGTCCGCCAGGTCGATGAAGGTCACGAGGTGGGCGAACCCGCTGAGCGCCTCCCTGAGCAGCCCGAGGCTGCGGCTGGGCACCGCGATGACGACGGGTTCGGCGTTCGCCAGGCCCTCCACGACGAAGGGGACGATGCCGTCGATGTAGGACTCCTCGTCGGAGTAGAACAGCGCCGGATGTGCGAACGTCATGCGCCACCTCTCGTCAACGCCCCAGGATGCGCACCCGGCGCGCTGCTCAAACCATCATTTCTTGACCCTGACACCGTGTCAGCCCCTACACAGGAGCAGTCATGTTCACCATCGGAGACTTCGCCCATCTGGGGCGTGTGTCGGTGCGGATGCTGCGCCATTACGACGCGGTGGGGTTGCTCCCACCGGCCCACGTCGATCCCGGCTCCGGCTACCGCTTCTACACCGCCGCCCAGCTGCACCGGCTCAACCGCCTGGTCGCGCTGAAGGACCTCGGTCTGACGCTCGAACAGGTCCGCGTGATGCTCGACGAGGAGCTGAGCGTCGAGCAGCTGCACGGCATGCTGTCGCTGCGGCGGGCCGAGCTGCGGCAGCAGATCGTCGCGGACTCGGCCCGGTTGCGCCGGGTGGAGGCACGTCTCCGCGCCATCGAGAAGGAAGGCGCCATGCCTGCCGACGACGTCGTTGTGAAGCCCGTCCCGTCCGCCCGGATCGCCAGGCTGACCGCCACCGCCGCCTCCTACGGCCCGGAGGACATCGGCCCGGTCATCCAGCCGCTGTACCCGGAGCTGCTCTCCCGCGTGGAGCGCGCCGGCGTGCCGATCACCGGCTACGGCATCGCGACCTACGAACCGGCCGAGAGCGACGCGGTGCTCGTGCGCGCCGGCGTCACGGTGTCGGTCGACCCGTCCGACGCCTACGACTTCGAGGTCGTGGACCTGCCCGCGCTGGCGCAGGCGGCGACGATCGTGCACCGCGGGCTGATGGACGACGTCGACGCCACCTACCAGGCGGTGGCGACGTGGATCGAGGCCAACGGGTACCGGCAGAACGGGTTCGCGCGGGAGGTGTACCTGAACTACGGGGACGGGGACCCGGCGGACTGGGTGACGGAGCTGCAGCTGGAGATCGTCAAGCCGTGAGCGCGGCCCGCCGGGGAACGGTGGTGCCGCGGTGGGTGGTGCCGAGGCGGGCCGGGGCGCCCGCCTCGGCGCTGGTCCGAAGTGGACGGTGTGCGCTCGCAGCCGGAACGCTTCTCCGCTGAGTGCGGCTGCTGCGGTCCATCGGGGAGCCGAGGACCGGCCCGGTCAGGCCCGCTGGCCGCCGAGCAGGCCCGCCACGGCCTGGTGCAGCCGGTCCGACCGGTCGTGCAGGCTGAGCGACCGCAGCGTGGCCAGCTCGCCGCGGTACCAGGCCCGGCGGTCCGCTGTGGACCGTCGCTGGTCCACCAGAGCCACGTAGTGCTCGACCACGCGGGAGATCGCGGCCGCGGCGTTGCCGTCCTGGCGTTCCCGCGCGAACAACCGCACGAGGTCGGGCACCCGGTAGCGGTCGATCGTCAAGGCGTCGACCAGGCCCGCGTCGACCAGCCCTTCGGCGATGATCGCGGCCTCGGTCTCCGACCGCCCGATCAACGCGCCGATCGTGTCGGCCGCGACCACCGGCAGGTCCAGCGCGCCCAGCAGCCGCAACGTCGACCGCTCGGCCGAGGTCAGGCCGTCCCAGGCGGTCGACAACCGGTCGCGCACGCTGATGTCCTGCCACGACAGCAGGTCCAGCCGCCGGCGCGGGTCGGCCAGCCGCACGGCGAAGTCCGCCAGCGACCAGTCCGGGCGGGTGGCCAGGCGGTCGCCGACCAGTCGCAACGCCAGCGGCAGGTGCTCGCACAGCCGGGCGATCTCGGCCGCCGGACCCTCGCGGTCACCGACGTGCGACCGCAACAGCTCGACGGCCGACGCACCGGGCAACCGTCCAACGTGGACGTGCGCGCGTCCGGGCACTCCCCGCACCGGCCCGCGGGACGTGACCAGCACACCCACCCCGGCCGGGACTTGGCCCACGTCCGGCACGTCGTCGAGCACCGCCAGCACCCCCGGCGGCAACGAGTGCAGCGCCTCCGCGGACGAGAAGTGCAGGACCCCGACGGGGAAGTGGGCGGCGACCGAGAACGCGGCGTGCGCGGCCAGTGCGGTCTTGCCCACGCCGACCGGGCCGTGCACGGCGCAGACCTGTTCCGAGGCCAGCAACCCGGCCACCGCGGCGATCTCGCGCGACCGGCCGATCAGCAGCCCGCGCGGGGGTGGCGTGCGCGGCCGGACCCGCACGGGCGCCGCGCCGAGCAGCGACGGGTCCTCCTGCAGGATGCGCTGTTGCAGGTCCCGCAACGGTTTCGACGGCTCGATGCCCAGCTCGTTCACCAGCAGCCGGCGCAGGTCCCGGTAGGTGCCCAGTGCGTCCGCCTGGTGCCCGCACTTGTACAGCACCAGCATCAGGTGTGCGTGCAGCCGTTCGCGCAACGGGAACTGCGACACCAGCAGCTTCAGCTCCGGCAGCAACGCCTCGTGCCGGTCCAGCTTGATCTCCGCGTCGATGCGCGCCTCGACGACCGACAGCTGCGACTCCTCCAGCCGCGCCCGTTCGGCCAGCACGGACGGCGTCAGCGGCACGTCGGCGTACGGCACGTCCCGGAACACCGCCAGCGCCCGCGTGAACGCCGACACCGCCTCTTCCAGGTCGGAGGCCGCACGTCCCTGCGTCACCAGGGTTTCGTAGTAGTGCACGTCCATCGCACCGGAAGGCACGGCCAGCTGGTAGCCGGGCGCGCGGGTCAGCAGCACGCCGTCGTCGCGCAACGCGTGCCGCAACCGCCACACGTACCCGGCCAGCAGCCCGGAGGCGGACGCGGGCGGACCGTCGGGCCACAGGTCGGAGATCAACCGGTCCGCCGGCACCACCTGGTTGGCGTTGAGCAGCAACGACGCCAGCAGCGCGCGTTGCTTCGCCGACCCGATGGTGCGCCACGACGACCCGTCGAAGACCTCAACCGCGCCGAGGATCCGGAACCGCACCCGTCACCTCCCCGAGGTCGGAGGCGAGCTTGCGCCGGTCGATCTTCCCGTTGTCGTTCAACGGGAAACCGGACACCGGCGAGAACGTCCTCGGCACCATGTACGAGGGCAGCTCGGCGGCGACCAGACCCTCCAGCTCGGCGGGCGGCGCCGTGCCGGTGTACACGGCGTGCAGCTCGCCGACGGCCAGCACCACCACGTCGTGCACCAGCGGGTGGCGCCGCAGCACCGACTCGATCTCGCCCAGCTCCACCCGGTAGCCGTGGATCTTCACCTGGTCGTCGAGCCGGCCGTGGTGCACCAGCACGCCGTCCTCCCACCGCACCCGGTCGCCGGTGCGGTAGCGGCCGCCGAGGAACCGCCCGACGTTCTGGTCGGGGTCGAGGTACCCGGAGAAGCACTGCGACCCGCCGACGCAGAGCTCCTCGTCCTCGGTGATCTCGAACGACAGGTGCGGGTACACCTCGCCGATCGGCACGGTCCCGTTCGACGTCACCGGCCACACCCCGGGCAGCCGGTAACCGGTGCACGTGACGGTCAGTTCCGTTGGGCCGTAGAGGTTCTCGATCGTCGAGGCGGGTGCCGCGGTGGACCACGCCCGTGCCGCGTCGAGCGTCAGCTGCTCACCCGCGAACAGGCTCCACTGCAGTGTGGGCATGACTCCGGGGCGCAGCTGCCGCAACCGCCGGGCCAGCGAGATGACCGACGGCACCGAGAACCAGTGCGTGATCTCGTGGTCGTTCACGAACCGGACGGGCGCCATCTTGTCGTCCGGTCGCGCCACGATCACCGACGCACCGGCCGACCAGGCGACGAACATGTCGAACACGGACGGGTCGAACGTCAGCTCGAACGTCTGCGACAGCCGGGACTGCGGTGCGACGCCGTAGCGGGCCACGTTGTAGTCCAGGTAGTCCGACACGTTGCGGTGCCGGATCGGCACCCCCTTCGGCGAACCGGTCGAGCCGGACGTGAACAGCGTGTAGGCCACGTCGTCCAGCCCGCCGGAGTACGGCTCGTCCCACGGCTTTCCCGCCGCCACCGCCGACACGACGTGCGTGACCCCCGCGGCGGAGCAGATCGCGGCCACCCGCGCGGCCGGCCAGTCCGGGCTGATCGGCACCACGCCCGCGCCCAGCCGCAACCCGGCCAGGTACCCGACGTAGGCGTCCAGGGTCCGGGTCGCCACGACCCCGACGGAGACGGGCACGTCACCCGCGTCCGACACGATCTGCCTGGCCGTGCGCAGCACCAGGTCGTGCAGGTCGGCGTAGGTCCACGACGACCCGGCGACCAGCGCCACCGCGTCCGGGTGACGCCGCGCCGTCGCGGCGAAGCGCTGCCACAGGGTCACGCCTTCGCCTCCTCGGGCTTGTCCTCCGTGCCCTTCTTGTCGTCCGCGTCTTCCGGCTCGTCCGGCTGGTCGACCGCGGCCACCGCCTCGGGCGTGACGACCCGGAAGAACGGGATGACGATCGCCAGGCACAGCGCGGCGAAGATGCCGAACGCCCAGCGGTAGCCGGCGAACTGCGCGATCACACCGGACAGGAAGGCCGCGATCGGCGAGGCACCCCAGGCGATCATGCGCGCGGCGGCGCTGTAGCGGCCCATCATCTCGGCGGGCACGAACGTCTGCGTGATCACGCGCGAGTTCGCCGTCCACATGACACCACCGGCACCCGCGACGAACGCCGCCGCGCCGATCAGGAAAGCGCTGCCCGGCTCGGCCGGCAGGAACGCGGGCGCGGCGACGAGCGCGAACGAGCCGATGATGTCGACGAACATCGACCAGCGGCGGCCCAGCAGCTTGTTGATCCGCCCGACCAGCAGCGACCCGACCACACCACCGGCGCCGAGCCAGGTGAGCAGCAGGCCGTACTGCTCGGCGGACAACCCGAGCGGGCCGCCGACCGCGTACACCGGGATCAGCGCGAGCCAGGCACCCCAGCAGGCCGCCATCACCGTGATCATCAACGACATCGTGCGCAGGAGCTTGTTGCCGAACAGGAACCCCAGGCCGTCCTTGATCTCCGCGTGGACGGACTTGCGCTCGGTCGTCGGCTCCACCTTGAACTTGCCGACCAGCGAGAGCAGCAGCAGGGCACCGACGGCGTAGACGAGCCCGGAGACGCCGAACGCGATCGCGAAGCCCGCCGCCGTCAGGAAACCACCGATCGGCGTGCCCAGGAAGCCGTTCGCGAGGTACTCCAGGCCGGTGATCCGCTCGGACACCTTCTGCCAGCGCTTCTTCGGGATGGCGTTCGGCAGGATCGCCGCGCCGGACACCCCTGCGAGCACGTCGGCGAGACCGAGCACCAGTGCGACGAGGTAGATCAACGGCAGGTTGACCATCTCGAAGAAGTACGCGAGCAGGATCGCCGCGACCGACAGCGTGCGGGCCATCTCGGCGGCCATCATGAGCGTGCGGCGGTCCATGCGGTCCACGAAGACACCGATGTGCAACGAGGTCAGCAGCCACGGCAACGTCATCAGCGAGGCCACCGCGGTCACGACCATCGGCGAGGTCGTGATGCCGACCGTGAGCAGCGGCAGGGCGACCCGCGTGACCGCGTCCGCGATGTTCGTGGTGCCGGTGAACGCCACCAGCAACCATTCGTTGCGGCGCGCCGTGGCAGGGCGCAGCTCGTCGGGTGAATTCACGGCAGTTCCCCGTCCGTTCGGCCATTTGGTTTTCGAATGGGCAGCTCGGAAAACGCGATAGCACTGGCTTCGAACCGGTGTTTCCGCAGGTGGTGACCGGTCCAGCGAGCGCGCACGAGCTGCCTCTCCATTCCAGGGTGACTCACTATTACCCGACCTCGCAGGCCTGTCCAGCCCGTACAGCGACATTCCATCGCGCGAACATCGAGAAAACATCGGCGCCGCTGAAGCTTGCGTTCATGTCCGACCTGGATTCGGTGATTGCCCGGTACGCGTCGACCGACTTCGACGACTCCACCCCGCTGCTGGAAGCCGGGCTGGAGTCGCTCGCGCTGCTGCGGCTCGCGGTCGAGGTCGCGACGGACGACGACGCGGAGATCGACGCCACGCGGCTCGTCGACCTCCGCACGGTGGGGGACCTGAAGGGCTGGCTGCGCGACTTGGAGGGGGCGGCATGAGATTGCCGATGACGGAGTCCCAGAAGGGGCTGCTGGTCGTCGACGCGGGCGCGCCGGCGGATTCCGTGCTGTACAACCAGCTCGTCCGGTTCGACATCGACCCGGCGCTGAGCGACGAGGCCGTGTCGCGGGCGTTGCTGACGCTGGTGACGATCCAGCCGGCGATGCGCGAGGTGTTCGCCGCGCTGCCGCAGATGCACGCCTCGCTCACGCCACCGCCGGTCGTGCTGCCGATGGAACGCGTGACCGTCCAGCCGTGGGAGTTCGAGCAGGCGCTCGCCGACGTCGCGCAGAAGATCGGCCGGCCGACGTTCGACCTCGCCCGCGGTCCCGCCTACCGGTTCGCGCTGGTGCGGGCGTCCGACCGGAGTGCGGCGGCGGTGCTGCTGGCCGACCACCACATCATCCTCGACGGCATCTCGCTCGGGCCGTTCGTGCGCGACCTCGAAGCCGCGCTGGCGAAGCCGTTGTCCCGGGAGGAGCTCGCGGCCAAGCGGGAGGCGCGCGAGATCGCGTTCGGCAAGGAGCTCGCCGCGCAGACCCGCAGCGCGAGCCCGGAACGCGTCGCGGCACGGGCGGAGGAGTGGGCGGCCCAGCTGCGCGAGGTGCCGCCACTGGTGATCTCGCCACGACCCGGCCGCCCGTCCTACACCTCGTTCAGCGGCGCGCGGATCAGCTGGACGATGTCCAAGGAGGAGGGCAAGGCGCTCACCGACCTGTGCCGCCGGCTGGACGTGACGCCGTTCGTCGTGTTCAGCGGCATGTACGGGCTGGTGCTGGCGCGGCACGGCAACGTCGGCAGCGTGCTGATCGGCAGCCCGTTCATGGCCAGGCGCACGATCGGCGCGTTCGACCTGTGCGGGTTCTTCGTCAACACCCTGCCGGTCACCGTCGAGGCCGAGTGGTCGCGCACGGTCGACGAGCACCTCGGCAAGGTGGTCAAGGGCGCGGTCGACCACTGCCGGTCCAATGTGGACATCACGTTCAACCAGCTGGTCGCGCACGCCAGGCCGGAGCGGTCGAACAACCGCAACCCGCTGTTCTCCGCGATGCTCGCGATGCAGGACACGTTCTCCGAGTCCACCGGCTCGGTGCTGCGGATGCACGAGCTGGGCAACGGCAACGCGAAGTTCGACCTGTGGCTGGGCGCGACCCCGATCGACGGGCACTGGCAGTTCGAGCTGGAGTACGACCGCGAGCTGATCTCACCGGCGACCGCGGACGGGCTGCTCACGTCGTTGCGCTCGGCGATGCGGCGTGCGCTCGCGGACTCGTCGGTCGCGTTGTCCGGCCTCTTCACCGACTGGCCGGTGCCACGCACCGACGGCTGGCACCGCCCGATCGCCGACGGCTCGTTCGCGTCGATCGTCGAGGACGTCGCCGCCGCGCAGCCGGACGCCGTCGCGATCGAGACGCCGGACCGCACGTTCAGCTACCGCGAACTGGTCGCGTCGGCCCGCCGGGTCGCCAACGGGCTGGCCGCCAAGGGGATCGGCGCCGGTGACGTGGTCGGGCTGGTCAACCAGGACCTCGCCGACACCACGATCGCCATCCTCGCGATCCTCCGCCGCGGCGCCGCGTACCTGCCGCTCGACCCGACGCTGCCGGACGAACGGCTCGCGTACATGATCGAGAAGGCCGGCTGCGAGTTCGTCATCGGCCGCGACGCCGACGTGTCCACGTTGGACGGCCCGGACGCGGCGCTGGTGGAGAGCACCGAGCACCCGGTCTACGTCATGTACACCTCGGGGTCGACCGGCAAGCCCAAGGGCGTCGAGATGGGTCACGGCCCGCTCGCGAACCTGACCTCGTGGCAGCTCGCCGCGCTGCACATGGACTCCGACACCCGGTTCCTGCAGTACGCGCCGCTCGGGTTCGACGTGTCGTTCCAGGAGATCATCCCGACGCTGGTCGCGGGCGGCACGATCGTGTCCCGCGAACCGGCCGACCGGCGGATGTTCCCGGCGGTGCTGAGCCGGATCGCCTCGACGCAGGTGACGCACGTGTACCTGCCGGTCGCGGCGCTGCGGCCGTTGGTGCAGCTGGCGAACGCGCGTGGGGTCGTGCTGCCGCACCTGCGCTACCTGTGCGTCTCCGGTGAGCAGCTGATGGTGGACGACGAGGTGCGGACGTTCTTCGAACGCCACCAGCACTGCGTTCTCGTGAACCTCTACGGGCCGACGGAAACGCACGCCGTGACCTCGCACCGGTTGTCGTACCGCAACCACGAGTGGGCCGCGCACGTGCCGATCGGCCTGCCGTACCCAGGGGTGGAGGCCTACGTCGTGGACGCGACCGGGCACCTGGCGCCGCCCGGAGTGGTCGGCGAGCTGTACCTGGGCGGGCTGTGCCCGGCCACCGGGTACGTCAACGACCCGGAGATCACGGCGCAGCGGTTCGTCGCGGACCGGTTCGCGGGACACGGCACCATGTACCGCACCGGCGACCTGGTCGTGCGCGATGACGACGACGTGCTGACGTTCCTCGGCCGCGCCGACGACCAGGTCAAGATCCGCGGCTACCGGATCGAGCTGGGCGAGATCGAGACCGTCGCGAACCGCTGCCCCTCGGTGCACCAGGCCGTCGCGGTCGTGCGCGGCGAGGGCGTGGACCGCGAGCTCGTGCTGTTCGTGGTGCCGTCGGGCGAGCTGGACGCCGACGCGATCAAGGCGGAGATGTCGAGGTCGCTGCCGTCGTACATGGTGCCGATGTGGGTGTTCGAGCTGGACACCGTGCCGACGACGCCGACCGGCAAGACCGACCGGGACGCGCTGGTGGCCCGCAGCGACGAGCTGCTGGTGGCGCCGGCGGAACCGGAGGTCGTCGAGTACGAGGACGAGCTGGAGCGCGAGCTGGCCGGCATCTGGGCGGGCGTGCTGAACGTCGAGCCGATCGTGCGCGACCGGCCGGTGCTGGAGTACGGCGCCCACTCGCTCAACATCTTCACGGTCCTGGCCGAGGTGCAGGAACGCTACGGCGTCCCGGTGCCGATGATCGACTTCTTCGGTTCGCCGACCGTCGCGACGCTGGCCGGCCTGGTCCGCGCCGGGAAGGCGGGCTGATGCTCGGCCGGTTGATCACACTCGTGCGGCGCGGCGACAGGCCGTCCGCGATCCTGCTGCCGGGCGCGGGTGGCGGGCTCAACCCGTACCTGCGCCTGGCCTCCCACCTGGGTGCGCGGTACAACGTGCACGCCGTCCGCGCCGCCGGCCTGGTTCCCGACGAGGAGCCCGAGCGCACGATCGCGGAGATGGCGGACTCGGCGCGGAACGCGGTGGCGGAGGCCGGGATCGAACCCGAGCTGGTGTTCGGGTGGTCGCTCGGCGGCACGATCGGCTGGGAGCTGTGCCAGCGCCTGACCGGTGAGCCGGACCTCGTGCTGGTGGACAGCTCGCCGTTGCCGCGACTCTCCACTGTGGAGGGTGACGCGCAGCTGCGGGAGTTCATCGTCGGCATGCTCGGCCCGCGACCGGACCCGGCCACCGCCGAACGGGTGCGGACGACGTTCGACGCGCAGGTCGCGGCACTCGCGGACTACCGCGGCACCGGCACGTACGCCGGCCGCGTGCTGATGCTCATGTGCCTGGACGACGACTTCCGCGACCGCGACGCGGCCGCGGACCGGTGGCGCGAGCTGGCTCCCGACCTCGTCGCGGGCACGCTGGCGGCCTCGCACTACGAGGTCTTCGACCCCGACCACCTGCCGGAGCTCACGGCACAACTCGACGCGTTCCTGGGGGTGCGGGCATGAGCCTCGCGGTGGTGAGCGGGGGAACCCGCGGGATCGGGCTGGCGCTGAGCCGCCGCCTGACCAAGCTCGGCTACGAGGTCGTCGCGCTGTACCGGTCGGACTCGGCCGCCGCCGAGGCGTCAGGACTGCGGACCTACCAGGTCGACGTGGCCGACCCGGACGCGGTCGCCGTCGTCGCCGACAAGATCGGCCCGATCTCGGTGCTGGTGAACAACGCCGGCGTCAACATCGACAAACCCTTCCTGGACCTGTCCGTCCAGGACTGGAAGACCGTCGTCGACACCAACCTGTCCGGCGCGTTCTACCTGACGAAGGCGTTCGTGCCGATGATGGACGAGGGCACCGTCATCAACGTCGGTGCCACCACCGGGATGCGGGCGCGGGCCAACGGCGCCAACTACTGCGCGTCCAAGGCCGGTCTGCTGCACCTGACCAAGTGCCTGGCGCTGGAGCTGGCCCCGAAGATCAGGGTCAACTGCCTGATCCCCGGCATGACCGAGACCGACGAGCTGGTCACCCGGTTCCGGCTGGACGACCCGGTCGCGCGGGCCCAGGTGATCTCGGAGATCCCGGTCGGCCGGATGGGCACCGTCGAGGACGTCGCCGACGGGCTCGAGTTCCTCGTGAACGGCACGTACGTGACCGGGCAGAAGCTGATCGTGGACGGTGGCCAGTGGATGTGGTGACGAGTGCGGCGCAGGCCCGTGTGGCCGCCCCGCCACCGGGTGACCCCCGGTACGCCGACTACTGCTCCGAGCTCGCGGCCGGTCTGACGGAGGACTGGACGCGGGTGCTGGCCGCGAACGCCGCCGACTGCGCCGAGTCCGGCCTGACCGGTGAGCTGCTGGACCGGCTCACGCTGGCGCAGCGCCACCTCGACGTGCTGCTGAAGCTGGCCGAGGACGTGCGCGCCGAGCTGCCGCGGGTCACCGGGCGGGTCGGCAACCGGATCGCCAAGCCGCTCGGCGTGCTCCTGATGATCTACGAAGCGCGGCCGACGGTCACGATCGAGGGCGCGCTGCTGCCCGTCGCGGTCGGCAACGCGGTGATCCTGCGCGGTGGCAAGGAGATGGCTGCCACCAACGCCGAGCTCGGCCGGATCGCGGCCGAGGCGGCGGCGCGTGCCGGGCTGCCGGACGGGATCGTGCAGGTCGTCACCGACCACGACCGGCGCGTGGTGCGGGAGCTGTTGAAGCGGCACGACGTCATCGACGCGCTGATCCCGCGCGGCAGCCCCTCGCTGATCGACTACTGCCTGTCGGCGTCGACGATCCCGGTGATCGCGTCCGGTGGCGGGGTGAACCACCTGTACGTGGACGCCAGCGCGGACGTCCCGCTCGCGGTGGCCATCGCACTGGACAGCAAGCTGCCGGAGCCGACCGCGTGCAACACCCTGGAAATGGTGCTGGCGCACGAGGACATCGCCGCTGAGCTGGTCGAGGCCTTCGAGGCGGCCCGGGACGGCTGGGCGTTGAAGCTCGACCTGGACGCGCACGACTACGGCCGCGAGTTCCTGGACCGGACGATCGCGCTGCACCAGGTGTCCTCCGTGGACGACGCCGTCGCGCACATCCGCCGGTACGGGTCGGGGCACACCGAAGGAATCGTCGCCTCCGATCGTGCGGTGGTGACGCGGTTCCTGAACACCGTGGACGCGGCCGCGCTGGTGGTAAACGGGTCGTTGCGGCTGCACGACGGCCCGACCATGGCGCTCGGGCCGGAGCTGTCGATCAGCACGGGCCGGCTGCACGTGCGCGGGCCCGTGGGCCTGTCGGCGTTGCTGACCTACAGCTGGGTGATCGAGGGGGAGGGGGCGCTGCGTGGGTGAGATCGGGGCGGCTGAGATCAGGGCGGCTGAGATCGGGTACGTCGTGAAGAAGCTGGTCATCCGCGAGTCGCGGCTGGCGCTCGACCCCTCCGAGCTGGCCGACGACGAGCCGTTGAACGGGTCGTTGCTGCGGATCAACTCGCTGGGGTTCCTCGGGATGCTGGTGAAGCTGGAGGACGAGCTGGACGTGACGCTGCCGGACGACCTGTTCGCCGGCCGCAAGTTCACGACCGTCGCGGACATCGTGGACGTGGTCACGACGGCGGTGGACTCGTGACCACGCCCAAAATGATCACGCACTGGCGGAGCGTGTTGCCGCACCTGGTTTACGACCTGCCGCCGGACCTGACGCCGGAGACCTCGTCCGGTGCGGTGACCGCCGGGCTGCCGTTGGAGCTGGTGCGGCAGTCGGTGTCCTCCAAAGAGTTCTGGGAGATCCCGGAACCGGTGCTGGAGCGGTACCGGTCGTACCGGCCGTCGCCGTTGTGGCGGGCGCGGCGGTTCGAGGAGGAGGTCGGCGCCCGCGTGCCGATCTACGTGAAGTACGAGGGCGGCAACATCTCCGGCAGCCACAAGCTGAACACCGCCCTGGCGCAGGCCCACTACTACCACCGAGCGGGCTTCCGCGAGCTGGTCACCGGCACCGGTGCGGGCCAGTGGGGAACGGCGCTGGCGGCGGCGTGCGCTGCGTTCGGGATGACCTGCACGGTGTTCATGGTCGGCGGTTCGTTGCGGGACAAGCCCTACCGGGGCAGCCTGATGCGGTTGTTCGGGGCGGAGGTGCACGCGTCGCCGAGCACGCTGACGGAGGTCGGGCAGTCCGGGGCGCAGGCGAACAGCCTGGCGCTGGCGATCGGGGAGGCGGTCGAGTACGCGGCGGCCGACCCGAAGCGGGCGTTCTGCATCGGGTCCGGCGAGACGTACTCGATCCTGCACCAGACGGTGATCGGGCTGGAGGCCGTGGAACAGCTGCCGGAGCCGGTCGACGTCGTGGTCGGCTCGGTGGGGGCGGGGTCGAACTTCGGCGGGATCGCGCTGCCGTTCTTCGCGCGGGGTTCCGGTGAGCGGTTGCTGGCGGTCGAGTCGTCGGCGACGCCGAAGCTGACCCGCGGTGTCTACGCCTACGACCACACGGATGCGACGGGCACCGGGCCGGTCGAGGCGATGTACACGATCGGCTCGTCGTACGGGATCCCGCCGTCGCACTCGGCGGGGCTGCGGTTCCACGGTGCGGCGAAGGTGATCTCGGCGATGCGGCACCACGGGCAGGTGGACGCGGTCGCGGTGGGGCAGCGGACGGCGCTGGAGGCGGCACGGGTGTTCGCGATGAGCGAGCTGGTGCTGCCGGCGCCGGAGTCCGGGCACGCGCTGGCGGCGGCGATCGAGGTCGCGACGAGCGGTGTGGCCCCGGGCGATGCGGCGGCGGCCGGTGGCGCGGGTGGTGCTGACGGCAAGGCGCGGCAGGGCGTGCTCGTGTGCGTCAGCGGCCACGGCCTGCTCGACCTCTCCGCCTACGACCGGCTCCTCGCCGGCCTGCCCGAGGACGCCCTCGCCGACGAGGAAGCCCTGCGCGCCGCCGTGTCCGGGCTGAGGAGGGTCTGACGTGAGCACCGACTTCACCGCCTTCACCGGACTGCGCGCCGACCTGATGGACTGCCTGCAGGTCAACCTCGCCATCCTCGCCGACCGCCACCACGGCCCCGGCGCCCACGTCGTGCTCGGCTCCGAGCTGACCACCGAGTCCACACTGGACTCCCGGCTCGCGCAGGCGTCCCGGCTGCTCGGCCTGCAGGTCGTGAAGCGCCACGACGACGCCGTGCTGCGCGACCGGGCGACCGACGAGCTGCAGTACGCGGTGGCGGACGCGTTCGACCTGAGCTGGGTGCCGTACGCGGGCCACCAGCACATGGACCACAGCTTCCTGTTCCGCGACGGCGGCGGTGCGTGCGAGGTCGTCGACGGCTACCACAACGGCACGCCCTGGGGCGATGCCCGGCCGGGCGTCTGGCGGATCCCGTGGGACCAGCTGCCCAGGGCGGCCGTCGTCGAGCTGGCGTTCGGCGAGCTGCCCGCGCCGCGGGCGATTGCACCGTTCGTGAGCACGGTCGACGTCGAGGCGGTGTGCGCGGACGTGGAGCAGCTCGTGCTCGACGTCTGGCTGCTGGCCAGGGCGCGCGGGCTGCACGCGGTGTGGCTCGACTCGGCGACGTTCGAGGAGCACGCCCGCGAGTGGAACGCGCTGGCGGCGCACAGCTACGTGGCGATGCGGCGGGTGTTGCGCGGCGGGGTGCTGGTGCCGAGCGTGCCGGCCGAGCTCACCAGGTTGCTCCAGCGTGACGAAGAGCTGACCCGCGTGCGGTCCGCGGTGGCGGCCGAGCTCAGTGAGGTGCTGGCGAACCCGGTGCACAGCGGCCGGACGCCGTTGCGGGAACTCCCGGGGTTCAGCTCGTTCCGGCTGGTCGACGTGATCGAACGGGTCGAGGCGCGGCTGGGCGTCGAGGTGGAGGCCGAGGCGCTCACCCCGGACAGCCTGCGCGACCTGGACTCGTTGTGCGGCTTGTTCGGATCTCCTGCGGGGAGCACACCATGACGTTGCTGCACGACTTCCTCGACCGCGCGGCCCGGTCCCGGCCGGACTCGCTGGCCGTCGGGCACGGTGACGCGACGCTGACCTACCGCGAGCTGCGCCGGGCCAGCGCCCGGATCGCGACCTGGCTGCACCGCCAGGGCGTGCGGCGCGGTGACCGGGTCGTCATCGTCGCACCGGTCGACGTGCTGATGCCCGCGCTGCTGTACGGATGCTCACGGGCCGGCGCGGTGTTCAGCGTGCTCAACCCGCGCTCGCCGGAGGTCGCGATCACGCACGTGGTCGAGGACTGCGAACCGGTGCTGGTGCTGCGCGACCTCGACGAGGTGCGCAAGGCGGTGGCCTGCGGTGACGAGGAGGCGGTGGCCGGACCGATCGCGGTCGACCCGGTGTGCCTCGTCTACACCTCGGGCAGCACCGGGATGCCCAAGGCGGTCGTCTCCACGCACGCGCAGGTCGTCTTCGCCGCGCAGGCCATCCAGTCGCAGCTGGAGTACCTGCCGAACGACACGGTGTTCTGCGCGTTGCCGCTGGCGTTCGACTACGGGCTCTACCAGGTGTTCCTGAGCACGCTGGCCGGGGCGCGGCTGCAGCTCGGCAGCGCGGCGGACGCCGGTCCGCAGCTGGTGAGGCACCTGCGGGCGTGCGGTGCGACGGTGCTGCCCGCGGTGCCGGCGATGGCGGCCGGGCTGGCGCGGATGCTGGCGCGACCGGGCACGCAGCCGCCGTCGTTGCGGCTGATCACGAACACCGGTGCGGCGATGCAGGCCGAGGTGGTCGCCGAGCTGCGGCACCAGATCTTCGGGTTGCAGGTGCAGCTGATGTTCGGCCTGACCGAGTGCAAGCGCGCGGCGATCATGCCGAAGGACGAGGACCTGCGCCGGCCCGGCGCGTGCGGGAAGGCGTTGCCGGGCACCGAGATCCTGGTCGTCGACCCGGACGGCACGCCGGTGCCGGTCGGTGAGGTCGGCGAGATCGTGGTGCGCGGGCCGAACGTGATGAGCGGCTACTGGCGGCGGCCCGAGCTGACCGCGCACCGCTTCCCGCGCGACGAGGGCCTGTTCCCCAAGCTGCGCACCGGCGACTACGGGCGCCTGGACTCCGACGGCTACCTGTACTTCGTCGGCCGGCGCGACGACATCTACAAGGAGCACGGCTCGCGGGTCAGCGTCACCGAGGTCGAGGCGGCGGCGCACCGGGTGCCCGGCGTCGAGGCCGCCGCGGTGCTGCCACCGGTCAACGGGCAGCACGGGGCGACGTTGTTCGCGGTCACGGACCTGAGCGCCGAGCAGGTGCTCGCGTTGCTGCGCGAGCAGATCGAGGACGCCAAGGCGCCCCGGTCGTGCGTGGTCGTGGCGGAGATCCCGTTGACCCCCAACGGCAAGGTCGACCGGAAGAAGCTCAGTCATGTCTGAGTACGTCTACGACCTGGACGAGGTGCGGCGGTGCTACGGGCTGCTGCGCTCGTCGTTGCCGCAGCCGAGCGAGATCTACTACTCGCTCAAGGCGAACCCGCACCCGTTCGTGGTGCGCACGTTGCGCGAGCAGGGATGCCTGGCCGAGGTGTGCTCGCCGGGCGAGCTGCGGGTGGCGCTGGAGGCCGGCTACGACGGTGAGCAGCTGCTGTACACCGGGCCGGGCAAGCGCGACGAGGACCTGCGGGAGGCGGTGAAGGAGGGCGTCACGCAGTTCTCCGTCGACTCGCCCTTCGGCCTCGACCAGCTGAACGCCCTGGGCGTGCCGGTCAAGGCGATCGTGCGGATCAACGACGAACAACCGGTGCCCGGCCACGGCCTGACGATGACCGGTGTGCCGTCGCAGTTCGGCGCGGATCTCACCTGGGTGCTGCGCGAGCCGGAGGCGTTCGGGTCGCGCGAGAACGTGGCGGTGGTCGGGTTCCACCTGTACATGGGCACGAACATCAGCGACGAGGGCGCGTTGCTGAACCAGTTCCGGCAGGCGGCGCGCACGGCTCGCCGGCTGGCCGCCGAGACCGGGCTCGGCGTGGAGGTCCTCGACCTCGGCGGCGGGTTCGGGGCGCCGTTCGCCAGGGCGGGACAACTGCCGGTCTTCCCCGGCCTGGCGGACGGCCTCGCCGACCTGCTGGACGAGACGTTCCCCGGCTGGCGGTCCGGGTGGCCGGTGGTGGCGTTCGAGTCGGGGCGCTACCTGACGGCGACCTGCGGGACGTTGCGGACGCGGGTGCTCGACGTGAAGCGCTCGCAGGAGCGGCCGGTGCTGGTGCTGGAGTCCGGGGTGAACCACCTCGGCGGCATGTCGGGGCTGCGCCGGTTGCCGCCGATCGTGCCGGACGTGCAGGCACCTGGTTCGCCGGTGCCGGACACGATCGTCGCCGGCCCGTTGTGCACGCCGGTCGACACGTGGGCGCGCGCCGCCGACGTCGCACCGGTGTCGCCCGGTGACGTGGTGAGCGTTCCCAACGTCGGTGCGTACGGGCTTTACGCCTCGCTGGTGGCGTTCCTGGGGCATCCGCTGGCCGACGAGGTGGTCGTGGACGGTGGCGTGGTCGTCGACGAGTCGCGGCTGGAGCTCAGACGAGAGAGGGGCTTGTAATGGACGCTGAATTCCCGGCCGTGCTGCGGCCGTTCCTGAAGTACGCGGGTGCGGGCACCATCACGCCCGAGTCGTCGTTGCGCGACCTGGGGCTGGACTCGATGCGCGCCATCGAGCTGCTGTTCGCGATCGAGGACAACTACCGGGTGTCGCTGCCCGACGAGCTGCTGACCGACGCGACCTTCGCGACGGCGGGCAGCCTGTGGGCGGCGGTCGACTCGTTGCGGATCGCGTCGTGATCCCCGCGCTGGAGAAGGTGCTCGCGGTCACCGCCGAGCACGCCGGCCGGTGCGACGCCGATGCCGCGTTTCCTCTTGAGGCGCTGGAGGCGTTGCGGGACAGCGGGCTGCTGGCGCTGCCCGTGGTCGGCACGGTGCGCGACGTCGTGGACGTGACGCTGCGGCTCGGGCGCGAGGACATGTCCGTCGCGATGATCTACGCGATGCACTGCCAGCAGGCGTTCGCGCTGGTGCGCCACGCTCCGGCGCTGGTGGACCGGATCCGGTCGGGCCGGGTGTACCTGGCGTCGGTGACCACGGAGAAGGGCAAGGGCGGGCACCTGCTGTCGTCGGAGTCCACTGTGGACTGGGTGGACGGCTCGCTGCGGATCGACCGGGACGCGCCGATCGTGACGGGCGGTGTGCACGCGGACGCGTTCCTCGTGACGGTGCTGGCGCCGGACGCTGTCACTCCGACGCAGGTGTCGCTGGTGTACGCGGACCGGTCGCAGCTCGACGTGGTCGAGGTGCTCGGTGGCTGGGACCCGCTGGGCATGCGCGCGACCCACAGCGTGCCGATGCGGCTGGCCGGTGTGGTTCCCGCGGCTCAGGTCGTCGGTGCGCCCGGTGGGTTCCGTGATGTGGTGACGGCGACCTTCGGGCCGTTGGCGCACATCGGCTGGGCGGCGGCGTGGCTGGGTGCGGCGTCGGGTGCGTTCTCGCGGGTGCTGGAGCTGGTGCGGGGTTCGCGGCAGTTCGACCCGTCGTCGGAGCTGTTGCTGACGCGGGTGGCGCGGATCCGTGAGCGGCTGGACGTGGTGAACGCGTTGTTGCAGCACACCCTCGACGCCGACTTCTCGGTCGGTGCCGGGCAGGTGCTGGTCAACACGGTGAAGGTGCGGGCTGCGGTCGAGTGCTTCGCCGCGGTCGACGAGATGGTCGAGCTGGTCGGGTTGCGGCACGGGTACATGCGGTCGTCGGACCTGGAGCGGGTCTTCCGCGACCTGCGTTCGGCGTCGTTGAACTACTCGAACGACCGCCTGCTGCTGGCCAACGGCGCGCTGGCGTTGCTCGATCGCGGTGGTGCTGTGGGGCTCAGCGACACGAGCGCCACGCCTCGCACGCGCTGGTGCTGGCGCGGCACAAGCCGGTGCAGCACTTCACGAGCTTCTGCTGGGTGCTGGTGCCACTGGACGCGCCGGGCGTGCGGGTGACGCCGGAACCGACGTCGCTGTTCGACGGGGCGGGGATCGGCGCGATCACCCTGGACGAGGTGGTCCTGGACCGTTCTGCTCTGGTCGGCCCGCCCGGACGGGGTCTGGCGTCGTTCGCGGTGCAGGTGGCCGCCGAACGCCGGGCCGGCGCGCTGTGGGCGGTGGCGTTGTGCCGCCGGGTGTGCGGGACGTGCGGGCGCGGCTGAGCACGCGGGCGCTGGTGGAGGGCGTGCTGTGGGACAACGCGGCGGTGCGCGAACGGTTCGCGCGGTGCGTGGTGGAGACGTGGCGGCTGGCGGCGGTGTCGTCGGCCGCGGGGGACATGGCGTCGGCGATGGCGTTGAAGGTGGCCGTGGCCGACGGGCTGGACGTGGTGCTGCGGGAGTGCACGCAGCTGCTGGGGGCGGACGCGTTCGTGGACGGCGGGATCGCGGAGCTGCGGGCGGCGGTGGCGATGTTCGGGATCGCGGGAGGGGCCGTGGGGGCGATGCTGGCAGGGGTCGCTGACCACGCGGACGACTTGCTGGAGGTGCGGTGAGGGTCGCGGTCGCCGCCATCGACGACGTCGAGCTGCACCCGGCCGACGTCCAGGCAGCGGCCCACCTCTCGGTTGTGCGCGCACACGAGTACGCGGCCGCCCGAGGTTTGTTGCGCAGCCTGCTCGCCGAGCTCGGCGAGGTGAAGATCGCCGTGCGCGAGAGCGGGCAGCCGTACCTGCCTGACCACTCCGACCTGTCGATCAGCCTCGCCCACGACGGCGGGTACGTGGCGGCGGCGTGCCGCAGGGGCAAGGGGCTGGGGGTCGGCGTGGACGTGCAGCTGCCGGTGTCGGCGTCGCCGGGGTTGTTGCGGCGGTGCGGGGTGGGGGAGCTGGCGGAGTTGCCGGAGGGGGAGCGGGACTTGGAGTTCGCCTGGGTGTGGACCGTGCAGGAGGCGTGTGTGAAGGCGACCGGTGAAGGGTTGTCGGGGCGGCCGTGGACGATTCCGGTGGCGCGCGGGCAGGCCAGCGGGACGTGGCGCGGGGTGCGGTGGAGCCGGTTGCGGCACAGCGCGGTGCCGGTGAGCGTGGCGTTCCTGGAGGCGCCGTGATCACCGGGCTGAGCTGCTACACGACGAACCTCGTCGCCTACCTGGCGAGCGAGTTCGCGGGGACCGAGGCGACCTTCGCCGAGTCGGTGCGGCTGGCGGTGCGCACGGATCTGGACGAGCTCGCGTTCTCGCACCACCGCTACCCGCTGAACCGGCTGCCGGACGGCACCCAGCTCGCCTACGCCACCGGCGATCCGGTCCACGACATCACCGACGAGCTGGAGAAGCACGGGCGCTGCCTGGTCATCACCGACAACGCCAAACTGCCGTGGTCACCGAGCAAGACACCGGCGCCCCACTGGGTGCTGGTCGAACGCAACAGGCAGAACCGCTGGTACGTGCGAGACGGGTTCGCCGGTCTGCTGCAGGACGGCGAGCAGCACCCGCACGCCGGCTGGCTCACGACCGGGCAGCTGGTCGACGCCATGCGCCCGGAAGACTGGACGGTCGAGCAGAAGCTCAGGAACGAGCACGTGTTCGGCTTTCCGCTCGAACAACCGCCCGGCCCGCTCTGGCTGAAACGGGAACCAGGCCCCGGCGTCACACCCCACCTCGACGGCGAGTGGCTGCAGACCGACGACGAGGTGCTGCCGTTCCTCGCCGACCGCATCACCGAACGCAACCTCGACGACCTGTGGACCGCGGCGCAGCACCGGGCGTTCCGGCACCGGCTGCTCGGCCACACCGACGCGGGCACGGCGTGGGAGGGACTGCCCAAGGCGCTGCGGTTCGCCGTCGACTCCGCGCGCAGGGGCAGGCCGCGCGCGTCGCTCGTGCACAACACCCTGCGCCACCTGCTGCAGCTCGAAACCGATCTCGCCCCGGAGGCAACCGTGCTGACCACCCGCTCCCTCTACGACTGGTTCCACGCGTCCGCCCAGGAGTACCCGGACAACGTCGCGATCGAGATGTCCAGCGCCACCCTGACCTACGCGGAGCTGCAGGAGGCCGTCGAACGGGTCAGCGCCGCCATGCTGGAGAACCTCGGCCGCGCACCCAAGCGCGTCGGGCTGATGACCTCGCGCAGCCTCATCGGGTACATCTCCTACCTGGCCGCGCTCCGGCTCGGCGCCACCGCCGTGGCGCTCAACCCCGCCGCGCCCGCCGTGCGCAACCTCGGCATCACCGAGGACGCCGCCGTCGACTTCACCATGATCGACGACAGCTCCGGCGAGGGCCTCGACGAGTACCGCGCGAAGACGGACATCCCGCTGTTCGACATGACCGGCGACCGCTGGCGCAGCTTCCTGCTGCCCGGTGGCGGGACCGCGATCCCGGACATCATCAGGCCCGACCTCGACGAGGGCTCCTACGTCGTCTACACCAGCGGCGCCACCGGCAAGCCCAAGGGCGTCCCGGTCACGCACACCAACGTCAGCTGGTTCCTGGCCGAGGTGATGAAGCGCTACAAGCTCAGCCCGGACTGCCGGGTCGCGCAGACCTTCGAGATGTGCTTCGACGGCTCGATCCTGTCGATGTTCGGCGCCTGGGGCTCCGGCGCGACCCTCGTCGTGGCGGAACGCGGTGACGTGCTCACGCCGGTGAAGTTCATCAGCGGCAAGCGGCTCACCCACTGGATGTCGGTGCCGTCGCTGATCTCGTTCGCCAAGCGCCTGCGGGCCCTCGCGCCGAACAGCATGCCGACGCTGCGGCTCAGCTCGTTCGGCGGCGAACCCCTGACCGTGGAACAGATCGAGGCCTGGACCCAGGCCGCGCCGAACACCGCGGTGATCAACTGCTATGGCCCGAGCGAGGCGGCGTGCATCGTCACCGCCTACGAGGTGCCCGCGAACCCGCAGGACCGGATCGTCACGTCCAACGGTTCCGCGCCCATCGGCACGGTGTTCGACCACCTGGACTTCGTGCTGTTCAACGACGAGTTCGAACCGCAGGAGGACGACGGCGAGCTGTGCGTGCGCGGCTCGCAGCGGTTCCCCGGCTACCTCACCGAGAGCGAGAACATCGGCCGGTTCGTCTCCTGGAAGGACGGCGAGACCCGCGGCACCCTCTACGACGGCTCCGCGCCGATCTCCGACGACCTCTGGTACCGCACGGGTGACCGGGTGCGGCTGGAGGGCGGCGAGCTCGTCCACATGGGACGGATCGACCACCAGGTGAAGGTGCGCGGCAACCGGGTCGAGCTCGGTGAGATCGAGTCCGTGCTGCGCCGCCACCCGAGCGTCGTCGAGGCCGTCGTGCTGGCCGTCACCGCGGCCGACGGCGAGATCGACCTGCACGCGTTCCACACCGGTGCCGAGGTGGGCGAGGACGAGCTGACGAGCCTCACCGACACCCTGCCGGTCTACATGCGGCCGCGCGCGTTCCACCACCGCGCCGAGATCCCGCTGACCGACATCGACAAGGTCGACCGCAAGCGGCTGCTCGCCGAGTTCCTGGAGGCGCAGGGTGTTCGTTAGTCCCGCGACCGCGATGCAGGAGTCCGTCTGGTGGATCCACCAGCGGGCCCGCAACAAGTCCCTCTACAACCTCACCTGGCGGCTGCTCTGCGACCGCCCGCTCGACGCCGAACGCCTGCGCGCGGCCTGGCAGCGCCTCACCGACCGGCACGAGGCGCTGCGCACGGCCGTCCAGCGCACCGGCGACGACATCACGCTGACCGTGCACGACACCCGCACGGCCCGGTTGCACGTCGTCGAGGTCGAGGAGAACGACGAGGAACTGGCCCGCCTCATCGCCGAGGAGGTCCAGGAACAGCCGATCGACCTCGCCGACGCCCCGCTGGCGCGCTTGACGCACGTGCGCGTCGGCGACCGGCACGAGCTGTTGCTCACCGTCCACCACATCGTGCTGGACGGCTGGGCGATCCAGCTGCTGATGGCCGAGCTGTCGATCGCCTACGAGGGCGGCGAGTTCGACTCCGAACCCGTGCCCTTCACGGTGTACGCGGCCGAGCAGCACGAGGCCCGGGCCGCCGGCAAGTGGGACAAGACGATCGACCACTGGCGGTCCACGTTGGACGGTGCCACCGCCACCACGGTCGCCGCCGACCGGCCTGGCCGGTTCGGCGTCGGCGCCCCCGGTGTCGTGATCAGGCACATGCTCAGCGCCGAGGCCAGCGCGGGCGTCGCGGCACTGGCCAAGGCGTCGTTCGCCACCCCGTTCGCGATCATGCTGGCCGCGCTGGAGATCGTGCTCGCCCGCACCGCCGGAAACGACATCAGCCTCGGTGTCGTCGCCGCGAACCGGATGAGCGTCCGCGACCAGGCCCTGATGGGCTACACCGCGAACCTGTGCGTGGTCCGGGCGTCCATCGAGGACGGTGACACGATCGCGCAGGTCGTCACGCGGGCCCGTGACGGCCTCTGGCAGATGTTCGCGCACCAGCACGTGCCGTACCCGGCCGTGTTCGCCGCGCTTCCCCCTGCCACGCAAGCATCTCTGACCGACGCGTCACCGTTGCTCGTCAGCTACCTCGGCCCGATCGGCTTCGACCTGAAGCTCGGCGACGTCGGCCTCACCTGGCTCGCCAGCCCCAACCGCGCGGCCCGCGCCGACATGGCGATGTCGTTCGCCGAGGTCGACGGCGGCCACCGCGCCGAGCTGGAGTACAACACCGGCCGCTACGACCACGACACCGTCGTCCGCCTGCTCGACGACGTCGACCTGGTGCTGCGCTCCGACCCGTCGCTCACGGTCGGCGCGCTGCCGGTGCACACCCGTGCCGTCACCGGCCGGGCGGAGGCGGAAGTCGTGGAGCACCAGGCACTTCCGGCCGGAACCGAGTGGAACGTCATCGCCGAGGAGTGGGCCGCCCTCGTCGAGGAACCACCCACCGGGCCCGACGCGGACTTCTTCGCCTCCGGCGGCCACTCCCTGCACGTCGTGCGGCTCCTCGCGGCCGTGCGGGACCGGCTGGACGCCCGCGTCGACATCGCCGACTGGCTCGTCGACCCCACCCCGCGCCGGCTCGTCACCCAGCTGCAGAGCACCGACGAGCAGACCACGCCGAGCACCCTGGTGACCGTGCAGGACGGCCCCGGCACGCACCTGCACCTGGTCCACGGCGCGGGCGGCGGCGTCCAGGACTACCGCGACCTCGTGGCCGCGCTGCCCGACGACTGGCGCGTCACCGTGTCGCAGGAGGTCGAACCGCTGGCCACCCTGCCGATGATGGCGCGCGCCTACCGCACCGACCTCGACCTGGCCGGCCTGCGCCCGGACGTTCTGGCCGGCTGGTCGATGGGCGGCCAGATCGTGTTCGAGATGGCGGCCCGCGACCCGGAACCGCCGCTGCTCGCCGTGATCGACTCGACTCCGCCGGTCGACCAGAACTACCCCGAGGGCATCGAACGCGAGTGGTTCCAGATCTTCGGCCGCAACCTGATGGCGTCGTTCGGCGTGGAGGGCGAGTTCACCGACACCCTGGTGATCTCCGCACGCCTGGCCCGCGCGGGCCACCAGGTCCCCGCACACGTGCTGGACGAGCGCTGGGCGGTCTTCCTCCGCCACGCTCAGGCTTCGGCCGCCCACCGGGCCCGCGGACCGCAGCAGACCCGTGCCGTGGTCGTCGCCGCCGACCTGCTGGACAGCCAGCTCGACCAGTGGGCCGGCCTGACCGACGCCACGACGCACCGCATCGACGCCGACCACTACGGCGTGTTGCGCGGCGAGGCGGCCAGGCGGCTAGCGGTCGTCCTGGTGGATGCGGCGGTGCAGTGACTCCATCCGCTCGTCCAGCTGCGCGGCGATCAACGCCGAGGACATGAGCTCGTCGACGAAGTCCGCCGGCGGCCGGTCGTCGTACTTGTAGAACAGCTTGTGCTCCAGCGTGGCCCAGAAGTCCATCGCGATGGTCCGCAGCTGCACCTCGACCTTCACGTGCTCCACCCGGTCCGACAGGAACACCGGGATCCGCACGATGAGGTGCAGGCTGCGGTACCCGTTCGGCTTGGGCGTGGCGATGTAGTCCTTGGTGAGCAGCACGTCCACGTCGTGCTGGCGCGCCAGCATCGCCGACACCCGGTACACGTCCGAGACGAACGGGCAGATCACCCGCACCCCGGCGATGTCGTCGAGGTGGTCGCCGATCAGGTCGGGTTCGAGCGGCAACCCCTTGCGCCGCAGCTTCTCCAGGATGCCCTCCGGCTTCTTG
Organism: Lentzea guizhouensis; assembly: GCF_001701025.1. Classification (GTDB taxonomy): domain Bacteria; phylum Actinomycetota; class Actinomycetes; order Mycobacteriales; family Pseudonocardiaceae; genus Lentzea; species Lentzea guizhouensis. The sequence continues at coordinate 5,331,332 of NZ_CP016793.1, forward strand.
ACCCGGTTCGTGATGTGCTCGATCGGGTCGTGCCGGTGCACGTAGTCGAACTCCTCGCTGAGGATCCTCAGCTTGGTCATGAGCTCTTCGATCGCGAACTTGTAGACGAGCAACCTGCGTTCGAGGTCGCGAAGCAGGCTGAGGTCGTCGGCCAGGTCGGTCACGCCGTCCAGCGTACTGATCAGCTCAGAGGTACCGGTCCACGGCTTGCGGTGCGTAGCCGTAGAAGCCGGGCAGTCCGCCGGTGTGCAGGAACACGACGGGCTTGGTCGCGGCGGGGACGAGCCGCTCGAACGCCACCGCCGCCTTGCCGGTGTAGACCGGGTCCAGGATCACCCCTTCGGTGGACGCGAAGAGCTTCAGCACGGCCCACATCTCGTCGGTCGGCACCCCGTAGCCGGGCCCGATCGTGTCGTCGGTGACCGTCACGTGGTCGAGCTTCGGCGCGGGCTCGCCGAGCAGCTCCGCGGCGTCGGTCGCGAGCTGGCGGAGCTCGGCCGCGGCCTCCTCGGCGCTGTGCGAGACGCTGGCGGCGTGGACGGTGCCCGGCCAGCCGAGCAGCTCGATGCCGAGCGCGATGCCCGCGGCGGTGGCGCCGGAGCCCTGGGGGACGACGATCAGGGCGTCGTCGACACCCCGTTCGGCGAGCTGGCCGACGAGCTCCTCGGCGGCGGCGACGTAACCGAGCGTGCCGAGCGCGTTGGAGCCGCCGACCGGGAGCGTGACGGCGCCGGCGTGGTTGATCCGGTCGTAGGTCTCGACGGTCTCCTCGGCGGTCGCGCAGACGTGCACGTTCGCGCCGAACATGTGGTCCAGGACGATGTTGCCGGACTGCTCGTAGGCGGGGCCGGTCATCGGGACCTTGGCGGTGAGCACGAGCTCGCAGCGCAGGCCGAGCTTGGCGCAGGCGGCGGCGGTCTGGCGGCCGTGGTTGGTCTGCAGCGCGCCGAACGTGATGACCGTGTCCGCGCCCTGCTCGATCGCGTCGCCGAGGAGGAACTCGAGCTTGCGCAGCTTGTTGCCGCCGGCGCCGAGGCCGTTGACGTCGTCGCGCTTGATCAGGACCGGCTGGGTGCCGAGTGCGGCGGCCAGGCGCGGGGCGTCGTCGAGCGGGGTCGGCCAGCTGCCCAGTTCCACGCGGGAGAACGCACTCAAGTCCATGGCACAAGCTTAATGGCCTCGCCGGGCTCTAACGCCGGGCCGACGCCGTGCAGGACCTGGGCCAGCACCTCGACACCGCGCACGATGCGCGGGCCCGGCCGGTTGAAGTACGACGGGCCGTCGAGGACCCACGTCTCGGGGAACGCCTGATCGGGCAGCTCGGCGAGGGTGCGGTCGACCGGGAAGCCGCACGGGAGGAGCAGGACCACGTCCGGTTCCGCCTCGTGCACGGCCGGCCAGGTGATCGGTCCCGTGTGCTCGCCGGGAGAAGCGAGCAACGGCAGCCCACCGGCCGCCGCGATCTGCTCCGGCACCCAGTGACCGGCCGGCCACACCGGGTCGAGCCACTCGATCGCCGCCACCCGCGGGCGGGGAAGACCCGCCGTCAACCGCTCGACGTGGCCGATCCGGGCGCGCAACCGCTCGATCCGCGGCGCGCTGTCCACACCGAGCACGTCGCCGACGGTCTTCAGGCAGCCGAGCACCTCGTCCACTGTGGAGGGCTCCAGGCTGAGCACCGTCGGCCCGGCGTCCATCAGCCGCACGGCCGTGGTCACGCTCTCGTAGGACACCGCGCAGACGTCGCAGAGGTCCTGGGTGAGGATCACGTCCGGCTTGAGGTCGGAGAGCAGCTCGGTGTCGAGCCGGAAGACCGACGACCCGCGGTGGACGGTCGCGGAGATCTCCCGGCTGCTCACCGCGTCCTGGTCGACGCCGGTGCCGGTGACCACGGGGACGTCGGCGACCGACGCCGGCCAGTCGCACTCGTGGGTGCGTCCGACGAGGTGCCCGGCCAGTCCCAGCTCCGCGACGATGTCGGTCGCCGCCGGCAGCAGCGAGACGATCCGCATCAGACCTCCCTCCCGAACTCCGCGTACCGCGGGGAACCGCTTTCCAGCGCCGCCACCGCGAGCACGAGCCGCCGGTGCAGCGAGGGGTGGATCCGCGGCCGGGCCTCGTCGAGCGTCAGGTACACCAGCGACTCCAGCTCCGGGTCGTGGGCCACGGCGTCATCGAGCACCCCGCCGTCGAACACGAACTGGTGGCAGTCGCGCCAGACGCCGTTGCGCGGGGTCCAGTCCACCACCAGCAGCGGCCCGAGCGCGAGGTCGACGCCGAGCTCCTCGCGGATCTCCCGCAGAGCCGCCGCCTTGGGCGACTCGTCGTCCTCGGTCAGCCCGCCCGGGATGTCCAGCACGGACTTGTAGGCCGGCACGACGAACATGACGCGTCCGGTGGAATCGCGGATCAGCGCGCCGCCCGCGCACGTCTTCGTGGGACGGCGCGACGCCACGCCTGGTTCGTGCTCCAGCTCGGCGGGACCCTCGTCCAGTACATCGGCGGCGAATGCGGCGGGGTCGCCGGCGTGCAGTGCGGTCATGCGTCGATGATCACACCGGTGGGTGAATCGCGCACACGCCGGTTCGCCCGTTCGTGCCTGGTGGGCGGTACTGCGGGTGATGACTGTGCGCAACCAAACGACCAGGGAGTACGCTGAGCGCTGTAACTCCGTGCGATCAATCGCCGATGTCCGAGTCAACATCGGTGGAGGTGACGCCAATGGGGGCAACCGGTGCCGCCAAGCGCAGACGGGACGGACACTCGGCCCCGTGGTCGGTGGTCGGGCTCACCGTCGTGTTCGTCGTGGTGGCCCAGGTCCAGTTCGCCATCGCGGTCGCGGAATCGGTCTTGTGGCCGGTCGCGATCGGCGTGCTGCTGCTGGCCGCCGCGGTCGCGTTCGTGAAGACGGCGCGCAGGCTGCGTTGGGACGACAGCGACCCGTACGAGGTCCCGAAGGAGCCGGCCAAGCCGCTCCCGCAGGCCGAGTACGAGCACCACGTCGACGCCGACGGCAGTCTCGCTCGTGCGGTCGGCGACGTGGTCCACGCGTCCAGGCGCTGGCGGGCCTGAGAACCTCACAGTGCGGACCGGGCCAGGCAGGGTGGCCCGGTCGTTGTCGCACGTCCGCACCCGGTCCCACTCGTGAGGGTCCTTCGCGGCTTGTTCGGCTTCAAGGTTTTGCGCAAGGTTTTGGGCACGGTCCCCGGACCAGGCTGTGCGGCGCAAGCAACCTTGAAGGGGGACGAACGTGAAGATCTCTTCTGCTCTGGCGGCCGTGCTGTTCGCGGCCACCACGTCGCTCGCGCTGGTGGGAACCGCGAGCGCGGCCGACGAGAAGCCGGCACCCGTCTACACCGGTGCCGCCGACACCAACGAGTCCGGCGTCGGCGTCATGGCGTGCACCGGGCACGCGCACAGCAACAAGGACACGCGGACGGGCCCGTTCTTCGACGGCAGCAACGTCAACATCCGCCGCGGGCCGCACACCGCGTGCAGGTCCGACGGTCAGGGCCAGCTCTCGCACACCGTCGACTACCACTGCTTCGGCACGGGTGACTCGGTGACTCGCAACGGTGTCACGTACACCACGTGGACCTACCTGCGGGACGTCACGACCGGGGTGCAGGGCTGGGTCAGCGACGCCTTCCTCGACCTCAACCCCAACGGGTTCCGGGGCAGCCTGGTGTCGTGCTGATCGTCCGCGCCTCTGGCGCGCAGGTCCGGTTCCCGCGGCCGCTGGACCGGTGCGCGTTCCTGAGCCGCACCCGGTTCTAGAGGCGCCTGAGCTGGGCCAGCAACGCCGTGGTGGCGGCGTGGCCGAGGCGGTGACCGGTGGCGAGGTGGACTCCCAGTGCCTCCTCGCCGCTGGCCACGGCGGCGTCGACGGCACCGGTCGCGGCCCTGGCGTGCGCCAGAGCTGTGAGAGCGCGGCCACGGAGTACCCGGAAACCCGCCTCAGCGGCCAGTGAGACGGCCTGCGCGGCCAGGCCGGGGTCGGGACGGCCGAGCGCCACCACCGCGGCGCTCAGCTCGACCAGGGACTCCACCTCGCCGCGCCGGTAGCCGTCGGCGCGCGCCAGGTCGAGGGCGTGCCGGTGGCGTTCGGCGGCTGGCGAAGCGGCACCACCGGCGGTCGACGAGGCCAGCGCGTTCTGGGCGTCAAGTTCGGCGCCGCGGCTGTCGGTGTCGCGGGCCAGGTCGAGTGCCTGGGCCGCGTGCACCGCGGCCTGGTCGTGCTGCCCCAGAGCGCACTGGACCAGCGCGAGGTGTGCCAGCGTCGCCGCCTGCAGGCCGCGCGCGCCGAGGTCCATGCGCAGCACCGCGCTGCAGAACGCGGCGGAGTGGGAGAGCTCGCCGAGGTCGAAGGAGATCCGGCCGAGCAGGCTGAGGTCGACCGCCTCACCGAGCGTCGAGGCGTGCGCGCGGTGGATGACGAGCGCGCGTTGACAGTGGCGTTCCGCGAGACGCAGGTGGCCCATCTCGTAGTGGACGTTGCCGAGGTTGCCCAGCACCTCGGCCTCCCTGACCTCCGCGCCGATCGACCTGACCACGGCGAGGGCCCGCGCGTGGCAGACGGCGGCGTCGCGCAGCCGGCCGCGGTGGCGGTGGATGATGCCGAGGTTGCCGAGCGCGGCGGCCTGCGCCTCGTGCCAGCGGCTCCGCTCGCTGAGCCGGCGCGCCTGCTCGAAGTGCCCGGCGGCGAGCGCGTAGTGGCTCAGGCTGAGCCGGGCGGTGGCGATCCCGTGGTGCATCGCGGTCTGCGCGCGGAGATCACCGTCCACAACGGACGCACGCAGCCCCTCGCGCAACGCGTCGAGCCAGTCGTCGTGGTACTTGCGCAACCAGAAGTAGCCGCGCAGCGCGTCCGCCAGCCGCCACGCCGTGGGACCTCCGGCGGTGTGGATCAGCGCGATCAGGTTGTGCCGCTCGGTCTCCAGCCACTCCAACGCCTCCGCGCGGCCGCTCAGCTCGGCGCGCACCTCCGGCCGCGGCAGGTGCAGCATCGCCGGGTTCACCAGGTCGACCGCGGCGTATGCGGTGTGCAGGTACCAGTCGGCCAGGCGTTCCAGCGCCTGCTCGTCCGCACCGAGCTGGCGGGCGTACAGCCGCAGCAGGTCGTGCATCGCGAACCGGTCCGGTGCGGTCTGCTCGACCAGGTGCGCCGACCTGAGCACGTCCAGCAACCTCCGTGCGGCCGGCACGTCCACCCCGGCCAGCGCGGCGGCGGCCGCCGCGCTGTGGTCGGGTCCGGGATGGCGGCCCAGCAACCGGAACAACCGCGCGGCCGGCTGCGGCAACGCCCGGTAGGACCACGAGAACACGCAGTGCACCGCGGAAGCGGGTCGCCGGGCACGTCCAGCGCGCCGAGGCCGTCCTGGCTGTCCAGTCCGCACCAGGTCGGCGAGGCCCGCCGCCGTTCCGCCGCCACCCGCAACGCCAGCGGCAGCCCGCGCACCGCGCGACCAGCTCGGCCGCCGCCGGGCTCGGCGTCCACCCGGTCCGCGCGAGCACCCGCCGCAGCAGCTCCAGCGCCTCCGGTTCGGTCAGGCACCCCAGCGTGACCCGGTGCGCGCCGTCGCGGGCCACCAGCCGGCCAGGTCGTCGCGGCTCGTCACCAGCACGACGCACCCGTGCCGCCCCGGCAGCAACGGCCGCACCTGCTCGGCCGACCGCGCGTTGTCCAGCAGCACCACCATCCGCCGCCCGGCCAGCGTGGACCGGTAGAGCGCGGCCCGCTCGTCCACGTCGACCGGAATCCGCTCCACCCCGAGCGCGCGCAGAAACCCTTCCAGCGCAGCGGAAGCGGTCATCGGTTCGGCCGTGTCGTACCCGCGCAGGTTCACGTACAGCTGCCCGTCGGGGAACTCGTCGCCGTGCAGGTGCGCCCAGTGCACGATGAGCGCGGACTTTCCGACCCCGCCGGTGCCCACGACCACCGACACCGCGCGACCGAGCTCCCGCAACGCCTCCGCGCGCCCGACGAAGTGCGGCACACCGCCGGGCACCTGCGCGGGCGGCCGTTCCGCCGCCGGAGGAGCGACCTCGGGTGCCTGCCGCAGCAACGCCGTGTGCAGCCGCTGCACCTCCGGCACCGGGTCGACGCCGAGCGCGTCGGCCAGCCGGTCGCGCAAGCCCTGGTAGGCGGCCAGCGCCTCGGCCTGCCGCCCCGACCGGTACAGCGCGAGCATGAACTGCCCGGCCAGCCGCTCGTCCAGCGGGTGCTCCCGCACCGCCGCGGCCAGCTCAGTCGCCAGCTCGCCGTGCAGCCCCAGCTCCAGCCGCAGGTCGACCCGGTCCAGCTCGACGCCGAACCGCTCCTCGGCCAGGTCCTCCCGCACGCTGTCGAGCCACGGCGTCCCCATCCCGGCGAACGCCTCACCCCGCCACAGCGCCACGGCCTCGTCGAGCAACGCGAGCCGCGCCGCCCCGCTCTCCGCCCGCCCGCGCGCGACCAGCCGGTGGAACCGGTGCAGGTCAACGGTTTCCGGGTCGACGTTCAGCACGTACCCGCCGGAGCGGCGCGCGATCTCCACGTCCAGCCCGCGAAACGCCTGCCGCAGCCGGGAGAGGTACGCGTACAACGTGTCACGCCCCTGCCGCGGCACCGCGTCGCCCCACGCCCGGTCCAGCAGCTGGTCCGCCGACACCACCTGGTTCGCGTCGATGAGCAACGCGGCCAGCACACACCGTCTTCTGCCGTGCCCGAGCTCGACGGCCTGGTCCCCGTTCCAGGCCCCGACAGCTCCGAGCAGGCGGAACTCGACTCCCCCCACCGAGAAGGGATAGCACGCCGGGGGAGCGGTCGTGGCCGACTTGCATGTTCCTTCCCTCAACAGGACCAGTGCTAGGCGTGGGAGCGGACGTCCCGGCTGTGGACCGATTCCACGCGCTGGTGGAACTCCGCGATGTGCCGCCACATCGCCACCGGGTTCGAGTACATCGGGAAGTGACCGCTGTGCGGGATCTCCGCGAGCTCCACCCCGTACGCGTCGAGTCCCGGCAGATACGGCAACGCCGCGTATTCCTCGCCGTACAGGAACATCCGCGGACACGGCAGTGCCAGGAACTTCGACATCAGCTCGCCGTGGTCGGAAAGCTCCACCATGGACGCGAGGATGCCGTGTGCCGCGCCGCGCCGGACCTTGTGCGGCAGGCTCGCCGCGTACAGCTCGTTCGCGTAGTGCGGGGCGCGGCGGACGGCGTCGGTGAACGCGGCGAAGAAGTCGCGATGGCCGGTGATCGCGGGCCGGGACAGGAAGCAGTCCTGCGGGGTGAGGTTGCCCTGGATGTTGACGAAGCTCAGCACCCGGCCCGGCAGGCGGTGGGCGAGCAGCAGCCCGGCGACGCCGCCCATCGAGTGGCCGACGAGGTGGAACCGGCTGGTGCCCAGGTCGTCGAGGACGGCGCGGGTGGTGTCCACGAGGAACGCGATGTCGACCGCGGCGAGGTCCGCGCACTCGCTGGCACCGCAACCGGGTGCGTCGAAGGCGAGGACCGGGCGGCCGGCGAAGGCGGGGCGCAGTACGACATCCGTGTAGTCCTCTTTGGTGCCACCGAGACCGTGCAGGAACACGACGGGGGCGAGCCGACCGGTGCGGCGGACCGCGGCGATCTTGAGGTTCACGCCGTTCACGCGCAGTCTGAGCAACTCGTGGACGGTGTCGTGCTGCGATGCCATGGCGGCCTTCCCCGGACGCAGGTGCGCTCTGCGAACCGGGCGACAGCATGGCATTCACTGTGAGCGCTCACAAGTAGTTGAACTGTTTATCATCTCGGCTCGTATCCCGGTATGTTGCCGGGAACACCGCAGAGCCCCTGCCGAGCGGAGCGGCCTCCGCTCGGCAGGGCCTTGTCCCTGTCGCGCAAGGAGAAAGATGTGAACGTGAACATGATCTGTTCGCTTGCGCGGGAGCCGTGATCGGTTCGTTGCTGGACGGGGTTCGCGAGTCTCGCGAAGATGGCCGTCGAAACGCTCACCCCCTGCTTCCCCCGACACGACCGTGGACCGCCACCCGCCGATGACCAGACCCCTGACGGCCGTGCTGCTCGCGCTGGTGCTGACCGCGTGCGGCAGCGGTGAGCCGACCCCGCAGCCGAGCCCGACCCGTCCCGTGCTGAAGCCGCCGACGCTGATCTCCGACGCACCGGAGGAAGTTCCGCAGGTGGTGCGCTCGGTGCCGGACCCGATCACCGTGGAGATGGCCGACGGCAAGAGGTTCCGGATCGCCCTGCTCGCCCCGCCCGCGGAGTGCTGGGCGCCGCAGGCGCTGGCGTTCGCGCGCACCACGTTGCTGGTGCGGCCGGTCAGGCTCAGCAGCGTCACGCCCGGCGAGGCCAGCCTGCTCCTCGAAGACGGCACCGACTACGCGTTGCTCGCCATCCGCGAGGGCGTGCTGCGGGCCCAGGGCGCCGACGTCGGCAAGTACACCGACGCGGAAATGGCTGCGGCACAGGCGGACCGCGGGCTGTGGGGACCGCCGTGCGAGGGCCTGGACAACCCGCGGACGACGACGAAGGCGGTCGCGTCGACGCCGGTCACGACCACGCCACCACCTCCACCTCCGGCCGGGCCCACACCGCCACCGCCGCCGCGGCCGTGCGCCGTGGACTACCGGATCACCGCGCGGTGGGAGGGCGGGTTCACCGCCGACGTGACCCTGCGCAACACCAGCGCCTCCCCGGTCAACGGCTGGACGGTGGGCTGGACGTTCGGCAGGGACCAGGCGGTGACTCAGATGTGGCGGGCCAAGCTGTTGCGCGGCACCGGATCGGTGCGCGCGATGAACGAGGACTACACCGCCGAGATCGCGCCGGGCGGCTCGGTGACCTTCGGGTTCAACGGCAGCTTCCGCGGCGCCAACCCGGAACCGTCCGCGTTCACGCTCAACGGCAGCGCCTGCGCGGTGCAGTGACCCGACCCGTCCACAACGGACACATCATCGCGCCGGGTGGACCGGTGCCTGCCAGAGCCCGGCGAGGGCGTCGATCAAGCCGACGCCGTGCTCGGCGAACGGCCGTTCCGCCGCCGTCAGGATCGCCTCCCGGGTCGCGGTCACGCGCTCGGCCTTGTTCATGATCACCATCGCACCGGTAGTCCCTCGGGCCCACGACGGGCCCTCCGCTCGACGCAGATCTTCCCCTGCGTCCCGCGGCCGAACGCCGGAGGTGCGATCCTAAGTCAATCAGCTGACCAAAGGTGGCCGATGACTGCTCGCCCACCGTCCTGGTGGCCGTGCTCGCGCTCGGCGGCATCATGGTCTCGCTCATGCAGACCCTGGTGATCCCGTTGCTGCCGGCGCTGCCCGCACTGCCCCTCCCGTCGCCCGGCGACACGGCGTGGGTGGTGAGCGCGACACTGCTGGTGAGCGCGGTGGCGACGCCGGTGGTCGGCCGGCTCGGCGACATGTACGGCAAGCGGCGGATGTTGCTGGTCAGCCTGGTGCGTGGTGGCCGTGGACTCCAGCGCGGTGGCCGGGCCGGTTCTCGCCCACCAGGCGAACCCAGGCGGGTTCCGGCTGGTCATGGGCCTCGGTGCGGTGGCCGCCCTCGCCGCGGTGGCCGTGGCGGCGGCGATCCCGAGCAGGCAGCCGGTCACGTCACCCGTGCCCTAACCGAGCAGACCGGTGAACGAGGTGCGGATGTACTCGATGTCGCGCAGGTACAACCGGTCGTGGCCGTCCGCGATGTGGCTCGCGAACGCCGCGTTGCCCGCGTCCGCCTGCGCGTGCATGAACTCGACGAGCGCGGTGAGCCGGTCCGCTACGGCTTCGGCGAGGTTTGAGCGGTCTTCCAGTCCATAGGCGTCGCAGAACCGCGCCGCCCTGGCGGCCTGCTGCTCGACCGTGCCGAACCCGTCGCCGTTGTCCGGGTGGGTGAGGGGTGCCCAGCGGTACAACGCGTACGCCACGTCCCACCGCCGCGGCGCCGGGTGGGCGGTGTCGAAGTCGATCATCGCGACGGCCGTGTCCCCGTCCAGCACGCAGTTGTACGGCGCGAAGTCGCCGTGGCAGACCACCTCGGCCGGTTCCCGCGCCGGCAGCATCCAGTCGCCGGAGCGACCGAAGCCGACAGTCGCGTCGTGGTAGGACCGCAGCAGCCGGGCGGCGCTGACGAGCGCCTCCTCCGACCGCGCGGCGGGGGAGAGCGGGTAGTTGCTGACATCACCGGGGAAGAACGTGAGGACCTCGCGGCCCTCCTCGTCGATGCCGTGGAAGTCGGGCGCACCGGTGAAACCCTTTGCGCGAACGTGCCGCAGCAGCCCGTGCACGAGCGGTGACCACGCACCCGTCGGCCGGCGCACGGTGTCACCGGTGCGATAGACCTCGTTGATTCCGCCGCCTGTGAGAAGTTCCATCAACCCTCCCGCCGCATGACACCATCTCGCCCATGCCTGCACAGTGGCTCGAGGTCCGTGCCCACCTGCTCGAACACCGGCACGCCTTCGCGGTCAAGGCCGCCGCGGAGTACCCGGACGTGCCGAAGGTGGCAGGAACGCCGCTGCTCACCGCCGCCCACTGGATGCCGGCGGAACCGGTCCCGCTGCACGATCTCACGCTGGAGCTGGCCAGGGCCACCGATTTCCGGCTCGTGAGCAGCGGTCTGCCGGAGGGCTTCCGCTGCTACTCCGAGGCGATGGCGGCACTCGCGGCGCCCGCGGTGTTTGAGAACCGGCCGACGTACCGGCTGCTCGAATTCGCCGGGAGGCACCTGAAGTTCGGCATCGGGTCCTACTTCGACGGGATCGACGTGGGGGAGGCGTGCGCGCACGAGTACGCGGCGCGCGAGCTCGGGAAGACCGACTCGGTGCCGATGCGGGACGCCGTGGGCGATCCGTGCGACCCGGCGCGGCGGCCGGTGAACGTCGCGATCAGCACGCTGACGATCCGGCACGACCGGGCGAGCGGGCGCTCGACGTTCTTCCTGCACTGGCGCGACCCGCGCAAGGTCGGGCATGCGGGCGGGATGTACCAGGTGCTGCCGGTCGGGGTCTTCCAGTCCGCCACCGACGTCGTGAACGACTTCTCCCTGTGGCACTGCATGGTCCGCGAGTTCGCGGAGGAGCTGCTCGGCGCGCCGGAGGAGTACACCGGGCCGGTCGACTACGCCGGCTGGCCGTTCGCGCGCCGGATGGCCGAGGCCCGCGTGTCCTACCTCGGGATGGGCGTCGACCCGTTGACGTTCGCGACGGACATGCTGACCGTCGCGGTGTTCGAGGCGGAGCTCTTCGACGAGCTGTTCGGTGACCTGGTGTCGCACAACGACGAGGGCCGCGTGCTGGCCGGGCTCGACTTCACCGCCGAGAACGTCGAGCGGTTCGTGCACGACGAACCGACGCAGGCGGCGGGCGCGGCGCTGCTGGCGCTCGCGTGGCAGCACCGCGAGCAGCTGCTCAGCCCACCGCCGTCCACTCGCGACTGAGCTCGGCGGCGAACAACCGCATCAGGCCCGGCAGCCGGTACGTCTCGCCGTCACCCCACTCGGCGAGCCCGAGGTCGACCAGCCGGTCCAGCGCCGCCTCCGCCTCCAGCACGCCGACGCCGAGGCCCACCGCCGCCGTGGTGACGTCGCACAGCTCGTGCCGGCCCAGCACCCGGAACGCCGCGGCCACCAGCGGGTCGCCGACGTCCGCGAACGCCGCCGCGTAGGCCGCGCGGACCGACTCGCCGCCGTAGCTGAGCTCGGTGAGCCTGCGCTTCTCCGGTTCGAGCCTGCGCGCCAGCCACGCGAGCGGCCGCCACGGGCGGTGGGCGAGGAGCGTGCCCGCGATGCGCAGGGCCAGCGGGACGCCGTGGCAGAGGCGGACGATCCTGGCCGCCGCCGGTGGGTCGGCCTCGACCCGTTCCGCACCGGCCAGCCGGATCAACAGCTCGAAACCGTCCACTTCGGACAACGGACCGAGGCCGACGTGCGCGGCCCCGTCCAGCAGCAGCGGGGACCGGCTGGTGACCAGGACCGCGCACGGTCCGGCGGCGGGCACGAGGTCGCGCACCTGGGCCGGGTGGCTGCTGGTGCTGGGGGACAACCTGGCGCGCAGCAAGGACTCCCGGCTGCTCGGGTGCATCCCGGACACCGACCTGCTCGGTGTGGTGCTGCGGCCGATCGGGCAGGGGTGAGGCGCGGTGCTGGGTGCGGTGGTCCTGTGTAGACTCGTGTTGCTGGTGTCGGCGGTGAGCAAGGTGCGGTCGCGGGCGGACTACGCGGAGTTCGTGGCCTCGGTGCTGGCGGCCGTGCTCGGGGTGGTCGGCGCGGTGGTGGTGCTGCGGTTCGACGACGTGGCCGAGCTGGTCAGCTCTTGAACGGGTTCGGCAGGTGGGCCCACTGCTTGGTCGCCGGGTCGAGTCGCATCAGCGTGAGCGGTTTCGCCGGGATCGGGTCGTGCAGCAGCGCGTGCCGGTCGGGTGTGTCCGGCAGTGTTCCGGCGATGACCTGCCAGAGCTCTGCTGTTGGTGCTTCGAGGGTGGTGACCAGGCCGGTCAGCGTGGTCGCGAAGAACGTGGCGAACGTCTTGGCGCGCAGGGCCTCCTGGTCGGCGTGCAGGCGGTCGGGGAGGTCGGGGCGCGGGCTGACCCGGATGTCGGCGAGGTCGCGGTAGACCAGTCTCGTGGGTCGGCCGTTCGTCAGCCCGACCAGCAGGTTCTGCTCGTGCGCCTCCAGCGCCACGCCCCTGGCGAGCAGGGTCATGATCGGCGGCACGGCCAGTTCGGCGAACTCGGTGAGCCACTGCACCGGGTCACCGAGGTGGCAGATCGGCGGCTTCGCGCCGTCGACCGGCCTGGCCGTGAGGGCGGCGAGCGGCAGCAGCGTCTCGTTCGGGCGGATCGCCGGTTTGTCGCGCAGGATCACGCCCAGCTCACGGTCCGGCTCACCGTTCGTGCGCACGGCGGCGGAGGCCCGGTTGCGCTGCAGCTCGATGCCTTCGACGGTGCGTTCCAGGAAGTCCGAGACCGTCGTGGCGGTTGTGATCGAGCTCGCCGAGATGTCCCGCACGGCCGAGGTGATCTGCGCGCTGAGCGTCGTCTTCACGTGCCACGCGCCGGCCGACAACGTCCGCAGGGCCATCAACGGGCTCGCGTCGAGCGTGCCGATCGAGTGAACTTCCTTACGTGTCGCCTGCCACGGGTGCACCGGGAGCAGGAGCGTCCGGCCGTCTCTGAGCTCCTCCGGCCAGTCGCCGAACACCACGTGGTCGTCGGCCGGGTGGAGCCTCAGCGCTGTCCTTGGCCGATGTTCCGGGCCATAGTCGAGGTGGTCCTGAGCCGTGAACCCGGTCCGGTTGCGGCAACACGGGTGCAACGGGTGCCCGTCCACGACGCTCTGCTCGTGCTCCTCCAGCGTGCGGTCCAGAAACGGCGTGGCCAGCGGTTTCGCCGTCCGCGCCAACGCCAGCCCCGCCACGCTGTGCGCGACCTCCCGAGCCAGCCGCTCACTGTTCGGCCACTGCCGGACCACGTCGGCCGGATGCCCGTCCGTGCGCTCGACCGCAGGCAACGGCTCGACGTCGACCGCCCGCCTCACCCGCTGGAGCACCGCCTCCCGCGCAGCCGGCAACGCGGCGAGGAACCGCTCGGCCCGCTCACCCTCCAGCGCGGCGGCGAATTCCGTCTCGACCTGCGTTTGCGTGAGAATGACGTGATCCTGACACATCGCCAGAGGGAACACAGGTGGAAGCGAACTCCGACCCCGACGGCATCACCGCGACCGCGCTGCTGAACTGCCTGCGCCGCGAGGTCGCCGAGGTGACCACCACCGCCGACCACCTGCTGCTGAAGCTCCCGCACACCGGCGCCCTCCTGCGCGCCCGCACCGGCCGCTGGCCCTCGTCCCCCGAACTCCTCGCCGGCACCTGGCACCCCATCACCTGGCACGAACTGGCCGTCCTCATCGTCAAGGAGCTCGGCACGGCCCCCGTCGGCTTCCTCGACGAGATCGCCGCCTCCCACTCCGCCATCGCCGCCATCCTCGCCACCCGCGGTGCCCCGCCGAATGATGCGTACCAGCGCTCCGAACAGGCCCTGATCGCCGGCCACCGCTACCACCCGGCCCCCAAGAGCCGCGGCTCCCTGCCCGCCTCCGCCTGGCTCCCGTACGCCCCGGAAACGCACGCTGCCTTCCGGTTGGCGGTGCTGCACGGCGACTTCGTGGACGCGGGCGACGTGGCCCTGCCCGCCGGCTCGTTGCCCGCCCACCCGCTGCAGCTCTCGTTGCTGGGCCTGTCCGGGGACGCTGACGGCCCGCTGGTCTGGCCGACCTCCTCGGTCCGCACGGTCTACGACCCGGCAGCCGACCTGTTCTACAAGTTCAGCCTCGACATCCAGATCACCAACGACATCCGCCGGCTCTGGACCTACGACCTCCACTGGATCCCACCACTCGCGCAGGTGCTGAGGCCGGTGTTCGCCGACATCGCCGCCACCTACCCCGGCACCGCCTTCCTGCTGGACCGCGGCTACCGCACCTCGCCGTCGTGCTTCGAGGGCCTGGCCGTGGTCGTCCGCGACGGCATCCGCCGGCACACCTGGCCAGGCGTCACCCCACTGCTGGCCGCGGGGATCGCCGAGGGTTTCCCCGGCAACCCGCTCGACGCTCTCGTCGACCCGGCTGCCTGGTTCCGCGCGTACGTGTCGGCTGTCGCGCCGCCGGTGCTGCACGCCTTCTTCGCCCACGGCGTGGTGATGGAGAGCCACATGCAGAACGTGCTGGTGGGTGTGGATTCCGCTGGTATGCCCGTGCAGGCGTTCTACCGGGATCACGAGGGCATGCGGTTGCTGCCGTCGCACACCTCGCTGTTGTCCTCAGTGGACGGGGACCTGGCCGGGGCGCGCGGGGTGTCCGAGGCGAAGGGGTGGGAGCGGCTGCAGTACTGCCTGATCGTGAACCACCTGATGGAGATCGCGGGGGCGGTGCACGCTCGCCATCCCGGAGTGGACCTCTGGGGGGAGGCTCGGGCGGTGTTCGCCGCGTATGCCGAGGAGCACGGGTCGCCGCCGTTGTTGAGGGCGTTGCTGGAGAGCAGTCCGTCGGTGCCGGCGAAGGCGAACCTGCTGTTGAGGTGGACGAGGGCGGAAGGCGCTGCCAGCCGTTACGTCGACTGCCCGAACCCGCTGAGGAGCACGCCGGCGCCGTCGTGAGGCCGCAGGCCACGCCTCGCCACCCCGTTTGCCGGGTTCGTCCACGTTCCACATCGGCCTCACCTAGGCTTGCGCGGTGATCTCCGGCCCGGCCATGTCCGGCTGGCGGCACCCCGCCCGCCTCGTCGTCCTCGCCTTCCTGGCCGCCACCGCCGCCGGGACGGCCCTGTTCATGCTCCCCGTCGCCGCCGAGCCCGGCCGCTCAACGGGCCTGTTGACCGCCCTGTTCACCGCTGTCTCCGGCATCACCGGCACCGGTCTGGCCGTGGTGGACACCGGTGCGCACTGGTCGACGTTCGGCGAGGTCGTGCTGCTGGTGCTGTGCCAGATCGGCGGCTTCGGCATCATGACGATGGCCTCGGTGCTGGCGTTGCTGGTGTCGCACCGGCTCGGGTTGCACATGCAGCTCACCGTCAAGACCGAGACGAACACCCTCAACCTCGGGCATGTCCGCCGGGTCATCGCGGGTGTGGTCACGATCAGCCTGGCAGTCGAGGCGATCGGCGCCGCGGTGCTCGCGACGAGGTTCTGGCTGGGCTATGACATGACCCTGGGCAGGGCGCTGTACGAAGGCGTCTTCCACGCCGTGTCGGCGTTCAACAGCGTCGGGCTCGCGCTCTACCCGGACAACCTCATGCGGTTCGCGACGGACCCGTGGATCTGCCTGCCGGTCGTGGCGGTGGCGGTCACGGGCGGGCTCGGGTTTCCCGTGCTGTTCGAGATCCTGCGCGGCAGGAGCAGGCGCAGGGGCCGGTGGTCGTTGCACACCAAGATCACGGTGCCCGTCTACCTGGGGCTGATCGCGGTCGGCACGCTGGTGGTGCTGACGGTCGAGTGGAGCAAGGCCGGCACGCTCGGGCCGTACGGGGTGGGGGAGAAGCTCCTCATCGGGCTCTTCCACGGTGCCATGCCGGGGACGGCCGGGTTCAACACCATCGACATCGCGCAGCTGCAGCCGGCGACGATGCTGGTGCACGACGTGCTGATGTTCATCGGCGGTGGCAGTGCGGGGACGACGGGTGGCATCAAGGTCACCACGTTCGCGCTGATCGCCTTCGTGCTGCTGGCCGAGGTGCGGGCCGAGCCGAGTGTGCACGTCATGGGGCGCAAGATCAGCGCCGAGGTGCAGCGGCAGGCGGTCACGGTGGCGTTGCTCGGGGTCGGTGTCGTGATGACGGCGACGATGATCTTGCTGGCCACCACGCAGTTCCGGCTCGACGACGTGCTGTTCGAGACCACCTCCGCGTTCGGCGGGGTGGGGATGTCCACCGGCATCACGGCCAAGCTGCCGCCGGTGGCCCAGTTGGTCATCATCGTGCTGATGTTCATCGGCAGGGTCGGGTCGATCACCCTGGTGTCGGCCCTGGCGCTGCGGGAACGCCGGCGCCGCTACGAACTACCCGAGGAGCGACCCATTGTCGGATAGGCAGGCTTCCCGCGTCGTCGTGATCGGGCTGGGCCGATTCGGCAGCTCGCTCGCGCTGGAACTGATCGCCCAGGGCACCGAGGTCATGGTGGTCGACTCGGACCCGAAGCTGGTGCAGCGGTACGCCGACGACTTCACCCACGCCGTCGTCGCCGACAGCACCGACGCCGAGGTCATGCGGCAGCTCGGGGTCGACGAGTTCCAGCACGCGGTGGTGGGCATCGGCACGAACCTCGAGGCCAGCATCCTCACCGCGGTGGTGCTGGTCGACTTCGGCATCCAGACGATCTGGGCCAAGGCGATCAGCCACGAGCACCGCCGGATCCTCGAACGCATCGGTGTCCACCGGGTCGTGCTGCCCGAGCACGAGATGGGTGAACGCGTGGCGCACATGGTCACCGGGCGGGTGCTGGACTACATCGAGTTCGAGGACGACTACGCGATGATCAAGACGCGCGCGCCGGAGGAGGCGGTCGGGCACGCGCTCGGTAAGAGCAAGCTGCGCGCCAAGTACGGCGTCACCGTCGTCGGTGTCAAGCGCTCCGGTGAGGGCTTCACCTACGCCACCACCGACACCGTGGTCGAACGCGGCGACGTGCTCATCATCGCCGGCAAGACCGCGGACGTCGAACGGCTGGCCGACAAGACCTGATCAGGAGACCCGCGCGCCGGAAGCGGACGTGGCGAGCCGGAACTCGACGGTCGCCACGAGCTCCGGCGACTCCAGCGCCTCCCGCAACCGCGGAACACCCTCGGAGTCGATGCGCCGACGGATCTCTCGCACGTCCGCGTCCCCGTGCGCCCGCACGACCAGTGCGAGCCGGGGCGCTGTATGCGGCCCGGTCAGCGCGGCCTCCACCTTGCGCACGCCCGGATACCCGCTGATCTCCTCTGCCAGCGGTGCGGTCGCGACCGACGTGGACATCCGCGTCGAGCCGTTGTCACCGCTCCACCGCCACGTCGCCGTCGGCGTGCGCGGCACCTGCGCCAGCAACCAGCGCAGGCACAGCAACGCCAGCACGACCGCGACGACAGCCGTCACCACGAGCACCCACGTAGGCGGCAGGTCCGCACCGGGCACCAGCGGAGCACCGGAGTCCAGCTGAGGGATCCGGCCGAGATGTGCCACCACGGCAGCACCTCCGGCGCCCAGCAACACCAGACCGCACAGGAACAACAGCACCCGGTTCACGACGCACCCCTGGAAGCCTTGACCCGCACCACGACCCGCGGCGTGCGGGCGAGCGCGATCTCCGAAAGCCGCTGCTGCACCGACTCGCGCACGACATCGGCCATCCCGTCGGTGTTCGTCCGCCGGGTGCGCACGGAGGCCTTCACCCGGCTGCGCGCCACCCGGACGGACGCCGACTCGACCCCGTCCACCCGCGCGGCCGCCCGGACCGCGTTGCGCAGGCCCCGCCGCGAGATCGACGTGCGCTCGTCCAGCGGGGCCGTCCGCGCCCGCCCCGGCACGACCGAGACCAGCACCAGCAGCAGCCCGACCGCCGCCACCACAGCGCCGAAGATCAGCACTTCCCTGGCGGCCCACGACGTCTCGTGCAGCGTTCCGGCGACAGCCGAATACGACACGAGCGGCGTCTCGCCCAACGCCAGCTGGATCGCGCACACGGCCACCAGCACGCACACACCCAACAACAGCAGGGAAACGCACACCGCCGGCAACGACCGGCGCGACCTGCGGGTCATCGCACCCTCCTGGTCACCTCGGCCGCCGTCCGCAGCTCCGCCACGGAAACGTCGACAACGGACACCGCCAGCCCGGTGAGCGCGCCGACCCGTTCCGCCAGGTGCGCGCGGACGGCGGCGGTCGTCGTCGCCACCGGCGTGGGGTAGTGCAGGTCCAGCCGCACGTCCAACGCGGCGACCCCGCCGGTGACGTGCGCACTGGCGGTGGCGCCCGCGACACCGGCGACCTCGTGCGCCGCACGGGAGGCGATCCGGCCGACAGCGCGGTCGGCCACCGTGGTGAGGCCGCGCGCGGGCGCGGCGAGCGTGGTCGTCATCGGCTCAGTCCCTGTCCCTGCCGAGCAGCTGGGCCAGGTCCAGCTTGCCCTCGGCCACCCGGCCCGCGACCAGGCCGAGCGCGCCGAACACCAGCACGAGCAGGAAGGCGCTGAAGCCCCCGAACGCCGCCGCGAGGCCCAGAGCCAGCCCCGTCAGCAGTCCCAGTGCGGTTGTGCTCACTGCGAATCTCCTTTGCCACGAAGGGGAACCCGCCGCCCCACCCCCGACGACGAGGCGGCGGGTCAGGCTCACTGGACTCGGCTGCCGTTGCTCTCCGGCTCGGCGCCGTCGTCGTCAGCCGGGATGTGCACGTCGTTGACGTTGATGTTCACCTCGACCACCTCGAGGCCGGTGATCTGCTCGATCGCCGCGATCACGTTGCCGCGCACCGACTTCGCGAGGTCCGCGATCGGCACGCCGTAGTCCACGACGAGCTCCAGGTCGACCGCGGCCTGCCGCTCGCCGACCTCGACCGACACACCCTGACCGGCACTCGCGGTCGCACCGGGGATCCGGTCGCGCAACGCGCTCAGCGCCCGCGTCGCACCGCCGCCGAGCGCGTGCACGCCCTTGATCTCCCGCGCCGCGAGCCCGGCGACCTTCTGCACCACCACTTCCGAGATGGTGGTCGCACCCCGGTCGGTGACGAGCTTGTTGTTGCCGTTGCCCGCAACGCTGTTCTTGTCCGCGGTCTGCGTGGTCATCGTCGTTCCTTCCTTCGAAGTACCGTCCACACCTTCAAAGACACGGCCGATCCGGAAAGGTCACGGCCTGATCGGGTGACTCAAGACGCGTTCAGCGCATCTCTGTCCACATCGGTCACCACAAGTCTCAACCGAGCTGATTCCCACTGCGTGCCAACGAGAACGGTCCGCAGCACCGCACCCGCCTCGGTGAGCAGCGCGGGCAACGGCAAGCGAGTCGCCACCACCCGCACGCACACCACGTCGTCGGCCACGTCCACCGCGAGCCCGTCCACGTCCCACGGCACGCGCACCGACAGCACCGGCGTCGAGGGCCGCAGCCCGTCGACCTTCCGCAGCGCCTTGAGCAGTTCCTCCACGATCAGCACGCGACGTCCACCACCGTCACCAGCACCGATCCGACCTCGACCCCGGTGAGCTCCGGCACCGCCGCGCGCACCGACCGCTGCACCGCCCGCGCCACCGCGGCGGCCTGGTCGTCACCCGAGATCACCACGTCCACCTCCAGCAGCACGGCCGCACCCGCGTACCGCAGCCTGACCCCTTCGACCGGCGCCGGGTTCAGCCCTTTCACGTGCTGGCGCGCGCTGCGCACCACCGAGCTGACCAGCGCGGCCACGCCCGGCTGCACGTGCACGCCGGGCACGCGTTCCGCCGCGTGCACCGCCACCGCGGCCACCACCGGCGCCGCCACGACCGTTTCGAGAGTTTCGAGCACCCCGGTCACCCTTCGAGCACGTCGGACACGACGAGGTCGAGCCGCGCCAGCCGCACGCCGATGCGTGCCGACGCGGCCGCGACCACCCGCTCCCGCACCACGTCGAACGTCTCCGCCGTCGTCCGTCCCACCGCGATCGCGATGCTGAGCTCCACCTCGATCACCGGGTCCGCCTCGGTCGACTCCACCGCCTCGCTGACCCGGCAGCCGCGGGCCCGCACCCCGTCCACGCCGTCCGCCGCGAACCGCAGCACCGCCGCGACCGCCCGTGCTGATCCGCGCCGGGTCCGCGCCGCTGTTCGGCAACGGCACGGCCTCGCCGCGCCGCGCGTCCGCCCGCACCGCCGACATCACCCTGCTGACCAGGTCGGACGGCGGCTCGACGCGGTCGCGCGCCATCTCCTCCGTCGCCGCCCGCAGCACCAGCAGGCTCTCCCGCACCGCCGCGCAGTGCGGGCACCGCCGGGTGTGCTCGTCGGCGGTCTCGATCGCCTCCCAGACCTGCTCCACGTCCCGCCCGCACGGCAGGGCGTAGTCCGCCGTCACCTCCACGGCGCCATCACCTCCGCGAGTTGTGCCCGCGCTCGCGCGAGCCTTCCGCGCACCGCCTGCTGCGTCGCGCCGATCGCCTCCGCGATCTCGTCGTACGACCTCCCGTGCACCTCCCGCAGCACCCAGCACGCGCGCTGCTCCGGCGTGAGCCCGCGCAACGCCACGGCCAGCGCGTCCATCTGCGCACTCACCTCCACCGCCCGCTCCGGCCGTTCCCGCGGCGCCACCGACGGCTGGTCGTCGAGCTCGACGACGGCCACCGGCCTGCGCTGCCGCAGCACGTTCAAGCACCGGTTCGTGGCAGTGCGGTAGAGCCACCCCACGAACGCCCCGTCGTCCTTGAGCTGCCCCAACCGGCGCCACGTGGTGAGGAACACGTCCTGCACCACGTCCTCCGCGTCGCCCGCGCTGCCCACCACCCGCAGCGCCAGCCGGTACATCTGCCCCTGGTAGCGGCGCACCAACTGCTCGTAGGCACGCATGTCGCCGTCACGGGAACGCGCCACCAACGTGGCATCGTCGAGTGCGGCCGCCTCGACGCTCATGGCCTGCTCCCACCTGTTCGTCCGTGTCCACTCCCTTTGGACACCTTCGGTCGCGGAACGTCACGCGGTTGGCCGAGCAGGGGTGAAACCACCGGTTCGTGCGACCGGCACGACCCGAGGAGGCGAAGAAGGCGGTCGCGGCTTCGACCCGTACACCGAGGCCCGCCGTCTGCCTCTTGGCACCGTCCACTCCACCCTGGTACTTCATCTGGGCGCCGGCACCGGCGGGCGCCGGCACAGGAGGTACGGGTGAGTGAGCGGGTCCGCGTCGTCGAGGCACGGCTGCTGCGGTTCGCGCCGCTGGTGCTGGGCCTGTCGCTGGCCGGCTACGCCTGGCGGCTGACGTTCCCCGAGAGCTGGGGGATGATCGACCTCAAGGTGTACTGGAGCCTCGCGCCGAACATCCTCACCGACCGGCTCTACACGGTGACCATGCCGTTCACGGCGGACTTCCCGCTGCCGTTCACCTACCCGCCGTTCGGGGCGGTGGTGTTCCTGCCGCTGTCGGCGCTGCCGTGGGTCGCGGCGCAGGTCGTCTGGCAGCTGCTGTCGCTGGTGTGCCTGTGGTGGATCGTGCGGACGGCGCTGGGGCTGCTGGCTCGCCGGGTCGGGTACGACCCGCGGCGGGCGCTGCTGTGGACCGGGCTCGCGCTGTGGTGCGAGCCGGTGCGCAAGACCCTCGACTTCGGCCAGATCAACCTCGTGCTGGTCGCCTTCGTGTTCGCGGCGGTGGTGACCGTGCGCAACTCCGTGGCGGGCCTCGGGGTCGGGATCGGCGCCGGGCTGAAGCTGACTCCCGCGATCTCCGGGCTGTACTTCCTCGCGACCCGCCGGTGGACCGCGGCGGCGTGGTCGTTCGCGGGCTTCCTGCTGACCGTGGCGCTGGGGTTCGCCGTGTCCGCCCCGGACTCCTGGCGCTACTGGTTCCACCTGCTCGGCGCGGCCGACCGGGTCGGGCCGGTGGGGTCGGCGATCAACCAGTCGCTGCGCGGCGCGTTGTCCCGGTCCTTCGGCTACGACGTCGAGATGTCGTGGCCGTGGTTGCTCGCGGTGGCCGTGTCGGGTGTGCTGGCGTTCCTCGCCCTGCGCTCGGCCGTGCGCGCGTCGGACACGCTTGCCGCCGTGCTCGCCGTGCAGCTGTTCGGCCTGCTCGTGTCGCCGATCTCGTGGAGCCACCACTGGCTGTGGGTGATCCCGGTGGTGCTGTGGCTCGTCCACGGCCCTCGTCCGGTCCTCGCGCTGCCGTGGGTCGTCGTGACCGGCGCGGACCTGGTCACGTTCCTCGTCAACCAGCAACCCTCGATCTGGGAGATCCCCAGACCCTGGCCGCTCGCCGCGCTCGGCTGGGCCTACCCGGCGCTCGGCCTGCTCACCCTCGCCGCCACCCCGCGGCTGCTCAGGACGACCTCGGAGGCGGACCGCCGTGCGCGCACTCGCGAAGCTTGACCGGCGCCTGCTCGCCGCCGCCCCGTGGCTGCTGGCGGTGTCCGTGCTCGCGCGCACCTGGACGCTCGTCACCGGCTTCGGCAACGAGTCGATCGACCTGTACGTGTACTGGGCGCTGGCCCCGCACGTGCTCGACGGCGACCTCTACCGGGTGACGTCACCGCACTCGCCGCCCGACTTCCCGCTGCCCTTCACCTACCCGCCCTTCGGCGCGCTGGTGTTCCTGCCGCTGACCTGGCTGTTCTGGGGCGCGGCGCAGTGGGTCTTCCGGCTGCTGTCGGTGCTGTGCCTGCACTGGCTGGTGCGGGTGGCGCTGCGGTCGGTCGCCCCGCGGTGGTCGCCGGAGTGGGAGCGGCGTTCGCTGCTGTGGACCGCGGCGCTGCTGTGGACGATGCCGGTGTTCCACACGTTCGAGTTCGGCCAGGTCAACCTGGTGCTGGCGGCGTGCGTGCTGGCGGCGTTGCTGGCGCGGGGCTCGCGGGCGGCCGGGATCGGGATCGGCCTGGCGGCCGGCGTGAAGCTCGTGCCGGCGATCTCCGGGCTGTACTTCCTCGCGACGCGCCGGTGGGCGGCGGCGTTGTGGTCGCTGGGGGCGTTCGCCGCCTCGGTCGGGCTCGGGTTCCTGGTGAACTTCTCGCAGGCCGAGCAGTACTGGTTCACGTTGCTGGGCGACCCCGGCCGGGTGGGTCCGGTGGCGACCGCGCACAACCAGTCGTTGCGCGGCGCGTTGTCCCGGTCGCTGGGCTACGACGTGCAGATGTCGTGGCCGTGGATCGTCGCGGGCGTGGTGGCTCTCGTGGTGGCGTTGTTCGCGTTACGTGCGGCGGTGCGTGCGGGTGATGCGTTGATCGGTGTGCTGTCGGTGCAGTTCCTGGGGTTGCTGCTGTCGCCGATCTCCTGGGACCACCACTGGGTCTGGGTGGCGCCGCTGCTGGTCTGGCTGGTGCACGCGCGGGTGGTGCCGTGGGCGCGGATCTCGTTGCTGGTGCTGTGGGTTCCGGTGATGTGCTGGGACGTCATCGCGTTCCAGCTGAGCAGGCAGCCGACGATCTGGACGATCTCGCGGCCGGGCTGGCTGTCGTTGATCGGGTGGACGTACCCGGCGCTGGCGTTGCTGACGCTGGTCGTGGTCGCTGTTGCCGTGCGGAAGCCGCGGGTGGTCGACCCGGTACGGGCACCGGAGCTGGTGCCCGCGACGGGGTGAACGGCGTCAGGTCAGCCAGCTTCCAGACCGGGTGATCGAGGCTCCGGGTACGGTGTCGATCGTGGTGCAAGTCGTCATCCAACCCTCCTACGGGACTCCCGAGGCCCGCCGGCACTGGGCGGACACGCTGACGCGAACGGTCCCGTTCCGGGAAGCGGGACTGGACGCGACGGACCTGGCCGAGCTGACCGACGCACACCCGAGCGGCCGGGCCCGGTTCTGGGGTGCCACGGCCCAGCACGACAGGCGGATGGACACCCTCGAGGCCGGTGCCGTCGTGCTCCTCACCGGCCGCAAGCACGTGCTGGCCATCGGCGAGGTCGGGCACTCGTTCCGCGACCCGGCGTTCGCGCGGCACCTGTGGCGTCCCGATCCGGCGAGGTGCCTCTGGAGCAACGTCTACAGCTTCCGCCGGTACTGGCCGGCGCGCATCCCGTACGAGGAGATCTGGGCGCTGCCGGGGTTCACCACCGGCGACAACTTCATGGGACTGCGCTTCCTCAGCCCCGACAAGGCCGCCGTCGTGCTGGCACACACCGCGGCCGACCGCCGTGGCGCACCCGCCGCCGACGACGAGACCTGCCCCGTGGTGGTCTGACCGGCAGCGCGCCCCGGCCGAGTGTCCTTCAGCTGTCCACGTCTTCCTGCTCGTCGAGCAGTTCAGCCCCGTTCCACACGAAGCGCGCGGTGGTGACGGCATCTTCCCCGTCGCCGCCCGTGATCAGCTGGTGGATCGCGATGCCGTCCAGTTCGCGGTAGGTGCACCACTCGTGGTCGGAGGTGAGCACCAGGTCCAGGTCCAGTGCGGACAGCAGCTCGAAGACCTGGCCGCGGTTGACGGAGTCGACGCCGACGAAGACCTCGTCCAGCAGGATGACCCGCGGTGCCCGGGTGACCGCCTGGTAGTGGGCTGCCACGGCGGCGAACAGGGGGAGGTGCAGGGCGATCGCCTTCTCGCCGCCGGAGAGCGCTCCGTGCAGTTTCTTGGTCAACGGTTGCCAGCCCGTGCCGTTCATGCGGTCGAGCTTCACCACGAACCGGTGCCAGGCGGTGTAGTCGAACACCTGCCCCAGTTGTTGTTCCCAGCCCGCGGCGGACTCGTCGCCCTTGGCCTGCTCGACGCGCTCGCGGAAGAACCGGTGCAGCGACTCGCGATCGGCCTCGCTCAACCGCACCGGGTCCTTGAGCAGGAGGTCGCGCGCCGCTTTCGTGCCGGCCGGCAGGTCCGGCGAGACTTCCCACACCAGCCGCACCGCCACCTTGGACGCCGTGCGCACCCGCTCCAGGCGGGCGTTCATGCCGTCGACCAGCTCGTGCGCCTGCCGTATCCGGGCGGCGAGGTGGCGGCGGGTGTCGCCGGTGAGGGTGCGGTCGAACAGTTCGCGTTCCTGCGCGGTGATGTCCTCCCGGCTGCGTTCCGCGTCGGACCGGAGCCGGTCGTGCAACGCCGACGCGCCGATGCGCATGCCGTCCACCATCGCGGAGAAGACCTGGACGTCCTCGTCGGAGTCGAGTTCGAGGTCGGCGCGAGCGCCGAGCACCTCGCGGGACGCGTGCACCTCCTCGGCCAGCCGGTGGGCGGCGTCGCCGATGTTCTTCGGTGAGTGCGGCAGAGTCGGCCACGAGGCCGCGACCGTCCTCGCCGCGTCGAGGGCCGCCCGGACGCCGGGGGACGTCGTGAGCGCCTCGGTGAACGCCGCCAGGCCGGGCAAGCCGCTGTCGGCGGGGAAGCTGCCGTTCGCCAGCCGGCGGAACCGGGTGGCCGCCTGGTCGCGCAGGTGGGTGGCGTTGTCGCGGTTCTCCGCGTCGGTGGCGCGCCGGGTGGTCAGCTGGCCCAGCCGCTCGGCCAGGCCGCTGATCTCCCTGCGGTTGCCGCTCGCCTGCCGCTTGACCTCGTCGAGCTCGTTCCGCAGGGCGCTGAGCTGGTCGAGCACACCCCGGTAGTCGACGCCGATGGTGCCCTCGACGGCGTCCAGCTCGCTGTCCAGCCTGCTGGCGGCGGCGTCGGCCACGTCCGCCTCGTCCTCCCGCTGCTCGGCGGCGAGCCGGGAGCGCTGCGCCTGCTCAGCGGCTCGCTCGGCTTCGCGACGCGTCGCGACCAGGGTGGCGTGCTCGTCGATCCACGCGTCGGCGGCGCGGAAGGCGTTCACGGCGTCCGCCACGGCGTTGAGCGCCTGCCGCTCCGTGGGCAGGCCGTGCTCGGCCGCGGCCGCGGTCAGCTCCCGCAGGGCGCGGTCCACGCGCTGCTCGCGCTTCGACAGGACGTCCAGCGAGCGCCGGACCACGCTGTCGGCGGTGGAGACCGCGACCTCCGCCCTGGTGAGCGCTTCCAGGGCGGCGTCCGCGGCGGCGTGGCCGGCCGCGCGTCCCGTTCGGTCTGGACGGCCGACCTGCGTGCCGCCAGCGAACCCAGCACGGCGGTGTGGGTCGCGATCAGCTCCTCCGCCGCGGTGATCCGCTCGCGCAGCTCGGTCAACCGGCGCTGCCTGGCCCGCTGCCGGGCGAGCGCGCCGATGTGTGCGGCCTCGTCCTTCTGCCACGTGCCGCGCAGCGTGCCCAGGCGCCAGCCGCCGTCGGCGCCGATCGCCGCCGGATGCCCCTCCGGTGGTTGCTCCCCGTAGGCCACCTCGCCCAGCAGGCGGGTGATGACGCCGGAGGCCACGGGCGTGTCCGGCTCGGGCACGAGCACCTCGGTGAGCGACCGGCCCGGCGCCGGTGGCACGGAGCCGGGCAGGGCGAACGTGTCGTGCCCGGTGATCGTGCCGTCGTGGCCGATCCAGGCGTCCAGCAGGCCTGACGCCTGGAGCGCGGCTTCCACCGACGCGCGGACTTCCTCGGGCACCGCGTCGGCGAAGCGGACCAGCCGCCACAGCGGCGCGCCGTTCAGCGTGGCGCGGTCGGTGGTGCGGGTGTGCGGTGGCGGGGGAGGGAGGTCCTGTTCGGCCAGCAGCCGGCGAACCTCCTCGCGCAGTGCGCCGCGGTCACGTTCGGCGTCCTCCCGCGCCGTTTGGGCCAGGGTCTCCTCCCTGGTGACGGCGTCCAGCACCCGGCTCGCGACGGCGTCGACCCGAGTCAGCAGGGCGGTCTCCGCCGCGGCGAGGGCCGCCAGCGCGCCGGGGTCGGGGAAGGTGAGCTCGCGGCAGCCCGTCGCCCACGTCACGATGGCGGCTTGCAGCTCCGTGAGCGCTTCGTCGCGGCGGTCGCTCAGCTCCGCGCGCTGTTCGGCGGCCTCCGCAAAGCTGTCTCCTTGTTCTCCAGGATCAGCACGAGGGCAGGCTGTCGTGGCCAGCGGTTGAGGTCGTCCACTGTCGCCGCGAAGTGGTGCATGCCGGCGAACTGCCGACAGCTCAGCTGA
Organism: Lentzea guizhouensis; assembly: GCF_001701025.1. Lineage (GTDB taxonomy): Bacteria > Actinomycetota > Actinomycetes > Mycobacteriales > Pseudonocardiaceae > Lentzea > Lentzea guizhouensis. The sequence continues at coordinate 5,358,438 of NZ_CP016793.1, forward strand.
CTAGTCCGGATCGGATGACAGCCTGCGGATCAACGTGGCCAGTTTCAGGTTTGTCGGCAGCAGGTAGGTCAGCTCGTGAATCCACGTCAGTCGTTGATCCGCTGGGGGCAGCGTGACGCGATCGTCACCCGCTCGAACACGCGCCACTGCCCTGTACAGCGCCGCAAGCGGATGCGGTTCCAGCGCGGTCACGGCCTGGGTGAGTGCCTGAGGAGACGCGCGCGAGGAGAGCTCGCGCAGGATGTCCGTCGTGCGCTCCGGATTCTCGTGTGCGTCCAGCACGAGGTCGAGCACGTTGGCGTCATCGTCGGCCAGCAGCAGCAACGCGTGCACGGGCCGGTTGTCCCGCACGTTCTTCAGGACTTCTTTGTCCAGCAGCTCGTCCCTGCGCGTGGCGAGCAGCTCGCGGCGCCGAGCCGGGGTGGCGTCGATGAACTCGTCGGCCACGCTGGCCAGCAGCCAGGGACGGTAGGCCTGCTCGACGCCCTGCTGCTGTGCGGTGTTGCGGCGGGACTGGAGGACCTGCGCTTCGACGAGGCTGGTGCCGTACAGCGCTTCGGTGACCGCCACGTCCGCGTCCGTCGAGAGCAGTTCGGGGTGGTGGAGCAGGATCGCGCGTTCCTCGGCGTACGTGCGGGCGAACACCCACGCACGGGCCGTCGTGAGCAGCCTGCGGTCGACGGTGAGCCAGTCCGGCTCCGACTCCCACGACCAGTACCGGGCCGAGTCGTAGTGGCGACGAGCCACGTCGTGCAGGTCGTGAAGCGCCTGCCGGGACTGGCCGACGTGGGTCAGGGCGAGGCTCAGCCACTTCAGCGCTTCGGCTTCTCCTGCTCGAGCCGAAGCAGCCCGCAGCGTGAGCAGGGTCGCGAGGCTCGGGCCGCGGAACCGTTCGGTCACCCGGTTCCAGGCCATGTGGACGATCTCGGGTTGGTTGTTGCCTGCGCAGATCGTGTCGAGGGTGAACAGCACACCCGCGAGGATGGACAACTTGTGCGCGTGCTCCGGCTGCAGGCACAGCTCGACGGCCCGCAGCCCGGTCGCCACGGCGTCCGCGAGTTCGTATGCGTCGCGCTGGCGGCGCATCAGGTTGTGCAGCGCCTCGGCGTGCAGCGGCAACCCTTCCGCGAGGTCCGCGGCTTGCCGGGCCGAGGTCAGCGCCGCATCGGTGCGGTCGACCATGCCGTAGGCGACGCTCAGGCTCAGTGCGGCGTCGGCGAGTTGTGGGCGGAATGGTGCGTGCCGGCCCAGCGTGCCGCTGATGTCCGCGGCTTGTTGCGTGGTGCGGTCGGCATCCGCGAGCCTGCCGAGTCTCAGGTAGTCCTGGCTCAGACAGGCCAGTGCGCCAACGAGGTCCGAGAGGTGCGCCGGGTTCGCCTGAGCGAGGGTGTAGTACACCTCGACGGCCTGTTTGGAGCGTTGCATGGCCTCGTAGCGCCGGCCCGTTTCGCTGCACCGCGCGGCGAGGCACATCATCGCGCGGGCAAGAGGAACGTCGGAGTCGACGGCGGCTACGGCGTCGCGAGCTGTGGACACTGCATCGTGGCGACGGCCGAGCATGGCGTAGATCTCGCTCAGATCGACCAACGCACCACTCAGGTGCGCCGCATACGTCGGGTTGTCGCCGCCGTGCGTCGTCGTCTTCGCGATGCGTTGTGCAAGCCGTTTGTGCGTCAGCGTTTCAGCAGTCGTCGGGGTCGACGCGACCAGCTCCCGGTACCGCACCACGGCCTCTTCCGCGGGTGCGACGGCCTGCTGCAGCCGGCCAGCCTCGCGGAACCGCCGGGCGAGCCGGTTCAGCACGTAGGCCAGGTCCGCCAAATACATCCGGTTCGTCGGCACCAATGCGCGGAAGTGCGAGGCAGCTTCCTCGAACGGCGGGATGGCCTCGTCGCCGCGGCCCCAGTGTGCGAGCTCGTTGGCTGCCGTGGTCGCCGCGAGCGCGATGTCCGGCATCAGCATCCGGTTCATCACCGCGAGTTCGCGCAACCCGTCCAACGCCTGCACGCCGGCGTGCCCGCAGTGCCGCCAGACGTACTTGTGCAGGTAGCCAGGCACGTTCGGTGGCACGCCCGCTTCCAACCGCTGCCGGTACAGGCGAACCAACGCCTTCGCGACGACATCCGCGCCAGGCGCGAACACCTCGGCCCTGCTCGGCGCGAACGGCGGCCGCAGGTAGTCGGCGAACGTCTGGTGCGTCAGCTTGAAGACGGCCGTGCCCTCCTCACCGTCCTGCGTGATGTGCCGGCCCAGTTCGATGAGCACGGTGGAGACGTCGGCGGAAACGAACCGCTCGCCCGACAGCGCTTCCGCGACCGCGATCCACTCGGCCTCGGGGAACCCGGCGCCGTGGCTCCACGTCAACGCCGTCAGCAACGTGCGTGCCGCCGGAACCTTGGCGAGCTCCAGTTCGAAAACCGCGTCGAGCGAGAGTCTGAGATCAGCCCCGCCGCTGGCGAGCACCTGGTCCGTGATCATCCACGCGGTCAGGAACGGCAGCTGCGCCAACGAGTCCACGGTGGACTGCGGAACCTGCGTACCCAGCCGGGCGAGCACGTAGGCGCGGACGTCGGTCTCGTTGTCGGCCTCGTCGAGGTTCAGCACCTCGACCGGCGACAGCTCGGTCAGCAACGGCGCGCCACCGGCGACGCGGTGTGCCTGCCGGGTCGAGACGATCACCACGGCGTAGCTCGCGAGCCTGGTCAGCAGCGAGGTGGCGATCGAGAACGACTCACCGCGCGCCTCGTCCAGGCCGTCCACCACCAGCACCGGCGGTGAGGTGAGCGTGCTGACCACACCGACCAGCTCGGCCGCGCCGCGCCGTGGTCCGTCCGGTGCAGGGATCAGGCCGGCGGCGACCAGTTGACGGCTGAGCAGGTCGGCCACGCGGTCGGCGGTCATCGCACGGACGTGCACGGCCGCGTCGACCGAATTCGGGCCGGGGTCGGCGTGCCGGAACGGCGGTCCGGCGGTCAGCAGCAGGTCGCGTTCGGCCGGGTTCGACAGGCTCACGACCCGGCCGACCACCGCGGACTTGCCCGTGCCCGGCGCCCCGGTGACCACGCGCAGACCAGGCACACCCGACTTCACCCAGCCGACCACGCGATCCACCTGCGCGGTGCGGCCGGTGAACCACGACCGGTTGTCCGCCGAGTCGCCACCACGAGCGGCCAGCAGCAGGTGCTTCGGGACTGTGTTCGGGGAGTACAACGGATTCGGCAGCATCGGCTGAGCAGATCCGTACTGCATGAAACGCGGCCGCTGCACATCGCTGTCCCACCCGTTCAACAGCGCCGTGCCGACCGCTCCGCCGTCGACGTACGCCGTGCGGTCACTCCACCGCCGCATGTCCTCATCGGCGGTAGGGCCAGCACGCAGCAGCTTGCGCAGCTTGCCGCCGAACAGGCCGTCACGGGCCGTCTCAACGCCAGAACACGACACCAGCACGCCCGCCCAGTGCGTGTGATCAGCCAGCAGTTGCTCCTGGAGGTCGGCGATCCTCCGTACGGCCTCGTCGAGGTGAGCACCCGAGTAGCAGGCGTCGATGATGATGAACACCTGATGCGCACCGGACGAGGCACACCACAACGCGAACTCATCCAGTGTGATGCCGTCGGCCGCGCCATCGTTGTCCCTCGCCAGGAGTCGGAGGCTGCCCGCGACGGGCATCGCATGCCCGACCCACAACGCGACCAACGCGCCGCCGTCCTGCGGGTTCTGCCGGAGCGCCCTCATGTGGGCGCGGACCTCGGCCTCGGTCGGATCGGCCAGTGGCTCGCCCTCGTACCCCCTGAGCAGCGCGCCCAGCTCCCGCACGTCGCTCACGGCGTGCTGCAGCGGCTGCACCAGCTCGTACGCGCCGACGCCGATGCCGACGTACCTGCCGCGCGGCTGGTACAAGTCAGGCACCGGGAGCGGCGTGGACACCGGCAGCGGTTCGGGGACTGGCTCCAGGGCCGGCTCGGGAGGCAGGTCGAGCAGTGCCGCGGTGTTGCGGGCCACGCTGGCCCAGGCCTTGCTGTGGTCCGGCAGCATCAGCTCGCCGGCTTCGTCCTCCACCGCTGCCGTGACGACCAGGCCGTGCGCGGACGCGGCCGCGGTGTACCGGTCCCGCATTGCGATGACCAGCGCGCGTGCGTCCAATCTGGACAGGTAGTTCGCGAGGTGCTCGCCCACCCCGTCGCGCAGGGAGATCGTCAGCTCCTCCGGCCGGGAGCCGACGGCCTCGTGGAACAGGCCGCTCACAAGCACCTCGGCCAGATCGGACGGCTGGGCCTCGGGCACCAGGTCGCGCTGGATGTCGCGCAGCACCCGGACCGGCAGCACACCCACGTTCGCGCACAGCACGGCGAGCCGCCACGCGGGTGCGGAGGCGGTGAGCCGGAACGACTCGACGAGATCCGCCGCGTCCACGTCGTCGTCGAAGTAGTCGTCGGGGAAGTCCTCGAAGGACAGCCGGCCGGTCTGCGGGAGCAGGACACCGTCGCACCCCAACGGGTCCTTCGCCATCGCGGTGCGCGCCCACCGGCCGAGCGAGGCCGCCGACAGTCCGGCCACGGGGACGCCCAGCCAACGGATGTCACCGGCCTCCTTGCGCAGCAACGAGGAGACGCCGAACCTCAGGTCGCTGTCGGGTGCGCCGGGCCGGGCCGCCCGCACCCGTGCGGCGGGATGGTCGAGCCCGGTGCGACGCCACAGCTTCTGCGGCAACGGGTTCAGCAGCACGGTGTGGGTGCAGGAGGCCCAGTCGCGCAGGATCTGCCAGATCTGCGGTGCGTACCAGCCATCGGTGACGCAGTCCGACACGACGATCACGAGCCGTCGCTGCCGCGGGTCACGCAGGGCACGAGGTTCCAGGACGACGTGGTCGCCCTTGTGCAGCAACGGTTTGTCTGCGTTCGGGTCGATGCGCCAGGTCTCGACCGTGCGGAAGGCGCTCATCCGCCTGAGCACGTTCAGCAGCTCGGCGACGGTGTCGTCCCACACGACCATCGAGGCGGACCCGTCCACGACCACGTCGACGTCGAACCACCGTTCGCGGGCGGGGACCAGCACTGGGGTGAGCCGGTTGGTCGACACGTACCGCTCGACGGTCGCGTCGACCGAGAGCTCAAGCCTGGCGGTGTTGTGGAAGCGCTGTTTGAACGGCCGCAACGCACGGGCGATGTCGAGGCTGTGCGGCAGCGCCCGACTGGTGGGCAGCTGCGTCCTGGTCGCGGTCCGGTGCCCGGTCTCGTCGGCCGCCGCGGCGTGGACGTCGGCCTCATCACCGTCGTCGCCCTCGTCGAAATCCTCCTCGTGCAGCGGGGACGGCCGGTCCCACTCGGGCATCAGTGGCTCCGGCCCGCTGGGCGTGGCCACGACCTCCGGCCGTTCCGGGATCTCCGCCGCGTCGCCGGTGGCCGGACGCATCGCCTGGGCGAGCCACAAGGCGTCCGCGACCGACATCGCGTCGATGTCAGATGAGAAGCCGAGGAGTCCCCGGACCAGCCGGTCGAGCACGGCTCAGCCGTCCGAGAGTGCGCGCAGCAGGAGGTTCGCCAGCTTGGCCCGCTGCTCACTATCGCCGTCGAGGTGCCCGTTCACCAGGAAGACCGCGTTGAGCAACTGGTCCGTCGCGACGTTCTTCTTCGACTCCAGGTCCTGCAGGAACCTCGTCACCAGATCTTTCGTCCGCGCCTCCGCCTCGACGCCGAGGTGCGCGCGCACGATCGCTGTCAGTGCGTCGGCGTCCGGGTTCGGGACGTCGAACCGGATGCAGCGCCGCAGGAACGGCGCCGGGAAGTCGCGTTCGCCGTTACTGGTCATGACGATCACCGGGAAGGTGGTGCACTGCACCTTGCCGTTGACGATCTCGGCCGTGCCGTCGCCACCGCTGCGGCGCACCGTCACGCGCGAGTCCTTGTGCCGCGACAGCTCGGGAATCGTGAACTCACCGAGCTCGAGGACGTTGAGCAGGTCGCTCGGCAGGTCGATGTCGCTCTTGTCGATCTCGTCGATCAGCACGGCGCGCGGGCGGTCTCCCGGCAACAGGGCGGTGCCGAGCGGGCCTAGCTCGACGAACCGGCCGATGTCATCGGCCTCGCCGTGTTGCGTGGCGTCGAGCCTGCCGAGCGCGTCGTAGCGGTAGAGCGCCTCGGTGAGCGTGCTGCGGGAGGTGATGTGCCAGCGCAGCGGTACCCCCAGCCGCAGCTCCGTCGCGATCGAGTCGACGACCGTCGACTTGCCCGAGCCCGGCGCTCCGGTAAGCAGCAGCGGGCGGTGCAGGCACAGCGCGGCGTTGACCGCGTCGACGAGCCCAGGCGGTGGCTGGAACGTCTTGGCCGACTCCTGCTCAGTCCGCGGGAACTGCCGCCACGGCGGCGGCTCGGGCAGTTTCACGTCCCTCGCCTGGCCGTCACCCCGGTAGTAAGGCGCCCACGCCATGGTCATGCTCCTTTTCGCCGAAGGCTCGCCTGTGCCTTGAGGTAGTTGCGGCAGAACGTCAGCCAGTCCTGGTCGTCCCACACCGCGCGAACCACGGCGAGCGTCGGCGTCTCACCGTGCCGTCTCCAGCTCGTGCGATAGGCGTCCGCGAGAGCGCTGGGCAACGACTCCCAGCTGTCCCGCAGCTCCTGGTCGATGCCGTCCCACGGGCATGCGTCGGCGTCCGGCCACAGCAGCACCGGCGAGAACAACAGCAGCATCTCCAGCAGCTCCTCACGCTGCTCCGGCGGAAAACGCAGTCCTATGGCGCCCTGGAAGGTGCCGTTCTCCAGCTGTTCGCGCACCGCCTCGACGTCGCGGGACTGGTCGGACTCCAGCCAGTCCAGTCCGCCCTCGGCACCGTGCTGGTCGATGAACTGCCACCGCCTCGGCGCCTCGGACAGCAGGCGCCGCAGGTGGCGGGGCGGGCCGAGCCGTTCGCTCCACCGCACGACCACGTCGTGGTGCAGGCCGATCCGGCTGCCCACCTTCGTCTCCTCCGGACGCCACTGCGCGAGCAGCGACGTCGGCACGGCGATCTCGACCTGTGTGAGCCGGTCACCTGCCTCGATCGCGATGTCCTCCGCCCACTCCAGCACCGCGCCGATCGCATCCTCGACGGAGGTCTGGTTCGGCTCGCACTGTTCCGCTTCCGCGGGGATCTGCCGGTCACCGTCGAAGAGCCAGGCGCTGACGGCCTCCGGCCACCTGCCGGTCGGCGAGCCGTGCAGGCTGATCCGCAGCCGCCACCGGGCGGACTTGCGGCGGCGTTCCGCCTCCTCCAGCACCTCGTTGGTCCTGACCGTGCCGATCACGCTGATCGCCCAGTCACGCAGCATGATGTCGCGCAGGTCAAGGCCTGCACCGCGGGCCACCGCGACGACGTAGCGGACCAGCTCCGTCTGCCAGTCGGTCTGCGTGACCGGCCGGTGCAGGAAGACGTGGGCGAGGTAGTCGGTGTCGCCGCTGCCCGGGGCGGGCAGCCTGCCGCGGAACGTCTCGATCAAGGCGGCGCGCAGCCGTCGTGACGTGAGGGCGTGCGGCATCCAACTCCTGGCGAAGCGCGCCGCGCCCAGCACCTGGACCAGCCCGGCGACCAGTACGCCGAGCTCGGACGTCCGCGGCACCGTCGCGAGCATCGACTGCAGTCCCGTCGCGTTCCAGCGCAACGGCACGGCGGGTGCGGGCTCCAGCCGTGCCGCCAGCTCGGTGATCGCCTCGACTGCGGCGTCACCGAGGACCACCTCGTCCGCGTCCGTGGCGTGCGCGGGTCGCGGCGGAAGCTGGTAGGACTTGTACGGCGTGTCCTGCAGGTGGAAGAAGGCGACGTCGACGACCTGGGTCAGCGCGCCCATGACCGTGTCGGTCAGCTGGGTCAGACCTGTGCGAGCGGCTTCATCGAACGTGAGCCTGCCGCTCCACGACGCCATTCCGGTGCACTCGATGAGCACGCAACGGCCCTGTGCCTCCCACTCGGCGAGCTTCGCCGCGTGGACGTGGACGTCGGCCGCCGGCGGCAGCAACCCGCCGCTGAGCAGCTCGCGGTCGTGAGGGCCGGGGCGGCCCGTTGCGGTGCGCAGATCGGCGTCCTCGTCCAGCCGCACCGCGACCAGCACGTGCTGCTCCAGCAGCACGAGCAACGGCAGCAACTTCGCCTGCTCGCACAGCCCCGCGAACAGCAGTGCCAGCTCGAGGCAGTTCCCGCCCTCCGCCGCGACTTCTCCCGGCTGCCTGACCTCCTGCTCCGACCGGCGGTGGGTGACGAAGTCGATCCGTGCGGTGTCGTACCGGATCCCTTGGCCGGCCAAATGCTCGTACACCCGGCGGACCGCGTCCAGGCGGTGGCCGCGGCGCAGGTCCGCGTCGATCTGAGGGGCGCTGAACACGCGCACGGTCTCGTGCTTGTGCACGTAGCACGCGAGCCGCTCCGGCTCGGTCTTCTTCCACTTCTGCCACAGATCCACGTGTCCACCAGGTTGTTCAACAAACCTCGACGACGTCGCTCACCGAGCACCCGGCCCAGTCGACCGTGATCTCGTGCGTGCCCGCGGAGAGGCCGTGCACGCGATACCGATACCCTTCAGAGGTCTCCGTTCGCTCCGTGGATACGTGTTCTGGGATCGTCAGCGCGGGTGGTTCGGTTACACCGGGGTCGCTGAGCACGCAGTCGATCGTCAGCGGCTCGCCCACCGGGGTGATCTCGTCCACGCGGACGTCGAGGGTGACCTCGGCCGGTGCCGCTCGCGTCTCCCACTCCTGCCGCTGCGGGCCCTGAAGGTCGCCCAGGCCGGCGGTGCCCAGCGTCAAGGTCTTCACGAGGCTGGTCAGCGTGTTGGCGGTGGTGTGGATGGTGGCGTGCTTGCCGTTCTCCCACCACCACGGGCCGTCGTCGGAGAGCTCGATCGGCACCGCCGAGACCGCGGGCACCGTGCCGTCGCCGGTGCCGAGCGCGCGGACGCCGGGGTTCGCGGACAGGGCGGTCGCGGAGACCTCCAAACCGCCCGGCCCGATCTCGGCCGACTGCAGGGTTTTCTGGCCGTAGCCGACGATCGGGCGCAGGCGCACCAGCTGGTCGAGCCGCCTGCCCTGGTGCGACGAGCGTTCTGGGTCCATGGCGCGGTGGAAGTCCTCGTAGGCGGCGCGGGCACGGCTCAGGTCGAGACCACCGAAGCCGGTGGCGAGTTCGCTGATCCGGACCAGCGGTTCCCCCTGCCGTTGCCGCACGACCGGGTAACGAGGCAGGAGCTGGTAAACGGATGTGAAGCCGCGCAGCACCTCCGTGAGGGCGGAGAAGTCGATCCCGAACCGGCGTAGCCCGTTGGCGAGCACACCCAGGGCCTTGGGCGAGCCGCGGAATGGCGTGCCGTAGGTGATCAGGGATCGGCAGTCGCGCCAGCCGCCGAGCACGTCGAGGTAGTACTTCGCCACCAAGCCGCCCATGCTGTGGCAGACGAAGACGACCTTGGCCGAGCTGTCCAGCTGGCTCCCCCGCCACTTGGCCAGCTCGCGGTCGACGAACCGCTTCAGCGCGACCGCGGACACCTGGTTCGCGCGCCGCCAGTCGTAGGGGAACTCGAAGTAGTTCGCCGGTGCACCGTCCTGCGCGGCGGGATCGCCCACGACCAGTTCGAACGCCTCGTTGAGCGCGCGCCGCAGCGGCCGGTACTGGTTCAGCGACGCGATTCCCGGCACCGCGACGGGTGTGCCGATTAGCTCGGTCGCGACCACCCCGTCGCGGTACTCGGGATCGTCCAGTTCTCCCGGATCGCCGGCGAGCCTGGCGAGCACGTCGTGGCGGTCGCGCAGCAGAGCACCCGCCATGCCGATCGACGGTTCCCAGACCGGCCCGTCGACGGACTTCAGCACGCTGCCGCCGATGCCGGGCAGGACCACAACCATGTCGTCGAACGGGAGCCGATCGGCCATGGCGCTCCTCCGATCAGGCTTGCATGCCGTTCACCGCTGGGAAAGCCATGTTCTCGAAGTAGCTCCGCGCCTCGTGCTGGCGCAGCTCGCCGAGCTTCTCTATGACACGTGGGCCGCCTTCTCCTGCTCCGGCGTCGCCCCCACGTCCCCCGCCGGCAAGTTGCCCAGCGTCAGCTTCCACTCGAGGTACGCGGCGGTCACCGCTATCTCGGTGTTGCGCAACAGGATCCAGGACTGGTCCCAGCGGTAGAACGTGCGCAGGCCCGTCACCCCGGCCACGAGGACGCCCGCCAGTGAGATGACGACGGTCTTGCCGGGGGTAGTCGAGGCTCCTGAGTACCGGCAGCGCCGCGCCCACGAGGATCACCAGCAGGCCGCTGAGCCGGTAGAAGCGCCGGTGCCACTTGGCCCGCACGTCGTAGAACGACCGCAGCCACGAGCCGTAGGCGTCCGCGGCGGTCACCACTCCGCCCTTCATCGCGGCGAGATCGGGCGGGAACTGCGGAATCCGCTTCACGACTGAGGATCGCGTGAGGTCAAGGGCTCGTTACAGAACGTACCGGAACGGCCACATGGCCTGTGGGGTATCAGAAGCCAGTCGCGTGGCTCTGACCTGTGCACTAGGCGGCGGGTTCATATTCGTTGATCAGGCCGCCGAAGGCTCCAGCCGGCGCCCGCGATGCACCTACCGCCGTTCCTCGTCGAAGAGCTTCTCGCGCAGCCCTGACTCAAGGATCGTGTTCCTAGGGATCAGAGGTGCGGTGCGTCGGCGGTCCAACTTCCGGCGCGTCTGGCTGCCCGCTCTGACCGGCAACGAGGCGCTCGGCTGGGCTCCGCTGAACGAGGAGATCCACTTCCACGATCTGCGCCATACGCACGAGACCTGGCTTGTGGAAGACGGCGTGCACGTGTGTTGCGGCTCGACCGGCTGGGCACAAGCGCAAGGACGTCGACGACTACTCGCACATGACCGATGTCATGATCAGCAGGACGCTGGAGCAGTTGCAGCGCCGCTGGGAGGAGGACGGCGGGTCCTGGATCATGGAAGGACTGGACGAAGCTGTGTGAACGTTTGGATATCGCAAATGTGTTCAGGAACCCCCTGCTTCCAATTTGCTCCCAACACAACGCAAACGGCCCGCCGATGAGATCATCGACAGGCCGTCTGACCAGGTAAAACACACTGTGGGCGATACTGGGATCGAACCAGTGACCTCTTCGGTGTGAACTATGGCAGCGATACCGCGCTGACCTGCGGAAACAAGACTCCTACAGGTCGGCGCGGTTCCGTTCAGGTCCATTGAGGACCGTTCAGGCATGTTCAACGCGCGGAGTTGCTCCCAATCTGCTCCCACTCCGTGCTCCCAAGGCTCATCGGCGCTGTCTTGCCTGTGGTCGGTCGCACGCTCTAGGCATCAGGTCCCGGTGGCGACGAGCACGAGGGCGCGGTCGTCCGGCACGAGGTAGGCCTTGGCGAACCACTTGTCGGCGGTGAAAGCCTGGTCGAGCCGATCACTGGTGAGGAAGCTGCCGCTGGGCAGCACAGCGCGCAGGCCATCGACGACGTCCGGCGCCTTGCCGGCGGACTCGGGGCCGTACGCGGACCTCAGCTCGTCGATCTTGCTCTCCGGCAGCGTGATCACGGCGTCGATCCAGTAGGTCGACGGGCCTGGTGCGCGGTCGGAGCCGAGGGTGCCCGACATCCAGCGGGCCTGCTCCGGAGTGCCCAGTGCCGCGAACCGCGTGGTGAGCGGCTCGAGGTCGGTTCGCAGTTCGCCGGTGCCGGACTTGCCGGCGGCGTCGGTGGTGCGCACGTTCGTTCCTCCGTTCCACAACGACTGACAGCCCGCGGTCAGCACCGCGCACAGCAGCACGGCGGTCAACCTGGTGAACCTCACCGGCGCTCCCTGGGGTTGTCCGGAGTCGGTCCCCGGTCGCGGCCCGATCCGCGTGGCTCACGATCCTCGCCCGGCTCCCCGGTCGGCCCACCGGGTGGGCGGCCGACCTCCCAGGTGACGGTCCTGGTGATCGTGCCGTGCGTGTCGAACGGCTTGGCCCAGCCGATCTCGGTGAAGCGGCCGTTCTCGTTGTCACCGGCACCGGTGGCGATGTCGGCCTGGCCGCGGTTGAAGTTGTACCGGTCCTCGGCCTTGACGGTGATCTCCATGGTGACTTTGTTGCCCTCGACCCGGACGTTGGAATGGCTCCATACCTGGTAGCCCCCGACCGCTTTCTGCCAGTTCTCCGTCGTCGGATAGGGCTGCGCGACCGAGGCCTGCCCTGTCATCGGGAAGTTGGTGTTGCCGCTGCGGATGAGCTCCTCGGCCGCAGCGGCGGCGCGGGTGATCTCGGAGTCGACGCCCTGGCGGATACCCGAGTCGTCGCGGTACGCCTTCTCGTAGTCGAACTCCTTGGGCTCACCGGTGTTGTTCCAGTAGTGCTCGTACATCTCAGTGCCGTCGGGCATCATGCCAAGCGCCTGGGCACCGCGGAGCTTGGCGAGCCACTTCGCCTTGTCCAGGTGGTCACCAGCCGTGGACTCCTTGGAGCCGTAGACGAAGTCCTCGTCGAACTTGATGTCCGGACGGTCGGGCGGGCCGATCCGGTAGCGGCCGTCCTGCGTCTTGTTGCTGACGTCCGCCTCGGCGAGGGTCGTCGCACCGCCGTCAGAGATCTGCGCCTGCTCCGCCTTGGTGAGCGCGCTGTTGAGCACCTCGTCGACCTCGTGGGCCGCCTGCAGGATCCGGCCGACGGCCTCGGCGAGCTCTGCACGGAGACGGGCCCGCTGGTGCAGGCTCTCCGGCGTGTCCTGCGCCTCCGGCGGACGTTCGTCGACGACGTCACCCTGAGCGCTGATGGTGAACTGGTTGGACGCCGCGGTGGAGTCGGTGTTCTCGACCTCGTGGCGGAGCGCGGCGAGGGCGTCGGCCGAGTCGTGCAGGGCCCGCAGCACGGTGCCTGCCTCGGCGACGACGTGTTCCGCTCGGTCGACGAGGGCGGCGAGCTTGGTCTGTGCGGCCGTCGCCGCGTCGCCGTGCCAGTAGACGGGGCCGAACGCGAGGTTGAGCTCGTCCTGCAGGCCAATGATCTTGTCTTTGCGCGCCTTGACGGTGGCGGCCGCGCTGTCGAGCGCCCCCGAGTTCCAGGTGCGCACGTCGTGGTACGTGAAGGTCATTTGAACAACCAGCCCAGGACCGAGAGATCGTCCTCCGCGGCGTTCTCGTCCTTCTCGTAGCGGTCCGCGGCGGCGCGGACGTCCGCGGCGAAGTTCGTGATCTCGCCCGCCCACGCGGCGAGCCTCGCGTCCCAGGCCTTGGCCAGGTTGGGCGCGGTGGCCGCGGACACCGAGCCTCGCATGCCCGCCGGGATCTCGGCCGGCGCCTCGCCCAGCCTGACCTGCTTCGCCTGTTCGCCGGCGCTGATCGCAGACTCTGCGGCTTTGCGCAGCGCGGCGATGTCTACCTCGTATCCCCCCATGTCCACCCCTCCGATCGCACCATAGCGTTTGCCGTCAAACAGTGCAGCGGAATGGTGAACTATCCATGTGGGTCTGATCGGTCTCGCACCCGTTGGGGAGGGTGGAACATGCACCAGCCGACCACTCGGGACCGCTGCTCCGAACATCCTCCGCAGGTAGCAGGAACCGACACGCTGACCCGAATGGCGAGGTATCGCCAGGCGTCGCCCAGCAACGCAACGAGCGCGCCCCGGTTCTAAGTGCCTGTTTCCAAGCTGTGGAGGTTATGTGAGTCGGCGGACGGTGATGCGGATCATCGACCATCGGACCATGGCCTCGTGGTGGTGGCGTAGTCGTTCGTAGTCGCGGACGCAGCGGCGGTGGTTGGTGATCCATGCCAGAGTTCGTTCCACCACCCATCGCCGTGGTAGCACGGTGAAGTGCGGCAGGTCGGGCCGTTTCACTATCTCGACGGTCAGCGCGAGGGTCGTGCGTGCCCAGTCGAGCAGGGTTCCGGTGTAGCCGCCGTCGGCCCAGACCAGCTGCACTCGTCGGCCCGAGGCAGAACGGAGGCGCCGCAACAGCGAGCGGGCGGCGATTCTGTCCGATATGGATGCCGGGGTCATCAGCACCGCCATCAGCAGTCCGAGGGTGCACGGTGATGTGGCGCTTGCGTCCCTGGACCTTCTTGCCCGCGTCGTAGCCGCAGGTCGACGTGGCCACGGTGGGTGCCGCGCGCACCGACTGGGAGTCGATGATCGCTGCCGAGGGCGCCGCGGTCCGGCCAGACGCTGGTAGGTGCCGCCGTTACGTAGGTGCGCCAGCACCAGCAGGGCTTGGCGGTGGGCGGGCAGGCGGCGCCAGCGGGAGCCGATGCCGCTGCGGTGGCGGCGAATCAGGCGTGCCACGTAGTTCAGGGTGTGATTGGACAGTGTGATCGCGGACGGATAGAACAGCATGTGAAGCTCCTGGCCGGCATCGGTTGATCTTGATCGTGATGCCTGTGCTACCAGGAGCTTCACTGCGTTCGAGGTGGCCGGGCGACATCGATTCGATCTTGTGACCAGCAAGATCAGGATGGAAAAGGCTCGGTACTAACAGGTGGCAGGAGCCGTTTTTCTCGTCATTCTTCGTCGTTCTTCGCCGATTCGATGATCAACGGCACCGCCGTGCCGGAAGCGGCTTCGAGCTGGTTGAAATGGGTCACCGTGCGGTCGAGTTGCTGCGCCAGCTTCGGGATCGTGCTAGGCGGGAAGTAAACGTCAGCACCGGCGTCCAGGAGACGGCGGACCGGGCCTTCGTAGACGATACCGAGTTCGCGGTCCTCGACCTCCGCGATGACCACTCGCGCGTTCGGGAACGATTCGCGCAGCGATCCGATCAGCTGCGGGCTCAGCGGTGGGATCAGCAGCACTTCGGCGGTCCGGGGAGCGGAGTGCATGTCGAGCACGATGTAGTCCGGGCCGAGCTGGCTCGACAGCGTGTTGCGCGCCGAAGACGACAGCTTCATCGCGGTCGCCACGACCGTGACGTCGTCATATGCCTCCGGGGAACCCGCTGGGGAGCCGGTTGTTCCCGCCCGCGTCTGCCTAGTGGCCCGGGCGATCTTCGCGATCGGCACGCCGTCGCGGACGACGAAGAGGTCCTCGCCGGGACGCAGTGCCTCGATCTTCGCGATGACGTCGTCCGGCAACCGGCTGCTGTCGATCCATCTCGGAGTGTGCTCGCCCCTCATGGCACCCGAGTCTTCCAGGAGCGGCGCAATGGCCGCCGCCGGCCTGTCTAGAACAGTTGAACAGAACACCGAAACAGTTGAATGCGTTCAACTGTTCCCGAGTTGCTCACCTGCGTTCTTCCTGGGGCTACAGGCCGAAGAATCTTCTCGTTGGTCGGTCTTTCGGCGGCGGGTGTGCTCACCGTGATCGGTCGGTCCGCGCTGAATGTTGGCTCTGGGCACATTGTTTCGATCGGTGACGGCTTCGCGGAGATCGACATCCACACCTGGAACCAGATCCGGCAGTCTGCTCGCCCTGTCAACCTCGCCTGAGCTGCAGAAGTTGACAGGGACTGATGGCGCGCCACTTGTGCTGTGGCTTCAGTCCGAGGGCGTCCGTGAGCGCTTAGGTAGCGGCGAAGTGGTCACCGGCGCTTCAATCGGGCCCGAGTTCCTGACCTGGGATTTCGCATAGCTGGGTCAGGAGACTTCTTGAAGATTCGGCGAGTTGCGGGAGAACCTCTGCTCCCAGTTTGCTCACACACAACGCAGAGGGCCTGCGGACTAAGGTCGTCCGCAGGCCCTCTGACCTGGTAAAACACACTGTGGGCGATACTGGGATCGAACCAGTGACCTCTTCGGTGTGAACGGATCTTGTCGAGTGTCAGGACGTCGCACCTTTCTCAGTATTCCAGTCCTGACCTGCGCGAACGGGCTCGCAGCGTCTCGTGATGTTGTGAACGTCTCGCTACTGCCTGACCGTCCCAGCTACCGGATTTACTACCAGGCTTCGGGTCGGCGTGGTTCGCAACGGGGTGTCCATTGGTCCAGCGAAGCGTGCCTTCAGTAGAACGCCAGCCGCCACAAGAAGATGCGGCTCACCCATTGGGTCAGGACGATCTGGCACGTGCCGTCGTGCCGACCCTCGACATTGGGCAGCCTATAAGAGGCCTATCTCATCGGAGTCTCTTCGCAAGGAACTAGGATCGGTACTGGCCTTGCTCGTGACCTAGTTGCCGTGTTGCGGAGCGAAGTCGCAGCCCAGGATAGGCGCAGTCAGCCCGCCCAGGCTGGTCATGGATGAGCAGGCGGTCGTGTTCCCTGATCAGGTGAGGGGGCGAGGGGCACTGCAACACCTGGGGCTTCGGCGGCGTTGCAGCAGTGAGGACCTTAGGGAGGGCATAACATGTCTGATGCTGTTGTCAGAGTCGTCGATTGCGGGCTTACTGCGATGGAGGTGGACGACGTTCTGCACGATCTGCTCGAAGACCTCAGGGAGATCGGGGTCGAGGGCATGCTGGGCACAACCGAGGCGCCGAAGCACATTCGCGGAACGGAGCTGGTCGAAGCTGCTTTTGTCGTGGTGCAGGGCATCGTCGAGTCGGGACTTGCGCGGATCGTCGCAGACCGCGTTCAGGGCTGGTTCAGCCGCAGTGAGGTGAATCAGGTCGAGATCACGGTGGGGGAGAGCCGACTGTTGCTGGCGAACGCGACGGCTGAGCAGCAGGAGCGGCTGGTTGAGCACTTCATCAAAGCGGCCGAGTTGAAGCGCTGAGTTGATGCGCAAGCGGGCGCTGATCATCGCGAATCAGGTGTACGAGGACGACGGTTTCCGGGAGCTCCCCGGTGCCGCAGGCGACGCGAGGGAGCTGGCCGAGGTCCTTGGTTCGCGCAACGTTGGTGAGTTCGAAGTAGAAGTACTTGCGGAGCGGGACGCCCGATCGGTGCGCCGCGGGATCGAGGTTTTCTTCGCCGCCGCTGCGCGAGACGATCTGATGCTGCTGCACTTCTCGTGTCACGGAAAGCGTGAGGAGCGCACCCGCGAGTTGCACTTCGTTGCTAAGGACACCGAGCAGGACTACTTGGCGGCGACCGGTGTGCCAGCTCACTTCGTGAACGACCGCATCGCGCAGTCCAAGTCCCAGCGCGTCGTGCTCACACTGGACTGCTGTTACAGCGGGAGCTATGTCAAAGGGCTCAACTCCAGGTCAAATGAGCCGAGTCGGGTCGAGGTCAGCCAGCAGTTCGACGGCCAGGGCAAGGCGGTGATCACTGCCTGTTCGTCGCTGCAGTTCGCGCATGAGTCGACGTTGTTCAGCGTTGAACCGGGGCAGCCATCGGTCTTCACGGCGACAATCGTTGAGGGGATGCGGACGGGTGCGGCGGACCTGGACTCCGATGGGTTCGTCAGCGTGGACGACCTCTACAAGTACGTGCGTCGCGAGGTCCCGCTGAAGGTTGCTGGGCAGACACCGGAGCTGTCTGTCGATCGGGTGAGCGGATCGCTGTACCTCGGGCGCAACATCCGGTACCTGTATCTCGGCAGCGAGATTGCTCCTCATCTTCCGGCCGAGCTTCATCGCGCGGTCATGGGTGGAACGCCGTGGGAACGCTTCGGAGCTACCCTCGGCCTTGAGCGCCTGTTGAGCGACTCGCCGTCCGGAGTCTGGGCGGCGGCAAGGGAAGCGTTGATCGCGCTCACGCGTGATGTGGATGCTGATGTCGCGGCCCGCGCTATCGAGGTGTGGGATCGCCTGGTGGGCGGCCGGGTTCCGATGTCGAGGTTCAGCACCGGCGACGGGCCGCTGAGGCGTGCGGGCGGTTGGCAGCCTGTTGGGATCGACTTCGGCACTACGAACTCGGCTGTGGCGGTATTGATGGACAAAAGCCCAGTGATGGTCAGAAACCCACACGGCTTGGTGTTAACCCCAAGTGTCGTTGCCTTCGGTGACGACGAGAAGTTCGACGTGGGCGAGGTAGCCAAACAGAGGGCTTTCCAGCAAGCGGCGCGCACCATGTCGGTGGTAAAGCGCCGGCTCGGAACCGACTGGTCCGTCGACGTCGACGGAATGCGCTACTCCGCAGAGACGGTGGCCGCGTTCGTGCTGGATCGACTCCGGCTTGATGCGGAGCGTGAGCTCGGCGTTCCGGTGAACAGCGCTGTGCTCACGGTGCCCGCGCACTTCGGCGTTATCGAGCGAGAAGCTCTCGTCCAGGCGGCGCGGATCGCCGGCATCCATTCGGTGCGACTGATCAACGAGCCCACGGCCGCCGCACTCGCCTACGGACTGAGGTCAGGTGAGGACGAACAGGCGGTTCTGGTCTTCGATCTCGGCGGAGGAACCCTGGACGTGTCAGTGCTAGAGCTTGGAGATGGTGTGGTCGAAGCCCGTGCTGTGGCGGGCGCTGACAACCTGGGCGGCGAGGATTGGAGCCAGCGCATTGTCGACTGGCTGGTCAGCCGCCATGAGGCCGACCACCGAGTGATCTTGACTGATCACGATGTACTTCAGCGCGTTCGAGATGCTGCCGAGAAGGCCAAGATCGCGCTTTCAGACAACTCAGAGGTTGTAGTTAGCTTGCCGTATCTCGGTTCGGTCGGAGGTTCACCTCTGCACTTCGGCGCTGTGCTCAGCCGGAGAGAGTTCGAGTCCATGACTGCGGACCTACTCGGCCGGTGCCGGGTTGTGATCGAGCGGGTTCTTGCAGATGCGGGACTCTCGGCGGCGGAGATCGACGAGGTGGTATTGGTCGGTGGGTCCACCCGCATGCCGGCGGTGGCTGGACTCGTCAAAGAGATGATCGGCGTCGATCCCGTTGTGGGTGTGGACCCGGATGAGGCGATCGCTGTCGGCGCGGCATTGCAAGCAGGCGTGCTGACGGGTGATGTAAACACGGTATTTCCACTCGACATCGTATCGCTATCACTCGGCATCGAGACGCAGGGCGGAGTGATGACCAAGCTGATCGCTCGCAACACGACCATCCCTACCAAACACTCCGAGATCTTCACGACCACACAGGACGATCAGCCGTCCGTTGCGATCCACGTCTTCCAGGGAGAGCACCGCTTTACTCGCTATAACAAGAAAATCGGCATGTTCACGCTGGCGGACCTCAAGCCACGCCCTCACGGTGTGCCGCAGGTCGAGGTCACTTTCGACATCGACTCCAACGGCATCGTGAACGTCTCCGCAAAGGACCTTGGTACGGGAGATAAAGTGTCGATCACCGTGTCGCGCGACACGGTCGCGGCTGCCGGCCAAGCTGCGCTCGATTCGGGACCCGTTCCGCAAGGTGCTGATGTGGTGTCTGGACACGACACGCGGTTACAGCCCTAGCATGCGAGTGCAGCAGAGATGGTTCATCAGCCAGAACGCCCGAACACTCTGTAAGCGGGATATCGCGTTGAACGATGTGCGCGGACGGGGTGCAGCGTGATCACTACAGGAGACTCTATATGTTCCTGAGCAAACTCATGATCAACGTGCGGTCACGCGAATTCCGGCGCGACTATGCGAACGTCCATGAGATGCATCGCAGCATCATGTCAGCCTATCCCGACACTCTCGACGAGACTCCGGCGCGGCTCGGACACAAGATCCTTTGGAGGTTGGACGCTGCACAGATTGGGTACGCGCAGTATGTGCAGAGCCAAACCGCGCCCGACTGGAGCAACCTGCCCGTGGGCCGTCTTGCGGCGCCGGCTGAGGTACGGCCACTCGGCCCCGTCCTCAACGCCATCGCGGCCGGCCGCATGTTCGCTTTCCGCCTTGTGGCAAATCCAACGTGGAGCACTCACGGAGGAAAGGAACGTGACGTCCGTAAACGTCACGCACACAAGACATCTGAGTCACAGATCGAGTGGCTCGTCCGCCGCGGTGAGCGCCACGGTTTCGTCATTCCGACAACCCGAAGCGGTGAACCTGATGTCGCTCCGTCGCCTGTGTCCACGCTGATCGGTCAGAAGAAGGACACGGGCAGGATCACTGTAGCGCCGGTCCGATTCGATGGTCACCTGGTCATCACCGATGCGGCTGCGTTTACGGATGCTGTGATCAACGGGGTCGGGCCGGCGAAGGCGTACGGCTGCGGTCTGATCAGCATCGCTCCGCCTCGGTTCTAGCGATCGAGAAAAGCGCTGAGTATCTGCCCTCAGTGAAGATCGAAACCGCGTAGCTGCTGGGTAGTGCCTGGCGTGGCCGTGTTCTGTGCGTTGCCCCTCAAGGTCGTTCCAGCGTAGGCGGCCATGTTTCGCCTGCGAGCGCACAAGTTGAGGCCGACGTCCTGCTGCTCGATGTGTTGGACGTGACGGAGGACGCGGCTGAGCGGGAACACGGAGTGCGCGGTCTCGCCCGGCTGGCTGACGTTCGGCACTGGGCGGCACACAAGCGGCCGATCGCGGCGGACACACTGCGCAGGCAACTCAAGATCAGCGTGGAACGCGCTCGAGAGTTGGTCATCGCACTTCGGGCTGAACTCGCCGATTTGGGTGTTGAACGCGCTGGTGTTGTGTGAAGGCGTAGGTTCACCCAAGGGTCACCGCGTGCAACGGGCGCCTTCGGTCTTCTACCTGAAGGTGTTGAGTAGGTGTAGCACTGCGGTCGGGATCGTCGCAGTTGCTTCCTCGAGTAGGTGCTCGATGGCGGTCGCTTCTGCCGACCGGTCGATGTCGATCATCTTGGACCAACTTCAGTTCCACCCGCCGCAGGGAATCCTCGCGCATGGCCGCCGTCGACGGACCGGTTTTTTTCCACGTTACCGACGACGGAGCGATGTCTGCCGGTGGCCAGGGTGTCGCCCGTTCGAGCCAGCCAGACGGTACGGTGACGACGACGTCCGTGCTCCGCGCGGTCGGCAGGCTGGCAGGCTCACGGGTGGAGAGGACCCAGGTCGCCTTCTCGACCTCGATCCGCACCATCCCGACCTCGAACGAACCCCGCCGCGTGATGTCCGTCGACGCCACGTCCGTCACCACGAGTTCATCGCCTTCCAGCCGGACGGAAGGCGCGGCGTCACGCCACTCGTACGGGCGCGGTTCCCCCGAGTTCACGGCGAGCAGGCACCTCATCACGTCGCGGTAAACGGCATCAGCCGGCGGACGACGGAACAACGCCTCCCCTCCAGGCCAGAGCGCAGGCAGCCGCAGAGTCAGCTTGCTGGTCACACGGGCGTAGTCGCGGTTCGCCGTGTCGACCCGTACCTCCAGCGATGCCTGCCGAACGTCGATCGGCTGTCCTCCGCAGACGGCGTCGCGACCCGGCAGCGCACGGCTGGGCGAGGAGAAGAGGAGAGAGCCCACGGCCAGCAGCGCACCGAGCAAACCGAGCACCAGCAAGGAGATCGCCGCTCCCAGAAATGTCTTCCGCACGGATCACTTGTCGCCGCGATCTGGCCGGATCGTTACAGCGCACTCGCCACCTGCGCGCGACGGCTTCGTCATGAACGAGGTCAGGGATCGTGCAAGGGATAGGGCCGGTGAAGTCCACAGTGCAACTGTGGTGGTTATCCGGTCAGTGACTCTGTCAAGATCGGGTAGACGTCCTGCCACAGAAGACGCTCCTGCTCGAGCAACAGGCCTGAGCCGTGATCGGCAGCGTGTGCGGCGAGCAGTTCGTACAGTTCCAGTTCGGCTGTGGTCAAATGTGGTGGCGTCGTGGTGCGTTGGGGGAGCGTGCCCTCAACAGCGAGTCGTCGGAAGCGATGAAGTGTCTCGACATCCATAAGCACCGTGCGGACGTCTACACCCAAACCGCGCAGATCGCTGACGAACTGCAGGCCGGGTGCGTCGATGTCCCCCCAGTAGAGCACTCGCTCGGCGCTGCTGACCCAGGAGATTCGCGCGTACTGGTCGACGTGGAAGCCGTGACCGTGAAGGACGACGGTTCCTTCGAACTCGTCTGTAATCGCGAAAGCTGTCTCCTTGTTCTCCAGGATCAGCACGGTGGCTGGCTGTCGTGGCCAGCGGTTGAGATCCTCCACTGTCGCCGCGAAGTGGCGCATGCCGGCGAACTGCGCGCTGAGCGCAGGATCTAGCACTGTGACCTGTACGAGTTCGGGAACGACGCGCAACCCAAGCCGTTGGTGCAGCTTCCGCTTCTTCGACAGGGGAAGCTCGTCGGCTTCCTGATGGGCGTTCTCGTCGCCCAAGAGTGCGAGGACCAGAGTGGAGTGCTTGGCCAGCCACTTGGTGTCGATGCCTTCGATCGGCAGCTGTCGCAGCAGCATTCCCGACGTCGGGTTGGCGATGAGCCAGGCGACCGCGCGGACCAGTCTGTCGTAGTCGGCTTGGGCGAGGTCGGTGATGCGGCGGACCTGCCCGGCGAACCTCGCCCCTGGGAACGCGCTCTCCAGTTGCGTGAGTCTGGTACCGCAGCGCAACCACGTGTCGAGGTCATCTTGATGAGCCCGAGCCACGTCGCCAGGCCGTTGCAGCACCAACGTCTTCGGCATCGCGTGCGTTCCAGTCGAGAACTGGAGGTTGGCGTGTTCGAGCACGCCAGGGCCGGCGTAACTGGCCCAGTCGGCCGCCCAAGCGTGGCACTCCACGGGCGAGGCGGAGCGTTCGGCGGTGCCCGGTGGCCGCAGGGAGATGCGCATCGGCCAGGTGCCCTTGCCTCGAGCCCAATCCGCGTAGGAGGCACTGAACCGGCCGCGCAGCATCGCGACGACCTCGTCAGGCTGTCGCAAGGACTCCACCGTCCTCGTCGGAGTACCGGCGTGCAGCGAGTTCTCCGAAGGTGGCGGCCCTGCCCGTAGAGCGGGCGCCGTCGGCGGTGGTGCGTTTGTCGACGAGGATGGCTTGGCCGATGTACGGCTCGACGATGCCGGTCATGCGGATCGGTGCGGCGATCATGAGCTGGAAGCCGAACTCGTCGAACGCCGACAGCGCCTGGGCGGAGAAGTTCTCGTCGGACTTGCTGAACGCCTCGTCCAGCATGAGCGTGCCGAACCTCGGCCTTCCGCCCGTGTCGGGGTCGGCGAGGTTGTAGCTCAGTGCCGCCGCGAGGCAGAAGGCCACCAGCTTCTCCTGCTCGCCGCCCGAGTTCGTCGCGGTGTTGCGGTAAGTGTGGACCGTGACGTCGTCGCCATCTATTTCCCTGCCGTAGAAGGAGTAGCCGTTGCGGACGTCGAGGACGTTGCGCCGCCACCGATCAGCTGCGGCACCTTCGGCGGTGAACTGCTTCATGAGCGCCTTCACCCGGTGGAACTGAGCGGCATGCTGCTCGCGGTCGTTCTTGACGGTCGCGGCCTTGCGCATGATTTCGTCGACGGCGTCCCGGAAGACTTTGACGTCCGCTGACGGGTTGGCGGTGTAGGCGATCTGCAGGTGAGTGCCTTCGTTGAATTCCACTCGGCGCAAACCTGCGTTCACCCACCCGACCCGGTCCTCGATCTGACGGGCGGCCACGTCGATCGCGCGCTGCAGCATCGCGATCGAGGGCACCATGTCGTTGCTGATCAGGTGTTGCAGCTTCTCCATCGCAACGGGTAGTCGCCGAGTCACGATCTCGGTGTGCAGTGCGGCGTAGGATGCTCCGGTGAGATTAACGTCGTCGTCGCCGTTATCGGGCGCGTAGTCCTCCCACTCCTTGAGGAACGCCGCGATCGCGTTGCGAATCTTCGTCGCCGCCAGCTCTTGGCTCGACTTGGCTTTGCTGACCCGGTTGCTCAGTTCCCTGTCCAGCGTTTTCCGGACCTCGGTGATGGTGGACGAAGTGGCGATTAGCTCGATCTCCGCGCACACCTCGTCCAGGTAGGCGCGTTCCTCGTCGATCACGGTGTACGGCTTCGCCTGCTCCGAGTGCCGCCGGTCGGCGAGTTCCGTCTGCAGGGCGGACTCAGCGCTGATGCGCTGGCTCGTCTGCTGCCACTCGCTGAACGCCGTCTCGAACTCCCTCTGTGCCGTGTCGCGTTGTGCTTCGAGCCGCCGCAGATCCACGTCGTCGGCACGGATGGCCGCTATCTGCTCACCGAGCTCTCTTGCGGCGTGCGTCGGCGTCCAGAGGTCAAGCTCTTTCCACGAGGTGGACTCGGCGAGCGCGTTGGCTGCTTCGATTCGGCTGGTGAGGGTGCCGAGGTGGTCAGCGAGGGCGCGTGCTTTCGCCTTTGCGGTGCTGAGGTGCTCGGCGAGAGCGAGGACCTCGTCTTCGAGCGCCTGTCGTTTGGTGGCGGTGTTCACGCCCAGGATGTAGCTGGAGCGCCTGGTCAGTTCGGGCCGGTCGTCCTTGCGGTAGTGGTTGCCCGGCATCTTGATCGTGCCGTTGACGGTCACTGCGAGACGGTGATCTTCAAGGTCGTCAGCGGTCTCCACGCAGACATGGTCGAATTGCCGTGCCAACTGAGCCGCGAGCCATCGCCCGTGTGGGTGTTGTTCGTCGACGGACAACTTGCCGGCCAACCTGTTGCGTGCGGGCTTGGGCATGTGAGCCGATACCGCGGAAACAATGCTGGAGTCCAGCACACCGCGCATGTCGTTGGTGTCGATGAACCGACGGACTACGTCCTTGTACTTCTCGGGAACCAGCAACCGCATGCCGAAGGAACGCAGGACCTTCTCCGCTGCCGGGAGCCAGCGCTCCTCGCCCTCGGCGATGTCGATCAACTCGGCCGCGTAGGGGAGTGCTTGGAGTGGCACACCGGTGGCACGCGCGATTGCTTCCCGCCGTGCGATCGCCGGTCCGGGGATGAGTGAGGGCGCGGATCGAAGCCGGCGCAACTCAGTGTCCCGTTCGTCGTGGTCTCGCTGGGCCTGGATCTTGTCGGCGATCGCGCCATGCGCCTCAGGTTCGAGGAGCTGCTTCTCCTGCCTGGCGGAATCGGCGAGTTCCGGGATTCGCGCACACAGGTCATGGAATGCGCTTTCGTCCTGCGGTACGGACAACTCAAGACGCAGAACGAAGCCGCTGTAGCGGTCGAAGCGCTCCTTGGCCGTGCGGGCTTCGAGGCTGAGCTGTCGTTGCTCTGCTTCGAGGAGCTGAAGGCCGGCGTTCTGCTCGCTGAGCTGGCGTTCGAGGCCGATCAAGGTCCGTTGGGTGGTCTCGCGATGTTCGACCTGGGATTCGAGTTGAGCTTCGAGTTGCTCGACAGATGCTCGGAGTTGCTCCAGCTCGATCGAGAGCGCTGCCAGGAGCAGGGCACGAACGTAGCGTTCCAGGGTCGCGCCGCGCAGGTTCTCCGCTGTGCTGTGGTCGTTCTTGGACTGTTGGTAGAGGTTCCAGTTCTCCGGCACCTCACGTAGCACCATTTCTTGTGCGGCGGCACGTTTTGCGGTGACGTAGGCCTCGTTGAGCGGAGTGAAGACCTGCAGCATGCGCTCTGCGGCCTCGAACGACTCGGGTCGATCGAGCATGTTGTCCCGGATGAAGAAGTTCAGGTCGCCGACGTTCTTCATCGCCTTGGCCTTGCCGAGCAAGGACAACGCGGTTCCGGTGTGGTCGAGCCCGATGCGCCGCCCCAGCTCCTTGAGGTACGCCTCCTGGCCGCTGGGGAATCGGACCTCAGGGCGTTCCTTCTTGAACCAGCGGGTGTCGAACTTCCGGTCAGCCCACTCGCCGAGCTCGGAGAGGTCGAAATGGCCGTCGTGCAGCTGGTGCATGGTGCTCATCGCGGAGCCGTCGTTCTCGGCGCCGGTGAACCACTTCACGACCACGGCGGTGGTGACCGAACCCAGCCCGTCGTCATAGGTGCTCGCTACTGCCGACCACGTGGGTTTGCCGGCGCGGAGGTATCTGACCTTGGACTGCTCGTGTTCGTCGTTGGTCTCCGACCACGCGCCGCGCACGTAGGCGGCTACGTTGCGCGAATTCTGCTTCGCTCCGCGGGCGGTGAGGTCGGCTGAGGCGTTGAACCGCTGGTCGTGGGTCGGAAGCAAGGTGAGGGAATGAGCGTCCATCAGCGATGACTTGCCGGAGCCGGAAGGGCCGGTCAGCAGCACCCCGCGCTCGTCGATGGGGAAGTCCTTGTAACCGCTGAAGGTTCCCCAGTTGACGATCTGCAGCCGGGTGAGGCGGAACTGGCCGGTGTGTACGGTTCTGCTCATTCCGGCTGTTCCTCTTCTCCGCCGTCCCCGGTGGCGGGACCGTTGCCCGAGGCGATCGCGCGATAGCGTTCGTCCAGCGCTGTGACCTGGTCGGCGGTGAGGATCGCAGTGATCACTGGGTAGATCGTGTACCTGTCGGTGCGGCCGCGCACGGGTTTGATGATGGACACGTCTTCGAGTGACTTGACCGCAGTGTCGACCTTCTTTCTGAAGCCGACCTCGTCGGTGTCGTTTGACGGCCTGTAAGCGAGCATGTGCTCGACCATGTCCGCCCGGTCGACGATCGGATCACTGGGAGACACGACGTACTGGGTGTACAGGTACAAAGCGAGTGCGCTGGCGGCGAGACTCAGCGTCTTTGCGCGCAGGATCACACGGCTGTGAGGCGACGGATCTTCTGCCTGACGGGTGAAGGCGAACCGGTGATCGCGGTTGAGCTCCAGAAGCAGCCCGAGTTCCGCCAGCCTCGAACGCAACAGCGTCTCGTACTGTTGCACGATCGGCCAGTGCTTGGACTTCTCGGTGATGTGCGGCGCGGCGAGCAGTTCCTGCAACGCCCAGCACACCTGAGGCGGCAGCTCGCTGGTATCGCCGTCGAACCGAGCGGTGCGCTCGCCATGATCGACGTGATTGCCGATCGGTGCGTCATCGTCATCGGTGAAGATGGTGCTCGGATCCAATGCCTCGGCGACCGGCTCGACGAGGTCCTGAGAGAAGACATCGGCGAAACTGACATGTTCAGCCATGCGACAGCTCTTCCTGATCTGGACGCCCGTGATGAAGGGTCAAGCGCCGTGGCGCCGGCGCGACAGGCGACGGCAGCGCCTCGGCGAACACGGCGTAGGGGAGGTCAATCTCCCGCCATCCCCGGTTCGTGCTCGCTCGGACGACAGTGCGGGTGTCTTCGTCGATGTCGCCGTAGCGTGTGGCGAGCGACCACAACCCGATGACGTCACCGGTTCGCGGGCACGCCAGTTGGTCCAGCACTTCAGGCAAGGTGGCGTAGCCGGAGTGCTGCTCCATGGTCAGGTGTACGGCATCCCGCAAGGCGGCCCAGTCGATCGCCTCCTGGCCGCCGAGAGCGGCGGGATCGATGTCGAACTCGTTCATGGTGTCCACGACCTGGTCGGGCACGGCGTCCATGCCCTGGTCAAACCGCAGGCGGCCGACAGACCGCGCGTCGACGCCGCTCATCGGTACGACAAAGCCGATGTCGCGGCCGCCATGCGTGTGGTGAAACGCCATTGCGGCCGAGGCCTGCGCCTCGCTCACACGGGTCCGCATGCTGCGATAGTGGCTCAGATCGCCGCCGCGCACGAAGTTGCTCATCCGGCGGAAGGCCGCGCCGCGGATGTCCTCGACCTCCTGAACTCGCTGCCACACGGCAGAGATGAAGTCGTTGAGTGATGTCCTGTGGTGTTCTGGAATGTCTTCGACACGCCGCAGGATTTCCGTGATATCGCCTTCCAGCTGCGCACGTTGGGAGGGAGTCGCGATCGCCGTGGCGAAGGCTCGGAACGCCTGCCCCTCGGGAGATTCCGCGATGATGTCGTGCCCGTCGAACATGCGCTGCAAAGACTCCGCGAACTCCGCGTCGTCTGCGAGACTCTGACGCAGCAGCATCGCCGTGTTGGCGTGCATGCGTTCTCCGTAGACGGCGACGTCGGCGGGAATGCGGTCGGTGAGCTGGACCAGCGTAGCCACCCGATCAGCCAACGCGCCGTTGTCGACCTCGGGCATCTCGCCCCGATCGATCGCGTCTCGCTGAATGAGCAGATCTTGGATGCGATCGTCGATCGCTCGTCTCCGTGCAATCGGATCGGGGTTCGCGTCCGTGGCGATCTGCCTCAGCTGGGCCATGACCATCGCCAGGGCGGATTCGGTGGCGATCGAGGTCTGGCGCCGCAGATCGCGCAGTTGCCGTACGGCGGCCGCCGCGCCGGACGTCAGCTGGTAGCGCTCGATACGAGGATCACGGGGGTCCGCGGTGCGTTGGACCCAGTTTCGTTTGCGCCACCGCACAAGAAGATCATCGGCAGTCAGCGCGGGCTCGTCGCCATCTGCGGGAGAATAGCTGCGGAGCAGCGCAGGAAGGTCTGCATCGATCGAGGCGCTCAGGCTCTGGCCGTCCACGATCTGGCCATCGCCGAGATGCGCGGCCATCAGAGCGATGTACAGCATCGCGTCCCGCGACCGCAGCAATGACATCGTGACGTCGGCGGTCACGCTGCTTCGGAACTCGTGCAGTAGCTGCTCCGCGTTCTGTTGGGCCAACGATTCGACCTCCGATCACCACGTGATGGACGACCTCGCCGCGCAGCGGCCCAGCACACGACGGCCTGGCCATCCCTTCCCACCGTTTGGTTCTATCGCTCGGTCCAAAATCTTGTTACTCATCGTGAGTGCGTCGGCTGGCGAGATACCGGACTCGTGGTCTGGTGACGTGTAGTCGGGACGCCCTGACGGCATAACGCTCAAGGCTATGACGGATCGCTATGGCTGTCGGCGTTCGGCGATGGTTTGACCACCATTTGTCCGCTTTCGGGCGCTCGAACTGCTGGACCGCACGCTGATCTGCAATCAGACCCACCTGCGGCACGCACTGCCCGAATACGAGCAGCACTACAACGAGCCCCGCACTCACTCGCTCAGTACCCTTGCGAGCCCGGCTTCTCCTTCAAGCGGGGCTTGCCAACGTCATCGGCAGTGCTGGGTCTAATCGACGAGTCGTCTCTCGCCGTGGATGGTCCGGAAACCGCTTGCAGTCACCGAACCATCCACGAATCGGAGCTGGCTACTGCTCAGCTGGTGCTCCGTTGTCGCGGACAGCCTTCCAGGCGGAAGCGAACACCGGCTCAGGCACCCACCTGCCATCGGTGGGGCGCTCCTCCACCACGTCGAGGAACCGCAGCAACTCGACCAGGCGGCTACCAGTGCGCCCGCCTTCGTCGAGCAGTTCGACCATCTCCTCAGTCGTCACCGGTCCGTCGTACTCGATCAGCTTGGCGAATGCGGCCTCGGCAACCGGGTTACCGGCCATGCCGACCTCTTCGATGAGCTTGACCGCGTACTTGCCGCTGGTCACGCCAGCAGTCAGGAGCTCGCACACGCGCCGGGCACTGCGACCCACTGCGACGAGCTGGGCGGCCTCGTCGAGCAGCGTCGGCCAACCCCCGGTCGCGTCCATCAGCAGCTTCTGGCTGGCGGCGTCGCTGAACCGTGAGACCTTCTCGTTCTCAGACACCGCCCAGGAACGCAAGCCGTCAGCGGACAAGCGGCGCATGGCGATGACCTGGTCGGTGAAGCCTGCCAGGTCCGGTGCATCCGAACGGGTAAAAAGATCGCTGGTGCTCGCGTCCACCAGTGCCACCACCGTCCTCGTCACCCCAGCACTCGGCATCATGTCGAGAGCATGCTGGAGGGCACTGGTGGCATTCTCCAGACGGGTTCCGGACAGGTCCGACACCACTACTCGGTGAAGGTCTCCTGCGGTGCCGCCGGTGAGTTCTTTTCTAAACCTCGCAGGGCTTCCCGCCTTGTGGATGCTGAACCGCGCACCGATCCGATCGGCCTCCTCGTCCAGGAGCAATTGGACCTGGTCGATACCGACGGCCGGGGTGCCGACGACGAGCAGCAACCGATTGCTCCGCTCGATCACCGTCGCGAGTTGCCGTTCCGTCAGCGGTGAGATCGATCCGTCCCTCAGGGTGCGGCGCACGTGTTCGGCTGACAGGCGGGTGACCTTGTCCTTCCAGTTCTCCCCGCACAGTTCGTCCTCGATCGTCTCCCTGGTCCCCAGGAGTCGCAGGACGTTGCTGGAGCGCAACCGCCACCGGCCGTTCCGCTCCGACAGGACACCCAACCCACTCATCTCGGAGAGCAACGAGCGGAACTCGTCCGGGCCTCGGTGCGGGAACCCGTCGGGCCACCACTCGTGGCACGCGTCGCGCAACGTGTTGGTGTCCATGGTGTGGTCGGCGCCGTTGTCCAGTGCGTCGAGCGCCACGATCAAGGCGATCAGCTTGTACCGCGAGTCGAGCTCGAGGGTGAGCTGGACCGTCTCCCTCACCTTGCGCTGAACGGTGTCCGAGCCGATGACTCGTTCGAGGTCCTCGTCGCGAATGAGGTAGTCCGGCCCTCCGGTGCCGCGGCGGCTCAGCGACTCTCGCACGAGGGCGTCTCCGACGAGCTGCAACAACTTGGGTTGGTAGTTGCAGTAGGCAAGCACTCGGTGGACGAGTTCGTCGGATTCAAAGGTGATGCCGAGGGTCTCCATCGGGGTGAACATCAAGCGGTACGCTGGGTCCGGCGACAGCGGACCGATCACGATGGGGTCACCGAAGTGGGCCCCGGCCAAGGGTTGGTTGGGCAGGTGCGCAAACCGCTGAACCTGGTGCAGGCCCGCGAAAACCGGCTTGAAGCGCCGCTTCGTCGTGTTCATCAGTTCGCGCAGCCTGGTCGTGTGCCGGAAGCCGGTCTTGGCGTCCGCGTCGAAGAACATGTCGCACTCGTCGAGCAACAACAGCAGCCGTCGGCTCGGGTTCGCGTCCAGCCAGGCGGTGACGGCCGCCTCGACGAACTGGGCGCTGTCACGCCGGCGGCGTTGCAACGGGACGATGCCGCGCTGGTCGAGCTTGTCGGCGATCATGCTCCACAGGTCGTCCACCTGATCCGTGGAACCGAAGCCGACGGGGAGGGACAGGTACACGGCTACACGTTCCGGCACGAGCTCGAACTGACGCGCCGCTGCTTGAAGCAGAGCCGACTTGCCCAATTGCCGGCCGCCGTACAGGAGGCTGGTCCCGTAGTCGTCGATGACCTGGTGCAACTCGTGCCTGCGCCCGAAGAACATCTCTTGCGGGACGTTGCCGATCGCATGGGGGTGATAGGGGTTCGTCGCCGCGAACGGCAGCAGGATGCGTTCGGTCGTCGGGAACTGGCCCCCTCCGGTCGTGGCCAGGTAGGCGATCGCGGCATCGTCGAGCACCATGATCGCTCGATCCGGCTGGTCCGCGCACGCTTTCGCCAGCAGGTTGCGCTGGTCGACGGTCATGGTGCCGAACAACGTGATCAGGATGGGGTCCGTGGTCGCGTCCTGCGCGATCCAGGTGAGCAGGGTCTGCGCGTCCTGGACCCCCCAGCACATCATGATCTTCAGTTTGTCGTCGGTGCGCGACCCGAACGCCGGCATCAACGCCTGGGGCATTCGCTTGAACCCGGTCAGCTCGAGCCACTTGCGGTTCGGAGCGAAGGTCAACTTGTACGGCTGCCGCTCACCGGTGAACTCGATGCCGGCCAGACGCAAGGCCGAGGCGAAGACCGACTTCATCCGGAAGTTGCGCCGATCCCGAGCGGTCTTCATGCCCACCCACTGGCGCAGACCTTCTTCCGCGGCGGTCCGGGCAGCGTCCGACAGATGGCCGAACTCCAAACCGCGCGCCGATCCGCCACGTTCTGCCGCCTGGACGATGTCGTCGTCCACGCCGGTGCCGAACGACCGGGCCACGGCCAGGAACGCCGCTCGGTGCCCTGACACTTCTGCGGTGGGAGGTTCCCCGCCTGCCAGCGCGTTGAGCAGGTACTCCTCCGCCGTGGCCAGGTCACCGGCGTCGATGCACGACTTGATGGTCTCCGCCGCGTTGTCAGCTACCCGGCCGGCAGCGGTGTTGAGCTCCTGTTGCACCCGCGACCACAGGGCGGCTTTCGCTTCTTCGGCGAACCTGGGCAGGTCCTCGGCGATGCCGGTGAGCTGGCGGCGCACCGTTCCGAGATCATGACGTTCGACCTGCGCGGCTTCCAATGCCGCGATCACTTGCGCGTACTCGGTCGTGCCGAGCTGTCCCAGCCGCGCTGCCTTGTTCACCCGGGAGGAGATGTCCTGGCGCAACGCGCGGAGATCTTGACGAGAGCGGGTGATGCCTTGCTCCAGCCGGTTGGACATCTCTTCCACTTTCACCGGGTCGGCATCGGTTCCGTCGTCGGCGATGACGTCCACAACTGTGCGGGCGGCGACGTAGTCCTCTTGCGCGAGCCGGTCGTCGAAGGCGTTCACCCAGCTGTTGGCGGCGGCGGTGACGATGTGGTCGACCGTGATGTCGTCCAGAGGCACCAGCTTGCTGTCCATGCGCAGCGACGAGCTACGCAGCAGGTCGCGGTTCAGCACCACCACCGGGTCGGGTTCAGTCCCGATCAGGCTCTTGCCATCGAGCAACTGAACGCTGCGGGTGAGGCTGGCCAGGCACGCGCCTGCGGACCCCGCCAGCACGGTTTCCGCGTTCATCAGCGTGCTCAATTCAGCCTTGGCCGGCACGAACTCCCTGCGGACAGCGGTGCGCAGTTCGGCCAGCTTCGACGGGATCGGTACCCCTTCGCCCTCCGCACTCGCCTCCGAGCGCACCGCGTCCACCCAGCTGCCGACGACCTCGAGGGATTCCGTTGCGTGATCCAGCAGGCGTCGACGGGCGGACCCTTCCAGGGGGCGGCCGCTTGTCCCGCGCAGCTCCTCGTCATCGCTGCGCAGTTGCCGGGCGAGGTGCTCGCGCTTGAGAAGCTTGCGCAGTTGAGCCGCGACCACGTCCACCTGTTCTCGCCGATCACTGGCGGCGGTCTCGAGCAAGGCGCCGATCAAGCCGTTTGGCGACCACCAGCTGTCGACAAGCTGGTTGGCGCGGGCGAACCGGATGGTACGGGGCTTGGTGCGCTCGCGGCCCGCCTGCGCTGCGGCGGTTTGGATGTCGTTGTCCGCACCGGCGATGGGGGCCAGCGCCTTCAGTGTCTCGCTCCTCGACAGGACGCCGCGGGCGGAAGCCGTACCGATGGCGTCGGTCAGCCGGCTGACTGCCGGGAGCTCGTGCAGGCTGGCCGAGAGGTCCTTGACGACCTCTCCGGCTGCCGGATCAGCGGTCACCAGGGCGGCTCGAACCGTCGCGGCCAACAGCAGGAGCTGCGCCGGGCGGTCGCCGTCGAAGGAGTGGACCCGCAAGTCGTCGAGGGCGTTGTGGAACTCGATCGCCGTGGGAC
The DNA here is from genome assembly GCF_001701025.1 of Lentzea guizhouensis. GTDB lineage: Bacteria > Actinomycetota > Actinomycetes > Mycobacteriales > Pseudonocardiaceae > Lentzea > Lentzea guizhouensis. Next base: position 5,391,342 of record NZ_CP016793.1, read on the forward strand.
CGGTCTCGCTGCGGACTGCCTCGCTCAACGTGAACAGCAGCAACGCTTTCGCGGTAGCGGTGGATCCCGCCGCGCTCGCCGCGTGGTGAGCCAGACCGTACTCGTGGGCTTGCAACAGCGAGGCAATCCGCTCTTCTGCCCCGCTCGCCAGAGCGTCTTCTTGAGCTTCGGACGGGATGCCGATGACGAGGTCGTCGGAGACCGCGGCCTGCTCATCGGCGGAATTCTCGTCGTCGGAGCGGCACTCAGGTGCCTCGTTGCCGTCGCCCGGCTCCAAGTCGAGCACCGAGGGCGAGAGGGCGTCGGCAGGAACTTGCGCTGCCCCTCTCCATGCGCTAGCTGGGGTGACGACGTCGCCGGACTCCGCCGCGGCGGGTTTGGACTGCTGTGGTGATGACAGTAGCTCGCCGGGTTTCGTGAGCAGCGGATGCGGTGGCTCAGCCACTGCCACCGCCATGTTGTCGTCGGGGGTTACCGGCAAGTCGGCGTGGTCGGGAGGGTCGACCTGTGCGGGCGCCTGGTGCGCGTCGTTCGAGATGGTGAGCTGATTCATGAGAGCCATGACCAGGATCGGCGCGAGTTCACCCGGCAGCCGCTGTTGCGCCAGACCGTGGCACTCCATTGCCGCTGAGGTGTCACCGGCCGAAACCGCGTCGATGAGCCGAAGCAGCGCAGTCAGTCCATCGGCACGATTGCGGAGGGCCTCATCCCAGGGATGTGAGTGCAGCAGCTCTGCAGTGAGCGTTGTGACCTTGTCCAGAACGTCAAGGGATGCCTCGGGTCCGGTGACGTCGATCAAGCGTCGGAGTTCGTCACGGGTTCCGCTTTCTGCTGATGCCGCGGTGATCGCCACACCTAGCGCGTCGAGCAACATCCCGCAGTTCTCGCCGTCCGATGGCTCCTTCGCGGTGTCGAAGCCGAGATGCGCGTTCTTGTCGCGGAGGAGCGGTTTCACCCGGTCGACGACGGCGTAGAGCGTGTGGATGGGCTCTATGCGCTCGAACGCCGGCAGCCGTCCCTGCGCCAAGTCATGGGCGAACAGCTCCGACCGCTGCCGGGCAGCGGTCAGCGCCTGCTCGAGCTCCTCGGCCGCGACCACCAGGTCGTCAAGGCTTACGGGGAGGAGCTCGGCGCTCTCAGATCGCGGTTCACCGGAGTCCACCAGAACAGCAACGGTGTCTTCCTCGGAATCGGACAGCTCACCAGCGCTGTCGACTGCGGTGCGCTCGCACTCGTCTAAGCCGAGCCAGACTCTTTCCAGCTCCCGGCACGCTGCGATGACACTGCCGACGACCTCCGTCGACCACGTTGGCAGCGCGAGACCCGCGTTCAAACCGCATCGCAGGGCGGCGACCAACGCCGGCGTGTCGTACCAGTGGGTGACGACCACCAGCCGGTTCGCATTGATCTGTGAAGGATCTTCGACCAACGCTTTGGACAGGGAGTCGTCATCCTGGTCCTCCAGCCAGCGCTCCATCGCGACGGACACACCGCGCAAAGCCGAGGTGGAGAAGTAGCGCACGTCGTGCAACCGCTGCTCCGGCGTTCTGGCGCGGACGCGGTTCAGACCCATCGTGGCCGTGGCCGTGGCGAGTCTCCTCGCCCCAGGAATCTTGAGAGCGCTCAGGAACTCCGTCCGCCCGGGATTTGGCATCCGCCACACCAGCTCGGTGAACTCTTCCGGCCCGATGACCTCCAAGGCATCGTTCACCGGGTCGCCGAGGCGTTCCAGTTGCGCGGCGACTTCCGCTTCGGCAGTGAGGAGTGCCTTGGTCGCGGGGCTGGTTGCCTTGGCGGCAAGGCGGAGGAAGCCGTCTGATGTGCACACCGGTGGCTGGTTCTGATTTCGAAGGCGGCGGGAACGACTGGACATGTGGGGCCGGCTTTCTCGTTGGCGGTGTTTGCCCGGTAGATCGGTGGTCGGCACCTGTGGGGTCATGTCAGCTGGATCCAGTAGGGCCCGGGATTGCTGCCGCGTGCGTGTCCTTTGACGAAGGTGCACCCGTCGGGGAGTTGTGCACTCGTACCGGGGCCGCGCAGCTTCCGGATGTACTGCGCGTACGCCACCTGAGCCTCGTCGCTGGCCCGATACCCCGCGGGTAGGGCTCGCAGGCGCGGTACGACCCAGTGCTGTCTGATGCTGCTCTGCAAGGCGGCCCGCTGCTGCCGCTCGATTTGCCGCTGTGCCTGGCGTTGAGCGATCGGGCTGGGCCACCACACGAAGGTGTCGGGCGCGTCTCCGCCCGGTTCACAGGAGAGCTTCCCCTTGTCGACCAGTTCTTCGCAGGTATGGATGACCTCCCACAACAACACGGGGTTCACCAGGTCGTCGCCGAACAGGCTGGTGAGCAGCTGGGGACCTGTCAGCCTGCGGGAGCCGAACGCCCCTGTTACACCGTGACGGCGCAGCACCGCGACGATCAATTCGGGCAGTGGGTTGATCTGCTCATGCGGTGTGGATGGAGCTGCCTCCGCCGCACCGTCCTGGTCTTGTCCGACGGAACCGGTCAGGATGTGCAGGTCGGCTGCCCATCGGTACTCCGGTCCGAGTGCGAGCGGTTCGTCGAGCAAGATCGTCGTAACCGACACCCGCCGGGCTTCGGTTGCCATCGCTACCACGACCTTGATGCCGGCGTAGAAGGACAGCGGCCAGGCGATGCCGGTGAGCAGTCCTGGTGCGCGACCGACCCGGTGCACGCGTTCGTCCTCGGCCAAATCGTCGCCGTCGTGGTGCAGCTCCACGACGAGGTTTCCCTCGGCCGGGATCGACTCGAGGCGCTCGGGCAGGGGGAGGGTGTCGCTGTCGATGTGGGTGGAGCGCAGCGCCACCGTGTAGACGGTGAGGCTGTTCGAGAGGTGGTCGACCTCCGCCGCGCAAGTGTCGTCTACTGGGGCTTCGAGCTCCGGTTCATCCACTGTCGGCGTTACGTCCGGCGGCTGCCCTGGAAGCAGACCGTGCCGGCCCAACCCGAGCGGCCGCAGCGGATCGACGTCGCCCAGGTTCGTGTGAACTGGTGCGGCTCGGCTCAGCCACACCCCGCCGGCCTGCCACGTGTCGTCCACTCGGACGTGGCTCCCGTTCGGCAGCCGGCCGGTCCCGGTGGGCCCCACCAAGTCGGCGACGGCGAGGTTGGCGTGTACGACCGCCTCTGCCGCGCCGGTGAACTCGAGCGGATCAGCGGCGAAGTCATCGGGGTCGACGCGCCTGGCCGCGTCGACCCGTCCCGCGAGCAACGGCCAGATACCGGTGAAACGGGGGACGGCGGTGCGCCGGGTGACGGCGTGGACCAGCTCGTCGAGGTCTTTCCCGCCGAGAAGACCGCGATGGTCGTACCGCTCCCGGTAGCGATCGCTCGAGGTGGCGTAACCGGCCCAGCGACGCACGTCCGGCGCGTCGGTCAGCAGCGCGTCAATCGTGTTCAGCGCAGTTCTCAGCGCTACGGCCAACGTGTCGTCGTCCGACTCCGTGAGCAAGTTGCCGAGCGGGCCGTGAGCCACCAACGGCTTGGCCGCGCCGAGCAGGTGCGCGGCGTACAAGGCGGTGTCGTCGAGAGCACCTTGCCGCGCGTTCGGGTAGTAAACGTTCCCGGTCAGGTGCCCGCGTTCGTCGAACACCCCGCGGCGCCGGAGCCGCTGCAGCTCTCTCCGGTCGCCGGAGTTCAGGGATCCGCCGAAGGCGTGCAGGTCGACGACCACCCGTTCTCGACGGCAGCCCTGTTCGTCGAACACGTCACGTGCTCCAGACAGGTGCGCCGGTAGCCAACCGTCCAGGTCTGTCTCTTCCGCACCGAACCTGGCGACCACTTCGCCCCACAACAGGTGCGCACCGCGTTCGATGCGGACGAACGTGCCGACCGGCAGCAGGGGCAACTGGCCGTTTCTCGCCTCCAGCGGCACGAACAGTTCCGGGTCGAGGACCGCTGCGCAGTAGCCGTCGTTCTCGACGTCGAACCCGAAATGCAAGGCATTGAACGCCGTGCTGGTGTGCAGCGGGATACCACGAACACGCGCCACCTGCTCCAAGTAGGCAGTGATCTTGACGCGCTCGGTGGCGGGTACCGCGTCGGGACCTTGCAGCAGCGTGCAGGTGAACAACGGCTCGTCGTACAACGGCCGCCACACCGGTGCTTCAGTGACCGTCATCCACTCACTCCCATCCGGGTCACTCGGGCGCTGTCCCGGTCGACGTGTCGTCGCAGTCTCCACACCCGCGCGTCGGTCAGCACCACCTCACCGGCGCCGCCCAACCGGACCAGCGCGTCTTCGACATGACCTGTTTTGATGCCGGGGTCGACGCCCCTGAGCCTGTGGTAGAGCAATCGCGGCCACAACGGCCGCAGGCGTCCTGACCGGCTGGACAGGAACACGTCGTCCCCGCGGAGGACCCGGTGCAGCATTCCGGCGGTCAGGCCGCGGTAGTTGTCCCACAGCAACGCCCGGACATAGCGCTCGACAGCCTCGTGGTAGGGAGCACCGTCCCGGTTGGCGGACGGCCGCGGTCGTGGTGTGTTCAACGCGTTCAGCAGCGCAGGACGCAGGACGGGATCTTCTGCGGTGCCCCAACAACTCGAACAACGGCACGCCGAACTGTTGCAGGTTCCCTCTGGCAAGGATTGGCCAGGGCGGCCGAAGTACTCGGCGAAACCCTGGTTGACGCACCGCGTCGTTTCGGAGTACCAGTTGCGCAACGCGCGCACCTCTTCCCTGAGCCTCTGCCTCTGGGAGTTCATCCGGGTGTCGAAATCAGGAGGCAGCGCGCACTGGCCCCCACTCGTCCGGACCGACACGAGGGTCTGGGTGTTACCCGCCTGGGAGACGTCGACGGCTCCTAGGTCGTGCATGGTCGCCAATAACGTCCACGTGCCGGCCGCGTCACCGGAGTGGTCCGCGTATCCGACGACCTGCGAGGTGAGCTGCTGGTGGAGTTCGACGACCCGGTGACGGCCGGGGTCGGTCATGGCGAGCTTCTGCACCATTGCGAGGGGCGCGGCCAGAAGATCATCCTCGCAACGGACGGGATCGTCGATCGGCTTCAGCGTCACCGTCGCCGGGAAGTCCCCGCCGTCGTCCACGGCACCGGCTGCGGCGAGCACCGCCAGCGCCCTGATGACGGCTGTCCGGTAGGCGGCGATCGTCTCGGACTTCCGCGCTTCATGAGCGGACAACAGTCCTGCGGCGAGCTCGTCACCGATGACGGTGTCGACGACCAGGTCTGGATCGAGCACTCCTTGGTCGCGAGCGGCGACCAACACCGCGTTCCCGATGCGTCGCAGCGTCGGTGCGGCTAGGCCCCGAGAGGCCATCCAGGCCACTGTGCGGAACCCTTTGCCGGTGCCAAGTGCCAGTCCGTGGGAGGGCGAGGTGATCGCGGTGGACGGTTTTCCCGCCTGATCACGGCCCGCTCGGCCGAGCTGTTGGTAGAGCCCCGCGAGGTCGGTGGGCGGGGACACGACGAACACACAGCGGATGTCCTTGCGGTTGACGCCGAGCCCGAACGCGCTGGTCGCCACGATGAGCAGCGGAACGAAATCCTCGTCGTCCCTCGTGGGCGCGTCGCGGAACTCGGTGAGCACTGCGGCCTTCTCCGCCTCGGGCATCCGGCCGTGGAACCTGCGCACCCGCTTGGTGCCGCCTTCGCCGATGAATTCGCGAAGGTGCGCGTACAGCGTGTCCACTTCACGGACGGTGAGGCAGTAGAAGATGGCGTGGTCTGTACAAGCCGCCGTCACCGCCTCGGCCAACCCGGCCACGGCGTTGAGGCCACCGGAGGGCATGACCCGTCGGTAGATGGCAAGCTCCGGGCGCAGCGGGTCAGCGGTGATCGTGGTCAGCGGTTCGCCCTCGGTCGGCTCCTCCGGTAGACCGAACAGTCCGCTACGCAGCCCTTGTCGTACCCCGCGGTTGGCCGTCGCGGTCACGGCGGTGATGCGAAGCCCGTGTGCGATCCTCAACTCGCCGAGCAGCGTGGCTGCCCGTCGGAAGCTCGGCCTGAAGTCGTCTCCCCATTGGACGAACGTGTGGGCCTCGTCGATCGCGACGCGCCGCAGGTTCCCCCTCTCGGCCGCTTCGCGCAACAAGTCCTGGAAACGACGGTTCGCCAGGCGCTCCGGGGAGATGTAGATCAGTCTGATGCCGTGGTCCCTGACCCCGGTGAGCTGTTCGGCGACCTCGGTCTTTCCACGTCTGCTGTTCGACTCCGCCATGGGCCCGACCAGTGCTCGAACGGCGCCTCCGACGGTGGCGTTGAGTTCGAGGGCTTGGTCGGCCATGAGCGCGACCAGCGGTGACACCACGATGGTGACACCGCTCATGGCGAGTGCGGGCAGTTGAAAGGTGTACGACTTGCCGAACCCGGTGGGCAGGAGAGCCAGCACGTCGGAGCTGTCGGCGACGGCGCGGATCACCTGCTCCTGTTCACTGCGCAGAACCATCGGTTCGTCGCCGGGGTGCAGGCACGTGGCGATCCTGGCGCATCGCTCGACGAGCAGGTCACCGAACGTTCCGTCGGCGCGCGCCGCGGCTTCGGCCGCCGGGGTGATGCGGGCGTCGAGGATCTTGCGGGTGGCGGGGAGGAGAGTCTGCTCGGCCAGTGCCGCCGGTGTGCACAACTCGTCGGCGCGCTCGGAGGTGATCTTCCCGCAGTCGGCGAGGAACCGCCAGATCCGTTCCCACCCGGCGGCCATGGTCACCAGGTTTCCTCCCGCGGCCTCGCCGGTGTCCGGATCGCTCGTGAGCAGCCCTGGATCGAGCGACTCGAGGAACACCTTCCGGTAGCTGCGTCGCAGCGCGGTGTTCCCCTCGAGCTTCCGGTCGCTGATGACGATGACGCCACGGTGGCCGGCTGAACGGATGAGCCGGCCGACGGCCTGCCTGAGGTCCATCGCGGCCAACGGCAGGTAATAGGACTCGCTGGCGACCCGGTCGGGGTCCGGGTGACCGCTGTCCGCGGCGCGACGGGCGATGGCCGCGCGACGAGCCGCGACCACGGGATCGGCGAACGGCGCGAACGGGAGTTTGTTGATCCACACCAGGGACAGGCGGTTGGCAGGGAAGTCGACGCCTTGCCACATGCCACGAGTTGCCACGCAAAATCCTCCGAACTCGGCGAAGGCATGTGCGGCGCGGGCATTGCCGAGGACAGGGGCAACGGCAACGGGCACATCAGATGCTTCGCCAGGTAGCTCTGCGAGGAGGCTTTCGGCGATCGCGGATGCCGTACGGGTGGCTGTGGTCAAGACCAGGGCTCCGCCGGTGAACGCCTCCGCATCGTCGATTCCCGAAGGGCTCGGATCTGGACGGATGACTTCGCGGGCGTAACCGGCGAGTTGGTGGGCCACCGTGCGGACGGCACCCTCGGTCTGTTCAGCCCAGCTGGGGAAGTCGGTCAGACAGAGCAGGCGAGCCTGCTCGGCGAGGTCGAACGGTCCAGGCAGGCAGTGGGCGTCCACATCCGCGTCGAGGGCGAGCCTGCTGCGGATGTAGTCCCATCGGCCGGAGACCCGCAGGGTCGCCGAGACGTAGAAGATGCGGGCGAAGCGCTCCCTGGCCGACTGCCACTGCCGGTCACGGGACAGTTCGATGGGCGAGGACGTCACCGTGAAGGCGTACCGACGAGCCGAAACGCTCAATCCCTGCAGTTCGAGTTCGGTGGCGTACACGATCCGGTTCGACACCTCGCGCTGCGGGATGCTCCCTGACGCTTCTGGCTGGTCGTCCGACCCGGTCTCGCCCAGATGCTCCTCCAGCGGGTCGAGTGGGACGTCCGGCTCGCCGCCCTGATCGCCGTCGAGGATGGTTGGCACGTCGGGCACGTCGGGCACGTCGGCAGGTAAGGCCCCTGCCCGCTCCAGGGTGAGGATTTCGTCGGCATCACCGAAGATCGTCTTCGCGGCGTCGCCCAGGTTCTCGACCCTGGTGGCCAGTGACGCAGCCCGTTCACGTTCCCACCACGACGCGGCGCGCATTTCCGGTGATCCGAGATGGCCGATCAGTCTTTGGTGAACCTGTCCTGCCATGATGGCGAGCCTGCTGAAGCGGGACATCAGGTGGCGCGCGGGCGTGCTGTTGCCAAGACCGCCGAATGGGCTCGCCAGCGTTGCGGTTCGGAGCCCCGGTTCGCCACCCACCGCGTCGAACACCGCCTGCGCTGCCTTGGGGATCACCTCGGTGTCGAGCATCCGCTCAAGATCGGCGATGTGCTCGCGAAGCAGTTCTGGGGCGTTGCGGTGGGTGCGGCTCCAATGAAGCAGATCTGCTACGAGGTTCTCCATGGACCGGTAGTCGACTTCGGCACTTGCCGCCCCGGTGGCGGCGTGCTCGAGAGAATGCGCCTCGTCAACGATGAGCAACGTGTCGTCAGCGAACACATCGGGGTTGCTCAGCAACAACGCGTGGTTGGCGATCACCAATCGGTGGTTGGCCAGCGCCTCTGCGACGGTGTCGGTCATGCGGGCCAGCGGCGAGCCAGAGTGCGCTCCGTAATCGCCGTATTCCTGGCTCAGGTCACCCAGCCACAGCCCGACCATGGACCCCGCTGTTGCCTCGATGTACTCGGCCAGGAAGGCCGGTAGGTCGACCGGGTCGACACTGCGTGCCATCCACGCTTGGTATGCCGACGTAGCGCTGGTGAGTCGCCGAACCAAGTACACCAGGAGCTCGCGGTACTCAGGCTTCGCCACGAACCGGCTGCGCTCGGATTTCCTGCCGGTTCCGTAGTTGGAGGTGATCGCGTCGGTGACAGCAGCGACCAGCGATCGCATGGACAGGCGGTTTCGCCTTCCCTTGACCAAGTCGGTGATGCTGTCGAGACCGCTGACAGCGGGCATGAGTCGGGTGATGTCCGTCGCGAGCTGGAACTGGAGCTGCTTGGTGTAGGTGGCGAGAACCACGCGTCGAGAAGGAGAAGCGGCCAGCCAGTCCAGGGCTGTGGCGAGGATGGCGAAACTCTTGCCGGTCCCGGTCGGCGCTTCGCACAACGCGTCGCGGCCGACCGCTACCTGATCCGCCAGCACCTCGGCCATGCGCTGCTGGGCCGGTCTCCGTTCAACGGCTCTGCCCGACCCGACTTGTGCCAGTACGTACGGATCGGTTCGACCCGCTTCGTCGAGCATGCCTTCGGGGATCGAGAACGTCGCTGGGGTGGCACGTCCTCGACGCAGGGGGGTGAACAGCCCTGAGCCGGCCAACGTCCCGGCGAGGACACCTGCCACAGCACCGTCGTCAGCTGCGGGTGGCCTGGAGGGCTCGTGAAGCAGCGAAGTCATCAAGGCCCAAGCAGGCGATCCGACGCCGATCCCGAGCACCAGGTCCCGCAGGGGCCCGTCCCAGGCGCTGACGAATTCCGCAGCACGGCACAGCAGTCGGGAGGTCAGGGCGGCGTCGTCCCCAGCGTCGTGCCAACGCAAACCGGTTCGGTCCACACCGGTGGTTTCAGCGAGCTCGCCCAACCGGTGCGTCGAGGCGAAGGGCCAGACGGCATGTGCCACGTACAGCGCGTCCACGAGCCGGAGACCTCCCAGCGGAGGTTGGTCCACGCTCTTGGCCAAGTTCTCAAGCATCTCGAAGTCGGCGGCGAAACCGTTGTACGCGACGAGGGTGTCAGCACCCTCCGAGTACCCCCGCAGGTCCTGCAGCACCTGCGCGGCGGGCACCTTGCCCGACTCGTACCGGGCTCTGACCGAGGTGGACCGCAGGTGGTCTTCCCACTCCCCGTCCGGCAAGGCAACCCACGCGTCAAACCTCGGGGCGTCCTCGACCCAGGTCCGGTCGGCCGACAACCGAACCGCGCCGATCTGGTAGATGCGACGATCCTTGCCGGATCCCTGAGAACTCGGCCGGACCACTGCTTCCACGTCGATGACGATCGCTCGGGGGACAGCACGTTGTTCGACAGGCGCAGAGTCGAGGTGTGTGCGGTCGGCGGCGCGCGATGCGGACCGCAGAGTTCCGCCGTCATCCACCAGAAGCCCGAGGTGGACGGCCGCAGTTACGATCTTCCGCAATCTTTGAGCGGTCAGGCCAGGCCAGGTGACGCGCGCTCGGGTGAGCAACTCGGCCTCGCCGCAAGGACCCTGGTCCGCGATCAAGTGCGCAACACGTTCTTCCCGAGAGTTGGTCATGTCATCGTTTCCGCTGCTCGACTCGTACCGAGCGTTCGCCGCTGCCCAGAACGGCCGCGCTCGACGCGGATAGCAGGGAAAAGCCCCTGGTGGGCGCGAGCTGCAGAGCTCGGCGACCGTGTGTCTGGCCGGCGCGAAGTCCTCGGATCCTGAGCTTGCTCGGGTGCACGTTTGGAATTCGAGTCGAGATGATCTGTCGTTACACCGAGTCGTAACTGGCTGCTTGGGGGCCCCGATGCTCCGCACCGCGATCGTTGTGGTTGACGCCGTGGAGGGCAGCCGCGCTGACGCCACGACAACCAGGAGGTGCACACGGACTTGGCGGCACAGAGAGGCTGAGTTGTACGGCCCGCGTGGAATTCGAGGCTTTCGGCTCGCTGCTCTAGTGGTTGTGAAGGACCCGCCCTGCATCGTCCACGTGACTTGGAATCGGTCTCGCGTGTCGTCGTAGTAACTCGTCAGCGCTGAGCAGCGATCTTCACGTAGTTGTGATTGATGCGGCGCGGATCTGCGGAGGATGCCGGCAATGAAATTTCGGGCGGGGTTGAAGGTCGCCGCGCTGGCAGTGGTCGTCGGGTTCGTCCTGCCGTTGATGACGAACATCGCATCGAACGCGCTTCCTCCTGCGGTTGAGCCCTACCGATGGCTTGCATGGCCGCTGTCCGGGATGTTGGCAGTCGTGTACATCGTGGCCGAGGTCCGCCGAAACCGGCGTCAGGGAGATGAGGCGGTTCCAGGCCAGAGGACCAAGCCTGATCCTCCGCCGGTTCCGGACTTGCATGAGGAACCGCCGGATTCTTGGACTCACCGCGCGGCGGTGGATCACGGTGAGATCTTCGGCGTGGACAAAGTGCTGACAAGACTGGGTGCATCTCTGGTTAACGATGCCGGCGATTGGGTCATCAGCATTTTTGGTGAGGGCGGATCCGGAAAGACCACCTTGGCCTATGAATTGGTCAAGCAGCACGCTCAGCGAGGCGGCTTCACACGGATAGCCTGGGTCTCGGCCAAGTCGAGTCATCTCGGTTCAACGGGTGATGTCGGCAGGACCAGGCAGTCCGAAAACCACTGGCATGACATGCTTGTCGAGGTTTCTCGTCAGCTCGCCTTCGGCATCGATGCCAACCCCGCGCACATTGAGCAGCGCTTCGCCCAAGCATTGAGCTCGCTAGACCCAGGCGTACGGTGCTTGATTGTGGTCGACAACCTGGAGACTGTCTCAGACGTGGAACGGGCACTCAGCTTCATCGCTACCTCGTCCGCGCTGCGCCCGCACAAGGTGGTCATCACGACCCGCGTGTCCACTGCAAAGTCATCCGATTCGGTGCAAGAGATCCAATGGCGCGGCTTAACCAGCGAGGCGGCCAAGCAGTTCGCCCGCCATCTGGCTATGGTCGAACCCGGCTTCACGCCGACTGCGGAGGAACTGGGCGAAGTGGTGGAGATAAGCGGCGGCATCCCGCTGCTGATTAAGCTGATGATGAAGCTTGCGATCGTTGACGCCCGACCCGTGAGTCATGTGGTTCGCCAACTCAGGAGCAAGACCACCGATCTCGGCGGCAGAGTCGGTGTATACCTGTACGCGCAAGCCGTAGACGCGCTGTCGGAGAAAGTTGGAGAAGTCGCCGCGGTCAACGTGATGAACGTGTTCTGTTGCCGTGCGTCAGGAGAGTCCTTTACCCGGGAGGAGTTCTACAAGCTCAGCCGCATCCCGGACGAAGGCCACTTCGACCACGCCCTGGCGGCTGCGCGAAACCTCGCACTTGTCCGCAGCATCGACGGCAACAAGAAGTTCACGGTACATCCGTTGCTGCGGCAGTTCGTGTGCGAGTAGGAAGCCGAGGGGCGACTCATGGACCACGAAAGTGTGACCAGATGGAAGCAGCGGTTCGCCGCAGGCCGGAACCAAGCCTTCTGGGCAACCAACACCCGCATGCTCACCGATGATGCACGCGACAACCGTGGTGAAGATCTGCGGAGCAAGCTGAAGAACTTCACCTACTGGGCTGAGTACAGCGCGAAGCACCCAGAGGCAACCAACGCGGACATGCTCGCGGACTTCGTGGAGGACCTGAGCAGGATTGCTGGGAACTACGGTGCACTCGACGAAGCAGACGTGATCACGGCGCTTGATCACGCGATCGAGATGCGTCAACGTGACAACGGTCCGACGTCGGCGCTGCACCGGGCGAAGGCTCGATACCTGTCGACGCTGCAACTTGAGCACGAGGGGCGTGAGCCCGCGCTTGTCGCGGCGTTGAACGACGCGGAAGAAGGTACGGCTGAGTGGGGCGATGTCGTCGTCGACTACACCTGGCTGCATCTCGACGTGAGCCGGTACGACCGTGCAATGGAGATGATCGATCGGCTACGAACTGCCATGCCGGAGGACCTATTCGAGCGGAAGTATCGATGTGCGCACCTGACCATGTCGGCCGTGGCGCTGTTCACTTCATTCAAGGATCTGCGAAAATCCAAGGAATTGCTCGAACAGGCTTGTGGATATGAGGCCAACGCGCGAAACGATTTAGATCTGTGCAGATGGCTGGCGACTGCGTTTCACTACCGTGCTCGCATCGCCGAGGTTCAGCGTGACTTCGCAAAAGCCATCTCGCTCTACCTGCGCGGCAAAGAGCTCCAAGATAGATGCCCAGAGCACCTGAAGTCGGTGGGTTACATCCACCTCAGATTGTCGGAACCGCTCCTGGCGGTCGGGCTACTCGGCCCTGCTAGACAACACCTCGACGCTGCTTACCGCATGTTCCTGCTCTCTGCAGATCACAGCTCCGGTCGGCTTCAAGTCGAGCTTGGTTTCGCGGCTCTCAGCGCGGCCGAAGGTGACTTCGGCGGAGCGTTCGACACAGTTCAGCGAAGTAGACGCAAGTGTCGTGACGTTGACTTTTGGCGGGGTGAACTGCTGTGCCTTGGCTTCCAGTTAGCGTTACAAGTGCGTCGACGCCAAGTGTCCTCGATACTGGGCACTTTGATCGACATCCTTCGCACGATTCGAGGTGGGGAGCTGGGCCGGAATAACGTCGTCCGGCTCTTCGGGAAGCTTCCTGTCGTGCTCCCCATCGTCGTGCGCCGGATGTCCTCGCGATTGCTGCGCGAAGATGGCACCAAGCCCGCGATTTTGTCGCGATGCCCCTGCAGCCTGCATGAGGCAGGCAGTGATAGGCAGTCTCCTCGAAAATCTAGGCAAGACGGCCTGGGCATACGCGGAGGCAGGTGTCCGGCGCGGCGTCACCTTCGTCTATAGCAACTCCGTTGCTCCACACCTTCTCGGTCATGGACGCGCACCCTTCCAATCCGGACGCGCTGCGGGTATCAGCTCGCTCTCTGCTTGGACACGCGGTGGTGGCGTTTAACCTCAACACCAACTCCGAACATCGCGGACCTCTACTGCAACGCTGCCAAGGCACTGATTGGTCTGTTCCTGCTGACCTCGGCGACAGGGGCGACCTGACGAACAATGAGCCAGGTTTACTACCACATTTACGACCGAGGCCTTGAGGTCGGAGGACGGCGGACACCCTAGAGACTCCGGTCTGCCCAGGTCATAGGCGTCCGCGGTGAGGATTATGGCAAGACCAAACCCCGTGACCTCTTCGGTAGGGGCGAAGAGATCACGCGCTGGATGGGTGACAACCCGCTGACCTGCGGATTCGAGGTCCGCAGACCTGAGGTTGTCAGGGCAGTTCTGCCCTACGCAACGCAGACGGCCTGCCGATGGATTCCATCGGCAGGCCGTCTGATCAGGTAAAACACACTGTGGGCGATACTGGGATCGAACCAGTGACCTCTTCGGTGTGAACGGGTCCTGTCGGGTGTCATGTGGTCTGGTCAGTCTCAGTATTTGTGTCCTGAACTGCATGAATTACCTGATCGCCTCTCAGGGAGGTCTCGGCATCTCACTGGTAGCCGGTCGTTTCAGCTACCAGATTTACTACCGGTCTGAGGCGGGCGCTGGTCGCGGCAGGCGCGCATATTGGTCTAGGCATCGCGCTTTGGCCGGTGCGCCTGCTGCGTTTGGCGCGGCGATTGCTGGCCTCGTCGGTTCAGCAACGGGCTGCCGCCGCTTGCACACCCTCCGAAGGGCCGCAGTCTCACACTGAGGCTCGGTGCTATGTCGTGGGTCCGCCGCCAAGGCGGCGGACCCACGAGTCATCGGTCGTTCTCAGGTCTGGGGCTGTCGCTCACTCCAGTTGTCCGAGATCGATCAACGGAGAAAAGTCGGCGGGCCGGCGGCGGGAAAGCAGGTTCAGCGCTGTGACTAGGGATTCGATTGATGCTGCTCTGATGGCCGTGACCGTCATTTCACCGAAGTCAGTGTCGAGACCCGCATCTTGATCGTCACCGATTCGGCGGATCTTCAGCTTGGGTACCTGAAAGGTGTCCTCAAGGGAGCTGCGGATCAGTCCGATGTTGCGGCTGACGTCGCCGCTCTGCTCTGCGCTGACCTGGATCCGTCGCGATACGCCTCGAAGGTCGGCGGCATCCAGAGCGAATTCCGCGAGCAGTGGCGCGATGTCGTCCCAGTGTGCAGCAATTCCGTCGATCCGTCCCTGCAGACGCCGGGCGTCCGAGGCCACGTTGACCTTCCAACAGCCGACCGTGGCCGTGATGTACTTCCGGCTCGTTACTCGCCAGGTCGGCAGAGTGTGCGAATCATCGTGCTGAGCCGCAGCTTCAACAGGCGCGCCGTCATCTTGATCGGCGTCATTGTCGATCACGAGCTGGGCTCGTTCGGCAGATCAGGTCGCTGCGTTCGCCACGACCAAGGGGCCGACGTTCACGCCCTCGAGTGAGGTCGCCATGGCTTCGAGCCGCTCAAGGGACATCATCGAACCGATGTGTGTCCACAACGCGCGCTTTGCGATCGAGCCCGGATCGGACAGCAGGTAGGGCAGCAGAACTGCGAGTTCGCTGTCGGACATCCGCCCGGTTGACTCAGGTACGTCCAGCGACTCGTCGTCTGATGAGTCGAAGTGCAGCAGTTCTGCCGCTCGGTTCAGCCGAAGTGCAGCGTCGAAGGTGAAAGTGGCGCTGGTGCGCTCCTGAAAGGACCGAAGGAACCGCTGGCTGATGCCGCCCTCGCCGACTTCCGGGGTCGTGCCCTGGATGAGCGACGCGGCGTCTTCGAGCGTGAGCAGCCCTCGGCCGCCCTTCACGAGATTGGTTTGAACCAGGCGCACCAGAGGCTCTTCGGCGCGGCTCGGGGACGCTCCGAAACTCGCCGGAGCTGCCACTTCGGACAGCGCTGCTACATCAGTGAGGAGGACGCGTTGCTCTTCGAGGACTTGCTGCAGCACGCTCTCCGCGTCGCCGGACGGTTCTGCTGAGGAGCCGATCGACACCCTCATCGGTTCGTGTAGCGAGTGCGCGTACTTCGTCCGTTGTGGAGCGCCTTAGTCAGTTGCGGATGAAGACGGGCACCACCGCAGTGGCGTCAGTAGAGCAGAAGATGCTTCCGGCTCAACGCGTAAAATTCGATGTGACCTCGAATGATTCTGTTTTCGAGTTGGGCAGATCATGGTCGTTGGGACTGGTTCGCGCTCAGGTGGAATTGTCGCGCTGGGTAGTCGTCAGGTCAGGGTGTTGTGCTTCTGCAGGCGTGCCGAAGGCCCGTTGTCTGTGTGACCAACGGGCCTTCGGTGTGAGGAGAGCGATCAACCGATCTGATCAGGCATCGCCCGCACTTCGACCTCTGCGAAGTGTCGCCACGTATCACTCGATCGAGTGAATGATGCACGAGACGGTGTGTTGCTTCCAGAACGGCCGCATAGCGCTGTTAAGGGAAGCGGTCTACCTCCTCTGGCGGCGCCGCAGCGACGTGCATCGGCGGATCACCACGGTCTTCGTCTGTCGGCCGGGGTTGGCGGGAGTGACCTCTGGCCTGCGGGAACCCCTTTTCGGCACGCCGCGCGGGGGCCAGGACCGCTTGAGGCGCTTGCCGTTGGAGCAGGTCGCCCTGGTGTTCGTCATGGTTCGTCTCCTGGAGATTCCTGGGAATTCACCGACCGATGCGGGATTGGACCACGTCTTCCGGCCGGTTCGGAGCGGAGCTTGGCACACCTGCCGCCATCCGGGCCGACGGCGAGCATGGGTGAAGTATGGGTTGAGACTTTGGGCGCCGGCAGCAGAATCTGTTTGTGCCAGTCGCCGGCCTGTCGGCACGGCAGTCCTACCCGTAGGAGAAGCAGTGCGGATTGATTTGCTCGGGCAGTTCACCGTTCACCGGGACGAAACAATGGTCGTCATCAGGCCTCAGCACCGGGTCGTGCTCGTGATCGCGGTGCTCTCGCCCGGCCAGGCGGCGCCGAACGACCGGATCTCCAACGCCCTGTGGCCGGGCGGACCTTCGAAGTCGGTACCCGACGTGACCCGGGAACTGCGCGAAGCCCTGCCCGAAGTCAGGCAGGTGCTCAACGTCAAGGGGAAGTGCGTGCTGCAGCTCAACCCCGATGACGTCGACATCCTCCGGGTCAGGCGCAACGTGACCGCGGCCAAGTTCACGGTCGAGCGCGAGCGACTGGAACTGCTCCGAGCCGCGGTGGCGGAGTGGCAGGGACCGCCCTTGACGGGCCCTGAGTGGGACGGCTACGACCTGGCAGCGGAACGGAAGCAGCTGGATGAGGAGTGGTTGAGCACCACCGTCGACTTCCTCCACGCCCTTCAGGACTGCGAGGAGGACCTGGAGTTCGACAGGGAGCTCCACAAGGCCCTGGACCAATGGCCGGGTGCGCATGGCCTGGTCACCCTCAAGGTGAAGACCCTCATCAACTCGGGCAGGTCGTCCGAGGCGGTGCGGTTCCTCCAGGACTGCATTCGTGATCACGGTGACGACCGCGGTCGACTGGAGGAGCTGATGAACGAACTGACTCTGCCCGGCTCTGCCCAGCTCGAACCGGTCGTGCCGAAGCAACTCCCTGGGCAGCACGTGCACCTGCACGGCCGTGGACCGCTCGAGCAGGAACTGGACGCACGCCTGCTCGGCGTGAACGAGCGCAGTGCCCCGGTCGTGGTGCTCCACGGCATGGCGGGGGTGGGCAAGTCCCAGCTCGCGAGGTCGTGGGCGGATTCGAGGAGCGAACACTTCGCCGGCGGGATCCTCCACGCCGAGATGCGGGGGTTCGGTCCGAAGGAAGCTGCCCGGCCTCAGGAGGTGCTCGAACAGTTCCTCGTCGAACTGGGGGTGTCCTCGCCCGTTCGCACGCTGGACGGGATGATCTCCACCTTCCGCACGGTGACCGCAGGGAGGAACCTGCTCGTCGTCTTGGACGACGCCCGCGACGCCGACCAAGTTCGACCGCTTCTGCCAGGGATCGGCTGCGCCGCCCTGCTCACCAGCAGGATGCGCCTCGACGGCCTCGTAGTGCACGAGGGAGCTGTCCAGTGCCTGGTCGAGCCGTTCGATGAGAAAACGGCGTGTGACGTCCTCATGCGCCTCGCGCATCTCCGCACTGACAGCAATCCGCTGGTGGAGGACATTGTCTGCTTCACCGGCGGACTTGCCCTCGCGCTCGCGATCGTCGCCGCTGTGATCAAGACCCGGCCGGAGGCCGACGGAGTACTCCGGGGCATCCGCGATGGCTTGCGGGAGCAGCGGACCCGCCTGGACACGTTGAAGCTGGAGGGGGACGAGAACCTGGACATGCGTGCGGTCCTGTCGTACTCGTATGACCACCTGAGTGCCGAGGCCAAGACCTTGCTCTGCCTCATCGCCCACCACCCCGGCCCGACCATCAGCTCGGCCGCGATCTCCGCCATCGCCGAGCCCGATGCGAGGACCAGGATCGGCGAACTCACCGCACTTCATCTCGTCGAGGAACCCGAGTTCGAGCGGTTCCGCGTCCACGACCTGATCCGGACGTTCGCGCTGGAGCAGACCGACGTGCTGGACGGCCAGGCGCGGGATCGGACCAGCCAACGCCTGCTGAGTCACCTGCTGCGGAACGCGTGGACCTGCGATCAGGTGCTGGTACCCGGCCGTAGGCTGCCGGTCGATGTTTCTGCCAACCTCCCCGTCGTCCGAGTCGACACGATCGATCAGGCGACCCGGTGGTTCGAGCAGGAGCAGAAGACGATCAGCATGGCCGTCGACCACGCCGTTGAGATCGGCGACGACCACCACACCTGGCTGCTCGCAGCCGCCTTCGCCACCTACCTGTGGCACCGCGATCACTACCACGAGGCGGAGCGCATCCTGGAACACGCGGGAAAGGCGGTGGAGCGGCTGCGCAAGGACGGTGGCGCGGGCGCGGTACCGACAGCGGCGGACGAAGCCTTCGTGTATAGGCTCCTGGCGGGCTCCCGTCGTGGGATGCGGTCACCCAAAGCTCAAGGCGCGCAGGCCAGGGCCATCCAGCTGAGCCGGGCCGCGGGGGACCACTACGGGGTGGCCTACGGGCACATCGGGCTGGCTGTACTGCGAGCCGAGGAGAACGACTTCGCCGCTGCGGTGTCCGAGTACCTGTTGGCTTTGGAGGTCTTCCGCGAACTCGGCGAGCGGCTGGGCGAGGCGGATGCTCTTTCCGGTCTGGCGATGGCGCTCGTCGACCTCGGTCGATTCACCGAGGCCGGCGAGCGCGTGAGGGCGGCGCTGGCGATCTACGAAAAGGATCTCGACGTCAACGCTCGGGCCAACGCCATGGTGATCCTGGGGAGGGTGCACGCCGGGGAAGGCAACCTCGGTCGTGCCGCGGCCGTGTTCGACACCGCCGTCGCCGAGTACCGGAAGCTGGACCGGGCCAACCGCGAGGCGCCGGCCCAGGTGCACCTGGGCGAAGTCCTGTTCGCGGATCACCGAGTGGTCGAAGGACAGGCGGCTCTCGACCGCGCGCGCGAGCTCTATTCGGCCCTGGCGGACGAGAAGGGGCTCGCCCAGGTCGAAAGGCTCACGACGACATGGGGACACGCTCCTGGCGCTGGAGTCGCTCCCACCACCAACGCATCGGGTCGTGGCTCAGCCTCGGCGGAGCGGGGAAAGGGTCGTCCGGCAGCACCGCGCTGAGCTCATCGCGGACCTCGGCCGCCGCGGGGCGATCCGCCGGATCCCATTCGAGCATCGCGATGCAGAGCCGTCTCACAATAGGGTCGACGTTCACGAGCTTGTCGATCGGAATCGGGCGACGAGCCATCGCGTAACCGGTCTCGTTGATGAACGGAAACTCCATGGTCAACATTCGGAACAGCAAGCACCCAGCGGAAAAGATGTCGAGGCTGGGTTCGACGACTCCATGCGAGGCAGCTTCCGGTGGGAGGTAGCCAAAAGTGCCCGCGAGTGTTTCTGGGACTTCACCGGCGGGTGTGGAACTTCCGAGGTCGATCAGCGTGACCACGCCCCGCCGGGAGATCAACGCGTTCTCGAGCTTGACGTCCCGGTGCACGAAGCCGAATGCGTGGACCTGTTGCAGGACGGTGCACAACTGTACAAGCACCGCAGCGGAGCGAAGCGAGGACACGGGCTGCGTCCGGTCCACGAACTCGGCGAGGTCGAATCCGTCGACGCGTTCCATGACGAAGTAGGTGCGCCCGAGATGTTCGCCGAAATCAAGAAGAGTTATGACACCGCTGATTTTGTCGAGTGAAGTTCCCAGGCTGAATTCGTGGAGCGCGCCCTTGCCGTCGAGGACATAGTCGTTGGTGGACTCCAGATATCGTGGATGCTGGATCTTAAGAGCCAGGACGGCTTTTGAGCGCCGATCCAGAACTTCGTACACCTCTCCGCCGGTGCCTTCGCCCAATTCGCGGCGGACCTGGTAATGCTCGCCGATTACATGACCTGGCGTGAACACGGTGAACGCTCCGTTTCCGAAATTTCTCTCAGTGCGAATCTACTTGAAAGGTGTGCACATGACTGCGTGGCAGCCGCCTGACGGCGTGTCAGGCGACTACTCCTCCATCAAGGTCTCCGTAGGCATGCTCGGGCCGCCTCGCTTTCGTTGCCCCGCCCGTGACGCGATGGCGTCGCGGCAGGGGTTGCGCGCCGAAGCAGTGGTCCGCTGGAAGCCGGAGCACCTCGAAGACTTCGCGAACGGTCCGTTCATGCGGGCGATGGACCTGATCGAGCTCCATCGAAGGCCAGCGGACCAGGCGTTGCGGACGGCCTGCGCGTCGACGGTGCCTGGTCGAGTGGTCCACGCATCCGTCGAACAGTGGGCCGCGCACGGGGTGTTCGAGTACCTGAGAGCCTTCGCCGACGACGCCGAGGTGGTGCCGGTGAAGGAGAACTGGCGCTATTTCAGGGAATGGAGCGTCCCCGACCAACGGGGTGCCAAGCGGTACGCGATCTCGGTGTGGGGACGGTGCTACACCTCGCGGGACCACCGCCTCCGCGAGCTCCGGCTACTCACCAACCGGGCGAACGGGCGAGCGAGGACGGAGGCGGAAGTCGCTGTCGCGGCGTTGGTCCTCGCTTCGGCACTGCCCCGGCCACTCCCGGAACGCGTGCGGATCCGGCAGTTCGCGCTGCTCGACGGTACGACGACCACCTTGTTCGACGGTTCGAGGCAGGCCGCACTCGACCTCTACGAGGTGGCGGGGAAGCCCGCGCTGGCAGGCATCGTGGACGCACCTGGCGGCCTCGACTACCGGCCTGGGGCGACCTGTGCGGACTGTCCGTTCGCGGCGGTGTGCCCTGCCCTGCCGCGGTACGCGGGCGTGCTCGGTGTGCGGGACGACCGCCGACCGCGGCGGACGTGGTCCCCGACGACCAGCCGTTCCTACCGGCGCTGTCCCGCGCAGGAGTTCTCCCGCAGGCAGCGACTACCGCTGGACCAGTCCGTCGAACGAGGAGACTCCGCCGAGCGCGGCCGGGCCGTGCACCGGTACCTGGAGAACCTCCACGGCCCCGGTTCAGCCGCAGTCTGCGGCTCCAGGATCCCGGGCAACTGGGTCCCCGCCGAGTTCGACCTGCCTGCCGGAGAACGAGAATTGGGCGCGGAGTTGCTTCGACACCACGCCGAGGTGTGCCCGCTCAAGCTCGTGTCGTCGCCGGCCGATGTACGGGTGGAGCCGGACATCGTCTTCCACGACACCGCCGCGGACACCGTGGTGCTGGCGAAGCCGGACCTGCTCTACCGCGACCGGGGCGGGTGGGTGTGGCGTGAGGTCAAGACTTCGACTTCGACCGTGAGGCCGTCCCGGTGGTTCGACTACTACCCGCAGCTGGCGCTGGCCGTGGTCATCGCGGCACACGGCCACCTCGGGCCAGGTCGCTGCAGGGTCGAACTCGAGGTCCTGCGACCGTCCGGAGTGGACCTCGTCATGTTCGACCCGGCTACCCCACGGGTCGTCGAGGAGGCGGAGTCCTCTTTGCGGGACCAGTTCCGGCCTTGGCACCTGGACGACCGATTCGTGCCGAAACCCGGTGGCCACTGCCGCTCCTGCGAGGTTTCGCGGTGGTGCACCGCGGCTGAGGGAGGAAGCACCGACGATGACTAGGTCCACGGCCGACGCTGTCGGCCTTCTCACGCAGATCGCCCGTGGTGTGGTCGCGTTGTCCGCGCACAGCGATCGTGGCGGCGCGACGCCTCCGCCCTACCCGCACGAGATGCAGAGCGCCCTCGACCAACTGGTGTTGTGGGCACTGCGGAAGAACCACACCCCGCCGGCGGGTGTCCCGGATCTCGTCTTCTTGTGCACCGGGCGAACTCTCGCACAGTGGGCGGCGATGGGCATCGGCGGAATCACCGAGCCCACGCAACGGCTCGTTCATGGGGTGGCACAGGTACCCACACGAGCGTGCTTGGAGATCACCGGTCAGGCCGAGTTCGCCGACCGCCTGTTCGCCGCGGCCGTCGCGGAGCTCGATGCCGCTGATGTCGCCCGCGCACGGGCGTTCCTGGAACGCAACGTGGTGATGAGCAACACCGGGCACCTCGACCTCATGAACCTCGATCCGAGGTCGATGACGGCGGTCAAGGCCGTCCGCCACCTCTACGAGCCCGTGCCGGCCCGGTTGACCTCGGCCGGTGAGATCGCTCTGTGCCCCACCTGTCGGCTCCCTGCCCTCTCCGCTGAACTCCCCGAGCACGGCACCGTCTGGTGTGAAGCCGAAGTCTGCCCTCGTGACAAGCCGGTGACAGACATCCTGGGAGCAGGGGATGTCCTGCTGCTCCACCGGGCACTGCGGTTGTTCCTCGCACTTCCCAGTCTGGTGGAACGGAGTTGCGTCGAACGGCTGCGGGACGCGGGCACGCCTCTGTTGCGGCGCAGCACCGGCACCTACACGAGCCGTCTCGGTGGGACCGACGTTGTGATCCGCTTCTACGACCGCACCTGCGCCACCCACTTGGCCTGGCAGGTGGTCAGGGATCTGGTCACCGTCGCGGTGCTTCCGGAGACCGCCCTCGACCACCGGTTCCGCCGGACTTTCGAGAGCTCCTTGCCCGACGACACGGACATCAGCCTGCTCTCGGACGAAGAACTCGTCCTCTGGGCGACCGAGGAGGAGAAGGCTAATGCGAAGCGGTAAGCGCATCCTCGCGCCCTTGATCGATGAACTGCGGAAGAAGGGAGGGCTCCGTCGCAAGGACGCCGAGCGTCTGTGCGAAGTCGAACTCGGGTTGTACCTGCTTTCGAAGATCGCACCCACCGAGCCGGCGGTCAGCGCCTGGACCCTGTTCAGCGGTTACCCCTACGCCGCGACGCGCGGCCTCACCGCGGTCCCTGGGGCGGCGGAGGCGGTGCGATCGGGGAGGTTCACCCTGTGGACGTTGTCCAGGCGGAGCTCCTGGCTCGAAGCCATGCAGCACTACCGGAACCTGCGCTCGAGCGTACGCGCGTTCGGCATCCCCTCCAACGATTGCGCCGCGACAGTGCTGCCCACGACGGGGATCGGCGACGACCGCTGGGGCCGCTACGACGCGCTGCTCGGCGACGCGCCGCCGTTCGAGGGCGAACCGCCCACTTTCGCCTCTGCGGGTGTGCACCGCTTTCCAGTCGGCAGAAGTAATCGCAGAGTGGTCCTGCCGGACGTGTCGGCATTCGACCGACCCGATGGGCATGACCTGCACCGCAAACAGGTCAACGGAGGGAAGCCGATCGAGATCCTTTGGGAGGAGCTCGAAGCCACCGCCGAGGCGATGGACGACCACGAAGACATCTGGATCGCCGACGAGTCCCATCACGGCAGGTGGGTGGAACGCCTCAGCGAGGTGGAGTTGTTCCTGCCCTCGGGGAAGAGCTTTCGCAAGAGACGACCGAACGAGAAGTTCACGATCGACCGGCTCCAGCACCTGCTAGGCATAGTCGGTGCGGGGAAGAGCACGCTCCGCGACGTCCTGACTGTCCACCTGGTCAACCTGGGCCTGCGTGTCACAGTGGTGGTCGGCGACGTCGCCGAGGTGCTGAAGCTCGTCAGGTTGTACAAGCTCCACACAGACGGCTCGGCGGCTCCCGTTCTGGGCGCGACAGGGAAGGACCGCCACGCACGGCGGCTGCACCGCAGGTCCACCGGGCGGGGGAAGCAGAACCTGCTGGCGCACGACGATCAAGGATTCGACTACCTGAGCACGTCCTGTGCCCTCAACGCCTTGCTGGACGACGACGAAGAACCACTGGCGTTCAACCAGGCTCCCTGCACCCGGCTCGAGGCGAAGAGGAAGACCGACGAGGACGCTTCGCACCCCGCCTGGGTGCGAGGCAAGCGCGTGTGCCCGTTCTGGTCGAGGTGTCCTCGCCATCGGAGTTCCCACGAGCTCGTGGAGGCCGCCGCGTGGGTGGCCACACCGGCAGGGCTCGTCGATGCTCGGGTTCCGTGGGCCCAGAACGGCGAACGAGTGCGCTACCTGGAACTGGCGTGCAGGCGCAGCGACCTGGTCATCGTGGACGAAGCGGACCGGGTGCAGATCAACTTGGACGAGCTCTTCGCTCCGGCCGCGCCGCTGATCGGCGTCGGGGACAGCCGGTCGCTCTGGGACGACCTGATGAAGCACAAGACCAACCAGCTCCAGGAAGGCTGGCGCACACAGCTGTCCAACTCGGACGTCGAGAAGTGGACGGCCGCCGTCAACACGATCACCAGCGCCACCGATCGCCTCTACGCGATGCTCGTGGGCAACGAGGAGTTGAGGGAATGGGTGCGGGTCGGCTACTTCAGTTCCTGGACCCTGCAGCTCCGGTTGATCGAGGAGCGGTACCCCGCGATGGCCAGGGCCGAGGGCAACCCGGTCGACCGCCTCACCCGGTTGCTCGACCAACTGCGGGACAACCCGTTCGGCGACCGGCGGCGCGCCGAGGTGCCGCGGCTGATCGCGCTGATCGCCGAGCTGCTGCACACCCAGGACGAGGACTACACCCGCGAGAAGCTGAGAGACGAGGTGGCGCGGATCTTCGACCTCTCTCCCGAGGTGGAACGTCGGCGGAGATTGGACGCGGCACGTGGCCAGCAGCCTTCGCCAAAGGGGAAGCAGAAGCGGTCCAAGCAACCGCTGGACGCCGAAACCTGGATGGAACTCATGGCGGAGCGGTTCGAGTTCACGTTGCTGCTGTGCGCGCTGGAACCCAAGTTGGCGCTGATGAACACGATGTGGCCACGAGTGGAGTCGGTGCTCAAACTCGATTTCAACGAGATGTACCAACGGCCGCGCGACTACGGTCCGATGGTCCCGGAGTCGCCGATGGGCAATCTGCTCGGCTTCCAGTTCATCCCCCGCGGTCGCGCCGAGGAGGGCGTGCAGAGCGGCGAGCTGCGGTACTTCCGGTGCAGCGGGGTTGGGCGTGAACTGCTCCTACGCATACCGGAAATCCCGGAGGCCGACGGGCATCCGCCGACCAACCTGCTGTTGATGTCCGGTAGCAGCTGGGCTGCTACCTCCAGTCGATACCACATCCAGGTACCGGTGGGGATGATCATCAAACCGCCGGCGGCGAAGGTGAGGGCGGTCACGCGTGGCACCCAGATGCGCGTGGAACTGCTGAAGGGCAACAACGGTGTGCCGCTGAGGGTGTCGGGAGCAGGTGTGCTGCAACGCCCCGAGGTCCTCCGCCGGATGGCGGTGAAGCTCGGGGAGGATGACCACGGCGGTAGCAGACTCCAGCGCGAGCTCCTCTCGCTGCCCGAGAAGCGGCGGCGGATTCTGCTCCTGGTCGGTTCCTACGAGGAGGCCGCGCTCGTCGCGGACACCCTGCACACCCTGAGCCTTCGCTGGCGGGGACAGGTGGTCCGCCTCGTCTCGGACGACTACGAGACGACCGATGACCCCGCGGGCGACGACAGCCGCGCGCCCATCCTGCGCCGAGGCGACGTCGACACCCTCTTCGCGACATCGGCCCAGATCCTCGTGGCACCACTGCTCGCCGTCGAGCGTGGGCACAACATTCTGAACGAGGACCAGGTAGCGGCCATCGGCACGGTCTACTTCCTCGCCCGGCCGAATCCACGCCCTGACGACCTCAGACTCGCCGTGCACACCGTCAACGACTGGATCCTGCGGTTCGTTGCAGAGCCGACCGGCTTTGCGAAGGTGCTGCGCGGCGCGACCAGTCTCGCCGAGGGCGCGGCCGAGGTCCGCGCGCTGGGCCGGAAGGAATGGTACGCAGCGCTTGGCCGGCCCGTGGCCTGGAGCCGCCTCGGTACTCGGCTGGACCCGGTGACCTGGGACCTGCTCGTCCTCATCTGGCAGGTCATCGGACGCCTGGTGCGTGGTGGGGTGCCCGCCAAGGTCGTGTTCGTCGACGCGGCGTTCGTCCCGATGCACGCCGAGAGGCGGACCGCGGAAGAGACACGTGAGACGAGTCTTTTGGTCAACATCCACCACGTGCTCGACCAGTACCTCCGTCCGGGCAGCACCCACAGCGCCGACGAGCGCTTCATCGTGAAAGCCCTCTACCAGCCGCTGTGGTCCGCGCTGGGTGCGTGCCTGGGTTCCCTCACCGACTAGGAGGAAGCATGTACAACCAGATCAGGACCTGCGCGTTCGAGCCCGATCCCTCACGTGGCCCGTGGGTCGAACAACTTCACGTCGCGAAGTTCGCCGAGCAGTGGCGGATCGAGCTGACGGACCTGTACGCCCTCGGCTGGCGAAGCCGGGAGGCCATGGCCGGTCTGCCGGTCAGGCACCTGAACCAGGTGCTGCGCGCCGTGGCCCCCGGAGTCCTGGCGACCGGCCGCGGTGCGGCCGCCGATCCGTCGGTTCCCTGGATCTACACCGACGGCGAGGTGCCCGCCGAGGTTGTGCGGGCGGCCTTCCTGACCTGGGTGATGTCACTGCGACCCGAGCCCGAACACCAAGGCGCGCTGGACCGCGTGCTCGACTTGATCAGCAGTACCGCGGTCGAGTGGCTGCCGGTGGAGGTGGACCTCACATCGGTCGACCTGTCTGCGGCAGGAACCGCGCTACCACCCAGGAGGCTGTACTCGCTGCTGCCTGAGCTGGTCGCGACGCGCTTGGCGCAGCGGTCGTTTCGCGCTCGGGAGTCGGACCGGGAAACCCGTTTCCGCGTAGTCAACCGCGACCAGGGAACCGAACTCGTGTCGTGGCCCCCGAGATCTACGCCGTTCGACGGGGGCGGACACTTCTACTCGGTGGTCGTCAGGGTCACCTGTCACACCGTTCCGTTCGCCGCCAGTCTGCGGGTGCACGTGTCGACCGGGATCCGGCGGTGGGTCGCGGGAGACCGGTTGTTCCTGCCGCACCGACGATCCGCGACCGCGCTGGTGGACACACCGTCGCTCTGGGGAGACGGAGCGACTGCGGCTCGGACCCGGTTGTCGGTCAACAGCATCCGCTACGACGCGAGGCAGGGGCGGGTCGTCTGGGGCCGCAACAGCCCCATCGGTCTGCTCGGAGACCTCGACATCATCGGCAGCTATCCGAAGGCCGAGGAGGTGGTCTCCTCCCCGGAAACATGGTTGATGGGCAGGGAGAAGAAGGCGGTGGGCTTGGTGCACAGCACCGCTTTGGAGACGACCCACGCCGTAGGTACGGGACTGATGCCCGACGAGCGCGCTGAACTCGACCAGTGGGTTGCCGAAGGGGTGAAGCCGCTGCTGCGGCGAGTACCGGATCTGGTCAGGGTTCCTCGGGTGAGGAACAAGCCTGTGCTGCTGCCTGCGGCACCCAAGACCAAGCCCGAACAGCGGGAGAGGCTCGACTGGCAGATCGAGGCGGATCGGCGGCGTGGGTTGCGGGCCGCGTTGGCCGGCGAACCGCTGCACCTGGACGTCGTGACGATCTTTCCCGAGTCGGCGGACCGGATCCTGCGCGAGTTCGCTCGCCGGCTCGGCTGCCCCGAGGAGCAGGTCACCTCCGAGGTGCGACAGCGGTGGACCTTCGACGGCCTGGAAGTGCGGCTCGCCGTGTCGTCACTCGGTGATCTCGCCCGCAAAGTCGATGTCCCGAAGTCCGGGACGCCGCATCGTCCCGCAGCCGTGCGGGAAGCTCACCGGGCTCGACGGCTGGCAGCGGGAGCCGCCTTCCCCAGGCTCGACGCCCCTGCCATCGCCTTGGTCGAACTACCCGGCGGTGATCGCTTCACCGAGCCGGACTCCGATCCGAAGTCCGCGCTACGGCTCGGTTTCGCCGACAGCGGGCGCCTCACTCAGTTCATCCGTCCTTTGCCCGGTTCGGATGACGACGTCGATCAGCGACTGAGGTCGGCATGCCTCGACGCTTGCCGGCAGCTCGGTGCCTTCACCTCCGCCGAGCCACGCACGAGATCGCCACTGCCGACAGGCCTCCAGTACGTTGGCCTGTGGGTCGTCCGAGCCGCGCAGGGCAGACTGCTTGTGGCGGTCCGCGTCCGACCTGGTGAAGAGGTTCAGCAGGTCACCGCTTGGGACGACAGGGTCAAGGACTGGGTTCCCTACCGGCGTTTCCTGTTGACCTCGTCGACTGCGGGGGCGCCGTTCCGAATCAAGGGCGGGCGGAACGCGGCGGATGATCGGCTCGACGTGGAGCGGCGGATCAGGTCGATCCTGTACCAGTGCCGGGATCGGCCCACGTTGCTGTTGGTCAACAGCGGAAACCTCCGCGAGTCCTGGCCGTCGCTACTCAACGGCTCGCTTGTAAAGGACCACTTGGGTTTCACCGGCATCCACGATCAGCGAGTCGGTGCGTACGGCGAAGAACTTCGAGTGGTTCTGTTGCGTGATAGGAACAGCCGCGAAGAGGTGCCGCAGTGGTACGCGCCCACGCCCGAGGGAAAGCCCGCAGGTTTCGCCAGCGGACTGTGGTGCCCAGGAGACGGGCAAAGCGACAACCGAGTCTTCGCGAGTACCGCCGACCTACCCCGAAGCTTCCCGAAGACCCCGAGGGGACTCCGAAAGCTCGGCGACGATGTGCTCTCGCACTACGGCGCGACCGTCTCGGCCTGGAACCCGCAGTACGTCGAGATCACTTCGCTGTGCGTTGCCTCGGCAGATGAGGACTCACCGGACAGTCCAGCGGAGTGGGCATCGGTTGCCCATCAACAGCGCTTCCACAACGAGTACGACCCGCTGGCCCAACCCTTTCCCGTACACCTCGCAAAGAAGGCGGAAGAGTACTGCTTGTCCGCCGAGCCGATCGATGACGAGCTCGAATAGCCGAGCTTTGTTCTGTTTCTGGTTCGTGACAGGGCCAGCCAGTTCACGACGTCGTTCGATTCCGTTCTCTCGGGCGCCAACATCGCCGTTGTGAAGATCCCACCGCACTGTCCGCGGGCCAACTGCTATGCGGAACGGTTTGTCGGCACCGTCAGACGCGAGCTCACGGATCGGCTGCCGATCATCAACGAGCGGCACCTGGAGTCAGTGCTGAATCGCTACGTCCTCCACTACAACCACCGGCGACCACACCGAGCGCGACATCACTCTCCACCTCGCCCCGATCACCCAGCCGGAGACCCAGCTTGTAGGTCCGTACATCGGCGACGAGTGCTTGACGGCTTGATCAACGAGCACGAACCTGCGGCCGCCTGACGCGCAGGTCATACCGCCAAGCCTAAGCATCTGGACAGAAGTTGTGTCTGTAACTCGCGTGAGTTGACCTTGCCGCGAACGTGAAGAGCCTCGTCGGGTTGGATTCGGTTACCACACAGAATCGACCCGACGAGGCCTTCACCAGTATGCGCCCCGCGCATGTCTACGCCAATGTGACCCCTGGCCAGCACATCGAGCTGGTCGCAGCACTGCACGGGCCATGGCGAGTAGCAGCCCGCATCGTCATCATCCTGCTGTCCGCGTCCGGCATGAGCGCGCCCGAGATCGCCGAGCTCCTGCACCACGAGCCGGTCACGGTGCGCCGCTGGATCGCCCGCCACACCCGCGAGGGCCTCGCCGGGCTGCCCGACCGGCCCCGCAGCGGACGCCCCCGGCTGGGCAGCCCCAGGCTCGGGCAACGCATCCACACCCTGTTGCAGACCCCGAAAGCCTGGACCACCGCACGACTCTGGCGGGCCGCCCGACGCCCCGAGATGAGCCTGCGCACCTTCTACCGGCGGCTACGGGAACAGGCCAGCTGGCGCCGTCCCCGGCTGATCGCCAAGGGCGACCCCGACCACGACACCACCTGCGCCACCATCGCCGCCCGCATCGCCGCGCTCCCGGCCGGATCCGTGGTGCTGGCCGAGGACAAGACCCATCTCGACCTGCTGCCACGGGTCCGGTCCTGCTGGATGCCCACCGGCCTGCGCTACCGCATCCTCACTCCCGGCAGCAACATCCGCCGCACCGTGCACGGCGCGATCAACCTCGCCACCGGCGCCTGGCACCACCACGTCTCCGTCAAGAACGTCTCCGTGGTGTTCTGCTACTTCCTGCAGACGCTGCTCGACTCCTACCCCGACGCACCCGTGATCGCGGTCATCTGCGACAACGGCAGCACCCACCACAGTGCAATCACCCGCCGCTGGCTGGCCCAGCATCCCCGCCTGCAGGTGATCGAGGGCGCGAAATACAGCCCACAGGACAACCCGGTCGAACGCGTCTGGGCCGGCCTCAAACACCACATCGCCAACACCGCACCCGCCACGATGGCCGCCCGCATCCGCCAGGCCACACCTACTTCCGTGGCCGAACCACCGAGTAGAACCTCACCACCGCCGCGCCCTGGACCAGCCCCTGGCTACCCGAAGGTTTCGGACAGGAGTTTTGGCCTGGTGCTTAGTTTTGACACCCCACAGGTACCAGGGCGTCGGCGACGAGCATTTCGTACGTCTAGTGTCCTATGTGGAGCAACAGCCGTGGTGACGGGTCACTCCCCGGCGGTCTCGCTCTTCCAGGTCCGCAGCATCGCCCGCGCGAGAGCGGCGATCTCCGTCGACTTGTCGGACCCGTGCTTGCTGAGGCGTAGGACGAGGCGAAGTTCGAACATCGCTGCAGCCGAGTTGCCCAGCAGCTGATGGACGTGCGCGAGGTTCAGCCTGGCCATCAGCGCGTACTCGGAGCCGGGCCCGTGCACGTTCTCCAGGTGCGGTAGCAGATCAGTCAACTCGGTCAGCGCCCTGGTCACGTCGCCCTGCAGCACCAGGCAGGTCGCGGCCTTGGCCTGGGTGACCAGGGCGTCCGGGTGCCTGGCGCCGAACATCCGCTCTTGTGCGGCAGCGGCCGCACGCAGCTCGGCCTCCGCTTCGGGGTAGTGGCCCGCAGCGAACAGGGTGTCCGCGAGCTCGTGCAGGTCGTCCGCCTCGGATCGTGGGGGTGCGCCTCGTGCTACCGCGATCGCACGTCGCTCGGCCAACGCGGCCGCGAGATCGCCCTCCGCCATGAGCACGTGGACCAGCAGGCTTCGTGCTATGAGCGCGTCGTGGTGGTTCTCGTCGATCTGGTGCCACGCGGACACGACGGCCCTGAGTTCGGCCGCCGCGGCCACGGCGTCGCCGTGCTCTAGCGCCAGACCTGCCAGTTCGGCCCTGGTGACCAGGGTGCTGGGGTGATCGGGTCCCTGGAGTTCGGTCTCGATCGCGAGCAGGTCTTCGAACAGGGCACGCGCCCGCTCGCGATGACCTCGGCGCAGCGCCAGGCCCGCGAGTTCGTGCCGGGATGTGAGCGCGATAGGCGACTGTGGTCCGGCGGTTCTGCTCACCGCTTCCAGCACCTCGGTGAACTCACGTTCCGCGAAGTCGAG
The DNA here is from genome assembly GCF_001701025.1 of Lentzea guizhouensis. GTDB lineage: Bacteria > Actinomycetota > Actinomycetes > Mycobacteriales > Pseudonocardiaceae > Lentzea > Lentzea guizhouensis. Next base: position 5,422,513 of record NZ_CP016793.1, read on the forward strand.
ATCGCCGAGGTCGAACCGGGTGCGCGCCTGTTCGTGGCGAGCCGCCAGCGTGTGCTCGTGTTCGGATCCGAGCACCGTGGTCATCATCGGTACGATGCTCGCGAACTCCTTTCGTGCGCCTTCGAGATCTCCCCGTGCCCGGAGCAGGCGGGCCAGTTCGTGCTTGTGTGCGAGGACACGGGGATGGTCTTCGCCCAGTGTTACGACGGCTTCGTCGGTGATGCGTCGGAATTGCGACTCAGCCTCGCCGTAGTGCCCGCGGTCCAGCTTGAGCAGTGCGCGGTTGTGGCGCGTGATGAGCACGTCCTCATGTGTGTCCGGCAGCTGCTTCAGCAGGAAGCCGAGTGAGAGGTCGTAAAACTCCTCGGCGGCCGTCCAGAGTCCGGCGGTTCTGGTGTACTCGGCCGCGTAGTAGGCCAGGCGTGCCTGGACGAGGTCGCCGTCACCCGCAGTGTGCGCGGTGTCGTCCGGGGTGAACGTGCAGTGGGGCAGGAGCAGTTGCCAGATCGCCCGGTTTGCGTGGTCTCGTGGGTCGTGTTCGTCCGCAGTCCTGCACAGGAGCGAAAGGCGAAGGCTTCGGTAGATCCGGATGCTGGTTGTGACGTCCGGTTGGATTTTGCTGATCTGTGCCAGGAGCGGGTGCAGGCTGAGCGTGTCCGTTCGTGGTGATGGCATCGCCGTGTGCTGGTGGTCGAGGAGTCCGCACGAAAGCAGGCCGTCGACCGCGTCTTCGAGGTCGTCGGAGTCGAGTTCGCCGAAGAGCGAGGGAGCGATCCTCAGGACGCTCGGCTTGAGGACTGCGGTGGGAACAGGCGCTGACGCGAAGAACGACAGCAGACGGAACACCGGCCGGGCTGCGGTCACGCCCTGGGAGTCCAGCAGGTCCAGCGACTTCTCCCAGGTGCGGGCCAGCACCTCATCGCTCGGCACTCGGCGGCTGAGGGCCGAGATCGTGACGGCGAACTCCGCGTCAAGCGCGGCGGTGTAGCCGGCGAAAGTCCTGGCGTGCCGCGATTCCGGCAGCGCCGGCCCGGTGCTCGTGCGCGCCAGGTAGCGGCCAACGAGCATGAGCGCCAGCGGAAGGCCACCGAGCCGGTCGGCCAGGACCTCGGCGTCGGACGCGCTGCCTGCCTCGGGGGCGAGGTCGGTGAGGACGGCGGCGCCGTCAGCCGAGGTGATTGGGAGGAGCTGGTGTAGGACAGCGTTCGGGGACCAGCGCGGCGGCCGGTGGTCGCGAGTGGTCACCAGCAGTGTGTTCCCGCCCGGCGGCTCGCGGAGCCATCCTTCGAGCAGGGACGGATCGTCCGCGTTGTCGACCACCAGCAGCCATGGCGTAAGCCGGGAGCCCAGGGTATGCCACAGGAGGTCCTGCGCGGACTCGCCACGGCTCCACACCTCGCGGGCCTCGGCGCGGTTCGCACCCGCCTGCACAGCAACCTCGAACAAGCCCGCCACCAGAGTCGCGCGCGTGGAGCCGTCCACCCACCAGACGGTGCGATGGTCACGCACCTGTTGTGTGGTCGCGCGGGCCAGCGCGCTCTTGCCGCACCCGCCGGTTCCTCGCAGCACCACTGATCCGCCGGTCGTGCCCACCAGGCAGGCCAACTCGGCCAGCAGGTCGTCCCGGCCGCGCAGGCGGTGCCCCACCAAGTTGGCCGGCACTGCGGCGGACAGGTCGCTCGCCTCGAACCGGCCTGGTCCGGTCGACGCATGCCGTTCGAGGGCGCGCTCGACCCGCCGCTCGTGGTCCTGCTTGATGCGCAGGATCAGCTCGCGCGTGTAGTGAAGCGGTTGCTTGTCGATCCTCGTGTGGTCGTCTCCGCACAGGAGGATCAGGTTCTCGTAGTGGTCGACCACGTCCGGATCGCACTCGCCGTGCCGGGCACTGGTCGGTTCCTTCCCCGCGATGTGCGCCTGCTCGCCGAGGATCGCCTCGTGGTCGAGCGGTGTCCGCTCCGCGATCAGCGTGGTGCCGCACATCGCACACCTGCCGCCCGAACGACCCCAAAGGAGCTTACGGTCGAGGTCGCGGATGGCCACCCGTCCATCCTGCCGGAAAGCCGACCACGCTATCGAGACGTTGATGCGGCGGTACGACCCACAACGACCGATCCGACCGGTCGGTTGGACTCGATCGCGGCGACGAGTCATGTGACGTCCCCAGCGTCGGTCCAGCCCAGCCCCACAGGCCGCTCACGTCACCGCTCCGTCAATCTGCGCCACAAGGAATCGACCAGTCCAGAGGTACGGCGATGAGCCTTCGCGTGCAGCTGCCCCGGGCGGGAGGTGAAGCCGCCGCCGACCCTGGTCCTCAGGCTCTCTCGACTCGTTCGCGGGGCTTCTTCGCGGTGGTCACTCCTTATGACCTGCGCGTCCTGTCACAGAAGGGTGCCGAGAAGCGAATTTCGTACTACGATATTCTCGTGCGGTGGAGATACGGTCATCGGCGAGAAAGCACGGCGTGTCGGATGCCGACATGCGCCACGCCGTCGAGTACGCCGTGCACGAAGGCGAGATCGACGATGACGCACCATGGCGTGTCCTGTACCTGGGTCCTGACACTGCGGGCAACCTGCTCGAGGTGATCACGGTCGAGGATGATGATGGTGACGAGGTCGTCATCCATGCGATGAAGATGCGACCGAAGTATTTTCCGCTGCTCGCCCGAGGGAGGTGACGACGACATGACTGACAAGAAGCCCACGTCAGGCGGCGTTGAGCTGACGGACGAGTTGATGGACCGTTTGGCGGAAGAAGCCGAGAAGGGCTACGACCTCGACAAGATTCGTCCTCGCACTCGCCGAGGACGACCGCCTCTGGGTGCGGAGGCTGCGACGCCGTTTCAGGTCAGGCTAGATCCCGACCTGCGAGACGCCTTGCAACGCGAAGCGAATCGTTTGAACGTGTCGCCCAGCGAAGTGGTTCGAACCGCCTTGCGTGAACACATCGACCGGTCGGTCAACGCTGAGGCGCCGGCTGAACAACGTCGCGGTTCGTCGAGCGCGGAAGTGAGGTCGATCAACCGTCGACTGCTGGTGGTCGTCAGGAACCACTCGTCTCTCGACCGGTTGTTGGAGTTGCTTCCTTACCTGACCTCCGCGCGCGGAGTTACCGTGAAGTCCACGGTCGATGCCAGTGGTCGTCCGCCAGCGAATCTGACTGATCGGCTTGAGCGCGCAGGTACGCAGTTCGTGTCCTGGCAGGACGCGGTGGAGACTCCCTTCGATGCAGTGATCGCTGCGCACAGCAGCAGAAGGCTCGTTGCGTTCAAGCATCGCAATCTGTTTGTCGTGCCGCACGGCGTTGGGTTTAACCGGGCGAGGTTTGCGAGCTCTGGCGTCGGCGTGCCTGCTGATGGATTTAGCGCAGCTGATCTGACCGACCGCCATGGCGCGGTATTCCCCGCTGTGATCGGGCTGGCCAATGTGGAGCAGATGAGCAGCTTGGCGGAGGTCGTCCCAGCTGCAGTGTCGAAGGCTGTAGTGATCGGCGATGCTTCCTTCGACAGGCTTCAGGCTAATAGCGCTCATCGTGCCGAGTTTCGGAGCGGGCTAGGAGTCATGCCTGAAGAGCGTCTGGTCGTGGTGAGCTCGACCTGGGGCGAGCACTCTCTGCTCGAACGCTATCCCACGCTGGTCGCACGGCTTCTCAGCCAACTACCGGTGGATCAGTACAAGGTCGTGCTGGTAGTGCATCCCAATTTCTGGACGGACCAGAAGCCAGAAGAGCATCTGGTCGCGTGGCAGCCTGCTGTGGGCAGCGGCCTTCTCGTGATGCCGCCTCAAGAGGGATGGAGAGCGGCTCTGCTGGCCGCGGACGTCGTCATCGGTGACCACGGATCGGTCACGAGATACGCGGCAGCGCTCGGCAAGCCTCTTCTAGAGATCGGTATCGACGACACCGAGGCCGCGCTGAGTTCACAGCTGTCCGAATTCGTTGCCCATGCACCAAAAGTGGATGTTGGTGGTGACCTGCGTCGGCAGATTGAGACCGCTGTCGCCGACCAGGATAACAGCTGGTTCGAGCCGATCGGCCGCAGGATGTTCGTCATTCCAGGCGAGTCGATGCGAGTGCTACTGGGTCAGATTTATGGCCTCATGGGACTTCCGGAACCGAAACGCCACCCGCGTCCGCTATCAATCCCGCCTTCGAGTGCCTTGCGGGGCAGTCCTCCGAAGTCGACCTTGGTCTCGACGACGCTACTGCCACGCAATCGACGATCCGCAGACGCGTTGGTCGAGCGATTTCCTGCTGGACTGGCCGAATTCTCGCGGCCTCAACCCGACCGCGTTCTGGTGTCTCAGTGGGGTGAGACCGACCCGTCCATGCTAAGTGACGCACATGTTCACGTCCGAGATGACGTGCTCGAAGTGGAGGAAGCCCAGCTGTGGATGGCATCGGTCTTGAACACGTATCCCAGAGCATCTCTTGCTGTTGCAGCGGTCGAAGAAACTTCGTGTCTCCTGTGCACGCAAGATCGCCGCACACTGCGAGCGGAACTGTCTCGGCCTGAACTCGGCGCTTCCGCACGCGTGGCCGCAGCCATCCATCGATTGTTGGTGGATGGGTGGTCGCTGAGCCCTGGAGGTTACGATTTGCACTTGCAATCACGCGGTGAGGAGCTGGTGGTGACCGTCGAAGAAGTAGTTTGCGCCGACGTCACTTGCTAGGTGCCACCGCTTGCTAAATGCCACCCTGAAATTTCGTCCGATGGATCGGCTGGGATCTCGACCGTGCTTCCGTTCGCGGTGGCGATCAGGTCGCCGCCACCGCTGGGTCGGACATCAGCGATGGCCGCGTCGTGATCAGCCTTGTCCATTGCTGTGGCGGTCTGCACTGGGGTTACGCACGTTGCGCCGACCAGTTGGGGGCATCGAGTCGCCGACATCGCGTTGGCGGCAGATCGTGCGCGAGGCAGGTTCGTGCCCGCACGCGAGCAGGTGGCCGTCGTCAAGTTCACTGGTCCTGTCGGAACCTACGCACACGTGTCAGTCGAGGTGGAGCGGCTTGCCGCAGCACGACTGGGGTTGGTTCCGGTGGATGTCGCGACCCAGGTCGTGATGCGCGACCAGGTTCCGAAATGTGTGTGCGCTGGCTCTACGTCGGCGTGCGAGTGCCTTGCGCTGGAAGCGCGACATGGAAACCGCAGTGAGGTCGTGAGCGCGCTGAAGGGACCCAGCCGGCCGGGTGGGATCCTCCGCCATGCTGCACAAGAAGAAATCCGGTGACAGCCGAGAAGATCTGAGAGTTGGCCCGACTCGTCCGCTCGTACGTCGTGCCGGTGATGGAAGGCGTTCCGTTGGGGCACGAGCGGGACATCTCGCACAGTTCGGTGGAGTGGGTGTGCCTGCCGAACGCCTCCATGGTCGTCGAGCACATCCTGATCTCGACGGCGGACCTCGTGCGCGATCTGGTAGTGGATGCATCGCACATGACCACGGTTCTCGATGGGCGAGCAAAGGTTTGTGGCCTCAGATGGTGCCGTGGTGATGCTCATGAGCGCCGGGATGAGACGCGAGTTGGCGCACGAGCTCGTGCGTGCGGCCTCAACGCCTGGGTGTCTTTGGTCGAGTTCGCGGAACTGATCCACGCTGCGGCGAAGGATCAGGGGGTACGAGGTCGATGAGAACCGGGTTGCAGCGGTGGGGCCATCGGTATCGCCGGACCGGCTCGATCAAGTCTTCGAGCGCGTGGCCGCGTTGATGAAGCGTTGATCCAGTGGAGCCTGTGGGTTGTGCGTGCTGAGAGGTACGTTCGTGCAACTCGCGGGCCTCGGCACGTGGCTGGCGGTCGTTGGGCATGATCGCGTCCCGTGCTGGTCCATTGCGACAGTGATTGGTCTGCTCCGATGGCCCTCGTCGATTGGGCTGATGTGACGTGCAACGAGGCAGGTTTACTACCACTGTTACTACCGAGGCTTCTGGGAGCGGAGAGCGATAGACACCGAGAGCCTCGATCTGTGCAGGTCAGAGGATTCGGGTCTAGGGATGACGGCGGGAACGAACCTAGTGACCTCTTCGGTAGAGGCGAATAGATCACGGGCTGGATGGGTGACAAGTCGCTGACCTGCGGATTCGAGGTCCGCAGACCTGAGGTTGGCAGGGCAGTTCTGTCCTACGCAACGCAAACGGCCTGTCGATGGAATCCATCGACAGGCCGTCTGAACTGGTGAAACACACTGTGGGCGATACTGGGATCGAACCAGTGACCTCTTCGGTGTGAACGAAGCGCTCTCCCGCTGAGCTAAACGCCCGTGTTCTGTTGTCGTGCTGTCCCGCTCTCGCGGTGTAGCCATAGCTTACAACATCATCAACGAGAACCAAAAATCGGGCTCTGCAACCAGGCCCAGTCGAGGCCGAACCAGCCGCCTACCAGCGCGAACACGTTGAGGAAGTAGCAGGTGACCAGGACGATGGCGCAGACGCCGGCCATGACGAGGCCGCGGACCCAGGAGGGTTGGCGCTTGAGCCACTCGACCCAGCGGTCGTAGTAGCGCTTGGCGAACTTCAGGACGCGGCCTGCCCACTCGAACTCGGTGGCGAGGATGGCGAGGCCCGCGAAGACGACCAGCCAGCCGGGGCCGGGGTAGGGGATCATGATGATGCCCGCGATGAGGACCAGGCCGCCGATCACGCCGACGCCGATGCGGTAGGCGAGGTTCAGTGCCGGGTTGCGGTGGAACCAGTGGCGCCAGCCCTTGTGCTCCTCGGTGGGCTTTGCGTCGGGCTTCGTCATGTGTCGATCATCCTGTTGGGACTCAGGCGGGCGCAACCTGGCCTGATGCCAGGACGTCCGATGGTCTCGGAGGGGCCTGGCGGCCTGGTTCGAGGGATACCGCGAAGGTCGTGTGCTTGTGTGCGTCTGCGGACCACGTGAGCAGCTCGGGGTCGGTCGAGCCGGCGCTCACGTCGAACAGCGCCAACGGTACCGGCGTGTCGGTGCTCGCACCCCAAACTACGTAAATGTGGCCCGAGTCGTTCGGTTTGAGGTTCATCGGCATCACGGCTGCGGCGGTGGGGCCGGAGAGGACCACGGCCGTGTCTTGGCCGGAGCCGGTGCTGCGCAGGAGGGCGCGGTTGGTGGCCGGGTCGGCGGCGAGGGTGAGGGCCCTGGTCAGGTCGTCGGTGCGGGCCTGGGAGGCGGCGACCTCGCCGGAGAGCTGGTTCACGCGCACGCCGAGGTAGCCGCCTGCTGCGAGGACGGCCACTGCTGCCGCGGCGGCGAGCAGGAGGCGGCCGGTGCGGCGGCGGTGCTGGGGCGCAGCGTGTCGGGCCGCGTGCGGGGGCGGGGTGCGGTGGCGGTGGCTCCTGGGGGGTGTTTCTGCTCCGCCTCGCGCGCAGGTGGGGTGGGGGTTGTTCCTGGCGGACGGCGCCGCCGATGCCCGCGAGGACCTCCTGGGTGGCCTGCACGGTGCTTTGGCACGTCGGGCAGGTCGGCACGTGGTCGCGCGCCAATGCTCTTCGTCCGGTTCCAGGGAGTGCATCGCCCAGCCGACGGCGAGCTCCTCGTGAGCGCACTGCTGGCCGTTCACCGTTCACCCCTGTCGTCTCGCCCGTTTCGCCTGCCCACAAGTTCCCCAATGTGCCTCTTAGGCGTCTTATCGCGGCGAACGGTGCGCGATTTCACGGGGGGTGTGTTCGATCTGCTCCAGGAGCCTCGCGCGCAGGTGGGGTGGGGGTTGTTCCTGGCGGACGGCGCCGCCGATGCCCGCGAGGACCTCCTGGGTGGCCTGCACGGTGCTTTGGCACGTCGGGCAGGTCGGCACGTGGTCGCGCGCCAATGCCTCTTCGTCCGGTTCCAGGGAGTGCATCGCCCAGCCGACGGCGAGCTCCTCGTGAGCGCACTGCTGGCCGTTCACCGGTTCACCCCTGTCGTCTCGCCCGTTTCGCCTGCCCACAAGTTCCCCAATGTGCCTCTTAGGCGTCTTATCGCGGCGAACGTGCGCGATTTCACAGTCCCGAGTGGCACGCCCGTCAGTTTGGCCACCTCGCATTGCGTGTAGCCGCCGAGGTAGGCGAGGGCGATGACTTGGCGTTGCTCTTCCGGCAGTGTTCGAAGTGCCGCTCGGACCTCGGCGCCGACCACGCTCACCAACGCTTCGTGATCAGAACCCTCCGCCGGAGGAGGGGTCGTGTCGTCGGTGAGGGGAACAGTTCGGCGACGCTGGGTGTTCTCCTTACGGATGGCGTCGACGGCGCGGTGGTGCACCAAGGTCATCAACCAGGTGCCGAAACCGCCTCGGGCGGGGTCGAACCTGGCGGGGTGCCGCCACAGTGCGAGGAAGGCTTCCTGGACGACGTCCTCGGCCAGTTCCGGGTCCACGCAGATGCGCCTGGCCAGCGAGTACGCCGGAGTGCCGTACCTGTCGTACAGCGCGGCGAACGCCGACCGGTCGCCTTGTGCGAGCCTGTGCACGAGGTCGAAATCGGTCGGCCGGCCGTCGCGTGGCGCAACGGTTGGGCCGGGCGAGTCAGCCACCAGAGCCGGGCACGCCATGTTCGAGGCGTCCGCCCAGGAGCTCGCAGACTTCCTCGACCGGACCTACGACGTCGTCGTGCCCGGCAACGAGCACCTGTGGGTCAACGTCGATGAGGCGCTCACGCACCTGATCTCGAACGACCTGAGCTGAAAACCCGAGGTAGGGGGCCCGTGAAGGCGGTTCGGGTACCCCCGGTGAAACTCGGTTGAACGCCCGTTGTAAGGTTGTTTCAACATCACGAAGTCAGTGATGTACGCGGATGTAGCGCAGTTGGTAGCGCATCACCTTGCCAAGGTGAGGGTCGCGAGTTCGAGTCTCGTCATCCGCTCTGTGGGTCCACAGTGGTTCCATTGAGGACTCATGCTCCTGGCGGAGTGGCCGAGTGGCTTAGGCAAGGGCCTGCAAAGCCCTGTACACGGGTTCGATTCCCGTCTCCGCCTCGGACGATTAGCTCAGCGGGAGAGCACTACCTTGACACGGTAGGGGTCACTGGTTCAATCCCAGTATCGTCCACGCGATCGACGGCGGGTCAGGTGCACAGCGCACCTGGCCCGCTGCTGTTTCCGGCCTCGTGAACGGCGCCCGGCGGGCCCAAGATCAGCCGATTTGGAAGTTGCCGGGGCCGTCGGATAAAGTTCCTCTCGCGCCGAGGGAAACCCCACAAGGGAATCCTGAGGGGCACGCGGATGTAGCGCAGTTGGTAGCGCATCACCTTGCCAAGGTGAGGGTCGCGAGTTCGAGTCTCGTCATCCGCTCGGACGATTAGCTCAGCGGGAGAGCACTACCTTGACACGGTAGGGGTCACTGGTTCAATCCCAGTATCGTCCACTTGAGTGAGAAGCCCCCGGTCCACCAGGACCGGGGGCTTCTTGCTGTTCGCAGGATGCCCGTTTTATGTCCAGTTTGTGGACGGAACTGCGGGAACTGGCCGGTTTTTTGTCTTTTTTCGACGGTTGGCGGCATCTACTGTGATGCGCTGTGGCCGGCTACGAATATGATTTCTTCATCAGTTACAGCCGTACAGGTAGCGTGCAGAAATGGCTGATCAACCACTTCTACCACAAGCTCGTCGAGTACCTCGCTGACGAGTGTGCGCCGGCGCCCAAGGTCTACATGGACAGGGTGATGCCGCGGGCGGTCGACTGGTCGCACCACCTGGTCAACTCGTTGCACCGCAGCAAGATCATGATTCAGCTGATGACGCCGCACTACTTCGAGTCCGGCTGGTGCATGGCGGAGCTGGAGAGCATGCGGGCGCGGGAGGCCGTGCTGGGGCTGGCCACCGCCGACTTCCCGCAGGGGCTGGTCTACCCGATTCTCTATTCGGACTCGCACAAGTTCGCGGTCAAAGAACGCATGCGCTCTTGGCAGGACTTCAAGGACTACTCGTACACCGAGCCTGTTTATCAGGACGCGGTCGAGTACATCCATTTCTGCCGCCGAGTCAGGGAACTGGCCCGCGATCTCGTGGAGCTGGCTCAGCAGGTGCCGCCGTGGAGTCCGGACTGGCCGATCGTCGAGCGGCCCGAACCGGTGCTCATCCCTCCTCCGCCGTTACCGAGGTTCGAGTGATGACCGGAACTGTGATCACGTTCTACTCCTACAAAGGCGGCGTCGGGCGCAGCTTCACCATGGCCAACACGGCGGTTCTGCTCGCGCGGTGGGGATATCGCGTGCTCGCCGTCGACTGGGATCTGGAAGCGCCGGGGCTGCACCTCTACTTCGACCCCTACCTGCCGGAGAAACCGCGCAGCGGTGTGGTGGACATCGCACACGAGTTCCTGGCCGGGGTGAGGACGCCCGGTCCGCACGAGGTGCGGGTCGCGGTGGATGGGGTGCTCGACCTGATCGCGGCCGGGCGGACCGGGGAACGCAGGCTGGACGGCTCCTACTCGCGGCGGATGCAGGCCATCGACTGGGAGGACCTCTACCGGCGGGGGTTTGCGGCACACCTGGAGGCCTACCGGGAGGAGTGGACCGCCAAGTACGACTTCGTGCTGATCGACAGCCGGACCGGGGTGTCGGACATCGCCGGCATCTGCACGGCGCAGCTGCCCGACCGGCTCGTCGTGGTGTTCACGGCCAACGACCAGAACCTCAACGAGGTGGTCGACATCGTCGGGCTCGCCGACAAGGCGCGGGACCGGTTGCCCTACGACCGGCCGCGGCACCAGGTGCTGCCGGTGTTGTCCAGGCTGGACAACCGGGTCGAGTACGAACGGGCGGAGGGCTGGCAGAAGAAGTGCGCCGAGGTCGTCACGCCGCTGTTCGGCAACTGGTTGATCAAGGGTGTGACGCCGGAGCAGATGATGCGGCATCTGACGGTGCCCTACATCTCGTACTGGAGCTTCGGCGAGCTGTTGCCCGTGGTGGCGGAGCAGCCGCCGTCGTCGGACCAGATCTCGTTCGCGCTGGAGACGGTCGCCGCGGTGATCGCCCAGGAGTTCGACCGGACGGATCTGCTCGCGGACAACCGCGACGCCTACGTGGCCGCGGCACGGTCGCGGCGCCGGGAGTTCGACCTGGACCTGCTGGTGTCCAGTCCGCGGGCGTTGTGGCGGACGGCGACGGAGCTGATCACCGAGCTGAGCCTGCTGGGGGTGCGCGCGGAGCACTCGCTGTCGGGTGATCCGGGGATCCTCGACCAGACGAGTGATCCCGCCCAGCACCTCTGCCTGCTGGTCGACGGCCGGTTGAGCCGGTGGCAGCTGACCGAGGCGGAACGGTTCGCGCGCAGGGCGCTCGGGCCCGACGGGGCGGAGCGGCGGTTGTTCTGCCTGCTCACGCACGGCACAGTGCCGGAGCTGCTGCCGGGGTTCCTGCAGAACTTCCAGCACTCGGAGTTCGAGCCGGGAGTGCGTCCCGTGCGGGTGGCGAGAGAGCTGCGCGACGTGATCAAGGCGGTGCCGGCGACGGAGACCGAGCCGGACCAGGAGGTGCTCCAGGCCGTGGAGGCGGCGTTGCGGGCGGTACCGGAGCAGCTGCCATCCCTCGGGAGGCTCGCGCTGGTCACGGAGACCGTGCAGGGGATGGCCGCCGCCCTCGACGAAGGCGACATGGACATGTTGCGGGACCTGACGGCGGATCTGCTGCCGCTGAGCAAATCGCATCGCAAAGGAATCGTCGTGGTGGTTCCTGAACGGTTGCGGGCCGAGGTGAGCGGTCTGCTCGCCCGGATCGAGCGACGAGTCAACGCGTTCACCGACTGAAAGGCGGCGTGATGCCGGAGAAGTACGCACCCACCGCGAGGGCGGCGCTGCTGCAGCTCATGGTGGAGGGCCGGCCGGTTCCGAACGTGGAGCTGACCAGGGAGTTCAAGATCGAGCTCGGCCGGGACGACCGGGAGGCACTCAACAAGGCCGGTCTCCTGGAGACCACGGCCGAGGGCAGGCGGCTGGTCCACCGGATCACCGCCGAGGGCATCGCGTGGTGCGAGGCCGATCTCAGGGACGGAGAGGCGCCGAACCGGATGGGACCACTCGCACGGGTGCACGGTGTGGTGATCAGGATCCTCGCCCGCGTCCTGTGGAACCAGGGCACGCTCGCCGAGGCGTTCAGGTCGCGGGAGGAACTCGAGGACGTCATCCGGCGCGTGTACCTGGAGCTCGGGGACGGTTACCAGGACTGGGTGCGGCTCGCGAAGCTGCGGCCCCGGCTCGACGGCGCCGAACGCGAGGAGGTCGACGAGACGCTGCTGAGGATGGTCAAGGACGGCACCACGCACCTGGTCCCCGACTCGAACCGCAAGGTGCTGACCGAGGAGGACCACGCGGCGGCGATCCGGATCGGTGGCGAGGACAAGCACCTCGTGGCGATCGAGGAATCATGAGCGAGCACCTGCGCGAGGCGCTGGCGGTCGTGCGGTTCAACTCCGCCGAGACCCCGGACGACGTGTGGCACGCCTCGCCCTTCCACGTCGACGGCCTGCACGTCAGGGCGGAGCACCGGTTGCGGGCCGGCATCGCGGATGCCAGGGCCAGCATCGGGCCGAGCATCGGTGGCCTGGTGCTGCAGGGCGAGAAGGGCGTGGGGAAGACGCACCTGCTCGGCTCGGTGCGGCGCATGGTCCAGCAGGAGGGCGGCTACTTCTTCCTCGTCGAGGTCACGTCGGGCAAGGCGTTCTGGGACGACATCGCCGACGCCATGCGCAGTGAGCTCCGCAGGACGGACGACGAGGGTGACCTCCAGCTCACGGTCCTGTTGCGGCAGCTGTGCATGGGCGCGGACGTGGCCGAGGACGTCGCGCGAGCCGTTGTGGGGCAGTCACTCCTCACACCGGAGAACCTTCATGCGTTCCTGAGTGGACTGCGCACTGTGGACAGTCGCATCGCGGTGGAGTGCGGTGACACGATCCGGGCGCTGGTGCTGTACGCGTCGGAGTACGCCGAGGTCGGCCGGTCCTACCTGAGGGGCGCGGACGACACCGGGGACGAGCGCCGGCGGTGGGGGCTGCCCGCCCAGTCGAAACCGTCGCGCGAGCTGGTGCGGGACATCTCCAGGGTGCTCGCGATGACCGGTCCGTGCGTGATCGCCGTCGACCAGCTGGACACGCTGGTCAACAAGGGCCAGGACCGCACCGGCGAGCGGGTGACGAACACCGAGCTCGTGCAGGAGATCGCGGACATCTCCGACGGCCTGATGCAGCTGCGCGAGACCACCCGGCGGACGATCACCGTGGTGGCGTGCCTGCCCAACACCTGGCGGATGCTGAAGTCGATCGCGAGCGACACCGTCGAGGACCGGTTCACCACCACGCCGATCCTCGCCTCCATCGCCAATCCCGTGCTGGGCAGGAGGTTGCTGGAGAAGTGGCTCGGGGTCATCTACCAGCGCAACGGGATCACGCCGCCGCACCCGACGTGGCCGGTGGCGCCCAGTGCGTTCGACGCGACCAACTGGGCCAGCCGCACGCCTCGCCAGCTGCTCAAACGGGTGCACGCGCACGCGGAGGCCTGTCTGTACGGGGAGATCAGGGAGCTGGGCTCGTTCGACGAGGCGCTGCCGGCCGAGACGCCCGCGGCCGTGGTGCCGGAGCAGGACTACCTCGCCGAGTTCGACGCCAGGTTCGCGCGGTTGCGGGAACAGGCGCAGCTCGCCGCCGCGGACGTCCGGCCGCACAACGAGGACGAGCTGATGCCACCCCTGTTGCTGGCCGGGCTCAAGTCCTGGATCACCGAGGTCGGCAACGACGACCTCAAGTGGCACCCAGAGCCGCAGTCGGAGGACGCCAGGCTGCACGCCGGACTGCGCCTCACGGTGAACGAGGAGCTGGACACCCAGGAACGCTGGGCGCTCGTGTTCATCGCGAGCAGCCACGGCAACCGGGTGCTGCGCAAGCTGCGTGACGCTCGTGCGGCGGCGGAGGGCACACACGGCGGGCAGGGCAGGCACCTGGTCATCATCCGCAACGGCGCCAAGGGCTGGACCGGCGCGAAGACGCGGCTGGAGCTCGCGGCACTGGAGCAGGCCGGCGGGCGGTGCGTCGACATCAGCGACGACGACCTGCGCACGTTCAGCGCGCTCAGGGAGATCAGCGCGGTGCAGACCCACCAGCTGCTGTCCTGGCTGGTGGCGCGCAAACCGGCGAGCGGCGCCACGTTCCTGCGCTCGATCCTGCCGGAGCAGGAGCGGACCGCGGCCTCGCACCAGGAGACGCGGCCACCGCCGGTGACCGTGCACAGCGAGATCGTGCACAGCGAGATCGTGCACAGCGAGATCGTGCACAGCGAGATCGTGCACAGCGAGATCCAGCCTGGAGAAATCGGGCCCGGCGAGATCGTGCTCGGCATGGACGGGGAGATCCGGATCGAGCTGGAGTCGTTGCGCAAGCACGCCATCGTGTTCGCGGGCTCGGGCAGCGGGAAGACGGTCCTGCTGCGGCGGATCGTCGAGGAGTGTGCGTTGCGCGGGGTGCCGGCGATCGTGCTGGACCCCAACAACGACCTGGCGCGGCTGGGGGACGCGTGGCCGGAGCCGCCGGGGGAGTGGCGGGCCGGGGACGCGGAGAAGGCGGCCGAGTACCTGGCGCACACCGAGGTCGTGGTGTGGACGCCGGGGCGGGCGGGTGGGCGGCCGTTGAGCTTCCACCCGTTGCCGGACTTCGCGGAGGTGCGGGCGGATCCGGACGAGTTCGCCGCGGCTGTGGAGGCGGCGGTGGCGCGGTTGGTGCCGCACGCGCGGGTGGCCAACGAGTCGCGGTTCGCGGTGCGTGGGCGTGCGGTGCTCAGGGAGGTGTTGACGTACTACGCGCGCAAGGATCGGCGTGACCTCAACGGGTTTGTGGAGGTGCTGGCCGAGTTGCCGGACGGGGTGAGCAAGCTCAGCTCCGCGTCGGCGACGGCGGTGGAGCTCGCGGAGACGCTCAGGGCCGCGATGGTGAACGACCCGTTGCTCGGCGGGCAGGGTGAGCCGACGGATCCGGGGGTGTTGCTCACGCCGTCGGACGGCAAGCGCGCGCGGGTGTCGGTGATCAGCTTCGTCGGGTTGCCGTCGGAGGAGCAGCGGCAGGGGTTCATCAGCCAGCTGCAGCTGGAGGTGTTCGCCTGGGCCAAGCGCAACCCGGCGGTGGACCGGCCGCTGGGCGCGTTGATGGTGATGGACGAGGCGCAGACCATCGCGCCGTCGGGGGCGTGGACGGCGAGCACGCAGAGCACGATCCTGCTGGCCTCGCAGGCGCGGAAGTACGGGCTCGGGCTGCTGCTGGCCACCCAGGCGCCCAAGGGCGTGCACAACCAGGTGACCGGCAACGCGACCACGCAGTTCTTCGGCCGGCTCAACAGTCCCGCGCAGATCGCGGCGGCGACGGAGATGGCGCGGGCCAAGGGGAGCACGGTCGCGGACATCTCGCGGCTGGAACGGGGGCGGTTCTACGTCACCGGTGACACGTTCGGGTTCCGGCGGATGCGTGCGCCGCTGTGCCTGAGCCACCACCCGCCGAGCCCGTTGCGGCTCGAGGAGGTCGTCGAGCGAGCCCGGCGGTAGCAGCAGCACGAAGAGGCGGTGCCCTGGAACCAGGGCACCGCCTCTTCGTGTGCGTGGACGAGAAGTGGAAAGGATGTGGAGAGCGTTGCCCGCTGTGCTGGGCAACGGGAAACACCTGGTTGTGCGCTTTTCGGTGATGGATTCTCGAAGTAGCCCGAAATCGAACGGGCGAAATCCAGAAATCAACTGCGATTTCCTTCGGAGGATTCGTCATGTCCAAAACCCTGTCCACTCTCGGTGCGGCCGTCGCCGCTCTCGTGACCGCGCTCAGCTTCGCCGCCGCCGTTTCCGGGCCCGCGGCCACGGCCGACGGCACCCCGCCGCCGCCCACCACGACCACCACGGACGCGCCCAACGGCGGCGGCAACCCGTGGCACGACTGACCTGATCGCGAATGCGCCCCGGCCGGCCGCGGCTATTGCGCGGAAGGCCGGGGCATTGCGGTGCAACCACTCCGGGTGCTGTACTCGGGGAACGTCCGGGCGGGAGGCAGCCGTGGCTGAGAATTTCGGTGAGATGTTGCGCGAGAGGCGTCTCGCGGCGGGATTGTCGATGGGTCAGCTGGCAAAGCTCGTGCACTACAGCAAGGGATATCTCAGCAAGATCGAGAACGGCCTCAAACCGCCGAACACGGCGTTCGCCCGGCTTTGTGACACCGTGCTGGAGGCGGGTGGCGCGCTCATCGGAGCGGCGAACGCGCCGGCACCCACGCGGCGGCAGGTGCTGGTGGCGGGGACGATGCTCGGCGTCGGTGCCCTGACCGGCACGGCGGCCGTGCCGGAGCTGCTGGTGCGCGGGCGCGACCGGTTCGAGCACCTGCAGGGGCTGGGGCTCGCGATGAGCCCGAACGCGGTCCTGGAGCCGTTGAAGGACCTGCAGTGCAAGGTCGGCGCGATCGCACGCGCGGACGGCAGCAAGGCGTTGTTGCGGCTGGCCGCGCGGATCGCCGAGTACACCGGCTGGATGAGCCAGGAGGCCGGTGACGAGCAGAACGCCCTGTGGTGGACGAGGCACGCGGCGGAGCTGTCCCGTGCGGCCGGGGACCCCGAGATCGCTTGCTACGCCTACGTCCGCGAGGCGGGGCTCGCGCTCTACCGGCAGGAGGCGGCCGACACGATCAACCTCGCCCAGCAGGCGCAGTGGATCGGACGGGCCGGAGCGCGCACACTCGCGCTGGCGGCGAGGCGTGAGGCGCAGGGGCATGCGTTGGCAGGAGACCGCTATGCCACCGAACGCGCTTTCGAGCGAGCGGCCGAACTGATGCGGGACGCACCACGGGACGACGGCGCGTACCCGATGCTCGGGTCGACGGTGCCGGACCCGCTGGAGCTCGCGCGCGGCTGGTCGTTGTGCGACCTCGGGCTCAACGCCGAGGCCGCGGAGCTGCTGGACCGGCAGATCGCCCGGATCCCGGCGCACTCGAAGCGGTCGAGGGCCCGGTTCGGGGCCCGGCGGTCACTCGCGCACGCGTTGGCCGGTGAGGTCGACGAGAGCTGCCGCACGCTGACCGCCGCGCTGGCCGACGCCGAGCAGGTGGACTCGGCGACGATCAGGACCGACCTGAGCCGGCTCGCCAGGACGCTCGGGCGCTGGCACGACCACGACGCGGTGCACGAGGTGTACCCGCACCTCAAGCGGGTGCTGGTTCACCGCTGACCGCAGGCGCACGTCAGCTCCGCGCGCTCGGCCCGCACCTGCGCCGCCTCGGGCTGGTCAAGTGCTGCGTACACCTCCTCCGCGAGGTTCCAGTGCGGCACGGCCTCCCGGTGCCGGCCCAGGGCGTGCAGTGCGCGGGCGATGCCCGCCTCCGCGTGCGAGCGGTGCGTGCTGTTGCCGGTGGTGGCGGCGACGTCCAGTGAGCACTGGAAGAGCTGCAGCGCCTTCGCGTGGTCCCGGCCGTCGCGGGCCACCAGCCCGCGGTCGCGGAACAGGCGGGCGCGCAGGTCCGCGTCGTCGAGGCCGGTGGCGACCACCTCGGCGAGCCCGTGGTGGCGCACGGCCTCGGTGAGCCTGCCCGCGAGCCGGTGCGCGTCGGCGATGTTGGTCAACGCGTAGGCGGCCAGCGCGGAGTCGCCGAGCTCGGTGGCGATCTCGTGCGCTTCGAGGTGCTCGGGGATGGCGTCGTCGAGCTCGCCGAGGTGCTGGCGGATCGCGCCGAGGTTGTTCAACGCGTGCGCGAGCCCGCGCTGGTTGCCGATCGTCCGGTTGATGCGCACCGCCGCTTCCTGTTGCCGCAGCGCGGTGTCGTACTCGTGGTGCTGCTCGTGGAGGTAACCGAGCTGGCTGAGCACGTGTGCCTGGCCGCGCATGTCGCCGCACTGCTCGTACTTCTCCAGCGCCGTCTCGAACTGCGCCATCGCCTTCTCGTGGTCACCGAGCTGCATGGTGCAGATGGCCATGGCGCCGAGCGTCGCGGCCTCGCCCCACACCTCGCCGAGGCCGGTCCACAACGGCAGCGCCGTCGTGGCCAGCTCCAGCGCGTCGGCGTGGTGGCCCAGCCGGTCGTGCGTGGTGGCGAGCCGCAGCAGCACGTGGGCCTGGCCGTAGCGGTCGGAGTCCACCGCCTGCCGGGCGAGCTCCGTGGCGTCGATCCAGTCGCGGAACCGGTTCGCCGACGCGAACCGCCGCCAGACCAGCACGGCCACCCGCCACGCGTGGCCAGCCAGTCCGTTGCGGCTCGCGTAGTGGACCGCCGCCACCAGGTTGTCGCGCTCGGTGCTCACCCACTTCAGCGCGCTCTCCTGGTCCTCGAACGACAGCGCGCGCGGGCTCGTCCGGTCGACCGAGGGCTGACCGGCGCTGTCGAACGGGTACGCCGTGCCCACCGCGGCGGCGAGCGTGACGCGGTAGAAGTCGAGCAGCCGCAGCAGCGCCTCCCGCCCGGCCTCCGGTGGATCCGCCGAGGCGAACTCCTTGAGCGCGTCGAGCATCTGGTAGCGGTCCGGCGCGACCTCCTCCAGCAGGCAGACCTCGTGCAGCTCGTCGAGCAGCGCGCGGGTGACAGCGATGTCGCGGCCCAGCAACGCGGCGGCACCCCTCAGGTCGACGTCCGGGCCCGGCAGCTGGCCGAAGAGCCGGAAGGTCTCCTGCTGGGCCGCGTCGAGCTGGCGGAACGACGCGCGGATCGCCGCGGTGCCGTCCTCCTGCCACGCCCCGCTCTCGTCGATCAGGCCGAGCAGGTGGTCGAGCGACCACCGGTCGTGCCTGCGGAACAGCGCCGCCGCGATGTTGATCGGCATCGGCAGGTAACCGCAACGCTTGACCAGGCCGGCGACGTCGGCGGACCGGCCGTGCACGCGGAACGGGTCGGTGAGCGCGGTGAACAACGAGAACGCGTCGTCCGGCGGCAACGGGGCCAGCCGGACGTGCGCGGAGATGTCCGGCTCGCCCATGTGCCTGCTGGTGACGACCGCGAAGCAGCCCTCCGCCTCCGGCAGCAACGGCCGCACCTGGTCGGGTGAGACAGCGTTGTCGAGCACCACCAACGTCTTCGTGCCGTACAGCTGCGTTTGGTAGAGCGTCGTCTTGCGGCTCACGGTGTCCGGGATCTGCTCCGGCGGCACGCCGAGCTCGGTCAGCAGCTGGGTGAGCGCGTCGGAGATCGACGTCGGGGCCACGTTCGGCGTGAACCCGTTGAGCCGCACCAGCAGCTGGCCGTCCGGGAACCGCCGCTTGAGCCGGTGCGCGGCCTCGACGGCGAGCCCGGTCTTGCCGACGCCGGGCGCCCCGCTGACCCACACCGCGCGCCGCTCGCCCGTGCCCGCCGCCGCCTTCGCGACGGCCGCCAGCTCGGCGGCACGACCGGTGAACCGGCCTGGGCGGGACGGCAGCGAGCTGACCGGCTCGCCGCGCCGCGCCCGTTCGGCGAGGTTGCGCAGCAGCGGTCCCGGCTCGAACCCGGCCTGTGCCAGCGCCTCACCGGCCGCCTCGAACACCTTGATCGCACCGACCTGGTCCCCGCCCGCGATCAGCGCGCGCATCAGCAGCTCGGCGTACTTCTGGTGGTCCGGCCTGGTCCGCACCGCGCGGCGCATCCGGTCACGCGCCGAGCGGTGGTCGCCGACCAGCAGCTCCAGCTCCGCCAGGTCGCCGAGCGCGTCGTGGTAGCCCTCGTCGGAGAAGACCACGTCGACGCCGCCGACCCGGTCGATGTCGATGTCCTCGATGAACCCGCCGCGCCACAACGCCACGGCCTCCCGCAGCAGGTCGACGGCCCGGCGCTGCTCGTTCTCGTGCACCGCCCGCGCGGCCTGCTCGCGCAGCCGGTCGAACCGCACGGTGTCGATCTTGCCCTCGTCGATCCGGAGCACGTACCCGGTCGGCGTCGTCTCGATCACCACGTCGCCGGCCCTGGCCAGTTCGAAGGCCTTGCGCAGACCCTTGATGTACCCGCGGACCAGGTTCTTGCGCTCGGGCTGGTCGGGCCAGACGATCTCGGTGATCCGCTCCGGGGTCATCGGCTTGTTCGCGTTCAGCAGCAGGACCACGAGGACATAGCGCTGCTGGAGGTCCCCCAGTGGTACCGAGGCGTCGCCGTGCCACGCCTCCAGCGGACCCAGCATCCGGAATTCCACTCCGCCTCCCTCGGCCAGCTTCACGTCTGGCAGGGATGTCGCACAAGGAGCCGATTGTGTGTCGCGAATCAGCATTCTTTCCACTTTCGGTCTACACCGGAGCGGAAGGCTCGGGTCACGTGTCGTGACTTGGGGGAGACGCATGGTGCCCGCAGTGCTGCCGTGTTATGTGGTGTGCGACGTGTCGTTCTCGATGATCGACCACCTCGACGAGGTGAACGCCGGACTGCGCGAGTTCCGCGGCGCTGTGCACGCGGAACGCCTGGCCATCACCCAGGTGCGCGTGTGCGTGGTGGCTTTCGCGCAACGCCCGCGAGTGGTGCAGCCGCTGCGCCCGGCGATAGAGGGTGTGGAGATCATTCGGCCTCGCCAGGAATCCGGGACGGACTTCGGTGCGGCGTTCACCCTCATGCGCACCACGATCGACCGTGATGTGAAAGTGTTGAAAGCGCAACATTTCCGCGTCCGGCGCCCCGTGTTGTTCTTCATCTCCGACGGAAGAGCGACCGACGCCGTCTGGGACACCGCGTTGTCCGGCCTCACGACCTCGGACAACTGCCCGGAGATGATCGTTTTCGGGGTCGGCGCCGTCGACCTGCCGGCGTTGGACCGCATCGGCGTCTCCCGCGTCTTCCTCGCCCGCGACGGCGTCCGATTGGGTATCGCGCTGGCCGCGTCGGTGCTGCGTCCAGAACACGACTGATCAATCCACGGCGTGTCCACTTCCCGTCCACGCCCCCGTCGCAGGCTGCGCCGCACACGAAGGGGAGGGCGACGGTGACTACGCACAAGAACCTGGTCCGCGAGCTGAAGAGGGTGCGCAAGGGACGCGGCGTGCACGCGGGGGCGATCGACGAGAAGATCGGGCCGACGCTGCGCGCGGCCTGCGGCATCACCCGGTCCGACGGGCCGCTGGCCGCGCGGCAGAAGCTGATCACCCGGCTGACCGAGCTCGTCGAGCAGCTGCCGGACGACCTGCAGGTGGCGGCACGGGCGGCGTTCGCGCTGACCCCGGAGACCCGCCTGCCGCTCTACCAGGACCGGGTGCTGTGGGTGGCGGCGGTGGTCGACCGCGACGCGCGCACGGTCCGCCGCCGGGTCGACGAGGCCGTGGACCAGCTCGCCGAGCTGGCCGCCACCACCACCCGCCGCGACACCGGCGGCTGGCACCTCACCGACCTGCACGTGTCGGTGACGCTCGACCACGGCCGGCCGGAGGTCGTGGAACGCCACCGGCTCGTGGTCGACGCCGACCACGTCGACGAGGTGGAGTTCACGGCGCTGTTCGCCGTGCCGCGGCGCGACGTCAAGCTGCTCTTCGGCGGCTCGTTGCAGGACCACGGCATCGTCACGCACGAGCGGCCCGGCTTCACGCTCGTGCCGGCCGAGCCGTTGCCGCGCGGGGAGACGTTCGAGTTCGCGGTGCGCTACCAGTTCGACCGCGACGCGTTGCCGCCCGAGCTGCTGCACGTGCCGGAACGCCCGTGCGAGCAGTTCGACCTGCGGGTGCGCTTCGGCCCCGACCACAAGCCGCAGGTGCAGCGGTTCGAGGGCGCCTACCGCCGCGACCCGGCCGGGCTGCCGTTCCCGGTGGACCGCGCGGGCGAGGTGCACCTGCGGTTCCGGCGGCTGCTGCCCGGCCTGCTCTACGGCGTGCGCTGGGAACGGCGCGGCTCGTACCAGGCCGACCCGGCGGGCTCACCCGCCATGTTCCACGCCCACGACGCGGTCGGTGTGATCCGGCAGTAGAGGCCGGGCCCGACCAGCCCGACGCGGTCCACCGGGTCCTCGGCGGTGCCGTAGACGCGGATCGCGCGGGCGATGAACGGGTCGAGCGACACCAGGTCGTCGACCACCAGCGACACCTTGCGGCGTCCGGCGGCGATGTTGCGGAACTTGCGCGTCCGCAGCACCTGCTCGCCGACGCCGCCCACCCAGAAGTACGTGCCGTCGAACTCGAACGACAGGGGCACGACGTCGGGCTGGCCGTCCTCGTCGAGCGTGGCCAGCCTGGCGAGCGGCTGGGAGCGCAGGTAGGCGATCTCTTCGTCGGTGAACATGCCTCCCATACGAACAGAAGTCGGCCGTTTCGACAGGTTCTAGGCGGCGGGCGGCCAACCGGGCGGTGGGTTCGCGAGGTAGACCTGGTGCGGCTGCTGCTTCCGGCGCCGCGAGCGGCGGACCAGCACCACGACCAGGACGACCGCACCGGTGACGAGCAGCAGGAACACCCCCGCGGCCACCGCCAGCCACGTCAAGATCGTGCGGTCCGTCGCGGCGTCGTCGTCAGGCTTCACGGTGACGTGCCGGTCGCCGAACGCCTGCTGCAGCTGCTCGGCGCTGTAGACCTCGCTGGTCCCGTTGAGCGTGACCGTCAGCTGGTCGACGTGCTGCGGGTAGGAGTTCCAGACGGCCTCGGCGAGCTGCTCGGTCGTCTTCTCCTGGTCGGAGGAGCTCGCGCTGACCTCGAAGCGGTCGGTGCCGTTGTTGGTGCCGTGGAAGGTCGAGACGTTCGTGTAGCCCGCGTCGGCGAGCCGGGTGTGCACGGTGGTCTGGTCGCTGAGCGCGCCGCAGCCCGCCAGAGCGAGGCACACCAGCAGGAGCAGACCGAGACGTCTCATGCCTGCGAGGCTAGGGCGGAGGGCCGCTTCCCGTCCGGGAAACGGCCCTCCTCGGTCCGGTTCAGATCGACTGCAGGTTCCAGCGCTGGTTGAGCGCGGGGTTGTCCAAGCATTCCCACATCTGCACGCGGGCCCCGTTGTTCGTGCCACCGCCGAACGTGTCGACGTCGAGGCACAGCTGGTTGAGCAGCGACACGACCTCGTAGTGGCCGGCGCCGTCGAAGCGGAACGTCCACTGCTGGTGCGCGCCGGTCCCGCAGGCGAACTCGATGACGTCGGCGCCGATGTTCGGGTTGGCGCCGCGGATGTCGAGGCACTTGTTGGTGGAGACGTTCCTGATCCGGTAGTTCGTGTTCGGCAGCGGGTCCAGCACGAAGATCTGGTTCTGCTGCGTGAAGCTCCCGCACGTCGACTGCACGGCGGTGGTGCCGCCGCTGACCTGCAGGCACTTCAGCGTGTGCTGGACCTTGAGCTGGAAGAAGATCGTGCCGGCCGAGGCCGACGTCGCGAAGCCGGTGCAGAGCGCGACGACGGTGGCGAGCAAGAAGGCGATCCTGCGCAATTCGGTTTCTCCCCTTGGTGTTGACGGACAACACAGAGGTTGTCGTGGTTCTTGTCGTGGGGCACGGACCTTCCGGCAGGGCGGAAAGTCGGAAAAGCGCGGGACAGGAGCGGTGTCTTCGTGTTGCACTCGCGCGCGTGCTGAGGATTCGCTTCACGGCCGCCGACCTGCTGCGCACGCGGTTCCTGCCCGCGCCGGCGCCGCTGGTGGAGCTGTCGCTGGCGGCCGGCGCGCTGTGCGGCACCGGCCACGGCCTGCTGGCCCGTGGGTGGACCGCGCCGGGCGTTGCCGCGCGAGGCGTTGCCGTTGCTGGAACTGGTGTCCGACGCGGGCGCGGTCGAGTACCTGTGGCGCTGGACGACGACTTCGACGCGGCCGTGGACCGGGTGCTGTCGTCGCCCGCGCGGTACGTGCGCGAGTCGCTGGACGCGGTGGGCGGGCGGGGTCTGCGTGGACGCGGGCGCTGGCCGCGGGGGACCGCGGGGCGCAGCTGGTGCTGGAGCGGGCGTTGCGCAGCGCGTGGCCGGTGCTGGAGTCCGAGCGGATGCGGGCGACGTGGCACACGGATGTCGCGCACCGCAAGGAGGTCATGACGGCCGGCGGGGTGGGGGCCGCGCTGGCGGGCGTGTTCCCGCGGGCGTCGTGGCAGGGGGACACGCTGGAGGTCCGCTCGCCGCTGGACCTGACGATCGACCTGCAGGGCGACGGCGTGGTGCTGCTGCCCACGGCGTTCCGCCTCGGGTCGGCGATGATCGGCAGCGCGATGCCGGGCGAACCGCGCGTGGTCGTCTACCCGGCGCACGTGCCGATGCCGCTGCTGGAGGACAGCTCACGCACGCCCGCGTTGACGCCGTTGCTCGGGAGGACGCGGACGGCGGTGCTGCGGACGATCAGGCGGAACCCGTCCAGCACGACGAGCCAGGTGGCGGCGCTGGTGGGGATCTCGCCGGGGCGGGCGAGCGAGCACGCCGGGGTGTTGCGGGACGCCGGGTTGATCACGAGTCATCGGCACCGGAACACGGTGAGGCACGTGCCGACGACGCTGGGGCTGGAGATCGGGTGAGCTGGGACCGGCCCCACGGGGGCTTTGCGGCGCGCGTGGTTCGGTCGGTCTCGTGAAGCCCCTGGTCCTCATCGACGTCGACGGCCCCCTCAACCCCTGGGCCGCCCACCCCAAGCCGCCGAACTACCAGCCGTTCGACATCAAGGTCGGCTGGTGGCGCAAGCTCCGCATCCACCTCGATCCCGGCCACGGCCCCCAGCTGAGACAGCTCGCCGAGGAGTTCGGCGCCGAGCTCGCGTGGGCCACCACCTGGTCCCACCGCGCGAACACCGAGATCGGGCCTCGCCTCGGCCTGCCGAACCTCAAGGTGGTCGAGTTCGCGGAGCAGGGCTGGAAGTACCCGGCGGTCGCGCGTTACGCGTGGGAACGGCCGCTCGTGTGGTTCGACGACGACTTCGGGCTGCACCGGGAGAAGAACCGGGAATTCGTCCACAAGCGACGGCATCTGACCACCGCTCTCATCCACGTCGACCCCGCCACGGGGATCACCGCGGAGCACTTGGCCGAAGCGCGGAAAGCATTCAGTCGCAACCCGTAGTGCGCCAAGAATTCACCCTTGGAGTCGAGAAGGTCTCAACCGGCGCGCCTGGCTTGACAACGAAAGCACCCCGCGCGAATCCTCCGCTCGTGCTGAAGCGAGGGAACGTCACCACGAAGATGATGGGTGTCGGCGCGTTGGTGCTGGCGATGGCCGCTTGTGGCGCCCCGCCCGCCAAGGAGACGCCGGCCGGTGCCGCCGGGACCGCGAAGTCCGCGAGCGAGCTCGGTGGCATGGACAAGCTGGTCGAGGCGGCCAAGAAGGAGGGCAAGCTCAACGTCATCGCGCTGCCCCCGGACTGGGCGAACTACGGGAAGGTCATCGAGGCGTTCAAGGCCAAGTACGGCATCGAGGTCAAGTCGGACCAGCCGGACGCCTCCAGCCAGGAGGAGATCAACGCCGCCAAGCAGCTCAAGGGCACCGACCGCGCGCCCGACGTGTTCGACCTCGGGCTGAACGTGGCGCTGGCCAACAAGGACCTGTTCGCGCCCTACAAGGTCAGCACCTGGGACGACATCCCCGCCGAGCTCAAGGACGCGGACGGCGCGTACTACGGCGACTACGGCGGCTTCATGTCGATCGGCTACGACGCCGCGAAGGTGCCGGCGCCGACGTCCGTGAAGGACCTGCTCAAGCCCGAGTACAAGGGCAAGGTCGCGCTCAACGGCAACCCGACGCAGGCCGGTGCCGCGTTCTCCGGTGTCGTGATGGCCGCGCTGGGCAACGGTGGTTCCGCCGACGACATCGCCCCCGGTGTCGAGTTCTTCAAGCAGCTCAAGGCCGCCGGCAACTTCCAGCCGGTCGACCCGTCGCCCGCGACGATCGAGTCCGGCCAGACGCCCGTCGTCATCGACTGGGACTACACGAACGCCGCCCAGACCGACAAGCTCAAGGGCAAGCTGGACTGGAAGGTCGTCGTGCCCGCCGAGGCGCAGATCGGCGGCTACTACAACCAGGCCATCAGCAAGGACGCGCCGCACCCCGCTGCCGCGCGCCTGTGGCAGGAGTTCCTCTACTCCGACGAGGGCCAGAACCTGTACCTGCAGGGCCTCGCCCGCCCGGTGCGCCTCGACAAGATGGGTGACAAGGCGGACAAGGCGGCGAAGGACAAGCTGCCGAAGACCGACGGCAAGCAGGTGTTCCAGACGCAGGCGCAGGCCGACAAGGCCAAGGCCGTTCTCACGGCGACGTGGGCGCAGGCCATCGGATGACGAGTGTCGCTCCCGTAGCGACGACGCCCGGCGGTTCCACCAAGATCAGAGGTGGGGCCGCCGGTCGGCCGTCTGCGGCCGCGTGGCTCGTCGCGGTGCCGTTCCTCGCGTTCGCCGGCACCTTCCTCGTCTACCCCACGGTGCTCGTCCTGGTCGGCGCCTTCCAGGACTCCGACGGCGCGTTCACGCTCGAGAACATCACCACGCTGTTCACCGGTGTCGTCTTCGACGCCTTCCTGCTCAGCATCGAGCTGTCCGCGCTCACGGCGCTCATCGGCGCGGTCTTCGGGGCGCTGCTCACGTGGGCGATCGCGGTCGGCAACCCCGACGGGATGCTGCGCCGGACCGTCGTCGCGGGCAGCGGTGTGCTCGCGCAGTTCGGTGGCGTGCCGCTGGCGTTCGCGTTCCTCGCGACGGTCGGCTTCGAAGGCCTGGTCACGAAGTTCCTGCGGGACAACGCCGGCATCGACCTGTTCGCCGGCAGCGCGTGGCTGTTCGAGCTGCCCGGACTGACGCTCGTCTACACGTTCTTCCAGATCCCGCTGATGGTGATCGTGTTCCTGCCCGCGCTGGACGGCCTGCGCCCGCAGTGGCGCGAAGCCAACGCGAGCCTCGGCGGCACGAGCTGGACCTACTGGCGGCACGTCGGCGGCCCGATCCTCACGCCGCCGTTCCTCGGCGCGCTGCTGCTGTTGTTCGCCAACGCCTTCAGCGCCTACGCCACGGCCGCCGCGCTCGTCTCGCAGGGCAGCCCGATCGTGCCGTTGCAGATCCGCGGATTCCTCACCGGCGAGGTCGTGCTCGGCCAGGAGAACCTGGGCAAGGCGCTCGGTCTGGGCATGGTCGTCGTGGTCACCATCGCGATGGGCGTGAACGTCCTGCTGCAGAAGAGGGTGGCCAAGTGGGTTCGCCGGTGAAGCAACGCGTCCTGCGCACGATCATCCTGCTGGTCCTGGGCGTCTACTTCGTCCTGCCGCTGGTCGCGATGGCGGAGTTCTCCACGCGTGGCGTCGGCGGCAGCCGCAGCCTGGACTCGTGGACGTCCATCGTCGAGGACGAAGGCCTGATGGCGGCCCTCGCCAACTCCCTGCTGCTGTCGGTCACGTCCGCGGTGCTGATGCTGGTGCTGCTCGTGCCGACGATGGCGTGGATCCGGTTGCGGCTGCCCCAGCTGCAGCGGCTCGTGGAGTTCCTCTGCCTGCTGCCCCTGGCGATCCCCGCGATCGTGCTGGTGGTCGGCATGGCGCCGCTCTACGCGTGGGTGAACTACTTCCTCGGCGACTCGGCGCTGACGCTCACGTTCGCGTACACGGTCCTGGTGCTGCCGTTCGCCTACCGCGCGATCGACGCCGGGCTGAGCGCCATCGACCTGAAGACGCTCGCGGAGGCCGCGCGCAGCCTGGGCGCGTCGTGGTTGACGGTGCTGTGGAAGGTCGTGGTGCCGAACATCCGGGTCGCGCTCATCGGCGCGTCGCTGTTGTCCGTCGCGTTGGTGCTCGGTGAGTTCACCATCGCGTCGCTGCTCAACTTCGACACGCTGCAGGTGCAGGTCAACCTGCTCGGCAAGCGCAACGCGGGTGTGTCCATCGCGGTGTCGTTGCTCTGCCTGATCTTCGCGTTCGTCCTTCTGTTCGCACTCTCGTATGTCGGTCAGCGGCGCCGTCAGACCGTTGCCGAAGAAGAAACGTTGCAGGGGAGTAGCTGAAAACATGAGCCATCTGCAACTGAAAGGGCTGCAGAAGTCCTTCGGCGGCAACACCGCGCTGGCCGGCCTCGACCTCGACCTGGCCGAGGGCGAGCTGGTGTCGCTGCTCGGGCCGTCCGGCTGCGGCAAGACGACGGCGCTGCGGATCGTCGCGGGCTTCGAGACCGCCGACTCGGGCACGGTCACGGTGGGCGGCAAGGACATCACGAAGGTGCCGGCCAACAAGCGGGACATGGGCATGGTCTTCCAGGCCTACAGCCTGTTCCCGAACATGACCGCGGCGCAGAACGTGGCGTTCGGCCTGAAGCTGCGCAAGGCCGACGCGAAGAAGGCGGGTGAGCTGCTCGACCTGGTGGGCCTGTCCCACCTGGGTGGCCGCTACCCGCACCAGATGTCCGGTGGGCAGCAGCAGCGCGTCGCGTTGGCGCGCGCACTCGCGATCCAGCCGCGCGTGCTGCTGCTGGACGAGCCGCTGTCCGCGCTGGACGCCAAGGTCCGCGTGAGCCTGCGGGACGAGATCCGCCGCATCCAGACCGAGCTCGGCATGACGACGCTGTTCGTCACGCACGACCAGGAGGAGGCGCTCGCCGTCTCCGACCGCGTCGGCGTGATGTCGCACGGGCGGCTGGAGCAGCTCGACACGCCGTCGGTGGTCTACCGGCAGCCCGCGACGGCGTTCGTGGCGCAGTTCGTCGGCGTCACGAACTCGGTGGAGGCCAAGGCGGAGGGCCAGACCGTCGTCATCAACGGCGTCACCGTGCCCGTGACGCACGACCAGCCGTCCGGCAGCGACGTGCGCGTCATCGTCCGCCCCGAGGACATCGGGGTGTCCGGGCAGGACGGCGAGACCAGTGGCAAGATCCTGGGCGACGTGCTGACCCAGTCGTTCCTCGGGCCGGTCACGCGGATCTCGGTGAGGGTGGGCGAGCAGGTGCTGCGCGTCGACCAGCCCTCGAACGCCGCCGCCGCGTACCAGCCGGGCACGCGGGTCGCGCTCGACCTCAGCGAGTCACGGATCATGGTGGTGCCCGGATGATCAGAAAGCTCCTCGCGCGCGACACGGCGGAGGCCCACCGGGTCGCGACGCCGTTGGAGCTGTTGTTCGACCTGAGCTTCGTGGTGGCGGTCGCCCAGGCCGCCGCCTCGCTGCACCACGCCGTGACCGAGGACCACGCGGCGGCCGGCGTGCTCGCGTTCTGCATGGCGTTCTTCGCGCTGTGGTTGCCGTGGCTGAACTTCACCTGGTTCGCCAGCGCGTTCGACAACGACGACACGCTGTACCGGGTCATCACGATGGTCCAGATCGCCGGCGTGCTCGTGGTCGCGTCGGGCATCCCGGCCGTGTTCGAGCGCCAGGACTACCGGATCGTCGTCGGCGGCTACGTCGTGATCCGGCTCGCGATGGTCGCGCACTGGCTGCGGGCGTCGATCGACAACCCGGAGCACCAGCGCTGCACCCGCCGTTATGCCGGTGGCATCGCGTTCTTGCAGGTGCTCTGGGTGTTGTGGGTGCTGGTCGCGCCGCCGTCGCTGCAGATCCCGCTGTGGGTGGTCTTCATGCTCGGCGAGCTGCTGGTGCCGGTTTGGGCGGAACGCGCGTCGGCCACGACCTGGCACCCGCACCACATCGCCGAGCGGCACGGCCTGTTCACGCTGATCGTGCTCGGCGAGTCGATCCTGGCGGCCACGATCGCGTTCCAGAAGGGCTTCGACAGCGGGGTCAACCTGATCTCGCTGGCGGCGGCCTCGCTGGTCATCGTGTTCTCGGTGTGGTGGATCTACTTCGAGGCGCCGGCCCACCTGCACGACCTGAAGAAGGCGTTCCTCTGGGGGTACGCGCACCTGTTCGTCCTCGGTTCGATCGCCGCACTGGGCGCGGGTCTCGCTGCCAGCGTCGACTACGACCTGCACATCTCGCACGCGCCGGGCACGACGGTCGCGGCGTTCACGACCGTGCCGCTCGCGGTCTTCCTGCTGTGCGTCTGGTACGTGCAGGACTGCCCCGGCCAGGACGGGATCCGCAAGTACCTGCTGCCGGCCGGTGCGGTGGCGGTGCTGGCGGCGACGTTCGGGCCGGCGCCGATCCACGTCACGGCCGGGATCGCGCTGGTTCTGGTGGTGGTCACGAGGCTGGCGGCCGGTCAGCGCGCCGAGGTGTCCCCCGTTCTGTGAAAGTCCGACCACGTGGAAGGTTTCCGGTGACCGATCTCGCCGACTCGATCGAATCGGTGCGGCAGCTGGCCGCGGGCTGGCGGGCCGTGGTGCTCGACCGCGACCCCGCCGCGGACGTGCGGGACCTGCCCGGTCTCGCCGTCCGCTGGGCCGACAGCCGTTTCCTCTTCTGGAACACCGTCACCCTCACCGAGCCAGGTGTGGACGCCGGGCTCCTCGAACAGCGGCTGCACGAGGCCGCGGAGGTCATGCGCTCGAAGCAGAGGCCGGGCTTCCTGTGGCTCTTCGAGGACCTGCTCGACGAGGACGCGCGGACCGCCCTCCTCCCCGCGGCGCGGCGAGCGGGCCTCGACCACGCCTTCCCCGGAACGGGGATGGCCGCGGACCTGCCCTCGATCCCGGAACCGGTCCACCCGGAGCTGACGTTCGCCCGCGTGCGGACCGACGACCAGCTGCTGACCTACGCGGACATCAACTCGGCCGCCTACGGGTTCGCGCTGGAGGACGGCAGGGACGGGCTCGCCGGCTCCGCGCTGTGGAAGAACGACGTGCACGCCTACCTGGCTCTGCGCGACGGCGTCCCGGTGGCGTGCGCGGCGGCCGCGGAGGTCGACGGCCGGCTCTTCGTCGTGCTCGTCGCCACCCTTCCCGAGTGGCAGCGCCGCGGCTACGGCGAGGCCGTGACCAGGAAAGCGTTGTACGAGGGCGCCAAGGCCACGGGGATCACCCGCGCGACCCTCCACGCGACCGAGGCCGGGGCACCGGTGTACCCGCGGATCGGATTCGTGCCGAACTCGCGGATCCACTTCTTCGGTCTGCGGGGCTGACCTGCCGGCGGCGGGTCAGCGCGTGGAGGCGTAGTCCCGCATCTCCTCGTTGCTCGGCGGCAGCCGGTAGGAGTTGACGAGGGCGCCGAAGTTGCCGAACCGCACGCCGTCGACCAGCCACGCGCCGGGGGACCGGGCGAGGGCGTCGACGAGGCGGCGCTGGCGGTCGTCCAGCGCCGCGTAGCCGGGACGCTCGGCCGGCCGCTCCGGGAACGCGAGCCGCAGCGCCACCTCGACCATCCCGAACGCCGCCGTGCCGGACACGTCCGGCACGCGGTCGAGCAGCGCCTCGAACGTCCGCTCGGCGTGCCGGTCACCGAGCTGGGCCAGGGCCTGGGCGGCGTACCGGGCG
This sequence comes from Lentzea guizhouensis, assembly GCF_001701025.1. Lineage (GTDB taxonomy): Bacteria > Actinomycetota > Actinomycetes > Mycobacteriales > Pseudonocardiaceae > Lentzea > Lentzea guizhouensis. Next base: position 5,453,598 of record NZ_CP016793.1, read on the forward strand.
AGGTCGCCCTCCAGGAACGGCACCGGTCGCTCACCGGGAGCGCGCCACCGGCCACCGCGACCAGCTCGTCGGCGACGTCCTGGCCCGCGTCCGGCCCGTCGAGGTTCGCCAGCGCGACCGCCGCACCCCAGCGCCACCGGCCGCGGGTCGTCGAGCGTGATCGCGGGACGGCCACCGAGCAGGCCCGTCGCCACCGTCGCCGTCCCCGCCACGGCACCCTCCGGGTCGCCCCCGGTGACGGTCGCCAGCGCCCGCAGGCTGTCCGGCGCGTCCTCGGGGAACCACGCGAGCGCGTACGCGGCCATGCACTGCGTCGGCGGGTCGGAGCGCAGCAGCTCGCGGAACAACGGCACCCCGGCGCGCACGGCGTCGTAGGCGCACACCCACACGTGCGCGAAGTACCGTTCCTGGTCCTCGGCGGACAGCGAGTAGACGTACTCGCTGTCGCCCTCGTCCTCGTCGAAGTCCTCGTCGCCGGGCTTCGGTGCCGCGGCGACCACGGCGGCGCCGCCCTCGGCCATCGCGCGGTTCTCGGCGATCGGCAGCCCGCCGGGCAGCCACATCTCGTCGTGACCGGTCACGATCGCGGTCAGCAGGGCCAGCACGTGCGGCCGCTCCTGGCAGCCGGGAGAGGCCAGCACCTCCAGCAGGAACGGCACCGCGTGGGCCGTGGCCTCGTACACCGTGCCCTGGTGGTAGATGTTGCCGAACAGCTCGTTGACCGCCCGCCGGCGCACGGACGGCTCGTCCGCCAGCAGGTCGCGGATCTGGTCGGGCACGTCGGTGGCGGGGCCGTGGGCGTGGGACAGCCGCGCCCAGTCCACCTGGTCGAGTCCGGTCAGCACGGCGACATCCTGTCAGCCGACGAACCTCAGCGGGTTCGCTTCGTTCTGACCCGGTTGGTGAAATGATCGTCACCATGACCGGTGTCCGTGAACTCCGCCTGGTCGTCACCGCCGACGACTACGACGAGGCCCTGCGTTTCTACCGCGACGTGCTCGGGCTCGAGCAACGGGCGGCGTTCGCGTCCGACGGCGGCCGGGTCACGATCCTCGAGGCCGGGCGGGCCACGCTGGAGATCACCGACCCGCCGCACGCCGAGTTCATCGACCAGGTCGAGGTGGGACAGCGGGTCGCCGGGCACGTCCGGGTCGCGTTCGAGGTGGAGGACTCCGAGGGGACCACGCGGACCCTCGAGGCCGCCGGGGCGCGGGTGATCGCGGAACCCACGCGCACGCCGTGGAACTCGCTCAACGCCAGGCTGGCGGCGCCGGCCGGGTTGCAGCTGACGTTGTTCCAGGAGCTGGGCGAGTAGATGACGATCTCCGCAGCCGGGTATCGCGACCTCGCGAACCGGGACGTGCTGGCGTGCGCGGTCGTGACGGTCGCCGCGAAGCTGCCGATGTCGATGACACCGCTGATGATGGTGTTCTTGACCAGGAACCTACCCGGCGGCTACGTGCTGGCGGCGTCGCTGACCGCCGTCTACGTGCTCGGCGAGATCCTCGGCGCCGGGTTGCTGGGGCTGTTGCTCGACCCGTCGCGGATGCGCGGGCAGCTCAGCGCCGGGCTCCTGGTGGGGGCCGGGGCGTTCACGACGCTGGCGTTGACGAGCAACGTGACGGTGCTGGCGGTCGCGGCGTTCATCGCGGGCGCCGGGCCGTCGACGACACCGGGCGGGCTGCGGGCGATGCTGCTCGGGCTGGTGCCGGACGCGTTGGTGCCCAAGGCGATGGGCTTCGACGCCATGATCACGCAGGTGGTGTGGGCGGTGGCGCCGGCGCTGGTCACCGTGCTGGCGTTGAGCGTCGACCGGCGGGCGCCCGTCGTGGTGTCGGTGAGCCTGGTCGTGGTGGCGGCGTGGCTGGTGTTCATCCTGCCGCGCGGGCACGTGACGTCCCGGTCGGGCACGGCGAAGGTGCGCGTGGTGGCGTCGGCGTGGCCGATCTACCTGGTGAGCGCGGCGGCGCTGTCACAGCTGGCGGTCGCCGAGCTGGTGCTGCCCGCGTTGCTGGAGCACCGGGGGATCGGGATCGGCTGGACCGGGCCGCTGCTGACCGGGTTCGCGGCGTGCAGTGCGCTGGGCGCGGTGCTGTACGGGCTGCGGCCGTGGCCGGGAACGCTGCGCACCCAGGGACTCGTGCTGCTCGTGATCACCGCGACCTGCGTGGGCGCGGTGGCGTTGTTCCCGAACCTGCCCGGCATCGCGGGCGCGTTGCTCGCGGCGGGGCTCTTCCAGTCCGGTGTGCTGGTGACGCGCAGCCTCGCGTTGCGCGAACGGCTGCCGGTCGGCGCGCACGCCGCCGGGTTCTCGATGATGTACGCGGTGACCGGCGCGGGCTACGGCCTGACCGCCGTGGTGGCCGCGTGGGCAATGGACGTCGGCTCGCCGGTGTGGGCGGTGCTCGGCGGTGTCACGGTCACCCTGGTCCTGACAGCGATCAGCGCGGCTGCCGAACGCCGGCAGCCGCGCTGATCTGGGGGGCGGGAACTTCTACCTCGGACTAGCCGCGGTAGAAGTTGCCCTGGGTCTGCGCGTTGAACTCGTCCGTGCGGAACAGCTTCGCCACGAACGTGCGCGGGTCGCGCATGTCGACGACGTCGAAGCCGCGGCCCATCTCCGAGGAGTAGATGTAGCCGTTGTACCAGTACGTGGACCACGTACCGCCGCCCCCGCCGTTCGGCATCGGGCCGCGCTCGAAGAAGCCGATCTCACGCGGCTTGCTCGAGTTGGTGAAGTCCCACACCGAGATGCCGCCCTGGTACCAGGACTGCACCATGATGTCCTTGCCGGGCACCGGGATCAGCGACCCGTTGTGCGCGACGCAGTTCTCCGTGTCGCCCTGCATGCGCGGGATCTTGTAGTAGGACTTGAAGACCAGCTTGCGGTCCTTGCCCTTGCCCACGATGTCGTAGATGCCGTTGGCACCGCGGTTCGGGCCGATCTTCTCGTTGCAGGTCGCGGCGCCACCGCCACCGAGCTCGTCGGTGAAGACGACCTTGGTGCCGCTGTTGTTGAAGGTGGCCGAGTGCCAGAACGCGAAGTGCGCGTCGTCCTGGACCCGGTGGATCTCCTTCAGGTTCTCCCGGTCGGAGATGTCCCACAGCACGCCGTCACCCATGCACGCGCCGGCCGCGAGGTCGAGCTGCGGGTAGACGGTGATGTCGTGGCAACCGCTGGTGGCCGAGGTGTAGCCGGTCTCGATGGTGCCGGAACGGCCGGGGTTGGCGCCGTCCGGGAACACCACGGACGCCTTGAGCAGCGAGGCCGCTCCCGGGTTGCGGACCGGCACCTTCACGATCGAGATGAGGTCGTGCGGCGGCTGGCAGTCCGGGAACGCGGCGTTGGGCGAGTAGGACGAGACGTAGAGGTACACGTCCTTCTTGTTCTTGCTCGGCACCATCGTGTGGGTGTGCGAACCACACGCGGTCTCGACGGCGGCGACGTAGCGCGGCGCGCTCTTGTTGCTGATGTCGAAGACCTTGATGCCCTCCCACGACGACTTCTCCGTCGCCGGCTGGGAGACGCTGCTGCAGGAGTTGTCGCTGCGCGACGAGTCGGTCGACAGGAACAGCAGGTTCCCGTACACCGAGATGTCGTTCTGCGAGCCGGGGCAGAGCACCTGGCTCTTGATCGTCGGCTTCTTCGGGTTGCGGATGTCGTAGATGACGAAGCCGTCGTAGTTGCCGACGAACGCGTAGTTGTCCTGGAACGCGATGTCGGTCTGCGTCGAGCTGAGCGGAGCCTGCTTGTCCAGGTGGGCGACCGGGACCATGTTGCGGCTGCGCGAGATCTCGTCGACACCGGGGAGACCGCTGACCGCTTCCGCCTGCGCTTCGAGCTGAGCCTCGGTCAGGCCCTTGCCGTCCGCGGGCAGGTCGGGCTCGGCGTACGCGGGCGCGGTCAGCGTTGACAGCGTCAGCGCGAGCGCCCCCAGAACCGCCAACGGCGCTCTGCGCCGCCGGGCCGTTGCGCGTGAAGTCACTGCTTTTACCCCCTCATAACAGGTTGGTGAGGGGGAGTATGTCCCTTCGCCTTGCTAAAGGCCAGCGTCTTTCGGAGGGTTGTCGGGTCTTCGTCCAGCCGGACAACGCCGGGGGGCGCGGACTGTATTGTCCGGGGCATGCGTTCTGGGGTCGTGGCGATCGTGGCGGCATTCGCCCTGCTGGCAGGCTGCACGTCGGAGCCGGAGCAGGCGCCGATCATCGCGCCGGACACTCCCGGCGGGTCGGCGCCGACCATCGCGCTGTCGGACGCGACCGGCGCCATCCCGCCGCCGCCCAACGACGCCGACCGCGACTACGTGTCGATGATGATCGCGCACCACGAGCAGGCGCTCGCGATGACCAGGTTCGCCCCCGACCGCGCGGAGAACGCGACGGTGAAGGGCCTGGCGGACCGCATCCGGTACAGCCAGGAGCCGGAGATCGGCGCCATGAAGCAGTGGCAGCGCACCAACAACATCATCGGCTCGCACGGCGACCACGGATCGATGCCCGGCATGGCGACCCAGGACCAGTTGAACGCGTTGGGTGCCGCGCGCGGCAAGGACTTCGACCGGATGTTCCTGGAGCTCATGATCAAGCACCACGAGGGTGCGATCAAGATGGCGACGGACGTGCGCGCGGCCGGCACCAACGTCCAGGTCGAGGAGATGGCGGACGACGTCGTCGCCACCCAGTCGGATGAGATCAACAGGATGAAGGCGCTGCTGCCGACCCTGTGAGGGTCAGCAGCGGGGCCTTGGTCGACTAGGCCTCGACGCGCTGCTGCGGCAGCACCAGGTCCTCCGCGTGCGTGAACCGCTCGGGCTCGTTGCCCGTCACAAGGCGTGCGATCGTGCGGTGGCCCTTGTGCGCTTCGCGGAACGCGTCGGAGGCGACCCAGGCGTGGAAGGCGTCCTCGGTTTCGAACTCGTTGACCGAGACGTACGGCTGGTCGTCCCGCGTCGGCTTGAGCAGCGTGCTGCGCAGCAGGCCGGGGACTCCGGGCAGGTGGGTGCGCATGTTGCCGCGGAAGTAGCGCTCGAACTCCTCGGACATGTCCGGGTTGACGAACATCCGGTTGGTCGCGATGAACATGCAGGCCTCCCTGATTCCGACGCTCTGTCGGGAACTATTCCAACACGGCGTCGGGAAAGCAAGCGCGATACGATCCCGGGGTGCCGAGGATCAGCGCCGACACCGTTGCCGAGCACCGCGCCAACCGGTTGCGCGCCCTGCTGGACGCGGGGCGCGACATCGTGGCGTCCGAGGGGGCGGAGGCGCTGACGCTCGCGTCGCTCGCGAGGCGGGTGGGGTTGTCCCGGCCGAGCCTCTACGAGTACTTCCGCTCGCGGGAGGAGCTGGTCGCGGCGATCGTGTCCGACGCCTTGCCCGAATGGGCGGACAAGCTGGACGACGCGGTCAACAACGCGGACACGGTGCCCGAGAAGATCGAGGCGTACGTGCGGGCCGAGCTCGCGATCATCACCGACGGCAGCCACGGCGCGGTCGTCGCGTTGTCGGCGCACACGCTGCCGGACGCCTCGCGCGAGCAGATCAGGGCCGAGCACGAACGGCTGCTGGCGCCGCTCGTGGCGGTGTTCAAGACCGCGGGGGTGCAGCGCGCGCAGCTGCGGGCGATGCTCGTGCACGCCATGGTCGAGGCCTCGTCGCGCATGATCACGCCGGGGCGGACCGAGCACAACGAGGCCGTCATCCAGACCTTGCTCGACCAGGCGGTGCACGGGCTGCACCAGCCGCTCAGCTGAACGGCAGCACCTCACCGGCGCGGACGAGCTCGCCGTAGTGCTCCGGCCTGGCCGGTCCGAGAGCGAGGTCCAGCAGCGGTCCGGCGGCCTGGGCCGGGGTGGGGGCGGTGCTGACGTCCCACCACAGCGCGGACGTGGGCGTGTTGATCATCCCTGGGCAGACGGCGGCGATGAGAACCCCGCGGGTGGCGTCGGTTTCCCGGCGTTGAGCGGCCAGTGCCCGGACGGCGGCGACCTGGCCGATCTTCGACGGGATGTTGATGAACGCGGGCCACGCGCCGAACCGGCCTGCCTTCACGTCGTCGCGCCACCGGGTGATCTGCGCGTCGACCTCGTCCACAGAGGACGGTTGGGTGAACCGCCTGTGCAGCACCGGTGCGAGGTGGTGCAGGGTGCCGAGTGAGCTGGCGACGACGATGAGCCTGCCGTTGTCGTTGAGCACCGGCGCGAAGGCGTTGAGCAGCCTGGTGGTGCCGAAGTTGTTGACCTCGGTGTACTCGTCGATGATCGCGCGCGGTTCGTCGTCGGGGCCGATGCGCATGACGGCGTTGCCGAAGACGACGTCGATGCCGCCGTGGCGTTCCTCGACCTGCCTGGCGAACCGGTCGACCGGGCCCGCCATGTCGAGCACCTCGCCGCGGACCTGGGCGCCGCCCGCGGGCACGGCCTCGACCGCGGCAGCGACCCTCGTGGCGTCGCGGCCGGTCAGGTAGACGGTGTCCTGCGGGGTGAGGCGCTGCGCCAAGCCCTCGGCGAGCGCGAGGCCGAGGCCCTGGGTGGCGCCGGTCACAAGGGTGATCATGCCTTCGCCAGCAGGGTTTCGGAGTACGTCCACAGCCGGGCGGCGGCGTCCGGGTCGAGGGCGAAGCGGGCGACACCGCGCATCGGTGGCGTCTCGTCGCGGTGGTCGACGACGCGCGTCTCGTTGCAGTCGTCGAAGTACCGGCCGCCGATGCCTTCCAGGAGCGGTGACGTGGCAACGAACACCGACGTCGCGGCGCCCTGCTGCGTCGTCTTGAGGATCGCCGGGTCGACCTCGCCCGGTTCGATGTGGCGCTGGAGATTGGTGAAGATCACGCCGGGCATGACGGCGTTCGCGGTGATGCCGTCCGCCGCCCATCGGCGCGTCGCCTCGACCGCGAACAGGACGTTGGCGGTCTTGCTCTGGCCGTAGGCGCCCCACGGCTCGTAACGGCGGAACGCGTAGTGGACGTCGTCGAACACCACGGGCGAGAGCATGTGGCCACGGGAGGTGACGGACACGACGCGGGCGTTCCCGGCGGCGCGCAGGGCGCCGTGCAGGCCGGTGGCCAGCGCGAAGTGGCCGAGGTGGTTGGTGGCGAACTGCCACTCCCAGCCCTGCTCGGTGTGCCGCTCCGGGCACGCCATGACGCCCGCGTTGTTGATCAGGACGTGCAACGGGCCGGACCAGTTCCTCGCGAACTCCTCGACGGACGCCAGGTCGGTCAGGTCGAGCCGTGCGACCCCGGCCGCGCCGATCTCCGCGGCGACCTCCTCTCCGGCGGCGACGTCCCGGACGGCGAGGGTGACCTCGGCGCCCGAGCCGGCCAGCGCGCGGGCGGTCTCCACGCCGATGCCGGAGGCCGCGCCGGTGATGACGATCCGCTTGCCGGTCAGGTCGATCCCCTCGACGACCTCGGCGGCGGTGCTGCTGAACCCGAACTCTGTTTCGATCACGCCTTCGACGCTAGGCTCGGTCCGGCCATGCGGGTAGCGAAAGTTCCTCAACCGGGGTATGCGTAAACGTCATGTCCTTCACGGATGCGTCCCTGGTCGCGCTGCGGGTGTTCCGCGAGGTCGCCGAGCGCGGCACGCTGACGGCGGCGGCCAGCGCGCTCGGCTACACGCAGTCGGCGGTGTCGCGGCAGATCGCGGCATTGGAACGGGCGGCGGGCGTGCCGTTGCTGGAACGGCGGCACGACGGCGTGCGGCTCACCGCGGCCGGACGGCTCGTGCTGCGGCGCGCGACCGTGGTGGTGGAGCAGGTCGACGCGGTCGCGCGCGAGCTCGCCGGGTTGCCGGAGGAGGACGAGAGCACGGTGCGGCTCGGCTGGGTCGCGACGGCCGGGGCGTGGGTGGTGCCGCGGGCGTTGACGGAGCTGGCGCGGACACATCCGTCGATCACCGTCGTCACGCGCGAGGGCAGCACACCGGCGTTGGTGCGCGCACTGCGTGCGGGAACGGTGGACCTCGCGGTGATCGCGTCGTCGCCACCGTTCCGCGCGCCCGACGACGAGACGCCGGAGCTGGCGGTCGACATCCTCGTCGAACGCAGCCTGCGTGTGGCCGTCCCGGCGGCACACCCGTTGGCGCGCAACGACTTCATCGACTTCGCCGATCTCAGTGGGCAGCGGTGGATCTCCGGGCCGGGCGACCCGCTGGTGATGGGGGCGTGGCCCGGGCTGACCGAACGGCCGCTGGTCGCGCACACCGCCCGTGACTGGCTGGCGAAGCTGCAGCTGGTCGCCGCCGGGCTCGGCATCACGACGGCGCCCGCCTCGCTCGTGGCGGTGGTGCCGGACGGGGTGCGGTGCTGCCGGTGCGGGGTGACCGGCCGAGCAGCGCCGGACCTGCTCGCCCGGCTGCCCGGTGCGCCGTCCGAGCCCGTCGTCCGGCTCGCCGCCGCCCTGCGCGCCGCGTTCCTGGAGACTGAGTAGCCGCATCAACCGATCGGTGGATGCCGGTCGGGCCGCTCGTTCGATGATCCTCCTGCGCGGTTGTTCCACGCTGGTCGCATGGCAATCATCGAAGTGCACGACATCGGCAAGCGGTACGGGCCGAAGGTCGCGGTGGACTCGGTGTCGTTCTCGGTGGCCGAGGGGGAGATCTTCGGTGTGCTCGGGCCGAACGGCGCGGGCAAGACCACGACGGTCGAGTGCGTGGCCGGGCTGCGGACGCCGGACCGGGGGAGCGTGGCGGTGCTGGGGCGGCCGCCGGCGCAGTCGCGTGCCGCGATCGGGGTGCAGCTGCAGGCGTCCGAGCTGCCGGAGCGGATCCGGGTCGGGGAGGCGCTCGCGTTGTTCTCGTCGTTCTACCCGAGGCCGGTCGACTGGTCCGAGCGGCTGGGGCTGACCTCGCACCTGTCGGCGGAGTACGGGCGGCTGTCCGGTGGGCTGAAGCAGCGGTTGTCGATCGCACTGGCGCTGGTCGGGGACCCGCGGGTGGCGATCCTCGACGAGCTGACGACCGGGCTCGACCCGCAGGCGCGGCGCGACACGTGGGCGGTGATCGAGGACGTGCGTGCTGCGGGCGTGACGATCCTGCTCGTCACGCACTTCATGGAGGAGGCCGAGCGGTTGTGCGACCGGGTGGCCGTGATCCGCGACGGACGTGTTGCCGCCCTGGACACCCCGGCCGGTCTCGTGTCGCGTGTGGACGGTTCGACGCGGGTGCGGTTCGTGCCGTCCGCGCCGATCGACGTGGCCGCGGTGCTGGCGTTGCCGGACGTCGCGGGCGTGGACCTGGCGGGGGAGCAGGTGGTGGTCACCGGCGGTGACACCGTGCTGGCGGCGGTGACGTCGTGGCTGGCGCGCAACCAGGTCGTGGCGCGGCAGCTGAGGGTGGACCAGGTGTCGCTGGACGACGCGTACGTGGAGCTGACCGGGGGTCGAGATGTTGCGGATCGTTGAGGTCGAGGCGCGGTTGTTCCTGCGGGACCGGCTGAACTCGTTGTTCGCCGTGCTGTTCCCGGCGGTGTTGTTGTTGGTGCTGGGGGCGGTTCCGGCGTTGCGGACGCCGGCGCCGGAGTTCGGCGGGTTGCGGTTCATCGACGCGTACATGTCGTCGTTGGTCGTGTTCACGTTGGCGTTCATCGGGTTGCAGCGTGTTCCGACGGTCGTGGCGACCTATCGGGAGAAGGGCGTGCTGCGCCGGCTGTCCACGACGCCGATGCACCCGGCGCGGTTGCTGGTCGGGCAGATGGTCGTGAACTTCGCCGCGGCGATCTTGTCGGTGCTGCTCACCATCGTGGTGGGGTACCTGGTGTTCGGCGTGGACCTGCCGCACCACCCGCTGGGGCTGGCGGCGGCGGTGGTGCTGGGAGGCGCGGGCACGTTCGCGTTGGGACTGGTGATCGCGGCACTGGCCCCGAACGCGCGTGCGGCGGGTGGCTGGGCGACGGCGGTGTTCATGCTGCTGATGTTCTTCGGCGGCGTGTACCTGCCGCGGTTCATGCTGCCCTCGGTGGTGCGGTCGATCGGGTCCTACACACCGCCCGGTGTGGAGGCGTTGCAACAGGCGTGGCTCGGCACCGCGCCGGACTGGAGGCATTTGGCGATCATGGGGCTCGTGAGCCTCGTGGCGGGTAGCGTCGCGGCCAAGACGTTCCGCTGGGAGTAGCTCGTGGACCAGGCCGCGTTGGACACGTGGGAGCGCAAGCTCGCTTCCGTCGCACACGTGATCCCGTACTTCGTGCTGACCGTGACGACCGTGCTGTACACGATCTTCACCGAGCAGTCGGTGGCGGAGCGCTGGTTCACCTACGGCGTCGTGGCGTTCGGCTACGCGTGGATGCTGTGGTGGTTCACGCTGCACCCGCGGTGGCGCGGCCGGGCCGAGCTGATGGCCGTGTTCGTGGCAGGCATGGTCGTCTTCTACGCGGTCCTCGGCATGCGCGAGCACTGGTTCGGCGCCGTGTCCTACGCGGTGTACATCTACGCGAGCGAGGTGCTGCGCCCGCGCTGGATGTTCTTCGCGACGGCGGGCACGGCCGTGCTGGCGACCCTGTCGTTGTTCGGCGGCTACCCACCACCGGAGGCACGTGCGGCGTTCTGGCTGCTGCTGCTCGTCTTCGTGACGGTCGCGTGCGTGTTCACGTTCGTCGGCTACGTGACGACCGAACAGGCCCGCCTGCGCAAGGTGCTGCTGGAGGAGAACTCCGGCCTGCAGGCGCAGCTGCTGGTGCAGGCCCACGAGGCGGGCGTGCAGGACGAGCGGCAGCGGATGGCCGGCGAGATCCACGACACCCTGGCCCAGGACCTGGCGGGCATCATCACGCAGCTGTCCGCGGCGACTTCGGCCGACTGGGAACGCCGCGTCGAGCAAGCCGTGTCGCTGGCGCGCTCCGGCCTGGACGAGGCCCGCCGCTCCGTCCACGCCCTGCGCCCACCCGCACTGGACGAGGCCGCACTGCCGGAAGCACTCGGCGAGGTGGCGTCGGGCTGGTCGTCCCTGCACGGCGTCCCCGTGTCGGTGACCCTGACCGGCTCGGCGCGCGTCATGCACCCCGAGGTCGAGGTCGCCCTGCTGCGCACCGCCCAGGAGGCCCTCGCCAACATCGCCAAGCACGCCTCCGCCTCGCGCGTGGGCCTGACCCTGTCGTACATGGAGGACGTGGTGACCCTGGACGTGCGCGACGACGGCTGCGGCTTCGACCTGGCGCGGCCTTCGGATGGCTTCGGCCTGACGGCGATGCGGCACCGGGTGTCGCGGTTGTCCGGGGCGCTGGACGTGGAGTCGGAGCTGGGGGCGGGGACGGCGATCTCGGCACGGGTGCCGGCGTGAGGCGACAGGAGCTCCAGTTGAGGGTCGGGGTTGGCACAGGTGCCGGCACGGGGTGGCGGGAGCCGGTGCCGGGAGTCGGGCGTGGTGCGGCTGTGAGGACTGTGTGGACTGTGGTGAGCGCGTGATCCGTCTCGTGATCGTCGACGACCACCCGGTCGTCCGCGACGGCCTGCGCGGCATGCTCGCCTCGCCGTCGTTCGAGGTCATCGGCGAGGCTGCCTCCGGCGACGAGGCCGTGGCCGTCGTCGAGGCCCTCTCGCCCGACGTGGTGCTCATGGACCTGCGCATGCCCGGCTCCGACGGCCTCTCCGCCATCGAACGCCTCCGCGACCACCCCTGCCGCATCCTGGTGCTCACCACCTACGACACCGACCGCGACGTCCTGCCCGCCATCAAGGCCGGCGCCACCGGCTACCTGCTGAAGGACACCCCGCGCGACGAGCTGCACCGCGCGATCGTCGCCGCCTCCGCCGGCGAGGCCGTGCTCTCGCCCGCGGTCGCGACCCGGTTGCTGGGCCAGGTCCGCACACCGGCCGAGGAACCGTTGTCGGCGCGGGAGCTGGACGTGCTGGCCCTGGTGGCGCGCGGGTTGACGAACCGGGCGGTGGCGGCGGCGTTGTTCATCTCGGAGGCCACCGTGAAGACGCACCTGCTGCACGTCTACGCCAAGCTCGGCGTCTCCGACCGGGCGGCGGCCGTGGCGGTGGCGTACGAGCGCGGGTTGTTGCGGGGGAGAGGGCGTTGATCCCGAGCTACGCGGGTTACGAGTGGGACGGGCAGCTGGTGGACGGCTCGGTCTACCTCGACCGGTCGCTCTTCTGGCCGGGCCACCTCGTGGCGAGCGTGCCGTACGAGACGTTCGTCCGGGCGGGAAGCCGGGAGGTCAGAAACCAGCTGGCCGGGGGAGCTGTGGGCGGGGGAGCGGCGGCCGGTGTTCATGGTGCCGGTGGGATCCGCGAGGTGGCAGCGGCGTGACGGCGTCCGCATCTGGCAGGGCGACCTCAGCTACCGCAACCCGGACCAGGCGTTCGCGCTCAACGGCCTGCGACTCGCCGCGATCAGCGCGGCACTGGACCCGAAGACGGTGGTGCCGGGTCTGGATGGTGGTCAGACCCGGTAGAGCAGCGGCGTTGCCGTCCCCCCGCGGCGGGACCGACTCGGTCCCGCCGCCTGCGGCAACTCCCCCTTGCCACTCCCTCACCCCTCGGTGTGCAAGAAGGCCTGCCAGTCACCGAGATACGAGATGTCCTCCAGGTCACCCGATCGGAGCAACGGGTCGACCACCGCGTCGCGCAGCACGGTGGCCAGTGCGGCGCTGCCGTCCTCCAGTTCGATGACGCCGATCTCCAGCTCCGGCGGCTCCGCCGGGACGAGGTGGTCGCGCAGGACCTTCAGCGGCAGGTCGTAGAGCTCACCGACCACCGCGGCCGTGCCCGACTCGTGCATGGCGGGGAAGGTGCCCCGCACCGAGAAGTACCGGTACCTCGGGGCACTGCGGGCTCGGCACACCATCGGCGTGCCCTGCAGCTGTGCGTGCAGCGGGCCGCCCCGCATGCCGCCGCCGTTGAGGAAGATCAGCGCCATCTCGCTCCTCGGTGTCGTGGTGGATCGGGGTGGACAGGTCGGACAGGAACGCCCCGGTCCCGCCGTGGCGCAGGGCCACCAGTTCGGCGGCGATCGACACCGCGGTCTCGGCCGGGGTGCGGCCGCCGAGGTCGAGGCCGATCGGGGAACGCAGGCGGGCCAGTGCCGCGGCGGGAACGCCGGCCTCGCGCAGCCGGTCGAGTCGTTCCAGGTGCGTGCGACGGGAGCCCATCGCGCCCACGAACGCCAGCGGGCGGGACAAGGCCTCCGCCAGCACCGGGATGTCGAACTTCGGGTCGTGGGTCAGCACGACCACGGCCGTCGCCGCGTCGGTGCGAGTCGACGCCAGGTAGCGGTGCGGCCAGTCCACGACGACCTCGTGCGCGGCGGGGAAGCGTTCCGGGGTCGCGAAGACCGGGCGGGCGTCGCACACCGTCACGTGGTAGCCGAGGAACCGGCCGATCTCGGCCACGGCGGCGGCGTGGTCGATGGCGCCGAACACGAGCAGTCGCGGCGGCGGCAGCCAGGTTTCAGTGAACACGCGGTCCTCGAAGCAGAACCGCACCGACACCGGCAAAGAGTCCACAGAAGCCTGAAGTGCCGCACGCAACGACGGACTGTCGCGCTGCACGAGAACGTCCAGCGAGCCGCCGCACGTCAGACCGACCGAGAACGCCGTGTCGTCGGAGTACCCGAACGTGGCAAAAGCAGCTTCAGAAGTCTCGAGCACCGTGCACGCCAGGTCGTGGACCTCGGCCTCCACGCAGCCGCCGGACACGCTGCCGATCACCTCGCCGGACGGGCCGACCGCCATCGCGGCGCCGACCGGGCGGGGCGCGCTGCCCCGCACGGCCACCACCGAGGCGACCGCGAACCGGTCCCACGACAGCAACGTCGAAGCCAGGTCACGCATCGAACCTCCCAAGCAGAGGGGCTCGGCCGGGTGGCCGCCCGGCCAAGCCCCGGAACGTCACCCGCCGGTGATCACGTCCACGCCGAAGTACACGGCGAACATCAGCGCGAGACCGGTCATCAGCCAGCCGGGCCAGCGGCCCTTGCAGATGCGCAGCACCACGTAGGACACGAGGCCCGCGCCGATGCCGTTGGTGATCGAGTAGGTGAACGGGATGATGGCCACGGTGAGGAACACCGGGATGGTGTAGTCCGTCTCGTGCCAGGGGATGCGGCGGATCTGCGTCATCATCAGCCCGCCGATCACCACCAGCGCCGGTGCCGCTGCCTGCGCGGGCACGACGGTGGCGAGCGGGGTGAACAGCAGTGCCACCAGGAACAGTCCGCCGGTGACCACCGAGGCCAGGCCGGTCCGGGCGCCTTCGCCAACGCCCGCCGCTGACTCCAGGAACACGGTGTTCGGTGCCGATCCCGTGACACCACCGGCAATGGCGCCGGCGCCGTCGACCATCAGGATCTTGCCCATGCCCTCGACCTTGCCGTCCTTCGTGAGCCCGGCCTCGTCCGACACCGAGGTGATCGTGCCCATCGCGTCGAAGAAGCCGGACAGCACGAGCGTGAACAGGAAGATCGTCGCCGCGATCACACCGGCCGACACGAACCCGCCGAACAGGTCGATCCGCCCGAACAACCCGAAGTCGGGGTGCCCGACGACCGACGAGGGCAGCGTCGGCGTCACGAGTCCCCAGTTCGACACGGTGAACACCGAGTTCACGACGACGGCCACGACCGTCGCCACCACGATGCTGATCAGCACCGCGCCGGGCACCCCGCGGGCCATCAGCACGATCATCAGCAGCAGGCCGAGGCAGAAGATCACGATCGGCCAGCCGCTGAGGTGGCCGTCGACGCCCATGCGGACCGGCACCGTCGACCCGACGGCGTCCGGCGTGCGGGTCACGAAACCGGCGGAGACCAGTCCCACCAACGCGATGTAGAGGCCGATGCCCACGGTGATCGCGATCTTCAACGGCTCCGGGATCGCGTTGATGATCCGTTCGCGGACACCGGAGACGGCCATGACCACGATGCACACGCCCTCCAGCACCACCAGGCCGAAGGCCTGCGCCCACGTCATGGTCGGTGCCATCTGGAACGCCACCACGCCGTTCACGCCGAGGCCGGCCGCGATCGCCAGCGGTGCGTTGCCGACCAGTCCCATGAGGACGGTCATCACGCCGGCCGCGAGCGCGGTGGCCGTGGTGATCTCGGCGATGGTGAGCTTGGCGCCGGTGATGTCGGCGGAGGCACCGAGGATCAGCGGGTTGAGCAGGACGATGTACGACATCGCGACGAACGTCGTGATGCCACCGCGGACCTCGCGGCTGAACGTGCTGCCACGTTCGGTGATGCGGAAGAACTGGTCGAAGGCAGACGACTGCCGCGTCCGTAACTGGGTCATGACGGCCTTTCCCATGCCGGTGGGCGCGTTCCAACGCCGGAACGCAATTAAGCGATGCAAGCTCCGGTCAGCAGATAGAAGGCTTGTGGCCTCAGTGGTCCAGCTCAGTAGTCGATGCGGGTCGCGAGTGACTTCCAGGCGGTGAACGGGGCGTTGTCCTCGCCTGTGGAGATCTGGTGCACGGGCAGGTCCCACTCGTCGCGGGACCTGCTGAACAGTTCGTAGAACTCGCGGTCGTCGAACCCGGCCGCCGCCGCGTCGTCCCGGTCCGCGGCGTAGACCACACGGTCAACGCGGGCCCACAGAGCAGCGGACAGGCACAGCGGACACGGTTCGCACGAAGAAATCAGCGTGCAGCCGGTCAGCTTGAAGTCGCCGAGCACCTGGCAGGCCGCGCGGATCGCGACGACCTCGGCGTGGGCGGTGGGGTCGAGCGTGGGCGTGACCTGGTTGACGCCGGTCGCGATGACCTGGCCGGCGCGGACGATCATCGCGCCGAACGGGCCGCCACCGGAGGCCACGTTGCGGGTGGCCAGGTCGATGGTGGCGAGCAGATGTGCGTTCACAGCGGGGAACTCTCCAGAGTGGTGGAACGGGACTCAGGTACCGGTGAGGTGTTCCGGGCGGACCGGGACGCGGGTGAGCGCCAGGCCGGTCGCCGCGCGGATCGCCGCCACGATCGCCGGGGTCGACGAGATGGTGGGCGGTTCGCCGACGCCGCGCAGGCCGTAGGGGGCGTGCGGGTCGGCGAGCTCGAGCACGTCGATGCTCATGGGAGGCATGTCGAGCACGGTCGGGATGAGGTAGTCGGTGAACGACGGGTTGCGCACCTTGCCGCCGGAGGTCTGGATCTCCTCCATCACGGCGAGGCCGAGGCCCTGGGCGGAACCACCCTGGATCTGCCCGATCACGGCCTGCGGGTTCAGCGCCTTGCCGACGTCCTGCGCGCAGTCCAGCGCCACCACGCGCACCAGCCCCAGGTCCACGTCGACGTCGACCACGGCACGGTGGGCCGCGAAGCCGTACTGGACGTGCGCGTTGCCCTGGCCCGTCTCGGGATCGAGCGCCTCGGTCGCGCGGTGCCGCCATTCGACGGTCTCGTCGATCACCTCGTCGCCGATGTCCGTGCGGTCCTGCAGCTTGTCGCGAACGGCCAGGCAGGCGGCACGGACAGCGCCACCGGTCACGTACGTCTGGCGTGACGCGGACGTGGAACCGCCGTTGCCGATCGAGGTGTCCATCGGCAGCACGGTCACGGTCTCGATGCCGAGCTCGGTCCGCACGATCTGCTGCATGATCGTCACCAGACCCTGGCCGACCTCGCACGCGGCCGTGTGCACCGCCGCGACCAGCTCGCCGTTGACCATCGAGACGCGCACCCGCGCGGTCGAGTAGTCGTCGTAGCCCTCGGAGAAGCAGATGTTCTTGATGCCGACGGCGTAACCGACGCCGCGCACGACACCCTCGCCGTGCGTGGTGTTCGAGACACCACCGGGCAGCTCGCGGATGTCGGCCGACATCCCGGCCGGCAACGGCTTGTCCTGCACCAGCTTCAGCAGCTGCGCGACCGGTGCCGCCGAGTCGACGACCTGCCCGGTCGGCATCACCGAGCCCTCGGTCATCGCGTTGCGGATCCGGATGTCGACCGGCGACATGCCCAGTGCTTCGGCCAGTTTGTCCATTTGCGACTCGTAGGCGAAACCTGCCTGCACGGCGCCGAAACCGCGCATCGCACCGCACGGCGGGTTGTTCGTGTAGAGGCCGTACGCGTCGATCGTGATGTTGTCGACCTCGTACGGCCCGACGCCCAGCGTCGCCGCGTTCGCCACGACAGCGGGAGTCGAGGAGGCGTACGCACCACCGTCCAGGTACATGCGAGTGCGGACATAGACCAGCTTGCCGGTGTGGTCGGCGCCGTGCTCGTAGTACAGCACGGCCGGGTGCCGGTGCACGTGCCCGTAGAACGACTCCTCGCGGTTGTAGACCATCTTGACCGGCTTGCCGGTGTGCAGCGCCAGCAGGCAGGCGTGCACCTGCATCGACAGGTCCTCCCGGCCGCCGAACGCGCCACCGACGCCGGACAGCGTCAGCCGCACCTGTTCCTCCGGCAGACCCAGTGCGGACGCCACCTGCGCACGGTCGACGTGCAGCCACTGCGTCGCGATGTACAGGTCGATCGACCCGTCGGCCGCCGGCACCGCGAGCCCCGACTCCGGCCCGAGGAACGCCTGGTCCTGCATGCCGACCTCGTACCGGCCGGTGACCACGACGTCCGCGGTGACGTCCTGGGAGCCACGGCGGATCGGCACGTGCCGCACGAGGTTCCCGCCGGGGTGCAACGGGGTGTCGTCCGCCGCGGTCTCCATGTCCACCACGGGTTCGAGCACCTCGTACTCGACCACGATCTTCTTCATCGCCCGCAGCGCGGTCTCCGGGTGGTCCGCGCCGACCAGCGCGACCGGTTCACCCTGGTACCGCACGACGTCCACGGCCAGCACCGGCTGGTCCTTGTGCTCCAGCCCGTACAGGTTGCGGCCCGGCACGTCCGAGTGCGTGAGCACCGCGTACACGCCCGGCACCTTCAACGCTTCCGTCAGGTCGACCGACGTGATGCGCGCGTACGGGTGCGGCGAGCGCAGGGTCGCGCCCCAGATCATGTCCTCGTGCCACAGGTCCGACGAGTACGCGAACTCGCCGCGCACCTTGAGGTTGCCGTCGGGGCGCTGCGGTGACGTCCCGATGCCACCCGACACCGCGGAGGTGAGCTCGGTCGGAGTGAGGGTCATCGCGCTGCCTCCTGGAGCTTGGTGCCGGCGGCGGTGAGGTCACGCGCCAGCTCGTCGGTCGACGCCGTCAGCAGGACCCCGTCCCGCACCACGACCTCGCCGCCCACGACCAACAGTTTCACCGGCGGGGGAGTGCCGAGCACCAGTGCCGCCACCGGGTCCGCGATCCCCGCGTGGTCCAATCCGGACAGGTCCCACACCGCGAGGTCGGCGACCTTGCCGGGCTCAACCGAACCCAGCGCGTCAGCCCGGCCCAGCACCTGCGCGCCGCCCATCGTGCCCATCCACAACGCCTTGCGGGCGTCCAGCGCACCGGGACCGCCGCGCTGCCGTGCCTGGTAGAGCGCGGACCGCAGCTCCACGACCAGGCCACCGTCCTCGTTGGACGCCGCACCGTCGACGCCGAGCCCGACCGGCGCGCCCGCGTCCAGCAGGTCCCGCACCGGCGCGATGCCGGTGCCCAGCCGCCCGTTCGACGTCGGGCAGTGCGCCGACCCCGTCGAGGTCGCGCCGAGCCGCTTCACCGCGTCCGAGTTGAGGTGCACGGTGTGCGCGAGCCACACGTCCGGCCCCAGCCAGCCGAGCTGCTCGGCGTACTCGGTGGGCGTGCAGCCGTTCTCCGCCAGGCACTGCTCTTCCTCGTCGAGCGTCTCGGCGAGGTGCGTGTGCAGCCGGACTCCGTGCCGGCGGGCCAGTTCGGCGGCCCCGGTCATCAGCTCGCGCGACACCGAGAACGGCGAGCACGGCCCCACGGCGACGCGGACCAGCGCGTCGGCCGCGGTCGAGTGGTAGTCGCCGATCGCCTGCTCGGTGGCGATCAACGCGGCCTCGGTCTCCTCGACCAGGTTGTCCGGCGGCAGGCCACCGGAGGACTGGCCGCGGTCCATCGACCCGCGGATGGCCTCCAGCCGAATGCCGATCCTCCGCCCCGCCGACACCAGCGCGTCGAACACGTCTCCGCCACCGGACGGGAACACGTAGTGGTGGTCGGCGGCGAGCGTGCAACCCGTCAGCGCGAGCTTCGCGAGCCCGGCCGACGCGGCGGCGTGCGTGACCGAGTCGTCCAGCCCGCGCCACACCGGGTAGAGCGCGGTCAGCCACTCGAACAGGGTCGCGTCGGTCGCGAGCCCCCGCGTCGCCCACTGGTACAGGTGGTGGTGGGTGTTGATCAGCCCCGGCGTGACCAGGCACGACGACGCGTCCACGTAGGTGTGCGCCTCGCCCGGCCGGGGCGCGGGGCCGGAGCCCACGGCCTGGATGCGCCCGTCCGCCACGACCACGTGCCCCGAGGCGTGCTCGGTCCCGGCCGAATCCACAGTGGACACCGCACAGCGGTCGATGACGATCATCGGCGTGCCGCCGCGAGCCGCACGGCGTCCAGGATCTTCTCGTACCCGGTGCAGCGGCACAGGTTCCCGGCGAGCGCCTCGCGGATCTCCGGGTCGGACGGGTTCGGCACGCGGTCCAGCAGGGCGTGGGCCTGCACCACGAGACCGGGTGTGCAGAACCCGCACTGCACCGCGCCCGCCTCGACGAAGGCCTCCTGCACGGGGTCGAGCCGCTCACCGTCGGCGAGCCCCTCGACCGTGCGGACCTCGCGGTCCTGCGCCTGCCCGGCCGCGACCAGGCACGCGCACACCGGCACGTCGTCCAGGTACACCGTGCACGAGCCGCACTCGCCCTGCTCGCAGGCGTTCTTCGAGCCGGGCAGCCCGAGGCGTTCGCGCAGCACGAACAGCAGCGACTCGCCCTCCCACACGTCGTCGGCCTGGCGCTGCTCGCCGTTGACCGTCACGTTCACGCGCATGCCTGCTCCTCGTCAAGAAGTTCCTGCCAAGCCCACCCGAGCGTCCTGCGCGCCATCACGGCCAGCGCGTGCTTGCGGTACTCCGCCGACCCGCGCACGTCGTCGATCGGTGACGCGGCCTGGGACACCAGTTCCCCGAACCGCCGCTTCACCGAGTCCAGCAACGGCGCGGGCGAGGAGAAGTCCAGCTCCGCGGCCAGGAACTCCTCGGCCTCGTGCGCCCGCCGCGGGGTCGGCGCCGCGGACCCGACCGCCGCGCCGACCCGGTTCTCCTGCGGGAACAACGAGATCGCGAACGAGCACACGGCGATGACCATCGCGTTGCGCGTGCCGACCTTGGAGAACTGTTGTGGCCCCTTGGCAGGCGCCAGGTGCACGGCCACGATCAGTTCGTCCGGCTCCAGCGCGTTCCGCTTGACCCCGACGTAGAACTCGGAGGCGGGGATCATGCGAGTCCCGCGCACGGAGGCGACCTCGACCACCGCGTCCGACGCCAGCAGCACGGGGTGCGTGTCCCCGGCCGGCGAGGCGGCGCCCAGGTTGCCGCCGACCGTGCCGCGGTTGCGGATCTGCGGTGACCCCACGGTCCGCGACGCCATCGCGAGACCGGGGTGCACGTGGCCCAGCTCGGTGATGATCCGCACGTACGGCACACCGGAGCCGATCCGCGCCTCGGTGAACGTGCGCAGCTCCTCGACCCGCGTCAGGTCGAGCAGCGCGCCCGGCCTGCGGTGGTCGAAGTTCAGCTCCACCATGACGTCCGTGCCGCCGGCGATCGGCACGGCGTCCGGGCGCGCGGCCTTCAGTTCCAGCGCTTCGGCCAGCGTGGCCGGTCGGAGGAAGTCCATCGTCAGCTACCTCGGTAGGTGGAGTAGGCGAACGGCGAGAGGAGCAGCGGCACGTGGTAGTGCTGCGCCGGGTCGGAGTAGTCGAACGTGAGCACGACCTCGGGGAAGAACGGCGCGGCCTGCGCGGTGTCGAAGACCAGCCGGTACACCCCGGCTTCCAGGCCATCACCCCATCCGGTGATCCGGCCGTCCGCGTTCGTCTCCGCGGTCGCCACCTCGGTCCCGTCGCGGCGCTGCAGCGCCACGGTGATGCCCGCGAACGGCCTGCCGCGTGCCGCGTCCAGCACGTGCGTGGAGATCGTCACTCGCCCTCCCATCTGGTTGTGAGCCAGTACACAGACTCAGAGGTACAGGGCTCTACGGCGTGACACATGAATCGGCGGGCTCCTGCGGGTAACGAATTTGTGCTTTCCTACAAATGTCATCCGTTCTGGCGACGAATGGACGAAAGTGACACCCCATGTTGCTGCTGCGGACGTTGCTCGGCATGACGGAACTGCGGCTGAGCCTGCAGACCGGTGAGGACCAGCTCGACCGCACGGTCACCCGCGTGTACGGAACGGAGCTCCCCGACCCCAGCCGGTACCTCTCCGGTGGCGAGCTCGTGCTGTCCGGCCTGCTCTGGCACCACGGCCCGCAGGACTCCGAGACGTTCGTCCGCTCGCTGGCCGCCGCGAACGTCGCCGGCCTCGCCGCCAGCGAGACCGAGAACCGCGCGCTGCCACGGGACCTCGTGACCGCCTGCGAACGCCACCACGTGCCGCTGCTGGAGGTGCCGATCGACCTGTCGTTCGCGACGATCACCGAACGCGTCTCGATGGAGCTCGCCGGGCTGAGCCGGCACCGCCGCCTGCTCACCGTCGTCGCGGAGGGCTCCGGCCTGCCCGCGCTGCTGGTCGCCGGCGGCCACGAGCTGAACGCGCCGTGCTGGGTGCTGTCCACCACCGGCCGGGTGGTCGCGGGCGGCGAGCTGGCCGACCGGGTGGGTCTGGTGCGGGAGTTCCTGCAGGCCGACCGGCTGCCGAAGACGGTCAGGGGCCACACGCTCGTGCCGGTGTCCGAACGCGGCGGCAACCGGCTCACCAGCTGGATCCTCGTCGTGGCAGGAGAACCGCAGCCCGAGGCCGCCACCGAGCTGGCGTCGCTGGTCGCACTGGAGCGGTTGAGGCAGGCCCAGGGCCGCCAGATCGAGAACCGCACCGCCGCGCCGTTGCTCAGCGCGGTGCTGGCCGGCTCGCCCGACCTCGACTCCCGCCTCGCCGCCGCCGGGCTGGAGCACGCCGAGCTGCGGGTGATCAGCGCGGTCACCAGCGACCAGCGCGCCGACCTCGCCGCCGCCGTGCTGGAGGAGGCGCTGCCGCAGGCGCTCGTGACCGCGGCCGGCGACACGTCTACGCCATCGCGAAGGCCGGCGACTCGGTGCCGGACCAGCTCCGCGAGGCGTTGAAGGTACTGGAACCCGGCCTCGGCTCGTCCGGTGCTCGTCGGCGCAGCTCCCCGGTCACCTCCCGCGGCCTGCGCGGCGCGGCGGAGGAGGCGGCGCACGCCGGCGGCTCGGTGAACGGCGCGGCGGCCGCACGTGCGTGGTCGCGGGCGAGGAGATCGCCCTGCACCAGCTGCTGCTGGCCGGGGTGCCGGAGGAGCTGCGGGGGTCGTTGCGGCGCAGGCTGCTCGGGCCGGTGCTCGACTACGACGCCGAGCACGGCTCGGACCTGACCGGGACGCTGAAGGAGTTCCTGGACTGCGGCGGGTCGTGGACCACGGCGGCGCAGAAGCTGCACGTGCACGTGAACACGTTGCGGTACCGGGTGGGCCGGGTGGAGGAGCTGCTCGGCGTCGACCTGGCGGAGTTCGAGGCGCGCGTGGACCTCTTCCTGGCGCTGCAGGGGTAGCGGTGTGGCTCGGCACGTTGCCGGGGGAATTCGCGGTCAGACGGGTGCATCGTGGTGTCGCCCCCACGTCTTCACACTGGATGTATAGGGGCGTGGGGGCGGCGCCGCGAGGTGCCCTGCTGAGCGTGGATCACCTCGCCGACGTGCTGAGGCGCACCGCTAGTTGTCAGCCTGACGGCTGATTGCGCTTGGGCCTTCAGGCTGATGTCCGGGTGTGGCCGCGTTTCCTACCGTTCCCGGCATGAGGATCGCGTTGGCCGCTCTGCTGCTGGTGTTGTGCGGCTGCGCGGTGACGACCGACATCCGGCTGGTGGTGGAGGGTTCCGGCACCGCCGACCAGCTCACCTACACGTTCCCCGGCGAGGAGGAGCGGACGCTCAAGAACCCGGACGTGCCGTGGCAGCGGGTCAGTGCCCGCAAGGGCCGGGTGCTCGTGCGGCTGGAGGGCGTGCGGGGCGAGCTGACGTGCAAGATCATCATCAACGGCCGCCAGGTGAAGACCGCGACGTCCACGTCCGGAGCAGCCCTTTCGTGCGATCACTCGATGGCCGTCTGATGTAAGTGGGCGAAAGACCGTAGCTTTCTCCAATCGGGGAGGTTACGGGTGATGAGTGATGTTTTGGCTGGTAGGAACGCTGCTGGCGGGATCAGGTTCAGAGGCTCGCACGGGATTTCGGCCCAGTTCCTGCCACCGGCGCCGCCGAAGCACTTCGTCGGCCGCCTGCGGGAACTCGAACAGTTGCGGCCCAACGGGGTGACGCTCGTCAGCGGCCCCGCCGGCGTGGGCAAGACGGCGCTGGCGTTGCGGTGGCTGCACGACCGGTGTTCCGGCGACCAGCTGTACCTCGACCTGACCGTGCGCGAACCGGTGGAGCTCCGCCTGGGCCGCCTGCTGCGCGCGTTGCGGCTGAACGACGTCCCGGCGGAGGACCGCGTGGCGGCGTTCCGCTCGATCGTGCTCAAGCAGAAGATCACGCTGCTGCTGGACAACGCGAGCAGCGCCGACCAGGTGACCCCGTTCCTGCCCGCGTCCGGCACGGTCGTCGTGACGAGCCGGTCGAGCCTCGACCTCGGCGGCGCGGAGATCGCGCTCGACCCGCTGACCGACGAGACCGGCAGCCTCGCCCCGTTGCTCGACCTGTCCTATGTGGAGCTCCCGGAACGCCAGGCCCGCCTGTACCGGCTGTGCGCGTGGCACCCCGGCACCCACTTCGACGTGCCGGAGGCGGCGGCCATCGCGGGCGAGTCGGAGTGCGACGTCGAGGACGCGCTGGACGACCTGGTGGAGAAGGCACTGCTGACCGAGGTGGGCGATACGGCGTTCGGCTTCCATGACCTCGTGCGTGCCCATGCGCGCGCGAAACGTCAAATTGGCTGAACGGCGTTTTTCCTCTCTAACGCCATAGGTGTTCGGTGAACGTTGGCGTTGGCCGGTAAACGGTTGTCCACAACGGGGGTGCTCCCTTTCGGGAATCCGATTCGGTCATATCCTTCGCGGTATGCCGAAGGATTTCCGGGCCACGACGCTCGAACGCGCCATCGGGCGGCAGCTGGCCGGGTGGCGCGACGAGCGGCAGCTCAGCCTCACCGAGGCGGGGCAACGGGTGGGGTTTAGCAGCGCCAAGCTCTCCATGATGGAGAACGCGGTGCAGCCGTCCGCGGTCCTCGACATCATGGCGCTCGGATACGTGTATCAGGTGCCCGCCGAGGAATGGCAAGCCGTGGTGCGGCAAGCGCAGTGCGCGGAACAGGCGCGCGCGCTCGACAATGCCGTGTTGTTCGACCCGGCCGCCGACTTCGCGAATCTTGTGTTCGAGGCAACGGTTCTGCGCACGTTCACGACAGATCTGGTTCCCGCGCTGTTCCAGCTCGCCGACTACGCGAAGCTCGTGCTGGACGACACGCGGTTCCCGGCACAGGCGGCGGTGCGCGAGGCGTGGGAGGGCCGGGTCGGCGGCCGGGACCCGCTGCTCGTGCACGCGGTGTGCTCCGAGGCGGCCCTGCGTCCGGTCGTCGGCGGCCCGCGGGTGATGAAGGCACAGCTGCTGCACCTGATGGAGATCTCGGAGCTCGACACGGTCTCACTGCGGGTCGTGCCGTTCACCGCCGGCGCGCACCCGGCGATGGGCACGCCGTTCACGTTGCTCAGCTTCGCGCACCGGCAGCACGACGACGTGGCGTACTTCGAGACGTTCGTGCGCGGGGAGTACGTCGAGGGGGCGGGGGAGACCGAGGGGTGTGCGCGGCGGTTCGCGGGGGTGGGTGAGCTGGCGCTCGGGGAAGGGGAGTCGCTGGAGCTGATCGCGGAGGCGGCCGCGGAGCTGTGAGCCTCAGAGCACGCCGACGAAGTCGGCCATCTCCCGGAGGTCGGCCTTCACCGACCGGCGCTCTCGTTTCAGCAGCGGATCGCCGGTCCGCTCGGCTGCCGCCATCGAACGTTCGGCGGTGATCCGGGGAAGCTCGGGCTCGCCGAGCCGGTCGAGCATTCCTGAGGTGACGCGGTAAACGAGGGCCTGAAGCTCATACGCGCGTTTGCGCTCATCGTCCGTACCGGCGTTCTGCACGAGGTGCCACGCGTCGGCTGAACAGGACCTCCAGTGCAACCTGGTGGTGTGGTCCGAGGGCGTCGGACATGCCTGCGAGCTGCCGGGTGACCGGTCGCGATGCGGCGGTGTCCGTCGTTGCAGCGAGGTGCCGTGGCCGTCCGGGTTCGCGAGTCCGGTGTGCTCGGGGTGTGGGGCACGCTCTACCGGCCTGCCGCCTTCGCCCCCGTTCCCCTCCGAGCCGCACACGTTCCCTGCGGTGACCCGAAGGCACGTTGGGTGGTCGCCACGGCGTTGGTCCGATTGCTCCAGGGGTGTCACATCACCCCGTGGCGGGAGTTGGGAGCCTCACCAGCGCGGATGTCGGGTTCCTGAGAAAACTCCGGCCCAGGCGCTGACCTGCGAAAGGATCGGGGCGCTCCCAATCCGACTCCAGGAGGCGGCATGTACCGCAGATTCGGTGTCCTGCTCGCGGCGGTTCTGGGCGTCACGCTCACCGCTGCCGCACCGGCCACCGCAGACGCGTCCGAGCAGCACGGGCAGTTCCCGACGGAGTTCTCCCTGCCGAACGGGTGGCAACCCGAGGGCATCGCGATCGCCGGCGCCACCGCCTACTTCGGCTCGCGGGCCGACGGGTCGATCTACGCGGCCGACCTGCGCACCGGCAAGGGCAAGGTCCTCGCCAAGGGGCCGGGTACGCCCTCGCTGGGCATGAAGGTCGACAGCCGCAAACGGCTGTGGGTCGCGGGCGGTGTGGGTGGTGACGCACGCGTCTACGACACGCGCACAGGTGCGTTGCTGGCGAAGTTCCAGTTCGCCACCACGGACACGTTCGTCAACGACGTCATCCTCACCGACAAGTCGGCGTGGTTCACCGACTCGCGCAAGGCGGTTCTCTACCGTGTGCCGTTGAGCCTCAAACCGCACTCGACGCTGAACCTCACCGGTGATCTCGTTGTCACCCCCGGCGCCACGAACCTGAACGGCATCGTGACGGGTCTTGACGGCGGCTTGATCGTCGTGCAGAGCAACACCGGAAAGTTGTTCCGGGTTGATCCGCGCACCGGTAAGACGGCCGAGATCAATCTGAACGGTCAAACACTCACCAATGGTGACGGCCTGTTGCGTGAGGGACGGCAGTTGTACGTGGTGCAAAACAGGTTGAACAAAGTCGCGCGCTACACGCTGAGCCGTGATGGCGCGACGCTGGCCGCGGAACGCACTGACGCGCGGTTCGACGTCCCGACCACGGTCGCCGCGTTCGGAAAGCGCCTGTACCTGCCGAATGCCCGGTTCACGACGCCGCCGACCCCGGAGACGACGTACAACGTTGTCGCCGTGGAACGGCCGTGAGGAACTAGTCCGTCCGGGGGTTCTCACAAGGCAAGAACCCCCGGACCGGGTGTTGCGACACTCACCTGACTGGGTAGCCTGCTGACCGCGTACTGCGTGTGATCGCTGCCATTCGGTGACGAAGATCTTTACTTGTTACCATTTTGCAGCCGAAGGAGTGAGATGGGTAACCCGCAGCGCTAGCCGTGGGACACAGGAGACGAAGAGCGCTGTGAACGAGAAGAGCGGTTACACACCGACCAACTACCGGACCATTAGGTCACGGTTGGCCGGAGTGGTCGTCGTTCCCAGTGTCGTCCTGTTGATCATGTGGGCGGTCTTCTCCTCGTACACCGTTTTCGACGGTTTGTACATGCGTTCTGCCGCAGTCGGCGTGAAGGACGCGACGATCCCCTCGGTGCAGGCGTTCGCCGGTCTGCAGCAGGAACGCCAGCTGAGCCTCGTGCTGCTGAGCAAGGCGGGCGGTGTCGACACCGCGGCGCTGCGGCAACAGCACGCGCGCACCGACGAGTCGGTCACGAGGATGAAGGCGGCGTTCACGGACCTCGCCGACGGCGCGCCGCAGGACATCGTCGACCGGATCAACGCGCTCACCACCGTGCTGGACGACCTCGGCCGGCACCGCGCGCAGGTCGAGGCGGGCACCGGCAGCCCGCAGGAGGTCTACGACTACTACAACAGCCTGCTCGACGCGGGCGTCGCGTTGATCTCCCGGCAGGCGCGGCAGGTGCCCGACGCCGAGGCCGGTCAGTCCAACGTGCACGCCGTCACGATCTTCCAGGCCGCCGACTGGATGTCCCGCGGCGCCACGATCGGGTCCCGCGGGTTGCTCAACAAGGCGTTCACGCCGGCCGAGCGGGTCGAGTTCGTCCGGCTGATCGGCGCCTACCACGCCGGTGTCGACGCCACGATCCCGTTCGCGCTCGAGCAGCCCCGCCAGCAGTACGACGCGCTGCGCACCAGCTCCGAGTACCGCGCGCTGCTCGACCTCGAGGGCCGCGTCATCAACGGCGACACCGGCGTCACCGACCAGCAGTGGCGGGCGGCGGCCGGTCCGGTGCACGAGAAGCTCGTCGCGATCGCCGTCCGGCAGGTCGAGGACGGCACGACCCTCGGCCTGGAGAAGGCCAACAGCCGCTTCACCGCCGTGCTGATCGGCAGCCTGATCGCGTTGCTCGCCGTCGTGGTCGGCATCGTGCTGGCGCTGCGCATCTCGAACCGCCTGGTCAGCCGCGCGCTCGTCACCCGCCTCACCTCGCTGCGGGAGGACACGCTGCGGCTCGCGCAGGAACGGCTGCCGCACATCGTGGCGCGCCTGCGGGGTGGCGAGCAGGTGGACGTCCACCGCGACATGCCGCCGCTGGACTACGGCAACGACGAGATCGGCCAGGTCGCCGACGCGTTCAACACCGCCCAGTACACGGCGGTCGCCGCCGCGGTGAAGGAGACGCAGGCCCGTGAGGGCGTGAACCGGGTCTTCCTCGACATCGCGCACCGCAACCAGGGCCTGGTGCACCGGCAGCTCAAGATCCTCGACAAGCTGGAGCGCGAGGAGGAGAACCCGGACCAGCTGGACTCGCTCTTCCAGCTTGACCACCTGGCCACCCGCGCCCGCCGCAACGCCGAGAACCTGATCATCCTCGCCGGCGAGCAGCCGGGCAGGCAGTGGCGCAAGCCGGTGCGGCTGAGCGACGTGCTGCGCGCCGCCGTGGCCGAGACCGAGCAGTACGTGCGGGTCAAGGTCAACCCGGTGCCCGACCGCGCGCTCGTGGGCGTGGCCGTCGCCGACACCATCCACCTGCTCGCCGAGCTCGTCGACAACGCGACCGCGTTCTCGTCGCCGCGCTCCGAGGTGATCGTCCACTCCAGCGCGGCGCCGCACGGGATCGTGATCGAGATCGAGGACCACGGTCTCGGCATGACGCAGGAGGAACGCCTGCAGGCCAACGCGAAGCTCTCCAACCCGCCGGACTTCGAGACCATGGCGTTCCGCGGCGAGTCCCGGCTGGGGCTCTTCGTCGTCGCACGGCTCGCGGCCAGGCGCGGCATCAAGGTGGAGCTGCGCGACTCGCCCTACGGCGGCACGGTCGCCCTGTGCGTGCTGCCGCCGCAGCTGGTGGCGCCGCACAACACCGCGGGCGACATCACCGAGACCACGCAGATGCCGGTGCGGTCGTTCCACGACCACCACCACGGTCACGTCGAGGAGCACCCGAGCTTCCCGCTGAAGCGGCCGCCGGTGGTGCCCCCCGCCGTGAACCCCCCGCCCGTCCCAGCCGTTTCCGAACCAGAACCACCGGTGGACGATCAGACGAACCAGGCACCTACCTCGGACGGGAAGCCCCCGCTTCCCCGCAGGCGCAAGCGGCAGAGCCTCGCGCCGCAGCTCATGCAGTCCGACGACGTGACGCACGCCGAGCCGGTTACCGGCGAAAGGTCGGCCGAGCGGACCCGGGACGGGTTGGCCGCGTTCCAGCGCGGTACCCGTGACGCGCGGCTGACCGACGACTGGAGATCAGAAGGAGCCCCCTCGTCATGAAGGACAAGACCAGCCAGCACGGCGAACTGAACTGGCTGCTGGAAGACCTCATCCAGCGGGTGGTCGGCGCGCGGCACGCGGTCGTGCTGTCGGCGGACGGACTCCTGCTCGGCCGCTCGGCCGGGCTCTCCCGCGACGACTCGGAGCACCTGTCGGCGATGGCGTCGGCGTTCCAGTCGCTCGCCCGCGGCACCGGCAGGCACTTCGGTGGCGGCGCGGTGCGGCAGACCATCGTCGAGATGGAGCACGCCTACCTGTTTGTCACGGCGGCGGGCCACGGTGCGTGCCTCGCGCTGCTCGGCGAGGAGGACGCGGACATGGGCATGATCGCGTACGAGATGAACATGCTGGTCAAGCGGGTGGGCACGTACCTCTCGTCGGCCCCCCGCGCAGAAACGGCGACGGTGCCCTCCGCACGAGAGTCGCGCTGATGACCGCGCGTGAGGACTGGTGGTACGACGAGGCCGCTGGACCGCTGGTGCGGCCCTACGCGATGGTGCGCGGCCGCACCCGGCCGAACGCGCCCAACTTGCACCTCGTGACGCAGGTTCGCGCGTCGGTTGTTGCGTCCGACCAGACGTCGCTGACGGTCGAGCATCGCGAGATCATGGCCCTGTGCGCACGACCGCTCTCGATCGCCGAAGTGGCCGCCTACCTCGACGTCCCGCTCGTCGTGGTCAAGGTGCTGCTCTCGGACCTCATCGAGCGCGGTGACGTGATCGTGCAGAACTCCGCTCCCCAAGTTCCCGACCGGGATCTCCTGCAGGCCGTACTGGATGGTGTTCGTGGGATCTGACGACCAGCTGACCGTGCCGACCGCGGTCAAGATCGTCATCGCGGGTGGTTTCGGCACCGGCAAGACCACCATGGTCTCGTCGGTCTCCGAGATCCCACCGCTGAAGACCGAGGAGCTGCTCACCGAAGCCGGTGTGCACGTCGACGACCTGGCCGGCATCGAGGGCAAGGACACGACCACGGTGGCGCTGGACTTCGGGCGCATCACCATCAACACGAGCGTGGTGCTGTACCTGTTCGGCACGCCGGGCCAGAACAGGTTCTGGTTCATGTGGGACGAGCTGGCCCACGGCGCGATCGGCGCCGTCGTGCTCGTCGACACCCGCCGGCTCGACTCGTCCTTCCCGTCCATCGACTTCTTCGAGCACCGCGGCATCCCGTTCATCGTGGCGGTCAACTGCTTCGACGGCGGGCAGCTCTACACCGTGGACGAGGTGCGGCACGCGCTGGACCTCGACGACGCGATCCCGGTCGTGCTGTGCGACGCCCGGAACCGCGAGTCGTCGAAGACGGTGCTGGTCGGTTTGATCCAGCACTCGATGAACCGCCTGGCGCTGGCTTAGGCCGTCAGCTCGAAGAACAGGAAGCTCGGGCTCGTGGTCAGGGCCCGGTAGTCGTCGGGGAACAGCTGCTGGGCCTCCGGGACCGGCAGCGGTTCGCTGATGCCCGCGAGCTCGAAACCGGCTGCGGTGAACGCGCCCGTCATGGCGTGCAGCGGCCGATTCCAGAACGACATGGTGACCGGCTCACCGGCGTGGTCCCAGACCTCGGTCCAGTTGTAGGTCTCGAAGTAGTTCGTCCTGAGCCCTTGCGCCCGGTGGATGGCGTGGATCGCGAACGGGTGGTCGACCGAGGCGAGCAGCCGGCCGCCGGGCTTGAGGATGCGCCTGATCTCTTCGAGCGCCGGACCCCAGTCTTCGAGGTAGTGCAGGACGAGTGACGCGATGACGTCGTCGAACGTCCTGTCGGCGTAGGGGAGCGGGTCGTTGAGGTCGGCTTTGCGCAGGTCCGCGTCGGGGCCGAGGCGTTCCCGGGCCAGTTCCAGCATGTTCGCGCTCGGGTCGAACCCGCTCACCTCGGCACCTCGCTCGCGCAGCTCGGCCATGAGCGGCCCAGCGCCACAGCCTGCGTCGAGGATCTTGCGACCGGTCACGTCACCGGCGAGCGCCAGCATCGCGGGCCGCTCGTAGTAGGCGTTCTGGATGTCGGTCTCGTTGGACTCGCTGTAGGCCTTCGCGAGCGTGTCGTAGTCGTTCTGCACCCCAGGCATGCGATCAATCCAAGCACGAACGAGGAGCGCGCCCCGGTGCGAGGGCGCGCTTCCCCGGTCCTACTTCGCGTAGTTGTGGAAGCCGCGTCCGGACTTCTTGCCCAGCAGGCCCGCGTCCACCATGCGCAGCAACAACGGCGGCGGCGAGTACAGCGGCTCCTTGAACTCCTCGTACATCGACTCGGCGATGGCCTTCGTGGTGTCGAGGCCGATCAGGTCGGTCAGCCGCAGCGGGCCCATCGGGTGGGCGCAGCCGAGCACCATGCCGTTGTCGATGTCGTCGGCCGAGGCGAACCCGGACTCCAGCATGCGGATCGAGGAGAGCAGGTAGGGGATCAGCAGCGCGTTGACCACGAAGCCGGCGCGGTCCTGCGAGCGGATGACCTCCTTGTGCAGGGTGCCGCGCACGAACGCCTCCGCGCGCACCTGCGTGGTGGCGCCGGTCAGCAGCGACGGCACGATCTCGACGAGCTTCAGCACCGGCACCGGGTTGAAGAAGTGCACGCCGATGACCTGCTCCGGCCGGGTGGTGGCCATGCCGAGCTTCATGATCGGGATCGAGCTGGTGTTGGACGCGAAGATGGCGTCCTCGTCCTTCACGACCTTGTCGAGGGTCGTGAAGACCTCGGTCTTGACCTGCTCGTTCTCCGCGACCGCCTCGACCACGAACTGCCGGTCGGCGAACTCGCCGACGTCCGTCGTGAACCGGATGCGGCCCAGCGCGGCATCGCGGTCGTCCTCGGTCAGCTTGCCCGACTTCACGCCCCTGGCCAGCGAGGAGGCGATCCGCCCCTGCGCCGCCCCGGCCGCGTCCGCGTTGACCTCGACGACGATGACGTCGAGGCCCGCACGGGCGCTCACCTCGGCGATTCCGGAGCCCATGAGGCCGGAACCGACGACTCCCACACGTTGAATGTCACTCACGGCCCCGATCCTGCCACGACCAGCTCGAACCGAGGTGGTGCTGGTCCGAACGGGGCAGCGCAAGCCCCGGTCAGCGGGCCGCACCCTCTTTGGACGGTCGCAGCACGGTGACCGGCAGGCCGCTGTCGAGCAGAGTGTGCTCCGCCGCGACCTTGTTGGCGCCGTAGCCCTTGGGCGAGTCGAAGTCCATCGAGCCCGGTGCGTCGACGGTCCAGCCGGACGCTCGCAGCCGGCGGGCGGTGGCGCCGCCGATGAGGCCGGTGCCGCCGAGGATCAACGCGCGTGGCATTCCGCCGACATCAGTGCCTTCGGGGGTGTGGTTCTCCGCAGTATCGGACCTGCGGACGAACGCAACAAACCGGCCGGTTTTCCTCATGGTGGCACGAAACAACAGTTGAAAAGATCGAACTCACCGAAAAGAAATGGGGAGTTCGATGTTCTCAGGTGTTGCGCCCGCCGCCCACGAACCGGTCGGCGGACTCGCCGGTTGGGCCGTGGACGTCATGGAGTCGCTCGGCGGCGTGGGCGCGGCCATCGTGGTGGGGCTGGACAACCTGTTCCCGCCGATCCCGAGCGAGATCGTGCTGCCACTGGCGGGTTTCTCCGCGGCCAGGGGCGTGTTCAGCCTGGCGGAGGCGCTGATCTGGACCACGGTCGGGTCCGTCGTCGGCGCGATCATCGTGTACGTGGCGGGCATGCTGCTCGGCCGGGAACGCACCCGCAGGCTCGTCGCGAAGATCCCGCTGGTGAAGGTCTCCGATTTCGACCGGACCGAGCAGTGGTTCGCGAAACACGGCGCGAAAGCGGTTTTCTTCGGGCGCATGGTTCCGTTGTTCCGCAGTTTCATCTCGTTGCCCGCGGGGGTGGAACGGATGAACTTCGTGAAGTTCCTCGTGCTGACCACGCTCGGCAGCCTGATCTGGAACACGGTGTTCGTCGGCGCGGGATACCTGCTCGGGTCGAACTGGTACGTGGTCGACGAGTACGCGGGGGTGTTCCAGAAGGCCGTGATCGGCGCGGTCGTGCTCGCCGCCGGGTGGTTCGTGGTCACCAGGCTGCGTGAACGGAAGTCGTCGCGTGCCCGCTGACGGTTACGCTGCGGAGGTGCTGTTCGACCGTGGTGAGCTGGTGCGCCGTGCCACGCGTCGGACGACCGGGCTCGCGATCGGCGGGCTCTCCGCGTTCGCCGAGCTCGCCTTCGTCCTCTGTGCCGGGGCCCTGCTGGGGGTGCGGTCGGCCCGGCCGGTGGTGTTCGGTGCGGCGAGGGCGATCGCGGAGTTCGAACGCAGGCGGATCGAGCGCTTCCACGGGCAGGGCAGCGCGGAGGACTTCACCGGCTGGCGGGCGCTGCAGTACCTGGGCGTCCGCTGGCTGGTCGGCGGGCTCGGCGCGGGCGTGCTGCTGCTGGTCCTGCTCGGTGCCGGGACGGCCGTGGTCATGACCTGGCAGATGGTCGCCGGCACGGGCAGCCCGAGCCGGATGAGCTGGTACGACCCGATCACGTTCGTCCTGTTCGGCACGCTGCTGGTGTTCATGACGGTCCAGGCCTTGATCGGGGTGGAGGGCCTCGACCGGAGGCTGGCGCGCCACTTCCTCGGCCCGACCGCGCAGGAGGTGTTGCGGCGCAGGGTCTCCGAGCTCACCGTCAGCCGCGCCGAGGTGGTCGAGGCCATCAACGAGGAACGCCGGCGCATCGAACGCGACCTGCACGACGGCGTGCAGCAGCGGATGGTCGCGCTGGGCATGCTGCTCGGGCGGGCGAGCAGGCGGGCCGACCAGGCGCCGGAACTGCTGGAGCAGGCCCGCGAGGAGGCCGGGCGGGTGCTGCTCGAGCTGCGCGAGGTGAGCTGGCGGGTGTATCCGATCGCGTTGGACAGCGACGGGCTGCACACCGCTCTGGAGTCGCTGGCGGAACGCTCGGGCGTGCCGGTCAGGCTGCACTACGGGCTCACCGAACGGCCCCTGGGCAGCGTCGAGGTGCCCGCGTACTTCGTGGCCTCCGAGGCCGTGACGAACGTCAGCAAGCACGCCGGCGCCACCCGGATCGACCTGTCCGTCACCAGGGAGGGCACCATGGTCGTCGTGCGGATCGAGGACGACGGGACCGGCGGCGCCGACCCGGCCGGCAGCGGGCTCTCCGGCCTGGCCCGCAGGGTCGCCGCGGTGGACGGGGTGTTCACAGTGGACAGTCCGCCCGGTGGCCCGACCGTGATCACCGCGGAGCTGCCGTGCGCCTCGTGATCGCCGAGGACTCGACGCTGCTGCGCGAGGGCCTGGTCCGGTTGCTGGCCGAGGAGGGCCACGAGGTGCTGGCCGCCGTCGGTGACGCCGCCGCACTCCTGGAGCAGACCGGGCAGCACCGCCCCGACCTGGTGCTCACCGACGTCCGGATGCCGCCGAGCCACACCGACGAAGGTCTGCGGGCGGCCCTGGAGATCCGCCGCCGGTGGCCGGACACCGCTGTCCTGGTGCTGTCGCAGTACGTCGAGAAGCGGTATGCGACCGAGCTGATCGCCACCGGTGGCGGCAAGGTCGGTTATCTGCTGAAGGACCGCGTGATGGAGGTCGGTGAGTTCCTCGACGCGCTGGAACGGGTGGCCGCCGGTGGTGAGGCGTTCGACCCGGACGTCGTCCGCGCGTTGATCAGCAGGAGCACGCACGCCGACCCGCTCGCCAGGCTGACCGCCCGGGAACGCGACGTGCTGGAGAAGATGGCGCAGGGGCACAGCAACCCCGGCATCGGCGCCGCGCTCAGCATCTCGCGCAGCGCCGTGGAGAAGCACATCAACGCGATCTTCGACAAGCTGGACCTCACCGACAGCGCCGCCTACAGCCGGCGCGTGCTGGCGATCGTGCGCTACCTGCAGGGCTGACCGCCGCACGCCCCGTGCGGCGGTCAGCCCCGAAAGCGCTAGTCCAGCTCCGCCTCCGCCTTGGCGATCGCGGCGAACTCCTCCTCCGGTGCGTTCGCCACCAGGTGGTGGCGGCTGTAGAACCAGAAGTACGCCACCGCGATCACCACGATGCCCGCCGTGACGCCCGCCGCGACCTCGTCCACAAAGAACGTCGCGATGACCGCCGCCACCGCCAGCACCAGCGCCACGCCGGTCGTCACCACACCGCCGGGAGTCCGGTAGGGCCGGGGCAGGTCCGGCGCGGTCTTCCGCAGGACGATGTGCGACACCATCATCAGCACGTACGACAGCGCCGCGCCGAACACCGCGATGTTGATCAGACGCGCGCCACCGGTGACCGGGTCGACCGACTTCATGATCGTGGCCAGGACGAACCCGATCGTGCCGGGCACGATCAGCGCGAGGTACGGCGTCTTGCGCTTGCCGGTCTTCGACAGCCAGCGCGGCAGGTATCCCGCGCGGGACAACGCGAACAGCTGCCGCGAGTAGGCGTAGATGATCGAGAAGAACGACGCCACCAGACCCGCGAGGCCGACGTAGTTCACCAGCTGCGCCAGGAAGGTGTCGCCGCCGTACGCCGCGCGCACCGCCTCGGGCAGCGGGTTGCCGGACGCCTCCAGCGCCTTCGCCCCCGCACCACCGGGAGCGACCAGCAGGATGGCGAACGCGAAGACCAGCAACACGACCATCGCGCCGATGATGCCGCGCGGCATGTCGCGCTTCGGGTCGCGGGCCTCCTCGGCGGCCAGCGGAACACCTTCCACCGCCAGGAAGAACCAGATCGCGAACACCAACGCGCCCCACGCACCCGTGACGCCCATCGGCAGGAACGAGCCGTCGCCGATGTCGAACAGCTTCGCGCTGTCGAACTTCGGGATCATGCCCGCCACGAACGCCACCAGCGCCACCACGGCGACACCGGTGATCACGAACATCACCCGCAGCGCCTCGCCCACGCCGAAGAGGTGGATGCCGACGAAGATCACGTAGCAGGCCAGGTACACCGGCCACGTCGCGTCGAGCAGGCCCAGCGCCTTGACGTAGTCGCCGATGAACACCGAGATCGCCGCGGGAGCCATGGCGTACTCGATGAGGATGGCGATACCTGTGGCGTAGCCGCCCAACGGCCCGAGCGCGCGCCTTGCGAAGCCATAGCCCGCACCGGCGACGGGGAGTGCGGAGGCGAGCTCGGCCAGGCCGAACACCATGCACGTGTACATCGTCGCCATCAGGACCGTGGCGACCAGCATCCCGCCCCAGCCGCCCTGGGCAAGACCGAAGTTCCACCCGGCGAAGTCACCGGAGATCACGTACGAGACACCCAGCCCGGCCAGCAGGACCCAGCCCGCCGCCCCGCGTTTCAGCTGACGGTGCTCCAGATAGTCGCTGCTCACCTTCTCGTACTCGACGTGCTTGGCCATATGGACTCCTAATAGTCCTTTAAGCGGTGGTTGAGGGTGGCGCTCGTCACCCGGTGGTGTCAAGATGATGCCGCCAATGGCTCGCAGACATACCTTTGGAGGAACGCGGGATGCTGACCGTCGAGGAGTTGCGCGAGGCCGTAGACACCGGGGAGATCGACACCGTGCTGGTCGCGATCGTCGACATGCAGGGCCGGCTGCAGGGCAAGCGGTGTGCGGCGCGGTACTTCCTCGACGAGGTCCTCGGCCACTCCGCGGAGGGCTGCAACTACCTCATGGCGGTCGACGTGGAGATGAACCCCGTCAGCGGCTTCGCGATGTCGAGCTGGGAGCGCGGGTACGGCGACTTCGTGATGAAGCCGGACGTCGACACCCTGCGCCGCGTGCCGTGGCAGGAGGGCACCGCGCTGATCATGTGCGACGTCGTGTGGGAGAACGGCGAGCCGGTCGTCGCCTCGCCCCGCCAGGTGCTGCGCAAGCAGCTCGACCGGCTCTCGGAGCTCGGACTCGACGCTTACGTCGGCACCGAACTGGAGTTCATCGTCTTCGACGACACCTACGAGCAGGCCTGGAACGCCGGCTACCGCAACCTCACGCCCTCGAACCAGTACAACGTCGACTACTCGTTGCTGGGCACCGCGCGCGTTGAACCGCTGCTGCGCGCCATCCGCAACGGCATGACGGGCGCGGGCATGGTCGTCGAGTCGGCCAAGGGCGAGTGCAACCCCGGTCAGCACGAGATCGCCTTCCGCTACACGACGGCACTGCGCACCTGCGACCAGCACGCGATCTACAAGAACGGCGCCAAGGAGATCGCGTCGCTGCAGGGCAAGTCGCTCACGTTCATGGCGAAGTACAACGAACGCGAGGGCAACTCCTGCCACATCCACCTCTCGTTGCGCGCCAAGGACGGCTCGCCGGTCTTCGCCGAGGGCGACGGCATGTCCGAGCTCATGCAGCACTTCCTGGCCGGCCAGCTGGCCGCGCTGCGCGAGTTCACCTACTTCCTGGCACCGAACATCAACTCCTACAAGCGTTTCGTGGAGGGCTCGTTCGCGCCGACCGCGGTGGCGTGGGGCCGCGACAACCGCACGTGCGCGCTGCGGGTGGTCGGGCACGGGCAGTCGCTGCGGTTCGAGAACCGGGTGCCGGGCGGTGACGTGAACCCGTACCTCGCGGTGGCGGCGCTGATCGCGGCCGGGCTGCACGGCGTCGAGCAGAAGCTCGCGCTGGAGGACGAGTTCATCGGCAACGCCTACGCCTCCGACCGGCCGACCGTGCCGACGACGCTGCGCGAGGCAGCTGACCTGCTGGCGGCCAGCGAGCTCGCGCGGGAGGCGTTCGGCGGCGAGGTCGTCGACCACTACCTGAACGCGGCGAGGGTGGAGCTGAAGGCGTTCGACGCGGCGGTCACCGACTGGGAGAAGATCCGTGGCTTCGAACGCCTCTGAACCGATCCCGACTGGCCCCCCTCCAGGGGGTCGGCGCGCCCCACTCCGATCATCTCAGGGAGGTCTGACAATTCCGGCGCCACTCATCGGCATCAGCACCTACCTCGAGCGCACCCGCTTCGGCCACTGGGACGTCGAGGCAGCCGTGCTCTACCGCGGCTACCTCGACTGCGTGGTCGCGGCCGGCGGCAACCCGGTGATGCTGCCCCCGGTCGGCACCTGGACCGCCGAGACCATCGGGTTCCTGGACGGCCTCGTGATCGCGGGCGGTGCGGACATCGACCCCGCCACCTACGGCGCCGAACCCGACCCGCGCACCGGCACGCCGCGCCGTGACCGCGACGAGGCCGAGTTCGCGCTCGTCGAGGCGGCGCTCAAGCTCGACCTGCCGGTCCTCGGCGTGTGCCGGGGCATGCAGGTGCTCAACGTGGCGCTCGGTGGCACGCTGCACCAGCACGTCGAGGGCCACAACCCGGCGCCGGGCGTGTTCGAGCGCACCGACATCGCGGTCGCGCCCGGCACCGCGCTGCACGGGATCCTCGGCGACCGCACCAACGTGCAGTGCCACCACCACCAGTCACTGGACCGGGTCGCCGACGGGCTCAAGGTCACCGCGCAGGCACCCGACGGCACGGTCGAGGCCGTCGAACTCCCCGGCGCGCGGTTCGTCGTCGGCGTGCAGTCCCACCCGGAGCAGGACACCGAGGACCTGCGGCTGTTCCAGGCCCTGGTAGACGTTTCAAGGAGAAGAGCGTGACCTTCGACGTCATCAACCCCGCCACCGAGGAGGTGGTGCGGTCGGTTCCGCACACCACCCTCGACGAGACCAACGCCGCGATCGCCAAGGCGCACAAGGCGTTCGAGACGTGGCGGGCCGTCGCGCCCGGTGACCGCGGGCGGGTGCTCAGGAAGTTCGCCGAGCTGGTCGACGCGCACAACGAGGAGCTGGCGCGGCTGGAGGTCGAGAACTCCGGGCACACCATCGGCAACGCGCGCTGGGAGGCCGGCAACGTCCGCGACGTGCTGCAGTACTACTCGGCGGCGCCGGAACGGTTGTTCGGCAAGCAGATCCCGGTCGCCGGCGGGCTCGACGTCACGTTCCACGAGCCGCTCGGCGTCGTCGGCGTGATCGTGCCGTGGAACTTCCCCATGCCCATCGCGGGCTGGGGGTTCGCGCCGGCCCTCGCGGCGGGCAACACCGTCGTGCTCAAGCCCGCCGAGCTCACGCCGCTGACCGCGATCCGGCTCGGTGAGCTGGCCCGGGAGGCGGGCATTCCGGAGGACGTCTTCCAGGTGCTGCCGGGCAAGGGCAGCGTCGTCGGCAACCGGTTCGTCACGCACCCGTTGGTGCGCAAGGTCGTCTTCACCGGCTCGACCGAGGTCGGCAAGCAGGTCATGGCCGGCTGCGCGGACCAGGTGAAGCGGGTGACGCTGGAGCTGGGCGGCAAGTCGGCGAACATCGTCTTCGCGGACTCCGACCTGGAGAAGGCGGCGGCCACGGCGCCGTACGGGGTGTTCGACAACGCCGGGCAGGACTGCTGCGCGCGGTCCCGGATCCTGGTGCAGGCCAGCGTCTACGACCGGTTCATGGAACTGCTCGAGCCCGCCGTCAAGGGCGTGCAGGTCGGCGAACCCGGTGACGAGCAGACCGAGATGGGGCCGCTCATCTCCGCGGCGCACCTCGGCAAGGTGGCGTCTTACGTCCCAGACGACGCGCCCGTCGCGTTCCGGGGCAGCGCGCCGAACGGACCCGGTTTCTGGTTCCCGCCGACGGTCCTCACGCCGGCCTACGACCACGCGACCGTCACCGAGGAGATCTTCGGCCCGGTCGTGGTCGTGCTGCCGTTCCAGGACGAGGCCGACGCGATCCGGATCGCGAACGACTCCGAGTACGGCCTGTCCGGTTCGATCTGGACGCAGGACGTGGGACGCGCGATCCGCGTGTCCAGGGCCGTCGAGGCCGGGAACCTCTCCGTGAACTCGCATTCGTCGGTCCGCTACTGGACGCCGTTCGGCGGCGTGAAGCAGTCCGGCCTCGGCCGTGAGCTCGGTCCGGACGCGCTCGACGCGTTCACCGAGGTCAAGAACGTCTTCATCGCAACCTGAGACACGAGGAGATTCTGAAATGGTGCAGCGACTCGAGGGCCGCGTGGCCGTCGTGACGGGTGGCGGCAGCGGCATCGGTCTCGCGACCGTGCGCAGGTTCGCGAGCGAGGGCGCGAAGGTCGTCGTCGCCGACGTCGACCCGGAGACCGGCAAGGTGGCCGCCGACGAGGTGGGCGGGTTGTTCGTCCAGGTCGACGTGACCGACGAGGAACAGGTCAAGGCGCTGTTCCAGACCACAGTGGACACCTACGGCAAGTTGGACATCGCGTTCAACAACGCCGGTATCTCGCCGCCCGACGACGACTCGATCCTCACGACCGGCATCGAGGCGTGGGACCGCGTGCAGAAGGTGAACCTGACGTCGGTTTACCTGTGTTGCAAGTACGCCATCCCGCACATGCAGGCCAACGGCAAGGGCTCCATCATCAACACGGCGTCGTTCGTGGCGACGATGGGCGCGGCGACGTCGCAGATCTCGTACACGGCGTCGAAGGGCGGCGTGCTCGCGATGTCGCGTGAGCTCGGCGTGCAGTTCGCGCGCGAGGGCATCCGCGTGAACGCGCTCTCACCCGGCCCGGTCAACACGCCGTTGTTGCGGGAGCTGTTCGCGAAGGACCCGGAACGCGCCGCGCGCCGGCTCGTGCACGTGCCGATGGGCCGGTTCGCCGAACCCGAAGAGATCGCCGCGGCGGTCGCGTTCCTGGCGTCCGACGACTCGTCGTTCATGACCGCGTCGAACTTCCTCGTGGACGGCGGCATCGCCGGCGCGTACGTCACCCCCCTCTAGGGAAACGTCACAGCAGATGGAGCACGCGCAGGAGGCGTTGTTCCGCCCGGTGCGGGCGGGCAACGCCTTCGAGGAGACCGTCGAACGGCTCATGCAGGCCATCCGGCTCGGCGTCGTCGCGCCGGGTGAGCGGCTGCCGTCCGAACGGGAGCTCGCCACCCGGCTCGGGGTGAGCCGGGTGACCGTGCGCGAGGCCATCAGGTCGTTGCAGGAGAACAACTACGTCGAGTCGCGGCGGGGACGCTACGGCGGCACGTTCGTGACCGAGGAGATCCCGAAGTCCGCTCCCGGCAAGGAGTTGGGCGACCTCCACGACGCGCTGACGCTGCGGAAGGTCCTGGAGACCGGTGCGGCGGAGGCGGCGGCGGGCCGGTCGCTGGGCCCCGCCGAACGCCGCGGGCTGCGGGCGCGGCTCGACGAGGCCTCCACGGCGTCGCTGGCCGAGTACCGGCGCAAGGACTCGCGGCTGCACCTGGCCATCGCGGAGGCCACCGGTTCGGCGTCGCTCACCGCGGCGGTCGCGGACTCCCGGATGCGCGTCAACGAGCTGCTGGACACCATTCCGCTGCTCGAACCGAACCTCGCCCACTCCAACGCGCAGCACGAACGCATCATCGCTTCCATTTTGGACGGTGACCCGGCCGCGGCGCGCCGGGAGATGGCCGAGCACCTCGACGGGACCGCGTCGCTGCTGCGGGGTTTCCTGGTCTGACCGGCGGGACTCGGATGATTTGCCCCACGCGGGTAACATGAAAACGTTTGCAACTCCGGTTGTCGTGTTGTCATGCACATTCCGCATGACGCACCCCTTGGCGTCGGGCTTGCGGACAGTTACCGTCCGAATACCTCGGGGGACTTGCAGCGCGAGGAGCTGTTGATGCCAGGGTTGCGCAAGGTGTTTCGCGACGCCATGGGCAAGGTGCACTCACTCCGCGTCTTGTCGGAAGCGGGCATGATCAGCCCCACCAACGTCAAGCTGTCGCTGCAGGCGTTGCGCGAGGTCGCGGTCTGGGGCCCGAACGTCACGGCACTGCGCCGGTCGGTGCGGCTGAACCCCGACGGCGTCGCGGTGGTCGACGACCGCGGCTCGGTCACCTACCGGCAGCTGGACCGGCGCTCCAACGCGATCGCCCAGGGCCTGCGGTCGCTGGGCGTGCAGCACACGCA
This sequence comes from Lentzea guizhouensis, assembly GCF_001701025.1. Taxonomy (GTDB): domain Bacteria; phylum Actinomycetota; class Actinomycetes; order Mycobacteriales; family Pseudonocardiaceae; genus Lentzea; species Lentzea guizhouensis. Next base: position 5,495,436 of record NZ_CP016793.1, read on the forward strand.
CGTCGTCGCGCTGATGTGCCGCAACCACCGCGGCATGGTCGAGTCGCTGCTGGCGTGCGCGAAGCTCGGCGTCCGGGTCCTGCTCGTCAACACCGGCTTCGGCGCGCCGGTCGTGCTCGACCTCCTGCAACGCGAGCGCGCCTCCCTCGTGATCCACGACGAGGAGTTCACGCCGCTGTTCCACCAGCTGCCGCCGTCGATCCCGCGCTGGCTCGCCTGGTCGCGTGACGGCCTCGACCGCCGCACACCGACGCTGGACCAGCTCGTCGCCAAGGCACCGCGTGGTGAGCTCGAACCCCCGCGCGAGCCCGGTGTGGTGATCCAGCTGACCTCCGGCACCACCGGCGTCCCCAAGGGCACCGCCCGCGAGATCAAGTCGGTGCTGACCGCGTCCGACTTCCTCGACCGCATCCCGATGCGCGCGAACGAGTCCACGTTCATCGCCGCCCCGATCTTCCACTCGGTCGGCTACTCGCACCTGACGCTCGCCATGTCGCTCGGCTCGCGCGCCGTGCTGCACCGCCGCTTCGACCCGCGCAAGACGCTGTGGTCGGTGCAGGGCCAGCGCTGCACCACGCTGGTGCTGGTCCCGACGATGCTGCAGCGGATCATGGAGCTGGACCGCTCGGTGATCGACTCGTTCGACCTGCGCCACCTGCAGGTCGTGTTCTCGTCCGGGTCGCCCATCGCGCCGGACCTCGTCCAGCGCACCATGGCCGTGCTCGGCCCGGTGCTCTACAACCTCTACGGCTCAACGGAAGTGGCCGTCGCCACCGTCGCCACCCCGGAGGACCTCGCCGCCGCGCCGTCCAGCGTCGGCCTGCCGCCGCACAACTGCGACGTGCGCCTCTACGACGAGGACCGCAACCGCATCACGAGGTCGTTCGTCACGGGCCGGATCTACGTGCGCGGCTCGCTCACCGTCGACCTCTACACCGACGGCACCCAGAAGGACTCCATCGACGGTCTGGTCGCGACCGGCGACCTCGGCCACTTCGACCCCAGCGGCCGGCTGTACTTCGACGGCCGCGAGGACGACATGATCGTCTCCGGCGGCGAGAACGTGTACCCGGTCGAGGTGGAGAACCTGCTGATGACCCACTACCGGGTGCGCGACGCGGCGGTGCTCGGCGTGCCGGACCCGGAGTACGGCCAGCGGTTGCGCGCGTTCGTGGTCCCGGTCGCCGGCACCCGCATCGACGTGCGCGAGCTGCGCGAGTTCGTGCGGACCCGGTTGGCGCGGCACAAGGTCCCGCGCGAGGTGGTGGTAGTGCCGAAGCTGCCGCGCAACGCGACCGGGAAGGTGCTGCGGCGCCAGCTGCTGTCGATCCGGCTGGGACCCCAGCAGGCCCAGTAGGCAGGCCCAGTAGGCAGGCCCAGTGGTCGAGCCCGGTAGGGCGGAACGCGCGTCACGGCAGAACGAGGGGGACTAATCCAGCCGTGACGCGCGTTCCTGGTCGTGGGGAGCGCGCGACTCGCGTTGTCGGGGATCGGTACGCGAGTCGCGCGCTCGGTCGGGTCACCGCTCGAAGCGGTCGCCCCGTTGTTCGAACCGGTCGCCGCCACCGCGCTGCTCGAAGCGGTCGCCGCGGTCCGGTCCGCGTTCTCCTCGGTCGTGCATCCGGAAGGCACCCGGCCCGCCGCGGTCGTCGTGCCGGTCAGCCGCCACCGCACCGACGATGCCGCCGCCGAGGACCACGCCCAGCAGGCCCACCGCGACCAGCTGGGTGGCGCGGTGCCGTGCGAAACCCCTCAACCGGGAACGCCTGACCGGCGCCGCAGGAGGAGGGACCGGTGCCTCCGCCGCGCTCGCGGCGGCGTCCCGGCCGCTGCGGGCTGCGGCTGTGGCTCCGGTCGGGTCTGCGGCTCCGGTCGGGGCTGGGGCGGGACCTGGTGCGGCGTCGTCGGCTGGTCCGCCGGTGGCTGGTTTCTCGGCGGCTCCGGCTCCGGTGGGGGAGGCGCCTGTCCCTGCTCGCTCATGTCCTCAACGATGCGCCGTTCGGCTGAGCACAGCCTGACAGCTGCCTGTTCGTTTCCTGAAGCCGCGAGTTCATGATCGGCCGGGAGGCCGCGAAGACGTGGCGCTGGTCGGCGTAGGTGGCGCCGAAGAACTCCTGGTCCGTCACGCCGGACCAGCGGAAGTGCAGCGTGGTGCGCGTGCCGTCGCGGGCGTCGCGGCGGGCGTAGTGGTCGTGCAGGTCGGCGTAGAGCAGGCGCAGTTCGTCCCGATTGGACGCCGTGAGGCGGACAGGGCATTCGACCACGAGATCGTGCATGTCAGCGCTCCTCACATCGGCGGCCGGGCCCACAGCGTGCTCGCACCGGCCACGTGAACGCATCCGAAAAACCACTTAGACAGATGTGCGTATGACAAACCGTTTGCGCGCACCGGCTTCAATCAAGACATGGAACTCGTACCGCTCCGCAGGGAGTTCGCGCAGGCCATGGCCGATGGCGGCCCGCACAACGACGAGGTCAACCGGCTGACGGGCACGCACGGCACATTCACCCTGGAGGATTACGAGGCCTACATCGAGCGCACCCTGAACGACCCGAACCGCTACACCCGTGCCATCACCGAGGACGGCAGGTACCTGGGCGAGGTCGTGCTCAACCCGATCGACGACGTCAACCGCAAGTCCGGGCTGCGGATCGCGCTGTGGGACGGGTTCGGCAAGGGCTACGGCACGGCGGCGATCAAGCACGTCCTCACCTACGCGTTCACCGAGCGCAACCTCCACCGGGTGGACCTGGAGGTCTACGAGTTCAACGAGCGGGCGATGCACGTGTACCGCAAGTGCGGCTTCCGCGAGGAGGGCCGGCTGCGTGACGTGCTGCTCTGGGACGGCGTCTTCTACGACGCGATCGTCATGTCGGTTTTGAGCACCGATAACATCTGATCCGCAAACCCCGTACTTCGAGCCCAGAATCTTCACCGAGGAGTCATCGTGTCCGAGTCGCGCCCAGCAGTCGCCCAGAACCCGCCACGCGTGGTGGTCGCGGCTGGGACGACGGCGGGCACGGCCGTGCGCGAGGCCGGGCTGCCCGGCAAGGGTGCCGACGCGATCGTCGTCGTGCGCGACGCCGAGGGCCACCTGCGCGACCTGTCGTGGACCCCGCGGGTCGACGTCGAGGTCGAGGCCGTCGCCGCCGACACCGAGGACGGCCGCAGCGTCATCCGCCACTCCGCCGCGCACGTGCTGGCGCAGGCGGTGCAGCAGCAGTTCCCGGAGGCCAAGCTCGGCATCGGCCCGCCCGTGAAGGACGGCTTCTACTACGACTTCCAGGTCTCCAAGCCCTTCACGCCGGAGGACCTGCAGGCGCTCGAGAAGCGCATGAAGCAGATCATCAAGGGCGCCCAGCGGTTCTCCCGCCGCGTGGTCGAGTCGGTCGACGCCGCGAAGGCCGAGCTCGCGGCCGAGCCGTTCAAGCTGGAGCTCGTCGACATCAAGAGCGACGTCGACACCAGCGAGGTCATGGAGGTCGGCGGCGGCGAGCTGACGATCTACGACAACCTCGACCCGCGCTCCGGTGAGCAGGTCTGGGGCGACCTGTGCCGCGGCCCGCACGTGCCGACCACCAAGCACATCCCGGCGTTCAAGCTCACCCGCGTGGCGGCGGCGTACTGGCGCGGCAACGAGAACAACCCGCAGCTGCAGCGCATCTACGGCACCGCGTGGGAGTCGGCCGAGGCGCAGGACGCGTACCTGGAGCGGCTGGCCGAGGCCGAGCGCCGCGACCACCGCAAGCTCGGCGTGGAGCTCGACCTGTTCTCGTTCCCGGACGAGATCGGCTCCGGCCTCGCGGTGTTCCACCCCAAGGGCGGCATCATCCGCAAGGCGATGGAGGACTACTCCCGCCAGCGGCACACCGAGGCGGGCTACGAGTTCGTCTACTCACCGCACATCACCAAGGGCAAGCTGTTCGAGGTCTCCGGTCACCTGGACTGGTACAAGGACGGCATGTACCCGGCGATGCACCTCGACGCCGAGGTCGATGAGGACGGCACGGTCCGCAAGCCCGGCCAGGACTACTACCTCAAGCCGATGAACTGCCCGTTCCACGACCTGATCTTCAAGTCGCGCGGCCGGTCCTACCGCGAGCTGCCGCTGCGCATGTTCGAGTTCGGCTCGGTCTACCGCTACGAGAAGTCCGGCGTGGTGCACGGCCTGACCCGCGTGCGGGGCATGACGCAAGACGACGCGCACATCTTCTGCACCCGCGACCAGATCCGCGACGAGCTGAAGTCGCTGCTGAACTTCGTGCTCGACCTGCTGCGCGACTACGGCCTGGACGACTTCTACCTGGAGCTGTCGACCAAGAACCCGCAGAAGTTCGTCGGACCGGACGACGTCTGGGAGGAGGCGACCGCGACGCTCGCCTCGGTCGCCGAGGAGTCCGGTCTCGAGCTCGTGCCCGACCCCGGCGGCGCCGCGTTCTACGGCCCCAAGATCTCGGTGCAGGCCCGTGACGCGCTCGGCCGCACCTGGCAGATGTCGACCATCCAGCTCGACTTCATGCTGCCGGAGAAGTTCGAGCTGGAGTACACCGGCCCGGACGGCTCCCGCCAGCGCCCGGTCATGATCCACCGCGCCCTGTTCGGTTCGGTCGAGCGGTTCTTCGGCGTGCTGACCGAGCACTACGCGGGCGCGTTCCCGGCGTGGCTCGCGCCGGTGCAGGTCGTGGGCATCCCGGTCACCTCGGAGAACGCGGACCACCTGTTCGCGGTGCGCGACGTGCTGAAGAAGGCCGGCATCAGGGTCGAGGTCGACGCCTCCGACGACCGGATGCAGAAGAAGATCCGCAACCACACCATGCAGAAGGTGCCGTTCATGCTCCTGGCCGGCGCCAAGGACGTGGAGGCGAACGCGGTGTCGTTCCGGTTCCGCGACGGCACCCAGATCAACGGTGTGCCGGTGGAACGGGCCGTCGAGCAGATCGTGGAGTGGGTCGGCCGCCGCGAGAACGCCTCGCCGACGGCGGAACTGCTCTCGTGACGGATGACTTCGGGAAACCGCAGCTGACCGGACAGGACGGGGTCGGGGTTCACGACGCATTGCAGCGGTTGTGGACCCCGCACCGCCTGTCCTATGTGAAGGGCGAGGGCAAAGCGGTCGGCGACGAACCCGCCGGTTGCCCGTTTTGCCGAGTGGTCGAACTCGACGACGAATCGGGCCTGATCATCGCGCGCGGGTCGGAAGTGTTCGCGGTGCTGAACCTCTACCCGTACAACCCCGGTCACCTGATGGTGCTGCCGTATCGGCACGTGCCGGACTACGCGGACCTGACGGTTTCCGAAACCGCCGAGTTCGCCGCGTTCACGCAGAAGGCGATGCGGGTGGCGCGGCACGTGGCGGCGCCGCATGGGTTCAACATCGGCATGAACCAGGGCGTCGTCGCCGGTGCCGGGATCGCCGCGCATCTGCACCAGCACGTGGTGCCGCGGTGGGGCGGGGACGCGAACTTCATGCCGGTCATCGGGCACACGAAGGTGCTGCCGCAGCTGCTGGGGGAGACCAGGCAGCTGCTGGCAGACGGCTGGAAGGCGCTCGACTGACTCGTGCGCAGGTGATCGACTGCCGCTCGCTATCTATTGACTTTCGATAGCTGACGAGCGATAGTCGATCTATGCCTCGACTGCTGCTGCCCCTGCTGGGCTGTGTTCTCCTCATCGCGCTCGGCGTGAGCGCGATCATGTACGCCCACGTCGACGACGCGCCGGGACTCGGGCTCATCGGCTTTGTGCTCATCTTCGGTGGCGTCGGCTTGGGTGTTCGCGCGGTATTGCGCTCGCGAAAGTCGGTATGAGCGCGCGCTGGTGCTGATTGAAGCCCGTACCATTTTCTTGGACAGAAAAGTGACAAAAAGCACCCACGTTGTCCGCATGGGACAATCGGCCCAGTTTCCATGCGGCGCGGAATAGAGACGGTTGCAACTTTCGGGTGCATTTCGGCAACCGATCGAGACATTCGGCTGCCGCATAGCGATTCCAGGTAGGTGAGATCACCCACCTGGAGGTGTCAACTGGAAGTCAAGTCCCCGCCTATGGCCGATCGTCTGAGCGTGTCCGGATGGTTACGGTGCGAACATGACCGCACCTGAGCGTTCGCGATTAGCGAGAGAACGGCTTTCGCGTGAGTTACGCCGGTTGCGCACCGAGGCGAAGATGACCGGCACGGCCACCGCTCGTGCCACCGGGATGAGCCAGTCCAAGCTGTCGAAGATAGAGAACGGCATGCTGCTCCCGTCCGTCAACGACGTGGAGCGCCTAGTCGCGGAGCTCGCCGCGACGAGGGAGACGCGGGTCGAACTGGTCGAACTCGCCAGGTCGTTGCACGCGGAGGCGGAGACCCGCCGCGTCGTGCTGCACCGGGGTGCCCACCGCCACCAGCAGACGATCAGCCGGGTCGAGGCCCGCGCGGCGACGTCCAGGTTCTTCCAGCTGAACCTGGTGCCGGCGCTGCTGCAGTCCGAGGCCTACCTGCGCACCGTGCTGGCGACGATGCCTCCGTCCGAACAGGAGGCGGCTGTCGCTGCGTTGCGGGTGCGGCGCTCCCGGATGGACGACCTGGCCAAGCAGTTCGTGTTCGTGCTCACCGAGAGCGCGCTGCGCTGGCGGATGGGGTCGTCGGAGCTGATGGCGGAACAGGTCGAGCACCTGGCCGCCATCCAGCGCCGGCCGAACGTCCGGCTCGGCGTGGTGCCGTGGTCGGCGGACACGAACGTCGTCGCACTGCACGGATTCCACATCTACGACGAGCGCGTCGTCACGGTCAGCGTGCTGACGGGCAACGCCACCATCACCGACCCCCTGGACGTCCGCGAGTACCTCGCGCTGTTCGGCCGGCTGGAACGGGCGGCGGTGCGGGGAGAGGAGCTGCAGGGGTTGCTGAAGAGGATCGCGGAGGACCACCGCAGGCTCGGTTAGCGGTGGAGCGCTCGCGGGTGTCGTCACATCACCGGACGACGCTCGCCGCGCGGCAGGGGAGCACCACGGGTGCCGCCTCACCCCCGAGCAGTGCGTTTCACCAGTCCAGCTAGGCTGCGAACCGCCATGCTGAACATCTTCGCTCGCGCGTCCGTCTCGCGCGTCACCGATCCGGTCGGGGCGTGGCTGCTGGCGCGTGGCCTCACGCCCAACGTCGTCACCGTGGTCGGCACGGTCGGTGCCGTCGCGAGCGCGCTGTGGTTCATCCCGCGCGGTCAGCTGTTCCTCGGCAGCGCGCTGGTCACGTTCTTCGTGCTGCTCGACCTGATCGACGGCGCGATGGCGCGCGCGGCCGGTCCCACCAAGTTCGGCGCGGTGCTGGACGCCACCTGCGACCGCATCGCCGACGGCGCCCTGTTCGCGGCGCTCACCTGGTACGCGCTCGACTCCGGTGCCCGCTGGACCGCCGTGGCCGGGTTCATCTGCCTGGTCGCCTCCCAGGTCATCTCGTACGTGAAGGCGCGCGCCGAGGCCACCGGGCTGTCGGCCGACGGCGGCATCGCCGAACGCGCCGAGCGGTTCATCGTCGCCCTGATCGGCGCCGGCGTGCAGGGGCTGGGCGTGCCGCACCTGCTGGACATCGCGCTGTGGCTGCTCGCGGTCATGACGGTCGCGACGGTGCTGCAGCGGGTCCTCGCGGTGGCGAAGTCGGCCAGGGAGGCCGCGTGAACCTCGCGACGCTCGGGTACACGGCCGGCTGGCAGCTGATCCGGCTGCTGCCGGAGTCGTGGGCGCGCGGGTTGTTCCAGGCCGGTGCGGACTACGCGGCCCGCCGGGGTGGCGCGGGCGTGCGGCAGCTGCGCACGAACCTGCGCCGGGTCGTGCCCCAGGCGGGCGACGAAGAACTTGACGGGCTCGTACGCGAGTCGTTGCGCTCGTACGCGCGTTACTGGCGTGAGGCGTTCCGGCTGCCGGGGATGGACCACCGCGCCGTGTTCGAGAAGTGCGACGGACTGATCTCCGGCGTGGAGAACCTCGACGCGGCCCTGCGCGAGGGCACCGGGGCGGTGGTCGCGCTGCCGCACAGCGGCAACTGGGACATGGCGGGCGTCTGGCTCGTCGGTCACTCCGGCACGTTCACCACGGTCGCCGAACGCCTGAAGCCCGAGTCGCTCTACCGGAAGTTCGTCGCGTACCGCGAGACGCTGGGCTTCGAGGTGCTGCCGCTGACCGGCGGCGACCGTCCCACCTCGACGGTGCTCGCCGAACGCCTGCGCGCCAACAAGGTCGTGTGCCTGCTGGCCGACCGCGACCTGACCACCTCCGGCGTGCCGGTGACGTTCTTCGGCGAACAGACCCTGATGCCCGCCGGCCCGGCCCACCTGGCCGCGACGACCGGCGCCGCCCTGCTGCCCGTCGGCTGCTGGAACACCGAGGACAACTGGCAGTTCCGCATCCACCCGCCGATCAAGGTGAGCACCGTCCCCGCCGCCACCCAGGCGCTCGCCGACGTCTTCGCCGCCGACATCGCCGCCCACCCCACCGACTGGCACATGCTCCAGAAGCTCTGGCTCGCGGACCTGCCGGAGAGCCGCCGCACCGCGCTGGCCCGCCGGCTCGCCCGGTGAGGACCGCCCCGGTGGAGGACCTGCTCAGGTGAAGATCGGAATCGTCTGCCCGTACTCGCTCGACGTGCCGGGCGGGGTGCAGGCCCACGTCGTGGACCTCGCCCGCGCCCTGATCGGCCTGGGCCACGAGGTGAACGTCCTCGCCCCCGCCGACGACGACCAGGCACTGCCCTCCTTCGTCACCTCCGCCGGCCGCGCGGTCGGCATCCCGTACAACGGCTCGGTGGCCCGCCTCTCGTTCGGCCCGGTCTCCTACGCCCGCGTCCGCCGCTGGATCGACGACCACTCCTTCGACGTCCTGCACCTGCACGAGCCGACGGCACCTTCCCTGTCGTTCCTGGCCCTGGTGGTCGCCGACGGCCCGATCGTCGCCACCTTCCACACCTCCACCCCGCGCTCGAAGATGCTGGCCGCCTTCCAGGGCTTCCTGCAGCCGTTCCTGGAGAAGGTCACCGCCCGCATCGCCGTCTCCGCACTGGCCCGCCGCGTCCAGGTCGAACACCTCGGCGGCGACGCCGTGGAGATCCCGAACGGCGTCGACGTCGACTTCTTCGCCTCCGCCTCCACGTTGGACGGCTACCCGCGCACGGGCGGCACCATCGGCTTCGTCGGCCGCTACGACGAACCTCGCAAGGGCATGCCGATCCTCTGGGACGCCTTCGGCCTCATCGCCGACGAGTTCCCCGACCTCCGCCTGCTGGTCGTGGGCCGCGGCGAACACGAGTTCTCCGGCCCCCTCGCCTCCCGCGTCGACCTGCTCGGCCAGGTCAGCGACGAGGACAAGGCCCGCATGCTGCGCAGCATCGACGTCTACGTCGCCCCGAACACCGGCGGCGAGTCCTTCGGCATCATCCTCACCGAGGCCATGTCCGCGGGCACCGCCGTGGTCGCCTCCGACCTGGACGCCTTCCGCCGCGTGCTGGACGACGGCAAGGCAGGCGCCCTGTTCCCGGTCGGCGACGCCGCCGGGCTGGCCGACGCGCTGCGCTCGGTGCTGCGGGACAGCGCCCTGCGCGCCGAGTACGTGGCACTGGCGTCCGAACGCGTGCAGACCTACGACTGGTCCGTGGTGGCGGGCCAGGTGCTGCGGGTGTACGAGACGGCGATCGCCGCGGACCCGCGCCGGGTGGGCGAGGCATGACCGCGCGCCGTCCGCCGCCCGTCGCGCGCCGCGTCCGCCGCCGCGCGTCCGCCGCCGCCGCGTCCGCCGCGCCGTCCGCCGACGCCGCGTCCGCCGCCGCGCGTCCGCCGCCGCCGCCGCCGCCGCGTCCGCCGCCGCGTCCGCCGCCGCCGCCGCCGCGCTCCGCCGCCGTCGCCGCCGCCGCGTCCCGCCGCGTCGCGCCGCGTCCGCCGCGCCGCGTCCGCCGCCGCCGCGCCCGCCGCCGTCCGCCGCCACCGCGTCCGCGCCCGCGCCCGCCCCACCGCCCCGCCCCGCCACCGCCCCCCCACGCCAGCGCGACCCGCGACGCCGACGCGCGACCGCCGACGCCGCGACCGCCGACGCCGCGACCGCCGACGCCGCGACCGACGCCGCGACCCCGACGCCGCGACCGCCGACGCCGCGACCGCCGACCCGACCGACGCCGTCGTCGCTCGCGGTGAGCGCCTGTGACCGTTGCCGTCAGCGCTCACGGCAGGCGTCCGGTGACCGCCTTCGCCTCGCTCGCCGTTGCCGCGTGGGTGGGTGCCGCGTGACCACGTCCTCGTCGTCGTCCTGGCCGCGCTCCTCCTCTCCGCCTGGATCCTCGCGATCGCCAACCGCCTCGACCGCCTCCACGTCCGCACCGACGCCGCCTGGGCCGCCCTCGACGCCCCTGGCCCGTCGCCGTCGTGACGCGCCTGCTCGACCCTCGTTGTCGGCCGCCGCCTCCCGTGCCGAGGCCGCCGGCCGCGCGGACCGGGAGCTGGCCGAGAACGAGCTCTCCGGCCTCCTGGGTGCCGTGGACCGCTCGTCCCTGGCGCCCGCCCTCGCCGCCGAGCTCGCCGATGCCGAGGAACGCGTCGTCCTGGCTCGCCGCGTCCACAACGACGCGGTCCGCGACACCCTCCTGCAGCGTCGCCGCCGCATCGTCCGCTGGCTGCGGCTGGCCGGTACCGCGCCGCAACCGTCCTACTTCGAGATCGCCGAACCCACCGCCCCTTCCGACGCCGTGATGCTCACCCCCCGGCCCTCCGCTCGTGTAGTGCTGACCGACGGCTCCGGACGCGTGCTGCTCTTCCAGGGCTTCGACCCCGCCCGGCCCCAGGAGCTCTTCTGGTTCACGGTCGGCGGCGGCGTCGAGGGCGACGAGGAGCTCCGCGACACCGCGGTCCGCGAGACGTTCGAGGAGACGGGCCACCGCATCGCCGCCGACGCGCTGGTCGGCCCGGTGTGGCGGCGCCGCGCGGTGTTCAGCTTCGACGGGCAGACGTTCGACGCCGAGGAGTGGTTCTTCCACGCCTCCGTTCCCGAGCTCGCGGTGGACACCTCCGGGTTCAACGACGTCGAGGAGACCAGCATCTCGGCCTACCGGTGGTGGACCGCGGAGGAGCTGGCGGCGACCGAGGACACCGTCTACCCGGTGCAGCTGGCCGAGCTGCTGCCCGCGCTCACGTCGGGCGAGTGGGACGGCACCATGAAGACCGTCCGCTGACCGCCCACCCGAGCCCGGCCGCTCGCCTCCAGGCACCGGACCATCACACCGCCGGGATCACGGCCGACCCGTACGCGTCGCGCGTCTTGTGCTTCTCGTCGTGCATCAGGTACAGCGCGAAGTTGTCGACCCCGATCTCCTTCAGCTCCTGCAACCGTTCCACGTGCGCCGACTCCGGCCCCACCAGGCAGAAGCGGTCCACGATCGCGTCCGGCACGAAGTCGGTCGACCGGTTGCCCGCCTTGCCGTGGTGGGAGTAGTCGTAGCCCTCGCGGTCCTTGATGTAGTCCGTCAGCGCCTTCGGCACCGCGCCCGAGTCCCCGTACCGCGCAACGAGGTCCGCGACGTGGTTGCCGACCATCCCGCCGAACCACCGCAGCTGGTCCCGCTGGTGCGGGAGATCCGTTCCGACGTAGGCCGGCGCCGCCACGCACATCGTGATGGCGGCCGGATCACGCCCCGCCGCCACCGCCGCCTCGCGCACCGAGCCGATCGTCCAGCGCGCGATGTCCGGGTCCGCGGTCTGCAGGATGAACCCGTCGGCCTGCTCACCGACCATCTTCAGAGCGCGTGGACCGTAGGCGGCCATCCACACCTCGAGCTTTCCGTTGCGCACCCAGGGGATCTGCACCGCCGTGCCGTGGTGCTCCACGGAACGGCCCTCGGCCAGCTCCTTGATCACGTGCATCGCGGAGCCCAAGGTGGCCAGGGACGCGGGTTTCTGGCCGATCACGCGGCGGGCCGAGTCGCCGCGGCCGATGCCGCAGACCGTGCGGTTGCCGAACATGTCGTTCAGCGTCGCGAACAACGACGCCGTCACCGACCAGTCGCGGGTCGACGGGTTGGTGACCATCGGGCCGACGACGAGGTCGCGGGTCGCGGCCAGGACCTGCGAGTAGATGACGAACGGCTCCTGCCACAGCACGCAGGAGTCGAACGTCCAGCCGTACCGGAAGCCGCAGTCCTCGGCGGCGCGGAGGCCCTCCACCACGTCCCGCGCCGGCGGGTCGGTCTGCAGCACGATGCCGAAGTCCACGGCGTTCCTTTCCTAGGGCCTTAGACCAGGTACTGGTTGAGGTCGCGGGACACGAAGCGGCCGTGGCCCGTCGAGCCGTGGTAGGCGCCGTCGGCGATCACCTTGCGGCCGCGCGAGAACACCGCGTCCACGCGGCCGGTGACCTCGAAGCCCTCGTAGGCCGAGTAGTCCACGGCCATGTGGTGGGTCTGCGCGGAGATCGTCTGCGTCGCCGCCGGGTCGTAGATCACGACGTCGGCGTCGGCGCCCGGTGCGATCACGCCCTTGCGCGGGTACATGCCGAACATGCGGGCCGGTGTCGTCGCCACGATCTCGACCCACCGTTCGCGGGTGATCTCGCCCTTCACAACGCCCTGGTGCAGCAGGTCGACGCGGTGCTCGACGCCGGGCATGCCGTTGGGGATCTTCGAGAAGTCGCCCACGCCCAGCTGTTTCTGGTCCTTGAAGCAGAACGGGCAGTGGTCGGTGGAGACCACGGACAGGTCGTTCGTCCGCAGGCCGCGCCACAACGACGACTGGTGCTCCTTGGGCCGCAACGGGGGAGAGGCCACGTACTTCGCGCCCTCGAAGCCCGGTCGTGCCAGGTCCTCCAGCGACAGGTACAGGTACTGCGGGCACGTCTCGGCGAACACGTTCTGACCGGTGTCCCGGGCGGCCGTGACGGCGTCCAGCGCTTGTGCGGCGGACAGGTGGACGATGTACAACGGAGAACCGGTCACGCGGGCCAGTTGGATCGCGCGGGACGTGGCCTCGCCCTCCAGCTCCGGCGGCCGGGTCAGGCCGTGCTGCACCGGGTCACCCAGCCCATTGGCCAGCGCCTGTGCCACGAGCTCGTCGATCGCGATGCCGTTCTCCGCGTGCATCATGATCGTGGCACCGGTCTCGCGCGCCTTCTGCATCGCACGCAGGATCTCGCCGTCGGTGGCGTAGAAGACACCGGGGTAGGCCATGAACATCTTGAAGCTGTTCACGCCCTGCGCGATGCACGACTCCATCTCCTTCAACGACGAGTCGTTCACGTCGGAGATGATCATGTGGAACCCGTAGTCGACCGCGCAGTTGCCGTCGGCCTTGGCGTGCCACTTGTCCAATGTGGACAGCAGCGAGGAACCCTTGGGCTGCACCGCGAAGTCGACGATCGTGGTGGTGCCGCCCCACGCCGCCGCGGTCGTGCCGGTCTCGAATGTGTCCGCCGACTGCGTGCCGCCGAACGGCATCTCCATGTGCGTGTGCACGTCGATCCCACCCGGGATGACGTACTTCCCGGCCGCGTCGACCACCTCGTCGGCCCGCACCTCGAAACCGGGTGTCACCAGCGCCGCGATGTGCTCGCCGTCGATCAGCACGTCGGCGGCGTGCGAGCCGGTCGCGTTGATCATCAGGCCGTTGCGGATGAGGGTGCTCACGGCGTCACCAGGCCCTCGTAGGTGTCGGGGCGGCGGTCGCGGTAGAACGCCCACGTGTCGCGCACCTCGGTCAGCAGGTCCAGGTCGAGGTCGCGCACCACGAGTTCTTCCTCGGTGTCGGACGCGGCCTCGCCGACCAGCTGGCCGCGTGGCGAGACGAAGTACGTCTGGCCGTAGAACTCGTTGTCGCCCAACGGTTCCACGCCGACCCGGTTGATCGCGCCGACGAAGTACTCGTTCGCCACGGCCGCGGCGGGCTGCTCCAGCCGCCACAGGTACTCCGACAGCGACCGCGACGTCGCCGACGGGTTGAACACGATCTTCGCGCCGGCCAGGCCCAGCGCCCGCCAGCCCTCCGGGAAGTGCCGTTCGTAGCAGATGTAGACGCCGATCCGGCCGACCGCGGTGTCGAACACCGGGTAACCGAGGTTGCCGGGCTTGAAGTAGAACTTCTCCCAGAACCCCTTGACCTGCGGGATGTGGTTCTTGCGGTACTTGCCGAGGTAGGTGCCGTCGGCGTCGATCACCGCGGCGGTGTTGTAGTAGACGCCCGGCTGCTCCACCTCGTACATCGGCACGATCAGCACGATGTTGTTCTGCGCGGCGACCTCCTTCATCAGCTCCGTGGTCGGGCCGTCCGGGATCGCCTCGGTGTAGGAGTAGAAGTCCGCGTCCTGCACCTGGCAGAAGTACGGGCCGTAGAAGAGCTCCTGCAGGCACAGCACCTGCGCGCCCTGCGAGGCGGCGTTGCGGATGTGCTCGACCGCGTTCGCGATCATCGACTCCTTGTCGCCCGTCCACTTCTGCTGGACGAGCGCGGCCCGGATGATGTTGCTCACCTGGTCGTCTCCTTCGCCTTGTTGTCCTTCAGAGCAAGGAAAACCAGGAAGCCGGCCGCGAAGCCGACCACCCAGTTGTAGTCGTAGAGGGGCTTGAGGAACGGGATCAAGCCGTCCGCGGGGAACGGCCCGCCGTACGCGCCGCCGACCGCGAGCACGCTGCCGACGAGCGTCGCCGCCACGGCCCGCCAGTTCCAGCCGCCGTTGAACCAGTACGCGCCGCGCCCGTCGAGGTAGAGGTCCTCGAGGTGCAGCCGCGTCTTCTTGATCACCCAGTACCCGGCGACGAACACGCCCGCGACCGACGCGAGCAGACCGCCGTAGAACCCGAGCCACGCGAAGATGTAGATGCTCGGGTCGGAGATGAGCCGCCACGGCTGGATCAGGATGCCGATCACGCCGGTGATCAGGCCGCCGACCGCGAACGTGATGCGCCGCGGGAACGCGTTCGAGAAGTCGTACGAGGGGCTGACCACGTTCGCCGCGAGGTTCGCCGAGATCGTCGCCAGCACCAGCGACACCAGCGCGACCAGCACCAGGGCCGTGCTGTCGAAGCGCGACGCGAGGTCCGCCGGGTCCCAGATCGCCTCGCCGTAGAGCGCCTGCGCGCCGGAGGTCGTCAGGATCGCCACGATCGCGATGAACGACATCGTGGTCGGCAGTCCCAGGATCTGACCGGTGACCTGCTTGCGCTGACTACCACCGAACCGGGTGAAGTCCGGCATGTTGAGGCTGAGCGTCGACCAGAACGCGATCATGCCCATCAGCGCGGGGAAGAACACCTTCCAGAAGTCCGGCCCCCAGCCGAGCTTGCTGCCGGTCTGCAGGATCGGCCCGAACCCGCCCGCCTTGACCAGCACGTACCCCAGCAGGACCAGGAACCCGATGCTCACCAGCGGCGCCGTCCAGTTCTCGAACCGCCGGATCGCCTCCATCCCGCGCCAGATCACCAGCATCTGCACGACCCAGAACCCGAAGAAGCACAACCACAACGTCCACGGCTGACCGCCCACTTGGGACGCTCCGGTCCACCCCTCGCCCGCGAGCCGACCGATGATCACGTGCAGCGCCTTGCCGCCGACCCACGTCTGGATGCCGAACCACGCACACGCGATGAACGCCCGCAGCAACGCCACCAGGTTCGCACCGCGGATGCCGTAGAACGCCCGCGCGAACACCGGGAACGGGATTCCGTACTTGGTCCCGGCGTGGCTGTTGAGCAGCATCGGGACCAGCACGATCAGGTTGCCCAGCGTGATCGTGAGGAACGCCTGCACCCAGTCCATCCCGAGCGCGATCAGGCTCGCCGCGAGCGTGTAGCTGGGGATGTTGTGCGCCATGCCCATCCACAGCGCGAAGAAGTTGTACGTCGTCCACGTCCGCTGCTCGATCGGCACCGGCGCGAGCTCGGGGTTGTAGAACCTGCTGTCCTGGATGGGACCCACGTCGCTGAGCTCGACGCGGCCATCGGGTGTGACCTGGGGCGATGAGGACTCAACTGCCATCGTTCAACCCCCTGTTACGCTGCTGAAACAACGCGAACGCGGTCGGTTCCATCCCGGAATCCTGGGTCCGCCGTTGTGCGCGTGGCAGTGTCAGAGTGTCCACGCTTCACATGATCGGCGCACATTGTGTGCGTTGCGTGGAAGACTCGTCGTCATGGGGATCTCACGGCGGACCCTGCTGCTCGGGGGAGCGGCCCTGGTGGGAACCGCGGGTGTGGCAGGAGCGCTGACGCCGCCCGGCCGCCGTTTCCTGGGCTGGACGGGACCCGACGGGGTGGTGCCGGACGTGCCGCCGGTGCCGGTCGTCGCGACGCCGTGGGGTGCGTGGATGGGCACGGACGGCCCGGTCGTGCTGGTGCTGCACGGCCGTGGTGGCAGCGTGGCCTGGTGGGAGGAGCTGGGGTTGCCGCGGTTCCTGGCCGCCTCGGGGTCGCGGATGCGGTTCGCCGTGGTCAACGGCGGCGAGGACTACTGGGTCGGGTTGACGCCGCCGGTGCCGTTCGAGGCCGCTCTGGGCGTGTCGATGGGCGGCTTCGGCGTGCTCGACATCGCGACCAGGCGGGCGTTGCGGGCGGTGGCGGCGATCAGCCCGGCGGTCTTTCCCTCGTGGGAGGACGCGGAACGCATCAACGGCTTCGCGTCGCGCGAGGTGTGGGAGGCCCACGAACCGCTGCGGCGGGCCTCGTCGATCGGCTCGCCGGTCGGGGTGTGGTGCGGTCGGGAGGACCCGTTCCACGACGCCGCGGTGGAGGTGGCGCGGTCGGCGCGGGCGGAGGTGGGGTCGTTCGAGCACGGTGCGCACGACGTGGGGTACTGGCGGCGGGTGCTGCCGGAGGCGGTGCGGTTCATCGGGGACCGCCTCACCGGCCGCTGACGCCCTTGACCCGCACGACGGCCGTGCCCGCCTTCCGGTCGTGCCACGTCCGCGTGCCCCGCAGGTCCAGGCTCTCCACCGCCGACAGCGCGAGCAACGTCAGCCCGCTGATCAGCACCAACGGTCCCAGCCACCCGGTCGGCCCCGTCCCGAGGTGCTCGCCCGCGACGATCCACGGTTGCTGCCACCCCAGGCCCGCCATGAACGCCGGCTCCCGCCACCCGAGCCCTGTCATCACGAGCGCCACCCCCGCACCGGGCAGCGCGGTCGTGATCAGGGCTCGGGCCACCATCCTCCCGCCCTTCAACCCCGAGGCGGGGCCGACCACGCGCAGGCCGGTCAAGGCGCGTCCGAGGGTGTTGAAGCGCAACAGGGCCACGTCGTAGAGGGCGGCGGCGGCCACCACGGCCACCGGTTCGTGGACCAGTGGCCACGTCACGACCAGCACGAGGAGCCAGTCGAGGAGGCGGGCCGTGAGCCGACGAGCGAGCATGGTTCACGCTAAGCGCCACGAAAGCGCCATAAGTTGCCAGTTCAAGGCCAGTTCGCGTCGGTTGTCCCTGCCAGGCGTGGGTGGGCGGGCTCGGAGGACGTTGTGGACGCTGCACCGTCGCACAACTGGACAGCCTCCCGCCGGCGGTGCCCGCATCATCGACAACGCCGGCGGCAGCCGTCCGCACAGGTCCGCCGGTTCGGGGCCACCGACCAGCGACCGGTAGAGCACGGACCTGTCCCGCCTCCGTTCGCCACCGCGTTGTGCCACTTCCGTTGCAGCACAGAGAAATTCCGCGCGATCAACGCCTGTGTCGCACCACGAGCCGACGTCCGGCCAGTGCGGTGAGCATGGCGAAGAACAGCAACGCGCCGTTCGCACCAGGGCTCTGCTGGTCAGCCTCCAGCGCCTCCCGGACGAAGCCGAACAGGCCCACGAAGCCCGCGCCCGCGGTCACCGCCCAGAGCACCCTGGCGGAGGACTCGGCGAGGGGAGCTGGCGTCACCTTCTCGAGCACGAGCTGGAGCAGTGGCCCGAACCCGCGGCCGGACACCGCGGACCACACGATGAGGAGGGGCACGCCGAAGGCGAGGACGATCAGGTCGAGCAGGACCCTGACCGCGATGTGCGCTCCCGCTGCCGCCCCGTCCACGGCACCGCCGACGGTTGCGGTGCACAGGATCAACGGGAGCAGGGCGATGAACCACCTCCCGACCACGGGCCACACCTGCGAGCGCCGGTGCACGGGAACGTACGGCGTCACGTACGGCTGAGGAGGGGGCGGGGAGACGTGGTAGTGCACGCCGCCGTAGATCGTCCCGGCCTGGACGGACTGTCCCACCACCGTGCCGTCGACGGTGTTCTGGACGGATGGCCACTGACCTGGTGGCGGCGGTTGGGTCACGCGAGCCCCCTGCTCGTGGAAGGGTCCCGATCGTAGACGAACGGCGTTTGCGGCGAAACGACTCGGGTCCAGGGCCCCGAACAGCGGGCGCGACGAGTCCGAAGAGGACACCGCGAACCGCACCTCCTCCAACGAGAGACCGAGCCGACGCCGCGATCTCACCTGATAGAGGCGGCGGACGTCGGCAGGTGTGTACCGACGGTGACCGGAGGACGTGCGTTCGACCGCGGCGACCAGGCCGATCTCGTCGTGGTGGTGCAGGGCCCGGATGCCCAGTCCCCTTGCTCTGACCAGGTCACCGATGCCCCAGCGGGTCGCGTGACAACCGGAAGAAATCCCGTGGCGGGAGGTTCACGTCCCTCAACACCCGATCGAGCGGATAAACATCAGAACCGGATGAGCCGATGAAAACGAAGGTCGGTCCCCAAAAACCAGATTGAGGAAAACTGTGTCTCGTTCCGGACTGTTTCGTGCCGCCGCCCTTCTCGCCGCCGGTGCGGCCCCGCTCATGGCGGGTACGGCCAACGCCGCCGAGCTGCCCGCGGTCGACGGCGGTGTGCCCGACGTCGGCGCGGACAAGCTGATCGCCGACGCCAAGAGGCACGTCGACGCGCTCGAGGTGGGCAAGACGGTCCAGCTGCCGACCCTCACCGCGCCCGTGGGCCAGCGCACCGCGAAGCTGTCGGTGCCGCAGGAGCGCTCCGAGGTGGCCCCGCTCGCGCCCGAGCTGGGCGCGCTGCCCGGCCTGCCGAGCACGGGTTCGCTGCTCGGTGGCACCCACGTCGGCCACGTGCAGACGCCGCAGGCGTCGGACCTGCCGGCCAACACCGTGCTCTCCGGCGTGCTGCCGACGATCAACGGCTGAGCGGAGCCGGGATCGGGTGGGCCCGTGCCGACGCCGTCACGGGCCCATTTCGTGCACCAGCAACGCCACGTACAGCGACAGCACCGACTCCGGGTCCTCCAGCGACACCCCGAGCACCTGCTCGATCCGGGCCAGCTGCTGGTAGTACGCCGTGCGCGAGAGGTGTGCCGCGGCCGCTGCCGCCGACTTGTTGCCGCCGTTCTCGCACAGGCACCGCAGCAGCTCGACCAGCCGTGAGCCCTGGGCGGAGTCGCGCGCGAGCAACGGCCCGAGCTCGCGGTCCGCGAACGCCCGCACCCGCTCGTCGTCCCGCAGCAGGTGCAGCAGCCCGCGCAGCCGCACGTCGTCCAGGCGGTGGTACAGCTGCGTTCCCGGTGCCCGCAACGCCGCACCGGCCACGTGCGCGGCCTCGCCGAGCGACCGGCGAACGTCCGATGTGGACGCCACCGTGGTCCCCACCGCGATCACCACGGCACCGGCCGCCGTCCGGTGGACCTCCCGCGCGACCTTGCGCAGGACGCCTTCCACGCCCACGGTCACCGGTACCGACAGCAGCGCCCGCACCGACGTGTCGTCCACGACGCCGACCAGTGCCGCGACCGTGACCCGTCGCGCCGCCAGCGCCGTCGCCTCCGCGAGATCCCGCAGGACCTCCTGTGTCGCAAGCGTTTGCCCGATGCTGACGGACACCGGCCGGACCGCCACGCCGATCAGCTGCCGGCGTTCCAGCGGCACGCCCAGCGCCGCCGCCCGCGCGCCCAGGTCCGGTGAGGCCGGCCCTGCCCCAGCAGCTGGGCCAGCAACGTGCGGTGCGTCTGCCGCTCCAGCGACTCCCGGTCGCGCGCCACGAGCCGGTGCACGGCCAACGCGGACGCCGCTCGTTCCGCCACCACGACGTGCCGGTGCGGTGGCGGTTCGGGGGAGACCATCACGAGCCGGCCCCAGTCCGCCCCGCGCGCCCCGACGATCGTCACCAGCCACCCCGACGCCGCGTGGTAGGCCGTCCGTTCGGTCACCGCGACCGCCCGCGACCGCGCCGCCCAGTCGTCCAGCAGCAGCACGGGGTCGTGCCCGGCCGCGTCGTAGGCCAGCACGTCGTGGCCGAGCGTCTCCAGCACGACCGCGAGCCCGGACGTGCGCGCCACCTCGCGCAACACCTCGGACGGCTCCGCACCCGCGACCGTGAGCGCCGTGAACGTCTCGTGCACCTGCTCCGCGGCCCGCAGCTCGGCCAGCTGGGCGTCCACGATCAACGCCACCACCGCCTCCGTCACGGCCACGTACCGCGTCTCGGCGGCCAGCGTGACCAGCGGCAACCCGTGGTGCTCCGCCGCGGTCACCAGGGCGGCCGGCACGTCGTCGCGCCACCGCCGCCCCAGCTCCACGACCAGCCCGGCGCACCCCACCGCGGCCAGCTCCTCGACGTAGCGGGCGAGGCCCGACTCGGGCAGCATCACGCCGGTCGTGAGCACCAGCTCCCCGCCGCGCAGCAGCGGCGCGATGTCTGCGATCTCCGCCACATGCACCCAGCGGACCCGCCGCGACAGACCGGCCGACCCGGCCACCAGACGCGGCTTTCCCTGCCGGATCACCGGGAGAGCGACGACTTCGGCGACGGTCGGGTACATGTACACAACGTAATGCCGGACAACCGATCCGGGTACAGGTTGTGCATGGCGGCCAACCGCGCATCCCAGCAGACTCCGAGAGCAGGTGGAGACCCCTGGAGGACGTGATGGCCCACAAGGAGCTGCTGGCACGGCACCGCGCGGTGATGCCGAAGTGGCTGGCCCTCTACTACGACGAGCCCATCGAGATCGCGAGCGCGAGCGGACGCCGCGTGACCGACGCCGAGGGCACGACCTACCTCGACTTCTTCGCGGGCATCCTGACCAACGCCATCGGCTACGACGTCGCCGAGATCAGCGACGCGATCCGCTCGCAGCTCGACACCGGCGTGCTGCACAGCTCGACGCTGTACCTGATCAAGTCGCAGGTCGAGCTGGCGGAGAAGGTCGCGGAACTGAGTGGCATCCCGGACGCCAAGGTGTTCTTCACCAACTCCGGCACCGAGGCCAACGAGACCGCGCTCATGCTCGCCACCCAGGCCCGCCGCAGCGAGCAGGTGCTGGCGTTGCGCAACAGCTACCACGGCCGTGCGTTCGCCACGGTCGCCGTCACCGGCAACCGCGGCTGGTCGGCGAGTGCCCTGTCGCCGATCAAGGTCAGCTGGGTGCACGGCGGCTACCGCTACCGCAGCCCGTTCAAGGGACTGAACGACGCCGACTACGTCAAGGCCTGCGTCGACGACCTGCGCGAGATCATCGAGACCACCACGTCCGGTGACGTCGCGTGCATGATCGTCGAGCCGATCCAGGGCGTCGGCGGCTTCACCTCGCCGCCCGACGGCCTGTTCCGCGCGTTCAAGGACGTGCTGGACGAGTACGGGATCCTGTTCGTCTCCGACGAGGTGCAGACCGGCTGGGGCCGCACCGGCGAGCACTTCTGGGGCATCCAGGCGCACGACGTCGTGCCGGACGCGATGACGTTCGCCAAGGGCCTCGGCAACGGCCTCGCGATCGGCGGCGTGGTCGCGCGCGGCGACCTGATGGACACGATCACCGCCAACTCGATCTCCACGTTCGGCGGCAACCCGGTCTCCACGGCCGGCGCGCTGGCGACGCTCAACTACCTGCTCGACCACGACCTGCAGGCCAACGCGGCCAAGCTCGGCTCGCGGCTGCTCGGCGGCCTGCGCGAGCTCGCCGAGAAGCACCCGGTGATCGGTGACGTGCGCGGCAAGGGCCTGATGGTCGGCGTCGAGCTGGTCGGACCCGAGGGCGAGCCCAACCCCGGCGCGGCCACGACCGTGCTCAACGAGGCCAAGGCGGGCGGTCTGCTCGTCGGCAAGGGCGGTCTCCACGGCAACGTGATCAGGCTGGCTCCGCCGATGACCCTGACCGAGGACGAGCTGGAAGAGGCACTCGGCATCCTCGCCCAGGCGGTGTCGCGAGCATGATCGAGCCCAAGATGATCAGGCATTGGATCGGCGGCAAGAGCTGGGAAGCGTCTCCTGAGCGCACCGGCGACGTCTACGACCCCACCACCGGCAAGGTGGCGAACCAGGTCGCCTACGCCTCGGTGTCCGAAGTGGACGCCGCGGTCGACGCAGCCGCGGAAGCGTTTGCGCAGTGGCGCACCGCCTCGTTGGCGCAGCGCTCGACGGTGATGTTCAAGTTCCGCGAGCTGCTCAACGCGCGCAAGGGCGAGCTGGCCACGATCGTCAGTTCCGAGCACGGCAAGGTGGTGTCCGACGCGGGCGGCGAGGTCCAGCGCGCGCTGGAGTCCGTCGAGTACGCGTGTGGCATTCCGACGCTGCTGCGGGGCGGTTTCAGCGAGAACGCCTCCACGAAGGTCGACGTCTACTCGATCCAGCAGCCGGTGGGCGTGGTCGGGGTGATCTCGCCGTTCAACTTCCCCGCGATGGTGCCGCTGTGGTTCGTGCCCACCGCAATCGCTTGCGGCAACACGGTGGTGCTCAAACCGTCCGAAAAGGACCCGAGCGCTTCGATCTTCATCGCCGAGCTGTTCGCCGAGGCGGGGCTGCCCGACGGCGTGCTCAACGTCGTGCACGGCGACAAGGTGGCCGTGGACCGGTTGCTGGAACACCCGGCGGTCAAGGCGATCTCCTTCGTCGGCTCCACGCCGATCGCGAAGTACGTCTACGAGACCGGTACCGCGCACGGCAAACGCGTGCAGGCACTCGGCGGTGCCAAGAACCACATGGTCGTGCTGCCCGACGCCGACCTCGACCTCGCCGCTGACGCCGCGGTCTCGGCCGGCTTCGGCTCGGCGGGGGAGCGGTGCATGGCCATCTCGGTGGTCGTGGCGGTCGGCCAGGTGGGCGACGAGCTGGTCGAGAAGATCAAGACCAGGATCGCCGACGTGCGGGTCGGCTCCGGCACGTCGTGCGAGATGGGCCCATTGGTCACCGGCGCGCACCGGGACAAGGTGACGTCCTACCTGGACGCCGGCGTCGAGGCGGGCGCGGTGCTCGCGGTGGACGGCCGCGACCACCCGGTCGACGGCGACGCGAGCGGGTTCTGGCTCGGCCCGACGCTCTTCGACCACGTCGGCACGGACATGTCGATCTACACCGACGAGATCTTCGGCCCGGTCCTCTCGGTCGTGCGCACCTCGACCTACGAGGAGGCGCTGGAGCTGGTGAACAGCAACCGCTACGGCAACGGCACCGCCATCTTCACCAACGACGGCGGTGCCGCGCGCCGCTTCCAGAACGAGGTCGAGGTCGGCATGGTCGGCGTGAACGTGCCGATCCCCGTACCGGTCGCTTACTACTCGTTCGGCGGCTGGAAGGAGTCGCTCTTCGGTGACGCACACGCCTACGGACCGCACGGCGTGCACTTCTTCACCCGCTCGAAGGTGGTCACCTCCCGGTGGCTGGACCCGTCGCACGGCGGGGTCAACCTCGGGTTTCCGCAGAACACCTAGCCGATACGCCTGGTTTGGCCGGGTGAGCACAAGACGCGCCTACGACCTCGTCGCCGACCGGTACACCGCCGAGCTCGGCGCCGAGCTCGGCGGGAAACCACTGGACCGCGCGCTGCTCGACGCGCTGGCCGGACTGGCGGACGGTCCGGTCCTGGACGTCGGCTGCGGACCCGGACACGTGGCCGCGTACCTGGCCGATCGGGTGCCCGTCGTCGGCGTGGACCTCTCGCCGCGGATGTGTGCACACGCCTCAGTCCCCGTGTGCGCAGGTGACATGACGGCACTCCCGTTTCAGGCGCGCGCGTTCTCCGCGTTGGTGTGCTTCTACGCCGTGATCCATCTGAACGCAGAAGAGCGCGCTACGGCCTATCAGGAGTTCGCGCGGGTGTTGGCGCCGGGCGGGCACGCGTTGATCGCGTTCCACGTGCGGGACGCCGAAACCGGGTCAGGGCAGGAGAAGAAGCTCACCCGGTGGTGGGACCACGACGTGGACCTGACGTTCCGCTTCCTCGATCCGGAGCGGGAGACCGCGGCGTTGGCGGAGGCGGGCCTCGTGCTGACGGCCCGCCTCGACCGCGCTCCTGATTCACGCGTCGAGCACGCGAGCGACCGGTGTTACCTGCTCGTGCGCGCGGCCAATGCCTCCGGGATCGGGTCATAGCGCGAGAACTGACGGGTGAACGTGCCGGTGCCTGAGGTCAGCGCGCGCAGCTCGATGGCGTAGCGCAGCAGTTCGCTCGACGGCACCTCCGCGCGGATCACCGTGCGCCCGCCCTCGTCGGCCTCGGTGCCGAGCACCCGGCCACGCCGGCCGGACAGGTCGCCCAGCACGGTGCCGAGGTGTTCGTCGGGCAGCCTGATCGCGACCTCGTCCATGGGTTCGAGCAGCTGCGTGCGGCCGGTGGCGGCGGCCTCCTTCAACGCCAGCGCGCCCGCGGTCTGGAAGGCGGCGTCCGACGAGTCGACCGAGTGCGCCTTGCCGTCGACCAGCGTCACCCGGACGTCGACCACGGGTGTGCCGTCGTGCAGGCCCCTCTCCAGCTGCGCGCGCACGCCCTTCTCGACGGAGGGGATGAACTGGTGCGGGACCGCGCCACCGATGATCTTGTCGACGAACTCGAAGCCGGAGCCGCGCGGCAGCGGCTCGACCACGATGTCGCACACGGCGTACTGGCCGTGACCTCCGGATTGCTTGACGTGCCGGCCGTGGCCCTTCGCCTGTCCCGCGAACGTCTCGCGCAACGGCACGCGCACCGGTTCGGTGTCGATCTCCGCGCCACCCGCTCGCAGCCGGGCCAGCACGACGTCCGCGTGCGCCTCGCCCATGCACCACAGGACCAGCTGGTGGGTCTCGGCGTTGCGGTCGAGCCGCAGGGTGGGGTCGCCGGCGACGAGGCGGTTGAGGTTGCGGGCCAGGTTGTCCTCATCGCTTCGTGTGCGGGGCACGACGGCGACGGGCAGCAACGGTTCTGGCATGTCCCACGGCGCCATGAGCAGCGGCTGTTCCGGTGCGGACACGGTGTCGCCGGTCTCGGCGGTCGTCAACTTGGTCAACGCGCACATGTCACCCGCGACGCAGTACGGCACCTCACGCAGGTTCGCGCCCAACGGCGAGTAGATGTGCGCGACGCGTTCATCGGCGTCGTGGTCCTCGTGCCCGCGGTCGGCCATGCCGTGCCCGGAGACGTGCACGGGCCGTTCAGGGCGCAACGTGCCGGAGAAGACGCGGACCAGCGACACGCGGCCGACGTAGGAGTCCACTGCGGTGCGGACCACCTCGGCGACGAGCGGCCCGTCCGGGTCGGCGGCCATGCGGGGCTGCGGGATGCCGTCGATCGACGTGACGTCCGGGACCCTGTGCTCCAGCGGCGACGGGAACGCGCGCGCGATGCCGTCGAGCAGCTCGGCCAACCCCATGCCGGTGGCGGCGCACACGGGCATCACGGGGTGGAACGACCCGCGCGAGACGGCGGTCTCCAGGTCGGCGATCAACGTGTCCTGGTCGATGTCCTCCCCGGCCAGGTACCGGTCCATGAGCGTCTCGTCCTCGCTCTCCGCGATGATCCCCTCGATCAGCGCGGCCCGCTCGTCCGGGTAGTCGTCGCCCTGCGTCAGCAACCCGACGAGCCGGTCACCCTCCTGCATGTACAACGGCACCACGCCCGCACCGAAAGCCGCTTGGCACGCGAGGACTTCCGTGGACACGTCGGCGCGGTGGTGGTCCGTGCGCGTGATGATGACGGCACGCGGCATGCCGACCAGCGCGCACTCGTCCCACAGCGACACCGTGGCCGCGTCCACGCCCTCGAAGGCGTTCACAACAAAAAGGGCCGCGTCCGCGGCCCGCAGTCCCGCCCTGAGCTCCCCCACGAAGTCGACGTATCCGGGGGTGTCGATCAGGTTGATCTTGATGTCCCCGTGCTGGAGCGGTGCCACCGCGAGGCCCACCGACCTCTGCTGCCGCACCGCGGCCGGGTCGTGGTCGCAGACGGTCGTCCCCTCGGTGACCGATCCCGCGCGGGTCAGCACCCCCGTGGCGGCGAGCAGGGCCTCGGTGAGCGTCGTCTTGCCGGAGCCGGACGGACCGACGAGCACGACGTTGCGGACCTTGGCCGGGTCGTCCACAGCGACCGCGCCTGCCGATGTCCCGTTGTCGGAGTGCTTGCTTCCCATGGCGACCTCCGTCAAGTCGTAGTGTTCGATCTCACACCCGATGACCGGTGGTGACAAGACCGAGGACCCGTCTGGGCGCCGACCGGCACGCGAACACAGTTCACAGAGGCGGCCGGGTGACAGGGGTCACCACCTGCGGTTGATCGGAAAGTGGCCTTCTGGTTCCCGTTGTCAGTGGCTTGGGAGAGGGGGCCACGTCGGACGTAGCCTGGGCGTACCGACTTCCCTTCGAGAAAGGTTGCCCAGGGTGAGCACTGACCAGGTCACGGGTACCGCCCGCGTCAAGCGCGGCATGGCCGAGATGCTCAAGGGTGGCGTGATCATGGACGTGGTCGACGCCACCCAGGCGAAGATCGCGGAGGACGCGGGCGCCGTCGCCGTCATGGCGCTCGAGCGCGTGCCCGCCGACATCCGCGCGCAGGGCGGCGTCGCCCGCATGAGCGACCCCGACCTGATCGACGGCATCATCAACGCCGTCTCGATCCCGGTCATGGCGAAGGCCCGCATCGGCCACTTCGTCGAGGCCCAGGTCCTCGCCTCGCTCGGTGTCGACTACATCGACGAGTCCGAGGTGCTGACCCCGGCCGACTACGCCAACCACATCGACAAGTGGGCCTTCACGGTCCCCTTCGTCTGCGGTGCGACGAACCTGGGCGAGGCGCTGCGCCGCATCACCGAGGGCGCGGCCATGATCCGCTCCAAGGGCGAGGCCGGCACCGGTGACGTCTCCAACGCCACCACGCACATGCGCAAGATCCGCCAGGAGATCCGCCGCCTGCAGAACCTGCCGGAGGACGAGCTGTACGTGGCCGCCAAGGAGCTCCAGGCGCCGTACGAGCTGGTCAAGGAGGTCGCGCAGAACGGCAAGCTCCCGGTCGTGCTGTTCACCGCAGGCGGCATCGCGACCCCGGCCGACGCGGCGATGATGATGCAGCTCGGCGCCGAGGGCGTGTTCGTCGGTTCCGGCATCTTCAAGTCCGGCAACCCGGCCCAGCGCGCCGAGGCCATCGTGAAGGCGACGACCTTCCACGACGACCCCGACGTCATCGCCAAGGTCTCGCGCGGCCTGGGTGAGGCCATGGTCGGCATCAACGTCGAGGACGTGCCGGAACCGCACCGCCTGGCCGAGCGCGGCTGGTAGTCCGCGCCGCACGCGACAACGACGAAAGGGGCGCACCCACCGCGGGTGCGCCCCCTTTCCGCTTGGTTCAGCCCACCGGCTGCAGCGAGCTCAACGCCTCCGGCAACGGTCCGTGGTGCAGCACGCCGAGCCGTTGCGTGGCACGGGTGAGCGCCACGTACAGCTCCGCCGCCCCGCGCGGGCCGTCGGCCAGGATCCGCTCCGGTGCCACGACGAGCACCGAGTCGAACTCCAGGCCCTTGGTCTCCGAAGCCGGCACCGTGCCGGGCACACCGGGCGGTCCGATCACGACGCTCGTGCCGTCCAGAACCGCTTCCGCCGCGGCGAACTCCTCGATCGCGGCCGGCAGCTCGGCCTCGCTCACCCGCCGGGCCCACGGCTGGACACCGTTGGCGCGCACCGACTCCGGGGCCTGGACGTCCGGCGCGAACTCGGCGAGCACGCGGGCGGCGACGGCCATGATCTCGGCCGGGGTGCGGTAGTTGACGGTGAGCGAGCGGTAGACCCAGCGGTCCTTCACGTACGGGTCGAGCATGTCGGCCCAGGTCACGGCGCCGGCGGCGGTGCGGCGCTGGGCCAGGTCGCCGACGACGGTGAACGAGCGGCCCGGGCAGCGGCGCATCAGCACCCGCCAGTCCATCTCGGACAGTTCCTGGGCTTCGTCGACCACGACGTGGCGGTAGGTCCAGTCGCGGTCGGCGGTGGCGCGTTCGGCCAGCGTGCGGGTGTCGTGCTCCTCGAACCGGAACGCCAGGTCCTCGGCCTGCAGCAGGTCGGTGGCGAAGAGGTGGTCCTCGTCGTCCATGTGGTCCTGGCGGTTGGTCATGCTGTCCAGCACGGCCTCGGCGTAGGCGGCCTCGGCCTTGCGCTCCTCCAGCGCCGCGCGCTCGCGGGTCATGTCGGTGATCTTGTCGCGGCCCAGCAGGTCGTGCAGCTCGTCGAGCAGCGGCACGTCCGAGACGGTCCACGCCTCGCCGTCCTCCCGCAGCAACGCGGGGTCGCCACCGGCGGCGGCCAGCCGGTCCGCGGACGACAGCAGCGACGACAGCAGCGACCGCGGGGTGAGCACCGGCCACAGCTCGTCCATCGCGGACAGGAACCGCTCGTCCTCCGCTAGGTCCTTCAGCAGGCCGGACCGCATGTCCTCCCAGCCCTGCTTGTCCTCCCGCGACAGCCAGCCCTTGCCGATCCTGGCGATCGCGCGCTCGGTCAGCACGTAGGTGACGATCTCCACGAACGTCGCGCGCGCCTCGTTGTGCGGCAGGCCGGTGTCGCGGGCCTCCTGCCGGGCCCACTCGGCGGTCTCGCTGTTGATGTGGACGGTGATGTCCTTCAGCCCGATCGCGATCGGCTCCTCCGGCAGGCGCTGCCGGTCGGCGACCGCGGCCGCGAGCACGTCGAGCATCTTCAGCGAGCCCTTGAGCCGCGCGGCGTCCGCGGGGTCCTCCGCGGTCACCTTCATGCCGGGCACGAAGTCGCCGGCGGTCATGAACACCACGTCGGACTCGCCCAGCGACGGCAGCACGCGGCCGATGTGGTTGAGGAACGCGGGGTTCGGGCCGACGACGAGCACGCCGTGGCGTTCCATCCGCTCCCGCTGCGTGTACAGCAGGTACGCGACGCGGTGCAGCGCCACCACGGTCTTGCCGGTGCCGGGCCCGCCCTCGATGACCAGCACGCCGGGGTGCTCGAGCCGGATGATCGCGTCCTGCTCGGCCTGGATCGTCGCCACGATGTCGCGCATGCCCTCGCCGCGGGGCGCGTTGACCGCGGCCAGCAACGCCGCGTCACCGCGCTCGTCGGCGTCCGGCCGCCCGAAGACCTCGTCGGTGAAGTCGACCAGCGTCCGCCGGTTCGTGTGGAACTGCCGGCGCCGCCGCATCCCCTCCGCGTTCGCGCCCGTGGCCGTGTAGAACGGCCGCGACGACGGCGCGCGCCAGTCGAGCAGCACCGGCTCGAAGTCGCGTTCCTCGTCGAAGATGCCGATCCGCCCGATGTAGTGCGTCTCGCCGTCGAGGCTGTCCAGCCGCCCGAAGCACAGCCCGTCGTCGGCCACCTCCAGCCGCTTCATCTCCTTGTGCCGTGCGCGCACTTCCTGGTCACGTTCCATGACCGTCCCACCGGTGCCGCGCAACGCAGCGGTGAACGCCCCCTTCACGCGCGCACGGTCGGCATCGAGCCGTGCGTACAGATCAGCAACGTAGGCGCGCTCGGACCGCAGTTCTGCTTCATACCCCTGGTTTGACACGTGTTCCCCAAAGCGCCTGGTTGTGGCTTAGCGCGATGAGTCTGAGGTATGCCCGGGGTCTTGTGGCAAGGCCCCCCGTCTGCTATATGGTTGAGTGGGCAGGGAGCGGGTTCCGCTCCCCTGTCACTTGCTGGCCGCCATGCAGTAGGTCGTCCTGATCTCCGGGTACGCCAGGCCCGCCGGCACACCCGCTCCGCACACCGCCGGGTCGACGGTGTCCTTGAACACCCGCACCTTCAGCGTCAGCTCGGTGCACGGCGCCTCCGGCATGTAGGCGCCGTAGAGCTCGGTGATCCGGTAGCACTTCCCGTCCTCGAACAACGGCGCCAGGCACACGCCCAGCTTGCCGCTCCACCGGTACCGCGAGTACTTCGTCTTGTCCTGCCCGCTCGCCGTGCCGCAGTCCTCGCCCTGGCGCTGCAGGCTCGCGACGACCTGGTTGTGCGTGCCGGCCGCGCAGTCGACCTTCGTCACGGTCGCCTTGACCGCGGTGCCGTCGATGCGCATGCAGTCGCCGACGACGGGCTCGTCGCCTCGCCCGCCTTCCGCGGAGACCCCCGTGGCGTCGGGGAAGTCCGGCTCCGGCCTGGTGGCCACGTAGAGGAAGACGCCTCCCGCGACCACGACCAGCACGGCCAGGACGGCGAGCAGCGTCTTCCACACGCCCGGCTTCTCCAGCGCGGGCTCCTGCGGCGAGGCGTTCTCGAACGGGTCAGACATGTGTTCCCCCCAGACAGTTCGGCGACAAGCCTAGGTCGTGTGCTCCATCACCATCACCGCGGTGGTGCCCGGTTCCAGCGCCTTGCAGATGTGCGGCAGATCCCCCGGATAGACGATGTAGTCACCGGGCCCGAGCTCGACCGGGTCGTCCGCCAGCCCCGCGAGGCAGCGGCCCGTCGCCACGATCATGTGCTCGACGCTGCCCGGCACGTGCGGCTCCGACTCGCGGGCGCCGCCCGGTTCGAGCGCCAGCCAGTAGATGTCGTGCTTGGTGCCCGGACGGCACGCGGCGAGCAGGGTGGCGGAGTAGTGCGCGCGCTCGGAGTGGATGACCGGGCCCTGGCCGGCGCGGATCACCTGCACGCGCGGCACCGCGGGTTCGACCAACTGGCTGAACGGCACGCCCAGGGCGACGCCGAGGGCCCAGAGAGTTTCGACACTCGGGTTGCCGGTCGCCGACTCCAGCTGCGACAGCGTCGACTTCGCGATGCCCGCCTTCTTGGCCAGCTCGGACAGCGAGAGGCCGGTGCGGTCGCGCTCGCGGCGGAGGTTGGCCGCGATCAGGTCGAGTGGTGCGTTCGACACAGAAGTCCAATCGTTCGGCTTGACGAACACCCGGTGTGGTGTTCATCGTATCGGGTGATGCGTTCGATATGGCGAACCCTTGATCCGGGTTCAATTGACTCTGGGCTGCTGCGTGACGTCACCGCAGTCGCACTCGGCGCCGCGGTGACCGGCGCCTCGTTCGGCGCGATCTCGGTCGCGTCCGGTCTCCCGTGGTGGATGCCCGTCCTGATGTCGCTGGTGATCTTCGCGGGCGGCTCGCAGTTCATGGCGGTCGGCATCGTCGCCGCGGGTGGCAGCCCGGCCGCCGCCGTGCTCGCCGGGCTGGTGCTCAACGCGCGGCACCTGCCGTTCGGGCTCGCGGTCGGGGACGTGCTGGGCAACGGGTGGCTCGCGCGGATCGTCGGCAGCCACCTGCTGATCGACGAGTCCACGGCCTTCGCGATGGCCCAGAAGGACCCAGCGCGCGCACGGGCGGCGTACTGGGCGTGTGGCGTTTCGCTGTTCTTCAGCTGGAACACCGGCGTGCTCATCGGAGCGCTGGTGGGGCAGTCGATCGGCGATCCGGCCACGTTCGGGCTGGACGCGGCGTTCCCGGCGGCCCTGCTCGCGCTCACGCTGCCCGCGCTGAAGGACGTCGCGACCCGCAACTCGGCCCTGCTGGGTGCCGCGGTCGCGCTCGCGACGACACCGTTCCTGCCGGCGGGCGTACCGGTGCTGCTCGCACTGGCCGGCCTGGTCGCGTTCCGGCCGACGAAGAAGAAGGAGGAGGAACCGTGCCCGTCACCGCAGTCCTGATCCTCGCCGCCGGCACGTTCGCGATCCGGATCGCCGGACCCCTGCTGCGCGACCGGGTCACGTTGCCGGACCGGGTCCGTGAGCTGTTGTCGGCCTCGGCGACGGTGCTGCTGTTCGCGCTGGTGGCGATCTCGGCGCTGACGAACGGCAAGAGCTTCGGCGGCTGGGCGCTGGCGCTCGGCGTCGTGGTCGGCGGGCTCGCGGCGTGGCGGAAGCTGCCGTTCGTCGCGGTGATCGTGCTGGCCGCGGCCACCACGGCCGGGCTCCGGCTGGCCGGGGTGGCGTAGGAACTCCGACACCGGCCCTGCGGGTGATGCCTGCGCAATAGGGGGCTGATGGGGGCGCAGCCTCAGATGGGGGCATGGCTGCGAAACCTGGACTGGTCGGGCGGGACCGGGAGACGACCCAGCTGGCGGGCGCCCTCACCGCGGCGGCGCACGGCGACGGGCACCTCGTCGTCGCGTCCGGCGGGCTCGGGGTCGGCAAGACCGCGCTGCTGGCCACCGCCCGCGAGCTGGCCGCCGAGCACGGGTTCACCGTGCTGGCCGCGGGGAGCTTCCTCGAGCGCGAGCTGCCGTTCGGGGTCGTGAGCCGCCTGTTCGTCTGCGCAGCCGGTGCCGCCGACGACGTGCAGCACCTGCCGCGGATCGCCGCCGCTGGGCCTGTCCGACGCGCTGGCCGAGCCGGGCCCGGTGACGTTGCCCGAGCTGCACGTCCTGCACCGGGCGCTGGCGCGGATGGCGGCCGACCGGCCCGTCGCCATCGTCGTCGACGACGCGCAGTGGGCCGACCAGCCGTCGCTGCAGTGGCTGAGCACCCTGCCGCACCGCATCGAGCACCTGCCGGTCTTCGCGCTGGCCGGGATCGGCGCGGGCGAGGTGTGCGCCGGGCCGCAGACGCTGGAGGAGCTGCTCGCGGCGACCTCCGCCGAGATCCGCCTGGACGAACTGTCGTTCGACGCCTCGCGCGCGTTGGTCGAACACGAGCTGGGCGAGCGCGTAGATGACGCGTTCGTCACCGCGTGCCGCGCGGAAGCCGGTGGCAACCCACTGCTGCTGTTGAACCTCGTGCGCGCGTTCGGCGGTTCGCTGGACGGACTGACCGCACCCGCGTTGCTGCCGACGTTGAACGTGCGTCTGCGCCGCTTGGCGGCGCACGCACCGGATGCGGTGCACGCGCTGGCCGTGCTGGGGGGCGAGGTCACGTTGCCGCGGGTGGCCGAGCTGATCGGCATCGAACCGTGCGAGCTCGCCGGGACGATCGCGGCGTTGCACCGGACGGGCTTGCTCTCGGCGGCCGGCGCGCTGGTGCACCCGGTGGTGCGCAACACCTTGCGCGAGGAGCTGACCATCACCGAACGGCAGGACCTGCACGCCGCGGCCGCGCGGTTGCTGGTCGAGACGGGAGCCTCGGCCGAGGTGGTGGCCGAGCACCTGGTGGAGACCCGGCCGCTGGACGAGGAGTGGGCGACCGACGTGCTGGTGGCGGCGTCCAGCCGGGCCCGCGCGCGCAACCGGGTGCTCGACGCGGTGCGCTACCTGAGGCGGGCCATGGCCGAGCCGGGCTCCGGTGAGCTCCTGGCCGAGCTGGGCGAGGTCGAGTCCTACGTGGACGTCCCGGCGGCCGTGGACCACCTGGGCGAGGCCGACCCGGCCCATCCCGCGCTGCCGGCGCTGCTCGCGTTGCTGGGGGAGGAGCCGGTGCTCGAACGGGCCGCGGTCGGTGACCCGGACGTGCTGCCGACGTCACCCACGGCGTTCGACCCGTACTTGCGCGCGCTCGCGTACATGCGGCTGCGTGGAGACCTTGCTGCCGCGTACGCGCGTGTGGACCGTGCGCTGACCGTGGCACGGAGGTGGCAGCACCGGCCGTGTGTGGCGGCGGCGTTGACGGCGCGGTCGGCGTGCTTGCGCGACCTCGGCAGGTTGGCGGCGGCGGAGACCGACGCGCGCGAGGCGTTGGCGGTGCTGGAGAGCTGTGGCGCGGCACGGGTGTCGACGCCGGTGTTCGCGGCGCTGACCGAGCTGGCGCTGGCGTTGCTGGACATGGGTGACGTCGACGAGGCCGCGGCGGTGTTCGACGTGGTGCCGGGCGAGGTGCCGGACCTGTTCGGCGCACCGGCGCTGCTGGCCGCGCGGGCGGTGCGGATCGCGGCCGAGCGGCGCAAGGACGGTGTGCGCGACCTGCTCGACTGCGGCGAACGGCTGCGCGCGCGTGGCTGTGACGCGCCGTCGTGGCGGCTGCCGTTGGGCGGAGAACACCTTCTGGCAGAAGAACGCCTCTCGCGCGAGTGCGGTGCCGTGCTGCCGTTGGCGGCCGCGTTGCGCGAACAGGGCGTGCTCGTCGGAGTGGAAGGCCTGGCCCTGCTGGAGGAGTCGGTCGCACTGCTGGCGCCCACGGGTGCCGTGCTGGAACGGGCGCGCAGCCACTTCGCCCTCGGTCGCGCGCTGCACCTGGCCGGGCGGGTGAAGCCGGCGCGGGCCGAGCTGCGGGTCGCGGTCGACCTCGCCGACGACTGCGGTGTCGAGGACCTGGCCGAGGAGATCAGGCAGGAGCTGGCCGCCGGACCGGCCGGGCTGACCGAGTCCGAACGGCGGGTCGCCGCGTTGGCGGCGGAGGGCAAGATGAACCGCGAGATCGCCGCCGCGTTGTTCGTGCAGCTGCGAACCGTGGAGATCCACCTGACGAAGGTTTACCGCAAGCTCGGCATTGACGGACGTGACCAGCTCGCACCGGCATTGCGCCTTGCGTCTTAGTACTTGCGAACATGCGAAAAGAGCAGATTCGTGTGCACTTCGGTCACTTCGCGGCGACTTGTGAACTTGTCGAGCACGAGTCGTTGCAGATGACCGACGTCCGAAACCGCGACATGCACGAGGAAATCCTCCGGGCCGGTCACGTGGGAGAGCGCGAGCGTTTCCGGCAGGCTCAGCACGTAAGCCATGAACGGGTCGACGATCTCCTTGGTGTGCGGGCGGATCTTCAACGCGAGCATCGCCTGCACCGGCCTGCCGACCGCGCCCAGGTCGATCTCCGCGTGGTAGCCGGTGATCACGCCGCGGTCCCGCAGCGCCCGGTGCCGCACCACGGCGGTGGACTGCGCGACGTTCACGCGCTCGGCCAGGTCCTTGTTCTGCAGCCGCGCGTCCTTCCGCAGCTCCCGCACGATGGCCTCGTCGATCGAATCCAGCACGGCTCTTCTCCGTTCTGCCGAACCAGCTGCGGGCGATCGTCCGCTACGCCGAGGAAGTCTCCACCATTCCGACCATGACGCGCATCGAGACCCTCGCCGTGCACGGCGGCCGCGACGACCTCGCAAAGCTGGGTGTGCACGCTCCTCCCATCGACCTGTCCACCACCTACCCCGTGCCCGACCAGGCGCTCGGCGGGGAAGCGCTGGGTGAGTGGGCCACAGGCGCGGCACACGCCGCGTCGCCGGTGTACGCCCGGTTGCACAACCCGACCGTGGCGCGGTTCGAACAGGCGCTGGCCGCCCTGGAGCACACCGAGGCGGCCGTGGCGTTCGGCAGCGGGATGGCCGCGGTGACCGCCGTGGTCCAGGCCGCCTGCGTGATGGCGGGAAAGCCGCACGTCGTAGCCGTGCGGCCGCTCTACGGCGGCACCGACCACCTGCTGTCGTCGGGTCTGCTGGGCGTGTCGGTCACGTACGCGGAAGCGGGCCTGGTGTCCTCCGCGATCCGGCCGGACACCGGGCTCGTCGTCGTCGAGACGCCGGCCAACCCCAACCTCGACCTCGTCGACATCGGCCACGTCGTGCGGCAGGCCGGGTCGGTGCCGGTCATGGTCGACAACACCTTCGCCACGCCGGTCCTGCAGAACCCGGCGCTGCACGGCGCGTCGTACGTGCTGCACTCCGGCACCAAGTACCTGGGCGGGCACGGGGACGTGCTCGGCGGTGTCGTGGCCTGTTCCGAGCAGCTCGCGCCGGCGTTGCGGCAGGTCAGGATCATCACGGGCGCGGTGCTGCACCCGCTGGGCGGCTACCTGCTGCACCGCGGCCTCGCGACGTTGCCGCTGCGGGTCGAGGCGGCGACCCGGTCGGCGCAGGTGCTGGCCGCGCGGCTGGCCGAGCACGACGCGGTGGAGTTCGTGCGCTACCCGACCGCATCGCTGCAGATGCGGGGGACCGGCGCGATGATCGCGTTCGGCGTGCACGGCGACCCGGTCGAGGTGGTGCGGCGGCTCACGTTGATCACGCCGGCCGTCTCGCTGGGCTCGGTGGACACGCTGATCGAGCACCCGTCGGCGCTGACCCACCGGCTGGTACCCGGCGAAGAACTGCGTGCATCGGGAGTTCCGGACAATTTGCTGCGCATTTCCGTGGGCCTTGAGCACGTTCAGGACATTTGGGAAGACTTGAACGCGGCGTTGTGTGACGTCCCTTACGTTAAGCCTTCCCCAACTGATCACTTGGTGATGACCGCCACTCACTAGGGTTCCGACGCATCAGCGCGTCGGGGCGCGGGAGGTTCCGACGCGAGCATTTTTCCGTTTCGGAAGGAACCTCCTCGTGAGTTCTGTGGAAACTGATGCGGACGGCTACACCAAGGCGTTGAGCAAGCGCCAGGTGCAGATGATCGCAATCGGTGGCGCGATCGGCGTCGGCCTCTTCCTGGGCGCGGGCGGACGCCTCGCCACGGCGGGGCCGTCGCTGATCCTGTCGTACGCGGTGTGCGGTATCGCGGCGTTCTTCGTCATGCGCGCGCTGGGCGAGCTGGTGCTGCACCGCCCGGTCTCCGGCAGTTTCGTGGAGTACGCCCGCGAGTTCATCGGCCCGTGGGCGGGCTTCACGTCCGGCTGGATGTACTGGGTCAACTGGGCGATGACTGGCATCGCCGAGATCACCGCCGTCGCGATCTACATGCACAAGTGGTTCCCGGACCTGCCGCAGTGGATCACCGCGCTGGTCGCACTGGTGGTCCTGGTGGCCATCAACATGTTGTCGGTCAAGCTCTTCGGTGAGCTGGAGTTCTGGTTCAGCGTGATCAAGGTGACGGCGATCGTCGTCTTCCTGGTCACCGGCATCGGGCTCGTCATCGCGGCCGCGGACATCGGCGGCACCACGGCGTCGGTCACCAACACCGTGAGCCACGGCGGCCTCTTCCCGGCCGGCTTCGGCGTCGCGCTGATGACCCTGCAGGCCGTGATCTTCGCGTACTCGGCCATCGAGCTCGTCGGCATCGCCGCCGGCGAGACCAAGGACCCCGAGAAGATCATGCCGCGCGCCATCAACGGCGTGGTCTACCGCATCGCGATCTTCTACGTCGGCTCCGTGCTGCTGCTGACGATGCTGCTGCCGTGGGACCACTACACCGGCACCGAGTCGCCGTTCGTGACCGTGTTCTCCGCGCTGGGCATCCCGGCGGTCGGCGACATCATGAACGCCGTGGTGCTCACCGCCGCGCTCTCTTCGTGCAACTCGGGCCTGTACTCCACCGGCCGCATCCTGCGGTCGCTGGCGCAGAAGGGCGAGGCCCCGTCGTTCACCGGCCGGATGAACTCCCGGCACGTGCCCTACGGCGGCATCCTGTTCACCGGTGTCGCGTACCTGTTCGGCGTGGTGCTCAACTACACCGTCCCGAAGGACGCGTTCGACATCGCGATCGCCGTCGCGTCACTGGGTGTCGTGTCGACGTGGGCGACGTTGATCATCTGCCAGATGAAGCTGCGGCAGAAGGCGGTGCGCGGTGAGATCGAACGGCCGTCGTACCGGATGCCGGGCGCGCCGTACACGTCGTGGCTGACGCTGGCGTTCCTCGCGCTGGTGGTCGGGCAGATGGCGTTCTCGTCCGGGCACGCCGAGCGGATCGCGTTCTGGTCGATCCCCGGCCTCGCGCTGGTGCTGTTCCTGGGGTGGCGCTTCGTGAAGTCGCGGCAGCCGCAGCAGGAGCTCACCACCGTCGACTGACCGCTCAGGGGACGGGCAGGTGCGCTGCGGTGACCGGGGAGACGACGGCCCAGCCGAGCTTCTCGTACAGCGCCCGCCCGTCCTCGGTGGCCACGAGCACGGCGCGCGTGGCACCACCGGCCGCCGCCGCTCGCGTCAGCTCGGACATGACGACGCGGCCGAGACCCCGCCTGCGATGTGCCGGGTCGGTCTCCACCACGTCGACGACGGCGGCGCTCCCGCACACCGCGACCCGTCCCTTCGCCGCGAGGTGGTCGTTGTTCAGCACCACGGCGTCGTGCACGTCGCCGGTGCTGCGCAGTTCCGCGGTGTAGGTGGCCGGCGGCGGGACGGGCGGGTGCGGGTGCAGGTCGATGGTCATCAGGTACTCGGGTGCGCCGACCGTCCACGCGGGGGTCAGCTGGACCTGGTCAGGTGAACCGCAGACCTTGAGCCACGTGCCCGGTTCGGTCAGGGTCGCGGCGCGTGGTCCGGCCGCCGCCGGGTCGGGCAGGACGTAGCGCACGCGGTGGGCGGGCAGGCCGACGTCGACGCGGTAGCCGTCGGGCTCCTCGACCGGGGCGGGGGTGCCGCGGGACAGCGCCCAGCCTCGCACCCAGTCGGCGACGGTCCGCGTACGCAGTTCGATCATGCACCAATCCTGCCCGAACAGGGTCTGCCCTCGTTGCCATCGACCGAGCGCTGTGTCCTGCGCGGGCCGTCTCCCCGCCGGGAGGCACCCGTAGCCTCGCGTGGTGGGTGAACGCGCGGGAGGAAGCCTGAGCTCGCGCTGGCGGTGGGTCGTCCTCCTGCTGGCGCTCGTGTTCCTGATGCTCGGCGGCGTCACGGCGGCCGGGTCGGTGCTGGACGGCACCGCTGTCGTCTCCGGGGTCCTGGTCGGCGCGGCCGGCATGGCGCTCGGGGTGGTCGGGATCTGGCGGGGCCTCCTCCTCGGCGTGACGTGGTCGTCCGAGGGGGTCGAGGTGCGTGGGCTGCAAGGCACCGACCGGCGTTCCTGGGCCGAGGTCGAGGCCGTCGGCGTTCGACTGACGCCGCACGACCTCCTCGTGTTCGTGAAGCACGCCGACGTGGTGCTCGTGCTCGCCTCGGGCGAGGAGGAGTGGCTCTCGCCGCTGGCCACCTACACCCTGTCGGAGGCCGTGCCGCGCCGCGTCGAGACCAAGGCCGCGCTGCTGCGCGAGGCGCTGGCCCGCCACCACGCCCAGAGCCGGAACTGACCTCGAATATGCTGGTCGGCATGGTTGCTGCCCCACCCGTCATCGGCGTGCTCGCCCTGCAGGGCGACGTCCAGGAACACCTGGTGTCGCTCGCCAAGTGCGACGTCACCGCACGCCCCGTCCGCCGCGTCGAGGAACTGGACGAGCTGGACGGCATCGTCATCCCCGGCGGCGAGTCGACGACCATGAGCAAGCTGCTGGTCAACTTCGAGCTGCTGGAGCCGTTGCGCGCCAAGATCAAGGCCGGTTTCCCCGCCTACGGGTCGTGCGCGGGCATGATCCTGCTGGCCGAGACGGTGCTGGACGGCCGCGAGGACCAGGAACAGCTCGGCGGGCTCGCGGTCACCGTGCGCCGGAACGCGTTCGGCAGGCAGGTGGACTCGTTCGAGACCGATCTCGACCTGGCCGGCGATACGGTTCACGCCGTGTTCATCCGGGCACCTTGGGTGGAGGCGGTGAGCGGCGAGGTGGACGTGCTCGCTACGGTGCCCGTTACGGCTGAGGCGGGAGACGCCGCCGGTAGGATCGTCGCGGTCAGGCAGGGCAACGTGCTGGCGACGGCGTTCCACCCGGAGCTCACGGGGGACGAGCGCGTTCACCGGCTGTTCGTTGACATGGTCCGGAGTTCGACGGAGGAGAAATGAGCGGCCACTCCAAGTGGGCGACCACCAAGCACAAGAAGGCCGCTATTGACGCCAAGCGCGGCAAGCTGTTCGCGCGGCTGATCAAGAACATCGAGGTGGCCGCCCGCACCGGCGGTGGCGACCCGGACGGCAACCCGACGCTGTACGACGCGATCCAGAAGGCCCGCAAGAACTCGGTGCCGCTGGACAACATCGAACGCGCCCGCAAGCGCGGCGGCGGCGAGGAAGCAGGCGGCGCCGACTGGCAGACCATCATGTACGAGGGCTACGGTCCGAACGGCGTCGCGGTGCTCATCGAGTGCCTCACCGACAACCGCAACCGCGCCGCGACCGAGGTCCGCACCGCCATGACCCGCAACGGCGGTTCGATGGCCGACCCCGGTTCCGTGTCGTACATGTTCAGCCGCAAGGGCGTCGTCATCGTCCCGAAGGCGGGCACGTCCGAGGACGACGTGATGCTGGCGGTGCTCGAAGCGGGCGCCGAGGAGGTCAACGACCTGGGCGAGGCCTTCGAGGTCGTGTCCGAGGCCGGCGACCTGATTCCGGTCCGCAAGGCGCTGCAGGACGCGGGCATCGACTACGAGTCGGCCGAGTCGAGCTTCCTGCCGTCGGTGTCGGTGGCCCTGGAGGCCGAGGGCGCCAAGAAGATCTTCAAGCTGATCGACGCGCTGGAGGACTGCGACGACGTGCAGAACGTCTTCGCGAACTTCGACGTGTCGGACGAGGTCATGGCCGAGGTCGGCTGAGCTTCGACGACGGTGGACGGGCGGGTGGGCCAGGCGGCTCACCCGCCCGTTCGGCTTGCGTAGGGTGGGTTTCGTGCTTTCCGACGAGGACATCGAGTTGCGTGCCCGGCTGCTCTCCCTGGCCGACCGCCACGGCCACGCCACCATCGTCGTCCCGCCCGACGCCGAGGGTGCCGGCTACGTCTTCTCGGTCGGTGCGTGGCGCCGGTTCGGGGTGGCGGAGGCCGTGGTCATCGGGCTCGACCAGGGCATGGGCGAGACGCTCGTCAACGCCTACGTGAAGCGGGCCAGCGCGGGGGAGCGGTTCGTGCCGGGGCAGCTCTACTTCGACTTCTTCGAGGGTGTGCCGATCACGTTCGAGCGCGTCTACAAGGGGTTCTACCCGGAGTTCTTCGGCAGTGCGTACCTGCTCTACGACGGTGCCGACTTCGCGGCCGTGCAGATCATCGTGCCCACGCCGCAGGGCCACTGGCCGTGGCAGCCGGATGCGCCCGAGGGGTTCGGGGACCACCAGC
Source organism: Lentzea guizhouensis (assembly GCF_001701025.1). Taxonomy (GTDB): domain Bacteria; phylum Actinomycetota; class Actinomycetes; order Mycobacteriales; family Pseudonocardiaceae; genus Lentzea; species Lentzea guizhouensis. The sequence continues at coordinate 5,536,254 of NZ_CP016793.1, forward strand.
TGATCTTGACCGAGAGCGGTGTGCCGGAGAGCTGGACGCCCGGGGTCACCGGGCCGTGAGCGTCCACATCAGACCGCTGACCGTCGCCCAGGCGGGTGAGCTCATGACCGTGCAACGCGCCGCCTACCTGGTCGAGGCGCGCCGGTACGACGCGTAGGACCTGCCGCCGCTCGTCGAGACGCTCGAGAAGATCCAGGACCACATCACGTCCGGACAGCCGGCCATCGGCGCGTTCGACGGGCATCGGCTCGTGGGCAGCGTGCGCGGCAACGTCGACGGCGACCGCATGGAGGTCGCCCGCCTGTTCGTCGCACCCGACCAGCAAGGACGCGGGATCGGCCGGCTGCTGCTCGACGAAGCCGTCAACGCCGCCCCGGCAGGCGTCGACGTGCTCTGGTTGTTCACCGGAGCGCAGAGCCAGGAGAACATCCGGCTGTACGAGAGCGCCGGGTTCGAGCGGGTCAGCGAGCGCGTCGACGGGCTGGGCATCACACTCGTCACATTGGAGCGGAAGGTCATCTGACGTTCAGGGGCCGGTCACGGGCGGCTGGCAGAGTCCTGAGCGGTTCACCCACGACCAACCACCGGTGCGGACGTCGATCACACGTCGGCTGATCCGTCCGGCACCCGCGCCCCCTGGCACACCCAGTGCCAGGGGGCGCCGTGCTGTCCCGGGCCGTTGTCCGGAGGTCGTTGTCCGGTGTTCGCTCCCCGACACCGGACAACGGGCCAGGCGGTAGAAAAGTGGTGCGGCCGGAATCGGGGGATCCACAGGCCGCCAGTGGGGGATGAGCGCCCCGCCTCGCAGGAGGCGAGGGGGATGCGGGGCGGGGCGCTTGCACACCAGGACCACACCACGATCAGGGTTTGCGGCCGAGCAGTCCGATCAGCCGGGTCTGGTCGTCCGCGTCCGCCACGACCGGCACCGCCGAGTCGAACATCGACGAGCCGCTCCACTCGTCGACGTTGCGCTCGACGTACCGCAGCACCGTCGTCGCCAGGTCCGGGTCGATCCGCTCGTCGGCGCCGATCGACCGTGCCAGGTCCCACGCGTGCACCGCGAGGTCGGTGGTCATCTGCCAGCAGTACTCCGCCGCGTCGATCATCCCCGACGACACGTGCACCGGCTTGGACAACGCGTCGGGCTCCAGCCACGCCTCACGTGCCGCCGCGGCCGCGACCACCCAGGACACCAGCGGGTCGTCACCCAGGTTGTCGTGGTCGAACCGGTCGCCGACCTGCTCGGTGGTGCACCCGGCCAGCAGTTCCGATGCCCAGAGCTGCTCCTGGACCAGATGGCCCACCAGATCTCTGACCGACCACTCCCGGCACGGGGTACCCAGCACCCACTGGTCGGGTGCGATCTCCCGCACCCGCCGGTCGAACTCCGTCATCGCGAGGCCGTGCGCCTGGATCAAGTCCACCCCAGCAGTGCATCAAATCCCGCTCAACCCCGCACTCCGGCAGGAGAGATGGGCCACTTGGACGCAACCCCGATTGCAAACCGTACGAGCGTTCGGCGTAATGTGCACCGGATCCGCCGTGACATCGTTGACACGAGAGGACGATGACGTGAGCGCCCCTAGCGCCAGCATCCCCGGCAAGCAGGACACAGGATTCTTCGGTCATCCCCGAGGCCTGTCCACGCTCTTCTTCACCGAACTGTGGGAGCGGTTCTCCTTCTACGGGATGAAGGCCATCCTCGGCCTCTACCTGTGGACAGCCGTGTCCGAGGGCGGCCTGGGCGTCGACAAGGCCCTGGCGCTGTCCGTCGTCGCCATCTACGGCACCGCGGTCTACATGTCCGGTGTCGCCGGCGGCTGGCTCGCCGACCGCGTGTGGGGTGGCCAGCGCGCCACGTTCTACGGCGGCGTCCTGATCATGTGCGGCCACATCGCGCTGGCGCTGCCGATCGGCATCACCGGCGTGTACCTCGGCCTGATCTTCATCGTGTTCGGCACCGGCCTGCTCAAGCCGAACATCTCGACCGTCGTCGGCGGCCTGTACGACAAGACCGACACCCGCCGCGACGCCGGCTTCACGGTGTTCTACATGGCGATCAACATCGGTGGCTTCGTGTCGCCGCTGATCACCGGCGCGCTCGCGGACGGCATCGGCTTCCACGCCGGGTTCGCCGTCGCCGCGGTCGGCATGGCGCTGGGCCTCGTCCAGTACCGCCTGGGCCGCAAGCACCTGCGCGGGTCCGCCGCCGTGGCGCCGAACCCACTGCCCGCCGCCGAGAAGGGCCGCGTCTACGGTCTCATCACCGCCATCTCGGTCGCGATCGCCGCGTTCGGTGTCGTCGCCTACGTCGTGGGCGACGTCGAGGGCGTCATCCTGATGATCAGCATCATGTCGATCGTGCTGCCGATCGCGTACTTCACCGTGATGCTGCGCAGCAAGAAGACGCTGCCGGAGGAGAAGCCGCGGGTCGTCGCCTACATCCCGCTGTTCGTCGCGGCCGCGATGTTCTGGCTGATCTTCGAGCAGAGCGCGTCGGTCATCGCCGAGTTCGCCGACTCGAACGTCGACAACCACGTGTTCGGCTGGGAGTTCCCGGTCGCGTGGTTCCAGTCGATCAACCCGATCATGATCATCCTGCTGGCGCCGCTGTTCGCCCTGCTGTGGGTGAAGCTCAAGGACCGCGCGCCGTCCACGCCGCGCAAGTTCGCGGGTGCGCTCGTGCTGGTCGGCCTGTCGTTCGTGCTCATGTACTTCGCGAGCAACTCGGCGGCCGACGGCAAGGTGACGCCGCTCTGGCTCGTGCTGATGTTCCTGATCATGACCGCCGGTGAGCTCATGCTGTCGCCGGTCGGCCTGTCGGTCACGACGAAGCTGGCGCCGCGCGCGTTCGCCTCGCAGACGATGAGCCTGTGGTTCCTCGCGACCTCGGCCGGCACCGGTGTGGCGGCGCAGCTGGTGAAGTTCTACACGACGAGCCCGTCGGCGTACTTCCTCACGCTGGGTGGCGCGGCCGTGGTGCTCGGCATCGCGCTGGCGCTGTCGGCCCCGGTGATCAAGAAGCTGATGTCGGGCGTCGAATAGGGGTGCGCCGCCCACAAGGCGAGAGGGAGGCCCGTCGCGGCGGCGGTGCGGCGGGTCTCCCTCTCACTTTCAAGCATGCACTACGGAGATGTGTCATTGGGGCACGAACATTGCTCCAGACAGGTGAAGTCCGGCACGTGCTTCCGCGAACTTCGCCCCACGTCAGGTCGACTTCACCGCCAGTGATCGTTTGGGTTCGTTCGCGCGAACCGGAAGTCGCAACGCGCCGCGGATGAGCTTCGACCTGCGCCGCGCCATCGGGCCGTCCTGCGCTAGGTTCGGGAAGCGCTTGAAGAGCTCGTGCAACGCGACCGCGCCCTCGATGCGCGACAGGCCCGCGCCGATGCAGTAGTGGATGCCCGCGGAGAACGCGAGGTGCTCGCGCGCGTTGGACCGCGTCGGGTCGAACTTCAGCGGGTCGGAGAACACCCGAGGATCGCGGTTCGCCGCCGCGAGCAGCAGCATCACCGGCATGCCCTTCGGCAGTGAGACACCGGCCAGCTCAAGGCGTTCCTTCGGCCAGCGGATCGTGTACTGCACCGGCGGGTCCAGCCGCAGCACCTCCTCGACGAACCCCTCCGCGTACTCCGGGCTCTGCGCGAGCGGCGCGACCGTGTGCGGGTTCTCGAACGCCTTCAGCACACCGTTGCTGATCAGGTTCACCGTCGTCTCGAACCCGGCGAAGAGCAGCAACCCCGTGGTGGCGACCAGGTCCTCGCGGCTGAGGTCCTCGTGCTGCGTCACGAGGTGGCTGACGATGTCGTCCTTCGGGTCGCGCCGCCGCTCGTCCATCAGCCCGTCGATGAAGTCGTTGTACTCGACGATCGTGGCGTGCAGGTTCTTGAGCTGCTTGTGCGACCACACGCCGTCGAGCGTCTCGGCCAGCGACGAGCCCCAGCGGGCGAACAGCGCCTTGTCGTCGTCCGGCACGCCCAGCAGGTCCGCGATCACCTGGATCGGCACCTGCGACGCGAACTCCGCCACCACGTCGAACCGGTCGTCCAGCCGGTCGAGGTAGCTCGTGACGATCTTCTGGATCGACGCGGTGCGGTCCTTCAGCGCGCGTGGCGTGAAGAACGGCTGCACCAGCTTGCGCAGCCGGGTGTGGTCCGGCGGGTTCTTCATCAGGAACGAGTCCTGCACCGGGTTCACGATCTTCTCGCCGTCCTTGACCAGCGTGATCGGGATCATCGACGCCTCGTCGAACGTCGCCGTGACGAACCGCGGGTCGCGCAGCACCGAGTCGCACAACGCGCGCGACGGCGTGACGTAGGCGCCCATCTTGCTGCGGACCATGTCGCCCTTGGCGCGCACCTTCTCGTACATCGAGTACGGGTCGCGATCCGGCGGCGACGCCATGACACCGGCGTACGGGTCACCGATCAGCGCGTAGCCGCGCACGAGAGAGCGGAGCGCGAAGAACTGGACGGTGGTCTTCAGCGAGGACGGCATGCGTCCACATTGAGGTTTAAGTGAAGAAGCTTCAAGAGCTACGACGGTGGCGGCGCACGGTTTCTTCCACCAGATCGAGTACCGGCTCCATGTCGTCGGCAGGCAGCCCCATCGCCAGGTGCGACACCAGGCCCTCCAGCACGAGCTCCAAGAAGCTCGTCAGAACCGTCACGTCGACGTCGTCACGCAGGTTGCCCGCCTCGCGCTGGCGCAGCAGGCGCTGCCGGGTCGCGGCCGTCAGCTGCTCGGACCGCTCGGCCCAGCGCGCGCGGAAGTCGGGGTCGGTGCGCAGCCGGCGGGAGACCTCCAGCCGCGTGCCCAGCCAGTCGGCGGCGTGCTCCTCGTCCCGCTTCGCCGGCTCTTCCAGCAGGTCGCGCATGACCTGCACCAAACCCTGCTCCGCGACCACGTCCGCCATCCGCAGCGCGTCGTCCTCGGCGAGCGCGAGGAAGAGCGACTCCTTGTCGCGGAAGTGGTGGAAGATCGCACCGCGGGACAGTCCCGTGGCCTCTTCGAGACGGCGTACCGTGGCACCCTCGTAGCCGTGGCGGGCGAAGCACGCGCGCGCACCGTCGAGGATCTGGCGACGGCGGGCGTCTAGGTGGTCCTGGCTGACCCTGGGCACCTGGAGATGGTCCCAGGCTCAGGACGGGAAATCCAATCCGTACGTACGGATTGGACAGCTCCATCCGTGTGATCCTTTCGAGTGGATCTTCCGCCGGGCCTGCGCGGACGCGGCTGCCACCACCAATATCCTCCACCGGCATGGAGCCGCAGGAGATCATCAAGCTGTCGGCGTTCGTCGAGCGCCTCGGGTGGCGGTCGCGGCGCGTCTCCCCGAGCGTCCACGTGGTCGACCTCCTGCTGAACCGCACGGCCACCGACCTGATCGCGGTGCTGGCGGAGAACCGGGATCCGGAACTGCGGAGGTAAGCGCTTTCCGGCAGCTCCGAACAAGGGTTGACTGAAGGGGTCACCGGTGGTGTGATCTGCGCGACAGTCAAGAAAGTTTCTATTCGAAATAGGTCCCGCCGCCGCTCCGAGTGATCCCCGACCGTCTTGTGGGAGGCACAACAGTGGCACCGAACAGAGGCCGGGCGTTACGCGCGCTCGGCACGGCTGGCGTCGCGTTCGCGACGGCCGTCGCAGTGATGTCGGTAGCAGAGAGCGCACTCGCCGCGGCCGTCCTGGAACAGGAGGCGGAGAACGCGACGATCACCCAGGGCGTCGTGGAGTCCAACCACACCGGCTTCTCCGGCGCGGGCTTCGTCAACTACGACAACGTCGTGGGCTCCTCGGTCGAGTACACGATCAACGCCGACGCCGGCGGCGAGCACGACCTCACGTTCCGCTACGCCAACGGCACGACGGTCGACCGCCCGGTCTCGGTGACCGTCGACGGCACGGGCGCGCAGGCGGTGTCCTTCCCCGGCACCGGTGCGTGGACGACGTGGCAGACCCGCACCGCGCGCGTCACGTTGAAGGCGGGCCCGAACAAGATCCGCGCGACCGCGACGACCGCGAACGGCGGCCCGAACGCCGACAAGCTGACGGCGGTGCTCGCCGGCCCGCCCGACAACGAGGCCCCGACCCCGCCGCGCGACCTGCGGTTCGTGTCCTCCACCCACAACTCCGTGTCGCTGAGGTGGGAGGCCGCCACGGACAACGTGGGGGTGGTGGGCTACGACGTCTACCAGCACGGCCAGCTCGTCACGAGCGTCGGCAACGTCCTGACGGCCACCGCGACCGGCCTGCGCGCGGACACCGAGTACGACTGGACCGTGTTCGCGAAGGACGCCGCGGGCAACGTCTCGCAGGCCTCGAACAACGTCCCCGGCCGCACCCGGCCGGCCCCGCCGGACGGCCAGGCGCCGACCACGCCGGGGAGCCTGCGGTCCACCGGAACCACCACGACCAGCGTGACGGTCGCCTGGACCGCCTCCACCGACAACGTGGCGGTCACCGGCTACGAGGTCCACGTCGACGGCGCCCTGAAGCAGACCGCGGACGGCACCGCCACCTCGTCGACCATCGCGGGCCTGGTGGGCGGCCAGGAGTACCGGGTCAAGGTGCGCGCCAAGGACGCGGCGGGCAACCTCTCGCCGTTCTCGAACGAGATCGCCGTGCGCCCCGGCCAGGGCGGCGGCACCGGCATCCCGAACCCCGGCACCGTGAAGCAGGTCGTCGGCGGCGTCGACGTCGCCTGGGGCACCGCGTTCCTCCCCGACGGCTCCGCGCTGGTGACCGAGCGGGAGACGTTCAACGTCCTGCGCGTCACCGAGTCCGGCACCAAGACCGTGCTCGGCAAGGTCCCCGGCGCTCAGGGCACCGGCGGTGAGGGCGGTGCGCTCGGCATCGAGGTCTCGCCGACCTGGGCCACCGACCGGTTCATCTACGTCTACCACACCTACAGCGGCGGAAACCGCCTGGTCAGGGCCACGTTCGACGGCACGCGGCTGGCGAACTGGACCACGTTGCTCGACGGTGTGCCGAAGAACCGCTACCACAACGGCGGCCGCCTGCGGTTCAGTCCGGACGGCCGGTACCTGTTCATCTCCACCGGCGACGCCCAGAACGGCAACAACGCCCAGAACCTCAACACCAACGCCGGCAAGATCCTGCGCGTCCACCCGGACGGCTCCATCCCGGCCGACAACCCGTTCCCCGGCAAGGCGATCTGGAGCTACGGCCACCGCAACGTCCAGGGCCTCGACTTCGACTCGCAGGGCCGCCTGTGGGCCTCGGAGTTCGGCAACTCGCGGCAGGACGAGGTCAACCTGATCACCAAGGGCGGCAACTACGGCTGGGAGCCGTGCGAGGGCACCACCGGCAACTGCGCCGGCACCGTCCCGCCCAAGAAGACCTGGTCCACCTCCCAGGCCTCACCCTCGGGCCTGACCATCATCAACGACCACGTCTTCGTGGCCACGACCGTCGGCCAGCGCATCTACCGCATGCGCATCGACGCGAGCGGCAACCTCGTCGACCAGCAGATCTACTTCCAGGGCAGCTACGGCCGCCTGCGCACGGTGGAGGTGGACAAGGAAGGCGACATCTGGCTGAGCACGTCCACCGACAAGGACGGCACGGCGGGCAACGACCGCATCATGCACATCGACATCGTGTACGAGGGCGGTTCCCGGCTCTCCTCGCGCGCGATCACCGACTGAACAGCCGGCGGCGACGGGGCGGTGGCGTGAACGTGAACGAATCGGGCAACTCGATACACCTCCCCGTCAAACCCGCTGTGCACACGCGTGCACGCAGGCCACGTCCTTGATCTGTAAGGATTTGCACGCCTGCGAGAGCGTGCGAGCCGCAACACCCGCGTGTAGCGTCGATTGGGCTACGCGATCACGGGGAGTGTGTGGTGAAGACTGCGCTGCGTGACCAACCGGCGCCGGTCAGGTTTGCTGACCGCGCCGAGGCCGAGGCTTACGTCGCCTCGGTCTGCTTCAAGCACGGGCCTCCGAAACTGTTCGGCGTGGAGCTGGAGTTCACGGTCCACCACGCCGAAGACCCGGCAGCACCACTGGACCACCGAAGGCTGGCTGCGGCGCTCGGAGTGCACGCGCCGCCGACACTGGTTCCGGACAGCCCGCAGAGGCCGCTTCCCAGCGGCACGCCGCTGACCGTCGAACCGGGTGGGCAGGTCGAGATCTCCACACCTCCCTGCACCTCCCTCCCCACACTCTTCACCACCGTCGAATCGGACCTCACCGAGCTCACCGCGCTGCTCGCGGACCAGGGACTCGTGCTCGGCGACCAGGGTGCCGACGCGCACCGGACGCCCAGCCGGATGCTCAGAGTGCCGCGGTACGCCGCGATGGAGCACGAGTTCGGCCGGCTCGGCCAGGACGGCATCTCGATGATGTGCAGCACCGCCGGGCTGCAGGTGTGCCTCGACTTCGGCGAGGAACAGGACCTCGAATCGCGGTGGGCCGCCGTGCACCAGCTCGGGCCGGTGATGGTCGCGCTGTTCGCGAACTCGCCGGGACTGGGCGGACAGCGGCAGAACTGGGCGTCGGCCCGGATGCGGACCCTGTACGGCACGGATCCCGTGCGCACCAGACCGAGTGCTGTGTGCGCCGATCCGGCCCAGGCCTACGCGCGACGGGTCGTCGACACGCCCGTCATCGTCGTTCGTGGACCGGGTCCGAACTGGATCCCGCCCAGACGTCTCACCTTCGCCGACTGGATCGGCGGGGCGCTCGACCGGAGCCCCACGAGTGACGACCTCGACTACCACATGTCGTTGATGTTCCCGCCGGTGCGGCCGCGCGGGTACATCGAGATCCGCTACCTCGACACGCCGCCGCCGGGCGGCTGGATCGCGCCGAGTGCGCTGCTCGTCGCGCTGTTCAGCGACAAGTCCGTTGTGGACGGTGTGCTGGCGGCGACGGAACGGGCCTCCGGGCGGTGGCTCGCCGCCGCCCGGTACGGGATGGCGGACGAACGCATCGCCAGGGCGGCGAAGGACGTCGTCGCCCTCGGCATCGACGCGTTGCACCGCACCGGTCTCTCCGACGACCAGATCAGCGCCATCGGCCAGGAGCTTGAGGGGAAGCTGTGACCAGCCAGAACAATGGTGGCGATCTCCGCGAGCGCGTGGCAGAAGAGCTTCTGCGTTCGCGCGCGCGTTCCACCGCCTTGACCGACGCCGTCGACGAGCACGACCTCGTGCGGCAACACTCCAAACTCATGTCGCCGCTGGTCTGGGACCTGGCGCACATCGGCAACCAGGAGGAGCTCTGGCTCGTCCGCGACGTCGGTGGCCGGGAACCGGTGCGCAGCGACATCGACGAGTTCTACGACGCGTTCAAGTACGGCCGCAGCGTCCGGCCCGAGTTGCCGCTGCTCAACCCCGTCGAGGCCCGCCAGTACGTCGGTGACGTGCGCGGCAAGGTGTTCGACGTGCTGGAGAAGGTTCCGCTGGAGGGCCGCAGGCTCGTGGAGAACGCCTTCGCGTTCGGCATGATCGTGCAGCACGAGCAGCAGCACGACGAGACGATGCTCGCCACCCACCAGCTGCGCACCGGCGAACCCGTCCTGCACGCACCGCCGCCGCCCGCCGGGACGCTGATCGCCCGGACGGAGGTGTTCGTCCCCGGTGGACCGTTCGAGATGGGCACCTCGGACGAACCGTGGGCGCTGGACAACGAACGCCCGGCGCACACCGTCCACGTGGACCCCTTCTTCATCGACACCACCCCGGTCACCAACGCCGAGTACGCCGAGTTCGTCCTGGCCGGCGGGTACCGCGACCGTCGGTTGTGGACGGACGAGGGCTGGATGCACCGCACGCACGGCAAGCTCACCGGACCGCGGTTCTGGCACCGTGAGGGAACGAGCTTCAGCCGCACCGCGTTCGGCGTGACCGAGCCGATCGTGCCGGACGAACCCGTTGTGCACGTGTGCTTCCACGAGGCCCAGGCCTACGCGACGTGGGCGGGCAAGCGGCTGCCGACCGAGGCCGAGTGGGAGAAGGCCGCGCGGCACGACCCGGCGACCGGCACCAGCCGCCGGTACCCGTGGGGCGAGGAGGAGCCGCGCGAGGAGCACGCCAACCTCGGTCAGCGCCACCTCCGCCCGGCACCGGCGGGCGCCTACCCGGCCGGTGCGTCCGCGTACGGCGTGCACCAGCTGATCGGTGACGTCTGGGAGTGGACCTCAACGGACTTCCACGGCTACCCGGGCTTCGAGGTCTTCCCTTACCCCGAGTACTCGAAGGTCTTCTTCGGACCCGACTACAAGGTGCTGCGCGGCGGTTCGTTCGGCACCGACTCCTCGGCGATCCGCTCGACGTTCCGCAACTGGGACTACCCGATCAGGAGGCAGATCTTCGCCGGTTTCCGCTGCGCCAGGGACGCCTAGGCGATGTGCCGCCATGTGGCTTACCTCGGCCCCGCCGAACCCCTGGACGACGTGCTCTTCGACGCGCCCGACTCGTTGGAGCGGCAGGCTTTCGCGCCGCAGCAGATGCACGGTGGCGGCACGATCAACGTCGACGGGTACGGCGTGGGCTGGTTCCCCGGGCCGGTCCGGTACCGCCGTGCGGGGGCGATCTGGGCCGACGCGAACCTGCGCCAGCTGGCCAGGACGACGCTGTCCACGGCGTTCCTCGCCGCGGTGAGGTCCGCGACGACCGGCATGCCGGTGGTGGACGGGGCGTGCGCGCCCTTCACCGACGGCACGTGGCTGTTCAGCCACAACGGCCGTGTCTCCGAGTGGCCGGAGTCCGTGGCCGAGCTCGCGAAGACCCTTCCCGTGACCGACCTGCTCACCATGGACGCGCTGACCGACTCCGCTCTGCTGTGGACGTTGGTCAGGCGCAGGCTGGAGACCGGGAAGAATCCCGCCGACGTGCTCGTTGAACTGACCAAGGAGGTGGTGGCCGTCGCACCCGCGTCGCGCCTCAACTTCCTGATGACCGACGGTTCGGTCATCGTCGGCACGACGTGGACCCACTCGCTGTGGGTGCACCAGGACGAGGAGAGCGTCACCGTCGCCTCCGAACCGCTCGACGGCGACCCGGCGTGGCGGGAGATCCCCGACCACCACGTCGTCATCGCCGATCCATCCACTGTGGAGGTTCGACCCGCATGACCGAGCCGGTGCTGGACGTTCACCTGGGGCCCGAGGACGCCGCGCACGCCCTGCGCGCGGACGTGCGCGCAGGACTGACCGCGGAGCCGAAGTGGCTGTCTCCGAAGTGGTTCTACGACGCGGCGGGCAGCGCGTTGTTCGAGGACATCACCCGCCTGCCCGAGTACTACCCGACCAGGGCCGAACGCGAGGTGCTCGCCGAGCGCGCGGCCGAGATCGCGGCGACCACGGACGCGGGCTCACTGGTGGAGCTGGGTTCCGGTTCGTCGGAGAAGACCCGGCTGCTGCTCAGCGCGTTGCGCGAGCACGGCACGCTCACGCAGTTCGTGCCGCAGGACGTCTCCGTCTCCGCGCTCACCGAGGCCGCGCACGCGATCATGGCCGACTACCCCGGTCTGCAGGTGCACGGCGTGGTCGGCGACTTCACCCAGCACCTGGGCCTGCTGCCGGGCGAGCCGCCGCGGGTGGTCGCGTTCCTGGGCGGCACGATCGGCAACCTCATCCCCGAGGAGCGGGAGAAGTTCCTGCGCACGGTCCGCGACGTGCTGGAGCCGGGGGAGTGGCTGCTGCTCGGCACGGACCTGGTGAAGGACCGCGAGACGCTGGTGCGCGCCTACGACGACGCGCAGGGCGTGACCGCGGCGTTCAACCGCAACGTGCTGAACGTGCTCAACCGCGAGCTCCACGCGGACTTCGACGTCGCCGCGTTCGAGCACGTGGCGTTGTGGAACCCCGAGCGGGAATGGATCGAGATGCGCCTGCGGGCCACACGGGCCATGACGGTGAGGATCGCGGACCTCGGTCTCACGGTGGAGTTCGCCGAGGGCGAGGAGCTGCGCACCGAGGTGTCGGCGAAGTTCCGCCAGGAGGGCGTGCGGCAGGAGCTGGAGGACGCCGGGTTCGCGTTGCGCCGCTGGTGGACCGATGCGGAGGACCGCTTCGCCGTCTCCCTGGCCCAGGCCGAATGAGGACACAACCCTCCGATAGGCGGGTACAAACGGTGCGCCCGCAGTGATGGGCTGCACCGGTGACGTCTTCCCTTGCAACCCGTGCCACCCGCGCGGCGCTCGCCTCGGCGCTCGCGCTCGGCACCATCGCCTCCGGTCTGGGCGCGAGCACCGCCTCCGCCCAGACCGGCGCCGCCGCAGTCAGACCCGCCGCTTGGGGGCCGTGCGCGGCGGATGTGCTCGCTTCGATCCCGGTCGCCGAACGCACCAGGGTCAGCTGTGCCATCCAGGAAGTGCCCGTCGACCACTCGCGTCCGCGCGGTGACACGACGGGCATCATCATGATGAAGCGGCCGGCGACCGACCCGGCCAAGAAGATCGGATCGCTCTTCATCAACCCCGGCGGCCCCGGTGGCGCCGGCCTCATCTACGGCGCGTTCGGCGCGAGCTTCTTCACGCCGGAGGTCCTCGAGAAGTTCGACCTCATCGGCTTCGACCCGCGCGGTGTCGGCCGCAGCGCCCCGCTGCGCTGCTTCCGCACCCAGGAGGAGGCCGACGCGGTCAACGAGGGCTGGTACGCCCTGCCGACGACCAAGGACGAGATCGCCAGCTCGATCCGGCAGTCCAAGGCCTACACGGACTACTGCAAGATCAACGCCGGTCCGCTGCTCAACCACATGTCGACCGAGGCCGTCGCCCGTGACCTCGACATGCTGCGCGAGTCCGTCGGTGACCAGCAGCTGACCTACGTCGGCTTCTCCTACGGCACGCTGCTCGGCGCCACCTACGCGAACATCTTCCCGCAGAAGTCGCGCGCGCTCGTGCTCGACGGCAACGTCGACCCGCAGCTGCGCCTGACCAACGGCGCGGAGTACGACCGCCAGCGCGCCAAGGGCTTCGAGATCGCCCTCGACGGCTTCCTCAAGCGCTGCGACACCGTCGGCGTGGAGAAGTGCGCGTTCGCCGGCAACGCCCGCAAGAAGTTCGACGGCATCCGCGAGACCCTGCGCAAGGGCCCGACGACGCTGCCGGGCGGCACGCAGGTGACGCTGACCGACGTCGTCGGCCGCACCGCGAGCAACCTGTACAACCCCACCACGTTCAAGGCGCTCGCCACGTGGCTGCAGTCGATCCACGCGGCGCAGAACCCGGCCGCCGCGACGGACGCCGCGCAGACCATGAGCGTCCAGTCCGTTGTGGACGTTCCGGTGCTGAACAACAACGGCGGCCTGGCCGACGTGCGCGGCCTGCCGGAGACCCCGTACACGAGCGACGACTCGTACTACGCGGTCAACTGCATCGACAAGCCGTTCGCGAAGACGACCCGCAACTGGGCGTCGACCGCGGCCAAGTGGGAGAGGGAGTCGCCCACGTTCGGCCGCTACCAGGCGGCCTCGGACGCGCTGACCTGCCCGACGTGGCCGACGCGCAACCCGGACCGCTGGATCGGCCCGTGGAACCGCAAGACCAAGAACCCGATCGTCGTGGTGGGCAACTACTACGACCCGGCCACGCAGTACGAGTTCGCCCGCCGGATGGCGAAGCAGCTGGGCAACGCGCGACTGATCAGCGTCGACGCGTTCGGCCACTGCATCCTGGGTGACTCGGCCGGTGCGGACGCCGCGGTGACCAGGTACCTGGTCGACCTCACGGCGCCGGTGAACGGTTCGGTGTACCACCCCAACGTGCAGCCCTTCTGAGCGCAGGCGCTGCCAGCAGCACTCCCGCAGTGAGGAACGGCGTCAGCGGGGCCACCGCCAGAGCGACCACGGCGATGGCCCCGTTGAGGCCGTTCTTGCTCAGATAGGCCCAGATCCCCAGCGCGAGCCCGGTCGCGATCGCGATGATCGTGACCAGCAGCAGCGTCCACTGCTCCTGCCGGTCGGTCAGCGCGAGTGCCAGCACCCCGATGCCCGCCAGGTAGAACGGGTCCCGGCGCGGCCCGAGTGCCGCGGCCGCCGCGGCGAACACCGGGATCGCCGCGTACTCGGGAGCGGCCCACAGCACGGCGCCGAACACCACCGCGGCGACGGCGACCCGCCAGCTGTGCCGCCGGATCGCCCAGACCAGCACAGCCGCCACGACGAACCACACCGGCGTGTACGTCAGCATGTCGTCGTAGGAGTAGCCGAGGCCGCCGATCCCGGCGCCTCTGTCGGTGCTGACCGCCTGCGCCGGGCGTTCCTCCGCGGAGTACCAGCCGGGTGCACTGCCGCACACGGCTCCGGGCAGGGTGCACGGGTTGATGAGGAACATCGGGCTGAGCGTCATCGTGTACGCCGCCAGTGAGCCGAAACCGGCGATCGCGAGCGCCACCCACGCGGGCCTCGGCGCCACGGCCACGAGCAGCACCGCCACCCCGAACGCGATCCAGACCACCTCCGGCATGGCGTCGACCACCTGATGACCGGGGAGCACGCCCAGGAAGGTCAGCCCGAGCGCGACCGCCAGGACCGCGATCCCGCCGGAGTACAGCGGTCTGCGCGGCGCGGCTGCGAGCGCCGCGGCGGTGAAGAGCAGCAGCGCCGGGATGAACGCCCGGTCGGTGAACAGCACGAGCGCGCCGAACACGACGGCGGCCGCGCCCATCCGCCAGCTCCGGTGCCGGATCGCCCACGCGACGAGCCCGGCGGCGATCACCAGCCGCGGCGAGGCCAGGTCGGGGGCAAGGCCGGCGTGGGTCGCCCCGATCCAGCCGGGACCGGCCGGTTGCACCGCGATCGTCGCGAGCCCGGCGAGCACGAACGTCACCCACGCGGGCCGGGTGAAGTACAGGAAGACCGCCGTCGCGGCCGCGAACCAGATCACGACAGCACGCTCCGCACGATCAGCACCACCGAGCTCAGCCCGGCGACGACGAGCATCGGCGTGCGGATCCCGCCCGCGTCGACCCGCTTGCGCAACGGCCCGGAGAGCAGGAACCCGGCGACCAGGAACGGGATCAGCACGACCCCGGCCCACAGCTGGTGCGCGGTCACCTGCCCGGCGCTCACCAGCGCGATGATCGACGCGCCGGAGCCGAGCACGAAGAACGCCGCCAGCGTCGCCCTGACCTGCGGGCCCGCCTGGTTCTGGTAGAGCAGTGCGACCATCGGCCCGCCCACCGAGGTGGCCGTGCCGAACGACCCGCTCGCGAACCCGGCCGTGACCAGCGACTTCGGCCTCGGCGACGGCCGCCACGTCGTGATCGACAGCAGCACGCACGCCAGCACCGAGCCGCCGACCACCAGCCCGAACCCCTTCGGGTCGAGCGCGTCGACGACCAGCACGCCCACGACCGTGCCCGGCAGCCGCCCGGCCATCGCCCAGCCGACCCCGCGCCAGTCCACGTGCCCGAACTCCCGCGCGAGCGACATCGACGCGTGCGCGGCGGCGACCATGAGCACCGGCACGGGCAGCAATGTCGGATCGAGCAACGCGATCAACGGCACGGCGACCAGCGCCAGCCCGAACCCGATCAACCCTTGTAAGAGGCCGCCCAGCGCGACGACGACCCCGGCAACCGCTATCCCCCAGCCCATGGTTCGCGATGCTATCCAGTGGTCCGATCGGCGGAAGACCAGGTTTCGCCCGCTGTTCTCCTGACGTTGGTCAAGCGCACCTACAGTCCGCGCCATGACCTCGTCCCGCCGCAGTTTCTTGATCGGCACCGGCGCGACCGCCGCCGCTGCCGCGCTGGTCACACCCGGTTCCGCAGTCGCTGACAACGTTGTCGGCTCTGGTCGCCCCGATCCGGAGGCGCGGCGGTTCACGCTCGCGGTGATCCCGGACACGCAGTACATGTTCGACATGGACCGCGGCGACTCGGCTCCGTTGAAGGCGACCCTGCAGTACCTGGTCGACCACCAGAGGTCCGAGAACATCGTCTTCATCAGCCACCTCGGCGACCTGGTCGAGAACGCGCAGAAGAGCGAGATCGACGACATCAGCGAGCGGTTCGAGGTCCTCGACCGGCGCCGGGTCGGCTACAGCGTGCTCGCAGGCAACCACGACGTGCCGGACTCGCGCAAGGACGACCAGCGAGGTCGCACGCCGTACCTGGACAGGTTCGGGCCGCAGCGGTTCCGGCACTCGCCGACGTTCCGCGGTGCCAGCGCGGACGGCTACAACACGTTCCACGTGTTCCGCGCGGCCGGGAAGGAGTGGCTGGTCCTGGCGCTGGACTGGCGCATGTCCGCCAAGGGGTTCGACTGGGCGCGCTCGGTGCTGGCGAAGCACCCGAAGCTGCCGGTCGTCCTCACCACGCACGAGCTCGCCTACGACGGCGGTGACGGCACGGCCGCGATGTCCGACTACGGCCGCCGGCTGTGGGACGAGCTGATCAAGGACAACGACCAGGTCTTCCTGACGTTGAACGGGCACTTCTGGCCGCCGGCGCGGGCGACGATGCGCAACTCGGCCGGCAACGAGGTGCACGTGCACATCACGAACTACCAGGACCGCTACTACGGCGGCGGCGCGATGATCCGCCTGTACCACTTCGACCTCGACCGCAAGACGATCGACGTGCGCACGCTGTCGCCGTGGCTGCTCGGCAAGAGGTCGCTGAACCCGTTGGAGCGCGGGGAGATCGAGCTGACCGGCCCGGCCGACCGGTTCAGCGTGCCGATCGACTTCGAGCAGCGCTTCGCCCGGTTCGACCCGCCGGTGCTGCTCGCGCCGCAGCCCGTCCGCGACGTGCTGGTGAAGGGCACGGTCGCGTACTGGCGGCTCGGCGAGGGCCTGAAGGACCTGTCCGGCAACGGCAACGACCTCGTCCAGACCGGTCTGCTGGCCGCTTCCGAGGACCACCACCGGTTCGCGCCGTCGCACCACTCGTTGTTCTTCGGCAAGAACGGCTACCTGTCCACTGTGGAGTCCGCTCCGCTCAACCGGCAGACGTTCGAGCGCGGCTACACCGTCGAGCTGTTCCTCAAGCTGCCCAGCGGTTTCAACCACCCGTGGTGCGGCCTGTTCACCAAGCTCGCGCCCGGTTCGGCGGCCGGCAAGACCGGTGACGACCCGAGCGAGCCGATCGCCACGCTGAACGTCGCCGGTGGCGGCCAGCTGCAGTGGGCGGTGTTCCCGCGCAACCTGCCGGGCATCTCCACCAACTGGGGCCACGAGATGGACTACGAGACGTGGTGGCACATCGCGGTCGTCAACGACGGCGTGCACACGACCCTGTACGTCGACGGGTCACCGTTGCTGCGCAACCCCTCGACGCCCGCGCGCGGCATCTCGACCGCCGGTGACCCGTGGCTCGTCGGTGCCTACGCGTACAACCGCGTCGTGGAGAAGTCGCTGCACGGCTGGATCGGTGACATGCGGGTGGCGAACCGCCCGCTGGACCGGTCCGAGTTCATGCGGTCGCGGGCAGCCCGAACCGCGGGAACAGACTGAGGTCGAAGAACGACGAGACGCGCGTGATCCGGTCGGCCGCCTCCAGCACCTGGAGGTTGAACGGCCGGTACACGCCGTCCTCGCCCTCCAGGTAGAGGCCGTAGGCGGGCTGGCCGTTCGCCTCGGTCGCGATCATGCGCGCCTTGCCCGGCACCGCGGGGCACTGGTTCGCCAGGTGCCACGCCACCATGTCCGGGCCGTGGTACCACTGCGGGTACGGCGGCATCTCCCAGACGACGTCCTCGCTGAACATCGCGACGATCGCCGGGATGTCCTTGGCCACGAACGCCCGCACCCAGCGGTCCAGCAGCTCCTTGGCGTCCTGCGGCTCGGTGACCTGGTCCTCGCTGAGGTCCGTGAGCTGCGCGTGGGCCCGTTGCAGGGCGCTGTTGACCGCCGCGACCGTCATGTCCAGCTGGTCCGCGGTCTCGGCGGCGCTGAGCTTGAGCACGTCGCGCAGGATCAGCACCGCGCGTTGCCGCGGCGGCACGTGCTGCAGCGCGGCGACGAACGCGAGCCGCGTGCTCTCCCGTTCCGCCACGATCGCCGCCGGGTCGGTCGGGAACGGCTCCAGCCA
The DNA here is from genome assembly GCF_001701025.1 of Lentzea guizhouensis. GTDB lineage: Bacteria > Actinomycetota > Actinomycetes > Mycobacteriales > Pseudonocardiaceae > Lentzea > Lentzea guizhouensis. The sequence goes on from NZ_CP016793.1 coordinate 5,554,263, forward strand.
CGGCACCTCGTGGTCCTGGGTGAGCGGGTCGTCCTGCGCGGCCCCCTGCGCACCGAGCCCGAACGGCAACGGCCTGCGCGTGCGGCCCTCGAGCGCGGTGAGGCAGGCGTTCGTGGCGATCCGGTACAGCCACGTGCGCACCGACGACCGGCCCTCGAACTGCCCGTACGCCTTCCACGCCCGCAGGTACGTCTCCTGCACCAGGTCCTCGGCGTCGTGCAGCGAGCCGAGCATCCGGTAGCAGTGCGCGAGCAGCTCGCGCCGGAACTCCTCCGCCGCGGTGGCGAAGTCGGTCGTGACCGTCACGCCTGCACTCCAATCGCGTTGCGCATGCGTTCGATGAGCGTTCCGATGTGGTCCCTGAGCTCGGGCGGTTCGTGCACCTCGAACTCGAAACCGAGGTACAGCAGGTAGAACACCATCCGGTCGAGCGACTCGGCTCCCGTGCGCACCAGGCAGGTGTCGTCGTCGACCGCTTCCAGCGAGACCGCGGTGGGGGAGGAGCGTTCGGCGACCGCGTGCACGGGTGCGTGCACCGTGAGCACGGCCTGGTAGGTGTAGACGCTCGACGCGACCTGGCGGGACACGAACTCGCCGAGCTCCGGCGTCGGTGGTTCGCGCGGCGTGAACCGCGCGGCGAGCCCCGGTTCGCCCGTGATGCGGTCGACCCTGAACGTCCGCCAGTCCTGTTTGGACACGTCCCACGCGACCAGGTACCACCTGCGCCCGGTGTGCACGAGCCCCTGCGGTTCGACGAGCCGCTTCGCCGGCTCACCGTGCGTGGAGGCGTAGGTGAACCGGAGCTGCTGGTGGTCGCGGCAGGCGGCGGCGATGATCGTGAGCGTCTCGGCGTCGACCGTCGGCCCGCCCGCGGTCAGGGGAGTGGTGTGGGCCTGCAACGCCTGGACACGCCTTCTGAGCCGGCTCGGCAGGATCTGTTCGAGCTTGGTGAGCGCGCGCACCGACGTCTCCTCGATGCCCGCGACCGTGCCGTTCGCCGCGGTCCTCAGTCCCACCGCGACGGCCACCGCCTCGTCGTCGTCCAGCAACAGCGGCGGCAGCTCGGCCCCGGCCCCCAGCCGGTACCCGCCCGTGGCGCCGGGCAGCGACGTGACCGGGTACCCGAGGCTGCGCAGCTTGTCCACGTCACGCCGGATCGTGCGCACGTCCACGCCGAGCCGGTCGGCGAGCTCGGGGCCGGTCCAGTCGCGCCGCACCTGCAGCAGCGAAAGGAGCTTCAACAGCCGTGCGGACGTCTCCAGCATGTGCGGAAGTCTAAGTTCCGTTGCGGACAACGGCCTGAGGTGGCTACTGTTCCCGGTATGACTGCCGGGTCGGCCTTGTGCCGTGAGCGGAACGGTTGCCCGGCCCTGACTTGATCAGGGCCCCTCCGGTCCCGCGCGTTCCTCTGTTCCGGGGATCTGCGCTTGGGAGAGGAGGTGATGCGCAATGCTTCCCAACGTTGGTGATGTCTTCTCCGGGAAGGTCGTCTCGACCGTCCCGTTCGGCTCGTTCGTCGAGCACCCCGCCGGAGCACACGGCCTGCTGCACGGTCAGCAGGCAGAGGTCGGTTCGACCGTGCAGGTGAAGGTGCTGATGGTCGACGACGTGCAACAGCGGTTCAGCCTGGAGCTGGCCTGATGTGAGTTGCTCGGGCAGAGGCGCCCTGCCCGAGCTCTGTCACGCCTTCCGGTACCCCGCGCACTCGACGACCAGCCGCTCGTGCAACGTCCTGCGGTGCCCCTGCTCCTGGGGCGCCGGACCGAGCGCGTCCGCGGGACTGTCGATGCCGTGCAGAACCCGGTACAACACCACATCTGTTGCCGTATACAGCCAATCGTCCGCCCGCCCAGGGGGCGCGGCGGGCCCCAGCATGTTCTCGAACCACGCCGGGAACAACAGATCCCGCGCGACCGCGTCCTCGATGCGCGCGCGAATCCGCCCGCGCGCCTCCGCGACCGCCTCGTTGCCACGCGTCTTGGCCGAGGCGTCCTCGCCGTGCCCCTCGTCCGGCGCCTGCGGCCGCTGCCCGAGCTCCCTGAACCGCTGCCAGTCCGCGTACTTCCTGCGCCACAACGCTTCCGCGTTCGCCGGCAGGTTCGTCAACCCCTCGGCGGCATCGATCGCGTCCTTCAACCGGTCGTCGTACTTCGCAATGGCCTTGCGCACGTCCTGCGCCTCCTGCGGCGTGAAAGTCCTGCGCGCATAGGCTTCCTGCCCCTTGAGGATCTTCTCGACCGTCTCCCGCTCGATCTCGGGCCAGGTGTCGAAGTCGGCCTTCTGCGTCTCCCCTGCCCGCACCTTCCGGTTGAGCGCAACCAGCAACCGTTCGAGCCGGTGCACGCTCTCCGCGAGCTCGGTGACCCGGTCATTGGTCTTGGTCAGCTTGCGGTTGTTGTCACGAATCTGGTTCGTGGCGCTGAGTTGTTGTTGCCCCGCCGTGTTCTCCACGTCGTCCAACCGCGTCGTGAGAGCGTTGAGATCTCTCTTGAGGCGCTCGACCCTGTCATCGAGCGCCTTGACCGGATCGATGTTCATCGCAACGTCCTCCACGCCCACCACACACCACCGGCCACCACCACCAGCGCCGCCCACCCGCTGACGAGCGGCGTGAACAACACGGCCACGAGTGTGGCGGTGATGGCGACGGTCCTCGCCCGCGGCTCCCACAGCTTCGTGCCGGTCGGGTCGACGAGAACCGCGGCGGCCACCGCCATCGCGAGCACGACCGAGACCAGCGACCACGCGTCGAACCAGCCGATGACGACCGTGAGGGCGGCGACCGCGGTGGCGGCGGCGATGGCGCGGTTCGGGGTGGTGAGCCTGGCCGCCTCCACGTCCCTGCGGGCCTGCACCACCGCTTGGACCTCGCGGTCGGTGTCGGCGAGGAGGGCGGGGAAGTCGGGGCTGCCGGGGTGGGTCGCCTGGAGTGTGCGCAGGGCGGTGCGCAGGGAGAGCTGGCGGTCGGCCAGGCGGGCGAAGGGATCGGCTGCCATGTCCCGGAAGCGTGATCAAGATCGGGGGGTGGGGCCAGGGCTGGGGGCGGAGTTGGGCCGGTTGCCGACGAACTTCGCTCAAGTGGCGTAGCGGGCGCCGAACCTGGCGGTTCGGGATTCCTGGGGCTCCGCCCCAGACCCCGACACTCCCGAAGAAGCGCTCCACCCCCGCCACTCTCAGGTAGATGGCACGCCTGTTGCTCAGAGCGGCCGCCGGTTGCGTTGTTGCTTGCGTTGCGGTGGTGGCTTCCCCGTCCAGCACCCCAGAGCGCCCGGCAAACGATCGGAGCGCTAGACGGGGAAGCCACCACCGCGGGACCGCTCTCGGGCCGCCTGCGCCCGCCCTGCTCGCCCGAGCCAGCTCAGCCCACCGAAACTGTCAGACCGTCTGAGTACCGTGGGCCGCGGGGGAGCCAAAAGGCGAGGGGACCCCCGCGTCAGCCTGCGCTCACGACTTCCGCCGCGCCTCCGCCGGCCACACGACCTCGATCGGCACCCCCGACGCCCGCGCCTGCTCCACCACGTCCGCCGTCCCGCCCCTGCCCTGGCCCGGCACCCCGTCCCACACCGCCACGAGCATCTCGACCGAGGCCAGCATCCGTTCGTTCGCCGCCACGTAGGCCAAGCGGCCCGACGTCATGTGCGGCAGGACGCTGACCACCGTCGCGGCGGCGCGGAGCTCGTCGTACTCGGCCACCTGGTGCGGTTTGAGGCGGTCGCGGTAGTCGAGGGCGGGCAGCACGACCTCCACCTGCCCGCCCAGGTCCAGCACGGCGCGCGCGAAGATCTGGTCGGCGCCCGGTGCCAGGCACGTGACGCCGACCAGAGGCCGGTCCAGCTCCTCCAACACCGCGGCCAAAGCCGCCTGGACGGCCGGGATGCACTCCGGGACCAGGTTGCTGTGGCCGGTGATGCCGATGCGCATCAGGCCGTCCGAATCGCCCTGATCGCGTCGCGGGTGTCCTGCACGGCGGGGATGTGGCGGTGCCGTGCCGCCTCCTTGGCGAAGTCCTCGAGTTTGCGCAGGACCCGTCCCGAGGAGAGCTTCGCCGCTGTCGGCAGGACCTCGTTGATCAACCCGCACGCCGCCTCCGGGTCTCCCGCGACCATCTTGGTCCGCGCCAGTCCGATTACGTCGAAAGCGCGGTTGCGCACCTTCGAGGGGTCCCTCAGTTCCAATGCGCGCCGAATGTGCTGTTCGGCGTACACGGCCTGAGAGGGGTCATGCATGGCCAGGTCACGGCAGCGGGCGCCGATCACGCCCTCCAGCTCTGCCTCGTCGAAGCTGTGCAGGTAGCCGGGTTCGGTGCCGGAGCGCTGGGCGAAGGTGTCCTGGGCCATGCCCACGGCCTGGTGGAACTCGCGGACCTTGCCCATCTGCGCGTAGGCCCAGGCCTCGCGGGTCAGCAGCAGGGCCTTCAACGCCGGCGTGCCGGTGCGGCGCGTGCCGTACTGGCCGAGTTGGACGAGCTCCAAGCCGTCCTCGGGGCGGCCCAGGTCGAACATCTGCCGGGCCATCGCGGCCAGGCAGAGTGCGGCGAAGCCGTCGTTGTGGCCCGCCTTGGCCATGCGGATGGCGAGCACGTAGTAGCGCTGGGCGGCGTTGTGCAGCCCCGCGTCGAACGACATGCTCGCGGCCACCTTCGACAGCTCGGCGCCGATGAAGAACGCGCGTTCCGTCAACGGGCCCGCGGGGGCGCGCTGGAGGCGTTCGGCCAGTTCGTCGAGCTGACCCAGGACGGCCTTGCGGGCCAGTCCGTAGCCGCCCCGGCCACCCCAGCCGCGCAGGCCGTCGGCCACGCGCTGCAGCGCGGCCAGCTCCTCCTCGCTGATCGCCGAGTGCGACGACCACCGCGACAGGTTCTGCAGCGGGTGCAGCCAGCGCTGCAGCGGCTCGACCAGTGCGGACCCCACCGTCACCGCGGCCGCTCCCGTGAGCGCCGCTCGTCTGCTGATCGCCAAGTCGCTCCTCGCCGTCTCCTCGACCGAACGGGCAATGCTCGTCGCCTCCCACGGGGCTGCGAGCACATCCGGCGGGCCCGTTTCTGCAGAGCCCACCTGAGCTGGGATGACGACCCGGTCGAACCACAGCCGATCGCCCGGCACGCCGAGGACCAGCGCGAAGTGGCGCAGGCGGTCGAGGCGGTCGATCGGGTTCTCGCCCGATTCGTAACGCGACAGCTGGGCCTGGCTGATGCCGAGCCACGCCGCCATGCGGTCCTGGGACACCCGGCTGAGGTGGTGCGGGTGGTGGCGATAGGCGGAGATCAACGCACCCATGTCGCGGTCGGTGCAGGCGGCCGCGACCGAGGGGTGGTTCCAGAAGTCGTCGGGGACCGCGGGTGGGCCGTGCACGACGGAACGGGCGTTCCGGCGGCACCGGTGACACAACCGGTCGGTGTTGTCTGCGGCGATGAACGCTCCACACGGGCATGCGCGCCTGGATTTGGGTCTCGCGGCATCCATCGGCATCGCCCCCGTCACTGAGCGATTCCCAAGTGTACGGAGCCGTGATCGTCCGTCCATCCATCTCATGCATAAGACGTAATGAATTCGCGTGTCGCACCGCTGGTACCCCCGCCCGGCGGATGAGCTTCATACATCCGCTGCATGAAGCCCATGCACGGGACGAGTGGTGTTGTCGCGAACTGCGACGCACCCTGCACATCGTCGGGTCGCGGGCCGATCCCCGTGACCAGTGCCTGACCCACCCATAGGGGAGGACGACCGCCGATGAGCCTCACGACCGCGGAAACCGGGACGGGTAGTACCGGTATCCCACAGAACAGGGCACACGACCGGATGATCGGGGAGGCCGTCGCCGGCTACCGGTTGCTCGGCTGGCAGGTGCAGGTCACCGAGCAGGGCGTGTTCCTGCCCCTCGGGCCCGCCACCACCGCCCTGGCCATGCCCGCGCGCATCGGGTCGCGCGTGCTGGCCGACCTCAAGTCGCGCATGCTCGCCGGGCCGGTCACCGTCATCCCCGGCCCGCGCGAGCACTGGATCTTCCTGGCCGAGCTGGTCGCGTTGCTGCCGACGCACCTCAAGGCCCCGACGGAGGTCCAGTTCGTGCGATCGCCGCACCGGATCGCGCTGCCACCCACGATGACCAGGTACGGATCGCTGCGGTGGGCCAACCCGCCGTCGCACTCCCGGCACTGGTTCCCGCCGTTCACCGCGGTGCTCGCGCTGGCCCGGACGGCCGTCGCGGAGGACCAGCGCCGATAATCGGCGTCCGTGGAACGTCGTTCAGTGTTGTTGTGCGGGCTCGTCGCGGCTTTGAGTGCGTGTGGCGAGCCTGCGCCTCGCAAGACGGGCGGTGTCGGAACCGCCCGTGTGGGAGACCGCGTCACCCCGGCCGCCTCCGTGCCGGTGGGCAGCGGCGTGCTGGTGGACATGCCCGGCAACGCCCAGCTGCTCGTCGTGCAGCCTCGATCAGGTGAATTTCGCGCCTTCAACCCCTCCTGCCCGCACGTGGGCTCGCTGGTGAACCCGCCCGCCGGCGGTGTGATCACCTGCCCGTTGCACGGGAGCACCTTCGACCCGTCGAGTGGCGCGGTCCGCAAAGGACCTGCGACTTCCGGGTTGACCGAGGTTGCCATCACACTTTCAGGCGATGACCTGGTGCTTGCCTGAGACCTGTGGAATTGCTGTGCATCGGGCGCGTGGCTGAACTTCTGCGGACCTGGTCGCGTAATGCTGTGGTGTGACCCCGAACACCACCCACCACGGAGGATCGGTCGTGAACACCGAAAGCCCAGTAAGCAGGCGGGCTGCTTTGTGCGGAATCGCGGTTGCCCTCGCCGTGCCCAGCGGCCTCGTGGCCTGCTCGTCCGGCTCGTCGACCGGCACCTCGCCCACCCGGGGAGGCGGCACCACCCCGAACACCGGCTCGACGGGCTCCACCGGCTCGACGGGCTCCACCGGTGCCGCCGGCGGGGCGCTGGTCGCGCTGGCCGACGTGCCGGAGGGCGGCGGAGCGGTCGTGGACGCACCCGGCGGCAAGAAGATCGTGATCGCCCGCGTCTCGGCCACCGAGGTCAAGGCGTTCGACGCGACGTGCCCGCACCAGGGCTCGATGGTCGCCGAACCGTCCGGCGGCACGATCACGTGCCCGTCGCACGGCAGCCAGTTCGCCGCGGCGGACGGCAAGGTGAAGAAGGGGCCGGCGACGACGGGCCTGCGGGCCGTGAACGTGCGCGTGGACGGCGACCAGATCGTGCTGGCCTGACCCTTTCAGTTTTTGTCAGACCCCGTCGTTAGGCTGGGTCACGTGGCAGATCCTTCGACGTACCGCCCCTCTCCGGGCACGATTCCCGAGGCCCCCGGCGTCTACAAGTTCCGGGACGCCGGTGGCCGGGTCGTGTACGTCGGCAAGGCGAAGAGCTTGCGCAGCAGGCTGAACTCGTACTTCGCGGACCTGTCCGGGCTGCACCCGCGCACGCGGCAGATGGTGACCACGGCGGCGTCGGTCGAGTGGACCGTCGTGACCACCGAGGTCGAGGCGCTGCAGCTGGAGTACAGCTGGATCAAGGAGTTCGACCCGCGGTTCAACGTCCGGTACCGCGACGACAAGTCGTACCCGGTGCTGGCCGTCACGTTGTTCGAGGACTACCCGCGGCTGCACGTCTACCGCGGCCCGCGCAAGAAAGGCGTGCGCTACTTCGGCCCGTTCGCACACGCGTGGGCGATTCGCGAGACTTTGGACCTGCTGCTGCGCGTTTTCCCCGCGCGCACGTGCTCGGCCGGCGTTTTCAAGCGCCACAACCAAATCGGGCGCCCCTGCCTGCTCGGGTACATCGACAAGTGCTCCGCGCCGTGCGTGGGCAAGGTCTCCGCGGACCAGCACCGCGACATCGTCGACGACTTCTGCGACTTCCTCGCCGGCAAGACCGACCACATGGTCCGCCGCCTCGAACGCGAGATGCTGCAGGCCTCGGAGGAGCTGGAGTTCGAACGCGCGGCCCGGCTGCGCGACGACCTGGGCGCCCTGCGCCGCGCCATGGAGAAGCAGGCCGTCGTGCTCGGCGACGGCACGGACGCGGACGTGATGGCGTTCGCGCAGGACGAGCTCGAGGTCTCGGTCCAGGTGTTCCACGTGCGCGGCGGCCGGGTCCGCGGCCAGCGCGGCTGGGTGCTGGACAAGGTGGAGGCCGTCGACGACGCGGGCCTCGTCGACCAGTTCATCATGCAGTTCTACGGCGACAACACCGAAAGCACCCCGCGCGAGGTCCTCGTCCCGGTGCTGCCCGACGACGCCGCGGCCCTGGAGGACCTGCTCTCCGAACAACGCGGCTCCCGCGTGGCCCTGCGCGTCCCCCAGCGGGGCGACAAGCGCGCCCTGCTCGAAACGGTGGCGCGCAACGCCTCCGAGGCCTTCGCCCAGCACAAGCTCCGCCGCGCAGGCGACCTCACCGCCCGCTCCGCCGCCCTGCAGGAGATCCAGGAGGCCCTAGCCCTCGACACCGCCCCGCTGCGCATCGAGTGCATCGACATCAGCCACGTCCAGGGCACCGACGTGGTCGCCTCCCTCGTGGTCTTCGAAGACGGCCTGGCCCGCAAGTCCGAGTACCGCCGCTTCGCCATCCGCGAGGCCGCCACCGAGGGCGACGTGGCCTCCATCGCCGAGGTGGTCCGCCGCCGCTTCCAAGCCATGCTCCGCGAAACCGCCAACGGCGGCCCCAACCCCGGCATCGACCCGGACACCGGCAAACCCCGCAAGTTCGCCTACCCGCCCAACCTCCTGGTGGTCGACGGCGCCGCCCCCCAAGCCGCCGCAGCCGCCGACGTCCTCGCCGAACTCGGCATCAACGACGTGGCAGTCGTCGGCCTCGCCAAACGCCTCGAAGAGGTCTGGGTCCCCGGCGAACCGGACCCGGTCATCCTCCCGCGCACCAGCGACGCCCTCTACCTCCTCCAACGCGTCCGCGACGAGGCCCACCGCTTCGCCATCGCCTACCACCGCCAAAAGCGCTCCAAGCGCATGATCGCCTCCGAGCTCGACAACGTCCCCGGCCTCGGCGAGGCCCGCAAGGCCACCCTGCTCAAACACTTCGGCTCGGTCCGCAAGCTCAAACAGGCCACCATCGACGAAATCAGCGACCTCCCAGGCTTCGGCCGCCGCACCGCCGAAGCCGTCGTCGTGGCCCTTACCACGGCCAGCGCCCCGACGACGGCTTCGGCATCGCCCGCCACTCCCGCGCCCGCCGCTCCCTCGCCCGCCGCTCGCCGCCGCCCCTCGCCAGCCGCCCTCAACCCGTCGGCCGCGGTGCGCCGGGCGACCACCTCGGCTCCGTCTGCCACGTCGGCTCGGCCACGCCGACTCGGGCTGCTACCTCGGCTCCGGCGACTTCGCCACCTTCGCCGCCTCAGCCGACTCCGGGGCCACGCCGCCTCCGCTGGCAGACCGGGAACCGCTGCCTTGACCATCTCATCCCCGACCCGGCCGGCTCGCCTGCGTCAACCGGCTCAGAGCCCACCGCCGCGACCGGCTCGCCCGCCGCGACCGGCTCGCCCGCCGCCGACCGGCTCGCCCGCCGGCTGGTTCGCGTCGACCCGGTTGCCTCGGCGGCTGCTCCGGTTCGCCGGTCCGCCGCTCCGGCCTCGCTCGTGCCACCTGGCTCAGCCGCCGACCGGCACGCCCGCCGGGCAGCGAGCGGGCGCTGCGACGCCGCGTGGCTGCGGCCGCTGCCCCCCGACGCCGCCGAGCTCCTGACCACTCTGCACGCCCAGCCCAGGCTGGTCGCCCACCTGCGCGCGGTGCACGACGTCGCCTGCCAGTTGGTCGACTGGGTCACCCGCCACCACCCCACCGCGACGTTCGACCGCGAGGCGGTCCTGTTCGGCGCGGCCACCCACGACATCGGCAAGGTCGAGCACCCGGCCGAGCTGTCCGGTCCCGGCTCGGCCCACGAACCCGCCGGCCACGCGCTCCTCCGCCACCACGGCGTTCCCGAACGCCTGGCCCGGTTCGCCGGCACGCACGGCTCGTGGAGCTCGGCGACCACCTTCGAGGAACTGCTGGTCAGCCTGGCCGACAAGGTGTGGAAGGCCAAGCGCGTCGAGGACCTCGAACACCTGGTGACCACGCACCTGGCCACGGTCGGCGGCCGCGAGCCGTGGGACGTCTTCCTGGCCCTCGACGACGAGCTCGACCGGATCGCGGCGAGGGCCGACGAGCGGCTGGCGTTCCAGGCGAGCTGTCCGATCGCGGGGTGACGCCCATGTCCCCGTGCAGGCCGGCCGGAGCCGATCCCCACAGCCTTGCCGGCGGTGCCGCTGCCGCCGCCCGTTGTGATGTGCGGGCGGCCCGTCCAAGCAGCGGGGCGTGCGGCCCGCTCGCTCTCTTCGCGCGGAGTCGGCGGTCCGGCGGTGTCGGCCGAGCTGGGCTGCCTCTACGTCCTTCCGGCTTGGCTGGGCTGGCTCCGGCTTGGCTGCGCAGGCTCTACGTCCCTCCGGCTTGGCTGGGCTGGCTCTACGTCCCTCCGTCCTGGTTGCACTGGCCCACATCCGCCCCTCTGGCCGAGCAGCGCAGGCCGCCCCCACCCGCCCTTCCTTCTAGGCGCGGCGAGGACGACCATGTTTCCGAGCCACCTGACAGACGCCCCCCAGCGCGGATCCGGACAACATTCACCCGCCCGAGTGACGACCCCGCGAACCCGCACGACACAACCGGGTCCGCGACCGAGACGTCCACCAACCGCGGGCGGGCTCACCATGACGCCCGCGAGCGGGCTGACCGTGACGCGCGCGGGCGGGCTCACCGTGACGCGCGCTTCTTCGCGGGCCGAACCTGCGGCGCGCGGAGGGGTTCGCGGGGGAGACTGCACCCGGCGCCGCCGAAGAGCTCGGTGCCGAACCCGCAGAGCTGGCCAAACGAGAGCGGAAGCTGATGCGTTCGCTCATGAACAGGTAACGGAGTCGTAGTCGTGAACGCGGAGAAGTCCGGCATCGAAGTCGCTGTGGTGACCGGGCTGTCCGGTGCGGGTCGCAGCACCGCGGCCAAGTGCCTGGAGGACCTCGGCTGGTTCGTCGTCGACAACCTGCCCCCGGAACTCATCGCCACCATGGTCGAGCTCGGCGCGCAGGCGCGTGGGGCGATCACCAGGGTTGCCGTCGTGATGGACGTGCGCAGTCGTGCGTTCACCGAAGACCTCGCGTCGATCATCAAGGACCTGGACGCGCGCGGGTACAAGCCGCGGGTGCTGTTCCTCGAGGCCACCGATGCCGTGCTGATCCGCCGGTTCGAGGCGGTGCGGCGGGGTCACCCGATGCAGGGTGACGGGCGGTTGCAGGACGGCATCGAGGCCGAGCGGATCCTGCTGACCCCGCTCAAGCAGGAGGCCGACCTGGTGCTCGACACGTCAGCCCTGTCCGTCCACCAGCTCAGGGCCAAGATCGAGGACACCTTCGGCACCGAGGCGGCCACCAGGACGCGGGTCACCGTGCTGAGCTTCGGCTACAAGTACGGGCTGCCGATGGACGCCGACCTGGTCATGGACGTGCGGTTCCTGCCCAACCCGTTCTGGATCCCCGAGCTGCGCGAACAGACCGGGCTGGACGGTGAGGTGCGCAACTACGTGTTGTCGCAGGAGGGCGCTGAGGAATTTCTGGACCGGTACCACGAGTTGCTCAGGCTGGTCGGCGCCGGTTACCGGCGTGAGGGCAAGCGGTACCTGACGCTCGCCATCGGGTGCACGGGTGGCAAGCACCGCAGCGTTGCCCTGTCCGAGGAGCTGTCGGCTCGGCTGGCCAGCGAGGACGGCATGGCGGTCAAGGTTGTGCACAGGGATCTGGGACGCGAGTGACGAAGTTGAAAGCAGTTGCTCTAGGTGGTGGGCACGGGCTGCACGCGACGCTGTCGGCGTTGCGGCGGGTGACCGACGACGTGACGGCCGTGGTGACCGTCGCGGACGACGGGGGCTCGTCGGGGCGGTTGCGGCGCGAGATCACGGACCTGCTGCCGCCGGGTGACCTGCGCAAGGCCATGGCGGCGCTGGCGGGGGAGGACGAGCACAGCCAGCTGTGGACGTCCCTGTTCAAGCACCGCTTCGGCGGCACGGGAGCGCTGGCCGGCCACGCGGTCGGCAACCTGGTGATCGCCGGGCTGCTCGAGCAGCTCGGCGACCCGGTCGCGGTGCTCGAGCTCACGGGCAGGCTGCTCGGGGTGCGGGGGCGGGTGCTGCCGATGTCGAACGACCCGCTCGATATCGAGGCCGACGTCACCGGCCTCGACGAGGACGTCAAGGACGTGCGGCGGATCAGGGGCCAGGTCGCCATCGCGACCACGCCGGGACTGGTGCGGCGCATCCGGCTGGCTGCCCCGAACGGGCGACCTGTCGGCTGTCCGCAGGCGGTGGAGGCTGTACTTGCCGCCGATCTCGTGCTACTCGGTCCCGGATCGTGGTTCACCAGCGTGTTGCCGCACCTGCTGGTCCCCGAGCTGCACGACGCGCTGGTGCGAACGCGCGCCAAGAAGGTCCTCGTGCTCAACCTCGTCCCCCAGCCGGGTGAAACCGCCGGTTTCTCACCCGAGCGGCATCTGGACGTAGTCTGCGAGCACGCACCCGAGCTGAAGGTGGACGCGGTGATCGCCGACGTCGACTCGGTCCCGACGCCGGACCGGTTGACGCGAGCCGCCTCGGCACTGGGTGCGCGAACGCACCTGGCCAAGATCGCCGCACCGGACGCTGCCGACCGGCACGATCCGGAGGCGTTGGCAGGGTGCCTGAGGCAAGTGGTCGAGGAGACCGGAGTGGGAGGGACAGACCCGTGGCGATGACGTCGGCGGTCAAGGACGAGCTGAGCAGGCTCGCGGTATCCAAGACCTGTTGCCGCCGCGCGGAGGTCTCGTCCCTGCTCAGGTTCGCCGGTGGCCTGCACATCGTGTCCGGCCGGGTGGTCGTCGAGGCCGAGCTGGACCTCGGCTCCGCCGCCCGCAGGCTGCTCAAGGAGATCCAGGCGCTCTACGGCCACCACGCCGAGGTGTTCACGATCCAGTCGAACGGCCTGCGCAAGGGCACCCGCTACGTCGTCCGCGTGGTCAAGGACGGCGAGGGCCTGGCCCGCCAGACCGGCCTGCTCGACCCGCGCGGCCGTCCCGTGCGCGGCCTGCCCGCGCCCGTGGTCTCCGGCGGCGTGTGCGACGCCGAGGCAGTGGCGCGGCGCCTTCCTGGCCCACGGCTCGCTCACCGAACCGGGCCGCAGCTCCTCGCTGGAGATCACCTGCCCCGGCCCCGAGGCGGCGCTGGCACTGGTCGGCGCGGCCCGCAGGATGGGCATCGCCTCCAAGCAGCGCGAGGTCCGCGGCGCCGAACGCGTGGTCATCAGGGACGGCGACGCCATCGGCGCCATGCTCACCCGCCTCGGCGCCCACGACAGCGTCCTGGCCTGGGAAGAACGCCGCATGCGTCGCGAGGTCCGCGCCACCGCCAACCGCCTCGCGAACTTCGACGACGCCAACCTCCGCCGCTCGGCCGCGCCGGTCGCCGCAGCCCGCGTCGCCCGCGCCCTGGAGATCCTCGGCCCGGAGGCCCCCGACCACCTGGCAGCAGCCGGCCAGCTCCGCCTGGCCCACCGGCAGGCGTCGCTGGAGGAGCTCGGCCAGCTGTCCGACCCGCAGATGACCAAGGACGCTGTTGCCGGACGCATAAGGCGTCTCCTGGCCATGGCCGACAAGCGCGCGAAGGACCTGGGCCTGCCCGACACCGAGTCGGCGGTCACGGCGGAGATGCTCGAAGCCGAGGTCTGAGCAGTCCACTGAGCGATACTGGTTCGGTGTTGCACGACCAGTCCGTGCCACCGGACCAGGTGGCCAACACCGCCCACGACGTCTCGGGCACCGCGGTGCAGGCGGGCACGATCAACGGCGGCGTGCACGTCCACCCGCCCCACCGTGCCGCTGCGTTGCCACTCCGGGCCGGCATCGTCCCACCGCAGGCGGCGCTGCACGAAAATCTCGTGAGGTGGCGGCGAGAGGCCTAGGAGTGACGACCAGCCCACACCGCCAGCTGCGCGCGTGACCGCAACCCCAACTTGGCGCGAGCGTGTGTCACATGCCGCGCGACGGTGTGCTGCGAGATCCCCAGCCGCACCCCGATCTGCCGGTTCGTCAACCCCTCCGCCACCAACGTCGCCACGTGCATCTCCCGCGCCGAGATCACCCCACCAGGATCCGCGACGGCCGGTGTCAAGGCGTAGGAGATGGCCTGGGGCAACGACATCCGTTCCCCACAAGACTCCGCCGCCCGCAACCGCCCAGCAGCAATCCGCGACCGGCACACCGAACGCGCCTCGTCCAGCAACGCCTGCCAGTAGGGCTCGGCCCGGAAGTCGTACCGGGTCCGCACAACGGAAGCCGCGGTCAGCAGCGACAAAGCGCGCGAGTCATCCGACCCGACGCCGACCAGCCCCAGAGCCAACCCCTCCAGGTCGTAGAACTGGTCCATCGGATGCTCCGACCCGACTTCCAACGACTCCCGGAACAGCTCCACAGCAGCAGCGAAGTCCCCACGCGCCAACGCAAGCGCACCGGCCGTGTGCAGCACAGGGTTCAACATGTGCGGCAAACCCAACAGCCGCACCAATGTCAGAGACTCAGCAACCAAAGGCGCAGCCAGGTCCGCGAAACCGTGCTGCACCAACGTCCACGCATAGGAATTCAGCAGCACTCCCCGCGCGAGCTTGTCTCCAGAGGCCCGCAACAACGCCACGGCCTCGTCGAACAACTCCCAAGCCGCAGCAGGGTTCCCGGTGTGTGCCTCAGCGGAAGCCAGAACTTCCAGAGCACGCGCCAACGTTCCCGGCCGGCCGGCGCCCGAACGCTCGATCGCCAATGACTCAAGAGCGAACCGGCGGGTCACCTCCCAGTCGCCGCGCACGCGGTGGTGCATGGCGGCCAGCGCGGTCAGAACGCTGCGGTACGAGGCCGGCATCTCCTGGGACAGGGCGCGGTGCAGGAGCGAGGTCGAGGCGCCGCGCGGGCCGGCTGAGGTGGACGTCCAGGCCTGGGCGACGACCGTCAGAGCGTGGCGGGACCAGTCGGACAGCTCTGTGGTGCGGGCGATGGCGAGGTCGAGCAGGCCGATGTTGCGGTCCAGCAGCAGCACCGCGGACGGGGTGGGGAAGAAGCGGGAGATCTCCGGTTCGACGACCGAGCACACCCAGTCGACGACGCGGTCGGCCACGACGGGCAGGTCGCCGGACTCGGCGGCGCGCGAGTGGCAGTACAGGCGGATCGACTCCAGCTGGCGGAACGTGGTGTGGCCGGCCGCGCGGTCCACGACCAGCAGGGACTTCTGCTCCAGGCCGGTCAGCAGGTCCAGGGCGTCGGGGACGTCGCAGACCGCCGAGGCGACGCCGAGGTCGAAGGGCACGCCGAGCACGGCCAGGCGGCGGCAGGCCGACTGCTCGGCGCCGGAGAGCAGGTCGTAGCTCCAGCCGATCGCGGCGTGCAGGGTGCGGTGGCGGTCGTCGGCGGTGCGCGGGCCGCCGGTCAGCAGGGCCGGGTCGCCGAGGCGGGCCAGCACGTCGGCGGGGGACAGGACGGTCATCCGGCGCGCGGCCAGTTCGATCGCCAGCGGCATGCCGTCCAGGAAGCGGCACACGGCCACCACGTTGGCGACGTTGGAGCCGTCCACCACGAACGAGCGGTCGACGGCCACGGCGCGGTCGCGGAAGAGCTGTACGGCGTCGTAACGCAAAGCGGTCAAGACATCGATGTCAGCGGGTGGCAGACCCAGTTCGCCCACCGCGAAGACCTGCTCGCCGGGCAGCCGCAGCGGTTCGCGCGAGGTCGTCAGCACGCGCAGCCGCGGGCAGCGGGCCAGCAGTTCGGAGACCAGGTCGGCGGCGTCGGCCAGCACGTGCTCGCAGTTGTCCAGCACCAGCAGCGGGCGGCGGTGCCGGTCGACCTCGGTGATCACGGCCTCGCGCACCGAGCGGTTCGGCAACGGGTGCGCGCCCACGGCCTGGTAGACCGCCCGGACCACGTCGGACGCCGACGCGAGCGGTGCCCACCACACCTGGCCGGTGCGCTTGCCCGCGTGCTGCACGGCCAACCGGGTCTTGCCCGCGCCCGCCGGACCGACGAGGCTCACCAGGCGGTGCTCCGAGCCCAGCCCGGCCAGCGCCGCGAGCTCCTCGCGGCGGCCGACGAAGCTGTCGAGCGGGGTGGGGAGGAGAGCGCGCGGGGTGTCCGGACGGGCGGACGAACGCGAGCGGTACGCGCGCTGACGGCACGCGTTGGAGCAGTACCGGCGCCCGGAGGACGCGTCGCTCAAGGGGTTTCCACATGTCACGCAGGCGGCACCGGCCGTCATGAGCAACGACCGTACCGGCGTGTAACGGCCCGTAACACCCGCTGATTCGGGGTATTGAAGGCGTCCTCGCGGCGTGGACACGATCGGGTCATGACAGCGCAGCCGCAGCCGCCGCACACCTCGCTCGTCCCGCCGCAGGACCGCGCGGTGGTCGACGAGTGGCTCGCCAGGATCGTCGCGGTCGTCGGGCGGGGTGCCCGCGAGGACAGCGCCGAGGCCTGCCGCACCGCCGCGGAGGCCGCGGAGGAGCTGAGCGCCTACCTCTGGGTGCTCCGCGCGGTGCGCCGCCGAACGGCCTAGTCAGGACCCCTTTTTCTGGCTCGATCCAGAGATACTCACTATCCCTGTGACCAGCGACGCAGTTCGGCAGATAGGGTGGGCTTGTTCCTGCCAGCTGAACGCAAGGAGTCCGTCGTGACGGTTCGTGTAGGTGTCAACGGGTTCGGTCGCATCGGCCGCAACTTCTTCCGCGCGGTGCGTGCCGGCGGCCACGACATCGAGATCGTCGCGTTCAACGACCTCGGTGACGTCGCCACCATGGCCCACCTGCTGAAGTACGACAGCATCCTCGGTCGCCTGGACGCCGACGTGCAGGTCACCGACGAGGGCATCTCCGTCGACGGCAAGGTCATCAAGGCTCTCGCCGAGCGCGAGCCGGGCAAGCTGCCCTGGAAGGACCTCGGCGTCGACGTCGTCGTCGAGTCGACCGGCTTCTTCACCGACGCCACCAAGGCCCGCTCGCACGTCGACGAGGGTGGCGCCAAGAAGGTCATCATCTCCGCGCCGGCCAAGAACGAGGACCTCACCGTCGTCATCGGCGCGAACGAGGAGAAGCTCGACGGGTCGCAGACGATCATCTCGAACGCGTCCTGCACCACGAACTGCCTCGCGCCGCTGGCCAAGGTCCTCAACGACAGCTTCGGCATCGAGCAGGGCCTCATGACCACGATCCACGCGTACACGCAGGACCAGAACCTGCAGGACGCGCCGCACAGCGACCTCCGCCGTGCCCGCGCCGCCGCGCTGAACATCGTGCCGACCTCGACCGGTGCCGCGAAGGCCATCGGCCTGGTCCTGCCGGAGCTCAAGGGCAAGCTCGACGGCTACGCGCTGCGCGTGCCGATCCCCACCGGCTCGGCCACCGACCTGACCGTCACGCTCAAGCGCGAGGTCACCGTCGACGAGGTCAACGCCGCGTACAAGGCCGCCGCCGAGGGCCCGCTGGCCGGCATCCTGAAGTACTCGACCGACCCGATCGTGTCGGCCGACATCGTCACCGACCCGCACTCGTGCATCTACGACGCGCCGCTGACCAAGGTCATCGGCAACCAGGTCAAGGTCGTCGGCTGGTACGACAACGAGTGGGGCTACTCCAACCGCCTCGCGGACCTGGTCAAGCTCGTCGCGTCCAAGATCTGAGCAGCGGGAACGGACAGTCAGTGAAGACTCTCAGCGACCTGCTCGCCGAGGGTGTCGCGGGTCGGCGCGTGCTCGTGCGCGCCGACCTGAACGTCCCCCTCGATGGCGACAAGATCACCGACGACGGCCGTGTCCGCGCGTCGGTGCCGACGATCAAGGCACTGGCCGACGCCGGTGCCCGCGTGGTCGTCACCGCCCACCTCGGCCGCCCCAAGGGCGAGCCGGACCCCGAGTTCTCCCTGGCCCCGGCCGCCGCTCGCCTCGGTGAGCTGCTCGGCATCGAGGTCACGCTGGCAGAGGACCTCGTCGGCCCGTCCGCCACGTCCGCGGTCGGCGCGCTGACCGACGGTGGCGTCGTGATGCTGGAGAACGTCCGCTTCGACGCCCGCGAGACCTCGAAGGACGACGCGGAGCGCGCGGCGCTGGCCGACGAGCTCGCCTCGTTCGCGGACGCGTTCGTGTCCGACGGCTTCGGTGTCGTGCACCGCAAGCAGGCCTCGGTCTACGACGTGGCGCAGAAGCTCCCCGCGTACGTCGGCGGTCTCGTGGAGACCGAGCTCGGCGTGCTGCGCAAGCTGACCGACGACCTGGAGCGCCCGTACGTCGTCGTGCTCGGCGGCGCGAAGGTCTCCGACAAGCTCGGCGTCATCGCGAACCTGCTGACCAAGGTCGACCGGCTGCTGGTCGGCGGCGGCATGGCGTACACGTTCCTCAAGGCCCAGGGCCACGAGGTCGGCACGTCGCTGCTGCAGGAAGACCAGCTCGACCAGGTCAAGGGCTTCCTCGCGGAGGCCGAGAAGCGCGGCGTCGAGCTCGTGCTGCCGGTCGACGTGCTGGTCACCGCCGAGTTCGGCAACACCGAGCACGACGTCGTCGGCACCGACGCGATCCCCGCCGGCAAGATGGGCCTCGACATCGGCCCGAAGTCGCGGGAGCTCTTCGCCTCGAAGCTCGCCGACGCCAAGACCGTGTTCTGGAACGGCCCGATGGGCGTGTTCGAGATCGAGACCTACGCCGGCGGCACCCGTGCCGTGGCCGAGGCGCTCGTGGCGTCCGACGCGTTCACCGTCGTCGGCGGCGGTGACTCCGCCGCGGCCGTCCGCGCGCTGGGTCTGCCCGAGGACGGCTTCTCACACATCTCCACCGGTGGTGGCGCCTCCCTGGAGTTCCTCGAGGGCAAGGACCTCCCCGGCATCAGCGTTTTGGAGTCCTGATGGCAGCCCGGCTCCCGCTCATCGCGGGCAACTGGAAGATGAACCTCAACCACCTCGAAGCGATCGGCCTCGTGCAGAAGATCGCCTTCGCCCTGCCGGAGAAGTACTTCGCCAAGGTCGAGGTGGCCGTCCTCCCGCCGTTCGTCGACATCCGCAGCATCCAGACGCTGGTCGACGGCGACAAGCTGCTGCTCAAGTACGGCGCGCAGGACATCTCGCGGTACGACTCCGGTGCCTACACCGGCGAGGTGTCGGGCCTGATGCTGAAGAAGCTCGGCTGCCACTACGTCGTCGTCGGGCACTCCGAGCGCCGCGAGTACCACGGCGAGACCGACGCGCTGGTCAACGCCAAGATCGCGGCCGCGCTGAAGCACGAGGTCACGCCGATCTTCTGCTTCGGCGAGAAGCTCGACGTCCGCGAGGCCAAGGGTCACCTGGAGCTCGTCCGCCAGCAGCTGGAGGACGGCCTCAAGGGCTTCACCGCCGAGCAGGTCGCCAAGGTCGTGTTCGCCTACGAACCGGTGTGGGCGATCGGCACGGGCAAGACCGCGTCCTCGGCCGACGCCCAGGAGGTGTGCTCGCTGGTCCGCTCGTTCGTGGCGGAGAAGTACGGCGAGGAGACCGCGGCGGTCGTGCGGGTGCTCTACGGCGGTTCGGTGAAGTCGTCGAACATCGGCGAGCTCATCGCGCAGAAGGACATCGACGGCGCGCTGGTCGGCGGTGCCAGCCTGCAGGCCGACGAATTCACCAAGCTGTGCGCTCTGGCTGCGGGTGGACCTCTACCCTAGGTTGATCTGGATAAACCACGCACCCCAAGTGGTTGCACACGTTCGGCAGTCGAGCAGGTACTCTATGGCGTCGGCTGCCTGTCAGTGAGGAAGAAATGGTCCTGTTCCTGCAGATCCTGTTGATCGTCTCCAGCGTGCTGCTGGTGCTGCTGGTGCTCCTGCACCGCGGCCGTGGTGGCGGCCTTTCTTCGCTGTTCGGCGGCGGCATGCAGTCGAGTCTGTCCGGTTCGTCCGTCGTCGAGAAGAACCTCGACCGCCTGACGCTGTTCGTCGGCGCGGTCTGGATCATCGCGATCGTGGGCATCGGACTGCTGATCAAGCTGCCCGGCGCGGGTGGCTGATCTCCGTTCAGCGGCAGAAGCCCTTCGGGGCTTGGGGTAACCACTTGGTGGGGGTGTAACGGTCGATGTCTGGTGGTAACGCGATTCGCGGTACCCGCGTCGGCGCAGGCCCGATGGGCGAGTCGGAGCGCGGCGAGTCCGCGCCCCGTCGTCGGGTGTCGTACTGGTGCGCGAACGGTCACGAGTCCCGGCCTTCCTTCGCGGTCGACGCGGAGGTGCCGGACAACTGGGACTGCCCGCGCTGCGGCCTGCCGGCAGGTCGTGACGAGCAGACGCCACCCGCGCCTCCGCGCAACGAGCCGTACAAGACGCACCTGGCGTACGTGAAGGAGCGGCGCTCCGACGCGGACGGCGAGGCGATCCTCGAAGAGGCTCTCGCCAAGCTGCGTCGTCAGCGCGAAGAGCCGTAGTTCTCGGACAACGCTGAAAGGCCCCCTCTGCGGAAGAGGGGGCCTTTCGCGTTCCTCCGTGCTCGGTTCGGCTAGCGGCGCAGGCCCGCGAACTGGCGGCGCAGCATCGCGGCACCGATCAGCAGGAAGAACAGCAGCACCACGAGCGTGCTCGACGTGCCGCCGGACGAGCTGGACAGCGTCACGTCGACGTTGCCGACCAGCGTGATGCCGCACTCGGCGCGCACCTTGTGCCGGCCCGGTTCGATGTTCGCGAACTTCACGGGTGCGGTGAAGTCGCCGTTGTCGTTGGCGGTGGCGCGGCCGACGTCCTGGCCGAGCGACTTGAGGGTGACGCTGGCGCCCTTGGGGCAGCCGGTGCCGGACGCGGTCAGGTCGTCGCCGGGCTGGATGTTCTCCTTGTCGAGCACGAGGACGCCGTCACCGGAGGAGCCGAACGGGTCGGTGGAGGACGGCGTGTCCGACGACGACGGGGGAGCGCTGGTCGTCGTGGTCGTGGTCGGCGCGGTGGTGGTCGTGGTGGTGACCGGCGGGCGCGTCACGGGCGGGTTGGTGACCGGTGGGTTCGTCACCGGGGGGTTGGTGACGGGTGGCTGCGTGGTCGGCGGCGGGGTGGTCGTGGTGGTGGGCGGGATCCGCACGGTGAACGTGACCGGTTGCCGTGGCAGGCTGGCCGCGCAGGAGACCGCCTGGATGGTGACGGAGTGCGAACCGGCGGTGGCGCCGGTCGGAACCGTTGCCGAACCGGAACCCGTTCCGCGACCCGTTCCGGTGCCGCTGCCCACTACGGTCTTGCCGTCCCAGACGATGCGCATGGCGTAGTTGCGGCAGTCCGGGTCGAACCAGACGCCGGTCCACGCGACCTTGAAGGCCGAACCCGGGGCTCCGACGTTCGGGTTCGCCGAGAGCGTCGGCGGCTGCTGGGCGGCTGCCGGTGTGGCGCCGAGCACCGTAACACCGGCGGCCAACGCCACGAGTAAGCCTGAAGACCGCATTCCCTCTCCCCGGAACAGAACCTGAAGGTGTGCTAGTGAGACGTCGTATGACCGGTGCAGGTTTACTGCTGTGGTGCGGAATTATGCTGCTGCCGTCAACCGCGTCCGCACAGGGTGGGTCGGTGACGCTCGAAGCCACAGTGGACAGCAGTCCGGTCGGTGCTGCGGTCGTCGTCCTCGACCCCGAGCGCACCGCCAGGGTCTCGGTCACCGTCCGCAACGACACGAGCACCGTGCAGCGCGTGAAGACCGTGCGGATCAGCGGCACCGCGCTGGCGTTGACCTTCTTCGCCTACGACACAGCGGTTCCGTTCGACGTGCCGGCGGGGGAGAGCGAGACGAGGACGTTCCCGCTGGAGCCGACGGACCTGGGGACGCAGGCGACCGGGTTGCTGCCGATCTCGGTGGAGGTCGTCGACACGCAGCGCGAGGTGATCGCCTCGCTCGACGCCACCGGTGACATCCGGGGCTCGCTGTGGTCGGTCTACGGCGCGTTCGGGCTGGGGGTGCTGGTGCTGACGGCGTTGTCGTGGCTGGGTGCGTTGATCGCGCTGGCCCGGCGCCGGCTGCCCGCGAACCGGTGGCAGCGGGCGATGCGGTTCCTGCCCGCCGGGATCGGGACCGGGTTGATCGCGGTGTTCACGTTGTCGGTGCTGCGGCTGGTGGCGCCGTCGCCCACGGCGGAGATCCCGTTCATCGTCGGTGCGGCCGCTGTCGCGTTGCTCCTCGGCTACGTGACACCACATCCCGGCGAACAGCAACTGTCCGAAATGGATACCGTGAGGATCCCGAGACTGTGAGGATTCACCGGTGACGTTGTCCAGTGTGGTCGCCGCGCTCCCGCAGTACGCCGTGGGTGAGCAGATCGGCGAGGGTGGGATGGGCGTCGTCTACGGCGGCGTGCACCGTCAGCTCGGCCGGCCGGTGGCGATCAAACGGCTGCCCGCCGCCGTGGCCGAGGACCCGCGGATGAGTGAGCGCTTCGAGCACGAGGCGCGGTTGCTGGCCAGGCTCGACCACCCGCACATCGTGCCGGTGTACGACTACGTCCGGCAGCACGGCGAGCACCTGCTGGTGATGGAACGCCTCGACGGCGGCACGGTGTGGTCGCGGTTCGCCTCCGACGGGCTGACCGCGCAGCAGTCCTGCGGGATCGTGCTGGCGGCGCTGTCCGGGCTGCACGCGGCGCACGAGGCCGGGGTGCTGCACCTCGACGTGAAGCCGAAGAACCTGCTGTTCACCGCGAACGGCCTGGTGAAGGTCGCGGACTTCGGCATCTCCCAGGTGGTGTCCGAGGGCGCCACCCTCGTCACGCACGGCGGCGCGGTGCTCGGCACGCCCGCCTACATCGCGCCGGAACAGGCGCTGGGCAACGCGCTGACGCCGGCGGCGGACGTCTACGCGACCGGCACCGTGCTCTACGAGCTGTTGAGCGGCGACCTGCCGTTCGAACGCGGCGGCGGCCCGATCGCGATGATCCAGAAGCGGGTCTACCAGGAGCCGCGGCCGTTGACGACCGTGCCCGAACCGCTGGCGGGCGTGGTGATGCGCAGCCTGGTCCGCGACCCGTCGGCCCGCTACCGCAACGCGGAGACGTTCGCGGTCGACCTCGCCGGTGCCGCGGCGCACCTGTTCGGCCCGGACTGGCTGATGCGCCTGCAGATGCCGGTGCACCTGGCGCCGCAGGTGTCCTCGGCCAGGCCGTCCGCGCGGCCCGCCCACCCTCGCGACGCGATCTCGATCACCCAGCAGCCGATCCGCGCCACGCTCGTCGACCCGGTGCCGGCCGCCCGGTTGAGCGGCAGCAGCACGCTCGTGCCGGCCGCCCAGGTGATCAAGGCGCCGACGAGCCCGTGGTGGTTGTGGCTGGTGGCCGCGATCTCGTTGCTGGCACTGGTGGTCGTGCCGTTCGCGGTGACCGGGCGGGAGCTGCCGTCGTTCCCGACGAACCTGTCCGAGCCGGTGACAGTGGAGGGGCAACGCCTCACCGTGTCGCTGGCGGGTATCCAGCTCGCGGACGTGCCGCGCGGTCCGGAGGGCTTCGCACTGCCGGGTGCGGCGCGGTGGGTCGTCGGCGGCGCGGTCACGGCGGCCGCGGACGGGCGCGAGTTCCTGCTCGTGTCGAACCAGACGCCGTGGCTGAGCATCATGGGCACGGGCTCGGCGCTGCTGCTGCTCTTCACGTTGGCGTACCTGGAGTCGAACCTGCGCGCGTTGCGCCGCAGGCAGACCGGTGTCGGCGCGGTCATCGCGTCGGTGCCGCTCGGGTTCGGGCTGGGTCTCGCGGTGTGGCTGCTGGTGTCGGTCCTGCTGGACAGGGAGCCGACGCTGCCGATCGCGGTGACGTGCGGCGTGCTGGGTGCGGCAGCGGGCATCTCCGCGGCGTTGGCCTCTAAGCGCTGATCGCGTGCTCGAACAGGTCCGCGAGCTCCCGCGCGTACCTGGCGACGTCGGTGTCCGGCCGGGTCATGAGCTCGGCCGGGGTCGCCTCCATCGCGGCCAGCACCGACACGGCCATCACCCGCACGTCGAACCGGCGCAGGTCGCCGACGTCCTGACCCTCGCGGAACATCTCCTCCAGCTCGGTGAGGGTGCGCGCGTTCTGTTCGGTCGCCCAGGTCCGTGCGGTCTCGGCGTCCCTTGCCGCTGAGGCGATCTGGGAGATCGCGATCAGCTCGGCCGGGTGGTCGGCGCAGTAGTGCACGAAGCCCTCGATGATGGCGCGCAATGCCGCCTGATAGCTCACCGCGCCCTCACCGCGTGCACTCAGAGCGCGGTCCATCGAGTCGTGCACGGTCAGCATGACCTGCTTCATCAGCTCTTCGCGCTTGGCGAAGTGGTAGGTGATCAGGCCCGGGCTGATGCCCGCTCGCTGGGCGATCCGGACGAACGACGCCTTCGCGTACCCGATCTCGGCGATGGTCTCGATCGTCGCCGCGACGATCTGCCCGCGCCGGGCCTCCTCGATGAACGAGCGCTGGTGCTGGCCGCTCGACTCATTTTCTGGTTGCATGAACAGTAGCCTAGTTGAGCAACTAGTCAGGGGGAAGTCATGATCACTCGAAAGGCGTTCCTGAGGTCGGTCGTGGGCGCTGCGGCGCTGGTGGGGCTCGGTGCGGGGACGGCGTCGGCGCGTCCGCGTCTGCGCGGCGGTGTCTGTTACGACACCGGGGTGCTGCACGCGGCGGGGGAGCCGTCGAGCCGGGTGCGGTGGAACCGCCGGCAGCTCGAACGGGAGATCGGCATGATCGCCGACGACCTGCGCTGCCCGTCGATCACGGCGTTCGGCTCCGACATCGGCCGTCTCACCGAGACCACGGCCACGGCTTTACGGCGTGGCATGGAGGTGTACGTCCAACCACGGCTCTACGACCACCCACAGGGCGAGGTCCTGGAGCACATGGCCGAGTCCGCGCGTCAGGCGGAACGGGTGCGCACCCAGGACAACGTCAAGTTCGTCACCGGCTGCGAGCACTTCCTGTTCACGCCCGGGATCCTGCCCGGC
Source organism: Lentzea guizhouensis (assembly GCF_001701025.1). Taxonomy (GTDB): domain Bacteria; phylum Actinomycetota; class Actinomycetes; order Mycobacteriales; family Pseudonocardiaceae; genus Lentzea; species Lentzea guizhouensis. The sequence goes on from NZ_CP016793.1 coordinate 5,579,250, forward strand.
GACACGTTCCTGGAGCGCATCGAGAACGCCGGGTCCATCCCGGCCACCGAGTGGCCGAACGTCGTCCGCCGGTTCCGCGAGTTCATGGTCAAGGCCGTCGAGGTCGCGCGCGGCAACTTCGGCGGCCGGATCACCTACGGCGCGGCGGCCGGGGCGGACGCGAAGTGGAACGACTGGTCGTTGTTCGACATCCTCGGCCTCGACTACTACCCGTACTTCGAGACCGATGCCGAGTACACGGCCGACCTCGACCAGTACCGCAGCAGGTGGAACAAGCCGATCATGGTGCTGGAGTTCGGCTGCTGCACCTACACCGGCGCGGCGCGGGCGGGCGGCATGGGCTGGGACGTCATGGACTGGGAGCAGGAGCCGCCCGTCGTCAAGCCCGGCATCGTGCGCGACGAACGCGAACAGGCCGGCCACATCGCCCGCATGCTGCGGGTGTTCGAGCAAGAAGGGCTGGCGGGTGCGCACCTGTACTCGGTGGTCTCACCCGACTCGCCGCACCACCGGACCGACCGCGACCTGGACTGGGACATGGCCTCCTACAGCCTGTACAAGACCGTCCGCGACCGGTGGGACGACGACAACTCGCCCTACCGGCTCGAACCCAAGCAGTCCTGCCACGCCTTCCGCAGGCACAACTGCCAGTCGCATCAGCTGTCTGTGGCCCGCTGGGTCGGGAACGACGCCGTGACCAGGTAGCCCCTCGTCCGTCGGGCCCGCGGAGAACTCGCCGCCGAGCAACGTGGCGCGTTCCCGCAGGCCCACCAGCCCGTGGCCGCCGCCGGGCAGTGACTGACCGGGTTCCGGCGAGGCCGTGTTGCGCACCTCGACGCGCACGGCCTCGTCGTCGGCGTCCACCACCACGTGGGCGGCCGCGCCGGGTGCGTGCTTGCGGACGTTGGTCAACGCCTCCTGCACGGTGCGGTAGACGGCACCGGACACAGGAGCGGCAACGTCGGTCACCGGCCCGTGGACCTGCAGCTGCACCTCGAAACCGGCGTCGGCGGCGAGCTCGGGCAGCTCGCCCACACCCGGCTGGGTGGCGTCGTCGCCGTCGGTCGTGCGCAGGACGGACACGAGCTGGCGCAGCTCGTCCAGCGTGCGGGTCGACAGCGTCCTGATCGTGGTCGCCACCTGTTTGTGCTCGGCGTTGGCCACGGCCATCCGCAGGGCGCCCGCCTGCATCGCGATGAGGCTGACCTGGTGCGACACCACGTCGTGCATCTCACGGGCCAAGCGCGCGCGTTCGTCGGCACGGACGGCGTGCGCGTGCAGGACCCGTTCGCGTTCACGGGACTCGGCGAGCTCGGCGATGCGGTCGGCGAGCTGCTGGCGGGCGTGGGCGAGCAAAGCCAGCGCAATGGGCAGACCCGCGATCATCACGCCGCGGATCGCCGAGTGCAGGTGGGCGTACCAGGGGAACTTGAGGAAGTCCTCCGGCGGCCACAGCGCCGAGCGGCTCAGCCACACCAGCACGCCCGCGGCCAGCGTCTGCCAGCCCCACACGTACCGGCGCGCCACCGCGTACAGGGCGATCATCGCGGCCATCTGCGCCCAGCCGAAGAAGAAGCCGGGGATGGTCAGCAGCGCGACCACGAACGGAAACCGGCGGCGCAGCAGCAGCACGGCTGCCGCGGTCCAGGACAGCCACAGCGAGTAGGCCGGCGGGTTCTCGTCGGCCAGCCACGACATGCCGAGCCACACGTCGAGCACCCCGACGAGCACCAGCCCGAGGTCGACCGCGACCTGGCGGACGTCGCCGGTCAACGGCCAGCGCGACCCGGCCTCGGCCGAGCTCGACCGCGGGGCAGGAAGCAGCGTCGTGGTCAGGATCCGACCTCCCCTGTGAGCGGTTCGATCCTCACCGTACTGCGCGTATGCGGCGGTTGGCATGGTTGCCCCTTCACCCCGACCTGCTCCGTCACGAGTTAAGGACGCCCTTGCTCGCGGATTGGTACGCCGCTGCGCTCATCAATGTGCTACCGCACACGCACGGGGCGTGTGCGGTAGCGATCGAGCAGGTCAGGGCCTACGGGCAGAGCTTCCACGAGAACCGGTACGTCGTGTCGATCTCCCCGTCGGTCGAGTCCATCGACATGAAGCTCGTCGTGGTCGCGGTGTCCGAGGTGCCCGCGTACACGCGCAGCTCGGTGTTGATGTTGAAGTGCCGCTGCTCACCGCACGGCGAGTAGACGATCGCGGCCAGCTCGGTCGTGTCCGTGGCCTGCCAGTCGTCGCTGTGCGGGCCGTTGTACCGGTGCGAGAGCGACTCCGTCTGCGACATGCCCTGGAAGTAGTAGTTGGCCTTCTCGACCGCATGAGCGCCGCGCTCCAGGTGCGCGAAACCTCTGTAGTCGGCCTGGGCGATGCCGTAGGTGAAGCCCTGCGGGACGTTGACCCGCAGGTTGAGCTGGCAGTTCTTCCTGAAGTCGGTCGGTCGGGCACCCACGCCGACCTGGGCGAGGAAGTCGCTGTAGGTGACCGTGAACGCCTTGTTGTCCTCGGACACCGCGACGGCCGCCGTGCCGGCGGGGCAGCCGGAACCGTTGACGGTCACGATGTCGATCGTGATGTGGTCGGGCGGCGGCGTGTCGTTCGGCGCGCCGGGCGGGATGACGATGGACGAGGCCAGCAGGGCAGCGGCAACCGCGTTGAGCATGGGACACCTTTCCGACGCAACTCACAGGCGGGGATGGCGGCGGATTGTCAGAAAATCGTCAGGTTCCTAGTCGCAGCGCTTCCACGAGAACTGGAACAACGTGCGCACCTCGCCACGCGCGTAGTCCATCGTCATGAAACTGTTCGCATTCGGGTCCGCTGAACCTTTGTCGACGCGCAGGGCGCTGTTGACGTTGAGATTGCGCTTCTCGCCGCACGGCGCGTAGACGATGTCCGCGAACTCGGTCCGGTGGGTCACCCGCCAGTTGTCGTCGACCGGCCCGGTGAAGGTGTGCTTCTTCTGGTTGTTCGCCGACTGGCCCTGGAAGTAGTAGTTCACCCACTGGTGCCCGGTCGCGCCGCGTTCGAGGTGCGCGAAACCGCCGTAGGTGGCCTCCGCGATGCCGTAGGTGAAGCCCTGCGGAATGTTGATCTGCAGGTTGAGCTGGCAGTTCTTCCGGAAGTCGGTGGCGCCCGCGCCCTTGCCCGCCTGAGCCAGGTAGTCGCTGTAGAGCACCCAGAACGACGTGTTGTCCGGGGCGACGACCACTTCCGCGGTGCCCTGCCTGCACCCGGACCCGTTGATCGTCACCACGTCGATCGTCACCCGCTCCGAAGGAATGACATCGGCGTTCGCGGGTGTGGAAGACAATGTGAACAGCACGGCCAGACCGGCCGCTGCCGTCGCTTTGCGCATGAAGTTCGCCTTTCTCGGTGCCTCTTTCCCGGCGTGGCGCGGCAGCGGTGCACGGAGGCTAGCGCAACAACACATACGACGATGTAGTCCAAATGGTCCTGGTCACACTGATGGAGCAGCCGGTGAATCATTATCGACAATATTCACGCACCTGGTGCCGAAGGGACGAATGGTTTCCGGCATACTGACGCGCATGCAGCAAGCCGGTCTGGTGCTCGTGGTCGAGGACGAGGACCCCGTGCGGAGGTACACCGTCAGCCTGCTCGAGGAGCTGGGCTACACCGTCGTGCAGGCGGTGGACGGCACCGAGGCGATCGCGATCCTGCGCGAGCGCCGTGCGGAGATCAGCGCGATGCTGCTGGACCACAGCATGCCGGGCCTGTCCGGCGGCGAGGTGCTGACCGAGGTCGAACGCGAAGGGCTGTCCGTGCCCGTCGTGCTGACCAGCGGCCACGACCGCACCGTGCTGGAACGCCGGTTCGCCGGTCACGACGTGGCGGGCTACCTGCAGAAACCGTTCCGGATCGAGGCGCTCGACGAGACCGTGCGGCTCGCCGTCGCCAGGCGCGCTCAGGCGTCCTGACCCAGGACCTCGCGCACCTTCTCCAGCAGCTCCGACTCCACGTACGGCTTGCTGATCAGCACCTCGGACGTCATCGGCTCGTCCACCGTGTAGCCGGACATGTAGATGACCGCGGGTGCCACGCCGGTGGACCGCAGCAATGCCACCAGCTCAGGCCCGCCCATCTTCGGCATGACGACGTCGGTGAGCACGAGGTCGATGGCGCTGCGGTGCTCGGTCGCGAGCTGCAGCGCCTCCTGGCCGTCGCCCGCCTCGATCACCGCGTACCCGGCGGTCTCCAGCGACCGCCGGGTCATGACCCGCACCTGGGAGTCGTCCTCCACCAGCAGGACGGTGCCCGCACCCAGCTGCGTGGTGACGCGACGCGCGTACGGCGCCGTCGCCGTGCCCTCTCTCTCGTGTGGCACCGGCAGGTAGACCTCGACGGTCGTGCCCTGGCCGGGTGCGCTCAGGACCTCGATCTGGCCACCGCTCTGCTGCACGATGCCGAACACCGTGGACAGGCCGAGCCCGGTGCCCTTGCCGACCGGTTTCGTCGTGAAGTACGGCTCGAACACCTGCGCCAGCACCGCCGCGTCCATGCCCACACCCGTGTCGCGCACGCGCATCACGACGTACTCGCCCGGCCGCACGCCGACGATCCGGCCGGTGTCGCCGGGACCGAGGGTCGCGTCGGCGATCTCCACGGACAGGGTGCCGCCCTGGGGCATCGCGTCGCGTGAGTTCACCGCGAGGTTGAACAGGATCTGCTGGATCTGGCCCGCGTCCGCCCACACCCGCGACACGCCGTCCGGCAGGTCGAACGTCAGCTCGATGTGGTCGCCGACGAGCGTGCGCAGCATCGAGCCGATCTTGGCGAGGTTCTCCCCGAGGTCGAGCGACTCGGGGTGCAGCACCTGCTGGCGGGTGAACGCGAGCAGCTGCCTGGTCAGGTTCGCCGCCCGTTCGCCGGCGTGGAGGATGTCCTCGATCGCGGTGCGGCGCGGGTCGTCGGGGAGGGTGCGCCGCAGCAGCATCTCGCTGTTGCCGTTCACCACGGTCAGGATGTTGTTGAAGTCGTGCGCGATGCCACCGGTCAGCCGGCCGATGGCCTCCATCTTCTGCGCGTGCCGCAGCTGGGCCTCGGTCTCGCCGACGCGTTCCTCGAGCCGGGCGCGCGCGTCCTTCAGCTCCTGCATCAGCCGGATCCCGCGCAACGCGCTGCTGAGCTGCTGCTGCACGGCCTCGTACATCCAGCCCTGCTCGGGGCCCTCCTCGAAGATCACGTACCCGAGCTGCTCGTCGTCGGTGTGCAGCGGGGCGACCAGCGCGCTGAACGGCACATCGCGGCGGAACCGGTACGGCGTCAGGGTGAGGGCGGGGAACGGCGTCTCCGGGAAGTCGGTGCGCAGCTTGCCCTCTTCGTACCGCACGAGCACACGGGCGATACCGGGCGCTTCGTACGACATGACGTGACACGCGGGTATGCCGAGCCGAGGAAGCTCCTCGACCAACGCGTCCGTCAGCTCCGTGACGTCCCTCGACGCGACGAGCCGTTGCCCGGCTTCGCGCACCGTCTGGTCGTGGCGCTCGTGAGAGAGATAGGCGAACTTCGCGTCCGTGCGGAACGCATCGCCCACCAGCAACTGCACGCGCAACCACAGTTCCTGGATCAACGTGGCGTCGCTGACCCGTGCGGTGACGAACCGGTACAGGTCGAACAGCGGCGCCCACCAGCTCTCCGGCGCACACCCGGCGCGCGCGCTCGCCCTGATGTACTCGGCGAGCATCTCGAGGAACCCGGCGCCTTGGACCTCACCACGCCCGGCCGCCATCAGCTCGACGACGAGCTGCTCGGCCCAGCCGTCCGGCAACGCCCCCGACGACGGGCCGAGCGAGGACCGCAGGTGGTCGGCCACGGTGTGCGCGGTCGCCGACTCGGAGATGTTCAGCCGGCCGTGCGCGGGCGCGTGCCCGCCCAGCCCCGTCGGCAGGCAGCCGCACGACCTGCGCACGACCAGCTCGGTCCGCAGCGTCTGCACCTGCGGCACCGGCCGCTTGAGGACCAGGGCCAGTGCCAGTTCCGCCGCCCTGATGCCCATGTCGTGGAACGGCGCGCGGACGGTGGTGAACGCGGGCATCGCCGCGTCGATGTTCACCTTGCGGTGCACCCTGACCTGGTGGCCGGCACCGGAGGTGGTGGTGTAGCCGAGGTCGTGCGTGCGCACGTTGGTGTGGTTGTCGTACCCGACGACCGCGATGTCCTCCGGCGTGCGGAAACCCAGCTCCTCCAGCGCGGACACGACACCGATCGCGTAGTCGTCGTTGGCGGCGGCGATGGCGTCCGGCGGCAACTGCACCTCGGCGAGCATCCTGCGCACCGCGTCCGCGGCGGTGCCCGGTTCCCAGATGAACGAGCCCGGCCGCGTCACCAGCCTGGGGTCGAGCGGAATCCCGTGGGCGCGCAACGAGTCCGCGTACCCCTGGAACCGCTCGTTCGCCCCGATGTGCGACAGCGGCCCGCGCACGAACGCGATGCGCCTCCGGCCGTGCACCTCGATGAGGTGGTCGACCGCCTGCTTCATGCCCTTGCGGTTGTCCATCAGGATCGACGGCCACGGCCCGAGGGTGGTCTCCACACTCACGATCGGCATGGGCGCGTACCGCTTCACGAACTCCTGCATGCCTTCGGGCCCGATGAGCTGCCCCATGCGCGTCGTCCACACGACCAGCGCGTCGATCCGGTCCGGCGAGATGAGGTCGAACACGGCGTTGGCACGGCGTTTGTGCGGGTCCGGGTGGTTCAGCTCGCTGCCCACGAAGCACACCAGGTCGCACCCGAGCCGCTGCGCGCCGTCGCTGACCCCACGCCACTGCTCGCCAGCGAGCTCGATCAACGGGCCCGCGGTGATCATCCCGATGGTGGGCCGTCGCTTCGCACTGCCGTTCGCCACAAAACCCCCGCTGCCTCAACGCGATTCGAGATGATACGCGGTGCCGAGGGGAATGCCCGGCTCGTCAGCAGGGGGACCGGTCCGGATGAACGCAGAGGAACTCAGGACGTTGCTCGCGGAGGGCGGCGACCTGTCCGCCGACCAGATGAGCGCAGTGCTCGCCACCGGCGACGTGAAGGTCATCAGCCTGGCGCTGCGGTCCGGTCTCGTGGACGAGGCCGGAATCCGGACCATTGCGGCGAACACAAGCCTGCGGTGGACTCTGGTGCACGTCCCGGAGCTTCCCGCCGACGTGGTGGACCTGCTGGTCGACTCGGACGCCGTCGCCCTGGTCGCCCAGTACCGGACGCTGCCGGCCGAGCTCGCCGAGACGCTGAGCCGGCATCCGGACCGCCGGGTGCGCAGAGCGTTGGCGCGCAACGCTTCCACGCCTCCCGCACTACTCGCTCGCCTCAGCTCGGAGGACTTCGTGTCGTTCGCGCTGGCCGAGAACCCCGCCACACCCGTGGAAGTGCTTGTCACGTTGGCGGCACACGAGTCGTTCGCGGTCCGGCGGGTCACGGCGCTGCGGACCGACCTGCCGCCCGCGTTGTACGAACAGCTCGCCAGGGACGAGAACCAGGTCGTGCGCGCCGCCCTGGCCGGAAATCCCGCGCTTCCGGCCGCCGTGAGAGCAAGACTGCAACCGTGAACGCACTGCACGGCCTGGCGGAGAACCCGTCGCTGCCACCGGACCTGCTCGCCCGGCTGGTCGCTCTGGCCGACCAGGACCTGAAGTGGCACCTGTCCCGCCGCACCGACCTCTCCGCGGCGCAACGCGTCCGGTGCCACATGACCCTCGTGAGCGACGACCCGATCCCCGACCCGGACGTGCTGCCGGCCGAACGCCCTGACCTCTCGCCCGTGGAGCTGTTCCACCTCGCCACCCACGAGAACCCGCTGGCGCGCCTGGCCCTCGCCGCCCGCCGCGACCTCCCGCCCGAGGCCTGCGAACGCCTCGCCGAGGACCCGCTTCCCGGCGTCCGCTGGGAGCTCGCCGCCAACCCGGTGACGCCTGAACCCGTGCTGCGCTCGCTCGCCACCGCGTGCCAGGAGACCCGGCGCAACCTCGCCCACAACCCGAAGATCCCCCTCGACCTGTTGGCCGACATCGCCCCCACCACGCGCATCGGCCCCACCCTGGTGCCGCGCGTCGCCACCGCCACCCCGGACGAGCTCCGCCTGCTCGCGGCGTCCGACGTGCCGCAGGTGCGCGCCCTGGTGGCCCAGCGCGGAGACCTGCCGCCCGACGTCCTGGACCTGCTTGCCACCGACACCGACCTGGCCGTGGCCAAGGGGGTCGCGCCCGCTCTGGCGGTGTCTCAACTCCGGGAGGTCGTGCACCGCCACGGCACCCCGGTGTTCCCCCGAGCCGCGTTGAACCCGAACTGCCCACCAGACCTGCTGCACCACCTGGCGACGAACGCCCCGGCAGGCCACAAGACGTTCCGCGAGGTCGCCGCCCACCCGAACACGTCAACCGAGACGCTGCTGCTCTGCCTGCACGACGACCGGGGCCGCGCAGCAGCCGCCCGCCACCCGTCCCTGCCCGCGGACGTGCTCCTCGGCCTGCTCGACGACCCCACGACAGCCGAGGACGCCGCCGCCAACCCCGCGCTGCCGGTCAGCGCGATGCGGACCCTGCTCGGTCCCACCACTTGATCAGGTTCGTCTGCTCCTTGCGCACCTCGTACCCGTGCGCCGCGTAGAACTCCCGCGCGTCCACCCGGTTGTGCCCGGTCACCAGCCGCACCCCGGCCGCTCCGTCCGCCCGCGCCCACGACTCGCCGACCTCCAGCAGCCGCCGCGCCACCCCACGCCGCCGGTGCGCGGGGGAGGTCGCCAGCGTGACGAGGTTCTTCAACGGCCGGTGGTAGGTGTTCTCGTAGTCGCAGAGCTGGATGTACCCCAGCACGTCCGCACCCTCGGCGGCCACGAACAGCGCGATGTGCGGCGCCTTGATGATGCGCTCCAGCTGGGCGCGCGTGTCCTCGGGGGAGAAGTCGTAGCCCAGCGCGTCGCGGTTGATCGCGCAGATCGCGTCCGCGTCGGACAGGTGCACCTCACGAACGACGATCATGTTGTCCCCCAGCGGAAGGCTCCGTGTGAACCTACCGGACCGGGCAGGACGTGGGCGGTCTTGGGCAGACCCACCGCGTCCAGGCGCAGGAACACGTTGTTGTGCCGGTTGGCCCCGTGTGCTCCGACGAACCCGTCTCCCGCCACGCCGGCACCTCACCCCGGTCGCGGAACGCCGAGGGGCTGGTCGGCGCACCGCGCGAAACGGGCCGGCGCTGCGACTGCCCGCGTTCGACAGCTCGCCTGAATGAAAAAGGCCCCCGGCGTGAACCGGGGGCCTCGTCATGCCAGTGGTGGCTGGAACAGGGCGGGGACCTTCGAGGCCGCCGCCGTGTCGAGCAACCACAACGTGCGCCGGCGTCCGGTGGCACCGGCCGCCGGGAGCTGCACCTCGCCCGCGCCCGTCAGGCCCATCGCCACGGCCGCCGCCTTGGCCTCGCCGGTGGTCATCAGCCAGACCTCCTGCGAGTTGCGCACCGCGCCCAGCGTCAGCGAGACGCGGGTCGGGGGCGGTTTGGGGCAGTTGCGGACGGCCACGACCGACCGCTCCTTCTCGTACACGGCAGGAGAAGCGGGGAAGATCGAGGCCACGTGGCCCTCCTCGCCGACGCCCAGCATGCAGACGTCGAACGACGGCACGTCGCCGTCGTCCTCCGGGCGGGCCAGAGACGCCAGCAACGACGCGTAGGCCTCGGCGGCGGCTTCCGGGTCGTCGCCGAACTTGCCGTCCGAGGGTTCCATGACGTGCACGCGAGACGGGTCGAGCGGGACGTGGTCCAGCAGCGCCGCGCGGGCCTGCGTCTCGTTGCGGTCCGGGTGGCCGGAGGGCAGGAAGCGCTCGTCGCCCCAGAACAGGTCCACCCGGGACCAGTCCACGGCGTCACGGGCGCCGCCCCGGTTCAGGTGCTTCAGGACCGCGGTGCCGGTGCGGCCGCCGGTGAGCACGACCGACGCCGAGCCGCGGGCGGCCTGGGCGTCGACCATGCGGGTCACCAGGCGGGCCGCCGCGGCGGCGCCAGCAGGTCGCCGTCGCGGTGGACCACCACCTGAGGGTTGCTCACGAGCTCGCCTTCGCCTTGGACTTCTTCGCCGCGCCGGCTTGCCGTTCGGCGCCGCGGTGCCGGCCGCCGCCTCCGGCTCACCGGCGGCCGCAGCCGTGGCCGCCTCGGACTTCGGCGCGGCCGTGCGGCCCTTCGAGACCTTCGACAGCGACTTCAGCGCCGCCGCGTAGACCTCGTCGGGGTCGAGCCTGCGGAGCTCCTCGGCGAGGCAGTCGCGCACCGAACGGCGCTGCAGCGCCACCCGCCGCGACGGCTGGCCCGGCTGGGTCAGCGTGCCGACCTTGCCGTCGGGGCGGTGCAGGTCGACGTGACCGGACGGGCGGTTCAGGGTGACCTGGACAATGCCCTCGCCCGAGGTCGCCTTGAAGCGCTTGGCGTTCACCTTCAGCCGGTCGGTCAGCCACGCGGCCAGCAGGTCGGTGGACGGCGAGTCGGCCTCACCGGTCACCTCGGCGTCGACGACCTTCTCGTACGGCGGCAGGTCCAGCGAGGACGCGAGCATGGCGCGCCACAACGTCAGGCGCGTCCAGGCCAGGTCCGTGTCACCCGGCGCGTAGTGCGCCCGCCGGGTCTCCAGGGCCTTGATCGGGTTCTTCTCCGCGGCCGCGTCGGTGATGCGGCGCTGGGCGAGCTGGCCGATCGGGTCCTTCGACGGCGACACCGGCGCGTCGAACGGCCACCACGCCACGACCGGGGTGTCCGGCAGCAGCAGCGGCATGACGCACGAGGCGCCTTCCTTGGCCAGTTCGCCGTACAGCCGGAGGACGACGACCTCGGACGCACCCGCGTCACCGCCGACGCGGATCTGCGCGTCCAGGCGAGGGGCCGCCTGCCGGGCACCGCGGGCCACGACGATCACGCGGCACGGGTGCTCGCGGGAGGCGTCGTTGGCCGCGTCGATCGCGGCGTCGGTGCGCTGGCCGTCCTCGGTCACGATCACGAGGGTCAGCACGCGACCCAGGGTCGTCGCACCGCCCTCGTCGCGCAGCCGGACGAGCCGCGAGTTGATCTGGGAGGTGGTGGTCGAGGGCAGGTCGATGATCACGGACGCCTCCAGTGCCTTCCGGTCCGAGCCGTCATCGCGTCCGCCGACGGCGGCCCCCACGTACCGGCCTTGTACTTCTCGAGCGCGGGCTCGTCCTTGCTGGCCCAGAACTCGAGGATCGGGTCGAGGATCTCCCAGGAGAGCTCGACCTCGTCGTTCTTCGGGAAGAGCGACGGCTCACCGAGCAGCACGTCGAGCAGCAGCCGCTCGTAGGCCTCCGGCGACGACTCGGTGAACGAGTGGCCGTAGCCGAAGTCCATCGTGACGTCGCGGACCTCCATCGTGTTGCCCGGCACCTTCGAGCCGAACCGGATGGTCACGCCCTCGTCCGGCTGCACGCGCACGACGAGCGCGTTCTGGCCGAGCTCCTCGGTCGCGGTGTCGTCGAACGGCAGGTGCGGCGCCCGCTTGAACACCACGGCCACCTCGGTGACGCGGCGGCCCAGGCGCTTGCCGGTGCGCAGGTAGAACGGCACCCCGGCCCACCGGCGGGTGTTGACCTCGCAGGTGATCGCACCGAACGTCTCGGTCTTCGACTCGGGCGAGAAGCCGCCCTCCTCCAGCAGGCCGGGCACCTTCTGCCCGCCCTGCCAGCCACCGGTGTACTGGCCGCGCGAGGTGGTCTCCTCGAACGGCTCGGCCGGACGCGTCGCCGAGAGGATCTTCACCTTCTCCGCGCGCAGGTCGGCCGGCTTGAACGACACCGGCTCCTCCATCGCGATCAGCGCGAGCAGCTGCAGCAGGTGGTTCTGGATGACGTCACGCGTGGCGCCGATGCCGTCGTAGTACCCCGCGCGGCCGCCGAGACCGATGTCCTCGGCCATGGTGATCTGCACGTGGTCGACGTAGTTCGAGTTCCAGATGGGTTCGTACAGCTGGTTCGCGAACCGCAGCGCCAGGATGTTCTGGACCGTCTCCTTGCCGAGGTAGTGGTCGATGCGGAACACCGACTCCTCGGGGAAGACGTCGTTGACCGTCTTGTTCAGCTCCTTGGCCGACTTCAGGTCGTGGCCGAACGGCTTCTCGATGACGACCCGGCGCCACTGGTCGCCCTGCGCCTGGGCCAGGCCCGCGCGCTTGAGCTGGTTGACCACCGTCGGGAACGCGCCCGGCGGGATCGACAGGTAGAACGCGTGGTTGCCGCCCGTGCCGCGCTCGGTGTCGAGCGCCGCCAGGCAGGAGGCGAGGTTGTCGAACGCCGTGTCGTCGTCGAACGTGCCCTGCACGAACCGGATGCCCTCGGCGAGCTGCTGCCACACGGCCTCGTTGAACGGCGTGCGCGCGTGCTCCTTCACCGCGTCGTGCACGACCTTCATGAAGTCCTGGTCGGCCCAGTCGCGGCGGGCGAAGCCGACGAGACCGAAGCCCGGCGGCAGCAGACCTCGGTTCGCGAGGTCGTAGATCGCGGGCATGAGCTTCTTGCGCGACAGGTCACCGGTCACACCGAAGATGACCAGCGCGCTCGGTCCCGCGATGCGGGGCATGCGCTTGTCGCGCGCGTCCCGCAGCGGGTTGCGCCACTTGGCGGATGTGGTCACGAGCCGTCCTCCTGGACTGCCTCGACGAGCTGGGCCAAGCCGGCGATGCGGTCCTGCAGGTGCAACCGCAGCACCGGGCGACCGTGTTCGACCAGCACCTGACCGTCGCCGAGCGCCTGCGCGAGCTGCAGCTGCGCCAGCGTGTAGGGACGGCCGGGCACCTCCAGGTCGTCGCCGGACTCGCCGGTGATCTGGATGAACACGCCGTTCTGATGACCGCCCTTGTGGTACTGGCCGGTCGAGTGCAGGAAGCGCGGACCCCAGCCGAACGTGGTCTGCAGGTGCGTCCTCTTCGCGATCTCCGCACGGAGCAGCTCGAACGACGCGTCGTCGATCCTGTCCAGGTACGCCTGAACCGAGATGTAGCCGTGCTCGGGCGCGACCTCGACCAGCGCCGCGAGCGCCTCGGCGACGGTGTCGACCTTGCGCGGTGCCCAGTCGGTGCCGTGGCCCTCGACCGGCCCGTCCACGAAGGAGGGCGTGGTCGCCGAGGCGGCCGGCGCGTCCAGCAGGGCCCGCGAGGCCTTCTTCGCCGCCTCGACGTCGGGCTGGTCGAACGGTTGATGCCCAGCACCCGGCCGACGAGCGCGGTCGCGTACTCCCACAACAGGAACTGCGCGCCGAGCGGTCCCTCGACCGCGACGTGCGCCGACCCGGTGGCCGGTCCGATCGCGACGGTCGTGGCGTCCGTGCGGGCGTCCACGAAACCGGGCGCGCCGGGGCCCTCGACGACGACCGGCAGCAGGCCGGTGCCGTTCTTGCCGGTCGACTCGGCGATCAGCTGCTCGGCCCAGTCGCCGAAGCCGACGATGCCGGAGCCGGTGTCCGCGAACACGATCTTCTCCGCGCCGTGGGCGTGCGCGGCACCGAAGATCGCCGCGAGCTGCACCGCGGGGTTCTCGGCGGAGTCCTCGGCCAGCACCTTGGCCTCGGCGGCCGCGTCGTCGAGCAGCGTTTCGACGTCGGCGCCCGCGAGGTAGGACGGCACCAGGCCGAACGCGGTCAGCGCCGAGTACCGGCCACCGACGTTCGGGTCGGCCAGGAACACCTTGCGGTAGCCCGCTTCCTCGGACGCCTGCTGCAGCGGCGAGCCGGGGTCGGTGACCACCACGATGCGCGACGGGGCGTCGATGCCCGCGTCGGCGAAAGCCTTCTCGAAGATGCGCCGGTGGCTGTCGGTCTCGACCGTGCCACCGGACTTGGACGACACCACGATCACCGTGCGCTCGAGGTCACCGGCGAGCGCGTCGGCGACCTGGGCGGGATCGGTGGTGTCCAGCACGACCAGCGGGACGCCCGCGGTCCGCGTGATCACCTCGGGGGCCAGCGACGAGCCCCCCATTCCGGCGAGCACGACGCGGTCGACGCCCTCGGCGTGCAGTTGTTCGCGCAGCGTCTTGAGCTCGGGGAGCAGTGCACGGGACGTCTCGTGCAACGTCGTCCACGAGAGGCGAATGCTCGCCTCGGACTCGGCTTCCGGCCCCCACAGGGTCGGGTCCTGCGCGGTCAGCTTGCTCGGCACCGAATCCGCGACCAGGTCAGCAGCGATCGTGCTGACCTGGTCGGCGTTCGGTGACCTCACGATTTCGACGGAGGTCACTTCGTGATCAGCCCTTCAGTTGAGCCAGTTGGTTCGTCACCGTCTCGAGCAACTCTTCCCAGGACTTCTCGAACTTCTCGACGCCCTCGGTCTCCAGCGCGACGAACACGTCCTGGAGGTCGACTCCCACGGCGGCGAGCTGGTCGAAGACCTCCTGGCCCTGCGCAGCGCGCCCGGTGACCGTGTCACCGGTGATCTTGCCGCTGTCCGCGACGGCCTGCAGCGTCTTCTCCGGCATCGTGTTCACGACGTCGGCGACGACGAGCTGGTCGACGTAGAGCGTCGGCGAGTAGCTCGGGTCCTTCACACCGGTCGACGCCCACAGCGGGCGCTGCGCGTTGGCGCCGCCGGCCTTGAGAGCTTCCCAGCGCTCACCCTGGAAAGTCTTCTCGAACGCGTCGTAGGCGATCCACGCGTTGGCGAGCGCCGCCTTGCCCAGCAGCGCGGTGGCCTCGTCCGTGCCGATCGCCTTCAGGCGCTTGTCGATCTCGGTGTCCACGCGGGACACGAAGAACGACGCGACCGAGTGGATCGAGCGCAGGTCGTGGCCGTTCGCCTTGGCCTGCTCCAAGCCGGCGACGTAGGCCTCCATGACCTTCTCGTAGCGCTCGACCGAGAAGATCAGCGTCACGTTGACGGAGATGCCCTCGGCGATCACCTTCGTGATCGCCGGGATGCCCGCCTCGGTGGCCGGAATCTTCACCAGCAGGTTCGGCCGGTCGACGGTCTTCCACAGGTCCTGCGCCTCGGCCACGGTCTTGTCCGTGTCGAACGCCAGTCGCGGGTCGACCTCGATCGACACGCGGCCGTCCACACCGTTCGTGCTGGTGTAGACGTCGCGGAACTTGTCGCACGCGTTGCGCACGTCGGTCGTCGTGACCTCGCGGATGGTCGCCTCGGTGTCGGCGCCCCGGTTCGCGAGCTCGCGGACCTGCTCGTCGTAGGACTCGCCCTTCGACAGGGCGCCCGCGAAGATCGTCGGGTTCGTGGTGACACCGACGACGTTCCAGTCGCGGATCAGCTCGTCCAGGTTGCCGCTGGTGAGCCGTTCACGGGACAGGTCGTCGAGCCAGATCGAGACTCCGGCGCCGGACAGGGCTTCCAGATTCGGCTTGCTCACTTGTTACCCCTCACGTTGTCAAGGGAACGGCGGGCGGCGGCGACGACGTCTTCCGTCGTGAAGCCGAACTCCTTGAACAGGACCTGGTAGTCGGCCGAGGCACCGAAGTGCTCGATCGAGACGATCTCGCCGGCGTCGCCGACGTAGCGGTACCACGGCTGCGCGATGCCCGCCTCGACGGCGACGCGCGCCTTCACCGACGCCGGGAGGACGGACTCGCGGTACTCGGCGTCCTGCTTCTCGAACCAGTCGATGGACGGCATGGACACCACACGCACTGCAACGCCCTCGCCCTGCAGAACCTTCCCCGCCTCGGCGGCGACCTGCAGCTCAGAGCCAGTGCCGATGATCACGATCTCCGGGTTCTCGTCACCGAAGAGCACGTAACCGCCGCGCTTCACGCCCTCCGCGGAGGTGCCCTCCAGGATCGGGAGGTTCTGCCGGCTCAGCGCGAGACCGACCGGGCCGAGCTGCTCGATGACGGCCTTCCACGCGAAGGCGGTCTCGTTCGCGTCACCGGGGCGGACGACCGCGAAGTCCGGGATCGCGCGCAGGGCGGCGAGGTGCTCGATCGGCTGGTGCGTCGGGCCGTCCTCGCCCAGGCCGATGGAGTCGTGCGTCCACACGTACGTGACGGCGGCCTTCATGATCGCGGCCAGGCGCACGGCGGGGCGCATGTAGTCGGAGAACACGAGGAACGTGCCGCCGAACGGACGGGTCGGGCCGTGCAGCGCGATGCCGTTGAGGATCATGCCCATCGCGTTCTCGCGGACACCGAAGTGCAGCACGCGGCCGTACGGGTCGGCGCTCCACATGCCGGTGGAGATCTCCGCCGGACCGAAGGACTTCGCGCCCTTGATCGTGGTCAGGTTCGACTCGGCCAGGTCGGCCGAACCGCCCCACAGCTCCGGGAGCTGCTCGGCGAGCGCGTTGATGACCTCACCGGAGGCCTTGCGGGTCGGGATCTCCTTGCCGCCCACCTCGTACACGGGCAGACCGGCGTCCCAGCCCTCGGGGAGCTCACGGGCGACCAGGCGGTCCAGCAGGGCCTTGTTCTCGGCGTTGGCCGAGGCCCACGCGTCGAACGACTTCTGCCACTCGGCCTTGGCGTGCTCACCGCGCTTGACGACCTCACGGGCGTGCGCGAGCACCTCGTCGGCGACCTCGAAGGTCTGCTCGGGGTCGAAGCCGAGGATCTCCTTGGTGGCCTTGACCTCGTCGACGCCCAGCGCGGCACCGTGCGCGGCACCGGTGTTCTGCTTGGTCGGCGCCGGGAAGCCGATGATCGTGCGCAGCAGGATGAACGACGGCTTGTCGGTGACGGCCTTGGCCTTCTCGACGGCCTCGAGGATGCCCTTCACGTTCTCGCCGGACTCGACGACCTGGACGTGCCAGCCGTAGGCCTCGTAGCGGCCCGCGGTGTCCTCGGACAGCGCGATCGTGGTGTCGTCCTCGATGGAGATCTTGTTGTCGTCGTAGAAGACGACCAGGTTGCCCAGCTGCTGCGTGCCCGCGAGCGACGAGGCCTCGGAGGTGACGCCCTCCTCGATGTCACCGTCGGAGGCGATCACGTAGACGTGGTGGTCGAACGGGCTCTGGCCCGGCGCGGCCGACGGGTCGAACAGGCCGCGCTCGCGGCGGGCGGCCATGGCCATGCCGACGGCGGCGGCCAGACCGGAGCCCAGCGGGCCGGTGGTGATCTCGACGCCGCGGGTGTGGCCGTGCTCGGGGTGGCCCGGCGTCTTCGAGCCCCACTTGCGCAGGTGCTTGAGGTCGTCGAGCTCCAGGCCGTAGCCCGACAGGAAGAGCTGGACGTACAGCGTCAGGCTGGAGTGGCCCGCGGACAGCACGAACCGGTCGCGGCCGATCCAGTCCGGGTCGGCGGGGTCGTGCCGCAGCACCCGCTGGAACAGCGTGTACGCGAGGGGCGCGAGGCTCATCGCGGTGCCGGGATGACCGTTGCCGACGTTCTGCACGGCGTCCGCCGCGAGCACCCGAGCGGTGTCGACGGCGCGCTTGTCGAGCTCCGTCCAGTCATCAGGCAGATCGGCCTTGGTGAGCCGGGTGATGTCGTCGGTGACGCTCACGGACTTACAGCTCCACTCTGTCGGTTGGGCGGGTCCCGACCTGTCCGCAGACGATCTTGGTGGATCGATCCCGAAAGGCCTGACCCGCGTGCGTTCCTCGTCCTGCGGCCAGCCTAGTCCTGACAGTTGCCGATGTTGCTCTGAAAGGTCCCAGCTGGGTGTGTGCCCAGGCACACCAGCACCCAAACGGGCTGTGAATTCTGTGCGCGGTTACCATCAGTCGCTGGATTTCCCACCACTCGCGACATGAGGAGCGTTCACGCGATGAGTGCCGTCCTCGAGGCCCCGAACCGGTCGCCTCGCCAGGTTGTCGGCGCCTATGTGGCGCTCACGAAGCCGCGTGTCATCGAGCTCCTGCTGATCACCACGATCCCCGCGATGCTGCTGGCCCAGCACGGCCTGCCCCCGCTGTGGCTGATCGCCTGCACCCTCACCGGCGGCACTCTCGCCGCGGGGTCGGCGAACGCCCTCAACTGCTACGTCGACGCCGACATCGACTCGGTCATGAAGCGGACGGCGGCCCGCCCGCTCGCGCACAACGCCATCCCGCCGCGCAACGCCCTGATCTTCGGCATCGTGCTCGGAATCGTCTCGTTCGCGTTCCTGTGGATCTTCGTCAACCTCATGTCGGCCGTGTTCGCGGTGGCGACGATCCTGTTCTACATCTTCGTCTACACCCTCGTGCTCAAGCGCCGCACCTCCCAGAACATCATCTGGGGCGGCATGGCGGGCTGCATGCCGGTGATCATCGGCTGGAGCGCGGTGACGGGCACGGTCGAGTGGCCGGCACTGGTCATGTTCGGCGTCATCTTCTTCTGGACGCCGCCGCACACCTGGGCCCTCGCGATGAAGTTCAAGGACGACTACGCCCGCGCAGGCGTGCCGATGCTGCCGGTGGTGGCCACAGCCGCGCAGGTGACGCGGCAGATCGTCATCTACAGCTGGATCACCGTCGTCTGCACGCTGGCCCTGGCCCCGGTCACCTCGTGGATCTACGTGGCCGTGGCGGCGCTGTCCGGCGTGTGGTTCGCCGTCTTCGCCCACAAGCTGCACAACGTCGTGCGTCGCGGCGGCTCCACGAACACCATGAAGTTCTTCCACATGTCGAACCTCTACCTGATGCTGGTGTTCTGCGGTCTCGCCGTGGACGCCGTGGTCGGGTTGCCGGTGCTGGGCTGGCCGTTCTAGCTGCACCTCCAGGCGTACGGCTGTGGCGCCCGTTGAGTTCACCGTCTCCGGCGGCGAAGGCACGCCGCTGGAGCACGTCGCCGCGCTCACCGGCCGGGTGTCGCTGTTCGTCGTGACCGATCCGGGCGGGTGGGCGCAGGTCAGCCAGGGGCTGGCCGTCGGACAGGCCGCCTCGGCCGCCGTGCGGACCCGGCTGCGGACGCTGAGGTTCGCGGTGCTGGATCTCCGGCACTTCGCCTCGGCCGAGGACCTGCCGTCGATCTCGGACGTGCCCGGTGACGTGGTGGCGTTGCACGACACGCGGACGTGGGACTCGGCGCCGGTCGTGCGCGCGTTGCGCGGGCTTGGGCGGCCGGTCGTGCTGTTCACCGCCGTGCACACGTGGGTGAGCGGGGTGGACCCGGCGACGGTGGTCATGGGGTGGAGCACGCCGCACGTGGTGCTGGCCGCGCCGGTGCGGGCGGGTGAGGTGCGGGTCGAGGACGTCCTCTGGCAGTTCCGCGAGCTGGAACGGCGGGGGACGGTCGGGTTCGTCGCGCTGCCGCAGCCGGCCGTGCCCGCCGACCGCGCGTCACCGTGGTGGTGGCGCTGCCGGTGCGACCGAGGGCGTCGCGGGGGCGCTGCGGCCGGGTGCCGACTACGAGGTGTGGGTGCACGTCGGGGCGCACGCCGCGCGGTTGCCGGGTGACCTGGAGCTGCGGGCGGTGCTCGGCATGTCCGGGCGCGAGGTGCAGACCGAGTCGTTCGTGCTGCCGGCCGACGGGGCGAGCCCGTGGGTGAGCTTCCCGGTGACCACGCCGTACGCCGCGTGCCGCTGGGCCGGGTCCCTGGTGGTCTACGCGGGTGTGGTGCCGCTGCACGCCCAGACCGTGCTGATGCCGGTCGGAGCGCGGGTGCCTCCCGGCGGGTCCGGTGAGCAGTCGACGGACCCGGGGTTCCGGCTGTCGCGGACGTTCGCCGACATCGGGCCGCTCGCGACGCGGGCGGCCTCGGTGCTGGTGCTCGGTCCGCGCGCGTTGGTGGCCGTCGGCGGGACAAAGCCGTCGTGGATCAACCTGGACTCGGGCTACCGGCGGTCGGTGCTGCACGTGTCCGGGCTCGACCCCTGGTACGGCAAGGACTTCCCGGCGTACTGCGCGGACCTGGCCGCGTTGGCCCGCGAGGGTGCGGCGCTGTACTCGCGGCTGTTCACCGACCGGGCGCTGCCCGAGGCGGTCCGCCGCTCGGCGCGGTCGAGCGGGCGTCCGGCGGAGCTGCTGGTGGCGGGGGAGGACTTCGACCCCGTGCCGTGGTCGTTGGTCTACGACCTGCCGTTCGCCGACGCGCCGTACCGGCTGTGCGCGTCGGTGGGGCAGTTCGGGCCGTTCGGGCCCGGCGGTGAGGTGCCCGCGCACTGCCCGGTGTCCGACCACAGTGGAAACGTGTTGTGCCCCTTCGGTTTCTGGGGTCTGTCCACTGTGGTGGAACAGCCGGTCGGGCTGCTCGTGCGGCAGGTGTCGGAGCACCCGCGGCCGTTCGAGGTGTTGATGGCGGTCGATCCGGGGATGGACCGGGCGTTGACCGAACGGCACGCCGCCGAGCTGATGTCGATGGTCCCGCCGGAGGCCGTGTCGTCGGCCTACGTCAGCCCGTCGGAGCTGGGGCGGGCGTTGGCCGATGAGGCGGTGGACGTCGTGCACCTGCACTTCCGCGAGGGGTTCCTCGACGCGCAGGAGGTCGAACGGTGGAGCCGCGAGGGTGTCTGGCCGCAGCCGCATTGGCCGACGCGCAAGCCGTTGGTGATGGCCACCTCTCCGGTGGACGTGCTGGTCCGGCCGTTCATCCGGCACGGCGCGGCCGGCGTGGTCAGCCCCGAGGTGGCGGTGCCGCAGGACATGGCCGGGTGGGTGACCGGCATGGTGCTGGCCCGGCTCGCGGCCGGGTTCGGTGCGGGCGAGGCGCTGCGGCAGACCCGGTGGGAGATGCTCGGCCGGGGCAACGTGATGGGCCTCGCCTACACGTTGAACGCGTCCGCTGATCTGCGGCTGCGTCACGAGACGCGGCAGTAGGGCGGGGTCAGGAAACGACCTTGGTGAGCAGGTCCTCGACGCACGGGTCGTCGAGCGACTCGACGATGCACCGCCACAGCGAGAGGTTCACCTCGGCCCACTTGGTGTAGGTGGCGGCGGCTTCGTCGTCGTAGAAGTAGTAGCCGTCGTCGGCCTTGCCCACCTGCTCGCCCACGATCTTGTACGCGAGCTCCCGCAGGGTGATGCCGTTCTCCTGCAGATACTTGTGCGCGAGGACCACCGGTGTCACCGGCAGCGCCTTGAACAGCGTGTCCGCGTCCGACAGCGCTTGTGCCTCAAGAGAGATGTCACGGTGACGGGTGCGCATCTCCGCCTCGACGACGATGCGTTCGACCCACTCGATGTCACCGATGCAGACACCGGAGACGAACAGCACTTTCCGCCGCAACGCCTCGCCGTCGGTCGGCAGCGAGTTGCGGCGGACCATGTAGTTGAGGTCGTGCACCAGTGCGGCCACCTCGACGACATCGGCCGCGGCGCCGTTGCGGCCGGCGAAGTGCACGGCCTTGTCCCGGACGAAGCTCACGTGGTGCCAGCCGTGGAACTGCAACTTGGCCGCCAGGTCCTCGCACAGCCGCCGCACCCGTTGCTCCACGTCCGCTATGACAGATCTGGGAATCGTCGTGCGCGTACGCATCATCAGCCCTCCTGACCAGGTGGGCTGATGGTATGCGCGCCGCGGGGGCTCTCAGAGGTTGTTCGTCAGATCCTCCAGACGTTCCTCGACCGGCACGTGCCGATGGCTGACACCGGTGTCCGGGTCGTAGCTGAGGCTCCACGGCGTGACGGCGCGCGACTTGACGAGGAACGTCATCGTGCCGTCGGCCGCGCGTGGGATCCGGTGGAACTCGTGCGCGAGCAGCGTGCCCGTGGTGCCCGCGACGCATTGAGTGCGCTTGGTCAGCTCGGTGCTGATGATCGTGCGTCCGCCCACACCGAGCCGCGCGTCGAAACGTTCGTGCAGGTAGGCGCCGCTCAGAATGGTCGTGCAGAAGTGGTAGCGGTGGTTGTGCACCGAGTCCGCGTACCCCGTGCGCCAGTCCGCGAGCGGCTTGTACTCGTGCAACCAGAACGTGAACTGCTCACCCGGCTCGTCTCTCAGGCACCACGCGAAGTGGGTCGTCGTCTCCCGCGAGTGCGCGATCACCCACGTGGCCTGCTGCGGTGTGAGCCCGTCCAGATGTGCGCGCAGCTCCTTGCGCAGCTCCGGCCGCGCCGCCCACTCGCGGAACCACCCGCCGACCTCGGCCCAGTGGTCGACCACGGGGAAGTCGGCGCGCTTGACCCGAGCGGTGAGCTCGTCGAGCGCGGACACCCCGGTGAACTCGGCTAGCAAGATCGATCAGCTCCTCAACTGAGCGGACGCGGAGAATTCGCGGCGGAATGCGTGGAACTTCTCTTCGAGCTCCCGGCACCCGTCGTCGGTGAGTGGTGTTCCGGTGACCTTCTCGAACAACGCCAGGAAGTCGTTCCTCGACGTGGCCGGTGTGATGACGAAGTGGTACCCGGCCTTGGAGCCGCTGATCCGCAGGAACTCCGCGCGTTCCATCGCGTAGAGGAACGAGCTCTCGGTGAACCGCAGCGTCCTCGGGTACGGCCTGAGCACTCCCGCGGTGTTGCTGTACAACGTGAGCCAAGCGCTGTCGTCGAACAACTCGAGGCGGTCGAGCGGCGGATCCGAAACGATGGTGACGTCGATTCTGGTGCACCTGCTCCTGGCCGCGTACAGCCCGAAGAGTCCAATTCGGATCTGCTCCTTCAGCCTTTTCTGGATCTCCTCGTAGTCGCCGTCGGCGCCTTCGCCCCGCAACAGGTACCTGGCCCGCCCGCTGATCGCGTTGGCGTCGCGCGGGTCGGCCAGCACGGCCCTGAGCTCGCATTCCGTCTGGGAGAGCAGCACCCGCCCGGCCGCGTACCTGCCCGCGAACCCGCGGAAGCAGTACAGCCGCGTCCGCTCCAGGTCCTGCATCATGAGCTGGTTGAACACCGGGTCCGGTCTGGCCGTCGGCTCGAACACGTGACTGGGGAAGAACTCCCGGTCGAGCGCCCGGTACTCCTCGCTGAGCTCTTTCAACGCTTTGCGGCTCTCTTCGACCACCGGCGTGAGCAGCGCCTTTTGCGCGGCCTGGGAAGTGATCAACGTCTGCGTGAAGCTCACCACCGCCGATATGAGCGTTCCGGTGCCGACCGACGTCAAGAAGTTCCGCGCCGTACCGGGATCCATTTGGCTGGAAATGGCCAAAGTGGACCCCGACGTCACCACGAGTATGAGGAGGAGCAACCCGGTCCGAGTCCAGAACAACTCCTGGATCAGGTTGCTGCGGATGCCTCCGGCCTCCGCGGACACGTGTCCCACCTCCTGGGTCACCTCAATGGCCGCTACCCGAACGGACGAATGCTCTCAGTGTCCGATCAAGTGCGCGGAGTTACTGTACGCGTCGGTCAAAAGATAAGGAAGCTGCTATTCGTGCGACATTTCCAACCGGAATAACCGCCCTTGACGCGGTACGCCGGCCCGCATCCGTGCACACCGGTGACACGGCGTCGCCACGCTTCGTCCCCGAGTCGGATGAGGGTGACCCACCCACCCGAACGCACCTGTGGGGCGGTGGTGGCGGGTGAGGGGAGGCCGAGCGGAGCAACCGGCACGGCCGGGCGTCGGCCGGTGGGTTGGGGTCACGGCAAGGGGGCGTGGCGGGCGCGTTCGGCGGAGGTGGACCCGGTTGGGCGGAGGTGGACCCGGTTGGGCGGAGGTGGACCCGGCTGGGCGGCGGACCGCTCGGTGGTGGCGAGCCCGGCTTGGCGGCTGGCTCGGTTGGGCGGTGGCGGACCCAGTTGGGCGGTGGCGGACCGCGCTCGGTGGCAGGAGGGCGGACCTGGCTCGGCGAGTGGGCTCGGTGGCGGGTGGCGCGGTGCGTTTCGATGACGCGGCCCGGCTCGCGGTGGCGAGAGGGCTGGTGGCGGTGGGGCGGCGTGGCGCGCGACGAGGCGTGATCACGGAAGCCCACCTGGCCTGCTACACCCCGCTCACACCGCCCCCCATAAGCTCCCCGCCATGCGCAACATCCTGCTCATCGCGTCCCTCGCTCTGGCCACGACCGCCCTGACGGCCTGTGGCAGCGAGCAGCAGCCCGCCGCCGGCGGTCCGTGCAAGGCCGACGACTTCAAGGTCACCGGCGACTTCGGTGCGGCGCCCAAGGTCGAGATCCCGGCGTGCAAGCCCACCGATGAGCTGATCATCAAGGACCTCGTGCCCGGGACCGGTGCCGAGGTGAAGACGGGGACGACGGCCTCGGTGAACTACCAGCTCACGACGTTCAGCGACAAGAAGGTGCTGGACAGCTCGTTCGAGCGCGGGGAGCCGTTCGACGTGGAGAACGTCGGGCAGGCGCCGGTCATCGACGGCTGGAACGAAGGCATCGTCGGTTTGAAGGAGAAGGGGCGCCGGCTGCTCATCGTGCCGCCGGCCAAGGGGTACGGGCAGGGCGGCAACGGCATCAAGCCGAACGAGACGCTCGTCTTCGTGATCGACGGCGTGAAGGTCACCGCCGCGCAGTAGTCGCGGAGCGCACGCGGGGAGCTTTCGTGCACCAGAAGCGCACGATAGCTCCCCGCGTGCGGTCGGATCAGGGCAGGAGCAGCAGCTTGCCGGTGGTGCGGCGGGACTGCAGGTCGGTGTGCGCCTGCGCGGCCTCCGCCAGCGGGTAGCGGCCGCCGATGCGCACCGACAGCGCGCCGGACGTGATGGCGGAGAACAGGTCCGATGCCCGCCACTCGAACTCGGCGCGGTCCAGCAGGTAGGCGCCGGTCGACGGACGGGTCAGGAACACCGAGCCGGCGGCGTTGAGGCGCTGCGGGTCCACCGGCGGGACCGGGCCGGACGACGCGCCGAACAGCACCAGCATGCCGCGCGGCTTCAACGACGCCAGCGACTGGTCGAACGTGTCGGCGCCGACGCCGTCGTAGACCACGTCGACCTTGTCGATCCGCGCGGCGAAGTCGCCGTAGCGCAGCACCTCGTCCGCACCGGCCTCCCGGGCCAGCGCCTCCTTCTCGTCGGTCGACACCGTGCCGATCACGTGCGCGCCGAACGACTTCGCCCACTGCGTCAGCAACAGCCCGACACCGCCGGCCGCCGCGTGCACCAGCACTCGGTCACCGGACTTCACGGCGTACGTCGAGTGCACCAGGTAGTGCGCGGTGATGCCCTGCAGCAGCGCGCCCGCGGCGACCTCGACGTCCAGCCCGTCAGGCACCCGCACGGCGGACGCGGCCGGCACCACGACCTCCGTCGCGTAGCTGCCCAGCACCGACATCCACGCCACCCGGTCGCCGGCCGCGAAGTCCGGCGACCCGGACGCGATCACCTCGCCGGCGCCCTCCAGGCCCAGCGCGGTCGGCAGCGGCACGGGGTAGAGGCCGCTGCGCTGGTAGGTGTCGATGTAGTTGACGCCCGCCGCGCCCACCCGCACCAGCAGCTCGCCGTCCCCCGGTGTGCGCGCCTCCACGTCGGTGAGCTCGAGCACCTCCGGACCACCGGCCGCGCGCGCCACCACTGCCTTGGGCATGTGTCCTCCTAGATCGACTCAACCCGGACAACCGCGGGCCGCGATCCGATGTTCCCGCTCCCGGCCAGTGGGGAGCAAAAGAACCGGGAGGTCCCTCGCCCCGGTCTTGTCACTCCTCGCCGAGCGCCACCCGGCGCGCGATCCCGAGCGGCAACGCGCCCGACCCGGCGATCCGGTCGTGGAACTCGCGCAGCGTCCCCAGCCCCGCGGCCAGGTAGTCCTCGCGGATCGCGTCGATCTCCAGCGCACCGGTCAGGTACGACGGTGCCTGCGTCGGCCGCGAGCAGTACCGGCGCACCTCGCCCACCGCGGTGCCGGGCGTCAACGCCGTGCGCGCCACCATGAACGACTCCGCCTCGTCGGGCGTCATGTCGCCGCAGTGCAACGCCGTGTCCACGACCATCCGCGCCGCACGGAACAGCCGTGCCTCCACGTGTCCCATCACCGTGGCCGGCGTCTTGTAGTGACCGACCGAGCGCAGCAGCTTCTCCGCGTACAACGCCCAGCCCTCGGAGAAGTACGGCGTGCGGAAGACCCAGCGCAACGGGTGCGCGTCACCCTGCGCCGCCACCCAGGACGCGTGCCAGTGGTGGCCGGGGTAGGCCTCGTGCACCGAGATCGTCGGCAGCTGCGGCCGCGCGTTGGTGCGCAGCCGCTGCGTGACGTCGACGTCGGACGCGCCGTCCGGGGTGAACGGCACGAAGAAGTGGCCGACCCGGCCCGCGGTCATCGCCGGCGGGCCGACGTAGCTCGCCACCGCCAGCACCGCGCGGTGGAACGGCGGCGACGGCACCACCCGGCACTCTTCGCCCTCGGGCAACGTCACCAGCTCGTGCTCGACCAGCGCCGCCCGCGCCCGTGCCGTCTCCGCCTCGTACTCCGCGCGCATCGCCTCCAGCGTCGGCGGGTGGTCGTCCTGCAGCGAGCTCATCACCGCGCGCCAGTCCGGTGCGCCCGCCAGCTCGACGAGCTCGGCCTCCAGCGCCGCGTACGCGTCCTGGCCGCGCTGGTGCAGCTCCGGCGCGCCGTAGCCGAGCATCTCCTTGTCCTGCAACAGGGTCGAGTACAGCTTCTCGCCCATCCGCCAGTCGCCGGTGGCGCGCAGGGCGAAGTCCTCCAGGAACGCCGCGAACCGGTCGAACGCCTCCGCCGCCGGGCCCGCCGCCTCGACCAGCTTCGCGCGCAGCTGGGGTGTGGACGCCTCCCGCGGCAGCGAGTCCAGGACGAACGCCCGTCCCGTCCGCGCCTGGCCGAGGCTGAGCTGCACGACCAGCGGCGCGGCCAGTGCCGGGTCGAGGTTGTGCTCGGCGGCCGCCAGCACCGACGGCACCTCGCGCAGCTTCGCGCACACGGCGTCGACGAGCTCGTCCTCCGGCAGCAACCGGTGCAGGAACGGCAGCAGCAGGCCGAAGAACAGCATCCCCGTGTAGGTCTGCGGGTCACGCCGCCACGCGGGCCACGTCTCCATCGCGAGCTCACCGCGCAGCACGGACAGCACCAGGTCGCGGTCGACCGACACCGGCTCCCGCTCCAGCTTCGCGAGCCACGCCGCGTTCTCCCTGGCCCTGCTCTCGAACGCCGCGGCCGAGTGGTCGCCGAACGTCGAGTAGTGCGGCAGCGACCCGACCCCCGCCGCGTGGGACGGGTGGTGGTCGAAGTACCACGAGAGGTAGGACGTGAGCGTGTCGGTGGTCACCCGTCCGAAGTTACCTGCTGGTTTTAGAGTGTGTGACGTGTCTGATCAAACCGTGCAGAAGCGCATCGCCGAGTTCGTGAAGGCCCACGGTAGGCCTGACCAGGCCGTTCGCGCGGTCGTCGAGCCGATCGGCCGGGCCGGTGCCCGGATCGTGCTCGTCGGCGCCGACGGTGCCATGGGCGACGTGATCACCGGCGACGTCGAGAGCGCCACCACCGCTGTCGAGGCGGCCGAGGGCGTTGAGCAGGCCGAATGGGACCGCGAGACGATCGCGGCCACGAAAATCGGTTCCGCGCACCGCCGCAAGATGGCCAAGATGCAGTCGTGAAGGTCGTCCTGGTCTCCTGCCCGGCGCTGCCCAAGGGCGACGGTGACGACGACGCGCTGTTCGACGCGCTGGCCCGCGACGGCGTGGATGTGGCGTGGCAGGTGTGGGGCGGCCCCGTGGACGCCGACCTCGCCGTGCTGCGCGCGCCGTGGGACTACCCTGAGCGGTTCGACGAGTTCCTGACCTGGTGCGACACCGTGCCCGCGCTCGCGAACCCGGCCGCGGTCGTCCGCTGGAACACCGACAAGTCCTACCTGGTCGAGCTGGCCGGGCGCGGGGTGCCGGTGGTGCCGACGTTCCTGGTGCGACCGGGGGAGACCCCGCGGTGGCCGGACGGCGAGTTCGTCGTGAAGCCGACGATCGGCGCGGGATCGCGTGGTGCCGGCCGGTTCACCGACCACGACCTGGCGCTGGAGCACCTGCGCGCGCTGGGCAAGCCGGCGCTGGTGCAGCCCTACCAGTCCAGTGTGGACTCCCGCGGCGAGACCGCGCTGGTGTTCTTCGCCGGTGAGTACTCGCACTCGTTCCACAAAGGACCGATGCTGCGGCCCGGCGGCGCGGGCTCCGACAACGGCCTGTACCTGCAGGAGGAGCTGGCGGGCATCGAACCGTCGGCGGCGCAGCTCGCGCTCGGCACCGCGGTGCTGGACGCGGCGGCCGACCTGCTGTCGTTGTCGCGCACGGACTTCCTCTACGCCCGCGTCGACGTCGTCGAGGGCGCGGACGGCTCCCCGTTGCTGCTGGAGCTGGAGCTCACCGAGCCGACGCTCGGCTTCAAGCACACCGGCGAGGAAGCGGCGAACCGGATGAGCGCGGCGATCCGGGCAGCAGTCACCAAGTAGCGGTCACGTCGAACTGGGGGATTCGGTGAAGGCAGACGTCAACGGCATCACGATCGGCTACGACGACGAGGGCACCAGCGACCACGTCCTGGTGCTCGTGCACGGCCACCCGTTCGACCGCACGATGTGGCGCCCGCAGGTCGAGCACTTCAGCGCACGCGGCTGGCGCGTCATCACGGCGGACCTGCGCGGCTACGGCGAGACCACCGTCGTCCCCGGCGTCACGCCGCTGTCGACGTTCGCGCGGGACGTCGTCGGCCTGCTCGACCACCTCGGCGTCGACCGGTTCGTGCTCGGCGGCCTCTCGATGGGCGGCCAGATCGTCCTGGAGGTCCAGCGCCTGTTCGGCGACCGGGTCCGCGGCCTCCTGCTCGCCGACACGTTCGCCCAGGCCGAGACGCCGGAGGGCAAGGTCGTCCGCAACGAGATGGCCGACCGGCTGCTGCGCGAGGGCATGTCCGGCTACGCGGACGAGGTGCTGACCAAGATGGTGGCGCCGCACAACGTCGAGGCACTGCCCGAGGTCGCCGCACACGTCAGCGGGATGATGCACAACGCACCGCCCGAGGGCGCCGCGGCGGCGTTGCGCGGCCGGGCCGAACGCCCCGACTACACCGACCTGCTGGGCACGATCGAGGTGCCGACCCTGGTGGTGGTCGGCAGTGACGACGAGTTCACCCCGGTGCGGGACGCCGAGTACATGCACGAACGCGTCCCCGGCTCGACTCTCGTCGTCGTGCACGGGGCCGCGCACATGCCCAACCTGGAACGCCCGGCCGCCTTCAACAAGGCGCTGGACGACCTGCTGCTGCAGGCCTGATCCACTTCGGGCCTGACCTGCTGGAGGCCTGAACTACTGGAGGCCTGAACTACTGGAGGCCTGAACTACTGGAGGCCTGACCCGATCCCGGTCAGCCCGCGGACCTCCATCTCCGCCTGCTTCTCCTCGTCCGCCGGCTCGCCGCCGAACACCGTGCCGAGGTACCCGGCCAGGAACGACAGCGGGATCGACACGATTCCGGGTTGCTGAGCGGGAAGAACGCGAAGTCCGCGTCCGGGAACACCGACGACGGCGAACCGGAGATGGCGGGGGAGAACACGATCAGCAGCACGCACGAGGTGAGGCCGCCGTACATGCTCCACAGCGTGCCGCGCGTGTTGAACCGCTTCCAGAACATCGAGTAGAGCAGCGTCGGCAGGTTCGCCGAGGCGGCCAGCGCGAACGCGAGCGCGACCAGGAAGGCGACGTTCTGGCCGTTCGCCGCGATACCGCCGGCGATCGCGAGCACGCCCACGCCGACCGCGGTGAAGCGGGCGACCCTGACCTCGTCGCGCGGGTCGGCCTCGCCGCGCTTGATGACGTTCGCGTAGACGTCGTGCGCGAACGACGCCGACGCGGTCAGGGTGAGACCCGCGACCACGGCGAGGATCGTCGCGAACGCCACCGCGCACACGATGCCGAGCAGCACCGCGCCACCGATCTGGAACGCGAGCAGCGGGGCCGCCGAGTTCTCACCGCCGGGAGCGCTGGTGATCTTGTCGGTGCCCACCAACGCCATCGCGCCGAAGCCGATGACCAGGGTGCACGAGTAGAAGATCGCCATCATCCACGTCGCCCACACGACCGAACGGCGTGCCTCGCGCGCGTTGGGCACTGTGTAGAAGCGCATCAGCACGTGCGGAAGCGCGGCCGTGCCGAGCACCAGGGCCAGGGCCAGCGACAGGAAGTCGAGCTTGGTGAGGTCGGTGGCGCCGTACTTCACGCCCGGCGCGAGCACGGCCTCGCCCCGCGGCGACTTCTGGGTCGCGCGGTCGAGCATCGACGAGAGGTCGAACCCGAACTTGCCGATCAGGAAGATGGTCAGCAACGACACCGTGAGCAGCAGCAGGACGGCCTTGATGATCTGCACCCAGGTGGTGCCCTTCATGCCGCCGACCAGCACGTACAACACCATGACGATGCCGACGACGGCGATGATGACCGCCTGGCCGACCTTGCTGTGCACGTCGAGCAGCAACGCCATCAGACCGCCGGCACCGGCCATCTGGGCGATCATGTAGAAGATCGAGATGACCAGCGTCGAGTTGGCCGCGGCGGCGCGGACCGGGCGCTGGCGCATGCGGAACGCCATGACGTCGCCCATGGTGTAGCGACCGGTGTTGCGCAGGCGCTCGGCGATCAGCATCAGGCCGAACAGCCAGGCGACGACCCACCCGATCGAGTAGAGGAAGCCGTCGTAGCCGTTCACGGCGATGGCACCGGAGATGCCGAGGAACGACGCGGCGGACAGGAAGTCACCCGACAGTGCGATGCCGTTCTGCGTGCCGGTGAAGCTGCTGCCCGCGGCGTAGTAGTCCGACGCGCTGACGTTCCGCGTCGAGACGCGGTAGACGACGTACAGCGTCAGCAGGACGAAAACGCCGAAGACGGACAGGTTGATCGCGGTGTTCGCCCCGGTCACGCGAGCTCCTCATCGGTGCCGACCAGCGCGCGCACGCGGTCGACCTGAGGGTCGAGCGTCTTCTTGGAGTAACGCGCGTACGCCATCGTGATGGCGATGGTCGTGACGAACTGCAGGAATCCCATCGTCAGACCGACGTTCACTGTTCCGAACAGCGGAGTGCTCATGAAATCGGCGGCGTAAGCCGAGAGCAACACAAACGTGACGTACCACGCCAGGAACAGCAGGCACGCGGGGAGAATAAATCGCGTGATCCGTCGCTTCAGTGTTAGAAAATCATCACTCGTTTGGATGGCACTGAAATCAGGCTCACCGTCACCGTCTATGAGCAATGAGTGATGGCCGTCGTCAAAGGTCGCGAAACCGGGCGTCGCCGGGCGTGACACGGAGGGCAGCGCCTTCGTCATCAACCGCTCGATTCGTTACGGGGAGTGCCCGGCGGGCGCCTGCGCGGAGGCCGCGACCGAGCCGGGGGTGGAGGGCGCAAGCGTAACCACGCGTCGCGGCGAGTCAATCCCCTGAACCAGCAGGACCACCCCAAAAGGTCCCTGGTGACAGTGGGTGATCAGCCGTGCACTCCCCAGGTCGTTGTAGCCGCACGCTCTCTGGCTTACTATCCGCACACACCCGATACGGCGGATCTCGAAATCGAGCCCCTGGGTGTCTCAACTCATGGGGATTCACCAGGCCAGGAGGTAGCCGATAGTGGGGCACTTCGAGCGCGCCTCGGGGATCATTTCGTGAATGCCGGGTGGAGAAAGATCAGCGACTGGCGCAACTGGCGCCTGCCGGTCAAGCTCGGCGTCGTGCTGCTCGTCCCGGTGGCCGTTGCCGTCGGTGCGGGCGCACTGCAGATCTCCGGGTACGTCGACCGGTCGAACTCGTACGTGCAGATGCAGGACATGGTCCGGCTCAGGGCCGATCTCGCGCCGCTGATCTCCAGCGTCCAGCAGGAACGCACCCTGGCCGCGCAGAGCGCCACGAGCGGGTCCGGCGTCGGCGCCTACCAGAACCAGATCAGGGCGACGGACAACGCCTCCGCGACCGTGCAGCGCCGCGTGGAGCGCACGTCCGGCCTGAGCGACGTCGCCCGCAACCGCTTCACGGAGATGGGCGACCAGCTCGGTCAGCTCAAGACCTTCCGCGAGAAGGTCACCACCGGCGACGGCGACGGCGACTCCGTGCTGGCCACCGCCGGCTACACCGGCGTCGTGAAGACGTTGCTGGACTTCGAACAGGCGCTCATCAGCCAGTTCGGCGACCCGGCCATCTCCGGCACCGCCATCGGCCTGCACAACATGGTCATCGCGCAGGAGCAGGTCTCCCAGCAGCACGCGATCGTGTTAGCCGGGATCGGCCGCGGCAAGCTCCTCGGCACCGAGGTCCGCGCGCTCGAACAGTCCGACATCCGCCTGCAGGACCGCCTGGGCGACTTCCAGGCCGTCGCCACCTCCGACCAGCGCCGCGACTACGACCAGACCGTCACCGGCGCTGAGGTGGCCAACCGCGGCAAGCTCGTGGAACGCGCGCTCACCCAGCCCGACGGCACCCCGGTGCCGACCAGGGCCGGCCAGCCCAAGCCGGTGCCGGCCTCGACCCTCGGCATCGCCGTCGACGAGTGGAACAAGGCCTCCGGCACGACCGCCCGCCTGATGGACGAGGTCACCCGCTCGTTGCAGGACCAGCTCGCGACCTCGGCCGCCGCCCTGCAGGACGACACGTCCGACAAGGCAGGCGCCGCCGCGGTCATCCTGCTCGCGATGCTGATCGTCGCCGTGACCCTCGGCTTCGTCATCGGCCGCTACCTGCTGCGCTCGCTGTCGCAGCTGCGGCACTCCGCCCTCGACGTGGCGCACCACCACCTGCCCGAGGTCGTCGCCGCGATCCGCGCCGACCGCAAGCCGGACACCACCATCGAACCGGTGCCCGTGCACACCAGCGAGGAGTTCGGCCAGCTGGCCCGCGCGTTCGACGCGGTGCACGAGCAGGCCATCCGGTCCGCGGTCGAGCAGTCGTCGCTGCGGTCGGGCATGAAGAACATCTTCGTCAACCTGTCGCGCCGCTCGCAGGGCCTCGTCGAGCGCCAGCTCAAGCTCATGGAGGAGCTCGAGCGCCACGAGGAGAACCCCGAGCAGCTCGCGAACCTGTTCAAGCTCGACCACCTCGCGACGCGCATGCGCCGCAACAACGAGAACCTGATGGTGCTCTCCGGCACCGACGTGGCCCGTCGTTTCCACCAGCCCGTTCCGCTGGCCGACGTGCTGCGCGCCTCCGCGTCGGAGATCGAGCACTACCAGCGGGTCGTCGTGAAGTCGACGCCCTCGGTCGAGATCGTCGGCTACGCGGCGAGCGACCTCGTCCGGCTCGTGGCCGAGCTGCTGGACAACGCCACCGCGTTCTCCGCGCCCAGCACCCAGGTCGTCATCGGCTCCCGGCTCGACCAGCAGGGAGCGGCGCTGATCGAGGTCGCCGACGAGGGCATCGGCATGGGCCCCGCCGAGCTCACCGAGGCCAACGAGCGGCTCTCCGCCGGCACCGAGGACGACGTCCCGGTCTCGCGCCAGATGGGTCTCTTCGTCGTCGGCCGTCTCGCCGGCCGGCACGGCATCACCGTGCGGCTGCGGTCGGCCGGTGAAGGCAGGGAAGGGCTGCGGGCGTTCGTGCTCGTGCCCGCCGAGCTCGTGCGCTCCCACCAGGAGGCCGAGCTGCCCGCCGCACCGCGGCACGCCGCGCTGCCCCAGCCCAAGCAGGCCCCGAAGCCGGGCCAGAAGCCGGCGCCGAAGCCGAGCCAGCCGCAGAAGCAGCCGCACGTGGTCGTGAAGACGCCGAACCTGGCGCCGGCCCCGGTCGCACCGGCCATCGAGGAACAGCGGCAGTCGCCGGAGTGGACCTCGTTCCGCGGTGCCGCGATCGAGGAGCCGCCGCTGCCCGTCCGGCAGCCCCAGAACGGCCACACCAACGGTCACGCCAACGGCAACGGCCACCGGCCGGTCGGGATGCCGTCTCCGGCCGAGACGACGTCCTCGTGGTTCGCCGGGTCTGCCGGGTCCGGTGGGGCGGTCGAACCGGCCGACGGCGACAGTCCACCCGAGCCGCCGAGCCCCGCGCCGTCACCGTCCGTGACGGGTTCGTGGTTCGGCAAGAAGGCCTCCGGCTCGGTCTGGGAACAGCCGGGCGACCCCGCGACCGACGCGGGGGAGACGGAAGCGGGGTTGCCGAAACGGGCGCCGCGTAAGAACCTGCTCCCCGACCTCGCGGAACGTCCCGAGAGCGGGGTGCGGCCCGCCGGTGGGCCCAAGCGCGATCCTGAGCGCGCGCGGGGCTTCCTGGCCAGCTATCAGACAGGCCTTCGCCAGGCCCCGCTGGGGGGCACGGGCAACGGGAACGGCCAGTGGAACGGGCAGGAGAAGGCATGAGCACGCCTCAGTCGCGCCAGGTGGACCAGTTCGGCTGGCTCATCACGAACTTCACCGATCGCGTGCCCGGCGTGGCGCACGCGATCGTCATCTCGGTGGACGGCCTGCTCCTGACGAAATCTTCAGGTCTGCCACCGGACCGCGCGGAGCAGCTGGCCGCGATCGCCTCGGGTGTGGCAGCGTTGACGATGAGCGCTTCCCGCTGTTTCGAAGGCGGCGGAGTGTTGCGCACCGTGATCGAGATGGACTACGGGATCATGCTCCTCATGTCCATTCGAGACGGGTCCTGTCTGGCGGTTCTCGCCGCGCCCGACAGCGATGTCGGCCAGGTCGCCTACGAGATGACCGTGGTCGTCGACCAGGTGGGCCAGATCCTCACCCCCGAACTGCGAGCGCAGCTGCACAGCGTGAGGTGATCCATGAGTTCGGCCGCTGACGCGCCCCGACGACGCAGGCGGGCGGAAACGCCCGCGGAGCAGACGTTCGCCGACCTGATGAACGGGTTCTCGCTGGACTCGTCACGGCGGCGGACCCACCGTGCTCCCGAGACGCCCGCGCACGAGGTCCCCGCCTCCGACGCGAGCGCGTTCTCCCTTGTCGCGCAACCCGAAGAGCCCGTCTTCGAGGCGCCGGCCGTCGAGCCGCACGACGCCTCGATCGTGCGCGCGTACGCGTGGACGGGCGGGCGCACCCGGTCCAACATCGACCTCGAGATCGAGACACTCGTCTCCGCCAGTGATCAGAGTCGGCAGTCTGCGGGTATCTTGCAGGCTGAGCACCAACACGTCGTCGAGCTGTGCCGCTCACCGCGATCCGTCGCGGAGGTGGCCGCACTGATGCGACTCCCGCTGGGGGTCGCGAAGGTGCTGCTCGGCGACATGGCGGAACGAGGTCTGGTGGACGTGCACCAGACTGTTTCCGCGGGCGGTGACACGCCGGACCTCGGGTTGATGGAGAGAGTGCTGAGTGGACTACGTCGGCTCTAGATTTCCCGACTTCGGGCCCCCTGGGCATTACGGTCGGGATCTGACTTCGGCCAAAGTCGTGGTCGCCGGTGGCTTCGGCGTCGGCAAGAGCACCTTCATCAGGTCGATCCTGGAACACGACCTGCTCACGATGACCGCCCTGCCGCCGGAGCGCGGGCTGGTGACGGAGCTGGTGCGCATCCAGTTCGGCCGGGTGTGGCTCGACCCCGGTCTGGCGCTGCACCTGTTCGTGGCCCCGCAGTGGCAGAACCCGCGCGCCGGCTGGAACGACGTGGTGCGCGGCGCCGTCGGTGCCGTGGTGCTCTTCGACGTGATGCGCCCCGCCGACTCGGTCGACGCGATGCGGTACTTCGAGGACCACAAGATCCCGTACGTGATCGCGCTGAACAACGTGCACGTGTCCGTGCGCTCGGACGTGCAGGCGATCATCCGCGGCATGGGCATCTCGCCGGAGGTGCCGGTGGTCAACTGCGACCCGCGCCTGCGCGTCTCGGTGCGGGAGACGCTGATCTCGCTGGCCGAGCACGCGAAGCTGGACCGCTGGCGCCGCCGCCCCGGCCCCGACGAGACGACCCCGCTCGCCCCCGTCTGCTGACGCCCACGCGGGGCCCTTTCGTCCGCTCGTGTCGTACGGAAGCTCCCCGCGTGGCAGTCAGGTGCGGAGGTCGAGGAGCTGCCGGGTGTGCACCGGCAGGTGGTTCTCGGCGAGGCCGGTGACCAGAGCCGCGAGCGGGACCGGCTGGTCCAGCAGGAGCTCGCCGCCGGACATCAGGAACGCCGGCACCAGCACCGCGGAGGACTCCTCGCCGAGATCCTCGGCGATGGCGCACAGCACCTCGCCCTGCGCCCGGACGCGGGCGATCAGCTCCGCCCGGCCGCCGTGCTCGGCGATGATCCGGTCCAGGTTCCCGCTGTCGAGGCAGATCCGGTTGTCGAACGCCGGGCGCGCGCCCGCGACGACCCCGAGCGCCACCGCGGCGGTGGCCGCGTCGACGCTGAGGACGTGCGCCAGGACCTGGTCGGTGTCCCAGCCCCCGTCCGCGGCCTCACCGAGCCCGGGAAGTGCCGCCGCGTCGAAGAACTTCTCGTAGGCGTCGCGGAGTGCTGTCGTGTCCATCGTTGCGTCCTCATCGTGCCGAGACCTGATGTGCAACCGGATGGTTGCAGTTGAGGACGTATCATGCAACCCTCTGGTTGCAGGTTCGGTGTCGGGTCAGGCGGCACCCGTGGCGACCACGTACGGCGCGCCCCACACGGCCTTGCCGGCGCGGCACGGGTTCTTGTCGGGCGTCGTGACCGACGACCGCAGCGTGATCGCGAAGACGTTCTGCGGCAGGTCGGCCTTCAGCGGCTTGGCCTCACCGGGGTTGACGACGACCTCGGCGACCGGCTTGACGAGGTCGCTGTTGACGAACACCTGGAACTTGACCGCCAGCTGCGGGTCCGAGGTGGA
The DNA here is from genome assembly GCF_001701025.1 of Lentzea guizhouensis. Taxonomy (GTDB): domain Bacteria; phylum Actinomycetota; class Actinomycetes; order Mycobacteriales; family Pseudonocardiaceae; genus Lentzea; species Lentzea guizhouensis. The sequence continues at coordinate 5,615,704 of NZ_CP016793.1, forward strand.
GTCGGTGCCGACCGCGGTGACCTCGAGGCGCTTGAAGTTCTTCAGCCGGAACTGCTGCTCCCTGCTGGTGGTGTAGCAGGAGTTCAGGCTCGCCCACACCGACTCCTGGTGCTGGGTGAGCTGGACGTCGTGGTCGCCGTTGTCGAAGACCCAGCTGTTGTTCGGCACCGGGAGCTGGGCGAGCCACACGGGGGCGTCCGCGGCGAGCGAGCTGCCGTCGCCGGCGATCGCGGACGGGGGCACCGAGCCCGTCGGGGGTGACACCGACGACGAGGACGGCCTGGCGGTGGTCGTGGGCGTCGTCGTCACCGGCGGGGAGACCAGCACGGTCGACGTCGTCGTGCTGGGCGGTGGCGCGGCCTCACCGCCCTCCGACGTGAACGCCCGCGCGGCCACGAACCCCAGCAACAGCAGCACGACGGCACCCGCCGCCCCTGCCACGACCTTCTTGCGCTTCCGCGGGTCCGGTGGTGGGGCCACGACCCTGCCTCCCAGGTCCGAGTACAGCTGCCGGCCGAACCCCGGGTCCTGGCGCAGCTCGCGGGCCAGGTGCAGCCGCAGCGTCTCCACCTCGACGGGGTCGGCGGGGTTCGCGAGGAAGCGCGCCAGGATCTCCTGGGGGTAGGGCCCGGCGAGCTTCGCCTCCAGGTGGCCGAGCAGGCCCCCTAGCTGCGCGTCGAAGGCCGTCGCGCCCACCTCGTTCTTCCGGATGACGTACTGCGACAAGGCGTGTACGACGGAGCTGGCGAGAACGTCGTCATCCATCCTGTTCGTCCCTCTTCTCTCGCAGGTGGGCGAAGTACATGTCGCGCAACATCCCCAGCGCCTCCGGCGGCAGCAGCGGCTTGCCGTCCTGGCCGGTCGGGATGCGTCCCGACTTCGGGTCGACCACCCCCACCGCGAAGTCCTGCACGAGGTTCGTGAGGTTGTTCAGGACACGGCCCAGCGGTTCCGGTGGCGGCGTGACCGGGGCACCGTGGTGCGCCCGCAGCTGGTCGGTGAACCCGCCCCACGCCTTGAGCATCGCTTCCATGGCCGCGCCGCGGAGCGGATCGTGCGCCTTGTCGCCGGTGGACATGTTCTGCAGCAACGACATGACGTCCTGGATCGACCAGTCGAGCTTGCCCATCTCGCTCGCGATGGCCCTGGCGAACGGTTCCGGCTCGTCGAGCCGCGTCAGCACGACGCTCACCAGCCGTTCGAGCTTGCGCGGGTCGGCGTGGAACAGCGCGGTGACCGGCCCGAGCAGCCGCGGGTGCGCCGGCAGCGCCCTGCCGAGCACGGTCAGTGCGGTGACCAGCCACTCGTCCGGGAAGACGACGGCCATGGTCGTGACGATCGCGGGGTGGTCGGCCAGTGTCGCGGCGACGAGGTGCGCGCCGAGGGTGTCCGGGCGCACCGCGTTCAGCGGGTAGGGGCCGGGGTGCAGGCGCGACCACGCCTCCACGTGACCGCGCACGGTCTCCGGGTCGGCGCCGAGGAAGTCGGGGAGCCGGACGACCAACGCGTCCGCCTGCTCCGCGGACGCCGGGATGCACAGCGTAGCAAGGGTTCCGACGATCGCGAGCGCCGCCGCGTCACCGCCGGCGCGCGCCATGTCGTGGTCGTGCAGCACGGCCAGCGGGTCCTGGCCGGTCCGTCCCAGCGCGGCGGTGAGGGCGTGGGCGTGGATCTCCAGGATGGTCGTCCGCGGTGCGCTGGACGGAACCGCCCGCGTCCCCACGGCGTTCGCGAACGCGTCGACCGCGGCGGGGTAGGAGATGCCGGGTGGGGCGGGTTGCAGCACGATCGTCCCCGCGCTGCCGGCGGGCCGGAACAGCCCGGCCACCCGCTCGTCGCGGTGCTCGCGGAGGTGCTGCGCCCAGCTGCCGTCGGACCGCCCGAGCACCAGCAACCTGGTGGGCGCGTCGTGCACCGCCGACCGCGCGCTGACCGCCTCCGCCAGCGCCAGCAGCTGTTCCGACCGCAGCTCGGCGTCGTCCACCACCGCGAGCAACGGCCGGTCGATCGCACTGGTGCGCCGGATCTGCGCCGCGGGAGCCTGCCCGGCCAGCAGCCGGCGAGCCACCCGTCCGCGGCCATCCGCCGGCACAGCTCGACCGCCAGCCGGGTTCTGCCCGACCCCGCGGGCCCCACGACGAGCTTGGCCGAGTTGGGTGCCGAGTCGTGCGCCCACGCGACGAGGTCGGCCAGCTCGCGCTCCCGCCCGCGGAACGGCACGACGGCGCGTTCGGGGTGCAGCAACGCACTGGGTGCGGCATCCGGGGTGAGCGGACCGGGCGGCTGGACGAACAGCTTCGGCACCGTCAGGGACGGCACCAGGTGCACGAGCCGTTCGACGAGCTCGGCCATGTCCTGGTGGAACCGCCGGTGGCTCAGCCGCGCTTCCTGCTTGCTCGCGAACCCCCTGATGTCCTCGGGCAGCTCGTGGTGGCGGGGCAGGTGAGCGCTCTCCGCGGTGTCCTTCAACACCACCGGCACGACCGGGATGTCGTGCGTGAGCGCGTAGGCGATCTCCTCGCGCACCCAGTCGTCCTCGTTGAAGATCCTGGGCCTTCCGGTGACCGGGTCGTCCTGCAGCCACCGCGGCCCGACGACCGCCACGAGCACGTCGGCCCCGTGCAACGCCGTGCGGATGCTGCTCGGGTAGTGCTCGCCCGGCTTCATCGACACGGCGTCGCGGAAGACCAGGTCCTCACCGAAGTGGTCGCGCAGCACCTGCGTGATCGACGCTGCGCCGAAGGGGTTGTCCGCGACGCGGTAGTTGACGAACACGCCTGGCATGCAACGAGAAAAGCACGCGGCACCACCGAACGGAGCACACCGCGGATCATTGACCTTGAAGTGTCCAGCGAATGTCCACTTCACGGCCCGCACCCACGTCCACAATGGCCCATGAGCACCGTCTTCATCAACTTCCGCGGCGGCGACGCCCAGGACAGCGCCGTCCTGATCGACCAGAAGCTCAGCCGCGTCCTCGGCCGCGACCGCGTCTTCCGCTCGAGCGTCAGCGTCGAACCGGGCGTCCCCTTCGACCCGGAGCTCGTCCGCGCGGCCTCCTCCTGCGCCGCCATGCTCGTGGTGATCGGCCCGCAGTGGCTGACCCTCTCCGAGAACGGCGTCCCCCGTCTGACCGCACCGGGCGACTGGGTGCGCTTCGAGATCGAACTGGCCCTGCGCGCCGGCGCCCGCGTCATCCCGATCCTGGTGGGCGACATCAAGATGCCACGAGCCGAGACCCTGCCCCCGACGATCGCCCCCATCGCCGGCCACCAGTACCTGCGCCTGCACCACCGCTCAGCCGAGTTCGACCTCCTCCAGATCCTCGACGCGGTCCGCCCCCTGGCCGGCACCGACGGCAGCACCCCACCCCCGCCACCCGCCGACACCACCCGCCTCGCCACCCTCCCGGTCGCCGGCCGCTCACCCGACGTGTCCCTGGGCGGCGCCGACCTCAACGGCAGGCACTACGGCGAGAGCGTCATCTACCGCTGCTCCGGCTTCTGCCACGAACCCAAGGGCACCATCGAGTTCAACCTGGCCCGCCGCTTCCGCCGCTTCGAAGCCACCGTCGGCGTCCTCGACGACGCCACCGACGCCTCCCAGACCGGCGTCTTCGAGGTGTTCGTCGACGGCTCACCCCGCGAGCCCCGCACCGCCGACCAGGCCAACCCGCGCGTCATCCGCCTCGACGTGACCGACGCCCTGCGCCTGCGCCTGGTCGCGTACCGGCCGGGGACCACCGTGCACCCGTTGCTGGCGGGCGCGAACATCGCGGGAGGGAGGTCGAACCGGCTGCCGGAGCTGGCCTGGGGGAACCCGACCCTGTACGCCTGACTGTCCTGGCCACGGCTCGCCCTTCCCGGCTCGGCTCGCCCTTCCCGGCTCGGCTCGCCCTTCCCGGCTCGGCTCGCCCTTCCCGGCTCGGCTCGCCCTTCCCGGCTCGGCTCGCCCTTCCCGGCTCGGCTCGCCCTTCCCGGCTCGGCTCGCCCTTCCCGGCTCGGCTCGCCCTTCCCGGCTCGGCTCGCCCTTCCCGGCTCGGCTCGCCCTTCCCGGCTCGGCTCACCTCTTCTCGCCCCGGCTCGCCTTCGCGCCGACGCGGGCCTCTTCCCCACGACCCGCCTTCCGCCTCACCTCACCTGCCTCCGCTCGCGCGCTGCCGTCCCCGACCACCACCTCGACCGCAGCCGACCCAGCAGCCTCACCGCAGCCGGCCCAGCACCTCAACCACCCACGAGCCGTCATCCCCAGGGCGCCTCGCCCCCTCCGCTGATCCGTTCCGCGCACCCGCCCCGCCCCTTCCTCTCTTGCGGGCGGAGATGCCGTCCCACTCGGGACATGTCATCAGACGCCACCGAGGACGAATCAGGACAGGCTTCACCCGTTCAGGTGGCGGCCGCCCACCGCAGCTCTCCGCCACCGCAGCTCTCCGCCACCGCAGCTCTCCGCCACCGCAGCCCAATCACCCGCAGCCCACCACCCCCGACGACCGCCCCGTTGACAAGATCGCTACGATCACTTCAGTGTCGACCGAAGGGAAGCGTTGATGAGCGTCGGCAGGGAAACCCGCCTCTCCGCCTGGATCGAGCGGTTCGCCGCCCACTTCGCCGAAGAGGGCATCCCGCTGATCGGCGGCCGCATCCTGGGCTACCTCCTGGTCTGCCAGCCGGTCGAGCGCACCGCCGCCGAGCTCTCCCAGGAGCTGGAGGCGAGCAGCGGGTCGATCAGCACCAACCTCAAGTTCCTGGTCAACGCGAACCTGGTCACCAAGCGGACCAGGCGAGGCAGGCAGGCTGCCGAGTACCGGATCAACGAGAAGGCCTGGTCGGACTTCGTGCAGCGCAAGCTCCACGCCATCGCGAGCGTCCAGGTCCTCACCGATGACGGCATGCGGTTGCTCAGCGGGGACCCGGAGCGGGCGATGCGGCTGAAGACGGTCGACCACCTCTACGGTTGGCTCTCAGCGGAAATCCCGGCTTTGTGGGAGCGCAGGCCCGCGTCGCCCAAGTAGCTTGGGTGCATGTGGCACCCGTTCCGCGACGACATCGAGTACTACGAGGAGCGGGCGCGCGGGTTGCTCGCCTCGGCGTGGGACGGTGTGCCGGGGGCGTTGGAGGTTTTCGACGGTGTGCCGCTGACGGACGAGGGCGCGCACATGGTGCTGGCGCAGGCGCACGGGTGTGAGGATTGGAAGGCGCTCAAGGCCAACATCCGCAAGCCGCGGCCGTTCGCGCGGGCCTACCAGGCGATCGAGCTGCAGGACGCCGGTGAGCTCAGGGCGATTGTCACGCGCGACCCGTGGCTGGTGAAGGCCAGTGGTACCAACGGGAACGACCTGCTCGGCATGGCCGTGGCCAAGGGTGACGAGCGGCTGGCGCAAACACTCCTCGACGCCGGCGCCGACGTGAACCACCAGAACGTGCACGGCTGGACCGCGTTGCACCAGGCCGCGTACGCGAACGAACCGCAGCTCGCCCGGATGCTCCTCGACGCCAACGCCCGCACCGACCTGGAAGCACGTGGCGAGGGTGGCACCCCGCTCACCGTCGCGCTGTTCTGGGGCAACACGACAACCGCCGAAGTCCTGGCGCAGCACGGGATCCACCCGCCGAACCTGCGCACCGCCGCCGGCCTCGGCGACCTCGACCTGGCGACGCAACCCGAGGCCAAACGCGGCTACTACCGGCCCCACAGCGGTTTTCCGCGCTGGTGGCCTGCGAACGACCCGCAGGAGGTGCTCGACGAGGCGCTGGCGTGGGCGGCCCGCAACGACCGCACCGAGGTGTTCGGCGACCTGCTCAAGCGCGGCGCGCGGATCGACGCGGACGTCTACCGCGGCACGGCGCTGGCCTGGGCGGCGTGGTGCGGGCTGGAGAACGCCACCCGCACGCTGCTCGACCTCGGCGCGAACCCCAACCAGCGCACCGGTTTCGGCGGTCCGATGCACGGTGAGGGCGTCACGGCGCTGCACCTCGCCGCCGAACGCGGGCACCTGGACGTCATCCGGGTCCTGCTCGACGCGGGCGCCGACAAGACCATCACCGACGCCAACTTCGAGGCGACACCCGCCAACTGGGCCGGGCACAACGACAACGCCGAGGCTCAGGCCTTGCTGAGCGCCTGATCGTCCGAAGCGGGTACCTCGACCACGACGGTCCGCTCCCGCGACGACGTCCACAGCATCGCCGTGGCGACCACGACCGCACCGGCGCCCAGCACGTGCAGCGACACCAGCACCTCGGGCACCCCGGTCCAGTACTGCACCATGCCCAGCGCGCCCTGGGCGACGACCACACCCACCAGGACCCAGTAGGGGCGGGTGCGGACGAAGAAGCCCATCGCGATCAGCATGCCCAGGAACAGGAACAGCAGGTCGGCGTGGATCTGCGCGAGCGTCGGCACCGGCACGTCGAGGCGCGGCGTCTTCGAGTCGCCCGCGTGCGGGCCGGCGGCGGTGACGAACGTGCCCGCGATCAGCAGCAGGTACATCACGACGGCCATCACGACCTGCAGGCCGCGCGCACCGGCCGGCACCAGCCAGCGGGCGGGGCCGTCACCTTCGCTGAGCGACCGCAGGAGCAGCACGGCGAACCACACCAGCACCATCGAGACCATGAAGTGGACGGACACGCTCCACCACACCAGCCCGAGCCGGACGGTCGCGCCGCCGATCACGGCCTGGGCGAGCACGCCGCCGACCTGGATCGCGGCGAGCACGATCACGCGGCGGCGGCGCGGCTTGTTGAGCCACGCGGCCACGAGGCACAGGCCGGTGATGATGCCGATGACGCCGAAGAGCGTCCGGTTGCCGAACTCGACCCACTGGTGCAGGGCGGCGACGTCCGGGTGCTCGACGGGAACGATGCTGCCGGGCACGCACTCCGGCCACGTCGGGCAGCCGAGCCCGGAGCCGGTGACGCGCACGATCGACCCCGTGACCGCGATGCCGCCCTGCGCGATGATGGCGGCGATCGCAAGGGCGCGTTGCAACGGAACGATGAAAGCGGTCAATCGGGACACGGTCTGATGGTAGGCCGCGTCAGGTGAGGCGAGTCGTCCGGGTCGCCAGTGCTCCGGCCACAACGCCCCAGGCCACGAGCACCGCGACCGGGCCCGCACCTGGCGCCGTGCCGTGCACCACAGCGGTCTCCAGCGCCTCCGCCAGCGCCGCCGACGGCAGCAGGTGCACGAACCCGACCGGCACCGACAGCGCCACCCCGCCGACCATCAGCAGCACGAACCAGATGATGTTCGCCAGCGCCAGCACGATCTCCGCGCGCAACGCACCGCCGAGCAGCACGCCCAGCGCGCCGAACGTCAGCGTGCCCAGCACGATCAGCAGCACCACCCACGGCAGCCCGCTCACCCGCACGTCCCAGCCCAGGACCAACGCCGTGACGGCCAGCAACGCGATCTGGATCGCGACGACGACCAGGGCCCCGCAGACCCGTCCGGCGACGAGCAGCCACCGCGGCAGCGCCGAGGCGGACAGCCGCTTCAGCACGCCGTAGCGCCGGTCGAACCCGAGCGCGATCGCCTGCCCGGTGAACGCCGACGAGATGATCGCCAGCGCGAAGATCCGCGCGGTGGCGGACCCGACGCGCGGCTCCGGCATCGGGATCACCGACATCACCGACAACGCGATCAACAGCGCCAGCGGGATGATCACGGTGAGCAGGATCTGCTCGCCGTTGCGCAACGTCAGCACCGCCTCGGTGCGGGCGTGCACGAACAGCATGCGGCCGAGTGACCCGCGACCGGGCGCGGGGGTGAAGGTGCCGGGAGCGAAGGTGGTCACGAGCGCAGCTCCCTGCCGGTCAGCTCCAGAAAGACGTCTTCGAGGCTGCGCTTGGCGACCGTCAGCTCCTCGGCCAGCACACCCTGTTGCGCACACCACGACGTGACCGTGGACACGACCTGCGGGTCGATCATGCCTTCGACGATGTAGGCGCCGCGGGTCGCCTCGCGCACCTTCAGCCCCTCGGGCAGCGCCGCGGACAGCAACGAGGTGTCGAGCCCCGGCCGCGCGCGGAACCGCAGCTGCTGGTCGTCCGGCCGGTTCGCGGTCAGCTCGGCGGGCGAGCCCTGCGCGACCACGCGGCCCTCGTCGATGATGACGACCTGGTCGGCCAGCGCCTCGGCCTCGTCCATGAGGTGCGTCGTCAGCAGCACGGACACGCCGTCGTCCTTCAGCGCGCCCACGAGGTCCCACACGAGCCGGCGCGCCTGCGGGTCCATGCCCGCGGTCGGCTCGTCGAGGAACACCAGCTCGGGGCGCCCGATCAGCGCACACGCCAGCGACAGCCGCTGCTGCTGGCCGCCCGACAGCCTCTTGTAGGGCGTCCGGACCGCACCCGTCAGTCCCAGGACCTCGATCAGCCACTTCGGGTCGAGCGGGTTCGCCGCGCACGCCGCCACGAGGTTCAGCATCTCCTCGGCGCGGATGCCGGGATAACCGCCGCCGCCCTGCGGCATCACGCCGATGCGCGGCCGCAGCGCCTCGCTGCCGGGTTCCAGCCCGAGGACGCGCACGGTGCCGTCGTCCGCGGTGCGGAAGCCCTCGCAGATCTCGACGGTCGTCGTCTTGCCGGCGCCGTTGGGCCCGAGCAGGGCGAGAACGGTGCCTGGCTGCTGCACGAGGTCGAGGCCGTCGACGGCGGTCTTCGAGCCGTACGTCTTGACCAGCCCCGACACTTCCACCGCAGGCTGGGGATTCGGGCTCACAGGCAGGCAGCCTATTCGGTCCTGCCGGGAGGTCCACCCATGGGGGCGCAAACGTTCGCGCGGCGCCGTTGCTGAAGGGCAGCTGAAAAAGGTGGGGCTGCCCCTACCCCGGGAAGTCAGGGACACCTCAGGGTTGCGTCGGGGGAGTTCCCCATTGGTTGATCAACGGAATCGCAAGAGACTTCTGACGTGATCGAGGCGGGGGCGAAAAGACGGGGCCTGGTGCTCGGGGGACTGGTGTTCTCACTGGTCCCGATTTTTTACCTGCATGTCATGTCGGCAGGGCAGCTCGACCCGGTCAGCGACGTCATCAGCGACTACGTGTTCGTCCGCAACGGCACTGAGTGGCTGGCGGCGACATCACTTAGCCTCGCGGCCGTTTCGGCGTTGCTCGCCGTCAACCTGCGCCGTGTAGGCAGGTCAGCGCAGTGGCTGATCGGTGTGTGGTCGGCCGGCCTGACCGTGTCGACGATCTTCCCGACCGACCCGACGGGGGCACCGACGTCCATGTCGGGCTACATCCACAGGTATGCCGGTGCCGTCATGTTCGCCGCGTTGCCGGCGGCGGGGCTGCTGATCGCGCGCAAATTTCCGGCTCTGTTCGGTATCGCAATAACGGCGACGGTGTCGAGCACGGCATTCATGGTCAGCCACGTTTCGTTCGTCGGTTTCGAGGCACGCGGACTCACCGAGCGCGTTTTGTTCGTGACCCTCTACGGCCTCCTTTTCGCAATAGCAGCCACCCAACTCAGGCGGACGACATGACCCTGCTCGCCATCACCCTCGCCGTGCTCGGCGCCGTGTGCTTCGCCTTCGCGGCCCGCCTGCAGCACGACGTGGTCGCGCAGACCGGGGCCCGCGCCGGAGTGCTCAAGCAGCCCCGCTGGCTGGGTGGCCTCGCCCTGCTGGTCGCCGGTGCCGGTGTGCACGCGGCCGCGCTCGGCATGGCGCCGCTCACGGTCGTGCAGCCGATCGGGGTGCTCGCGATCGGCCTGACCGCCCTGCTGGACCGCCGGCTGAGGGAGCTGCCCGCCATCCTGCTCACCACCGTGGGCGTGGGCGCGTTCGTGTTCCTCGCGTCCGGCAGCGCGACTGCGACCCGGATCGCGCCCGACGCCGAGCTCACGGCCGGACTGGTGGCCCTCGGGCTGATCGCCGTCCCCGGAGTGGTCGCCGCTCTCACGTCGAACGCCCGCGTTCGCGCCGTGGCGTTCGCATCAGCCGGTGGTGTCGCGTACGGATACGTGTCGGTGCTCATGCGCGCCGTCTCGCAGTCGGTGCAGCAGGGCGGCTTCGGCCTCTCGCACCTCGCGTCCGTGCTCGGCATCGCCCTCTCGCTCGCCGTCGGTGGCTGGCTGGTCCAGCACGCCTACGCGGGCGGACCCCCTCATCTCGCCGTCGCCTGCCTGACCGTGGTGGACCCGCTGGTCGCCGTGGGCCTCGGTGCCTTCCTCCTCGGCGAAGCCGCGCACCTGTCCGCCTGGACCGGTGCCCTGCTCATCGCCTGCGCGCTCGCCGCAGCCAGCGGTGTGTTCGCCCTCGCTCGTCACCCTCGTGTCTCTACTCGAACGGAGCTTCCCGTGAACACCTCCAGCGCGCTGCGCGTCGTCATCGCCGCCGACACGTTCCCGCCGGACGTCAACGGAGCCGCACGGTTCGCCCAGCGCCTCGCCGTCGGTCTCGCCTCGCGCGGGCACGACGTCCACGTCATCGCACCCGACTCGCCCAAGGCCACCGAGATCGAGGGTGTCACCGTGCACCGCCTGCGGTCGCACCGGCTGCCGTTCTACCCGGACTTCCGCTTCTGCCTGCCGTGGCAGGCGAAGAAGGAGGCCGCCGAGCTGGTCAAGGCGCTGAAGCCGGACGTCGTGCACGTCCAGGCGCACTTCGTGGTGGGCCGGTTCGTCCTGAACGCCGCAGCCGCGCAGGGCATCCCCACGCTCGCCACGAACCACTTCATGCCGGAGAACCTGTTCAGCCACGCGCACGTGCCGGCGTTCCTGCAGGGTTTGTCCCGCAAGTGGGCCTACCGCGACCTGGCGCGGGTGTTCGGCCGCGCCGACATCGTCACCGCGCCCACACCGCGGGCCGTGCAGCTGCTGCACGAAAGCGGGTTCCCCGAACGCGCGATGCCGGTGTCGTGCGGCATCGACATCGCCCGCTACCAGCGCGAGGTCACCCACAACGACCGGCCGACCGCGCTGTTCGTCGGGCGGCTGGACGAGGAGAAGCGCGTCGACGAGTTCCTGCGGGCACTGGCCCGCGTGCCCGGCGCGTTCGGCGAGATCGTCGGCGACGGCACCTGCCGCGCGGAGTGGGAGCTGCTGGCCCGCGACCTGGAGATCACCGACCGGGTGCGGTTCCACGGGTTCGTGTCCGAGGACCAGCTGCTCGACGCCTACGCCCGCGCCGACCTGTTCGTGATGCCCGGTGTCGCCGAGCTGCAGAGCCTCGCCACGATGGAGGCGATGGCCGCGGGCAAGCCGGTGATCGCCGCGAACGCCATGGCGCTGCCGCACCTCGTGCACTCCGGGCGCAACGGCTGGCTGTTCGAGCCCGGTGACGTGACCGCGCTGGCCCAGCGCCTGCACTCGCTGGTGCACGACGCGCCGATGCGGGCCCGCATGGGCGCCGCCAGCAGCGAGATCATCTCGCACCACGCGCTGGCGGCGACCCTGGAGCGGTTCGAGGGCCTCTACGCACGGGCGATGGGCCGCCCGGCGCCGATCATCGCGCTGGCCGCCTGACGCCCGCGCTCACCGCGCCTGCCGCTTGAGCTTCTGCTCGATCCGCTGCGCGACCACGAGCCCGGTGTGGGAGAGGGTGAGCTTCGCGGGGTGCTCGCCCTCTCCGTCGACCAGGAACCGGTACAGCGACGCGTGGCCCTCCAGCCGTTCGTGCAGCGTCGCCGCGATGTCGCAGCCCTCCGGGTAGATCGCCGGGATCGCCTCGGTGACGAGCTGGCGGCGGATGCGCCGCCGCTCCACCCGCGGCACGTACCAGGACGTGATCAGCAGCAGCGTCAGCCCGAACGCCAGCGCCGTGCCGACCACCGCCTGCCAGCCCCAGCCGCTCGGCCGCACCAGCAGCAGGACGTCCGCCACGACCAGGTAGGCGATGCCGTAGACCACCGCCCAGCCCGCGGTCGCCGCGGCGGGCGGCTCGGCGCGTTCGGTGCCCCAGACACCCTCGACCCGGCGCCAGCGCTGCAGCGACTTCCCGCCGGACAACGCCATCCAGACGCCGAACGCTCCACACAGGACGGACGTCGGGAGCACCAGCCACGGCTTGGTGTGCAGCTCGAACTGCCACACCGACCACACCAGCCCGGCCGCCGCGACCGCGACGACGGCCTGCTTCCAGCGCTTCTTCAGGATCTGCAACGGCTTGAAGTCGGCCAGCACGGCCAGCGGCGTGCGGATCGGCGCCGGCAGCGACCCGAGCACCAGCAGCGCGGTGACCACGACCGCGACACCCGCGACGGTGACCGTGCCGGTGGTGAGCTGCGACCGGTCGTCGGGCAATCGGTCGACCGCCACCGCCACCAGCGGTATCACCGGTGAGAGCAGCACCAGGCCGTGCAGCAGCGTGCCCGACCGCAGTGCGGCGTACCCGAAAGCCGCCAGCAGCGACGCCGCACCGATCGCCGCGCCCGGTCCCGCCGCCCACGACGGCAGCAGCCCGAACAACGCCATCACGACCAGCGCGCCGCCGACCGCGAGCCCCAGCAACCCGAGGAACTGCGCCAGGTTCCCGCCCCTGGTCAGCCCGGTGATCGTCCAGTACGGCAGCAGCGCGGCACCGCGCATGACCCTGGTGACCGGCCGGACCGCCTTGAGCCCGGCCCGTTCGGAGTCGGCGACCGTGACCGCGACGGCCGCGGCGGTCGCGGCCGTGCGGATCATCTGGTCCGACGCCGCCTCCTGGGTGAGCGGCTCGCGGCCGATGCCCGCGCGGTCGAACGCCGTCAGCGCCGCCATGCCCAGCGTGACCGTGTGCTCCTGCGGGAACTCCAGACGCCGCAACAGGTCCGCGTGCTCCTCCAGGAACAGCTCCCCGCGCGAACGCTGGTCGGCGCCGTCACCGCGGTCGGCGATGATGGCCGCCCGCAACCGCGGCAGCTCCTCGCAGATGATCCGCCAGTGCAGGCCCCACGCGGCGAGCTCGGCGAGCTTCAGCGACGACGGAGACAGCTCGCCCTCGGCCTCGTAGATGCCCTGCAGCTCCTTCGTGGCCTCGTTCGCGCAGGCGTCGACCTGAGGCGGCAGCTCAGGACCGAACATGTGCTCGATGACGTTGCGCACCACGGCTTCCGCGCGCTGCTCGGCGGTGCGCGGGTCGTTCTCGGGACGGCCGAGCAGGTCCATGCGCCGCAACCGGCGCGGGTCGAACAGCACCCGGCACAGCATCGTGGCGCCGTCGAGCCGGCCCCAGATCCAGTCGTTGACCCGCCACGACCGCTTGAGGAACCCGGAGAACCGCGACAGCGACGCCCCACCCGCCTTGTCGTCGGCGGTCAGCGACTGCTGCGCGAACGCGTTGCGCGTCTGCAACGACACCTGCACCAGCTCGACCGGTGTGTCGAGCCCGGTGGAGGCGTCGTCGGACAGGCAGGTGCCCGCGATCTCCAGCGCCAGCAACCGGCTCAACCACCGTTCGCCCTCGCTCAGCCCGGCCTCCCGGTCGGTGGCCGCGGTGTCGAGCAACGCGTGCCACGCCAGCAGCCCGCCGAGCTTCAGCCGGTGCTCGTCGAGCCCCTGCACGACCTCCTGGGCCGCGCCGACCACCCGGCCGATCTCGGCGACCTGCGCCTTGACCTCCAGCCCGAGGTGCCCGTCGATCATCTCCTCGTGGTAGCTCGCGAGCCGCCCGGTCCAGTAGTCCTCACCGAGCGAGTCCGCCGGCTGCCACCGGAACAGCTCCTCGCGCAGCCTCCGCAGCTCCGCCCGCACCTGGTGCAGCTCCCTGCGGGCGTGCGCGATCCGGTCGGCCGCACCGTCCGGCGCCACCCAGACGAGCCGCTTGAGCAGGTCGAGCGCCGAGGTCCCGAGCCGCTCGGCCATCGTGATGCCCCACTCCCAGCCCGTGTCCTCGCGGCACACGGTGCTCGGCAGCCTCATCCCCGGCACGTACGGCAACACGCCGTGCTTCTTCTTCCACGCCCGCTGCGCGTTCTCCGCCGCCCGCCGCGCCCGCTCGAACGACCAGTTCGCCGGGTTCCCCCCGGTCAACGCGAACTGCTGCGCCGCCACCTGCCGCGCCGCGAGCCGGATCTCCACGTCCTCGTAGTGCCCGAAGAGCTTGTCCGCCAACGAGTACACCTCGTCGACGACGTTCTCCTCGTTGGCGTGCAACCTCTCCAGCAACGCCATCCGCCCACCGCGGCTGCTGGCCGCCCGCCGGTTGTGCTCCTCGATCTTCTCGACGTAGGTCCGGTTCGCCTGGCTCGACATGGCGCTCAGCAACCGCGCCCCGGCGTTGATCGTGGTCGGCCCCAGGTCCGCGGTGTCCGCCTGCGGCTCTGTGCCGAGCGGCTCGGCGTGCGGGAACACCAGCAACATCACCCTGCGCACCGGCCCATCGGCCGGCATCCGGTCGATCGCCTCCAGAGCTTCTCTCGTGGGCGTGTTGACCAGCACCCCGCCGTCGACCGCGAACCGGCTGCGGTCACTCCCGTTCGCCCAGCTCGCGACGTCCCCCATGTCGGGCCGGCCGGGGGAGTGCTGCCCGCCGACCGGGATGAAGCTCGGCTCGAACGCGAACGGAAAACTCGCACTGCTGCGGGCCGCCAGCGCGAGCTGCTGGACCCGCTCGTCGAGCGTCGCGGGCGCGAAGTCGTCCCGGGTCGTCTCGCTCACCCACGTGTACGGGTCGCGGCGGAACGAGAAGCTCCCCTGGTGCACCGACTGGCTCAGCGGCTGCCCGAGGTCGTCGTAGGTCACCGTCGGCACGCCACCCAGCAACGTGGTCGTGATCCGCAGGTCGATCGGCCGCTCGTCGGGCTCGGTCGGGTCGAGGTCGGTGGTGAGCCGGGCCAGCGCCTCCTGCAGCCGCGGCAGGAAGAACTCGTCCCCCTTGAGCAGCGACGCGGGCTCCCCCTTGAACGGAGTCCTGAGCAGCTGCTCCATCCGCCCCTGCTCGGCCCACAGGTCGCGCAACCTGGTGAGGTCGGCGTTCTTGTTCACCTGGCTCAGCGCCAAGGCGGCCCCGTTGATCCCACCGGCCGACGTCCCGGCGATGACATCGGCCCTGGCCGTGCACCCCACCAGGTCCAGCAACGGCTGGTAGGCCGACCCCGGCCTGGTCAGCCGGTCCAGCTCGAGCACCGCACCGCCCATCCAGACGGCCAGGCTCACACCCCCGTTGAGGACCACGGCGAACCGGACCTCTTCACGCGACATGGGTTGTCCAGGCATGACGCGCCACCCCCTCCGGCTTCGATCTTCCCCCTGCCCGGGTAGTCGTCGGCCGAAGGGGTGTGGTTACCGGCCTCTCCACCCACCTTCCCGCCTGGCACGCGTCGTCGCCGTCACTCGGACGGGTGAAGGTTGTCCTGATCCTGGGCACGGGTCGTCTCTCTCACGTCCCGAACACCCTGGCCCTGACGCCAGCAAGAAGAAGAAAGGAGGCCGCCTCGCAGCCCACCCCTGGCCCTCGGCGAGACGCGGTGTCAGGGAGGGGTCGGACCGCCGTGGTGGTGACGAACCACGGTGGTGACGGACCGGGCCGCTCAGCCAGCGATGAGCAGGGCAGCTCGCGGGGGAACGCAGCTGGCCCACCCCCCGGCTGGCAACCCCAGCTGGCCCACCCGCTGGCAACCCCAGCCGGGAACCCCAGCCGGGAACCCCAGCCGGGAACCCCAGCCGGGTCACCCGCGGGCAACCAGCCGGGCCACCTCGCCGGGAACCCCAGCCGGGCCACCCCGCGGGCAACCAGTCAGCCCACCCCAGGGAGTCACCACCCAGGCAGCCCACCAGACACGAGCCGACCCGCCGCACCAGCCAACCCGCGCCCGCCGACCCCCGACAACCCGACCCGAGGTCAAGCCGGATCAGACTTCAAGAACGGCCCAACCCGCTTCCTCGCGATCAACACGCACGCCGCGAACGTGATCACCGCCCCGGCCACCGCCTGCGGCACCGTGTACGCCCGCCCGTCGAACGCCGACCCCGTCGGCGGCAGGATTACCGCGATCGCCGCGCTTGTGACCATCGCGAACGTCCGGAACTTCGGCCCCACCACCGCGGTCGCCAGCGGCAGCACCGCCCACAGCACGTACCAGGGTTGCAGCACCGGCCCGAGCACCAGGATCGCGCCCAGCGCGGCCCCGAGCCCGTTCATCGCCTTCAGCTTGCCCTGGAACGACTTCCACAGCAGCACCACCGTGATCACGATCGACACGCCCTGGGTGAGCAGGCGGGCCAGCGCGATCATCGAGTCGGTGTGGTTGCCGAGGCCCAGCAGGATGCCGAGGCCGCCGCCCATGAACCCGAGCGCGGTCGGCGGTGACATCCACGACTTCACGACCGAGGCCACGTTCAGCGTCTCGATCCACCCGAACCCGAAGCCGGTGCCCAGCGCGATCGCCACCACCCCCACGCCGGCGATCACGGCCATGATTGCGGCCACCAGCAGCAGGTGTGTGATCTTGCCGCCCAGCTTGCGCGCCACCAGCACGCCCACGAACCCCAGAGCCGCCATCGCGGGGATCTTCACCATCGCGGCGCACACGATCGTGGCCGCGCCCAAGGTGATCCACGACCACCGCAGAGGTTCCAGCCCGCGAAGAGCCAGCTCGATGCCCACCAGCATCATCCCGAGCGCCAGGCCGTCGTTGTGCACGCCGATGACGATGTGGAACAGCACCAGCGGGTTCAGCGCACCCAGCCACAGCGCCCCGACCGGCGACACGCCGAACCGCGCCGCCAGCCGCGGCAGCGCCCATACCACCATCGCCAGCCCGCACAGCACCAGCAACCGGTGCAGGAACACCCCCGACACCACGTGGTCGCCGGTCAGCATCGCCAGCAGCCGCCCGACCGCGAGGAACAGCGGACCGTACGGCGCCGGCGTCTCCCGCCAGATGTTCGGCACACCGCGGGTCAGCACGTGGTCGACCCCGAGAGCGGACGCCGGGCCGAGCTCGTACGGGTCCTGCCCCCGCGCCGCGATCTCGCTCTGCGCCAGGTACGAATAGACGTCGCGCGAGAACATCGGTACGCAGAACACCAGCGGCACGGTCCACATCAGCAGCGTGCGGTCCATCTGACCGCGCGAGGCCAGCCGCGGGCGTCCCGGCCGCACGAACCGCCCCAGCGCCAGCCACGCCGACACGATCATGAAGATGCCGGTCCAGACGACCCCCATCGCGACTGAGGGCATCCTCGAGAAGAGCCCGAGCACGGGCACGCCGTACAGCGGCGAGTAGATGGGCGCGGCCCCGCCACCCAGTGAGCCGACCGTCAGCAACAACGCCCCGATCGTGCCCCAGCGACGGACGATGTCCAGCTGACGACGCTCTCGACCGTTCAAGAGGTCGCTCTCCGGAGTCACGGCTCCGCCGGAAGTGGGCATGAGAGCAGGGTATCCAGCCACGTTCAGCCGTGAGTCAGGTCACCCTGTGACCGCGATCTTTGCGACCTCCGGCGAAATACGCAACACTGGTGTTGTGAAAAACGCCGAGACCCACCTTGACGCCGTGCCGCAGCACGACGGCAAGACTCGGCGTGCTGTCGCCAGGCTCCTCCTGGAGCAGGGCCCGGCCACCGCGGCAGCCGTTGCCGAGGAGCTGGGCATCAGCCCCACGGCCGTGCGCCGTCACATCGACGCACTGCTCGCGGACGGCGAAGCGACGACGAGGGACGCCCCGCGCCAGACCCAGCGCGGTCGCGGCCGGCCGGCGAAGCTCTTCCTGCTGACCGACACCGGGCGCGCCCGGTTCGGGCACGCGTACGACGACCTCGCGGTCGCCGCGATCCGGTTCCTCGCCCAAACGGGTGGCGAGGAAGCGGTCAAGGCGTTCGCGCAGAGCCGGGTGGACGCGCTGGTCGACAGGCACCGCCAGGCGATCGTGGCGCAGGCCACGCCCGCCGAACGGGCCAAGGCCCTCGCGGCCGCGTTGACCAGGGAGGGTTACGCTGCGGCGGCACGAAACGTCGGTGTCGGCGAGCAGTTGTGCCAGCACCACTGCCCGGTCGCCCACGTGGCCGCCGAGTTCCCCCAGCTGTGCGAGACCGAGACGGAGACGTTCGCGAACCTCCTCGGAACCCACGTGCAGCGCCTCGCGACGATCGCCCGCGGCCACGCCGTGTGCACGACGCACATCCCGAACGTTCACCCCGGCTCTGCCGGGAAGCTCATCCCAGATGATGGAGGGGAGCCCGCATGACTGCCGCTGCCGAGCAGCGCACGCCCACCACGGTGCAGTCTCCGCTCACGCAGGAAGAGACGATTGCGTCTCTCGGCAACTACGAGTTCGGCTGGGCCGACTCGGACGCTGCCGGCGCGAGCGCCCGCCGAGGCCTCAGCGAGGATGTCGTCCGCGACATCTCGGCGAAGAAGAGCGAGCCCGAGTGGATGCTCGAGTACCGGTTGAAGGCGCTCAAGCTCTTCGACCTCAAGCCGATGCCGAACTGGGGCGCCGACCTCTCTGGGATCGACTTCGACTCGATCAAGTACTTCGTGCGGTCCACCGAGAAGCAGGCCACCTCCTGGGAGGACCTGCCCGAGGAGATCAAGAACACCTACGACCGCCTGGGCATCCCCGAGGCCGAGAAGCAGCGCCTCGTCGCCGGCGTCGCGGCCCAGTACGAGTCCGAGGTCGTCTACCACCAGATCCGCGAGGACCTGGAGCAGCAGGGTGTCCTCTTCCTCGACACCGACACGGCCCTGAAGGAGCAGCCGGAGCTCTTCAAGGAGTACTTCGGCTCCGTCATCCCCGCGGGTGACAACAAGTTCTCGGCGCTCAACGCCGCGACGTGGTCCGGTGGCTCGTTCATCTACGTGCCGAAGGGCGTGCACGTGGACATCCCGCTGCAGGCCTACTTCCGGATCAACACCGAGAACATGGGCCAGTTCGAGCGCACGCTGATCATCGTCGACGAGGGTGCCTACGTGCACTACGTCGAGGGCTGCACCGCGCCGATCTACTCGTCGGACTCGCTGCACTCCGCGGTCGTCGAGATCATCGTGAAGAAGGGCGGCCGCTGCCGCTACACGACGATCCAGAACTGGTCGAACAACGTCTACAACCTGGTCACCAAGCGCGCCAAGGCCGAAGAGGGCGCGACCATGGAGTGGGTCGACGGCAACATCGGCTCCAAGGTGACCATGAAGTACCCGGCCGTCTTCCTGATGGGCGAGCACGCCAAGGGCGAGGTCCTCTCGATCGCGTTCGCGGGCGAGGGCCAGCACCAGGACGCCGGCGCCAAGATGGTCCACATGGCCCCGCACACCTCCTCGACCATCGTGTCGAAGTCGGTGGCGCGTGGCGGTGGCCGCACGTCCTACCGCGGCCTGGTCCAGGTCAACAAGCGGGCGCACCACTCGAAGTCCACGGTGAAGTGCGACGCGCTGCTGGTCGACACCATCAGCCGCTCGGACACCTACCCGTACGTCGACGTCCGCGAGGACGACGTCGCGATGGGCCACGAGGCCACGGTCTCGAAGGTCTCCGAGGACCAGCTGTTCTACCTGATGTCGCGCGGCCTGAACGAGGACGAGGCCATGGCGATGATCGTGCGCGGGTTCGTCGAGCCCATCGCGCGCGAGCTCCCCATGGAGTACGCCCTCGAGCTGAACCGCCTGATCGAACTGCAGATGGAAGGGGCCGTCGGCTGACATGGCCGCCCTGTCGACTCAACCTCACTCCCACGGTGCTGTCGTTCCCGTCGCCTCGCGCGCAGAGCACTTCACGTCCTACGACGTGGACGCGTTCGAGGTGCCGGGCGGCCGTGAGGAGATCTGGCGCTTCACGCCTCTCAAGCGTCTTGCCGGTCTGCACTCCGGCGCTGCGGCAACGGGTTCTGCTGCCGTCGAGGTGAACGCCGCCGCCGGTGTCACCGTCGAGACGGTCGGTCGTGACGACGACCGCCTCGGCAAGGCGGGTGTCCCCGGTGACCGGATCGCCGCGCAGGCCTACACCTCGTTCGAGCAGGCCACGATCGTGACGCTGCCCGGCGACGCGAAGACCGAGCCGACCACCGTCACGGTGACCGGCGCGGGCACCGGAACCGTTGCCTACGGCCACATCCAGATCAAGGCCTCGCAGTTCGCCGAGGGCACCGTGATCCTGGACTTCCGCGGCTCCGGCGCGTACGCGGACAACGTCGAGTTCCTCGTCGCGGACGGCGCGCACCTCACGGTGATCACCATCCACGACTGGGCCGACGACGCCGTGCACGTCTCGCAGCACCACGTGAAGCTCGGCCGCGACGCGACGATCAAGCACACCGTGGTCACGCTCGGCGGCGACGTCGTCCGCGTGACGCCGGTCGTGCAGTACGCGGGTCGCGGTGGTGACGCGGAGCTGTTCGGCCTGTACTTCGCGGACGCGGGCCAGCACCAGGAGCACCGGCCGTTCATCGACCACGCGCAGCCCAACTGCCGCAGCAACGTCGTCTACAAGGGCGCGTTGCAGGGCGAGGGCGCGCATGCGGTGTGGATCGGTGACGTGCTCATCCGCGTCGCCGCCGAGGGCACCGAGACGTTCGAGCTGAACCGGAACCTGATCCTCACCGATGGCGCGCGTGCCGACTCGGTGCCGAACCTGGAGATCGAGACCGGCGAGATCGAGGGTGCGGGCCACGCCAGCGCCACCGGCCGGTTCGACGACGAGCAGCTGTTCTACCTGCAGGCGCGCGGCATCCCGGAGGACCAGGCACGGCGTCTCGTCGTGCGCGGCTTCTTCCAGGAGCTGATCGGCAAGATCACCGTCCCCGAGGTGCGCGAGCGCCTCGAGGCCGCCATCGAGGCAGAGCTCGAGGCGGTCGGCGCGTGATCAGGGTGTGTGCACTGTCCGAACTGGACGACCGCAAGCCGTTCGCAGCAGACGTCGACGGAACTGACGTCGTGCTGGTGCGCAACGGTGAGCGGGTGCACGCGCTCGCGGATCTGTGCTCGCACGCCGCGGTGTCGCTGAGCGAGGGCGAGGTCTCCCGCAAGGGGATCGAGTGCTGGTTGCACGGGTCGTGCTTCGACCTGGAGACCGGCGCGCCCTCGTCGCCGCCCGCAAGCGAACCGGTCGACGTCTACGCCGTCGACATCCGTGACGGCGACGTGTTCGTCGACGTCACCGTCACCACGAACTGACTTTCAGCTACACCACCAGGAGAACGGCAAGTCATGGCCACCCTTGAGATCAAGGACCTGCACGTCTCGGTCGTCAGCGAGGACGCTCCCAAGGAGATCCTCAAGGGCGTCGACCTGACGATCAAGGCCGGCGAGACGCACGCCATCATGGGCCCCAACGGCTCCGGCAAGTCCACGCTGTCCTACGCGATCGCCGGGCACCCGAAGTACACGATCACCTCGGGCACCGTCACGCTCGACGGTGAGGACGTCCTCGAGATGTCCGTCGACGAGCGCGCCCGCGCCGGCCTCTTCCTCGCCATGCAGTACCCGGTCGAGGTCCCCGGCGTCTCGATGTCGAACTTCCTGCGCACCGCCGCCACCGCCGTGCGCGGCGAGGCCCCGAACCTCCGCCACTGGGTGAAGGAGGTCAAGGGTGCGATGGCCGACCTCGACATCGACCCGGCGTTCGCCGAGCGCTCGGTGAACGAGGGCTTCTCCGGCGGTGAGAAGAAGCGCCACGAGATCCTGCAGCTGGGCCTGCTCCAGCCGAAGGTCGCCATCCTCGACGAGACCGACTCGGGCCTCGACGTCGACGCGCTGCGCGTGGTGTCCGAGGGCGTCAACCGGTACAAGGCCTCCGGTGAGGTCGGCGTCATGCTGATCACGCACTACACCCGGATCCTCAAGTACATCCAGCCGGACTTCGTGCACGTCTTCGCGAACGGCCGCATCGTCGAGTCCGGTGGCCGCGAGCTGGCCGACGTCCTCGAGTCCGAGGGTTACGTGAAGTACACCGGATCCAAGGAAGCCGCAGCACTGTCCTGATGTTGAAGGTGTTGAGAGGAGGCGCTGTGACCACCACCGCAGCACCACTGGACGTAACCGCCCTCAGGGCGGACTTCCCCATCCTGTCTCGCACCGTTCGTGACGGGAAGCGCCTGGTCTACCTGGACTCCGGCGCCACCTCGCAACGCCCGACGCAGGTTCTGGACGCGGAACGCGCGTTCCTGGAGCGGCACAACGCTGCCGTGCACAGGGGCGCCCACCAGCTCGCTGAGGAAGCGACCGACGAGTACGAGGGTGCGCGTCAGCGCATCGCGGACTTCGTCGGGGTCGACTTCGGCGAGCTGGTGTTCACCAAGAACGCCACCGAGGGCTTCAACCTCGTGGCGTACGCGATGGGCAACGCCGCGACCTCGGGTCCCGAGGCGGCGCGGTTCGTCGTGAACCCCGGCGACGAGATCGTCGTGACCGAGATGGAGCACCACGCGAACCTCGTTCCATGGCAGCAGCTCGCCCAGCGCACCGGCGCCGTCCTGAAGTGGTTCAAGCTGACCGCCGACGGCCGCCTCGACCTGTCCGACGTGGACAGCGTGATCACCCCGCGCACCCGCGTGGTCGCGTTCACGCACCAGTCGAACGTCACCGGCGTGATCAACCCGGTCGACGTGCTCGTCGCGGCCGCGCAGAAGGTCGGCGCGCTGACGGTGCTGGACGCGTGCCAGTCCGTCCCGCACGGCCCGGTGGACTTCCACCGGCTGGGCGTGGACTTCGCGTCGTTCTCCGGCCACAAGATGCTCGGCCCGTCCGGCATCGGTGTCCTCTACGGACGCCGTGAGCTGCTGGAGGCGCTGCCCCCGTTCATCACCGGCGGCTCGATGATCGAGCTGGTGAAGATGGAAGGCTCGACGTTCGCCCCGCCGCCGCAGCGCTTCGAGGCCGGTTCGCCGATGACCTCGCAGGCCGTGGGCCTCGGTGCCGCCGTCGACTACCTGAGCGTCGTGGGCATGGAACGCGTCCACGCCCACGAGCGCGCGCTGACCGTGGCGGCCCTTGAAGGTCTGTCGTCGGTCAAGGGCGTCCGGCTGCTCGGCCCGCAGGACGCGGTCGACCGCGGCGGCGCCGTGCCGTTCGAGATCGAGGGCGTCCACCCGCACGACGCCGGCCAGGTGCTCGACAGCCTGGGCATCGCCGTGCGCGTCGGGCACCACTGCGCGTGGCCGTTGCACCGCTGCCTGAACGCCCAGTCGTCGGTGCGGGCCTCGTTCTACCTCTACAACACGCTGGACGAGGTCGACGCACTGGTCGACGGCGTCCGCGAGGCGCAGAAGTTCTTCGGGGTGGCCTGATGCAGCTCCAGCAGATGTACCAGGAGATCATCCTGGACCACTACAAGAACCCGCACGGCCGCGGCCTGCGCGACCCCTTCGACGCCGAGTCGTTCCAGGTCAACCCGACCTGCGGCGACGAGGTGACGTTGCGCGTGCACGTCGTGGACGACGTGGTGCAGGACGTGTCCTACGACGGCCAGGGCTGCTCGATCAGCCAGGCGTCGACGTCGGTGTTGACCGACCTCGTCGTGGGTAAGCCGGTGGGTGAGGCGTTCCAGAAGATGGACGCGTTCGTCGAGCTCATGCAGGGCCGCGGCCAGGTGGAGCCCGACGAGGACGTCCTGGAGGACGGCATCGCCTTCGCCGGTGTCGCGAAGTACCCGGCGCGCGTGAAGTGCGCGCTGCTGGGCTGGATGGCGTTCAAGGACGCAGTCGTACGGAGCCAGGGAGCAGCATGAGCACGGAAGAGCAGGTCGTCCGCGGCGCCGAGGGCATGCCTGTCTTCGAGCCGAAGGCCGACGTCGCCGCACTGGACGACGTCGAAGAGGCGATGCGCGACGTCGTCGACCCGGAGCTCGGCATCAACGTCGTCGACCTCGGTCTCGTCTACGACATCCACGTCGACGACAAGAACGTCGCCACCATCGACATGACGCTCACGTCCGCGGCCTGCCCGCTGACCGACGTCATCGAGGACCAGACCCGCGCCGCCCTCACCGGCGGCACGGGCGGCGGTCTCGTGTCGGACTTCCGCATCAACTGGGTGTGGATGCCGCCGTGGGGCCCGGAGAAGATCACCGACGACGGCCGCGAGCAGCTGCGCGCGCTGGGCTTCACCGTCTGATCGGTTTCGCATCGAACGGCGCGCATCCCACGGGGTGCGCGCCGTTCTGCTTCACGCTCCCGCCGCGAGAAGACTGGTGCTCGCCGTGATGTCCAGATCGACCACCACGGCGAGTTCTGGGCGGGGTGACCCTGCCGCCCTTCATGTCCTCCATCGAAACACAAATCCACGATCTGGAACATGCCGGTGAACCCGGTTAAATGCGTTGCGCCTCTGCACGCTGCTCGCATAACTTGATCCCATCACCAACGCCCCGAGATGAACCGGAGGAAGACATGCTTGCCAAGGCCGAACTCGCGGGATGGCGGATTCTCGCCCTCATCGCCGGCGGTCTGCTGGCGTTGGCGTGGGGCTCCACGCCATGACCTGATCCCCAGGTCATGACCACGGAGCCGCCCACGGGAAACCCTGGGCGGTTTTCTTTTGCGCCAATTCCTGCCGACGAGCTTCGGAAGCGGAACTGCCTCCAAAACAGTTTCCCGAGGGTTCGACTCCTTCCGTCGGTGCTGTCCAACCGAATACGACCACGCCCTTGTAGCCCAACGGGAGAGGCAACGCGCTCAGAACGCGTCCAGTCCAGGTTCGAATCCTGGTGGGGGCACTGCACGACACAACTGCATCGGGGGACGCGCCGGCGCGCAGGTGATCCTTGCAAGATCGCCCCGGTGGGTTCGACACCCACGTCTTCCACCCGTCCCGTAGCTCAGTCCGGTGAGAGCGTCCGTCTGATACGCGGTAGGTCCCAGGTTCAAGTCCTGGCGGGACGACCAACCCTCCCCGAGCGGCCCGCTGGATCCCCGGCGGGCCGCTCACCCGCCGGTACAACTGGAAGCGTGGACAACAGGGCGTTGGCGGCCGCGGGTGCGTTGTTCTTCGACGACCAGGGCCGCGTGCTCCTCGTCGAACCCACCTACAAGCCGCACTGGGAGATCCCGGGCGGGGTGGTCGAACCCGGCGAGACACCGAGCGAGGCCTGCCGGCGCGAGGTCGAGGAGGAGCTCGGCCTGGCCCGCGCACCCGGCCGCCTGCTCGTCGTCGACTGGGCACCGGACGACGCCGGGAACCGGGTGCTGTTCGTGTTCGACGGCGGCCTGCTCACCGACCCCGAAACCATCCGCCTGCAGGCCGCCGAGCGGAAGGCCTACGAGTTCGTGCCGCCAGACCAGGCAGCGCACCGCCTGGTCCCCAGGCTCGCCCGCCGCCTCACCGCCGCACTGCGCGCCCGCGAGGCCGGCGACACCCGCTACCTCGAACACGGCGTCGAACTTCAGGCGTAGACCCGCTCCACGAACGCCGCCAGCTGCTCCTCCGGCAGGTGCCGCGCCAGGTCCGCCTCCGACACGATGCCCACCACCCGCTCGTCCTCCAGCACGGGCAATCGCCGGATCTGGTTGTCCTGCATGGTCTTCAGCACGTGGTCCAGCGAGTCCCCGGTCTCCACCCAGTGCACGTGCCCACCGAACTCGCCGGCCTTCGTCGTCGCCGGGTCGAGCCCCTCGGCCACCGCCCTCACCACGATGTCGCGGTCGGTCACGATCCCGCACAACCGGTCGTCGTCCCCGCAGATCGGCAACGACCCGACGTCGAGGTCGCGCATCATCCGCGCCGCCTCGACGAGCGTCGTGTCCTCGCGGATGCACCGCACACCGGGGTGCATGATCTCGCGCGCTGTCGTCATCTCATCCTCCTCCCGTCGACTCCTCAGCATCCGCCGCCGGACAGCACCCCGCCGAACAGTGAGCCGAACAGCGCAGCAGTGCGTGGCCTGAACAGGCTGAAGTGGTTCAGACCGGCGCCGTCTGCGCCACCAGGAACCCGACCACGTCGTCCAACCGCCCCCGCCGCGCGAACGCCCGCCGCTGCCGCACCGCGCCCGTTCCGTCCAGCAGCAACCGGTCGATGCCGTCGCTGACCATCTGGAGATCACCGGCGAGCTCCAGCGCCGGGCGGACCCACCGCAACAGCGAGCCGACGATCGACGAGGCCGGCGTCGGCGCACCCGTCACCGGGTCGATCCCGAACCCCTCCAACCCGTCGCGGGCCGCGCGCCACAACGCCACCTTCAACAGGTGCGGCGGCAACGGTGCCGGCGCGGCACCGGACGTGAGCGCGGTCGTCGCGATGGCCCGCACCAGCGCCGCCATCAGCACGGCCTCCTCGACGGTCGGCGCCACGTCGCTCACCCGCAGCTCCAGCGTGGGGTGCCGGGCGGAGAGCCGCACGTCCCAGTAGAGCATCCCCGCGTCGATCGCCGCGCCGCTCGCGACGATCTCCTCCCGTGCCGCGAAGTACTCCGCCGCCGAGTCGAAGTGCGGCGGCGCACCCGAAGTGGGCCAACGGTTCCAGACCACGTACCGCCAGCTCGAATAGCCGGTGTCGTTGTCCAGCCAGTAGGGCGAGTTCGCACCGAGCGCGAGCAACGTCGGCAGCCACGGCCGCAGGTGGTTGCTCACGAAGATCTTCGACTCGTCGTCGGGCAGCCCGATGTGCACGTGCAGGCCGCAGATCGCGAGGTCGTTGGTGAGCGCGCCCATCTCCTGCGCCATCCGGTGGTAGCGCGGGGCGTTCGTCAACGGCGTCGGCATCGTCAGGCCCAGCACCGGCGTTCCGGTCGCGGCGAGCCTGGCGTCGTGCCGCGCGGCCCGTTCGATCAACGCCCGGCGCGCCACGGCGAGCTCGTCGCGCAGCTCACCCATGTCCGTGCAGATGCCCGTGGCCGACTCGACCTGGTACTGCGCGATCTCCGGCTGCAGGTCGACCTGGTAGCGGTCGGCGCCGGTGAGCACTTCGTCGGCACGGTTGGCCAAATGTCCCGTCGACGCCTCGACGAGCACGAATTCTTCTTCCACCCCAACGGTGAGAAGCCCGTCCATGGCCGTGCGTTGCGCTGGTACCGATTGCGTTCTGCTGCCGACCTGCACGACGAACCTCCGATGCGCTCAGTAGCGACCTCGATGCTATGAGTGATCGGGCCGCCGCGCAGGAGGCGTTTGGTTGTACTTGTCAGCTCACCGCACGTTGCGCGACACCACGCAGCACGTCACGTCGTTCGGTGCCCGGACGACCCATGACCCAGCTCGACCCGGCGAGCGACTTCGCGTGCTCCTTGACCGGCGCCAGCAAGCGCGACACCTCGCGGTACGACCCGACTGACCCCGCGGCACAGATAAGGGTCGCAAGAGAGAGCGTGATGTGTCGTCCCTCTGCCGTGTACGGCTTGTCCAGCAAACGAGCGGACAACGGCACCGTCTCGTCAAGGCCGGCCAAGATCAGGAAGTCGTCCCCGCCCACGTGCCCCACCTGGACGCCGGGGAACGTGTGCGCCAGGTCGGCCAGGTCGTGCCCTATCTCGCGGATCAGGTCGTCACCCGCCGCGAACCCGACCGTGTCGTTGACCAGCTTGAAACCGTCGACGTCCAGCCACGACACCGCGAAGATCTCACCGGTCGCGATCCGCCGGTCGACCTCCTTCGCGATCTCGTCACTGCCCGGCAGGCGCGTGAGCGGGCTCAGCGCGGCCGCCTGCTCCACCTTGAGCTCGGCCACGCCTCTGACCACGTCCGCGACCCGCACGACACCCATGCACCGCTCGTTGTGGTCGACCACGATCAGGTCGTCGTTGGTGCGCTCGCGGTTGGCGTGCGCGACGACGTCCAGCAGGTCCAGCGCCGACGAGTCGGTGCCGATCACGTGCGGTTTGTCCGCGAGCCTGGCCGCCTCGCGCTTGGCGTGCAGGGCGTGCCCGTACGGCCCGGTCACCGCCAGCAGGAACCGGTTGCGGTCCACCGACCACCGCGGCCGGCCCTCGTCGTCGACGAGCACCACACCGGTGACCGTCGGCTGCGACGCCAGCACCTCGCGCACCTCCTCCGAGGTGGCGTCCTCCGGCAACGTCGTGGCCGGGTGCAGGAAGTCGGTGACGCGCGGACCGCTGCTGCGACGGATCTCCCCGGTCTGCGTGACCGCTTCCGGCGCAATGCGCGCGTTGACCGCCGGTCGGCGCTGAGGGGGAGCGAGCAGATGACCCTGCGCGTGTGCGACACCGATCTTGCGCACGGCCGTGAGCTGTTCTTCGGTCTCAATGCCCTCGGCCACGACCTGACCGCCGGTGTACTCGCTGAGGTGCACCAACGACCGCACCAGCGAACAACGCGCGGGATCGTCCGGAAGCGTGCGCACGATCTCGCGGTCGAGCTTGATGTAGTCCGGCGCGGCGCTCGTCAGCAGACCCAGCGGCACGTCGCCCTCGCCCACGCAGTCGAGCGCGATGCGGAAACCGTGGTCCCGGAGCGTCTTGAGGCCACGCGCCAGGCGCGCGCGGTTCGCCCGCGAGTACGGCTCGCCGACCTCGATGACGATGCTGTCCGGGGCGCGGCCGGCTTCCCGCAACGCGCCGTAGAGAGGGGAGAGGATCTCGGGCTTGTCCGCCACCGTGATCGCCAGCAGGTTCACGTGCAGCGGCAGCAGCAGTTCGAAGTCGGCTGCGGCGCGGATGGCGCGGCAGGCGAGTCCGACGTCGGCGTTGGTCAGTAGTCGAGCCTGGTAAGCCGCCTGCAGGAGGTCCTGCACGGTGCCGTCGTGGGGCCGCGCAAGTGCCTCTACGGCGACGACGCCGCCAGTGTTGAGGTTGAACAGCGGCTGGAAGGCGAACCTGACGTCATCCAGCAATGCGGGCACGTCTCAGATCGTGCCGGTGCGAATGACCTGCACCAAGAGGGTTAACCGGGTGTTCACGAGGTTGGCGGCGTCTCGCCACGGCGCGGCTGCGCACCGTGACACGCCGTTCACGCTGGGCGGATGAGATTCCACCTCACGTGTGCTGGCGCAGTCCGGAAGAGGGCCAGCATGGCCGCCGCGGTGCCCTTGAGGTCCTCGCGGCCGGAGAGGTACGCGCGCTGCAGTTCCGTGGGAAGCCCGAAGAACAGCTCGAAGAAGTCCCTGGTCTGCTCGGCGTCCATGCGGAGCAGCGTTTCGAGGCCGAAGCGACGCAGGGCGTGCACGGCTCGGGCCTTGGGCGACCAGATGACGTGCTTCGGGTCTTCGCCCGCTTCGACGGCCGCCGCCACTTTCGGTGCCAGCGCGAGAGAAGTGGCGACGCTGTAGCCGGTCGCCGGGTGTATGAAGCCCGCTGCCGCGCCGAACGCGTTCTTGTGCCGTGGTGCGTCCAAGGGGAAGCGGACGCGCTCCTCTCTCACGCCCTCGGGTAGACGTGCATGGAGGCGTTGGCGCAGTTGGTCCAGCGGCATGCCTGGGCGCCGCGCGAGGCAGGTCTCCTCCACGAGCACTTGGTTGTTGCCGAGGGGCACCGTGTAGAGGAACGTGTCGCCTTCGCGCCAGTCCATCAGCACGGTCTCCGTGCTGTCCGACTCGATGACGGTGCCTACTGCTGTCTGCTCCGCACGGCCCTTGCGCGCACCTGTGGCGTTGAACGTGTGCCTGGCAGGTGCTGGGCGTTGGAGCACCGTGACTTCTTCGGGCAGTTCGTGCAGCCGGGCGTTGTCGAGCACCACGTAGCCGCGCTGGATCTCGTGCTCTTCACGTGCGTACGCGCGCACCCTGTCGCTCCTCGCGGCTACGGGTGCGTCGGGCGGGAGCTCGTCGGCCCACGCGCCGTAGGTCGCCGTCCACACGCGGTGCGGGTGTCTGTCGACGATGGCCGTGTTCAGCTTCTGCTGTGCACATGCGCGCGCGAGCGCACGGCCAGCCGGTCCGCCACCGATGACAAGCACGTCGTACATGGCTCCATGATTGACCTTGTGGCGACGACGTGTGCGAAGGGGACGTAGGTCACGTCAAGTTGGTTTGGCGGAGGTTTCCGCGGCCGTCGCGGCGCCCGTGTTGGCCGCGTGCGGGCGCCAAGGAGCCCCTGACGAGGCCTTTCTTCGGCGCTCGGGTCGGTGACGCGGTGCCGGCGTCCGAGGCGGAGGCCGACCGCCGTCCGGTGCTCCGCGTCGAGAACTAGCAGGTCAGAGGAGGTTTCGCCGCTCAAGGGACCCCCCGATTTGGAGATCGAAACGGCCCTGTGTAATCTTCTCCAAGTCAGAGCGACACGGGCCGGAAAACAAGCCGGAACGAGCCTGGCAACACAAGCCCCGGAAGTAATCAGCCGAAAAGCTGACGTGACTGCGGTGAGCGCGTGTTCTTTGAGAACTCAACAGCGTGCCGATAACACAGCCAGTAATATATGAATTACCTCCTCGTCGAGATAGTTCCTTTGAGTAGAACAGATTGATGCCAGACATATTCCGTCTGGAGCGATCAAACACAATCCTTATTGGAGAGTTTGATCCTGGCTCAGGACGAACGCTGGCGGCGTGCTTAACACATGCAAGTCGAGCGGTAAGGCCCTTCGGGGTACACGAGCGGCGAACGGGTGAGTAACACGTGGGTAACCTGCCCTGTACTCTGGGATAAGCCTTGGAAACGAGGTCTAATACCGGATACGACCACAGATCGCATGATCAGTGGTGGAAAGTTCCGGCGGTATGGGATGGACCCGCGGCCTATCAGCTTGTTGGTGGGGTAATGGCCTACCAAGGCGACGACGGGTAGCCGGCCTGAGAGGGTGACCGGCCACACTGGGACTGAGACACGGCCCAGACTCCTACGGGAGGCAGCAGTGGGGAATATTGCACAATGGGCGAAAGCCTGATGCAGCGACGCCGCGTGAGGGATGACGGCCTTCGGGTTGTAAACCTCTTTCAGCAGGGACGAAGCGCAAGTGACGGTACCTGCAGAAGAAGCACCGGCTAACTACGTGCCAGCAGCCGCGGTAATACGTAGGGTGCGAGCGTTGTCCGGAATTATTGGGCGTAAAGAGCTCGTAGGCGGTTTGTCGCGTCGGCCGTGAAAACTTGGGGCTTAACCCCGAGCCTGCGGTCGATACGGGCAGACTTGAGTTCGGCAGGGGAGACTGGAATTCCTGGTGTAGCGGTGAAATGCGCAGATATCAGGAGGAACACCGGTGGCGAAGGCGGGTCTCTGGGCCGATACTGACGCTGAGGAGCGAAAGCGTGGGGAGCGAACAGGATTAGATACCCTGGTAGTCCACGCCGTAAACGGTGGGTGCTAGGTGTGGGGGACTTCCACGTCCTCCGTGCCGCAGCTAACGCATTAAGCACCCCGCCTGGGGAGTACGGCCGCAAGGCTAAAACTCAAAGGAATTGACGGGGGCCCGCACAAGCGGCGGAGCATGTGGATTAATTCGATGCAACGCGAAGAACCTTACCTGGGCTTGACATGGACTAGAAATCCTCAGAGATGAGGGCTCCCTTGTGGCTGGTTCACAGGTGGTGCATGGCTGTCGTCAGCTCGTGTCGTGAGATGTTGGGTTAAGTCCCGCAACGAGCGCAACCCTCGTTCCATGTTGCCAGCACGTAATGGTGGGGACTCATGGGAGACTGCCGGGGTCAACTCGGAGGAAGGTGGGGATGACGTCAAGTCATCATGCCCCTTATGTCCAGGGCTTCACACATGCTACAATGGCCGGTACAAAGGGCTGCTAAGCCGTGAGGTGGAGCGAATCCCATAAAGCCGGTCTCAGTTCGGATCGGGGTCTGCAACTCGACCCCGTGAAGTCGGAGTCGCTAGTAATCGCAGATCAGCAACGCTGCGGTGAATACGTTCCCGGGCCTTGTACACACCGCCCGTCACGTCACGAAAGTCGGTAACACCCGAAGCCCGTGGCCCAACCAGCAATGGGGGGAGCGGTCGAAGGTGGGACTGGCGATTGGGACGAAGTCGTAACAAGGTAGCCGTACCGGAAGGTGCGGCTGGATCACCTCCTTTCTAAGGAGCATCTACTACCGATCTTGGGCAAACGTTCCGAGCGGTAGTCAGAACCACACCGGCCTCGATGCCGGGTGGGCTTATTAGTGGATGCTGGCTGGCTCGACACACAGTTGTCGCTGGAGTGAGTACTGCGGTTCGCCGCGTGGAAAGGTCCAGTGAGGGCTGAGTGAACAGATCGGTACGCTGTTGGGTCCTGAGAGAACACGCACCTTGTGTCTTTCAGTGATCGGCCATCGGCCGCGGTCGAACCGCCGGCTCTTCGGAGTGGGTAGGCGTCACGCAGTAGTGCGGATGGATCTGATTGTTCTTTGAGAACTGCACAGTGGATGCGAGCATCTTTGTAGCAAGTTAGTAAGGGCATACGGTGGATGTCTTGGCACCAGGAGCCGATGAAGGACGTAGGAGACTGCGAAAAGTCTAGGGGAGCTGTCAACCGAGCTGAGATCCTAGAATTTCCGAATGGGGAAACCCGGCCCCAGTCATGTGGGGTCACCCATACCTGAACACATAGGGTATGTGGAGGGAACGCGGGGAAGTGAAACATCTCAGTACCCGCAGGAAGAGAAAACAACCGTGATTCCGTGAGTAGTGGCGAGCGAAAGCGGATGAGGCTAAACCGCGTCTGTGTGATACCCGGCAGGGGTTGCATTCGCGGGGTCGTGGGACCTCTTGGTCAGTTCTGCCGAACTGGCAAACAGTCAGAAAACGCATCGTTAGAGGAACGTGTCTGGAAAGCACGGGCGTAGAGAGTGAAACCCTCGTACTCGAAAACGTAGCGTCTGTTTAGAGTGTTCCCAAGTAGCAGCGTACTCGTGAAATTCGCTGTGAATCTGGCGGGACCACCCGCTAAGCCTAAATACTCCCTGGTGACCGATAGCGGACTAGTACCGTGAGGGAAAGATGAAAAGTACCCCGGGAGGGGAGTGAAATAGTACCTGAAACCGTGTGCCTACAATCCGTCGGAGCCTTTAGGGGTGACGGCGTGCCTTTTGAAGAATGAGCCTGCGAGTTAGTGCTACGTGGCGAGGTTAACCCGTGTGGGGTAGCCGTAGCGAAAGCGAGTCTGAATAGGGCGTCATAGTCGCGTGGTCTAGACCCGAAGCGGTGTGATCTAGCCATGGCCAGGGTGAAGCGCGGGTAAGACCGCGTGGAGGCCCGAACCCACCAGGGTTGAAAACCTGGGGGATGAGCTGTGGTTAGGGGTGAAAGGCCAATCAAACACCGTGATAGCTGGTTCTCCCCGAAATGCATTTAGGTGCAGCGTCGTATGTTTCACCGCGGGGGTAGAGCACTGGATGGTCTAGGGGGCCCACAAGCTTACCGAAATCAACCAAACTCCGAATACCGTGGTGTGAGAGTGCGGCAGTGAGACTGCGGGGGATAAGCTTCGTAGTCGAGAGGGAAACAGCCCAGAACGCCAGCTAAGGCCCCTAAGTGTGTGCTAAGTGGGAAAGGATGTGGGGTCGCACAGACAGCCAGGAGGTTGGCTTAGAAGCAGCCACCCTTTAAAGAGTGCGTAATAGCTCACTGGTCAAGTGGTCCTGCGCCGACAATGTAGCGGGGCTTAAGCACACCGCCGAAGCTGTGTCATTTCGAGCTTGTCTCGGGATGGGTAGGGGAGCGTCGTGTAGCGGTTGAAGCGGCGGAGGAATCCAGCCGTGGACGCTATGCGAGTGAGAATGCAGGCATGAGTAGCGAAAGACGAGTGAGAAACTCGTCCGCCGGATGACCAAGGGTTCCTGGGCCAGGCTAATCCGCCCAGGGTAAGTCGGGACCTAAGGCGAGGCCGACAGGCGTAGTCGATGGACAACGGGTTGATATTCCCGTACCCGTGTGAACGCGCCCATGATGAACCTTGTGATACTAACCGCCCGAAGCCCTCCGATGATCCTTCGGGATCTAGGGGTAAGTGGAGCGCGGGACCTGAACTTGTAGTAGTCAAGCGATGGGGTGACGCAGGAGGGTAGCTCCGCCAGTGAGTGGTAGTACTGGTGCAAGCGTGTAGGGAGAAGCATAGGCAAATCCGTGCTTCACATATCCTGAGACGTGATGCGTAGCCGATTGAGGCGAAGTAGAGTGATCCCATGCTGCCGAGAAAAGCCTCTAGCGAGCTTTCACGCGGCCCGTACCCCAAACCGACACAGGTGGTCAGGTAGAGAATACCGAGGCGATCGGGCGAACTGTGGTTAAGGAACTCGGCAAAATGCCCCCGTAACTTCGGGAGAAGGGGGGCCGTAGCGCTTGAAGCCTCTTGCGGGCTAGGGCGAGACGGCCGCAGAGACCAGCGAGAAGCGACTGTTTACTAAAAACACAGGTCCATGCGAAGTCGCAAGACGATGTATATGGACTGACGCCTGCCCGGTGCTGGAACGTTAAGGGGACCGGTTAGTCCGCAAGGGCGAAGCTGAGAACTTAAGCGCCAGTAAACGGCGGTGGTAACTATAACCATCCTAAGGTAGCGAAATTCCTTGTCGGGTAAGTTCCGACCTGCACGAATGGCGTAACGACTTCTCGACTGTCTCAACCGCAGGCCCGGCGAAATTGCATTACGAGTA
Organism: Lentzea guizhouensis; assembly: GCF_001701025.1. Taxonomy (GTDB): domain Bacteria; phylum Actinomycetota; class Actinomycetes; order Mycobacteriales; family Pseudonocardiaceae; genus Lentzea; species Lentzea guizhouensis. Next base: position 5,650,020 of record NZ_CP016793.1, read on the forward strand.
AAGATGCTCGTTACGCGCGGCAGGACGGAAAGACCCCGGGACCTTTACTATAGCTTGGTATTGGTGTTCGATTCGGCTTGTGTAGGATAGGTGGGAGACTGTGAAGCGGCCACGCCAGTGGTTGTGGAGTCATCGTTGAAATACCACTCTGGTCGTATTGGATGTCTAACCTCGGTCCGTGATCCGGATCAGGGACAGTGCCTGGTGGGTAGTTTAACTGGGGCGGTTGCCTCCCAAAGAGTAACGGAGGCGCTCAAAGGTTCCCTCAGCCTGGTTGGCAATCAGGTGTCGAGTGCAAGTGCACAAGGGAGCTTGACTGTGAGACTGACGGGTCGAGCAGGGACGAAAGTCGGAACTAGTGATCCGGCCATGGCTTGTGGAAGCGTGGTCGCTCAACGGATAAAAGGTACCCCGGGGATAACAGGCTGATCTTGCCCAAGAGTCCATATCGACGGCATGGTTTGGCACCTCGATGTCGGCTCGTCGCATCCTGGGGCTGGAGTAGGTCCCAAGGGTTGGGCTGTTCGCCCATTAAAGCGGTACGCGAGCTGGGTTTAGAACGTCGTGAGACAGTTCGGTCCCTATCCGCCGCGCGCGTAGGATACTTGAGGAAGGCTGTCCCTAGTACGAGAGGACCGGGACGGACGGACCGCTGGTGTGCCAGTTGTTCTGCCAAGAGCATTGCTGGTTGGCTACGTTCGGAAGGGATAACCGCTGAAGGCATCTAAGCGGGAAGCTCGTTCCAAGATGAGGTATCCCACCCTTCGTGGGTTAAGGCCCCCAGCTAGACCACTGGGTTGATAGGCCAGAGGTGGAAGACCGGTAACGGTTGGAGCTGACTGGTACTAATAGGCCGAGGACTTGTTACAAAGACGCTACGCATCCACTGTGCGGTTCTGGAAGAACAACCAGAACCGATCGCAATCCCTTGCGGGGTTGCTGGTTGTAATTTCATAGTGTTTCGGTGGTTATAGCGTTGGGGAAACACCCGGTCCCATTCCGAACCCGGTAGTTAAGCCCTTCTGCGCCGATGGTACTGCACTGGTTACGGTGTGGGAGAGTAGGTCGCCGCCGAACTTACGTACAGAAGCCCCTGAGGGTCGAGCGCCAGCTCGCTCCCTTCAGGGGCTTTCTGCTGTCCGGCCCGTTCCGCCCACCTGTCACCTGATCAGGTGATCCCTGTCCTGATCCCCGCAGCCGGCCGTCTCCTCATTGCACGACCTCAACCCGTCCCAACCTCATGGTCATCTTCGCCGCCAAATATGGAATCGCGAGGGGAGGCGCCACACCGATGCTGCACCAGGAGTCGACCCGAACCACCGATCCACCCCAGGTACCTTCTGCACATGCACAACGAGCAACGCATCGCCCGCCGGTCCGGCGGCACGGGCCGGACCGCCGACCTGGCCACCAACCCCTTCCGCGTCGACCGCGACCGCGTTGCCAGCTCCCCCTTCTTCGCCCGCCTCGGCGGCGTGACCCAGGTGGTGAGCTCCACCGGCTCCGGCCTGCTCGTCCACAACCGCCTGACCCACAGCCTCAAGGTCGCCCAAGCAGCCCGCGCCATCGCCGAACGCCTGACCAACCGCCCGGAACTCACCGCCGTGCTGGAGAAGCTCGGCGGCTGTGACCCCGACGTGGTGGAAGCCGCGGCCCTGGCCCACGACCTGGGCCACCCACCCTTCGGCCACCTCGGCGAACAGGTGCTCGACCGCCTGGCCCGCCACCGCTTCGGCCTGCCCGACGGCTTCGAGGGCAACGCCCAGTCCTTCCGCATCATCACCGCCACCGACGTCCGCGGCCCCAAGGCACTCGGCCTGGACCTGACCGTCGCCGTCCGCGCCGCCATGCTCAAGTACCCGTGGACCCGCCACCAGGACCTGGGTCTCGCCACCGCACCCCGCGGCGCCGCCGAGCCGGCCGACCTGCCGGGCACCGGCAGCGCGAAGTTCTCGGCCTACGTCACCGAGTTCAACGACCTGCGGCAGGCGCGTGAGCCGTTCGAGGGGCGCATCGAGCCCTGGCAGCAGACGGTCGAGGCGAGCGTCATGGACACCGCGGACGACATCGCTTACGCCATCCACGACCTCGAGGACTTCCACCGGGTCGGCGTCCTGCAGCACGCGACCGTCGCCGCCGAGCTCGGGACGTGGCAGGCGCAGGCGTTGGACCTCGCGGGGTTGAGCGATGCCGAGCTCGACGCGGAGATCCGGATGCCGGGGCGGTCGCTGGAGACGTTGCGGCGGCGCATGCACCTGAAGGACTCGTGGGTGATGGACGACGAGGCCTTCGCGCTTGCCGTGCGCAAGGTGAGCAAGGAGCTGGTCGACGGGTTGCTGGCGGTGCCGTTCGACGGGTCGGTCGAGGCGGAGCAGGCGGTGGCCGGGTTCAGTGCGCGGTGGACGCGGCGGCTCGTGGACGCGGTTGGCGTGATCGAGGAGCCGACGCCGCGGTCGGGGCACGTGGTACTCGCGGTGGCGCAGTGGCACGAGGTTCAGGTGCTGAAGTTCGTGCACCGGCGTTTTGTGTTGCTGCGGCCGGATTTGGCGTTGCACCAGCGGGGGCAGGCGCGGTTGCTGAGCTCGCTGGTGGACGCGTTGGAGCAGTGGGTGACGGACCGGACGGAGGCGGACCGTTTGCCGCGCCGGCTGCACGACCTGGTGGAGTTGGCCGAAACGGAGTACGCGTCGCTCGCCCGGACGGAGCCGTCCACATTGGTCGGTCCCGCGGGTGAGCTGTCGGTCGGGCCGGACGTTGTCCGGGGCCTGGCAAGGGGAAGGGCCGTCGTCGACTTCGTCGCGTCGCTCACCGACAACCAGGCGGCCGCGCTGTTGGAGGCACTTTCCGGGCGAACCGGTCAGTTGTGGACTGACGCGTTTGTTCTGTGAACTGTGATTGCGTCTGCTCAGTGGGAACTAGCCCAAAAGGATGCTGACTGTGATCAGTCGTGCACCATACGTTGGCGCCTCGACCGGGATCATCCGGTCGTAGGCCGCGTGTTCTCGGGGGACACGCCAACGTTCGGGGGAGAAGCCCTGTGCGCAGATCTCGAAGAGGCACGAGACTCGTCACGGCGGGAACCGCTGTCCTGCTGGCCGCGCTGACCGCGGTCACGCCGGCGAACGCGGACCCGGTCAAGGCGTCGAAGTCCATCAACGACCGAACGGCGGCGCAGATCGCGGCGCTGCAGAGCATCAAGAAGTCCCTCACTTCAGCCGAGTCCAAAGTGGACAGCGCGCTGGTCGTGGAGTCGCGCAAGCGCGTGCAGGTCGGCACCACGGGTGCCCTGCCGCAGGTCCAGACCGGTGTCGCGGTGTCGTCGAGCTCGACGACGCTCGTGGACGTGCGGGCCAAGCAGTTCTCGGAGGACCTGGTCAACGCTGTCCGGGCCGCAGGCGGACAGATCAGGGCGGTGTCCCCGGAGAACCGCACGGTGCGGGTCGAGGTTCCGCTCGCCAAGCTCGCCGAGATCGCCGGCCGCGCCGACGTCACCCGTGTCGAGCGGGGCAGCGACGCGATGACGCAGAACGTCGAGAACAAGCGGGACAAGAAGAGCAAGAAGACCGCTCCGTCCAAAGAGGACAAGGCGAGGCAGATCGAGCGCCAGCTCGCCGAGACGCGGGCTTCGGTGGTGGCCGAGAAGATCAGCGAGAGCGACAAGGCCCACAACGCCGAGGCCGCGCGTGACGCGTTCCACATCACCGGCGTCGGCGTGAAGCTCTGCGCCCTGTCCGACGGCATCTCGTCGCTGGCCGTGTCGCAGGCCGCCGGTGAGCTCCCCGCCGTCGACGTCGTCCCCGGCCAGGAGGGTTCCGGCGACGAGGGCACGGCGATGCTCGAGATCCTGCACGACCTCGCGCCCAACGCGGAGCTCGGCTTCGCGACGGCGTTCAACGGTGACGCGAGCTTCGCCGACAACATCAAGAAGCTGCGCTTCCAGCTCGGCTGCGACGTCATCGTCGACGACGTCATCTACTTCAACGAGTCCCCGTTCCAGGACGGCATCATCGCGCGCGCGGTCGACGCGGTCGCCGCCGACGGCGCGGTGTTCTTCTCCAGCGCCGGCAACCAGGGCAACGTCGCCGACGGCACGGCCGGCTACTGGGAGGGCAAGTTCGTCGACTCCGGTGTCGGCGTCGGCAAGTTCGCCGGCACCGCCCACGACTTCAACCCCGACCCCAACGCCAAGCAGCTGTTCAACCCGCTGTCGAACTACTCCGGCGACGCCCCGGTGACGCTGCACTGGGCCGACCCGCTGGGCCAGTCGTTCAACGACTACGACCTGTACCTGGTCAACGCCCAGGGCAACGTTGTCACGTTCAGCCAGAACAACCAGGACGGCACGCAGGACCCGTACGAGCGCCTCAACACCCCGACGAGCTCGACCGGCACGCGTCTCGCGGTCGTCAAGTTCCGCGGTGAGGACGTGCACTTCGGGCTCACGCTGTTCGGCGGCCGCTTCGCCGACTCGAACGACGGCCTGAAGAAGTTCGTCACGCCCGGTGTGACCCGCGGCCACTCCGCCGCCAAGGGCGCGATCTCGGTCGCGGCCGCCCCCGCCGCCGGCGCCCTGCCGTTCGAACTCGAGCCCGGCGACCCGGCCAACCCGAAGGGCCCGTACCCCGGTGCCTTCGACAGCGCGCAGAAGCCGGAGCGCTTCACCTCCGACGGCCCGCGCCAGACGTTCTTCGCCGCTGACGGCACGCCCCTCGCCGAGACCCGCCAGAAGCCGGACATCACCGCGGCCGACGGCGTGACCACCTCGGTCAGCGGCTTCAACCCGTTCTTCGGCACCTCGGCCGCCGCGCCGAACGCCGCCGCCATCGCCGGCCTGATCCTGTCCGGCAACCCGACGCTGTCACCGGCCGAGGTCAAGGAAGCCCTCGTCACCACGGCGATCGACATCGTCGAGTCCGGTGTGGACAACCGCACCGGTGCCGGCATCGTGATGGCCGACCGCGCGCTCGCCCACACCGGCGCGTCCCCGCAGGCCCTGGCCCGCGCGCAGAAGCCGACCATCGTCAACGACACCGATGGGAGCGCTTTCCTCAAGCCCGGCACCACCTCCACGGTGACCGTGCCGGTGACCAACGGCGGCGACGGTGCGGCCGCGTCGACCTCGGTCGTGTTGACCACGCCGACCGCCGGCGTGACCATCGCCCCGCGCTCCAAGTACTACGGCAACATCGACGTCGGCCAGACGGTCTCCAACACCTTCAAGGTGACGGTGCCGGCCGGCGCGGCCCTCGGCTCGGCGGTGAAGCTCGCCGCACGCGTGACCTACGCGGGCTCGACCTCGCCGACCACGGCGTCGTTCGACTTCCGCGTCGGCGAGCCGTCGCGCGAGTTCAAGACGTTCGCCTACACCGGTGCCCCGGTCGCGATCCCGGACAACGACCCGACGGGCGCCACGGTGTCCCTGCCGGTCGCGGGCGTCGGCGCGGCCTCGAACCTGAAGTTCTCCATCGACGGGGCGACCTGCTCGACGGCGGACGGTGCCACGACGGTGGGCCTCGACCACACCTTCGTCGGTGACCTGGTCGGCACCCTGACCTCCCCGTCGGGCAAGACCGTGACGCTGTTCTCGCGGACCGGCAGCCTCGGCAACAACATCTGCCAGGCCGTGTTCGACGACTCGGCGGCGCGGGCGTTCTCGACGCTGACGTCGGCGGACCAGCCGTTCACGGGCACGTGGCGGCCTGCGGGCACGTTGTCGTCGCTGCTCGGTGAGCCGGCGGACGGCAACTGGACGTTCAAGGTGGCCGACGTGGTCAACTCGGACCGCGGCTCGATCCGCGCGGTGACGCTGAGCGTCGCCGGGTGGGTGTGAACTGAGCCAGGTGAACTGAGTCAGGTGAACTGAGTCAGGTGAACTGAGTCAGGTGAACTGAGTCAGGTGAACTGAGTCAGGTGGGCGGGCTCCGGTGCCTTCGGGTACCGGGGCCCGCTTCGCGTTTCGCGGGTCTTGCTCGGGTCGGCTGACCCGCACCGGCCTCGACCCGGCCTCGCCCCGCCTCAGTCCGGCCGGAGCTGTCAGACCCCGTGAGTAGCGTGGGCCGCGGGGGAGCCGAAAGCAGAGGGGACCCCTGCGAGAGCCTGCGAACAAGCCGCCGGGGGTGCGGTCACGGCGGCCCGGGAACCTGGGGCGACCCAGCGACGTTCCAGCCCGGCAAAGCAGAAGGACCGCCCCCCACCGGGAAGCGGCCCTCCAGCCCAGAACTGAAAAGCGTCAGCGGTTCGGCCACTCCCACCGGATCCCGAACACACCGGGTCCGAAACCGAGCGCCACCGCGTGCACCCCGCCGCCGGAGTCCAGCGTCAGGTTGCGCCGCCGCGAAGGAGTCTCGTCGCCCGCGGGGACGCTGTACTGCTGGACGCGCGAGGGGAGGTTCGTCTCGTCGAAGCGGACCTCGATGACGTACTCGCGCACCGGCAGGCGGAACTTGCGGGCGAACGTGTTGTTGCCCTTCGGGGCGTGGCCCTCGGGGAACACCAGCTGGTACTCCATGATGAGGGTCTCGCCGCGGGTCAGCGGACGTTCGAACATCATCTCCGCGACCATGATGTTGGCCTCGTGGTCGCGGGCGATGCGGCCCAGGTGGCAGTTGCGCACGTTGACGATCTCGGGGAGCACGTCGGACTCCTCGGTCTCGAACACGAGCGCCCACCGGTCGGGGCCGTCCTGTTCTGCGCGCAGGATCTGGCGCACCCACACGGATTTCTGCCCGCCGTCGGCAGAGATCTCGATGCGGTCGTGCTGGCTGATGCGGCCCAGTTTGAGGTCGGAGGAAGTGTCGACCTTCGACAGCAGGTTCGCCACGCGTTCGCGGCGGGCCCACAGTGCGTCGATGGGCATCATGGTCGTCGGACGGCATCGGCGGCCTCGGGGTCGAGGTGGGCCGAGCAGCGCCGAGAGACCGGACTGAGGAACGCCGAGGACCGACTCGAGGTGCCGCAGCGCCTCCAGCGACTCCGGACGCTCAGGCCTTCGCCGTCCGGACTGCCAGTAGCTGAGCGTCGCGACGCTGATGGTCACGCCGCGCAGTGCCAACCGGTGCTGGATGCGGTCGAGGCTGAGTCGGCTGGCCTTGATCGCGGCTCGAAGAGCCTCCGGGAACGGTCCCGTGGTCAGGAGCTGCGTAAGGCTGCCGTGGGCCGTTGAGTCATCGTCAACGGTCAGTGTTGGTCGACCGGCAGCAGTGGTCATGGTGACTCCCCGCTGTCATAAGATCACGCCCCAGTGACCCTACCCGCCCGTGAACTTCGCTGGTCGGAGCCGGATGGAGTCAATGGTTAATCCATACGGTTCACGAGTTCACGCTTTCGAGGCTCATCTGTCAAGCGTTCCGAACCGATCAGTAACTTCCGTCTGCTGCTCACGCCTCGTGTTGAGATAGTTCTGATGTGTGCATGACGGCCTCGGTTCCACCGGACCGGCCGCCTTGCGGTCTGAGGTTCGTCCTGGGGGTCGTTTCGCCCTCCGGGAGGGCGAACGGATGGGAAACGGCGGGGAAAGTCCACGTCGCGCAGGGAGGCGGCAACGTGAGCAGGGTGAGGCCCGTGCCGGGCGGGCGGGCGGTCGAGGTCGAGCCGGAGCGCCTGCACGGGTGGATCGCGCGGTTCGCGGAGCGTCACGGACCGGTCGAGACTCTTGTCGATGCCAACGTCGTCATCACCGCGGCGGACGGAGCAACAGCGACATTCGTCACTCGCGGCGGCACGACAGTGGAAGAGGTGGTGGAAAGGTTGACCGAACCGCGCCGGATCGGGCTCGTGCTCGTGCGGCTGGGCGGTCACAGCGTCGGCGTCGCGTTCGGTGACCGGGTCGAGGTGTCCACGACCGACCGCAAGCAGGTGCACGGCCGCATCCGGGCCGGCGGCTGGTCGCAGCAGCGGTTCGCCCGTCGCCGGGAGGGGCAGGCCCGCGTCGCGCTGCAGGCGGCGGCCGACGACGTGGCCCGCGTGCTCGTGCCCAGGCTCGCCGAGTTGGAGAGCGTCGTGCTGGGCGGTGACCGGCAGGCGCTCGACGTCCTGCGCAACGACCGCAGGCTCACGGGCGTCTTCTCCCAGGCCGAGGACCGGGTGCTGGACGTGCCCGAACCGCGGCGCGCGGTGCTCGACGAGGCCGCGCACCGGGCCCGGTGTGTTGAGATCGTGATCCAGGACACACGGGCAACCGGGCCGGAGGCCGGCCGCATGGATACGGGTGAGGGTGCCTGAAGAGGCGCCACTGACCTGCTGGAGTCGCAAGTGCGCAAACGAATGGTGATCGTGGCGGGCGCCGTCGCGCTGGGAGCCGTCGGCATCGCGGTGCCCGCGCTCGCCCTGAGCGGTGTCGGCGACACGCCGGACCACGCACCGACGAGTTCGGCACCGCCGGCGCCGACGTCCTCCTCCGCGGAGCACCCGTCGACCACGGCGCCCCCGTCGTCGCTGCGGCCACGCCGCAGCACCGCCGACCACGGCGCCGGCGAGCACGCCAGTCCACCCGCCGACGTCGTCGATCCTGCCGACGCCGCTGCCCACCAAGCCGCAGCCGCCGGTCAGCACCACCCCGCCGCTGCCGACCAACACCCGGCCCACGCCGCCGCCGACCACCTGGACGCCGCCCGCGACGACGCCGCCGGTGTCGTCGGCACCGGCGCGGTGAGGAGCCACCGCTGAACTGGGAGGCCGAGTTCACCGACTGCTTCGACCGGTGCGCCGACTCGATGCGCTTCACCGCGTTCTTGTTGTGCGGGAACTGGCACGAGGCGGAAGACGTCATGCAGTCGGCGTTCTTGAAGCTCTACCTGGCCGGTCCGAAGCTCGCTGACCGGTCGGGGCTCGAACCGTACCTGCGGCAGATCGTCGTGCGGACGTTCCTCGCGGAACGCCGCAAGGTGCGCTGGCGCAGGGAGAAGCTCACCGACACGCCTCCAGAGGGCCTGTCCTCCGTCCCGGGGGCGGAGGACAGGCTCGTCGTGTGGCAGGCGCTCACCGGCGTGCCCGCACGCCAGCGCGCCGTCCTCGTGCTGCGCTATTGGCACGATCTGAGCGTCGAGGACACCGCTGCCGCGCTGAAGTGCTCCACGGGCACGGTGAAGTCGCAGAGCAGCAAGGGCCTGGAGACCTTGCGGCGCAAGCTGGGGCCGGAGTTCGACCACCTGAGGCTGGAGGTGTGATGGTTCGCGAAGACGACCTGAGGGCGACTTTCTCCGCTCTGCACGCGGAGGGGACGCCGCCGCCCACCGTCACCGCCGCCGACCTGATCGGGCGCGGGCCGTGCGGTCCCGGCGGCGCGCGGTGGCCGTGGCCGGCACTGGGCTCGCGACCGTCGGTGTCGTGGCCGTGGCGCTGGCCGTGCTGCCGGGTGCCGCGCCGTCGGAACCGCTGACGCCGGGCCCCTCCTCGTCGAGCACCGTGCCGGTTCCGCCGAGCACCACGCAGCCACCGACGTCGGTCGAGTCGACGCCGACGCACGTGCTGCCGACGAACATCCCGCCGCAGTCCAGCGCGCCCCAGACGCCGTCCCAGACGTCGACGCAGACGCCGCCGGGCGGGGTCCGGCCGCCCTCGACGTCGTCCACGCCCGTGCCGACGAAGCCGCAGCCGCCGACCAGCACCACGCCGTCGGGCCAATCCGTGACGAACCCGCCCTCGACGACGCCCTGAGCGGCACAATCCGGGCATGACCACCCCGATCCGGCTCGTCGAGGTCACCGACGCCAACCGCGCCGCCGTCACGGCCGTGCGCGTGCACCCGGCCCAGGAGCGTTTCGTCGCCTCCGTCGAGAAGTCGTTCCTCGACGCCGAGCAGGAACCGGAGGGCAACCCCTGGTACCGCGCCGTCTACGCCGCAGACGTGCCGGTCGGGTTCGTGATGCTCAGCTGGAACGTGACGCCGGGACCCGGTCTGCTCGGCCCGTTCTACCTGTGGCGCCTGCTGATCGGCGCCGAGCACCAGCGGCACGGCTACGGCACGGCGATCCTGGACGAGGTCGTGGCGCTGCTGCGCGCGGAGGGCGCCACCGAGCTGCTCACCAGCTACGTGCCGGGCGAGGGCACGCCCGGTCCGTTCTACCTCGGCTACGGCTTCGTGCCGACCGGCGAGGTGGAGGACGGCGAGGTCGTGCTGCGGCTGGACCTCAGCTCGCGACCGTGAAGTGCCGGTCGGTGCCGGGGTTCTCCAGCTCGTCGAGCACCGCGATCGCGAGGTCCGCCACCGAGATCGCCGCCGGGCCGGTGAGCAGCTCGTCGCGGCCGCGCCGGTAGGTCCCGGTGCGCTCGCCGGGTTCCAGCAGCGCGGGCGGGCTCAGGTACACCCAGTCCGCCGCGTGCGCCCGGCACACCTCCAGCTGCCGCACGCTCGCCGCCGCGATGGGCCGGATGTGCGGTGGCACGTACCGGTCGTCGTCGAGCACGAGCCCCGTGCCACCCGGCGAGCGCAGCGGTGCCGCACCGCCCACGACGAGCGTCCGCGTCCCGGCGGCGAGCGCGGCGTCCAGCAACGCCGTGGTGGTCGGCCCGACGGTCGCCTCCTGTCCCGGACGTGGGCGGACGGCGGCGACCGCACCGTCCACTCCGGACAGCACGGTGGTCGTGAACTCGCGGTCGGTCGCGTCACCGCGTGCGATCCGCACGCCGGGAACCTCGAGCGACGCGGTGCGCACCACCGCCGTCACGTCGTGCCCGCGCCTGACGGCCTCGGCCACCACTTCCGCGCCGACCATGCCGGCGGCGCCGACGACTGCGATCTTCACTGCAGAACTCCTCTGGCGAGAACGGGTGCGGGACGCTGGCTCGCCACGATGGCGGCCAGCGCGAGTGCGAAACCGGTGAGCTGCACCGGACCGAGGGTCTGACCGAGCACGACGACGCCGAGCACGGCGGCGACCATCGGGGAGAGCAGGCCGAGCACCGAGACCGAGGTGACCGGCAGCGTGGTGATCGCGCGGAACCACAGCACGTAGGCGAGCAGCCCGCCGACACCGCCGAGCCACACGTACCCGGCCAGCGCCGTGAGCCCGATCGCCGGTGGCGCGCCCTCGAACACGAACGTCACCGGCACCAGGAACAGCCCGCCCGCGGTCAGCTGCCAGCCCGCGAACGCCGTCGGGCTCGCCCCGGCAGGCCTGCCCCACTTCTTCGTCAGCGTCACGCCGAGCGCCATCGTCGCGGCACCGCCGAGCCCGGCCAGCACGCCGACCAGGTCGAACCCGGCCGCCGGCCCCAGCACCACCAGCCCGACGCCGACCACCCCGACCACGCCCCACGCGAACCGCCACGCCGACGGGCTCTCCTTCAGCACGCCGACGGCCAGCAACGCCACCACCAGCGGCTGCGCGGCGCCCAGCGTGGCCGCGACGCCACCGGGCAGGCGTTCGGCCGCGATGAACAGGAACGGGAAGAACAGGCCGATGTTCAGCACGCCGAGCACGGCCGCCCGCCACCACCAGGCGCCGCTCGGCAGCGTCCTGGTGAACGCGAGCGCGACCAGGCCCGCCGGCAGCGCGCGCAGCAGCCCGGCGAACAGCGGGTGCCCCGCGGGCAGCAGCTCGGTGGTGACCACGTAGGTCGAACCCCAGACCACCGGTGCGAAGGCCGCGAGCGCGGTGCGGGACAGGGTGCTCTCCATGACGTCAAGTCTTAGTGACCAGCGTTGATGAGTCCAACACATGTTTGTCACGCGATCCATCGTGATTCAAGATGGACGGGTGGAGCTCCAGCAGATGCGGTACGTGGTGGCGGTCGCCGAGACCGGCAGTTTCACGCGCGCGGCGGCGCGGTGCCTGGTCGTGCAGTCGGCGCTGAGCCACCAGGTCGCCCGCCTGGAACGCGAGCTCGGCGCGCGGTTGTTCGAGCGCACCAGCCGCAGCGTCCGGCTGACGCCTGCCGGGGAGGCGTTCCTCCCGGCGGCCCGGCAGTGCCTCGACTTCGCCGAACGGGCGGTGGCCGAGGTGGCGGCGGCGGTGGGGGAGGTGCGCGGCCGGGTGGTGATCGGGGTGATCCCGACGGTCGCCGCGGTGGACCTGCCGGCGGCGTTGAAGGTGTTCCGGCAGCGGTATCCGCAGGTGCAGGTCGCGTTGCGGATGCTGCCGAGCCACGAGCTCGTCGAGCAGCTGCGCCAGGGCAGGCTGGACCTCGCGTTCCTCGGGTTGCCGCCGTCCGTGCGTCCCGAGGGGGTGCGTGGGCACGAACTTGCGCGGGACGACCATGTCGCCGTGGTCGCGCCATCGCATCCGTTGGCCGGATCCGCTCAGACAGACCTTGCGAGGCTTGCCGGGGAGCTGTTCGTCGACTTCCCGTCGGGGTCGCCGGGCCGCATGCAGTCGGACCAGGCGTTCGCGGCGGCGGGGCTGGCGCGGGAGGTGGCGTTCGAGGTGACCACGGCGGAGCTGATGGCCGGGCTGATCAGGGAGGGGCTCGCGATCGCCGTGCTGCCGTCGGGGTACGCGCCGCGGTTGAGCGGGGTGGTGACGGTGCCGGTGGTGGACGGGCCGTCGCGGGTGGAGCACCTGGTGTGGAGCGCGGCCGGGCTGACGCCGGCCGCGGCCGCGTTCCTGGAGGTGCTCGGCGTGCCCGGAACTGTCGGTGCTGTCTGAAAGAATGAAAGCAGGGGACCCCCTGAGGGGGACCCCTGCGTGAGCGTGCGGCCCGGTGTGCTCAGCCCGCCGTGCCCGTCGCGAGCATCCCGCCGTCGACGCGCACGGTCTCCCCGGTGATCCACGAAGCCTGGTCGGAACACAGGAACGCCACCAGCGACGCCACGTCCTGCGGCGTCCCGAACCGCTTCATCGGGTACAGCTGCGTGCCCTCCTCCTCGCGCCCGCTCCACAACGCCTCGGCGAACTTCGTCTTCACCACGGCCGGTGCCACCGCGTTCACCCGCACCTTGGGGCCGAGCTGCCACGCCAGCTCCTCGGTCAGCCGGATCAGCGCCGCCTTCGACGCGCCGTACGCGCCGATCACGCCGGTCGACCGGATGCCGCCGATGGACGAGATGTTCACGACCGCGCCGCCGTGCTCGCTCATCCACGCCTTCCACGCGAGCTGCACGAAACCCAGGGCCGCCACCACGTTCACGTCGAAGATCTTGCGCACCGCGTTGAGGTCGGCCTCCATCAGGAACCCGAACTGCGGGTTGATGCCGGTGTTGTTGACCAGCACGTCGAGGCTGCCGAACTCGGCGACCGTGCGGGACACGGCCTCCTCGCGCGCGGCCTCGTCGCCCGCGTTGCCCGCGACGGCGAGGACGCGGCCGCCGGTGTCGGCCCTGAGCTGCTCGGCCGCCTCGGCGAGCTGGTCGGCCTTGCGGCCGGTGATGGTGACGGCGGCGCCGCGGGAGGCCAGCTCGCGCGCGATGCCGAGGCCGATGCCGCGGGAAGCGCCGGTGACCAGCGCGGTCTTGCCCGAGAAGTCGTCGCTCATGGCAGGTGAATCTATGCGTCCGGACACAGGTGGGAAATCCGGTGGCGCGCGACCCGTAGAATGGTCCGCGTGATCCTCCTGGAGTAGGCCGACCGGAACGTGCCGACCTTTGCCGTGCCCGGACCACATCTACCCGGAGTTCTGAGTTGATCACCGCAACTGACATGGAGTTGCGCGCGGGCTCACGCATTCTCGTGAGCGGCGCCAACCTGCGCGTCCAGCCCGGCGACCGGATCGGCCTCGTCGGCCGCAACGGTGCCGGCAAGACCACCTCGCTGCGCGTCCTCGCCGGTGAGGGCCAGCCCTACGGCGGGTCCGTCACCCGCAAGGGCGCGCTCGGCTACCTGCCGCAGGACCCCCGCGAGGGCGACCTGTCGGTCATCGCCAAGGACCGCGTGCTGTCCGCCCGCGGCCTCGACCAGCTGCTCCGCGACATGGAGAAGGCGCAGTCGAAGATGTCCGAGCTGGTCGACCCCGACGAGCTCGACAAGGCCGTCACCAAGTACGGCAAGCTCGAGGAGCGCTTCGCGGCGCTCGGCGGGTACGCGGCCGAGTCCGAGGCCGCCCGCATCTGCTCCAACCTCGGCCTGCCGGACCGCGTGCTCGCGCAGCCGCTCAGCACCCTTTCGGGTGGTCAGCGCCGCCGCGTCGAGCTCGCGCGCATCCTGTTCGCCGCCTCCGAGGCGGGCATCGGCGCGAAGTCGAGCACGATCCTGCTGATCGACGAGCCGACCAACCACCTCGACGCCGACTCGATCACGTGGCTGCGCGGCTTCCTCAAGTCGCACGACGGCGGCCTCGTCGTGATCTCCCACGACGTCGAGCTGCTCGACGACGTCGTGAACAAGGTGTGGTTCCTCGACGCGATCCGCGGCGAGGTCGACATCTACAACCTCGGCTGGAAGAAGTACCTCGAAGCCCGTGCGACGGACGAGAAGCGCCGTCGCCGTGAGCGCGCGAACGCCGAGAAGAAGGCCGGCGCGCTGATGACGCAGGCAGCCAAGATGGGCGCGAAGGCCACGAAGGCCGTTGCCGCGCAGAACATGGCGAAGCGCGCCCAGAAGCTGCTCGACGGTCTCGACGACGTGCGCCAGAGCGACAAGGTCGCGAAGATCAGCTTCCCGGCGCCTGCCCCGTGCGGCAAAACCCCTTTGATGGCAGAGGGGTTGAGCAAGTCCTACGGGTCGCTGGAGATCTTCACCGGCGTCGACCTGGCCATCGACAAGGGTTCCCGCGTCGTCGTGCTCGGGTTCAACGGCGCCGGCAAGACGACGCTGCTGCGGTTGCTGGGCGGCAGCGAGCCCGCCGACGCGGGCCAGGTCGTGCCCGGTCACGGCCTGAAGATCGGCTACTTCGCGCAGGAGCACGAGACGCTCGACCACAACGCCTCGGTGTGGGAGAACATCCGGCACATGGCGCCGGACGAGCAGGAGCAGCGGCTGCGGTCGTTGCTCGGCACGTTCCTGTTCTCCGGTGAGCAGCTCGACCAGCCGGCCGGCACGTTGTCCGGTGGTGAGAAGACCCGGCTCGCGCTCGCGGGCCTGGTGTCCTCGGCGGCGAACGTGCTGTTGCTCGACGAGCCCACCAACAACCTCGACCCGGCCTCGCGCGAGCAGGTGCTCGACGCGCTGCGGCGCTACGAGGGCGCGGTCGTCCTCGTGACGCACGACCCCGGCGCGGTGGAGGCGTTGGAGCCCGAGCGGGTGATCCTGCTGCCCGACGGCACCGAGGATCATTGGTCGGAGGACTACCTCGAGCTCGTGCAGCTCGCGTGATCTCCACCCCTCAAAGGACTACCGAGCGCACCCTTTGATCAACTGAGTGTGATCGAATCGACCGTTCGGCGATCTCTTTGCTTGATCACCTGGCGTTCTGCGTGAACCTGTTCGATCATTGCGACGACAGGGGCCGTCGAACGGCCCACCTGCTCGTACGGAAGGCGGGACAAGGTGGCTGACCTGAAGAAGGGTGCCCGGATCACCGGCGCCACGCGGGACAAGCTGGCCGCTGACCTGAAGAAGAAGTACGAAAAGGGCGCGAGCATCCGGGCTTTGGCCGAAAGCACCGGGCGTTCCTACGGCTTCGTGCACCGGGTTCTGTCGGAATCCGGCGTCACGCTGCGCGGTCGCGGTGGCGCCACCCGGACGAAGAAGAAGTAGTACTCCAACAGACTGCTACTCTCCGGTAACTAGCTTCTAGTCCGCCGGAGGTAACCGCCATGCCAGTGCCCGCTGTCGACGCTGGCGTGCTCGAGCGCGGTGGCGTCCGGCTCGCTCTCGCTGGACCGCTCGCCACCATCACGCTCGATCGTCCCGACGTGCTCAACGCGCAGACGCCCGCCACCTGGCAGGCGTTGCGGCACATCGGTGAGCAGCTGGACCCGGACGTCCGCGTCGTGGTCGTCCGGGGTGCCGGCCGTGCCTTCTCGGCGGGGCTGGACCGGCGCATGTTCACCGGTGAGCCGGTCGACGGCGAACCCGGTGGTCTCGGTGCGCTGCTGGCCGTGCCCGCTGACGAGGCGGACGCGAAGATCGCCTCGTACCAGGCCGGGTTCACCTGGCTGAGCGACCCCGCACGCGTGACGATCGCGGCGGTGCAGGGGCACGCCATCGGCGCGGGCTTCCAGCTGGCGCTGGCGTGCGACTTCCGCGTGCTCACCGAGGACGCGCAGTTCTGCATGGCCGAGACCGGGCTGGGCCTGGTGCCCGACCTCGGCGGCACGCTGCCCCTGGTGCGTCTCGTGGGGTACTCGCGCGCGGCCGAGATCTGCGTGACCTCGCGGCGGGTGCCCGCCGACGAGTCGCTGCGGATCGGCCTCGCGAACGCCGTCGTGCCCGCGGCCGAGCTGGACGCGACGGTCGAGGCGCTGGTCGCGTCGGTGCTCAAGCCGATGGCGGGTGCGGTGACCGAGACGCTGGCGCTGGTGGCGTCGGCGGCCTCCGGCGTGCCCTTCGCCGACCAGCTGGCGGTGGAGCGCGCTGCGCAGCTGCGCAGGCTGCGGTCGCTGGCCGAAGTGATGTCCGCCCAGGGCTGAACCAGGTCTCCAGGGGTTCTGTTCAGGAATTGTCAGACCCGTGTGCTGTTCTAGAAGGCGTGGACGGCTACAGCTCCTGGCGATTCATGATGGGCGTGACCTCGGACGCGCCGAAGAAGGTGCGCCGCGGCACGTTCCGGCGCGTGCTGGCCTTCGCCCGGCCGCACCGGGCGAAGCTGGTGGTGTTCCTGCTGCTCACGGTGGTGGCCTCGGTCCTCGCCGTGTCGACCCCGCTGCTGGCCGGCCGCGTGGTCGACGCGATCGTCCGCGGCTCCGCGCCGTCGGTCGTGGTGTGGCTGGCCGTGGTGATCGCCCTGATCGCCCTGGTCGACGCCGGCCTGGGGATCGTGGAGCGGTGGCAGTCCACGCGCATCGGTGAAGGCCTGATCTACGACCTGCGCAAGGCCGTGTTCGGCCACGTGCAGAAGATGCCGGTCGCGTTCTTCACCCGCACGCGCACCGGTGCGCTGGTGTCGCGGCTGAACAACGACGTGATCGGCGCCCAGCGCGCGTTCACCTCGACGCTGTCCGGCTTCGTCACGAACATCATCCAGCTCGCCCTGGCCCTCGGCGTGATGTTCGCGCTGTCGTGGCAGGTCACCGCGCTGGCCCTGGTGCTGCTGCCGGTGTTCGTGCTGCCCGCCAAGCGGATGGGCAGGCGGATGGCGGACATGCAGCGCGAGGCCTCCACGCTGAACGCCTCGATGGTCACCCAGTCGACCGAGCGCTTCTCCGCTCCCGGCGCGACCCTGGTGAAGCTCTTCGGCCGCCCCGACCGCGAGGAGCAGGAGTTCTCGGACAAGGCCGCGCAGGTCCGCGACATCGGCATCCGCACCGCCATGGCCACCCGCTGGTTCATGACGGGCCTGACGCTGGTGTCCGCGCTGGCCCAGGCCCTCGTCTACGGCCTCGGCGGCTACCTCGCGCTGACCGGTCAGCTCGCCGCGGGCACCGTCGTGTCGCTGGCCCTGCTGCTCACCCGCCTGTACGCCCCGCTGACCGCGCTGGCCAACGCCCGCGTCGACGTGATGACGGCGCTGGTGTCGTTCGAGCGCGTCTTCGAGGTCCTCGACCTGAAGCCGATGATCCAGGAACGCCCCGACCCCCGCTCGGTGCCCGACGGCCCGGTGTCCGTGGAGTTCTCCGACGTCCGCTTCGCCTACCCGGCCGCGGACAAGGTCTCGCTGGCCTCGCTGGAGTCGGTGGCCACTTTGGACACCCGCGGCGGCGAGGAGGTGCTGCACGGCATCAGCTTCGTCGCCGCACCCGGCCAGCTGGTCGCGGTGGTCGGCTCCTCCGGTGCCGGCAAGTCGACGCTCGCCTCCCTGGTGCCCCGCCTGTACGACGCCGACTCCGGCGCCGTCCGACTGTCCGGTGTGGACGTCCGCGACCTGTCCTTCGAGTCGTTGCGCGGCACGGTCGGCGTGGTGACCCAGGACGGCCACCTGTTCCACGACACGATCCGCGCGAACCTGGAGTACGCCTCGCCGGGTGCCTCCGACGCCGACCTGTGGGACTCCCTGCGCCGGGCCCGGCTGCTGGAGCTCGTCGAGTCGCTGCCGGACCAGCTCGACACGGTGGTCGGCGAGCGCGGCTATCGGTTGTCGGGCGGTGAGCGGCAGCGGTTGACGATCGCCCGGCTGCTGCTGGCGAAGCCGCGGGTGGTGATCCTGGACGAGGCGACCGCGCACCTGGACTCGGAGTCGGAGGCGGCGGTGCAGGCGGCGTTGAGCGAGGCGCTGATGGGGCGGACGGCGCTGGTGATCGCGCACCGGTTGTCGACGATCCGGAACGCCGATCAGATCCTGGTGCTGGAGCACGGGGAGATCGTGGAGCGGGGGACGCACGCGGAGCTGATGGCGGCTGAGGGGCGGTATGCGGATCTGTACAACACGCAGTTCGCGGAGCCGCCGGTGGTGGGGGTTCATCCGACGCCCCAGTTCAGTGCGCGGGTGAAGGCTGGGTCGTAGGGACGCCTGCGACGCGGAGTTGTGGTGGCTTGGGGTCACCGCTGCCCGTCGCTGAAGGTGAAAGCCTCGCCTTCGGCTCGACCACGCCCACCCGTCCCAGCCTGCTGCGCCGGGTGGGCTCAACCGGACGGTGGGTTCGCGGCTCAGCCGCCCGCCCCAGGGGACGGTTGATGTGGCGCGGACGTCTCCCGCGGGACCGTGGTCACCGGACCCGAGGTGAGGAGTGGGCGTGGAGCGTTCTGGGGTGAGGCGGCGGGCCTTGCTGGCGGGAGCCGGTGCCGTGGTCGTGGCCGCAGGTGGAAGCACTGCTGCGAGCGCCACTGCGGGCGACGCGGTGGGGACCAGGGTGCGACCTGGCGATGTGCGGTACGAGGGGTTGTTGCGGGGCAACAACTTCCGGTTCGTGCCCCAACCGCGGGAGATCCGGGTGGTGAGTGCTGCCGAGCACGTTGTCAAGGCGGTGGACGATGCCCGGCGCGGTGGGCGGCGGGTTGCGGTGCGCAGTGGTGGGCACTGCTTTGAGAACCTGCTGGGGGAGCCGGAGGTTCTGGTCGACCTCTCGCAGTTGGACGAGGTGGGGTACGACCGGGAGATGCGGGCCTACGTGGTGGGGCCGGGGCGACGCTCGGGCAGGTGTACCGCGGGTTGTACGCCAAGTACGGGGTCACGGTGCCCGGGGGTGGGTGTCCGGAGGTCGGGGCCGGTGGGCACATCGCCGGAGGTGGGTACGGGCCCCTGTCGCGGCGGTACGGGTCTGTGGTGGATCACCTGTACGCGGTGGAAGTCGTTGTGGTGGGGCAGGACGGGAAGGCGCGCGTTGTGGTGGCGACGCGGGAGGCCGATGACCCGAACCGGGAGCTGTGGTGGGCGCACACCGGGGGTGGTGGGGGGAACTTCGGGGTGGTGACGAGGTACTGGTTGCGGGGGTTGCCGCGGTCGCCGCAGCGGATGGTGCAGCACGTCAGCTTCTTCGACTGGGGGCAACTGGACGAGGGGAAGTTGAGTGGGCTGCTGCGGGCGTTCGGGAGGTGGCACGAGCGCAACAGTGCGCCGGGGGTTGCGGAGAACGGGGTTTACGCGGTGTTGTCGGTGGGGCATCGGAGCAGCGGGTCGGTGATGTTGTCGCTGCAGATCGACGCGGACCTGCCGGGCGCCGAGCGGATGCTGGACGAGTTCCTCGCGGCCACCACGCAGGGGCTGACGGCCGTGTTCGAGGTGCGGAAGACGATGCCGTGGTTGCACCGGATGACGTGGCCCGGCACCGGGGAGCCGGGGGACGTGCTGACGCGCAGGTACAAGATCAAGGCGGGGTATCTGAGGAAGTCGTTCACCGAGAGCCAGTTGAAGGCCGTGTGGCGCAACCTGTCCGACGGGACGGGGACGGCCGGCGGGAGCCTGTTGGTGATCGGGTACGGCGGGCAGGCGAACGCGGTGCCGGTGGGGGAGACCGCGATCGCGCAGCGGGACGTCGTGATGAAGGCCGTGTACCAGACGATCTGGGCCGAGGAGGCGGAGGACGCGGCGAACATCGCGTGGGTGCGGGAGTTCTACCGCGACGTCTACGCGGAGACGGGTGGGGTGCCGGTGCCGGGGGAGGTGAACGACGGCTCGTACATCAACTACCCGGACGCCGACCTGGCCGATCCTGCCTGGAACACGTCCGGGGTGTCGGCGCAGCGGTTGTACTACAAGGAGAACTACCCGCGGCTGCAGCGGGTCAAGGCGCGGTGGGATCCGCTCGACGTGTTCCGGCACGCCCTGTCGGTCGAGGCGCCCCGCTAGGTTGGCGACCGGGGGGAGGAACGCTGATGAGCATTCCGGTGGCACGGTGGCCGTACGCGTTGCTGGCGGTGCTGGCGGGCGCCACCACGCTGGACGAAACGCCGGAGGCAGCGGAACTGTTGCTGTGCGCGGCGGTTGCCGTGTGGCTGGCGGGGTGGACGGCGCTCAAGACGACCAAGGCGCAGCTCCACGCCGTGTTCAGCGTCGGGCTGATCGTGCTCGCGGGTGCGTTGGTGGCGCTCAACCCGCTCTTCGGGTTCCTCACGCCGGTGCCGTACTTCTACGTCTTCCGCACGATGCCGTGGCCTTGGCAGCCGGTGGGGGTGGCGGCCACGGCGTTCGTGGCGGGAACGGCGCAGGCGTACGGCATCGACAAGACCACCGTCACAGGCGTGCTCATCTAGGTCTCGGTCGTGGCGGGCAACGCGGTGCCGATGTGCGCCTACGCGTTCTTCGCCCGGCGCGCCGACCAGCAGGAGGCCGAACGTGAGCGCGCGCTGGCGCAGGCCGAGGAAGCCAACCGCAGGCTCGCGGAGTCGATGGGCGAGAACGCCGCCCTCCACGAGCAGCTGGTGGCGCAGGCCAGGGACGCCGGTGTGCGCGACGAACGGCAGCGGATGGCCCGCGAGATCCACGACACGCTCGCGCAGGGGCTCACCGGCATCATCAGCCAGCTCCGCGCCGCCGACGAGGACACCTGGCGCCGTCACGTCGCCGCCGCGAGCGACCTCGCCAGGGAGAGCCTCGCCGAGGCCCGCCGGTCGGTCGCGGCGCTGCGGCCGGAACCCCTGCGCACCGCGCGGCTCGGTGAGGCGCTCGTCGGTGTGGCCGGGCGGTGGTCGGCGTTGCACGACATCCCGGTGCGGGCCACCACGACCGGTGACGCCAGGCCGATCGCGCCCGAGGCGGAGGTCGCGTTGCTGAGGGTGGCGCAGGAGGCGCTGGCGAACGTCGCGAAGCACGCGGCGGCGAGCCGGGTCGGGGTGACGTTGTCGTACCTGGAGAACGAGGTGGCGCTGGACGTGCGCGACGACGGGCGCGGGTTCGACCGGGACGTGCCCTGCGACGGGTTCGGGCTGGTCGCGATGCGGCAGCGGGTCGAGGACCTGGCGGGCACGCTGCAGGTCGAGTCGGAACCGGGTGCGGGAACGGGCGTGTCCGCGCGGGTGCCGGTGGAGGTGGCCCGGTGAGCGGGCAGGCGGGGCCGGCGCCGACGGAGGAGGGTGGCGTGATCAGGCTGCTGGTGGTCGACGACCACCCCGTCGTGCGCGATGGGCTGACCAGCATGTTCGCCCGCGACCCGGCCTTCGAGGTGGTCGGCGAGGCCGGTGACGGCGCGGAGGCGGTCCGGCTGGCCACGGCGCTGCGGCCGGACGTGGTGCTCATGGACCTGCGCATGCCCGGCACCGACGGCATCAGCGCCACGAGACAACTCGCCGGCACCGGTGTGCGGGTCCTCGTGCTCACCACCTACGACAACGACAGCGACGTGGTGGCGGCGGTCGAGGCCGGCGCCACCGGCTACCTGCTCAAGGACGCCCCGCGCGACGAGCTCGTGCGGGCCGTGCACGCCACCGCGCGCGGGGAGGCGGTGCTCGCGCCCGCGGCGGCGGCGATGCTGATGAACCAGGTGCGGTCGGCGACCAGGGTGCTGAGCGGGCGGGAGCTCGAGGTCCTCAAGCTCGTCGCCGCCGGAGCGACCAACCGGGAGGCCGCGGCGAGGTTGTTCATCACCGAGGCCACGGTGAAGTCCCACCTGCTCAACATCTACGCGAAGCTGGAGGTCGGCGACCGGGCCGCCGCCGTCACCGAGGCGTTCCACCGGGGACTGCTCGTCCCCGGTGCCCACCGCGGGATCAGCCCCTGAGGAACGCGGCGGCCGCGTCCAGCGCGCTCTTCGACGAGCCGGCCTTCTCGACGAACACCGCGAACGCCACATTGCCCTGGTAGCCGATGAACCAGCCGTGCGCGTCCCCGCCACCCGCCTCGGCGGTGCCGGTCTTGCCCGCCAGGCCGCGGAAACCGGCGAGCTGCTTCGCGGTGCCGCCGGTCACGACCTCGGACATCATCTGCCGCAACGCCGGCAGCGCGGCACGGGGAGGCGCGGCACCGACGTTGCCCGGCACGGCCACCTTGCCGCGCAACAGGGTCGGCGTCGGCGTGCGCCCGGACGCGACGGTCGCGGCCACCAGTGCCATGCCGAACGGGCTGGCCTCGACGTTGCCCTGCCCGAAGCTGTTCTCCACCTGCTGGTCACCGGTCGCGGCCGGCACCCTGCCGGTGTTGGTCGTCGCACCGGCCATGTCCCAGTCGGCGCCGAGACCGAAGCGCTTGGCCATCGCCGGCAACGCCTCCGGGCCGAGCTTCAGGCCCAGCTGGCCGAAGGTCGTGTTGCAGGACACGGCGAACGCGGTGTGGAACGGGAGCGTCTCGTGGCCGAACCCGTCGTTGTTGACCGTGCGGGTGCCGATGGTGGCGCGGGCGGGACACGGCACGGCGGTCCCGGACTGCACCAGGCCGGCCTCCATCGCCGCCGCGGCGGTCACGACCTTCATCGTCGAGCCCGGCGCGTAGCGGCCGACGAACGGGTTGGTGCCCACCAGCGCCTTGTTCTGCGC
Source organism: Lentzea guizhouensis (assembly GCF_001701025.1). GTDB lineage: Bacteria > Actinomycetota > Actinomycetes > Mycobacteriales > Pseudonocardiaceae > Lentzea > Lentzea guizhouensis. The sequence continues at coordinate 5,672,834 of NZ_CP016793.1, forward strand.
CACGGCGAGGATCTCGGTCGTGGCCGGGTCGACGGCGACGATCGCGGCACCCCGCGGCAGCGCGTCGACCGCCCTCTGCGCGGCGGCCTGCCGGGCCGGGTCGATCGTGACGGTCAGCTTCTCGCCCATCTCCGGCTTCTTGCCGTCGAGCGGCACGAAACCCGTGCCCTGCTGAAGACCTACCTCCCAGCCGTCGGTGCCCTTGAGGTCACCGGCCGCACCCGTGATGGTGGTGTGGAGGCCTTCCGGCAACGAACCCTGGACCAGCGGCTTGCCGTCCCGGCCGAGCAACGCGCCGTCCGCCACGGCGTTGCGGTACAGCAGGTGCCCGCCCTCGGCGAGCTGCGGGTGCACGATCGCGGGCGTCCAGCGGACCTTCCACGTCGGGCCGGCGAGCTGCAGACCGATCTTGACCTCGTACTTCAACGCGGCCGAGTTCGGCATCGTCCACGTCACCGCGGCCGGGATCTCGGTCGTGGTCGCGCCCTCCGCGACGGCCGGCACGGTCAGCAGCCTCGCCTGGTAGGCCGAGCTGCCCATCCCGGACCTGGTCGCGGCGATCGCCTTGGCGGCCACGTCCGGCGTGTCGGTCAACGCCGCGGCTCCGGTGGCGTCGGCGGTGAACAGCTTGTTCACGAACGACTGCGCCACCGAGCTCGGCGTGTCGGCCACCGGCTTGACCGGCTGTTCGCTGGACCCGGCCGCACCGCCGCCCCACAGCATCACGCCCGCCACGCCCACGATGGTGGCCGTGACGAGCGCGCCGCCGATCAGCACGACTCTGCGTGTCTTCTGCTCCACTGGTGGAACTCCCCCCAGGTGTGTCTTTCCCCGGTGGGAGGCTAACGCCACGATGTGGAGATCCTGTGGGGATTTCGCGCAGGTCCGGCCCATAGGACTAGACCTGGTGGACTAGCCCAGCTGCGGGATCCGGGTCTGGTAGTGCCGGAGCATCTCGGCGTTGGCCGCGTCGCCGCCCTCGACGTTGGCGCTGCGCCACAACGGCAGCTGCACACCCTGCTCGGTCGCCTTGTCGAGCAGCCGCACCATCAGCAGGTTCCACAGGAACGTCGTCGCGAGCGTCGACACCGCCGCGGTCACCGGCGCCCCCACCGGGTAGGTCGAGTCACCGGGCGGCACGAGGTTGTCCAGCACGACCGTCGCGACCTCGGCCAGGGTGGTGCCCGCCCGGCGCGGGGCCTGGGCGCTCGCGGACACCGACGTCACGGCCACGACCGGGCACCCCGCGTTGGCCGCCTCCAGCGCGAGCTCGACCGGGTAGTGGTTGACGCCCGAGGTGGAGAACACGAACAGCACGTCGTGCGGGGCCAGCCCGGCCTCGCGCAGCACTTCGCCGGCGAGCCCGGAGCGGCGTTCGGCGGACGTGCTGCTGATCGCGCCGTGCATCGGCAGCAGCTCGGGGTGGTAGATCGGGCGCACGCAGGCCAGGCCGCCCGCGCGGTAGAAGGTCTCGGCGACCGCCGCGAGCGAGTGGCCGGCGCCCGCGGTGAGGATCGTGCCGTCGGCCTGCACGGCGGCGAGCACCAGCTCGGCCACGTCGTCCAGCGCGCTCGAGTTGTGCTGTTCGACGCGGGTCAGGTGCGTGCGCACGAGGTTGCCGTAGTCGGATCCGGTCACGGTGTCGGTCGTCATGCGGCCAGTAGTACCGGATTGCCGATGGCCTCACCAGTAACCCGAGCACCGCAAACCCCGATACGCGCCATATCGGCTACTCGGGGCGGACGGAGGTGGGTTGGATCAGGCGGTACTTCTACCTCTGGGTCGTGCTGACGGTGGTGTTCACCGCCGCGGCCGGCACGCACATCGCGCTGGCGGTCACCTACTCCGAGCTGTGGCCGGTGTGGGTGGCGGCGGCGCAGCTCGTCGTGGCCGGCGGGTGCGCACGGGCAGCGGTCTTCGCACGTCCTTAGGCGAGCAGCTCGGTCCTGGCATCGAGCGCCGCCGTCACGTCGCCCGACCCCTGAGGTCTTCCGGCCGGTCCACGTCGGCGCCGTCCGCCACGTCCGAGCACTCGACGTGGCGGACGGTGCCGGCCCTGAGGTAGTCCCGCGCCCCCTGGTCACCCGCCGCCGACGACACCACGCCGGGGAAGTGGTCGCTGCCGATCAGCACCGGATGCCCGATCTCACCGTCGTACACCGCGCGGGCCAACGCCTTCGGCTCCGCGAGCGCCATCAACCGGTGCAGCGCGGCGACCGTGACACCAGGGGTGTCCACGGGCAGGACCACGACGGCGTCCACGACACCCACGGCGTGCAGCCCGGTGCGCAACGACGAGCCCATCCCGGACTCCCAGCCGGGGTTGTCGACCACGGTCACGCCGGTCAGCTCGGCCCGCGCCCGCACCTGGTCCGCCGCGGCGCCGAGGACGACCACGACCGGTGTGCACCCGGCGGCCCGCAGCAGCTCGGCCGCGGAGTCGACGAAGAGCTTGCCGTTCAACGGAACGAGGGCTTTCGGGGAGCCGAACCGACGACCGGCCCCCGCAGCGAGCAAGAGCCCGGCCACGCGCATACCTCGAATGTAGGCGCTAGTCGGTGACGCGGGCCAACCGGAAGCCGAGGGCCATGCGCGAGCGGGTGCCGAAGCGCTGTTGCAGCTGCGCCACCACCGCGCGGACGGTTCGAGTGCTCATGCCGAGCCGTGCGGCGACCTGGCAGTCGGTGGCACCGTCGAGCAGCAGCCCGATGACCTGTGTCTCGCGGCTGGTCAGGGTGTCGTCGTGCGGAGCGCTTCCAGCCGGTGTGCGGGCGTCGGACCACATGAGCTCGAAGAGCTGGCCGTACGGCGCCGACAGCGGGCTGCGCAGCACCACGGCACCGGCGTTGAGGTCGTTCGTGGCGAGCGGCAGCACGGCGCTGCGGTCGTCGAAGAGGAGCATCTGCCGGACGGGTCCGGCGTGGACGCGGACGTCCACGCGGTGCCGGGCGGCTCGTTCGATCGACTCGGTCCGCAGCGCGAGTGCCGGGTCGAGCAGCAGCCGGCCGCGCTCGGCGGCGGCGAGCACCAGGTCGAGCAGGTCGCTGTCGGCACCGCCGCTGCCGGTCAGCACGCAGCGCACCGAGGTGCAGCGGCTCGTCAGGTTTCCCAGTGCGCGAATGATCGTGGAGCGGTCGTGCAGAAGCTCGACGAATTCGGTGCGGTTTGCCGGAGATCTTCGCAACACGACTCGCCTTTCTCCCGGAGGTGGATCGGAGTAGTCATGTTGGCACCACAAGGGTGAACGTCCTACCTCCATCCAGGGGATGTTTCGGTATCGAACGAGTCTCTTTCCTGGAGGAGCTCGCCCGCAACGAGGCTGCCATAGAAATCATTGATGGCGAGCAGCTCTTCATGTCTTCCCTGAGCGATCACCTTGCCCGCGTGCAGCACCACGATCCGATCCGCTTCGCGAATTGTCGACAGGCGGTGCGCGATCACCAGCAATGCGCACTCCTGGGCGGCGTACCGGATCGCGCGGTGCAACGCCTGCTCGTTCACCGGGTCGAGGTGCGCGGTCGGTTCGTCGAGCAGCAGCAGGTCAGGGCGGGTGAGCAGGGCGCGTGCGAGTGCGACGCGCTGGCGTTCGCCGCCGGACAGCGCACGGCCCCGTTCGCCGAGCGGTGTGTCGAGACCGGCCGGGAGCCGGCGCACGAGCTCGCCGAGATTCGCGAGCTCCAGAACTTCGCGGAGGTCGTGGTCCGTGGTGTCGGGCGCTGCGTAACGAAGATTGTCACGCAGGGTGCCGTTCAGGACGGGGCAGTCCTGGTCCACCAACGCAATTCGGCCACGCCATTCGTGCGTGGAGAATTGTCGGATGTCCGTTCCGTTCGCCAGGACCGCACCCGAGTTCGGCTCGTGAAATCGCTCGACCAGAGCGAACGCGGTCGACTTGCCGGCGCCGGACAGACCGACCAGTGCGACGTGCGAGCGTGGCTCCACGGTGAAGGACACACCCCGCAGCACCGGGCGGTCGCGGTACCGGAACCAGACGTCCCGGAACTCGAGCGAGAGCGCGTCATCCGGCGGTGGTGTCGTGCCCGAGAGATCCTCGACCGGCAGCTCCTGCACCTCGGCGACCCGGCTGAGCGCGCCCATGCCCTTCTGCAGCAGCCCGATGCCCTGCAGGACCGAGGTGAAGGGGATGATCAGGTAGGTGGCGTAGAGCAGGAACGCCATCAGGTCGCCGACCGAGGCCGCGTCCCTGGCCACCCGCGTGCCGCCGACCAGCAGCACGACGAGCAACGACCCGCGCAACGCCAGCTCGACGGCGGGGCTCATCACCGACGTGATCCGGGCGGCTCGCACCCCTGCGGCGCACGCCTGCTCGGCGCGTTGCCCGATCAGCTCCTCCTCGCGCTCCTCGGCACGGCACGCCCGCACGGTGCGCAATGCGCCGAGCGCGCGCTCCAACTCGGCGGTCATCTCGCCGACTCCGCGCTGCATCTGCTCACCGGCGGTGCGCAACCTGCCGACGAGCGAGTAGACCACCACGGCCGCGACGACGACGGTCGTCATCACCCACGCGAACAGCACCGGGTCGACCAGCAGCATCAGCACCACGGTGCCCGCGCCGGTGAGCGTGCCGGTGATCAGCTGCACCGACGCGGTGGAGACCACCTCGCGCAGCACCGTCGTGTCGACGCTGACCCTGGACATCAGGTCGCCGAGGCGTTGCTCGTCGAACTCCGCCATGCGCAGCCGCAGCAGCCGGGCCACGAGCCGGCGGCGCACCCCGAGCACGACCCGTTCCCCGGTGCGCTCCAACAGGAACAGCCCGACGCCGTCCACGCACGCCTGCACCGCGAACAACGCCGCCATCGCCGCGATCACCGGCCACGGCACCGACACCGCCGAGTCGACGGCCGTCCGCAGCAGCTGCGGCTGGAGCAGCCCGAGCCCGGACGCCACCAGCGTCGCCGTCACGGCCAGGGCGAGCCCGCGCCGGTGACCGGTGGTCAGACGTAGCAGGCCGAGCGCGTTCATATGGTCATCAACGGCCGGAAGTACTGCGGGGGAAGGTTCTCGTCGACCGGTTCACCATCGGCCTCCACCCACGCGTGCGCCCCGAACGGCGGCATCACGCGCACGCCCGCGCACCACGTCGGCCAGGTGCCCGACATCCGGCAGAGCAGCACGACGGCCACGGACCTCGGCAGGCAGCCCTGCGGGCCGAGGCAGCGCAGGCTCACCGCGAGCACGGCGTCCCGCGCCGCCTTGGCGTTCGCGTAGCTCGCGGGCCGGGCGCCGCGCCGCACCAGGCTGAGCACCCGCCGCAGCCTGCGCGGCGTGAGCAGGGCCAGCGGTGTCGCCACGGCGACGACCCGCGGCGATCCGCAGCCGCAGCGGGACGCCGGTGGGACGGCTCAGCGAGCCCGGCGTGGTCACGCCGTCACCAGCCCCGCGGCCCGCAGGCCCGCCACCAGCGCCGTCACGTCCTGCCGCGCCTGGTCCTCGGACACCTCGTAGCTGGACGTGAGTGCGGCGACGGCCGCGTTCTCGTCGGCCCCGTCGAGCAGTGCCCGCACCACGACCACGCCGGTCGGGTTGAGCTGCCAGTAGCGGCCGGTGCGTTCGTCCAGCAGCACCTGCCCGTAGTCGGTGTCGGCGACGGAGATGTCAGCGCGCAGTCGCATGGGTCGCTCCCCGGTTGGTGTCCTGGCCGCGCAGCCACACCTCGCAGCCGATGGTCGAGTACAAGATCGCCGAGCGGAGCTCGGGGGTGTCCGGGCGCAGCGCGAGCTCGGTCAGCCTGCGGCGGTCGACCAGGCCGAGCTCGGCGAGCCGCGATCCCTCCCAGAGCTCGACGAGGTCGCCGCGGTGCCGGCGCAGCCCGGCCGAGGCCTCCAGCGCCGCCTGCGCCTTGGTCGTGCGGGCCAGGCAGTCGTCCGGCACGATCCCGCGCATCGCCTCGGTGAGAACGGGTTTGTAGCGCCACGGGGTTACGCGTTCCTCCGGCCGCACCGAGAAACAGGCCTCGATCACGCGGTCGTCGAGGAACGGCGACTGGACGGGCAGCCCGGCACGCGCACTCATCTGCTCCCACTGCCGGATGATCCGCGCGCAGGACAGGACCGGTTCGAGGTCGGCGTGCTCGCCCCTGGTGCGCCCCAGCGGTTCCGCGTCCGCCTCGAGCAGCGCGGCGCGGGCCAGTTCGAGTGCCCGCGGCGTCACCCAGTCGAACAACCGCGGCGGGGTGCCCCAGCCGAGCGCTCCCGCCACCGCCGGGCCCCACGGCGCCCGCAGCCGGCCTGCCTGGTCGGTGAGCCACGCCCGGTACGAACGGGAGTCGGCGAGCGTCCTGACCATCGGCACCAGCGGCCAGTGGAACAGCGCGCGGAACGCGCGCAACTGCCTGATCGCGAACAACGGCCGCCGGCGCAGCACCGAGTGGTAGTGCGCCTCGGAGCACCAGGCGACGTGGTCGCCGCCGATCCCGGTGAGCCGGACCCGGCAGCCCTTGCCCGCCAGGCCCGCCAGGTCCTCGAGCAGGCGCTGGCGGTCCATCACGCCGATGGTCGGCTCGTCCATCGGGTCGTCGACGCCGAGCAGGTTCTCGTACACCAGCGGAATGCGTTCGGCCGGCCACACGACGTGCTCGACGGCGGGCAGGTGCGCGGCCGCCCTCCTGGCCCACGCGACGTCCTCGTCGAGCGGGTCGAGCGACGGCCAGGTGCTGGCGACGACCCGCGCGTCCGAGCGGGCGGCGAGGAAGGTGATCGAGGTGGAGTCGAGACCGCCGGACAGGTCGCACGCGACGGTTCCGCCCGCCCGCGTGCGCACGTCGACGGCGTCGGCGAGCGCCTCGCCGACCAGGGCGCGGACTCGGCGAGTCCGCGCACCGGTTCCGGGCGCGCCACCACCTCCTGAGCCGGGCGCGGTCACCGTCGAGCAGCACCGCGCTGCCGGGCGGCACGCACTCGACGCCGCGCCACATCGTCCGCTCCAGCAACGGGTGCGGCGTGGGGAACAGCAACCGCACGGCGAGGCTCTGCTCGTCGACCGGCGCGTCACCGGCGAGGACGTCGGCGCGGTCGGCCGCGACCACGACACCGCCGATCCGGCGGTGGAACACCAGCCGCACACCGGAGGCGGTGCCCTGGACCCGGCACCGGCCGCCCATCGACGCGACGAGGTGGAAGCTGCCCGGCAGGCGCGGTGCGAGCTCGTCGAGGTGGGCGAGGTCGCGCAGGGCGGAGGCCGCGCGCTCCAGCTCGGCGACGCCGGCCGGGCACCAGCCGATCACCGCCAGCCGGACGTCACCCGCGGTGGCGACGGTGATCTCGTCGTCCCGCCACCTCCCGGCGAGCCACGGGCGTCCCGACGCGTGGTGCAGCGTGCGGGACCCCGGCGCAGAAGTGCGACGGGCCACGGCGAGCGCGGCCTCGTGGTCGGGAAAGACCACGAAGTGCGACTCGCCGTGACCCCGCGAGCCTTGGTCAGGCATGCGCGGAGGGGTCGCGTCAGTTCTTGCTGAGGATCAGCCGGTCGTTGCCGCGGAAGCCGAGCAGACCGGTCTGCTCGTCGAAGGTGCCGAGATCGATCAGCTGCGGGGTCTCGTACATGGTTCGCACCTCTCTCGTGGGGATCTTCGTTCAGTGCGCGCAGAACTGAACGTAACGAGAGGTACGAGCCGTTGACCACGCAAAACGGCTTCCGCTTTCGGCAACTGCCGCTAGCGGCAACGAGGTTTACCCGAGGTTCTCGAGCAGCAGCGAGCTCGCCATCTCGGGGATCTCCTCGGGGATCCAGTGGCTCACGTCCTCGACCATCTCGAACCGGTACGCGCCCGTGCACCACTTCTCGGTCTCGAACGCCGCCGCCGACCCGAACGCGACGTCCTCGGTGCTCCACACGTACATCGTCTTGACGCCGACCTTGTCCGCGGCGCCGTCCGGCTTGCCCGCGCGGTACCAGTTGAGCGCCGCCGACAGCGCTCCCGGCTCGGACAGCCGCTGGATGTACTCGTCGACGTGCGAAGGCCGGACGCGGTACTCGAACATCTGCCGCAGCGCGTGGGCGTTGTTGTCCAGCATGCGCTTCTCGGTGCTGCGCTCGCGCCAGTCCAGCATGTACTGCGACCGCATCCGCTGCTCCTCGTCGGTCTGCAGCGCGGTCCGCAGGGCGCCGGGGTGCGGTGTGGAGAACACGGTGAGCGTGCGCAGCCGGTCCGGGTGCTCGATCGCCGTCCACCACGCGACCGCGCCGCCCCAGTCGTGGCCGACCAGGTCGAACGTCGTCCAGCCGAGCGCGTCCGCCATCGCGACGACGTCACCGACCAGGTGCGTCATCGTGTACTCCTGGTACCGCTCCGGCCGCACGCCGGGGGAGTAGCCGCGCTGGTCGGGTGCGACGGCGCGGAAGCCGTTGACGCCGAGCACCGCGACCTGGTGCTCCCACTCGATCGCGGCCTCGGGGAAGCCGTGCAGCAGCAGCACCGGCCGGCCGTCCTCGGGACCGGACGCGATGGCGTCGAAGGTGCCTGCCTCGGTGGGGATGCTCAGGTGCTCGATCACGGGTGCGACCCTACTTCGGGGCCGGTCCGCCGGGCTCGTCGTGGACGGCGGGGACGCGATGGGGCCGTTCAGGTGTGACCTGGCTCTCAACGGGCGAGCCGGACAGCGTGGCCTCGCGAACATCACAACGTGCATCCGCATGTCGACGTCTTGAAACCGCAGGGCAGCACGAACGCCGTTGTGCTCGTGCTGCACGGCGGACGGGAACACGGCACCGAACCCGTTCGGCGCCACAACCTCGCGTACCTGCGCATGGTCCCGCTGGCCCGCGCCCTGCGCTCGCCCGGGGTGGAGGTCTGGAACCTGCGCCACCGGGTCCGCGGCTGGAACGCGCCGAGCCTCGACCCGGTCAGGGACGCGAGGTGGGCGCTCGACCGGATCGCCGAGCTGCACCCGGACACGCCGGTCGTGCTCGTCGGCCACTCGATGGGCGGCCGGACGGCGTTGCGTGTTGCCGGGCACCCGAATGTCGTCGCAGTGTGCGCGCTCGCGCCGTGGATCGTGCCCGGTGAGCCTTACGAACAGCTGCGCGACAAGTCGTTGCTCATCGCCCACGGCGACCAGGAGCGGATGACCGACCCGGCGAAGTCGTTCGCCTACGCGCGCCAGGCGAAGACGGTGACGGAGCGCGTTGCCCGGTTCACCGTCGAGGGCGGCGACCACGCCATGCTGCGGCGGGCACGGGACTGGACCCGGCTCGTCGTCGACTTCGTGCGCGGCGAGCTCGGGCTCGCACCGATGGCACCGGACATCGCGAACGCGATGCACGAGGCCTCACCGCGCGGCCTCGACGTCCCCCTGGGAGGTTCGTGTGGCTGAGGTCGCCGGGCTCACGTCCGCGTAGGTGTCGCAGCGCAAGCACGAGGTCACGCTGTTCGTGGCCGACGACCGGCTCGGCTCGAGCACGCCGGAGCGAAGGCCGGACGACTGGGCCGTTAGGACCACGTTCTACCCCAAAAGGGTGCTGCTCTCCCCGCCCGAGCGGACTTCGTGTTCCTCTTGGGTGCAGGCGGTATCAGACGGCTCGCTGCGGTCTCTTCTCCAGTGAAGCCCCCAAGTGTCGCTGTAGTGGAGGAGGTCGCCGGGATGGTTCAGCCCACAGCCGTGCGGTCCGGTGGTGGTGTCGGCGTCCTCTCTGTCGAAGAGGTGTGGAACCCGCCAACGGTGCCCGTGCGCCGCAGGGCGCGCCAGGAACCGGTTTCCCACCAGTGGCTCGCCGAAGCCGAGTTCACCGATCTCGTCGACGCCGCCCTGACCGGAGACAGACGGGCGGTCGAGCACCTGCTCGGCCGCATCCAGCCGCTCATCGTGCGCTACTGCCGCGCCCGCGTGGGTGGTCGCGAGCGCACCCTCGTCTCGGCCGAGGACATCGCGCAGGAGGTCTGCGTGGCCGTTCTCGGCGCCCTCTCGAAGTACCGCTACGAGCCGGGTTCCTTCCTCGCCTTCGTCTACGGCATCGCCGCCCACAAGGTCGCCGACGCCCGGCGCCGCGCCGTCCGCAACCGCGCGGAGGTGGTGCCGGAGCTGCCCGACTGCCCCTCCGACGAGGCCGGCCCCGAACAGCACGCGGTCAACGGCGAGATGATGGCCCAGGTCACGCGGCTGCTGCACAAGCTGCCCTCCCGGCAGCGGGAGATCCTCGTGCTGCGGGTGGCCGTCGGGTTGTCCGCGGAGGAGGTCGCGCTGGCGGTGGCGTCGACGCCGGGTGCGGTGCGGGTGGCGCAGCACCGGGCGCTGACCAGGATGCGGGAGATGATCGCGGAGGAGACGGGCTGAGGCCGGTCAGGTCGCGGCCCGCGCCTCGGTGCGGAGGTCGGACAGGCCGGCCACCACCGCCATCACCAGCAGCAACGACCCGTACCCGAGCAACGCCACCGCGCCACCGACCGCGTCCGCCGCGAACGCGCCGAGCACGGGTGCGACGGGCGAGAGCACGCGTGTGGCCATGGACGTCACGGCGTCCATGCGGCCCACCAGGTGCTCGGGCACCAACGCGGTGATGAGCGCGCCGACCGACACGTTGATAAGAGGTATGCCGAGCGAGAAGACCGCCAACGGCACGACGGGCCACCACGCGCCGAAGGGCAATGTCGTCGCGAGGTGGGACAGGCCGAACAGCGCGGTCACGGCGACCAGCAGCCGGCCGGGCGTGACGTGCACCCGTGGCGCGACCAGCGAGCCGAGCACGCCGCCGATGCCCAGGCCCGCGAGCACCAAGCCGACCAGCGCGTCGCTGCCGCCGCGGTCCTTGACCAACGCGATCACCGGGAGCAGCGCGCCGCCGCCGAGCAGGTTAAGCACGAGGAAGACCGCGAGGACGTTGCGCAGGCCGCGCTGGTGCCACAGCCAGAGCCAGGCCTCGCGCATGTCCTCGCGCATCCGCTGCCGGGGCCGCTCCGCGGGCCGCGGCGGGATCTTGGCGAAGGCGGCACACCCGGCGGCGACGAGGTAGGTCAGCGCGTCCGCGACGAACGGGACCGAGCGGCCGAGGCCGTAGAGCAGCGCGCCGAGCGGGGGACCTGCCAGCCGCGCGGCGTGCCCGCGGGCCTCCTCCTGGGCGTAGGCGGTGGTCAGCTGCTCGACCGGCACGACGGCCTTGATCGCGGCGGTCCTCGCCGGACCGGAGAACGCGGTGCCCGCGCCCTCGACGGCCGCCATCGCGACGAACAGGCCGATCGAGTGCTGGCCGGAGACGACGTTGACCGCCATCACCGCCAGCGCCACCGCCTGCGCGGCCTGGCTGAAGAACAGCACCCGGCCGCGGTCCCAGCGGTCCACCCACACCCCGGCCGGCATCTGGGTGAGCAGCAGCGCGGCCGTGCGCGCGCCGATGATGACGCCGGACCAGAAGTACGAGCCGGTGACCGCGAAGATCAGCAACGGGAACGCGTACGACGTGAGCTGCGTGCCCAGCTGCGAGACGGCGCCACCGGCCCATAGCAGCTGGAACTGGACGTTCTTCCCCAGTGGAATTCCCATGGGGATGTTCTAGTGGTGTGGCTCGGAACGTTGCCGGGGGAATTCGCGGTCAGACGCGCCGCGAGGTGCCCTGCTGAGCGTGGATCACCTCGCCAAGGTTCTGAGTCGCGCCGCTAGCGCAAGGTTGTCGGTGTCTGGTGGCATGGTTGTCCGCATGGCGGAACCCGACTTCGACGTGCTGCTCACCGGGACGGTCTTCCTCGACATCATCTTCACCGGCCTGCCCAGGCCTCCCGCGGCGGGCACCGAGGTGTGGGCGGAAGGCCTCGGGTCGTGTCCCGGCGGGATCGCGAACCTCGCCGTCGCGCTGCGCCGGCTGGAGCTGAAGACTGCGCTGGCGGCGGCGTTCGGTGAGGACGCGTACGGCGACTTCTGCTGGGACGTGCTGGCCGACCAGGAAGGCGTCGACCTCTCCTACTGCCGCCGGTTCTACGGGTGGCATTCGCCGGTGACCGTGTCGATGGCGATGGAGCACGACCGTTCGATGGTCACGCACGGGCACAAGGCGCCCGTCAAAGCGGACGACCTGTTCTCGCCGCCGCCGTCGGCGAAAGCGTGTTTCGTGCACATCCAGGCCGAGGACGAGCAATGGGTGCGCACGGCGAAGGAGAACGGCGCGAAGCTCTTCGCCGACATCGGCTGGGACCGCACCGGGGCGTGGTCGCCCGAGCTGTTGCGGCGTCTTGAGGGGTATGACGTCTTCCTCCCGAACCACGTGGAGGCGCAGGGCTACACGCGCACCGACACGCCGGAGGCGGCCGCACGCAAGCTGGCGGAGCACGTGCCCGTGGTGGTTGTCACACGCGGGGGCGGTGGTGCGGTGGCCGTCGACAGCTCCACCGGGGACTGCGTGGACGTACCGGGGCTGAACGTGGCGCCGTTGGACGCGACCGGTGCCGGTGACGTGTTTGGGGCGGGGTTCGTGATGGGCACACTCGCGGGGTGGCCGCTGGAACACCGGGTGCGGTTCGCGAACCTGTGTGCCGCACTCTCCGTGCAGCACTTCGGCGGTTCGCTGTCGGCACCGGGGTGGGGAGACATCGCCGTCTGGTGGCGCACGGTGAGCCGGCGGCCGGACGCGGAGCTCTCGCGCTACGGCTTCCTCGACGACCTGCTGCCCGACCACGCGGGGGTCGAGGTCCGGCGCGCCAGCCCGACGATCGGACTGCGGTTGCTCCGGTAGGTTGAAATCAGTCGATCAGCGGACGCAACCTCACCGGTCTCCCGCGCGACTTACTAGGTAGAGATCTCTGGGGTTCGGTTGGAAGGGGATGCGGGTTTGTTCGCCGCACGCGCGTCAGGCTTGGTCAAGTTGATGGGGTTGTGCCTGACGGCGGGCGTGCTCCTGGCAGCGATGGTGTTCCCGTTCGTGGGAGGGCTGGGGCTCGCGTCGAACCGCGCCGCCGACCAGGTCGACCAGACGTCGGGTGACCTCGCCAAGGGGGAGCTGCCGCTCGTCACGACCATCACCGACATGAACGGCGAGCCGATCGCCTACCTGTACGACCAGTACCGGGTCCCGCTGGAGTCGGCGCAGATCTCCGACACCATGAAGGCCGCGATCCTCGCGATCGAGGACAAGCGGTTCTACACCCACCAGGGCGTCGACTGGCAGGGCATCGCCCGTGCCGCCGCCAAGGCCGGTGTGGACGGTGGGGCGACCCAGGGCGCCTCGACGCTCACCCAGCAGTACGTCAAGAACTACATGGCGTTCGTGCTCGGCGCCGACAACGAGCAGGAGGCCTGGGAGAAGGCCACCGAGGCGACCATCGGCCGCAAGATGCGCGAGGCCCGCGTGGCGTTGCAGCTCGAGCAGCAGATGACGAAGGAAGAGATCCTCACCGGCTACCTGAACATCGTGCCGCTGGGCAACCAGACCTACGGCGTCGGCGCCGCGGCCAAGGCGTACTTCAAGACCACGGCCGACAAGCTGACCGTCCCGCAGGCCGCGCTGCTCGCCGCGATCGCGAACCGCCCGTCGTCGCTGAACCCCGGTGCGAACCCGGAGCGGGCGCTCGAACGCCGCAACACGGTCATCGACAAGATGCGCGAGAACGGCGCGTTCGGCGCGGACGAGACCGAGGCGAAGAAGAAGGCCGACGAGTACAAGGCCGAGCCGCTGGGCGTGACCGACGACCTGCAGATCCTGCCGAAGGGCTGCGTCGGCGCCGGTGACGGCCCGATCTACGGCTTCTTCTGCTCCTACCTGCTCGACTACCTGCAGGCCTCGGGCATCACGAAGAAGCAGCTGCAGCGCGGCGGCCTCACGATCAAGACCACGATGGACCCGGTCGCCACCAAGGCGGCCAAGCAGTCCGCCGAGCAGCAGGTGCCGAAGAAGCAGAACGGCATCGCGAACGTCATGTCCATCGTCGAGCCCGGCAAGGACCGGCACCGCGTGCGCGCGTTGGTCGCCTCCCGCGACTACGGCAACAACGCCGACCTCGGCCAGGTCGCCCGCCCCGTGCCCGCCGAGGTGCTGCCGTTCGGCCCCGGCTCGGTGAACAAGGTCTTCACCGCCGCCGCGGCGATGGAGAAGGGCATCACCGGCATCGACCGCGAGATCCCCGTCCCGAAGGTCCACCACTCCCGCGTCTACCCCAACGGCGGCTCGGCGTGGAAGGTCGAGAACGCGGGCAACGGCTACGCGGAGAAGATGTCGCTCACCCAGGCCCTCGCGACCTCCCCGAACACGGGCTTCGTGATCCTGCAGGAGAAGACGGGCCTCAACGAGGTCGTCGACATGGGCTACCGCCTCGGCATGCGGGAGACCCTCGCCACCCACAACCGCGGCGCCGAGCCCCTGAAGTCCGACGGCTCCAACGGCCCCTCCCAGGGCGACTGGACCAAGCAGAACAACGCGGGCTCCTACACCCTCGGTCCCGGCGCCACCAGCGTCCTGGAGCTGGCGAACGTGGCCGCCACCATCGTCTCCGGCGGCACCTGGTGCCCGCCCACCCCGGTGGAGAAGGTCACCGACCGCTACGGCAAGGACATCCCGCTCAAGGAGAAGCCCTGCGAGCAGGCCGTCAACACCGAGCTGGCCAACTCGCTCGCCCAGGGCCTCTCCCACGACACGACCGGCTCCGGCACCGCCGCCGACGCCGCCCGCGCCGCCGGCTGGAACCGCCCGACCATCGGCAAGACCGGCACCACCGAGGAGCACAAGTCGGTCGCCTTCATGGCCGCCACCATGCAGTACGCGGGTGCCGTCATGACCTACGCCGACGGCAACCGCCCCGAGGTCATCTGCGCGAACCCGATCCGCTTCTGCCCCGGCTCGAACTCGGGCGTCTACGGCGGCCAGGTGGCCGCGCCGACGTGGTTCAACGCGATGAAGGTGATCCACGAGGGCAAGGACCCGATCCCGCTGCCGCCGGCGGCGCCGCGCTACAAGTAGCTCTCCGGTTCGACCCGCTCGGCTGAGGCCGTCGGACGCTTGAGGCGTCCGGCGGCCTTTCGCGTTGGGCGTCGGCGGCACCTGGCGCACGGTCTGCGTCACGCCGGCCAAGCCGTCTCATTCGGCCTCAGGACGCCTCAAGCTCTCCGCGACGGTCCGCAACCCCACGACCCCCGGGACGGTCCCTCAAACCCGCCCGCCGACCTTTCACGATAAAGCGACTGACCAGTACAAACACCCACGACAAGCATTGGTCCAAAGACCGTTATCAACCCACCCGATCACTTGACTACGCAAAGTGACAAACAGTGGGCTCCGTCACCCGAACACCCACATCGCTTGCCTCTGCCGGTGACACGAGGTTACGTTTCCGGCCGCATGTCACGGTTCGATAAACGCCAGGACACGGCCCGACCCCCGAAGCGGTCCAGTCCACACCGGCGCGCCGACGGCCCCGAAGCCAGACGCGCCGGCCAACGAGCGGATCGAACCCTCCCCGAGTGCATGGAGGCACGCTTTGGCACGGCATCGAGCGGAGGACCTTCGACCGAAGAACCTTCGAACGAAGGGCCTTCAGACGAAGAGCCTTCAGACGAAGAGCCTGAAGAACACGGGCCTTCGAGCGAAAGACCAGCTGGTCGACGTCGTCGCCCGAGTGGACCTGGATCGCAAGAAGGCCGTTGCGGCGGTAGTCGCCGCAGGCGCGCTCGCCGGCGCCGGATTCACCCAGGCGATGGCCGCGGTCACCCCCGTCGACCGCATCGTCCCGGTCGCCGCGACGTCTGAGCTCGCGGCGGCCATGACCGGTCAGCAGCAGCCGGAGGCCATGAAGACCATCCACGCCGTGGACACCGCTGTGGAGACGCGCAACCTCCTGCAGGCCGAGCAGATCCAGGTGCAGCACCACGTCCGCGAGGCGCTCAGGACCGCCGAGGGCACGTACGCGAAGCGGCAGGAGGCCATCAGGGCCGAGGCTGCTCGCCAGGCCGCCGAGGCCGCTCGCCAGGCCGCCGAGGAAGAGGCGCGCAGGCCCAAGGCGGTCAAGCCGGCGCAGGGGTCGTTCACGTCCGGTTTCGGTGCCCGGTGGGGTACCAGCCACAACGGTGTCGACATCGCCAACGCCATCGGCACGCCGATCCTGTCGGTCATGGCCGGCACCGTGGTCGAGGCCGGGCCCGCGAGCGGGTTCGGGTTGTGGGTGCGGGTGCAGCACGAGGACGGCACCATCACGGTCTACGGGCACGTCGACACGATCGGCGTCGCCGAGGGCACCAAGGTCAAGGCCGGACAGCAGATCGCGACCATGGGCAACCGCGGTCAGTCGACCGGGCCGCACCTGCACTTCGAGGTGTGGGTCGGCGGGTCGCAGAAGATCAACCCGGTGGGCTGGCTGGCCGCGCGCGGCGTGCAGCTCTGAGACGGGCCCCTGGCAGGGGAGAACGCGGTTAACCTCAGGCTGCACGCCGCGTGGCGTGCAGCCTGGAGCCGAAGTGATCTACCGCAGCCCCCTGCCTGCCGTGGACGTCCCTGCCACCACGTTCCACGACCACGTTCTCGCCGGCGCGCAGCAGCACGGCGAGCGCATCGCGCTGGTGGACGCCGTCAGCGACGAGAAGCTGACGTACGCCGATCTCCGCACCGACGTCGAGCGAACGGCGAAAGGGCTCGTCGCGCAGGGCGTCCGGCCCGGCGACGTCATCGCCATCAGCAGCCTGAACCGGCCGGTGTACGCGGTCGCACTCCACGCGGTCATGGCGGCCGGCGCGACAGCGGCGTTGCTGAACCCGCTGCTGACCGGCCGGGAAGCCCACCGGCTGAGCGAACTTGCGCACGTCAGCCGCACGCTCGACCTCGACGACCTGCCGGCGAGCGACCGGGGCGAACTGCCGGCCACATCGCCCGACGACCCCGCCGTCATCCTGTTCTCCAGCGGCACCACGGGGCTCACCAAAGCGGTCCGCCACCGGCACCGGGCGCTCGTCGCCGGCCTGGAGCAGCAACGGCAGGGCTGGCGCATCGACCACACCGACGTGCTGGCCGCGAACCTGCCGTTCTTCCACGTCTACGGCTTCGCGATCATCCTCAACTCAGGTCTGCTCGGCGGCGCCACGATCGTCACGTCACCGCGCTGCGACGCCGCCACCTACCTGCGGCGCCTCCGCACCCACCGGGTCACGCGCGCGTTCCTCGTCCCGCCGCTCGCCGCGGCCATCGCGGACGAGCGGGACACACCGGAGCAGCCCGCCCTCAAGCTCGTCCTGTGCGGCGCCGCGCCCCTCGACGAGAACGTCCGCAGGGCCGCCGAACGCGCCCTGCGCGCTCCCATCCGCCAGGGCTACGGGCTGACCGAGGCCGGCGGCACGCACCAGACGTTCGACGACGACCTCGACGCCGACCCCGCGAGCGTCGGCGTGCTCAGCCCGGGCACCGAGGCGAGGATCGTCCGGCCGGGCACCGACGAGGACGTGGCGGCGGGCGAACCGGGGGAGATGCTGGTCCGCGGCCCCCAGCTCATGGACGGCTACGTCGACGACGAAGAGGCGACCACCAGGGCGTTCACCGGCGGCTGGCTGCGGACCGGTGACCTCGTCCGGGTGGTGGACGGCCGGTTCCACGTCGTGGACCGGATCAAGGAGATGATCAAGTACCGCGGCTACCAGGTCGCGCCGGCCGAGCTGGAGGCCGTGCTGCGAGGTCATCCGCGGGTGAGGGACGCCGCCGTGGTCGGTACGCCCGATCGGGCCAACGGTGAGGTGCCGAAGGCGTTCGTGGTCACGCAAGGCGACGTCACGGCCGACGAGCTCCTGGCGTTCGTGGCGGCGGAAGTGGCGCCGTACAAGAAGGTGCGCGAGGTTGTGTTCGTGAACGAGATACCCAGATCCGTGTCCGGGAAGGTCCTCCGCCGGCTGTTGAGGGACGAGAGGTGATGCGCGTCCTCATCACCGGCGGCGCCAAGGAGCTCGGCCGGGCGTTCAGCGAAGCCGTTGGCGCACGGGGCCACCGGCTCGTCATCACCGGACGCGACGAGCGAGCGCTCGACCAGGCGGGGCGGGAGCTCGCCGCCAGGGGGATCGAGGTCGAGACGCACGTCGCGGACCTCGGCGACCCGCGGGCCACGCCGAAGCTGGTCGAGAGCCTCGGCCCGATCGACGTGCTGGTCAACAACGGCGCGCTCGGCGGGCCGGTCGGACGGACCTGGGAGGTCGACGAGGACGAGTGGTGGCGGACGTTCGAGGTCAACCTGAGAGGCCTCGCCGCCGCCACCAACGCGGCCCTGCGCACGATGACCAGCGGCCGGATCGTCAACATCGTCAGCAACGCGGGCGTGCACCGGTGGCCGCTGCTGTCGGCGTACTCGGTGTCCAAGGCGGCGGTGATCAAGCTCGGCGAGAACCTCGCGATCGAGCTCAAGCCGCGGCCGATCGCCGTGCTGAGCTACGACCCCGGCATGGTCGACGTTGGTCTGATGGGACGCGGCAGCAGGGCCACTCCGGACGATCAGGACGAGCAACGCGTTGCGCAGTGGGCGAAATCTCAGCGGGAGCAAGGCAGGTTCACCCCGGTGGAGCAATCCGCGCGCGTCCTCGCCCGCATCGTCGACGGAGAGTTCGACCACCGGTCCGGTGGGCTGGTCACCGCCGCTGAGTGAGCGTCAACAGGCAATCTGATCATTTGGTACGGAAGGCCCTTCCTCGCCGACAGGTCACCGTGGATCGTCGCGAGTGCTGCTGAAGTCGTTGGCGTGGCACGGTTTCGTGCCGCGTCAAACGACGTGCGGCGACAAACGCCGAATTCCCCCTGGAGGCGTCGTGCCTGTCGGAACATCCTCCGCTGCCTTGAGCCTGGCGGCGGCCCTGTCACCCCTGCATCTGGAACAGGCCGGAGAACCCGTGCCGATCGAGCTGCCCGACGACGTGCGGGCGCGGATCGCGCGCTGTCGCGAGTTCGTGCTGGAGGTCAGCGGCTCCGGTCGGCCGATCTACGGTGTCACAACGGGTTTCGGTCCGTTCGTCGAGTTCGCGGGTCGCGAGGACGGCGTCGGCCAAAGCGACAACACGATCCTGCACCACATCGTCGGCCACGGTGAGCTGCTGCCGCCGGAGGTCGCCCGCGCCGCCGTGCTGGCGCGGCTGTTCTCGTTGGCGCACGGGCGTTCCGGCGTCTCGGAACACGTCGTCGACGCGCTGGTCGCCATGCTGGCCACGGAGTTCGCCCCCGCGGTGCCGCGGCTCGGCTCGGTCGGCGCGAGCGGTGATCTCCAGCCGCTCGCGTACGTGGCACATGCGTTGCGCGGCAACGGGAATGCTTTTTTCCAAGGCCGGTTGACGCCGGCGCGGGACGCGTTGCGCGAAGCCGGGTTGCGCAGGATCGAGCTCGACGGCCGCGACGCCCTCGCCGTGGTCAACGGGATCTCGGTCACCGCCGCCGCGCTCGGTCTCGCGGTGGCCCAGGCGAAGCGGTCGCACCGCGTCGCGGAGCTGTTGTCCGCGTTGATGACCGACGTCCTGGGCTGCGGCACCGAGTTCGCGTCGCCCGCGCTGCTGGCCGCGTTCGGCCATCCGGACGTCGCCGACGTCGGTGCCGCGCTGCGGACCTGGTTGCGGGGTAGCGAACCATCCGGTCAACGCCCGCTGCAGGAGGCGTACAGCATCCGGTGCGTGCCGCAGCTCGTCGGCGCGGCCCGCACGACCATCCGGCACGCGGACGAGGTGGTGTGCCGCGATCTCAACGGCGTGAGCGACAACCCGTTGTTCTTCCCGGAGACCGGGGAGGTGGTGCACGGCGGCAACTTCTTCGGCCAGCCCAGCGCTTTCGCCGCCGACGCGCTCAACGTCGCCCTGGTGCAGCTGGGCAACCTGGCCGAACGCCAGCTCGACCTGCTGGTGGACCCGCACCGCTCCGGCGGGCTGCCGCCGATGCTCAGCCCGGCGCCCGGTCGTCAGCACGCGGTGCAGGGCATCCAGATCTCCGCGACCGCCACGGTCGCCGCGATGCGCAGGGCCGCGCTGCCCGCCTCGGCGCAGAGCCTGCCGACCAACCTGCACAACCAGGACGTCGTCCCGTTCGGCACGCAGGCCGCGCTCACCGCGCTCGACCAGGCGAAGCTGCTGCGCTACCTGCACGGCGGGCTCGCCGTGGCGCTGCCAGGCCGTGCACGTCGGCGCACGCCGTCCGCGGGCGCCGCGGCTCGCGGAGGTGTTCGACCGGATTGCGGCGGAAATGGACGGTGGATGAGACGCGCCCGTGTGCAGCGCCCGTTTGCAGCCCCGCGTGGGGGCACGTGGACGTCGACCTGCCGGTGCTGCGGCTGCCCATGCCGGGTTCGGAATTGATTCCGTGCTCGAATGACTGCTACCAGATCCCGATCGTCATCACCACCCCGGCTGACGCCGTCGAACGGGCCGTGCACCGGTGGTTCCTGGGGCACCACGCCGCATTTCTGGTGTGGAGGTTTCTTTCGGCTTCACTCGATCGGCTGATACGCGAGCCTGATTCGCAACTAGTCCGCCTCACTGCGCTTGGATATGACGCGTACTCGGTGCTGCTGGCCTATTCGGGCAGCTGTTCCCGTGAGGTGTACGAGAACGAGATCCGGCCGTTGATGATGTCGTTCGACCCGGCGTTCAGCGGGCGCTGGGCCCGTGACTACGAGCCCGTGCCCGGTCTGCTGCGCAGGGCCCGTGCCGCACTGGGGTCCGCGGCGGCCGCACCGCTGCACTCCGCGAGCAAGGCGAACCTGGTGGCACACATGGAGGTCATGCGCAGGCTCGTGCCCGGCGGCCCCTCGCTGCTGCGCGAGTCCGGTCGTGCGCGCATGTCCACCACCGACGCGGAACGAGACAGGTTCGACGAGTTCTTCCTGGTCAGCAGGGAGAACGTGTGTCTCAGCCGCTACCGTGCACACCGCGCCGCCGTCTTCGCCGCCATAGACCGCGACCTCGCGAAACACCCGGTGCGACCCGAGTACCGCGACACCCTCAGGACGTTCATCACCCGACTATGAGAGAAGGCCGCGCGTGAACGACTTCAAGACCGTGGTCATGACCCCGCAGATCTACCGCTACGTGCGCGAGCAGGCCGGGCAGCCCAGTGCCGTGCAGGAGAAGCTGATCGCGCGGACGCTGGAGCTCGGCGACTCGGCGGAGATGCAGATCCCGCACGAGCAGGCGGTCCTGCTGTCGCTGCTGGTCAAGCTCACCGGCGCGCAGACCGTGGTCGAGGTCGGCACCTACACCGGGTACTCCACGCTCGCGTTCGCGCAGGCACTCCCGCCGTCGGGCAAGGTCATCACCTGCGACGTGTCGCCGGAGTGGACCAGGATCGCCGAGGAGGCGTGGCAGGCCGCCGGTGTGCGCGACCGCATCGAGCTGCGGCTGGGCCCCGCCGGGCAGACGATCGCCGAGCTGCCGGAGGAGCCGACGATCGACCTGGTGTTCCTCGACGCGGACAAGGTCGGGTACGTGCACTACTGGGACCTGCTGGTGCCGCGCGTGCGGCAGGGCGGGCTGCTGCTCGCGGACAACACGCTCTACTACGGCGAGGCCGCGGGTGAGCAGCCGGAGGGCAACGCGGCGGCGATCGACGCGTTCAACAGGTTCGTGCTGGCGGACCCGCGGGTGGAGTCGGTGCTCGTGCCGATGGCCGACGGTCTGACGTTCGCGCGGAAGTTGTAGACATACCGACCGGTCGGTAGGGTGTGGCCCAAGAGGACTTGGGAGGCGCTCATGGCTCGTTGGGGAATCACGCTGCCGCTGATCGGCGTGCCGGTGCTCGACCACCGCGCGCTGGTCAGCGAGCTGGGCGACCTCGGCTACACCGACGTGTGGTCGGCCGAGACGACCGGCACGGACGCCTTCACGCCGCTCGCACTGGCCGCGCAGTGGTCGTCGTCGCTGCGCTTCGGCCCGGCGATCGCACCCGTCTACACCCGCGGCCCCGCGACGCTCGCGATGACCGCGGCGACGCTGGCGGAGGTGACCGGCGGCCGGTTCGTGCTGGGCATCGGCTCGTCGTCGCCCGCGATCGTGCAGCGCTGGAACGCGATCCCGTTCGAGGAGCCGTTCAAGCGGACCCGCGACACCCTGCGGTTCCTCAAGGCCGCGCTGGCCGGCGAGAAGGTCACCGCCTCCTACGACACGTTCGCCGTGTCCGGCTTCAAGCTGGAGCGCCCGCCCGCCGAGAAGGTGCCGATCATGCTCGCGGCACTGCGCCCGAACATGCTGCGCCTGGCCGGTCGCGAGGCCGACGGCGCGATCACGAACTGGCTGGCCGCGACCGACGTGCCGCAGGTGCGTGCCGAGCTGGGCGAGGGGTCCGAGCTGGCCGCGCGGATCTTCGTGTGCCCGACCGAGGACGCCGACGCGGCGCGCGCGTTGGGGCGCATGCTGATCAGCACCTACCTGACCGTGCCCGCCTACGCGGCGTTCCACGGCTGGCTGGGCCGCGGCGACGTGCTGCGCCCAATGCACGAGGCGTGGGCGGCAGGCGACCGCAAGGGCGCCTCGAAGTCGATCCCCGACTCCGTGGTCGACGCACTGGTCGTGCACGGCTCGCTCGACCGGTGCCGCGAGCGCGTGGCCGAGTACCAGGCCGCCGGCGTGGACACCCCGATCATCGCCCTGCTCCCGACCGGCGGCGACCAGGTCGAACAGGTGCGCGCGCTGGCACCCAGGGGATAGCCGTGCCGGGCACCACCGAGCAGAAGATCATCGACGCGGCCGTCCGCCTGTTCGCGTCGCAGGGCTACGACGCGACCTCGGTGCAGGAGATCGTGGCGGCCGCCGAGGTGACCAAGGGCGCGCTGTACCACTACTTCCGCTCCAAGGACGACCTGCTCTTCGAGATCTACCGGCTGCTCATCACGGCCCAGTCCGCCGACATGGACCGGATCATCGCGCTGGGCCTGCCCGCCGCCGAGACGGTGCGGGAGATCCTGACCTCGCTGGTGGTCTCGACCGCCGAACGGGTCGACGAGACAGCCGTGTTCGTCCGCGAGATGCCGCGCCTGGGCGAGGAGCGGATGACCGACTTCCGCGCCGAGCGGCGGCGCTACCACGAGACGTTCCTCGCGGTGGTGGAGAAGGGGCAGGCGTCCGGCGAGTTCAGCTCGACGGTGCCGGCGGAGACCGTGGTGCGGATCGCGTTCGGCGTCGTGAACCAGCTGCCCATGTGGTACCGGCCGGACGGGCCGAAGTCGCCCGCCGTGCTGGCGGGGGAGATCGCGGACTTCGTGCTGGCCGGGCTGCGGTGACGGGGCGCCGCGGGAGGTGGCCGGTGAGGTGACCGGCACCGAGCCCTGCGGCGTGCTGACGATCATCGACTCCTGAGCGCGGCCAGCGCCTTGTCCGCGTGGGCGTTCATCGAGAACTCGCTCTTGACCACCTCGACCACCCGGCGGTCGGTGCCGATGACGAACGTGTGCCGCTTGACCGGGATCGGCCCGAACCGGCGCCGCACGCCGAACTGCTCGGCGACCGCGCCCCCGACGTCGGACAGCAGCGGGTAGTCGAAGCCGTTGAGCTCGGCGAACTGCTTCTGCTTGGCCACGTCGTCGAGCGAGATGCCGACCCGCTGGGCGCCGGCCTCGGCGAACTCGGCGGCGAGGTCGCGGAAGTGGCAGCTCTGCGCGGTGCAGCCGGAGGTCATGGCGGCGGGGTAGAAGAACAGCACGACCGGGCCGTGCTCGAGCAGGTCGGAGAGCCTGCGCTCGGTGCCGTCCTGGTCGGGCAGCGTGAAGTCGGGGGCGAGGTCGCCGGGCTTCATGGATCTCCAATACGCTCGGGGCCGTGACCAGCATGTCCGACGTGGCCAAGGCCGCAGGGGTGTCCGCTGCGACCGTATCGCGCGCACTGCGGGGCGAACCGGGCGTGTCCGAAGCGACCAGGCAGCACGTCAGCGAGGTCGCGCGGCGGATGAGGTACGCCATCGCGCGCGACGCGTCGTCGCTGGCCGGCGGGCGCCGGTACGCGATCGCGGTGGTCACGACCGAGGTGAGCCCGGTGCTCGCGGGAGCCGAGGGCGCGTTGCGGGCGGCCGGGTACGACGTGCTGCTGTACGTGATCGGATCGGACGACGCGCGCACGAAGTTCTTCGACGAGATGCCACTCGGCAGGCGCGTGGACGGCGTGCTGCTGCTGTCGGTCACCCTGGCCGACGCCGAGCGGGACGCGCTCACCTCGCTGGAGATCCCGCACCTGACGGTCGACGACACCGACCTGCGGCACGCGCTGCAGACCGCCGTCGAGCACCTCAAGCTGCTCGGCCACAAGGACGTCGCGCTGGTGCTCGCCGACGGCGTCGACGAGTCCTACGACGAGATCCTCGCCGACGCGGGCCTGACCGTGCGTCCCGAGTGGACGGTGTGGTGCTCGCCCACGGTCGACGGCGGCGAACAGGTCGTGGACGTGCTGCTGGACGGCGAACGCCTGCCCACCGCCGTGATCAGCTCCAACGGCGCCGCCGCCGTGGGCATCTTCCTGCGCGTGCAACGCGACGGGCGCGCGGTGCCCGACGAGCTGTCGATCGTGTCGCTGGACGGGCAGGACCTCACCCGCGTGGTGGGGCTGACGGCGGTCGAGGGGGCGGCGAAGGAACAGGGGGAGCGGGCGGTGGCGGACCTGTTCAGCCTGATCAGGGGCGAGGATGTCGAGCCGGCGGAGCACTCACCGCGGCTGGTGGTGCGCAACTCCAGCGGTCCGGTCAGTTGATGCCGCCCTCGAACGCCATGTTCGGGTGCCCCCGGCCGACCTCGGCCACCCCCATGCGGTGACGGTACCGCCGTCAGCCCCGCTGCCGGACGACCTCCACGCGGGTGCACGTGTTCCCGCTCCACCGGCGTCACGACCCCGTCCTCGGCCGCCCAGCGCAACCCCGGCAGAACCACGGGAAGGCCCGCACGGCCGGAAGTACTGTGGCCGCATGCCCGCCGAAGAGCGTCTGACCCGACTGCCCGCGCTGCCCGACACCCCCGGCTACGCCCACGCGGTGGCGGTGAGCGGGAGGCTCGTGTTCGTCTCCGGGCAGGTCGCCGTCGACGAGACGGGATGCGTGGTGGGGGTGGACGACCTGGCCGCGCAGACCCGGCAGGCGCTGAGCAATCTTCATCACGTCATTTCCAGGTTTGGCGCTGACTGGTCGGATGTCGTGAAGTTCACCTGGTACGTGGTGGACGTCTCGGACGTGCAGACGCTGAGGGACGTGCGGGACGAGATCCTGCGGCCCGCGCTGGGAGAAGTGCACAACCCGGCGAGCACGCTCGTCCAGGTCGCGGCGTTGTTCGGGCCCGAGTTCCTCGTCGAGGTCGAAGCCGTTGTGGCTGTTCCGGACAAGCCGTCCGATGTTTGACGAACATGACGTCGGCCGGGTGTCTCGACCGGCGTGCACCCTTCGGGTGACCAGGGACCATTTGCTCTGGTAATGGGCGCGAAGCTGTGTCATAGCTTGTACTTGTGGAGGAGTCGGTGGCGAGGCTGGCGGACGCTTGGGGCGTCGCCACGAGGTACGAGAACTCCGACCAGCAGCAGGTGACCGTCGAGACGGATGTCGTCGTCAAGGTCCTCGCGCAGTTCGGCGTCGACGCGTCCACTCCGGACTCCGTCGAGCGCGAGCTGGCTCTGGTCGAACGCAGGCGGGCGGAGCAGAGGTTGCCGCCGACGATCGTGATCCGCGAGCAGGAGACGTACGACCTGCGCGGGCCCGCGACCGTCGAGCTGGAGGACGGCGAGACCGTCACCGTCGAGCGGCACCTGCCGGACTCGTTGCCGCTCGGCTGGCACACGATCCGCACCGGGACGCAGACGGTCACCCTCGCCGTCGCCCCGAAGACGTTGCCGGAGGCGCCGCGCACGTGGGGCTGGATGCTGCAGCTCTACGCCGCGCGCTCGAAGGACTCGTGGGGGATGGGCGACTTCGCCGACCTCGCCACCGTCGCCCGGCGCAGCAGCCAGGAGCTCGACGCGGGCGTGGTGCTGGTCAACCCGGTGCAGGCGCCGAGCCTCACGCACCCGGTCGAACGGTCGCCGTACTCGCCGACGAGCCGCCGGTTCGCGAACCCGCTGTACCTGCGCATCACCGACACCGCCGAGTTCCTGCAGGCCTGCCCGCGCACCCGGCAGCTCATCCGCGACCTGCGGCCGGCCAACGAGGACCTGATCGACTACGACGCGATCTGGGAGGCGAAGCGGCAGGCGCTCGAGCTGCTCTTCCCCGGCGGCGAGGTCGAGATGGACGCGGACCTGAAGAGCTTCGCGACCTACTGCGCGCTCGCCGAGATCCACGGCAACGACTGGCGCGAGTGGCCGGAGGACCGCGCCGAACCGCCCGCGGACCGGGTCGCGTTCCACGCGTGGATGCAGCACCTGTGCACCCGCCAGCTGCAGGACGTCCGGCTGGCCGCGCACGAGGCCGGCATGGCCATCGGCGTCATCCACGACCTCCCGGTCGGCGTGCACCCCGGCGGCGCGGACACGTTCACGGACCCGGACGCGTTCGCCATCGACGTCACGGTCGGTGCCCCGCCGGACGCGTTCAGCGCCGACGGCCAGGGCTGGGGACTGCCCCCGTGGCGCCCCGACAAGCTCGCCGAGACCGGCTACCGGCCGTTCCGCCAGGTCCTGCGCAGCGTGCTCAAGCACGCCGACGGCATCCGCATCGACCACGTCGCCGGGTTGTGGCGGCTGTGGTGGATCCCGCCGGGCGAGCCGCCGTCGCGCGGCACCTACGTCTACTACGACGCCGACGCGATGCTCGGCGTGCTCGCGCTGGAGGCCTACCGCGCGGGCGCCGTCGTCGTCGGCGAGGACCTCGGCACGGTCGAGCCCGTGGTCACGAAGACGCTGCAGGAGAACGGCATGCTCACCAGCGCCGTCCTCTACTTCCAGCGCGACTACTACGCCGACGGCCACCCGCTGATCCCGCCGTCGCAGTGGAACCCGAACGCGATGGCCAGCATCTCCACCCACGACCTCCCCACCGCGGCGACGTTCTTCGCGGGCGAGGACGGCCCCGACTTCGACGAGCTCATGCGCGCGGAGGGCATCGACCCGGGCGACCGCGTGGCCGGTGCGCACGCACTGCTGGCCCACGCACCCTGCGCGTTGGTCCTGACCTCACCTCAGGACGCTCTGCGGGACACCCGGCAGCCCAACGTGCCGGGCACGATCGACGAGCACCCGAACTGGAGGATTCCGCTGCCCGTGGTGCTGGAGGACTTCTTCGCCAGGGTCAGGGACATCACCCGCCCCCTTCGTCAGCGCAAACCTGGGACAACCGCTTGATGGCAGGTCTTCGACCTGCGGAGTACTGTTCGAGTCGTCACCCGACGGCGGACGACGAATCCCCCCGGACATTGTGGAGGTGGCGTACCCGATGAGCTCAGCCGTGAGCACGCGGACATCGACCGACGTGCTGGAACTGGCCGTCGAGCAGGTCCTGGCCGCGGTGCGGCCGACCGCGCTCGGCGACCCGGTGGTCGGGGCACGGCGCGCGGAGGAATCACTGCGTGACGCGCTGCGGGACACGGGTCCCGTGCTGGAGAACGACGCCCTCGCGCACGCGCTGGCGTGTGCCGAGGCGGCCGTGGAACACCTGAAGTACTGCGAGATCCAGGAAGCCCGCACGTTGCTCACGGCCGCACGTGGGCAGCTGGTGCTGGCGCACGAGCGGGCTTGATCGCTTGACTCTGCCGGGGTTGGGACGGGCGGTGCGGACCGCGCGGCGGACCAGGCCCCGGCACAGGTGTGCGCGGGCGGGTGTCCTTTCTTTGCGCGTGATGCCACAACACGGTTAGACGGATAGGGTCGTGTGGGTATCGCTACCGCGTGAGGAGCATCGTGCGACCCTGGCCCGGCAGGCCGTATCCGCTTGGCGCCGGTTACGACGGCGTAGGAACGAATTTCGCCCTGTTCTCCGAAATCGCCGAGTACGTGGAGCTCTGCCTCTTCGACGACGACGGCACCGAGACACGTGTCCGGCTACCTGAGGTGGACGGTTTCGTCCACCACGGTTACCTGCTCGGCGTCGGCCCCGGCCAGCGGTACGGGTACCGCGTGCACGGGCCGTACGACCCGGAGCGGGGACTGCGCTGCAACCCGAACAAGCTGCTGATCGACCCGTACGCCAAGGCCATCTCGAACGGCCTGTCGTGGGACGAGGCGTTGTACGGGTACAAGTTCGGCAGCCCCGACGAGCGCAACGACGCGGACTCGGCACCGTTCGTGTCGAAGTCGGTGGTGGTGAACCCGTTCTTCGACTGGACGAACGACCGGTCGCCGCGGACGCCGTACAACGAGAGCGTCATCTACGAAGCGCACGTGCGGGGCCTGACGATCGACCACCCGGAGATCCCGCCGAGGCTGCGCGGCACGTACGCGGGGCTCGCGCACCCGGTGATGATCGACCACCTGACCCGCCTGGGGGTGACGGCGGTCGAGCTGATGCCGGTGCACCAGTTCGTCAGCGACCACACGTTGCAGGAGCGCCGGCTCAGCAACTACTGGGGCTACAACACGATCGGGTTCTTCGCGCCGCACGACGGCTACGCGGCGCTGCCGTTGAACCAGGTCCAGGAGTTCAAGGGCATGGTGCGGGCGCTGCACCAGGCCGGCATCGAGGTCATCCTCGACGTGGTCTACAACCACACCGCGGAGGGCAACCACCTCGGGCCGACGCTGTCGATGAAGGGCATCGACAACCTGGCCTACTACCGGGTGATGGACGACGAGCCCAAGTTCTACATGGACTACACGGGCACGGGTAACTCGTTGAACGTGCGGACGCCGCACACGCTGCAGCTGATCATGGACTCGCTGCGGTACTGGGTGACCGAGATGCACGTGGACGGGTTCCGGTTCGACCTCGCCGCGACGCTGGCGCGTGAGTTCTACGACGTCGACCGGCTGGCGACCTTCTTCGAAGTCGTGCAGCAGGACCCGGTGGTCTCCCAGGTCAAGCTGATCGCCGAGCCGTGGGACGTCGGCCCCGGCGGTTACCAGGTCGGCAACTTCCCTCCGTTGTGGACGGAGTGGAACGGCAAGTTCCGCGACACCGTGCGCGACTTCTGGCGCGGCGAGCCGGCCACGCTCGGTGAGTTCGCCTCGCGCATCACCGGCTCGTCCGACCTCTACCAGGACGACGGCCGCCGGCCCTATGCGTCGATCAACTTCGTCACCGCGCACGACGGCTTCACGATGAACGACCTGGTGTCGTACAACGAGAAGCACAACGAGGCCAACGGTGAGGACAACAACGACGGCGAGAGCCACAACCGGTCCTGGAACTGCGGGGTCGAGGGGCCGACCGACGACGAGGAAGTCCTCGCGCTGCGATCGCGGCAGCGGCGCAACCTGATGGCCACGCTGCTGTTGTCCCAAGGCGTGCCGATGATCCTGCACGGTGACGAGTTCGCGCGCACGCAGAACGGCAACAACAACGCCTACTGCCAGGACAACGAGGTCTCGTGGGTCGACTGGTCGCTGCTGGAGCCGCACTCCGAGCTGGTCGAGTTCACCGCGGCGCTCACGAAGTTCCGCAAGCAGCACCCGGTGTTCCGGCGCAAGCGGTTCTTCGCGGGCAGGCCGATCCGCAAGGGCGACGAGCTGCGCGACATCGCGTGGTTCACCCCGTCCGGCGAGGAGATGACCGAGCAGAACTGGGAGGACGACTTCGGCAAGTGCATCGTCGTCTTCCTCAACGGTGAAGGCATGCCCGACCTCGACACCCGCGGCATGCGGGTGGTCGACGACTCGTTCCTGATGGCGTTCAACGCACACCACGAGGACATCCAGGTGACGCTGCCCGACAGCTCGTACGGTCCGGAGTGGACGGTCGTGGTCGACACGGCGACCGGCCAGGTCGGCGGAGACGGCCAGAAACCGATCGCGGCCGCGGGCAGCCTCACGCTGACCGCGCGCTCGCTCGTCGTGCTGGAGAGGAACGGCTGATGGGGGCCCCGTACTCCACCTACCGCCTCCAGTTCACCCCCGACTTCACCTTCACCGACGCCGCGCACATCGCGGACTACCTGCACCGCCTCGGCGTGCACGGCCTCTACGCGTCGCCGCTGCTGGAGGCGAGCCAGGGGTCCACGCACGGCTACGACGTCACCGACCCGACCCGCACGCGGGAGGAGTTCGGCGGCAAGCAAGCCCGCGAGGCGTTGCAGGACAAGCTGACCGAGCTCGGCATCGGCCTGTACGTCGACATCGTGCCCAACCACATGGCCGTGCCGAACCCGTGGTGGGAGGACGTGCTGGAGAAGGGCCAGGAGTCGCGGTACGCCCGGTACTTCGACATCGACTGGTCCTCCGGCAAGGTGCTGCTGCCCGTGCTCGCCGAGGACGCCGACGACGAGGTGCACGACCACCACGTCAAGGTCAACTGGCGGCGCGGCAACCAGGAGCTCAACTACCGGCGGTTCTTCGACATCACCGAGCTCGCGGCGATCCGGGTCGAGGACCCCGAGGTGTTCGACGCGACCCACCACGAGGTGCTGCGCTGGGGAGCGGAGGGCCTGCGGATCGACCACCCGGACGGGCTGGCCGACCCCGGTGCCTACTTCCGGCAGCTGCGCGAGCGGTTCGACGGCTGGATCGTCGTCGAGAAGATCCTCGGACCGGACGAGACGCTGCCGCAGAGCTGGCCGGTCGACGGCACGACCGGCTACGACGCGCTGCGGGAGATCTGCGGCGTGTTCATCGCGCCGACCGACGCGTTCGAGCCCCAGGGCGGGCAGTCGAGCTTCTACGAGGTGGAGCACGCGGCCCGCACGCAGGTCGCCGACTCCATCCTGGTCGCCGAGGTGCGCCGGATCGCCCGGCTGGTCCAGGGCGTGCCGTTCGAGGACGCCTGCGAGGCCGTCGCCGAGGTGATGGTCAACTTCCCGGTCTACCGGTCGTACCTGCCGGAGGGCCTGGAGCACTGGGACGCGGCCGTGCGCAGCGCCAAGTCGCCCGCGGTCAAGGCGCTCGACGAGCAGGTGCGCGCCGACCCGCACGGCGAGCTGGCCACCCGGATCCAGCAGACGTCGGGCATGGTCGTCGCGAAGGGCACCGAGGACACCGCGTTCTACCGGTACACGAACTTCGTGGCGCTCAACGAGGTCGGCGGCTCACCGGACCGGTTCGGCATGCCGGTGGAGGAGTTCCACCAGCGCGCCGCCGCCCGGGAGGCCAGCTGGCCGCGGTCGATGACGACGCTGACCACGCACGACACCAAGCGGTCGGAGGACGTGCGGGCCCGGCTCGCCGTGCTGGCCGAGATCCCGGACGAGTACCTGGCGTTCGAGGAGGCCATGACCGCGCAGCACGGGCTCTCCGAGCCGTCGCTGAACCGGCTGGCCTGGCAGTCGCTGCTCGGCGCGTGGCCCATCAGCGAGGAGCGTCTGCAGCAGTACCTGGAGAAGGCGTCGCGCGAGGCGAAGATCAAGACCTCCTGGGTGGACCGCAACGCGGAGTTCGACGCCGAGGTGGCCGCGTGGCCCGCGAAGGTGCTGGACCTGCCCGAGGTCGCCGCGCTCGCCGAGCGGATCAAGGTGCCCGGCTGGTCGAACTCGCTGGGGCAGAAGCTGGTCCAGCTCACCGCGCCCGGCGTGCCGGACATCTACCAGGGCACCGAGCTGTGGGACTTCTCGCTGGTCGACCCGGACAACCGCAGGCCGGTCGACTACGAGCTGCGCCGGGAGCTGCTGGCCCGCATCGAGGACGGCTGGGTGCCGGAGATCGACGACACCGGCGCCGCCAAGCTGCTGGTGGTGCACCGGGCGTTGCAGGCGAAGGCCCGCGGCTTCACCGGCTACCGGCCGTTGCGTGCGGAAGGTCCCGCCGCCGGGCACGTGCTCGCGTTCCAGCGCGGGCACGTCATCACGGTCGCCACCCGGTTGCCCGTCACGCTGGCGCAGAAGGGCTGGCAGGACACGGTGCTGCCATTGCCGGGTGCGGAGTGGACCGACGTCATCAGCGGCCGGCCGGCCACCGAGGACCTGGCCGCGCTGCTC
Organism: Lentzea guizhouensis; assembly: GCF_001701025.1. Lineage (GTDB taxonomy): Bacteria > Actinomycetota > Actinomycetes > Mycobacteriales > Pseudonocardiaceae > Lentzea > Lentzea guizhouensis. Next base: position 5,704,719 of record NZ_CP016793.1, read on the forward strand.
GACCGCTACCCGGTGGCTCTGCTGGTGCGGGGGGAATCGTGAGCTTTTCCGTGTGGGCGCCCAAGCCCGAGTCGGTGCACGTCCGGGTCGACGGTGCCGACCACGAGATGAAGCGTGACGGCGACTGGTGGCGTTCGGACGCGCAGGGCTCCGACTACGCGTTCGTCATCGACGGCACGGCGTTGCCGGACCCGCGTTCGCTGTGGCAGCCCAACGGTGTGCACGAGGCGTCACGCGTCTACGAGCACACCTATGAGTGGCAGGACGGCGGCTGGACCGGGCGCGCGTTGCCCGGCGGGGTGATCTACGAGCTGCACATCGGCACGTTCACGCCGGAGGGCACGTTCGACGCGGCGATCGGCAAGCTCGACCACCTGGTGGACCTCGGCATCACGTTCGTCGAGGTCATGCCCGTCAACAGCTTCGACGGCGTCGAGGGCTGGGGCTACGACGGCGTGCTGTGGGGCGCGGTGCACGAGCCCTACGGCGGCCCGGACGGCTTCAAGCGGTTCGTCGACGCCTGCCACCAGCGCGGCCTGGCCGTGCTGCTGGACGTCGTCTACAACCACCTCGGCCCGTCCGGCGCCTACCTCGACCGGTTCGGCCCGTACTTCGCGGGCAGCAACGAGTGGGGTCCCGGCCTGAACCTGGACGGACCCGGCTCGGACGAGGTCCGCCGGTACGTGCTCGACAACGCCCTGCAGTGGCTGCGCGACTTCCACGTCGACGGGCTGCGGCTCGACGCGGTGCACGCGCTGGTCGACCGGCGGGCGGTGCACCTGCTGGAGGAGCTCGCGGTCGAGGTGGACGCGCTGTCGGCGGCGGTCGGCAGGCCGTTGACGCTGATCGCCGAGTCGGACCTGAACGACGCCAGGCTCGTGACGGCGCGGGAGGGCGGCGGCACCGGCCTGCACGCGCAGTGGTCGGACGACCTGCACCACTGCCTGCACGTCGCACTGACGGGTGAGACCTTCGGTTACTACGAGGACTTCGCGGCACCCGGTGCGGTGAAGAACACGCTGGAGAAGGTGTTCTTCCACGCCGGCACCTGGTCGTCGTTCCGGGAGAAGCACCACGGCAAGCCGGTCGACACGGCGCTGGTGCCCGGCCACCGGTTCCTCGCCTACACCCAGAACCACGACCAGGTCGGCAACCGCGCGACCGGTGACCGGTTGTCCGCGACCGTGCCCACCGGGAAGCTGTTGTGCGCGGCGGCGATCGTGCTGTGCTCGCCCTACACGCCCATGATCTTCATGGGGGAGGAGTGGGCGGCCTCCACGCCCTGGCAGTTCTTCGCGTCCTTCCCGGACCCGGAGCTCGCCGAGGCGGTCAGGACCGGGCGGCGCAGGGAGTTCTCCCGGCACGGCTGGGGCGAGTCCGACGTCCCCGACCCGATGTCACCGCAGACCGTGGAGAACTCGCGGCTCAGGTGGGACGAGGTCGCTGAGGGGGACCACGCGGAGGTGTACGAGACCTATCGCGCGCTGATCCGGTTGCGCCGCTCCCGCCCCGAGCTGGCGGATCCGCGGCTGGACAGGTTCGTGGTGGAGGAGGACGGGGAGTGCCTCGTGCTGCACCGCGGACGAACCCGCGTGGTGGTGAACCTCGGCACGACCCCCGTCCCGCTGCCTCACGGGGACGTGCTGCTGACCTCCTCGGCCAACCCGTCGTCGCTGTCCCCGGACTCGTTCGCCGTGGTCGCGTTGACGTGATCCCACAACACCTGGTCGGCCGGGTTCACCGGCCGGCCGAGGTGGGAGTGCACGAACGCCGCCACCAGCCGGTCGGCGGCGACGTGCAGCTTGATGTTGTGGTGCTGCGAAATGTGCACCAGCAGCTGGAACGCCTGCTGGGGTGTGCAGGGTTTGCGTGCGGCGATCAGGCCGGTGGCCTGCCCGATGACGGTCCTCGATGCCAGAGCCTTGCGCAGCCCTGCCACCTCGGCCTCGAGGGCGGTGATTCTCGCGGACGACACCGCCGGCTCCTTTCACGTCGTCATGGTCACAGCGGCATGCCGGTGGGACGACGACGCTCGGGGGTCAGCTCATCTTGCGAAGGGCGGGCACACCCAGAGCAAGCCGTCTCATCGGCTTGCGGCTGGGTTCTCAACCGCGAGTGATCACCTTATCAACTGTTTCGGGCGGTGCTCGCCGGGTAACCAGTCCACGTAGCTGACCGCTAGTGGAGGAGCCTGATCCATGGGTGCCGACGAGAAGTTCGAGAACAAGGCCGAGGAGCTCAAGGGCCGCGCCAAGGCTGCGGTCGGTGACGCCACGGACAACGAGCAGTGGCAGGCCGAGGGCCGCGCGGAGCAAGCCAAGGGCGCTCTGAAGCAGGCCGGCGAGAAGGTCAAGGATGCCTTCCGCTCGGACAAGTAACGACACCACGTCCGCCGCCCAGTTCGTCCCCGAGGGGAAGGGCTGGGCGGCGTTGCGTTCTGCGGCCGCCGACTGCCGCGGGTGTGAGCTGTACCGCGACGCCCACCAGGTGGTGTTCGGCGAGGGCCCGGTGAAGGCCAGGATGATGATGGTCGGCGAGCAGCCTGGTGACCGCGAGGACGTCGAGGGCCACGTGTTCGTCGGCCCGGCGGGCCGGTTGCTGGACAAGGCCTTGGGCGCTGCCGGGATCTCCCGCCCCGACGTCTACCTGACGAACGCGGTGAAGCACTTCAGGTTCACCACGCGCGGCAAGCGCAGGATCCACCAGACGCCACGCCGCTCCGAGGTCGTGGCGTGCTTCCCGTGGCTGCGCGAGGAGCTGCGGGTCGTGAAGCCGGACCTGGTGGTGTGCCTGGGTGCGGTGGCCGCCAAGGCGTTGCTGGGGCCGTCGTTCAAGCTCACCGAGAACCGGGGCCGGGTGGTGGAGTCCGACGGGCTGCGGGTCGGCGTCACCGTGCACCCGTCGGCGGTGGTGCGGGCGGAGAACTTCACCGAGGCGTTCGACGCGTTCGTCGCCGATCTCAAGGTCCTGAAGAAGGCGCTGTAGCCCGGTTGTCCGGAATGCCGGTCATGAAATGGGACAACCCCCGGACGACTCCCGCGTGAACGGGCCGAGCGGGACCAGCGCTCAGAGTCCGGGGGTCGGGTGGCTGCCTGGGTTTGCACTAGGCGTCACCGAGGGCGGTCCTAGCGGACAGCCACCTCACGAGTCCGGTTGCTATACAACTTTGGACCACCTCCTCTCTTGTGTACTTCGAACCTATGTCGTGATCGGCCGCCCGTGCAACGGACTTTTCTCACGCCGACTGCAGTGCGAAGTTCGCGTAGAATCCGCACCCATGGTGCGCATCCCCTTGAGTTCGCTGCAGCGGGAGCGGGGCAGGCGGCTCGGGCAGCTGCTGCGCGACGCGCGCGGCCAGGAGAGCATGGTCGAGATCGCGGCCAGGGCGGGGTTGTCCGCCGAGACCGTGCGGAAGATCGAGACCGGTCGTGCTCCCACGCCGTCGTTCTTCACCATCGCCGCGCTGGCGGGGGCGCTGGGGATCTCGCTGGACGCGATCAACGAGCTGCTGACGCCGCAGAAGTCGGCCTAGGACCGACGCGCGCACGCTCGTGGGTGATCTCGCTCGGCCGAGTTGCGACGAGGAAGTACGAGTCCGCGGCGGAGGTGTTCTCAGGGCAGCGTGAGCACCAGCGGCCCGTCGACCGTGATGGCCACCGTGTGCTCGACGTGAGCCGCGCGCGAGCCGTCGTCGGTGCGCAACGTCCAGCCGTCGTCGTCGCTGAGGTAGGTGTCGCGGCCGCCGGCGTGCAGCATCGGTTCGAGCGCCAACACCATGCCGGGCAACAGTTTCAGGCCTTCGCCCGCCTTGCCCTAGTTGGGCACGAAGGGTTCCTCGTGCATCGCGCGCCCGATCCCGTGTCCACCGTGGTGTTTCAGCAAGCCGTACCGTCCCGCGCGCACGACCGAGCCGATGGCGTGCGAGATGTCGCCGAGCCGTCCGCCCGGTCGCGCGGCGTCGATGCCGGCCTGCAGCGCGCGTTCGGTGCAGTCGATCAACGCCAGGTCGGCGTCGGTGGCCTCGCCGACCACGAAGCTGATGGCCGCGTCCCCGCACAGGCCGTCGACCACGGCGCCGCAGTCGATGCTGACCAGGTCGCCCTCGGCCAGCGCGAGCGGTCCGGGGATGCCGTGCACGACGGCGTCGTTCACCGAAGCGCAGATGACGCCGGGGAACGGGCTGGGTGCCCAGTGCGGGTGGTAGTCGAGGAACGGCGACACCGCGCCCGCGCCGAAGATCACCTCCCTGGCGACCTCGTCCAGCTCCCGCAGCGTCACGCCGGGAGCGGCGCGGTCGCGGCACGCCGCGAGGGCCTGGGCGACGACGCGGCCGGCTTCGCGCATGACGTCGAGGTCGGCCGCGGACTTCAGTTCGATCACGGTATAACAATACCGATATCAGGCCTGGGCACGACTGCGGCGGCGCACCGCCGACCTGCCGGCCCCGACCGCCGCGATCACGGCGACCAGCACGCCCGTCGACAGGATCTGGCCGCGGGCCTGCTCGTCGGCCAGCATCAGCCCGATGATCGCCACGATCCCGGCGAGCGCGAGCCACGACAGGTACGGGTGGCCCCACATCGGCACGGCCGGGTTCGCGATCGTGCGGCGCATCCGCAGCTGTGAGACCGCGATGAAGCCCCACACCACCAGCAGCGCCGAGCCGACCGCGTTCAGCAGCAGCAGGAACACCGTGTCCGGCCACAGGTAGTTGAGCAGCACCGAGACGAACCCGAACGCCACCGATGCCAGCACGGCGTTGCGCGGCACGCCGTTCCTGCGGTCCAGCAACGACTTCGGGGCCTCACCTCGCTCGGCGAGCGAGGACAGCATGCGGGCGGCGCCGTAGAGGGTGGCGTTGATGGCGCTGAGCAGGGCCACGAAGATGACGACGTTCATGATCTGCGCGGCGCCGGGGATGCCGATCTTGTCCAGCACCGCCACGTACGGGCTCGCGCCGACCTGGGAGTCGTTCCAGGGCAACAGGGTCACCACGACAGCCATCGAGCCGAGGTAGAACACCAGCAGCCGGGTGATCGACGTGCGGACGGCCTTCCCGATGGCCTGCCTCGGGTTCTCGGCGTCGGCGGCGGCGATCGTGACGACCTCCAGGCCGCCGAACGCGAACACCACCGCCATCAGGCCCGCGACGACCCCGCCCCAGCCGTTCGGCAGGAAGTCGCGCAGGTTCGCGAGCCCCGGCGGGTCGACGGCCGGCAGCAGCCCGAGGATCGCGGCACCGCCGAGCAGCAGGAAGACCACGATCGCGGCCACCTTCAAGCCGGCGAACCAGAACTCGAACTCGCCGAAGTTGCGCACGCTGGTCAGGTTCACGGCGGTCAGCACCGACATGAAGACCAGCACCCACACCCACTGCGGCACGGACGGCAGCCACCCGGACGCGATCTTGGCCGCCCCGGTCGCCTCGACCGCGAGCACCACGACGACCGCCGACCAGTAGGTCCAGCCGACGGTGAACCCGGCCCACGGCCCGATCGCCTTCTCCGCGTGCACCGAGAACGCGCCGCCGCTGGGGTGCTCGGCCGCCATTTCTCCGAGCATGCGCATCACCAGCAGCGCGAGGATTCCGGCCAGCGCGAACGAGATGATGATGGCCGGTCCGGCGATGGCGATGCCGGCGCCTGTCCCGACGAAGAGACCGGCGCCGATCACGCCGCCCAGCGCGATCATGGTCAGGTGGCGTTCACGCAGGTGAGTCACGCTCTCCAGCCCCGTTCGAGTGTGCCGATGGCGGCCCGATAGTGAGTTCATGGCGGCGGAGAGTCAAATCGTGTGATCGGAGTTACACCTCGATCAAGTGAGGGTGAGATCCATGAGCTCGCCTAAGGGAGTACTGCCGCAGCTCGACACGTTCGCCGGCGCCATCGAGCGCTACTCGGACTGGGGCTGGCTGGTGTTGCGGTCGGAGAACAGGCTGCTGCTCACGACGGACCACCAGGTGTCCGCCGTCGAGCTCGGCGCCGGCATCGGCGGGGAGGTGCAGCACTACCTGTCCGTGCGGATGCTCGGCGGCCCGGTGGTGGCGCTGCCGGGTGCCCCCGGCCGCTGGCTCATCCTCACGACCTCCGCCGACGAGGCCTCGCAGGTCAACCTGATCCGGCTGCGCGCCCGCGGTGCCCTGACGCACCGGCTGGGCACGCTCGTGCCGTTGCCGCCCTCGCGGATCGACCGCGGTGGCGTCGGCTGGCTGGGCGAGACGCCGGCGGACAAGCCGAACCTGGCGCCGTTCTCGGCGGTGGTGGCGGCGTTGCGGGCGGTCACGGAGACGGCCGGGTTGCGTTAGAGCAGCAGGAGCGACTTGCCGAGCGTGGTGCGTTCCTCCAGTGATCGGTGCGCCTTCTCGGCCTGTGCCAACGGGTACGTCGCACCGATGACCGGGCGGATCCGCCCTGCGGCCGTGAGCGCGAGTGCTTCCGCGAGGAGCTCGCGCACGACGGCAGGAGCGGGTGGGCCGTCCGCCAACGCGTTGTCCACGTGCACCTCGCGCTGCTTCGCCAGCTCGGGGTCGATGTCGGCGAACCCGTCCGACGTGCCGTAGGTGACGAAGCGCCCGCCTGCGCGCACGGTCTCGAACACGGCCCTCCCGAGCGGCCCGCCCGCGCCGTCGAACGCCACGGCCACCCCGTCGGTGGCGTCGAGCACGCGGTCCTGCCACCCGTCGAGCGAGTAGTCGACGGTCACCTGCGCGCCGAGCTCCCTGGCGAGTGCGAGCTTGCGCTCACCCCGGGCCGCGGCGACGACCAGCGCACCGGCGTCGCGGGCCAGCTGCACGAGCAGTGAGCCCGCGCCACCCGTCGCCGCCGCGACCAGCACCCAGTCGTTCTCCGTGATCTCCACCCGTCGCAGCAGGGTGAGCGCGGTGACGCCGTCGTGCACCACCGCCGCCGCCTCCGGTGCGCCGAGACTTTCCGGCACCGCGACGATCTCGTCGGCCGGGAACACCATCTGCTCCGCGTACCCGCCGGAGCCGCGGGCGATGACGTGCCGGCCGACCCAGGCCGGGTCCACGCCGGCGCCGACCGACAGCACCCGTCCGGCGCCGCCTCCGCCGGGCACGTACGGCGGGTGCGTGGGGAAGTACTCGCCGCCCCAGCCCTTGCGCAGCAACGTGTCCAGGAAGATCACGTCGGCCGCCTCGACCCCGACCACGACCTCACCCGGCCCGGCGGTCAGGTCGGGCACCTCCTCCTCGACGAGCACCTCGGGCCCACCGAACTCGTGCACACGCACCGCACGCATCACAACCCCCACCGTCGACGACCTTGGCAGGAGTGACCCTAGAAGCTGCAGTTAACTGGAGATCAAGGCGCTGGCGACGATACCTGCCCGCGGGAGGGTGCCCGCGGTGATGCGGCGCTGTTCGGCCGCGCGCAGAGCGGCGAGGACGGCGGGAGCGCGGCCGGGGTCGAGCCACCTGCCGCCGCGGCCGTCGACCATCCGCCACAGCATCGGCGTGTCCACAGTGGTCAGTTCACCGGCGGAGGCCAGCGCGGCGAGCATGGTGGTGCCGCGGTGCAGCCGGTCGTGGTTCCCGGTCCACGTGCCGAGCGGGTCGGTCTCCGGCGTCTCGGTGTCGAGCAGACCGGCGGCGACGAGCAGGGCGGCGTTGTCGTAGGCGAACTCGGCGGCGGCCTGGTCGACGCGTTCCCAGCCGAACTCCTCGACGACGATCCGGCCGCCCGGTTTGAGCAGGGATGCGGCGTGCGTGACGATCGCGTCCAGGTCGTCGGCGTGGTGCAGCGAACGGGTGAACAGCACGACGTCGTACTCACCGGTGACGTCGAGGACGTCGGCGTGGATGACGTCCACACCGCGTTCCCGTGCGGCCGCGGCCATCTCGGCGTTGCGGTCGACGCCGGTGACCTGGTGGCCCAGCTCGGTGAGCGCGGCGGCGAGTGCACCACGACCACAGCCGGCCTCCAGGATCCGCGCGGGGGCCGGCGGCAGCAGCGGGGTCAGGTGGGCGAGGGTGTGCGGCACGGCCAGGGGAGAAAGATCCATTCGGACGACCGTAGATCGTCGCCGGCCGCTGGACGACCGGTTATCCCACCGGCGGCAGCACGTTCGCCACGAAGTGGTTCAACACATTGCCCCGCTGCGCGAAGTTCAGCACGACGTACGTCCCGTTCCGCCCCTGCCGCAACCCGACGCCCACCCGATCGGACGACCGCCACACCATCGCGGTGAAGTGCAGGACGTCGTAGTCGACGTTCTCAGGGGTCATTTCACGCGAGTAGTCATATCCGTGCGATTCGTCGTACCAGTTGTCCAGCGCATTCATGGCGATCTTCTCGATCGGGCCGGTTCGCGCGCTCGTCCAGAAGAGGTTCTCGCCATAGGCGTTGTCCGGACGATGTTCGAAACTGCCCGTCTCGTGCAAGTGGTCGGCCCATTCCTGCGCCGTTCGGCTCACTTCGGAATCGAGCGAGAGAGCGGCGACACCGTGCTTCGCGCGGTAGGCGCTGAGCAGTTCCACGGTCGGCGCGACGGCGTCGACGGCGAGGGCGGGACTCGTCGCAGTCACCACGGAGGCGATCACAGCGATCACGGTGAGTATCGTTCGCATGGCCAAGGTTGTCCCCCGAACGGGTCATGTCTGGCAACCACTGGACGGCAGATCCCCATCTTGATAGGCGCTGCGTAGCCGTGAACTCGGCCGAGGGTGTGCCGCACGACACACATAGGGGTTGTGGTGCGGGTCACCCCTACGACCCCCTTGGGTTCCCCTCGACTACCCCGGTTGGGGCGCAAATTCACTCCACAAGACGCTGATGGGCCTCTACCTTTGTGATGTCAGCCACGACACCAAGGGACACCAAGGAGCTTGGCATGGACCACTACGAAATTCTCGCCGACGAAGACGGACACGTCCGCGGATACGACTAGACCGCACACCGGCCGCACCGCGGGGGAGTTACCCGAAGAAACTCCCCCGCGGCCGGAGTGGTCACCCGGCTTCACCGGTGCTGGCGCGCGCCACGAGTGTCGTGGGCAGTTCCCGGTGCTCGGCCGGACCGCCGTCCAGAAGCGCGGCGAGCAGGTCCACCGCGACCTTGCCGCCTTCCTCGGTCGGCATGGTGACGGTCGTCAGCGCGGGTGAGCACATCGCCGCGTACAGGATGTCGTCGAAGCCGGTCACGCTGACCTGCTGCGGCACTCCGACGCCGACCGCCGCCAGGTGGCTCAACGCACCCAGCGCCATCAGGTCGTTGTAGGCGATGAACGCCGTCGCGCCGGTCCGCAGCGCCTGTTCGGCCGCCGTGACGCCGCCGGCGAAGTTCGGTTCGAACGACCCGAGCAGCTGTGCGCGCCCGGCCAGGCCCTGCGTCCTGCGGTTGTTCGACCACACCGCCGCGGGGCCGCCGAGGTAGACGTAGTGCTGGTGGCCCAACGACTCCAGGTGCGTGACGACCTGGTCCATGCCGGACGCGCTGTCCATCAGCACCGAGGACACACCCGGCACGATCCGGTTGATCAGCACCAGCGGCGTCACGCCGGCCAGTTCGGCGATCTGCTCGTCGGACATCAGGGACGCGCACAGCACCACGCCGTCGACCTGGGGCGCCATCGTCCGCACCAGCTCGGCCTCGGTGAGCGGGTCCTCCCTGCTGTCGCAGAAGAACACCGAGGTGCCCGCCTCACCCGCCCGCGTCTGCACCCCGCGCAGCACGGCGGGGAAGAACGGGTTCTCGAGGTCGGGCACCACGATGCCGAGGTTGCCGGTGCGTCCGGTGATCAGGCTGCGGGCGGCGCGGTTGGGCTGGTAGCCGAGGCCCTGCACGACGTCCAGCACCCTGCGCCGGGTGGCCTCCTTGACCAGGCCCGGCGCACTCAGCGCACGCGAGACCGTCGACACGGAGACCTGTGCCTGACGAGCGACATCCCTGATCGTGACGGCCACCGCTGAATCATGGCAGTCGAGGCCGGGAGCGACCCACTCATCGGACGTGCTCGCCGGACTACAGCTCCAGCCCGGTCAGCACCAGCACCCGCGGCTCGGTCAGGTCCTCCATCGCCGCGCGCAGCCCCTCCCGGCCGGTGCCGGACTCCTTCACACCGCCGTACGGCATCTGGTCCGCGCGGTAGCTCGGCACGTCGCCGACGATCACGCCACCGACCTGGAGCCGTTGCGCCGCACGGAACGCCAGCCGCACGTCGGTGGTGAACAGCCCGGCCTGCAGGCCGTAGCGCGAGGCGTTGACCCGGTCGAACGCCTCCTCGACGCTGTTCACGCGGGTGAGCGTGACCACCGGGCCGAACACCTCCTCGGCGTTCACCTTCGCGGTCTCGGGCACGTCGGTCAGCACGGTCGGCGCGTAGGTGCGGCCGTCGCGCGTGCCGCCGGTGAGCACGGTGGCTCCCGCCTCGGCCACCCACGCCTCGACCCGGTCGGCGGCGGCGTCGTTGATCAGCGGACCGACGTCGGCGGCCACGTCGAGCTTGTTCACGTGCTGCACAACGGCTTCCGCGATCGCGTCGTAGACGTCGGTGTGCACGTACACGCGCTGCACCGAGATGCACGACTGACCGGCCTGGTACATCGCGAACGTGGCGATCCGCTGGGCGGCGAACTCGACGTCCTGCCAGTCCGGTGCGACGATCGCGGCCGCGTTGCCGCCGAGCTCCAGCGTGACGTGCTTGCGCGGCACGCGTTCCTTGATGCCCCACCCGACCGGTCCCGACCCGGTGAACGACACCACCGGCAGCCGCGGGTCCTCCACCAGCCGCGCGGTGTCCTCGTTGGACAGGTGCAGGACCGCGAACGCGCCCGCCGGCAGGTCCGTCTCGGCCAGCAGCTCCCCGAGCAGGAACGCGACCTTCGGCGTGGCGGGCGCCGGCTTCAGCACGATCGGCGCGCCGACGGCCAGCGCGGGCGCGACCTTGTGCGCCACCAGGTTCAGCGGGAAGTTGAACGGCGCGATGCCCAGCACCGGCCCGCGGGCCACCCGCCGCACCAGCGCGAGCCGTCCCTCGGCGGCCGGGTCGGTGTCGAGGCGCTGCAGCTCACCGGAGAACCGGCGGGCCTCCTCGGCGGCCCAGCGGAACGTGGAGATCGCCCTGGTCACCTCGACCCGCGCCCACTTGAGCTTGCCGGAGTCGTCGTTGATGGCCTGCGCGAACTCCTCCGCCCGCTCGGCCAGGCGCCGCGACACGTGGTCGAGCGCGGCGGCCCTGCGGTGGGCGGGCAGCGCGGCGAGCTCCGGTGCGACCGCGTGGGCCCGGGCGACCGCGGTCTCGACGTCTTCTGGGGTGTGGAAGTTCATGCGAGGAGTGCTCCTTCGAGAACGTCGAGGCCTTCGGCGAGCAGGTCGTCCGGGATGACCAACGGGGGCAGCAAGCGGATCACGTTGCCGTAGGTGCCGCACGTCAGCACGACGACACCCTGTTCGTGGCACGCCTTCGCCACACGGGCGGCGACATCGGGCGTGCGTTCGGTGAACTCGATGGCGAGCATCGCCCCACGGCCGCGGATCTCGGCGATGACGTCGGTCTTCTCCGCGACCGCCCGCAGCCTGGTGAGCACCGTCTCCTCGATGCGGCGCGCGGCACCGTTGAGGTCGCGCTCGCGCATCGTGCGGATAGCGCCCAACGCGGCAGCACACGCCACCGGGTTGCCGCCATAAGTGCCACCGAGACCACCGACGTGCACGGCGTCCATGATCTCGGCCCGTCCCGTGACGGCGGCGAGCGGCAGACCACCCGCGATGCCCTTCGCCGTGGTGATGAGGTCCGGCACCACGCCCTCGTGGTCGGAGGCGAACCAGAAACCCGTGCGGCAGAATCCGGTCTGGATCTCGTCGGCCACGAACAGCACCCCGCGCTCGCGGCACCACTCGGCGACCGCGGGCAGGAAGCCCTCCGCCGGTGCGATGAACCCGCCCTCGCCCTGGACCGGCTCGATCACGACGGCCGCGGTGTTGTCGCCGCCGACCTGCTTCTCGATGGCGGCGATGGCGTTGGCGGCCGCCTCGGCACCGGTGAGGCCGTCGTGCAGCGGGTAGGACGCCGGCACCCGGTAGACCTCCGGCGCGAACGGCCCGAACCGGTGCTTGTACGGCATGTTCTTGGCGGTCAACGCCATCGTGAGGTTCGTGCGCCCGTGGTAGCCGTGGTCGAACACCACGACCGCCTGCCTGCCGGTGACGTGCCTGGCGATCTTGACCGCGTTCTCCACGGCCTCCGCGCCCGAGTTGAACAGCACCGACCGCTTCTCGTGCGTGCCCGGCGTCAGCGCGTTGAGCTCCTCGCACACCTCCACGTACCCCTCGTAGGGCGTGATCATGAAGCAGGTGTGGCTGAACCGGTCGATCTGCGCGTGCACGGCCTCGGCCACCGCGGGCGCCGGGTTGCCGACGTTCGTGACGGCGATGCCGGAGCCGAGGTCGATCAGCTGGTTGCCGTCGACGTCGACGAGCAGCCCGTCGTCGGCGGAGTCGATGTAGAGGGGCAGCGAGGAGCCGACACCCGCGGCGACGGCGCCCTTGCGCCGGGCCTGGAGCTCCAGCGACTTCGGGCCGGGCAGGGAGGTGCGCAGTCGGGTCATGTGCTCAGCATGGTCCTGGTCAGCGCGGTGCGCAGTAGCTGAAATGGCGATCAGCTCGCTTCAGGATGTACAAACTGGCACATGCCCATCACGCTGCACGAGCTCGCGGTGACGTTGCGGTTGCCGGTGCTGGCCGGGGACGTGACGCGGCCGGTGGGGTGGGTGCACGGGACGGAGCTCGCGGACCCGACGCCGTTCCTGGAAGGCGGGGAGCTGCTGCTGACCACCGGGCTGAACGAACCAGGGGAGGACTACGTCGACCGGCTCGTCCGCGCCGGGGTCGTCGGCCTCGGCTTCGGCACCGGCCTCAGCCACGCGACCGTCCCGCCCGCCCTCGCCGACGCCGCCGAACGCACCGGCCTCGGGCTCGTCGAGGTGCCGCGCGAGGTCCCGTTCATCGCCATCAGCAAGGCCGTCTCCAAAGCGCTTGCCGCCGACGAGTACGCCGCCCTCACCCGCACCAGCGAGGCCCAGCGCGCCCTCACCCGTGCCGCCGTCCGCTCCGGTGTCGCCGGTGTCGTCCGCCGCCTCGGCCAGTGGATCGACGGCTGGGTCGTGCTCCTCGACGCCGCCGGCCGCCCCGTCCACACCCACAACCCGCGCCTGGTCCCCGACCTCACCGCCGGCCTGGCCCGCCTGCACACCCACGGTCGTGCTCGCGAAGCACGCCAACGGTTTCTCATCGTCCGAAGTGGACGCAGACCAGGTAGCCCGTGGCTACCGGGAGGCCCTGCAGGCCCGCGGGGCCGGCGTCCGCACGTTCGAGGACCTCGCCGGCCGCCTGGAGCTCCCGGCCGGTTTCGCCGACGCCCTGCTCAGCCCTCTCGACGCGGAAACCCGTGACACCATCAGGGTCTGGCTCACCCACCACGGCGCGTGGGACCCGGCGGCCACCCAGCTCGGCATCCACCGGCACACGCTGCGCAACCGCGTGCGCAGGGCCGAGCAGGCACTGGGCCGCTCGCTCGACTCACCCGGCCTGCGCGCCGAGCTGTGGCTAGCGCTGCACCGCGAAGGTCAGTGAGGCCGTGTACCCGGACGAGACGCTGCCGGACATGGTCGCCATCTGCTTGTCGACCCCGTCGCGGAACACCATGTCCTGCTGCAACGAGGACCGCGACATGTTCCGCACCGACTGGGTGTAGCCGGTGGTGCCGTAGACCTCCTTGCACGTCGACTCGGGCAACGCGAGCTGCGAGGTCGTCACCTCGTTGCCCGCCTTGGTCGCCTCGGCCAGGCTCGGGTAGACCTCGAAGTGGATGTGCGGCCAGCGCCCCGAGTACGCGCCGGGGAAGACGCTCACGAACTTCAGCTCGCCGCTCGCGTCCGCTTCCTGCACACCGCGCAGGAAGTTCTCGTCCTTCACACGGTCGGAGTACATCGAGTAGTCGCCGTTGATGTCGCAATGCCACAGGTACACGGCGGCACCGGCGTACGGCTTGCCGTCCTCGTGCTGCACGGTCAGCTCGATGGTGAGCTGCACGCCCTCGGCGGTCCGGGTCGACGTGCCGAAGCTCGACCGGATGTCGGACCGCACGATGCCGCTCTGCGTCAGCGCGTTCGGGCCGTTGGAGCCGTCGCCGGGGAACGGGCCGGCAGTCTCCTCGGGAATCGCTTCCAGCGCACCGCCTTGAGCGGCGGCGGACGACGTGGTGGTCGTGGTGCTCGAGGGAGTCGTGGTGGTCGACGGGGCGCAGGCCACGAGGGTGAGGCCCGCGCCGCCGAACAGCGTCAGTGCCCGCCTGCGCCCGATGAGCGTGGCGAGGTCGTACTGGAGGCCGCGGTCGTGGTTGTCCGTCATGGCACCCAGACTGGGACCGGTTCCTGTGAGGCGCCTGTGGAAGGCCTGTCCGGTACCTAGCTGAACTCGGAGAGGGTGAACGCCGAGTGTTCGGGGCGGCCGGCGCCGGCGGGCACGGTCTCACGGGCGCGCAACGCGGCGTTGCGGGCGGCGAGGGCCTCGGGCGTGCCCGGGAACAGCTCCGCGTTGCCCTCCTCGACCAGGTTCTGGTTCGCCTCGACGAACGGCCGCAGCTCGCGTTCGTACGCCTCGAACCCGTGCCCGGCCATGCGCCCGGCCAGCACGTACGCACCGACCAGCGCGAGGCTCGACCCCTGCCCGGTCAGGAACGACGGCGCGTAGGCGGCGTCACCGACCAGCGCGACGCGGCCGGACGACCAGCGCGGCATCCGGATCTGGCTGACCGTGTCGAAGAACAGGTCGTCGGCCGACCGCATCGCCTCGACCAGCGCGGGCACCTCCCACCCGTCGCCGGCGAACACCGACGCCACCAGGTCTCGCTGGGCCCGCGGGTCGTTGAACGCGCCGAACGGGGCTTCCGCGCGGGTGAAGCTCAGGAACCCGTGGACCTGCTCACCGATCGCGTACAGGGCGGCCGCGCGACCGGGTTCGTTCCACAGCACCGCCTCCTGCTCCAGGCCGAGGTGGTTGGGCATGGTGAAGCCCGCGAAGCAGTAGCCGAGGTAGCGGTGGAACTGCTCCTCCGGCCCGAACGTCAACGCGCGCACCGCCGAGTGCAGCCCGTCGGCGCCGACCACGTGGTCGTAGGTGCGCTGCAGACCGCTGCGGAACGTCACGTCCACGCCTCCCGCGTGGTCGTCCATGGCGACGATGCTGTTGTCGAACAGGAACTCCACGTCGTCGCGCACGGTGTCGAAGAGGACCTCGGCCAGGTCACCGCGCCGCACCTCCAGGTCGTGGCCGTCGCCGCCCATGAGCGACTCCGGCCGCAGCGACGCGACCTGGCTGCCGTTGGCGTCGAGGAACGTGATGCGGCGGGTGTGCACGTGTGCCTCTCGCAGCCGGGGGAGCAGGCCCATCCGGTCGACCACGCCGAGCGCGGTGCCGCGGATGTCGATCGGGTAGCCACCGCCGCGCAGCGTGTGCGACTTCTCGACGACGGTGACCTCGAAACCGTGCCTGCGCAGCCAGAACGCGAGGGCGGGACCGGCGATGCTGGCGCCGGAGACCAGGACAGAGCTCATCAGCATCTCCAATTAACTAACTTAGGTATCCTTTTGTGGTCGACGCAAGCATATACCTAAGTTAGGTAGGTAAGTGGTGGCTCTGGATACCGCGGCGATGTTGCCGCACCTCATGCGCCTGAGCACGGTGCTCAACCGCAGCCGGCTCGTCGAACGGGCGATGGAGCGCGTCGGCCTCCCGTTGGACCGTCCGGGGCTGACCGTGCTGATCACCCTGCGGACGGCGGACCGGCCGCTGCGGGTCGGGGAGATCGCCACCCGGATGCAGGTCGCCGGCCCGCACGTCACGAGGCACCTGCACGACCTGGAGCGCGCCGGCCTGGTCCGCCGCGTCACCGACCCCGGCGACCAGCGCGCGAGGCTGGTCGAGCTGACCGGACCGGGGGGCGCGGCGGCCGGGCGGTACCTGGAGGCGGTGCTCGGCTCGTTCGCCGAGGCGATCGCCGGCTGGTCGCAGGAGGACCTGGCGACGTTCGGCAGTCTGCTCGGCCGGTTCGTGGAGGACGTCCAGGCGCACTTCGACGAGGACTGAACGGCCCCGCGTCACCGCCTGCCCCGTGCCCGCATACTGGCGTGCGTGCTCGGATTGCGGTCGGCCGAACTCGCGGTCTACGAGACGCTCGTGGACTCCTACCAGCTGGACGAGGCGGAGCTCTGCCTCGCGACCGAGCTGGACGAGCGGATCGTGCGCGCCGCGCTGAGGTCGCTGGCCGAGCTCGGGTTCGCGCACCGGGTCGACGGCCTGCACGCGGCGGTGGCGCCGGACGTGGCGCTGGCGACGTACTTCCTGCGGCGGGAGGACGACCTGCGGCGGGACCGGTTGCTGGCGGGTGCGTTGCAGGTGCGGTACGAGCGGGCGGCCGGGGTGCGTGCTCCCGCCGACCTGGTCGAGGTGGTGCACGGCGCGGAGGCGATCGCGCGGCGGGTCGGTCAGGTGATGCGCACGGCCCGGCACGAGGTGCGGTTCGTGGACAAACCGCCGTACGCCAACGCTCCCACGTCGTTGCACCCGGTGGAGGAGGAGCTGCTCGGCCGGGGTGTGCGGTTCCGCGGGATCTACGAGCGGCAGGCGCTGGAGCTGCACGACCTGCGGGCCGACCTGGAGATGGGGCTGTCGCTGGGGGAGGAGGCGCGGGTCGTGGCGGCCGCGCCGACGAAGATGATCCTGGCCGACACCCACCTGGGGCTGATCCCGTTGCACAGCACCGAGACGACGCTGGACAGCGCGGTGGTCGTGCACCGGTCGGCGTTGCTCGACTCGCTCGGCGCGTTGTTCGCGAAGCTGTGGGACGACGCGGTGCCGCTCGCGTTGCCGGGTCAGCCGGCCAGCACCGAGATGTCGATCGAGGACGCCCGGCTGCTCGCCTTGCTGGCCACCGGGTTGCCGGACCGCAGCATCGCGAAGCAGCTGGGGCTGAGCTACCGGACGTTCCAGCGGCGGCTGCACCGGCTGATGGACGAGCTGGGCGCGCAGACCCGGTTCCAGGCGGGTCTGCGCGCCGCGGCGAGAGGGGCGGGCTCCCTGCTGCCCCCTCCCCCGTAGGGGACTCAGCGGGTCCGGAACGCCTTCTGGATCGTCTGCGTCACCGTGTTCCCGGCGCCGTCACGTGCCTCGGTGCGCAGCCAGACCTCGCCTTGAGGCCGGTCGATCGTGACCTGCCAGCGGGTGCCGCTGGGGTGCACTTCCGCCGGTCGCCACGTCACGCCGTCCGCCGACCACTGCACCTTCACCACGGTCACGGGCTCGCTGTTCGTCGCGGAGACGTGATAGACGAACGGGTTGCCCGCCGGTGCGGAGTTGGTGAGGTCGAGCGGCAGGTCGTGGCGCAGCCGGATGAGCGGCTGGAACTGGCACGTGGTCTGCCCGGCGTGGCAGGAGTAGCCGCGCGGCGGTGGGTTCTGCGACCGCTGGGACTGGAACGTCCAGGTGGTCTCGGTGCGCGGGGCCGAGGTGAACAGCACGGGGTTGACCGCGCCCGTGACGGCTCCGGGTGCGTGCGTCTCGACGGTTTCCAGGCGGTACGCGGCCTTCTCCGGTGCCATCGGGAACGTCGGGTAGTACGCCAGCGGTTCCTGGGCCGCCGGGATCTCGGTGCTGCCGCGGAACAGCCTGGCCTTGGTCGTGGTGAAGAACTTGCTGTTCTGGTACGGGTTCGTGTAGTGGCCGGGCGTGCCGTCCGTCCACTGCAGAGCCGGGACGAACGTGTCACCGGCGCGGCAGTTCGAGCAGAGCTGCCGCCACGCGCCACCCGCGGCCGGGTACCGGGCCGGGTGGTCGGACTGCAGCTCGACCGCGGTGCTGTGCATCGGACCGGCGAACCAGCGTTCGGCCGTGGGCGCGGCTCCTGTGCGGAACACGTTCTCCTGGAACAGGGTCATGGCCGCGCGCTGGCCCTTGGCGTCCGTGCCGCTGAGCGTGACGTGCCGCTTCCAGACGATCCGCTCGTCGCCGGGGCCGATGTGCTCGGTCCACGCGGCGGGCGGGGTGAACGTGGTGCCGCGCAGGACCTGCGTCTGCCAGAGGTCGGCCGGGAACGGGTACCACGTCTTCTGCACGGTCAGGCCGGGTTTGTCGGCGTGGTAGGCGGTCTTGCGCTGAATGAGCGTGGTGGGGTCGACCACGCGCCGGTGGTCGGCCGGGATGCCGTTCGCGTCGAGGTAGCTCAGGTTGAACACCGACTCCGGGATCGGCTTGATGCTCAGCTTGAGTGCGGTCTGCTTCGCGAGGAGCTCGCCGTCGGTGTTGCTGACGCTCAACGACGGCAGCGCCGCGCTGGACAACCCGGTCAGAGCCAGCGCACCCGGTAAGTCCACATAGGACACGATCGTCTTCTTGCCGGACTGGGCCGCGGCGGTGGCGGCGGTGTTCGCGGCCCTGACCATGGTGGCCGGTGTGTCCGGCTTGATCTTCACCAGTGCGACGTCGGCGCCGATGGCCAGGTCGCGCTCACCCGCCCACTCCGCGGTGAGCGTGCCGATGTCGCCGTCGGTCGTGACCCTGCGGCCGCCCGCAGTGAGGGTGACCGTCGCGGTCTGCAAGGTCACGTTGTCCTGCAACGAGATCGCGCCCTTCTTCGCGGCGGCGGCCGGGGTGGCGCGGATCTCCCACGGCGCCGGGCCGAGCGCGGCGGCCAGCTCGGTGATCAGCGGCGGCCGGTCGCCCTCGGCGGGAACGACGCGGCGCAGGGTGACGGTCCGGTCGCGTTGCTCGGCCGGTCCTGGCGGCACGACCTCGACCGGCACGGTCTGCTGCGCGTCGAGCGACACGTCGGCGGCACCGGTGACGGTCAGCTCCGGTGCGGTGAGCGCGGACCAGCGCCGCGTGCCCGCCGTGTTCTCGGTCGCCCAGGTCACCGCCGAGTAGCGGCCGCGTGGCACCGTCGCCACGCCCTCGCCGTTCACGACGTCGAAGGTGTAGCTCAGGGTCTCGTCGAACGGGTCGTTGGCGTCGTCGCCGCCGTTGGTGTCGTCGACGAGCTGCCCCAGGGCAGGGGCGGGTGGCCTGCCCGCGGTGTCGCGGACGCGGACGGACACCGGGAACGTCTGCGGCGCTTCGTACACGCTGACCGGCGTGCGCAACGTGGTGCCGGGGCCGGTGGCGGTGATGACGCCGCCGTACACGCCGGCCGGGCCGACCTCGGGGTCGAGGGTGAGCGTGGCGGTGCCCTTGGCGTGCGGTGCGAGGGTCAGCCGGGAGGGAGTGAGCGCGAACCCGGTGGTGGACGTGCCGTCCCAGCCCTTGGCGCTCAGGGCGAGGTCGAGGGTGAGCGCGGTGCCGGAGTCGTTGGTGTAGCTCACTTCCCGGGTCAGCACGGAGCCTGCGCCGCGTTCGTGGCGGCCGAAGCTCGCGGACGCGGTGGCGGTGGCCCGCTGGGTGACCGCCCTGGCCACGTCGAGCCGGCCGGCACCCTGCTGGTACCAGGGCATGCCGACGTCGGCGGCGGTGGTGACGAGCGCGTTCTTCACGGTCTGGGCGTCCCAGTCCGGGTGTTGCTGCACGAGCAGGGCCGCGGCACCGGCGACGTGCGGGGTGGCCATCGACGTGCCGGACGCGGCGGTGTGGCGGTCGTCGACCGGTGCGCCCATCGACGTTCCGGCGGCGCGGGCGGCCACGACGCCGACACCCGGCGCGTTGATCTCGGGCTTCACGTGCGCGTCGCCGATGCGAGGACCGGTGCTGCTGAACGGGGCGAGCCGGTTCTGCCGGTCGACCGCGCCCACGGTGAGCGCCGCCGCGGCGGCACCGGGGGAGGCGACCGAACGACCGGCCGGGCCGTTGTTGCCCGCTGCCACCACGAACAGCACGCCGGTCTCGGCGGAGAGCCGGTCCACCAGCGCGCTCATCTCGTCGGTGCCGTCGGTGACGTCACCGCCGAGGCTGAGGTTCACGACGTCCGCACCCGAGCGGGCCGCCCACTCGATGCCCGCCAGCACCTGCGAGGTGTCCGCCTCGCCCGCGCCGTTGAACACCTTCGCGATGACGAGCTTCGCCCCCGGTGCGACACCCTTGTACCGGCCGGCGGAGGTCTGGCCGGTGCCGGCGACGATCGAGGCGACGTGCGTGCCGTGGCCGTGCCGGTCGGTGACGTCCGGTTCGCCGGAGAAGTTCTCCGTCGCGGTGATCTTGCCGGCGAGGTCGGGGTGGTCCGGGTCGACGCCGGTGTCGACGACGGCGACCGTGACGCCGGTGCCGTCCAGACCGGCCTTCCAGGCCTCGGGGGCGCCGACCTGGCGGGTGGTCTGGTCGAGGGTGACGCGGACCGGGCGGTCGTACTTGATCCGCACGCCGGACCTCACGCCCATGTCGAGCGACTGCCAGAACTCCCGCGCCTTCGCCTTCTCGACCCGGACGCCGGCGGCGTCGAGACTCGCGATCCTGGTGTGCGCGGCGGCCGACATCCCGCCGGTCATGAGCACGGGCACGGTGGTCGCGCGGTCGTCGGCCTGGCCGGTGCGCACGAGCTCGGTGACGTTGAACAGGGTCCGTTCGACCGTGCCGGAGGTGACGGCGGTCAGCGCGTCCGACGGGTAGACGTGCAGACCTGTTGCCGTGGTCATGGTGTGGAAGACCGGTTGCTCGCCATCGCGTGGCGCGGCGTGGATCTGGGCGACTTTGCGGCCGTCTCCGCGTTCGGTGTAGTCGACGACGTCACCCGTGATGAGCGTGATCCGGTGTGAGGCCTCGGACGTCTGCACCTGTGGTGGTAGCGGTGGCGGTGCGGCGGACGCGGGTGGTGCGACGAGCGTTGCGGTGGCAACGGCAAGTGCCAGAACTTGTCGAATCACGGCGCCCTCCTCCGGTGATCGGGTCACAGCAGGATGAGGGGCCGGAATTCGCCTGGAAACAGCGGAAAGCGGCGGTTAGTCGCCGTTGGCGACTTCGCGCCACCCGCCGAACGTGCCCCGGACCGCCGAGGAGTGGCGGTCCGGGGCACCGTGGTCGCACCCGCCGGACGGTCGGAAGAAGTTGATCAGAAGGTGCGTTCCTGCAGCGAGAAGTCACGCTGGTTGTTGTTGGTGTCCTGGTTCAACAGGTTGCGCGTGTTCGAACCGGCGAGCTGCGCGGTGCGCTGGTTCTCGGGCTGGGCGTGGACGCCTTCCTTGGCGGCGCTCACCGGCGACGAGAATGCGACGCCGTCGATCTTGAACGCGGTCGGGGCCGTGCTGCCGAACACCGCGACACCGCCCTGCGTCGGGATGCCCTCGGCGCCCAGGAATCGCACCGGGAGAACGTTCGGCGTCGACACGGTGCCGGAGAACTCCGCGCCCGTCAGCACCATCGTGCTGCCGACGTTGTTGGCCGGCGCCAGCGTGATCGGCGCGCCCAGCGGGTCGAGCAGCGGGATCGTCTGGACGACCTCGTTGCGCTGGTTGTAGACCTTGATGACCCAGTTCGTGAGGTCGACCTGCTCGTTGGTGGTGTTGATGATCTCGATCGCCTCGTCGAGCGGGCCGTTCGGGCCCATCGTCGAGACCTCGTTGATGAGCACTGCCGGCAGCTGCATGACCTCGGGAGCCCCCGGCTCCTCGGCGGCCGTCGCCAGTCCCGCGAACGCGATGGTGCTCGCGAAAGCGAGTGCAGCGGCACCGCTGGGCAGTCGACGCATTGTCATGTCCTTTCGATAAAAGTGAGTTCGGAGTATTTCTCGTAGCGGCACGGTCTCGTTGTGGGAGTGACCTGTCTTGCCGCTGGGACTGACTTTGCTCTCAGTCGTTCGGGTTCGAAAGGGGCCAATGAGCATCTGTCAGGGATTGTTTTCACCGGGGGACGGAATTCGGCAGGTGAAGTCGGCGGAGTTGTGGTCGGTGTCGCTCGAAAGAGGGTCGCGGCCGAGTGAGGAATCAGCGCACGGAGTAGCCGGACCGTCTTCCCGGCAGGGTGAGGAGGAGCTGAGGCCGACGCTGTCGGTGTGTGCGCCGTGCCGGTTCCTGGCGATTACTCCGCTGCCGTCGACGGTGTCCACGACGAGTCCGTCGGGCACCGTACCGCTGAACGCGCTGCCCACTATCACGAAGTATTCACCCGGTGGTACGACGGTGTTGGGTGAGATGGTGGCGAGGATTGCGGCAGTGCCGCCGGCGCAGGACTGGACGGTCCATCCTCCGACGTCTGCGGCAGTGGCGCCGGTGTTGCGCAGCTCGACGAATCCAGCGGGCCCGAGTGCGATCTCGTTCACTTTCACCGGGGAAACCCCCGGTGTGCCGCCGAACGTGCTACCGGCGAGTAGCGCCATGGTCGCGACAGTGTTTCCGAAGGGTGTCACGCAACGCAGTGTGGCCCCCGGTGCGCGGACGCACAGGGGGCCACAGTGGGGTCGAAAGGCCCTATCTGCCAGGGACTTGTGGGAGGACGGCGCCCGCAGCGGCTGCCGGGCGCCGTCCTCGGAGCGGGCGGGTGGACCCCTGCCGTCCACCCGCACTCCGCTAGTGGGAGTGGTCTTCCGTCCTCGCCCTGCGGCATTCCCGTTCGACCACCGCGGCACGGTCGACCTCGGCGTGCGGCACATCGAGTGCCGCGCTGATCCAGGCACGCCAGTAGGGCCCGGGAATGCGTTTCCCGCGTTCCCATCTCGACACTTCTTCACGGGTCACGCTGTCGTTGTGTGAGATCTCGCACAACAGGTCCGCGAGTTCGCGCTGGGTGAGGCCCTGCTCTCGCCGTGCCTGGGGAATCAAGGCGGTAATCGGCGGTGTGTCCTGGTGCTCGTGGGCTTCACGGACTGCCTTGAGCACGGTTCTGCTCCGTTTCGGTGAGATGGCGGGTGCGGCAACCAGCCTGCCGCAAACTCCGGATGTTCTCGTCCGTGCAAAGCGGTGATACCGGCGGTCGTTGAACGTTCGCGTACCGCTGGAATCAGCCGATCGGATGTTTGGCCGAACTGAGCTGGGCCAACGGGGGGTGCGCCCTCTGATTGTGCGCCCCTCAGTAGTGTGATCACCATGGACATCGTTGCCAAGGCAATGACGCGGATGACAAGGTAGGAAAAATGCTCTCGACGGTCGAAGTGGTGCAGGTGTTCCTCGCGCGCCTAGCGGCACAGGACGCCTCCGGCATCGCGCGGTTGTGCGCACCGACCGTGGAATGGGAGGCGCCTGACCCGAACGGCGTCCGCTGGGCACTCGGCTCGCGCACCCGGCGAGAGGTGGAGTCCCACTTCCTGACCCTGTTCGCCACGTTCGACCTGGAGCAGCTCGCGGTGCGCCAGGTGGTCGTCGACGGAGGAGACGCCGCGGTGTTCGGCAGGACGCGCTGGCGGGTGTTCGCGACAGGGGAGCAGGTGACCGCGCAGTTCG
Organism: Lentzea guizhouensis; assembly: GCF_001701025.1. Taxonomy (GTDB): domain Bacteria; phylum Actinomycetota; class Actinomycetes; order Mycobacteriales; family Pseudonocardiaceae; genus Lentzea; species Lentzea guizhouensis. The sequence goes on from NZ_CP016793.1 coordinate 5,728,084, forward strand.
CGGCCGTGCTCTCGGTGCACCTGGGGGAGATCGAGCAGTACTGGCACATGCCGGACACGCTCGCCGTCGCGACCGCGACCGGCGCCGCGCGGACCGGGGCATGAACAGCAGACGTGAGCAGTCCGCCCGCACCCGTGCGAAGCTCCTCGCGGCCGCCGCCGAGGTGTTCGACCGCGACGGGTTCGCCGGAGCCAGCCTCAGCGACGTGTGCGCACGGGCGGATGTGTCGAAAGGCGCGCTCTACTGTCACTTTCGATCCAAAGAAGCTCTCGGTGTCGCGTTGATCGAGCAGCATTCCTTGCTGTGGCACCGGTTGCGCGACGAGTACCTGGACGCGGAGAAGTCGCCGGTGCAGGCACTGGTGCTGATGTCGTTCGAGTTCGTCCGCAGACTGGACACCGACCTCGGCGTGCGGGTGAGCGCGAAGCTGTTGCGGGAAGCCGCCTTCTTCGACATCGCGGCGGCCGCACAGGTCGTCGGCTGGGTCGCGGTGGTGCGGGAGGTGCTGTCACTGGCCCAGGAACGCGGTGAGCTCAAGGCCGAGGTGAACATCCGGCACGCCGCCGAGCAGATGGTCGCCGAGCTGCTCGGCGTGCAGCTCGTGGCACAGGCGCTGAGCGGCGGCAGCGACCTGGAGGCGAGACTCGCCCGGCTGTGGCGGTCGACGTCCGGCTGCCTGGTGACCGCGGACGTGCACGGGCAGCTGCGGTTCGAGTGACGGTCGTCTCGACCCGACGTGCCGGCCGTCGTACCCGGCACCGAGCCCGGCGTCGAGACCGCGGCGCTGTTGCCGGAGCTGACCCTCCTCGGTACCGGCTCGAACCAGCTCACCCGGATGGTCCGCCACCACGTGGATGGCGACGCATCGGTTGGCGCGTACGAACAACAGCGGTTCGTGAGGTCCGTCCACTGGTCCTCACCGCGCACCGGCGTGCTGCACAACGCGACGACCCTGGCATCACTGGACACCCTGCTGCCGAGCTTCCACCGGTCATCCATGCGTTTCGGCGAAGGATCTTCCGTCCCGCACACCACCGACCCGCGGACCTCGCTCGGTTACATCGCGCTGGCCCACAACGATGAAAGACAGGTGGAGCGCGACGAGGCACAGCTGCGTTCGATCGAGGCGTCGTTCGAGGTCGTTTGACGTTTCGACCGGCCGGGTAGCCGGAATTCCACGTGACCGGTTAGGTTGCTGCCCGATGAGTGGAGGCGCATGAGCGAGCCCTGGGACGGCGACCTGACCGGATCGGTGATCGACGACCGGTTCGTGGTCGGCTCCTTGCTCGGTTCAGGCGGCATGGCCGAGGTCTACCGCGCCTACGACCGCTCGACCACCACCTCGGTCGCCATCAAGGTCTTCACCGGCCCCGGCCTCCCCGACGACGAGCTCCGCCTCCAACGCGAGGCGACCGTGCTCACCTCCGTCGAGTGCCCCGGCATCATCCCGGTCTACACCTCGGGCGTGATCGGCCGCCGCCCGTACTTCGTGATGCGCGAGATCTCCGGCGGCACCCTGCGCCAACGCATGCGCGAACCACTGCCACCCCGGTTCGTGGCCCGCATCGGCGGCCAGGTCGCCTCCGTCCTGGACCACGTCCACAGCCTCGGCGTGGTGCACCGCGACGTGAAGCCCTCGAACATCCTCCTCGACGACGAGGAGAAGCAGGCCTACCTCGCCGACTTCGGCCTCGCACTCCTGCCCGAGGTCACCCGCGTCACCTCCTCCGGCATCCTCGTCGGCACCGCCGGCTACCTCTCCCCCGAACAGGTGCGCGGCTCCGACGTGGGCCCTTCCGCAGACATCTACTCACTCGGCCTGGTCCTGCTCGAATGCCTGACCGGCCGGGCCGAATACCCCGGCGGCGACGCCGAAGCAGCCCTGGCCCGCCTGGCCCGCCCGCCGCGGATCCCGATCGACCTGCCTGTGGCCTGGGTGTCGCTGCTGTCGGCGATGACGGCGTCCGACCCCGCGCGCCGCCCGAGCGCCGCCGACTGCGCGGACTCGCTCCTGGCGGCGTACGAGGCGAGCCGCGGGTTGCCGGCTCTGCTGCCTTCCGCGCCGGTGGCGGCTCATGACGCAGCTGAGGTCTCTTCGCCGGTTCCCCCACCTCGCCGGACCCGTCGCTGGGCGCTGACCGGGGCTGCGGTGGCGGGTGTCGCCGCGGTCGCGGTGATGATCGTCTACCTGGGCGGCAGCGAGGAGGCACCGGCCGCACCTCCGCAGGTGGCGCCGGACCCGGCCACCCACGTCGTCACGGTGTCGGCGTCGACGGTGACGGTGGTGCAGACGGCGGCCCGGTCCGGGGAGTCGCAGGCGCCGGGGGACACTCGGCAGCCCGGTGCTTCGGGCGATTCCGGGAGTTCCGCGGATTCCGGGTCGGCTGAGGCGCCTGGGGTGGCGCCGCCGGGGGTGACGACGACCTCGGTCGTGCCGGCGAGTGGTGAGGTACCGCCGGCGGAGACCACGAAGCGGAGCAAGGACCGGGAGAAGTCCTCACCGCCGCGGCCGACGCAGGGCGCAAAGCCCTAGTCCCGCTTTGTCGGGTTGCCGTGAGCTGCGGTATGCGGCCAGGTGGTCGTCCGGCACGCATTGCGGAGGCCTTTCCGGCCGATGGCGTGCTCTCGATCATGAAGATCGCGCTCTCGCGGCGGCTACCTGCATAGTTGGCGGTAGCTGGCGTGATCAGCAAACGATTACATCGGGAGTTTTTCTACACCCAGCTCGTCGCAGGGTGCCGATGGGGCGCCTGATCGAGCGCCGCCCGCCTCTGACCTGCCAAAGCACTACAAGTCCGAGCGCGGCCGCTTCTCCAGTCGCCACCCGGTCGCCGCCCCGCCGGTGGTTGCGCTCTCGCGTGCTCAGCCAGCGTAGTTGGGGTGATCGGTAATGGATTACATCCGCCGCCGACCACCACCAACCCGCAGCCGCTTCCGGTTCAGCCCTCCGGATCCACCACTTCCGCGAACGGCAGATCCGCCAGCTCACCCCTCAACGTGTCCAGATCCGGGTACACCGACGACGCCCCGCGGTCGAACAGCTCGTCCTCGCTCACCCCACCCGTCAGCAACCCGATCGACGGCAGGCCGGCGCGCCTGGCCGCCTCGCAGTCCCAGACCGAGTCGCCGACCACCACGGCCCGGTCGCCCTTCACCTTGCGCAGGGCGACCTGGATCAGGTCGGGGGCGGGTTTGCTGTCGTCGACGTCGTCGGAGGTGGTCCAGGCGACGTCACCGGGATCGATCAGCTTCAGGTAGTGCTCGATGTGCTTGCTCTTGCCGGAGCTGGCCAGCACCACCGAGAGACCCATCTCGGTGGCGGCGCGGATGAGACGGTGGGCTCCGTCGAAGGGCTGGATCTCGTCGAGCATCTCGTCGAAGTGGCGTTCCCAGGCCGTGCGGAGGGTGTCGCCGTGTTGTTCCTCGACGTGGTCACCTGCGACGGCGGCCACCAGGCGGTCGCCGCCCATGCCGATCGCACGGTGCACTCGCCAGGCGGGGACGGTCAGGTCGACGCTGCGGAAGGTTCGCAGCCAGGCCACCGTGTGGTGGTAGTTGGTGTCGACCAGGGTGCCGTCCACGTCCAGGACCACGGTGTTGCTGCTCATGCGGGCTGGTTTGCCCACGTCAGGGCGGTGGCAAACCAGGCGGGCGAAAGCTAGCGGACCAGCCGTGCGGAAACCTGGCGAGGCAGGCGTGCCGAGACTTGGCGGACCAGTCGTGCGAAATCCTGGCGGGGCAGGCGTGCCGAGACTTGGTGGGCCAGACGTGCGGAGACCTGGTGGGCCAGGCGTGCCGAGACTTGGTGGACTAGGCGTGCGAAATCCTGGCGAGCCAGCCGGGCCAAGACCTGCCGAGCCAGGCGTACCAAGACTTGGCGGACCAGCAGTGCCAAGACTTGGCGGACCAGCAGTGCCAAGACTTGGCGGACCAGCAGTGCCAAGACTTGGCGGACCAGCAGTGCCAAGACTTGGCGGACCAGCAGTGCCAAGACTTGGCGGACCAGCAGTGCCAAGACTTGGCGGACCAGCAGTGCCAAGACTTGGCGGACCAGCGGTGCGAAAACCTGCAAGGACCGACCCCCTCCCACCCTTCCTCATCCGGCGCCTCCCCGCGTTTCCTCATAACCGGGCGCGGCTGAGGAGTGGTTCGTGACGTGTACAAGACGCCACCAGGCGCGGGTCAGGACGAGCTTCACCCATCAGAGTGAGCAAGGAAGGCGTCCAAGCAGGTCAGGACAGCGACCCCACCAGCTCCCGCGACGAGCTCAGCGCCGCCAGCTCCCGCCGCAGCACCCCGTCCAGCCACTGCGAGTCCGACATCCACGACTGGTTCGTGTGCAGGCAGACGTGCACCGACGACCGGTACACCGACAGCGCCACCCCGACCGCGTGACCAGGGGCGACGGGCGCGACCGGGTACATCTCGGTCAGTGCGGCACCGTCCAGCGCGAGAGGTACGGACGGCAACGGCACCGAGGTCACCAGGGTGTCGAACAGCAGCGGGGCACAACGAGCGGCGACCGGCGCGGCAAGGCGGTGCAGGAACGGAGGCACCCGGTCGGCGAGCAGCGGCAACGCGCCCGCGCCGCGGTCCGGGCCGGCTGCCTTCGCCGACTCCATCTGCGACCGGACCGAGCGCAACCGAGACGCCGCGTCCGGCTCGCCCACCGGCAGCGACAGCAGGAAACCGGAGATCGAGTTGCCGCAGGAACCGCCGGCCCGCGCGCGTTGGTTCACCGGGATCAGAGCGCGCACGACGGAGGACGGGCCGGCCGAGTCGTGGGCGGAGAGCCACTGCCGCAACGCGCCGGTCACCAGGGCGAGGAGCACGTCGTTGACCGTGCCGCCGTGTGCTCGGCGGATTCGGTGCACGTCGGCGAGGTCCACACGCGACATCACCACCCGGCGCGGGCGCGGGGAGGAGCTGAGCACCGGCGAGCCGAGCGTCGGCGGGCGGGTCTGGGACAGCACCGAGGACGCGATGTCCAGAGTGTCCTTGATGCCCCGCAACGACGGCAGCGACGGCAGGAAAGAAGGCAGCGACGGCAGGAACGACGGCAGGCCGGAACGCGAAACCGGTTCAGCAACATCCCGATTGGACAGTCGCGAGGCGTCGAAGAGCTGCAGGCCCAGGCCCACCGCCTTCATGCCGTCGCACAACGAGTGGTGCAGCTTGGCGAACACGGCGAAGCGGCCGCCGGACAGGCCCGTCACCACGTGCAGCTCCCACGGCGGGCGGGCGAGGTCGAGTGGTTGCGCCATCAGGTGGGAGATCAGCGTCGCGAAGCGGTCGCGGCCGCGCACGTGGTGGGTGAAGACGTGATCCTCAGGCACGAAGCCAGGATCTTCGACCCAGCGGGCGCCGCCGAGCAGGCCGGTGCGGGCGCGGGCCCGCAGGCGTGGGACTTCCGCGGCCCGTTCGCACAGCACCGCGGCGATGCGGGCCGGGTGCACCAGGTTAGTGGGCGTGAACGTGGCCACCGCGCCGAGGTGCAGCGGATTGCTGTTGCCCTCCATGGCGAGGAAGGCGATGTCGAGGGGGGAGAGGTGGTTGGTCATAGGTGTGCCAGGAAAACAGGTTCCCGTGTCGAGCGCATTGCGATGAGATGGCGGCGACTCGCTACCGGCTCAAGTACACCCGAACGGTGGTGCCGTTGTGACTCGTGTGGGTGCGAACCAGGTCACACAACAGGTTCACCATCACGATCCCGAACCCGGACAAGCCCGTGAACGACGGCGGCAGACCGGTTCCGGAGTCGCTCACCTCACACACCACCGTGTCACCCTCACGCCACATCCGCAGCACACCGCGGCCGGACGCGTGCAGGATGCTGTTCGTCGCGAGCTCGTTCACGGCCAGCACGAGGTCCTCGACTTGTTCACGCCGCAACGAATGCGCGAACGCGGACACGACCTTGCGCATGTGCGCCAAGCTCGCGACGGAGAACGCGTGCTCCTCGGCGTTCGCGGGCGGCGGAGGCAACTCGACGTTGTACCTGTCGGCCAGCGCGGCCGGCTCGACGTAGGACTCGGAGACGGCGCGGCCGGCGCGGTCGATCACCACCGGATGCGTCCTGCGCGCGTCGTCCAGCACGTGCTCCGGCAGCAGACTGGCGTTGTACGGGCACAAAATCATGCCGTGCCGCCCCTCGAACGCCGTGTTCACCAACGCCTCGTGCTGGATGCACGCCGGATATTCGAGGTCGCTGCGACCGGGCCAGATCGGTTCACCGACCATCCGCACCCGGCTCTGCGGCGTGGAGGCGCTGAACGCCATCAGCACACCGGGGATGATCCGGCCGGGGTTGCGGCCCGCCTCGGTCATGTCGATGAAGTGCACCTGGTCCGCTCGGTCGCCCAGCCGCTCGCGGAGGAGCACGATGCTCGGCTCCGGTACGGCGACCAGCACCGGTTCGCCCCGTTCCAGGCCGTCCACCACGAACGTCGCGGTGCTGGCGAGGAAGTCCTCCTCGTCCAGGTAGAACAAGGCCTCGTGAGCGAACGGAGCAGCGGGGTTCATCGGCAACCTGGGGGCGTCGGTGGCGTGGTCAACGTTCCATTCTGCTACTCGTAACACCGTTTCGACGGGGGCCAGGACGGTGGTTTCCCGTGGCGGCCGGACGAGTCGGTGCCGCCGGTTGAGACGCGCCGGTGCCTCCCGTTTCGATCACCGGCCGACGGGCAACTCCCGGCACGCGGGTGACCGGGTCCAGCCGGTGGAACGTCCCATGTGGAGCGGAGTTGCGGCCGGTCCACGGGTCGGCGCATCATCCCGCGAAGAGGGAGGTGAGGCTGTGTTACCGCACTTCACGCTGAGTGGGCCCGAGGACGCACCGGTGCTCGTCCTCGGCAACGCCCTCGGCACCACCACCGCGCTGTGGAACGAGCTCGCACTCCCGTTCCGCCTCCTGCGCTTCGACCACCCCGGTCACGGCGGCAGCGCACCCGTCGAGCACGCCACCATCGAATCATTGGCGTCCGATGTGGTCGAGCTGCTGGACCACCTTGACCTCCGCCACGTGCACTACTGCGGCCTGTCGCTCGGCGGCATGCTCGGCATCTGGCTCGCCGCCAACACCGACCGGATCGACCGGTTGGCGCTCATCTGCACCTCTGCCCGGTACGCCGACAAGTCCGCCTGGGATGAGCGGATGAGCGCCATCCGCTCAGCAGGCATGCAGTCGATCGCCGACTCGCTCCTCGCGCGCTGGTTCACGCCCACGTGCCCGCCGGCCGTCGTCGAAAGCTTCCGCACGCAGCTGCTCGACGTCGACGTGCCGTCCTACCTCGCCTGCGCCCAGGCGATCAGGGACATGGACCTGCGGCCCGAGCTCACCAAGATCGACGCGCCGACCGTCGTGATCGCCGCCGCCCAGGACCCGGCGACACCGCCGGAGTCCGCCAGGCACATCGCGGAGGACCTGCCGGACTCCGACCTCTACATCGTCGGCGACGCGGCACACCTGGCCGTCGTCGAGGCACCGAGGACGATCTCGGTGATCCTCGACGGCCACTTCGGTGACGACTAAGCGATCCAGCCGACCAGCGAACGCCACGCGGTCGTGGAGAACGCCAGCACGTCGCCGCCCGCGTTCTTCGAGTCCCGCACCAGCGCGTCGTGGGCGAGCGACACCTCCACGCAGTTGCCCGCGCCGTTGGTACCGCTGCGAGAGCTCTTACGCCAGGTCCGTTCCTGAGTCATGAGGTTCCTCTCGAAGTGCACTGACGTACTCCATCAGCTTGCTCTTCGATTGTTGCTCATCCAAGGCAACGGCCGACAGTCGCTCGAACAGCCGCCTGCTCCGTTTGACTGCGGCCGTGTCCTGCGCGAAGACCTGGACGGAGTTGGTCTCGCTGTACACGATCGGAGCAGCCTTCTCGAACTCGTACAGCACGCAGCCCGGCCCCAGCTTGGAGATCATGACGTCGGCGGGGACCAGCCGGAGCATGTGCGTGTTGAACATGAGCCGCAGGTACTGGTCCTCCATGTCCTGCGCGCTGCCCAACTGCGCTTGCAGGGCGATCTCGTGCACGTAGAACACGCATTGGGGAGGCGTGATGCGGCGCAGAATCGTCTGCCGTTCGGCGCGCGCCTCGACGAACCTCTCGACGTCTTCCGGCGCCTCGCCCTCGGTGAGCAACTCCCGTGCGTACTTCTTGGTCTGCAGCAGGCCGGGTGGAGTGATGAGGTCGTAGCTGGTGATCTTCGTGGCCAGCGACTCGGTCATCGCGAGCGTGCGCAGGTTCTCGGGCATCTGCGCGAAGTACGGGTCGAACGCGTGCCGATAACGCTGCCGGAACGCCTCGATGAAGTCGATGTCCTTGCCGCACGTGCTGAGGAACTGGACGATGTCGATCTCGCTCGCGTGCGCCTTGCCGTGCTCCAGGTTGGACACCTTGCTCGGGTCCCAGCCGAGCCGCGCCGCCATGGCGCGGCCGTGCAACGACGTGGACGCCTCACGGATGAGGCGTAGTTCGTCTCCGAGGTCTCGGCTGTACGCCGTGGAATAGAACGCGGTCACGTTCAAGGACGCTAAGCGTTGATTTCAAAACAAGGTACGGGCTCGTTCGGGTGAAAACGTACCTGGTCAGACCTTCTCCAGCGGCCGGTGCGGCTCGGCCGGCAGCTCGACCCGAATCTCGTCACCGGGGCGCACCACGCCACCGACCAGCACCACGGACATGATCCCCGCGCGCCGCACCAGCTCCCCGTCGGGACCCTTGCCCACGACCTCCTTGAGCATGCCCGTGGAGAACCTGTCGATCTGCACGCACGGGTTGCGCAAGCCGGTCACCTCGACGACCGCCTCCTCGCCGAGGTGCAGCAGCGTCCCGGTCGGCAGGCCGAGCAGGTCGATCCCGCGGGTGGTGACGTTCTCGCCGATCGCGCCCGGCTCGATCTCGTACCCCTTGCCGCGCAGCTCGTCGAACAGCTCCTCGTGCATCAGGTGCACCTGGCGCAGGTTCGGCTGGGTCGGGTCCTGCGCGACGCGCGACCGGTGCTTGACCGTGACGCCCTGGTGCACGTCGCCTTCCACACCGAGCCCGGCGAGGAGCGTGATGCTCTCGCGGACGGGCTTGGTGAACGTGTACTCCTCGCTGCGGCTGACCGCCGTGACCACGCCCATGAAACCTGATTGTGCACGACCGGAAACACAGCGTGCCACCTGCGGTGATCACAGAGCGCATGGAAGCGCTCCCACCAACTTCCGGCCGAACTATTGACTAATCCTCACGTGAGGCTGTTGACTCCGTCACACCTCGTCGGAACCGGTTACGGAACCGGTTCCAGAGGCGGCGGAAGGAAGTTCGGCATGCGTGTCACGATCGCTGAGGTCGCCCAACGCGCCCAGGTGTCCAAGGCGACCGTGTCACGTGTGCTGAACGGCAAACCCGACGTCGACGCCAGCACCGCGCAGCGCGTCCGCAAGGTCATCGACGAGATCGGCTACGTGCCCAGCGCTCGAGCGGTCGGACTGGCGCGGGGCCGCACCCGCACCGTCGGCATGCTCGCGCCGTCGCTGACCTGGCCGTGGATGGGCGAGGTGCTGCAGGGCATCGTCGACACCCTCGAGGCCGACGGCTACGGGCTGCTGCTCTACACGATCAACCGCGGGCCGGAGTCGCTGAACCAGTTCGCGAACCACGTGTCCGCCAACGCCTTCGACGGCCTGCTCGTGGTCGAGCCCCCGGACACCCTGCACTACATCTCCACGCTCTACCGGGCGGGCCTGCCGGTCGTCATGATCGACGACCGCGGCTCGCACCCGGAGTTCCCCTCGGTGACGACGACGAACCGGCAGGGAGGCGCGGATGTCGCACGGCATCTCGTCGCGGCCGGCCGCCGCAGGTTCGCCGTCGTCACCGGACCCCCGCACTTCGGGTGCACTCAGGCGAGGCTGGACGGGTTCCGGCTCGCTTTGGCGGAAGCGGGCCTGACGCTGCACCCGGACCTCATCGTCGACGGCGACTTCACCACCGAGGGCGGCGAGGTCGCCGTCGACAAGCTCATCGCGAGCGGCATCCCGTTCGACGCGATCTTCGCGCACAACGACCTCTCGGCGGTCGGCGTGCTGCGGGCGTTGCGCGAGGCGGGCAGGACGGTGCCGGACGACGTGGCCGTGGTCGGCTTCGACGACGTCCCGGTGGCAGGTCACACCGAACCCAGGCTGACGACGATCCGCCAGCCCGGCCAGGAGATGGGCGGCGCGGATGCTGCTCTCCACGCTCGAAGGACAGCCGATGCCCGACCACCCGCTGGTGCTGCCGACTTCGTTGATCGTGCGCGAATCCGCGCCTTAAAGAAGCACGCGAACACAAATCCGAATACCGAAACCACCGGTCACCGCACGCGGCCGGTGTCTTCGGCCTGCCTGTGAGAGAGCGCTCTCACATCACTCGTATCGGGAGAGTCCCCATGCGCAGAACAGTCATCGTCGCGCTAGCACTGGCGCTCGCGGCGGCCGGGTGTTCGTCAGGTGGCAGCACCACCAAGGCGTCCGGAGTACTGACGGTGGGCATGCCCAACGGGCCGCTGACCGAGAACCACAACCCGTTCCTGCCCACGTCGGCGGCGGGGTCGCTCGGCTACCGCTACCAGATCTACGAGCCGCTGGCGTTCGTGAACAACACGCGCCCGGCGCAGGAGCCCGTGCCGTGGCTCGCGACCAAGTGGGACTGGACCGACAACTACAAGAAGGTCACCTTCACGCTCAAGGAAGGCGTGAAGTGGTCTGACGGCAAGCCTTTCACGGCCGCTGACGTCGCTTTCTCGTTCGAGATCCTGAAGAAGTTCCCGGCGCTCAACAACCGCGACTCGCTCAAGGTCGAGACCGCGACGGCGACGCCGGACGGCAAGGTCGAGGTCACGTTCGCCTCGCCGCAGTTCGTGACCCGCAACAAGGTCATCAGCGCGATGGTCGTGCCGCAGCACATCTGGAGCACGGTCGCCGACCCGACGACCTACACCAACCCCGACCCGGTGGGCACCGGTCCGTACAAGCTGAAGTCGTTCACCTCGCAGACCGTCACCATCGAGCGGCGCACCGAGTACTGGCAGGAACTGCCCAAGGTTCCGGAGATCCAGTACACCTCGTACAACGACAACACCGCGCAGACGACCGCTCTGGCGTCGGGTGCGAGCCAGTGGTCGTACGTCTTCATCCCGGACTACCAAAAGCTGTACATCGACAAGGACCCGAAGAACCACAAGATCTGGTTCCCGGCCGGCCTCGGCATCCACGGCCTGTGGCTGAACCAGACGGTCGCACCGTTCGACAACGCGGCGCTGCGCTCGGCGATGAGCGACGTGATCGACCGCGAGGCGATCTTCGTCCGCGGTGAGGCGCGCCTGTTCCCGAAGCTGGAGTCGCCCACCGGCATGCCGTTGCCCGCCGGTGACTCGTTCCTCGCGCCGGAGTACAAGGACCTGCGGATGTCCGTGGACGTCGAGAAGGCCAAGCAGAAGCTGACCGGCGCTGGGTTCACGCTGGACGGCGGCGTGCTGAAGGCGCCCGGTGGCAAGCCGGTCACGATCGAGCTGACCAACCCGTCCGGCTGGTCGGACTACCTGACCGTGCTCGACATCATCAAGAGCGACCTGAAGAAGATCGGCATCGAGGCGACCGTGCGCACGCAGACCGCGGACGCCTGGACCGCCGACTTCGCGAACGGCCAGTTCCAGGGCTCGCTGCGGTGGACGAACACCGGTGCGACGCCGTACGAGATGTACCAGAACATCATGGATGGCGCCGAGCTCAAGCCGATGGGGCAGACCGCGGCGGTGAACTTCGGCCGCTACAACAACCCGGAGGCCACGGCCGCGCTGGCCGAGTACGCGAACGCGACCGACGACGCGGCGCGCGCCAAGGCGTTGGGCGTGGTGCAGAAGATCATGGTGGAGCAGGTGCCGATGATCCCGACCTCGGCCAGCCCGATCGGTGCGGAGTACAGCACGAAGAGCTGGATCGGCTGGCCGTCCGAGGAGGACCCGTACGGTCCGCCGCAGGCCACGCTGCCCAACGCCCTGCAGATCGTCATGAAGTTGAAGCCGGCCGCCTGATGGGACCAGAAGTCGCGCTGGAAGCAAAGGGTCTGGTCAAGACCTACAAGCGCGTGCGCGCGGTGCAGGACGTCTCCTTCGTCCTGCGCCGCGGGCGCGTGACCGCCCTGGTCGGTGAGTCGGGTTCGGGCAAGTCGACGGTGGCCAAGCTGCTGGCGCGGCTCGTGGAACCCACGTCCGGCGAGATCCTGCTGGACGGCAGGAAGGTCCGGCGGGTCGGCGAGTACCGGCGTTCGGTGCAGATGGTGTTCCAGGACCCGTTCGCGTCGCTCAACCCGGTCCACACCATCCGCTACCACCTGACCCGGCCGCTGAAGATCCACAAGCGGCCGGAGACGCCGGAGGAGCTGATGGAGCGGGTGCACCTGCCCGCCGACTTCCTCTCCCGCTACCCGCACGAGCTCTCGGGTGGCCAGCGCCAGCGCGTCGCGATCGCGCGGGCGCTGGCCGCCAACCCCGAGGTGCTGCTCGCGGACGAGCCGGTGTCCATGTTGGACGTCTCGATCCGGCTCGGCGTGCTGAACCTGTTGCTGGATTTGAAGGAACGGCTTCGGCTGGCCATCCTGTACATCACGCACGACATCGCCTCGGCGCGGTACTTCGCCGACGAGACGTTCGTGATGTACGGCGGGCAGATCGTCGAGGGCGGTGACAGCGAGACCGTCACGCAGCGGCCGGCGCACCCGTACACGCAGCTGCTGATCGAGTCGGCACCCGACCCGGACCGGGCCGTGGTGGCGCTGGACGCGCCTTCCGAAGATGTCGCCGAGGTGTCCGCGGGGTGCCAGTTCGCCGCGCGCTGCCCGAAGGTGCAGGCCCGGTGCTGGACCGACGCGCCGCCGCGGGTGGACGTCGACTCGCACGGGCACTGGGCGGCGTGCTGGTTGTACGTGGAGGCGGTGGCATGACGTTCCTGTTGCGCCGTGCGGCGTTCTACCTGATCACGCTGTGGGCGGCGATCACGGTGAACTTCCTGCTGCCGCGGTTCCTGCCCGGTGACCCGGTGCAGGCGATGATCACGAAGCTCGGCGGCCGGCTGAACAGCGACGCGATGGCGTCGTTGTACATCCTGTTCGGGCTGGACGAGAAGAAGTCGCTGTGGGCGCAGTACGTCGACTACTGGGGTGCGCTGCTGCGCGGTGACCTCGGGCTGTCGTTCACGTTCTTCCCGACGCCGGTGTCGGAGATCCTGTCGCAGTCGCTGCCGTGGACGCTCGGGCTGGTCGGGGTCACGACGGTGATCGCGTTCCTGCTGGGCACGCTGGCCGGTGTGTACGCGGGCTGGAAGCGCGGGTCGTGGATGGACTCGCTGATCCCGGTGACGACGTTCCTGTCGTCGATCCCGTACTTCTGGCTCGGGCTGATCGCGATCTCGGTGTTCTCGGTGACGTTCCCGCTGCTGCCGGCCTCCGGCGGTTACGCGGCGGGCATGGTGCCGGAGTGGTCGTGGGAGTTCATCGGCAGCGTGCTGGAACACGCCGTGCTGCCGGGGATCACGATCGTGGTGTCGTCGGTGGCCGGGTGGATCCTGGGCATGCGCAACATGATGGTGACCGTGTCGGCCGAGGACTACGTGCTGGTCGCGCGGGCGAAGGGCCTGGCGCCGCGGCGGATCATGTTCGCCTACGCGGCGCGCAACGCGATCCTGCCGTCGATCTCGGGTTTCGCGCTGTCGCTGGGGTTCATCGTCGGTGGCGCTCTGCTGGTCGAGATGGTGTTCTCCTACCCCGGCCTGGGATACGTGCTGTTCCAGGGGATCGGTGCGAAGGACTACCCGTTGATGCAGGGCGTGTTCCTGGTGATCACGCTGGCGGTGCTGGTGGCGAACCTGCTCGCGGACATCGGGTACCTGCTGCTGGATCCGCGCACACGGCGGGAGGGCTGATTCCTCGTGAACTTCAAGACTAAGCTGGGCTTGGGGATTCTCGCCTTCTTCGCGGTGATCGCCGTGGTGGGGGAGTGGATCGCGCCGTACGACCCGTCGGAGATGGGCAACGACCTGCTGTCGCCGCCTTCCCCGTCGCACTGGTTCGGCACGACGATGACCGGGCAGGACATCTTCTCGCAGGTGCTCGTGGGCACGCGCGGCGTGATGATCGTCGGCCTGGTCTGCGGTGTGCTCGCGACCCTGCTGTCCATCGTGGTCGGTGTGACCGCCGGGTTCCTCGGTGGCGCGGCCGACGAGGCGTTGTCGATGCTGTCCAACATCTTCCTGGTGATCCCGGCGCTGCCGCTGATCATCATCGTGGCGTCGATGCTGCCGTCGGCGGACACCGTGCTGATCGCGGCGGTGATCTCGTTGACCGCCTGGGCGTGGGGTGCCCGTGTGTTGCGGGCGCAGACGATGTCGTTGCGGCGCCGGGACTTCGTGGAGGCCGCGCGGGCGTCCGGTGAGCGCACGTGGCGGATCATCGTGTTCGAGATCCTGCCCAACCTGACGGCGGTGATCGCCACGGGCTTCGTCGGCACCGTGATCTTCGCCGTGATGCTGCAGATCACGCTGTCGTTCGTCGGCGTGATCTCCCTGTCGACCTGGAACTGGGGCACGATCCTGTTCTGGGCGCAGTCGAACCAGGCGCTCGGCCTGGGCGCGTGGTGGTGGTTCGTCCCCGCCGGCCTGTGCATCGCGTTGCTGGGCACGGCGCTGGCGCTGATCAACTTCGGGATCGACGAGTACGCGAATCCCCGGCTGCGGAAGGTGCGCGCATGAGCCCGGTCCTGGAGATCCGCGACCTGTCGGTCGACTACGGTTCGTTGCGGGCGGTGCACGATGTCTCGTTGACGTTGAACGCCGGTGAGGTGCTCGGGCTCGCCGGCGAGTCGGGATCCGGCAAGTCCACTTTGGCCTATGCGGCGACCCGGCTGCTGCAGGCTCCTGGACGGGTGCCGTCGGGTTCGGTGCTGTTCAAGGGGCACGACCTGCTGTCGTTGACTGACCGGCAGCTGCAGGTGTTGCGGTGGAGCGAGATCGCGATCGTGTTCCAGGGCGCGATGAACGCGCTGAACCCGGTGATCTCGGTCGCTGCGCAGATCGATGACGTGCTGCGCGCGCACCGGCCTGGTATGGATCGTTCGGCGCGTTCGTCTCGTGCTCGGGAGCTCCTGTCGCTCGTGGGGATCCCCGTCGACCGGCTGGGCGCTTTTCCGCACCAGTTGTCCGGCGGGATGCGGCAGCGTGTGATGATCGCGATGGCTCTTGCGCTGGAACCCGAGATCGTGATCATGGACGAGCCGACGACCGCGCTGGACGTGGTGGTGCAGCGGCAGATCCTCGGGCAGATGATGAGGTTGCGGGAGACGCTGGGCTTCTCGATCATCTTCATCACGCACGACATCTCGCTGCTGGTCGAGTTCTCCGACCGGATCGCGATCATGTACGGCGGGCGGGTGGTGGAGGAGGCGCCGGCTTCGTCGATCTACCGCTCTGCCCGGCATCCTTACTCGCACGGTCTGCTGGGCTCGTTCCCGGCGCTGCGCGGGCCGCGTCGGGAGCTGCGCGGGATTCCGGGGTCGCCGCCGGATCTTCGTTCGATGCCTTCTGGATGTCCGTTCCACCCGCGGTGTCCTTCTGCTATGGACGTGTGCGGGTCGGAGATGCCGCGGTTGGAGCCGATCGAGGAGCGTCGCCGGGTGGCGTGCTGGTTGGAGGACGTGCGTGTCTGAGGAAGCTTTTGATCTGCCCTCTGACTTCTACTGGGGCGTGGCGACGTCGGCGTACCAGATCGAGGGCGCGCATGACGAGGACGGCCGTACTCTGTCCATTTGGGACACTTACTGCCGTCGCCCCGGTGCTGTCGTCGGCGGCGAAACCGGCGACGTGGCCTGCGACCACTACCACCGCATGCCTTCCGACGTTGCCCTGATCGCTTCGCTGGGCGTCGACAAGTACCGCTTCTCGGTGTCGTGGCCGCGCGTCCAGCCTGGCGGCCGCGGCCCGGTGAACCTTCGTGGCATGGACTTCTACTCGCGGCTGGTCGACAAGCTCTTGTCCGCCGGCGTCCACCCCTGGCTCACCTTGTACCACTGGGACCTGCCCCAAGAGCTGGAGGACTCTGGCGGCTGGCCTTCGCGCGACACGGCCTACCGCTTCGCCGAGTACGCGGCCCTGGTCCACGACGCCCTCGGCGACCGCGTCTCGACCTGGACCACCTTGAACGAACCGTGGTGCTCCGCGATGCTCGGCTACGACGTGGGCCGCCACGCCCCCGGCCGCACGAACTTCGCCGAGGCCATGCGCGCGGTGCACCACCTGCTGCTGGGCCACGGCCTGGCCGCCGCCGAACTGCGCTCACGCGGCGTCTCCGACCTGGGCATCACCCTGAACATGGGCGTCTCAACCCCTGCCTCGGACGACCCACGCGACGTGGACGCCGCCCGCCGCGCCGACGGCCTCGGCACCCGGATCTACATGGACCCGCTGGTGCACGGCCGCTATCCGTCGGACGTGCTGGCCGACATCGCCGCCCGCGGCGCTGAGCTCCCGGTCCACGACGGCGACCTGGAGGTCATCTCGACGCCGCTGGACGTCTACGGCGTGAACTACTACTCCTCACACGTCTTCAAGGCGACCGACGACCCGGCCGCCCCCGAGGTGGTCCCGACCGGCCGGCCCGT
Organism: Lentzea guizhouensis; assembly: GCF_001701025.1. Taxonomy (GTDB): domain Bacteria; phylum Actinomycetota; class Actinomycetes; order Mycobacteriales; family Pseudonocardiaceae; genus Lentzea; species Lentzea guizhouensis. Next base: position 5,744,761 of record NZ_CP016793.1, read on the forward strand.
GACGCACATGGGCTGGGAGATCGTGCCGGAGGGCTTCACGCAACTCCTCGTGCGGCTGCACGAGGACTACGGCGTACCGATGGTGATCACCGAGAACGGCGCGGCTTTCGACGACGTCGCCGACGCCGACGGCTTCGTCGCGGACGCGGACCGCGTCGACTACTTCCGCTCGCACATCGGCGCGGTGGCCGCGGCGGTGCGGGCGGGGGCGGACGTGCGGGGGTACTTCGCGTGGTCGCTTATGGACAACTTCGAGTGGGCTTATGGGTATGACAAGCGGTTCGGGATCGTGCGGGTGGACTACGAGACGCAGCAGCGGACGTTGAAGCAGAGCGCGCTGTGGTTCCGGGATCTGATCGCTCGGACGCGAGGGTAGGGGGTTCGTCCTCCTGTGGCTTCGGCCCGGTCGTTGTGGGGGGTTCGTGGACCTGCGGTGGCCGGGCCGGTTCCATTTCCGGGCAGGCGTTGGGCCTGGCTGGCGGGTGATTGGCGTGGCGTGGCGTGCACACCCAACTCGCGCATGCTGACCCCGCGTCCCCGCGTCCCCGCGTCCCCGCGTCCCCGCGTCCCCGCGAGCCCGCGCACCCGCGAGCCCGCGCACCGCGAGCCCGCGCACCCGCGAGCCGCGCACCGCGGGCCGCGCACCCGCGGCCGCGCACCCGCGAGCCTGCCCACCCGTGTGCCTGCGGGCCAGCGCACCTGCCGGCCGACCCCATCCGCGGGTCCCACATGCGCGGCCTGTCTACCCGCGGCCTGTCCACCCGCGGGCCGGCGCACTCGCGGCCTGCTCACCCGCGCGGCTCGTTCTCCCCGGCTCCGGCGTCCCGAGCGGCCTTCCTTCTCGCAGCAGCTCACTCCATCGCCTCGCACGCGGGCTCCACAACCACCTCCCCGGCTTCCGCCTCCCCGGCTTCCATCTCCCCGGCTTCCACCCATCTCCCTCCCTCCTCTCCGTCGCTCCCTCAGCTCTCCGCGGCTTCCTCGTCTCACCGGCATCTGTCGTGCCGTCCTCCCGTGCCCACCTCCGCTCGTGATCTTTAAGTCGCCCCCCGGTCGCGTTTCCTTTTTTGGCGGGCGTACGAGACCAGGCGACCGTGACACCTAGAACAGACGTCGACGCCTGAACATCAGGACAGCGTTCATCCGATCGAGTGGCGGCCGACAGGCAGAAGCTGGGCAACAGGGGCGAGCGAAAGCCTCGAAGCGCGGTCCAGCCGGGGTCGAGGCCCGCCAGTTGAGGGCCTGAGGAACAACGCCGGGACCAGCGCGCGACCGGGACGGCACCGGTGTTGGCCTGCGGTCATGTGGTGCGCGACCGCCGATCGGACGTGACCGCTGGGCGGCGTAGATCACGTCCGAATGTACTAGCTAAGGCATGCCTTAGTTAGTTTAGGGTTACTTTACGACGCTTCGGGTGGTCGTGCTTCGGATCGTGCTTCGGATGTGCCGAGGAAGGACCGCGATGGAACCGGTGTTGGACCTGGCCGGGATTGGCTTCGGGCCGTCCAATCTCGCGCTCGCGATCGCGGTCGAGGAGCACGGGCGGCCGGTGAGGGCGCGGTTCTTCGAGCGGCAGGCGCGGTTCGGGTGGCATCGGGGGATGTTGCTCGAGGACGCGACGATGCAGGTGTCGTTCCTCAAAGATCTGGTGACGTTGCGGAACCCGACCAGTGGGTTCAGCTTTCTCTGCTACCTGAAGGAGCGGGGGAGGTTGGTCGACTTCGTCAACCACAAGAACCTCTTCCCGCTGCGCAAGGAGTTCCACGACTACTTCGAGTGGGCGGCGGAACGCGTGCGGCACCACGTGGAGTACGGCAGCGAAGTCACGAGCGTGCGGGCGAGTGACGAAGGCTTTGAGATCACCACGAGCCCAACGGGCCATACGGGCCAAACAAGCCATACGAGCCCAACGGGACAAAAAAGCCAAACGAACGAAACGAACCAGGCAAACCAAACCAGAATCAAGAGCCGCAACCTCGTCCTCGCCACAGGCCTCCAGGCCAACCTGCCCGAAGGCATCGAGACCGGCGACCGCATCTGGCACAACAAGGACCTCCTCCACAACGTCGGCAAGCTCAAGGACCCGCGCCACGTCGTCGTGGTCGGCGCCGGGCAGAGTGCGGCGGAGGCGGTGGCGTTCTTCCACGACCGGTTCCCCGAGGCCGAGGTGCACGGGGTGTTCGCGCGGTACGGGTACAGCCCGGCCGACGACAGCTCGTTCGCCAACCGGATCTTCGACCCCGCGGCGGTGGACGACTTCTACCGGGCGCCGGAGGCCGTGAAGAAACGCCTCATGGGCTACCACGCGAACACCAACTACGGTGTTGTCGACCAGGACCTCATCGAGGAGCTCTACCGGCGGGTGTACCGGGAGAAGGTGCTGGACAAGCAGCGGTTGTTGTTGCACAACACATCGCGGCTCACGGACGTGAACGCGAACGGCAAGTGCGTGATCGAGTCGTTGGCCGACGGGTCGCAGTTGCCGGTTGACGCGGACGTGATCGTGTATGCCACCGGGTACCGGCCGGCTGATCCGGCCACGCTGCTGGGGGAGCTGGCGGACAGCTGTGAGCGCGACGACCTCGGGCGGTTGAAGGTCACGCGCGATTATCGGGTGGTCACGGACAAAAGCATCAAGGGCGGCATTTATCTGCAGGGCGGGACGGAGCACACGCACGGCATCACGTCGTCGTTGCTGTCGAACACCGCGGTGCGGGTCGGGGAGATCTTGGAGTCGATCCTGCGCAGGCCGCAGGCGGTGCAGGAGTCGGTGTCCAAGGTGGCCGCGCACGTGAGTTAGGGTGGCCTAACTCAGACGAGAGGAACCGAAGTCATGACCAACCCGTTCGAGGACCCGCAGGGCCGGTTCTTCGTGCTGGTCAACGAAGAGCAGCAGCACTCGCTGTGGCCGGCGTTCGCGGAGGTGCCCGCCGGGTGGACCACGGTGTTCGGCGAGGAGAGCCGCGAGGCGTGCCTGGCCTACGTCGAGGAGAACTGGACCGACATGAGGCCCCTCTCCATCCGCTGACCCGGGCGACGGGTGGAAGCTCAGGCCTCCACCCGGACCCGGTGGTGGTGCGCCAGGACCACGGTGCCCGAGACGGCGGCGATGGCGCTCGCCACCAGGCCCGTCTGCGTCCAGCCGCTCATGCCGGCGCCCTCGCCGACCAGCTTGATGCCGATCCACGCCGCCACGATCGGGTTGATCACCGTCTGGCCGGCCACCACCAGGTCCGGCGGGCCGGCCGCGTAGCCGAGCTGGATGAACCACGCGCCCACCAGGAACGCCACGGCCAGGCCGAGCAGCGGCACCCACTCGACCAGGGGTAACGCCGTCGTCACGTCCCTGACCAGCACCGCGACCAGTCCGTAGGCGATGCCGGCGCCGGCGGCCAGTGCCAGTGCGCGGACCGCTCCCGTCTGGAACGTCGCCACCACCGTGCACACCAGCACGCCCGCGAGCACCAGCTGCCCGGCCTGCAGCACCACCTTGGTGGAGATCTCGGTCGGCACCGCCGCGCCCGCCGTGATCGACACGAACGCCACGATGCCCGCCGTCGCCACGCACACCGCGACCGCGAGCAGGCCGGTGAACCGACGGGCCCGCGCCACGGCGATGATCGGGATCGCCAGCGCGTTCAGCGGTGCCACCACCGACACCGGCGCCAGCGCCAGCGCGGTCACCTGCAGCGCCGCGCACGCCATCAGGACGAAGAAACCCAGCACCCACCGGCGTGACCGCACCAGCCGGTGGGCGGAGCGGAGCTGCAGGTCGGCGACCTCACGCACCCCGGCGTGCTGCCACAACGCGCCGAGTGCGCTGCACCCGGCCGCGAGCACCGCGCACAGGATCGCGACCCCGACCACGTGTCAAGGGTACTCCGGTGCTGCTATGGTTCATTACATGAGTAACGAACCAGGGAAGTAAGTCATGTTCGACGACCGGAGCCCGATCTACCGGCAGATCGCCGACCGGATCAAGGCGGACGTGGTCAGCGGTGCGTTGAAGGCGGACGAGCAGGTCATGTCGACCAACCAGTACGCCTCCTACTACCGGATCAACCCGGCCACCGCGGCCAAGGCGTTCCAGCAGCTCGTGGACGAGAAGGTGCTCTACAAGAAGAGGGGGATCGGGATGTTCGTGAGCACGCAGGCTCGCGACATGCTGCGGGCACAGGGCAGGGAGACCTTCTTCGGCGAGGTGGTCGATCCGATGGTCGCGGAGGCGCGCGCCATCGGCATCCCGCTCGCCGACGTCATCCGCCGCATCGAGCAGCACGAGAAGGGGGAAGCGTGATGCGAGTGGACGTCCAGGGGCTGACGGTCCGCTACGGGGACGTGACAGCCGTCGACGACATGACCTTCTCCTTGGAAGGCAACAAGATCTACGGACTGCTGGGCCGCAACGGCTCCGGCAAGACCAGCCTGATGTCGGCGCTCGCCGGGTACCGCAGGCCGGTCGGCAGCGTTCAGCTCGACGGCGTGCCGGTCTTCGAGAACGCGCGCGCCATGCAGAACGTCTGCCTCGTCCGGCACACCACCGACGCGGCGGACAAGGGCGACAAGGTCACCCACGCGCTGGAGTACGGCAAGGCCTGGCGCGAGACGTGGGACGACGCGTACGCGCACGAGCTGGTCGAGCTCTTCAAGCTGCCGCTCAAGACCAAGGTCGGCGAACTGTCGCTGGGCCAGCGGTCCGCGCTCGGCGTCACCATCGGGCTCGCCAGCCGCTCGCCGCTGACGATGCTCGACGAGTCCCACCTCGGCATGGACACGCCGACCCGGTACGCGTTCTACGACGCCCTGCTCAACGACTTCATGCGGCACCCGCGCACGTTCCTTATCTCCACCCACCTCATCGAGGAGCTGGCCTCGCTGCTGGAGGAGGTCGTGATCATCGACCACGGCCGGCTCGTGCTGCAGGAGGAGGCCGACGTGCTGCGCTCGCGCGGCACCGAGGTCACCGGGAACGCCGCGGACGTCGACGAGTTCACCGCCGGGCTCAGCGTGCTGAGCGAGAAGACGCTGGGGCGGACCAAGGCCGCCATGGTCTACGGCACGCTCGACGACGCGCAGCTCGTCCGGGCGCGCCAGCTCGGGCTGGAGCTCGGGCCGATCGCGCTGCAGGACCTCTTCGTGCACCTCACCGAACCGGTCGGGGGTAGGCGGTGAAGATCTTCCGTCATCTGACCGCGTCCCTCGTCTGGTTCAGCGCTCTGGTCGCGGCCGGGGTGTTCGCGTTCGTCATCGCTCTCACGTTCGCCGTGTCGTTGTTCAGGGACGTCGTGATCAGCGGCTGGTCCGTGGCCGCGGGCCAGGTCGGGCCCTGGTTCGTGCTCTTCATCGGCGTCTACGTGATCCACAACGTGCTGCCGGTCGCGGTGGCGCACGGCCGCACGCGCCGGGAGCTGCTGGGGGCCGCCACCGCGTTCAGCGTGGTCTTCGCGGCCGCGATGGCGGCGGTGGCGTGGCTCGGGTTCCTCGTCGAGGGTGGCGTCTACGCCCTGATGGACTGGAGTGCGGGGGAACGCGGGCTGCCGCACGCCTACTTCCTGATGTACCTCGTCTGGTGCGCGGTCGGCATGCTCCTCGCCGCGGCGTTCGACACGTCGGGGCCGGCGGGGCTCGTCGCGCTGCCGTTCGGCATCGCCTTCGCGGTCGCCGCCAGGGTGCGGATCCCGGGCTCCGGCGAACTTCCCTTCCTGCGCAACGAGATGAGCCTGCTCGGCGCCGGCTGGCACGTCGCGTCGGCGCTCGCGTGGCTGCTCGCGATCGGGGCGACGTGGGCGATCGCCAGGACCATCCCGGTCAGGTCCAAGAGCGGGTGAGCCCTCACCCGCTCGACCGCACGACGAGCGAGGGTTCGAACACGACCGAGGTGACCGGTGCCGTGCGGTCGGCGATCTGGCGCAGCAGCTGACGGGCCATCTCCTCGGCCATGTCGGCGATCGGCTGCCGGACCGTCGTCAGCTCCGGTTCGCACGTCAGCGCCGCGCTGCTGTCGTCGAACCCGACCACCGCCACGTCGTCGGGCACCTTGCGGCCGCTGCGGTGCAGGACCGGGATCGCGCCGGTCGCCATCAGGTCGGACGCGGCGAACACGCCGTCGACGTCCGGGCAGCGGGCGATCAGCTCGTGCGCGGCGGCCATCCCGGCCTGCCGGGTGAAGTCGCCGTGCACGACCACCGCGTCCGGCACCACGTCGAGGAACCCGCGCAGCCGGTCCCTGCCGGTCGGCATGTCCTGCGGGCCGGTGATCGTCGCGATGCGCCGGCACCCCAGGGAGAGCAGGCGTTCACCGGCCAGCGCGCCGCCCGCGCTCTGGTTCACGTCGACGTAGGTGATCGGCATGGGCTGCCACGGCCGCCCGGCCAGCACCACCGGCAGCCCCGCCCTGATCAGCTGGCCGGGCACCGGGTCGGCCGGGTCGGTGTGCACGAGGATCACGCCGTCGAGCCGCCCGCAGCGCAGGTCGCTGAGCGCCTGCTCGCGGGTGCCCGGCCCGGTCATCATCAGCACCAGGTGGATGCCGCGCGGCCGGACCACGCGGGTGACACCGCTGACCACGCTGCCCAGGTGCGGGTCGCCGAGCATCCGGTGCTCGTCCGGCAGCACCAGGCCGATCGCGTCGGCCCGCCGCGTCACCAGCGACCGCGCCGCGATGTTCGGCAGGTAGCCGGTGCTGGAGATCGCTCTCTCGACCGCGTGCCGGAGCACCTCGTCGACCGTGCCGGCGCCGTTCACCACCCTCGACGCGGTCGCGCGCGACACCCCGGCGACGCGCGCCACCTCCTCCAGCGTCACGCGCTTCACCCGGCCGCCAGCTCCGCCGTGCGGTGGCGTTCCATCAGGTCGATCACCTCGACGGTCGGCGGGTGCTTAATGTCCCCGGGCGACCTTCACGACCTTCAGCGACTCCGTCAGATGCGCGCGCACGTACTGGTCACGCGCCTGCAGGTCGGTCGCCGCCAGCTGGATCTCCGCGTCGGTCGGCATGCCCGGCATGTCGTGCCCCTCGTGGAGGTTCACGTAGGGCGAGTCCAGCAACGCCCGCAGCCGCTCCAGTTCGGCGTGCCGGTTCGCGACGAGCTCGGGCCGGCCCGCGTTCTCCAGCAGCTTGAGCGCCTGCTCGTTCGTCGCGATCGAGAGGTCCACGAACGCGCGTTCGGTCTGGCCGAAGCCGCCCTGCGCCACCGAGGTCGGCGGGGGAGCGGGGGTGGGAGGGGGTGCCTGCTGGCAGGCCGCGAGGAGGCCGGCCAGCAGGCACACGATCATCCGTGGTTGCCGTTGTGGTCGCACTTGATCACCACGTTGATGCAGTTGCGGACGCGGCGCTCCATCTCGGCGCGCGGCCACACGTTGAAGAAGTCGGCGTGCATCGTCTGCCCCGTGCCGGAGGACAACCGCAGGCCGGCCGTGGTGCCGTTCACCGGGTAGCGCAGCACCATCCGCAGCTTCGGCACCGGAACCGGGTGCGAGGACGGGCAGCCGCCCGCGACCGGGTACGACATGTGCGACTTGTGGTCGGACGAGTCGAGGTTGCGGCCGTCCCAGCACTGCGGGAAGTCCAGGTAGGTCTCCAGCATCGTGCCCGCCGGGCACTGCACAAAGTTCTTCGACGGGTTCACGTGCCCGGCGTGCAGGCACGACCACCGCGCGATGCTGTCGGCGTCACCGGCGGCCTTCGCGTTGCCCGCCACGATCTTCAGCCCGTACGGCGTCGGCTGGATCGCCGCCGGGTTGTTCACGCCCTCACCGAGGTAGTAGAAGGTCACGCCGGTGGGGGCGATCGCGGTGTTGTCCCGGTACAGGGTCGGTACCCAGTACGAGGAGATGTCCGCGGCCGGGTTGCAGTTGCCCGTCGAGCCCTCCAGCGACTGCTGGGTGGTGCGGGCGTTGGTGGAGTGGTTGCCGAAGAAGTCGTGCGAGTGCGACGCACCCGGCAGGTTCGGCAGCACGATCGGGTCGTCGGGGAGCCGGTGGCTGATCGGGCACTCGGCGAGGAACTCGGCCACGCGAACCGGTGCTCCCTCCGCCGCAACGGGAATGCTCAGCATTCCGGCAGCCAGTGCGAGAATTGTCGCAAGGTGGAACAGAGGCTTCTTCATTGAAGCATTCCTCTCCGCAGCAGGATTGGGAGAGCGCTCTCACGCCCTTCGAGCATGGCGCAGGCCGCAACAGGGCGTCAATCCGCAAGAAACGTTCAGAAGTCCCGGTTTTCTTGACACCGAGCAGCCGGTGCCCCGACTCTCGGATCGGCACCTGTCGCGGAGAGCGCTCTCTCGCCGTCCTGTTCTCCGTCTTCAGGAGCATTCACATGTCAGGAAAGCTTCAACGCGGAAGACTCCCTTTCGTCGTCGCGGCGCTGGCCGTGGCCGCCCTGTTCGTCCCGGCCGGCCCGCAGGCGGCGGCCGCCGGTCCGCTGATCTCGCAGGGACGCCCGGTCACGGCGTCCAGCAGCGAGAACGCCGCGTTCGCCGCGACCTCCGCGGTGGACGGCGACCTCGGCACGCGCTGGTCCAGCGCGTTCGGCGACCCGCAGTGGATCCAGATCGACCTCGGCTCGTCCGCGCGGGTCGACCAGGTGACGCTGAACTGGGAGGCCGCCCACGCCAGGGCGTTCACCCTGCGGATCTCACCCGACGGCACGACCTGGAACACCCTGCACAGCACCACGACCGGCACCGGCGGCACGCAGACCCTCCCGGTCACCGGCACCGGCCGGTACGTCCGGCTCGACCTGACCCAGCGGGCGACCCAGTGGGGCTACTCGCTGTGGGAGTTCCAGGTCTTCGGCACCCGTGACGGTGGCAGCGGCGGAGAAACCCTGCTCTCGTACGGGAAGTCCGGCAGCGCGTCGACCTTCCAGGACGACGCGAACTGCGGCGGCTGCACGCCGGCCAAGGCGTTCGACCGCGACCCCGCGACGCGCTGGGCGACCAGCGCGACGAACGGCTGGGTCGACCCCGGCTGGATCTCCGTCGACCTCGGTGCCACCGCGCAGATCTCCAAGGTCGTGCTGCAGTGGGACCCGGCGTTCGCGACGGCGTACCGGATCGAGGTCTCCGACAACGGCTCGACCTGGCGCGAGATCTACTCCACGACGACCGGTCGCGGTTTCAAGGAGACGCTCACGGTCTCGGGCACCGGCCGGTACGTGCGGATGTACGGCACGGCCCGCTCGAACGGCTACGGCTACTCGCTGTGGGAGTTCCAGGTCTACGGCACGGGCGGGGCGCCGACGACGCCTCCGCCGCTGCCGCCGAACCCGACGTTCCCGGGCAGGCTCGTGTGGTCGGACGAGTTCAACGCGCCCGCGGGCACCCCGCCGGACGGCTCCAAGTGGCAGGCCGAGACCGGGCCCGGCGTGAACAACGAGCTGCAGTACTACACGAACAACAACAACGCCCGGCACGACGGCAACGGCAACCTGGTGCTGCAGGCCCGCCGTGAGGTGACGCCGGGGTCGGCGTGCCCGGTCGACCCGGTCAGCGGCAGCACGACCTGCCAGTACACCTCGGCACGGCTCAACACCTACGGCAAGTTCACGTTCACCTACGGCCGGGTCGAGGCGCGGATCAAGGTGTCGTCGACGCAGGGGTTGTGGCCCGCGTTCTGGATGCTGGGTGCGGACTTCTTCGACCAGCGCAGGCCGTGGCCGTACACCGGTGAGATCGACATCATGGAACACGTCGGCAAGGAACCGAACCGGGTGTACTCGACGCTGCACGCGCCCGCGTACTTCGGTGCGGGCGGCTACGGGTCGCCGCTGGAGCTAGGCCAGCCCGCGTCGGCGGCGTTCCGGACCTTCGCGGTCGAGTGGGACTCCAGCCACATGACGTTCAGCGTGGACGGCAACAGGTTCTTCACCGTCGACCGGAACGTCCTGGAGACCACCCGCGGGCCGTGGGTCTACGACCACCCGTTCTTCATCATCATCAACAACGCGGTGGGCGGTGACTGGCCCGGCCCGCCGGGGGCCGGGACGCAGCTGCCGCAGGACATGGTGCTGGACTACGTCAGGGTGTACCAGTGACCGTCGTGCGAGCCGGTGGCGAGACGTCGAACGCCTCGGTCACCGCCTCCACCTCGATCTGGGCGGTCTCGCCGGTGGTCAACGGGATCGCGGGCACGAAGTACGCGTCGTTCGTCGTGCCACCGAGGAAGATCCGCTCGTTGCCGGCCTGGTAGACCCGGTACTGCCGGATCTGCCCTGGTGAGCGGGTCCAGGTGAGCCGTGCCGACACCGTCGTGGCGTTGGTGCGGCTCACCTGTTCCACCCGGATGTCCGTGGGTGGGGCCGGTGCGGTCATGGCCGGGTCGGTCACGCCGATGCGGCCGATCAGCGCGGTCACCGGGCCGCCGGGCAGCACCCGCAGGGTGATCTCGGTGAGCGTGGTGCCGGCGTGCTCGCCGAGCGGGAACACGCTGCGCCGCCACCCGCCGCTGACCCCGCCGAGGTCGAGCACCTCCTCCGTGTCACCGATCCGCAGGACGGCCTGCAGCCGCGACGGGCCGGTGCCGGTGCGGTGCACCACCTCGAACTGGCTGCTGCCGGTGAGCGGCAACGAGGTCGCGAACAGCCGGACGTCGTTGGCGGAGGCAGGCGTGCCGGTGATCTTCAGCGCGGTGCCGCCGTCGTACGGGTCGTCCCAGTCGAGCGACGGCACGACCTTCGTTCCGGTGCCGGTGACGCTCCACCGCCACGTCGGCAGCACGTCCTGCAGCGCCAGGTTGTTCCACTGCTGCGTCGAGCGGACCGTGCCGCCGACGGCGAACTTGCGGCCGTGGCCGGTGTTGAAGTTCGTGACGAACGGCAGCTTGGTGATCGGCGTCAGCTCGGTGATGTGGTGGGCGATGCCCTTCCACGCCGCGGTCGTCGTGGTGTTGGCCGGGTCGCCGTTCTGGCCGACCCAGAACCTGTTGTCCCGCGCGTAGAAGTCGGCCGGGCTCGTGGCGGACTTGAACGTCCACTCCGGACGGTAGAAGCCGAGCGAGGTGGTGTGCGGCCTGCCCTCGGGGAAGACCGAGGCCCAGCCGACGCCCGTGTTGTAACCGTTCGACTCGACGTCCACACCGGACGCGAGGTCGTACGGGCTGCGGCCCATCTGCGTCGCCAGGTTCGCCGAGTTCCGCAGGCCCTGCGCGCTCCACCAGAAGTTCAGGAACATCTCGTCGGACGGGGCGAAGAACATCTGGTTGCGCGCGGTCAGCGCGTTCTGCCAGGAGACGCTGCCGGTGTCGGTCATCGCGTCGTACCAGATGACCCGCAGGCCGCTGCGCTTCATGTACACGATGAAGTCGCGCATGTCGGCGGCGAGCTGGGCGTTGCCGCCGGCGGTCTCCTGGTTCAGGAACCAGCCGTCGAACCCGTAGTGCCGCGCTACCTGGATCATCTTGTCGGCCACCGGGAACCGGTCGCCCTCACGCTTGACGAAGTCGCGCACCCACTGGATCTGGCCGCCGTACGCGGTCGGCGGCAGGAAGACGTTGCCGATGACCTTGACGCCGTTGCGGTGCGCGGCATCGGTGACGGTCGGGTTCGGCGCGAGGATCAGGCCCTCGGAGGCGCTGCCGCCCCAGAACACCAGCTCGTCGATGTACTGCCAGTAGTTCGTGGCGTAGTAGTTCATGTCGAGCGCGCCCTGCGCCGGGTTGCCGCTGGTCGGCGCATAGGCGACCAGCGCCTGCACGCGGGCCTCGTTCGCGTGGGCGTGCGCGTTGGCCGGTCGGGCCGGGACGACGCGCTTCGCCAGGGGGACCGAGCTGCGGTTGTACTTCGCGTCCCGGTCCGTCGAGGGATCCCAGTTCAGGATCGTGGCCGGGTGCCAGTAAGACGCGAACGGCTGGGCGACGTCGGCCAGCGCGGACGCGGGAGCATCGGGCAGCAGGCTTGTTAGCGCTGCCGTTGAACTCAGTACGAGGAACTGTCTCCTAGTGGGCACCTGATCACCCTTGTGCGCCATCTGAGTCGTCGCATACCGCCTCCACGGTGACCTGATCGGACGACAATCACCTGTTCAGCTGCGCTCGGTAACCATCCGAGTGGCCGAACCCAGGCGGGCTACCGAGCGGTAGCGTTGGGGACGCCGTTTTGGTTCCCCTGCAACCAATTGAGGTGTTTTTGTCGTGCGCATCAAAGTCGTGTTCGCGGCGCTCGTCCTGGCGCTGACCCCTGCTGCCACCGCTACCGCGGCGGCCAACCCCTACGAACGCGGTCCGGCACCCACGGCCGCAACGGTGGAAGCTGCCCGCGGCACGTTCGCGGTCACCCAAGCCGCCATCGCCCGCCAGACGAACTTCGGCGGCGGCACCATCTACACACCCACCAGCGACCTCACCTTCGGCGCGGTCGCCATCTCACCCGGCTTCACCGCCAACCAGTCCTCGGTCGCCCACTTCGGCCCGCGTCTCGCGTCCTACGGGTTCGTGGTCGTCACGATCAACACGTTGTCCGGCTTCGACGACCCGGACAGCCGGGGCCGCCAGCTGCTCGCGGCGCTGGACTACGCCGTCCGCACGAACCCGCGCGTCGACGCCTCCCGCCTCGCCGTGATGGGCCACTCGATGGGCGGCGGCGGAGCGTTGCGGGCCTCGGTCTCGCGTCCTGCCCTGCAGGCCTCGATCCCGCTCGCCGCCTGGCACACCACCAAGAACTGGTCGACCGTGGGCGTGCCGACCCTGGTGCTCGGCGGCCAGAACGACCCGACCGCGCCGAACTCGCAGCACTCCACGCCGTTCTACAACTCCATCACCGCGGCGCCGGACAAGGCGTTCCTGGAGCTGCGGGGCGGCGACCACTCGGACCCGCGCAGTGACAACGTGACCGTCCGCAAGTTCACGCTGTCGTGGCTCAAGCGGTTCGTCGACAACGACGTCCGCTACGACCAGTTCCTCTGCCCGGCTCCGGCGCCGAACACGGCCATCTCGGCCTACCGCGACACCTGCCCGCACGCCTGATCCGTTCCGCGGCACGCACGATGCCCCGGTGGCCGGCTCCCCGAGCCGGCCACCGGGCCCCGTGGGTTGGGGCGTCTGCAAGTACTACCGACTCGAAGTCGGTAGTACTTGCAGACACGAGAACAGCATCACCCGTAGGCGATCGCGCGCAGGACGTTCCTGACCTCCTCCGGCGAGGCGTCCAGGGCACCGGTGTCGAACGTGGCCGCGGAGACGTGGGGGAGGTGCACGACCAGGTCGTAGGCCACGGTCGCGTCGAGCTCCGCGTAGAACGGCCCGAAGCGCTGCCGGGACGCGGCGCGCACGTCGGCGGCGTCGGCCGAGGACAGGCGGCGCAGGTCGACTGCGAACGGTTCATCGCCGTGCTGTCCCATGAACGCGTCCAAGCTGCCCGGCTCGGGTGCCGGCAGGTCGGCGAAGAACCGGCCCGCGAAGAACTCCGGCCCGTGGTGCAGTGTCTGCCCGGTGCCGTTGGTCGCGCCGATCACCAGGTAGTCGTCGCCGAGCCGGTCGGCCAGGTGCAGGCCCAGCGGCACCATGGCCTCCATCCCCGGCATGACCCCCGGCCAGCGCTGCAGGTGCCCGTTGTGCGCGACGAGCAGGACCCGTTCCTCGCGTTCGAGGATCCACGACACCGTGTCGGCCATCGCCGCGTCCCTGACCGTCATCGCCTCCCGCTGGTCGCCGCGGGCCATCGCCCTGATGACCAGGTCGAGCGCGGCCACGAGATGTGCCGAGCGCACCACCGCCGGGTCCGCGGGGTCGGCGGCCAGCCGGGCGCGCAGCTCCGCGATGCCCGCGGTCAAGGCGTCCCGCGTGGCTTGGGGGAGTGCCGCGTACCGGCCGAACGCGGCAGGCGCCGAGTAGGCCGACTCCGCCCCGAACGCGGCCGTCTCCCGCAGGTCGTCCGGCACCCCGGGCAGGGCGGCGAGACCGGGCACCAATGAGGCGTTGGCGCCGCCGAGGTCGATGCCGTAGAACCGCGCGTCGGTCGTGCGCTGCCACTCCAGGTGCGCGCGCATCTCGGTCCAGATGCCGGTGAACGACGTCAGGCCGTTGGCGAGCGCGTGTGACACGTCGTCGGTGAGGACCGTCCGGGCCTCGGTGAAGCCCGTTTCCATCGCGTAGGCGGTGAACCCGTGACGTTCCACGAGATGCTGGAACACCCTGTGGCGCAACAGGTAGGTCTCGCGGTTGTAGTGCGCGCTCTCGCCGAGCGCCACCACTCTGGCGTCGCCGATCGCCTCGTCCAGCCAGCTCAGGTCGTCCAACGGCGTCGTGCGCACGAGCCTCCCCCTCCGATTGTTCCCAATATTGGGAACGTTACCGGATGTGGGATAGTTCCGTTGTGGACATGCTGGAACTCCTGCTGCACCCCGTTCGGCTGCGGGTCGTCTTCGCCCTCTCCGGCGAGAGCGTGCGCACGACCGCGGAGATCTGCGAGCGCCTCAGCGACGTGCCCAAGACGTCGGTCTACCGGCACGTGGCGTTGCTGCTGGAGGCAGGAGTGCTGGAGGTCGTGGCCGAGAAGCGGGTGCGCGGCGCCGTCGAACGGCACTACCGGCTGCGCCAGGACCGGGTCACGATCACGCCCGAGATGGGCGCGACGATGTCGCTGCAGGACCACCGGGCCGGGTTCGCCACCGCGATGGCCGCGTTGCTGGCCGAGTTCAACGCCTACCTCGACCGGCCGGGCGCGATGCCCTACGACGACGCGGTCGCCTACCGCCAGGGCGTGCTGTGGCTCGACGACGACGAGGCCGCCGAGATGTTGGAGGAGTTGCGGGCGGTGTTCGCGAAAAGGGCCGCCAACCGTCGTGGTGACGGTCGGCGGCCCCGGTTGGTGAGCCTGGTCCAGTTTCCCTCAGACCAGGCCTGACCAGGTCACTCGTAGGCGATCGCGTCCAGCACGTTCAGCCGGGCCGCCCTGATCGCCGGCAGGATCGCCGCGACCACGCCCACGAACGCGGCCACCACCAGGTACTGCACCATGGTCAGCCACGGGAAGCCGAGCTCCCCGATGCCCTGGTCCTTGAGCGCCTGCACGGTCGCCACGCCCAGTGCGACGCCGACCGCGAGGCCCAGCACCGCGCCGAACACCGAGATCACCACCGACTCGACGGTGATCATGCGCATCACCTGCGAGCGCCGCATGCCGATGGCGCGCAGCAGGCCCAGCTCACGGGTCCGTTCGATCACCGAGAGCGCCAGGGTGTTGATGACGCCCAGCACGGCGATCAGGATCGCCAGCGCCAGCAGGATCTGGATCATCAGCAGGACCGTGTCGAACTGCGAGGTCGTCTGCTTCACGAACCCGCTGCGGTCCTGCACGGTGATCTCCGGGTTGTCCGCGAGCAACGGTTCGACGCGCTTCTGCACATCGGCCACGTTCGTCCCCGGCTTCACCTGCACGAACGCCTGGGCGATCTGGTCGGACCGGAAGTTGCGGCCCGCCGACTCCGGCAGCACGAGCGCACCCTGCAGCACCTGCGACCTGACCCAGATGAAGCCGACCGTGAACGTCTGCGGCTCCGCGGCCTTGGCCAGCTGCAGCGACACCTTGCTGCCGACCGTCCAGCCCTTCTCGGCCGCCATCTCCTCCGGCAGCGCGAGCTGGTCGTCCTTCAGCGCGGTGATCTCACCGGCCTTCGGCTTCAACGCGAACATCGTCGCGAGCCCCGGCACGTCGTTGACGCCGACCGCGAACAGCTGGTCCTCACCCTGCAGCACGCCGTCCTGCGACCAGCCGACCGCCGACCGCACGCCGTCGGTCTGCTCGATCTTGGTCAGCACGTCGCGCTGGAACGTCGCCGGCTGGCCATCCATCTGGCCCTCGCCGGAGATGATCAGGTCGGTCTGCAGCTGACCGGAGGCCAGCTTCTCGATCGACTTGGTCGCCGACGTCAGCACCACGCTCACGCCGGTGATCAGCGAGATGCCGACCATCAGCGCCGCCGCCGTGATGGCGGTGCGGCGCGGGTTGCGGGCGGAGTTGCGCCGGCCCAGCAGGCCCGGCATCGACCACGACAGCAACCGGCCGATCAGCGACACCATCGGCTTGGACAGGATCGGGGTCAGCAGCGCGACACCGACGAACGCCACCAGGATGCCGCCGAAGATCAGCGGCAGCGACGCCTGCCGGAACCCGAACGCCAGCGCCGTGCCACCCGCCGCGGCCACCAGCGCACCGGTGATCGTGATCTTCGTGAGCGGCCGGTCCGGCGTGGCCGCCTCGCGCATCGCCGCGACCGGCGCGATCCGCGACGCCCGCAGCGCCGGCATCACGGCCGCGACCACGGTGACGACCATGCCGACCGCGAACGACGAGATGATCGCCGACATGGGCACCCCGATGCCCGCCAGCTGCAGGTTGGTGCCGCCCACCGAGCTGAAGATCTTCGCCAGCAGCGCACCGATGCCGACCCCTGCCCCGAGGCCGACGATCGACGCGATCAGGCCGATCACCAACGCCTCCAGCACCACCGAGCCGATGACCTGCCCGCGGGAGGCACCCATCGACCGCAGCAGCGCGAGCTCCCGCGTGCGCTGGGCGACGATGATGGAGAACGTGTTGAGGATGATGAAGATGCCGACGAACAACGCGATGCCGGCGAACCCGAGCAGCACGTAGTTGAAGAACTTCAGCCCCTCGTTGATCTGGTCCGACTGCTCCTTCGCGAGCACGGCACCGGTCTTCACCTCGTAGCCGGAACCTAGCTTCGCCGCGACGGCGTCGCGCAGGGCGTCGTCGGACGTGCCCTGGGCCGCGGTCACGGTGACCGACGAGAACACGTCCTTCTTGCCCAGCAACAGCTGCTGCGCCACGGGTTCGGTGAACGCCACCGACAGCTCACCGCCGAGCGAGTCGCGCCCGCCCGCGTACCCGTAGATACCGGTGACCTTGAAGGTCTTCTTCGGCTCCAGGGTGAGCAGCGCGATGTCGTCGCCCACCCTGAAACCGCCGGTCGACGCGAGGTAGGCGTTGACGACGACCTCGTTGTCCGCGGCGGGTGCCTTGCCCTCGCGGATCGTCTCCTGGCCGTTGCCCGTCCAGTTGGTGCCGAACCGCGGCGCGCCGGAGGTGGTGATCACCTTGCCGTTCTTGCCGATCGGCCGGGCGGAGCCCTGCACCTCACCGAAGGCCGACGCCACGCCCGGCACCGCCTTCACGTCGGCGATCGCCTGCGGCGTCAGGGGTTGCGGCTCCTTGCCCTTCTCCTGCTTCGGAGCCACCGAGACGTCCACATTGGCGAACGCCGACGAGAACAGGTCGGTGAACGACCTCTGCAGCGTGTCGGTCAGGACGAACGAACCGGACACGAACATCACGCCCAGCACCACCGCGAGCGCGGACAGCACCAACCGGAGCTTGCGCGACAGCAAGCTCTTGATCGTCGCCTTAAACACGGCTGCTGCCGCTGTGCTGGACCACCTGGGACCCGGCAACCTGGACGGAGTCGAGGTGCTTCATGGTCTCCAGGACCTCGTCGGCCGACGGCGACAGCAGCTCGCGGACGATGTGGCCGTCCTTGAGGAAGATGACGCGGTCGGCGTACGACGCGGCGTTCGGGTCGTGCGTGACCATCACGATCGTCTGACCGAACTCGCGCGCGGACCGCTGCAGGAACCCGAGCACCTCGGCACCGGACTGCGAGTCCAGGTTGCCGGTCGGCTCGTCCGCGAACACGACGTCCGGCCGGGACACCAGTGCCCGCGCACACGCCACTCGCTGCTGCTGACCACCCGAGAGCTGCGTCGGCCGGTGCGACAGCCGGTCGCGCAGACCGACCGTGTCCACGACGACGTCGAACCACGCCTGGTCGACCTTCTTGCCGCCGATCGCGAGCGGCAGCGTGATGTTCTCCTCCGCCGTCAGCGTCGGCAGCAGGTTGAACTGCTGGAAGATGAACCCCACCTTGTCGCGCCGAAGCTCGGTGAGCCCCTTGTCCCGCAACCCGGTGACCTTCGTGTCACCGACCCACACCTCGCCACGCGTGACGTCGTCCAGCCCCGCGAGGCAGTGCATCAGCGTCGACTTGCCCGACCCCGACGGACCCATGATCGCGGTGAACCGCGACCGCTCCAACTCGACGCTCACCCCCGCGAGCGCGGTCACGGCGGCGTCGCCGGACCCGTATTCCTTCCACACGTCGACGGCTCTCGCCGCGACTCCATCGGACGCGCTCACCTGTCTGCCCCTCCTGTGGGAATCTTGCGCACCATCTTCGGTGACGCGGCCGCACCGGAGGTCAGGTCTTCCCCTGAGACCAACCCTGAAACCGGTCTGCCCGTACCCCAACACGGGCACGCTGAGAAACCTCTCAGCTGCGGTGCGTGCGCGTCTTCGCGTGGCCGCGGGAGAAGCGTATTTCACCGGTGGCGCAGCGTCTTCAGCCTTCGGATGACTACGCGGTCAACTTCCGTCGCATCGGGACGGTCGGGTCCATCCGCCACGAAACCAATTCCACCCGGAGGCCCTCGCGCAACGCGTTCGCGGCGAGCCAGTGGTCCACGTCGCCGTGGTAGGCGTTCGCGGGGCGGGGCCAGCGGTCCAGCCACTGCGCGAACGCGGCGTTCAGCGCGATCGGGCCGCCCGGCGGGCGCACGCCCAGCACGAGCACGGGATCCTCCCCGGTGGCGAACGCGGCGGCGGAGTCGTTCGCGCCACCGAAGAGGATCCGCTCCGCACCCAGCTCACGTGCCTTGTCCACCACCCCGAAGAACGCCGACCCACGGCCGAAAGCCCGCACCACGAACTGGTGCGCGCCGAAGTCGGTGTCGAGGAACTCGTCGGCGTACGTGCCGTCATCGGCCAGCACCAGCACGTTCGTGCCGTCGGGGAGTGCCCCGACCTGTCCTGGATGCGTGATGCCGATGACCGTGATGCCCACGCGTTCAATGCTGGCCGACCCGTGTTAAGCCAACGCAGCGTTGGTGTTAATGCCGTGGCCGTCAGCCATCAAACAAGTTTCGGCAGCACCTCGGCGCCGAACAGCCGGATCGTCTCGATGACCGACTCGTGCGGCATGCCCCCGATGTCCACCATCACCAGGTGCGTGTCGATGGACAGCGTCCGCGCCAACGAGTTCAGCCGCGCCGCCACCTCGTCCGGCGTCCCGCAGACCGCAGCGCCCTCCATGATCTCGTCGACGTCGATGTCGCCGTCCCCGCGCCACGGGTCCGCGAACCGCGCGTACTCCGCCAGGTGCGGCCGCCAGCGTTCGCGCGCGTCCGACTCCGCCACGAACACGTGGCTCGGCACGCCCACCCGGCCCGACGGGAAGCGTTCGCGGTAGCGCTGCACCACCTCGCGGTAGATCGACGGGTCGCGCAACGTGGACGGCAGCATCAGCGGCATCTCCAGCTCGGCGCCGAGGTCCGCCGACACCGCGGAGCCCGACCCGATCCACACCGTCGGCCGCGGCTTCTGCACGGGGCGCGGCGTGGTCGTCACGTCGGTCAGCTGGCCGCGGAACCGCCCGTCCCAGCTCACCTCCGGCTCCTCCAGCAGCTTGAGCAGCAACCGCAGGTGCTCCTCGAACCTCGCCCGCAGCTCGCCCGGCTGCACGCCGAACGCCGCGTCGGTCTGCTGGTCCACCCCGCGTGCCACGATCAGCTCCGCGCGGCCGCTCGACAGCACGTCGAGCGTGGCGAGCGCCTCCGCCACCAGCACCGGGTCGCGGTGGGCGAGCAGCGTGACGCCGGTGGACAGCCGCAGCCTGGACGTCCGCGCCGCCACGGAGGCGAGCAGCAGCTCGGGCGCGGAGACGATGTAGCGGGTGAAGT
Organism: Lentzea guizhouensis; assembly: GCF_001701025.1. Classification (GTDB taxonomy): domain Bacteria; phylum Actinomycetota; class Actinomycetes; order Mycobacteriales; family Pseudonocardiaceae; genus Lentzea; species Lentzea guizhouensis. The sequence goes on from NZ_CP016793.1 coordinate 5,764,507, forward strand.
GGTGCTCGCCGATCGCGACGCCCGCGAACCCCGCCTCCTCGGCCACCACGGCCTGCTCGACCATCGCCCGCAGCCGGTCGGCCTGGGACACCTCCTCGCCCGTGCACGGGTTGGGCAGGTGGTCACCCAGGATCAGCAGGTAGACGTCCATGGCCGTCATTTTTCCAGCGCGCGGGGTTAGATGGTCGGCATGGTCACCCACAACGAGGCCGAGAGCCGCTACGAGGTCCACGTCGACGGCGAGCTCGCCGGCTTCCTGGAGTACCGGACCGTCGGCGGTGTCCTCGCCCTCGTGCACACCGAGGTCGACGACGCCTACGCCGGGCAGGGGCTCGGAGGGCAGCTCGCCAAGTTCGCACTGGACGATGTTCAGTCCCGTGGGGTAAAGGTTTCCCCGCTGTGCCCGTTCGTGGCGAAGTACATCGACAAACACCCCGAATACCGTGTTACCGTCCGGTAGATAGTTGCAGGCGCTAAACAACGAGGTGAGCGGGCGTGTGGAGTGAGCCGGGCGCGTTCGAGGTGGCACCAGGTGTGCACCGCATCCCGCTGCCGCTGCCGAACGACGGGCTGCGCGCGGTCAACGTCTACGCGATCGAGGACGGCGACGGCCTCGTGATGGTCGACTCCGGCTGGGCCCTGGACGAGGCCCGCGACCAGCTGGAGGCCGCGCTCGGCACCCTGGGCAAGGGCTTCGAGGACATCCGCCGGTTCCTCGTCACCCACGTGCACCGCGACCACTTCACCATGGCCGTGTCGCTGCGGCGCGTGTTCGGCAGCAAGATCGGCCTGGGCCTCGGCGAGCAGCCGTCGTTGCTGCACATGCTGCACGGCCAGGACGACCAGCACGTCACCGACCTGCGCCGGTGGGGCGCCGCCGAGCTGGCGGAGACGTGGGTCAAGATCATGCACCACGTCGACCGCGGCGAGGCCCTGCGCGACTACGAGGAACCCGACGAGTGGCTCACCGCGTCGACCCTCGACCTGGAGCACCGCAGGCTGGAGGTTGTCCCGACACCAGGACACACCCGCGGCCACGTCGTGTTCGTCGACCACACCGCCAAGGTCCTGTTCTCCGGTGACCACGTGCTGCCGCACATCACGCCGTCGATCGGCTTCGAGCCGTTGCGCCCCGAACTGCCGCTGGGCGACTACATGACGTCGTTGAGGCTCACGCGCGCGTTGCCGGACCTCAAGCTGTTGCCTGCACACGGCCCGGTGACCGACAGCTCACACGCCCGCGTCGACGAGCTGCTGCACTTCCACGAGCAGCGCCTCGACGAGATCGGCAAGGCCGTCGCCGGCACCGCGTTCGAGACGGCCCGCAAGATCGGCTGGACCCGCCGCCAGCGCCGGTTCGACGACCTGGACATGTTCAACCAGGTGCTCGCGATCGGGGAGACGGCCGCGCACCTCGACGTCCTGGTCGAACGTGGCGAACTGACCCGGACGGAGACCGCGGGCGTGTTCGAATACCTGCTCTGACACCTGAGTAGGGCTGTCAGTCAGAGGCTGACAGCCCTACTCAGTTGTTCTTGCGTCTCGTTGCGACTCGCAGCCGCGCTCCATTGGGCCGGAATTATCCGACCTCCCCAATTGGTGCAATCAGAAGCAGACGCCGGTGTAAGCGAGCGAGGAGGCCAGGAGGTAGCCGTACCCCAAGTGCGTGTTGTACTGGTCGTAGAGGTTGCCCGGGTACCAGGTCCCCGAGGCGCTGGGAACGTTGAACTTGTCGCCGGTGATGCCGTACGCGATCACCGCCCCGCCGGGGCTGCTGCGGAGGTCGGCGTTCCTCGTCAGCACGTACTGGCGCGTGCACTGAATGCCCACACCGCCCTTGCTCGCCTCGACGGAACTGGCAGCCGTCGCCACACCGCCGGACACAGTCAGGCCAGCGCCCAGTGCGAGCGCAGTGACAGCGATTCCGATTTTACCCATTAGCCCACTTCCATTCGAATTCGTGCGCATCCGTTCCAGCGAACGAAAAGCCACGTTAAGGCGACTGCGGCTGCGAAGCAGTCAGCCATCAGTGTATTCAGGCACTACTTTCTGTAGCAATGCAACATGAGGATGGCTCGGTCTATTCCAGACGAATTAGTATTTAACATTAACTGAGCGGTAGGATTCGGAGGAGGACGAAGTCTGCCATCTCGGAATAACGAAGAACCGCGATCAAGCGTGTTTGATTGGTGATGGTGGGATCGTTCTCAGGATGTCGACATCTTCGGGAAGCCCAGATTTCCTGTGTTCAGCTGAACCCGGGACCAGTCCCGGGTCCGCGTGTTGGAATACCAGGCGTGACCCCGCTCGAGCTCGCCGCCTGGACGTGGAAGATGCCACGACGAGGCAGAGGTTTCTGGTTCTCCCTGGCCATCGACGTCCTCTGGCCGGTCGTCGTGGTGTTCGTCCGCCTGCGCGTGCGCGGCCGCCAGCACGTGCCCGGCACCGGTGGCGTGATCCTCGCGTTCAACCACCTGTCCAACTCGGACACGGTCGCCGCCGTCGTGTTCGCGCTGATGTCGAACCGCGTGCCGCGCATCCTCGCGAAGGCCTCGCTGTGGCGCATGCCGGTGTTCGGCCGGGTCATGCGCTCCGGCGGCCACATCCCGGTCGAACGCGGCACGGTCAAGGCGGCGGACGCGCTGAAGCCCGCCGTGGAGGCCCTGCGGGCGGGGGAGTGCGTGATGGTGTTCCCCGAGGGCACCTTCACCGACGACCCCGGGAACTGGCCGATGAAGGGCAAGTCCGGCGTCGCGCGGATGGCCCTGGAAAGCCGCGTCCCGGTGGTCCCGGTCGCCGAGTGGGGCACCCAGGACCTGCTGCCCAGGGGCACTGTGCTGCCCCGGTTGTGGCCGCGCAAGAGGGTCGAGGTGGTGGCGGGTGCGCCGGTGGACCTGTCCGACCTCTACGACCGCGAACTGACCGCTGCCGTGCTCGACGAGGCGACTTCGCGGGTCATGGACGCGATTACGACCATGCTGACGGGCATACGTTCCGAGCAGGCGGGTAGCCGCAAGGTATGACTCTGCCCAAGGACACAATCAGGCCCGGCGGCGACGGCTTATGGGCGCCCGTGATCCCGGAACCGCGCGAGGAGCAGCAGTGGGTCGTGCAGGCTGACGACGACCCGTTGATCGTGCTGAGCGTCGACTGACCGTCTGGACGGTGCCCTGTGGGTCCGCGACAGCTGCTCGGGCCCGCAGGACACCGTCTAGACGCACTAGACGCGTCTAGCTACGCTAGACAGCGTGACCCTGGACGAGGAGCTGCTCACCGCCGCCCGCAAGGCCGGCGCCGGCGCGGCCGCGGCCCAGTCCCAGGCCGACATCGCCAAGGCGGTGTACCACCACACCGTGCTGCGGCTGCACCGCGCCGGTGGCTCCATGCGGGAGATCGCCGAGGCGCTGAAGATGAGCCACCAGCGCGTCCACCAGATCGTCGAGCAGTCCAAGCGCGTGGAGCGGTGCTGGTTCTGTGGGCGCGGGGCCGACCACGTGGCCGAGCTGATGGCGGGGCCCGCCGCGCTGATCTGCGACGGCTGCGTCGCCGCGGCGGAGGTGGCGGGGGAGGGCACGTGCTCGTTCTGCGGTGAGACCAAGGCGGTGCACGAAGGTGCCGAGGCCCGGATCTGCCGCTCGTGCCTGGACTTCAGCGCGGCCGTGATCAGCGCGGCAGCTTCACCACGGTGACGAAGAAGTCGTCGATCTGCCGCACCACCTCGATGAACCGGTCGAAGTCCACCGGCTTCGTCACGTAGGCGTTGGCGTACAGGCTGTAGCTGCGCAGGACGTCCTCCTCCGCCTCCGACGTCGTCAGCACCACGACCGGGATGGACCGCAGCTCGGCGTCCGCCTTGACCTCGGCCAGCACCTCACGGCCGTCCTTGCGGGGCAGGTTGAGGTCCAGCAGGATCAGGCCCGGCCGGGGCGCGTCCGCGTACTTGCCCTCGCGGCGCAGGAACTCCAGCGCCTCCACGCCGTCCTTCACCACGTGCAGCTGGTTGCGGATCTTGTGGTGTTCGAACGCCTCCTGCGTCATCAGCGCGTCGCCGGGGTCGTCCTCGACCAGCAGGACGTCGATCACGGACAGCGGTGCCTCGTTCATGCGTTTGCTTCCTCAGGCTGGTCGTCGGCGGGCAGCGTGAACTCGAACCGCGTACCGGAGTCCACATCGGTCTTCAGCCAGATCGTGCCGCCGTGGTATTCGACGATCTTCCGGCACATCGCCAGCCCGATGCCCGTACCCGGATACGCGTCCTTCGGGTGCAGGCGCTGGAAGATGACGAAGATCCGGTCAGCGTACTCCGGCTCGATCCCGATGCCGTTGTCGTGCACCGAGAACTTCCACATGTCGCCGTCGCGCTCCGCCTCGATGTTGACGATCGGCGCGTCCTGGCCCTTGAACTTCAGCGCGTTGCTGATCAGGTTCTGGAACACGGCGCTGAGCAGGCTCGGCTCGCCGCGCACGGAGGGCAGGTCGCCGACCACGAGGGTCGCGTGCGTCTCCTCGATGCGCTCGGAGAAGCTGTCCACCAGGTGGTTCACGGTCTGGTTGAGATCGACGGCCGTGCGTTCGCGGGTGATCCGGCCGACCCTGGAGAACGCCAGCAGGTCGTTGATCAGGCCCTGCATCCGCTTGGCGCCGTCGACCGCGAAACCGATGTACTGGTCGGCGCGCTCGTCGAGCTGGCCGCCGTAGCGGCGTTGCAGCAGCTGGCAGAACGACGCCACCTTGCGCAGCGGTTCCTGCAGGTCGTGCGAGGCCACGTAGGCGAACTGCTCCAGCTCGGAGTTCGAGCGCTGCAGCTCGGTCTTGGCCGCGTCGAGGGTGGCGAGCTCCTGCACGATCCGGTGGCGCATGGTGTTGACGTCGTCGCCGAGCATCACCGTCTCGAGCGGGCCGTGCACGTCGATCTCGTGGTGGAAGTCGCCGGACGCGACCTGCCTGACCTGCTCGGCGAGGCTCGCGAGCGGGCCGATCAGCAGGCGGTGCAGCAGTGCCGACAGGCCGCCGATCACCGCGACCAGCAGCACGCCCATGCCGATGACCAGCCACAACACCAGGCTCGCCGCGCGGTCGAGCTCGTCGCGGGCGGCCTGGCTGAGCTCACCGATGTCGGTCTGCAGCCCGGCCACCTCGGCGCGCAGCTGGTCGAAGATCACCCTGCCGCGGTCGGTGTCCTGCGGGGGAGCCAGCGCCGGGCCGGAGTGGCGGATGTTCGCGATCGTGAGCTCGGCGTACTCCTCCCGCCACTGCCGCGCCAGCGACTCGATGCGCCCCACCCGGCCGTTCAGGTCGCCGACGTGCCCGCGCACGGCGTCCGCGGCCCTGCGCTCGGCGCTCTGGCCGTCGCTGTACGGCGTGAGGAACGACAGCTCACCGGTCAGCACGTAGCCGCGCAGGCCGGTCTCCTGGTCCAGCAGTGATCGGTTGAGGTCCTTCGCCTCGCGGGCGGCCGGCTCGATCGCGCCGACGGCACGCTCGCGGGCGGAACCGAGCGAGTCGAGGGCGATCACCGTCGAGGAGATCGCGACAGCGGTCATCACCAGCAGGACCGTGACGATGATGACCAGCATCCTGCTGGCCGGCACCCGGTCGGACAGTTTCACCTGGGGTCCTTCAGCAACAGCACGGCCATGTCGTCGTCCAGTTCCCCGCCGTTGAGCCGCGTAACCTCCGCGATCACCGGATCGAGCCACCCCGTGGTGTCGTGCTGCAGCTGGTCCTGCACGATCTCGCACAAGCGCTCGACGCCGAGCCGGTCGGTGTCGTCGGGCACCCGGCCCTCGATCAGCCCGTCGGTGTAGCAGACGAGCGACCAGCCGGGCTGGAGCGGCACGTCCACGCCGGTCCACGCGTAGTCGGGCAGCACGCCGAGCGGCACCCCGATCTTCGACTGCGGCAGGTCCACGATCTGCTCGCCCACGACCAGCAACGGCTCGGGGTGCCCGGCCAGGAAGTAGCGGGCGGACCGCCGGTCCGGTGCCACGGTCACCATGCACGCCGTGGTGAAGATGCCCTCGCCGTGCCGTTCCGCGACCAGGACCTGGTCGAGCGTGCGCAGCACCTTCTCCGGCGGCGCGCCGGCCAGCACCAGCGCACGCCACGCGATCCGCAGGCAGACGCCCAGCGCGGCCTCGTCGGGCCCGTGGCCGCAGACGTCGCCGATGATCGCGTGCACCGTGCCGTCCGGCAGGCCGACCGCGTCGTAGAAGTCGCCGCCGAGCAGCATCCGCTGGCCACCGGGCTGGTAGCGGACCTCCAGGTCCAGGTCGGAGCCCTTGAGCAGCGGGGGAGGGAGCAGGCCGCGTTCCAGCCGGGACCGCTCCTGGGCGACCAGGGTGGCCTCGCGCAGCTTGCGCTGGGCGTCGTCGGCCCTGCGCCGCTCGACCGCGTACCGCACACCGCGCAGCAGCAGCTCGCCGTCGACCTGGCCCTTGACGAGGTAGTCCTCGGCACCCGCGGCGACCGCGTCGATGCCCTCGCGTTCGTCGTCCAGACCGGTGAGCACCAGGATCGCGGGGGCGCCCGGTTTCTTCAGCAGCCGGTGCAGGCCGTCCGAGCCCTGCGAGTCGGGCAGGCCGAGGTCGAGCAGCACGCACTCCGCGTCGGCGAGCAGGGTCTCCGCTTCCGCCAGCGTGCGGGCACGCGTGATGATGAAAGGCGCGTTCGCCTCGTCGAGGAGTGCCTCGACGAGCAGCGCGTCGCCATCGTCGTCCTCGACCAGGAGGACGCGCACGGTCTTGGTTCGCATCGCGTCGGACTTTAACGTCATTCGGCTGCGAGGTCGGTGTCCGACCTACCAGGATGGCTGGCGTGTTGATCCGCCTCGCCCAACCAGCCGAACTGCCGTACCTCCAGGAGATCGAAGTCGCCTCCGGCGAACCGTTCCGGGACGTGGGCATGCCCGAGATCGCCGACGACGCCCCGATGACGCTGGAAGCGCTGGCAGAGCACGAGGTCTGGGTCGCGGTGGGTGCCCAGGGGGTGCCCGTCGCGTTCATCGCGGTCGGTGCCGTGGACGGTGTGACGCACGTCCACCAGGTCAGCGTGCACCCGTCGTGCGCGCGGCAGGGAATCGGCGCGGCGCTGATCGAGCACGTGACGCCGGCCGGCGGCAGCGTGACGTTGACCACGTTCCGGGACGTGCCCTGGAACGCCCCCTACTACGAGCGCCTCGGGTTCCGCGAGGTCACCGACCCCTCACCGGGCCTCGCCGGGATCATGCGCGAGGAGGCCTCACGGGGCCTCGATCCCGCGCGCAGGGTCGCGATGGTCCTTCTCCCAGCGCAGGAACGTGCCTGATGCCACCGACAGGCTGCTGAGCAGCCACACCAGCACACCCGCGTCGTCGGTGACACCGATCACCGGCAGCAGCTCCGGCACGATGTCGATCGGCGACACCAGGTACACCAGCGCCACCGCCCACATGGCGAGCTGGTTGCGGGGCAGCTGCGGGTACTTGCCGCTGCGCCACGCCTTCCACAACCGCGGGAGGGCCTTGGCGCGGGTGATCGGGTTGCCGATCGGCCCCGGCACACCCCTGGCGCGTTTGCGGCGGTAGCGCACCACGCCCACCGCCGCGGCCACGAGGCCCAGGGCGATCATCACCCAGCCGACGGGGGTCGGGCTGAGGCCACCGAGCGGCGCGTCGCGCAGCAGGAGGATCAGCAGGCCGGACAGGGAGACGAACGCTCCGAAGACGATCATCGCTAACTCGGCTCCTGGAACAGCATCGTCGGGATGACCTTGGGTGGTTGCTTCTGCGGTTCCGGCTGCGCGAAGTCGAGCACCCGGTCCGGTGCCTCGTCCTCCGCCGCCGCGGGAACCTCCTTCGCCACGGGCTTGCGCGCGGTCCTCACCGGAGCCGGCGTGGTGACGTCGAGTGCCTGCCTGGCCTTGGAGATCCAGACCTTCTGCATCGCCTCGTCCTTGCTGCCGGCCGCGGAGGCCGCGAGTCCGGAGAGGACACCGCGGATGCGCGCGACCAGTGCGGGGTGCCGCCGGACCGCCTGCCACACCGCGTGATCACCCGGCAACCGGGCGGAGACGAGCTTCGCGACCTGCGCGCGCAGCTCCTGTGTGGACAGTTCGGGCCAACGTTCGACCGCGGACGGGCCAATCGCCACGTGGACAGCCTCTCGACAGAAACGACAACTGCCCCCACAGGATCTCACGGATCCGGTGGGGGCAGGTGGTCTGGGCGCCGCGAGGTGTCAGGAGGCGACGACCTCGAGCAGCGTCTTGCCGTTCTCGTCGTGGATCCGGAACGAGGCGATCTCGTGCCAGCGCATGGCCACGTTCGCCTGCAGGCGGATCGTCTTCTTGTCGCCCGCCACGGGTTCCGGTGCGAACCAGGAGGTGACCTGGGCGACGCGACCGGCGCCGCCGACCGCGACGAGCGAACCCTTCGAGGGCCCGGACATGCCGCTGACCTCGATGTCCATCGACGTGCCCCAGGGCTCGTCGGACGCGGTGATCTTGGTGAAGACGCCGCTGTTCGGGTCCTGCTGCTGCACCTGCATCGACGAGTCGGTGGAGTTGTTCGCCACCCTCGTCTGGGAGGTCGACGTGCTGGGGTTCTGCGTACCGCCGGCCTGGTTCGAGCCGTTGTCGTTGCCACCCACCACCAGCGTCGTGACCACGGCGGTCACGGCGATGACACCGGCGGCCGCAGCGGCGACGCCCTGGGCGACGAACCACCGCCTGCGCCTGCGCCTGGCGGCGACCGCGTCCAGCATCACGCGCACCGACTTGCCGTCCGGGCGTTCCGGAGCTGTTCCGCGCAGCATCCCGCCCGCGTCGGCCTCGTCGATGAGGTCCGGCACCACCGCGAAGTCGCGCAGGTCAAGAGCGCACCGCCGACATTCGGTCAGGTGGTTCTCGAACGCCTCCACCTCATCGGCATCGAGGATGCCGAGCACGTAGGCGGCGACGTCGAGGTGATCTGCGTCTCTCCCCGATCGTGCAACGCACGCCGCAACGCACGCAGCGCGTAGTACACCCTCGACTTGACCGTTCCCGGCGGCACACCCAGTGCCGCCGCGGCCTCACCGACGGTGCGGTCCCGCAGGTATGTCTCGAGAATAGCCTCCCGGTGCTCCTCGGAGAGACCGTTCATCGCCTCGGCGACGACGATCGCCGCGAGGGTGCGATCCTCTTCACCGCCAGAGGGCGACTCGTCCGAAGGGGTCAGTTCGAACTCCTGCGGACGGACGCTTCTCTTACGTCTGTCGTCAATGACCAACCGCCTTGCCACCGTGAACAACCACGACCGCAAGAGCACGGGGTCACGCTCGAGTTTCTCGGCGTTGCGCCAAGCCCTGACCAGGGTTTCCTGCACGATGTCCTCGGCCCATTGACGATCATGGCCGGTCAGTCGCATGCAGTGTCCCAGCAGGGCGCTGCCGAACTCCTCGTACAGCCGACGGATCAACTCTTCTTCGAGAGACCCCGGTCTTGGTGATTGTTCGTCTAACTCACGTTGACGTCTATGCCGCGCCACGGGGGACATCCTTGCCCTATCAACCGTCTCAAGTCGAGAGGCAAATATTCCTCATGAAGTTCGTGAACCGTTGCCGGATCGTGTCCGTACTCCTCGGTACCCGAGCCGAGAAAGGACCTGCCGATGCGACGTGGTCAAGCCATCACCGCTCTGGCGGCACTGGCTGTCAGCCTCACCGCGTGTGGCAGCACCCAGACCCCTCCCGGAGGGGCCGCGACGGGCGGCTTGCAGGCGAAACCCGCTGACCTGGGCGGTCACAACAACTACTTCATCGCGAACACCGAGCAGATGGGGTGGTTCGTGATCGACGCACAGGGCCTGCCCATGTACCGCTACGACAAGGACGCCCCCAAGCCGTCCAAGTCGAACTGCGAGGGCGAGTGCGCGAAGGCCTGGAAGCCGGTGCTCGCGGACAAGACGCCGATGGCGACCGGTGTGGATCCGATCTCGATGGGCGTCCTGACCAGGCCCGACGGCACCAAGCAGCTCACCATCCAGGGCTGGCCGCAGTACACGTTCGCCGAGGACAAGGTCGCCGGCGACATGAAGGGCCAGGGCAAGGGTGGCGTGTGGTGGGTCACCGCCCCGAACGGCGCCAAGATCACCGGCGGGAAAGCGCAGAACAACAGCAAGAGCAGCAGTACGCCGAGCACGCCCCCCGGTTCGGGGGCGGCGCAGACGCCGCAGTCCGCGCCACCACCGGCAGCGCCCGGCTACTGAGCCCACTGCTCGCCTGTACTCATCGACCCCCTATCGACTTCCTTTGGACAACGAGGACAACAAGACGATGACCAGAGCCCTCGCCACCGTCTTTGCGATGTTGTTCCTCTTCTCCGGCCTGACCGCCACGGCTGCCGCGCAGCCCGCGGACACCGGGGGAGTGATGGACACCCCGTCAGGGCCGCTGACCGCGAACGACCGCGAACTGCTCAACAGGGTGCGCCTCGCAGGCCTGTGGGAGATGCCCATGGGCGAGCTCACGGCCACCAAGGCGTCGAACGAGCGGGTCAAGCAGATCGGTAAGATGATCATGCTCGACCACATGATGCTGGACGCGCTGACGAAGAAGACGGCCGCCGGGTTCGGGCTGACCACGCCCGACGTGCCGAACCCGACGCAGCAGTCGTGGATGGAAGAGATCGACGCGCTCGAAGGTGACGCGTTCGACCAAGCGTTCGTCGCCCGGTTGCGTGCCGCGCACGGCCAGATCTTCCCCTTCATCGCGAAGGTCCGCTCAGGAACGCGCAACGACGTGATCCGCGGGTTCGCGCAGGCAGGCATCGACGTCGTGATGAAGCACATGACGTTGCTGGAGAGCACCGGCCTCGCGGGCGACGCGTCGTTCGCGGAGCCCCAGCCCGCCGGCGGCATCATCAACGCGACCCTGGCCTCGAACGAGGGGCCGAACATGTGGGTGATCCTCACGGTCACCGCCGCGGGAGTGGTCCTGACGGTCCTCCTGCTCCGAGTTCTCCGCCCGCGACGACCGGTGCGGTGAGTCTGCAAGACCCCGATCTGCACACGGAATCGGAGGTGGTGTCCCAAGGTCAGAGGCACTCCAACGCGGACCTGTTCCCACCCGCCCGGCCCTGATGTGTCCACTCCTGCACGACAGGACCGGGCGGGTTCCCGCGAGAGTTCAACCGTACGGAGCTCGTTCGGAGGAAGTGTTGTTGTCCAGCCAGATCCCGCTCCTGGTGGCCCAGGCGTCCGAGTTCGACTCGGGCCTGAAGAAGATGGCCCAGATCTCCGCCAGGCTGGCTTACGTCTTCATGTGCGCGACCTTGTCCTGGGGCGTGCTCATCGCGACGGGGTGGGCCGAGAAGCTCACCGGTCGTGAAGGACTGAAGAACGGGCACATGGTGCTCGCGTCGCTCGCGATCGCGTTCGGTGCGGTGCACGCCTTTGCGTTCACGTTGCTGCAGAACGGAACGTTCAGCTACATCAAGCTGGTCCTGCCCTTCGTCGACGGCGGCCTGTTCCGGCACGCCCTCGGCATCCTCGGGCTCGAGGTCATGATCGCGATCGCCGTCCTGGCGTCGATGCGGCACAAAGTCTTCTACCGCAAGTGGTTGCGGTTCCACCAAACGGCGTACATCGCGGTGACGATCACCGTGGTGCACTCCTGGTTCGGCGCCATCGCGAACGGCAACCTGTCCGTTCTCTGGCTCGCCGGCCTCACCGTCCTCGTCCCGACCGCGACGCTGGCCCTGGCGCGGTTCCTGCCGCCGGAGATGCTGATGCGCATCGGCATGCTCGAAGCCGAACGCGGCAAGGAGCCCGGCGTCGGCGAGGGCGACGCGATGGACGTCAGCGTCAACAACGAGAAGTGCCACCGCTACGGCACCTGCCAGGCGGAGGCCCCGGACGTCTTCCAGCTGATCGAGGACAACCGCCTGACCTACAACCGCCGCCCGCCGGAAGAGCACTTCGCTCAGGCCAGGGCGGCACAGCGCGCGTGCCCGATGCGCGCGATCGAGATCAGGGAGCGAGTGAAGTGAGCGAACGGATCGTGGTCGTCGGCGGCGGACTCGGAGGAGTCCGTTCCGCGGAACGGCTGCGGGAGATGGGCTTCGACGGGCAGATCACCATCCTGTCCGCCGAGAGGCACCTCCCGTACCACCGGCCGTGCCTGTCCAAGCAGATCATCACCGGTGAGTGGCACCCCGACGACTCGCTGCTGTCGTTCTCCGGAGACCTCGACGCCGAGTGGCGGCTGAACTCCCCGGCGCTGCACCTGGACCCGAAGACGCAGTCCGTCTGGGTGCCCGGCGGTGAGGAGATCAAGTACGACGGCATGATCATCGCCACCGGCGTCGACGCCCGCGCGATGGGCGGGGCGCCGCGCCACGACCCGCGGGTGCACGTGCTGCGGACGTTGGACGACGCGGTCGCGATCCGCAAGAACATCCGCCAGTCGCAGGGCCTAGTCGCCGTCATCGGCGGTGGGTTCATCGGCTGCGAGCTCGCCTGTTCGGTCCGTCACATGGGCCGCGACGTCGCCCTGATCGTCCGGTCGCCCGCCCTGCTCGGCGGCGTGGTCGGTGACGACATCGGCAAGAAGATCACCGAGGCGCACGTCGAGCACGGCGTCCGCCTGGCGACCGGTGTCGGCATCAAGCACTGGGTGCGCCAGCCCGGCGGCATCGGCATTCATCTGAGCGACGGTCAGGTGTTCTTCGCCTCGTGCGTCGTCCTCGCCGTCGGCGCCTCACCGGCGGTCGACTGGCTGCGCGGCTCCGGCCTGGTGATCGAGGACGGCGTCCTGTGCGACGCCACCAACCACGTGGTCGGCGCCGAGAACATCGTCGCGTGCGGCGACGTGGCCCGGTGGCCGAACCTGCGCTTCAACGGCGTGGTCCGCCGCGTCGAACACTGGCTCAACGCGGTCGAGGGAGGCCGCGCGGCAGCCGAGAACCTGCTGGTGGGCCGCTCGCACGCCAAGCCGTACACCCCGGTCCCGCGGTTCTGGACCGAGCAGTACGGCATGCGCGTGCAGGGCGCCGGCCTCCCCGTCCTCGGCACCGACACCACCGACGTCAACGGCCTGACCGGCTTCATCGCCGACGGCAAGCTCGTCGGCATCGTCGGCCTCGAACAGCCCGGCAAGATCATCACCGAGACCCCGGAGCTCTTCCGGCAGAACACGGTGGACACGAACCGTCCGGTGTGGACCCAGCCAGCCGCTGAAGAAACCCCGGCCCCTCTGCCCACCACCCAGATCCCGGTTCCCGAACCGGTCGCCGCCCGCGGCGGACCATCAGTTCCCCCGTCCGTCTCGTCGTCGATGTCCCCGCCATTGCAGCGGCGGAGGCATTCACGCTCGAGGCCGGAGATGGTGCGCTCGGGCGGAGGACGCGCGAGGCCATGATCTTGAGGTCGGCCCACCGGTACAGGGCAAGCGCGACGAGCGACTCCGACGCGCCGCGCGGCCAGGTGGCGGACCAGACGCCCGCGGCGTGCGCTCGTCTCGCGCCGGTGGGCCGACCTCATCCTCGTGCGTCACCAACGGTGTGGCGGCTCGGTGGGCTCCCGGGCCGCCACACCGGCCTGTGCGGATTGCGTGACGGCCGCAGGCACTCAGTCGTCAGCCGGGCGTGATGGAGATCCTGACGGTCCTGTTCTTCTGGGCCAGGCCGGGGATGACGTTCCCGTTGGCGTCGATGTCGTTCACGTACTCGGGGAAGTCGCTGCCGACCCCGTTGATCGTCAACCGCTCGCGCTCGATGCCCGAAGAGACCAGGATGTCGCCGATCGTCCGCGCGCGAGCTCGCGACAGTTGGATCCGGGTGTCCTTGGGGCCGCTGCCGGACGTGGTTCCCGTGACCGTGATCCGGCTTGCCGGGTCGGCCTGCGCCGCGTCGACGACCTGACGCAGTGCGCGGCGGGTGGCCTCGCTGTCGACCAGCGTCGCGGTGTCCGGTGTGAACGTCGCCTCGCCGCCCAGCGCCAGCACGAAGCTGTCCTCGCTCGGGGAGCTCAGTGGCGGGCCGGGTACCGGCACCGTGCGGACCCTCGGCAGCCCGTCGGGCGGGTTGCCCAGGCTGACCTGGTCCACCGCCAAGACGCAGGAAGCACCGCTCGCCGTGGCGATGGCCTTCCACAGCTCGGTCAGATGCCGGCGCTGGGCCGGTCGCAGCTTCTCCTGGGGCGGCGCGACCTCGCCGATCCCGACGAACACGACCGCCTTGCCGGTGAGGTCGGGCAGGTGTCCCTTGTCGCGGAGGCTTTGCACCAACTCGGGGATCTCGACGTCGATCGTGGTGTTCTGGTCGAAACTCACCGCCCCGGTGGTGGACAGGCCGGAGTCGACCAGGACGACCAGACCGCCGCGGCCGGAGCCGGAGCCGTTGGCGCGCGCGGCCGTGTCCAGCGCCGCGAGGACGTCGGCCTCCGGCTGTTCAGCGCGGACCTCCGCCGCCTTCTGCGCGAACTCGCGACCGGTCTGACCGTAGCGCAGGCCAGGGTCACCGGCCTTGGCGCGGTGCTCTGCCACCAGCTTCGGATAGCCGTCGAGCACCACGGCGCTGATCGGTCCGGGGAACCGGACGTCGAGCGCGGGCTTCAGGAACGTCTCCAGCGTCTCGTTCCGGACGAGTTTCGGGCTGTTCTGCCGATTCGACATCGCCAGGGTCACGGCGTTCGTGTCGCCGCCGCAGGACTTGGAGGACGCGCCGCCGTCCTGGCTGTCGATCAGCGACGCGAGGAGCGCGATGATCCCTGCGAGTGCGATGAACGCCCCGGCGCCTACGGGCAACATGCTCGCGGACGAGCGAAGTCCCGAGGTGTGTTTCGTGCCGGGGGCTTGCACGTGCGTTCCGTCTTCGGTCGCCGGTTCGTCGTCAACCGCCGGTTCGTCCTCTGCGAGAGGTTCGGTGGCGGTTGGTCGCCGGGCTCGGGCTGGTCGGTTCCGCCGCTTCTCACTGAGGCTGACGAGCACCGCGACAACACCGCAAGCAGCGCCGATGCCGCTGGACAGCTTGTCAGCGTTTTCCAGCCCAAGTGCGTAGAACAGCACCACGAAGCCCACGCCCACGAGCACGCTGACAAGCGCCCACCTGAAACCTGACGTTCTCACCGAGATGTCTCTCCGCCGATCTCCAACGACGTGTGTCTATCGCCGGAGGGCACCTCGATGTTCCGTTACAACACCGTGGTCCAGTAGTCCCAGAACGAAGCCAGCACCGCTGCCGCAACCCCCAAGCGCCACACCGTCAGCACAGCCCTTGTGATATCGGCGCAGCACCTCCGACTATCACCGCCAGACTCTGGTGCATCAGCCGGTGCACGAAGGCGACGCCCGACGTCGCCCTCTGCGAAGCCCGCGACGCCCGGCAGCGGGTCGGGAAGCCGAACAGCTCGGCCTGCGGGGAGCCGCAGCTCAGGACCTGGTTGATGCTGCACGTCGGCACACAAGCCGAGTCGCGCAGCAGGGCGGTCTTCTCGATGGTCAGGACGAGAGAGGAGGCGAGGCCCGGGAGGCAGTCTGCCACCAGGACGAAGGCGATCTCCGGGCGAGTGCCTCTTCGACGGCGGACTCAGCGGCGGCATCGGCCTGAAGCCGCGGGCGACCTCGCACACGAGACCGCCCGCGCCGCGGGCAGGAGACCGCGAGGGTCGTGCACGCCCGCGTGGACCCGCCGCGGCTCAGCTGAGCAGCTCGTGCGCCGACGTCGTCGGACTGCCCAGGTCGATCGGCAACGACTGCAGGCCGTAGACGATGGAGAGCTTGCGGAACGACAGCGCGCCCGGCTCGATCGCCAGCCGCATCTGCGGGAACCGCCGCGCCAGCGCCGGGTAGGCGATCCGCAGCTCCATCTTCGCGAGCTCCGCGCCGATGCAGCGGTGGGCGCCGTAGCCGAACGCCAGGTGCTGACCGGCCGCGCGCTCCGGGCAGATGCGGTTCGGGTCGGAGTACACCTCGGTGTCGCGGTTCGCCTGGGAGAGCGAGCACACCACGATGTCACCGGCGCGCACCCGCGTGCCGGCCACGTCGACGTCGCGGCGGGCGACGCGCGGGAACGCGACCTGTACGACCGTGTGGTGCCGCAGCAGCTCGTCGACCAGCGAGTTCACCGCCTTGTCGTCGCCGTGGACCTGGGCCATCAGGGCCTGGTCGCGCAGCAGTGCGAGCGTGCCGAGCGAGATCATGCTGGCCGTGGTCTCGAAGCCGCCGGTGAGCAGGCCGTCGGCGAGTCCGGCGAGCTCGTCGTCGTCGAGGTCGTCGCCGTGCTTGCGGATCAGCTCGCCGAGCAGGCCGTCGCTCGGGTTGGAGCGCTGCGCCCGCACCAGCTCGCGGAAGTAGACGATCGACTCCGACACCGCCGACAACGACGCGGTGGCCGCGCCGGCCAGGTCGAAGCGGGCCACGCTGCGGCGCTGGAACTCCTCGCGCTCGCTCAGCGGCACGCCGAGCAGCTCGCAGATCGTCAGCGCGGGCACCGGCAGCGCGAAGTCCTCGACCAGGTCGACCGGTCCGTCCTTCATCGACATGAGGTCGAGCTGGTCGTTCACGATCGCCTCGATCCGCGGCACCAGCCGGGACAGCCGGCGCATGGTGAACTCCGGCGTCAGCACCTTGCGCAGCCGGGTGTGCTCCGGCGGGTCGCTGAACCCCAGCCCGCCCGGTGCCTCGTCGGCGAACAGGCCCAGCTCCTTGAGGTGGCCGAAGTCGTTGCTGAACGCCTCGACGTCGACGAGCACCTGCTTGGAGGCTTCGTGGCCGGTCACGAGCCAGACCGGCACGGGCAGTGGCAGCTTGGTCACCGGGCCGTGCGCGTGCATCCGCGCAAGCTCTGGCACGGGGTCCAAACCGTTGCGGCGCAGCGGGGCCAGCACGCGCGAGGGCACGAACCAGGACGACTCGAGGTCGAAACCGGTTCGGCTCAGGCGCGCGAGCAGGCGCCGTCCCATCCACTCGGTCAGTCGCGAGCGCACGTCGGTGCCCGACCGCAGCATCAGCTTCATGAGACGGGTTTCCCTTCAGCGGCAAGGGGCTTAGGGAACGGACAATAGCGACAGCGCCGCGCGGATGTCGTCATACCTGAGATCTAGTACCCAGGTAGGTAAGACAGATCTCAGGGAGCGGTGACGACCTGGCCCGCCCAGGACAGTCCGCCGCCGAACGCGAAGAGCAACACCGGTGCACCGGACGGTAGTTCGCCGCGTTCCGCCATTTTGGACAAAGCGAGCGGAACGGATGCCGCCGAGGTGTTGCCGGAGACGACCACGTCCTTGGCGATCACCACATCATCCCGCAGGCTGAGCTTGCGGGTCAGCGCCTCGATGATGCGCAGGTTGGCCTGGTGGGTGACGACGGCGGCGAGGTCGGTGGTGGCGATGCCGGCCCGCTCGCAGGCCTGCGCGGCGATAGCGGGCAGTTCGCTCGTTGCCCAGCGGAACACAGCCTGGCCCTCCTGGGCGAACTTCGGCTGCCACTCGTCGACGAGCCGCACGGCGTTGCTCCGGGTGGGGTCCGACCCCCAGACGACCGGGCCGACCGCCGCGTCGTCCGAGGCGCTGATCACAGCGGCACCGGCGCCGTCGCCGAGCAGGATGCACGAGCTGCGGTCGGTCCAGTCGACCAGGTCGGACATCTTCTCGGCGCCGATGACCAGCGCGTGCTTCGCGGCACCGGCGCGGATCGTGTGGTCGGCGGTGGCGAGCGCGGTGCAGAAGCCGGCGCACGCGTTGTTGAGGTCGAACACGACGGCGGCGGGGATGCCGAGCCGTGCGGCGACCTGGGCGGCGGTCGACGGGCTGCGGTCGATTGCGGAACACGTGGCGACGATCACCTGGCCGATCTCACCGGCCGGGACGCCGGACGCCGCGAGCGCCTTGGCCGCGGCGGCGGCCGCCATGTCCGCCACGGACTCGTCGTCGGCGATCCGGCGCGTGGCGATGCCGGTGCGCTGCAGGATCCACGCGTCGTTCGTGTCGACCATCTGCTCCAGGTCGGCGTTGCTCAGCACCCGTTCGGGCTGGTGATGGCCGAACGCGACAACACGGGATCCGGACAAGGTCTGCTCCTTCAGCCAGGCGGGTCGCCGGGGAATATAGCAACCGATCGGTCGGTAGCTAAAGGGTCTGTGATCACGTCGGCCGCGGCTATCATCACGGCGTGAGCCCGCGCCGATCCGCCGCCGACACCCGCGAGACGCGGCAGCGCATCCTCGGCCACAGCCTGGCGATCGCGTCGCAGGAAGGGCTGGAGGGACTGACGATCGGCAGGCTCGCGACCGAGCTGGGGATGAGCAAGGCCGGGCTGCTCGGCCACTTCGGCACCAAGGAGACCCTGCAGCTGGCCGTGGTCGACGCGGCGGCGGAGGTGTTCCTGCGCGAGGTGCCCAGGCGCGTCAAGCAGCTGCCGTCCGGGCTGCGGCGGCTCAAGGACGTCTGCGAGGCGTGGGTGTCCTACCTGGAACGCAACGTGCTGCCCGGCGGCTGCTTCTTCACCGCGGCGACGGCCGAGTTCGACGGCCGCAGCGGCCCGGTCCGCGACGCGCTGGCCGGCATGAACGCGTTGTGGCGACGCGACCTGCGCATCCACATCCGGCGCGCGGTGTCCGACGGGGACCTGCCGCCGGACACCGACGTCGAGCAGATGATCTACGAGCTGCTCGGGATCATGCTGGCGCTCAACCACTTCCTGCAGCTGGAGAAGGACGCCGCGGCGCCGGCCAGGGCACGCAGGGCGCTGGAGCGGTTGTTCCGGCGGTGAACTCGTCCACGACCGCGGCCTTCAGGTCGCGGACCGGTGCCAGTCCAGGTGGACAGCCCGGCTCGCCGCCGTGCGTCGCGGTCCTCACGTGTCCCTCCGCTGGCTGAGCCGGATCTGGATCGACTCGACCGTCACGCCGCCGTCCGGGTGGCGCTCCAGCTTGCCGCGGTTCACCAGGTCGTGCACGCCTTGGCGGGTGATCCCGAGCATCGCCCCGGCCACCCCGAACGACACGTGCTGCCGGCTGGGGTGGCCCGCCCTGCGCGCGGCGACCCGGCCCAGAGGAGTGGCCCACCAGTCTTCCGGCGGGTCGAACGGCGTGTCGCCGGGGTGGAGCACGGCGATCAGCCGGATCGCCAGGAACTTCGCCTGGACGTCGTTGGGGCCCAGCAGCTGTTCCGCCCACGTCTTGGCGTCCTCGTGGACCTGGTCGTGCAGCTCGTCGAGGTCGGCCGTGGGCAGCAGGATCTCCAGCGGGTCGAGCAGCCGGCTGGTCACCAGCCGGATCAGGTCGGCCCGCAGCTCCAGCTCCTCCTGAGTGCTCACTTGACAGACGATAGCAAGTACTTGACGGCTGACGTCAAGTACTTGCTACCTGGGAGTTCTAGGCGGCCCACATCTGGGCGGGTGCGATGTAGCCCCACGTGTAGTTCTGCTGGGCGCCGTCCCAGCTGCCGTCCGTGCCCGCGCCGTAGGTGTCGTGCACCCAGAACGTGCCGTCGTCCGCGTAGCCGATGACGACCGAGAGGTGGCCGGCGGTGGAGCCCCAGCGGCCGCTCATGATCACGAACTTGCCCTGGTCGAGGAACGCGCGGACCTGCGCCGCGGTGAACATGCCCTGCTGCACCGCCGCGCCGTTGCGGGCGAGGAAGTCGCGCTCGGCCTCCCATGAGGCGCACGGGCGGGCCGGGGTCCCGCTGCAGTGGTAGCCGGTGATCCAGCCGTGCGCGCCCTTGAACGCGCCGGTGCGCGTCCAGTCGTTCTGCGTGCGGTTGAACGTGGTGCCGCGGTTGCTGAACTCGTCGGTGATGTAGCGGCCCCACTTCGAGACGTGCGGTGCCGGGCTGGACACGTTGACCGGGAACTGGTTGGGCAGCTGGTAGGTCACGAGGTCGATCACCGCGCTGTCGGCCCGCACGACGAACCGCCGTGGAAGTCGTCACGGGTGTCCCACAGCTGGTGGATGAACTCGGCGCGGTTGATCCGGCCCATCGCGGTGACCTGGCGGCTGTCCAGCACGGCGGCGGTCTCACCGGATGCCTTGCGGTAGCCCCGTTCCGGCGAGCCGATGACCGCGGTGCCGTCGTCGACGCCGCTGAGCGCGTGGGTGAACGACAGGCCGTCGACGACCCGGTCGGCCTTCTTCGTGGCGAGGTCCTGGACGTAGACGCCGCTGACCGCGTCGAGCTGGCCGGGGCCGAGCTTCTTGTCCGTGACGCACCCCATCAGCTCGTAGGCGACCTTCGCGCCGTCGGAGCTCCACACCGCGCTGCGGTAGTGGTGCTTCGTCTCACCGATGAGCTGCTTGGTCTCGCCGTGCTCGGTGGCGAGCCCGAGCCACTGCGGGTCGTCGGAGCCGCAGCGGTAGATCTCGTTGTTCTTGATGTAGCTCACGTGGCGCTCGCCGTTGACGTCGACGAGCTTGAAGTCGCGGTACAGCGTGGTCTTGTCGCTCGCGATGAGCGGCTTGACGGCGCCGGTCTTGAGGTCGACTCGGCTGAGCGTGCCGACGTAGGTCTCGTCGGTCTGCACGTCGGGGTGCTGCACGGCGAGCAGGCCGGTGCCGTCGGAGGTGAAGCCGAGCAGCTCGGGGGCGCGGCCGGGGAGACGGCCGATCACCTTGCCGCCCACGTGCACGTCGTTGGCGCTGACGTAGGCCAGTTCGGTGCCGTGGAAGACGGCGCTGGTGATCGCGCCGGACGCGATGTGGCGGGTCTTGCCGTAGCGGTCGACGGTCTGCAGGCGGGCGCCGTGCGTTCCGTCGAAGTCGGTGATCACGGCGGCCAGCTCGCCGTCGGCGCTGGAGGTCGTGCGGACCGAGTAGGCGGGGTCGGTGACCTTCACGGTGGCTCTCTTCGCGCCACCGACGACCACGTCGTACCCGTTGCCGGACTTGACCGCCTTCGCGGTGGCGGGGCTCTCGGAGTAGGGCTCGACGGCCTGGACGGGCGTTGCGGTCACGGCGCACAGTGCTGCCGCCGCCACGACAAGCGAGGTTTTCTTCATGTGGACCAAGGTCGCGGCGCGTGGCATGTGTCCGGTATGCGTCCGGTAGTTACGATCAGGCGTTGTGGAGTTCCGGGTGCTGGGGCCGGTGGAGTGCTACGCCGACGACGGCGCGCGCCTGAGCCTGGGCCCGCCCAAGCAACGGGCCGTGCTCGCGTTGCTGCTCGCGCAGGCCGGGCGGGTGATCTCGGTCGACCGGTTGATCAGCGTGCTGTGGGACGACGCGCCGCCCAAGACGGCGGTGAAGAACCTCCAGGTGTACGTCTACCAGCTCCGCAAGGTCGTGGGCTCGCGGCTGCTGTCGCGGGCGCCCGGCTACCTGATGTCGATCGACCCCGCCGAGCTGGACCTGACCCGGTTCGCGGAGCTGCTGGAGGTGGCGCGGCGGGAACGGACGCCGCAGCGCTACCGGGAGGCGCTGGCGTTGTGGCGCGGGCCCGCACTGGCGGACCTGGCCGCGTCCGGGCTGTTGCGCGGGGTGGTCGCGCAGCTGGGGAGCTGGGCTGGCGGCGCGGGTCGAGTGCGGAGGCGGAGCTGGACCTGGGGCGGCACGTCGAGGTCGTCGCGGACCTGTCGGAGTGGGTGCGCGAGCACCCGTTGCACGAACGCCTGCGCGAGCAGCAGATGCTGGCGCTGCACCGGGCGGCGCGGCGGGAACGGACGCCGCAGCGCTACCGGGAGGCGCTGGCGTTGTGGCGCGGGCCCGCACTGGCGGACCTGGCCGCGTCCGGGCTGTTGCGCGGGGTGGTCGCGCAGCTGGAGGAGCTGCGGCTGGCGGCGCGGGTCGAGTGCGCGGAGGCGGAGCTGGACCTGGGGCACGTCGAGGTCGTCGCGCGAGCACCCGTTGCACGAACGCCTGCGCGAGCAGCAGATGCTGGCGCTGCACCGGGCCGGGCGGCCGGCCGAGGCGCTGGCGGCGTACCAGGAGTGCCGCGCGGTGCTGGCTGACGAGCTCGGGGTCGAGCCGGGGGAGTCGCTGCGGCGGTTGCAGGCCGAGCTGTTGCGAGCGAAACCCGTTGGCACGCAGGCGGTTCGTCAACTGCCGCCGGACGTGGTGACGTTCGCGGGCCGGTCGCGCGAGCTGGCGCTGATCCGTTCGCAGCCGCGGCCGGACCGGGTCGCGGTCTGCGTGGTCACCGGGCAGGCGGGCATCGGCAAGTCCGCGCTGGCGGTGCGGGCGGCGCACGAGATCGCGGGGGCCTTCCCGGACGGCCAGCTCTACGCCGACCTGTCCGACGGCGCCTCGGACCGGGTGCTCAGCCAGTTCCTGCGGGCGCTGGGGGAGAGTCCGGGCGACGAGGAGGCGTTGCGCTACCGCTCGCTCACCGCGGGCCGGCGGCTGCTCGTGGTGCTGGACAACGTCGCCACCGCGGGCCAGGTCAAGCGCCTGCTGCCGACCGGGCCCGGTTCGGCCGTGCTGATCACGTCCCGCCGCCCGCTGACGTCGTTGTCGGGTGCCTCCTACGTCCGGCTCGGCGCGTTGCCGCTCGACGAGGCGACCCAGCTGTTGTGCGGGGTGGCCGGTCCGGTCGGCGACGCGGCCGAGCTGGTGCGCTGGTGCGGCGGGTTGCCGCTGGCGTTGCGGATCGCGGGCGCCCGGCTGGCGGCTCGTCCACAGTGGACAGCCGGGCTGCTGGCCGCGCGGCTGGCCGACGAGACCCGGCGGCTGGACGAGCTGCGGCTGGGTGACGTGGCGGTGCGGTCGGCCTTCGCCGTGAGCTACGCCGAACTGGGTTCTGCAGCTGTGGCACGGGTTTTCCGGTTGCTGGGCCTGCTGGACGGCCCGGACTTCTCGGTGGCGGCGGCGCGGGCGTTGACCGACGTGCCGGACGTCGAGGAGGTGCTGGCCGAACTGGCCGACGCGCACCTGGTCGAGGAACCGGTGCCGGGCCGGTTCGCGTTGCACGACCTGCTGCGGCTCTTCGCCCGCGAACGCTGCCGCGCCTCGGAATCGTCGGCCGAACGCGCACTCGCGCTGGAACGCCTGCACAAGCACTACCTGGAGGCGTTGGGAGACACCCCTTCGGACCTGTGGCTGGCCGAGGAGCGCGACAACCTGATCGCCGCCGCCCACCAGGCTTCCCCCGCCGACACCATCGCCTTCGCCGCGGGCCTGTCGTGGTACTTCCGGCGGCGCTCGGAGGTGGCGGACTGGGCGGCGTTGAACGTGCTGGCCCTGGAGGCAGCACGGTCGTTGGGCGACGTGCGTGCGGAAGCGCTGGCGTTGAAGGAGCTCGGCGCGGCCTGCGAGCGCGGGTTCCGGTTCGCGGAGGCCTTGTCGCACTGGACCGAGGCGTTGTCGCTGGCGCGGTCGTTGCACGACCTGCAGCTCGAGGCGGTGACCCTGAACAACCTGGGCATCGTGCACTGGCGCCGGAGGGACCTGCCCGCGGCGCTGTCCTCTTTGGGCGCTTCGCTGGCGTTGCGGGAGGAGCTGTCCGACTCGCAGGGCGCGGCCTACGTCCGCACGAACCTCGGCCTGGTGCACGCGGCGCTGGGTGACCTGCCGGCCGCTCTGGCCTGCTACGAGGAGACTTTGCGGACGTTCCGCGCCTGCGGCGACCGCTCGGGCGAGCTGCACGCGCTCGCGAACATGGCCGACGCGCACCGCCAGCTGGGGTCCTTGGACCGGGCGCTGGAGCTGGCCGCGGAGGCGCTGGCGTTGGCTCGTTCGGTGGGGGACCGGCAGATCGAGGCCGGGGTGCTGCTGGACCGGGGCAGCGTGCACGAGCTGGCCGGGCGCGCGGAGGCGGCGCGGGAGTCGTACGTGGAGGCGGGGGAGCTGTCGCGGCGGATCGGGTTCCGGTGGGGCGAGTCGGAGGCGGCGCGCAAGCTGGCGGCACTGGACGGCTGACCGAGTTCTGGGCCGAACGGCCTAGTCTGGGATCCGTGGAACTGCTGCACCTCAGGTACTTCGTCGCGGTCGCCGAGGAGCTCAACTTCTCGGCCGCCGCGCGGAAGCTGCACATGGCCGCCTCGCCGCTGAGCCAGCGGATCAAGGACCTCGAGCACGAGCTCGGCGAGCAGCTGTTCGACCGCAGCACCCACCACGTGGCGCTGACACCCGCCGGCACGGCCCTGCTGCCCATCGCGCGGGACGTGCTCGACCGGGTCGGGTCGATCCGGTGGCGGCTCGACCAGGCGACCAAACCGGAACGCGGGACCGTGTTCGTCGGCATGCCGGCGGGCGTGCACCCGGCGCTGCGGGAACGCGTCACCGTGCTCGCCGACCGGGTGCGCGAGCGGTTCGAGCTCAAGCGGTGGCCCGGGTCGAGCACGGACCTCGTCGAGGCGGTCAAGGACGGCAGGCTCGCGCTCACCCTGGCCAGGCTGCCGGTGCAGGAGGCCGCGCTCGACACGGTGCACGTGATGTCGGAACGGCTCGGCGCGGTCGTCCCGGCCGACCGGTTCGCCGGGCACAAATCCGTCAAACTGGCCGAACTGACCGATCTCGCCTATGCGCGCCCACCCGAGGAAACAATGCCGTCGTATTTCGAGCAGCTCGACGCGCAGTTGCACGAGCTGGGCATCAGAAAACGCATCCAGCTCACGAACACCGGCTACAGCGGGGTCAGTGAACTGGTGTCCGGCGGACTCGCGTTCTCCGTCTCGATGCTCGACGAGGAGAGCTCGATGCGCGGCTACCAGCTGGACAACATGGTGGTCCTGCCGTTCGCGGACTTCCGCGCCCAGCTCGACACCGGCCTGCTGTGGCGGCAAGACCGTCGCGAAGGCGACCTCAAGGAAATCGTCCAAGAAGCAAAAGACGTGTTCGCCGAACCGATCGCCAGGTAATGGTATGACCGCTGTGGTCATGCCATTGCGAGCGACATGATCGTTCCCTTTCCGGAGAACCCGCACTAACTTCGGTTGTGCAGGAACTTCGAAAGGACGAACGATGCAGGACATCACCACCGGTCCGTTGGACGGCGTGCGGGTGATCGACCTCTCGACCGTGGTCATGGGCCCGTACGCGGCCCAGATCCTCGGAGACCTCGGCGCCGACGTGATCAAGATCGAGTCACCGGCCGACACCGTGCGCAACGGCCGCCACCGCACCACCCCCGGCATGACGCCGCTCAGCCTCAACGTCAACCGCAACAAGCGCAGCATCGCGTTGAACCTCAAGGACGAGACCGGTCGCGAACGCGCGCTCAAGCTGATCGACACCGCCGACGTGCTGATCACCAACATGCGGCCAGGCGCGCTGAGCAGGCTCGGCCTCGACTACGCCGACGTGGCCGAGCGCAACCCCGGTCTCGTCTACGCCCACGCGCAGGGCTTCCGCGGCGACTCCGACCGCGCCGGCACCGCCGCCTACGACGAGACGATCCAGGGCGCGTCCGGGCTGGTCGACATCGCGAACCGGGCCCTGGGCCGGCCCGTCTACCTGCCGACGATCCTCGGCGACAAGGTGTCGTCGCTGACCATCGCCTACAGCGTGCTCGCCGCGCTCGTGCACCGGAACCGCACCGGCCAGGGGCAGCGGGTCGAGGTCCCGATGGCGGACACGCTGATCGCGTTCAACCTGGTCGAGCACCTGTCGGGCCACGCGTTCGTGCCGGAGGAGGGCCCGACCGGCTTCACGCTGTCGATGGCCAAGGGGCATCACGCCGTGCACACGAAGGACGGCTTGGCCTGTGTCGTCCCGTACACCCCGCAGAACTTCCGCGACTTCTTCGCCGCGGCCGGACGTCCCGACCTGGTCGAGGACCCGCGCGTGGCCGGTGAGCGGATCGACCCCGGTGACAGCGACGACCTGATGGGCCTGGCCGACGAGTGCGCCGCCGCGCTGACCACCGCCGAGTGGGCCGAGGTGTGCGGCAAGCACAGCATCCCGTTCGGGCCGGTGCTGGAGCTCGACCGGGCGCACGAGGACGAGTACGTGCGCGAGGGCCACCTCCTCGACACCGTGCGGCACCCGACCGAGGGGCTGGTCCGCTCGATCGGCATCCCGGTCCGGTTCTCCGCGACCCCCGCCACCGTCCGGCGGCTGGCACCCGTGCCCGGCCAGGACACCGCAGAAGTGCTGGAGGAGCTGGCATGAACGAGGTTCGCACCGAACGCGTCGGATCGGCGCTGCTGATCACGATCGACCGTCCCGAGGCGCGCAACGCCGTGAACGCGGCCGTCGCGACGAAGCTCGCCGCCGCGCTGGACGAGCTGGAGGCAACTCCCGGCCTGCGGGTGGGCGTGCTGACCGGCGCAGGTGGCACGTTCAGCGCGGGCATGGACCTCAAGGCCGCGCTGAAGGGCGAGTCGCCGGTCGTCGGTGACCGCGGCCTCGGCGGTCTCACGGAGGCCCGGCTGACCAAGCCGATGATCGCCGCGGTCGAGGGGTTCGCGCTGGGCGGTGGGTTCGAGCTGGCCCTGGGCTGCGACCTGGTCGTCGCCGCGCAGGACGCGCGGTTCGGGCTGCCCGAGGTCAAGCGCGGCCTGATCGCCGCGGGCGGGGGAGTCGTCCGCCTGCCCCGGCGCATCCCGCACCACCTCGCGATGGAGATCCTGCTGACCGGCGAGCCGGTCGACGGCGTTCGCGCGGGGGAGCTCGGCATCGCCAACAGGGTCGTGCCCACCGGCGAGGCTGCCGCGATCGCGTTGCAGCTGGCGGAACAGATCGCCCTGAACGCCCCGCTGGCGCTCGCCGCCGTCAAGGAGGTCGTGCGCTCCCAGGATCCCTGGGCCGCCCAGCGCACCGAGAGCGCGAAGTTGATGAGCACCGCCGACGTGCGCGAGGGCATGACCGCGTTCGCCGAACGCCGTGCTCCACAGTGGACAGGAAAGTGAACATGCTGGGTGTCACACCGCTGAGCGCACCGGCGTTTCCCGCCGTGCAGCCCCGGTTCTTCGACCGCGAGTACCTGAACATCGTCTACCGCACCGATCCCGACGCCGTGCGCGCCGTCGTGCCGCGGCCGCTGGAGGTCGACGAGCCGCTGGTCCGGTTCGAGGTCATGAAGATGACCGACGTCACCGGCTACGGCCCGTACACCGAGGCCGGGCAGGCCGTCCAGGTGACGTTCGACGGCGAACGCGGCGAGTACCTGCACGCGATGTACCTCGACAGCTTCGCCGCCACCGCGTCCGGCCGCGAGGTGAGCGCCTACCCGAAGGTGATGGGCTCGCCGTCGCTCTACGCCGACCACGGCGCGCTGGTCGGGACGTTGAATTACGGCACCGTTCGGGTGGCGACCGCGACCATGGGTTACAAACAGTTCGAACTGGACACCCGTCAGGCTGAGGCGGAGATCACGGTTCCAACCTTCATGCTGAAGACCATCCCAGACTATGACGGAACGCCGCGGGTCCAAGAGCTCGTGCGCACGCGGATCACGGACCTCGTGGTCAAGGCCGCCTACACCGGCCCGGCGCGGTTGCAGCTGTTCCAGCACGTCCTCGCGCCGCTCGCCGACCTCCCCGTGCTGGAGGTCGTGTCCGCCAGCCACATCATCACCGACCTGACGCTCGCTCCCGCCAAGCCGGTTCACGACTACTTGGAGGAAGCATGACGCCGGGGAAGAACGCCACAGTCGCAGTCGTCGGGGCAGGGGTCATCGGCCTGTCGTGGGCCCGGCTGTTCGCCGAGCACGGCCTGACCGTGCGCGTCGCGGACCCCCGCGCCGACCTGGTCGTCCCGGACGGCGTCGAGGTCGCACCGAGCGTCGCCGAAGCCGTGCGGGACGCGGACTTCGTGCAGGAGAACGGCCCGGAGGACCTGGAGTTCAAGAAGACCCTGTTCGCCGAGCTCGTCCGCGAGGCCCCGGCGCACGCCCTGCTGCTGAGCTCGTCGTCCGCGATCCCGTCCACGGCGTTCACCAGGGGCATCGACGGTTCGCGCGTCCTGATCGGACACCCGTTCAACCCGCCGCACGTGATCCCGCTGGTCGAGGTCGTGCCCGGCGAGCAGACGAGCGAGGAGTCGGTGGACAGGGCCGTCGCGTTCTACCGCTCGCTCGGCCGCACACCGGTCGTGGAACGCAAGGAGATCCCTGGGTTCGTCGGCAACCGCCTGCAGGCCGCGCTCTCCCGCGAGGCCGCCTACCTCGTCGAACAGGGTGTGGTGACGCCGCAGGACCTCGACACCGTCGTGACTAGCTCGCTCGGCATCCGCTGGGCGACCGTCGGCCCGTTCCTCGGTGCCCACCTCGGCGGTGGCCCCGGCGGGTACCGGCACCTCGCCGAGCACATCGGCAAGTCCATGCAGGGCTTGCGGCTCGGCACCCCGTCGCCAGATCCCGAACGGCTCATCAGGGCCGTGGAAGACGCTTACGGCTCCTCCACGTACTCGGCGCTGGCCGAGGCGCGCGACCGCAAGCAGCTCGCCGTTCTGACCGCAGTGGAGGAGAACTGACATGGAGCGCATCGAGGACCAGCTCGTCGCCGACTTCTACGACTACGAGGCGCTGCTCGACGACGAGGAGCGCAAGATCCTGCTGCACGCCCGCGAGTTCATGGCCACCGAGGTCAAGCCGCTCGTGAACGAGTACTGGGCGCGCGGCGAGTTCCCGCACGAGCTGATCGACAAGTTCCGCGGCGCCGGCCTGACCGCGCTGTCGTACGAGGGCTACGGCGAGCACCCCGCCGCCGTCAGCAACCTGCTGACCGGCATGCTGGCGATGGAGCTGACGCGCACCGACGCGTCGGTCGCCACGTTCTTCGGTGTCCACAACGGACTGGCGATGTACTCGATCTACTCCGGGGGTTCGCAGGAGCAGCGCGACCGGTGGCTGCCCGCGATGGCCGCGATGGACAAGATCGGCGCGTTCGCGATGACCGAACCCCTCGGCGGCTCCGACGTGGCCGGCGGCATGCGCACCACGGCGAAGCGCGACGGCGACACGTGGGTGCTCAACGGCGCCAAGAAGTGGATCGGCAACGCCACCTTCGCCGACTACGTGGTCGTGTGGGCCCGCGACCTCGACGACAACCAGGTCAAGGGTTTCGTGGTCGAGAAGGGCACGCCCGGCTTCACCGCGGCGAAGATCGAGGGCAAGATCGCGTTCCGGATCGTCGAGAACGCCGAGATCACCCTGACCGACGTGCGCGTGCCGGAGGAGAACCGGCTGCAGAACATCAACTCGTTCCGCGACGTCGCCGAGATCCTGCGCGCCACCCGCGGCGGCGTCGCCTGGCAGGCACTGGGCGTGATGATCGGCGCGTACGAGGCCGCGCTCGCCTACGCCCGTGAGCGCAAGCAGTTCGGCCGTCCGATCGCCGGGTTCCAGCTGGTGCAGGACCTGCTGGTGAAGTCGCTCGGCAACATCACCGCCTGCTGGGGCATGCTCGTGCAGCTCGCCCGCCTGCAGGACGCCGGCATCTTCCAGGACGAGCACTCGTCGCTGGCCAAGGCGTTCGTGACCGCCCGGATGCGGGAGGTCGTGGCGTGGGCGCGGGAGATCTTCGGCGGCAACGGGATCGTGCTGGAGCACGACGTGGCCCGGTTCTTCGCCGACGCGGAGGCGATCTACTCGTTCGAGGGCACGCGGGAGATGAACACGCTGATCGTGGGCAAGGCGATCACGGGGGAGAGCGCCTTCGTGTGAGGTGCGTTCGGCGGGGCCGCCGGCGGGAATGCCGGCGGCCCCGCGCGGTCAGCTGTGCCCGGCGATGCGGTGCGGCTGGTAGGCCTGCTCCAGCGACCGGACCTCGTCGTCGGTGAGCTCCACCTCCACCGACGCCACCGCGTCGTCCAGGTGCGCGGGCTTCGTCACGCCGACGATCGGCGCCGTCACCACCGGGTTGCAGTGCAGCCACGCCAGCGCCACCTGCGCCCGTGACACACCACGGGCGGCGGCGACCGCGGCCACCTGCTCGACGATCTCCCGGTCCGACTCGACGTACAGGGTCGAACCGAACTCGTCGGTCTCGGCCCGCGCGGTCGTGGCGTCCCAGTCGCGGGTGAGCCGGCCGCGGGCCAGCGGGCTCCACGGGATCACCGCGATGCCTTGGTCCGCGCACAGCGGCAGCATCTCGCGCTCCTCCTCGCGGTAGAGGAGGTTGTAGTGGTTCTGCATCGAGACGAACTTCGTCCAGCCGTTCAGCTGCTGCGTGTACAAGGCCTTGGAGAACTGCCACGCGAACATCGACGAGGCGCCGAGGTAGCGGGCCTTGCCGGACTTCACGACGTCGTGCAGCGCTTCGAGCGTCTCCTCCAGCGGCACGGAGGAGTCGAAGCGGTGGATCTGGTAGAGGTCGACGTAGTCGGTGCCGAGCCGGCGCAGCGAGTTGTCGATCTCGGCGAAGATCGCCTTGCGGGACAGGCCCGCACCGTTCGGGCCGGGCTGCATGCGGCCGTTGACCTTGGTGGCGAGCACGATCTCGTCGCGGCGGGCGAAGTCCTTCAACGCGCGACCGGTGAACTCCTCCGACGAGCCGGCGGAGTAGACGTTCGCGGTGTCGAAGAAGTTCACGCCGGCCTCGAGCGCGTTCTTGATGAACGGCCGGGCCTCCTCCTCCGGCATCGACCACGGATGCGTGCCCAGCGACGGATCGCCGTAGCTCATCATGCCGAGACAGATCTCCGACACGTCCATGCCGGCGAGCTTGGTGTAGCGCACGTTCAGCCCCTCAGGAAAACGATGGTCACGGTCGGGTGATGACGACAACAACCCGTTCAACATCAACGTAGTCCCGCTCGCCGGATCGTGCCTCTCTTCAACACGACAGTGGCGCCGCCCTTTCGCCGGTCAGCCGCGGGTTTAGCGTCTGACCATGACGAGCACCGACGTGGTCGCGCCGCCGCGGTCCACCCAGGAAGTGCTGGCCTGGTGCCGGTCCGTGGTCGAGGCGCCGCTGACGGCCGCGGTCGCGACGCTGCCGGAGGAGACCCGCGAGGTCGTCGACCACCACCTGGCACGACACGACTTCCTCGTCTCCGCCCTGGCCCTGCTCGCCGCGCAGGCCCTCGGCGGTGCGGACGAAGCGGTCGAGGTGGCCGTGGCGGTGGAGCTCGCGCAGGCGCACGACCAGCTGCACGCCGACCTGATGACCCGCGCGGTCAGCCGCGACCACCAGCCGAGCGCGTGGGTGGAGTTCGGCGACAACCGGGTCGTCTCCGCGGCAGAGGCCCTCCTGTCCCTGGCTTTCGCGCGTTCGACCAAGTCCCAGGCGATGGCGCTCAACGTCGCACTGCTGTCCGTTGTGGACGGTTACGTGCAGGAGATCGAGATGGAGGAGCGCACCGGCGCCGTCGAGCTGTCCGAGCACCTGGGCGTCGCGGCGGCCAAACACGCGTCGCTGCCGGCCTGCGCCTGTGAGCTCGGTGCACTGGCCGCCGGCGCGACCAGGACCCAGGCCGACCACCTCAGGGACTTCGGCGACGACATCGGCCTGGCCCGCAGGCACGTCGACGACGTCCTGGCGATCTGGGGCGGCCCAGCGCTGTCCGGCCGCCCGCTGTACGACGACCTCGCCCACGACCGCCGCACCTTGCCGGTGGCCGCCGCACTCGCCGCCGGCGCCACGCTGACCGGCAGTCCGGCCGAGCAGGCCCGCGGTGCAGGAGGCCGGTGGCCGCAGGTGGTGTGAGCAGCAGGCGGAACTGTTGCTCGCCCGTGCCGTGGACCACCTGCGGCAGGCCGAGCCGGACGCGGGCGGCGGACGAGCTGGCTGCGGTGGCGCGGCAGGTGACGACCGGCAGGTACGCGCCCGTCGTGCCGCGTCAGCCGACGGCGGAGCAGGTCAGCGGGCTGGTGCCGGGGGCAGGGTTGGTGCCGGAGCTGCTGCCGGGCGGGCCGGGGCCGGGGGGCCGGTTGCAGAGGAGGCCGCCGCGCACTGAAGGGGTTGCTCAGCACGTTCGGGGCTGCTTCGCTCTGGCTGCTTCGCGCTGGCTGCTTGACCCCGGCTGCTTCGCCTCGGCCGTCTCGCCGTCGCGGCCTCGCCGTGGCCGCCTGGCCTCGGCGGCTTCACCGCGCCTCCCTCACCGCGCCTTACTCACGCCCCTTCGCCTGGGCGGCCTCCTCTCGGCGGCCTCCTCTGGGTGGCCTCTCCCAGGGATGCCGCTCCCGCCGCCTCGCCTCGGCGCGTCCGCCTCGCCTTGGCCGCTTGCCGCATTCGCCTTGCCGCATTCGCCTTGCCGCGTCCGCCTTGCCGCATCCGCCTCGTCCCGGCCACCTCCCCCTACGGGCGCAGCAGGATCTTCCCCGCCGCGTGCCCGCTCGCACTCAGCTCCTGCGCCTTGGCCGCATCCGCCAGCGGCAGCGTGTCCGCGATCCGCACCGCGAGCTTCCCGTCAGCGGCGAGGCGCGCGTACTCACCGAGCCGGGCACCGAACGGCGCCCCGCCGCCCGAGAACGTCACGCCCAGCTCACCTGCCCGCGCGTCGGCGATGGTGATGATCCGGTCGGTGCCGCCGCGCAGCTCCACCGACACCGGCAGGTCGCCCTGACCGGCCGCGTCGAACACCGCGTCCACGCCGTTCGGTGCCACCTCGCGCACCCGGTCGGCGAGGCCGGTGCCGTAGGCGACCGGGGTGGCGCCGAGCGAGCGCAGGTAGTCGTGGTTGGCCGGCGAGGCGGTGCCGATGACCGTGGCACCGGCGGCCACCGCGAGCTGGACCGCGACGGCGCCCACCACACCCGCGGCGCCGTGCAGCAGGAGCGTGTCGCCGGACCTGACCTCCAGGGCCTCGAGCACGCGGACCGAGGTTTCGACGGCCGTGGGCAGTGCGGCGGCCGTGTCCCAGTCGAGGCCCTCCGGCTTGTGCGCGAACTCGCCGGCCAGCGCGTACTCCGCGTAGGCGCCGGTGACGGTCCAGCCGAGGACCTCGTCGCCCACCGACACCCCGGTGACGCCCTCACCGACCTCGTCGACCACCCCCGCCGCCTCCAGGCCGGGCGTCACCGGGAACGGTGGCGTCATCGGTGGCATCCAGCCGTTGCGGATCTTGTGGTCCAGCGGGTTGACCGCCGCGGCCACGACCTTCAGCCGCACCTGTCCCGGTCCGGCGTGCGGCTCCTCGACTTCCTGCAAGCGGAGGACCTCGGGGCCGCCGAACTCGGTGTAGGTGATCGCCTTCATCGTGCGCTCCTCAGGTTGGTTGACATGTCAACCCTAGCCAGTGATCACGGTGTTCGAACCGGTCCTTCGGCCAGTTCCACCTGTCCGAAGGACCAGCCGGTGACCCGTCGGGGCGGGCTAGGCTCGGGCCATGGACCTGGTGACGGCCGTCGAGGTGATCCAGGCGCCGCTGGGCGAGACGCTGCCGCGGATGTCCGCCGCGTTCGCCGGGACGATCTCCCACCAGGCGGTCGCCGAGCTGTCGAACTGCTCGTTCGCGCCGTTCAAGTTCCGCGGCCGGTCACCGGGCCCGGCGGTCACGATCGGCGACCTCGCCGCGCTGCGGCCGCTCGTTGCGGGACGGGGGACCTGGCAGGGGCGCGCGGTGATCGCCGGAG
Organism: Lentzea guizhouensis; assembly: GCF_001701025.1. Classification (GTDB taxonomy): domain Bacteria; phylum Actinomycetota; class Actinomycetes; order Mycobacteriales; family Pseudonocardiaceae; genus Lentzea; species Lentzea guizhouensis. The sequence goes on from NZ_CP016793.1 coordinate 5,797,853, forward strand.
AGGAGGTCTCCGTGGTCGTGCTCGCCAGTGCCGTCAGCGAACCGAACGCGTTGCTGGTGTTCCTGCGCACCGAGGACACGCCCGTGCCGGACGAGGCGCTGGCACCCGCGCTCGCGTTGTGGGACCTGGTGACCGCGCACATGGAGGGTCTGCGCAACGAGGCCGTGCCCGCGACGCTCGCGGTGTCCAGGGCGGCCGCGGCGGCGCGGGCCACCACCATCTCCGACCTCGGCGACGCCTACGGCACCGCGCTGACCTCGTTGCTCGGTGTGCTGCGTGACCGTGCGGTGGACGACGCAGCGGCTCGCGAGCGGGCCGTGGACCTCGCCGTCTCCGCGCTGGCCGACCTGCGGTCCCGCGCCGAGCTGGAACGGTCGCTCACCGAGGAACGCGCCGGCGACGCCTTCGCCCGCCTCGCCGAGTCGCTGCGCCGGTGCTGCGCGCCGCGACGTGCGCCTCGACCTCGGCACCCCCGGCGCCGAGGAGGGTGCCGACCGGGTCGTGCCGACCGAGGTCGCCTCCACCGCCGCCGCGGTCGTCCGTTCCACCGTGCACGCGATGCTGGACGAACAGCGCGGCGTGCACCGCGTCCACATCGGCTGGAAGGTCGTGGCCACGGTGCTGAAGGCGACCGTCCGCGACGACGGCCCCGGCACCCTGTCCTGCGGCGCCCTCGACGAACGCCGCGTCCCCGAGCGCCTCGGCCCGCTCGGCGGGACGGTGGAGGTGGACGCGGTCCCCGGCTGGGGCACGACGGTGACGGTCGAGGTGCCGCTCGGCCCACCCGAGACACCGCGCGAGGACCCGCTGACCGTGCTGGGCGCGCGGGAGCTGGAGGTGCTGGCTCAGCTCGCCCGCGGCCGGCGCAACCGCGACATCGCCGCGGAGCTGCACATCAGCGAGTCCACGGTGAAGTTCCACGTGGCGAACATCCTGGAGAAGCTGGGCGTCGGCTCACGGGGAGAGGCGGCCGCGCTGGCCCACGAATGGGGAGCCGCGCGGTAGCCGATCCCGTCGGACGGCCTTGCGGCGCGAGCACGCCGTGGCTCAGGTCCTGCTCCACGTCCGGCGCCTGGTCCGGGCGCTGGTCCGGTAGGCGCTCATCAACAAGGCGAGATGCCGTCCGGCGATCTCCAGCGGCGCGGTGCTCCGCGAGACCTGCGCCGCCAGCTCGGCCCCCTCCAGCAGGTTGATCACGGTGTGGGCGAGGTCGGCGGCATCCGCGCCGAACCCGGCGCGTTCCAGCGCCGCCCGCACCTGCCCGCGCCAGTTCTCATACGCCTGCTCGGCCGCCTGCTGCAGCTCGGGCTCCCGGCCCGCGCTCTCCAGTGCCACGGTGGTGACCGGGCAGCCGTCGAGCCAGTCGGAGTCGCGCAGGTCCGCGGCGAGCCGGCGGCAGAGGGCGACGACCGCCTCGGCCGGGTCGTCGTCGGCGGCGAACGCGTCACGCAGGAACTCGGCGAACTCGCGCTCGCCGTGACCGACCGCCTCGACCCCGAGCTCCCGCTTGCCGCCGGGGAAGAAGTGGTAGACGGAGCCCAGCACGACCTCGGCCTCCTGGCAGATCTGCTTGAGCCCGGTCGCCTCGTAGCCCTGCCGCTGCAGCAGGCGCGAGGTCGTGCGGACGATCCGCTCCCTGGTGCCGATGTCGTGCCGAGTGCCCATGACCGCCAGCTTACTGAGTAGAGCGTTCGTTTTAGCGCGTGCTAGCGTTCGCCTCACTAAATAGAGCGATCGTTTTAGGAGGAAGCAGATGACGTCGGTGAGCGTGCTCGGTCTGGGTCCGATGGGACAGGCCATGACCGGTGCCTACCTCAAGGCGGGTTATGAGGTGACGGTGTGGAACCGCACCCCGAGCAGGGCGGACGAGCTGGTGGAACGGGGTGCGCGCTGGGCCGCGTCCGTCGAGGAGGCGGTCACCGCGGCCGAGGTGGTGGTGCTGAGCCTGATCGACTACGACGCGGTGGACGCCGTGCTGGCGCAGGTGCCGGAGGCCGTTCGACGGGCGCGTGCTGGTGAACCTCACGTCCGACACGCCGGACCGGGCCCGGGTGAAGGCCGCGTGGCTGGCCGAACGGGGAGCCGTGCCGATCACGGGCGGGGTGCAGGTGCCGCCGCCCGCCATCGGCACACCGGACGCGACGACGTACTACAGCGGTCCCGCGGCGGCGATCGAGGCGCACCGGCAGACCCTTGAGGTGCTGACCGGGATCGACCACCTCGGCGAGGACCACGGCCTGGCACCGCTGTACTACCAGATCGGGATCGACATGTTCTGGACGGCGCTGGCCGGCTACCTGCACGGTCAGGCGGTCGCGCAGGCCAACGGGATCTCGGCGCGGGAGTTCCTGCCGCACGCGGTGAAGACCATGGACCTCAAGTACTTCCTGGAGTTCTACGCGCCGCGCATCACCGCGGGGAACCACGGGGGTGACGTCGACCGGGTGTCGATGGGCGCCGCGAGCGTCGAGCACGTGCTGCGCACCACCGAGGCGGCGGGCGTGGACCCGACGTTGCCCGCCGCCGTGCTGGAGGTCTTCCGCCGCGGTGTCGCCGCCGGGCACGGCCAGGACAGCCTCACGAGCCTGATCGGCGTGATGACGCGACGGTGACCGGATGGACCACTTGTGGCGCAACCACCTGCCAAGTCCCGGTCGAGGCGTCCGGTGGACAGTTCCAGGTGCGGGTTTCGGGCTCGATACAGAGACCTGGGCCACCCTCGGTTGCACGTCCAATAGTAGGAAGTCAAACTATTCTCATGACGATGCCGTCTTCTGGGACGTCCCCCGCGCCCGCGTTGCACAAGCCGGTCAACCCGGTGCGCTTCGTGACCGCGTCCAGCCTCTTCGACGGCCACGACGCGGCCATCAACATCATGCGACGCATCCTGCAGTCGCAGGGTGCGGAGGTCATCCACCTCGGGCACAACCGGTCGGTGGCGGAGGTCGTGAACGCGGCGATCCAGGAGGACGCGCAGGGCATCGCCATCAGCGCCTACCAGGGCGGGCACGTCGAGTACTTCTCGTACCTGGTCGAGCTGCTGAACGAGCGCGGCGCCGGGCACATCCGGGTCTACGGCGGCGGTGGCGGCGTCATCGTGCCCGAGGAGATCGAGCTGCTGCACTCCCGCGGGGTCGCGCGGATCTTCTCGCCGCAGGACGGGCAGACGCTCGGGCTCGCCCGCATGATCAACCTGATGATCGAGGAGTGCGACCACGCGCTGACCGGTCCGTTCAGCCACGACGCGTTGCTGACCGGCGCGGACGACGCGCTGGCGCGGGCGATCACGCATATCGAGGCCGGCACGGCCGAGCCCTTGGAAACCACCCGCAAGGTGCCGGTGCTCGGCATCACGGGCACCGGTGGTTCCGGCAAGTCCTCGCTGACCGACGAGCTGGTGCGCCGGTTCCGCCTCGACCAGCAGGACAAGCTGCGCATCGCCGTGCTCGCGGTCGACCCGACCCGGCGCCGTGGCGGTGGCGCGCTGCTCGGCGACCGGATCCGGATGAACTGCCTGGATGGCAACAGGATCTTCTTCCGCTCGCTCGCCACGCGCCGTGCGGGCAGCGAGCTCCCGGACGGCCTGGAGCAGGCCATCGTGGCGTGCAAGGCCTCTGGCGCCGACCTGGTCATCGTCGAGACGCCCGGTATCGGTCAGGGTGACGCGGCGATCGTGCCGTTCGTGGACTTCTCGCTGTACGTGATGACGCCGGAGTTCGGTGCCGCGTCGCAGCTGGAGAAGATCGACATGCTCGACTACGCGGACGCCGTGGCGATCAACAAGTTCGAGCGCCGCGGTGCCGAGGACGCGCGCAGGGACGTGGCGCGGCAGATGGTGCGCAACCGCGAGGCGTTCGGGGCGAAGTGGGAGGACATGCCGGTGTACGGCACGTCTGCCGCGACGTTCAACGACGACGGCGTCACGGCGCTCTACCAGTTCCTGCGCGACGGCCTCGTGGAACACGGACTGCACGTCGAGGAAGGCGCGCTCGCACCGGTCTCCGGCAAGACGTCGACCAGTGCCTCGACGGTCGTGCCGGCGTCTCGTGCGCGCTACCTCTCCGACATCGCCGACACCGTGCGCGGCTACCACCGCAAGACCGACGAGCAGGTCGCCGCGGTCCGCGCGCACACCCAGCTCACCGCCGCGCGGAAGGCGTTGGAGACAGCCGGGAAGGCCGTGTCCGACATCGCCGAGCTCGCCTCCGACGCCGAGCGGAAGGTCGACCGCGACACGGCGGACCTGCTGAGCGGCTGGGAGCGGACGCGTGAGCAGTACAGCGGTGACGAGCTCGTGTTCACGGTGCGGGACAAGGAGATCCACACCAGGCTGACGCGGGAGACGTTGTCCGGCAACCAGGTCCGCCGGGTCAGCCTGCCCCGCCACGACGACGAGGGCTCGCTGCTGAGGTTCCTGCGCAAGGAGAACCTGCCGGGCTTCTTCCCGTACACCGCGGGCGTCTTCCCGTTCAAGCGCGAGGGCGAGGACCCGGCCCGCATGTTCGCGGGCGAGGGGGACGCGTTCCGCACCAACCGCCGCTTCAAGTACCTGTCGAAGGGCAACCCGGCCACCCGCCTGTCGACCGCGTTCGACTCGGTGACGCTCTACGGCCGCGACCCCGACACCCCGCCGGACGTCTACGGCAAGATCGGCACCTCCGGCGTCTCCATCGCGTCGCTGGACGACATGAAGGCGCTCTACGACGGCTTCGACCTGGTCGCGCCGACGACGTCGGTGTCGATGACGATCAACGGCCCGGCGCCGACGATCCTCGCGTACTTCCTGAACACGGTGATCGACCAGCAGGTCGACAGGTTCAAGGCGGAGCACGACCGCGAGCCGTCCGCGGAGGAGTACGCGACGCTGCGGGCCTTCGCGCTGGCCAACGTCCGCGGCACCGTGCAGGCCGACATCCTCAAGGAGGACCAGGGCCAGAACACCTGCATCTTCTCCACGGAGTTCTCGCTGCGCATGATGGCGGACATCCAGGAGTGGTTCATCCAGCAGCAGGTGCGCAACTTCTACTCGGTGTCGATCTCGGGCTACCACATCGCCGAGGCCGGGGCGAACCCCATCAGCCAGCTCGCGTTCACGCTCGCCAACGGGTTCACCTACGTCGAGTCGTACCTCGCGCGCGGCATGAACATCGACGACTTCGCGCCGAACCTGTCGTTCTTCTTCTCCAACGGCATGGACGCCGAGTACAGCGTCATCGGCCGCGTGGCGCGGAGGATCTGGGCCGTGGCCATGCGCGACCGCTACGGCGCCGCGGAACGGTCGCAGAAGTTCAAGTACCACGTGCAGACCTCGGGCCGCTCGCTGCACGCGCAGGAGATGGACTTCAACGACATCCGCACCACGCTGCAGGCCCTGTGTGCGCTGTACGACAACTGCAACTCCTTGCACACCAACGCCTACGACGAGGCCATCACCACCCCGACCGAGTCGTCCGTGCGCCGTGCGATGGCCATCCAGATGATCATCAACAAGGAGTGGGGCCTGTCCGCGAACGAGAACCCGCTGCAGGGCTCGTTCGTCATCGACGAGCTGACCGACCTCGTCGAAGAGGCCGTGCTGATGGAGTTCGACCGCATCTCCGAACGCGGCGGCGTCCTCGGCGCGATGGAGACCGGCTACCAGCGCGGCCGCATCCAGGACGAGTCGATGCTCTACGAACAGCGCAAGCACGACGGCTCGCTGCCGTTGATCGGCGTCAACACCTTCCTGCCGGAGGACGGCACCCGCGAGGTCGTGAAGATCGAGCTCGCGCGCGCCACCGAGGAGGAGAAGGAGTCGCAGGTCGAGCGGACCCGCGCGTACCAGGCGGCGCACCGCGACGAGGCCCAGAAGGCGCTGGCCCGGCTGCGGGAGGTCGCGCAGACCAACGAGAACGTGTTCGCCGTGCTGATGGACGCGGCACGGGTGTGCACGCTCGGGCAGATCACCGAGGCGTTCTTCGAGGTGGGCGGGCAGTACCGGCGCAACATCTAGTCACACGGCAGTCACACGGCATAGGGCCGGCCGACGATCCACCCTCCCACCCGGTTGGGCAGCTCGTCGGTCGGCACCAGCTCCACCGCGTCACCCACGTCCACCACACCCGGCCGCACCACCCAGCTGTCGAGGCACAGCACGCCGCCGAACTCGTTCCGGATCCGCCGGTGCACGTCCAGGTCCTGCGCCCCGGTGTCCGGGTCGATCGTCGTGACCACGCACCGCGCCCGCTGCTGGTACATCCCGATCACCACGTCACCGACCACGAGCGCGTGCCCCGGCCAGGTCTCCTCCTCACCGGCCTCGACGCCGCCGATCAGGATGGTGGGCCGCAGCCGCCGCACGTCCACCCCGGCCGCCGCCACCTGACCGTCCGTGGCGACCAGCACGTTGAGCACGTCGAACCGCTCCGGCCCGGTGTACGCGGTCAGCCGGCCGCCGAACGGGAGCACCTTCTCGTGGGCCTGCCGGCTGTCCCAGGGATGTCCGTCGACCAGCGGGCCATCAGGGCCCGTGGTCGCCGGGATCGTCAGCAGGCCGTACCGGGTGCGGCCGGTCAGAACCCCGCGCGGGCCCTGCACGTGCACGAGCCGGTCGCCCTCCACGCCGTCGGAGGTGAAGGTGGCCTGCCGGAGCTCCTCGCCACCCAGCGACTTCACCGGGTATCGCCACAACGCCTTGACGTACATCGCTACTCCGTCGGGATCTCGTAGGTCGACAAGGGGTCGATGCGCCGGTCCGCGACGGCGATCCGCACGTCGTTGATGCTCGCCTCGCGCCGCGCCATCAGACCGGACGGCGCGAACTCCCAGTTCTCGTTGCCGTAGCTGCGCCACCACTGGCCCTCGTCGTCGTGCCACTCGTACTGGAACCGCACGGCGATTCGGTCGTCGCCGAACGCCCACAGCGACTTGCGCAGCACATACTCGTGCTCGCGCTCCCACTTGCGGGTCAGGAACGCCACGATCTCGTCGGTGCCGCGAACGAACTCGGACCGGTTGCGCCACACCGAGTCCGGTGTGTAGGCGCGCGCTACGCGGTGGGGGTCGCGGGTGTTCCAGGCGTCCTGCGCGGCCTGCACCTTCTGACGGGCGGTGTCGGCGTCGAACGGTGGCACGAGGCTCACGGCGTGCGTCCTTTCCAACGGTTGAATTGCGTTGCAAACGTTAAACATCGCACTAACGGATGCAAGCACGTGTTACCGTTAGGCTGTGTTGACCCCCGACGAGCCGCGTCCGGTGCTGCTCATGAACACGATCTGGGCGAGCCGGTCGCAGGTGCACGACGACCTGACGACCGTCGCTGGGCTGAACGAGTTCCTCGGCTTCCCGGCGGGGGAGGACGACCTGCGGGCGTTCCGCACGCTGCGCCAGGCCCTGCGCGACCTCGCCGCCGTGCTCACCCAGGACACGCGTGCGGTCGCCCAGAACCGCGATCTCGCCAGGGCGGTCCAGGACCTCAACCTCGCCGCCAGACGCGCGACCGAGTGGCCGCAGATCGTGGAAGAGGACGGAAAACTGGTGCGGCACAACGAAGGCGAGGGCTCGCCGGCGGACCGCGCGCTGGCCTCGATCGCCGCCGAGGCGGTCGAGCTCCTCACCGGCGAGCAGCACGTGCAGCTGCGAGCCTGTTACGCGCCAGGCTGTGTGCTCTACTTCGTGAAGGACCACCCGCGGCGGGAGTGGTGTTCACCGGGCTGCGGCAACCGGGTCCGCGCCGCACGACACTACCGGCGCAACCGGGCTGGCGACTGAGCGAATCCCCTGGTCCGAACGGGTTTTCCTGCTCGCGGGGGCTACACATGAGCCGCTCCGGTTCCGATGAGTGGACAAGGGTGCGCTTTTTTGTGTGGTGGTGATCCGCGATGTCCCGAGAATCCGTACCAGGCCACGACATCAGCTATCACCTCGTCTGTTTCGACGAGACCGGCAACGAGCGGGGGCACGACAGCGCGGACGTCATACGTGACGCCCGCGCCGGTGTCACCGATGTCTTCTTCTTCGTGCACGGGTGGAACGGCGACGTTCCCGCCGCCCGGCACCACTACGGGCAGTGGGTCGCGACGATGGCCGCCTGCCGAGCGGAACGTGAAGCGGCACACCGGCTTCCCGGTGGTTTCAAGTCGCTCCTCGTCGGCCTGCACTGGCCGTCGAAGGCGTGGGGCGACGAGGACGTGCGTTCCGAGGAGTTCGTCAGGGCGTCGGCCGCGAGACTCGGCGGTGGAGCCGCGCGCACGGCAGCGGTGCGCACGATCGTCGAGGCGGCGCTGCGACACCCGTGCCGGATGTCGCCCGCGGTCAAGGAGGCCTACGTCTACCTGGAGGGCTCGATCCCGGACCTGCCCGGCGAGGACGGCACGCCGTTCGACCCGCAGCAGCTCTACCGGGCCTGCCTGGAGGACCCGGCGCTCGGCGGGATCCTGTCGCCGCTGCGGATCCTGACGTTCTGGAAGATGAAGCGGCGGGCGCGGGTGTTCGGCGAGAGCGGCGCGGCCAGGATCGCGCGCGAGGTGGCCCAGGCGGCACCGAACGCGCGGGTCCACCTGATGGGCCACAGCTTCGGCTGCATCACCGCGACCGCGATGGCGTCCGTGGTGCCGCCGGCGACGCTGACCCTCGTGCAGGGCGCGATGTCGCTGTGGTCGTTCGCGGAACGGCTGCCGGGTGAACCGGGCGCCGGCTACTTCCGCGGTGTGCTCGGCAGGGTGCCCGGCCCGATCATCGTCACGACCTCGACGCACGACCACGCGATCGGCCGGTTCTACCCGCTGGCCGCGCGGTCGGGCCGGCAGCTCGACCTCGACGAGTACCCGAAGTACGGCGGCATCGGCGCGCACGGTGTGCAGGGCACCTACGCGCACGGCCACCGCGTCGGTGCCGTCGGCGAGCTGACCAGGGGACAGGTGCACAACGTCGACTGCTCGTCGGTGATCCGGCGCGTCGACGGGATCGCGGGCGCCCACAACGACATCTGCCACCCCGAGCTCGCTCGGGTGCTGTGGAGGGCGGTGCTGTCGCGCTAGACCGACCCCGGTTCGCGCCCGTCCCGTGCCGCGGGCAAGACCCCCGCGCGGCACGGGACGGGCACGGTCACCCCGTGCCCAGCCGCAGGACCACCTGCGGCACCAGCGTGTTGCCGAGGCACGGGCGCAGGTCCGCGCGCAACGCGGACAGGCTCACCGGGTGCTGCACGGGAGCGACCACCGCGCCGACGGTCGCCGCCGTCAGCACGACCCGCTGCACCGCTTGTCCCGCACGGATCTCGGCTGCCGCGCCCTGGTTGAACGTGCACAGCACCAGGTCGGGCGAGTCCGCCGTCACGTGCAGCCACGCGCGTTCGACCTCCGCGGCCCGCGACAGCAGCCCGCGCCAGGCGCCGACCTCGGGGAAGGTCGTCCACGTGCGACGGTGCGCGCGCACGGCGTGCAGCAGCGCCAGCACGTCCGGGTCGGGTGCCTGGTGCCGCCAGCCGCACGGCCGCGGCGGCGTTGTGCGCGCTCGGGCCGGGCAGCAGCGTCACCAGTGGGCGGATGCCGCGGGCCTGCAGCGCCAGCCGGACGTTCAGCAGCGCCTTCCCGCAGGCCAGCCGGTCCTCGCGGCTGCGCGTGCTCGTGTGCAGCTCGATCTGCTCGGGACGCACCTGGAACCGCACCTGTGGTGTGGAGGAGGTCGCGAGCGCGAGGACACCGCGCACGTCCTCACCCGCGAGTCCGAGTGAGTCGGGCACGACGACGGTCATGCCCACCACTGTCCGGTCGCGGCGGCGGTGCGAACATGGTCAAAGGTCCCCACTTGCCAGGGCCGTGCGATGGCCTGATGTGTGCGACGCTGATCGCCGTGTCCACGCCTCCCGGCCGCCGAGACCTCGACGAGCTGCTCGACGAGGTGCGTGACCGCATGGACGAGATCGTCACCACCCGTGACCACATGCAGGAGCTGCTCGGCGCGGTGCTCGCGGTGGCGTCCGGGCTGGAGCTGGAGTCGACGCTGGAGCGCATCGTGCAGGCCGCCGTCGACCTGGTCGGCGCCCGTTACGGCGCACTGGGTGTGCTGGGGACGCGCGACGACCTGGCCGAGTTCGTCTACGTGGGAGTCGACGAACGGACGAGCGCGACGATGGGGCACCTGCCGGAGGGCAAGGGCCTGCTCGGACTGCTGATCAAGGACCCGACCCCGCTGCGGCTGCGCGACCTCGCCGGGCACGACATGTCGGTCGGCTTCCCGCCGAACCACCCGCCGATGCACAGCTTCCTCGGCGTGCCCGTGCGGGTGCGCGACGAGGTGTTCGGCAACCTCTACATGACCGAGAAGATCGACGCCGCCGAGTTCACCTCCGACGACGAGGCCGTGCTGCAGGCACTGGCGGCCGCCGCGGGCATCGCGATCGACAACGCCAGGCTGTTCGAGCGGTCGCGGATGCGCGAGCGGTGGCTGGAGGCGATCGGCGAGGTCAACTCCGAGCTGCTCGGCGGCGCGTCCGGCGAGTACGCGCTGCGCCTGATCACCCAGCGGACCGTCGAGCTGGCCGCAGCCGACTCGGCCCTGGTGGTGCTCGGTGACGGCCAGCACACACCGGTCACGGTGGCGGCGCACGCGGGCGCGAAGCTCGACGGCTTCGACCCCGCCGCCCACCCCGTCGACGAGGTGATCCGCTCCGGCCTGCCGCTGCTGGCCGACGACGTGGGTTCGGCGTTCGGCCCGGCGCTGGCCGTCCCGCTGCGCTCAGGCTCGCTGGTCACCGGTGCGCTGGTGGTGCTGCGCCGCGGCGGTGAGTCGCGGTTCATGCCCGACCAGGTCCCGATGCTCGCCTCGTTCGCCGACCAGGCCGCGGTGGCGCTGGAGTTCGCCGAGCAGCAACGCTCGCAGCGGCTGCTCTACGTGCTGGAGGACCGCGACCGAATTGCCCGCGACCTGCACGACCACGTGATCCAGCGGCTGTTCGTCACCGGCCTCACCCTGCAGGCCACCATGCGCCGCATCACCGAACCCGAGGTCGCCGCCCGCCTGCGCACCGCCGTCGAACAGCTCGACGAGACCGTGCGCGAGATCCGCACCTCGATCTTCGACCTGCACTCCACCGACAACACCTCACTGCGCCGCCGCCTGCTCGACCTGGTGGCCGGCCTGACCGAGTCCACCCACCTGTCACCGGCCGTGCGGATGTCCGGCACCGTCGACAACTCCGTGCCACCCGAGCTCGCCGAACACGTCGAGGCGGTGGTGCGCGAGGCCGTGACGAACGCGGTCCGGCACGCCGAGGCCACCGAGCTGACCGTGCTGATCGACGCGGGCGAGGACGTGGTGGTCACCGTGCAGGACAACGGGATCGGCATGCCACCGGACGTGGCGCGCAGTGGGCTGCGCAACCTGGCGCACCGGGCGGCGCAGTTCGGCGGGACGTTCGCGGTGCGGGGGACCGAGGGTGGCGGCGCGTGCGTGGTGTGGCGGGTTCCGTTGAGCTGACCGGCGTCAGCGGGGCCTCTCGCCGTCCCTGCGGAACTGCGACGCGAACACCGCGGCCTGCGTGCGGCGCTGCATGCCGAGCTTCGCCAGCAGGTGCGAGACGTAGTTCTTGACCGTCTTCTCGGCGAGGAACATCCGCTCGGCGATCTGGCGGTTCGTGAGGCCCTCGCCGATGAGGTCGAGGACCGTGCGCTCCTGCTCGCTGAGCATGCGCAGCGGGTCGCCCTCCTCGCGTTCGCGGCGGATGCGGTTGAGCAGGGCGCTGGTGGTGCGGGCGTCGAGCAGCGACTGGCCGGCGGCGACCGTGCGGACCGCGTTGACGAGGTCGGCGCCCAGGATCTGCTTCAGCACGAAGCCGGAGGCGCCCGCCATGATCGCGTCGAACAGGGCCTCGTCGTCGGCGAAGCTGGTGAGCATCAGGCACTGCAGGCCCGGCAGGCGGTTGCGCAGCTCGCGGCACAGCTCGATGCCGTTGCCGTCGGGCAGGCGGATGTCGAGCACCGCCACGTCGGCCTGGGAGCCCGGCACCTTGGCCAGTGCCTCCGCGACCGACGCGGCGTCACCGACCACCTCCAGGTCGGACTCCTCGCCGAGCAGGTCCGCGATGCCGCGGCGGACGATCTCGTGGTCGTCGACGAGGAAAACGCGCGTCGCCATCCGGCCACGGTAGCCCAAAGTCCCTGCCAGGAGGGGACCAACGGCACGCGGCCCGCTACGCCGATCGGGCATACGTTGGGATCATGAGCGGACTTCCGGTGGTGGTCGGCGTCGACGGTTCCTCGTCCGCGCTCACGGCCGTGGCGTGGGCCGCGCGGGCCTGCGCGCTGCACTCGGCGCCGTTGCGGCTGGTGCACGCGTACACGTTGCCGACGCGTGGTTATCCCGAAGTCATCTCATCGGCGCGTGAGCTCAGATCCGCGATGTACGACCAAGGGCGGATGTGGCTTTCTCAAGCCGTGGCTGTCGCACGAACGGAAGCGCCTGACGTTGCCGTGGAACACGATCTGCGAATGGAACACCCGACGCCCGTGCTGATCGAGGAGTCGCGACGCGCGCGTGAGGTCGTGGTGGGATCACACGGCCTGGGCGGGTTCACCGGTGCGTTGGTGGGTTCTACTGCCGTGGCGTTGTCGCAGCACGGTGAGTGTCCCGTAGTAGTTGTGCGTGGCGGCGTGCACGACGGGCCCGTGGTCGTGGGTGTCGACCTGTCCCCCGAGTCGGACCCGGCGCTGGGATTCGGGTTCGAGGAGGCGGCCGCCGCTCGGGTGCCGCTGGTGGCCGCGCTGGCGCACCTGGACGAGCAGTCGTCGCTGCTGTCGACGCGGCTGGCCGGGTGGGTGGAGAAGTACCCGGACGTGGAGGTCGAGCAGCGGGTGGTGGGGGAGCGGCCGGTCCCCCTGCTGGTGGAGCTGGGGGAACGCGCCGCACTGCTGGTGGTGGGTTCACGGGGGCGTGGCGGTTTCGCCGGGATGCTGCTCGGGTCCACCTCGCAGGCCCTGATCTACCACGCCCCGTGCCCGGTGGCCGTCGTCAGGCCTGCTTGATCGCGGAGATCTCGAACTCCAGGACGACCTTCTCGCTGACCAGCACGCCGCCGGTCTCCAGCGCCGCGTTCCAGGTGACGCCGTAGTCCTTGCGGTTGATGGTGTGCGAGCCCTCGAAGCCCACGCGGGTGTTGCCGAACGGGTCGACGGCCACGCCCTCGAAGGCGAACGGGATGGTGATGCTCTTGGTGACGTCCTTGATCGTCAGGTCACCGGTGATCTCGAAGTTGTCGGCGTCGACCTGCTTGGCGGAGGTCGAGACGAACTTGATCTCCGGGTAGGTCTCGACGTCGAGGAAGTCGTTGGTGGTGAGGTGGCCGTCGCGCTGCGCGTTGCGGGTGTCGATGCTCGCGACCTTGAGGCTCACCTCGGCCGTGGTGTTCTCCGGCTTGTCACCGTCGATCTTGATCTTGCCGTCGAACTCGTTGAACGCGCCACGAACCTTGGTGACCATCGCGTGGCGGGCGACGAAGCCGATGCGGGAGTGCGAGACGTCGATGACGTAGTCGCCGGTCAGTTCGGAGAGGTTGGTGGCCGTGGTCATGGTGCTCAGTCCTTCGGTCGCTCGGGTTGGTTGAACTGTCATCTACCCTGCCTCAACCCTGGATGATGTGTCAACTATTCCCGTATGCTGAGCTGGTGACACGATGGCTTGAACCTGGACAACAACGGGCGTGGCGTGCCTACGTCCGCATGCAAGGGGAGCTGAACGCGCATCTGAGCAGGCAGATGGCCGTTGACTCCGACATCTCCATGGCCGACTTCGCCGTGCTCGTCCAGCTGACCGACACGCCGGAGGAACGCGTCCGCGTGCTCGAGCTCGCCCGCTCGCTGCACTGGGAGAAGAGCCGCATCTCACACCACATCGGGCGGATGGAGAAGCGCGGGCTGGTCGCGCGCGACGCCTGCACCAGCGACGGCCGCGGCTCGTACGTGGTGCTGACCGAGCAGGGGCGCGCGGCGATCGAGGCGGCGGCCCCCCGTCATGCCGAGACCGTGCACCACCTGGTGTTCGACCTGCTCGGCGAGGACGAGGTCGAGTCGCTGAGGACGATCTCGGAGAAGATCTTCACGCGCCTAACGACAGGCGAATGTGCGGCGGTAGTCGCTCGGTGCGACGCCGACGACCCGGTGGAAGTGGTGCCGCAGGAGTGCGGCGGCGCCGAAGCCCGACCTGGTCGCGACGGCGTCGACGTCGAGGTCGGTCTCTTCGAGCAACCGGCGGGCGTGAAGCACCCGTTGGAGTGACAGCCACTTGTTCGGCGTGGTGCCGGTCTCCGCGACGAACCGCCGGGCGAACGTCCGCTCGGACATGACGGCGAGCTTCGCCATCGACGCCACCGTGTGGTTGTCCGCGATCGTGTCGAGCACCTGTTCCAGCACGGGTTCGAGGCTGTCCGAGCTGCACTCGGGGATGGGGAGCTCCACGTACTGCCGCTGACCGCCGTCGCGCTGCGGCGGGACGACCATCCTGCGCGCGATGGTCGTGGCGATCTTGGTGCCGAGCTCGCGGCGGACCAGGTGCAGGCAGGCGTCGATGCCCGCGGCGGTGCCGGCGCTGGTGATGATGTTGCCGTCGTCGACGAACAGCACGTCCGGGTCGACGTGCGCCTTGGGGAACCGCTCTTTGAAGGTTGTGGTCTCGCGCCAGTGGGTGGTGCAGCGGCGGTCGTCGAGCAGGCCGGCCTCGCCCAGGATGAACGCCCCGCTGCAGACGCTGAGCAGCGTCGCGCCGGTCTCCCGCAGGGTCTTGAGCAGCTTCTCCGGGTAGGTCTGGCGGATCTTGGCCGCCGGCAGCGCGACGAGGTCGACGTCGAGCATGGCCTCGAAACCGTGCTCCGGCGTGATCGTCAGGCCGGGGATGCTGGTCTGCACCGGCTGGTTCGGGAGCTCGCCGCACACCCGGAAGTCGACCAGCGGCACGCCCTCCTCGGTCCGGTCGATGCCGAACACCTCGCAGAGCACGCCGAACTCGAACGGCGCGACGCCGTTGATGAGCGGAACCGCCACTGACCGGAGCATGGCAGGATATTAGCGCGCGTCGTCAGATCTGCCACTGTTGGCGGGATATTGCCGGTCGCAAACTTACTGACATGACTCTTGCAGCGATCGTCCTGGTAGTGGCAGTCATCTCGGTCTGGCTGGACCGGCACCGCGACCGCAGTGCCGGCCTGGCGGGCTCCTCCGACGTCGTCGACCGCGACCGCATCCGCGTGCGCGACGACATCCGGTACCTCACTTGATCACCTGGTGCTTGATCACCCGGTTCGGCCACCTGTTTCGGATCACCTGGTGCCGGTCTTCTCGATCCTCGGCTGCGGACCCGTGTAGCGGGCGATCGGGCGGATGATCTTCGTGTCCTCGGACTGCTCGAGCGCGTTGGCACACCACCCGATTACCCGGCTGCACGCGAACGTCGGCGTGAACATCTCGCGCGGGATGCCGCACTGCTCCATCAGCACGCCCGCGTAGAACTCGACGTTCGCGTACAGCTGCCGGCCGGGCTTGAGCTCGGCCAGCAGCTCGGTGACCTTCTGCTCGACCGTCGTGGCGAACTCGGTGAGCGGGGTCGGCCGCTGCTGGGCGATCTCCTTGAGCAGCCGTGCCCGCGGGTCCTCCGTCTTGTAGACGGCGTGCCCGAACCCCATGATCCGGTTGCCCTGCTCGATCTGCTCGCGCACCCACGCGTCGATGTTGTCTCTTGTGCCGATCAGGTCGAGGCTTTCCAGCGCCCGGTCCGGCGCGCCGCCGTGCAGCGGCCCGGAGAACGTGCCGATCGCCGCCGTCACCGCCGACACGACGTCGGCTCCCGAGCTCGCGACCACGCGCGCGGTGAAGGTGGACGCGTTGAACCCGTGGTCGATCGTCGCGATCAAGTACTGCTCGACTGCACGGCTCGTCCACGTTGACGGCTCCAGTCCAGTCAACATGTACAACCAGTTCGCCGACGTTGACAAATCAACCCTGGGGTTGACCGGATCAAGTCCGAGCTTGAGCCGGTGCAGTGCGGCCAGGATCGTCGGGGTCACCGCACACACTCGAAGCGCGTCCGCCTTGCGCGACGCCATCGGTGCGTCCCACATCGGCTGCGACGGCAGCAGTGACAGCGCCGTCCGCAGTCCGGCCAGTGGCGTGACCCCTGATTTCGCGATCTCGGGCAGGACCGCGTTGATGCTGGCGGGCAACTCCCGCAGAGCGGCTGTCCGCTGTGCGAACAGCGCGCTTTCTTCCTCGTTCGGGAGGCGTCCCTCCGTGAAGAGGAACCAGACGTCCTCGAACGACCGGGTCCTGGCCAGCTCGATCGCGTCGTGCTCGCGGTAGTGGTAGTAACCCGCGGCGCCGTTGACATCCCCGATCAGGGTGGTGGTGACGACGACGTCTTTAAGCCCTTTGGGTGCATCAATCAACATGGACAAGAGAGTCCGTCAACGTGTCTTGTATAGTCAACGTTGATGGAATCAATGTTGACGACGAATCAAGCTGCCCGCCGCCTGGGCGTCAAGCCGGCGACGGTGTACGCCTATGTCAGCCGCGGCCTGCTGACCAGCAGGAAGGCGAAAAGGTCCAGCATGTTCGACGTCGCCGAGGTCGAGGCCCTGGCACAGCGCACTGGTGCGCGCGGAGCAGTGGCCGCTGTGACCGATCGCATCCGCACCCGCATCTCCCTGCTCGAGCACGACCGGCTGTTCTACCGCGGCCGCTCCGCCGTTCAGCTGAGCGAGACCAAGCGCTTCGAGGACGTGGCGCACTGGCTGTGGACCGCCATCGACACCACCGGCCTCCAGTTCCCCGAGGGCCAGGAGATCTGGATGGCCCTCCCCGACAGTGCCACGCTGACCGACCGCGTGCGCGTCGCCGTCGCCCTGGCGGGTGCCGGCGACCCCTTGCGCTTCGACCTCGACCGCGCGGTCTCCACCGCCAAGGCCCTGATCGCCGACGTGGTCGAGTCCCTGCCCCTGGTCCAGCCCCCACGCGGCACCGACATCACCGACCGCCTCTGGGCCCGCCTCTCCCCGGAACCCCCAGAACCGGACGTGCTGAACGCGGCCCTGATCCTCCTCGCCGACCACGACCTGGCCGTCTCGACCATGGCCGCCAGGGTCGCCGCCTCCGCCCGCGCCCACCCGTACGCCGTGGTGTCAGCAGGCCTCGGCGCCATGGAAGGCCAAAAACACGGCACCGCCAGCACCATCGCCCACCGCTTCCTCCTCCAAGCCTCCGACGACCCGATGGGCGCAGTAGCCGAACGCCTGCGCGCCGGCGACCCGATCCCAGGCTTCGGCCACGCCGTCTACCAACACCGCGACCCCCGCGCCGACCACCTGCTGGCCGTGCTGCGTTCCCGCGCCGAGCTGGTGGCGGACAAGGTCATCGCCACCCAGCCGCAGACGTTCCCGAACGTCGACCTCGCCCTGGCCCAACTCGGCCTGACCTACAAGATGGCGCCGGACGCGGGCGAGGCCATCTTCGCCATCGCCCGCATCGTCGGGTGGATCGCACACGCGATGGAGGAGTACACGGAGCCGGGCCTGCGGTTCCGCACGCTGGGCGTGTACACGGGCGACCGCCCGTAGCTCGCTCTTCTGGGTCGCGCACGGCTCGGGCGCGGCTCGGGTGCGGCCCAGGAGGGTGTGATGAGGTCGGGCGTCACCTGGTCGTGTGATGTGTGTCCTGGTTCGGCGCCTTGGTCGTCCCGTAGTGGAGAGGAACGCGGGACAGGACGGCGGGTGGTGGGTGATGGGTGGTGTGGGGTGCCTGCGGGTCGACAACCAGGTGCCACGTGAGGTCGCCGGTGTCGGAGCTCATGCCGGGCTCGCCGGGTCGCTACCGGTCGCCGGCAAGGCTTGTAGCCGTGCGCCGCGGGACACGACGCCGGGCGCGTCTGTCGCGCCTGGGGATGGCGCGCCGCGCGTGGGCGCGGCTCGGGATGGCGCGCTTGAAGATGGCACGCCTGTGGTGGGTGCGGCTCGGGTAGGTGCGCCTGGGGTTGGCGCGCCTACGGATGGTGCTGCTTGGGCGGGTGCCCCTGGGTTGGCATGGTTCGGGTTGGCGCGGCTCGGGTGGGCTGGCTCGGGTGGGCTGGCTCGGGTGGGCTGGCTCGGTGGGCACGGCTCGGGGCGCAACGCGGGTGGTGCAGCGCGAGCGGATGCGGAACGAGCGGATGCGAAGCACGTGGATGCGGCGCAGAGGCGAGGTCAGGCGTCACCTGGTCGGGTGATGTGTGTCCTGAACCGGCAACTCGGCCGTCCCGTAATCGAAAGGAACGCGGGGCAGGGCGGCTAGAGAAGGGCGGGAGTGGGGTGTCTGCGAATCCGGACACCGGTGTGCACGAACGACCGTCTGTGGCCGCTGGCAAGGACAACCGACCAGGCCGGAAGTCCCCAACTCGGAGTTGACCACGGTTGGCGGTGGCGTCAGCGAGACCTGAAGCGGACCATGGACGGCGTGAGATTGTCCGCTGTGGACAACCTGAAAGTGGTCCTCGTGGCGTGGGTCATCGGGGGGCACGCGCTGCTGGGCTACGCCGCAATCGGTGGGTGGCCGTACGACGAGGTCAACGAGGTCACGTTCCACCCCGGGGTGGAGACGGTGCTGGCCGCGGTGATCGGGCCGTCGGGGTTGTTCTTCATGGGCACCTTCTACTTCATGGCCGGCATCTTCACGCCCGGTTCGGTCGAGCGCAAAGGGCGGGTCAGGTTCGTCGCCGATCGCGTGGTGCGGTTGGGGGTGCCGTGGGTGGTCAGTGCGGTTGTTGTTTGGCCGACGTTCGTGTGGGTTGCGTACAACGGGGCCGGGCGAGGGGTGTCGTGGTGGCATGCGTTCACGCACCGGGATCCGTTTTTGGACAGCGGGTCGTTGTGGTTTGTGGGGGTGTTGTTGGTTTTCAGCGTCATCGTGGCGTTGGGGCCGCCGGTGAGGCAGCGTGCGCTTGCCACCAGGCACCTGGTGGGGATGACGGTGGTGGTGGCGGGGACGACGTTCCTGACGAGGCTGGTGTTTCCGGCGCGCAGTGGGCAGGTGGGGGATCTGCACCTGTGGTGGTGGCCGCAGTGTTTGGGGATGTTCGTGCTCGGGGCGATCGGTGGCCGGCAGCTTGCGGAGCGGGTGCCGGACGAGATCTACCGCAGGTGCCGCGACGTGGTTGTCGGCATGATCGCGTTGTTGCCGTTCGCGGCGGCGGCGATGGGGGTGCTGGATCTCGCGAAGAGTGCGGAGCCGTTCCTCGGTGGGTGGCGGTGGCAGGCGTTCGTGCTGGCCGCGGTGGAGGGGGCGCTGGTCGTGGCGGGGAGTGTGTGGCTGGTCGGGTTGGCGCAGCGCAGGTTGACCGGCCAGGGGCCGTTGGCTGGAGGGTTGGCGCGGTCGGCTTATGTGGCGTTCGTGGTGCAGGGGCCGGTTTTGTTGAGCATTGCCACGGCGTTGCGGCCGGTGGACCTTCCCGCTGAGGCCAAGGCGCCGCTCGTGGGGGCTGGGGCGATTGCGTTGTCGTTCGCGATCGGGTGGTACGTCACCGTGCGCCGAGGCGCTTCAGCACGCTCGTCGTGATGCCGGCCGCGTCGAGGCCGTGGGCGCGCAGGATGCGGGCGCGGGAGTCGTGTGGCAGGAAGCGGGGTGGCAGGGCGAAGGTTGCCACGCACGTGGGGCCGCCGGTCAGCGCTTGGCCGAGACGTGCGCCGAGTGCGCCTGTCGAGGTGGTGTCCTCGACGGCGAGCACCAGGCGGAAGCCGCTGCTGTACTTGACGAGGTGCGGGTCCAGGGGTGCGGTCCAGCGCGGGTCGACCACGGTGACGCGGACGTCGTGCGCGGCCAGCTCCTGCGCGGCGGCCAGGCACGGGCCGGCCAGCGGGCCGACCGCGACCAGCAGCACGTCGGCGCCCGGCGTCTCGTGCAGCACGTCGAAGTGGCCCACCCGCCGCACAGCGGGCACGGAAGGGCCGCGGACGCCTTCGGGTAGCGCACGACCGTGGGGCCGTCGGAGACCTCGACCGCCTCGCGCAGCAGCGCGGCCAGCGATGCCGGGTCGCGGGGTGCGGCGAGGCGCAGGCCCGGTACGACGGGCAGCACCGACGCGTCCCACATGCCGTGGTGCGAGGCGCCGTCCGGGCCCGTGACGCCGGCGCGGTCCAGCACGAACGTCACCGGTAACCGGTGCAGCGCCACGTCCATCAGCAGCTGGTCGAAGGCGCGGGACAGGAACGTCGCGTACACGGCGACCACCGGGTGCAGGCCGCCCATCGCCATGCCCGCGGCCGACGTGACGGCGTGCTGCTCGGCGATCCCGACGTCGAACACCCGCGCCGGGTAGCGCTGCGAGAACGGCCGCAGCCCGACGGGTTCCAGCATCGCGGCGGTCAGGCACACCACGTCGGGCCGCTCGGCGCCGATCGCCAGGATCTCGTCGGCGAACGCGTCGGTCCACGTCCGGCCGCCACCGGCACCGGACGCGCCGACCGCGTGCATGCGGTCGGCCTCGTCGGTCTCCGCAGCCTCGTACCCCTTGCCCTTCATCGTCTTGCAGTGCACGACGACCGGCCGGTTCAACGACTTGGCTTCCCACAACGCGTTCTCGACGGCGTGCACGTCGTGGCCGTCCACGACACCGATGTAGGCGAGACCCAGCGCCTCGAACAACCCGCGCACCGACCCGTTGCGCAACGACGCCGCGAACCCACCGGCCGTCGGGTCGTACGAGCGGCCGTTGTCGTTCAGCAGCACCACGACGGGCCGCGACGCCCCGCCGATGTTGTTCAGCGCCTCCCAGCACATGCCACCGGTCAGCGCCCCGTCACCGACGATCGCGACCACCCGCCGGTCCGCCCCGCCGAGCTCGAACGCCTTCGCCAGACCGTCCGCATAGGACAGTGCGGTGGACGCGTGCGAGTTCTCCACCACGTCGTGCGCCGACTCGGCCGCCGACGGGTACCCGGACAGGCCACCGGCCTGGCGCAACGAGTCGAAGTCGGTGCACCGCCCGGTCAGCATCTTGTGCACGTACGACTGGTGCCCGGTGTCGAACAGCACCACGTCCACCGGCGACGAGAACACCCGGTGCACCGCGATGGTCAGCTCGACCGCACCCAGGTTCGGCCCCAGGTGCCCACCGGTCCGGTGCACCTTCGCCACCAGGAACGACCGGATCTCCGCGGCCAGTGACGCCAGCTCGCCCGACGACAGCGCCCGCACGTCGGCGGGGGAGGTGATGTCAGCCAGCACGGCGCACCGCCAGCGGCAGCGTGAACGAGATCGTCTCGGTCGCCGTCGTGTGCGTCGACACCGACACCGCGCCCAACGCCCGCAACGCCGCCACCACCTCGTCGACCAGCTCCGGTGGCGCCGACGCACCCGCCGACAACCCCACCGACGTCACACCGTCCAGCCACGCCGGGTCGATCTCGGACGCGTCGTCGACCAGGTGCGCCGGCGTGCCGCCGCGGGCCGCGAGCTCCACCATCCGCACCGAGTTCGACGAGTTCCTCGACCCCACCACCAGCACCAGGTCCGACTGCGCGGCCACCTCCCGGATCGCGATCTGCCGGTTCGTGGTGGCGTAGCAGATGTCGTCCGAACCCGGCCCGCGCACGTGCGGGAACCTCCGCTCCAGCGCCGCGACCACCTCGGCCGTCTCGTCGACGGCCAGCGTCGTCTGGGTCAGGTACGACACCGGCCCGGTGATCTCCAGCGCCTCGACGTCCGCGGCGGTCTCGACGAGCACCATCCGCTCCGGCGCCTCTCCCAGCGTGCCTTCGACCTCCTCGTGACCGGCGTGTCCGATGAGGACGATGGTGTCGCCGCGGTCGGCGAACCGGCGTGCCTCCGCGTGCACCTTGGCCACCAGCGGGCAGGTCGCGTCCAGCACGTCCAGCGAGCGTTCGACGGCCTCGGCGCGCACGGCGGGGGACACGCCGTGCGCGGAGAACACGACCGTGGCACCGGGCGGCACCTCGTCCAGCTCCTCCACGAACACGGCGCCCCGCGCCTCCAGCCCGCGCACGACGTGGACGTTGTGCACGATCTGCTTGCGCACGTAGATCGGGCCGCCGCGCTGGTCGAGCAGCCGTTCCACGATCTCGATCGCCCGCTCCACCCCGGCGCAGAACGACCGGGGTGAGGCGAGCAGCACCGAACGCGGCGGGTGTTGCGTCATCAGGGGCCTTCCAGAAGGGTCAGTGGTCCCGGTGGGTGACCAGTTGGGCGAGCGTGCCGAGCTCCACGGCCGCACGCGCGGTCGGTGAGGCCTCGCCGAGGTGCAGCAACGCCCGCGTGTGCAGCTCGTCGGCCTGCTCCTGGCTCCACGCGCGCCCGCCGGCGGTGTCCACCAGCGACGCCGCCAGCGCCAGCTCGTCCGCGGACAGCTCGCCGTCGCGGAAGTACAGCGACGCCAGCTCGGACGAGGCCGGCGTGCCCGCCGTCAACGCCCGCACCACCGGCAGGGACTTCTTGCGGCTGTGCAGGTCCGTGTGCGCGGCCTTGCCCGTCACCGCCGGGTCGCCCCAGATGCCGAGCAGGTCGTCCACGTGCTGGAACGCGAGTCCCAGCTGGGTGCCGTACCCGCGCATCGACTCGACCTGCTCGTCGGACCCGCCGCCGAACAACGCGCCCAGCGCCGTCGACGCGCCCAGCAACGCGCCGGTCTTGCCCAGCGCCATCGTGACCACCTCGGGCACGGTCACGTCGGTGCGCGTCTCGAAGTCGAGGTCGTGGGCCTGCCCGTCGAGCAACGCCACCGTCGCGTCACCGAGCGACCGGATGGCCTCCAGCGCACGCGGATGTCCCGATGCCGCGAGGACGTCGACGGCCAGCGTCTGCATCGCGTCGCCGGCCAGGATCGCCGCGTTGACCCCGAACACGGTCCACGCCGTGGGCCGGTGCCTGCGGGTCTCGTCGCCGTCCATCACGTCGTCGTGCAGCAGCGAGAAGTTGTGGATCAGCTCCACCGCCACCGCGGCGGGGATCGCGGCGGAGGCTCGGCCGCCAGCAGCACCATCGCCGGGCGGATCGCCTTGCCGCCGTTCTCCAGCACCGGGTTGCCGTGCTCGTCGCGCCACCCGAGGTGGTACTCGGCGATGACCCGCATCGACTCGGGCAGCTGGTTGACGGCCCTGCGCAGAGCCGGAGCGACCATGCTCCGGCTCCACGCGAGCACCTCGCCGGCGGGGCGTCCCGCGGCGAGCCGTTCCGTTCCGGAGGAGAGGTCCGCGGTCATGGCTGGTGGCCGATCTCCACGTTCTCCAGCACGCCCAGCGCGTCCGGCACCAGCACGGCGGCCGAGTAGTACGTCGACACCAGGTACTTCAGCACCGCGTGCTCGTCGATGCCCATGAACCGCACGTTCAGGCCGGGCTCGTACTCGTCGGGGATGCCGGTCTGGCGCAGGCCGATGACGCCCTGCTTCTCCTCGCCGAGCCGCATCGCGATGATCGACGTGGTGCCGTTCTTGTTGACCGGGATCTTGTCGCACGGCGCGATCGGCACACCGCGCCACGTCTGCAGCTGCTGACCCTCGACGTCGGCCGTCGGCGCGTAGAGCCCGCGCGAGGACAGCTGCCGGCCGAACGCCGCGATCGCCTTGGGGTGCGCCAGGATCAGCCTGGTGTTGCGGCGCCGGGAGATCAGCTCGTCCATGTCGTCCGGCGTGACGGGTCCGGTCCTGGTGCTGACCCGCTGCTTGAGGTCGGCGTTGTGCAGCAGGCCGAACTCCTTGTTGTTGACGAGCTCGTGCTCCTGCCGCTCGCGCAGGGCCTCGATGGTGAGTCGCAGCTGGTGCTCGACCTGGTCCATCGGCTGGCTGTAGAGGTCGGCGACACGGGTGTGCACGCGCAGGACCGTCTGCGCCACCGACAGCTCGTACTCGCGCGGCCGCAGCTCGTAGTCCACGAACGTGCCGGGCAGCCGCGGCTCGCCGTTGTGCCCGGAGGCGATGTCGATCTCGGCCTCGCCGTGCTTGTTCTGCGGGTTCGTCGGGTGCGCGAGCTGCTGCGCGATGTGCGTGCGCAGCGGTTCGACCTGGTCGTTGAGCTGGTTGAACACCGAACGCGGCAGCTCGACGACGGTCGTGTGGGTCAGCGCGCGGGCGGTGAAGTCCCACGACACCTCGGCACCGGACAGCACCTCGTTGTCACCGAAGTGCTCACCGTCGGCGATGGTGCCCAGCGCCACGTCGTCGCCGTACTTGCCGCGGCCGGTCTTGGCAACCTTGCCGTGCGCGATCACGACGATGGTGTCCGCCGGGGTGCCGCGCTCGGTGATCACGTCGCCCGGCCGGTACTCGCGCTGCGTGAACCGGCTCGCGAGCGCGGTCAGCGAGTCCTCGTCCTCGAACCCGCGCAGCAGCGGGAACTCGGCGAGCTCCTGCGGCACCGGGCGCACCTCGGCACCGACGCTGGTGAACGTCACCCGGCCGTCACCGATCGCGAACGTGAGCCGCCGGTTGACCCGGAAGGCACCACCCCTGGCCTCGACCCACGGCAGCAGTCGCAGCAGCCACCGCGGGGAGATCCCCTGCATCTGCGGCGCGGACTTGGTGGTCGACGAGAGGTTGCGGGCTGCGGCCCGGGAGAGGCTCAGCTGCTTGTCGTCGATCCCAAGACCCGGATCGGTAACAGTCACTGCGAATCCTGCCAATCTGTTGGTGCTGTGGTGATGGGACTAGCGGACCAGGACCGCGGCCGTGCCGAGTCCTGACGGCCGGTGCAACGACCGCCCGGTGGGGGTGGGGGAGGAGCTGAACCGGCCGGATCTCGTTGACCACAGGAGCTCGCCGGCGAGCCACGACTTGAGCGCCTCCGCGTAGCGGTGCAGCCCGGCGCGCGCGGTCTCGTCGAGCTGGTACTCGTCCGCCAGCGAGGGCAGCTCGGCGATGATCGACACGATCTGCCGCAACCGCGCGGTGATCAGGTCACCCACGACCGCAACCGCTTGCGGGGCAGCGCACTCGAAGAACTGCTGCACGGCGAGCACCGCGCTGGTCGTGCTTGCGCCGGTGCCGTGGAGGTGGTCGAACCCGAGGACCTCCCGCCGCAGCCCGGGGACGTCGCCGAACGAGTCGACGAGCGCCTTCATCGTGCTGTTGCGCAGCAGCTCTTCCGGCAGGTCGGCGCCGACCGACCTGCGGGCGAGCGCCGCGGACAGCTCGGCGGCGTTGGTGGTGCGCCGCATCTCGACCAGGTCGATCGGGTCCGGCACCCGGCCCTGCACGGTGTTGTGCAGCTCCCACAGCAACCCGTCGAGCAGCCCGGCGATGCCGGCGCGTTCGCCGTCGTCCAGAGTGGACCGTGAGAGCAGGTCGGCCAAGCCCTTCTCGGCCGGGTTCATCGCCGGCACCGACGGGTCCGCCAGCACCGATTTCAGCCTGGTGACGAACGTCCTGCCGCCCATCGCGTTGCGCGGCCGCAGGAACCCCTCACGGAACGCGTCGTGCAGGTAGAAGCCCCACGTGTGCCAGTCGCTGATGTGCTTGAGGTCGTCCAGCGAGGCCGTGGGGTGGGTGAGCGCGGCGAACCCGCCGTAGTCCGCCGCGTCGTAGAACGCCTCGGTCCACGGCGTGCCGCCGAGCATTCCCATGTCGCGCACCCACGTCCTGGTATGTACGCGGACGCGGTCGACGTGCGGGGACAGCCGGGCGGCGAAGGGCATCTCGAACCCCACCTCAGCCACGGGCCACCCCCAGCCACGCGGCGGACGTGCCCAGACCCGTCGGCCCGCGCAGAATCGTGCGGAAGAACGCGCTGTTGCCCGCGCCCGAGTCGGTCTTCGTGTACCGGCCGGCGTGCAGGTGCCACTCGTGCCCGCCGGACTGCCAGTCCTGCAGCCCCTTCACGTAGCTGAGCACGCGGGCCTGCTCCAGCGGGTCGAGGCCGTGCTCGGCGAACAGCGCCGGCAGCTCGGTGAACACGGTGTTCTCGAACTGGTGCAGCCGGGAGGTCAGCAGCTTGTTCACCGCTTCGACCGCGGTCTGCGTGTCGTGGCCGAAGAACTTCTCGAACACCAGCACGCCGTTGGAGTTCTCGCCTTCCCGCAACACCTCGCGTTCGTACGAGAAGATGTCGTTGCGCAGATGGATCGCGTCGGAGAACGTGTCGGACAGCACCCGCAACGGGCGGGTGCCCGCGATGGACGCGGGCACCTCGGCCGCCTCCGAGACCTCCACCAGGTTCGCCGACCACGGCGCGCCGCCGACCTTGCGGCGCATCTCGATGTACTCGATCGGGTTGGCGACCGTGCCGCTCTCGATGTTCTTGATCTCCCACATGCACTCGAGCAGCAGGTTGTGGGTGCTCGTGGTGAACCGGCGCCGCCAGTCCTGCGACATCAGCGGGATGGTCCGCTGCCACAGGTCGACGAGACCGCGTTCGGTCGGGTTCTGCGGCTGCGGCCACGGGTCCGTGCCGTTCAGGGGCATGAACGCCGGCAACCGGTCGAGATAGGCCTTGGCCCCCGACACGTCCTTGGTCTGCTTGAACTCCGCGAAGAACTCGTCGTCGAAGTAGAAGACCCAGACGTACCAGTCGGTGATGAGGTCGAGGACCTCCGCGGGCGCGTCCGGGTGGGTCCACGCGCACATGAACCCGTAGTCGTCGCCCGCGAGGACCTCGTCGGTCCACACCCCGGTGTCGAGCATCCCCATGTCCCGCGCCCACTGCGTGGAGTGGACGCGGGCCCGTTCGAGGTGCGGGTTCATCCGTGCCGGGTGCGGCACGTAGAACTCCGGCATGGTGAAGGAGGCCAAGACCTATCCCTCGCGGCCGAGCTCGACGTGCTCCAGCACACCGATCGCGTCCGGCACCATGATGGCGGCCGAGTAGTAGGCGCTGACCAGGTAGTTGATGATCGCCTGGTCGTTGATGCCCATGAAGCGCACCGACAGGCCCGGCTGGTACTCGTCGGGGATGCCGGTCTGGTGCAGGCCGATGACGCCCTGGTTCTGCTCGCCGGCGCGGATCAGCATCACCGACGACGTGCGGGTGTCCGAGACCGGGATCTTGTTGCACGGCAGGATCGGGATGCCCCGCCACGCCGGGACGGACTGGCCGTTGAAGTCGATGTGCTGCGGGTAGATGCCACGCTTGTTGAGCTCACGGCCGAACGCCGCGATCGTGCGCGGGTGGGCGAGGAAGTAGTTGGGGTCCTTCCACACGATCGAGAGCAGCTCGTCGAAGTCGTCCGGCGTGGGCGGGCCGGACCGGGTGTGGATGCGCTGCTTGAGGTCGGCGTTGTGCAGCAGGCCGAAGCTGCGGTTGTTGACGATCTCGTGCTCCTGGCGTTCGCGCAGGGCCTCGATCGTGAGCCGCAGCTGCTGCTCGACCTGGTCCATCGGGTGGTTGTAGAGGTCGGCGACGCGGGTGTGCACCTGCAGCACGGTCTGCGCGACGCTGAGCTCGTACTCGCGCGGCGAGAGCTCGTAGTCGACGAACGTGCCCGGCAGCACCGGCTCGCCGTCGTGACCGGAGGCCACGTCGATCGCGGCCTCGCCGTACTCGTCCTGCGGCTTGTTGCGGCTGTTGAACGCGTGCTGGATGTGCGCGCGCAGGCCGCCGGCCTCGCCGTTGAGGGCCTGGAAGTCCTCCCAGGACAGGGTGAGGACGGTGACCGGGGTGACGGCCTTGGCGCTGTACTCCCACTCGCCCTGCGGGCCGGCCAGCACGGTCTCGCCGAAGTACTGGCCGTCGGCGAGGTTGCCGAGCACGGTTTCCCCGCCGTACTCGCCGGTGCCGACCTTGTCGACCTTGCCGTGCGCGATCAGCACGACCTTGTCCTTCGGGCGTCCCCTCTCGACGATGACGTCGCCGATGCCGTACTCGCGCTGCTGGAAGCGACCCGCCAGGGCGGCCAGCACGGCCTCGTCGTCGAACCCGCGCAGCAGCGCGAGCTCGGTCAGCTCCATCGGGATCACCCGGACCTCGGAGCCGGTGTTGGTGAACGAGACGCGGCCGTCCCCCAGCGTGTAGGTGAGACGGCGGTTGACGCGGTACGCACCACCCGCCGCCTGCACCCAGGGCAGGACCTTGAGCAGCCAGCGGGAGGTGATTCCCTGCATCTGCGGGACGGACTTGGTGGTCGTGGCCAGATTACGAGCGGCGGCCGTACCCAAACTCAGCTGCTGACGGCCCTCATTGAGGTCAGAATCCGTCAAGGTCACAACCCACACCCACCTAACTCAATGCGCTAATGGACCAATCCGACAAGCCGGAAAGGACGTTAGTTTGCGCCGATGAGAACAGGGAAGCGGCCAAGAAGGCGACATTCGGGTGGGTGGATTAGGCCCATGGGTGCTACGGAGCGTACATCTGATGTCGTACGCAACGACCGCGATGGCCGCAGGTGGGTGACGTCTTCTGATTCGTTCTGCAGTGGAATGAGCCACTCGTTTGGCCCAGTAGGATCACTCTATTGTGCGCATTTGTGAGCTGCGGGCAGCTGCTATACAACACCACTCCGAGTGGGATGAAGAACCACTCGAAGTGGTGTGTGTCAATACGACGTCGAGATGCCGGGTCCGGTCGGCCGGGAAACCCCGATTTTGTACCGACCACTATTCGTGCTATTGCGCTCCTCGCGCGTTCAGGAACGATTGCAGCCCGCTGACGACGAACGCGTGGTCCTCGGCCTGGGGCAGGCCGGACACGCCGACCGTCCCGACCGGACCGGTGCCGCGGACGATCACGGGGAAAACGCCGCCGTGCGCCGCGTACAGGTCGGGGTCGAGGCGCGACTCCGCCTCGAACGTCGTGCCCTTCTCCCGGAACGACGTGCCCACCTGGAAGGAGCTGTGGCCGAACAGCTCGACCACGCGGGTCTTGCGCTCGAGCCACCGGTCGTTGTTCGGCGCGGTACCGGGCAGGGAGGCGTGGAAGAGGCGATGCCCGCCCCGCCGCACCGAGATCGCGATCGGCAGGCCCTGGTCGCGGGCGGCCTGGAGCAGGTGCAGGCCGAGCTCGATCGCGGTGTCGTTGTCGAACGTGTCGAACTGCAGCCGTTCTTCTTGCGCCAGAAGCTCTTCGCTGGTCACAGGGTCACCACCCGGTTGTCGTGTGCGGAGGAGGAAGCGGCCTCGATGACCTGCAGCGCGTGCACGGCCCCGGCCGGGTCGACCGGGATCCGCCCGGCCTGCAGCTCGCGGTAGAAGTGCTGGTAGGCGCCGCGTTCGACGGGCACCTCGGTGGTCTCGCCGAGCACGCCGAGCCGGCCGGAGCGGTTCTCCGCGCCCCAGTCGGCATCGGTCGGGCGGCGTCCGGCGGCGAGCGCGTCCTCCTGCCCGTCCATGCCGTCGACGACGAACGCACCCTCGCTGCCGAGCACGCGGAACCTCGGTCCGTTGTGCGCGGCGTGCGCGTTGGCCCACAGGTGCGAACGGACGCCGTTGACGTGTGTCAGCGCCACGAACACGTCGTCGTCGACCTGTGCGCCGGGCCGGCGGAGGTCCAGCTCGGCGTAGACCTGCGCGACCGGGCCGAACAGCTGCAGCGCCTGGTCGACCAGGTGGGCGCCGAGGTCGTAGAGCAGCCCGCCGGCCTCCTCCGGTGCACCGAGCTCGCGCCAGTTGTCCCAGATCTCCGGGATCCAGCGCTCGTAGCGGGACTCGAACCGGCGGACGTCGCCCAGCCGGCCGACGACCTCGCGCACGGTCAGGAAGTCGCTGTCCCAGCGGCGGTTCTGGAACACCGTCAGAGGCACGCCCTTCGCCCGCGCCGCGTCCACCAGCTCCTGCGCCTGCGCACTCGTCGGTGCGAACGGCTTGTCCACGACGACGGCGACGCCCTTGTCGATGGCGCGCTTCGCGTACTCGACATGCGTCCGGTTCGGCGTCGCGACCACGACCAGGTCGAGGTCCAGCTCGAACAGCTCGTCCGCGGTGACGATCTTCGCGTCCGGGTGACCGGCGCGGGCCTGCGCCTGCCGCTCCGGGTTCGCCGTCACGACCGCGGTGAGCTCCATGCCCTCGGTCGAGCTGATGAGCGGGGCGTGGAAGACCCGTCCCGCGATGCCGTACCCCAGCAGTCCTGCACGTGTCATGGTCCCGATTAAATCAACGCTGTTGCATAATTGCCATGTGGACCTCGCCTCGGTGCGCTCGCACAACGACAGGACAGTGCTCTCCCTCGTCCGTTCCGGGGCGCTGAGCAGGGCCGACATCGCCGCCGGTGCTGGTCTGACCCCGCAGGCGGTGTCGAAGATCGTGGCGCGGCTCATGTCGGCGGGACTGCTGGAGGAGACCGGGGCGGTCCGCGGCGGCGGGCGCGGAAAGCCGAGGACGGCGCTGCGGCTGCGGGGTGAGGGTGCCTTCGCGTACGGCGCCTACGTCGACCGCGACGAGCTGCGGGTGGTGCGGCTCGACCTGACCGGCTCGCCGGTGTCGTCGGCGGTGGTGCCCCTCGCCCCGATGTTCACGCCGGCCGACGTGCTGGACGCGCTGGAGCCGGTGGTCGAGCCGGGGGAGGACGTGCTCGGGCTCGGCATCGGCATCGCCGGTCCGCTCGACTTCCGCGGCGGCGCGGTCTCCCCGAACGGCCTGCCCGGCTGGTCCTCCGTCCCGCTGCGGGCGCTGGCGGAGGAACGGCTCGGGCTGCCGGTCGTGGTCGACAAGGACACCAACGCCGCCGTGCTCGCCGAGGCGTGGGCCCGCCCGCTGCGCGACGCGGCACTGGTGTTCGTCGGCACCGGGCTCGGCGTGGGGCTGCTGCTGGACGGCGAGGTGCACCGCGGGGCGCGGTCGGGTGCCGGCGAGCTCGGGCACACGGTCATCCAGCTCGACGGTCCGTTGTGCGTGTGCGGCCGGCGAGGGTGTGTGGAGGCGGTGCACGCGGCAGCGGCCTCCGGTGTGGACGCGGCGCGGGTGGTCGCGGCGGCGGTGGCGAACCTGGTGCAGCTGCTCGACCTCGACCAGATCGTCCTGAGTGGACGCCGGGTGCTCGAGTCGCCGGAGCTGTACCTGCGGGCGATGCCGGACGTGGACGTGACCGTGACGGCGTTCGGGCCGGACCTGGTGCCCGTCGGCGCGGGTCTGCTGGTGCTCGGGGAACTGTTCTAGTCTGGGCGTTGTGGACGTCGAGCACGTCGTCGGCCTGCCGCACCCGCGGCTGCGCCCGTTCGTGACGCGGTACTCCGGCTACCGGATGCGCACCGCGCCCGGCATTCACCGCGGCCTGCCGTCGCGGTCGCTCACGCTCGTCGTCACGCTGGACGGCACCGTCGACCTGCCCGAGGGGCGGTTCGCGACGCTGTGCGGCGGCCTGCACGACGAGGCCGTGATCATCACCCACGACGGGTTCCAGCACGGTGTCCAGTGCGACCTCACCCCGCTGGGCGCGCGGGCGTTGTTCGGGATGCCGGCCGGTGAGCTGGCCGGGGTGTCCGTCGGGCTGGACGCGCTCGACGCACCGGCCGGTGAGCTGCGCGACCGGCTGCGGACCGCGACGACGTGGCTCGACCGGTTCGCGCACCTGGACCGGGTGCTCGGCGGGATGCTGCGGCCGGTCCGGCAGCAGGTCGAGGTGGCCTGGGCGTGGCACCGGCTCGCCGAGGGCGTGGGCGTGCGGGACATCGCCGCCGAGGTCGGGTGGAGCCGGCAGCACCTGAGCGCGCGGTTCGCCGCCGAGTACGGGCTCACGCCGAAGCTCGCCGCGCGGGTGATGCGGTTCGAGCGGGCGAACCGGATGCTGCGCGGGCAACGCCGGCCGACGCTCACCGAGGTGGCCGCGGCCTGCGGGTACACCGACCAGGCGCACTTCAACCGGGACTGGCGGGCGCTGTGCGGGGCGACCCCGACCGAGTGGATGGCGGCCGAGCTTCCATTCGTACAAGGCAGCGAGCCGCCGGAGGTCGCAAGGTAGCCGCATGACGACACCCGCACCCACCTGCTGGCCCACCCTGACCTACCGGGACGCGCCCGCCGCGATCCGGTTCCTGGTGGAGGGATTCGGTTTCTCCGAACACCTCGTCGTGCCCGGCGAGGCCGACGGCGAGGTCGTGCACTGCGAGATGGTCTGGCCGGAGGGCGGCGGCGTGATGCTCGGGTCCGCCGACCGGTCGGCCGGCGAGGTCGAGGCGACCGCGGTCGGTGCCGCGTCGGTGTACGTGGTGACCGACCGGCCGGACGAGGTCCACCGGCAGTGCCTGTCCCGCGGCGCGACGGAGATCCGCGGCCTGCGCGACGAGGACTACGGCTCGCGCGGGTTCACCGTCGCCGACCCCGAGGGCAACCGCTGGAGTTTCGGAACTTATCGGGGCGCCTGACAGGCAACCTCCGCGTCGTCCGCCGAGTCTCCTTGGGGGAGAGGTTCTGATCAAGGGGGAGGACGCGTGCCAAGAGCACGTTGTTTCGTGGTCGCCGCACTCGTCGCCGGGCTGCTGAGCCCGGCGACGACAGCGGTGGCGGAACAGGCGAAGGCCCAGGGGCCGACGCGGACGATCACGTTGGTCACCGGTGACAGGGTGGTCGTGGACCCGGCCGGTGCGCTCGTCCGGGTCGACGGCCGGCCGGGGATGTCGTTCGCGAAGTACGTTCAGGACGACCACCAGTACGTGGTGCCGGCCGATGCGGTGGAGGCGGTCGCCCAAGACCGCGTCGACAAGCGCCTGTTCGACATCACGGCGTTGGTCGAGTTCGGCTACACCGACGACCGCGTCGACCAGATCCCGTTGCTCGACAACGGGTTGCGTGCCGCTTCGGTGGCCAAGCAGGACGCCGGCGAGCGCTGGAAGCAGCGGGTCCGCGCCCGCGGTGCCGGCAAGCTGTGGCTGAACGGGAAGTCGAAGATCATGCTCGACCAGAGCGTGCCGATGGTCGGTGCGCCCGGTGCGTGGCAGGCCGGGTTCGACGGTTCCGGCATCACGGTCGCGGTGCTGGACACCGGGTACGACCAGCACCACCCGGAGCTGGCGGGCGCGGTCTCGGTGTCGAAGGACTTCACGCCCGCCGGCATCCAGGACAACATCGGCCACGGCACGCACGTCGCCGCCACCGTCGCGGGCCGCAGCGCGCGGTACAGCGGTGTGGCGCGCGGGGCGTCGCTGGCGATCGGCCGGGTGTGTGAAGCCGAGTGGTGCCTCGACAGCGCCATGATCGCCGGCATGGAGTGGGCCGCGCGCGAGGTCAAGGCGGAGGTCGTGAACCTCAGCGTCGGCGGCAACGCCTCCGACGGCACAGACCCGTTGTCGCTGAAGGTGAACGAGCTGACCGCCGAGACCGGCACGCTGTTCGTCGTGGCGGCCGGCAACTACGGTGAGCGGCGCAAGGTCAGCGCTCCGGCGTCGGCCGACGCGGCACTGGCGGTCGCGAACCTGACCAAGGCCGGTGACCTGAACCGGTCGTCGTCGCGCGGCCCGCGGCTGGACGACTTCGCGGTCAAGCCGGACATCGCGGCGCCGGGCACGGACATCGTGGCGGCGCGGGCGGCCGGGACGCTGCCGGACTTCGCCGTGGACGACCTGCACGCACGGCTCAGCGGTACCTCGATGGCATCGCCGCACGTGGCCGGTGCGGCGGCGGTGTTGTTGCAGCGCAACCCCTCCTGGGGCGCGGCCGAGGTGAAGGCCGCTTTGATGTCGACGGTGAAGCCGCTGGCGGACACACCGTCGAACGTCGGCGCCGGACTGCTGGACGTCGAGCGCGCGGTGAAGCAGTCGGTGCGGGCGGACGTGGGCAGCCTGTCGTTCGGGTTGCTGGAGTTCCCGCACGTGCGGACGTTCACGCGGACGATCACCTACCGCAACGATGGCGCTGAGCCGGTTTCCCTTGCGTTGCAGCACGATCTGGGCGCGTCGTTCGCCGTGCCCGCGACTGTCGCGGTGCCTGCGGGTGGTACGGCCGCCGTCGACGTCGTGCTGGACCCGCGCAAGGGGCTCGGCACGTTCTTCGGGCACGTCAAAGCTGTCGGCGGTGGAGTTTCGCTGACCACGGCCGTCGGCGCGTACGTGCAGGAGGAGCGGCACACGCTGACGTTGAAGCTGACCGGCCGTGACGGCAAGCCGGCGGCGAACGAGTTCGTGGCGCTGGTGAACCTGTCCACGGACGAGGCCTCCGTGCTCACGGTCGACGAGAACGGCGTCGGCTCGGTGCGCCTGCCGGTCGCCGACTACGCGGTGCTGGGCCGCATCGAGGAGCGCACGCCGAACCACGCCTGGTTCACGCCGGTGTCGGCGACCGAGGTGGCCGGACGCGCGTCGCTGGCGGCGGACGTGTCGGTGCACGTGGACGCCAGGCAGGCCACGCCGTTCAGCGTCTCGCTGCCCGACGCGGCCGAGGTCTGGTACCGGCAGGCCGAGCTGCGCGTGCCGTACAAGCCGGGCAAGGTCAACGGCATCGCGAGCATCATGGACGGCCGGGTCCCGCTGTTCGGCGCGACGTTCGGCCCGCCGCTGCCCCAGCTCACCTACGACAGCGCGCTGAAGGGCGGCCGGCCCCTGGTGTCGGTGGGCGCGTTCCCGGTGAACTACTTCGAGAGCAGCGCTTTCCTGCCGGCCGGCGAGCACCGGCTCGACGTGGTGGAGCGCGGCGGCGACGTGCGCGGCAAGCTCGTCCTGGTGCGGTCCGGCACGGACGACCTGTGGACGGTGGCCGAGGCGATGAAGGCCGCGGGCGCGGTGGCGGTGCTGTGGGTGGGCGAGGTGCCCTTCCCCGGTCCCGAGACGGCGATCCCGGTGATCACGGTGGCCGAGTACCACGTCGTCGTTCCGCCGACGCGTCTGACGGTGCGTGCTCTTGCTGGTTCGCCGGTGTCGTACACGCTGCTGCTGCAGGACAAGGGCGCGCTGCCGACAGGTGAGCGCCGGATCGCGAAGTCCGAGCTGGCCGAGGTCAAGGCGCGCTACTCCGGCTCCGGCGGCTGGGTGAGACAGCGCAACTACCCGGTGGTCGACGGCGCGTTCCCGGCCGGCATCGGCGCGCTCGACGAACCGCTCACCGCACCCGTCGAACGCACTGAGTACTACTCGGCGGGCACCTGGCACCACGAAGGCTTCGACGGCAGCGTCTCCTCGTGGGCGGACCTCAAGCCGAGCACGTATTTGGCGGGGCGGAAGTACGAACGGTCGAACCTCAAGGCGGTCGCGTCACCGCGGCTCGGCCGTGCCGCGGCGGTGAGCTGGTCACAGGGCGGCGGCGTCCTGCGCGAGGGTGACGCGATCACCACCCGCATCTCGCCGTTCGGCGGCTCGACATGGGTGGAGAACTGGACTTACTCCGGCTACGGCTCGGTGGAACTGCGCCGGGACGACGAGGTGGTGGGGTACGCGGACGCGCGGCAGGGCTGGTTGCACGCACCCGACCGGACCGGGAAGTACAAGCTGACGCTCGACGCGTCCCGGGACACCTCGCCGTTGTCCACGTCCGTGCACACCGTGTGGGAGTTCGCGGCTGCCTCCGACGGCGCGTTGCCGTTGCTAGAGGTCGACTACGTGCTGCCCGTCGACCTGCGCAACAGCTGGAAGGCAGGCGTCCCGATGCCGGTGAAGTTCACCGCGTCGCGTCAGGCGGGCTCACCGGCGGCCACGGTCCGTGAGGTGCGAGCGTTTGCCTCGTTCGACGACGGGGCCAGCTGGGTGCCGGTGAAGTCGATCGTTCCCCCTGGCGGGAAGGCGGGCGACTACGTGTCGCTACGGGTGGTCGCCGTTGATGCCGATGGCGGGTCGGTAGACCAGACGGTCCTGCGGGCGTACCGCCTTAAGGCGTAACTCGCGGGTCGTTTGGTCGTTGTAGTTCGCTGCGGCACCTGTCCGGGGCAGCCTGCGAGACGGTGGGACGCGGACGTCTCGTGGGCGGGCAGGTGCCGCCGTTCAGTCGAGGTCGGCGAGGGTGCGCATGAGGCCGGGAATGCGCTCCTCGCCGGGGTGCTGGTCGCGGTGGAACTGGCGGATCTGGCGGCGCATGGCGGGTGTGTCGGAGATTTGCTGCTTCGGTGTTTCGAGGCTTTGGATTCGGGTGGAGACGACGTCGAACGCGTCAGCGGGTCCGTACCGGTCGTGCTCCGCCATGAACGCCAGGAGGTGCTCGACCTCGGGTTTCCAGACGAGTGGGATCTCATCGGCCGCTGCCAGTGCTGTGAGTTCCTCCTCGCCTGCGGTGAGCAGGAACTCCAAAGCCTCCTCGCGACCCTCGTGGGTAAGGGCCTCGTGGAGCCGGGAGAGCCGCTTGTAGAGAAGCCACCACTCGCGGGTGTCGCTCGCCAGGAAGTCGGTGAGGAGGTCGTGGCTGAGCTTTTCAGCGAACGCGGAAGCGACGCGCTGGGGAAAACCAGGTGTGGTGGTCATCAGCGCGGCCAAGGCCATCAACGTGGGGAGGTCGCCGTCCACCGGATCGAAGGTCGGTGGGTGCTGCACGACGAGTTCGGCGGCATGTGCCATCACCTCGTCGGACTGTAGTGCCTTCGCGGTCTCGATCAGCCAGATGATGCGCTCGTCCTCCTCCCAGGAGAAGCCGCTGCCGATAACGGCTGGGACGACTACGTCCGCCAGCTTCCGCAGTGCCTCCAGGAGGCGATCACCACCTTCCCATACGGCGGAGTCGGTGAGCGTGACGATCTGGTCTTCGTCGGTGAAGCTGGTTATCAGGGCGCGCAGGTCCGCTCGCCCTGAGCTCAGGTGGTACCGCAGGTAGTCCGTGATGGACGGGTTGTGGGATTGCACGGCAATGCCGACCACGACCATCGTGCCGTCGAGAATGCGGAGGGCCTGCCGGAACGTCCTGCTGTCGCTGGGAAGTGACAGCTCCTGCCGATATGAGGTCCACGCGGCCTGTACGTGCTCTACGGACCACGGCAGGGTGAACACGATCTCCATGAGGTGGACGGCCGCGTCCGTCAGCTCGTTCTCGAAGATCGTCTCCCAGATCCGCCGCGGGTTGTCCAGGTTCGCGATCATCTCGCCGGGCTCGGCCAACGCGAGCGTTCGCTCGATCAGCCGCGGGTTGAAGTTCCGGTGCCGCACGATCGGCCGCCAGACCTCAGGATCGGCGAACCGGCGCTTCTCCTCGACCGGCATGGCCGAAGCGTGGACATGGTTGTAGAGGATCTGCGCACGGATCTCCGGCGTCAGGTCCGACAGCTCCACCACGCTCGTCAACGGGTCCAGATCGGCCTCACCCAGTACCCGGTGCCGCTGCCGAGCCTGCTCCAGGATGTATCCGCGGGTGGTCATGATCAGCGCCTTGCCCGGAGTGGCGGCGATCCGGCGCATCGCGGCGAGCAGCCGGTGGTCCTCGTTCTTGCGGAAGCTTTCGAGCGTTGTGCTTCCGAGGAAGTCGTCGTAGACGAACACCTGCCGCGCCGACGCGTCCCACAGCCGCGCGATCTCGCCCGCGTCCTCCGACACCTCGACGATCTCGTACCCGTCGTCCGCCAGCCACAGCGCCAGCATCTTCGCGATCGTCGTCTTCCCGATGCCGGGAATTCCGGTGATCACGCAGACCCGAGTCGCCTCCACCGTCTCCCGCGCGCTCTCGAACCCGGCATGCGGCACGAACGTCTTCGCCACCTCCGCCAGGTCGTCTGCCAGCCATGCCGACCGTCGCACGATGTCGGCAGACAGCAACGTCTGCAGCACCGCCGTGCTGCTCAACCACAACCGGAAGTGCCGCCGCACGACCTCGGGCCGTGAACGCAGCAACTCCACGAGCTGTTCCGCACCGAAGATGTCGCCGCTCGCAAGAAAAGGACGAAAGGCCGCGACGAGCGTGGCCTTGTCGGCCACGGTCAATGAAGCACTCGTGGCGACCACATAGCGCTCGACGCCCAGCTTGCGGACCTTCGGGAGCTCGTCGCGCACCAGCTGCTTCACCAGCGCGGCCCGGCCAGAGCCCGCCCAGTGCTTGCACTGCACGACCAACGAGTCGTGCCGCAGGTCGACGCCACCATCACGGCCCGCCGGGAAGACCTCCAGCGGCACCCCCAGCACGTCCGACAGCAGGTCGGCGCACACCAGCTCGAAGTCGTGGTCGGTCAGCCTGCGGAGGTCGAAGGAGTCCACAGGGCATCGTATTCGGGTGGCCTGACAACCCGGGGTGTGGTGGCATCACGGGCCATGGGGTTCGAGGAGCTGGTCGCCGAGGGGGCGGCGGTACCGCTGGAGGGCTGGGACTTCTCCTGGTTCGAGGGCCGTGCCACCGAGGAACGTCCACCGTGGGGGTACGCGGGGCTGATCGCCGAGAGGTTGGCCCAGGTCGGGTCGGCGCTCGACCTGCAGACCGGTGGGGGAGAGGTGACCGCGTCGGCGCCGGTCAAGCCGGGAACGTTGGCGGCCACCGAGTCGTGGCCGCCGAACGCCGCCGTGGCGCGCAGGAACCTGCCGGGAGCGCTCGTGGTGCGGGCGGCGGACGAGGGGCCGTTGCCGTTCCAAGACGCGGCCTTCGACCTCGTCATCAGCCGGCACCCGGTGGTGACGCCGTGGGGTGAGGTCGCGCGAGTGCTGAAACGGACAGGCACCTACCTGTCGCAGCAGATCGGGGCCGGGACGAACCGCGAGCTCACCGACTTCATGATGGGGCCGCAGCCGGTCAGCGACGCGCGCAGCACCGGCCACGCGCGCGAACGTGCCGCAGCCGCCGGGTTGGAGGTCGTCCGCCTGGAGCCGGTGAAGCTCAAGGTGACGTTCAAGGACGTCGGTGCGGTCGTGCACTTCCTGCGCAAGGTGCTGTGGACCGTGCCCGGCTTCACCGTCGAGGGCTACCGGGACCGGCTCAGAGCGATGCACGAGCACATCGAGGCGCACGGAGAGTTCGCGTGCACCTCGACGCGCTTCCTCATCGAGGCACGAAAGCCTTAACGCGGCTGGCGCTCGCGGCGGATCGTGATGCGCTTGCCCTTGATCGTCGCGTCGCGCAGCTGCTCGATCACGCTGTTCGCTTCCGGGCCCGGCACCTCGACCAGGGAGAAGCGGTCCGCGATCTCGATCGCGCCGATGTCGCGGCCCTTCAGGGTCGTCTCGCCGGTGATGGCGCCCACGATGTCCTGCGGGCGGATGCCCGAGGAGCGGCCAGCGCCGAGGAACAGCCTCGTCATGCCCTCGGACGGGCCGCGGCGTTCGCGGCGGGGGCCTGCCGGGGCACCGTCGCGGCGCGGGCGGTCCTCGCGCGGGCGGACCTCGGGGATCTCCTCCTCGTCGGCGGCGGCACCGGAGGCCTCGTGAGCGAGCTTCACGGCGGCGAGCGCGATGTCCATCACGTCGAACTCGTCGGCGAGGGTCTCGACGACCACGCGGAAGCGCGAGAGGTCGTCCTCCATCAGCGACT
Organism: Lentzea guizhouensis; assembly: GCF_001701025.1. Lineage (GTDB taxonomy): Bacteria > Actinomycetota > Actinomycetes > Mycobacteriales > Pseudonocardiaceae > Lentzea > Lentzea guizhouensis. The sequence continues at coordinate 5,837,069 of NZ_CP016793.1, forward strand.
CCTGCAGCGACGAGCGGGTGAGCTCCAGCTGGCGGGCGCGCAGGTCGGCGACCGTCGGCACCTTCTCCATCGGGATCTTGGTCTTGGTGACGCGCTCGATCGTCTTGAGCATCGAGTTCTCGCGCGGCTCGACCAGCGTGATCGCGACGCCCTCACGGCCCGCGCGGCCGACCCGGCCGATGCGGTGCGTGTAGGCCTCGGGCGCGGACGGCACGTTGTAGTTCACGACGTGCGTGAGCTGCTCGATGTCGAGGCCACGCGCGGCCACGTCGGTGGCGACCAGCAGGTCGGCGGTGCCGGAGCGCAGGCGGGCCATGACCCGGTCGCGCTGCTCCTGGCTGATGCCGCCGTGCAGCGACTCGGCGCGGTAGCCGCGGCCGTTCAACGTCTCGGTGAGCTGGTCGACCTCGTCACGCGTGCGGCAGAACACGACAGCGGCGGTCGGTGCCTCCACGTCCAGCACGCGGCCCAGCGCGGCCGGCTTGTGCTCGCGGCGCACGAGGTACGCGGTCTGCCGGACGCGGGGTGCCTCGCCCGGCTCGGTCTTCTCGCGCTCGATCTGGATCAGCACCGGCTCGCGCAGGTGGCTCTTGGCCATGCGGTCGATTCGCGGCGGCATCGTGGCCGAGAACAGCACGGTCTGCCGGTCGGCCGGGGTCTCGGTGAGGATCGCGTCGATGTCCTCCGCGAAGCCCATGTCGAGCATCTCGTCGGCCTCGTCGAGCACGACGACCTGCAGGTCGCCGAGCTGGAGCGTGCCGCGCTGCAGGTGGTCGATCGCGCGGCCGGGGGTCGCGACCACCACGTCGATGCCGCGGGACAGCTCGCGCAGCTGGCGGCCGATGGGCTGGCCGCCGTAGATCGGGAGCACGCGCGTGCCCAGGTGGCGTCCGTAGCGGTGGACCGCCTCGGACACCTGCACGGCCAGCTCACGGGTCGGGGCGAGCACGAGAGCCAGCGGCTTCTCGCCCTTGCCGATCCGGTCGGCGATGCGTTCGAGCAGCGGCAGCGCGAACGCCGCCGTCTTGCCGGTGCCCGTGGCCGCCTGGCCCAGCAGGTCGTTGCCCGCGAGCAGGGGCGGGATCGCTTCGCTCTGGATCGGCGTCGGCTCCTCGTAGCCCAGCGTGGTGAGTGCGTTGAGGATGTCGGGCCGCAGCCCCAGGTCGGCGAAACCGTTGTCGGCGGTGGTCATGGCGCACATCTTCCCCCACGGGCGCTCGTCTCACCCGACTAGGTCCGCTCGCCGCCGCGCGAACGCCGGATGGGAGAATCACCCCGAGGCCGCGCAGGCCTGTTCTTCCAGGCCTGGTCCCGGCCTCGGGGTGATCACCTCCTACCGGCGCGCCGCCGTCACTTCCGCCTTCGTGGTCACGCCGTTGACTGTGACCGCGATCTCCACCTGTCCTGACCGGACAGCCGTGAGCACGCGGGTGTCCGGGTCGAACCACGCCACGTGCCACGGCCGCAGCCCGTGCGGCTTGCCGATGTGGAGGTTCCCGGAACCGCTCCAGGTCGCCGCCACCGGGTAGTCGAGCGGCACGGTCCTGGTGCCCTGCCGGATCGTGGCGCCGATCTTCGCCTGGCCGCGCACGGTCGCGGGTGCGTTGAGCGCCAACGAGTCCACGTGCGGCCGGATCTCCGCCTTCACCTCGCGATCGGTGACGCCCACGAGCGTCCAGCCGGTGAACCCGCCCGCCTCGGCCGGTGCCTTGCCGGAGTTGCCGTTGACCAAGTACGGCACGCCGTCCACTTCGGACGCGAAGAACCCGCCGACGTGGCCGCCGATGAACGTGGCCCTGCCGTCGGCCGACAGCAGCTCCTCGAAGTACTCCGCCTCCATCCGGTCGGACAGCTGGCTGGTGCGCGCCGGCGTGGGGTCGCGCGGCGGGTGGTGCATCATCACGACCGTCTGGCCGGGCGCGGTGCCGAGTGCCCGCTTGAGCATCGCCACCTGGTCGAAGCCGCCGCCCCGCAGCGTGCCGGTGGACGAGTCGAGCAGCACGAACCGGGTGCCCCTGTGGTCGAACGTGCGGTTGGTGGCGCCGAACTCGCGGCGGAAGTTGTCGATCGTGCCGGGTCCCATGATCTCGTGGTTGCCGGGCACGTAGTACCAGGGGAAGTCGCCCAGCTCCTCGGTCAGCACCCGGCGGGCCAGCGCGAGGTCCGCGGGCGAGGCCTCGTCGACCAGGTCGCCGTTGACCACGACGAACTCCGCGCCGGACGCCTTGATCTCCCGCATGGTCCTGCGCGCCGACTTCACCAGGTCGCTGTCCGGTGCCCGCGCGACGAACTGCGCGTCCGACATGACCGCGAACTTCCAGCCCGCGGCCGGTCCGACGACCTCCTCACGCGGCTCGCTCGCCGGTGGCAGCGTGACGGCGGGCGGGACCCGTGCGGTGATGTCGTCGACGACCACCTCGCCGGTGTACGAGCGGTCGGCCTTCGTCTCGATCGTGTAGAAGCGGTTGACCGTGATGGGGAACTTCAGTTCGCCCGGAACCGGGACGGAGAGCTGTCTCCACCCGTTCCAGGTGATGTACGGGCCGTAGAGCGACCTCGACTGGCCGCTCGCGTCGGTGACCGTGAACGCCGTCCACTCGCCCTTGCCCGCGCCGTGCACCCAGGCGGCGAGCTCCAGCGGTTGTCCGTTGACCTGCAACGGTTTCGGCGGCACCGCGTAGGCCGTGCGCGTGCCGGTCGACTGGGTGAAGTCGTAGCTGAGCCGGAGTCCGCCGCCGGTGTGGCCGTTCGGCTCCGGCGTGACCGCACCGGTCGCGCGCGCCGAGCCGAAGGTCCACCGTGGAGCGTCGTCGAAGGTCGCCAGCGGTTCGTCGACGGCGCCGACGGTGACCGCGGCCTGGGTCTCCTGGCCCTGCGCCCTGATCCTGACCGTGGTGGCACCGGTCCGCTTCGCGACGATCTGCAGGTCGGGCGTGATGTCGATGACCGACCGGTCGTAGCTGAGGTCGAGGTCGGCGCGGTCGATCTTCGCACTGTACCCGTCCGCGTCGAACCCGTTGACCTGCAACGGTTTGCGCTCGTCGACGCCGAGGCTGACCCTCGGGGTGGCCGGCGCGATCCTGGTGAGCTCGCCGAGCACGGTGAGGTCGACCGACCTGCTCACCGAGCCCTGGAACGCGGTGAACGTCGCCCTGCCCGAGCGCGGTGCCGCGTGGAAGGTGTCGCCGATCGCCCAGCCGCCGGTGGCGCGGGTGCGGTGCGGGCTGCTCGCCGGGCCGAACGTCTCGTCGTGGCCGTTGACCGTGATCCTGCGCGTCATGCCGGGGAAGACCCGCTGGTCACCCGGCTGAACGTGGAAGCCGGTGAGCCTGCCGGTGCCCGGTGGCGCGTAGAGCGCGAGCCCGTTGGGGACGGGGCGCTGACCGCCGTCCGACGGCGTGTTGACGACCTTGAGCTCCGTGGTCCCGGGCTCACGGGCGAGCATGGTCGACGAGCCGCCGCCGTCGAGGTTGAGCGCGTTGTGGGCGCCCAGCTCGATCATGGCGTCGGCGAGGTCCCTGAGGTTCAGGCCCAGCAGGAACGCGCCCTGCCGCCCGTCGACCGTCAGCACGACCATCTTCTTGCCGTCCTGCGAGAACCCGACCGCGGTCCGCGGGTGCAACGGGTCGGCGGGCGCCACGTTCCTGCCGTCCTCGACCAACAGCTGCCTGCCGCCGATCGCGGTGACCGGCCGGCTGCCGTCGCTGGTCCTGCTCACGTAGGTCACCTCGACGCGGTCACCCGGCTTGAGCTGCTTGAGCGTGTCGGCGCCCTGGTCGCGCCCGACGAGCGCGTAGCCGCTGACGGGCCGGTCGCTCGGGCTGCCGACGGACTCGACGACGTCGTCGGTGACGATGACCTCGGCCGTGTTGGCGGCCCCCTGCACGGCGCGAGCCCGGGAGTAGCTGCCCCACAACGGGTTGAAGACGCCGATGCCGTTCACGTCGATCCGCGCGCTGTTGAGCTGCGTGATCTTGTGGACGCCGTTCAACGTCCCCTCGAAGAACGTCTCCATGACGCTGCCGACCCCGGCCGCGTCGATGCCGACCGCGCGCCCCTGCCCGGACTTCACGAGCCGGCCGTCCTTGACACCGACCCCTTCGGGAGCGTTCGAGTTGTTGATGTCGAAGAAGTCGCCGTTGATCGCCGCGACCGCCCGCGGGGTCTGCTCGCTGAGCGGCTTGGCCCGCGCCACGGTGCCGGGGTCGACGTACCCGACCCTGGTGCCCTTGGTGAGGTCGATCGAGAGGGCGTCGCCGCGGATCCACCCACCGGACCCGCCGGGCTCGTACCAGTCGAACGAGCTGAGGGTGACGCCGGGCGCGACCGGACTCGTGGTCCGCTCAGTCTCGATGCGTCGGCTGATGTCCGCGTGAGCGGGGTACACGGGCGTCAGTACGACCGCGGCGATGGCCACCGCAAGTGCGCGTCTCGTCACAGCTGGTGAACCTAGCTTGGCCCGGTGAAGAAAGGCCCAACGGACCGGGCCTCCGCCGGGTCGCTGTGGTGTCGGCGAGGTCGGCTTGCCTGTGGTCTGGACCTGTTTCCCGTGGTTTTCCCGCTCAACTCCGGTTGACTGGCTCCAAACCTGCTGGTCACGCTCAAGATCATCTGAGAGCGCTCCCATATGACAAGAACCTGAAAACCTTTACACGTTGACCGAGAGTCACGGCGCGACAACACTTCCGAACCACTGGGCGCACAACTAAACACCCGGAAAGGTCGGTTCGATGCATCGACGCATCGGGACGGCCCTTGCCGCCGCCTTGATGGTGGCCGCAGGGATGACCGTCGCCACCACCAGCCAAGCTCCCCCTGCCAACGCGGCGGTGACCTGGGCCGACGAGTTCAACGCCCCCGCAGGCACCGGTGTCGACGGCGGCAAGTGGCAAATGGAAGTGGGCAACAACAACGGCAACAACCGAGAGCACCAGTGGTACCAGGCGGGTACCTCCAACGCGGCGCACGACGGCCAGGGCAACCTCGTCATCACCGCCAAGAAGGAGAACCCAGGCAACTACAACTGCTGGTACGGCCGGTGTCAGTACACCTCGGCCCGCATCAACACCGCGGGCAAGTTCACCCAGACCTACGGCCGCTTCGAAGCGCGCATGAAGATGCCGCGCGGCAAGGGCATCTGGCCGGCGTTCTGGATGCTGGGCGCTGACATCAACACCGGCAACCCGTGGCCGGGTTCCGGCGAGATCGACATCATGGAGTTCCTGGGACACCAGACGAACACCGTGTACGGCACCATCCACGGTCCGGGCTACAGCGGTGCCGGTGGCCTGTCCCACCAGTATAACGGCCCGAACTTCTCCGACGGCTTCCACAACTTCGCCGTCGACTGGAAGCCGGGCGAGATCACGTGGTCCGTCGACGGCCAGGTCTACGGCCGCAAGACGGCAGCCGACCTCGGTGGCCGCCAGTGGGTGTTCAACAAGCCGTTCTTCATCATCATCAACCTCGCGGTCGGTGGTGAGTGGCCCGGCTACCCGGACGCCAGCACGACGTTCCCGCAGCAGCTCGTGATCGACTGGGTCCGCGTCTCCAACGACAGCCCGCCCGCCGGCGGTGGCTCGGAGATCCGCGGCATCGGCGGCAAGTGCCTCGACGTGCCCTGGGCCAACACGGCCAACGGCACGCCCATCCAGGTCGTCGGCTGCAACGGCAACGCGGCCCAGAAGTGGAGCCGTCCCGGTGACGGCACCATCCGCGCGCTGGGCAAGTGCCTCGACGTCAACGGCGGCGGAACGGCGAACGGCACGGTGGTCCAGCTCTGGGACTGCAACGGGTCACCTGCCCAGCAGTGGGCCGTCAGCGGGGCACAGGACATCGTGAACCCGCAGGCCAACAAGTGCCTGGACACCATCGGAGGCTCCTCGGCCGACGGCACGAGGACCCACATCTGGGACTGCCTGGGTGTGGCCAGCCAGAAGTGGCAGGTCTGATCTGAGGGTCTCCTCGCGGGTTGCGCATGGCCCGTGAGGACGTGAGCTGGACGCGACCCCCGCGGCGGACGGGTTCGCGTCCAGCTCCTCGGTCTCAGGCCAGGAGCCTCGCGACCGCCCAGTCCTGCACGGCCACGCCGACCGACTTGAACACGGTCCGCCCCTGCCTCAGCGGCGGGTTCCCCAGCGCCGCCCCCAGCTCCACCAGCGACTCCAGCTTGAGCACCCCGGACCGCACCGCCCGGATGATCTCGCCGGCCTCGCTCAGCGCCGCCTCGACCTGGTCCACCACCACGACCTCGGCGCTCGCCAGCAGTTCCTCCGGCAGCTCCCGCATCACCGGCCGGTACGACCCGATGGCGTTGACGTGCACGCGTTCCTTGAGCGCGCCGACGTCGAACAACGGCACCGTCGCCGCCGTCGCGCAACACACCACGTCCGCCTGCGCCACCGCCTCGTCGGCGTTGACGGCCACGTCCAGCACGGTGTCCGGCAGCTCGTCCCGCAGGCCCTCCACCAACGCCTCGGCGCGTGCCGGGTTCCGGTTGAACACCACCAGCTTCTTGAGCGGCCGCACCGCGTGCACCGCCCGCACCTGGTCCGCCGCCTGCGCCCCGGCCCCCAGCAACGCCAGCTGGTCGGCGTCCTCGTCGGCCAGCAGGTCCGTCGCCACCCCGACCACCGCGCCGGTCCGCAACGTCGTCAACGGCACCGCGTCCGCCGCGAACTGCCCGTCCGGGTGCGAGAACACGACGGTCCCCGCGATCACCGGGTCCCGCTCGACCTCGATGCTGACGACCTTCACCGCGGTCGACGCCGTCGGCCGGTGGTGCACGGCCATGACCAGCGACCGGCTCTCCCCGAAGGCGTGGCGGGGCGGAAGGTCGAACTCACCCGCGGTGAGGCCGACGAACGCTGCGCGGACGGCGTCGATCGCCGCGGGCATGGTCATGGTTCGGATGGTAACGACCTGCCGCCGCCGCCCTCAGGCCAGCAGCTGCCCGATCGACCCCAGCGACTCCTCCCGGTCGAGGGCGACGCCGTCGAGCGCCTCCACCACCCGCTGATATGCCGCCACCGCAGCGGGTTCCTCGACCACGAGGCTCGAGTTCTCGTTCTCCACGAACACGACCGGGTCGTACCGCTCGAACGTCAGCAGGTCGAACGCCCCCGCCAGCCCCGCGTGCGCCCCGGCCGCCAGCGGGACGACCCGGACCTCGACGTGCGGCCTCCTGGCCAACCGCTGCAGGTGCTGCAGCTGCGCCTCCATCACCTCGTGCCCGCCGACCGGAGCCAGCAACACCGACTCGTGGACGTAGAACACGCACTGCAACCCGAGCCGCAGCACGACCTGCCGCGCCGTCCTGGCCTCGACCCGCGCGTCGACCTCGCTCTCCGGCACGTTCGCACCCGCCCGCACCACCGCCCGCGTGTACTCCTGGAGCTGCATCAGGGTGTGCAGGTGCGAGAGCTGCCAGCTGACCAGCTTGCGCGCCATGCGCTCGTGCTCGGCCAACGTCCGCTGCCGGATCGGCGCACACGCGCCGTGCTCCTGCCACCAACCCCGCCTGCCGAGGTGCGGTAAGACCGCGAGGAGGCGGTCACGGTCCTCGGCCGGCGTCCGGCACACGCCCAGCAGCAGCGCCAGGTCGCGTTCGCTCACCCCGGCATCGCCGTTGATGAGGTCCACCAGCTTGCGTTCTTCCCAGTCCAACATTTCCGCGATCGCACGTGAGTTCATTCCCGTGTCCGCGATGACCACCCGCAGAACTTCACCGAACTCGCGTGCCCTGACGTTCTTCATCGACACGCCTGCACACGCTACGACCAGCGTTATCGTTCCGGAACATATCCGCCGCGAGAACACCCGAAAGCGCAGCCGTTGGAATTCTTCCAAGCCGCAGAATGATTCCATGAGTGAGAACGAGGGGGTTCTGTCGTGGCCGCGGAAATCCTGACCGAAGACCTGCTGCGCACATCGCTGGCCCGGCTGTCGCGGGAGGTCGTCAAGACGCATCCGGAGTTCGGGGAGATGCTCGCCCGGCACATGATGCTGACCTGCGGGCTGGTTCCGGACCCGCAACGGGCGGCGCACTACCACGAGCTGGGGACGTTGCTCGTTGATCTCGGGCGGCTGTACCTGGCGGAGTCGGAGGAGCTGCGCACGGTTCAGGAAGAACGCGTCTCGGCGTAGGCGGGCTCGCATCGGAAAACCACTCATCGACTCGTTCAACGGGACCGCGGAGGCCGTGGCCCGCACCGGCGCGGCCCCGGTGTTCGTCGGCTGCGACCCCCGGCGCGCAAGGCGACGCCGGTGCCGTGACCACCCAGGACGCCGCGCTCGTCGAGAAGTGCGCCTGCTGTCGCAGCACGGTTCGCCGTCGAAGTGCGTGCAGCACGCTGTGCTTCAACAGCCGCCCTCGACACGCTGCAGGCCGTCGTCCTGTACGCGAAGCTGAAGCGCCGCCGAGTTGGTCACGGCTTGACGATGCTGGCTAATATCGTTAGCTTTCACGCTATGGCCGTTCGCCCCCGTCTCACCACCGCCTCCGTCGTCGACGCCGCACTGGCGCTCCTCGACGAGCACGGCGCCGACGGGCTGACGCTCGCCGCCGTCGCCGCTCGCACCGGTGTCGCCACGCCCTCGCTCTACAAGCACGTCGGCAGCCTCGCCGATCTCAAGGCGCTCGTCGGTGTGCGTGCGATGGAGGACATGACCGCCCGGTTCATCAAGGCGGTGCTGGGCAGGGCGGGCGACGAGGCCGTGACCACGTTGATGCACGAGTACCGCGCCTACGTCCGCGAGCACCCGAACCGGTACGCCGCCATGCCGATGGACCCGTTGCACGACCCGGCTCAGCAGCAAGCCGGGATGAGGCTGATGGAGCTCATGCTCGCGACCCTGCGCGGGTACGGGCTCGAAGGCTCCCAGGCGGTCCACGCCACGCGCCGGTTGCGGGTGATCGTGCACGGCTTCGCGGACATCGAGTCCAGGGGCGGGTTCGGCCTGCCGGAGGGGCTCGACGACACCTACGACCAGCTCGTCCGGATGTACCTCGACAGCCTTGGGGGGACCACGTGAAGATCACACTCGCCGCCGCCGGCGTGCTGTTCCTGCTCTACCCGGTCGCAAGACCCTGGGAGGACGAGACGACCGCGGCCGGTGCCGCGGCGGCGATGGGGTCGCAGGCGTGGGTGGCGTCCCACCTCTTCGCGATGATCGGGTTCGTCCTCGTGTCGATCGCGTTGCTGGACGTCCACCGGCCGGCCGCCATCACGTTCTGGGTCGGCGCCGGGCTCACGTTGCCCTACTACGGTGCGGAGAACTTCGGGCTGCACGAGATCGCCGCGCAGCCGAACCTGCTCGAGCTCGCCGAGGCCGTGCGCTACAACCCGGTCGCCGTCACGACGTTCGGCGTCGGGCTGGTGACCATGGGCGTCGCCGCGGTCGTGGTCGCGCTCAACCGGAAGACCGTGCCCGCGTGGTTGTTCGCGGCCGGGTTCGCGTTGTTCCTGCCGCAGTTCTTCACCCCGCCCGCGGTCAGGATCGCGCACGGCGTGCTGGTGCTGGTGGGCTGTGCGTGGCTGGCGTGGGAGCTCAGCCGGACGCGCGAACCAGCCGGAACACCCGTGGCTCACGCCCGGATCGTTTGACGTAACCGTGGAAGGCCGGCCAGACCGCGAGCATCTTGGCCCGCCATCAAAGAACGCCTGACGATCGCGCCGCGTGCACTGCGGCCGTTCGGTTGTGGACGCCGAGCTTGCGCATGGCGCCCTTCAGGTACGCCTTCACGGTCTCCGCGCTCAGCCCGAGCTCGGAGGCGATCTCGCGGTTCGACGAGCCGACGGCGGCCAGGCGCAGCACGTCGAGCTCGCGCGGGGTCAGCGAGGTCGGGACCGGGCTGGGCACGGGTTCGCCGCCGAGGTCCTGGTGCACCTTGCGGAGCCGGTCGCGCAGTGTCGGATCGCCCACCAGGCGGGCGACTTCGGCCAGTTCGCGGAGAGCCGCTTGGGTGTGGAGTGAGGGCATGTCCAGGTCCTGTGCGAAGCCGTGCGCGATCGCGCCGGCCAGCCTGATCGCCCGGTCGCCGACGGTCGCGTTGCCGCGCACGGCGCCGTAGAGCACGCCGTGGACGGTGCCGCGTACCGCGACCGGGTAGGCGAACACCGACGTCAGGCGTTCTTCGCCGACGACCATCGGGTCGAACTCGTGGGTGATCGCGCGGGTGGAGGCGTAGTCGTTGACGCGCACCGGGGTGCCCATCGCGACCGCCGTGCCGCCCAGGCCGCGGCCGGAGCCGACGCGCAGCCCGTGCAGCGAGGTGCCGTGCATGCCGTGGAAGTGCGACAGCACCAGCTGGTTCGCCGGCGTGACGGCACCGCCGAACACCACGGGCAGCCCGGTGGCGCGGCGGAGCATGTCCAGGCGTTGCGGCAGCAGCGCGGGGAAGCGGTCCGGCAGCACGGGAAGCAGTCTCGCTGACGGGCGCACCCTCGAAAAGGGGTGCACCCCCGTCCGGGGGTATCGGCGTGCCCTCACCCGCCTCCACCCTCGTCAGCCAGCGAAGGGAGGCCACCGGATGGCCAGTCACGACACGTACCGCGCGGCCCGCGACCTGATGCTCACCGACCCGGAGTCGTTCCGCTGGCCGAGCTTCCCGGACGCGTTCAACTGGGCGCACGACTGGTTCGACGTCATCGCCGAGGGCAACGCCGCCACCGCGCTGCACATCGTCGAGGAGGACGGCCGCGAGCGCGCCTACTCGTTCGACGAGCTGCGCCGCCGTTCCAACCGGGTCGCGCACTGGCTCGCGGGACACGGCGTCGGCAAGGGCGACAGCGTCATGATCATGCTCGGCAACCAGGTCGAGCTGTGGGAGTCGATGCTCGCGGTGATGAAGCTCGGCGCGGTGATCATGCCGACCACCACCGCGCTCGGGCCCGCCGACCTCGGCGACCGGCTCCGGCGCGGCACCGTCCGGCACGTCGTCGCCCGTGCGGAGGACGCAGGCAATGTCGAAGGCGTGCCCGAGGCGGGAACCGGGACCGTCCTGATCGCCGTCGGCGGCACCCCGGCCGGCTGGGTCGGCTACACGGACGCCGACTCCTCGCCCGACGAGCCGCTGCCGCACCCGCAGACGCGCGCCGAGGACCGCCTGCTGCTGTACTTCACCTCCGGCACGACCAGCCGTCCGAAGCTCGTCGAGCACACCCAGGTCTCCTACCCGGCCGGGCACGTGACGACCATGCGGTGGATCGGCGTCAAGCCGGGCGACGTGCACCTCAACATCAGCTCGCCCGGCTGGGCCAAGCACGCGTGGAGCTGCTTCTTCGCACCGTGGATCGCCGAAGCGACGATCTTCGTCTACAACTACACCCGCTTCGACGCAGCGGCCCTGCTCGGCCAGATCCGCGCCAAGCGCGTCACCACGTTCTGCGCGCCGCCGACGGTGTGGCGCATGCTGATCAAGGCCGACCTCAGCGGCGGGCCGGGTGAGCTGCGCGAGGTGGTGGCGGCGGGCGAGCCGCTCAACCCCGAGGTGGTCGAGCAGGTCGGGCAGCACTGGGGCCTCACGCTGCGCGACGGGTTCGGCCAGACCGAGACCACGCTGTCGGTCGGCAACCTGCCCGGTGACCAGGTCAAGCTCGGCTCGATGGGACGGCCGCTGCCCGGCGTGCCGGTCGTGCTGGTGGACCCGATCACCGGCGAGCGCGCCGACGAGGGCGAGATCTGCATCGACCTCGGGGAACGGCCGATGTCGCTGATGGTCGGCTACTTCGGCGACGACGAGCGCAACGCCGAGGCGATGGCCGGCGGCTACTACCACACCGGCGACATCGCATCCCGTGACGAGGACGGCTATCTGTTCTACATCGGACGGTCCGACGACGTGTTCAAGGCGTCGGACTACAAGATCTCGCCGTTCGAGCTGGAGAGCGTGCTGATCGAGCACCCGGCGGTCACCGAGGCGGCGGTCGTGCCGGCGCCGGACCCGGTGCGGCTCGCGGTGCCCAAGGCGTACGTGGCGCTGAGCCCCGGCTGGGAGCCGACCAGGGAGACCGCGCTCGAGATCCTGCGGCACGCCCGCGAGAACCTGGCGCCGTACCAGCGGATCCGGCGCCTGGAGTTCGCCGTGCTGCCCAAGACGGTGTCCGGCAAGATCCGCCGGGTCGACCTGCGCGGCCGTGAGGAGCAGGGCGTCGACCAGGCGGGGGAGTGGCGCGACGAGCAGTTCCCCGAGCTGCGCAAATGAGGTTCGAGTGGGCAGGCGGGGCTCTCAGTGTTCTCCCCGGCGCCAGAACGGCGCCCCTGAAGAGGGAGAACAGCGATGAAGATCCGATCCGCCGTCCTGGGTGTGCTGGTCGCGTGTGCGGCGGGGGCCGGGGTGCTGACCGGCCCCCGCCACCGCGTCCGAGTTCGCCGCACAGTTCAACTGCGGCACGTACCCGAGCAACAAGGCGACCTCCCGGGGTGACGCGCTGGCGCGGTCGCTGACGTGGATCCAGGCGCGGGTGCCGTACAGCCGGAGCGCGTGCCACGCCAACCAGCACGGCGACTTTCGCACCGACTGCTCCGGGTACGTCTCGATGGTCTGGGGCCTGCGCCACTCCTACGCGACGGCCACGCTCGACCAGGTCAGCCACCCCATCGCCCGCGCGGACCTGCGGCCGGGTGACGCGCTGAACCGGCCAGGCGAGCACGTCGCGTTGTTCGTCGGCTGGTCGGACGCGGCGCGCACCAAACCCTTGGTACGCGAGCAAGCCGGTCCGAACGGATCGCCGACGATCGAGCGCGTGTGGACGGCCGCCTATGCCGGCACCTACACGCCCATCCGCTACGACCACATCGTCGAAGGTGGCGTGGCCGAGCCCGCCGGTCCTGCGCTGCACCAGATCCGCAACGCCGACGGCACCTGGACGCCGTTCGCCGCGGTGGAGGGCTTCAGCGCCCCGGCGAAGGGCCAGAAGGTCAGCATGGCGGGCGCCGCGGACGGCAGTGCCCACCTGGTGATCTCGAGTTTCTGATCACTTCCGGCCCTGGTGCCGACCGGCGATCACTGGAAGTCTGGGCGGTTCCGCCGCCCACGACGACAGGAGCACACCCATGGTGCGCAAGATCGCCGGTCGGCCCGTTGTCATCACCGGGGCCGCCTCCGGAATCGGCCGCAGTCTCGCGATTCGGCTGTCCCGGCACGGCTGCCCGGTGGTCATCGCCGACGTGAACGCCGTGGAGCTCGAGAAGACCGCGGCCTCGCTGTCGGGCCCGGCGCTCAGCCGGGTGCTGGACGTGCGGGATGCCGCGGATTTCGGGCGTTTCGCTTCCGAGGTGCGGGAGTGGCTGGACCTGCCGCTGGCGGCGGTGTTCAACAACGCGGGCGTGGCAACGGCAACGAGCGTGCTCGACTCCCTGCCCGAGGACGACACCTGGCTCTTCGACATCAACTACTGGGGCGTCGTCAACGGCACGCGGGCGTTCCTGCCGATGCTGCTGAAGCAGAACTACGGGGTCGTCGTGAACACCTCCAGCGTCTACGGCCTGGTCGGCATGCCGAACAACAGCGCCTACTGCTCGGCGAAGTTCGCGGTGCGCGGGTTCACCGACTCGTTGCGGCAGGAACTGCGGGGGACCGGGGTGTCGGCGGCGACGGTGCATCCGGGCGGGATCAAGACCAACATCATCCGCAACGGGCGCATCCACCGGGATCCCGAGGGGCGTGGGCGGGACCTGGAGCAGATCGCGGCGGACTTCGACGCGATCGCCCTGACGACACCGGAGCGGGCGGCGGAGGTGATCCACCGCGGGGTGGAGAAGGGGAAGGCGCGGATTCTGGTGGGGCCGGATGCGTACGTTTTCGATGCTTTGGCTCGGATTGCGCCGACTCGGTATTACAGCCTGGTGGCGAGGTTGCTGGAGCGGAAGTGAGGGGGCCGTTCCCGCGTTCTTCCTCATCACGGGACGAGGGAGTCGCCGGATCAGGACATGCTTCACCTGAACGGGTGAGGGCTGGCTTCGCCGGCCTGGTCGCAGACCTGGCTGCTGCTCTGCCGTCGCCGTCATAGTCGTCGTCCTTCCTGACCCATCCCGGCCTCGCCGTTCCGACGTTGTCCGTCCACCACCAGACGACCGGGCCGTCGAACCAGGACACTCTTCACCCGACCAGGTGACGGCTGGCCTCACGGCCGCGCCGCCACGAGCCCATCGCGCTCCTCGACCGCCGCCGCCACCGCGCCGCGCGCCACCGCACCGCACCGCCACGCACCGCACCGCCACCGCACCGCCACCGCACCGCACCGCACCGCCGTTGCCGTGCCGCATCGAGCGCCGCGCCGAGTCGATCGCGCCGAGTCGATCGCGCCGCCCGAGCGACCGTGCTGGGCTGACCGCGCTGGGCCAAGCTGACCGAGCCGTTCCGAGCCGACGCCGTTCCGAGCTGAGCCGAGCCGACCGCCGTTCCGAGCCCATCGCGTTGCTCGATTGCCGCGCGCACCGCCGTCGCCGCCGACCGTCGCGCCGCCTCAAGGCCACGCTGAGCCGACCGCGCTGAGCCGACGCGCTGAGCCGACCGCGCTGAGCCGACCGCGCTGAGCCGACCGCGCTGAGCCGACCGCGCTGAGCCGACCGCGCTGAGCCGACCGCGCTGAGCGACCGCGCTGAGCCGACCGCGCTGAGCCGACCGCGCTGAGCCACGCCGACCGCCTCAGCACCCACCCACCCCGGCGATGACGCACCCACCCTCCCCCTGAGGGAAGATCTCCCGCATGCGTTCCTCGACCGTCGCCCGCCGGACCGAGCAGTGGTTCGTCCACCAAGGCGCGCCCACCATGATCGAGGGTTACGCCTTCTCCTCCCACGTCCTCCCGCGCATGCTCCCCGTCCTCGCCTTCATCGCGGTCGGCAGCCTCGCCTGGCTGGTCCCGCTCCGGGCCGCCGGGGCAGGAAGATGGGTGCTGCTCGGCATCATCGTCGCGGTCATGATCGCCGCTTGGGTGCTGATCTCGTTGTTCGTGCGCAGGTTGCCGACGTTCTCCAAACGCACCAGTTACCTGCTCATCGGGGTGTACGCGACGATGCCGCTCGCGGTTCCCCTCCTGCAGCTGGTCATCGACGACACGATCACGGCGCCGGGTGAGGGGTTGTTCGGGCTGGTCGGGTTCGTCGTGTTCTTCGGGGTGGCGTTCGTCGCGGCGTTGTTGTTCACCACGTACGGGATCGCGGGGATCCTGCGGGCAGCGATCCGGCATGTGCTCCACGACCTGCGCAACAGCGTGTACCTGCTCGGGCGGGCGTTGCCGCCTATGTTGTTCGTGACGCTGTTCCTGTTCTTCACCGGCGAGTTGTGGCAGGCGATGAACAAGTTGTCGTGGCAGCGGGTGGGTTTGGTCGTGTTGTTGTTCGCGGCGATCACTGTGCTGGCGGCGGCGGCCCGGCTCAGGGACGAGATCGGGCGGGTTGAACAGGACCTGCGGCCGGAGGTGCTCGAACAAGCTTGCAAGGGGACGCCGCTGGCCGGTGTGGAGACCGCGGAACCGTTGCAGCCCAAGAGGCTCAACGGGCGGCAGCTGAGGAACCTGCTCGTCATGCTGGCCACCAGGCAGCTGGTGCAGGCGGCGGTGATCGGGATGGCGCTGTTCGGGTTCTTCGTGTTGCTGGGGGTGATCGTGGTGACGCCGGCGGTGGCCGAGCAGTGGATCGGGGTGCCGCCGGAAATGTCGCCGATCGTGGGGGTGCCGGTGGCGATGTTGCGCAACGCCACGTTGTTCGCGGCGTTCGGGAGCATGTACCTGTCGGTGACGTCGATGAGCGACAACGAGCACCGGCGGCAGTTCTTCGCGTCGGTGGTGGAGCGGGTGGAGCGGACGTTGGCGGTGCGGGCGGTGTACCTGGAGGTCAGAAAGCAGGTTCGGGGGTGAGGGCGGTGTCGCGGCTCGGGGGGACGCCGAACTGGCGGCGGTACTCGCGGCTGAACTGCGACGGGCTGTCGTAGCCGACCTGGTGGCTGATGCGGGTGATGTCGCGGCCGGTGGCGAGCAGCAGTCTGGCCTCCTGCAGGCGGATCTGTTTTTGGAACTGGATCGGGCTCATCGCGGTGACGGCCTGGAAGTTGCGGTAGAACGCCGACTCGCTCATGCCCGCGAGCTTGGCGACGTTCTCGACCTTGAACGACGAGGCGTAGTTCGCGCGGATCCACGAGACGGCCTTCGCGATGTGCGACAGGGTGGAGTCGCTGCGGCCCAGCTGGTGCACGGCGGCGCCCTGCGGGCCGGTCAGCACCCGCCAGAGGATCTCCTGCTTGATCAACGGGGCCAGCGCCGCCGCGTCCCGGGGTTGTTCGACGAGGCGGGCGAGGCGGGTGACGGCGTCGGCCAGTTCGGGGGAGGCGTCGCTGACGGCCAAGCCCTCCGGGGTGCCGGTGGGTGGCGGCAGGTCGTGGCGGAGCAGCAGGT
The DNA here is from genome assembly GCF_001701025.1 of Lentzea guizhouensis. Lineage (GTDB taxonomy): Bacteria > Actinomycetota > Actinomycetes > Mycobacteriales > Pseudonocardiaceae > Lentzea > Lentzea guizhouensis. Next base: position 5,853,466 of record NZ_CP016793.1, read on the forward strand.
CGGTCACGGCCTGGGGGCGCAGGACGATGCCGATGCCCAGGGCGGGGGTGGTGGGGCTGATGCCGACGTAGTCGCCGGTGATCGGCATGTCGACCGAGGCCACGAGGTACTGGCCGGCGCGGTAGTCGTAGATCCGGTCGCCCAACGCGATGCGCTTGCGGCCCTGGGCCACGAACGCTAGGACCGTGCCGGTCATCGACGGTCCCTGCTCGCTCCGCACGGCGCGCGACATCAGCACGTCGTCGATGGGGGTGCGCAGGTCGGGACGCGCGTGCCTGGCGATGAGCGAACGCAGCTCCTCCACTCGCCTGATCGTCCTCCGGACGCGACGATCAGGCAAACGTGAGCGCCTCCGGCAGCGGCTTGCGGCGCAGGTCGGGAACCTCGCAGTCAGGAGCCGGGTAGCCGATCGGGAACAGGATGTACGGCCGCTCGTGCGGGCGGCCGAACAGGTCGCTCAGGAACGTCATCGGGTTCGGCGTGTGGGTCAGGGTCGCGAGGCCCATCGAGTGCAGCGCCGCGATGAAGAAACCGCACGCGATGCCGACGCTTTCGTTGGTGTAGTAGGTCTTCTGACCGTTCTGCTGCTTCTGCGCGAACGCGACCACGAGCCAGGGCGCGACCTCCAGGAACTCCTTGTGCTCGTCGGTCTCCAACCTGGCGAGCGCCGCACGCCACTCCGGGATGTCGCGCTCCCGGTAGAAGTGGCGTTCCTCCTCCTCTGCCGCCTCCCGCACCCGGCGCTTCAACGCCGGGTCCGAGGTCGCGACGAACCGCCACGGCTGCTGGTGCGCGCCGCTCGGGGCGGTGTTCGCGGCCCGCACCGCCAGCTCGATCGCTTCGGCCGGTACCGGATCGGGTGAGAACCAGCGCACCGAACGACGCTGGTCGAGCAGCTGGTGGAACGCCCGGCCGCGGTCGAGCCCCTCCTCGATCGGCAGCCGCGGCGGGGTGTACGGGACGAACGGGTGGCGGTGTGGTCGGGTCACGACTCCGACGATGCCGACCCGCGACGCCGCACACCAGCTCAAGTTTCTCAAGCCAGCGATAAGCTCAGCTCATGAATCTGCCCAACGTGACGCTGCGGCAGCTGGAGTACCTGATCGCGGTGGCGGAGACCGGGTCGCTGACCGCGGCGGCCGCCCGGTGTCACGTCTCGCAGGCGGCGATCTCGTTGGCGCTCAACGAGATCGAACGCGCGCTGAGCCTCAGGCTGGTCGCCAGGTCACCGCGCAGGGGCGCCGTGCTCACCGCGGCGGGCGGGCAGGTCCTCGCCGACGCCCGCCGGGTGGTCGGTGCGATGAGCGACCTCGGCACCGAGGCCCGCGGCCTCAGCCGGCAGCTCAGCGGAACGCTCGTCGTCGGCTGCTACGCGCCGATCGCGCCGTTCTGCCTGCCCGCCGCGATGGCCACCTTCGCGCAGGCCCACCCCGAGGTGACCGTGCGGTTCGTCGAGGGCAGCCTGCCGGAGATCGGCGAGCACCTCCTCACCGGCCGGTGCGAGGTGGCGTTCCTGTACAGCCAGGACCTGCAGCCGGGGCTCACCTTCCGCACGCTGTCCGACCAGCGGCCGAAAGTCCTGCTGCCGCACCGGCATCGGCTGCGCCGGCGGCGTGCGGTCCACCTGCGCGAGCTGGCCGGCGACCCGTTCGTGCTGCTGGACGTGCCGCCGAGCGAGCAGTACTTCCGCTCGGTGTTCGCCGCCGCGGGCCTCGACATGGTCGTCACGCACCGGGCACGCAGCTTCGAGCTCGCCCGCTCGCTGGTGGCCCGCGGTCTCGGCTACACGATGACCGTCCAGCAGCCGGCGGTCTCGCAGTCCTACGAGGGACTGGAGATCGTCAGCCTGCCGGTGCGCGACACCGTGCCGACCACCCCTGTCGTGCTGGGGTGGGCCGAAGGGCCGTTGACCCGCCGCGCCCAGGCCTTCGCCGAGCACTGCGCCACCCTGTTCGGCCCCTGAGCAGTTCACCGTGGACGGTGGGTCCGCAGCAACGCGGCCAGCACCGCGCCGACCGCCACGAACGGCGCGATCCAGAGGAACCCGGTGCCGATGCTCGCCGCGATGTCGTCGGACAGCAGCGCGCCGAACACGGTCACGCCGAACGCGGCACCGATCGAGCGGAAGAACGTGACCATGGCGCTCGCGGCACCGATGTCCCGCACCGGCACGGCGTTCTGCGCCGCGGTCAGCGCGACCATCGGCACCATGCCGATCCCGATGCCCGTCACCAGGAACGCCCCGACGAGCAGGAGCTGCCCGGTGCGGGCGCCGAGCGTGCTCAGCAGCAGGAGCCCCACGACCGTGATCGCCATCCCGGCCACCAGAACGAGCCGCACCCGCCGCGCGTCGGTGATCCACCGCCCGGCCAGCGACTGGCTCAGCACCAGCCCGATCACCAGCGGCAAACATGTGCACACCGGACGCCGTCGCCGACACCCCGCCCACGACCTGCAGGTACGTCGGCAAGTAGACCAGCGCGCTGAACATCGCCACGTTCGCGATGAACCCACGAGCGAGGCGATCACCACCGGCCGCGAGGTGAACAGCGACAGCGGCAGGATCGGCGCGGCCGCCCGGCGTTCGGCCGGGACCACCAACACCACCAACGCGATCGTGGCCACGGCCAGGCCCAGCACCGGCGGGGAGGCCCAGCCCCAGTCGGCGCCGAACGACGCGGTCAGCACCAGCCCGGTGGCGGCCGCCGCGATCAGCAGCGCGCCGAGGTGGTCGATGCGGCCCGCCGACCGGTGAGCAGTCGCCGGCAGCGAGCGCGCGGCGATGAACAGGAGCAGCGCGAGGAGGTCCGGCGGTCGCTGAAGGCGTTGCAGGAGAACGCATCCGTCGTGTACGGCGATGGTGCTCTGTCCCCTGTAGACGCCGATGCCGTACTCGTCGGCCGGCGACGCGGTGACCTTGGCGGCGCGTGGTTCGGGGTCGCTGGTCGGGTCGATCGTCTCGGCGGACACGGACTTCGTGCGCGACGTCGGATCGGCGTGGCGCCGTGGCACGGGCGGTTGCTGGTGCTGGACCGCGACGAGGCGGGGGAGTCGACCGGGCACGGGTCGCCGTTGCCGATGCTGGTGCACGGTGGTCCCGGCCGGGCCGGCGGTGGTGAGGAGATGGGCGGCATGCGGGGCGCGCTGCACCACATGCAGCGCACGGCCGTGCAGGGCTCGCCCAAGGCGTTGGCGGCGGTGACGAACCGGTGGGTCGCCGGGGCACCGCGGGTCGAGGCGGACGTGCACCCGTTCCGCAAGACGCTGGCGGAGCTGCGGCTGGGCGACACGGTCGTGGCCGGGCCGCGCGTTGTGACGATGGCGGACATCGAGCACTTCGCCGAGTTCACCGGCGACACGTTCTACGCGCACATGGACGAGGAAGCCGCCGCGGCCAACCCGTTCTTCGGCGGGCGGGTCGCGCACGGCTACCTCGTCGTGTCGTTCGCGGCCGGGCTCCTCGTGTCACCGGAGCCGGGGCCGGTGCTCGCCAACCACGGCCTGGAGAACCTGCGGTTCCTCACGCCGACGAGCTGACGGTGACGCTGACCGTCAAGCAGATCACGCCACGCGAGGACCAGGAGTACGGCGAGGCCCGCTGGGACGCCGACGTGGCGAACCAGAAGGGCGAGCCGGTGGCGCGCTACGACGTGCTGACGCTGGTGGCGAAGAAGTAGCTCACTTCGGCTCGCGGCGGGGGAGGGGCTTGGTGGCAGGTCCCTCCAGCACGGTGCCGTCGACGTCGAACCGCGAACCGTGGCACGGGCAGTCCCAGCTGCGCTCGGCGGCGTTGAACCGCACCATGCAGCCGAGGTGCGTGCACCGCATCGACACCGCGTGCAGCTGCCCGTCGGGGTCGCGGTAGACACCGGTCTTGCCCAGCCCGTCGCGGATCACGTGGGCGTGGTCGGGCGGCAGCTTGTCGCTGTTGGTGGCGTCGGCGGGCATGATCCGGTCGCCGATCATCTCGACGGCGACCTCGGCGTTCTTCTTGACCAGGGTCGGCACCGACTTCAGCGACAGCCGGTGCGGGCTGAACCGCTCGGCGAGGTCGTGGGGCTTGCCGGTGACGAGGTCCGCGAGCAGCGTGCCGGCGAACGTGCCGGAGCTCAGGCCCCACTTCATGTACCCGGTGGCGGTGAACATCGTGGTCGAGCCGGGCGTGTAGCTGCCGATCATCGGCAGGTGGTCGTAGGCGGTGGGGTCCTGCGCCGACCAGCGGTGCGTGATCTCCTGGACGGGCCAGTGCCTGCGGGCGAACTCCTCCAGGCGCCGGTACGGTTCGACCACCTTCTTGCCGGTCTCGTGGCTCTGGCCGCAGACGATCAGCTGGTCGCCGTAGGCGCTGATCGACCACGAGGGGCTGCCCGCGCTGATGGCGAGCGCGCTCGGCGGCGGCCCGTCCAGCCGCGCGGCGACGGCGTACGAGCGCGGGGTCTTCAGGCGGGCGAAGAACAGACCGCGGTCGAGCAACGGGTAGTGCGTGGCGAGCACGATCCGGTCGAAGTGGACCTCACCGTCCGCGGTGGACAGGCGGCGTCCGGTCACGTCGAGCACGCGGCTGTGCTCGTAGATCCTGCTGCCGTCACCGTCGACGGCGGAGGCGAGGCCCTGCAGGTACTTGACCGGGTGCAGCGTCAGCTGGTCGTCCAGCAGCACGGCCGCGTGCACCTCGAAGGGCAGGTCGATGTCGGTGCCGAGGCGGACCGGCAGCCCGGCCTTCTGCGCGGCGTGGAACTCGGCCTCGACCGTCGGCACCTCGTCCTCGGTGTAGGCGTAGGTGGCGGCGGTCCCGCGGCGCAGGTCGCAGGCGATCTCCTCTCGCGCTGCACGAGGTCGGCGACCAGGGCGACGGCCTCCTGCGAGGCGGAGGCGTAGTCGGTGGCGGTCGCGACGTCGTGGGTGCGGAGCAACGTCGAGTACACAGTGGACTGCAACGCGGTGACCTTGGCGGTGTTGTTGCCGGACACACCGGACGCGACCCGGTCCGCCTCCAGCACCACGACCCGCAGGCCGCGGCGTTTGAGCAGCAGGGCGGTGGTCAGGCCGGTGATGCCGCCGCCGACGACGGCCACGTCGAACGTGTGGGTGCCGGTGAGGCGCGGGCGGGAGTCCGCGGGCAGTGCGGAGAGCCAGAGCGACTGGTCGCCGGTGGTGGTCATGGCGGGCGGGTACCCGGGAGGTGCCGAGGCATGCACGGGGAGTGCCGGGCGGGGAGTCCGGGCGGGGACGGTCGCCGGAAGGCGGTGAGGCGGGAGGCGGTGAGGCGGGAGGCGGCCGGGCGGGACGCACCCGTGCGTGGAGTCGTCGGGAGGCGCTGTGTCGGGGCGGGCATACCGGGGTATGCGACGTGCATGGGTAAGCACCGGGTAGTTGTCGTCGGCGGTGGGTTCGGCGGCCTGGGCGTCGTGCGCGGTCTCAAGCGCGCCGACGTCGAGGTCACGCTGATCGACCGCACCAACCACCACCTGTTCCAGCCGTTGCTCTACCAGGTGGCGACGGCGTTGTTGCCCGCGGGCGACATCGCGCCCGCGTTCCGGGCGATCCTGCGCAAGCAGCGCAACGCCCGCGTGCTGCTGGGCGAGGTGACCGGGTTCGACACCCAGAAGAAGCTGGTCGACGTCGACCTCGCGGACGGCACGGCGCACCGGGTTCCGTACGACACGCTGGTGGTGGCGGCCGGGGCGCGGGACAGCTACTTCGGCAACGACGAGTGGGCCCGGCACGCGCCGCCCATGAAGACCCTGGAACAGGCCGTCGACCTGCGCTCACGTCTGTTGCGGGCGTTCGAGCACGCGGTCACCGGTGACCCGAAGGAGTGGTTGTCGTTCGCGGTGATCGGGGCCGGGCCGACCGGGGTGGAGCTCGCGGGGCAGCTGGCGGACCTGGCGCGGCGCGCGCTCAAGGGGCAGTTCCGCGAGATCGACCCGCGTGACCTGCGGATCACGCTGCTCGACGGTGTGCCGCACGTGTTGCCGCCGTTCTCGGAGCCGCTCCGGGAGCACGCGCGCAAGAAGCTCGAACAGCTCGGCGTCACGGTCATGACCGGCGCGATGGTGGAGTCGATCGACGGGCACGGGCTGACCACCAAGGACGGGGACCGGGTCGAGGCGAGGACGATCATCTGGGCCGCCGGTGTGCAGGCCTCGGAGCTGTCCCGCAAGCTCGCCGAGGCCACGGGGGCGGAGCTCGACCGCAAGGGCAAGATCATCGTGAGTCCGGTGGACTGCTCGGTCACGCCGGAGATCTTCGCGGTCGGTGACATGGTCAACCTGAACGACCTGCCCGGCATCGCCGAGCCCGCGATCCAGGAGGGGCACCACGTCGCCCGCGTGATCAGGGCCAGGCTGGAAGGCCGCGAGCACAAGCCGTTCAAGTACCTCGACCTCGGCACCATGGCCACGATCTCGCCGGGTGACGCCGTCGCGGACATCAAGAAGCTGCGACTCACCGGGGTCATCGGCAAGGTGGCCTGGGCCGTGGTGCACATCGCGTTCCTGGTCGGCTGGCGCAACCGGCTGGCCGTGCTCGCGAACTGGGGCTGGAACATCGTCACCGGCCGCAGGACGCAGTCGATCATCCTGGAGCCGGTGGAGGCGATAGAGCGGCGATAAGCCGCAGGTCTAACGTCCAACGCACCCGACGGCCGGGTCGGGTGCTCCGTGAGCCAGCGGAAGTGGACGTATGTCGAACCAGGTGAACCAGCTGCCGGTCGAGGTCGTGCGGTGGCCGGTGGACGCGGCGGCACGGGAGGCGTGCCAGCGCAGCGGGACGTTGTGCCTGCTGGTGCTGGAGAAGAACGTGCCGGCGCCCGTGCTGACGGACATGCGGGAGGACTGGGTCCGCGCGCCCGTGCCACACCAGGACCTCGCCGTGCGCATCGCGATGCTGAGGGCCCGTGCGGCCCGCTATGCCGTGCCGGAGCTCGACGCGTCCGGCATCCTGCGCTTCCGGGCCAGATCCGTGGTGCTGAGCCCGACCGAGCGGGCGCTGATGGCCGAGCTGCTGCGCCGGTTCCGCGGGCTGACCAGCCGGGAGGACCTGCTGGGCCGGCTGCCGACGCAGGACGGCGACACCAGCAACGCGCTGCACCTGCACATCATGCGGTTGCGCCGGCGGATCGCCCCGCTCGGCCTGGTGATCAAGACGTTGTGGAACCAGGGCTACCAGCTGGGTCCCGCCAGCGCCTAAGAGCACGACCCGTGCCGGTTGCCCCTGCACGGCACGGGTCGTGAGCCGAACGCGGCGGGTCAGATGTTCTGGTTCGCGAAGCCCTTGGTCGCGATCTTCGACAGCATCGACTGCCACACCGACGAACTGGTGTGCGGGTCGCCGGTGACCGCGAGGGCGGACTTCAGGCCGTTGAACGCGCTCGTCGTCGCCGGGCCCCAGATGCCGTCGATCGCGAGGCCCGAACCGCGGAAGTTGTTGCACACGGCCTGGACGAACTTGGTGTCGGACTCGGAGTCCTTGACCGCGCGGACCGGCATGCCGCCGAAGTCGGCGTGGATGTGGTCGGCGTGGTCGGCGTTGTACCAGCCGTCGAGCACGTACCGGAACCGGCGGCGGCACACGGCCTCCGTCGCCAGGTAGCGCTTGCGGACCGACGCGGTGCCCGAGGCGTGCGCGCGGTCGAGCGGCGAGATGGTGTTGCCGCCGGACCAGCGGACGTGGTCGAGGTCCATCGCGGTGCCGGCGCCGTGCTGACCGGCCTTGTTGACGTAGAAACCGGCCGAGACGATGTAGCTGATCGAGCCGTAGCTCGACGACAGCGACCGCAGGTCGCGGATCCACGCCACGAGCGCGTTGTAGAACGCGTCGGTCGCCTGCCAGTTGCGCGCGGTCGTGTTGCCGCGGTTGGAGCGCCAGTAGTAGACGGGCGTGCCGTCGATCTTCTGGAACGTCATCAGCGCGGCGGCGCTGACGTCGGAGGCGGCGAACTCCTCCTCGCGGTGCTGGTCACCGATCTTCGGGTCGGCACCGGCCAGCCCGGGAGCGATGGTGGACAGACCGGCGAGGCCGGCGACGGCCGCCGCGCCCGTGACGAAGCCGCGCCTGCTGACGTTGTTCTCGAACACCCCAGTTTCTCCCTCTGCCTTCAGGGCCGGCGCCGCCAGGAGGAAGGGCCTGTCCGTGCAACCGGCCTGAGGGAGTCTAGGGATGGCGATCACCCCGGGGAACGTGCGCTGACCTGCGGTTTTCCTTTGCCTTTACCGCGCGGAACCCGGTACCCGGATCAGGCCGCGCCCGGTGCCGGTGCCGCGCTTCTCCATCGCCGGCTCGGCCACCGGCACACCGAAGGCGGTCCAGCCGGTCGGTGTTCACGGTGCCCGGTCACCCGGCGGCGCAACGTGGTCAACCGGTCACGCCGCCGGGCAGGCAGGGGCAGTGCTACGTCTTCAGGGGTGTTGTCAGTGGTGTTGTCAGGGCTTCGGGCACTTCTTCCAGGCGAAGTGGTAGATCGTCTCGAACGAGCCGTCCGTGGAGTCCATCGCCATGAAGCTCGTCTTCTTCGGGTCGGAGGTGCCCTTGTCGACCCGCAGCTCGGTGTTGATGTTGAAGTTCCGCTTCGCGCCGCACGGGTGGTAGACGATCGAGGCGACGTCGGTCTTGTGCGTGACCTGCCAGGTGTCGCTCAGCGCGCCGTTCCACGTCTTCGTGCGCTGGTCGTTGTCCGACAGGCCCTGGAAGTAGTAGCTGGCACGCTGGGTGCCCTTCGCGCCCTTCTCGAGGTGGGCGAAACCTCTGTAGTCGGCCTGTGCGATGCCGTAGGTGAACCCGGACGGCACGTTGACCCGGAGGTTCAGCTGGCAGTTCTTCCGGAAGTCCGTCGGTAGGGCCTGCGGGCCGACCTGGGCCAGGTACTCGCTGTAGGTGACCGTGAACGCCTTGTTGTCGGGGGAGACGGCGACGGCGGCGGTGCCGATGCGGCAGCCGGAACCGTTGACCGTGACGACGTCGATGGTGATCTGACCGGTCGGGGGCGGGTCCGCGGCGGGCGGGACGACGATGGTGGACAGAGCCAGGCCGGCCGCAGCCAACATGCTGATCATGGGACACCTTTCCGAATGTGCTGCTGACAGTCGGGCGGCGTGGTACGGGACCGTATCCGAAGGGGTTGTCAGGTGCCGCCCGCCAACCGGGGCAACATCGCGGATCGCAAGGCGGCGGCAACATTCAGCGCCTTTTCGTGACATTTGGTGCTCGCCTGGTCACGATTCAGCAGCGCTCTGTTCGGCAAGCCTTGCGAATTCGTAAGGAACAGGCGGCGAAAAGGGCCGGACAAGCGACAAGGGCGCATCCACGGGTGGACGCGCCCTTGCGGGTGAAACCGGGTGCCGGGGTGTCAGCGGGGTCCTGCGGGACCGCCCATCGAGCCGCCGAGTCCGAACAGGATCCGCTGGATGAGCTCGGGATCGACGTCCGGCTCGTCGCCGAGCGCCTCCGCGGCGGGCGAGCGGCGGCGTTCCCGGCGCGGCAGCGGGACGGCGCCCGCGTTGACGCCGGTCGGCAGCGGGATCTCGCACCAGATGAGCTTCACGCCTCCGGCGAGCTGCAGCTCGCCGGTGCGCAGGTCGGGTGAGGCGGGTGGCATGACGAACCTCGCCGCCTCCAGCTCCACCACGAGGTAGTCGCCGCTCAGCCGCAGCCTCAACGTGATCAGCCGCGAGGTCTTCGGGTCCGCGGACTCGATCGCCGCCTCCACCAGGGCGCACGCGACGACGGAGCACTCGCCGACCATGTTGCGCAGCCGCCACTCGCTCAGGGTGAACCGGACGAACAGATCCGCGCAGTTCACCGCGGTGGGCAGCGCGATGAGTGTCAGGTCGTCGACCTGGGCGGTCTGGGCGTTCGCCTGCATGCTGCCTCCGTTTCGCGTGCGGCGCGCGAGATCACGACAGTCACTCGAATGGCCGTCGCGGTGTGCGGGAATCTACATGGGTATACGGAGGAAGCAATGGGCTGGTTGACTCGTCCGTCAAAAGTAACGCTCAAGTCACGACGAGACCCCCTGGTGTTTACTGTGAGTAGAACGGTCGGGGGACTTGATCACTCTTCGTGTCTAATCGACAGCAATATCGTCCTAAGGCGAACTTGCGGGCAGCGCTGACTCTCGTACTGACGAGCTCGATGGCGTGAGGGTCGATGATCGGCTCTGTTCGTGAATGCATGCGCCTCTGAGTTCATGTTCGGGTGTCGGTGGCGACTCGAGGCGAAGTCGACCGTGGTTCTTTTGAGCGAAACGACATCCACCACATTAATTCGACAACACGCTTCCGTTTTCGGTGGAGTGGTGGCGGTGAGGTCGGGATGTCGTTGTGACTGCGCTTTGCGGCGTGCGGTCGGCCGCTCGAACTTAAATATATTTAAAACGGATTAATCGTCTGAACGGTGGATTGGCGGCGGGTGGCCGTCGGCTAACTTCGGTGGTGATCGCGGGAAGTGATGGACCAGACCACCTGAATACGCCGGTCCCCACACCTGGCGCCGAGAGCCCCGGCTGATCCACCTCGTAACACCGGTGTGGGAAGGCAGGCGCGCACCGCTCACCGGTTCCTCCCTCCTGCTCGGAACCGGTGGTGCGGCAGCGGTGCGGCGCGGCCGGCCGGTGCCCGCCGGCGGCGTCGGACCCGTCCCACGGTCCGCGCCGCCGGCGGTGTGCTTTCAGCCAGTGACCCTCCGGAGCCTCAATTGCACGCGTGCCCCGCCCAGCGGCCCGCGGTCGACGTGGAGCGAACCACCCGTGCTCTCCGCGACCCTGCGGGCGATGTCGAGCCCCAGCCCGGTGGAACCACCGCCGCTGCTGCCGCGCCGGACCGCCTGCTCGGTGTCGCGGATGCCCGGTCCGGCGTCCTCGACCACGAGGGCCACCAGGTCGGCCTGGTGCACCAGCGCGACGGCGAACCGCGTGCCCTCCGGCGTGTAGCGGAAGACGTTGCCCAGCACCGCGTCCAGCGCCGCCGTGAGGTCGGTGCGGGCCAGCGGCACGAGCGCGGGGTGGTCGGCACCCCTGACCGTCCACGGCCGCTCCTGGTCGTCGGCGAGCGCGGACCAGAACACGAGCCGGTCGCGCACGACGCTGGAGGCGTCGACGGCCGTGCTCTCCGGTTGGAGGCCCGAACGGGCCGCCTTGATGATCTCGTCGACCTCTCTCTCAAGCCCTGTCACGGCCGCCCGGATGCGGTCCGCCCCCATCCCCTGTCCGAGGGTGTCCGCGTCCAGCAGGAGGGCCGTGAGGGGTGTTCTGAGGCGGTGGGAGAGGTCGGCGACCACCTCGCGTTCGGCGGCGAGGAGGTGCCGGACGCGTTCGGCCATCGCGTTGAAGGCCCGCCCGACCTCCTTGAGCTCGGGCGGGCCCTTGACCGGCACGCGCACCGACAGGTCGCCGTGGCCCATCCGCTTGGCGCCGTCGGCCAGCGCCCTGGTGGCGCTGACCGCCCGCGCGCCCATCCGGTCGGCGACGAACACCGACCCGGCGACCAGCCCGACCGCGACGCCGGCGAGCGCCAGCCAGGTGCCCATGACGCCGTGGGTGAGCTGCTCCTCGGGCACGAACGCCTCGACGATCGCGATCTCGTTGACGCCCAGCGCGATCGGTTGCAGGTACGCGACCCCGTCCGGGCGTTCGGCGACGATCGCCCTGGCCTGCTTCACCGCGTCGGCGAACTCCCGCGCGGTGATGTGCGAGGTGCCGATCGTGACCGGCCCGGTGAAGTGCACGGCGAGCCGCTGCTGCCCGCCGTAGCGGGTGGTGGCGATGGCCTGCCGCAGGTCCTGGGGCTTCCTGGTGATGACGAGCGTCGGCGTGAGGGCGTTGGCCTGCTTCTGGGCCTCGCTGAGCGCGCGGTCGTAGGCCGCGGTCTTGACCACGATCGCGAGCGGGATGAGGAACGCCAGCGCCACCATGCTCGTCGCCGCGAGAGCGACGAGCACCAGTGACCGCCTCACCTCGGTGCGACCAGACGCACGCCCACCCCGCGCACGGTGTGCAGGTACCGCGGCTGGGCCGCCCTCTCGCCGAGCTTGCGCCGCAGCCAGCTCAGGTGCACGTCCAGCGTCTGGTCGTCCCGGTTGGACGGCCACAGGTTCTGCAGGATCTCCGCGCGGGGCACGACCTCGCCCTGCCGGGAGGCGAGGAACGCGAGCAGCTCGAACTCCTTGTGCGTCAGCGAGAGCTCCTGCCCGTCCACAGCGGCCTTGCGGCGGTCCACGTCGATCTCCAGCCCGCCGATCTTGAGCTGCTTGTGGTCCTTGGCCCTGCGCAGCACCGCCTGCACGCGCGCGCCCAGGTGCTCGCTGGAGAACGGTTTGACCAGGTAGTCGTCGGCGCCGGCGTTGAGCAGGCGGATGATCTCCTGCTCGTCGTCGCGGGCCGTGGCGATGACGACCGGGGTGTCGGTGACACCCCGGATCATCCGCAGCGCGTCGCTGCCGTCGAGGTCGGGAAGGCCGAGGTCGAGGACCACGACGTCGTAGGAGTTCGCGGAGACTTCGCGCAACGCCTCGATCGCGAGCGCCACACCGTGCACGATGTGGCCCTGGTCGGTGAGGGCGCGGGTGATGGCTCCGCGCACGGCGGGGTCGTCCTCGACGAGCAGTACCGATGCCATGTCGCTAACGGGAGGACGTCGCGGTGAGACGGTCGATCGGGTACCTGGCCGCGTGGGCGGTGGTCACCACCGTGGCCGTCGGGCTGTCGTGGCTCGGGATCCGGTCGGCGATGGAACCGGCGCCCGTGGCCGTGGTGGAGGGGACCGGTGGGCCGGGGGTGTTGCCGTTGCCGACTGTGTCGATTTCTGTGCCGGTGCCGACCACGACCTCCGTCAGCGTTCCTGCCGTTGTTGCCACGACCACCAGGCCTCCCTTGCGCTCGTCCGCTCCGGTGACGACTGTTCCGCCGAGTAGTACGGATGGGCGGGGTGGTGTGGCTCAACTTCCTGCCGGGGAGTGGCAGGCGGACGGGTCGTACGTCCACGCCTTCCACTTGCGGGGCGGGGATGTGGTGGTCCGGTATCGGGCGGTCGGGGTGGAGGCGTTGTCGGCTACGCCGGCGGAGGGGTGGGCTGTTGCGGTGGAGCAGCCCGGGGGGCCTCTCGTCGTCAACTTCCGGGACGGGGCGGGGAGGTTGTCCCGGTTGGAGGCGACGTGGAACGGAGGGCCGACGGCGCGGGTGGTCGAGAAGTAGGCCCGGAACGCTGACCAGGTCGATGCCACTTCCGTCGCTTTGAGGGGCCTGGAACGCCCGTCGCGAAGTGGCTCGGCCGAGCCACTTCGCGACGGGTCGCCTTCTGCGGTTACAGGCCGATGGCCTTGGCGATCTGAGTGGGCTTGAGGACGCGGAGGATGGCCTCGAAGAGGTAGTAGTCGCCGTAGGGGAGGGAGACTTCTACGCCGTCTTCCGAGGGGCGGTTGCGGGTTCCTCGGGCCAGGACCGCCTCTGCCCGCGTGGAGTTCGTCGTCAGGCAGGTGCGGGACAGGGCGTCGAGGATCAGGAGCGCGCGGTCGCGGTAGCGGGTGTGGCCGGTGGCCTTGGCGAGGTCGAGGAGGCCGCAGGCGAGGATGGCGCCTGCGGAGGAGTCCTTGATGTCGTTGGGGGCCAAGGGGGAGCGGTAGTCCCAGACCGGGACGTGGTCCGGGGTGAGGGCGGAGAGGGCGTAGTCGGCCATCTTGCGGGCCGTGGTGCGGAACTCGGTCAGGCCCGTGCGGCGGTACATGGTGGTGAAGCCGTAGATGCCCCAGGACTGGCCGCGGGACCAGGACGAGGTGGGGCTGTAGCCCTGGACGGTGTTCGGGCCGAGAGGCGCGCCGGTGTCCGGGTCGAAGTCGAAGACGTGCGGGGTGGAGCCGTCCGGGCGCAGGAAGTGGGTCTGGGTGGTGCGGGCGTGGGCGATGGCGATGTCGAGGAACCTGCGGTCGCCCGTGTGTTCGGTGGCGAAGGCGAGGAGGTCGAGGTTCATCATCGTGTCGATGATGACGCGGCCCGCGTTGCCGGGGGTGCCGAGGCGGCCCCAGGCGCGGATGAACCCGCCGGTGGCGTTGTAGCGCTGGAGCAGGGTGGAGGCGGCTTCGACGGCTCCGTCGCGCCACTTGGTGTTGCCGGTGCGGCGGTATGCGGTGATCCAGCTGGGGTAGAAGAGGAAGCCCAGATCGTGGTCTCGGGGGTCGAGGCGGCGGGGAGCCAGACGGTCGTTGGCGGCTTCCGCGAGGGTGCGGAAGGTGGGGTCGGCCGAGTCGAGGTGGGCGAGCCAGAGGGTTCCCGGCCAGAAGCCGCCGACCCAGCCGCCGTCGGCGACGTAGGTCCACTTCTCGAAGCGGGTGATCTCCGGGAACGAGGTGATGCCCGGTGCGACCTGGCGGAGCTTGGCCAGACCGTGGTCGAGGGTCGCGCGCAGGCGTGCCGGGTTCGCTGAGGCCTCAGCGGTGCCGAGTGAGGCGGCCAGGGGAGTGGCCGCGGCTGATGCCAGGAGGGTGCGTCGAGACAGGTTCACGAGACCGTCCAGTCCCTTTCGTGTCCTTGCGCCCGGCGACACAGTGCCAGAAGCGATCAAGGTCTGACAAGAGGTATACGGGATTCGCATGGGCAGTACGGAGAATCTTGGGATTGACGGTGTGAAAAATTGATTCTTACGCTCGATTGCGTCGAATCGAGTTGGAGGTCATGAGATGGCACAGGTACGCGTTCGCAAGCCGGTCGCGCCGGTCGTGCTCACGCCGTCGCTGGTGCAGGCGATGATCGCCCGCCGGCAGGCCGTCCAGGTGGCCAAGTTCCGCACCACCTGCACCGACTGCCTGCCCAACTACTGAGCGGGTGAGGGGACTTCGCCGTGGAGATCGACGCTGATGCGCTGGTCCGCGCCTTGGCGGTGTGCTGCGGCGAAGAACCCGCCGACCGGGCGGAGGCGGTGTGGCTCGCGCGCAAGAAGCAGCCCTCGTTCCTCGCCACCCTGTGCTCGGCGTGGGGTGAGCTGAACGACGGGCTGGCGTTCGAGCTGGCCGCGCAGCGGGAGCGGGTGGGGTTCTACCGGGTGCTGGCGGCCTCGCTCGACTCGCCGGAGGTCATTCCGCTCAAAGGACTGGAAGTCGGTCGTTTGCACCCCGACGGCTGGGTCAGATATATGAACGACCTGGATTACCACGTCGCCGAGCCCGAGTTGCTGTGGGAGGTGGCGGCGTCTTTGGTGGGACGTGATTGGTCGCTCGACTCCGGCACGTTCACAAGGGTGAACAATTCGCTTCAGGTGATGTTGAGCTTTCGCCTGCCGCACCCCGACCGGTACCAGTTGCCGTACGGGGTGGAGCTGGCGAGCTACGTGAGCCTCGGCGACCTCGGTGCGGTGCCGCCGGTGCTCGCGCTCACGCCGGACCTGGCGCCGGTGAAGAACCTGATGATGCTGTTGTTCGAGCGCTTCGAGCAGCCGTTCCGCGCCCGCGACCTGGTGGACGGGGCGTTGCTGGTGGAGGCGGCCCGCGCGGCCGACGTGGAGCGGATGCTGGACCGGCTCGACCTGTGGCCCGAGTACGCCGAGCTGGCGTCGCTGCTGGCACGTGCCGAGCTGGGACCGTCGCTGGAGGTTCCGCGTGACGCCGTTGCGAGAGCACGACGGCGTCGCGCGGGACGGGCGGTGCGCAGCTCGTTGTCGGCGGCCGGGCTGGCACGGCGCGCCCAGCAGCGGATGGTGGAGCGCGGGCTGCCCGCCGCCGGGCGCAAGGTCCTCGAACGGGTCGGGGCCCGGTGGGCGCTCGACTCGGGGTTGCTCTGCTTCGGGCTGCCGGTGGACGGGCGGTCCGAGCGCGTGCGGGTCGGCGGGCGGGACGACCTCACGTGGGTCGACACGCCGGTCGGCCGGTTCCTGCTGACTCCCGGCGACGAACTGCCGTCGTCCGCCGAGGAGTTCGTCTGAGGAGGTGGTGCTGCATGGCCGCGAACTCCCGCAAGCCGAAGATCCCGAAGAAGTAGGAGGCGTTCGAGATGGCGAAGAAGCACGGTCACAAGCTGGCGGTCAAGCCGAAGATCAAGAAGCGGCGCTAGAGGGGTTGGGACGCTGTGGTGTTCGTGCTGCTCGGACCCGACGCGGTGGCGCGGCAGCTCGGCGTCCCGATCCTCGACCGGCTGGAGGCGGCCGGGTTCACCGCTGTGCGCTGGCAGTTGATCTGCCGGCGACCGTCCGATTTGGACACCTTTCACGCGGTGAACATCGACAAGCACTGGAAGGGCTACCTGTACCGGCTCGTCGACCGGTTGTTCGCGTACGGGCCGTTCATGGCGCTGGATGTCGCCGGCTCGCACGAGGAGCTGCGGGCGCTCAAGGGGTCGAGCGATCCGGCGCAGGCCGCGCCCGGCACGATCCGCGGCGACCTGGGGACGATCAACGTCGTGCTGGCGTTGATGCACAGCTCGGACACGCCCGCGGACTCCGAACGGGAGAGCGCGGTGTTCGTGCCGGACGGGTTCGCCGGTGAGGGCGACCCGCGGCCGGTGCTGAAGACGCTGGCGCGCGGCGGGGTCGCGGAGACGCGCGGGTTCGACGAGGTGCTCGTCGGGCTGCGGTCGCGGATCGAGGCCGCGCTGTGGCACGAGGAGCCGGGGCATCCGGTGGAAGCGGTGCTGCGGCACGATTTTCTGACGCCGGGGCTCGACGTGGAGCACGCGGCGGACCTGGCGGCGACGGTCGGGGTGCGGATCGACCCGTGGGAGCGGCTGGTGCTCGCGACCTCACAGCACTTCGCGCCGCGTCGTGGCGGCGCTGACGGCCAGGGCCTCGGCCAGTAGCGGGTCGCGGGTGCGGACCCAGCCGGTGAGCGGGGTGCCGGTGCAGCCGCGGGAACGCTTGGCCTGCCAGGAACCCTGGCCGTAGCCGATGGTCCTGACCCGCTCGGCGTAGGCGTGCTCGGCGGCCGCGTAGTAGGCGGTGCCGAAGTAGGCGAGCCGCGACCGTGCGTCGGTGTAGTCGAAACCGACCGCGGTGCAGGTCCAGTCGCCGTCGTGGCGGGCGAACATCGCGAAGCCGA
Organism: Lentzea guizhouensis; assembly: GCF_001701025.1. Classification (GTDB taxonomy): domain Bacteria; phylum Actinomycetota; class Actinomycetes; order Mycobacteriales; family Pseudonocardiaceae; genus Lentzea; species Lentzea guizhouensis. Next base: position 5,870,476 of record NZ_CP016793.1, read on the forward strand.
CGGCGTTGCCGCTGTCCGGGCGGGCGACGAGCGTGATCGAGTCCATCGCGGCCAGTGCGGCGAGCTTGCGGCGTTCCACGGCGATGTCGGCCGCACCGCGGTACTTGCGCGAGAGCTGGCAGCGCAGGGCGGCGAGCTCGTCGAGGTCCGGTTCCTCGCGGTGGACGTCCGCAACGGACCGCATCTCGCGGCGGATCTCCTTGCGGCGCTTGCGGGGGAACGCGGCCAGGTAGTCGGTGATGCCGGTGCCGGGCAGGTGCAGGTCCCACGTCATCGACAGCGGGACGCGGGTGAAGCCGCGGTCGTGCAGCACGGTCTCCAGTGGTCCCGGGCGTGTGTAGAGGAACGCGACCGTCGGGACGTCGTGGGCCAGCGCGGCGCTGACCAGGCCGTGCAACGCCTCCGGGTCGCCGGCGCGTGGACCCGTCGGCAGGCATTCGTAGCCGGGGACCATCACGGTCAGTGCGGGCACCCACGGCGGTGAGTCGATCGGCTCACGGGTGATCGGCAGTGCGGGCGCGGTGGTCGTGAGGACGTGCTGCAGGTCGAAGAACTCCCTGGGCAGCGGCTCGTGCTGGACGAACGCGTGCGCCTCGACGCCGTCGGCTCGCAGCGCGACGGTCGGGGGCAGTCGGCCGCTCATCGCGGCGAGCCAGGCGGGGGTGGTGAGCAGGCTCATGCGCGCAGCAGCACGGCGTCGAGGTGGTGCGGGCTCAAACCGTGGCGCTGCTTGAAGACGGTGTTGCTGCGGCCGCCTTCGAGGACCGGTTTGCCGAGCTTGATCGCGAGCCGCACGGACTCGGCGAACAGCACGCCGTACGGGCTGTAGTTGCCCTCCACCGCGTAGTCGACCCCGCACGTCCAGGTGTGGAAGCGGGTCGCGTCGGTGAGGCAGACCCCGACGGCGACGAGCCGGCCGCGCTGGCGGACCTCGATCACGTGCGCCCGGTCGCCCAGCGCCGCGACGAACTTCGCGAACGTGCCCTCGGGGTAGAAACCGCCGTTGTCGAAGCGGATCGCGGTCCGGTCGCACAACGGCGTGATCTCGTCGAGCGCCGCCGCCGACACCGGCAGCACCTCGGTGGTGACGCCCGCTTCCCCCGATCTTCGCTCGTTGCGCCGCAGGTTCGCGCGTGCCCGTTCACCGAGCCGCGCCAGGTAGTGGTCGTAGTCGGTGACGCCGGTCAGGTCGGCCGCCCACCGGTCGATGAGGTGCCGCGCGGGCAGTCCGTTCGCGCGCAGCTCCTGGCCGAGCTCGCTGCCGCGCCGCACGTTGACGAACCCGCACCACTGCGCGCGGAACAGGGTCGCCGTGCGCAGCATGGCGTTGATGACCGTCGGCACCACGTCGACGCCGATGGTGGACGGCACGTGCGCGTCGTAGCAGTGCCAGGTGTGGCTGAGCAACGCCGGTTGCCCGCTCGCCTCCGGGTAGGCCTTGTACAGCAGGCCCAGCGGGTCCGCCGCCGTCTGGAGGTACACCGGCGCCACCGCGACCGTCTGCTCGCCCCTTTTCACGGCCAGGTAGGCGAAAGCGTCGATCTCCGTCAGCGGTGACTGCTCGTACGCGTCGAGGTACGCGTGGTCGTAGAACACCGGCGCGCCGGCCGCGTGCACCACCGAGTCCCAATCGGCAGCATCGAATTCCCTTATGGAGCGCGAAAACTCGACGCGCAACGACGTTGACGCAGGTGGTTTCGGCACGCCCATACTCTACGACCTGTGCCAGGGCGAACGAGGAGATCGAGATGGCATCGGTGTACTTCCTGACGAAGCTGGGCACAACCGAGGAGCTGTCGGCTTCTCCCGGCCAGCCGCTGCTGGACGTGTTGCGCAGACACGGGATTCCCGTCAACGCGGTGCTGACGTCGGTCAACGGCCGGATCGTCGCCGAGGACACGGTCGTCATCGGCGCGGACGACGTGGTCCAGGTGCGCCAGGTCCGCTTCTACGACCTGGACGTCGCGCGCCGCCCCAAGACCGTCGTGTACGGCACGCCGAACCCGGTCTACACCAAGAAGGTCATGTTCGACACGAACGGATCGCTGGAACACCGCTGCGAGCAGCTGGACGCGGACTCGTTCGTCCAGTACGTCGAGGAGGCGTTCGTCCAGAGCTACGTGCTCTCCGCCCGCGAACGAGTCGTGATCGGCCTGTCCGGCGGCCGGGACAGCGTGGCGTACCTGACGTTGCTGGAACGCACCCGCGACCGCCTGCCCGACGTGGACATGACCGCGGTGACGATCACAGGCCTCCCGGACTGGGAGGAGCCCGCGACCTTCGCCGCCGCCCGCGAGTCCGGCGAACGGCTCGGCATCGAGCAGGTGATCGTGACCGCCGAGGACGTGGAGCGGGTGTTCCGGCTGCGCAAACCGTTCGTGGAGGCGATGAACGAGGTCGTGGCCGGCGACGGCGCGCACCTGACGATGGTGATCGGCCACCAGGTGCTGCGGCGGATGCTGGAGGAGGACGCGCTGGCGCGGGGTGCGTCGACCGTCGCGTTCGGCTTCAACGCCGATGACCTGGTCGCCTCGATGGTCACCTGGTACACGACCGGCTTCCGGATGGGCGGCATCCCGTCGCGCGAGATCGGCGGGCTGCGGTACGTGTTCCCGTTGTACCGCATCACGAAGAAGGAACTGACGCTGTACCTGGAGCTGGTCGCGCCCGAGCTGAACCGCCAGGGAACGCCGGGCCGCTTCACCACCGGCCCGGACGAGCGTTCGATGTCGTACGCGGTGACGGACCACCTGTTCGACCTGTGGCCGGGCGTGGACTACTACCTGTTCTCGGCGTTCGAGAACATGCAGCGGTACATGTTCCCGATGGTCGAGGCGAAGTGCCGCTACTGCGCCGGCGTGTACCTGCTGCAGGAGGGCATGCAGAACGCCGCCGACGTGTGCGACGTCTGCGACTTCTTCGCGCGCCGGGAACTCAACTTTGCGTGAGCACCCGTTCTTCACGCGTGACTACTGGGTGTTCGCGGCCGCCGAGTACGCCGAACCGCGGACTGCCGCGGAGGTGTCGTACCTGGCGTCGGTGTTGCCGGGCGGTGGGCGGGTGCTCGACCTCGGCTGCGGGGTGGGGCGGCACGCGCACGGGTTGGCGCGGCTGGGGTTCGACGTGGTCGGGGTGGACGTGTCGGAGTGGGCGGTCGCGCAGGCTGCGCGCGGGCCCGGCGGGTTCGTGGCGGCGGACCTGATGGCGGGCCCGTGGCCGGACTTCGCCGCGGTGTCGGCGGTGTCGAGGGTGGAGTCGCGGGCGTCGGAATTGTCGGTGCCGTCTGAGACGATCGGAGTGGGGGCCCACGCACCCCCTGGGGGCCCGCCAGTCGGGATCGATCCAGGCTTCGACGCCGTGGTGTGCGTGCAGGCGTTCGGGTGGGGGAGCGACGCGGACCAGCTGCGGTTGCTGCGGCGGGTGCGGTCGGTGCTGAAGCCCGGTGGTGTGCTGGTGCTCGACCACTCCAACGCCACGGCCATCCTGCGCGGCTACCAGTCGCACGCGGTGGCGGAGGTCGACGGGCACACGTTCACCTTCGAGCGGCGTTACGACCCGCTCACCGGGCGCAGCGGCGGCGAGGTCAAGGTGCAGCGGCCCGACGGGTCGGGGTGCGTGCTGCACGACGACGTCCGGTTGTACCACCCGGCGGAGGTGCGCTCGCTGCTCGAACGGGCCGGCTTCGTCGTCGCGGAGGTGAGCGCGGACTTCAAGAAGGGCGCGCCGGTCACCACCGACAGCCGGTACGTCCAGTTCGTCGCCACCCCGCGGGTGTCGGCGCTGGAAGGGCACAAAGGCGCGGCCGAGGGGGTCGACCTGCGGTGGGCGCCGGACGAGGTCGAGTTCGTCCAGCCCGCCCTCGACCGGGCGTGGGCGCAGCTGACCGACGTGCCGGAGCGGGCCCGGCGCTACGACGTCGCCGACCCGTACGGGGCGAAGGCGGCGCCGGTGCTGCAGCGGTACTTCGGGATGTTCCTGGAGCCCGAACAGGTCACGTGCGGGGCGGGGGCGACCGGGTTGCTCCGGAGCCTCGCCGCCCTGGCCACGGACGGCTTCACCTGCACCGGGCACCCGGAGTTCGCGCTCGCCGCGGCCGAGATCGGGGCGCCGGAGGGCGGCAGCGTCGTGGTCGTCGACCGGCCCGGGGTGTCCGGTGAGGTGATGGGGCTGGACGAGCTGCGGGAGCTCGAAGCCGACGTCGTCATCGTCGACGAGACGTGTGCCGCGTACCTGGAGCCGCACGACAGCGCGGTGCGGTTGTTGCCGCACCGGCGTGGGCTGGTGGTCATCAGGAGCATGTCGAAGGGGTACTGCTGCGGCGGGCTGAGGGTCGGGTTCGCGTTGGCGTCGAAGGACGTCGCGCGGCGGGTGCGGGGCGTGGCGGCGCCGCTGGCGGTGTCGGCGTTGTCGCTCGACGTGAGCCTGGCGTTGCTGGGGCAGGGTGACGTGCTGCGGCCGTTGCGGGAGCGGATCAGGGCGGTGAAGCCGTCCTTTGTGGACGTGCTGCCCGAGGTGGCGCCGGGAGATCCGCGGGTGCCGTGGGTGCGGGTGCCGGCGTCGCTGCGGGGGTGGCTCGCGGAGCGGGGGCTGCAGGGCAAGGACCTCGGCGACGAGATCCGGCTGTCGGTGCCGTTGAGCGAACGGCGGCGCAGGGCGGTGCTCGGGTGAGGCTGCAGGAGCTGGTGGACCGGTTCCACCGCGGGTTCGACGCCGAGGCGGCGATGGCCGACGTGAAGGCGTTGTGCGAGTTCGACCGGTACCAGGTGTCGGCGGGGTTGCAGGCGGCGGCGGAGTACGTGGCGGACCGGGTGCCGTTGCGGGAGGTCGAGGTGCGGCAGTTCCACCCCGAGGCACGGTGGTGGACGTTCCGCGGGCCGCCCGCGTGGACTCCCGTGTCGGCGTCTGTTCAGGTCGGCGATGCGACCGTCGTGTCGTACCCCGACCAGCCCTACGCGCTCGCGGCGTACTCGGCGGCGTGTGCGGGGCGCACGGTGCCGGTCACCGCGGAGGTCCTGCCAGGAGCGCTCGTGCTGGCTCCGGAGCTCTCGCCGCACGAGCTGGCGTCCCGGGGCGTGTTCGGCTTCGTGACGCGCGCTGGGCGGGTGGAGCTGCCGCCGCACAGTCCGCTGGTGGCGTTCTGCGTGGACGAGGAGCAGTTCGCGGTGCTGCGGCAGGCACGTGAGGCGCGCGTGTCCGTCGAACTGGGTGAGCCGGTGCGGATGCCGGTGGTGACGGGTTTGTTGCCCGGCCGGGGTCCGGAGCTGTTGCTGACCGCGCACCTGTGCCACCCGCGGCCCAGCGCCAACGACAACGCGTCCGGTGTGGCCGCGTTGATGGCGGTCGCGTCCCTGCTGCGCGACACCGCCGGGGCGCCAGTGCGGTTCGTGTGGGGGCCGGAGTTCGTGGGCACGGCGGCCTACCTGCAGCAGGCGCCGCGGCCGGCGATCGCGGTCAACGTCGACATGGCGGGGGAGGACCAGGCGTTGTGCGGCGGGCCGCTGGTGATCGAACGGTCGCCGGACGAGAAACCGTCCTACGTCACGGCCTTGGCGGAACGGGTGGCGGCGCTGATGCCCGGCACGCGCTCCTACAGCGGGGCCGTGCCGTGCGACGTGTGGTCGTGGCGGTCGGTGCCGCACGTCGGCGCGTCGGACCACGCGCTGGTGCCGTGCCCGAGCGTCGGCCTCAACCACTGGCCGGACCGGTTCAACCACACCAGGTTCGACACCTTCGACAAGGTGTCCGCCGACGAGCTGCGGCGGACCACCACGCTCGCCGCTTCGGTGATCGGTGCCATTCGGGTTGATGATGGCTCGCTCAGGGCGGACATCGCCGACGCGACCTCGGCGTGGGCGGCGGCCTACCTCGCCGGCGGGGGTGGCGAGCGCGGCACGGTGGGACGAGCGGTCTGCGGCACGCCGGCGTCGGCTCGGCACCCGGGTGGCGGGATGGTCGCGTTCTGGGACGGGCCGTTCAACCTGCGGGCGCTCGCCGAGGACTGCTCTCAGCAGGACCGTGCTTGGCTGGACGCGCGCATCGCCGAGGACCGCGGTGGGGCGTACGCGCGGATGTCGGCGCTGGCGCGGGGGATCGACGGGCAGCGGTCGCGGTACTCGGTGGGGTGGTGGGCGGCGCTGGCGTCGGAGCTGACGGTGCCGGTGGCGTTCGCGGAGCGGTTCCTCGACGTGCTGTGCGCGGCTGGGTGGGCGGGGGAGGCGTGACCGTCGTGCGGCGGGTGCTGCTGCGGCCTTGGGAGTGCTCCTGCGGCGGTGGTCGCGGGGCGACGGGTCGTGCCGCGGCGCGGACGTGCTGTGGCGGCGGCGGTCGCGAGACAACGGGCCGTGGCGCGGTGCGTGGTGAAGATCGGCTGTGACGGTGCGCGGCGCGGGACGGGTGGGGGAGAGCTGATGTGGTTGAAGGTGTTGCGGGACCGGCGCTTGCGGGTCCTGTTCGTCGGGCAGGTGCTGAACATGTTCGGCAACACCGCCCTCGTCATCGCGCTCGGCATCTGGGTGCTGGAGCTGACCGGGTCCAGCGGCGCGGCCGGGGTGATCTTCTTCCTGATCGCGGTGCCGACGCTGTGCGCGCCGTTCATCGGCCTGCTGGTGGACCGGTTCCCGCGCCGGAAGGTGTTGATCTGGGCGGATCTCGGTGCGTGCGTGCTGGTGAGTCTGCTGGTGTTCTGGCCGTCGGTGTGGCTGATCTACTTCGTCACGCTCGGGTACGGGGTGTCGGCGCAGGTCTACCGGGCCGCACGGGGCGGGCTCGTGCACTCGATGGTCCGCGAGGACGAGCTGGGTGACGTCAACTCGGTGTTCGGGGCGTTGAACCAGGCGCTGCGGATCGTGGGACCGCTTGCCGGGGCAGCGGTCTTCGCGGCGTTCGGCGGGTCGGCGGTCGCTGTGCTGGACGCCGTCACGTACCTCGCGTCGATCGTGTCGCTGTTGTTGCTGCGCGGGGTGCCGGACCTGACCAGGGCGCCGGAGCGGGAGCCGATCGTGCCCGCGTTGCTGGCCGGGGTGCGGCACATCGTGGCCACGCCGGCGTTGCGGCGGATGGTGGTCGCCGGTGCGGTGGCGTTCACCGGGGCCGGGATGCTCAACGTGGCGATGTTCGACCTCGTGACGGACGGGCTCGGGCAGCCACCGGAGTTCCTCGGTGTGCTGGGGTCGGTGCAGGGTGCCGGGGCGGTGCTCGGGGCGGTGGTGGTCGGGCGGTTGATGCGGCGGCGCGGGGAGTTCGTGACCGCGGCGGCCGGGTTCCTGTTGAACGGCGCGGGGCTGGGGCTCGCGGCGACCACGACGCTGGCCGGGGTGTGCGCCGGTGCGGTGCTGATCGGGCTGGGGCTGCCGATGATCCTGGTGGCCGCGGTGACCCTGGTGCAGCGCCGGACGCCGAACGAGATGCAGGGGCGGGCCATCGCGGCCTCCGAGGCGATGGTGGACCTGCCGTACACGGTGGCGATCGGTGTCGCCACCGTGGTCATCGGCTCGGTCGGGTACCTCGCGATCTACGTGGTGCAGGCGGCGGTGTTCCTCGCCGTCGGGCTCGTGGTGCTGCGCATCCGCGATCAGGTTCGCCAGACGGCGTAGGGCACGTCGACCTCGTCGCGGCTCAGGCCGCCGTGCTCGAACCGCGCGGACGGATCGGGCACCGGGAAGGCCTCCGACGCCGCCACGGCCACCACCGGACCCGTTTCCGGCTGGGGCAGGCCGAGTTCTGAGGCGTGGTGCACGGTCGCGCTGGCGCCCAGCGTCCGCGCGACCCGGTCGAACACCGCCTCCAGCCGGTCCGGCTTCGGGTAGAGCCAGCGCACCCGGCCGGCGCCACCGGACGGGATCACGCACTCCTCGCGCACGATCGCGTCCCACGCCTCGACCAGCAGCGGGTCGGCCGCGACGGGGACCTGGCCGTGGTCGGAGTGCGCCACAACGGTCCAACCCGCTGCGGCCCAACGGGAAGCGTGTGCGTCCAGACGGAGCATGGCCTCGTGCACCGACTCGTCGTAGCCGTGCCGGTGCACGTGGTCGTCGATGTTGACGTAGGTCCACAGGAAGCTGTGGTCGGGCAAGACCTTGTCCAGGTCCGCCACCACGTTCGCGACCAGCAGCGGCGGGTCCTCCGCCTGCGCGGTGAGTTTGTGCTGTGCCGGAGCGGGTACCCGGTTGCACCCTCGCAGCAGCGCCTGCGCCCAGGTGCCGTTCAGCAGGTCGATCTCGCGGGCCAGCACGGTCGCGCCGTGTCGTTCCAGAACGGTCGGCAGCACCGGGATCGGCGGTGTGCCGGTGATGGCGTGCACCAGGCCGGATCCGTTGCGGTACACCGTGCCCGGTACGCGGTGCACGTCGGCGGGGGCACCGGTGAGCGCGGTCAGCCAGGCCGTGGCGGAGGTGGAGGGCACCGTGGAGGTCAGGGTGGAGATCTCGGCTTCGAGCCAGGTTTGTTTGGCCACGTCCGATGAGAGCCCGTCCACGGCGAGGACGATGACGCCTCGTCCCGCGCTGCGTAGGGCGTCCTCGAGCCGGGAAGGCACCTCTGCCAATGACATCCGGGCACTGTAACGCACGTCATCGGGTGACTTTGGCCTGGTTGGGCGCTAAAAGCTCGGGGAATCCGGGCCGATGCGGTAAAGAGGAACTTCACGGAAGGTCGCGGCACGGCTACAGGGGACATCGCGGGCACGGGGAACGCTGTTACGGGAAGGTGGGCGATGACGGTCGGGGTTCTGGACGTCGGGTGCTTCAGTGCACACCTGGTGGTCGTGGAACGTGACTTGATGCGCCCTCTGGTGTCCCACAAGGTCCGGCTGCGGCTGGACCGCGAGCTCGGTGCGGACGGCTCGATCAGCCAGGCCGGCATCGACTCGCTGTGCGCCGCCGTGCTGGCCGCGCGCAAGGCCGCCGGGGACGCGCCGTTCCTGCCGTTCGCCACCTCCAGCGTGCGCGACTCCGCGAACGCCGACGAGGTGATGCGCAAGGTGTCGCGGCGCACCGGTGTCGAGCTGGAAGTGTTGTCCGGCAAGGAAGAAGCCCGCCTGTCGTACGCGGCGGCGCGGCACTGGTTCGGCTGGGGCGCCGGTCCGATGATCGTGCTCGACGTCGGCGGCGGCACGGTGGAGCTCGCGGCCGGCGCCGGTGCCGAACCCGAGGTTGCGGTCTCGTTGCCTTTGGGGGCAAGGACTTTGAGCCGGTCCGGACTGGGCGTGCGGGACATGAGGGAAGAGGTGCGCGAGCGCATCGAGGCGGTTTTCCCGCGCTACGACGACGCTCGCGCTGTCGGATGTTCCAAGGTGTTCCAGCAGCTCGCCCGGCTGGCCGGCGACAGGCGCTCGGCCTCCTACGCCACGAGGCAGTTGCGGGCCAAGGACCTGGAGAAGTGGATTCCCCGGCTGGCCAAGCTCTCGGTGCGGGAACGTGCCGCGCTGCCGGGAATCTCCCGGCACCGGGCGCGGCAGTCGCTCGCGGGGGCGGTGGTGGCGGAGGCGTTGATGCGCGCCACCGGACATGACGTCGTGGACATCTCTCCGTGGTCCACCAAGGAGGGCTTGCTGCTGGACCTGGTCGAACGGTCGCGCCGGGTGGCGTCCGCCGCCTAGTTCCGGCTCAGCGGGTGTTGGCCAGGGCCGTCACGGCGTTGTCGACGCTGCCGAAGATGAGCAGCAGCTGGTCGACGGCGGTCATCTCCAGCGGGCGCAACACGATCCTGCTGTCGCTCACCACGCCGAAGCGGACGCCGAGCTCGTCGGCCGTGTTCTGGGTCTCCACCAGCGTGCGGATGCCGCCGGAACCGAAGAAGCGGACTTCTCGCAGATCGACGACCAACGCAGGCGGCTTTCGGTCGAGCAGTGCGGCAAGCCTGCTGGTCACCGGTGCGAAGGACATCATGTCGATCTCGCCGGTGAGAGACACGACCGGGATGGACTGGACGTAGGTCGTTCGCTGTTGAAGTTGTTTCATGAGGACTCCCGTCCGCACCGACCGTACGCGCCTTCGCCCGGCACCCACAAGCCGCGCCGGCTTTCCCCAGGCCACGACGGGTGCACGCCGGGTGACGACTCGGCAGGGTGCTCAGAGCAGGAACGCCCTGGTGATCAGCATCGCGGCGACGAGCACCGCGAAGATCACGATCAGCACGACCGCGATCCGCCCCAGGTTCTTGGGCGGTGTCGCCTCCTGGTGGGACAGACCCGAGGTCTGGCCGGCCTCCGGCGGGGTGTCTCCCGGTTGCACGCCACCGCCGGGCTCGAGGCCGGGGGTTCGGTCTGGGTCAGCTGTCATAGGGGCACAGGTACCCGTTTTCAGCCTTCCAACTCCGCCCAGACGACTTTGCCCCGTCCGTCCGGCGTGGAGCCCCACCGCACGCTCAGCGCCTGCACCAGCTGCATCCCACGCCCGCGCGCGCTCGCCGGGTCCACCGGCCGCATCTGCGGCTGCCGCGCCGACAGGTCGTGCACCTCGACCGCCATCCCGGCGGTCCGCTGCCTGATCGTGAGCGTCAGGGGTCCCTCGCCGTGGTCGATCCCGTTCGACACCAGCTCGGTGACCACGAGCTGCGCGTCGTCGGCCAGGTCCTCGGACAGCCCCCACCGCGTGGCGGCCTCCCGGACCACCTGCCGGGCACGCGCGCACGACCCGCCCTCGGCGGTCAGGGTCACCCGCACCTCTGCCAGTGGGTCGTTCAGCACAGGGCGCATCGTCGCACATCCGGCGGGTCGTCCGGATCTTTCAGCCCCCCGGTGGTCGCACGGCTTGACGTCGTGCTGCACGATTTGGTCGCACGAGTCGGGCGTGGCGGAAGGAACGGCGACGATGGAGCTCAACGTCGGCAGCGAGGTCCAGCGGGGGTGGCGAGTGGTCGCCGTCGCCGGTGAGCTGGACATCGACACCGTGCCTGTGCTGTCCGCACGGCTGGACGCGGACGTGACCGGGAAGCACGCGGTGCTCGACCTGGCGCAGCTGCAGTTCATGGACTCGACGGGGCTGGCGCTGGTGCTGGACTGGCACCGGCGGCTGGCGGAGGCCGGTGGGCAGCTGCGGATCGCCGCCGTGCAGGCGCCGGTGATGCGGTTGTTCACCCTGGCGGACGTGGTCGGGGTGCTGAGCCTGCACGAGACGGTGGGGGCGGCGGTGCAGGACGCCGTGGAGAGTGCGCGGTAGAGGCCGGTAGCGGGCGCTCTGGGGGGCGCCTGGCGGCGAGTGCGGCCGGCGGCCCGGCTGCGGCCCCGTCTCGCCCCGCCTGACCCGCTGCGCCTGTGCAGGCTCGCGCAGGGGTCCCCTGCGGTTCTGGCTCCCCCGCGGCCCACGCTACTCGGAGGGTCTGACAGTTCCGTGCGGTCCGGAAGGTCTGCACGGGTGTGGGCGGTCGCGACAACGGCCGGGTGAGCGCAGGTCAGAGGTCCGTGCGCCGTGGCGGGTGCCCCCCACGGCGCCAGCGGCGGAACTGACCGGGTCAGGCCTCCGCCGACACCCCGAGGTAGTACGCGATCAACCGGATCAGGTGCTCGGTGTCCACCGGCTTGGTCACGTAGTCCGTAGCTCCCGACGCCAGCGACTTCTCCCGGTCACCCTTCATCGCCTTCGCCGTGACGGCGATCACAGGCAGGTCCGCATAGCGTTCCATCGCGCGGATGGCGGAGATCGTCGCGTTGCCGTCCAGTTCCGGCATCATGATGTCCATCAGAACGATCGCCACGTCGTCGTACTGCTCCAACGCGCGTACGCCCGTGATGCCGTTGTCCGCGAAGATCGCCTCGAGACCGTGCAGCTCCAGCACTGAGGTCAGGGCGAACACGTTGCGCAGGTCATCGTCCACGACCAGCACCTTCTCGCCGTGGAACCGCATCGAGCCGGACGGTGTCACCGCGGGCACCGGCATCACGATCGGGGTCGGTTCCGGCAGGACGACGGTGTCCGAGATGACCTTGCCGAGCGGCAGGCAGAGGGTGAAGGTCGAGCCGATGCCCGGTTCGGAGCGCACGCGCAGCGAGCCGTTCAGCAGCTGGGCGAGCTCACGGCTGATGGACAGGCCCAGGCCGGTGCCGCCGTACTTGCGGGACGTGGTGCCGTCGGCCTGCTGGAAGGCCTCGAAGATGACGGCCAGCTTCTCCGCGGGGATGCCGATGCCCGTGTCGTGGACGTCGAACGCCACGGTCGAGGGGTCGTCCATCCGCACGTGCAGGCGGATACCACCGTCATGGGTGAACTTCACGGCGTTCGACAGCAGGTTGCGGAGGATCTGCTGCAGGCGGTGCTCGTCGGTGCGCAGGGTCTCCGGCACGTTCGGGTCCACCCGGACGGAGAACTCGAGGTTCTTCTCGGCGGTCAGCGGCAGGCAGAGCGTCTCGACGTAGCGGACGAGCTCGTCCAGCCTGACCCGGTCCTCGTGCAGAGTCATGTGGCCCGCCTCGACCTTGGTGAGGTCGAGGATGTCGTTGATGAGCTGCAGCAGGTCCGAGCCGGAGGAGTGGATCGTGCGGGCGAACTCGACCTGCTTGGGGTTGAGGTTGCCGTCGAGGTTGTCCGCGAGCAGCTTGGCGAGGATGAGCAGCGAGTTCAGCGGAGTGCGCAGCTCGTGGGACATGTTCGCCATGAACTCGGACTTGTACTTCGAGGCGGTCTGCAGCTGGCGGGCGCGGTCCTCGAGCTCCTCCGAACCCGCGCGCAGCTCGGTGGTGAGGCGCTGCGACTCGACCAGCAGGGCGTCGGTGCGCGAGTTGGCGAGCATCGTGTTCACGTTGACGCCGATGTTCTCCTTGAGCTGGTCGAGCAGGTCGAGGTGGACGTCGGTGAACTCGTTCAGCGACGCCAGCTCGATCACGCCCAGGGTCTCGCCCTGGAAGAGGACCGGCAGGATGACCAGGTTGACCGGCGCCGACAAGCCCAGCGCGGACGACACGGTCAGGTAGCCCGCCGGGACCTGGGTGACCAGGATCGTCTTCTTCTCCAGCGCGGACTGGCCGACGAGCGACTCGCCCATCTCCACCCTGGTCGCGCGCGCCGCGTCCAGGCGGAAGCCGTAGGTCGCCGTCAGCTCCAGCGTCTGCTTGCTGTCGTCGTCCTCCTGGATCTGGTAGAACGCGCCCTGGTGCGCGCTGACCAGCGGCGTCAGCTCGCTCATGATCAACGACGCCAGTGCCCGCAGGTCGCGGTGACCCTGCATCAGACCGGACAGCCTGGCCAGGTTCGTCTTCAGCCAGTACTGCTCGCGGTTCGCGCGGGTCGTCTCCTTCAGGTTCGCGATCATCTGGTTGACGTTGTCCTTGAGCTCGGCGAGCTCGCCGGACGCGTCGACGGTGATCTGCCTGGTCAGGTCACCCGCGGTCACGGCGGTGGCGACGGCGGCGATCGCGCGGACCTGGGTGGTGAGGTTCGAGGCGAGCTGGTTCACGTTGTCGGTCAGCTTCGACCACGTGCCGGCCACGCCGTCGACCTCGGCCTGGCCGCCGAGCTTGCCCTCGGTGCCGACCTCGCGCGCGACACGCGTGACCTCGTCGGCGAACGACGACAGCTGGTCCACCATCGTGTTGATCGTGGTCTTGAGCTCCAGGATCTCGCCGCGCGCGGAGACGTCGATCTTCTTCGACAGGTCGCCCTGCGCCACGGCGGTGGTGACCTGGGCGATGTTGCGGACCTGGTTGGTCAGGTTGTCCGCCATGAAGTTCACCGAGTCGGTGAGGTCCTTCCACGTGCCCGCCACACCCGACACGCGCGCCTGACCACCGAGGATGCCCTCGGTGCCGACCTCACGGGCGACGCGGGTGACCTCGTCGCCGAACGCGCGCAGCGTGTCGACCATGCCGTTCAGCGTCTCGGCGAGGGCCGCGACCTCGCCCTTCGCCTCGACGGTGATCTTCTTCGACAGGTCGCCGGTCGCGACCGCGGTGGCGACGGCGGCGATGTTGCGGACCTGGTTGGTCAGGTTGTCCGCCATCAGGTTGACGTTCTCGGTCAGGTCCTTCCACGTGCCGGCGACGCCCTGCACGCGGGCCTGGCCGCCCAGCCGGCCGTCGGTGCCGACCTCGCGGGCGACGCGGGTGACCTCCTCCGCGAACGACGACAGCTGGTCGACCATGGTGTTCAGGGTCGACTTGAGCTCCAGGATCTCGCCGCGCGCGTCGACCGTGATCTTCTGCGACAGGTCGCCGTTGGCCACCGCCGTCGCGACGTGCGCGATGTTGCGGACCTGGTTGGTCAGGTTGTTCGCCATGAAGTTGACGTTGTCGGTCAGGTCCTTCCACGTGCCGGACACGCCCTTGACGTCGGCCTGGCCGCCCAGCCGGCCCTCGGTGCCGACCTCGCGGGCGACGCGGGTGACCTCGTCGGCGAACGAGGAGAGCTGGTCGACCATGGTGTTGATGGTCGACTTGAGTTCGAGGATCTCGCCGCGGGCGTCGACGGTGATCTTCTGGGTCAGGTCGCCGCGCGCGACGGCGGTGGTGACCTGGGCGATGTTGCGGACCTGGGTCGTCAGGTTGTTCGCCATGACGTTCACCGACTCGGTGAGGTCGCGCCAGGTGCCCGCGACGCCGGGGACCTGCGCCTGGCCGCCCAGCCGGCCGTCGGTGCCGACCTCGCGGGCGACGCGGGTGACCTCGTCGGCGAACGAGGAGAGCTGGTCGACCATGGTGTTGATGGTCGACTTGAGTTCGAGGATCTCGCCGCGGGCGTCGACGGTGATCTTCTGGGTCAGGTCGCCCTGCGCGACGGCGGTGGTGACCTGGGCGATGTTGCGGACCTGGGTCGTCAGGTTCTCCGCCATGAAGTTCACGTTGTCGGTGAGGTCGCGCCAGGTGCCCGCGACGCCCGGCACCTTCGCCTGACCGCCGAGCTTGCCGTCCGTGCCGACCTCGCGGGCGACGCGGGTGACCTCGTCGGCGAACGACGACAGCTGGTCGACCATCGTGTTCAGCGTGTTCTTCAGCTCCAGCATCTCGCCGGAGACGTCGACCGTGATCTTCTGGGTCAGGTCGCCGTTGGCCACGGCGGTCGCGACGCTCGCGATGTTGCGGACCTGGTAGGTCAGGTTGTTCGCCATCGAGTTGACGTTGTCGGTCAGGTCGCGCCAGGTGCCGGCCACACCGGGGACCTTCGCCTGACCGCCCAGCCGGCCCTCGGTGCCCACCTCGCGGGCGACACGGGTGACCTCGTCGGCGAACGACGACAGCTGGTCGACCAGGCCGTTCACCGTCGAGCCGAGCGTGGCGAACTCACCGCGCAGCGTCTGGTCGGACATGCGCTTGGTCAGGTCGCCCTCGGCCACCGCGGCGAGCACCCGGCTCAGCTCGGTCGTCGGCCGCACCAGGTCCTCGACCAGGCCGTTCACCGAGTCGGCGATCAGCGACCAGCCCCCGGCGGTGCCCGCGGGCGCCACCCGCTCGGTCAGCCTGCCCTCCTGGCCCACCGCCTGGCGGACCCGGCCCAGCTCACCGGCCAGCCACTGGTTGCGTTCCGCGATCTCGTTGAACACGTCCGCGAGAGCCGACACCGGCCCGTTTCCCGGCACCACGAGCCTGCGGCGGAAGTTGCCGTCGCGCAGGTCCCGCATCGCCGAAAGAACCCGATCGAGGGTCGCGTCCGTCTCTTCGTTGGCCGTGGTCACTCCAAGCCTCCGTGCCTCGGTGGTCGCAGCCAAGCCTGCCACGTTAGGTTGGGAGCGAGGTAACTTGATGCCGCGACGCACGACAACGACCCGCAGGAGGCCGTGATGACCCGGCCGTCCGTGCAGGGCAAAAGCGGATGAGCAGCACCGTGGGCATCGACCTGGACGGCTGGCAGCGCCTGGTGGACGGGCTGCGCGAGGCCGTTCTCGTCGTCGACCCCGCCGGTGCCGTCCGCGTGCGCAACGCCGCGGCCGCCGAGCGGTTCCCCCGGCTGAGCCTCGGCGAGCAGTTCGACGTGCACGTCGCCGGCCGCCGGCTGGACCTCGGTGACGGCTGGAGTGCCTGGTACTTCACGGATTCCGCGCTCGACCACGCCCACCTGCGGCTGGCGGGCGGCACGTCGCGCGAGACGACGCTGAAGACCATCGTGCAGCTCGCCGCGGAGCTGCTGGGTGAGCACTGCGTGGCCGTCGTGCCCGCGACGCGCGACCGGCTGGAGTGGTGGCGGTGCGGCGGCGGTGAGCCGACGGTCACCCGCACGCCACGCCGGGCGTCGGTGCTGACCGAGGTGCTGACCGGCACGTCCACGTTGACCAGGATCACCTCTTTGGGTGACGGCAGCTGGGGTGTGCCGGAGGACTTCGGCACCGCGCTGGCCGTGCCGCTGAGCGTCGGCGGCGCTCTGGTCGTCGTCCGACGGGGTGATTTCACGCCGAACGACGTCGAGCGCGTGCGGCTGTTCGGCAAGCACGCGGCGGTGGCACTGGAGTCGTCGTCGAAGCTGACCGAGCAGCAGCGGATGATCGAGGTGCTGCGCTCGTCGCTGCTCCCGCTGCCGCTGCCGGAGGTCCGCGGTGTCGCGCTCGCGTCGGTCTACCTGCCCGCGCACCAGCGGGCGAAGGTCGGTGGCGACTTCTACGACGTGCACCCGCGCACGGACGGTTCCGCCACGTTCGCGCTGGGCGACGTCTGCGGCCACGGCCTGGAGGCGGCGGTCCACAGTGGCCGCGTGCGGCAGTCGCTGCAGGCGCTGTCCCTGGTCGAGACGAACCCGGTGCGGCTGCTGCACCTGCTGAACACCTCGTTGCGCGCCACCGGTTCCAAGCTCTTCACCACGATCGTCGTCGGCGAGCTGGTGCCGCTGGCCACCGGGGGAGCACGCCTGTCGCTCGCGTCCGGCGGGCACCCGTCGCCGTTGGTGCTGCGCGCGGACGGCACGGTGCACGAGGTCAGCGCACCGGGCGCGATCGTCGGCATCCTGGCCGACGTGCGGTTCAGCGGCGAGCAGGTGACGCTGGCGCCGGGCGACACGCTGCTGCTCTACAGCGACGGCTTCACCGAGGCTCGCGCGCACACCGACCGCACGGAGCTGTTCGGCGAGCAGCGGCTCAAGGCGGTGCTGAAGGAGTGCAAGGGGCTGTCGGCGGAGGAGATCGCGCGGCACTGCGAGGAGGCGGTGCTGAAGTGGCTCGACGCGGACGACCACGACGACCTGGCGCTGCTGGCCGTGCAAGCCCTGTAGTCGCACATGAGTGGCAATAGCCCGTGTGAACGAATTTCCCGGTACAAGGGTTCACCGGCCGTTCGTTTGCCACGACAGATTCACAAGTTGTGATCTGCGCATGTCCCACTCTCACGATCACCCGCACGGTGATCACACGCACCACCACCACCACGAGGTCGAGCCCGTCGAAGGCAGCTGGCTCGACCCCGAGGACGACCGCCCCTCGTCGGTCGAGCGCCGCAGGTTCCTCGCCGGTCTGGGCATCGCGGCCGGTGCCGTCGGCGCCGTGGGTGCCGGTGTCGCCGCCGGTACGGGCACGGCGCAGGCACACGTGCCGGTCAACCCGTGGGGCGGCGGTGAGCGCTGGTATGCCGGCGACCACCACATCCACACCCAGTACTCCGACGACGGCCAGTACACGGTCGAGCAGCAGGTCGCGAAGGCGCGCGAGTTCGGGCTCGACTGGGTCGTGATCACCGACCACGGTGGGCCCGCGCACCAGAAGTTCTCGATCGACCAGGTCACCCCCGACATCGAGCGGGCCCGCCGCACTCAGCGCGACGTGCTGGTCTACCAGGGCCTCGAGTGGAACATCCCGGGCGCCGAGCACGCCACGGTGTTCCTGCCGCCCGGCAAGCACACCGTCGAGATCCTCAAGGCCTTCGAGCTCGGCTACGACGGGCGCATCGCGGGCGGCACCGAGCCGCACGCGCTGGCCGCGCTGCGGTACCTGGAGGCGCAGGTCCTCTCCGGACGGACCGAGATCGCGCTGATGTTCGCGAACCACCCCTCGCGGCGCGGGGTGGACAGCCCGCACGAGCTGCGCGGCTGGCGGGACGCGGCTCCCGGGGTCGCGGTCGGCATGGAGGGTGCGCCCGGCCACCAGGCCGCCGGCATCCCGAAGTCCGCGGGCGGCCCCGGCCGGGCGCGCGGGTACTACGACACGGCCGCGCCGCTGCCGGAGTCGTTCCCCGGCTACCCGGCGGAGTCCTACCGCACCCACGGCGGGTTCGACTGGATGACCGCGAAGGTCGGCGGTCTGTGGGACTCCATGCTGGCCGAGGGCCGGCCGTGGTGGATCACCGCGAACTCCGACGTGCACCAGGTGTTCGCCGACACGTTCACGCCGGGCAAGCAGGACTACGCCACCACCGGCTCGAAGGGCGCGCCGATCGACTCGGGCGTCAAGCAGACCGGCTACGGCGACTTCTTCCCCGGCCAGTACGGCGCGAACGTCGTCGGGGCCCGCTCGCGGTCCTATGTGGACGTCATGCGCGGCCTGCAGGCCGGCAAGGTGCTGACCGTGCACGGCAGGCTGGTCGACGGCCTGGAGCTGCGCGTGCGGTCGCGCGACGACCTGCGCGGGGTGACGCTGGGCGGGCGGACGTTCGTGCGCCGCGGCGGCGACGTCGAGGTCACGATCGAGATCGACCGCGCGGACGGCCCGAACTACTCGGGTGCCGTGCCGGTGCTGGCCAAGGTCGACCTGATCTCCGGCCCGGTCACCGGTCCGTCGGCCGACCGGGACGTGTTCGTGGCGCCGGAGACCGCGGTGACCAAGACGTTCGAGGTTCCCCGCAAGGGCAAGATCCGGTTCACGCACACGTTCAAGAACGTCGAGCGGTCGTTCTACCTGAGGTTGCGGGGCAGCGACGGCAAGCGGCTCACGTCCTCGGGTGACCCGGTGATCGACGAGATCGCGAACTCGGACCCGTGGAACGACCTGTGGTTCTACGCGAACCCGGTGTTCGTCGACGTGATCTGAGTGCCGATGACGGACAGCAGCTGCAGCTTCTCGTAGCTCTCGCTGCCCGGTGTGGCTGTGTACACCAGCAGGTGGTGGTTCTGGAACGGGTCCAGCAGCGTCTGGCAGTGCAGCTCCAGTGAGCCGAGGGCGGGGTGCACGTACCGCTTGACCTCGTGAGGGCGGATGCCGACCTCCTGGGCCTCCCAGAGGGTCCGGAACTCCTCGCTCTGCGCCAGGAGCAGCTCGGTGTAGTGCGCGGCGCGGGAACCTTGCCCGTGCCGCGTCACGGCCTCGCGCAGCCCTGAGGTGAACATCCGGCCCAGGAACAGGTGGTCGGCGGGTTCGTACAGCTTCCGGGACTCCGGGTCGGTGAACCACCGGAAGCCGAGGCTGCGCGCCGGGCCGGTGTGGCGGGTCGCGTCACCGGTGAGCGCCACGCCGAGCGGGGTCTGGCGCAGGGTCTCGCCGAGCTCGGTGACGATCTCGGCCGGGGTGTCGGCCAGGCGGTCGAAGATGCGGGCCAGACCGGGGCTGACGTGCTCGCTCAGCGCGCCGCGGGCCGGTGGGGCGTGGCCCGCGAGGCGGAACAGGTGGTCGCGCTCGTCCAGCGACAGGTGCAGGCCCTGGGCGATCGCGGCGACCATCTGCTCGGACGGGTGCGTGCCGCGTTCCTGCTCCAGCCGCGCGTAGTAGTCCGTGGACATGTTGCAGCGCGCGGCCACCTCCTCGCGGCGCAGCCCGGCGGTCCGGCGCCGCGGCCCGCGCGGCAGGCCGATGTCCTCCGGCTGCAACGACTCCCTGCGGTGGCGCAGGAACGCCGCCAGGCCGGCTCGGTCGATCACCACAGCGGGTCCCTCCTCCGTGTCGTCCTCCTTTCTAGTGCCCGCCCGGCGCGGTAGCCACGGACTGACAGGTCCTGGATGAGCGCCGGTGCGTCCGGCCACTGTGGAGGCACACCACGACGAGCAGGGGAGTGCGCGATGAGCAGGAAGTCGTTCGACATCGAGGTCCCGGACCTGAGCGGCCGGCGGGCCGTCGTCACCGGGGCGAGTGACGGTGTCGGGCTCGGCATCGCCCGCAGGCTCGCGGCAGCGGGCGCCGAGGTCGTCATGCCGGTCCGCAACCAGCGCAAGGGCGAGGCGGCGGTCGCGGAGATCCGGCGGCGGGTCCCCGGCGCGGACGTGTCGCTGCGCTCGCTCGACCTCTCCTCGCTGCGGTCGGTCGCCGACCTGGGCGAGACGTTGCTGGCCGAGGACAGGCCCGTTCACGTCCTGGTCAACAACGCGGGCGTGATGACCCCGCCCGACCGGCAGGCCACCGCCGACGGGTTCGAGCTGCAGTTCGGCACCAACCACCTGGGCCACTTCGCGCTCGTGCGGCATCTGCTGCCGTTGCTGAAGGCCGGTCGTGCCCGCGTCACCTCGCAGATCAGCATCGCGGCCAACCAGAACGCCATCAACTGGGCCGACCTGAACTGGGAGCGCTCGTACAACGGGGGCAAGGCCTACAGCCAGTCGAAGATCGCGCTCGGGCTGTTCGGGCTGGAGCTCGCGCGCCGCAGCGAGGCCGGTGGCTGGGGGATCACGAGCAACCTGGCGCACCCCGGCATCGCACCCACCAACCTGCTCGCCGCCCGGCCGGAGATCGCGCGGTCCGAGGACACCCTGGGCGTGCGGCTGATCCGTGCGTTGTCCGCGCGGGGGATCGTCGTCGGCACCGTCGAGACCGCGCAGCTGCCGGCGGTGCTGGCCGCGACGACGCCCGACACCGGCGTCTTCTACGGCCCGAGCGGATTCGGCCACCTCGGCGGTCCGCCCGCCGTGCAGGAGCTGTACGGCCGGTTGCGGTCGGCCGAGGAGGCCGAGCGGGTGTGGCGGGTGTCCGAGGAGCTCGTCGCTAGCGGACTCCGTGCGGGCGGAACTGGACGCTGATCCGCGGCCCCACGACCTTCGCGGTCTTCGGGATGGCGTGCTCCCAGGTGCGCTGGCACGAACCGCCCATCACGAGCAGGTCGCCGTGACCGAGCGCGTACTTGTGCGTCTCACCGCCGCCGCGTGGCCTGAGCAGGAGTGCGCGGGGCGTGCCGACGCTGACGATCGCGACCATCGTGTCGTCGGTGGCACCCCGGCCGATCGTGTCGCCGTGCCACGCCACGCTGTCGCGCCCGTCGCGGTAGTAGCAGAGGCCCGCGGTGGTGAAGGGCTCGCCGAGCTCGGGCAGGTAGTGCTCGCTCAGGGCGTCGCGGGCGCTGGTGAGCACCGGGAGCGGCAGCGCGCCGGAGTAGAAGCAGAGCAGCCGGGGGACGTCGACCACGGAGTCGTACATCTGGCGGCGTTCTGCACGCCATGGCACGTCCGCGACGAGCTGGTCGAACACGGCGTCCGCGCCGGAGAGCCAGCCCGGCTGCACGTCGATCCAGGCGCCGAGGCCGAGCTCGGTGCGGCGCGGGGCGAGCGGGGCCAGCGCCGGCTCCGCATCCAGGTCGAACAGTGATCCCTGGCGCATGGACCGCAGCATAATCGAACAGGTGTTCTAGGGCTAATGGATCGCCCCGGAGATGCGATCATCTGGCCGCCGGCCGAAGAGCCGTGGAGGGGCGGCGGACGAGCCCGGCGGCGAGTAGCCGGGCAGTGGCCTCAGGGTCGTAGGACGGCGCACACGGCGTCCGCGACGAGCTCGCGGGCTGCCGCCAGGTCGAACACGCCCAGCAGGAACCGGCGCACCGACTCGTGTGCCGGTCCCATCGCCACGGGCTCCAACGCCCACGGCGGCACGGCGCGCAGCTCGCCCGCGGCCATGCGATCGAGGAACCACGTGAGCACCGGGGCGAACTCCGCCTGCTTGGCCGCCGGGTCCGCGTGGTCGGGTGCGGCGTAGAGGAACCGCGCGCGGCTCGGGTTCGCGGCCACCCAGTCGAGGTAGCGCAGGGTCAGGTCGCGGACGGCCTCGGTGGCCGGGCGGTCGTCGAGCGCCGGTGTCATCGCGGCCACGCAGCGGCCGTAGGAGTCGGCGTAGAGCTGCGCGAACACGCCCGCCCGGCTGCCGAAGTGGTGGTAGATGCTGCCGTTCGACATGCCGGAGCGCTCGGTCAGCGCCGCGATGGTGACCGCGTCGAGGCCTCCCTCGTCGACGAGCCGGAGTGCCGCGTCGAGGAGAGACTGTCGTCGGTCGGCCATGCGGGTTAGAGTACCGCTCTGGAGCGACGCTCCAGAGAAGGGGAGAGCAATGGCGCTGTCGATTCCCGGCCTTCTGTGCGAACGGGTCGCCCGCACGCCCGACGCCGAGGCGATGCGGTACCGCTCCGGGGGCGGCTGGGCCTCGTTGACGTGGGCCGAGCTGCAGGAACGGGTGGCGCGCGAGGCGTTCGGGCTGCGCTCGCTGGGGCTGCGGCGCGGCGACCGGGTGGCGTTGATGGGCCGCACCAGCATCGAGTGGATCATCACCGACCTGGCCGTGCTGGCCGCCGGCGGGGCGACGACCACGATCTACCCGAACAGCACCGCGGCCGAGGTCGCGCACGTCGTCGGCGACTCCGGCAGCCGCATCGTGGTCGTGGAGACCGACGAGCACGCCCCTGGTGCCCGACGCCGAGGTGCTGCGGTTCGGCGCGATCCCGCAGGCCGACGGCGACTACGCCGCGTTGATCAGCGAGCTCGGCGCGGAGGACCTCGCGACGCTGATCTACACCTCGGGCACCACCGGCACGCCCAAGGGCGTCGAGCTCACCCACGCCAACTGGCTGACCACCGCGGAAGCGATTGCGTCACTGGGCATCCTGCGCGAGGACGACCTGCACTTCCTGTGGCTGCCGCTGTCCCACGCGTTCGGCAAGGTGCTGACCATGGCCATGATCGCCGTGGGCGCCGCCACCGCCGTCGACGGCTCGGTCGAACGGATCGTGGACAACCTCGGCGAGCTCAGGCCCACGATCGTCGCCGCGGCCCCGCGCATCTTCGAGAAGATCCACGGCCGCATCGTCGCCGGCGCCCGCGAGAAGGGCGGCGTGACCGAGAAGATCTTCCGCTGGGCCGACCGCGACCACGGCCCCGCCACCCGCTGGCTCGCCGACCGGCTGGTGTACCGCAAGCTGCGCGACCGCGTCGGCGGCCGCATCCGCTACTTCGTCTCCGGCTCGGCACCGCTCGCGGGCGAGATCGCCGAGTTCTTCGCCCGCTGCGGCATCACGATCCTGGAGGGCTACGGCCTCACCGAGTCGTCGGCGGCGACGTTCTTCAACCGCCCCGGCATGATCAAGATCGGCACGGTCGGACCGCCGATTCCCGGCATGGAGGTGAAGATCGCGGATGACGGGGAGGTGCTGCTGCGTGGCCCCGGCGTCATGCGCGGCTACCACAACCGCCCGGACGCGACCGCCGAGGCGCTGGTCAACGGCTGGCTGCACACCGGTGACATCGGCGAGGTCGACGACGCCGGCCGGCTCTCGATCACCGACCGCAAGAAGGAGCTGATCAAGACCTCGGGCGGCAAGTACGTGGCGCCCGCTCCGATCGAGAGCCTGCTGAAGGCGGCGTCGCCGTACATCAGCAACGTGCTCGTGCACGGCGACCGGCGCAAGTACTGCGTGGCGCTGGTGACGCTGGACCCGGACACGCGGGCGGGACTGGCCGACGCGGACGCCGAGGTCGGGCGCGCGGTCGAGGTCGTGAACCGGCAGCTGGCGCGGCACGAGACGATCAAGCGGTTCGCGGTGCTGGAGGAGGACTTCAGCGTGGAGGACGGGTTGCTGACGGCGTCGCTGAAGCCGCGGCGGCGGGAGATCGAGAAGCGGTACGCGTCCGTTTTGGACGGTCTGTACCAGGGCGTGTCCCGTGAGTCTCGTCCGCGATAGTCGCGGCCGAGGGCCCCGGAGGCGGCTCACGGGACACGTCCTGGGCGGTCCGCACTGGACAGGCGCGAAACTCGCTGGACGCGCGGGCGATGATGTCCGCGGGGGTTTCGATGGTGGTGTTCGAGTGCGTGGCGTGCGGTGCCGCGCTGACCGTGCCGGTGGCACAGGTCGACTTCCCCGATCACGGGCACGACTCGGTGGGCAACGGTGTGCTGCACATGCCCGCCCTGGTCGAGCCGGGCACGTGGGCGGCTGGGCCCGGCTGGATCGCGATCGCACCCGGCGACGTGCGGGGCGTGTCCTGGCTTCCTGATCGGCTGGCCGGCGACTGCTGCGGCGTGACGGGGTGGGAAGGCCCCAACCTCGCCTGCGCGTGTGGCGCCGAGGTCGCGACGCGGGTCAGCGACTGCTCGGTGTGGGCGGTGGTGTGGCTGGAGCCTGCCGCCGTGCGCGCCGTGGGCGAACCGGACGCGGTGGTGCGCTGGGAGGAGCTCGACTGGGAGAGCACACCTCTGGTCGGGGGCGAGGACGAGTGGTGGCGCGACCGGATGGGCAACGCCGCCGGGGTGGCGCTCGCCGGTGTGCTGGTGGCGGCGGGGACGGCGCGCGTGGTCGCCGCGGACGGACCGGTGGCGGACACGTTCCAGCGTGCACTGGACGAGCTGCTGCCGGCGGAGGCGCCGGTGAAGGCGCTCGGCGTGGCCGGTCCCGGGGTGGTCGCGGAGGCGGACGTGCTGCTGGTGCCGCGGCATCCGCAGACCAGCGAGGTCTGGCCCGCGAGCGGGACCGTCGTGCCGATCGGCGCGGAACTGTGGCGGTGGCTGGCCCGTGAGCACGAGCAGCCGGTGGTCCCGGCGACCGGCGGCCGCTGGGAGCCGTACCTCTCCGACGACCCGTTGCCGCGACGGCCGAAGCGCGTCGAGCCGGGGCGGTTCGCGATGGAGGGAGCACTGCGGCGGCTCGGCCGGAGCGTGCCTCGGCCGAGCCGCTGAGCGCTGTCCAGCAGCAGTGGGGTTCAGGCGTGGCGGGCCCTGTGGCAGCGGGCCCTGTGGCAGCGGGGCCCAGTAGCAGCGGGGCCCAGTAGCAGCGGGCTCAGTCGCAGACGGCGCCGCGCGACGCCGACCCGACCAGCTTCGCGTACTTCGCGAGCACCCCGCGCTGGTACCGGGGAGGCAGCGGAGCCCAGCCCTCGCGGCGGCTCTCCAGGTCGGCCTCCACGTCGAGGGTGCCCTCGGCGACGTTCAACGTGATGCGGTCGCCGTCGCGGACGAACGCGATCGGGCCGCCGTCGACGGCTTCCGGGGCCACGTGGCCCACGCACAGGCCGGTGGTGCCGCCGGAGAAGCGGCCGTCGGTGAGCAGCAGGACGTCCTTGCCCAGGCCCGCGCCCTTGATGGCGGCGGTGATCGCCAGCATCTCGCGCATGCCGGGGCCGCCCTTGGGGCCCTCGTAGCGGATGACGACCACGTCGCCGGCGGTGATGGTGCCGTCTTCGAGGGCGTCCATGGCGGCGCGTTCGCGGTCGAAGACCCTGGCGGTGCCGGTGAAGACGTCCGAGTCGAAGCCGGCCGACTTGACGACGGCGCCGTCCGGGGCGAGGGAGCCCTTGAGGATCGTGATGCCGCCGGTGCGGTGAATGGGTTTGTCGAGGGCGCGCAGGACGTTGCCGTCGGGGTCGGGCGGGGCGATGTCGGCGAGGTTCTCGGCGACGGTCCTGCCGGTGACGGTGAGGCAGTCGCCGTGCAGCAGGCCCGCGTCCAGCAGGGCCTTCATCACGACCGGGACGCCGCCGATGCGGTCGACGTCGGTCATCACGTGGCGGCCGAACGGCTTCACGTCGGCGAGGTGGGGGACGCGGGCGCTGATGCGGGTGAAGTCGTCGAGGCTGAGCTCGACCTCGGCCTCGTGGGCGATGGCGAGCAGGTGCAGGACGGCGTTGGTGGAGCCGCCGAACGCCATCACGACCGCGATCGCGTTCTCGAACGCCTCACGCGTCATGATCTGCCGTGCGGTGATGCCGTGCCGAAGCATGTTCACGACCGCTTGGCCGGACTTGCGCGCGTAGCCGTCGCGGCGGCGGTCCGTGGCCGGTGGCGCGGCGCTGCCGGGCAGGGACATGCCCAGCGCTTCGGCGGCGCTGGCCATGGTGTTCGCGGTGTACATGCCGCCACACGCGCCCTCGCCGGGGCAGATGGCGCGTTCGATCAGGTCGACGTCCTCGCGGCTCATCAGGCCACGCGCACACGCGCCGACGGCCTCGAACGCGTCGATGATGGTCACCTCGCGCTCGGTGCCGTCGGTCAGCGTGACCCGGCCGGGCAGGATCGAGCCGGCGTAGAGGAACACGCTCGCCAGGTCCAGCCGCGCGGCCGCCATCAGCATGCCCGGCAACGACTTGTCGCACCCCGCGAGCAGCAGCGACCCGTCGAGCCGCTCGGCCTGCATGACCGTCTCGACGCTGTCCGCGATCACCTCCCGCGACACCAGCGAGAAGTGCATGCCCTCGTGGCCCATCGAGATGCCGTCCGACACCGAGATCGTGCCGAACTCCAGCGGGTACCCACCGGCCGCGTGGACGCCGTCCTTGCCCGCCTTCGCGAGGCGGTCCAGCGACAGGTTGCACGGGGTGATCTCGTTCCACGACGACGCCACACCGATCTGCGGCTTCTCCCAGTCCTCGTCGCCCATGCCGACGGCCCGGAGCATCCCGCGCGCGGCGGTGCGCTCCAGGCCGTCGGTGACGTCCCGGCTGCGTGGCTTCACGTCTGTCATGCCACGCACGGTAGTGCTATTCAGGCCGGGTTCGCCGCGTGGGTGAGCGTCTCCCAGGCGATGAACAGGTTGTCCGTCCCCTGTGGACGCTGCCCCTCGGTGTAGCGCTGGGTGTTCGACATCGCGATGCCCAACCGGGTGTTCAACGCGTTGAAGCTCACCTCGGACGTCGGCCCGAGCTCACGCGAGTAGCTGCCGCCGCACAGCCAGGACGGCACGGGCTCGCCGTTCTGGTACTTGGTGTGCAGGCCCCACGCGTGCCGCATCCGGTCCTTGATCTCGCCCCAGATGTCCTGGCCCTGGTGCTTCGCGGTCTCCGCGAAGTGGGCCGCCGCGGCGAGCCCGTACGCGGTGTGCGCGAAGTCCCGGCAGGTCTCCTGGGTGAGCCCGTCGACGAACGTGGACTGGTTGTGCCAGTAGGAGATGATCTCGGCACGGGTGTCGATGCCGCTGCCCGGCGGTGTCCTCGGCAGCGCCCCGTCGGTGGTCAGGTAGACGAACGCCTGGATGCGGCTGCGGAAGATGCCGACCGCCTTGTCGTAGGCGGCGCGGTCCTCCAGGAACACCGCGATGCCCAGCGACGCCTCCATCATGCTCAGCTCCCAGTTGCCGTTGGTGTTGGCACGGCCGTTCTGGATCTCGGGCAGGTAGACGTCGCGCAGCATGGTGCCGAACCGGCCGCTGTTGGACCAGTTGCCGTAGACGTGCTTGATGATCTCCGCTGCCTTGGGCCAGGAGCTCGCACTCCACGCGGTCTGCAGCGGGGCGTTGGAGTTGGTGTGGTCGCGGATGGTGGCCGACCAGGCGTCCATGAGCTGGATCGCCTTTTGTGCGTAACGGTCGTCGCGCGTGATGTACCAGGCGAGCGACGTGGTGTACGCGGCGATGGCGTCTTCGCGCTCGTCGGTGCAGCCGTAGTTGGGGTTGGAGTAGGAGCCGCACTCGACGACGGCACGCGGCTTCGGGACCCGGTTCAGGTCCGCGTACTTGCTCGCCATCATCCGGTCGTAGGCGAGTTTCCACGGCTGGGCGCCGGCCTGGACCTTGGTGCGGACGAAGTCGAGCTGGGGGCGGGAGACGACGACGCCGGGGTGGGTGAAGGTGGCAGGGGCGGCGGTCGCCGTGGTCGTGGTCGGGACGATGAGGGTTGCCAGCAGTGCGATCAGCACCGCGCAGGAACGGGTGACCATGCCGGCCAGTGTCAGTGGTATAGACCTTTGCGGTCAATTTTTCCGGTCGCGGGTTCACGGAGGTGAACTTTTCCGTCCTTGTGACGCTGGGAGCCAGATTTTCAGGAACGATCGTTCTTGACTGATCGTTCCTGAAAACGCTACGGTCGTGACATGGGACGACGGAGGTCTTTCGACGTGGACGAGGCCGTGGAGGCGGCGGCGGAGGTGTTCGCCCGCCGCGCCTACGACGGGGTCTCGATCGACGACCTGGTCACCCGGCTCGGCGTGCACCGCAACAGCCTCTACGGCGTGTTCGGCAGCAAGCGCGGCCTGTACCTCGCCGCGTTGCGCCGCCACGTCGACCAGGACGTCCGGCCGCGGTTGGCCCTGGTGACCGAACCCGGGCACGTCCCGGCGTGGGACCTGCTGCTGGTCGCGGCGGCCGACCGGGCGCGGGAGGACCCCGAGGTCGCCGAGCTCGTGTCGGCGGTCCTGTGCGAGGTCGACGCGGCGACGGGCGGTCCGCGGGCCACCGAGGGGCTGCTGGGGCGGTGGTTGCGCCACCGGGCGGCGTCCGGAGAGGGCGCCCCCGACAACGACGACGGGCCGGAGACGGTGCCGGACGGGGAGGACTGACATGGCGGTCATCAGCGTGCAGGACCAGGACCTGGTCGTGGAGATGGAGGGGCTGGACAAGCTGTGGGCGTTGAAGAGCAGGCTGACCATCCCGCTGGCGCACGTGCGGGGCGCCACGGCCGACCCCGGCATCGCGGGTGAGCCGAAGGGGCTGCGGGCGCCGGGCACGCACCTGCCGGGGGTGATCACGGCGGGCACGTTCCACCAGGACGGCGAGAAGGTCTTCTGGGCGGTCCGCGACGGGCAGAAGGCCGTGGTGGTGGAGCTGGCCGACGAGCGCTACACCCGGCTGGTGGTCGAGGTCGACGACCCGCGCGAGGTCGTGGCCATGGTCGAGCAGGCGATGCGCCGGTGATCGGCAAGGTCGCGGTGGCGCTGGCCGCGGCGGTGTCCGTCGCCGGGGGGTGGTGCCACCGTTCGTCTCCAACGCCGCAGCCGCGGTCACCCTCGCCGCGCGGCACGGCTCCACGATGCCCGCCTACGACGAAGAGGTGTCGTTCGTCGTGGACGGCACCACCACCTACGGAACGCTGCACGTGCCGGCACGCCGTCGTGGTGAGCGCCTGGCCGCCGCCCTGCTGCTGCCGGGCAGCGGCCCGACCGACCGCGACGGCAACCAGCCGCCCGCGCTCACGCCGAACCCTGCGCGACCTCGCCGGTGTGCTGGACCGCGACGGGTCGCGACGCTGAGGTTCGACAAGTACGGCACCGGCCGCACCGGACTGGGCGCGTTCCGGGCGCCGCAGGACATCGACTACCCGGTGTTCGTCCGGCAGGCCGGCGGCCCGGACCTGTGCACCGCCGCCGAGGTGGACCGGCGCCGGGTGGCGCCGGGCAGCGAGGGAGGCATGACGGCACTGGTGCTCGCCGCGCAGGCGCCGCAGCACCGCCGTGCCGCCGCGCTGGTCATGCTGCAGCCACAGGCGTTGCGGCTGCTGGACCTGCTCGCGATGCAGCTGCACGACCAGATCGCGCAGCTCGTCGCCGCCGGGCAGCTGTCCGAACAGGACGGAGCCGCCATCGACCGCGCGATCGACGGCGCCGTCGTGGACCTCCGCGCCGGTCGCCCGGTCGACACGACGGCCATGCCACCGGCGCTGGCCGCTCTTCAGGTCGCTGGCGGGGCCGAGCCGGAGGTTCGTGACGACCGACGACGCGGTGTTCCCGCCCGCTGTCGCACGGGGACTGCCGAGGATGCCGGTGCTGGTGACCTGCGGCGAGCTGGACGTCCAGGTGCCCTGCCACACCACGGACGAGCTCGTGTCCGTCGTGGGCCGCCGGGTGGTCCTGCCCGGTGCCGGTCACGCGATGACCACCGCCGACGGCACGTTCTCACCCGTGCTCACCCGCGCTCTGCGGGCACTGCGGTGGTGACGGGAAAGTCCTGAGTGGACAGCGCGAAGCCCCGGTGCGCGGGAGGTGCACCGGGGCTTCGCCGATCGGGTGGGTCTAGCGGGTCACTCGCGGCACTTCTTGCCCGAGTTCACGCAGTTGACCAGGCGGTTCATGATCTTCTGCGACATCACGTTCGCGAAGTCGTCGTGGTCGGTGAGCGGGTTGTGCTCCTCCTCGGGGAAGGAGTCGACCAGGTAGCGACCGTCCTGCTGGACCTCCAGCGGGATGTTGTAGGTCAGCGAGATGCGCAGCTGCGGGACGGCCTTGAAGCCCCGCTTGCACTTGCCGTTCTGGTCGGGGAACACGATGTGGTCGCGGTGGTTCGCGGAGTCGATGTTCTTGCCGTCCCAGCAGCTCGGGAAGTCGTGCACGCGCTTGACCTTCGAGTTCTGCGGGCAGATCGGGTACTTGTCCATCAGGACCTTGTCCTCGAAGCCCGTGCAGGTCCAGGACGCCTTGGCGTTCTTCGGGCCGTTCTGGCCGGCCTTGGCGTCGCCGTAGAGGACGCGGAGGAACTTGGGCATCGCGACGACCTTGCCGGTGGGCGAGCCGCGGAAGGTGAGGTCGACGACGGCCGGGCGCTGGATCTCGCCCTCGTTGCCCTCGAGCTCGTTCTCGGCGTTCTCCTCGGCGTTGTCCTGGTTCTGCTTGTTCTCGGTGCCCTCGGCCTGGGCGGCGTCGCTGTTCGCGTCGCCGTTGTCGAGGCCTTCCTCGCCCTGGGCCTTGTCCTCCACCGCGCAGGCGGCGGCCGGGTTGAGGTCGGGGGCCTGCTGGCCCTGCCGGCTGAACGCCAGCATCATGCGGTTCAGGATCGCGGCGCGCTTCTCGCGGGTCGGGCCGACGATGACGTTGTCCCGGTCCTGGGCCTTGGTGGCGGCGACCTTCTTCTCGGCCTCCTCGGTCACCTTCTCGATGTTCTCGAGTTCCTTCTCGATCTCGGCCTGGGCACCCTCCGGCACGTCCTCGGGGAGCAGGGACGCGACGTCGGGGCACTCGAGCTGGGGCGCGGCCTTGGCGGCCTTGTCCTTGTCCTGCTGGGCCTTGTCGTCCTTCTTCGGCGGGGCCTGCTCGCCGGCCTCCTGACCGGCCTCCTCGCCGCCCTCCGCGGCTTCCTCCTCGTCGATGATGCGCACGACGGGCCAGAAGTAGGCGGACTTGTCACCGTTCTTGCAGGTGGTGCCGGCGGCCTGGAGAGACTGGTTGTTCGAGTCCGCGTTCGTGGACAGGTTGCCGACGTAGTCGTGCAGGTGCTGGGCGCCGTTGCGGACACCGGGCTGGGCGATGAAGTTGTCCGGGTTGAAGTGGCCGTTCTCGTTCCGGCCGCAGTCGACGGTGAACGTACCCGTGGTGGCGTCGTTCTCCGGCCTTGGTTTCTTGACGTTCGGCTTCACCTTGGTGATGTCGACGAACAGCGACTTGTCCGCACCGTCGGCGAGCGCGGCGCCATCAGAAGAACTGATGGCCACCACCGCGGCACCGCCAGCGACCAGGGCCATCGCCGCTGCTGCGGCGGTCAGCCAGATCGTGGATTTCCTCCGGTGAAAAGCCATTTGCCACCTCGTAGTTGTCCGATAAACGGCATGCTGAAGCTGACGGCGTTAGCCGTGTTGTTCGGTTGAACTCGGTGTGTGATCAGTAAGAGCGGGAGTTGTGGCGCGTTTTCTTCTTCGATCGGGAGATCATTCGCATTCCGATGAGTGCGAGGGCGAGAACCGCGATCGCGCCGAAGAAGACGCCGTTGTTGTCGCCGAACACGCCCTGTTCCGCGGTGCGGGTGAACCTGGTGCCCTCCGGCACGGTCGGGATCACGCCGTCGGTGGGGTTGGCCGAGGCCTCGTTCTCCTCGCCCGCCGCGTCCCCGGTGGGTTCCGGCGCCCCGGAGGCGGCCGTGGGGGGAGCGAGCGGTTTCGGTGACTCCAGTCCGGCGAAGTCGACCCGACCGGTGTCCTCGAGCACCTTCATGTGGTCGAAGACGGTGATCATCGCCTGCGTGGAGAGGATGCGGATGAGCTCGTTCTTGGTGCCCGCCCGGATCTGCGCGGCATAGGCGTAGACCTTGCCGTGCGCCGCTCGGAGCCGGTTGGCGAAGACGGCGTCGAACTCGTCGCCGTTCGCCGCGTCCATCTCGGCGAGCCAGCCCTTCTGCTCGTCGGAGGCCTCCGCGGGCAACGTGTGGCCGAGCAGCACGCCCGCCCTGTTCACCACGTTGTCCAGCAGCGTGTGCCCCTCGATGAGGTGCTTGCAGGCCTCGAGGATCTTGGGCTGGTCCGGGCGTTTGGCCCTGCCCTTGTCGCCCGCGGGTTTCTCCCACAGCCCCGCCTGCTTGACCCGGTTCATGAAGTCCCGGTCAGCCGGCCCGAGCGGCCCCCACTGCGTCTGCACGACCTCGTCGCCCGTCCCGCCGCTGCCGGGCGGCGGGGTGGAGATGGGGGTGGAGGGAGCGGGGGGAGTGGCGGGCTGGCCGATCGCGCTCCCGGTGCCGAGCAGCACGGCCAGCGCGCAGCCGGCCAGCGCGGCCAGTAGTCGCGTCGGCTTTGCCAAGTTCATGGGGAGTCGCACGAACTGGAGTACGGCCGGCAATGGGACTGCGCCTCAGTTCGAGACCCCGGCGTTATCGAACCGTTATATGCCCCCGCGCAACCCGGCCAGGTGCCCGCGACCTACCGTGGTGGCCATGAGCAAGCGTTTTGTGGCGTTGGGGGACTCGTTCACCGAGGGAGTGGGCGACGACGACGCCGGTCGACCGAACGGTGTGCGCGGCTGGGCCGACCGCGTGGCCGAGGTGCTGGGTGCGGCCGACCCCGAGTTCACCTACGCCAACCTCGCGGTGCGCGGCCGGCTGCTGCCGCAGGTGCTGGGTGAGCAGCTGCCCCGCGCATTGGCGATGAAGCCCGACCTCGTGTCGCTCTACGCGGGCGGGAACGACCTGATGCGCCCGAAGGTGAACATCGACGAGCTGATGCGGCGCTACCGGGCTGCCGTCGCGCGGTGCGTGGTCGCGGGCGCGCGCGTGGTCCTGTTCACCGGCGTCGACGGCGCGGACGACCCGGTGTTCCGCAAGATGCGCGGCCGGGTGGCCATCTACAACGAGCACGTGCGCGCGATCGCGGCCGAGCACGCGTGCGTGCTGGTCGACATGTGGTCGATGCGACAGCTGCGGGACCGGCGGATGTGGTCCGTCGACCGGCTGCACCTCAACGCCCTCGGCCACCGCGAGGTCGCGATCTCGGTGCTGGACGGGCTCGGCGTGCAGCACTCGCTGGCGCGGACCGTGCTCGACATCGCGCCGCTGGTGGACCGGCGGCTGCGGCGGGCGGAGGACCTGCGCTGGGCCCGTGAGCACGTGGTGCCGTGGGTGGTGCGGCGGCTGCGCGGGCAGTCGTCCGGGGACGTCATCCGGCCGCGGTGGCCGGAGCTGCTGCCGCCGTCGTGAGCTGAAGCGTCACGTCCGGGCCGCCTCGCTCGTTGAACGGGTGTGGGCGGCTCGGTGCCGCGCGTCCGCAGTGGATCTCCCCTCTCGTGAGAACGTGTTGTAGCAATACTTGTATGCAGATGCCTGACGACCTGTTTCAAGTCTTAGTCCTGGTAGAACG
Source organism: Lentzea guizhouensis (assembly GCF_001701025.1). Taxonomy (GTDB): domain Bacteria; phylum Actinomycetota; class Actinomycetes; order Mycobacteriales; family Pseudonocardiaceae; genus Lentzea; species Lentzea guizhouensis. The sequence continues at coordinate 5,903,742 of NZ_CP016793.1, forward strand.
TGTTCTAAAAATGCTGTAGGCCAGACGGGTGGTTCGGCCTGCGGGCACGGCCCTCTGGACCGATGCAGGCCCCTAGCGTTCGACCGCATGCGAGCCAGGGCTGCACTGATCGTGCTGGCGACGTGCGCGTTGGTCGCGGGCTGCGGCAGCAGGATCACCGACGAGCAGCGCGCGGCACTCGTCGCGCCCCGGGCCGGGGCCGCCGTCGGTCCCGGCCAGGACGCCGGTGCCACCGACCCCGGCGCGGTACCGGGCACCGAGAACGCGCCGGGACAGGTTCAGCACAACCCGCAGCAGCCGGACAAGCAGCCGAACCCGCCGGGCAGCATCGCGGGCGGCTGCCAGGGCACCGGTGGCGCGACGGACAAGGGCGTCACGGCCGGCGAGATCACCATCGCCAACATCTCCGACATCAGCGGCCCGGTGCCGGGCATCTTCCAGTCGGCGCAGCAGGCGACCAAGGCGTTCGTCGAGTACTTCAACGCCACCCAGGGCGCGATCTGCGGGCGCAAGCTGAAGCTGGTGTCGTTCGACTCGCGCACCGACAGCGGCGGCGACCAGCAGGCCACGGCGCAGGCGTGCGAGCAGGCGTTCGCGCTGGTGGGGTCGATGTCGGCGTTCGACCAGGGCGGCGGTCCGGCGGCGACCGGCTGCGGCATCCCCGACCTGCGGGCCTCGACCGTCACCGCCCAGCGGCAGCGCACGCCGGTCAGCTTCGGCGCCGCGTCCAACGTCGTGAACCTGGTGTCGTCGGCGGGCCCGGACCTGGTGAAGTCGGCCTTCCCCGGTGCGGTCGGGAGCGCCGCGTACCTGTACCTCAACGCCGACGCGAGCGCGCAGAACGCCCGCAGCATGCAGAAGGCCGCCGAGGCGCGCGGGATCAAGTTCGTCTACTCGCAGGCCATCGACATCACCGACGTCAACTACGCGCCGTACGTGGCGAAGCTCAAGGAGACCGGTTCCAAGATCGTCTACTGGATCGGGTCGGCGCAGTACGCGGTGCGGTTGCAGCAGGCCATGCGGCAGCAGGGGTTCACGCCGGAGGCGTTCATCACCGACCCGAGCGCCTACGACCCGCAGTACGTCCGGCAGGGCGGCGCCACGGTCGACGGGACGGTCGTCTACACCAACGGCGCGCTGTTCGAGGAGAACAACCCCCAGGTCGCGCTCTACAAGCAGTGGCTGGGCCGGGTCGCGCCCGGTGCGGCGCCGTCCTACTTCGGCATGTTCGCGTGGGCGGCGGCACGGCTGTTCGTCGTCAGCGCGGCGAAGGTCGGGCCGCAGCTGACCCGCAAGGCGATGCTCGACCAGGTGCGCGGCGTGCGCGAGTTCACCGCGGAGGGGATGGTCGCGCCGCAGGACGTCGGCGGCAAGCGGACCTCGGCCTGCATGACCCTGGTGCGGCTCAAGGGCGGCACCTGGACCAGGCTCGCGCCGGCGTCCGGGTACTCGTGCGGCTCGTTGATCGACACGGGAGTCGGCGGATGACGGCGCTGCTGGCCTACACCGTCTTCGGCCTGGTCACGGGCGGCGCGTACGCGGTCGTGGCCAGCGGGCTGGTGCTGACCTACAGCACGTCCAAGGTGTTCAACGTCGGGCACGGCGCGATCGGCATGGTCATGGCGTTCCTGTACTGGGAGCTGGCCGAGAACCGCGGGCTGCCGCAGTGGCTCGCTTTGCTGATCGTGGTCGGCGGGTGTGCGCCGTTGTTCGGGTTGGTGGTGGAGCGGTTCATCATGCGCAGGCTCGCGGGTGCGCCGGTCGGGATCACCTTGGTCGCCGGTGTCGGTGTGCTGGTCGGGCTGATCGGCGTGGCGCAGGTGGTCTGGCCCCCTGCGGCGCGGCCGGTGCGGCCGTTCCTGGATGCTTTCGGGGTCCACATCGGACAGTCGTTCGTCAGTGGGCACGACCTGGTGACGCTGGCGTGCGCGGTGCTGGTGGCGGGCGGGTTGTACGTGCTGCTGAACCGGATGCGGACCGGGCTCGCGATGCGGGCGTGCGTGGACGCGCCGGAGCTGGCCGCGCTGTACGGGGCCCGCCCGCACCGGCTGTCGGCGCTGAGCTGGGCGATCGGGTCGGCGCTGGCGGCGTTGGGCGGGATCCTGCTGACACCGGTGGTGCAGCTGGACTACGTGACGATGACGTTGCTGGTGATCACGGCCTACACGGCGGCGTTGGTGGGCAAGCTGCGCAGTCTGCCGTTGACGTTCGTGGGTGCGTTGGGGCTCGGGCTGGTGCAGTCGTACGCGGTGGCGTACCTGCCGTCGTCGCCGTTCTGGATCTCGTTCCGGGCGGCGATCCCGGCGTTGCTGCTGTTCGTGGTGCTGCTGGTGATGCCGCAGTCGCCGTTGCGGATCGGTGGTGTCCGCGGGTCGCGCGGGCTTTCCGTGCCGAACGGGCTGACGACCCTCGTCGCGGCGGTGGGGTTCGTCGGCGTGGTGATCGCTTTTGCGCTGCTGACCGACGGAGTGGTCGCTTCACAGCTGGCGCTGGGGCTGGTGTTCGGGATCGTGCTGCTGTCGATGGTGCTGCTCACCGGGTACGGGGGAGTGGTGTCGCTGGGGCAGTTCACGTTCGTCGGCGTGGGCGCGGTGGTGGTCGCGCGCCTGGGCACGTCCCCGCTGACGCTGCTGCTGGCGGCGCTGGTGTCGGCGGCGGTCGGGGCGTTGATCGCGTTGACGGTGCTGCGGGTGAGCGGGTTGTACCTGGCGCTGGCCACTTTGGGGTTCGCGCAGCTGATGGACAAGCTGGTGCTGCAGTCGCCTGTTGCTTTCGGGGTGCGCGGAAGCTTGGAGGTGCCGCGGCTGGTGGGCTCGCCCGCCGGTCAGCTGGTGCTGGCGGCGGTGGTGTTCGCGCTGGTCGGAGCTGGGGTGCTGGCGGTCAGGCGCGGGCGGCTGGGGCGTCGGATGATCGCGGTGAAGGACAGCTCGGCGGCGTGCGCGACGCTGGGGATGAACGTGCGGTGGGTGCGGGTCGGGGTGTTCGCGCTGTCGGCCGCCATCGCGGGGCTGGCCGGCGGCTTGTTCGCGCAGCTGCGGGAAACCGTTGCGGCGAGCGACTTCCAGCTGTTCAACAACCTGCCGCTGCTGCTGTTCGCGGTGATCGCCGGGGTGACGTCGGTGTCCGGCGCGCTGCTCGGCGGGGTGCTGCTGATGCTGCTTCCGGTGCTGCAGAGCGGGTTCCCGGCGTTCGCGGGGGTGGCGGTGGTGCTGCTGGGGGTGGCGGCGGCGGGGCTGGCGCGGGATCCGAACGGGTTGGTGAGCTGGTTCTACCGGGCGTGGTCGTGGCGGCGGGCATGAGGGCGGCGTGGGGTGCGGCTGCGGCGGTCGTGGCGGCGGCGCGGTGGCAACTCGGGGTGTGGGTGCAGCGGTGCGCGGTGGTGGCTGGGGGTGGGCATGAGCGCGTTGCAGGTTGACGGGGTGACGGTTCGCTTCGGTGAGGTGACCGCGGTCGATGACGTCACGCTCACCGTTGAGCCCGGCATCACCGGGTTGATCGGGCCCAACGGTGCGGGCAAGACGACGTTGTTCGACGTGGTCAGCGGGTTGCGGAAGCCGTCGTCCGGCCGGGTTCTGCTGGACGGGGCGGACATCACGGCGAAGGGGCCGCACCAGCGGTCGCGGATGGGGGTGGCGCGGACGTTCCAGCGGCTGGAGGTCTTCGGGTCGCTCAGCGTGTGGGAGAACGTCGTGGTGGCGTTGGAGAGCCGGCGGCGGTCGCCGAAGCTCGCCGACGAGTTGTTGAGCAGGGTGGGCATTGCGGAATGGGCCGGCAGCCAGGCGGACACCGTGCCCACCGGTACCGCGCGGTTGCTGGAGCTGGCTCGGGCGCTGGCGACGGACCCGCGGCTGTTGCTGCTCGACGAGCCGTCCTCGGGGCTGGACCGGCAGGAGACCGACGCGTTCGGGGAGCTGTTGCGGCAGCTAACGGCCGAGGGGCGGGCGGTGGTGCTGGTGGAGCACGACATGGACCTCGTCATGGGCTACTGCGACAGCGTGCACGTGTTGAACCTGGGGCGGTTGCTGACGAGTGGCACACCGGACGAGATCCGCGCGCACGCCGGAGTGCGGGAGGCGTACCTCGGATGAACGAAACCATGATCGAACTCATGGACGTCCACGCCGGGTACGGCCGGATCGAGGTGCTGCGCGGGGTCTCGCTGAGCGTGCCGCGCGGGACGGTGACGGCGTTGCTGGGGCCCAACGGCGCGGGCAAGTCGACGCTGGTGAAAATCCTGAGTGGACAGATCAGGGCGACGAGCGGGCATGTCCACCTGAAGGGCGTGCACGTCAACGACGCCGCGCCCGACGAGCTCGCGCGGGCCGGGCTGTGCACGATCCCCGAAGGCCGGGCGATCTTCCCGAACCTGACGGTGGCGGAGAACCTGCGGCTCATGCGCGGGGACCCCGAGGTCGTCTACGCGAGGTTCCCCAAGCTCAAGGCGCGGCAGAAGCAGCTGGCCGGGTTGATGTCCGGGGGTGAGCAGCAGATGCTGGCGTTCTCCCGTGCGCTGCTCACCGAACCGGCGGTGCTGGTGGTCGACGAGCTGTCGATGGGGCTCGCGCCGGTCATCGTCGCCGAGCTGTACGAGGTGGTCCGGGAGCTGGCCGGGACCGGTGTGACGATGTTGGTCGTCGAGCAGTTCGCCGAGACCGCGTCCGCCGTGGCCGACCAGGTGGTCGTGATGGCGCACGGCGAGATGGTCGAGGGCGACCTGGCGGAAGTCTACTTCGGAGGGACGTCATGAGGTTCGCGCTCGTCGTGGTGCTGCTCCTGCTGTTCCCCGCGCCGGCCAAGGCGGACATCGGCGGGTTCACGTTGTCGGCCAAGGCGACGCCGGTGTCGGTGCTGTTGCACACGCAGCTGCTGCCGGTGCCGGCCGAACCGCAGGGCGAGGTCCACCTCTCCTACACCCAGACCGAGCTCGGGTCGGGGCCGATCGGGCGGTCGCTGGCGAGCTCGCTGTGGCCCGGTGCGGCGGTCGGGACCGGGTTGCCGCAGCTGCTCGGGTTCGCCTACCCGGTGCAGGCCAACGCGGCGCACCCCGGCGGGCCGGCCGGGGAGGAGAAGTCCGGCATGCGCGCGCAGGCCGGTGCGGCCAGGGCGGAGTCGTTCGCCGGGGCACGGCAGGAGGTGCCGTTCCTCGTCACGCTGGACGGGCTCGCGTCGACCAGTGCAAGCGCGGTCACGGCGACCGAGGCGCGGTCCACGGCCGTCACGTCCGTGCAGACGATCACGCTGCTGTCCGGGCTCGTGGTGCTGTCCGGGGTGAGGTTCGAGTCGGTGGCGGTCAGCGACGGCAACAAGGGCAGCGGCACCAGTGCGTTCTCCGTGGCCGAAGTCACCGTGCTGGGTCAGAAGTTCCCGATCACCGCACCCGACGCCCCGCCGGAAGCACTCCTGAAGGCATTGGCACCGCTGGGGGTCACGCTCACCTGGCCGGAGTCGACCACGAAGTTCGAGGGCACGTCGGCGACCGCGAAGTCACGCGGCCTCGCGCTCGCCGTGGACGTGAAGGCGTTGCGCGCCAGGCTCGGTCTCGGTGGGATCCTCGACGGCATCGTCGCGCCTTTGCTGCCCGAGGAGCTCGCGCCGCTGCTGAACCCGCTCGACAAGATGGAGATCGTCGTCGGCGACACCGAGGCCGTCGCGAACGCCACCGTCGCCGCACCCCTCACACCGCCGGACAACAACCCCGTCCCGCAGGCACCCCCGGTCGGGCCGCCCGCGCTCGACGCCCCACCGGCGCCACTGCCCGGCACACCACCCGCCGCAGGCATCAACCCACCCGGCGTGACACCACCGGTGGCCCAGGTCGCGCGATCGGGGCCCGGAAGCCTCCTCGACTTCCCCGGCGTGCCCGCGCTGCTGGTGCTCACCGGCCTGGGCGTCGCCGCCGCGGGCGCGTTCGGGATGCGGTCGTTCGGCGCCTTCCTGCTCGGCGGCGCCCCCTGTCCCTCCGGACACCCCACCGGTGTCCCCGACCTGCGCAACGGGTGAGAGATGACCATCCAAGACCGGCGCCGCTCCCGGATGCGCAACGGCCTCGGCCTCGTCGGCACGATGCTGATGACCGCCGGGATCGCCGCGATCCTGTTCGCCTGGTGGGGCGTCGCGCACACCGGGTACGTGTGGGAGCAGATGCCGTACGTGGTGTCCGGCGGGGTGCTCGGCCTCGGCCTGATCGGCGTGGGCGGGTTCCTCTACTTCGGCTCGTGGCTCACGAAGCTCGTGGAGGAGCAACGCCAGGCCACGCTGGCGTTGCGGCAGCTCCTGGAAGACCGCCGGCGCGACGACATGGAACGGACTAGCGTGCTGTGAACGCGTAGGCGGGCAACGGCACGTTGCCGCGCTTGACCGCCGACTGCCTCAGCAGTTCCTTCGCGAGCCCGTCCGGTGCCTCGTGCAGGGCGATCGCGACCTCCCAGTCGGCGTCCTGCAACGCGCTGGTGTCCACGTCGGACACCTGCTCGACCGCCCAGCCGCTGCGCTCCACCGCGTCCAGCAACGTGGCACGGGTGAGCGGCGCGCGCACGTTCAGCTCGGTGTCACCGGTGATCCGGTCCTGGGCCAGCACGGCCAGCAGGTGCGGCAACTGGGTCACCGCCACAGGTTCCGGGTCCCACTCGGCGAAGCCCAGCCGTGCACCCAGCTCGCGCGCCTTCTCCAGCGTGCGTCCGAGCAGGTCGGCGGAGGCGAAGTACCAGGAGCAGTGGGAGAGCACGACCAGGTCGTAACCGGTTCCGACGGCGTCGGTCAGCACGTCCGTCTCGTACCGCATGTCGATCCGCGCGCCGAGCGGTCCGGCGAGCAGGTGCCGGGCGGAGTCGCCGACGGTGACCGGACCGCCGTAGCCGGGCGGCGCGACGTCGATGCCGACGACCGTCCCGTTCGGACCCACGAGGTCCGCCAGCACCGCGGTCATGTCGCCCTGGCCGCAGCCGATCTCCAGGACCCTGCTGCCGTCGCGCACCTGCCAGACCTCGGCCAGCTGCTGCCGGTAGCGGGTCTGCACGATCTGCGCCCGCGGGCTGACCGACCAGGTGGCCATGTGGCGGGCGATCTCTTCGGCGTTCATCACGCGGGAACCTAGGGGAGCGTTCTCACAGCCGCACGCCAATAACCGCGTTCACACTCTTGAACCAATGGTCCAGACCAGTTAACGTGCTCGCCATCACGTATCCCTGCACGTGAAGGAGCACCATGAAGAGATTTCGCTGGCAGTTCCTGACCATCGGCGTGGCGGTCGCCGCCGTGGTCGGAGGCGTGCTCGCCGCTCCCGCGAGCGGTGCGACGGGCGTGACGGCGGCGTTCGCGAAGACGTCCGACTGGGGCAGCGGCTACGAAGCCAAGTACACGATCACCAACGGCGGCACGTCCGCGCTCTCGTCGTGGACCGTCGAGTTCACGCTGCCGAGCGGGCAGTCGATCGCGTCGCTGTGGGACGGCACCTACACCGCGAGCGGCCAGAACGTCACGGTGAAGAACAGCTGGAACGGCAGCGTCGGCGTCGGCGGCTCGACCAGCTTCGGCTTCACCGTCCGCGGTTCCGGTGGCGCGCCGACGAACTGCAAGATCAACGGCGCGTCCTGCGACGGCACCGGCGGCCCGACGACCACCACCACGACGACCACGACGACGACCACCACGTCGAACCCGCCGCTGCCCGGCACCGGCCGCGGCGCGCCCTACCTGTACGTGGGCTGGGGCAACGCGCAGAACCCCACCCAGGTCATGGCGCAGACCGGCGTCAAGTGGTTCACGCTCGCGTTCGTGCTCTCCGGCGGCGGTTGCACCCCGGCGTGGGACGGCCAGCGCGCGCTGACCGGCGGCATCGACCAGCAGGCGATCAACGCGATCCGCGCGGCCGGTGGTGACATCGTCCCGTCGTTCGGCGGCTGGAGCGGCAACAAGCTCGGCCCGAACTGCTCGTCCGCGGAGGCGCTGGCCGGCGCCTACCAGCAGGTGATCAGCGCCTACAACCTCAAGGCGATCGACATCGACATCGAGAACTCCGACGAGTTCGAGAACGCCGTGGTGCAGGACCGGATCCTGGGCGCGCTGAAGATCGTCAAGCAGAACAACCCCGGCCTGCAGACGATCGTCACCATCGGCACCTCCAAGACCGGTCCCGAGTACTGGGGCAACCGGCTGATCGACCAGTCGAAGGCGCTCGGCGCGAACATCGACGTGTTCACGTTGATGCCGTTCAACTTCGCCAGCACCAACGTCCGCGCCGACACGATCGGTGCCGCCACGGGCCTGAAGAACAAGCTCAGGTCGACCTTCGGGTGGAGCGACGCCGAGGCGTTCAAGCACGTCGGCATCTCCGGCATGAACGGCCTGTCCGACCAGCGCGAGCTCACCACGGTCGACGACTGGACCGCGATCACGAACTGGTCGAAGTCGAACGGCCTGGGCCGCCTGGCCTTCTGGTCGGTCAACCGCGACCGCGGCGGCTGCGACGGCCAGGTGGCCGCGCACTGCTCCGGCATCCCGCAGGCCGAGCTGGCGTTCACGAAGATCACCGCCGGCTTCTGACCGCAGCCGGTCTTCGAACACGGCCGGTTCCCGATCGGCCACGAGCCGTCAGCGCCATTTAATCGGTGGCGCTGACGGCTTACCCTTGTGCCATGCGACGACGACATTGATCTTCACGTGATCTGACCAGAACCGCGACGGCGTGGGCGTGGTGCACGCACCTCATCCCGATCTACGCGCTGTACGCGTTGCTCTTCGCCGACAGCGGGCTGTCGGACGCCCAGATCTCGGTGCTGCTCGCCATCTGGTCGACCACCGCGGTGGTCTTCGAGGTGCCGTCGGGCGCGATCGCCGACCGGTTCTCCCGGCGCGGCTGCCTGGTCGCCTCCGGTGTGCTGCAGGCGTTCGGGTACGCGGCGTGGGTGGTGTTCCCGTCGTTCTGGGGCTTCGCGGCCGGGTTCGTGCTGTGGGGCCTCGGCGGGACCCTGACCTCGGGCGCGTTCGAGGCGTTGCTCTACGACGGGCTGGCGGCGAACGGTGACGAGGAGTCCTACGGCCGGGTGAACGCCCGCGTCGACACAGTCGAGCTGGTCGCCCAGGTGCCGGTCGCCGTGGTCGCCACGGCGCTGTTCTCGTTCGGCGGCTACCAGCTGGCCGGGTGGGCGAGCGTGGCGATGTGCCTGCTCTCCTCGGTGATCGCGCTGCGGTTCCCGGAACCCGAGCGCGAGTCCTCCGAAGAGGAGGGTTACCTCGCGACGCTGCGAACCGGTCTGCGCGAGTCCGTGCCGGTCAAACGCGCGGTGATCGCGGTGTCGCTGGTGTTCGCGATCGACGCCTTCGAGGAGTACTTCACGCTGCTGGCGCAGGACTGGTCCGTGCCGACGGTGTGGGTGCCGATGGCGACCATCGGCGTGCCGCTGATGGGTGCGGCCGGTGCGTCGCTGGCCGGCCGGTTGCCGTGGCGCGGCTGGGTGTTGTTCGCCTCGGGCGCGGTGCTGCTGCTGGCGGCGGTGCTGGCGGTGCCGGTCGCGATCGTCCTGCTGGGACTGTTCTACGGCCTGTACCGGTTCGTGCTCGTGCACGTCGAAACCGACCTGCAGCACCGGATCGACACGGACGCGCGGGCCACGGTGACGTCGGTGGCCGGGATCGGGTCGGAGTTCGTGGCGTTCGCGGTCTACGCGGCGTGGGTGCTCGGCTCGGCCGTGGCGGTCGGGGTGCTGGTCCTGGTGATCGCGGTGGTGGTCTCAGTGCGGAAGTGACCGGTGGGGGCGGCGAGGCTCATCATGTCCTCGACCGGCGTGCCGAGGTGCTTCTCGTCGCCGCGCAACAGGATGTCGGCGCCGCCGTCGACCAGCACGACGGCATCGACGCCCAGCCGCCTCACCAACGTCCGGTAGGCCGCCCGGAGCGGGCGCACGCCGGTGCGCGGGAACGCGTGCACGGTGTCGCCGAGGAACCGGGTGAGCTCGCGTTCGGGGAAGTACGCGTCCTCACCGGTGGTGTCCGGGGCGATGGCGGCGAGGCCGGGCTCGACCCAGGCGTCGAGGCGGTCGGGCTCGGTGAAGGTCAGGTTGGCGTGGTGCACGCGCTTGCCCTGGTCCCTCAGCGCGACGCCGAGCGGGATGCCCGCGAACACGCCGAAGCCGCCGCCCGCCCCTGCGACCAGGACGGTGCGGGCCGGCTCGAGCCGGGCGAACAGCGGTGGCCGGGCGAGGCTGGACACGCCGCTCAGGTCAGCGTCGCCAAGTCGTGTGGAGCGGTGACCTGGACGAGCAGCCGGTCGGGGTTCAGCGCCAGCCCCTCGTCGAGCGTCCGCGCGAGGACCCCGAGCCTCGGGTGCGCCGCCTGGTCGCGGTACCGGGCGACGTGCTCGGTCTGGGAGGCGAACACGAACAGGCCGTCGTCGTTGGCCGCGGCCAGGTCGGCGATCTCGGGGGAGCGGGTGCAGGCGTGCCAGAGGTACGGCCGGTCCGGCCAGTCCGCGGTGAGCTCGGCGTAGTGGTCGAGGGTCAGCTGCAGGCCGTACTCGATCTCCTGACCGAACCAGCCGAACACCTTCGCGGTGTTGCCGCGGCCCAGAACGACGTCGGTGCGCCCGCCCGCCAGGTGGTGCAGGGTGGCGTACTCGGCGCGCAGCCGGGCCGGGTGGTTCGTGGTGATCAGCGTGGTGGCCGTGGAGAGCTGGATGCGGGTGGTGCGCGCGGCGGCGAACGCGAGCAGCGTGGCGGGGGAGGAGGAGTTGTACGGCGGGTTGTGGTGCTCGCCGACGGCGAAGACGTCGAGGCCCGCCTGCTCGGCGGCGATCGCCAGGTCGACGATCCCGTGTGGATCGAGGTCGCCTGGGGTGAACACGCCGAGCTGCACGTGCCCAGTTTGCCGGGGAACGGGGCTTCCGCTCGTGGCGGCGTAACGCCAGGATCTGCGGAACAGATCAACCTGCACAAGCCGGACATCCGCGGAGGCCGCCGTGCTCGTCGTCCAGATCTTCCTGCCGCTGGCGTTGGCCCTGGTCATGTTCGGCCTCGGGCTCACGCTCACGACCGGCGACTTCACCCGGGTGGCGCGCTACCCCAAGGCGGCGGTGATCGCGCTGGTCTGCCAGGTCGTGGTGCTGCCGGCGATCTGCCTGGGGCTGGTGCTCGCGTTCGGGCTCAAGGGCGTGCTGGCGGTCGGGATGATGCTGCTGGTGGCCTCGCCGGGCGGGACGTCGGCGAACCTCTTCAGCCACCTCGCGGGTGGGGACGTGGCGCTCAACATCACGCTCACCGCGATCAACTCCGTGCTGGCGGTGTTCACGCTGCCGGTCGTGGTCGGGCTGAGCATGGCGCACTTCATGGGCGACGAGGCGGCGGTCGGGTTGCAGCCGGCGAAGTTCGTGCAGGTGTTCGCGATCGTGCTGGTGCCCGTGGTGATCGGCATGTGGGTGCGCAGGAGGTTCTCGGCGTGGGCGCTCACGATGCAGGAGCCGGTGCGGATCGCGTCGGTCGTGGTGCTCGTGCTGGTGATCATCGCGGCGATCACGCAGGCGTACCGGCAGCTGCTCGACAACATCGGCACGCTCGGGCCGGTGGCGTTGCTGCTGAGCGTCCTCAGCCTGGCCATCGGGTACTACGTGCCGCGGGCGTTCAAGGTCAGCGAGAAGGAGTCGATCGCGTCGGCGATGGAGATCGGCATCCACAACGCCACGATCGCGATCACGCTGGCGCTCACCGTGCTGAACGACGAGACGATGGCGGTCCCGCCCGCCGTGTACGGGGTGCTCATGTACGTGCCGGCGGCGATCGCGGCCCGGTTGCTGGCCAGGAGGAAGACCGCCGTCTAAACCGGTTGCGGCCGCGGCTAGGGTGAGCGTGACATGCGTTCAACCACAACCATCTTCGCGGCCGTAGCCGCCGCATTCGCTCTCACGGCCCCGGCGCACGCCGGTGGCGACATCATCCGCACCGACACCGGTCTCGTGTCGGGTGCTCGAGGTTCGTTCCAGGGCATTCCCTTCGCCGCGCCGCCGGTCGGCGCGAACCGGTGGCGTGACCCGCAGCCGGTCACGCCGTGGCAGGGCGTCCGCGACGCCACCAGGCCCGGTCCGCGCTGTGCGCAGGACGAAGGACTCGGCAGCCCGGCCAGCGACGCCGAGGACTGCCTCTACCTCAACGTCACCAGGCCGGACGACGCCAGGAACCGGCCGGTCCTGGTCTGGGTCCACGGCGGCGGCTTCACCAGCGGCGCCGGGTCCGACTACGGCGTGGACCAGCTGGTGCGCGCCGGGAACGTCGTGGTGACGTTCAACTACCGGCTCGGCGCGTTCGGGTACTTCGGCCATCCGGGCCTCGCCGGGTCAGGCGCGTTCGGGCTGGCCGACCAGCAGGCCGCGCTCGACTGGGTGCGGCGCAACATCCGCGGTTCGGCGGCAACCCGCACAACGTCACGCTGTTCGGCGCGTCGGCGGGCGGGCTGTCGACGTGCGCGCAGCTGACGGCACCGAGGACGCGCGGCCTGTTCCACCGCGCGATCATCCAAAGTGGACCCTGCCAGCTCGGCATCCCGGCCGGCGAGAACCAGGTGCACCACACGTGGGTGCCCCGGCAGCAGGTCGAGGAGACCGGCAGGACGGCACCGCACGGCTGTGCGGACATCGCGTGCCTGCGCGGCCTGCCGACCGCGGAGGTCAAGAAGCTGACCCCGCTGTTCCCGTCACCGGCGTACGGCACGGAAGCGTTGCCGGACAACCCGATCACCGCGCTGCGGCAGGGGAACTTCCACAAGGTCCCCGTTCTCGCGGGCACCACCCGCGACGAGCTCACCGTGTTCGTGGCGATGTACTACCCGCCGCTCGACGCCCCGGCGTACGAACAGGCGCTCGTGGAGGGCTTCGGCGCCGCCAAGGCCCAGCGGATCCTCGCCGCCTACCCACCGCGCGGTGGCGACGAACGGGTGCGGCTCTCCGCCGCCCTCACCGCGATGACCTCGGCCTGCACCACGGACGAGCTGCGCAGGCAGACCCGTGCGTTCGGCTACGAGTTCGCCGAGCCGAACCCGCCGATGATCTTCCCGGGCATGCCCGCGTTCGACTACGGCGCCTACCACGGCTCGGAGCTGCCGTTCCTGCTGCGCTACGGCGGCGTCGAGCTGACCGGGGAGCAGCAGCGGCTCAGCGCCGAGATGGTCCGGGTGTGGAGCCGGTTCGCGGCGACCGGGCATCCCGGCTGGAGCCGCCACGAGGTCCGGTCGTTCGCCACCGCACCGGTCGCCCCGATCGACCACCGGTGCGACCTCTGGTCCAGCTAGGACGGTGAGCCGGGCGTGCGCGAGCCGGCCGCGCCCGGCTCACATCCCTCCGACGCCTCGTGTGTTACACCAGTCCTCACTGGAGGTGGGTGTTGTTCCCGTTGCTGGAGACCGCCGTCCGCGTCGAGCCCCTGCAGGGCGAGGGGCTCACCAACGTCCTGCACCTCGTGACGCTGGCCGACGGGCGCAAAGCCGTGCTGCGGCAACCGAAGGTCGCGCGCGACCTGCCGAAGTTCGTCGTGCCCGGCGCACCGGAGGTCCTGGCGTACAACGGTCGCGGCGACGTGCTGGTCGAGTACGTCGAGGGCCGTCCGCTCGCGGACGCGCTGCCGGTGTCCGACGAGGTCTGGCGCAGCATCGGCGCGGCGTTCGCCAAGGTCCACGCCGTCGGCCTGCTGCACAACGACGTGAACCTCTACAACATCATCGTCGGCGACGGGCGAGCCACGCTGATCGACTGGGACAACCCGGGCCAGGGCAACCCGCTCGATGAGCTGGCCGCGTTCGAGGAACACCTCTACCTGCACGGAACCACGTTGCCCCAGGCGTTCTGGACCGGGTACGGGTACATGCCGGACCCGTTCCTGCTCCGCGTGCACCGCATCGCCGGCTGCATCGGCTGGCTCGCGAGCGAGGACTGGCGGGAGTGGGAGCAGGACAAGACCTTGCGGCCCGAACAGCTGGAGCGGGTCCGGAACTGGCGTGAGCTGCTGGCGCAGTGGCTCACGGGCCAGTTCCGGACCAGCCTCCTAGCGGCTGAGGTTGCGGTACTTCAGCACCGACAGCGGCCAGAAGACCGCCACGAACACCGCAGGCCACAACACAGCCAGTAGCAACGAGTTCTGCGCCGCCCAGGAGTCACCGCCGACACCGGGGTTGCCGAACAGCTCGCGCGCCGCGGCCACCGTGGACGACAGCGGGTTCCACTCGGCCACCACCCGCAGCCACCCCGGCATGAGCTCCGGGGAGACGAACGTGTTCGCGAACATCGTCAGCGGGAACAGGAACATCCACGACGCCTGCGCCGCCTCCGGCTTCACCAGCAGCCCGAGGTAGATGCCGATCCACACCAGCGCGAACCGCAGCCAGAGGAACAACGCGAACGCCAGCAGTGCGTTGAGCAGCCCGTTGTCGAACGACCAGCCGATCACCAGCCCGCACAGCGCCAGCACCAGCAGCTCGAGCGACGAGTTGACCAGGTCGGCGATGCTGCGCCCGGCCACCACCCCGGTCTGCGACATCGGCGAGGCGCGGAACCGGTCGGTCACGCCCCGGTCGGCGTCCATCGACACCATCATCATCGTGGTGCCGACGCCGAACGCGATGGTCTGGCCGAACATGCCCGGCATCAGGAACTCGATGTAGTCACCTCCGCCGAACACGTTCATCGCGCTGCCGAACACCAGCCCGAAGATCAGCACCGAGATGACCGGGTAGGCCAGGTTCGCGAACACCCTGACCGGCTCGCGCACCCAGTGGATCAGGTCTCTCTTGGCGACGACCCACGAGTCGACCGCCGCGAACCTCACCGCGCTCACGCTCCCACCTCCGCGGTCTCGACGGCTTTGTGGCCGGTGATCGCCAGGAAGACCTCGTCCAGCGTCGGCCGCCGCAACGCGATGTCCTCCGCCTCCACCCCGCGTGCCGCCAGCGCGGAGGTCACCCGCGTCAGCGCCGCCACCCGGTCGCCCACCGCCGCGCTCACCCGGAACGCGTCGGGGTCCACCTCGGCGTCCTGCCCGAGCACGCCGGCCACGACCGGCAGCTCCTCGGCCGTGCGAACGACGACCTCGATCCGGTCGCCGCCGAGCTTGGACTTGAGCTGGTCCGGGGTGCCCTGCGCGGCCACCTTCCCGGTGTCCATCACCACGATCTGGTCGGCGAGCTGGTCGGCCTCGTCCAGGTACTGCGTGGTCAGCAGCACCGTCGTCCCCTCGGCGACCACCCGTTTCACCTCCCGCCAGACCTCACCGCGGTTGCGCGGGTCCAGTCCGGTCGTCGGCTCGTCCAGGAACAGCACCGACGGCCGCATGATGAAGCTCGACGCCAGGTCCAGGCGCCGCCGCATGCCGCCGGAGTAGAACTTCGCCCGCTTGTCCGCCGCGTCGACGAGCCCGAACTGCGCCAGCAGCTCGTCCGCGCGCGCCTCCGCCTGCCTGCGGCTCAGGTGGTAGAGCCGCCCCCACATCACCAGGTTCTCCCTGCCGGTCAGCACGTCGTCCACGGTGGACTGCTGACCGTTCAGCGCCACCTGCCTGCGCACCGCCGGCGCCTTCCGCACGACGTCGTGCCCGGCCACCTCGGCCCGGCCGCCGTCGAGCCGCAGCAACGTGGCCAGGATGCGCACCGCCGTCGTCTTGCCGGCGCCGTTCGGGCCGAGCAGCCCGCACACCGTCCCGGCCGGCACCGCCAGGTCGAACCCGTCCAGCGCCGCCTTCTTGTCGAACTTCTTCCGCAGGCCTTCCGCGAGCACCGCGTGTCCCACGACCTCACCCCCGTGTGGCTTAACTGTGTACAACGTAAACCAGGTGTACGTTGTACACGGTTCTACGATTCACATGCAAGCGTTGTGAACGAGGGGGCTGGGTGAAGCAGAGCGACCGGGACCGGTCCGTCCGGCTGTTGTGGGAATCGCCGGCGGAGCCGACCAGAGGGCCCAAGGCCGCCCTGAGCCGGTCGCGGGTGGTCGAGGCGGCGATGAAGCTCGCCGACGCGGAGGGGCTCGACGCGCTCACCATGCGCCGGGTCGCCGAGACGCTGGGCAACACCGCGATGTCGCTCTACCGGCACGTGCCGGGCAAGGACGAGCTGCTGGACCTGATGTTCGACACCGCGTGGGGCGAGACGGAACCGACCCCGAAGGTGCCGTGGCGCGAAGGCCTCGACTTCTTCGCGCGGCAGCTGTGGGGCATGTACCGCGCGCACCCGTGGGTGGTGCAGCTCGGCGCCACCCGCCGGATGCCGGGCCCGGAGGCGATGACGCGGGCGGACGCGGCGCTCGCCGTGGTCGCCGACCTCGGGCTGCTGCCGGAGGAGATGCAGGCGGTCGTGACGACGGTCGGCCAGTTCGTCGACGGCGTCGGCCGGTCCATGGCCGAGCGGGTCAAGGTCGAACGGGAGACCGGCGTGTCGGAAGAGGCCTGGTGGTCGGGCATGGACTCGCTGTGGGAGCAGTTCACCCCGGACCGGCTGCCGATGATGACCCACGTCTACCTCGCTGGCGGGTACGACCGGCCGCTGGACGAGTTCGAGTTCGGTCTCGCCCGCGTGCTGGACGGCCTCGCGGTGTTCATCGAGTCGGAAGAACGACCGCTGGTTCGTCGAGAGACGTGCCAGTAGCGATCTTGTGCGCCTTGAGTCGGCCGATCGAGTGAAATGCCCAGCTCAGCACGCCGGTGAACGGGAGTCGGGTGGTCACGTAATGCCATTGTTATGGGCAATCGGATTCAAATCGTTCGCGCGCTGAACCAAGCACTCCTATCTGCCCGTTTTCCTTGTGACACCGTTTCGCCGCGGGGGTGGATTCGGGACGACGAGGAGGTCGTATGACAGCTGGCGCGCACGATGCGGTCACACTTGGCTGCTACGCGCTCGGCGTTCTGGACGCGCACGAGAGTCATGGCGTGGAGCAGCACCTCCGGGGCTGCCCGTCCTGCCGTGCGCAGGTCGCCGACTTCCACCGGATCCGCAGGGCGCTCGACGAGGTGCCCCGTGAGGCCTTCCTGCACGAGCTCGACTCCGACCAGCCCAAGCCGTCGGACCTGGTGCTGCAGCGCGCGCTGCGGCAGATCCGGCAGGAGTCGGTCATCCCGCAGCAGCGGGCGGCCGACCCGCAGCCGAGAGCCAGTCCACGGCCGGCGGAGGAGTTCCCGCAACCCCAGCACGCCAAGCCCCGGCGCTGGCCGGGCTACCTCGCCGCCGCGGCGGTGGCCGCGGTGGTGGCGTTCGGCGGGGGTGCGGTGTTCCTGCAGGACCGGACACCGGACACGTCGATCTCCGCGTCGCGCTCCGGCGAGGGGACCGCTGGTGCGATCAAGCTGGTCGCCGAGGTCGCCCCGTCGTCGCAGGACCGCTACCTGGTCACCGCGAAGATCGACGGCTTGCCCGCAGCCCAGAAGTGCAAGCTCGTCGTCATCGGTGCCGACGGCAAGAAGTCCGAGGCCCACGTGTGGACCTCGAGCGAGAAGGGGCGGGTCGAGGGGGTGACCGTGCGGGGCATGGTCAGCGTCCCGCTCGACCAGGTGAAGTCGGTGGCGATCGAGAACGGCGAGGGCAAGGCGTTCGTGGTCGCGAACATGTAGGGAACCAAACGGACAAGGGCCCGGATTCAGATGAATCCGGGCCCTTCTCACATTGATGTAATTCAGGCGGCCTGCAATGTGAGCCAGGCGCCGACCACGATCACCATCGCCGCTGTGCCCACGGGTGCGTAATGAGACAGCAGCTTTGTGGGACGGCCGTCCAAAAGCCGTTCGACGCGGCCGCGGGCTTTCACGAGCAGCAGTCCGACGCCGGTGAGGGTGGCGGCCATGCCGAAGCCGTAGCCGAGGACGAGCAGGACGCCGAACCAGGTGCGGCCCAGTGCCATGGCGCCCAGCAGGACCACGAGGGCCGAGGGGGAGGGGACCAGGCCGTTGGCCGCGCCCATGCCGATCAGGCTCGCCCGGCTGTACCCGTGCCCGTGCCCGTGCCCGTGTCCATGCCCATGGCCGTGTCCGTGCCCGTGGCCCACGCCGGCGCCCACGAGAGCGGGTTCGCGGGTCAGGGCCGAGCGCAGCAGCACCACGCCGATGCCCGTGATCAGCACCCCGCTGACCAGCCCGAGCCAGCGGAGCACCTGCTCGCCGGCCAGCGCGCTGGAGGCGCTGATGACCAGGCCGAGCACCAGCACACCACCGGTGTGCGTCGCGGTGACCGAGGCGCCGACGACGAAGGCGTCCTTCGGTGTGCCCTGACGGCCCGCGAGGTAGGCGGCGATGAGGGTCTTGCCGTGTCCTGGCAACGCGGCGTGCGAGGCGCCGAGCACGAGGGAGAGCAGCAGCGCGAGGAAGCCGAGCCACGGCGTGAGCTCGTCGCTGCCGAGGATGTCGTTGAGGGCCGCCGCGGTCGTGCTGAACGACTGGACCGGGGAACCGGTGGCCTGCTTGGGCTCCGACCCCGACCCGGGCTGGGCGGTGAAGGTGACCGCGCGGACGTCGAGCGGGTTGCTGAGCAGGTCCTCCGGGTAGGAGCGCAGCTCGTCGCTGATGCTCTCGGTCGGCACGGAGGAGCCGGTGAGCCTCACCCCGGTGCCGGCGGCGGTGATCTCCCGCCAGCCGACCCGGTCGGTGTTCGACCCGTCGCGGAACTCCAGGCGCGCCGGGCGGTCGAGGTCGACCTTGGCGGTGAGCTCGCAGACCAGCCGGGTGGTGATCAGGTCGGCCTGGCCGACCGGGTGCTGCTTGGTGGCACTGGAGACGGTCCAGGTGATCCTGCGCCCGTCCACCGTGGACCTCTCGGCGGCGGCGAGCTCGTCGCACCAGCGGCCGGCGTCGCGGTCCTTCAGGTTCTCCTGCAGCGTCGGGATCTCCGCGACGTCCACGACGGACCGCAGGTCGATCCGGTCGGGGTGCAGGTGCAGGCCGTGGTAGTGGTTGACGCTGAAGTTGCCCAGCGGGTGCCCGAACGCCTCACCCTGGATGCCGAAGAAGCCGGCGATCAGCAAGGCGCCGATGACGGCGTACCTCACCGGCCGCCCCGCAGCTCGGCGAGCTTGCGGCCCGCCTTGAGCGCGTGCAGCGGGGAGAAGCTCGCGTTCAGCCGCAACGCCTGCACCAGCGCCTCCTGCGCCTCGGCGACCCGGCCGAGCGCGGCGAGGATCATGCCGCGGTGGTAGGAGAACGTCGCGTTCTGCCAGCCCAGCGAGGCGGCGCGGTCGGCGTAGGTCAACGCTTCGGCGTCCCGTCCGTTCAGGTGCAGGGCCCACGCCATCGCGTCGGCGACGAACACGCTCTGCCGCTTGCCCCACTCGGCCTCGGCCCGGCGCAGCGCCTGCACGCCGTCACCGCGGTCGGCCGCCGCCAGCGCCGCGGCGAGGTCGTCGGAGGCGCCCTGCGACTCCATCAACCGCTGCTGCTCCGACAGCACCTCGTACTGCTCGGCCGCTTCCTCGGTCCTGCCACCGGCCGCGAGCAGCTCCGCGTACTCCTGCAGGTACTGGGGCAGGGGAGCGCGGGCCACGAGCCTGCGGTACTGCTCGATCGCGACCGGGACCTCGCCCCGTGCCGCCGCGACCTTCGCCATGCCTTGAGTGAGGGTCATGTCGTCTCCTCTCGCCGCCAGGCCCTGCTCGTAGTGCTGGGCGGCCTCGTCGAGCCGGTTGTGGTCGAACGCGAGCTCGCCCAGCCGGTAACGGCAGAACGCGACCTCCTCCGGCGTCGCGGCCGCGGTCAGCGCGCGCGTCATCGCGTCGCGGGCGCCGTCGACGTCACCGTGGAGCTCCAGGTGGAAGGAGGCGCGGGCGAACGACGCCGTGTTCGGTTTGAGGTCCAGCATCTTCTGCACCGCGTCCTGCGCGCCCGCGTCGTCACCGAGCTGCGTCAGCGCGTCGGCCAGCACGCCGTGCGCCTCGGCGGAGCTGGGCAGCGCGGTGATGGCCCGGAGGGCCCAGTCGCGGGCCGCGTGGAAGTCGTGACGGGCGTTGGCGAGCGTGCCCATGCCGACCGCGGCCAGGCCCGTGTCACCGGCGTTCTTGAGCGCGCCCTCGGCCTTGGCGTAGTACGACGGGTCGGCCGTCACGCGGGCGAGCTCCACATAGGACGCACCGAGCTGCGCCCACGACGAGCTGTCGTCGGGCACCCGGTGCAGGCGCTGCTGCAGCTGGTGCACCACCCGGTGCATCTGGTTCTGCTGCGCCACCACGGGAACAGGGGGCTCGCCCCCGGCCCTGCTGTCGGCAGGACCGGAGGCGGCGAGGTGGGCAAACGCCGCGGTGACCAGGAGACCCACCGCGACGGCTTGCCGTTGTCGGTACTTCACTTCGAGTGCGACCCGTACTTGCGGATGTGGGCCTGGCGCTTGCGCCACAGGAAGAAGCCGGCGCCGAACACGAGAGCCGAGCCGACCGCGGTGGTCATCGCCATCGGGTCGAGGTTGCCGATCCGGCCGACCGGGGCGACCGCGACCTCCGCGGTGTTGCCGGAGGCGTTGACGGCGGCGCCGTTGCGGGGCAGGGCCACGTACGGGAAGGCCGCCTCGAACGCCTGGTCGTTCTGGTCGACCTTGTCCCCGGCCGCGAGCGCCTCGACGAGCTTGCCGGACGCCGCCGCGCCCTCGAAGGCCTGCAGGCCGATGTCGATGACGTCGTCGGTGAGCCGGCGCCCGTTCGGGAAGCCCTGCGTGTCACCGCCGAGCAGCCCCAGCCGGTTCGGGTTCGCGTTGGGGGCGATCGACATGTTCAGCCGCAGCATCTCCGCCGGGCGGAACTTGTTCTTGTCGACGTCGGCGTTGTTGATCTGCGAGTTCAGGTCGGCGTTGATCTGCGCGCCGATCTTCGTGCTGATGCCGGTCAGGAAGATCTCGGCCAGGTCGTCGCGCTGGCCCTGAGGCGCCGGGATCTTGTAGATCGCCTCGACGAGCTTCGGCAGCTCCGGGTTCACCACCCGGTCGACGAGCTCCTTCACCCCGGCGTCCTGGTCGGGGCGCAGGCCGTTGAACGCGTCCTTGAGGCCCGCGGGCGCCACGACCTCGTTCACCAGCGGGTTGCCCAGCCGCGATACCTGCACGAAGTCACCGACCGCCTCCGCCTTGCCGGGCGAGAGCTTCATGGTGCGGCGCTGCGTGGTGCTCCAGATGCCGATGTTCGGGTTGCGGTTCGCGTCGTTCTTGAGCGCCAGCGCCTGCTTCGGCAGCTGGATCGCGATGGTGTTGACGTTGTAGCCGCGCAGGGTGTCCTGGCCGACCTCGCTCAGGTTGCCGCCGTAGAGCAGGTCGAACACCCGCAGGTCCAGGAAGAACGAGTCCTCCGCCGGTCCGACGTAGACCTTGCCGCCACCGGGGATCGCCACGGTCGCCTGGTCGCGCAGCTTCTTGAAGTCCGGCATGGACGCCGGCCCGTTCGGTGACGGCGCGACCGGGGCGTTGCTGACGAGCTTGACCTTCTGGCCGTTCTCGTAGATCGCCTCGATGTCGTAGCGCTGGCGGAACAGCAGGTTCTCGTCGTCGAGCGAGTCGACGGCGCCGTTGGTGTAGAGGAACGTGTTGTTCTTGCGGCGGTCGTCGGTGTGGAACTGCCACCGCAGCACGATGTCGGCCTTGGCGTCACCGTCGTTGTCGATGTTGAAGTCGTACTGCGCGTCCTGCGCCCACGGGTAGAAGTTCGGGCCGCCGTTGGGCTCCTGGAACGGGAACCAGTTGCCGACCAGCGTGACGGTGTCCTGGTGGTCGGGGCTGACGAACGCGTACAGGTCCGTGTTGTCCACGGCCGGGTCACCGGCGATGAGCGGTGCCTCGCGGTGTGAGGACGCGGTGGCGCCGGTACCGCCGAACATGGCCGCGTTGAGCAGTGTGGCGGCCACCAGCGCGGCCGCAGCCACCTGGCCGCGCCGACCGCTGAGGACGTGCGGTGATGACATCTCTGGTCTGCCTTTCAAGGGGTTCAGGCGCTGTGCATGAGCAGCGAGGGTTCGCTGGAGTGGGCTGAGTGGTCTGAGGTCCACCTCGCTTGGGTGAAGTCGCGAATGCCTTCGACGAGCCGGTCGACGTCGGACTCCGGACGGACCACCAGGCGCGCGAACCGGCTGCTCATGCCGAGCTTGTTGCCGCACTCGCGGATGAAGACCTGGTGCCGGGACAGCAGGTGGTCGCGCAGCTCGCGGCCGTCCACGCCGCCGCCGAGCCGGACCAGCAGGAAGTTGGCCTGCGAGGAGTAGACGGTCAGGTCGGGGATCCGGGAGAGCTCCATCCCCATCCGGTACCTGTCCCGGGACAGCAGCCGCAGGCTCTCGGCGTACTCACCCTCGTGCTCGGCCAGCATGAACACGACGGTCTCCGCGAGCGAGTTGAGGTTCCACTTCGGCAGCGTCCGCCGCATCTTCCCGGCCAGCCCGGGGTTCGCCACCAGGTAGCCGAACCGGATGCCGTGCAGCCCGAAGTTCTTGCCGAGGCTCTTCAGCACGACCACGTTGGGCCGGATGGACGCCTCCGCCGCCACGGAGGGGTTGCGCTCGACCTCCACGAAGTCGATGAACGACTCGTCGACCACCACCAGGTCGAGGTCGGCCAGCTCGTCCATGAACCGGACGATCTCCCGCCGCGGCAGGTAGCCGCCGTCGGGGTTGTTCGGGTTGCAGATGACCGCCACCCGGCTGCCGCGGGCGCGGATGAACTTGATGTACTCGTCGACGTCGAGCTCGAAGTTGTTGCTCTCCTGCAGCAGGAACATGTCGACGCGCTTGTTGCTCTCCATCGGCTGGTCGGTCCACCGGCCGAACGTGGGGATCGGGATCGCGATGCTGTCGTGGATCCACATGTGGTCCATCCACGTGATGAGCTCGGTGCTCCCGTTGGACATCGCGATCGTCGCCGGGTTGAGCCCCAGCACGGTGGAGAGCTGCGAGGCGATCTTGCTCGCGTCGCTGGGGTAGAACTTCAGCACCGCCTCGAGGTTCTTCGACAGCTCCTCGAACATCTGCGGCGTCGGGAAGTACGGGTTGCAGGGGATGCAGAAGTCGACGAGGTCGGCCGCACCGGTGCGAGCCAGCTCGAAGTAGGACGGGCTGTGCGCGGTCTGCTGGAAGAGACCCGAGTCCACACCGTGCCGCACGCGATCACTCCGTCCCGGTCATCCGTTCTGACACCGGGGCATACGTGCCGTTGTTCATCGCGGTTCACAGACCAGTGTCAGGAAGGTCTCGGACAGGTCACGTACGCAACCTCGCGCAGCCCGGATCGTCGCCTCGACGGACGCGCCCGCCGCCGGTGGCCGGGAGGCTGGTTCCCACGTGATCGACGAGGGGAGCAGTCGTGCTGGGGAAACTGATCTTGGCGTTGTCGTTGCTGATGCCGGCGGAAGCCTCCGGACTGACCGTCCACACCGGACAGATCGACGGCGCGGAGTACCGCGTCGAGGTGCCGTCCCGGTGGAACGGCACGCTGTTGTTGTACAGCCACGGCACCTACCCGGCCGGGTACACGCCGCCGATCGAGATGGCGTCACGGCCGGCGGCCCGCGACGAGCTGCTGAGGCGCGGGTACGCGTTGGCGGCCTCGCGGTACCGGGTTCCGCACGGGCACTCCGTGCCGGACGCGCTGCGCGACCAGCCGGCGTTGGCCGACTGGTTCGCCCGCGAGGTGGCGCGGCCGCGGCGGGTGATCGCCTGGGGAGCCTCGCTGGGCGGGCTGACCTCCGTGATGCTCGGGGAGCGGCAGCGGTTCGACGGGGTGCTCGCGCTGTGCGGGGCGCTCCGCGGAGCCGTCACGCGGTCGAACCAGCTGCTCGACCTCGGGTTCGTGCTGAGGACCTTCTTCGAGCCGTCGTTGCAGGTGGCGCGGGTGTCCGATGCCGCCGCGAACGAGCAGCGGGCGGTGGCGGCGGTCGACAACGCGTTGACAACAGCGCGCGGACGGGCGCGGCTGGCGTTGGCGAACGCCGTCGCGGGCATCCCGGCCTGGTCACGGGTGCACGAGCCGCGACCGGTGGCCGTCGAGGAGGCGGTGCGGCAGGCGGCCGTGCACGACCGGACGCTCGCGCGGTCGCTGGCCTGGGGGACCGGGCGGGTGGACATCGAGACGCGGGCCGGCGGCAACCCGAGCTGGAACACGGGCGTCGACTACCGGGTGCTGCTGCAGCGATCTGCGCAGCGGCAGCTCGTGCTGGACGCTTATGACGAAGCCGGGACGTCGCCGGCGGAGGACCTGGCGGCGCTGGCGGCGGCGCCACGGGTGGCCGCGGACGCGCCGGCCGTGCGGTGGCTGCACGAGTACGGGGACCCGAACGGTCACGCCAAGGCACCCGTCGTGACGCTGCACGCACTCGGCGACCCGACCGGCGTCGAGCACTCCGGTGCGTACGCGGGGCGTGACGTGCGTCAACTCTTCGTCAACCGGGCGGGGCACTGCATGCACACCGCGGCGGAGGAGCTGGTGGCCCTGGAGCTGCTGCAGGACCGGATCTCAACCGGGCGCTGGCCGGCCCGCGACCTCAACGCCGCCGCAGCTCAGCACGGCCCTGAGATGCGGGTACTCCAGGACTGGACCACGACTCCACCCCGCGAGGAGACCGTGGCGCCGGGCTTTGTGACGCACCACCCAGGGCCGTTTCCGCGACCGTGACGGGCGTCCTGCACAGAAATGTCAGACCGTGCGGATACCCTGCTGGCAGTCCGCACACGATCCAGGGAGCAGTACCCGTGACCGCAGAGACCCTGTACGGGGCCGACGACCTGACGCACCTCGAGGGTCTCGAGGCCGTCCGCAAGCGGCCCGGCATGTACATCGGGTCGACCGACAGCCGAGGCATCAACCACCTCTTCAGCGAGATCGTCGACAACTCGACCGACGAGGGCGTGGCAGGGCACGCCTCGAAGGTCGTCGTCACGCTCCACGCAGACGGCAGCGTCCAGGTCGACGACGACGGCCGCGGCATCCCGACCGACGTGCACGCCAAGTCCGGTCTGTCCGGTGTGGAACTGGTCCTCACGAAGCTGCACGCGGGCGGCAAGTTCGGCGGCTCCGGCTACAAGACCTCCGGCGGCCTGCACGGCGTCGGCGCCTCGGCCGTGAACGCCCTCTCGCTGCGCTACGACGTCACGGTCCGGCGCGGCGGCAAGGTCCACTCGATGTCGTTCGCCCACGGCGTCCCCGCCGTCTTCGACGGCCCCGGCCCCAAGGCCAAGTTCACCCGCCAGGCCGGCCTCAACGTCGTCGGCAAGATGAAGCGCAACGAGTCGACCGGCACCTCCACCCGCTACTGGCACGACGCCCGCTACTTCGAGAACGGCGCCACCCTCGACGTCGAGGCCGTCCGCCAGAAGCTGCGCAACACCGCGTTCCTCGTCCCCGGCGTCACCTACGTCCTGCGGACCGCACTGGAAGACACGATCTCCGAAGAGGTCTTCCACTACCCCAACGGCCTGACCGACATGGTCGAGTTCCTCGCCCCCACCGGCGACCGCGCGGTGTCGGGCACGCTGGTGATCACCGGCACCGGCACCTACTACGAGAACGCCGCCGACGAGAACGGCGTGATGCGGTCCAAAGTGGAGCGTCAAGCCGAGGTCGAGGTCGCCCTGCGCTGGGGCACCGGCTACGAACGCACCGTCGAGTGCTTCACCAACACCATCCGCAACGTGCACGGCGGCACCCACCGCCGCGGCTTCGACCGCGCGGTCCTGAAGGCCGTCCAGGACGCCATCTCCAAGACCCGCGGCCTGTTGAAGCCCAAGGAGGACCCGCCCACGCTGGACGACGTGCTGGAGGGCATGACCGCCGTCGTCCACGTCCGGATCCCCGAACCGCAGTTCACCTCGCAGACCAAGGACGAGCTCTCCACCGCCGGCATCACCAAGGTGCTGCAGGGGATCGTCGACCAGCAGGTGCGGGCGTGGACCGAGGACCGCAAGACCAAGACCGAGGCCAAGACCGTGCTGCAGAAGGTCGTCGACGCCTCGCGCGTTCGGTTGACGCAGAAGCAGCAGAAGGACGCGGCGCGGCGGAAGACGGCTTTGGAAGGCGCGGCGATGCCGGCCAAGCTGGTCGACTGCCGCACGACCGGGGTGTCGCGTTCTGAGCTCTTCCTCGTGGAAGGCGACAGCGCCCTCGGGTGTTTCGTGGGAGAAACGCAGGTCGCGTTGGCGTCGGGCAAGTCGCTGTCGTTCCTGGAGCTGGTCGAGGACTGGCAGCGCGGTGTGACGCACTTCGGCTACGCCACCAACAAGGCAGGCCGTGTCGTCGTCGTGCCGCTGGTCGAGCCGCGACTGACGAAGAAGGACGCGCCGCTGGTCAGGGTGACCCTGGACGACGGCGAGTCCGTTCGATGCACCCCGGACCACCTGTTCCGGCTGCGGGACGGCTCGTACCGCCGCGCCGACGCACTGCAGCCCGGCGACTCGCTCATGCCGCTGTACCGGTCGGTGTCGTCGAAGGCCGAGGGCCACAACCTCGACGGCTACGAGCGGGTGTGGATGAACGACCGGCAGGAGTGGGTCTACACCCACTACCTCGCCGACGCGTACAACCTGCGCCACGGTCTTGACCAGGCAGCCAATGGCAACGTCCGCCACCACGTCGACGTGAACAAGCGCAACAAGGACCCCCGCAACCTCAAGCGGATGACGTGGGAAGACCACGCCGCACTGCACGCCGCGATGATGGGCCCGCACGTGCACGAGGGCTACCGGGCCTGGCTCGCGGCCGGTGGCACCGAGTTCAAGTCGGCGATGCTGTCCGAGCAGTGGAAGGACCAGGAGTTCCGGGCGTCGTGCCTGGCCAGGCTGGCCGCCCGGAACCAGGACCCGGCTTTCCGCGAGCGCATCGACCAGGGCTTCCAGAACTGGTACACCTCGCTGAGCGAGGACGAGAAGGCCGCGTACGCCGAGCGCATGCGTGCCCTGCAAGCCGAGTACTGGGCCAAGCCGGAGCACCGCGCCGCAGCCGCCGAGCGGGTGCGGGCGTTCTTCGCCCAGCCCGGCAAGCGGGAAGAGTGGCGTGAACGTTCCCTGGCCCAGTGGCAGGACGAAGAGCTGCTGGCCTGGCGTTCGCGCACCAGCACCGAGCAGTTCGCCGACCCCGCCGAGCGGCAGCGCCAGCGCGACGCGGTCGTCGCGTGGCGCGAGAACAACCCGGAGTTCGGCCGCGAACACTCGGCGCGGATGAAGCAGCGGATGGCCGATGAGTCCACCGGCCACCTGGAGAAGGTCCAGGCCGGTCGCCGCCGTTACGTCGAGTCGACGTCGCGTGAGGAGAGGGTGGCCAAGCAGCGCGAGGGCCGCCGGATCGCCGCGCTGAAGCGGCTGGCTCCGATGCTGGAGCTGAAGTCCGACTTCGAGCTGGCGTTGTCCTACGAGCTCGACCGCAGGCAGAACGCGAAGACCGGACTGCGGTTCCTGAACGTCCTGGCGCACTACGACGACGACTTCGCGCGACTGCGGGAAGCGGCGACGATGGTGAACCACACGGTCGCCTCGGTCGAGGCGTTGCCGGAGCGCGAGGACGTCTACGACCTGACCGTGGACGGCTACCACAACTTCGCGCTTGAAGCCGGCGTGTTCGTGCACAACAGCGCGCGCATGGCTCGCGTTTCGGAGTACCAGGCGCTGCTTCCCTTGCGCGGCAAGATCTTGAACGTCCAGAAGGCCTCCCTCGCCGACACCCTGCGCAACGCCGAGATCGCCTCCATCGTCCAGGTCCTCGGCGCCGGCACCGGCCGCACCTTCGACATCTCGCAGATGCGCTACGGCCGCGTGATCCTGATGGCGGACGCGGACGTCGACGGCAGCCACATCCGGACGTTGCTGATCACGTTGTTCGCCAAGTACATGCGCCCGGTGATCGAGGACGGCCGCCTGTACGCCGCCATGCCCCCGTTGCACAAGGTGATGACCCGCGGCCGCAACCCCGAGACGCACTTCACCTTCACCCAGCGGCAGATGGAGCAGAAGGTCGCGCAGCTGGAGAAGGCCGGCAAGCAGGTCGTGACGCCGGTGCCGCGGTTCAAGGGTCTGGGCGAGATGGACGCGGACGAGCTGTGGGAGACCACGATGAACCCGGCCACCCGCAGTGTCCGCCGGATCACGATGGACGACGTCGAGGCGGCCGAGATCGCGCTCGAACTGCTGATGGGCGAGAAGGTCGAGCCCCGGCGCAACTGGCTCGTGGAGTCGGCCGCGCGGGTCGACCAGTCGGCCATCGACCTCTAAGCGTTCACAAGACAGACGGAGTAACTCAGTCATGGCACGCCGCAAGGGAACCACGACCAAGGTCGACCCCGCCGCGTTCGACCGGGCCGGCGCCCAGGTGCTCGACAACTCGCTGAAGACGGAGATCGAGGACTCGTACCTGGAGTACGCGTACTCGGTCATCCACTCGCGGGCGTTGCCGGACGCGCGGGACGGTCTGAAGCCGGTGCACCGCCGGATCCTCTACTCGATGAACCAGAACGGGCAGAGGCCGAACACTCCGTACGTGAAGTCGTCGCGCGTCGTCGGTGACACCATGGGCCGGTACCACCCGCACGGTGACACGGCGATCTACGACGCGTTGGTGCGGCTTGCGCAGGACTTCAGCCTCAACGAGCCGTTGATCGACGGGCACGGAAATTTTGGTTCCCCGGACGATGGACCGGCGGCGTCCCGATACACCGAGTGCCGCATGTCGCCGGTCGCGATGCAGCTGGTCGGCGAGCTCAACGAGGAGACCGTCGACTTCCGGCCGAACTACGACGGGTCGCTGGAAGAGCCGAGCGTGCTGCCGGCGGCGTTCCCGAACCTGCTGGTCAACGGCACGTCCGGGATCGCGGTCGGCATGGCGACGAACATGATCCCGCACAACCTGCGCGAGGTCGTCGGTGCGGCGCGGTGGCTGATCACGCACCCGAACGCCGACCTCGACAAGCTCATGGAGTTCGTGCCGGGGCCCGACCTGCCGACGGGTGGCCTGCTGCTGGGGCTCGACGAGGTCAGGAAGGCCTACGAGACCGGGCGCGGTGTGGTCAGGATGCGTGCCAAGGTCGAGATCGGGCCGCTGGAGGGGTCGCGGGGGCGGCAGGCCATCACGGTGACCGAGCTGCCGTACGGCGTGGGTGCGGAGCGGATCGTCGAGAAGATCACCGACGAGGTGAACAAGTCCAAGCGGCTGACCGGCATCGCGGACGTCAAGGACCTCACCGACCGGGAGAACGGCATCCGGCTGGTCATCGAGTGCAAGGTCGGCGTGAACCCGCAGGCGTTGCTGGCGGACCTGTACCGGCTGACGCCGATGGAGCAGTCGTTCGGCATCAACAACCTGGTGCTGGTCGACGGGCAGCCGCGGACGCTCGGGCTCAAGGAGCTGCTGGAGGTCTTCCTGCGGCACCGCTACGACGTCGTCACGCGCCGCACGAAGTTCCGCCGGCGCAAGCGCGAGGAGCGGTTGCACCTGGTCGAGGGTCTGCTGAAGGCGCTGCTCGACATCGACAAGGTCATCAGGCTGATCCGGGGCAGCGACAACGCCGCTGCCGCGAAGGACGGCCTGATGAAGCAGTTCAGGCTGTCGGAGATCCAGGCGTCCTACATCCTCGACACGCCGCTGCGCCGCCTCACCAAGTACGACAAGATCGAGCTGGAGGGTGAGCAGGACAAGCTCACCGAGGAGATCGCCGAGCTGACCACGATCCTGGAGGACGAGGGCGTTCTCAAGAAGCTCGTGTCGGCCGAGCTGGCCGCGGTGACCAAGGAGCTCGGCGGCGAACGCAGGACGAGCCTGATCGACGGTGACCTCAAGGAGGTGCTGGCGGCGTCGAAGCCGGCCGGGCCGCTGGAGGTCGCCGACGACCCGTGCCAGGTGATCCTGAGCGCCACCGGGCTCGTCGCGCGGACCGCGGCGGAGTCGGAGGAGGCCTCGGAGGGCAAGCGGCGCGCGGGCCGGGTGAAGCACGACGCGGTGTCGGCGCTGGTGCACTCGACGGCGCGCGGGCAGGTCGTGCTGGTCACGAACCTGGGCCGGGCGTTCAAGACCGACGTGCTGCCGTTGCCGGTGCTGCCGGAGCAGAGCGGCACGGTGTCGCTGCGCGGTGGCATGGCGGCGAGCGAGCTGGTGCCGTTGGAGAAGGGCGAGAAGGTCGTCGGCATCGCGCCGCTCGACCCGAAGGACTCGCCGGGCATCGCGCTCGGCACGAAGCTCGGCACGGTCAAGATCTGCTCGCCGGAGTGGCCGGTGCGGTCGGACGAGTTCGAGGTCATCACCCTCAAGGACGGCGACGAGGTCGTCGGCGCGACCTGGCTGGACGACGGCACGGAGACGCTCGCGTTCGTCAGCTCGGACTCGTCGTTGCTGCGCTACGACGCGAAGCTGGTTCGGCCGCAGGGGCTCAAGGGCGGCGGCATGGCGGGCATCAACCTCAGCGGTGACGCGCACGTGGTGTTCTTCGGCGCCATCAAGACGAACGACGACAAGCACGGCGAGCCGATGGTGGTCACGTCCAGCGGGCAGAGCGTCAAGGTCACCCCGTTCTCCGAGTACCCGGCCAAGGGGCGGGCGACGGGCGGGGTGCGGTCGCAGCGGTTCCTCAAGGGCGAGACGCACCTGGTGGTGGCGTGGATCGGCTCCCGCCCGGCCGGGGCGGACGACAAGGGTTCGCCGGTCGAGCTGCCCGAGATCGACCCGCGCCGCGACGGGTCCGGGCACCTGCACCCCGGCCCGGACGTGGTGGGCCACCTGATCGAGAGGGACTAGTTGTTCCGCAGGGTCGAAGCCGGCGAGGGCGAGGCGTTGGCCGACTTCCTCGCCGGCGAGCCGTGGCCGTTCCACGTGCACACCGCGGTGGAACGGGCTGACGTGCTCGAACGGGTCAAGGCCGGCTACTACGACGAGACGTACTGGATCGAGGTGGCGGGGGAGCGGGCCGGGATCGTCCGGCTGTTCGACCTGCAGGACGAGACGCCGATGTTCGACCTGCGGGTCAGCGAACGGCACCGCGGCCGCGGCCTGGGCCGGGCGGCGGTCCGCTGGCTCACCGACGAGGTCTTCGGCGAGCACCCGCACGTCGAGCGGATCGAGGCCACGACCAGGCAGGACAACCTGGCGATGCGCCGCGTGCTGAAGCAGTGCGGGTACGTCAAGGAGGCCCACTACCGCCGGGCGTGGCCGGACGGTGACGGCCGCAGGCTCGACTCGGTCGGGTACGCGGTCATCCGGCACGACTGGCAGACGGGCGAGACCACCGTGCCGGACTTCCACGACGAGGACTAGGACGCGCAGGTCAGACGATCTGCCAGGTCACCGGCTGGAGCACACCGGCGTTCGGGTCGCCGAGCTGCCGGAACGCCGGCTCGCTGAGGTCGATGTGCGTGTTGTCGCAGCCGAAGCACTTGTCCTTGACGGGCACCGTGATGGTCCTGCCGTTGTAGGTGACCCGCACCTGCTTGGTGCACAGCGGGTCGTTGTTCGGGTTCGGCGTCGTCCACAGGCCCTTCGGGACGGCGACCAGCAGCTGCGTGCTCGCGTCGATCTGCGTGCCGCAGGCGCCGTAGCCCCTGTCGTTGTAGTAGGTGGCCTTGCCGGTGACCGCGGCCGCGGTTCCGGTGCCGGACAGCAGAGCGGTGATCAGTGTCATCAGCAGGGCGGTGACACGCATGACTTCCCCTCGTTCTCCGATTGGTTGGGACCAATCGGAGAACGTAGAGGGGAAACCGGTGCGGAGACCTTTTGAGACGGCGGTTTCAGCCGGTGGCAGGAACGGATGACGCCTTCGGCCACCGCTGCCGGGCGCACGGTCACGTCATGTGTCCTGCTCGATTCCGGCGCGTCGCACCTTCGCCTCGGCGATGATCCGTTCGGCCTCGTCCAGCGCCACGTTGCGCAGTTCCGCCAGCGCGCGCATGGCCTCGGCGCGGCGGGCGGACATGGCGAGCCGGAAGTCCTCGCGGACCTCCTCCCGCTTGGCCGCCGCTCCCTCGTCGAGGGCACGGGCGCGCGCCTCGGCCTCTCCGACGATCATCAACGCCTTGAGCTGCGCGTCCCTGATGACCTCGCGGCGTTCCTCCTCGGCCAGCGCGACCATGCGCGCGAGCCGTTCGGGGAGCCCCTTGGGGTCGATCGGGGTCAGGCAGATGCGGTGCAGGCCGTCCCGCAGCGCGTCGTTCTCCTCCTGCACCGACATCAACCTGCTGGCCAGGGCGTCGGCGCGGGCCTCTGAGGCGTCCCGGTCAGCGGTGACCAGGCGCAGCTCGGACTCCAGCTCGGCGACGTAGTCGTCCACCTCGTCGCGGTCGTAGCCGCGCCAGCGCAGCCCGAACCACGTGCGCAGCGGAACCAGGTCCACCCTGCTCTCGACGGTCACGTGCGGCCTCCTATGCCTCCCGCGAGTCAGTCCTGACAGGGGGTACGTATGCGGTGCGACATCGGTTCTAACGGGTTCACCAGGCACAATGTGGACGTGACCACCAAACTGTGTCCCTGCGGCACCGGTCAGTCCTATGTGGACTGTTGCGGTGCGCTCCACTCCGGTGCCCGCACGGCGGCCACGGCGGAGCAGCTGATGCGTTCCCGGTACAGCGCTTTCGCGGTGTCCGATGAGGACTACCTGCTGCGCACGTGGCACTCGCGGTACCGGCCGGAGAGCGCGGGAACGGCGGACAACGACCGCTGGCTGAAGCTCGAGATCCTGGACACCGAGAACGGCGGGCTGCTCCAGACCGAGGGCGTCGTGGAGTTCCGGGCGCACTACGTGGGCGGTGTCGTGCACGAGCGCAGCCGGTTCGCGCGGGAGAACGGCCAGTGGGTCTACCTGGAGGGCGACCAGAAGTGAACCCGGACGTGACCACGGTGAAGATCGAGAGCAGGTTCAACGGCCCGCCGGGGATGGGCAACGGCGGGTACGTCTCCGGCCGGCTGGCCGCGCACGTGGGCACCGGTCCGGTGCGCGTCCGGCTCCGCAAGCCGGTGCCGCTCGACCGGGAGATGCAGGTCAGCGGCGGTGAGCTGCTCGACGGTGACGTGGTGATCGCCTCGGCGGAGCCCGCGGAGCTCGACCTGGAGGTCCCGGCCGCGCCGAGCATCGACGAGGCCCGCGCGGCGTCCGCGGAGGTGCCGTGGCGCGACCGGCACCCCTTCCCGACGTGCTTCGGGTGCGGTCCCGGTCGTGAGGACGGCATCGGCGCTGCTCGGGCCGCTGGCGGGGCGTGGGAGTGGGCCGGCGTCTGGCGCCCCACCGCCGTGCTGCCCCACGACGGCGGCAGCGTCCTGCCGGAGGTCGTCTGGGCGGCGCTGGACTGCCCGTCGGCCCAGCCGGTGGCGCCCGATGGTGGTCCCGCGTTCGTGTTGGGCACCTTTGTCGCCCAGGTGGAGCAACCGGTGGCCCTCGATGTGGACCACGTGCTGCTGGCGTGGGAACTTGGCCGGGAGGGGCGCAAGGCGTACTCCGCGTCGGCGATCATCGGTCCGCACGGTGTGTGCGGCCGGGCGACGGCAGTGTGGGTATCGATCGGATGAGACCAAATAACCCGACTGGGTGACAGCGTGATCGCGCGTCTTGATAGCGTGCACGACCGTTGCCCGGTTACACCGAAAGGGCGAGTGAACGGGATGGCACGGAGGTGATCAGGCGCTTGATGGGCCGACGTGCCGCCGCCCGCGGCGACCAACAGACGCAACAGGTGCAGCCGATGCACGCACAGGCCCAGGAACAGGCGCTGCCGCCGGTCGAGCAGGCCTCGGTCCAGGGCTACGAAGCGCCGTCGTACGAGACACCGTCGTACGAGGCCCCGTCCTACGACTACGAGCCGGAGCCGGTGCCCCAGCGGACGCCGTACGCGGCGAACTTCGTCGGTGCCACGCTCGTCGTCTCCGCACCGGAGGGGCCCGGCCAGGGCGCGACCGGTCTCGCGCGCACCCTGCCGGCCGACCGCGGCCGCACCGTGGTCGTCGTCGACTTCCCGGGCGGTGACCAGTCCACGTTCTGGCCGCACGTCGTGACCGCGCTCAGCGGTCGCGGGCCGATCCGGCTCGCGGTCTCGCACGCGGGCACCATGCGCCCCACCGCGCCCGCGCAGTGGCTCGCCGAGCAGCTGCAGGCCGAGGTCGTGGCGCCGGACGGCGTGCTGACCACGGTGCCGGGAGCGGCGTTCGTGGTCGGCACCCAGGGCTACGGCAGCTGGGTGCGGTTCCAGCCGAACGCCTCGCCGATGCCGTTCGGCCGCCGCTTCCCGGTGCCGCAGTGGGAGGCGATGGACCCGAACTCGCCGTGGCCCACCGGAGAGATCGGCATCTCCGAACCCATCCCGTCCGGCCTGTGGCTGCGCGCGCAGCAGCCGCCGTTCGACCCGGCCGCGCAGGACTCCCGGCCGATCGTGGCGCTGCCGTGCCGCGACAACGTGCTGACCGTGGTCGTCGGCGGTCCCGGCCAGTCGGGCATCCCCACCGAGGAGGTCTGCCGGCTGCTCACCGCGCTGCCGCAGGCCGCCCGGTCCCGCGTGCGGCTGGTGCCCTATGGCGTCGACTCGGCGCTGGGCCAGCAGGTGGCCGACGAGCTGGGCGAGCCGATCGCCATGTTCACCGGCCTGCCCGTGGGCAACCTGAGGGGCGGCGGCCCCGCGGTCATCGCGGTCGACCCGCGCGGGCAGCAGACGTGGCGGCCGTTCGTGACCGAGGTGCAGTGCGTCCCGCACGAGAGCGTGCCGGTCGTGTCCGGCTACCGCGCACCCGTGCAGGGGCTGAGCGAGGTCTCTCCGGGCGTGTTCGCGCTGGGCGAGGGCGTGGTGCTGGAGGTCGTGCCGTCCGGCCTGTGGGTGCGTGAGGCCGACGAGCCGTACAACGCCTCCGAGGTCCGGTCCCAGGCCGTCGACCCGGAGTGGGCGCGGCTGACCGTGGGAACTCCTGGGCGCACGACGCCCGGTGCGGTCGCGGTGCACGGCGCTGCTCTCGTTGAGCGCCTTGAGCCCGAGGTGCGCAAGCTGCTGCGGCTGGTCTTCTGCGACGCCACGGTGTCGCCGCCTCCGCCGCCCGCGCCGCAGCACGCCGCTCCCGTGCACGCCGCGGAGACGACCGCGACGTTCGGTGTGACCGCGGGAGCCGAGGCGGCGCCCGCGAGCGCGGCTGCGTCGAGCTCAGGGCCGGGGACGAACATCGCGGCGGCACTGGGTGCGGCCTCGCACGCGTTGTCGCAGCGGGACTCGACGGACAACGGCACCGGGTTCTTCGCCGCGGTGACGCCGGTCGAGCCCGACCGGCCGGCCTACGCGAGCATCGAGCCGGACCGACCGGCACGGCCCACCTTCGGCGGCGGCGTGTCGGGCGAGTACGAGCAGCGGCCGGTCTACGACCCCGAGCCGCGGGCCACGTTCGCGGGCATCCCGGTCGGCACCGAGACGCCCGCCCGGTCCTCGTACGAGTCCGAGCCGCGGGCGACCTTCGCGGGCATCCCGGTCGACACCGACGCGCCGGCCCGTCCGGCGTTCGGCGCGGTGACCGAGTCCGAACCCCCTGCCAGACCGGCGTTCGGAGCCGTCACCGCCGAGGCCGGTCCCGCGATGGCGACCGTGACCTCACACGCGCTGGCCGAGTCCGAGGAGGCCGCGTACCCGTCGTCGGACCCGGACGCCGCCGCCGTGCGGTTCCGCGTCGACGGCCCGCTGCCCGCCCAGCCACTGGCCTCCTGGGAGCTCCCGGCCCAGAACACCGGTGAACGCGAGACCGTGGCGCCCGACCACAGCAGCTCCGACGTCGAACGGGACGCCGTGCGCCGTGCTCTGGGCGAGCGCTACGGCGTGCACGCGGCGACCGTGTGCCGGCTGCTGGCGCAACGGCCGGACGCCGAGGAGGACCCGGCGGCGTTCGAGGCGATGGTCACCGACCTGACGGCCCTGCTCGCGTGTGTGTCGCAGGACGAGGAGATGGTCGTCGACACGCTCCGCATGGGGCGTCTCGGCCGGTTGCGGCCCTACGTCGCGTGCATCGTCTCCGGCCTGAACCGGCTGCCGGTGCACAACGGCGTGGCGACGGTCTGGGGCGTCAGCGGACCGACCGGGCCGCGCCGCTACCGCAGCGGTGACGTCCTGGTCGAGCACGGCCTGCTGGACGCCGTCGCGAACCCCGCCCAGCGCGTCGAGGGCGCGGTCGAGTACCTGCTGTGGTCGGTCAGCGGCCGCCGCGTCGAGGTCGCCGACCGGGTCGCCGTCGCCACCGAGGAACGCGTCGTCTTCCCGCCCGGCACCGGGTTCCGGGTGCTCGCGGTCGCCGAGGCCGAGGGTGACCACCCGATGCAGGTGCTGCTGCAGGAGATGGCGGGACCCGCGGCCGAGCAGGAGATCGCGAACACGCGGCCGAGCGTGCTGTCGCAGCTGGAGCGGGCGGCGGCGAACCTGCGGGTGCTGCCGTCGGTGCCGATCGCGGTGCAGGCCTGACCGCGTTCCTGGGAGTCCGGTACGCCGAACCGGCGGTCGGCCCGCTGCGCCTGAGTCCACCGGTGGACTGCGACGGCGAGCCGGCCGGTGAGTTCGGCGACCGGCACACGCTCAACGTCTGGTCCACATCGGACAGTGCAGCACCGGTGCTGCTGTGGGTCCACGGCGGCGCCAACACCGTCGGCTCCGCCGCTCAACCCGAGTACGCCGGTGACGTCCTGGCCGAGCTGGGCGTCGTGTTCGTCAGCTGCGACTACCGCCTCGCCGAGGACGGATATGGCGCGGTGGAAGGCTTTCCGCACAACCGCGGGTTGCTCGACGTCGTCTCGGCGCTGCGCTGGATCCAGCGCAACATCGCGGCGTACGGCGGCGATCCCGGCAACGTCACGGTCGCCGGGCAGTCGTCCGGCGCGCAGGCCGTGGCGAGCCTGATGGTCATGCCCGCGGCGAAAGGCCTGTTCCACAAGGCGATCGCGCACAGCCTCGCCGGCCGGTTCTTCACGCCGGAGGAAGCCGCGCGGATCCAGCGGGAGAAGCCGGCGGACGTCGTGCTGTACCAGCCGATCATCGACGGCGGCACCGTGCCGCGCAGCCCGCTGGAAGGTCCGTACGACGTGGACCTGCTGGTGTGCCACACGGCCGATGAGGACGAGGAACTGTTCCAGCGCCCCACGATGCGCTTCGCCGACGCGGCCAACGCCTACCGCTCGGTCTACGCGCGCACGCCCGCACACCACGGCGCCGACGTTCCCGCCATGTTCCGCGGTGACATCGCACGGGCGTGGGCGAGGTTCGCGCACACCGGCGACCCCGGCTGGCCGCGCGAGGTCAGTTTTCGGTGGTGAGCCCGAGCGTGCCGTCCAGCCGCGGCACGCACGCCCCGTCGCCCTTGTCCACGGCCAGGAACTCGCTCAGGCAGTTCGCGAACTGCTGGTGCCCGCGGGCGTTGGGGTGGAACGACTCCTGCAACGCGTGCGCCGACCGCCGGTCGTCCTTGAGCCCGGCCCAGTCCAGCGTGAGCCGGGTGAACCACTCGTCGTCCGGCGACGACCCGCCGACGCACGCCTCGTGCCCCTCACCGGCCCGCGCCAGGTCGAGGAACCGGGCGCCGGCCTTCCCGGCCGCCGCGCGCAGCCCGTTCGACAGCTCCGGCACGCCCTCGTCGACGACCCACCGCAGGTCACTCGTGCGCAGCGGGCAGCCGGAGAGGTTCTGCAGCGACCTCGGCATGTCCGGCGCGACCGGCGCCGCGTAGGACTGCAGGACGAGCTGGTAGGACGAGTCGAGGTAACCCGAGTCGCGCATGGTCTGGCGGATGGCGTTCAGCGTGTTCTCCACCTTGGGCACCATCCTGGTGACCCGCTTCGTCCACTCCGGCGCGACCTTCGACGTGCAGTCGTTGCGGGCACCCCACGCCTGCACGCAGGTGTTGAGGATGTCCGCGAACTTCGGGTCGTCGTTCGCCCCGATCGCGACCACGAGAGCCACGACCCGGTGTGACCCGGCGATCCTGCGCAGCTGCGGCAGCTGCTCGTTGCGCAGCTTGTCCGAGTTCGCGCCGGAGCACGCCAGGTTGAAGCGCTCGTCGGCCTCGACGCGGGCCTTCATGATCGACGCCTCGCTGGAGCGGTGGCACCACGTGCCGCCGTCCTCGCCGTTCGTGCCCGGCTCGTAGGACCCGGCGCCCTCACCCGACAGGGTGCTGTCGCCGAGCGCGACCACCGCGGTCCTGGACTCGCGGTCGGGGTCGGACGGCGGTGGGAACGGGTGGTCGCTCACGACCAGCAAGATCGTCAGCACCACGATCGCCATCAGCGGGAGAACTCTGCGCATCGCGCACCAGCCTACCGACCCGCCCCCGCCGGCCCTCCGCCGCACGCGGGGCCCCTTTCGTGCGCCAGAAGAGTACGAAAGCTCCCCGCGTGCACTCCGGCGGTGGCCGAATGAGAGGGGGTAATGGCGTTGCCGCCATGGGGAGGGATGAGGAAAGTGGAGGTGTGGGGAATCTGAGGGAAATAGTCGTGGTCGGTTACGACCGCACGGCGTTGCTGGACCTGGCGGGACCGATAGAGGTGTTCCAAGCAGCGAACCACGGAGACCAGCGCTACCGCGTCACCGTGGCCACGCTCGGGGGAGAACCGTTCACCGCCACGGCGGGGGTGCGGATCGAGGCAGGAGCGGACCTGCGCACGCTCGACCGGCCCATCGACACGCTGCTCGTGGTGGGCGGCTGGGGGTATGACGAGGCCGCGACCGACCCGGTGCTCACGACGAACCTGCGCCGGCTCGCGCTGAAGTCGCGGCGGGTCGCGGGGGTGTGCACGGGCGCGGTGGTCCTGGCGGGGGCCGGGCTGCTCACCGGGAAGAAGGCCACGACGCACTGGGCGTTCACCGGCGAGCTGGAGGCACGCGGGGTCGACGTCGAACCGGACGCGATCTTCGTGTGCGACGGCCAGGTGGCCACCTCGGCGGGCGTGACCGCGGGCATCGACCTGTCGCTCGCCATGGTCGAGCAGGACCACGGGCCGGCGCTGGCCCGCCGGATCGCGCAGTACCTGGTCGTCTTCCTGCAGCGCTCCGGCGGCCAGTCGCAGTTCAGCGTGCACACCCGCACGCCACCGGTGTCCGACGACGCGCTGAGGGCGTTGCTGGACGCGATCCACGCCGACCCGACCCGCGAGTGGACCGTGCCGGTGATGGCGCGCAGGGCGATGATGAGCGTCCGCCACTTCGCCCGCGTCTTCTCGCGCAACGTCGGCATCTCGCCCGCGCAGTACGTCGAACGCGCCCGCGTCGAGGCCGCCGCCGACCGCCTCGCCAGCACCGGTGACGGGCTGGACCTGGTGGCGCGGCAGAGCGGTTTCGGCTCGGCGGAGACGCTGCGGCGGGCCTTCCTGCGCGTGCTCGGCGTGTCGCCGGGCAGTTACCGCGCCCGTTTCCGGACGACTGGGGTTGCCTGATGGACGTCGCCTACGTGCTCTACCCGAACATGACCGCGCTCGACCTGGTCGGGCCCTTCGAGGTGCTCGGCTGCGTGCCGGTGGTGTCACCGCGGTTCGTCGCGAGGACGCTCGACCCGGTGCGCTCGGACAACGGCCTGACCGTCGTGCCGACCGACACGTTCGACACGCTCAAGTCGGCGGACGTCGTCGTGGTGCCGGGCTCCGGGCACTGGAGGGAGGTGCTGCGCGAGTCGGCCGAGCTGGTCGCGTGGCTGCGGGAGGTGCACCCGACGACGAAGTGGACGACGTCGGTGTGCACGGGCTCGACGTTGCTCGCCGAGGCCGGGGTGGTCACGAAGGCGACCACGCACTGGGCCGCGCGCGAGGACCTGACGGTGCGCGGGGTCGAGGCGTGCACCGACCGGGTCGTGTTCGACGGCAAGGTCGTGACCGGCGCGGGGGTGTCGGCGGGCATCGACATGGCGTTGCAGCTGGTGGAACGGGAGTTCGGCACGGCGGTCGCGCAGACCGTGCAGGTCGGCATCGAGTACGACCCGCAGCCGCCGCACGCCTACGACTCGATCCCGCCGGAGGTGACGCAGAACCTCAGGTCGCTGTTCGCCGCGAGCCAGAGCTGACCTGGCCGCCGGTGAGCCGGGGCCGATCGGGCGGTCGGCGAGCCAGGGCTGGTCGGGTGACCGTCGAGCCAGGGCTGGTCCGGCGGTCGGCGAGCCAAGGCTGATCGGGCGGTCGGCGGACCTGGGCCTCAGGTCGTCGTCCGGCGCAGCCCCGAGCTGATCCGCCCGCCGGCCAGCTCCAGCACCCGGTCGGCGGCGGCGTGCACGGCGTCGTGGTGCGTGGCGATCAGCACCGCGGCGCCGTCGTCGGCGACCCTGCGCAGCACCCCGATCGCCGCCTCCGCGCTCGCCGCGTCCAGGTGGGCCGTGGGCTCGTCGGCCAGCAACGCCGACGGCCGCGCCACCACCGCACGCGCCAGCGCCGCCCGTTGCTGCTGCCCGAACGACACCTGCGCCGGGTACCGCCCGCCCAGGTCCCCGATCCCCAGCTCCGCCAGCACCCGTGCCACCGGGTCCGTCGCCAGTCCCCGCAACCGCAACGGCAGCGCGACGTTCTCCTCCAGCGTCAGCTCCGTCGCGAGCCCCAGCGACTGCGGCAGCACCGCGCACGCCGACCACGCCGCCGGCCCCGGCTCCACCGCCCCCGCGTCGGGGAAGTCGAAGCCGCACAGGATCGACAGCAACGCCGTCTTGCCCGACCCGGACGGCCCGCTCAGCGTCACGAACTCACCGGGTGCCACCACGAGGTCCACCCCGCGCAGCACCTCGACGCCGCCGAACGACCGCCGCACCCCGGCCGCGCTGATCACGACGCCACCAGCGGCACGCACAGGTCCGCCAGCTCGACCAGCCGCGGGTCGTGCGACGCGACCACCGCCGGTACCGGCAACGTCCTCAGCGTCTCCAGCACCAGGTCCGCCGAGCGCACGTCCAGCTGCGACGTCGGTTCGTCCGCCACCACGACGGAAGCCCCGCGCGCCAACGCGCACCCGAACGCCAGCCGTTGCTGCTGCCCGCCGGACAACGCCCCGATCCGCCACGTCGCCGAGTCGCCCAGCCCCAGCTGCTCCAGCAACGACAGGTCCGTCGCCCCCGCCGCCCGCAGGTTCTCACCGACCGTCAGGTGGCCGATCAGGTTGTCCGCCGGGTTCTGGAACACCACCGCGATCTCCTTGCGCCGCAAGGACCGCAGCTCCTTCCACGACAACCCGGACGTCGGCCGGTCACGCACGTAGACCTCACCCGCGGACGGCCGTTCGACCAGTGACAGCACCCGCAGCAACGTCGACTTGCCCGACCCCGACGGCCCGGACAGCACGGTGAGCCCGGCCGCGATGCCGAGCGACATGTCCGCGACCGCCCGCACCGCCCCGTAGGACACCCCGACACCACTGGCGCGAATCACCTGAGCAGCTCTCCCATCCGCGCGTTGCGCACGCCGCGCACCGCGAGCCACGCCGCCGCCGCGACCACCACACCACCGCACAACACCATCAAACCCAGCAACGGCACCAGGTTCGGCAACATCGGCGCCGGGTTCAGCCACGGCGCCGGGTCCAGCCTCGGCACCGCGGCACCGGCGCTCACGAACGACGCCACCGCACCGATCGCCACCGCGCACAACGCGACCGCGCCCACCTCCAGCAGGTGGCTCGACCACAGCACCGCGGGCTTCAGGCCCATCCGCGTGGACAGCGCGCCCGACACCGCGTTCTGCCGCCGCCGCACCTCGATCGCGAGCAACAGCGCCACCGCCGCCACCACGGCCAGCACGACGCCGATCGCCGCCACGAACCCGAACGTCCACTGCACGGTCAGGAACGGCAGTCCGTCGAGCACCTTCGCCCGGTCGACGACGTTCGTGTGGTGGATGCCCGCCTTCTGCAGCTCCGCGGTCAGCGCGCCCAGCGGCAGCGACGACCACAGGTGCCACGACCCGACCTGCTCCAGCGCGGGCACCGAATCCTTGGTGACCACGTATCCGCGCGTGCCGAGCTTCGGGAACGACGGCAGTTGCTCGGTCGGCTTCAGCAGCGGCAGCCCGGGGATCTGCATCTCCTGGTTCGCCGAGCGCCCGATCCGCACCGCGGAGGCGACCGCACCGGTCTTGCCCAGCCCGGCCAGCACCGTCCGCACCCGTGCCGGGTCCGCCACGATCGCCGCGTCGGTGAACGTCGCCGGCTCCACCACCAGCGCGCCGGAGCTCACCCCGACGACGGTCGTGTTGCCGCGCAACGCTTCCGGCAGCGCCACCTTGCCCGTGGCGACGTCCTGCGACACCTGCGCCGTGCTGTTCGCGCCGACGTACACACCGGACTTCGAGTCCAGCGCCGACTGCTGGGCGCCCGCGACCGAGCTGCCGACCGCGACCGTGCCGACCGCCAGCACGCCCACCAGCACCACCCGGTGACCGGCCCGGCCGCCGCCGCGAGCCGCCGCAACGCCAGCTGCGCCGCCGGCACCTGCCAGAACTGCACGCGGTGCGACCAGACGAGCGACCAGCGCAGCACCCGCGTCGCGAGCAACGCCGCCGCCAGCACCACCAGCAGCGGGAACGTCAGCGCCGCCGCGTCGATCCTCGGCAGCTCACCGACCTTGGGCCGGGTGCCCAGCCCGTTCTGCGCGAGCCGCACCCACGCCAGCACCGCGAGCCCGCCGACCGCCAGCTCCCACGGCAGCACCGCGAGCCGCCACCGCCGCGCCCGCCCCTGGAACGTCCGGTGCGTCCTCCAGGCCGCCGTCAGCACGGTCACCGCGAGGCCCAGCACCACCACGGCCAGCACCGCGGCCGACGCCACCCACAGCGTGCCGGGCGCGAGCGACGTGCCCGGCCCGTACAACGGCAGCAGCACCCGCGCGGCCACCAGCCCAGCACCCCGCCGAGCACCAGCGGCAGCCCGAGCTCCAGCACCCCGCGCACCCCCAGCGCCAGCGGGCCCGCCCCGCGCACCCACAGCAGCCGCAGCTCGGAATGCCTGCGCTGGGCCCACTGCACGGTCACCGTGCCGACCCCGGCGAGCCCGACCAGCACGCTCACCACCACCAGCGGCAGCAACGCCGACCCGACGTTGTCGCGCGAGGTGCTCGACGCCGTGATCGCGGCGGAGATCGAGTCGGTCTTCGTCAGCGGTAGCCCGAGCTTCGCCAGCAGCGCGTTCCCGTTGTCCCGCAGCGCTTCCGCCTCGGCGATGGTCTCGACCGGCTCAACCGGGAACCGGATCGACACCGACGCGCCGGCGGTGAAGTCCTCCGGCAGCAACGTCAGGTCGGACGCCTGGTGCACCCAGATCACCGACGTGCTGGTGCCGTCACCGGCCAGCGCGTTGGGCACCACGGTCTTGGCCTCCGAGCACCACCAGCCGGCCACCGGGTGCGCGAGGTCGGCGTAGATGGCGGTGACCTTCAACGACGAGCCGACGAGCTGGTCGCCGACCTTGACCTTGGCCGCCGTCGCGATCGTCCGCGGCACCCACAACCCGGTGCCGCCGCCCTGCAGCACCTTCAGGTGCTCGGTCGCACCCGGCCGGTACCCGAACCGCCCGTAGGTGGCGAGCCCGGTGAAGTCGGGCCGCCCGATGTTGGTGTAGACGGCCCCCAGACCGCCGTTCGCCGTGGCGGTGCGGATGGCCGTGTCGAGCGGCAGCCGGTCGCCGTCGAGCGAGGGGTGCATCGACTGTGGACAGATGCGGCCCTGCTGGTAGGCCAACGCGGCGCTGCCGGCCGCACTGGAGTGCAGCACCGCCGCGGCCACCACGAAACCCAGCAGCAACGTCGTCACGATGCTCACCAGCAGGGTGAGCGGACTCGACAGCGCTGCCCTGGGGGCGGCTCTCCACGGCAACTGCACCAGCGCACGCTAACTGGCGTTTTTCGTTTTGGGGAGCCTTTGGGACATCTCGCTTCGCATGACACCGAAGCGCGCTCCGAACGGGTCAGCGAGCACCGC
The DNA here is from genome assembly GCF_001701025.1 of Lentzea guizhouensis. Taxonomy (GTDB): domain Bacteria; phylum Actinomycetota; class Actinomycetes; order Mycobacteriales; family Pseudonocardiaceae; genus Lentzea; species Lentzea guizhouensis. Next base: position 5,947,549 of record NZ_CP016793.1, read on the forward strand.
GATCCGGCCGACTCCTCCGAGGTCGAACGGGGCGTGGACGTGCGGCGGCTACTCCCAGCTCCAGCGGATGCCGACCCAGTTGACCGAGACGTTGGACTCGAAGTGGTGCACCGAGTTGGTGCCGTCGAGCGTCAGGTCGATGGTCCGGTGCGGCTCGGTCTCCTCCCAGTCCTGCAGGTAGACGTGCGGGTCGACGGGCAGCGCGGCCTCGTCGAAGTGCACCTCGATCAGGCTCTGCGCGAGGAAGCACCGCACCCCGTGCGCGTACTCGAAGCTGTCGACCCGCGTCGGGTCGTGGATCAGGTACTCGAACACGTGCGTCTCGCCCAGCCGCAACGGCCGGTCGAACAACAGCTCCTCGACCGTCGTCCGGTCCTCCAGCACGGTCTGCCCGACCCGGCAGTTGCGCAGGGGCTCGTGCGTCACCCGCACCTCGTCGTCACCCCAGTAGTGCGCGTTGTACCGGTCGACCCCGTCCGTGTGCGCCCGCACCACCATCTTCACCAGGGCCCTGGACGCGTGGCGCTCGGCGTCGACGAACACCCGGTCGTGCCGCGCGACGATCTCCAGGTCGTTGGCGTCGAAGCCGGGCATCATGCCGGGCACCACCTCCGGCCACCCGCTCGGCCCGGTCTGCTCCAGCAGGCCCAGCAACGAGCGGGCCGGCACGTCGAGCAGCTGCTCCAGCACCGCCACGGCCCTGAGGGACTTCGGTGACACCGGCTTGACCCGGCCCTGCTGCCAGTCGCTGAGCGTGGACAGGGCGACGGCCACGTCCTGCTGGGCGAGGCGGGTGCGCAGGCGTTCCAGGGTGAGGCCACGCCGGCGGATGGCCGCCCGCAGGGCGGCGTGGAACGGTCCGATGCGCAGCAGTGCTTCGAGACTCGGTGTGGCACTCACCCCGGTGAGCTTATCGACTACAGCGAGAACCCCTCCGGGAACGGATCCGTCGGGTCGAGCAGGTACTGGCCCATCCCCGTGATCCACGCCCGGCCGGCCACGGTGGGCACCACGGCCGTCCGGTCACCGAGCGGGACCTCCTCCAGCAGCGTCCCGATGAACCGCGTCCCGATGAACGACTCGTTCACGAACTCCACCCCGATCCCCAGCTCACCCCGCGCGTGCAGCTGGGCCATCCGCGCGCACGTCCCGGTGCCGCACGGCGAGCGGTCGAACCAGCCGGGGTGGATGGCCATGGCGTTGCGCGAGTCGGCGCCGTCCAGGCCGGGTGCGGTGAACTGGACGTGCTTGCAGCCGCTGATGGCCGGGTCGAGCGGGTGCACCGGGCGCCGCACCCGGTTGATCTCGTCCATGATGGACAGACCGGCGGCCAGGACGCGGTCCTTCTCCGTGCGGTCGAAGGGGATGCCGAGGTCGGCGAGCGGCAGGATGGCGTAGAAGTTGCCGCCGTAGGCCATGTCGTAGCGGACCTCGCCGAGACCGGGGACGGTGACCGTCGCGTCGAGCTCGTGGGCGTAGGCCGGGACGTTGCGGATCGTCACGAGCTTGGTGCGGGTGTCGTAGTCGGCGAGCACCAGGCCGGCCGGGGTGTCCAGGCGGACCGTGGTCACCGGCTCGGTCACCTCGACCATGCCGGTCTCGACCAGGACGGTGGCCACGCCGATGGTGCCGTGGCCGCACATCGGCAGGCAGCCGGACACCTCGATGTAGAGCACGCCCCAGTCCGCGTCCGGGCGGGTCGGGGGCTGCAGGATCGCGCCGCTCATCGCCGCGTGGCCGCGTGGCTCGTTGACGAGCAGCTTCCGGACGTGGTCGTGGTCCTTGACGAAGTTCAGGCGCTTGTCAGCCATGGTCTCGCCGGGGATCACGCCGACGCCGCCGGTGATCACCCGCGTCGGCATGCCCTCGGTGTGCGAGTCGACCGCGCTGAAGTACCGGGCGAACCTCATGACGTGGCCAGCTTCATGTCGGCCTCGATCTGGGTGCGCTGGGCGTCGGACAGCGGGCCGCGCGGGGGACGGCACGGGCCGCCGTACCGGCCGACGAGGTCCATGCAGTACTTGATGGCCTGCACGAACTCGGTGCGCGAGTCCCAGCGGAAGGCGGGCACGAGGCGTTCGTACAACGAGCGGGCCTCGGTGAGCTCGCCGTCCAGTGCGAGCTGGAACAGCTCGGCGGACTCGGCCGGGAAGACGTTGGGGTAACCGGCGAACCAGCCGGCGGCGCCCATCAGCAGGCTTTCCAGCACCACGTCGTCGGCGCCGGCCACGACGGTCAGGTGCGGGGCGGCGGCGCGGATCTCCAGCACGCGGCGGACGTCGCCGGAGAACTCCTTCACGGCGGTGACGTGCTCGATCTGGCCCAGCTCCGCGATCAGGTCGGGGGTCAGGTCGACCTTGGTGTCGATCGGGTTGTTGTAGACCATGATCGGCAGGCCCGCCTTGGCGACCTCGCGGAAGTGGTGCACGACCTCGCCGCGGTTCGCCCGGTACATCGTCGGCGGCAGGCAGAGCACGCCGTCCGCGCCGTCCTCCGCGGCCAGCTCGGCCCAGTGGCGGGCCTGGTGGGCGCCGACGCCGTGCACACCGATGACCGCGATGCCCTTCCCCTTCACGGCGGCGATGGCGGTCTGCGCGACCTCACGGCGTTCCTGGTCGGTCAGCGACGAGTACTCGCCGAGCGAGCCGTTCGGGCCGACACCGCGACAGCCGGACTCGACGACCCAGCGGCAGTGCTCGGCGAACCTGTCGAGGTCGGGCCTGAGCCCCGCGGGCGCGCTGGAGTCCTCCCGGTACGGCAGCGCGGTCGCGACGATGACGCCGTCGAGGCGTTCGGTCATTGGTCCTCCTCGGGGAGCGCGGCGAGTTCGCCGAGCGGGATCGGCACCGCGATCACGCGGCGCTGGGCGTCGAACGGGATGCCGGTGAGCTCGGCGGCGTTGCGGGCGCAGATGCGGCCCTGGCACCGGCCCATCGCGACCCGGCTGGTGAGCTTGAGCTCGCGCATGGTGGTGGCGGTGCCGAGATCACCGAGGCTGACCTTCTCGCAGCGGCACACCGTGGTGTCCTGGGTGAGCCACGTGCGCCAGCCGGGTTTGACGGCGTGCGCCCTGGCCAGTGCCGCGGCGAAGAGGAGGCCGTCGCGCACGGCCTTCAGCGCGTCGGCCGGTGGTTCCCGCCCGGCCGCGGCGGCCCCGGCGACGACGCCCTCGGCCTCGGACAGGTCGGCACCGCCGATGCCGGTGACCTCACCCGCCGCGTAAACGCCCGGCACCGAGGTCTGCTGGCGTTCGTCGACGTCGTAGAACCCGCCGGTCCTGGCGGCGTGCGGCACGAGGTCGGTGCGCGGCAGGAAGCCGTACCCGACGCAGACCAGGTCGGCCTGCACGGTGCGGTGGCTGACCGGGCGCCAGGCGCTGTCGAGCTTCGCGACGGTGACGCGGCTGCCGTGCTTGGCGATCACCGCGGTCCTGGTCTCCAGGCGTGGCAGGACCCGCCGGTACTTGGCGAGCTCGGTGACCTTGTGCAGGTTCGCGGCGACCGCCTTCGTCTCCCGGGCCCAGGCCAGCGGCGAGTTCGCCTCGTAGACGCCGACGAGCGTGGCGCCGAGGTCCTGCAGCGCGGTCGCGACCGGGAGCAGGAACGGGCCGGTGCCGGTCACGACCACGCGTTCGGCCAGCGTGACGCCCTGTTTGGCGAGGGCCTGGGCGGCGCCCGCGGTGATCACGCCGGGGCCGTCCCAGCCGGGGAAGGGGAGCGGGCGGTCGTAGGCGCCGGTGGCGATGACCAGCGCGTCGAACGGGAGCTGCCGCGGGCCCCTGAGGTGGACGGTGCCGCCTTCGACCAGCCACGCCTCGGTGTTCTTGAGGTGGGTGACGCCGGGGTGCGCGAACCTGGCCCTGCCGCGCAGGAACTGGCCGCCCGCCTCGGGTTCGGCGTCGACCATGGTGACCTCGGCGCCCGCGTCGGCGGCGGTCCTGGCGGCGGCCATGCCCGCGGGGCCGGCACCCACTACTACGACTCTCATGGCGTGGTCCTGATGATGTCGCCGTCCTTGAGCTGGTGGCGGCAGGCGCGGACCTCGGGGGTGCCGTTGATCTCCGCGACGCAGCCGAAGCACACGCCGATGCCGCAGAAGTACTTGCCCGGCAACAACTCCGCGACGTGCGCCACCTCCTTGGCAACGCCGTTGAACGTGACCTTCACACCATCACCTCCGGCCGGTCGACGCGGAACGGGTGGGGATCGACGTGCGGGGTGGCACCGGTGAGCAGCTCGGCGAGCAGGCGCCCGGTGGCCGGGGCGAGCCCGACGCCCGCGCCCTCGTGGCCGGTGGCGTGCCACAGGCCGGGCGTGCGCGGATCTTCGCCGATGATCGGCAGGTGGTCCGGCGCGTACGGGCGGAAACCGCCGTACGCGCGCATGACGGGGACGTTCGCGAGCATGGGGAACAGCGCGATCGCTCTTGTTGCCAGGGCTTGGAGGACCTTCGTCTCGATCGTGTCGTCGAAACCCCTGCGCTGCCGGCTTGACCCGATCAGGACCGTGCCCGCCTGCGTCGACTCGACCACGCCGGAGGTCTGCAGGTCGGCGTTACCGCTCGCGACCGCGCCGACGTAGTCCGCGTCGTAGACCTTGTGCCGGATGGTGCCGGGGAGCGGGGTGGTGACGATGACGACGCCCCGGCGCGGCAGCACGTTGACGCCGAAGCGGCTCGCCCACGGGCCGGTGGCGTTGACGACGGCGCCGCAGTGGATGACGCCCTGGTCCGTGGTGACCGATCGGCCGTCCGTCGTGGACGTCTCGGCTGTGACGACCTTGATGCCGCGCAGCAGGGTCCTCGTTGCCTTGACCGGGTTGAGCTGGGCGTCTTCGAGGTAGTGGATTGCGGCGGTGATGGCCGGGGTGAGGTGGGGCTCGTGCTCGCGGGCTTCTTGCGGGGTGATCTCGCACGCGTCGATGCCCGCTGCCCGTTGCTTCGCGGCGAACTGCCTGAGGGGTTCGACGGCCTGTTCGGTCGTGGCGACGACCAGCCCGCCCTTCTCCTCCCACTCGGCGTCCAGCGCCAGCTCCGGCCAGAGCTGCCTGCTGGCCTTGGCGAGCTCCAGCTCCGGCCCCGGCTCCTTGTCGCTGACCAGCACGTTCCCCTCGCCGGCCGCGCTGGTGCCCGACGCCGGCCCACGGCGGTCGACGACGAGGACGTCGAGCCCGCGCACGTGCAACGCCTGCGCACACGCGGCCCCGATGATGCCCGCTCCCACGACCACGACGTCCGGGTGCATCGCCACCTCCGTTCAATACAATGAACGTTAGTGCTTCGGATACTCCAACACCAGTACCGAGCTGACCTCACCCCCGACCGTCTCGTACAGGTGCGGCACCGAGCCGGGGAAGCACACGTAGTCGCCGGGCCCGAGCTCGAACGGCTGCTCGGTCGGCCCCACCTTCAGCCGCCCGCTGGTGACCAGCACGTGCTCCTTGCCGGGATGACCTTCGCTGGTCTGCGTCGCGCCCGGCCGCACCCGCTGGTCGTAGATCTCGATGACGGTGTCCGCGATGTCCATCCTGCGCATCAGCCGCAGGTCCACCGCGTTGCTGCTGAGCTGCTCCACGTCCCTGGCCCTCACCAGGATGACCTCCGGCGCCGTCCGCTCGGTCACCAGCTCCGACACGGGCACGTCCAAAGCGTTCGACAAACTGAACACCGTCTCGATCGTCGGATTCCCCGCCCCGCTCTCCAGCTGCGACAGCGTGCCCTTCGCGATCGACGACCGCCGCGCGAGCTCCGACAACGACAACCCGCGCTGCTCGCGAAACGCCCTGATGTTGGCGCCGAGCACCCGACCCGCACTCATACCTCGAGATCGTTGCATAGGCTTGCTCTTATGACTGTCTACTCGGAGGCGGAGGGCGAAACGCTCCGCACGGCCGTTTTCGGCGCCATGGTCCTGGTCTCCACCGCCGACCCCGGCGCCGTCGACGAGGAGAGCTACGCGGGCATCCGGGCGATGTCGCTGCTGTCGGACGACCTGCGTGCGGTTGTTTCCGCGGCGCCGCCGGTGTTGCCGCGGGGGTCTGCGTCCGATGTGGAGGACGGGGTGCTGGGGGCGTTGAGGGCGGCTGTTCGGATCGTTGAGGAGCGGGAGCCGCGGGATGTGCCGATCTTCCGGGCTGCCGTGACGGAGATGTGCCGGTCGGTGGCCGGGGCGGATGGGGCGGTGGCCGGGGCGGAGAAGGCGATGGTGGAGCGGGTGGTGGCGGCGCTGGGGTGAGCCCGCCCTTGGGGGCGTGCTGGGGCCGCGCTGGGGCGCGGCTGTTTCCTGGGGCTCCGCCCCAGACCCCGACACTCCCAAAGAAGCCCTCCACCTCCGCCACTCTCAGGTAGATGGCACGCCTGTTGCTCAGAGCGGCTGCGCGTTGCGTTGTTGGTTGCGTTGCGGTGGATGGCTTCCCCGTCCAGCACCACAGAGCGCGCCAGACCTGGGGAGTCATGTCAAGCGGGCGAAAAGCGTGCCCGCTTGACATGACTCCCCAGGCCCGGCAAACGATCGGAGCGCTAGACGGGGAAGCCATCCACCGCGGGACCGCTCGATTTGGGCGGGTTGGCTTTTCGTCTCGCCTTCGGCTCGATCCGGGGGTGCTTCACGTCTCGCCTTCGGCTCGATCAAAGCAAGGGCCTTCGGCCCGGACCCGACTTCGCTCGGCTCGGCAGCGCTTGGTTCCGGCAGAGCAGCCCCGGCAGCGCCAGCCTTCGCAGCGCAGGTCCCTGAACTGTCAGACCCCCTGAGTACCGTGGGCCGCGGGGGAGCCAAAACGCGAGGGGACCCCTGCGTCAGCCTGCCCGCAGGCCCGCGCCGCACCCGCTGCCCCGCCGCGCGACCCGGTGGGCTCAGCTCACGTCGCGCTCGGCCTCGAAGCCAGCCACGCGCTGTGCTCCTTGCTGATCGCACCCTCCGCCTCCGCCACCGCGGCCGCCCACTCGGGTTCTTCGACGTCCGCTAGCCGTTCGTAGATCAGAGCCAGGTCGCTGGCCGCTGCCGCGTACCCCAGGAACAGGTTTTCGTGTTGCTTCAGGCCCAGCCAGGCCGCTCCGCCTGCGACCGCTGCTGCCATGACGCCTGACATGTCGACGTCCCAGGCGCCCATGACGCGGGCGCCGGCGAAGAGGATGGCCACGAACTCGCCGGCGATCAGCAGCATGCGCCAGAGGTTGGCGCGGAACTCGTTGGTCGTGGCGCGGCGGCGGTACCACTCGAGCTGGTCGCGGACGCGGCCCTCGCGGTAGGCGGTGCGGCGGGCGGGGAAGGGTTGGGCGCGGAGTTGTTCGCGGCGTTCGGCACCGGTTGGGTTGGTGCTGGCGAGCGGGAGTTTCTTGCCCTGTTCGGAGACGACCTCGGCGATCATGAGTTGCAGTGAGTGCTTGGCGTTGGGGCCGGTGAAGGGGTCGCCGATGACGGCGTAGCGCCAGACCAGGGACTTGATCTGCTCGGCGACGGCGCGGCCCGCGTTCCACTTCTGTTCGGGGTGGGTGGCCCAGAGCAGGATTTCGGCGAACAGGGCCACGAAGAAGCCGGCCAGTGCCACGAAGGCCCAGATGTCGTAGCCGCCGCCGACCTTCCACTTGAAGGCACCGCCGATCGCGGCCACGACGGCGCTCATCAGGCGGACCCTGCTGAGCAGCAACGTCTGCCGCTGGCCGCGTCTGGACGCCTCGTCCGCGTCGTGGAAAAAGCCGGGCAAGTCCGCGTCGGTCATGTGCTCCCTCTCCGCCAACGCTGATCGTCTGCCTCCGAACGTTGTGGTATCACGTCTGGTCTCCCGGCGGGGCGGGTACTGATCACGAGCTGCGGGTGTTCACCCGGACAGTCGAGGGCTCTCGATGTCGATCGATGGGCGATATCGCTCGATCGCTCCGATGAGTGCGGCCCAAGTCAGTCGAAGGCGGGTTTGACCGCCGTCGATGACGGTGCAATCATCGGATCTCTCGCCGCCGCCCTGACGAGGATGCGATGGGTCATGGGCTTACGGAGTTTGTGCGCGGCTGTGGTGGCCGCGTTGCTCGCCGGGCTTCTGCAGACGACCGTCTCGGCAGCCGCGGCGCAGGAGGTGCGGCACCCGAGGCAGGAGTGGTTGCGCCAGTCGACCGCCGGTCTGTTCTTGCACTGGGGCATGTTCACCGCGCCGAAGCACCTGGACTGCGCCGAGTGGGAACGCGACGTCACCGGTGGCGGGTGGACGCCGGACTACTGGATCGACGAGGCGCGCAAGCTCGGTGCCTCCTACGTGGTGCTGGCGACGTTCCACAGCCGGCTCGGGTACGCGCGGCCGTGGCCGTCGAAGGTTCCCGGCAGCTGTGCCACGCAGCGGGACCTGCTCGGTGAGCTCGTCGAGGCGGGCAAGGCCAAGGGGGTCGAGGTCGTCCTCTACATGACCGACGACCCGCAGTGGCACAGCGAGCAGGGGGTGCAGATGCTCGACTCGAAGGCCTACTCCGACCACCGGGGCGAGCAGGTCGACCTCACCACGCGCGAGGGCTTCGGCAAGTACAGCTACGACCTGTTCTTCGAGGTCATGGAGAAATACGAGGACCTGGCCGGGTTCTGGATCGACAACGACAACGAGTACTGGGAGCGCAACAGGCTTTACGAGCAGATCCGGCAGTTGCGGCCGAACTGGTTGCTGTCCAACAACAACGAGGACACGCCGATCATGGACACGGTCTCCAACGAGCAGAAGACCGGCATGTTCCCGTCCTACGACTACCCGGCGGCGACGTTCACGCCCATGCCGCGGCTCTCCGAGGCTTGCTACAAGCTGCCCAACACCGGCGACTGGTGGTACGACGGCGGCAGCCACGCCGTGGACACGCGGCTCAACACCGGGCGGTACGTCGCGAACGCGGGTTCGTCGATCAAGTCGCTCATGGCGGAGACGCCGATGGTGAACGGGAAGATGCCCGCGCAGCAGGAGGCGTTCAACAACTTCATGGCGGGCTGGGTGCCGCCGATCCGCGAGTCCGTCCAAGGCGTCGAGGGTGCCGGATACCTGTACGGCGGGATGCAGCCGGGCTTTTGGAACGACGGCGCGCACGGCGTGATCACCATCAACCCGAAGACCGGCAGGCAGTACGTGCACGTGGTGACGAAGCCGCGCGCCGACTTCGTCCGGTTGCGGGACAACGGGTACCGCGTCACAGGCGTGAAAGACCTGCGCACCGGCGAGCAGATGCGGTTCTCGCAGTCCGGCGGGCACCTGACGATTGAGGGCATTACGAGTTGGGACGAGTACGACACCGTGTTCGCCGTGGAAACCGCCGGGCAGCAAGGCTTCTACACCGGTGTCCGTGCCTCGGCGACGTCGTCGAAGGCGGGTTTCCCGGCGGTGAACCTCACCGACGGCAGTCACGAGACCTACTGGGATGCGAGCGCCGCGCAGCCCGTCTCCGTCTCGCTCGACCTGGGGCGGCGCAGGCAGGCCGCGTTCCTCGCGGTCAGCCAGCGCGAGTCGTCGCCGACCCACGCGCGGGTCTCGTTCGGCCGGCCGGAGGACTCGGCGCGGATCAAGGACTACCAGGTGACCGCGTCCGACGACGGCCGCACCTGGTGGCACGTGCGCACCGGCGCGTTGCCGTCCGCGCGCGGCACGCGGTTCATCGACATCGGCAGGCAGGAGGCGAGGTTCCTCAAGCTGACCGTGCTGGGCACCTGGAGCGGTCCGCAGGCGCCCGTCCACTTCAAGGAGCTGAAGATCGACGAGATCCGCGTCGGCCACAGCTACCCGCGCGGACTCCGCGCCGGCGCGCTGGAAGCCGAGCACGCGGCGCGGTCCGGTGCTGCCCGCGGCGAGTCCTGCGCTGCCTGTTCCGGCGGCCGTCAGGTGACCGGGCTCGGCGGCGGTGAGAGCAACGCCGTGACCTTCCGCGATGTTTCCGTTGCCACAGCAGGCAATTACCGGCTGCAGCTGGACCTGACGGCCGCTACGGCGACCAGCGTCTCGGTCTCCGTCAACGGCGCCGCACCGCTGTCCGCGACCGTGCCGGAGGACCGCGCCGACGTGCCTGCGCCGACCTCGCTCGCCGTGCCGCTGACCGCCGGCCGCAACACGATCAAGGTGTTCGGCACGGGCCGCCTCGGCCTGGACCGCGTCTCGGTCGGCGGCCTGCCGCCGGCGAGCTACACGCCGAAGACGACGCTGACCGTGCAACCCCATGGCGTGCAATGGGCCGGGCCCGGTCAGCAGTCCGTGAAGATCACCGCCCGCCTCCGCCTCGACGCCGACGACCAGGTCGACGACGTGTCGCTGGTGCCCACCGTGCCCGCCGGGTGGACGCTGACCGGCAACCCCGCCACCGCGCCGTCGATGCGCCTCGCGGGCCTGCTGGAGGGCACCTGGACCGCGACCTCACCGGCAGGTCAGGACGTCGGCACGGTCAGCCTGCCGGTCGGGGCGTCGTTCCGGCTGCTCGGTGCCGATCGCGGGGTGTCCGGTGCGGTGCCGGTGCGCACGCGGCCGGCGGACCGGCTGTTCGTGCGGGAGGCGGAGGACTCGGCGAACACGTTCGGCAGCACCGGGTTGAGCAACTGCGGCGCGTGCTCGGGAGGGGAGAAGGTGCGCAACATCGGCGGCAGCCCGGACGCCGCCGTGACGTTCCCGAACGTGGTCGTCCCCGCCGCCGGCAGCTACCGGTTGTTCGTCCGGTTCACGGTCAACGGGCCGCGCTCGTACTTCGTGACGGTGAACGGTGGCCCGCCGGTCGAGGTGGAGGTCGACGGGCTCGGCAACAACACCCCGTACGTCACCGAGATCCCGGTGACGCTCAACGCCGGTGCCAACACGATCAGGTTCGGCAACGACAACGCCGGCGCACCCGACCTGGACCAGGTCGCGATCGGCTGATCCCCTTGCGGGGACGGCACTCCACCTCGGTAGGGTGCCGTCCTCATGGGGGACGAGTTGCGGCGGCTGCACTTCGCGGCGGGGTTCGGGACGGCTCGAGAGGTGGCGGGCCTGCTCGACCAGGTCGACGACGTGGACGCGGTCTTCGACGACCGCACGGCGTTGTGGCAGGCGGTCAACGGGCGCAACTTCGACACCGTCGAGCTGCTGCTGGCCGCGGGCGCCGACCCGGCCCGGCAGATGATGTCCGGCTGGTCGCCTGCCCGCCTGAGCCTGACCACCGAGCACCCCCTCCCCACCGACGAGGTGCTGACGGCGGAGGAACGGGCGGCCGTCGCCGAACGGGACCGGCTCGTCGCGGCACTCGGGCGGAATCCCGATGTCGACGGCTTCAGCATCGCCTGCGTCGGCGGCATCGACGCGGACGAGGCCGTGCGCAGGCTGGACGCCTCCGCGGTGCCCGCCGACGAGCTGCCCGACGACCTCGACGACTGGTGGGAGGAACCGTTCGGCGACGACAACGAGCTCGCCGTCGGGATCACGGACGTGCCGGGCGGCTGCGTGGTCATGCAGCCCTGGTACTTCAACGCCTCCACGCCGGTCGTCGCCGGCAAGCTGTCCGTCGGCACGGTCGTGTACAGCATGTACGCGAACCCCAAGAGCGGGAACCAGGGCCGCATCGACCGCGACGGCGCGGTCGTGGACTGGGACCTGCACCCCGGCGGGCCGCCCAACGCCGCCAACAGCACCGCTGACGTGCTGCTCATCCACCTGTACGCACGCCAGGCCGTGGCTTGCTGCTGCGCCTACGCGGGGCTGCGGCCGACCGACAGCAAGGCGTTCACCGAGCCGGACCGGTGGCTGCTGCTTCCCGACCGGGACTACTGGCACGCATGATGGGGTTCATGGGGGATGACGAAGCGGTGCGGGAGCGCGATCGGCTCGTGACGGCACTCGCCGGGCTGCCCGCGGGCGACGGGTACAGCCTGGGCTGCGTCGCGGGGCTCGACGCGGAGGAGGTGGTCCGCCGGCTCGGCGCGCGACCGATCGACGTGACAGCGGACGAGTTGCGGCTGTGGGGCGAGATCGACCCGTTCAGCGCGGAGGCCGAAAGCACCGTCGGGGTGAGCACGGTGCCCGGCGGGTGCGTGGTGCTGCAGCCGTGGGGCTTCGCCGCCGCGGACAACACCCTGCTCAACCGCCTGTCCGAGGGCACCGTCGCGTACGGCATGTACGCGAACCCGAAGAGCGGCAACCAGGGCGGCGTCCACCGCGACGGCGTGACCGAGGCCTGGGACCTGCACCCCGGCGGTGGCGTCGACGACGACGAGCCCGACGACGTGCTGGCTGCCCTCTACGAGGACGAGCCGGTGGCTTACTGCTGCGCCTTCGTCGGCCTCAAGCCGACCGACCACCGCGCCTTCACCAGCCCCGACCGGTGGCTGCGGCTGCCTTCCTGAGCACACGGGGTGCTGTTCTCAGCTGCCACCGCGCATGATGGAGGGATGCTGGAAGCACTGCGGCGGCAGCTGAGCAACGGCCTGTTCGAGATGGTCGTGGGTCCTGATCGCGAGGAACAGGCACAGAGCATCCACAACGCGCCCGGCCCGCGCATGTTCGCCGACGACCGCCCGATCCGGCACGTGCACGCCGACCACGCCATGTTCATCGGCGGTCTGCGGGCGCTGCTGCTGCAGTCGTTGCACCCGCTGGCGATGGCCGCGGTGGCGCAGCACTCCGACTACCGCACGGACCCGTGGGGCCGTTTGCAGCGTACGAGCCTGTTCGTGGGCGTGACCACGTACGGCACGAAGGCCGATGCGCACAAGGCGATCGACAAGCTGGCGCACATCCACTCGTACATCCACGGCACCGCATCGGACGGGCGCGCCTATCGGGCCGACGACCCGCACCTGCTGCAGTGGGTGCACGTGGCCGAGGTGGACAGCTTCCTGCGCTGCCACCGGCGGTACGGCGAGAAGCCGCTCGACGACTACGACGGCTATGTGGCCGACATGGCGGTGATCGCGCGGGCCATGGGCCTCCAGGACCCGCCGGAGACCGTCCAGGAGCTCGACGACCGGATCAACGCGTACCGGCCGGAGCTGAAAGGCACGCAAGAAGCTCGGGAGGCCGCCCGGTTCCTGCTGCTCAAGGCGCCGCTGCCGTTCGTCGCGAAGGGCCCGTACGCGGTCCTGAGCGCCACCGCCGTGGCCACCCTGCCGGTCTGGGCGCGCATCCCGTTGCGGCTGCCCTACCTGCCGATCTCCGAAGCGACCGGCGTGAAGCTCGCCGGGCACGCGTTGATGCGCGGCCTGCGCTGGGTCACGAGCTGAGGAAGTCCACCACCAGCGGTGAGGCGACCGAGCGGAACTCCTCGAAGTAACCGTGCCGTGCGCCTTCGATGAGCTCCATGCGCGCGTCGGGGATCCGTTCGGTGATGAGCGGGGCGTTCGCGGTCGGGTTGAAGATGTCGTCGGTGCCGTGCACCACGAGAGTCGGGCACTTGATGGACGGCAAGGCGTCCCACGCGTCGTGCTCGCCGCTCGCCAAAAGGTGCAGCTTGCGCGCGTAGGGCGGCATCTCAGGGTCGCCGAGCGTGTTGAACGGGCCCCGGTACGCCGGCGTGTACATCAGGTCGACGAGTGCTTTGCGCGCCTTCATCTGGTCGACCTGTGCCAGCGACTTGCGCACCTCGGGGCTGCGTTCGACGGCGTGCGGGCCGCCGGGGGAGGTGCAGCCGAGCACCAGCTTCGCGACGCGGTCCGGGTGTGACGCGGCGATCCACTGCGCGATCCGGCCGCCCATCGAGGTGCCGTAGACGAACGCCTCCGCGATGCCCGCGTCGTCGAGCACGGCCACGCAGTCCGAGGCGAAGAGCCGCGTGCTGTACGGCAGGTCCGGCTTGTCGCTGGAACCGGTCCCGCGGTTGTCCATGGTGATCGTGGTGAAGGCGGACGTGAAGTCCGGCAGCACCTGGCGCCACCACCGCGACGAGTTCGACTGGCCCGCGATCAGCAGCAGCGGCGGCCCCGACCCCTCGACCGAGTAGAAGAGGGCTGTTCCGTCGGAAGCACGGGCGTGGGGCACGACCGGTGAGTCTACGACCTTGATTTTCCGATAGATGGTCTAGTCCAATTCGGGGTGGACCCCCTGCCGGCCGCCACGCGTGAGGGATGGAGCAGCCATGACGTTGTTCGCTCGAATAGCCGCGGTGGCGGCACTGGTGCTCGGCACCGTGATCGTGAGCCTCGCCCCTGCCAGCGCCGCCGGAGTCACGGCGACGTTCGCCAAGCAGTCCTGGGCCACCGGCTACACCGCGACGGTCACGGTCAAGAACGAGACCAGCGCGGCCATCAGCTCCTGGAAGGTCGAGTTCGACTACCCGGCGGGCACGAGCGTCGGCGCGTACTGGGACTCGTTGCTCACCAAGAGCGGCAACCACCACACGTTCGTCAACCGCGAGTACAACGGCTCGGTGGCCCCCGGCGCGAGCGTCACGTTCGGCTTCAACGTGAGCGGCACCGCGGACCCGCAGAACTGCACCATCAACGGTGCGGCGTGCACGGGCGGCGGCACCTCGCCGACCACGACCACCACCACTACGACGACCACCACGACCACTACTACGACGACGACCACGACCGGTCCGCCTCCCACGGGTTCGCTGCCGCGCAAGGTCCTCGTCGGTTACCTGCACGCGAGCTTCGCCAACGGCTCCGGCTACATCCGGATGCGTGACGTGCCGGACGAGTGGGACGTGATCAACCTGTCGTTCGCCGAGTCGACCAGCGCCACCAGCGGCGAGCTCCGGTTCGCCCAGTGCCCGGTCGCGGAGTGCCCGAACGTCGAGTCCGAGGCCGAGTTCATCGCGGGGATCAAGGCCCAGCAGCAGAAGGGCAAGAAGGTCCTGATCTCCATCGGCGGCCAGAACGGTCAGGTGCGCCTGGAGACGACCGCGGCCCGCGACGCGTTCGTGCGCTCGGCGTCGGCGATCATCGACAAGTTCGGCCTGAACGGCCTCGACGTCGACTTCGAGGGCCACTCGCTGTCGCTGAACGCCGGTGACGTCGACTTCAAGAACCCGACCACGCCGGTGATCGTCAACCTGATCTCCGCGCTGAAGTCGCTGAAGTCCCGCTACGGAGCCAACTTCGTGCTCACGATGGCACCGGAGACGTTCTTCGTGCAGGTCGGCTACCAGTTCTACGGCGGCGCGGGCGGCGGCGACTCCCGCACCGGCGCCTACCTGCCGGTGATCGAGGCGATGCGCAACGACCTGACGCTGCTGCACGTCCAGCACTACAACTCGGGCCCGATCATGGGCCTGGACAACCAGTACCACTTCATGGGCGGCCCCGACTTCCACATCTCGATGGCGGACATGGTGCTCGCCGGGTTCCCGGTGCGCGGTGACTCGACCAAGTTCTTCGCACCGCTGCGCCAGGAACAGGTCGCGATCGGCCTGCCCGCCTCGGTCAACGCGGGCAACGGGTTCACCTCCGTCGCGGACGTCCACACCGCTTTGAACTGCCTCACCAAGGGCACCGGGTGCGGCAGCTACAAGCCGAAGGGCGTGTACCCGAACCTGCGCGGCCTCATGACGTGGTCGATCAACTGGGACAAGTTCAACAACTACGAGTTCTCCAAGCAGCACCGGGCCTACCTGCCCAGGTAGCCGCCGCCGGTGGTTCCGCCGTCGTCCCCCGGCGGCGGAACCACCTCAGCAGTCCTGCCGGAACGCCAGGTGCAGCCGGCTCGTGATCTCGTCCGCCGCCTCCTGCGGACGGGTCAGCAGCGTGTGGAACGGCACCGCGTCGCCCGACAGCACCCTGATCCGCGCCGCCGTGCAGACCCCGCCCGTCCCGTGCTCGGTCAGCCCGGCGGCCGGTTCCAGCCCGGCGGCGACGACGACCTCGGCCGGCGCCGGGAGGCCGGACAGCTCGGCGAGCAGCCGCACCGACCGTTCGACCTGCGCGCCCAGCGCGGTGCGGTCGAGCACGGACCCGTGGGCGTTGTACCGCAACGGCGACCACGCGCAGCGCTGACCGGTGCGGTGCACGGCGAGCCCGCGGTGACCGTCGGGGTTGGGCGCCGACCGCACCCACGCGGCGTGCTCCGTGCGGTCCGAGGTCAGCCGGTCGGTGTCGGTGAAGAACGCGTGCCTGCGACCGTGCGTGCCGAACAGCTCCTGCAGCCGTTCCAGCGCGTGTGTCTCCAACCGCCCGTACTCGTCCATCGGCACGAGGTGCACTTCGACGGCGCAACGCTCGACCGCCGAGCTCGTGCCGGTGAGATCGGTGCGCCAGGCGAGCTCCACCGGCCGGCGCAACGTCAGCGTGGTGGTGCTCGGGGGCGCCGAGGCGAACAGCTCGGTGGCGACGGCGATCGTGAACGCCGCCGCGTTGCCGGCCGCGACCGACTGCCACCCGGCGCGGTCGGTCTCGTGCTTGCGCCCGTCTGCCTTGTCGCTGATGCCGCGCACCGCCAGGAACGGCGCCCGGTTCAGGTGCGCCGCCTTCGCCGTGCCCGCGCTCTCCAGCTCGACGGCGGCCGCGTCCGAGTAGTGCTCCCGCAGGACCTGCGCCGACGGCGTGATTCGCGAGTTCAGCACGACCGCACCGGCCGCGATCGGCCGGAAGTGCACCCTGGGCGCGGTCGGCAACCGCCACCGCCCGTCCCGGCTGACCGAGCGCGCGATCTGCTCCAGCTCGTGGTCGGCCTCCCACGCCTGCGGCCGCGCCCCGAAGCCGTTCTCACCCTCGAACCCGCCGTGGTACCCGTAGACCTTCGTGGCCACGACCACGGCCCCCAGATCCAGGTCGTCGTGCAACGCTCCCGCGATCCCGGCGAAGAACACCGCTCGCGGCCGGAACTCCGCGATCGCCCGCTCGGCCAGCACCGCCGCCGGCTGGTTGCCCGCCCCCGCGTTCGCCAGCGCCACCCGCCCGGTGCCACCGCGGATCCGGCCGACCTCGAACCGCGTGCCGGTGGCGTGGCGACGCACGGCGGGGCCTTCGAGGTGGTCCCTGACCGCGGCGTACTCGCTCTCCAAGGCCGTCAGCACGACAACGATGTCGGTCGCTTCGATCGTCACCTTGATCCTGTCCTGACAGGTGCACTCCTGCAGGCAAGCTACCTGCTGGAACGCGATTCCCCCTGACGTGTCCGGTTTTTGTCAATGAACCGTCGACTTCGCACGTCCAGTCCGCAAGTCCATTGTGGACAGCATCTCGGGGCGGTGGAACAACTGATTCGGTTCGGAAATGTGGTAGACGGATGACATGGGCGACTTGACCATCAGGCCGGCGCGACCCGAAGACCTCGGTTCGCTGGCCGAACGGCTCGGGCAGGACCGCTACTTCGCCGACCGCCTCGACCGGCAGTCGGAAGGCAGGGGAGTGCTGCTCACGGCGTGGCTCGACGATCTGGTGATCGGCAACGTCTACCTCTGGCTGGAGGAGGCCGAGGAGCCCGAGATCCGCGCACACCTGCCGGGAACGCCGCTGGTCACCCACCTGGAGATCCACCGCGACCACCGCAGGCAGGGCGTCGGGACCAGCCTGATCGGCGAGGCCGAGCGGCTGCTGGCCGACCGCGGGCACGGCGAGGTGGCACTGGCCGTCGAGGTGAACAACACCGCCGCGGCCAAGCTCTACCTTCGACTGGGCTACCAGGACTGGGGCTACTCGCCGGTCGAGTGCTACTCGCCAGCCGACGAGAACGGGCACCGCGACGTGGAGATCTGCGACGTGAT
The DNA here is from genome assembly GCF_001701025.1 of Lentzea guizhouensis. Classification (GTDB taxonomy): domain Bacteria; phylum Actinomycetota; class Actinomycetes; order Mycobacteriales; family Pseudonocardiaceae; genus Lentzea; species Lentzea guizhouensis. The sequence goes on from NZ_CP016793.1 coordinate 5,965,162, forward strand.
GGTGAAGGCGCTCGGCCGTTAGAAGTACGTGGTGATGTGCGTGAGGCCCAGGTGGGCGATCACCTTGCCGAGGTCGCTCTCGCGTGGCGCGTGCTGCTGGTGGTGGTCGAGGTGCTTCTGCCAGGCCGACCGGTCCTTCCGCCAGGCGTCCACGTACTCCTCGCACCACTTCGGCTGGATGAACCGGGAACGGCCCAGAGCCGCTGTCAGCGAGCGGAGCTTCTTGGCCTTGCGGTCGGGAAGCATCTCGGTGCTCTTCGTCAGTTCCATCGTCTCGAGGATGAACTTCTTCCGCTTCACCAGGTACTGGCTCCAGTAGCGGGCGTCCGCGTGCTGCAACGGCCTGCCCTCGTCCAGCAGCCAGAAGAGCCCTTCCGCGAGAACATCGCCGAACTCCTCCGCCCTGGCCCGCTCTTCGACGTTGAACGGGTCGTACGGCTTCTGGACGGCAGTGCCGATGACCGTGGTCCTGCGCAGCTTCCGGTCGCCGAGCAGGAAGAACCAGTCCTCGTTGTAGATGTCGGGGAAGAACGAGGACGTCGTACCGGCGTGCACCGCCATCGCGCCGCCGCCGACGAACATGTCCTGTGCGCCGCCCGCCTCGCGGTAGGCGTGGCAGACGACCGAGTTGTCGGGGTACCCCTCGATCTTCAAGCCGACTCCGGCGTGGTCGTCGGTGAGCGCTGCCGCCTTGCCGAGGTCGGACGGGTCGGGAATCTCGATGTCGTCGTCCAGGAAGACGATCCGTTCCCACTTCGCCACTCGCGCCAGCAAGAGCCCGAGGTTGCGCTTCAGGCTGAGATCGCTCCGCGGTTCGAACCTGGTGCCCTTCAGCCGGGCACACGTCTCGAACTCGGGCAGGAGTCTCGGTGGGAGATCGTCCACGTCGATCGCCAGCGCCTCCACGCCCGCCGCCGCCGCCCGTCGCACCACTCCGACGGTGGACGTGTCATTCGTGCTGCACAAAGCCACCAGGACGCAGCCGAGCGCCGCTGCCAGGTCGATCGCGTGCTGTACGGCGCGCGGTGGGCGGATGGTGGGCACGATGATCGCCTGCACCTGTGCGGGAGGCGTGGGTCTCGGCGCGACGAGCAGACCGCGGTGTGAACCGTGGTGGTGTTCGGAGCGGACCCTGGTGGCGTTCTTCACAGGATCACGCTGACCATTCGTGCAGGAGGTGGTCGTCGCTGGTCCAGTCCGGCGTGATCACCGTGCCCTGCAGGACGGGCACCCGGCTGAGGATGCTGAACGAGTCCAGGCCGGCGAACCGGCTCCGGGCGTGGGCGGTGTTGCGGTCGCGGAACCGGGCGTCGGTCAGCGCACGGACAGCTCCGAGCACTCCGCGGGAGAAGGCGCCGTTGCACATGGTGACGGTGCGCTTCTGGTTGAAGGGGTTGCGCGACCGGTAGAAGAGCGCGACGTCCTCCTCGAGCACCTGGCTGTTGCCGACCTTGCGCAACTTCGGCAGGAACGTCTTGACCTCCACGTCGTCGTCGACCTCGAACCCGCTCACGTCCGTGTCGTCGGGACGCTGTTGCTGGCGTATCGGCAGGTCGATGCGGTGCAGGAGTTCGGCGGTGATCTGGTTCCAGTCGACACCACCCAGCAGCACCAGGTGGCTGGAGCTCTCGTCGGCCGTGAGAATCCCTGCTCCTGGACGTACGCGCACGGTGTTGGTCGGGTTCATCGCACGGATGTGGCCGTGCAGTTCGAACAGGGAGTCCAGGTCCGAGTACTGGTAGAGCTCGACGTAGTCGGGGTCTTCCGGACCTGCCCCGGGGAGCTGTGTGCGCAGGCGTTCGGGCAGCTTGGAACACACGATGGTGATGTCTTCGTGGGGAGGCAGCCGCCACAGGTTGTCCGCGTCGGGTGGCACGTTCTCGGCAGGTGACTCGCCCAGCGCACGGGTGCGCAGCACGATCAGTTCGGCGAGCAGAGCCTCCCTGGCCGCCTGTTCCTCGTCGCTCAGGGAGGCCAGCACCCGGTACGGCTGCCTCTCGACCGATCGGCTCGTGGCGAAGAAGGTGGCGTAGGCCTCCAGTCGCTGCTCTGGAGGCACCACCGGGTTCCGCTTGTGCTCCCACGACGAGATCAGGGGGACGCTGACCTTGAACGCCTCCGCCAGCTGCTCCTGGGTGATGGGCTTACCAGGCCAGCCCCTGGTGCGCAGCGACCGGAGTCGCCGCGCGAGCTGGAGTGCCGGTTCCGCGGAGGTCACGCCATCACGTCCTTCAGCTGAACTTCAGTGCAAGGAGCTGGCAACACTGGTTCATCGCCGGGTGTCAGGCCACCATTACAGCCGGGTTCAGTAACCCGATGGTGTGTATGTGGCAATCTTCCAAGCTATTGCTCGGACTTCAGTTGAGCCCTACTCTCAACTATAGACATAAACCCTAGATCAACTGAAGTTAACTGAAGTACATCGCTCTACCGGGTGACCATCACCAGTGCCCGAACCTCCGCACGCTTCGAAGGTCAGGAGGCGGGGAGCCATGAGTACCCCCTCGATACAACCGTGTCAGCGCACGATCCTCGCTGTAGGCATGGCGCCGTCGCAGGCCTGCGGCAACTCGGTGAAGGGGCGGCTGCGCGCGGCCATGATCGCGCTCGTCGAGCAGGCCCTGGTGGACAGCGGGGTGACCGCTGACCTGCGGGACCGGTACGTCGACCGCGGCGACTGGCTGATCGTGCTGGTCCACCCGACGGACAGGATTCCGAAGACCTGGTTGCTGACCAGGCTCGTGCCGAAGATGAAGGCGCTCCTCGACGAGCGCAACGCCGGGCAGTACTACCCGCTGCGGCTCAGGCTCGTGATCCACCCCGGTGACGTCACGTGCGACGACCTCGGGTGGTTCGGGGAGGACATCGACATCGCGACCGGTCTGCTCACGGCGTCGGCGCTCGAGCAGACCACGGCGCCGCTGGTGCTGGTGGTGTCTGACCAGATCCACCGCTCGGTCATCAGGCACGGGTACGACGGGGTCGACGACTGGGTGTTCGTGCCGTTGCCCAGGGTCGAGGTGGCGGGGGAGGAGTGCAAAGGATGGGTGCACGTCCCGGACGAGGTGTGAGGCGTGGTTCCCGTTGCCGCGGCACGGCAACGGGAACCACGCCCGGTCGTCACGCCAGCGTCGACCAGAACTGCAGCTCGTAGGCCTGCAGCAGCCGGCCGTAGCGCCACGCGTGCCCAGGCTGCCAGCCCGCGTCGAGCGCCGCCTGGATCGCCGCGACCGCCCGCTCCTCCAGCTGGGGTGCGGGGGTTGCGAAGAAGTCGACGAACGCGCAGGCCTCGTCGTCGAAGCCGTAGTGTTCGCGCAGGCCCTTCGCCATCCGCGCGCAGTAGCCGCCCCACGCGGTGAAGTTCGCGAGGATCGCCAGGATCACGTCCGTCGGCTCGCCGTTGACCGCCATCCACGCCTGGTAGGCGGGGTAGGCCTGGCAGCCGGGGAAGGGTTCGTAGGCGTGGAAGTCCTTGGCCGGCATGCCGGCCGCGCGCGCCAGCGGCTCCAGCATCGGCAGCACCAGCTCCTCGCCGCCTGCCAGAAGCGTGAAGAACGCCCGCGCGTCGGGTTCCTCCGCCTTCGCCGCCAGTGCGAGGAATGTTCGCCAGTCCGACGAGACGATGTGGTTCTCCTCGGCGGCGAACGTCGCGATCACAGCGCGCGGCGCTTCGCCGGTCTCGATCAGCTTGACCACGAGGTTGTCGTGCTCACCGGGATGCAGCTCCGTCCGGATGCGCGTGACCAGGTCCTTTGCGTTCATGAACCGCGATTCTTCCCCACCGCGGAAATCGTTGGCCAGAGCGCGGGGCGTTCCTGCACGATGTTCCCTCGTGGCTGAACACACCTACCGAGTCCTCGTCCGCGGCCGCTTCGCCGACCTCACCGAAGACCAGCGCGCACACCTGCGGGAGCAGCTCCAGGGCTTCGACTTCCTGCGCAGCGGCGGCTTCACCGAGGAGGGCGCGCTGACGTTCGACGAGAAGCTCGACTTCTTCAGCTACCGGGTGATCCTCACAGCGGCGGAGAAGCCGGACGAGGCGGGACTGCGGCGCGCGTCCACGGCGCTCGACGAGCTGGGCGTCGACTTCCAGGGGCTCAAGGCCAAGGTCACCGACATGGACGAGATGAAGATCAACAAGCCGAAACGGCTGAGGTGACACAGGCGTCCCCGCACTTCCGGCCGTGCGGACCGGGAGTACGGGGACGCGTGGTGGAGCTCCGCTCAGCGGAGGATCACGGGTAGTGCGCCAGGTAGGCCTCGGTTGACCCGGCTGTTGCCGTACCGCCGGAGTTGTTGACGATCCGCTGGATGGTTCCGTTGCCGCCCAACGACACCGTCACCATGCTGTGGAGCCTGACCCCGGGGTTGTCCGGGACCTCGAACGCACGGTCGGCCGTGACGCTCGCGTTGTAGCGCATGTAGATGTAGCTGCCCAGGCCCCACGCCTCGTGCGAGGTGACGTGGTTGGCCACCTTGTACGCCGCGTAGCCGCGTGTGGAACCGTTCATCCACGCCGCCTGGTTCGGTGCCTCGTAAGGCATTTCGTTCTGGTAGAAGTACGTCCGGCCGCCCTGGCCGTTCCAGATGGTTTGGTACTTCTGGTAGTGCTCGACGAACAGGCCGTACATCGTCACGTTGTTGCCGTTGACGATGAGCCCGGTGTCCGCCGTGTTCACGTCCCAGCCGACGCCGTAGGAGTGGTCGCCGCGCCACAGCCAGAGGTGGTCGCCGATCACGTCGTGGCTGTTGACCACCAGTGACGTGGTGGCCCTGCCGATGGCCGAGCCGCCGATGCGCACGTACAGGTCGTGCACCGAGGTCGGGTTGGCCTGGTGGCGCGCGGTGCTGCCGGGCGCGCCGATCTGCATCAGCAGCGGGGAGTTGGCCGGGGCCGCGTCGATCAGCAGGCCGGCGATCTTCACACCGTCCACATCGGCCACGTCGATCGCCATGTTCCCGTTGGTGGGCATGACGGTCGCGAGTCCGAGGCCCATGACCACGGTGTCCGGGCGGGTGACCCGGATCGGCTCGCCGACCTGGTGGACGCCCGGCGTGAGCAGCAGGTGCTTGCCGGCGGCGAGCTGCTGGTTCATCGTCGCGGCCGAGGTGCCCGGCTTGGCGATGAAGAACTGCGACAGCGGGATGTTGGTGCCCTGCTGCTGCCCGGTCGCCCACGTGGTGCCGCTGGTGTTGCTGCGCAGCGCGGGGACGAACACGTTGTAGCTGCCGGAGCCGTCGACGTTGAGGAACGGCTTCTCCCGGATCACGGGCGTCTGCGCGACGTTCGTGTACGGCGGTTCCGGGAACGAGGTCTGCGGGGCGTTGCGCGCACCGACGAAGACCATGTTCCAGTTCTCGCCGGTCCACGAGCCCCACTCGGTGTTGCGCGACAGCCACTGCTGCTGCGAACCGGAGCGGACCTGGCCCGTCACCACGGAGTCGGCGAGGAAGCCGCCGCTGGACCAGCCGCCGTCGTCGAGCTGCATGTTGCCGTAGACCTTGGTGCGGCGCATCGCGGAGGCCTGCGAGACGGCCCACGTGTTGGTGCCGCTCGGCGGGCGCACCGCGAGGTTCTCCGCGCCACGCCAGAAGTTGTGCGTCGCGTTGCCCTGGAACCAGTCGGCCTCGACGTGCACCTGGCCGTTGATCGTCACGCCGTCCGGCAGCAGGCCCAGGCCGAGGACCTGGGTGAAGAAGCCGATGTTGACGTCGACGTTGTAGTTGCCGGGCTTGAACATGATGGCGTACCGGCGGGCGTCGTACTGCCCCTCTTCCTGCTGCCGGAAGACCTCGTCGAGCCGCGCCTGAATGGTGCTCGCGGGCATCGACGGGTCGAAGACCAGGACGTTCGGGCCGAAGTCCGGCTGGCCGGGGTTCGGATTGCCGGAGGTGAGCCGGAAGAGCTGCGCGTTGGTCCCGTTGCAGGTGTACTGGACCAGCTGGACGTCGTTCGCGGTCGCGCCAGGCACGTCCAGGCACTTGCCGCTGTGGCGGCTGACGAACCGGTAGGTGTCGGTACCCACCTGTTCCGCGCGCCACTGCTGGTTGTTCGCACTGAAGGACTGCCACATGTGGATCGCCGCGCCGTCCGCGGTGGACACGTTCGAGACGTCCCAGACAGCACCTTCACCGACCGTGTAATAGCCATCGCTCGTGGGCGTGAACTTCCACGTCTGACCAGAGCAGGCCTGTTGCCGGAGCTGCGCGCCGTTCGCCGATCCCAGCGACTCCACGCATTTCCCGCTACCGACGTTCGTCACTTGATAAGCGGTTCCTGGCACCACGTCGGCCTGCGCCGCGACCGTCCACACCGGAACGATCGCTGCTGCTGCCAACGCTGCCACCAGCAGGGGGGTTCTCACGGTCACAGGGTGGAGCCGGTTTGTTGCAACCGTCAACGAACTTGCCTGTTTCCGGTCCTGTTCCGGTATTGACAAATGATTTTGTCAAATGAGACCGTGCTGGGCGTGGAGCTCTCCCCGCTACGCCGCTCACTGCTGGAGCTGCTGAAGTCACCCGCCTCGGCGACCCAGCTCGCGGCCGCCCTGCAGCTGCCCAGGCAGCGCGTCAACTACCACGTGCGCGCCCTGGAGCAGGCAGGACTCGTCGAGCTGGTCGAACAACGCCAGCGCCGCGGCTGCGTCGAACGCGTGCTGCGCGCCCGGCCGGGCCGGGAGATCGCGGCCGACGTGCAGGACCAGTTCGCCGCGACGCACCTCGTGTCGGTCGCGCAGGACACGGCCCGCGAGGTCGAACGGATGTCCGGCGCGGCCGCGGACACCGGAAAGCGCTTGCTCACGTTCACCGTCGAGACCACCGTCCGCTTCGGCGAGCCGGGAGCCGTCCACGAGTTCACCAGCGACCTCGCCGAAGCGGTGCGGCAGCTCGCGTTGAGGTACGACACCGAATCAGGCCGCCCCTACCGGGTGGTCGCGCTGGGGCATCCAGGAGGTTCCGATGAGCGATGAAGGCGTCCGGATCGAGATCACCGTGGCCGCACCGGTCGAGGAGGTGTGGCGGTCGTTCCGCGAGAAGGAGAAGATCCGGCACTGGCACGGCTGGGACCTCCCGGAGCTGGATGCGGAGATCGACCACATCTACTTCCAGAACGCGCGGGAGGACGGCACCACGCTGGTCCTGCACGGCCACGACACGTTCGAGCTGTCCGCCGCCGACGGCGGCACGCGGGTGGTGTGCACGCGTGCGCCCAAGGGCACGACGCCGGAGTGGGACGAGTACTACGACGACATCACCGAGGGCTGGATCACGTTCCTGCACCAGCTGAAGTTCGCGCACGAGTTCCACCCGGGGCAGGCGCGGCGGACGTTGTTCTGGCCGGCGGAGGTCGCGTTCGACGTGGACGGGAAGACGTTCTTCGAGTCGGCGAACCAGCGTGGTGTGGTGGTGGAGGAGTGGGGGCCGGGGCTGCTGGTCAGCAGCGCGAAGATGACGGTGGTGACCACTTACGGGTTCTCGGACGAGGAGCTGGAGGCGTTGCGGCGCAGGGGTGAGGCGGCAGTGGCGGGCTAACGTTCGCGCCAGTGCGTCACGAATGCACTCCGCAGCGCCTCCCTCCACCGGGAGCGGCGCTGCGGGCCGCACCTCGATGCCACCCGAGGTGGCAACGAGGTTCGTTGCGCCAGAAGGGTGACGCCGTTTTGTGAAGCGCCTCCCAGAGATCACGATCGGAAGCCGTGGGCTACGAGTGGGACGTCTTCCTGAGCTACACGCGCAACGGCGGTGGCGACGTGTGGGTCCGGGAGCACTTCTACCGGGCCCTGCGCGAGTGGCTGGGCAACGAGATGGCCGACGAGCCGCGGATCTTCGTGGACTGGGACCAGGACGGCGGCACGAGCTGGCCGGACAGCCTGGAGCGGGCGTTGTTGCGGTCGAAGGTCATGGTGGCCGTGTTGTCGCCGCCGTACTTCCGGTCTGCCTGGTGCCTGGCTGAGTGGGAGAGCATGTGGGAGCGGCACCGGGCGCTCGGGTATGGCACCACGGACCACCCGCGGCACCTGATCCTGGCGGTCAGGTATGCGGATGGGCAGCACTTTCCCGCTGAGGCGCAGTCGACGCTGCTGAGGGACTTCACGCCGTGGAACAAGCCGTTGGCGTATGAGGTGTACAGCCGGTCGGCGCAGTACGAGCACTTCTACACGGCTGTGCAGCAGTTTGCCGAAGAGGTGGCGAAACGCATCGAGGAAGTGCCACCGTGGAACCCCGAGTGGCGTGTGGTGCGGCCGCCGCTGAAACCAGGGCTGCCTCCCGGCCCGTTGCCGAGGTTGTGATCGGCGTGATCGTCACCTTCTACTCGTACAAGGGCGGTGTCGGCCGTTCGTTCTGCCTGGTCAACGTCGCCGTGCAGCTCGCGCGGTGGGGCAACCGGGTGCTGTGCGTCGACTTCGACCTCGACGCGCCGGGGTTGCACGAGTACTTCCGGCCCTACCTCGACGGGGTGCCGCAGAAGGGGCTGGTGGAGGTGGTGGCGGGTGAGGTGGAGTGGCAGGACGCGGTGAGCGCGGTGGCGGTGCCGGACACCGACGGGCTCGCGTTGCTGGCGGCCGGGCGGATGGACGAGACGTACGCGGACCGGGCGCAGGCGTTGTCGTGGCCGGAGCTGTTCGCGCGGCACGACCTCGGGTGGCGGTTCGAGAAGATCCGGCAGGAGTGGCTGGCGGAGTACGACTACGTGCTCATCGACTCGCGCACCGGCATCACCGACATCGGCGGGATTTGCACGGCGCAGCTGCCGAAGGTGCTGGTGTTGTGCGTGGCGCCGAACCAGCAGAACCTCGACGGCACGCTGGACGTCGCGCGCAGGGCGGCGGTGGCGCGCGACAAGCTGCCGTACGACCGGGCCGGGTTGCTCTTCCTGCCGGTGGCGTCCCGGTTCGACGGGCGGGAGGAGTACGAGCGGGCGCGGTCGTGGCGGTCGGTGCTCGCGGAGAGGTTCGCGGACCTGTACTCCAGCTGGATGCCCGCGGACAACGGTGACGCCGAGCCGGAGCTGGGGCTGGTCGAACGCACCACCGTGCCGTACCTGCCGTACTGGAGTTTCGGCGAGGAGATCGCGGTCATCGACGAACGCAGCGGCAACCCGGACACCGTGTCCTACTACATGGACAACATCGCGGCGTTGCTCGCGCACGGCCTGGCGGACGCGGACGTGCTCGTGTCCAACCGTGACACCTATGTCTCCGCCGCACGTGAACGCAGCAATCGCTCACAAGGCCAGGGATACCGCTACGACGTGCTGGTGCACGGCACGTCCGAGCGCGCCATCGGGCTGACCGAGGAGCTGGCGAGGCTGGGCGTGCGGGCGGTGCGGGGGCGGCTGGCCGAGCTGTCGATGGCGCGGCACTTCGTGGTCGTCGACCCGCCCGCGCGGCCGTCGGCGGGCATCCAGGAGATCCTCGACCAGGCGCAGCTCGACAGCGGCCGGCTGGTCGTCGCGGTGGTGGAGGCCGACGCGGACGGGCCGCGTCAGCTCGTGTCGGTCCGGCTGGTCTACACCTCGGACGGTGCCGCCGACCTGGCCGTCACCGTCGCCGGGCTGCTGCCGGGCGGTGGGGTGCGGTGGGAACGGGTGCTGGTCGCCGCGGCGTCCGTGCTCCGAGGGCGAGGAAACGTCGAGGCTGCCTTCGCGCTCGCCACCCGTGCGGTCGGCAGCACCGGGCGGCCGGTCGACTCGCTGCTGCTGCGCGGCCGGATCGCCCACGAGCTCGGCCGGCTCGATGACGCCCGCGACGACCTGCAGACCGTGCTCAACCGGGTGCCGCGCCAGTCCGCGCAGGCGCACCAGGCCTACCGGCTGCTCGGCGCGATCCACCGCGACTCCGGTGACTTCACCGCCGCGGTCACCGACTTCGACCTGGCGCTGGGCTCCGAGGCGAGCCCACGCGACCACGCGCTCGTGCACCGCGACCTCGCCCGGATCGCGTTGCTCACCGGCGACTACGAGGTCGCCACGGCCAAGTTCGAGAACGCACGGGCGGTCCTCGGCGCCACCGACGCGGTGCTGGCGGCGGAGCTGGCGTTCGAGCTGGGCTCGCTGCGCGTCGACCGCGGTGAGTTCGCCGAGGCGCTCGACCTGCTGAACCTCGCCCTCGAGTCGCAGCGGCTGACCACCGATGACCGGGTGACCGCCCTGCGCCAGCTCGCCTACCTGCACACCCAGGCCCGCCAGTACGAGGCCGCCGCCGATCACCTGCGCCAGGCCCTCACGCTCGTGTCCTCCGGCGACGTCGTGGACATCGCCGTCGAGCTCTCCCAGGTGCAGCGCGAGGCCCACGGCACCGACGCCGCCAACGACGAGCTGGAAGCCGTGCTCACCACCCTGGACCCGGCCGACCGGCGGTCCAGGGCACGGCTGCGCGAGGCCCAGGGCAACCTGCAGCTCGACAGCGGCGACGTGGACCTCGCGGTGGCGGCGTTCGAGGGCGCGCTGACGACGTTCCGCGGCCTGGGCGACCGGGCGGGGGAGGTGCGGGCGCTGATCGGGCTCGCCGGGGCGTTCCAGGACCGCGACTACGACCGCGCGTTCGCCGCCTGGGACGAGGCACGGCGGCTGCTCACCAGGTTGCGGGGCTCGGAGGCCGACCTGCTGCGGCGTCAGCTCGACGCCGTCGACCCCAGGTAGCTGTCGAGGAACGCGTTGCGGAACACGCCCTTCGGGTCGTGCTCGCGCAGCAGCGCCCGGAAGTCGTCCCACTTCGGGTAGCGGGCGGCCAGCAACGGCGCCGGCACGGTGAAGAGCTTGCCCCAGTGCGGCCGCGGCGCGATCGCCTCCTCCAGCCGCGGCAACAGCTCCAGCACCCGCGCCGGGTCCGGCACCCAGGTGAAGTGGATCGCCAGGCTGTCCCGGTCGCAGGCGGGGCTCAGCCACTGCGGCTCGGCGGAGATCGTGCGGATCTCGCAGGCCTGCACCAGCGGCGAGATCACCGTCGACATCTCCGCCAGCGCCCGCAACGCCGTCACCGCACGGGTGCGCGGCACGAAGTACTCGGTCTGCAGCTCCGCACCCACCGACGGGGTGAACTCGGCCCGGAAGTGCGGCAGCCGCTCGTGCCACGGCCCCGGCACGCCGTCCTGCACCGTGCACCGCGACGGCGGCTGACCCACCACCGGGTGCCGCGGCCCGTCCGCCCTGCGGCCGGGGAAGGGGAACTCGGGATCACCCACCCGGTGCTTCACCCACAGCGTCGCACCGCCCTGCCAGTCGATGAACGCGCTCACGCTGTACGCGCCGTCGAAGACCTGCTCCAGCGACCCGAGCAACGTCGTCCACGCCACGTCCTCGTACACCGTCTGCGCCACCTGGAACGACGGCACCACGTCCAGCTCGACCGCCGTGACCACGCCCAGCCCGCCCAGCGACACCACCGCGCCCGGCGAGGTCAGCGACACCACGGACCCGTCGGCGCGCATCACCTCGACCGCGCGCACCGCACCGGCCAGCGAACGGGCACCGGACCCGTGCGTGGCCGTCGTGACCGCGCCCGCCACGGTGATGTGCGGCAACGACGGCATGGTGTGCAGCGCCAGACCGGCCGCCTCCAGCCGCGGGGCCAGCTGTGCAAGGGTCATGCCGGCGCTCACCCGCACGGTCGGCCCGCTCACCTCGAACTCGTCGGGCATCGCCGCGAGCGACACCAGCGTGCCGGTCGTGTCGGCGACCGTGCTGAACGAGTGCCCGGTCCCGACGACGTGCACGGCGGCGGCACCGCGCACCACGGCTCGCAGGTCGTCGGCCGACTCCGGCGAGACGACCGAGGCCGCGGAGAACGTGACGTTGCCGGCCCAGTTGGTCCTCATGCACACACGGTAAGCGCCGAACCGTGCAGTCGTTCCACGCTATTGCTTCAGTGTCAACTAAAAACAAGTTGACCCCGGTGGAAGCGTGGATCTTCGTGGCACACGAAAACGACGTACAAGCGCTCTGGCGGATGGCCGGCCTCGTCACCCCGATGGCCCTGCGGGTCGCGGTGAACCTCGGCCTGCCGGACCTGCTGACCGAGCCGGGCACCGCCGACCAGCTCGCCGCCGGCCTCGACATCTCCCCGCTGGGCCTGGACCTGCTGCTCGGTCACCTGGTCACGCTCGGCGTGCTGGAACGCACCGGCGACGGCTACCGCACCACGCCGTTCGGCGCGCACCTGCGCCGGGACGCGGACAACGGCCTGGCGAACCTGCTCGACGCGAGCACCGCCGCCGGCCGCGCCGACCTGGCGTTCATCGACCTGCAGCACAGCGTCACGACCGGCGAGCCCGCTTACCCGCTGCGCTACGGGCAGGACTTCTGGTCCGACCTGGACGAGCACCCGCACCTGCGGCGGGCGTTCGACGAGCAGATGGCGTTCCGGATCCGTGAGCAGCTGCCGCAGGTCGTCGCCGGGTTCGACTGGGCCCGGTTCGGCAGGATCGTCGACGTCGGCGGAGGTCCCGGCCGGCAGCTCGCCGCGATCCTGGCCGCGCACCCGCGGGTCAGCGGGCACCTGGTCGACCTCGACGTGACCGAGGCGCGCAAGGCGTTCGAGCCGCTGGGCGACCGTGCGCAGGCCACGGTGGGCAGCTTCTTCGACCCGTTGCCGTCCGGTGACGCCTACCTGTTGTTCGACGTCCTGCACGACTGGGACGACGAGCACGCCGAACGCGTCCTGCGGCGTTGCGTCGAGGCGATGCCGGACGACGGCCGCGTGCTCGTCGTGGAGGCGGTCGGCGGGTTGAGCGCCGGCACCGAGATGGACCTGGTCATGCTGGTCCACTTCGGCGGCCGGGAACGGCGGGTGGAGGAGCTGGAGCAGGTGGCGGCGGCGGCCGGGCTGGTGCTCGACCAGGTCGTCGAACTGACTTCGCAGCGCCACCTGCTCGAGTTCCGCGAGGTCACTCGTTGAGTGCGGCGGTCCGTTCCTGCGCTTCGGCGAGGTCGTCGGCGGTCGGGGCATCGTCCTGGGTGAGCGCGCGTCGCCAGTAGCCGGCGAACTCGATGTCCTCCTTGGACACTCCGAGGTCGACGAAGTGCCTGCGCAGCAACCGGACCGCCGAGGCCTCCCCGCCCAGCCACACCCACACCGAGACGGGCACCTCGACCTGCGTCACGACGGACACCAGATCTTCTCCGGCACTGCGGTGGACCCACCGCACGCCGGGGAGGTCCTGTTCCTCCGCGGGGTCCTCGACCTCGACGAAGGCGAGAAAGTCCTGTTCTGGAGCCAAGATCTCCAGCAACGACCCGATCGCGGGCAACGCGGTCTCGTCACCCGCGAACACCAGCAGCCCGGCGGAACCGAGCGGCCGGGCGTAGTCGCGGGACGGCCCGAACCGCCCGATCACGTCGCCGGGTTTCGCGGTCGCCGCCCACCGTGCCGCCGGACCGTGGTCGCCGTGCAGCACGAAGTCGACGGTCAGCACGCCGCCGGCCAACGCGCGCACGGTGAAGCTGCGCATCCACGGCCGTGCCTCCTCGGGGATGGCGAGGTAGGCCAGGTACCAGGTGCCGGTGTCGGTGTCCTCGGAGACCAGCGCCGTGCCGCCGGGCTTGGGGAACAACAGCTTGAGCTGCTGGTCGGGCCAGGTGCCGAGGTCGGCGAGGCCGTCACCGGTGAACGTCACGCGGGTCATGCGCGGGGTCAGCGGGGTGACCTCGCGGACTGTCAGCAGGCTCATGCGAGGTACTCCCTGAGGTGCTGCGCGGTGAGCGTGCCGGAGTTGGCGACCAGGTCGCCGGGCGTGCCGGTGAACACGACCTGCCCGCCGTCGTGCCCCGCGCCGGGACCCATGTCGATGATCCAGTCGGCGTGCGCCATGACGGCCAGGTGGTGCTCGATGACGACCACGGTGTTGCCGGCGTCGATGAGCTGGTCGAGCAGGCCGAGCAGCTGGTCGACGTCGGCGAGGTGCAGGCCCGAGGTCGGTTCGTCCAGCACGTAGGTCGCCGCCTTCTCAGCCATGTGGATGGCGAGTTTCAAGCGTTGCCGTTCGCCGCCGGACAGGGTGGTGAGCGGCTGGCCGAGGGAGAGGTAGGACAGGCCGACGTCGTGCAGCCGGGACAGCACGGTGTGGGCCTGGCCGGACGTGAAGAAGTCGCGGGCCTCGGCGACCGGCATGGCGAGCACGTCGCTGATGTTCTTGCCCCGCAACGTGTAGCGCAGCACCTCGGGGGTGAACCGCTTGCCCTCGCACTTCTCGCACACGGTGGCGACGCCGGCCATCATCGCGAGGTCGGTGTAGACGAGGCCGATGCCCTTGCAGTGGGTGCAGGCGCCTTCGGAGTTGGCGCTGAACAGCGCTGCCTTGACACCGTTGGCCTTGGCGAAGGCGGTGCGGACCGAGTCGAGCAGGCCGGTGTAGGTGGCGGGGTTGGACCGCCGCGAGCCGCGGATCGGTGACTGGTCGACGGTCACGACGCCGGGTCGTGTGCGCAGTGAGCCGTGGATGAGCGAGGACTTGCCGGAGCCCGCCACGCCGGTGACGACGGTCAGCACCCCGAGCGGGATGTCGACCGTGACGTCGCGCAGGTTGTTCTGCGACGCGCCGGAGATGGTCAGGAACCCCTTGGGGGAGCGGAACTCGGACCGCAGCTTGGCGCGGTGGTCGAGGTGGCGGCCGGTGAGGGTGCCGGAGGAGCGGAGGCCGGCGACGTCGCCGGAGTAGCAGAGGTGGCCGCCGTTGACGCCGGCGCCGGGGCCGAGGTCGACGACGTGGTCCGCGATGGCGATGGTCTCGGGCTTGTGCTCGACGACCAGGACGGTGTTGCCCTTGTCGCGCAACCGCAGCAGCAGGTCGTTCATGCGCTGGATGTCGTGCGGGTGCAGGCCGACGGTCGGTTCGTCGAACACGTAGGTGATGTCGGTGAGCGAGGAACCCAGGTGCCGCACCATCTTCACCCGTTGCGACTCGCCGCCGGACAGCGTCGAGGACTCGCGGTCGAGCGAGAGGTAGCCCAGGCCGATCTCGACGAGCGAGTCGAGGGTGCCGCGCAACGTGGCCAGCAGCGGTGCCACCGACGGGTCGTCGAGCGAGCGCACGAACTTCGCCAGGTCGCTGATCTGCATCGCGCAGCAGTCCGCGATGTTCAGGCCGTTGATGCGTGATTCCAGCGCCGCGGAGTTCAGCCGGGCGCCGTGGCAGTCCGGGCAGACGGCGAACGTGACCGCGCGGTCGACGAACGCGCGCACGTGCGGCTGCATCGACTCGCGGTCCTTGGCGAGGATCGTGCGCTGCAGCTTCACGACCAGGCCCTCGTAGGTGACGTTGGTGCCGCCGATGTCGATCTTCGTCGTCGGTTTGTGCAGGAGGTCGTGCAGCTCCTGCTCGGTGAACGACGCGATCGGCTTGTCGGGGGAGTAGAGGCCCGAGTGCGCGAGGACCCGCCAGTACCAGGTGTCGACGCCGTAGTTCGGTGCGTCGATCGCGCCCTCGTTGAGCGACTTCGAGCGGTCGACGAACGCGTCGACGTCGATCGTGGTGACCTTGCCCAGGCCCTCGCAGGACGGGCACATGCCCTCGGGCAGGTTGAAGCTGAACGCGCCGGACGTGCCGACGTGCGGCTGACCGAGGCGGCTGAACACGATCCGCAGCATCGTGTGGGCGTCGGTGGCGGTGCCGACGGTCGAGCGGGAGTTCGCGCCCATCCGCTCCTGGTCGACGATGATCGCCGCGCTGAGGTTGCGCAGCCCGTCGACGTCCGGGCGGCCGATCGAGGGCATGAACGACTGCAGGAACGCGGTGTAGGTCTCGTTGATCATGCGCTGGGACTCGGCCGCGATCGTGCCGAAGACCAGCGAGGACTTGCCGGAACCGGACACGCCGGTGAAGACGGTCAGGCGGCGTTTGGGGATGTCGAGCGACACGTCCGCGAGGTTGTTCTCCCTGGCCCCGCGGACCTCGATGACGTCATGGCTGTCGGCGGCAGTCATTGCCTGTGCTTCCCCCGGGAATGATTCTTTATGCCGTAAAGTGTGAGTCGTCGAGGTTACTTTACGTTGTAAGGAGTGGCAAGGTGGTCGTCTACGCCGGGCAGGGCGATCCCCGCCGTTCGATCGAGCTGCTCTGGCGTGCGGGCACGAGCCAGGAGAAACGCCCTGGTCCCAGGCCCGCGCTGAGCGTGGACGCGATCGTCGACGCCGGGATCGCGGTCGCCGACGAGGCCGGGATGGCCGCGTTGTCGATGCGCGCGGTGGGGGAGCGGCTCGGGCGCACGGCGATGGCGCTCTACACCTACGTGCCGGGCAAGAACGAGCTCGTCGACCTCATGTACGACCGCGCGCTGGCGGAACTGCCGACCTCCTACGACCTCGCCGACGGCTGGCGTGCGGCCGTGACGCAGTGGGCGCACGACTCGTGGGAGTTCTTCGGCCGTCACCCGTGGGTGCTGCAGGTGTCGCAGGCCCGCCCGGTGCTCGGGCCGCACGAGTTCGCCGTGGTCGAGTCGCTGGCGGCGGTCCTCGTGACGACCGGGCTGCCCGGCCGTGAGCTGCGCGGGATCGTCGGGGCGATCAACTACTTCGTCCGCGGCGCGGCCCAGACGATCGCCGAGGCGCGGGCCGCCCGCACCGCGACCGGGGAAGGCGACGAGGAGTGGTGGTACGCGCGGTCGGCCGTGCTGATGGAGGTCGAACCGGACCTCGCCACGAAGTTCCCGATGCTGCACCTGCTGGAGACCGACCGCGAACCCGTCGACCCCGAGCTGCCGTATCTGGAGAACGACGCGGTCGAGAACTTCCAGGGCGGGCTGAAGGTGTTGCTCGACGGCGTCGAGGCGGCCGTCGCGGCTGTGGCAGAACCGTGACACGGTCCCCACAGGTGGCTCACATTTCCCCGATGGGATCTCCGGCATGGCAACCATGCCCAAGATCGGCAAAGCAGCGGTGGTCGTCGCGGCCGCGTTGGTGCTGACCACGCCGGCCACCGCCACCTCCAGTCCTGCCCGCCACGACGTGACGAGGGTCGAGTACTCACTCGGTGACCGGGCGTTCCAGGTGCCCGGCTTTCACCGCGAACCGGGAGGTCCCGTCGCGGACCTCGAGCTCACCGCGGTCGTGCACGCGCCACGCAGGCTCGTCGGCAAGCGGCCGCTGGTGCTGCTCGCGCACGGCTACTGGCAGCCGTGCCAGGACGGCACGTGGACCTGGCCGTGTCCCCGGGGTGACGCGTTCCCGAGCTACCGCGGCTACGACTACCTGGGCGAGGAGCTGGCGCGTCAGGGGTTCGTGGTCGTGTCGGTGAGCGCGAACGGCGTGAACGGCGGCGAGATGGGCCAGCCCGCCGACATGGCCCGCGCGAAGCTCATGAGCAAGCACCTGGAGATGTGGCGCGACCTGAACGACGGCAAGGGCCCGCTCGCCGGCGAGCTGCGCGGGTTCCGCGGCCACGTCGACCTCACGAACGTCGGCACGCTCGGTCATTCGCGCGGTGGTCGTGGCGCGGTCTGGCAGGCCTCGGACAACCACGCCGCCGACCTGCCTGCCGGGGTGCGGATCCGCGCGGTGCTGCCGCTGGCACCCGCCGACTACTACGCGCCCGACCCGGAGGCGCCGGAGAACCTCGACTACCGCATCACCGAGATCCCGTTCGCGGTGCTCACCGGCAGTTGTGACGGCGCGGTGAACGGCGGTTCGTACGTCGACAACGCCAAGGGCCGCAACCGCTTCCCGATCCACGACGTCACCGCCGTCAACGCCAACCACGACTTCTTCAACACCGCGTGGACCTACGACGACGACAGCACCTGTCCCGACCGGGCGCTCACCCCGCAGCAGCAGCGTTCCGTCGCCACCACCTACATCCCGGCGTTCTTCCAGCAGTACCTGAACAACCGCCGCAGCCCGGTCGTCGACCGCGGCCGTCCCGGCATCGACGTCGTGACGCATCAACCGATCGGCTAGTCCTCGGCCCTACTTCCGTCGGCCGCGTCAAGGCCTTTGACGGATCCCGTCCCCCTTCCGCTGCTGCCAAGGTGGTGGTGGAAGGGGGAAATTCCATGCTGAAACCCATCGCGCTGCTCTCCGCGGCGCTCGTCGTGCTGACCGCCGTCCCCGCTGACGCGCATCCCTCCGGCGACTGGTCGGGCTGGACCAAGGACCTCGCCGGCACCAGGCACAACGCCGCCGAGTGGCGCATCAACCAGGGCACCGTCGGCAAGCTCAAGGTGAAGTGGGCGTTCGCCTACGAGAGGGGTGACTACAACACCGCCCGCAGCCAGCCCGCGGTCGTCGGTGACACGATCTACTTCGGTGGCCCCGACGGCAAGTTCTACGCCCGTGACGCCCGCACCGGCCGGGCGAAGTGGGAGTTCGCACTGCCGGAGTCACCCCGCTACGCCTTCAACTCCGACGGCCCGACCGTCTCGAACGGCAAGGTGTTCTTCGGCGACAGCACCGGCCGGCTGTTCGCGCTCGACCAGCGCACCGGCCGCGAGCTGTGGCGCGCGCAGACCGACGACAACGTCGCCGCGATGCTCACCAGCTCGCCGATCGTCCACGGCGGACTCGTCTACGTCGGCACGTCCAGCGCGGAGAACACGTTGCCGCGCGACTACCCGTGCTGCACGTTCCGCGGCCACGTCGACGCCTACGACGTCAGCACCGGTGCGCTGGTGTGGCGGCACTACACGGTCCCGGAGCCGGTCGAGGTCGGCACGTGGCCCAACGGCGCCAAGCGGTTCGAACCGTCCGGCGCCGGGGTGTGGAGCTCGCCGGTGATCGACCGCAAGACCGGCACGCTCTACGTCGGCACCGGCCAGAACTACACCGGCAAGGGCGGCCAGTTCGACTCGCTGCTGGCACTGGACGTGCGCACCGGCCGGGTGAAGTGGACCAACCAGGTCACCGACGCCGACACGTGGCGCAGCGCCTGCAACGAGCCCGACGCCGAGGGCTACTGCCCCGGCCTGAAGGACAACACCAACCTCGACTACGACATCGGCGCGACGCCGAACCTGTTCGAGGTCGACCGCCGCCAGCTCGTCGGTGTCGGCCAGAAGTCCGGTGTGTACCACGTGTTCGACGCCAAGACCGGTCAGGTCGTGTGGCGCCGCCAGCTCGGCGTGCCGCTGCCCAGCGGTGGCATCTCGGGCATCCAGTGGGGCTCGAGCTACGACGGCAAGCGCCTCTACATCGCGACCTACTTCGCCGACCCCGGCAAGCTGTTCGCGGTGGATCCGGGCACGGGCAAGGTGCTGTGGGAGACCGCGGCACCCGAGGACGGCTGCTCCACCGGTGGCGCGGCGGGCCAGGCGAACTGCGCGCGGGCCCACGGCGTTCCGGTGACCAGCACGCCCGGTGTGGTCTACCTGGGTGCGGGTGACGGCAAGTTCCGCGCCTACAACTCGCGCACCGGCGCGATCCTGTGGACGCACGACACCGTGCAGGACGTGCGGGGCGTCAACGGGCTGACCGGGCGCGGCGGGTTCATGGCCGGGCCGGGCAGCGGGGCGGTGGTGTCCGACGGCATGGTCTACGTGCAGTCCGGCTACTGGCCCGAGTTCGAGAACCCGCACGGGCACGTGCTACTCGCGTTCGGCCTGTAGCTTCCGCTGGATGTGGCCGACGGGCTGGTCCGCGGCGCGGAACAGCTCGACCGCCTTCCTCCAGGCCAGTTGTGCCTCCTCGGCGGCGCCCGCGGCAGCGTGGGCGTCGCCGAGCTGGTCGTGGGCCTGGGCGTTGAGCATCCGGTCGCCACCGCGTTCGTAGAGCTCGATTGCCTTCGACCACGCCCGCACGGCCGCCGCGTGGTCGCCGCGGACCAGGTGCACGGTGGCGAAGTTGTCCCACGCCTCGCCCTGGCCGAGCGGGTGGTCCAGCTGCTGCCACAGCACCATCGCGCGTTCCCCGTAGGCCAGCGCGGGTTCCGCCTCGCCGAGTTTGCCGTGGGTCCACGACAGGCCGTTCAACGCATTCGCCTGGCCGTAGATGTTGCCGCTTTCCTCGTACAACGCCAGCGCGCGCCGGGTGTACTCGATCGCCTGGTGCGTCTGGTCGTCCGGGCACAGCATCGCGAGGTTGACCAGCACGTCCGCCTGCGTCGCCGGGTCGTCCGCGGCCACCTCCAGCGCCCGTTCGAGTGCCCTGGTCGACTCGGTGAGCTGGTTGAGGCGGCCGTGTGCGCGGCCGAGGTTGATCAGCGTGCGGGCGAGGCCGTGCGGGCGGTCGAGCCGTTCGAGTGCCTCGACCGCGAGCTGCTGGGAGGTCAGCAGGTCCTGGTAGTGGCCGATCCGGTCCAGCACGTCGGCCAGTGACCAGCCGATCAGCCACGTCTGCGCCGGCGTGCCCTGCCGCATCGCCGCCATCAACGTCGGGTGTTCGGTGACCAGCCACCGGATGGCCTCGTCGTGGGAGGCCGGTGTCCGCACGACCGCGCCTTCGACCGGCCCGGTGGTGTCCGGGCGCCGGCGGCTCTGGGTCATCGCCACGGCCATCTCGACGCCGGTGAACGCCAGGTGGTCGAGCAGGCGGTGCTGGGCCTGGGCGCGTTCGGTCTCCTGGCTGAGCTCCGCCGCGTAGTCGCGCAGCAGGTCGTGGCAGGTGAAGCGACCGGGGGAGGGTTCGTCGAGCAGGTTGGCGCCGGTGAGCTCGGCCAGCAGGGCGGTGACGTCGGGCAGGCCCGCCAGCGACGCGGCGCCGTCCGCGCTGATGTCCGCGCCCGGCATCACCCCGAGCAGCCGGAACAGCCGCAGCGCCGCCGGGCTCAGCGCGTCGCACGAGTGCGAGAACACCGACCGCAGATCCGCTGTGACGTCATCGTCGTCGGCGAACGCGTCCAGGTCCGCGAGCTCGTCGGCCAGCGCCGCCAGCGGGAACTCCGGCTGCGTCGCGGCACGGGCGCCCGCCACCGCCAGCGCGAGCGGCAGCCGCGCACCGGCGCACCACCGTGTCGAGCGCTTCCGGCTCCGCTGCCGCCGGTCCCGGCCGATCCGGCTCGCCAGCAGCTCGCGGGCGTCGTCGGCGGCAGCAGGCCCAGCGCCACGGGGTGGGCGTCCGGCAACGGGGTCAGCGCAGCCCGGCTGGTGACCACCACGTGGCTGCCCCGCGACCGCGGCAGCAGCGGCTCGACCTGCGCGACGTCCGCGGCGTTGTCGAGCAGCAGGAGGATCCGCTTGCCGCGCACGGTCTCCCGCAGCAGCTCGGACTGGCCGGCCAGGTCGTGCGGCACCCGCGCCCGCGGCACGTCCAGCGCGGCCAGGAACCGCAGCAGCGCGTCGCCGGGGCTGACCGCGCGGGACGGGCCGAACCCGTGCAGGTTCACGTAGAGCTGGCCGTCGGGGAACCGGGAGGCGTTGTGGTGCGCCCAGTGCACCGCCAGCGAGGTCTTGCCGACGCCGCCGGTGCCGGTGATCACCACGACCCGGCCGGTGCCCGGTCGAGCGCCGCGAGCTCGGCCGCGCGGCCGGTGAACGGCTTGGGCCGCGGGCAGCTGCCGCGCGCCGCCAGCAGCCGGCGGCGCACGGTGGTCAGCAGCCCGCCCGGCTCGGCACCCAGCTCGCTCGCCAGCCGCGCCACCACGGAGTCCAGGTGCGCCAACGCTTCCTGCGTGCGGCCGGTGCCGTGCAGCGCCTCGACCAGCTGGGCCGCGACGCGTTCGTCGAGCGGCTGCCCGGACGCCTGCAACCGCAGCTCGTCGACCAGCTCGGCGTGCCCACCCGCCTGCAACCGCGCGTCCACGTGGTCGCGGCGCACGGCCTCGAACTCGGCGGCGAACGAGGCCCGCAGCTGCCGCGCCCACGGCGTGTCCAAAGTGGACAGCAGTGGTTCCTGGGCCAGCGCCAGCGCCGCACCGGGGTCGGTTGCCGCCAGCGCGCGGAACCGGTGCAGGTCGACCGACAGCGGATCGACCCGCGCCACGTACCCGCTGCCCTCGCGTGAGATCACGCCGGGGACCGCCTGCCGCAAGCGCCACAGCCACGTCCGCAGCTGCCCGCGCGCCCGTTCCGGTGCGGCGGCGCCCCAGACGCGGTCGACCAGCTCGTCCGCGCCGACCGCGACGCCGGGTGTCACGAGCAGGACGCCCAGCACGGCCCGGCGCTGTGCCTGGCCGAGATCCACCTCGCGGTCCGCCACCCACGCACCGACACCGCCGAACACCGTGAACCGCACGGTGATCACCGTAGCTCAGCTCAGGAAGGCCTCCCGGATCTCGCGCACGACCAGCTCGGGCACCTCGAACGCGGCGAAGTGCCCGCCGCGTTCGACTTCTTGCCAGCGCACGATGTTGTGGTTGCGCTCGGCCATGCGCCGGATCGACACGCCCACGTCGTGGGGGAAGACCGAGACCGACGTCGGCACCGGCGAGTCCGGCTCCAGCTCTCCCCAGGCCTCGAAGCCCTCCTGGTAGTAGCGTGCGGCCGAGCCGGCCGTGCGGGTGAACCAGAAGATCGACACGTTGGTCAGCAGGGCGTCGAGCGGGATCCCCACGGCGGGGTCCGACCACGTGTGGAACGCCCACTCGATCCATTCCAGCTGCGCCACCGGCGAGTCCGTGAGCGCGTAGGCGACCGACTGCGGACGCGTCGACTGGATCGACACGTACCCGAACTGCTCGTAGTCGTACTTGTAGGCCTTCTCGACGCCCAGCCGCTCGGCCTCGACCGACATGTCGGCGTTCTCCTGCGTGACGTGGGCGGAGAAGATGTGGTTGAGGTGGATCGCCCGCACGCGCGGCGCGTCGAGCAGGCCGAGCTCGCGGGTGAGCAGCGAGCCGAGGTCGTAGCCGTGCGCCAGGTACCGGTCGTAGCCCAGCCGCCGCATCAGCGTGGCGACCATCCCGGCCACGCGCGACACGGTCCAGCCCAGCTCGCGGGTCGGCCCGGAGAACCCGAAACCGGGCACGGTGGGCACGACCACGTGAAAATCGCGGCTCAACGGCTCGATGACCTGCTCGAACGCGAAACCGGTGCAGGGCCAGCCGTGCGCGAGCAGCAGCGGTTCCGCGTCCTCCTTCGCGCTGCGGACGTGCAGGAAGTGCAGCGGTGCGCCGTCGATCTCGGTGACGAACTGCGGGATCTTGTTGAGCCGGCGCTCGGTCTCGCGCCAGTCGAAGCTCCGCCACTGCCGCGCGAGGTCCTGCAGGTGGGCCAGGGGTGTGCCCTGGGCCCAGGTGGCGCCTTCGGGGGAGATCGGCCAGCGGGTCTGGTCGAGGCGGGCGTGCAGGTCGTCGAGGTCGGCCTGCGGGATGTTGATCTCGAACGGCTTCATGCTCACGACGCTAAGGGCACTGTAGGACAGATATGGTCCTACAGTGTCCTCCGCGCGACTTTTGAAGCTCCTCGGTCTGCTGCAGTCGCGGCGCGAGTGGTCCGGTGTCGAGCTCGCCGACCGGCTCGGCGTCAGCACCCGCACGGTCCGCCGCGACGTCGACAAGCTGCGCGACCTCGACTACCCGGTGCACGCCAGCATGGGCACCTCGGGCGGCGGCTACCGGCTCGGTTCCGGGGCGAGCCTGCCGCCGTTGCTGCTCGACGACGACGAGGCGGTGGCCGTGGCGGTCGGGCTGCGCACCGCGAGCGGCATCGAGAACATCGGCGAAACGGCCGTGCGCGCGTTGCTGAAGGTCGAACAGGTGCTGCCGTCGGCGTTGCGGCACCGGGTGGCGGCTCTGGAGATCGCGACCGTTCCGCACACCGGCTCGCCGCCCGCGGTCGACGCGGCCCAGCTGACCGCGGTGGGCACGGCGTGCCGCGACCGGCAGCGGATCCGGTTCACCTACGCCGACCACGCCGGCGAGCAGTCCGAGCGCGAAGCGGAACCGCACCGGCTCGTGACGTGGGGACGGCGCTGGTACCTGGTGGCGTGGGACACCGCGCGTGACGACTGGCGGACGTTCCGACTCGACCGGATGACGTTGAGGACCCCGTTCGGGGCCAGGTTCACGCCGAGGGAGATCCCGGGTGGCGATCCGGGCGCGTTCGTGGCGGCACGGGTGGCCGGTCGCTGGCCGGTGCAGGGCGTCGTGCGGTTGAGCGTTTCCGCACGCGAGGCCGTGAGCTGGAAGAGCTACGGCGAGGTGGAACCGGTCGACGAGAACTCCTGCTTCGTGAAGGTCGGTGGCGAGACCATGGACGACGTGGTGTTCATGCTCGCGAGCATCACCGTCGACTTCGAGGTCGTGTCACCGCCAGAACTCTCCGATGCACTGGTGCGAGCAGCCGACCGGTTCCGCCGGGCGGCGAAACTCTAGAGCTTTTCTCAGGCTGCTGACAGCAGACTCTTGGCCACGAACGGCTGACTGGAGTGCAGGGAGGTCGCCATGCTGATCGAGCACACCACGCCGTTGGGCGCCGCGCTGACCGTCACCGGCTCGTCCGACCGCGGCCCGCGCACCCACAACGCCGACGCCTACGCCTCGCACCGCCGCACGTTCGTCCTCGTGGACGGCGTCGGCGACTCGGCAGCCGCCACCGAGGCCGCCCACGCCGCCGCCCAGGCAGCCGCACTGCTCACCGACCCGGTAGCCGCGATCTTCGCCGCCCGCGACGCACTCCAGCTGCACACCGGCGACGCCGTGATCGTCGTGGCCGTCGCACGCGTCGAGGGCGGGTTCGACCTCGCGTGGGCCGGTGACGCCCGTGCGTACGCCTCGGACGGTGAGGACCTCGTGCAGGTCACGACCGACCACACCGTCGCCGAGTACTTCCGCGAGCGCGGAGTCGTGCCCCAGCCGAGGCTGGAGCACGTCGTCACCAACACCGTCCGCCACGCGACACCGGAGAACATCGGCCGCGCCACCACCCGCGCACCCCGGCTCGTGCTCGCCTCCGACGGCGTTTATGGCCCGTTGGGCCACAACGGCATCGAAGCCATCATGGCCGGCCACGCCTCAGCCGACCGCCTCGTCCGCGCCGCCCTCTACGCCGGTGGCACTGACAACGCCACCGCCCTCGTCGTCACCTGACCGGTCACCCACACGTACCTCTCCCGCCCCACTTTCGCGCACGCGGGGAGCTTTCGTACTACAGGAGCGGACGAAAGGCCCCCGCGTGCGGCGGCAGCAGGGCGGGGGGTGACGGTGAGTCACGAGGAGGGCTAGCTGGCCTTCTTGCGCTTCTTCTTGCTCGCCTCGACGCTGCGCTGCAACGCCTCCATGAGGTCGATGGCCTCGGTGGCGCCGGCGGGCTCGGCCTCGACGACGACCTCCTTGCCCTTCTGCTTGGCCTTGATCAGCTTGTTGACCTTCGCGGTGTAGGTGTCGCGGTAGTCCTTCGGCCGCCAGTCGTCCGACATCGACTCGACCAGCGACACCGCCATGTCGAGCTCCTTGCCGCGCGGCGCCTTGCCCTGCGGTGCCACGTCCAGCACGTCCTTCGGCTTGCGGATCTCGTCGGCGAAGAAGAGCGTGTGCACCGCGAGGAAACCGTTCTCCTCCTTGAGCGCGGTCAGGTACTGCTTGCCGCGCATGACGAACAACGCGATCCCCGCCCGGTTCGTCTTCTTCATCGCCTGCGCCAGCAGCAGGTACGGCCGGGAGAACTCCTCCTTGGCCGGACCGAGCCAGTAGGTCTTCTGGAAGTACACCGGGTCGATCTCGTCGAGGTCCACGAACGCCTCGATGTCGAGCGTGCGCGACCGGCCGGGCGCGATGTCGTCGAGCTCCTCCGGCTCGACGATCACGTACTCGCCGCTGTCGACCTCGTGGCCCTTCACGATCTTGTCGTAGGGCACCTCACGGCCGGTGCGCTCGTTGACGCGCTTGTACCGGATGCGGTCCGACGTGCCGCGCTGGAACTGGTTGAAGTGCACCGTGTGGTCCTGCGTGGCGCTGTACAGCTCCACCGGGATGTTCACCAGTCCGAACGAGACGGACCCGCTCCAGATCGCGCGTGCCATGCGGGGGAGGTACCCGTTTTCGAGCCGTCGGAACCCGGCGAGGCGTTCTAAGGTCAGGGTGTGAGAGTCGTCGTGCTGTCCGATACCCATGCTCCGCGTTTCTGGAAGCGGTGCCCTCCGGCCGTGGCCGGTCATCTGCGCACGGCCGAGCTGATCCTGCATGCGGGTGACGTGTGTGTGGCGCCCGTCCTCGACGAACTCGCGCAGTACGCGCCCGTCGTCGCGGTGTGCGGCAACAACGACGGGCCGGACGTCGTGGCGTGGGGCTCGCCGGAGACGGTCGAGGTCGACATCGCGGGCCTGCCGGTGGCGATGATCCACGACAGCGGCCAGAAGACCGGCCGGCTCGCCCGCATGCGCCGCCGGTTCCCCGACGCGCGGCTGGTCGTGTTCGGGCATTCGCACATCCCGCTCGACGAACAGGACGCCGATCTCCGCATCTTCAACCCCGGCTCACCCACCGACAAACGCCGCCAGCCGCACGGAACCCTCGGCCTGCTCGACATCGAGGACGGCGTCCTGCTCAGCGCGCGGATCGTCCCCGTCACACCATGAGTATCTTGTAGATCATGGCCGTTTCTCGTCGTGCGTTCCTCGCGGTGGCAGCAGTTCCACTGGCCGGATGTGCTGCGACACCACAGTCCGCGCCGTCGTCGACGCCGTCAACGCCTCCCGCGCCGACCACGACCACGCCCCCGGCCAGGCACGACCAGCTCTTCGCGCTGGAACAGAAGTTCGGCGCCCGCCTGGGCGTCTTCGCCGGCCGGGGCGACCGCACCGTCGAGCACCGCGCCGACGAGCGGTTCGCGTTCTGCTCGACGTTCAAGGGCCTCGTGACCGCCGCCGTGCTGGACCGCGACGTGCCGCTGGACACCGTCGTCCGCTACACCGACGCCGACCTGATGAAGAGCTCGCAGATCACCCGCCAGCACGTCGCCACCGGCATGTCCCTGCGCGACCTGTGCGACGCGGCGGTCCGCTACAGCGACGGCACGGCCGGGAACCTGTTGCTGCGCACCATCGGCGGCCCCGCCGAACTCACGACGTACCTGCGCGGCCTGGGCGACGAGGTGACCAGGATGGACCGGTGGGAACCCGACCTCACCTCCGCGGTCCCCGACGACCCGCGCGACACCAGCACCCCGCGGGCACTGGGCACCACCTACCGCAAACTGGTGGCGGAGAAGCAGTTCCTGCGCGACCTGATGGAACGCAACACCACCGGTGGCCAGCGGATCCGCGCGGGCGTGCCGAAGGACTGGAAGGTCGCGGACAAGACCGGCACCGGCGACTACGGCACGATGAACGACGTCGGCCTCGCCTGGCCGCCGGCCGGTGAACCACTGCTGATCTCGCTCATGTCCAGCAAACCCACCGCCGACGCGCCCTACGACCAGGCCCTGCTCGCCGAGGCGGCCGCCTACGTCATCACCGCTCTGCCTTGACGAACCCGTCCGCGCCGCGCTCGAACGCCGAACCGGACGGTGCCTCGAACAGCTCTTCGAGTGCGGGCTCGGCCTTGATCAGGTCACGCAACGGCACGACCGCCGCGTTGGCGGAGTCGTCCACGTACTCCTGCGACTCGTCACCGGCGAACACCCGCCAGCCGCTGTCCCCGTCGTGGTCGGGGTCCTCGCGGTAGAGCCACCCGGCGGGCACGCCGTCGCGGGCCACCCGTGCCGACACGATCGCGGCCTTCGCCAGGTCGCCGAACCACAGCCGTTCGAACCGCCGTTGCCGCACCACGATCTCCGGCGCGCCGAGCTCGACGCGCACCCGCAGCAGCGTGCCGTCGGCGGCCAGGTCGCGGAACACCGGGAACGCGCCGTCTCCCCAGGTCGTGAACCAGCCGGTCATCGTCGCGCCGCCGACCTCGATCGTGCCCGACCCGGTGGTGCTGGAGCGCATCTGCCGCAGCACCCGGAAGTGGTCGTCGTGCGGCCGGAAGTCGAACGCGAACCGCAGCCCCTGCTCCCGCAACGCGGTCAGCTCGCCGTGCAGGACCCGCACCTGGTCGAGCGTCAGGCCGGCCCAGAGCCGCTCATCGTCCCCACTGGACGGTGGCACCGACACCCGCGCCGCCACCTCGTCCGCGTCCCCGCCCCAGAAGGCGAGGTCGAACCGGTCGTCGGCGGAGACGTCGCTGCTCCACGCGGACAACGCCACCGGGTCGGCGAACAGCAGCCGCGCCTCGTCCACCAGCACGTACCCGCACGCGACCGACGCCGCCACCTCGCCGTCGGCGCACCGCACCCACACCGAGTGCCAGTTGCCCCGGTCAGGCCCGCCGGGGTCCATCCGCTCGCCCAACACCTGCACCGGCCCGGCGGGTACGCCGCGCACCGCCACCGCCCAGATGCCGTGGAACGGCACCTCGACGCCATCAGGCTGATCGTCGAGCAATGCGCGCACGCGCCTCACGTGCGGCATCCGCGCTATCTGCCGCACGGACGCGTCGAGCCCGGTCCGCGCCACCGCCGACACGACGGGTTCGCCGCCGGCGTTCAGGTCGAACGCGTACCGGCCCTTCACCACGGCCAGGTCGAGCAGACCAGCCGCCTCCCGCGCCTGCGGACCGACGATCTCGAAGTCCGCTGCGGCGTTCGCGCGCGCCACGACGCTCTCCGGCGCGTCACCTCCCTCCAGCACCGGCGGCCGGTCGCCCGACCACATCCGGACCAGTCCGAAGTCGACCAGCAGCAGCTCACCTGACGGAAAGGACACCGTCCCCAGCAGTTCCGGCACGCGGCGAGCTTGTCACACGCGCCCACTGCGCGAGCGTCGGTCCGAGCACTTCGTACACGCGCGGGTCGAACGCCATCCCGGTGTGCGTGCTGCCCACCTCGACGCACTCGGCGTACGGGTCCTGGCACAGCTCCCACGGCACGATGCCGTCCGCTCGCGAGAAGAACGAGATCGCCGGCACCCGCAACGGCTGGGTCATCGACGCGATGTTGTCCTGGTAGCACGGCCCGGTGATGCAGTCGGCGTTGAGCAGGCCGGGAAGCCCCGCCGCGGAGAGCCTGGTGAGGAACCGGGCGATGCGCATGACGTTGGGGTGCGCGCCCAGCGGGTCGAGCACCGGGCTGCTCATCATCACCAGGCCGCGCACCAGGTCCGGCCGCCGGGCGGCGGCCAGGCGTGCGAGGCCGCCGCCGCGGCTCTGGCCGAGCAGGACAACGGGGGCACGGGTCCGCTCGGCATGTCGGACGAGACTCGCCATGAGCCGTTCGAGCAGGTCGGTCGTGCAGCCGACGGTGAACCCGACCTTGGCGCTGACCGGGACGTACCCGCGGGCACGCAGCCACCACGACGCCGGGGCGAGACTGATGTCGCCCGCGCCGAAACCGGGCACCAGCACGACGCCGAGGCCGCCGCCCTCGGCCGGGTCGGCGTTGCGCCACACCGGATGGCGCATGAGCCTCGGCACGTCCACGAGCGCCCGGAAGGCACTCTCCCGTGCAGCAGATCGCACACCGTCGAACATGCGTCGTGGTTTGCCCTGGGATCGTGCCCTAAACCAGGGTCAGCGCACCGTGACGCTCGTGAGTGACGCGTCGCCCGGCCGCCAGCGCGTCGAGACGGCCACGTACCTGGCATCGGTTGCGGGGCCGTAGGTGCGGCCGTCCACGCTGTAGGAGACGGTGTGCGCCGGCTCCCGCCCGTCCGTCCACTTGAGCCGGACGTGCCCGATCCGGTGCACCGCGCCGAGGTCGACGACCATCCGCCCGTCGCGCCCCGGTGTCCACGCCGTCCGGTCCTCGCCGTCGACCGCGCGGGCCGGATCGCTCATGCCGGGCGGCAGCACGGAGTTCGGGAACGTGACGCGGCCCAGCGCGAGGTCGTCGACCGGAAACGCCTGCGCGCCGGGCATGGTCACCGTGCGGTCGCCGCGGCCCAGCACGACCCGCAGCGCGCCGCGCGTGGGTCGCGTGAACCGCGCCGGACCGCTGAACGTGCGGTGATGCCGGCCGGGATGCCGCGGACGGTGAACCACGGCGCCTCGACCCGTGCGGTGGCGGCGGGCAGCGTGAGGTCGTAGGAGATGCCGCCGGCCGTGGTGACCTGGGTGCCCCGGTACAGCCGCGAGCCGCGCACGTGGACGGTGCCGGTGACGTCGGCGTCCGACAGGTTGAACACGGTGAGGAACCCGTCCGCGCCGCTCGCCAGCACCGACGGCGGGCACTGCGGGGGAGCCTGCGCCGCGATCGCCCGCAGGTCGGCGCGCACGTAGCCCTCGACGAGCCCGGCGGGCACCGTGATCGTGTCGCCCTCGACCCTGATCGGCTCGGCGCCGCGCGCGACGAACCCGGCGGGCCGTCGACGTCCAGCCAGCCGGCGTGCTCAGGTCCGGCCGCGGGTACTCGGCGACCGTCGTCCACGCGGCGCGTCGGCCGACGTCTCGATCCGGTAGGCGCCCGCGGCGGTCTCCCAGCGCAGCCGCACGGTGCTCACCTGTGTTCGGCGCCGAGGTCCACCGCGAGCCAGCTGTCAGCCCGGCCGCGGTCGGTGCGGGAGACCGCCCAGCGGGTGTCCGGGTCGCCGTCGGTGGCCATGGCGGGCGTGCGGCCGGTGTCGTGCGACGACGCCGTGGCCGGCTTGCCGCGGGCGAGGTCGCCGTTGACGTCGAAGTCGAACACCGAGTAGCCGTAGGTGGGATGCGGTCGCACGCCGACCATGCGGACGTGGCGGGCGGTGGTCGCCGGGAACGTCAGCTCGTCCACCCGGAAGGTCTCCCTGGCGCGCACGACCGCCGTGCCCGCGGCGCTCCGGTAGGTGCGGGTGCCGGTGAGGATCCCCGGCATGGCCAGGTTGTGCACGTCCACGCGGCCCGGCGCGGGCAGCGCGCACACGATCGTGCCGGTGGGCAGCGTAGCGGTGCCGGCGAACCCGTCCGCGAACGCCAGCAAGCTCGCCGTGCCGTCGAAACCGTCGCGAACCCGTTGGTACACCACGGTGTTGCGCTGGGTGACCGCCTTGGCAGGCAGCAGCATGGGGGTGGTGCCGCTGATCGTGAACAGCCAGTCGTCGTGCGCGGGCTGCCAGGCGAACTTCGTGAAGCCCGGCTTGGTGACCGTGGCGGCCCAGGCGGCGGTGGACTGATGGGTGAGCAGGCCGGGGTCGGCGCCGTGGTCGATCGTGAGCGAGGCGCGGGTGAAGAAGTCCTGTTCGGACACCGGAGCCGGCGCCGGCCGCAGCTGGTGCAGCAGGTAGCTGATCGCGAGCTCGGCCCGTGCCTCCGGCTCGTACTTGGCCTCGCCGGAGAACTTCGCCAGCCGGTACGTCGGCGGGTGCGCCTGGTAGGCGAGCAACCGGGAGGCCAGCGCGACCTCCGCGCGGGCCGCCATCGGGTCGCGCAGCACCGTGGAGCGGAACGCGAGCGGGATGACGTCACGGCCGTAGAGGTGCTCGCGGTCGTCGACCATCGGCATCAGCGGCTCACCGGCGTCGCTCATGTTCGCGAGGATGGTGCGCCACAACAGTTCCCCGTTCGGTTGCCTGGTCAGCACCTCGGGCAGCGGACGGCCGGCGAGCAGGAAGTGCACGGCGTTGCGGCCCGACGTGCGCCACAGCTCCTCCTGGTAGTGCGGGCCGAACGAGCCGTGGTTCTCGACGATGAACGTGTCGTGCAGGTTCGTCGCGGTGTTGGCCGAGATCGGCACGCCGTCGACCAGGGCCGGGTTGGCGAGGTCGGCGGCGGGCAGCCCCGCCTCGTTGCGGCTCCACCGGCCGAACGCCTCCCGCCAGCCGGGCCCGTCGCCGTGCCAGGCCAGACCGGGTGCGAGCGCCTGGGCGTAGACGCCCATCTCCTCCAGCTTGGTGTCACCGCGGTGGCCGCCGACCAGGCCGTTCGGGGTCCAGCCGCCCGACCGCGGGTCGTTGCCGGTGCCGAGCGAGGTCGTGTAGTCGGCCTGGCCGCGGGCGATCGTCTCGACGTGCGAGCGCGTCTGCGCGTCCAGGTCCGGCCACAGCAGGCGGGCGGCCAGCACGAAGTAGGACTGGAACGTGGTGTCCCAGAACAGCGTCTTGCCCCACTCGGTGCCACCGGCCAGCACGTTGCTCGCGGCGAAGTGCCTGATGGTGGCCAGCGTGCGGGCTTTGAGCACGTCCTTCTCGACACCGGCGAGCGCGGCGTCGTAGGTGCCCCTGGTGAGCAGCACGGCGTTGCCGAGCACGACCGCGAACCCGAAGTCGGTGCGCCGGTACCGGCCCGCTGTCTCGTCGAACTGGGTCTCCGACCACCGCGTGTGGCGCAGCAGCACCTCGTAGTACACGTCAGCGACACCGTGCTCCAGGACACCATGTTCCTGGGCTTGCGCGATCCC
This sequence comes from Lentzea guizhouensis, assembly GCF_001701025.1. Taxonomy (GTDB): domain Bacteria; phylum Actinomycetota; class Actinomycetes; order Mycobacteriales; family Pseudonocardiaceae; genus Lentzea; species Lentzea guizhouensis. The sequence continues at coordinate 5,997,308 of NZ_CP016793.1, forward strand.
GGGCGTCACGGCCAGCAGGCCGGTGGCGTAGAGGAACTGCCTGCGGTTGATCAGCCATGACATCGTTGTCAACTCCCGAGGTGAGACCGCTGACATCGTGTGTGGACGGCCCCCTCCGGTCAAGGTGCTGGCGATTATCAGTCGATTTGCGGACAGATGAGGGAATCTTCATCTTGGTCTCATGTCGGGCGCGGGCTTCAGGGGCAGGCTGGGCCGCATGCTGCCGTCCGCACGCACGGGCACGCTCCTCGTGGCCGTGCTCAGCGTGGCGTGCGCGGTCGCCGCCGTGCTGCTCGTGCTCACCGTGGTGCGGCCGGTGCCACCGCAGGTGCGCGCGCCAGAGGTCCAGATAGGACGATCCGCCCCGCCGACCACCCCGCCCGTGACCGCCACGCCCACCCCCACGCCGGCGTCGACCCCCGGCGCCGTGCTGCCGCCACCGCCGCCGGTCACCGACGATGACGACGAGGACGACTGACTTGCCCGCACGCGTGAAGATCATGTGCTGGCTCCTCGGCCTCATGGCACTCGTGCTCGCGACCGTCGTGGTGGTCGTGTGGCGGCTGCTGCTCGTCGAGGTCGACGACCGGGTGAACCGGGCGCTCGAACAGGAGACCAACGAGTTCAGCACCTACGCCGAGACGCACTCGGGCACCGCGCGGTCGGTGACCGAGGCGCACCTGAAGCTGCAGTACCCGGACGAGTTCGAGCTGCACCTGGCCGTGCTGCCCGACGGTGTGGTCGTGCAGCGGGCCGACCACACCCACCCGCTCGACCACGACCGCTCAGTCGTGAACGCCATCGTCGCGGCACCGCGGTCGTGGGGCGTGGCGGCGACGGCGGCGGGCCCGTTCCGCTGGGCGAAGGTGCACGCGACGGCCGGCGGCACGGACGTGTGGTTCGTGACCGGCTACTTCGAGGACGGCGTGACCGGCCCGGTCGACTCGACCGTGCGCGTGCTGGTCGTGGTGTCGCTGATCGGGCTGCTGATCGCCGCGCTGATCGCGTGGCTGGTGGCGGGGGTGATCCTGGCACCGGTGCGCGCGGTCCGGCAGGCCGCCGAGCAGATCACCGAGGACGACCTGACCCGCCGCATCACCGTGTCCGGGCGTGACGACGTGGCCGCGCTGGCCTCGCAGTTCAACGCGATGCTGGACCGGCTGGAGCAGGCGTTCCGCGAGCAGCGCGAGTTCCTCGACGACGCCTCGCACGAGCTGCGCACGCCGATCACGATCGTGCGCGGCCACCTGGAGCTGCTCGGCGACGACCCCTTTGAGCGGGCCGAGGTCGTCCGGCTGTGCACCGACGAGCTCGACCGGATGGCGCGGCTGGTCGAGGACCTGTTGCTGCTGGCCAAGGCCCAGCGCCCGGACTTCCTGCGCCCGGTACCGGTCAGCCTGCCCGAGCTCACCAGCGACATCGACGCGAAGCTGCGTGCGCTGGGCGACCGGCGCTGGGTGCTGGACTCGATCGCGGAGGGGGAGGCCGTGCTGGACCCGCAGCGCATCACCCAGGCCGTGGTGCAGCTGGCGTCGAACGCGCTGCGGTACACATCCGCCGGCGCCGAGATCCGGTTCGGGTCCGCTGTGGACGGTGTGGTGTCGTTCTGGGTGGCGGACTCCGGCTCCGGTGTGCGGGACTCGTCCCGGCTGTTCTCCCGCGCCACCGGCCTCGGCCTGCCGATCGTGAAGGCCATCGCGGAAGCCCACAACGGGCGCGTGCGGGTCGCGTCGGTGCCGGGCGAGGGAGCGACGTTCACCGTGGAGGTGCCCAGATGACCGGCCGGATCCTGATCGTGGAGGACGAGGAGCGGATCGCCTCGTTCGTGGAGAAGGGACTGCGCGCCAACGGTTTCTCGACCTCGGTCGTGTCGTCGGGTGCGGACGCGCTGTCGTGGGCGGCGTCGTTCGACCTGGTGGTGCTCGACCTCGGCCTGTCCGACGTGGACGGCTTCACGGTGCTGCGCTCGATGCGCGCGGAGGGGATCGCCACGCCGGTGATCATCCTGACCGCACGCGACTCGGTGCACGACACGGTGGCCGGCCTGTCCGGTGGTGCCGACGACTACATGACCAAGCCGTTCCGGTTCGAGGAGCTGCTGGCGCGCGTGCGGTTGCGGCTGCGGCCACCCGGCGTGCCCGAGGCGACGGTGCTGTCGGCCGGGACGCTGTCGCTGGACCTGCGCACCCGGCAGGCCGTGCTGCCGTCCGGGCCGGTGGACCTGACCGCGCGGGAGTTCGCGTTGCTGGAGCTGTTCCTGCGCCATCCCGGGCAGGTGCTGGTGCGCGAGCAGATCCTGTCGCACGTGTGGGGGTACGACTTCGACCCGGGGTCCAACGTGGTCGACGTCTACGTCCGGTCGCTGCGGCGCAAGATCGGTGCGGAGCGGGTGGAGACCGTGCGGGGGATGGGCTACCGCCTCGTGTGACGGATGCTCGTGACTGGATGAAGGTCCTCTCATCTCGGCCTCACGCTGAGGTCAGCGCCGGTCGGCAGGGTTGTCGGCATGATCGTGACGCTGGCGGTGTTCGTGGTGGCGGTGGTGCTGTGGGTCTGCACCCCGCTCGACGACACGTTCGTGGCCGTGGCCGCCGTGGTGGCGCTGCTGCTGTTCGGGGTGCTGCCGGCTTCGGCCCTGGCGGTGCTGGGCGGCTCCACGACGTGGCTGCTGATCGCGGCCTTCGTGCTGGCGTGCGGGGTGACCGCGTCGGGCCTGCCGGGGCGCCTGGCGTCGGCTCTGGTCGGCCGGGCCCGTTCGGTGCGCGGCCTGTTCCACCTGGTCGCCGTGGCGTTGTTGCTGACGGCGTTCTTCGTGCCGTCGACGTCCGGGCGCGCGGCGCTGGCGTTGCCGGTGTTCGGCGCCCTGTCGGAACGGCTGGACCGCCGGGTGACGCGCGCTCTGGGCGTGCTGTTCCCGTCGGTGATCCTGCTGACGGCCGTCGCCACGCTGGTCGGGGCGGGCGCGCACCTGATCACGAGCTCACTGCTGGAGTCGGCGACGGGTCAGGGCATGGGGTTCGGGCAGTGGCTGCTGCTCGGGCTGCCGCTGGCGGTGGTGAGCGCGCACGTGACGGCCGAGATCGTGCTGTGCTGTTCACGACGCGAGCGGACCGCGCGACACCGCTCGCCGGTCCGCTGACCAGGACACGCTGCGGCTCGCCGTTCCCGTCGCGCGCACCTCGCAGCGTTCCGGCGCGCCAGCACACGTGCTCGCCTTCCGCTCGCACGGCCGCAGCGTTCCGGCTTGCCCAGCACCTCGCTCGCCACTCCCGAGCCGCGCGCCACTCCTGACCGCGCACCTTGCCGCTCGCGCTCCCGAGCCGCGCCTGCCGCTCGCCGCTCCTGCGCCGCGCACTCACTCGCCACCGTCGCAGCGCGGAGCGAGGGTCCCCTCCAAGGGGTCCCCTTTTCCAATTCTCCCAGACAGCACCGACAATTCCGGCCGCTCGCCCGTCTGCGCAGCTCAACGCTCACCAAGCCGGAACTCACCGCGCTCATCACCGTCCTCACGGTCTCCGCCCTCTGGCTCACCGAACCGTGGCACGGCCTTCCGCCCGAGATCCCCGCCCTCGCCGCTCGCACGGCCCGCAGCGTTCCGGCCTTGCCCAGCGCACCTCGCCGCTCGCCACTCCCGAGCGCGCCACTCCTGACCCGCGCACCTTGCCGCTCGCCGCTCCCGAGCCGCGCGCCCTGCCGCTCGCCGCTCCTGCGCCGCGCACTCACTCCCTCGCCACCGTCGCAGCGCGGAGCGAGTCTGCGCAGCTCAACGCTCACCAAGCCGGAACTCACCGCGCTCATCACCGTCCTCACGGTCTCCGCCCTCTGGCTCACCGAACCGTGGCACGGCCTTCCGCCCGAGATCCCCGCCCTCGCCGGCGCCGTCGCCATCACCGCCCCGCGCCTCGGCACCACCACCCTCAAGCACGCCCTCACCACCGTGCCGTGGGACCTCCTGATCTTCATGGCCGCCACCACCGCCCTCGGCACCGCGCTGGTCAAGTCCGGCGCCGCCCACCACGCCGCCCACCTCATCACCACCGAGGCCCTGCTGCCGACCGTGATCGCCGTCAGCCTGCTCGCCCACCTTGTGATCCAGTCGCGCTCGGCCCGCTCGTCCGTCCTGGTGCCGATCGTCATCCCGCTCGCCGCCGCCGCGGGCCTCAACCCCGCCGCCCTCGCGTTCGCCTCCACCGCGGCCGCCGGCTTCTGCCACACGCTCACCTCCTCCGCGAAGCCGGTCGCCCTGTTCTCGCACGCCTACCGCCCGCGCGACCTGCTCAAGCTCTCCGCCGTCCTCGCCCCGGTCACCGCACTGCTCGTGTGGACCTGCGCCACCCAGCTGTGGCCGCACCTCGGCCTCCCACTGCACTAGAAAGGAACCCCGATGCGCTTCCTCGTCGCCCCCAGCGGTTTCAAGGAGTCCCTCGACGCCGTGGCCGTCGCCGACGCGATCGCCGCCGGCATCCACCGCGTCGTCCCCGGCGCCGTCGTCGACAAGGTCCCGCTCGTCGACGGCGGCGAAGGCTCCGCCGCCGCCCTCGCCGAGGCCACCGGCGGCACCCTCGTCCCGGCACTGGTCACCGGCCCCACCGGCGACCAGGTCCCGTCCCACTTCGCCCTGCTCGGCGGCCCCGGCCCGCGCACCGCCGTCGTCGAGATGGCCGCCTGCGCGGGCCTCCGCCTGGTCCCCAAGGACCACCGCGACCCGACCACCACCACGACCTACGGCGTCGGCGAGCTCATCAAGGCCGCCCTCGACCTCGGCGTCGACCACGTCCTCATCGGCTGCGGCGACTCCGGCACCAGCGACGGCGGCGCGGGCGCGCTGCAAGCACTCGGCGCCCACGTCCTCGACGCCCACGGCCGCGAAATCCCCCGCGGTGGCGCCGCTCTCGCCCGCGCCCGCACCCTCGACCTGTCCGAAGTGGACCCACGTCTGGACAAGGTGGACATCACCGTGGCCTGCAACCCGCACAACGTCCTGACCGGCCCCCGCGGCGTCGCTCGCGTCTTCGGCCCCCAGAAGGGCGCCACCCCACCCCAGGTCGACCAGCTCGCCGCCGCACTGGACAACTGGGCGAACCTCCTCGGCGACGTCCACACCATCCCCGGCGGCGGCGCCTCAGGAGGCCTCGGCGCCGGCCTGCACGCCCTCGGCGCCACCCTCGTCCCGCGCTTCGACGTCATCCTCGACCACTCCGACCTCGACGCCCGCCTCCCGCACGCCGACCTCGTCATCACCGCCGAAGGAGCCATCGACGCCCAGACCCCGCACGGCAAGGTCCCCGCCGAAGTCGCCCGCCGCGCCAAGCGCCACGGCAAGCCCGTCATCGCAATGGCCGGCACCATCGGCGCCGACGCCCGCGTGAACCACGACGTCGGCATCGACGCCTACACCAGCATCATCGCCGCACCCGTCGCGCTCGACACGGCCATCGCGACTGCCGCGTGCCTGCTGACGGACGCGACCGAACGCACGTTGCGGCTGGTGCTGGTCGGGGCGGCGCTCACCCGGTGACCGCGATCTCCTCACCCAGCTTCGCCCCGTCCAGCAGCTCCAGGTCGTCCCCGCTCCAGAACCTCCCCGGGTCGTACCAGTTCGGCCGCCGCTTCGGCAGCAACCCCATCGCCTCGTACGTCACCGCCACGATCTCCGCGCAAAAAGCGCTCTCCAGCGTCGCGTCCGCCTTCGCGCGCAACGGAACGCGCCCGCGCACCCACCGCGACGCCAGCCGGGCGGTGGTCGGGAACGGCGTGCCGTCCAGGCGTGCGATCGTCTGCAGGGCCGCGTCCTCCATCTCACGGGTCACGGGGTGGTCGAGCTGCCGCAGCCACGCGCGCTGGCCGTACTTGTCGTGCCACGTCACCACGGCGTCGCGCAGGTCGTGGAGCTGGGCGCCGCGGTGGTGGGTGCCCGACCACATGTCCTTGAGCGACTTGCCGAGCTCCGCGTGCCACATGAGCGGCGGGAGGTCGTCGAGCACCACGGCCATGCCGACGTGGTTGACCGGGCTGTTCGTCATGGCCTGGATCGCGCGGTCCGCGGCGCTGCGGCCGCGGAACACCCACACGTCACCGGTGCGGGTCAGGTCGACGGCTTCGTCCAGGGTTATCGCCATGACCACGTAGCCTAGGCACATGAAGCTCTGGAAGGTGCTCGGGATCGCCGCGTTCGCCGGTGTCGCGGCCAGTGGTGCGCTCGTGGCCCGCAACCAGCGCCGCCGGGCCGCCTACACGCCGGACCAGGTCAGGGAGCGGTTGCACGAGCGGCTGGCCGACGCGAACCGCGCCGAGAACTGAGCTTCAGTCGTGGTCGGGCTGCCCGGTGAGGTGGTGGTCGGCCGCGTTGACCGCCTCGGCAAGCAGCCTGCGCACGTGCCCGCCGCGCGCCCGGTAGAGCGAACGCCTGCCGTCGCGCCGCACCGTCACCAGACCGGTCATCCGCAGCTTCGCCAGGTGCTGTGACACCGCGGGCCGCGCGATCTCCACCTTCTCCGCGAGCGTCGTCACGTCGTACTCGTCGCCGCACAGCAGCCACAACATGCGCAGGCGCGTCGGGTCGGCCAGCATCCGGAACCCGTCGACGGCGGCCTCGACGTGCTCGCCCGGCGGGAGTTGTTGCCAGAACTCCGCTGTTGCCACATGGTCGCTCTCGCGCATGAACGCATGTTGCCACCAATTGGCATGGTCGACGAGTGCGCACATGTGCACATATATTGCGGCACATGCACGTTGTGCTGAGCAACCGCACTTACCGCCACCTGTTCGGCGCGCAGGTCGTCGCGCTCACGGGCACCGGGCTCGCGACCGTCGCGCTCGGACTGCTCGCCCACGACCTGGCCGGACCGGACGCGGGCGCCGTGCTCGGCACCGCGCTGGCCGTGAAGATGCTGGCTTACGTCGGCGTCGCTCCGATCGCGGCCGCGGTGCTCGGCGCGTTGCCGCGGCGTGCGGTGCTCGTGGCGCTCGACCTCGTGCGCGCGGCGGTGGCGGTCGCGTTGCCGTGGGTGGACCAGATCTGGCAGGTCCACGCGCTGATCTTCGTGCTGCAGGCGGCTTCTGCCGCGTTCACGCCGCTGTTCCAGGCGACCATCCCGGACGTGCTGCCCGGCGAACGCGACTACACCCGCGCGCTCACGTTGTCGCGCCTCGCCTACGACCTGGAAGGTCTGCTCAGCCCCACGATCGCCGCCGCGCTGCTCACGTTCGTCACCTTCAACCACCTCTTCGTGGGCACCGCGATCGGGTTCGCTGCCTCGGCGGTGCTGGTGGTCTCGGTCTTCCTCCCGCGCCCACGACCGATCACGCGCAGACGAGGCCGCACGACCCGTGGCATCCGCATCTACCTCGCCACGCCACGGCTGCGCGGCCTGCTCGCCGTGCACCTCGCCGCCGCTGCCGCCGGGTCCATGGTGCTCGTCAACACCGTCGCCCACGTCCGCGACGGGCTCGGCCGAGACGCGCCTGACGTCGCGATCGCGTTGGCAGCAAACGGAATCGGCTCACTGGCCGCCGCTCTCGTGCTACCGGGGCTGCTTGATCGCGTCGCTGATCGCGCTGTAGTGCTGAGCGCATGCGTCACGTTGACCGTCGCGCTGTTCGCTGGAACCACTGCTGCAGCAACCAGCTGGACCGGCGTGCTGATGCTGTGGGCGCTGATCGGCGCGGGATGTTCCTTCGCGCTGACGCCGGGAGCGCGGCTGCTGCGCCGTTCCGCGGACGAGACCGACCGGCCCGCGTTGTTCGCGGCGGACTTCGCGCTCTCGCACGCCTGCTGGCTCGTCTGCTACCCGCTGGCCGGTTGGGTCGCGAGCGCGGCCGGCGCCACCGCGGCCTTCATCGTGCTCGGCGTGGTCACCGCGGCCGCCACCGTGGCCGCAGTCCGGCTGTGGCCGACGTCCGATCCCGAGGTCGTCGAGCACGTCCACGACGACCTCGAGCCGGACCACCACCACCTGTGCGACGCGGTGCTCGCCGGGGGAGGATGGCGGCACGCGCACCCGTTCCGCATCGACGACCACCACGAACGCTGGCCGCGCTAGACCTCCGTCTTCGCCACGGCCGTCCCGGCGGGAATGAGCCGGAAAGCCACCCACGCCGCTACAGCGACCAGCGCCGCCGCCACCAGCGCCGTGCCCTGCACCGCCTCGGTGAACGTCCCCGACACCGCCCACGCCGACAGCACCGTTCCGAGGACCGCGATCCCCATCGCCGCGCCGAGCTCGTAGGCCGTCTCCGACACCGCCGACGCCGCACCCGCCTTGTCCGCGGGCACCGCCGACACCACCGCGTCCGTCGTGAGCGTCAACGCCAGCCCCACGCCGCCGCCGATGACCACCAACGCCACCGCGATCGACGCGTAGACCGCCGAGATCCCGATCAGCACCAGCCCGCCCGCGCTCACCAGCAGACCCAGCGCGATCGCCCGCCCACGCCCCAGCCGGCGCACCACCGGCCCGATGAACGCGATCACCACCAGCCCGGCGATCCCGAGCGGCAGCTCCCGCAGCCCGGCCTCCAGCGGCGAGTAGCCCAGCACGTTCTGGAAGTACTGCGACAGGAAGAACACCAGCCCGGTCATGGCGAACACCGCGATCACCGTCGCCCCCACAGCACCGGAGAACGCCGGCTTGCGGAACAGCCCCACGTCGAACATCGGGTGCTCGGACCGCTGCTGGCGCCGCACGAACAGCCACAGCCCCGCCACACCGACCACCGCGGCGACCAGCGCCGTCCACGACGTCCCGCCCAGCGCGACCTCCTTGACCGCGTACACCAGCGGCACCACGCCGACCGCGGACAGCGCGGCGGAGACCAGGTCGAACGGCCCCGGCTCCGGGTCACGCGACTCCGGCAGCCAGATGTAGCCGAAGACCAGCAAGACCACCATCACCGGCAGGTTGATGATGAACACCGAACCCCACCAGAAGTGCTCCAGCAGCACCCCACCGACCAACGGCCCCATCGCCGCACCCGCGGTCGCCATCCCGGCCCACACCGCGACCGCCTTCGTGCGCTGCGCCGGGTCGGTGAACATGTTCCGGATGATCGACAGCGTCGACGGCATGATCGTCGCGCCCGCCACGCCCAGCAGCGCCCGCGCCACGACCAACCACCCCGCCGACGGCGCGAACGCGGCCACCAACGACGCGGCCCCGAAGCCGAAAGCGCCGATGAGCAGCAGTTTCTTGCGGCCGATCCGATCGCCCAGCGTGCCCATCGTGACGAGCAGGCCGCCGAGCACGAACGAGTAGACGTCGCCGATCCACAGCACCTCCGCCGCCGACGGCGCCAGGTCCTGCTGCAACGCGGGCAACGCCAAAGCCAGCACCGTGCCGTCGACGGCGATCAACAACAACGCGAGCGCGAGCACACCCAGTGCCGCCCACTTGCGCATGACGCCTCCCTTTGCCGACCACTTGGTCTGTTAATCTAACGTACCGTCTGGACGGTCGGCTAAGCAAACGATAGGTTGATCACCATGCCCGGAGAGCAGCGCAACGCCCCTCGTACGCGTCGCGAGGTCCTTGACGCGGCCGCGCGCGCGTTGGTCGCGAACGGCCCGAACGTCAGCCTCGACGCCGTCGCGAAGGAAGCGGGCGTGTCCAAGGGCGGCCTGCTGCACCACTTCCGCACCAAGCAGGCGTTGCTCGCCGGCCTCATCGACGAGTGGTTCGAGCACTACGACGCCGCCGTCGAGAGCCTCCTCGAACCCGAGGGCACCCCGGGACGCTGGACGCGCGCGCACATCCGGGCGACGTTCGCCGAAGAAGAAGACGATCTGTGGGCTCACCCGTCCGTCGTAACGGCGCTGCTCGGCGTTCCCGAGGTGCAGCAGCGCATCGACACGGCCGCGGACCGCTGGCGCCGGCAAACCGATTCAGACGGGTTGCACCCGCAGCGCGCCGATCTCATTTCCCGTGCACTCGACGGGGTGACGCTCAGCGATCTGCTGTGGCGCGGCCAGGAGACCCGTGAACACCGCGAAAGCACCCGTGACCTGCTGCTGAAGCTCACCGAGCAGGACGGCCCGCTCGTCTAGGTTTGTCCACCGATCGTTGTACAGCGGAACAACAGTGAGACCGGACAACAAAATGTGCGTACCGTCGGAAGTGGTTGCACTCCGGGGGGAGCCAAATGCCGATTGTGTTGTCCGAATCCGCGCCCAGGGGACGCGGACTCACGATTCTCTTCGAGTTGGAAGATCTGGCCCGAACCCGCTTCGCATCGGCGCCGCTGCCGATGTACGAGCTGGTGTTCACGGTGCACAGCGGCAACTGGGACCGCCTGCTGCTACCCCAGATCCGCCCCCTCGCCGAACTGGTCCGCCCGGGACGCTTCATCCCGGACTTCTTCAACTCCGCGCGCACCGACTTCGACGAGGCCGTCCGCCAGGTCCTCGACGTGCCCGCCACCCGCGTGCGCGACCAGATCGCGAACATGCTCGGCACCACCTCACCGTGGCTGCGCTCGTTCGCCGCCGGCACCCCGACCTCCCGCCAGGACCTGCGCACCGCCCTGAACGCCGGCTTCCGCGACCTCATCGAGCACAACTGGTCGGAAACCCGCCAGGCCTTCGACGCCGAGGTCCGCCTGCGCTCCAGCCAAGCCGTCACCGGAGGCCTCGGCGACCTGCTCGGCAACCTGCACCCGTCGATCTCCTGGACCGCCCCGGCCCTGCACGTCGAACTGGCCTGGGACACCGAGATCTCCCTGCGCGGCACCGGCATGCTCATCGTCCCGGTCCTGCACGGCCTCACCCGCCCGGCCGTCTCGATGTTCGCCGAACCGCAGCCGTTGTTGTTCTACCCGGTCGCCACACCGCAACCGAGCGGCGCGTCGCTCGAGTTGGCTCTCGGTCGCACCCGCACGCTGGTGCTGCGTGCGCTGACCTCGGAGCGCACCACCACCGAACTCGCCAAGCACGTGGGCATCAGCCTGCCGACTGCCTCGCAGCACGCGACGGCGTTGCGGACTGCCGGGTTCGTGTCGACCCACCGCAACGGGCGCTCCGTCCGCCACCGCCTGACACGTCGGGGCTGGGAACTGCTCAACTGACTCCGGGGACGCCTCTGGCTCCGTGGAAGGCCCGCATGACCGCTCCGTTGCGGTACCGCACCGACCCGAGCCCATGAGCGCTGGCGACCAGGCTGTGTGCCTCTTGCGTCAGGCTCGGGCGGATTTTGTTCTGGCGCAACGGGTTGATCCGACAGCGGCGGTTGTGGGGAATGGTGGTGGGCCCGGCTGGGGTGGTGAGCCCGGCTGGGGTGGTGGGCGCGGCCTAGTGCCGTTCGCTGATCCCGCTGGGGCGGCTGTGTCGCTCGGATCGGCCGGATTCGCTGTGCCTCCGCGCTTGCGGAGCCCGCTCGGTCCGCTGAGCCCGTTCAGTCGGCTGTGGGCGGTGCCTCTGCTGTACGTTCCGGCGTCAACCGCGTTCGCTGAGCCTGCTCCGCGCGCCGTTTCTGCCGGGTGCCGCGCGTGACCCAGGCCCGCTGCTCTGTCCCCAGCGCTGCCCGCCCCTGCCCTGCCCGCGAACACGGCCGTGCCTGGTTGCTGCCGCGTGCCGACCGCCGATGCCCGGCCGTCTCTCACTCGAACGAGTGAAGCTCGTCCTGATCCACGCCTGGGGTCGTCTGATACGCGGCACGAACCACTCCCCATTCGCGCCCGCAATGAGGAAACGCGGGAGGGGGCGCCGGGTTTGTCCCGTCGGGTGAGCGTGCGGCGGTTCTGGCGGTCGGGCTGGGGGTGGGGCGTGAGGTCAGCGTGTGTCGGCCGTGACGAGGAGGCGGAGGTGGGCGGTGAGCCAGGTTTGGGTGGTGGGGGTGTCGGCGAAGGCGGTGAGGTGGGTTGCTGTGGTGCGCAGGCCCAGGTGGTGGAGGTGGGTGGCGACCTCGCGGGTGCGGGTGAGGAGGCTGGGGGTGAGGTGGTCCAGGCCGCGGTGGGCGGATTCGGAGAGGACGGTCAGGGCGGTGTCGATGGCTGTGGTGAGGGGGTCGGAGGTGGTGTGGGTTGGGGGGAGGGGTTGTGGGGTTGTGTCGGTGGTGAGGTCGGGGACGACTACGCCGGTGGAGGTGTGGACGGCCAGTGGGGTGATGAGGAGGGTGCCGCGGTGGCGGCGGATGGTGCCGGTGATGGTGGTGGGGGCGTTGGCCAGGGCGGTGGCCAGGGCGTCGAGGGAGTGGGGGGCGATGGCGCGGTGGGTGGCTTCGAGGGTGCAGGTGCCCGTTGGGTTGTGGAGGGTGGCGGTGAGGCGTTGGGCGGCGGGGTCGTAGGCGAGGTCGGAGATTTCGGTGAGGTGGATTGCGCGGACCAGTTCGGCTTCGACACGGGCGCGGACCTGACGGGGTGGGAGGGCCGCCAGGTGGGCGGCGGTGGCGGGGTAGTCGTTGACGGTCAGGTGGGGTGGGAGGTGGGTCCAGGCGGTGCCGACCGGGGTGATGGAGGTTTTGGCGACCCGGCTGGTTTTGAGGGTTACGGCGCGGCTGGCGTTGCGGGTGGCTGATTCCGAGACGACGTTGGAGGCGGCCAGGAGGGTTGCGGTGCGGAGAGGGGTGTCGCGTTGGACGAGGACCACGTCGCCTGAGGCGAAGTAGACGTCGGCGGTGGTGGGGGTGCGGAGGCGGGCGCCCAGGGCGGTGAGGCGGATGCGGCGGAGTTGGGATTCGGCTGGTTCGTCGTAGCCGAGGGTTTCGGCTCGGGGGGGCGGTGGAGGTGGTGCGGGCGTGGAGTTCGGTGAGGAGGGCGGCGAAGCGGGTGGCGTCGTAGTCGGCGTTGCGGGTGCGGTAGGCGGTGAGTTGGGCGAGGAGGTCGGTGATGACGGCGGCCGGCCAGTGGAGGCGTTGGGTGGTGAGGTCGCGGTGGAGGCGTTGCCAGGCGGCGTCGAGGACCTCGCTCGCGTTGGTGGCGCCGTCGAGGAGGAGTTGGTCGAGGAGGTCGGTGACGGCGGTCAGGTCGGTTGCGGTGGTGGGGGTGCCGCCGACGTCGACCGTGTCGGTGTCGGTGCCGGTTTGGGTCGCTGCGCGGAAGGCCCAGACGGCGAGGGCGGTGGCCTCGTCGCGGTTGACGGCGTCGGTGTGGACGTAGGCGAGGTCGCCGGGGACCAGGAAGCTGACCGAGCAGGTGGGGAGCTCGGCTTGGGCGGTCGGGTCGGCGGGGGTGGGGTGGCGGAGCTTGGCGCGGTAGCCGGCTTGGAAGGCGCGGCGGGCGCGGCGGAGGGTGCGTTCGCCCATCAGGGAGGTGAGGTCGTCGTCGGTCACCGTGCCGGGGGACCAGAGCGGGGCCGGCTCGGCCGCGGGCGTGGGGGTGGTGGCCTGGGTGCGTTGGTAGGTGAGGACGACGGCGATGCGGTGGCGGCAGACGCCGGAGGCGCCGCAGCTGCAGGGTGCGGCGTCCAGCGTGGTGTTCGGGGGGAGGGTTGTGGTGGTGCCGTCGGGGAACTTGGCCTGGACGGTGCCGGTCGGGTCGGTGTCGAGGGTGGGGACGGTGCCCGCGTCGAGCTCCTTGGTGGCGCGTTTGAGCAGGCCGCGATTGGCCAGGGCCGCCAGGGCGTCGGGGGTGAGGGCGAGCAGGTCGGGTCTGGTCACCTGAGTTTCTCCGCAACGAATTCCGCTAGCTCGCCTGGGGTCATCGCGCCGACGTGGGCGCCCACATTGGCCAGGCGCTGGCCCAGCACGCGGTCGTAGTCCGGGTTCGCCTCGTCGTCGAGCGCTGCCAGGCAGAGCACGTGGGTGCCCTGTTCGCACAGGCCCTTCACGGTGCGCACCAGGCGGTCGGGGTTGCCGCCCTCGTAGAAGTCGCTGATGATCGCGACGATCGCCCGGCGCGGGCTGTCGACGAGGCCGGCGCCGTACTCGGTGGCCTTGGCGATGTCCGTGCCGCCGCCGAGCTGCACCTTCATCAGGAGCTCGACCGGGTCGGTCACGTCGGAGGTCAGGTCGACCACGTTGGTGTCGAACGCGATCAGGTGCGTGTGCAGGCCCGGCAGGCCCCACAGGCAGGCCGCGGTGACCGCCGAGTGGATCACCGAGCTGGTCATCGAGCCGGACTGGTCGACGAGCAGGACCACCTGCCACTGCTCGACGTGCTTGCGGGTGCGGGAGAAGAACTTCGCGTGCTCGATGGAGAGCTTGCGCTCTTCCGGTTGGTAGCGCCGCAGGTTCGCCCTGATCGTGGCGCGGAAGTCGAAGTTGCGCGAGTTGCGGTGGATGCTCGGCTGCCGCGACCTGGTGCCGCTGAACGCTTGGCGCACCTCGGTCTTCAGCTTCTCCATCAGCTGCTTGACGACCGCCTCGACGATCTTGCGGGCCATCGCGAGCACGGCGGGGTTCATCAGGTGCTTGGTCCGCAGCACCGCGCGCAGCAACGCCGCGTTCGGCTCGATCCGTTGCAGCACATCGGGATCTGTCACGATGTCGGTGATCTCGTAACGTTCGACGGCGTCGCGTTCCAGCCGTTCGATCGTCTTGCGGGGGAACAGGGTGTGCACCTCGTCCAGCCAGTCGACGGTCTGCACCACCGAGTCCTCGTTGCCGCCCTTGCGCACGCCGCGTTCGGCGAGCTCGGGATCTCGGCCGTAGAGCCACTCCAGTGCGGCGTCCCGGCGGGCCGCCTCGCCCTGCAGGCTGCCGGTGCACCGGGAGGCGGGCTCACCGAGGATCAACCGCCAGCGTTCCAGGTCCGTCATGCCAGTCCGCCCTTCACCAGCAACGCGTCCACCCGCTGCTCGATCGCCATCGCCTCCGCCACGACCACCGGATCGGTGTCGAGACGGGTCAGGCTCCGCGCGTCGCCCGCGACCCCGCGGTGCGCCAGCACGGTCGCCGCGATCGTTTCCCGTTCCCTGGGCGGGAAGTAGCTGAAGGCGAGCCGCAACGCGGGCAGCGCCACCAGGAACTCCTCCTCGTCCATCGCGCTGACCAGCTCGTCCAGCACCCCGACCAGCTCGGGGCTCGCCAGCACCTCCTCGCGCGCCACGGCGAACAACCCGGCCAGCCAGTCGCCCAGCGCCGCGATGCTCCTGACCTTCCGCACGTCCGGCTGCGCGCCCAGCGCCCAGGCCAGCCCGAGTGCCGCGCCACGCAGGTCCGGCGGCGCCTGCACGTCGTCGCTCACGCGGGTCGCCACGCCCGTGACGTCCGCGACGTCCAGTGACAGCGCGGACTTCGCGTGCAGCACCGCGTCCCTGGTCGCCGCCATCGCCCGCAACCGGTCGGGATCGGCCGGCGCCGGCCCGCCGTGCAGGCCCTCGACCAGCCACAGCACCCTGGTCGTGCCCGTGTCGATCACCGCGCCCAGCAACGGGTCCTTCGCCGTGCCGAACAACCGGTCGTGCCGCCACAGCCCCAACACCCCGCTCAGCACGTGCCCGAGCGTCGCGAGGTCACCGGTGTCCCGCACGCCCTCGTTGAGCGTCTCCTTGACCCGGCCCGACAACGTCGAGATCCCGCACAGCACCGCGTCGAACAGGATTCCGGCCAGGTCCTGCAGCTGGGCGTGCCGCGCACGGCGTTCGAGCGCCACCCCGGCCGCCTCCGGCAGCGTGGCACCGTGCTCGGCGGCCTCGATCAACGCCGCCAGCCGCTCCTCGACGGGCCGCAGCCCCCATTCCTCGTCGAGCTGCGGCGCCGCGCCCTGGGACGGTCCGCTGACGCGGTCGAAACCGGGGATCCGCAGCACCCGCAGCCGGTGCAGGATCCTGCTGCGCTCCAACGCGGCCGGGTCCGTGAGGTCGAGCGAGACCTTGCCGGCGTGGTCGAGGCCGTGCGTGCGCAGCAGCTCTTGCACGGCGCCGACCAAAGGCGGCGCGGGTGTGCTCGGGTGCAGCCGCCCGACCTGGTCACCCCGCAGCGCGCCGATCATCTCGACCAGCGCCGGGTGCGCGCCCGGCTGCAACGTGCCGCGCCGCGTCCACGGCGGCGGTTGCGTCAGGTCCTCGGAGATCAACGCACTCGTCAGGCCGTCCAGCACGTCGGTGCGCGTCGGGTGCTCGTGCCCGCGCAACCTGGCCAGCGCACCGGCCTGGGTGTGCGCCGCGATCAGGTCCGCCGTCGACACCGGCTGCTGCCTGCGCCGCAGCCGGGTCGCCACCGACTCGACCAGCCAGTCCGCCGCCCGCCGGGAGCCCTGTTCCCACACCTGCTGGTAGTAACCGGGGGACGGCATGCCGGACTGGTAGCCGGTGAACGCGTCCAGCCGCGCGTGCGAGTACGGCACGAGGTAGCTGGCGCCGCGGTCGCGTTCGGGCACCTCCGGCCACTCGGTGCCGCCGTCGAGCATCGCCTGCAGAGCCGGTGTGTGGAAACCGCCGGTGACCACGACGACCGGCCGTTCACCGGCGTCGTGCACCGCTGCCCGCACCCAGCGCGCCATGTACTCCTCGCGCGCCGCGTCACCGACGTCCGCCGTGGCCGTTCCGCGCACCAGGTCGAAGTACTCGGCCAGCCCTCGCGGCTCCTGCTCGGACTCGAACAGGTGGTCCCACAGCACGTCCACGTTGTCGACCGCGAACTCGGCGCACAGCCGCTCGACGACCTCGGCGTACCGCAGCTCCGCGTCGGCGTACCGGTTGCTGACGTCGTGGAACGACTCGTGCCACGCGGGCAGGTCGATGAACCTGACCTCCGCACCGCACCCGCGTGCCTCCGCGATGGCCACCCACTCCGGCGAGTAGTCGCAGAACGGGGCCCACGACGCGTGGTCGTCGGAGTAGCTGAACAACGCGATCGGCAGCTCGTGGCCCAGCAGCAGCTCGTCGATGCGCTCGTTGAAGTCGGCGGGACCCTCGATCAGCACGTACGCGGGCTGCTGCTCGGCGATGGTGGCGGCGACCAGCCGGGCACAGGCGGGACTGTGGTGGCGGACGCCGACGAACACGGCCCCCATCAGCCGGGCAGCAGGTGCCGGGCGCGGTGCAGCTCCTGCCACTGCTTGCCCTTCCTGCGCGGCGCGTGCTGCTCCAGGTACCGCCGCAACCGGGCCAGGTCGTCGGCGTTGTCCTTGGCCGCCGTGCCCGCCAGGCACTCGACGACGTCGGCCGCGGACCCGTGCTCACCGCGCAGGAACCAGCCGCGCAGTCCGACCGCGTGCGCCACCGACACCGCCTCCGCCGTGCTCATCACGGTGGTGAGCCGGTCGGTGCCCTCGCGCAGGTCGCGGAACGTCCGCACCAGCACCTCCAGCACGTCCCGCTTCGGCGCGAGCTGCACGCCGGAGCGCTCCAGCAGCTTCGCCGCCTCCTGCTCAACCAGCGCGAGCTCGGTGTCGAAGTCCGCGATCGGGAACACCGTCTCGAAGTTGAACCGCCGCTTGAGCGCCGCGCTCATCTCGTTGACACCGCGGTCACGCGTGTTCGCGGTGGCGATCACGTTGAACCCGTCCTGCGCGAACACCATGCCGTCCGGGCCGTTCAGCTCACCGATCGCCATCACCCGGTCCGACAGCATCGACAGCATGCAGTCCTGCACCTCGAGCGGGCAGCGGGTGATCTCCTCGAACCGCACGACCTTGCCCTCGGCCATGCCCCGCAGCATCGGCGCCGGCACCAGCGACCGCGGCGAAGGTCCCTCCGCCACCAGCAACGCGTAGTTCCACGAGTACTTGATCTGGTCCTCGGTGGTCGCCGCGCCACCCTGGATCGTGAGCGTCGACTCGCCGCACACCGCCGCCGCGATCAGCTCGGACAGCAGCGACTTGGCCGTGCCCGGCTCACCGACGAGCATCAGCCCGCGGCTCGTCGCGAGCGTCACCAGTGCCCTGTCCACAAGGGACGGGTCGCCGACGAACTTCTTGGTGATGCCGCGCTTCTCGTCGCCGACGACGAACCGGCGCGCCGACTCCAGGCTCAGCGCCCAGCCCGGTGGTTTCGGCGCGGTGTCGGAGTCGCGGAGCCGGGCCAGCTCACCCGCGTAGCGGACCTCGGCCGGCGGGCGCTGCATCGTCTGGGTGCTGGTCATGGCTGCAGGGACTCCAGTTCGGCGAGGAGCTCGGAGGTCGTGATCGGGTCGACCGGGTAGGTGGAGGGTGCGTTCTTGGGGGCGGACCAGCTGCCATGACCGCTGGGCGAGAACCAGACGCCGCTGAACCCGACCTCGGGGAACACGTCCATCGCGCCGACCGCGATGCCAGGGTCGAGAGAGGCCACCAGCGCGCCGCCACCGGGGAACGGCCGGGTGATCCAGCACTCGACACCGGCGTCCTGCGGTTCGCCGCGGACCCAGCCCTTCTTGGTGAGGCCGAGGATCTTGCCGATCGGGTAGCGCACGTCGCAGTACTTCTTCAGCCGCGGCAACAGGTCCTCACCGCGGGCCAGCACGTGCAGCGGCCGGCCCAGCTGCGGGAACGGCTGCAGGATCTCGTAGTCGGCGAACACCTCGCCCCACGCCGCCAACGAGTCCCCGAGCGTGACCGGGTGGGCGACGCGGATGACCGCGTCCTCGGGCAGCGTGACCTCGTCGTCGTTCGAGTCGGCGAACGTGCGGTCCTCGGCCAGCCGGAACGACAGCCCGGCATCGGTGATCCACACCAGGCGCCGGACGATGTGCCACAGCAACGGGTGCGCGGCCAGCACCGTGTGGAACTCCTCGGCGGTCCACGTGCGCTGGTCGACCATCGCCCGCTCCAACCGCTGGATCTGGTCGGAGGCGATCGTGCGGACGTCCTTCTTCAACGCCGAGAACCGCTTGTGCTCCAGCGGCGCCTTCTCCTGGTCGTCCTTCGCGCCCGGCTTCGGCAGGTCCTTGCGGCGCTTGCCGTCCGGGTCCAGCACGTAGGGCTTGAGCTGTTCGTCGAAGCCGACCCGGAACTGGCGCGGGCCGTAGTCGATCACCAACGTGGCCTCGTCGTCCAGGCCCAGGCGCGGCACCAGGCGGTCGGCGAGCTGGTCGCGGGACAGACCCAGCTCGGCGGCGATCTGCGCGACCTTCTCCTGCGCACGGGTCTTGAGGCCCTTGAACGGCACCTTCTCCGCGATGCTGTTGAGGTGGGACAACGCCACCTCGGTGCCGATCTCGGCGAGCACGTCGAGCCCGGCCACCGCCCTGGCGTGCTGGCTCGCCCCCGGCCAGCTGCGGATCAACGGCGACAGCGCGCGGACCGTCGTGTCGTCACCGAACCAGCCGAGCGCGTGCAGCGCCCAGGCGTCCTTCGCCGGCGCGCCCGACCGGTACCACTGCTCGAACACCGCCCAGGCGAACGCGGCCAGCGACGCGGGGTCGAGTGCCTCGCGGACGACCGGAAGACCGGCGTAGACCTCGCCCGGCTTGGACAGCGCGGCCGTCATCAGCAGGTGGTTCGCCGCCTCGGCGGACAGCGCGTGGGTGCGGTCGCGGAGCAGGACCTGGGGCAGCAGCCGGGTGTCGGCCCACTCGCCGATCACCGGCAGCTTCGCGGGCAGCACGTCGACCGGGTCGACCGACAGCATCGAATCGACCACCGCCTGCGCTCCGCACGACGCCGCCAGACCCGGCACGTCGACCCCGAGGCCGTGCAGGTGACGCAGGGCGGCCTCGGCGTCGTGGCGCGGGGTGCCCGGTTTGCCGGCGGCCGCGGGGATGAGCAGCAGGGCAGCCTGCTCGCGGTGGCGGGCGAGCCACGCGAGGCCCCAGCGGCGGGGCAGCTTGGTCCTCGCGAACCAGCCCGCCATCACCACGGCCACCTCGGGCGTGGCGAACGGCACCAGCACCACACCGCCCTGGCCAGGACTCGACTGCACGAGCTTCATCAGCGGTGGCACGGCGTCCAGGCCGAACCGGGCGGCGATGCCCTTGCCCCACTCCTCGACGTCGTAGGTGTAGCTCGGATCCCAGTCCGCCAGCAGCGAGCGCACCTTCTCCTCGGGAGCGAGGAGGAACAGGTCGTTGTCCTTCCAGCCGATGGTGCCCGCCTGGTACTCCTTGAGGAGCTTGCGCCAGTCGTAGTGGTTGCCGTTCCACTCGAGAGCGGTCGTCAGCCACTGGTCGCGTTCGCCGTCCTCCCAGCGTTCCGACGCGGCCGGTGCGGGGAGGTCGGTCAGCACCACGGGCTTCGCGGCCGGTTTGCGGTTCACCCACGGCGGCGAGACCAGCAGCGGTGGCAGCTGGTCGGTGCTCGCGTCCGGCCAGACGTCCACCTCGTGCGCGTCGAGCACCGCGCGGACCTCGTCCGGCACCTCCAGGTCCGGGTACGACATCAGGTGCGCGGCCAGCAGCTTGCGCAGGTCGTCGTTGTCCACCCGCTCACCGAGGAGCCGGGCCGCCCGTCTCGGGAACGTCGCCATCGCCGACAGCACGGCGGGGCGCACGTGCTTCTTGTCCAGGCGATCGAGCAGGATCGTGAAGGCTTCGTCGGTCGGGAGCGCGGCGATCACCTTGACGGCCTGCTTAAGGCCGTCGGCGAACCCGTAATCGGCGTCGAGCTCCTGGGCGAGCAGGGGCGCGACGGCCGGGCCCAGGACGTTCACCGCGGTGTAGAGCACGAACGCCGAGTTGGTCAGCGTTGCTTCGGCGCGGACGAAGTCGTCGTAGCTGCGGGCCGTGCACGGCAGCATCCACCACTTGCTCGACGAGTACGGCAGGGCGCACACCTCGGCGAACCAGTCAGCGCGTTCGGGCAGCAGGAACGACCGCAGCTCCTTCACCCGGTCGATCGCACCCATGTCCTGCAGTGCGGTCTCGGCGGCCGTTCGGTCCGCTTCGTCGGCGTTGGCCAGCGCATAGCGGACCGCGGTGAGCATCTTGGCCTCGGCGGTGTCGGCAGCCACGTGGAAGCCGTTGGTCACGCGGTGCAGGCGGGTCTTGGCCCACGTCGCCTTCTGATCGTCCCACTCCTGCGTGAACGTCAGGCCCATGAACTCGACGGTCGCCTCGGCGGCGAACGCCACGCCGTGGTCGGCGATCCACAGGTGTGCCAGCTGCGGGCCTGATGCCGCGACGGTTGCGATCGCGGCCGCGCCGAGCGGGTTCGGGTGCCCGGCCAGGTGCTGTCGCGCGGCTTCGACGAGGTCGGGGGCGGTGCCGGGGATGGCCAGCGCTTCCTCGATCAGGCCGATGTGCTCGGTGAGCTTGCCGCGTGCCTTGGCGGCCAGGGTGGGGTCGAGTGCGAACTCGGGTGCCGGGGTCAGGCCGCGGTGGCGGATCAGGTGGCGGTGCCAGGCGGTGGGCATCTCCCAGGCGTCTTCGTCGGAGGCCGGCGGGGGCGGTGGGCGGGTGTGTGGGAGGCCGGGTGGGGTGGGGTGCTGAGGTGGTGGGGGTGGGCAGGAGTGGGTGCCTGGCTGGAGCGTGCAGGAGGCGGGCTGGTTGGTGCTGGGGTGGCGCCGTCGCGGGTGGTTGGTGCCGGGGTGGTACTGGCCGGGTTGGTGGGTGCTGGGCTGGTGGGTGCCAGGCTGGCATTGGCCGAGCTGGCGGGGGCAGCGGTGGCGGGGATGGGGCCGGTTGCGGCGGCGAGAGGGGTGGGCGTGGTCGAGGTGACCGCCGTGTAGCCCTTCTTCTCCTTCTCCGCCACCAGCTTCGCGACGTGGGCGGTGGCCGCGTCGGTGTCGCCGAGGTCCTTGGTCTGGGTCTGGCCGGCGGTGCCGATGCGTCCGAAGCGGACGGTCACGGTGGTGCCATCTTGGGCGACCTCCCAGAACTTCGCCGAGCTGCCGGCGACGAGCTCCCACCTGCGGGCTGCGGTGTCTCTCAGGTTCGTGGTCACGGGTGCAGGGACTCCAGTTCGGACAGCAGTTCGGAGGTGGTGATGGCGTCGAGCTGGACGGTGGTGGGGGCGTTCTTCTGGGCTGACCAGTAGCCCCTGCCGTCGGGGGAGTACCAGATGTCGGTGAACTTGATCTCGGGGAAGACGTCGATGGCGCCGACCGCGATGCCGGGGTCGAGGGAGGCGACCAGTGCGCCGCCGGTGGAGAGCGGGCGGGTGATCCAGCACTCGACGCCGGCGTCCTGGGGTTCGCCGCGGACCCAGCCCTTCTTGGTGAGGCCGAGGATCTTGCCGACCGGGTAGGGCTGGTCGGTGTACTTGTTCAGGTGCGCCAGGGCGTCCTCGCCGGAGGCCAGGACGTGCAGCGGGCGGCCGAGCTGGGGGAACGGCTGGAGGATCTCGTAGTCGGCGAAGACCTCGCCCCACGCCTGCAGCGTGTCCCGCAGGGCGACCGGGTGGGCGACGCGGACGGTGGCCGTCTCCGGGAGGGTGAGCTCGTCGTCGTTCGCGTCGGCGAGGGTGCGGTCCTCGGCCAGGCGGAACGAGACGCCGCCGTCAGTGATCCAGACCAGGCGGCGGACGATGTGCCACAGCAGCGGGTGGGCGGCCAGGACCGTGTGGAACTCCTCGGCGGTCCAGGTGCGCTGGTCGCACATCGCGCGTTCGAGGCGGTGGATCTGGTCGGCCGCGACTGTGCGAACGTCCTTCTTCAGGGCCGCGTAGCGCTTGTGCTCCAGCGGGGCGAGGTCCTGGTCGTCCTTGGCGCCCGGCTTGGGGAGCTCCTTGCGGCGCTTGCCGTCGGGGTCGAGGACGTAGGGCTTGAGCTGTTCGTCGAAGCCGACGCGGAACTGGCGCGGGCCGTAGTCGATCACCAGCGAGGCCTCGTCGTCGAGGCCGAGCCTCGGGACCAGGCGGTCGGCGAGCTGGTCGCGGGACAGGCCGAGCTCGGCGGCGATCTGGGCGACCTTCTCCTGGGCGCGGGTCTTGAGGCCCTTGAACTTCACCTTCTCCGCGATGGCGTTGAGGTGGGACAGGGCGACCTCGGTGCCGATGTCGGCCAGGACGTCCAGGCCCGTCACGGCCCTGGTGTGCTGGCTCTCGCCGGGCCAGGCGCGGATCAACGGCGACAGCGCGCGGACCGTGCTGTCGTCGCCGAGCCAGCCGAGGCCGGTCAGCGCCCAGCCCTCCTTCGACGGGGCGCCGATCTCCTGCCAGCGCTGGAAGACGGCCCACGCGAAGGTCGCCAGCGAGTCGCGGTCCAGTGCCTTGCGGGCGATCGGCAGGCCCGCGTAGACCTCGCCGGGCTTGGACAGCGCGGCCATCATCAGCAGGTGGCCGGCGGCCTCCGCGGACAGCGCCGACCTGCGGTCGCGCAGCAGGACCTGGGGGAGCAGCCGGGCATCGGCCCACTCGCCGACCACCGGCAGCTTCGCGGGCAGCACGTCGACCGGGTCGACCGACAGCAGCGTCCGGATGCCCTCCTGCGCCGCTTCGGGTGCGGCCGCCACCACGTCCACGCCCATCGCGTGCAGCTGGCGGAGCGCTGCCTCGGCGCCGCGGCGTTCGGCACCGGGCTTGCCCAGGGCGGGAACGACGAGGAGGCTCGCCGCCGTCTCGCGGTGCCGGGCCAGCCACGCCAGCGCGACCTTGCGCACCTGCTTGAGCCGCACGAACCAGTCCGCCATCAGCGCGGCGACCTCCGGGGTGGCGAACGGGAGCACGACCACGGCGGCGTTCGAGCTCGCCTCGACCGTCCGCAGCAGCGGTGGCAGGGCGTCCAGCTCGAACCGCGCGGCCAGCATCTTGCCGGTGAGCTCGGCGCTCCAGCCCGCGATCGGCCGCCAGCCGGCCAGCAGCGGGCGGACCACGTCCTCCGGTGCCAGCGCGAACAGGTTCCGCGTGCGGTACCCGATCTTGCCTGCCTGGAACTCGGCCAGGAGGTCCTGCCAGGTCGAGCGGATGTCCCAGTAGCCGTCGTTGAGCCACTCCTCGCGCTCGCCCGGTTCCCACCTGACCGACGGCTCCGGCACCGGCAGGTCGGTCACCACCACGGGTTTCACCGCCGGCTTGCGGTGCAGCCACGGCGGTGCGGCCAGCACGGCGGGCAGGTCCTCCGGCGGCGCCTGCGGCACCAGGTCGGCGTCGATCGAGGTGAACCCGGCGGGCGCCTCCAGGTGCGGGTGCTTCACCAGGTGCGCGCTGAGCAACTGGCGCGCGTTGTCGTCGGTGTCCGCCCGCTCGCCGAGCAGCCTGGCCGCCCGCGCCGGGAACGCCGCCATCATCGTCAGCAACGCCGGGCGCACGTACTTGGTGTCGATGCGGTCGAGCAGGATCGTGAACGCCTCGTCGGTGGGCAACGCGGTGAGCACCTTCAGCGCCTGCTTGCGCGAGTCGGCCCGCTGGTACGGCTTGTCGAGGGCCTCCGCGAGCAACGGTGCGATGGCAGGCCCGAGCACGTAGACCGCCGTGTGCAGGATGGTCGCCCCGCTGTTCACCGACACGGGGGACTGCCGGTACTCGTCGACCGTGCTGGCGCTGCAGGCAAGCGTCCACCACCCGCCGCGCGAGGCGGTCTGGCACGCCGCGGCGAACCAGTCGGTCCGCGACGGCACGAGGAAGGGGCGCAGGAAGCCCGAGTTCGGCGTGTCCTGCCGCTCCAGAGCGGCTTCTGCCTCCGCGCGGTCGGCGTCGTCCGCCACCGCCAGTGCGTACCGGGCCACTGTCAGGACCTCGCCGGGTGTGCTGTCCAGCCGTGGCTGGGCGGGGATGCCGTAGCGGTACAGGTGCGGCTCGCTGCGGGTGTTCTGGTACGGGAGCCATCGTGAGCCGGCTTGGACGTCGATGCTCTCGACCAGAGCCTCCACCGCGAACGCCAGCCCGTGGTCGGTGATCCAGTGGTGGAGTGTGGCCACGTCCCTGGTCGTCATCATCGCGACCGCGGCGGCGCCGACGGGGTTCGGCTCGCCGGCGAGGTGGGCTCGGGCGGCGGTGACCAGGTCGGGGTCGGACCTCTCCGCGGAGAGGAAGCGGTCGAGGGTGGCGACCTGGTCGGTGGTCCTGGCGCGGGCCGTGGCGGCGAGGGCGGGGTCGAGGGTGAAGACCGGGGCCGGGTCGAAGCCGCGCTGGCGGATGACGTCGCGCAGCCACGTCTTGGGCATGGTCCAGGTGTCTTCGTCGACGGGTGGTGTGGTGGGGGAGGTCGGCTGCGAGCCGGGAGATGGGGTGGTTGTGGGAGGTTGGGCGCTGGGGGAGGGCTGGGTGGTCGCGCTGGTGGGCTGGGGTGCGGCGACGGTGGTGGCCGGTAGGGCGGTCGCGGAGTTGGTGGAGGCGGGCTGCCCGGTGGAAGCCGCAGCGGGCTGTGTGGAGGCGGTGGCCGGTTGCGCAGCGGGGCCGGCCGGTGCAGGCGGGGTGGCGGGAGTGGGCGCGGCCGTCGTGGCGCGGTAGCCCTTCTTCTCCTTGTCGGCCACCAGCTTCGCGACGTGGGCCGCTGCGGCCTCCGCCGAGGCGAGCTCCTTGGTCTGGGTCTGGCCGGCGGTGCCCAGCCGTCCGAACCGGACGGTCACCACCAGCTCTGTCCGCTCGACCTCCCAGAACTTCGCCGAGCTGCCGGAGACGAGCTCCCACCTGCGCACGCCGTACCCCCTGAGTCCAATCCGGAACTGATGACACGGACCGTACTCAGGGGGTCTGACAATTTTGTGTGAACCGGTGAACCAGCTGGTCAGAACCAGATCGCGGTGTCCGGCGGGAGCAGCAGCGACCCGTCGCGGACGCCGTAGTAGGACGAGGCCAGCAGCACCGCGCCGGGGTCCGGCAGCGAGACCACCTCACCGGACAGGTTCACGACGCAGGAGACCGAGCGGCCGTCGCGTTCGCGGGTGAACCACAGGACGTCCTCGGGGCCGTCCACCCACGTCACGCCGTCGCCCGCACCCAGGGCGGGGTGCTCGCGGCGAGCGCGCAAAGCGGTGCGGTAGAAGGACAACATCGAGTCCTGGTCGGCGGCCTGGGCCTCGACGCTGAGCTTCGCCCAGTCCGCGGGCTGCGGCAGCCACGACCCGCCGGTGCCGAACCCGAGCGACGGGCCGGTCGTGGTCCACGGCAGCGGCACGCGGCAGCCGTCACGGCCGCGTTCGGTGTGCCCGGACCGTTCCCACATCGGGTCCTGCAGCACCTCGTCGGGCAGGTCGAGCACCTCGGGCAGGCCGAGTTCTTCGCCCTGATAGAGGTACACGGAACCCGGTAGCGCCAACATCAATGCCAACGCAGCGCGCGCACGGCGCACACCGGTCTCGCCGCCGCCATAACGCGTCACGTGCCGCTGAACGTCGTGATTGGACAACACCCACGTGGTAGGCGCACCGACGGGAGCCACCGCCGCCAGCGACGAGTCGATCACCGACCGCAGTGACGGGAGGTCCCACGACGCCGTCAGGTAGTGGAAGTTGAACGCCTGGTGCATCTCGTCGGGACGCAGGTACATCGCCGTGCGCTCGGCGGAAGGCGTCCACGCCTCGGCCACCAGCACCCGCTCGCCCGGATACGAGTCCACGACCGCACGCCACTCGCGGTGGATCTCGTGCACACCGTCCTGGTCGAAGAACGGCAACGGTTCCGTGCCCAGCAGCTTCAGCTGGTCGGTGTGCCCGATGTCCGGCAGCCCGGCCGCCTTGACCATCCCGTGCGCCACGTCCACGCGGAACCCGTCGACGCCCAGGTCCAGCCAGAACCGCAGGATCGACAGGAACTCCTCCCGCACCTCCGGCAGCTCCCAGTTCAGGTCCGGCTGCTCCGGCGCGAACAGGTGCAGGTACCAGGACCCGTCCTCGACGCGCGTCCAGGCGGGCCCGCCGAAGACGGACTCCCAGTCGTTGGGCGGCCGGTCGCCCACGCCCTCGCGGAAGACGTACCGCTCGCGGTTGCGGCCGGCCAGCGCCTCCTGGAACCAGACGTGCTGGTCGGAGCTGTGGTTCGGCACGATGTCGACGATCACGCGGAGGCCCAGCTCGTGCGCGTCCTCGATCAACGACCGGACGTCGTCGAGCTCGCCGAACGCCGGGTCCACCGCGCGGTAGTCGGCCACGTCGTAGCCGCCGTCGGCCATCGGCGAGGCGTAGAACGGCGTGATCCACACCGCGTCGACGCCCAGGTCGCGGAGGTGGGGCAGGCGTGAGCGGATGCCGGGCAGGTCACCGACGCCGTCACCGTTCGAGTCGGCGAAGCTGCGCACGTAGACCTGGTAGATGACGGCGTGTCGCCACCAGTCCTGGGACATGTCCTTGCCTTCCGTGGGGTGTGTCAGCGGTCCAGGAAAGTCGTTGCAAAAGTTTTCCGCAAGTCCACAGAAGGATTACGTGAGAACGGCGGGCAATCCTGCAAAGTTTTTCAGGGGTCGCGTAAATGCGTTGACCCTGCGGCGGCACGCACGGCAGAGTTGTGCCAACGAACCCGAGGGGAGGCAGTTGTGAGGCAACACCAGCACATGCAGCAGCTGCCGGAGCTCCCGTCATGACCTGAACCGTTATGCAACCGGGAGCCGCCCGTCGCCATCGCGACGAGCGGCTTTTTTGATGCCCGTTGGTCCAATCGGCACGGACGCCGCGCTCTGGACGCGGAGATCGAGGTTCGAGTCCTCGACGGGCAGCTGTGACCGAAGCCGAAGCAGTCGAGGCGCCAGGTTGTGGTCCTGGTCGAAGCCGGTGCGAGTCCGGTCGGTCACCCCACCGCGCGGGATCCGGTGATCACTCAGGCCTCATGAGCCCGAGGTGCCTGGTTCGACACCAGGACGCGCGACTCACTTCAACGGCGTGCGCAGCTCGGCCGCGCGAGCCGCGCCGAACCGGGTGGCGAGCACCTGGTCGACCATCTGCGCCGAGGACAGGCTCTTGCTCGCGGCGAGCTGGTCGAGCGCGTCGCTCAGCGCTTCGACCAGCGCGGGGTAGTCCAGGGCCCAGCTGCCGGCCGTGTTGTGCGCGAACGTCACGACGATCGAGTCGGTGCCCGGCTGGGCGGCGGTCGCCGTCGCACCGTCACCGATGACTTTCAACCCGGTCAGGTCGACCGGCGCGACGAAGTCGGTGAACACCGTCAGCACGGCCTCCAGCGCCCCGGCCTCGCCCTCCGCGAACAGCGTCGGCGGCTGCGCGTGCCGCAGCGCGTAGACCAGCAGGTGCTGCAGGGTCGGCAACTGCGCCAGCCGGCTCTCGGTGCTGCGCAACGCGTGTTGCTGCAGCTGCTCGGCGAAGGTGAAGGAGGCGGGCGTGCACGCGGCCATCGCGGCCTTGCCGTCGCCGCTGTTCACCCGCTCGACGAAGTTCTTGAACAACGTCCGGATGAACTCGTCGTCGGTGAGCGTCTCGCTGACGGTGGTGATCGGGGTCGGCCCTGACCGCAGGGGGATCTCCGCCGCGGGGGTGGCGGAACACGCACTGAGCACCACGGCCAAAGCGGCCACCAGCCATCGCATGTGGGGCACACTAGGGCGTTCGCAGTCGCTGGAACAGCGAAGTCGATGATCTCGTCGATCGTTCTTCCGGACACGAGCGGCTTCGCGGAAGAGTGGCAGGCGTGGAAGACGGAACGGGAACGCGGCCCGGCCGATCCGTGCGGATGGCTGGCGCTGGTGTGTCGCTCGATTGGCTGGAGACGAACGGGTCCGGGCCGGTGACGTCGAGATCGAGATCGCCGGGCGCGGTGGCTGTAGGTCGTGCTCGACTTCAACCGGGCCGCGAACCTGCCCTGCGCGTTCACGACCTACGCCACCTGCCCGTTGCCGCCCGCGGGCAACCACCTGGCGTTCCAGGTCGAGGCCGGCGAGAAGACGCCGTACGAGCAGGGCTAGAAGAACTCGTCGAGCAGGCGGTACCAGTACAGCTTCGCCGGATCGGGGACGAGGCCGTAGGCGCGGTCGAACGCGGCTGCGGCCTCCTCGCCCAGCTCCCGGTGGACCAGCGCGAGGTCGTGGTGCCGGTCGGCCACCCCGAGCCGGCCCACGTCGATCACCACGGTCGACCCGTCCGGCCGCACCAGCACGTTCGGCGGGCAGAAGTCGCCGTGCACCACCACGAGGTCCTCGTCGGCGGGTGCCGCCGCGACCAGCTTCTCGAAGAGCTCCTCAGGTGACGTGCCGAGGTGTTCGTCGTCGAAGTCGTCCGGGTCCACCAGGCCCGCCTCGACGTTGTGCCGAGCCTTCTCCACCGCCACCGCGACCCGTGAGTCGAACGGGCACTCCTGCCACGGCACGGAATGCAGCTCCCGCAGCACCGTGCCCAGGACCGTGCCTGCCCGCACCGGCTCCACGGCGGCCAGCGACGGCGCCCCGACGTCCTGCAGCACCAGCCAGCCGTCCTCGAACGCCAGGACCGCCGGCACCTCGAACCGGCTGCCGAGCCACCGCAACCGCGCGTGCTCGTCGGTCGCGGCGCGCTTCACGTAACACCCGTCAGCCCGCCAGATCTGACCTGACAAGCCTTCGGTGTCAGCCGACCACGCGTCGCCCGCCACCCGCAGAACCGCCCCGGGAACCTCCACGGGGCACATTCTGGCTCACTCGCAGGCGGTGCCGTCCTTGTCGTGGTCCAAGCCGTAGATGTCGTTGCCGATGACGGGGATGGGCCCGCGCACGTAAGCCGGTCCGTTTCCGGAGCCACCCGCGCAGTCCACATCGGACGCGATCGGCACGCAGCCGCCGTAGTTCGGGTCGCACTTCGGCGCAGGCGCAGGCGCGGGTGCGGGCACCGGAGCGGGTGCGGGCTGCGGGTTGGGCTGCGGCTTCGGCTGAGGCTGAGGTTGCGGAGCCGGCTGCGGCTTCGGCTGCGCCACCGCCGGAGGAGCGGTGGTCGTCGTGGTCGTGGTCGTGGTGGTAGTGGTCGTCGGTGCAGTCGTCGTCGTGGTGCTCGTCGACGGAGGCACGGTCGTCGTCACCGGTGCCGCAGCCGCCGGAGAAGGCTTTTCCTGCGGCGGGTCCAGCGCCGCCCCGATCGCCCCGATCGCGAAGAAGAACGCCAGCACGCTCGCCACCCCGATCGCCACCGGCGCGCCCCACGACTTCTTCCGCCCGACCGGCACGACCGCACCCCGCGGCACCTCGCGCGGCAACCGCAGCACGACCTGCAGCAACCCGTTCGTCCCGAGCTGCACCGTGGCGGCGCACCCGACCGCGCCACCGCCCGACTCCACCTGCATGAGCAACGGCGCGTACCGCTGCGACATCAGGAAGGTCAGCTCGCCGACCCGATGCCCGTCCAGCCGCACCTCGACGGCGCGCTGCCCGCGGTACTTGCCCGCGCCGATCGCGCACCACGTCAGGTGCACGGCCACGTACCGCACCACGTCGGCCGGCACGGCGTAGCGGGCCAGCGCCTGCTGGTGGTGCTCCTCGCGGGTGACGGTCACCGCCACCTCGCCGGGCACCATCACCAGGCCGGCGGCCGAGTTCTCGATCACTGCGGGCTCCTCGGGGGCAGGGAGTCGGTACGCCTGACCATCGACGGTGGCAGCGCAGCGTTACTCAAGTCCGGGCGAGATTGGGCCAAGCGGGTGTTAATCGCGAGTACGTGTCACGCCCAGTGCCGGACGGACGATGAAAGCCCTTCCCCAGGGCACCTGCTGAGACGCAGACCTGTCGGGAGAGCGCTTTCACATTAGGTTCGGCGGTGGAGGGGATGTCGACTCGAAGCGGGTGTTCATGGCCGTCCTGTGGGGAGTGTCCTTCGACGCCACGGCGATGTCGGGCGTGGTGGTCGAGTTCGTCAAGACCGCCGAGCTGTTCGCCGGGCGCGGTCTGCGGATCCACCTCGACCTCGGCTACGACGTCAAAGCGGACAAAGGACCGTTCTTCCGGCCCTACCACGGCGAACAGGTACCGCCCTGGGTCACGCTCGACCGGGTCGACGGCCTCGACCGGATCAGCGGCTACGACCAGGACTTCGTCACCGGGACGCTGGAAGCCGTCCAGCGTGACGAAATTCCACGTGTGGGGGAAATCGCCGACCAGATCGCCAGGCAGATCGAGCAGACCTGGGAGGACCGCGGCGTCACGATGGTCATGGTCGAGAACGGCACGCTGCCGGAGAACGTCGCCTACACCACCGCGCTCTACCAGGCGATCGAACGTTACGGCGCCCGCCATGCGCTGGGCCGCTTCGTGTTCTGGCGCGACCACGACATGATGTGGCAGAGCGAACCGGGCAAGTACGGCACCTTTCCGTTCCCCGGCACGCCGAACATGCGCAACTCACCGCACATCCACTACTTCGCGCTGCACGAGGAAGCCCGCAGGCGCACCCTCGAATGGCAGCCCCACCTGCGCAACCTCGACGTCCTGCCGAACACCTTCCGGCCGCCACAACGCAGTGGCCGCAAGGACTTCAAACGCCACCACGGCATCCCCGACGACGCCAAGCTCATCGCCAGGTTCACCCGGATCATCCCGCAGAAGCGCATCGACCGGGACCTGCACCTGCTCAGGCTGCTGCCCGACGACGTGCACCTGTTCATCGCGGGCGACACCGGCGAGCACCCCGCGGAGACGCTGAAGCTGCGCAGGCTCACCGACGAGCTCGGCCTGACCAGACGCGTGGTCTTCGGCGGCACCCTGGCCCAGGCCGAGTCCACCAGCGCCGCGTTCTCCGTGCGGGACCTGTTGGCGCACGCGGACATCGTGTCGTTCCTGACCTCGTACGACTACGAGAGCTACGGCAACCCGATCAGCGAGGCCGTCGCCGCCGGCGTGCCGTACCTGACCAGCCGCTACGCCCTGTACGACACGGTCTACCCCGGTTTCCGGGCCCCGGTGCTCGACATCCTGACCCACGACCTGCCGACCGAGGAGTTCGCAAGAGACGTGCACGAGCTGATGACCGACGCGGAGAGGAGGGCGGAAGTGGTGGCGCACAACCAGGAGCTTGGAGTGCACAGCAGGACCGCGGCGAACGACCTGGTTGAGAGACTGTTCCCGCCTGCCATGGGCGCGGGCGTCAAGCTGAGCGTCGTGCTGCCCGTGTTCAACGAGGCGGCCAACCTCGACGCCGTGCTCACCAGCCTGCGCGAGCAGGACGGCATCGAGCCGGACCAGTACGAGATCGTGCTGGTGGACAACAACTCCACCGACGACACGGTCGCCATCGCCCACCGCTTCGCCGCCGAGCACCCCGAGATCGCCCTGCACGTGATCGCCGAGCCGGAACAGGGCGTCGCGTGCGCGCGCAAGGCGGGCATGGACTTCGCCGCCCAACGCAGCCGCGCCCGGCAGGACCCCGGTGAGCGCTTCTACCTGGTCTCCGCCGACGCCGACTGCCGCGTCGACCGGCGGTGGCTGGCCGAGCTGTTCGCCGCGATGGAGCACGACAAGGCCGCGATCGGCGTGTGCGACTACTACTACAACGCCGAACACTTCGTCGGCAGGCCACGGTTGTGGGACGCCATCCAGCGCACACTGCGGTGCCGCGCGGTCACGTTCGCGTTGTTCGGCGGCTTCCCCGACGGCAAGGGCTTCGCGGTCGAACGCGAAGCCTACGAACGGGTCGGCGGCATCGAGATCTGCTACCAGCTGCACAACGGCCGGTTCGTGAACCACCTGTCCGACGACTGGGACTTCGGCATCAAGGTCCGCGGCTCCGGCTACGACATCACCTACGCGCCGCTGTCCAAGGTCGAGATCAACCCGCGCCGGGTCAACCACGCGATCGACGAGGTGATCACGGGCCGCGCTTACGGCTCCGACGGCATCATCGTGATGCGCGACATCAGGCCCCAAAATGATGAGACACAGACCGAGGCGCAGACCGCTGATCTCACCGAGGAAGAAGCGCTGCAGGCGTGGGAGTTCTCCATCAAGGACTTCACGCCGAAGAACACCGTCCTGCCCGTCCTGCTCACCCCGTCGCTGCTCGACGACGACGCAGTGATCGCGTTCTTCGGCGCCGACCTGGCCGAACGGCTGGGCCGCCGGATCGCGGAGATCAAGGACGAGATGCGGGTGGTGGACTTCACCCCGATCCACTCCTACAAGACGCCGTCCTACCGGCTGTACCTGGAGTTCCGGCACGAGCTCTTCGCCAGGCTGCGCGCGACGGTGGGGGAGGACATCGGCTACCCGCCGCCGCTGCCCGAGTGCTTCGCCGACGTGCCGGAAGAGCGGTTCGCGGAGTTCGTGAAGTACTACTGCGAGGACCGCGAGTCCGGCGAGGCGCACAACCACTTCGGCAACGGAGGTGTGTTCTGATGGACCGCGAGCCCAGGGTGTGGCGGGCGCTGCAGGACCCCGCCAACGCGCACCTGCTGGAGTACGTCACCGAGGACCCGTTCGGGGCGCACGTGTTCCCCGGCAACGTGCCCGGCCACCCGGTCGACGCGTTCCTCGACGACCTGAGCGACCAGCTCGTCGGCACCGCGCCGATCCACCTCTGGTCCTACATCCCCACCTGTGCCTACAAGTGCCGCTTCTGCCAGTACCCGGTCGTGCTGGTCAAGGGCTCGAACGCGGCCGAGAAGCTGACGCGGTGGGTCGACTGGAACATCCGCGAGGCCCAGCTGTGGCTCGCCCGCGTGCCCGAGCTCGCCAAGGCGCCGGTCGGCGAGTTCAACGTCTTCGGTGGCACGCCGTCGTTGCTGCCGGTCGACGAGATCCGCCGCCTGCTCGGCTTCTACCGGGAGAACTTCGGGTTCACCGACGACACCACGATCCGCTTCGAGGGCGACCCCAGCACGTTCACGCCCGAGAAGCTCGACGCGTTGCGGGAACTGGGCTGCACCAAGCTCTCCAGCGGCGTGCAGTCGTTCGACGACCCGGTGCTGCGCGAGTGCGGCCGCGAGCACACCTCGCAGATGTGCGTGGACTTCGTGCGCAACGCCAAGAAGGCCGGCTTCGAGTGGATCAGCATCGACCTGATGTACGGCCTGCTCGACCAGACCGTCGACAGCGTCCGGCGTGACCTCGACGTCGTGCTGGAGGAGGAGATCACCGCCGTCGTCTGCACCAAGCTGCACCTGAAGTCCTATTCGGACACCCGGACCGGTGTCGCCGGCGAGCAGCCGGCGCCGTGGCAGCTGCCCGCCTACCGCGACAAGCTGGTGCGCGACGGCCACTTCTGGCCGGCGCTGGTCGAGCAGTACCGGATGCGCGAGGTGCTGACCGACGGCCTGCGCGCCGCCGGGTACACCGAGCACCCCACGATGTACTTCGCCCGCAACGGCCTCGGGCCGGAGAAGTGGAAGTCCATCATGGTCGACCAGGACAAGCAGGAGGCCGAGGTCGCGATCGGCCTGGGCGGCAGCTCGAGCTGCCGGGCGTCGGAGGCGATCACCGACGTGCAGTGGAAGTCGTACGCCCAAGCCGTCGACGCCGGTCGGGTGCCGCTCGGCTCCGCGACGCGTTTCACCGAGGAAGCGCAGGAAGCCAGGAGCGTGAAGATGGCGCTGTCCACGTTGCAACCGGTGCGCGACGACCTGCACCGCGCCCGGTTCGGCCGGTCGGTGTTCGACTCGCCCTGGCGGGAGAAGTTCGACTCGCTGGCCGAACGCGGGCTGCTCACCCTCGACCAGGACGGTGTGACGCTGACCGACGACGGCGAGGTGCTGGTCGAGGCCATCATCAACACCGAGCTGTAGGACCGAATCCCGCGAGCACGCGGTCACGGGCGGTTCGTACCGTGTGCTCATGCTGCAGCCCGACCGCGAGACCAGAGCCGAGTGGACGAAGGCCGTCACCGCCTTCGTCGAGGAGTTCGTCGAGGGCCTGGAGGCCGCGCCCGCGTCCGCACCGGGCACGGCCCTCCTGCCCCCGCCGCCCGCCGAGACCCCGGGTGAGCTCGCCGACCTGCTCGCGCAGTTCGGACAGGCCGCCCACGAGGCCGTCGAGACCGCCGGTCCGCGCTACCTCGCGTACTTCCCGGCAGGCGGGCTGTACAGCTCGGTGCTCGCCGAGCTGCTCGCCCAGGTCACCAACCGCTACACCGGCGTCGCCTCGACCGCGCCCTCGCTCGTGGCGCTGGAACACAGCGTCATCCGCTGGTTCTGCACCGAGTTCGGCCTGCCGGAGGGGTCCGGCGGCGTGTTCACGACCGGCGCGTCGCTCGCCACCCTCTCCGCGGTCCACACCGCCCGCGAACACCACGACGTGGGCCGCGAAGGCGTCATCTACGTCACCGCGCACACCCACCACTGCGTCGCCAAGGCCGCCCGCATCACCGGCTTCCCGGCCGAACGCGTCCGCGTCGTCCCCGGTCTGCGCATGGACGTGGCCACCGGCCGGTCGATGATCGCCGAGGACCGGGCAGCAGGCCTCAAGCCGTTCCTCGTCGTCGGCACGGCCGGCGCCACCAGCACCGGCATCGTCGACCCGCTGGACGACATCGCCGCCCTGGCCGCGGCGGAGGGGTTGTGGTTCCACGTCGACGCGGCGTACGGCGGCGCGTTCCAGCTCACCACCCGCGGCCGCGCGGTCCTGCACGGCATCTCCCGCGCCGACTCCATCGCCTGGGACCCGCACAAGAGCCTGTTCCTGCCCTACGGCACCGGTGTCCTGCTCGTCCGCGACGAGGCCCGGCTGCGGGCCGCCCACGTGGCCGACGGTGACTACCTGCAGGACCTCGACCACGGCACCGGCCTGCCGGACTACTCCGACCTCGGCCCGGAGCTCACCCGCGAGTTCCGCGGCCTGCGCGTGTGGCTGCCGCTGCACCTGCACGGCGTGGCGGCGTTCCGCGAGGCGCTCGACGAGAAGCTCGACCTGGCCCGGTACGTCCGGGACGCGCTGGCCGACGTCGACGGCCTGGAGGTGCTGCCGTCCGAGCTGAGCGTGGTCGTGTTCCGCGCGGCCGACGACGAGATGAGTGAACGCCTGCTGACCGCGATCAACGACTCGCGCCGGTTCTTCCTGTCCAGCACCCGGCTCGACGGCCGGTACGCGCTGCGGTTGTGCGTGCTCAGCCACCGCACGCACCGCGAGCACGTCGAGGAGCTCGTCGACCTGGTCAGGCGCTTGTCCGCAGCACCAGCGAGGTAGGCAGGACGACCGACGGGGGCAGTCCCTCCTCGCCGTCGATCTCGGCGAGGAGGCGCCACGTCAGCATGCGGCCGAACTTCTCGACGTCCTGCCGCACGGTCGACAGGCGGCACCGCGGGCACCGAGTCGTCGAAGCCCATCACCGCCACGTCGCCGGGGATCTCGCGGCCGGCCGCGTGCAGCACCTGCAGCGCGCCGAGGGCCATGATGTCCGCTGCCACGAACACCGCGTCCAGGTCAGGGTCGCGCTGCAGCAACGACCTCATCGCCGCCGCGCCACCGGCGGAGGTGAAGTCGCCGTGCGCCACCAGGTCGGCCGGGCGTCCGGCCATCGCGCGCCGCCACCCGGCCAGCCGGTCGAGCCCGACCGCCATGTCGGTCGGGCCGGCGATGGTGGCGATCCGGCGGCGTCCCGACGAGATCAGGTACCGGGTCGCCTCCACCGCGCCGGTGAAGTTGTCCGAGTCGACGTACGGCACCGAGCCGCCGGCGAGCGGGCGGCCGCCGACCACGATCGGCAGCCCGTTCTCCTGCAGCACCGACAGCAGCGGGTCGGTGCCGTGCAGGCTGAGGATCAGCGCGCCGTCGACGTGGCCGCCGGTGAGGTACGCGGAGACGTCGCCGGGTTCGCTCATCATCAGCACGAGCTGGGTGCGGCCGGCGAGCTCGGCGTGCACGCCGCGCATGACACCGGCGAAGAACGGGTCGGCCAGCACGCGGCCGCTGGGTTCGGAGAGCACGAGCGCGATGGCGTTCGCCCGATGGCCGGCCAACGACCGTGCGGCCTGGTTCGGCGTGTAGTCCAGTTGCACCACGGCGCGTTTGACCGCGTCTTTTGCCCGTTCGCTCACGTGCTGGGCGTCGTTGAGCACGCGGGAGACGGTGGACTTGGAGACGCCGGCCAGGCGGGCGACCTCGTCGATGCCGGCACGTCTGCTCATCGGGTGCCCGAAGTGGTGGCTGAGAACACGGTGGACTCCATCGGTTGCGGCGGCGGTTGCCTGGGAACGCTCCCACAGGCAAGTTCCCAGTCTTTACCGCGCCACTTGAGAGGGTCAAGGCGTGCGGGTTGCAGTCCCGTGAACGCTCCCGGTCCGTTATGCGCTGGCGCGGCGCACGAGCGAGGTCGGCAGCAGCAGCGACGGCGGCAACCCGCTCTCACCGGCCAGTTCGGCGAGCAGCCGCCACGTCATCGTGCGGCCGAGCTCCTCGACGTCCTGCCGGACCGTGGTGAGCGGCGGCGTGGCGGTCGAGGCGAGCACCGAGTCGTCGAACCCGATCACCGCGACGTCGTCGGGCACCCGCTTGCCGCGCAGGTGCAACGTCTGCAGCGCGCCCACCGCCATGATGTCCGCGGCCACGAACACGGCGTCGAGGTCAGGTGCCTGGTCGAGCAGCTCGGCCATCGCCCGCGCACCGCTCTCCGGCGTGAAGTCGGCGTGCGCCACCAGGTCGGCGCCGATCTTCGCCTCACCCAGCCCGCGCCGGAACCCGCTGAGCCGGTCCGCGCCCACGGCCATGTCCTTCGGGCCGGCGACCGTGCCGATCCGCTTGCGCCCCAGTGACACCAGGTGCCGCGCCGCCTCCAGGCCGCCGGTGAAGTTGTCCGCGTCCACGAACGGCACGCTGGTGCTCCCCAGCGGCCGCCCGCCGACCACGACCGGCAACCCGATCTCGTGCAGCATCGCCACCAGCGGGTCCTCGCCGTGCAGGCTGACCAGCAGCGCGCCGTCCACGTGCCCGCTCGACAGGTAGGCGACCAGGTCGCCGGTGTCCGCGGGCTGGCTCATCATCAGCAACAGCTGCACGTGCCGCCCGGCGAGCTCGGAGTGCACCCCGCGCAGCACACCCGCGAAGAACGGGTCGCTCAGCACCCGCCCGGTCGGTTCGGACACGACGAGCGCGATCGCGTTCGCCCGGTGCCCCGCCAACGCGCGCGCGGCCTGGTTGGGGGAGTAACCCAGCTCCGCGATCGCGGCGTGCACGGCCTCACGGGCCTTCGCGCTGACGTAGGGCTCCTGGTTGATCACGCGCGAGACGGTCGACTTCGACACCCCGGCGACTCGCGCGACCTCCTCGATGCGCGGTCCAGGCCGTCGTTTCGCCGTCTCCGTCATGACGTCATCCTAGGGCTTTCCCGGATTCCGGCGGGAGCGCGCCGCGCGGATGGCAAGAACCGGACAAATCGCTGCGGAGTGTGGTTGCGTTCCGCCGTTCGCGATTCGTCGCCGCAGAATTCGCGGGGGTGGCTGCCTCGTCGATGCGCTGATCAGACGCCGGTTGCTGCCGCTGACGCGTTTGTTCGTGCCGGGAATGGTGGGGCAGTCGGGTCGCGAAAGTATCCGCTGGCCGTCGGTTTCCCCGCCGCTCAGGAAAGCACGGCGCCGCGCGGCAACCCGTCTTTCAGCAACGGCAGCAACTTCGGGTGCTTGCTCATCAACACCGCGGCCGTTCCGTTGCGCTGCTGGATTCTGCGGCAGAAGTGCGGCGCCAGCGGCACACCCAGGTACGCGCCCGCTTCCGGCCCGTAGACGACCTGGTCGCCGACACCGCACCACGCGGCCGGCTCGGCGTGGCCGTCCACCCACACGTACCCCTCCACGTACAGGCCGCCGGTGATCCTGGCGGCCTCGCTCGCGGCGACGCTGAAGGTGAGCTGCGGGGTGAGGCGGGTCGTGGCGGTGGGGGCGAACCACCGGCCGAGGTCGAGGACCAGGCCCTCCATGCTCGCGTGCGCCCACCCCGAGTCGTCCACGAGCGTCCGGAAGGGCGCTTCGAGGGCTCGGAGGGCGGCGGTGAGCTGGTCGTGCACCAGGACATGGTGCGGCCGTTCGGGTGATCCCGCTGTCCGACGCGGAACACCGCTACTTCGGCGTGACCGTCACCTGGAACCGCACCCGCAGCCCGGTGTCCGTCACCCCGGTGATCACGCCGCTCGCCGCCTTCGGCCCCGCGTTCAACCGGAGCACGAACCGCACCGACTCGCCGGCGCCCAGTTCGCCCGCCGAGCACGTCACCTGCCCCTTGCCCGCCGGGCACCCGGCCTCACCGGCTCCGGTCGAGCCGGCGCCGACGGTCTTGATGTCGTCGGGCAGCGTCAGCGTCAGCCTCGGGGGTGGTGCGGGCGCTGAGCCGATGTTGCTCATCGTGACGGTGACGGTCTGCGGTGGGCCGTTGCTGGCCATGGTGACGTCGGGCGGGTTGTTCATCACCAGTGCCGGGGCCGCGGTGGAGGGGCCCTCGCCGGTGGTCGGGGCGCCGGGGGCGGCCGGGTTCGTGCCGCCGGCGGGTTGTGAGGTGCCGGTCGTGGTGGTGGTCGTCGTGGTCGGCGTGGTGTTGCCGGAGGGGGCGGTGCCGGAGGAGCCGGGTGGGAGGACGCCGGTGGGCGGGGTGGTCGAGGACGAGGAGGTCGCGGGCGGTGCGGTCGCGGCGTCGGGGTGGCCGGGTTGAGCGGGGTGCTGACGCCCGCGGTGACGATGACGACGACGGCGGTGGAGGCGGCGGCCACGTGGAGCCACGAGGAGGTGCCGACGGAGGCCATCGCGCTCGCCTTGCTGAACGTCAGGTAGCCGGCCGCGGCGCCGCCGAGGACGAGCGGGGCGACGACGGCGCGCAGGGCACCGTTGACGTCGGCGAGCTCGCCGGCGATCGCGCGGCACTCGGCGCACCGGTCCAGGTGGTTGTCGAGCTGCATCGACTCCCTGGCGGACAGGCCGCCGCGGGTCCACGCGCCGAGCTTCGCGACGGTGGCGCGGCAGCGTTCCGAGGGGTCGCGGGCCACGTGGGCCTGCAGGTAGGCGCGGCGCAGGCCCTCGCGGGCGCGGTGGGCCATCGCGGAGACGCCGTTGGGGGACAGGCCCAGGATCGGGGCGACCTCGCCGGGGGACTGGCCCTCGATCGCGGTGTGCCACAGCACGGTCTGCCAGCGTTCCGGCAGGGAGGCGAACGCCGTGGCCGCGAGCGTCTGGTTCAGCGAGGCCACCGCGGTGTCGCTGAACTGCACGCTCATCGACCGGGCCGCGCCGGGCACCTCCTCGACGTCACCGGCGAACTCCAGGCGTTTGTCGCGCCGTGACTTGTCGTAGGCGGTGTGCCGGACCGCCGTGAGCAGGTACGGCCGGAACGACGCGTCGGGACCACCGCCCGTGCGCAACGCCGAGAGCACCTTCGCGAACGCGTCCGAGACCAGGTCGTCCGCGTCGGCGGACGAGCCCGTGAGCTGCAGGGCGAGGTTCAGAGCCGCCCGCACGTGCCGTTCGTAGAGCCGGCCGTAGGCCTCGACCGTGCCACCGCGCACGGCGTCGATCAGCTCCGCGTCCGAAGGCGGCCGAGGGGCGCCTTCCTCGTCGATCAAACTCGCCGCCCATCTTCGTGCCGTGGGTAATAGGCGGACCTTATCGAGACACGTCAACGCGAACAATCCACGCATCCGAACCAAATGCATTGTTGGTCCACAGTGGACGGTGTTTGGGCTGGTCGTCCGGTGCCGTGGTGGCCTCTGCCACGATCCACACCGCAGGACGCGGGTCCCACCCGGATGGCGCAACGGTGCGGCCATCGGTGCCGAAGACGGGCCTTGTGCCTCTGGTGGTGCCTGCTCAACCGAGAGCAACGGCCAGCTTGGCCGCCATCCCACGCACGGCAGGCGTGTCGTAACGATCGCACTCGGCCAACGCGCGCACGCGCAACTCACGGGCCTGAGCGGTGTCACCGGCCACGTCGGCGAGGTCGGCCAGTCGCACCAGGATCTCGATCCGGTGGTCGGACAGCCTCGCCTCGTCCAACGCGGACAACAGTTGCTCACGCGCCTCGACGAGCCGACCCGCGTCCATCAGCACAAGACCGCGGTTGTGCCGTACGCGCGCAACGCCGGCCGTCGTGCCGTGCTTGGCGAACAGCGACTCCGCCTCGTCCAGCAACGTGAGCGCGCCACACACGTCACCGGTCGCGGCCAGGCTGGTCGCGAGCCGGATCAGCATCATCGACAGCAGCTCCTCGCCGCCATCCGCCGCCCGGTGCTGCGCGACGCTGCGCCGTTGCACCTCCACGGCCTCGTCGAGCTGGCCCGCGCTGTGCAGCATGAGGCCCAGCAATGACAACGCCAGGTTCTCACCGATCGCGTAGCCGGCCTTCTCGAACAACGCGACCGAGCGCCTGCCCAGCTCCACGGCCCGGTGCGGCTCACCGTTGCGGCGCAGGATCGCCGAGCCGTAGTACCACGTCCACGCCTGCGTGATCGTGTCATCGACCTCGATAGCCGCCGCCTGTTCGTGAGACACCAACGCCTCTCGCGGCTGGCCGCACAACGCGTACTGCGCCCACGCCAGATAGTTCAGCTGCTCCACCGTGTCCCGTGCGTTGCCCAACGCGCGCGCCGCGTCCGCACCGGCACGGAACACCTCACGCCACAGCTCGCCGACACCGTGCATGTCGGAGTACCAGTGCATCGCCTGCGCGAGTTCGAGCACGCGTTCGTGCTCGCCGAGCCGCACCGCCGAACGCAGTGCGCCACGCCAGTGCTCCAGCTCCATGCTCAGCCACCGGCCGGCGGACTCCTTGTCCGGCAACGGGTCCGTGTGCGCCGGCGGGGTGTCGTGGTCGAAGGAGCGGGCCGCGGCCGTGGCGACGGCGAGCAGCGAGTGCCTCAGCCGGGTGCTTAGCTCCCGCACCACGGCGGGGTCCTCGTCGAGCTCCAGCCGTTCGGCGGCGAACACCCGCAGCAGGTCGTGCCGCCGGTACCGGCCCGGCGTCCCGCTGACCCCGAGCAGGCTCGCGTCGGCCAGCTCCTCCAGCGCCTCCTCGGCGTGCTCGCCGGCCACCACCGCGGCCAGCTCGACGCTCGTGTCCGGTCCCGGCACCAGCGCCAGCCGGCGGAACAACGTCGCCGCGCTCGGGCTGAGCTGGTGGTAGGAGGTCTCGAACGCCGTGCGCACCTGCAGGTCACCGGCCTTGAGCAGGGAGAGCCGCCGTCGTTCGTCGGCGAGCTGGGTGGCGAGGTGCTCGACCGTCCACTGTGGTCTGCTCGCCAGCCGGTTGCCCGCGATCAGCAACGCCAGCGGCATCCCGCCGCACAGCTCCGCCACCCGCGACGCCGCCTCCGGCTCGGCCGCGACCCGCTCGCCGGCCACCGCGCGCAGCAACGCGACGGACTCCCGGGGCGGCAGCAGGTCCAACGCGAGCCGGTGCCGCGCGTCCAGTCCCGCAAGCGTGTTCCGGCTGGTCACCAGCACCATCGTGCCGGGGCTGGAGGCGAGCAGCGGACGCACCTGCGCCTCGCTGGAGGCGTTGTCCAGCACCAGCAGCACCGTCCGGTCGCGCAGCAGCGAGTGGTACAGCGACA
The DNA here is from genome assembly GCF_001701025.1 of Lentzea guizhouensis. Taxonomy (GTDB): domain Bacteria; phylum Actinomycetota; class Actinomycetes; order Mycobacteriales; family Pseudonocardiaceae; genus Lentzea; species Lentzea guizhouensis. The sequence continues at coordinate 6,039,322 of NZ_CP016793.1, forward strand.
GCTTGTCGTCCGCGTCGGCGGGGATCTGGCGTTCGTCGACGTTGAACGAGCGCAGCAACCGGTGCGCCGCGCGGCCGGGCGTCAGCGGCTCGGCGTCCATCCCGCGCAGGTCGAGGAACACACAACCGTGGGGGAACCGCTGGCCCAGCCGGTGCGCCGCGTCGACCGCCAGCGCCGTCTTCCCCGCACCGGGCGGCCCGTGGACCACCGCGATCTGCAGCAGGGACGACGACTCCGCCTCGGCCGCGAACCCGTCCACGGCGCGTTGCTCGGCCGCGCGCCCGGTGAGCTCCAGCAGCACCGGCGCAGGCTCGCCGCCGCAGGACCGCGGGGCGCCTCCGGCCGTTCCTCACCTCCGGCACCCGCCGGCCGCGCCAGTGCCGCGAAGTCCGCGGCCTCCTCGCCGCCCAGCCCGAGCCCGCGCACGAGCAGCTGCACGGTGCGCGACTGCGGGGTGAGCGTCCGGCCGCGTTCCACGTCGCTGATCGCCCGCATGCTGAGCCCGGTGCGGTCCGCGAGCTCCTCCTGGGTCAGCGGAACGCGGGATCGGTAGAAGCGCAGGAAGTCCCCGAACGTGCTCACCCGGCCATGTTGCCACGGCCCGGCAGTTCTCGTTCGGCCCTCCGGCAGTTCGGTGAGCATTTCCTCCGGTGGTTCTGCCGGTGAATCGTCAAGGTGGCCCGTGCATTCCGCGGATAACGTCGGAGTAATCGCTGCGGCAGTTCGAACCGGGGGCCAGACGTGTCAGACATCAATAGGTTGCTCCAGCATGCAGAAAATCACCGAATTCGTCCAGTGGTCGGGCTCGTGTGGGCGTTGGCGCTGGTCGGGCTGCTGATCCGCTGGCACGGGCACTATCCGATCGACCTGGACGTGTACCGTCTGGGTGGCCTTGCGTGGCTCACGGGCAATCCGCTCTACACGGGGTTCACCGGCCCGCCGCTCGACCCCGGTCTGCCATTCACCTATCCACCGATGGCGGCCGTGTCGTTCAGTGCGTTGAGCTTTGTGCCGGGGTGGCTGTTGAACCCCTTGCTGCTGATCGCGGGCTTCACCGCGATGACCGCCGTGTGCGTCACCGTGGCCGGCCGGGTGCGCCCTGGTCTGAAGTGGACACTCGGCCCGCTGGTCCCGGTCGTCGGGCTCGCCCTGGACCCGGTGGAGTCGACCTTCGGCTACGGCCAGATCAACCTCCTGCTGCTGGGCCTGGTCGTCGTCGACTGCCTGCTGGTCACCGACCGGCGCTGGCGCGGCGTGCTCGTCGGCGTGGCGGCGGCGGTCAAGCTGACCCCGCTGATCTTCGTGCTGTACTTCCTGGTCAGGCGCGACTGGAGGGCGGCGGTCACCTCGGTGGCCGCGTTCGCCGGCGTGGCGGTGGCGGGCTTCCTCGTCGCCTTCCGGGACTCGGCGCAGTTCTGGTTCCACGCGATGGTCAACCCGGAGCGGATCGGTGGCGTGGCGCTGCCGACGAACCAGTCGTTCCAGGGGATCCTGCGCGGTTCTGGCCTGGAGCCGGGTGCGCAGACCCTGCTGTGGGTGGTGCTCGCCGGTCTCGCGGTGGCTGCCGGGGCGTTCGTGGCGTGGCGGACCGAGGACGACGCGGTGGCGCTGTTCGCCATCGCGACCGCCGGTTTGCTGGCGTCGCCGGTGTCGTGGCTGCACCACTGGGTGTGGTGCGTGCCGGTGCTGTTGTTCCTGGCGCTGCGCGGTTTCTGGCCCGCGTTCGTGGTCGTCGGCGCGGTGTTCGTGACGCCTGTGCACGAGGTCGACGGGTACGTGTTGCTGGGCGTGGTGGCGTTGGGGGTGCAGGTGCACCGGTCGCGGACCGCCGCCGCCGCGGGCTCTACGGTGATGCCGTGGCCGACACCCGACAACGCCTGATCGACGGCGCCATCGAGACCATCCGCACGCAGGGGCTGACCGGCACCACGGCGCGGAGCATCGCGGCCACCGCCGGGGTCAACCAGGCGCTGGTCTTCTACCACTTCGGCACCGTGCACGACCTGCTCCAGGCCGCGTGCCTGGCCGCCACGCGGGCGAGGGTCGAGCTGTTCGCCGAACGCCTCGAGCAGATCACCGACCTGCGGCAGCTGCTCGCGCTCGGGCGAACCCTGCACACCGAGGAACGCGCTGAGGGCAACGTCATGGTGCTCGCGCAGCTGCTGGCCGGCGCTCAGACCGACCCGAAGCTCGCCGACGCCACCGCGGCGTCCCTGCAGCTGTGGATCGGCCCGATCGAGCGTGCGCTGACCAGGTTGCTGGCCGGCTCGCCGGTGTCCGGGCTGGTCGACACGGCGGGGCTCGCGCGGGCGGTGAGTGCCGGGTTCATCGGGCTGGAGCTGTACGAGGGCGTCGACCCGGACGGGGCGGCGGCGGCTCTGGACGCGCTCGACCGGCTGGCCGTGCTCATCGAGGTGGTGGACGACCTCGGTCCCGTCGCGGTCCGCGCACTGCGCGCCAAGCTCCGCAAGATGGCCAAGAAGTCGAGGTAGCAGCAAGTCGGACACAAGGTTTGAGCATCTGCTCAAATCCGGCTACCCTCTCGTTTGAGCAGATGCTCAAACGAGAGGTGGTCGCATGGCGCACCGGCGAGCGCTGTACGTGGAGACGGTGGTCCGGGCCGATCTCGGCGAGCTGTGGCAGCGGACGCAGGAGCCGGGCCCGCATCAGCGGTGGGACCTCCGGTTCACCAGGATCGACTACCTGCCGAAGGCGGAACCGGACGCCGAGCAGCACTTCCGGTACGCGGTGCGCGTGCTGCCCTGGCTCGAGGTGGACGGGACCGGTGTCAGCGTCGGTGAGCGGACCAGGCCGGACGGGTCGCGGACCTCGGCGCTGCGGTTCAGCTCGGCGCACCCGTTGTCGCTGATCCGCTCCGGGGCCGGCTACTGGCGGTACGTGCCGACCGGCGAGGGCGTCCGGTTCCTCACCGGCTACGACTACCAGCCCGGCTGGGGCCGGCTGGGCGCGCTGGCCGACCGCCCGTTCCGGCTCCTGATGGGGTGGGGCACGGCCTGGTCGTTCGACCGGCTGCGGTTGTGGCTCGAGCACGGCACCCCGCCGGAGGTGTCACTGCGGCGGGCGCTGCTGGACGTGGCGGCGAGAGCCGCCGTGTGTGCCGCCGCCTGGTGGGCCGGTCCGGTCGTGCTCGCCGCGGCCCTCACCCTCGGCGCGCTGCTGGCCCCGCCGCTGCCCACCACCCCGGCGGCCAGGCGGTGCCGGCGGACTCCACCGGACCGCCGCTCCGCAACGGCGCCATCGTCCCTGCACACCTTGGAGCACCCGTGACCTCGATCTTCCAGCGCGCCCTCGGCGACGACTTCGCCCGACTGCACCCGCAGCTGCAACGCCGGTTCGGCTTCGCCAGCGACGACGGCATCGCCTGCGTCGGCACCGGCACGATGGACCGGGTGTGGCACGGACGCGGGTTCACCCGGCCGTTCCTCCGGCTCGGGGCCAAGCGCCACATCCTGCTGCCCGGCCACGGCACCGACGTCCCCTTCACCATCGAGAACTACCCCTACCGCGACTCGCGGGGCCGGGAGACGATGACGTTCGTCCGCACCTTCGCCTTCGACCGGCCCCGGCGCTGGGACGCCACGATGATCTACAGCCCCGAGCGCGCCTCCGTCGTCGACTACCTGGGCACGCACCAGCACGTCTCGGTCGACCTGGACCTGTCCGTCGACGACCGCGGCGGGCTGGTGATCCGCAGCGGGGAGCAGCGCTTCCACGAAGGCCCGCTGCACTTCCGCGTCCCCCGCCTGGTGACCGGCAGCGCGCAGGTCCGCGAGTCCTACGACGACGCGATCGGCCGGTTCCGCATCGACGTCGAGGTCACCAACCACCGGTTCGGGCCGCTGTTCGGCTACCACGGCACCTTCACCTGCGCCTATCCCGAAGGCGACCGCGTGCCGGACGCGATCAGGCCGGTCCGGGAGCAGGCACGGGTGTGACGTGAGCGGGCTCAGCGGCTCGGCTGGGCGCGGGTGTAGCGGTGCTTCACGCCGGCCGGGAAGTGCTCCGGGTCACCGGCCGGCCGCAGCACCACCTCGGGCAGCTGCCGTTCGGCCGGCACATAGTGCGCGAACTCGCTGTTGAGCCGAACCAGCTGCGCCCGCACCGACTCCGCGATCGCCGCGGCGTCCGCCACCGCTCCCGGCGCCACCTCGACGGTGATCCGCAACGTCCGGTCGCGGTCGGCGTCCTCCACCGACTCGACCACGAACTTGCCGGTCACCGTCGCGCTGATCTCCGGCTGTTCCAGGCCGACCGCCACGTTCTCCGGGTACACGTTCGCCCCGAAGTACGACACGGTGAACAGCGACCGCCCGAACACGTACACGAACGGCAGCTGCGGCCCGTCCGGTGGCGTGAAGCCGTGTTCGGCGCACAACGCGAGCATGTCGGCGTGGGAGACCAGGCCGCCTTCGTCGCCGATGGCGTAGCGCACCAACGGGATCCCACCGTCCGCGGTGAACACCAGCCTGCCGTCGACGACCTCGAAGAACCGGCTGCCGGGGTCGTACTACACGAGCGTCGGCAGCCGTGAGTCGCCGAACACCTCGCGGGCCAGGTCCGGGCGGTGGGCGAAGAAGCGGCGGATGCCCACCGACTGGGCGGTTTCGTTGCCGAGCACGCCCGCGTCGGCCGTGCCGTACAGAGAAGCGATGTGGCGCACCGGGTTCTCGACGCCGGCCCGCGCCGCCACCAGGTCGCGCCACTGTTCGCTGAACACCTCGCCGGCCAGGACGAGCTTGACGTCGAATGACCAGCCGGTGCCGGAGTCGATGACGTCCTTGAGGAACGGGGGGTAGCCGAGCAGCACCACCTGGGAGAAGTGCGGGGCGAGCTCGGGCAGGACGCGCAGGATCTCGGTCTTGTTGTTGCCCGGCGCGACAACGGTGATCGGGCAGCCCTTCGCGGCGAGGTGGCGGACGCAGGCCTGGGTGAACAGGCCGCCGACCCACGTGCCGAGCGGGAAGCAGACCACGGCCAGGGTGCTGCGGGTGTCCGCGCCGAAGCCGTCGACGAGCACCTGTTCGAACCGGCGGGCCACGTGCAGCTCGTCCTCCAGGGAACGCGGCCAGATCGTGGGCTGACCGCTGGAACCGGAGGAGACGGCGATCATGTCGCAGCCGGCCAGGGTGCCGTCGCGGCAGAGCTCGGGCAGCGGGTACCGCTGGTGGTAGGTCGCCTTGCCGGTGAGCGGCAGGTCCTGGAAGCCCGAGGAAGGGGAGACGCCGTGCTCCTGCAGGAACTTCCGGTACGCGGGCACGGTGGCGGCGGTGCGCTGGACCAGGTCGGACACCCACGACGGCGACGGGGCGGCAGGCGGGGCGAAGAACGACTCGAACGCCCGCAGGACGCGGGTCTGCCGATCACTCATGGTCCGACCCTGCCAGCCTGCCCGGAGCCGCGCCAGCACCGGGCCCGCTGCACCGTCAGGAGGTATCTCCGATGAGAGGAACCGCAATCCGGGCAACGGCTGGCATCATGGCGAACGGCGTTGCTACCGCTGGGGGGCGCGGTCAGGAGGCGCAGGGCAACGAACTGGGGAGTCTGGCGTGCGCGTTTTGCTGTTGGGCCCGGTCGATCTCCGCGACGGGGAGAGATCGATCGGGTTGGGGGGAACGAAACCGAAGACGATGCTCGCGGCGTTGACGCTGCAACCGCGTCAGGTCGTGCCGATCGAGCAGCTCATCAACCACCTGTGGGACGGGGAACCGCCGCGGTCGGCGACCGCGCTCATCCACACCTACGTGTCGACGTTGCGGCGGGCGTTCGCGTCGATCGGGCGGCCGGACGTGCTGCTCACCCGTGCTCCCGGCTACGAGCTGGTGGTGCAGGAGGGCGAGAGCGACCTGGAGGCGTTCGGCGCGCTGGCCGACCGGGCCAGGACGCTGGAGCGGTCCGGGCAGCACGCCGAGGCGGCCGGTCACTACCGGCGGGCGCTCGACCTGTGGCGCGGTCCGGCGCTGAGCGGGATCGAGGTGCGGTTCGCCCGTGCCAAGGCGGTGACGCTCGACGAGGACCGGGCGGGTGCCGAGGAGGGCCTCGCGCGGTGCGACCTGGCCCAGCGGCACTTCAGCGAGGTCATCTCGCGGATGTCGCGGCTCACCGCGCAGAACCCGGCGCGCGAGGAGGCTCACGGGTTGTTGATGCGGGCGCTCTACGAGAACGAACGCCAGGCCGACGCGTTGGCCGTCTATCAGAACGTGCGGCGTTATCTGGACGATGAGCTCGGTGTCGAGCCGGGCGAGAAACTGCAGCAGCTGCACATCAACGTGCTCAACGGAACGCTCGAACCCGTCGCGGCACCCGTGGTGATGACGTCCAGGCCGGTGGAGGCCGTGGCCGACGCGGCACACCCGGTTGCGGCGCAGGCGGTGGCGGTCGCCCTCGACCAGTACACGGTCCCCCGGCACCTGCCACCGGACATCGGCGACTTCACCGGCCGCGCCGACCAGCTGGAGCTCATGCGCAGGCTGTCGGAGAAGACGGCGGCGGCGGACCGGACCGCGACGGCGACCGTGGTGGTGTCGGGGTTCGGTGGCGCCGGCAAGTCCGCGCTGGCCGTGCACACCGCGCACATGCTGCGTGACCGGTACCCGGACGGGCAGCTGTTCGCCGACCTGCGCGAAGCCGACCCGGACCTCGGCGTGCGGGACGCGTTGCGGCGGTTCCTCAACGCGCTGGGCGTCGCGAACACCGACCTGCCGGACGACCTGGCCGACCGGGTCGAGCTGTACCGGCGGAAGGTGGCGGGCCGCAGCCTGGTCGTGGTGCTCGACAACGTGAGCCACGAGCACCAGGTGCGCAGGCTGCTGCCAGGATCGCCGCACTGCCTGGTGATCATCACGAGCCGGTCGCGGCTGACCGGGCTCGAGGGTGCCGAGTTCGTCGAGCTCGACTTCTTCGATGCCGAGGCGTCCGTGCAGATGCTCAGCCGGATCGTCGGCGAGCAGCGGGTGGCGGGCGAACCCGAGGCGGCGCGCACGATCGCGCGGTTGTGCGGCGGCATCCCGCTGGCGATCCGAGCGGCGGCGGCGAAGCTGCTGGCCCGCCCGCACTGGCCGTTGCGGGTGCTGGCGGGGCGGCTGTCCGACGAACGCAGGCGCCTCGACGAGCTGGCCGCGGGCGACCTGGCGATCCGGTCCAGCCTCCAGCTCAACTACACCGAGCTGGACGAGCCGCACCGGCGGGCGTTCCACCTGCTCACCCTGCTCGACCTGCCGGACTTCGGCGCGTGGCTCGCGGCGCCGCTGCTGGAGGTGTCCGCCGACGACGCCGAGGACGTCGTCGAGCACTTGGTCGACCTGCGGCTGCTCGACGTGGTCGGCGTCGACCCGCTCGGCCGGGTCCGCTACCGGTTCCACGACCTGATCCGGCTCTTCGGCGCCGAGCAGGCGGCGGGCGAGCCGACCGGGGAGGCGTTGCTGCGGTTGATGACCGCGTGGATGCACCTGGTGGAGATCGGTGCGCGGACGCTGCCGCGGGTCACGCTCGGGCTGCGGCCGCCCGGCCTGTGCACGGGGTCGGTCGACCGGCGGCTGAGCGTGGACGTCGAGGACAACCCGACGGAGTGGCTCAAGGCGGAGACCGCGGCGGTGGTGCGCAGCATCGAACGCGCCCACGAGCTCGGTGTCACGGGGTCCACGACAACGCTCATCGTCTCGTTGCTGGCGTCACCGTTCGCGGTGCGCAACGAGTTCGACGGCTGGCAACGGGTCTTGGACGTCGCACTGACCAGTGCGCGCACGTCAGGTGACAGGGGCGCGCTCGCGACCGTGCACGCCGGGCTGGGACAGCTGAAGTACGAGCAGGACGACTTCACCGCGGCGCTGGAGCACTTCGGCCAGGCGCGCGAACACGCGGAGGCCGTCGGCGAGGTGCACACGCTGGCCGTGGCACAGATCGGGCTCGGCACGGTGCTGCGCGAGCTCGGCGAGACCGGCCGGGCGGTGGAGCACCTCGTGCGGGCCGACGAGCTGGCCGGGACCGCCGGTGACGCGGACGTCGCCGCGGCCGCGCAGTACGGGCTGGGAGCGATCAGCCGCGAGCACGGCGACATCGACGCCGCGGTGACGTCGTTCGGCAGGTGCGTCGACCTCTACCGGGAGAGGGGCGACCAGCGCGGCGAGGCGCTGGCGTTGCGCGGGCTGAGCCTGTGCCACCGGGCGCGCGACGAGCACGCCGACGCCGCCGAGCTGAGCAGGCAGGCCGAGGTGGTGCTGACCGGGGCCGGTGACGCGCTCGGGGCCGCCTACGCACGCCAGTCACTGGCGAAAGCGTTGGTGCGGCAGGGCAAGACGGTCGAGGCGGGTGCGTTGCTCGACTCCTGCCACGAGGTGTTCGTGCAGCACCGCGACCGGTTCGGCATCGCGCTCGCCGTGCGCACCATGGGCGAGGCCGCGCTGGCCGGCGGCGACGACACCCGAGCACGTGAGCTGCTCGAAGACGCACTGGTGCGGTGGGAACAGCTCGGCCTGCCCCAGTGGCAGGCCCGCACGCTGCGCGATCTCGCTGCCACGGCACCCGGTGACGCGGCCGAGCTGTGGGGCCGGGCGCGGGAGCTGACGGCGGCTGTAGGCGGTCGGGAGGTCGCTGAGCTGCGCGAACTCACCCCTTCGGCGTGGCGGGACCACGTCCGCAAGCACCTCTAGAGGGCTTCTTCTAGGACTTTTGTAGGCGACGCCCCGAGGACGGGCCGGGACCTGTAGGCGGCGTGGAGGCCGCGTGCAGACCGGCCCGTCATTCTTTTCGTGTCAGGAAATCACCGACACGAAGGGAAGAACCAGATGGGCGTTCCGACCGCCGGACCGATTCTGCCGGGTCCCCCGATCGCCCGCGACGAGGTGATCGGCCGGGCGAAGAGCTGGCTCCGGCCGTCGGTTTCCTTCAGCACCGACCGGCGGTTCGAGAACGAACACGGCCGGTATCGCACCGACAGCTCCGGATTCGTCTGCATGGCGCTCGCGGCACCGGAGATGAGCACCGAGGAGCTCACCTCGATCTGCTCGCTCGTGCCCCGTGCGGAACTGCTCGCGGGCGATCTGCTCATCTGCGCCTATTACGCGAACACCACCCGGCACGCGGTCATCTTCGAACGCTGGACCGACCGGTTCCGCCACGCCTACCTGGGAATGGAACAGGTGCACGGGATCGGGACCGTTCGCCGGACCGTGCCCTACCCGTACGAAAGGGAGCAGGACTCCTTCCTGCCCCGCCGTTATCCGATGATCCAAGACTGAGAAGAGGGAACCGAAATGAGCATCAAGACCACGCTGCGCAACGTCCTGCTCGCCACCACCGCCGTCGCCTCGCTGTTCTCCGGCACCGCGCTCGTCTCGACGCCCGCGATCGCCGCGGACCAGGCCTCCGGCGGGTTCACCGCCCAGGCCGAGAACCGCCCGATCACCCGCGACCAGGTGCTCGCCCGTGCCAAAGCGTGGGTCGACGCCAAGGTGCCGTACTCGAACACCGCCTACCGCGACGGCTACCGCCAGGACTGCTCCGGCTTCGTCTCCTACGCCTGGACGGCCAGCACGAGCTTCACCACCAGAACGTTGCAGAGCATCAGCCAACGCATCACCAAGGACGACCTGAAGCCCGGCGACATTCTGCTGTGGAAGAACCCGGACCCCAACAAGATGGGCCACGTGCGGATCTTCACCGGCTGGACGGATGATTCGAGGACGAGGCTCACCACCTACGAGCAGACGCCGCCACACGCGATCGCCGCGACCTACACGTGGAACGAGACCGCGGCCGACGGCTACCTGCCCTACCGCTACAACCACATCATCGAGACCGGCACGCGCGCTCCCGGCGCGTCGCTGTCCGGTGACGCCCGTGCCGAGATCGTGAAGATCGAGACCAACGGCGAGGCGCGCTCCTGGTACAACAACCTGGGCTTCGCCGCGATGCCGTGGGGTGGCGACAGCGAGATCATCGCGACCGGTGCGACCGACCCGGCCCGCGTGCGGTTCGCCGACCTCTCCGGTGACGGCAAGAAGGAGTACATCTACATCCAGGAGAACGGCGAGGTCCGCGCCTGGTACAACCAGCTCGGCTTCGACAGCATGCCCTGGGGCGGCGACAGCCAGGTCATCGTGACCGGTGCGACGGACCCGTCCCGCGTGCACTTCGCGGACCTGTCCGGTGACGGCAAGGCGGAGTACCTCTACGTGCAGGAGAACGGCGAGGTGCGGTCCTGGTACAACGCGCTCGGCTTCGCCGCGATGCCGTGGGGTGGCGACAGCCAGGTCGTGGTGACCGGTGCGACCGAGCCCGCCCGTGTGCGGTTCGCGGACCTCTCAGGTGACGGCAAGGCGGAGTACTCCTACGTCCAGACCAACGGCGAGGTGCGTTCCTGGTACAACGCCAAGGGATTCGCCGCAATGCCGTGGGGTGGCGACTCGCAGGTCATCGTGACCGGCGCGACCGACCCGGCCCGTGTTCGCCTGATGGACCTCTCCGGTGACGGCAAGGCCGAGTACGCCTACGTGCAGGAGAACGGTGAGGTGCGTGCGTGGTACAACGCCAAGGGATTCGCGGCCATGCCGTGGGGTGGCGACAGCCAGGTCATCGCGACCGGTTTCACCGAGCCCGCTCGCACCCTGTTCGCCTGACAGTCGAACAACGAGAAACCCCGCAGCGACTCGCTGCGGGGTTTCTCGCGTCTCCAGAACGTTCTCCAGAACTCTTATAGGCGCGGTCTTCCTCCCGGCAGACGACGTGGAGGACTCCTGTAGGCGGGCCTGACAATGTTTCTCCTGTCAGCGAAGAACATCGAAGAGGGAGAAAGAAAATGCGCACGTTCATCAAGAAGGCAGCGGCCACCGGTGTCATCTCCACCGCTCTGCTCACCGCCGGCTTCACCGCCAACGCCGCCCCGCTCGGCGACCGGTTCTCCGCCGCCTACAACCTGCACGAGTGCGTCCCCGGCGGCCCGACCGCCGCCGACCACGCCGCCGTCACCGCGCTCAAGCCACAGCTGCAGAACACGTTGAAGACCTCGCTCGACGCCTACCGCGTGTCGTGCGCCCGCGCGGTCGTGCAGCAGGTGAAGGCGCAGGGCTACAACCCGTACGCCGGTGCCATCGCGGTCTCGACCATCATCGTCGAGACGGGCGCCCGCAACCTCGACGGCGGTGACCGCGACTCGGTCGGCCTGTTCCAGCAGCGCGACAGCTGGGGCTCGTTCCAGGAACGCATGCACCCGCCCACCGCCACCGGCCTGTTCCTCAAGGTGATGGCAGCGCGATGGCCAGACGGCCGCTGGACCAAGGCCTCCATCGGCGACGTGGCCGCGGACGTACAGCGCCCAGCTGCCGAGTACCGCTACCGCTACGGCGTCGAAGCCGCCGACGCCGTGGTGATCACGAACTACCTGTGGGGCGGCACCACGCCCGGCGCGTCGCTGTCCGGCGACACCCGCGCGGAGATCGTGAAGATCGAGACCACCGGTGAGGCCCGGTCCTGGTACAACAACCTGGGTTTCGCCCCGATGCCGTGGGGTGGCGACAACCAGGTCGTCGCGACCGGTGCGACGGACCCGGCCCGCGTCCGCTTCGCCGACCTGTCCGGTGACGGCAAGAAGGAGTACATCTACATCCAGGAGAACGGCGAGATCCGCGCTTGGTACAACGCCCAGGGCTTCGCCCCGATGCCGTGGGGCGGCGACTCGCAGGTCATCGTGACCGGCGCGACCGACCCGGCCCGTGTCCGCTTCGCCGACCTCTCCGGTGACGGCAAGGCGGAGTACCTCTACGTGCAGGAGAACGGCGAGGTGCGTTCTTGGTACAACGCCAAGGGTTTCGCCGCGATGCCGTGGGGCGGGGACAGCCAGGTCGTGGTGACCGGTGCGACCGAGCCGGCGCGGGTGCACTTCGCGGACCTGTCGGGTGACGGCAAGGCGGAGTACTCCTACGTCCAGACGAACGGCGAGGTGCGTTCCTGGTACAACGCCAAGGGTTTCGCGGCCATGCCGTGGGGCGGGGAGTCGCGGGTCATCGTGACCGGCGCGACCGACCCGGCGCGGGTGCGGCTGACCGACCTCTCCGGTGACGGCAAGGCCGAGTACGCCTACGTGCAGGACAACGGCGAGATCCGCGCCTGGTACAACAACCTCGGGTTCGCGGCGATGCCGTGGGGCGGCGACAGCCAGGTCATCGGCACCGGTTTCACCGAACCGCACCGCGTCCTCTTCGCCTGACACCGCCGGAACCACCGGGCCCGCCGAGTCACTCGGCGGGCCCGTTTCGCGTGCACGGGTCCTACCGATCACTCATCGTCCTGATCGGACAGTCCGAGCATTCCGCCGTAGCACTCGAACGGCGACCACAACGCGGCACGTTGCGTCGACACCGCGGCTTTCGGCGCGCCGGTCGTGCCCGAGGTGTAGATCAGCCAGGCGGGTTCGTCCAGGCCGAGGTCGTCGCGCGGCTGCCGTTCGCCCGCCTCGATCTCGTCGAGCAGCACCACCGGCGGACCGTTCGTGATCTTCGGCAGGTGCCGCTCGCTCGTGATCAGCAGGTCCGGCGCGGAGTCTTCCAGCAGGTGCTCGAGCTCGGCCGCCGTGCTGTGCGGGCTCAGCAGCACCCCGACCGCGGCGGCCCTGGTGGTCGCCAGCACCGCCTCCACCACGCCCGCGCCGTCGTCGAGCAGGATTGCCACTCTCGCGCCACGATCGACGTTCAGCCCGCTGGCGAGCCGGGCGGTCCGGTCCTCCAGCTCGGCCCACGTGACCGTGCGCCGGTCGTCGGTGTAGGCGGGCCGGTCACCGCGGCGCCCGGCGTTGTCGGCGAGCAGCTCCGCGACCGCCTTCACCGCTGGAACGCCTTGCTGAGCCCCGCGTACAGCAGGCCGCCGACCAGGAACGCCACCACGACCCCGATGTTGGCCGCGCCGATGCTGCCGGCCCTGGCCGCGTCGGTCAGCAGGTAGCCGAGCAGGGGTTGCAGGTAGGGATCGTGCGACGTGACCAGCCCCCACCCGACCACGACCGCGACGACCAGCGACACGACGCCGGCGACGTTGTACCGCCCGTGCACGCCGCGCGGGTCGAACAACTCCTCGGGCGCGTAACCCTTGCGGCGGAACAGGAACATGTCCACCACGAACACGCTCGACCAGCCCGCCGTGACCACGCCTATGAGAATCAGGAACGCCTGCAACGGCGCGAAGAAGCTCGGCGCCACGAACACCAGGTAGGCGCCGCCGATCACCATCACCACACCGTCGACCGCCACCGCCGCCCACCGCGGCAGCCGCACGCCCAGCGCCTGCAGGGTGAGCCCGCTGCTGTAGAGGTTGAACACCGCGCCCGCCACCACGCTCAGCATCGTCGCGAGCAGGAACGGCACCAGGAACCACGTCGGCAACGCCGCCGCGAACGCCCCCACCGGATCCGCCGCCGTCGCCGCCGCCAACGCCGGATCACCCGCCGTCAGCAGCACCCCGAACAGCATCAGCAGCAACGGCGCACTCCCGGCCCCGACCGCCGTCCACGCGGCCACCGCACCGGGTTTCGAGGTGCGCGGCAGGTACCGGCTGTAGTCGGCCCCGCCCGCCGTCCAGCCGATGCCGTTGGCGATCACCAGGCTCACCCCACCGGCGAACAACGCGAGCCCACCACCGGCGCTGGTCTTGGTGAAGTCCAGCGATGGCACGATCAGCACGAAGTACACGACCGTCGTCGCCATCACCGCGAAGGTGATGTACTTCTGCACCCGCAGGATCAGGTTGTACCCGTAGATCCCGACCACGATGACCAGCACCACCGTGAGCCCGAACCCGGCCGCCACCATCGGCGTCGTCGCCAGCCCCTCGTCGACCCGCGCCAGCACGGTCCGCACCGCCAGCGCCCCGATCGCCACGCTGACCGTCTCCCACCCCAGCAAGCTCACGTAGACGAACAACGTCGGCAACCGGTTGCCGCACACCCCGAACGCCGCCCGGCTGAGCGCCATCGTCGGCGCGCCGCCGCGCATCCCCGCGAGCGCCACCGCCCCGACCACCGGGTACGCCAGCCCGAGCCCGACCACCACGGCCAGCGCCCCCTGCCACGGACTGAGCCCCAACCCCACCACGAACACCCCGTAGGCGACGGTGAAGAAGCTCGCGTTGGCGGCGAACCAGGGCCAGAACAGCCTGCTCGGCGTCCCGTGCCGCTCCTCGTCGGTGATCCAGTCGATGCCCTTGCGCTCGACCTCGAACGCGTTGTCGACGTCTGTGGCCACGTCGTCCCCCTGATGCTCCTGGTGCATCGATCACGCTATTCGGGCGCGCAAGGGGTTGTGCCGTTCGGCGCAAGTGTTCGGGTGAGCGGAACGGCTGGGAGCTGGGCCGGGTGATGCGTGCTTCCCTGAGATCGATCCGTCTCAACACGTTGACACTGGGGGATACGTGAGAAAACGATCTGTCTTTGCCATGTTCTCGATTGCGACCGCGATGGTCTTGTCGCTGGTCGCTGTGCCGTCCGCGCAGGCGATCTACGGCGGCGCCTGGTTCTTGGAGGTCAACGGCAACAATGAACGGGTGCTGTGGGCCCGCAGCGGCAACACCTACGTTCGCGTGGACGCGGTTCCCGGCGGCGATGACCGCCTGATCACCGGGATGGGGTTCGAACGATCGGCGATCGTCAAGACGAACAACGACCTCTACTACTGCACTCCGGGCTGCGCGTTCGTCAGCGGGAACTGGCAGGCTCGGCTCATCACCGGCATCAACGCCATCATCTTCTTGGAAGTCACGCACGGCGGCCACCTCGTGCAGTGGGATCGCCAGGTCAACGGCAGCTGGGCGCCCACCGAGATCGGCCAGGGCTGGCAGAACGCCCGGCTCATCGCCGGCCTCGACAGCAACACATTCGTCGAGGTGAAGTTCGACGGCAGGCTGGCGAAGTGGACCCGGAACGGCCGTGAGTGGAGCCAGCTGATCATCGGCGCAGGCTGGAGCGACGCGCGCCTGCTCGCCGGCGTCAACGGCACCCGCTTCGTGCAGGTGCGCAGCGACGGCGTGCTGATCGAGTGGAACGCGTCCGGCAACACCTACGTGCCGACCACGATTGGTCCGGGCTGGGGCGCGACCAAGCTGCTCGGCTAGTGAGCGCGGGCCAGGGGGAGCCGCGAAGGGCGCGGCTCCCCCTGGTGATCAGCCGATGCTGTCGACCACCGTCGTCGTGATCGTCGTCGACGTCAGCACCGTGCCTTCCTTGAGCCACGTGTACTCGCTCTTCGGCCCGGTGAGCCGCCGGTCCCCGATGAAGTCACCGGTGTCCGGCGAGATCACCAGTTCGGTGCGCTCCAGGTCGTCCGCGAGGCTGAAACCGACACCGGTGCGGCCGTCCATCGTGACCTGGCGCGCCGAGACCTCGACGCCCTCGATCTTCGCGATGGCCCGGTACCAGTCGTCGCGCAGGTCGGCGGGCATGAGGCCGGCCCGCAGGATCTCGGTCGCGTGGGCGAACATCGCCTTCGGGGTCGAGCCGCGGCCGGCCGTGGCGCGCTTCAGCCACTCGTACAGCGCAGCCGGGTCGCGGGGGAGCGTGGCGTAGAACTCGGGCGAGTCCCAGTCGGTCGCGCTGCCGCACACCTTGCGGGGCTGGGACTTCGGGAAGAAGTCGCCGCACCTGCCGCGGCGTTCACCGGTGTCGGTGTCGGCGTTCTGGTACGGCGCCTGCGACTGGGGGACGTTGCCGCCCAGCCACTTCGCGTCGCCGATCTGGGTACGGCGGTTCAGCCACTCCTGCGTCACGTCCGCGGGGATCCACGTCTGGTACTTCAGTTCGACCGCGTAGGTCGCGCCCTTCAGCGGCTGCGGGTCGTCCACAGAGGACCCGAACATCATGCCGCGCGAGTACGTGCCGTGCTCGGTGATGAGGCGGTACTGGCCGGGCGCGAGGGGCTGGTCGATCGTCTTGATGTTGTTCGCCGCGTTGTCGAGCAGCTCGGCCGCGGACAGCAGCTGCACCTCCTGCTCCGTGACGGACGGTGGTGCGGAGGCAGGCGGTGCGGCGGCGGGTGGTGCCTGGGGCGGGGCGTCGTTGGCCTTGACCACGACGATCCCCGCCGCCACCAGACCGACCGCCGCGGCGGCGACGGTCACCGGTACCAGCCGGCGGCGGCGCATCGGGATCACGTTCGTGGCAGCGGCTTCGATCACCTTGGCGCGCACGGAGTCGAGCGGCCGCGTGCTCGTGCGGTCCTCCCGGTGCAGCAGGTCCAGTGCTTCGTCCAAATTGGTCATGACGACTCTCCTGAGAGCAGTGCCTGCAGCTTTGCGCGCACGCGGTGCAGCCGTGAGCGGACCGTGCTGGCAGGCAGGTTCAGCGCGGTCGCGACCTCCGCCGGGTCCAGCCCCGCCCACGACGTGAGCAGCAAGAGGTCTCGCTCCTGCGCGGACAACTTCGGCAACGCACGCGCCAACTGCCGTTGGGCGTCGACCTGAGCGGCCACCTGCGCGTCGTGGGAGTGCGCGGTTTCGCGGTGCAACCGTTCGGTCGCCCGGTAGCCGCGCACCTCCGCACGCACGTGGTTGCGCAACAGGTTCGTCGCGATGCCGTACAGCCAGCCGCGCACCGGCGCCTGGGCCGGGTCGTAGGCCTTCCGCTTGCGCAGTGCGACGAGGAACGTCTCCGCGACCAGGTCGTCGGCCGTGTCGATGCCGACACGGCCCGCCAGGTAGCCGCGCAGAGCCGGGGCATGGGTGTCGAAGAGCGCGGCGAAGGCGATGGCCGGGTCCTCACCGTCGAGGTCCGGCCGGGTGCCGTCCACGGCGCGCTCTTTGGGCTTGGTCACGCTGGTACTTGTCCGCTCCGCCCGTCAGCGTCCCCGCGTTGTGACCGTCGTCACTTCGCGGCCACCCACGCCTCGACGCCGTCGAGGAACCGGTCCACGCCGAAGCCGAGCTCGAACGGCAACGCGTCCCCGCCGGCCCGCTCCGGCGCGGTGAGCTCGGCGGCGTGGACCGCGGTCAGCGCCGGGTACTGCTCCGGGTCGAGGAACTCGGCCACGAGGTGGGTCAGGTCGGCGTCGGTGCGCGGGATGCCGTTGGCGCGCTTGTGCTCGCCGGCGATGGACGCGCTGATCTGCGCGGTACCGCGCACGAGAGCGGTCAGGTGCAGGGCCGCCGCCCTGGCCTCACCGCCGGCCAGGCCGGCCGCCAGCAGCGGGCGCAGCAGGCGGTCGAGCCAGGCGAGCTGGTTCGGACCGACGGGGGTGTGGTCGAGCGGGACGCGCAGGATCCACGGGCGGGCCTGGAAACCCGCCCACAGCGCGGCGACCCAGAGCCGGACCGCCTCCCGGAAGTCCGCGGCGCCGCCGAGGTCGGGCGGAGTGCCCGCCGCGACGTCGGCGACCACCTCCAGCAGCAGGTCCTTGCTCGGGACGTGGTTGTAGAGCGACATCGTCGAGTAGCCGAGCTCGGTGGCGATCCGCTGCATCGACAACGCCTCGAGCCCGTCGGCGTCGGCGACCCTCACCGCGGCCTGGGCGATCAGCTCCACGCTGAGCCGGGACCGCGGGCCGCGCTTGCCCCTGCGGTGTCCCGACCACAGCAGCGTGAGGCTGCGCTGCAGGTCGAGGTCCTCGTCGTCACGCGTCGTCATCCGCTGTCCCGCTTCCGTTGGCTCCGGTCCCATCCTAAAACTCTGTATGACGTACGTCTTTATGTATGGTGTACGTAGTTTTGCTCCGACCACGAACGGACTGACATGACCTCGACGACGACCCGAACGGCCGCACCCCGGCAGGAGGTCCGCTGGTGGCGGCGACCGTGGATCGTGCCGCTGATGCTGGTGGCGGCGGCGTTCCTGGTGTTCTCCGTGCCGCCCTACCTGACCCTCGACCCCGCTCACTCCCGGTTGACCCCACCGGAGGGCAACGACCTCTACTACCCGCTGCTCGTCGCGCACGTCCTCTTCGGCGCCGTGGCGATGGCGACCGCCTGCTTCCAGGTGTGGCCCGCGTTCCGCGCGCGGCACCGGGTCGGGCACCGGATCACCGGGCGCGTCTACGTCTACGCCGGCGCGCTGCCCGCGAGCGTGCTCGGGCTCTACATCGGCTGGCACACGACGGCGGGCCCGTCCGTGCTGGTGGCCAACCTCGTGGGGTCGGCGCTGTGGCTGGCCTTCACGGTCGCCGGGCTGTACTTCGCCCGCAAGCGGCGCTACGACGAGCACCGCAGGTGGATGTCACGCAGCTTCGCGCTCGCGATGTCGATCGTGCTGAGCCGGGTCATCAACATCCCGGCCGTGATCGTGTTGTCCTCTCAGGTCGACACCGCGTTCGCCGGCAGTGAGGTGTTGATGCGCAACACCGCGACGAGCATCGGGGTCTGGCTGAGCCCGTTGCTCCTGCTGCTGGTCACCGACTGGGTCCTGGAACGCCGCAAGGGGCGCGCCCGCCGTCAGGGGCAGGCGGGGAACAACCTGCGGGTGCCGGCTCCGGCGTAGGCGGCCCGGTCGCTGAACCGGCAGCCGAAGGTGGTCGCGGCAACGGCGCCGCGGTCACCGATCGCGTCACCGGCCGGCTTGCGGCCCCGGTCGGCCCACGCGACCAGGTCGTTCCACGCCGTGCCCACCTCGGCAGGCGAGAACTCGCAGTGGTCCACCGTGCGGATCGCCCGCTGCACCAGCCACCTCGACTGGCCGTTGCGGGCGACGTCGGCCCGGTAGTCCTGCTCCATCGAGAACGGCACGAACAGGTCACCCAGGCCGTGCAGCGAGAGCACCGGAACCCGTGGCCTGCCCGCGATCTTCGGGATCTCGGTGAGCGCGGGGGACAGCCGCGACCGCCAGTCGCGCGGCGCGACCCGTTGCGTCTCGCGGTTCAGGTCGACCGGGGTGTTCGGCTGGTAGCGGGTGCCGAGGTTGGTCGCCAGGCGGCCGGGGTCGAGCGAGAGCGGGGCGCTGTCGGCCGGCGGGGTGGCCAGGCCGAAGAGGAAGTCCTTCCAGAACGCGAACGCGGGCGTGGCGCCGGGGCGGGGGCCGCCGCTGCGCTCGACGGTGACCGCGCGGAACTGGGCGCCGCGGTCGGTCACGGTGTCAGGGCCGCCGGGGACGAGGGTGGTCAGGCCGAGCTCGTCCTGGATCTGCGGCACCACTCTCGTCAGGTAGTCGGCGGGCACCGGGTAGGTGCCGACACCGGCCAGCGCCTGGGCGGTGACCTGGTAGTCGAGGAAGAAGTCGAACAGCTCGTGGTCGCCCATCACACCGCACATGGGCAGCGCCCCGTCGTAGAAGCCGGGGTACTGCTCCAGCGAGCGGCCGATGACGTGGCCGCCCATCGAGACACCGGCGATGAAGACCTTCTCCGGTCGCGAGACCAGCTTGGCGAAGTGCTGCGCCAGGTCGTGCGTGGCCGTGACGCCCGCACGCACGTCGTAGCCGTTGGCGTAGTACGAGGACGCGGCCCAGGCGTAGCCCTGGTTGAGCATCTGGGTGCGCAGGCCGTAGGCGGGCGGGTCGACGGTGAGCACGGTGCCGGTGCCGCGGTACCCGTGCGCCCACATGGCGAGCCGGCCGTTCCACTTCGCGGGCACCTCGACGGTGTACGCCGAGTGCCGGTGGACGCCCTGCAACACCCTGGTCGGCTTGCCGTCGACGACCGCCGGCGTGAGCGGCGGGTTGTTGACGGTGTAGCCGGGCAACGGCTGGTTGCCGGGCGGTGCGGCGAGTGCGGGGGTGCTGCCGGTGACGAGCACCAGCCCCAGCAACGACACCACGAGCCGTGTACGCATGCCCCACCTCCGTCGGCCGCACCGTGCCACTCCATTCCACCCCGGCGGAGGCCTGTTCGGTCACCTCCCAACGGCGGATTCCTCCGCCGGTCGATGAGACGATCGGTCAGTGGAACGAGAGATCGCCGTCGAGCCGGGGGTGCGCCTCCCGGACATGGCACCCGGCGAGGTGTGGGTGGTCGGCGCGGTGGTCCTCGACCCGGCAGGACGCGCGTTCGCCCAGTTCCGCGGTGCCCGGCGGCGGTTGTTCCCCAGCACGTGGGACATCGTCGGCGGTCACGTGGAACCCGGCGAGACCGTGCTGGGGGCCTTGCACCGGGAGATCGCCGAGGAGACGGGCTGGACGTTGCGCCGCGTGGTCCGCGACCTGGGCGTCAGCCGGTGGGACGCGGGCGACGGCGCCGTCCGGCACGGGGCCGACTTCGTGGTGGAGGTCGACGGCGACCTGAGCCGGCCGGAGCTGGAGTGGGACAAGCACCCGCGCTTCGCCTGGGTCGGTCCCGCCGACCTGCCGCTGCTGCTGGAGAACCGCGCGCCCGGCGACACGGCGATCCACGACGTCGTCGCCAAGGCGCTGGGAAGCTCCGGTTGATCGAGCCGGGGCGATCTACGATCGTTTCGTGCTGACTGCCGCGCTTGTGGTCGACGAGCTGCGCTCCCACGCCTCGGACGCCGAGCGGACGAGGATCCGCGGTCGGTACTCGAGCGACGCACCCGGTGATCGGCGTGCGGATGGGCACGGTGTTCGAGATCGCGAAGACGGCCACGGCGATGCCGCTCGCTCGCCACGACCGCATCGACTCGTGGGACATGGTCGACCGCGCCGCACCCCACGTCGTGGGCCGCTACCTGCTCGACAAGCCGCGCGATCCGCTGTTCGAGCTCGGCAGGTCCGCCAACGTGTACGAACGCCGGACCTCGATCACCGCACCGCTCTACTGGGCGCGGTATGGCCAACCGGCACAGCTCGCCGACCTGTTCGCGCTGGCCGAGCAGTTGGTGCCTGATGGGGACGAGCTGGTGTCGAAGCCGGTCGGGATCGCGTTGAAGCACGCGGGAACGCTCGATCAGGACGCGCTGCTGTCCTTTTGGACGCGCATGCCGGGCGGATGCGGAGGCCGGCGCTCCGGTATGCCGTGGAGAAGCTGCCGGCGGTGGTGCGGGAGCGGTACTTGCGGCGATAGGCCGAGATCCCGAAGCTCAGGCGTGACTGGGCAAGGGGTTCGTGCGCGATGCCCACCCAATCGGGTGATCCATGACCTTGGCGGGTGAGCGTGATGCGCCGAGGACGGAGGAAGCTGGTTGCCACTACAGCAACCACGTGCTTGCTGGCGCGGCCAAGTCAGCTGCCCGGAGATGAGCTGTCGGTCTCTCTTGATTCGAGCTATTGCTTGGTTGTGTGTTGCTCTAGCCCTGGTGTCCAGGAAAATCGGGCGGCCTTGTTTGGAGAGAGAACATCAGCTCCGGCACGCAGTGCCCGTCTCCCGAAGTCCGGCGGTTCCAAGGTATGGTGCCTGTAGAGTTGTCTACAGGTGATCCGTCACCTGACCTGCGGAACTCGGAGCGAGAGGATGTGGTGTAGCTGTGGCTGATGTTCACGATGTGGCGGCTGCACTGCTGACCGAGACCGGGCCAGTGACGACCATGAAGCTTCAGAAACTGGTCTACTACTCGCAGGCGTGGCATCTCGTCTTTCATGGCGAGCCTCTGTTCGACGATCTAGTCGAGGCGTGGCCGCAAGGTCCGGTCACGCGGTCGTTGTACGACAAGCACCGTCGGCAGCGTCAGGTCGCGAGCTGGCCCAGTGGGGACTCCTCAGCGCTGACCGCTGCGGAGAGCCAGACGGTGAGCTGGGTGCTGGCCAAGTACGGTGCGTTCTCCGCGGAGTCGCTGTCGCAGATGACGCACATGGAGGCACCCTGGAGGATTGCCAGGGGTCTTCACGGTCCGGACGAGCGGTCCTCCACGCCGATTGATCGACAACAGATGAAGCACTTCTACGCCCGTCAGCGCGCGGCGGTCGATGTTGCGGTCTCGCAGGCCGCAGCGAGCGCAGCGATCGAGGGCATCGAGCTGGACGACGAGTGGCAGCAGACTCTGCGCTCCGTCGCGAGCGGCACCTTGTCGGCTGATGAAGCGGTCGCAGAAGAAATTCGGCGGGCCACTCGCTCGTGACCGACCCGTACCTGATTCCGGGCACACAATGCCTCGCAAACAAAATCGGAATCGATGATCCCTCGAAGCTTCGCGATGTCGAGTCGCGGCTTGTGAGTATCCGGGATGTGCAGCTCGCGCGCGAGACGTTGCCCGGCGAATACAACTTGACGCATCTGCAGTCCTTTCACCGAGCGTTGTTCCGCGATGTTTACGACTGGGCCGGTGAGATCCGGACTGTCAACATCGGCAAAGGTCGATCGATGTTTGCGGCGTGGCAATTTGGAGCGGCTTTCCCACTGCTACGGGGAACTGAACGTATGCCATCCGTTCAGGGAAGGCAACGGACGTACTCTGCGCGCATTTCTGCGGCAACTGTCGGCCGCGGCGGGCTGGAGACTGGATTGGTCTGCGCTTGACCAAGCTGGCAACGTTGCCGCGTCCGAGAGGGCGCTGCTGGCGGTAGACTTCCAGCTGATGCGGCAGGTGCTGGAGCCTGTAGTAGTGCGCATGTAGACCTGCGCAGTGCCGAGGCTCACCAGTGGAACGGCCACGCTGGAAAGCAGCGCTGAGTGATGCCACCCGAGTGGTAACCCTGTCCGGAACCAGCCAATCGGGGTGGACAACGTTGACAGCGCCCCCGTTCTCCGGAAAGTTCCGATCTGTGCGCTGTAGCAGAGTGGTGGTGATGGCGGCCGCGCTCGTGCTCGCGGCCCCGCTGGTCGCGTCCGCACAACCGGCTGCGGCACCACCGCCGCTGGTCGCGGACCCGACCGGGTACGTGGACACGTTGATCGGTACGGGAAAGGCCAACGCGGCGGTCGGTGAGATCAACAACTTCCCCGGTCCCGCGGCGCCGTTCGGCATGATGCAGTTCTCGCCGGACACGCTCGGCTCGTATGCCGGTTACCAGTACCACAGCGAAAAGATCCGAGGTTTCAGCCTGACGCACGCCAGTGTCGGGTGCAGTGCGTTCGGCGATGTGCCGATCTTGCCGGTCACCGGTGAGCTGGGGGAGAAGCCGTGGGACCGGGTCGAGCGGTACGAGCACGGCAGTGAGCGGGGCGAGCCCGGCTACTACGCGGTGACGTTGGAGGACTCGAAGGTTCGTGCTGAGCTGACGGCGACGACGCGTACCGGGCTCGCGACGTTCACGTTGCCCGCGGACGGGCATGTGCTCGTGAAGGGCGGGGCGAGTCTGCCGGGGAACTCCGCGGCCGAGGTGACGATCGAGGACGACACCACGATCACCGGGTCGGCGAGCACCGGCGGGTTCTGCGGCAAGCCCAACAAGTACACCGTCTACTACGCCATCACCTTCGACCGGCCGTTCACCGCCAAGGGGACCTGGGACGGGACTGCGGTCACGCCGGGCAGTGGCAGTGTGAAGTCGCCGAAAGCCGGTGCTTACCTGAGCTTCGGCGCCGGGCAGGTGAAGGCCAAGGTGGCGCTGTCGTTCGTCGGTGTGGACGGCGCGAAGGAGAACCTGGCGCAGGAGATCCCGCATTGGGACGCGGAGCGGGTGCGCGCGGACACCAGGGCGAGGTGGCGCACCGAGCTGAGCAAGATCCGGGTCGCGGGCACCGACGTCGGTGAGCTGAAGACGTTCTACACGGCGCTTTATCACTCGTTGATGCATCCCAACACGTTCAACGACGTGGACGGCCGCTACATCGGGTTCGACGACAAGATTCACACACTGCCGGCGGGGCGCACTCAGTACGCCAACTTCTCCGACTGGGACACCTACCGCAGCCTGGCGCCGTTGCACGGGATGCTGTGGCCGCGCGAGGCCAGTGACATGGCGCAGTCGCTCGTCAACGACGCCGTGCAGGGCGGGTGGTGGCCGCGCTGGCCGTTGGCCAACGACTACACCGGGCAGATGACGGGCGACAGTTCGGTGCCGCTCATCGCCGCCTTGTACGCGTACGGTGCCAGGGACTTCGACCTGTCCACCGCGCTGAAGTACCTCGTCAAGGGTGCCACCAGCGTCGACACCACGCCTGGGGCCTACCAGGAACGGCCGGGCATCGCCGAGTACGTCAAGCTCGGCTACCTGCCCAACACCGACGTCGCGCGCGGTGACCACGCCAGGGTCGGGGCGTCGATCACGCTGGAGTGGTCGGTCGACGACTTCGCCATCGCCCAGCTCGCCAGGGCCGCGGGCGACCACCGGACGGCCGCCGAGTTCGCGCGGCGCGGGCAGCACTGGCAGAACCTGTTCAACCCGGCCACCCGGCACGTCCAGCCGCGCGACGGCAGCGGCAGGTTCCCCGACGGTCCCGCGTGGCCGCCGGCGACCGGTGGGTTCGGGCAGGACGGGTTCGACGAGGGCAACGCGGTGCAGTACAGCTGGATGGTGCCGCACAACCCGGCCGGTCTGATCACCGCGATGGGTGGCCGCGATGCCGCTGCGGCGCGGCTGGACACGTTCACCACCAAGCTCAACGCCGGCCCGTCCGAGCCGTACATGTGGGCGGGCAACGAGCCGGCGTTCGGGATTCCGTGGCTCTACAACCACACCGGGCGGCCGTGGCGCACGCAGCAGGTGGTCCGGGAGATCATGACCACCCTGTTCAGCCCCACGCCCGACGGCGAGCCCGGCAACGACGACCTCGGTGCCCAGTCCTCCTGGTACGTGTGGGCGGCGCTGGGGCTCTACCCCGCCACGCCCGGCACGTCGGACCTGGCCGTGCACAGCCCGTTGTTCCCGCGGATCGTGCTCGACCTGCCCGGTCGCGACCTGACGATCAACGCGCCCAAGGCTTCTGCGACCGCGAGGTACGTGCAGGACCTGAACCTCAACGGCCGCGACCACGAACGCACCGGCCTGCCGCGCAGCCTGGTCAGCACCGGTGGTGTCCTCGACTTCGAGCTCGGTGCGACGCCGGACCGTTCGTGGGCCGCCGACCCCGACGAGGCCCCACCGTCCTATCGCGACGGTGAGCACGACTTCCTGGCCAGTGCGGACACGATGATCACCGTCCAGCCGGGTGGTTCCGCCGAGCTGACCGTGTCCGCCCTGCGGCTGGCGGGCCGGGACCGCAGTCTCACGGTCACCAGCGCTCCGCCCGCCGGCATCACCGTCAGCGGCCCGCAGCGGTTCCGGCTGGACGACGGGGTGGCGCGGTTCCAGGTGAGCGCCACGGCTCCCGAGGGGTACTACGACATCCCGCTGACCATCACCGGTGATCGTCGTACCGTCACCCACACGGTCACCGTGCTCGTCGCTCCGGAAGGCAGTCTCGTCACCCGTTACAACAACACCGGGATCTCCGACGACAACGACAAGTCGCAGGCGAACCTCGACGGCGCCGCCAACAGCTACTCGCGGCAGGCGCTCGCCGAGGCGGGGCTGACCGGTGGGCGGGAGGTCGAGGTGGCCGGGACCAGGTTCACCTGGCCCGCGGCGCCGGCCGGGCGACCCGACAACGTGGCTGCGGACGGGCAGACCGTGGCCTTGTCCGGGCAGGCCACCCGGCTGGTGTTCGTGGGGGCTGCCAGCAACGGGGACCACCGCGCAACGGCGACCGTGACGTTCACCGACGGCACCACGGCCGAGGCGGACATGTCGTTCGGCGACTGGGTCCTGCCCGGCGGGAGTGCTGCTGATCCGGTGTTCGGCAACACGGTGGTGGTGCACCCGCGGTACCGCAACGTGCGGTCGGGCGGGGCCGGGCCGGCGTTCGTCTTCGCGACCGCGCCGTTCGACGCGCCCGCCGGCAAGACGATCGCCGGCGTGACCTTGGCGAAGGACAAGCAGATCCACGTGTTCGCGATCGGTACCAACGGGTGAGCAGGACTGCTTGCCGGTCCTCTAGGTCCGGGCGGGCGTCACGTGCATCTCGGCGTCGTTGAGGAGCAACGGCTGCCAGCTCGTGGCGCCCGTACGGCCGTGACCCGGATCGACCCCGATGAACACCCGTCCGCCGACGCGCACCCTCACGTGCCGTGCGTGCCAGTCGACCGTGGCGCGCTGACGAACACGTCCGTCGCAACGCCAGCGTTGCTGGCCGAAGTGCACGACCGTCGAATGGCCGTGGATCTGGCCGAACGGGACGATGCCGGTGAACCGCATCCACGGTTCGTGCAGCGCGGCACCGGATTCTGCCCACAACGGTCCGGCTTGCGCGTCACGGGCGTGCGCGCCGGTGTGCCAGATGAGGTCGGGGCGTTCGTTGAGCAGGTCAGCGGCTTGTGCGGCTGATGCCGGCTCGCCGAGCTGGTGCCAGGCGTCGAGGGTGAGGCCCGCGTGGGTGAGCAGGTGGTCGTCGCCGTTGACCGAGACGGCTGCGGCGACCTGCATGCGGCCGTCGGACCACCAGGCGCGCAACGTGTCGACGCCGGGCTGGGGGAGGGGGTCCGGCCAGAAGACGGTGGCGCCGGGCAGGTACTGCGACTCGTGGTTGCCCGCGAGTTGCACCCAGCGGCCGGTGGTGATGAGCGGGGCGACGACGTCGAGCACGCCGAGGCTGTCCGGGCCGCGGTCGACGAGGTCGCCCACCTGGATCACGACCAGGTCGGGTGCGGGGCCGAGGTCCCGCAGCGCCCGGCGCAGCTGGTCCGGATGTCCGCCGACGTCGCCGATGACGGCAACCCTGGTCATGTCCCCACCTCTCGCGTCACATGCTCACCACACTACGGAAGGGATGGCGGTGGTGATCGGAGGCGGTCGAGGGCACGGCCTGGCCGGAAGTGGCGTTGCCGGATGGAGGCGGGCACGCGGTGGGCGTGCGGTGTGACCACCCACCGGGTGCTCCTCGGACAGGGGACTAGAACTGGATCCGCCAGCCCTGCACGGTGATGCTCGCCCGGTCCAGCGCCGTGTGGAGGTCGACGTTGAGCTGGACCGCGTTGCCGTACCAGCGTTGCACGGCCGAGGAGGGGCGGTCGAAGTAGACGTGGCCGTCGGTCCCGCTCCCGCTCTCGCTGAGGTCCACCGCGAAGGTGAAGTACGTGTCCGCGATGTTGCCCGCGGTCACGGTCAGGCCGGTCCGGTCGATGCGGCTCAGGTAGATGGACGCCATCACCCCCGGCTCACCGACCTCCGCGACGGCGGTGGAGAGCTGGTCCCGCACGCCCGCGTACACGACGCCGAGCACCTGCTCCACCTGGTACGGCGTGTGGAAACGGCCGACGGTCGCGGTCTTCGGGGTCTTGGTGGCGCGTTTGCCGAACAGGCCCATCGCCGTCACTTCCCTTTCAGCGGGGTCGGTGTGTGACCATCGTGGCAACGCGGCAGCGGCCCGGTCTGTACCCGAAATCCGGTACGTCAGAGGATGAGCTCGACGATCGTCGCCTCGGTGTCGTCCTCGACGGCGAGACCGGGGCCGGGCAACGAGGTGCGGAGCCGGTCCGCGCGGGCAGGGTCACCGGGGACCGCGACCAACGACACCAGCACGCCCGTCCGCCGGCGGTAGAGGCTGAGGTTCAGCTGGGCGGGCAGCACGGTCAGGGCGGCGCGGAGCAGGGCGTTCACCTGTCCTGGAACGGTGATGGTGTCGGTGTCGGCGTAGAGGTCGATCACGCAGCCGGACGCCCGTGCCCCGGCGATGACCGTTTTCGTTGCCGTGTCGAGGACTCCGGGCAGGTGCAGCTCGTCGCGGCTCACCTGTTCGAGCTCGCGGGCGCGGGAGGTGGTGGCCGGGTCGTGCACCGGCAGGGTGCCGTCGGCGACGGCGTCCAGGAACGGCACGAAGTCGGCGGCCAGCGCCTCCGCGCGTTCCGTGCGCAGCGCTTCCGCGGCCGCTCGGCGGGCCTGGAGTGCCTGCACGGCAACCCGTTCGGTTCGCGACCGGTGGACGACACGGCCGTACTTCCGTGCTGTGACAGCGACAACGGCGCCCATCGCCGCGCCGAAGACCGGTGCCAGGAACACGGGGACCAGGGTGGGAAGCGGTTGCGGGTCGAGGACCGAGACCTGGATCAGCACCACCACCGACGCGGCTTCCAGCAGGCAGAACAGGAACACCTGCCACACCGGGACCATGACCGCGAGCACCATCAACGCGGTGCCCGCCGCACCGACCGGCCACGACTCGTACCCGCTGAGGCTGTCCGCCGGCATCAGCACCAACCCGATCCAGGTGAAGGCGAACAACCCGCCCAGCACCGCGACTCCCCGTCCCGCCGGCAACGCCCGGTCCGCGCGCGCCAGCAGCGCCACCGTCACGAGCACCATCACCAGCCCCCACCACACCAGTCGCGGGTCGTGGACGTTCAACCCGGCGGCGATCGCGTTGCCCACCAGGTACGACACGACGACACCGAGCAGCGGGCGGCGGATGTCGCCGACGGCCAGGGCCAGCAGGTCCGGTGGGGCCGCCGAGGCCGGCGTCCAGCGCAGCGTCACCGTGGTCCCGGTGCCCGCGGCACCCGTGACCGTGGCCGTGCCGCCCACCTCGGCGACCCGTTGTGCGATCGACCGCCGCAGACCCGTCGCTCCAGGCCTGGTCCGCCGGACCGGGCCCACGCCGTTGTCGCTCACCGACACCGCGAACCCGCGCGACGACGACGTCAGCTCCACCACCGCACGGGACGCCCGCGCGTGGTCGTCGACGTTGCGCAAGGCCTCTTCGACGGCGAGCGCCACCGCCTGCGCCACCTCGGCCGGCGGAGACGGCCCGGCGAGGTCGAGGTCGACGGGCGTCCGCGCGACGGGCCGCCCGCCGCAGCACCGGGCCCACCTCGACCAGGTCCACTCCCGGCGCCGGCGGTTCCGCGCGCAACGCGCGGCTCCCCTGGCCGCGGCGCGCCTGATCTCCTCCCCGGTGGCCAACGCGGCGGCCACGGCGTGCAAAGCGGCCGTGACGTGGTCGTGCAGCAGCCGTTGGAACTCGGAGTGCGCCTTCCACCGGCTGGCCGCGACGACCTCCTGTGCCCGCAGGTCGTCGAGTTCGCGTTGCGCGTCCTCCGCGGCGCTCGCGGCCCGGCGCAACGCCGGGAACGCGGCACTGGCGGCACCGACCGCCGACAACACCGGCCACAGCTCGCCGAGCGCGAGCCACCCGCCGGACGGGACCGCACCGGCGAGGTAGGCGGCGACGGCGGCAGGACCGTGCCGACGACCGCGGGAGCGGGGACCACGTTCGCGGCCAGCACGGCGAGCACCACGATGAACTGGATGCGCGTGGCGGGAGGGACGACCGTGATGCCGGCGAACGCCAGCGCGCCGAGCACCGCGGTCGTGATGACGCAGGTGCGCACCGCGTCGGCGGGCCGCAGCCGGGTGCGCCAGCCCCGCACGCACACCACGGCCCAGTCGGCCAGCTGCACGGCGCTGGTGGCGACCACGACCGGGAGGTGCAGCTCCGGCGTGCCGGCCAGCGTCCAGCACCAGGCGAGCGCGAACAGCACCACCAGCGCGACGAACGCGCGTTGCAGCGCGCGTTCCACGCTGCGGCGGTGGCCGCGGGCCTCAGCCACGCGGTTCCGGACCGAGCTCGATGTGCCCGTCCACCAACGCGTGCGCGGCCAGCTCGGTGGAGGTCAACCCGGTGACACCGGCTCGCACGTAGCTGTCGGCGATCCTGCGCAGGTGCGAGGGCACGGTCTCCGGGCTGATGTCGAGCCTGCGGGCGATCACCTTGTGCGGCACGCCGCGCGCGACCAGGGTCAGCACCTCGCGTTGGCGCGGAGTCAGGCGGACCTGCGCACGCGGGTCGTTCACCACGGCGTACGCCATCGCACTGGACACGGTGAACTCGCCGGCCCTCGCCGCGAGCACCGCCTCCACCAGCCGTTGCTCGGAGTCGCCCTTGAGCACGACGCCGAGCGCTCCGGCGGTGACGGCCCGGGAGACGACCGCGGGCCGGGTGTCCTGCGTGTGCACGACCACCCGCGGACCCGCCTCCCGGATGCGCCGCACGTTCGTGGCGACGTCGGGCTCGTCGGGCAGCACCAGGTCCAGCAGGACGACGTCGGCGTGGCGCCCCGGCCCGTCGAGCAACGCCCGCACGCTGGTCTCGACCGCACCGAGCTCGATGCGACCCCCGGACGCGGCCAGCAGGTGGGTGATCCCCAGCAGGACGATCCGGTGGTCGTCCACCGCCGCGACGAGGCACCGGTCTTCCACGTCCCTACCGTCGTCGCGTCGTCGCGGCCCGTTACCCCGCGCTGGCGCCGGGTGTTGGGTCACCTGAAAGGGTGAAGTGCGCGGGTGTGCCGATCCGGTGCCGTCGCCGGTGCGGATGTCGGGTGTGTGGATCCGCCAGATGCGGTTCAGCCGGCTCGGGACGGCGCCACGCGGTGCCCCCCGTGCGTCCGGAATCCTCGGCGCACGGGGGGACGTCACCACCAATCCGCTGAGCAGCCCGCTCCGAACCACTCGTGTGAAGGCAACCCGAACCGTCCTCATCGGACTGGTGTCGGTGGCCGCGGCACTCGCCGCCGGTCACCTCGTCGCCGCGCTGGTCAACCCGCTGGCCTCGCCGTTCCTCGCGGTCGGCAACACCGCCATCGACCTGACCCCGCACCCGGTCAAGGACTTCGCGATCCGCACCTTCGGCGAGAACGACAAGCTGGTGCTGCTGGCCGGCATGGCGGTCGTGCTCGCCGGCCTCGGTGTGCTGGCCGGCCTCCTGTCGAGGAGGAGTCCCTGGCCGGGCATGGCGCTCGCCGCGCTCCTGGGACTGCTCGGGGTCGCGGCAGTGCTCGCGAGGCCGACCACGACCGCATGGGCGGTGATCGCGCCACTGGCGAGCCTCCTCGTCGGCGTGGCGGCGTTCCGCTGGCTGTGGTCGCAGGCACCGGTCGAAGTGCCAGGCAGGAGGAGGTTCCTGGTCTCGACCGCGGCGATCGCGGCCGGGGCAGGGGTGGCGGCGGTGGGCGGGCAGCTGCTCGCCGGGCGGGTGGACGTCGAGGCCTCCCGGCGGGGCATCCGGTTGCAGCCGCAGGAGACCGCGCCGGAGATCCCGGTCAACGCCGACTTCGCCCGCGAGGGCACGCCGACGTTCATGACGCGCAACGAGAACTTCTACCGCATCGACACCGCGCTCAGCGTGCCGAGGTTGCGGGCGGAGGACTGGCGGTTGCGCATCCACGGCATGGTGGACAACGAGATGGTGCTGACCTACGACGACCTGCTCCGCAGGCCGTTGGTGGAGAAGACCATCACGCTGGTGTGCGTGTCGAACGAGGTCGGCGGGCCGTACATCTCCACGTCGAACTTCATCGGCGTGTCCCTGCCGGACCTGTTGCGGGAGGCGGGTGTGCGGGAGGGCTCCGACCAGCTCGCCACGCGCAGTGCGGACGGGTGGACGTGCGGCACGCCGGTCGCGTCGATCATGGCGCCGGACTCGAACGCGTTGCTGGCCATCGGGATGAACGGCGAGCCGTTGCCGCTGGAGCACGGTTTCCCGGTGCGCATGGTGGTTCCCGGGCTCTACGGGTACGTGTCGGCGACGAAGTGGCTGGTGGACGCGGAGCTCACGACGTTCGACGCGTTCGACCCGTACTGGGCGCAGCGCGGGTGGGGGAAGAAGGCCCCGGTCAAGACCATGTCGAGGGTGGACCGGCCGAAGCCCTTCGAACGGGTGCCGCCCGGCAAGTTCGTCGCCGCCGGCATCGCCTGGGCGCAGCACACCGGCGTCGACCGCGTCGAGGTGCGGGTCGACGGCGGGCCGTGGCAGCAGGCGACGCTCAGCACGGAGGTCAACATCGACACCTGGCGGATGTGGCGGGTCGAGCTGGATCTCAACGAGGGCAACCACACCGTCGAGTGCCGCGCCACGGACCGCAAGGGCTACACGCAGACCGCCGACCGCGCCGCCCCCGTCCCGGACGGCGCCACCGGCATTCACGCGATCGTGTTCACCGCCGTGAAGAACCCCTGACCGCGATCCACTCGGCGAGCGAGGTGAGCGTGGCCTCGGCGCTCGCGGCCATGTAGTCGCGCAACGCGGTCACCTCCGCCGCGTCACCGCCGAGCACCGGGTCCATGCGCAGCAGCCGCCACGACTGCTCCGCCACGCACCCGCGGCCGTGCGGGTGGAACGTCCAGCTCCACTCGACGATCCCGTCGTCGGCGCCACCGACGACGAACGCGAACGCGGCACCCGGCTCGGCGCGGACCACCTGCGAACGGGAGACCCACTCCTTCTCACCCCTGCGGTTGCGACCGCTGAACCACGCACCCACCACCGGCCCGGAATCCTCGTCGAACGCGACGTCGCTCGCGTTGGGACTCCACCGGCTGATCGACGACACGTCGCTGACCAGCCGGTAGACCTCCAACGGGCTCGCGTCGACCCACGCGCGGCGGGTGAACTGGAAATCGGCCGGGTCGAGCGTCAGAACGTTCACGGGGAACCTCCTTGTCAGATCGTTCAGCACCCAGCGAAGCGATAGACCGGACACCCGCACCACGCCCGGCTCTGCGTATCCCCGGCCGGGACACGCTCCACACCCGGATCCGGCACATACTCGGACCCATGACACGGCTCGGGGACTTCCTGCGGACGCGGCGCTCCCAGCTGCGGCCCGAGGACGTCGGCGTCCAGACCTATGACGACCGGCGCCGCGTGCCCGGCCTGCGCCGCGACGAGCTGGCACGCCTGGCCGGGGTGAGCAGCTCCTACTACACCCGGCTGGAACAGGGCCACTCGTCCAGCGCGTCACCCGAGGTCCTGGACGCGCTCGCCACGGCCCTGCAGCTCGACGACGCCGAACGCCGCCACCTGCACGCACTGGCCAAGCCGGCGAGGCAGGTCACACCACGCCGACCAGCCCCGGAACACGTCTCCGAGCCCACCGCGCAACTGCTGGACGCGCTCGCCGACGTCCCCGCGATCGTCCTGGGCCGCCGCAGCGACGTGCTGGCGTGGAACCGGCTGGGACACGCGTTGTTCGCCGGACACCTGGACTTCACGGCCGTGCGGCAGGCCCGGCGCCCGAACATGGCCCGGCTGGTGTTCCTCGACCCGCACACCCGCGAGCTCTACGCGGACTGGACGGGCAAGGCCAGGGCGGTCGTGGGCAACCTGCGCCTCATGACCGGGCAGCACCCCGACGACGCCCACCTGCACGAGCTGGTCGGGGAGCTGAGCGCGAAGAGCGACGAGTTCGCCTCGATGTGGGCCGACCACCGCGTGAAGGTCTGCGACACGGCCGGCTACGAGATGCGGCACCCGCTGGTCGGTTCGCTGACGGTCGTCCAGCAAACCCTGAGCAACGGGACCGGCCCGCACGTCGTGGTCGCCACCGCACCCGCCGGTTCGCCCTCGCACACCGCGCTGAGCCTGCTCGCCCAGGCCATCCCCCCGGCCGGGGTCAGCGCGACTCCAGCACGCAGGTAGCCAGGGCGTTCACCGCCACCCGCGTGCCCGTCTCGACCACGGCCCGCAGCACCTCGGGACGGCGTTCGGTGCGCCCGACCTGCAGGCTGCCGAGCGGCGGGCGGATCTGCAGGCACGCGGGGTGCGAGGCGAGCAGGTCCTCCTCCTCGATCCTGCCTTCCCTGCGCCGCAACCAGGCCTCGACGACACCCGGCGCGTGCCGGGCGATCCAGCGCGACAGCACGAGCCGTTCGCCGCGTGACGGCGACATCGGGACCTCGTCGCTGCGCACGGTCCGCAGCACGACCAGGTGCGTGGCCTGCTGGGCGAGCGCCGACCGCACCGGCACCATCTCGCTCATCCCCGCGTCGACGTACGGCCGCCCGTCGATCATCACCGGCGGCCCGGCGAGCAGCGGCATCGCGGTCGACGCCCGCAGCGCGGCCTGCAGGCTCGGCACGTCGTGAATCCGCCCGTGCAGGTCGGCGGACTCGCCGGTGAGCGCGTCCGTGGCCATCGGGTGGAACTCGACCGGGTTGTCCAGGATGTCCTGGAACCCCATCGGGTGGACCTGTGTGTAGATGGTGTGCACGAGGTGCTGGGTGTCCACGACGGGCAACCGGCGCAGCGCGCGCATCGGGTTGATGGTCGTCCGCATGACGGCGGGGTCCCACCACGCGTGCTTGGTGCTGTCCGCCCGCCCGCACAACAGCCACGCGGCGTTCAACGAGCCCGCCGAGCTGCCGTAGACCGCGTCGAACATCGGCAGCAGCCCGAGCTGTTCGATCGCGACGGTCATGCCGCTCGAGTAGGCCCCGCGCGAGCTGCCGCCTTCGACCAGCAGCACCAGGCGGGCGTCGTCGCTGCGGTTGCCCGGCGTGCTGTGCTGCCGCTTGCGCTCACGCAGCAGGTCGAGAACTGCGTCGGTCACCTGTCACCTCACTTCGTCCTGCCCCTGATCGTGCCACTGCCGTGCCCGGTGGCAGGTGCTGGCCGCACCGGTCCGGCGCAGCGCGAGCACGCAGATGTCGTCGCGGCCGGACTCGGGACCGACGGCCCTGATCACCGACGGGACGAGGTCGCCGAGACGATCGGGCAGGTGGGGTGACGTGACCGCCCGGCACAGCTTCTCCACACCCGCGTCGATGTCGATGCCGCCGTCGCAGTGCTCCACCAGTCCGTCGGTGTAGCAGAGCAGCAGGTCGTCCGGCTGCAACGAGGTCTCGAACGAGAGGTAGCGGGCGTCGCGGCTGACGCCCGTGATCACCCCGTGCCGGTGCGGCATCAGGCGTGCGGCACCGTCACGGACCAGGAGCGGGTGAGGATGGCCGGCGTTGGCGTAGCGAAAAGACCCGTTCCACGGGGTGTAGACGCCGTAGAACACGGTCGTCATGGACAGGTCGTCGGACAGGCACACGAGCCGGTTCAGCTTGCCCAGCACCCGGTCGGGCAGCGGGTCGTGCACCGCGTACGCGCGGATGGCGCTGCGGATCCTGCCCATCGTCACCGCGGCTTCCAGGTCGTGCCCCACCACGTCACCGACCGCGACCGCGAGCCTGCCGTCCGGCAGGGTGAACGCGTCGTAGAAGTCGCCGCCGACCCCGGCCACGCCGTCCGCCGGCTGGTAGCCCGCGGCCAGTTCGACGCCGGCGACCTGGGGCATGGCCGGTGGCAGCATGGCCCGCTGCAGCCGCAGCACGACCCGCCGTTCGTCCTCGAGCTGCGACTGCACGGCGTTCGCCCGAACCACCGCGGCGCGCGCATCGGCCTCGGCGGCCCGGCGCGCCGTGCGGTCGACGTACATGCCGCGCAGCGCGACCACCGAGCCCGTGTCGTCCGTGACGGTCTCGCCGATCGACGCGACCACGGCCATCCGGCCGTCGGGCCGGCAGAGCCTGAACTCGACCTCCGTCGCCGGCGTGTTCGTCCTGAGCGCCTCGAAGTGCGCCCGGACCACCTCGCGGTCGTCGTCGTGCACGAGGTCGAGCACGTCCTGCAGGTTCTCCGGCGACCGGCTCACCCCGGCGATCCGGCAGAGGTTCGCCGACCACGTGACCGTCCCGCCGCGCAGGTCGAGCTCCCACGACCCGGTACCGCCGGCCTGCTGTGCCCGGTCCAGCCGGTCGGTCCACCACGCCTGCAGCCGCAGGCCTTCGAGCTCGGCGCTCGCGTGCGTCCTCGTCAGGTCCTGCACGGTCACCACGGCCGCGACGACCTCGTCATCGTTGTCGCACAACGGAAACCGGTTGAGCAGGAGGTGCTTGGTGGTGTTGTCCGCCTGGACGCGCGTCTCGACGTCGCGGTGCACGGTGCCGGTGCGCAGCACCTCGGCGATGCCGGGCTTGACCGCGGCCAGGTGGCCGGGCGGGAGGAGCTCGTCCACGGTGCGCCCGGTGTGGTCGTACGGCGGGAGGTCGTGCACGGTGGCGAACGCCGTGTTGGCGTAGAGGACCCGCATCCGCCTGTCGAACACCGCGAAGCCCACCGGCGCACCGTCGAGGAAGGCCGACTGCCTCATGTTCGTGATCCACATCGTCAGTCGTTCCTCCCTGCTTCACCACACAGGTCCGAGCTCCAAGTCCTCGTCGTCCAGTGCTTCCGGACTCGTGCATACCCTGTTCGGTGCAAGGAAAAACATCGTCGGCACGGGTGGGTGACGAGGCGTTCCCGTCCGAGGCGCGCCGTCACCGCCGGCGAGCCGAGCTGAAGGCGAGCGCGGGCGTGCCGCCGAGGCCGGGTGACCTCGGCGGCACGGGATCAGCCGCCCTTGCGGCAACACGATCGGGGTGCTCGTCAGCCGCGGGTCAGGAACTGGTTCGGGCGCAGCGCACGGGCCACGATCCGGGTGTCGCCGATCGAGCCGTAGAACCCGTGCCCGTAGCGCAGGTTGAACTGGGTCGCGCCGATCACGAACGGCTTGCCCTGCGTCGTGATGCCCCGCGACTCCTCCGAGGCGTTGCGGGCGATCTTGGCGCCGTCGACGTACATCGTGGTCCGCCGGCCGTCGTTGACCACCGCGACGTGCGTCCAGCGGCCGACCGGGATCGCGTGGCTCCACGAGGTGGGGTCGGCGTCGCCGGGCACCGGGTAGACGACGAACTGCAGGAAGCGCTCGCCGGACAGGTTCAGGCTGCAGGTCGGCTCGTCGTCGGACCAGCCGCTGTGCTTGCCCGCGTCACCGGCGCGGCCCTCCCAGCTCAGGATGCCCATGAACGCGTGGTCGCCCTCGAACGGGCTGGGCAGCTTGAGGAACGTCTCGATGGTGTAGCCGGACTCGAACTTCGCGCTGTTGAGCGGCGCGGTGGGGGAGGTGCGCAGGATCGTGGCGCGGTCGGGGTTCTTGCCACCGGCGAACGACAGGCTGGCGTGCGCGGGCTGGGCGTCGTGGTGGTCGCGCGACCAGGTCAGCACGTTGGTGCCGTTCGGCAGGTGCACGGTGAGGTCGTTGCCGTTGCCCGTCAGGTCGCGCGCGACGGTTCCCGCCGGCACCGTGCCCTCGGCCGCCGACGGCAGGCCCTCGGTGTCGAACCGCCAGTACGCCACCGTGTCCTTGACCAGCACGGCACGGGCCGGGCGCGGGGCGGGCAGCACGGGCGGGGCGAACCCGGCGAAGCGGGCGCGGAAGTCGATCTCGACGGTGAACCTGTCGGTCTCGCCGCTGAGCTCCGCGGTCTCGGCCTCCGGCAGGGTGTCGCGGCGGTTGAGCAGCCACGGCGAGAACGTCTCGACGTCGATCACGTTGCGCTGCAGGTCGAACGAGTAGAACCGCACCATGCCGGCGCCGCCGTAGTAGCGCTCCTGGTAGTTCGTGATGTGCAGGTGCACGGGGTTGCCGTGGTCGTTGGTGAGCGTCGTGCGGCCCGACGGCCAGTAGTGGCCGTTGAGCGTCAGGAAGATCTGGTCGTTGCGGCGGATCAGGTTGTCCCACAGGTACTGCCCGTTCGGCGACAGCGCCGCCTGCGGGCTGCCGGCCACGAGGTCGTGCGTGGTCAGGATCGTCGGCAGCGTCCGGTGCTGGTCGAGGACTCCCTGCACCCACTTGAGGCCGTTGGCCGACACGCGCCAGTCGAGCGCGAGCAGCAGCCACCTGCGGCCGCCCGCGTCGATCACGTGGTAGCTGTTGTAGCCGTCGGGTGCGAACCCGCCGAACGTCTTCATCCGCGCGAACCGCTGCGGCCCGAACGTCCGCGAGTACGGCGTGGGCCCGCGCTGGTCGTCGCCGCGCACGTCGTGGTTGCCCGCCAGCACGCTGTAGGGCAGCTGGGTGCCGATGGAGTCGAACACCTGGTCGGCGAGCTGCATCTCCTTCTCGGTGCCGTGCTCGGTGACGTCACCCAGGTGTGCCATGAACACGATGTTCGCCTCACGCCTGCGCCGCACCAACGACTTCAGCGTCTCGCGCACCGGCGTCGGGTCCGAGCCGCCCTCGTCGAGCAGGTACTGCGTGTCCGGCAGGACCGCGAGGGTGAACCGGGAGTCGGTGCTGCCGGAGGGCGTCGCGGAGGCCGTACCCGAGCCCTGGCCGAGCAGCACGCCCGCCGCCGGTGCCGCGAAGGCGGCCTGCAGCAACGTGCGACGCCCGATCTCCGACTGTTCCGCCATGTCGCCGCCCTCGTTCGACTCCGGTGAGGGCGCCAGCATGTCCAACCGGGACGGTCGGGACGTTGACGATCGGCGGAACAACGTCCGCACTCTCGTTGAACGTTGTGAGAGCGCTCTCGTGTTTTTCGGTCAGGATCCGGCGCGGACGAGTCCCTCCACAGCGGCCACGACGGCCGCTTTCCGGTCACCGGGCTCGGTCTCCAGCGCCTTGAGCGACCAGGAGGCGGTGTCCCAGCTGATCACCAGTGCGACGACCATGGCCAGCAGGTCGACCGCGGGGATGTCGGCCCGGACCTCGCCCGCCTGCTGGGCCTGCTCGATCGCGGTGACGTTGCGCCGGTACTCCTCGACCTCGGCGTCGACCGGCTGCTGGCGTTCCAGCCCTGCCCACAGGTACAGCCGGCGCACGTGCGGGCGTTCCTCCAGCCGGTCGAACAACGCGCTGGCGTAGCGGGGGAGGTCGCTCGCGTCGACCGCGACCGCCTGCGCCAGCTCGGCCATGCAGTCGCCCACGACGCGGTCGAAGAGCTCCTCCTTGGCGCCGAAGTGCATGTAGATGGACCGCTTGTTGGCCGCGGCCTGCTCGGCGATGCGGTCCACGCGCGCCCCCGCGAGGCCGTGGGTGGCGAACTCGTCGATGGCGGCCTTCAGGAGTCGGCCGCCGGCTCACCGAGCAGCTGCTGGAACGCGGGGACACCGTCGCGGCCACCGCCCGCCGCCTGGACACCCTCGACGACCTGGCCGCCCGGCACGGCGACCGGCTGTGGCGCGCCCGGCTCGACGTCACCGACACCGGTTCGCTGCGGGAGGTGGTGGACCGCGCGTTCGCCGAGCTCGGCCGCATCGACGTCGTCGTCTCCAACGCCGGCTACGGCCTGTTCGGTGCCGCGGAGGAGCTCACCGACGAGCAGATCGACCGGCAGATCGCGACCAACCTGACCGCGTCGATCCAGCTCGCCCGTGCCGTCACGCCGCACCTGCGCGGTCAGGGCGGCGGGCGGATCGTGCAGGTCGCGAGCATCGGCGGGCAGATCGCGTTCCCCGCCATGAGCCTGTATCACGCCACGAAGTGGGGGATCGAGGGCTTCTGGGAGTCGGCCGCGGCCGAGCTGGCACCGTTCGGCATCGGCGTCACCCTGGTCGAACCCGGTGTCGCCCGCACCGACTTCGGCACGGGCGCCGCGGTGTTCGGCCCGCCGCTGCCCGAGTACGACGACGGCCCGTCCGGACAGCTGCGCCGGATGCTCTCCGGTGAGCTGCCGCCGTTGCCCGCGCCCGGTGACCCGGTGAAGATCGCCGCCGCCATCATCGCGGCCGCCGACGACGACAAGGCGCCGCTGCGCCTGACCCTCGGCTCCGACGCCCACGCACTGGGCACCGCCGCGCTGCGCGGCCGGCTCGACGCGCTCGAAGCCGGTCGCGACCTGGCCCACTCCACCGACTTCGCCGACTAGCTCGCGCAGCCACCGCCCGCTCCGCCGACTCCACCGCCCAGGCCGCCGACTCCACGACCAGTTCGCCCACTCCACCGACGTCAGCAACCAAGGAGCTCGTCATGTTCGACTTCACCGGCAAGACCGTCCTCGTCACCGGCGCGTCCGGCGCCCTCGGCACCACCCTGTCCGCCCGGTTCGCCCGGGCCGGCGCCAACACCGTCG
The DNA here is from genome assembly GCF_001701025.1 of Lentzea guizhouensis. GTDB lineage: Bacteria > Actinomycetota > Actinomycetes > Mycobacteriales > Pseudonocardiaceae > Lentzea > Lentzea guizhouensis. The sequence goes on from NZ_CP016793.1 coordinate 6,078,755, forward strand.
TCGCGGCCAGGACCGGTGCCGACGAGCTCGCCGCCACCCTCGACGGCACCGCACTCGGCGTACGGCTCGATGTCACCGATGAGCAGCAGTGGGCTGACGCGATCGCACGGACCGAAGAGCGCTTCGGGCCCGTGGACGTCCTCATCAACAACGCCGCGTACCTGCGCGTCGGCACGACGGAGAGCATCTCTCTCGATGAGTTCCGCCAGGTCCTCGACACCAACCTCACCGGCGCGCTGCTCGGCATCCGGACGGCGGCACCGTCGATGCGCAAGGCGGGCGGTGGTGCGATCGTGAACATCAACTCGGTCGCCGGCCTCACCGCCGCACCCGGTCTGGTCGCCTACAGCAGCAGCAAGTGGGCGTTGCGCGGCCTGATGCGAGCGGCCGCGAAGGAGCTGGCACGCGACCACATCCGGGTCAACTCCGTGCATCCCGGCATCATCGGCACGCCACTGGCCCACGCCCCGGACGGCAGCGAGATCGTGCCGGTCGGCGGGTTCGCCATCCCTCGCCAGGCCGACCCGGACGAGATCGCGGACTTCGTCCTGTTCGCCGCCTCCGACCGGGCCCGCTTCGCCACCGGCAGCGAGATCCTCGCCGACGGCGGGTTCCTGCTCGGCCCGGTCGCCTGAGTCGTCACGACAGGTCGGCCAGGTCGAGCACGAAGCGGTGGCGGACGTCGCCGCGGGCCAGGCGGTCGAGCGCCTCGTTCACCTGGCCCGACGGCAGGACCTCGACGTCGGCGGTGATGCCGTGGGCAGCGCAGAACTCCAGCATGGCGGCGGTGGAGGCACGGCCACCGCTGCCCGCCGAGCTCAGCTTCTTGCGGCCCACCAACAGGTCCAGCGCCTCGACCGTGACCGGACCGAGGAAGCCGACCTGGCTGAGCGTGCCGTCCATCGCGACCAGCTTCAGGTAGGGGCCGAGGTCGTGGGCGACCGGGATGGTGTCGATCAGGACGTCGAACCGGTCGCGGGCGGCGGCCATCTGGTCGGCGTCGGTGGAGACGAGGAGGTCCACGGCACCGAGCTCCGCCGCGTCGGCCGCGCGGTCCGCCGACCGGCTGATCACGGTGACCTCCGCACCGAGGGCCACGGCGAGCTTCACCGCGAGGTGCCCGAGCCCACCAAGTCCGCTCACCGCGACCCGCATGCCCGGCCCCACCCCCAAGGCGCGCAACGGTTCCCACACGGTGATCCCGGCGCACATCAACGGCGCCGCTCCAGCGGGATCCAGGCCGGCGGGCAGGGGATGGGCGAACCGGTCACGCACGACGTACTCCCGGGAGAACCCGCCCAAGGTCGTCGAACCGTCGTGGCGGTCCGTGCCGCCGTAGGTCAGCGTCGGGAACTCACGGCAGAAGTTCTCCTGGTCCGCCAGGCACATCGAACACGTGCCGCAGGAGTCGACGATGTTGCCGACCGCGACGGCGTCACCCACCCGGAAACCGGTCACGTCCGCACCGACCTCGCTCACCACACCGGTGAACTCGTGGCCCGGCACCAGCGGTTCGTCGCCGCTGCGACCGCGCAGGGAGTGCAGGTCGGTGTGGCAGACCCCGCAGAAGTCCACCCGCACCGCGATGTCGTCGGGGCGCAGGTCGCGGCGGGGGATGGTGGCCGCGCTCAATGAGTCCTGGCCGTGCGCCCGCCAGCCGGTGGTGCTTCGCATGAGGCTTTCCTTCCAAACAGACTGTTCGGTCTATTTCGACGCTAGCGCTGGTCGGCGCGGAAAGCAAACCAACTGTTCTGTCTGTAGAGTTGGACCATGTCCGACCAGCGGCTGACTGCCCGCGGCGAGGCCACCCGGCAGCGCATCCTCGACGTCGCGACCCGCGAGTTCGCCGAGCACGGCATCGCGGGCGCCCGCATCGAACGCGTCGTCGCCGCGGCGCAGACGAACAAGGCGCAGCTCTACGCCTACTTCGGCAACAAGGAGGGGCTGTTCGACGCGATCTTCTTCGGCTCGCTGGAGCGGATCGTCAACGTCGTCCCGATCGACGCCACCGACCTCGCGGACTGGGCGGTGCGCCTCTACGACGAGTACCTGGCGCGCCCGGACCTCATCCGGCTGGCGACCTGGGCCCGGCTGGAACGGCGGCCCACCGGCCACCTGGTCGCCGACGTGGACCGGCTCGACGCGACCAAGCTGCAGTCGATCGCCGACGCGCAGGCGGCGGGCCTGGTGCGGGCGGGCGACCCGTTCGACGTGATGGCGATGGTGATCGCGATGTCGATGGCGTGGTCGCCGGTCAGCAACGTGTACGCGGCGAGCGCGGACGAAGCGGGCGAGGTGCACGAACGGCGGCGGGAGTTCCTGCGGGACACCGTTCGCCGTGCGGTGGCGCCCTGACCCGGGGCGACAGCCCGACGTGGGCGGCCAGCTCGACGTTCGGCATCCGGCCGTCGTGGCGGAGGTGAACAACCTCGACGAGCCGTTCGTCGTGCGCGACAGCCTCGGCTACGGCGCCGGGCGGCTGCACGGGCCGCACGAGCACGTGGACGAGCGGGAAGTGGTCCGCACGGCCGCCGTGTACGCGCTCTACGCGCTCTACGCAGCGAACTGCTGGCCGGGACGCCCTGAGTACGTCCCGGCCGGCGGCACTAGTTCTTGAACTTCTTCGCGACGTCGTCGACGAGCCCGCCGACCGCGTCCTTCACCTTCTCGACGCCGTCCTTGAGCGCCGCCTTCGCCTGGTCGGCGCGGCCGGAGTCGGCGAGCTGCTCGTCGCCCACGGCCTCGCCCGCCGTCTCCTTGGCCTTGCCGCCGAGATCCTCCGCCTTGTTGCCGATCTTGTCCGACAGCGACATCGCGTCCTCCTGAGGAGTCGAGAGTTCCGGATGCACTGTGGACACCCGCCGCCGCGCGAACCTCACGCCACGAACGGGTGGTCGTGGCCACACGTGAGTTTTCGCCACCAGCGGTGTCAATGGACCGCGGCACTCGCGCAGGAGGCCCGCGCCCGTGCGTCCGCGCGGACGCTTGCCATGCACACCACCGAGCCGTTGTCCGCCACCACCTCGCGCGACGCGCTCGACACCGTGTCGATGCGAGCGGTGCCGGAGGAACCGTGGCGCACCATGCGGCGGACGGTGTTCGACGTCGCGGACCGCACCATGACCACCGCTTCTACCTCGGCGACGGTGAGCACGGCACGGCCCGCTACTCCGACGAGCTCACCTTCACGGCGAGGAAGATCGGCCGGTAGGGGGCGAGCCCGGTCCGGGAGGAGCGGTCGAGGGCTCCGCCGCGGGCGGCCCGGGCGCGGTCGACACCGGTGCCGGCGGCTCGTTCGTCACCGGCGCGGGCGGGGGAGACCCGCTGCTCACCGACAGCGTCACGGCCGTGCCCCGGAACGCGATCCCCTGCGGCGACTGGGCGACCACCGCGCCGGGCGGCCGCGGCGAGCTGACCGACACCGTCGTCACCTGGTACCCGGCCTCCTTCAACATGGCCGAGGCCTTGTTCAGGTCCGCCCCGACGACATCGGGCACCTTCATCTGCGCGTCGCCGTGCAGGAAGCGCTCCTCCACCGGCGGCAGCGGCTTCTCCGGCAGCTCCGCGTGCACCTTCATCATCGTCTCGAACCAGGTCGCCGCGGGCACGGTGCCGCCGTAGATGTTGCCCTCGGGGCACAGCTGCGGTGCTCCCGAACCGACGCAGATGCCCTTCGGCGAGGTGCTGTCGTTGAACACCTGCACGGCGCCGGCGTAGTCAGGCGTGGCGCCCACGTACGCGGCGGACTTGTACTCCTCGGTCGTGCCGGTCTTGCCCATCATCGGGCGCGTCCAGCCGGCCTTGCGCGCGCTGTACGCGGCCGTGCCCTGGCCCTTGCTGTCCTCGCTCAGCCCGTTGGCGAGCGCGTTGGCGAGCGGTTCGGGCACGGCCTGCTCGCACGGCGGGCGGACCAGCTCGACGGGTTTGCCGTCGCGGTCGACCACCCGGCGCACCGGCGTCGGCTTGCACCACGTGCCACCGCTCATGATCGTCGCGGCGACGTTCGCGAGCTCCAGGGTGCTGGACGGGGCGGGGCCGAGGGTGAAGGAGGCGTTGTTGTTCTCGGCGTAGAACTGGGCCTGGGACACGCGCAGGTCCTTCGCCGCCTTCGGGTCCGGCGCCACACCGGCGATGTTGGTGGCCATCGTCTTGCGCATGCCGAGCTTCGAGGCCATGTCCACCACCGACTGCAGGCCCGCCTTCTCCTCCAGGATCACGAACGCCGTGTTGGGCGAGGTCGCGAGGGCCTGGCGCAACGGCATCTGCGGCGGGTACCGGTCATTGTGGTTGGACAGGCAGTACCAGTAGGTGTTCGGCTCGCCCGTGCTCGGGCAGGACGCCGCACCGCCCTTGAACACCTTCGAGGTGTAGGTGTTGGGGGAGGCGACGACCGTGTCGATGCCGATGCCCTTCTCCAGCGCGGCGGCGGCGGTGAAGATCTTGTACACCGAACCGGTGCCGAACTTGTTCTCCACGCCGCTCGGCAGGTCGAACTGGGTCTGGAACTTCTCCTTGTCGAGCCCGTAGTCGCGGTTGGCCACCAGCGCCACGACCTCGTGCGCGTCCTTGCCCGGCTTCACCACTGCCATCGTGTTCGCCACGCCCGGCGTGGTCTTCGGCGCCTGCGCCTCGACGGCCAGCTTGGCGTGCTCGGTGATCTTCGGGTCCAGCGTGGTCTCGATCCGGTACCCGCCGATCTTGAGCTCCTCCAGGTTGAAGCCCGCCTCGGTCAGGTACTCGACCAGGAACGAGCAGAAGAAGCCGTACGACGGACCGGCGCCGACGCAGCCGGTCTGCAGTGGACGGACGGGCGTCTGCAGGCCGAGCGGAGCCGCCTTGTGCCGATCGGCCTCCTCCTTGGACAGCTTCCCGTCGATGACCATCGCGTCGATCACGAGGTTCCTGCGCTGCAACGCCTTGTCGGGGCGTGCCTCGGGGTCGAGCGCGGTCGGGCTGTTGACCATGCCGGCGAGCGTGGCGGACTGGGTGACCGTGAGCTTGTCCGGAGTCGTGTCGAAGTACGCCTGGGCGGCGGCGCCGATGCCGAAGATCGTCGAACCGAACGGCACCAGGTCGAGGTAGCGGGCGAGGATCTCGTCCTTGCTCAGCGCCATCTCCAGGCCGACGGCGATCCGCGCCTCCCGCAGCTTGCGCGAGATGCTCTGCTCCTGCGCGTCCTGCTGGGCGGACTTGTCGGTGCGGGCGAGCACGTGCACGAGGTAGTTCTTCACGTACTGCTGGGTCAGCGTCGAGGCGCCCTGCTCCACCTCGCCGCTGGCGTTGTTGCGGGCGAGGGCACGCGCGGTCGCGAGCCAGTCGACGCCGTTGTGGTCGTAGAACCGGCGGTCCTCGATCGCGAACAACGCCGTCTTCATGTGCTCTGAGATCTTGTCCGGTGGCGTGCGCACCCGGTACTGGTCGTACAGGTGCGCGATCGGCGCGCCGTCCTTGTCCACCACGGTGGTCATCAGCGGCGGCTGGTTGTTCAGCATCAGCGCCAGAGTGGACTTGACCTGGTCGCTGAGCTTGTTCGACACCGTGCCGAGCGTGCCGGCGACCGGGAAGAGGAGCCCCGCCACCAGAACACCGGCTACGAGGCACAGCACGGCCAGCCTGCTGACGCACGACGCTATCCTCTTGCGGTCCACTCTAGACTCCCCTCGACGAACCACCTCTCGACGGTTACCCTGCGAACCCTTGATCAGGCGCCCGTTTCGGATGAACCGAAGCCGTCAGGCCGGTCACCGAACGTGGTGAAGTGGCGGACTGTCCACTCGCTCGTGTCAACAACCGGGTGTCCGGTTTTTCCGTTCCCAGCACGGGTAGCTGCCCTGCAGAAGAGTCACACACGCGGGGAGGAAATTCCGATGCCGTCGCAACCACGTGCAGGCCGCCGAGTAGTTCGCACCGCTGCGATCGCGTTGGTCGTGAGCATGCTGTGTCCCGCGCCCGCTTACGCGTCCGAAGGATCAGAGGACCACTACGCCGGCTCGCAGATCGCCAAGCACGAGGGCGCCGGCGAGATGCTGATGACATCGCCGGAGCTGAGCGCCGGCCACGTCGAGGGCATCGACGTCAGCAGCCACCAGGGCGCCGTCGACTGGGGACACTGGTGGCGCAGCGGGAAGCGGTTCGCCTACATCAAGGCGACCGAGGGGACCAACTACAAGAACCCCAACTTCACCCAGCAGTACAACGGTTCCTACAACGCCGGCATGACCAGGGGCTCGTACCACTTCGCGTTGCCCAACCGCTCCGACGGCGCCACGCAGGCGCGGTTCTTCGTGGCCAACGGGGGAGGCTGGTCGCGTGACGGCCGCACGCTGCCGGGGACGCTCGACATCGAGTACAACCCCTACGGCGGCGACACCTGCTACGGCCTGAGCCACGCCGCGATGGTGAACTGGATCAAGAGCTTCAGCGACACCTACCACGCGCTCACCAAGCGCTGGCCGGTGATCTACACGTCCACGCAGTGGTGGGACAGGTGCACCGGCCGCACCGGCGACTTCAGCTCCACGAACCCCTTGTGGCTGGCCAGGTACGCCGCCGCGGTGGGCCCGATGCCGTTCAAGTGGCCGGTCCACACGATCTGGCAGTACACCTCGTCGCCGATCGACCAGAACGTCTTCAACGGCGGCCCCGACCGGCTCGCCGCCCTGGCGACGGGATGAGTCGTGGACAACCCGGCAAGCAGGTCGAACCTCATCCTGCTCGTGTTCCTCGCCCTGGTCTTCGCGGTGTCGTCGACACTCGTGGTGGTCTCGGTGGTGCACATCGAGCGGACCGGGCTCGAGGTGGAAGGGCTCTCGGACGGCGCGGTCATGACGTCGTCGGCGGTGCGCGAGGTGACCATCACCGCGCAGGACCCGCGCACGCTGGACCGGGTGGAGGTCCTCGTCGACGACGTCGAGGTCGCGACCCACCGCGACGGGGACAGGTTGACGCTGAAGGACTTCAGGCCCGCCGAGGGCAGGCACGTGCTGATCGCCCGCGCGCCCAGCGCCACGGCGCTGTCGCTGACGGCGGAGCTCGAGTACGAGTTCACCGTCGACAACACCTCGGAACCGTGGCGGGCCGGGCTGCAGACGGTCGCGAACGCGCTACGCGTGTTCGGTCCCGACGACCACGGCACGACCCAGGTCGGCCGCGCGGTGCATGGCATCGGCGTAATGCGCCATCAGTTCCAGTGACTCCACCTGGCGCGTGAGCTCGTCCGCGTCCGCGGCCGGGTCGAGCCGTGCTTCCGCGCTGGCCCGCACGATGGACGCCGTCGCGGCGCCCATGCGCTGGCACAGGGCGGCGATCGCGCGCAGGACGTCCTCGGCTTCGGCGGGACTGATCGGCACGTGCCGGTCGTCGCCCTCGCCGGTGGCGACCCGCGCGAGGTCAGTGTCCCAGGTGGACGCTGCCGTGCACAACGACGCCGTGAAGGCCTGCCAGTCCGCCTTGCTCCTCAGTGTTTCTTGCTCGCTCACCGCGTCCACCTTCCGGCTGGTTTCGCCGGGGGATACCCGCGGATCGGCCCGCTGCGCGCCCGGAAAGCATGAATCGCGGACGCATGGTGATGACACTCCGTGAGGAATTCACTAGAGCGGGTGCTTACCAGGTCAAGGACGACTGGAGGGGCTGGTCACGGGTACCTGCCACTCACCACAGGACCACGCTCACGTTCGGGGAAGGACTGGGCAATGGCTATCGACGATCTCCTGGACGGAGACGCGGAGCACCTCCGCACCCGCTGGCTCGGCTACGACCGCGCCCAGGTCGACGAGGTGATCGCACGGCTGCAGGAACAGCTCGAAACCGCCTGCACCGACCGCGACGCCGCCCTCGCCACCGCGGACGACCTCGCCAGGCACCTCGAGGAGGCCCGCTCGGAGCTCGCCGAGTACCGGGTGATCCACGCCGGGCACAACAAGGACAACGCCGTGTCGGGGTGCATCCGCTACCTGCTGCACGTCGCCAGGCGCAAGGCGGAGGACATCGAGAACGATGCCCGCGCCCGTGCCGAGGAAGCCGTGCGGCAGGCGGAGGACGCGGCCGACCGGCACGCCCGGTTGCTCGACGAGACCGAGCAGGAGACCCAGCGGAGGCTGGCCGAGGCGAGCAGCCGGGCCAGGCAGATCGTGGGTGAGGCGCTCGAGCAGTCGCGCGTGTTGCTCGCCGACCTGACCGAGCGCCAGCAGCTGCTGGACCAGTGGTACGCCGAGGTGGTGGCGGACCTGCCGCGGCCGAGGCGGGCGGAACCGGTGCGGCGGTGGGTCGAACCGGTGCCGGTGCCGGCCGCGTCGACGCAACCGGGGCTGCCGCAACCGGAGCTGCCGCAACCGGGCCGGCGCAACGGGTCTGGCGCAACCGGGTCGGTGCAGCGGCAGGCGAACCGGCGCGCGCGCACGCCGAGCCAGGGCGCGCCGAGGTGGAGCCGATCCACGTCATGCCGGTCCCGGTCGCCAGGAGCGCCGAGGACTCCACCGCCGACCCGGCCATCACCGCGACCGCCGTCATGGCCACCACCGCCACCGCGATCCCCACCGCCGGCTTCCCGGTCATCGCCGCCGCCGGTGCCGCCGAGGACGCGGCCGACGCCATGGCCGAGGACAACGCCGTCAGCACCGCCACGGCCATCGCCACCGCCGACCACCCGGCCACCCCTGCGGTGACCGCCGCCGAGAACACCGGCGAGTCCGCCGACTCCGGCGAGGCCGCCGTCACAACAGAGGTGGCGTGATGACCGCCCTCGCCAACGAACCCGTGCACGCCACGGCCCCCACGGCCACCTGCGTGCTCGTGGACGTCCGCGACTGCGGCCTGCCCGGAGTGCGCTGGGCCGCCGACTGCGCGGACGCGCTCGGCGTGGGACTGGTCGTGCACGCCGGCGTCGAGAACGACCCCGCGCACGTGGAGGTCGCGGCACTGCTGGCCGGCCACCCCGGCCTGACCGTCCACGTCGAGCACCACGACCGGCCGCTCGCCCGCTGGGAAGGCGCACTGGTCGTCATCTCCCGGGACAGCGCGCTGGCCGCGCCGCCGCTCGCCGGCGACGACTGCCGCGACGTCGTGGTCGTGAGCGGCACCCTGCCGCGCTCGCCGGCCGCTTCGGCGTCGTGACCGGTCGTCGACCCGGTGGGCGACGGCGTGCGGCGGGGTCACCCACTGCCGTGCGCGCAAGGCCACCCGGCTGCGCGTGCTGACCCGGCCCTACCACGGCGCCGCCGACTCGCTCGACCACGCCGCCGACCTCGTGCACGCCTCGTGCCCCGACGTGATCGTCGAGCTGGTCCACGAGCCGAGGTCGGTCGAGGAGGAGACGCGGTCGCACCCGAGCGACCTCCTCGTCGTGTCCGGCCGGGAACGCGGCCCCGCGGAGGGACTCCAGCCGGCCGCGCTGGCCGCGCTGCACCACGCGTCCTGCCCGGTGCTGTTCAGCTGCTCGTGACAGGGGAACAACAGGGGGAGACACCTCATGACCATCGGCAGAATCGTCGTCTACGTCCTCGCCGCGATGCTGGCCGGCGTGACGATCGGCCTGCTGCGGAGCTGGCCCTCGGACGTGCGGCTGCAGAACGAGGTCGCCCAGCCGCCGGTGCCGGTGATCGAGACGCGCATCTCGGTGCGGTCGTCGCCGCCGGCCTCGTCACCGCCGTCGTCGAGCTCCGGTTCGCCGTCGCCCACCACGGCACCGCCGCTCGCGCTCACCGGCCCGGCCGAGCCGCGTCCCGGTCCCGAGCTGCCGCCCGGTGAGCCGGTGCGCGCGTTCGGGAGGGGTGGCGGACGGTCGCCGGCACGACCGCCAGGTCGGCCGCGGCCGCGTCGTGACCTACTCGTCGAGGTCGAACAGGGCGCGGTGCTGCCGCAGGCGCACCAGCCGTTCGCCGCGGCGGTGGACCAGGCGCTCGCGGACCCGCGGGGCTGGACCGCGTCGGGCACGGTCGCCTTCCGCCGCGTGGACGTCGCCGAGCCCGACGTGCGGATCCGGCTCACCGCAACGGAGACCGCCAGGGCCACCTGCGGGTTCGAGCTGCCCTACGACACGTCTTGCTACGTCGGCGGCGTCGTGTACGTGAGCGCGCCGCGGTGGTTCCGCGGCGCCGAGTCGTTCGCCGGCGACCTGGCCGGCTACCGGAGGTACGTGATCAACCACGAGATCGGGCACTTCCTCGGCCACCGGCACGAGGCCTGTCCCGCCGACGGCGCGCCCGCGCCGGTGATGATGCAGCAGACGTTCTCGGTCTCCAACGACCGGCTCGCCGAGGTCACCGCCGGCACGCCCCAGGGCCTGTCCGTGCCCAGGGACGGCAGCACCTGCGTGCCGAACCCGTGGCCGCACCCGGAGGTGTCCAGGTGAGGATCGCGATGGTCTCGCTGCGCGCCGACCCGGCCACCGCGGTGCACGACCCGGACGCGGTCGGCACGCGGCTGCACGTGGCCAGGGTGGCGCAGGCGCTGCACCGGCTGGGCCACGAGCTGACCGTTTACACCCGCCGCACCGACCGGCGCCTGCCCGACCGGGCGCACCTCGCGGACGGGTTCACGGTCGTGCGGCTGCCGGCCGGGCCCGAAGGCCGGGACGACGTCGTCGGGCACATCGGGGAGTTCGCCCGGCAGCTGCAGGGGTGCTGGGCCGACGACGCGCCCGACGTCGTGCACGCGCACCACTGGACGTCCGGTCTCGGGGCGGTCCTCGGTGGACGCGGCACCGGGCTCCCCGTCGTGCAGAGCTTCCACGCACCCGTCGGAGGTGACGCCCGCGAGGCCGAGCGGCTGGTCGGCAGGAAGGCCGCGGTCGTCGTCGCCACGTCCGGCCACGAGGTGGACGAGCTCGTCCGGCTCGGCGTGCGCCGGTCGGCGGTGGTCACCGTGCCGTGGGGCGTGGACGCGGACCTGTTCACCCCGGCCGGGCCGGTGGCCGCGCGCGGTGGGATGTCCCGCATCGTCGCGGTGAGCCGCTTCGGCCGGACGACGGGTGGACGACCTCATCACCGCGCTGCCCGCGTGACGTGCACCGAGCTCGTGCTGGCCGGCGCCGCCGCAGCGCCGAGCTCGACCGGCTGCGCGCTGGGGCGAGCACGGCGTCGCCGACCGCGTCACGTTCCTCGGACACGTCCCGCACTCGGAAGTGCCCGCACTGCTGCGTTCCGCGGACGTCGTGGTGTGTCCTCAGCGGCACGAACCGTTCGGCGTCGTGCCGCTGGAGGCGATGGCGTGCGGCGTTCCGGTGGTGGCGTCCGCGGTGGGCGGCCTGGCCGAGAGCGTGGTGCACACCGCGACCGGTCTGCTCGTCCCGCCACGCGCCCCCGCCGCGCTGGCGCGGGCGGTGCGGTCGTTGCTGCGCGACGACGTCCGTCGCCAGGAGCTGAGCTTCGCGGCACGCGACCGTGCTCTCGTGCGGTACGCGTGGGACCGGGTCGTGCTGGAGCTGGTGCGGGTCTACGAACGTGCGGCCGCACAACGGCAACCGGCCGTGCCCGGCCGTCGCGAGGAGATCGCCGGCGTGTGAGACCGGTCAGTCGGTGTGGGCCGCCGGCGCGAACGCCCCGACGGCGGCCTCCACGTCGTCGAACATCGTGAGCAGCTCGTGCAGCCCGGTCATCATGACGGGCTGCTTCGCGGCGCGCGCGGTCGCGACGATGCCGAACGGCGCTCCGGCCTCCGCCGCCTGCCGGTTGGCCTCGACGAGCATCACCAGTCCCGCCGAGTCGAAGAACTCCACCGCGAGCTCCACCACCACACCGCGCTGTGCGGCTGCCAACGCCTTGGTGAGCGCCACCTGCACCTGGCCGGCGTTGGTCATGTCGACCTCGCCGGTGACACGCAGGACGACGACACCGCGGTGCGTCGAGTGGGCCATCTGCATCGCGGGTCCGCCTCCGCTCGGGTCGGTGCTCACGACAAGTCTCCCGGTCGCCCGCCCGTGGTGCACGACCGGTATGGGTGACGCGGGCCGCCGACATCCCCACCGGCCGTGCCCTTCACCGCTGCGGACCCCGTCCGCTGCTTTTCGGATGTCACACCAGCTCAGCCGCCGGAGGATTCTCAAACCTGCGGTTCAAGAGATCACTCGATCGTGTGATGAACTGATTTCGTTCACACCATCGCGTGATACCCGATTTTGTGTTCCATTGGCATTTGGATACGGTTTCGTCGGAGTCGAGGCCGGTCTGTTTCGTCCGGCTCGCTCCGCTGGAACACAATCACTCAAGGAGATTTTCGTGCTGAAGAAGGCAGGTGCGGCCGTCGCTATCGCGGGCGCATTCCTCGGGTTTGGCTCGCAGGCACTGGCCGACTCCCCCGAGCTGGACATCACCGACCAGGTCGGTGTCGCGGACCTGAACGACTCCGAGGTCGTCAGCGACCTGAACGCCTGCTTCATCGACGTCAACGTCATCGCGGTGCCGGTGCTGTCGGACAACGACAGCGGCCTCTGCGGCAACCCCGACGACAAGTGAGTCGTGGCGGCGCCTCCTCGCGGATGCGCCGTCGGTGTGCCGGGGGACGGGATCGCGGCCGGGGTGCCCGGTTCCGTCCTCCCTTCGCAGTCACGTGCAGTTCGTCAAAACACCAAGTTCGAACAAGGAGCGATTCTTCATGCTGAAGAAGGCTGTTGCCGCCGCCGCTGTCGGTGCGAGCTTCCTGCTGGCCGGTACGCCCGCGTTCGCGGGTGAGGCCGACTCGATGAGCGACATGATGGAGCTCGCCGCGGAGTACGACCACACCCACCAGGTCGGCCTCGTGAACATGGAGGACTCCGAGCTCCTCAGCGACATCAACGTCTGCCACGTGGACGTGAACGTCATCGCGGTGCCGATCCTGTCGAACAACGACAGCGGCGTGTGCGCGAACCCGGACGTCGAGGTCGAGGAGTCGGACCACGACGAGGACGACGACTGACTAGGAGCGCGGACGCCTGAGGGCGACCTTCGTCTTCTTCACAGTGCAGGCGACGACCTCGGGCGAACCACAGCGCTTCGCCAGGCAGCGCCCGGCTGGACCTCCAGCCGGGCGCTGCTTTTTGCGTGCCGTCACCACTGGGTCCGAAAAATCACCTGATCTCGCGATTTAACGTGTTTCGGCGGGATTCGTTATTTTTCTTCGCAACAATTTCACGCATGAGTGCTACGCCCATCTTCGACGAGCTGTACGCGAAATACGTGGCAGGCGCGCCGGAGAGGAGGACCGAGACCGCGGCTCACCGCGCGGTGACGGTGCCCGCGGCGCCGGAACCGCAGCCCGTGGGCGCTCATGCGGAGGCGCTGATGTGGCCGACCTGAGCTCAGCGGTTCCGCAGCTCCGCGCCGCGACCGGCGACACGTGCGTAGACGGCCAGGGCCTCCTCGGCGAGCCGGTCCCGTGAGTAACGGGCCACGACCCGGTCGCGCGCGGCGATGCCGAACTCCTCCCGCCAGGTGTCGTCGGCCAGCAGCTGCCGCAGCGCGCGCGCCAGCACGACCGGCTTACGCGCGGGGACGTGCAAGCCGGTGACGTCGTGCACGACGATGTCCTTCAACGCGCCGACGGTGGTCGCCACGACGGGCACACCACACGCCATCGCCTGCAGCGCCGTGATGCCGAACGGGTCGGACCACGGCACGCACACCACGACATCGGCCGACCGCACCAGCGCCGGCAGCTGGGCCTGGGGAACGTGGCCGGTGAACACCACCCGGTCGAGCACGCCCAGCCCACCCGCGAGCTCACGCAGCTCGGCCTGGTCGCCGGCACCGACGACCACCAGCTCCGCGTCGTCCATTGCGGACATGGCGGTGAGGACGTCGGCGAACCCGTTGTGCCGCGCCGGTTCGCCCGCCACGAGCACCCGCCTCAGCGCGTTCCTGGTGGCGATCGGCCCCTCCGGCTCGAACAGCTCCGCGTCGACCCCGCACGGCACGACCGAGACCTGCGTCCGCCGCACCCCCAGCCGCCACAGCTCGGTGGCCTCCTGAGCGCTCGACCCCATGATCCACGCCGCCCTGCGCGCCACGAGCATCTCGGCGTCACCCCGCTGCCCGGTCTGGTCCGCGCCCAAGGTGGTGTAGGAGTGCACGACCGGCGCCCGCACGATGTGCGCCCCGATCACCCCGACCAGCGCGGACGTCCATCCGTAGGTGTGCACCACGTCCGGCGGACAGACCTGCCACCGCTGGGCGAGGCACTCCGCGAACTCACCGAGGTGCGGCACGACGTGGTCTTCCGCCAACGCCGTCGGCCGCCCGGCCGGCACGTGCACCACCTCGTAACCGTCCGCGGTGCGCACCCGCTCCGCGACCGCCGGATCATCCCGCCGCGTGTACACGACCACCTCGTGCCCCGACTCGCACAACGCGGTCGCGAGCTGCGCGATGTGCATGCCCTGTCCGAAATCCGCCTTGAGCGGGCTCGCCTGCGCGGACACCACGGCGATCCGCATCCGGTCACGCGCCGCGTGCGGCGCCGAGCCGACCGTCCGGCTGGGAACGGCCTGAACCGGTTGCGCCATCTCGGGTTCCCCCTCGCGACGAGGTCGGACACCGAGCTGCAGGCTCAACTCGACGTGCAGATCACCAGGTTTCTCCGACTTTAGGCCCCAAACGGCGCAGGCCACAAATCGACCCCTCGATCGTGTGGCCGCAGGGCGGCGGGCCCGGCCGGCGAGCCCGCCACCACAGCCGGGTCAGCCCGGGATGTCGCGCGGGTCGCTGCTGCGCGGGTAGGTGTTCTTCTCGCTGATCGTGCCGTCCTGGTTGCGGATGATGTGCTCGACACCGCGCTCCTTGGCCATCTCCCGGCCCTTCGCGGTCGCCTCGGCCTTGGTGTCGTGGGTGCTGGAGGCCTGCGAGTTGCCCTCGACCTTGTTCTTCCAGGTCCCGTTCTCGTAGTACGTCTCCACGTCGCCCTGCATCAACTACCTCCTGGTTGGGTTGGGGTTTTGCCTACCGGCGGTTGGTCCGCTCGTTCTCCCGCTTCCCGGCCGCCCGCCGCGCCCGCAGCGAGCCGGGGTGCGCCTTCGCCGACGGGTCGCGCTTGGTCTTCACCAGGCTGGCCACCGTCACGACCGCCAGCACCATGACGATCACGACCAGGCTGAGCACGGTCGGGATCTTCGGCACGCTCTCAATGACGTCCTCGTGCAGCCACTGCATGATCAGCTTGACCCCGATGAACGCGAGGATCAGCGACAGGCCGGTCGACAGGTACACCAGCCGGTCCAGCAGGCCCTTGACGAGGAAGAACAGTGCGCGCAAGCCCAGCAGCGAGAACGCGTTCGCGGCGAACACGACGTAGGGCTGGGCGGTGATGCCGAAGACCGCGGGGATCGAGTCGAGCGCGAACAGCAGGTCGATGGTGCCGATCGCGACCAGCACCAGGAACAGCGGCGTGACCATGCGCCGGCCGTTGTCGCGGGTGAAGAGGTCGCCGCCGACGTAGTCGTCGGTGATCGGCAGGACCCGGCGCGAGGTCTTGACGACGACGTTGTCCTCGATGTCGGGGTCCTCGTCGCGGTGCCGGTACAGCTGCACGGCCGTGTAGATCAGCAGCAGGCCGAAGAGCAGGAACACGAACGAGAACAGCGACAGCAGCGTGGCGCCGAGCGCGATGAAGATCGCCCGCATGACCAGCGCCAGCACGATGCCGAACGTGAGCACCTTGTGCTGGTGCTCGTCGGGCACGGCGAAGGTCGACATGATGATCACGAAGACGAAGAGGTTGTCGACCGAGAGGCTCTTCTCGACCAGGTAGCCCACGAAGTACTCGGTGCCGGGCCCGCTGCCGTAGTGCAGCATGAACCACACGCCGAACCCGAGCGCCACCGCCACGTAGAACACCGTCCACGCGGTGGCCTCGCCGAACCCGACGTGGTGGGGCCGCTTGGCCGCGACCACGAGGTCCACGGCGAGCAGCAGCACGACCAGCCCGACGGTCAACGCCCAGGTGAGAACGCTGATGTCGAGCTGTTCGGCGCTCATCGGCCGACCGTCCGCTTGTTCATGTCGCCACGGGTTCCCGTTCACGACGGCCCGCGAACCTCGGAGTCGACGACGCGCCCTCGCCGCCAGGCCGAACTCCGTGGTATACCTCGTATCCCGAGGTATCGGTGCTCTGAAGAGGCGTTTCCGGCCGTTCCAGATGGTGGACTGGCGTAGCTCGCGACTTTTGCCTGCTCGGCGCCCTGACCAGGTGGCGTAACACGAGCGTAACAAACTGATCGTCACGTGCCGTCCATGCTGTGGGCCATGAGCAGCAGCCAGCGTCCAGAGCGGCGGTTGCGCGCCGATCGGGCGCGGCAGGCCGCCGACGTCATCCGCCAGCAGGTGGTGCGCCGTGGGTTCCCCGACGGCGTGCTGCCGGACGAGCGCTTTCTCGCCGCGGAGTTCTCGGTGTCGCGCAACAGCCTTC
Source organism: Lentzea guizhouensis (assembly GCF_001701025.1). Lineage (GTDB taxonomy): Bacteria > Actinomycetota > Actinomycetes > Mycobacteriales > Pseudonocardiaceae > Lentzea > Lentzea guizhouensis. The sequence goes on from NZ_CP016793.1 coordinate 6,095,129, forward strand.
GCGAGGCGCTGGAGCTCCTGCGCGAGGAAGGGCTCATCGACCGCGTGCCCGGGGTCGGCACGGTGGTCGTCGCGGACAAGGTCGAGCACGGGCTCAACCAGCTGATGGGCCTCGCGGAGACCCTGCACGAGCACGGCGAGGTCACCAACGATGTCAGGGCGGCGACCGTGATCCGGGCGCCTTCCGCTGTCGCGCAACGGCTTCGGCTGGCGCCTGACGCCTCGGTCGTCTACGTGGAACGGTTGCGCCGGCTGGGCGGCCTGCCGCTGTCGCTGGACCTCACCTACCTCGCGCTGGACGTGGGGGAGCGGTTGCTCGGCGAGGACCTCGTCAACCGCGACCTCTTCGCGTTGATCGAGCAGACCTCCGGTCAACGGCTGGGCACCGCAGCAGTCACGCTGGAGGCGGTCAACGCCGACCTGCACTCCGCGACCGTGCTGGAGGTGCCGCGCGGGGCGGCGCTGATGGTCGTGGAACGCCTCAGCCACTTCGCGGACGGCCGCCCGGTCGACCTCGAGTTCATCCGCATGCGCGGCGACCGCCTGACCATGCGCGCCGAAATCTGTCGCTGAAACCCCACATCTCCCACCACATCTCCTGGAGTTCAGTCATGGCTCTGGTCAACAACCGTGCCGACGTACCGGTGACGATCAACGAATCCAAGTGCATCGACGGCTGCCGGCTGTGCGTTGACATGTGCCCGCTCGACTCGCTGGCGATCAACCCGGAGACCGACAAGGCCTACATGCACGTCGACGAGTGCTGGTACTGCGGGCCGTGCGCCGCCCGCTGCCCCACCGGCGCCGTGACCATCAACATGCCCTACCTCCTGCGGTGAGAGGAAGAACTGTGAAGCGATTCGCTCTGGCAGCGGTTCTCCTCGTCGCCGCGTGCGGCACGGGTGAGGCCTCCTCCGGTGACGAGGTCCCGGTCGTCATCGGCTACCAGTCCAAGACCATCAACACCGTCACCGCCGGAACCCTGCTGCGCGACAGGGGTTTCTTCGAGCAACGGCTCACCGAGCTGGGCAAGAAGACCGGCAAGACGTACCAGGTCGCCTGGCAGGACTACGACACCGGCGCGCCGATCACCGCGCAGATGATCGCCGGCAAGATCGACATCGGCTCGATGGGCGACTACCCGTTGCTGATCAACGGGTCCCGCACGCAGAAGCAGGGCGACCAGGGCACCAGGATGGTGGCGGTCACCGGCTACAACGCCCGCGGCGCGCTGAACATGGTCGTCGTGCCACCGGGCTCGTCGGCGAAGACGCTGGCGGACCTGAACGGGCAGAAGGTGTCCGCGAGCGTCGGGTCGGCCGGTCACGGCACCCTCGTCCGGGCGTTGGGCGGCACCAAGGTGACCGTCGAGAACCAGCAGCCGTCGGTGGGTGTCTCCGCGCTGCAGTCCGGGAACGTCGCCGCGCTGGCGCAGTTCGTGGCGTGGCCGGGCCAGCTGGTGTTCGCCAAGCAGGCCAAGCTGCTCTACGACGGCGCCGCGCTGAACCTGCCGACCCTGCACGGAACCGCGGTGCGCAACCCGTTCGCCCAGCAACAGCCGGAGGTCCTGCGGGAGTTCCTGCGCGCTCAGCTCGACGCGACGAAGTTCCTGCACGAGAAGCCGCTCGAAGCAGCCGAGATCGTCGCCAAGGCGACCGGGCTGCCCGTCGAGGTCGTCTACCTCTACAACGGCCCGAACGGCATCGCGACCTTCGACCTGTCGCTCAAGTCGGTGCTGCGCAACGCTCTGAAGGAAGACGTGCCGTTCCTCAAGTCGATCGGCAACATCGACGAGCTCGATGTCGACAAGTTCATCGACGACAAGCCGTTGAGCGACGTTCAGCAATCCACAGAGGACCTGACGAACCCGGCGTCGCTAGGCGGTGACCCGAAAACCGCGAGCGAGGTGTGGTTCGAGGGCAGCGCACCGGAACCGGTCGCTTCGCCGACCGCGTTGCTGAAGCTGGTCAACGGCGGGAAGAAGCTGCGGGTCGCGTACGTCCCGGACGCGGAGACCGGTACGCGGTGGTTCGCCGAGCACGCCTACTGGGTGCGGTCGGGTGCGGAGTTCCTGCCGTTCACCACCGAGGCCGCGGCGGCGAAGCGCGGTGCGGTGCTGACCTTCCAGCAGGCGCTCTCCCAGGCGGGCCGGTGATGCGCTGGGTCCTGCGACTGGGGTCGCTCGCCGCGGGGTTGCTGCTGTGGCAGCTGCTGACCGCCTCGAACACGCGGCTGTGGCTGCGGTTCGACCAGCTGCCGACGGTCGTCGAGGTCGCGGAACGGTTCGCGGCGCAGGTCGGCGGCGCGGAGTACTACCACGACCTGGGCAGCAGCCTGGCGCGGATCATGACCGGCTTCCTGCTGGCCGCCGTGCTCGGCATCGCGCTCGGGGTGGTGGTCGCGCGCTCCCGGCTGCTGGGTGACGTGCTGCGGCCGCCGTTGGAGGTGATCAGGCCGATCCCGGCCATCGCGCTGGTGCCGATCGCGATCCTGCTGTTCCCGACCGACGAGCAGGGGATCGTGTTCATCACCTTCGTCGCGGCGTTCTTCCCGATCCTGGTGTCGACCCGGCACGCCGTGCGCGCGTTGCCGACGATCTGGGAGGACGCGGTCCGCACGATGGGGGCGAGCCGCCGGCAGGTGTTGTTCCGGGTGGTGCTGCCCGGCACGTTGCCCGGTGTGTTCGGCGGGCTGTCCGTCGGCATGGGCGTGGCGTGGATCTGCGTGATCTCCGCCGAGATGATCTCCGGCCAGTTCGGCGTCGGCTACCGCACCTGGCAGGCCTACACGATCGTCGACTACCCCGCGGTGATCGTCGGCATGGTCACCATCGGCCTGCTCGGCTACCTGACCTCGGCCGCGGTGGAACTGCTCGGTCGCCGGGTCACCCGGTGGTTGCCCAGGGAGGCGCTGCGATGAGCCTGAGCGTGCGTTCGCTGACGGTCGGGTACGGCCGGTCGACCGTGCTGGCCGACTTCTCGCTCGACGTCGGCACCGGTGAGTTCGTGGTCGTGGCGGGACCCTCCGGCTGCGGCAAGTCGACGTTGCTGCGCGCCGTTGCCGGGCTGGTTCCGTTCGGCGGCTCGATCTCGGTGTCCGGCCAGCCCGTTGACGGCCCGTCGCGCGACCGGGCGTTGGTGTTCCAGGAGGACGGGTTGCTGCCGTGGCGTTCGGCGTTGCGCAATGTCGAGCTTCCGCTGTCGCTGCAAGGGGTTCCGCGGGCCCAACGGCGGGCGCTGGCGTCGTCGTGGCTCGAACGCGTGGGGCTGGCGGGGTTCGAGGACTACCTGCCGCGTGAGCTGTCCGGCGGCATGCGGCAACGGGTCCAGCTGGCGCGGACCCTGGCCCAGCAGCCGTCCGTCGTGCTGATGGACGAGCCGTTCGGTGCCCTGGACGCGCAGACCCGTGCGTCGATGCAGGAACTGGTGACCGAGGTGCTGTCCGGCACCACGACGTTGTTCGTCACGCACGACGTCGACGAGGCCGTGCTGCTGGGCGACCGCGTGGTCGTCCTCGGCGCGGGCGAGGTCGAACGCAGGCGCGACGCGATCCTGGCGGCGGTGAGGGCATGACGGTCGAACTCTCCTGTGACGTCCTGGTGATCGGCGGTGGCACCGCGGGTTCCATGGCCGCGATCACCGCTGCCGAGGCCGGACGGGACGTGCTGCTGCTGGAGAAGGCCCACGTGCGGCACTCGGGTGCGCTCGCGATGGGCATGGACGGCGTCAACAACGCGGTCATCCCGGGCAAGGCACGCCCGGAGGACTACGTCGCCGAGATCACCCGCGCCAACGACGGCATCGTGAACCAGCGGACCGTGATGCAGACCGCGAACCGCGGTTTCGAGATGGTGCAACGGCTTGAGCGCTACGGCGTGAAGTTCGAGAAGGACTCGTTCGGCGAGTACCACGTGCGCCAGGTGCACCGGTCGGGCAGCTACGTGCTGCCGATGCCGGAGGGCAAGGACGTCAAGAAGGTGCTGTACCGGGTGATGCGCGAACGGCGGTTGCGGGAACGGCTGCGCATCGAGAACCGGGTCATGCCGGTGCGGGTGCTGGTCTCCGGCGGCCGTGCGGTCGGGGCGGCCGGCTTCAACACGCGCACGGGGGAGTTCGTGACCGTCGAGGCCGGGGCGGTGGTCCTCGCGACCGGTGCGTCCGGCCGGCTCGGGTTGCCCGCTTCCGGTTACCTGTACGGCACCTACGAGAACCCGACGAACGCCGGTGACGGGTACTCGATGGCCTACCACGCCGGGGCCGAGCTGTCCGGGATCGAGTGCTTCCAGATCAACCCGCTGATCAAGGACTACAACGGGCCCGCGTGCGCCTACGTCGGCAACCCGTTCGGCGCCTACCAGGTGAACTCGCTGGGGGAGCGGTTCGTCGACTGCGACTACTGGTCCGGGCAGATGATGGCCGAGGTGGCGGCGGAGATCGCGTCGGCCCGCGGACCGATCTACCTCAAGACCACGCACCTGCCGGAGGAGTCGGTCGCGGCGCTGGAAGGGATCCTGCACGCCACCGAACGGCCGTCGCGCGGCACGTTCCACAGTGGACGCGGGCACGACTACCGCACGCACGACATCGAGATGCACATCTCGGAGATCGGGTTGTGCGGCGGGCATTCCGCGTCCGGCGTGTGGGTGGACGAGAACGGGTGCACCACCGTGCCGGGGCTGTACGCGGCCGGAGACCTTGCCTGTGTGCCGCACAACTACATGATCGGCGCGTTCGTGTTCGGCGACCTGGCCGGTGCGCACGCCTCCGCGCACTTCGCCCGGCCGGACGCGTTGCCCGCCGAGCAGGTCGCCGAAGCGCACGAGCTGATCTTCCGGCACTCGCGGCACCCGGACGGGCCGCCGCAGCCGCAGGTCGAGTACAAGCTGCGCCGGTTCGTGAACGACTACGTGGCACCGCCCAAGAGCGAGACGAAGCTCTCCCTCGCCCTGGAGGCGTTCGCGCGGATGGAGGCGGAGATCGCGGCGATGGGCGCGCGCACCCCGCACGAGCTCATGCGGTGCGTGGAGGTGTCGTTCATTCGCGACTGCGCGGAGATGGCGGCGGCGTCGTCGTTGATGCGCGACGAGTCGCGGTGGGGGCTGTACCACTCGCGCGTGGACCTGCCCGAGCGCGACGACTCGCGCTGGTTCCACCACCTCAACCTGCGCAAGAACGCCGACGGCGAGATGGAGTTCGTCAAGCGGCCGGTCGCGCCCTATCTGGTTGAGGTGGAAGGCGTGACGCACCGGCCCGGGGTGGAGGAGTTCCTCGGGTCCCGGTCGGTGCGGGTGAGCGCCGAGGTCTCTGATGTCGCTCCTGATGAGTCGGTGGTCGAGTCGGCGCGGGTGCTGGAGGTGCTGGCCCTGGTCGACTCGCAGCCCGCGCTCGCGGACCTGGAGCCGTACCTGGTGGACCCCGACCCGGTGGTGCGCAGGGCCGCGCTGGCCGTGCTGACCGAGGCTGTGCCACCTGGATTCGAGTTCGCGCTGGTCAGGGCGATGGCGCAGGCCGAGACCCAGGAGGTCGCAGCCGCCGGGCTGCGCGAGCTGGTCGAGGTCGTACCGCCGTCGGAGGCGCTGAGGGAGGTCCTGGAACTCTCCCCGGCCAGGGCGATCGCGCTGGAGGTGCTGTGGGCGTTGAAGCTCGGCACCCCGCAGGTCTACGCGGCCGGGCTCGCCGACCCCGACCTGGAGGTGCGGCTGGCGGCGGTGCGCGGCCTCGTGGCGCTGCGCGAGGACGACCTGCTGGCCGCCGCGGTCGCGGACCCGGCACGGGAGCTGCGGGTCCAGGTCGCCAAGGGCACCGTCGACGTGTCCGTGCTGGTCACCCTGTCCGCCGACCTCGATCCGCTGGTGCGGGCAGCCGCGCTGGAGGCCGCCGAACGGGTCGGGCACCCGCCGTCGTTGCACGAGCGCGCGGTCGAGTTGCTGGCTGATCCCGCGTGGGAGGTGCGCGTCGGTGCCGCGAAGGCGCTCGACGACCGCGACCTGGTCGCCGGCCTGCTGACCGACCCCAACCTGGACGTGCGCAAGGCGGCGGTGCGGGCGCTCGCCAGGTGGGCGGACGACCCGGCGGTCGCGCTGGCGTTGAAGAGGGCGACGGACGACACGGACGCGGACGTGCGCGCCTACGCCCGCCGGGCGCTCGGCTGATCTCCGTTGCCTTGTTCGTGGGCTTTGCGGAGCTTGGCGGTGGCCTTGAGCCGCCAGGCCTGTTCGACGAGCTCGGCGAGCTGGTCCTGGTCGACCTTCTCGAGATCGACCAGGATCGCGCCGTACCCGTCGTAGTGCGGCGTGGTGTAGAAGGCGGGGTCACCGGACGCGAGCAGCGCCGCTTTCTCGTCCAGCTCGCACATCAGCACGAGCCCGCCCTCGGCCTCGGTCCGCAGCCGGGCGAACCCCTTGCCCGCGACCTTCAGCGACGGCGTCCGGTACCAGGTCGACTCCTCGACCTCCGGCAGCCGTGACGCCAGCGTCACCACGTCATCCCAGGTAGGCATGCCGCCATGCTCGCAGCACGCCGGTGGTTCCGCCTTGGACGAATGGAAACTCCGGTCACTGCTCCGCGACGAGCCAGCACAGGCAGAACGGGTGGCCGGCCGGGTCGGCGTAGACCTGGAAGTCGTCACCCGCGGTGGTGCCCCCGGCAGGCTTCAGCACCACCGCGCCGAGCGCCATGACGTGCTCGTGCGCCTCGGCGAAGTCCTCCACCCACAGGTCGAGGTGGACCTGCTGCCGGACGGGGCCGCCGGGCCACTGGGGCGGCACCGCCTCCGGGACTCTCGACCGTGACTCTCATCGAACGGACTCACGGGACACGCCCCAGGCCGCGGCGCCTCAGCAGGTCATGCCGGGGCGGCCCGGGTGAGAGCGATCACGCACGCCGCCTGCCGAGTCGTTCACCACGTTCCCGGCCCTTCGCCACGGCACCCGGAGCGTCTACCGTGGACCTTGTGGACGTGCTCTCACCCTTGTCCGTAGCTCGTCCTCAGGCGGACGAGCGGATCAGCCGGCTGGAGTCGCGGCTGGTCAGGGACTGCGACCAGGTGCCGGCCAGCCTCGTGCACGAGTGGGTCGCCCGCGCCTACGCCCGCTTCTGCGACGCCCGAGTGCGCGACTTCATCCCGTTGCTGGTGGAACGCGCCGTCCGCGCCGCGGCCGAGAACTTCACCTCCGGTACCGCCCAGGTGCCGGACACCTGGTTCTCGAAGTGGTCCGAGAACACCGCCCGCCGCCTGCTCGCCGACACCCTGCCCCCGCTGGGCGCACACCGCCGGCGTCGCCCGCCGCGCCGAGCAGGTGGCCCGCGTCCTGCCGTTCGAGGAGCGCGAACTGCTCGTCGCCGCGGCCTGGCTGCACGACATCGGCTACGCGGCCGAGCTCACCGACACCGGCCTGCACCCCCTCGACGGCGCCCGCTACCTGCTGCGAGCCGGTATCTCGCCACGCGTGTGCGGCCTGGTCGCCCACCACTCCGGCGCGTCGGCGGTGGCCGAGGTGACCGGGATGGCCGACCAGCTGGCGGAGTTCCCCGACGAACGCGGCAGGCTCCGCGACGCGCTCTGGTACTCCGACATGACGACCAGCCCGGACGGCCACTCGATCACGGTGGAGGCCCGGCTCGCGGAGATCCGGCAGCGGCGCGGGCCGGAGGACCCGGTCGTGCGGGCGCTCGACATCAACGTGGACGAGCGGCTGGCCGCGGTCCGCCGCGTCCACCGGTTGCTGCGCCGCACCTACAGCTGAGTTTTCGTTTTCCTCCAAGGTGATCGCCACCTCGGACCGGCCCGTCGTGTGACGTGTGCCATAGTCCGCCGGTTCGGATGATCGAGCACCGCCCGCCCGTGTCGAATGGTGGTGTGATCGGCGAAAGTCGGCGTGTCCCACCGGGTGTGGAGGGGTGGGTCGAGCCGTCGAGCATCGGGCGGGCCAGTCGCGAGCCCCTGCGTGACAGGTTCCGGCGGTGGTGGCGCGGCAGGTTCCGGCACACGGGCCTGGTCTACTGGCTCGTCACCCAGGGGTACCTGGTCCTGATCGTCTGCGCGGTCCTCTTCTGCTTCAACGGGTTCGTGCTCGGCTGGGACAAGGCCTACGAGATCAGCGCCCTGATCTCCTCGCCGTGGGACGTCGCCGCCGAGTCGCGGCACGCCTGGGTCTGGTTCCCGGCGCTGCTGCTGTCGATCGCGGGCTGGCTCGTCGTCACCGGCTTCGCGGGTGCGGTGGCCGGTTACATGGTCATCAACGCGACCTCGAACCGTTCTCCCGGCTCCAAGGGCGACCGGCTCGGCCCGTTGCCCACCGGCAACATCCCGCGCCTGGCCAGCCTCCAGTACTCCCGGCACGGCCACGAGATCCCGCCGTACTTCGCGCTCCGCTTCGCCATGCGCCACGAGGGCGACTGGCGCCAGGCCCAGGACCACTGGGAGCGGATGGTCATGCACTTCCTGCGCACCGACGGGTTCGACGGTGGCGACGGACCGGGCAGCGTGATGCGCCAGGCCGTGACGTACACGTCCTACTTCCTGCACGGGCTGTCCGGGCGGTGCCCGGAGTGCCACGGACCCGCGCACGACGGAACGGATGACTAGGTGCTGCCAGAGGACCCCGCGGCCCGCAGCCGCCTGCGCAAGGCCAGCCGGGAGCTGCTGAGGAAGGCCTACCCGGAGTACGACGACGAGCAGGTCGAACGCGAGGTGGAAGCGGCCGAGAAGCGCGTGGAGCTGAGCGGTGACCCCGGCGCGTTCGCCGCGGTGACCCCGCCGCCCGGCACGTTGATCGACGACGCCGCGCCCGTCGAACGCAAGGCCTGGTCGAGGCCCCTGCGCGCCGCCGTCGCCACGGTCGTGCTCGCGGGTGCGCTGGTGCTGATGGCGCTGTTCGTCGAGCAGACCGCCGGAACCTCCGTGCGGGCACAGGGCATCTGGGGTCTCGTGGCGGCGGCCGTGGCCTGCGCCGTGCTGGTCTACACGACCCACCAGCACGCCCAGCAGGAACGCCTGCTGTCGTGCCGGGTGCGCATCGACGCGCCGTTCAGCGTCGACCGGGGCCGGCACGTCTCGCTCGACAGCGACGGCATCCCGATCACCGACGCCGGCATCATCGTCGCCCGCGTCAAGAACACCGGCCGCGAACGCATCGAGTCCGACGACTACGTGACCCCGCTGTCCCTGCACTTCCCCGGCCGCCGACTGGTGTCCCTCGACGTCACCGAGTCCGAACCGCAGAACCTCGCCACCCTCGTGGCCGACCTGCCCGACCTCCGCGCGGTCCCCGGCGAGGACCGCGTGACGCTGCCGGCCGTGCGCCTCAAGCCCGACGCGTCGTTCAAGGTCGTCATCGTCCTGCAGGGCTCCGGCGGCGGCGCGAAGGTCGAGGGCAGGCTCCGCGACGGCCGCATCACCACCCAGGAGACCAAGCGCCGCACCGGCCCCTACACCCCGCTGTGGGCGGGCCTGACGGTGATCTTCCTGACCGGCGCGCTGACGGCGTTCCTGCTCCCACCCGTCGACCGCCCCGCCAACCTCGCCTGCGTCCGCGACACGCTCGCGTTGAGCGGCTCGACGGCCTTCGCCTCGACCGCGGCCAAGCTCGCCGGCGCCTACGAGACCCTCTGCCCCGGCTCGGTCGTCCGGCTGAGCACCCGAGGCAGCCTCGCCGGCCTGCAACAGCTCAACAGCGCCCCGGACGAACGCCTGCTGGCCCTGTCCGACGTCAAAGCACCACCGGAGTTCGCTTCCCTGCGCTCCACCGATCTGGCCGTCATCCCGTTCGCCGTCGTCGCCCACAAAGCCCGCAAGATCAGCAACCTCACTACGCACCAGGTCATCAACATCTTCTCCGGCCGGCTGACCAACTGGAAGGACATCACCGGCGAGGACCACCCCATCCACGTCGTCGCCAGGAACACCGACTCCGGCACCCGCAAGACGCTGGAGGCCAGGCTGGGCGTGCAGGCCGACCTGAGCGCCACCTCCGAGAACTGCCGCGAACCCCGCCAGCCCGGCGACAGCGCGGTGATCTGCGAACGCACGTCCACCGCCGACGTGATCGCCGCCGTGGCCACCGACGAGTACGCGATCGGCTACTCCGACATCGCCAGCGCCCTGCAGAGCTCCAGCGTGCAGCCGCTCGCGATCGACAACGTCGGCGTGGCCGAGCTGACCGCCGACACCGCCGACGTGCTGCGCCTGAGGTACCGGTTCTGGGCGGTGGAGCGGATCTACCGCACCGCGGGCGCCGACGCGGCGGGCACGCTGGCGGCGGCGTTCCTCGAGTACCTGAGGACGGACGAGGCGGCGGAGGTGATGCGGCAGTTCCGGTACCTGCCGTGCACCGACGCGAAGGTGGCAGAGCTGTGCGCGGGCTGAGCAGTCCGCCGAGGTAGTGGCTTTCCCGGAAGGAACCCCATGACGTTCATCAAACGCTTCGACCACGTCGGCATCACCGTCGCCGACCTCGACACCGCCACCGCGTTCTTCGTCGCACTCGGCCTGCGAGCCAGCCCCAAGATGGCCGTCGAGGGCGAGTTCCTGGACACGGTGATCGGCATGACCGGCGCGCGCACCGAGATCGTCATGCTGCACGCACCCGACGGCGGCACCACCCTGGAGCTCTCCAGCTTCACCCGCCCTCAGCACCTCCCCGGTTCCCCCGCCGCACCCGCCAACGAGCTGGGCCTGCGCAACGTCGCGTTCGAGGTGCACGACCTGCAAGCGGCCGTCGACCACGCCGCAGCCGCGGGTTACGGGCTGGTGGGCGGCATCGGCGAGTACGAGGGGACGTGGCGGATGGCCTATGTTCGTGGTCCCGAGGGAATCATCGTGTCCTTGGCCGAACGACTGGGGGAGAGTTCATGAGCACGACCGTGACCGACGAGCAGATCAAGGCCCTGGCCGCGACCGCCCAGCCTTACAGCGTCGCCCTGCTGCACTGGGGCACACGAACGGTTGCCGGCGCGGACGCGATCGAGCTGGAACACCAGCGGCGCATGGTGTCGTTGCGCGCGGACGGCGTGATCGCGATCCTGTGTCCGGTCGCCTCTGACACGATGGCCGGCGTCGCGATCATGACCGTGTCGGCCGAGGAGGCCGCGGAGATCATGGCCGGCGACCCGTGCGTGCAGGCCGGGATGATGCGGTGCGAAGTGCACCCGTGCCACGGCTTCCCCGGCGACGCCCTGCCGGCGTGAAACGCGTGGTGATCCTCGGCCGCGGCGGCGCGGGGAAGTCGACGCTGGCGCGCGCCCTCGGCAAGGCCACCGGCCTGCCGGTCGTCGAGCTGGACAAGCACTTCTGGGGCCCGCGGCTGGAGCCGATGCCCGCAGAGCTGTGGGCCGTGGTGCAGGGCGAGCTCGCCGTGTCTGACCAGTGGATCATGGACGGCGACCTCGGCCCGTACGACGTGCTGGAGGTGCGGCTGCAGCGAGCCGACACCGTTCTCCTGCTCGACTTCTCGTTCTGGCGGTGTGCCTGGCGGGCGTTGCTGCGGTCACGCGAGCGGGTCGACTTCTGGGTCTGGCTGTGGTCGTGGCGGCGCAAGAGCCGCCCGGTGCTGATGGACGCGATTGCTTCGCACGCCGGTGACGCGACGCTGCACGTGCTGCGCACCCCGCGGGCGACGAAGGCTTTCCTCACTCAAGCCCGGGTCTGACCCTCCGCGGTGAAGAGAGGACGGTCGGGAACCGGCAACCACTGACCTTCCGCCCAGGGTCGGTAGCGGCCCTGAACGTGGCCGATGAGCAGCGGCAGCGACGGGTGGCGGTTCGCCTCGTGCCACAGCAGCGACCAGGGGTAGACCGGCGTGGGCCCGGTGACCGCGACCTGCACGACGTCCGGGTGCACCGGGAACTGGCGGGTGGTGCCGAAGGTGATCAGCTCCGGTGAGGCCCCGATCGTGTCCATGACGTGCTCGCCCCCGAACACCGGCCCGGAGCTGTCGATCCGGACCCCGAACTCGGCGCTGAGGTGGCGGTAGTACTCCGCCCACTCGCTGTCGCCGGTGTTGCCTGGCATCCACGCGGTCAATCCCGCCAGTTCGTGGGTTGACACGCTCTTGCGCCTCGCCAGCCGGTGCCGACGGCTGACCAGGATTGGAATCGGCTCCAAGCAGGCAGGGATCCGCTCGATTCCCGGCGGAAGAGGCCCGGTGACACGCCCGAACGCCACGTCGACCGACCCGCCGGCAAGCGCCGTCGCGTTGGAGCCGCGGGAGACCACGATGTCGACGTCGACATCGGTTGCCTCGTAGAACGCCCTGACCACATCGATCGGCGCTGCGACGCGGGCGAGCACGTCGATCCGCAACGGCCGCCGACGCGCGCGGAGCATCGCGGTGGCTTGGTCGGCGAGGCTGATGAGTGCCCTGGCGTGGGGCAGGAACGCCGTGCCGTCCTCAGTTGGCACGGCCCCGGTGCGCGACCGGTGCAACAGCACCACGTCCAGGTCGGCCTCCAGCCTGGCGATCCGTTTCGACACGGCCTGTTGCGTCATGCCGAGCCGGTCGGCCGCCTCGGTGAAGTGCCCGTCGTCGACGACGGCGAGGAAGGTTCGGACGGCACCGAGGTCCAGCTCCACCAACAACTCCTGGTTGTCTTCGGTCGGCGTGTCGGTTGTTGGACACCGCTTGGCAAGCACCGATTTCATGCCGCTGTTCCAACAACCACGAGGAGTGCGAGTGACCCTCCCAGACGACCACGAGATCCCGCTGACCGGGGGCCTGATGACCGAGGGTGTCGTTCGCGTCGGCAACACGGTCCGCCGGCCACTCGGCCCGCACTCGCCGTTCGTGCACCGACTCCTGCAGCACCTGGAGGACGTCGACTGCGACGCCGCCCCGAGACTGCTCGGCATCGACGCCAAGGGCCGCGAGATCCTCAGCTTCCAACCCGGTTCGACCACAACCGCCTTCCGGACCCGCGACTGGTCACCCGCCCAGATCACGGCCGCAGCCCGGTTGCTCCGCCGCCTGCACGACGCCACCGCGGGCTCATCGCTCACGGCCGACGAGGAAACGGTGTGCCACAACGACTTCTCACCGCTCAACGTGGCCTTCGTCGACCACCTCCCCGCCTCGGCCTTCGACTTCGACCAGGCCGCCCCCGGCCCTCGCGCCCGCGACCTCGCCTATGCCGCCTGGTTGTGGCTGCTGGGCGCCGAGATCGCCGACCTCGACCACCAGCTGGCCCTGCTGCGCCTCTTCCTCGACGAGTACAGGTTTGAGGACCGCCGGGACCTCGGTGCGCGTATCGTGGCGAGAGTCGAGGACGAGCGCGACTTCCACTCGCGTGCCGGACGCGTCCTCGGCCCCGATTCCTGGCTGCACAACGAGATCGCCTGGCTCAGAGCACACGCCGACACCATCGACCAAGGTCTCGCGCAGCAACTGGCGGGTTCGGGCGTGGTGGGGCCATGCAGACAGGCTCAGATCGACAGCTGTGCGGACTGATCTGCCCCGGCGTGTCGCCGAGCGGACAACCGCACACCTGCGGGAGCCTGCGAACCGACTACCGCTGATCGAAGGAACCTGACGTCATGCTCGCCCGCCGCGCGTACATCCCCGAGGAGTCGCTTCCCAAGGGCTCCCGCCGAACCTGGCCGCTCGACGTGCCGTGCGTCGCTCAACTGGCCGACGAGGGCATGTCCTTCGACAAGCCGATCACCTTCCTCGTGGGCGAGAACGGCTCGGGCAAGTCGACCCTCGTCGAGGCGTTCGCGGAGGCGTGGGGCCTGGACGCGCGCGGCGGACGAGCCGGACGCAAGTACGCGAACGACCGCCCGAAGACCGCGCTTGGCGAGATGGTGCGCTTCGAGACCACCACTGCCGGGGCCCGGCAACGGTCGGGCACCCGCACGAAGCGCAAGGGCTACTTCCTCCGTGCGGAGACCGCCTTCGGCTTCATGGAGGCCGTCAGCGGTATGCAGGGCTACTGGGAGGAGGACACCAGCGAGATGAGCCACGGCGAGGGGTTCCTCACTGTGTTCTCGGCGATGTTCCGCGAACCCGGCTTCTACTTGATGGACGAGCCAGAAGCCGCGCTGTCGTTCCAGTCCTGCCTGCGGCTGGTGTCGCTGATGTACCAGCTCGGCAAGTCCGGCGCGCAGATCATCTGCGCCACCCACTCACCGATCCTGGCGTCCACCCCGGACGCCGACATCATCGAGGTGAACGAGCACGGGTTCCACCGCGCCGCGTGGGAGGACCTCGCTCTCGTCGACCACTGGCGCAGGTACATGAACACGCCGGAGGCCTATCTGCGGCACGTCACCGAAGAGTGACGGCAACCGGTGAGCGCAGACCAAAGTGAGGCAGACGCCCAGTACCGCAGGCAGCTGCCTCGACCTGGTTCGTCACCCCGAGACGTTGTTCGCGACCCGCTGGTTAAGAGTCCTCGGGTAGGCCCTGGCGGAGGTGTCGGCTAATGCCGGCGGGTGCCGTTTCCGCACTTCGGGGTCAAGATGCGTCGGGGGCTCGTGTCGCGTCGTGTCTCCCGTGTCGTTGCAGGTCAGGGATCTCGGGCGCGGCCTGGGCTCATCGAGCGCCGGTTCCGGGGTCCTTCACGATGTCGAGCGGTGGTCACGGTGATCATGGCTACGGTGGTCGGGCTGACGTTCCTGTTTGGCTTCGGCAACGTGCTCAGCCTCGCTCTGCGACTCGGTGTTCCTGTCTGGGTCGCTTTGCTCATCGCGCCTGCCGTCGACTTGTCGATCTTGGGCTTGCTGTTCGCGACGCGTTTCCTCGCGCTGCACTGCAACACACCTTCACGCCATTGACCTTGGAAAGGTAAGACCGCGACTGCTGTGGAAACCTTGCGGTTCGAGTGCGGCGAGCCGGGCGTGGCGAGCACGGGATCGATCCGGGAGGGAACGGAGTCGCGTGGTCCGGTGGGACCAGGCCCGTTGGCGGCTCAACGCGTTCCTCGGGGGCGGAGTCGCGGCGTATCATCGTCGTTTTCGCCAGTCGTCCCAGGAATCGCATGGCCAGCGCACCCCATCGGCCACCTGTTGAGGCCGCGAGTAGCTGAAGTCCTTCACTCGCGACGATTCCTCGATGTGATGAAGCACGGCGAGCCTGCTTGCTGTTGTCGGCTGCCCACGCAAAATCGAACCCATGTTCGACCGAGTTTCGGCCACTGCTGGGCAGCACCGACTCCGGTCGATCGGCGCGGGAGGTTGAAGGGTGAGCGAGACCGAGAGAACCCGGGTGAACGATGACGGGCGGGCCTTGCTGCTGTCGCAGGTTCGTGAGATGTATGCACGTGTCGCCTACAGTCACAAGGTCCACGAAAAGCAAGCCGATCTTTGCTTCCAGAAGCACCGCAGGCAGCAGCGGCTGCTGGTCGGGCTGATGGTGATCAGCTCCGGTACGTTCCTGGCCTCCCTGCTCGGCCTGGTGACGAGCAAGGAGTGGGCGGCCCTCGCCCCTCCTTCATCGCGTTGTCGGTGACGGCGATGAACCTGGGCAGCAAGACGTTCAGCCACGGCGAGGACACGCAGAAGCACCGGGGCATCGCCGCGAAGCTGTGGAACCTCCGTGAGTCGTACCTCTCGCTCATCGTCGACATCCAGGCCGGTGCCCTCGCGCTGAACGAGGGACGCGAGGTGCGCGACCGGCTTCAGCAGCAGGCGCTCGAGGTGTACGGCGATGCACCTCGAACCACGCCGAAGGCATACGCGGCAGCGCAACTGGCGTTGAAGGACAAAGAGGACCTGACGTTCTCGCCTCGCGAGATCGACCAGCTGCTGCCCGTTGACCTGCGCAAGACAGGGGAGCGCCCGGCCCGTGAAATCGAGTGAGATCTTCGAAGGTCTGCTGAAGAACCTGAAGATCGACAACAGGTCGGCGATCATCAATCGCCGGACGGAGATCGTGAAGGCGCTGAACAAGGAGTTCCGCGGCGTCGACAAGTCGACCAGGAACCAGTTGATGGTCGGCTCCTACGGTCGAGGCTCGGCGATCCGCGGCATCTCGGACCTCGACATGCTGTTCATCCTGCCGGCGAGCATCCGGGACGCGCACAAGAAGGCCGACGGACCGGAGAAGATCCTCACGCGTACCCGGACCGCCATCAAAGCGCGGTACCCGGACACGGAGGTCAAAGTCGATCGGCTTGTCGTGGTGGTGCAGTTCCAGAACTTCAAGTTCGAGGTGCAGCCCGTTTTCGAGAACGAGGACGAGTCGTTCTCGTACCCGGACACCTACTCGAAGTCGTGGAAGGTGACCAAGCCACGTGCAGAGATCGAGGCGATCCGCGCGAAGGACGCGTTGAGCAAGGGGAACCTCAGGAACCTCTGCAAGATGGTGCGTGCTTGGAAGAACGCGCACGGCGTCGTCATGAGTGGTCTGCTCATCGACACGTTGACCCACAACTTCATCCGGGACAACGAGGAGTATCACACAGCTACCCCGGTGTCCTACGGGTTGATGGCCCGCGACTTCTTCAAGTTCCTGTCGGAGGAGGAAGACCACGAGCACTACGCCGCTCTGGGGAGCGGGCAACAGGTCAAGGTGAAGAAGAAGTTCCAGCGCCGGGCCAAACGCGCTTACGAACTCTGCGACGCGGCGATCGCTGCAGAGGGCAAGACCGTCGCGAACAAGAAGTGGAAGGCCGTCTTCGGCAAGCCTGTCCCCAGCGCGGCTGCAGCTGCGGCGGCTCGTGAGTCGGTTGGCTTCAGGGATACCGAGGAGTTCATCGAGGACAGGTACCCCGTGGACATCCGGCACACCGTGCTGATCGATTGCACGGTGTCACAAGACGGCTTCAGGCCGCAGAAGCTGCGAACCATGTTGCAGCACCGGTGGCCACTGAGGCCACGCAAGAAGTTGCTCTTCGCGATCGTCGAGTGCGAGGTGCCGGAGCCGTACAAAGTCAAGTGGAAGGTCCTCAACCGCGGGCCCGAGGCCGAACGGTTAGACCGCGTTCGTGGACAGATAATCGACCCGAACCAGTCCAGAGCGCGGGGAGAGGAGACGAACTTCAGGGGCGATCATTACGTCGAGTGCTACGTGATCAAGAACGGCGTAGTTGTTGCGCGAAGCCGTATCCAGGTACCGATCGAGCCAGAGCAGTGAGATCACGGCTTGAGCGGGTTGCAGCCATGATCGGTCAGACGGCCACCGCGAGCGGTTCTCTATTTGGGGCGATCTACGATTCCGGGTGAACCGATCTTGCTTCAGGAGGCGTTCCTGGGTAACGGAAGTCAACGCACGCCGGTCGGTTCGGCGCCGGTATGACGGCTCGCGCACGTGAACAGAGTTCGATCACCGTCTCAGCCGCGGTTCGCCCCGATCTCTCGGGCAGATGCGGGAGCAGGGAGATCAGCACGTCCGCGCTGTTCCGGGCGTCTGCGTCCGCGGTCGCCAGGGTGAGCGCCACATCCAATTGTGTCGCGGACAGGTGTGGAGCGAGGGCCTCCAGCACGAGTCTCAAGTGGTAGCTGTTCGCGGAGGAGCTCGCGAGCCGCAACATCCAGTCAAGCTGCGGTTCGGACAGGTGGGGTGCGAGCGCTGCAAGCGCATCCGCCGCACCTGGGCAGGTTTGGACCTCGGCAAGTGCCAGATCGAGCTGTGCGGGGGTAAGGCGTAAGGCGATGGCGCGGTAGATCTTACGCTTGAGGAAAGGGTCGCCCCAGGTAACGGCCTCGGCGATGGCTTCGCTGAGCACGATTGCGATCCGCTCGGCGGTGAAGTGAGGTGGCAGACCGGCTAGTGCACGCAGGCGGGCCAGGGCGTCCTCGATGAGTTCCACGTCGATGAGAGCGTCGGTCAGGGCTGTCGCGTGCGGTTGTGGTGGCAGATGGGGAAGCGCTGCCGGGAGCAGGGACACGCGGTCCTGCGACGCTTGGACGCGGCGACGTGGGCGAGTGCCTGGTCTTGCTGAAGCGGGGTCCGGATCCGGTGTCTGCGGTCAGGGACACGCACGAGCAGATCGTCGCAGTACTCCAGCGTGCAGGCAGACTAAAGTCGGGGAGTGTGCCGACCGGACCCGGTACGCCAGCTCGAAGGCTCGTAAGAACTACACCGGTACCAGCCGGTCGCCATTGACTCGGGCCGCAAGACCACCGTGAACTGCCGGTACGTGCGCAACACCAGACTGGTCGACTCATTCATGCGCCAAGTCATGAGCGCGCTGAGCGCCTCACCCAAGCATGGGCCTACTACGACCGCCAACGCGCTCGCGGCGTGCCACACAACGTCGCCCTTCGCCACCTTGCCAACCGCCTCGTCAGCATCCTCCACGGCCGCCTCGCCAGCTGCACAACCTACGACGAGACCACCGCCTGGCGCACCACGCCGTTGCAGCCTGAGTCTCTGATCCCAGGGGATGTTCTTGGGGTGCAACTCGCCGCCCTGGAGAATGCTCGACTCAGCGGCAATTTCGCCGTAGGTGCAGAGAAGAGGGGCGACGCAAGGCGATGAGCCACACCATCGTGATCTCCGACGAGGCCCCCAGAAAGCTCGGCGCCGAGCAGGCGACCCGAATTCAGGGGCTGGTGTATCGGTGAGCTTGACCACCCAGCTGCACCGCGGCGAGCTAGGCCGCTGGTGTGCGGCGACGTTCCCCGGCACGCCCGAGGTCGCACGCCAGATTGCCGCCGCGGCCAAGTCTGCCGGAAAGGCCCTGGTCCGACCTACTGGACGGCCCGACAGACGCCACTGGGCCGACATCGGGGGAGCTTTCGGTCAGCGACTGGCGGACCTGGTCGACCCTTCCCCGCCCTACGGTGCGCTGCTGGGCATGATCCGGGCCGGATGGCTGTCGTTCGCTCAGGCGCACGCGGAGGCCGCCGCATATCCGAGCCACCAGGAGCTCGACGTTGAACACCGCGCCCGTGCACTGTCCTTGCGCCGTACCCCGGACGGCTGGCTCGACCTGGGGCGGACTGGCGATGTTCGCGGCGTTGACCAGTCCGCAAGTGTCGCGCTACGCGATCTCCTCGCCCGTACCCGCGCCTACCAGGCCACGCACGCGCCAGTCGGGCTGTTCGGCTCGAACGGCGCCGAGGCCGGGCTGGCACGCTCGGCTTGGGTGATCTCCGCGTGCGAGGGCATCTACCGTTCCGGCGAGGTCGACGAACGTCTGGCCGGCGCACTGCGCACCGGTGGCCGTGCCGAGGACCTGCGTGCCTTGCCCAGCGAGCAGGCGGTGACCGAGCTGGTCAAGCTGACCTGGCGCGTCCGGCACACCGCGCTCAACGAGTTCCGGCATCTTGCCGGTAACCCCGGACCAGGTGTTTCTCTCGGAGTCGCGGCCCCTACGTTCGTGCCGAACTGGGCCGATGGCGACCTGCTGGTGGGCACCAGCACCGAGACCTTGCTGGTCGACGTCAAGACCGTGATGTCGCTGGCCGACCTTGACAGGGTCTCGCGGTGGCTATGGCAAATCCTTTTGTACGCGTGGCTCGACACCAATGACCTCAACCACGTCCGTGCCGTGGGGCTCTATCTCGCGCGGCACGGAGTCCTGGTCACGTGGGGCCTCGACGAGCTTGCCGGGCTGCTGCTCGGAGACACCAGCGGTAAGCACCGGAAACGGACGCGCCGTGAATTCGAGGCTCTAGCGGCCAAGGTCATTACCGCTGAGGGTGCGCGCTTCCCGATCAGCTGAACGCGCAGGCCCGTCGTGGCGGACGGCATGGTCAAGGCCTGTCGGAGTAATTCTCCCGTGCTGCGTTGAGAGTTGTCCGCCGAGCCAGCCATACGGTGGGTTCGCGCTGCGCCACCACGACCGGTCTGCGACGTGAAGGAGCTGGGTGCCTGCGACGGCCAACGCGGTCGCGGTGCGCCACACAACGCCGCCTCCGCGACACCTCACCAACCAGTTCGTCGGCATCCTCCACGGCTGCCTTGACAGCCGCACGACTTACGACCAGACCACCGCCTAGGCACACCACCTCGCTGCAGGGTGCTTCTCAATCCCAAGGATGTCCTCGGTCCCCTCGGGCGCTGCTTCCGGGATCCTTCACGACGTCGAGCGGGCGGTCACGGTGAGCATGGCCGCGGTGGTCGGCTCACGTTCCTGTTCGGCTTCGGCAACGTCCTCAACCTCGCTCTCCGGGCTCGACGTTCCGGCTGGGTGGCTCCGCTCATCGCGCCTGCTGTCGCTCTCGGTACTCGGACTGCTGCTTGCGACGAGGCATCTAAGCCGTGCGCGGCGCATCTGTCCAGGTCTTGAGGCCGCTCGGCGGTTCACGCTCTTCGTGAGCGCGGTGACGCTGGCGCTCAACGTGGCGGACCCGTTGCTGTCCGGCGGCTGCGGGAAGGCCGCGTTCGACGCGGTCGGTCCGATGCTCCTGATCGGGTGGGCAGAAGTCGGACCGGGAATGATCCCAGCCGACCTCGCAACTGTCCCAGTTCCGCGCTGGGAAGACCGTGGGAAGCGCGTCGATGAGTACGTCCACGGCTTGACCGGTGCGGGGCTGGAGGATCTCGACCGAGCACGGCAGGCCGATGCTCGGCACTGGGCAGCGCACAAAAGGCCCATCTCGGCGGACGCCCTGCGGATCGAGCTGAAGGTCAGCATGGAGCGGGCGCGGGAATTCATGAGTGCGGTTCGTGGAGAGCTCACGGAATTGGTTGTGACACGTGCTGACGGCGGGCTGCGCGGCGTTCGGGTCAGCGCATGACGCGCAGTACAGGACGTATGTCCGGAACGCCGAGGAACTCGCGGATGCGCGGCACCTTCCAGGCCAGCTGGTCAGCGAGTTGTGTGATCGACAATCCGTGGTCGCAAGCGAGGTCGAAGGCCTGCGCGAGCAAGGTGGGTTGCTCACCCGGATACCACTCCAGCGGTTCGGGCTTGAAGCCTTCCTCGGTGCGCAAGCTGTGCATGCGTTGGTAGGCACGGCTTGCCGCAGAGTCCGACAGTAGGCCGACTTCGCGGCAGCGGTACAGCAGGGAGTGATGGTCTTGGCTGATCGCACCATCGCCGCGTTGCACCGGCGCCTTGACCGCGAGGACGACAGCAGCCTCGCCCGAGGCATGCCCTACCCCACGCGCTGGGACCCGTTCTTCCGGGACTTCATGACACTTGCCGACCTGTACCGCTTCCCGGTGCAGCACTTCGACTTCCACCGCGACCAGCTCTCGCTCACCTGACAAGCCGCCGCACCACATGTGCTGCGTCCCGGCCGACACCCCGCAAGGTGGCGGACGACAGGCTGCGCTGCCATTCGAGACCGACGAAGCCGAGTCCACGATGCGGCGAAAGGCTTCGGTTGTGCTCGATGCTCAACGCGTCCAGGTACGGCAGGTCGGGTCGGTACCCGGTGGCCAAGATGATCGCGTCGACATGTTCACGCTGCTCGTCCGGCCAGATCGCCTTAAAGCCTTCCAGCGCGGTGAACATCGGTCGGCGGTCCGGACGGTGCTGGTCGAGTGCGGATCGGTAGCGGCCGGTGTCCAGGACCGGGGTGGTGAAGCCGTCGGGCAGCCACGGGCCGATCGGGAGGTGGCCCAGGCCGGTGCGGTCGAGCCAAAAGTGCAGGTCGGCCGAACGGGCGTTGCGCGGAGAACTTCACCTGCTTGCGGGTGGCGAGGGTGACCTGGGCGTGGTCGGCGAGTTCGGCGGCGATCTGGACGGCCGAGTTGCCGGCGCCGACCAGGATGACGCGCTGGTCGTGGAACGGCTCGGGGGAGCGGTACTGCGCCGCGTGCAGCACGGTGCCGGGGAAGTCGTCGAGACCGGGCAGCGCCGGGCGGTGAGGTCTGCCGAAGCCACCGGTCGCGGCGATCACGATGGGCGCGGCGAAGTCGGTGCCGTCGTCGGTTGTGACGCGGAACCCGTTGTCGTGCGCTACCTTCGCGACCCGATGGCCGGTGCGGATGTCGGTATCGAGGGGTGCGGCGTAGGAGCGGAGGTAGTCCACGACCTCGTCGCGGTGCGGGTAGTGCTCGGGGTCGCCGGGGAACGGTAGACCGGGCAGGGCGCTGTACCGGGCGGGAGAGAACAGGGTGAGGCTGTCGTAGTAGTGCGGCCAGGAGCTGACCGGTTCGGCGCCGGCTTCAAGCACCAGCGGGCGCATGCCGTGGGCAAGTAGGGCGTGGGCGGCGGCGAGTTCGGACTGGCCTGCGCCGATGACAATGGGTCGTGACTGTTCATGGGCACCTCGAAGTAGCCGTTGCCGTGCCCGGCAGCGGTTTGGGGTCAACAGGGGCTAGTCGGCTCGGCGTTCGAGGAAGACGGTGTCGCGCCAGACGCCGTGGTGTTGCGCGATGCGTTCGCGGACGCCGAGGGTGCGGAAGCCCGCAGAGTGGTGCAGGGCGAGGCTGGCGCGGTTCTCGGGGAAGATCGACGTCTGCAACGTCCACAGGCCGGCCTCGTCGGCGGCCATGACCTGCTTGCTCAGCAACGACTTGCCGACGCCGCGGCCGCGGAAGTCCTCGCCGACGTAGACGGAGGTCTCGGCGACGCCGGCGTAGCAGTCGCGTGTGGACACCGGGGTGGCGGCGGCCCAGCCCGCGACAGCGCCGTCGACCTCCGCGATCCAGCGGTGGTCCGGGAGCCACTTGGCCTCCAGGGACTTCCGGCTGGGCACCTCGGTCTCGAAGGTCGCGTCACCAGTGGCGATGCCCTCGCCGTAGATCCGTCGCACCGCGGTCCAGTCGCCGGGTTCGAGCGGCCGCACGACCACGTCGCCGGGGACATCGGCCGGGCAGCAGGGTCGCGCTTCGAGCACGCCCATCACGACGTCGGCGGCGTGCGGGAGGCCGGTGCAGCAGTTCGGGTTCACGGTCACGTGGGTGGCCGTGCCTTCTTTGTGCAGCAGCACGAAGCCGATGTCGGCGAGCTTGCGGACGTGGTGCGAGCAGGTCGACTGGCTGATGCCGAGCAGTTCGGTGAGCTCGCCGACGGTCATCGAGCGGCCGGAGGTCGCGACGGCGTGCAGCAGCCGCACGCGGGTGGGTTCGGCGAGGCTCGCGAACCACTCCGAGTAGGTGGCGGCGTCCTGCGTCGCGAGCAGGCGGGGGCCGGGTTCGGTGACCATCATGGTGGCAAGTATCGACGCAAATCGATGGTTGCGTCAATCGATCCGCGTCGATAGAGTCCTCGGCGTTGATTCGAAATCCTTCGATGCAAGGGGTGCGCGGTGAACGAGTTGCCGGTCGTCGTGGTGGGTGCCGGGCCTGCGGGTTTGTCCGCGGCGGCGCATCTGGTCGAGCGAGGTGAGCGCGTTGTCGTGCTGGAGGCCGGGGACCAGGCCGGAGCCGCTGTGTCGCAGTGGAACCACGTGCGGTTGTTCTCGCGGTGGAGCGAGCTCGTCGACCCCGCGGCCCAGCGTCTGCTGGAGCCGACCGGGTGGGTTCATCCGGATGGCGACACGTATCCGACCGGGGCCGAGTGGGCGGAGGAGTACCTGCGGCCGCTCGCTGCAGCCTTGGGCGACCGGGTGCGCCTCGGTGCGCGGGTTGTCGGAGTGGCGCGGCGTGGCCGGGACCGCGTGGTCGACGCCGGGCGTGAGGACGAGCCGCTGACGGTGCACGTGCAGACCGCGAACGGGGAGGAGCGGGTCGCGGCGCGAGCGGTGATCGACGCGTCCGGCACGTGGGGTTCGCCGAACCCGTTGGGCGGTGACGGTCTTCCCGCGGTGGGGGAGCGAGCGGAGACCGCGCGGATCAACTACCGAGTGCCGGACCTGGCGGTGGAACGGGAGCGGTACGCCGGTAAGCGGATTGCGGTAGCGGGTAGTGGGCATTCGGCGTTGACCGCGCTGGTGGCACTCGCGGATCTCGCCGAGCAGGAACCCGGCACGAAGGTCGTGTGGTTGTTGCGGCGCGGTGCGGTGGGCAACGTGTTCGGTGGCGGCGAGGCGGACCAGCTGCCCGCGCGCGGCGCGCTGGGGTTGCGTGCGAAGAAGGCCGCGGAAGCCGGGCACATCGAGACGGTCACCGGGTTCCGCACCGCCGCGGTCGAGCGGGCCGTGGACGGGAGCCTCGTGCTGGAGTCGTTCGACGGCCACCGCGTCGAGGGTGTTGACGAGGTCGTGGTGCTGACCGGGTTCCGGCCGGACCTGTCGTGGCTGTCGGAGGTGCGCCTGGACCTGGATCCGGTGCTGCAGGCGCCGACGAAGCTCGCGCCGCTGATCGACCCGAACGTCCACTCGTGCGGCACCGTTTACCCGCACGGTGAAGGCGAGTTGCGCCACCCCGAGCCGGGCGTTTACCTGGTGGGCATGAAGAGCTACGGCCGTGCGCCGACGTTCCTGGCGCTCACCGGCTACGAGCAGGTGCGGTCGGTCGTCGCGGCGATCGCGGGGGACCACGAGTCGGCCGGCCGGGTGGAGCTCGTGCTGCCCGAGACCGGGGTGTGCGGCGGTGCCGGCGTGTTCGACGCCCCGGCCGAGGAGAAGAACGGCTGCTGCGGTGCGCCGGAGGCGGTTGAGGTGTCGATCGGCCTCGCGCCCGGTGCACGCTGACACCGCGGCGCAGCCTGGCCTTGACGCCGGGTTGCGCCGGGTGCTGGTCGTGTTGTGCACCACCGAGATCATCAGCTGGGGGGTGCTCTACTACGCCTTTCCCGTGTTGCTGCCGACGATCGGCGGCAACACGGGCTGGTCGCTCGCCGCGATCACGGCCGGGTTCTCCGCCAGTCAGATCGTCGCGGGCCTGGTCGGCATCCCGGTGGGCAAGCTGCTCGACCGGCACGGTCCGCGCGCCATCATGGCCACCGGCTCAGTACTCGCCGTGCTTGCGCTTGTCGCACTGGCGAGCGCGCGCTCGTTGGTGTGGTTCAGTGCGGCGTGGTTGCTGGCCGGGGTCGCGATGGCGGGGGTGTTCTACGCGCCGGCGTTCGCCGCGCTGACCCGCTGGTACGGACCGCGCCGCGTCACCGCCTTGACCGCGGTCACCCTCGTCGCCGGGCTGGCCAGCACCGTGTTCGCGCCGTTGACGGCCGTGCTGAACGATCAACTGGACTGGCGCGCAACGTACCTCGTCCTCGCGGGATTCCTTGCTGTCACGACGATTCCGTTGCATCTGTGGGGCTTGCGGCTGCCGTGGCCGGCGGTCGAGCACGAGACCGTGCACACCCCGTCCGCGGTGGCGCGCAGCAGGCCGTTCCTGGTGCTCGTGGTGGCGATGAGCCTGGCTGCGTTCAGCGTGTACGCCGTCGTGATCAACCTCGTCCCGCTGCTCACCGAACGCGGCATGACGACGACGGCGGCGGCCGTGGCGCTCGGTCTGGGCGGAGTCGGTCAGGTCCTCGGCCGGCTCGGCTACGCCAGGCTCGCCGCGCGCACATCGGTGCGCACCCGGACCGTGCTGGTCCTCCTGGTCAGCGCGGCCGTGACCGTGCTGCTGGGCGTGGTGCCCGGACCCGCCCTGCTGCTGATCGCGGGCTCGGTGCTCGCCGGAGTCACGCGCGGGATCTTCACGCTCGTGCAGGCGACCGCGATCACCGACCGGTGGGGAGCGGTCCACTACGGACAGTTGAACGGCCTGCTCACCGCGCCCGTCATGCTCACGGCCGCCATCGCGCCGTGGGCGGGCAGCGCGCTGGCGGCGTGGCTGGGCGGGTTCCCGGCCGTGTTCGTGGTGCTGGGCGCGATCGGGGTGCTGGCGGCCGCGTTGTCGACGGCCAGCGTGCCGCGCTAGTCCAGCAGTTCGGCGACCAGCCCGCGCACCCGGCGGTCGATGTCGTCACGGATCGGCCGCACCGCGTCGATGCCCTGACCCGCGGGGTCGTCGAGCTGCCAGTCGAGGTAGCGCTTGCCGGGGAACACCGGGCAGGTGTCGCCGCAGCCCATCGTGATGACGACGTCGGAGGCTTCGACGTCCTCGGTCGTGAGCTTCGAGGGCACCTCGGCGGTGATGTCGAGACCCCACTCGGCGAGTGCGGCGGCAGCGGCCGGGTTGACCTTCTCGGCGGGCTCGGAACCCGCCGAGCGCACCGCGATGCGGCCCATGCCGTAGTGCTGCAGCAGTGCGGCGGCCATCTGGGAGCGGCCCGCGTTGTGCACGCAGACGAACAGCACCTCGGGGGTGGTGGACACGGTGTTCTCCTTCTTCACGGCTTGATCCCGGCCAGCAGGTCGCGGACGCGGCGGTCGATGTCGTCGCGGATCTCCCGCACGGTGTTCAACGGTGCACCGGCGGGGTCGGCGACGTCCCAGTCGAGGTAGCGCTTGCCGGGGTAGACGGGGCAGGTGTCGCCGCAGCCCATGGTGACCACGACGTCGGCGGCGCGCACGACCTCGTCGGTCAGCGGCTTGGGGAAGGCCTCGATGAGCGAGATGCCCACCTCGTCGAGCGCGTCGGTGACGGTCCGCAGGATGGCGCCGGTCGGATTGCTGCCCGCCGAGCGCACGGAGACCTTGCCGAACGCGTGGTGCTCCAGCAGCGCGGCGGCGATCTGCGAGCGGCCGGCGTTGTGGACGCAGATGAACAGGACCTGCGGAACGGTGATCGTGGTCATGTCTTCGGCGCGGCTCTGGTCAGTCAGGCGCTGGCGGGCGAACCGCCCGGTCAGGACCGGCAGGTAGGTGGTGACGGTGGCGTTCTGCGCAAGGAGGTCGTAGGTCTCGTCCACCACCTTCGCGACGGTCTCGCGGCTGAACACGCTGTGGAAACGGTCGGCGAGTTCGTCGGTGATCCGGAGCAGCTGGGCGGTGAGCTCGTGCTGGGGGAGTCCGCTGGTGCGGGACATCAGATCTCCTTGGACCGAAGTATGTCGATACAGATCACACTCCGTGTATCGACTTTTGTCAATCCAAGCCGCTATGGTGCTCACCATGACGAGCCAGGACCAGGTGCTGCTCGACTCGACGACCGCCGCACGCCTGTTCAAGGCGCTCGGCGATCCGATCCGGGTCGAGCTGGTCGGGCTCGTGCGGCGCACAGAAGGCCAGGAAGCGTGCTTCTGCGACCTCGCCGACCAGTTCGACATGCCGCAGTCCTCGCTCAGCCACCACCTCAAGATCCTCGTGCAGGCCGGCGTGCTCAGTCGCGAACGGCGTGGCACCTGGAGCTGGTACCGCATCGACAACGCCGCCATTGACACCCTCGCTGCAGTGCTCGCGCCAGGCGGACCGTTGCGCGACACCAGCGCCTGCTGCGACTGATCCGACCACGTTCGGAACCCGATGCTTGTCATCGGACGATGACGCCTGCCCAGACCCAGGAGAACCTGTTGAGCACCAAGGAAAGCGCGGCGCCGGACGTGCTGCACCGATTGTCCTTCTTGGACAGGTTGCTACCGGTGTGGATCGGCGTCGCCATGGTCGCCGGTCTGCTGCTCGGCCGGTTCGTCCCCGGTCTGCAGGGCGTGCTGGACGCGGTGAAGATCGGTGAGGTGTCCCTGCCCATCGCGCTGGGGCTCTTGCTGATGATGTACCCGGTGCTCGCGAAGGTCCGCTACGACAAGCTCGACACCGTCACCCGCGACCGCCGCACGATGGCGTTGTCGTTGGTGCTGAACTGGGTTCTCGGCCCGGCGCTGATGTTCGCGCTGGCGTGGATCTTCCTCGCGGACCTGCCCGAGTACCGCACCGGCTTGATCATCGTCGGCCTCGCCCGCTGCATCGCCATGGTCATCATCTGGAACGACCTCGCGTGTGGCGACCGGGAAGCGGCCGCGGTGCTCGTGGCGTTGAACTCGGTGTTCCAGGTGGTCATGTTCGGCGTGCTCGGCTGGTTCTACCTCGACCTGCTGCCCGGCTGGCTCGGCCTCGACACCACCGCGGTCGACTTCTCCGCCTGGGAGATCGCCAAGTCCGTGCTCATCTTCCTCGGCATTCCTCTGCTGGCCGGCTACCTGAGCCGCAAGCTGGGGGAGCGGTCGCGTGGCCGGGACTGGTACGAGTCGAAGTTCCTGCCCCGCGTCGGGCCGATCGCCCTGTACGGCTTGCTGTTCACGATCGTCATCCTGTTCGCGTTGCAGGGCGAGAACATCACCAGCCGGCCGCTCGACGTCGCCCGCATCGCCCTGCCGCTGCTGGTCTACTTCGCCATCATGTGGGCCGGGTCGTACGCGCTGGGCAAGGCGTCCGGACTGTCCTACGAGCGCACCACGACACTCGCGTTCACCGCCGCGGGCAACAACTTCGAGCTCGCCATCGCCGTCGCGATCGGTGTGTTCGGCGTGACCTCCGGGCAGGCCCTCGCTGGCGTGGTCGGGCCGCTGATCGAGGTGCCGGTGCTCGTCGGGCTCGTGTACGTGAGCCTGTGGCTGCGTCGTCGGTGGGCGGCTCGTGCTCACCTCTGACGTCGTGGTGATCGGCGGCGGCCAGGCAGGGCTGGCCGCCGCCTTCTACCTGCGCCGAGCCGGTATCGGCCACGTCGTGCTGGACGCCCAGCCGGTGCCCGGTGGGGCGTGGCCGCACACGTGGAACTCGCTGCGGCTGTTCTCCGTCGCCCGGCACAGCTCGTTGCCCGGCTGGCCGATGCCGGCCTTCCCGGACGGCTACCCGACCGCGCAGCACGTCGTCGACTACCTCGCCGCCTACGAGAAGCGCTACGACATCCCCGTCCACCGCCCCGTCCAGGTCACCTCGGTGAGCCGCGGCGAGGACGGGCTGCTGGTGCACACCGACTCCGGGACCTGGGCCGCGCGGCACGTCATCAGCGCGACCGGCACCTGGTGGCGGCCCTTCCTGCCGTTGACGGACCTGCCTGGCCGTCGGCTGCACACCGTCGACTACCGCGACCCGCTCGAGTTCGCCGGGCAGAACGTCGTCGTAGTCGGTGGCGGCAACTCCGGCGCTCAGATCGCCGCCGACCTCGTCCCGCACGCCGACCTGACCTGGATGACCCGCCGACCGCCGCGGTACATGCCGGACGAGATCGACGGCAAAGCCTTGTTCGACATCGCGACCCGGCGCGGCAGCGTCGGCGAGCTCGGCGACATCGTGGCCGTTCCGCCCGTCCGCGAGGCACGTGACCGCGGACTGCTCGTCGCCGTGCCGATGGACGTGGACGCGCTGGGCCGCGCTGACGTTGTCGTGTGGTGCACCGGATTCCGGTCGGTGCTCAGCCACCTCGCCGCGCTGCGCCTGCGCAACGCCGAAGGGCGCGTTGCCGTCACCGGCACGACCGCCGTCGACGAACCCCGCCTGCACCTGCTCGGCTACGGGAGCTGGACCGGACCCGCGTCCGCGACGCTCATCGGCGTCGGACCGACCGCGAAAGCGACGGTCGCGAGGATCGCCGCCGCACTCAGGCCGTGACCGGGCGGGCCACACTCCTCAGCACCGCCGCCATCCGAGACCCTCGCTTCGACATCTTTCAATGTTGATCGCACTTCGGGTTCTGCGCAACGCTGCCGGCGGCCAAGAGCTCGTCGATGGCGGCCGTGAGCGGGTCGAGTTCCGCGTGCCGATCGCGGCGACCTTCACGGTCGAGCAAATCCGTGCCGCCGGTGAACTTCAAGCCGGTCGGCACTCACCTGGTCGGAGGAAGTCCGGTCAGCTTGACCACGGCCGCGAAACCGTCCTCCGTCCCCGGCCAGTGCGCCCGCACCGCATCGAGCCCGGCGCGGCGCACAACACTCCGCAGCACGGCCACGACGATGATCGCGTCGTCGGCGTATCCCAGCACGGGGATGAAGTCGGGAATGAGATCGATCGGCACCACGAGGTAGGCCAGCAACAGCCAGAGCCGGACGCGAACACCGCGTGGCAGCGCCTTGTCCGCGGCCAGCCGGCGCACCAGTCGCAGCACGTCGGGCAGCACCCGCAACGCCTCACGCAGCAACCCGCCGCGCGGCCGGACGACGACCAGCACGATCACCAGCGCCAGCCAGACGAGCGCCATCCCCAGGGCGATCGCGATGAGCACGTCCAGGACGATCGAACCGGTCATCAGCAGCAGTGCTTCCCTCGCCACGCCTCGCGGCCTTCCCTCACCGCGACCACCGCGATCACCAGCGCTGCCAACGGATCTGCCCACCACCAGCCGAACAGGCTGTTCACCACCAGACCGACCAGCAACACACCGGACAGGTGCGTGCACAGCAAGGTCTGCTTGGAGTCCGCGACGGCGCTGGCCGAACCGAGTTCACGACCGGCTCGGCGTTGCGCGTGGGAAAGGCCGGGCATGACGGCCAGCGAGACGGCGGCGAGCACGATGCCGACCGTCGAGTGCTCGGCGCGCTCCCCGCCGAAGACCGACAGCACCGAGTCGAACGTGACGTAAGCCGCGAGTGCGAAGAACGACACCGCGATCACCTTGAGCGCCGTGCGTTCACGCGGCTCGGGATCACTGCCGGAGAACTGCCACGCCACGGCGAGAGCGGAAGCGACCTCGATCACCGAGTCGAGACCGAACCCGATCAACGCCGTGGAGGAGGCGATGGTGCCCGCACTGATAGCGATGATCGCTTCGATGACGTTGTAGGTGATGGTCAGGCCGACCAACCAGCGCACCCGTCGCGTCAGCACCGCTTTGCGCTCGGGTGCGATGGTGGGCGTGGATGCGCAGCAACCGTCCGCGCATCCACTGGTCCCGGCGAGCGAGAGCCCTTCGCGCTGCTCGCTCATGAACCAACCGCATCTGTGAGCGCCGGAGAGTCGACGCAGTCCGTGTCGACCGCGAGAACAACATCCACCAGTTCGCGCAGAGCGCGGGCGAGATGAGGATCAGCGAGGTCGTAGCGCACCTGCCGGCCCTCGTAGGTCGCCACGACCAGGCCGCAGCCTCGCAGGCACGACAGGTGGTTCGACACGTTCGACCTGGTCAGCTCCAGCTGCTCGGCCATCTGTGCCGGGTAGCCGGGGCCGTCCAGCAGGGCGACGAGAATTCGGCACCGGGTCGGGTCGGCCAGCGCGCGCCCCAGTCGGGCGAGTGCCGCGCCACGCGCCTCACAGGTCAGCATGTGCAGAACAGTACAGTGCACGCTGTAATACAGCCAAGGCTGAACTGCAGGGCGGATCTCAGTTCCGGCGGCGGAGCGAGCAGTGCGCCGATGGCGAAGATCGACTGGCTGAGCGCCTTCTCATTCCGGCAGGTCCGCCCTGTCGTCCTCGACGAGGGTGAGGATCCGGGAGATCGTCAGGTCCGGTTCCTCCAGGGGCAGCGCGTGGGTGGTCTTCGGCACGATCTCCGCGTGGAGGAGGGGATTGAGCGCCTCGACGCGGGCAGTGACCTCGCGTGCGTCGTAGACGTTGTTGCGTTCGGCGAACACGAAGTGGACTGGCACGTCGATCGCGCGCAGTTCGTCGTCGGTGAACTCGTGCTGCGGCGGGACGTGCGGTTTGTACTTGAGCCCGCGGATCAGCAGCGGGGCCAGGGTGCGGCGCACGTGGGGATCTCCGGGCATGATCCGGCGCAGGATCGGCGCCGGCAGCAGCCAGCGGAACATCTGGCCGAAGCTCCAGAGGACGAACCGCAGCCCGGCGGTTCCGAAGCCCCCTGGTTCGAAAGCGATCACGCTCGCGATCCGGTCGCCGGAGCGCGTGGCGAGGTCCAGCGCGAAGATGGCGCCGCGGGAGATCCCGACGAGGTGGTACTTCTCGTGGCCGAGGCCGGCGAGCACGTCGGCGAGCCAGTCCGCCTGGTCCTGGCCGCTCTGCACGGGACGCGTCTGGACCGAGCGACCCGGTTCACCGATCGTGTCCACCGCGTACACCGTATGCCGCTCGGCCAGTTCGGCGACGCACGAGTACCACGACAACGACGTGCCCATGACACCGTGCAGCAGCACGATCGGCGTGCCCTGCCCAGTGCCGCTGCGCCGGACCCTGGTCGGCCCGAACTGCGTCTCGACGTCCAACTCCTCGGCCGGAACGGGCCACTTCCGCACAATCGCGTCGTACGTGGCGAAGTAGTTCTCCTGAGCCTTCTGATCCTTGAACTTTCCGAGCATGTCGACCCCCAGGTCGGTCTGTCCAATGCAGATGCAATGTTATAGCAAACCGGCCCGTCAGGCCAGCAGCAGCCGGTGTGGCACAGTGACCACGTGCCGAAACGCGTTGACCACGACGAGAGAAGGCGTG
The DNA here is from genome assembly GCF_001701025.1 of Lentzea guizhouensis. GTDB lineage: Bacteria > Actinomycetota > Actinomycetes > Mycobacteriales > Pseudonocardiaceae > Lentzea > Lentzea guizhouensis. The sequence continues at coordinate 6,127,048 of NZ_CP016793.1, forward strand.
AGATCGCGGAGGCGCTCTTCCGGATCGCGGCGACGCAGGGCCTTCAGGCGGTGACGCTGCGGGCGGTCGCCGCGGAGGCCGGCATCTCGATGTTCCAGGTGCAGTACTACTTCCCGGCCAAGGAGCAGATGCTGCAGTACGCCTGGCACCGCATCACCGAACTGGGCGCCGAGCGGGCAGGACGGGACATCGCCGAGGCGCTGCAGACAGGCGACGAACGCGCCGTCGTCCGCGCGTGCCTGCTCGCCGTGCTGCCGGCCGACGAACGCAGCCGCATGCTGTGCGCGGTGCAGATCGCCTACTTCGCCGTCGACGTCATCCGCGGCGGCCAGGCTCCGGACCAGCAGGCCATGCTGCCCCACCTCGTACGCCTGGTCGCCGGCCAGCTCGAACAAGCCCAGCAGCGCGGCGGCGTTCCGGCGCACTTCGACACCCGGCTGGAGGCCGACGCGCTCGCGACCATGACTGCCGGCCTGCTCAGCGCAATCCTGGTCGAGGCCTACGACACCGAGCAGGCGACGCGGATCATCGACTACCGGCTCGGGCACCTGTTCGCCGGCTAGCGATCACGCCACCGTGGTGGAACCCGCGCCGACGGCCCAGGTCGAATTGATCGAACCTCGGCCGCACGGCGTCCACCAGTTTCGGATCTGGCAGGGCACCCGATGGTCAGCGGGCCTCGCTGAGCGACGACGCGCGCATGAGGTCGAGCTGCTCGGCGCCGCGGGTTCCCGGAGCCGCCGTGTAGGTGACGATGCGCAGGTCGACTCCCGGCACGGTCAGCACGTCGCAGTCCAGGGTGACGTCACCGAGTTCGGGGTGGCTGATCGTCTTCAGGTCGCCGGTCAGCTGCTCCATTCCCGCCGTGGCCCACAGTTCGCCGAAGAACGGTGAGGCCGTGCGCAACGCCTCCACCAGCACGGCCAGGTCCGGGTCGGCCGGATAGCGGGCGACTGCCTCGCGCAGGTCCGCGACGATCGCCGTCTCGAACGCGTACGGCCCCGCTGCCGAGGAGACCGGGCGCAGGTACCAGCGGCCCTGGCCCGTGCCGAACAGGGCGCGGGCGAGGTTGCGTTCGGCGGGTGGCAGGCCGGACGGGTCGCCGTGCAGGGCCGTCCACATGTCGTTCCACCACAGCAGGCTCCAGTCGGCGGCGAACACACCGATCGGGAGGTCGCCGAGGCGGGTGACGAGGCGGCGGATGCTCGGTGGCACGTGGGTGCCGACGGTGTGGTCACGCGGTGCGAGGAGGCCGGCGGCGCGGAAGAGCTGGTCGCGTTCGGACGGGGTGAGCCGCAGGGCGCGGGCGACGGCGGTGACGACCTGCGGGGAGGGGTTGGTGGCCCGGCCCTGCTCCAGGCGCAGCACGTACTCGACGGAAAGGCCGGCGAGCTCGGCGAGTTCCTCACGGCGCAGCCGGGGGCGCGCGGGCGGACCGGGCGATGCCGGCGTCGACCGGGTCGAGGCGGTCGCGCCAGCCGCGCAGCAGGGCGCCGAAGCTCAGGTCGGTCACTCCTCCATGATCGCACCGGGCGTTTGCTGCACCACGGTCACCATCTTGGCGAGGGCGGCACGCATGTAGCGGGTCCAGAGCGGCTTGAACGGGCCCGCGACGATCCAGCGGCGGCCCGGCAGTGGGCGGAAGTCGTAGGTCCAGCGGATCGACGTGCCGGTGCCGTCGGGCAGGAACGACCACTCGCCGCGCACCCCGGAGACCAGCTTGGCCAGCACGTTGGTGAAGCCGCTCAGCTCGTAGGCGAAGCCGTGGTTCGCCGCGGTCTCGGTGAGCCGCTCGTCGGCTTTGGAACCGTCGGTGAACCAGGTCTGGCGCGACGTCCCCGGCCGGTCCCAGGGGCCGGTCTGGTCACGCACCTCCGCGACGCCGGGGAACGGACCCCACGGCTTGAACACCCGGGCCAGGTCGATCGGCACGATGACCCGGTAGGTGTGCGCGGGGCCGGACGTCGTACGGGCGAAGACGGTGATCGGGACACTCGTTGTGGTCATGTCACGAGCTTCGCGGCCGGTGCCTGCCCCAGGCAGACACCTGTCAGTACACACCCTCGCGGCACGGCCGGTCGCCTACTCCTCCGCGTGGCGCACCGTCGCCATCGACGTCAGGCCCGACATCTCCAGGATCGGCGTCAGCAGCCGCGACGTGATCAGCTCCGTCCGCTCGGCATGCGTGAACAGCACGCTCATGCCCGCGCTGTCGATGTAGAGGACCTCGGTCAGGTCCACCACGAGCGGGCCCTCGGTGTCGGCCAGGGCGGCGGCGAAGGTCGCAGTGTTGCTCAGGTCGATTTCACCCGCTGCCTTCACCACCGGTCTGCCGTGCGCGTCGGTGGTCGTGGTCAGGGTGAGCGGCGTCGTCATCGGGAATCATCACCTGCATCGTCACGGTGGTGCCGGTCGGGTCGGGGAGGATCGCGACCTCGTCCATCATCGTCTGCATGATGGTGGTGCCGTGGCCGCGGCGAGCGGTGGGGTCGGTGGTCGGGGTCTTCCAGGTGCCGGTGTCGGCGACCGTGACCAGCAGGCCGGTGGTGGCAGAGGACTCGGCGCGGACTCGGATCTGCTGGCGGGTCACGTCGCGGTAGGCGTGCTCGACGGCGTTGGCGCAGGCTTCGCCCACGGCCAGGAGGATGCCCTGGGAGAGCGATGTGGACAGTCCGCATTGGCTCAGCCAGGTGCGCAGGGTGCTGCGGGCGGCGTAGAGCTGGCCCGGTTCCGCGCGGAAGGTCAGGTCCAGCGGGGCGGGGTGGCGGTACAGGAGCAGGGCGACGTCGTCGTCGTAGCCGCCTGCGGGGGCCAGGGTGGTCATCAGCTGGCCGGCGAGGTCTTCCAGGCCGTTGGCGCGGCCCTGCTGGACGGCGTGCGCGGCCTTGTCGATGCCCTCGTTCAGGGAGCTGCGGCGGCGTTCGACCAGGCCGTCGGTGTAGGTCAGCAGGGTGGAGCGCGGGGGGAGGGTGCACTCGGCCTCGCTGCGGTGCACGCCCGGTTTGACGGCCAGCGGGATGGAGCGGCCCTCGTTCAACAGCTGGGTGGTGCCGTCGAGCAACGCCAGGATCGCGGGCGGATGGCCGGCGCTGGAGTAGGTGAGGTGGCCGGTGGTGGGGTCGAGGACGCCGCAGAACACCGTGGTGCACAACGCACCTGGCACCCCGGCGGCGAACTGGTCGAGGGCCATCAGGGCGCGGGCCGGGCCGATCTCCTGCAGCAGCAACGCACGGCACGCGCTGCGCAGCTGGCCCATCACCGCGGCGGCGGACAGGCCGCGGCCCACGCAGTCACCGACCACGATGCCGATCCGCCCGTCCGGCAACGGGAACGTGTCGTACCAGTCCCCGCCGACCTCCAGCGGGCGCGCGGCCGGTTCGTACCGCACGGCGAAGCCGCCCGGCAGGTGCGAGGGACCGAGGATGGCCCGTTGCAACGCCAGCGCGGTCTCCCGTTGCTCGTCGATCTGGTGCGCGCGGGACAGGCCCTGCGTGAGATGACCGGCCAGCAACGACAGCAGCAGCTCGTCCTGCTCGGTGAACTGCACCGCCAGCCGCAGCCACACCACCATCGGGCCGTCCGGGTGCTCGACCGTCACCGCGGCGCTGCCGTCGTCCAGGACGACCGGGATCAGCGCCGGGTGGTCGCGGAACGAGGTCAGCGTCGCCCGCTGGTCCTCCGGCAGGTCCTCCCACACCAGCCCCTCGGAACCGCCGACCACGAGCGGTGCGTGCCGGCGGCCGAACACCACCGCCACGACGGCGGACCGCCAGAGGCCCTCCATCTGTTCCAGGGCGAGGGCCAGCGCGTCGGTCGTGCTGGCCGCCCGCGACAGCCGCACGCTCATCTCGGCGAGCGCCGCCTCGCGCCTGCGGGCGTGGTGGTCGGCGGTGACGTCGCGGAACGTGCCCACCGTCATCGTGCGGCCGCTGTCCGGGTCGCGCGCCGGGTTCATCAGCGCGCTGATCCACAACCGCCTGCCGTCGCGGGTGGTGACCGGAACGGTGTGGGCGCGCTGGTCCCGGCCGGACCGCTCCTCGAACGCGTCGGCGAACTGCTGGCGCCCCTCGGGATCGCTCGGCCACCACGGGTGCGGCACCGGGTAGGGCAGGTCCGCCGGGCCGTAGCCGAGGATGTCGGTGAACGCGGCGTTGATCTCCACGACCGTGCCGTCGTCGTCGCAGACGAAGAACGCCTCCTGCAGCGAGTCGATCAACGCGTCCCGCCAGCGCGCGTGCTGGCCGCGCAACCGCGCCAGGTCCACGTTCGCCCGCACCCGCGCCAGCAGGTCCGCCGCGGCGAACGGCTTCACCAGGTAGTCCGCACCGCCCAGCCCTCGCCGGACCCTCCTGCCCGGCCCGCGCCGACAGCACAGCACCGGCACCGCATCGTCCCGGTCGGCGCAGGGGGCGACCAGACAGGCCTCCATCGGCATCATCACGTCGCTCACGACCAGGTCCGGCCGGGCCCCGCCGCCTCCAGCGCCGCCAGGCCGTCGTCGACCGCGCGCACCTCGTAGCCCGCGCGGTGCAGCAGCCGGGTCAGGTACTCGCGCATGTCCGCGTTGTCGTCGGCGACCAGCACCGTCGCGGGCACCTCGGGTGCGGCACCGGCGGCCGTGCTGGGCAGCAGCGCCTCGACGGTCAGGTCCGGGTCGGGCAGCCACCGCAGCGCCTCCTGCACGTACGGCGCCGCGATGTCGGAGGCCGCCGGGATGACCGCCTCGTGCGACACCGCCTCAGCCGGCAGGTGGCCCGTGCCGAACGGCAGCTCGACGGTGAAGCTCGTGCCGACGCCCTCCGCGCTCTCGGCGTGGATCGTGCCGCCGTGCAGGCCCACCAGCTCCTGCACCAGCGCCAACCCGATGCCACTGCCCTCCTTGGACCGCGACCACGTGTTCTCGATGCGGTGAAAGCGTTCGAACAGCCGCGGGATCTCCTGCTGCGGCACGCCGACACCGGTGTCGCTGACCGTGACGACCGCCCTGTCCGCCCCGGCCCGCACGGACACGCCGACCGAACCGTCCACGGTGAACTTCAGCGCGTTGCTGAGCAGGTTCAGCACGACCTTCTCCCACAGGCCGAGGTCGACGTGCACCGGCTCCGGCAGCGGTGAGCAGTCGATCTCGAACCGCAGCCCCGCCTTCTCGACCGCCGACCGGAACACGCTGGCCAGCTCCGCGGTGACGCCCGCGAGGTCGACGGGCTGGAAGCGCGCCTGCATCCGCCCCGCCTCCAGGCGGGAGAAGTCCAGCAGGGTGTTGACCAGCTTGCCCAGCCGCAGCCCGTTGCGGTGGATGACCTCCAGCTCCTGCCCGGCCTGCGGGTCCACCCCGGCCAGCCGGTCGTGCAGGTCCTGCACCGGGCCCATGATCAACGTGAGCGGCGTGCGGAACTCATGGCTGATGTTGGAGAAGAACGCCGTCTTGGCCCGGTCGAGCTCGGCCAGCTCCTCGGCGCGGCGCTGCTGGGCGCGGAAGTCGCGGGCGCCCGCGATGCCGGCCGCGATGTGGCCCGCGACCAGTTCGACGAACCCGCGGTAGCCGTCGTCGAGCGGGCGGTACCGGTTGAGGCCCGCCACCAGGAACCCGTACGGCTGGCCACCCGGCCGTTGCAGCGGCACGACCAGGGCTCGGCCGCGGGCCGGCGGTCCCTGGGCAGCCCGGTGAACGCGGCGAGCTCGACCACGACGGACTTCCCGCGCTTGGCGGCCGCCGCAGGCCACACCACCGGGTCGTCGGCGGGTGACACGCGTGCGGGAGCAGCCGGATGACCAGCGGCGATGCCCGTCGCGCAGGCCAGCCGCGCGTGGCCGTCCTCGAACACGTAGGTGAGCGTGAACGGCAGGTCGCGCTGGTTGCGGCCGAGCTGCGCGCACGCGAAGGCCAGCACCTCCTGCTCCTCGCGCGCCACGCTGGGGTCCGAGCCGAGGTCGCGCAGCGTCGCCATCCGCCGCTCGCCGATGACGCGGTCGGTCTCCTCGCTGACCACGCACAACATGCCCGCGACCGCACCGCGTTCGTCGCGCAGGGGGCTGTAGGAGAAGGTGTGGTAGCTCTCCTCGGGGTAGCCGGACCGCTCCACGAACAGCCGCAGCGCCTCGTCCCAGGTGGCGTGACCGGTGGCGAGCACGGTGTCGAGCCTGGGCTTGATCTCGGCCCAGATCTCGGCCCACACCTCGGCGGCCGGGCGTCCCAGCGCCCACGGGTACTTACGGCCCAGCGTGTTGCGGCGGTAGGCGTCGTTGCAGAAGAACGTCAGCTCCGGGCCCCACGCGAGCCACATCGAGAACCGCGACGACAGCAGGATGCTGACGGCGGTCTGCAGGCTCTGCGGCCACTGCGCCGGCGGCCCGAGCGGGGTGGCGGCCCAGTCCACCTCGGCGAGGTCACGACCGACCACCGGGTCCTCGGCGAACACGGGCGCGAGCGCGGACCGGTCGTGTCTGTCTCCGATGTCGTCAGAGCGCGTCACCGACCGTCCCTTCGCCACACCTCGACAAGTTGACCTGTCCAGGGTGCCCAAACCCGGCGGCGGCTGCACGACCAGACGAGCGGTTGTGCTCCGCGCCACCGCCGGGCTCAGCTCAGGGCGTCACTCGGTGCCTTCGAACACGACCGCGGGATCGGTGCGCGCCGGCTGCCCCCACACGAGGTCGCGGGCCGCGGTGTCGCCGCTCAGGTAGTGGCGGAACCACGAGGTCATGACCCGTTTCGAGGCGGTGAGCTGGGCGGCGCGGGTGATGGAACCGTTGTCGCAGAAGAGCCCGGAGGAGTCCATGAAGCCGCAGTGGAACCCGCCGGTGATCGTCCGCAGCTGCCTCGCCGGCGGCTTGGCCGTGAACATCGGCCGCTGATGATCACCCACCGGGGTGATCGTGTCCTGCGAACCGGCCAGGAACTGCGCCGGTGCCGCGAGCGTGGCGGCCGCGGCCTTGGCCGACGGGTTCGTCTCGGCGGCGGCGTAGGTGGAGACGGCCTTGATCTTGGGGTTGCGGGCCGCGGCGAGCACGGCGGCGCCTCCGCCCATCGAGTGCCCGGAGACGCCGAGGGCGGTCGTGGTGATGTGGTCGCGGAACCGGGAGCCGGTCGTCCCGTCCTGGGCGACGAGCCAGGTCAGGCCGGTGTTGAGGTCGTCGGCGAACGCGCCGTGGCTCGGGCTCAGCCCGCCCTGGGTGGTCGGGACGACCACGACGAAGCCCCACGACGCCAGGTGGGTGCTGGTGCTCGTGTACTTCGAGGTGGCCTGGAAGAAGCCGTGGCCGAAGGCGATCACGGGGAACCGGCCGGTCGCGACGGGCTGGTTCGTGCCTGAGGTGGTGGCGGGGTAGTGGACGCGGGCAGGGACGGACCGGCCGCCCGCCACGGCGGTGACATCGCTGTACGCCACCGGGTACGAGCCGGGGAGCCCGTAGTCCGGTGGCGCGGCTAACGCGGTCGGGGTGGCCAGGGTGGAGGCCACCAGGGCAAGCGTCATCGCGAGAACTCGCATGAACCGCTCCTCGTGAGATGGGTGGAACCGCGGCGCTGGTGGCGCCGCGAGGCAGGGGGGTGGGCGGCGCTGTAGGACTAGCCGAACCGCATGCGCATGTTCGTGACGGCGAGGTGCAGGCGCGGCTTGGCGGCGGTGAGCCAGCCGAGCCTGCCGCCGGGGGTGATCTGCCAGCGCAACCGGGTCGGGCGGACGCGGGCGGAGGTGCCCAGGCGGGTGCGGTGGGCGTTGCCGTGCAGCGACTGCCACACGGAGGTCGCGAGCCGCACCGGGAGGGCCGGCGCTTTGAGAGGCTGCTCGGTGGCAGAGGCGATGACGGCCGGCCGGGCGGCGGCGAGCCAGCGGTGGTGCTGGCGGAGAGCGGCTCGGCGGCGGGCGAGTCGGCGCTGGCGGTGGCCGAGAGCGGGTCGGCGGTCAGCGTGAAGTCCGCCAGCTCCTTCGGGATGCCCCACATCGCCCGTGCGCCGTCGCGGGACTGCTCGTCATCCACCCAGATGTCCGTGATGGACAGTCCCAGCCGGACCCCGCGCCGCACCACCACGGCCGTCATCAGCTCGTGGTACGACAGCAGCCCGGGTGGCCGGTAGTCGACGAACGCGGACACCACCAGCACCCGGCCGAACAGGGAGAGCGGCACCACGCCCGGCAGTCGCGGGGAGACCGCCGAACGCGGTGCCGTCCACACCGTGAGCCAACCCTGGCCGCACAGGTCCCACGGTGCTGGAGGGAAGTCAGCGGACATCGGAAACCTCACTCCTCAACGCCCCCGGTGCGTGAGCCGGAACCGCCGGGCGGCGCGGGGCAACGGCGCGCAGCCGGGTGTAGGCGGCGTCCAGCGGCGGCCGGGGGTCCGGTTCGCCCTTGTTGGGCCACAACGACATCGCGCGCTCGGCCAGTGCGGTGATCGTCAGCGCCGGGTTGACGCCGAGGTTCGCCGGGATCGTGGAGCCGTCGACGACGTGCAGGCCGGGGTGGCCGTGGATGCGGTGGTACGGGTCGACGACGCCGGTGGCGGGGGAGTCGCCGATCACGCAGCCGCCGATCAGGTGGCCGGTCAGCGGGACGTCCGCCAGGTCGTTCCAGGCACCGCGCGCGACTCCGCCGGCACGGGCCGCGAGCCGCCGTGCCACCAGATGGCCCGCCGGGATCCACGACGGGTTCGGCGCGCCCTCGCCTTGGCGCGTGGTCAGGCGGCCGCGCCTGGTCGACGTGGTGAGCGAGTTGTCCAGGCTCTGCATCACCAGCAACGCTATCGTCTCCTCCGACCACCGGCGCGGCGTGTGCAGCCTCAGTGCGGTGCGGTACTCGGAAAGGAGCTGGGCCAGACCGCGGCGGAACCGGCGGGGACCGCCGTCGACCAGCGTGGTCATCAACAGACCCAGCAGGTTGCTGCCCCGCCCGTAGCGGACGACCTCCACGTGCGTGTCGGGGTCCGGGTGGATCGACGACGTGATCGCCAGGCCGCGGGAGTTGTCGACGGAGCCACCGGGCACACGTACCGCCACGACCGCCTCGGAGTTGGTGCGGCACAACGCCCCGAGCCGCGGGGACAGCCGGGGGAGCCCGCCGAGGTCGCGGATGCGGTGCAGCAGCTTCTGCGTGCCGAGCGAGGCCGCGGCGAACACGACCTGGTCGCACGTGAACACCCGCTCGGCCCGGCCGCCGGTACGCCGGGTGCGCACCGCGTAACCGCCATCAGCACGTGGCGCCACGTCGGTCACCGTCGTCAACGGCCACACCTGGGCACCGGCCTGTTCGGCGAGGTGCAGGTAGTTCTTCGGCAGCGTGTTCTTCGCGTTGTGCCGGCAGCCCGTCATGCAGGCGCCACAGGCGGTGCAACCGTTGCGGCGCGGACCGGCACCACCGAAGAACGGGTCCTCGCCATCGGGTCCGAAGTGGACACCGACGCGCGACGGCCGGTAGGTCGACGGCACACCCAGCTCCACGGCCACCTCGCGCAGCAACCGGTCGGCCTCGGTGCGGCACGGGTTCTCCACCACGCCGAGCATCCGGCTCGCCTGGTCGTAGTGCGGGGCCAGCTCGGCCCGCCAGTCGGTGATGTGCACCCAGCGCGGGTCCTGGAAGAACGACTCGCCCGGCTCGTACAACGTGTTGGCGTACACGAGAGAACCACCGCCCACCCCGGCGCCGCTGAGCACCAGCACGTCCCGCAACGGCGTGATCCGCTGGATGCCCGTGCACCCGAGCCCCGGCGCGAACAGGTAGTCGCGCAGCTGCCACGAGGTGCGCGGGAGCTCGTCGTCGGCGAACCGCCGCCCCGCCTCCAGCACCCCGACCCGGTAGCCCTTCTCGGTCAGCCGCAGGGCGGTCACCGCGCCACCGAACCCGGAACCGACCACCAGCACGTCGTAGTCCGCCGTCATCGCGCTCCCTCCAGCAGGCCGTCGGCGAGCTCCCCGGTGCGGCGCAGGTACTCCCTGGTGCTGCCCGGCCAGTTCGTCGTGATGGAACCGTCGTCGGCGCGGTACCAGGACGAGCACCCGCTCCACACCCCGCCGGCGAGCCGGGCGCGCATCTCCGCGTCGAACTCCTCGGCCACCTCCGGCCGCACCTCCACCGGCGGCGCACCGGTCCGCGCGAGGTGCCGGACCGCGGCCACGACGTACCGGCACTGCGCCTCGATCATCGTCACGATCGAGCTGCCGCCCAGGTTCGTGTTCGGGCCGTAGACCAGGAAGAACCCGGGAAAACCGGGCACGGTCAGCCCGAGGTGCGCCCGCGGCCGCCCGCCCCACACCTGCGCGAGGTCACGGCCGTGCCTGCCGGTCACCCGCATCGGCAGCCGGAAGCCGGCGACGTCGAACCCGGTGCCCCAGATCAGCACGTCCGCGGCGTGCTCGCGGCCGTCGGCGGTGCGCAGGCCGTGTTCGGTCACCTCGGTGATCGACTCGGTCACCACGTCGACGTTCGGCGCGGCGAGCGCCGGGTACCAGTCGTTGCTGAACAGGACCCGTTTGCAGCCCACCGGCGTGCGTGGCCGCACCCGTTCCCGCAGCGCCCGGTCGCGCACCCGGACCAGCCGGTGCGCCGCCGCGAGGCCCGCGACCAGCCCGCGCGAGAACCGCCCGACGTGAGCAGCCACGTGAACGCCTCGCAGGCGAGCCACACCCGCGCCGCGCGGCCTCGCCCACGGGTGCGCCGGTCGCGCAACCGGGCGTCCGGCTTCGGCAGCACGTGCGGAGCCGACCGCTGGAACACGGTGAGGTGCCCGGCCGGCTGCACCCGCGGCACGAACTGCGCCGCGCTCGCCCCGGTGCCCACCACCGACCCGCTTGCCGCAGCTCCACGTCGTGCCGCAGCGCGCGCTGTGGAACACCGGCCCGCGAAGCGCTCCAGACCGGGCAGGCTGGGCACCGCCGGCCGGTTCAGCTGGCCCACCGCCGACACCAGCACGTCCGCGTGCACCACCCCGCCGCCGGCCAGCTCCACCCGCCACCGCTCGCCGTCGAACGCCGCCGACACGACCTCGGCGCCGAACCTGATCCGGTCGCGCACCGGGGCCGCGGTGCGCCGCAGGTAGGCGAGGATGTCGGGCTGGGCGGCGTAGCGGCGCGGCCACGAGTGGTTGGGGGAGAAGGAGTACGAGTACAGCGAGGACGGCACGTCGCACGCGGCGCCCGGATAGGTGTCCCGTTCGCACCAGGACAAGACCGGCCGCACGATTGACAATCGCGGCCATGAGGACGTTGGCCGAACCGGCGACCCGGCACTGGGACTTCCCGCGCGGCATCGCGAGCGTCGCGCTGCTGCTGCGCTTCGGCGCCGAGCACGGTGTGCCGCGGCCGGTGCTGCTCGACGGCAGCGACATCACCGACGGGCAGCTGGCCGACCCGGCCGCGGAGATCAACGCCAGGCAGGAGCTCGCGGTGGTGCGCAACCTGGCCGCACGCCTGCCGCACGCCGGGGTGGCGGCCGGCCGGCACTACCACGCCACCACGTTCGGCGTGCTCGGCCACGCGTTCCTCAGCGCCGCCACCCGGCGCGGTCACGCCAGCGCTCCTCGACCTGGCCACCTGCCGCACGCCGGGGTGGCGGCCGGCCGGCATACACGCCACCCGCGCGTGCCGGCCACGCGTTCCTCAGCGCCGCCACGATGCAGGACGCGGTCGACGTCGCACTGCGCTACCTCGACCTGAGCTTCACCTTCACCGCACCGGCCGCGGTGCTGGACGGCGACCGGCTGGTCATCACACTCGAACCCGCCGCGCTGCCCGACGACGTGCGGCCGTTCCTCGTCGAACGCGACCTCGCCGCCATCCACACGGTGATCGGCGAGCTGGTCAACGGCCTGGTGCCGGTGCTGTCGGTCGACCTCACCCACCCCGCACCGGCCGACACCTCCGAGCACGAGCACGTCTTCGGTCTGCGGCCCCGGTTCGCCGCGGCACGCGACCAGTCCGTTGTGGACGCTTCGGTGCTGGCGCGCGCGTTGCCGCTGGCGAGCCCGGAGGCCACGGCGTTGTGCGAGCGGCAGTGCGAGGACCTGGCCGCGCGGCGCCGCCGCAAGCCGGGGACCGCGCAGGAGGTCCGCCGCCTGCTGGAGGGGTCCGCGCGGTTCGAGGAGACCATGCCCGTGGTGGCGCGCGCACTCGGGTTGAGCCCGCGCACGCTGCGCCGCCGGTTGACCGAGGCAGGCACCAGCTACCAGGCGATGCTCGACGAGGTCAGGGCCGAACGCGCGGTGGTGCTGCTCGGCACGATGTCGGTGGAGCAGGCGGCGGGGCAGCTCGGGTTCGCCGAGGCGGCGAGCTTCATCCACGCGTTCCGGCGCTGGTACGGCACGACCCCGAGCAGCTACGCGAGGTCAGTGCTCCGGCCGTGACCAGTCGGTGCGGTGGTCGGTGTTGGCCTGGGCGACGTTGCCGGCCGGCCGCCCCTCCTCGTCGACGACCAGGCCCGTCTCGGCGGCCGGCATCCGGTACCAGCCGGAGCAGCCGTTGACGCAGGGGTGGCTCATCTCGGTCATCGTCATGCCGTCCGGGCCGGGGACGGGTTGCATCCACGTCATCTCCCCGGTGCCGGAGCAGAGCTCGCAGGGGTGGTCCACCGCTCACCGCCCCAGCAGGTGGCGCAGCGCCGGTTCGAGCGCGGGGTACCGGAACACGTGACCCGCCTTGGTCAGCGCGGCCGGGCGCACCAGCTGGCTCGCCTCGGCCAGCTCGCGGGCACCCTGCTCACCGAGCAGCAGCCGCGGCCCGAACGACGGCACCGGCAGCAGCGCCGGGCGGTGCAGCACCCGCGCCAGGACCTCGGTGTACTCGCTGTTGCGCACGGCTTGCGGCGCGACGGCGTTGACCGGCCCGGACAGCGAGCCGTCGTAGAGCGCGCGGTGGTAGACGTCGACGAGGTCGTCGATGCCGATCCACGACTGCCACATCCGGCCGTCGCCGAGCTTGCCGCCCAGTCCGGTGGCGAACAGCGGGTGGAAGATCCGCAGCGTGCCGCCCGCCGGTGACTGCACCAGGCCGGTGCGGACGTTGACCACCCGGATGTCGCCGACCGCGGTCGCTGCCTCCCACTCGGCGACGACGTCGGCGAGGAAACCGTCGCCGCGCTCGCTGTCCTCGGTCAGCTCCTCGTCGCCGCGGTCAGCGCCGTAGAACCCGATCGCGGACGCGCTGACGAACACCGGAACGGTGGACGACGCCAGCTGCGCGAGCGCACGCGTCGGCCCGATCCTGGACTCGCGGACCGCCCTGCGGTGCTCGTCGGTGAACCGTCCCGCGATCGACGCACCGGCCAGGTGCACCACGGCGTCCACCCCGGCGAGCAGGTCCTTGGCCGGCCGGTCGGGGTCCCAGCGCCGTTCGTCCGGACCCGTCGGAGCGTGCCGCACGAGCCGGACCACCCGGTGGCCCGCGGTGGTGAGGAACGGCCCGAGCGCCCGCCCGACCAGTCCGCTGCTGCCCGTCATCGCCACCGTCAGCGGCCGGTCGCCCGCGAGCCGCGCGGCCCGCTGCGCGGCGATGTCCGCCGCGACCTGGCGGTGCCGGTACTCGAACATCGACCGCAGCAGTACGCCGGGTACGGGCGTGTCCACCCGGTCCGTCATCCGGGTGCCGTCACCCTCGGCCTGGAACTCGTGCGTGTGCCGCCACTTCAACGCCCAGCGCAGCGGAGCCGAGTCGAGCTCGTCGACGAACCGGTGCGGCGGCTCGTACCCGGTGTGCCTGGCACCCCAGCGCAGCCCGAACGGGAAGCCCAGCACCGCGCGGCCGCCGTCCAGGGTGCTCGCCTCGCGCACCACGCTCATCGGCTGCCACGGCGGCGACAACCGGTGGATGGCACCAGGCCGCTCGTGCCAGGCGAACACCTCGTCGAGCGGGGCGTCGACCACGCTCGAGTAGATCAACGACATGGTCCAACGCTAAGTGCGCCACACCCGGTCTGCATGATGAGTGCAATCCTCGGTACAAAACGGCCCGCCGACGTGGAATCCACCTGTCCCGCAACCGTTGCGCTACCGGCCGTGAGCTCGCCCGCTCGTCCTCCGAACTGCCCGCCGTCGTGCGGCCCGACGCCCGGCGGATCACGATGGGAGCAGGCCGCAGTTCATCCGCGAACAGGGGGACGGCCGTGCAGGCGACCGGGCGCACGTGGCGGGTCCTGCTCGTCGTCCTGCCGCTGGGACAGGCGGTGAGCCCGTTCGTCGTGGCGGCGCTCGGCGGCGGGGAGTTCCGCACCTCCGACCGCGCCGGCGAACCACCGATCGTGCCCGCCGCTCGAGGCGTTGCGGATCGCGCTCGCCCACCGCGCCGAGATCGCCGGCTGGTCGCAGGGACCGCAGGTGTTGCTGTGGGCGGTGCTGGGTACTTACACCGGCTGGAGCAGCGTGGCGGTCTGGGTCAACCTCACCACCGCGCTGACCGGGAGCGGAGCGCCGATCGACGGCCCGGCCGGGGTGGCGGGTCAGGCCGCGGTCTTCGCAGGTGCCACGGCGATCGCGGTGGTGCTGGTGTCCGTGGCGGTGGCGACCGCGTGGTTCCGGATGCGCAGGCCGGCCGCGGCGTGACCGAACCCGATCCGCCATCGATACGAACCTGTCGAGGAGAAGGGAGGCCCGGTGTCGCACCGTCACGAGCAACCCGTGCTGATCACGTCGGCCGCCCCGTCCTACGAGGACCAGCTGTCGGCCCGCAGGCGCCGGTACGCGCTGATGATGAGCCTGCGCATCCCGTGCCTGGTGCTGGCGGTGCTCTTCGCGAAGATCTGGTGGCTCGCGCTCGCCCTCGTCCTGCTGTCCGTCCCGCTGCCGTGGATGGCCGTGCTCATCGCCAACGACCGCCCGCCGCGCAGGTCGGAGACACCGCAGCAGGCGACCCGGCAGGCGATCACCGGCTCTGAGGACGCCCGATGAGCGGGCTCACGGTGGTGGTCGGGTACGGCAACGCGGCCCTGGACGTGCTGCGGCACCTGCCGTTGTGCGACGACGTCGTGGTGCTCGACCAGGACCCGATCGCGCTGACCGGGGCGATCGCCAACGGCGCCAGGGTCGTGCGGGGCGACGGGCGGGACCTGTGCGAGCTGCGGCACGCGGGGGTGCAGTTCGCCGGGAAGGTGGTCGTCGCGGTGCCGGACGACCAGGACGGGATGCAGATCACACTGGCCGCGCGCAGCCTGAACCGGTCGGCGGTCGTCGTCGCGGCGGTGCGCGAGCCCGCCAACCAGGACCTCTTCGCCCGGCTGGGGGCGGACGAGGTGTTCGTGCACCGGTGCGCGAAGGAGCAGTTGCCCTGATCCGGTGAACTCGCGTGATGAATCGGGTTCTGCGGGGTACTCACCTGTGCCCTGTCGACCCTGCCCGAGGAGCCTCGTTGTCCACCTGCACCGAACGCGTCGTCCAGCTGCGCACGCCGATGTCCGACGACCAGCGGTTGTCGCTCGCCGAGCAGGCCGCGCTGTGCCATCCGGCGGTGCGCGGCGCGGAGTGCTGGATGCGGTCCGGTGGCGAGGTCGTCGTCGAGGTCGTGGTGTGGCGGGGGAGCTCGGCGGAGCGGGTCCGGCGTGATCTCGGGGCGGCGCTGGACGCCGTGCTCGGCGGGGCGCCGGTGCACGTGGACGTGACGGCGGTCGCATACCGGCGGCGCGCCACCGTGCTGCTCTCGGTGTGCGCGTGACGAGCGGCTAGCGCCTGCGTGTCGCGACACCGGAGAGCGAGCCGGCGACGACGGCGACCACCACGACGGTGATCATCGTGGAGATGTTGACGGCGAGACCGCCCTCGCGCACGCTCGGGATGAGGACACCGAGAGCGACCAGTGCGAGCAGGACCCCGCCCAGAAACCACGCCAGCCTGCGGTTCATCGTTCCCCCCAAGTGGTCAGGAACAAGGAACTACCCGTGCCGGCGGGGCGCGAAACGGTGCTCAGGTCAGGCTGTCGATGAGGTTCTTCGCCACGTCGCGGAGCTTGACGTTGTCGTCCTGCGACCGCTTGACCAGCATGTCGAACGCCTCGTCCTCCGAGCACGAGTGCACGGCCATGAGGATGCCCTTGGCCTGCTCGATCACGGCACGGGAGACGAGCGCGGTCTCCAGGTGCTTCACGTGGTCACGAGCGCGCTGCCACTGGTGGGCGTTGGCGATGGCGGTGCTGGCGGCCGTGGTGAACAGGCGCACCAGGCCTTCGTCGAACGGGTCGAACGCGGCGGCGGTGTAGCTGTAGAAGTTGAGCGACCCCATGTGCTGGCGGTCGCTACGGTCCGACGTCGGCAGGACGACCGGCACGGACAGGTAGGCCCGCACGCCGTGCTGAGCCGCGCACTCCTCGAACTCCGGCCAGATGTCGTGGTTCTCGCCGACGACCGCGCGGACGGCCGTGAGGGTGCGCGCGGACTCCAGGCACGGCCCGCGGTTGGCTCTGAACTGTCTTTCGTCGATCGTCACGAACGCCTGGTCGCTGGCGGCGGCGGTCCGCGGCTGCTCGGGGCTCACGCAGATGGTGACGGCGTCCGCGTCCTGGACCACCGTGACCGCGCTCTCGGCGAGCCGGTGCAGGACGTCGTCGAGGCGTTCCTCCACGGCGAAGCCGTCACGCAACGCGTCGAGCGCCGCGGTCGCCTCGTCGAGCCGTTCCACCACGTCCGGCCGGTCACCGTTCACCGACGGCGCAGCCGGCCGATCGGGGAGGGTCACCTTGTCGTCCACGCTGCGCCACCTTTCGCCGGATCGAGGTTGGCGCTGGGTGCTCAACGCTCGCAGCGAATGGTACGGCTCGGCGGGACACGCGGAGCCGGCCCGGCACGGGTGCTGGGTTGTTCAACATCCGAGCCGGGCCGGCCGGTCCACCCGGAGGCGGGCCTACCGCGCATGCACGGCACCCCTCCAATACCCAACTGGATCGAGACTTACGCTCGCCGCGTCCCGTTCCGGTCCCGGACGTCGCCGGCCGCGTCCCGGCCGGCGAGGGTGAGGGTGGTCTCCCCGGTCAGTCCGGGCCGTGCGCGTGCAGGGCGGCCGCGATCTCCTCCAGGCGAAAGCCCAGGACGACCTTGGTGAACGCCCTGCTGACCTCCGTCGCCACGACGACACCGTTGACGTGGTGCCGGCTGATCTCGTGGTCGGTGAACCGGAACACACCGGGCCGGCCGGTCGGCGGGGGCGCTCCGTCCACGACGAAGACGACCAGGCGGGCCGGCCACTCGCCGGTGACCTCCGCCGACTCGACCTTGGACCAGGCGAGGAAGACGGTCGGGTTGCCGGGCTTGGCCGGGCGGAAGGTGATGCCCGACTCGTCGATCGACAGCCGGTTGCCCCGCAGCGCGGCGGGCACCTTGATCAGCAGCACCGCCGCTCCCGCCAGGGCGGTCAGCACCCCGGCCAGGCCGGCGACGGTGCCGCCGCCGGAGACCAGGTCGTGCGCGAACCACAGCAGCCCGGCGCCGGCCGACGCCCACACCAGGGCGAGCGCGCCGCGGACGAGCAGCCGTTCCCGCAACCACCGGTGCCGTGCCGGCCACTCGCGGACCTGCTCGGTGATCGGGAACCGGTCGGCCGGCGGCGGTTGCGGGATGCCCGCCTCCGGCTCGGGCGGTGCGGGCTCGCGGTACCTGCCGCCGGCGAAGTGGCGCAGCGCGGCGGCCAGCCGGCGTTCGTCGATCCGCAGCGCGTAGAGCCCGGCCGTGGAGAAGACCTCGCCGTTCCACGCCCGCTCGCGCAGGCCGCTGAGGTCGAGCGGGCGACCGGCGGGGACGAGCGTGAGCCGCGGCTGTGCCGGGGTCGAGCGGATCTCCACCGCGGACAGCTCGTCCCACGTCCACCGCGCTGTCCCGGTCCCGGCCGGTTTGCGGTGGTCGGTGTAGCTCAGTCCGTCCTCGTCCACGACGGTGACGACGGTCATGGCGTTCTTCCGGGTGCCGAGCACCCGCCAGACCCGCAGCACGAGCATGAGCGCGACAGCGGTGAGCGGCAGCCACCAGCCGGAGGGGAGCAGCAGCGACACCACCAGCAGGACCTGCCAGCCGGACTTGGTGGACATCCGGTCGACCAGACCGCGCCGCGGCCGCCGGTCACTGCGGAACACCACCGGCCCGGTCACCACGGGCGCGGGATCCGGGGCGCGGCGTTCCCGCAGCTCGGCCAAGGCCTTCTGCAGCAACCGGAAACCGCCCGCGCGTTTCGCCAGGCCCAGCGGGCGGATCGACAGCGGCACCGCCCTGTCGTCGAGGGTGAACAGCGCACCGTCGTGGCGGTAGGGCGGCAGCGTGATCCCGATGCACGCGGTGACCTCCACCGTGTGGTGCCAGTCCGCGAGGTGGTTGCGGTGCCGGTCCTCCGCGTGGCTCCAGTGCGGGGACCCCACCGCGTCCAGGCGGGCATCGTCCGAGGAGTCCGGCAGTGCCGACACCTGTTCCGGCATCAGGAACACCGTGCGGTCGAGCTTGCCGAGCTCGCGCAACAGCTGCATCTCCCACACCGTGCCGGGAGCGGCCGCCGGCACCACCACGATGAGCTCCGCGGCCTCGACGAGCGCGCCGACCACCGCCTGCCAGTGCTGGTCGGCGACCGGCACCCGCCCGGCTCCCTCGACCTCACCCAGCCGCCCCACCGCGACCATCGGCAACGAGCCGACCGCGCGGCTGAGGAGGTACTCCACGTCCACGTACGGGCCAGGGGACTCGCCGTCCAGCTTCTGTGTGGACAGCCGGCCGGTGGTGGCGAACGACCGGAGGTACAGCGCGAACGGCGGGACTTGGCCAGAGCCGCAGACCACCTTGCGGACGATGGCGCGTGCCCGCCGGTCCTGCCGGACCCCTCGACGCCGCCGGTCGCGGATCGACGACAGACTCGCCAGCGTGCCGGGCACCAGCCACACGGCGATCAGGTGCAGCACCGGCGGAATCGAGCCGGACCGCAGCGCGAGCCACCCGAACAGGCACGGACCGATGACGGCGAGCAGCCAGGTCAACAGGGACTGCCGGTCACCGGTGGCACGCCGGCGCACCGCCACGCTGGCGGCCCACGAGCACAGCTGCAGGACCGCCAGTGCCGCGAGCGCGATCCGCCACCAGTGGGCGTCCAGCCAGTCCTGGGTGGGTGTCAACGTGTCCAAATGCCAGCACTTTAGGGCCCGTACGGCCGCCGGTGCTCAGGATTCAGGCATTCCACCTCGCACGGGAGACCGGAACTCAGCGCGTGAGCGGGCACGGGATCATCGCCCACACCGACTTCCCCATCGCACGCTTGACCACGCCCCACTGCTTGCTCAGCTGGTCCACGATCACCAGTCCACGACTGCGCACCGAGGTGGGTGAAACCGGCTGCAGCACCGGTTTCGACGACGGATCGGCGTCCTCGACCGCGACCGTCACCAGGCACGGACTGGCCGTCCGCCGCAACCGCACGCGCGCGGGGAACCGCGCGTGGTCGTAAACGTTCGACACGAGCTCGTTGACGACCAGCATCACCTCGACGAGCTCGTCCTGGTGCAGGTTCGCGAGCGTCGTCTCGGTCCACCGGCGCACCCTGCCGAGATCGGCGACGTCCTGATCCAGCTCCCAGACGTGTGCCGCGTCGCAGAACGTCTCGCTGCTCGTCACCTGGTCCTCCTCTTGCGTCATGCCGCGGAGGGAGTTCGTCCACACCCTGCGCCCTGTGCACGTCGGGTTCCCGCTCGTAGAGGTGGCGAATCGTTTCTCGGCGGAGTCGCGACCGCGGTGCGGCAGAAATGTCAGCTGTGGTCTGCCGCGAAGTCGGCCGACAAGGCGGCGAACGCTTCCGGTCAGTGCCGGTGACCGGACTCAGTGAGCGCTGGCCTGGTTGCCGCCGGCCGAAACGGCGCCGGGTGGTTGATGACCCAGCTGGAAGTGCCAGATGACCTGAGCGGGCGCACCCGCGTTGGCGGCTCGTGTCGCTTCGGGCACCATGGCGGCCAGGCACCACGGCCACAGTTCCCACGGCCCGAGCGTCTCCGCGGGCTCCTGCCGTGTGGCGGTGGGCAGCAGGGGTTCCTCGCAGCGGCGCACGTGCAGTCCCACCGGCAGTGCCGCTCGCAGGTAGTCCCCGATCCGGTGGTGGTGGGCACTGAGCCGTCCCGGGCGGCCGTCGGCGCCGCGCACGGTGGGGACCGCGCCCTGCGCCACCCGCTCGGGGTGCATGTCGGCGATCACCAGGTGCCCACCCGGACGCAGCACCCGGGAGAACTCCGCCATCACCGGCTCGAGCGACGGGACGTGGGTCAGTGCCAAGGCGCAGACGACCAGGTCGACCTCGGCGTCGGCCACCGGGAGCCGGTGCAGGTCGCCGAGCAGGAACTCGCCCTGCGGCACCTTGGCGCGCGCCCGCGCGAGCATGTCGGGGGAGCCGTCCACGCCGATGACCCGGTGGCCGCGCCCGGCCAGGAACTCGGCGTAGCGGCCGGTGCCACAGGCGGCATCCAGGGCAACACCCACCGGCAGCCCGTTCACGATCTCCTTGACCACGGGCTCGTCGATGTCGAACGCCCCGTTGGGCTGGTCGTACGTCGACGACCACAGCCGATAGCCCGTGACCGAGTCCACCCGGTCGACCTCCACAGCCGCGTTCGCCAACGCCTCGTCGGCGAGCACTCTGCGGATCTCCGCGATCCGCGCCTCCACGAAGTCGCGGTCGTGCTCTCCGGTGAACGCGCGCAACAAGGCGATGCCTTCGAGGCCGAGCAGGTACGCCCGCGGGTCTTCGTAGATCACTCGCCGAACGCTATCGATGTGCTCGCGGCTGTTCCAGCGGATTAAGTACTCCTGACGGTGGGCACGGATCGAGCCCCTGCTTCCGGTGCCCGCGTCGTGCCGGCCATCCGGGGCGCAAGCGGCTGGACGACGGAACAGTGCTGTGCGGCATCCTGTTCGTGCTCTCCTGATCTCAGACTGGCTTGCGCCACACGGAGATGTGCTTCGCGGAGTCCTGGGTGAACGGAGCCTCGTCCCAGTCCGCGACGCGACGTTCCAGCTCGAGGCCGGCGATCCGTGCCATCAGGTCGAGCTCTGCCGGCCAGGCGTACCGGTGCCGGGAGTTGTCGCGGCGGTAGCGGCCGTCGTCGCCGTCGCGGCTGAAGTGGTGCGAAACGAGAATCTGATCCACCAAGTCGAAGGTGTCGAAGCCGAGATGGTGCTCGGAGACGTCGAACGGCACCGCGACCTGGCCGGGCGGCAGGAACCGCAGCGGCGGCACACCCAGCTCGATCACGAAACGGCCGCCCGGCTCCAGATGCCGCGCGGCGTTGCGGAAGCACTCGACCTGCTCGTCCTGGGTGAGCAGGTTTGTGATGGTGTTGTAGACGAGGTAGACCAGGGTGAACTCACCGGGAACGACGGTGGTGGCCATGTCCCCGATGACCACCGGGAGCGTGTCCTCGTCGATCTTGCGCCGCAGCACCGCTGCCATGTGCTCGGACAGTTCGATGCCCACCACCGGCACGCCGCGTTCCCGGAGCGGGATTCCCACTCGTCCGGTTCCGATGGCGAACTCCAGTGCCCGGCCGTCTCCGGCGAGCTCGGCGAGGAAAGCGAGAGCCGGTCCGAGAACGGCAGCCGAGAACGCTTCGGTCTCCTCGGCGTCGTAGCGATCGGCGGTCGCACGGGTCCACAGTTCACTGCTCGTCACGGACAACCACCTTGCCGAGTGCCGAGGGCGCTGTCGATTCATTTACGCCGCGGCGTGAATGCACCGCCCACAACTCGTCGCCGTCCACGGCTTCGGCCGAACCACCCTGGACCCCGGCCCGTTATTCCCGGGGTGTCCAACCTCCTTGGACATAATTTCGTCAGGAGTCCCAATCGCGCCGGAACAGCAGGTGGTCGAGGCAGAGGTTCAGGGTGATCTCCAGGTGGTCGGCAGAACCCGTGGACAGCAGAACGCTGACACCTCCCTGGATCGCGGTGACCACAGCGGCCGCGAGCCGGTCCGCGTCAAGAGCAGAGCTGGCCTCGCCCGCCGCCTGGGTGGCCTCGATGCCCGCCCGGACGGCGTTCTGCCAGCGCCGGATCAGCTGCGCCGTGATCGCCTGGGCAGCAGGGCTGTACCGGCCCACGTCAGCGATCAGCACGCCAAGAGGACAGTGCGGGCCCTGGTCGCGGCAGGTCTCGACGATCGCGTCACGCCACCGCTCCCACGCCTCACGTGACGCGAGCTGGTTCAGGTACGGGTCCTGGTCGTCGAACACGCGCTGGGCTTCGAGCTCGGTGACCGCCAGCAGGAGCTGTTCCCGGCCCTCGGGGAAGTAGTGGAACATCTGGCTCTTGCCGGTACCGCTGCGCCGGCACACGTCGTCGAGCGTGGTGGCGAGCGTGCCGCGCTCCCGGATCTCCGCGGCGGCCGCCTCGACGATGCGCCGGCGGGTGGCGATGCCCTTCGCGGTGGTGGCTTTCGCCGTTGCCCTGGTCACCCACCAGACTGTACTTGCAGGTACATTTTGCCGTACCTAGCTTGGCCCGCATGAAGGCAATCGTGATTGACCAAGCAGGTGGGCCCGACGTGCTGCGGCTGCGTGACCGGCCCACGCCTCGGCCGGGTCGCGGCGAGGTCCTGGTCGACGTCCGCGTGGCAGGTGTGAACTTCTTCGACACCGCCATGCGCAAGAACGCGGCGGTGGACGTGCCGGGCCTGGAAGGTGTCGGCATCGTCGTGGAAACGGGCGAGGACGTGCAGGGCTTCGTCCCCGGCGATCGCGTCGCCTGGCTCGTCATGACCCAGGGCAGCTACGCCGAGCAGATCGCACTTCCCGCAGGCCGCGTGGTTCCGGTGCCCGACGACATCGACGACGACACGGCCACCGCTCTGCTCGTACAAGGCTTGTCAGCGCACAACTTCGCCACCGTCTCCCACCCGGTGCAACCGGGAGAGGTCGTGCTCGTGCACGCGGCCGCCGGGGGAGTGGGATTGCTGGTGACCCAGCTGGCCAAAGCGCGGGGCGCCACGGTGGTCGGTCTGGTGTCCCGGCCGGAGAAGGTGGAGATCGTCGCCGGTGCGGGCGCGGACCACGTGCTGGTGTCCACAGGGGACTCGTTCGTCGAGCCGGTGCTCGAGCTCACGGGCGGCGAGGGCGTACACGCGGTGTTCGACGGGGCGGGCGGGACCACGTTCGAGGCCTCGATCAAGGTGCTGCGCAGGTACGGCACGTTGGTGTACTACGGGCCGTTGATCGGCGAGGTGCCGACCGTGTCGATGGGCGACCTGCCGCGCAGCATCCGCATCACCTATCCCGCGGTCGAAGACCACATCACCACCACCGAAGAACTCCTGGCGCACATGGGCGAGCTGTTCGGGCAAGTCCGGACGGGCGAGCTGGTGGTGCGGATCGGCCGGCGCTACCCGCTCGCCGACGCGGCGCAGGCGCACGCCGACATCGAGTCGCGCACGACGACGGGCAAGCTGCTGTTGATCGTGTGACCGCCTTGCCCGGGTTGTGACGCCGCGGCCGCCGTCACAACCCAGAGGTGTTGTGCGGTTCGATGAGGCCGTAGTGGTGAGCGAAGCGCACGGCGTGCACGCGGTCGCGCAGGTCGAGTTTGGACAGCACCCGCGACACGTGCGTTTTGATCGTTTCACCACTGACGTACAGCTGGTCGCAGATCTCGGCGTTCGTGAACCCCGCGGCCATCAACAGGAACACCTCGTGCTCGCGCGCGGTGAGCCGTTCCAGGCCGGGCGCCGCCTTCCGGGCCGGGGAGGTCGCGGCCAGGGTCTCCGCCAGCCTCGGTGCGAGCCGGCGGGTGATCGTCGGGTCGATGTAGGTGTCGCCCCTGGCCGCGACGCGGATCGCGGTGACCAGCTCTTCGGGCGGCAGGCTCTTCAACAGGAAAGCGCTGATCCCCGAGGCGAGCGCCGTCCGGACGTACTCGTCGGTGTCGAACGTGGTCAGCAGCACGATCTTGAGGGGTGCGACCCCGGTGGAGAGGAGCTCGCGAGCCGCTGCGAGGCCGTCCAGCTTGGGCATGCGCACGTCGAGGACAGCCACGTCCGGTCGCAGGGACCGGGTCGCTTCGACCGCGCTGTACCCGTCACCGACGTCGGCGACGCACTCCATGTCCGGCTGCGCGTCGAGCACCGCGCGCAGACCGGAGCGGAACACCGCGTGGTCGTCGGCGATCAGGATGCGCAGGGTCATGATCCGCTTCCGGTCGGCATCGTCACCGTGCTCTCCCAGTACTGGCCGTCCCCGACCGGTCCCGCCGACATGGAGCCGCCGAGTGCCTCCGCTCGTTTGCGCATGCCGCCCAGACCCACGCCCAGACCCTGGTGTCCTGCCGGGACGTGGCACCGGGCGCGTTCTTCGTCGCTCGACCGGATCCGGTTGCGTGCGGTCACCGACACCTGATCACCGCTGTACTCCAGTTCCACCCGTGCCACCCCTCCGTCGCCGTGCCGCAACGCGTTGGTCATCATCTCCTGCACCACCCGGTACAACATCGTGTCGATGGCGCGCGGTACCGGACGAGGCTCGTCGTAGACGACGAAGCTGACCCGCAGCCCGGAGGCCCGCACCCCGTCGAACAGGTCCGGGAGCGTCGCGAGACCTGGCTGGTCCGGTGACGCTTCTCCCTCGTGCAACAACGAGAGCAGCCGCCGCAGGTCGATCATCGCCGCTCGGCTGGACCCCTCCACCGCGGCGAGCGAGGTCTGCACCGGGCCGGTGTTCGCGCGGTCGTGGTCCACCAGGTTCAGCCGCGCGGCCGTGGCGTGGACACCGATCGCGCTCACGTGATGCGCGATGACGTCGTGCAGGTCTATCGCGATCGCTTCGCGCTCCCGTGTCAGCGCCTGGTCCAGTTCGGCCTGCGCGTCCCGCACGGCGGCCTCCCGCTGGTTGCGCAGCTCGTCCACGTACTCCTTGCGCCCGGTGGTGTAGCGGCCGACCAGCCACGGCAGCACCGCGTTGGCGACCACCAGCGACAGCACGTTCACCGGCTCGGTCACACCGCTGATCAACAACGACGACAGCACACCGGCCGCCAGGACCACCAGCGACCCGGTGGCGGAGCCGCCCCGCAACCAGGCGCCGGCGCGGTACGCGGCGACCAGCTGCCCGGCGGTGCTCGCGCTCCGGCCGGGCAGGACGACGGCCAGCACCGGGACGAGGACCGCGTGGACGAGCGCCACCCACCCGGACAGCCGCGCCGTCGCCAGCGCCGCGTCGGCGACGACGATCCCGGCCAGCAGCACCAGGTTCGCCGGCCCCTCGCCAGGCCCGCGCGTCACCCAGCTCACCACGTCGGTCACCAGGCACGCGGCTGCCACCAACAACGACTGCCGGGCCAGCGAACGCGCCACCGGCTGATCGTCCCCGGAGCGGAGCACCCGCCGGGCCGCCGTCGTCGCCAGGGCCGTCGCACTGCTGAACATCTGATCATTCTGCCGATGCGCCGGCTGCCGGTAGTCACCCCGCAGGGGGAGAAGTGATCACAGCGCGGGGCGACGATCAGCGCGTCGCGGCTCCCTACCGTCTGCATCCACCAGCTCATCCGCGGAAAGGACATCTTGTGACGACCGGTGTGACCGGCAAGCTCGCCGCACTCGCCTGCGGCCTGGCCCTGGTGGTGTCGTCCTGTGGTTCGGGTACCGCCCCGGCGCCGCCGCAGGCAGGTGGTGTCGTGCAACCCGAACTGGACGAGCTCACCTCCACCAACGGCGTTCCCGGTGCCGAGGCGCTCGTCCGGGACGAGGACCAGGTGCGCACCTCGACCAGCGGCGTCTCGAACCTCGCCGACAAGACACCGATGATCTCCGACGGCCGGATCCGGGCCGGCAGCATCACCAAGTCCTTTGTGGCCACCGTGGTCCTGCACCTGGTGGCGGAAGGCGAGGTCGACCTGGACACGCCGGTCGAGACGTACCTGCCGGGCCTGGTCGCCGGCAACGGCAACGACGGCACGAAGATCACCGTCCGCCACCTCCTGCAGCACACCAGCGGGCTCCCGAACTACCTGGGCAAGCTGGCGAGCATCGATCCGGAGACCCTCCGCAACCGGGGAGCCGATCCCGCCGAGCTGGTCGCCACGGCGGTGCAGCAGCCCGCGCTCTTCGCCCCCGGCACCGGGTGGACCTACTCCAACACCAACTACATCGTGCTCGGCATGCTGGTCGAGAAGGTCTCCGGCGACCGCCTCTCCCGCCAGATCGACCTGCGCGTCGTCCGCCCGTTGAACCTGAGCAACACCTACCTCCCCGGACGCGGCGACACCAAGTTGCCTGAGCCGCACGCTGTCGGTCACGTACCCGGGAAGAGCGGCGTGATCGACTTCAGCGACCACGACTCGACCCTCGCCTGGGCGGCAGGCGGGCTGATCTCCACGGCGAAGGACATCGCGACCTTCTACGACGCGCTGCTGGGCGGCCGCGTCCTGCCGCCCGCGCAGCTCAAGGAGATGCAGACCGCCGTACCCGCACCGAACCTCGGCGTGGCGAACGCGTCCTACGGCCTCGGCCTGTTCACCGTGCCGCTTCCCTGCGGAGGCCAGTACTGGGGCCACGAAGGATCGACCTTCGGCTTCATGTCGATGGCCGGTGTCGGCCCGGACGGCCGCGCCGCCGTCATCGCGGTGAACGCCTACCCCGTGAAGCCCGAAACGTCGGGCGCGGTCATGTCGACGTTCGCCACCGCGCTGTGCAGCAAGTGACCGCCCTCCGCGATGACGATTATCAAAAACACCAATTGCGACCCGGAACGGGTGGCGACCCGGTTCGCTGCTGCTACCGTCATCGGAACTGAAGAACCAAGTGCGACAAGGCAAACCCCGCTCGCCGCATCGATTTTTTCGACGCCGTGAAGCGCAGGCGGTCCGGCGAAGCGCAAGTGGGACTGTCCGGCGGAAGTCACGTTGCCGCAATCCTCAGCAGGCTCCCGAGAGACGGCGAGGAGATTCTTGTGCTCATTCGAGGTGAGGGCCTGACCATCGACGACGTCGCCCTCGTCGCCAGGCAGGAAGCCGTCGTGGAGCTCGACGAGGACCAGCTCGCCGAGGTCGAGCTGACCCGGGAACGCCTGCAGAAGTGGGGCGCCGCCGGGCACCCCATCTACGGCGTCACCACGGGCTTCGGCGAGATGGTCCTCATGACCATCCCGCCCCACTTCGAGACGGACCTGCAGGAGAACCTGCTGCGGTCGCACGCCGCCGGCGGTGGTGAGCTGTTCCCCGACGAGGCAGTGCGGGCCATGCAGGTGACGCGGCTCAACTGTCTGGTCAAAGGACACTCCGGGATCGGCGCCGATGCGCTGCGCCTGATGGGCGAGCTGCTCAACCGGGGCATCCACCCGCTCGTCCCGCAGCAGGGTTCACTCGGCGCCAGCGGAGACCTGGCGCCGCTGGCACACCTCGCACTGCCGCTCATCGCCGCCGGGCGCGTGCGCACGGGCGCCGCCGTTCGCCGGTCCGCGGAGGTGCTCGCCGAGGAAGGGCTGGAGCCGGTCCGGCTGAGCTACAAGTCCGGGCTGGCCCTGGTCAACGGCACCTCGGCGATGACCGGAGTCAGCGCGCTGGCCCTGGTCAGGGCGCGGCGGCTGTTCCGGTTGGCGCTGTGGGCGTCCGCGGCGTTCATCCAGGTGGTGGGCGGGTCCACCGGGGCGTTCGACGAGCGCGGGCACGCGTTGAAGAACCACCGCGGGCAGAGCCAGGTCGCCGCGTCGATCACGCGGCTGCTGACCGGCAGCCGGCTGACCCGCGAGCACGCCGAGATCATGGCCCTGGTCGGCGCGAAGGCCGGCGGTGACGAGGTCGCGCCCGCCGACGACTACCTGCAGAACGCCTACACCCTGCGCTGTGTCCCGCAGATCCTCGGGCCCGTGCTGGACACCATGGCCTACTGCCGGCGGCTCGTCGAAGAGGAACTGAACTCCTGCAACGACAACCCCCTCATCTTCGACACCCCGGAGACCGTCTTCCACGGTGGCCACTTCCACGGCCAGTACGTGGCCATGGCGTCCGACTTCCTGAACATCGCGCTCACCGAGATCGGCGTGCTGGCCGAGCGGCAGCTCAACCGGGTGCTCGACCCCCACCTCACCAAGAGCCTGCCCGCGTTCCTCGCCCTCGGGCAGGAAGGCCTCTACTCCGGGCTGCAGGGCTCGCAGTACCTGGCCACCAGCATCGCCTCGGAGAACCTGGACCTGGCGGCGCCGTCGTCGATCAAGTCGATCCCGTCCAACGGCCAGAACCAGGACGTGGTGAGCATGGGCCTCATCGCGGCCAGGAAGTCCCTGCGCCTGATCGACAACGTCAACGTCATCGTCTCCGTCCTCGTGGCCGCCTGTCACCAGGCCGCCACCATCACCGGCGTCGAACGGTTCAGCCCACCCGTGCGCGGGCTGCTCGAACTGCTCGCCGCGAAGGTGCCCGGTTACCGCGACGAGGGCATCGCCTCGGACTTCCTGGCCGCGGTCAGGAACACCGTGCTCGCCGACGAGGCCGACGCGTTGCTCCCCGCCCTCGACATCCCCGCCGACGCGACATGACCATGCGCGAACGGCACGTGCGCAACGCCGCGCGGCTCGGTGCCCAGGACGTCGTCGTCGCGGCCTACTCGGGCTCCGGTGCCGCCTTGCTGAGCAACATCCTGGTGGAACTGGGGCACACGTTCATCGACCCGTACCTCGACGAGATCGGGGAAGACGGACGACTGCGCGGGCCCAGCGACGAGGAGCTGCGGCGGTATCGCGACCGGATCGCCCACACCACTGGGTCTGGCGGCCGGAGGTTCTTCAAGAACCACCTGCCACCTGATCACTTCCCCGACATCGCCACCCAAACCGTGGTGCTCCTCGTGCGAGACCCGAGGGACGCCCTGCACTCGTCCTACCGGTTCTTCCAGGGGTTCGCCGACACCCTGCTGTCCTACCTCACCATCGACGACGTGAGCTTCCTGGAGTTCCTGGACGACAAGGGCGCGGTGGGGGAGCCTCCGGTCACCATCGACGGCTGGGTGGACTTCTACCGCGCCTGGGCCGAGGCGGCGCAGCGCACGTCCTGCTCGGCTGTCGTCCGCTTCGAGGAGCTGAAGACCAGCCCCGTGGCCGCGGTGACCCGGCTGCTGGAGACGCTCGGCCTGGACACCGGTCGCGCCGCCGTCGAACGGGCTGTCGAGCGCAGCAGCTTCGAGAAAATGCGGGCGCACGAGGAGAAGGTCGCCGGCGGCAGCACGGCCATGATCATGCGCCGCGGCCAGGTCGACGAGTGGCGGGAGTGGTTCGGCGACAACGAGTTGTCGGACCGGTTCCGGGCGCCGCACATGATCGAGACGGCAGCGCGTTTCGGCTACCGGATCTGTTGATCGTCCGAACAGGAGGACCTGCATGGTCAGCGAGTTCACCGGCCCGCCTTCCGTCCTGCCCCCTGCGGTCGACTACTCGCCGTTCGCCACCACGTACCAGGACCGGGCCGACTACGTTCCGTCCGTTGTGGACGCTCTGCTGCGAGTGGCCGAGGTGCGCCGGGGAGATGCGGTCTGCGACATCGGAGCCGGTTCCGGGCACCTCACCGAACCCCTGCTGCAGCGCGGGTTCCACGTCGACGCGGTGGAGCCGACACCCGCCATGCGCGAGCTGGGTGAGCGGCGGACCCACGGGTACCCGCACGTGCGCTGGTACGAGGGCAGAGGCGAAGCGTCGGGGCGGGCATCCGAGGCGTACGCGTTGGTGACCTTCGGCTCCTCGTTCAACCTGACCGAACGCCCCTTGGCGCTCGCGGAGACGGCACGCATCCTGCGCGACGGCGGGTACTTCGCGTGCCTGTGGAACCACCGCGTGCTCGACGACCCGTTGCAGGCGCGCATCGAGGAGCTGATCCACGACCGGATTCCCGTTTACAGCTATGGAGTCCGTCGCGCCGACCAGACCGACGTCATCGTGCGGAGCGGCCTGTTCGAGACGCCGGTCGTGGTGTCCGGCACCCAGGTGTTCCGGCTGCCGAGCCAGGCCTGGTGCGACGCGTGGGCCTCGCACTCGACCGTCGGTCAGCAGTCGGGCAACGGGTTCACCGGCCTGGTGGACGAGATCCGCGAGCTCGTGCGCGCCGAGGCCGGAGACTTCATCGACGTCCCCTACACCACCAAGGCGTGGGTGGCCCGGCTTTCCCGGGGTGACAAGGACGCCCCGCGGTGACCGCACCGCTGGTCCGGCTCGGGACCAAGGCGGACACGCTGGACCGGTTGCGGCCGTTCCTGACCACGGCCCGGATCCTGCCGCTGGTGCACTTCACCTCACGGGAGTGGCGGGACAGGCCGGACCGGCTGCTCGCCGGACTGCGCCGCCACGAGTGGGCGGCCGGACCCGTGATGGTGCGCAGCAGCGCGACCACCGAGGACACCGGGACCGACTCCAACGCTGGCCGGTTCCGGTCGGTGCCCGCGCGCAACCAGGACGAGCTCGCCGCGGCCGTGGACGAGGTGTTCGCCTCCTACGGCCGGGTCGACGCGCAGGACCAGGTGCTGATCCAGCCGCTGCTCGAACGCGTCCGGGCCAGCGGGGTGGCGTTCTCCTGCGACCCCAACAGCGGCGCGCCCTACCGGGTCGTCAACTGGAGCGCGACCGGCAGGACCGACGCGGTGACCGGCGGCGGCAGCGCGGAGCTGCACATCTCCTACGGGGCGGCCTGGGCGGACCCGGCCGAGGCACCCGACCCGCAGGTCGGCGCGGTGTGGGAGCTGCTCGCCGAACTGCACAACCTGCTGGGCGAGCAGCGGCGCCTGGACATCGAGTTCGCGTTCTCCGACCTCGGCGAGCTGATCCTGTTGCAGGTCAGGCCGCTGACGGTGACCAAGGTCGCCGTGGCCGCCGAGGAACATCGCGCGACGTTGACCGCCACCGCCCGGCAGATCACCGAGACCACCCGGTCGCGTTCCCGCGTGCTCGGCCACCGCGCGGTCTACGGCGTGATGCCCGACTGGAACCCCGCCGAGATGATCGGGCTGCGGCCCCGGCCGCTCGCGGTGTCGTTGTACCGCCACCTCATCACCGACCAGGTCTGGGCGGCCGCCAGAGCCCGGTACGGCTACCGGGACCTGACCGGCACGCGGCTGATGGTCCAGTTCTCCGGGTTGCCCTACGTCGACGTGGCTGCCAGCTTCACCTCGTTCGTGCCCCGTGAGGTGCCCGACGAGCTCGCCGGCCGGCTCGTCGGCCACTGGCTGGACCAGCTGGTGGCCAAGCCCTACCTGCACGACAAGGTCGAGTCGCACATCGCCGTGTCCGCCGGCACGTTCAGGACCGCGCAACGCCTGGAAGCCCTGGCCGGGTTCAGCGCCGGCGAACGCGACCGGCTGGCGGGCTTCCTGCGCCGGTTCACCGGCCAGCTGGTGCGCGGCGACCTGTGGGAGCAGGACATCGCCCGGCTGCGCCTGTTGAACGAGGCTGACAACGGCGAGACGCACGCGGCCGGGTGCAGCGCCGACGACATCGGCTGCTGTGGTCCGGCGCTGGTCGCCCGGCTGGACGTCTGCGCCGCCTACGGCTCCAGCCCGTTCGCCGCCTTGGCCAGAGCCGCCTTCATCGCCACTGACCTCCTCGACGACCTCGTGCGCGAAGGTGTTCTGTCCCCGGAGGACCGGGCCCGTTTCATCGGGGGTCTCCGGCTGGTCGCCAGTGAGATGCGCCGGGACTTCGCCGTGCTCGACCGGGCGGTGTTCCTCAAGCGCTACGGCCAGCTGCGCCCAGGAACCTACGACATCCTCTCGCCCCGCTACGACGAGACGCCCGAGCGCTACTTCGACTGGTCGGCGCAGAACCGCCCGGCACCCGGTGACCACGCCACGCGTCGCCCGTTCGAGCTGAGCGGCAAGCAGCGGCGGCAGGTCGAGGCCCTGCTGGTGCGCGAAGGCCTGACCTTCGACGTCGCCCGGCTGATGGACTTCATGACCACGGCGATCCGCGGACGTGAGCACGGCAAGCTGGCCTTCACCTCGGTCCTCGGTGACGTGCTGACCGGGGTGAGACGCCTCGGTGAGCGGTCCGGGTGCGGCGTCGACGACATGAGCTACCTCGACGTGACCACCCTCGCCACCCTCACCGGCGACCCGGCCCACGACCTGCCGGTGCTGCGCGAGGTGGCGGCGCGGGGACGGGCGGCCCACGCCGTCAGCCAGACCGTGGTGCTGCCGCCGCTCGTCACCGGCCCCGCCGACGTCAGGAGCTTCGCCCTGCCGCAGATCCGCCCGAACTTCGTCACCAGGGCCAGGGCGACGGCACGGGTGGCCCTCGTCGACGTCGGCGACACCCCGGACGGCGCCATCGTCCTGGTCGCGAGCGCCGACCCCGGCTACGACTGGCTGTTCACCCGCGGCATCGCCGGACTGGTGACCGCGTTCGGCGGCGCGAACTCGCACATGGCCATCCGGGCCCTGGAGCTGGGCATCCCGGCGGTGATCGGCGCGGGCACGGCGCTGTTCGACCAGTGGTCGCGGGCGAACGTGCTCGAGCTCGACGCGGCCAGCGGCCTGGTCACGGTGATCGCGTGAGCCGGCGGATCGGGATCACCCAGCGGTGCGTGGACGACGAACCGACCGGTGAACGCCGCTGGGCCCTCGACGCCCGCTGGTGCGAGTTCCTGACGGCCTGTGACGTCGTCGCCGTGCCGTTGCCGAACATCGCCGCGGCAGCCGTTCAGATGGCGGAGGAGCTGAGCCTCGACGGGTTCCTCTTCACCGGCGGCGGCGATGTCGTGGAAGCGGGCGGGAAACACCCCGAACGCGACCTGACCGAGCGGACCCTGCTGGCGCTGGCGATCCGGGAGAACCGGCCGGTGCTCGGCGTGTGCCGAGGCATGCAGCTGATCGCCGTCGCGCTGGGGGCACGGCTGAGACCGGTGGCAGGACACGTTTCCACCCGCCACACCATCACCTCCGGGGAGGGCAGGCGCGTGGTGAACAGCTACCACGACCTCGCGGTCGACCGGCTTCCGTCTGTGCTGGAAGTGACGGCGTGGTGCGGGGACGTCGTCGAAGCGGTGCGGCACAAGAGCGTTCGTGTCGAGGGAATCATGTGGCATCCGGAACGGGAACCCGAGCACGCCGCGCAAGACCTGCTCATGGTCCGTCGCTTGTTCCAGGTGGAGAACCGATGAAGGCCATCGTCCTGGCTGCGGGCAACGGGGCCCGGATGAGGCCCCACACCGACGACCGGCCCAAGTGCCTGATCGAGCTCAACGGCCGCACACTGCTCGACCGCCAGGTGTCGGCACTGCGCGCAGGTGGTGCCGACGAGATCGGCGTCGTCACCGGCTGGCAGGGCGCGCGGTTCGCCGGTCTCGGCTTGCACACGTTCGAAAACCCGCGGTGGGCAGACAGCACGATGGTCGAGTCGCTCGCAGCCGCTGGCGACTGGCTGACCGACGAGCCGGTCATCGTCTCCTACGGCGACATCGTCTTCTCCGCGGCGACCGTCCGCAGTCTCGTGCGATCGGCGGCTGAGGTCGCTGTCGCCTACGACACCGAATGGGAAACCGTGTGGCGGCAACGGTTCGACGACCCGTTGAGCGACGCCGAGACCTTCAAGATCGACGCCGACGGATGGGTGACCGACATCGGGACGAGACCGCGCAGCCTCGCAGACGTGCGCGGGCAGTACATGGGCTTGTTGCGCCTCACCCCACCGTCCTGGGCAGTGCTGCGGAATGCGCGAGCCGCCGGCGCGGAGATCGCGGCACTCGACATGACCGGCCTGCTCGGTCACCTGATCCGCACCGGCCTGCGCGTTGCCGGCGTGCCGAACGACGGCCCGTGGTGGGAGTTCGACAGTCCGTCCGACGTGGAGCCCGGTCTGCGCGTGCTCGACAGCCTGGACGCCGAGCAGGAAGGCGAGTGACCGCAGTGGAATCCGGAGTCGTGTGGATCACCGGTCTGTCCGGGACGGGCAAGAGCACGGTGACGTCGATCGTCAGCAGCAGGCTGATTGAGGCGGGCCGTCGCCCGGTGGTGCTGGACGGTGACCGGATGCGCCGGATCATGCCGACCACACCCGGCTACACCGAAACCGAACGGCGCAAGGTCGCCGAGTTCTACTCGCGGCTCGCGCACGAGCTGGCGGACCAGGGACACCTCGTCCTGTGCGCCACCATCTCCCTGTTCCACGACGTGCACCGCTGGAACCGGGAGAACATCGAGCACTACCTCGAAATCTGGCTGCGCGTGCCACTGGCGGTCTTGAAGGACCGCCCCGGCCGAGCAGCCTTCTACGACCGGGGGAGTGCCGGCCAAACCGCGCTGCGCAACGTGGTCGGCGTGGACGAACCAGCGCAGTTCCCCGGCGAGGCCGACCTGGTCATCGACAACTTCGGCGACACCACCGCCGCCGACGCCTCCGACCAGATCGTCAACGCCGTCCTCGGGCGGCACTGAGGTGCACACCGCACAGCAGCCGACGTGGACCAGGTCGGACCGCCGGCTCGCGGCCGCCACCGCGGTCCTGCTCGGAACGAGCATGGGCATCCTCTCCTACGGTCAGCCCGTCCTGCTCAAGGCGATCATCGAGGCCCGCTCGATCCCGACCACCCGGCTCGACCTCGCCGCCAGCCTGCAGTGCCTGGTCAACGCACTCGCCGCAGCCGTCGTGGTCGTCCTGTGCCGCCGGATGCCCGCACGGCACGTGGCGGCCGGCGGCGCCCTCGCGTGCGCGGTGGCGGCGGTCCTGCTCGCCTCGACCCGCAACGCATGGCAGCTCTACCTGACGATGTCGTTGCTGGGCATCGCGATCGCCGGTTGCGGCACCCTCGTCGTGAGCACGTTCGTCATCAAGACCGCGCACAACAGGGACCGGGTGCTCTCCGTCGCGTTCATCGGGTCGAGCGCGGGCGGGATGATCTGGGCACCGATCGTGAGCTGGGGCCTCACCGCGGGCGGCCTGGCCGGGGCCGCCGTGCTCCTCGTGCTCGGCTTCACCCTGCTGGTCGCGCTCAACGCCCTGCTCTTCCTGCGCCTGCCCCCTCACCCGAGTGTGACCGAGGCACCGCCGGCGGACGACGGCGTCACCCTGCGGCAGGCGGCCCGCACCGCCGGGTTCTGGGCACTGCTCCTCGGCAGCACCCTGCTCACCCTGACCCAGCTCGCGGGCGTCTACCACGTCCTGTTCATCTGGCAGGACTCCGACATCGGCACTCCGGCGATGCCCGGCGCCGTGGTGGCCGCCTTCGCCGGGATCGGCCGGGTGGCAGCGGAACTGCTGTTGCGCTCACTGTCCACTGTGTACCTCGCTGGGGTGACCTGCGCGCTCCAAACGGCCGGGTTCGTCCTGCTCGCCCAAGGCGGCACCATGCCGGTGCTGTTCCTCGGCTCGGCCCTGCTCGGAATCGCGGTCGGCAACAGCTCCCTGGTGGTGCTGCTGCTGACCCCGGAGGCGTTCGGGCTGCGCGACATCGAGCGGATCGCCGGAACGATCTACCTGTGGACCGGGATCGGCGCGTCGTGCGGCGCGATCGTCCTCGGCCTGCTGCGCCACGAAGCCG
Organism: Lentzea guizhouensis; assembly: GCF_001701025.1. GTDB lineage: Bacteria > Actinomycetota > Actinomycetes > Mycobacteriales > Pseudonocardiaceae > Lentzea > Lentzea guizhouensis. The sequence goes on from NZ_CP016793.1 coordinate 6,162,456, forward strand.
GCGGCTACCGGCTCCCGGTCCTGTTCTTCGCCTTGCTGTCCCTGCTCGCAGGAGTGCTGCTGTCGCAGTGCAGACGCCGCACGCCCGCGAAGCCCTAGTGGCGCAGATTTTCGGCCTCACCGAACCACCTGCTGACAGCCTGATCGAGCTCATCTCGTCCACCGGCCCAGGCCACGACGCCGTCCGGTCGAACCAGGACGCCGTCCAGTCCGAGGTCGTCGCGAGCAGGTCCGGCCGCATGGCGGACCCGGCTCGGCCGGCGGCGCGCGACATGGCCGAGATCGCCGCTGAAGTCGAGCAGGACGCCGCGCCCGTCCTGCAGCAGTTCGCCCAGGCGGGTGCCGTTCTCAAGGCAGAAATCCGGGGCGTTGCGGCCGACCAGCGGGTGCTCACTGCCCAGGTCGTACCGGTTCGACAAGCCCGACACCTGCTCGAACACGTAGGTCGTACCGTCCCTGGTCGCCAGCAGGGCACGGATCATGTCTTGGAGTGCCGCCGCGTTCTCGCCCGGTCGCATGACCGCCACCTGGGCACGTGACCAGTCGAGCACACGGGCCCCGACCGGGTGGCGTTCGCCGGTGTAGGTGTCGAGAAGGCCGTCGGACGCGTGCCCGTGCACGGTCGCGGCCAGCTTCCACCCCAGGTTCAGCGCGTCACCGATGCCGAGGTTGAGACCCTGTCCGCCGAGCGGGGAGTGGATGTGCGCGGCGTCGCCCGCGAGCAGCACCCGGCCGCGCCGGTAGGTCGTCGTCTGCATCGCGCGGTCGGTGAAACTCGCGGCCAGGTGGACCTCGTCCAGCGTCACGTCGGTGCCGGAGATGCGGCGCAGCACGTCCTGCAGGTGGTCGCGGGTCGGTGGCCGCGAGCGGTCGAACGCACCGCCGTCGAAGTCCATGAGGCCGATGTGCCCCTCCACCGGCGTCCGCAGGTACATCCCGCGCGGCGTGAGGGTGAAACCGGCGCTCAGCTTCTCCGGGTCGGCGATCGTGGCGAACGCGGTGTAGCCGGTCAGCTGTGGCCCGGTACCGACGAACTCGAAGCCCGCCAAGCCGCGCACCGCGCTGCGGCCCCCGTCGCAGCCGACCAGCCACCGAGCCGGGAACACCCGCCCGCCCGACCTCGCTTCCACGCCCTCCTCGTCCTGCACGACGGCGTCGACCACCACGCCGCGTTCGACCCGCACGCCGAGTTCGGCCGCCCGGTCGGACAGGACCTGCTCGACCGCCTCGAGAGTCGTCATCACCCCTTCCAGTGCCGGACTGGGCAACGTCGCGATGTCGACGTTCGCCGGATCGAGCGACATTCCGGCGAAGTGGCTCAGGTTGCGCGGAGAGGTGTGCGGATCGTCGGCGACACCCAGGGCGGACAGCATGCCCCGCCGGTAGAACGCCTCCACCGACCCCGCGTTCAGACCGCGCATCCCGAGCGGAAGTGCTTTCCAGGCCGTGCGCGGGTCCGGTTCCCGTTCGAGGACCAGCACGTCGCACCCGGCGAGGCCGAGCTCGCAGGCCAGGAACAACCCGACCGGGCCGCCGCCCACGATCACAACGTCATGCATGGTGGAGGTCCTCCTCAGCCGAAGAGCGACAGGTCGACGGAGTCGGCCAGGGCCTGGTAGCCGGCGTCGTTGCCGTGCAGGTGATCGCCCGCGTGCAGGTCCTCCCGCATCCGGCTCGGCCGGTCCGGGTCCCGCCAGACGGCGTCGAAGTCGAGGACCGCGTCGAAGGCGCCGCTCGTGCGGATCCAGTGGTTGACCGCCTGACGCGCGGCGTCGCCAGCCGGGCTGAAGATGTCATCACCCTCGTACGGCGCCAGCGTCGCGCCGTAGATCTTCACCCCGTGGTCGTGTGCGCGGGCGATCAGCTGCTGGTAGCCCGCGATGACGTCGTCCGCGGTCACCGGGTCGCCGGGGAACATCGCGAGGAAGTCGTCGAGCGGTCCGCCCTCCCGCGGGGCGCAGGAGATCGCGAGGTCGTTGCCGCCGATCGACACCACGACGGATCCGAGACCCGGCGTGGCCAGCACGTCGCGGTCGAACCGGGCCAGCCCCGAGGGGCCCATCCCGTCGTTGAGCAGGCGGTTGCCGCTGATTCCCTGGTTGGAGACGTGGACACCGCGCTCGGCCAGCCGGTCCGGCCAGCTGCGGGCGGCTCCCACCGTGGAACCGGCCCCGTCGACGCGCGAGTCGCCCAGCGCCACGACGACCTCGGCGGGGCCGCTGGGCATCACCTCGACCGCGGAGATCAGGGCACGCACCTCCAGGGGTTCGGCGGTCGGGGGCAGGACGGTGGCGGTCACGGCGTCACCCGGGATCGCCCAGCCCACGTCCAGCGGCATGTCGTGGCCGGTGCAGGCCTCCACCCGGCCCGGCAGGTACAGGCTGGTCGACAACCGGCTGAGGGCGTCGAGCCGCAGGTCCACCGGGTCGCTGAGGATCGGCGCGCCGGCCGGGACGGTCGTCGTCGGTCGGCCCGCGAAGCTCAGCACCCGGTCACTTCCCGGCTGCACACCACCGCCGGGCGTCGCGAGTCCCAGCCTCGCCGCGCCGATGGTGACGGGGGCGGTCCCGTGCTCGTTGCTCAAGCGGACGCGCACCCGCCGCCCGCCACCGCTGATGCGGAGCTCCTGCCGCAGCGTCACATCGGTGAACACCGCGTCGGTCACCTGCGGCGACGTGCCCCAGGTCCGGACCCAGCCGGCTTCTTCGTTCTCAGTCATGCCGCAAGCGTGCGGAGGAACGCTCGCACGGGGCGCACATGGCGCTGTCACCGGGCGCACACCGGGATCGAGGCGTCGGGTCACCGATCCGTGCGCGATGATCAGTGGATGGACGGAGGTGCACAGCTCCGCGTCTCACTGCTCGGCCCCTTCGAGGTGTCCCGCGGTGAGAACGTCCTGCCCGTCGCGGGCGCGCGGCTGCAGGGCCTGCTCGTGCGGCTGGCACTCGCGGCGGGCCGCCCGGTCGAGCCGGGTGTGCTGGTCGACGCGATCTGGGGCGACGACCCGCCTGCCGGACCTGCCTCCGCCCTGCAGTCGCTCGTCACCCGGCTGCGCCGGGCGGTCAGCCCTGCCGATGCAACAGCTGACGTCGTCGTCCAGGTCCCGGGCGGATACCGGCTGGCGGTGGACGCCGAGGTGGACGCGCTGCGCTTCGAACGGCTCAGCGCTGCCGGTCGGGAACGCCTGCGCGCAGGTGACCCGGAGGCTGCGAGGTCCGACCTCGCCGACGCGGTGGCGCTGTGGGGCGACCACCCCGGCGCCGAACCCGCGGCCATCGCCGCGGTGGCCCCCGCGGTCGCCACCCGGCTGGCACACGTGTCGATCGAGGCGGTCACCGACCTCGCGGAGGCCGAGTTGGCACTGGGCCAGACCGAAGCGGCCGCCGTGCGGCTGACCAGGTTGCTGGCCGACCACCCGGTCCACGAGCGGGCCGCCGCGGTGCTGATGGACGCACTCGCCGCTGCGGGGCGTCAGGCCGAGGCACTCACCGTCTACGAACGCGTCCGCGTCGCACTGGCCGACGTGCTGGGCGCCGATCCGGGAACCGCCTTGCGGGAACGCCACCTGCGCCTGCTGCGCCCCGACGCGGGAACCTCGGCGCCCGCAGCCGACGTGCCGCGGGCGCCCCGGCCGTCTCACCTGCCGGCACCGCTGACCAGCTTCGTCGGCCGCGCCGACGAGCTCGCCCGCGTCAAGTCGCTGCTGGCCACCAATCGGCTGGTCACCGTGCTCGGTCCTGGCGGTGCCGGCAAGACCAGGCTGGCCCTGGAGGCCGCCCGCCGGCACCGCGACGACCACCGCGACGGCGCCTGGCTCGTCGACCTCGCGCCGGTCACCGATCCCACCAAGGTCGCCGCGGCAGTGCTCGCCGCGATCGGGCTCCGTGGCGCCGCGGTGCTCGACGCCCGCAAGCGGATCGACGGCGACGAACTGGACGTCCTCGCGGGCGAGCTCGGCGGCAAGCGGTGCCTGCTGCTGGTCGACAACTGCGAGCACCTGATCGACGCCGTCGCCCATTTCACCGCCGAGCTGCTGTCCCGTTGCCCTGAGCTGCGGGTGCTGGCCACCAGCCGCGAACACCTCGCGGTGCACGGCGAAGCCCTCGTACCGCTGGGCCCACTCGCCCTGCCCGAACCCGGCGACGGCGTCGAGCAGGCGCGGCGGGCGGCCTCGGTCCGCTTGTTCGTGGAACGCGCCGCCGCGGTGCGACCCGGTTTCGAGGTCGACCCTTCAACGCTGCCGCTGATCAAATCCGTCACGCGTGGCCTGGACGGCATGCCGCTGGCCCTCGAGCTGGCCGCGGCCCGGTTGCGGACGCTGTCACTGTCCGATGTGGCCGAAGGGCTCTCCGACCGGTTCCGGGTGCTCGCCACCGGCAGCCGCACCGCACCACCCCGGCACCGCACCCTGCGTGCGGTGATCGCCTGGAGCTGGGACCTGCTCGGCGAACACGAACGCGTTGTCGCGCAACGGATCGCCACCTGCCCCGGCGGCGTCACGCCCGCCTCCGCCGCCGCACTGTGCGCTGGCACCACCGTGCCGGCCGCCGAGGTTCCCCCGCTGCTCGACGCCCTCGTCGACCGGTCGCTGCTCCAGTGCGCACCGGGCACCGGCCGCTACCGCATGCTGGAGACCATCCGCGAGTACGGCATCGGACAGCTGACCGGCATCGGTGACATGGCCACGACCCGCGATCTGGCCGCCTCCTACTTCACCGGCCTGATGGCGCGCCACGACCCGCAGCTGCGCGGACCTGACCAGCTGACGGCCATGGAGGTCATCAGCGCCGAGTACGACAACATCGTCGCCGCACTGAGCCACCTGTGCGCCGCCCACGACTCCCGTGGCGCGATCGCACTCGCCCTGAACATGACCTGGTACTGGCAGATGTCCGGCGGTCACCCGGACGGTGCACGGTGGCTGGCCGAGGCGCTGGCGGTGCCCGGCGGGCAGCCGAGCCCGGAGTGGGACTGTGCCCGAGCCGTCCACCTGCTCAACCGAGCGAACGTGGTCCTCGGCATCACCACCGAGCAGGCCGCGCACGACCGCAACGAGATGCGCGAGCTGGCCCACCGCCTGCTCGGTCACCACCGGTTGCCCGGCCACCACCGCGTGCGCGGGCCGATCCTGCTGGCACTGCTCGACGACGAAGCCGCGCCGGCGAGCTTCCAGGGTCTCGCCGACGGTGAGGACGTGTGGCTGTCCGGACTGGCCCACATGTTCCTCGGTGAGATCGCCGAGAACGCGGGCGAGCCCGACCGGATGAGGGTCCACGTGGAGGCGTCCCTCGCCTGCTTCCGCCAGACCGGTGACCGCTGGGGCCAAGCCGCCACGCTGCCGATGCGCGCCCAGCTCCGCCGGTACGACGACCTGGACGGGGCGCTGGCCGACCTGGCGGAGGCGCGGACCCTGGCCGGCCAGTTCGGGGTGCTGAGCCCCGGCGACCAGCTCCACCAGGACCTGCGGTGGATCGACCTGCACCTGCGGCGCGGCGACACCGGCCAGGCGCTCGCGGTGCTCCACCTCGCCCGTGACCGGGCGCTGCACTCGTCCTCTGTGGACATGCGGTTCCTCGTCGACGTCCGAGAAGCCGACGTGCGGCTGCGGCTCGGCGACCTCGACCGGGCCGCCGACCTGCTCGACGACGCCGAACGACGGTTGCGCGACGACACCATCGCCCCCGCGGACCACGCCCGGACCCTGGTCAGCAGCACACGGGCCGCTCTCCGCGTGGCACAAGGCGACCTGTCCGGCGCCGATACCGCGCTGCGGCAGGCCTACACGACCGCGCTGGCGACCCGCGAGATGCCGAACCTGGCCTCGGTGGCGGTGACCGCGGCCGCACTCGCCGCAGGGAAAGGCCAGCCGCACGACTCCGCCGTCCTGCTCGGACTCGCGGCCCGCCTGCGCGGTGCGCACGACACCACCGACCCGCAGATCCGTGAACTCACCCGTCAGGACGCGGAGTTCGCCGCCGCGTACGCGAAGGGCTGGGAGACGGATCCGCGGACAGCAGCGGAAGAGCTCGCTGCCAGGCTGTGCGACTCGGGGTGAAGCCGACTCGCTCCGGTCTCAGGAACGTGGCAGCACGCCCACGAGCCAGGTGATGATCCCGAGCCGCAGGGCCGCCTCCAGTTCGATGCGGTGCACCGCCAGTTCCGGCTCGGACTCGTACACCGCCAGCAGACTCGGCGGCGGCGAGGTGTAACCGGACAACGCGCCGGCCACCAGCAAGACGGTCAGGCAGAAGTGCTCCGCGCGCTCGCCGACCTCCGGCAGATACCGCCGCACGAGACCGGCCATCACCGCGAGGTTGCTCAGCGACGCCTTCTTGTGCCTGCGGACCACTTCCACCGAGACGTTGTGCTCCAGCACCCCACCCTGCGCGCCATAGAGGTCACACAGCGCCGTCTGCTTGGCGAGCGACCGACTGAGCACGTCGGCGACCTGCTCGGCCCGTTCCACCGCGGTTCGCTCTTCGTCGACACCGCGAGCAAGCTCCTGCTCCAGCTCGGCCAGCCAGGTCGCCGTCCGCTCGTCCATCAGGTCGAGCAGCACCGCCTCGCGCGACTCGAAGTAGCGCAGCACCGCCGTCTTGGCCAGACCCACCCGCCGGCTCAGCTCGTTCAGGCTCACCTCGGCGACCGGCATCTCCTCGAGCATCGCCGAGGTCGTCTCCAGGATCGCCCGGCGCCGGACCTCACGCTGCTCTTCCGTGCGCGCCCGCTGGAACGTCATGACACCACCCTAACTTAGGTACCGCCAGTACCTTGACACGGTACCGGCGGTACATTAGCGTTCTCGCTGTAAGTTACCGGCGGTACATAAAGGAGACTGCAATGACGAAGTGGACCGAGCAGCAGATCCCGAGCCAGGACGGCCGCGTCGCCGTGATCACCGGCGCCAACACCGGACTGGGCTTCGAGACCGCCCGGCGGCTCGCCGAACGCGGGGCAGCGGTCGTGCTGGCCGTGCGCGACACCGCCAAGGGCGAACAGGCCGCCGCCAGGATCAACGGCGACGTCTCCGTGCAGGAGCTCGACCTGACCTCACTGGAATCGGTGCGCGCCGCCGCCGCCGACCTGCGCGCCACCCACCCGCGGATCGACCTGCTGATCAACAACGCCGGCGTGATGTACACCCCCAAGCAGACCACCCGCGACGGCTTCGAAATGCAGTTCGGCACCAACCACCTGGGCCACTTCGCACTCACCGGCCTGCTGCTCGACCACCTGCTGCCCGTGCCCGGCTCCAGGGTGGTCACCGTCAGCAGCACCGGCCACCGCATCAACGCCGCCATCCACTTCGACGACCTGCAGTGGGAGCACTCCTACAGCCGATCCGCCGCCTACGGCCAGTCCAAGCTCGCCAACCTGATGTTCACCTACGAGCTGCAGCGCCGTCTCGCCGCACACGGCACCACCACCGCGGTGGCCGCACACCCCGGCATCTCCAACACCGAACTGGCGCGCAACACCCCCGCGGCCGCCCGCCGGTTGATCACCCTGCTCGCCCCGGTGATGACCCAGCCCGCCTCGGCGGGCGCACTCCCCACCCTGCGCGCCGCCACCGACCCGGCCGTCCTCGGCGGCCAGTACTACGGCCCCGACGGCCTGGCCGAGCGGCGCGGCCACCCGAGGCTGGTCACCTCCAGCCCCGACTCCTACGACCTGACCGTGCAGCAACGCCTCTGGGCCGTCTCGGAAGATCTCACCGGCGTGCGGTTCCCGGTCGGCCAGGCAGCCGCCGCGGCGTGAGCCGTGGGCTCGCCTTTGAGTGACGACGAGATCTGTGGCGCCATGATGTGACGGACGGTCCTAATCGGACCGTGGCAGCCGCGCGCGGGCCTTCTCCGCGAGCTTCGCCTCGATGCGACGCAGGGCCGAGATCATCGACTCGACCTCGTCCTCATCGGACACCGCGCCGTCGAGCAGGTCGCTCCACAGCTCGCTCAGCCGCCGCAGGTTGTCCTGGGCGCGGGCGGTGGGGTAGAGGCGGACGCGCCGGGCGTCCTCGGCGTCCGCCTCGCGGTGCACCAGGCCCTTGTTCTCCAGACTGCGCAACGCCCGGCTGAAGTTGCTGGAGATCTGCTGGGTGGCTTCGGCCGCCACGCGGGCCGACGTGCCGGGGTTGCGGTCGATGAACCGCATCGCCGAGATCTCCACCGACGTCAGCGGGTCGCGGTGCAGCACCTCCTTGGAGGCGTGGATCTGCCGTCCGACCGCCGCGATCAGGTCGGCGAGCTCGAACAACCGCGCCTTCTGGTTCTGGTCCACGCACTCATGATAACTTCGCTATCACTTGATAGGTATCTTTTGATAGGAGATTGCGTGGACACCCCGTCACGCAGTGCGGTCCCCACGCCGCTCCTGCTCGTGCTCGCCCTGCTGGCCAGCGTCGCGCCGTTCGGCATCGACCTCTACCTGCCCGCGTTCCCGCGCATGGCCGCCGACCTGACCACCACCGACACCACCATCCAGCTCACCCTCACGATGTTCCTGCTCGGCCTGGCCGCCGGTCAGCTGGTGTTCGGCCCGATCTCCGACCGGTGGGGCCGGCGCGGCCCGCTGCTGGCCGGCTCGGCGGTGTTCGTGGCCGCCAGCCTGCTCGTCGCCACCGCACCGACGATCGAGGTCCTGTTGGCGGGAAGGCTCTTCCAGGGCCTCAGTGCCGCCGCCGGCATGGTCATCGGCCGCGCGGTCATCGCAGACCTCGCCACCGGTCGCACCGCGGCACGCGCGTTCAGCCTCATGATGATCGTCAGCGGGGTGGCGCCTGTGGTCGCGCCGTTGCTGGGCAGCCTGCTCATCGGCGGGATCGGGTGGCGCGGCGTGCTGTTCGTCCTGGCGGGCCTCGCGGTCGCGATGCTGGTCGGCTCTGTGGTGGTCGTGCGCGAAAGCCACCCGCCGTCACGACGCGGCTCCGCACGGGGCGGCGGGTTCCGCAGCCTCGGCCGCCGGGCCTACCTGACCGCGACGGCCACGTTCGTCTTCTCCTTCGCCGTGCTGATGGCCTACATCTCGGCCTCGCCGTTCCTGTACCAGGTCGTGATCGGGATGAGCGCCGTCAGCTACGGCCTGCTGTTCGGCCTGAACGCGCTCGGCCTGATCGTGAGCAGTGCGGTCGCCTCGCGGCTGCTGCGCTCCGGCAACCCGCGCCGGATCCTCGTCGCGGGCGTCACCTGGCTCTTCACCGCCGCCGTGGCGTTGCTCGTCCTCGCGCTCCTGCCGGTCAGCGCGATCTGGTTGTCCGCACCGATCTTCTTCGCGGTCGCCTCCCTGGGCTTCGTCCTCGGCCCGGCCACCGCACTCGCCCTCGACGCCGTCCCGCACGCCGCGGGCACCGGCTCGGCCGTGCTCGGCGCCGCGCAGTTCGGACTCGCCGCGGTCGTCTCGCCGGTGGTGAGCGCGGGGGAGGGCCACTCCGCACTGCCGATGGCGGTCACCATCGCCGTGCTGGCCACGCTCGCGGCGGGCTGCTGCGCGCTGCTGAAGGGTGCGGCCGACCGCGTCGAACTGCCCGAGGTCAGCCGCGAGCCCGTGCGGTCGTGAAGCAGGATGTCCGTCTCAACCACGGAAGTAGCGGATGCCGTGCGGGCCGAGGCCGCGGGCAGCCGGTACGCCTCGAGCAGGAAGCGCCTGACGCCCGTCTTGTCGAGCTGTCGGACGGGGCGACAACTCTGGCGGTCCGCGGCTTGCCACTGCCCGTTCAGTGCAGCCGCGGCCGGTTCAGGAGGCGGGAGAGCACGATCGTGCTCTCGGTCCGGTCGATCGGCTTGGTCGCGCGCACCCGTTGGATCGCCTGTTCGAGGTGCGGTATGTCCTTGGCGAGCATGTAGAGCAGAGCGTCAGCGGCGCCGGAGACGGTGCATGCTTCGACGACCTCCGGGATGTCCTCCAGCGCGGTGAGCAGGTCGGCCGGGGTGGGGTTGCCCGTGCAGTACACCTCGACGTAGGCCTCCGTGTGCCAGGCCAGGGACTGGGGGTCGACCAGCGCGGTGAAGCCGCGGATCGCACCCGACTTGACGAGGCGGTCGAGCCGTCGTTTGGCGGCGGAGGCAGACAACCCGGCCTCCCTGCCGATCTCGGAGTACGTGGCGCGGGCGTTGCGCACGACACACCGGATGATCGCCTCGTCGATGCTGTCCATGAACGACCCCTTCGCGGCAGCGCAAAATCTGGCATTCGATGCCGAACTATGCAACTTTTCAGCAGTAGAACGCCAAATTTGTTGATTGTTTGTGGTGCGGCCGCGAGCTTAGTGTCGCCGCTCGTGACGACTGAGAACGTGAGTGATGTCGAGGCCGCCGCGCTGACCGCGGTGGACGAGCCGGCCATGGCAAGACTGCTGCTGGACTTGCTGGCTGTGCCGAGCGTGACGGGCAGCGACGCCGAGTCCGAGCTCCAGCACGTCCTCGCCGGTCAGCTCGAACTCCTCGACCTGGACGTCGACCTGTGGTCGATGGACCTGCCGGATCTGCGGGCGCAGTCCGCTTTCCCCGGCGGGGAGGCTCCGCGCACCGAGGCCTGGGGCCTCGTCGGCGGCACCCGGACGCGAGGCGACGGTCCGTCGCTGATCCTGCAAGGGCATGTCGACGTCGTGCCACCGGGAGACCTCGCCCGCTGGGAGGGAGATCCCTTCAAGCCACGCGTCACCGGTGACGTGGTGCACGGCAGAGGAGCGTGCGACATGAAGGCCGGCGTGGTCGCCATCCTCGGCGCACTGGCCGCGATCCGGGCGGCGGACGTGACGCTGCGGGGCCGGGTGTCCGCGCATTTCGTCGTCAGCGAGGAGGACGGCGGGCTGGGAGCGTTCGGCACCCTCCAGCGAGGCCACACCGGCGACGCCTGCATCATCACCGAACCGACCGGTGGCGCGCTCATGGTCGCCAACGCCGGCGCTCTCACGTTCCGCATCGAGGTGCCCGGACAGGCGACCCACGGCAGCACCCGGTATGCCGGGGTGAGCGCCATCGACGCCTACCTGCCCATCCACCACGCGCTCGCACGTCTGGAAGCTCGCCGAAACGACAACGCCGATCCGTTGATGTCCGAGTACCTGGTTCCGTACCCGTTGTCGGTCGGCGTCCTCCGGGCCGGCGACTGGGCCAGCAGCGTGCCGGACGTCCTCGTGGCCGAGGGACGACTGGGCGTTCAGCTGGGCGAGGACCCCGCACAGGCTCGTGCCGAACTGGAGATGTGCGTCGCCGAGGCGTGCTCGGCGGATCCCTGGCTGCGCTCGCGTCCGGCGGTCGTGACGTGGCCCGGTGGTCAGTTCGCAAGTGGACGGTTGACGGCAGGGCATCCGCTGGCGGCGTTGGTCGGTGCCGCACACGCCGATGTCACCGGTGGAGCGTCGGCGGTCCAACGAGGTGCGCCCTACGGCAGCGATCTGCGGCTGTACTCCGGTGCGGGCATCCCCACCCTGCAATACGGCCCTGGCGACGTCAGGCTCGCGCACGGTCCGCAGGAACAGGTCCGCATGAGCGAGGTCCTCACCGTCACCAGGGCCCTGGTACTCGCCACACTGCGCGCGGTCGGCGCGGAGTGATCGCGCAACGCGCGAAGTACGTCGGCTGAGTCGTTCCCCGACTCAGTGCTGCTGCACCTGCCTTCAAAACGGTTGTGTCCCCCGCACGTGCGTACGGGGGACACAACCGTCTTCAGGTTTACTTGAAGGCGTCCTTGACCTTCTCCACCGCTTCCTTCAGGTGGCCCTTGGTCTGGTCCGCCTGGCCCTCGGCGCGCAAGCCCTCGTCGTTGGTGACGTTGCCGACGCCTTCCTTCACCTTGCCGGTGAACTCGTCGCCCTTGGCTTCCAGCTTGTCATCGGCGCCCATGAGATCCCTCTTTCCCTTGCCTGAACTCATGTCTTAACGTCTCTCCACAGGTACCCGACACGCGGGACTTCAAACGCGGTCCGTCCGCTGCAGGGTCCTCTGTGGACGTCAGAGGCTCATGAACAGGTAGTAGAGCGTGCTCAGCACGAGGGCTGCGGCGATGACGACCGCGGTGATCCTTATCCAGCGCTGGTTCATGTTCGCTTCCGGGCTCGGCGGCAGGACTTCTCTGACGTCAGCCTGACCGACCCGACCTCGACTGGCAAGGACCATCGCCACGCCAGGACTGGACCGCGCCGACGGACGTGATGGCCTTGTCCGCTGCGGCACAGGCCTTCTGCTCCTACCGGCGCGGCGGGTGTGGTCAGATCGTCCGGACGCCCGTTGCCGGGCGTTCGCCAGGGCGTGACGCGAGGCCTGCGGGGAAGGGGACCTGTCGTCGCGACGGCTGGTCCCCGACCGAGTCCACCAGAGCGGTCACGGCCGGGTGCCACTCGCGGCCGGCGGGGCCGCTGAGCACGAGCGTGCGCACGACGTGCTCGCGCAGGGGCACCATGACGAGGTCGGGCGGCAGCATCGACGCCACCAGCCCCGGTACGAGCGACAGCGGTCACGGCCGGGTGCCACTCGCGGCCGGCGGGGCCGCTGAGCACGAGCGTGCGCACGACGTGCTCGCGCAGGGGCACCATGACGAGGTCGGGCGGCAGCATCGACGCCACCAGCCCCGGTACGAGCGACACGCCGACGCCCGCGCGGACCATCGCGAGCAGCGTGCCCAGCTCGCGCACCCGGTGCCGTGGCGTGAACGGCTGGCCCGCGTGCGCCTGCCGCACGTGCCGCTCGCAGCCTCCGCGGGAGAGCAGGAACGGGTCGTCGGCCAGGTCGGCGACGCCGACGCACGGCTGGTCGGCCAGCGGGTGGTCGGTGCGCAGCAGGGCGTGGAAGGCGTCCTCGCCTGCACGCCCGCGCCGGGCGGCGGTCCACGAGCAGGCCGCCTCGACCGTGCCGCCGGCGAGCCATTCCGCCACCGTCGTCCTCTCCCTCGAACACCCTGACGGTGACCTGCGGAAACTCGGCCCGCCACCGGGTCAGCAGGTCCGGCAGCAGTCCCTGGCAGACGGTCGGCGCGGCGAGCCTGATCGTGCCGCGCGCCGCGGTCGGCGTTCGGCCAGGTCGGTGATCGCGGCCGACGCGGTCACCGCGGCGCGGGCGTGGACCAGGAGCTCCTGCCCGAACGAGGTGGGCGTGCTGCGGCCGCGCCGGGACAGCACGGCGTGACCCAGCGAGCGCTCCAGGGAGGCGACGGCGTGCGAGACCGCCGACTGCGTGATGCCCAGCGCGTCCGCGGCGGCGCCGAACCCGCCCTCGTCGACCACCGCGAGGAACGCCCTGAGCTGGGCGAAGTTCAAGGTCATGAGTCACTCTCATGCTTGGTCGATCGTCACTTGTTGGACTCATGATGCCGTGCCGGGCGACGCTTCCACCGTGGGATGGACCGGGAAGTTCGTGCTGTTGTCGGCGATCTGGGGCAGCAGCTTCGCGTTGATCAAAGTCGCGGTCGACGCGGGCGTGCCGCCGGTGCAGGTGGCACTGGCCCGCTGCCTGTTCGGCGCTGTGGCGCTGTGGCTGATCTGCGTGGCGCAGAAGGCGGCGATACCGCGTGACGCGCGCACGTGGGGACATGCTGCCGTGGTCGCGGTTCTGCTCAACTCGGTGCCCTTCACGTTGCTCGCCTTCGGTGAGTCCACAGTGGACTCCGTGTTGGCCGGCGTGTTGAACGCGACGACACCGCTGACGACGCTGGCCTTCGCCCTGCTGGTCGTACCGGGCGAGCGGGTGACGCGGACGCGGCTGGCCGGCCTGCTGCTCGGGTTCGCGGGTGTGCTGGTGCTGCTCGGCGTGTGGCGAGGTCTGGACGGTGACGTGCTGACCGGCGGTCTCGCCTGCTTGGGCGCCACCACCTGCTATGGAGCCGGTTTCGCCTACACCCGGCGGTTCCTGTCCGGTGGGCCGCACCGGGCGAGCGCGGTGTCCGCCGTGCAGATCACCTGCGCCACCGTCCAACTGGGACTGGCCGCGCCGCTGCTGTCGGGACCGCCGTCCTGGCCGGGCCCGGCCGCGCTGCTCGCCCTGCTGGCGCTGGGCGCGGTGGGAACGGGGTACGCCTACGTGCTCAACCTGGACCTGATCCGCGAGTCCGGTCCCACGGTCGCGGCCTCGGTCACCTACGTGACACCGCTGTGGTCCACCGCGGTGGGCGCGGTCCTGCTGGCCGAACCCGTGGGGTGGCACACCCTGGCCGGCGGGGCAGTGGTGATCGGCGCGATCCTGCTCACCCGGCGCCCTGCGCCCGACCGGCAGCCCGCAGCGACGCCGACGCGATGAACGCGCATTCGCGCCGTGACTCGTTGCTCTTCCCGACGTGAACACCCGCGCACTGCGGGAGGACCTGGCGCCGGGGCGCACGGATCCACTTGGCCGACCACGGCTAAATCGTCGAGGTCGGCCACACCGGGGTCAGCGGGCTTCCGCGAGTCGCCGGCCGTCCTGGTTCCGGTGTGCGGTCAGCCATGTCAGCGCACGCTTGCGGATGGTGCGGGTACCGGCTCGCTCGGCGAGGTAGTGGCCGAGGAAACCCAGCAGCGGCAGGGAACTGAGCAGGCGGTGGAACCGGTTCCCGGTGGGGCGGCTGTCCAGCAGCGAGTCGATGCCGCGCAGTTCCTGGGCGAGCCGCCACAGCGCGCTGCCGAGACCCGCCTTGCCGCGGCTGGGCGGGGCTCCGGCGTCGGCTCGGGGCACCTCGGCAGCCTGCTCGGCGGTCGTCGTGGGCAGGGTGCGGTCGAACAGGACCGCCGCGAGCAGGCGCGTGCGGGCGTCGGTGTCGGTGACACCGCATTCTCCCGCGATGGCGCAGACGATCAGGCCCTGGGCCGCGCTGCCGAGCAGGTCCTGCACGGGGAGCCGGTTGGCGAGCACACCGCCCAGGCCGGGGATGGCGGTGACCGCGGCGGTGAGCCTGCCGAAGGGGCCGGTCCACCAGCGCACGCGGCGCGCCGTGTCCATCCGCGTCCAGGCGGTGGTGCCCGGGACGCGCAGGACGGCGACCGCGCGCAGCGCCCGCCTGGGCAGGCTGAGCGGGTGTGGTGGCTGCGTGTCGGCGACGACGTCGCGCGGTCCGGACTTGCGCACCGCGTCGAGGGCGGGCGAGGCCGTGCGGACGAAGGTGCGCAGCACCGCTGAGAGGTGCTCATCGGAAACGGTTGCCGACATGGGTCACTCCCGCACTCGGTCATGTGGTGTGCGCACCGGGATACCCGCGCTGCCGGGATTCCTCACACGACAGGCGGGTGAACGTGCTCACCTCGCAGGACGTGACGGTCGCCACGGCGAAGATCAACCCACCGCCGGCAACCGGCAAGAGTTGGTCCGTTCAGGCCTCCACAACTTCTCGGCGCGTGTCTACGGTCACCGTTACATCACACCAGGAGGGGGAACCGGTGTCGTCGTTGAGAGCGGGGTTCGTCAGGAGCTACAGGGGTAAGAAGATCGTTGTGCTGAAGACCGGTTTGACCGCTGACGGCGAGAGCGCCGTCGTGATCGCTCCGCTCAGCTCGACCAAGCCCTCCGGCACCACCCCCAACGTGGACGCGAAAACCATGTGGGCCCACTACAGGGTTCTGGTCGGCCAGGCGAAAACGGTCAAGGTCGCCGAGATCGGTACCACCTGGTACGGCCCCAACGCGCTCGATCCCAGCGTGCTCGATGCCGCCTTGAAACAGCTTCCCTAGGTGCCCGGTGCAGATGCCGGCGTGCCGGCTTTGCCTGCGGGGACAGGGCATCCCGAGTCGTGGTGGACGGTCATACCGCGGCGAGTTCACGCAGCGTCGGTGTCACGTGGCGGGCGTAGTCGCGCACCACGGGGTGAACCGCGTAGCGGCCCGGTGACCGTGCCACGACCAGGTGGCGGTCGGCCAGGTGCTCCAGGACGCGGCCGGTCTCGCGATCGCCCGGACCGCACTCCCGCTCGGCGGCGACCGCGTGCAGCAGACTGCGCTGGCGGTCGTCCAGCTCGCGGTAGGCCGGCTCGACCAACGTGATCGCGGTACGGGTGGTCTCCTCCTCCAGACGTGTGACGAACTGCTCCGGGGTCCACTGTGGACGCATGCGGAACAGCGCTGTGGCCACCCGCACCGCGGCAGGCAGACCGCCGGTGCGGCGGACCACCTCCCGCACGACGTCTTGGGCGGACGCCCCGGTGCCGGAGCGGAACAAGGCGGCGGTCTGCGCCGCGGGCAGAGGCGTCAACGTCACCGGCTCGATCGCGTCCAGGTGGAGCACGCGGGTGCGGGCGGTGATCACGACCATGCAGCCGGCGCTGCCGGGCAGCAGCGGGCGGACCTGGTCGCTGCTCGACGCGTCGTCCAGGACCAGCAGCACCCGCCGCCCGGCCAGATGCGCGCGCCAGGCCGCCGCTCGTTCCGCGACCGTGTCCGGGATGTCGCGCACCCCCGCGCCACGCAGCAGCCGCGCCAGCAGCACGTCCGCGCCGAGTGGGTCGCCATCCGGTGCGAGGTCGACGAACAGCTGTCCGTCCGGGAACTCCCCGGCGATCCGATGGGCGACGTGCACCGCGAACGCCGACTTCCCGACACCCGGCATCCCGTCGACCACGACCACCGGCACGGTGGTCCTGGCTGACCGGCTCAGCTCGGTCAGCCTCGCCGTCTCAGGGGAGCGGCCGGTGAAGTCGGGCACGTCCCTGGGAAGATCGCACCGGACGCGTTCGGTGGCGGGCTCCGCGAGGGCGTGCCGGCGGGCTTCCACGAGCGCTCGGCCGGGGTCGACGCCCAGTTCGTCGGCGAGCACGCGCCGAGCGTCGTCGTACGTCGCCAACGCCTCGCTGCGGCGGCCCGCCCGGACCAGGGCCAGCACCAGCCGTGCCACGGCCCTTCGCGCGGGTCCGCGGCGGTCAGGTCGCAGCAGCGCGATCGCCTCGCGGTGGCGCCGCACGGCGGTCAACGCGTCGGCGAGGGTCTCGCGGACCTCCCAGCGCAGTTCCTCCAGCGCCGCCACCACCGGTGCCACGACCTCGTCCGGCAGCTCGGCGAACGGCGTTCCCCGCCACAGCGCGGCCGCGAGCTCCAGGTGGTGCACCGCGCCCGCCGCGTCTCCTCGCGCCATGGCGGTCCGCCCGTCCGCGGTGTGGCGTCGGAAGCACTCGACGTCCACCTCGGCGGGGTCCGCGCACAACCGGTACGCGCCCGCCCGTGCCTCGATCCTCGGGCCGCGGTCGTGCGCGGGGAGGAGGTCGTGGCGGATCTGCCAGACGTAGTTCTTGATGTTCGACAGCGCCGACCGCGGTGGCACCCGGTCCGGCCAGATCGCCTCGACCAGGCGATCGCAGTCCACCCATTCGCCCCTGTTCACCAGCAGCCTGGCCAGCAGTGCGGCGGGCTTGCGAGCGACCCGCCGCGGCCCGTCCTCACCCTGCACCCGCGTCTCCAGCGGCCCCAGCACGTGGAACAGCACTTCCGCACCCCCTGGGTCTTCCCCGTAGTGACGACTCGAACTCTCACAGGGCGACCATGAGGATTTGATGACACAGCGGGTCAGGTCTTGCAGCGCGCTCCGCGGATCGACCTGGGCGGGGTTTCCAGCACGCGCGTGCCATCGGTGGCCTGGACGAGGAAGCAGTACTTGCCCGAGCCGTCCACCGGGACGCGCATCGAACGGGCGTGGGCCATCAACACCTTCGGGCTCTGGTTCTCCGCCGCCACGACGACGGCGAAGGTGAAGCCGTCCGGGGCTTGCCAGGCCAGGTCGACGTGCGTTCCGCCGTCGACCGGATCGCCGAGCGTGAGCGTGACCGGCGAGGTGGCCGAGCTCGCCGGGACCGAGGTGGTGGACGCCGCCGACCGCGGTGCAGCCGGCTCGCCGTCGAGGAGAACCGGCATCGTGACGAGAGCCGTGGCGGCGGCGGCAACGACCCCGACGACCACCGTCCCGGCGCGCAACCGTCCGCGCTGCTCGGGGACGGGGGCATCGACCGCCTCGGGTTCGGGCACAGCATGCTCTGGTGGGGTCGGTTCGTCCTGCGGCTCCAGCATCTCGCCGAGCTGCCGGACCACGACCTCGACCGTCGACGGGCGGTCGGCGGGGTCCTGGGCGAGCAGGCGCCGGACCAGCTTCCCCAGCTCGGCCGGGACGTCCGGCCACGGTGCCCCGTCGCCCGGCGGGGCACCCGTCAGAGCGAGGTGCAGCACACCGCCGATCCCGTACAGGTCGGACCGTTCGTCCATCGTGCCGTCGCGCCGGGTCTCCGGAGCGGTGTACTCGGTTGCGGCGGGCGGGAACGCCCGGCGCAGGGACGTGCCGAAGTCCGCCACCACCGGCGCGCCGGACGGGTGGAACAGCACGTTGTGCGGTGTCAGCCCACCGTGGACGACACCGACGCGGTGTGCCGCGGCCACGGCCGTGGCGACCGCGTGGCCCACGCTCAGCGCGTCGGCGAGCAGCAGCGCCCCGCTGTCCGCCACCAGTCCTTCCAGCGATGCCGAGCACAGCTCCATCTGCAACGCGGGCTTGCCGTCTCCCAGCCGCACCACGTCGTCGACCGGCAGGATCGGCGCTTCGCCGCACAACGGGGCCAGCGCCTCCCGCTCGCGCCCGAACGCGTCGAGCACCTGCTCGTCGACTGGCGGATACGCCTTCAGCGCCAGGTACAGGCCGCCGTAGACGGTGGCCGCGGGGCCCGTGCCGATGAGGTTGAAGTCGTCCCCGCCGGTCATCGCGCATCCCACGGCATCGGTGCGCCGACCTCGCGGGCCGCCTTGCGCGACGCCGCCGCGGCCTCGAGCGGCCTGCCGGCGTGAGTCAGCACGTCGACCAGGCGCACCCAGGTGCGTTGCCGTTTCGGGTCCTCCGCGGTGAGCGCCTGGAGCAGCGTCACCGAGCCGGCGGTCTGGTCCATCGCCATCAGCGCGTCCACGAGGTGGTCCAGCGCGGCCCACCGCAACCGCGTCAGCCGATCCGCCTCCGCCCGGCTGTGGTAGGTGTTCAGCAGGGCGAACGGCGCGCCGCGCCACAGGTCGGCCGCGGCGCGGAAGCAGCGGGCGGCCGATTCCGGATCAGTGGGCAGCAACGCGCGTCCCTCGTGGACCAACTGCTCGAACACGACACTGTCGAGCTCGCCCTCACCGATGTTGAGCCGGTATCTCCCGCCCATGCCTTCGATCCGCGCCGACGTCTCGCCGAACAGCGGTGTGCGCCGGCACAGGTCGTGCACGTACGGCCACAACTCCTCGGCCGGACAGGTGGAGGTCCGATCGGGCCACACCGCCTCAGCGAGGCTGTCGGCACTCACCCAGGCGTTGGGACGCAACGACAACGCGAGCAGGACGTGTTCCGGCGCCCCGGCCGGGACGTCGGCCTTGCGGCCGTCCAGATGGACGACTTCGAGCGGCCCCAGTACGCGGAACAGCATTCGGTCACCTCCGTCACCTCTCGGCGGCCGACGGTAGGGAGGGGGTGTCCAGGAGCGGTTCATTTCCCTTGCACTCGTTCTGCACCGACCGGTGTGACCGTCCTCGTCAGGCATCTACCGAAGCGAGGAGTCATGGAAGAGCCGGGCAACGGCAGCAACCTGAAGCGAGCAGCGCTGTACGGCGTCGCGGGACTGATGACGGCCGCGCTCGGCGCGTCGGCGGTCAACGTGCTCGCCACGGAGGACACCAAACCGGAACAGCGGCAGGCGGCTCAGCCGGCGCCTCCCGCCACCCCGAAGCCGGCGGAGCCCACACCGCCCCCCGCACCGAAACCGGTCCCCGTCCCGCAGGCGGAGACCACGCCGCCCGCACCGCAGCCACCGCCGGTGGCGGAAACAGCGAGTCCGATCCGCAGCCCGCCGCACGACCGGCCGCCCAACCGCCCAACCGGCCGCGCAGCCCGCCGCGCCGCTCGTGGAGCAGCCGATGGCGCCGAAACCGGTTGTGCCGCAAGCAGTCGTGGCCGCCGTCAAGACGCAGCCGCCCGCACCGCCGGTCGACACGAGCGCCCAGGCCCAGCCGGGCGAGGCGAAGGTCGTCGTGCACACGTCGTCCTCGGCTTCCGCTCCCGTCAAGAAGCCCTCGCCCGCGGATCAGGCGTTGAAGAAGGCGAAGTCCGAGGCGACCGAGGCGAAGAAGAAGGTCAAGCACGCCGAGAAGCAGCTGTCCGAGGCGAAGAAGGACTACGAGAAGAAGAAGGGCGAGATCAAGAAGATCCAAAAGCAGAAGAAGGAGGAGAAGAAGACGACGAAGAAGAAGCCCAAGCCGCCGGTCGCGCCCGTGCTGACGGCGAAGACCTCACCGGACATGCAGAAGCGGCTGCATGTGCACAGCAGCAAACACAAGTCCGGCAAGAAGGTGACCATCACGGTGTCGTCGTCGGCACACAGCGGGTGAGAGGCATGCCCACGAAGCGACTGTCGTTCGACGAGTACGGCTCCTCCACAGTGGACAACGAGTTCGCCGAAGACACCAAACCGTCCTACAACTCTTACTACGTGGTCATGCCGGAGGAGGTCCGGCAGTCCGATGTCGACTCCTCGCCTGGCGATGCCGAGGACTACGACGACGTCGAGGACTACGACGATGCTGTCGTCGGCGCGGACTACGACCACGAGCCGTCCCGGCGAGAGCCGATGAGCAGCGCCAAGGCCGGCAACATCGGCGGGATCTCCACAGCACTGGTGGCAGGAGCTGTCCCGGCTGTGGTCTTCGACCTGCTGCCCGCCGCCCTGGCAGGTGGCCTCGCGGCCGGCCTGTTCGGCGGACTCATGGGTCGTTGCATCGGAATCGAGCTGCAGCAGCGCAGGCAGCGCAGGAGGGAGGCCGAGCACCGACTTTGAGAGGAATGGCGGCGAGCACCTGGCCGACCTCATCAACTGAGTCGAGAGGCGGATGGATGGAAAGCACCAGGTCTTCACCCTCGAGATCGATCCTGTACGCGTTGTCGGGTAGCGCTGTCTCCGTTTTCTTCGCACTTGTCGCCGTGCAACAGGCACAGGCGGCACCCGCGCCACCTCCACCGCCCGCTCCGCAGAAGAAGGTGGTGGAGAACAGGCAGGTCGAGAACCGGAAGCGCGTGGACGCCGGCGCTTCGGGGCGCAACGAGCAGACCGGCAAGACGCAGCGCCAGGCCGCGGCGAAGAAGGTGGCGGAGAAGAAACAGGTCGAGAACCGGAAGCGCGTGGACGCCGGCGCTTCCGGACGCAACGAACAGACCGGCAAGAAGCAACGTGCCGTCAAGGCAGAGAAGAAGAAGGCGGAAGACAAGAAGAAGGTCGAGGAGCGCAAGCGGGTCGATGCCGGTCCGTCGGGTCGTAACGAGCAGACCGGTCAGCTCAAGCGCAGGGCGGAAGCGGAGCGGAAGGCTGCGGCGGACAGGAAGAAGGTCGAGGAGCGCAAGCGGGTCAACGCTGGTCCGTCGGGTCGTAACGAGCAGACCGAGCGTGGTAAGCGTCAGCGTCAGGCGGAACAGAAGGCTGCCGAAGACAGGAAGAAGGTCGAGGAGCGCAAGCGGGTCGACGCCGGTCCGTCGGGCCGTAACGAGCAGACCGGTCAGCTGAAGCGCAAGGCGGAAGCAGACCGCAAGGCCAGAGCAGCCGAGTACAAGCGGCAGGTGGAGAACCGGCGCCTGGTCGACGCCGGCCCGTCGGGCCGCAATGAGCAGACCGGTCAGCTCAAGCGCAGGGCGGAAGCGGAGCGGAAGGCGGCCGCGGACAGGAAGAAGGTCGAGGAGCGCAAGCGGGTCAACGCTGGTCCGTCGGGTCGTAACGAGCAGACCGAGCGTTTGCAGCGTCAGCGTCAGGCGGAGAGGAAAGCGGCTGAGGACCGGAAGAAGGTCGAGGAGCGTAAGCGTGTCGATGCCGGTCCGTCGGGTCGCAATGAGCAGACCGGTCAGCTCAAGCGCAAGGCGGAAGCAGACCGCAAGGCCAGAGCAGCCGAGTACAAGCGGCAGGTGGAGAACCGGCGCCTGGTCGACGCCGGCCCATCGGGCCGCAACGAGCAGACCGGCCAGCTCAAGCGCAGGGCGGAAGCGGAGCGGAAGGCGGCCGCAGACAGGAAGAAGGTCGAGGAGCGCAAGCGGGTCAACGCTGGTCCGTCGGGTCGCAACGAGCAAACCGAACGTTTGCAGCGTCAGCGTCAGGCGGAGAGGAAAGCGGCTGAGGACCGGAAGAAGATCGACGAGCGCAAGCGGGTCGACGCCGGGCCGTCGGGTCGCAATGAGCAGACCGGTCAGCTGAAGCGCAAGGCGGAAGCAGACCGGAAAGCGCGAGCAGCCGAGTACAAGCGGCAGGTGGAGAACCGTCGCCTGGTCGACGCCGGCCCGTCGGGCCGCAACGAGCAGACCGGCCAGCGCGCCGCACTTGCAGAACGCCTGCGCCACCAGCGCGCCGAACAGGCGCGCGTCGCGCAGGGCCTGGTGGACTACCACGACGCGCTGGCGGGGAGGCCGGTCGGCCAACGGACCGGCATGATCGTGGAGAAGGTGGGTCCCGGTCTCAGCAAGGTCACCAACCCGAAGACCGGAGAGGTCAGCCTCAACAACTTCCGCCTGGGCAAGGACGCCCCTCCTGCGGAGCGGCTGATCCCGTTGCTGAGCAGGAAGACCGAGCGGGACCTGACCTCCTGCCCACCGGACCTGTGCCAGCCCGGCCCGCCCAGTTATCTGGCCTGGAAGACGGCGAACCACCTCGGTGACCTGTGCGCCGACTCCGAGATCGAGTGTGGCCGTGAGTTCGACCAGGAAGTGGCCGCCACCATCGCCAACCTCGGCGTGCAGCCGCGGAGCCCCGAGCAGGCTCGCAACGATCTCAACGCACATGCGGTGGCAAGCTCGGTCGGCGCTGTCTCCAGAGTCCGCCCAGCCACCAGTCCTCTGCCCCGGGGCAACCCACCTCCTCCGCCGGTGGCGGAACCACGGGTCCCGCCCCAGGGACCGCGCACGGGCGGGCCGTCGAACGCACCCGCGGCCCAGGGAGGCTCCACGCCCCCGCAGGGACCGCCGCCGGGGTCCGGGCCCAACCAGGGCGGGCAACAGCCCGGACGGCCGACGAACGGCAACGTCGCGGACGGGCCGCGGCTCCGAGCGCAACTGGCGGGCCAGGAGATCGCCGGAGGCCACGCGTACACCAAGCACGTGGTCGAACGGGGCGAGTTCCGGGGTGTGCACACGCGGGAGCAGTTCGCCGAGGTCATCGAGAAGACGATCGCCAAAGGCGAGTCACGTCAGCTGTCGAACGGGAGGACGGCATACTGGCACGAAGGTGTGGTGGTCATCAGAAATCCCCGAGCCCCCGACGGTGGCACGGCGTTCGCGCCGACGAACGGGCGGCAATACTTCCTGACTGTGCAGTAGGGACGATCAATGGATGTCATCGAAGTGCACGACGACCGGGCCGTTGTCTCGCTCGGAGCGGATGAAATACGATCGATCATGAACTCCATCAACGAGGCCCTCGAAGCTGTCGAGGACTGGGAGTTCTCCACCCGCCTCGGCGTGGAGAAGGACTCCGTCAGGTCCTTGTGGACACAGCTCGACCAGGTGCGCGGCCAGCTCAAGGACTAGCACGGCCCGCCGACTGGACCGGCTATCAGGAACGTGCGCGCGAACGGCGGGACGTCTCGCCTGCGAGGACTGCGCGCAAAGCTGCACTGAAGCGAGGCCGAGGACCATGCGCCGGCAAGCCCGGCCTGGTCCTCGGCCTCGGCTCGGCCGATGTGCAGACGGCGGCATCCTGGTGTCGGCACCGCGAAGGACGGCCTCTAGGAGGTGGTGCCGGTGGGGGAGGACGCGTTCACCGCGGCGGAGGTCGTGAGGGCCACGCTCGCGAAGTGGGAGGCGCGCGAGGTGGTCTGCAGTCTCGGGGCTCACTCCTTGGTCCGGTTGCGCCGCACCAGGTCCGCGATGCCGTCCACGAGGAATCCGCCGAGGGCACAGCCGAGCAGGACCAACACCCAGTCGGCTTCTTCGATGAACACGAACCCGATCACGGTCGCGACCAGCAGCAGCGGACCGACGATCGCGTAGTAACGTGCGGAGTGTTGCTGTGGTTGGTCCTCCATCAGAACAGTTTCGCAATCTCCGGGCAGCCGCGCGACGCCTTCGAGTGCGCCGCCCAGGCCGCCCTTCACCGTGCCGGCTCCGGCACAGCCGAGTCCGGCGGTGGCGACCGAGGCCGGAATCCCTCCGAACGCACCGGCTCCAGCCACCCCTTCGCGTCATCGTCGCCTACCAGCGAATGCGCGACCGGCTCGACCGCGATTTCGAGCTACGTCCCCGAAACGGCGGTCATGTCACTGCTCCCACCGAACGGTCGGTCACCAGGGTCATCGGCCGTGCCAGCCGCGCGAACGGCGTGACCAGGCCGACCAGCGGCACCGGGGGTGACTCGTCGTCCGCCTCGGTCAGGTGCACCACCAGATCGCGACGCCGGAACACGGTGGTTCCGCCGGAGACGACGGTGATGCCGGCGAGACGCCGGGCCAGTTCGCCGGCGTGCCCTGGCAGCGACTCGTACAGGACGGCCCTGCGCGGCAGGCGACCCGTGCGGCCGTTGCCGGACGCCACCCGCATCACGGTGGTCGCCAGGAAACGGCGGAGGCTCGCCTCGTCGGTCACGTCGCAGTCGTGGACCAGGTGCGGCCGCAGCCGCTGCTCCACCGCCAGGATCTGGGGCTGCCCCGTCAGGTGCCGGACGGCTTGCGAGGGAGGGCAGGTGATGTCCACGACCCGCACCACGACACGCCCTGCCATGAAGACCGACGTGCGTTCCAGCAGCGCCCATCCCGTCTCCGGCCTGCACACCGGAAGGTGTGCGCACCCGAAGAGGATGTCGGCCGCAACCGCCTCCGATCCGGCCCGCACCGGGAACGTCAACGCATAGCGGTCCACGGTTCGACCGCCGGTCATCGTGACCGCCGGGAAGCCACCACGGTGGCCACCGTGAGGCCGCTCGTTCATCGGAACAGCACCTGGTCGAGCACGGTCGGCAGGACATCGGGATGGGGAGCGGCCGGGCTGCGCCACGCGATGAACCCGTCCGGACGGATCAGGACGGCGCCGTCGTCGTTGATGCCGTAGCGGCGGGTGAAGTCGCCGGTGGGGTCGTGCAGGGTGTCGCCGATGCGGTGCTGCTCGACACAGGCGCCCGAGAGGTCCGGAGCCTGCTGCCAGTCCGGGCCGACGACGAGCACCAGGCCGCGTCCCATGAGGTCGACAGTGGACAGTGTGGTGCCGTTGTGCTCCAAGGTGTGGTGAGGTGCGCGGCAGCCTGGTGCGGCGGTGGGGTGGTCGGGATCTTCCACCGGGCTGGGAGTGGGGGTGCCGTCCGGGACGAAGGCGCCTTCGGGGTAGGTGTAGCCGAACATCGTCGCCCGTTGGCGGATGGCGCTGTCGCGTGCGTCGCCCGGCTTGCCGTTGACCAGGCCGTACCGCTCGACGGTCAGCGCGGTGGTGTGCCGGGCCACGGGGAGGCGTTCGGTCTCGTAGGTGTCCAGCAGGCCTGAACCGGCCACACCGCGTTGGTGCAGTGCGATCTTCCACGCCAGGTTGAAGACGTCCTGGACAGCGGTCGCCACGCCGAAAGTGCCCACGGGCGGCATGACGTGAGCGGCGTCGCCGGCGATGAACGCCCGGCCGACGCGCATGCGGTGGGCGACCTGGCCGGAAATCTCCCACGGGATCTCGGACACGCGGTCGATCACGATCGGCAGGTCGTCGACGCCGATGGCCGTGCGCAACAGGTGCACGCACCGCTCCTCGGTGAAGTCGGCGACGTCGTCACCGGGTCCCAGGGAAACGGCGAACCGCCACCGCTTCGCGCCGTCGATGGATGTGAGGAACCCGTGCACGGCGGGGTTGCGCACGGTCAGCGCGACGATCTTGCGCCCGTCCAACGGTTCGCGGAGATCGGCGTCGAAGTAGATGTTGACCTTGCGCGCCAGGAGGTCCGAGCCGTCCTGCCCGACGTCGAGCATGCGGCGGACAGGACTGTGCGCGCCGTCCGCCACGATGAGGTGGCCGGCACGAACACGCTCTTGCCGCCCGGTGTGGTGATCGCGCACCAGCGCGACAACGCCGTCGGGATTGTTGTCCACCGCCACCACCTCGTGGTGGTAGCGCACGTCCGCGCCGGCCTCGACGGCGTGTGCGCGCAGCAGCGGTTCGAGCTGGTTCTGGTCGATCGCGGCCCACCGGCAGGGGCTCAGCGCGTCCGAGCCGGTGTCGAGGCGGTTGGGCAGCCGCAGCAGTTCCGGGCCCGCCATGGTTTTGGCGTGGGCGACGACGGTGTGGTCGGCGATCGGTGACCGCACCCGCCCGATGGCCTGCTCCAGGCCCACGGCGCGGTAGAGCTCCATCGTGCGCGGGTTGAGCGCGCGGGCCCTGGGATCGGTCGACGGTTCGGGGTGGCGCTCCACCAGCAGGGCCGGCACGCCGTACCGGGCGAGGAACACGGCGGCGGACAGGCCGGCCACGCCCCCGCCCGCGATCAGCACCGGGATCTCAGACATGGCGCTCCCAGCGGTAGAACTCGTGCGCCATCGCGTCCTTGGGCTCGCGCCACGTGTCGGGGTCGTAGGCGGAGACGAACGGGCTCAGGTCCTGGCTGATCCGCCGGAACCGGGGGTCGTCGCGGTGCGCGGCCACCGCCTCCGCCAACGGGCGGTCGCTCTCCACCAGGTGCAGGTAGAGCTGGCCGAACTGGAACAGGCTGCGCGCCCGCACGCCGAGCGCGGTGGGCAGGTCCGAGTGGCGGTCGGAGCCGGCGAACACGGCGGCGACCTCGTCGGCGGCCTCGGGGATCATGCGGGCGACGATCAGGGTGCGGTGCACGCGAACTCCTCAACCTTCCGCTTGATCAGCGCCATTTGGATGCGGCTGTTGTCGTTGATGCGCTTGGTCATGGCGGTGTGGTCCACGGGTGCGTCGGGTTTCATCGCGAAGTCCTGCACCCAACGCATGCGCACGCCCGTGTCGAGTTGTTCGTAGGTCCAGCGGATGTGCATTCGTTCGAACGGGCCGGTCTCGACGCGTCGGGCGGTGACCGTCCTGGTGGCCCGGTCCGCGACCCGCTCGGACACCCAGCTCCACACCTTGCCGGCCGCGTCCGGGTGCATGGTGAGGCGGAACAGCACGCGGTCGCCGTCGCGTTCGAGCACCTCGACCGAGGCGTACTCGCTGAACAACTCGGGCCAGCGTTCGACGTCGTTGGTGCGTTCCCACACCAGCTCCATCGGCGCGTCGACGACGATCTCGTTCTCGGTGTGCCCGCTCATCCTCAGGCCCTCCTGGGCAGCAGGGCCAGCAGCTCGCGCGGCGACTGGTGCGGCAGCAGTTCGGCGTCCTTGGACACGCCGTGGTCGCGTTGCAGCTGGGCCAGCACGCCCATCAGGCCGAGGGAGTCCACGCCGAGGTCGTCGAAGGTGCGGTCGGGGTCGGTGACCTGCTCGCCGGTCACGGGAACCCCGGTGCACCGGCTGATCAGCGCCGCCAGGTCGTCGGGGGAAAGCCGGGTGTCCACGTCACATACCTCCGCTGGTCGGTGATTCCGGGTGGCGCAGCACGAGCGCAGAGTTCCCGCCGTACAGGCCGCGGGACAGCACCAAGACGGTGCGCAGGTCGACCGGGCGGGCGGCGCCGGTGACCAGGTCGAGGTCGAACCGGCATCCGCGCACGCCTGGAGTCGGCGGCACGACACCGTGTTCGAGGGCCAGCACCGCGGTGGCGACGTCCAGCACGGCCGCGGCGGCGTAGCAGCGCCCGTACCCGGCTTTGGGCGCGGTCACCGGCACCCGGCTCGCGCGCTCGCCCAGCAGGCGGAGCGCCTCGGCTTCGGCGGCGTCAGCACCCGGGTCGGCCATCGCGTCGAGGAACACCGCGTCCACGTCGTCGGGGGACAGGGCTGCCTCGGCCAGCGCGCCCGTGGCGGCTTGCAGCAGTCCCTGCGCCGACCGGTCGAACTGCCGCCGACCGGTGGTCGCGCAGTGCCCGCCACGCTTTCACGGCAGCACCCGGCGTGCGCGTCGGCGTCCTCCACGACGAGCATGGCGCCGCCCTCGCCGGGCGAACCCCGGCCCGCGGTGAACGGCTGATAGGCCGTGGCCGGGTCGCCGGAGGTGCTGAGCAGCCCAACCGAGCTGGCAGCACATGGTACGGGCAGAACGGGGCTTCCGCGCCGCCGAGCATGGCCCGCGCGCCTCGTCGCAGCTCACCCCGGCGGCGGCGAGGACGTCCAGGCCGCCCGCCTCGTCGGCGACCAGCACCCCGGACGGGCCGCGCAGGCCGTTGCCGATGGAGATCTGGCCGGAGCACGCCGCGTAGAACCAGGCGATCGACTGGTAGGGGCCCACGTGCTCGGGTCCGTGCCGCCACAGCCGTTCGATCTCCCGCTGGCCGAACTCCACACCGCCGCTGTAGCTGGCCGTCATCACGCCAAACTCGAAGGGCGCAACCGCCGCCGGGTCCAGCGCGGCGTCGCGCAGCGCCAGGTCGGCGGCGGCGAGGGCGAAGTGGGTGAACCGGTCGGTCTGCACGGTGATCCGCGGTTCGACCCACCCGTCCGGTCCGAACCCGGTCACCTCGCCCGCCACGGTGACCGGGTAGGGGTTGGGCTCGAACCGCCCGATCGGCGCCAGCGCGACATGTCCATCGCGCACGGCAGGCCAGAACTCGTCGACTCCCAGGCCGCTCGGGGCGATCACACCGAGACCGGTCACGACGGGCGCGGAACCGGTGGGCGCGGAACCGCTGGGCGCGGAACCGGTGGGCGCGGCGCTCACGGCGGCGGGGCTCACGGCTGCCCCGCTTTCGTCAGCACCACCGCGGACTGGAACCCGCCGAAGCCGCTGCCGACCGACAGCACCACGTCCAGCAGGCGTTCCCGGGCGGTGTGCGGCACGTAGTCCAGGTCGCACTCGGGGTCCGGCGTGTCCAGGTTGGCGGTCGGCGGGACCACGCCGTGGACGAGGGCCAACGCGCAGGCGGCAAGTTCGATGGAGCCGATCGCGCCCAGCGAGTGGCCGATCATCGACTTGATCGAGCTGACCGGCACCTGGTGCGCGCGCTCACCCAGCAACCGGTGGAACGCGGCGGTCTCGTGCCGGTCGTTCTGCCGGGTGCCCGAGCCGTGCGCGTTGACGTAGCCGATCTCCGCCGACGCCAACTCGGCGTGGTCCAGTGCGCGCCGCGCGGCCTCGGCCATCTCGACGCCCTCCGTCGTCAGGCCGGTCATGTGGTGGGCGTTGCTGCGGGTGGCGAAGCCCGCGACCTGCGCCAGCACCTCCGCGCCCCGGCGACGGGCGTGGTCGAGCTCCTCCAGCACGAGCACGGCGGCGCCCTCCCCGAGCACGAACCCGTCCCGGTCGCGGTCGAACGGGCGAGCCGCGTGCGCGGGGTCGTCGTTGCGCGCCGAGGTCGCGCGGATCGCGTCGAAGCAGGCCACCGTGATCGGCGAGATCGGGGACTCCGAAGCCCCCGCCACCACCACGTCGGCCTGGCCGTCCTCGATGAGGCGGGCACCGTGGCCCACCGCGTCCAGTCCGGCTGTGCACCCGGTGGACACCGTCCGCACCGGCCCGCAGGCGCCGACCCGGTCGGCGACCTCCTCGGCCAGCGTGGCGGGGGACAGGGCGCGGTGCAGGAACGGCGAGGCCGCGCCCCCGTCGACCACCCACTGCTGCCCGCGTTGTGAGGTGGCCACGTAGTCCTGCTCCAGCAGCGTCGTGCCGCCCACGGCGGAACCCATGCACACGCCCAGCCGCCACGGGTTCGTGACGTCCATCCGCGCCTGCTGCCAGGCCTCGTCGGCGGCGACGGCGGCGAACTGGACGTAGCGGTCCATCCGGGTGATCTCCGCGGTGGTCAGGCCCGCGTGCGCCGGGTCGAAGTCGCATTCGGCGGCGATCCTCGATCGAAACCCCTCCGGGGCGAACAGCGTGATCGGCCGGGTGGCGGTGCGCCCCGAGGTGATCAGCTCCCAGAAGGACTTCGTCCCGATGCCGCCCGGTGCCACCACCCCCAGGCCGGTGACCGCCACCCGGCGCCTCACGACACCCGCTCCGTGTCCACGTGCCCCAGGTCCGGCCGGGGCGCCAACGGGGACAGCTGGAACAGCACGCGCGCCGGCGACGTCCCGGTGTTGCGGAGGCGGTGCCGCACCCCGATCGGTACCAGGACCGCTTGGTCGGCGTCCACCTCGTGCGGCACGTCGTCCAGGTCCAGCACCACCGATCCCTCGAGGACGTAGAGGAACTCCTCGGAGTACGGGTGGTAGTGCTCGTTCACCTGTTCGCCCGGCCCGACCAGCACGACACCCAAGAACCCGGAGGTGGCGCCGACCGTCGCCGGGCCGAGCAGCACGCGGATGTCGCCACCGCGACCGGTGTTGGGCGCGACGTCGTCGGGGCTCATCGCGCGGTGGAGTTGGCCGGTCATGCCACCGCCCCCACCACGCGGTCGGTCACCAGCGTCATCGGGCACGCCAGCTGCACCAGCGGAGCCAGCTCGTCCGCGAGTGGCACGGCAGTTGTGCGCTCCGAGGACTCCACGAGGTGCACGACCGTGTCCCTTCGCCGAAAAACCGTTGTGCCGCAATCGGAGTCCGAGCTCCCGGCGGCGAGCAGCCGCGCCACCTCGCCGGCCTGGCCGGGCAACGCCCGGTAGAACGCCGCCGCACGGGGCAGGTGACCAGGGTGGCCGTTGCAGGAGGAGACGAGCCGCATCACCGAGCCGGCCAGGAAACGCCGCCGGCCGTCGTCGTCGGACAGGTCGCGGTCCTGCACCAGGTGCGGCCGCAACCGCTGCTCCACCGCCTGGATCTGCGGCTGCGCGGCCAGGTGCCGGATCGCCACCTCCGGCGGGCAGGTGATGTCCACGACCCGCACCACCACCGGTCCGACCATGAAGACCGACGTGCGGTCCAGCAGTGGGCGCGCGGCCTGTGGCCGGCCGGGCGGTGGCCCCGCGTAGTCGGCCAGGATCTCGGCGACAGCTGCCTCCGACCCCGGCCGCACCGGGAACGTCAACGCATAGCGGTTCACGACTTCGCCTCCAGCAGTTGTCGATCGGCTTCGGCGCCCGGCGTGGTGGTCAGGCGGACGTGGTACCGCAGGGACTCCCGCGCCGTCGCGCACGCGACCAGCGGCGCCGCCAGCCGCCGGTGGTCGGCGCCGCGCTCCCACGCGTGGAAGTGCGCCGCACTGACCCACTCACTGGTGATCACCCAGTCCTCGGGATCACCCTCCGACTGGCACAGCTGGTCACCGAGGTAACCCTCCACTTGCGACACCTGGTGCCTGATCAGCCGGTAGGCGTCGAGAAAGCGGTCCTGGTCCGTGACCGGCACGCGCAGGCGGAAGATCACCCGCAGCCGTCCGCTTCCACACTCGTGGTGCTCCGCCGTCGACGCCATCTCGTCTCCTCCGGGTGTGCACAGGATGAACAGGTGACCTCGTGGTGACCGAGCG
Organism: Lentzea guizhouensis; assembly: GCF_001701025.1. GTDB lineage: Bacteria > Actinomycetota > Actinomycetes > Mycobacteriales > Pseudonocardiaceae > Lentzea > Lentzea guizhouensis. Next base: position 6,193,803 of record NZ_CP016793.1, read on the forward strand.
TTGATTCGCCCGCGCCCGTCGGCCACTCAGGGCAGGTGATCGGTCGAACATCCACCCGATCGGGAGCGCAGACCTCGGGATTCGGTCAGGAAGACTTCTCCGGGTAGGAGGCGATCCGGCAGGCGTGCGAGGCCACCGCGGGCCGCACGCCCTCGTCACGCAGCATGCGGCGGCACGTCCTGGCGTCGGTTTCCTTGCCCGTCTTCGCAATCTTGCACGCCTTGAGCACGTTGCCGGTCGCCTCGTACCCGTTCTCCATCACATGGTCGATGCAGATCCCGGGATCGGCCTGAGCGGGCGGCCCCGTGAACGAGAACAAAGCTGCGGCGGTGAGCACCATGCCGGCCAGACCGGCCATACGAGGCAAACGCGACATCGAGTCGTCCTCTCTGATCACGCCGAACCCGGTGCTTCGCCACGTCCGGCAGGGCGTTGGTCGCCGTCGAGTACCTCAGGATGCGTTCGACAAGCCGATCCGGCTCTCTCAACCCTCGATCGAGCGCAATGCCGCCCGTACGAGGGATGAAGTCTCTGGTGGCGTACGCGGTGTGTAGGCGCCTCCGCATCCCACTGCCCGATCGAGCACCGACTCCACCACCGGTGAGATTGCCACCGACGGCAGGCCGTCTGACATGGCTGCGTCATCCGCTGGTGCCGATTGGTCATTGGGTGACAACAGATCCAGTCCGTCGCCATAGGACGGTTGTGACCACGGTGCTCGACCGCGTCCTGCCGTCACGGTTTGCCTCGATGGCCGCTATCCGCGTCCGGCTCGCAATGGGGTCAAGGGGTCGCAGATTCAAATCCTGTCGTCCCGACGGTCTGTGACCAGCGGGTTTACCTTTCGAGGTGAATCCGCTTGTGTCGTTTTTGACCGATTGTGGTCGCAAAGTGGTCGCACTGTGCCCTCTCGGCTTCTTGCAGTGCCGTTTCGATCGCCTTCACCGCATCGAGTGCGGCGTGCCGGAGCAGATGGCCGTGGATTTCCGTTGTTGTCGACAAGGTTGAGTGGCGCAGCGTCTTGGACGCCATGGCCAGTGGAACTTGCGAGCTGAGCATGGTGGTCGCGGCGACATGGCACAGGCCCTCGTCACGCTGGCCCCGGAAGAACGCGCGTGGGGTCGAGCCTGGCACGTGCCGTCCCCACCGGCCGTCACGATCCGCGAGCTGGCTCGGCGCTACGCCGCCGCGGCCGGCCTGCCACCGATCAAGCTGATCCAGATACCGCGTTTCGTGATGCGCACGGCCGGCCTGGCCGTGCCGATCGCCCGCGAGATGGCCGAGATGGACTACCAGTGGTACGTGCCGTTCCGCATGGACGCGACGGAGACGGCCGACACCTTCGGCCTGACCGCCACCGACCTCGACACCGCCGTTCGAGACGAAGTCAGCTGAACAAACGGTCAAGTCAGTGGGACGTCGCTGCGTTGGTCGGCGTCGTTCCCGTGCCGGAGCCGCCGCGCGTGGAGATGGCCGCCTTGTTGTGGGGATGAACGAACGCGACGCTCGTCTCTTGCGCCGACCCGTGGTAAGCGCTTTCCTGAAAGGGTACGGCGTCGACCGACGAGGGAACCACTACAGGCTGGTGAGATGTGGCTGTTCGACGATCGAATCGACTGTGGACCAAGTTCTGGGCACTGGTTCTCGGCTGTGCGACGGCGGCGGGGGTGTGCGCCGTCCAGGCGCCCGCGCGGGCCGCGCACGTCCAGCCGGTAGGCCGGACCGTCGACTTCACCGGTGCCTGGCAGTTCGCCCTGGTGAACACCACCGGTGACGACGCGCCACAGCCCGGTGGGCACGACCCGTCGTGGCGTGACACGCGCTTGCCGCACGACTGGAGCATCGAGCTCGACCCGGTGCAAGGTCCGCACACCACTGCCGGAACCGGCTTCCTGCCCGGCGGCCTCGGCTGGTACCGCAAGAGCTTCACGCTGCCGTCGTCGATGTCGGGGAAGAAGGTGTCGATCGAGTTCGACGGCGTCTACATGGACTCCGAGGTCTACCTGAACGGCAACCTGCTCGGTCGTCATCCCTACGGTTACACGGGATTCGCGTACGACCTCGACGCGCGCACCGACGGCACGCCGAACGTGCTCGCGGTCAAGGTCCGCAACCAGGTGCCCAGCAGCCGGTGGTACTCGGGCAGTGGCATCTACCGCGACGTCCGGCTGGTGGTGACCGAGCCCGTGCACGTCACGCGTCACGGCGTGAAGGTGACGACGCCCGATCTGGCGGCCACGATCAGGTCCGGTCACGCCGTGATGCGGGTCGAGACCACCGCCGTCAGCGAGAGCGGTGACACCGGAGCGGAGATCGTCTCGACGGTCAGGGATCCGCGCGGCCGGATCGTCGGCCGGGGTAGGGCGCGTGCCGCGTTGACCGCTGAACCGAGCACGGCGACCGCGGACATCAGGATCGGGAATCCCGACCTGTGGTCGGTGGACCGGCCTGACCTGTACACGGTGGACACGGAGATCCGGGTGCGCGGCAGGGCCGTGGACACCGTCAGCACCCGTACGGGCATCCGGTACTTCGCGTTCGATGCGGACAACGGATTTTCTCTCAACGGTGTGGAGATGAAGCTCAAGGGCGTCAACCTGCACCACGACCTGGGTGCGCTCGGCTCCGCGGTCTCCTCCGACGCGATCGTGCGCCAGTTGCGGATCATGAAGAGCATGGGTGTGAACGCCGTGCGCACCTCGCACAACCCGCCCTCGCCGGAGTTCGTCAGAGCATGCGAGGAAATGGGCGTCCTCCTGCAGGTGGAGGCGTTCGACACCTGGCGCACGCCGAAGACGAAGTTCGACTACGGCCGGTTCTTCGACGACCACAGCAGTGCCGACCTCCGTGAGATGGTGCACGCGGCCAAGAACTCGCCGTCGGTGGTGATGTGGTCGATCGGGAACGAGATCCCCGACTCCAGCGCGGCCGCGGGCCCGCCGATCGCCCGGCGGCTCATCGACGACGTGCGGGCCGTCGACACCACCCGTCCGATCGTGATGGGCAGTGATCGGTACCGCCGGGTTCCCGCGATCGGCTCGCCGCAGGACCAGATCCTGCAGATGCTCGACGGGCTGGGGCTGAACTACAACGACGCCTCGTCGATCGACTCGCTGCACGCCCGTTACCCCACCAAGTTCTTCTTCGAGGCGGAGTCGTCGTCCTCCACCTCGACCCGCGGTCGCTACCAGGACGCGGACCAGCTCAACACAGGGGAGAACCACACACCGGGCAGGCGCAACCTGTCGTCGTACGACAACAACCTGGAGACGTGGACCTACAGTGGTGAGTACGGTTTGAAGAAGGACCGCGACCGCAAGTGGTTCGCCGGTCAGTTCCTGTGGACCGGATTCGACTACATCGGCGAACCCACACCGTACGACGTGTACCCGGTGAAGTCGTCGTTCTTCGGTGCCGTCGACACTGCCGGGTTCTCCAAGGACTTCTACCACCTGTTCCGCAGCCAGTGGAGCGGTGAGCCGATGGTGCACCTGCTGCCGATGGACTGGACCGGGCACAAGGCGGGTGAGCCGGTCTCGGTGTGGGCTTACAGCAATGCGGACACCGTGGAGCTCTACCTCAACGGAAAGTCGTTGGGCGAAAGGCGGTTCGACACCAAGACCACGGTTCACGGCAGCCGGTACCTGGAGACGACCGAGGCGACCGGCGACGACAAGACCGTGACCACGGGCCCCTATCCCGGCAGTTACACCAGCCCGAACGGGAGCGCGGGCAAGCTGCACCTGACGTGGTCGGTGCCGTTCCAGCCGGGACGGCTCGTCGCGGTCGCGAGGCGCGGCGGCGTGGAGGTGGCGAGGGACGAGGTTCGCACCGCGGGCGAGCCGCACGCGATCAGGCTGACTCCGGACCGGAGGATGACCAGGGCCGACGGCAAGGGGCTCACCTTCGTCACGGCCGAGGTCGTCGACCGCGCGGGCGTGGTCGTGCCGGATGCGCACGACCTGATCTCCTACCAGGTCCGCGGCGGCAGCCTCGCCGGTCTCGACAACGGCCGTCAGGAGAGCGCGGAGAACTACCAGGCGGGCTCGCGCACCGCGTTCAACGGCAAGGCGCTGGCGGTGGTCCGTTCCGGACGGTCGACCTCCGTGATCACGGTGACGGCCAGGGCGCCTGGCCTGCGCACGGCGTCCACCTCGGTCGCGGCGGTCGGTGGACGGTCCGGCGCCGCCCGGCACACCACCGCCGATGCCGCCCCGGTGCCCTCGCCCGCGCTGGGAGCGGACGCGAGCTACTCGGGTGCCCGCGACACGATCCCGGCAGCGATGCTCGACGGTAGTGGTTCGACCCACTGGTCGAACTACTACCTCAAACGCGCCACGGCGTTGCTGCCGGCGGTGAGCCGGGCACACGCGACGGACTGGGTGTCGCTGCCCGTCTCCGAAGTCGAGCAGGCCGGCTCGGTTCGGGCCTCGTTCCTCAGCGACGCCTCACACGCCCTGCCCGCCTCGATCGCGGTGTCCTACTGGAACGGTCGTGCGCACGTGCCGGTGCGGGACGTGAAGCTCGACTGGTCAGGCGGAACGACCGTGACCATCACGTTCACCGCGGTGCGCGGCGATCGCATCCGCTTGGACCTCACCAGCTCCGCACCGGGGACCGCCCACGGGTTCCTCGGCATCTCGCATGCTTCAGTCGGACGTTAGGGGTGCCATGTTCCGCACAGCCTTCATCAAGCGGGTGCTGCGCGTCCCACGGTGCTTTGGCGGGCGATCAGCCGGTGCGAGGCACGCACCTCTATGCCGGGCAGTGGTTCCTTGCTGTCGATGCGCATGAGCAGCCGTTCCACCGCCGTCGTGGCGATGGCGTCCTTGTCCGGAGAGATGGTGCTGATCGGCGGGTTGGCGTAGCGGCCTTCCTCGATGTCGTCGTAGCCGATCAGCGCGATGTCCTCGGGCACCCGCAACCCGCGTTCCAGCACCTCGTGCAACGCGCCGAGCGCCACGGTGTCGTTGTAGCCGAAGACGGCGTCCGGCGGGTCGTCCCGATCGAGCAGCGCTCGCATGGCGGCCGCACCGTCGGCGCGGTTGAACCGGAGGGTCTGGATGATCAGTGACTCGTCCACCGGCAGACCGGCGTCCGCGTGGGCCTGCCGGTAGCCGAGGGTGCGCAACTGCGCCGCCTCGCCGGTCGGGTAGGGCTGGTCGCCTATCGCGGCGATCCGGCGTCTGCCCAGGCCGATCAGGTGCGCTGTGGCCGCGCGGGACGCCTCGACGTCGTCGATGCCGACGTGGTCGAAGAAGGCGTTGGACGACCGCTCGCCGAGCAGGACGAGCGGGAACGTCGGATCGCTCTCGGCCAGGTCCTCCTGAGCCAGGCCGAGGGGGCTGTAGATCATTCCGTCGAACAGGGCCGCCCGCGCGCCCCGCCGGATCAGTTCTCGTTCGTGTGCGGCATCGCCGTCGGTCTGGTCGATCAGCACGTGATAGCCGCGCTCGCGGGCCCTGGGGATGATCGCCTGCAGCAGTTCGGAGAAGTACGGCACGTCCAGGAAGGGGACGACCACCGCGATCTGCCCTGACCGGCCGTTCGCCAGGTTGCGGGCCAGCACGTTGGGCCGGTAACCCAGTTCCTTGATCGCCTTCTCGACCTTCACGCGGGTGGGCTCGGTGACCGGGGCGTAGCCGTTGACCACGTTCGACACCGTGCGCGCGGACACCCCCGCGAGCTCGGCAACGTCACGCAGCGTGGCATCGCGCATCGACTCACTCCGTCGGACCGGCGCGGCGGCCCGGTGCTGCAGCGCTGCAAAGCAGGGTGCCTGCCCGTCACCGCCACGACAAGCCCGGTCCGTCGAGACGCGTGGGACCGGGACCGCGGCTCGTTCGACAGACTTGAGATTGGGTCTTGCAGCGCGGCAAAAGGCAGTCCATAGTGCTTTGCAGCGCAGCAAAACCCATTGCCACGGTGGCACCCGCGGTCGGTTCGCTCGAACCCGCCAGCCGTGGTGCAGCACCGCACAGACCTCAGCGGTCCTCGGTTCGTGCCTCACGGGGCCACCGCACTCCTGATCACTCACCGTGATGGCGATCGCGCATGCCCTGATGCATGCCGCGACGGAAAGGCGCTGCTCATGCTTGGCACCAAATGGACGGCGAAACTCCGTGCAGGGCTCGTCGTCGCCGGCGTGCTCGCTGCCGCCGCGTGCGGCGGGGCCGCGGACAACGCCGACGGACCCGTGCGCGTGTCGGTCTGGGCCTGGTACCCGGAGTTCAAGGCCGTGGTCGACGCGTTCAACGCCTCCCACAAGGACATCCAGGTCGAGTGGACCAACGTCGGCACCGGCCCGGACCAGTACGCCAAGCTCAAAACGGCGTTCACCGCCGGCAAGGGCGCACCGGACGTGGCTATGGTCGAGTTCCAGCAGATCCCGACGTTCGTCATCCTCGACGCGCTGGTGGACATGGGGCCGTACGGCGCCAACGACGACAAGGACCTCTACGCCGAATGGGCGTGGAGCCAGGCGACCGACGGCGACAAGGTTTATGCCATCCCGGTGGACGGCGGACCGATGGCGCTGATGTACCGGAAGGACCTCTTCGACAAGCACGGCATCCCGGTGCCGACGACGTGGGCGGAGTACGCCGACGCGGCGGCGAAGATCAAGGCCGTCGACCCGAACGCCTACATCGCGAGCTTCGGCAGTGACGGCGGCTGGCTCAACGGGCTGATGTGGCAGGCGGGCTGCCGTCCGTACGGCTACTCGCAGGCCAAGGCCAAGGACCAGGTGAAGATCGACCTGACCGCGCCCGAGTGCGAGAAGGTCGTCGAGCTGTACGGCGACCTGGTGAGCAAAGGCCTGATGGCGCAGGACAAGTTCTTCACCGCCGACGCCACCGCGGCGCTGGACTCCGGCAAGTACTGGACCTGGGCCGCGGCCGGCTGGACGCCCGGTTACGTGGCCGGCTCGCTCAAGAACACCGCGGGCAAGTGGGCGGTGGCGCCGATGCCGCAGTGGACCGCGGGCGCCGACGAGCAGGGCGACTGGGGCGGTTCGACGTTCACCGTGACCAAGCAGGCCAAGAACCCGCAGGCGGCGGCCACGGTGGCCCGCGAGCTGTTCGGCCGCTCGAAGGCCGCGTGGGACATCGGGCTGAACAAGGCGTTCCTCTACCCGCTGGTGAAGGAGGTCGCGGCTGACCCGGCGTTCACCGGCAAGGCCTATGACTTCTTCGACGGCCAGAAGGTGAACGAGATCTTCGTGCCGGTGTCGGAGAAGCTGGGCGAGTTCCAGTACACGCCGTTCCAGGACTTCGTCTTCAAGGACCTGAACGACCGCACCGCCGAGGCGATGTCAGGCAGCAGGCAGTGGAGCACGGTGCTGGAGGAGACGCAGAAGAACGTCGTCGCGTACGCCGAGAAGCAGGGCTTCAAGGTCAGCCGGTAGTGCACCCGAGGCCTGGCGCGGCCCGCGGGTCGCGCCAGGCCGACCACCCCAGTCCAGGAGGTCCCCCGTGACGCGGTCCATACCGATCACGGCACCCGCGGCCGACGACCTGCCGCCGTCTCCCCGCCCGGTCGAGAGCCGGTCACGACCCAGTCGGCGCCGGGTCACCGCGCACCCGGTGGCCGGAGCGCTGTTCGTCCTGCCGTTCTTCCTCGTCGTCGTCGCGTTCCTGGTCGTGCCGCTCGGCTACGCGTTCTGGCTCAGCCTGTCCAGCAAGAGCCTCGCGCTCGGCACCCGGTTCACCGGCGTCGACAACTACGTGCGCGCGTTCACCGACCCGCTTCTGCTGGACGGCCTGCTGCGGGTCGTCCTCTTCGGACTGGTGCAGATCCCCGTCATGCTGGGCATCGCGCTGGCCGGAGCGTTGACGCTCGACGCCGTCACGACGAGGTTCGCGGTGGCGTTCCGGCTCATCGCGTTCATGCCCTACGCCGTGCCGGCCGTCGTCGGCGCGCTCATGTGGGGCTTCCTGTACAGCCGCACGTTCGGCCCGTTCGCGGACCTGCCGACGCTCGTCGGTGGTGACCCGATCGACTTCTTCAGCGCCTCGCTGCTGCTGGTGTCGCTGGGCAACATCGTGACCTGGGCGTGGACCGGCTACAACATGATCATCCTGTACTCGGCGTTGCAGGGCGTGCCGCGCGAGATGTACGAGGCCGCGGTCATCGACGGGGCCACGCCGGTGCAGATCGCCTTGCGGGTCAAGGTGCCCGCGATCAAACAGGCCATCTCGCTGGCCGCGATCTTCACCGTCATCGGCACCATGCAGTTCTTCACCGAGCCGCAGATCATGGCCCGGTTCGCGCCGCAGATCTCGGCCGGCTACACACCGAACCTCTACGCCTACAACCAGGCCTTCGCCTACTCGGACTTCAACTACTCGGCCGCACTCTCGTTCGCGCTCGGCTTCCTGGTGTTCGTGGTGGCCTACGCGTTCGTGTTCGTCAACCGCAAGCGGGGAGCACACTCATGACCAGCGGCGGTGCCGGCACCGCGACGGTGAAGACCTGGCTCCCACACCTGCTGATGGGCGCGGGCATCCTGTACTTCCTGGTGCCGCTGCTCTGGGTGGTCATCGCGGCCACCAAGAGCCAGCCGGACCTGCTCGACAGCCCGGCGCTGTGGTTCGCCGAGTTCAACCTGGTGGCGAACATCGAGCAGCTGTTCAGCGAGGACGGCGGTGTGTACGGCGGGTGGCTGGTCAACACGGCGTTGTACGCGGGGCTCAGCGCTCTGGGCGCCACCGCGCTCGCCGCCGCCGCCGGTTACGGACTGGCGCGGTTCTCGTTCATGGGCAAGCGTCTCTTCGAAACCGCGCTGCTCGGCATGATCATGGTGCCGGCCACCGCTCTGGTGCTGCCGACGTACCTGATCCTGTCCGAGCTCGACCTCGTCAACACCATGTGGGCGATCGTCCTGCCGTCGCTGCTCAGCCCGTTCGGCGCGTACCTGGTCCGCGTCTACGTGGACGAGAGCGTGCCGGTGGAGCTGATCGACGCCGCACGCATGGACCGCGCGGGCGAGCTGCGCATCTTCTGGCAGATCGTGCTGCCGATGATGCGTCCCGCGCTCGTCACCGTCTTCCTGTTCACCCTGGTGGCGACGTGGAACAACTACTTCCTGCCGCTGGTGATGCTCAGCGACGCCGACCTCTACCCGCTGACCGTCGGGTTGACCACCTGGTTCAACACGGCACAGCAGGACGCCGGCAACCGGATGCTGTTCAACCTCGTCGTGACCGGCTCACTGCTGGCCATCGTCCCGCTCATCGTCGCCTTCGTCCTGTTGCAGCGCTTCTGGCGCAGCGGGGCGGCGGCAGGCGCTGTGAAGTAGGAGAACCGTGCTCAACGCTTCCCTGGTCCTCAGCCCCCACTACGTCATCGCGCCGGTGCGACGCAGGCTCTTCGGGTCGTTCGTCGAACACATGGGCCGCTGCGTTTACACCGGCATCTACGAACCCGGCCACCCGACCGCCGACGAGGACGGCTTCCGCGGCGACGTGCTGGAACTGACCCGTGAGCTCGGCGTCGAGCTGGTCCGGTACCCCGGCGGCAACTTCGTCTCCGGCTACCGCTGGGAGGACGGTGTCGGTCCGGTCGCCGAGCGCCCGGTGCGCCGCGAGCTCGCGTGGCACAGCCTCGAGACCAACGAGGTCGGCATCGACGAGTTCGTCCGCTGGGCGCGCAAGGCCGACGTCGAGGTGATGTACGCGGTGAACCTCGGCACCCGCGGTGTCGCCGAAGCGCTCGACGTGCACGAGTACATGAACCACGAAGGCGGCACGCACCTGTCGGAGCTGCGCAGGGTGAACGGGTCCAAGACGCCGCACGGGGTGCAGTTGTGGTGCCTGGGCAACGAGATGGACGGACCGTGGCAGCTCGGCCACAAGACCGCGCACGAGTACGGACGGCTGGCCGCCGAAACGGCCCGCGCGTTGCGGCAGGCCGAGCCGGGGCTGGAACTGGTCGCGTGCGGCAGTTCGAACTCGGCCATGCCCACGTTCGGCGACTGGGAGTCCACCGTGCTGGAGCTGACGTACGAGCAGGTGGACCACATCTCCCTGCACGCCTACTACGAGGTGCACGACGGTGACGTGGACAGCTTCCTCGCCTCCGCGGTGGACATGGACCACTTCATCGACAGCGTCGTCGCCACGGCGGACGCTGTCGGCGCGCGGCTGAAGAGCGACAAGCGGATCACGTTGTCGTTCGACGAGTGGAACGTCTGGTACATGAAGCGGTTCCACGACACGCCGCGCACCGAGTGGGAGGTCGCGCCGCGGGTCATCGAGGACCAGTACGACGTGAACGACGCGGTCGTCGTCGGCAACCTGCTGATGACGTTGCTGCGGCACAGCGACCGGGTGGCCGTGGCGTGCCAGGCGCAGCTGGTCAACGTGATCGCGCCGATCCGCAGCGAGCCGGGCGGGCCTGCGTGGCGGCAGACGATCTTCCACCCGTTCGCGTTGACCTCGCGGCTGGCGCGTGGGCAGGTGCTTCGGGTGGAGACGTCCTCGCCGGCGTACCGGACCAAGCGCTTCGGTGACGTCCCCGTCGTGGACGCGGTCGCGACGCACGACTCCGAAACGGGTGACACGGTGGTCTTCGTGGTCAACCGTCACCAGTGCGAGCCGGTCGAGCTCCGGGCGGACCTGGCCGCGTTCGGCGAGGTGGCGGTGGCCGAGGCGTGGTCCGTGCACGACGAGGACGGTGCGGCGACCAACACGGAAACCGACCCGGACCGCGTCGTCCCGCAACCGCACAAGGCCGACGTCACCGGCGGCGATCTGCACGTCGTCCTGCCGCCCAGGTCCTGGACCGCCGTCCGCCTCACCAGCGGTCAGTAGCCGATGCGGAAGGTGGCGTCCTGGCGGTCGGCCGCCGCTGACCCGGTGGAGACGGGATCGATGCGCAGCACGTACCCGGAGTGCCGGATGTAGCGCTCGGGGAAGTTGTGGGAGCGGAACGAGGTCCACGCCGAGCCGGCGAGTCCGGCGACACGGTGGAAGGTCGCGTCGGCGGCGAAGGTCGAGCTGCCGTCGTTCGCGGCCAGGACAAGCGCGTAGTCGGCGTGGCGCAGGTAGCGGTCGGGGTAGTTGACCGAGCGGAACGAGATGCCCGCCGAGGCCGCCAGGCCCGGGACGAGCTGCCACATCGCGTCCTGGTACGGGTCGAACGGATAGGGGTCGATGCGGGCGGCGTTGCCGGAGTGCCGGATCAGGTGGTCGGGGAAGTTGTAGGACTTGATCCGGTTCCAGGCGGGCGCGCCCCAGCGGCTGACCAGGCCGTTGTACTCGGTCGTGGTGATGCCGCAAATGGTGGGGTGCTTGGCGTTGAGCGGCTGGCTGTACTGGGCTTTGGTCAGCGGCGACCACGAGTCGGTGGCGATGTTGCCGGAGCGCCAGGCGTACAGCTCGCCGTTGACGGGGGAGAACGAGTCGCCCCACAACCACCACTCGCCCCGGTCGTGGGCTTTGACCACGATCGGGGCCTCGATGCCGCCGCTCACCACGCCGGCGGTGTAGGTGCCCCGGTCGAAGCTGCGCGGGTTGAGGGTGGCGGACCGGGCGCCGTAGAGGCGGCCGTCGCTGAAGCTCTTGTAGTACAGGTAGTTGGCGCCGTCACCGACGTGCACGGTGGCGTCGAGGACGTTGAAGCCGGGGTCGAAGAACAGCTGTGGCGCGCCGACGTTGACGAAGTCGGTGGTGTAGTTGACGTAGAAGGCGTCACGGCCGCCGCTGTTGGCGGAGTAGAGGATGCCGTACTGGTTGCGCGAGGCGTCCCAGAACGCCTCCGGCGCCCACGTGTGGGTCGGCATGGAGTGCATCTTCAGCCGCCGGTACCCGGTGAACGACCGCAGGTCGGCTGAGTCCCAGGCGTGGATGTACTGGTTCTGGCGGGTGAAGTCGGTGCCGGTCAGGTCGGTGGCCAGCACGACGAACCCGCCGTTCTGCTTGCGCATGATGAACGGGTCCCGCAGGCCCCTGGTGCCCGCGGTGGGGGTGGCCACCGGGTTGCCCTGGTTGAGCGGCATCCAGTTCAGGCCGTCGGTGCTCACCGCCAGGTGCAGGGCGTACCGGTCGGCGACCTTGTCGGGCGACTCGGTGAAGTAGCCCATCACGTAGGCGGCGTCACCCGGCGCGGCGAGCGCGGAGAGCCGGTTCACACCTGCCAGGGCCACCGCGGCCACCCCACCGGCGAGAAAAGTGCGTCGTTGCAGCACGGGACGTCTCCTGTCCGGAGCGACGGGGATGGCCGGCGGCGAGCGCCGCCGGCCATCGGAGGGGTGATCGGTCAGGCCGCGGGTTCGCCGGACGGGGCGGCGAGCGGCGTGCCGAGGCGGACCGGCGTGCCGAAGTTCGGCGTGCCGTCGGCGTTCCAGGTGAACTTCTGAGCACGCGTCGAACGGTTCATGTCGCAACCACCCGAGGCGCTGTCGTTGGCGTGGTAGACGATCCAGTCCTCGGTGCCGTCGGGCGACTTGAAGAACCCGTTGTGACCGGGGGCGAACACGCCGTTGGCGTCGTTGCGCTGGAAAACCGGGTTGGGCGACTTCGTCCAGTGCGACCGGTTGAGCGGATCGGATCCGGTGAGCGTGAGCAGCCCCAGCTTGTAGTCAGGACCCCAGCACGCACTGGCCGAGTATACGATCATCGTCTTCCCGTTGCGGTACAACGGCTCAGCGCCCTCGTTGACCGGATGGGTCTGCCGCTCCCAGGCCAGCGTCGGTTGGCTGATCGTGCGTCGCGCGCCGCTGAGCGTGTACGGGTTCGACATCGGGGTGATGGTCAACGACTGGGTGCCGTCCGTCGCGCTACCCATCAGGTACAGCTTGCCGCCGTGCTGCAGGATGCTCGGGTCCAGCTCCCAGGTGTTGCCCAAGTCGGCCTTGAAGCTGTAGGGCCCCATGGGGTCGGTGCCGGAGGCTTCCAGCACGTGCAGCCGCTGGGTGGGGTTGAAGTCCGGCACGTTCTGCCCGGCGACGTAGTAGAGGTACCAGCGGCCGTTGAGGAGGTGGAACTCCGGCGCCCACATGTTGCAGCACCCGTTCGGACGGCCCGACAGGTTGAAGATCACCTGGTCGGTGGCGCTCGACAGCCCGGCGAGGGTGCGCGATCGGCGCATGGTGATCGTGGAGTTCCACGTCGTCGTCGCCAGGTAGTAGTACCCGTTGTGGTACTGCAGCCAGGGGTCCGGGCCGTTGCGCTTGATCGGGTTGGTGAACGTTCCCGCGCCCAGCTTCACCAGCTGCCACTGCTGGTTCGCGCCACCGGTGTCGGGCCACTGCACGACCCGCGCACCGTCGGCGGTGGACCACTCGTAGGTCTCCACGGCCTTGCCGCTGTTGCGGTTGAGCAACCGCACGTACCCGCCGGACGAGTCCGCGAGCCGGAACTGCTGACTGGTCGCGTTGCCGTCGGCCCACTGCACCAGGTCGGCGGCATCAGCGGTCGAGCCACCCGAGACCTGGAGGACCTTGTTGCTGTGCTTGGACTTGAGCCGGTAGTAGCCGCCGCCGGAGTCGACGAACTGCCACTGCTGCCACGCCCCGTCGTTGCGCGTGTACTGCGAGATCCGGGCGCCGTCGTCGGTGGCGAGCTCGTAGACGTCCAGGGCCTTGCCGCTGTTGCGGTTGACCAGTACGTATGACGCGTTGGTGTCCACAGTGGCCGCCGAGACCGCCGGTGGCAGGGCGGAGGTGATGCCGCCGAGCAACGCGGTGGTGGTGGCCAGGACGAGGGTGGTCCGCCGTCGTCGACGACGGCTGGTTGTCGAGATCATGTTCTTCTCCCTGCGGGGCACTGCACGGGTGTCAGGTACGTGCGTCAGTGGACGTAGGGCCAGCCGCCGGAGTCGATCGCCAGCAGGTTGACGCCGAGCAGGGACGCGCCGTTGTCCGCGTAGTAGTGGTAGATCAGCACGTCGCCGTCGCTGTCCGCCAGCACGTCCTGGTGACCGGGGCCGTGGATGCTGCCCTGACCGGCGAGGACCTCGGTCCCGCCGCCGGAGTTCAACGCCGTGCCGTTGCGGTCGACGTAGGGGCCGGCGACGCTGGTGGAGCGGCCGACCATGACGCGGTAGGTGCTGGCGGCGCCCTGGCAGCAGCGGTCGAACGAGACGAAGAGGTAGTAGTAGTTGCCGCGCTTGACGATGTTCGGCGCCTCGATCGCGCCGCCGTTGCGGCCGGCGATGGCGCGGATCGTGGAGTCGGAACGCAGACCGGTCGACGGGTTGAGCGCGATCATCTTGATACCGGACCAGAAGGAGCCGAAGCTCAGCCACCAGCGGCCCTGGTCGTCGACGACGAGGTCGGGGTCGATGGCGTTGAAGTCGTCGCTGGTGCGCGACTCGATGACCAGGCCGCGGTTGGTCCACGTGCCGGAGTTGCCGCTGGGGCTGGTGGCCAGGAAGATCGCCGATCGGTTCGAGCCGAACGTCGAGGCCGAGTAGTACATCCAGTACTGGCCGTTGCGGTGGGAGATGTCCGGCGCCCAGAGGTTGCGGCTGTTCGCCGTGTAGGCGTTGGCCCACGGCGTGCCACCGGGAAAGGCGGCACCGGCGTTGCGGAACGCGGTGCGGTCGGTGGAGGTCTTGAGCGCGATCCCGTTGCCGGTGTGCGCGATCAGGTAGCTCCCGTCAGAGCGCTTGACGGCACTCGGGTCGTGCACGCCGATGTCACCGGTGACCCGGCCTGGGGCGGGGTAGGCCGCCGACGCGGAGGGAGCCACCGCGACGGTGACGGCAAGGGCCAGCAGCAGTGTCAGAACGCGTTTCATCGACAAGACCACGATGTCCTCGATTTCTGGCGAGTGGTTGCGGCGGCGCGGGTTTGTCACCGGCCTGGCGCGGTGGACGCGTCGGCCGTTGGGCGGTGGGGCGGTGAGCAGGTGTCAGCGCTAGTGAGAGGACGTCCGGTGCCGGTGGGGTGATCTGCACGTGGCCAGGAGGTCGGCTGCCGGGAAGGCCGTCTGCGTACGTGAGCCCATGCCTCGCCTCCTTGCGAGCGGGAACCTGAGTGCACCACCGGTTGCGTCCCGGGCCACATCACGGAAAGCGCTGTCAGCACGATATCGACCGCAAAGGCGGCCGACAAGACTCACTGTTATCGCTAACAGCGAATGTGAAGTCGAATTTTTCGACCATGCAAGTTTCGAAACAGTCCTGAAGTGCTGAAACTGCTGATCGATTCGAGGTGGGGAGAAGCTAAAATTCAGCTTGATGTTAACGCTCACATGACGTCGTGTGCCGGAGGAGGCTGTCGGCGCTTCCGTCCTGCGTTACCCGCAACTGCTGGTTCGCGAAGTCCGGTAGCCGTGGGGCAGGTCTGCGAGGCCTCGCAGTGCCACGACCGAGAGGAAGATCCACGAGCGGCTGGGGGGTCTGCGGCAATCAGGTGTTCGAGGTCGACCTGCTGGCCGACATCGAGAGCAAGCGCACCCGGTTGCCGTTGACCGGCACGGCGGCGTCCGCGGCGTCCGAGACCGCTTCAGCGGCGGCCTCGCTCACCTGGGCGACGTCCTTCGCGGTCATCTGCAGGCGCCGTCCTCGTCCGTGAACGCGACCTCGGACTCCCCGGCTGAAACGGCGGGAGCGGGCCCCAGGGACCAGATCCAGCTCCGCCACCTTCACCCGGCCAGGACTGTCCGATCCGCGCTGATCTCGCGGAAGGCCGGACCACTGACCTGTGGTTCGTGAAGTAGGTGCGACGCAGGGCGAGCGCTTTGTCCGGACCTACTTCGCAGATTCGGTACTGGCGGGCTGCTCACGGCGAGCCCGGTTGTCCGTTCCGCTCGGATCGGCTGAAGGCGACCAGGCACGGCGTGGAACCGGGCCGTCGCCGAGCTGGAGCGGGCTTTGCCGACTGAGCGAGCCAATGAAAGTTCGTGGTCGATGTATCAGGACGTGCCTGCGGGTCGGGTGTTGCTGCCCTCCGCGCGCCGCAGGTAGCGCTCCAGCCCGTTGAGTTTCTCGTCGGCGATGAACGTCGACCGCTCGTTGATGACGATGTCTTCGGCGTGCCGGATGCACGCCCATGCCGAGTCTCCCCATGGGTCGGCGATCTTGACCTCCACGGGCTCGTCGCACGGGCCCGACAAGCCGAGCTCGCACACCTGGGGGTGCTCGCCGTCGAGGTGGTTGGCGGCGAGGTGCCGCAGCTGGCCCGCCAACTTGGCTGACGCGGTGGTGCGGGGGCCGGGGATCTGGTCCAGGCCGCGTTCCGCGCGCACCGCTTGGATGGCGGCCAGACGCAGCTCCAGCTGGTCGGCGACGATTCCGGCCAGTGCGGTGAGTGTCGCGGCCTGGGTGTCGGTGACTTCGCGGGGTTCGCGGTCGATCACGTTGACCGTGCCCAGCCGGTGGCCGTCGCCGGTGGTGATCGGCGCGGCGGCGTAGAAGCGCAGGCCCAGCTCGCTGCGCACCAGCGGGTGGTCGAGGGTGCGGGGGTCGACCGCGCCGTCGTTCACCACGTACACGCCGTCCTGCAACACGGCCGAGGCGCACAGACCGGGCTCGGTGCCGATCTGGGTGACGCCCGACAGACCGTGGCAGGCAGCGAACCACACGCGGTCGACGTCGACGATCGTCACGGTCGCGATCGGTGTGCCGAAGACCTGCGCGGCCACACGGGCGACGTTGTCGAAGCTGCCGTCGGCGGGCGCGTCCAAGATGTGGTAGCGGCGGACTGCCGACAGACGCTCTGGATCGGTATGGGTGAGCACGCGCGCAACAGTAACCGAGGATGACCGTAGGTCCGACCGCGAGCAGTCTTACAACCGTGCCGCGTGCCACTTCGCCCACCGGCGACAGTGGGTGTCAGCGCCGGGGCGCGAGCTCATTCGGTGGACACAGGTCTGGTGGTGCGGGTCGGCCCGCATGCTTGGACGTTGGTCAGCACACCGGTTCCTGGCTTGCTGCACAGTCCAGTCGCGCGTCGGATGAATGGTGGACGCCGGTGATGAGCAGACGTCTGGTGTCATGTTGGAGGAACGCCAACGCGTACAGGCGCTTGCCGAGCGCTGTGTCGATGTGGAAGAAGTCCGTGGCGATGATTCCTACGGCTTGGGCTGTGAGGAACTCGCGCCAGGTGGGGCCGCAGCGACGTGGCGCCGGGTCGATGCCTGCAGCGTTCAGGATTTCCCGGACCGTTGAGGCGGCGATCGGGTGGCCGAGACGGGCTGACTCGCCTTGGATCCGTCGATGTCCCCACCGCGGGTTCTCCTCGGGTGGCCGGGTAGTAGACGTAGGTGTTGATCCGGCGGCTGCCGCGCGTCCAGCTGTACTGGCGCACACCGACGGCGAAAGGCGTGGTCGGTGCGGTCCCCAGAGACCAGGTGGGGGCGGCACCGGCCAGGCCGGTACCGAGGAGGGTCGCGCTACCCGCGGTCGCCGCGGCGACCGCGCTCAGCCTCAGGAAGGAACGTCGTTGCATCGGCACGATGACTCCCAGCAGCGGTGGTGAGGTGCTGGCGGCGAGCGACTTGGCCGCGGTCAGACGAGCCGGGTCCGTGCCGCCGGCCCGCCTGACCGCCGGGTTCAGCGGACGTGGATGTTCGGTTGTGGCGGCGTGCTCATGCCGTTGCCGAGGAAGAAACTCGGATGTGGCGGCTGGTTGTAGGCGGTGTTCTGCCACGCGATGGCGACGCGGTACTGGGGGTCGTGCAGCAGGGTGTGGATCCGCCGATCGGTCTGCGTCGTGGTGGCGTAGATGCGCAGGGCGGCGTTGTCGTCGCGGGGCAGGATGACTTCCTCGCGCCAGTCACCGAACAGGTCACCGGACAGCGACGGGGTGGCCTTGGTGCCATTGATGGAATGCGCACCGGAACCGGTCAGCAGCCGGGTGTCGCCGTTGGGGCCGTATTTGTCCACGTGGTTGCCGTCGAGCAGCTCACGCACCGGGTCGGCGTCCCACCAGGCGAGGAAGTTCGCGCTGGCGGGCGCTCGTCCGACGCTGCCGCCGGATGAGTTGAACGCGCTCGTCAAACCGGTTCCCTTGCCCCAGAACTCCGCGCCGGGGTTGCCTGCGTACACGTCTCCGGCCACGCCACGAGCCGGGCCCTCGCAGTTGCAGGTGTTGTTCTTCTGCATGATGACGGCACCGGTGCGGGCGTCTCGCAGGGTCGCGGCGGCGCCGGAGCTCTGCTCGTGGATCTGCCAGATCTCCTGACCTGGGCGGCTCGGCACGAAGTCGCTCACGTGCAACGCATCGCCGTGGGCGTAGAAGTTCGTGGTGTAGCGGCCGGTGCCGTCGGAGTTGATGGTCATGCCGCCGTAGATGATCTCGTCGGTGCCGTTGCCGTCGACGTCCGCGACGGACAGGGAATGAGTGCCCCGTCCTGTCCACTGCCTGCCCGCGGTGCCGGAGTCGAACTTCCAGCGCCGGGTGAGCCGGCCGTCGCGGAAGTCCCACGCCGCGATCGCGCTCTTCTCGTAGTAGCCCCGGCCCATGATGATGCTGGGCCGCTTCCCGTCCAGGTAGGCCGTGCCCGCGAGGAACCGGTCGCCGCGGTTGCCGTTGCAGTCACCCCAGTCGCAGATGTTGCCGCGGGCAGGGTCGAAGGGCACCGTGGACATGACGGCGCCGGTGAGACCGTTGAACACCGTCAGGTATTCGGGCCCGGTGATGATGTAGCCGGAGGAGTTGCGATGGTCGGCCCCGGCGTTGCCGATCACCTGTCCGGTGCCCGAAACCGTGCCGTCACCGGTCTTGACCGCCAGTTCCGCCCGGCCGTCTCCGTCGTAGTCGTACACCTGGAACTGGGTGTAGTGCGCACCGGCGCGGATGTTGCGGCCGAGATCGATCCGCCACAGCCGCTGTCCGTTGAGCCTGTACGCGTCGATGTAGACGCTGCTGGTGCGACCGGACTGCGAGTTGTCCTTCTGGTCGCTGGGATCCCACTTGAGGAAGATCTCGTACTGGCCGTCGCCATCCGCGTCACCGACACTCGCGTCACCGGCAGTGTAGTTGCTGCCCGGCCGGGAGATCGGGACGTCCAGGTAGTTGCCTCCGGTGAAGCGCAGAGACGGCGTGGACGGCTCCTGCTCCACCCCGTCCCTGACCGCGCGGACCGTGTACCCGGCGTCCGCGGACGCCCCCGAGTCCAGGAAGTTCGTGGAGTTGGTGATCGGCGAAGCGTTCAGTTTCGTGGTGCCGCGGTACACGTTGAACCCGGTCGAGGCCGGCTCGGTTCCGAACAGCCGCCACGAGACCAGGTTGCCGGATCCGGAACGCACGCTGACCAGGCCCCGGTCGAGGTCTTCCACCTGCCTCCCCTCGGTCGGCGGGGTGCCGCCGGCCTCGAAGTCGAGGTAGTCGATGTTCGCCAGGCCGTCGGCGGTGGAGGGGCTCAGCCGAAGTGTGTTCGTGCCGGTGTTCACCGGCACGGTGAGCGTCTTCGTGCTCCACGCCGTCCAGGCCCCCGTCGGCTCGAACGTGATCCCCGTGTGGGCGACCGCGCCGTTGACCAGCAGGTCGGCGGGACGGCCGGTGGCTCCGCCGTTGGCGTACCGGACGGCGACGGTCGCTGCACCGGCGGCGAAGGCGGTCGCGGTGAACTGCACCGCCGCGCCGACCGCGTTGCCGCCGTTGCAGAACCCGCTGCCGGAGTAGCCGGCGTGGTTGGACTCGACGGCACCGTCGCAGGTGGCCGGTGCGCTTTCCGCTTCATGACGCGTCGCCGCGGCCGAAGCCGCTGAGGTGACAAGCCCGTTGCCGGCCAAGGCCAAGGCCACGATGCCGGCGGCCAGCCGTGTGGTACGTCTGTTCGAGAACATGGTCGACCTCCGAGAGGTGAGTCGAAAGATGTCGATTGCCGCGACGGCGCGGTGCACGCCTGCTCAGGCTGACACGCCGTCGAGCTGAAAGGTCTGCACCTGGCCTGCGGCGAACGGGACCCGAAGCTGGTTCCCGGAGAGCCGGACGTCGGTGCGCTGGATGTAGCGGTCGCTGCCGCTGGTCGTCGAGGTGGACCAGCGGGTGATCAGGCCGGTCGGCAGGGTGCCGAACCGGGACAGGTCGAACGTGATCGTCTGTGCCGACGTGGCGGTGTTGACGCCCACGACGACGAGGCGGTGGGACGACGGATCGTAGGCGGCGGCGGCGTTTCCGGTGGAAGCCGAGATGATGCGCATGCCCGGCCGGATGTGGCGGGTGAACTGCGCGAGCACGTACAGCTTGTTCTGCACGGAGCCGGCCCGCAGCGTGTCCGCGTTGTAGTCGATCAACGCCCAGACCGGCGTCGGGTCCATCACCTGCCAGTAGCACCACGCCGTCGGGTGCAGCCAGCGCCAGTCCAGGCAGAGGTTGCTCGCCATCGAGAGCCCCGTGCCGTCCCTGTCGCCGTACTCGGAGTTCCACAGGACCTTGCCCGCCGGCCGCGCGTCGCCGTGGACGAGGTCACGCCGTCCGCCCGAACCCTGGTAGCCGTGGACGTTGATCTGGTTCACGACGGACTTCGTGGCGGCGTCGAAGGAGGTCCACGTGCTGTGTGCGGCGTCGTAGCTGGTCTCGTCCGACGCGGCGATGCGCATGCCGGACAGGCCGCGGTTGTTCATCTCCTCACGCAGGTACCTCAGCACGGTGCGCTGGGTGGCCGGATCGAAGTGGCAGCCCTCCTGCCTGCCCGTCGCGGACCAGTAGTTCGACGCCGGTTCGTTGAACGGGGAGATCGTGCGGAACGTGACGCCCCAGTGGTCGCGGAAGTGCCGGGCCACCTCGGCCAGGTGGACGCCGTGGTTGCGGTGGTTCCACGACTGCAGGTTGTCGGCCGAGGCGTTGGCGGCGCCGGAGGGGTTGTGGTTGATGCACATCCACCACGCGGGGGAGTTGGAGAAGAGCTCTGTCATCGCACCGCGCGCCGCGGCTTTGACCACCGCCGCTCGCTGCTTGGCGTCGGCGGTCCAGTTCCACGCCGACGAGGTGGGATCGGTGTTGCGCCAATCCTGCCAGTAGGTCTCGATCTGCTTGAATCGCGGGATGTTCGGCGAGGCGACCATGGTCTCGCCGTCGACCGAGTTCCAGCTGCAGGCGCCGAGGTTGTACCGCGCGATGTTCATCCCCAGGCCGGGCAGCGACTGTCCGTTGTAGACGACGTTCTTGGTGGTGAACCACAGGTCCGCGAAGTCGTCGCGGTCGCCGAACACGTTGGCCCACCAGGCGAGCGAGGTTCCCCAGCCTTCCCACGTGCCGTGGTCGGGGCCTGGGTTGATGGTGATGGTTTCGTCTGCGCGGGCACTTCCCGTGCCCACCGCCGTCGCCGCGACGGCGGCCGCTGCGCCGGACAACACTGTCCTGCGGGTGACCATGGCGATCTCCAAACTCGGTTCTTCCGGTACCGGCTAACGAAGGCCGCTCATGATGGCGTTGATGATGCCCTGCTGCGTGACCGCGTAGCTCCTCCGGTCGAACAGCCCGAACCCGTACTGGCCGTTGTGGCCGTTGTCCCAGTAGATGGTGGCGGCGCCGTACTTCTTCGACGTGGTCACCACAGCGCGGGCGAAGTCGGCGCGGTACCTGTTGTTCGACGAGTCGAACGACGACTTGTCGATCGAGCCGTATTCACCGACGACGACGGGGTAGCCCTTCGTCACGAAGGTGTCGCGCATCAGCTTCAGCTGCGAGTCCAGGTAGTCCTCCTGTCCCCAGGTGGACTTCCTGGACGGGTTGGTCGACCCTCGTCCCCACTGCGTGATCGTTCCGTTCTCCTCCCCGGCGAAGTCCCACGGGGCGTAGTGGTGGACGGAGATCATGATTCGCTTCTCGCTGCCGGGGATCGAGGGGGATCGGAACTGGTCGGTGGGCAGCTTGAACCCGTAGTTCCCCGCGGTGTAGTCGATGTTCGTGTTCCAGCCGGGCACGAGCAACCATCGCGAACTGTTGTTGCCACCGGCCCTGCGGACGGTGTCCACGAAGATCTGGTTGTAACTGTTGATGTTCGAGTAGCACGGCTGGGTCGGTCGGCCGAACTGCCCGTCGAAGTTCTCGTTCATCGACTCCAGGATCAGGCGCTGGTCGTAGTTCTGGAACCTCCGCGCGATCTGTTCCCACGCTTTCTGGTACTTGGCCCTGATCGTCGTCTGGGAGGACGAGTCGCAGATCAGCCAGGAGCCGGCGACGTTCTTGTAACCGTCGCCGTGCATGTTGATCAGCACGTGCATGCCGCGGTCGTAGGCGTAGTCGACGACCTGCTGGATCCTGTTCAACCAGGAGGGGTTGATCGGGTAGTTCGGCCCTGAACCGATGTGCCGCAGGTAGGAGACCGGGACCCGGATCGTCTTGAACCCGGCGGCCTTCACCTTGTCGATGAGGGCTTGTGTGATGACGGGCTGGCCCCACGCCGTCTCGCCGGGAGTTCCGTCGATGGTGCTTTCCAGCTGGTTGCCCAGGTTCCAGCCGGCACCCATGTCGGCAACGATCTGCGAGGCGTTCAGCTGGCCCGTGGTGCCGGCCGATGCCGGACCGACCAAACAGGACGCGGACACGGCAACCGCGAGCACGGCGGAAAGGAAACCGGCCCTGATCCTACTTGCCTTCGAGCACATGAGATCTTCTCGCTTCCGGTCTTGAGCGGCCAGGCCAGCTGATCCGCCCACTGCGTCCGGCAGGATGTTGGAAAGCGCTTTCCAACATGACAGGGCCGATCAGCTGAGTCAATCCCTTGTGGCGCTTCGAATCCGTGCGTTCGACCTGGTTCGACGAATTCGATTCGAAGTGGTGCGTGTGACTCGCCGCTGCGTCCCGGTCACCACGGCCGGAAGACGACGCGGACCTCGCCCGCGGGCACGTGGAGGACACCGACGACATCGTCGCCGGTGAGCAGTTCGGCTGCGGGCTCGCCGACGTCGACGACGTCGTCATCGGTGTGGTTGATCGCGAACTCGTACCGGCCCTCCGGACCGGCGCGCTCGACCACCTCGACGTCGCGGGGCAGCTCACGCGGGGTGAGCGTGGTGGGTGAGATCGCGGCGCGCAGCACGGCGTCGAGGCCGTCCGCTGTCAGGCGGGTGGAGACGTACCACGCGCTGCCGCGTCCGACGGAATGCCGGGTGACGGCGGGAAGACCGGCCGCAGGACCGTCCACGTAGGACCAGACTTGCTCGTCGCCGCGAAGGGCCAGGACTTCTGACCACACGGTGCCCGTCATTCCGTTGTCCAGGCGGACCTCGTGGCCGGAGCGCAACGGCGTGAACTCCTCGACGGTCAAGCCCAGCACGTCGTGCAGCGCGCCGGGATGCGGACCTGCGTGGATGGTGTCGCGTTCGTCCACGATCCCGGAGAAGCAGGACACGACCAGGGTGCCGCCGTCCTCGGCGAAGCGGCGGAGACCGGCCCCCGCCGCTTCCGTCATCGAGTACAGCGCCGGCGCGACGACCAGCGGGTAGCGACCCAGGTCGGCCTCCGGATGAGCGAAGGCGACCGTGAGGTGCCGGTCGTAGGCCGCGGCGTACCACGCCTCGGCTCGCTCACGGGCGTCCAGGTCGAGGCTCGGTCGCCACTCGAGTCGTTGTGCCCACCAGGACTGCCAGTCCCACAGCATCGCGATGTCCGCCACCACGCGGCTGCCGCGGATCGGCTTAGAGCGGAACGTCGCACAATGGCACTCAACAGCGCTGAACGGCGGCCAACGGCACCGGCTGGCCTTGGGTTCCTCTGTTCTTGCACGACAAAGGCGCGACCCGACCCGACTTGCAGTGTGAGGGTCACAGGCGCAGGTGCTCGGCTGCTCAAGCAAGAAGTGGATCTTCGGGACGGTGACCGACTGCGCTCAGGGCGCTGGAACAAGTGCCTACTGGGTCTAGCTGTGCGGAACGTCGCGTTTTCGCAGGTCAGGTGGCCGTGAACCCGTATCTGGGGGTCACGTGCGCTCAACGGCGTTGGACAGCTCGTTCTCCGTGTCATGACCATCGTTGGCGGCCATGGAGCGGCCGCAGTAGCTCGAACGTGTTGATTGTGCTCAGGTAGGCCAGTCAGAGCGGCACAGCCGGTCATATCCCGTGTCAGCGAGGGCGCTGCGGACCTGCGGCGCGCCCAGGAGCGCCTCGCCCCCGCCACCGAAGCTGATCTCCAGGGGTACTACCGGGTGATGCTGGCACAACAGGAGACAGACCGGCCTGACGAACCTGAACTGTCCTTCGAGGACGTGGTCGGCAGGCTGAGGAACCCGTTCGTGGGATTCGGTCCGGTCGCTCACTGGGTCGGGCGGCTGGGCCAAGCAAGGACTTCCCTCTCAAGCGTGAGCGCCAGAACCACCCAGGCCGCGGAGTTGCCCCGGAGTCCTGCCATGTGTGCGACCCGTCAACGTTGCGTCCGCACAACCGGTCTGTTGTCGAACGCCAGCAATCACACTTGCCCGGAGTCCGACCGCCCGCTGGCGAACGGGCCACGCAACATCGACCGCTGGCGCTCGGTGAACCTGTCGTCCACCACCACGCCGGGCGACGCCGGCTCCCATTGCACGTGACCGGGGCAGTACTTGAAGAACAGCACCTTGCGGTCGTTTTCTCCGCGCCACGGCATGGTGCCGTGGGTGGAGGCCTCGGTGAAGATCACCGCGTCACCGGGCTCCACGGCCACCTGCTGCACCGGCCATCCCGCGCCGACGCCGCGCATTGCGTCGGGTAGGGGGAAGTTCGCCTTGTGGCTGCCGGGGATCACACAGAAACCGCCTGCGTCCGGAGCGGCGGCGGTGAGTGCGAAGAACACGCCGAGCTGCCCGGTGTGCATCCTGCCTTCGGCGAAGTGGTACGCCTGCGACGGGACGTACGGCGTACCGCCGTGGTGCAGCGCCAGACCGACCTGTGTGCGCGCGCCCTTGCGGGCGAACACGCCGTAGCTGTGGTCGAGCCGGAAGCCTGGTGGCAGCAGCTCCCGCAGGTACGGGATGATCCGTGGATGGTCGATCAAGTCGCGGATCTCCGGCCCCCAGTCGAGCAGGCTGCCGTTCTCCACGTCGACCGGCCCTTTTGACGGGTCCTGGTTGCCGATCATCTCGCCGGGGAAGCCGGTGTGGAAGTACTGGGCCGAGTCCAGCAACTCGCCGATGCGGTGCTGGTCGACGACACGGTTCAGGGCCAGGACCTCCTGCGTGCTGAGCGCGTTCTTCACGAGCAAGTAACCGTTGAGGTCGAACAGGTACTTCTCAGTGTCCTGCATGAGCCGGCTCCCTCGTGGATGAGGACGGTAGGACGCCAGCCTGCCGATCCGCGCGGTGCCCGGCTGCCCTGGCACGAGGGTGCGTCCGGAACCTGCCAACTCGCCTGGGAAGTTGTCGCCGGGTCGGCATGAAGCTGGCGAATCGGCGCGGCTTCACGGGAACGCACGCCCTCGACAATAGGTTTGCGCCATGTCGATCCCACCGTATGTCGCAAAACTGCGCCACCTCATCGGCAGCGATCATCTGCTCTGGCTGCCTGGTGTCAACGGCGTCGTCGTCGATGACGAGGACCGCGTGTTGCTGCACCGCCGCGCGGACAACGGCAGGTGGACGTTGATCTGCGGAATCCTCGACCCCGGCGAGCAACCGGCGGACGGCATCGTGCGCGAGGTGTGGGAGGAGACCGGCGTGCTGGTGCGGGTGGAACGTCTCACGAGCATCACCGTCTCACCGATGCGGCGTTATTCGAACGGTGATCGCGCGCAGTACCTGGAGCTCACGTTCCGCTGCTCGCCGATCGACGGCGAGGCGCACGTGCACGACGACGAGTCGGTCGAGGTCGGCTGGTTCCGCCTGCACGAGCTGCCGGAACTCGATCCGGACATCCGCGCCCGCATCGAACGCAGCGTCGTCGGAGTGGACGAGGTGTGGTTCCAGCCACCGTCCTTCGAGGTCCCGCAGTCGGAAGGTGTGCGCTGATGAAAGACCAGCTCACCGTCGTCGTGCTCGCGGCCGGCGGCGGCCGGCGGATGAAGTCCGCGGTGCTGCCCAAGGTCATGCACGCCATCTGCGGGCGTCCGCTGCTGGGTCACGTCGTCGCCGCCGCGCGTGAGCTGGACCCCGAACACCTGGTAGTCGTGGTCGGGGTCCTGCGCGAGCACATCAAGCGCTACCTCGCGGAGTCGTACCCGGAGACGCTCACCGTCGACGACAACGTGGTGAACGGCACCGGCCTCGCCTGCCGCACCGGACTCGACGGACTGGTCGCCACCGGCGTCGCACTCGACGGCACGGTGCTCGTGCTCAACGGCGACTCGCCATTGTGCACAGCGGATACGTTGCGTGGGCTCGTCGACGCCCATCGCAGTCATGGCAACGCCGTCACGGTGCTCACCGCCGTGACGCCGGATCCGGGTACCAGTGGGCGAATCCTCCGTTCGCAAGGCGAGATCGCAGGCATCGTGGAGCACGGCGACGCGACTCCCGAGCAACTCGCCATCACCGAGGTCAACTCCGGGGTGTACGCGTTCGACGCCAAGCTCCTCCCGGAGACGTTGCTGCGCATCCGCACGGACAACAGCCAGGGCGAGGAGTACCTCACCGACGCGGTCGAGATCCTGCGCGGTGACGGGCGGCGCGTCGGTGCCTGGCCGGTCCGCGACCACCGGGAGATCATGGGGGTCAACGACCGCAAGCAGCTGGCGGAGGCCTGGCGGGTGTTCAACAACCGGCTGGTCGACGCCGCCATGAGGGACGGCGTGACGGTCGTGGATCCGTTCGCGGTCTGGTTGGACGTGATGGTGACGTACGAGCCCGATGCCGTTCTGCATCCCAACACGCACCTGCGCGGTGCCACGCACATCGGGGCTGGGGCCGTGGTGGGGCGCAACTGCACTCTGACCGACACCGTGGTCGGGGCCGGGGCCCGGCTCAGTGACGCCACGGCTCGTGGGGCGTCGATCTCTCCCGGTGCCGTGGTGGGGCCGTACACGCACCTGGTGGGTTAGCCGGCGGTCCCGACTTCGTGTGGCCCTTCGGCCGACCTGAGCCCGGCCTCGTTCTTCGGCGGGCTCAGGTCGAGCGTCGTTCTCCGGCTGCTGCGTCGACTCCGTTCGGCCGTGGCGTTGCAGGTCGTGGAGGCCACAGCAGCGGTCATTCGGCGAGCGGGAGGACGTCCAACCCGGCGGAGCGTCGCAGTGAGAGGGTCGCTGACGTCAGCACCCGCAACTCGGCGACCATGTCCGCGAGCCGCTCGTGCTCCGGCGCGAAGCCGGGGTCGTGGTGCCCGGACCCCGTGACGACCACCTGGGTGGGCGTCGTGACGCACCCGAGCGCCCTGGCGACGGTCCGCAGGTGCTCGCTCGCGGTGATCGCCGCGAGCGAGGCACCGACGGTGACCACGCCGACCGGCTTGCCGCGCAGATCGTCGGTGGACAGGTGGTCGAGGCAGTTCTTGAGCAGCCCGGAGTAGCTGCCGTGATAGCACGGCGTCACCCACACCAGCATGTCCGCGTCCTGCACGAGACGCCGCAGCGAGTCGACTGCGGTGCAGGGACCGGAACCCAGCAGCGGCAACGGCTGAGCTGTCAGGTCCCACAGCACGGCATCGCCGCCGCGCAGCCGTACCTCCCGGCAGACGGCGGCGGCGACGGCTCCGGAGCGGGAGACACGGGTGGCCGCACCCGCGAGGACGAGCGCGGTCACGGGAACACCTCGGCGGGAACCGGGTGCAGTGCCCGGTTGACGGTCTCCAGCAGACCTGACGTGTCGTAGCCGAGGTACTGGGCGGCCGCCAGACGCACCGGGTCGCCGGAGTGGTAGCGCTCGTACTGCATCTGACGCTGGCCGAACGAGCTGCCGGTCGCGTCCCACGCGAGCTTGAGCAGCCGGACCCGCGACTCGGCGGAAGTGCCGTCGCCGGCGCGGAAGAAGCGTTCGATGCCCGGCCACAGCTCGCTGCGCAGATCCTCCTCGGACGGTGTGCTGAGCAGGCTGCCGCCGCCGAGCAGCTGGATGACCTCGATCATGCGTGCGCACATGCGGGGGAAGTGGTAGCGCAGAGCCATGATCGGTTCGACCGCCGGCGTCCAGCTGTCC
Organism: Lentzea guizhouensis; assembly: GCF_001701025.1. Classification (GTDB taxonomy): domain Bacteria; phylum Actinomycetota; class Actinomycetes; order Mycobacteriales; family Pseudonocardiaceae; genus Lentzea; species Lentzea guizhouensis. Next base: position 6,221,735 of record NZ_CP016793.1, read on the forward strand.
CATGGGGACATGGATGCTCCTGCCTCCGCGGCCAGCACGCCCGCCCTGGCGAGCTCGAGTGAGCCGAGCACGTCGCCGAGCATCTCCTGCACGTGCAGGAACGTCCGGGTGCCGGACATCTCCGCGAGAGCGATCGCGATGCCGGCCAGCAGCTCCGCCTTGGCCACTCCGCGCACGATGCCGTGGTGCCCGGTGTGGTGGCGGGCCGTGGTCGCGTCGTAAAGGCGGTTGGCGAGGTCGACGTCGCCGTGGAAGAAGACTCGTTCCCACGGTACGAAGACGTCGTCGAAGACGCACGTCGCGTCGATCTCCTCGTACGGAGCCAGTGGGTTGCTGACGAGCCGTTCCGGGTTGACGAGCGGTTCGCGGCAGACGATGCGCAGTCCTGGCGTCGCGATCGGGATGGCGAACGCCGCGGTGTAGTCGTCGTCGCCGGGCGCGTACTTCGGCAGCGGGAACACCACGATCTCGTCCGCGATCGGCACGAGCGTGCCGATGAGCTTGGCCCCGCGCACGATGATGCCGTCGGACTTCCGGCGCACGATCTTCAGGTGCACGAACGGGTCGTCCTGCTCGCTCGACGACCGGCCGCGGTGCAGCGGCGGGTTGATGGTCGCGTGCGCGAGAAAGCGGTCGGTGCGCACGCACTCCGCGTGGAAGTCCCTGATGTTGCGCCCGAACCGGGGATCGACCCCGGCGAAGAAGCTCGCTGCCGAGCCGAAGGCCGTCACCGCCGTGTTCACGAAGTCGGGCGAGCGGCCGAGCAGGCCGAACGTGGCCTGCGCGGCGACGTTGAACGCCGTGCCCCGCCTGCGCAGCTCGTCGCCGTTGCGCGGCACGACAAGCGACAACGGCTGCGCCTCGCCGTCGCGCGAGCACGTGAGGACGTCGCGCAGCTCGGGGTCGTGCTGCAGGTCGTAGAGACGCGCCACGGTCCGCGCCGTCGAGCCGAGCACTGGTTCGGTCAGCGCGTCGTCGACGCGCCGCCCGCCGAGCCAGACCTCGCGGCCGTCCCGTAGCCCCGCGAGGTAGTCCACACCGGTTCGGATGGTCATCGGCTGATCCCCAAGGTTGTGGTAGTTGCCTGGAGTGAAGGCCCCAGGTGCCCGGGGCTGCGCGGTGTGGCTGATCGGGTGGCACCCACCGGGTGGCTCGCAGGGAACGGCCGCTCCGTCGTGCCGGGCGCCCTGGCCGCGGACTCGGATCCGCTGCGGAGTTGTCGCTGTGGTGGCGGATTGTCCACTGGAGTGGCAGAACTTTCACACCGATCGCGCCGCGGCCGGCTACGGCTTGACACGATCACTCGGACTCCGTTCGGCCGCGACAGCCACGGCCTCGGGTTCGTGTGCGGGCGAGCGGGCGTGGTGCAGCAGTTCGTCGCGCCGGTGCCACAGCAGTTCGGGCGCGGTGCCGTGGTCCCGCAGCCAGTCGTCGTCGTAGGACTCGTGCAGGTAGTTCGCACCCGTGTCAGGCGCGATGGCCAGCACCGACTGGCCGGGGTGGTGCATGGCGTAGGTGAGCGCCGCGAAGACGACCGCGCCGCTGGACTCGCCGAGCAGCAACCCCTCCGCCTTCGCGAGCACCCGGCACGTCGACAGCGCCTCGATGTCGGCGACCCGGTGCAACGAGTCGACCAGGTCGTGCCGCAGGTTGCCCGGAGGCCAGCTCAGCCCGATGCCACGGATCCGGTACGGCGCGAACCGGTGCCCGAACGCCGACGAGCCCGCCGCGTCGACCGCGCGGACGTGCAGTGCGGGGAAGTGTTCCCTCAACGTCGAGCTGACCCCGCTGAGGTGTCCGCCGGTGCTGACCGCGACCACCAGCGCGTCGAGCGCGTCGAAGTCCTTGGCGATCTCAGGAGCGGTGGTCACCGTGTGCGCGCGGGGGTTGTCGGGGTTGTTGTACTGGTCGAGGGTTACCGCACCGGGAACCTGCTCGACGAGCGTGCGCACCCGGCGCACGCGGGCGGCCTGGTAGCTGCCGTTGCTGTCCGCCTCGGAGACCACGTCGAGCCGCGCGCCGAACGCCCGCGCGTAGTTGAGCACCGACTTGGGCGTCTTGGGGTCGACGACCAGCACGACCGGATACCCCTTGACCGCACCGATGAGCGCGAGCGACTTGCCGAGGTTGCCGGAGGTGGACTCGATGATCGTGCTGCCCGGCCGCAGTCCCGCGGTCTCCGCGCGCTCCACCATGTGCAGCGCCGTGCGGTCTTTGATGCTGCCGGACGGGTTCGCGCCCTCCAGCTTCACGTGGACGTTGGCGCCGGGGAGCAGCGTGCGCAGCCGGACGACGGGCGTGTCGCCGGACGACGACAACACGTTGTCGTGGATCATCGCCCCTCCCCGGCGATGATCAGCTCCCGGCTGAGCGTGGTGAGCAGGCGGTTGCCGTCCTCCTCGACGACGAACGGATCCTCGACGTGCACGGCGCCGAGACCGAACTCGTAGTAGGGCGTCTCGATGTTGACGACGGTGCCGGGTTCGAGCTCGTCGGTGCTGCCGGGCCGGATCAGCACCGGGTCGTACACCTCCACGCCGATGCCGTGGCCGACGTGGTTGCGGTGGTAGTGCGGCACCCCTGCCTCGCGCACGGCGTCAACGGTCGTCGTGAACAGCTCCGCACCGGTCATGCCCGGCCGTGCGACGTCGAGCGCCGCTTGCTCGCCCGCCAGCATCGCGGCGTAGAGCGCGGCGACGCGGGGTGACGGCTCGCCGAGCGAGCACACCCTGGCGATGTCGCACCAGTAGCCGTCGACCACCGCGCCGACGTCGAACCACACCGTCTGTCCCTTGTGGACTCGCGTGTCGGTGGGCCGGCGCTGTCCCGCGACGGCGTTGCGGCCCACCCTGATCAGCGTGAACTTCGGCGTACCGCCCTGCGCCACGACCGAGCGGTTGAACTCGCGGACCAGGTCCCGTTCGGTGACGCCCTCGGCGATGATGGCCGTGGTCGCCAGGATCGCGTTCTCGGCGACGGCCGCCGCCGCGGCGATGAGGTCCTGCTCCCGTGCGGTCTTCACCTGGCGGACGTGCCGCAGGTGCGCGGCGCCCGGCACGATGCGGCACCCGGGGAGCAACTCGGCGAGCGAGGTGATGAATCCCGCCGGCACGCCTTCCTCGTCGACGGCGACGCGGCCGCCGCCGGGACACTTCCTGCGCACCGCATCGGCGAGCGCGGCGAGCGCGTCGTCGAAGCTGAAGTCGCTCGACACCTGGTACAGCAGACGTTCGTCATCATCTGGCTCGTAGCCGGCGGACTTCTCGCGGTAGAACGGCCCGTACCCGATGGCGTCGGAGATCTTCTCGTCCGCGTCGAGGAACTGGTCCACCTCGCAGCGCCCGCAGACGAACACCGCTCCCGCCGTCGTGTCCTGGCCGAGCACTGCGAACGCCCGTCCGCTGTGCGGGAACATGCCGAGGTGGACGCTCTCCACGCCCGTCAGGTAGGTCAGGTTCTCCGCGGTCGTCGTGGCAACGGCGGCGAGATCGTGCTCAGCCATGCGGCGCTGCAGGCGTTCGTGGTTGACGCGCATGCGCAATCCCCCTCTTTCCGGTGTTGGCGTGAATGCGGTGGTCCGCCGAGGATGGTCAGGCGGGTGCGGAGGCATCGGACGTGTGCCAGAGCCACGCGGACCGCACCATGTCCGTGAGGTCTCGTTTCGGCGTCCAGCCGAGGACACGTCCGGCCAGCGCGGCATCAGCCCACGACACCGCCGGATCGCCCGGCCTGCGGGTGCCGATCGGCTTCGCCAATGGTTTGCCCGAGACCCGTTCCACCTCGTTCACCACTTCCAGCACGCTCACGGCGCTGCCCCGGCCGAGGTTGTACACGCCGTTCAACCGCGTGCTGCCGAGCATTTCGAGCGTCCGCACGTGCGCCTCGGCGAGATCCTCGACGTGGATGTAGTCCCGCAGCGCCGTGCCGTCGGGCGTGGGGTAGTCGCCGCCCGCGATGGCGAACTCCGGTCCGATGCCGAGCGCGGACATCACCACGCGCGGCACCAGCTGGCTCGTGCCCTCGTGCAGGTGCTCCCCGAGGGACCCGTCCTCGGCCGCGCCCGCGACGTTGAAGTACCGCAGGCTGGCGTGCGCCATGCCGTGCGAGCCCGCGATCCACCCCAGCATGCGTTCACACGCCACTTTCGTTTCACCGTAAGGACTTTCCGGACGCAGCGGCGCGCGCTCGTCCACCGGGCAGACCTGCGGCGTTCCGTAGACCGCGCAGGAAGACGAGAACACGAACCGGCGCACGCCGTGCGCGGTGGCGGCAGACAGCAGGTTCGCGGTACCCACGACGTTGACGTCGTAGTACAGCCCCGGCTCCCGCATCGACTCCGCCGGCGACTTCAACGCGGCGAAGTGCATCACCGCGTCGGGCCGGAACCGCCCGACCGCCCGGTCGACCTCCGCGCGGTCGCGGATGTCCGCGACGACGAGTGGCACGTCGGGCACCGCCTGGCCACGACCGGTGCTGAGGTTGTCGAACACGAGGATCTCGTGGTCGCGCTGCTTCAGCTCGCGCACCACGAACGACCCGATGTACCCGGCCCCGCCGGTGATCAGCACGCGCATGATCAGCCGACCCCGTCCGGCGCGACCCGCACGAGCGCGCCCATCCGGAACAGCAGCGCGGCCGTGTCCTCCGGTGAGACGAGCCCGTCGTCGGCGAGCGCCGCCGGCGAACCAGCCTCAAGCGCCCGCTTGACGTGCTCGTAGGTGCGCATGGGCAGCTCGGAGATCTCAGACGTCCTGGGCACGAAGACGAATCCGGTGTCGACCTCGGCACGCCACTGCACCTTGCCCCAGGACAGTTCGGGGAGCGTGGTCTCGAGCGGCAACGTCTTGAGCGCCTGCAGGTCGAGCGCGAACAGCAGGTGGCGCAGTTTGCCGTCGAGCATGTGCGCGGTCAGGATCGTCCGGCGCGCGTTGGCGCCCATGGCCTCGGCGAGGCCGCGGTCGGCCGCCAGTTCGCGCATTGCCGCGAGGAGACCCTCGTCGTCGTCGACCAGCAGCCCGTCGACCCGATCCGTCACGATCTCCGGGATGCCGCCAACGCGCGACGCGATGACGGGTTTGCCCGCGCCCATGGCCTCCTTCACCGCGAGAGGGCCGGTCTCCGGCACCGTGCTCGCCAGCACGACGACGTCGCTCGCCGCGATGACCGGACCGACGTCGTCGACGTGCCCGAGGAACGTCACCCGCCCGGCGACGCCGAGCTCCGCGGCCAGGTCTTCGAGCTCCGCCCGCATCGGACCTTCGCCCGCGATCACCAGGTCCGCGTCCACCTCGGCGAGCGCGCGGAGAACGCGGTCGATGCCCTTTTCGTGCGACAGGCGCGCGAGCACCGCGAACGTCGAGCGGCCGGGGTCGAGGCCGAGCTCGGACTTCGCCGCGGCGTGGTCGATCGCGTCGAGTTCGTCGAGGAACCGGCGGTCCACACCGCTGTGGATCACCTCGACCGAGCCGTACGGCACGGACTCCTCGCCGAACTGCCGCTCGGCCTGCTCGTGCGACGTGGCGATCAGCAGGTCGGCGCGTTGCAGGAACGCCCGCGCGGAGCCGTGGACCTCCAACGGGTACGCGGAGTGGCGGAACAGCATCACCATCAGGTTCTCCGGCGCGGGCGACGTCGCCTCGTGCAGCACAGCGGCGTCGTGGCGTCCCGTCGCACACACCACGTGCGCATCCGGCACGACCGCGCGGACGGCATCGACCGCGCTCGCCGGGTCCTCGGCGAACGACGTCACCTCGGTGATCGGGATCTCCGCCGCGTGCAAGGCCTTCGCCATCCGGCCGCCGCTCTCGGCGACCACGTGCACCGCGTGTCCCGCGGCGCGCAGACCCCGGACCACGGAGAACATGTAGCGGTGCTTGCCGCCCCACGCCTGGTCCGAGACAGAAAGAACGATCTTCATCGGACCTCGAACCCTTCGAACACCTGGCGATCCAGCAACGCGCTGGTCGGCCGCCGCGAAGTCCCAGAAGATCTGGCGCAGCTCGTCCTCGGTGTACTCGTCGACCTCCTGGGCGAGCTGCTCCTGCGCCTCGACCCAGATGTCCTTGATGGACTTGTCCTTCACGTTCCCGAGTGGCGTGGAGCTGTAGAGCCTGCTCATCGTCACGTCGCCGGTCGCGGAGATCGCGATGCTGCTGTCGCGCACGAGGTACGGGAACATCACGACGTCCTCGCTCTCGCCGTTCTTCTGACCGGGCACCAGGTAGGGGGCGTTGAGCGCGAGGTGGAACTCGACGTCCGGCACGCGCCTGCGGAACTCCTCGACCTGCTCGTTGAGCTTCATGGTCTCCTGCTCGGTCAGCAGCAGCCGGTTGCGCGCGCCGCGACCGTGTGCCCGGACGAGGATGTAGTTCTGCCGGCGGAACCCCTCACGCCGCAGGAAGTCCGTCAGGTCGAACACGTTGTGCAGGTTCGTCTTCATGACGGTCGTGAGCACGCGGAAGCTGGAGACGCGCTCGTTCATGTAGGACGCGTTCTCGATGACCTTGTCGAACGCGTCGACGAGGCGGACGGCCTCGAACGTCTCCCTGGTGCCGTCGATGCTCACGCGGATGGCGTCGATGCCGCACTCGATGATCTTGTCCATCTGCTCGCGGGAGTGCGCTGCGGCGTTCGTGATGAGTGTGACCGTGGACGTCCTGAGCGTCGGTACCACGTCGATGAGGTCCCAGAACCCCTTGCGGAGGGTGGGTTCGCCGCCGGTGAGCGTGATCTCGAAGGTGTCCATCTCGTCGAGCTCGTACATCACGTCCTCGAGCTGGCTGATCGACAGCATCTTGCGACGGATGTGCGCGGGGATCTCCCCGGTGTTGGTGCGGCAGTGGATGCAGCGCAGATCGCAGGCGTACGTGACGTCCACGCTCGCCCGCACGGGCGCTGAGTACCCGGTCATTGCATTCGCTCCTGGAGTAGATGACGTCCGAAGGGCGGGGGCCGTGCCGGTGGCCCCCGACCCGCCTGCTTTCGGTGTTACGAGGTGATCTGGGTCGTGGTGAGCACGGGGTTGGGGTCGAGGAAGCAGGAGTTCGACAGGGGCAGCGACCCGCCGTCCGGCGTCTTGGCCACCACGTCGAAGGTGAGGCTGGGATCGGTGTGACTGGACCCGCCGAACCTGGTCTCGACGGTTCCTCCGTCACCCGCGCGCAGCACGACCGAGAACGTCGGAAGCGTGAACGACGCTCCCCCCGCGATCGGGCCGGGAACGGTGAGCAGCAGGCCGTCGGGTCCGATGCTCGTCGACGGGGGAGTGTCGCCGAGTCCGGAGCCACCGCTCAACGAGTGCGAGACGTAGCTGCTGTTGGCGGGCAACGGAACCCGGAACACCAGATTCGAGATCTGCTGGACCGAGTCCGGGTCCGTCGTCGAGCTCGCGGCCACGAGCGTCGCGGTGAGGTCGCCACCGGGCGCCACGGTCGCGGGTGCGCTGCCGTCGACGGTGTGCTCGAACTTCGACAGCACGTCACCGCCCGGCGACGCGGCCTTGCAGTCGAACACCAGTCGCGTTTCGGCGGCGGAGGCGAGGCCCGCGGTCAGCGGGGCCAACGCGAGTGCCAGCACCGCGGGCAGCGCAGCACGACGGATGAGTGTGTTCTTCACACGGAACTCCCATTCTGCATGATTGACGAGGGGTTGCACACGGCTGTGTGCATTCATGCTTCGACCAGCCGGTTGCGGCCCATTTCTTCCTAGCAGAGGGCAACATGCCCCTAATCGACCGGTGAACCAGTTGACAGGATGTTGCCCTCGGCGCGCGCCGGCGAGGACTTCGTCGGCAGCTTCAGGTCATCGATCCGCTGGTCGATGAAGCGTCAACGGGCCATGGCTAGTCTTCGGGGCGGAACGTGATTGCCGAATACGCGGCCGTGTCCCGTATTCGTGGTACCTGATTTTGCGCCGCTGTTTCCGTATTTTGGGGGTTCTTCATGGGGGCACGCGTGGAGCGTGTGCTGATCACCGGTGGTGCCGGTTTCATCGGCAGGCACCTCGCCGCCAGGCTGCTGCAGGCCGGCTCCGAGGTCGTCGTCGTCGACGACCTGCGGGTCACGCCGTTGCTCGGCACCGTGGGCGAGCTGCGGGCGAAGGCTGTGCTCGAGATGGACCCCGGCGACCTCCGCGGCGTCGACGTCGTCTACCACCTGGCCTCGCACAAGAACGTGCCGGAGTCGTTCGACCGGCCGCTCGACTACCTGGACAACGTCGACTCGGGCCGCCACCTGCTGGACCTGTGCGAGCGGGCGGGCGTGCCGAAGGTGTTCGTCGGCAGCACCTGCGAGGTGTACGGCGCCGCGCACCTGCCCAACCGCGAGGACATGGCGCTTTCGCCCCGCTCGCCGTACGCGTCGTCGAAGGTGGCACTGGAGATGATCGCCCGCAGTCACCAGCAACTGCCTCGGTCGATCACCGAGGTCACCGTGGTGCGGTTCTTCAACGTCTACGGCCCCGGCGAGCGCCCCGACGCCGTGGTGCCCGCGCTGTGCCGCAGCGCCATCCGGGACGGCAGGCTGCCGATCGAGGGCACCGGCGCTCAGCGCAGGGACTTCTCCTACGTCGACGACACGGTCGAACGCCTCGTCCGGCTGGCCGCCGTTCCCACCGGGGCGTCGGGGGGCACGATCAACGTCGGGTCCGGCCGGTCGCACACCGTGTCCGCGCTCGCGCGGCTCATCCAGTCGATCAAGCCGGGTGTCGAGATCGAGCACCGCCCACGCAGGCGCAACGAGATCGCCGAGTTCCTCGCCAGCACCCTGCACCAAGACGAGGTGCTCGGCCCGGTCGCCGAGCCGACCGCGTTCGCCGACGGCGTGCGCAGGACCTACGACTGGTGGCTCGAGCGGCTCTCGGCTGACGTCGACGCTCGCGAGCTCGCCGGCCAGGAGGCTGGACGATGAGCGAGCAGATCATCCCGGGAGTGCTGGTCCGCCTCTACGACCTGCCCGCCTCCGCACCCGCGAGCCTGGCCGGCACGGGTGAGTGGCGCGCGAGGACCGTGCCCCCGTCCGAGCAGGCGGCGCTGCCCTTCGACTGGTCGGTGCTCGGACCGGCCACGACGCCCGCCTCACTATTCCCCGACAGCGAGCTGCTGCTGTTCGAGGCCGGCGACAAACCGGTCGCGTCAGCGGCGCTGAACACGTCCGGCCGGGGCGTGGTGGGACCGATCCGGTTCGACCCCGCGGCTGACCCGCGACTGCTCGGGGAGGTGCTGCACGCGGCGCTGTGGCGGATCCGGTGGCGCGGCTACGCGTACGGCTTCCTCGACACCGCCATGGTCCAGCTCGCCGCGGACGAGCTGCGCACCGCCTTCTGGGAGCTGCCCGACCCGCGCGAACGGCTCGGCGCGGCCGAGCGCGACGACCCGAGCCTCGAATGGGGCGACATCCTCGTCGACCTGCGGGGAACGAGCCTGCCGGTACCCGTGGTCGACCTGGAGCTGGACGGATTCCCGGTCCAGGTGCGGCGACCCGAGGCAGCGGAGCAGTTGCTGCTGGTCGAGTGGATCCGGGACGAGTACGGCCTGGGCTGGGCGTCGGAGATGCAGCGTGCGTTCGCCAACGACCCCGTCTCCGGTGTGATCGTCGCCCGGCGTGGCTTCTCCCAGGACCCACGGGAGTGCCTGCTGGGCTTCGTCGGCTACAACACCGTGCGCACCGGCATGCTGTCGTCGATCGCGCTGAGCCCGGTCGTCCGCGGCCGCCACCCGATGATCACCGCCTCGCTGCTGAAGCTCTGCCTGAGCGAGGCTCGCGCCAGCGGGTTCGACCACGTGGTGCTCGGTGGCGTCAGCCGGAGGCAGGCGGCGCTGATCGGGATTCCGGCCGCGTGGACGATCCCCGGCTCGTATCCCGGCATCTTCGGCAAGTCCGTCCGCGGGTGAAGGAGGACGTCGTGCGCACACCGAAAGTGGTCGTCTTCTGCATCGACGGGGGCGTCGCGGACGTCGTGCGGCGGTACGGGTTGTTCGACATCGGCACGCGGTTCCCCCGGCACGCGGGCGGTCGGGCGACGGTGCTGCCGACGATCTTCCCGTCCTCGACGGCTCCCGCGCACGCCTCGTTCCTCACCGGCGTCGACGCCGGTGGGCACGGCATCGTCGGCAACCGCTTCTGGTCCGGGGAGCCCGTGGCCGACATCCGCGGCCGATGCGCGAACCCCGTCGCAACACTGCACCCGTACGAGCACACGTCGCTCACCGCGCCGTCGCTGCTCGACTGGTTCGCCGCGGAGGGCGCGAGCACGGCCGCCGTGCAGTTCCCGCAGACGTTCTCCCGCCAGCCGTTCCCAGCGCAGTGCCCGGCGCTGTACTGCCTTTACGCGCCGGCGCGCTCGGTCGACGTCACGCTCACCGAGATGCTCTACGGCACGTTCGTCGGCGGCTGCGTGCTCGAGTACTACGAGCAGCCCGTCGAGGTGATGGTGACCGACGTGGCCGAGCCGGACGGCGAACGGGTGGTGCTGGTACAGGTGCAGGACGGTGACCCGGTCCGGCTGCGGTACGGCGCGACGGGTCGCGTCCGGGGTCACGTGCGGGAGGGAGCGGTCTCGTTCGCGATCACCCCGTCCGCCCTCGACGGCGGCCGGGTGCGGCTGGCCGTGGGCACCGCGGTGCTGACGATGGCCTTCGGCGGACTGACCAACGCCGAGCTGGCGCACCTTGACGGGCCGAGCTCCCTGTCGGTCGAGTACACGGCCAATCCCGGCCACGACTTCCACGAGGCGCCCAGCGCCGACTGGATCGGCAGGGCCGCGGTGCACGTCGCGCAGCGGTACGAGCCGGACGTGCTGTTCGTCCGGTTCAACCAGGCCGACCACGCTCAGGAGCTCCTGTACTGGCATGCCGCGCGGGGCGCGCGGGACGAGTCCACGCTGGCGCGCGCGCAGATGCTGCAGGCTTACCGAACGATCGAGGCGAACGTCATGATGATCGCCGAGACGATCGGTCCCGATGCCAGCTACGTGTTCTTCTCCGATCACGGCATCGACTGGGTGGAGACCCACATCCGGCCGGACAGCGTGCTGGAGGACCTGGGCTGGACAGATCGGATGATCTTCCAGGGCGACTCCAACTGCGCGTTCCTGTACGCGGACACCCCGCTGAGTGCGGCGGAACTGGAGAAGCTGACGGTCGCGGTCACTTCGTTGCACCCGTCGGTGCGGGTGCTCGACGCCGCCGGGCTGCGGTCGTTGGGCCTGCGAGCCGACGGGCCGAGGATTGGTAGGCTGGCGATCACGTCCGGTGCGCACACCGAGTTCCAGTACTCGCCGGGCCCCCGGTGCGAGGCCGTTCGCTCGGCCTCGCACGGCTACCTGCCGACCGACCCCGCCATGAGCGGGTTCTTCCGGATGTCGGGTCTTGGCACCGAGGGGCTCCCCGCTCCGCGCGGGCTGACCGCGGCAGCGGATGTCGTGCGCACGATCTGGCAGCGCCGACAGGAGCCGAGCAGTTGATCGCCTACGAGGTCGTCGGGGTGTCCAAGCGGTTCTCGCCCACTGGTGCGCCGGTGAACGACGACATCACGTTCTCGGTGGCGCAGGGCGAGTTCTTCGGACTGCTCGGGAGCAACGGGGCGGGCAAGACCACGCTGATCAAGCAGATGATCGGACTGCTGAAGAGCGACAGCGGCAGCATCCGGCTCTTCGGTCACGACGTCGTCGCGGAGTCGCGGTTCGTCGGTACGCAGGTCGGTTACATGCCGCAGACGGCGTTCGCGCTGAACAGCCTTCGAGTGTGCGAGGCACTGTACTTCACGGCGTACCTGCGGGGCCTGTCGTCGAAACAGGCGCGGCGGCAACGTGACCTCGTGATCGACCGGCTGGACATCGGCGACTGCCGGAACAAGGTCGTGCGGCAGATGTCCGGCGGCGAACGGCGGCTGCTCCAGCTCGCCGTCGCGATCATCGGCGACCCGCCCGTGCTGATCCTCGACGAGCCGACCAACGAGCTGGACCCCGTGCGCCGCAGGCAGGTGTGGGATCTGCTGCGCGGGCTCAACCACGACGGCCGCACGATCATCCTGATCACGCACAACGCGTTGGAGGCCGAGCAGGTCATCGAACGCGTGGGCATCATGCGCGACGGCCGGATGGTCGGCCTCGGGCAGCCGGGCGAGCTCAAACGACGGCTGCCCCGATCGCTCACGCTGGACATCACCCTGCGCGACGGCACGCCCGTGGACCTGCCGAACTACGTGGTCGTGCAGAGCCGGCACCGGGACAGGGTGACGGCGCAGATCGAACTGGAGGACCTGCCACGCCTGGTGGCGGAGGTGGACCTGCGGGAGCTGCTCGAGTTCCGCCTGCAGTTCAAGACACTTGAGGACGTGTACTTCGACCATGTTCAGTGACCCGACCGGCGTCGGCAACCGTGCGCCGCAGAAGTTCCCCCAGGTCGTGTGGGCGCTGTTCCTCATCCAGATGTCCAACTGGCGCTGGTCGTGGCCGCAGATGCTGCTCACCGGCATGCTCGGCCCGATGGCGACCATGGGCGCACTCGGGCTCTTCGCGCGCAACAGCGGCCCCCAGGCCGTCCAGTACGTGCTGGCGGGCAGCATCACCATGGCGCTGCTCTTCGAGACGCAGAACAAGGTCGCGAGCAACTTCGCCTTCATGAAGACCACCGGTGCGTTCGACTTCTACGCCTCGCTCCCGGTCCGCAGGGAGGCGTTGATCATCGGGACGGTCGGCGCGTTCACCGTGCTCGCACTGCCCGCGGTCGTGTGCACGTCGCTCTTCGGGATCTTCGTGCTGGACGTGCCGATCAGCCCGTCACCGTTGTTCCTGCCCGTGCTGGCGTTCGTGGTGCTGCCGTTCGCCGGGCTGGGGGCGTGGGTCGGCAGCCGGTCGAGCACGATCGACGAGGCGTCGTCGGTGAGCCTCGGGATCACCATGGCGATGATCGCGGTCGGCCCGGTGACCATCCCCGAGCAGCTGCTGCCGCGGTTCCTGGTGTGGCTCGGGCACCTCAACCCCGCGACCTACGCCTCGTCGTTGCTGCGGCAGGTGCTCATCGGCGAGATCGCACCCCGGGCCGCGCTCGACGTGGTCGTGCTGGTCGTCTTCTCGGCCGGTGTGTGGACATTGACCCGGTACCGCACGAAGTGGCGGGCGGCGTAAGGGGACTTCGCATGACTGGGGGGCCTGTCCGGTGGTTTCTGCTCGGCTGGCTGGGGGTGCACGTCCTGGCGTCAGCGTTCGTGCTTCTGGCGGATGACGACGCGACGAGCGAGGGACTGTGCCGCGCGGGGCTCGGGGAGGTGGCGCGGGCGCTGAGCGCGCTCGGCAACCCGATGCCGGTGACCGTGCTGGCAGCGGCGTCCGCGGTGGCGGCGCTCGTCCTGCGGCGGTGGTGGGCCGCGGTGGTGCTTGTCGTCGTTCCGTATCTCGCGACGTACACCACCGGTCTGCTCAAGAACGCGTTCACCCGGCCGCGGCCCGTGTTCGAGTGCGTGGCGGGCGGGGAGTTCGGGTTCAGCTTCCCCAGCGGGCACGCGGTCGGCGCGACCACTGGATTCGTGCTGGTCGCGGTGTGGGTCGCGAGTCTGCTGCCGCAACGGTTCACGCTGGCGGTGTGCATTCCCGCCGCGGTGCTCGCCGGAGCCGTCGCGTGGTCGCGAGTGGCGCTCGGCGCGCACTACGCGACAGACGTGGTGGCCGGCCTGGTGTGGGGCACGCTGTGGGTGATGCTGGGCGCGGGCCTGCTCGTTGTTGGCAAGAAGATGCCACAGAACGCGGTCGAATCGCTCTGAACGATCACCGTTTGCAGGTTCCGGCTACTTTCCTTGAAGGTCGGCGAATCCGCTCATAAGCTCGGATGTGAGTGCAACCACCATTCTCACATTCTTCCGGAGGCTTATCGTGTCTTCGTCCGTTGAGGACCGCCAAGAGAAGATCAAGCAGATTGTCTGCGAGATCCTGGAAATCGATCCCGACGAGGTGACCGAGACCAGTCTCTTCGCCGAGGACCACGACGCGGACTCGTTGCGCGCCATCGAGATCCTGGCGGCGCTGGAAAAGCAGCTCGGAATTCTGATCGACCAGCAGGAACTCGTCCGCATGGTCAACCTGCGGGGAATCAACGCGGTCGTGGACGGCGTGCTCGCCGCACGCTGAGCGAGCCTTCTTTGGGGGATGGATGCAGACGTCAGGGGTGGACCACCGGGTCGTGGTCACCGGCCTCGGTGCGGTGTCGAGCGTGGGGCTCGGAGTGGACGAGTTCCTCTCGGCGATCCGGGACGGGCACAGCGGGGTCAGGCCGATCACGGCCTTCGACACCACGGGTTTCCAGTACGCCAACGGGTGCGAGGTCGTCGGGTTCGACGCGGCTGACTGGATCAGCAACGTCGACGTCGCCGAGCTGGGCCGGGCCGGCCAGTTCTCGGTGGCCGCAGCCAGGATGGCGGTGTCGGACGCGAAGCTCGACGAAGAGCTCCTGCGCGCCGCGCGGACGCTCGTGTCGATCGGCACGACCAACGGCGAGTCGCGTGACCTGGACCGGTTGGTGGAACAGGAGATCGAGCACGGGCCGCGGGGCATGCAGGCCGCGCTGGCCCGGCGGGTTCCCGCCGGTCGGCTCGCGGTCGGAGTCGCACGCGAGTTCGGCCTGGTCGACGTCGAGGCGATCACCGTGGCCACCGCCTGCTCGGCGGGCAACTACGCGATCGGCTACGGCTACGACGCGGTGCGCGCGAGGTCGACCTCGCGTTGTGCGGTGGCGCGGACGCGTTGGACCGCAAGACCTTCACCGGCTTCTACCGGTTGGGCACGATCGCGCCGGAGCGCTGCCAGCCGTTCGACCGTGATCGCAAGGGCATCCTCACCGGCGAGGGCGCGGGAGTGCTCGTGCTGGAGAGCCTTGAGTCCGCGCTCGCCCGCGGCGCCCCGATCTACGCCGAGGTGCTGGGGTACGGGCTCAACTGCGACGCCCACCACCCGGTGGCGCCCAACGGCGACAGCGTCGCGCGGTGCATGCGTCTCGCGCTGCGCAACGCGAAGGTCGAACCGGGCGAGGTCGACTTCATCTCCGCGCACGGCACCGGGACCAAGGCCAACGACGTCACCGAGTCACGGGCGATCCGCGAGGTGTACGGCGACGCGAGGCCACCTGTTGTCTCGATCAAGTCGATGATCGGGCACAGCATGGGAGCGGCCAGCGCGCTGGCGTCGGTCGCGTGCGCGCTGGCGATCACCGAGGGCTTCGTGCCGCCCACGATCAACCACGTCGAGACGGACCCGGAGTGCGACGTCGAATGCGTGCCGAACGTGCGCGTCGACCGCGAGGTCAACGTCGTGCAGAACAACGGGCTCGCCTTCGGCGGCAACAACTCCGTGGTGGTCTTCGGCCGGTACCGGGAGGCGTCGTGAGTCACGACATCGCGGGGATTGGCGCGATCACCAGCGTGGGCCGCGACGCCGACGAGGTCTTCGAGGCGCTGTGCTCGGGACGCACCGGGCTCAGCGAGCTGCGGGCATTCGACCACGCGAAGTTCCGCGCGCGGGGGGCGTTCGAGATCGACGACCGGCTGACGCCCGGCGTGGACGAGCCCGGCCGGGCCACCCGGTGGCTGGTCGACGTGATCGCGCAGGCCGTGAAGGACGCCGGCATCGGCGAGGACCTGACCGACGTGCCGATCATCGTCGGTACGGGGCTGCGGGAGCTCAGGTCGGCCGAGCTGTGGTGGCGCGACGGCGCCGTGTTCGAGGCAGCCGACCTCGACTTCGGGCCCGCGCTGCGCAGGCGGTTCGGCGCGCTGACCTCCTACACGTTCGCCAACGCGTGTTCGGCGTCGTTGCACGCGGTCGCGCTCGGCGCGGACCTGGTCGACTCCGGGCAGGCGGACACCGTGGTCGTCGCGGGCGTCGACTCGATCACCGAGAGCATGAACGGGTTGCTGGACCGGGTGAACCTCGAGCCACCCGACCGCGTGCGGCCCTTCGACCGGGCACGCAAGGGGGCGCTCATGGGGGAGGGCGCGGCGGCGGTGGTGCTGCGCAGGGCGAGCCCGTCAGCGCACGGGCGGCTGCGCGCGGTCTCGTTGAACTGCGATGCCAAGCACGTCACCGCACCAGACCCCCGCGGCATCGCCGACGCCATCGAGAACGCGCACGCGCGGGCGGGTGTCGTGCCCGGCGACGTGGACCTCGTCTTGCTGCACGGCACGGGAACCCTGCTGAACGACGAGGCCGAGGCGCGTGCCATGGCCGCGGTGTTCGGTGAGGAGGTCGGGCGCCCGCACGTCGCGGCGATCAAAGGCATGACCGGGCACACCTCGGGCAGCGCGGGGCTGCTGGGCCTCGTGGTCGCGGTGAAGGGCATGGCGCACGGCCGCGTGCCGCCCGCCGTGGGACTCACCAATCCGATCGAGGCCGCACAGGACTTCCGGTTCGCGCACGAGGTCGTGCACGACCCGGACCTGCGGGTGGCCCAGGTGAACGCGTTCGGCTTCGGCGGTGTCAACGCCGTGGCCGTCGTGGAGAGGGCGACGTCGTGACCGTGCGGATCAACGGGGTCGGGCTCGCGTTGCGCGGTGTGAGCAAGCCCGCGGACCTGCTGGCCGACATCCCGGTCGGCGAGGCGCCGCCGGTCGACCCCGCGCAGCGGCTCGGGGCCCGTGGCCTGCGGTACAAGGACCGCGCCACTCAGCTCGCGTTGTGCGCCGTGCGCGACGCGTTGTCCGACGCAGTTGAGTCCGATGTGGAGGGATCGGGCGACGGGCTCACCGCGGTGGTCGTCGCGTCGGTGACCGGAAACCTCGGTACGGTCTGCGCGGTCACGTCGACCATCGCGCAGGAGGGCACGCGCGGCGTCAGTCCGATGGACCTGCCCAACGCGTCAAGCAACGTCGTGGCTTCGTCGGTGGCGATCAGGTTCGGTTTGCGCGGACCGAACCTGACGGTGTGCAACGGGAATACCTCGGGCGTGGACGCGCTGTTCTGGGCGCGTTCTCTGCTTGAGTCGGGCCGTGCCCGCCGGGTCGTGGTGGTCGGGGTGGAGCCGGCCGGCGAGGCGTCTCAACGGCTGCTCGGCGGCGAGGTGCTCGACGGCGCGGTGGCGCTCGTGCTGTCCCGCGAGGGCACCGGCGCGCGGATCGCGGGGTTCGTGCGGACGCGGGAGCCCGCGGCCTGCCTGGACGAGCTGCGCACGCCGGACCTGTGGCTGACGCCCGGACCGGAACCGACTCGCGCCGGTGTGGTCGTACGGGACGTCAACACGGTGTTCGGGCACGCGGCAGGCGCACTCGGGGTTCTGCAGTGCGCCGTGGCCGACGAGTGGTTGCGGGCGAACGACGCGGCGACCGCGGTGATCACGGCGGGCGATCCGGGAGACGTGGTCGGTGGCTGCCTCATCGAACGGGGCCAGGTCGAACGGGGTTCGTCTTGACGTATCACGAGGATCCGGTACGGGTCACGCTCGCCAGGCCCGCGGAGTCGTCCGCTCCGCTGCGCGTGCTGATGCTGCATGGTCTCGCGGGCAGCGCGTCGAGCTGGCGGGAGTTCGGGCCGCTGGCGGACTCCGGATGCGAGCTGTGGGCGGCGGACCTGCCGTGGCGCGGTGAGGGGTTCGGCGGATGGGCGCAGCGGCACGACGCGAGCGGCTGGGTGCTCGACGCCGTCGCGGCGGTCCCCGGCGGGCCGGATGTCGTCATCGCGCATTCCTTCAGCGCCAACATGATGCTGACGTTGCTGGCACAGCACGCCGTGCCTGCCGTACGGGCCGCGGTGTTCGTGGCGCCGTTCTACCGCCCCGCCGTCGAGGACTTCGACTGGCAGACGATCTCCTACTACCTCAACAACTTCCACGAGATCCTGTTGGAGGGCATCAAGGTCAGGGCGAACAGCCGCGTGCGTCCAGACGTTCAGCTCGACATGGCGTTGAAGGTGCGGGAACGCGTGGGCCCCTGCGGGTGGACGAGGTTCTTCGACGCCTACCTGCAGACGCCGACGCTGAGCCTGGACGACGTCACGATCCCGTGTCTTGTCGTGGGCGGCGACCAGGATCCGGCGTCGTTCCCCGCGGACAGCCTCCTGCTGGCTGCCGCGCTGCCCCGCGCCGAGGTCCACGTGCTGCCCGGCAGCGGCCACTTCCCGATGGTGCAGCACCCGCGGGAGTTCGCGGGTCTCGTCAACAGCTTCCTCAGCATTGGAGTACCCGGATGAGCTTGTCCGACAGCACCACGACCCTGCGGGTGCGGCCCGCGTACGAGGGAGCCAACATCGGCCCCTGGATCGGGTTCAAGCACGTCAACTACATCGTCGAAGAGGCGGTGCTGAACCACTTCCGTGAGCGGGGGCTGCCCGCGCACGACCTGTACGAGCGCCATGCCGTCGGACTGGACGTCGTCGAGCTCGACACCCGGATCCTGCACGCGCTGCGCATCGATGAGGTGGTCGCAGCGCACGTGACCCCGTTGCCCGGTGCCGAGTTCCGCTGTCGCGTCGTGATCGAGGCCGAACGGTCGGGCAGGCCGGCGAAGGCCGTGACCTCCACGGCGGCCGCGGTGTTGCGCCGTGACCACGAGCGCGCGCCGGAGGCCGCGCTACCGCACGAGGTGAGCCCGTTCGTGGTAGATCGCATCAGCGGCCCTGTGCGGGACATGCCCCCCGGTGCCAACCGGTTCGTGTGGACGTCGCGAGTGCCCTACTTCTACTGCCACTTCACCGACCGCATGCAGATGTCGGGTTGCCTGCGGGTGATGGAGGAGGTCGTCGACCTGTTCCTCGCGGATCGCGGCATCTCGATCAGGACCATGCTCGACGAGGCCGGCTGGATCCCGGTGGTGCCGCACTCGCGGATCCGGCTGCTCGGCGAGGCCGCCATGGAGGAGGAGCTGCACACGGCGTTCACCGTGGAGGACGTCTTCAAGGACTTCACCTACACCAGCCGGATGGACTGCCACGTCGTGCGCGACGGCCGGGCGGTCCCCATCGCGACCGGCGTGATCACCCACGGCTACGCGGTGATCGAGAAGGGTCCGTCGATGCGCCTGGTCAACTTCGACGACCGGGTGCTGAGCGCACTGCTCGGGGAGGCGGGATGAACGAGGTGGTCGTCACCGGCCTCGGAGTGCTGTCGTGTCTGGGCATCGGCAGCGAACGGTTCTGGAGCGGCATGATCCGCGCGCGCAGCACCCCGCAGCCGCTCGACGATCCGCACGCCAACGTGCGGATGGCGCTGCTGTACCCGGTGCCGGACTGGGAAGAGACGCCGGCGACCGCTACGCGGTTCGCGCTGCGCGCTGCCGAGGAGGCGGTGCGCGACGCGCGGCTCGACGCCCCCGATCCGCGGCGGATCGCGGTGGTGGTCGGCACGGGCATGGGGGAGTCGGCGGCGCACGAGGCCCGCCGGGTGTCCGGCGAGCTCGCGAGCGAGTGGATGCCGACCTTCTCCGTCGGTGCCGCGGTCGGGGAGCTCGTCGGTGCGCGCGGACCGAACACCACTGTGAGCAACGCGTGCGCGGCCAGCGGGTACGCGATCTCGGTGGCCGCCGACCTGATCCGGTCGGGTGAGGCGGACGTCGTGATCGCCGGGGGAGCGGAGGCGTACTCCCGGGTCGGCCTCGGCTGTTTCGACCGGCTGGGCGCGATCGATCCGCAACGCTGCCGTCCGTTCGACCGCAACCGCGCGGGCACCGTGTTCGGCGAGGGTGCCGCGATGCTCGTCCTGGAGCCGGCGAACCGGGCGCGGGCTCGTGGTGCACGCATGTACGCCGAGCTCGCCGGCGAGGGCTGGAGCTGCGACGCCTTCCACAACACGGCGCCAGAGCCGACGGGCGCGGAGATCCGCCGGTCGATGCGGCAGGCGATGACCGATGCCGGGGTGTCGCCGGGCGACATCGGCCTCGTGGTGCCACACGGCACCGGAACCGAGCTGAACGACGCGGTCGAAGCCGAAGCGCTCCACGACGTGATGGGCACGCCGCCGCCCCTCTACAGCCTCAAGTCGCTGATCGGCCACACCGGTGGCGCGGCGGGTGCGATGGGCGTGCTGGCCGCGGCGCTGATCACGCACAACGGCTGGGTGCCGCCGAACGTCCCGCTCGCCGACCCGGACAGCGAACTCGGCCTGTCGCTGCCCGAGACCCCGGCGCGGCTATCGCGGCCGACGGTCGTGGTGAACGCGTACGCGTTCGGCGGCAACAACGTCTCCCTCGTCCTGAGGAAGGTGGTGTGACGATGAACCTCCTCGTCACGGGCATCGGCGTGGTGTCACCGAGGGGACGCGACGCCGTCAAGGCCGCCGAGTCGGATCCGGTTCGCGCGTGGGACGGCTGGTTCGACCACCGCGAGGAGCTCGGGCGGCGCGGCTACAAGTACCTGCCGCCGCCCGCACACCACCTGCTCGCCGCGGCGAAGTCGGCGCTGGCCGACAGCGGAGCGAGCCTGGAGTCCGCCGAGGACATCGAGCGCGGTGTGGTCATCGGGACGAACAGCGCCGTGTCGCCGCTGCACGCCGACATGGACCGGACGGTCGTGCACGCGAGCTCGGACGACATCAGCCCGGCGTTCGCGCCGTTCTTCTCCATCAACCTGATCGGCAGCAGGCTCGCACCGGAGCACGGGCTCAAGGGCTTCAACGTGACGGTCACGAGCCCGCGGATCGCCGGACTCGAAGCGATCGAGATCGGCGCGCGAGCGGTCGCGCTCGGCCGGGCGCGGTGGCTGCTCGTCGGGGTCACCGAAGCGCCCGCCGGTCGACGCCCCCGACCGCGTGGAGGGGGCGCGGTGACTGGTGCTCGAGCCCGCTGACCAGGTGCGCGCGGGGCGGCCGCGCGTACGGGCGGTGCCGTGCGGACGTTCTTCGTCCCGCCCAACGCTCGACTCGGCGGCCGACCTGGCCGCGGCGGCGCTGGACTCACTCGGTGTGAGGCCAGGACACCCGGTTCGTCTCGACGACTCGCTGGTCGGTGCGGCCGTCGCGCGGGCGTTCGGCGCGGACGACGACAGCCGCCACGCCGGCGCGGGATGCCTGGAACCGCTGCTGCAGGTGGCGGGCGCGCTCGCGGCGGGAACGCCCGCCGTGGTCGTCACCGCGGCCCCCACCGGAAACGTGGCGGTGGCCGCCATCACCAGCGGAGCCGAGATCGAGGACGGGACTGTCTGATGTGGACATCTTTGCAGGGCACGTGGTGCCTGGTGCTCGGCGCGTCCAGCGGCATGGGGCTCGCCACGGCGCAGATGCTCGCCCGCGCCGGGGTGAACGTGGTCGGCGTGCACTTCGACATGGCGGAGGCAGCGGAGAAGGTCCAGGTGGCGGTGGAGGAGCTGCGCGCGGAAGGTGTGCAGGCGCATTACTTCAACGTCAACGCCGCCAGCACGCAGACGCGGGCAACGCTGATCCCGAAGATCCGGCAGCTGACGGGCGGTGCGGGTGTGCACGTGCTGCTGCACTCGCTCGCGTTCGGCACCCTGCTGCCGTTCGTGCGGTGGGCCGACGAACCGGTGATCAACCAGCGGCAGCTCGACATGACGCTCAACGTCATGGCGCACTCACTCGTGTACTGGACGCAGGACCTGCACGCGGCGGGGCTGCTCCCCGAGGGCGCCAAGGTCTTCGCGATGACCAGCGACGGCAACCGCCGCGTCACCCGGCACTACGGCGCGGTATCGGCTGCGAAGTCCGCGCTGGAGGCGCACGTCCGGCAGCTGGCGGTCGAGCTGGCGCCGTCCGGCGTCGCCGTGAACGCGATCCGCGCAGGGTCACCATCACGCCGTCGCTGGAGAAGATCCCCGACCGCGACGACCTGCTCGGCCGGGCGACCAAACGCAATCCTCACGGCAGGTTGACCCGGCCGGAGGACGTCGCCGAGGCGATCGTCCTGCTGTCCGGAGCACGAACCTCGTGGATCACCGGCAACGTGATCGGTGTCGACGGCGGCGAAACACTCACGGTCTGACCACGAAACGCGAGGATTCCATGAACGTCACCACCGCACGCCGGCCGGTCATCTCGGCCTGGTCGGCCGTGTCACCGTTCGGTCTGCGCGCCGCGGACTTCGTCGAGGGCGTGCGCAACGGGACCCCGACGTTCGCCCCGCTGGGAGAGAAGTGGCAGACGCCTGCCGAACAGGCGTGTCTCGTGCCGGACTTCGATATCCGCGAGGTGTTGGGCAAGAAGGGCACCCGCTCGATGGACCGGGTGACCGCACTCGCCGTCACGGCCGTGGACCGCCTGGTGCGCTACGGCAACGGCGACCGCATCGGCGGGGTCGGCGAGCACGCGGCGCTGGTGCTGGGCACCAACACCGGCAGCGCGCAGAGCATCATGGACTTCACCCGCGACTCGCTGGTGGGCGAGCACCCCTACTTCGTGGACCCGGCGCGGTTCCCGAACACGGTGATGAACTGCGCGGCCGGGCAGTGCGCGATCTGGCACGACCTGCGCGGGCCGAACACGACCATCGCGGCCGGCCGGCTGACAGGTCTGCTCGCGCTGCGGTACGCGTTGCGGCTGCAGCGCGCGGGCCACGCGGACACCGTCCTGTTCGGGGCCGCCGAGGAGTTCTCGACCGCGCGGTCGTGGCTGGACTGGCACGTGCGCGGCGACGCGGCCGGTCCGCTGGGCGAGGGGTGCGCGTTGCTGCTGCTCGAACCGGAGGAGCAGGCGGAGCGGCACGGGCGCACCGCGCTGGCGGAGGTGCTCGGGCTCAGTGTCGGTGTGCACCACGGAGATGCGACCCCGGTGCTCGCTCGGTGCGTGCGCCGGGTGCTCGAGGGCCTGAACGAGTCCGCAGTGGATGCTGCGCTGATCGGTGCCGAGAGCGACCGCGAGGCGTTGCCGGACGGTGTCGCCGATGTCGCCGATGTCGTCGCGGTGGGGGATCTGATCGGCGACACCGGCGCGGCGTCAGGGGCGTTCCAGCTCGTGGCCGCGCTCGGCCGCTTCGGTGGCGCCGGCAGGCACGTCCTGCTGACCTCCGCGGACCACGACGGCGCGGTCGGCGCCGCACTGCTGCAGCTGAGCTGACTGGAGCCTGGGGAGGACCATGACGATGAACGACAAGGGACGGGCGATACTCGCGCGGCTCACCGCGACACCGGACGGCACGTGGCTGTCGTGCGCGTCCTGCCGTTCCCAGCTGCACGGCGAGAAGCTGCGCCGCAGCCTGGGCGTCTGCGCGGTTTGCGGGTACCACTTCCGGTTGCCGGCGCGGGAACGGATCGAGTCCCTCGTCGACAAGGGATCGTTCGCCGAGCAACGAGCCGACGTCGAAGCGGCGGACCCACTCGGCTTCGTCGACCGCGAGCCGTATTCGCAGCGGCTGTCCCGTGCGCGGGAGTCCACGGGGCTCACGGACGCGGTGATCGCGGGTGTCGCGCGCACGGGCGGGCACCCCGTCGTGCTGGTGGTGCTGGACTTCGGGTTCATGGGCGGCAGCATGGGCGCGGTGGTCGGGGAGACCGTCACGACGGCGGCGGAGACCGCGTTGCGGACGCGGACGCCACTCGTCGTGGTGTCGTCATCGGGTGGTGCCCGCATGCAGGAAGGCGTGTTCTCGCTGCTGCAGATGGCGAAGACCTCGGCAGCGGTCGGCAGGCTGCGCGCCGCGGGCGTGCCGTTCGTGAGCGTGCTCGCCGACCCCGTGTACGGCGGTGTCGCGGCGTCGTTCGCGGCGCTCGGCGACATGATCATTGCTGAGAGCGGTGCGCGTGCCGGGTTCGCGGGGCCGAAGGTGATCGAGCAGACCATCCGGCAGCGACTGCCGGAAGACTTCCAGACCGCCGGTTTCCTGCTCGAACACGGCCACGTCGACATGGTGGTCGACCGCGCGGGGCTCGCCGCGACTGTGCGCGCGATCATCGCTTGGTGCTCGGGTGACGCGACCCCGCCGGTAGCCGCGGCACCCGCGACGGCCGTGCCCGTGCGGTGCGTCGACGCGTGGGAGGCGGTGCGTGCTGCCCGCGATCCCAAGCGGCCCAACGCGACCGACTACATCGGGCAGATCTTCACCGGGTTCGTCGAGTTGCACGGCGACCGGGCGGTGGAGGACGACCAGGCTGTCGTCGGCGGCATCGCGTGGCTGGACGACACTCCGGTCGTGGTGGTCGGGTCGTGCAAGGGCGAGGACACCCGTGAGAACGTCCGCCGCAACTTCGGAATGCCGCAGCCCTCCGGCTACCGCAAGGCGGCCAGGCTGTTCGAGCTCGCGCAACGCGCCGGGAAGCCGGTGATCACGTTCGTCGACACGCCCGGCGCGCATCCGGGGATCCGCGCCGAGGAAGGCAACCAGAGCGCCGCGATCGCCGAGCTGATCACGTTGTCCGCCGGCCTGCGGGTGCCGATCGTCACCGTGATCACGGGCGAGGGCGGCAGCGGCGGCGCGCTCGCGCTCGCGACGGGGGATCGCCTGCTGGTGCAGGAGAACGCGGTCTACTCGGTGATCAGCCCGGAGGGGTGCGCCACCATCCTCTTCGGTGACGCCGGCCGCGCACCGCAGGCCGCACGGGCGTTGCGGGTCGATGCCGCGGCGCTGCTGGGGCTCGGTGTCGCGGACGAGCTCGTTCCCGAACCGCCCGGCGGCGCACAGACCGACCCGGCTGCCGCGCGGCGGTCGCCAATGCCGTCCGCCGCTCGCTGGGAGACCTGGTGCGCTGCAGCCCGGACGAGCTCGTCGCCGCCCGCTATCGCCGGCTGCGGTCATGGGGGACCGCCGCGCTGAGCCGGCGCTCCGGCACGTCAGCACTGGAGGTGCTCAATGTCTGATCAGGAGGTCGAACGGCTGTGGGCCGGTGTCCGGGAGCTCGTCGACAGCATCAGGGGCACGACGGTCACCCGGCTGAAGGTCGAGTGGGGCGGGATCGCCGTGGAGATCGAGGCGGCGCAGCACGCGGCAGAGCCCTCGGTCGCGCTCACCCCGGCGTCGCGACCCGGGCAGCAAGATGAACACCCTGGTGGTCACCGCCATCAGGTGACCGCGCCGCTGGTCGGTGTCTTCTACCGCAGGCCCGCGCCGAACGAGAAGGCGTTCGTCGAGCCGGGTGACCACGTCCAGGTGGGACAGCAGGTCGCGATAGTCGAGGCGATGAAGATGATGAACGCCGTGCTCGCCGACCGGGCGGGCGCGGTCGGGGACATCCTCGTCGCTGACGGTGAGGTCGTGGAGTTCGGCCAGCCCCTGATCGAGATCGGCTGAGCGCGGTGTTCACGAAACTGCTCGTCTGCAACCGCGGCGAGATCGCCGTGCGGATCATCCGGACCTGCCGAGAGCTCGGCATCCGCACGGTCGTCGCGCACTCCACGGCGGACGCCGACAGCCTCGCGGTGCGGCTGGCCGACGAGGCCGTGTGCCTCGGGCCGGGCCCGGCCGCGCAGAGCTACCTGAGCGTGACCGCCGTGCTCTACGCCTGCGCCAAGACCGGCGCGGACGCCGTGCACCCCGGTTATGGCTTCCTCTCCGAGGACGTCGTGTTCGCGGAGAGCTGCGCCGCGGCCGGCATCACGTTCATCGGCCCGCCCGCGGCGCTCATCGGGCTGATGGGGGACAAGATCGCCGCACGGGCGGCGATGCGCGAGGCGGGCGTGCCGGTGCTGCCCGGCTCCGACGGGCCGGTGCGCCGGATGGAGGCGGCGTGGGAGGTCGCCGGCCGCATCGGCTTCCCGCTCGTGATCAAAGCCGCGGCCGGCGGTGGTGGGCGGGGGATCAGTGTCGTAACGCGCCAGGGGCTGCTCGAGGAGTCGTTCCACGCGACACAGGCGGCCGCGCGGGCGTTGTTCCACGACGACCGCGTGTACCTGGAGAAGTACGTCGCCGCGGCCAGGCACATCGAGGTGCAGATGCTCGCCGACGCGTACGGGACCGTCGTGCACCTCGGCGAACGGGACTGTTCCGTACAGCGGCGGCAGCAGAAGCTCGTCGAGGAGGCGCCGTCGCCTTTCCTGACCACGCAGGGGCGCGACGCGCTCTTCGCCGCGGCCGTCAGGGGCGCCCGCCGCACGTCGTTCGTCAACGCGGGCACCTTCGAGTTCCTCGTCGACGAGGACGGCAAGCCGTACTTCATCGAGATGAACACGCGGCTGCAGGTCGAGCACCCGGTGAGCGAGGAGCAGACCGGCGTCGACATCGTCGAGTGGATGATCCGGATCGCCGCGGGTGAGCCGCTTCCGTTCGCGCAGCAGGACGTGTCGCACTCCGGGCACTCGATCGAGGTGCGGATCAACGCCGAGGACTTCGCCCGTGACTGGGCGGGTTCGTCCGGCCGGATCTCGCGGCTCGACCTTCCCGGTGGTCCGGGTGTCCGCGTGGACACCCACGCCCACGCCGGATACTTCGTGCCGCCTTACTACGACTCGCTGCTGGCCAAGGTGATCGTGTCGGCTCCGACCCGGGACCGGGCGTTGCGCAGGCTCGACCGGGCGCTCGGCGAGTTTCGCTGCGACGGCGTGACCACCAACGTCGACTTCCATCGAAAACTCCTGCGCCACAACGATTTCACAGCGGGTACCTACCGGCTGGACGTGGTGGACGCGGTGCTCGCTGAGATGGCTCCACCGAGAGAGGAAAACACATGACCAGCGCTGTTCTGGGCAAGGACGAGCTGAGGGTGATCGTCGCGGACGTGCTCGACGTCGATGCGGACCTGGTCACCGACGACGCACACTTCGGTGACGACCTGGGGGCGGACTCGCTGCTCGCGTTGGAGGTGATGGTGATTCTCGAGAAGCGGTACGAGGTGAAGCTCGCCGAGTCGGAACTGATGGAACTGACTTCGCTGCAGAAGGTCTACGACCTGCTGCAGCAGAAGATCTCCGAGGCAGCGGCGTGATCACGCCGCTGAGCGGTGTGGTCGAGCTGCGGGGCCCCAGATCGGCGGTGTACCGGATCGAACCGCGGGAGCAGGTGATCGAGGGGCACTACCCCGGGTTCCCGATCTTCCCCGGTGTCTGCATCGTCGAATGCGTGCACCGCAGCGCGCTCACCGTGTCGCCGGTCGATCGCCCGATCCGGCTGGCCGCGGTCATCTCGACCCGGTTCGTCACCCCGGCGTTCCCGGGCGACGAGCTCGCAATCGACCTCGACTGGATCCGCGACGGTGACGGGTGGCGTTGCGTGGCGGAGGTCACCACGGAGCGGGGCCGGGCGGCGCTCGTACGACTGAGGTTCGAGGAGGGCACGTCATGACCAGACCGCTGGAGATCGGTACCGCCGGTATCCGGAAGAGGATCCCGCACCGCTACCCGATCATGCTCGTCGACCGGGTGACGGAGCTGGTGCCGGGTGAGCGCCTCACCGCGCTGAAGGCCGTCACCTGCAACGAGCCGTGGTACCGGGAGCTGCCCGAGTCTGCTGTGGACTTCGCGTATCCACAGGTCATGGTGATCGAGTCGTGGTGCCAGGCGGCCGGGTTGCTGGTCACGGAGCGAGAGCCGAACCCGAGCGCACCGGCGGGCACCGTGATGTTGTTCGGCGGGATGGCCGACATCCGGTTCCACCGCGAGGTGTTCCCGGGCGACGTGCTCGAGCACCGCGTCCGGCTGTTGCGCGCGGTGTCCGACGCCGCGATCTTCGAAGGGGAGTCGGTCGTCGCCGGTGAGACCGTCCTGGAGGTCGGGCGGGTCGCCGTCGCCACGAGGCCGGCGACCGAGCTGACGGGAGCGCCCGCGTGACAACGGGAACCAGGCCGGTCGCGTTGGTGACCGGCGGCACGAGGGGGATCGGCGCGGCCGTCGTGCGCCGGCTCGCCGAAGCCGGGCACGATGTCGCGATCTGCCATCGCGGCGGCGATCCGGACGCGGCGCTGCGGTTGGTGAAGGAGATCGAGGAACTCGGCGGCCAAGCGTTCGCCCGCGCGACCGACGTTTCGGACGGCGCGGGTGTCCGCGACCTGGTCGCCGAGGTCGAGGACCGCCTCGGCCCGGTGGAGGTGCTCGTCACCTCGGCGGGGATCGTGCGGGACAAGCCGTTGCTGCTGATGAGCGATGACGAGTGGCACGACGTGCTGGACATCAACCTCGACGGCACCTACCACGCGTGTCGCTCGGTCGTTTTCGGGATGATGAAAC
Organism: Lentzea guizhouensis; assembly: GCF_001701025.1. GTDB lineage: Bacteria > Actinomycetota > Actinomycetes > Mycobacteriales > Pseudonocardiaceae > Lentzea > Lentzea guizhouensis. The sequence continues at coordinate 6,249,741 of NZ_CP016793.1, forward strand.
GCAAGTCGGGCCGCATCGTCACCCTCTCGTCCGTGGCGGGAGTGTTCGGCAACGCGACCCAGAGCAACTATTCGGCGTCGAAGGCCGGGATCATCGGCTTCAGCAAGGCGCTGGCGAAGGAGGTGGGCCGCTACGGCATCCGCGTCAACGTCGTGGCGCCGGGGTTCATCGACACCGACATGACGTCCGGACTGTCGGAGTCCGTGCGCCGGCAGGCGCTGAAGTCCGTTCCGCTGGGACGGTTCGGCAGGCCGGACGAGGTCGCGGACCTCGTGTCGTTCCTCGTGTCGGACCGGGCGGGGTACATCACCGGGTCGGTGTTCCACGTGGACGGCGGCATGATCATCTGATGGGGGATGGATGAAGAAGGATCGGTTGCGCTACTACTTCTCGTTCCGCAGCCCTTACTCGTGGCTGGCGCATCGGGAGCTGTTGCGGTCGCACGGGGATGTCGCCGCCGCGACGACGTGGATCCCGTTCTGGGAGCCGGACGAGCAGACCACCCGGATGCTGGGCGAGGCAGGCGGGCAGGTCGTGTACGCGGTGATGTCCAGGGAGAAGCACTTCTACGTGCTGCAGGACGTCCGGAGGCTGGCAGCCGCGCGCGGGTTGACGTTCCGCTGGCCGCACGACCCCGATCCGTGCTGGGAGGTGCCGCACCTGGCGTACCTCGTCGCGGAGTCCTGTGAGCTGGGCGCGGAGTTCGCCGAGGGCGTTCACCGGGCGCGTTGGGAGGAGGGCAGGGACATCTGCGACCGGGGGGTGATCGCGGACATCGCGTCCGGGCTCGGTCTCGATCCGACGCGGACCGCGAACGCCGCCGATGACCTCGCCGTACGGGAGCGGGGCGTCGCGGCGCTGCTGGCGGCACACGACGACCGGGTGTTCGGAGTGCCGTTCTTCGTGCGGGGCTTCGACCACTTCTGGGGACTCGACCGGCTCGCGACGTTCGCCGACACGGTCCGCGCGGCGCCGCCGAGCAAGCCGGGTGACGAAACGCCCGCGCCGCCGGCGGTCGTGACCGACGGCGGGCACGCGGGCGGGTGCGGGTGACCGCGGCGCTCAACGCTGATGCTGGTGGTGGGACGTCGTGGCAGCCAGCGCGACGCCCCACGCCGCGAAGTTCCCGTACACCAGGGGAAACACCCACCCGGTGACGAACCCCTGCGTGGCGGACGCCGGGTCGACGGCGGTCTTGATCACCCCGTAGACGCCGGACATGCCCGCGCTCAGCAGCAGGACCGCCCCGATCCAGCCGATCACGAGCAGCGGCCACCGCGGCAGCCGCTCACCCCCCGGCCACACCAGCGCGAGCGCGGTCGCTGCCCCGACCATCGCGGCGATCACGGTGCCCCAGCCGGCGAACAAGGCGCCCCACGGTCCCCCGAAGTAGCGGTTGAGCGCGTCAGCCTGCACGAAGCCGTGCGTCCCGCCCAGGGACCAGTAGGCCTTCAGCAGCAGATAGGGAAAGGCCAGCGCGCAGGCTGCGTAACCCCACCACGACCAGCGCCTGTCCGGGGTGGACGCTGCGCGGTGGCGCGAGGTCCGGCAGCCGAGGGTGCAGTGCAGCATCGTGGCGGCGGCGATGATGGCGAGTGCGCGCAACGCCGTGGTGGGGCCGTCCGATCGGGAGGGGACGATGTGCAGGGCGGCGAGCAGCTCGAAGACGACGCCTCCGCTCAGCGCCAGGGCGCCGAACGAGATCCACGACAGCACGAGCACGGGCACCACGGCCGGCCGCGGTGCCCGTCGTTGCGCGACCACAGCCGCGATGGCCGACAGCGCGGCCAGGCAGGCGAGCAGTCGCGGCACCGTCGTGGGTGGATATCCCTGATGTCCCGGCGGATCCGGCCACACGCCGAACACGACCAGCATGGCGGCACAGCAGGCGATCGTCAGCCAGGAGCTCACCCGGGTCACGGCGCGCATTGCCCTGGCGAGAGCAGACCCAGCGCGGCGGCGCGCATCCCGGCTTCGAACCGGGACGCCGCGTCCAGCTCCCGCATGATGTCCGCGACGTGTCTGCGATACGTGCGCACCGACATGCCGAGCTCGCGCGCCGCGACGTTGTCGGTGTGCCCTGCGCTGAGAGCGTTGAGAACACGACTGCCCATCTTGCCGAGGCTGCGGTCACTGAGCCGGACGTAGTCGTCGAGGCTCGCCGCGCCGGACCAGATGTTGAAGAAGAAGGTCTGCAACGCCAGCAGCACCCCCGACGTGCGCACGACGATCATCTTCGTGCCCGTTGAGCGGGAGCGCGTGCCGAGCAGCGCCGCGCCGCCGTCCGCGACGACCAGGTGCGGCACGAGGCACTTCGCCACTCGGACGTGCACACCCTTGTCCGCGACCTCCACCAACGTGTTGCGCATCGAGCCCGACAGGTGTTTCGGCGAGCACAGCATGTGCACACGGGTGCCGTTGCACGGTAAATCCGACACCGCGTCGATCAGCTCGTCCAACCCGTCGCCGGGCGGCGGCGCGACGCACCTCAGCACCAGGCGCGCCTTCGCCGCCAATCCCAGCATCGCCCGCCTGCGAGCTTCGAGCGACGGCAGGCGTTCGACGGCATCGCCGTTCCTGTGAGCCTGGTGGTTGTCCATCGCGAGCTTGATCAACGCGGACGCCTCGGCGAGTGTTGCCTCGATGTCATCGCGCTGCGGTCCGGCAGCTGTCAGATCCCACGCCCCTGTCGGCTCGACCGGGTCGCCGGAGACCCGGCCCATGCGTTCCGAGTCCGCGAACGTGAGGCCGACATCATCCGAACGTCGCTTGTCGTGTACGAAAGACACAGCTTCCCCCTGCTGCACTGCTCACATCGAACGTTGTTCGTTCAACTTCTGTCGAAGTCGAGTGGAATGATCAACGGCTGCGGCCGCGAAGTATTCCGGCGCGGACGAGTTCGGCTTTGTTGCCCAGATTGAGCTTTGTGCGAATACGTTTCACATACGTGTCCACGGTGTGCCTGCTGATGGCGAGTCTGTTGGCGACCTGCCCGTGAGTGAGCCCGTGCGCGATCAGGTTCAGCACCTGTCGCTCGCGTGCGGATAAAGGTGTGTCCGCCTGATCGGTGCGTTCGTCCGCGTGAAGTCCGCCCGGCCAGAACTGCCCGCCGCCGGCGACCCTGTCGATGGCTTCCACTATTCGCGACGCGCTGGCCCGCCGGTCCACCGCTCCCCGGGCTCCCGCTTCGTGGTACTGGCGGATCAAGTGCACGTCGGCGGCGTCGGCGAGCACGAGCACGGCGTTGGTGCCGCCGACAAGGGCGGACAGGGTGAGGTCGGTCAGCGTTTGGGGGTCGACGACGAGAACGTCGGCGGCCGCGGCCGCGGCAGCGTTCCACGTCGTGTGGGCCGCAACAACGTTGATGTCGTGCGCGGAAAGAATGGATGACAAGCCAGTGAGGTAGACAGGTGAACTGTCCACCAGATAAACCCGAACCACCGTCGCCCCCATGGCATCAGAATGTGCGAATGTCGCTGGTCGCAGCCGCGGAGTTGTCGCGGTGGCGGGGCCGGCTCCCCAGTCGGCCCAAGCGTGCAGATCGCAACTCCTGGCATCCTCCCCCCGGAGACGCCAGCGCAGGACCCACCGTAGCACAGGCTGATCTCGCAGGTTCTTATTTGTTGTCCGCCGACATTTTGTCCCTTTTTTTCGTGACATGACCGTGGAGGTGGATATCTCTAGGTTCAATCCATATGAGAGCGCTCGTGATCGCGGCTCATCCGGACGACGAGGTGCTGGGGGCGGGCGCGACGATCGCGGCGCTGACCGCGAGCGGCGCCGACGTGCGGGTGCTGATCCTCGCTGAGGGGGTGTCGCTGCGACACCGGGGCGTCACGCTCGAGAAGGCACGATCCATCTGCCGCGAGGCGTCCGAGATCCTCGGAGTCAGCGACGTTCACTTCGGTGGGCTCGCCGTCGACGGTGCACTGCCTGGCGACGGGCCTCAGCACGTCGTCGTGGACCTCGTCGGACAGGCTGTCCGGGCCTTCTCGCCGACCGTGGTCTACAGCCATCATCCCGGTGACATCCACACCGATCACCGCCTCATCGCGCATTCGGTCGTGTACGTGACCCGCCTGCTGGGGCGTGGGTCCGTCGAACAGGTGCTGCACTTCGAGGTCCCGTCGTCCACCGAACAACAGACCGGGCTCGTCGCCCCGTTCGAACCGAACGTCTTCCACAACGTGACCGGGTTCGTGGAGCTCAAGTGCCAGGCGTTGGAGAGGTACTGGTACGAGGTGTTCGAAGCTCCGCATCCCCGGTCGACGCACGGGGTGCGCACGTTGGCGGCCTATCGGGGGATGCAGGCCGGCGTCGCCGCGGCCGAGGCTTTCGTCCTCGGACGGCACCTGGTCTCCCTCACCTGACCGTGGACGTCATCCTGGTCCGGCACGGGCACGATGTGCGGTGCTCGCCGTTGCGCCCGTTGTCCGCCACCGGGTCGATGCAGGCTCGCGCGGCTGCGCTCTGGCTGGCTGAGCAGGAGCCGACCGAGCTGTGGTCCGGCACGCTCGCCCGTGCCGCCGGCACGGCTGCGGTGATTTCCCAGGTGGCCGGGCTCCCGGTGAGGGGCGACGCCCGGTTGAACGAGATCGTCAACGACGCTGCCGCTGTGCTTCCGCCTCCTCGGGAGAGAGCTGTCTGGCAGTTCGCTGAGGGGGCTGAGGACTGGTCCTCGTTCTGCGTTCGGGTCGCTGCGTTCCTCGGGGATCTTTGTGCCGGGGCCGAGGGGGCGCGGCGGGTTGTGGTGGTGACGCACAGCGGGGTGTTCGACGCTGTGCACGAGGTTCTTTGCGGGAGCTCCGGGCGGGTGGAGATGGACGTAGCGCACACCGGGGTCACCTGGTGGCGGTATCGGCCTGGAAGTCCTGCTGGGACTTGGTTGTTGAGGGTGCACAACTCCACGGCGCACCTGGCGGGCGCGGCCGGGTAGGTCGACGACGACGTGGACGCGTTGCTCGACGACGCGTCCTACGGCGCCGCCCACCCGGTGATCCTCATCCTCCGGTGGGAGGTGTGTCGGAGTGTCAGCTGGGTTCCGAATGGGTATGAGCGGCAGGAGCGAATCGGGCGTGTGTCTGTGGGGCGAGGGAGCAGGATGCGCGGTGAGGTCGAGCAGCCGTCGGTCATGGTCGAGGTCACTACCGTTGAGGATGTGGTGATCGCCGTAGTCCGTGACGATGTCGACCACGACACCTTCCGAGAGATCCGGGGCGCGCTGTTCACCTGTATGACCGGCCGGGCCGCCGCGTTGGTGGTCGATCTCGACGACGTGGGGTTCTTCGGTTCGATCGGCATCGCCGTGCTGCTCGAGGTACGGCAACGCGCCGACCAGTTGGGCGTCAGATTCGCCGTTGTGGCAGGACGGCGAACGGTGGCACAACCCATCCGGTTGACCGACACCCAGGACCTGCTCCACGTGCAGCGCACCCGTGAGGACGCGCTGACCGCGGTACGCCGTCACCCTCGCTTCACCGGCCACTTGGACGACCCGACCGACACCGGTTCCGCGCATTCATGGCCGTAAGCCCCACCATGCGACCTGAATGCGAACAGGCGACACCTCGACGATCCTGTCCTCAATGCATTCGAAGTCGCCCATGAGTACGTCGTCTGGTCATGCCTGCATGCGCGTGCGGGCTCGCCTGGGTCGCGTCAGTCGCGCAGCGGAAAGGATTTGGCGTGCCGTGAAGCCGGCCAGGAGTCATCGAGCCGTGGTACGTCATCGAGTGAATTTTTGGGCACGCACCTCGCCGGGCGAGGCCGCGTTCGAGTACCAGGGCGCCGCCTCCTGGGAGGTGCGGCGTCCAGCGGACGGAGAACCGGTCGTGCGGCACCAGATCCGGTGCCCCGCCTGCTCGGATGAGTTGACGTTCACCGTGTACAGCGTCGCGGCGACGGAGCACAGGCGTGAGCGGTGGCGATGGGGCGTGTGGGTCGGCGGCGCGCTCGTGGTGCTTGGGCTGGTCGGCTTGGCTTCGGGACGTTTCGGCCTTGCGATCGCGGGCGGCTCGGCGGCGGTCGCAGGGGTGCTGGCTGGCGTGTTCGCGTGGACGGGTGGTCTTGCAGAGGCTGGGGTGACCGGCCACGGAAACGGCTTGCCCGGCGTGTTGCCCAAGCACGCGGTGTTTCTGGACCCGCCATCTCCATGATCCAGTGCGCTCCTGCCTGGGCCAGTCAGCGACCCCTGAGGATCGAGGCGCCCCAATGGCCGCGAGTCCGTCCCCGGCGTCCTGCGATTTCGCCTTGTCGCTGTGATGCGTACGCCATCCCGCTTCTCGCTGCTGAAAATACAGTCCAAGGGCTCACGGGGCCGACGGAGCTGTTCAGCGTGCCGAACGCCAGGGCGTAGCCGCTACCGCTCCCACTCCGTGCTCTCGAGGTTCGTCGGCTCTGTCTCGTCTGAGCCAGGGTGCACGCTCAGCGGCACGAGCGGACGTTTGAGCGGCGAGGGTCGTGCGTGGGTTGGATCGCGGTGTCCCATCGGGCGCGCGAGGGCGGGCACGGCTCGTCCGGCGGCCCGCCTCGGCAGGGCCTTCAACGCCCGACGAGCCGACGGCGACCGGTTACCGGCTCGCCGTCGGCTTCGAGCGCGACCGGGGATCAGGTGGAGGGGACTGCGCTGGGAGGTGACGTGACCGTGGTCGTCGGCTCCGCGGACGACGGTGGCGTGGTCGTCACGGTGGTGCTCGGTGGCGTGGTCGTCGTGGGGGCGTCGGACGAGGTGGTCGGACGGGGGCTTTCCGCCGACGTGGTGCTGGGCGGTGGTGTGGTGGCCGGCGCGGTGCTGGGCAGGGGGACGCCTTCCTGCCGCAGCACGTCGAGGATGCGGGATTTGGCGGCCTCCAGGGCCTGCTGGATCTGTTGCGCGGTTAGGGCCGGCACGTCTCCGGCCAGTCGGGACAGCTCGGCCCACACCGCTTCGAGCCGGGCTTTCGCCTGGGGGCTCAGATCTTCGGGAAGGGTGACGAGCAGTTGTGAGGCGAGCGCGTACGTCACGCACTCGACACACGAGTGGTTGACGGCGACGGCGACGTTCTGCGGCACCACCACGTTCGCCTGGCCCACCACGAGGACCACCTGGAAAGCGACCGCCACCGTCGTGCAGCCCCGGCACGAGGCCAGCGCGTATGCCTCGTTCCTGTTGTCCACCACGCCATCGGTCTCCCACACCAGGGCGAAGGACACCTTGTAGCGGACCGCGCCGTCGGTCGTGTTGACGACCAGGACCTGGTTGTCGCCCGGACCCGGAGGTTCCGGGCGGTCGAACGGGAAGACCCACGTCGGGGCGCCAGGCGAGACCGGTTCCAGGACCATTGCCAGGACCGGCTTGTCCCTGCTGGGCAACGGTTTGTCGGCGGGCCACACGGTCTGGGCGGACACCGGTCGCGCCGGTTGGACGGGAGCTGGACCCGACGCGGCGGCGGGCGCGACGTCGGCGACGGTGCCGCGCTCGTCGGGCTGGATCGGCCGGTACCGGTCGGGTTGCGGCCACCACGCCCACGCCAGGCCCGCGATCACAGCGATCCCGCACAGCACCACGAGCGCGTGCCGGCCGGGCCTGCCCTGGGTGGAGCGCCAGGAGCGGGCGACCAGCCGACCCGTGAGCCGGGTCAGCAGCAGGCCGATGCCGAGCACGGGCAGCGCGATGGCGGCCACCCCGAGCACCCGCACCAGCACCAGCGCGAGGTCCCCCTCACCCAGTGCCGCGTGCGCCGACCGCCACTGCTCACCGGCGCTGTGCCACGCCGTCCCCACCACTCGCGGGAACGCCAGCACCAGCAGGGCCGTGCTCGCCAGCAGGACCGGCACGACGATGAGCACCCACGTCGTCACGACCGCCCGTGCCCACGGCTTGAGGACCTTCGACTCCGGCTTGCCCCAGCGGTGCGGCAACAGGCCCAGCAGCGTGGGCTTGATGTGGTGGAACAGGTCGGGGACACCGGTCAGGTCGGCGAGCACGTGGTAGCCGTCGTAGCGCACCAGGGGCGCGAGCTGGCGCACCATCTGGAGGATCTGCGTGGCGATCACCAGCAGCAGTGCGTCCCAGCCGGTCAACCACCAGACACCGTGGACGGCGACCGCGACGAGCGCGTTGAAGTACAGCCCGCCCAGGTCGGTGCGCAGCCGGCCGGCCCGGCCGAGCCGGTAGCTGTCGGTGACGTCGGTGTAGAAGGCGGGCCACAGCAGGTAGAGGCCGAAGCCCATCGCGCCGGGTGTCGCGCCGCCGTACCGCGCGGCGGCGGCGTGGCCGAACTCGTGGAAGCCCGCCGAGAGCACTGACACCCCGAACACGAGCAGCAGCAAGGCGGGTTGGTGGAACGCCTGGTGCGTGGCGCCGGCCAGGCCCTTGACGAACAGCACCCAGAACGACACCGCCGCGAACGCCACCAGCACCGCGGCCACCACCAGCGGGTGGAACAGCCGTGCGAACGGCGCGGTGACCCGCCGGGTGACGCCGGGCTCGCTGATCACGCGGCGCAGGCGCAGGCCGAGCAGCGGTTCGGCCTTGCGGTGCGCGGGTTGGGAGCCGTCGGGGAGTTCGAGCACCCCGAGCGGGCGCAGCCTGGTCTCCAGCAGGGCGCGCACGTCTTCCGCGGTGACCGAGCGGCCGATGGCCGGTCCGACGGCGGCGGCGATCCCGGCGTGGTCAGCGCGCCCGTCCACCGCTTCGAGGACCCGGTACAGCAGCGGGGTGAGCTGGAGGACCTGGCCGTCGGCGCGGCGGACCAGGGCCGGTGGGCGGCGGTAGCCGGAGCCGCGCATCTCGCCGATGAGTTCGACGTCGCGCGCCCGGCGCGGCGGGGTCGTGCTGAGCACGTCCCCGCCGGCCGGGTGTGGTGAGGCGTTCATGAGATCGCTCACTGGTCGATGTCGGACCTCTGCTCGGCATTCGCCTCGGCGGTGCCGTCGATGGTCTGCTGGATGATCGCCTGCTGCTGCGCGACGGCGGTCGCCTCCGAGCCCACGGAGCCGAGGTTGGCGGCCACGGCGGCGTCGATCGGGGCGGCCACGTTGGCGTTGAGGGCCACCGCGCCGTTGATCGGGGCGGCCAGGTCGAGGTCGGCGGCGAGGTTGACGTCCACGTTGAGCAGACCGCCGTCCAGCGCGCCGGCCAGGTCCGTGGGCGTCGGGACCTGCGCCCGCCGGCCGGCGGCTGCGGGCGGGGCCGGGACGCGCCTGGCCGATGGCGCTGTCCTGGTCGGAGTTGGCCACCGCCTCGCCGGTGATGCCCTGCTGGATCGCGACGCCCTGGCCGGCCATGGCCTGCGCGGTGGACCCGTCGGACAGCACGTTCGCGCCCACGGCGGCGTCGATCGGGGCCGCGATGTTGGCGTTGCCCGCGACGGCCAGGCCGATCGGCGCCGCGAGGTCGAGGGCGAGGTCCAGGTCGACGTTCAGGTCGAGCAGCGAGTACACCTCCTTGTCCGGCAACACCGTGCCACCTTCGGCGGCCAGCTCGTCCATCGACAGCGGGGGCAGCTTCGCCTCGCTCATCCGTCACTCCACTCCATCGGCACGCCGACCGGAACTCGGCCGGCTGGTGGTCCAGACCTTTGCCGCTCTGCGTGGCCCTGAAACGGACGGAGCCGGTTGTGGGGGCGAAACCGTCCCGGTGGCGGCTGTTCGTTGCGCCGAATGACCGAGGGTGGAGATGAAATCCTTTCAGAAAGCGGGATCCGGAACCGGGGCGGTTCGGAAGCAGGTCAGCGCGCCACGCCGCGCAACGGTGCTCCCGCGTCGTGCAGGTGGCGCAGGACCTCGGCGTAGGACTGGATCATCGTGGTCTTGCTGTAGGGGATGCCGTGCCGGAGGCAGAAGTCCTCGACGACGGGTTGCGCGCGGCGCAGGTTGGGGCGGGGCATGTGCGGGTAGAGGTGGTGCTCGATCTGGTGGTTGAGTCCGCCGAGCAGGGCGTCCACCCAGCGGCCGCCGGTGACGTTGCGGGAGGTCAGCACCTGCTTGTGGAGGTGGTCCAGGCGCTGGCCCTGGGCGATGATCGGCATGCCCTTGTGGTTGGGTGCGAACGAGCAGCCCAGGTAGACGCCCATCAGCCCCTGGTGCACGGCGATGAACACGACGGCCTTCAGCGGGGAGAGGACCACGAACACCGCCACCAGGTACGCGGCGAGCGGCACGATCTGGAATGCGGCTTCGCGCCACGGGTTGCGCAGTTCCTTGCGGCACAGGGCGACCAGGCCGGAGATCCGCAGCACGGCCGCTTCGGCGGTCAGCAGCGGGAAGAACAGGAACGCCTGGTGCTTGGTGATCCAGCTGTACAGGCCGCGCTTCTCGGCTGCCTGGGCGCGGCTGAACGCGAGGGCGTGGATCTCGATGTCGGGATCGTGGTCCTCGTGGTTGGGGTTGGCGTGGTGCCGGTTGTGCTTGGCGACCCACCACTGGTAGCTGATGCCGGTGAGGCTGCCGTGCAGGTGCCCGACGACGTTGTTGTTGCGGTGGCTGCGGAAGATCTGCCTGTGCCCGGCGTCGTGCCCGATGAACGCCAGCTGGGTCGAGGCCACGGCGAGGGCCACGGCCGTGAGCACCTGCCACCAGGAGTCGCCCAGCAGCGCGAACGTCACCGCGATCGCGCCGAGCAGGACACCGTTGATCGCCATGCGCAGCACGTAGTACCCGCGGCGGCGGTCCAGCAGGCCGGCGGCTTTGAGTTCTCTGGTCAGCTGAGCGAAGTCACTGCCGCGTGGACGGTCGGCCGTCTCCGTCAGCTCGTCACGTGTTGAGGTCATCTGCCTGCTCCGGGTTTCAGTTTGTCGGCTTCGGTGTCCAGTCCGGGTTCGTCCGGTCCGGACTCTTCTGGTTCGCTGGTGTGCACGTCGGCAGGTGCCACGTGTTCGTCCGCCTCGCTGAGCAGAGAACGGATCGCGGAGTTGAGCACCGCCAGCAGCGGTACCGCGAGCAACGCGCCGGCGATGCCCGCGACGAGGAGCCCGCTCGCGATGGCCAGCACCACCGCGAGAGGGTGCAGCTTCACTGCTCGTCCCAGGAGGAACGGTTGCAGGACATGGCTTTCCAGCTGGTTCACCGCGACGACGATGATCAGGACGATCACCGCGGTCACCGGACCGTTCGCGACGAGTGCGACGAGGACGGCCACGCCACCCGCCACCACCGCTCCGAAGATCGGGACGAACGCGCAGATGAACACCAGCGCCGCCAGCGGAACCGCCAGCGGCACTCCCACCACGGCCAGCCCGACACCGATGCCGAGCGCGTCCACCACGGCGACCGCCCCGGTCGCGCGGACATAGCTGACCAGCGCGGCGAGACTGCGCCTGCCCGCGACGTCCACCCTCCTGCGCGGGCCGTCGGGCACGACCCGGATGAGGAACTGCCAGATCCGCGGACCGTCGTAGAGGAAGAACGCGAGCGTGAACAGCACAAGCAGCATCTCGACGAGGGTCTCGCCGACCGTCGCGGCCGTGGTGATCGCGCTCGCGGTGATGCCGGACTGGTTGTCCTGCAGCGTTTTCACGACACGGTCGGCGAACTCGCGCAGCTGCGTCTCACTGAGCTGGAGGGGGCCGTTGACGAGCCAGCCGGACACGGCGTCGATGCTGCGGACGAGCTGCGCCGCCAGCTCCGGTGCGCCGTTGACGAAGGTCATCACGACGAACGTGAGCAGGCCGCCGAGCACGACCAGGCCACCTACGAGCACCACCGCGGTCGCGAGACCTCGCGGAATGCGTTTCGCCATGAGGAAGCCGACGGCCGGTGCGAGCAGTGCCGCGAGCAGCAGAGCGATCGCCAGCGGCACCACGAGCGACGCCAGCCTGCCGAAGATGAAGCCGATCACGTAGAGCGAGGCCACCACGACGAGGAAGCGCCAGCCCAGAGCCGCACTGACGCGCAGGGTGAAGGGTACTGGGTTCCGCCTGGGCGGTAAGTCCCAGTCGTCGGTGCTCACGATGCCGTACCTCCGGTGCCGGTCGCCGACGCCGGGGTCTGGGGTCATCGGTGAAGCGGCGGACTGCGCCCGCACGCCTCGGCACGGAGTTCCCCGCCTCACTGGCCACAAACCAGGTGAGCTGTGTGATGTCGGGGGGTGAGGTGGGCTGTTCGAGTCAGGCCCCGGGAAGGTGCACGCGTCTCTTCGGAGATTCACGCTCACGGCGAGCTCGGTGGAGTCGTCAACGGGGATCGCGATGCTCTTCAGCCTTGCGCGGATGCTGTTCCCGGCGCGCACGACCTTGCATCGGTCAAACACGCGTGCTTAGTATGACAATTAGTCATATAAGGGGTTCTGGGGTGTCATCGCCCTGACGCCGCGGCCGGGAGGCGACGATGAACAACGAGGCGGTGCGCGAAGCCGTGCACGGCATCCTGCGCCACATGTCGTACGGCGAAGCGGAAGAACTGTCCGATGACGCGAGGATCGCCACGGACCTCGGGTTCGACTCGTTGCGGCTGCTCGAACTGGCGATCGTCATCGAGGAGCGGTTCCAGCTCGCCGAGGTGGACGTGGACGAGGCACTCGGCGTCTCGACCGTGCGCGAACTGGTCGACCTGGTCACCGAACGCGTGACGGGGACGGCGGCGTGAGCGGGCTGCGCGTTCTCGTCACCGGCGCGGCCGGGCTGGTCGGGGCCGAGGTCGCGGCGCGGCTCGCGGACTCGGGGCACACCGTCACCGCCCTGGTGCACAACCGACCGGAGCTGGTGCGCAACGACGGGACGGTTGTGCGCACCGTCCCCACCGGACAGTCGGGACCGGGGCTCGTGTCCTGTGTGGCCGGTGACGTGACCAAGCCGATGCTGGGCCTGAGCGCCGAACGGTACGAGGAGCTCGCCACCGGGCTCGATCGCGTCGTGCACACCGCGGCCACCACGGACTTCGGCCGCCGGTGGGAGACCTACGAGTCGCTCAACGTGGACGGCACCCGCAACGTCGTGCGGCTCGCGGCCGAGCACACGCCGGTGCCGCTCGTGCACGTGAGCACCGCCTACGTCTGCGGGGAGCGCACCGGTCGCGTCCTGGAGTCCGAACTCGACGCCGGCCAGCGGTTTGGAACTGGATACGAGCACAGCAAGTTCTTGGCGGAGCAAGAGGTCAGGGCCTCCGGACTGCCCGTCGCGGTGGTGCGGCCGAGCATGATCGTCGGCACCCAGGAGTCCGGCCTGATCCGGGACTTCAAGAACATGTACGTGGTGCTGAAGCTGTTCACGCAGGGACGGGTGCGATCGGTCCCGGGTTTCTACGACGCCCTGCTCGATCTGGTGCCGGTGGACTACGTGGCGGCGTTGATCTGCGAGGTGGTCGACCGCTTCGACGAGGCACGGGGCCGCACGTTCCACGCCGTCGGGGCCGCTCCGCACACGTTGCTGGACGTGAGCAACGCGCTGGCGGAGTACCCGATGTTCCACGTGCCGCACTACATGTCGCCATCGGCGTTCTCGGTCGACGCCCTACCGCCGGACGAACGCGTCTACTACCGGCGGATCATCGCCATGTACGAGAGCTTCTTCCGCCGGCGCGCGCGGTTCGACGACGCGAACGCCGCGGGCTTCGCGTCGTGGCGGCCGGCCGCGACCGGGGTGGACTACCTGCGCACGTTGCTCGACCACTGCGTGCGGGTGGGCTACCTCGGCAGGTCCGAACCCGGCATCGGCGACGTGCTGCGCCTCGTCGGGAGCGCGGGATGAGCACCGCCGTGCGGTACGTGCGGACGCGGTTCCCACCGCAGACGCACGGGCTCGCCGCGGTGCTGACCTACGGCACGGTCGTGGTGCTGTGCGCGGCGGGGACGCGGCTCGCCCCGGTGCCGGTGCTGCTGGGCGGGCTGACGTTCGTGCTGCTGTTCTTCTTCCTGCGGCTCGTCGACGACGTGGACGACGGCGACGCGCCAGGACTGCGCGGCGGGCTGGTCGTGGTCGCCTGCGCGGTGGTTCTGCTGAACCTGCACGACCTCCCGGCCCTCGCCGTTGCCGGCGGGGCGTGCGCCGCCGCCCTCATCGCCCCGCTCCTGCCCCGTCGCGGTGTCACGCACCCGGTGGTGCTCTTCGTGGTGTACGAAGTGGCCCCGCTGCTGGTGCTGGGCTACGGCGCCGTGACGACGGGAGCGTCCCCGACGGTGGCCGTGGGGGCGGCGGTGCTGCTCTGGAGTGCCTACGAGTACTGGAAGTTCACCAGGAAGCTCGACGTGGCGGACTACCGGCCGTTCGGGCTGGGACCGCGTGGGCGACTCGTCGCCGCGGTGGTCCTGTCCGCGGTGGCGGTCGTGGCGGCGGTGGTGCTGGCGGTCGCCGCGGCGCCGTGGGGGTTCCGGTGGCGGTCGCGGTGCTCGCCGCGGTCTGGCGGCCGCGCGGAGGTGGCGGCGGGCGGGGCGGCGCGGTCCGCGGTGGTGGTCGGGGATGACGTTCGTGCTGGCCGTCGACCTGGCCGTCCTGGTCTCGTACGCGGCGTGGGGAGTGCGGGGGTGGCTGTCGTGACGCGGGAACCCGATCTGGCCGGTGCCAAGGCGCGGGGCCTGGCGGAGTTGGCCGACGCCGGGTTCGCGGTGCCGCCGTGGCGGGTGATCGGCGCGGACGTCCTGCGCCGCCACCTGACCTCGACCGGCCTCGCCGAACGGATCGAGGTCGCCCTGCTGGACCTCACCCCGGACACCGCGGAGGCCGTCTCCGAGGCGGTGTCCGGCGCGATCCTCGAGACACCGCTGGGACCTGACGTGCTGGCCGGGATCGAGGCCGCGGCGCAGGCCGTCGGCGGCCCCGTCGCGGTCCGGTCGTCCGGGCTGGACGAGGACGGGCCGCGGTTCTCCTTCGCCGGCCAGTTCGACACGTTCCTCAACATCGGTGAGGCCGACGTGGCCGACCACGTCCGGAAGTGCTGGGCGGGTGCGTACTCGGCGCGCGCCCTGGCCTACCGGCTGGCGCACGGGCTCCCCGCGGGCGGAGCGGGCATGGCGGTGATCATCCAGCGGCTGGTGCGCGCGGAGAAGAGCGGGGTGCTGTTCACCGCCAACCCGATGTCGGGCGAGCGGTCCGAACGCGTGGTGAGCGCGGTGTTCGGGCTGGGCGAGGGCCTGGTCGGCGGCGCGGTGGACGCCGACACCGTCGTGCTCGACGCGGCGGGCCAGGTCCTGCAGGTCACCGTCGGGGAGAAGCGTGAACGCTACGACCCGGACGCGTCGGGCGGCTGTCGTGTCACGGAGACCGCCGCCGCGGCACGGGACTCGCTCGCCGTGACCGACGGCGAGCTGCGGGCGCTCTGCGAGCTGGCCGCGCGGATCGAACAGGCGCGCGGCGGACCGCAGGACGTCGAGTGGGCGATCGCCGGCGGCACCCTGTGGGTGGTGCAGACCCGGCCCATCACGGCCGGTCTCGACGACCGGGGTGAGCTGCACGTCTGGGACAACTCCAACATCATCGAGAGCTTCCGCGGCATGACCTCGCCGCTGACGTACAGCTTCGCGCGCCGGGTGTACCAACGGGTCTACGAGGAGTACTGCCGCGAGCTGAAGGTCCCCGACGCGCAGCTGGCCCAGGCGCAGGAGTGGCTGCCCGCGCTGCTCGGCTACTTCCACGGCCGCGTCTACTACAACCTGCTGAACTGGTACCGGCTGGTGCGGCTCGCCCCGCTGTACCGGCTGGGCCGCCGGAGCCTGGAGCTGACGCTCGGCGTCGAGGAGTCGCTCGATCCCGAGCTGGCGGACGGGTTGCACCCGTTCACGTTCGGCTCGCGGGCGGAGCAGGTCGTCCGGACGGTGCGGTCGCGGCTGCGGTTCGCGAGCCGGTTCGCGTTGGTCGAACGCACCGGTGAGCGGTTCATCGCGGACTTCTACCGCACCTACGAGGAGTTCGGCGCGACCGACTACGACTCGTTGACCGCCGACCAGGTCTACCGGCGCTACCAGGCGCTCGAACGCACGCTCGTCGCGCGGTGGGGCCGGGTCGCGGTGCTCGACGCCGTGATCGGGTTGTCGTTCGGGACGCTGCAGCTGCTCAACCGGAGGTGGCTGCCGGACGCGCCGCTCTGGTTCACCTGGGCGGTGGCGGGACCGGCGAACTCGGTCGAGTCGGCAGGACCCGCGCACCGCATCGCCGAGCTGGCGGAACAGGTGCGGTCCGACGACGACCTGCGGAGGCTGGTCACCGAGACCCCGGCGGCCCAGACGCGGAAGGCGTTGCTGGAGGCCGGGCACATCGACTTCGTGTCCGGTGTGGACGATTATGTGGCGCGGTACGGCGACCGGAGCCTGGACGAGCTGAAGCTGGAGGCGCCGAGCCTGCGCGACGACCCGTCGACGTTCTTCCCCATGCTGCGGGCGGCCGTGGCGTCGGTCGAGAGCATGACCGGACGCGCGGACGTCGACGCCGTGCTCGACTCGCTCAGCCCGGCCAGGCGGCGGGTGTACGAACGGGTGCGCGGCAAGGTCCGCCGGGCGCTGGAGCTGCGCGAGCGGATCCGGTTCTGCCGGACACGCGCGTTCGGGACGGCCAAGGTGATGATCCGCGCGATCGGCCGGCGGTTCACCGAGCTGGGGTTGATCGACGAACCCGAGGACGTCTTCTGGCTCTACCTGGAGGAGATCGGCGGCTGCTTCGACGCCTCCGCCGCGGACACCGACCTGCGGGCGCTGGTGAGGTCGCGCAAGGCGGTCGCCGAGTCCGACGCCCTGCTGACCGCGCCGCTTCACCACCCGCGGTGCGGTCGGGACGCGGGCGAACCGGGTGGCGTGGGCCCGTGCCGTTCCCGGGGACGCCCGCCGGGGCCGAGCTGACCGGGTGCCCGCCGGTCCCGGCCGGGTGCAGGGACGCGCGCGGGTGGTCGACCTGCCGTCCGAGGCGGACGGGGACGTCCTCGTCACCTACCGCACCGACCCCGGCTGGGTGGCGTGGCTGCCGTCCGCGTCCGGGCTGCTGGTCGAACGGGGGAGCCCGCTGACGCACGTCGCCATCGTCGCCCGCGAGCTCGGTGTGCCGACCGTGGTGCAGGTGCCGGGGCTGACGCACCGGGTGCGCGACGGGATGCGGCTCGACGTCGACGGTTCCACCGGGGTGATCCGCGTGCTCGCCGCGCCGGAGGAGTCGTGATCATCGGCCCCGAGCAGCTGACCTCGCTGCTGGACGAGACGCTGGAGCTGGTGGCGGCGCCACCGGGCTGCGGAGCGGTGCTGGAGGGGTCGATCGCCGAGGGCTTCGGGAACTCCTCGTCGGACATCGACTTCCTGCTGCTGGCCGACGACGACCACGAGCACCCGACGATGCCGACGATCGTGTTCGTGCAGGGGCGGCGGGTCGAGGTGCGGACCCGGTCGCTCAGCCAGGTGCGGGCGCAGGTGGACGCCGTCCTGTCCGGTGTGGACGCCGGGTTCGCCTCCCTGCCGGCGGCACTGCTCGACCGGTGCCAGCGGCTGCTGGGGTCTTTCGTGCTGCGGGACAACGACGTCGTGCGGCAGGCGCGGGACTTCCCGCTGTCCCTGCCCGAGGTGGTGTCCGGGTGGTACGCCCACCACGGCAGGCAGGCCCTGCGGCACGCGGTCGCGTCGCACGCGCTGGGACAGCCGGAGGCGGACGGGTGGGCCGCGCTGGCCGCCGGCACGCGGCGAAGTCGTGGGTGGCGGCGCGCGGCGAGACCTACCTGGAGCCCAAGTGGCTCGACCGGCAGTTCGACCGGCTGATCGCACGCGGGGACCAGGAGGCCGAGGCGTTGCGGACTCGGTGGCGCGCGGGCGGATCGCTCTCCGACCGCGCCGCGCTGGTCGCGGACTTCGGCGTCACCGGGTGTCCCGCCGACCCGGACCGGGTGGTGCTCGGGCTGCGGCGCGGTGTCACGACCTGGCCCATAGGGGAGCGGCTGCACGTGGTGCGGGACCGGTCGGACGTGTTCGTGCTCGGTGCGGACGCCGCACGGGCGTGGCGGTCGATCACGCCGGGCCGGCCGGTCGGCGGGCCCGCGGGTGACGCGCTGGCCGAGTTCCACCGGTGCGGCCTGGTCACCTCTGGCCGAACGGTCGATCGCCTCGGCGCAGCCGTGGGCGCCGGCCGATCCGGTCACCCCACCGCCGTCCACGCGGATGCCGGTGCTGGACCTCGCCGGGGGGACCGCGGACGGGCACCTCGCACTGGTCCCGCTGCCCGCCAGGCGGTTCGCGGCGGCCGGGATGGCCCAGGTCTGGTCCAACATCATGGTCGAGAACGCCCGCGAGGACCTGACCGGCGCGCTCGACGGCGGGCAGCGGGAGGTGGCGCGCACCAGCGGGTTCCGCTTGCTGCACCACGCCTGCCGCGCCTTGCTCAGCGCGTGCGGGATGAACCCCCTGCCTCCCGACGCGACGATCGTCGCCCAAGTGGCGTCGGTCGTCGCGGACGAGGTGGCCGCGCAGGCCGCGGTCGTGGACCGCGCTCTGGCCGGGGACGACTGGGAGACGTGGGCCGAGCAGCTCGACGAGCTGGTCAACGGCGTGCGGGAACTGGTGCGGGCCGACGTGTTCCCGGCGTCGTTCGACTCGGGCGACGCCTGGGAGGCGACGCTGCGGATCGGGCACGACTGGATCCGGCTGGGCGCGTACCTCGACGCGGACTTCCCGATCGAGGAGGCCCGCGACCTGCTCACGTCCGGTGGGGCTCAGCCGCACCGCCGGACCGGCGGGTGACCCCGGTGTTCATCGCGCTGGAGGGCATCGACGGGTCCGGCAAGTCCAGCACGGCGGCGGCGGTGGCGGCCCGGCTGCGCCGACGAGCCGATGTGGTCCGTCTCGTCCGGCACAACGCCGTCGAGCCGGACGATCCGTTCGTGGCCGAGTACCTGGACGGGCTGCGGGCCTTGCAGCAGATGTCGCTGCGGGGCCCGTACTTCCGGCTCGGCGACCCCCACTGGGTGCTGATCAGGGCGAGCTACTACGCGCTCGTCGACCGGTGCGTGATCACCCCGGCGCTGGAGCGCGGGCACGTGGTCGTGGCGGACGGGTGGTTCCACAAGTTCGTCGCGCGCATCGCGGCGGGAGGCGTGCGGGCGCGGGGCGACTTCGACCGGCCCGACCAGATCCTGCCGCTGTTCGCCCCCGTGCGGCGGCCGGACCTGGTGTTCCTGCTGGACACGCCGGTGGCCACCGCCGCCGCGCGCAGGATGGCGACGGTGAACCCCGGCGAGCTGGGGCCGCAGAACGCGGGGACGTCCAGCCCGGAGAAGGCTTTCGTGAGCTACCAGAGCGCGGTGCGCGGGCATCTGCTGTCGATGGCGGTGGCCGGCCGGTGGCACGTCGTGCGCACGGCTGCGCGCGACGTCGGCAGCGTCGCGGCCGAGGTGTGCGCTGATCTCGACGTGCTGCGGGAGGTGGGATGAACGACTACCGCGCGAAGGTCCGCCAGGTCGTCGCCGGGTTCGTGCCCGACATGCCGTCCTGGGAACAGGACGGGCACCTGCCGCGCGAGCTGTTCCGCGCGCTCGGGGCGGTGGGGGTGTTCCGCGACCGGTGGGCGCTCGGACCGGTGGGCGGGCTGGCGCTCGCACGGGTGCTGGTGGAGGAGCTGGCCGTCCACAACGGAGGCGCGGCACTCGCGGTTTCGTTGCACAGCGAGGTTTTTCTGCACGCCCTGCACCGCGCGGGCGGGCACGAGGAGGTAGTCGAGGGCGCGCTCGACGGGACCGTCATCGGGTGCGCGGCGGTCACCGAACCCGGTGCCGGCTCCGACGTGCCGGCGGTGACGACGTCCGCCCGCCGGGAGAACGGCCGGTGGCGGCTGCGCGGGACGAAGTGCTTCGTCACCAACGCGGGCCGCGCGACCCACGGTCTGGTGCTGGCGCGAACGGGCGACGCGCGGTCGTTCGGGCTGTTCCTGGTCCCTCTGTCCGGGGTGGCCAGGTTCGTGCCGACGCTGGGCGTGAAGTCGGCGGACACGGCCGTCCTCGACCTCGACGTGGCCGATGCCGCCGTGGTCGGCAACCCCCGTGCAGGGCTCGTGCAGTTGTTGCGGGTGCTCGACTTCGAACGGCTGGCGGCCGCTGCCGGGCTCGTCGCCACCGCCCGCGCGGCCATGGGGCTCGCCATCGCCCACATGCGGGAGCGCACCGCCTTCACCGCCCGCCTGTTCGACCACCAGGCCCTGCGGCACCGCATGGCGTGGCACTGGGCGCGGGTGCAGGCGGTGGACGCACTGCTCGACGCGGCGACGACTCCCGGCCCCGGCGGAGAGGTGTCGCACTCCGCCGTGGCCGCTGTGAAGCTGATCGCCGCCAGGGACTGCGCCGACGCCGTCGACGCCGCACTGCAGGCGTTCGGGGGGCGCGGGTACACCGAGGAGTTCCCGCTCGCCCGGATGTACCGCGACCTCCGGCTCACCCGGATCGGCGGCGGGACCGACGAGATGCTGTGCGAGGTGATCGCGTCCAACCTCGACGCCGACGACCCGCTGAACGCGACGCTGGTGCGCGGCATCGCCGAACGGGGCGGGTGGTGACGCGCCGGGTCAGCTGCCGGTGTTCTCCGCCCACCACTGCGACCACCGCTTGTCCAGCAGCGCGTACGCGTCGTCAGCCAGACCGTAGGTGCTGACCAGCGCCATCGACGTGCCGGTGGGGTCGGTCGCGGACGGGCCGGTGCCGGCGACGACCAGCAGGCCCTCGCCCCACGAGTCGACCGTGACGCCGAGCTGGTGCTCCGACCGGAACCACACCTCGCCCTCGACCGGCTCGCCGGCGAGCGTCGCGGTGTAGCGGCTGCCGGGCTCGCCCGCCCCGTCCAGCGCGAGACGCTCGACCACGGTCCCGGAGTACGTGCTCCGATCGCCGAAGAACAGGGTGCGGCGCGCCTCGCCGGGCTTGCGTTCGAGCGCGAACCGCAGCTGCTGCAGGAAGGAGATCCACCCTGCGGTGACGTCGTCGTAGTACGCGTCCCACTCGGCGTCGCCGCTCAGCGGGGCACGGGTGAGGACCACGAGCACGCCGTCGCCGTCCTCGTGCAGCTCGAACCTGTCACCGCCGTTCGGGATGAGGGTGTGCGTCGCCTCGTCCTCGACGACGTCGGTGAAGTAGATCGAGTCGAGCTCGGCTTCGAGCTCGCCGGTCTGCCACGCGTGCCACTGCCTGATCACGTCCTTGTCCCGCAGCGCGTGCCAGGCGGCGCCGATCGTGGTCGCCACCCGGACCTCCAGCCGCGGGGTCGCGGTGGGCTGGACGTCGTTCATCGGTTCTCTCCTTGGTCGTCCGTCTGTACTGGTCCGGGGTTCGGGTGCCCGCCGGCCACGACCCGGTAGTGGCGGCCGTCCGGCGTGTCGTACCGGGACGCGATCTCGCGCAGCGCCTCGGTCAGTTCCTCGGTGAACCTGTGCACGTCGGCGGGGCTCGCGAACCGCACGCCGGTCTCGGCGGTGAAGGTGAGCAGGCGCTTGCCCGACTCGTCCGCCTCGGTCTGCATCCGCGCGACGTCGCGGACCGTCGCGGCGGCGACCTCGACGAGGTGTTCCGCCGCGTACTGGTCCTGGATCCGGCTGAGCCCCGCCGTGTCGTCATGGCCCAGCACCGTCGGATCGACCACGACCGTGCCGGGCTTCGCGCGCACGATGCGCTCCACGCAGCCACGCCGCCGCCGTTCCTCGACGAGCTCGACCAGGCCGGCGGTCTCCAGCGCCCGCAGGTGGTAGTTGACCTTCTGCCGCGGCAGGCCGAGCGCCGCCGCCAGCTGGGTCGCCGACGCGGGTTCACGCAGCCTGGCCAGCAGTTGCCTGCGCAGCGGCGCCAGCACGACCGCCATCGCGCCCGGTTCGCCGAGGTAGTGGATGCCGCCTCCCATGAGGCCATCGTTCATTTGACAATTCTTTTTGTCAAATGAGGGCACCCGATCGGCTCAACCGGGCGAACCGGACAGATCAGCGGAGCACGACGAGGTGCTCGCGCCGGGGGACGAGCTCGCCGATCACCGGTGCGCCGGGGATCTCGCCCGCCAGCAGCAGACCGCCGGAGGTCTGGGCGTCGGCGAGCAGGAGCGCGGTGATCTCGTCCGTCCCCGCCAGGTCGGTGCGGGGGCTCACCCAGTCGAGGTTGCGTCGCGTGCCGCCGCTGACGAAGCCCTTCTCGGCCGCCTCGACGGCGCCGTCGAGCATCGGCACGGCGGCGATGTCGATCACCGCGGTCAGGTCGCTCGCCCGCGCGACCTCCAGGACGTGGCCGAGCAGGCCGAAGCCCGTGACGTCGGTGCCGCACCGGATTCCGGCGGCGACGGCGGCTCTGGACGCGGTGGAGTTCAGGGTGACCATGGTCGCGACGGCGTTGGGGAACACCTCGCCGGTCGCCTTGTGCCGGGTGTTCAAGACGCCGATGCCGAGCGGCTTGGTCAGCGACAGCGGTGTGCCCGGCGTGCCGGAGTCGTTGCGCAGCAAGCGGTCCGGGTGCGCGATGCCGGTGACGGCCATGCCGTACTTGGGTTCGGGGTCGTCGATGCTGTGCCCGCCCGCGACCGGGCAGCGGGCCTGGGCCGCGATCTCCGCGCCACCGCCCAGCACCTCGGCGGCGAGCTCCAGCGGCAGTCTGGTGCGCGGCCAGCACAGCAGGTTCACCGCGAGGACCGGGTCGCCGCCCATCGCGTAGACGTCCGACAGCGCGTTGGCGGCGGCGATGCGGCCCCAGTCGCGCGGGTCGTCGACGACCGGTGTGAAGAAGTCGATGGTCGAGAGCACGGCGCGGTCCCCGTCGATCCGGATCGCCGCCGCGTCGTCCCCGGCTCCGACGAGCAGTCCGGGGAACGCCGGGAGTGCCTTGGCGAGCAGGCTCTCGAGCTCGCCGGGTGGGATCTTGCACGCGCAGCCGCCGCCCGCGGCGGTCTGGGTCAGCCTCGTCATGGTCCGACCTTGGCAAGCCAGGAGAAGTCGATGTTCCGCTGGCTTGCCGATCCTGGAACGCGCCGGGGAGGCGTCACCGGTCTGGTGGCCGGCGCGGTCTTCAACACCGACGGGCGGCAGGAGCTGTCGCCGGCGGGTTCGATTCCCGTCCGCCTCCGCCACATCCCGACGGTGGAGGCTCTCATGTCGCGGCGCACGATCCCGAGCACCGGCGCTCTGCTGGCCACGCCCCCGTTGTGCGAGGCCGTCGCGGTGCACGGGCGTGCGGCGGTGAAGTCGGCGATCCACACCGCCCAGGAGGAGGCGCGGGCCGGCCGCCTGAGCGCCACCGAGGTGCCCGGTGCCGTCCTGGCCGCACTGTCCCGGCTGGGCGCGCAACCGGTGCTGAACGCCACCGGCGTGCTGATCCACACGAACCTCGGCCGCGCGCCGCTGTCCCCGTCCGCCCGTTCGGCTCTTCTCGCCGCCTCGGGGTGGACGGACGTCGAGTTCGACCTCGTCACCGGCCGCAGGGCCGCGCGCGGCAGGGGAGCGCTGGCGGCGCTGCGCTCGGCCGTGCCGGATGCCGGTGCGGTCCACGTCGTGAACAACAACGCCGCCGCCCTGCTGTTGTGCGCGGTGGGCCTGGCGGCCGGGCGGGAGATCGTGATCAGCCGCGGCGAGATGGTGGAGATCGGCGACGGGTTCCGCCTCCCCGACCTGCTCACCGCGGGAGGAGCCCGGCTGCGCGAGGTCGGCACCACCAACCGCACGACCGCACACGACTACCTCTCGGCCATCGGGCCGGACACCGGTTTCGTGCTGAAGGTGCACCCGTCGAACTTCCGCGTCGAGGGCTTCACGTCGTCCGCGAGCGTCGCCTCCCTCGCCGGCTGCGGCGTTCCGGTGGTCGTGGACATCGGCTCGGGCCTGCTCGCCCCCGACCCCCGGCTGCCCGGCGAACCCGACGCCGCCACGGTCCTGCGGGCCGGCGCGGACCTGGTGACGGCGAGCGCCGACAAGCTCCTCGGCGGCCCCCAGGCCGGTCTGCTCCTCGGCTCCGACACCCTGGTCGGATCGCTGCGCCGTCATCCGGCGGCCCGCGCGATGCGGGCGGGCAAGCTCGTGCTGGCCGCTCTGGAAGCCACGCTGCGCAGCCCTTCGCCGGTGCTGGCCATGCTGTCGGCGGACGTCGCTTCGCTGCACCGGCGCGCTGTCCGCCTGGCCGCTGTCCTGCCGGACGCCGAGGTGGTCGAGTCCGTCGCGGTGGTGGGTGGCGGTGCGGCGCCGGGCGTGCGGTTGCCGAGCCGTGCCGTGCGCTGCCGGAACGGTTCGCCGCACTCCTGCGCGCGCACCGCGTGGTGGGTCGCGTCGAAGCCGGCCGCTGCCTGCTGGACCTGCGCACCGTCGACCCGGCCGACGACGAGACCCTCGCCGGCCTGATCCTCGCCGCGGACCCGCCATGCCGGTGATCGTGACCGCGGGCCACGTGGACCACGGCAAGTCGGCGCTGGTCAGGGCGCTGACCGGCAGGGAACCCGACCGCTGGCCGGAGGAACGCTCCCGCGGCATGAGCATCGGCCTCGGCTTCGTCTGGACCCGCTTGCCGAGCGGCCTGGAGGTGTCCTTCGTGGACGCTCCCGGCCACCGCCGCCTGGTGTCCACGATGCTGGCGGGCGCGACGCCGGCCCCGGCCGTCCTGTTCGTCGTCGCCGCCGACGAGGGCTGGTCCGCCCAGTCGGCCGAACACCTGGCGGCCCTCGACGCCCTCGGCACCGCCTCCGGCGTCCTGGCGATCACGAAGTGCGACCGCGCGGACCCCGGTCCCGTGATGGCGGCCGCACGCCGTGCACTCGCGGGGACCTCTTTGGAGCGCATCCCGGCGTTCGCGGTGAGCGCGGTGTCCGGTGACGGCCTGGTCCCGTTGCGGCACGGCCTGGACACCCTGGTGGCGGGCCAGGACGAGGCAGCGGACGCCGGCGCGGACATCCGCCTCTGGGTGGACAGGTCGTTCACGGTCGCCGGCGCGGGCACGGTCGTCACAGCGACGCTCGCGGCGGGCTCGCTGCGGCTGGGCGACCGGCTGAGGTGCGTGCGCACGGGGCAGTCGCTGCGCGTGCGGGGGCTGCAGGTGTGCGAACGCCCGGTTGCGGTCGCACGTCCGGTGCGCCGGGTGGCGGTGAACCTGGCCGGCGGGCACGTGGACGTGTGCAGGGGAGACGCGCTGGTGGCCGAGGTGTGGCGGGCGGTGGCGGAGTTCGACGTGGTGTGGCGAGGTGTGCCGGGCTCCGCCTCCACGTTGCACGTCGGCACGGCCGCGGTGCCGGTGCGGGTGCGGGCGCTGGGACAGGGAGCGGCGCGGTTGCGGGCCGAGCGGGAAGTGCCTGTGCGGCCTGGGGACCGGGTGGTGGTACGGGATCCGGGAGGGGCGGGGCCACCGGCCGGGGCGGTGGTGGTGGACGTGGTGCCCGAGGAGCTGACCCGGCGGGGAGCGGCCGCGCGGAGGGGAGCGGAGCTGCTGGCGTTGGTGGCCGGGCGGCCGAGTGCGCCGCGGGGTGGGGAGACCGCCGTGCCGGTGGTCCCGGCCCGGGGTGCGCTGTCCTCCGCCGTGCTGGCCGGACTGGCGGCAGACCTGTTGCGGCGCAAGCGGTTCCTGCGCCACAGCGACTTCGGGGCCGTGGGGCTCCCGGTGTCCGGCCATCTCGTGGGCAGCCATCCGGTCACCACCGCTGCAGGCATCACCGGCGTCACCACCGCTGACCCGGCCACCGCTGACCCGGTCACCGCTGACCCGGTCACCGGCGCTGCCGCGGCCCGTCCCGACGGCCGGCACTGGCGTGCAGATCCCGCCACCTGGGCCGCTCTCACCACCCGCATCCGGGACGAAGTCGCGACCTGGCGCGCCGACAGGCCCCTGACACCGGCCATCCCGCTGCCCGCCCTCACCTCCCGCCTGTCACTCCCGTCCCCGGACATCACCCGCGAACTGCTCCGCGCGGCCGGGCTGTCCACAGAGGACCGCACCACCGGCCCGCCCTTGCCCGACTCGGTCGAGGCCGCCCTCGTCACCCTCACGAAATCCCTGCGCCAAAACCCCTTCCGAGCGCCGGAAGCCCTCCAGCTCGCCAACGCCGGCCTCCGCCCTCCCGAACTGGCGGCGGCCGTCCGGGCGGGCAGGCTCCTGCAGCTGGCACCCGGCGTCGTCGTGCTCCCGGACACCGGCGAGCGGGCGGCTCAGGTGCTGCGCGGCCTCACCGCGCCGTTCACCGTCAGCCAGGCCCGCCGCGCCTGGGGCACGACCCGGCGCACCGCGGTCCCGCTGCTCGAGCTGCTGGACCGCTCGGGCGTCACCAACCGGCTGCGCGACGGCACCCGCGAGCTGGCATAACGGCCATTTCCGGGCCTTTTTACGCTCGATTGCTCGATTGGCGTACGCCGTTGACTGGTGCTCTGATCCCAGCTTTAGTGGAGTCAGCGTTGGAGAGCGGTCCTGGAAATTCATCCGCTCACCCGGGATAAAAGTCCTCAACGTGAGTCTCCGTTGTGCACCGTGGTAGACCGCGGCCTTTCGGAGCAGCAGAAACGGATTGTCGAGTAGCTGGCCGGTGCGTAGTTCTAGCTGGTCAGGGCTTACTTGCGTCCGCAGTTGGAAGCCAATGTTGCTGAGCGGTTCGGAAAGGATGACCGGCATGGCACTTGAGTCTGTCGATCTGGGACAGGTAAGCGGTGTAGAGGCACAGGCTCCTGTCTGGGATCACTACCTCCAGGGTGACCCCGCGCGTCTCAACAGTGATTTCGGGGAGTTCCTGAAGCGGACCGCGATCCGGCTCGACGTCCGCACGGACGAGCAGGTCGCGCACGAGGCGCTGAACCACCGCGACCCGATGATCCGGGAGCAGTCGCTGTTCCAGTACGTGGACCGCGGGCTGCCGGGCGCGGTCGACCTGCTCACCGAGGCGGTCAAGACCGACAGCGTGCGCGAGGTGCGCTGGAACGCGCTGTGGGCGCTCGAGAAGATCGGCGGCCCCAGGGCGCTGAAGGCGTTGCAGAGCTTCGTCAACGACGACGACGCCGACGTCGGCGAGTGGGCCCGCCTGTTCGCCTCGGAGCTCACGACGGGGCTGCCCGCGTTCGACAGCCGTTCGTGGAAGCAGGACCCGGACCGCACGTTCGACGAGACGATCCTGCTCAACATCGACGTCGACGTGTACGTGCGGCTCGACGACACCGGCCGTCACTGGGGCAAGATCTCCCTGGCGCCCCAGGGCCTCGCGCGGAGCTACGGCCAGGCGCACGCCTGCCCGAACTCGGCCACGCGCGACCACCAGCTCGTGATCAGCAAGAACCTCGCGGGCCTGCACGACGACGGCACCCCGCACGTGGAGAACTTCCTGTTCCGCGGCGTGACCAACCACGCCAGCGCGGGCCGGGGCAGCTTCTTCTTCGAGTCGCGCGGGTTGCGGCCGATCTTCCTGTCCGGCCAGGCGGACAACGACACGCTGGGCCACCGCAACGAGATGGTCTCCGCCAAGCGGTCCGGCGAGTGGACGACCGACCCGCTGATGGAGATCAAGGGCAAGCCCGCGATCCGCTACGTCCGCGGCGCCGTCCAGACGTGGGGCTACATCAACTTCGAGACGATGCGCGGCAGCTCGCTGGAGGAGATCCTGTTCCCCGGCAACAGCATCCTGGGCACGCTCGACACCCCCACCGGCCCGATGGCCAACGCCTACATCACGGGCACGTTCAAGGGCAAGCTGGTCGACTGGGACGGCGACGGCAAGATCGACGTCAACTCGCTCGACATCTACTCGACCCACGAGGCCGAGGTGGACACCAACCAGGACAACATCGCGGACGAGCCGGGTGTGCAGTTCTGCACCCGCACCAACTGGATGAACTCCTGATCTGAGCACCGGCGGAGCGGGGTGGGCGGCCTGGCCGTCCACCCCGCTCTTCTCGTTGCCGTCAAAGGTCAGCGCTCCGCGGGGGCAAGGCGGAGGTCCGCGACGGGGGCAGCGTCACCCGATGGCGGGAGTGGAGTGGGAGATGCGCAGAACGCGCCGGCGTGCGAGCGACAACAACGGCCGGGTGAACTCGATCGGCGGGTCGAAGCGCCGCTGTCTGCGCAGGGCGACCTGGAACGGGTGGCGGCACCGGCCGCCGAGGACGTTCACGGGGGACAGGCCGAACCCCACGCGGCCCAGCACGCCGATCGGCGTGGCGAGGACGTCGCGCACGGTGGCGCCAGGACCGACGGCGACGGAGATCGGCTCGTAGTCACCGTCCGGCACCGGCGGCAGGGCCACGAGACGGTTCGTCGCGATGACGGTGAACATCGACGGCAGCTCCTGCGGCCGGTTGAGCCGGAACAGTCCCAGCAACGCGTGGCAGCGCTCGCCGTTCTGGCCGGTGACGGCCCCGATCGGCCCGGAGGCCGCCGCCGGCTCCGGCCCCGCCTCGACGAGCGCCTCCACGGGAATGTTCCCGATCTGCTCGACCACGCAGCGGAACCGCCGCGGCGACAGACCGGTGAGTTTGCCGAACTGGCTGATGAACGTGCCCAGGCTGGAATACCCGATCGAGGTGCACACATCCGTCACCGTTTTTGGCGTCACCAACAGCAACCGGCGGGCCTCCGCCATTCTCAGCGAGGTGAGGAACCGGGCCGGCGTGGTGGTCGTGACATCCCGGAAAACCCGGTGGAAGTGAAACGGGCTCAGTGTGCCCGCGCGAGCCACGTCGCTGAGCTGGATGGGCTCCGGAAGATGTTCGATCATGTAGTCCACCGCCTTGGCGACCGAGGTGATCCGGGCTGCTCCCGTGCTTTCCGCGAGGCATCGGCCGACGGTGGAGCAAAGTCCGATCTTGTCGCATTTGAGGCAGTTCGCCTCTGTTCGCCAGTGGATTGAGGAATGGCCTTTCAAGGTGAGTCTCCTGCCCCTTGGTCAAAGCCCGAACAAAGCCCCCGACGCGGATGACCCCATCCGCGGCGAATGTTCGGCACCTGCCCTGCGCGTGGTGCTGCCGGGGCCAGGAGCGCTGGCAGCGGAGCGAGAGCCTCGGCTATGTGGACGTGACGGAGCAGATGTCGAACGACGGTTGGCACTCTTCTTTGTTGTCAACCTGAGCTAACCGTCTGTGAGCACGCGGGGGGTAGTCGCGATCTTGCTATTTGTCGGGATTGTGGTGATCGAGAAGTAAGGTGTGCTCGCCCGTTCGGTCGGTACGCCTTCGTGCTTGATCAATTGTGTGATCGGTGTTCGCCCTCAGGTGGAATGATACGTTACCTCCAGCGGTTCTGGTCTTTTCGGGCAGGATTTTATTGATCCAACTCACGCAAAGTCACAACGAAAAGCCCAGATGCGCCGTAGGAGTGACGCACTGGGCAGTTTCGCTGGATCATCCGGGTGTCACCACTTGAATTGACTACACTGCGGTGATCTTTCCGTCATCGCCGAGCAATAAGGAATGGCTGCCGGACGGGAGTGTGATCGTTCCGGTTCGCGGTCCGGAAGCGGTCCGCCAGCTGATCGTGTATTCGGCGTCTTCGCCGGAACCGGTGGCGAAGAACAGTTCAGTGGACGAGACACCCGTGTGGCCATTCGCCGGATAAAGCTGAGAGCGTTGTGCGGGCCGGTTGTCGGCTTGAGCGACGACCTGCGCGCCAATCGCCGGCGTGATCGAACCTCCCGCGCCGGGCCGGTGCAGGCTCAGCACCGTCTGGCGGGGTTGTGAGACCGAAGTGTTCAGCAGCAGGCGGGAGTCCTGCCACTGATTCGCGAGGACGGCGTCCGGCCGGCCGTCGCCGTTGACATCAGCAATCGCTATACCTCGGGTGTTGACGGCCTCGTCAAGATGAAGATGTTTCGCCATGTCGGCGTAGCGACCTGACGCCGTTCGGGCCCAAAACGGGTTCGTGTCGTCTCCGGAGAGATTGGCCTCCGGCCCGAAACGCGGCCACGCGGCGGGGTACTGGAGCAGCTGATCGTTTCCGAGCGCCAATTCCTGCAGCAGCGCCCACCGCCAGTTCTCGCCTTTGAGGAATCCGGTGGCCTGCATGATCTCGTCGGTTCCGTCACCGTCGAAGTCGGCGGCCTTGATGTCCCACCCCCACCCGCTGCGCGCCAGTCCGAGTTCCTCGCCGCGGTCGATGAAGGGCACCTCGCCGGAAAGCAGGTCCGTTCCCGGGCCGGTCGGCGTGAAAGCGAAGTTGCTCTCCTGCAGACCCCATTCCGCGGTGATGTTGCTGACCACCATCGTGGGCATCTCCGCGCCGTCGGGATAGGTGAACGTGATACCCATGCCCTTGAACGAGTCGTGCCCGAGAACCGTCGACTTCGGCGAGACGAGATCCCGGTCGGCCGTCACCGTCCGCAACCGCACGGCGCCGGGGGTCGACAGGTTGACCATCAGGTGGTCCGGCCCGAAGTCCTCCGCCTGGTAGATCTCCGGCAGGTGGTCGCCGGTGAGGTCCTGCATGCCGATGGCGAGCGTCCACGCCTGCGCGGCCTCCGGCGGGAGGGCGGCACTGGCGTCGGTCCACTCCGGCGCCTGGTCCGCCCCGCGCGGCCGGGAGAGCAGCAGCCGGTTCGTGCCGCCGTTCAGCGCCCGCGCCATGCTGTCCTGCATCCGCATCCGCTCGTCCGGCCCCGCGTCCGGGTCGAGCACCTTGGCGTTGTCCGGGAAGTAGTTCGCCACCAGCAGGTCGGTGTTGCCGTCGCCGTCGACGTCACCGGCGTTGAGCGTGGTGGAGTTCCACACCTGCCGCGGCTCGACGAGCTCCACGACGCGGAAACCGGAGCCGGTGTTGATGAACTGCACGGGGGAGCGGCCCCAGTAGTGCACGACGTAGTCGCTGTCGCCGTCGGTGTCGAGGTCCACCGGCACGCAGCCCATCGGCGCCATCGTGTCGTCGTAGTCCTGCTCGGGGACGAGCAGCTCGGGCTCGAACCGGTCACCGGTGCCGGGCACGGGGAACAGCCGCACCAAGTCGTCGCGCGGGTCGACCAGGCAGACGTCGTCGGACCTGCCGTTGCCGTCGTGGTCGGTCAGGCCGGCCGCGGCACCGACGGCGGAGATCCACGAGCGGATGTGCTCGACGTCCGGGCCGACCTGCCGCAGGCTCCGCGCGTCCGGCGGGGCCTGGTTCAGTCGCTGTCGGAGAGCTCCGGCCGGGCGGTGGCGAGACCGGTGGCGACGAGCAGCGCGGCCGCGACCACCGCCGGGAGCAGCCTCGCGGCACGGGGTTTGGGGACCGTGGGTGATGTCATGGCGATGTCTCCGAAGTGTGTGACGTGGGTCAGACGTGCCGGGCCGCGCGGTCGCGGATGAGGTGCTGCCATTGGCGGTACGCGGCGATGTCGAGGTCACCGGCGGACACCTCGTGCGCCGCCACGACCGTCCACTCGACGGCCTCGGTCACCGAGACCCCGGCCAGCTCGCGCACGCCGGTCGCGGTGTGGGCGGGAACGTGGCCGGCCCGCCGCGCACCGCCGCGAAGGCCGCTCCCTGGCGAGGCCACCGGTTCGGCCGGTGAGCGAGGCAGGTCGTCGAGCGCCTCGTCGGCGCCGCCCGCGTAGCAGACGGCGAGCCCGACGCCCGACCAGAGCTCGGCGTGCGCCTGCGGCGGGAACTCGGCGATCCGCCGCCGGATCGCGGCGGGGTCGGCGCACTCCATGAACCACATGGCCCGGCCGACGCCCTGGTGCAGCACGGTGTGCGCGGGCTCGGCCGACCACGCGGCACGGGTGAACCGGGCGTTCCACCGCTTCCCGCGCAGGAACGCCCGGGAGAACCCGGCGCCGTCGAGGGTGAGCCAGCGCAGCAACGGGTCGAGCCGCGCCTTCCGCAGCACCAGCGACGGACGCGCGACCAGCCCCACCCAGCCCGCGCCGACGTGCATCAGGTGCGGGTAGCGGTCACCGGCGAGCGCGAACATGGCGTCCAGCAACGGGCTGCCGCGACCAGGCCGCAGCAGGTCGTGCGCGGCCGCGGCGAACGCGGCACCCTCGTACGCGAAGCCCAGGTCGTCGAGCGGGCAGCCGTCGAGCCGGTTCGCCAGCTCCTCGATCCCGTTGCGCCGCAGGGTGTTGTAGCCGAGCAGGAACGCCGCCGCGCGCCGCTCCAGCAACGCCCGCGCCACGGGGTTGGAGGTGCGGAAACCGCGGTTGCCGAAGTCGACCAGGCCGGTCGGCAGCGGAGGCAGGATCCGGGTGCTCACGGCTTCTCCTTCCGTCTCTCCCTCAACGTGGACAACGGCGTGACCAGCTGGCGGGCCCACAGCCCGAGTGCGGCGGCGAGCAGACCGACCAGGGCGCCGGTCTGCTCGGCGGTGAGCTCGACCAGCCCGAACGCGACCAGCAGGTTGACCAGCGCCAGGAACGCGGCCTGCAGCAGCACGGGTTCGCGGCGCAGGAACTCGATCACGAGTCGTCCTGGGCCGGGCGGCGCGCCGTGAACCGGCCGTACGACAGCTCCCGGCGCACGAAGCTGTCGAGGTAGAACTCGGTCGACTCGCACCAGTGCGCGTACTCCTCGGGTGTGCAGACGTCCTGGATCGCGCGCTGCCGCACGGTCAGCGCCCCGGAGATGATCCGGAAGCAGTCGACGGCCGCCGTCGAGATGTCGGTGTGCACGATGTCGACGAAACCCAGGTGGCTCAACAGCTCCGCGGTGTCAGCCGGCTGCGGCAACGGGCGGATGCCGTCGTACTCCCACGCCGTGCCGCGCACCCGGTCGCTCAGCTCGCGGCCGGTGAGGATGTCGGCGAACACCAGGTGCCCGCCGGGCCGCAACGCCGCGTGCGCGACCGCGAGCGCGTCACCGGGATCGTTCATCAACGCCAGCGAGTCGACCGCGACGACGAGGTCGTAGGACCTGTCCGGCATCCACGTGTTGACGTCGCCGCGCAGGTAGCGGACCCGTTTCTGCACGCTCGCCGGCAACTGCCGGTGCTTGGTCCTGGCGTGCTCGAGCTGGGACGCGTTGAGCTCGATCCCGGTGATCTGGCAGTCGAACCGGCCCGCCAGGTACCGGCAGACCTCACCGGTGCCGGAGCACAGCTCGAGCACGCGGTGCCCGGCGCCGAGCCTGAACTCGGTGCCGATGCTGTCGAGCAGCGCGGCACCCGCCATGTTGGTGAACTCCCGGCCCTCGTGCACCGGTCCGTACACCGCGAGGTGCCACAGCGCGCCCGCGGCGGTGTCGTAGATCTTGTTCTGGGCCGGCAGCGCCTCGGACAGCCGGCCGGGGTCGGTGGAGTTGCTGGGCATGCGGGTTCTCCTCGTGCGTCAGGGGGAAGGGGGCGGGCCACCCGACCGGGTGGGCTTCACATGCGTCATCTGCGCCGGGTGTCGACCGGGCTGCGCACCGGTCCCATGCTCCACGGCGGCTGCGGTGAATCCGTCCTGTCCGGACGGTCACCGGCCAGGTCGGCGATCGGCGAGTCGGGGGCCCACACGTTCTCCGCGAGCCAGTACTCGACCGTGCGGAACGTCCGGGTGAACACGACCAACGAACCGTCGCGCGACGGCACCGGGTAGCGGACCGACGGCCCGGCTCCGGACAGCACGCGGGCCAGGCCGTCGGGCCGCTGCTCGTGCAGCTCCTCCGCGCCGGAGGCCACGAGCGAGCACAGCAGCGTGCCGTCGGGCAGCAGTCGGGGGTTGTTGCGCTCCACGTAGTCCGGTCCCGCGAGCGTGGTGATCTCGCCGGTGCCGATGTCCAGGCGGTAGAAGCCCCACGTCCAGTCACCACCCCTGGTCGACATGAACACGACGCCGCTGCCGTCCGGCGTCCACGACGGTGCCTCGTCCCACCACGGGTCCTCGGTGAGCTTGAGCACCTCGCCCGTGCGGACGTCCAGCGCGCACAGGTCGGCCTCGAACGGCTCGGTGTCGGACTTGAAGACGATCCGCGTGCCGTCGGGCGAGAAGTCGAGCGGGCCGTGCATGCCCTTGAGCCAGGCGATCCCGCGGGTCCACACGCGACTTTCGCCGCCCGCCAGGTCGTAGGTGGCGATCTCCCAGCGGGGCCGGGCCGGATGCCGGGCCAGGTAAGCGATCGAGCGGCCGTCCGGGGACCACGTGGGGAACGCCGCCTCGCCGAGCGGGAGCAGCCGGGGCGGTCCTCCGGAGAGGTCGCGGACCTTCACGACCGACCGGCCGGAGTCCTCCGCCGCGTACACCAGCTTCGTCCCGTCAGGACTCAGCGAGCCGTACCGGGGCTGCTCTTCGGCGCCGACGACATGGCGCACCGCGCCGGTGCGGCGGTCGAGCACCCAGACACCGACACCGCGGTCGACCAGCCGGTGGAAGAACAGGTTCTGGCCGTCCGCCGTCCAGTTCGGCCACCGGTCGTCGGCGGCCTCCGTGACGAGCGCCCGGCCCGTGCCGGTGCCGTCGAGCCGCTGCACCCAGATCACCGAGCGGCCCTCGAAGCTGCGGGAGAACGCGACGACCGGGTGCGCCCTCGACACCGCCGGCTTGTAGTCCCACGCGCCGTCGGTGATCTGCGTCGGCGCGGAACCGTTGAGCGGCAACACGGAGATGGCCCCGGCGCCGGTGTCGTAGGAGTGGCAGACGAGCGCACGCCCGTCGGGCAGGTAGGAGCAGGCACCCGCACGGCCGGGCGTCGCGGTCACCGGCCGGGGCCTGCCTCCCTTGGCGGGCACGACGTAGAAGTGGCGCTGTCCCCACGGCCCGCCGGCGAACGCGATCTGCGTGCCGTCGGGAGACCACTGCGGGTACTCCTCCTCGTGGTCGGCGTGGGTGAGCTGGCTGATCCGGCCGTCGCGCGAGCGGTAGAGCCAGACCGCCTTGTGACCGCCGCGCGACGACGTGAAGGCGAGGCAGCTGGAGTCCGGCGACCACTGCGCCTCGATGTCGTCGCCCGCCCCGCGGGTGCCCTGGTGCCACTGGTCGGTCGCGATCTCGTAGAACCACAGGTTCAGCGACCCGGCACGCCGCGACGAGGCCACGAACCGGGCGCCGTCGGGGGAGATCGCCCCGTCCCCGGCGCCGGCGGGGTCGTGGGTCAGGCGCCGCAACCGGAACTCGGGTCCACGAGAACGCATGGGTGGCAGGTATCCGCTCACGTGTTCTTCCATCGACTTCTCTCTCCCCGATTGCCGAATGCGCCGACCGACTACAGGGACAGTAATTTTGATCAGCTCCGACTCCTTCTCATCCCTTGCGGGGAAGTCGGGTGAAATCGAGCAAGGGAGAAGACGGCAGTGGCCCGCACGGCTGCTGGAATGGGTTCACAGCAACAGAGGAGAAGTCGCCACCCTCTGTCGATGACTAAAACAGACACCGAGGAAGAGCAGTCCGTCGCTACGGTCGGTCGGCTGGCGACACTATTGATCGGAGAGTTGATTGTGACTGAGATCCAGGATTTCGGCAGGCAGCTGAGCGAATTCGCGCGCGGCCTCCTCGGTAGTTCCGGTGGTTCCGGCGAAGGCGAGGTCTTCGAGTCCGACGCCGCCGCCGAGCTTGAGATTCGCGGATTCCTGGCCGACCTGCAGGTGGCCTATTCGCGAGGCGACGTCGACTACATTCTCAACACCATCGCCGACGACTTCACCACCTACGAGCTGGTCGCGGTGAACGGCCGCCCGCTGAAGATCACGGGCCGGGAGAACATGCGGGAGTACCTGACCACGCTGTTCCCCACGAGCACCGACAGCCAGGTCAAGACGATCTTCGCCACGCAGGCGATCGCGACCAAGACGCTCGGCCTCGTCAACGAGGAGGGCGACGTCATCATCACGCGCGCGGACCACAAGGAGCACCAGCCGCTGTACTCCAGCGCGCTCGCCGTGAAGGCGGCCGACGGCTGGAAGTGGCGCCACTGGCACATGTCGGAGGCCGGTCCGCGCTTCCGCGTGAACCTGGGCGGCCAGCCGATCGACGACAACGGCCGGGTCATCCCGGGCGCCCGCGTCGTGGTCGAGAACGGCCTCGGCCGCGTCGTCGTCGACGGCCAGCAGGGTGGTGGCGGCGCTCCGCGCGACTAGGACCGTTCGCGCGAACGGCCAGATAGGACGAGAACATGACCCCACCTGCGGATCGGACGACCAGATCCGACGCGGACGCCCTGCCGGTGATGCACATCAGCAACGGCGAGGAGAACCTCTACCCGAACTACCTCGGCAGCTACAGCAAGGGGTTGTCGCACAACGAGTTCGGCGAGGTCGACCCCGCGTACCGCGCCTACCTGAGGGCGCTCCTCAGCGAGGACCCCGACCAGATCGACCGCATCGTCCTCGCCGAGGGGCGTCCGCTGACGAACCCGCAGGCGGGGCTCGCGGTCGACGCGGTCGGGCCGCCGAGCAACAGCATGACGATCCCGCCCGCACCGCGGATGGACTCGCCGGAGCTGTCCGCCGAGGCGACCGAGCTGTACTGGATGGCGCTGTGCAGGGACGTGCCCTTCACCAGGTTCGCGGACGACCACCTGGTCGGTGCCGCCGCGGACGACCTGAGCCGGCTGTCGGACTACCGGGCGGCCAAGCGGGACGGCAGGATCGAGCCGGACTTCGTGTTCCGCGGCGACACGCCGGGCGACCACGTGGGTCCGTTCATCTCCCAGTTCTTCTACCAGCCCGTCCAGTTCGGCACCTACCGGTTCGAGCAGCGCCAGGACACGGTGCAGCCCAACCGGGACTACGCCACGACGTTCGAGACGTACGTGCGGTTGCAGAACGGCTGGAACAGGTCGCTGGCGGCCACCGAGCGCGACCAGGTGAACCGCCGGTACATCGCCACGCCCAGGGACCTCACGCACTGGGTGCACTACGACGCGGGTCCCACGCCGGCGCAGGCGTTCATCAACGCCGCACTGATCATGCACTACCAGAACGTGCCGACGGACGCGGGAAACCCGTACGTGGACTCGAAGACACAGCTCGGGTTCAGCACGTTCGGCATCCCGCACCTGCTCTCGCTCGTGACCGAGGTCGCGAACAGGGCACTGCGGGCGGCGTGGTTCCAGAAGTGGTACGTGCACCGGCGCCTGCGCCCGGAGGCGTTCTGCGCCAGGGTGCACAACCGGATCACGGGCAGGCGGGAGTACGAGTTCCTCGACCGCGAGGTGCTGGAGTCGGACGCCGTGGACCGGGTGTTCGCCAAGTTCGGTTCCTACCTGCTGCCCCAGGCGTTCCCCGAGGGATCGCCCACGCACCCGTCCTACGCGGCCGGGCACGCCACGGCGGCGGGCGCCTGCGCGACCATCCTCAAGGCGTGGCACGAGGAGACGGCCCCGGTGCCGGACCCCGTGCAGGCCGACGAGACCGGCGCGGAGCTGGTCCCGTACACCGGCGCGGACGCGGACCGGCTGACCGTCGGTGGTGAGCTGAACAAGCTGGCCGCCAACATCGGCATCGGCCGCAACATGGCGGGGGTGCACTGGCGGTCGGACTTCGTCCAGTCGGCGAAACTGGGCGAGGGTCTGGCGATCGAGCTGCTCCGCGAGCAGAAGTCGTGGTTCAACGAGAGGCACCGCTTCTCGGTCACCCGTTTCGACGGCACCACGGTGACCATCTGATCTCGCGGCATCCCCACCCGGCGGCAGGCACGGCGCGGCTCATCCCGCGCGGTGCCTGCCGCCGCCGTCGCCGTCCGGCGACGCGCGGCACCCGCCGCCTCTCCTCACACCCAAACCCCTGCAGGACGGTGACTCGCGATGACAACGACGCCAGCCGACACGACCCGACCGTCGCCCAGCCATCGGCTCGCGGCCCGGCCACCGGACAAGCGGCTCATGGCGTTGCGGCGCTTCGCCATGTCGATCACCGCGTTCAACGTCATCGGTCACCTGGTCCTCGGGTTCGAGCAGTCGCCGATCACGCCGATCGCGACGGTGCTCGTGGCGTACGCGGTCGACCTGCTGCTCGAAACGCTCGACGCGCGCGCTCACGGCCGCACGCCCGGCTACGTGGGCGGCTGGGTGAAGCTGGTGAACTTCCTGCTGCCGAGCCACATCGGCGGCCTCGCGGTCGCGATGCTGCTGTACGGCAACACCTCCCTGTGGCCCTACATCTTCGCGGTGACCGCCGGCGTCAGCACCAAGTACGTGCTGCGGATGCGCGTCAGGGGGAAGAGGCGGCACTTCCTCAACCCCTCCAACGCGGGCATCGCGCTCACGCTCGTGCTGTTCCCGTGGGTCGGCATCGCGCCGCCCTACCACTTCACCAACGAACCGACCGGCGCCATCGACTGGATCCTGCCGCTCGCGATCCTCGGCGCGGGCACGATGATCAACGCCAAGCTGACCGGCAAGCTGCCGCTGATCATGGGCTGGGTCGGCGGGTTCGCGCTGCAGGCGGTGCTGCGCTGGGCGATCTTCGACCACGCCCTGCTGGCGGCCCTGCTGCCGATGACGGGGCTGGCGTTCGTCATCTTCACCAACTACATGATCACCGACCCCGGCAGCACGCCGGTCAGCAAGCGCAACCAGGCGTTGTTCGGCCTGGCGACCGCGTTCACCTACGGCATCCTCGTGCTCAACGGCGTGGTGTTCGGTTTCTTCTTCGCGTTGGTGATCGTCTGCATCCTGCGCGGTGGTGTGCTCGTCGCGGCGGAACTGCGCGACCGGGCCAACGAGAGGGTCTCGCTCGCGGGCGTTGATGGGCGGTGAGGACCCCCAGGATCGCCGTCGTCGGCATGGCATGCCGGTACCCGGACGCCTCGACGCCCGAGGAGCTGTGGCAGACGGTCCTCGGCCGGCGGCGCGCCTTTCGCGCCATCCCACCGGAACGGCTCGACCTCGCCGACTACGGCGGTGAGCCGTCCGATGTGGACAAGACGGTCGTGCGCAGGCGCACTGGCTCGCGCTCGACACCGCGGAGGCCGCCCTCGCCGACGCCGGTGTTCCCGGCGGCGAGGGAGTCGACCGGGACCGCACCGGCGTGTTCATCGGCAACTCGCTCGCGGGCGAGTTCAGCCGCGCGGCGCTGCTGCGCTGCGCTGGCCGTCGCTGCGGCACGCCGTCGGCGCGGCGCTGGAGGAGTCCGGGGTCGCCGGGGACACCGCGGCCAAGGTCCTCGCCACCGCCGAACGCGTGCTGAAGGAACCTTTCCCCACGCCCGACGACGAGATGCTCGCGGGCGGGCTCAGCAACACCATCGCGGGCCGGGTGTGCAACCACTTCGACTTCCACGGCGCCGGGTACACGGTGGACGGCGCGTGCTCGTCGAGCCTGCTCGCGGTGATCACGGCGTGCGAGGCGCTGGCGCGCGGTGAGCTGAACTTCGCGCTCGCCGGCGGGGTGGACCTGTCGCTGGACCCGTTCGAGCTGATCGGGTTCGCCAGGGTCGGCGCGCTCGCGGGTGGTGAGATGCGGGTCTACGACGCGGACCCGACCGGGTTCCTGCCCGGTGAGGGCTGCGGGATGGTGGCGCTGATGCGCGCCGAGGAGGCCGAGGCGCGGGGACTGCGGATCTACGCGCACCTCGTCGGCTGGGGGATGTCCTCGGACGGCGCCGGTGGCGTCACGCGGCCGGCGGTCGGGGGCCAGACGAGGGCACTGCGCCGGGCCTACGCCCGCGCGGGTCTGCTCCCGGCCGCCGCCGGCCTGATCGAGGGCCACGGCACCGGGACCGCGGTGGGGGACCAGGTCGAGCTGGAGGCGTTGCTGGCGGTGCGCGGGTTCAGCGCGCCGGTCGCCGCCCTCGGCAGCATCAAGGCCAACATCGGGCACACCAAGGCCGCGGCCGGGGTCGCGGGGCTGATCAAGGCCGCGCTGGCCGTGTCGCACCGGGTGCTCCCGCCGATGACGGGCGTGCGCGAGCTCCACCCGTTGCTCGCCGCCGCGGGCGCGGGACTGCGGCTGCCGGAGGAACCGGAGCCGTGGACGCACCGCAACCCGTCGCGGGGTGTCGTCGGCGGGGTTCGGCGGCATCAACACGCACGTCGTGCTCGACGCGGGCGTGCGGACCGCGATGACGAGGAGGGTGCCGCGCCGGCTCGTGCCCGTCGCCCCCGAACCCGTCGTCACGCTGCCGGACGCGGCCCGCCGCTGGTCGGCGCCGCTGCCGGAGTGGGAACCGTTCCTGATCTCCGCGGACGACCTCGCCGCGCTCGACGAACGGCTCGGCGACCTGAGCGAGCGGTGCCCCGCGATGAGCGAGGCCGAACTGCACGACCTCGCCGCCACGCTGACCGCGCACGACCGCGCACGCGGTGCGCTGCGTGCTCGTCGCGGACCCCCGGGCTCGCGCCGCCGCCACCGCGCGCAAGAGGTTGCCGGCTGGGACACGACCCTGCTGGTGGACGAACCGGCGGAGTCGTGCTCGGCCGCGACCGGCGTCCGTCGGTCTGCTGCCGGACAGCCCCGTGCGCGCGCTCGGCCTGCCGGGACGCTGCTGCCGGTGCCGCGCGCGCCGGACGCCGTGCGGCTGGTCGACGGGTCGGCGGACACCGCGATCGCCCAGCCCGCGTGGTGTGGCAGTCCTCGCCGGACTGGCCTGGCTGCGCACCTCGGCTGCACCCGTCGCCGCGGTCGGGCACAGCCTCGGCGAGCTCACCGCGCTGGCCTGGGCCGGGCGCTCCCGAGAGCAGGTCCTCGGCCTGGCCGCGCGCGCGCCGGTTGATGGCGGACTCGGCGCCCGCGGCACCGGGATGCTCTCGGTCGCCGCACCGGCCGGGGTGGCGACCGAGCTCGCGGAGGGCACGCAAGCCGTGCTGGCCGCGGAGAACGGGCCGGAGTCGGCCGTGCTCGCGGGACCGCGCGCGGCACTCGACGTCGTGGCCTCGCGTGCCGGAGCGGTCGGTGTGCGCGTCGCGGAACTGCCGGTGTCGCACGGGTTCCACAGCGCGGCGATGGCCGCCGTGGCGGGGCCTTGGCGGGAGTTCCTGCGGGAGGTGGAGATCACGGCACCGGAGAAGCCGGTCTTCTCCACGGTGACGGGTGCGCGCCTCGGCCCGTTCGACGACATCCGCGCGTTGCTGGTCGAGCAGCTGACCGAACCGGTGCGGTTCCTCGACGCCGTCCGCGACCTGGCCGCTCGGTGCGACCTGCTGCTCGAGGCCGGGCCGGGCACGATGCTCGCCACGCTGGCGGCACCGGCCGGGGTGCCCGCCGTGAGCCTCGACTGCGGTGGGTCCGCACGGCGGACCGCGTTCGCCTCGGCCGCCCTCTTCGCGTCCGCGACCGCCAAGCCGCAGGCGTGGTTCGGCGACCGCGCTCACCGGGAGGTCGACCTCGACACCCCGCTCGAGTTCCTGGCGAACCCGTGCGAGTCGTTGCCCAAGAACGGGGTGCGGCCGTCGACGAGCCGGCCGGTCGAGGCGGCGGAGACGGTGGTGGCACCGGCCGCCGAGGGCACCGACCTGCTGACCGCCGTGCGCGAGCACCTGGCCGCCGAGCTCGAACTGCCGGTCTCCGCGATCACCGGCGACACCGTGCTGCTCGCCGACCTGCACGTGAACTCGTTGCAGGTCGTGCGGCTGGTCACGGAGATCGCGGCGCGGCACGGCAGGCAGCTCGTGCTGGACGAGTCCCTCGACGGCGTCACGGTGGGCGGGCTCGCGCGGCGGCTCGCGGAGCTGCCCGACGACGGCACCGACGAGCCGTCCCGGATCAGCGGCGTGCGGCCGTGGGTCGGGCTGTTCGCCCACCACTGGCAGCCGGTCGGGCCCGCGCGGGAACGCCCGGCCGCGCACGACCCGTCCGAGATGGTGGTGGAGCTGCCGGACGGCGCCGGAACGCGGGAGATCGCCGAGCTGTTGCGCGCGATCGCCGGGGCGCGACGGCTGGTCCTCGCGCACACCGGACATCCGGCTGCCGCGGCGGTGGCCGGGCGTCTCGGCCGAGCTGCCCGCGTGCGCCGTGACCGTGGTGTGCGGACCGTCGGGTGAGAGCCCTTCGGCCGTGGCCGCGGCGATGTCGTTCACGCCGCCCTCCGGCTATGCGGAGCTCCGTGTCCGCGAGGGCGTGGTCGAACGGCAGGTGACGCGGCCGCACCTCGGAGCGCCGGCGTCGGCCGCG
The DNA here is from genome assembly GCF_001701025.1 of Lentzea guizhouensis. Taxonomy (GTDB): domain Bacteria; phylum Actinomycetota; class Actinomycetes; order Mycobacteriales; family Pseudonocardiaceae; genus Lentzea; species Lentzea guizhouensis. The sequence continues at coordinate 6,291,506 of NZ_CP016793.1, forward strand.
TTGCCTGCAGCCGGAGACGTGTGCCTGGTGAGCGGTGGCGCCACCGGGATCACCGCGCGCTGCGCCGCGCTCGCGGGAGTCGGCGCAGCTCGTCGTGCTGGGCAGGCGCCCGGCCGAGGACCCGGACGTGGCCGCGGAGTGCCGCTCGGCGCCGACTACCTCCGCTGCGACCTCACCGGCCCGGTGCGCCGCGGTGCGGGAGGCCGCGCGGACCGTGCGCGGGCTGCTGCACGGTGCCGGGATCAACCACCCGCGCCGGCTCGCCGAGGTCACCGAGGAGGGCCTCGCCGCGACCGTCGCGCCGAAGGTGGACGGGCTGCGCGAGCTGCTCGCGGCCGCCGGGGCCGAGCTGCGGCTCGTGGTCGGCTTCGGGTCGATCATCGGCAGGCAGGGCCTCGCCGGGCAGTCCGAGTACTGCGTCGCCAACGACTGGATGCGCGTCGAGCTGGAGCGCTGGGCGCGGCGCAATCGCCGGTGCCGCACGCACCTGCTGGAGTGGTCGGCGTGGTCGGGCGTCGGCATGGCAGACCGGATGAAGGTGACCACGCAGCTCAGCAGGCTGGGGCTCGCCCTGGTCGAACCGGAGCAGGGCGTCACGGCGATGCTCGACGCGCTCACCGACCCGACGGCGCCGGTCACCCTGCTCGTCGCGGGCCGCTTCCCGGCCACCGCGACGCTGCGGGTCGACCCCGAGCACCACCCGTCGCCCGCGGGCCTGCGGTTCGCCGAACGGCTGCCGAGCTGGGTCCCCGGCGTGGAGACGATCGCGGAGGCGACGCTCAACACCGGTACGGATCCCTACCTGAGCGAGCACCGGGTGTCCGGCGTGCTGGTGCTGCCCGCGGTGCTCGGCGCCGAGGCGATGGCCCAGACCGCCGCGCTCACCACCGGACCGCGCGGCTCGTGGACGTTCCGCGGGCTGGAGCTGCACCGCCCGGTGACCGTCGGTGAACGCTCCGACCGGGTCATCCGGGTGGCGGCGCTCGCCCGGCGCGACCGGCGGGTGGAGCTGACCGTGCGCCAGGACGGCGACCGCTTCGGCAGCGACCACATGAGCGCGACCCTCGTGCCGTCCTCACCGCCTCCTGCCCGGCGGGCCGCGGCCACCGCCCCGGCCACCGGGCCGGTCCACCACGCGTACGGGTCCGTGCTCTTCCACAGTGGACGGTTCCAGCGGGTCGTGCGTTACGACAGGCTGTCGGCGTTCACCGTCACGGCCTGGGTGCACGCGAGAGAGGACATGTGGTTCGCTTCGTACCACGGTTCCCGGCTGCTGCTCGGCGATCCGGCCGCACACGACGCGACGATCCACGCGCTGCTGCCGTGCGTACCGCACAAGCGTGCGCTGCCGGTAGGGGTGGAGGAGCTGAACGTGTGGCGCAAGCCTGTGGGAATGCTCCAGGTGCACGCCGTCGAACGGTGGCACTCGGCATCGGAGTTCGTGTTCGACGTCGACCTGGTGCAGCCGGACGGCCTGCCGGTCGCGCGGTGGACAGGGCTGCGGCTGAAGGCGGTGGGGGACAACGACCTCGCCGGCCCGATGCCCTTCGACCACTTCGGGCCGTGGCTGAGCCGGCGGCTGGTCGAGCAGGGCTGGGCGGACCGGGTGGAACTGTGGGACGACCTGCGGGTCGCCGCGGACCATCCGGTAGGTCTGCACTGGACGGTGGAGGACGTCGAACCCGGCGCCGCCGCGGTGAAGGCTCTCGCGGTTCTCGGTGAATCCGGTGTGGTGGCAGGGCGGCCCCTCGCGGAGGAGGACGCCGTTCGGTTCGACGAGGTGACGGGCGACGGGCTGATGGCCGCGACCGCGCGCGGGGCCCGCGTGGTCGTGGCCCAGCGGGAGACCGACCGGGGCCGGGTGACCGCGGCGCTGGCGATGGGGGAGCGGGATGCCTGAGCACTACGTCCACCGGCACGTGGTGACGCTGGACGAGACGAACCTCGTGGGCAACGTCTACTTCGCGCACTACCTGCGGTGGCAGGGCCATTGCCGCGAGCACTTCCTGGCCGACCACGCACCGGGCGTGCTGCGCCGGCTCACCGCGGGCGAGCTCGTGATGGTCACCGTGTCCTGCCGGATGGACTACTTCGCGGAGTGCTTCGCGCTGGAGGAGATCGACGTGCTGATGTCGCTCTCCGACACGGGCGGCAACCGGGTCGTCATGGACTTCGAGTTCCGGCGCGGTGCCGTGGTCGTCGCGCGGGGAGCGCAGACGGTCGCGTGCATGCGGCGCACCGGCGACGGGGTGACGCCGGTGGAGGTGCCCGCCGAGCTGGCCGTCGCCCTGGCCGCGTACACGCGTTAGTCTGACTATTAGTCACACTGACGGGAGGCTGCATGGCTCGGCGGATCGTCAAGGAGATCGAGGTCGAGGCACCGCTGGAACAGGTGTGGCAGTCGATCTCGAGCGGTTCGGGCTTCGCGACCTGGTACGTGCCGCATGCGATCGAACCCGAGCCGGGCGGCATGGTGCGCACCGACTTCGGGCCCGGTGGCGTGCGCGAGGGCGTCGTGCTGGCCGCCGACCCGCCCCGGCGGCTGGTGTACGGCGGTTTCGGCGCGCCCGGTGAGCCGGTGTACTGCTACGAGTTCGCGCTCGCGGCGGCCGGTGGTGGGCAGACCGCGTTCCGGTTGGTGCAGAACGGTTTTCCCGACAGCGAGAGGTGGGACCAGGAGTACGACGCGCTGGACGCGTGCTGGGACCTGTTCCTGCACAACCTGCGTGCCTACCAGCGGCACTTCGCCGGCTTGCCCGCGACCCTCGCGATGGCCACGACCCGGCCGGCGGGCGGTGACGGGTGGGGCAGGCTGATCGCGGCACTGGGCGTCTCCGCGCGCTGTTCGGTGGGAGACCGGGTGGTGGTCGACGTGCCGGGGGTCGACCTGGTGGAGGGCGTGGTCGACTTCCTGCACCCCGGAAGGCACCTGGGCGTGCGGACGGCGTGCGGGTTGCGGCGGTTCAGCGCCGAGGGGGCCCAGCTGTGCGGCGTCCGCGTCCACCAGTACCGGTACGGGACTCCGCCGCTGCGGCCGGACGCCGCCGCGTGCTGGCAGCGCTGGCTGGACGACAGGTTCGCCTGACTCCGCGGTCCGCGGAACTGACGACGGGAGGTGCCTGCGATGGCAGACAGGGTGTCCGTGAAGGCGGTGGTGTTCGCCCCCACCGCAGCGGTGTACCGGGCGATGACGACCGAGTCGTCCTTGAGCACGTGGTTCGCCGAGCACGTGGACGTCCGGCTGGAGGACGGCAGGTTCGAGTTCTGGGGAAGGCACACCCCGTTCGGAGACGTGCCGCGGCAGACGTCCGCGGCGGCGGATCCGGGCGGGGGACTGCGGTTCGACTGGGAGATCGAGGGCATGCACACCGTGGTCGAGATGTCGGTGCGGCGGACGGCGACGGGTGACACGACGGTGTCCGTCCTGCACGAACCGGTGCCGTTCTGGGGATTCGACCGGGCGAGCATGAACGACTTCTGGGGAGTCGCGGTCGGCAACCTCGCCAACTTCGCCGAGGGGCGCACCCTGGCGCCTCGCCCCGACTACACGGCTGGGCAGCAGGACACGGCGACCGCGTCGATCGTGATCGACGCGGATGCCGCCGAGGTGTTCTCCGTGCTGGTCGACCCCGCCCAGATCGACAGGTGGCTGCCGGCGGAGTCGGTGGTGGAGCCGTGGGAGGGCGGCCGCTACGACTTCGGCTGGGACCACGGACCGATGACGGTCGTCGACATCGAGGCCCCGCACCGGCTCGCCTACACCTGGCACAACGACGGCTGGCCGGACACCCTGGTGAGCTGGGAACTGACCGAGGAGGAGGGTGCGGGAACGCGGGTCAGCCTGCGGCACAGCGGTTTCGTCGACGGCCGCCCGTCCGACGGCTACCAGCTCGGCTGGCAGGGACTGCTGATCAACCTGCAGCGCATGCTGGAGATCGGTGAACGGTGGCAGCAGCCGCGCTGGCACCACGACTGACCGTCACTCCCGCAACCAGCCGAGCTCGGTCGCCGTGGCCCGCATGGTCGTGGTGATGTTGTGCAGCAACACTCCGCGCCGGAACTCGTAGAGCGCGTCCGCGTGCTCCGGTTCGGTCCGCATCGCGGTGACGAGGTGGCTGCCACCGGCTCCGTGGCGGAACGTCTGCGTGATCAGCGTTCCGCCACCGGGGCGATCCGTGAGCTCGTACCGCCAGGTGGACGAGGGCAGCGACGGGTCGTGCAGGCCGAGGACGACCCACGAGAACGTGCGGGGCTTGCGGACCTCGACCACCTCGCACATCACCTCCCACTCCCACTCGCCTGCCCTGTTGCGGGCGGAGAACCGCGCACCCGGCACGGCCGCGGCGGCGCCGTCGGTCCACTCGACGTGCACGCATTCAGGACTCCAGGCTGGAACCCGGGTCGGATCGCTCACCGCGTCGAACACCTCGTCCGCGGGAGCGGCGACTTCCAGTTCGACGGTCAGGGCGAGAGTGGTCACGTCCACGGCGCGTACCTCCGGTCGAGGGATCACCTTGCAGGTTAACGCAATCGCGATCCGCGCAACCTGGAACAAGTGTTGTCCTGTCGTGGGGTCCTATAACCATAACCATGTTCCGAAGCGTTCAGGTGGTCCTGCGTGCGATCGCCGTGTTGTCGATTTGCCTGTGGCACACGGTTCTCGCGCTGCCGTCGATCGTGCGAGGCGATGTCACCGGTCGCGCTCGCCGGCTGGTGGTCGCGCTGGGGCCCGCGTTCGTGAAGGGTGCGCAGTTGCTGAGCACCCGCCGGGACGTGCTGCCCGCCGGGTGGTGCGAGGCGTTGGCGGAACTGCACGACCGGGTGCCACCCATGCCAGTCCGCGTGGCCAGGAAAGTCCTGCGATCGGCGTACGGAGGTGAACCACCGTTCACCGTCGACTGGGACTCGGTGCGCAGCGGCAGCATCGCCTGCGTGTACCGGGCTGAGCACGACGGCGGCGCGGTGGCGCTCAAGGTGCGCAGACCTCGGGTGCGCGAGCGGATCGAGCAGGACTTCGCGGTGATGCGCGCCGGTGCGGCGGTGATGCAGCGGTTGCCGCGGCTGCGCGGCCTGCCCGCTGTCGCGGTGCTGCGCCAGATCGGCGACGCCGTGGCGGCCCAGGCTGATTTCGGCGCGGAGGCCGGCGCGCTCGCCGAACTGCGCGAGTCGCTCGCCGACGTCGGCTACCTCCACATCCCGCGGCCACTGCCCGGCCTGTGCGCGGAAGGCGTGCTGGTGATGGAGTTCGTCGACGGGCTCACCCCGCTCGACGCCGGGGACGTCCCGGCCGCGCGGCGGTCCGAGCTCGCCCGCCGCGTGCTGCACTGCGCGTACCGCATGCTCTTCCTCGACGGGCTCGTGCACTGCGACATGCACCCCGGCAACCTCTACCTCGGCCGCGACGGCCGGATCGTCCTGCTGGACGCCGGGTTCGTGGTCCGGCTCGAGCCTCGCGTGCGCCGGCTCTTCGCGGAGTTCTTCATGCACATGGCGCGCGGCGACGGCCCGCACTGCGCGGAGATCCTGCGGGAGAGCGCGGAGGGCGTCGCCGACTGGGCCGACGTGGCCGCGTTCCGGCGGGGCACGATCGCGTTGATCGAACAGTCGAGCGGCCGCAACGCCCGCGACTTCAGCCTGGTCCGGTTCGCCACGCGGCTGTTCGACCTGCAGCGCGTCAACGGGTTGTTCGCCGCGCCCGAGTTCATCTTCCCGTTGCTGGCCCTGCTCGTGCTGGAGGGCCGGATCAACGCCCTCGACGAGGAGCTCGACTTCCAGGCCGAGTCGATCCCCGTGCTCACCAAGGCCGTCATGTCCGGCCTGCTCAAGATCGGTCCGCGGGAGCAGGCCTGACGGCCTTCCCCCTCCTCGACAGGAGAGAGCATGCAACCGACCTTCCTCCCCGATCCCGTTGTGCGGCACAGAGGCCGGCTGGTCGCCTGGAGCGCGCTCGCCGGGTTCCTGCTCACGGTGATCTGGTCGGCGCCGTTCGTCGACCGCGTCATCGGCGACAACGTGGCGAACGCGATGCTCGGCCACGACGCGAAGGCGACGCCGTTGGACGGTGTGCTGGCGGGCATCGCCTTCGCGTTCGTCACCGGGCTGGCCGGCTCCTTCACCGCCTGCAACATCGCGGTGTTCGGGGTCGTGACGCCACTGGTCGACCAAGGCAGGGCGAAACCGCGCTGGCGGGACTCGATGCGCGCCCTGGGGTGGATCTGCGCCGGCGCGGTGGGCGTCTCGGCGTTGTACGGCGCGGTGGTCGCGATCGTGGGCACGTCGATGCCGCAGTTCGCGACGACGGCGAGCGTCGCCGGGGTGCTGAGCCCGCGCCAGGTCCAGTCGATGGTCGTGTTCGGACTGATCGGCGTCGCGTTCACCTACCTCGGCCTGGCGGCGGTGCGGCTCGTGCCGGACCCGTTCGCGCGGATCCGGCGGCGGCATCCCGCGGTGCCGCTGGTCGTGATGGGCGTGCTGATCGGCGCGTTGCTGATCGGGCGGCCGTTCCCGCTGTTCCGGATGATGTTCCGGCACGCTGCGGAGAGCGGGAACGTGCTCTACGGGATGTCGGCGTTCGTGTTGCAGTCGCTGGGAAACCTGGTGATCGCGGGAGTCGTGTTCCTGGTGCTGGCGCACGGCACGGGCGGCCGCGTGCAGCGCTGGCTCGCCGCGAAACCCGGCCGCACCGAACGGATCACGGCCTCCGCGTTCCTGGTCTTCGGCGTGTTCACGTTGCTGTACTGGGTCTTGCGGTCCCTCGGCAGGGCCGGGCTCATCTGGTACCCGGCCATCGGCTGGTGAGGGCGGCGATGAACACCCGCCGGGTGATCCAGGCCTGCACGGCGGTCGTCTTGGTCCCCCTGGCCGAACAGGTGCTGCGGGCCGGGCAGGTCCACCTCGTCCGCATCCCCGAGGAGCACGCGAACGGACTGCTCGCGATCGCGTTCCCCCAGCTGCTGGAGGTGGACTGGACGCACCACTGCCTCGCGCTCGTCGTGCTGGCCGGCCTGCTCGTGACGCACGGGCCGGCACGCTGATGGCCGGGCCGGGGATCCCGCCGGAGGCGTGCACGCGCCTGTTCGAGGCGGCACGCTCGGCGGAGTCGGCGTGGAACCGGCAGCCGTGGCGCTTCGTCCTCGGCAGGCAGGCGGATCCGACCTACGAGACCCTGCTCGGCGCCCTGGCCGACGACAACCGCGTCAAGGCGGCGACGGCCGTGGCGCTGGTGCTCGCGACCGTGCGCACCACCGACGAGGCCGGCGAGCGGATGCGGGGCACCGAGTACGAGCTGGGCCTGGCGTGGGCGGCCTGACCGCCAGGGCCCGCGTGGAGGGCCTGCACGTGCGCCAGTACGGCGGCTTCGACCGCGCGGCCGTCCGCACGGCGCTGGCCGTACCGGACACGCACACGCTCGTCACGGTGGTCGGACTCCGGTGGGCGCGCCCCGGCCGCGCTCACCCGCCCGCGCGGATGTCGTTGTCCGACATCGTGTTCTCAGGCCGCTGGGGCATCCCAGCCGATCTCGCAACCGGGAAGAGACGCCTCTCCGCGGAATCACGATACTGAAAACAGGATCTTGTTTCCGGAGAATGGCGTGCGATGGACTTTCTGCAACTGGGCGGTCCCGTGGCGGCGGTGATCACCGCATTGTTGAGCTTTCTGGCGGCGCGGCGGATGATCAGGCACGAAAGGGTCAAGGAAGAGGAACGCCACGCCGAACAACAACGCGCGGAGGAACAGGTCCGGCAACGCGCGGCCGACAACCTGGTCGACCAGGCCAGGGCGGCGGTCGCGGCGGAACGCGACCAGTTGCTGGGCCGCTGGCAGCAGACCCTGGACGAGGCGAACGAGGAGAGGCGCCGGCTGGTCGAGGACCACCGGATGGAGATCGAGCGGGTGCGCCAGCAGGCGCGGTGGGAGGTGGACCGGGTGCGGCGGGAGTCGGCGATGATCGTGTCGCAGCTGCGGGCCCAGTTCGCGGAACGGATGGAGGAGCCTCGGCGGATCGACCAGGGACGCGGGCAGGAGTCGCGCCGGATCGACCAGGGACACGACCAGGGACACGACCAGGAACCGCGCCGGATCGACCAGGGACGCGGGCAGGAACCGCGCCGGACCGGTCCCAGGAGCGGGTGGGGGACCGGTGGGGAGGACTAGGAGCGGCGTGGAGCGCGGGCTGCGGACACCTTCCGCACTCGTCGGCCGCACCGCCAAGGCCGCCAATACGGTCGCGGGCCCGTCAGTCCGCCTCCTCCTCGCGGTCCATCCGGTCCAGGTCGGCCAGCACCGCGTCGATCGCCGTGATCTCCGCCGCGAAGTACGCCGAGCCCCACGTGGCCACCAGCGCCGGGTACGGCAGGCGCTGGTCCAGCTCGGTCCGCAGCTCGGTGAGCCCGGTGGTCTGCTCGACGGCCCAGTCGCGGTACTCGGTGAGCACCTCGCGCAGCCGGGCGTGGTCGGTCTGGTGGCCGAAGAACAGCCGCAGCGCCACCGAGTGCTTGAGCAGCGGCGGTCCGACGGGGGCGTGGTCGAGCCACTCGCGGAAGACCTTCAGGCCCGCCTCGGTGATGCGGTACAGACGCTTGTCCGGGCGGCTCTTCTGCTCCTCGACCTGCACCTCGACCAGGTCGTGCTGCAGCAGTCTGCGCAGCTCCAGGTAGATCTGGCTCTGCGCGGGGCTCCAGTAGAAGTAGCGCATGTTCATGGCCCACTTGCGGAGGTCGTAGCCGGTGAGCTCCTGGCCGAACGACAGCAGGCCCAGCACCGCGTAGGCCGTGGCGGGCAGCGCCGGGTCCTGGCTGGGCACTTCTTCCTGCGCCACGGTGTTTCTCCTGCGTCCTGACGTGCGGTGAACGACTTCCGGACAGTCTGCCATCCCGCCCTGTGTCCTAAGCGGACGGCGGTGCGGCCGGCTGTGGCAGAGCGGGAGGCGGACGGGACGAACCAGACGCTTCGGTCGCGCCGGTGCCCGTCCGGCACCGCGTACCGGCGGCCGCGGTCACGTCGGCGACGGTCCACAACGGATCGTCATCGGGAAGGCCGGTGGCGGTGTGCGATCACGTGGCGGCGTTCGGCCGGGACGGCTCCCAGAGCTCGAACCAGTTGCCCTCCGGGTCGCACGCCCAGGCGAACCGCCCGTAGTCGTACTCCTCGACCTCGTCGCGGACGGGAGCCCCGCCGGAGCGCAGCCGCGCCAGCACGGCGTCGAGGTCGCCGACCCGGAAGTTGATCATCACCTGCTGGGCGGGGTTGTGGAAGTACTCGGTGTCGGACGGGAAGGGTCCCCACACGGTCGGCCCGGCCTGCTGGTCCCACATCCGGGTCTCCTCGCCGGTGTCCTCGCCGTCGCCGGGGCTGAGCGGGATGCCGAGGTTGTCCCGGTACACCGGGCCTGCGCGCGCGGGTCCTTGGCGCGGAAGAAGACACCGCCGATGCCCTGGACGAGGTCCATGTCGTCTCCAGAGGGTCGTGACCGTCATGACCGAACAGCGCGATGATATGACAAATAGTCATTACCTGTCGGGTGATGTTCGGGCAGAGGTGACCCCGGTGGCACGAGCGGACGCGATCCGCGCGCACGGGCCTGTCCCGTGCGCGCGGTACGGCTTCAGAACTTCAGGCCGAGCTGGGTCGCGACGGTCAGGAAGTCGTAGTACAGCGTGCCCTTGGCGATCTTCCCGTCCTGGAACTCGTAGAGCTCGCAGCTCAGGCCGCGGATCCGGTTGCCCGTCGGCGGGTGCTCGCCGCCGCCGGGCAGCGGGAACGGCGCGGTGTGCGTGCCCTCGTTGACCACCTCGGCGACGGCGAAGTCGCCCTTGACCACGAGCGACTGGATCGTCGTCCGCGCGTCGGGCAACGGGGCCCGGTTCGCCGCCTGCCGCTGCTTCCAGCCGGCGCGGCCGCGCACGACCTCGCCGGACGGCACGTCGAGGCCCTCGTAGTCCTCGGTGAGCAGCTCGCTCGCCGCGTCGAGGTCGTTCTCGTTGAACTTGTCGTACAGCGCGCGCAGTGTCTCTTCGTTGCGGAGTTCGTTCGTCACGCCGGTTTCTCCGTCCCGGCCCGCGAGCAGGCCGTGCGTAAAATCGCCGAGCTTTCGTCCGAATGATTCGATGTCGCTCATCTCTCCCCGTTTCCAGGCAGGCTCACGACCCGTTCTACGGCGCACCGCGGGCGGTTTCTTCTCACAGTGTGCTGAATGTGCGGAGCAGTTCTCCGGAGTTATCGCAAGCCAGGAAAAGCCTGGTCCGCGACGCGCCGACAACACTGGGCCTCGCAGCTGATCGAGTGCGAGGAGAAGCACATGGGCGCCGGAACGCGCGTTTCCCGAAAAGTGGCGGTATCTCTGGTGGCGGTGGTGCTGGTCGCTGGCTGCACCACGAGGTCCGAGCAACCGAACTCCCCGCCGGGCGCCTCCTCGGAGACCCGGCCGACCGCGACCGCCCCGGTCGCGACCGTCCCGTCCGCGGGCACCCCGGCTCCCGTGCCGCCGCCCGCCACGCAGGCGTCGTTCGCGGCGGTCGCGACGTTCAAGGCAGGTGACGCGTCGGCGGACATCCTCGCCGCGGACCTCAACGGTGACGGCGCCCTGGACCTGGCGACGCCCAACTACAACTCCAACGACGTCGCGGTGATGCTGGCCGACGGCGGCGGCGGGTACCAGGCACCGGTGATCCTCACCGCGGGGCGCACGCCCAACGGTCTCGCCGCCGGTGACTTCAACTCCGACGGGCACCAGGACCTGGTGGCCGCGAACCTCGGTTCCGACGACGTGTCGCTGTTGCTGGGCGATGGCACCGGGAAGTTCGGCGCGCCCACGGCCTTCCCGGCCGGCGATGGACCCGCCCGCGCCGTGGCGAGGGACCTCAACGGCGACGGCTTCCTCGACGTGGTCACGCCGAACCTCAACGGCGACGACGTGACGGTGCTGCTCGGCGACGGCAAGGGCGGGTTCGCCGCACCGGGTCACCACCCGGCGGGCGACGGTGCGCTGCGGCTGTCCGTTGTGGACCTCGACGGGGACCGCAAGCTCGACCTCGCGGTGTCCAACTACAACTCGGGCGACATCACCGTGCTCAAGGGCGACGGCGGCGGCAGGTTCGGGCCTCCGACGGCCTACCCGGCGGGTGACACCTCGGCCGGCGCCGCGATCGCCGACTTCAACGACGACGGCTTCGCCGACATCGTGAGCGCCCTGTACGAGGTGGACCAGATCGCCGTGCTGTTCGGTGACGGCAAGGGCGGCTTCGGCGGACCTGTCGTGCTCGGCTCCGGCGAGCACCCCTCCGACACCGGTGTCGGCGACTTCAACGGCGACGGGTTCGCCGACATCGTGGCGCCGAACTTCGACTCCGACGACGTGAGCCTGCTGCACGGCGACGGCAAGGGCGGCTTCTCCGCCCCGGTGAGCGTCAAGGTCGGCAGCGGTGCGCCCGCGATCGTGGTCACCGACTTCAACGGTGACGGCAAGGCCGACTTCGCGACGGCGGACTCGCTCGCGGACACGGTCTCGGTGCTCCTCAACACCACCGGCGGCTGACGCCGGCCAGGGCCCTCACGTCCCCCTCAGGGCCCTGGCCCGGCCGCGACCGCCGCGCCAGAGGGGATTCCCGGCCGAGGTGTCGTCACCCCCGGCCGGGAATCCTCGTTCGTCCGGTCACGACGACCAGAGGCCGACGTGGTTGCCGTCCGGGTCGCGGATGATCGCGCACAATCCGTGGCCGCCGCCGATGTCCATGAGCGGGCGGTGCACCGCCGCTCCCGCGGAGAGGGCCAGCTCGACCGTCCGCGGGATGTCGTCCACCTGCAGGTACAGCACGCTCGACGCGCGGCCGGCAGGCTCGTCCGGCGTGGCCGTGCGGGCGAGGCCGCCGCCCGCGCCCTCGCCGTTCGCCAGCGTGATCACGAGGTAGCCGTCGAGGCTCTCGTCGGCGTCGCCGAGCGGGTCGAACGTCCACCCGAACACGGTGCCGTAGAACTCCGCCGCCTTGGTCACGTCGCGGACGTGGATCTCGAACCACGCCAGCGCGCCGCGGTGAGGGGACATCGGGAACTCCGTTCAAGATCGCTACTTCCGGAGGACTGACATCGGAAGACAGCTAGATGGAAGAACGCCTTCGCGTTGACTCAGTATATGAAAAATAAGTAACCTTGGGTCCTCCGGACAGAGGAGTTCGCGATGACCCAGCTCGCCGGACAACCGCTTCCGCTCGCGTGCTTCGACCCCTCGGCCCCCGAGGTCCAGCGCGATCCGTACCCGCACTACGACCGGCTCCTGCGCGAGGACCCGGTGCACCGCGGCGTGAACGGCATCTGGTTCGTCTCGCGCTACGACGACGTGCGCACGGTCCTGGGCGAGGACCGCCTGGTGCGGCAGGGGATCCGCGACTTCTGGTCGCAGCTCGTCGGGCCCGGCCCGCTCAGCGGAATCCTCAGCAGAACGGTGCTGTTCCAGGACGAACCCGACCACACCCGGCTGCGGACGCTGATCATGCCCGCCTTCGCACCTCGCGCCCTGCGCGCGCTGGAGGCCGAGATCGACCGGCTCGTCGCCGAGCTGGTCGGCCAGGACGCGGGCGAGCTCGACGTGATCAACGACGTGGCGTACCCGTTGGCACTGGGCGTGATCTCCACCGTGCTCGGCCTGCCCGCGCACGACCGGGACCGCCTGCGCGCGTGGTCGTTGCGCATCGGCCCCACCCTCGACCTCGCGGCCGGCCCCGCGGAGATCGCCGACGGCCAGGCGGCGATGGCCGAGCTGACCGGCTACCTCACGGACCTGGTCGACACCCGCCCGGCATCGGGAGATCTGCTCGGAATCCTGTGCGCGGACGGGGACACCAGCCGCGAGGAGATCATCGCGATGGTGGTCACGCTGATCTTCGCGGGCCACGAGACCGTCACCAACCAGATCGGTAACGGCGTGCTGGCGCTCGCCGCCCACCCCGAACAGCTCGAGCTCCTGCGCTCGCGTCCCGGCCTCGTGCCCGGCGCAGTGGAGGAGATCCTCCGCTACGACTCGTCCGTGCAGTCCAACAGCAGGCAGCTCGCGGACGACCTGGAGCTCGGCGGGAAGACGTTGCGGCGCGGCGAGCTCGTGGTCGCGCTGATGGGCGCGGCCAACCGGGACCCCGCCCGCTACGCCGAACCCGGCCGGTTCGACGTCACCAGGACCGGCGTGCACCCGCTGTCGTTCGGCAGCGGCATGCGGCACTGCGTGGGCGCCGTCCTCGCCCGGCTCGAACTCGTCGCGGCGTTCCGCGCACTCGTACGGCTGCCCGGCTGGCGCCTGCCGACGGATCCCGACGCACTGCAGTACCAGCGCAGCACGATGTTCCGCGGCGTGCTGTCGCTCCCCCTCGCCCACGAGGCGCAGACCCCGAGGAGAACGCCATGACCACGACCACGTCACCGGACCGCTCCGACCCGTTCGTCGTGCCGAACAGCCAGCACCACGTGGGGCTCAGCATCCGCGGCCAGCTGACCGTGCTCTTCTCCGACGGCGAGACGCTCGACTGCGCCGACGTCAAGGGCCTGAGCGCGGTGCGCAGCTCGCAGGAGGTCACCACCCTGCCCGACGGGCGGCCGCGCATCGCCGTGACCCGCCTGATGACCCACTTCCACTCCAACGAGACGGGTCTGCTGATCCAGCAGAACCCCGCGCGCCCCAACCTCGGGATCCTCACCGGCCTGCGGGCGGGGGGCGTGGAGGCGCTGCTGCCCGCGGACGTCGTCTTCGAGCAGTACCTCGTCATCAGCCTGCGCGGGTCGCTGTACCTCAACCTCGACCCGCTCGTCATGGAGGCCAAGGGGATCACGACGTTCCCGCCGGTCGGCACCACGTTCCTGTCCCGCACGCCGACCACGTTCTACGACGTCGCCGAGCTGGACGGCGGCCTCTACGCGACCTCGGCCGGAAGCGCGAAGCCCCGGCTCGCACTGGCGTCGACGAGCGTGTGCGGCAGCCACGTCACACACGAGATCGACCTGTCCTCCGACGACTGACATGCGCGCGGCGGTCGCCCTGCGGGCCTGCGAGGTCCTGGCGGTGGTCACGGCGACGGGCGTGCGCGCGGTGTTCTCGCGCCGGCGCACGGACCTGCTGGCGGACGCGGTCGTGCGGCTCGGCCCGGCATTCCTGAAGGTGGCGCAGCTGCTGTCCACGAGGGTGGACGTGGTGCCACCGAAGGTGTGCCGGGCACTGTCGCACGTGTACGACGATCTTCCGGTCGTCCCCGTGGACCAGGCGTGGCGGCGGTTTCCGGCACGGCTGCGGGACGACCTCGTGGCGCTGACGCCCACCGCCGCCGGCAGCATCGCGTGCGTCTACCGCGGTGAGCTGCGCGACGGCGGACTCGTCGCGATCAAGGTGCGCCGGCCGGGCGTCGGCCGGATCGTCTCCCGCGACCTCGAGCTGCTGCGCGGCCTCGCCCGGCTCGCCGAGTCGTGGCGCCTGCTGGGCGGCATGCCCGTGGCCGACGTCGCCGGCGAGATCGCCGGGGCGGTCCGCCAGCAGCTCGACTTCGAGGCGGAAGCGGTCGCGTTGCGGGACCTGGGCGCGAACCTCGCCGCCGTTGCCGGAGTGCGGGTGCCCGAGGTGCGCGGCGAGTACTGCGGGCCCGGTGTGCTGGTCATGGAGCACGTACCGGACCTGCGCGCCGGAACCGTTGCCGCGCAGGCGAAGCGAGAAGCGACGCTCACCGCGTTGCGCGCCGTCTACCAGATGATCTTCCTGGACGGGCTGGTCCACTGCGACCTGCATCCCGGCAACCTCTACCCGATGCCGGACGGGTCCGCGGTGATCGTCGACGCGGGCTTCTGCCGCCGGATGAGCGACGGCGGCCGGCGTGCGTTCGTGGAGTTCTTCTACCGGATGACCCGGGGCGACGGTGCCGCGTGCGCCGACGTCGTGCTCGCGACGGCCACCGCCACCGCCCGCTCGGACCGCGCGGGGTTCCGCGCCGCGATGATCGAGCTGGTGGAGTCCGCGACGCGCGACTCCGTCGCCGACTTCGACCTGGTGCCGTTCACCGTCCGGCTCTTCGCGGTGCAGCGCGAGCACGGGCTCGCGGCCGACCCGGCGTTCGTGTTCCCGATCCTCGCGCTCGTCGTCCTGGAGGGCACGTTGCGGGAGGTGTGCGCGGACGTGGACTTCCAGGCCGAGGCGCTGCCGTTCGTGTTGCGCGGCATGATGACCTGAACGGGCGGGCGGCGGAGGATGCTCCGCCGCCCGCCCGGGTCCGTGGTCAGGACCGCCGCTTCAGCTCGATCTTGAGCGTCCACGTGCCGACGAGGTAGTCGGTCGGTCCCTGGTAGACCTGCGGGAACCCGTACTGCGTCACGATGTCCGAGCGCGGGTGCGACACGGTGGTCAGGTCGGCGGCGCCGAAGACCACGTGCAGCTTCATGTCGTAGACGAACTGGACCTCGCCGCGCTCGCCCTGGTAGTAGCCGGTCGGCGTGATGACGCGGTGCAGCGGCGCCTTGGAGAGGTCGGGTACGACCGCCGTCCTGACGTGGTCGACCTTGTCGCCCCAGTAGGCGTTGGTGACGTGCAGCTTGCCACCGCCGATGTCCTTGACCGACTGCTTGCCCTCGATCACCCTGGCCGGCGCGCCCAGCCGCTGCACGGCGCGGGCGAGCTCCTTGTGGTCGGTGCCCCACCACAGCGGGAACGCGGTTCCCTGCGGCACGGGCTTGCCGTCCCTGGTCGCGAGGTTGACGCTGGCCATGGTGACCATCGTCGGGCGGCCGGGCTTGCCGTTCAGCGAGATCGACTTGCAGGCGTAGTCACCCATGAACACGTCGACCATGCCGCGTGCGTCGGGTGACTCCTGGGCCGTGTAGCGAGCGGGGATCAGCTTGCGGGCCTGGTCCAGGGTGATGCGCGTCCGCTCGGCGAACTCGTAGCAGTCCTGGTCGGCCGTGATCACGACGGAGCCGCCGCGGTCGTCCGCGCCCGCCTCGACGGGAACGATCACCAGGGCGGTCGCCGCGATGACCGCGGCCACGCCGCCAGAGAATCTGTTCACCATTGTGTGCTTCTCCCGTCATTTATCGGAAATTGCGCAGAGCGTCTCTTTTTAGCAAGGGGCAGAGAACGGCTGCTTCTCTCAGGTTGCGCGCAATGTCTGTGACGGTGCCGGACTCAGCGGAAAGAAATGGCCACGCGGTTCAGTTCGGGGCCGGTGCCGACGCTCGCGCTGACAAAGCAGCCGGACGCCTGCGCGCAGTCGATCTGACCCGCGGGCTGGCCGTTCTCGTCGTACCCGGTGAAGGTGGTGCGCACGAGGAGCTGCGCCGAGACCGAGCCGGAGGCGTCCGCGACCGCCGAGACGACCTGGCCCTCGGCCCCGCTGCAGCGCAGCAGGCCGCCGATGGTGCCGCACTGGCTGATCCAGACCTCGTCACCGGCCGCGAAGCCGCTGCCCCGCACGGTGATCTGCTGGCCGTCGATGAGGCCCGACGTGGGAGACGCGCTGATGGTCCCGGCGGAGGCGAGCGCGGGCGGGCCCGCGAACGCCAGCAGGACCGCGGCGACCGGTGCCGCGACGCGCAGAGCTGAACGCATGAAGACAGTCCTCTCCTGTGGCAGGAATTGAGGGAGATTTCAGGTCAGCGGCTGACTGCTTTGTTGTACCGCTGAATGGCGAGCGGAACGAAGATGAGCATGATGACGACGATCCAGCCGACCGAGGCCAGTTCCGCGTTCTGCAGGGGCCACGCCCCGGGGGGCGGGGCGGCGGGGTTCACGTTGCCGAAGAGGTTCCGCGCGGCCTGGGTGACCGCGGAAATCGGATTCCACTCGGCGATCACGCGCAGCACTCCGGGCATCCGCTCGGTGCTGACGTAGGTGTTCGCGACGAACGACAGCGGCATGACGACCATGAAGCTCGCGTTGGTGACCATCTCCGGCGCGCGCACGGACAGGCCGACGACGGCCATAACCCACGACATGGCGTACCCGAACAGGAGCAGCAGCAGGAAGCCGGCGATCACCTCGAGCACCGACGTGTGCACGCGCCAGCCGATCAGCAGACCGGTGAGGGACATGACCAGCAACGCGAGGGCGTTGTTCATCAGATCGCTCGTCGTGCGGCCGACGAGCACGGCGGAGCTGGAGATCGGCAACGTCCGCAGCCGGTCCATGATCCCGCGCTGGATGTCGTCGGCGAGCCCGCTGCCGGTCGTCACGACGTTGAACGCGATGGTCTGGGTGAAGATGCCCGCGATCAGGAACTCGCGGTAGGAGAGCCCGGGAACCTCGATCGCGCTGCCGAACACGAACGCGAACAGCAGCAACGACATGATTGGTCCCATGAGGGACGTCGTCAGCAGGTCGGGCACCCGCTTGATCTTGATCAGGTTGCGGTGGGTGAGCGCCACCCCGTCGCTCAGCGCGGCCCCCAGGCTCATCGGACCTGCTCCTTCTGCTTGGCGGGCTCCTGGCCGTTCTCCGAGACCACGTCCGGTGGTGCCTCCGCGGTGCGGCCGGTGAGGGTGAGGAACACGTCGTCCAGCGTCGGGCGGCGCAGACCGACGTCCGTGACCGCCACCGAGCCGTCGTAGAGGCGCTTGACCGCGTCCATGAGGACGCCGTCCGACGGCGTCACCGGAACGGTCAGCAGCTTGGCCTCGGTGTTGGCGGTGGGCTCTCCGGTCGCGATCGGCGTCAGCGCCTCGCGGGCCTTGCGCAGCTCGTCGGGGTGCGCGACCGAGACCTCCAGCCGGTCACCGCCGACCTCGACCTTGAGCTCCTCGGCGGTGCCGCCGGCGATCACCTTGCCGTGGTCCACGACCACGATCCGGTCGGCGAGGCGGTCGGCCTCCTCCAGGTACTGGGTGGTGAGCAGCACCGTGGTGCCGCCCGCGACCAGCTCCTCGATGATGTCCCACGTCGTGTTGCGGCTGCGCGGGTCGAGGCCGGTGGTCGGCTCGTCCAGGAACAGCACCTTGGGCCGCACCACGAGCGCGCCCGCGAGGTCGAGCCTGCGCCGCATGCCGCCGGAGTAGCCCTTCACCGGACGGTCGGCGGCCTCGGTGAGGTCGAACTGCTCGAGCAGCTCACGGGCCCTCGCGGCGCCGTCGCGGCGGCCGAGGTGGTAGAGCTTCGCGACGAGCGCGAGGTTCTCGAACCCGGTGAGGTACTCGTCGACCGCCGCGTACTGCCCGGACACGCCGATCACCTTGCGCAGCGCCTTGCCCTGCTTCGCGGTGTCGAACCCGGCGACGGTGGCCTGCCCGCTGTCGGGCTTGATCAAGGTGGTGAGCACACGCACCGTGGTGGTCTTGCCGGCACCGTTGGGGCCGAGGAGCCCGAGGATCTTCCCTTCCGGTACCCGGAGGCTGAGCCCGTCGAGGGCCACCACCTCGCCGTATCTCTTGACCAGTTGCTCGGCCACGATCGCGTCCGCCATGTGGCGATTCCTCCCGGTCGGGCTCGTGCGCCCACCCTGTCCGATATATGCCTATTAGGCATAGTAGGGTAGCTGACTAATAGTCACAAGGCGCTTGCGCGCGGTGGTGGAGGTGGCGTGCCGATGAAGCAGTTCGGCCGGTACCGGAGATCTGCTTCCAGTGGTGTGGCGCAGAAAGTTGCCGGGGGAATTCGCGGTCAGACGGGTGCATCGTGGTGTCGCCCCCACGTCTTCATACTGGATGTATGGGGGCGTGGGGGCGGCGCCGCGAGGTGCCCTGCTGAGCGTGGATTACCTCGCCAAGGTTCTGAGTCGCGCCACTAGCATGGCGTCGTGGCCAGCCGCGGATGACAGACCGGTGCTCCGACCGGTCGTAAAGGAGAAGACATGGAACGTGTCACGGGCATTGGCGGGGTGTTCTTCCGCGCCAAGGATCCGGCAGCCTTGAGCGAATGGTATGACAAGCACCTGGGCATCTATCTGAAGGACGACGACGACCCGTGGTGGCCCGACCGCGGGCCCACGTTCATCCAGCCCTTCCGCTCGGCCGAGGAGTTCTTCGGGATGCCCGAGCACCAGACGTCGATGCTGAACTTCCGGGTGCGCGACCTCGACGCGATGCTGGCCCAGCTGCGCGAGCAGGGCGCCGACGTGGACGACCACATCTCGACGACGTCGGGTCCCGGCCGGTACGGCTGGGTCACCGACCCCGAGGGCAACCGCGTCGAGCTGTGGGAGCCCAGCCCGGACATGCTCGAAGAGCCGGCGCGGTACAAGAAGGACTGAACGGGTGGCGCCGGGAAGCCGTCACGGGCTTTCCGGCGCACCTCCCGCTCACGCCAGTTTCGTCGTCACCGGAACGTTCCTCATGCCGAACGCCGTCTGCCACGGGTAGAACTCCGGGGTCACGGCGGGATTCAGCCGAATTTCCGAATAGCGGTCCAGCAGTTCGCCGAGTGAGATCTGCGCTTCGAGTCGCGCCAGTGCCGCGCCGAGGCAGTAATGCGGGCCGTGGCTGAACGCGATGTGCTCACTCGTGTCCCGGCGCACGTCGAATTTCGCGGCGTCGCTGAACGCCCGTTCGTCGCGATTGGCGGAGACTATCCAGCCGACGGCCGAGGACCCGGCGGGAATGGTCACGCCCTCGATGGTGACGTCCTGCTTGGTGATTCGGGCGACCTGGGCGAACGGGGTGCGGAACCGCAGCGCCTCCTCGACCACCGCGGGAACGACGGACCGGTCCTCGCGCACCAGTCGCAGCGCCTCCGGGTTCTCGTCGAGGGACAGGATCGTGTTGCCGATCAGCAGCGTGCTGGTGATGTGGCCCGCCGACAGCACGATCGCCCCGAGCATCACGATCTCCGCGTCGCTCAGCCGCGCGCCGTCGACCTCGGCCGCGACCAGTGCGCTCACCAGGTCGTCCGCGGGCTTGCGCCGCCGGGCCTGCACGTACTCGAGCAGGTAGTCGGTGAGCGGGGACATGACCGCCTCGAACTGCTCGGCGAGCGCGGGGTCGTTGGGGTCCTCGATGGAGACGGCGAGGATCCGGTCCGCGCACTCGGCGAAGTGGCTGCGGTCGCTCGACGGCACCCCGAGCAGCTCGGCGATCACGATCACCGGCATCGGGTGGGCGAGCACCTCGGCGAGGTCGAACTCACCGCTCGCGCCGTCGAGGAGCTCCCTCGTCACCTCGCGGATGCGCGGTTCCAGCCGGGCGACGGTCCTGGGGGTGAACGCGACGGAGACCAGCCGGCGCAGGTTCCGGTGCTCCGGCGGGTCGAGCATGGTCAGGTTGCCCATCGCCATCTCGCTGTCCATGCCGGTCGGCGTGGACGAGAAGGTCGCGTAGTCCGAGCAGAGCCGTTTCACGTGCTCGTGCCGGAAGAGGTGCCAGACGCCGTGCTGGTCCTGCCAGACCGGCTGCTCCTCGCGTTTGACGCGGAGCCACTCCTGGAACGGCCGCTCGCCCTCGCTCGACGGCGGGGGTGGTGCGCCGAGGTCTGTCTGCCGCGTTCCGGTCATGCGCTCGCTCCCCGTGGTCGCGCTGCGAGATCCGTATGACTAAAAGTCATATCACGCCGCGCCCGTCCTCGCACGTGAGTTCGCGCAACCAGCGAGAAGTCCCGGACCGCCGCCCTTGTTCACAGTGGATCTCGGGTCAGCTGACGAGAGGGAGAGCGCGGATGACAGGCCAGCAGGAACGAGGCTCGGAGCGCGCGGTTCGCGCCTACGTCTCGAACACCAACGCGAACACGGTGTCGGTGATCGACGTGGCGTCGGGTGCGATCACCGGCACCATCCCGGTCGGCAGCTCGCCGTTCCGGCTGGCCGCCTCAGCCGACGGCGCCACGGTCTACACGGTCAACGTGCTGTCCGACGACGTGTCGGTGATCGACACGGCCACCTGGAGCGTCACGGCCACGATCGGCGTGGGCAACCTGCCCCGGGAGATAGCCGTGAGCCCGGACGGCGCACGCGTCTACACCGTCAACTCCGGCTCGGACTCGGTGACGGTGATCGACACCGCCACCAACGCCGTCGTGGCCACCGTGACGGTCGGCGACGAGCCGTACGGCGTGGCGGTCCTGCCCGACAACAGCCGGGCGTACGTCACCAACTACAACGGCGACACGCTCTCCGTGATCGACACGGCGACGCACGAGGTCGTCTCGACGATCCCGGTGAGCGACGGCCCGTTCGGCGTGGCCTGTTCGCCGGACGGGACCCGCCTGTACGTCACGAACCACAACGCCGACACGGTCTCGGTGGTCGACGTGGCGAACGGCGAGGTGGTCGCGACGGTCGTCGTCGGCGACGCCCCGATCGGGGTCGTGGTGACGCCGGACGGGTCCGCGGTCTACGTGTCCAACCAGGACAGCGGCAGCGTGTCGGTGATCGGGACCGCGGCCGGCGCGGTGACCGCCACGGTGCCGGTGGGCCAGTTCCCCCAGGGGCTCGCGCTCGGCCCGGACGGCGCGGCGGTGTACGTCGCCAACCTGAGCTCCGGCAGCGTCTCCGTGATCGAGACCGCCGGCAACACCGTCGTCGCCACCTTCGAGCCTGTCGTGGAACCCGTGGCGCTCACCGTGATCAGGGCACCCGAGGGCAGCCTGCCCGCGCCCGGCCTCCCGCCGGAGCCCGGCCTGCCCGAACCGCTGCCGGTGCCTCCCGTGACCTCGGCGGAAAGGCTCTACGTCGCGCACACCACGGCGAACTCGGTGTCCGTCGTGGACACCGAGACCCAGGCGACGCTGACCACCATCGAGGTCGGCGCGTCACCGTTCCGCGTCGCCGCCAGTGCCGACGGCACGCGCGTCTACGTGACCAGCATGGGCGCGGACCGGCTGACCGTCATCGACACGGCGACCGACACCGTGCTCGCCACCGTGCAGGTCGGCGACGGCCCGCTGGGAGTGGCCGCGCTGCCCGACGGATCGCGCGTGTACGTCGCCAACCAGGGCTCGGACTCGGTGTCGGTGATCGACACCGCCACCCACTCGGTCGTCGCGACCATCACCGTGGAGAACGAGCCGAACGGCCTGGTCGCGGCACCTGACGGCACGCGGGTCTACGTCGCCAACGACGGCTCCGACACGGTGTCGGTGATCGACCCGGCCACCGACACCGTCGTCGCCTCCGTTCCCGTGGGGGACAAGCCCTTCACGCTCGCCACGAGCCCGGACGGCACCCGCGGGTACGTGACCAACTACGACGCCGACACCGTCACCGTGCTCGACCTCGTCTCGCACGAGCAGACCGCCGAGATTCGGCTGGGCGACGGTCCGTCCGGGGTCGCGGTCAGCCCCGACGGCACGCGGGCGTACGTGTCCCAGTTCGGCGCGAACGCCGTGGCCGTCCTCGAACTGCCGGCCAACCAGGTGATCAGCGTGGTCCCCGTGGGCCGGGGACCGATGGGTGCCGTGCTCAGCCCCGACGGCGCGCGGCTCTACGTGCCGAGCTTCAACGAGGGCACCGTCTCGGTGATCGACGCCGCGTCCGGCTCCATCACCGGCGTGCTCGAGGTGAGCCGGCCGATGGCGGTGGCCGTGGTGGCCGCGCGCACGGCGTGACGGGCCCGTTCCCCAACCCGAGAACATCGAGGAGAAGCCGACCATGTCCCGCCTGTACGTCACGAACACCAACTCCGACAGCGTCTCGGTGATCGACCCGGCCACCGCGGCGGTGGCGCGGACGATCGGCGTCGGCGTCTCGCCGTTCCGGATCACGCCCAACGGCGACGGTTCCCGCGTGTACGTCGTCAACGTCGGCATCAACGCCACGGTCCCCGACCCGGAGAAGACCAGGGTGCCCGGCACGCTGTCGGTGATCGACACCGCCACCGACGCGGTCGTCGCCACCGTGGTGGTCGGCCGGGGGCCGCGGGAGGCGGCACTCAGCCCCGACGGGTCCCGCGTCTACGTCATCAACCAGGACTCGGCGGACGTGACCGTCGTCGACGTGGCGACGCACACGGTGGTCGCCACGGTCCCGGTGGGCAAGGGCCCCTTCGGGGTCGCGGTGTCGCCGGACGGGCGCAGCGTCTACGTCGCGAACTTCCTGTCCGACAGCGTGTCCGTCATCGACGCGGCCACCGACACCGTCCGCGCGACCGTCGCCGTGGCGAAGGGCCCGTTCGGGGTGGCGGTGACACCGGACGGCAAGGGCGTCTACGTCGCGAACTTCGACTCGGACGACGTCGCGGTGATCGACACGGACACGAACGTCGCGCGCAGCGAGTTCCGCGTCGGCAGCAAGCCGATCGCCGTGGTGATCACCGGGAACAAGGCCTACGTCACGAACCAGGACTCCGGCACCGTCACCGTGATCGACGTGGCCCGCCACGAGGTGGAGACGACCGTCGTCGTCGGTGAGCTCCCGCAGGGCGCCGCCGTGGACCCCGACGGCCGCTCGCTCTACGTCGCGAACTTCGGGTCGAACAGCGTCTCGGTGATCGACATCGCGACGAACGCCGTGAGCACGACGATCCGCCCGGTCAACCAGCCGACCGGCATCGGGGTCGTGCGATCGCCCGCGCAGCGCGACTGACGCCATCCCACCGACCGGAAGCTGGTTACCTGATGCCCAAGACAACGGCCTCGTGCGGCCGGAAGAAGACAGCGGCCCTGGCCGCCGGGCTTCTGCTCGTCACCGGGTGCACGGCGGAGAAGACCCCGCAGGCCCCGCCGACGCCGTCGAGCAGCGCCCCCGCCTCCACCCCCGCCCCGGCCCCGGCCTCGCCGGTGAGCTTCGCACCCGCGGTGGCGCTGCCGGTGGGGGACAACCCGAGGTCGATCCTGTCGGCCGACTTCACCGGTGACGGCGCCGCCGACCTGATCACCGCGAACCTGAGCTCCAGCGACATCAGCATGCTCACCGGCGACGGCAAGGGCGCGTTCGGCACCGCCGTGTCGTTCCCGTCCGGCCGGATCTCGCTGCGGATGGACGTCGCCGACCTGAACGCCGACGGCGCACTCGACGTGGCGGTGATCAACGTCAGCGACGAGACGGTCACGGTCCTGCTGGGCGACGGCAAGGGCACGCTGTCGGCGGGAACCCCGTTCCCCACCGGGGAAGGCCCGTCCGGCGTCGTCGCCGTGGACCTCAACGGCGACGGGCTGCTCGACCTCGCCACGAGCAACTACGACGGCGACGACGTCTCCGTCCTGATCGGCGACGGCAAGGGTGCTTTCGGTGCGCCGCAGGGGTTCGCGACCGGGGACGGCCCCGGCGGGATCGTCGCGGTCGACCTCGACTCCGACGGCGATCCCGACCTCGCCACCGGCAACTACGGCTCCGACGACGTGAGCGTGCTGTTCGGGGACGGCAAGGGCGGGTTCGCGGCGGCACAGACGCACACCGCCGGCGACTCGCCCTACGCGACCGTGGCCGCCGACCTCGACGCCGACGGCAACCAGGACCTGATCATCCCGAACTACGACTCGGACGACGTCACGGTGCTGCGCGGCGACGGCGGGGGCGGGTTCGCGCCGCCCACCCGCCACGCCGCGGGTGACGCCCCGGCGGGCGTGGTGAGCGCGGACCTCAACTCCGACGGCCACCTGGACCTCGCGACGGCGAACTTCGAGTCCGACGACGCGACCGTGTTGCTGGGGGACGGCAAGGGCGGGTTCGCCGCGCCCGTCGCGTTCCCGACCGACGACGGCGCGGTGCGGATCGTCGCGGTGGACTTCGACGGCGACGGGAAGCTCGACCTGGCCACCTGCAACGCGCACACCGACACGGTGTCGGTGCTCACCAACACCTCGGCGGGTTGAAGGATGCCCGAGTCCTTCGTGTACGTCGCCAGCGCCGGCGCGAACACGGTGTCGATCATCGACCCGGCCTCCGACACCGTCGTGGCCGAGGTGCCCACGGGGGAGTCGTCGTACGGGG
Source organism: Lentzea guizhouensis (assembly GCF_001701025.1). GTDB lineage: Bacteria > Actinomycetota > Actinomycetes > Mycobacteriales > Pseudonocardiaceae > Lentzea > Lentzea guizhouensis. The sequence goes on from NZ_CP016793.1 coordinate 6,316,309, forward strand.
TCGCCGTTGCCGGGCAACGGGTCTACGTCACCAACCCGATCGGGCCGAACACCGTGTCCGTGCTGGACGTCCCGTCGCGGTCGGTGGTCGGCTCGTTCGCGGCCGGGCACGGGCCGTTCGGGGTCGCGGTGTCCCCGGACGGCGCCACCGGGTACGTCACGAACTTCAGCGAGAACACGGTGTCGGTGTTCGACACCGCGACCGACCGGGTCGTGGGGTCGATCGCGACCGCCGCGGGCCCGTTCGGCGTCGCCTTCGCCCCGGACGGCGCGCGCGCCTACGTCACCGCCATCAACGCGCACTCCGTGCAGGTGATCGACACCGCCCGGCGGGCCGTCGTCGGGAACATCGAGGTGCAGCGGGCTCCGTACTGGGTCGCGTTCACCCCGGACGGCGCGCGTGCCTACGTCACCAACCAGAACTCGGACAGCGTGTCGGTGATCGACGTGGTGTCCGGCACCGTGACCGCGACGATCGCGGTCGGTGACCGGCCGGACGGCATCGCGGTGTCGCCCGACGGCCGGCTCGCCTACGTGACGTGCCGCAGCGCCAACGTGGTGTCCGTGCTCGACCTCGCCTCCGGCACGGTGAGCGCGGCGATCCCGGTGGGCAGCGTGCCGCAGAGCGTCGCGTTCACCGCGGACGGCACCAAGGCCTACGTGGCCAACCAGGGGTCCGACAGCGTGTCCGTGATCGACGTGAGCGCCGGTGCGGTGGCCGGCACGATCACGGTCGTCGAACCCACCGGCGTCGGCGCGGGCTGAGTTCGTCCGGTGTGGACCGTTCCAACTCGGTGCTAGAATCTGTAGCGAGTTTCAGGGCGGTGGGATGTCTTCGGCGAAACGTGACTACGGCCAGTTCTGCGGGCTGGCCGCGGCGTTGAACGTGGTCGGTGAGCGCTGGACGTTGCTGGTGCTCCGCGAGCTGCTGATCGGGCCCGCCCGGTTCACCGAACTGGCGGCGAACCTGCCCGGCGCCGGTCCCAACCTCCTCTCCGACCGGCTGCGCACGCTCGTGGAGCACGGCGTCGTCGGGCAGACGCTGCTGGAGGACGACGGCCGGGCGCGCCAGTACCACCTGACCGAGCTGGGGGAGCAGCTGCGCGGGCCGGTGCTGGCGCTCGCGAACTGGGGCCTCGGGTTCCTGCGCGAGGAGGACCGGTCCGGTGCCGTGCGGGCGGAGTGGGGCTTCCTCGCCGTGCAGTCGATGGTCGACGAGACCGCGATCCCGGACGTCGACGAGGTTTACGAGTTCCAGGTCGGCGACGAGCCGTTCGTGATCGAGGTGAGTGACGGCGTCGTGTCGTTCGGACGCGGGCACGCCGAACAGCCCGACCTGACCGTCGAGTGCGACGCGGACACGTTCGTGCGGATCGGCGCACGGATGTTGTCGCCGTTCGAGGCGATCGCGACCGGGGACGTGCGGATAAAGGGGAAAGCGGAGTCGGTGCGCCGCTGCGTCGCCATGCTCGGCCTGTCGTGATCTTCGTGTGAACGGCACGGCGGACATGCGCGCAACCTGGGAGAAGGGGCGTGCGTTCGCCGGTCGGTAACGTCCGGCTGACTCGTCGCTTCCCGGATGGAGCTGACCTCCCATGACCACTCACGCCGGGGCGTTTCCGGCCGCTGGCTCGCTCAACGAGCGCTGGCACCGTCTCGCTCTCACCCTCTTCACCTTCGTCGTGATCGCCCACTGGGCGGAGCACCTCGCCCAGGCCTTCCAGATCTTCGTGCTCGGCTGGCCCCGTCCGCAGGCCGGAGGTGTGCTCGGCCTCTGGTTCCCGTGGCTGGTCACCTCCGAATGGATGCACTACGGCTATGCCGTCGTGATGCTCGTCGGTTTCTTCGCCCTGGCACCTGGATTCACCGGGCGTGCGAAGAAGTGGTGGAAGATCGCACTGTGGATCCAGTTCTGGCACCACTTCGAACACCTGCTCCTGCTCGTGCAGGCGCTGACCGGACGCACTCTCCTGGGTCATCCGCAGCCGGTGAGCGTGCTGCAGCTCGTGCTGCCGCGCGTGGAACTGCACCTGTTCTACAACGCGATCGTCTTCGTCCCGATGATCGTCGCCGTCTACCTGCACATGCGGCCTTCGCGGGAGGACCGGGCCGCTGCGCGCTGCACGTGCGCCGGCGCCTGACGTGCACGACCACGGCACGTCGGTGCCGGTGCTCGCCGGGCCGGTGCTGCTCTACCTGGTGCTGTACTTCTCGGTCCCCGTGGTGGCGGGCTACGCGCTGATGCGGGTCACCACGCCACCACCACGCCGGGCGGACGCGTTGCTGGTGACGGGCGCGTCCGTCGCGGCGTTCGTGATGGCGATGCTGCTGGTCCCCTCGTCCGGCCTGCCGCAGCAGGTGACCGTGCTGCTGCTCGCGGGCGGGATCGTGCCGTTGGTGCTCTGGTGGAAGGCGGTCCACCTCCTGGACCGGGTGGTCGTGGTGGCACCGTGGCTCGTGGCCGCCGCTACGGTGACCGCCCTGCTCCGCTGCCTCGCCGACCCACCCGGCGGTCTCACCGCGGCGCTGACGGCCGTGTCCTGGCTGACGTTCTGCGTCCCCCGCAGCCGACCCGGCCGGGTCGTGCTGCGAGTGACCGCCGGAACGCTCGCGCTGACCGTCGTCGCGACCGTCGCAAACGTCGCGGCCGGTGGCTGGCAGTAGCCGCTGACCGGTGGGTCATCGCCGGCCGCCGATCCACCGCGAGCCGAACCAGCCCGGTTGAACGGCGACCGTGCGCCACGACGAGCTGGACGTGCCCGGACGGCTCGTCCGCTACCGGGGCGTGGACCACCGGCTGCAACACATGCCCGGCAAGTGGTGGATCACGGCGGACCACGCGGTCGACGGGTCGTTCGTCAAGAAGAGCCGCCACACGTTCGTGAAGCAGCTCGCGCACGACGACGTGCTGGACTGCTACGACCTCACCCGCCCCGGCACCTACCGCGGCATGCCCGTCGTGATCCTCTCCAGCGAAGGCCGTGGCTACCTGGTCACCACTCGCGACCCGAGGGCGCACGCCGAGGGGTTCGAGCGCGACGACCACCGCAGCCCGTTGGCGAAACTGATCGCGTTCGACGACCCGCGGCTGCGGTACACCACGACGGTCACACCGGTTCCGATGCTGTGGAAGATCGCGTACGACTGGGACGGGTTCACCGAACGTCTCGCGGACGCGGTGCGCGACGTGACCGGTGGCGTCTTCCTCATCGTCCCCGCGAAGGCAGACCCGAAGCGGTACGTGCAGTTCGCCGCTGCGCCCGACCGGCTCGATGCGGAAGCGCCGGGGAAAGACGTGGTGCCAGACGCTGACGAGTTCCAGCTGCGCAGGTTCGACTGGGTCGCACCGGACGTCGCGCAACCCAACTGGACGTCGTCGTTGCGGCGCCCCGCGCTCACCGCCGAGCTCGTGCGGTTGGCGCGGCGCTGCTCTGCCGCGCTGCCCGAGGCGTACGGGATCACCAGCCCGGATGAGCTCACGTACCGGGCGTGGCGCGAACCGGCAGGTGCGGAGGTCACCGCGGTGGAGTTCCCGGCGCTCGGCTGATCGGATACTCGGCGGACGAGCCGTCCACGGCTTCGCCGACCCGTTCGACCACATCGCGGAGCCGAACAGCACCCGCTGCGCAGGCCGTGACCGCGTCACGACGACGCGCGTTCCACCAGTTCGGGCTCGAACACCTGCCGCTCGTGGTGGTGCCTGGGCCCGAGCGTGATCTCGTTGCTCGCGGCCCGGTGTCCTGCTCGGCACCCTTCACGTCGTCCACGGCGACGCAGCAGACGTGCGGGTGCGGCCGGCGTGCGCGATAGAGTCCTTTGCGGGGAGGGAAACTGACGTGACGAGCGGGTTCGGGGCGCTGCTGCGGCAGGTGCGACTGCGCGCGGGGATGACGCAGGAGCAGTTGGAAGAACGTTCCGGGGTGTCCGTGCGCACGATCCGGAGGTTCGAGACCCGTGAGCCCTTCACCGGCAGCATGACCGCGGTGCGGCAGCTCGCCGACGCGTTGCGGCTGTCGACGGAGGAACGGGACACCCTGCTCGCCGCCGCGGCCGGCGCGTCCGTCGTCGAGGACGCGGCCACGCCCGTGCCTCGGCAGCTACCGGCTCCGCCGGGGGAGTTCGTGGGACGGCACGGAGAGCTGGCCGCGCTGGACAAGGCGGTGGGCGCCGCGACGGCGGTGGTGGCCGCCAGCGGAGGCGGCGGGATCGGCAAGACGTGGACGGTCCTGCACTGGGCCCACCGGAACCTGGCCGAGTTCCCGGACGGCCAGTTGTTCGTGGACCTGCGCGGCTTCGACCCCGGTGGGACGCCGGTGCGCCCTGCCACGGCGGTGCGGGGGTTCCTGGACGCGCTGGGCGTCAAGCCGGCAGGTGTGCCGGCCGGTGAGGACGCGCAGACGGCGCTGTACCGGACCTTGGTGGCGGACAAGCGGATGCTCGTCGTCCTGGACAACGCCCGCGACGCCGCGCAGGTGGTTCCGCTGCTGCCCGGCGGTCGCGGTTGCACCGTGCTGGTGACGAGTCGCGATCGTCTCGCCGGTCTGGTCACCGCCCACGGCGCGGTGCCGCTGGCGCTGGGCCAGCTCGAGGAGCACGAGGCGTGGGACGTGCTGGCCGCGAGGCTGGGCCGTGACCGGCTGGCGGCCGAACCCGACGCCGTAGCCGACCTGCTGCGCTGTTGTGCCGGTCTGCCGCTGGCCCTGGCCGTGGTCGCGGCCCGCGCTGAGCTCCGCGCCGGTGTCCTGCTGAGCACGCTGGCCGCCGAGCTGCGCGACGTGCCCACCCGGCTGGAGGCACTGGACGCGGGCGATCCGGCCTCGAGCGTCCACGCGGCGTTGTCGTGGACGTACGGCGCACTCGACGCCGACCAGGCCGGGACGTTCGCGCTGCTCGGACTCGCCCCAGGAGCGGAGATCGGCCTCGCCGCCGCCGCGAGCCTCGTCGCGGCGGCAGAACCCGACGTGATCACGACCTTGCGGGCGCTGGAGCGGGTGTCCTTGGTCGAGCAGTGCGCCCCGCGCCGGTACCGCATGCACGACCTGGTGAGGCTCTTCGCCGCCGATCGAGCTCGCACCGGCTTCTCCGCCGAGCTCCGGGAGGCCGCGCTGCGGCGCCTGGCCGACCACTACCTGCACACCGCACACGCGGCCGACCGCCTGCTCGAACCTCACCGGCACGTCGTCGAGCTCACCCAGCCTGCACCGGGTGCGCATCCCCACTCGCCGGCGGACACCGCGGCCGCGATGACGTGGTTCGCTGACGAGCACACCAACGTGCTTGCGGCACAACGCATCGCCGCCGCACAGGGGCGGCGTCACGCCGTGTGGCAGTTCGCGTGGAGCCTGAACACGTTCCAGAGCAGGCGGGGACTCGCGCACGACCGGCTCGCGGTGTGGCGGGCGGCGCTGGGTGCCGCCGCGAGCCTGGCCGGCCCCAAACCTCTGATGCGCGTGCATCGGCTCCTCGGCTACGCCTGCGCCGCGCTGGGACACCACGAGGAGGCGATCAGCAACCTCCGCCAGTCCGTCGACCTCGCCGAACAAGAGGGCGACCTGGCCGAGCAGGGACGCGCCTACATGACGCTCGCGAGGGCGTGGGAGATGCGAGGCGACGCACGACGCGCCCGTGAGCACGCACTCCAAGCCCTGCACATCTTCCAGGCCCTGGAGCGGCCGGTGTGGCAGGCCGAAGCCTTGAACAGCGTCGGCTGGCTCGCTGCCTGCCTGGGTGAGCACGAGACGGCCCGCGACCACTGCCAGGCCGCGTTCGCCCTCTACCGCGAGCACCACGAGCGCGACGGTGAGGCGGACGCCTCGGACAGCCTCGGTTACATCGCCCACCAGACCGGCCACCACGACGAGGCTGTCGGGCACTACCAGCACGCCCTCGCCCTGTTCCACGACATCGGCCACACCCACACGGCCGTCGACACGCTGGAGAGGCTCGGCCACCCCTACGCCGCGCTCGGGCAGCGCGACCAGGCGTGGAACGTGTGGAGTGAAGCGCTGGCGATCTACCGGACCCAGCAGCGGACGACCGACGCCCAACGCGTGCAGGCCGCACTCGACCGCCTTGATGCCGACGCTGAGTCTTGACGGGTGAAGGACCGCCCTGCTCACTCCCCTGCACCTCCTGACCGCGGGCGGGGAACACCCGCGCGGTTCGGCGGGGGAGACCTCGGTCAACCTGCTGTTGAGCGACTGAGTGATGAAGTCACCGCAACGGGATCTCGCCAGAACCGCGGCGGACGAGCGTGGCGGGCACGACGGCGTGCGTCGGCGCGGACCTGTCCCCCCGGATGCGGTCGAACACCAGCTCCGCCGCCTTGCGCCCGAGAGCGGGAACGTCCTGGCGCAGCACGGTGACGCCGGGTTCGAGCATGTCGGCCAGCGGGAAGTCGTCGAACCCGATCAGCGCCACCTGCCGCTGCAGTCGGCGTGCACGCAACGCTCGCATCGCACCCACCGTCACCAGGTTCTGGGCGGTGAACAGCGCGGTCGGGGGCTCGTCGAGGTCGAACAGGGTGGCGGCGGCGGTCTCGGCGGCGTCGGTGCCGTGCAGGTCGGTGCGGACGAGCTCCTCCCGCAGGGTCAGACCGGCGTGCGCGAGTCCCTCGACATAACCGGCGTACCGCTCCTGGCTGGTCCACAACGTCTTGCGGTCACCGAGGAAGGAGATGCGCCGGTGTCCCAAGTCCGCCAGGTGGAGCACGGCTTCCCTGGAACTGTCCCGGTTCGTCGTCGTGACGCTGTCGGTGCCACCGAACAGGGGCGGGCGGTCCACCAGAACCATGGGCGTACCGCGCTCGCGTTCCTGCTGCAGCGCGTCCTGGTGACCGCCGGCGGCCATCACGACCATGCCGTCGACGCGGCGGGTGGCCAGCGAGGTGACCAGCTCCCGTTGCAGATCCGGGTCGTCCTCGCTGCTGCCGGCCAGCACGAGCACGTCGTTCTGCCGCGCACGGTCCTCGATCGCACGGAGGAGGGCGGAGTCGAAGGGGTTGGACAGGTCCTCCAGCAGCACGCCGATGGTCGCGCTGCGCCGGTCGGACCGGCGCAGGCTGCTGGCGGTCAGGTTCGGCCGGTAGCCGAGGCTTTGCGCGGCGGCGCGCACCCGTTCGACGACCTCGGGACCGGCACCCGGCAGGTCGTTGATCACCCGCGACACGGTCTTGGTGCTGACCTTCGCGAGTGCGGCGACATCACGCATCGTCGGCTCGCGCCGCGCCCCCTGTGGCTCCATCGTCCAGTTCTCCATCCCGAGTAACGCTTGCGTAACGGCGGCTTGTCGTGACCTGAACCACGCAGCTAGCGTCAACGATGACGTAACTGGAAGCCGCCCTGTTCCCGCGCGATCCTATCCGGATCTCAAGTTGTCGGCTTTCTCTAGTGGTGTGTGCGTAACAAGCAATCGGAACGGAACGCCTTCGTCTCCAGCTGCGCGTTACGTCAACGTTGACGTAGGAGGACAGATGAACGGACGGGCGCGCAGAGGCGTCAGGCTGACGGCCCTGGTGTCGGGATCGGTGCTGGCGCTGGTCACCGCATGCGGCGACGGCGGTGGTGCGAGCAGCGGTGGCACGCTCGTCGGGTTGGTGACCAAGACCGACACGAACCCGTTCTTCGTGAAGATGAAGGAAGGCGCGCAGAAGGCCGCGGGCGCCACCGGTGCGACGGTGCAGTCGTTCGCGGGCAAGCAGGACGGCGACAACCAGTCCCAGGTCGACGCGGTCGAGAACCTGATCGGCGCCGGTGCCAAGGGCATCCTGCTCACGCCGAACGACTCGAAGGCGATCGTGCCGTCGGTCGACAAGGCCCGTCAGGCTGGTCTGCTGGTCATCGCCCTGGACACGCAGCTGGAGCCGGCGAACGCGGCCGACGCCACCTTCGCCACCGACAACTTCCAGGCGGGACTGCTCATCGGGCAGTGGGCCAAGGCGAAGTTCGCGGCGGAGAACAAGCAGGCCAAGATCGCGCTGCTGGACCTCAACCCGAACCAGGTCTCCGTGGACGTCCAGCGCGACCAGGGTTTCCTGCAGGGTTTCGGCGTGGACGTGAAGGACAAGAACAAGATCGGTGACGAGAGCGACCCGCGCATCGTGGGCCACGACGTCACCGACGGCGCTCCCGAGGGCGGCCGGACCGCCATGGAGAACCTGCTGCAGAAGGACCCCGGCGTCAACCTCGTCTACACGATCAACGAGCCCGCGGCGGCCGGTGCGTACGAGGCGTTGAAGGCGGCGGGCAAGGAGAAGGACGTCGTGATCGTCTCGGTCGACGGCGGCTGCCCCGGCGTGAACAACGTCAAGGCGGGCATCATCGGCGCGACCTCGCAGCAGTACCCGTTGAAGATGGCGCAGCTGGGCGTCGAGGCGATCGCCAAGTTCGCGAAGGACGGCACCAAGCCGCAGAACACGGCCGGGAAGGACTTCGTGGACACCGGCGTCACCCTGGTCACCGACCAGCCCGCTGCCGGCGTGGAGTCGAAGGACGCCGCCTGGGGCCTTGAGAACTGCTGGGGCTGAGCATGTCGACAACGTTGTCCAAGAGCCACTCGCCGAGCGGCAACCCGCTCGGCGAGGCCAAGCGCTCACCGCTGGTCCGGTTGCAGCACCTGCTGCACGCCCAGGCGACCATCGGGCCGGCCGTGGTGCTGCTGGTGTCGGTCGTGGTGTTCGCCCTGCTGTCCGAACGGTTCCTCACGCCGGGCAACATCTCCCTGATCCTGCAACAGGTCGCGGTCGTGGGCACGCTCGCGGTCGGCCAGACCATCGTCATCCTCACCGCGGGCATCGACCTGTCCTGCGGCGCGATCATGGTGCTCACCTCGATCGTGATGGCCAAGGTCGCCGCCGACACCGGTCTGCCCGGCCTTCCCGCGCTGTTGCTGGGTTTCCTGGTCGGCACGCTGTGCGGGTTGCTCAACGGCCTGCTGGTCACGCGGCTCAAGCTGCCGCCGTTCATCGTCACCCTGGGCACGCTCAACGTGTTCTTCGCGCTGAACCTCTGGTACTCCGCCAGCGCGACGATCCGCGGCACCGACATGCCGTCGCTGCTGCTGTGGACCGGCCAGACGATCAACCTCGGCGGCACCCGCATCACCTACGGCTCGATCATGATGGTCGTGCTCGTCGCGGCCATGGCGTTCGCGCTGAAGAACACCGCCTGGGGCCGGCACGTCTACGCGACCGGTGACGACGCGGAGGCGTCCCGGCTGTCCGGCATCCGCACCGGCCGGGTGCTGCTCAGCGTGTACGCGACGGCGGGCGCGGTGTACGCGTTCAGCGCGTGGGTCCTCATCGGACGGATCGCGTCGGCCAGCCCGCAGGCCGGGCAGCTGGACAACCTCGACTCGATCACCGCCGTGGTGATCGGCGGAACGTCGCTGTTCGGCGGGCGGGGCGCGATCGTCGGCTCGCTGATCGGGGCGTTGATCGTCGGTGTGTTCCGCAACGGTCTCGCGCTGGCCGGCGTGGACGTGCTGTGGCAGACCATGGCCGTCGGTGTGCTCATCATCGTCGCGGTCTCGCTGGACCAGTGGATCAGGAAGGTGAAGGCATGACCACGCCAGTGCTGCAGGCCCGCGGTCTGGTCAAGCGCTACGGGAAGGTCACCGCGCTGGCCGGTGCGGACCTCGAGCTCCTGCCCGGCGAGATCCTCGCCGTCATCGGCGACAACGGTGCCGGCAAGTCGTCGCTGATCAAGGCGCTGTCCGGGGCGGTCGTGCCGGACGAGGGCGAGATCCTGGTGGACGGCAGGCCGGTGTCGTTCGGCTCACCGATCGACGCGCGGAAGGCCGGGATCGAGACGGTGCACCAGTCGCTGGCGGTCTCGCCGTCGCTCGACATCGCGGCGAACCTGTTCCTGGGTCGCGAACGGCGCCGGCCCGGTGTGCTCGGCTCGGTGTTCCGGATGCTCGACCGCAACGGCATGCGCGAGGAGGCTCGCCGGCAGCTCGACAGCTTGGGCATCATGACCATCCAGAACCCAGGCCAGGCCGTGGAGACGCTGTCCGGTGGTCAGCGGCAGGCCGTCGCCGTGGCCAGGGCCGCCGCGTTCGGCAGCCGCGTGGTCATCATGGACGAACCCACCGCCGCCCTGGGCGTTCGCGAGTCCCGCGCGGTGCTCGACCTCGTCCTGCAGGTCCGCGACCGCGGCCTGCCGGTCATCCTGATCAGCCACAACATGCCGCACGTCTTCGAGGTCGCCGACCGCATCCACATCCAGCGCCTCGGCAGGCGCAAGGCCGTCGTCGACCCGAGGTCCATCTCGATGTCCGACGCGGTGGCGATCATGACCGGCGCGATGGAGCCGCCCGACGCCCCGGGGGAGGTGTCATGAGACGTCGCCTCGTCAGCCTGCTGACCGCCGCCGTCCTGATCGGGGCGGTGCCGGTCGCCCAGGCCGAGCCGTCATTCACCGAGCCCCACCGGCCGCAGTTCCACTACACGCCCGCGAAGAACTGGATGAACGACCCCAACGGGCTCGTCTACCACAAGGGCGAGTACCACCTCTTCTACCAGTACAACCCGGAGGGCAACACCTGGGGCAACATGTCCTGGGGCCATGCGGTCAGCACTGACCTCGTGCACTGGCGCGAACTCCCGCTCGCCTTGCCGCACGACGACAACGAGATGGTGTTCTCCGGCAGCGCCGTTGTCGACCACGGCAACACGACCGGCTTCGGCACGCCGCGGAACCCGGCCATGGTCGCGATCTACACCACCCACGCGAAGGCGAACGGGCGGCAGGCGCAGTCGTTGGCCTACAGCACCGACAACGGCCGGACGTGGACGAAGTACGCGGGCAACCCGGTGCTCGACATCGGCTCGACCGAGTTCCGCGACCCCAAGGTCCAGTGGCAGGCCGGGCGCTGGTTGATGACGGTCGCACTGTCCACAGAGCACAAAGTCCGCTTCTACTCCTCACCCGACCTCAAGAACTGGACGCACCTCAGCGATTTCGGCCCGCAGAACGCGGTCGGTGGCGTGTGGGAGTGCCCGGACCTGTTCCCGCTGCGCGTCGACGGCGATCCTCGCAGGACGAAGTGGGTTCTCGTCGTCAGCCTCAACCCCGGTGGCATCGCGGGTGGGTCGGCGACGCAGTACTTCGTCGGCGACTTCGACGGCACCCGCTTCACCCCGGACGACGACGGCAGCTACACCCCGCCCAAGGGCTTGGTGGTCCAGGACTTCGAGTCGTCCTACGGGAACTGGACCACCACCGGCAACGCCTTCGGCACCGCACCGGCCACCGGCGCACTGCCGGGACAGCTGCCCGTCAGCGGTGTGGAGGGAACCGGGTACGCCAACAGCTTCCACGGCGGCGACGGCTCGACCGGCACCCTGACGTCACCGCCGTTCACGGTGGACAAGGCCTACCTCAACTTCAAGATCGGTGGCGGCAGGCACCTCCGCGACCCGAACGCATCGACGGACGACGCGCCCCCGTCCGGTCAGGTCCTCGCAGACTTCGAAGGCGGGTCCTACGGAACGTGGACCGCCACCGGTGAGGCCTTCGGCGCCGCCCCGGCGACCGGCACGCTGCCGGGCCAGCTGCCGGTGTCGGGGTGGCAGGGGAGCGGTCTGGTCAACACCTTCCTCAACGGCGACGCCACGACCGGCACGCTCACCTCGCCCGAGTTCACCCTTTCCGCGCCCTACCTGAACTTCCTCGTCGGCGGCGGCAACCACCCGGACAGCACCGCCGTGCGGCTGGTCGTGGACGGGCAGGTCGTGCGCACCGCCACCGGCAGAAACTCCGAAGCGCTGGACTGGGCGTCGTGGGACGTGCGCGATCTCGCCGGGAAGAAAGCTCGCCTGGAGGTGGTGGACGACAACACCGGCGGCTGGGGGCACGTCCTCCTCGACCACGTGGTCCTGGCCCAGGCGCCCGCCAAGCCGCGTTCCACCGAGACGACGGTCAACCTCCTGGTCGACGGGAAGGTGGTGCGCAGTGCCACCGGGTCGGACAGCGAGACGCTCGACTGGGCGTCGTTCGACCTGCGGGAGCACCGCGGCGAGCAAGCGCGGATCTCGCTCGTGGACAGGAACACGGGCAGCTGGGGCCACGTCCTCGCCGACCGGTTCACCCTCGCCGACGCGCCCGCCAGGTCCACGGTGGAACGAGCGGACTGGGTGGACTTCGGCAAGGACTTCTACGCCGCGGTGTCCTGGGAGAACGCTCCTGACGGCAAGCGGTACGCCATCGGCTGGATGAACAACTGGCAGTACGCCGGGAACACCCCGACCTCGCCGTGGCGCAGCGCGCAGAGCGTGGTCAGGCAGCTGGGACTGCGCACCACCGGCGGTGAGGTCGAGCTCGTCCAGGAACCGGTGCGTGCTCTCGACCGCCTCCACCAGGGCCCACCGGTCTTCGTGCACGGCAGCACCGTCCGGGAGGGCTCGCGCTCACTGGGCAAGCGCGCGGAAGGACAGGCCCTCGACATCGAGGCGACGTTCTCCGTGCGCGACGCCGACCGCTTCGGCCTGAAGGTGCACAGCGGCCCCGGGCAGGAGACGGTGATCGGCTACGACGCCACCCGCCGCGAGCTGTACGTGGACCGCACGAGGTCCGGACACGTCGACTTCAGCCCTGACTTCCCGGCCGTGCAACGCGCGCCGCTCACCGCCGTGAACGGGAAGGTGACGGTCCGCGTGCTGGTGGACCGCTCCTCGGTGGAGGTCTTCGGCGGCAAGGGCCGAGCGGTGATCACCAGCCTGGTCTTCCCCGATGCGGCCGGTGACGAGGTGGAGGTCTTCTCCGAGGGCGGCAGCGCCCGGATCGACCGCCTCACCCTGTGGCACATGGGTTCCTCCCGACGCTGACCACCCGCGGTGGCGGGGCCTGCTCCGCCACCGCCTCTCCCACGAGGAAAACCTCATGATCATCGTTGGTGGCGAGGCGCTCGTCGACCTCGTGCCCGACCGTGTCGGCGGCTACCGGCCCCTGCCGGGAGGAAGCCCGGCGAACACCGCCGCCGGCATCGGCCGGCTCGGCACGCAGACCGCACTGCTGGCGCGCCTGGCCGACGACCGCCTGGGAGCGCTCCTCCGCACCCACCTGGAGATGTCCAACGTCGACCTCGGCCACTGCGCCCGGTCGGCCGCGCCGACCACGCTGGCCGTGGTGGACGTCGGCCTGGACGGGGCGGCCGACTACTCGTTCTACATCGACGGGTGCGCCGACGGCGGCTGGCAGGTGACGGACCTGCCCGCTGTTCTCCCGCCGGACGCGGCACTGCACGTGGGCGGTTCGTTCGCCCTCGTCGTCGAACCGATGGCCGCGGCGTTCGAGACCCTGCTCTCCCGTGAGCACCCGCACCGCGTCATCACCCTCGACCCGAACATCCGCCCGATGCTCATCGGCGACGACGCCACCGTGCGCGCCCGGTTCCTGCGGTGGCTCGGCATGGCCGACGTCGTCAAGGTCAGCACCGACGACCTGCGGTGGATCGCCCCCGGCCGCCCGCTTGCCGCAGTCGTGTCCGAATGGCACGAGCGGGGGCCCGCTCTCGTCATCGTCACCCGAGGGGCGGAAGGCGTGTACGCCTCCGGCCCGTCCGGCGTCGTCGAGCTGCCCGGCCTCACCGTCGACATCACCGACACCGTCGGCGCGGGAGACGCGTTCATGGCCGGTTTCCTGGCCGCGCTGGACCGCAACGACCTGCTCACCCGGACCAACCTGCACACCCTGACCCGCACCGAGCTCGTCGACACCCTCGCCTACGCCCAGCGCGTCGCGGCCATCACCTGCACCCGCGCCGGTGCCGACTCCCCGTGGTTCGACGAGCTCCTCACCACCGAGGTCCGCTCCGAAATCTGCTGAACGCAAGCCAAGCCCCCTTCCCACAGATGTGAAGAGAGGCCAGCATGCCCATTTCCACGCGCTCGCTCCGTCGTCGCGTCACGGCCTTGATCGCCACGGCGGTCTTGGCCATGACGGCGGTGATAGCCGCCCCGTCGGCACAAGCGGCGCCCTATCCGGAGTACCCCTACGACGCGACCGACTACAACGAGCCCTTCCGCGGCCAGTTCCACTTCAGCTCGCAGGGCGGCTGGATGAACGACGTGAACGCGCCGCTGTACCACAACGGCGTCTACCACCTGTTCTACCAGCACAACCCGCACAGCCTGGCGTGGGACACGATGCACTGGGGCCACGCGACCAGCACGGACCTCGTGCACTGGACCCAGAAACCGATCGCCCTGGAACCAGGCACGCACAACGCCACGCTCTTCTCCGGCGGCGGCTGGGTGGACACCGGCAACGTCACCGGCCTCAAGTCCGGCACCGACGCCCCGATCCTGTTGTTCACCAACACCAACGGCGTCTCCATCGCCTACAGCACCGACGGCGCCAAGACGTTCCGCATGTACAACGGCGGCGCCAAGGTGATCTCCACGCCGTACGAGTCGCGTGACCCCAAGGTGTTCTGGGACGCGGCCCGCAACCGCTGGGGCATGGTCTTCTGGGGCAACGAGGGCGGCAACACCGCGAAGTTCTACAGCTCGACCGACCTGCTCAGCTGGACCTACCGCGGCGAGTTCCGCGCCGACTGGCTGTTCGAGTGCCCCGACCTCTACCAGCTCCCGGTCGACGGCAACACCGCGAACCCGAAGTGGGTGCTGCAGGACGCCGGCGGCGAGTACGTCATCGGCACCCTGAGCAGCGCCGGTGTCTTCGTGCCGGACGCCGGATGGTCCCGGCCGCAACGCATGGACGCGGGCCGCACCAGCTTCGACGGCACCGCCTACGCCGGCCTCACCTTCACCAACACGCCCACCAACAGGGTCGTGCAGATGTTCTGGCAGCCCGGCAACAAGGGTTCGACGTGGACCGGCAACGCGTCCTTCCCCGCCGAGCTCGCGCTCAAGACCTTCCCCGGCGAGGGCATCCGCGTGACCCGCACCCCCGTCTCCGAGATCTCCACCCTCCGCCAGCCGGCGCAGACGTGGAGCAACCGGACGATCTCACCCGACATCGCCACCAACCCGTTCAACGGCATCAGCGCCGACACCTACGAGATCGAGGCGACCTATGACCTGACCGGGGCGACGGCGACGGACTTCGGCTTCGAACTGCACCGGCGCGCCGACGGCACCCGCGACGCGGCCATCGGCTACGACCGCGTCCGGCAGACCCTCGCCGACACCCCGATGCCACCGGTCGACAACCGGGTGAAGCTGCGCGTCCTGGTCGACCGCGGACAGCTGGAGACGTTCGGCAACGACGGCAAGGTCTCGGTGACCGACAACGTCAACTTCAACTCCTCCAGCGGCAGCCTCGGCATCCGCGCCTACGCCAACAACGGCACCGTCAGGACCGAGTCGTTGACGTTCCGCCGGTTGAGCAAGGCGTGGACGAACGCCCCCAGCGGTCCGGACCAGGGCGTCGGGATGATCAGGTGGAACGGCACCGGCAAGTGCGTCGACCGCGACGGCGCGGCCGCCATCGCCCAGATCTGGGACTGCCTGAACGGCGCGAACCAGCGGTGGACGTTCACCGCGGCCGGGAAGATCCGGGTCGGCGACGAGTGCCTCGACCAGCCGACCGAGGCGCCCGGCAACGGCGGGAAGGTCAAGACGTACCCGTGCTGGGGTGGTGACAACCAGCGGTGGATCCGCATCGGCGACGACCAGTACCAGAACGCCTGGTCGAAACGCTGCCTCGACCTCGCTGCCGGCGACATGACCAACGGCAGGCAGCTGCAGGTGTGGGACTGCGTCGGTGGCCCGAACCAGAGGTGGAGCATTCCCGCGAGCTGATGCCGACCGCAGGGAGGAAGTGCGTTCGGCCGCCGGCGCTCACCGTTCCGCGGCGGGCCCCGCCACGAGGTGGTCCACGAGGTGGGCGAGCGCGGCGGGGTCACCGGCGATCTCCGGGAGCGCCGTGGGTGTGGCGCGCTTGAGCTGCATCCAGCCGACGTAGGCCGAGTACGCCGATATCGCCCGATACCGGGCCTGCGCCGCCGAGTGCCCGAGTTCGGCGTACACCTCGGCGAGGAAGGCGACGCGGCGCTCGGTCACGCGTTGCAGCACCGGTGCGACCGCCGGATCGTCGGCGTGCGCCACGAGTGCGGGCTCCAGGCCGCTGGTCGGGTCTTCGACGATCGCGATGCGCAACAGCGTCCGCAGCCGCTGCGCGGGATCACCGATGGCCGTCACCTGCTCGATGACGGCGTCGGTGCCCTGCAGTTCCCACCACTCGAGCGCTTCGCGCAGCAAGGCGTTCCGGTCGGCGAAGTGCCAGTAGAAGCTGCCCCTGGTGACGCCGAGCCGGTGGGCGAGCGGCTCGACGGCCACGGCGCCGACTCCTCCTCCCGCCAGAGCGTCGAGCGCCGCGTGGAGCCAGTCCTGCTTGGAAAGTCGCTGCTTCGCCACCTTCCGTACAGTACTGTACGGACAACCGTACAGGGGTGTACGGAAGGGGAGGCTGTGATGACCGGACTGGCTGTGACCACCGCGGCGGTGCTGCTGCTCGTCGGTGTGCTGCACGTGGTGTGGATGTTCTCGCCGTGGCCGCTGCGCACGCGGGAGGAGTTCGCCCGCCGGGTGGTCGACGTCCCCGTCGACAAGTTGCCGACGCCGGGCATGACGTTCGCGGTGGCGGTGCTGCTCGGCGTGGCCGGTTACCTCGTCGTCGCCCAGGCAGCCCTGGTGGCCATACCGGGTCCGCGGTGGCTTCCGGCAGTGGGAACGGGCGCCGTGGCGGCCGTGCTGCTGCTGCGCGGTGCGGGCGGTCTGGTGCTGTCGTTCCGCCGGGACACCGAGTTCGCTCGGCTGGATCGCCGCTACTACTCGCCGTTGTGCCTGGCTCTCGCCGGAAGCTGCGCCGTCCTCGCGGTGCTGTAGCGCGAGCTCCGCCACGCGCCCGGTACCGGCGGATCCGCACGGGCGCGCTCCCGAGGCGGTGGCGAGCGGGTTCCTCGTCGGCTTGACCTTGATGCCGGGTTGACGAGATCCGGTTGGGTACCCTCGGTCCGCCTGACGGAAGGACACGGGTGGACGACGCGTCGAAGGTCGGTGTGCATGCTCGCGCGGTGCTGGCCGCCGCGAAGGCGTTCCGCGCCGAGGCGGAAGGGGTGCGCGCGGAGCCGGACCGGTTGCTCGCGCTCGCCGCCGCGCAGTACCAGGTGGTGCGGGACTCGCTGGTGGCGAACCAGCTCCGTGCCATGCCGGTGGACCGGCTGCGGGAGACGAAGGCGAACCTGCGGCTGAGCCAGGTGAAGGCCGCCGGGTACCTGACCGTCGCCGATGTCGCCGGGGCGCGCCCGGAACAGCTCGACGGTGTGCCCGGAGTCGGCAAGCAGTCCGCCGAGCAGATCGTCCGGGTCGCCCGTGCCGTTGTCGACGGCGTCGTGCGCGACACGGTGGTCCGGCTGAACCCCGACCGCGCTGACCGCGACCAGACCGCGCTGCTGCAGCTGATGTCCAAGCTGCGCAGGGCTAACCAGCTCGTCGGTCCGCTCCGCGAGCCGCTCGCCGACGTGCTGGACGGCGTCGACGCCGACGTGCGCGCCGCGTCCCGCACCTGGAGCCGGGTGCGGATGTTCTTCTCGTTGCGGAAGAACCGGCAGGCCGCCCTCGACTCGCTCGGCCGGCTCGAGACCCTGCTGGCCAGTCGCGACGTGGCCGCGTTGCGCGCGGTGGGCAAGCAGCTGCGCGTGCCGGACCTGGACCACCGCACCCTGTGGCGTGACTACGAGCTCGACGCGGCCGCCTACAACACGCTCCTCGCCGACCTCGGCGGCGCGGGCGCGGCCCCGGATCGCAATGCCGCCAAGGGTTTCGTCCCGGCCGACATCGAGCACGAGGTCGATGCGACCCCGCTGGACACCAGCCTGCTGAAGGTGTCGTTGCGCGGCTACCAGGTGTTCGGAGCCAAGTTCGCGCTCGCTCGCAAACGCGTGATCATCGGCGACGAGATGGGGCTGGGCAAGACGATCGAGGCCATCGCGGTGATGGCCAGTCTCGCCGCCGGCGGGCGGCGCGGGTTCCTCGTCGTCTGCCCGGCGAGCGTCGTCGTGAACTGGGTCAACGAGATCGCCAGGCACAGCGACCTCGTGCCGCACCGGATGCACGGCGCGGGCCGTGACGGCGCGGTCAGCGAGTGGCTGGCGCAGGGCGGCGTCGGCGTGACGACGTTCGGCACCCTGCCGAAACTGGTGCTGCCGAAGAAGTTCCGCCCGACGCTGGTCGTGGTCGACGAGGCGCACTACGTGAAGAACCCGGACACGCAACGCTCCCAAGCGGTCAACTCGATCGTGCAGCGCGCGGAGCGGGCGGTCCTCCTCACCGGCACGCCGATGGAGAACCGCGTCGAGGAGTTCCGCAACCTGGTCGCCTATCTCCAGCCGGGCGTCGCGGCCCGCACGGGCACCATCGACGCCGTCGTGGGAGCGAAGGCCTTCCGCCGCGTCGTCGCACCGGTGTACCTGCGGCGCAACCAGGAAGACGTGCTGGGGGAGCTGCCCGAGCTGCTGGAGGTGGAGGACTGGGTCGAGTTCGGCGAGCAGGACCGGTCCGCGTACCTCGACGCGGTGCGCGAGGGCAACCTGATGGCGATGCGCCGCGCCGCCTACGCACCGGGCACGCCCAGCGGCTCGGCGAAGCTGGAGCGGTTGCTGGAAATCATCCAGGAGTCGAGGGACAACGGCTGGAAGGTCGTGGTGTTCTCGTACTTCCACGACGTCTTGGACGCGGTTGCGGACCACGTCGAAGTCTTCGGACCCCTGACCGGCGCGACGTCAGCGCAGGGCAGGCAACAACTGGTGGACGCGTTCACGGCGTGTGAGGACCACGCGGTGCTGGTGGCCCAGATCGAGGCGGGCGGCGTGGGCCTCAACATCCAGGCCGCGTCCGTGGTCATCATCGCCGAGCCGCAGTGGAAGCCGAGCACGGAGGACCAGGCGATCGCCCGTTGTCACCGGATGGGCCAGGTCCGCAAGGTGCACGTGCACCGGTTGCTGGTCAAGGACAGCGTGGACGCGCGGGTGCAGGAGATCCGCGACCACAAGACCTTGCTGTTCGACCACTACGCGCGTGAGAGCGACACGAAGCACTCACACGCGAGCGCACTGGACTCAGCGATGTCGGTGGAACAGCGAGTTGTGCAGGCCGAGCAGCAACGCCTCGGTCTTCAGCATTAGGCCGCATGCGGGGCCTCACCGACCCAGATGACCGGTGACACTGAAGGCACCGATCTCGTCGGCGTCGTACGAGACGATGGTCGTGTCAGCGTCAGCCGCACTGCCCTCGGGGCTCGGAACGCGGCCGGCGCCGCAGCCCAGCACGTGCACGCGCCGCGAGCGGTCGCTCGACCTGACCGCCGGCAGCACTGAGGACGTGGACGGCGGAGAGCCGCCCGGCTCGACCCGCTGACCGATTTTTACGGGATCCTTACGCCTGCGGGCGTGTGTCTTTACACCGTCCGGACCTCACGGAAAGTTGACTCGCCCCCGTACGAACGACGATCACCAGCGGGGGACCGGCATGACCGACACATCGCAGTACGAGATACCTGCACGCGTGGACAGCCCGGTCCGGTCGGCTGCTCCCGCGACAGGTCTGGGGCGGTGGTTGCTGAAGCATCGCGTGCAGCCGGTGGTGGGCCCGGAGAGCAACGAGGCGCACGCCGAACCGCAGTCGTGGTGGAAGGTGATGTGCCTGACCGGCGTGGACTACTTCTCCACGCTGTCCTACCTGCCGGCCATCGCGGCGCTCGCCGCCGGGGCGGTGTCGCCGTTGGCAACGTTGCTGATCGTCGCCTTGACGCTGCTGGGAATGCTGCCGATGTACCGGCGCGTGGCGAAGGAGAGCCCGCACGGGCAGGGTTCGGTGGCCATGCTGGAGAACCTGTTGCCGTTCTGGCGCGGCAAGTTGTTCGTGTTAGTGCTGCTGGGGTTCGTGGCCACGTCCTGGATCATCACGATCACACTGTCCTCTGCGGACGCGACCGTGCACCTGCTGGAGAACCCGCTGGCGCCGGACTTCCTGCACGGTCACGAGGTCACGGTGACCGTGGTGTTGTTGCTGGTGCTGGGCGGGGTGTTCCTGCTCGGGTTCAGCGAGGCAGTCGGGGTCGCGATTCCGCTGGTGGCGGTGTTCCTGCTGTTGAACGCCGTTGTCGTGGTGGCGGGAGTGGCACAGGTGCTGGCCGAGCCGGTGGTGCTCGACCGGTGGGTGGAGGCGCTGACCTCCGGTGGTGGCGGGCTGACCGGTGTGGTCGGGCCGGCGCTCCTGGCATTTCCGTTGCTGGTGCTGGGGTTGTCCGGCTTCGAGACCGGCGTGAGCATGATGCCGTTGGTGGCAGCGAAGGGGAAGACCCCGCAGGAGCGGTTGCAGGACCGTGTGCGCAACACCCGCAAGCTGCTCACGGCCGCCGCGCTGATCATGTCGGTGTACTTGATCGCCACCAGCTTCGTCACCACGGTGCTGATTCCCGCGAAGGAGTTCCAGCCGGGCGGTGAGGCGAACGGCCGCGCGCTGGCGTACCTCGCCCACGAACTGCTCGGCGAAGGGGTCGGCACCGCCTACGACATCAGCAGCATCCTGATCCTGTGGTTCGCGGGCGCTTCCGCGATGGCGGGCCTGATCAACATCGTGCCGCGCTACCTGCCCTCCTACGGCATGGCACCGGAGTGGTCGCGCGCGGTGCGGCCGGTGGTGATCGTCTACACCGCGATCTGCATCCTGGTCACGATCGTCTTCAAGGCCGACGTGAACGCCCAGGCCGGTGCCTACGCGACCGGCATCCTGGCGATGATGGTGTCCGCCTCGGTCGCCGTGGCCATCTCCGCGGGCCGGCGCCGGCAGCGGCCCGCCGCGGTCGCGTTCACGGTGCTGACGCTCATCCTGATCTACGCCCTGGTCGAGAACGTGATCGAGAAACCCGACGGGATCACCATCTCGATCTTCTTCATCCTGGGGATCATCGCGATCTCGCTGGTCTCGCGCGTCACCCGCACCACCGAGCTGCGCGTGGAGCACATCGAGTTCGACGAGACCGCGCGCCGTTTCATCGCCGACACGCTCGCCTACGACGGTGCCGTGACACTGATCGCCAACCGGCGTCAGGCCGGCGACGCCGCCGAGTACGCGGAGAAGGAAGCCGAACAACGGGGGACCAACCCCGTGCCCGGGACGGCGGACGTGATCTTCCTGGAGATCGACGTGGTCGACCCGTCCGACTTCAGCGAGGTGCTGCAGGTGCGCGGGGTCGAGGTCGACGGGCACCGGATCCTGCGGGCCGGCAGCCCCGCCGCACCCAATGCCATCGCCGCGATCCTGCTCGCTCTGCGCGACTGCACCGGAGTGCGGCCGCACTGCCACTTCGCCTGGAGCGAGGGCAACCCGCTGGGGCACCTGTTCCGCTACCTGCTGCTCGGCCGCGGGGACACGGCCCCGGTGGTGCGGGAGATCATCCGGGCGAGCGAACCCGACCCGGAACGACGGCCCGGCATCCACGTCGGAGGCTGACGACAGGGACGCGCCCTCGGCGTCGTGCAAGCACTTTGCCTCACATGCCCGTGGTGGTGAACGCGACGCACGAGATCCTTCACCATGCTCCGCCGCCTCACGACCCAGGATCGGCCGCACGCGTCGAGCGCGCGGCCGGGGTCGGATGCGCTCACGGCTGCGTCGATGTCGCTGATGCGCCTGCCGGGTGAGGCGAAGGTGTTGTCTGGTGCGGTGGTTCGTCCAGGGGGTGCACGGCGATGGCGATCTTGCCGCGTGGCCGTCTGCGGCCATTGCCGGCGGAGGCCTCCAGCAGTGCGTGTGCCTGTGCGACGTCGGACAGCGGGAGTACGGCGCCGATCACGGGCCGGAGTTCACCTTGGTCCACCAGTCGGCCGAGGGCGGCGAGTTTGGCCTGGCCGGGGCTGACGAAGAGGAAGTGGTAGGTCGCGTTCACGCCCCATGCGGCGAGCAGGTTCTGGGGTTGTGGTGTGTCCACGATGGACACGACGCGGCCTTGGTCGGCGAGGACCTCCGGGCTGCGGGTCAGGGTGTCGCCGCCGACGGTGTCGAGCACGACGTCCACCTTGCCCAGTGCGCGGACCTGTGACACGTAGTCACCGGCCGAGAAGTCGATCGCGGTGTCGGCTCCGAGTCCGGTGACGAACTCGTGGTCCGCCGCCCGTGCGGTGGTCACCACCTCGGCTCCCAGCGCTTTGGCGATCTGGATGGCGACCGAGCCGACGCCGCCCGCTCCGCCGTGCACCAGGACTCGTTCCCCGGCCCGTACCGCGGCGCGTTCGACCAGTGCCTCCCAGGCCGTCACGCCCACGAGTGCGAGTCCGGCGGCCTCGACGTGGGACAGCTGCGCGGGTTTGCGGGTGACCAGAGCCTGGTCGACCACGTGGAACTCCGCGTAGGTGCCCTGCCCGGCGAAGATCGGGGTCAGGTACCAGACCTCGTCGCCCGGCCGGAAGTCGTCCGCTCCGGGGCCGGTCTCGACCACCACGCCGGAGACGTCGTTGCCGATCACCGCGGGCAGTGCCAGTTGGTCGCGGTAGTCGCCGCGCCGGGTCTGGAGGTCGAGGGGGTTGACGGACGTGGCGAGCACGCGGACCAGCACCTGACCGGGGCCGGGGGTGGGGCGTGGCAGTTCCCGGGTGGTGAACGCGGTGTCCGCGTCGCCGAAGTGGACGAGTTCCACCGCACGCATCGATGTGAGCATGTCTCAAGCCTAAATCGACATATCGCGAATCGTCAATATGTATCTGGGGGGTAAGGTCACCGCGTGTTCTCGGAGGCGGAGTTGCTGGCTGTGTTCCGGGCCCTGTCCAACCCGACCCGCCGGCAGATGCTGGTGTGGCTCAAGGACCCGATGGGTTTCCCCGGTCAGGAGCCCGGCGACGTGGAGATCGGTGTCTGCGTGACCGACATCCAGCAGCGGGTGGGCCTGGGGCAGTCCACCACCTCGCAGTACCTCGCGATGCTGCGGCAAGTGGGGCTCGTGGTCGCCACCAGGCGGGGCAAGTGGACCTACTACCGCCGCGATGAGGCGAACATCGCTCGTCTCCTGGAGACCCTGCGCGACGTGTTCTAGCGGTCACGACCGGAACTCCGTCGAGGTCACGGCGGCCCAGGGAAACCCGAAGCCCGAGTTTCGACGCCGAAGAGGACGGTCGCTGTCCGGTGGACCTCAAGCCCGCCAGCCATGCGGGTCCGTGCGGCGCTGCCGCATACTGCTCGCATCACGCTGATCACCGTGACCTCCCGCTGGGTACGCGTGGCCGACCTCGTCACCTCGACGTGGCCGGCGCCGCAACCGGCTTTCGTGGCGGGCGCGGTGAGACGGCACCACGGCAGGAGACCTGACGAACATGGACAAGCCGGATGACCTGCTGAACGCCATTGCAGCGGTCGTGTACCAAGCCGACGCCGGCTCGGGAGTGGTGTCGTCGATCTCGGCGTACGCCGAGCGCATGTTCGGCCACCCGTTGCACTGGTGGCACGGACGGGCCGATGCGTGGCGGTCGGTGGTCCATCCGCAGGACTTGGCCGCGGTCGAGCGTGACCGTGCGCGCGGTGCCGGCGAGCGCGACGAGTTCGATCTGACCTATCGGATCGTCGACGCGGGCGGACGCGTGCTGTGGGTGCAGGATCGCATCGTCGTGCAGCGCTCGGCCGAAGGAGCCCCGTTGTGGTTGCGCGGGGTGTTGACCGACGTCACACGGCACATCGCCGATCGCGAGCGTGAGCAGTTCCTGACGCTGCTGGATCACGAGCTGCAACGCACCAGTGACGCCGAGAGCGTGATGGCGGCGGCGACGCGGATGCTCGGCGAGCACCTGCGGGCCGACCGGTGCGCCTACGCCCAGGTGGAGCAGGACGAGAACCACTTCGTGATGAGCGGCGACCATGCGACTGGTCTGCCGCCGTTGGCCGGCCGGTTCGCGATGAGCGCGTTCGGCGAACCGGCGGTGGCCGCCATGCGCGCCGGCTCACCGTGGATCGTCGGCGACAGCGCTGCCGACCCCCGTCTCGGCACTGCCGACCAAGCCGTTTACGAGGCCACCGGGATCCGCGCGGTGGTCTGTCTGCCTCTCATGCGGGATGGTCGTTTCGTCGCGGGCATGGCCGTCCACCAAGCGACCGCACGTCAGTGGAGCGCACCCGAGATCGAGCTGGTGTCGGTTGTGGTCAACCGGTGCTGGGAGTCGCTGCAACGCGTCCACGCCGACCGGCAGCTGCGCGACAGTGAGCTCCGGTATCGCCAGCTGGTCGAATCGACCACCGACGCCATCCTCATGCTGGACGCTGACCTGCGGTTCATCGACGCCAACCCGGCGTTGTGCACGCTGCTCGGCCGCGACCGGAACGAGCTCGTGGGCACCGCCGCAGCCGACGTGCTCGACCACGGAGAGCACAGCCGCTTGCGTGAGCTGGTCGACGACACGGCCTCACCGCGCAGCATCACCGCCGTGTGGCATCTGCTGCGGGCCGACGACACCCGCGTCGCCGTCGAGCTCAGCATCCAGACCACCAGCCGGGGAGTGCAGGCCATCGGCCGCGACATCACCGAGCGGCTGCGCGCCGAGGCCGAACGAGACCTGCTCCTGCGCAGGGAACACGAGATCGCGGAAACCCTGCAACGCAGTCTGCTTCCCCGAGAGCTGCCGCCACTGGAGCGGCTCGCGGTCTCGGCACGCTACCTCCCCGCGGGCTACGGCCAGATCGGCGGCGACTGGTACGACGTGCTGCACCTGGGCAAGACCACCGTGGCGCTGACGGTGGGTGACGTCGTCGGCAAGGGAGCCGCTGCCGCCGCGGTCATGGGACAGCTGCGCAGCGCTCTGTCGGGCTACCTGGTCGACGGCCATCCTCCGGCGGCCGCACTGGAGCGGCTGGACGCGTTCGCCGCACGGATCGAGGGTGCCGCGGGCAGCTCCTGCGCGTGTGCGACCTTCGACTGGGCCACCGGCACACTGTGCTGGTCGACCGCGGGCCACCCACCGCCGGTCGTGGTCGACGACACCACCGCGCAAACGCTGACCGGTCACGGCGCCGTACTGGGCGTGTCGAAGCGAGAGCCATACCGCGATCAGCAGACCACGCTACGACCAGGAGCATCGATCCTGCTCTACACCGACGGACTGGTCGAACACCGCGAACGCCCCATCGACCAGGGCCTGCACGCGCTGACGAACGTTGTCAGTCCCGCCCATGAGCAAAATCCCACTTCGCTCGCCAACACCGTCATCGACGCGTTGCTCACCGACGGACAACACGACGACGTGGCTCTGGTGATCGCCCGCCACCTTCCGCCGCCACTGCGGCAACGACTCCCCGCCCGTCCCGGCGAGCTGGCCGGGATGCGCAAGCGCATCAGGACCTGGTCACAGCAGTCGGGCCTGTCACCCGATGCGGGGTACGACCTGCAGCTGGCGTTGGGAGAGGCCGTCGCGAACGCCGTCGACCACGCCTACCCCGATGAACCAGGAGACCTCGAATACAGCGTGCGTCACACCGCGACCGCAATAGAGGTGACGGTCAGTGACGAAGGTCGTTGGCGCCCGCCCACACCCGGCCCCACCAACCGCGGTCGAGGCATCAAGCTCATCCAAACCCTCTCCACCACGATGGACCTGCGGCACGACGCCAACGGCACCACCGTGACCTTCCAGCTGGCCTGTACCACTCGGAACGACACCGCCGCAGAGCACCCGTCACCCTCACCGAGCTCTCCACCGGAGGCCGATACCGCAGACCACGGCAACACCGCCGTCGCGCCGGTACAACACCTGGCGCTCGACGAAGACCTCGACTCCGCCACGATCCCGCGCATCCGACAGACGCTGCTGACCCAGATCACCACTTCCGATCCACGTCCGGTGAACGTCGATCTGACCGCGGTGCGCTACATCAGCAGCTCCGGCATCGCACTGCTGATCGAGGCCATGACAGCAGCACACGATCGTGGTCGCGCCCTGACCGTCACGACGGCGCCAGGATCGGCACCCGCGCGCATCCTGGCGTTGTCCGGTCTCGCGTGACGTTGCGGCGCTTGTAGATCGGGGTCGAAGGCGAGGCCTGCCCTCGGCGGCAACCTCGCCACGACGTCGACGCTGACCCTGCTCCGGAACAGCGCCTCCTTCTTGACAGGGCTCGGTGTGTTGCTCCTCCGACTCTCTGATGCGGACGACGATCAGGCGTCCGGCCGCTCTGGTTCTCTCCCAGGCGGGCCCTGCAGGTCGACTTCGTCCGCGAACCGCGTCAGAAGCTCGGCCAGGTGTTCGACGTCGCCGGTCGGCCAGTGACGGAGGACCCGGGTGAGCCAGGTGAGGCGGAAGTCGGTGGCACGTTCCCTGGTGCGCCGTCCGCTGTCGGTGAGCACCACCCTGGTTCGTCTGGCGTCTGACGACGAAGGTTCGCGTTGTACCAGCCCGACTTTCGCTGCCTTGTCGACAAGGCGGCTGGCGGTCGAGTGCTCGGTGTCGGTGAACGCGGCGATGTCGCGGATGGTGCTGTCCTGGCCTGCTTCGGCAGCGCGCGCACACGCTTCGACGACCAGGATGCTCGACATGTCCACGGGTATGCCGTCGTCCTTGATGCTGGATCGCGGCGCGCTCCACAACCTGCGCAGGCGGACCAGCGCGGCGTCCAAGCCGTCCACGTGCTCCTCGCGCGACATATGTGTACGATACATGTAGCACGTGTCTGTGCGAAGGCGTCGGATGCGGGGCGGGCAAGGTGGTGCTCGCCGTGACCGAGGAGGAAGCGCCGTGCTGCTGATCACCGGCCCGTCCGGCAACGTCGGCAGCGAGCTCATCGCCCTGCTGGAGGAGCGGCATTCCCACCTGCCGCGGCGAATCGGAAGTCGCCATCCCCTGCCTGACCGCGCTGACCACGTGCACCTCGACTTCGCCGACCGCAGCACCTGGAGCTCCGCACTGTCCGATGTGGACGCGCTGTTCCTGCTGTTCCCGCTACCCGGCAACAAGGCGGCTCGCGAGCGGATCATCCCGTTCGTGAAGGCCGCGGCACGCGCCGGCTGCCGGCACGTGGTCTACATCTCCGTGTTCGGTGCCGATCGTCTTGCTTTCTTGCCTCATTTCAAAGTCGAACAGGCGATTCGAGCCAGTGGCATGAGCTGGACCGTGCTGCGCTGCTCGTTCTTCATGCAGAACCTGCACCGCGTGGTGTCCACCCACGGCGTCGACATCGTCGAGCGCGGCGAGCTGTTCATCCCAGCGGGTTACGGGCGCACAACGTTCCTCGACGCCCGCGACGCCTCCGCGGTCGCGCTCGACGCCCTGGTACATCCCGATCGTCACCGCGACGTCGTTCACCACCTCACCGGCGGGCAGACGCTCGACATGCACGAGGTCGCCGCAATGCTGAGCACCGCGCTGGATCGGCGCGTCCACTACACCCGTCCCAGCTCGATCCGCTTCGCCGCACGGCTTCGCCGCCGCGGCGTCGGTTGGGACACCATCGGTTTCATGGCCGCGGTCTACACCGCCACCAGGTTCGGCTTGAACCAGCCGATCACCGACGACGTCCAGCAGTTGCTGGGCAGGAAACCCATGTCCTTGCGCCGGTTTCTGGATGACTCGGCTTGGCGGTGGCGCGAGCGGCGGTGGACCTGACTGCCGCCATCCCGCAGGTGTCATGCGTCGACGGCTCTGTGATCCCCGGCTGACCCGCCGAACGCCTTCGTCAGGGGTGGACCGATCCGCTCAAGTCCAGTCCTTCCAGCCATCGCTGGTGCCAGTGCAACAGGCACGGGCGCAGCCATGCGCCCGCGACGGCGGGCAGGAACCCTCGCTGGGTCTCCTCCGTGGCCACGTGCGTCGTTCCGTCGGATCTCGGTGTGAGCAGCCACCGGTGGTGGCCGTGCGTGCCGAACGCGGTCCCGGTCCAGCCGAGCTCGCGTTGTGGGTCGAAGAAGGTCACGATGCAGTCGACGCGGATGTTGAACGTGGTCCAGCGGAACCGGGTGCCAGGACCGAGCACCACCGCGTCGTCGAGTTCCACCCCGCGTGCGTTGCGGTACCAGTCGGGCCAGGAGCGTGCGTCGACCAGCATCTTCCAGATGACCTCGGCATCGGTGGAGACCACCAGTTCGTTGCGGGTGTGGAGCGAGGTTTCCTCGGGTGACAAGCCCCGCGGCCAGTGGATGGTCATGATGCTCTCCTGGCAAGATCACTCAGGCTGGTGCCGGGCACGGCGAGTGCGACGCCGGGCCCGGCCAGTGCGGTGTGGTGGCGGTGCACGGCCTCGAAGAGGGGCCCACGGCGTCCGCCGGCCCAGTAGGAGCGCTGTTCTCCTCCGCCGGGGCCGGCGTCTGCCGTTGGGCGGTTGATCAGCCGTTGGCGCGCTTGCGCCTTGCCAGCCAGAAGGTCACGCCGCCCGCCGCCAGCACGACAGCGCCTCCGATGGCCAGCGCGACCACGCTGGCCCCGGTGCTGGCGAGCCCGCCGGAGCCGGTGCCGACGGCGGCGTCGGTCGTCTTCGCAGTCTCCGTCGGTGCGGGGGAGGCGTTGTCCGGCGTACCCGCTGCTTCGGCCGGAGCTGCCACCGCGTTGTCCACGGCAGGCGCCGTCACCGGGGCCGCGGGCTCACCGCCCACCGAGAACTCGAAGGCCCCGCGGTCCAGTGCGCGTCCTGCTTTCCGCTGCTTGCCGGCGACGTCGTGTGCGGGCAGTTCGAACGCCGTGCCGGAGTCGATCGCGGGGGACCCTGCGAGCGGGCGGAAGTCCGCGGTCGCGGGATCGGTGCCCGGCTTGGCCAACTTGGGGTCGGCGATGATGTCGTTCGGTCCCATCGCCTCCGGCTTCTTGCCGCCGAAGTAGACGTTGTGGTCGTAGGTGACGTTGGTGTTGCGGTGCGTCGAGTTGGCCGGCTTGCCCTCGCGCACGACGGAGACGTTGTTCAGGATCCGCACGTCGTCGCTCATCGCGGCGAAGATGTTCGCGTAGGGCTCCATGTTCGTGCTGCGCGAGTTCAGGTACGCGGTGTTGTTGACGATGTCGACGTGCTGCGACTTGAACGAGTGGATGCCCGATCCGCCGTTGTCGAAGGAGACGTTGTTCGCCACGAGGACCCGTCCCTTGTACGCGGGATCGGAGTTGTCCTTGTCCTTCAAGGTGTCGATGATGATGCCGTTGCCGTCCGAGTGCCGGCCGATGTGCGTCCAGATGACCTTGGTCTCGTTGTCGTGGACCACGTTGCCGGTGATGCGGATCTTGTACTGGGACGGGTCACCGGGACCCTCGTCCAGTGCGCGCAGGATCGAAATGCCGCTGGTGGCGTACTCGGTGTACCAGGACGTGGAGTGCACCCGGTTGCGGTCGATCGTCACGTGGTCGGCGTCGATGGCCGAGATGCCGATGCCGGGGCAGTGGTGGACGTGGTTGCCGGTGATCTCCAGGTGGTGTGAGGCCTTGCCGGACTTCTCGTCCTTGTAGGCGCCGATGCAGTTGGTGTTGAAGACCGCCTTCTTCTGCCCGGCCTGCTTCCTGGCTTCGTCGAGGTTGATGGACGCGGCGTCACCCGCCACCTCGAGACCGCGGATCCTGATGTGGGAGGCGCCGGTGATCCTGATGCCGTGCCATCCGGTGACCGGGTTGAGCACCGGCTTGTGACCGGGGAACGCCTCGTAGGTGATGGGTGCTCCGGGGCTGCCGGAGCGGGTGATGTTCACGACGTCGCGGCCGGTCGCGGTCTCCCGGTAGGTGCCGTTCATCAACTGCACCACGTCGCCGGGGTTCGTCGAGTCGGCAGCCTTCTGGATCGTTTTGAACGGCTGGGCTGACGACGTCCCCGTGTTGCCGTCCGAACCGGACGGACTGACGAAGTACGTGGTCGGAGCGGCGTGCGCGGTGCCGCTCAGTGCGAGCAGCCCCAGTGGTGCGGAGCCGATGCTCACCGCGACGGCGAGCCGTAAGAGGCGAAGAGAGTTCACGTGTTTCCTTCCTCGGTCCGACAGGGGTTCGCGTCCTCGCCAGTTCGGCTGTGCGGCGCGAGTGTGTCGAATGGTCGGTGCTCCCGCAACCCTCCACTCGGAGGAGTCCAAACGGGGCACTGGCAGGGTCGAGCTCGTTGTGGTGTCGAGAAAACGCTGGTCGCGAGAAGTTTCGTGCCTCGCTGTCCGCCGGTGTCGCCATCGCGGGAAAAGCTTTTCCCGCGATGGCGCCGGGATCGTAACCGATGCCCTCCGGGACGTTCGGAGGGTGGGTCCTTGTGCTGCTGTGCAAGTCTTCCGGGTGAACTCATGCGGGCACTTCCGCCTGGAAGCCGGTTGCTGTCTTGAAATCGCTGTTCGAGCGAGGTTAGGCTGATGGTGCGGAAAAGCTTTTCCCGAGCCCCGCCGTCGACGCCGTGCCGGGCGGTGCGGGGCCTCGGGCCACCGCCGGTCCAGGGTGCTCAGGCCGGTTCGTCGCGGGGTCCGTAGGATCGACGGCCGTGGAGGGAAACGCGACACTGATCGACGTGGCACGGGTGGCGGGGGTGTCCCTGGCGACCGCGTCGCGGGCGATCAACGGCAGCGCCCGGACGGTGGGCGCGGAACTGCGCGAGAAGGTGCTGCGGGCGGCGCAGGAGCTGGACTACTCTCCGAACGCGGCCGCGCGGACGATGAAGCGCGGCCACGCCGACGTGGTCGGGATGATCGTCCCGGACATCGCGGACCCGTACTTCGCGGGCATCGCCTCCGGCGTCATGAAGGCCGCCGACGAGCAGGGCCTGATGGTCTCGATCGCCAGCACGCGCAGGCAGGTCAGCCGCGAGGCCGAGTACGTGGCGGGGTTCCGCCGCCAGCGCAACCGCGCGGTCATCCTCGCGGGCAGCCGCACCAGCAGCCGGGCCGAGACCGAGTGCCTCAAGGTCGAGGTCGACCGCTTCGAGGCGCAGGGCGGCAGGGTCGCGGTGGTGAGTCAGCGCAAGCTGCCGGTGGACACCGTGGTCGTGGAGAACAGGCAGGGCGCCCGTGCGCTGGCGGCGGACCTCGCCGATCTGGGTTATCGCGACTTCGCCGTGCTCGCCGGACCCCGTGACCTGCTCAGCGCCAAGGACCGCCTCGACGGCTTCCGGACGGGACTGGCCGAGGCCGGCGTCGAGCTCGACAGGGAGCGGATCGTCAACGGCGAGTTCAGCAGGGACGGCGGCTTCCAGGCGATGGAGCGGGTCCTGGAGCAGCTCGACGGGATCGACTGCGTGTTCGCCGTCAACGACGTCATGGCGCTCGGAGCGATCGCGGCCGTCCGTTCGCGGGGGCTCGACGTGCCCCGCCACCTGTCGGTCGCGGGGTTCGGCGACATCTCGACGCTGCGGGACATGTCGCCCCGGTTGACGACCGTGCGGGTGGACCTCGAGAGGCTGGGCCGGCTCGCGCTCGAGATGGTCCTGTCGAACGACAGCGGCGCCCCGCGGACCCGCCGGGAGAAGTGCCAGGTGGTACTGGGTGCCAGCACCCCCGGCCGCAAGACCGCCGGCCGCAAGACCGCCGGTCGGAGGTCCTCGGCGAGAGGGTGATCGCGGCGTGGTCGCTGCCACCGGCGGCGGGCTTGGCGCGGTCACCGGGCAGCTCGGCGGTGTCATGCCGGCCGCCGGGTCCACTCACCGTCCACCCGGCGCGGCAAGTGCCACGGGTTGTCACGGCGCAGGGGCGGCGGAAGCAGCTCGTCCGGCATGTCCTGGTAGGCCACCGGGCGCAGCCACCGGTCGATGGCGGACGCGCCGACGCTGGTGTGCAGGGGTGCGGTGGTCGCGGGCCACGGCCCTCCGTGGTGCATGGCGGCGGTGACCGCCACGCCCGTGGGCCAGCCGTTCCAGACCACCCGGCCCGTCCGCACGGCGCCGAGCACGGTGGCCGCCAGGTCGTCGCCGGCCTCGCCGTGCACGGCTGCGGCCAGACTCGGGGGAACCGCCGCGAGGGCGGCCAGCAGGTCATCGGCGGAGTTGTACTCGACGACCAGGGCGGACGGGCCGAAGCACTCCGCGACCAGTTCTTCCCCCAAAGTGGCGGCGGACGTTCCGAACAGGCTCGGCGAGACCGCGTCCTGCGTCTGCTCGGGCAACGGCACGATCTCGCGGACACCACGTCGCCGGGCCAGCGCACGGACCGCGGCCAGGTAACCGTCCCTGATCCAGGGTCCGAGCAGCTGACTGGGCGCGACCTGTGTGACAGCCCGCCGCAGCACCTCGTCCAGGCCGTGTCCCGCCGGGAGGAAGAGGAGACCGGGTTTCGTGCACAGCTGGCCCGAGCCGAGGGTGAACGACGCCACGAACGCCTTCGCCACCTCCTCGCCGCGCGCCGCCACGGCCGCGGGTGTGACCACGACCGGGTTGACCGAACCCAGTTCGCCGTAGAACGGGATCGGGTCCGGCCTGCCGGTGGCCAGGTCGAACAACGCGCGCCCGCCCGCGCCGGAGCCGGTGAACCCGACCGCGGTGATGTTCGGGTCCACCACCAGTGCGCGGCCTGCGTCCCGGCCGGTCACCAGCGACAGCACGCCGTCGGGCAGCACGTCCGCGGCCAGCGCGCAGGTCAGCGCTGACAGCTCCGGATGTCCCTCGTGGGCCTTGACCACCACCGGGCATCCCGCTGCCAGGGCACTGGCGGTGTCGCCACCGAGCACGGAGAACGCGAACGGGAAGTTCGACGCGGCGAACACGGCCACCGGTCCGAGCGGGGTGAGCATCCTGCGGAGGTCGGGCCGGCCCGCGGGCGGAGGACCGTCGACCGGCCGGTCGACGACCACGTCGAGATAGGCGCCGTCGGTGATGACGTCGGCGAAGGCGGCCAGTTGGAACCGGGTGCGGTCCACTTCGGCGTGGAGACGGGCCGCACCGATGTGGGTTTCCCCGTCCGCCACCGAGACGAGCTCGGCGCGGTGCTCCTCCACCACCTGAGCGAGGCGGCGCAGCAGGTCGGCGCGATGGTCTGGTGACGACGCGGCCAGGGAGGGAAACGCCGAGAGGGCGGCCGCGGTCACGTCGGAGACGCGTTCGGCCGTGGATGTGGTGCGCATGAGACCTCACCGTGGTGTCCGGGTCGGCGACTTCGAGAATTTCCGGCACCGACACTTGCGTTTGGTATCTTGGTATACCAACATACCGGTATGCCACCCCGCGATGTGACGCGAACCATAAGCCCGACGCGCGAGCCGCTCAACGGAGCAGCGTTGGCCGCGTTCCTGCCGCCTGCCCAGACGCCTGCCTCCCGCGCCGACGTGGTGTGCGAGGCGTTGCGCCGCGCGATCCTCGACGGTGTGCTCCAGCCGGGGCAGCCGTTGGTCGAGCGGGAGCTGGCGGACATGTTGGGTGTCTCGAAGACACCGGTCCGCGAAGCGCTGAAGCAACTGCGGTCCACCGGCCTGGTCGAGGTGGTGTCGTTCCAGGGAGTGCGGGTGCGCGAACTGGACGCGGACTACGTGGGAAAGCTGTACGCCGCGCGGGCGAGCACTGAACCCTCCGCGGTTCGCCTGGCCGTGCAACGGCTCGGCGCCACCGAGCACGCCGCCGCGCACACCGCGCTGCAGACGGCCGCCGAGTGCGCCTCCCGCGGTGACCGAACGGGGATGGGCATCGCGAACCGGGCCTTCCACCGCGTGCTGTACACGGCGTCGGACAACGGCTTCCTGTGCGACTTCCTCGACCGGTTGCAGGACCTCACCGCCTTCGCGGCCACCACCGGCTGGCGGCTGCGCGCGACCTTCGAACAGGAGGCGGCCGAGCACGCCGCGATCCTCGCCGCCGTGGAACAGGGAGACGCGGACCTGGCCGAGCGGCTGGCTCGCGAACACATCGAGAAAGCAGCCAGGACGCTGTCGGAGACCTTGCCGGACGCGGGCCATGAAGGTTGACCTGTTCGCGCACCCGGTCTCCTTCCGGGCCGATCCGGCGGGGCAAGCCGAGCGGATCGCGGCCACGGGCGCGGACGGGGTCGTGCTCGCGCTGGCCTACCACAGCGGTCGTTGGTTGCTCACCACCAGCGATCCCGGTGCCGTCACCCACCTCGACGCGGGCCGCTTCTTCCACGACGACAACCCCGACCTGCTCGGCCAGGCCGTTGTGGAGGACACCTCCACGACCGTGGTCGAGGCGTTGCGGTCGGCCGGACTCGACGCGTCCGGCTGGCTCGTCGGGCTGCACCAGTCGGCGATCGCCACCGATCGGCCCGATCTGGCCCTGCGCAACGCCTTCGGTCACCGCTACCGGCACGCGTTGTGCCCGGCACGACCGGAAGTCGTCGCGTTCGCCCGCGCGCTGGTGGCGGGCGCGGCGCGCACCACCGGTGTGTCCAGGCTGGAACTGGAGGCGTTCGGGTACCTGGGTTGGGCGCACCAGGGTGCGCACGAGAAGGTGGGCACCGCACTGCGCCCGGCCGACCAGTGGTTGCTGTCGCTGTGCGTGTGCTCGGCGTGCCGCGTCCGGTTCAGCGCCTCCGGCGTCGACCCGGACGAGCTCACCGGCCGGGTCACCACCGCGGTGAGAGCTCAGCTGAGCGAACCGCGCCCGCCCGCGTCCGACCTGGCCGAGGACATCGACTCCGCGCTCGGCCGGCAGCTCCACCAAGCGGTGCTGTCGGTCCGGTCAGGGGTCAGCTCCGAGCTGGTGGCCGCGGCCGTCGACGCGGCCGGGAGCACACCGGTCTCCGTGCGCGCCACCGCCGATCCCCACGGCTGCACCGGCAAGACCGCGGGAGGGCTCGCTGACCTCGCGGCCACCGGTGCCGGGCTCACCGTCACCGATCTGTCCGGCGACTTCGACGCCCTGCAACGGGAACTCGAGGCGGCCGCCGCGGTCGCGACCCACCTGACCGTCGGCTGGAGCCTCTTCCACTCCGCCACCCCGACCAGCGCGGTGCTGGGGGCCGTCACGGACCTGGCGGTCGCGCACGGGGCGGACGCGCTCGCGCTCTACCTCTACGACCTCGTTCCCGCCGCCCGGCTGCGGGACCTGCCCACCCAGCGCCGCACTTCCGCGCTCGTCACCACGGGGGAGGCGTCCCGATGACGGCCTACCTGATCCGCCGGCTGGCACAGCTCGTGCCCGTGCTGCTCGTCGTCTCGATGATCCTGTTCGCACTGCTGCGACTGCTGCCGGGCGATCCCACCACGGAGATCCTCGGGCAGGAGGCCAGCGAGGCGGACCGGGCCGCGCTGCGTGCCGACCTCGGCCTGGACGACCCCGTGTGGCAGCAGTTCCTGGACTGGACGGGAGGTGCGCTGACCGGTGACCTCGGCCGGTCGTGGCTCACCAACGAAGAAGTCGGCTCCGTCATCGCCGACCGGCTGCCCGCCACCGTGGAACTCGGCCTGATCGCGATCGTGCTGACCATCCTCATCGGACTCCCGGCCGGCGTCATCGCCGCCGTCCGCAGCCGCACCAAGACCGACGCGGTGATGACCACGGTCAGCGTGTTCGCCCTGTCGACGCCGCACTTCTACCTGGCGGCACTGCTGATCCTCGTGTTCGGGCTGTGGCTGCGGGTCCTCCCGCCGTCGGGCTACGTGCCGTTCACCGAGGACCCGGTGCAGAACCTGCTGCACATGGTCCTGCCCGCGATCACGATCGGCTCGACGATCATCGCGGTGATCATGCGGCAGACCCGCGGCTCGCTGCTCGCCGCACTCGGCGAGGACTACGTCCGCACCGCGCGCGCCTCGGGACTGGCCCGGCGCCGGATCGTCACCGTCTACGCGCTGCGCAACGCCGTGGTGCCGGTGGTCACGGTGGCCGCGTTGCAGATCGGTGCGCTGATGAGCGCCACGGTCGTCACCGAAGCGGTCTTCACCGTGCCGGGCATGGGCACGCTGATCGTCAACGCGATCTTCAGCCGGGACCTCCCCGTCGTCCAGGGCGCGGTGCTCGTGGTCGTGGTGTTCGTCCTGCTGGTCAACCTGCTCGCCGACCTCCTCTACGCGCGGCTCGACCCGCGCATCACCTACTAGGAGCCCGACCATGGCGACGACGACGAAGTCCCCGCCCCACGAACGGCCCGTGCTCGGCAGCCTGCGCCGTGACCGGCGGGCCTGGTTCGCCCTGCCCGTGCTCACGCTGCTCGTGCTCGCCGCGGCCGCCGCACCGTTCCTCGACGCCGCGGTCGCCGACACCGACACCGACCGGCTGCTGGCCGGGCCGTCTGCCGCACACCCGCTGGGCACCGACGAGCTCGGCCGCGACATCCTCGTCCGCGTCGTCGCAGGCGCACTGGTGACCGTCGAGGTCGCCACCATCGCCGTCGGCCTGGCGCTGGTGCTGGGCACCGCGCTCGGCCTGGTCGCGGGCTACCGGGGCGGCTGGGTGGACTCGGTGCTCATGCGCGTCACCGACGGCCTGCTCGCCTTCCCCCTGCTGGTGCTCGCGCTGACGGTCGTCGCGGCACTCGGACCGGGACTGCGCAACGCGCTGATCGCCATCGCCGTCGTGACCACGCCGCGCTTCGCCCGCCTGGTGCGCGGCGAGGTGCTGTCCCTGCGCACCCGCGAATGGGTGTCGGCCGCCAGGATCGTCGGTGTCGGCACGCCGACCATCCTCGTGCGCCACCTGCTGCCGCACCTGGCCGGCACCCTCCTCGTGTTCGCCGCACTCCAGGCCTCCACCGCGATCATGGCCGAGGCGGCGCTGAGCTTCCTCGGGCTCGGCGTGCAGCCACCCCAGCCCGGGTGGGGCGGCATGGTGGCCTCCGGCACCGCGCACCTCGACTCCAGCTGGGCGCTGAGCGTGTTCCCCGGCCTCGCGATCCTGCTGACGATCGCCGCCTTCAACCTGCTGGCCGACGCCCTGCGCGACGCGCTCGACGCACACCGGCCGGTGCTGTCCCCGATCCGCTGACCTTCGCTCCTCCGCCCCGTGAAGGGATCCGCTGCCGTGTCCCACCCCAGCACATCCCGGCGTGCCGCACTCATCGGTCTCGCCGCCGTCCTGATCGGCTCCACCGTCGCGTGCGGGAGCTCCGCTTCCTCCGGCACGGGAGGCGCGCCCCGCACCGGCGGCACCGTCTCCGTCGGCTTCGACAACGAACCGACCACTTTGGACCCCGCGTTCTCCAGCCAGATCTCCTCCGACCGCAGCGTGCTGAACCTGTTCTACGACACGCTGTTGCGCCAGAACCGAGACGGCGCCTTCGTTCCGGCTCTCGCCGAGAAGTGGGAGGCAGAACCCCGCGCGCTGACGTTCAAGCTCCGCGCCGGGGTGAAGTTCCACGACGGCACGCCGTTCGACGCCCAA
The DNA here is from genome assembly GCF_001701025.1 of Lentzea guizhouensis. Lineage (GTDB taxonomy): Bacteria > Actinomycetota > Actinomycetes > Mycobacteriales > Pseudonocardiaceae > Lentzea > Lentzea guizhouensis. The sequence goes on from NZ_CP016793.1 coordinate 6,353,497, forward strand.
GCGGTCGCCGCGAACATCAACCGCGTGCTCGACCCGGCGACGAAGTCGACCAAGACCAGCGCACTGGCCAAGGTCGCCACGGTGCAGGTCGTCGACGACACCACCGTCCGCTTCAACCTCAAGGACCCGGACCCGCTGCTGCTGGTCCAGCTCGCCCACGAACCCGGCATGATGGTCTCGCCGGCCGCGTTGAAGGCCAAGGGCGACGAGTACGGCCGCAACCCCGTCGGCACCGGGCCGTTCACGTTCGACCAGTGGCGCTCCAAGGTCCAGCTCACGGCCAACCGCAACACGTCCTACTGGGCCGAGGACGCGAGCGGCAACCAGCTGCCCAGGCTGGAGAAGGTCGTGGTCCGGTTCATCACCGAACCCAAGGTGCTGCGCACGGAGATCGCCACCGGCGGTGTCCAGCTGGTGCGTGCCCTGCCGCCGGAGGAGTTCGCCCAACTCGCCTCCGACAGGCAGGTCACCATGGACGACATCGGTGTGCGGCGGGCGTACTACGTGGCGCTCAACACGACTCGCGCACCGTTCAACGATCCGAAGATGCGCGCCGCCTTCACCGCGGCAGTGGACCGCTCCGCCATCGGCAAGGTCGCCGCGGCCGACCAGTTCGACCTCGCGCCGTCGTTCGCCACGAAGAGCGACTGGTACCACGACGACTCGATCACCTCGCCGTCGTTCGACCAGAAGGCCGCCAAAGCCGCCGTCACGACACCCACGTCGATCACCGTGCTGGCCCGCAGGCGCGCACCGGACCCGACGATCGCCGAACTGCTCCAGGCCCAGCTCTCCGACGCGGGCTTCACGGTGAAGTCCGAGGTGCTGGAGCTGCAGACGCAGCTCGACCGCATGCGCAAGCAGGACTTCGACGCCGCGGTGCTCGTGGTCGACGTGCCGCGACTCGACCCCTCCCTGGTGTTCGACCCGTACTTCACCAGCAAGGGTTCGAACAACTGGTCCGGCCTCAACGACAAGACCTTGGACGACGTGCTCTCGCTGGCCCGCAGCACCGACGACAAGACGGTGCGCGGCAAGGCCTACGGCGACGCGCAGCGCCGCATCCTGGACCAGCGCTACTGGACCTTCCTGCACCAGGCCAAGTCCCCCCTGATCCGCCGCACCGCGCTGCAGGGCGTCGTGCTCAACGTCGACGGCCAGTGGCGCCTCGACGAGGCCTACCTCGACCGATGAGGACACCCATGAGCTTGTTGCGCGTCACCGATCTCACGGTCTCGTTCGCCGGCCGGACGGGGCAGGACCCCGTGCGGGTCGTCGACGGCGTGGACCTCCACCTCGACGCCGGGGAAACCCTCGCCGTCGTGGGCGAGTCCGGGTCGGGCAAGACCGTCACCGCACTCAGCCTGCTCGGCCTCAACCCCACGGCACCGACGTGCACCACCACGGGGTCCGTGCTCATCGACGGCACCGAGGTCGTCGGACTCGGCGAACGGTCGTGGCAGCGGGTTCGGGGCAGCACCGTGGCGATGGTGTTCCAAGACCCGAGCGCGGCGCTGAACCCGTTGCTCACCATCGGCACCCAGATCGCGGACGCGGTGCGTGCCCACGAACCGATGTCACGCGAGCACGCCCGGCGCCGCGCGGTGGAAGCACTCGACCTCGCGCGGATGCCCGGCGCGAAGGGGCGGCTCGGGCAGTACGCGCACGAGTTGTCCGGGGGCATGCGGCAGCGTGCGGCGATCGCGCTGGCGATCGCCGCACGGCCCCGCCTGCTGATCGCGGACGAGCCCACCACGGCGCTCGACGTGGCGGTGCAGGCCGAGATCATGGGAATGCTCGGGTCGCTGTGCTCCGACCTCGACATGGGACTGGTCCTGATCACCCACGACCTCGGTGTCGTCGCGGGTCACGCCGACCGGGTCGCGGTGATGTACGCCGGGCGCCTGGTCGAGACCGGCACCGCGGCGAGCGTGCTGCGCGATCCGCGCATGCCCTACACCCAGTCGCTGCTCGCCGCCACACCACGGGTGGACGGACCAGCGCGGCAGCGGCTCACCGCCATCGGTGGACGGCCCCCGAACCCCCGTGACCGTCCGCCTGGATGCCCGTTCCAGCCGCGGTGCCCGGTGGCCGTCGACCGCTGCTCCACCACCGTCCCGCCGCGGGTGGACCTCGGTCAGGGCCACAGCGCGGCGTGCCTGCTCGTCGAGCAGCGCCCCACCATCGAACCACCCACCGCGACGATCCACAGTGGACCGGCGGTCAGTGGTGACGTGCTGGCGCGGTTCGACGACGTGTCGCTGAGCTATCCGGTGCGAGGCGGCGTGCTGCGCCGGGTGACCGGGCACGTGCACGCGGTCCGCGGCGTGAGCCTGTCGGTCACCCGCGGCCGGACCCTGGCGCTGGTGGGCGAGTCGGGGTCGGGCAAGACCAGTCTGACGAAGATGTTGCTGCGTCTGGAGAAACCGGACCGGGGCGTGGTGAGCTACGACGGCATCGACGTCGCGAAGCCGGATCGCGACCAGGTGAGGACACTGCAACGCGAAGTCCAGGTCGTGTTCCAGAACCCGTACGCGAGCCTGGACCCCCGGATGCGGGTCCGCGAGCTGCTCGCCGAGCCGATGAAGGTCCACGGCCTGGACACGGCCGAGGCGGAACTGGCCGGGCTGCTCCGCGACGTGGGCCTGGACGCCGGTGCGCTGGACCGGTACCCGGCCGCGTTCTCCGGTGGCCAGCGGCAGCGGATCGCCATCGCGCGGGCACTGGCCCTGCGGCCGAAGCTGATCGTGTGCGACGAGGCGGTCAGCGCGCTGGACGTGTCGGTGCAGGCGCAGGTGCTCAACCTGCTGGCCGACCTCCAGCAGCAGCACGGGATGGCCTACCTGTTCATCACCCACGACCTGGCCGTGGTGCGGTCCGTCGCGCACGACATCGCGGTGATGCGCGAAGGCCAGGTGGTCGAGTCCGGCCCGGCCGAGCAGATCTACCAGGACCCGCAGCACGACTACACCCGATCACTGCTGGCCATGGCGCCAGGACATCCCTCGTCCACCGCGGCGGGCCCGGCTCCCGCGGCCGGCCTGGAGACCGCATCCCAGAGGAGCACGGCATGACCCGCATCACCGGGGTTCGGCTGACCACCGTCAACACCCCGCGGCACAACGGCATCACCTGCGGGCACGTGGTGGTCGAGCTGCTCACCGACACCGACCTGGTCGGGCTGGGGGAGATGTCGGACCTGCAGCACCTGCCGCGGTTCCACTTCGACATCCCCGAGCTGGCCGCCACCCTCGAAGACCTGCTCGTCGGGCTGGACCCGCTGCAGACGACGGAGGTCGAACGCAGGCTGGAAGCCAACTTCCCGCAGGCGGGCTACATCTACGACAAGAGCCGCGCGATCAAGTGCGGGGTGGACATCGCCGTCTGGGACCTGGCGGCCAAGGTGCTCGGCCTGCCGCTGCACGAGCTGCTCGGCGGGCAGGTGCGCGACTCCGTGCCGATCGCCTACCCCGTGTTCCGGCAGCAGCACGACGCCGACGTCGAGCGCAACCTGGCGATGGTGGAGCGCAGGCTGGGTGAGGGCTTCGAGTTCTTCCGCGTCTACGTGGGCCGCGACCTCGCACTGGACGAGCGGTTCCTGCGCGAGGCGCGGGACCGTTTCGGTGACCGGCTCAAGATCAAGTCCTTGGACTTCTCCAACCTGCTCGACGCCAAGTCCGCGTGTGCCTTCGCCGAACGCGTCACCGACGTCGGCTACGGGCTGGTCGAGGCACCGGCGCCCAACCACGACGTGCGTGGCCTGGTGTACGCGCGCAACCGGTTGCACGTGCCGATCAGCGAACACGTCTACAGCAACCGGTGGGCACTCGACCTGGTGGCGGCCGACGCGGTGGACGTGTTCAACGTCAGCGTCATCGCCATCGGCGGCATCAGCCCCGCCCGCCGGATCTTCGCCATCGCCGAGGCCGCGGAGAAGTCCTGCCTGATCGGTACGACCCAGGAGCTGTCCATCGGCACCGCCGCCGCGGCACACGTCGCCATGGCCATGCCGGCCGCGACGCTGCCCAGCGACCCCGTCGGCCCGTTGCTCTACACCCGCGACGTGGTGCGGCACCCGGTGAGCTACGACAAGGGGCGGTTGCGGGTGCCCGAAGGCCTCGGCCTGGGCATGGAGCTCGACCCGGACCTCCTCGCGGCCAGCGCGGGTCCGCTCACCTGGCGGCACACCACCGCCGACGCCGTGGTGGACCGGCAGCAGGTGACGTCATGACCCAGCGCTTCTCCGGCAAGGTCGTCCTCGTCACCGGCGGCGCGCGCAACATCGGCCGGGCCATCGCGCTGCGCATGGCACAGGAAGGCGCCGCCGTCGCGGTCAACGGCCCGGACGCGGACGAGGCCGAAGCCACCGCCGCCGCCCTGCGCGAAGCCGGGGCGCAGGCGATCGCCTGCCCGGCGGACGTGTCGGACGCCGATGCCGTCGACCGTGCCCTCGAACGGGCGTTCACCACGCTCGGCAGGCTGGACTTCCTGGTCAACAACGCCGCCCTGCCCATGGTCGGACGCGCACGCCTCGTCGACCTCGACCCGGACGACTGGGAGCGCAGCTTCGCGGTCAACGTGCGCGGCGTGTTCCTCGCGACGGCCGCGGCCGCCAGGCTCATGCGACCCGGTTCGGCCGTCGTGAACATCTCCTCGATCGGCGCCACCCGCGCCCACCGCGGCACCATCGCCTACGACGCGGGCAAAGGCGCGGTCGAGGCCGCCACCAGGGCGATCGCCGTCGACCTCGCCCCGGCGGGAATCCGCGTCAACGCCGTAGCACCAGGACCGATCGCCAACGACCGGTTCGACGCGCTCACGCCCGAACAGCAACGCGCCCGAGCCGAGCCGGTACCGCTCGGCCGCGTCGGGACCGGAGCGGACGTGGCCGGAGTGGTCGCGTTCCTGTGCTCAGCCGACGCCTCCTACGTCACCGGCCAGGTCATCACCACCGACGGCGGCCTCACCGCACAGGCCCGTCCGGCCGGACTCGACCCGGCCCTCGACTCCGCCGCCATCCCACCACAGAGCAGAAAGCCGGCCCATGACTGACAGCTCCACCACTCCGCTCGACCCCGACGACCTCGGCGCGCTCGCGGAGGCGGGCACCGCGACCGTGACGACCCAGCTGTTCAAACTGGGGCTGCGCAACACCTTCCTGGCCGGACTGCGCACCTACGGCCGCCCCACCAGGCGGATGGTCGGTGAGGCCTTCACGCTCCGCTACATCCCGGCACGCGAGGACATCGACGTGCTCGACGTGTTCGACGACTACGACCACCCCCAGCGGCTGGCCGTCGAGTCCGTCGGCCCCGGCCAGGTCCTGGTGGTCGACAGCCGCAACGAAGGCCGGGCGGCGTCCGCGGGACACATCCTGCTCACCCGCCTCGCTGCCCGCCACGCCGCCGGGTTCGTCACCGACGGCACGTTGCGCGACATCGCGGGCATCGACGAACTGCCGATGCCCGTCTACGCCACCGGCCCGGCCGCGATGACCAACCTGGCCCTGCACCACGCCGTGGACATGCAACTGCCGATCGGGTGCGCGGGAGTCGCGGTCTACCCCGGTGACGTGCTGCTCGGCGACGCCGACGGCGTGGTCTGCGTGCCTCGCCACCTCGTGGCGGTGATCGCGAACCCGGCGCGGGAGCAGGAAGAGCTGGAGGCGTTCCTGCAGCAGCGGGTCGCCGGCGGCGCTCCGCTGCGCGGCACCTACCCGCCCGACGAGGCCACCCTGCGGGCCTACCGGGCGTTCACCAGGCCGTCCGCGGCCGTGTCCTGAGCCCGTCGACGAGGCGGACGGTGCGGCGGCCCGCAGCCACCGCCCGCCTCGTCGCCCGATCCCGAGGAACCCCATGGACAGCCTGCTCGATCGACTGCGCACGGAGATCGGCCACAGCAACGTCCTCACCGATCCCGACGTCACCGGCTCGTATGCGCGCGACATGATGCCGCTCGTGCCGGCAGGGCGTCCGCTCGCCGTCGCCCTGCCTCTCGACACCGCTGGAGTTCAGGCGGTGGTGCGCGCCTGTGCGGAGCACGGAGTCCCTGTGGTGCCACGTGGTGCGGGCAGCGGACTGACCGGTGCCGCCAACGCCGTGGACGGCTGCGTCGTGCTGTCGCTGGCCAAGCTCGACCGGGTGCTGCAGGTCGATCCGGACGACCGGATCGCCGTGGTGCAACCGGGTGTCATCACGAAACACCTGCGGGACCGGGCCGCTGAGCACGACTTGTTCTACCCACCCGACCCGTCCAGCTACGACTGGTGCACCATCGGCGGGAACCTCGCGACCAACGCAGGCGGGCTGTGCTGCGTGAAGTACGGCGTCACCGCGGACTCCGTGCTGGGCCTGGAGGTCGTGCTCGCGGACGGGGCGCTGCTGCGCACCGGCAGGCGCACCGTGAAGGGCGTGGCCGGGTACGACCTGACGAGCCTGTTCGTCGGCAGCGAGGGAACCCTCGGGGTCATCACCGAGGCGACGCTCGCGTTGCGTCCCCGCCCACCTGCACCCACCACGCTCGTCGCCGCGTTCGCCTCCGCGCAGGACGCGGGCCACGCCGTCGCGGAGGTGGTCCGTGCGGGTCTGGTGCCGTCGCTGATGGAGATCATGGACGCGGTGTCCATCGAGGCGGCCGAGGCCCACCTGCGCACCGACCTCGGCGCGGGGGACGGGACGAAAGCGCTGCTGCTGTGCCAGTCGGACGCCGGGCGCTGCGCCGGCGACGAGATCGCGGCACTGGAGCGCCTGTGCGAGAAGCGGAACGCGCTCTTCACCCACACGACCGACGACCAGGCCGAGGGCACGATGCTGCTCGAAGCACGCCGGGTCGTCCTCACCGCGCTGGAAGCCCGCGGTGTGCTCCTCGTCGACGACGTGTGCGTGCCGCGCACCAAAATCGCCGAGCTGATCCTCGGCTGCGAGGAGATCTCCGCGGACGTCGGGCTGACGATCGCCGTGGTCGGGCACGCCGGTGACGGCAACATGCACCCGACGATCGTGTTCTCCGGCCCCTCCGAAGAGGACAGGGCCCGCCAGGCGTTCGACTCGGTCCTCGCGCTGGGGCTGTCGCTCGGCGGGACCGTGACCGGTGAACACGGGATCGGGCGGCTCAAACGCGACTGGCTCGCCCGCGAGATCGGTGAGGTCGGCATGGCCGTCCACCGGTCGGTCAAGCAGGCACTCGATCCGCACGGCGTGCTCAACCCCGGAGCCGTTCTCGGCTGACACACCGCACACAACTCACCCTGCTCGCACAACGGACAGGCGTCGCGCTCGACGACGCCGGCCCGGCGCTGTCGTTCACCCGCTTTCACCCCAGGAGGTATCCAGTGCCACGACCAGCAGACGCCACCGCGGCCGGCCGTCCGCGCCGCCGTCCTCGACGGCTCACCACGGCCCTCGTGGTCGCGGCGTTGGCGGTGACGACACCACCGTCCGCTTTCGCCGACGCCGCTGCGCAAGGCGCCGACACCGCTGACATCACCGACGCGTTCACCGGCGACGTGGGTTCCTCCCCAGCGGGGTGGAGCGTCTCGGCCGAGGGCGGAACGGCCACCGTGCAGCAGCTCTCCGAGCTCGAACGGAGCCTGCGGCTGCAGGACGACTCGACGACCGCCTCGATGGCGGTCACGCGTTCTCTGGGTGCCACCAGGTCGACCCTCGTGACGGCCCTGCGACTGCGCGCGGCCCAGACCACGTCGGTGATCGGCGTGCACCTAAGGGGGACAGCGGGCGCTGCGGCGACGGTGGCGATGGACGCCGCGGGCCGCCTGTACACCTACGACGGCGCCAAGCGCGTCGAACTGGGCACCTACCAGGCCGGCCAGTGGCTCGACCTGCGGATCGTCGCGCACCCCACCACCCGCAGTTACAGCGTCTTCCTCAAGGGCAGGCGGGTCGCCGCGGACCTCTCGTTCCGCGTCGGCGCGGGCCCCTTGACCGAACTCCGGATCGGTGTGAGCAGGGAGACCGCCGGCACCGCGTGGATCGACGACGTGCGCGTCTTCGCCTCACCCGCACCCGATGGCTGGAGGCCCGTCGGAACGGTGACACCCCGCACCGCTCAGCAGATCGGCTCGTCGCGGTTGCTGTCGGGCTGTGAGACCACCGGCCGCAAGTACGCCCGGTTCTCCGAGTACCGGGACCAGTTGCTCGCTCTGGGCACGACCACGTGCCGGGTGCAGCCGGAGTGGAACGCCGTCGAGGCGAACGCCGACGGCCGGTACAACTGGACGATGGTCGACGAGATCGTGGACACCCTCCTCGAGGCAGGCGTCCAACCGTGGTTGCAGGTGTCGTACGGCAACTGGGCCTACGGGAAGAAGGGGATCCCCGCCGGCGGCGCGAACCTCGGCGCGCCCCTGCCGAGCGGTGCCGGACTCGAGGTCAACGCGAACTGGGTCAAGGCCATGGTGGAGCGGTACAAGCCCGGTGGCGTGCGCTACCAGAACCGCGGGCCGCACTACGGCGTCCGGCATTGGGAGATCTGGAACGAGCCCAACCACCCCGACGCGCCGCCGACCATCGCTGCCGACTACGCGGCCTACTACAAGCTCATGGCCACGACCATCCGGCAGCAGCAACCGGACGCGGTGCTGTTCGGAGTGGAGTACGGCATCGACGTGGCCTTCGCCGACAGGTTCATGGCAGCTCTCAAGGCCGCCAAGGACAACGGCGAGGCGGACGGTGACACGGCCGAGCAGGCCGCCCGGATCGGTCTGGTGAACGGGTTCTCCTACCACCCGTACAGCAACTACCCGGACAACCCGGTGCTCTACAACACGATGGCCGCGCTGCGCCAGGTGCTCGCCAAGTACTCGCCGGCGATCGAAATCCGGCAGGGGGAGAACGGCGCGCCGAGCACGGCGGGCTCGGTCGGGGCCTTCGGGCAGGACACCTTCACCGAGTACAGCCAGAACTCCTACAACCTGCGCCGGATCATCGGCGACCTCGGCGTGGGCATCAGCACGGAACTCCTCGGCACCGTGGACCTGTGGTACCGGTGGACGCCGAGCAGCGCGCCCCAGATCAACTCCAAGGGCCTCGTCGCGGCGACGTCGGACCTCAAGGCGACCTACACGAAGCGGTCGTACTACGGCGTGCAGAACGTGGCCGCCCTGTTCGACGACACTCTGCGGCCGGTGACCCGGCTGGAAGCCTCAGGCGACATCAAGACGAAGTCGCCGATCCAGGGCTTCGACTTCACCACCTCCGGCAACGGTGACCGCACCGTCACCGCGCGGGCGTTCGAGAAGAACGGCTCCGGCCAGCAGGCCGTCGCACTGTGGTTCGGCGGCGATCCCGCGCAGCAGCCCCGCTACGACAGCACGGGCAAGGAGATCGACGTTGCCGCGCGACCCGATCGCGTGCCGAACGAGGACCGAGCCACCAGGCCCGTCACGGTGACGTTCGCCGACGCGAAGATGAGCAACCCCCGTCTGGTCGACCTGACCACCGGCACCGTCCACCGCATCCCGCCGAACGCCGTGTCCCGGCACGGCAACTCCCTCACCATCACCGGGCTTCCCATCGGCAACACCCCTGTCGTGGTCGCGGACCGCTCGATCACCGGTAGCTGACGGGCCTGGCGCCGGAAGAACGGGTGGTTCCCCGTCCGGCACGTGGTCGGCGCCTCGACGTACCGCAGGCGTGCACTCTGGTCACCGACCGACCGTCGGCGCCCAGAGTGCACGGCGTGTGCGGAGACGTCGTGCCTGATGTTTGCGACGGTCCTGCGCGCGCCTTACCGTGATGCTGGAACCAGTGACCGAGCCACGTCCGTGGATCGTTGTTTGGATTGAACCAACAGTCCGGGCGGCACAGGCGCTGGAAACAGGAAGAGCTCGTCGTGGACGCTCAGTTCCTCACCACCGCCTCACCTGTCTCCATCACCACTGACCTGCATGGCGGCGTACCGGTCATCTGTGTCAGCGGTGAGATCGACATGTCCAACGAGCGCACGGTGGGTGAACACATCAGCGACCAGGTCGGCCAGCGGCCTGGCGCTGTGGTGCTCGACCTGTCGGGCATCACCTTCATGGGCTCGTCCGGGATTCGCCTGCTGCTCGACGCTCACTCGTCCACTTGTTCCGCGGGAACGCGAATGGTGGTCGTGGCCGATCACCAACCGGTGCTGCGTCCGCTGGCGATCGCCCAGGTGGACCGGGTGCTGCACCTTCGCGCGGATGTGACGGCCGCACTCGCTGCTTGTGCCTGAGCCAGTTGCGTCTGGATGATCCGCACCCGCGTGTGATCGGTCGAGATGCGCATCAGGTCGGTTCCGGACGCGAGCCCGGGCGGTCGCCACGGCGGCGGGTCTGCTCGGCGGACCAGGCGCTGGCGTCCTGGCTGTAGCGGATGAGGAACTGGGCGAACTGCACGCGCTCGGCTGAATCCCAAGTGGCGGTGATGCGTTCGAAGGCCACACGCTGTTCGGAGGCGAAGCGTTGACGCTCGCTCTCGCCGGTGTGAGTGAGCTCGAGGACTGTGCGTCGGCCATCGGCCTGGGAAGCGGCTCTCCGCAGCAGCCCGTCGGCGATGCAGGCGGCAATCGTGCGGCTGACGACGGGCTGGGAGACACCCATCTCAGCGGCGATGGCGCCCACCGTTATCTCGCCGGGTGCGTCCGCAACCACGTTCAGGACCAAGTTGCGGGTCAGGTCGCCACGTCCGCCTGTGCGCCGCCGCAATCGCGACAGGGCGGGTCCGACCTGGTCGAAGAGAGCCTTGTCGATCTCCGGAGGCGTTGACGAGCCACTCATGCCGTCATCCTAGAGAGAGTTTCGATCAGTGCGCATATCCATGCACATGCTATATGCATAGCTTCTGCTATATATTTGGAGGAGTTGTCCACGCGAGGGATTGAGGTAGGCCATGACCGTGACCGCCATCACCGGTGCCCGGGTGTTCGACGGTGAGAGGGTGCTGGGGGAGACCACCGTGCTCCTCGACGGCACTCGGATCGCCCAGGTCGGCGGCGCTGTTCCGCAAGGCGCCGAGGTCGTCGACGGCAGTGGCGCCACGCTGCTGCCGGGCCTGATCGACGCCCACGTGCACACCGGCAAGGACGCGTTGGCGCTGGCGCTGCGATTCGGTGTGACGACCGAGCTGGAGATGCAGGGCACGAACACCAGGGGCAGCCGGGCTCACATCAGCGAGGACGACACCGTCGCCGATGTGCGTTCGTCCGGATTCGCCATCACTCCTCCCGGCGGGCACCCCAGCGAGCTGTTCCCCGAAGGCTTCCGGCCCGGCCCGCCCGCGGGCGCGCGGCCGGTCGGACCGCCTCCGCTCATGCCGTTCTCCACCACCCCGGAAGAAGCCGTCGCGTTCATCCCGCAGCTGATCGAACGCGGCTCCGACTACATCAAGTTCATGGTCGACGACGGCAGCGTCGAAGGACACCCCGGCTTGCCCATGCTCGACCAGGCCACCTTGAACGCCGGGGTGGCCGAAGCCAAGAAGCACGGCATGCTCACCGTCGCCCACGCCCTGACCGTGGACGCCACCCGCATGGCCGTCGAGGCCGGTGTCGACGGCCTGGTCCACCTGTTCATGGACCAGCCCCACACCGACGAGATCATCGGCCTGATGAGGGACGCCGGGATGTTCGTCGCCCCCTGCGTCGTCCTGAACGCCTCCATGATGGGTATCACGGGTGACGACCTCGCCGACGACCCGCGCGTCGCCTCCCGCCTGGACGCCGAATGGGAGGAAGCCCTGCGCTCCAGCTTCGGCCACTACCCACAGGGCCGGATCGAGGACGTCCTCGCCAGCGTCAAAGCCCTCGATGACGCCGGGGTCGACCTCCTGGTCGGCACCGACGCCTCCCTACCGCTGCCTTTCCTGGGCGGACTCGCCCACGGCGCCAGCGTCCACCACGAGCTGCAGTACCTGACCCGGGCAGGCCTCACCCCTGTCCAGGCCCTGCGCGCGGCCACCGCCACCACTGCCCGTCGCTTCGGCCTCGACGACCGCGGCCGTGTCGCCGAAGGTCTGCGTGCAGACCTCCTCCTCGTCGACGGCGACCCCACCGTCACGATCTCCGACACCCTCAACACCCGCGCCGTCTGGCGCCGCGGCACCCGGCTGGCCGCTTGAGCGGCTCGCCGCCGGCGGCGCCGCGAACCAGGAGATCGCCTCGCGCCGGCAGCTCCGCGGTCTGCCCCTCGGCTGAGGCCGGTCCCGGCCGACGCTCTCAGTCCAGTCCGCTCAGCCCAGTCCTCTCAGGACTGTGACCGGGATGCTCCGTTCGGCAGTGCTCCCACTGGTCGGATGCGCGGTTGACGCCCTGACGCCAAGTCGGCATGGTCTGAACCACCGGTTCACCTCGACAAAGTGTGAGCGCTCTCATAAGTCGATGACAACGTTGACAACGGACTCCGACCCTGCAGGAGAGACACCGTGAAATCGACCAAGCGAACAACGTCCCTGGCCGCTGCCGTCCTGTGCGCCGCTGCCCTCGTCACCACACCCACCGGGCCTGGAGCCCACGCGGACGCGGCGGTGGACCGCTCCCGTGCTCAGCGCCCGCTGGTGGAGGCGGCGGAAGCGATCTACGCGGAGGTGGGGAGGACTTCCGACCCCGGCTACGCCGGCATCGTGCTGGGCGAGCGGGACTTGACCGTGTGGTGGAAGGGCGCCGTGCCGAAGCCGGTCGAGGCTGTCGTCGGCCGTCAGTCGCGCCGGGTGCCGGTGAAGGTGGCCACCGCCGCGTACACGCAGGCCGAGCTCGCCGACGCGGCCGCGGAGGTGCGAACCTGGTTGGACGCCAACCCGGACAGCGGTTTCCACGGTGTCAAGAGTCCGGGCGACGGCAGCGGCCTCGTGCTCGCCGCCCACCCCGCCGCCGGTGTCCGGGCGAGCACGTCGTTGAGCACCCTGGCCGGCCGAGTGGACGTCCCGCTGAGCATCCGCTACGAGGAGCCGATGCGCGAAGTGTCGCGACAGGACGATTCCGCGCCGTGGTGGGGTGGCGCGCGCACCTGGAACCAGACCGCGAACACCCTGTGCACCTCCGGGTTCGGTGTGCGGGACGCGGCCAACCGGCGCTACCTGCTCACCGCCGAGCACTGCGGCCAGGTCGGTCACCGCATCGCCGACGGCAAGGGCGAGTTCATCGGCAACGTGAGCGCCGGCCACGACGACCACGACATCGGCCTGATCCCCGCCAACAGCGAGAACCGGATGTACACCGGCGGTGGTGACAGCAACACCGGGGCCAACGTGGTCGGGTGGGGTCACGTGTTCGTCGGCCAGTACCTGTGCCAGTCCGGCGTCACCAGCGCCGCCGCGACCGGTGCCCCGGTGTGCAACCTGAAGGTCATCTTCTTCTGGCAGGACCGCGAGGACCTGGTCGAGGCCGAGCAGGTGCAGGGACAGACCGCCGCACGTGGTGGTGACAGCGGCGGTTCGGTGTACTCCAGTGCGTCAGGCGGAGTCGTCGCGAACGGCACGGTGACCCGTGCGGGTGGTGCCCGGCTGGGCTTCCAGGACTTCGCCACCGCCAACCGCGACTTCGGTGTGACGATTCCCTGACGACGAGCGGGTGCGGGGAGCGGCAACTCGGTCGTCCAAAGCCTCTGCACACGGCAGCGGACGGCCGAGTGTCCACACCGCGCCGACCGCCCGGCCACGAAGCCCGGCCACCCGGCCAGACCGAGCCGGTCGCTCGGCCTCTCCTTCGCCGTGGTCGCTGTGCTCCTGCCCGCGGTGCTGCTCACCGTGCGCTGGGCCGGGCGGCAACGGCCTGGTTCGGTGAACAGCGTCGAGGGTCGGGTGCGGTGGCGTTGGCTGGCCGAGTGCGGCGGGTGGTCGTTGGCGGCCGCCGGCCTGGTGGTCGTGGCGGCAGCGGTCGGCGGGGAGCGGTGGAACGTGGCGCTCTGGCCGGGGTGGGCCACCTTCGCCACGTTGGCCGTCGTCACCGTTCTGGTCGTTCCGTTCCAGGCCGCGGCGGAGGAGTACCTGTGCCGCGGATGGCTGCTCCAGGTGTTGTCGTCCTGGACGCGCGTCTGGTGGCCCGCGGCGTTGACGGGCACCGTGCTCTTCGTCGTGCTGCACGAGTACACCGACCCGCTGGTGATCATGGACCTGGCGGTCTTCAGCCCGTGACTACACGGCGGTGCAGGTTCTGCCCAGCACCGCAGTGGTCCTGTTCTGCACGTGGTGGGGTGGACCGCCGCGCACGCCGAGTCCGTCTCGTGCACAGGCCTGCCGACCAGCACGTGCTTCAACCGTGGCCGCGCCTCGCCCCGGCGGAACGGGCCGACCCGCCGGGTTCTCGGGTCTCACGAGCGCCACTGCCGTGTGAACACGACCGGAGAACGTCGTCGGGTGTGGTCGCGGCGTCTGATGTGGACACTGCCCCTCACGTTTTCACCAGAGGAACGCGAGTACGGCGATCCCGGCCGCGAGGACGAGCAACAGCAGGGCGATGGCCGAGTTGGCCGGTAGCGCCTTCTCGGCACCGAGCCTGGCGTACAGGCGGTCCAGCCGGGGGCGCACCCGGTCCCTCAGGGCGGCTCCGGCCACCACCAGCACGATGCAGGGCAGGCAGTAGATCACGGCGTACCCGGCGAGGACCAGCACTGCCTGCCCTGCGGGAACTCCGGCGCTGATGAGGCGTTCGACGGCGAGGAAGTAGGGGAACGCGTTCGGCAGGTCAGCGCCGGTCAGCAGAACTCCCAGTGGAACGGCGGTCCGGATGGAGACCCACCCGGGCAGCACGACAGCGGCGCGTGTGCGAGCTCGGAAACGACGTACGCCCGCGGTCGCGAGCGTGACGGCGCCCAGCAACAGCGCCGCCCGTCTCAGCCAGGTCATCGCATCGTCGATCGCGCCGGCCGCGACGTCAGCTCCGAAGAAGAGCGCGATGCCCAACCCGAGCACCGCCGTGAAGGCGCCGAGTGCGAACAGGGCCGCTGCGGTCACCGGTCGGCGCAGTGGCGAGAGCAGCAACAGCGCCACTCCGGCGATCGTCGCGGGATTCAGCGCGTCCAGCAGCGCCAGACCCGCGATGCCGGTCAGCAGGACGGCGCTCATCCGGAGCCGGCAGCCAGTCCGAGGTGGCGGATGAGCTGCTCCACGGCCGCAGCGGAGGGCGGGTGCCCGGTCAGTGCGTTGAGGAACAGCCCGTCGCCGACCAGGCGGACCACCTGAGCCCGTGCTGCGTCAGCCAACTCCTCTTCCAGCATCCGTTCCCAGCGGTGCACGGCCTCGTCGACTCCTCGGGGGAGGTCCAGGTCGCCCATCGCGCTGACCCGCAACATGGACAGCATCGCCCGGTACAGCCGGCGTTCGTGTTCGTCCGGCATCGACAACCGAAGCCATTCCGCGGCCATCGAACCGGACTCCGCGGCTGCGGTCAGCCGCTCGTCCGCCATCCTGACGGCACGTTCGATGACGCCGTGCAGCAGCGTCTGGGTGGTGAAGTGGTAGAGGACGCCGCCCTTCGACACACCGGCTTCGTCAGCCACCGCCTGCAGCGGCGGCGGCACTTTGCCCTGGATCAGCAGCCGTTCGGCGGCATCGAGTATGTGATCGCGAGCGTTGGTCATGAGCCTACTGTACCGTCCGGACGGTACAGTAGGTATCCGAAACTCCGGGTCAGACGCCGATCACGCCAACGCCTCCGTCACCACTGCCGGTTCGCCCGCGAGCAGCTCGTTGTCGGCGAGGAAGTTCAACGCGAACTGCGGCTGCACCAGCGCACTCGCGCGCAGGCTCGAGAACCTGTCGGTCTGACGCCCGCGGTCAGGACTTCCGGTAGACCAGCCGGATGTTCTGCGGCCCGGCCGAGGAGCGACGGCGTTCGAACAGCTCGTCCAGCAGCGCGACGACCGGGCGGCGGCGGTGCCGGGTGAACACGGGACGCCAGAGGAACAGGACGAGCTCCCCGCCTGGCCGGAGCACCCGGTGTGCCTCGCGAACGGCGGCCAGCGGGTCGGGCATCTCCTCGAGGCTGTAGCCGTAGAACAGGGTGTCGGCCTGGTCGTCGGCCAACGGGAGCTTGCACCCGTCACCGGCCACATAGGACACTCGCGCACCCGGCACGCCGTCCAGCTGGTGCTGCAACGCTTGCATGGCGGACGGCGACGGGTCGAGGGCGATCAGGTCGTTCCCGCTGCCCAGGTGGGTCTTGAGGGCCGAGGTGTAGAAGCCGCCCCCGCTGCCGACCTCCAGGCAGACGGAACCGGGGCGGCGGCTGACCACGCGCAGGTCGTGGCGGGGCAGGTCCCAGCCGAGGATCATGCGCAGCACCGGGCTGCTGATCAGCCGGTACAGGCGGTCGGGTGTGCGCCAGCCGCCGCGGACGTCCGGCTGGGCCGGGGGTGTCGTGGTGGTCCTGAGGTCGGTCATCGTGTGGTTCCTTCGTTCTTGGGCAGGGCGCGGGCCGCGGCGATCGTGGCGAGGACGAACAGGACGGCGCCGACGACCAGCGCGGCCCGCAGTCCGGTCACGAACGCGTCGCGAGCCAGGTCGAGCAGTTGGGAGCCCGCTTCGGGCGGTAGCGCCGAGGCAGCGGCGGTGGCTTCGGTGAGGCCGTCACGGGCCTGTGCCGCCGTGCTGGGAAGTGCGGCCGTGTAGACCAGGGTGGCGATGCTGCCGAGAACCGTGACGCCGAGACCGGCGCCGAGCTCGTAGGCGGTCTCCTCGACCGCGGCCGCCGCACCCGCCTGCTCGGCCGGCGCTGCGGCGAGCAGGGCGTCGGAGGCGGCGGTGAGCGAGATCGAGACACCGAACCCGGTCGCGGCCAGCACCGGTCCGAGCAGCCACAGGTTCTCGGTCGTCGTCAGGGCCGCGGCGCAGACCGCCAGGGCCACCGCGCTGACGGCGAAACCGGCCACCGTCATCCGGCGGTTCCCGAACCGCTGCAACAACGGCCCGGCCACGACGCTGCCGATGACCGCCGAGCCCATGACGAACATCAGCCGCAACGCGGCAGGCATCGGTTGCAACGCGAGCACGAGCTGCAGGTACTGGGCGAACAGCAGTCCCAGGCCGACCAACGAGGTCAGGACCAGCAGGACACTGCCGACCGCGACGCTGAACGCGCGGTCCCGGAACAACGTCACGTCCAGCAGCGGGACGGCGAGCTTCCGCTGCCGCCGCACGAACGCGACCAGCAACAGGCAGCCGAGCAGCCCGGCGACCGGGCCGAGCACGAACATCGTGCCGCCGTGCGGGGTCTGCTTGACCGCGAAGGCGATCCCGATGACGCCGACCGCGGCCAGCGCCGCGCTGAGCACGTCCCACGGCCCGTCCGGCGGGTCCGCGGACTCCGGGATCAGCCAGTAGGTCAGCGGAATCGCCACGACCATCACCGGCACGTTGATCAGGAACGCGGCGTGCCAGGAGAACGTCTCCACCAGGAAGCCGCCGAGCAACGGCCCGAGCACCGCCCCCGAGCCGGCCACCCCGCTCCAGATGCCGATGGCCGTCTGGCGTTCGGCGCGGTCGGGAAAGGCCTGGCGCAGCAACGACAGCGTCGCCGGCATGATCATCGCGCCACCGACGCCGAGTGCGGCCCGCGCGGCGATCAGCACGGCGACGTTGGGCGCCAACGCACAGGCGAGCGAGGCCAGCCCGAACACGACATAGCCGAGCACCAGGACCCGGCGCCGGCCGTAGCGGTCGCCCAACGTGCCGAACGCGAGCAGCAACGGCGCCGCGACCAGCGAGTACACCGCGATGATCCACAGCTGGCCGCTGGCGGTCGGCCGCAGGTCCTCCGCCAGCGCGGGCAAGGCCATGTGCAGCACGGTGGCGTCCACGGACACCAGCAGCAGGCTGGCGCACAAGATCGCCAGCACGAGCCAGCGCCTGCCCACCAGGACCCTGGAAGGGGGAGTCGTCACAACCAGTCAGCCCTACGTAGACGGCGGATACACCCTTCTACTGTGGCCGATGCCGGTCCGCAACACCTCATCCTTCCGGTGTTTGTGAGTCATCCTACGGTCGTAGAGCCGCCGGGCCGACCGGCCACCTCGTCCTGCGGGGTCTTGACCGGGCCGGGGAAGAACATGTTGGTGGTGGCCTGGTAGAGCGCGTAGTCAGGGCGTTTGCGCACGCTGTGGTACTCGGCGGGGCGGGCGCCGGTGTGCTTGGTCAGCGTGACGTACAACGTCCAGGAGACGAGGAACAGGCCCAGCACCAGCAGCGCCCACACGACCGGTGACGTGTCGTGGAACCGCGCGGGCAGCGTGGGCAGCGCGAACAGGACCAGGGCGTTCCACTGCATCCACTGGAAGAAGTAGTTGGGGTGCCTGCTGTAGCGCCACAGCCCCCGGTCACAGGTGCCGCGCTCGCCACGTGCGGCGAACCGCCGTTTCTGACCGTCCGCCACGGACTCCAGCACGAAGGAGGCGGCCCACAGGGCCAGCGCGCACGCGGCCCAGACCGACAGCCGCGGCTGGTCGGCGGCGACGAGGAACGCGGGAACGGCGAGCACCGACGCGTTCGCCAGCCCCTGCAGCCAGATCTCGTACTGGACGGAGATCGCCTCGCTGCGGAACCCCTGCCGCTCCCAGCGCCGCCGCTGGTACCGGTACCGGGGGAGCTCGGCCTTGGGGGAGCCGGGCGTCCACCAGCCGTGCTTCACCGTCATCACCAGGCTCCACAGCCCCATCCGCGCTCCCATGGCGAGGTAGGGGACCGCGACGGCCACCGCACCGGGCCCGTCGGCCGTGACCAGGGTGACCACGCCGATGCCGACCAGTCCCCACGGCCAGGCCACGTCGACGTACGACACGTGCCGCGTGAGGTGTCCGGGGACGGCCGCCAGCAGGGTGAACAGCACGCCCTGCACCACGAGGTTCGGCCAGGCGAGCCCCGCGGTCGCCGGCGCCAGCACCAACGCGGCCCCGACCAGGACGAACGGCAGCATCGCCCAGACTCGCCGCATCGCGGCCTCCTCGTCGTCCCGGTGAGACATTCCGTCTGTTTGTCTCAGTGAGACACTTTATACATGCTGTCTCACGCCGCGGCCAACGTGAACCTGACCACCGAGCCCGAGGTGGACCCGGTCATCGCCCTCGCGCTCCGGCAGTTCCTCCGCGAGAGCCGCATCGACATGGGCGACCTCGCCACGACGGCCGGCATCGGCCGTGCCACCCTCTACCGCCGCTACGGCGACCGCGACCGCGTCCTGGGCGAGGTGCTGTGGGCCATCACGCAACGGGCGTGGTCACGCCTGTGGCACGCCAGCCCCGAACGCGGCCTGGCCAGGGTGAGCGCCGTGCTCGACCAGGCGATGCGCGACACCGTCACCTCACCGGCCCTGCGCGCCCTGCTCGAACGCGACCCCGAGACGGCGCTGCGGGTGCTCACCTCCCAGCAGGGCGTGGTGCAACACCGCCTGGTGACCGGCCTGGCCGACCTCATCCGCGCCGAACGCGGCGACGACCCGCCCGACATCCCGGCGACCAAGCTGGCCTACGCCGTGGTCCGGCTCGCCGAGTCGTTCTGCTACTCCGACGTGATCGCCGGCGCGCCACCGGACATCGACACCGCCACCGACATCATCCGCAAACTCCTGGCCTAGGGCCTCATCAAGGAACGTTGTAACGGTGTCGAGCCCGTTGTCTACACCTTGCTCGCCACCACCATGTAGTTCTCGGCCTCAGGGTTGAACGTGCTCATCTCCGTCCGCAGTCCGACCCGGTGCAACTCCACTTCGAGCTCGTCGTATCGGTAGGGCCAGCACGACAGCAGTTCCGAGCGGACGAGAACCGGCCCAGCCGCATCAACTTGCGCGACCGCAATCTCGATGTGGTGCTCCTCCTCCCACAGCGGTGCGATCTCCCAGCGGTAGACCACGACGGCATCACGACCGTTCCGGCGGACGAGTCGGTCACTGATGTCCAGTCGGGAACCTCTGGCCCTCACGAGTTCCCACGTGCGGGAAGTGAGCACCAAGCGCCCGCCACGGCGCAGAAGCCGTGACATCGACTCCAGAGCAGCACCCCTGCCTCTCGCGCCCACGGCATGGTGCAGCGAGTTGCCGACGCAGAACACCATGTCGAAGGTGGCGTCATCGAAATGGTCGGGCAACTCTTCCCAGTCCGCCCGCACTGTCCGGACCGATGCCCCGAACTCCCCGGACAACTCCGCAGTCCGACGAACCATCGCTTCGCTGGCGTCAGTTGCGACAACCTGCATACCAAGACCAGCGAGGCCAACCGCCAACTGCCCGGTTCCGCACGAACAATCGAGGACGTGAGCGTTGGGCGGCAGGAGACTGAGGACGTCATCGAACGACGCAGCGAACTCGGCCGGAGTCAGCTTCACATCGGAGATGAGCCACTCGTACACCTCGGCAAGCGCGTCATAACCCGTCACAACCACTACCTCCGTCGCGCGGCAGACTCACGGTGGCACATCAGTACATCAGCGGAGCAAGTCGGTTCACCAACGGTTTTCGCAACGGCAACCCGCCCGCTCATGCCGCGAACCGAGCGCTACTCCCGGCTGACGCGCCGTCTGGCACAACCCACTGACCGCCTTACGCATCACTCGTCTGGCGTCAGGCGAAGGACGCCAGGTAGACGCACACGATGCCGAGGACGTACACGGGATAGCCGATGCGGGCGCTGTTCGCGAGTGCGCGTTCCGCGTCGTCGCGCCTGACGTTCGCCAAACCCTTGCGCACCATAGCGATCAGCACGCAACACGCGGCCAGCAGGATGAAGGCGTAGTAGCCCCACTCCAGTGCGACGGTGTAGCTGACCGACGGCAGTTGTGAGGTGACGTTGTTGAGCAGGACGGCGGTGCTGAGGATCGCGGTCACGCCCATGGACACGGGCGCAGCGCTTTCGGAGGGTTTGAAAAACAGCGACAGGTAGGTGACGCAGATCAGCAGTGCCAGCGGGAGCAGGTTCTTGAACAGGAACGGCAGGACGTCGCGCGTGATGACGACCTCCGCGGCGTACTGGCTGTAGAAGATCCCCGATGTCGCGCCCACCGCTTTGGGGTCGCCGAGGGCGTCGCTGCTGCCGACGGTCTGCTGGAAGAAGCGTGCCGACCTGGCCAGCCAGTTGGGCGCCTGGTTGATGTCGCGGCTGGCGTCGGCGCCGCTGCGCAGGTAGTCATCGGGTTTCTGGTTGAGGATCTCCTTGTCGGTGGCGTACACGACCTGCTCGCTGGTCCGGGTCCGGTTCTGCAGCACGGCGGAGAGCCGCTGGTGGTCGAAGGGGAAGTCGCGGAAGTCGAAGCTGGACCTGAACCGGTCGGCCACCCGGTACAGCCGGTACGTGACGCCGTTCTCGGTCACGTCGCGCAGTGGTGTGCCGAGCTTGAGGTCCGGCTTCACGGCGTTGATGAACTGCACGTCGGACGCCGCGTGATCACCCACGTACTTCAACCAGAGGAAGAAGTCCATGTAGTAGGTGCCGTCGCGGGTGTCGACGTCGCGGACCTCGTTGAGGTTGATGCCGGTGGCCACGACCTGGCGCCGGGTCAGGTGCCGGTTGCCGATCGTGATGACGTGGCCGCCGGCGGTGTCGGCCCGCAGCGCGGCCTCGGACAGCGGCTCGTAGATCGTGAGCTGCACGGGGGCGGAGACGAACTTCGTGCCGTCACTGGTCACAATGGACACGGGCATCTGCGCGGAGCCGTTCTCGGTGAAGTACAAGGGGCCGAGCAACGCCTGGAACGCGTTCTTGCGGTCCTTCAAGCCCCCCAGCGCGTCACGAAGGCGCTGCCTGTCCTCTGCCTTGTGGTTGTCGTCGAGTCCGTAGCCGTTGTCGCGCATGAGGTGCAGACCGATGTTGAGCGCTTGGCGCGCGGTCGCGGCGTGCCAGAGAGGGCGTTCGCCGTAGCGCCGCTCGAACTCGTGCGCCCAGGCCAGCGCCGGCCCGGACAGCGAGTCCTGGGCCATCGGCGTGCCCATGTAGAGGCCCGGCGTGAGCTTGCCCTGCAGGCCCTGCGCCTGTTCCCTGGCGATGAGCAGGTCGTGAAAAGCACGGCTGGCCAGGGAGTCGGTGCCCAGGACCGGGGCGGTGACACCCGCGGTGCGCAGCTTCGTGATGATCTCCAGGCCGAGCTTCTCCCGCACGGCCAGCACGATCGGCACCCCGGGAGCAAGGGTCCGCAGGCGTTGGACAGCGGCGTCCACGGTGGCCGCGGAACGTTCTGGTTCGTAGGACACGGGAAGCTCCGCGGCGACGGCACCGAACGTGCGGAACGACGCGACGAACGTCTCTCGTCCAGAGCGGCCGGACTCGTTGTCGCCGTACACGATCGCGGCCGTGTCAGACCCGAGGACCTTCGCACCGTACGCGGCGAGGAAGTCGCTTTGGGTGCGGTTGCCGAACATGCTGCGGAAGTACCAGTCGCTGCCGTCGGTGATCTGCGACGAGGTCGCCGACGGGGTGATCGCCGGGATCTTGGCCTTCTGGTAGATCGGCGCGGCGGCCAGGGCCGTGTCGCTGACACCATGACCGATGACGTACATGACCTTGTTCTCACGGACGATCTGTTCCGCGATGCCGCGGGCCCTGTCCGGCTGGTCCGCGTCGTCGTACACCAGCAGCTCGACGGGATGCCCGTTGATCCCGCCAGCCTCGTTGATGATGTCCGTGTGCATCCGCAGGCTGCGTTCCATGTGCGCCGACGTCGTCGCCGACTCGCCGGTCATGCCCGCGACCAGCGCCACGTGCACGGGTTCACCGGACCGCGAACCCGACGCCAGCGCGAAGCCCAGCCCGGTCACCAGCATGAGCACCACCGCCGCGGCGCCGGCCCACGGCACCCACCCGCGCCCTCTGCCCGCCGGTTTCCGCACGCCGCTGGCGTCCGGCCTCTCCGGTTTCGCCAGGAGCACCACTTCGGCCGGTGGACGGGTCGGCCCGGCACCCAACGCGGCACGGGCCCGTCGCGTGTCCGGATCCCGCGCGATGGCGTACGCCTTGTCCAGGCAGTACCGGCGTTCGCCGTCGTCGGTGACCAGTTCGGCCAGCCAACGCCAGGCGGGCTCGTACTTGACGTCTTCCGCCAACGCGCGGCCGAGCAGTTCCCTGGCCTGAGCGGGATCGGACTGCCGCACTCGCACAGCCCGGTTGGTCAGCGAGAGGGCAGCGGTGTCAGATCCGTCGGGCACGCAGGTCTCCAGAGCCATGGGTCGATGAGGTGGGATGGCTCGACGGCCACCCGCGTTCAATACTCGCAGCACCGGCGGCGGGTACGGCCTTGATCGCCGTGCAGTTCAGCCAGAAGTGGTCACGCCGGCACCCGAAGCGGCAGTGACAACGGCCGGTTCGCCGCGGGAACGGTTGTGGTGGAGCGGGACGAGCACCGGGAAAGCCCGAGGGCCGGCTCGGCGGAATGTCCGAGCCGGCCCTCGAAGTCCTGCGTCGTTCTGCAGCGAGTCACGCCGTGCACGGCATGGGCAGCCGGGGTGGGCTGCCGAAGTGTCGCTGCCACTGCTCGTCGGTCGGGCGAGCCGCGCTGAGCATCCGACACGCGTCGGCGTTGGCGCCCTCGTGGTCGAGGTGCCACTGGTACTCGTTGTTGTCCTCGTCAACGGCGAGCAAGGAGCTGCCGTCCGGCGCCCACAGCAGCGCGACGGTGGTGGGGGTGCGGGAGTCGAGATCGGCGCCCTTCGTCAGGCGCTCTTCGGAGTTCCGGTACCAGGGGGTGATCTTCCCCTCGCCGGCGGTGATGACGGTTCTTCCGTCGGAGCTCGCGCTGATCGCGGTGATCGGGCCGGAATGGGCCTGCACCACCGCGAACGGCCGAGCGGGGTGCTCGCCGAGCTCCCACAGCTGCAGCTCGCCGGTGGCGGTGCCGACCACCAGGTCGGCGCCTGCGTCCGCCACGACTGCGGACGAGGCGTTCGGCACCCGTGCCTCGAGCCGCATCTGCGGTTCCGCGGGCTTGTCGACGTCCCACACCCGGACGATGTCCTGCTCGACGGTCACCAGGTAGTAGCCGGTGAAGATGCCTCGCGCACCTGGGATCGTCGCACCGCGTTGTGGGGCCGAGGAGTTGGTCACGTCCCAGAGCACGGTCGTGCCACCCTCTTCCTCTGCCGCGAGAAGCCGCCTGCTGCTGATCACGTCGAACGCGGTCCTCGTGAACCGGCCGGGCAGGGTGGCGACCGTCCGGTGAGTGGTGCGATCGGACAGCCGCACGACCTGCTGGTCGTCGACAAGCGCGAACAGCTGACCTCCAGCGCTCATGCTGGCGTGCGTGACGTTGAGGTACATGTCCATGTTGCGGAGTTGTCGGTCAACGAGCAGAGCGGTTCCTCGGACCTGTTTGCCGCTGTTCCGGCCGCCGGTGAAGGACGGCAGGCCGTAGTCGGTGAGCACCTTGTGCGGTGCGGCCAGTCTTTCGGACGTCGCTGTCGCCAAGGTGCTGACCAAAGTGGTGCCGGCTCGCTGGGTGGGGTCGAGCCGGTAGCCGGCGAGTGCGACGTAGGCGGCCATGCTGGGAGCGGTGTCCCGCATCTTCACCGCCTCGGTGACCGCCCACTCCGCCAGCTCGGCGTTGCGGTTGCCCGAACCGTCTATTGTGGACTGGACCGCCGCTCCGTCGATCACGAGCACGGCGGTCAACAGTGCTGCCTGGAGCAGAACGGTCGCGCGGCGCCGGTGCCGGGAACGCCGCTGCCGCGTGTAGGCGCGTTCGTCCGCGGCGACGCTCTCGTCCAGGAACCGTTGCTCCGCCTTGTTGAGCGGCGCGTTGGCGTCCCAGGCCCAGTCTGCGACCGCGGTGAGGCGAGCACCGCGGAGCAGGCTGTCGGGATCGCGGCCGTGACGCTCCCAGGTCGCCGTGGCGTCGGTGAGTTCGCGGTGCAGGCGCTGCCCGTCGCGATCCTCGGCGAGCCAGCCGCTGAGCCGTGGCCAGGCGCGGATCAGAGCTTCGTGGGTGATCTCGACGTCGTCTTGGGTGCGGGTGACCAGCCGCGCGTCGGTGAGCTCGTCGAGCACGGTGACGTCGTCGATCTCGGTCAGGGTGACTCGGCGTTTGGTGTCCTCGGTGCCGTCGCCGAGTGCGCACAACCGCAAGAACAGAGCTCTAGCGGCTTCTTGCTGGTGCTGGTCAAGCGCGTCGAACGTTGCCTCGGCCGTCTGCACGAGCGCGCCGCGGATGCCGCCTGCTGCGTCGAAAGCGGCGACGGTCAAGGTGTTGCCCTGGCGCCTGCGCCACGTCTCCAGCAACGCGTGGGACAGCAGCGGCAGCACGCCCGCTTCGCCGTGCGTCTCGGCGACCAGCGTCGTGACCAGCGCACCCTCGACCGTGCACTCCGCTGTCCGTGCGGGACCGGTGATCGCGCGGCGCAGCTCGTCCGCGCTCATCGGGGTGACCGTGACCATCGCGTCCTGCCAGGCCGCCACCAGGTCTGCGTGCAGGGTGCACCGCGCGTAGAAGTCGGCCCTCACCCCGATCACGACCCTGCACCGGCTCTGCTCACCGTGCGCGGCTGTGATCAACGCAGTCAGGAACGCCACCCGCTCGTCCGCGTCCCGGCACAGTGTGAAGACCTCCTCGAACTGGTCGACGACCAGCACGAGCTGCGCATCGGCCGGTCCCGCAGCGAGCGCCTGCCGGACGAGAACGCCCAGCGACCCGGGATCCTCCTTCAGCTCGCGGAACGCTTCCGGGGCGCTGAACCCGAGGCGCGCGGACAGGTGCACCGCGCACTCCTCCAGCGGATGCGCGCCCGGCGTGAACACCACGACGGGACCGGGCAGGTGCGGGACGAGCCCGGCACGCAGAACCGACGACTTCCCCGACCCGGACGGGCCGAACACCGCGACGAACCGGCGCCCGCCCAGGCGACCGGCGATGTTCGCGATCAGTGCTTCCCGCCCGAAGAACCGGTCGGCGTCCTCCACCTCGTACGCCGACAACCCCGGATAGGGTCCTTTCCCGGTGTTGTCCGGTGCCGCTGGAGCGCTGAGCTCCGCCGCGATCGAACGCCACCGCTGCTCCCATTCGGCGGGATCTGCGCCACAGGCCCTGACGAACGCGATCGTGACGGCAAGACTCGGCAGCCGTTTGCCTCCGGCCGCGTCCGACAGCGTCGTCGACGAGAAATGTGCGCGTTTCGCCATCTCCCGGTAAGGCGGTTTTCCTGCTTTTTCCCGCAGTTGTCGCAGATCAGCCGCGAATTCCACCAGAGCGGTCCCATCACGCTCCAGCGGTTGCTCCTGGCGTGGCACCTCGCTCAACCCCTTCGAAGAAGCATCACCGATTGTCCGGGCGTTGTTGTCCGGCGTCCAGCCCGTCGGCGCCGGACAACGCCGCTGCACTACACCTGGCTTGTCATCTGGTGTGCAGCGCAATGGTTGCGATCGTCGGCATCGGCACTTCTGTGTATGGCAGAAACTGACGAATCTTCGCAACTTCGGTTCGAATGAGCGGGGTGGTCGATGTGAATCGGAGAGGGGTGGTCAGGCGGAGTGGCCGAGCAGTCGAATCGCGTTCTCCGAAGGCGACCCCTCGGCCGTTGTGACGACGGTGAGCGACTCTTCATGGACAGCTCGCCGATCAACGAGGCCAGCAGGGCGTCCTCGGGATGGCGGCCCGCGACGAGCAGCAGGTTGCCGACCACCGGCCAGGGCGTCGAGGACGGCGTCGGAGGCGTTGACCGACTGCCCCTGTTCGAGGCGCGTGTAGTAGGACACGCTCACACCTGCCAGGTGCGCGAGCTCCTCGCGGCGCAGGCCCACGACCCGCCGGCGTTCGTGGAACTCCGGCAGCCCGACGTCTTCTGGACGAACTCGCGCCCGCCGTGCCCGCAAGAACTCGCCCAACTGGCCGGTGCCACCCATTCCGCCAGTGTGCGCGGCGCGCGGCCGGCGAGCCTGACCCCGCGAGGGATAGGCAGGAGCGGGTCTGGCTGACACCGCGCGACCGCCAGCAGGCTTGCCGCAACACCGGCAAACCCGAGCGGGAGATGACGTGCAGGAGATCGTGCTGGGTGACGTCACCGTCACCCGAGTCACCGAGTACTACGGCTCGGTCGACATGTCGCCGAAGACCTTCTTCCCCGAGAGCCCCGAAAGTGCGTGGCGCGAGCACGAACACTGGCTCGCCCCCGACTTCGTCGACCTGGAGACCGGCGTCTGCGTCTCCGCGATCCAGACCTGGGTCCTGCGCAGCGGGGGCAGGACGATCCTGGTCGACACCGGCGTCGGCAACCACAAGGAACGGCCCTACTCCCCGGTGTGGAGCCACCTGAACACCGGCTTCCTCGGCAACCTCGAACGCGCCGGGGTGCGGCCACAGGACGTCGACCTGGTGGTCAACACCCACCTGCACGTCGACCACGTCGGCTGGAACACCTACCTCGACGACCGGACCTGGGTGCCGACCTTCCCCAACGCCACCTACCTCATGCCCAAGGCCGACTTCGACTTCTGGAACCCGGCCAACGGCCACCGGCCGAATCTGGGCCGTGGCAACCAGAACGTCTTCGAGGACAGCGTCGCCCCGGTGCACGAGGCCGGTCTCACGCTGCTGTGGGAGGGCAGCCACCGGATCGACGGGAACCTCGCGCTGGAGCTCGCGCCGGGGCACACGCCCGGTTCCTCCGTGCTCACCCTCGACTCAGGCGGCGACCGCGCGTTGTTCGTCGGCGACCTGCTGCACACCGCCCTGCAGCTCGTCGAGCCCGACACGAACAGCTGCTTCTGCGAGGACCCGGCGGAGGCCAGGGCGACGCGGCGGCGGCTGCTCGGCCGGGCTGCGGACGAGAACGCGCTCGTCATCCCCGCCCACCTCGGCGGGCACGGCGGCGCGGAGGTCGTCCGCGAAGGCGGCAAGTTCGCCATCAAGACCTGGGCGCCGTTCGCCCGTCTCTGACCGAAGAACAGGAGGAACGGGTGTCCCACCCGATCGTCACCACCACCGAAGGCGCCGTCCGAGGTCGTGCCACCGAGCACGCGCACGTCTTCCTCGACATCCCCTACGCGGCACCACCGACCGGCGCGGCCAGGTTCGCCGCTCCGGCGCCCCACGCGTCCTGGCCCGACGTCCGGGACGGCACCCGGCCGGGACCGACTGCTCCCCAGCCGCACCGCGACGGGTTCGGCGCCCTGGACATGTCCGTCTACTTCGGACCCGGCTGGGTGCGCGGCGACGACTACCTCACCGTCAACGTGTGGGCGCCACCGCGGGCCACGCGCAGCCCGGTCATGGTTTTCGTGCACGGTGGTGGTTTCATCACCGGCTCCACCGGGTCCGAGCTCTACGACGGCACGTCGTTCGCCCGCGACGGCGTGGTGCTCGTGACCCTGAACTACCGGCTCGGCATCCCCGGCTTCCTCGACCTGCCCGGCGCGCCGCCCAACCGCGGGATGCTCGACGTCGTGGCCGCGCTGCGCTGGGTCAGGCGCAACATCGAGGCGTTCGGAGGCGATCCGGGCAACGTCACGCTGTTCGGCCAGTCGGCGGGCGCGACGATCGTCGGTGGCGTGCTGGCCGGCTCCGGGGCGAGCGGCCTGTTCCACCGCGCCATCGTGCAGAGCGGCAGCGGTCTGGGCGCTTTCTCCCCGGAGCAGGCGGCACGGGTGACCGCCGCGGCGGCCACCGCACTCGGCGTCGAACCGGCGACGGCGGACTTCGCCCGGATCTCGGACGAGGACTTCGTCGAGGTGCTGCGCGAGCTCGGTGGGCTGGACCTGGCGACGAGCACCCGGTTCGACCCGTTGCTCGGCCTCAGCCCGTTCAGCCTGGTCCTCGACCGGCAACCGGCCGAAGCCGTGGCCGCGGGTGCCGGTGCGGAGGTTGCGTTGATGGTCGGCACGAACACCGAGGAGGGCAACCTCTACCTGGTACCGCAGGGAAATCTGGCTAGTTCGACCGAGGAGGACGTGTTGGGCGTGGCCGCGCGGATGCACCGCGATCCGGCCGTGCTGGTGGAGCGGTTCCGTGCACGGCATCCAGGGGCGAGCGCGGGGGAGCTGCGTTCAGCGCTTGTGGGCGAAGCCCTGTTCGGCGCCGGTAGCCGCCGGCTCGCTGAGGCACACGCAGCCCGTGCTCACACCTACGAGTTCGCCTGGCGATCGTCTGCAGTGGACGGTCTGCTCGGGGCTGCTCACACGGTGGAGCTGCCGTACGTGTTCGACTGCCTCGACCTCCCCGCCCTGCGCGGCCCTCGCGGACTGCTCGGCCCGGCGGAACCTCCCGCGGAGCTGGCGGCACAGGTGCACGGGGCGTGGGTGAGCTTCGCCCGCAGCGGGGACCCCGGCTGGCCCGCAACACGGACACACCGCTTCACCGGGCCGTACGGCGGTTCGTGATCGACCTGCTTCGCCCGCGTGTAGCGAGCCCGGCTGACGGGCACTCCTCCACAGGACCGGACCTGCTTCCTGGGGGAGTGGAATGCGCCTGAACTTCAGCAGGAGGCTCGAACTGGCCGAGGACGCCGACCCCGGCCGCTTCCCGACGGAGGGGGCGCGGCGCCGGGCCATCGGCTTCGACCGCTGGGCGGGCCGTCACCCGGTGCTGATCACGCTGTTGTTCGGCGCGGGCCTGAGTGTCCTGCTGTGGCTGGCCTTGCCGGACGTCGACGACGACAGGTTCGTCTTCCGTCTGGTCGGTTACCTGGTGGCCGTGGTCGGCGCGATGGTGATGGCCGCCCGGATGGCCCTGAAGGCGAGGAAGAAGTACTACCGCCGTTGAGGCCGCCACGACCGCTGCCGCGCCGGCCCGAGATCGGCCGCGCCGCCACCGACGAACGCCACCGCATCGCTCCGCCTGGCAGGCGCCTCGGCGTCCCCTACTCCGTTGACCATCGTGGCCTCGGCGGTTCCGGTGGTGACCGCCATCGTGCTGACCACGGCCAGCCCGGCTGCGGCCGGCTTGGGAGCGAAGAATTTCACGGGTGAATCCCCCTGTTCGGCTTTTCGCGGTTTTCCGCGATGAGGAGATTTCTGAAGCGGTACGTTGTCAGGCGCCGGGGCGCTGAACGCCTGACGACATCAGGCTGACAACTGGGACCGTTCCGGCGCGTGCGTGATCTGGGGGAGGATCAGGTGCCTCGTGGGGAACAACCACTGGTTCGGGACGGTTCACCGCTCGTGGATTTCGCCGTTGACCTGCGGCTTCTCCGCGAAGCCGCAGGGCGGCCGTCGTGCGCTGGCGGTGCCGGGTGACCGGGTGGGCAGGGCGTCGGTGCGGGCGGACGGCAGCGTGCTCGCCGTGCTGCGTCTCGGTGCCGTCACGCTGGAGCTCTGGCGGCTGGACGGGGACCAACCGTCTGGTCAGCACAACCGAGTCGACACGAACGTGCAGGTGTGGGACATCGGGCGGCGAGACGCGCCGACTCGGGTCACGACCTTCGAGGGCTTCGTCGGGCAAGCGGCGGCTGTCGGTCATCGACCGGCCGACAACACCTTCGTGGTGGTCGACCAGGATGCGACGGTGTGGCCGCTCCGGACAGACCTGGGGGCTGCGCGGGCCGAGCTGTGCGCGGAGGCGGAGGCACTGTCAGCCGACGAGTGGGCCCGGTACCTCGCCGGCCTGGAACGGGTGCCGGTGTGCGGACGACAGGCTCCGTGACGCAAGTCCGCGGATCGACTCTTCGGCGAGCACGTGTCGCCGGCCAGAAACCGGACGAGTGAACAGGAGCGGGTATGACCGACGACGTGGCCAGCCAAGTGATCAAGGCTGAGCAGGATCGGATCCGCTGTCTCCTTGAGGTGGATCGCAGCACTTACGACCGCTTGCACGCCGCGGAGTACCGGTTGTGCAACCCGACCGGCGCCGTGTGGACCAAGGCCGAATACCTGGATCTCCTCACCACCGGGCGGGTCGCCTACCGGGAACTGCGGCTGGTCGGCGACGTGGACGCCGTCGTCGGCACCGACGTCGTCGTCCTGCGCTACCGGTGCGTCATCGAGCTCACCGTCGACGGCGCGGACATCCCGCGGCACGAGGCCTGGCACACCGACGTCTACACCAATGCCGGCGGCACGTGGCGTTGTGTCTGGTCGCAAGCCACCGGCATCATGGACCTCCCGTCGGCCGCATCCTGACCCACGGCCACGTGTGGCCACACCGGGTTGTGGACGCGCGCGCATGAACGTCGAACGTTCGCCTATTCTGCGCGCCGCTGTTCATGGCTTGAAATGCACGTATGACCATCGTTCATCCGCCCAAGCCGAACACCGCTTTGTGGGTGTACGCGCACCCGCGCCGTGATTCGCTCAACGACCGCCTCCTGCAAGCCGGGTCGAAGGCGCTGTCGCAGCGGTACGAGGTGGCGGTGTCGGACCTCTACGCCCAGGGCTTCGATCCCGTGCTGTCTAAGCGCGATTTGGGAGATCTGGGGGAACGCCCCGGCAACATCGCCGAGTTGGCCGGTGAGGCCTATGCGAGCGGCCAGCTGCCCGTCGACGTCCGTGAGGAGCAGGCCAAGCTCGCGGCGGCCGAGCTGCTCGTGCTGCAGTTCCCGCTGTGGTGGTACGGGCCGCCGGCGATCCTGAAGGGGTGGTTCGACCGGGTGCTCACGAGCGGGTTCGCCTACGGCGACCTCGACGCCGAGCTCGGCGTGCCCCGCCGGTACGGCGATGGCGGGCTGGTCGGGCGCAAGGCGCTGGTCGTGGTCACCGCCGGCGAGGACGAGCGCTCCATCGGCCCCCGCGGGATCAGCGGCGACCTCGACTCCCTGCTCTTCCCGATCACGCACGGCGTTCTCTGGTACGTCGGGATCGAGACACTGGACCTGCACGTGGTCCACGACGCCGACTCGCTCGGTCCTGAAGCGGTCGAACGGGAGGTCGAGCGCCTGGTGAGCCGGGTCGGCGGCCTCGCTGACGAACGCCCGCGACGGTTCCGGCGCCTGCGCGACGGCGACTACGCGGCCACGCGCGCACTGCGGGACGACCTGATGCCCGGCCGCACCGATCTGGGGATCCACCTGGCTGACCGCGACTGATCCGGTTCGGCCTCGGTGCGCCGCCCGCGCGCTCGTTGTGCATCATCAGTGCTGATCCGATAAATCAGAACTGTGCCTACCTACGACAAGTCGATCGATCCTGCTCGCGAGGTCGAGCAGTTGCGGGAAGCGCTTGACCGGCAGCCGGTGATCGAGCAGGCCAAGGGCATGCTGATGCTGCTGCGCGCGTGTTCGGCGGATGAGGCGTTCACCGTGTTGCGCACGGTGTCGCAGCGCGTCAACGTCAAGGTGTTCGACATCGCCGCCGTCATCGTCGCGGCGGCGAGCGGGCAGCACCCGCCGTGTTCACCGGATCCGCGGACCGTGGCGGATGTGCTGCAGTACGTACGCGGGTTGAAGCCGGGCTCGCCCGGCGTGGTCTCCGATGGTGAGGTCGCCGATCACCTGGGTGACGGCGGGCTGGTGTGATCGAACCGCCACGCGACCGTGGCCGAATACATGGACGTGGAGCACGCACACCCCATCAGTGAGTCATGCGACGAACCGGGTCTGAGTTCACTCGACCTGGGCAACGACGTGCACGCGCTTGCCGCGGTGCGCCGTTGGACTCGCGACACCCTTGCCGGTGTCGCCGAAGACGGGCTCGATGCAGTCTTACTGGTGGTCAACGAGCTCGTGAGCAACGCCGTCGACCACGGTCGCGGTCCCTGGCGGCTGCGGTTGCGCCGGTCGGCGACGCCCTTCTCAGTGCGCGTCGAGGTGGACGACCCCTCACCTGAGCCGCCCGGACTCGGTCGATCCTGCCTCGATGGATCCTGCCTCGGCGCGAGCCGGGGAGGAGGGCTGATCGTCGTCAGCCGGCTGGCCGACGACTGGGGCGTCATCCACGGCAGCGGCGGCAAGACGGTGTGGGCCGAGATCACCTGTGGTCGGACGTCGTCCGCGACCAGGCCCGTGTTCAGCGCCTGGTGACCTCGTCGAGCAGGTTCTTCGCGATGTCGCGCAGTTTCACGTTCTCCTGCTGGGAGCGTTGCACGAGCATGGCGAAGGCGTCGTCTGCGGTGCAGGTGTGCACGGCCATGAGAACGCCCTTGGCCTGGTCGATCGCGCCTCGGGAGAGCAGCGCGGCTTCGAGGTGTTTGATGTGGTCCCTGGCCCGCTGCCAGCGGTGGGCGTTGGCGATCGCGGCGCTGGCGGCGGTGGTGAACAGCCGCATGACGCTCTCGTCGAACGGGTCGAACGCCGGCGGTGTAGCTGTAGATGTTGAGCGATCCGGCGTGCTCGGCGTCGTTGTGCTGCGCGGCGGGGAGCACGACGGGCACGGACAGGTAGGCGCGGACGCCGTGCTGGTCCGCGGAGGCTTCGAACTCCGGCCAGGTGTCCTCGTTCTGGCCGACGACCGCGCGGACGGCCTGCAGGGTGCGG
Organism: Lentzea guizhouensis; assembly: GCF_001701025.1. Lineage (GTDB taxonomy): Bacteria > Actinomycetota > Actinomycetes > Mycobacteriales > Pseudonocardiaceae > Lentzea > Lentzea guizhouensis. The sequence continues at coordinate 6,386,773 of NZ_CP016793.1, forward strand.
GCGGCTTCCAGGCAGGGACCGCGGTTGGCGCCGTACTGCTTCTCGTCGATCTCGATGAGCGCGGTGTCGCTGGCGGCGGCGGTGCGCGGCTGCTCGGGTCTGACGGTGATGGTGACGGCGTCGGCGTCCTGGATCGCTCGCGTCGCCGTTTCGGCGAGCCGCTGCAGGACCTCGTCGAGGGGCTCCTCGGCGGAGAACCCGTCGCGCAGCATCGCCAGCGCGGCGGTCGCCTCGTCCAGGCGCTCCACCGGGTCCTGCCGGTCGACGTCCGCGGGCCGCGAGGCGTCCTGGCCGGCCAGGGTGGTCAGGTCGTCCATGCCGCGTCACCTTCCGCCGGGAACGAGTTCACGGCGCTGGATGCTCAACGCTCGCAGCGAATGATACGGCGCACCGGCTCCGGCGGCCGAGCCACTCCGGGGGTGAACCGAACCGGTGCGGGTGCTGGAAGTGTTCAACAGCCCGCACCGGTTCCGGCCGGCCACGCGAGGTGGCCTACCGCGCGTAACGCACGCGTGCACGGTAAGGCTCTTGTACCCCGCCACAGCTGATCCAATCCGCGCGGCTGATGGCCGATGTGCAGGTACGTGCCGTCGGGAGTGCATCTGTGCCGCAGGAGGTGGTTCAGCTCGCCGCCGTGATCAGTTCGATGAGCTTCTCGTCATGCTTTTGGGATGGGGCTCCCGGCGGCACGTCGCGTCACCGCCGCGGAATCCGCTCTCGATCTCCAGCAGGTGCGCCACCCGCAAGGCGACGAGGTCGCGCTGGTGGCGCGGTTCGTCCGCGAGTGTGGCCGGTTGCCGGCCTCGACCCGCCGGTGGTGTCAATGCGGGGCGAGGCCGGAGCTCGGACGGACTGGCGGCAGCCCGGATGGTGCAGAAGAACCAGGGTCGTCCAGGGGGACCTCGCCGCCGGAGAGTTCCAGCGGGGCCAGGTAACCGCCCCAGGCCCAGTTGGGCACGTTGGGGCCGTCCACGTCGAGGAGACAGGGCAGCAGGACGAGGCGAAAGTCAACAACCCGTTGCGGACCTGTGCCCGGCGCAAGTCGTGGAGCCCACCCGGACGATCACGGAAGGTCGAAGGGCGAGGGGAAGTGGCCTTCCCAGATGTGGCGGGACGCCTGTTCGGGGTAGGGCAGCGTCTTCGACTCGGTGTCCAGGACGCGGGTGAGGTGGTCGCCGGGCCGGTGAGGGGACCAGCCCGCGTCGCCGGTGGTGACGAAGCGGACCCATGCTTCCTGGAGTTCGCGGGAGAGCGCGACGGCCTCGGGAGTGGGCTTCTCGCCGATGAGCTGGGTGCCGACGGGGCTGTCCAGCGTGCCGAACGCGAGGGGCAGGTCGAGGCTGTGGCAGGCGCCCAGGATGCCGCCGAGGGCCGGGGCGGCCCAGCACAGTTCGAACAGGTACGAGGTGCCGCCGGCTGCGGCGTTCGCCTCGGCCAGCTGCTGTGACGGCATGCGGAAGAGGGCGTCGGAGTAGACCGTCTCCACCAGTTCCTCCGGGCCTGCCTGCGGGAACGCGGCACGGTAGGCGCGCGCGCCGTCCGGTTGCGGGGCGAGCAGTTCCAGGGCTGCGTGGGCGTCCGCCTCGGTGAAGGTGCCGTACCGGCCGCTCATGACGCTGAAGTACCGGAACTCGTTCCGGGTGTGGCCGACGAGCAGTTCGGTCCCGCTCGCGCGCTCGCCTGTCAGCGCGGTCCAAGGTGTTTCCGGAAGGACCTCGCCGTCGACGACGGGGCACAGCGCGGTGCCGGTCTCCGTGAGGCGTCCCCACCTTTCCCGGTGCGCGTGGAGGTCGGCGTTGAAGGAGGTGAGCTCGGCGGCCAGGTGCCACGGGTCGATGTCGCGCAGGGCTTCTGCGGTGGGGGCCGCGCCGAGGCGGTCCGCGAACGTGGCGGTGACCTGCCGTGCCAGCGCGGGGGTGCTGTGCAGCCCCGGCACCGAATGGGCGATGGCCCGCTGGAACAGGCCGCGCGCGGACTTCATCGTCAGCAGGGCGGCGACGGAGCCCGCCCCGGCGGAAATCCCGCCCACGGTGACCCGGCCGGGGTCGCCTCCGAAGGCGGCGATGTTGCGGTTCACCCACTCCAGCGCCGCGATCTGGTCGAGGAACCCGCGGTTGGGCGGCACGTCGTCGAGGAACGCAAATCCTTCCGCGCCCACCCGGCAGTTGATGGTCACCACGACAACTCCCGCTGCGGTCAGCGCTGCCGGGTCGTACATCGGGTCGCTCGACACCGCCGAGAGGTAGCCGCCCACGGGAATCCACACCAGCACCGGCAGTCCCGCCGCACCGGGATCCGGGGTGCCGACGTCGAGCGTCAGCCAGTCGGTGCCCTGCGGGGCCACGTCGACCGGCAGGGACAGCGGCACCACGGGGCCGAACTCGACCGCCTGCCTCGTCCCCTCCCAGCGGTGCGGCGGCGCGGGCGCGGCGAAGCGGAGCGCTCCCACCGGGGGCTGGGCGTAGGGAATGCCGCGGAACACCGCGTGCCCGTGGCGCCAGCGCCCCTGCACCAAGCCTTCCGTGGTCCGCACCTTCGGCTGTTCGGACATGACGATTCCTTTCCCCCGAGTGGACTCCACTGTTATGGGTCAGGTGTATTATGTCAACCGTATTGGAACAGTTCCGGGTAGGGGGAGACGCCGGCGATGCCGAAACAGGTGGATCACCGCGGACGGCGCGAAGCGATCGCCCGCGCACTGTGGCGGGTGGTGGAGCAGCGCGGCGTCACACAGCTGACGATGCGCGCGGTGGCGCAGGAAGCGGGCATGTCACTCGGGCAGCTGCAGCACTACTTCGCCTCCCGGACCGCCATGCTCTCCTTCGCCGTGGATTTCGCGTCCGAGCAGACCTCGCTGCGCGTACAAGAGGGCCTCGGAAAGCTCGGTGACCGTCCGCACCCCCGTGACGTGCTGCGACTGACGCTCGCGGAAATGCTCCCCCTGCATGCCGACGCCCGCGCGACCAGCCGGATGAGCGCCGCCTACGTCCTGGAGGCGCTGCACGACGAGGCCGTGCACGAGCAGGCGCGCCGCGGCCTCGTCCACGGGCGGGCCCTCGTCGAGCAGGTGGTCCGCCAGGCGATCGCCGACGGGCACGTCGACTCCAGCCGCGACCCGGCGATCGAGACCAACCTGCTCCTCGCCCTCACCGGCTTCACCTCCCTGATCGAACTCGACGTGGTCGAGCCCGAGGACGCGCTCGCCGCGATCGACGTGCATCTGGACCGGCTGTTCAGAACTACGTGACCTGCTCCCGCCACCGGCCTGCCTTGGAACGCGAGGTCGGTTCGGGCATGTCCGAATTGATTGTCGGCTGATCGATCACTGCTCCATCGTCGACCCGCAGGACCACACTGGGGAGAGTTCCTGATGGGCAGACGTTTTCCGGCCGCGTTGGCGGCCGTGTTCATGACGGCGGCGGTGGTGCCGATGCCACCGGCACCGCCCGCGGCGGCTGAGACACCACCGACCGCACCTGTGGAGATCGCGACGACTCCGACCACGAGGGTGTTCGCGAACCCGGACGGCTCGCGCACGCTCGAGCAACACGCGATTCCGGTGCGGGCGCAGGTGAACGGCAACTGGGTCGGAGTCGACACGACGTTGAAGTTCACCGCGGACGGCACGGTCACGCCCGCCGCGAGCGCTGTGCCGCTCACGTTCTCCGCCGGGGGCACCACACCGCTGGTCCGGCTCGCGGACCGGGACAAGCACGTTGAACTGACCTGGCCCAAAGCCTTGCCGAAACCGGAGCTGCACGGAGACACGGCGTTGTACCCGGAGGTGCTGCCCGGCATCGACCTGAAGATGCGCGCGCTGCCTCAGGGTTACTCGCAGGTGCTCGTGGTGAAGCACCGCGACGCCGCCGTGGACCAGGTGGCGTTCGGTCTCGGCGGCAGCGGCGTGCGAGTCGGGCAGAGGCCGGATCGCAGCGTCGTCGCCGTCGACAACGCCGGCGAGGAGGTCTTCCGCGCGGCGCCGCCGTCGATGTGGGACACCCAACCGGCACAGCGGCGGGCGGTGGCCGGGCTGGAGCTCGGCGGTGACCGGCTCACCATCAAGCCCGACAAGGGTTTCCTCGAGGATCCGGCAACGCGCTACCCGGTGGAGATCGACCCCGACTTCCACGCGGGCCGGTCGGCGTGGACCAAGGTGTTCGAGCAGTACCCGACGACGAGCTACTGGAACGGTGCGAACGACCAGGAGCAGATCGGCAAGGTCGGGTACACGACCTGGGACCATCCGGTTGTCAAGGTGCGCAGCTACTTCCAGTTCGACGTCACGGCGCTGTTCGGCAAGCGGATCATTTCCGCCGAGTTCAACGCACTGGAGATTTGGTCGCCGTCCTGCGAGGCCCGAGAGGTGCGGCTGAACGAGACCGGTGCGATCCACGCCGGCACGACCTGGCAGAACCAGCCCTGGATCGGCCAAGAGCTCGGCCGGCACAACGTGGCGGCCGGGTACAGCACGGCCTGTCCGGCGAAGTCTCTCGGGTTCAACGCCCACGGCGCCGTGACCAACTCGGTGAACACCAAGACGCCGACCACGACCGTGATGCTCAACGCGGTGAACGAGGCCGACACGTACGCGTGGAAGAAGTTCGACATCAACGTGTCGTTGATCGTCAAGTACAACAGCGTTCCGAACGTGCCCACGGCCCCGACCGTCCACGGCAAGCCTTGTGGTGTGTTCCCGGCACATCCGCACATCTCCACCGCCAGCCCGGTCGTCAAGGCCACCTCCAGTGACCCCGACGGCGGCGGCGTGCAGACCGAGTTCGAGTGGTACGTCCGCAACGGCGCGAAGAAGGGCGGCACCACCACTCCACCTCAGACCTCCGGCACTCAGTTCGGCACCACGTTGCCCGCCAACGCCTACCAGGACGGCGACACGATCGCCTGGCGGGCGCGCGCGTACGACGGCCTCGACCGCAGTGAGTGGACGCCGTGGTGTGACGCCACGGTCGACCAGACCCGCCCGGACAAGCCACCGGTGATCAGTTCCAACGACTACCCGCGCAACGACATCGGCGGCGGCACCGGCCGCACCGGCGGGTTCACACTGCAGCCCAACGGGGTCAACGACGTCGCCGGGTACAAGTACGACCTGCACGACCACCCGGACCAGTACGTCGCGGCCGATGCGAACGGTGTCGCGGTCGCGCTCGTGACGCCGCCGTCCGACACGTGGCACCACCTGCACGTCAAGAGCGTCGACAAGGCCGGCAACGTCTCGGACAGCAGCGTCTACTCGTTCCTGGTCGCGAGCGGCACTCCCGCTCTGGGCATCTGGCAGCTCAACGGCCGCTACCAGGCCAGCGACGCACCGGACGGCTCAGGGCGCAACAACCACGGCACCGTCACAGGTGCGGACGGATCAGGTGGCGCGTACTGGGTTCAGGGGCGCCACGACGACGCGCTCCGGTTCGGCGGTCAGGGATTCGTGCAGACCGGTGGTCCGACCGTGCGCACCGACCAGACCTTCAGCGTCGCCGCGTGGGTGCGGCCCGAGCTGCACGGAGGCGCCTGGCGCACGATGGTGAGCCAGGACGGCAACCAGATGAGCGGCTTCTACCTGCAGCTCAACCCGTACGACAACAAGTGGAACTTCATGGTCCCCGCGGCGGACGGCGATGTCGAACGCCGGATCGCCGCCTCGAACGCACCCGCTGTGCTGCACCGCTGGACACACCTCGTCGGCACGTACGAACGAGGCACCGGCAAGCTCACCCTGCACGTCGACGGTGTCGCACAGAACCAGACGGCGGTGCACACGACGCCGTGGAACGCCACTGGCGCAACGCAACTCGGTCGCGGCCGGTACCAGGGCAAGCCCGTTGACCACTTCGTCGGTGCGGTGGACGAGGTGCGCCTGTACGACCGCCAGCTCGGCCAGCAGGAAATCGGTGAACTCGCCACCGCGCCGACCACCGACGAAGGCTTCTGGCGGTTCGAAGACTCGAGCGGCGCCGACGTCTCCGGCAACCTGCGCAACGCGACGCTCCGCGGTGGCGCGTCGTTCACCGACATGGCGTCGGTGGGCAACGGTGCAGTCGCGCTCAACGGCAGCACCGGATTCCTGGACACCGGCACGGAAGCTGTGCGCACCGATGGTTCGTTCACCATCAGCGCGCACGCCCGGCTCGAGGAGTCGGCGGCGGGCTCCTCGCGCACGATCATCAGCCAGGACGGTCCGAAGTCGTCCGGGCTCGCCCTGCGCTACCGGGGCGACACGAAGAAGTGGTCGTTCGCGGTGTCACCGGCCGACAGCGCGGATCCGGTCTACCTCACCGCCGACTCGGCCGACCAGGCGCAGCCCGGCGAGTGGGTCCGGCTGACCGGCGTCTTCGACCTCGCCGAGCGCGAGGTCCGGCTGTACGTCAACAGCGTGCTGGTCGCCAGCACACCGATCCCACCGAACCACGCACTCACCCCTGTGACCGGTGGCCTCGTCATCGGCCGGTCCAAGACGAACGGCGCCAACGCGCAGTTCTGGCAAGGCACCGTCGACCAGGTCCAGGTCCACACCGGTGTGCGAACGGGCGATCAGGTCAAGGCGGACGCCCGCACCCCGGCGAGTCCTCCGAAGTCCGTGTACCAGGGCCAGTTCAGCCGCTGGATCGGCCACGACGGCGAGCACACGACCACGCTCGGCGCCGCCCCGCGCGGATACCACTTCGAGCACCCGCTCGGCTTCCCGGCTCCGGCGGACGCCGCCGACGCCCAGATGCTGTACTCGTGCCGGCTCGGCAAGGACGAGTTCACCTCGAAGGACGCCGCCTGTGAGGGCCAGACCGTCGTCGGTGAGCTCGGCTTGATCCACCAGAACCCGCCCGCGGGCGTGCCGTCCGTCGCGATCTACCGCTGCACCGCGAACGGCGAGCACTTCCTGTCCGGCAACGACAAGTGTGAGGGCCAGACGGTCGAGTTCAAGCTCGGCTACGCCCGCGCGTACGCACACCTGGTGCGCCACCACGAGACGAACGGCCGTGGTGAGCACCGCACCGCCGCAAGAGAAGTGCCCGGTACGTACCGGGCCGAACACAGCCTCGGCCTCGTCGGAACCGTCGGCACGGCGGGTACCCGGCCTTTGTTCGCCTGCCAGCACGGCACGGACACGTTCAGCTCGGTGGCAGCCGACTGCGAGAGCAAGCAGGTCATCGGCTGGATCGGCACGGTCCACACCGCCAGGCCGTCCGGTGTGGACAGCACAGAACTGTTGCGCTGCAAAGTCACCGGTACCGGTGAGCTGTTCGACACGGTGGATCCCGGCTGCGAGGGCCAGACGCTCGACCAACGCCTCGGGCATGTCATCACCCGCCTCTGAACGAGAACGGAACACCATGAGACGCAGGAACTCATGGCGGACTGGCGCGCTTTTGACGAGCGCGATCATGGCCGTCACCCTGTCCACGCCGACTCAGGCCGCCCTGGCCCAGGAGATCAGGCCGCACGACCCGCAGAAGCTCAAGTCCGTTCCCGGCAAAGCCGTCGAGGTCACACCACCGGCCACGAGCAGCATCGCCGAGCAGCGCGGCACACCCGACGTGGTGTGGCCCTCCGCCGGTGGAGGTGAGGTGTCGCTCGCCGCCGCCCAAACCGCCCAAGCCGCCCACACCGCCCAGACCGCGCAGGTCGGTGCGCTGCCGATCTCGGTGGCCGGCGTCGACGCCGCGAGCCCGGCCAAGGTCAAGCTCGACGTCCTCGGCCGCGACCAGAACAGGTTGCTGTTCAGGCTCAGCAGCACCGACGCCGCGAAGACCACCGGCAAGGTCGCGGTCACCATCGACTACAGCAAGTTCCGGCACGCTTACGGCGGCGACTGGGCGTCGCGGCTGCGCATCGTCGGTGGCGACGGCGCGTCAACGGGCCCGGTCCGCAACGACGTGGCCCGCGGCAGGCTGACCGGCGAGGTGCCCGCGAGCGCACAGGGCGGCACCTTCGCGCTCGCCGCCGCGCCGGAAGGCCCCGCCGGCGACTACAAGGCGACCTCCCTGTCGCCATCGGGCGAGTGGAAGGTGAGCGCGCAGACCGGCGCGTTCAGCTGGCAGTACCCCCTGCGCACACCGGAGGCTCCCGGCGGGCTCGCGCCTGAGCTGAGCGTGGGCTACAACTCCGGTTCGGTCGACGGCCGCGTCGCCACCACGAACAACCAGACGTCGTCGCTCGGCGAGGGCTGGAACCTGTCGGCCGGATCGGTCGAGCGGCGGTTCAAGGGCTGCGCGGACGACCTCGGAGGCAACAACGGCGACACCAAGACCGCGGACCTGTGCTGGTTCAACGACAACGTCTCCATCTCGCTCGGCGGCCGGTCCGGTGAGCTGGTCGAGGTGGCCGAAGACTCGTGGCGCCTCAAGGACGACGACGGCAGCAAGATCGACAAGGTCGGCTCCGCCTGGCGGCTGACGACGACGGACGGCACCCAGTACTTCTTCGGCAGGCACGAGGTTCCCGGCCGCGGAGCCACGAACTCGGTGCTCAGCGTCCCGGTGGCGGGTAACCACAAGGGCGAGCCGTGCTTCAAGGAGGGTGACTTCACCGGTTCTTTCTGCGCGCAGCCATACCGGTGGAACCTCGACTACGTCGTGGACGCCCACGGCAACACGATGATCTACACCTACGAGAAGCAGACGAACAAGTACGCCCGCAACGCGGGCAAGGCCACGGACGTCTACGACCGTGCGAGCGAGCTTCGCTTCGTCGAGTACGGCACCCGTGAAGGTGTCGCGGGCAAGGCGCCGGTCCAGGTCGAGTTCACCTCGGACGACCGGTGCGCCCCCGGCTCGAACTGCGAGCAGAAGACCCCGCAGTCGTGGCCGGACGTGCCGTGGGACCGCGACTGCACGGCGGCGACGTGCGGTGACCTGTACGCCCCCACGTTCTGGACCACCAAGCGCCTGGCCAAGGTGACCACACGGGTGCTGGCCGGCACCGAGCACAGGGACGTCGAGAAGTGGGAGTTCGACCACACCTTTCCGGCGCCGGGCGACGGTACGAGCCCGGCGATGTGGCTGAACAGCATCGTGCACACCGGACTGTCCGGTGGTGAGGCCAAGACGCCGGCCGTCACCTTCGTGCCCGACCCCGAGGCCAGGGCCAACCGGGTCAACAGCGCACCGGACGGCCTGCCGCCGGGCAACAAGCACCGCATCCACGCGATCAACACCGAGACCGGTGGGCTGATCGACGTCAACTACCAGGCGGTCAGCTGCAAGGCGGGCCAGTTCCCGGTACCGGACAACAACTCCGCGCTGTGCTACCCGGTGCGCTGGACGCCGGAGAAGCAGGGCCCGTTCGACGACTGGTACCACAAGTACGTGACCGCCTCGGTCGGCCTGGTCGACCGCGTTGGTGGAGCGCCGACCCAGTTCACGCACTACGCCTACGACGGCGGCGGCGCGTGGGCGTACCGGGACGATCCGTTCACCAAGGAGGAGCACCGGACCTGGAACGACTGGCGCGGCTTCGCGAAGGTCAGCGTCCTCAACGGTGACCCGACGAACACGGGCTCGCCGATCCAGTCCGAAACCGTGCACCGCTACTTCCGCGGCATGCACGGCGACAAGACCAAGGCGGGCGGCACCAAGTCCGTCCAGGTCGACGGCATCAACGACGACCCGCAGCTCCGGGGCTTCCAACGGGAAGAGATCGTGCTCAACGGCAAGGGAGGCACCGAGATGAACGCCGCGGTCCACAAGCCGTGGAGCAAGCACACCGGCACGGCGGGCAACCTCAGGTCGTTCATGGTCGACACCGAGTCCACCACCACCCGGACGACCCGCAAGGACAGCACCCCGCGCCGCACGGAGAAGACCACGACCTTCGACGACCACGGCATGCCGGCCAAGGTGAACGACCGCGGTGACGTGGACAACCCGAACGACGACCAGTGCACCACCACGACCTACAAACGCGACACGGCCAAGTGGCTGCTGGACCTGCCGGGACAGGTCTCGACGATCGGTGTCGCCTGCGGTGGCACGCCGTCATTCCCGCGCGACGCGATCTCGGACGTCATCAACCACTACGACGCCGCAGGCAACCTGACCGAGGTCGAGTCGCTCGAATCGCACAACGGCACGGCAAAGCACCGCACGACGACCCGCACCACGTACGACGGGTACGGCCGTGTGCGGGAGGTGTTCGACGCGCTGGACCGCAGGACGGCGACCACCTACGCGCCGGACACCGGGTTGCCGGCGACGGTCACCGAGACCAACCCGATCGGCCACACCGTCGTCAAGACGATGGACAACGCGTGGAACCAGCCGACCACCGTGGTGAGCGCCAGCGGTGCACGCACCGACGTCAAGTTCGACCCGCTCGGCCGCATCACGGACACGTGGACCCCCGGCCGGTCCAAGGCACGCGGCGACGGGCCCAGCGTGCGGTTCGCCTACGGCATCCGCAACGACGGCGCGACCTGGGTCAACACGCAGACGTTGAAGGCCAACGGCAACTACGTGTCCGGATACGAGCTGTACGATGGATTCCTGCGTTCGCGGCAGACCCAGCAACCGAGTCCGCAGGGTGGCCGTGCGCTGACCGACGTCCTCTACGACACGCGCGGCCTGGCAGCGGTGAAGAACGCCGGCTACTACAACAGCGACTCCGCACCCGGCACCGTGCTGTTCGCTCCCGAGGACGCGCAGATCCCCACGCAGACGATCACGGTGCACGATGGTGCCGAGCGCGCGGTCGAGGAGGTTTACGAGAAGCTCGGCCAAGCTCAGTGGAAGACCACCACGGCGCACCACGGCGACCACACGGTGGTGACCCCGCCCGCGGGCGGCACGCCGACCACGACGTTCACCGATGCCCGCGGCCAGGTCACCGAGGTGCGCCAGCACAGGAGCGCCGGAGACCCGCACGACCCGCCGTGCCTACACCAAGGCCGGTGAGCTCGAGAAGCTCGTCGACGCCGCGGGCAACGAGTGGGTCTCGAAGTACGACGCGGCCGGAAACCTGGTGGAGTCCAAGGACCCGGACAAGGGCGCCGGCACGATGACCTACGACGCGGCCGGCCAGGTGATCAGCGCGACCGATGCGCGCGGCCAGGTGCTGGTGAACGTCTACGACGTGCTCGGCCGTCGTACCGAGCTGCGCAAGGACTCGGCGACCGGCGAGAAGCTCGCCACCTGGACCTACGACTCCGTCCGCAGAGGACAGTTGACGGCGAGCACTCGCCACGTGAGCGGCCGCGCCTACACCACGGCGACCACGAGCTTCGACGCCGCGGACCGGCCGGTCGACACCGAGATCACCATCCCGGCCGGTGAAACCGGTGTGCAGGGTACGCACAAGACGACGACGACCTACCTCCCCGACGGCAGCGTCGCGTCGGTGCTCCTGCCCAAGCTCGGCGACCTACCCGCTGAGACGATCGTCTACGAGTACAACGACCTGGGCCTGCCGCACGCCACCTCTGGTGCTCAGACCTACGTCAGCGCGACGAGCTACACGGCGCTGAACGAGATGACACAGCTGGAGCTGGGCCCCAAGGGCAAGCGCGCCTGGCAGACGGTCTTCTACCAGGAGGGCACGCGCAGGCCGGAAACCTCGATCGTGCAACGCGAACTGATCGGCTCGCTCGCCGTCGACCAGACCAGCTACCACTACGACCCCGCCGGCAACGTCAAGCAGGTCGACAACCAGGCCGCGGGTCAGGCGCTCGACCGGCAGTGCTTCGGCTACGACGGGTTGCGGCAGCTGACCGACGCGTGGACCAGTACTGGGAACTGCGCTGTGACAGGTGGTTCCATCGGTGGCGCCGCGCCGTACTGGAACACGTACCGGCACGACCTGCTCGGCCGGCGCACATCGCACACGCAGCGCGGTGACGCCACCGGCGACACGACCACGACGCTGACCTACCCGCAAGCGGGCGAGGCCCAGCCGCACGCGCCGAAGACCGTGGCGGTCTCCGGTCAGATGCGGAAGTCGAGTGCGGCCGGTGAGTACTCCTACGACAGGACCGGCAACACGGTCGAACGGCCCAGCAGCACCGGCGACCAGCAGTACACCTGGGACGCCGAGGGGCAGCTCGCCTCGGTCACGGTCTCAGGAGCCACCACGTCGTTCGTGAACTCCCCGCTCAACGACAGGTTGCTCGCGAAACAGCCGAACGGCACGACGCTGTACCTGCCGGGCGGCGAGCTGCGCTACGACACGGCGTCCAAGACCCTCAAGGGCACCAGGTACTACCTGCACGGCAGCCAGGTCGTCGGTGCCAGGACCGCCGCGGGTGTCAGCTACCTGCCCGCGGACAGCCAGGGCACCAGCACCGTGTCGATCAACGCGACCACGCTGCAGGCGGTCAAGCGCCGGTTCGACCCGTTCGGCATCGCGCGCGGCACCACGCCCGAGCAGTGGCCGGGGGAACGCGGTTTCGTCGGTGGCACGGGGACGTCGGGCACCGGGCTGACCCGGCTCGGGGTGCGCGACTACGACTCGAACACCGGCAAGTTCATCACCGTCGACCCGGTGCTCGACGGCTCGAACCCCCACCACCTCGACTCCTATTCCTACTCCTACAACAACCCGGCCACGTTCAGCGACCCGACCGGCAAGATGCCGTTCGACGAGGAACGGGAAATGCTCGCGTTGAAGATGCGGTCGAAAGGCAGGCACGCCGACTCCCAACGGATCCTTGACTCACTTAGGCCCTATCACGCCGCGAAGAAGAAGCAGCAGAACCGGACGTACACGGACTGCGGGCCGTTCGGCGACGTCTGTCACCCGAGGAAGATCCGCAAGGTTGATGACGACGTTCGGACGGACCGGGCCGCCGCCGCGCGGGCGTATCAGCGGTTGCTGAACGAGCGCGCCAAGAAGAACGCGGACGAGATCGGCAAGAACGTGAAGCGGTTCCTGCCGGACGGCGTTCAGTTTTCCTCGCTGCACGACTGGCTCGGCGAGACCGGCTCGGTGTCGGTGTGCGGCGCCGCCGCCGCGGGCGGCCTTCTCGCCCTCGGAACTGAGGTGTGCGTTCACTTCGACCTCGAGGGGATGGCGTACAGCTGGAGTTCCAAGGCCGGTGTCGAAGCCGGTGTGGGTGCCAGCGCTGATGCCGTGGTGAAGTTCAACTCCGATGCCGCCGATGAGGTGGGTGGCGGTCTCACCGTCTCCGCAGAGGCCTCTCCCAAGCTCGTCCTCGGAGTGGGCGGCGCGTGGAAAGCCGGATCCGAGCTGAACCTCGAGACCGGCAAGATCGGTCTCACCGGACAGGTCAGCGCCAGCGTGGGAGGGAAGGCCTCCTTGGGAGGTGGTTACATGAATGTCGGATGGAACACCGGTTATGTCATAAAATGGGACGATCCCGATTTTGTCAATCTTGTCGACTCCTTGCAGAGTTGCACCCGCTGCAGGTGAGATTGGTCAAGTGAGGGAGGACAGGACGTTCACCAGACGCGTCTGCCTGGTCGACGTCAAGGACCAGACCGGTTGACCTGTCGAGCCTGGACGTGCCGGGACACCGGCACGTCCAGGCTCAGCCCAGGTCGGCCAGCAATGCCCGGATCTCCTCGGCCTTGCCCTCGCGACTCTGCGTCTCGTACATCTCCAGCGCCTCCTGCCACACCCGCCGGGCCGCAGCCCGATCTCCCAGTGCCGCATGGGTTCTGCCGAGCCGCGACAGGATGTCCGCCCCGACGTACACACCACTGATCCGCTGGTACAGCTCGCGGGCGCGCTCGTAATGTGCCAGCGCCTCGTGGAAGTCGCCGGTCTCGTACGCCACCAGGCCGAGACTGTCCACAGAGGCCGCTTCACCGTCCACGTGCTCGATCGAGCGGTACAGCTCGACGGCGGCGGAGCTGTGGGTCCTCGCCTGCTCGTAGTCGCCGGTGCGCGCACTGAACCAGCCGACCGCGGCATGGCCCTGAGCAAGCCACATCGTCCGATCCAGCTTCATGTACAGCTGTAGCGCAGCCCGCGCGTGTGTGAGCCCTTGGGCGAAGTCGCCCTGCTGCTCCGACAGCACGCCGAGCACGTAACGGCATTGCGCCTGACCGGCCACGTCGCCGATGCGGTGGGAGATGTCGATCGAGTGCTCGAGGTGCCGCCGTGCGAGCTCGTGTGCACCGAGCCGGGCATGTGCGTCGGCGACTCTGCGGTGTGCGAGCGCTTCGGCTTGAGGCTCGGCCAGCTCCTGGGTGGCGCGCAGTCCCGTCTGAGTCGTCTCCAGGGCATCGTGGGTGAGACCGCGCCGGAAGTGGTACGTGGTGAGCGTCCATGTCAGCTTCCACGTGCGGTCGTGCCATCCGCGCTCCTCGGCCATCCGGATGGTGGCGAGGAGCGAGTGGTGTTCCTGTTTCAACCACTCCATCGCGGCACCTGCGTCAACGAGGTCCTCGGCGACGACATCCGACTCGGGCAAGGAGATGTCGGGGCGTTGTGGGTAGAGCAGACGCTCGGCCCGGTACGCCCTGAACAGGTAGTGGTCGACCAGTCGCAGCGCTGCCTGGTCGGCGTTTGGCAGACCGCTCGCCTCCTCGCGGGCGTACAACCGCACCAGGTCGTGCATCCGGTAGCGGCCTGCGTGCACCTCGGTGAGCAGGTGGGCGTCGACCAGCACGTCCAGCGGCAGGGCGTCGATCGGCATGTCCGCGAGCGCGCCAACCGCCTGCGTGCTGATTTCGGTGCTCGGGGCCAGGCCCAGCAGCCGGAACAGTTCCAGCGCATCTTCTGGCAGTGCCCGGCACGAGGTCGCGAGGACGGACCTCAGGCCGGCCTCGGTGTCGTCCAACGCGTCCAGCCGGTCCGCCTCGTCGCGCAACTCCGCCGCCAGCACGGCCAGCGGTAGCCGCGGGCTCATCGCGGCCCGGCTCGCGACGATGCTCAGCGCCAACGGCAGACCACCGCACCAGCGCAGCACCTCGGCGACTGCGTCAGGCTCGGCGGCCAGCCGATCCGCGGGCAACCTGCGCGCGATCAGGTCGTGTGCCTCGGCGTCGCTCAAGGTGTCCAGGTCGATCACGTGCGCCCCGTGCGCCACCACGAGCTTGGTCAGCCGACGCCGGCTCGTCACCACCATTGCGCACAACGGGCTGCCGGCCAGCAGCGGTTCGACCTGTGCGGTGTCCGCGGCGTTGTCGAGCACGATCATCATCCGCCGCGTCGCCAGCAGGCTGCGGTACAGCGCCGCCTGCGCGTCGACGCTCGAGGGCAGGTCCGCGGCGGCGACTCCGAGCGCGGAGAGGAACCCGCTCAACGCCGTGGACGGAGTGACCGGATGGTCAACGGGGTCGAACCCGCGCAGGTCGACGTACAGCTGACCGTCGGGAAAGCGGTCCAGGTGCTCGTAGGCCCAGCGCAGCGCGAGCCACGTCTTGCCGATGCCACCCCCACCGCCGATCCCGGACACCACGACGGTGCCGAGGCCGTCGGCGAGCTGCCCGAGCTCGCGTTCCCGTCCGGTGAACAGGCGTGGCTCGGCGGGCAGCTGCCGCGGCACATCACGTGTGCCGGGGACCAACGCCGGGTCTGCCTCGAGCATCCGCTGGTGCAGCTTCCGCACGGCCGCACCGGGGTCGACGCCCAGTTCGTCCGCGAGCGTGCGGCGCAACCGCTGGAAGTGTTCCAACGCCTCGGCTTGCCGGCCGTTCCGGTAGAGCGCGAGCATGAACTGCCGTGCCACCCGTTCGTCCAGCGGTTGGGCGACGGTCATCGCCCTGAGCTCGGCGACCAGCTCGTGATGCCGTCCGGCGTCGAGCAGCTGGTCGTTGTGGTCGAGCTGCGCGGTGAGGCGGTCCGCGTCCAGCCGCGCCCGCACCTCGACCGCCCACGGGCTGTCCATCCCACGCAGTGCCTCACCTCGCCACAACGCGAGCGCCTCGCCCAGCGCACCGGTGCCGACCAGGTGTGCGAAGAGGTGCACGTCGATCGTCAACGGGTCGGCGACCAGCACGTACCCGCCACTGCGGCGTTCGATGGCGACGCCGCCCTCGGCGAGCACAGGTCGCAACCGGGACACGTAGGTGAACAGGGAGTTGCGGGTCGAACGGTTGCCGCGGTCGCCCCACACGCGTGTGACGAGCTGGTCGGTCGACACCGTCTTGTTCACATCGACCAGCAGTGCTGCCAGCACCGCGCGTTTCCGCGCGTGACCCACTTCGATCACGCGGTCGCCGACGAGCATCTCCAGTTCGCCGAGCAGGTTGAACCGCGTAGTCACCTCTTCAAGATCCTTTCAAGGTCCTCCGCGCAATCCTGGCACGCGGCGTTCAACGGGGGGAGAAGCGGTGCTGCGGTTGCACTTCGGGGTGGACGACGTGGCGAGAACCCGGTTCAGCGGAGGAGGGCTCAACGGCAGACACCTGGCGTTGGGCGTGGCGGAGGCGCTGAACTCACTGCACCCGAGGATCAGCTGGCGGTCGCCGGTGCTCGAGGTGCGGGCGACGGGCTCACGGGAGGTGCGGCTGCAGGGCTGCGGCCTGCTGCTGCAGTGCGTGGTCGGGCCGTTCCAGCTGATCATGGACACCGGCGTCCAGCCGGTGCTCCGCTACCCGGCCCAGGCCCGTGACCAGGCAGTGGGCGCGCACGCGGACCCGCTGACCGAGGTGCTCGGCCGCACCCGCGCGAAAGCGTTGCGTGCGCTGGAGAACGAGCTGACGACCACGGAGCTGGCACGCAGTCTCGGTGTCAGCCCGGCCACGGCTTCGCAGTCGGCGGCGGCGTTGCGCGGTGCCGGGCTGATCGCCACCCGCCGGCAGGGCAAGGAGGTGCGGCACCGGATGACGCGCAAAGGCTGGGAAATGCTCGTCGTGTGACCGCACCTGAGCCGAGCGTCGCGACCTTGTGCCCGCCCTCTGCGACCGCGTCAGCGAACAAGCCGCGCTGCCGGCCCGTCAGGCTGCGGGCTCTTCCTGCAGGGCGCGCACCTCGATCTTGGACCGCAGTGCCTTCGAGGCCTGCTTGGTCCACTCGATCGCGACGTCGTCGTTCTCGGCCTCGATGATCCAGAAGCCACCGAGGTACTCGGCGGCCTCGGCGAACGGGCCCGGTGTGAGCACGGGGCTGTCGCCGGAGTAGTCCACGGTGGTCGCGCTCGACGGTGGCTGCAGGCCCCCGGCGGTCACGAACGCGCCCGCCTCCACGAGGGCGGTGTTGAACGCCCCGACCGCGGCGATGACCTCCTGCAGCTCCGCGGGGTCCATGTTCTCCATCGTCGGCTCCTCGGCGGAGTCGTGCGGCAGGCTCAGGAAGTACTTCGTCATCGTCGTCTCCTCGTCGTGCGGCCGTCGGCCGTTGCGTGATGCCCGAAACGCTAGGCGGGGCTCGGCGCTGGCGAATCAGTCATCGTGACTGGTGTCCGGGGGACGATGACCAGCTGTGGTTCGAGCTGCGGACACCGTAGATACACTTGTGTGTATATATGGCTACGTGTATGTTCAAGCCCATGGTCGACACCGTGCAGCGCCGGTTGACGGCGATTTCGGAGCCGAACCGGTTCCGGATCGTCGAGTTGCTCAGGGATGGCCCGCAGTCGGTCGGCGGCATCGTCGACGCGCTCGACATGGGCCAGCCGCAGGTGTCGCGGCACCTGCGGCTGCTGGCCGAAGCGGGTGTGGTCGAGGCGACGAAGCAGGCGCAGCAGCGGATCTACCGGCTGCGCCCGGAGTCCATGCGCGAGCTGAGCGACTGGACGCAGCGGTTCGCCGGCCTGTGGGCGGAACGGATGGATCGTCTCGGCTCCTTCCTCGAGGAGACGGGACAGTGAGGAGCCAGGACATGTCCGGGGACGGCATCGTGATCGACAGGTCGCGCAACACCGTCCACATCAGTCGCACCTACGCGGCCACTGTGGACCGTGCGTGGTGGGCGTGGACCGACGCCGAGGCCATCGCGAAGTGGTGGGGTCCGCGGGGCTGGGCCGCCACCGTGTACGAGATGGACGTCCGGCCGGGTGGGCGCTGGCGGTTCGAGATCGCGCCGGTCGACGGATCGGCCGCGCCGGTCCGCGGTCTCGCCACCTACAAGGTGGTCGTCGTCGAGGCCGAGCTGGCCTACGACGACACGTTCGCCGACGAGGCCTGGCAACCCGACGGCACGGCGTCGTTTCCGACCGAGGTCAGCTTCACCTCGACCGAGGCCGGCTGCCGGGTCGAGGTCGCGGCGAGGTTCCCCGACGGCGAGGCGCTGCGGCAGGCGGTCGAGCTGCAGATGGCCCAGGGCTACGCCGAGGCCCTCGACCGCCTCGACAACCTGCTCGAAACGACCTAGGAGACACGAACGTGCAGACCATCACCTCCGCGGACGGCACCACGATCGCGTACGAGAAAGCGGGCTCGGGCCCGGCGATCATCGTGATCAGCAACGTCGCCGAGGACCACACCGGGGTCGCCGGGCTGGCCGCGGCCCTGGCCGAGCACTTCACGGTGGTCACCTTCGACCGCCGGGGCCGCGGCGCCAGCGGTGACCCGCAGCCCTACGACCCGGCGCGGGAGATCGAGGACATCGCCGCACTGATCGGCATCGCGGGCGGTGCCGCGGCGTTGACCAGCGGCTCCGGCGGTTGCGGGATCACGCTCGACGCGGCGAGCGCGCTGGGGGACCGGGTGACGGGGCTCTACCTGTACGAGCCTCCGTTCATCGTCGACGACTCCCGGCCGCCGGCGCCCGCCGACTACGTCGACCACGTGGAAGAGCTGGTCGCGGCGGGCAAGCGCAGCGAGGCCGTCGAGTACGTCATGACCGAGATGATCCGTGTCCCCGCCGAGTACGTCGAGCCGATGAAGCAGGACCCGTCCTGGGACGACATGGCCCGGTACGCCCACACCTACGCCTACGAGGGACGAATCCTCCAGGGGCTCATGGACGGCACACCGCTGCCCGCTGACCGCTGGTCGATCGACGTGCCGATCGCGGTCGCTGTCGGCGGCAACAGCGAGGAGTTCTTCCGCGTGGGTGCCGAGGCGCTGGCCGCGCTGCTGCCGAAGGTCACGGTGCTGACCCTGCCGGGACAGGACCACGGCGCGTTCTGGGCGGCACCGCGGCCGGTCGCCGAGCAGGTCCGCGAGTTCCTGCTCGGCTGAGCGGGCGAGACGGGTCCGTGCGAAGGCGTGACAGCAAGGGGTTCTTCCCCTCAGGAGACCTGGTGGATGGGAAGTCGTTCCCCGGCTCCGGTCCCACCGGACCCGCGCTCGTCACGCTCGACGAGGTCGACGACCCGGACGACCTGGAGATCAGCGCAACCCTCAACGGCGGGGTCGTCCAGGCATCCTCCACAAAGGACATGACCTTCCCGGTGCCTCACGCCGTGCGGGCACCGGCCCCTGCTGCCCGCAAGCGAAGGGCCCCTTCGCCCACCTGGCGTGGACGAAGGGGCCCCTCCTCCGGTTGACCTACTTGACCGAGCCCGTGACGACCTCGGGGGTCACCTCGGTGCTCGACGCCTCCAGGTCCGCGTTCGCCGGGAGCGCGGCCTGCTGGTCGGACGAGTACGACTGCGTCTGGATCAGGTAGTACTGGGCGCCGATGCGGTAGAAGATCCGCTGTTCGGTGCCGCTGCCCGCGGCGAAGGCGGGGTCGACCGGGCTGGTGTGCTGGAGGTTCTCCCACACCCGCCAGGTGTTCCGGCCCGGCGAGGTCTGACCGGTGCGGTGGATGTCGTTGAACGTGTCCCGGATGACGATCTCGACGATGCCGAAGTTGTTCAGCAGCACCGCCGGTGAGCCGGTGAACTCCAGCGCACCGCTGATGTCCGTCCAGCCCGCGAAGCCGGAGGAACCCTCCCTCTGCGTGTACACCTTGTTGTCGGTGCCGCGGACGGCGAGCTGCACCTTGCCGTCGGAGAACACGACCGCGCCCGGAGTGCCGGCACCCGTGACACCCGGAGCGGTGCGGGCGGCCTGGAGGGCACCGTTGGCGAACCGCTTCACCGCGATCGCGCCCTGCGGGTTGCGGTAGGCGATCTCGAAACCGTTACCCGCGGCCACAACGGTCATGTCGCCCGTCATGTTGTACGTGCCGTTGTTGGTGGCCTGGCGCCAGGACCGGAATGCGCCGTCTGCGGTGAACTGCGTGGCGTACCACAGCTTGTTGTTGCCGTCGACGGCGAAGGCCGTGAGCAGCTTGTCGTTGCCCCGCACCAGGACCGGTGCGCTGAACAGTGCACCGTTCACACCCGCGGGCGGATCCCACTGCGTGTTGCCGGCCGTCTTCTGGGTGTAGGCCTTCGCCTGGGCGTTGCTGCCGTAGCCCATCACGACGGTCTTCTTGTCGTCGCGCTGAGCCAGCGAAGCCCGGCCGGTGAAGCCGGTGCTCGACAGGCCCTGGAACGTCATGCTCTCGGTGCCGGGAACCGTCTGGTGACCCCAGAAGAGCGTGCCCGCGTCGTCGACGTAGCTGACCTCGAACTGGGTGCGGGTCGGGTTGTAGATCATCTGCGGACGCTCGTTCTGCGGCGCGGGCACGCCGGTCGGCGGCGTGACGACCTCAGGAGCCTTCAGCTTGCACTGGTCGACGTCGACCATGAACTCGTTGACGTTCTGCCACCAGTAGATGTGCTCGCGGCCGGAGTCCTCGGCGCTGTTGGCCCAGGACTTCGTCGCGTTGTTCCAGCGGTACCAGTAGAGGTCCCAGCCCGAGAGGGCGTAGATGACGTCAGCACCGGGCGACAGGATCTGCTTGTGCATGTTCCAGCCGGCGCCGGGCAGCTGCTCGGCGTACTGGATCCAGCGGCGGTTCTTCCAGTCGTAGTGGAACCGGAAGAGCGCGCCGTCGTTCACGTTGCGGTCACGGGCGAACAGGACGCCGTCACCCGCGGCGAACACCTGGTCGTACTTGCCCCAGCCGTCGTCGATGATGGTCTTGGTCCACGTCTTGGCGACCTCGTCGTAGACCAGGTGCTCGAGCTGACCGGTCGCCAGCACCGCGTAGAAGTGGTTGTTGCTGTCGACGGTGATCCGGTTGTGGTAGTTGGGGTCGGCCCAGCCGCCCCAGCCCTCGGCGATCTTCTCGCTGACGCCGTTGTTGTCCCAGCCGGTGCCGTTCCAGCGCGTGCGGTGCACCTCGCCGCTGTGCCGGATGGTGTACTTCCACCCGTTGGCGCCGGCGAGGAAGCGCTGGTTGTCGTTCCAGGCGAACCCGATGTTCTGAGGAGCGTTCCAGTTCGTGATGCCGGTCTCCGGCTCCATGTGCTCGCGGCGCCAGAGGTTGTTGTCCGCGAAGGACCCGAAGAGGTCGACGGTGGGCTTGCACTCCACTTCGGGCGCCACGTCGCCCAGCTTGCACGAGTCGATCGCCGGAGCGATCTCGTCCGCGTCGGTCCAGGTGGAGATGCGCTCCCGGTCGTTGCCGTAGGCGCCCTTCTGCCACTTGTCCTGCTCGGGAAGGTAGCGGTACCACCAGGTCTCGCCGCCGGCGTGCATGCCGTACAGGATGTCGGCACCCGGCGAGGTGATCTGCTTGTACATGTTCCAGCCGACACCGACGAACTTGTCCTGCTGCGTCCACGTGTTGGTGGTGTGGTTGTAGACGTTGCGGTACAGGGTGCCGCCGTTCACGTTCGGGTCACGGGCGTAGATCACGCCGTTGCCCGCCGCGAAGACGTGGTCGTACTTGTCCCAGCCGGTGGCGAGCACCGTGCGGGTCATCGTCTTCGTCACCGGGTCGTACTTGTGCACGGCGAGGTCACCGCTCATGTCGACGCTGTAGACGAAGTTGTTGGTGTCGACCGTGACGCGGAAGTGGAACTTCGGCTGGTCCCAGCCGCCCCAGCCGGTCTGGACGACCTCGCTGACGCCACCGTTGTGCCAGGTCTGCGCCTCGTCGTTCCAGCGGTGCCGACGCAGGGCGTTGTCCTCGATGAACCAGACGTAGCCGTCGGGACCGGCCATGAACCGGATGTTCCAGCCCCAGCCGATGCCGTTGTCCGCCGTCCACACGTTGTAGCCCGCGGCGGGCTCGCTGTTCTTGCGCAACCGGAAGTCGTTGCTGTTCGCGATGCCCACGAACACGTTCGCGGTCGGCTTGCACATCGCGGTCTCGACGGCCTGGGCCACGTTGCCGTCGCTCATCAGGACGGGCAGACCGGCGATCCCCAGGACCGCGGCCAGTGACACCTGCAGCAGGCGTCTCAATTTTGTTCTCATGACTGGATTCCTCACTTGACCTGGCCGCTGGAGACCACGGTGGCGTTGACCTTCTGGCTCGATGCCTCCAGGTCCGCGTTCGCCGGGAACGCGGCCTGCTGGTCGGACGAGTACGACTGCGTCTGGATCACGTGGTACCGGGCGCCGACGCGGTGGAAGGTCCGCTGTTCGGCGCTGCAAGCTGAGCCCCCTGCCCGGACACGCGAAAACACGCGTGCGTGGGCACGCGTCCGGTAGTTGCTGTCATCCCCCATGGATGTCGACTTCGCAGGTTGTACCAGAGGTTCGGCTACTGCGGGAGAGCCGAGTGAGCGGGATGGCAGACCCGGGTTTCGTTACACAAGGTGACGAGGCTTACAGGGGTTGTAAAAGGTTGCTTTACGCACTTATGCTGCCCGGCGCCTGCTTCACATGGGCCTTACCTGGGGGAAAGATCAATATGGTCGGCCGTCGCGCCGGGCGTTTCCGCGCGCCCGTGTTCTTGGTGCCGTTGCTGGGGCTGTTGCTCACCGTCACCTTGGTCGCCGGTGTCGCCGGCCCCGGGTTCCCGATCTGGCCGTGGTCGCCGGGCGGTGGCACGCTCGCCGAGCAGCTCGAGAAGGCGCGCGGGCTGGCGTCCGAACAGGACTCCGGCAGCGCCGACGGGCTGGCGTCCGAAAGCGACAGCCGTGAGGGCAACCGGGGCATGCCCGTCTCGGAGCAGTCCAAGCACGCCGTCCCGGACTACCGGAAGGTCACCGACGGCGCGCGCAACGCTGCGAAGGTCACCGACCCGGCCGTGCGGCCGGCCGGCTTCAACGCCACGACCAGCAAGGAGCTCGTCGACAAGCGCGGCACGCACGAGAGCACGTACCGCAACACCGACGGCACGCTGACCACGCAGTTCAGCGACGCGCCGATCAACCACCAGCGCCAGGACGGCACCTGGGCGCGGATCGACCCGTCGCTGGTCGCGGAGAACGGGCAGTGGCGCAACAGGTCCGACGGGGTCGACCTGCGCGTCGCGAACGCGGCCGGCGCGGCCGACCTCGTCAGGCTCAAGCTCGACGACGCCCACGAGTTCGCCTACGGCATGCGCGGCGCGCGCAACGTGGCCGGACGGCTCGACGGCACGACCATCACCTACCCCGGCGTCGCGGACCACACCGATCTCCAGATCGAGTCCGTGGCCGGCGGCGCCAAGGAGACGCTGGTCCTGCGTGACCGCGCCGCTGCCCGCACCTGGGACTTCCCCCTGCGCCTCAAGGGACTCTCGGCCCGCGTCGTCGACGGCGCGGTGTCACTGGTGGACGACCGCGGCCGCGAGAAGCTCCGCATCCCGCCCGGCTACATGATCGACTCCTCCGTCCGGGGCGAGGACTCCGCCGCGGCCATCTCCCACGGCGTCCGTTACGAGATCGTCGACAACGGACAGACCCTGCGCATCTCGCTCGACTCGGCGTGGCTCGACGACGCCGCACGCGTGTACCCCGTGCTGGTCGACCCGAGCGTCTTCGAGGCCTCCGGCAAGCTCAGCAGCATGCAGGTCACGAGCAGCGGTGGCCGCATCAGCAACCCCACCGAACTGCTCGTCGGCAACAACGGCGGCGTGCGCTACACCTCGCTGGTCCAGTTCCCCGCGGTCGCGAGCGCCCTGCGCAACCACAAGATCTTCGGTGCCCAGCTGCAGGTCGTGAACTTCGACTCGACGACGTGCAAGCCGCAGCCGCTCACCGTCCACCGGGTCGCGGCGCCGTGGAGCACCAGCGGCGCCGACGGCCCGGCGATGAGCCCGCCGATCGCGGGCGCCTCCTTCTCGCACGGCTTCATGGCCGTCGGACAGACCCGTTCGCCCTGCCCCGCGGCACCCGAGCTGATCGACCTCGGCATCGCCGGCGAGCAGATGGTGCAGGGCTGGGTCACCGGTGCCGCCGACCACGGCATCGCGCTGCGTGCCGGCACCTACGCCAACAACAGCGGTTTCAAGCGCTTCACCGGCAACTCGGCGAACCCGCCGAAGCTGTTCGTGACGCACAGCCCGTACAACGCCAAGTACCAGATCGAACAGCCGATCCCGGACCCGCCGGTCACCAGCCAGCAGGGCGGCAAGGTCAAGGTCAAGGTCACCAACACCAGCGCCCTCGACTGGCCACAGGCCCAGTACGACCTGGCGTACAAGCTCTTCAAGGCCAACAACAACGAAGACCAGGGCGTGAAGTTCGCCGCGCAGCTGCCCGCGGGCGGCATCCCGCGGGGCGGCGAGGCGACGCTTGAGGCGAACATCGAGAAGCTGCCGGTCGGCAGCTACGTGCTCGACTTCACGATGCGCCGCGGTGACCTGACGTTCACCGACGAGCAGGTCGCGCCCGCGCGGATCACGTTGGAGGTCTTCAACATCCCGCCGGTCGTCACCGGCCAGTACCCGCTCGCCGGTGCCAGCGTCGAGACGCTGCGGCCCCAGCTGTGGGCGAAGGGCGAGGACCACGAGAACGACCCGCTGCAGTACAAGTTCCAGGTCTGCGAGCAGGACGACGCGGGCAACCCGGTCAGCTGCTTCGACTCCGGCTGGCTCGACAACGTCTACTGGACCGTCCCGGCCGGGAAGCTGCGCTGGGACCGGGTCTTCTACTGGCGCACCTTCCTCTACGACGGCAGCTCGGAGAGCGAGGGCATCAAGTTCTCCGCGCTGATCACCTCGGTGCCGCAGCCCGAGGTCACCTCGCGGATGGGCAACGCGCCCTACACCGGCAACGGTCTGGGCTTCGACCCGATGGTCGGCAACTACACCACCGCGGCGATCGACGCGGCCGCGGGTACCGTCGGCCCCGAGCTGAACGTCGCCCGCACGTACAACAGCCTCGACCCGCGCGCGAAGCTCACCTTCGGCAGCGGCTGGTCCTCCCGCTACGACATGCGGGTGCAGCCGGACGCCGACGGTTCCGGCAACGTCATCGTCACCTACCCGGACGGCCAGCAGGTCCGGTTCGGCCAGAACCCCGACGGCAGCTACACCCCGCCGCCCGGCCGCGCCGCGACGTTGACCGGTCTGCCGGACAACACCGGCTGGCAGCTGGTCGACAAGGACCGCACGGTCTACACGTTCCGCTTCGACGGCCCCGTCACGTCCGTCAAGGACAGTGCCGGTCGCCTGGTGGACCTGCAGTACGACACCGCGGGCAAGCTGTGGAAGGCGATCAGCCGCACCAGCAACCGCACGCTGACGTTCGCGTGGAAGGCCGACGGCAGCCACGTCGAGCACGTCCGCACCGAGCCGGTCGACGGCGCCGCGCTCGAGTGGAAGTACGTCTACGACGGCGACCGGCTGCTCGAGGTCTGCAACCCGGACGCGAAGTGCACGCGCTACGAGTACGAGAACGGCTCGCACTACCGCAGCGTCGTGCTCGACTCGCGGCCGGACTCCTACTGGCGCCTCGGTGAGGCGGGCGGTGACGACGCGGGCAGCCAGATCGGCGTCAAGCTGGGCAAGGACAAGGCCAAGTTCGTCAACATCGGCCCGAACCACGCCCGGCCCGGCGCGCTGGAGGGCAGTGACGACAGGGCCGTCGAGCTCAACGGCACGAGCTACGTCCAGCTGCCGGAGCAGAGCGTCAACAAGCACCGCGACCTCAGCGTCGAGCTGTGGTTCAAGACGACCTCGGCCGGTCCGCTGTTCAGCTACCAGGACAAGGCCGTCGACCAGACGCCCGGCGCGGGTGTGCCGGTGCTGTACGTCGACTCGGACGGCAAGCTGCGCGGCCAGTTCTGGAACGGGCGGATCGACCCGATCACCTCGACCGGCAGCGTCCGCGACGGCAACTGGCACCACGTCGTGCTGTCCGGATCGCTCGCCACCCAGTCGCTGTACCTCGACGGCGCCAAGATCGGCAGCCGCGAGGGTGTGATCGACCACCCGCGCCTGGAGTACGCCTACGTCGGCACGGCGCACACGGTCGGTGCGTTCCCGGGCATCGCCGCGGGCAGGACCCACTTCTCCGGCCACGTCGACGAGCTCGCGTTCTACGCGCGCCCGCTCGGTGAGAACCAGGTGCTCACGCACTTCCTCGCGCAGAAGCCCGGCAACCAGATCACCACCGTGCGCATGCCGAGCATGAAGGTCGCCGCGTCGGTCTCATACGACCACGTGCACGACCGCATGAAGGAGTACGTCGACAGCGACGGTGGCCGCTGGCAGCTGGGCGTGCCGACGATCGGCGGCGACGAGCGCAACATCATCCGCTCGGTGCGCGTCGTCGATCCGGGTGGCCGGCCGCAGTACCTCGACTTCGACGGCCTCAAGGGCCGCATCCTGCGCCAGGTCACGCCGCTCGGCGCGGCGACCAGGCCGGAGGACGTGATCGGCCGCAACTGCACCACGAACCCCGACGGGAACATCACCTGCAACGGCCTCGTGGTGGCCCTCGGCGTCCGGCTGTTCGACTACGACGAGTCCGGCTTCCAGCAGACGATCACCGACGAGATCGGCAACAGGGCCACCCTGGTGCACGACGACCGGGGCAACCTGACGAAGAAGATCAGCTGCCGGGAGGAGGGCAACTGCCAGACGACCCACTACACCTACCAGGCGCCGACGGCGGACCCGACCGACCCGAAGACCGACAAGCTGGTCCAGACGCGGGACGCGCGTTCGTCCGGTCCCGCCGACGACACGTACCTGACCAGATCGGTGTACACGGACTTCGGCGACCTGTTGGAGGAGACGAACCCCGACGGGGGAACGACGTTCCACACGTACACCGACGGCAAAACAACGGCTTTCGGTTCCACGACGGCGAAGGAGCCCGCTCGGCTGCTGAAGTCCACTTCGGACCCGCGGGGTGCGACGACGATCAACAGCTACTACGCCAACGGTGATCTCGCCGAGACGAAGTCGCCCTCCGGCCTGCGCACGGTGTT
The DNA here is from genome assembly GCF_001701025.1 of Lentzea guizhouensis. Classification (GTDB taxonomy): domain Bacteria; phylum Actinomycetota; class Actinomycetes; order Mycobacteriales; family Pseudonocardiaceae; genus Lentzea; species Lentzea guizhouensis. The sequence goes on from NZ_CP016793.1 coordinate 6,413,760, forward strand.
CACCTACGACGTGCTGGGCAGGAAGAAGACCGCCACCGAGTACTCGACGGCGTTCCCGGCGGGCGCCACGACGACGTACAAGTACGACAAGCTGGGCCGCGTCGTCGAGCTGACCTACCCGGCGGTGAAGAACGCGGTCACCGGCCAGTCCCGCACCGAGACGGCGAAGACGCAGTACGACGAGGACGGCAACACCACCGTCGCCGAGCTCGTCGACTCCGCCGACCCCGGCAACCCGCGCCGTTCGACGTTCGAGTTCGACGACTACGGCCGGATGACCAGGACGATCGGGCCGGAGGGCAACGAGGCGTCGTTCGGCTACGACAACTTCGGCAACCGCACGTGGGCAGTGGACGCGAACGGCGTGAAGACCGTCTACACCTACACCGCGCGCAACAAGGTGTCGCAGGTGAGGCTGGTCGGCTGGCACGGCAAGGCGATCACGCCCGGTGCGTCGCGGGTCGAGCCGCTCGACCCGGACGAGCCGTTGCCGGACCTGGTGCTGGAGTCGAACCAGTACGACCACACGGGCAAGCTGGTGCTCCAGCTCGACGCCATGGGCCGCCAGACCCATTACACGTACTACAACGACGGTCTGGTGAAGGAGATCAGGGCCAAGGCGGACGACCTGGTCACGACCCCGTTCGTCTCGATCCAGCAGAACACCTACGACGCCGCGGGCAACCTGACTCGTCAGATCGGCCTCGGCGGCAAGGTCACGACGCACGAGTACGACGCGACCGGCCGGGTCAAGGCCTCCGTGCAGGAGCCGGACACCCTGCGCAGGCGCACCGACTACAACTACGACCTGAGCGGCAACGTCACGAAGGTCACCAAGAGCGGCGCGTACTCGAACGCGGGTCCGTTCGGTGCCGCGTTCACCGAGGTCGTCGACTTCGAGTACGACACGTGGGGCAGGCAGACCAGGGAGACGCTGGTCGGGCCCAGCGGCCCGGTGACCACGAAGCGGGTCTACGACGACCGCGACCAGGTCACCTCGGTCATCGCGCCGCGCGGCAACGTCACCGGTGGCGTGCCCGTCGACCACACCACCGAGTACCGCTACGACGAGCGCGGCCGTGCCACGACCACGATCTCGCCGCCGGTCACCACGGAGGAGTACGGCAAGGCGCCGTCGGTCACCCGGCCGACCACCGTCACCGGCTACAACGCCTTCGGTGAGGTCACCGAGGTGCGCAACGCCGCCGGTGACGTCATGAAGATGGCGTACGACAAGGCGGGCCGCACCGTCCGCACCGAGTCGCCCGGCTACCGGGCACCTGGCAGCACCGAGACGAAGACGGCCGCGGTGGTCGCGGAGTACGACCCGATGGGCCGTGCCGTGAAGACCACCGACCCGTCCGGCGCGGTCATCCGGATGTACTACGACCAGCGCGGCCGCCTGGTCGAGAAGCGCGACCCGAAGCCGGACGCACCCGCGGAGGCGGGCGGCAGCTGGTTCTACGCCTACACGAACAACGGTGACCTGCTGTCCACTGAGGACCCGACAGGTGCCGTGCAGCAGTCGACCTACGACCAGTTCTCCAGGCCCGTCACCCAGACCGTGCTGGAGACGCGTCCACAGCCCGCGGCGTTCGAGTCGAGGCTCACCTACGACGCGGCGGGCAACCTGGAGACGATCACCTCGCCGAAGAACGAGGTGACCCGGATGGCGTACGACAAGCTGGGTCAGCGGACCAGCGTCACCGACCCGGCCGGCGTGGTCACCCAGTTCGGTTACGACAGCTTCGGCAACCAGGTGTACACGAAGGACGGTCAGGGCCGTGCGACGTACAAGCGCATGGACCAGGCCGGCAACAAGACCGCGGACGTGTCGATCGCGCCCACCGGCGAGACGTTGCGCACCAGCAGGTACGGCTACGACATCGCCGGCAACCTGCTCACCTCCAGCGACCCGCTGAACAAGGTCACCAGGCACACCTACGACGCGCTCGGCCAGCTGACCAAGCTGGAGGAGCCGGTGTCCGCGACCGAGACGATCACCACGTCGTTCGGTTACGACACCTCGGGTCGCCGCACACGAGTGACCGACGGCCGGGGGAACAGCACCTTCTACACGTACAACTCCCTCGGCAAGCCCGAGTCGGTGGTCGAGCCGGCGACCGCGGCGCACCCGGCGGAGGCGGACCGCAGGTGGACCGCCGCCTACGACGGCAGCGGGCGGCCGACCGTGATCACCGCACCCGGTGGGGTCACGCGGACCCGCACCTACGACGCACTCGGCAGGCTCGCCAAGGAGACCGGCGCCGGCGCGTCCGCGGCCACCTCGGACCGGGACATCACCTACGACGCGGCCGGCAGGACGAAGACCGTCAGCGCCCCCGGCGGCGTCAACACCTTCGACTACAACGGCCGGGGGCTGCTGACCTCGGCGACCGGTCCGTCCGGCGACGCCACGTTCGACTACGACGAGGCGGGCCGTCTCAAGTCGCGGACGGACGCGTCCGGCAACGCCCTGTTCCACTACGACAGGGGCAGGCTGTCCTCGGTGCAGGACGGTGTGACCGGCGGTGTCGTCGCGTACGGCTACAACACCGCGGGCATGCTCGAGACGATGAACTACGGCGGCGGCCGGATCCGGACGTTCGGCTACGACAGCTTCGGCCGTGAGTCGTCGGACGTCATCAAGAACGCCGCCGGTGCCGTGGTCTCGTCGATCGGCTACCAGTACGACCTCGCCGACCGGCTGACGAAGAAGACCACCGCGGGGACCGCGGGTGCGGGTGAGCAGACCTACACCTACGACGACCTCGGTCGCACGAAGACGTGGACCTCCGGCGGCAGCACGGTCTCCTACGCGTGGGACAAGTCGGGCAACAGGGTGCAGAACGGCACCAAGACCGCGGTCTACGACGAGCGGAACCGGGTGACGTCCGATGGCGACTACACCTACACCTACACCGCTCGTGGCACACGTGCGTCGCGCACTTCTTCCGGCCTTGAGGAGAAGTTCGACTTCGACGCCTTCGACCGCCTGATCAAGGTCGGCAGCGCCACCTACGCCTACGACGGCCTCGACCGCCCGACTTCGCGGGGCAGCAAGCAGTTCAAGTACTCCGGCCCGTTGATGGACCCGGTCAGCGACACGGACTCCGTGTACGGCCGTGGCCTGTCCGGCGAGCTGCTGTCGCTGGGCTCGGGTGCCGACAAGCGCCTGCTGGTGTCGGACAAGCACGGCGACGTGGTCGCCGGGCTGGACTCCACCTCCGCGGACGTGCGCGACTCGGTCTCGTACGACCCGTGGGGCAAGCCGACGGCGAGCTCGGGAACGAAGCGGAACGTCGGTTTCCAGGGCGACTGGACCGACCCCGACAGCGGTCACGTCAACATGGGCGCGCGCTGGTACGAGCCTTCGTCGGGTTCGTTCACGTCGCGTGACTCGGTGACCCAGGGCGGTCCCGGCTCGGCGGGCTTCAACCGCTACGTCTACGGCGTCGGCTCACCGCTGAACGGCTTCGACCCCGACGGCCACGGCTGGTTCAGCGACGCGATCTCGTGGGTCGGCGACAACATCTCCACCATCGGCCACACGGCGCTGGACGTCGCGGGCCTCGTCCCCGGCCTCGGTGAGATCGCCGACGGCATCAACGCCGTCTGGTACCTCGCCGAGGGCAACTACACCGACGCGGCCCTGTCGGCGGCGGGCATGATCCCGTTCGGCGGCTGGGGCGCCACCGCGGCGAAGTGGGGCAACCGCGGCTACGACGCCATGCGCGGAGCCGACAACGTGCCGACCCCGCGCACCCCGGACGCCCCGCACCCGCGGCGCCCCGACGGCCCCAACGCGGGCAAGGGCCCGGACGGCATGCCGCTGAAGAAGGCAGACGGGCCGTCCGCGGGCAAGGGCCTGCCAGATCCGCGCAAACTGGCAGCAGAAGCGGCCGCACGCAAAGCCGCCGCGGCCAGAGCCGCCTACCAGGCGGCGGTGAAACGCACCGCGGTCGCCAAGGCAGCGGTCGCCCGCGCGGTCAAGTCCAACCCGATCCCGACCCTCAAGGCGGCGCTGAAGCCGCGCATCGCCAACGCCAAGAACATCATCTCGGCGATGCCGAACGCGCCGGCCCGCGTCGTGCAGACCGCGGTGACGAACGTCCAGGACCTGAACAAGGTCTACGAGACGATCAAGACCGCCATGCTCGGCGTCGGCAAGGAGGTGGTGAAGGAAGCCGCCCAGGCCCAGGTGGCGGAAACCCTCGCCACGATGGGCGTGCCCTACGCCGAGGAGATCCTCGACCTGGCAGGCGGTGGCAAGAAGAGGAAGCGCCCCGGGGACAAGGGCAAGGAGGCCAAACAGGACGCCTCCGGTGGAGCGTCGTGCCCGATCCGGCCGCCGGTGACCGCCGACAGCAACAGCTTCGCCGCGAACACCCCGGTGCTGATGGCCGACGGGTCGCACAAGCCGATCGCGTCGGTGCGGATCGGTGACTCGGTGCCGGCGACGGATCCGACCACCGGGCAGACGGCCACCAAGACCGTCACGGACGTCCGCTCGCACAAGGCCGACAGCGAGCTGGTCAAGATCTGGGTCGCGGACAGGTCCGGTGTGGGCTCGGTGGTCGCGACCGACGAGCACCCGTTCTGGGTGGACAGCCTGCAGAAGTGGGTGAACGCCGAGGACCTCGAGCCTGGACACCGGTTCCTCACGGCGGACAACCGGGATGCGACGGTCATCTGGGCGCAGTCCTTCACCGACCACGACCGGCGCGTCTACAACCTGACCGTCGACGGGCTGCACACCTACTACGTGGGTGTCGGACAGACCGATGTGCTCACCCACAACTACCAGGTCACCGGTGTGACCTGCTCGAACGAGCCGACGTTCGGTTCGACCATCCCGGTGCGCGGGCAAGCATCCGTGGGCAACGCCAACGGCCAGCACGACTACCGGGACAACTACCACCAGGACACCGGCATCAACCCGAAGGGGATGTGGGTCCACCACGCCGTCGAGAAGCAGGTCATGAAGAAGTACCCCGGCCTGTTCACGTGGGACGAGATCCACTCGCCGGAGAACCTGCGCGGCTTCCCCGGCGGCCAGGTCAACAACCGCGTCCACCTGAGTGCCATCAGGGTCATGTGGGACGGCTTCTACGACCAGATGCAGGCAGCCAACCGCAGGCCGACCAGGCAAGAGGTCCTGGACTATGCGACCTTCGTGGATGACGAGGTGGGACAGTGGATGGTCCCGAGGAAGCGATGAACGGAGTGGCGGGGTTGGGCAGCTACTACCGGATCAGGCCCGAGGTGGCCGGAGGCCTCGGCGACGACGCGGTCCTCGACCACACCGGCGAACGCCCGGTCGTCACACACCTGCACTACGAGGTGGCCGACTGGCTCGGTGACTGCATCGTCTCGACGTCCCCGGAGTACCTGGTCGTGCCCGGGACGGCGGCCAGGCTGCAGGGAGCGGGTTTCCGGAGCTTCCGGCTGGCGGAGGCGCAGGTGACGGCATCCGACCAGTTCGAGATCTTCAACCCCGGCGGCTCGCCGCCCGAGCTCCTGTGGCTCAGGGTCGACGGCACGCCGGGCGTGGACGACCTCGGGATCACCGAGGCCGGCCACCTCGTGGTGAGCGAGGCGGTGCTCGAACTGCTCCGCGCCGATGGCTTCGACCACGGACTGGTTCTCCCGTGGAGTGCTGAGCAGGTCTGAGACTGGTCGAGGTTGACGGTCTGGGCTCCTGAGCCGCCGTTGCTGCCCGCGGAGAGCGGCAGCAACGGCGGCCGGTGGTGCAGCCACCGGCGGCGGACGGGGCGTAGGAGCGGATCCTTCGGCACGTCATCGTCAAAGACGACTCGCTCGGGACACGCGAGGACAACGTCGCGTTCGTGGTCAGCGTCGACTCCACCAGCATCCGGGCGCGCCAGCACGCGGCCGGCACCCGCCACTGCTCGACGCGGGTGGCAGCAGTGGTCGTTCACGGGACGCGGTTGGTTCCCGCTGTGAGCTGGTTCTCGTGCGCCGGGACAAGCACCTCGGTCTCCTGGATGATGAAGGGGGCGAGACCTGTTCACACCCTCGCCCCCTTCCCCCTTCCAACCCGTTGGCATCTGGAGCGCCACCAACACCTGAGTGGTCGGCGGAGATGCCGCCGCGGTTCCCGGCAGCCGGTGACTTCTTCCGGGAACGGGACGCGGTCGGATCCGCCTGCCTGCTCCACGTTCTGGTGCTGGACGACTGGAAGGACACCGACATGCAGGTCGTCATCGTTCTCCACCCCGGCTTCACCTCGTTGGACGTGCTCGGGCCCTGACCGGACGAGTTCGTGGACGGCGTCGGTGTGCACCGGCACCTTCCTGCTCGCTGCCGCCGGACTTCTCGAAGGGAGGACGGCGACCACGCACTGGGCCGGGCTGGACCAGCTCGCCGACTTCGGTGTGACGCCGTCGAAGGAGCGGGTGGTCATCGACGGTCATTACGCGAGCGGGGCAGGCGTGTCGGCGGGGATCGACATGGCGCTCACCCTGGCCGGTCTGATCGCGGGGGACGAGGTGGCGCAGACGGTGCAGCTCGTCATCGAGTACGCACCGGAGCCGCCCTATGCCGCCGGTTCGCCTGATACCGCTCCCGCTGCTGTCCTGGACAGGGCGAGGAGTGAGCTCTCCGCCTGAGCGCGCAGTCCGGCGCACTGTCCTGCATGGACGATCGTGACCGCCGGGAACTGTTCTGCGTCAGGCGACGACTACTGGTGTGAGACCAGCGGCCACTTTCTTGCGCTGATCTCCGGCGGTGGTCATCGGTGCCGCCGGCTGGTTCGCGGCACGGAGTGAGGAGCGACAGCCTGATGAGGCGAGCAATCCTGGTGTTGGTCGCGGTGCTGCCGCTGGCCGCGGCGACCGCCTGCGGTGGCGCGGCGGGGTCGCCCCCTGCTGCCGCGGGCGGGGCGGTCGTCGTCGAGGACTGCGCCGGCGAGGACGTCACGTTCGACCGGGCACCGCAGCGCGTGGTCACCCTGGACGGGTACGCCGCGCAGACGCTGGTCCGGCTCGGGGTTGCCGACAGGATCGTGGGAACGGGGTTTCCGGCGCCGTTCAGTGCGGACACCGCGCCGTACGAGGAGCAGCTGGCGAAGATCCCCGTGCTGGCCGAGCGGGTGCCCGTCACCGAGATCGTCGCGGCGCAGCAGCCCGATCTGGTGCTGACGAGCTTCGAGTCGTTCGGCGGACCGCCCGGCAGTCCCAAGGAGGCCGACCTGGTCACGATGAACACCAAGGGGCTGACCTCGTGTCTGCGCGGGAGCAAGGCCGCGGCGTTGACCGACCTCGCCCCGACGTACGAGTACGTGCGCAAGCTCGGCGCCGTGTTCAGGGTCTCCGATCGTGCCGAACGGCTCGTGGCGGAGCTGGAAGGGCGGGCGAAGGCCGTCGCGGCCAAGGCGTCCGGAAGCAAGAAGGTCTTGGTGTTGCAGGACAACCCGGTGGCTGGGCAGCCGCTGCAGACCTCGGGCGCCGGCACCATCGCCCACGCCGTGATCACCATGGCCGGTGGGCGGAGCATCTTCTCCGACGTCTCGTCGATGCACGCGGAGATCTCGCCGGAGGAGGTCGTCCAGCGCGATCCCGAGGTCGTGTGGGTCATCACGGACTACACGTTCGCGAAGCTGAAGGGCCAGGAGCTGGTGGCGGCGGTCAAGGCCAACCCGTTGCTGGCGAACACCACCGCGGGGAAGCAGGGGAAGATCATTTCCACGTCGCAGTACCTGGTCTCGTTCCCCAGTCCGCTCAACGTCGACGGCCTGGAGCAGCTCGCCGCGGCCCTGCACGGCTGACATGACGACCACCACCGACAAGCAGCCCGCGTCACCGGTTGCCAGGCGCCGTGCGGAGGCTCTGCCGCATCCCGTTCTGCTCGCCGTCCTGGCCGGCGCTCTCGTCGTGTCGACGTTGCTGGCCACCGGTGTCGGGCCGGTGAGCGTGCCCGCCGGTGAGGTCGCCCGCATCCTGCTGCACCACCTGGGCGGTGGGGGAGACACAGGCGCGGCCGCCGATCTCATCGTGTGGCGGATCCGGTTTCCCCGCGTGCTGCTCGGCGCGCTCGTGGGGGCCGGTCTCGCTCTCGCCGGTGCCGTTGTGCAGGGTGTCGTGCGCAACCCGGTCGCCGACCCGTACCTGCTCGGTCTGTCGCACGGTGCCTCGGTGGGGGCGGTGCTGGTGCTGACGACCGGTGCTTCGGTGCTCGGTGCGCTGACGTTGCCGTTCGCTGCGTTCGCCGGTGCCACCGCGGCGGTGGCGGTGGTGCTCGCGATGGCGCGGCACCGAGGGCGGTTGTTGCCGATGCGGCTGGTCCTGGTCGGTGTCGCGTTCGGTCATCTCTTCGCCGGGCTGACGTCGTTCATGCTCGCCCGCACCGACTCCTCCGCCGCCCAGCAGCAGATCATCTTCTGGATGCTCGGCGGGTTGTCCGGTGCGCGGTGGGCGACCCTGCCGGTCACGGCCGCCGTGGTCGTCGGCGCGACGGTGTTGCTGCTCGTGCGGGCACGCAGGCTCAACGCGCTCGTGCTCGGCGAGGAGGCCAGTGCCGCGCTCGGGCTCAACGCGAGCAGGTTGCGCTGGTACCTGCTGGTCCTCGCCACGCTGTTGACGGGCACGGTCGTGGCCGTGTCGGGTGGTATCGGGTTCGTCGGGCTGATCGTGCCGCACCTGGCGCGCATGCTGGTCGGTGCCGACCACCGGCGGATGTTGCCGGTCACCGTGCTGCTCGGTGCGTTGTTCCTGCTGTGGGCAGACGTGGCGGCCAGGGTGGTGGTCGCTCCGGCCGAGCTGCCGATCGGCATCCTGACCGCGTTCCTCGGCGTGCCGTTCTTCCTGCTCGTCATGAGGGCTCGCGGCTTGGCCACCCAGGAGAACGCATGAGACTCGACCTCGACTCCGTCCGTGTCGCGCTGGGCGGGCGTCCGATCCTCGACCGGGTCAGCCTGACGGTCCACTCCGGACAGTTCGTGGCGCTGGTGGGGCCCAACGGCAGCGGCAAGTCCACGTTGCTGCGCACCGTCTACCGGGCGCGGCGACCCGACTCCGGCACCGTCCGCCTCGACGGACGCGACCTGTGGTCGGTGCCCGCTGCGGAGACAGCACGCCACGTCGGCGTGCTCATGCAGGAACAGCACACCGGTTTCGAGTTCACCGTCGCGGAGACCGTCGCACTGGGACGGACACCTCACCTCGGCCTGTTCGACCGGCTCACCGGCACCGACCAGGCGGCGATCGACGACGCGCTCGTCCGCACCGGGCTGACCGCGTTCACCGGCCGCCGGGTCGGCGACCTGTCCGGCGGTGAACGCCAGCGGGTGCTGCTGGCCCGCGCCCTCGCCCAGCAGCCGCGGGTGCTGGTGCTCGACGAGCCCACCAACCACCTCGATCCACGCCACCAGCTCGACCTGCTCGAGCTGGTCCGCGACCTGGGCGTCACGGTGGTGGCCGCGCTGCACAGCCTCGACCTCGCGGCGACGTACGCCGACACCACCGCCGTGCTGCAGAACGGCCGGCTGGTCGCGCACGGCCGACCCGCGGACGTCCTCACCGCGGAGAGGATCGGCGAGGTGTTCGAAGTGGACGCCACGGTGCATGACGACGGCGGGGGAACGAGGTTCGTGCTGCGGCCGCGGTGCGTCTGCCCGGACGAGCGGTGCCACTGGAGCTGCCGCACCCGCCGGGCCGGGGTGGGCGCTGATGCGCCCGTGTCGTGACCATCTCCCGGACCCGCGCCGGGCACGGGGCCCGGCGCGGGTGTCGCGGCGGTGGACAGCGGCGCAGTGGGGAGACCACGCCGCCGTGGTGCCTCAGGCGACGGTCACGGCGCCGGTCGTGCCGAGAGCGGTGGACGGGAGGATCGACCGGACACACCCCAGTGGTCGGTCCGAATGGCCGGTGAGTTCCCCGGTGTTCCACCGTTACGATTCAGTTTCGTGAGCTGCGCAGATGACGAGGTGACCCGCTGGGCGCTGCAGGCCCGCGGAGGTGACCGCGACGCCCTGGAGCGGTTCGTGCGGGCGACCCAGCGCGACGTGTGGCGGTTCGTCGCCCACCTCGCGGACTGCGCGGTCGCGGACGATCTGGCGCAGGAGACGTTCCTGCGGGCGTTGTCGAGCCTGCGGCACTTCGAGGCGAGGTCGTCGGCGACGACGTGGCTGCTCTCGATCGCCCGGCGGGTCGTGGTCGACCAGGTGCGGATGGCGCGGTCGAGGCCTCGGGTGTCCGCGGACGTCGACTGGGTGCAGGCGGCTGATCGCGCGCAGGGCACGTCGTCGGGCTTCACCGCGGTCGTCGAGCTCAACGTGCTGCTCGACGCGCTGACGGAGGACCGGCGGGAGGCGCTGGTGCTCACCCAGGTCCTCGGCCTGGGGTACGCCGAGGCCGCGGAGGTCGCCGGGTGCCCGGTGGGGACGATCCGCTCGCGTGTCGCGCGGGCGCGCGAAGACCTGGTCAGGGCGGCCGGGCACGGAGTCGGCGAAGTCGGCTGACATTGCCGGGAACTACCCCGGCCGGGTGAACGACCTGTGGCACGTGACCGCGTTGTCCCTGCTGCTCAAGGGAGTGCACTGCCGCTATGGCAGGCATCCCGCCGTTCATTCCGTCGACCTCGACGTGCCCGCGGGTGCGCGGGTCGCCCTGATCGGCACGAACGGCTCCGGCAAGTCGACACTCCTGCGTGCGGTGCTGGGGTTCCAGCCCGTCGCCGGGGGAGTGGTCGAGGTCGGTGGCGAGCGGGCGGCGACGTCGGCGCAGTGGCGCAGGCGGCGCACCGAGGTGGCGTGGATTCCGCAGCTGCGGTCGACCGGCCGGTTCCCGCTGCTGCTCGGGGAGCTGCTGGACAGCAGCGGTGACGGCGGGGCGGCGGGAGGCCGCCGCGGCTCGGACTGGCGGGCTGGAGTCCCGGTGTGCACACGCTGTCGGGCGGGCAGGCGCAACGGGCGTGGCTCGCGCGTGCGGTCGGTGCCGTCGCCGCGGGTGCCGGGATGGTGCTGGCCGACGAACCCACGGCGGCACTGGACTTCGCCGGGCAGGAGGAAGCGGCGGCGGTGCTCACCGAGCTGCCGGTGACGCTGCTGGTGGCCACGCACGACCGCGCGGTCGCCGACGCGTGTGACCGGGTCGTGGAGATGGCCGCCGGACGTCTGCGGGACGTCGCGTGATCGCCGACCTGCTCGCGCTGGTCCCGGTGCAGCGCGCGGGTCTCGGCCTGCTGCTCGGCGCGGTCGCGTTGCCGCCGGTCGGGGTGCTCATCGTCGGGCTCGACATCTACCCGGTCCGGTTCGCGATCATGCACGTGGCGTTGCTCGGCAGCGCGATCGGCCTGCTCACCGGCACGGACCCGTTGCTGTGGGCGCTTTTGCTGTGCGCGCTGGCGGGTGGCGGGCTCGCGCCGTTCGCGACGACCTCGGCCGGCCTGTCCGGTGCGATGGGCTTGCTGATGAGCCTCGCGATTGCCGTGGCGCTGCTGGTGCTGTCGATCTCCGGCGTGAACGCCAACGGCGCGTTCGAGCTGCTGTGGGGTTCCATCCTGTCCACCCGGCCGGTCGACCTCGTGGTGCTCGGGGTGCTGGCGGTGGCTATTCCGGCGCTGTTCTGGTGGCGGCGCAGGGATCTGTCGTTGCTGTTGCACGACCGGGAGCTCGCTGCCTGCTCCGGCGTGCGCACCGGCCCGTTGACGACGGCCTTGCTCGTGGTGATCGCGGTGTCGATCGCCGGAGCCGTCAAGCTGACCGGCGCGTTGCTCGTGGACGCGCTGACGTTGTTGCCCGCGCTGGCCGCGCGGCGCATCGGACGCGGGCTGACCGGGATGGTCGTCGCGTCCATCGGCATCGGGCTCGTGGTGGCCGTCGCCGGCCTGTTGCTCGCACTCGTGCTGGACCAGCCCCCTGGTCCGGTGCTCGTCCTGCTGGCGGGCGTGATCGCCCTGCTCGCCCAGCTGCTACCGATGAGGAGAACCTGACCAGTGAAGATCAAGCTCGTCGTGCTCGGCGCGGTGTTCGCGCTGACCGCCTGCGGTGGCGGTGCGCAGCCCGCGGCGCCGAACGGGTCCTCGGACGCCCCGGCGGGCAAGAAGGTCGTCGCGGCCACGGCGTGGGAGGCCGCGCTGGCGAAGGCCGCGGGCGCGACCGACGTGAAGGTCGTCGTGCCGGCGACCGTGGCGCACGCGGCCGACTACGACCCCAAGCCGTCCGACCTCGCCGCCGTGGCCGGGGCGGATCTCGTGCTGTACGCGGAGTTCGAGGGGTTCGCGCCCAGGCTGAAGGAGGCCGCGGGCGGGTCGGCGAAGGTCGAGGTGGTCAAGCTCGAGAACGCGCCGGAGGTGGTGCGCGCCGAGGTGCTGCGCCTGGGAGGCCTGCTCGGCACGACGCCGGCAGCACAGGAGTGGTTGAAGAAGTTCGACACCACGCTGGCGGACGTCAAAGCTCAGGTGAGCGGTGCGTTCGCCGGTGGCAAGGCACCGAAGGTGGTCAGCCAGGCGTTCGTGGCCTACATGGCCGCGATCACCGGTGCCGAGGTCGTCGGCACGTTCGGCCCGCAGCCGGTCACTCCGGGGCAGCTGGCCGAGCTGTCGGGCAAGCAGCCGGATCTCGTGTTCGACAACGTGCACATGTCGACCGGCACCGTGCTGCCCGGCTCGTCCGCGAAGCAGGTCAAGATCATCAACTACCCCGGTGCGGACCTGGACCTCCTCGGCGTCTTTAAGACCAACGCCGAGGAGATCACCAAGGCCCTCAAGGCCTGACCAGCTCCTGCACGGCGCGGCGGTCGACCTTGCCCGCCGCGCCGAGCGGGAGCGCGTCGACCACGACCAGGCGCTCGGGGAACTTGCGCGGTTCCAGGCCCTGCTCCGCCAGGTGCGCGGTGAGGTCCTGCAGCGTCGGTGCCGGTTCCGCCACGACGCAGGCGCACAGTCGTTCGCCCAAGACCTCGTCCGGCACCGGAACGCACACCACGTCACGCACCGCGGGGTGGGTGGCGAGCAGGGCTTCGACCTCGGCGGGGCTGATGTTCACGCCGCCGCGGATGATCACGTCCTTGCGGCGGCCCACGACGTGCAGGTAGCCGCCCGCGTCGATGCGGCCCAGGTCGCCGGTGCGCACCCAGCCGTCCGGCGTGCGGTAGCGCTCGTTGAGCTCGGGTGCGCCGACGTAGCACATCGGGGACATCGGGCCGAGCGACACGATCTCGCCGACCTGACTGGGCGGGACGTCCCGCAGCGAGTCGTCGACGATCCGCAGCCGCGCCACGAACGGGTTGGGCCGCCCCGCGGTGTCCGCGTGACTGGGCGGGTCGTCCAGGGCGGTGTGGCAGTTGACGCCGTCCGCCGAGCCGTAGACGTTGACCACCGTGCAGCCGAGCGTGTCGCGGACCCGTGCGGCGGTCGTGGCGTCGAGGGCGGCACCGCCCAGTGCGACCACTCGCAGGCTTGCCGTGTCGAACCGGTCGAGCTCCGGGCTGTCGATGATCATCCGCAGCATCGTGGGCACCGCCAGCACGTGCGTCGGGCGAGCGCGTTCGATCATCGACAGCGCTGCGGTGACGTCGAACTTGGGCAACAGCACGAGAGTTCCGCCATGCACCGCGAGCGTGACCGACGTGCCGTTGCTGCCGTAGGAGGACGCGAGCGGGACCATGACGAAGTTGCGCAGTTCCGGGTTGCCGCCCATCAGTTCGCCGATGAACCGGCCACGGCCGCCGATCAGCGCGTTGTGGGAGTACAGCACCATCTTCGGCGCCGCCTCGGAACCGGAGGTGACCAGGATCCGCGCGGGACCGTCGGGGTCGGGGCAGGCGGGGGAGAAGCGGGCCGCGTCGGCGGCCAGCAACGCCGTCACCGGAACGCATCCCGCGGGAACCGGGCCGTGACCCGCCGCGATGACGGTCCGCAGCTCGGGCAGTTCGCCCGCCAGCGCGCGGGTGCGCTGGGCACAGGGGTAGTCGCCGTAGAAGGTCGTGGTCACCACCGCGACCGCCCCGGAACGGCTGAGCAGGCTGGCCGCCTCCTGGTCGCCTCGCCCCACCGGGTACGGCAGCGAAATCGCGCCCAGCGCGGCGATCGCGAGGTCGAACGCACACGCCAGCCTGCCGTTGGGCAGCTGGATGCCGACGACGTCGCCCTGCTCCACGCCCATGCCCGCCAGGCCCACCGCGAGCGAACGGGCCATCAGGTCGAGCTCGGCGTAGCTCAGCTCCCCGTCCGCGTCGACGATCGCGGTGCGGTCCGGTCCGGCGAGGACGTGCTCTCTGAACAGCGAGTGGAGGTCGCGGTCGCGGTAGAGGCCTTCGGCGGCCCAGCCGCGCCGGAGCTCGTAGGGCACCAGGTCGGCCAGGTGCTTCACGACGGGGGCTGCGGCGAGCGTCACTGGAACCTCCACGGGGAGACGAGTGCGGGACAGCCGCGGTCGTCGCGGCCCACAACGGCGGCGAAGCGGGGATCACCCGGCAACGCCGCGAGATCGGTGACCACGTCGACACCCTCGACGCGGCCGTCGACGGGAACGCGGAAACCCGGGGCGGGGCGGCCGTTCGTGCCGGCGAGCAACGCGCTCGCGGCCCCGAGCAGGCTGCTCTCGACGGCGACGCCACGGCCGGTGAGCCGCCGGGTGAGCACACCGGCGAGCACCGCCTCGGCGCCGATCAGACCGCCGAGCACGTCCACCAGGGTCATCAGCGACGGCGCGGGGTCCTCATCGGACGGACGGACGAGCTCGGCCAGGCCGGTGCGCGCCTGGACCATGAAGTCGGTGCCCAGCGGGACGTCCGGCAGTTCACCGCCGCCCCAGCCGGACGTGTAGGCGTAGACGATGCCGTCCGGGAGGTCAGGCGCCGCCAGCCGCCACCTCTCGGCGTTGCCGGGCGCCCAGTTGTGCAGGAACACGTCCGCGTCCGCGAGCCGGTCGCGCAGCCGTTGCCGGTCGGCCGGGTCCTTCAGGTCGATCTCGACGGCGCCCTTGCCGCGGTTGAGCGCCAGCCAGCGGGCCGAGGTGTCCTGGCACATCGGGGGCATGCCGCGCAGGGGATCGCCGCCGGGTGGCTCGACGCGGATCACGGTGGCACCCAACAGCCCCAGCAGGTGCGCGGCCAGCGGTGCCTGGATCCGCCGGCCTGCCTCGAACACCACGAGGTCCGTGCCGTTCGTGCGGGTGGCCGGGCCTGCTGTGGGGCGGATGCGCCACGGGGTGGCGATCGGTTCGACCGGGGCGTGCAGAGCGCAGACGCTCGCACCACTGACGGCGGCGACTTCGGTGATGTACCGGAACGTGGCGGCGCGGGTCGCGGTGTGGAGTGCTTCGGGGATCGGGGCGGTCGCCGTCGCATACCGGAACTGGTAAGGCTTCCAGCCGCCGCGGACCGCCGCGCCGTCGGTGCCGAGCCCGTTCCAGAACGCCGCCCAGACCTCGGGCACCAGCGCCTCGACCTCGAACCGCACGCCGTCGGCGCTGACGAACGGCGGACCGCCGGGCCGCAGTCGACGGCCTCCGCCTCGTCCGCTCCCGCGGCCGCCAGGTACTGCGAGATCGTCAGCAGGGCCGCCTCGGCAACGCTGGTCCGGACGCGGGGTTCGCCGCGCAGGACCGCCGCCAGCAGCCCGGTCATCCCGAGCACACCCGCCGCCGTGCCGCAGAGGTCGACGCCGATGCCACGCGGTGAGCCGGAACGCCTGCCGTGCACGTGCATCACGCCGCACGCGGCCTGGACGGTCGACTCGTCGTGCAGGCCGGGGACGGTCACCGGCCCGGCCCAGTCGACGATCACCTCGTGCCGGTCACCGCCGCGCAGCGTGACCACCGCCTCGGCCGCGTTGTGCGCGGTTCCGCCGTGGACCTCGGCTCCCAAGGCGCGCAGATGAGCGCGCATCAGGCGTGCCGCCGCGCTCGTGCCCGAGACCGACGCGGTAGCGCCCTCCAGAGCCGAGGCTTGCACTGCTGTGGCTTCCGTCATGACCTAAGGGTCGGACGCAGAGCCATTCGGGTTCCCACGATGGTGTGATGTGTGCGTGACAGGTGACAGCAGGTTGCGGCAGTTCGTCGACGAGGTCGTCATCCCCGCCGAATCCGAGCTGGACGCGGGCGGAGGCCTCGACCTGCGCGAGCTCGCGCGGGATGCCGGGCTGTGGGCCCGGCCGCTCCCCGCTGAGCTGGGCGGGGGAGGCCAGTGCCTGGCCGGCTACTTCGCGGTGGCCGAGGACGAGGGTCGCAGCGACCACGGCCCGGACGTGGTCGGCTCGTCGAGCCTGCTGACCGTGCGGATGCTCACCGCGCACGCACAGCCGGAGCTCCGGGACGCCGTGCTGACCGATCTGGTGGCCGGTCGGGTGCACGTGGGCTACGCGATGACCGAGCCCGGCGTCGCGGGCTCCGACCCGTCGGGGCTGCGGACCACGGCCGAACGCGGCGCCGACGGCTGGTGGACTGTGAGCGGGCGCAAGTGGTTCACCAGCGGCGCTGCCCGCGCGGACCTGGTGCTGGTCGTCGCACGCACCGGTGATGCCTTCTCGGTCATCGCTGTGCCGGCAAGGGGGATCCGGGTCGAACGGGAGCTTGACGTGCTGGGCACCGGAGGGCAGCACGAGATCTCCTTCGACGCGGTCCGGGTGCCGCCGACGCACCTCGTGGGCGAACCGGGCCAGGGCCTGCGGCTGGCGGGCGAACGTCTCGCGCTGGGGCGGACCCTGCGGGCGTTGCGCTGGACCGGGCAGGCGCAGCGATGCCTCGACCTGCTCGCGGACCGGGCGGTGTCGCGGGTGCTGGGCGACGGGGTGCTGGCCGACCGCCAACTGGTGCAGCGGCTCGCTTTCGAGTCGGAGCTGGAGGTGCGCTCGGCGCGACTGCTGACCCGTGAGGCCGCCGCGCTGGTCGCTGCCGGCGAACGAGCCCCGGTGGAGGTGAGCTTGGCGAAGGTCGCTGCCGCACGGGCGTTGAACACCGCCGTCGACGCCGCGATCCAGGTCTACGGCGCGGAAGGGCTCACCGCGGCAACGGGTCTGCCTCGGCTGCTGCGTGTCGCACGGACCGCCCGCATCCTCGACGGCGCGGACGAGCTGCACGTCACGACGACCGGGCGGAGGCTGCTCACCAGGCGTCAGGTGGCACCAGGCCGGTGACGACGGCGGCACCGAGGAAGGTGAAGAAGTCGCCCCACACCACCTTCAGCCCGGTCATGCCGTCGTACTCCGCGCCTTCCGGCAAGCTGCGGAGCAGCCGTTCGCCCTCGTCGCGCCGACCCGCCTTCAAGAACGCGACGGAGGCGATCGCCACCGCAGAGCTGTCCTCTGTGGACAGGCTGAAGTTCCTGCCGGGCTCGAGCATCAGCCAGGCCTGGCCCCGCGGCCAGTCCGGGTCGAGGCTCCGGTGCGCGTCCCGGTGCCGGCGGGCGATGTCGTGGTGGCCGTGGGCTTCGAGCAGGGGCACGACCCCGGCAGCTCCATCCGCGCGCACGGGAGGACCGTCGGCGGCGAGCGCGGTGCCCCACGGGATCGCGCCGAGCTCCTGGTCGAAGTCGCCGGCGAGGCTGTCCGCCACCTTCGCCGTGCTGGGGCGCGGTGCGACGAGGCCCAGCCGTTCCGCGCCGCTGCCGTACCAGAAGATCATGCCCCGCAGGACGGTGTCCGCGTCCGCCCACACGTCGAGCCGGTCCCGCACCGGTCCGACGCCCCCGGCTCCGGTGGCGAGCTCGCGCAGGGTGAGCAGTCCGGCCCAGAACCCGCCCGTCCACGACCCGCGAGCGGAGGTCTTCCACCGTCCGTCGTGGAGGTAGAGCGGAAACCGTTCTCCCACCGCGGCTTCGGTCTCGTCGACCTGCTCGCACATCCGGTGCACCAGGTCGTGCGCCCAGTCGCTCACACCGTCACCGCCGTGCGCCGCGTGACCAGGAACGCGATCCCGGCCGCCACGGCGAACGCCGCCCCGACGGTGACCCACAGCCAGGTGTAGCCGGCCCGGCTCACGACCAGCCCGGTCACCGGCGGCCCCACGGCGAACCCGCAGAAGAACCCGGCCGACGCCACGGCCGCCGCGCGTCCGGCGAGCTTCTGCGGCACGGCCCGCATCACCGCGACCATCGACACGGCGTTGCCCGCCACCGCGAACACCCCGATCCCCGCCGCGCCGAACCACACCAGCCAGTGCGCCACGTCCGCGAAGGCAACCACCGCGACCGAGACGACGGAACCCAGTCCCAGCAACGGCAGCACCGCCGCGGGATCGTCCGCCTTGCCCGCCGCCCCGCTCCACCACACCCGGCCCGCGATGCCGACCAGCCCCATCAGCGCGATCAGCCAGGCCGCGACCGGTGCGGGCAACTCCAGCCGGTGCACGCCGTACAGGGCGAAGAACGTGTTCACCGACGCCAGCCCGAACCCCAGCGCGAGCGAGAACGCCGCCAGCGCCCGTACCCGGTCACCGACGCCGTCACCCGATCCGCTCTTCGCCGGCGGCGTGGGCACCGCGAGCCGTGCGGTGGCCGCAGCGCCGGCCAGGCACAACAGCGCCAGCACTCCGACACCCCAGCGCCAGTCCACCACCGCCGCGGCGGAGGCGAGCGGCACACCCGCCACGAACGCGCCGAGCTGCACACCGGACTGCTTCCAGCCGGTCACCGACCCGCGGTGCTCCGGCGCCACAGCCGCCAGGACCACCTTGTTCGTCGCCGGGTTCGCCAGCGCCTGCGGGACACCGCCCAGCGCCACCCCCACCGCGATCCACCAGGCCGACCCGGCGACGGCCAGCACCGTCAACGCCACCGCGCTCACCACGAACAACCCGACCAGGCTGCGTTGCGGCCCCACCCGGTCGACCAGCGACCCCGCGGGCAACGACAGCAGCGCCGCCACCGCGAACCCGGCCGCCACCAGGGCGCCGAGCTGCCACTCGGTCACCCCGAGCTCGGTGACCAGCACCGGTCCGAGCGCTCCCAGCACGAACAGCTGCAGCATCGACACGGCCATCGCGGCCGTGGACACCGCGGTCACGACGGTCCTCACCCTCCACAGGTCGGATGGCGGGGCGGAGGAGTTCCGGCGAGCCGCGATCAGACCAGGCTGACCCAGTAGTCCCAGAACTCCGCCAGCACCAACGCCACGATCACCGCGTACCACAGCGTGAGCACCGTGCTGTGAAAACGGCGCACCGGCTCCAACCGCGGCCAGGTGTCGAGCGTCGTGTACCAGAACAGCGGGATCGTCACGATCCACACGACCAGGCAGTACGGGCACAGCGCGTGGATGTCGTAGAGGCTCGCGGCGATCAGCCAGTGCATGAACACCACGGCCAGCCCGGTGCCGGCGTTCAGGGCGATCCGGTACCAACGCGGGGGCTCGAACCCCGCCAGGACGGCGACCCCGGTCGTCACCACGACCGCGAACCCGGCGATGCCGAGCAGCGGGTTGGGGAAGCCGAACACGGCCGCCTGCGGGCTGTCCATCACCGACCCGCAGGACACCACGGGGTTGAGCGAGCAGGTCGGCACGTACGACGGGTCACGCAGCACGGCGATCTTCTCCAGGGTGAGCGCGGCGGCGCCGGTCAAACCGAGTCCACCGCCCACCACGTACAGCCACGCCAGGGCCCGGTTCATCGGGCCAGCGCCTCGTCGATCTTCGCGCGCAGCTCCGTGTCGATGTCGGCGAAGGACTGGCCGGACGGCTCGAACTTCTCCCCGTTGAGGAAGAACGCCGGGGTGCTCCGCACGTCGAGCTTGCGGCCGTCGGCCAGGTCCCGGTCGATGACGGCCTGGACGTCGGCGGACGCCATGTCGGAGCGGAACTTCGCCGTGTCCAGCCCGGCGGTGGCGGCGAACTCCTCGAACAGCGTGACCGCACGGGCGCGGTCGGAGCTGATGCTCTGCCCGTCGACCGCCCAGCGGTCGAAGTTGTCGTACAGCGCGTGGTACATCTCGGCGTACTTGCCCTGCTTCGCCGCCGCTTCCGCGGCCTGCGCGGCGGGAACGGCGAGCGGGTGCATCTCCAGCGGCAGGTTCCGCGTGACGATGGTGATGCGGCCCTGGTAGTCCTGCTCCAGCTTCTTGGTCACGCCGTTGTAGTGGGCGGAGCAGGCCGGGCACTGGAAGTCGAGGAACTCGACCAGGGTGACCTTGTCACCGTCGACTTTGGACAGCGTGTGCGCGCCCGCCGGAACCAGCGCGGCGGAAGAGTCGTTCTCCGCGCCGCGCTGGGACAGCAGGATGCCGCCGAACACGGCCACCGCGAGCACCGCGATGGCGGCGGTCAGCACCACGTTGAGCGACACGCCCTTGCGGGAGGTCACCGGGTTCGGCTTCTTCTTGGTCTTCGTGCGGGACATCGCGTTGGGCCTCTGGTTCTCCGGGAGTTCCTTGCTGCTCAGGTAGTCGGAGGAGAACCCGCGTAGTTCCCGCGTCATCGGGTGGAATTCCTCCGCCCACGATGACGGTCGCTCCCTGTGCGGCGAGGTCGGCCTTCGTCCGGTGGTGGGTGGTCGCGTTGCGCCCGCGCACGCCGGGCGAGGTCGGATCGGTGTAGCGGCCACCGCCGGGCACCTCCCCGGTTCGGTGCCGGTCTACAGGTCGGTCCTGGCGCCGCCCGGGTTCCCGCGCAACCGCAGGCTGTTCGCCACGACCAGCACCGAGGACAACGACATCGCGGCACCGGCGATGAGCGGGTTGAGCAGACCGAGAGCGGCCAACGGGATCGCGGCGGCGTTGTAGGCGAACGCCCACACCAGGTTGCCGCGGATCGTCGCGAGCGTCCGGTGGGACAACGTGATCGCGTCGGCGACCACGGCGAGGTCCTCGCGCACGAGCACGATGTCGGCGGCGTGCGCGGCGATCTCGCTGCCCCGTGCCATCGCCATGCCGAGGTCCGCCGCGGCGAGCGCGGGACCGTCGTTGATGCCGTCGCCGACCATCGCGACCCGGTGCCCGTCGCGGCGCAACCGCTCGATCGTCGCGACCTTGTCCGCCGGACGCACGCCGGCGATCACGTCGGTGATCCCGATGTCGTCGGCGACCGCGCGGGCGGCGTCCTCGTGGTCGCCGGTGAGCAGAACGGTGCGCAATCCGAGGGCGTGCAGGCGGTCGACGGCGGGACGTGCGGACGGCCGCACCGCGTCCTGCAGGGCGATGCCGCCGACCACCACGTCGTCGCGGGCGACGAACACCCCCGTCGCGGACCCGAGCGCGGCCGACCACGCCAGCGCCTGCGCGGCAGCGCGATGTCCAGTCGTGCCATCAGATCGCGCGAGCCGACGTGCACGAGCCCGTCCTCGACCCGCCCCCGCGCGCCTGCTCCGACCAGGGCCTCGAACCCGGTGACGGCAGGCCGATCCCCAGTCGCCGCCGCGATCGCCACGCCGATCGGGTGCTCCGACGCGGCCTCCACCGCCGCGGCCCACCGCAGCACGTCGTGCTCGCCGTGCGCGGAGAACGAGGCGGTGCCGGTGACCCGCATGAGACCGGTGGTGACCGTGCCGGTCTTGTCGAGCACCACGGTGTCGATCACGCGACTTGCTTCCAGCGCGTCCGGTCCCTTCACCAGCACGCCCAGCTGTGCGGCCCGCGCCACGCCCACCATCAACGCGGTCGGAGTGGCCAGTCCCAAAGCGCAGGGGCAGGCGATGATCAACACCGCGACCGCCGACGTGAACGCCTCGCGCGTGGTGTGCCCGGTGAGCAGCCAGCCGGCCAGCGTGAGTGCCGCGAGCACCAGCACGACCGGCACGAACACCGCGCACACCCGGTCGACCAGCCGCTGCACGCGTGCCTTGCGTTCGGCGGCTTGCTGGGCCAGTGCGCGCATCTGGGCGAGCTGGGTGTTGGCGCCCACCGCGGTGGCCCGCACGACGAGGCGACCGGACCGGTTGATCGTGCCGCCGGTGACCTGGTCACCGGGGCCGACCTCGACCGGGACGGGTTCGCCGGTCATGGAGGAGGCGTCGACGGCGGAGCAGCCGTCGGTCACCACGCCGTCGGCGGGCAGGGCCTCGCCCGGCTTCACCACGAGCAGATCGCCGGTGACGACCAGAGCGGCCGGCACCGCTGTCTCCACGCCGTCGCGCAGCACCCGCGCGTCCTTGGCCGCCATGCCCGCCAGTGCTTCGAGCAACCCGGCCGCGCTGCGCCGTGACCTGACCTCGAAGTAGCGGCCTGCGAGCAGGAACGTGGTCACGCCCGCCGCGACGTCGAGGTACACCGCGTCCGCGCCGCCGTCGGTGACACCGAAGCCGAGCCAGTAGCCCGCACCGGACGAACCCGCGACGAGCGACCACACCGCCCAGCCGGACGAGGACAGCACGCCCAGCGACACGAGGGTGTCCATGCTGGAGGCTCCGTGCCGCAGGTTGCGCAGCGCCGCGCGGTGGAACGGCCAGGCCGAGTAGGCCACGACCGGCAGCGCCAGCAGCACGCACAGCAGCTCCCAGCCGGGGAACCGCAGCGTCGGCACCAGGGCGAGGCTGATCGACAGGTTGCCCAGCGGGATCGCCAGCACCGCGGCGACCACGAGCCTGCGCCGCAGCCCGGTCACGACGTCGACGGCGGTCGAGTCCCGCCCGGCGGGACTCGCGTCGTAGCCGGCGTTGCGCACGACCTGCACGGCGTCGTCGGCGCCCATGCCTTCAGGCAGGTGCACGATCGCGCGTTCGGAGGCGTAGTTGACCGTGGCGCGCACACCGTCGACCTTGTTCAGCTTGCGTTCGATGCGGGTGGCGCACGCGGCGCAGGTCATGCCCGACACCGAAAGCTCGACGGACAGGTCCGCCGTGGTGGTCATGATGAGTCAGTTCCTTCGTCCGGAGAGTTCGGCGAGCATGGCGTTGTAGGCGGCCAGCCGGTCGTCGTGACCGTGGTCGGCGGAGCGGTCGAACCGCACGGCCTCACGCCGGTCGGCCCGCGCCCACTGGTGCAGCAGGGCGATGACGACGACCAACATCGGTACTTCACCGGTGGCCCAGGCGATGCCGCCGCCGAGCCGCTGGTCGGTGAGCAGGTCGGGCAGCCAGGTGAGGTCGAGCGTGCGGTAGAAGTCCTCGGCGATGAGGGTCTGCTTGTTCATGAGGATCACGCCGAAGAACGCGTGGAACGGCATCACGGAGAACAGCAGCCCGAGCCGCGCGAGGTGCGGCAGCGTGCGCGGCGCCCGGTCGACCCCGATGACGAGCCAGAAGAACACGTAGCCGCTGACCAGGAAGTGGATGTTCATGAGCTGGTGCGCCCAGTGGAACCGCATCATCTCCCCGAACAGGTCGGAGAAGTACAGCACGTAGAACGAGCCCACGAAGACCACCGCCGCCACCGCCGGGTGGGCGACGGTGCGCGCGGCCCGGCAGTGCACGAGCGCGGTGACCCACTGCCGTGATCCGGGCGGCAAAGCCCGCAGCGCCAACGTGATCGGCCCGCCGAGCACCAGCAGCACCGGCGCCAGCATGTTCAACGCCATGTGCGCCACCATGTGCGTGCTGAACATCCCGGCCGCGTACCGGCCCAGACCGGACGAGGTCATCACGAGCACCACCGCGCATCCGGCTGCCCACGCGACTGTTCGCCCGAGCGGCCAGCTGTCGCCTCGGTGTCGAAGCGTGCGCACACCGGCCAGGTAGACGGCGGCCGCGAGGACCGCACCGAGCCCGAGCACGAGGTCGAGCCGCCAGCCGAGGACCAGTTCTGCCGCGGAAGGTCCGCCCGGAAGTTCGAAACCGAGCACGGTTTCTTGCGGCGAGGGCCGGGTCAACCCCCACGCGGGTGGCACGAGGTGGGCAAGCCCGGTGGAGGCGGCGAGCACCAGGCCGAGTCCGACCAGTTCGACGCCGAGCGGGCGACGCGTTCCCCACCGCGCCCGCAGCAGCGGGATCACGGCGACCACGGCCAGCTTGATGAGCAGCAGCGCCACATATCCGCCGGTCAGGCGAGCAGGTCCGACGAGTACCGCGCCTGCCACTCCGCCGCTGAGAACGAGCACGACCGCACAGACCGTCGTGAGCCGGTGGTAACGCCTCACGACCTCGTCGGGTGACGTGGCGCCGGGGGAGTGGCGCAGGTAGCCGCGCAACGCGACGAGCGCGCCTACCCACACCGCGGCGGCCGGGATGTGCCACACCATGGCGTTGGTCGCCACGTCGTGCCACGCCCCGTTCGCGACGTGTCCGACGATGACCGGAGCCAGCACGCCGATGAGCGCCGGTCCGAGCAACAGCACGGAGTTGACCCAGGTCAGCGTCATCCGCGTCCCGGCCGCCACCAGTCCGGCCGCCACGGTCGTGACCAGCCAGGCCTTGGGCTCCTCGGTGGCCGCCACCAGGCCCGGCAGATGGCTCAGCGCGACGCTCACGGGCTGTCCGGTGGCGTCGGAGACCGACAGCACCACGGCCACGGCTGCCGCGACGACCCACACCGCCGCCGCGGTCGCCGCGATGCGGACCGCCGCGTACGCGTGCGCGGTCAGCTTCGTGCGACGGGCCGGAGCGGGCACCACGAAGGCACCGAACACCAGTGCGCCCAGCGTGATCGTGGCAGCGGCGTTGGCGAGCGTGCGCACCAGCCCGAACGCCAGCGAGGTGAGTCTGCCCGGGTCACTGTCGCCGAGCGCCGCGTGCACATCGCCCGCCCAGAACACGACAACGGCAACACACACAACGGAAACAGCCGACGCGACAACAGCGGCCCTGCTCACCCTCACACCGGTACCAGTCGGGCATTCGGCCCCCGCGGTTCCCGGAGAACCCAACCTCATCCGCCGGTGTGACCGACACGACTGTTCGAAGTGGACATTTCCGCGCGTGCGGGACGGGAGGTGGCGAGTCCCCCGACCCGCCACCTCCACTCACCCAACCCACCGGTACAGGAGCGACACCGGCACTCAGGTAGTCGATCAGAGATGCCCAGCGGTTCCCGCTCCGTGCGTTGCCGGCTCCAGGTGGCGGATCAGGCGGCGCGGCGTTTGCTGACCGGACGCAGCCGGATGCGGCGCTGGGGGCCAGACCGCTCGGCGCGTTCCGGCGTGGCCGAGGTGTCTCCCGCGATGTCGTCGGACTCGCCGTGCGTGAGCGGTGTGCGGCCGCCGGGTCCGCGGTTGCCGAAGTGCACGAGCGCCAGCAGCCCCAGGCCGACGACCAGGAGCGTGTGGCTGAGCACACGGCCGGCGGTGGCGGTGCCGCTGAGCAGGTCGCTGGCGGAGTAGGGGATCAGGACGGCGACGAACGCGCCGACGACGGGCAGCATCCCGGACGTCGCGGCCGGGCGGAGCGCGGTCCACAGCAAGCCGAGGCCGATGGCGAGGTTCCAGGCGGTGCTCTCGTTGAACAGGTGGGCGCTGTCGACGCCGGTCGGGTGGCCGCCGTGTGCCGAGGCACCGCTGGTGCCGAGGACCTGGGCCATGCCGAGGGTGAGCTGCGCGACCGCCACACCGCCGAGCAGGGCCCGCGGTGTCCAGCCTCGCGGCGCCGGGGGCGTGATCGGGGGCGCGGCGTCCAGGATCGCGGCGGTCAGGTCGGGTACCGGGGTGGCCGGCCTGATGCGGAGCGTCCGCGTGAGTGCCGCCGCGTTGTCGTGCCACACCTGGCACGACGTGCAGGTTTCCCGGTGTGCGTCGACCTCGGCGGCGGGTACGCCCTCAGGTTCGCCGTCGAGTCGCGCGGACAGAGCTTCGCGGCAGGTGTAGCAGTCCACACCGAGATTGTCGGCTACGAGGCGCGAATAGTTCCCGGCGAACTCTGAGTTACGCTCCACCACCGTGCCGACTTCAAGGGGTGACGACGACGCGGTGACAGCGAGCGCGCTGGCCGCCGGCGCCGGCGATCGTGACGCGCTGGAGCGGTTCATCCGCTCGACGCAACGGGACGTCTGGCGCTTGGTCGCGCACCTCGCCGGCGTCGGGGTCGCGGACGACCTCACCCAGGACGTCTACCTGCGGGCGCTGCGCAGCCTGCCGGGCTTCGAGGGCCGGTCGTCGGCCAGGACGTGGCTGCTGTCCATCGCCCGCCGCACCGTGGTCGACCACATCCGGGCGAAGGTCGTGCGCCCGTCGATCGCCTGGTCCGCGGACTACCAGCAGGCCTCGGACACCGGTCAGGCCGCGGAGCACTCGCGGTCCGCCGGGTTCGAGGACGTCGTCGAGCTCAACCTCATGCTCGCCGGCCTGGCTCCCGAACGCCGCGAAGCCCTGCTGCTCACCCAGGTGCTGGGACTGTCCTACGCCGAGGCCGCGGAGGTCTGCGGCTGCCCGGTCGGAACCGTGCGGTCCAGGGTCGCCCGCGCGCGGGAAGATCTGGTCAACGGCCGCGACCACGAGGACGTCGACGTCGTCTGAGACACCGGTGACGGCAGCAACTCGCCGCACCGTCCACAGCAGACCAACACCCGTGCCGACGGTGAGCCGAGCGATCGCCACACCCGCACGTGCGGTTCCGGCTCGGTCTTGCTCCGCGTGGAACGCGCTGAACCCGTTCCGTGCGGCGGCCGTAGTCCTCGGTGTGAGGATGCCGCGTCGCGACGACGCCGACGTCACCGCTCTGGCACTGCGCGCCGGGGCGGGGGACCGTGCCGCCGCGGAGGACTTCGTGCGCGCCACCCAGGCCGACGTGTGGCGGTTCGTCGCGCACCTGGCCGCCGATGCGCGCTTGGCCGACGACCTCACCCAGGACACCTACCTGCGGGCGCTGCCGTCGTTGCCGCGGTTCGAGGCACGCTCGCCCGCCCGCACGTGGTTGCTCACCATCGCCCGCCGGGTGGTCGTCGACCACATCCGGTCGGTGCGGGCCAGGCCCCGCGTGCACCACAGCGCGGAGGTGCCGGAGCCGGTGGAGCCGGGCTTCGCGGACCGCGTCGCGCTCGACGACGTGATCGGCACGCTGGACCCGGAGCGCCGTACCGCGTTCGTGCTCACCCAGCAGCTCGGTTTGTCGTATGCCGACGCGGCCGAGGTGTGCGGGTGCCCGGTCGGCACGATCCGGTCCCGCCTGGCGCGGGCCCGCGAAGACCTGGTCGCCCTGCTGGCCGACAACCGCTCCGGGCGGCGCATCTCCTGAACTGCCCGGGAACTTCTCCGTGCCTTCGGGCTACCGATTCGGTGTGACCACCAGATCGCCCATCCGCCGCGCGGTGTGCTGACACTGGCGGCGGCATTCACCGTCTCGCTGGCCGCCTGCGGTAGCGCGGGTTCCGCCCCGGACGCGGCGAAGGAGACCAGCACGCCCGCAGCGCCACCGCGGCTCCCACCGGCTACCCGCTGACGATCGAGAACTGCGGCCGCAGGCTGAGCTTCGGCCAGGCGCCGAGCCGGGTGCGGCTCAACGGTGCCTCGGTGGCCGAGGTGGAGAGCTTTGTCGCGCTGGGCATCCAGGACAGGGTCGTGGCGAACAGCCAGTCCCGCGGCGTCTCCGCCGACCCGTCGATGGTGGCGCAGGTGAAGGCCGTCCCGGCCGGTGGCCTCACCCTCAACGACAACTAAGAGCCCGCACGCGGAAGAAGGTGTGGCGGTGGAGGTCGTGACCATGGGCCGCAACCCGCACAAGGGCGTGCTGGACCGGGAAACCACATCAGACCGCCAGATCGTCGAGAACGCACTGGACCGCGTGCGGATGCTGTGGCCCGCCGACCGCGTCTTCGCGACGCTGTCCGGTGGCGAGCGCCAGCGCGTCCTCGCCGCCCGCGCACTCACTCACCCGGCAAGCTCCGGTGGGTGGCTGAGCTGTTCGGCGTGGAGAGCGCGATCGTGCCGCACCCGCTGACCGGCAGACCGGCAGACCGCACTTCGTCACGGCGTCCAGGGTGGTCAACCCCCGGTGATCCACCGGCTTCCGCGCTCAGCTCTCCACAACCGCTGGCGTGCGCTCCTGCTTGCGCGACCGCACGATCCCGATGATCCCGTCGAGGACCAGGAACGCCAGGAGGCTGATGCCGAGCAACGGCATGGCGATGCCCACGGCAATCAGCACCAGCGGTGCGGGGATGACGAACCACAACGGGAGCTGCTGCCACCCACCCCGCTTGGGCGCCGTGCCGACGGGCGCACGGCGGTCGGCACGGGTGGGGCGGCGCTGCCACCACATCCGGTAGCCGAAGAAGATCAGCGTCAGGATGGTCCCGGCCAGCAGCAGGAGTGCGATCTGGTTGGCCAGGCCGAACAACAGACCCATGTGCGCCAGGATGCCCAAAGTGGACAGCTTGGCCGGCAACGGCCGGTCGGCGAAGTCCGCGCGGGCGGTGACGTTGCCGGTGGCGGGGTCGACGGCGGCCCTGTCCTGGCGGATCGGCCAGAGCTGATCTGTCTGCCCGACGGACCAGGCGGTCCCCGGTGCGGCGGCCGGTGCGATCTCGACGGGTCCGTCGAGGCCGGCCCCGCGACCGGCGGCGAGCACCGTGTCGAAGGTCTTGGCGTCAACGGGTCCGGTGCTGCCCGCGGTTCCGGTGTGCTCCGAGTGCTCGCTCGGCGCGGTCCCGGCCGACGTGGAGCCGGGCAGCGCGGTGTCGAGGGCAGGGGCCTTGGCGTTCAGGGCGGTCAGCACGGCGGTGAAGTTCTCGCCGGCGTAGTTCGACCAGGTCAGTCCGGTGGCCGACAGGAACAGCGCGCCGACCAGAGCCCAGACGCCGAGGCTGGCGTGCCAGGAGCGGCTCTTGCGCACACCCTTGGCGCCCTTCTCCGGCACCAGCAGGGCCCGCACCCGGCGCTGGGCGGTGCGGCGGCGGGCGATCCAGAGCACGAGGCCGACGAGCGCGAGCACCCACAGCCAGCTGGCGGCGAGCTCGGAGTAGAGGTTGCCCACCGCTCCGAGCTGCAGGTCGCGGTGGAACTGGTCGAGCCACGTGACGGCGGGCGTCGATCCCGCCCAGGTCGTCAGCTCGCCGCGCACCTCGGCGGTGTACGGGTTGACGTAGACGGTCTTGCTGTACTCCTCGGCCAGACCGGGAGCGGCGAACACGACGCGGGTGGTGGCTTCCGGGTCGTCGAAGACCTGCACCGCGGTCACCGTGCCCTCGGGCAGGGAGGCTTGAGCTGCCGCGACCTGCTCGGAGACGGGACGGGCGGTGCCCCCGGGCTCGACCCACAGCTTGTCGCCGTAGAGGACGTCGTCGATCTGCGGTGCGAACGCGTAGAGCATGCCGGTCACGGCGGCCACGACCAGGAACGGCCCGATCAGCACACCGGCGTAGAAGTGCAGCCTGCGCAGCAGCGGTACGACCGAGATCTGGCTGGTGCGGGGTGTCTCGTCTGTGCGTTCGAGCTCGAGCGGGGGAGCGGACATCGGGGGCACCTCTGTGGTGGGGACGGATTGCGGGGGTTGGAGCAGTAGTCGTCCACGAACCCCGTTCAGTTCCCACGTTTTCCGAGCACGACTCAGCGCGGTCGGACGGTCACGGCTCCCGTCCCACGTGGTGGGAGGAGGCGGCCGTGCAAGCCGCCCCACCCCGCTTCACCAACCTGTACCGGCACCGGGGTTGGTGCCGACACAGACCTAGTCGGCTCAAGTGGCGCCCCGGTTCCCGGAGGTTTTCAGCGCACGGCGACCAGCACGTGGTCGTCGCCGTACTGCCAGACGACTCCGACGTCGCTGAACCCGGCTTGCAGCAACGCGTCCTCGTGCCAGCGAACGCTGAGGTCGTTGCCGTGGCTGCCCGCTCTCGTGGTCAGCTCCTCCTCGGTGAACATCCGGCGCAACCCGGTGTCGGCTCGGGCCTGCTCCCACCAGGTCGCCCAGTCCTCGTTCGCGAGAACGCCCGCACGTTCGGCATGGCGATCGCGCACGAACTCCGCCAGCTCCCGCAGCGCCGGCTTCTCGTGGTAGAGGTGGTCCCCGTTGACCAGCACGCCTCCGGGGCGGATGACGGCGGCCAGGTCGTGGTAGACGCTCCGCAGGCGATCGGGTTCGAGCCAGTGCAACGCGGTGGTCGACACGGCGGCGTCCCACCGGCGCCCGGCCGCGAGCTGGTCCACCCAGCCCGGCGTGCCCAGCTCGGTGAGCACGTAGTCGATCGGCGCCTCGTCCGGGCGAGCGTGACGGGCGAGGCCGAGCAGGAACGGGTTGACGTCGACACCGACGATCTTGGCGTGCGGCACCCGCGCGTGCAGCCGGGTCGACAACGATCCCGGTCCGCAGCCCAGGTCCACGACGACCGGCGCCTCGACGGCCGCGCACACCCGCTCGACCACGTCACCGATGACCTGGAAGCGCTCCTCGCGTTCGGCGATGTAGTGCTCCTGCTGGCGGTCCCAGCGCTCGATCCACGCCGTCGCGACGGCCTTCTGGTCAGCCATGCCTGATCTCCTCTGGTTCGTGTGTGCCGAGTTCGGCGGCGTCGACGAGCGCCGCGGTGGTGAGCGAGCCGCGGGTGTCGCGCGCACCGACCGATCATGCTCGAACTGCTCTCCGAGGACCGGACCCGATCGGCGCCGACAGGGCGGCACAGGCGGCTGAGGCCGGCGAACTGGCATAGGGTCCAGTCATGGCCAAGATCGAGTCCTCGGGTCCTGCTGGAGCATTCGAGCTGCTGCTCGCCGGTAACCAGCGCTTTGTCGCCGGTACCCCGGAGCACCCGAACCAGGACGCGGCCCGCCGCGCCGAGATCGCGCCCGGCCAGCGCCCGTTCGCGGTGTTGTTCGGGTGCTCGGACTCCCGGTTGGCCGCGGAGATCATCTTCGATCGCGGCCTGGGTGACCTGTTCGTGGTGCGCACCGCCGGTCACGTGGTGGGTGCGGAGGTGCTGGGCAGCATCGAGTACGGGGTCGGTGTGCTGGACAGCCCGCTGGTGGTGGTGCTCGGCCATGACTCGTGCGGCGCTGTGGCGGCCGCGTGCGCCGCCTTGGAGAACGGGGTGACGCCGGCCGGGTACGTGCGGGACGTCGTCGAGCGCGTGACGCCCAGCGTGCTCGCCGCGCGGGCGGCAGGTCGAGTGGAGGCCGACGAGATCCTCGCCGAGCACGTGCGGCACACGGTCGACCTGTTGCTGGACCGGTCCAAGGTGCTCGCCGAGCGCGTCGCTGCCGGCCAGGTCGGTGTCGTGGGTCTTTGTTACCGGTTGGCTGATGGCGGCGCTCAGGTGGTCGCAGCCCGCGGGCTCGACGTCGCGGTCGACTCCGCGCAGTCCCGTCGGTCGGGTTGACGGTTCAGCGGTCAGTTGGAGAACTGGTCGAGGTGCAGTTGCCGGTGCAGCACCGATCGGGCGACCTCGAGCAGTGGCTCACCCGAGCTGAAGGCGTGCGCCCTGAGCCGCACCAAGGCGTCGTCGACGCTGATCCGCAGCTGTGCGGCGAGCATGCCGGCTGCCACGTTGACGTCGTCGTAGTGGCCGGGCGTGTCCACCTGCGCCCAGGGCGCGCCTCCCTCGGGCGACGCGTCGGTCAGCAACGCGGTGGTGGCCAGGTCCGCGAGCACGGCCGCGTCGGCCAGCCGGTCGGACGGCAGGGCTCCCGGCCGGCGCCGGTAGAGGTCGAGCGTGCCCAGCCGGGCCGTGCCGGCCTGCAGGGGAAATGCGAACACCGCACCGACACCTGCCCCGATGGCGGTGCTCATGAACCCCGGCCACCGCTGGTCGGCCTGGTCCAGGTCGGTGACGAACACCGGACTGGCCGTGGCGAACGCCTCGACGCCGGGACCGTCACCGGCGGAGTACTGCAGTTCTTCGAGCCCGCCCGCCCACGGGCCGCTGGCTGCGGCCAGCTCTTGGGCCGGCCCCGCCGAGCGCAGCGAGATCGCCCCGCCATCAACCCCGACGACCTGCACCGCGACCTCGCAGACGACGCCCGCCCACCCGGTGAAACCACGCTCTGCGCCGCGTGCGGTGATGAGCCCGCGGAGTCGCTGAAGGCGTCGACCGTCCACCACCTCGCTACCCCCGTGCTCCACACGGGATCACACTTCGACGCACAGGAGTTCCGCCCAGACCGTTTTCCGGATCGTGTGCCATGTGACGCTTCAGTCGCTCGCATTCATCGGTCGACCTGAGTCCTCTTCGGTGAAGACACCAAAAACCCTGCATTACCCCGTGTGCCGAATCTGAAACGACCGCATTCCCGCGTTGACCGGTGGGCCCGACGTGGACGCGGATTCGAGCGCGGTCGAGGCGACCGGCAACCGCAGCACCACCCTGGTCACCCGGTCGGGGACGGCGACGAGCCGGATCGCCTCGAAAGCCGCAGAATCAGAACCGTGGATGCAACGGACAAGGTGCTGTTGATCGACGTGGAGAACGCGGTCGGACCGAACCAGCCGCGTCCTCGTGTGCTGCGCACGAGGGTGAGCGCGCTGGTGGCGGCGGCCGGGCCGGTTCACCACGTGATGGCCAGCTACAGCCATCAGGATGCGCATGAGGACTTCACGCTGAGCGTGCTCGCGGAACTCGGTGTCGCGGCGTGGAGAGTCCCGCGGCACGCCAACGCCGCCGAACACGCCTTGCTGTGCCATGCGCGCTACGCCCACCAGCAGGGCTGCCGCAGCTTCGCCGTCGCGTCGGCTGACCGCGCGTTCACAGCGCTGGGCGACTACGGGGACTTCGAGGTCTTGATCTGGGAGGACCAGCCGGTCTCGGCCCGGTTGCAAACCTGTGCGCGCCAGGTGGTGCGGGTGCCGCGCCCGGTGCTGACTCCGGTCTGCGCGGTTCGGTGAACGGCACGGCGCCCGGCCCGAGGTGATCGTCTCGGGCCAGAGGCCGTGTGCCCGGTGCAGCACCGGCTTCAGGCCCGCGGTAGCCGCCGGTGACGGACATCAGTCGAACCCCGTGGCGAACTCCAGCGCTTCGAACGACAGCGTTCGAGGTCCCCGCCGGGGTGTCAGTGGCAGAACCGGTCGAGCAACGCGGACCTGATGCCCGGTCGCGACCCGAACACGAGCAGGAAACCGGCTTCGCGCAGCAGCCGTTGTCCGTGGTCGTGCGCCAGTACCGCACGGCTGCCGTTGTGCACGACGAGTGCCGCCGCCGCCCTGAGCGCGAGCTCGGTCGCGTTCGCTCGGGCCCGCGGGACCGCATCTGGCTGGGCACCGACCAGTGCGTCCCTGACCGCGTCGAGCTCAGCGTGGCCGAGCGCGGCGAGCTGAAGGGCGCGGCCGGCCACACCCAGCGCGAGTGATCCCGTGAACCGCACCGACTCGGGGTCACCCTTCAGATGCTCCGCCCTCGACACGGTCGACGTGACCCGCTCGTGCGGCACGAACAACGACTCGACCTCCATCGTCACCGTCCGGCTGGCCTGCACCGCGACCATCTCCACCGGCACCACGGTGACCTCTGCGCTGTTGACGGCGTCGACCAGCGCCCAGACCAGCAGGTCGTCATCAGTGCGGGCCGCGATGTGCAGCACGTCGACCATGCCCCACCCGGTCACCCATGGCGCCGTGCCGTCGAAGAGCCATCCGCCGTCGACCGGGGTGGCGCGCAGCGACGGTGGTCCCGGCCGCACGGCGGCGCCCGCGGCAAGTCCGGCCCGGATGCGGCCCGCGGTGAGCTCGGCGAGGTAGCGCGTGCGGAGCGGCTCGTTGCCCGACTCCGCGACCGCCATGACCGCACCGTGGTGCTGCATCCAGACGAAGGTCGTGGTGAGGCAGCCACCGGCGATCGTCTCCACGATCCGTTGCACGGCCGGGTAGTCCGGCACGTCCAAAGTGGAGTCCGGTGCCGCCAGTCCGTAGAAGCCGTGCTCCGCCAACAGGTCGAGGTGGCTGCCCGGCACCCGGCCGGCACGCTCGACCTCAGGCGCGGCGGGGAACAGCACCTCGTCGGCGATCCGCAAAGCCACTGTCAACGCCTCAGCCATGCGTGCCATCGTCGCAGTGGCCGGCCGCGTCGGCATTGGACGAATGTCGCTCTCGTTGGTAACAGGTCGGTAACCAGACCCATCCGGTCGTCCTGGGGTGGCGAATCACGAGCAGCAACCGCCCGAACACCCCTTGGAGATGTCCTGTCATGAACAAGACCGTCCGCAACACCGTCCTCGCCGCCGGCGCCGTTTCGCTCGCAGTGTTCGGCGCGGCGTGCGGCTCGGGCGACATGGCGAGCAGCAGCTCCTCGACCGCTCCCACCTCGGCGACCTCGATGGCGCCGTCGTCGCAGGCGATGGCCGACCCGGCCGCGAACCTGGTGGGTCCCGGCTGTGCCGACTACGCCAAGCAGGTCCCGTCCGGCGCCGGTTCCGTCTCCGGTATGGCGGCTGACCCGGTGGCCGTCGCGGCGAGCAACAACCCGCTGCTCACGACGCTGGTCAGCGCCGTGTCGGGCAAGCTCAACCCGAAGGTGAACCTGGTCTCGACGCTCAACGGTGCCGAGTTCACGGTGTTCGCGCCGGTCGACTCCGCGTTCGCCAAGATCGACGCCGCGACGATCGAGAAGCTCAAGACCGACGACGCGCTGCTGACCAAGATCCTGACCTACCACGTGGTTCCCGGCCAGATCACGCCCGACAAGATCGCCGGCGACCAGAAGACCGTGCAGACCGGCACCGTGAAGGTGACCGGTTCGGGCAACGCGTTGAAGGTCAACGACGCCAACGTGGTCTGCGGTGGCGTGAAGACCGCGAACGCGACCGTCTACCTCATCGACTCGGTGCTGATGCCCGCCTGACATCTCCAGGGCAGCAGTACCGCGACTCCGGGAACCGCGCTGTGCAGGCGGTTCCCGGAGTTGTTCGCGTCTGCCGCCGGCACCGGGTCCACGTCATGGCGTCCGGTGTCGCCACGTCCGACGACGAGGACGTGATCGGTCACATCCAGGTCTTCGGTGTCGGGTCGAACCGGACCGGGTCCGGTCAGGCGGGGGTCCGTTCAGGCGAGGTCCGCTCAGGCGAGGCTGACGGTGATGACCGGAGGTCCTGTCGGGCTCGGCGATCCACCCGCGGGCTCGACCGTGAGGATGACTTCGCCGACGCCGCCGATCCCGGTCACGAGCAGCGATGCCGCTCGGCCGGCCGGGTCCGGCGTTCCCGCCGGGCGCGGACCGCGGTCGTCCACCAGCCACAGCTGGTAGACGCGGTCGTCCGGCAACGTGCGCAGGCCGTCTGCCAGGAAGAGCATCTCGTCGCGGCTGCGGGACACCGCCGCGGTACCCGGTGGTTGTCCTGCGGTGACCAGCCGCAGGTCCGGCGCGGCCAGCAGGTCACCGATCCGGGTGTGAGGAGAGGCGGCCACCGGGATGGTGGTCGTGGTGCTCAGCGTGGCGTGCACACCGGCCACGGCCGCGGCGGTCGCACAGGCAGCCAAGACGAGCCCGGCGGCTCGCCGAAGACCTTGGCGGAGCGAAGCGACCGCCTCTACTTCGGAACTCGGCGGCACCTGCCGCAGTCGCCGCACCGCCGCCAGCACGCGACTCCGCAGGACGCCCGGACTGGCGGCGTGGTCGACAGCGCTGCCGAGCCTGGCCGCGGTCTCCCTCAGCCCACCGGCTTCTTCCGCACAACCCCGGCACCTGTCCAGGTGCGCTTCGAACTCGACCCGCTCGGCGTCGGGCAGCGCGCCGAGTGCGTGAGCACCGGTCAGCAGGTGCGGGTCGATCGCCCGTGTTCTTCCCGGTTCCACGCCTGGTCTTCGAAGCCGCCGGGTAGCCGGATTGCCGTCAGGTCCCCCGCTGGACGCCCATCTCCTCCATGGCCAGCCGCAGGGCCTTCAGTCCGAAGTGGACTCGGCTGCGCAGCGTCGCCGGTGGCACGTCCAGCTCGGTGGCCACCTCGCGGTAGGACCTGTCACGCAGGTAGGTCTCGACGAGGGCGGTCGCCTGGTCCGCGCTGATCCGCCGCAGTGCGATCTGCACCAGCCGCCGGTCGATCGTCGTGCTCGTGAAGTCGGAGCTCGGTTCGCCGGCCTCGACGACGGCTCTACCCGCCGCTGCCATCCGCCTGTCGTGGCGCAGCCGCGACCTGACCTCGTCGATCACCACGTTGCGCGCGATCGCGAACAGCCACACCCGCACACCGGCGAGCTCGGGGTTGAAGCGGCCGGCCCGACTTCAACCCGGCCGTCGACCGCATCCGGCTGGTCACCACCGGCGGCCAGAACCTGCGCCTGCACCCGGACACCGGCGTCGTGGCCGCGGTGGACACCCCGCTCGCCTACGCCCCGGCAGACCGCGCCGCGGGCAGCACGCCCCAGGTCTCCGGAGCCGGGTACACCAACAGCGTGGCCGGCGCGACGTCGACCACGCTCTACGACCTCGACAGCCGCACCGACACCCTCGTCACCCAGGGCACGGCCGCCGGCGTCACCCCGGTCGTGTCCCCGAACACCGGACAGCTGTTCACCGTCGGCAAGCTCGGCCTCGACATCGACCGGACCAACGGCTTCGACATCGCCACCGTGAACGGACGCCAGCACGCCATAGCCGCGGTGCAACCCGGCTTCTCGCTGCTGGGCGGGACGCTCCTGGTCAAGGTCGACCTGAGCAGCGGGCGCGCCACGGTCGTCGGTGGCGCCGGCGGCAACGTCGTCGGACTGGCCTTCGCCTGACCAACGCCGAAAGGCCGCCGCGGAGCGCGGTCGGGGCGGCCTTTCGGACGGTGGGTCAGAGGGAGGCCCTGCTCGGAACGCGCTGGTTCATCACCGTGTGATTGTCACTATGTGTTGTCCCTATGGGCGCATGGTCATGTCGCAAAGTAGTCAAGATTAGAAGTTTCAATTTAATTCACATCGCTGAGCTGCGAAAACAAAAATCTCCACTTTCGAGTGAACCGGCCCGCTGGGGGCATCGAATACCTCGATGTACAGGTGCTCATTCGTCGAAGGGGGGTGAATACATGAAGTTGACTTGTTCCGCAACACTGCGACGGGCGCTGGGAGTGGCTGGGTTCCTGATCGGGTTCGGTCTGCTCTCGGTGGGAGTGGCGAATGCCGATGACGGTGAACCCTCCGGCCTGCTGGGCGGAGTTACCACTCTGCTCAGCCCGGTGACCGAGCCGGTGCTGGCACCGCTGGCGCCGATCGTCGGTGCCGCGACGCAGGCCTTGGACCCGGTGCTCGAGCCGCTGCGGCCCGTCACCGCCCCGGTGCTCACCCCGCTGGTGCGCACGGTGCAGGACGTGCCGGTGGTGCCGCGGATCGTTGATCCGCTGACCACCCGCTCATCCGCGCCGGGGACGGTGCCGCCGCCGGTTGTGGTGCCCGTAGCGCCAGCAGTGCCAGCGGTGTCGCAGGTGCCGCAGGTGCCGGTCGTCGTGCCGGAGGTTCGCACTGTGACCTGGCACGACCGAGTTGTGCATGACCGAGTTGTGCACGACCGGGGTGTGGTTGCTGTTCCCACGCAACGGCAACAGTTCGATGCACCTGAAGTGGCGCCACCGATCGAGGCGCCGTCCCAGCCGTCACCTGACGTGCCGCTCGTGATGCCCGGCACGACAGGATCGGCGTCAGCGGGTGGATCGGCGGGTCCCGCTGCCGGGGATCTTCCCGCTGCGGCCGGAGTCCGTCCGAACGACGAGTCGCTCGTCGTCACCGCAGCTGACCAGGTTCACGGGTCGTGGTGTTACTACTACGGCCGAAGTCATCCCAGTTGACCAGTCCTGCCAACCAAGCCGACCAGATCACCAAGCTTGCTTGACAGGAAGGTTCGACATGCACAGCTATGTGCGACGCGGTCTTGTGGCCGCAGCGTTCTCAGGGGGCTTCCTCCTGTTCGGAACAACGATGGCGAGTGCTGACGCGGGTGACAACGGCCTGCTGGGCGGCGTCGGCGACGTGGTGCACTCCGTGGTGAACGGTGGCAACGGCGGTGACTCGGGCAAGGGCGGCAACGCCACCAGCTCGAACAACGCCACATCCGGGAACTCGGGCAACTCCGGGAACTCCGGAGCCACCGGCGGCAACAGCGCCTACGGACTGTGCGTGCTGGCGGAGTGCCACACCACGGTGAGCTCGGGCGACTCCGGCAACACCGGTGCCACCGGCTCGACCGGCGACGCTGCCAACCGCAGCACCACGACGGGCGGCAACTCCGGTTCGGCCGGCAACGGTCGAACACCGCGCGGTCGGGCAACTCCGGAAACTCCGGCAACTCGGGTTCCACGGGCGGCAACAGCGCCTATGGCATCTGTGTGCTGGCCGAGTGCCACACGAGCGTCAGTTCAGGCGACTCGGGTGACACCGGTGCCACGGGCTCGACCGGCGACGCCTCCAACCACAGCAGCACGGTTGGTGGGAACTCCGGTCCCGCCGGTGACGGTGGCGACGCGGTGGCCGTGAACAAGGGCCAGAAGTGGAGCCACCACACCAAGTCCGGTTCGACCGAGGCGACCGCGGGCAACGGCGGCAACTCGGGCGACGGCGGCAACGCCACGAGCTCGAACAAGGCCACGTCCGGGAACTCGGGTGACTCCGGCAAGTCGGGCAACACCGGCGGCAACAAGGCGTTCGTCCACACCGTCGGCGCCGAGCGGGGCCACGGCTGGTCTTGGGACAGCACGAAGTCCTGGACCAAGGTGACCTCGGGCGACTCCGGCACCACCGGTGCCACCGGCTCGACCGGTGACGCGTGGAACCACAGCGCCACCAAGGGCGGCAACTCCGGCCCGGCCGGTGACGGCGGCAACGCCTGGGCAGTGACCGAGCAGGGCAAGAAGTCCTGGAACCACGACAAGTGGAGCAAGCACAACGGCTCCACCAAGGCCATCGCGGGCAACGGCGGCAACTCGGGCGACGGCGGCAACGCCACGAGCTCGAACAAGGCCACGTCCGGGAACTCGGGTGACTCCGGGAACTCCGGCGCCACCGGTGGCAACACCGCGGTGGTCAAGACCGAGAACGAGAACCAGAAGTTGTCCGGCCACCACGGCGACAAGTGCCACGGCTGGAACCACCACGGCTGGAAGCACGGCGCTTGGAAGCACCACGGTTGGAAGCACGACTGGAACAACCACGGCACCAAGTCCTGGACCGAGGTCACCTCGGGCAACTCCGGTGACACCGGTGCGACGGGTTCGACCGGCGACGCCTCCAACCACAGCAGCACGGTCGGTGGGCACTCCGGTCCTGCGGGCGACGGCGGCGACGCCACGTCCTGGACGCACGGGAAGCACTCCGTGAAGGCGTGACCACGAGGTGATCACGGGGCGGGGCCGGCATCTGCCGGCCCCGCCCTTCTGTTGCGAGCTTCAGTCTCGCAGTCTCCTTTATGAGCTGTACCAACGTTTTCTGGTAGTTCTCGACATCAGCTCCAGGCGCCCCATGTCGTGGCGGAGCACACCGGCCCAGGTCGCGCCGGACGTGCCGGCGGCCGCGACCCTGCCCGCCTCGATCACCAGGTTGGCTGCGTGCACGGGGTGACCACCTGGTTGACTTCCCCGCGATGTTAGGTGAGGCTTGCCGCGCAAGGGAATGGCGGCATATGCGGCGTCGAAGGCCGCCGCCACGATGCTCACCCGGTGTCTAGGGTTGGAGCTCGGCGGCTACGGCATTCGGTGCAACGTCGTCTCGCCGGGCTCGACGGACACCGACATGCAGCGTCAACTGTGGACGGACGACGCCGCCGCGGACCGGGTGATCGCGGGTGACCTCGACGCGTTCCGCGTCGGAATTCCGTTGCGGCGCTTGGCAGATCCGGCTGACGTCGCCGACGCGGTGCTCTTCCTCGCCTCTGATCGCGCGCGGCACATCACGATGCAGAACCTCTTCGTCGACGGTGGCGCCACGCTCTGTGCGTGATCTTCGTGACGCTCCACCGATGCTCTAGTTCCGGCTGACTAAGGGTAGCGACCTGCGCGGCGCGTTGCTGCTGACACCGGGCCTGGCCGCGCTCGTCTACGGCCTCACCACCGGTGCCGGGGTAGTGGCCGTGCCGGTCGGAGTGGCCGCGTTGGTCCTGTTCGTCGTGCACGGCCTGCGGACCGCCCGCGTGCCCCTGCTCGACCCGCGCCTGTTCACCAGGCCGCCGTTCGGCCCTGCGGCGCTGGGGCTGGCGGTGCTCAGCGCCTCGGTCTTCGGCACCCTGTTCCTGCTCCCGCTCTTCCTGCAGGCCGACCTCACGGCGTTGCAGGCAGGCTTGCTGCTCGCGCCGCAGGGCGCGGGAGCGGTGCTCGGTTCGCTGCTGGTGACCAGGCTCGTCGACGCGGTCGCACCGCGCACGCTCGTGCTCATCGGCATCCTGCTCATCGCCGTCGGCACGGTCCCGCTGACCCAGCTCGACCACGGTCTGCCCGACCTGCTGATCGCGTTCGTGCTGTTCGCACGCGGTCCTGGTGCACCGCTGGTGAGCACTCCCATCATGACCCTGGTCTACCGCGGCATCGGGCCCGCCGGTCTGCCGCGCGCCGCGAGCGCGCTGAACCTGCTCAGCACCGTCGGCGGTGCGGTCGGCACCGCGGTGCTCGCCGTCGTGCTCGAACACCGGCTGCAAGCCCGTGGCACCGACGTGCCCGCCGCCTTCGCCGACGCCTTCTGGTGGGTGCTCGGCATGGTGCTCGTCGCGGCCGTCGCGGCCACCGGACTGCCCCGCGCCCGAGAGGAAACCCTCCGATGCCTCTTGACCTCATCCCCGCCCCCGCCGACCTGACCGCCACGCACCCGGTGTCGCACGACATCGCGAGACGGTGTCGGACGTGCTGTCCGGCCGCGACCCGCGCCTGCTGGTCGTCGTCGGACCGTGTTCCGTGCACGACACCGACGCCGCGCTCGAATACGCCGCGTTGCTCGCGCAGGAGGCCCGACGCCTGTCCGACGACCTGGTGCTCGTCCTGCGCGCCTACCTGGAGAAGCCGCGCACCGTCGCGGGGTGGACCGGCTTCCTCACCGACCCCACCCTCGACGGCAAGGGCGACATCGCGACGGCCTGCGCCGTGGCCGCCAGTTCCTCGTGGAGGCGGCGGCCACCGGCCTGCCGCTGGCCTACGAGTTCGTGGATCCGCTGCTGGCCCACCACGTGGCCGACACGATCTCGTGGGGCGCGCTGGCGGACCAGGTCGCGGCGGGTGGCAGCGGCATCGCCGGCGTGATGATCGAGTCCTACCTGGCCGACGGCAACCAGAAGACCCCGGAACGGCACGACCTGAGCCTCACCGACGCCTGCCTCGGCTGGCACCGCACCGCCCCGCTCCTGGAAACCCTGGCCCGCTCCCGTTCCGCGGCCGTCTCGGCCACCGTCCGGGCGTGAGCCAGTCGGTGGAAAAGGTCTTGCAGCCGATCCGGGAGGCTCCGGAGCTGCTCGAACCGGGGCCACCGCCGGATCCACGGCGAACGCCCGCGCTGCGGTTGTCCGGTTCGGTGTGCAGCATGGCTGTATGACCCAACACAGTTCGACACCACCGCAGGGAGCTTCGCCGCTGACCGCCGATGCGAACTCGACAGCTCATCGCTTCGTCGACGTCGACGGGATGCAGATCTTCTACCGCGAAGCAGGCCCGAGCGACGCACCTGTGCTGTTGCTCCCGCACGGCTACCCGTGCTCGTCGTTCCAGTACCGGCGGCTCATGCCGGCACTGGCGGACCGGTGGCGCCTGGTGGCTCCGGACTACCCCGGCTTCGGCCTGAGCGACACGCCGCCGGCCGATGCCTTCGGCTTCGACTTCGACGCCTATGCGGGCTTTCTCGAAGCCTTCTGCGACGAGCTGGGCCTTGACCGGTATGCCTTGTACCTGCACGACTACGGTTCGCAGATCGGCCTGCGGCTGGCCATCCGGCGTCCCGACCGCGTGGCCGCGATCATCATCCAGAACGGCGACATCTACGAAGACACGCTCGGACCCAAGTACCAGCCACTTCAGGAATACTGGCGCGATCCGTCGGACAGCAATCGGGCAGCGCTCGAAGAAGCGGTGAGCGAGGAGGGTTTTCGCTCCGAGTTCGTCGGCGAGGTGTCCGAGGAACAAGCCGCGCGGTTTCCACCTGAACTGTGGAAGCTCCACTGGCCGTTGATGAACACGCCGCAGCGGCGGGACCTGGTGCGCAAGCTGATGGAAGGCCTGAAGGACAACCTCGAATGGTTCCCGCGCTATCAGGAGTATCTGCGGGAACATCAGCCGCAGGCGCTCATCGTCTGGGGGCCGAACGACGGCTACATGCCCGAGGAATCCGCACGCGCCTACCTGCGCGACATCCCGAAGGCGGAGCTGGTGTTCACGGACGGCGGCCATTGGCTGCTCGAGACACACCTCGAGCAGGTGGTTCCAGTGATCCGCCGATTCCTGTCGACGATCTTTTAGCCGACAGCACGTGAGAAGCGAGGCGAGCGCTGCCCGCCGGGCCCGCAGGCGCTGGGTTCCCTCAGGCCGTACCGCTGGTTCGCCTGTCGTACCGGGCCGACACACCGTCCAGGACCATGGCGAGGTGGCGCTCGAACCGCTGGTCGCCGTCATCACGAAGGTGCCCGGCGGCTTTGACCAGCGGTGCGCGCTCGCCCAGCCAGGCGTCCCGTTCCGGCAGTGAGTACCGCGCGGGGTCGTCGTCGGCCGACTGGAGCCGTTCCTGCTCCTCGATCACGAAGCCG
The DNA here is from genome assembly GCF_001701025.1 of Lentzea guizhouensis. GTDB lineage: Bacteria > Actinomycetota > Actinomycetes > Mycobacteriales > Pseudonocardiaceae > Lentzea > Lentzea guizhouensis. The sequence continues at coordinate 6,456,104 of NZ_CP016793.1, forward strand.
ACGACGAACGCGACGACCAGGTCCAGGGCGTCGTCCGCCTCCGCGAGGGTCAGCCCCGCCTCCGTCCAGCGCTGGTACAGGGGTTCCTTCAGCAGCACCACCTCGGGGTCGGAGATCCGCGCGCCGCTGAAGATGCGGGCGCCGTCGCGGTGGCGCAGGTACTCGGCGCGGAGCACGCGGGCGTAGGCCGCGAGGCCGTCGCGCCAGTCCGTGGTGGCGGCCGGCGCCGCCTCCATGATCCGGCGCAGGACCGTGGTGCTCATCTCGTCGAGCAGCTCCTGCTTGTTGCGCACGTGCCAGTACAGGGCCGGTGCGCGGACGTCGAGACGTGCCGCGAGCGCGCGGACGGTGACGCCTTCCATGCCCTTTTCGTTGAGCAGCTCCAACGCGGCGGCCACGACCTTCTCCCGCGAGATCCCCTTCGGCATGGTTGACAACTTATCAAAGTTAAGCAACGCTGGCGGCATCCAATTAACTTAGTTAAGGAGCTGCCGTGCGGCATGCCGGCGCAAGCCACCCCAACGCGAAGGTCCTGGCGGTCCACCAGCGTCTGAAGACGTCCGGCGCTCGGAGCGCGCACGTCTTCCGCACCGGTCGCGGGCTGCACCTCGTCGTTCCCCAGCTGGCGGAGGACCTGCCCGACCGGCCCGCGGACATGAACGGCGGCAACGCCGACGTCGACGCGCTGCTGTACCGCTGGGAAGCGGAGCGGTTCGTCGAGGTGGACCGCCTGCCCTGCCCCAGCGGTGAGGACGCGCTGAGCTTCCGCAGCGGAGGCAGGACCTACCTGGCGTTCGCCAACCTCCGCACCGGGAAGGGGCCCTACGAGACCGACGTCGACTCGCTCATCTACCGCGAGGACGACGACGGGGAGTGGACCGTCGACGAGGCGCTGCCCACCTTCGGTGCCAAGCAGTGGCACCACTTCGCGGTGGGCGACCGCGAGTTCCTCGCGCTGGCCCAGGGTCTGACCATGCCCGGCCTCTCACCCAAAGGCCACGGACGCTCGGTCGTCTTCGAGCGCATCGACGGGCGGTGGCGGGAGTTCCAGGTGCTGGGTGGGCGCTGGGGCTACAACTGGGCCGACTTCCGCGTTGGCGCGCACCACTTCCTGGCCTACGCCGACCACGTCTCACCCAGTGTCGTGTACCGCTGGGACGGAACCTCCTTCGTCCCCTACCAGACGTTCGCCGAGAGGTTCGGGCGGAGCTTCCAGCACTTCACGCAGGACGGAGACGAGTGGCTCGCCTTCGCGTGCATCAACGGCGACTCGACGCTGCACCGCTGGAACGGTGAGCTCTTCGAGCTGCACCAGACGCTCGGCGGCCAGGGCGGCCGCGAGTTCGAGCTCTTCCGCCACGGCGATGGCCTGTACCTCGTCCGCGTCTGCTTCGTCCAGGGCAACCCGCCCACGCCCCGGACCGACCTGATGTCGCAGTTGTACAGGTGGGACAACGGGAAGTTCGACGTGGTCGAGGAGTTCCCCACCTGCGGGGGCACCGACGCGAGCTACTTCCAGGCCGACGGCAGGGACTTCCTGGTCGTCGCCAACAGCCTCACCCCGGACCTGCGCTTCCGCCAGGACACCGTCGTCTACGAGCTCTCGCTCGACAACGCCTGACCTGAACCTGCGAGGAGAACGCCATGCGATACCGACCCAACCCGCACTTCATGCGGTTGTTCGAGATGTTCACCTCCGCGCCGGGCAGCATCGGCCAGAACCTGCAGCGGCGGCTGGGCGAGGCCCACTCCGACTCCCCGTTGCTGCTGGCGACGGGCACCGACCTGGTGCTGTTCCCCGGCGGCGGACGCCCGCCCACGTCGGTCGACTTCAGGAAGGGCACCAGGGGGTTCTTCGAGATCACCGCGGTCTCGCACCTCGGCCTCACGATTCCCTACCTGGCGAGGTTGCGCGAGCTCGGCGACGTCAGCTGGGAGACCGCGGCCAAGGAGCTCGTCGCGCAATGCCGCGTCGTCCAGGACTTCAACAGCGTCTCGTACTGGCGTGACGAGGTCGCGGTCGCCGCGTGGCGGGGGCATGAGGAGAAGATCGCCGATCTCGTCGACTACACCTGTGCGACCACCGCGGACTACTTGGAACGCGCGATGGAGAACCCGGAGCTCCTGACGTTCGAGTATCTGCGCGCGAACCTGCTCGAAGGCGACGGACCGCACGCGGTACCCGTGCCGTTCAACGACATGATGGCGGCGACCTTCGCCCTCTCCGCACTGGACTCGGTGCACCGGAGCCTGAAGTGGCTCCACGAGCAGGCAATCGACTGGGCGCGGCTGATGGTGATCGTCGCCGGTGGTGCCGGACGCCCGAGCGCCGGCCTGACCTGGCAGACCAACAACGTGTGCCCGCTGCTCTACGAAGCGTCGGGCCACGAGCTGGACCCGGCCCGGCTGATCATCGCCCCGACCGCCCCGACCCTCGAACCCGAGCAGTTCGCCGACGCCGAGGTCTGCGCTCGGGCCGAGGCGCAGTACCGCAAGTTCTGGTACGGCTGCCTGTCGTCGGTCGAGATGAGCCGTCTCATGTGGCCGGACCACCCCGCCTTCGAGAAGAGGATCGACCAGGCGCCCGTGGTCGACCCCGCCACCGAGGTGGTCAACGCGATGCCGCGCGTCCGGTCGGTCCACGACAAACGGGCCATCGTGACCAGGCTCCGCTACGTCATGGAGGACCCGGCCGCACAGATCGCGACCGCCGGCCTGCAGTTCGTGCTCGACCAGTTGAGTGCCAACGGAAACCGGCCCGAGCTCGTCGAGATCCCCGGCTTCACCGGCACCACCTACCCGGCGGGTCGCGTTGACCTCCGCTGACGGGGCGTCCGGGGGCCGCGGTCCTGGCGTCCTCGATCCGCCCCCATCACCGCCGCACAGCCGGTGGAACCGCCGTCTCGCCGGGCAGATCGCCGTGTTGCTCCTGGCCAACGTGCTGGCGGACACCGTGGTCGTGACCCCCATGCTCGTGTTGCCCCAGATCCTCGACCACTACGACACCGACCAGGCGGCGTGGGTCAGCTCCAGTGCGATGCTGGCGGGGGCGATGCTGGCGCCGTTGTTCGGCAAGAGCGCCGACGTTCACGGCAAACGCCGGGTGCTGACGGCGGCACTGCTCGTCGCGGGAGGCGGTGGGCTCATCTGCCTGCTGGCCCCCGGCCTGTGGGTCTTCGTCCTGGGCCGGATGGTGCAGGGCGCCGCGGTGGCCGGGGTCTTCCTCACCGTCGCACTCGTCCAGGACCTCTGCACGCCGAAGGTCGCGATGACCGCGGTGGGCGCGGTGACCGCCGGCGCCGGCATCGTGAGCCTCGTCGTGAACGTGTCGGTGGAACAGTTGGTCGCCCAGCACGGGTTCCGCGTGGTGTTCCTGGCCTCGGCGGCGCTCGCGGTCGTGGCCGTGGTCCTCATCCGGTTCCTCGTCCCGGAACCGGCCACCAGGACGGCGGGACGCCTCGACGTCGCCGGCGCCGTGCTCTTCGGCGGCGGGGTGACCGCACTGCTCGCCTTCATCAGCTTCGGAGGCGACATCGGCTGGTTCAGCCCTGGTGCGCTCGCCCTGCTCGCCGGCGGTGCCGCCGCCCTGGCCGCGTGGGTCAGGGCGGCCGGGCGGGTGCCCGAGCCCGTGATCGACATCAGGAACCTCGACCGGGCACTGGTCTTCACCCTCCTCGTGACCGTGCTGGGCACCGGCGCGGTGCAGAGCATGGACCAGCTCCTCAGCGTCATCGCGCAGGTACCGGCGGAACGAGGTCTCGGGTACGGGTTCGACGCCACGGGATCGCTGAGCCTGCTGTTCGGCATCCCGGCCATCGGCATCATGGCCGGAGGACTGCTCTCCGGCTGGGTCGCCGCACGCCTCGACCCCTCGGTGGCCTTGGCCGGGGGAGTGGTGGCCGGAACCACCGGCGCGGTCGGGATGTTCGCCGGCGCTTCCTCGTTCTACGGCGCGATCTCCTTCGCGGTCCTGCTCAACCTGTGCCTCGGTGTGCTTCTGGTCTCCGGTTTCACCATGGCGGCGGTGCTCGCGCCGCCGGAGCGCCAGGCGGTTACCGCGAGCATGGTGTCGGTCATGAGCGCGACCGGCTCGGTCGTCATGAGCTTCGTGGGCGCGGCCGTGCTCTCCGCCACCGACGTGGTCGTGGTCGGGACCGTCGTGAACTCGGCGGTCGGCGTGTACGCCTACATCGGGATTTCGGCCGGTGCGCTGGCGATCGCCGTCGTCCTGGCCTGGGTTCTGGTCGCACAGCGGCGCCGGGGGTGACCGCTCTACGTCAGTCCCGGTGACGTAGAGGTCCGGTCCGGCACGCAACCCGTCGTCCGGGCACCCTTCACCGCGGTGCGGTCGGAAGGTCGGTCAGGGCCGGCTCACGCTTGCGGGTCGAGGTCGGCGTCGTGGACGAGCAGGGCGATCTGGACGCGGTTCTCGAGGTCCAGCTTGGTGAGGATGGCCGAGACGTGGGTTTTGATGGTGGCCAGGCCCAGGTGGTGGCGGGCGGCGATCTCGGCGTTGGAGCGCCCGGCGCCGACGTCGATGGCCACGGTGCGTTCGCGCGGGGCGAGGGTGTTCAGACGACGGCGTGCTGCTTCGGCGCGGGCGTCGCGGCCGAGTCCCGCGCCCGCGACGCGGTCGATGAGGCGGCGGGTGACCTCGGGCGAGAGCACCGGTCTGCCTTGTGCCGCCTGGCGGATGGCGGTGACGAGCTCCTCGGGCGGGGTGTCCTTCAGCAGGAAGCCGGCCGCGCCCGCGCGGAGGGCGCGCAGGACGTGGGCGTCGGAGTCGAAGGTGGTGAGCACGACGATCTGGGGCGCGTGGCCACGGGCGTGGAGGGTCTCGGTGGCGGTGATGCCGTCGGTGCCGGGCATGCGGATGTCCATCAGCACCACGTCGGGTGCGTGGCGGGCGGCCAGTTCGACCGCCTCGGCGCCGTCGCTCGCATCGGCGACCACCCGCACGTCGGTGGCGCCGCGCAGCATCATGGTCAGGCCGAAGCGCACGACCGGGTCGTCGTCGGCGATCAGCACCGTGATGGCCGGGGCGTCGCCCGGTGCTTCCTCGGTCACGCCGGCCACGGTAGCCGCACCGCCAGCCGCCAGCCGCCGGTGCGAGTCGGGCCGTGCCGGAGGTCGCCGCCGACGAGGGTGACCCGTTCGGCCAGGCCGCGCAGCCCCGCCCCGGAGCCGGGTGGTGCCGTCGCCGGGCGCACGCGTGGTGCCTCGTTGACGACCTCCGCGCTCAGGTGCGCACCGGGTTCGGCGGTGATCGTGACGACGACCGGCGCGGCCGGAGCGTGCTTGCGCGCGTTGGTCAGCGCCTCCTGCACGAACCGGTACAGGGTGCGCCCCAAGGCCGCCGGAACCGACGACGCGCCGGTGCACACGCCCGGCTCGTCGCGCAGCCGCACGACGGTGCCGGTGAGGGCGGTTTCCTCGACGAGTTCGGCGATGTCCGTGACGCCGGGAAGCGGCACGTCACCGTCCGGGGCGCGCAGCACCGAGATGACCCCGCGCAGGTCCTTGAGCGCGCGGTGGGCGTTCTCCCTGATCAGCTCCGCGGCCTGCTGGGTCTCCTCGGCCGTGGCGGCGCGGTGGAAGGCCAGGGCGCCCGCGTTGATGGCGAGCAGGGACAGCCGATGGCCGAGCACGTCGTGCATCTCCCTGGCCAGGGCCTCGCGGGCCTCGAGCCTGGCGTGCTCGGTGCGCAGCCGGGCCTCGACCTCGGCGGCGACGGCCCGTTCGCGCAGCGACGCGATGAGCTGGCGGCGACTGCGCAGCAGCAGACCCGACGCGACGACCGCGAAGTGCACCAACAGGATCCACGACACGAACATCCACGTCGACAGCATGGGTTCCGGCCGCAGCACCTGATAGACCGAGTGGGCGGCCACGCTGCCCACGGCGAGCAGCACGACCGCCCCTGTCGAGCGGCGGATGGCCACGGTGAACAGCAGGACCACCGCCGCGGGTGAGACGGTCTCGGAGAAGGTGGTCAGCACCACCAGGACGGTGGCCAGCACCGTCGGGCAGCGGCGTCGCCACCAGAGTGCGAGGCAGCCGAGTGCCCCGGCGGCGATGTCGGCGGTCAAGATCCAGTCCGGTGGCATCGGCCCGATCTCCCGCCGCAGAACCACCAGCGTGACCCCGGCCGAAACCGCGAACGCGAACAGCCCACCGTCGGCGACCCGGTCCCGGAGCCGGCTGTCCGCTGTGTCGTTCACGGTGCCGAGCCTAGACAGGCCACCGCCCCCGCCGCCTCCCACCGAAGACGGAGTCCCGGCTCCGACTTCGGTCAGGTGTCGCGAGCCCGGCGACGGATCCGCCCGAGCACCCGGCGGTCCTAGCGTCGATGCGGCAAATCACCACGAGGTAAGGAGTTCCTGTGTTCCGTACGCGCTCGAGGCTGTTCGTCGTGGGAGCCGCGTTGCTGGTCCTCGTGGGCGCCTGCACCACACCGTCCCCGCCCGTCCCGCCGCCTCCACCGGACCTGACCGAGTTCCACGACCAGCGGATCGCGTTCGAACCGTGCGGCCCCTTCGCGACGACGGCCACCGACGAGAAGCTGTTCGCCAACAAGCGCCTGGACTGCGCGCGAGTGCAGGTTCCCGTGGACTACGACAACCCCGGCGGCGCTCGCGGCCAGGTCGCCGTGCTGCGGATCCCGGCCAGTGGCAACAGGATCGGGTCGCTGTTCGTCAACCCCGGCGGTCCCGGCGGTTCGGGGATGAACTTCGTCGCCGCGATGGCCGCGTCGAAACCGCTGTGGACCGAGGGGACGCTCGGGCAGCGGTTCGACGTCATCGGGTTCGACCCCCGCGGTGTGGGCGCGTCGCTGCCCCACCTGGACTGCTTCACCGATGCCGAGGACGACGAGCGCGTCACGGGCCTCGACAGCGTGCTGGACCAGGACAGCGCCGCCGGCGAGGAGCAGGCCCGGGAGATCGTGCGGCGGTGCGCGGCGAGCGCGGGAGGGGAGGACGCGCTCACCAGCGTCGGCACCAGGGAGACCGCGCGGGACATGGACGTGCTGCGGGCCGTCCTCGGCGACGACGAGCTGACCTACCTCGGCTACAGCTACGGAACCGAGCTGGGTGGGGTCTACGCGGAGGCGTTCCCGGAGAAGGTGCGCGCGCTGGTCCTCGACGGTGCTATCTCCCCGGGCAAGACCCCGATCGAGATGACCATCGCGCAGGCCGCGGCAGGCCAGGAGAGCTTCACCCGGCTGGCCCAGGAATGCGCGAAGGCTCCGGACTGTCCACTGGGGACCGATCCGGCCCGCGCGACCGAGAGGTTCCAGGCGTTGACGCGGCCCCTGGCCGACAGGCCCGCGCCGACCACCGACGGCCGCGGCCTGAGCCACGCCGACGCCGTCATCGCCGCACTGGCCGGCATGCGCGCCGAGGCTCTGAGCCCCCGGTTCATCAAGGGGCTCACCGAACTGGCCGCGGGCCGGGGCGACATCCTGCTCTCGCTGCGCGACCAGATCACCGGCCGCGAACCGGACGGCCGCTACAACGGCACGCTCGACAGCTTCCTGGCGATCCGGTGCATGGACTGGCCCCGTCGCACGCCGGCCGAGCAGACCGACGTGCTCCGCCGGATCCGTGAGGCCGCACCCGTCGTGGACGACGGCACGCCGGTCGAGCAGAGCCACCACGTGTGCGCGGCGTGGCCGAAGCCGCCGTCCAGGACCGGCCCCTGGCTCTCCGGCGGCGCCGACCTGCCGCCGACGCTGACCGTGTCGACCACCGGGGACGTGGCCACTCCGCACCAGGCCGGGGTCGAGCTGGCCGAAGCACTCGGCGGCAGCCTGCTGACCGTCGAGGGTGATCAGCACGGCGTCTCCTTGGTCGGCGGCAACGCGTGCATCGACGACACCGTCCTCGCGTACCTGGTCGAGCTGAAGACACCACCCGAAGGCACCCGTTGCGTCCTGTGACCCGGGCGCCGGCCAACCGGGCGAGCGGAGTCGACCTCGCCCCGACGACCCGGACGGCGAATTCGATTCGACGAGGACTGATTTCCGTGCGAGCACCACAAATGACGGAGCAATCAGTCGCCCGTATCGCAGAGCTGACCCACAGGAGTGACGCACGGGATTTCTGCGCATTGTTGTGGATGATGGGAAATGTGGACGACGGATCAGGTGCGGTCAGAAACCGCGTGGACGGGACACGTGTCGGACCGGTGGTCCAGACCGGCGCCGTGCACGGGGACGTCCACCTGTACCCGGCCACCGCGCAGAGCTACCACGTTCCCCGCCAACTACCTGCCACCAGCAGGCACTTCGTCGGCAGGTCGGACGCTCTCGCGGCGCTGACGGCATTGGCGGACGCCCCGGCCGAACGAGGAAACCGGCTGTGCGTGGTCGAAGGAGCGCCCGGGGTCGGCAAGACCTGCCTCGTCACGCGGTGGGCTCGTGACGTCGCCGACCGGCTGTTCCCCGACGGGCAGATCTACCTCAACCTGCACGGATTCACGCCGGGCCGGCCTGCGGTCGGCCGTGAGCGGGCCACGCTGGCGTTGTTGTCCGCGTTGCGGGTGCCTCCCGGCGCGGTGCCGCAGGACAGCGACGAGCGGATGGCCCTGTTCCGCGATCTGGTGCACGGCCGCTCCTTGTTGCTGGTGCTCGACAACGCCAGGGACAGCGGGCAGGTGGAACCGCTGCTGCCCGGTGACGGTTGTTTCGTGGTCGTCACCACTCGTCGCAGTCCTGCTGCGCTGCACGCGTTGTACGGCGTGGAGGTCCTGCGGCTGGGCACGTTGACGCGGGCCGAGTCGCTGGAGCTGTTCGAGAACTACCTCGGTGCCGGGCGGGCCGGGGACCCCGCGGTTCTCCAGCTCGCCGAGAAGTGTGCCGACCTGCCACTCGCCGTGTCGATCGCGGCCGCATCGGCCGTGCAGCACCCCGGGATGGACCTGGAGCGGTTCGCCGGGGAGCTGCGCGGCCACGGTCTGCGGCTGGACATCCCCGCCGCCGATCTGCGAGCCGTTGTCGCGAGCTCGTTCGACTTGCTGTCGGACGGAGCCGCCCGCACGGCGAGGTTGACGAGCCGGTGGCCCGGCGACTCCTTCACCGTCGAGGGCGCGGCCGCGGTGACCGGGCTGACCGTCCGGACGGCCGACGCTCACCTGCGCGAGCTCACGTCGCACAACCTGCTGCTCGCCGAGTCCGGCCGGTACCGCTTCCACGACCTGCTCCGGGCGTTCGCGGGGGAACGGTGCGCGGCCGTCGACTCGGACGAGGTGCGCCGCACGGCGATGGCCGGCTTCCTGGAGTACGCCCTGCACACCGCGCTTCGCGCCGACCGTCTCCTGAACTCGCACCGGCGACCGATCGACGCGCCGGCTCCGCCCGCCGGGATGGTCTTCCCCGCGGTGGAGAGCTACGCCGAGGCGGTCGACTGGTTCGCGGCCGAGATCACGGCTCTGCTCGCCGCCGCGCGCGTCGCGTTCGACCAGAAAGCGTTTGCCCACGCGTGGATGATCCCGTGGGCGCTCACGAACTTCCTGCACCTGCACGGCCGGTGGCAGGACTGGGTCGACTGCCACACCACGGCGCTCAAGGCCGTCAGGGTGCTGGACGACGTGGCAGCCGAGAACCGCGTGCTGCAGTCGATGGCACGGGCGTACGCCGAGCTCGGCGAGCCGGAGCGGTCGGCGGAGTGCTACTCGTCCGCGCTGGAGAACTACCGCCGCTGCGGCGATGCCCACGGCGAGGCCAACTGCCTCAACGGCAGAGCCGGCAGCCACCTGTACGCGGGCAGGCCGGGGGAGGCGTGCGACGACGCGACCGCCGCCTTGCGGATCTACCTCGCCCGCGACGACGTGGCGGGGCAGGCGAGCACGATCAACCTGCTCGGCCGGGTGCGGACCGCGCAGGGGTCGCTGGAAAGCGGGGTCGTGTTGCACGGCAAGGCGTTGCGGCTGTTCCGGGGGCTCGGCGACCGCTACGGCCAAGCACAGGCCCTCGACGCGATGGGGCTCGCGTTGTCGTCGTTGGGACGGCACCGGTTCGCGCTCGTCTGCCACAGGCGTGCCGTCGAACTCAACGAGGCCCTGGGGAGCACCGTCCACCTGGCCCGTTCGCGCGAACGGGCCGCTCAGGCGTTGGAGGCTTCGCGGTGATCACGTCGTCCCTGTCCGGCGCGCCGTTCCACCTGGTCGTGGCGATGGACGACGTCCCGGTCCGCGACATCCTGCTGCTCACGATCGTGGGTGGTGCCGTGCTGGCCGTGCCCGTCCTGATCCTCACGACCAGGCCGAGGCGGTCCAGAACGCCGGGGGACAGGAAGTCCTCGATGCCGTTCTTCACGATCGGCAAAGCGCTCACCCTCGCGGTCCCGGTGGGCCTCGGCGTCATCCACCTGACCGGTGGTCCGCAGAACGTGCTGGAAGCCCAGGCGCACAACCTCATCCTGCCCTTCATCGTCCTGGCAAGCCTTTTCCTCGACGCGGCGTTGCGCAAGCGCAAAGCGGAAGAGGAGAGGGAGGTCGTTCTCGAGACCGGTGCGGTGGTCTACATCCGCGGGTTCCACCGCGAGCTCGACCTGTTCGCGTACACGTCCGTGAACCACAAGGTGAACGACGAGCTCGGCATCACCTACAAGCCGAACCGGTTCCGCCGCGGCAGAGCCTCGTTCGCCGAGTTCCTGGAGCCCACCGTCAAGGAGCTGCTGGGACGTTGGCAGCAGATGGGGAACTTGCACGACCGCCTTCCCCAGCACGGCGGTACGGCGGCCTACACGCCCGACAAGGAGTGGCGAGAACAGTTCGCCTCGCTGGTGGAGAACTCGCTCTGCGTCATCACGTTCCCGCACCCGTACCGGCAGCTGCGCTACGAGCTGGCGGTGATCGAAAAGGCGAACGCGCACCGACGGTTGTTCCTGCTCACCCCGCCGGAACCCCCCTTTCCCGGGTACGGCGACAAGAGCGATGTCCACGCGCAGAACTGGAGGGGTTTCGCCGACGAGGCCGCCAAGCCCCACCAGGACTTCGAGCTGGACGGGTACAACGCCGGCGACGACCCCGGGCCGGGCGCCGTCGTGACGTTCGACGCCGACTGCAAGGCCATCGTGCTGTGCCAGAACGCGAAAACCCCGTCCCAGTACATTTCCGCGATCCGGTCGCACCTCGACGCGATCAAGGGCGCCGTGAGCTGACCGGACAGGCCCTCCCAGCCGGGAAGTCCTGCAGTTGACCGTCGACTCGCCGCAACTTGTCCGGTTTGACATGCCCGATACCTCCGAACGGCCGTAGCAAGGACTCCGAACCGTGTGCGTGGATATAGGCGAGCGTCTTACAACGTTGTAAAACCGAAGGGGAATCTCGCCGATGAGGAAAGCCGCCCCCGCACTCGTCGCCCTGCTGCTCACACTGGGCCTGATGCCGGGAACACCGCCGGCGATCGCCGAGGAGGCCGCCGGGCAGTCCGCCGCGCCCGTGCACGGCCTGAAGGGCGAGTACTTCAGCATGTCGGCGCCGGGCGCGCGGGACTTCGCCGACCTGGGCGGCACCGTGCTCGACGCCGACATCAACCAGGGTGACCTGACCGGTGTGTTCGGCTTTCTGAACGGCCGCACCGAGCACACGACCGCGCGCTGGACCGGGCAGATCGCGGTGCCGCAGACCGGCGACTACACGTTCTACGCCATCGGCGACAACGGGTTCCGGCTGCTGATCGACGACAAGCCCGTGATCGACCACTGGGTGCCCGACTGGGACCGCGAGCAGACCAGTGCGCCGGTGACGCTCACCGCCGGGCGGCAGTACGCCTTCAAGCTGGAGATGTTCCAGGACGTCGGCGGCGCCAACATGTTCCTGCGCTGGTCGAGCGCGAACACGCCGAAGCAGCTGGTGCCGGAGTCCGCGTTCACGCCGCCGTCGGACTTCCAGGTCGTGCCGCGCACGGCGGAGGTCTCCAAGGACGGCCGCACGCTCACCGCGGACTTCGGCGGCCGCGTCACCGGCACGAACGACCTCAAGGACCACCTGCGCATCGAGGTCGACGCCACGCCGTTCCCGATCTCGCTCATCACCACGAGCCGCACCAAGGCCACGATCCGGCTGGGCGAGCGCGTGCTGAAGGGTCAGCGGGTCCGGATCTACTACGACGGCGCGGGTGCGCTCGCGGTCGACGGCCAGAAGGTCGGGAAGACCGCTCGCACGACCGGCAACGTCTCCACCGAGCGGCTCAGGACGCCGTGGGGCGAGAACTTCGACGCGCGCAACCCGTTGCCCGAGTACCCGCGGCCGCAGCTCGAGCGTGACAAGTGGCTGAACCTCAACGGGCCGTGGGAGTTCTCCGCGGCCACGGCGGGGCAGCAGCCCACGTTCGGCAAGAAGCTGCCGGAGAAGGTCGTCGTCCCGTTCCCGATCGAGTCGCAGCTCTCCGGGCTCGAGCGGCACGAGGACCACATGTTCTACCGCAAGACCGTGAACGTGCCGCACGACTGGCGGATCGGCAGCGGGCAGCGGCTGAAGCTCCACTTCGGCGCGGTCGACTACCAGGCGAAGGTGTGGGTCAACGGCAAGCTGGTCGCCGAGCACACCGGTGGTTACACGGCGTTCAGCGCGGACATCACCGACGTGCTCAGGCGCGGTGAGCAGGAGATCGTCGTCGCGGTCACCGACACCACCGGCCCGCACCAGCCCAAGGGCAAGCAGTCGCGCAACCCCAGCGGCATCTTCTACACGCCGTCGTCGGGCATCTGGCAGACGGTGTGGATGGAGCCGGTGGCGGACAAGGGGATCGACGAGATCAAGACGACCCCCGACCTCGCGTCCAGCTCGCTCACGGTGAACGTCAAGTCGGCCGGCACCGCCACCGTCACCGCGGTCGCCCGCGACGACAGGGGCAGGCAGGTCGGCACGGTCACCGGACCGGCGAACACGAACCTCAGACTGCCGGTGCCGAACCCGCACCTGTGGACGCCGGACGACCCGTACCTCTACAAGCTCGACATCACGCTCGGCAGGGACAAGGTCAAGAGCTACTTCGGCATGCGCTCCACCGGCATCGCGAACGTCGGCGGCACGCCCAAGCTCACGCTCAACGGCCAGCCGATCTTCAACCTGATGCAGCTCGACCAGGGCTTCTACCCGGACGGCCTGAACACCGCGCCGAGCGACGAGGCGCTGGTCTTCGACCTCAAGGCGCAGAAGGACCTCGGCTTCAACTCGGTCCGCAAGCACATCAAGGCCGAGCCCGCCCGCTGGTACTACCACGCGGACCGGCTGGGACTGCTGGTCTGGCAGGACTTCGTGTCGCTGGAGGACGGGAACAACCCGGTCGCGCAGCAGGCCTTCGTCAAGGAGGGCCGCGAGCTGATGGACCAGCTGCACAACTACCCGTCGATCTACTCCTGGATCGTGTTCAACGAGGGCTGGGGCGAGTGGGACCGCACCGTGACCGGCCAGATCGCCGACGAGGTCAAGGCCGCCGACCCGAGCCGGATCGTCAACGCCCACAGCGGTGTCAACTGCTGCGCCTCCAAGGGTGACAGCGGCAAGGGCGACGTCATCGACCACCACGACTACAACAACACCGACCCGGCCCGTCCGGACGGCAAGCGCGTGGTGATGGACGGCGAGCACGGCGGCTTCACGCTGCGCACGCCGGGCCACCAGTGGCCGGGTGCGCCGATCGCGATCTACAGCGGTGTGGCGGACAAGGCGGCGCTGACGGCGAAGTACGTCGACAACACCCGCACGTTCTACCTGGGCCAGGCCCGCGCGGAGATGTCCGCGTCGGTCTACACGCAGGTCACCGACCTGGAGGGCGAGCTCAACGGGCTCTGGACCTACGACCGCAAGCGCCTCAAGGTCGATCCTGGTCCCGTCCGCGAGATCAACCGGCGGGTCATCGAGGCCGGGGCGAACGCGGGCAAGCCGTACCCGTACGCGGGCAGCGGTGAGTGGAAGCTGAACGAGACCAAGGGCTCGACGGCCGAGGACTCGACCGGCAAGAACCCGCTCACGCTCAGCCCGACCGGTGCCACCTGGAAGGACGGCGCGCTCGAGTTCCGCAACGGCTCGGCGGACACCTACGGCCCGGTGGTCGACACGACCAAGGACTACACGGTGTCGGCGAAGGTGCGGCTCGACGAGGTGCCTGCCAACTACGCCACCGCCGTCAGCCAGGACGGCCGTCAGGCGGAGAACCCGTTCTACCTGCAGTACGGCCAGGGCGCGTTCGCGTTCAGCACGCCGGGCGGCAACCGGGCCCGGTACGAGGTCGTGCCGGAGGTCGGCCGCTGGTACGAGCTGAAGGGTGAGCGCAGGGGCGGCGAGATCCGCCTCTACCTGGACGGCGCGCTGGTGGCCACCGCGACCGCCGGACCGGCGATCGAGAGCACCGGCGCGTTCACGGTCGGCCGGGCCAAGTACAACGGTCAGAACGTCGACCACTGGCGCGGTGCGATCAAGGACGTTCGTATCGGTTCTTGATGTTGGGAGAACGCTCTCCCAGCGTGGTACAACCGGTGTATGAGCAAGAGCGCGCCCACGCTGGAGGACGTCGCCAGAGTTGCGGGTGTCTCACGTGCGACGGTGTCGCGTGTGGTCAACGGCACCCGCAACGTTGATCCGCACCTCCAGGAGACGGTGCGCAACGCGATCGAGCAGACCGGGTACTCGCCGAACAGGGCGGCCCGGTCTCTCGTCACGCGGCGCACCGGCACGGTCGCGCTGGTGATCTCCGGCGCCGGCGGGGGATCGGACGTCTTCACCGACCCGTTCTTCGGCCGGGTGACCGCCGGGGTGGTCGACTTCCTGCGCCCGCACAGCGTGCACCCGGTGCTCATGCTCGCCGACTCGGAGCCCGCGCGGACCGAGGTGGTCGAGTTCCTGCGGCAGGGCAGTGCCGACGGCGCCCTGCTGGTCACCACGCACCCCGCGGACCCGTTGCCGGCCAGGCTGATGGCGGCCGGGGTGCCGTCGGTGCTCTACGCGAGGCCCGGCACGCCGACGCCGGTCAGCTACGTCGACATGGACCACCGCGCGGGCGGGCGGCTCGCGGCCGACCACCTGGTGGCGTCCGGGCGGACCGAGATCGTCACCATCTCCGGGCCGCTCGACGTGCTGGCGAGCCAGGACCGGCTCGCCGGGTTCCGCGACGCCATGGCGCGCCACGGTTTCCCGTACGTGCCGACCGCGGAGGGCGGGTTCACCGCGCAGAGCGGTGAGGCCGCGATGACCAGGCTGCTCACCGAGCACCCCGACCTCGACGGCGTGTTCGCCGCGAACGACCTGATGGCGCAGGCGGCGGTGTTCGTCGTGCAGGCGCACGGGTTGCGCGTCCCCGACGACGTGGCGGTCGTGGGGTTCGACGACAGCGCACCGGCGCTCGCGTGCCGCCCGCAGCTCACGACCGTGCGCCAGCCGGTCGAGCGGATGGCCGCCGCGATGGCCGAACTGCTGCTCGCCGACCTCGAAGAACCGGGACAACGGCCGAGATCCGTCATCTTCGAACCGGAACTCGTCGTCCGCGCCTCCGCTTGATTGACCTGTCCGACACGCGGCGTTAACGTCTGGGAGAGCGCTCTCACGGCGACCGGTCGCCAACCGTCCCGGGCTCCACGCCCCTACGTGTCAGGCAGGATCATGGGCATACCCCTGTCCAGGGCGGCCGCGCTTTCCGCCGCCGCTCTGTGTCTCGTGACCACCGTCAGCGCCACGACCTCGACCTCAGCCGGTGCCGCCGCGTGCGGTACCTCCAACGTCGCACTCAACCGCCCGGCCACCGCGTCCTCGACCGAGAACGGCGGCACGCCGGCCTCGGCCGCGGTCGACGGCAACGCGGGCACCCGCTGGTCGTCGCAGTTCTCCGACCCGCAGTGGCTGCAGGTCGACCTCGGCTCCACGCAGCAGGTCTGCCGAGTCTCCCTGAGCTGGGAAGGCGCGTACGGCAGGGCTTTCCAGGTGCAGGTGAGCGACAACGCCGCCGACTCCGGTTCGTGGCGCAGCGTCTACTCGACCACCAGCGGAACCGGTGGCACGCAGGCGCTCGACGTCTCCGGGACCGGCCGGTACGTGCGGGTGCTGGGCACCCAGCGCGGCACCGGCTACGGCTATTCGTTGTGGGAGCTGAGCGTCAACGCCACCACCCCGGACACGCCCGGTGTGACGCCGACGGACCCGCGCAACCCGGACTTCGGGCCGAACGTGTACGTCTACGGGCCGGGCTCGTCGCAGGCGGAGATGCAGTCGCGCCTGGACGCGATCTCCGCGCAGATGAAGACGAACCAGTTCGGTCCGCAGCGCCACGCCGTGCTGTTCAAGCCCGGTTCGTACAACGCTGATGTGAACCTGCGGTTCTACACGCAGATCGTCGGTCTCGGCTTGATGCCGGACGACGTGAACATCAACGGCCACATCCGGGTCGAGGCCGACTGGTTGCAGCAGGGTGACGACCCGAACAACCTCGGCAACGCGACCCAGAACTTCTGGCGCGGCGCGGAGAACCTGTCGGTGACGCTGCCCGCGAACCAGATCGAGCGCTGGGCGGTCTCGCAGGCCACCGCGTACCGCCGGATGCACCTGCGCGGCCAGGCGCACCTGTGGAACGGCTACGACGGCTGGGCCAGCGGCGGCCTGATCGTGGACAGCAAGATCGACGGCACGGTGATCTCGGGGTCGCAGCAGCAGTTCCTGACCCGCAACAGCAACCTGGCGGGCGGCTGGTCTGGGTCGGTGTGGAACATGGTCTTCGCCGGCACCCAGGGCGCACCCGCGAACCACTTCCCGAACCCGTCGCACACGACCGTGGACACCTCGCCGGTGACGCGGGAGAAGCCGTACCTGTACTTCGACGGCTCCGGTGAGTACCGCGTCTTCCTGCCCGCGCTGCGCCAGAACTCGCGCGGCACGAGCTGGGAGAACGGCAACCCCGGCACGTCGGTGTCGCTGGCGGACTTCTTCATCGTCAAGCCCGGCACCCCGGCCGCCACGATCAACGCGGCGCTGACGCAGGGCAAGCACCTGCTGCTCACGCCGGGCATCCACCAGCTCGACGACACGATCAGGGTGACCCGCCCGAACACCGTGGTCCTCGGCCTGGGCCTGGCGACGCTGACGCCCACCACGGGCAGGGCCGCGCTGACGACGTCCGATGTGGACGGTGTGAAGCTGGCCGGGTTCCTGGTCGACGCCGGCGTGCGGAACTCCCCGGTGCTGCTGGAGATCGGTGACTCCGGCGCCACCTCGCACGCGGCGAACCCGACCTCGTTGCACGACGTGTACCTGCGCGTCGGTGGCTCGCAGGCCGGCAAGGCGACGGTCAGCATGCGCGTCAACAGCCAGCACACGATCATCGACCACACCTGGGTGTGGCGCGCCGACCACGGCGAGGGCGTCAGCTGGACGGCCAACCCCGGCCAGAACGGCGTGGTCGTCAACGGCGACAACGTGATCGCGTACGGGTTGTTCGTCGAGCACTACCAGCAGCACAACCTGATCTGGAACGGCAACGGCGGCCGCGTCTACCTCTACCAGAACGAGCTGCCGTACGACCCGCCCAACCAGGCGGCGTGGATGAACGGCTCCAAGCGCGGCTGGGCGGGGTACAAGGTCTCGGACAACGTGACCACCCACCAGGCGTTCGGCGTCGGCGTGTACGCCTTCAACCAGGCCGATCCGAGCATCGTGACCGACAACGGCTTCGAGGCGCCGAACAGGCCAGGAGTCCGGTTCACGCACCTGGTCGCGGTGTCGCTCGGCGGGGTGGGGACGATCGCGAACGTCATCAACGGCACGGGTGGGCAGGCGGACCTGGCAAACCAGGTCCGGTACGTCGTGAGCTACCCCTGATGTGACAGCGGTGTGAGCGCCTGACGGGCGCCGCGACCACCTCGGTCGCGGCGCCCGTTGTTCTGTGTGGCAGGGCGTTGTGCGGCGGGCGTTGATGCGCAAAAGGAACACCCCAGGGCACGCGCCGCCCTGGGGTGCATGGAAGGGGAGAACGCTACCTCGGCAACCGGTAGTCCGGTCCGAGCGCGGCACCCCTGTGTGGCTTGTACAGATCATATCCACGCGGGTCGCACTGCAGGCCACCGTTCACGCAGTGGCGGACCAGCGCGGCCTGGGTCGGCGCGTCCCAGGCGTTCATGAAGTCGTAGTGCCAGGTGTAGCCGCGGCCGCTGGACAGCCGGACGCGGGACATGTCACCGGACACCGGGAACGCCATCTTGAACTCCAGCATCGGCACCGCGACCGGGTGTGACGACGGGCAGACCAGGGTGGCGCGGTCCGGGTAGGCCATGTGTGACTTGTGGTCCGCCGAGTCGAGGTCGCGGCCGTTCCAGCAGCTGGGGGCCTGGTACCGGATGTTGAGCTGGGTGCCGGGCGGGCACCAGGCGGGGATGTCGTAGTTGTGGAAGCTGTCGCCGCACTCCCAGCCCTCCACGGCGCCGGGGGCGGTGCGGAACTGCTCCTGGGTGGCGCTCGGGCTGCCGACCACGAACCGGATGCCCGGCGGGAACGGCACGACGTCCTGGTACTTCAGGATGCCCGACTTGTAGTAGATGACCTGCGGGAAGTCCGGCGGGATGAGCTGGTCGCCGTTGTAGACCGACGGGAACCAGTACGCGGACTTGTCGTCGGGCGTCTTGCAGTTGGTCTGGCCCGCTCGCAACGAGTCGGTGGTGGTGCGGGCGTTGGTGGTCGGGTTGCCAAGGAACGTGTGGAGGTGCGACGCGCCCGGCAGTCCCGGCAAGACGATCGGGTCGTCCGGGAGGTGGTGCGTGACCGAGCAGTTCGCCTGGAACTCGTGGTGCGTGACCAGGTCGTCCGCTTGGGCCTGGGTGACGACGACGAACGCCGTCACCAGGGCGGCCGCCGCCGCTAGTGCGCTGAGTTTTCTGGACACCTTTGTCCTCCTGCCGACGTGGGGAACCGGCTTGGAGAGCGCTCTCCCAACCAGGTTCCCGCTCCGGTCGGCGAGGTGTCAAGACCGGTTCTTTGACACTGCCGACGCTGGGTCGTAACGTTCGTCGGCAGGGTTGTGAGAGCGCTCTCCACGCACACGACCCCTACCCGTGGCAGGAGGCGCGATGGTTCGCGTCCGCTCCATCGGCACGGTTCTCGCCGTGCTCGCAAGTCTTGTGCTCGTACCGGGAACGGTGACCGCCGCGCCCGAACTGCTCTCCCAGGGCAAGCCCGCCGTCGCGTCCTCGGCCGAGAACGGCGGCACGCCCGCGTCGGCCGCGGTCGACGGTGATGCGGGCACGCGCTGGTCCAGTCAGTGGAGCGACCCGCAGTGGCTGCGGGTCGACCTGGGTGCGTCGTCGGCGATCACCCGCGTCGAGCTCGACTGGGAAGGCGCGTACGCCACCGCGTTCGACATCCAGACCTCGGCCAATGGCGACTCCTGGCAGACCGTCCGCTCGGTCACCGGCGCCACCGGCGGCCGGCAGGGTCACGACGTCAGCGGCACCGGCCGTTACGTGCGCGTCAACGCCACCCAGCGCGCCAACGGTTACGGCGTCTCGTTGTGGGAGTTCCGGGTCTTCGGCTCACAAGGTCCCGTCGCGCCAACGGGTGTGCACGTGACCGGTTCGCAGGGCAACTGGCGGTTGCTCGTGGACGGTCAGCCGTGGACGGTGAAGGGCCTGACCTGGGGCCCGCCCGCCGCCGACGCCGCGCGGTACATGCCGGAGCTGAAGTCCATGGGCGTCAACACGTTGCGCACCTGGGGCACCGACGCCTCGACCCGTCCGCTGCTCGACGCGGCCGCGGCGAACGGCCTGCGCGTGATGAACGGCTTCTGGCTGCAGCCCGGCGGCGGTCCCGGTTCCGGCGGCTGCGTCAACTACGTCACCGACGCGCAGTACAAAGCGGACATGCTCGGGCAGATCCGGCAATGGGTGACCACCTACAAGGACCACCCCGGCGTGCTCATGTGGAACGTCGGCAACGAGTCCATCCTCGGCCTGCAGAACTGCTACTCCGGCACCGAGCTGGAGAACCAGCGCGTGGCCTACGCGCGGTACCTCAACGAGGCCGCCCGCGCGATCCACGCGATCGACACCAACCACCCGGTGACGAACACGGACGCGTGGACCGGCGCGTGGGCGTACCTGAAGGCGCACACGCCCGACCTCGACCTGTACTCGGTCAACTCCTACGGCAACGTCTGCCAGGTGCGCCAGGACTGGCTCAACGGCGGCTACACCAAGCCGTACATCCTCACCGAGGCCGGACCCGCCGGTGAGTGGGAGGTCCCCAACGACGCCAACGGCGTGCCCGCGGAACCCACCGACGTGCAGAAGCGCGACGGCTACACCCAGGCGTGGAACTGCATCGTCGGCCACACCGGGGTGTCGTTCGGCGGCACGTTGTTCCACTACGGCACCGAGTACGACTTCGGCGCGGTGTGGTTCAACCTGACCCCGGCGGGCAAGAAGCGGCTGTCGTTCTACGCGGTGCAGCGCGCGTTCGGCGGCGCCACCCCGGCCAACACCCCGCCGGTGATCTCCGCGATGAACGTCCCGCAAACCGTCGCCGCCGGTGCACCGCTCACCGTCGACGTGACGGCCTCGGACCCGAACGGCGACACGATCACGTGGTCGGCGGCGCTGAACTCGAAGTACATCGACAACAGCGGAGGTCTCGCGAACGCGCCGGTGCAGGTCAACGGCAACCGCCTGACGCTCACCGCACCCGACCGCCTCGGCGTGTGGAAGGTGTACGTGATGGCCGAGGACGGCCGCGGCAACATCGGCATCGAGACCCGCTCGGTCCGGGTCGTGGCACCGCAACCGTCCGGCGTGAACGTCGCGCAGGGCAAGGCGGTCACCGCCTCCTCCTACCAGCAGGTCGGCGACGGGGCACCGTTCCCGCCCTCCAACGCGGTCGACGGCAACGCCGGCTCGCGCTGGGCCACCGACTGGGTCGACCCGCAGTGGCTGCGCGTCGACCTGGGCGCGGTGACGACGTTCCAGCACGTGCAGCTGGTGTGGGAGGGCGCGTTCGGCCGCGCCTACGAGATCCAGGTGTCCGACGACGGCACCAGCTGGCGCGCGGTCTACGGCACGACGACCGGCAACGGCGGTGTGGACGCGATCGACGTGACCGCGACCGCCCGCTACGTCCGGCTGCACGCCACGCAGCGCGGCACCGGCTGGGGCTACTCGCTCTACGAGCTCGGCGTCTACCGGCGCTGAGCTCGTGGTCACCGGAACCCGGCCGCACGTCGGCCAGGTTCCGGTGACAGCCCGGAGTGCGTTCCGCGGTCATGCCACGACGATCAACGTGGTGGCGACCATCAGCAGCCAGTGAGTAGTTCCACTGTTCCCCGCGCACGTCCGCGCCTGCCAGGGTGATCACGTGGTGCACACGGGGGAGGGGCACGCCATCGGGCGTGTCCTGGTTCAGGTGGCGGCGGCCGGCGTGATCGGCGCACTGGCCGTGCTGCCCTTGGTCGGGGCCGTGGTCGGCGTGCTGCTCGGCGGCGCCACGGCCGCGGTGGTCATGGCCGGCGTGTTCGCGGTGGTGCTGGTCGTGGCCCTGACAGCGGTGGCAGGACTGGCCCCGGACGCGTCGTGGCTCACCGGTTCCCGAGGCGGCCGCATCTGCTGGGCCGTGTTCGTCGGTGCCGGCGGCACGGTCCTGTGGCTGCTCTCGTGGGACCTCACCGACGCCGCCGGCCTCGCCCTGAGCCGAACTCCGACTCTCTGGGTACCCGCCTCCGTGGTGCTGTTCGCGCTGATGGCGGCCCTGCTGCTGCGCCGCTGGTACCTCGCCGCCGGCTCACTGACCGTCCTGGTCGCCACCGCCCTGCTGGTGCTCAAAGCACTGGCCGACGCCTCACCGTCCGCCCTGGACCTGCGGTTCGCCGACGACCAGATCGCACGCGGCTCGCTGATGGCGACCACCGTCCCCGGCTACCGCCTGCGGCCCGGCCAGGGCACCTGGTACCTCGAACCCGACGGCGCCGACCCGCAGGCGCGCTACATCTCCGTCGGCCCGCGGCTGGGCGCGGACCCCGGCGAGTGCGTGTACGGGGCGAAGGTCTGCGACGTCGAGACCGCGTCACTGCGGTACGAGCTCTTCGAGGACGCCCAGGCCTACACGCGCTACCTGGTAGGCCGGGAGGTCGAGGTCAGGGGAGGCCTCGCGGTCGACAGGGGCACCCTGCGCACCGCCGCGCTGGAACTGCGCCCGGCCACCGACGGCGAGGCGTGGGAGGTGCTGCCGGAGCCGCGTCCGTCCACACCGGACCGCCCGGTCCGCGAGGTGGCACGGGAGCTGGCCCGCGACCTGTTCGGCGGTCACTGGCACTAGTCTTCGACCTCGCGCCGTGACAACCGGACCTCCTCCACGTCCAGCCGCGCCTGCACCGTCCGCAGCACGATGTCGTCGATCGCCCGCTCGTCGCGCAGCCGCACCACCGTGGCCCGCTTGTGCGCGATCAGCTCCAGCCGCAGCGCCGCGTACTCCGCCTCCGCCTGCGTGGTCTCCTCGTCGCCGCTCGCGGCGGAGCGCTGGACCTCCAGGTGGTGGTCGTACTCGGCCAGCACCCGCTTGTAGACGACGTCGCTGACGCCGACCTTGTCCGCCAGGCCCGGCAGCGCCTCGTAGGCCTCCTCCGACGCCGTCGACTGGGCCAGGCGCAGCTCCTCCTCCACGGCCGTGTCCTCAGGCAGGTGCGCCCACCGCACGATCACCGGCAGCAGCAGCGACTGCACGACCAGCGTCAGCACCACCACGCCGGACGTGATCAGCACGATCTCCTCGCGGAACGGGAACGGCGCGCCCGACGCCGTGGTCTCCGGGACCGCGAGCGCCGCGGCCAGTGACACGGCACCGCGGAACCCGGCTGCCGTGCTGACCATGCGTTGCCGTGCGCCGACACGACGCAGACGTTGCTGAGGGCGGCGGTCAATCGCACGGATGACATATGGCGTGGTGTAGCTCCACGCCACACGCGTGCCCACGACCGCCAACGCCACCAGCCCGATAGCACCGAACGACGCCAGCACCTCCGCGCCGTCCAACGCGCGCACCGCACCGTGCGCTTGCAGTCCGATGAGGACGAACAACGAGCCGTTCAACAGGAACGTCGACAACCGCCAGAACGCCTCCGACTGCTGCCGTGCGTCGGCGCGCACCAGCCGCGGCCCGATCTGGCTCAACGTCAGGCCCGCGACGACCACCGCGATCACGCCGGACCCGTGCACGAGCTCGGCCAGCAGGAACGCCGCGAACGGCGTCAGCACGCTGACCACGCTCTCCTGCACGGGGTTGTCGAGCCGGCGCCGGACCTGCACCACGAGCCACGCGCACAGCAGGCCCGCCGCCGCGCCGCCGGCGTAGGACAGCAGGAACCGCCAGCCGACCAGTCCGCCGCTGTACTGCACCTCGCCCGCGGTGACGGCGACCGCGATGCCGTAGATGACCAGCGCGGTGCCGTCGTTGATCAGCGACTCGGCCTTGATGACGGTGGTGGTGCGCCGCGGCAGCCCACGCGCGATCGCCGCCACCGCCGTGGCGTCAGTGGGGGCCAGCGCCGCTCCGAGGACCCAGGCAGGTCCCCAGTCCAGCCCCAGCGCGTGACCGACCCAGGCGATCGCCGCGGCCGTCGCGATCACCAGCAGGGTGCTGGTCAGCACGATTACGCGCAGGTTGGAACGGATCTCGCGCAACGAGGTGGTGAGGCTCTCCCAGTACAGCAGCGCCGGGAGGAAGATCAGCAGCATCGCCTCCGGCGGCAGGCTCACCGACTCCAGGCTCGGCACGAACCCGAGCACCGCGCCGAACACCACGAGCAACACCGGCGCCGCGACGCGCAACCGTCCGGCCGCGACGCTGCTCACCAGCACGCACACACCCAGCACCACGACGAGTTCCAGACCGAGCATGCGCGTAATCTAAAACCTTCAAGCGGACAAGGCGTCATCCAGTTCGGCGAGCAGCCGCGACTTGGGCCGTGCCCCCACGATCGAACGAATCGGCACGCCGTCGCGGAACAACAGCATCGTCGGCAGCGACATCACCTGGTAGTCGCGGGCCGTCGCCGTGTTCTCGTCGGCGTTGATGCGCAGAACGGTCAGATCGTCGCGCTCGCGGTCGATCTCGTCGAGCACCGGCGAGAGCATGTGGCACGGTCCGCACCACTGCGCCCAGAACTCGACGAGCACGGTCCCGGTCCGCACGCTCGCGGCGAACGTCGCGTCGGTCAGCTGCACTTGAACTCCTTGGGTTCGTCCACCCGGCACGGGTCGAAGGCCTCGATCCTGTCGACGAGGAACGCGCGAACGGCGTGCAACCGGTCCAGGCACGCGTCGACCTCGGCGAGCTTGCGCCGGTAGATCTCCCGCGAGTCCGGGCACGAGTCACCGGACTCGTGCCCCGCGCGCAGGCACGCCACGAACGGCCGGGTGTCCTCCAGCGACAGCCCGATCGACTGCAGCGACTGGATCTCCGCGACCAGCCGCAGGTCGTGCTCGTCGTACTCGCGGTAGCCGTTGGCCGTGCGTTGTGCCTGCAAGAGCCCTTGCGACTCGTAGAACCGCAACGCGCGCGTGGTGGTGCCGGCTCGCTTGGCCAGTTCGCCGATCCTCATGCGACGACGCTAAACGTTGACGCCCACGTCAAGGCAACATCGATTCCAGCTCCGGTGGCACCTGGTGCCGCTGGACGTGGGTCTGCACGGGCTCGCGCGGCGGCAGCGGGGGAGGGCTGAGCCAGAGCACTTGGTGGCAGTGCTGGAAGTACTGCTCCCACGGCTGCTTCAGGGCGGCCACCGTCTGATCCAGGTCAGGTGGGATCCGGCCGGTGATGGCGGCGGAGGCGGCGTGCCCGGTGCGGAACGCGTCGGTCTCGAAGGTCAGGCCGGTCCGGTAGGCCCGGTAGGCGCCGGAGTACGCCGCGAACGCGCGGCGGAACCGCAGCCTGACCTGCTCGAACCGGTTGCGGAAGTACACCACGTCCACCGGCACCTTCGGGTCGTGGTCCATCTTCGGCGCCGCCATGAGCTCCTGTGCGAACGCGCCGACGGCCAGCTGGGCGGCGGTGTACTCCGGTTTGGCCGCTTTCAGCTGCTCGTGCACGACGACGTTCGCGGGGATCGACTGCGACCAGCTCGCGGCTTCGTGTTGCTCCTCGGCGGTGAGAGCGCCGCCCTGGGCCATGGCGGCTTGAACGGCCCGCGGGTCCATCTTGAGGTCGGCCGCGACCTCTGCGGCGATGTCGCCTGCCGGGCGCTTCTTGTTCTCCTTGACCTTCGCCGCGCACCGCATGCGCGCCACGCGGAAGAACTGTTCGACGTGCCGGGTCTCGTGGACGACCGTGTCCGCGAGGGCGGCTTGCGCGTTCTGGTCGGCCAGCGGGGCTTGCACGGTGCCCGGCTTGATGTTGATGACCCACAGGTCCGGTTTGAACTCGCCGTGCGTGCTGCCGCCGACTCCGGGCAGACCGGAGAAGACGCCGACGGTGTAGGTGATGCCGATGGCCGTGAGCTGGTCGTTGATGGTCGTCCTGAGGTCCTTCAGCCGGGAGTCCGCGTTGGCCTGGCCGGCGTTCCAGCGGGCGAACACCGGGCCCAGGTCGGTGACGAAGGTGCCCACGTTCGCCGCGAGCCCCGTGTCGCGCTGCACGGTCAGGGTGCGCGCGACCGCCCGGTTGCCGGCCGCGGCCTGCAGTGAGAGCACCGCTCGCTGGGAGCTCGTCGCCGGTGGTCCGTGCCGTTCGCCGGAACGCCTGCCGGGTTCTCGCCCGTCTGAGTCCTGGCACTGACCACGTTTCATCGGCGGCACCTTTGCTCAGCTGTCCCGGCGTCGACTTCCGGTATTCCAGAACGCTCGGGGGACCGCGAGGAACGCACGGGCGGCCGTGCGTGCGGAGTTCGCCGCCCCTCCGGGCAGTGCCGAGCCGGAAATATTCCCGCTCACGCCCTCGATCCCACCTGGTGACCGCCTCAGCGAAGAGCGTGAAAACGCGACCAGACTGCGGGAACCCGACGAGAGGGGGACCGGTGGGAGCACCACTGCACCTGGCCGTCGCGCTGCCCGTCACCGGCGAGTTCACCGCGCGGTACTGGACGGAGCTCGTGCGCGAGGCCGAGGACGCCAAGCTCGACTTCGTGACGTTCGACGACTCGCTGGGCGGTGCGCCCGGCCTCGACGCCGTGCTGATCGCCGCCAGGGTCGCGCCGCTGACCAGCCGCATCGGCCTGGTGCCGACCGCGGTTGTCACGCACACCGAGCCGTTCCACGTGTCGAAGGCCATCGCCACGCTTGACCACGTGAGCGGCGGGCGCGGTGGTGTGTTGCTCGACGTCGCGCCGGACCCGTTGCACGCCAAGCACTTCGGGCGCCGCGAAAACCTGGGCGACCTCTGGGGCGAGGCGGCCGACTACGCCGAGGTGCTGAGGAGGTTGTGGGACAGCTGGGAGGACGACGCGGAGATCCGCGACGTGGCCACCGGGCGGTTCATCGACCGGGAGAAGCTGCACCACATCGACTTCGAGGGCAGCTGGTTCAGCGTGCGCGGTCCGTCGATCACGCCCCGGCCGCCGCAGGGACACCCGCCGATCGCGGCCACCGAGGCCGGTTTCGCCGACATCGTGTTCTCCGACAACGCTTCTGCCTCCGACAAGCTCGTGTTCCGAGATGTCGACGCGACCGTGACGCCCGAGCGACTCCAGCAGTGGCAGACCGAGGGCTTCACCGGCTTCCGGCTGCACGGCGACCTGCGCGAGGTCACCCGCGGGCTCGTGCCGCGGCTGCGCGAACGCGGCTTGTTCCGCACCGAGTACGAACACCAGACGCTGCGGGGGTACCTCGGCCTCGGCAGGCCCGAGAACCGGTATGCGGCAGGGAGCGCGCGATGACCAAGCAGATCCACCTCGCCGCCCACTTCCCCGGCGTGAACAACACGACGGTGTGGAGCGATCCGCAGGCGGGCAGCCACATCGAGTTCCGCTCGTTCGTCCACCTGGCGCAGACGGCGGAACGCGCGAAGTTCGACTTCTTCTTCCTCGCCGAGGGTCTGCGGCTGCGCGAGCAGGGCGGGCAGATCCACGACCTCGATGTGGTCGGCCGCCCGGACACGTTCACCGTGCTGGCGGCGCTCGCGGCCGTCACCGACCGGCTCGGGCTCGCCGGCACGATCAACTCGACCTTCAACGAACCCTACGAGGTGGCGCGGCAGTTCGCCTCGCTCGACCACCTCTCGGCCGGCCGGGCCGCGTGGAACGTCGTCACGTCGTGGGACGCGTTCACCGGCGAGAACTTCCGCCGCGGCGGCTTCCTCAAGCAGGAGGACCGCTACAGCAGGGCGGAGTCGTTCCTGCGCACCGCGTGGAAGCTCTTCGACACCGGCGTCGGCCCGTTCGAGCACACCGACGAGCACTTCGACATCAGCGGCACGTTCGGCGTCCCGCGCTCACCGCAGGGCCGCCCGGTGATCCTGCAGGCCGGTGACTCCGAGGAAGGGCGGGAGTTCGCTGCCGCCACCGCGGACGCCATCTTCTCCCGCTACGCCACCTTGGAAGAAGGCCAACGGTTCTACCGTGACGTCAAGGGCCGGCTCGCCAAGCACGGGCGCACGCACGACCAGCTGAAGATCCTCCCGGCCGCGACCTTCGTGCTCGGCGACACCGACGCCGACGCGCAGGAGAAGGCCGCGGTGGTGCGGCGTCAGCAGGTCAGCGGTGCCACGGCGATCCGGTTCCTGGAACAGGTGTGGAACCGCGACCTGAGCGGCTACGACCCGGACAGGCCGCTGCCCGACGTGGAGCCGCGGACCGGGGAGAACACCATCGCCAAGGGTCGGGCGAGCGTGCGGATGTTCAAAGATCCCGTCGCCACGGTCACCGAGTGGCGGGAGAAGGCGGCGGCGAAGAACCTGTCGATCCGCGACCTGGTGATCGACGTGAGCGCCCGGCAGACGTTCACCGGGTCGGCCGCCACCGTCGCGACGCAGATCAACGACCTGGTGCAGCAGGACGCGGCGGACGGCTTCATCCTGGTGCCGCACGTGACGCCCGGCGGGCTCGACGAGTTCGCGGACACCGTCGTGCCGTTGCTGCAGGAACGCGGCGTGTTCCGGGAGGACTACAGCGGCCCGACGCTGCGGGATCACCTCGGTCTCCGATAGTTGTTCACCACGTGGACGCCCTTGCCCACGTGTTCGGCGGATCCCTACGGTGAGCCGTGTTCTGCAACGTGCTCCTCATCGAGCGCAGGGAGGGGAGGACAGGAATGACCTTCGCCTTGTTCCTGTCCTCCCGCAGGCACATCGACCTCGGCCGCGTGTCCAGCGCCACCTGTTCGGGCTGACCGCTACCGCCTTCACCGCCCGTCCGGCCCACAGGGATCCGCCATGCCGCCATCAGGCACACTCGTGTTGAAATCCACAAAGGACAGACAGGCGGAGCTTGCCTCCTTGCCGGTGGTGCCCGCGCGGCACCCGTGGCGGTGGGTCGGCGTCGTGGTCGTGCTGGTGCTCGCCGCCCAGTTCGTCCACGGCCTGGTCACGAACCCCGGCTGGGACTGGCCGACGTTCGCCCGCTACTTCACCGCGGAGTCGGTCATCCGCGCGGTCGGCACCACGATCGTGCTCACCGTGCTCGGCACGGTCCTCGGCTTCGCGCTCGGCGTCGTGGTGGCGCTGCTGCGGATGTCGCGCAGCCCGTTGCTGCAGGCGGTCGGCTGGACCTACGTGTGGGCGTTCCGCTCGATCCCGCTGATCGTGCAGCTGTTGTTCTGGTTCAACATCTCCTACCTCTACCAGCGGCTGTCGGTCGGCATCCCGTTCGGGCCGGAGTTCTACTCCTTCGAGACCGTGCAGCTGATCAGCCCGATGGGCGCGGCCGTTCTCGGGCTCGCGCTGCACCAGGCCGCCTACGCCGCCGAGATCGTGCGCTCCGGCGTGATCTCGGTCGAGCCAGGCCAGCTGGAGGCCGCCGCCGCGCTGGGCATCCCGAAGGGCCGCCAGTTCCGCAGGATCGTGCTGCCGCAGGCGATGCGCGCCATCCTGCCGAACGCCGCGAACGAGGTGATCAGCCTCTTCAAGGGAACGTCGGTGGTGTCGGTGATGGCGATCGGCGAGCTCTTCTACCAGGTGCAGGTGATCTACGGCCGCAACGCGCGGGTCGTGGCGCTGCTGATGGTCGCGACCGTCTGGTACATCATCCTGACCACGCTGCTCTCGATCGGCCAGCACTACGTCGAGCGGTACTTCGCGAAGGGTGCCCGCCGGTGATCGAGCTGCTGGGGGTGCACAAGAGCTTCGGTGCCAACGAGGTGCTGCGCGGGGTGTCGCTGGAGGTCGCCGCCGGCGAGGTCGTGGTGGTGCTCGGGCCGTCCGGGTCCGGCAAGTCGACGTTGCTGCGCACGATCAACCACCTGGAGAAGGTGGACCGCGGGTTCATCAGCGTCGACGGCGAGCTCGTCGGCTACCGCAGGGCCGGTCGCAGGCTGCACGAGCTCAAGGAGCGCGAGATCCTCGAACAACGCGCGCACATCGGGTTCGTGTTCCAGAACTTCAACCTCTTCCCGCACCTCACCGCGCTGGAGAACGTGGTGGAGGCGCCGATCGCGCACCGCAGGCCCCGCGGGCAGGTGTACGCCGAAGGCCGCGAGCTGCTCGCCAGGGTCGGCCTCGCCGACAAGGAGGACGCCTACCCGCGGCAGCTCTCCGGTGGCCAGCAGCAACGCGTCGCGATCGCCAGAGCCCTTGCCACGAAACCGAAGGTCGTGCTGTTCGACGAGCCGACCTCGGCGCTGGACCCGGAACTGGTCGGTGAGGTGCTCGACGTGATGCGCGACCTGGCGCGGACCGGCACGACGATGGTCGTGGTCACCCACGAGATCGGGTTCGCCCGCGAGGTGGCGGACCGGGTCGTGTTCCTCGACGCGGGTGTGGTGGTCGAGGAGGGCACTCCCGGTGAGGTGCTCGACCACCCCGTCCACGAGCGCACCCGCGCTTTCCTCTCCAAAGTTCTCTGACAAGGAGCCTGTTGTGCGCAGAGCAGCACTGGTCGCGTTGACGTTCGTCCTGGCCGCGTGCGCCACGCCCGCCGAGAGCGAGCCCTCCACGGTGAGCGGTCTGAGCGTGAGCCTCGGGCCCGACCAGAACCGGGTGAAGGCCACCAAGGACGACAAGATCGCCGCGAAGGTGCCGGAGAAGTTCCGCGCCAAGGGCGAGCTCGTCGTCGGTGGATCCGCGGGTACAGCACCACCTCTGCGGTTCTACGCCACAGACGACCGCACGGTGATCGGCGTGGAGACCGACATCGCGTACCTGGTCGCCGACGTGCTGGGGCTGAAGGTGAGACTCGAGGCCTCCTCGTGGGAGAACCTCTTCGTGGGCCTCGACAGCGGCGCCACCGACGTGGGCCTGTCGAACATCACCGTCACCGAGGCGCGCAAGGAGAAGTACGACTTCGCCACCTACCGGCTCGACACGCTGGCGTTCGAGGCGAAGAAGGGCGGCACCTGGAAGGTCAGAGAGCCCAAGGACGTCGCGGGCAAGGTGATCGCCGTGACCTCCGGCACCAACCAGGAGAAGATCCTCGTCGACTGGAGCGCCCAGAACGTCGCCGCGGGACTGAAAGCCACCGACATCAAGTACTTCCAGAACTCGTCGGACTACTACCTGGCGCTGCAGTCCGGACGCATCGACGCCTACCTCGGCCCGAACCCGACCTCGGCCTACCACGCGGCGGTGTCCGGGGAGACCGAGGTGATCGGCAACTTCTCCGGTGGCGCGTCGGTGCAGGGCAAGATCGCCGTGACCACGGTGAAGGGCAACGGTTTGGTCGCTCCGGTGCAGGAGGCGCTCAACCAGCTGATCGCGAACGGCAAGTACGCGGAGGTGCTGAAGCGCTGGGGCCTGCCCGACGAGGCCGTGCCGACGTC
This sequence comes from Lentzea guizhouensis, assembly GCF_001701025.1. GTDB lineage: Bacteria > Actinomycetota > Actinomycetes > Mycobacteriales > Pseudonocardiaceae > Lentzea > Lentzea guizhouensis. The sequence continues at coordinate 6,486,967 of NZ_CP016793.1, forward strand.
GGAGATCAACCCGCCGGGTCTGCCGAAGACCTCGTGAGGAGACTGTCGTGCGACTCGTGCTCACCATCGAAACCGATGACGACCAGGCGGCGGTGCGGCTGCTCGGCGCGCTGAGGCAGGCCGGCCTGGTGCTCGCGGAACCCGTGCTGGACGCCGACGTCAGGATCCTGCCGCACACCAGGCAGGTGCTGTGCCGGGGCAAGGCGGTCGAGCTGACCCGGCTGGAGTTCGAGCTGCTGCTCTACCTGTGCGAACACCCCGACCGCGTGCACCGCCGCCGTGAGCTGATGGCGGCGGTGTGGGGGATCGACGACGACTACAGCGGCGGCCGCACGGTCGACGTGCACGTGCGGCGGGTGCGGCAGAAGCTGAGCGACACCGACGAGGTGATCCAGACCGTCCGCGGCGTCGGGTACCTGGTGGCGTCCGGCCGGGTGCGGGTGGAGCAGGCCGCGGAGGTCGTGCGGCTGGCGGACCGCCGGGTCGGCTGAGCGGAGAGCTGCTGTGGCCGGGCGGTCACGTCGCAGGTCGACGTGACCGCCCGACCGGTCAGGCCGGCACGGTCGTGAACGCGGCCAGCCAGGCCTCCATGACCTCGGCGGTGAGGTGCGCGTCCTCCTTCACCATGGCCATGTGGTCGGTCTGCACGAGCCGGATGTCGTCGGCGGGCACGGCGACGTCCTGGTTCGTGGTCACCAGGTCCGTGCCGCGGACCTCCTGGCCGCAGCGGATCAGCAGCTTCGGCACGGTGGTGTGGATGCCGGTGTCGATGATCCGCGGGAACCAGTGGGCCATGGCGGACAGGCGCGCGCTGTTCATGTTGACCGCGGGCGAGTCCATCGTGTTGAAGTAGTTCGAGGTGACGGACTCGAAGTCCATGCCCTCCCGGTTGTCGTAGTTGAGGCTCAACGTGTCCAGCATGATCACGCCGTCGGGCTTGATGCCCCACGTCTCCTCGATGACACCCGCCGCCAGGTAGGCGAGCGTGCCGCCGGAGGAGTGGCCGACCAGCACGAACGGGTCGCTGCCGCTGGCGTGCAGCACGGCTTCGGCCACCCACCGGTTCACGGCGGCGGCGTTGCGCGGCAACGGTTCCCCGCTGCCGAACCCGACCAGCGGCAACGCGCTGACCTGCCGCTTGCCTCGCAGGTGCGCGGCGAGCCTGGCGTACATGTGCACACCGGCGGTCGCACCGGGCGCGCTGATGCAGATGAGCTTCGGCAACGCGGGCCCGTCGGCGAGCGTGACCGGCTCCGGCAGCTCGTCGAGCTCGGCGGGGGAGTCGAACATCGGCCGCAGGTTCGCCACGCCCTTGAGCATCTGCAGGCCGGCCGCCACGTTGTTCTTGGTGACCGCGTCCATGAACAGCCCGAACACGGTGTCCTCCGCCGCGACCTCGACACCGCCGCTGCTGGTTCCTCCACTGTGGAGGGTTTTGAGCTCGGTGACGAGGTGCTGGGCGAGGTTCGCGGGCGTCTTGTGGTCGAACACGACACTGCCCGCGAGCTTGAGGCCGAGCAGCTCGTTGAGCTGGTTGCGCAGCTCGACCGCGATCAGGCTGTCGAAGCCGAGCTCCAGGAAGTCCTTGCCGGCGTCGACCCCGCTCGGGTCGGCGTGACCGAGCAGCGCGGCACTCGTGCCGACCACGAGATCGCGCACCATCACCTCGCGCTCCTCCTGGCCGGCCTCGCGCAGCCGGTCCAGCACCGTGACCGCGGCCTTCTCCGGCTGGTGCTGCTGGGGTGCCTCGGTGATGTCGGCGAAGAGCTTCGACACCGGCCCGCGCTGCTCCGCGACGTGGATCGCGACGAGGTGCCTCTGGTTCTGCGTGAGTGCCGCGTCGAACAGCGCGAGACCTTCTTCCACGGCCAGCGGCGGCATGCCCGACCTGGTCATCCGGTCCATCGCGGCCTGGCTCAGCCCGGCCGTCATGCCCGAGTCCTGCGCCCACGGCCCCCAGGCGATGCTGACCGTGTTCGGCTGGGTGCGCGCGACGGCGTCGAGGTAGGAGTTGGCGGCGGCGTAGTTGCCCTGGCCGGCCGCCCCCATCACACCGGAGACCGAGCTGTAGAGGATGAGCGTGGCGCCGGTGTCCTTGAGGTGCCAGGCGGCGTCGACCTTGGGCTTGAGCACGTTCGCGAGCTTCTCGTCGTTCAGCGCCCCGATCAGCGCGTCGTCCAGCACGCCCGCGGTGTGCACGATGGCCTGCAACGGCTTCTGCGCCGCCGACAGCAACGTCGTGACGTCGTCCTCCTTCGCCACGTCCGCCGCCACGACCGTGACCGTCGCACCGGCTTCCTCGAGCTGCCTGCGCAGCTCCGCGGCCTTGGGCGACTCCTCACCACGCCGGCTCGCCAGCACCAGGTGCTTGACGTCGTGGCGGCTGACGAGGTGCTTCGCCAGCTCGGCGCCGAGCCCGCCGGTGCCGCCGGTGATCAGCACCGCCTTGTCCGGGTCCCACTCGTGCTTGGCGTCGGTCGGCGTGGTCTTCGCGAGCCTCGGCACCCTCGTCTGTCCATTCCGGACCTCGACCTGCGGCTCGTCCGACGCGACCAGCCTCGGCAACAACGCCCCGGACACGTCCAGCGCGTCGGTGTCGAACAGCAGGAACTTCCCGGGGTTCTCCATCTGCGCACTGCGCACGAGACCCCAGACCGCCGCCGCGGTCAGGTCCTCACCGGTCGTGGCACCACGGCTGGCGAACACGATCCGCGAGCTGTACTTGTCCGCCTCCTGCAGCAGCTTGAGCACTCGGCTCGTCTGCTTGTGCGTGCTTTCCGGCGTCCCGTCCCCGCTGACCGACACGACGAAGATGTCCGGGGTGGTGTTCTGCGCAGCCTGGCCGAGCGTCTCGCCGTACCCGCTGACCGTCTGCCCGGCGCTGTAGAGCACGTGCGCCAGGTCGAACTCGTCACCACCGATGATTGCCCACCGCGCCGCCGACACCGCGTTGGTGCCCGGCGTGGCCTTCGTCCAGTTGAGCTCGTACAACGCCGGCATGCTCTGCCTGACCGGCCCGCTCGGCGCCATCGTGCCCCGCGGCCAGTACCGCTGGGTGTCGAAGGGGTAGGTGGGCAGCGCGATCGTGGTGCCCTGCGGGTAGTAGTCGTCCCACTTGACCTTGGTGCCGCTGACGTAGAGCCGGGCGAGCGCGGTCAGGAACGCCTGCTGCTCCGGCTTGTCGCGCCGCAGCGTCGGAATGCAGCCGTCGACGAGCGCCGACAGGACTCCGGTCGGGCCGATCTCGACGAACGTGGCGTCGCCGATGTCGTCGACGTTGTCGGTGAAGCGAACGGTGTCACGGACGTGGTCGACCCAGTAGCCGGCGGTGGTGGCGGGCTTGCCGGTGTGCAGCGGGATCTTGGGCTGGTGGAAGGTGACGGTCGCGATGGCCGCGCGGAAGTCGTCGAGCATCGGCTCCATCAGCGGGGAGTGGAACGCGTGGCTGACCCGGAGCTGCTTGTGGTCCCAGTTGGCGGCGATGGCCTTGGTCCCGGCTTCGTCACCGGCGATCACGATGTCGGCCGGGCCGTTGACGGCGGCGATGCTTGTGGTTGCCGTGAGATGTTCGCGGACTTCGGCTTCCGTGGCCTTGACCGCATACATCGCGCCTTGACCCGGGAGGGCTTGCATGAGGCTGGCGCGGCGTTGACGAGCTTGGCGGCGTCTTCGAGGGTGAGGACTCCGGCGACGTGTGCTGCCGCGATCTCGCCGATGGAGTGGCCGGCGACGTGGTCGGGCTTGAAGCCGTAGTGGTGGAGGAGGCGGTAGAGGGCCACCTGGAAGGCGAAGAGGGCGGGCTGGGTGGTGCCGGTCTGGTTGAGCTTCTCCTCGTCCGTGCCCCACATGACGGTCTTGAGGTCGGGGTCGAGGTGGCTCGCGACCTCGTCGAACGCCTCCTTGAACCTCGGCTCGGTGTCGTAGAGGTCCTTGCCCATGCCGAGGCGTTGGGCGCCCTGGCCGCTGAAGAGGGCGGCGGTGGGTTTGCGCTGGGTCTGGCCTTTGGCGATGGTCTGGTTGTCGAGGATGACAGCGCGGTGTTCAAACGCGGTCGGGCGGGTGGTGAGGAGTGAGTGGCCAAGGTCGGTGGGGTTCGCGCCTTCATCCAACAGGTCGCCGACCTGGTCGATCCTGGCCTGCAGCGCGCCCGCCGACTTGGCGGACACGACGAGCGGCGCCACGTTCCCACCGGCCGCAGCGTTCTCGCCAGCCGCTCCGCCCTTCGGAATCGATTCCGACTCACAGGCCCCCTGGGGGGAGCCACCCCCCATCCCAATCGTCTCAGACGGGTCCGACAGTGTCGGCGCCCCGGACTCGCCGTTCACCGAGGGCGATTCCTCGATGATCACGTGTGCGTTCGTGCCCGACACCCCGAACGACGACACCCCGGCCCGCCGCACCCGCTCCCCGCGCGGCCAAGCCACGTCCTCGGTGAGCAATGAGACCGCACCGGCAGACCAGTCGACGTGAGAGGAGGGCGCGGCCACGTGCAGAGTGCGCGGCAATGAGCCGTGCTGCAGCGCCATCACCATCTTGATGATGCCCGCCACACCGGCCGCTGCCTGCGTGTGCCCGATGTTCGACTTGACCGCACCCAACAACAACGGCGACGTACGCTCCTGCCCGTACGTCGCGAGCAAAGCCTGCGCCTCGATCGGGTCACCCAGAACGGTTCCGGTGCCGTGCGCCTCCACCGCATCGACGTCACCCGGCCCCAGACCGGCCGACGCCAGCGCCGACCGGATCACGCGACGCTGCGCGGGACCGTTGGGCGCGGACAACCCATTGGAGGCACCGTCCTGGTTGACGGCGCTGCCCACCACCACGGCCAGCACGGGGTGACCATTGCGCTGTGCGTCGGAAAGCTTCTCCACCAACAACACGCCGACGCCCTCGGACCAGCCGGTGCCATCGGCGTCGTCGGAGAAGGCCTTGCATCGGCCAGAGGTCGCCAATCCGCCCTGACGCGTGAAACCGGCGAAGTTCGACGACGTCGCCATCACGGTCACACCGCCGGCCAACGCGAGAGAACACTCGCCATTGCGCAGAGCAGCAGCAGCCATGTGCAAAGCGACCAACGAAGAAGAACACGCCGTGTCGACCGTGACGGCAGGTCCCTCGAACCCGAAGGTGTAAGAGATGCGACCGGAGATGACGGACGCAGCGGTGCCCATGCCCGCGTGTCCCTCCACGTCCTCCTGCGACGCAATCAGCACGTGGCCGTAGTCCTGGCCGTTGGTGCCCACAAACACACCGGTCTCGCTACCGCGCAAAGACGACGGGTCGATGCCCGCGCGTTCGATGGCCTCCCACGTCGTCTGCAGCAGCAGCCGCTGCTGAGGGTCCATCGCGAGGGCTTCGCGTGGTGAGATGCCGAAGAAACCGGGGTCGAACTCGGCCGCGTCGTACAGGAAGCCGCCCTGCAGCGTCGCGCTCGAACCGCCCGCCAGCGTGCCCAGGTCCCAGCCGCGGTCGGTCGGGAAACCGGTGATGGCATCGCGGCCGGACGACACCAGCTCCCACAGGTCCTCGGCCGAGCGCACGTCACCGGGGAAGCGGCACGCGATGCCGACGATCGCGACGGGCTCGTGGCGGCCGGACTCGACCTCCTCCAGCCGCTGCCGCGTCTCGTGCAGGTCAGCGGTGACCCACTTCAGGTACTCAACGAGCTTCTCTTCGTTCGGCATCGCCGGAAACCCTCCTGGTGCGGTCAGCGCTCGGTGCGTCGGCCGAGTTCGTTGTCGATGAAGGCGAACACGTCGTCCGCGGTGGCCGCGCTGAGCCGGTCCCGCGCTGCCTCCTCGTTCTTCTTGCCGCCGTACTGGGCGAGGAGCTTGCGCAGCCGGGCCGCGACACCGGGCGTTCCGGCGGCGAGCGCGGCCTCGACGTCGTCGAGCTCGAGGACCGGGGCCTCGACACCTGTGAACTGCTCGCAGAGGTGCGCGGCGAGCTCGCGCGGGGTCGGGTAGTCGAACGCCAGCGTCGCCGCCAGCTTCAGCCCGGTCGCGGCGGCGATGCTGTTGCGCAGCTGCCGGTCGCGGAACTGCGGTCGACCGCCGCCGGACTCGCGTGCCCGAGCACCCCCGGCGCGTGGCCGCGCACGAGGTCCACGACGTGCCGCAGCCGGTCCTCCGCGGGCAACGCCGCCAGCGTCGCGCCGAAGTCCACCCCGGACCCCGCACCCGCCGACCGCTTGCCGCCACGCACCAGGCCACGCAGCACCGCCGCGACCGGACCGTCCGATCGACCCGTGTTGATCCGTGCGGGCACCAGGAACGTCTCCTCGCGCGAGGTGGCGTCGTCGAACAGACGCATGCCTTCCTCGACACTCAGCGGCGGCATGCCACCACGCCCGATACGTTCCATCGCGCCGTTCTGCAGATGCGCGGTCATGCCGCTCGTCTGCGCCCACGGACCCCATGCCAGTGACACGGCCGGAAGACCGTTCGCGCGCCGATGCTCCGCCAACGCGTCGAGGAACGCGTTCGCTGCTGCGTAGTTGGCTTGTCCCGGTGCGCCGACGATGCCGGAGACCGACGAGTAGAGCACGAACGCCTTGAGGTCCTTCGTCGCCTCGTGCAGGTTCCACGCGCCGTCGACCTTCGGCTTCAACACGGCCGCAAGGCGTTCCGGCGTCAACGACCCGATCGTGCCGTCGTCGAGCACACCGGCCGTGTGCACGACCGCGGTGAGCGCACGGCCCGCGACGAGCTTCCTGACCGCCTCGGGATCCGCGATGTCACACGCCGCGATCGTGACATCGGCGCCGTGCGCCGTGAGCTCCGCCTGCAGCGCAACGGTTTCCGGTGCGTCCTGCCCGCGCCGCGACACCAGCAGCAGGTCCGTGACCCCGCGCGCCTCGACCAGGTGCCGCGCCAGCTCCGCACCGAGCCCGCCGGTACCGCCGGTGATCAGCACCGTGCCGTTCCACACCGTCGGCTGCACGACGTCGTCGACCCGCGCGAGCCTGCCGACCGTCACCTGCCCGTCCCGCACCCGCGCCTGCGTCTCGCCCAGGTCCAGCAACCCGACCGGCAGCTCCGCCGACCCGTCCGTGTCGACCAGCAGGAACCGTCCCGGGTTCTCCGACTGCGCCGACCTGACGAGCCCGTGCACCGCGGCCGCAGCGAGGTCACCCGGTCGCGTCACGAACACCACGCGCTCGTCGGTCTCCAGGCGCTCCTGAACCGTCTGCAACGCCTGTGCCGTAAGAGCATGCGCGTCACGCACGTAGTCGTCGGACCCGTTGACCGTGACGACCGTCGCCTCGGCGTGCTGGTACTTCGGCGCCGGCACCCACTCCAGCCGGAACAGTGAGTCTTGCTGCTGCTGAGCCGTGAGCGGCGCGCCGGTGGTGACCTCGCGCGCCGAGAACACCGGCGCCCCCTGCCCGTCGACCGCCGCGACCTCCCCGTTGCGGTGCCGGACGCGCAACGTCGACGCGCCGATCGTGTGCAGCGACACGTCCTGCCAGCGCAGCGGCACCTCGTCGCCCATCACCTGCTGCAGAAGCGCCGGGTGGACGCCGTACTGGTTCGTGTCGGACGCGTCCAGCGACACCTCGGCGTAGGTCGCGTCCCCGAGCTGCCACGTGTCCGGCCCGACCTCGACGGCACCCTTCGGCGGCCACTCGCGGACGCGGAAGTCGCTGACGTACTCGCCTTCCGCGAGCGTTCCCGTCGCCACGCGGGTCCAGGCATCGGACTGTCGCGTATGGATGGTGAGGTGGCGCTTCCCGTTGTCCGGCTCGCCGATCGACACCTGCAGCACCCCGGCGGTGAGCGGTCCGGTGACCGTCAGCTCCTCGACCAGCCCGTACCCGACCTGGTCCGCCGCCCGGAACGCGATCTCCGCGAACGCCGCCTCCGGCTGTGCCTCGGTCAACCGGTTCGTGAACACCACCGCGTCCTGGTCGGCCAGCGCGATCGTGGCACCGAGCAGCGGGTGGTCCACCGGCCCGAGCCCGACCCCGGTGACGTCGCCGCTCCGCCGCAGCGGCGTCGGCCAGTACCGGTCGTGCTCGAAGGCGTAGGTCGGCAGCTTGATCACCTTGGCGCCGGCGAAGAACGGCGTCCAGTCGACGTCGATCCCGGCCACGAACAGCCTGGCCAACGCCGCAGTCCACGCCGTGGCCTCGTCGCGGTCCCTGCGCAACGCCGGCACCGCGCCGTCCACCAGCGCGGACAGCACACCATCCGGTCCGATCTCCAGGAACGTCGCGTCGCCGATGGCCTCGACGTTGTCCGCGAATCGCACGGCATCGCGGACGTGCCGCACCCAGTGCTCGGTGGTGGTCACGTCACCGGTGGCCTGGATCTGGATCTTCGGCTGCTGGAAGGTGATGCTCTTGATCGCGGTGCGGAAGTCGTCGAGCATCGGGTCCATCAGCGGCGAGTGGAACGCGTGACTGACCTTGAGCTGCTTGTGCTCCCACTTGCTCGCGATGGTTCGCGCCTGCGCCTCGTCACCGGCGATGACGACGGCGTTCGGGCCGTTGACCGCCGCGATCGACACCAGATCGGTCAGGTGCTCCGCGACCTCCTCTTCGGTGGCCCGCACCGCGAACATCGCGCCCTGCGCCGGGAGGGCCTGCATGAAGTTGGCGCGGATCTGCACCAGCCTGGCCGCGTCGTCGAGGCTGAGCACCCCGGCGACGTGCGCGGCCGCGATCTCGCCGACCGAGTGGCCGGTGACCACGTCGGCCTGGACGCCGAAGCTCTCCGCGAGCCGGTAGAGGGCGACCTCGATGGCGAACAGCGCGGGCTGCGTGCGGTTGGTCTGGTTGAGCTTGGCCTCGTCGTCGCCCCAGATGACGTCCCTGAGCCCCGGATCGAGGTGCTGCATCACCTCGTCGAACGCCGTCGCGAACACCTCGTGCCGCTCGTACAGCTTCTTGCCCATGCCGAGCCGCTGCGATCCTTGCCCGGAGAACAGCACCGCGAGCTTCCTCCGGGTCGCCTTGCCGCAGGCGATCTCCTGGTCGCCCAGCCAGACCGCCCGGTGCTCGAACCGCGACCGCTTCAGCAACGAGAACCCGACATCGGCCGCGTCGGCGTCCACCGCGCGCACCCGGTCGACCTGGGCGCGCAGCGAAGCGAAGGACTTCGCCGAAAAAACGAGCGGGGCCCCCTTGGGGGGACGCGAAGTCCCCACTCCAATCATCTCAGGCAGGTCTGACAATTCCTGGCCGCTCGCCGGCGCCGCCTCCAGGACCAGGTGCGCGTTCGTGCCCGAGATGCCGAACGACGACACACCCGCCCGCCGCGGCCGCTCCACCGCCGGCCACGCCGTCGCGGTAGTCAGCAACGACACCGCACCGGCCGACCAGTCGACGTGCGAGGTCGGCGACGTCACGTGCAGCGTGCGCGGCAGGACCCCGTGCCGCATCGCCATCACCATCTTGATCACCGACGCGACCCCGGACGCCGCCTGCGAGTGCCCGATGTTCGACTTCAGCGAACCCAGCAGCAACGGCGTCTCGCGCTCCTGCCCGTAGGTCGCAAGCAGTGCCTGCGCCTCGATCGGGTCACCCAAGGCGGTTCCGGTGCCGTGTGCCTCCACAGCGTCGACATCCGCCACCGACAGCCCCGATGCCGCCAGCGCCGCGCGGATCACACGCTGTTGCGACGGACCGTTGGGCGCCGTCAGGCCGTTGGACGCGCCATCCGAGTTGACGGCAGATCCACGCACGACCGCAAGCACCTCATGTCCCGCAGCGACCGCGTCAGACAGACGCATCACCACGAGCACACCGACGCCTTCAGCCCACGCCGTGCCATCAGCGGACTCCGAGAAAGCCTTGCAACGGCCGTCACGCGCAAGCCCGCCCTGCTGGCTGAACTCCATGAACGTGCCCGGCGACACCAACGTCTGCACACCACCGGCAAGCGCCAACGAGCACTCACCGTTGCGCAGCGCGTTCACGGCCAGATGCAGCGCCACCAACGACGACGAGCACGCCGTGTCGATCGTGAGCGACGGTCCCTCCAGACCCAGCACATAGGACAGGCGGCCGGACACCACACTCGGCGACGTTCCCGTGCTGGAGAACCCTTCACGGGCCTGCTCGGAGTTGATCACCAGCTGCCCGTACTCCAGGCCGCCGGCGCCCAGGAACACGCCGGTCTTCGAGCCGCGCAACGCCAACGGGTCGAGCCCCGCGTGCTCCAGCGACTCCCACGCGGTCTCCAGGACGAGCCGCTGGTTCGGGTCCATCGCCACCGCCTCGCGCGGCGAGATGCCGAAGAACGCCGGGTCGAAGTCGGCGATCCCGTGCAGGAAGCCGCCGTGCCCGGTCACCGAACGCCCGGCACCCTCGCCGACGACGTCGGTGTCCCAGCCGCGGTCGGACGGGAACTGGCTGATCGCGTCCCGCCCGGCCAGCACCAGGTCCCACAGCTCGTCGGCGTTCGTCACGTCACCGGGGAACCGGCAGCCGATGCCCACGATCGCGATCGGCTCGTCGCTGACCGCCCTCACGACCTCCGTCGCCGCCTGCACGCCGCCGAACAGCTCCGCGACCAGGTGCTGCGCCAGCGCCTGCGGGGTCGGGTAGTCGAACACCAGCGTCGCGGGCAGCGTCAGCCCGGTAGCCGCGTCGAGGCGGTTGCGCAGCTCGACCGACGTGAGCGAGTCGAACCCGAGCTGGCTGAACTCCAGGTCCGCGTCGATCGCCGCCGTCGACGAGTGGCCGAGCACCGCCGCCGCCTCGGTGCGCACCAGGTCCACGAGGTGCGCGACGCGTTCGGCCGGCCGCACCCCGTTGACCTGCACGGAGTCCGCACGGTTCGCCGCGGTCCGGCGCCCGCCGCGCACGAGGTCGCGCAGCAACGGCGGCACCATGCCGTTCGTCGTGCCGGTGATCACGCGCGCGGGCACGACCTGCGCCGCGTCGACCATGACGGCCGCGTCGAACAGCGCCAGGCCGAGCTCCAGCGACAGCGGTGGCATCGACGACTTCTCCAGCCGCTCGAACGCCGCCGCGTCCATCTGCCCGGTCATGCCGACCTCGGACGTCCACGCGCCCCACGCCAGCGACACCGCGTGCCTGCCCTGCGCCCGCCGGTGCTGTGCGAGCGCGTCGAGGAACGCGTTGCCCGCCGCGTAGTTGCCCTGCCCGGCGGTGCCGAGCACACCCGACACCGACGAGTACAGGACGAACCGCGCATCCGGCAGCAGCTCGTGGAGGTTCCACGCCGCGTCCACCTTGGGCCGCAGCACCTTCTGCACCCGCTCCGGTGTCATCGCCGCGATCACGCCGTCGTCCAGCACGCCGGCCGTGTGGATGACCGTGCCGATCGAGCGTCCCTTCAGGACATCGCTCAACGCCTCGCGGTCCGCGACGTCACAGGCCACGATCTCCGCGCCCAGCTCGGCCTGCAGCTCCCGCGCGCCGGGGGAGTCGAGGCCGCGGCGGCTCAGCAGCAGGAGGTTCTCGACGCCGTTGGCCGCGAGGTGCCGTGCCAGCTCCGCACCGAGGCCACCGGTACCGCCGGTGACCAGAACGGTGTCAGACCAGTCGAACGGCTGCGTCGCGTGCTCGCCGAGCCGCGCCAGACGGCCGGCGTACGCGTTGCCCGCACGCACGACGAGCTGCTGCTCCTCGCACATCAGCATGCCGGGCGTGACGTCGCTGCCCTCGTCGAGGTCGATCAACACGAACCGGCCGGGGTTCTCCGCCTGCGCCGCCCGCACCAGACCCCACACCGCCGCCGCGCCGAGGTCCGTGACCGGCTCGTCGCCGATGCTCTGCGCGCCGCGCGTGACGAACACCGTCCGCTCGTCCGCGTTCTGCAGGACCTCCAACGCCTCGATCGTCGCCCGATGCGCGCTCTCCGCGTCGAGCCCGCCGTGGACCTCCACGATCCGCGCGTCGATCCCGTCAGCCTCGCCGAGCTGTGCCGGCACCCAGTTGACCTGGAACAACGCGTCGCGCACTCGCTGGTCGGCGGTCGTCTCCGGCACGCGGACGGTCAACGACCTGATCGACAACACCGGCGCGCCGTCGACATCGGTCGCCGCCACCTCGACCGCGTCACCGGTGCGGGTGAGACTGACCCGCAGCCGCTCCGCCCCGATGGCGTGCAGCGAGACGTCGTGCCACTCGAACGGCACCCCTTCGCCCAGCAACTCGCTCGTCGCCTCGAGGGCACGCTCCAACAACAACGGGTGCACACCGAACGTCGCCGCGTCGTCCACGTCTTCCGGCAGCTCGACCTCGACGAATTCGTCGCTGCTCGTCGCTTGGTACGGCTGCGTCGTGAGTGTGCCGACGGCGTGCTCGACCCACGTGTCGCCGTGCTGCGCATGAACGCTCACGGCGCGCTTGCCGTCGTTCGGCGGACCGACCCGCACCTGCACGGCGACGGCATCGCGTTCCGGCAGCCGCAGCGGCACCGCGGTGGTGAGGTGCTCGACGCGGTCGCAGCCGACGAGGTCACCGGCGCGGATCGCGAAGTCCAGGAGCCCGGTCGCCGGGAACGTCTCGCCGAGCCATGGATGCGTCGCCTTCGACAGTCGCCCGCTCAACACGAGCTCTTCCGTGCCCGCGACCGTCACCGCCGCACCGAGCAACGGGTGCCCGCCCGACGCGAGGCCGTAGGCGCTCAGGTCCCCGGTTCGGCCACCGACGCTCGCCTTGGGCCAGAACCGCTCGTGCTCGAACGCGTAGGTCGGCAGGGTGATGTGGTGACCGCCGATCAACATTGACGACCAATCAACATTGATCCCGTCAACATGTTGACGACTCAATGCAGTCAACATTGACGCAACCTCAGTGCTGTTGCGCGTCAACATCGGCACGCCATCGATCAACGTGGACAGCACAGCATCGGGCCCGACCTCGACGAACCGCGTCACACCCGCCTGCTTGAGCCGCTGGACGTGGTCGTGGAACCGCACCGTGTCCTGCACGTGGTCGACCCAGAAGTCGACGCTCGTGACGTCGCCGGAGGCGGCGATCGGGATCTGCGGGGCGTTGAACGTGAGGTGCTTGATGGCGTCGCGGAAGTCGTCGAGCATCGGTTCCATCAGCGGTGAGTGGAACGCGTGGCTGACCTTGAGGCGCTTGTTCTTCCAGTTGGCCGCAATGGCCAGCACCTCTTCTTCAGCGCCGGCGATGACGACGGAGTCGAGGGCGTTGACGGCGGCGATGGACACGTTCGGCGTGAGGTGCGGCGTGACCTCAGCCTCGCTGGCCTGAACCGCGATCATCGCGCCACCGGTCGGCAACGCCTGCATCAGACGCGCGCGAGCTTCGACGAGCTTCGCGGCGTCTTCGAGGCTGAGCACCCCCGCGACGTGTGCCGCGGCGATCTCACCGACGGAGTGGCCCGCGAGGTGGGCGGGCTTGATCCGGAAGTCCTGCAGCAGCCGGAACAACGCGGTTTCCAGCGCGAACAACGCGGGCTGGGCGTTCCCGGTCTGGTTCAGCAGGTCCTCGTCGTCACCCCAGATGATGTCCCTGAGCTCGGGTGCGAAGTGGCCGAGTGCCGCGTCGAACGCGTCCGCGAACGTGTCGAACCGCTCGTGCAGCTCCCTGCCCATGCCGAGCCGCTGCGACCCCTGGCCGGAGAACACGATCGCGAGCACGTGCTCCGCCGCAACCCCGCTCGCGACCTCGGCCCCGTCGACCAGCACCGCCCGGTGCGCGAACCGCGACCGCTTGGCCAGCGTCGCCGCGACGTCCACCGGGTTCGCCCCGCCCGCCAGCACCACCTTGATCCGCTCGACCTGAGCGCGCAGCGAAGCCGAGGACTTCGCCGAGACGAGCAGCGGAACGTGTTTCGCGCGCGCCGAAGCCGAGGACTCCGAACTGCCAGGGGCCCCCTTGGGGGGACGCGAGGTCCCCACTCCAATCGTCTCACCCAGGCCAGACAGAACCGGGGCGTGGAGATCGACAACGGCCGGGTTGTCCACAGGCGCCGAGTTGTCCACAGATTCCGGTGAGACCGTCTGAGCTGAGGAGGTTTCGGTCGGTACGCTGGAAAACGGGGGGATCCCCGTACCCGGCGCTTCCAAGATCACGTGGGCGTTGGTGCCCGAGATGCCGAACGACGAGACTCCGGCGCGCACCGGGCGGTCGACGGACGGCCACGGGTGTGGCGTGGTCAGCAGTGAGACGGCGCCGGCGGACCAGTCGATGTGCGACGACGGCGAGTCGACGTGCAGGGTCCGGGGGAGCAGGCCGTGCTGGAAGGCGAGCACCATCTTGATGACACCGGCGGCGCCCGCGGCGGCCTGGGTGTGGCCGAGGTTCGACTTCACCGAGCCGAGGAGCAGTGGTTCGGTGCGCTGCTGGCCGTAGGCGGCGAGCAGGGCGTGTGCCTCGATGGGGTCGCCGAGGACGGTTCCGGTGCCATGGGCTTCGACGGCGTCCACATCGGACACCGAGAGGCCGGCGGAGGCGAGCGCGGCGCGGATGACGCGTTGCTGCGAGGGACCGTTCGGGGCGGTGAGGCCGTTGGAAGCGCCGTCGGAGTTGAACGCCGAGCCGCGGACCAGGGCGAGGACCGGGTGGCCCAGGCGTTCAGCGTCGGAGAGGCGTTCGACCACGAGGACGGCGACGCCCTCGGACCACACGGTGCCGTCGGCGGAGTCGGAGAACGCCTTGCAGAGGCCGTCCTGGGCGAGGCCGCCCTGGCGGGAGAAGCCGGAGAACGAGGTCGGGGTCGCCATCACCGTGACGCCGCCGGTCAGTGCGAGGGAGCATTCGCCGCCGCGCAGTGACTGGGCCGCCAGGTGCAGCGACACCAGGGCCGAGGAGCAGGCGGTGTCGACGGTGACGGCCGGGCCTTCCAGGCCGAGGGCGTAGGAGATGCGGCCGGAGATCACCGATGCCGCGAGGCCGGTGCCGGCGTGGCCCTCCAGGTCTTCGTTGGAGGCCATGACGACGTGTTGGTAGTCCTGGCCGTTGGTGCCGACAAAAACACCGGTGCGCGACGCGCGCAAGGTGGTCGGGTCGATGCCGGTGCGCTCCAGGGCCTCCCAGGAGGTTTCGAGCAGCAGACGTTGCTGCGGGTCCATCGCCAACGCCTCGCGCGGCGAGATGCCGAAGAACGCCGCGTCGAAGTCGGCGACGCCGTCGAGGAAACCGCCGCGGATCGGTTCGGCCGTGTCCCAGCCGCGGTCGGCGGGGAACGACGTGATCACGTCCTCGCCGGCGACGAGCACGCGCCAGAGGTCTTCGGGGGAGTCGATGCCGCCGGGGAAGTGGCAGGCCATGCCGACGATCGCGATGTCGTCCGTCGCGACGAACGCGGCGGGCTCCTCCAGCACGACCGACGTGTCGCCGAGGAGCTCGTCCAGCAGGAACTCCGCGAGCGCCAGCGGGGTCGGGTAGTCGAACACCAGGCTGGCCGGCAGCGCGAGGCCGGTGATCGAGGAGAGGTGGTTGCGCAGGTCGACGGCGGTCAGCGAGTCGAAACCCAGGTCGCGGAATGCCTTGTCGGTCGTCACGGCGTCCTTGCCGGCGTGCCCGAGCACCGCGGCGGCGCGTTCGCGGACCAGGTCGAGCACCGGGCCGACGCGCTCGTCGGCGGGCAACGTGCGCAGCGAACGCCGCAGTTCCGCCGCGGCCGAGTCGCTCTCGGCGCGTTGTGCGGCAAGGGAGTCGAGCACCTCCTGGGCGCCGGGCAGGTCGGACATCACCGGCGACGGGCGCAGGCTCAGCAACGCCATCAGCAGCTGCGGTGCGCGCAGGTCGGCGACGACCGCGGTGGCCGTGCCCGCGGCGACGAGGTGACGCAGCGCCGTGATCGCGAGCTCGGGATCCAGCGACGTGGCACCGACTTGCTTGATGTGCTCGGCAACGCGCGCATCGCCGGCCATGCCGTCACCGGCCCACGCACCCCACGCGATCGACGTGGCCGTGTGGCCGAGCTGACGGCGTTGTTGCGCGATCGCGTCGAGCACGGTGTTGGCGGCGGCGTAGTTGCCCTGGCCCATGTTGCCGACGGAACCCGCGACCGACGAGAACAACACGAACGCATCAAGGTCCATGTCGCGCGTCAGCTCGTCGAGCACGAACGCCGACATGACCTTCGACTCGAACACCGCCGTGAACGCCTCGGGTGTCAGGCTGTCGAACATCATGTCGTCGAGCACACCGGCCGCGTGCACGACCGCACGCACGTCCGGCGTCAGCAGCTGCGTGACCGCCTCACGGTCCGCGACGTCGCACGCCACGATGTGCGTCTCGGGGCCCAACGCGCTGATCTCGTCGCGTAGGTCGGCCGCACCAGGGGAACCGAGACCACGCCTGCTGACCAGCACGATCTTCTCAGTGCCACGCCGGGCGAAGTCACGTGCGAGATGCGCGCCGAGGGCACCCGTACCACCGGTGATGACAACGGTGCCGGATGGCGTCCACTCGACACCGTTCACCGGCGTGCCGACAACAACGCGTCGCCCGAACACACCTGACGAACGCACGGCGGTTTGGTCCTCGTCGGAGGAGAGCACGCTGACGAACCGTTGCGCCATGCGTTCGTCGATGACCTCGGGCAGGTCGACCAGACCACCCCAGCGCTGCGGGTACTCCAGCGCCGCCACGCGTCCCACGCCCCACACGCCGGTCTGCCAGGGCTGCGTCAGCAGGTCGTTGCGGCCGGTCGACACCGCGCCGCGCGTGACGACCCACAACGGCGCGTTGATGTCGATGTCGCCCAACGCCTGGATCAACGCCGTGGTGCCCACGACCGGCGCGAGCTCGTCGAGGTCGTCCAGCGCCAGCAACGAGATCACGCCGGTGAACCGCTGCTTCGCGTAGTCGACGAGCTGCCCGGTCAGGTACTCGCGGTCGGCCCACGCCACTTCGAGCACCGTCACGTCGGAGCCGAGGGCGGCGAGCAGCGTGCGCACCCAGGGGTCGTCGGACAGCGTCATCGGCACCGCGACGAACCACGCACCCTCGGCCGCCTTCAGCCCGGTGAGCGGCGTCCACGACTCCTCGTGCAGCCACGAGTCCACAGTGGACTGGGCGGACCGCTTGCGCCGCCACGCCGACAGGCCCGGCAGCACGGCGGCCCACGTGTCGGCGTCCATGTCGAGGGTGGCGGCGACCTGACCGGCGTCCTGCTGTTCGACGGCGGCCCAGAACTCCGCGTCCACCGGGTCCACGCCGGCGGGTGCGGCCTGGGCGATCTCCGGCCAGTAGCGCTCGTGCTGGAACGGGTAGGTGGGCAGGTCGACGGGGTTGCCTTCGAGCTGCCAGTCGACCTTGACGCCGCTGACGTGCAGGCGTGCCAGCGCGGTGAGCCACGCGGTGGTGTCGGCGCGGTCGCGGCGCTGGGCGGGGACGGCGTCCTCGACCAGGCCGCTGAGGACGCCGTCGGGGCCGATCTCCAGGAACGCGGTGACGCCCTTGGCCTTCAGGGCTTGGACGTTGTCGTGGAAGCGGACGGTGTCGCGGACGTGGTTGACCCAGTACGCGGTCGGTGACGTCGCCGGTGGTCTGGATGGGGATCCGGGGTGGGGTGAAGGTGATGTTCGCGATGGCTGAGCGGAAGTCGTCGAGCATCGGTTCCATCAGGGGGCTGTGGAACGCGTGGCTGACCTTGAGGCGGGTGGTCTTGCGGAAGCGAGCGGCGATCTGCTGCGCTTCGGACTCGTCGCCGGCGATGACGACGGAGTTCTCGGCGTTGACGGCGGCGATGTCGACGTTGGCGGTGAGGTGTTCGCGGACCTCGGCCTCGGTGGCCTGGATCGCGATCATCGCGCCGGTCCGCGGGAGGGCCTGCATGAGGGTGGCGCGGGCTTTGACGAGGGTCGCTGCGTCTTCGAGGGTGAGGACGCCGGCGACGTGGGCCGCGGCGATCTCGCCGACGGAGTGGCCGGCGAGGTGTTTCGGGGTGATGCCGGCGCTTTCGGCGAGGCGGTAGAGGGCGACCTCGATGGCGAACAGGGCGGGCTGGGTGTTGCCGGTCTGGTTGAGGGCGTCTTCGTCGTCGCCCCACATGACCGGGGTGATGTCGAGGTGCTGGGTGATCTCGTCGAGGGCGGCTTTGAAGGCGGGCTGGGTTTCGTAGAGCTCTTTGCCCATGTTGAGGCGTTGGGCGCCTTGGCCACTGAAGAGGATGGCGAGCGTTTTGGGTGATGCGACGCCCTCGGCGATCGTGGTGCCGTCGAGCAGCACGGCGCGATGGTCGAACATCACGCGGTGGCGCAGCAACGAGTACGCGACGTCGTACGGGTTCGCGCCGGTGTCGACGAGAGCGGTGATCTGGTCGATCTGGGCTTGGAGGGCGGCCGGGGACTTCGCGGACACGAGCAGCGGGACGTGCTCGGCGGGGCCCGCCGCGGGTGGTTCGGAGAGTGCGTCGGCGGGGAGTTCGGGGGCGGCTTCGATGATCACGTGGGCGTTGGTGCCGGACAGGCCGAACGACGAGATGCCGGCGCGGTTCGGGCGGTCCACGGACGGCCACGGGGTGTTCTCGGTGAGCAGGGAGACCGAGCCCGCCGACCAGTCGACGTGCGAGGTCGGCGAGGTGACGTGCAGGGTGCGGGGGAGCAGGCGGTGCTGGTGCGACAGCACGAGCTTGATCACGCCGGCCACACCGGCGGCGGCTTGGGCGTGGGCGATGTTGGACTTGATGGAGCCCAGGTAAAGGGGGATGTCGCGGTCCTGGCCGTAGGTGGCGAGCAGGGCCTGGGCCTCGATCGGGTCGCCGAGGACGGTGCCGGTGCCGTGGGCCTCGACGGCGTCCACGTCGGAGGTCGTGAGGCCGGCGTTGGCGAGGGCCTGGCGGATGACGCGTTGCTGGGCGGGGCCGTTGGGGGCGGTGAGGCCGTTGGAGGCGCCGTCCTGGTTGATGGCGGTACCGCGGACCACGGCGAGGACGCGGTGGCCCTGGCGGAGAGCGTCGGACTGGCGTTCGACCACCAGCACGCCGACGCCTTCTGCCCAGCCGGTGCCGTTGGCGTCCTCGGAGAACGAGCGGCAACGCGCGTCGCCGGCCAAGCCGCCCTGGGCGTTGAAGCCGGCGAAGCTCATCGGGGTCGACATCACGGTCACACCGCCGACCAGGGCCATCGTGGACTCGCCGGAGCGGATCGAGCTCACGGCCAGGTGCAGCGCGACGAGCGATGCCGAGCACGCGGTGTCGACGGTGAGAGCGGGGCCTTCGAGGCCGAAGGTGTAGGAGAGGCGGCCGGAGATCACCGCGGAGGACAGACCGGTGCTGGCGTGGCCCTCGACCTCGTTCTGCGCGCGCAGGATCAGGTTCGTGTAGTCCTGGCCGTTGGTGCCGATGTAGACGCCGGTCTTGGTGCCGCGCAACGTGGACGCGTCGATGCCCGCGCGTTCGACGGCCTCCCAGGCGACCTCGAGCAGCTGGCGTTGCTGCGGGTCCATCGCGAGGGCCTCGCGCGGGGAGATGCCGAAGAAGGCCGCGTCGAACTGGGGTGCGCCGTGCAGGAAGCCGCCTTCGACGGTGCCTCCCATCGCCTCGGCCTCCCAGCCGCGGTCGTGGGGGAACGGCGTCACGCCGTCGCCGCCGTTGACCAGCAGCTGCCAGAGGTCCTCCGGCGAGCTCACGTCGCCGGGCAGGCGGCAGGCCATGCCGACGATCACGATCGGGTCGTCCGGATCCGCCACGCCCTGGGCGACGACGTCGTCGTCGGCGCCGATGCCGGTCAGCGACGCGAGCAGGTGTTCGGCGACGGCCTGCGGGGTCGGGTAGTCGAAGACGAGCGTCGCGGGCAGTTCGAGGCCGGTGGTCAGGGCCAGGGCGTTGCGGAGCTCGATCGCGGTCAGCGAGTCGAAGCCGATCGAGCGGAAGTCGCGGTCCTCGGCCACGGTGCCCGCCTGGATGACCTTCGCGGCCTCCTCGCGCACGACCTCCACCACGAACGGCAGCCGGTCGGCCGACGCCATCCCGGTCAGCCTCAACGCGAGACCGCCGCTGCGGGCGTTGGAAGCGGTGCGACGGCCCGGACGCGCGCGCTCGGCGACACGCGGCGCGATGAACGCCTCGTCCGTGCGGATCGCGGCGTCGAACAGCGCCGGGTCCCACGTGTCCATCGCGAGCGCCAGACCGGGCAGGCCCAGGCCGCGGCGGTGGGCGGCGAGGGCGTCGAGGTAGCTGTTGGCGGCGGCGTGCGCGCCCTTGCCGACGGCGCCGACGACCTCCGCGACCGACGTCAGCAGCACGAACGGCACGTCACCGCACAGCTCGTGCAGCCGCCACGCCGTGTCGATCTTCGCCTGCAGCACGGCGCCGAGGCGTTCGTCGGTCAACCCGCCGACCACACCGTCGTCACGGACGTCGATCGCGTGGACAACGGCGTCCACAGAGGACACGAGCGACGGCAGTTCGTCCCACGTCGTCAGCGTGACCTCGGCGTCGGCCTCACACGAACCGATCACGACGAACTTGCGCACACCATGTGCCGCAACGAGGTGCTGCGCGATCTCGGTCGCCTCACCGGTCAGCAGAACCGTCTCGCCCAAGCTGCGGTCGACGGGCTGGGGAGCGATCCGCGCCATCCGGCCGACGCGCAGCTCGCCGTCGCGCGCCACCGCCTGGGTCTCGCCCAGCTCGAACAGCGACGTCACCCCGTCGGGCAGCGTCTCGTCGACGTCGAGCAGCAGGAACCGGCCGGGGTGCTCGACCTGCGCCGACCGCACCAGACCCCACACCACCGCGGCCGCGACGTCGTCACCGGACACCGCGCCGCGCGTCGCGAACACCAGCCGGGTCGGGGTGAGCAGTGCCTCCTGGATGAGCGCCAGCGCCTGTTCGGCCAGGTCGTGCGGGTCGTCGTCGCCGATCACCGGCACGAGGACGGTGCCCGGCGTGAGCTCGCCCGCCAGCGAGTCCACGACCGGCACACCGAGTTCGAGGAGGTCGGCACCGAGCGCGGCGATGTCGTTCGCCTCGGTGGTCTCGACCGGCACCCAGTCCAGCCGGTACAGCTCGGCGCGACGGGTGGGTTCCAGGTGCCGCAACGTGACCACGGCGTCGAGCACGGGCGCACCGTCGGCGTCCGCGGCGGCGAGCTTGACGTTGCCGTCCTGGTCGGACAGTCGCACGCGCAGCACCTCGGCGCCGGAGGCGTGCAGGGTGACGGCGCGCCAGTCCGCGGGGTCGCCGTCGGCGCCGAGGAACGTCGCGGCGTGCAGCGCGGCGTCCAGCAGTGCGGGGTGAACGCCGAAACCGGCTTCGGCGGACAGGGCGACCTCGGCGAAGACCTCGTTGCGGCGCCGCCACACCGCCCGCAGCGGACCCTCGTCGAGACCGTCGATGTCGACGACCTTGGCGCCCTTCGGCGGCCAGACCGCGCCGAAGCCCTTGGGCTTGCCGCCGACGCCGAGCGTGCCTTCCGCGTGCTTGACCCACACCTGGTCGGCGCGCGAGTGCAGGGTAAAGCGGCCGTCGGTGGCGACGTGCAGCTGGACCTGGACGGACCCGTTGCCGGGCAGGACCAGGGGCTCGAGGGTGGTGAGCTCGCTGACCGCGTCGTGGCCGGTGAGGTCGGCGGCTTTCAGCGCCAGCTCGACGAACCCGGCGGTCGGGAAGACCGGCCACCCGGACAGCGTGCCGGTGAGGATCAGCTCGCCCGAGCCGGCGACGGTCATGGCCGCGCCGAGCAGCGGGTGGCCGGAGGGGGAGAGGCCGAGGCCGGCCGCGTCGCCGGTGCTGACCGAGACCGACGGCCAGTACGGGGCGTGGTCGAACGCGTAGGTGGGCAGGTCGGTGCGGCGGCCGCCGGGGTAGCAGGGCAGCCAGTCGACCGCGGTGCCGGTGACGTGCAGGCGAGCGAGGGCCGTGACGAACGTGTCGACCTCGTCGCGGTCCCTGCGGGTGGTGGGGATGGCGTTGTCGACGAGGGCGGCGAGCACGCCGTCCGGGCCGACCTCGAGGAACGTCTTGGTGCCCAGCGCTTGGACGTTGTCGTGGAAGCGGACGGTGTCGCGGACGTGGTTGACCCAGTAGTCGGCGGTGGTGATGTCGCCGGTGGCCTGGACGGGGATCTGGGGTGCGTTGAAGGTGATGTTCGCGATGGCTGCGCGGAAGTCGGCGAGCATCGGTTCCATCAGAGGGCTGTGGAACGCGTGTGAGACCTTGAGGCGCTTGTGCTTCCAGCGCTGGGCGATTCGGACGGTGGCTTGCTCGTCGCCGGCGATGACGACGGAGGTCTCGCCGTTGACGGCGGCGATGTCGACGGTGTCGGTCAGGTGCGGGCGGACTTCGGCTTCCGTGGCCTGGACCGCGATCATCGCGCCGGTCCGCGGGAGGGCCTGCATGAGGGTGGCGCGGGCGGTGATCAGGGTTGTGGCGTCGTCGAGGGTGAGAACACCGGCCACGTGGGCCGCGGCGATCTCGCCGATGGAGTGGCCCGCGAGGTGGGTCGGGGTGATCTTGAAGCTTTCGAGCAGGCGGTAGAGGGCGACCTCGAACGCGAAGATGGCGGGTTGGGCGTTCGCGGTCTGGTTGAGGAGGTCCTCGTCGTCGCCCCAGATGATCTGTTTGAGGTCGTCGGTGGTGCAGGCGTCGAAGGCTGCGGCGAAGACGGGGTAGCGGTCGTGGAGCTGTTTCCCCATGCCGAGGCGTTGGGCGCCTTGGCCGGTGAAGAGGACGGCGAGCTCGGTGCGCTTGGCCTGGCCGGTGATCTCGATGTCGTCGAGGAGGACGGCGCGGTGTTCGAACAGCGCGCGGGTCGTGACGAGGGAGTAGCCGACGTCTTCCGGGTTGCCGGGGTGGGCGCGGATGCGGTCGACCTGGGCGCGCAGGGAGGGCTCGGACTTCGCCGACACGACGAGCGGGCAGCTGCGCGCCGCGGATTGCGGGCGCGCCGAGCCCAGGGACTCGGAATTGCCGTCACGGGCCCCCTTGGGGGGACGCGAAGTCCCCACTCCAATCATCTCAGAGGGGTCTGACAATTCCGGGGCGGCGGAGACGGGCTGGTCGGGCGCGGCTTCGAGGATCACGTGCGCGTTCGTGCCCGAGACGCCGAACGACGACACGGCGGACCGGCGCGGGCGGTCGGAAGCGGGCCAGGACACCGCGGAGGTCACCAGCGAGACGTCACCCGACGCCCAGTCGACGTGCGACGAAGGCTGCGAGACGTGCAGCGACGCCGGCACCACGCCGTGCTGCATCGCCTGCACCATCTTGATCACACCGGCCACACCCGCGGCGGCCTGCGTGTGCCCGATGTTCGACTTCACCGAGCCCAGCAGCAACGGCGTGGCACGCGAAGCGCCGTAGGTGGCCAGCAGGCTCCGCGCCTCGATCGGGTCACCGAGCGGAGTGCCCGTGCCGTGCGCCTCCACGACGTCCACATCGGACGGTGCCAAGCCGGCGCGCTCCAGGGCGGAGCGGATCACCCGTTGCTGCGCGCGGCCGTTCGGGGCGGTGAAACCGTTCGAAGCACCATCGGAGTTGACGGCCGACCCGCGCACCACGGCCAGCACCGGGTAGCCGGCCGAAAGAGCGTCGGACAGCCGGGCGAGCACCAGCACGCCGACGCCCTCGGACCACCCCGTGCCGTCGGCGTCGTCGGAGAAGGCCTTGCAGCGACCGTCGCGGGCCAGGCCGCCCTGACGGGAGAACTCGATCAGGGAACCCGGCGTGCACATCACGTTCACGCCGCCGGCCAGCGCCAGGGAGCACTCGCCGCCGCGCAGGGCGTTCACGGCCAGGTGCAGGGAGACCAGGGACGAGGAGCAGGCGGTGTCGACGGTGACGGTCGGACCCTCGAAACCGAAGGCGTAGGAGATGCGGCCGGACTCGGCCGAGGCGGCGATGCCGGTGCCGACGTCGCCCGTGGCGTCGTCGAGGCCGCGGATGAGGAGGTGTTCGTAGTCCTGGCCGTTGGTGCCGACGTAGACGCCGGTGCGGGAGCCGCGCAGGGCGGTGGGGTCGAGGCCGGCGCGTTCGAGTGCCTCCCAGGAGACCTCCAGCAGGAGGCGTTGCTGGGGGTCCATGGTGACGGCTTCGCGGGGGGAGATGCCGAAGAACGCCGGGTCGAACGCGGCCAGGTCGTGCAGGAAGCCGCCCTGCACGGAGACGCTGTTGCCGCGGGCGTCCTCGCCGCTGCCGAGCAGGGCGTCGACGTCCCAGCCCCGGTCGGCGGGAAAGCCGGTGATGGCGTCCCTGCCGGAGGACACCAGGTCCCACAGCTCCTCGGGTGTGCTGATGCCGGCGGGGAACCGGCAGGCCATGCCGATGATCGCGACCGGTTCCGTGGCCGCGGCGACGAGTTGCCGGTTGGCGCGGCGCAGGCGGTCGGCCTCCTTCACCGCCGCGCGCAGCGCCTCGACAACCTTCTCGCTGGAGGTGTTCATCCATCAGCTCCGTCAGTCCGAAATCCCGCGGTGCTCCCGAGGCGATCCCCGTTGGCCCATTCGAACAGCCGGACTAGTAGTGGATTCCACAGCTTCTGTGCGTGAGAACGTTTCCATGGTGATCGACTGAAAGCGCGGTGATGGCCGGCCCCAGCACGGAGGACTAAAAGAAGTTGCCGAAGATCTGTGCACGGGGTTGCATGCGGAGGCCGAGATCTGCTTGGGGGAGAGACCTGGATGCCGAACGCCGTCGCGCACACCGACGTGTCGCTTGTGGACGAACTCGTCCGCACGCAGTTCCCCCGGTGGCACGGCCTGCCGATCGTCCAGGTGGAGCACGGCGGCACCAGCAACGCGATGTACCGGCTCGGCGACGAGCTCGCGGTGCGGCTGCCGCGGCTGGACTGGGCCAAGGACGAGGCCGTCAAGGAAGCCGCGACGGTGCCACTGGTCGCGCCGCACCTGCCGGTCGCGGTGCCGGAACCGCTCGCGCTGGGAAAGCCCATCGAGAGCTACCCGCACCGGTGGTCGGTGGTCCGGTGGCTCAGCGGTGACATCGCCGGCGTCGAGGACGTGGACGCAGACACCCCGGTCCGGCTCGCCGAACTGGTCCACGCGCTGCACGGGATCGACGCCACCGGCCGGCCGTGGACCACCTACCGCGGCCGCCTGGACGCCTCCGACAACGACGAGCCCGTGCGCGGCTGCATCGCCCAGCTCGGCGGCGACCCTCGGCTGGTCGCCATCTGGGAGGAGGCGCTCGCCGCACCGCGCTGGGATCGGCCGGGCCGGTGGCTGCACGCCGACCTGCACCAGGGCAACCTGCTCTTCACCGGCGGCAGGCTGACCGGGGTGATCGACTGGGGCACCGCCGGGGTCGGCGATCCCGCGGCCGACCTCATGACGGCGTGGCTCTACCTCGACGAACGCGGCCGCAAGGCGTTCCGGCGCGAGCTGCCTGAGTTCGACGACGCCACCTGGGCCCGCGCACGGGGCTGGGCGCTGCACCTGGCCGTGCTCGCGCTGCCGTACTACCGGGACACCAACAGGTTCCTCGCCGGCATCGCCAGCCGCACGATCGAGCAGCTACTCGCGGAACGCGCCCGGTGACACGCCTGCCTCGCGGGTGAAGAACTTCGCGAAGTTCGTGGCCTCGCTGAACCCCAGCCGGTGCCCGATCGCCGCCGCCGACAGGTCCGTGTGCACCAGCAGCCGCTTGGCCTCCAACGCCACCCGTGCGTCGATCAACGCCTTGGCCGACCGCCCGGTCGCCGCCACGCAGATCCGGTTCAGGCCGCGGCGAGTACCCGACCCGTGCGGCGTAGTCGGCGGCGTGGCGGCTCACCGCGAACGACCGCTCCAGCTCTTGCCGGAACCGCTCGAACCGCGGGTCACCGGCCACGTCCTCACCGGTCCGCAGCCGGGCGATCCGCAGCAGGAGCACGCCGACGAGCTGGCACAGCAGGTCGACCGGCGCACCCGGCCCGACCACGAGAACCCGAACTCCCCGCGCTACCGCCAGTCAGCGCGCTCATCGGTGACGCCCCGAGGCGTTGCGCGCACTCGTCGCCACCCTCCCGGAGGGCTTCCACTACGAGCTCGCCCGCGTCATCGCCGACGGCGACCTCGTCGCACTGCACGGCGTCCACCACGGCTTCGGGCCGGAGCCGCTGGTCGCGTTCGACCTCTTCCGCGTCGAGAACGGCAAGCTCGCCGAACACTGGGACGCGCTCACCCCGGTCGTGCAGCACACGGCGAGCGGACGGTCCCAGACGGACGGTCCGGTGCTGCCCGCCGCCGTCGACACCGAGCGGTCCCGCGCGCTCGTCCGCGAGTTCGGTGAGCAAGTCGCCTGCTGGGACCTGTTCCGGGTCGCGGACGGCAAGATCGTCGAGCACTGGGACGTGATCACCCCGGTGCCGGCGCGGCTCAGCACGCCCGCGGTGTCAGGGCACTAGATCAGCCGGCGTCGCACCCGCCACACCACCACGCCGATCAAGACCGCCGCGACAACGACGAACAGGGCCGTCTCGATGAGCTGGAACGTCCAGAACCGGTCGGCCGGGTGGTAGACCCCGAACTGCTGGACGCCCCGCTCGTGCAGGAACTGGTTGAGGTTGGTGCCTGCCCGGTTGGCGGCGGCCTCCAGCTCGTAGTACTCGGTCGAGCTCAGCCTGCGCCCGGTGGCGTCCGCGTAGCCGCGCTCGATCATCCAGTCGGCGAAGCTCGGCACGGGCAGGTCCTTCGAGCCGTCGACGGGAACCGGCTCGACGGTGGTGAGCGGCGTGGCGTACGCGGGACGGGCCAGCAGCGCCACCGCCATCCGGGCGGCGAGGAACGCACCGAAGGCGACGCCGAACGCGGGCAGGCTGCGCCGAAGGAGCGCTCCCGCGACGGTCGCGACGCCGAACGCGAACAGCGCGTACGCGATCGGAACCAGGCCCTCCAGGTCGAAGGCGTCGTACTGGAACCGGCCCTCCCACGCGTCGAACGGCCGGCGGAACCAGGTGAGCACCGCGGTGAACATCCCGGTGAGCGCGATCGTGACGCCGGCCAGTGCCGCGAGTTTGGCGGCCAGCCAACGCATCCGCGGCACGGCCTGGGTCCAGGCGAGCTGCCAGGTGCCCTCCTCCAGTTCGCGCGCGAGCAGCGGTGCGCCGAGGAACGCGCCGATGACGACGGGGACCAGGTAGAAGGCCGCCAAGAGGTTCTCGACGAACCCGTACTCCTCGTCGAGCCGGCGGAAGGAGGCCGTGCAGGCCTCGTCGGCACCGGCCTCGCCCGCGCACCGGGCGGGACCGCCGGGGAACAGGTCGTGGGCCTGCGTCCCGAGCAGGAGCAGGGCGACGCCGAACATGCCGATGAGCAGACCCAGGACGCAGACCTCGGTCCGGTGCTGACGCCAGATCAACCACGCCATGCCGCCACCTCCGACGTGACCGCGGCGCTCTGCTCGGACGGCCGGCGCAGGTACGCCAGCACCAGGTCCTCCAGTGCGACCGGCCGGGGCTGCCAGCCCGGCGCGGGCGGGAGCGCGCCGTCGCGCACCAGCAGGGTCGTGTGCCGGTCGCTGTGGACGGCCTCCACGACGGTGCCGGCCCGGTCGAGGTCGGTGGCCGTGCGCGGGCCGACGAGCAGCCGGTGCTCGGCGAGCAGGGTGTCGATGTCACCGGTGAGCGTGACCCGGCCTTGGTTGAGCACGATCAGGTGGTCGCAGACGCGCTCGAGCTCGTGCACGACGTGGGAGGAGAACAGGACGGTCACCCCGCCTTCGGCCACCGCGCCCATGAGGACCTGCAGGAACTCGTGCCGTGCCAACGGGTCGAGGCTCGCCACGGGCTCGTCGAGGACGAGCAGGTCCGGCCGCTTCGCCAGGGCCAGGGCCAGCGCGACCTGGGCCTGCTGCCCGCCGGAGAGCGTGCCGGCCCTGCGGTCGAGCGGGATGCCCAGCCTCGCCAGCCGGCGTTCGGCCAGCCCTTGGTCGAACCGCAGGTTGCAGGACCGGCCGAAGCGGAGCATCTCGGCGACGGTGAAACGCTTGTACAGCGGGTGGTCCTGGGCCAGGAACCCGATCCGGGACAGCGTCTGCGGGGTGCTGGCGGTGACGTCCTGGCCGAGGACCTCCACCGTGCCGGTGCTCGGTGCCAGCAGCCCGACGACCAGGCGCAGCAGTGTGGTCTTGCCCGCGCCGTTCGGCCCGACCAGGGCGATCACGCCGCCCGCCGGCAGGGCCAGGGTGCAGTCGCGCAGCGCCCAGCCCTTCCGGTACCGCTTGCCCACGCCGTCGGTGCGCAGCGCGAACTCGGCCGCTGTCACGCCACGTCCTCGTTCTTCGTCTGCTCGTGCACGGAGGCGAAGAGCGCGTTGACAGCCTGCTCGTCGAGGCCGGCCGCGTAGGCGCGGCGCAACCAGGTCACCAGGCCGCGGCGCAGCGACGTGTACGTCGACGCCGACATCGCGGCCGACTGCTGTTCGGTGACGAACGTGCCCTGGCCGGGCCGGCCGGTGACCAGGTTCTCCTGCTCCATCTGCCGGTACGCCTTGGCGACGGTGTTCGGGTTGATCGCCAGGTCCTCGACCACCTCGCGGATGAGCGGGAGGCGGTCGCCGGGGTGGAGGAAGCCGAGCAGCACCGCCTGGCGGACCTGCTGGACGAGCTGCAGGTACGGCGGCACGCCGGAGTGGGTGTCGAGCCGGAAGACGAACACGGTGGCCCCTTTGCTGATTTACTAGTTCCATAGTAAAGCAGCAAAACTCCTGGGTCCACGCGCTGAGTGCGGCCCGCTGCGGCTGTGGGGCGGTGTCGTCGAATGTGGCTGACCGCGCCGCCGAGGTGATCGTTGATCTTGGTGAACGTTCGGTATCGGTTCAGTGCCGCATTGCCGACGTGGTGCGGAGGCCATAGCACGCCGCGCCATCACCGAACCGGCGTAAGAGGAGGCCCGCCGTTCGGGGGCCATTCGTCAGGTTACGTACGTGAGAAAGTTTCATCACCCCCCTCGACGGCGCCTGTGGTTTGTGCGTACGGTGATCGCGAACTAACCGTACCGGTCAGTAGGAACGCAAGCTGAATTCCTTTCTCCCCACCCTGCAGGGTGAGGAAGTGAGCGCAGTGGACATGCTGTCGGATCAAGAACGGGTGCTGTGCCTCAGTCCGTTCGGCACCCCCAACCCGGCCCTCGTGGTCGCGGCTCAGCGGGCGGGCGGCCTCGGCGTGCTCGACCTCGGGCCGCACGCGGCACGCGACCTCGGTCGTGTCGCGGCGCGTCATCCCGGCACGTTCGGGGTGCGGCTGCACGGGCCGTTGACGGTCACCTTGCCCGAGGTCGTCGACACCGTCGTCGTTGATCTGCACAACCATGTCGCCGACCTGGCTGAGCTGGGGGAACGCCGTGTTCTGGCGGTCGTCACCTCGGTGGCCGAGGCCGTTGCGGCGATCGAGCGCGGCGTGTCCGGGCTGATCGCGAAGGGTGCCGAGGCGGGCGGCCGGGTGGGTGGTTCGCCTGCGTTCGTGCTGCTCCAGCAGGTGCTCGCGCTGACCGATCTGCCCATCTGGCTGTGGGGTGGCATCGGGCCCGACACGGCTGCCGCGGCCGTCGCCGGCGGGGCGCGCGGGGTGGTGCTGGAAGGCCAGCTCGCGCTCGTCGCGGAGGCGCGAAAACACATTTCCGGTGAAATTGTCAACGCGATCCGCTTGATGGACGGCGCTGACACCGTTGTGCGTGATGGTGTGCGTGTGCACGCCCGGCAGAACGAGCTGGAAATTGGGCAAGAAGGTTCCTTTGCGGAATTCAACCGCGTCTCGTTTGGGACGGTCGGCGGTGTCGTCGGGGCCATTCAGCGGGCCCTGCGCGACAATGTCGCACGAGCGGGTGAACACCGCTCGATCCGTGCCGGAGGGCCGTTCTGCGACCGTGTTCCCGGCCTGCGCTACCCGATCGCACAGGGGCCGATGACGCGGGTCAGCGACCAGCCCGCGTTCGCCGGGGCCGTCGCCGACGGTGGTGCGCTGCCGTTCCTCGCGCTCGCGCTGATGGAGGGCGAGCAGGTCCACGAGCTGCTGACGCAGACGGCGGAGAAGCTCGGTGACAAGCCGTGGGGCGTCGGACTGCTCGGGTTCGCGCCCGCTGAGCTGCGCGCGCGGCAGACGGCCGCGGTGCTCAAGACCAGACCGAGGTACGCCATCGTCGCCGGTGGCACGCCCGCGCAGGCCCGTGAGCTGGAGGACGCCGGGATCGAGGCGTTCCTGCACGTCCCGTCGCCCGCGTTGCTCAGGCGGTTCCTCGACGAGGGCGCGCGCAAGTTCGTCTTCGAGGGCTCGGAGTGCGGCGGGCACACCGGCCCGCGGACCAGCTTCACCCTGTGGCAGCAGCAGATCGACGTGCTGCGCGGCCGCGAGAAGGACGTCGTCGCGCTCTTCGCGGGCGGCATCCACGACGCGCGGTCCGCCGCGATGATCGACGCGATGACGGCACCGCTGGCCGCCCGTGGCGCCGCGATCGGTGTGCTGGTCGGCACGGCCTACCTGTTCACCGAGGAGGCCGTCGAGCACGGCGCGATCCGGCCGGTGTTCCAGCAGGTCGCGCTGGAGTGCGAGGACACCGCGCTGCTGGAGACCTCGCCGGGGCACGCGGTCCGCTGCGCTCAGACGTCCTATGTGGACACGTTCGAACAGGCGCGGGTCGAGCTGGCGGACCTGCCCCGGCAGGAGAGCTGGGAGCGGCTCGAACAGCTCAACCTGGGCCGGCTCCGGCTCGCCAGCCGCGGACTCGTGCGCGGCGACGACGGACTGGTCGAGGTCGACGAGGACGAACAGCGCCGCGAGGGCATGTTCATGATCGGCCAGGTCGCGACCCTGAGGTCCGAGCGCACCACGATCGCCGCGCTGCACGAGGACATCGTCTCCGGGGTGCTGCCGGAGACCGTCGAAGAGGACCGGACCGCCGAGCCGCTGGACATCGCCATCGTCGGCATGGCCGCGATCATGCCCGGCGCGCGGGACGTGGCCGAGTTCTGGGCGAACGTGCTGGCGGGCAAGGACTCCATCACCGAGATCCCACCGGACCGCTGGTCGCCGGAACGCTACGGCAGCCCGTTCCGCTGGGGCGGCTTCCTGCCGCGCACGGCGTTCGACCCGCTCGCCTACGGCATCCCGCCCACCTCGCTCACCTCCATCGAACCCGCTCAGCTGCTCGCGCTGGAGGTCAGCGCGCAGGCGTTGAAGGACGCCGGATACGCGACGCGGGTGTTCGACCGTGAGCGCACGTCGGTGATCTTCGGTGCTGAAGCCGGCGCCGACCTCGCGAACGCCTACACGGTCCGGACCGCGTTGCCCGCCTTGGGAGTCCGCGGCCTCGACGACCACCTGCCCGCGCTCACCGAGGACTCGTTCCCCGGCGTGCTGGGCAACGTGATCGCCGGCCGCATCGCGAACCGGCTCGACCTCGGCGGCGCGAACTACACCGTCGACGCGGCCTGCGCGTCCAGCCTCGCCGCGCTCGACGTGGCCTGCAAGGAGCTCGTCGGCGGAACCAGCGACATGGTCCTGTGCGGTGCGGTCGACCTGCACAACAGCGCGCACGACTACCAGATGTTCGCCTCGGTCAAGGCGTTGTCCGCCAAGGGGCGTTGCGCCACGTTCGACTCGGCTGCCGACGGCATCGCGCTCGGCGAGGGCGTGGCGGCCGTGGTCCTGAAGCGGCTCGCCGACGCCGAACGCGACGGCGACCGGGTCTACGCGGTCGTCAAGGGCATCGGCGCGTCGAGCGACGGCAGGTCGCTCGGACTCACCGCGCCACGGCCGGAAGGCCAGCAACGGGCGCTGCGCAGGGCGTACGCGTCGGCGGGCGTGTCGGTGCGGGACGTCGGGCTGGTCGAGGCGCACGGCACCGGAACCGTGGTCGGCGACCGGACCGAGCTCGCGTCGCTCACCGAGATGTTCGCCGGCGTCGATCCGGGCAGCTGCACGATCGGGTCGGTGAAGTCCCAGATCGGGCACACCAAGTGCGCGGCGGGGCTGGCCGGCGTGATCAAGGCGGCGCTGGCCGTCCACACCGGCATCCGGCCGGGAACGCTGCACGTCAAGCAGCCCAACGCCTACTGGGACCCGCGGACCAGCCCGTTCGCGTTCGGCCACCGCACCTGGGCGGACAAGGACCGGGTCGCGGGCGTGAGCGCGTTCGGGTTCGGCGGCACGAACTTCCACACCGTCCTCGCTGGCTACACCGGCGCGGACGAGCCGAGGCACGGACTCACCGTGTGGCCGGCCGAGCTGTTCCTGGTCCGCGGCGAGAACCCGGGGGCAGCACAACGGGAAGCCGCACGGATCAAGGCGCTGGTCGACGACCGCACGCCGTTGCGGAACCTGGCCGCGGCCTGCGGCAGCGGCACGGTCCAGGCGGCGTTCGTGGTGAGCGATCACGAGAGCCTGCGCCAGGCGCTGGCAGACGTCGAGGCGTGGCGAGCATCGGACGTCGTGCAGCTCAGGGACGGGGAACGGCCGAAGGTCGCCTTCCTCTACCCCGGCCAGGGCAGCCAACGACCGGGCATGGTGCTGGACCTGCTCACGGCGTTCCCGTGGCTGCAGGACTTCGTGGACCCGCGCTACGAACGGGTCATGTTCCCGCCCGCCGCGCTCACCGCGGACGACGTGGCACGACAACGCGCCGAGATCACCGACACCCGCAACGCCCAGCCGACGCTGGGAATCGCCGGGCTCGCGGTGACGGCGTTGCTCGACTCCGTCGGCGTGCGGCCGGATCTGGTCGGTGGGCACAGCTACGGCGAGCTGGTCGCGCTGGCCGCTGCCGGTGTGTTCACGCCCGCAGAGCTGCTCGACCTCAGCGCGGCGCGGGCCGAGGCGATGCTGGCGGCGGTCGGCGACGACCCCGGCACGATGGCGGCGGTGACCGCGTCGGTCGCCGAGGTCGAGGCGTTGCTGCCGGCGGACGTCGTGGTGGCCAACCACAACTCGCCCGACCAGGTCGTGATCTCCGGACCCGCGGCAGCCGTCGAGAACGCCGTCGAGGTGCTCGGGAACGCCGGGCTGACCGTCAAGAACATCCCGGTCGCCGCCGCGTTCCACAGCCCGCTGATGGCGGGGGCGCGGGACCGGTTCGCGGAACGGCTCGCGGCCGTGTCCATCAACGAGATGCAGATCCCGGTGTGGTCGAACGTGGCCGCCGCGCCCCATACGGACGTGCGCCAGGGGCTGGCCGACCAGCTCGCCGGGCGGGTGCGGTTCGTGGACCAGGTCGAGTCGATGTACGCGGCGGGCGCGCGGATCTTCGTCGAGGCCGGGCCCGGAGGGGTGCTGACCTCGCTGGTCGGCAAGACCCTCGGCCGACCGGTCGGCCGCACCGGGCGTTGCGCTGTGACGACCACGTGACGTTCCTGCACACGCTCGCCGCTCTCGCGGTCCGGTGTCGAGGTGGACGCGCGACCGCTCTTCGAGGACAGGGCCGAACCGGCCACGGCCGTGCCGCAACGGCCCAACTGGTACGTGGATGGAGGTCTCGTGCGGGACGCGAACGGCGAGGCACTGCCCGGCGGGCTGCGGCCCGCGACCGAGTTCCCGACGCTGCGGGCCGGATCGGGCCTGGGCCGGGACGAGATCGTCGAGAAGTTCCTGGACGGCATGCGGGACGCGGTCAGCGCCCAGCGCGACGTCCTGCTGAGCTACCTCGGCACCGCACCCGCGCCCGCCCCGGCACCGATGCCGGTCGTGGACGCCGTGGTGCACGCGCCGGAACCGGTTGCGCTGCAACAGGAAGACGTCGCCACGGTGGTGCTGCGGACGATCAGCACCCGCACCGGCTATCCGGTCGAGATGTTGCAGCCGGGCCTGGACCTGGAAGCGGACCTGTCGATCGACTCGATCAAGCGCACCGAGATCGTCGGCGAGCTCGTCCAGGAGCTGGGCGCGTCCGGTTCGGTCGACGAACTGGCACAGCTCAAGACGATCGAGGGCATCGTCGGCTGGTTCGGCGCGGCGGCTCCGGTCGCGGCCCCCGCCAAGGACGTGCGGGGCGTGGTGCTGCGGACGATCAGCACTCGCACCGGCTACCCGATGGAGATGTTGCAGCCGGGCCTGGACCTGGAAGCGGACCTGTCGATCGACTCGATCAAGCGCGCGGAGATCGTGGGCGAGCTGGTCCAGGAGCTGGGCGCCTCCGGGTCGGTGGACGACCTGGCGCAGCTCAAGACGATCGACGGGATCGTGGGCTGGTTCGGCGAAACCCCGGCCATCACCGCTCCGGCCGCCTCCGGCTCGCTCGCCGGTGCTGTGGCAGGAGGCGGTGAGCTGGTCGGCGGGCTGGTCGTCCGTGAGGCGGCCGGGAAGCTCGTGCGGCGCGTCCCGCAGGTCGTGGCCGCCGACCCGGCCGAGCCCGTCGACCTCACCGGCAAGACCGTGCTGATCATCGACGACAACGGCATCGGCCTCGAGCTCGCCGACCTCCTCGAAAAGCACAACGCCCGCCCGCGCATCGAGCCGAAGTTCCCCGCCGACCTCGCCGGCATCGACGTCGTGGTCCACCTCGGCGCCCGGCTGCCCGAGGCGTTCAGCGAGGTCAAGGCCTGCGTCACCACCGGCACGAACCTCGTCGTGGTCACCACCGGCGGCGGCACGTTCGGCTTCGACCACACCACCGACGAGCTGCCCGCGGACATCGGCCTGCACGGGCTGATCCGCACGGCCGCGCTCGAACACCCGGACCTGGTGGTGCGCGCGGTCGACCTCAACCCCAAGGAGAGCCACCGCGACATCGCCACCGCCCTGCTCGCCGAGCTCGGTGCCGGTCCGGCGGTCGTCGGCCACCAGGCCGGTCGCCGGCACGTCATCGAGGCCGTCGAGACCGAACCTGTCGGCGGTGACCTGCCGCTCGACGCCGACAGCGTGGTGCTGCTGACCGGTGGCGCCCGCGGCATCACGGCACTCGCCGCGATCGCACTCGCCGAACGCACCGGCTGCCACATCGAGCTGGTCGGCCGCACCCCGATCGCGCCCGAGGACCACCGCCTCGCGAACGCCACCACCGAACCCGAGCTCGTGAAGGCGCTGTTCGAGATCGGTGAGAAGGACCAGGTGCCCGCCAAGGCACGCAGGGTGCTCGCCGAACGTGAAGTCCGCCAGACCCTCGAACGGTTGCGCGCCAAGGCGTCGAGCGTCCGCTACCACCAGTGCGATGTCACCGGCGCTGAGGCCGTGGGCAGGGTGGTCGACGACATCAAGGCCCGGTTCGGCCGGCTCGACGGCGTGATCCACGGCGCGGGCGTGCTGGACGACAAGCTGATCGCCGACAAGACCCAGGAGTCGTTCGACCGGGTCTGGGCCACGAAGGTCAACGGCGCCAAGGCGTTCACCGACGGGTTCCTGGTGCTGTTCGGCAGCGTCAGCGGCGTGTTCGGCAACCGCGGCCAGGCCGACTACAGCGCCGCGAACGACGCGCTCGACCGGATGGCCAGGTTCTGGGGTCCGCACCGCAAGGTCGTCGCCGTCGACTGGGGCCCTTGGGCGGGCGCCGGGATGGCGGTGGGGCTCAGCGCGGAGTACGAACGCCGCGGCATCCCGCTGATCCAGCCGGACCAGGGCGTGGACGCGCTGCTCAACGAGATCGCCGCCGGGACCGACGTGCAGGTGGTCTACCAATGGGAGGCATAGCGATCGTCGGCATCGGCGCCGTCTTCCCCGGCGCGCCCGACGCCACGACGTTCTGGCGCAACATCGTGTCCGGTGTGGACGCCATCGGGCAGATCCCGCCCGGCCGCTGGGACCCGGCGACCTACTACGACCAGCACAGCACGAGCGGCGACCGGTTCTACTGCCGCAGGGGCGGCTTCGTCGACGACCTGGCCGAGTTCGACCCGACCAGGTTCGGCATCATGCCGTCCACCGTGGACGGCGCGGAGCCCGACCAGCTGCTCGCCCTCGCCACGGCCGCGGAAGCGATTGCGGACGCGGGCGGGGAGACCACACTGCCCGCAAAGGAACGGATCGGCGTCGTCGTCGGCCGCGGCGGTTACCTCACGCCCGGTTGCGCGCGGCTCGACCAGCGCGTCCGGCTCGCCGACGAGGTGCTCTCGGTCGTCCGCGACCTGTTCCCGGGGCTCGGCAGCGCGGAGCTCGGCACGGTCCGGCAGGCCATCCGCGACCGGTTCGGGCCCGAGCAGCCGGAGGCGTCGATCGGCCTGGTGCCGAACCTCGCCGCCTCCCGCATCGCCAACCGGTTCGACCTGCGCGGCACGGCTTACACGGTCGACGCTGCCTGCGCGTCCGGGCTGGTCGCGGTCGAGCACGCCGTCCGCGAGCTCCAGGAGGGCCGCGCGGACGCGATGCTGGCCGGTGCCGTGCACGTCTGCCACCACCCGACGCTGTGGAGCGTCTTCACGCAGCTCCGCGCGTTGAGCCCGAGTGAGCGCATCCGGCCGTTCGACGCCAACGCCGACGGCACGCTGCTGTCAGAAGGCGTCGGCATGGTGCTGCTCAAGCGCCTCGAAGACGTCGGTGACGAACGCGTCTACGCCGTGATCCGCGGCATCGGCACCGCGAGCGACGGCCGCGCGACCAGCATGATGACGCCCAACCCCGAGGGCCAGCTCCTCGCGGTGCAACGGGCATGGGCCAACGCCGAGCTCGACCCGCGCACCGACGCACCCGGCCTGATCGAGGCCCACGGCACCGCCACCCCTGCCGGCGATGCCGCCGAGCTGGCCACGATGGTCAACGCGTTCGGTGCCGAGGGCGACGAGATCGGCATCGGCACGGTGAAGTCGATGATCGGCCACGCCATGCCCGCCGCCGGGATGGCCGGGCTGATCAAGGCCGCCCTCGCGCTGCACCACCGCACGCTGCCGCCGACCCTGCACGTCGACCAGCCGCACACCGCGTTGCAGAACACCAGGTTCACACCGGTCAGCGAGGCCCGCCACTGGGAAGGCCCGCACCGCGCGGTCGTGAACGCGTTCGGCTTCGGCGGGATCAACGCCCACGCCGTGCTCGACGGCCACACGGTCGCGAAGCCGCGCAAGCAGGTCATGACGTTCGCCGCGGACACCGCCGACGAGCTGGTCAGTGCCGTGCGGGAACGCCGGCCCTCCACCGCCGACCGCGCGTTCCGGCTCGCCATCGGCAACCCCGACGACCGCAAGTTCACGCTCGCCGAGCGGGTCATCTCCCAGGGCAAGGCCTGGCCCGGCAGGCACGACATCTGGTTCTCCCCGCAGCCGCTCGTGACCAGCACCGACCAGGTCGCGTTCGTGTTTCCCGGTTTCGAGCGCGAGTTCACCGGCGAGGTCGTCGACCACGCGGTGAAGCTGCTGCAGGACGGCCGCCGCGAGGCTCGTGAGCTGATGGCACAGGGCATCACGCCCGGCGCGCTCGCCGGGCACAGCATGGGCGAGTGGACCGCCATGGTCGTCGGCGGCATCTACCCGACGATCGACCGGTTCGTCGACGCCCTCGGGCCGGGTGCCGTCGCGGTCGTCGACATCGCCTACGCCGCACTGGGTTGCTCCGCGGACACCGCCGAGCAGTACCTCGTCGAGGGCGTCACGATCAGCCACGACAACTGCCCGCACCAGTCGGTCATCTGCGGCCCGGTCGACCTCCTCGAACCGGTGCTGGAGACGCTCAAGGCCAACGGTGTGATGGCGCAGCTGATGCCGTTCCGCACCGGTTTCCACACGCCCGCGCTGGCCCCTTACCTCGGCCGCGCCAAGGAGATGCTCGACCAGCTGCCGGTCCGCACCTCGGACATCCCGGTCTGGTCGGCGAACTCGCTCGAACCCATGCGCGCCGAGGACGTCCGCGACCTGGTCCTGCGGCACCTCGTCGAACCGGTCCGGTTCCGGCCGCTGCTGCACCGCCTGCACTCCGCCGGGTTCCGCGCGTTCGTGCAGATCGGCCAGGGCAGCCTGCCGGGGTTCGTCGCCGACACCCTGTCCGACCGGCCGCACCTCGCCGTCAACCCCGACATCGCGCCGGAAGCCCTGTGGGCGTTCGGACTCAAGCGCGGCACCTCCCACCGGGTCCGGCTGCGGCTCGGCACCCCGAAGATCACGGTCGACCCGCTCGGCACCGACCCGCTCGGCACCGATTTGGGCGTGGTCGCCGACGACAGCCCGATGGCGGCGGCGGTCACCAGGCTCCTGGCGCACACCAACGCCGTGGCACGCGAGGTGGCCGGTGCGCTGCGGCCCAACGAGGCCGGGTTCACCCGCGAGTTCTCGTTGCGGACCATGCCGGAGCTCGTCGACCACTCGGTGTTCCCGCAGCCACCGGGCTGGCCCGACCTCGCCGACGGGTTCCCGATCGTGCCGGCGACCGGCCTGCTGGAGGTCTTCGCCGACGCCGCGCGCAGGCTGACCGGCGGAACCGTGCACGGGTTCGCCGACGTCAGGGCCAAGCGCTGGCTGACAGCGCTGCCCGCGACGACCGTGAAGATCAACGCGCGGGCCGAAGGTGCCGACCGGGTCGTGGTGAAGGTCGGTGACTACGCCGAGGGCGTCGTGCTGATGACCCCGGCGACCCCGCAGCCGCTGGAGATCCAGCTGCACGGCACTCGTGAGGCACCGGTCAGGGCCGACGAGCTCTACCGGGACAACTGGATGTTCCACGGCCCGGCGTTCGCGGGCGTGACCAGGATCGACGCGGTGGCGGACAACGGGATCTCCGGTGTGCTGACGCCGTTGTCGGCGCCGGGTGCGTTGCTGGACAGCGCCGGACAGCTGATCGGCCACTGGATGCAGGTCGTGCACACCGTCGACCAGACCGTGCTGCCGACCGGCATCGAACAGGTGTCGTTCCACGGCCCGGCGCCGACCGGGGACGTCCACTGCACGGCCAGGATCCGCACGGTGACCGCCCAGACCATGGTCGCCGACGCCGAACTGACGGTGAACGGCGTGCTGTGGTGCCGGATCACCGGCTGGACCACCCGCCGGTTCACCACCGACGACCGCATCTGGCAGGTCAAGCTGCGGCCGGGTGCGGAGATGCTGTCCACACAGGACGGTGAGTGGCTGCGGGTCACCGAGAACTGGTCCGACAGCGCCACCCGCGACCTGATCATGCGCCGCTACCTGAACTCCGCCGAACGAGCGCACTACGCCGGGCTCGACGTGCCCGCGCAACGCGACTGGCTGCTGCGGGTGATCGCGGTGAAGGACGCCGTCCGCTCGTGGCTGTGGAACCGCGGTGCCGGGCCGGTCTACCCCGCCGAGCTGACCGTCGACGCCGACGCGCGGGTGCGCGGGGCGTTCGCGGTGCCGCAGCTCGAAGTCGTTGCCGAACAAGGAAAAGCCGCCGCACGCGTGAAGACGGAGAAGTGATGGACGAGGTGCTGCAGCAGGTCGCAGAACTGATCACCGAGGTCGTCGGGCCGGACTTCCTGCTGGGCGTGGAGATCACCCGCGACACCACGTTCAGCGACGACCTCGGCCTGGAGTCGATCGAGTTCGTGGCGCTGGCCGACAAGCTCAACGCCCACTACGGCGTCGACCTGGTCGCGTTCCTCGCCGACATGGACATCGACGAGATCATGGCGATGTCCGTCGGCCGGCTCGTCGACCACATCACGGCTCGTGTC
This sequence comes from Lentzea guizhouensis, assembly GCF_001701025.1. Lineage (GTDB taxonomy): Bacteria > Actinomycetota > Actinomycetes > Mycobacteriales > Pseudonocardiaceae > Lentzea > Lentzea guizhouensis. Next base: position 6,526,342 of record NZ_CP016793.1, read on the forward strand.
TGAGGTGCACGCCCGAGGGCTGCGGTTCCACGTGCAGCGGCTCGGGCCCACGGAGGACGTGCCGACCATCGTGTTCGTGCACGGGCTGGTCATGGACAACCTGTCCAGCTTCTACTACACGCTCGCGGCGCCGTTGGCCGCCAAGGGCTTTGGCACCGTGCTGTTCGACCTGCGCGGGCACGGCCTGTCCGAGCGGCCGTCGTCCGGGTACACGCCGGAGGAGAGCGCGCTCGACCTCGTGGCCGTGCTGGACGAGATCGGCATCACCGAGCCGGTCTACCTGCTGGGAAACAGCTACGGCGGCGTCGTCGCCATGCACGCGGCCGTCCAGTCGCCGGACCGCGTGGCCGGGGTGGTGCTGGTCGAGTCGGCGGTCGGGGGAGTGGTCGGCGACGCGTGGTTCGAGGACATCACGAACACGCTGACCGTCGCCGCGCTGGGTCTGGAGTTCGACCGCACGCAGGACCAGCTGATGGCGCTGGGCCAGCGCAAGATCGCCAAGCTCGCCGTGAACGCCAACGCGTTGCTCAACGGCACCACGCTGATCGACGACCTCGGCTCCGGTGCGAAGCTCGACCTGACGCAGGTGCAGTGCCCGGTGCTCGGCGTGTTCGGTGCGGAGTCCGAGCTGGTCGGCGCCGCGGCCGAGCTGTCGGAACGGATCCCGTCCTGCCGCCTGCACGTGGTGACCGGACTTGGCCACACCGTGCTGCGCGAGGCCACGGCCGAGCTGCTCGACGTGCTCTACGACTGGCTGCCCTCATGAGCCGGTTCCTGTTCGTCGTGCCGCCGCTGACCGGTCACATCAACCCGACCGCGTCCGTGGGCGGCGAGCTGCTCGCACGTGGCCACGACGTCGCGTGGGTCGGCCATCCCGGGACGCTCGCGCCCTTGTTGCCCGACGACGCCGTGGTGTTCCCGGCGATCGACGACGTGCTGGAAGCCGACATCAAAGCCAAGCGGGAGCGGTGGCTCGCGTTGCGCGGCATGGCGGTGCTGAAGTTCTTCTGGGAGGAGTTCCTCATCCCGCTCGGCCACGCGATGGAGCCCGGTGTGGCCGCCGCGGTGCGGGACTTCGCGCCGGACGTGCTCGTCGCCGACCAGCAGGCGCTGGCCGGGCCGGCGGTGGCGAACCAGGCCGGCGTGCCGTGGGTGACGTCGGCGGCGACTTCGGCCGAGCTGGTCAACCCGTTGCAGACCATGCCGAAGGTCGACGCCTGGGTGCGCGACCTGCTGCACGAGTACGCGGGCGGCGACATCCGGTTCTCCGACCGGCTGGTGCTGGTCTACAGCTCGAAGGCGTTGGTGTCCGGGGAGTTCGGCGACGAGGTGGCGTTCGTCGGGCCCGCGCTGACCCACCGGGTGGAACGGGTCGAGTTCCCGTGGGAGCGGCTGACCGGGCACCGGCGGGTGCTGATCTCGCTCGGCACGCTGAACGGCCCGGCGGGGGAGCGGTTCTTCGGCCAGGCGCTGGACGCCGTCGCGGACCTGGACGTCCAGGTGGTGATGGTGGCTCCCGAACGGCCCGTGCCCGCCAACGTGCTGCTGCGGCCGTCCGTTCCGCAGTTGGCGTTGATGCCCCACCTGGACGCCGTGATCACGCACGGCGGGCACAACACCGTCTGCGAGGCGCTGGCACACGGGTTGCCGCTGGTCGTGGCGCCGATCCGGGACGACCAGCCAACCGTGGCCGCCCAGGTGGTGGCGGCCGGAGCGGGCGTTCGCCTGACCTACTCGCGGGCCCGTTCGACCGATGTTCGCACCGCACTGGAATCCGTCCTGGGTGAGCCGGAGTACGCGGCCGCCGCGGAGCTGGTGCGGGAGTCCTTCATTGCTGCGGGTGGCGCGGCGACGGCCGCGGACCTACTGGAAAAGGTGGTGGCCGGGTGATCCTCACCGCGTTGGTGGTCTTGGTCGTCCTCGTGGACGTCCTGCGCCTGCGTTCCCGCGCGTCCAAGCTGCGTGTGCTCGCCATGGGCGCGGGCGAGCACAAGCTCCTCACCGCCACGGGAGTCCGCTCCGAGGACTCGTGGGACGCGGGTGACGCGGACCTGGTCGACCTGGTGCCGCGCGACCTGCCGACCGTGGCGGCGCTGGACCTGCTCGGCTCGGTCGACCCGGCGAAGTACCGGTCGGACCGGTGGGCGCGCGGGGCGAGCGCGTCGCAGGCCGTGCTGGTGCGCGACGAGTACGCGGAGACCGTCGACCCGGACGACCCGACGGAGCTCGTCGCGTTCGTCCGGCGGGTCAAGGACCACGTCCACGCCGAGGTGGACATCGCGGTCGCGCCGGGGCTCAAAGCCGGTCCGCACGACCTCGGGTACCGGGCGGCGACGCTGCGGCAGATCGGCAAGCGGCCGTCGTTGTGGATCGCGGGCTCGATGATCGGGTACGCCGTGGTGGCCGCGGCCGTGGTCGTCGACTGGCCGTGGGGCCTGGTCGCGCTGGCTGCGTACTGGGCGCACCCGGTTCTGGTCTTCGCCGGAACTCCGTTGCGGCCCAGGGACCTGTGGGTGCCGCGGTTCGTGCGCACGCCCTACCTGTGGCTGAAGACGGCCGGTGGCAAGAAGTCCACCGCCGAACTTCGCCAGGCCGAGACGCTGAAGCAGGCCGCTCCCTGGTACACCGAACGGCTCGGGCGCGACTACCACGAGGCCCGGCGCGACACCTGTCCTTCCTGCGGCAGCTCGGATCTGCGTCGCTGGGTGACGGCGCACGACCTGGTGCAGCGCAAGCCCGGCACGTTCACGATGGACCGCTGCGTCCGCTGTGCCCACGTGTGGCAGAACCCGCGGCTGTCCGAAGAAGGCTTGGGTTTCTACTACCGCGACTTCTACGACGGCCTGGGCGAGTCGTCGGCCGACGCCGTGTTCTCCGGCAAGACCGCGCCCTACTACGGCCGGGCGCGGATGGTGGAACCGTTCACCACACCCGCGCGCTGGCTGGACGTCGGCTCGGGGCACGCGCACTTCTGCCTGGGTGCCAAGGAGGTCCTGCCCGACACCGCGTTCGACGGGCTCGACCAGGGCGCGGCGATCGAGGACGCGGCCAGGCTCGGCCGGATCGAACAGGCGTACCGGGGCAGCTTCAAGGACTTCGCGGGCGAGCTCAAGGGCCGCTACGACGTGATCAGCATGCACCACTACCTGGAGCACGTGCGGGACCCGTGGGAGGAGCTGGACATCGCCGCGGACGTGCTGCCGGAGGGCGGCTACCTGCTCATCGAGCTGCCGGACCCGGAGTGGCGGCTCGGGCGGTTGTTCGGGCAGTACTGGATGCCGTGGTTCCAGCCGCAGCACCAGCACATGATGCCGATCGACAACCTGGAGCACGCGCTGGCCGACCGGGGGCTGATCACCGTCGCGCGCGAACGGTCGAAGGCCCACCTGTGCAACGACTTCACGCTCGCGTTGCTGCTGTTCCTGGGCGCCAAGGCCCCGCGGACGCCGGCGCCGTGGCGGCCGGAACGCGTGCGGCTGCGGCGGGTGCGCAGCTTCCTCGTGTGGACGCTGGGGATCCCGGCGTTCTTCGTGGCGGTCGCGCTCGACCAGACGGTGAACCGGTTCCTGGCGGCGCGCACTGACCGCGGCAACGCCTACCGGCTGCTGGCGCTCAAGGCATGACCGGCGTGGACGCGGTCGACATCGCGGACCGGCCGGACGTCGCCCCGGAGCTGCGACTGGTGCCACACGCGTTCCGGCGCACGTTCGGGCGGTCGGCGGCGGGTGTCTGGTACGCGCCCGGTGTGCTGCGGCTGCTGGGCGGTGCGGTGCGGGTGCCGGGCAAGTGGGGCGCGATCGTCGCCGGTGACCGGCGTGACGACGGGCTGCTGGAGCTGGTGTCGGTGAACCGGCCGACCGAGCGCGCGTTGGTGCCGTCGGACGAGGTGCCCGCGTGGGCGCTGCCCGTGCGGGGTGCGGGTGGTGGGGCGACGTTGATGTGCAGCGTCGACCTGCCGCAGGGCAGTGGACTGTCGGCAGGGCTCGCGTTGCGGGCGGCCGTGGGGCTGGCGTTGCGCGAGCTGGCCGGGGTGGCGTTCGAGGAGGAGCCCGTCGTCCCGCTCGACCTGCCGGGGCAGCGGCTGCTCGTCGTCGACACGCGGGTGCGCCGGGTCGAACCGCAGGTGGAACGGCCTTGGGCGGGTGACACCGCTGACCTCGGGGCCGCGTTGACCGCCTACCACGCGGCCCAGGACTCGGACCCGGAGCAGGACGTCGTCGTGCGGGCGGCACTGGAGGCGGGTGCCCGTGGTGCGAGCCTGCTGGTCGACCCGCCCGGCCGGCCCGCGGTCGCGTTGGTGGACGCGGACCTCGTGCCGGCCGTGAAGCGGGCCATCACCGGGGCGGCGGAGCTGCCGCCCCGCTACCTGACGATCAGCACGGCGCCTTGACGGTGAACTCGGCCCTGCGCAGGGCCGAGTCCTTCGACGACGGCCCGACGAGCAGCACGAACTCGCCGGGCTCGACGACCCGGTTGCCCAGCGCGTCCACGATCGAGCACGCGGACACCGGCACCTCCAGCCGCACCGTGACGCTCTCTCCCGGCGCCACGTCGACCTGCTGGAACGCCTTGAGCTCCTTGTCCGCCCAGCTCACCGACGTCACCGCGTCGCTCACGTAGACCTGCACGGTTTCGCGCGAGGGCCGGGACCCGGTGTTGCGCAGGGTGATCGAGGCCTCGACGGTCTCGTCCGGGCCCAGCACCGCCTTGTCGACGTGCAGGTCGGAGTACTCGACCGTGGTGAACGACAGACCCTCGCCGAACGCGAACGCCGGCTCCTGGGTCAGGTCGGCGTAGCGCGTGCCGTGCTGGCCGCGGATCTGGTTGTAGTAGGTCGGCTGCTGGCCCGCGTGCGCCGCGAACGAGATCGGCAACCGGCCGCTGGGCTCGATCAGGCCGTGGATCAGCTCGGCGATCGCCCGGCCGCCCTGCATGCCGGGGTTCGCGACCCACAGCACCGCGGCGGCGTTGCGGGCGCTCTCCGGCAGCACCAGCGGCTTCGAGGCCAGCAGCACCACGATCAGCGGCTTGCCGGTCTCCGCGAGCGCGTCGAGCAGTGCGATCTGGCCGCCGATCAGGTCGAGCGTGGCGGTGGAACGACCCTCGCCGACCAGTTCGATGCGGTCACCGACGACGGCGACGACGTGGTCGGCGTCCTGCGCGGCCGCGACCGCCTCGGCGATGAGCTCGGCGTTCGGCGGGCACGGCGCGACGATCTTCGGCCGCGGCTGGCCGTCGGGGAACGTGTCACCCTCGGGGTCGGGTTCGAGCGTGAGGATGTCGGCGCCCTGGGCGTAGGTGACCTCGGAGAACTCCCGGAGGCCGTCCAGCACCGTGGTGATCATGTCGCGCGGCTGTCCGTCGGGCAGCCAGTCGGCCTGACCCGACGATCCGGCCCAGTCGCCGAGCTGGGTCTGCGCGTCGTCCGCGAGCGGCCCGACGAGCGCGATCTTGCCCTTTCGAACGGGCAGCACGCCGTCGTTCTTCAGCAGCACCAGCGACCGGCGCGCCACGTCGAGGTTCAACGCGGCGTGGTCGGCGTGGTTGATCATCGTCCGCTGGCGCTCGGTGTCGGGCCGGCGCGGGTTCTCGAACAGCCCCAGCTCGAACTTGAGCGTCAGGATGCGGGTGACCGCGCGGTCGAGGTCCTCCTCAGCCAGCAACCCGTCCTCTACGGCCTGCAGCGCGCCCTCGAAGAACTGCGGGGTGGTCATGATCATGTCGTTGCCGGCCTTCACGGCGGCCGCGGCGGCGTGGGCGTGGTCGGGCTGGACCTTCTGCTCCCAGACCATGCGCCCGACGTTGTCCCAGTCGGTGATCAGCGTGCCCTGGTAGCCCCACTCGCCGCGCAGGACCTCGTCGAGCAGCCACGAGTTGACCGTGATCGGCACGCCGTCGGTGGTCTGGTAGCCGAGCATGAACGTCGCACAACCCTCGCGCGCGACCCGTTCGAACGGCGGCAGGAACCACGAGCGCAGCTTGCGCCGGGAGAGGTCCGCCTCGCTCGCGTCCCGCCCGCCCTGCGTCTCCGAGTAGCCGGCGAAGTGCTTGGCGGTGGCGAGGATGGCCGTCTCGTCGGCCAGCCCGTCACCCTGGTAGCCGCGGACCATGGCCGCCGCGAGCTCCCCGATCAGCACCGGGTCCTCGCCGAACGTCTCGTCGATCCGGCCCCAGCGCAGGTCGCGCGCGATGCACAGCACCGGCGAGAACGTCCAGTGCACACCGGTCGCGGCGGCCTCGACCGCGGTGACCCTGGCGACCTGCTCGACCAACTGCGGGTCCCAGGTCGCGGCCATGGCGAGCTGGGTCGGGAAGATCGTGGCGCCCTCGTGGAACGAGTGGCCGTGGATGCAGTCCTCGGCGATGAGCAGCGGGATCCGCAGCTTGGTCCGGCTCGTGAGGTCGTGCGCGCGCAGGACCCGTTCGGGCGAGGTGTGCAGGATCGAGCCCACGTGCTTGCGCAGCACGTGGTCGTCCAGGTCCTCCCTCGAGTCCAGCTGCATCATCTGCCCGACCTTCTCGGGCAGTGTCATGCGCTTGAGCAGATCGCCGACTCGGGCGGCGATCGGCAGGGTGGCGTCGAGGTAGGGCTCGTCCTGATCCATGTGGTCTCCGGAAGGGCTCGTGCTGCAGCGGCGTGGGAGCGCTCTCATACGAGTATATGAAACCGGTTCCGCGCGGAAGCGGTTTTCCGGATTCCGGTACAAACGGATCGGTCCAGGAGCAGCCGAACAGGACAAACCGGCCGGGCGGGCGGCCGTTTGGTCTCCACCAAAAGGTACTGGGCGCGGCCGGGTGTGTCGCGCGGAGGTGGTTCGGGGCGCGTGGACGAGCTAGCGAGCGGCCTTCTCGCCCTTCGGGGAGATCGCGAACCACGTGCCGTCGGTGCCGTGGCCGGTCGCGTCACCGGCCTGTTCGTCGTCGACGAAGCGGTGGACCGGGTGGCCTGCGATGGTGACCTGTTCGAGGCCGTCGGGGCGCTTCACCGTGCCCAGCAGCGACCGGTCGACGCCGGTCGCCTCGAACTGGCCGCCGCGGGCCAGCAGCGGGGGCCAGGTGAGCGTGCACTCGGGTTCGAGGCAGGTGGGCTTCGGCGGGGTGGTGCTGTCCTCGGTGGTGAGGTACAGCGTGTAGCCCTGGCCGTCGGCGACGACGGGGCCCACCTCGGGCGACTCCGCCACCTGCAGTGTCGCGATGTCGCCCGGCAGGACGGAGGTGGGGCCGGCCACGGGACCGGCCGCCGCCTCCGGTTCGCCGGGGGTCGCCGTGTCGTTCTCCGGCTCGGCACCGCAGGCGCTGAGGGTCATCAGGGCGAGGACGAGGAGGACGACGATTCGGCTCACGCCCGGGATTACGGACGAGGAGCGCTGCCAGTTCAGCGGGGGCGGTAGGCGTCGTTGACGTCCATCGGGGCGCCACCGCCGCGGTTGCCGCCGCCGGGGACGTAGATCGTGTCGCCGATGCCCACGGCCGCGGTGCCGTGGCGGGGGACGGGCATGGGGGCGAGCCGCTCCCAGGTGTCGCGGCGGGTGTCGTAGGCCTCGGTCTCGTCGAAGACCGTGTTCACGCCGTTCACGACGCGGCCCTCGCCGCCGAACGTGTAGATCTTGGTGCCGACCACGGCCGAGGCGATGCCGCCGCGCGGCGTGGGCATCGGGGCGCGTTCGGTCCAGCGGCCGCCGGGCAGGTCGAGGGAGTAGACGGTGTCGCGGACGTTCACCTGGCCGCGGTCCCGGCCGCCGAGGACGTAGAACGTGCGGCCGACGATGGCGCCGCCGACGTGGTCGCGGGCTTCCGGGAGGGAGGGCAGGGTCGTCCAGCGGCGGGTCAGCACGTCGTAGGAGTGCACGTCGGCGACGGTGTCCTGCAGGCCGCCGGGGCCGGGCGTGAGGGTGCGCATGCCGCCGGCCAGGTAGACGCGGGTGCCGAACACGCCCATCGCGGCGCTGCCGCGTTCGGTGCCCGCCGGCATCGGCGGGAGCGCGGTCCACCGGTCGGTGGCGGGGTGGTAGACGAAGCTGTCGCGCATCGCCTGCCACGACGCACCGCCGGAGAGGCCCCCGAGCACGTGGAGGCGGCCGCCGACCGCCACGACGTTCGGGTGGTTCATCGCCACGGGCAGCGGGGCGGCGCGGCGCCAGGTGTTCGCACGGGTGTCGTAGACCTCGACGTCCGGCACGGTGACGACGCCGCCGTTGCCGTCCGGGCGGATGCCGCCGACGACGTACACGTGCCGGCCGATGGCGGCGACGCTGTGCTCCTGGCGCGGGCCGCCGGCGATCGGGGCGAGCTGCTGCCACCCGCCGCCGTAGACCGCCGCCGGTGCCGGGGCGACCGGTGCGACCGGGTGGTCCGGATGGGCATGGGCGCTGACAGGTGCGGTCATCACCAGGGCCAACGCGACAACGAGGGTGCGTTTCACACGGTCCTCCAAGGTTGTTTAACGCCGTTATGGACCTTTGTATCGACGCTAACAGAAGGTGTGTAACGCTGCAAACATTTCATATAGTGCAGTTATATCGGCGAGTTCGGCCTGTGCTGCGAACTGCTCACCCGGCTCACCGCATCTAGGTGTTCGCCCAGGTAGAACCCGGTTCACTTCCTCCATGTGCGGAATCACCGGTTGGGTCGGCTTCGGGCAGGACCCCACCATCCGGCACGACGTCCTCGCGGCCATGACCGCGACGCTGACCCCGCGCGGCCCGGCCTCGGGAGGCATGTGGACGTCCGAGCACGCCGCGCTCGGCCACCGCGGGATCGGCACGGCGACCACGCAGCCGATGTCGGCAGGGCACGTCACGACCACCACCGACTGCGAGGTCCTCAACTTCCAGGAACTGCGCGCTGACCTGCGCGGACGCGGCCACCGGTTCAGCACGGACACCGACACCGAGGTCGTGCTGCGCGGCTACCTGGAGTGGGGGCTGGGCGTCGCGGAACGGCTCAACGGCACCTTCGCGTTCGCGCTGTGGGACGCCCGCGCGCAACGGCTCGTGCTGGTGCGCGACCGGCTGGGCGTGAAGCCGCTGCACTACTGCCCGACCCCGAACGGCGCGGTGTTCGGCTCCGAGCCCAAGGCGGTCCTGGCCCACCCCGACATCGCCCGCAAGATCGACGCGGACGGCCTGCGCGAGCTGTTCACCCTGGTCCGCACACCCGGTCACGCCTGCTGGGCCGGCCTGCGCGAGGTCAGGCCGGGCACCGTGCTCACCGTCGACCGCTCCGGCGTCAGGGAGCACGTCTACTGGCGGCTGGAGACCGAGCCGCACCTCGACGACGCCGACACCACCGCGAAGGAGGTCCGCCGGCTGCTGGAGGACTCGCTCGCGCACCAGTTCGCACCGGAGGTGCTGCCGGGTGGCCTCGGCACGAGTGCGATCACGGCGTTGACCGGCGCGCGCACGTGCGCACCGACGACCGCCGAACCGGACCTCGTCGCCCTGCGCGAGGACGTGGTCAGGGCCTGCGACCTGCCGCTCGGCCTGGGCGAGCTGACCAGGCTCGACCTGCTGCGGGCCGTGCGGCAACGCGTGGACGTCGTGCTGTCCGGCGATGGCGCGGACGAGCTGTTCGGCGGCTACCCCTGGTACCACCACCCGGTCGTCCAGCAGGCGCGCACGTTCCCGTGGCTGGTCGGCGCGGGCGCGCCGTTCCTGCATCGGGACGTCCGGGAGTGGCTCGACCTGGACACCTATGCCGTCGACGCCTGCGCCACGGCGGTGCGGGAGATCGCGCGGCTGCCCGGTGAGCCGGACCAGGCCTGGCGGCTGCGGAAGATGACCTACCTGCACCTCACCCGGTTCCTGCGGGTGCTGCTCGACCGCACGGACCGGCTGGCAGCGGCGGCGGGCCTGCGGGTGCGGTTGCCGTTCGCCGACCACCGGCTGGTGGAGTACGTCTACAACGCGCCTCAACCGTTCGACGGCGCCGAACGGGGCCTGCTGCACGCGGCGGTCTCCGACCGGCTCCCGGCGTGGAGCGAACCACCGGCCGAGCACGGTGCCGTCGAACTGCCCGCTGACCACCCGGTGTTCGACCTGGTCGACCGGGCGTGGCTCGCGACGGCCGCGGACGACCCCGCGACACGGCGTGCGGTCGAGCAGGTGCTGGACCTCGCGGTCTGGCTGGAGGTGCACCGGCCCGAGATCGTCCGTTAGAACAGGAAGATGAACCGCAGGAACTGCACGACCAGGAACAGTCCAGGCACCAGCAGCAGCACCTTGCCGTAGACCGCGAGCAACTGGCCGTTGGTCCGCACACCCAGCCCCCTGCGGTTGGAGCCGATCACCCGCAACGCCTCCTGCATCGCCCGGGCCACGTAGAACACCGGCGACCCGTACCGGTTCTTCTCACCGGGGAACGGCCCGACCCCCTGCACCTGCCCGACCCAGTTCCGGTCGAACGCCACCACCGCCGCGGTCCACCGTTCGTCATCGATCGTCACCTTGACCGGCTTCGGCAGGTGGGCGTCGAGCCGGTCGGCGAGGTCCTGCCGGCCACCGGGGATGAGCAGCACGAGCTTGCCCGGCGGCTGCGTCGCGACCGCCTGGTCGACCTCCCACCACACCCCGTCGCCGTCACCGAGCCGCAGCACGATGAGCTGGGACATCTCCATCAGCTGGAGAACGCCTGCCTGCCAATCCTCGTCAGGCAGGTAGAACCGCGCCGCGCCCAGCCGTGGCAATGCCTCCCGTGGCTGCCCCACGGCGACCACGGGCCCGAAGGCGCCCAACGCGCCGATGAGCTGCTCCTCGCGCGAGTGGATCGTCAACATGCCCATCGGCAACGCACCGGGCAGCCCGTCCACCACCGCCGCGTCCGGATCGTCACCGAACCCGCGCAGGTACAGCACCGGCCGCCGCCAGTCCGCCCGCAACGCCTGCGCCGCACCTCGCACCGACCTCGGCCGCGAGTACCTGAGCACGAAGTACGCGATCGGCAACGCGATCACCCCGCCCGCCAGGAACAGTCCGCGCACCGCCCACGGCAGCTCGTTGGCCCTGGTCGCCGCCACCACGGCGACGAACCCGGCCACCAGCAGCACATACCCAACCCCGCTGACCAGCAGGAACACCGGCCGCCGCCACACGGGCCGCTTCGGCACGACCTGGCTGACCACCTCGACGACGTCGGCGTTGGCCTTCTGCCGTTGACGCCTGAACACCAATGCGGCAGCAGCGAACACGGCCGCTATGACCACCCACGGCACGGCGCGCGCACTCGACTCGTCGAACTCCGCGTCGAGCTTGGCCTGGTCCTCGACGATCTCGTCGGGCAGGTCGTTGGCGTAGCTCCGGGAACGCTCGAACCTGCCTTCCCCGGCCAGATCCGCGGCGAGCCCGGTCGAGATGTAGCTGTCGCCGCCGCTGGGGTGACGCCCGTCGAACCAGTCGTCGATGGCGCGGATCTCGTCGACGTCCTTGCGGTCGATCGCGCTCAGCAACGCGGTGGCCTTCGTCGGCGCGTCCTCGAACGACAGGCTCTTGCGCAGGTCGACGCCCGCCGTGATGGCCAGCATCAAGGCGATGTAGCCGAGGACGACGGCCACCGCGGTGATGACCCTGCTCCAGGTGCGCACGGCGAGATCTGATCACGGTGGAGGCCGCCGCCGACCGGTTTCCGGTGTGGATCGTCCGAAACGACCAGCTCGCTACCGCCGGGTGATCGCCGCCAGCATCAGCTCCCGGATCTCCGCCGCGATCTCCTCCACCGCGAGCGGCGGCTCGTGCGCCTGCCACTCCCGCAGCAGGCCGGTGATCGCCCCCACCAGCGCGATGGCCGTCAGCCGGTAGGACCGCTGCGGCGCCACCCCGGCATCGGCGGCACGCAGGGCCTCGGCCTCGATGAACTCCGCCCAGGTGGCGACCCAGCGCACGTGCTGGCGTTCGATCTCGGCGTTCACCCCCACCGCCTCGACGTAGGCCAGACGGGGAACGCGCGGGTCGGCGGTCACGCTGCGGACGAACACGTCGAGCAGGGTCGAGACGCGGGTGGCCACGTCGTCGGCCTCCAGGCGGGAGAGCGCGGCGCGGACGCGGTCGAACGCGGTGGCGTTGACCAGGTCGTGGAGCTCGCGCAGGAGGTCCTCCTTGCAGGCGAACTCCTCGTAGAAGTTGCGGGTGGAGACGCCGGCCTCCGTGCACAGCCCGGAGATCTTGGTGGCGGCGAAGCCGGTGGTGGTGAACAGGGCCAGGCCGGCCTGCAGGAGCCTCGCGCGGCGTTCGGCGCGGCGCTGTTCGGGGGCGACGCCGGCATAGGCACGGGCCACGGCTGCTCCAATCCGGTAACGGAGGTTGTCAGATTACGTGGACGCAACCTCACGCGCACACCAGGCGTCTAGACCTTTACCGGTGCTCAACTGCCCGTCGCGCTCGGAACCAGGGCGGGGCAGCCACCGGTGGAGTAGCCGGCGTTGTACTCGAAATGCCACTGCTCGTTTTCGTAACGGCGGCACCAGCCGAAGGGGCTGCCGTTTTTCTCGATCCATTTTGCGGATTCGATCGGCTGGATGTCGATCGCGTACCCGAGCACGTGCATCGACTTGTCCGGCGGCAGCACGTAACGGCCGGCGAGCTCCGCGTTGCCGAACTTCTCGACCGCGTCGTCGAACTCCTTCTGCTGCTGGCTGCGGCTGCGCTTGCCGTCGTTCAGGCACAGCGTTACGCCTTCAGTGGAAGCCTTGGCGCGCAACGACTTCCAGGCCTCCAGCACGGCGCCCCGCAGACCGTCCGGCGCCTCGTCGAGGTAGCGGGCGTCGATCGGGCACGGCGGTCCCGAGGGCGGTCCCGGGACCTCCTCGTAAATCGCGAGCGGCTTTCCCGGCTGCCGGTCGAAGACGAGCGTCAATCTGCCCAGGTGACCCAGCGCGCCGCCGGTGGAAACCACGAGAGTGACGATCAGCAACACGCCGAACACGACGCGTCTGGAGGTCTTGGACATGATTTCGATAATACGGGCCGCCTGTCATCGTCCGGTAACACCCGGTCGACAGCCGCGTCCCGGGCGGCGTGGCGCAGAACACAGCCGTTCGGCCCAGCGACACTTTTGGCGCAACGTCGAAATGTGATCGGTGAACGGTTCCTGGCCCCTTTCCCGGTGACGAATCCAGGTGGCAACATTTGCGGCGGCCGAGAACCGGCCCGGTTTTTGCAGAAGGTCTCAGGAGGACCCCTTTCGATGTCCGCGCGTATTCTCGCGTTCGCCGCGCTGTTCGTATCGCTCTTCCTGGTCTCCGGTACCGCCCAGGCGGCGCCGCGTGATCACAACACCGCTCTGCTGCTTGAGGTCCAGTACTCCGACGTGGAGGACAACGCCTACAAGGCCACCGTCCTGACCTGCGGAAGGACTGACAACCACCCGCGCAGGGCACAGGCTTGCGCGTCGCTGGCCGCCACCAGCGCCGATCTCGACGCCATGGCCGCGGACGACCGGGCGTGCACGTTCATCTACGCACCGGTCGAGGTGTCGATGTTCGGATTCTGGCGCGGCGAGCCCGTCGCCGAGGTCCGCACCTTCCCGAACTCGTGCGTCATGCTGGCGCACACGGGTGCCTTGTTCGATTTCTGAGGCACCGACTGAAAATGTGGAGCGGGACGCGGCAGGGGCGTCCTGCTCCACATTTTCGGCTGTCCTGAATGGGGGTCAGTTCGGATGGCGGCTGGTCAGGACCCTGTGCGAGGGTGTGATCATGGCCGCCACCTCCCGCTTCCCCCTGCTCTCCTGGACGACCATCGCCCCTGCCCTCGGTGTGCTCCTGCTCGCCGTCACCTGGGGACGTGAGCTCGGACCCGTGTTCGTCGCGCTCGTCGCTGTTGTGCTCGCCGTGACCGTGCTCGCCGCCGTGCACCACGCCGAGGTCGTCGCGTTGCGGGTGGGGGAGCCGTTCGGGTCGCTGGTCCTCGCGGTCACGGTGACGATCATCGAGGTGGCCCTGATCGTCACGCTGATGGTGTCCGGCGGCCCGGAAGCCGCGTCGCTCGCGCGTGACACGGTGTTCGCCGCGGTCATGATCACCACGAACGGCATCGTCGGCATCGCGTTGCTGCTCGGCGCGCTCAAGCACGGCACCACGCTCTTCAACGCCGAGGGCAGCGGCGGCGCGCTCGCCACCGTGATCACCCTCGCCACGCTCACGCTCGTGCTGCCGACGTTCACGACCACCACACCGGGTCCTGAGTTCTCCGGCCCGCAGCTCGCGTTCGCCGCCTTGGCCTCCCTGGCGCTCTACGGGATGTTCGTCTTCACCCAGACCGTCCGGCACCGCGACTTCTTCCTGCCGGTCGACGAGGACGGCGTGATCGAGGCCGACGAGCACGCCGAGGCACCGTCCGCCAAGGCCGCCTTGGTGTCGCTGGGCCTGCTGCTCGTCGCGTTGGTCGTCGTCGTCGGTCTCGCGAAGATCGAGTCGCCCGCGATCGAAGCCGGCGTGCGGGCGGCCGGGTTCCCGCAGTCGTTCGTCGGCGTCGTCATCGCACTGCTGGTGCTGCTGCCCGAGACCATCGCCGCCGCGCGCGCCGCGTTGCGCGACCGCATCCAGACCAGCCTCAACCTCGGCTACGGCTCGGCGATCGCGAGCATCGGCCTGACGATCCCGACGATCGCGCTGGCGACGGTGTGGCTCGAGGGCCCGTTGCTGCTGGGGCTCGGCTCGACGCAGATGATCCTGCTGCTGCTCACGGTCCTGGTCAGCGTCCTGACCGTGGTGCCGGGCCGCGCGACCCGGCTGCAGGGCGGTGTCCACCTGGTGCTGCTGGCGGCGTTCCTGTTCCTGGCTGTGAACCCGTAGCCGGAAACCGGACCGGTCCGCGGCGGCGACTTCGGCATCGTCACGTCGTTCGTCTTCCGCACCGAACCCGCACGCAACCTGACCACGTTCTCGCTGACCTTCCCCTCGGCGGCGCTGGCCTCGTTGCTGAGCGTTTGACCGGACTGGCAGGGCGCGGCACCGGACCCGCCGCGAGACCGAGCAGACCTTCTCGCCGCGGTGGAACGGTTCACCCGGTGCCGCATCGCCGACGGTTCGTGCCGCCCGAACTGGAACAGAGGCGGCGGCAGCGACGTCGCGACCTTGCGGATGCTGAATGGCCCGATCACCGACCCGCAGATGCCGGACTGGGCGCCCACGTACTACGGGGCTTCGTTGCCGCGGTTGCGGGAGGTGCGCGGAAGTGCGACCCGGACCGGGTGTTCACCTTCGCCCAGGGGCTGGCGTGAATCCATAAAGTGAAAACCGCTATTGCCACATTACGACGTTCGGCTCTACATTGCGGTAACGCCGGTTACCACAAAGGGGTCCACCGATGCAGCTCCGCACCGTGCTCGCCGCCGTTCTCCTGTTCGCCGCCCTGGTCACGCCCGCGCACGCGGCCGCGCCGGGCGACCTGGTCAGCAGCCGGGAGGTGGCCTGGCACCCGGAGCCGCTCAAGCTCCTGCCCGCCCCCGTGCAGGCCTACGACATCCGCTACCGCTCTACCTCCGCGACCGGCACGAGCACCGTCGTGTCCGGCATGGTGCTCGTGTCACCGTTGCCGTGGACGAACGGGCCGCGACCGATCGTCGCCTACGCCATGGGCACGCAGGGCATGGCCGACCGGTGTGCGCCGTCGCGGCAGCTGCAGAACGGCACCGAGGTGGAGATCGCGTTCCTGGCCCAGGCGATGTTCCAGGGGTGGGCGGTGGCGGTCACCGACTACGAAGGCCTTGGCACGCCTGGAGATCACACCTATGCGGTCGCACGGTCCGAGGGGCGCGCTCTGCTCGACGTCGCACGAGCGGCAACCAACATCCCAGGGCTGAGCGCAGAAGCACCGGTCGGCGTTTTCGGCTACTCACAAGGGGGACAAGCCGCGTCGGCGGCCGCCGAGCAGTGGAAGGACTACGCGCCGGACGTGAACGTCGTCGGTGTCGCGGCGGGTGGGGTGCCGGCCGACCTCAGCGCGGTGGCGAAGTTCAACGACGGCAACGCCGGGTCGGGACTGGTGTTCGCGGCGGCGGCTGGATATGCCGCGGCTTACCAAGAACTGCCGCTCGACGACGTGCTCAACGCGCGCGGCAAGCAGGTGGTCGACCAGGTGCGCGACTCGTGCGTCGCGGAAATCGCCCTCGTCGCGCCGTTCACCCGGCTCAACGCGCTGACCACCCGGCCGGACGTCATCCAGGACCCGTTGTGGCAGAAGAGGTTGAAGGAGAACACGCTCGGCTCGGTCAAGCCCGCCGCGCCCGTTTACCTCTACCACGGCACGCTCGACGAGCTGATCCCGTTCAGCGTCGGGCAGAAGCTGCGGTCGCAGTGGTGCTCGCTCGGCGCGGACGTGCAGTGGACGCCGCTGCCGCTCGCCGGGCACATCACGGCGGTCAGCGCGTGGGGCACGAACGCGATGAACTGGCTCGGCGACCGGTTCGCCGGTCGGGGCACACGCCCGAACTGCTGATCACGGGAGTTCCGGTCCCGTCGAGATCTGCGCCTGGGCCAGCTGGAAGTGCCCACTCTGACATGATCGGCCGATGAAGTGCGTGGTGCTGGACGACTACCAGGGCGTGGCGCTGTCCACCGCGGACTGGTCGGGCCTCGACGTCACCGTGCTCCGCGAGCACCTCGACGACCCCGCGCCGGCTCTCCAGGACGCCG
Organism: Lentzea guizhouensis; assembly: GCF_001701025.1. Classification (GTDB taxonomy): domain Bacteria; phylum Actinomycetota; class Actinomycetes; order Mycobacteriales; family Pseudonocardiaceae; genus Lentzea; species Lentzea guizhouensis. The sequence goes on from NZ_CP016793.1 coordinate 6,542,969, forward strand.
AGTGCGTGGTGGTCATGCGCGAACGCACGCCGTTCACCGCCGAGCTGTTCTCCCGCCTGCCGCACCTCAGGCTGCTGGTCACCAGCGGCATGCGCAACGCCTCGATCGACCTGGCGGCAGCCGCGGACCACGGCGTCACGGTCTGCGGCACCGGCAGCGCCAAGACCCCGCCGACCGAGCTGACCTGGGCGTTGATCCTCGGCCTCGCCCGGCACATCGCGGTGGAGAACGCCGCCTTCCACGCCGGCGGTCCGTGGCAGAGCACCGTCGGCGTCGACCTCGCGGGCCGCACGCTGGGCCTGCTCGGCTTCGGCAACCTCGGCAGGGCCGTCGGCCGGATCGGCCGGGCGTTCGGCATGGACGTCGTCGCGTGGAGCCCGAACCTGACCGCCGACCGCACCGAACCCGAGGGCGTCCGTCTCGCGTCCGGTCTGCACTCGCTGTTCGAGCAGTCCGACTTCGCCTCCATCCACCTGGTGCTCGGCGACCGCAGCCGCGGCCTGGTCGACGCGCAAGCCCTCGCCCGACTCAAGCCGACCGCGTTCCTGGTCAACACCTCCCGCGCCGCGATCGTGGACCCGGACGCCCTGCTCGACGTGCTGCGCGACAAGCGGATCGCCGGCGCCGGGCTGGACGTGTTCGAGGTGGAACCGCTGCCGCTGGCCGACGAGCTGCGCACGTTCCCGAACGTCCTCGCCACCCCGCACCTCGGCTACGTCACCGAGGCCAACTACCGGACGTACTTCACCGAAGCGGTCGAGGACATCCACGCGTTTCTTCGTGGTGTGCCGGTTCGAGAGCTCCGGCGTGCCCAGGACCTGACGCTCTGACCGCGAGGCAGTACCTGTCGCACTGAATCTACTCGTAGTAAGTTCCTGGTTCATGACGCCTGACGCCACCGCGCACATCGATGTCGCCGCCTCGCCTGAGCGGGTGTTCACGCTGGTGAGTGATCTGCGAGGGCTGAGCGGGGTGGCGGAGGAGTACTCGGGCGGCCGGTGGCTGAACGCGGCTGGACCTCAGGCCGGGGCGCGGTTTCGCGGGGTGAACCGGCGCGGGTGGCGGGTGTGGCCGACCGAGGCCACGGTGACGGACTGTTCGGTCTCGCGGTTCGCGTTCGAGGTGCGGTCGCTGGGACTCGCCGTGTCGCGGTGGCAGTACGACATCGAGCCTGTTGACGGCGGATGCCGGGTCACGGAGTCGACGTGGGACCGGCGGCCGGGGTGGTACAAGCCGATCACGATGCTGGCGACCGGGGTGCGGGACCGGGCGGTGACGAACCAGCGGAACATCGAGGTGACGCTGAGGCGGCTCAAAGAGGTCGTCGAGGCGTGAGGCCGGGGCGCGGTCGATCCCGAGCGGAAGGCGAGCGTCTTTCCATCGAGCCGAAGGGGAGGCGTTTCTTCCTCAATCGACGGGTAGCGTTTGAACCCACCGGCATCGCGATTGAGGCTTGACTTCGAGTGCGGGCGATATCCTGGTATGGATCGGCCGAGTCGCTTTTACGTTTCGGCCAGTGCCTGTTCAACCCCGGTGCCAAGGCGATCGGCCTGCTGCGCGCCCAGCTCTACACCCAAGCCGCCACGACTGCGGCAGTTCGCCAGCCCTCAACCTTAAATATGTTTAAGCAATTTTGGTCTAAACCGCTTTGAACCCGTCCCGTGACCTCCCCGTAGTAATCGGTACAACACCGATAACCCCCGAGGAGATTCGAATGGGCGCTCGACACCGCAAGCCCGCCATGATCGGCGCGGGCGCCATGCTCGCGATCGCCGCTGTCGCCGGTGGCATCTTCGCCTTCAGCGGCACGGACTCGAACGCGGCTGAGGACTGCGGCGGGCTCGACCAGGCCCTGCAGAACAACCTGACCTTCATCGCCGGGCAGCAGGCCAACCCGGACGCGCAGTCCGACGCCCGGATCGCGAACCGGCAGGCCGTGGTGAACCTGATCAACCAGCGGCGTGCGGCCGCCGGGTGCGGGAACGACGTGCAGGCTAAGCCGGAAGCCGGTCAGGCCGCGACGTCCGGTGAGGACTGCGGTGGGCTGGACAAGGCGTTGCAGAACAACCTGACCTTCATCGCCGGCCAGAAGGCGAACCCGGACGCGCAGTCCGAGGCGCGGATCGCGAACCGGGAGGCCGTGGTCGACCTCATCCAGCAGCGGCGCAAGGCGGCGGGCTGCGCGGGTGACGGCGGCGCCGGCAACGCGAACCAGGGCGACAACGGCGGCAACCAGGGCAACAACCAGACCACGGCCCCGCCCGCACCGCAGCAGCCCGACGCCAACCAGGGCAACAACGGCGGCGCGTCCGGCCAGCAGGTGTGCAACGGCTCGACGGTGACCCTGTCCGGTGAGGGCGGTGCGCCCGCCGCGTCGAGTGGTGACTTCCCGATCGGCACCACGCTCAAGGTGACGAACCTGGACAACAACAAGTCCACCACCGTGAAGGTCGCGTCGGTGTCCGGCAGCTGCGTGCTGCTGAACAACGCGGCGTTCGAGCAGGTGCGCGAGCCCGGCAAGTTCCTGATCCGCCGGGCGGTCATCGAGAAGATCGGCTGACGGTCCACAGCAGACCCGAGAGCGGGTGTTCCCAGGCGTACAGGGGCACCCGCTCTCGCGCGGCTACAGCGTGATCGACCAGCCGCTCAGCAGGCCCACGTCCTGCGGCCCGTTGTCGCCGACCCGCAACGTCCACGTGCCCGCCGCCCGTTCGCCGGAAGCCGGCCGGACGGTGAAGGCCTTGGGCTGGAACGGAGTGCACGGGTACCCGCCGTACCGCTGCAAGGGGTACGACCGCCCGCTCGGCGCGACCAGCGTGATGTTCAGGTCCTGCGAGCACGAATGCGTCGCGTCGACCCGCACCGACACCGACGCAGCCGCGGAACCGGCCGCCGAGGACGTCACCGGACTCACAGCGACCTGGAAGTCCCGCAACGGGAAGTCCGCGTCACTGCTGAACGTCCGGCCAGACCCCGGCGACGTCCGCACCGAGAGCGCGTCCGAGCGTTTCGAGACGTTCCCGGCCGCGTCCCGTGCCACCACCGTGAACGTGTACGCGGTGTCCGCGGCCAAGCCCGAGACCGTCGCCGAGGTCGAGGCGACCGACGTGGCCAGCGTCTGTCCGTTGTAGACGTCGTACCCGGTCACCGCGACGTTGTCCGAGGCCGCGTCCCATGCGAGCGACACCGAGGACGACGTGACACCGGCCGACCGCAGCCCGGAAGGCGCCGAAGGCGGTTCCGCGTCACCACCACCACCGCCGACGACCAGGCTCAACCCCCATCGCGCCAGCGCCTCGTTCACCGGCTGGAAGATCGAGTTGTCGCCGGAGGACCCCGGCGAGCACGACGACTGGCCACCGGAGTGCAGGCCGACGGCGGACGAACCCGACAGCCACGCACCACCGGAGTCACCGCCCTGCGAGCACGCCGTGGTCAGCGTCAGCCCGTCGATCACCACGCTGCCGTAGTCCACGGTCTGGTTCACCGAGTTGACCGTGCCGCACTCGAACTTCGGCGCCGTGTTGCCGGTGTGGCACACCGCCTCACCGACCAGCGCTTCCTTCGAGCCGCTCACGGTCAGCGCGGGCGAGCCCCACGTGTTCACCACCGGTGAGAGCGTCCAGCCGGCCTCGGTCACCGCGACCACGCCCATGTCGCCCTCGCGGGCGTTCACGCTGCGCGAGCCGCCGGCGTTCGACGTGCCGAGCCGGTTGCGCTGCCCGGACTCTCCGTACGCTGCCTGGTTCGCGTCGTTCGTGCAGTGCCCGGCGGTGACGAAGTGCTTGCCGCCGCCGGAGTCCGTCGCCGCGAACCCGACCGAGCAGTTCGACTCCGAGCCCGGCCACCACGGGTCGCCGGCGTTGACCTCCCCGGCCTGTTGCACGAACGGCTGGGACACCCGGACGACCCGGACGCCCTCCATCGCGGGGAAGTCGCCCAGCGTGGTGACCACGACGTCGTTCGACCGCACGTCCACGCCGACGCTGCGGAACGGGTGCCCGCTCGACTTGACCCGTTCGACGAGCTGGGCGAGCGACGCGGCGGATCGCGACACCAGCCGCGGCACCGCACCGGCACGCGAGACGACCTGGGCATCGGCGGCGTTCAGCACCGCCACGGTCAACTTCCCGGACTCGAACCAACGCCCGGCGTCCGCCACGTGCAGCGCGGCGCTGACGGCGTGCGCGCGGTCCTGGTGCACCAGCCGGGTGCGGGCGTCGGACGCGCTGATCCCGAGGTCACGGGCCAGCGCGTCGGCGACGGGATCGGACGCGGCGGCCGGTGCGGTCAGCACCGAGAAAACCGCCGCGGTGCCGCAGAAAACGGCAAGAGCCTTCCTCATGGCGAAGGACCTCCTTGGTTGCAGGGTGGCCCGAATGTAAAACGCTCATGAGCATTTCGTTAATGCGTAACTTTTAAGTTCCGGCCTTCACCAGGTCCACTCGAAACCACGCACACCCGGCGTGACGTCGAGCGTCACGTCCAGCAGCGTCCGTTCCGGAGCGACCGCGGAACCGTCGGCCAGCTGCGTCACGGACGACGGCGGCGCGCCCTCGAACGTCACCTCCAGCACGTACTCCCGCGTCGGCAGCCGGAACTTGCGCTCGTAGTTCGTCGCGAGCGGGTACGGCGCCTGGTTGACCAGCTCGTGCTCGATCACGATGCTCTCGCCCTTGCGCAGCACCCGGTCGAACAGCAGCTCCGCGACCACGAACCCCTGGGCCTCGTCGCGCACCTCGCGACCGACCGTGCAGTGCTTCAAGGCGTTGACCAGCGGCAACGGTCGTTCGTGGTCGTCGATGTGCATGATCACGACCCACCGGTCCGGGCCGTTCATCGACGCCGACAGCACCTGCCGGGAGCGGAAGCTGCGTTCGGTGCGGTCGGCGCCCACGGTGACGAAGTCGTGCTGGCTCACCCGCACCAGCTGGTCGTCCCAGCGGGTCTCCATGTCGTCCAGCGCGAGCTCGACGTGCGAGGGGTCCGGCCAGAACGCCGACATGGGCGCGGGAGCCCTGCGCAGCCAGCGGCCGCGCGGGCGGGGTGGGCCGAGCAGCTCGGACAGGTGACCGGGCGGGAGGTGCAGGATGTGTTCCAAGTGGACGACGGCTTGCAGCGACGCCTTGCGGCCCGGCTTGCTGCGGCCGGACTGCCAATAGCTCAGCGTGGCGAGCGAAACGGAGACGCCGTGCTGGGAAAGGTGTTCACGGAGGCGCTCCAGACCGAGACCACGATTTGTGATCGCTGTCCGGAGCGCTACCGCGAACTCGTCCACGCAACACAAGCTAAAGCATTCTCAGAGCCGCCGGTAGGTCACCTGACCATTCGGCAGGACGACTTCCAGCACGTGGATGTCGTGCGGTGCCGTGCCGCCGAACGGCTCGAGCGGCACCGTCGGCAGGCCCTGCCGGTGGATCTGCACGTTCGCGTTCAGCTGCGTCGCGATCATCCGGCCGAGCAGGTTGCGGGCGTTGGCGGCGCCGTTGTTCTCGGCCGCGTCCTGGTGCACCCGCCAGTTGATGTTCTCCACCAGCGCGCCGTAGAGGTGGCCGGGGTGCATCGGGTGGTCGACGGTGTGGTTCGCCACCGCCGCCGTCAGGTCCGGGCTCGCCGCCGCGCTGGTGATGACCTGGGCCCGCAGCGCCACCGCCGGCGTGTTCACGACCTGCGCGACCGCCGAGTACAGGCCGTCCACGGTGGTGGGCGGCGGGGTCGGCCGGTTGAGCACGTCCTGCGACAGGTGCCGCAGGTGCCGTGACGTGTCGGTGACGTGGTCCGACGCCGCCAGCCCGTGGGCCGCGAGCTGCCGCTCGTGGTGCTGCAGGCCCGCCGACAACGGCACCGGCTTCGGCTGCTGCGGCTGGGCGCGGGTGCTCCGGCTTGCCGGCGGGCCGCACCGGCGGCTGGTCGGACGGCGCGTGCGTGAACGGGGCCGGCATCGGCGCGGAGACCGCCGCGTTGAGCTTGTTGCGCTGCAACCCGCCGAGGTTGCCGTCCATCGGCTTGCCCGGCTGCCAGCCGGAGTTCTTCGTCTCCGCGCCCCTCGGTTCGCGCAGCGGCTCGGTGAACGCGTAGGCGGCGTCCGGGTTGTTCAGCTCGGCGCGCACGTCCGCGGGCGAGGTGCCCTTCTTCGCGGCCTTGTCGAGGTAGAGGCGGTCCGGCACGGTCGACAGGATCGTGTGGGACTGCGAGATGTTGCCTTCCTTGATCTTGCCGTACGCCATCCGCGACACGTCGGTTCCGGTGTCGCCGTCGACGAAGTCCGCGACGAAGCCCTCACCGCGCACCGGGTGCCGGTTGTTCTGCACGTCCACCTTGACCCGCTGCACGTCCGCCGCGTGCTGCTTCGGATCGTGCGAGTCGTGCAGCTGCGCGATCTCGTTCGCGTAGAACTCGTTCAGCTTCTTGCCGAGCTTGCCGAACTCCGCGCCGCCGTCACCAAACTTCACCTCGGGGTCGGCCAGCGGGACCAGCGCGTCGAAGAAGAGGTTCGGTTCCGGCGTGTAGGGCAGCAACGGGTGGATCGCCGCCTGGTTGCGCCGGGCGCGCATGTCCGCGTCGATGTCGTGCACGACACCGGCGATGAACTCGTCGGTTACCCGTGCGACGTACGCGTCCCGCGTCTCCTGGCTCAGGCTGGTGTCGTTGTCGATCCGGTTGATGGTGTCCTGCTTGAGCTTCGCCTGCGTCTCGGTGAGGCGGTAGCCGCCACCGACCAGCAGCGGCCGCGACGGTTGCGGCACGTCCTCGCGGATCTCCGGGTCACCGGCCATCAGGTTCCGCACGTGCGCGAAGGCGTGCTCGCCCGAGCGCGTGATCCGGCTGCTGTCGTCGAAGTCCATCACGGACACGTACGGATGCGTTCCGTTGGCCGCCAACGCATGCACGGCGAACTTGTGCGCGTTGGAGTTCAACGTGCTGTTGCGCGTCTCGCCGTACTTGAAGCCACTGCGGCCGTGCACGACGCTCGCCAGTGCGATGGGCTCCTGCCGGTTGTCGATCGTGGCCTGGGCCGTCGCCATCGCGGCGTCGATCTCGGCCTGCGTGCCCGCGTTCACGCCGAGCACGAACGCCACATTCGCGTCGCCGGCGCCGTTCATGACGCTGTTGATCACGTTGTCCAGGTCGCCGAGGTCACTCGCCCGGACGATCATGCTGACCACGAACGACGGCGGCTGCCCGTCCTCGATGCCTTGACGGGTGCGGTCGAGGTAGTTGGCCGCCGTGATCGGGGTGAGCGTCTGCCCGTTGGCCAGGTTCTCGAACGCCGCGTTCTGCACGCCGTGCGCGTTGTCCAGCGTGACCTGCGCGGGCTCCGGGTCCGCCATCTGCACGTCCTGCTCGGCCACGGCGACGTCTTCCATCGCCTCGACCAGCTGCGGGACCTGCGAGTCGTCGTACACGTGGCCGTCGTTGCGCACGCGCTTGCTCGACGAACCGGGCTCCGCGTCACGGCGGCGCTTCGGCGGCATGTCCGGTGCCTGCGCGCCGCCCTGGTCGTGCTCGGTCGTCGGCTTGGTGACCGACGCCAGCGCCTTCATCCGGTCCTCGACGAGCTGCAGGTGCCGCGGCTTGAGGTGCGCGTCGGCCGCGTCGATGCCCGCGGTCATGGGGGAGTCGTCGCCCACGACCCTGCCCCTGCCGTCCTGGTGCTGGAAGATCGGCTTCACCGCACCGGGCTCGAAGTACTCGTCGCGCAGGCCGAGGAAGTGCCCGACCTCGTGCGCGAGCCGGCGCGGGTCGGTGTCCGCCGGCCAGACGAGCTGGTTGGCCCGGCCACCGGCCGCCGACACCTCGACGGTCGCGTGCGCGTCGTTCGGGTTGTCGGTGAACTCGACGGTCACGTGGAACTGCTCACCGCTCGGAAGCCGGTAGCCCTGGTTGTAGAGCTCCTCCACGCCCTGGCGGGTGCGTTCCTGGACCTCCGGTGTGCCGTTCTCCAGGTGCAGCCGCACGGTGAAGTCGCGGACGTCGACGCCGTTGACGTTCATCACGCGGTTGTCGTAGGCGATCGGGCTGCGCCACGCCTGCATCTTGATGCCGTCGGGGCCGACCGTCGTCGTGTTCATGACGCCGCCGTCCTCGCCGCGCACCCAGCTGGTGGCCGGGGTGGTGGCTCGGGCGTCCGCGATGTCCTGGGAGGACACCGGCTGCCGAGGGTCGAACCACGGCGCGCTGGCCTCGGTGCTGTGCAACGGGTTCGGGTTGTCCGCGGGCGGCAGGCCGGGCGTCCACTGCTGCTGGGGCGGCGCCGAGGGGTTCGGCATGTCGTTGTCCAGCAGGAACATCTCGACCAGCTCGTGCCGCAGACCGGGGATCACCCGCGGGTCGACGTTCAGCTCGGCCGCGTGCTGCTCGACCTTGGCGGTGAACTCGGTCGCCGTGTCGGTGCCGTCACCCCGGAGCACGTCGGCCTCGTCGAGCCGCTGGAACACCCAGGCGGCCTGGTCGGCGGTCGTGCTGCCGGTGTAGGGGTGCTCGGCGACGCCCTGGGCGAGCTCCGGGCTGCCGAGGACCGCCTTCTCGGCCTCCTTCTGCGCGAAGTTGGTCGCGCGGTTGTAGCCCTTGTCGTGGTTGAAGAACTCGGCGGCGACGTGGTCCGGCGTCCGCTTGTCGGCCGGCAGGTTCTCGATCGTCGCCCAGAGGTTCTGCGACCAGCTGGTGAACGCGGGCCGCCCGCCGGTGGCGAAGGACTCGATCTGCTCGGTCTCGATCACCGGGCGCTCGAACCTCTGGTTGAACGCCTTGGTGACCGCCTCCAGGCCGTGCTGGTCGACCAACGCGGCGATCTCGTTGCCGCGTGTGTGCAGCACGACGGACGCGTGCAGCAGGTGCGTGCCCGCCTGGGCGTGGACGAACCTGCCGGGGTTGTCCCGCAGCGCGGCCTCGACCTCGCGCATCAACGGGGTGGCGTTCGCCATCGCGTCGGTGGTGAGCGCGGCCAGCTGCGTGTCCACCTCGGTCGCCGGTGCCGACGGCGGGGTGGGGATGTCGTTCTCCAGCAGCATCATGTCGACGAGCTGCTGGCGGAGCTGCGCGGTGAGCCGCGGCGTGACCTCCACGCCGAGACCCTGTTGCAGCACCGCGCTGTTCTCGGTGACCTGCGCGGTGAACCCGCTCGCGGTGTCGGTGCCGTCGCCCTGGATCAGGCCGGTCGTGCTGAGCCGCTGGTACACCCACGCCGCCTGGTCGGCGGTGCTGGTGCCGGCGTAGGGGTTGTCGCGCACGTCGTCGGCGATGTCGGGCCCGCCGAACAGCTCCTTCTGCGCGACCTTCTGCACGAAGTTCGTCGCGCGGTTGAAGCCCTTGTCGTGGTTGAAGAACTCCGACGCGAGGTAGTCGGCGCCCTGCAGGTGGAACGGCAGGTGCACGATCGTGCCCCACAGCCCCATCGCCCAGTTGTCGAACGCCGGGCGGCCACCGGTGTCGAACGACTCGATCTGCTCGGTCTCGATGACCGGTCGTTCGAACGCCTTGTTGAACGCCTTGGTGACCGCCTCCAGGCCGTGCTGCTCGATCATCGCGGCGACGGCGTTGGTGCGGGTGTGCAGGACGGTCGAGGCGCGCAGGAGGTGCAGGCCGGCCTCGGCGTGCACGAACTTGCCGGGGTTGTTCTCGAGCGAGGCCTGGACGCTGCGGATCAGCGACGGGGCGGTCGACATGGCGTCGGCGGTGAGGGCGGCGAGCTGGGTGTCGGCCTCGGTGGTGACGTCCGCGTCGGGGTCGTGCGCGTCGGGGTCGTCGACGTCCGTGGTGCCGGTGTCCCGGTCCGCGGTGCTCGCCTCGGCGGGGGTGTTCTGCTCGGTGGGCGGCGGGGCCGACGGAGGCGTCCACGTGGTGGTGCTCGTGCTCGGCTGAGCGGTCGTGGCGTCCGTGTCGGCTTCCAGGTCGTTGTCGAGCAGGTACATCTCGACGAGGCTGGCGCGCAGCTCGGTCGTCATGTCCGGCGTGATCGGACGGCCGAGGCCGCCCTGGAGCGTGTCGCGGTGCTCGTCGACCAGGGCGGTGAAGTCGGACGCCTTGTCCGAGCCGTCGCCGTTGATCAGGCCGGCGTCGCTGAAGACCCGGTAGACCCACTCTGAACGGTCGCCGCCGGTGTAGGGGCGGTCCGCGACGGCCTGGCTGAGCTCCGGGTTGCCGAGGAGCGCCTGATCGGCGGCCTGCTGGGCGAAGTTGGTGGCTCGGTTGTAGCCCTTGTCGTGGTTGAAGAACTCGGAGGCGGTGGTGTCGGCGTCGGAGCCGAGACCGTTGATGGTGCCCCAGAGTCCGTGGGCCCAGTTGTCGAAGGCTGCCCGGCGGGTGTCGGTGTCGAGGGCCGGGAAGTCCTGGAACTGCTGGGTCTCGATGATCGGGCGGCCGAACTCGGTGTTGAACGCCTTCGCGACGGCTTCCAGGCCGTGCTGGTCGATCAGCGCCGCGACCTGGTCGGTGCGCTGGTCGAGGACGACGGAGGCCTGCAGCAGCTTCAGACCGGAGTCGGCGTGCAGGAAGGTGTCCGGGTTGGACACGAGTGAGTTCCGCACGTCCTGGGCGGCCTGGGGTGCGGTGGCCATCGCGTCCGCGGTCAGGGCTGCGAGCTGGTCGTTGACGACGGTCTGCGGGTCGGTCGGCGGCACGTCGGCGTCGGCCGGTGTCGTGTCCGGAGCGATCGTGTCGGGAGCCGTCGCGGCCGGGGACGCGGCTGCCGAGGTGTCGGCCGGCGCCGACGGCGGTGCGACAGGTGCCGGGCGGGACCGGTGGGTGTCCGCGCTCGGTTCGGGCACTGCACGGCTTGACCCAGCAGCACTCGACTCGGGTCGAGCCGACACCGGCGTCACGGCGCGGCGGGCGGCGCCGTGGGCGGGCGGGCGGCGTTGCCGACGAGGCGGGCGGCGTTGCCGACGAGGCGGGCGGCGTTGCCGACGAGGCGGGCAGCGTTGCGGCGCGGTTGGCGGTGCCGGTGGTGCAGGCGGTGCCGGTGGCGTTTGCGCGGCGGCTGCCGTGTTGAACGCGTCGACCTCCCGGTCCACCTTCGCCTTCGCGTCCCACCACTGCTGCTGCTTGGCGTCCGCCGCACGGCGGGCCTCGTCGAGCTTGGTCTCCGCGTCCTTGATCTTCTGCTCGGCCGCGGCCCGCTCGTCCGCCAGCTCCCGGTGCGCCTCCTCGGCCACGGCACGCGCGGCTGCGGCGTCGGCCACGACCTGCTGGTGGGCCTGCACGTCGGCGCGGGCCGAGACAGCTGCCCCGCGCTGCACGTCGAGGCGGGTGTGTGCGTCCGAAAGCTGTTGCTGCGCCGCCGTGAGCGCGTTGTGCGCCGCGTTGGCCTCGGCGGCCAGGCGGTCCAGCTCGGGCTGTGGTGCGCCGGCGAGCTGGGCGTCGTCCAGTGCGTCCTTGGTGGCCAGCGCCTCCAGGCTGAGCGACGAGATCTGCGGGGTGAGCTCCTGGATCGTCGAACGGGTTGCGGCCACGTCGGCCACCGCGCCGTTGTAGGTCATCTCCAGCACCTGGGCCTGGGACTGGGCGTTGACGTGCGCTTCGATCGCGGTGTTCAGAGCCGTCGCGGCGGCGCCCAGGGGCTGGTCGGTGCGGGCGAGCACGGCGGCCGAGGAGTTGATCGCGTCCTGGGCCTCGTGCCGGGCGGACTCGACCTCCTTCTCGGCGGTGCGCCAGTCGTCGGCCGCCGTCTTGACCTCGGTCTGCGCGTCCTTCAGCGAGTCGCCGAACTCGTGGCGGAGCAGCGTCTCGGCTTCCACGGCCGGCAGCCGCACGCCCGCCGAACCGGGCACCGTCAGGTCGACGACACCGGTCTTGCCGCCGATCGTCGCCACCACGCGGTACTCGACGTCGAACTGCACGAGCCCGCTGCGCGAGGCCTCGGCCGGCTTCAGGTTGCCGCCCTGCGCCTGCGCCGGACCACCGGACACCGCGGCCGAGTCCTCACCCGCGTGCCGGGCCTCGACACCGCCGGTGCCGACGTTGACGGTGTCACCGGGAGCGCCCTGTTTGATGGCCGCGCTGCCCTGCGCGAGACCGACCGACACGTCGGCGGTCTCGGAGACCTTGGCCTCGCTGGAGGTCTCGGACGTCCTCGTGGTGAGCGGGTTGTCGATCTTCACGCCGTCGCTGAGCGCGTCCAGCCGCGGGTTCACCAGCTTCGCGTAGACCTTGACGTCGGCGTCCTGCCCGAACGTCAGCGCCGCCTCGTGCAGGCCGGGCACGGTGAGCGGCCCGGACAGCATCGACGGCAGGTGCGGCTGCAAGTTCTCCGGGCTCAGCGTCGACAGCAGGCTGTTCAACGCGCCGGTGCCCTTGCCGGTCAGGCCCTTGCCGGCACCGGCCTCGGTCAACGCCTTCACCGCGGCCTCGCGCAGGTCCTTGGCACCGCGCAGGTTCTCCACCGACGCGGTCGGCGGCAGCTGGGTGGCACGGGAGTCCTGCTGGAACGCGAACGTCGCGTCCGGCGTGCCGAACTCGCTGCCACGCCTGCTCGCCGCGGACATGTACGCCTGCGGTGCCGGTCCGCCCGCGATCTTCTGGTTGTCCGCGTGCGTGCGGACCACCATCTCCTGCGTGCCGCTCTTGGCCTCGGCGACGACCTTCGAGCCCTTCTCCACCACGAGCTCGAACTCGACCGGCACGGTGTAGCGCGCCGCCGGTCCGCTCGCCGTGCGCGAGTGGCTGAACGACTCGCTGACGGAGTTCGTCACCGAACTGCTCGTGCTGCCACCGATGTTGGCGCCCACGCTGACACCCGCGGTGCCGGACACCTTCGGGTTCGCGCTGCCCGGCGAGGCCAGGCCCGGCGCCCGCACACCGACACCCCAGCCGGTGCCGCGACCCTGTCCGTCGCTCTCCTTGCGGGAGCCGCCGACGTTGTGGGTCATGTCGACGCCGTCGTTGACGAGCGTGTCGAACCGCGGCGTCTCGGCCTTGGCGCGCAACGTGACCTGGTAGGAGTCCTTGCCGAACGTGCCCGGCTGGTGCACCAGCAGCGGCACCCCGCCGTCCAGCGCGCTGTCGATCATCGCCTTCACGCTGGTCGGCGAGTTGAGGTCGACGATGCGCTGCAGGTTGCTCATCGAGTCCTTGAGCACCGAGTCCGGGATGAGCGAGTCGCTGCCGAACTTCTTCGTCTTCGCCGACAGCTCGGTGGTCAGGTTGCTGACCACGCCCGACAGGTCGGGCACCGACTCCACGTTGGACAGACCCAACGCGCCGGGCTCGTGGGCGGCCACCGCCGCCGGCGGTGCCAGCTCGGGGAAGTCCGGCTTCGGCACGTTCGGCGCGACCGTGGGCAACGCACCCAGCTCGCGAGCGACGTCCTCGGTCACCCGCACGAACACCGACTTCGGCATGGTCACCGTGACACCCGCGGCGTGCGGGGTGCCGCCGTGCACGAAGTTCCCGGCGCGGCTCTCGCCGACGATCGTGAACTCGGCGTCGATCTGCACCAGCACGGTCCGCGCGTCACCGGGCGTGGTCTTGCCGCGGTCGACGTTGCCGCCGATCTCGTTCGACTCGGTCTTGGTGTCCGACCACGGCGTGATCTTGCCGGTCACCGCGGCACCGCCGGAACCGCTGGGCGCGGTCGGCTGACCGGCCGGCGGCGGGGTGACGTTCGGGCGCACCGGGACGTTGACGCCCGCGGTGAGGTCGACCGACCGGCTCGTCGAGGACGACTCACCGGCCTTGTACCCACCGCTGACCGAGTTGTCCGCGCCGGTCGTGTCCGAAATGGACACCAGCTTCGCGTCACCCAGCTTCACCGACATGCCGATCGCACCGCTGCGGTCGGTCACCCGGCGGTCGTACTTCAGGCCCTGTTCCTGCACGCCGGTCTCGATGAGCCGTTGCAGGTTGGCCTTGACGTTCTCCGGGGTGAACATCTTGTCGATCTGGGCGCGCGCGGCGGTTCCGGGCACGGTCAGCGCCGAGTCACCACCGGCGGCGCGGTTGAGCGCGTCGATCGCCTGGTCGCGCAACGCCGTGGTGTTCGCGACCGCCTCGACGTTGAGGAACTCCGGCGACTTGGGCCGGGCCCCCTTCGGGTTGAGGAGGTCCTTGACCGTCGGGGAGTCCTTGAGCTGCTTGGGTTCCGGGTCGCCGGGCTTGAAGCCGTCACCGGGGTCGTTCGCCAGCGTCGAGGAGTCCGACACCCACAGGTTGACCTTGCCGTCGATCTTCTCCAGGCCGGCGCCGGTCTTCGCCACGGTCTTCGGCTCCGGCGAGTGGAAACCGGGCGCACCGGGCACGATGTTCCGCACCCAGGCGCGTGGCCGGGTGAACGAGGTGATCTCCACCTCGAACTCCACGTCCTGCTGGAAAACCTGCGCGTCGGCGCTGCCGGGGTTCGACGACGTGCCGGACACCGCCGGACCGGCCGTGGTCTTGTCGGTCCACGAGTGCGAGTACGACGCACCGACCTGCGGCGACGGGCTGAGCGAGGCCACACCCGTCTTCACCGGGATGGTCACCCTGCCCTGCACGCCACCGGTCCAGCCCTTGGTGGTGCTGGTGTTCGCGTCGAGCTTCGGACCCGTGGTGGTCGAGTCGCTGACCGGGCGCGCGTCGGCCTGGCCGAGGTGCTTCGGGTTGGTCAGCTTCGCCTTGACCGTGACGTTGACGTAGGTGTTCGTCGTCTTGCCGGAGTTCTTGAGCTGCACCTGGACGCCCGGCCCGAGCAGGCTGTCCATGTTCGCCCTCAACGCGGCGGGGGACAGGTTCGCGGTCAGCTTGCGCTGGTTCGCGAGCTGCTCGGCGACGTCGGCGTAGCCCTGGCCCTTGCTGCTGCGCGGGTTCGCGTCCGGGTTGTTCCACTGCGGCAGGAACTTCTCGAAGCCGGGCAGGTTCCGCAGCGCGCCCTCGACCTGGCCCTGCACCTTGGCGGCCGGGGTGAACTCGCCGACCTTGGCGTTGCCGGCGGCGAGCGTGTCGGCGACGTAGGGCGGCAGGAACTTGGTGCCGGCGGTGTCCGGGTCGGTCGTGGTGTTGCGGGTGCCGTCCGGCGTGGGCAGCCCGGCCGCACCGGCCTCGTGCAGGCCCATCCGCATGTGCGTGGTGACCGGGATCTTGACGCTGTCGCCCGCGGGCGTGCGCACCTCGACCTCGGCGGTGACCTCGTACAGACCGGTTTCGTTCTTCACACCGATACCGGTCTTGCGGCTGGTGCTCGACCCCGCGTTCACGCCCTCCGCGGTGCGGGAGGAGTACGTCAGGGTGCCACCGACCGTGCCGCCGACCTGGCCGGGCACGCCGATGTTGCCGCCGACACCGGCGGTCACGTCGAACCCGGTCTTGGTGGACGCGGACACACTGCTGCCCCAGGCGGAGGTGTCCTTCAGGTCCAGCGCCGCGCTGTCGTGCGTGCCGACCAGCTTCGCATCCTTGAGCGTCGCGGTCATCTGCACCGCCGCGCCCTTGCTGGCGTGCGGGCTGACCAGGTCCGGCGAGGTGACGAACCCGCCGAGCATCGCGGGCAGGTTCGTGCGGATGGAGGTGGGACTGAGGAAGTTCTGCAGCGCCTCCCGGCCGGGAGAGCCGACCTTCGTGATCGACGGGTGCAGCTTCGCGGCGACGTCGGCGAACGCCTTCGCGGAGTTCTCGACCACCACGGCTTCCGGCACCGCGTTCTCGACCTTCGCACCCCACTGCGCGTCGGGCGGGGTGACCGCGGCGGACGACTTGCCCGAGTCGACGATCGTGCTGAGGTCCGCGGGGATCTGCAGCGTCACGTCCGGGCCGGTGCTCAGCGTGGCGAACTGCTTGGGGTTGCCGCTCGCGTCGGTGACCGTGATCTCGAACGAGACCGGCACGGTGAGCTTCTTGGAGCCCTCACCCGACTTGATCGCGCGCTGCTCGGTGATGCTGTTCGTGGTCGCCTGCGAGACCGCGGGTGTGGCCAGCGCGGCCTTGCCGCCCAGCGAGCCGTACGGGCCCATCGCGGTGCCGGCCGTGACCGAGGCGCCGACGTCGTTCGAGGTGGCGATGGTGTTGGTCGTGCTGGTCGAGGCGGCGGCCTGGTAGTTCTTGTCGACCTTGGTGTCGGGGGTGTCCGTGGCGGCCTTGGCGGTGTCCGCCTGCATCTCGGCGCGGACGTTCGCCTCGAACCAGGAGCCGCCGATCTTCACCTGGAAGTTGCGGCCACCGCCGAGGAACGACTCGAAGTCGGTCTCCAGCGCGGCCTTGATCCGGGCGGCGTCGTCCGGCTTGATGCCCTGGATCTCGTTGACGACCGCGTCCGCACCGCGCACGCCGGTCGGCGTGATCGAACCCAGTGCCCTGTTGTCCTGGAAGAAGGACGGCAGGTTGGTGCCGGGCACCTGGCCCACCGGCTGCGGGGCCAGCGTGGTCATCGGGACGACCGGGTTGGGCGTCGGTCGTGGCGGCATGGGACGACTGTCGGCGTCGGAGTTCGGCGCAGCCTCAGGTACCGGGGTGGTGGTCGTGCCGGTGCCCGGCGGGGTCCAGCCCGCGGGCGGCGGCACGGTGGCGGGACCGGCCGGTTCCAGCGTGGTGTCGGGCACCATCACCTGGCTGTTGGCCGTGCGTTCGACCAGCCACAGGTGGCGCGGCCGCACCCCGGGGTCCGGCAGGTGGACGTCGGAGCCCATCAGGCCGCCGTCGTCCTCGTGCACGCCCGAGTTCGTGTCGTGCTGCTGGAACACCCGCGAGGAGTCGCTGTACTCGTCGGGAACGCCGAGGTAGTGCAGCGTCTCGTGCGCCAGGACCTCGGGACTGGTGTCCGGGCCCCAGTGCGTCTGGTCGGGGTTCGCGACGCTCGCGTCGACCTTGACGCTGGTGTGCGCGTCGGCCTTGTTGTCGGTGAACTCCAGGTTCAGGTGGAACTGGTCACCGCTGGGCAGCCGGAAACCCTGGTTCAGCACCGAGTTGACGCCGTTGGCGGCGTTCTCCTTGACCTGCGCCACCATGTCCGGGGTGACACCGGCGGCGGGGTCGACGTGCACCTTGACGGTGTACTCCTGCACGAAGTTGCCGGGGCTCGTCTCGATGCGGCGCAGGTCGTAGTTGATCAGGCCCTGGTAGGACTTGATGTCCGCCGGCGTGCTGTCGGTGCGGACGTCGTGCACCACCACGTCGACCGTGCGCACGTGGGCGTCGGCCCTGCGGTCGGCCCACGTGCTCGGGTCGGCCGGGTTGGCGGGCGCGAACCAGTCGGCGGTCCGCGCGGGGTCGTGCCGCCACGACTCGTCGGTGATGACGTCCTTGCCCTGGTGCGACTCCGCGGTCGGCGGGGTCATGGGCGGCGGGGCACCACCGCTCTTGATCTTCGGCGCGTCGGTCTCGGCCGAAGGGGCCGGCCGGGTGTCCTGCTGGGCGCGCTCCTCGCGCAGCTGCTGGGTGAAGTCGAGGAAGTCCGTGAGGTGCCCGGTGGGGTGGCCGCCCGCCTGCGCGTCGCGGACCTGCTGCTCGACGTGGATCTGCACGGCCGCGATGTCGGCGTTGCCGAACTGGCGCCAGCCGGGTGCGTTCGGGTCGGCGGGCAGCTGTAGCGCGTGTGCGGTGAGCGAGGCGGTGCGGTTGGCGGTGAGCTGGTGGACCCGGCCCCGGTAGTACTGGACCTGCCGGTCGGCGCTCTCCCGGCGAGCCGCCTGCTCGTCCAGCATCGACTGGGTCTTGAGGCTGTTGGGCACCAGGTCGGAGGCGTTCCACATGGTGCGCGCGGCCTCGGCCTTGGCGAGGCCCTCCTTGGCGATCTTCGTGCGCTGGTCGTAGACCGCGGGAGGAGCGGCGTTGCGGGAGACGTCGGTCATGGCGGCGATCACGGCCGAGCGGTCCGCGTCGCGGGCGTACGTCTGCTGCAGGTCGCGCAGCGCCGGGGTGTCCAGGCCGTACAGCGACGCCTCGAACGACCGCCGCGGCGTGCCCTCCTGGACCGGTCCGAAGCCGCCGGGGACGACGAGGTCCAGGTCCGGGTGCGCGGGACGGGCAGACGGGTCCTGCATGAACGGCCGCGGTTGCGGCTGTGGCTCGGGACGGGGCTCGGCCGCCGGCGCGGGCTGGTCCTGCGCCGCGGTCTGCGCCTGTTCCTGCGCATGTTCCTGGACGTCGGGGTCCGACTGGACCGACGCCGAGTCGCTGGAACCGTCGGAGTCCGCCGGTGCCGGGTCGTTCGAGGGGACCGGTCCCGAGTCGCTGATCCGGATGTCCCTGACCGTGTCGAACAGCCGGTCCAGCTCCGGGGTCGGCACGCCGCCGACCCGTGCGTCGCGGATCAGGTCGGTGACGTGGTTCTCGATGAGCTCGACGTCCTGCGGCGACACCGACTGCCAGCCCGGTGCGTCCGGGTCGGCGGGCAGGTTCAGCGCGTAGGTCGTGAGCGCGTCCGTGCGGTCGTACTGCAACTGCTGCAGCTCGTTGTCGAGCTGGCGCTGGTGCTGCGTGAGCCGCTGCTGCTCGGCCTCGCGCTGCGCCTGGTCGGTGCGCATGAGCTCGGTCTTCAGGGCGTCCGGCAGCACGTCGCTGACGCGCTTGAGGTCGCCGACCTGCTGACGGGTCGCGCCGATCTCGTTCTGCAGGTCCCGCAGGTGCTGCTGGAGGCCGCCCGGCTTCTGGGCGATCTCCTGGTAGCGGGTCATCTGGTCGATCTCGTACGAGCGGTCGGGGTTGTGGGCGTACTGCGCGGCGAGGTCGCCGAGCTCGGCGGCGGACTTGCCGTACAGCGACGCCTTGAACGCCGCGTGCTCCTGCCGCAGGGTGAGCTCGGGGCCTTCCGGCTGCGCGTCGGCGTCCGGGTCCGCGGCGGACATGGAGTCCACATCGGACTCAGCGGTGTCCTGGTTCATTTGCTGCTGCAACGCCTCCCGGCGTTCCTGGGCTTCGCGGAGCTGTTCCTCGATCGCGTGCCTGCGTTCGGTGGACTGCTCGATGTTCTCCCGGATCTGCTCCAGCTTCAGCATCTTCTGGTGCAGGTCCGCCGCCTTGCCGAAACGGTTCGTGTAGTCGGGGTCGTTCGCGAACGACAGCTGGTGCTCTGCCTGCCGCACCAGCGCCTCGGCCTCGGCGATCTTCTGGTCGAAGTCGACCGAGGTGTCGACACCGGGGCCGAACATGCGGTTGAACAGGCCGTTGAGACCGGTGTTGGCCGCCTTGCCGTCGCGGTAGTTCTGCAACGCCTCCTTGGCGTCCTCCAGCTGCGTGTTCAGCCCGTCCAGGCCGCGCAGGGCGGCCTGGGCCAGCACCCGGCGCGCGACCGGTTCGTTCTGCACCCGCTCCTGCAGCGCCTTGAGCTCGGAGGCGTCGAACCCGGCGCGTTCCGCCGCCGCGATCTGCTGGGTGAGGTGGGCGTCGAGCTGGGTGAGCACGTTCGGCCCGAGCTTCTCGAGCCCGTCCGCGTTCGGACCGGCGACATAGGAGTCGAGGACGTGCGTGATGCCCGCCCGCTGGCCTTCCGCCTTCACCGTCTGGATCTGGCTGTCGGTGCTGTTGCGGAGGTCGGTGAGGGTCGCGATCTGCTGCTTGCGCGCGGCTTCCTGTGCGCGCTGGTCCTTCGTCTGCAGCGCTTCGGGCTTCCAGGTCGTCTTGACCTTCGCCGCGTCGATGCGGGTCTGCAGGTCGGCCGACCGTTCCATCAGGTCGTTCACGAATCCTTGCGGACCGGCCGGGTGCTCGGCCGCGCGCTTGATCAGCTGCGTCTTCTGCGCCGCGAGGTACAGGCCCTCGTCCTGGCGGCCGCGGTAGAGGTCGCCGACGGTCTTGCTGACCTCGGCGGCGGACTTGCCGCCGAGCCAGGCCTCCATGCCGGCGCGGACTTCCTGCGGCGTCGGCCCGCCGAGCGCCCCGAAGGCGCCGTTCTGCGAGCTGACCTGCACCTGCGGCGCGTTCGCCGGACCGTGCGTGGTCCGCACGCCGTTGTCGTCCACGACGAGCTGAACGTCCAACGCCTGCGCGATGGCGGCGGGCAGGTGCTTGCCGACCTGGGAGTCGTTCCACGCCGGCGTCTGCAGGCCCTTGGTGACGAGGTCGGCCGACGTCGGCACCGCGCCGTTCGCGGTGACCTGCCCGGTGACGTGGTTGACCACGTCGAGGTCGCCCTTGGACGTGGTCTTGGCGTCGAGGCCCGCGTTGACGACCTGCCAGCGCTTCGACGACCCGTTCTGCAGGTCGTTCGCGACCGCGTCACGCCACTGCTGGACCTTGGCGTCGGCGGAGATGCCGGGCGTGTTCGGTTCCAGGTCCGGGTGGAACTTCGCCAGCGCGGCCGGGCTGAGCTGGCCGGCGACCCAGTTCGACAGGCCGTTCGGGTTCAGCCCGGGGAAGTCGTAGGTCTGCGGGTTCTGCTGCACATCGGCGACGATTGAGTCCACAGTGGACTGCACGTCGCCGCGGCCGACGAGCGGTGAGGCGTTCGGGACCGGTGCGTTCTGGAACGCGGCGCTGCGCAGCACCGACTCGACCAGGCCGACGTTGTCGAGGTTCGGCAGGTGCGTGCCGAGCGGCCGGTCGACGTTGTCCGCGTTGTTGTCGGCGCCGTTGTCCGCGTTGGTGTTCGCGTTCGTGTCGGTGTCGGTCGGGAAGGAGCCGGGCAGGGACGGCGCCGGACGTGACGGGGCCGGCCGCGACTGCTTCGAGTCCGTGTCGTTCGAGCTGTTGGTGCTGTTCGTGTTCTCGGCGGCCGGGGCGCGCCTGCTGGCCGACGGCCCGGCGTTGTTCGCCGGGGTGAACGGGCTGTAGCTGGTCTTGCCGTTCGCGTTGGGCTCTGCGGTGACGTGGATCGGGACGCCGGGCTTCTGCGCCTTGGGCTTGGCGTCGGGCTTGGGCCGGTCGACGAACGGGTCGAACTGCTGCTTGACGCTCCCGTCCGGGTTGTGCACGACGATCGGGCGCTTGAGCTCGGTCGCGAGGACGCGGCCCGCCAGCTCCTCGGCCTTGGCGGCGACCGCGTTGTCCGCGTCCTTGGCCGCCTTGTCCTTCGCGTCCTGCTCGGCGCGCTGGTCGGGGTTCAGCTCGGCACCGGGTGTGCCGGTGTTGTCGACCTCGGTGTTGCCACCGCCGCCCTTGTAGCTGTCCGGGACGTTCGCGGCCGGCGTCGGGCCGGGCTCGGCGAACGCGTTGACCAGGTGGCCGTTCTCGATGCCGTGCTGCTGGCGGAACTCCGCGATCTGGCTGGTGATGTCCGGCGAGGCCGTCCAGCCCTTCTTCACGGTGTTCTCGCGCAGCTCCACCGCCGAGTCCGGCGGCGCCGAGACCTTGCTCCTGCCCTTGCCCTTCACCGGTTCCGGCTTGCTCAGCTCGCTGTGCACGGCGTTGAACAGGCCGTCGGGGCGTGGCGGGCCGGCGTCCGGCAGGACCTCGAACTGCAGCTGGCCGAACGTGCGCTGGACGTTGCTGTTGTTGTCCGACAGCGCGATGTTCAGCGCGGAAGCGGTCTTGTGCTGCTTGGTCTCCGGGTGGATGTGGGCGTTCGGGTCGACGTCGTTCTGGGCGTCGGTGTCGACGTCCATGGCGGCGTCGGTGTCTGTGTTCGTGTCTGCGTCGGTGTCGGCGGCGGGGCTCTTCTCCGGGTCGATGCCCGCGTAGCCGGAGCCGTCCGGCAGCGGCGCGGAGATCGCCGTGTTGAGGCTGTTCTTGTCCTGCCAGCCGAGGTGCTTGGCGTCTTCCTTGCTGGGGTTCCAGCCGCCCTCGACCGTGAACTCGCCGGTCTCCTTGTTGTAGGAGACGTCCTTCTTCGTCAGCGCTTCGCGGGCGTTGTGGTCCTTGCCCTTGAAGTCCTCGCGGATGGTCGCGAACGACACGTCCTTCTTGGCGGCCTTGTCGGCCTGCGCGATCTCCTGCGGCGTCGCGTCGGGCGCCGGGTCGCCGCCGAAGAACCGGTTCGGCACGTTCGTCAGGTTGACGTGCGACTGCGGCCAGCTCTTGCCGCCGGTCTCGGCGAACCCGAGCGCGAGCCGCGACAGGTCCGTCGCCACCGCGCCGTCGACGAAGTCGGTGGAGAACGTCTCGCCGCGGTAGGCGTTGCGGTTGGTGTCCGCGTCGGTCGCGATGCCCTGCTGGACGTCGTGGGCGACCAGGTCGGGGTCCGCGTCGGGGTTGACGTTCGGCGGCAGCTGGTTGGTGTGGATCTCGACGATCTCGTTGGCCGCGAACTCGTTCATCGACTGGCTGAGACCGTTGAACTCGGCCGTGCCGTCGCTGAACTTCACGTTCGGGTCGACGATCGGCACGACCGCGTCGATGAAGAGGTTCGGCTCCGGCCCGTACGGCAGCAGCGGATGCGTGTCGCCCTGACGGGCACGCGCGTCCATGTCGTTCTTCATGGCCTGCTCGAAGCGCTGCGGGAAGTCCGGCTTCTGGATCTCCGCCTGCGCCTTGTCGAGCTTCTTGATCTCCGCTTCGCGCTTCTTCTGCGGGAGGTCGGCCGCCTTCTCCCTGGCGTTGTCGATGCGCGTCTGGACGTCCGCGACGAGCTGCTTCGGGTCGCCGACCCGGTAGCCGCCGGAGTAGGTGAGCGGGCGGATCGGCCCACCCTCCTCCGGGTTCATCGACTCGGTGAAGTGGGTGAAGATGTCCTTGCCGCTCGGCACCTGCCGCGAGCCGGTGTCGAAGTCCTGGATGGACAGGTACGGGTGCGTGCCCTTGCCGGCCATGGCGCCGACCGCGAACTTGTTGGCGGCGCTGTTCATGGTCTGGTTGCGCATGTCGCCGTACGGGAACTTGCCCGTGTCCGGGATCGGGTCGAGCTGCACGAGCGCGATCGGCTCCGGCCGGCCGCTGATCTTGGCGTTGGCGTTGTCGATCGCGGCGGCCATCGCCTGCGCGTCGCCGGACTTGCCGTTGACACCGACGACGAAGACCATGTTCTCCTTGAGGTCTCCGGCGTCCTTGGTGATGCTGTCGATGACCGCCTCGATGTCGCCGAGGCCGCCGTGGCCGACGATCATGTTGACCACGAACGACGGCGGATTGCCGTTCTCGACGTTCTCCTTGAGCTTCGCCAGGTAGTTGTCCTTGGTGGGCAGGTCGATCTTGCCCTCGCCGAGCTTCGCGAACGCCTCGTTGTACTTGGCGTTCACGTCCACGTCGGTGATGGACATGTTGTTCAGCTGGTCGACGAGCGCGTCGGTCTGGGTGTCCTGGTCGACGTTGCCGTCGGCCTCGTAGCGCGGGTTCTGGTCGACCTCGGTGTCGCTGTCGACGTCCATCGCGCTGTCGTCCACAGTGGACGAACCGGGTTGCGGACCGGTGTACTGCGCGTCGGTGGTGTTGGGGCGCTTGGAGGTGTGCTCGTCGGTGTCGCTGTCCTCGTCACGGCCGCGCTTGTCGCCGAGGTTGGCGTCCTGCGTCTGCGGCGCCGAACGGGTGTCCCTGTTCGTGTCGCTGTCGGTGTTGGTGTCCGCGTCGGTGTTGCCGGTGGTGTCGGGGCTCGGCTGCGGTGCCGGGGTGGTGCTCGGCGGCGGTGCGTCGAGCTTGGTGTCGTGCATCGGCGTCTGGCTGTGCGCGAAGTTCTCGATCAGCCACAGGTGCCGCGGTCGCAGGCCGGGGTCCGTGTCCGGGTTCCTGACGTCGGCGCCCATCATGCCGCCGTCGTCCTTGTGCACGCCGGAGTTCGTGTCGTGCTGGTTGAAGACGCGCGTCTTGTCGCCGTACTCGTCCGGAACGCCGAGGTAGTGCAGCGTCTCGTGGGCGTAGATCTCGGCGGGGTCGTTGGGGTTGAAGACGTCCTGGTCGGTGTTGGACTTGCTGTCGCCGACCGTGATGCTGGCGTGCGCGTCCTTCGGGTTGTCGGTGAACTCGACGTTCAGGTGGAACTGGTCGCCGCTCGGCATGCGGAAACCCTGGTTGAGCAGGTTGTTGACCCCGTCGGCGGTCTTCTGCTTGACCTGCTCGACGACGTTCGGATCCGCGTTGCCGCCCGGATCGACGTGCATCTTGACCGTGTACTCCTGGACGAAGTTGCCAGGGCTGGTCTCGATGCGGCGCACGTCGTACCGGACGGCACCCTTGTAGAAGTCCGGGTTCGACAGCGTGCTGTTGGTCTTGATGTCGCGGATCTCGGTGTCGACCTTGCCGACCTGGGCGCCCTCGCGGCGGTCCTGCCACGTGCGCGGGTCGACGGGGTCCTTGGGCGCGAACCAGTCGGCGGTCTTCGCCGGGTCGTGCCGCCAGCCCTGGTCGGAGAGGATGTCCGAACCCTTGTGCGCTGCCGGGGGCCGGGCGGGCGGCGCGCCACCGCTCTTGACGGTGGGCCCGTTGTCCTTCGGCTGCGGAGCGGGAGGGGCCGGGGGTGCCGGTGGGGCGTCGCTCCTGGGGGCGGGGCGGCTGTCCTGGTTGCCCTTGTCGTTGCCGCTCTTGTCGTTGCCGCCCTTGTCGGTGTCGGGCTTGTTGTCCGCGCTGGGCTTGGTGTCGCTGTCGAGCTGGCTCTCGCTCTCCGGCGTCACCCACTCCAGGCCGGACCACGTGTTCTTGAGGTCCGGGTCGAACATGGCGCCGAAGTCGGACTTCTTGACCGCGGGCACGTCGTGCGGCAGGTAGCCGGGGTTGAACCCGAGGTCGAGCCCCTTCGGTTCCATCGCGACCTGCCCGATGATCCCCATCGTCGGCGGCAGCTGCGCGTCCGCCAGCGCGTTGGGCCCCGACACGTCCGGCGCCTGCTTCTTGAGCTCGGCCGGCAGCTTGTCTGGTCCGGCCATCGCGGCCAGCGAGTCGTACTTCTGCGGGATGACGTCGGCGATCTTGTTGATCAGCGCACCGTTCGGCGGCGTGACGATGAACGCGTTGCCGAGCTCACCCTCGTTCCACCGGGCGTCCGCGGCCGCCTGCACGGTGTCCGGCGTGAGCTGGGCGTCGGAGTCACCGAGCGCCTTCTGCACGCTCTTGGTGTCACGCAACCGCGGCCCGACCACCGGCACGTCGGTCGGATGCATCTTCATGTCGCCGATGTCCTTCAGCGACACCCCACCGGGCCGCACGTCGACGTCGACGTACACGCCACCGTTCTTGTTCAGCACCGCGTACCGCGCGATGTCCGAGGCGAGGTTGTACGCGTTCGCCTTGGGATCCTGCGCGGCCTGGTAGACCTGGTTGATCGTGGTGTCGGTGGTGCCCTCGTTGCGCTTGGCGACGTCGTTGGACAGGTCGTTGACCAGCGAGTCGACATCGGAGTTGATCTCGATGCCGGCGTCCTGCAGCTGCTGCTTGACCTCCGGGTCCCAGTTGGCGCTCGACCCGTCGGTCCAGAGCGTCGCCTTCCAGTCGCCGTTGGTGTCCTTGACCTGCTGCGCCCACTCCAGCATGCCGTTGACGCTGTCGGGCGACGGCGTGTTGCCGAACCAGGCGAAGTGCAGCTCCTTGGGAACGTCGACCTTGCCCTCGTCACCCTTCTTCTGCACCGCAGCGTCGTAGTGCTGCTGCAGCTCCGCGCCGACGTCCGTCCCCTTGAGACGGTTGATGAGGATGCGCGCCTTGGCCGGGTTGCCGGTGTTGACGGCGGTGTCGATCTCGGCCTTGACGGCGGGGACGTCGATGGTGGCGGGGTCGGGGGTGGTCTTGAGGAGGTTGACCCAGGGGTTGTTGTTCGGCGCTGGGGTGGGGTTCGGGGCTGGGTTCGGGTTTGCGTTTGTGACCGGGGGTGGCGTCTTGCCCTTGTCGACCAGGCCCTTGATGAAGTCGAGGCCGAGCCACTTCTTGAGCTTGGCCCGCTTGCCGCCCTTGCCGTCGGGTCGCGTCTGGGCCTGGAAGTTCGAGGCGGCCGGGTTGGAACGCGGGATGACGTTGGGGTTCGGGTTGGTGCTGGGGGACGGGGTGTTGGGTGACGGTTGGCGTGGGGTTTGGGTGGGGAGATGACGGTGGCCACGAAGACGTCGGGGTGACGTTCGGGTGATGGCGGGGCGGGTTGGCGCCGCTGGGGCGGGCGGGACTGGTGGGCGGTGGGTGTTGGGTTGGGCGCCGGGTTGGGTTGGCGTGAAGTTCTGGTTGGGCGCCGGGTTCGGGTTGGTCGCCGGGGCGGGAGCCGGGTTCGGGTTCGGACCGGGCGCAGGGGTGGGGTTCGGCGACGCGGGGTTGGGCGTCGGTTGGGTGCCGGCTCGGCGTGTTCTGGTTGGGCGCAGGGTTCGGCGTGCTGGTGTTCGGCGCCGGGCTCGGGGTGTTGGGCGCGGGGTTCGCCGGCGGAACGTTCGTCGGCTGGTTGACCGGCGGCGTGTTCGTGTCGGGCCCAGGCTTCGGCTGGGCGGGCGGAGGCGTGTTCGCGTTGAGGTTCGGCGACGCGGTGTTGGGCGCCGGTGAGGGCGTGTTGGCCGGCGGGGTGTTGGTGTTGGGCGCTGGGGTGTTGACGGGCGGCGTGTTGGGGTTGGGCGCGGGAGTGTTCACCGGCGGGGTGCTCGGGGTGGGCGAGGGCGCGTTGGCCGGTGGCGTGTTGGGGTTCGGCGCCGGTGAGGGGTTGGGCGTGGGGGACGGCGTGTTCACCGGTGGGGTGTTCGCCGCGGGGGTGTTCACCGGAGGCGCGCTGGGGGTCGGCGCCGGTGAGGTGACTGGAGGCGCGCTCGGGGTAGGCGAGGGCGTGTTGACCGGTGGGGTGTTGACCGGCGGCGCGACAGGCGGTGGCGTCGGTGCGGGCCGCGGCTGAGCGGGCGGCGGCGTGTTGGCGCTGGGGTTGGAGTTCGGGTTCGGCGACGTGTTGGCCGGGGGAACGTTCGTCGACGGCGGGGTCGTGGACGGTGCGTTGGGCGGCGGGTTCGTCGAGGGGGCGTTGGTCGACGGGGTGTTGACCGGCGGGGTGGTCGCTGGGGGAGTGTTCGTCGACGGGGGATTGACCGGAGGCGTGCTGGGCGGCGGGGTGTTGGCCGGGGGCGTGTTCGGCGTCGGCGACGGGGTGTTCGACGTGGGCGTCGGCGAAGGGGAGTTCGGGGTCGGCGACGGCACGTTCGTGCTCGGCATCGGCGACGGAGCCGTTGCCTTGGGCGGCGGCGTGTTCGCCGGTGGGGTGTTGCTCGGCGGCGTGTTGGCCGCAGGCGGGTTGGCCGAGGGAGTGTTGGTCGACGGGGCGTTGGTCGACGGGGCGCTGGTCGAGGGAGTGCTGCTCGACGGAGCGTTCGTCGAGGGGGTGCTGCTCGGCGGGGTGTTCGCCGAAGGCGTGCTCGTCGGCGGGGCGCTGGTCGACGGGGTGTTGAGCGGCGGTGCCACCGGAGGTGCGGTCGGTGCAGGACGCGACTGAGCAGGCGGGGTGGTCGCGTTGGACGACGGCGTGTTGGACGACGGGGTGTTCGACGGCGGCGTGTTGGTGGCCGGCGTGGGGGTGGGCGTCGCGGCGCCGGGCGTCGGCGATGGAGCGCCGGGCGTCGGCGATGGGGTGCCAGGCGTCGGCGATGGCATGCCGGGCGTTGGCGATGGCGTGCCGGGCTTGCCCGATGGCGTGTTCGAGGCCGGAGGGGGCGTCGAAGGCGCGTTTGAGGACGGGTGTTGGACGTGTTTGGAGAAGGCGTGGTCGTCGACGGCGTTGAGGCGGAAGGCGGACGTCGACGGCGTGGAGGTGGAAGGCGCGGACGTCGACGGCGTGGAGGTGGAAGGAGGCGGCACCGGTGGGCGGTGAAGCTCGACCTCGGGGTGGCGGTGGGTTGAGGTCGACGAAGGTGGGCCTTCGTGATGGTGCTGTCGGGGTGGGGGCTTCGGGCGTCGAAGACGCCCTTGCCGGCGCCGGGGTGGGGTGCCGAACTTGTTGCCGCCGCGTTCGCCGCCTGCGGTGCTCGGGTGGCGCCGGGGCCATGGGTGGGGCCATGCCGGCTGCGGGTGGGGTGGAGCCGAGGGCGCCTGGGGTGGAGGGGACGCCGCCGCGGGGTGCTCCGGATGCGGGTGGGGTGGTGCCCGGTTGAGAACCCGGTGTGGAACCCGGAGCCGAGCCAGGGGTTGCACCCGGACCGGTGCCGGGCACGGAACCGGAAGTGCCGGGCACAGAACCGGAAGTGCCGGGCACAGAACCGGAAGTGCCGGGTGCGGAACCGGAAGTGCCGGGCACGGAACCAGGGCCGGAGCCGGGCACGGAGCCAGGAGAGCCGGGAGTCGAGCCGAAGGACCCCGGGATCGTCGGCTTCGGAGCCGGCGGTGGGGTGGAGGAAGAGGAAGGCGGGGCCTTCGTGATCGTGCTGTCGGGCGTGCCGGGCTTGGGGGCGTCGAAGATGCCCTTGGAGCCGCCGGGGCCGCCGAACTTGTTGCCGCCTCGTTCGCCGCCTGCGCCCGCGCCGGGGGTGGCGCCGCCCATCGGGGCGCCTGCCATCGGGCACCGCCCACGCCGCCCACGGAGGACGGGGTGGGTGAAGCCGCGAGGACCGGCGTTGGTGGCGGGGAGTTCACGGCCGCTGCCGGGCCGGGACGGTCGGGTGGTGCCGATGCCCTTCGAGCCGCCGCCGGGATGCCGGGGGTGGAGATCGGGGCGCCGCCGCCCTTCGAGCCGCCAGTGGAAGGGACCGAGGAGCCGCCCTTGCCGCCGACCGGTGGGGTGGGCGATGGGGGCCGCCGATTACGCCGCTGCCGGGCTTGGGGCCTCCCGCGGTGCCGCCGGTGATGCCGGGGATCGGGCCCACGCCCTTGCCGGGGCCGCCGGTGGAGGGTTTGGGGGTGGTGCCGCCGGGGTTGCCGCCGACCACGGGCGGTGGCACGAAGCCGGGGCCGCCCACGCCCTTCGGGGAACCGGTCGGGATGTTGGCCCCGCCGCCCTTGACGGTGGGTGCGGCGCCAACCGCAGGACCGCCGACACCCTTCGAACCGGGCGGGACGTTGACGCCCCCGCCCTTCACCGTCGGCGCGGCACCGACGGCAGGACCGCCGATCCCCGACGGACCGGTCGGGATGTTGACCCCGCCGCCCTTCACGGTGGGTGCGGCGCCGACGGAAGGTCCGCCGACACCCTTGCCGCCACCGGGAACGTTGACCCCGCCGCCCTTCACGGTCGGCGCGGCGCCAACCGAAGGACCGCCCACGCCCTTGCCGCCACCGGGAACGTTGACGCCCCCGCCCTTCACGGTCGGCGCCGCACCGACCGCAGGGCCGCCGGGACCCTTCGAGGCAGCCGGAACGTTCACCCCGCCGCCCTTGACCGAACCCGGCCCCTGCACCTTCGGCCCCACCTGGCCCGAGGCCGGCGGCACGTTCACGCCACCGCCCTTGATCGCGTCCGGGCCCTTGGCGTTGGCGCTGCCGGGCGCGGGCTTCGAGAAGTCGGTGACGCCCGCGCCGGGTGGCGGCTTGGCGTTGGTGGACGTGTCGACGCTCTTGAGGCCCGAGCCGATGTTGTTGTCGAGGTTGACGTGCGTCTGGTGGGTGGCCTTGATGCCTGCCTGGACCTCACCGAACGCCTTGGCGCCGCGGTCGGCCTGGGTGATGGCGTTGTCGTTCGAGTTGTTCAGGGCGGGGACGGCGAACAGGCCGATGAGGCCCAGCGCGTTGCCGGAGAAGTTCAGGCCGCGCAGGCCGCTCGCGATGCCCGACAGCCGGGACTGGAAGTCGCCCGCCTTGTTGCCCAGCCCCTGCATCGAGGAGTCGCTCATGGAGAAGCCCGTGTTGCCGGTGGGCCCGCCGCTGCCGGTACCGGGCGACGGCGTCGAAGGGGACGGCGTCGGGTTCGACCCCGGATTCGGGGTCGGGTTGGGATTGACGTTCCCCTTGGCCATGAGCGGGTCTTCTCCAAGTCACCGAAAACCGGCGAAAGCCGGAACCCCGGCAAAGGGGGTTCCGGCGAACGCGGCTACTACTTCTGCAGGGCTTCGTCGATCTTCTTGTCGACGTCGTTCGACGCCTTCACACCCTCGTAGGTGATCTCGGCGACGTCGGCCGTGTTCTCGAACCGCTCCCAGCCCTTGCTGACCTTCGCCATGATGTCGTCGAGGTCGCCGATGCGCTTCATCTGCCGGCCCAGGGCCGCGACGACGCGGGCGACGCGCGAGGCGATGTTCACGCCCAGCGCGACGGCCTTGCCGACCGCGAAGCCGATGAAGATCGGGATCGAGGCGCCGAAGGTCGGGATCATCGTGGCGGCGGCGATCAGGGCGCCACCGATCAGCGAACCGATCAGCTGGGCGATCAGGTCGCGCACGATGTCGCGCAGCACCGTAACCAGCATGCCCATGATCGCGGTGATCTTGGCCTTGGTCTCGACGGCGTTGGCCAGGTCGTCGAGCTCGGAGTACATGCCGTCCATCGACGCCTTGAAGCGCTCGGACGACTCACCGGTCCAGCCGTCGAACGTCGCCAGGCCGTTCTTGTGGTCCTCGGCCAGCACGCGCAGCTCGGCGGCACGGGCCTTCGTCGCCTCGACGTTGGCCTGGATCTCCTCCGGGTTGCCCATCAGCTGGTTCAGGGCGTCGCGCAGGAACGACACGTGCTCGATCAACCAGCCGACACCGGCACCGATGATGCTGCCCAGCGGGTCGATCGCCAGCATCACCGTGGCCGACGCCGCACCGATCGCGTTGAACGTGATGTCCAGCGCCTTCTCGGTCTCGGACTCCGCGTCCTTGCTGATGCCGTCGATGAGGCTGCCGTAGGCCTCGATGAACAGCGACCCCTTGAGCTTGTTCTCCTCGGTGATGTGCATCCCGGGAGGGGAGTCGATGGGAGTTTCAGGCATTGCTGTTCCTGCTTTCGGTCACCACGGCTGGTTGTCGTCGTCTTCGTCGTCGGCCGCACGGGAGCGGCCGCGGACGGGAGCCGGCTGCGCGGGCGCGGCGGCGGGCGGTGCGACCGGGGGAGCGGGCGCCGGTGCCGGTTCCGCCTCCTCGATCTCGTCGTACTCGTCGGTCTCGTCGAGCTCTTCGTCGTCCTGCGGGATGGCGTCGGACACCATCCGGTAGGCCTCGGTGCCCTCACCGAGCGGCTTGAAGAGCTCCAGGACCTGGTTCGCCGCCTGCTTCTGCGCCTTGCGCGCGGTCTCCAGGATCAACGCGGTCAGCTTGGGCGCGCCCAGCTCCACCGCGCGGTGCCCGAGGACGAGGTTCTGCAGGCCGCCGTTGGGGCCCACCGTCACCGTCACGGCGCCGTCCTTCGACTGGACGGTCGCACTGGCGTTGGCGAAGTTCTCCTCGAGGTCCTGGGACTTCTTCTTCAGGTCGGCCAGCTTGGCCTCGTACTCTTCGACCCACTGGGTGGGGTTCGCGGGGTTGACCACAACGTCCTCCGGCGGCGGTGTTACAAGAGATGCGTGCGCTACGCGAGCACGGCGTCGATGCGAGTGGCGATGCGGCCGTTGTCGGTCGGCGACAGGCTCAGCCAGCCGTCCGCGTTGACCATCAGGTAGCGGCCCTCGTGCGTGTCGAACCAGTTGATCACGACGTCGGCGCGCTGCCGGCCCTGCGTGACCCCGAACTGGCCGCCCGCGACCCGGTTGGCCGCGAGCTCACCCACCTGCGTCGCGTCCTTCGCGGACAGCCCGGCCCGCACCAGCGCCTGCTGCTCGTCGAGCTTGTCCTCGCCCCAGGGGTCGTCGGACTCCTTGCCCGCCTCGGCCTCGCGGATCGCCACGGCCTGGTGCAGCTGCTCCACCCGCACCGACAGCGCCGTGCCGGGACCGGGCTCACCGTCGGGCAGCACCCGCACGATCTCGCGGGCCAGACCGGTCTCGCGGATCTCCGCGAACCCGATCCTGCCGTCGTCGATCACCGCGAGCACGGCCCGCTGGCGGTCGGACGCGGCGAGCGCCCGCACGGTGCGGTCGAGGCCCACGACGGCGTCGATCGACACCTCGTGGTCGTCGAGCAGCCGCAGGAAGCCCTCGAGCCGCTCGTCGCCGTGCAGACCGCGCTGGCGCAGCTCCGCCAGCGTCCGGTCCCGCAGCACCCGGCGTTCCTGTTCGGTGTCGCCCTCGCTGGGCACGTCCAGCGGGTAGGGCATCCGGCCCAGCCGCAGCTCGTGCCACAGGATGTCGAACTCCAGCGGCGTGAGCAGGTACTCGGGCGTGATCACGGAGTTTCGGTGCCCTTCTGCTTCTTGGGTTTCGCGGCACCGATCACCGACGGCGGCAGGTTCTCACCCGGCACCTCGAACAGGTCGCCGCCCATGATGTAGCTGGCCGAGCGGTGTTCCTTGTCCTCTTCGCGGTTGCCGCCCATCGGCGCGCCACCCATCGGGGCACCCGCCATGCCCGCGGCCGCGGCGCCACCGACGGCGGGCATGCCCATCGGCATGCCGGGACGGCCACCCTGCTGGCCCATCACGCCCGCCGAGCCACCGGCCTGCATCGAGCCCGAGCCACCGGCACCCGCGCCACCGAAGGCACCGGCGCCCATGCCGCCACCGGCACGCCGCCGCCGAAGTTCGGCACCGCGCCACCCTTGAACGCACCGGCGCCGCCCGCACCGCCACCGCCGCCCGCACCGCCACCGGCACCGCCGGGACCACCGGCACCCGGCGTGTAGCCCGGCGTCATGCCCTTGGGCCCGTTCGGGTTCTGCGGCGTGTAGTTCGGGTTCGGGATGTCCTTGCCGACGACCGGCACCTTCGGGATGTTCGGGGTGTAGGTGCTGCTGTTCGGGCGCGGCGTGGAGCCGGGGCCCATGCCGGGGTAGGTGCCACCGGTCGGGAACTGCGGCGTGTAGTTGCCGCCGCCACCGCTGGGGTAGGTGCCGCCGACGTTGGACGGCGGGGTGTAGCCCGGCGCGGTCGGCGTGTAGCTGGCGGCCGCCACGTTCGTGTTGCCCGGGTTGTAGCCCGGCATCTGCGGGGTGTAGTTGCCGCCGCCTCCACCACCGGCGCCACCGGCACCGACGGCGGCCGGGTCGACGTAACCGGGGGCCGAAGGCGTGTACGCGGCCGCGGCCGGGGTGTTCACACCCGCGCCGGCGGGCACGCCACCGGCAGCCGGAACGCCACCGGAGGCACCGGTGGGCATGGGTGCGGTCGCGGTACCGGCACCGCCGGCGGACTGCGCCGCCATGAGTCCGTCGGCGCCCTGCAACGTCGGCGCGCCGGACATCATGTGCATCGTCGAGACCGGCTCCTCGACCTCGCCGGTGACGGGGTTGAACGGAGGCTTGAACGTCGGCGTCGTGGTGTCGATCTGCCGCGAGTTGTTCTCCATGGTCGTCATGACGGTGACGGCCTGCTCGTGCGCGGCACGGGACGCGGCGTTCGCCATGGCGATGTCGGCGGAGGCGAGCACGAACGCGGGCGTGCCCGGCTGCGACAGCGCGGCGGCGGCGCGGTTGTAGTCGAACTGGACCGGCTGCGGCATCTGCGCGCGGGCGGTCTCCATGACCCGGCCCTGCTCGGCGACCTTGTTGCCGAGCTCGACGGCGGTCTTCGCGGTCTCGTCGACCCAGTCCGCGAGCTTCTTCATCGCGGCGCGGGCACCGTCGGCGGCGTCACCGGTCCACTTGGACTCGGAGTTCGTGATGACCTGGCCGATCGTGCGCGAGGCCTCGGTCAGCTCCGAGCCGTACTTGCCCCACTCGTGGCCGATCTCGCCGGCCTGACCGGGGTCGTTGTTGTTGTGCACGGCGGCGAAGAGCTCGGGGTGCGAGCGCGCCGCCCAGTTCTGCGGGTCCGTCAGGACCGGCTTGTTCTCGATGTCCATCGGGTCGGTCTCGGGGGGCATGACCGGCTCGCCTCTCGCGTCGGTGACAGCTCAGGAGCCCAACAGCACGGCAAACTCAGCTGTTGGTGAGCTTCTTCAGTTCGGCCTGGGTTTCCTCGTCGAGCTTGGTGAAGTTCTCGATCGCCTCGACGACCGAGTTCTTCGTCTGCTCGAGCACGGTCCGGTACGCGGTCATGACGCTGACGAACGAGTACTGCTCACCCTCGGCCCGATGGGTGAACTTGTCCCGCATGGCGTCGCCGACCGGGTTCGCGCCGAGGGGCGCCGGACGTGTGATGCTGGACCGCGACCGTTCGAGCCACGAGTCGACCTGGTCGATCTGGGCCTGCAGCTGCTTGCGCAGCTCTTCGCCCGCGGTCGGGTCGATTTGCACCTGACCCGAGCTGACGGTGTCGCGGAGCGCGACAGCGTCGTTGTCACCGACGATGTACATGCGGGCATTATTAGGTGTTCTTCCGTGCTGCGCTCACCTACTATCGCCTGTTTCGCCAATTGAGACCCACGTGCACAATGCGTTGTGTCACACCGAAACGGGCCACCGGCAGGTGAACGGACGATGATCGGGAAGATCGTTTGCCCAGGTTGTGGAAGCGCTCTCCGGTAACTGCCCGAACGGGCACCGGAGCTCTGTTCACGTCACCGAAACGGACCTTGACCAGGGGCGTGTGTGTCCCAAATCACATGGGGGAATAAACGGTGTTCTGGCCGCGTCTCGATTCGGTCACGCACATCTTCCCCCATCACCCGTCTGGTTGACCAGAGACAGCAGAACGCGGGCGCCTCCGAAGAGTGCGCCCGCGTTCGGTCAGCTGTCAGTTCCGTGCGTTGTACTCCTTGAGGTCACCGAGGTAGCCGGCGTCCCCCTTCTGCGAGTGCTGGTCCGCGGCGAGCTCCTTCCAGAGCTCGTGGACCATGTGCAGCGCGGTGCCCGAGGCGAACGCCTTGCCGGCCACCGTGAAGTGGCCACCCGGTGCGGCGAGCTCCTCGAAGTTCTTGATCCACTGGCTGATGCCGGCTGCTTCCTCGGGGGTCTTGCCGAACTTGGTGGTGAGCACGTTCTCCAGGTGCTCCTTGCCGTACTTGCTGAGGTCGTCGACGTGGTTCTTGACCTCGGCCCAGGAGAACGGCGGCTTCGAGCCACCGGTGCCGGGCGCTCCCGGCGCGTCCGAACCGGGCGGCTTCGGGGCCGCGTCGTCCGGTTTGGGCGTTCCCGGGGCATCCGAGCCGGGCGGCTTGGGCGCGTCGTCCGGCTTCGGCGTGCCGGAACCGGCGGGTGCGTCCCAGGGGCTTGGGCGCGGCGTCGTCGGGCTTCGGCGTGGCGCCACCAGGACCGCCAGGGGCGTCCGTGCCGGAGGCTTGGGCGCACCGTGTCGGCACCGGCGGCTTGGGGCCGCGTCGTCGGGCTTCGGCGTGGCGCCACCGGGCCGCCGGGCGCGTCCGGGCCAGGAGGCTTGGCGCACCCGTGTCGGCACCCGGAGGCTTCGGCGCCGCGTCGTCCGGCTTCGGCACCGGCTTGGCACCACGTCGTCGGGCTTGGGCACGACGGGGCGGCGGGACGTCGGCCTTCGGCGGCGCCGGGATGTCCACCTTCGGCGGCGGCGTGTCCACTTCGGAGGCGGCGGCGCGTGTCCACCTTCGGAGGCGGCGGCGTGTCCACCTTCGGAGGCGGCGGCGTGTCCACCTTCGGAGGCGGCGGCATGCCACCACGGCACCGCCACCGCCACCCGCGGCGGCTTCGGCGTGCCGCCGGCACCACCACTGGGCACCGGCGGGCGTCGGAACGTCCGTCGGCGGCTTGGTGACCGGAGGCGGAGTCGGCGCCGGCACGTCCTTGACCGGCGGGACCTCCGGCGGCTTCGCACCGGCCGTGCCGGTGTTCCCGCCACCGGTCTCCGGCGGCTTGGTCGCCGGCGGCGTGTCGACCTCCGGCGGCTTCTGCACGGGAGGCGTGTCCCCGGCGGGCGGCTTGCCGCCACCAGCACCGCCACCACCGCCGTTGACCTCCGGCGGCTTCTGCACGGGCGGCGCGTCGCCACTGGGGGGCTTCGGTCCGCTACCCGAACCACCGGTCGGGGTCGGTGCGTCGGTCGTCGGGCCCTTGACCGGCGGCGGGGCCGGGACGTCGGCCGAGCCGCCGCCCTTGCCGAACCGCCCGGCGTCGTCGGACAGCTTGACCAGCGCCTCGCCGAGGTCGTCGGCCGACTTCGCGGACGACGACATCACCGACTTCAGCTTGGTGACGTGGTTCATGATCCGGGAGACCGCCTGCACCGCGGTCGCGACCGCGACGCCGACGAACGCGACGATCGAGGCACCGAAGGTGATGGGCGCGAGACCGGCGGCGATGAGCGCGCCACCGATCAGGTTGCCGATCACCATGGCGATGATGTCGCGCACCAGCGAACGCACGGCGGTGACGCACGCGCCCATGGTCGCCATGAGCTTCGCGGAGGAGTGGATCGACGAACCGATCGCCTCCATCTCCTTGGCGACCTGCGCCATCGAGGCGCGGAAGTTGTCGGCGGTCTGGCCAATCCAGCCGTCGAGCTTCTTCAGCGCGTCGAGGTGGGCGGTCGCGATGCCCTCGTACTGCTTGGCGTCCTCCTTGACCTTCTCGGTCTCCTGGCGGATGGCGATGTTGTCGCCCACCAGCAGGTCGAGGGGTTCGCGCAGGAAGGCGATGTGGTCGATCAGCCAGCCGACACCGGCGCCGATGACCGCGCCGAGCGGGTTCAGCGCGGCACCGACGACGTCGAACGCCAGACCGACGCTGTACGCGGCGATGGCGGCCTTGTCGTTGTCGTCGACCGCCTTCTTGAGACCCATGATCGTGTCGAGCATGCCGGCGCCGGAGAACTTGTCGTTGAACTCCGTGCCCTCGCCGAAGCCAGGGGTCCAGGTGAGGCCCTGCACCATCATGCGCCTCCGCTGAACGTGTTGGCGTTGCCCTGGTCGCTGTTGGTGTACGTGTCAGCGGTCAGGCGAGTGTTCTTCGCGGCCTCGCGCAACCCGGCCTCGTACTTGCCGATGCACTCCTCGGCCTTCTTGACCTCGACGCGCGCGGCGGCGGCGAAGATCTGGCCGACGATGCCGAACACCAGCGGGTCGAAGTGCACGCTTCCGAGGACGCCCTTCGACGTCTCCAGCTGGCTGACCAGGGTGTCCAGGTTGTTCGCGAACGCCTTCAGGTCCTCGGGGTCGACGGTGAACTGACCGGTCATCGGAGTCCCCCTCGATCAGTGGTGGTCACCACGGCTGGCCGTCCTCGTCATCGTCGTCGTCTGCGGGCCGCGGACGCCGCGAGGGCGGTGCCTGCGGGGCCGGCGGTGCCGCCTGCGGCCAGGCCGGGGGAGCTGCCTGGCCCCAGGCCGGGGGAGCTGCCTGCGGTGCGGCGGGCGGGGCTTGCTGCGGCTCTTCCTCGTACTCGTCGTACCGGTCGTGGTTGAAGTCCTCCTCCTCGTCCTCCACGGGCGGGGGGATGTAGGAGAGGACCAGGTCCATCGACTCGGTGCCCACGCCGAGCGGGGCGAACGCCTCGATCATCCGTTCCGAGGCGGCACGCTGTCCCTTCGCGACCGCCTCCATGATCGAGGCCTGCAACCGCTGCGGGCTCATGCCGGCCGCGTGGTCGGTCAGCTGGATGTTCTGCAGCGCACCGGTGGGCGCGATCGTCACCTGCACCGCGTGGTCCTTGGACAGCACGGTCGCCGACGCGTTCGTCATGTCGTCACGCAGCTGGGCGGACTTGGCGGACAGGTCGGCGACCTTCGCCTCCATGTCCTGCATCCAGCGGTCCGGGTCCACCCCGGCCATCTGGCGTCCGTCTATGGGAGCCAACGGGTCCACAAGATTCCCTCTCATGCCAGCACTGCGTCGATGCGCGTTGCGATGCGGTCGTTGTCGGTCGGCGAGAGGCTCAGCCACCCGTCGGAGTTGACCACCAGGTAGCGGCCTTGGTGCGTGTCGAACCAGTTGATGACGACGTTCGACCGTTCGCGCCGGTGCGTCACGCCGAACTGGCCGCCCGCGACCCGGTTGGAGGCGAGCTCCTCCAGCTGGCGAGCGTCCTGGGAGGACAGACCGGCGCGCTGCAGCGCCTGCTGGTCGTCCATCTCCTCGTCGGCCGACCCCCACGGGTCCTCGGAATCGTCGTCGTCCTCTGCCTCTTGCAACGCGACGGCCTCCTGCAGGGTTGCCGCCCGGATGGACAGCGAGTTGCCGGGGCCGGGGTCGCCGTCGGGCAGCATCCGGACGATCTCGCGGGCGAGCCCGGTCGGCCTGATCTCCACCAGGCCCACCTTGTCGTCATCGATGATCGCCAGCACGCCCTGCTCGCCGTCGGAGGCCGCGAGCGCCCGCAGCGGCCGGTCCAGGCCCGCCACGGCGTCCACGGACACCTCGTGGTCGTTCAGCAGCCGCAGGAGGTCCTCCAGCCGCCGGTCGCCCGCCAGGCCTCTGTCCCTCAGGCCGGCGAGCGTTCTGTCCTGCAGCGCCTTGCGCTCCGACTCGGTGTCACCCTCGCTGGGCACGTCCAGCGGGTAGGGCATCCGGCCGAGGCGCAGCGTCTGCCACAACACCTCGAACTCACGCGACGACAGCAGGTACTCAGGCGAGATCACGACGGCTCGAGCCCCTTCTTCTTCTGCTTGCCGGCACCGATCACCGAGGGCGGCAGGTCCGCGCCGGGCATGTCGAACAGGTCACCGCCCATGATGTAGCTCGCGGACTTGTGCTCCTTGTCCTCCTCGCCCTTGCCGCCCTGAGGTCCACCCATCGGTGCACCGGCCATGCCGGCTCCGGCCGCCGTTGCGCCGCCGGGAACCGCCATCGGCACGCCGGGTCGGACACCGGGCTGGCCCTGCACACCCGCGCCGCCACCGGCCTGCATCGGACCGGCACCACCGCCGCCGGGACCGCCGCCGAACGCACCGGCACCCGCGCCACCGCTGAAGCTCGGCACCGGGCCGCCTTGAACGCCGACGGACCGCCACCGGCACCGCCCGGACCGGAGCCGCCGGGACCCGTGCCGCCGGGACCGGTGCCGAACGGCGGGGTCGTGCCCTTGGGCAGCGGGGTGTCCTTCGGCAGGTAGTTGCCGGGGTTGGTGAGGCTGCTCGGCACCTGCGGGCGCGGCGTCGGGCCGGGGCCCGTGTACGGCGTGCCGGTCGGGTACTGCGGCTTGTAGTCCGTGCCACCCGTGTACGTGTTACCGCCGCCCTGGGGGAGCTGCGGTGTGTACGTCGCCGGGTTCTGCGGCGTGTAGGTCGCACCGGCCGTGTTCGTGCTGCCGGAGCTGTAGGGCTGCGGGGTCGGCATGGTGACGCCGCCACCGCCGCCACCACCCGCGCCGGTCTGCGGGGTGTAGCTCGCCGCGGCGGGCTGGTAGCCGGCGCCACCCTGCGGAACCCCGCCGGACGCACCGGTCGGCGTGGGTGCCGTGGCGACGGAAGGAGCGCTCGCGGCGTGCGTGGCCGTCAGGGCGTCGGCGCTGCCGAACGTGGGCGTGCCCGCCAGCATCCTGGCCGCCGGCACCGGCTGCTCGACCTCACCGGTGTTCGGGTTGAACGGCGGCGTGAACGCGGGCGTCGACGTGTCGATCTGCCGGGAGTTGTTCTCCATCGTGGTCATCACGGCGACGGCCTGGTCGTGGGCGGCCCGCGAGCGCGCGTTCGTGACGGCGATGTCGATGGTGGCCAGCGCGAACGCGGCGGTGCCCGGCTGGGACAGCGCGGCGGCGGCCTGGTCGTAGTCGAACTGGACGGGCGCGGGCATCTGGGCGCGCGCGTTCTCCATCACGCGACCCTGCTCGGCGACCTTGTCACCGACCTGCACGGCGGTGCGCGCGGTCTCGTCCACCCAGTCGGAGAGCCTCTTCATCGCGGCACGGGCACCCTCGGCGGCGTCACCGGTCCACTTGGTCTCCGAGTCGGTGATGACCTTGGTGATGGCGCGGGCGGCCTCGGTGAGCTCGGTGCCGTAGCGGCCCCACTCGGAACCGATCTGGCCGGCCTGGCCGGGGTCGTTGTTGTAGTGCACCGCGGCGTAGAGGTCCGGGTGCGACCGCGAGGCCCAGTTCTGCGGGTCGGTGAGAACGGGGACGTTCTCGGGCGGGACGGTCTCGGGGGGCATGACCGGCTCGATCTCGCTTTCGGTGTGGATCAGCTGTTGGTGAGTTTCCTGAGTTCGGTCTGGGTTTCCTCGTCGAGGCGGGTGAAGTTCTCGATCGCCTCGACGACGGACGTCCTGGTCTGTTCCAGCACCGTGCGGTACGCGGTCATCACGCCGACGAACGAGTACTGCTCACCGGCGGCACGGTCGGTGAACTTGTCGCGCATGGCGTCGCCGACCGGGTTCGCACCGAGCGCGGCGGGCCGGGCGATGCTGTGGCCCGACTGCTCCAGCCACCGGTCGACCTGGTCGATCTGGGCCTGCAGTTGCTTGCGCAGCTCCTCGCCCGCCGCCGGGTCGAGCTGCACCTGTCCGGAGCTGACCGTGTCGCGGAGTGGAACAACGTCGCCCTTGACCTTGGCTTCGTCACCGACGATGTACATGCGGGGAAGTATCGAGGAGAAGCCGGGCGAAGGTTGACGGTTCATCTGACGTGCATCCAGTTGAGACGAGCGTTCACATCGGGTGGCGGTCTGACCGAACGGACGCGCCCCGAT
Source organism: Lentzea guizhouensis (assembly GCF_001701025.1). Classification (GTDB taxonomy): domain Bacteria; phylum Actinomycetota; class Actinomycetes; order Mycobacteriales; family Pseudonocardiaceae; genus Lentzea; species Lentzea guizhouensis. The sequence goes on from NZ_CP016793.1 coordinate 6,583,148, forward strand.
GAACACCTGATCACCCGGATGATCGTTTCCCCAGGTTGTGGGAGCGCTCTCGGCTAAGCGCCCGAACGGGCTTCGACAACGTTTTCGCAGCCACGAAACCACTCGCGTTCCGGATGGAATGTGGTCCAAATCACACTTGATGTGTGTTTCTCCGGCCGGAAAGCATGCTCAAGCCGTTCCGGGGCGGAGCCGGTCGTTTCTCGTTCTGTGGGACGGGCTCTTGCGGTGCCTCACTACCGTCGTTCGCATGATCTCCCGACGCGGTGTGCTGCTGGCGGCAGGCCTGTCCGTGCTGCCTCATCGGGCGTGGGCTGCTACTCCTCCGATCGTGAAACCACTGCCCGCGTCGGACTTCGTGGTGCACGGCACGAACGCCGAAACGCGCTGGGAGGCGTTGCGTGACACCGGTCAGCTGACACCGGTGTCGAAGTTCTTCGTGCGCAACCACACGGTCACGCCGACGATCGACCCGGTCTCATGGCGGTTGCGGATCTTCGGGTCCGGGGTCGCGCGGCCGCTGTCGTTGTCGTTGCGGGACTTGAAGTCGCTGCCGTGGGTGTCGGTCGAGGCGTTGATCGAGTGCGCGGGCAACGGCCGCAGCTTCTTCGCCTCGCAGCAGGGCCAGACCGTGTCCGGGACACCGTGGAAGCTGGGCGCGGTCGGCAACGCCCGGTGGCGCGGGGTGCCGTTGCGGACGTTGCTGAGGCTGGCCGGGGTGCGGCGCTCTGCGGTCGACGTGCTGCCGGTCGGGCTGGACGACGAGTACGTGACCGGCGGGGTGAACCTGGGTCGCGTGCGCCGGCCGTTGTCGGTGGAGAAGGCGCTGGACGACGTGCTGGTCGCCTACGAGATGAACGGCGCACCGCTGCCCCCTGACCACGGCTTCCCGGCGCGGCTGGTGGTGCCGGGGTGGATCGGGATCGCGAGCATCAAGTGGCTGGGGTCGCTGGAGGTGTCGACGACGGCGCTCGACTCGCCGTGGGACACGCAGTACTACCGCCTGGTCGGGCCCTCCTACCCGGCCTCGGGGACGTTGGTGACCACGCAGGTGGCGAAGAGCGCGTTCGAGCTGGCCTGGGACGCGTCGCTGCCCGCGGGGCGGCACGTCCTGACCGGACGGTCGTGGTCACCTTCGGGGGTGCGGCGGGTCGAGGTGTCGACGGACGGCCGGACGTGGCGGCGGGCCACCCCGGTGTCGCACGGGGCGTGGACGCGCTGGCAGGTGCCGTGGGTGGCGACGCCCGGTGCGCACGTGCTGCGGGCGCGGGTGGCCGGGCAGCCGGACGAGGTGCCGTTCAACACGCAGGGGTACCTGTTCGGGGCGGTGGTGAGGCACCCGGTCACGGTCGCGTGAGGCGCCCGGCCCGGTGGGATGTGAAGATCGGTGCGTGACCGTCTCCGCGTGGGCACCTCTGCGCCGCAGTGCCTTCCGGGCCCTGTGGCTCGCCCAGTTCGCCAGCAACATCGGGACCTGGGCCCAGACCGTCGGCGCCCAGTGGCTCATGGGCGACCTCGGCGGCACCGCCCTGCAGGTCGCGCTCGTCCAGACGGCCACCACGCTGCCGGTGTTCCTGCTCGTCGTGCCCTCGGGCGCGCTCGGCGACATCCTCGACCGCCGCCACGTCCTGATGTCCGGCCAGGCGCTCATGCTCCTCGGCGCCGCGGGCCTGATGCTGCTCGCCGGCACCGGCAACGCGTCGCCCTCGACCCTGCTCGCGCTGATCGCCTTGATGGGCGCCGGCCAGGCGCTGTCGATGCCGTCGTTCCAGGCGATCCAGCCCGAGCTGGTCTCGCGCGAGGAGATCCCGCAGGCCGCGCTGCTCAACGGCGTCAACATGAACGTCGGCCGTGCCATCGGCCCGGCACTGGGCGGCCTGCTGATCGCGCTGGCCGGACCGGAGGCCACGTTCGCGTTCAACACCATCTCGTTCATCGGCGTCCTGATCGTCCTGGGCCGCTGGCGCCGTCCGTCCGACCACCGTCCACTCGGGACCGAGCACATCACCACCGCGGTGCGCACCGGCGCGCGTTACGTTGCCAGCTCGCCGCTGTTCCGCCGGGTGCTGACGCGGCTGTTGCTGTTCATCGTCTTCGGCAGCGGGCTGTGGGCCCTGCTCCCGGCCATCGCGCGCGGTCCGTTGCAGCTCGACGCGAGCGGCTACGGCGTCCTGCTCGGCAGCGTCGGCGCCGGTGCGATCGGCGGCGCGTTCCTGGTGCCGAAACTGCTGCAGCGCATCGGGAAGAACGCGCTGGTGCTGCTGGCCACGTTCGTCTACGCGGCGGCCACGAGCGTCTCCGTGCTGGTGGCGGACTTCGCCGTGGTCGTGGTGGCGATGCTGCTGACGGGTGCGTGCTGGATCGCCACCCTGTCGACGTTCAACGCGAGCGCCCAGGTCCTGCTGCCGGCCTGGACCAGGGCCCGCGCGCTCTCCTACTACCAGCTCATCCTGATGGGCGGCCAGGCGCTCGGTGCGGTGCTGTGGGGTGCGATCGCCGACGCCTACGGGTTGCGGGAGGCGATGATCGTGCCCGCGGTGGCGATGGCGGTGCTCGCCCTGGCCGCCACCCGCTGGTGGCCGCTGATCGACCGCCCGCTCGACGTCACGCCCGCCACCTACTGGGACGAGCCGCCGCAGCTCGACGACAACGACGCCGGTCCGGTGCTGGTCACCGTCGAGTGGCCGGTCGACGCGGAGAACCACGACGCGTTCGTCGAGGCGATGCAACGCGTGGGGCGGGCGCGGCGGCGGACCGGGGCGACGATGTGGGGGCTCTTCCGGGACACCGAGCAGCCGGAGGTGTTCCTGGAGACGTTCACGGTGGCGACCTGGCAGGAGCACCTGCGCCAGCACCTGGAGCGGGGGACCGTGGTGGACCGGCAGAACCAGGAGGTGGCGCGGGAGCTGGCGAAGGAGTCGCCGCGGGTGCGGCACCTGGTGTTCGCGCAGCCGACCAAGCCGGACTGACGGACCGCCCGCCGCGATCGACCTGGCCGGTACGTGTGGCGGGGCAGTCGAAGGTCATAGCAGCGAGCTATGACGGGTAGGGATGCTCGCGGGCCATCCGCCGGTGTGACGCTTTCGGGCACCTCACACCCTGCGGAGGACACCGATGCGATTAGCTGCCCTGGTCCTGGCCCTGCTGGCCACCCTGCTCGTCCCAACACCTGCCCAGGCCGCACCGGCGAACGACCGCGGCCCCCTGCTGCCGCCCGAGATCGCCAGGAACCTGCACCACAGCCCGCAGAACACGATCTACGCGGAAACAGCCGTCGACTACCCGACCGAGCTGCGGAAACTCGTCCAGGTGCTCGACGCCGCGCAGGACGACGCGGCCGTGCACGCCGGCATGATCATGCTCTACTACGGCCACGGCGACGCGCAGTTCGTGCCGGCGGTCCAGGCCTACCCGGAGATCCTGCGCGCGCTGCGCCGGTTCGTGGTCCGGCACCTGGACTTCTTCGGCACCGACCGCGCCTACCTCACTCACAACGCCACCCGCGAGCTCGGCCGGTTCCTCCGCCACAGCACCCTCGTCCCGGCCACGCGCCCGCTGCTCGTCGACCTCGCCTCCCGCGGTGACGTCGTCGGCAGGCTGGCGCCGATGTGGGTGGGCGTCGCGGAGATGGTCGACTGGTACGACAAGGCGAACTGCCGCCGCTACGGCACCTGCGACTTCAAGACCAAGATCGACCGGCGGGTGCTCACCGTCCGCCACACCTGCAGTGCCACCCTCCGGATCCGCGCCCAGCAGATGTCCGCGACCCAGCTGCGGCAGACGTGCGCCAGCCTGGCCGGTCAGGACGCCGTGTTCCACCGGGCGGTCAACGACCCCGGACCCGTGACAGGCGACCAGAACACCTCCCTCGAAGTCGTCGTCTTCAACACCGGCGACGACTACCGCACCTACGCCGGGGTGCTGTTCGACATCGACACCAACAACGGCGGCATGTACCTGGAGGGCGACCCGGCGGCCAACCAGGCGCGGTTCATCGCGCACGAGGCCGACTGGCTGCCGGCGTTCGCGATCTGGAACCTCAACCACGAGTACACCCACTACCTCGACGGCCGGTTCGACATGTACGGCGACTTCGCGGAGAACATGCGCACGCCGACCGTGTGGTGGATCGAGGGGTTCGCGGAGTACCTGTCGTACAGCTATCGCAATGAGGTCTACGACGACGCGATCGCCGAGGCGAAGAAGCAGACGTACGCGTTGAGCGCGCTCTTCGACACGACGTACGACCACGACACCAAGCGCGTCTACAACTGGGGCTATCTCGCGGTCCGGTACCTCGTCGAGAGGCATCCGGGAGACGTCGCGGCGGTGCTGGCGGACTACCGGACCGGTGACTGGGCCGGGGCACGCGACCACCTGACGCGCACCATCGGCACCCGGTACGACAGCGACTGGTACGCCTGGCTCAGCTCGCTGTGAGCGCCGCGCCGCGTTCCTCCCACCACGGCCGGAACACCGGACTGGCCAGGGCGGCCGCGGCGTAGGCCTCCAGCACGTCGGTGAACACGCGGCTGGCCTCCTCCCAGGTCAGCCGCTCCCGCCGCCAGCAGAACACCAGCCGCATCCGCATCGGCGCCCCCGCCAACGGCCGCACCGCCACCCCGGGACCACCCTGCGACGTCGGCTCGACCAGCTGCACCGCCTTGCCCGCCGCGATCAGCTGCCGCCCGGCCCCGCTCGGCACCTCGAACCGGATCCGCGGTACGAACCCGGCCGCCCGGCAGGCCGACCGCAACGCCGTCAACGACCCGTCCTCGGCCCCCGGAGGACCCACCCACGCCTCACCGGCGAGATCCGACAACGACACCTCGGCCCTGTCAGCCAACGGGTGGGAATCGGGCAGTGCGATGTACACGGGCACCCATGGCACCACGACCCGTTGCCCCACACCGCGCGGCAACCCCAGATCACCGTCCTCGTCCACCGCGATCACGGCGGCGTCGAGGTGTCCGTTGGCCAACGCCAGCGCAAGGCCCGTGGATGACGGATCGACGTACAGCGTGACGTCGTCCAACGCCTCCTCAAGCCGTGCGTACAGCGCTGTGACGCACTCCATGTGCACCGACCCGAACCGCACGGGCCCGCCGCGGCCGGCCACGGACGCACCGAACGCGTCCAGCTCCACCAGCAGCAACCGGGCGCGTTGGAGCATCTGCGCACCCAGCGGCGTGGGTTCGGCACCGGCCCGGCCGCGCTCGAACAACCGGCCGCCGACCAGGCGTTCCACCCGCTGCAGCAACGTCGTCAGCGACGGCTGGGAGATGCCGAGCTGGGTCGCCGCGCGCGACAGGCTGCCCGCGTCGCCGATCGCGCAGATGGCCCGCAGGTGGCGGATCTCCAGTTCCATAGCATGAGGCTATCCCCAACTCGGATGGGCGGAAGCCCTCCGTTCGACGGAGGCTGATCAAAAAGGGAAAGGACGAGAATTGGCCCGCACACGCCGCGACATGGCGAAACTGGTGGACGCGGACGGTTTCCGCAGCTACATCCGCGACGGCTGGGGTGCGTGGGACAACCCCATCAGCCTCCCGCCGGGCGCGAAGGAGGCCGCGGCGGCACACCGGGCCAGGCTCGCCGAGCAGTTCCCCGGCCAGCGCATCGCCCTCGCCGCCGGACGCGCGCACGTCCGCTCGAACGACACCTTCCACGAGTTCCGCGCGGACAGCGACTTCGTGTGGCTGACCGGCTGCCAGGTCGAGGGCGCGGTCGTGGTGGTCGAGAACGGCGACGCCACCCTGTTCGTGCCGACGCCCTCCGAGCCGCACACGGTCGACTTCTTCGGCGACGCCGACCGCAGCCCGTTCTGGATCGGCGCCGCGGCGGGCACCCGAGAGTGGTCCGAGGCGCTCGGCATCACCACCAAGCCCATCGATGACCTCCCGAACGCCCTCAAAGGCCGCCACCCCGAGACGCTCACCGCCAAGGGCGTCGACCCGCTGCTGGACGCGTTGACCGGCTCGCACAGCGACGAGCTGCGGACCGCGTTGTCCGAGCTGCGCCGGATCAAGGACGACTGGGAGATCGGCCAGCTGCGCAACGCCGTCGACGCCACCGTCAAGGGCTTCCTCGACGTCGCCGCCGAGCTCGGTCAAGCCGTGCGTGGCGGGGGAGAGCGGTGGCTGCAGGGCACGTTCGACCGTCGCGCGCGCACGGAAGGCAACGGCCCCGGATACACCTCCATCGTCGCGTCCGGCCCGCACGCCCCCGTGCTGCACTGGACCCGCTGCGACGGGCAGATCAACGACGCCGACCTGCTGCTGCTCGACGCCGGCGTGGAGACCAAGACCCTCTACACCGCCGACGTCACCCGCACGTTCCCGGTCGGCGGCGAGTTCACCGAGCCGCAGCGCCAGGTGTACGACCTCGTGCTCAGGTCGCACGTCGCCGCCCTCGCGGAGGTCAAGCCGGGCAACGACTACAGCGCCTTCCACCACACCGCCATGCGCGTGCTCGCCGAGGGCCTGCACGACTGGGGCCTGCTGCCGGTGAGCGTCGACAAGGCGCTCGACCCGTCCGGCCAGCACCACCGCCGCTACATCGTCTGCGGCACCGGACACTTCCTCGGCCTGGACGTGCACGACTGCGCCGACGCCCGCCAGGAGACCTACCAGCAGGGCATCCTCGAACGCGGCATGGCCCTCACCGTCGAGCCGGGCCTGTACTTCCACCCGAACGACGAGACGCTGCCGCCGGAGCTGCGCGGCATCGGCGTGCGGCTGGAGGACGACCTCGTCGTCACGAGCGACGGCGCCGACATCCTGTCGGACGCCCTGCCGATCGACGCCGACGAGATCGCCGCCTGGGTGCGCAAGAACCGCTCCTAGCCCCTGCTGTTGGAGCGTCTGCAAGTACTACCAACTTCAAGTCGGTAGTACTTGCAGACGCCTAAGTGGACGGAGTGGAGCGGGCCCACGCGAACGTGAGTTCCACGGCCCGCTTCCAGTTCGCGTACTCGGTTTCGCGGTGCACAGCGTCCATCACCGGGTTCCAGCGCGCCGCCAGGTGCCAGTTGCGCCGCAAGCCCTCCAGGTCCGGCCAGTAACCGGACGCCAGACCGGCCGCATAAGCCGCACCCAAAGACACCGTCTCGGCCACCAGCGGCCGTTGCACCGGGATATCCAGCACGTCCGAGATGAACTGCATCAGCAGGTGGTCCGCGGTCATCCCGCCGTCCACCTTCAGCACCGGCGTCGGCGCGCCCAGGTCGGCGTTCATCGCGTCGACCACCTCACGCGTCTGCCACCCGGTCGCCTCCAGCACCGCCCGCGCCAGGTGCCCCTTGTTGATGTACGACGTCAGCCCCACCACGATCCCGCGCGCCTGCGCGAGCCAGTGCGGCGCGAAGAGCCCCGAGAACGCCGGCACGATGTAACAACCGCCGTTGTCCTTCACCGTCCGCGCCAGCGTCTCGATCTCCGGCGCCGAGTGGATCAGCCCGAGGTTGTCGCGGAACCACTGCACCAACGACCCCGCGACCGCGATCGAGCCTTCCAGTGCGTACGTCGGCTCGCGACCGATCTGATAACCGATCGTCGTCAGCAACCCGTGCTTCGACTGCACGAGCTCGTTGCCGGTGTTCATCAACAAGAACCCACCGGTGCCGTAAGTGCCCTTGATCGAGCCCTTCTCGAAGCACGTCTGCCCGAACAACGCCGCGTGCTGGTCACCCAGCGCCGCCGTGATCGAGATCCCCGGCACCACCCGCGTCGTGCGGCCCTCGATCTCCGACGACGGCCGGATCTCCGGCAGCATCGCGGCGGGCACCCCGAAGAAGTCCAGCAGCATCGGGTCCCACTGCCGGGTGCTGAGGTTCATCAGCATCGTGCGGGACGCGTTCGTCACGTCCGTGACGTGCAAGCCGCCGTTCACCCCGCCGGTGAGGTTCCAGATCAGCCAGGTGTCCATCGTCCCGAACAGCACGTCGCCACGGGACGCACGCTCGCGCACGCCCGGCACGTTGTCCAGCAGCCACCGCAACGACGGCGCCGAGAAGTACGTCGCCAACGGCAACCCGCACCGCTCGCGGACCTCCTCGATACCCGGCTGCTTCCCGAGCGAGGCAACGAGTTCCTCGGTCCGGATGTCCTCCCACACGATCGCGCGCCCAACGGGAACGCCGGTGTGCCGGTCCCACGCCACGAACGTCTCGCGCTGGTTCGTGATGCCCAGCGCCACCACCTGCTCCGCGGTGATCCCGGCCTGCCGCAACGCCTGCGGCATGATCCGGTCGACGTTGCGCCAGATCTCCACGGCGTCCTGCTCCACCCAGCCCGGCCGCGGGTGGTACTGCCGGTGCTCGCGCTGGGCGACCGCGACCAGCCGGGCGTTCTGGTCGAACACGATGCACCGGGTCGACGTCGTGCCCTGGTCGATCGCCATCACGAAGCGTTGCACGCCAACCCCTTCAGTTCTCGTCGACCAGTGAGGTGGTGACCGCGTCCGCCGCCTGCGCGACCTGGCGCACCAGCGTCGCGCGCGGCCGTCCGGTGGAGTCGCACAGCCGGTCGGCGGCACCGGAGATGCCGATCGCGCCGACCACCAGCCCGCCGGGGATGCGGATGGGTGCGGCGATGCTCGCCTCGCCCGGCATGTACTCCTCCGCCTCGCCGGCCCAGCCCTGCCCGCGCACCTCGGTCAGCACCCGCTCCAACGCCTGCGTGCGCACGATCGTCCGGCGCGTCAACGACGTCAGCTCACGCTTGCGCACCGCCGCCGACAGGTCCGGGTCGTAGGCGAGCAGCACCTTGCCCAGCGCGGTGGCGTGCAACGGCAGCATCGCGCCGATGCCGAGTGTCTGCACCGAGTCGTCGGGACGGAACACGTGGTGCACGACGAGCACGGCGCCGTCGTGGTGCATGCCGATCCGCACCTCCTGGCCCGACCGCGCGGCCAGCGTGTCGGCCCAGTTGATCGATCGAGAACGCAGCTCGTTCGCGTCCAGGTAGCTCGTGCCGAGGTGCAGCAGGGCGGCGCCGAGCCGGTAGCGGCCGGTCGCGGAGTCCTGCTCGACGAACTCGACCCGTTGCAGCGTACGGAGAATCCCGTGCGCGGTGCCGCGCGCGAGCCCGAGCGAGTCGGCGATTTCCGTGAGACCGTGGTGGCCCGACCCGCGGGCGAGCAGCCGCAGCACGGCTGCGGCGCGTTCGATCGACTGGATGGGTCCCGGCACGCGTGAAACGTAATTGAGACGACCCGTGTCGGCAATGTCGAACAGCTACGACGCCCGTCACCCCTGGTTGCGCGCCCGAAACGCCTTGTCTGCGCGCAGCGTGACCGGTCGGTCACAGATTCACCCGGTAGCGGTGTCGACATTGTCGAACAGCACCCGTTGAGCAGGAGTGACGCGGGTCATTACGTTCCGCGGCAGTCACCACGGGGTGATCAGCCGTTCAAGGACGAATGGGAGGCCAGCGTGGGTCTCGGGACAGTGTTCCTCAGCGAGGTGCTCGGCACGGGCATCTTGCTGTTGCTGGGTGCGGGCGTGGTGGCCAACGTGCTGCTCGCCAAGTCGAAGGGGTTCGACGGCGGCTGGCTGTTGATCAACTTCGGCTGGGGCCTCGGTGTCTTCGCCGGTGTCTACATCGCGTATAAGTCGGGTGCGCACCTCAACCCCGCCGTCACGATCGGCATCCTGACCAGCGGCGCGGACGAGTTCGCCCCCGGTGTGCCGGTCGGCGTGGGCTCGACGCTCGTCTACTTCGCCGGTGAGATGCTCGGCGCGTTCCTCGGTGCCGTGCTGGCGTGGCTCGCGTACAAACCGCACTTCGACGAGACGCCCGACGAGGGCCTCAAGCTCGCGGTCTTCTCCACCGGCCCGGCGATCCGCAGCTACACCTGGAACCTGGTCTGCGAGGTCATCGGCACGTTCGTCCTGGTCTTCGTGGTCCTCGCGCTGGGCAAGACCCCGACGCAGCTGGGCCCGCTGGCCGTCGCGATGCTCGTCGTCGGCATCGGCGCCTCGCTCGGCGGTCCCACCGGCTACGCCATCAACCCGGCCCGCGACCTCGGCCCGCGCATCGCGCACGCCATCCTCCCGCTGTCCTACAAGGGCACGGACGGTGAGGCGATCGGCAAGAAGGACTCCGACTGGGGCTATTCCTGGGTGCCGGTCGTGGGCCCGGTCATCGGTGGCGCGCTCGCCGGTGTCGTCGCCTCGCTCGCGTTCTGACCGTGTTCTGACCATCCCGAAAGGACAGTTTCGATGACGCAGTACGTTCTCGCCGTCGACCAGGGCACGACCAGCACCAGGGCGATCATCTTCGACCACTCCGGCTCCATCGTCTCCGTGGGTCAGAAGGAGCACGAGCAGATCTTCCCGCGGGCCGGCTGGGTCGAGCACAACCCGGTGGAGATCTCGGAGAACACCCGGTTCGTGATCGGCCAGGCTCTTGCGAAGGCCGATCTCAACACCAGCGACATCGCCGCGGTCGGCATCACGAACCAGCGCGAGACCGCGGTGGTGTGGGACAAGAACACCGGTCAGCCGGTCTACAACGCGATCGTCTGGCAGGACACCCGCACCCAGGCGATCGTCGACGAGCTGGGCGAGCTGGGCGGCGGCGCCGACCGGTACAAGGCCAAGGTCGGCCTGCCGCTCGCGACCTACTTCTCCGGCCCGAAGATCCGCTGGATCCTCGACAACGTCGAGGGCGCCCGTGAGCGCGCCCGTGAGCGCGCCGAGGCCGGCGACCTGCTGTTCGGCAACACCGACACGTGGACGCTGTGGAACCTCACCGGCGGCCCCAACGGCGGCGTGCACGCCACCGACGTGACCAACGCGTCGCGCACCATGCTGATGGACCTCGACACGCTGCAGTGGGACGCCGAGATCGCCGAGGAGATGGGCATCCCGGTGTCCATGCTGCCGGAGATCAAGTCCTCCTCCGAGGTCTACGGCCACGGCGGTCCCGGCGGGATCCTCAAGGGCGTGCCGATCGCGGGCATCCTCGGCGACCAGCAGGCCGCCACGTTCGGCCAGGCCTGCTACGAGCCCGGCACCGCGAAGAACACCTACGGCACCGGCAACTTCATGCTCCTCAACACGGGCACGGAGAAGGTCGCGTCGCAGAACGGCCTGCTCACCACGGTCTGCTACAAGATCGGCGACGAGGCCCCGGTGTACGCGCTGGAGGGCTCGATCGCGGTCACCGGCTCGCTGGTGCAGTGGCTGCGCGACAACCTCGGCATCATCGGCTCGGCGCCGGAGATCGAGACTCTGGCCGCGTCTCCGTCGAGGACAACGGTGGCGCGTACTTCGTGCCCGCGTTCTCGGGTCTCTTCGCGCCGTACTGGCGTTCCGACGCCCGTGGCGCGGTCGTGGGTCTCACCCGGTTCGTCAACAAGGGCCACCTCGCCCGCGCCGTACTGGAGGCCACGGCCTTCCAGACCCGTGAGGTGCTCGACGCGATGAACGCCGACTCCGGCGTCCCGCTGACCGAGCTCAAGGTCGACGGCGGCATGGTCGCCAACGAGCTGCTCATGCAGTTCCAGGCCGATGTGCTGGACGTGCCGGTGATCCGCCCGGTCGTCGCCGAGACCACCGCGCTCGGTGCCGCCTACGCCGCGGGTCTCGCGGTCGGCTACTGGTCGTCGCTGGACGAGCTGCGCGCGAACTGGTCGGAGGACAAGCGCTGGGAGCCCGCGATGGAGGGCGACGAGCGGGAACGCCAGTACCGCAACTGGAAGAAGGCCGTCACCAAGTCGTTCGACTGGGTCGACGCGGACGTTCGCTGATTTTCTGCTGAGGGAGCTGAAGGTGTTCGCAAGGCTGGATCCGGCTCGACGTGCCGACTCGCTGACCGCCCTGGACAGCACGGAGTTCGACGTGCTCGTCGTCGGCGGTGGTGTGGTGGGCGCCGGTGCCGCGTTGGACGCGGCGTCGAGAGGCCTCTCGGTCGCGCTCGTCGAGGCCGACGACTGGGCGGCGGGGACGTCGAGCCGGTCCAGCAAGCTCGTCCACGGCGGGCTGCGGTACCTGGAACAGCTGGAGTTCAAGCTGGTTCGTGAGGCTCTGAAGGAACGCGGGTTGCTGCTGCGCCGGCTCGCTCCGCACCTGGTGCGGCCGGTGCCGTTCCTCTTCCCGTTGGAGAAGCAGTGGGAACGCGCGTACATCGGCGCGGGCGTGCTGCTGTACGACTCGATCGGTGGCGCTGGTGCGGTCCCGATGCACCGGCACCTCTCTCGTAAGCGGATGGCCGAGATCGGGCCGTCGCTGAACACTTCGGCTTTCGCCGGTGCGATCCGCTACTACGACGCACAGGTGGACGACGCCCGGCTCGTCACCACGTTGGTGCGCACAGCCGCACAGCACGGTGCGACGGTGGTGTCCCGTGCGAAGGTCACGTCGTTGTTGCGTACCAACGGTCGTGTCACCGGGGCTTCGGTTCGCGACGAGCTGACCGGTGTGACGCATGTGGTGCGAGCTCGGCGAGTGATCAGTGCGACCGGTGTGTGGACAGACTCGCTGAACTCGATGAGCCCCGGCACGCCGCCGTTCCGCGTGCGGATGTCGAAGGGCGTGCACGTTCTCGTTCCACGGGACCGGATCCAGCTCGACGGCGGGCTGATCACGCGCACCGAGAAGAGCGTGCTGTTCGTGATCCCATGGGGCGCTCACTGGATCATCGGGACGACGGACACCCCGTACGACGGTGATCCGGCCGACGTCTCGGCGTCTCCTTCGGATGTTTCGTACATCCTCGATCATGTCAACGCCGTGCTGAGCGACAGTTTGTCGGTTGACGATGTGGTTGGCACGTATGCGGGTCTGCGGCCGTTGCTGGACGGCGCGTCCGGCGACACCGCGAAGCTGTCGCGCGAACACGCGGTGGCCGAGCCGGAACCGGGCTTCTTCGTCATCGCGGGCGGCAAGTACACGACCTACCGCGTGATGGCCGCCGACGTCGTCAACGCCGCGGTCGCGGGCCTCGGCAAGGCCGTCGCGCCGTCGCTGACCGCGCGCCTGCCGTTGTGCGGAGCCGTTGGCCACCAAGAACTGTGGGCAGACCGGGCCCGTGTCGCCGCCGAGTCCGGTCTGTCCGCGTCCACTGTGGAACATCTGCTGCGCCGCTACGGCTCGGCGATCTCCGACGTGCTGGCGTTGATCTCCCAGGACCCGGCGCTGGCCGAGGACGTGGCGGGCCACCTGGCCGCCGAGATCGTGTACGCGGTGACGCACGAGGGAGCGCTGTCGCTCGACGACGTCCTTGCCAGGCGAACGCGAATCGCCATCGAGCACCTCGACGGCGGCGCCTCGGTCGTGGACCGGGTGGGTGACCTGATCGCTGGTCCGCTCGGGTGGACCGGGCCCGAACGTGATGCGGCCGTGCGCGCTTATCGGGAGAGTGCAGAGTTGGCCGCCCACTAGGCACTCAACCGAGCACTAGGAGACGTGACGGTGCGATGGACAGCACGGAGCTGATCGAGAGGTTGCGCCGCGAAGGTGGCTTCCGGATGTTGCCGTTGCTCGGCAACAGCGGGCAGGTGGCCGGCGTGCACCTGTCCCGGTTCCTCCCCGGTGGCCACCTGGACGTCATCCAGGCCTGGGACGAGCACTGGGCGGTCTACGCCAGGCTGCCCGACGTGCTCGACTCCTCCGCACCGTTCGCGGTCCCGCTCGGGGCCAGGGCGCAGAGCGGGCCGTTCAGCCGGGTAGTCGCACCGCTGCTGCCGCTTCAGTCCGGACTAACCATGCGTTAAGCGGTTCGCGCGAGGGTGTTCGGCATGAAGAGAGCACTCCTGCTGGCCCTGCTGGCGGTGGTCGCGGCGGCACCGTCCGCCCACGCCGCCAGCCCGGTCAGCCTCACCGACGGCTTCTACGTCGACCCCGACTCCAACCCCGCCGTGTGGGTGCGCGACCACGCCGGTGACGGCCGCCAGCCCGCGATCAAGGCGAACATCTCCTCCCGGCCGATCGCGCGCTGGTTCGGCAACTGGAGCGGTGACGTGCGAACGGCCGTTTCGGCGTACGTCGGCAAGACCGGCACGAAGCTGCCCGTGCTGGTCGCCTACAACATCCCCGGCCGGGACGCGTGCGGCGGCCACTCCGGCGGCGGTGCGGGCACCCCGGAGGCGTACAAGACCTGGATCAGGTCCTTCGCCGAGGGCATCGGCACCCGCCCGGCCGTTGTGATCATCGAGCCCGACTCGCTCGCCGACTTCAACTGCATGGACGCGGCCAAGATCGCCGAGCGCACCGCGATGATCAAGTACGCGACCGAGCAGTTCAAGGCCAAGGCACCCAACACCTGGGCGTACCTGGACGCGGGCAACGCCCAGTGGGTGCCCGCCGCGACCATGGCCGCGCGCCTGGGTGCCGCGGGCGTGCAGAACGTCCGCGGCTTCTCGATCAACGTCTCGAACTACCACACCACGGCGGCGTCGATCTCCTACGGCAACGCGGTCAACGGCTCGCTCGCCGGTGGCGCGAAGCCGTACGTGATCGACACCAGCCGCAACGGCAACGGCCACAACGGCGAGTGGTGCAACCCCGGCGGCCGCAAGCTCGGCACGCCCCCGCGCACCGGCGGGGGAGCGGAGATGCTGCTGTGGGTGAAGGTGCCGGGTGACTCCGACGGGCGGTGCGGCAAGGCACCGGGCGTCGACGCCGGCAGGTTCGACCCACAGCTCGCGTTCGACCTCGTGTACGGCTACTGAGCTACCCAGCCGACCAGGGCGCGCCAGGCGGGGCCGGAGAACGCGAGCTGCTCGCTCGTGTTCTTCGAGTCCCGCACGCGCGCGTCCCAGGTCAGCGAGACCTCCACGCAGTCGGTCGAGCCGTTGCCACCGCTGTAGGTGCTCTTACGCCACGTCCGGTCCTGACCATGGGGGTCCCTTCGAAGTGCGCTGATGTACTCCGCCAGCATGCTCTTCGATTGTTCTTCATCCAAGGCGATGGCATCCAGATGGCTGAACAGCTGCCGTGTGCGCGCAACTGCTACACGGTCCTGTGCGAACACCTGGACGAGATCCGACTCGCTGTAGGTGATCGCGTCGGCCTTGTCGAACTCGTACAACGTGGTCTTTCCCTGCAGTGCGATGGTCCGGAATCGATCGGGCACGATTCGCATGATGTGGGTGTTGAACAGCAGGCGCAGGTACTGGTCCTCCATGAGCTGGGCGTTGCCTAGGATCAGTTGCAACGCAAGTTCGTGGACGTAGAACAAGCACTCTGGGCGGAAAGGTCGCCGAAGGATTGTTTGCCGTTCGATGCGGAGGTTGACAAATTTCTCGACATCCGCCGGTTCGTGGAACGCGGTGTCGGAGAGCAGTTGCCGCGCGTACTCCCGCGTCTGGAGCAGGCCGGGCGCCTTCAGGACCTCGTAGCTCGTGATCTTCGTGGCCATGGACTCGGTCATGGCCAGCGTGCGCAGGTTGGCCGGGACTTGGGCGAAGTAAGTGTCGAAGGCGTTGGCGTAGCGGCGGCGGAAGGTCTCGATGTAGTCCAGGTCCTGGCCGCAGGCCGTGAGGAACTGGACGAGGTCCACCTCGCTCGCTCGCGCCTTGCCGTTCTCGACGTTGGAGACCTTGCTCGGATCCCACCCCAGCTGGGTCGCGAGCGCCCTTCCCGTCATGGTCGTGTACTTTTCCCGGAGTCGGCGCAGCTCGTCGCCGAGGTCTCGGCTGTAGGCCGTAGAGGTGATCGCGGTCATGCCAAATACGCTATGGCTTGTTTTTACTTCAAGTAATAGCCTCATTCGGGTGAAAATAATGGCTTAGCTCTGGAGCCATGCTTTCGCCGCGACCACTAGTGCGTCGACGCCCGTTTTCACCGTTGGTTCGACATCGGGTGCAAACGCCGGTGAGTGGTTCATAGGCACAGGGCCGGGCGTGCGCGCGTTGAAGTCAATACCGCCGAAGAACCAGAACACGGTCGGTACACCAGCCGCGGTGCCGAACTCGCCGACGTCCTCGCTGGCGTTCACGACCGCGTTGGGGATCAACCGCTCAGTGCCGAAATGCTCCGTGAACGCGGCCACGGTCCGTGCGGTCGCATCGGGGTCCGACACCAACGGTGGCATGGCGTCCCGCCACTCGAACTCCGGCTCACGCGGTGCGCCGGACGCAGCAGCTTCGGCGCGCACGATCCGTTCGATGGCATCGCGGATGATGCCGCTCGTGTGGTCGCTGAACGTCCGGATGTTGATACCGAGCTCGGCGGTGTCCGGGATGATGTTCTCCTTGGTGCCCGCGTGGATCTGCCCCACCGTGACCACCGCACGCTCGCTAGGGGAAACCTCGCGCGACACGATGCCTTGCAACCGCACGACGACATGCGCGGCCATCAGCACCGGATCAACAGCGGTCTCCGGCGACGACCCATGCCCACCACGCCCGTGAAGCGTCACATTCACCGTGTTGCTGGCGGCCATCAACGGCCCGCTGCCGTGCGCGAGAAAACCGGCGGGCAACGGCCCCACGTGCTGGGCGAGCACCACGTCCGGCCTGCCGAACCGGTCGAACAGGCCGTCGGCGACCATGTTCCGCGCGCCGCATCCGAGCTCCTCGGCGGGCTGACCGACCACGAGCAAAGTGCCGGACCACTGGTCACGGCTGTTCGCCAGCTCTTCGGCCGCACCGATCAGACAGGTGACATGCATGTCGTGCCCACACGCATGCGCCACGGGCTGTTCGTCACCGTTGGCGTCCACCGCGCGCGCCGTGCTGGCATAGGGCAGACCGGTCTCTTCACGCACCGGCAACGCGTCCATGTCGGCGCGTAGCAGGACCGTGGGCCCCTCACCGTTGCGCAGCACGCCGACGACACCGGTGCCACCGACCTCGGTCGTGACTTCATAGCCCAGCGGACGCAGGGCGTCGGCGAGGACTCCGGCGGTGCGGAACTCCTGCAACGACAGTTCGGGGTGCTGGTGCAGGTCGCGGTAGAGCGCGGCGAGGTCGAGGGTCACCCGACAGTTCTAGCCGAGAACTAGTCGAGGAGCTTGCGGAGTTCCACGTCGAAGTCGAAGTGGTCGGTCTCGTGGCCGGGAGCGACGACGTCGTAGGTGGAGTTCAAAAACTCCTGCAGCTCGGACGACCGCACGTGGAAGACCGCGTGCGAGACGTCGGACTGCAGCTCGAGCACGGCGGTGGTGGAGTTGTGCGGGCGCAGCCGCACGTCACCGGCGCCGGCCGAGGTGATCAGGCCGTCGGCGAGCAGGTCGCGGCTGACCAGCCACACGGTCTCCTGGCGTCCCATGCGGAACGTCATGGTCACGGCGTGCGGGTCGTCGGCGCGGTAGCCGAGCTCGACCTCGACGGGCATGGGGCGCCCGGACGGTGCGATGAAGGCGAACACGGACTCGGCGCCCACTCGTGTCACGTTCGTCATGCCTCCTTAGACGCCCGGCAACCTCCGTGGATGCCTCGATCAGGAAAATCGATGGCAGCTCGTTTTTCAAGGCGTTCGAAATATGACTTTTGACATTAGTTACACCGGGTTGCCGCGCGGACGCAGACGGCCACCGGGCAGCGGCGGCGCGGGCAGCCGGTTTCCCGGGTAACCCTCGACGCGGCCGAACCTGTCGGTCTCCGCCTGCCATTCGTCCCGGTAGGCGGCGATCTCGTCGTGGGTGCGCCCGACGAAGTTCCACCACATGACGATCTCTTCACCGAATGGCGTGCCACCGAGCACGACCACCCGCGCGCCGGCCGTCGTGGAGAGCGTGAGAGTGCTGCGACCAGTGCCGATGTACCCGAGCTGACCTGGGGTGAGAGCGGTTTCATCGATCTTGACGTCGCCGGTGTCGAGCAGGACGCCGTGTTCGAAGTCGGTCTTGATGTCGAGGGTGACGGTCGCGTTCGGTTCGAGAACGATCTCGGCGCCGAGCAACGGCGTGAAGGTGCGCACGGGTGATTTCTCCCCGGCCAGCTCGCCGAGGAAGACCTTGATGGTGGCGTTGCCCTGGTGGACAGCCGGCGGGGAATAGTGTTGGAAATCACGTGGGGCGTCTCGGCTGGCATCGGGCAGTGCGAGCCAGAGCTGGACGCCGTGCAGCGTGGTCGACCTGGTGGTCGACACCTCGGAATGGCAGATGCCACGGCCGCCGGTCATCAGGTTGAGCTCGCCGGGCCTCACGTACGCGTGCACGCCGTGGCTGTCGCGGTGCTCGATCTCGCCTGTGAACAACCAACTGACCGTTTGCAGCCCAGTGTGTGGGTGCGGCGCCACGTCCATCTTGTGGTCATCCGGGCCGTAGTGGTCGCAGAAGCACCACGCACCGATGAACGACCTCTGCTTCTGCGGCAACGTCCGGCGCACCGACATCGCCCGCGGCCCGCCCAACGGCACGTCGCGCGGTTCCAAGATCTCGACGTTTCCGGGGGTGGAGGTGCACGTCACTTCTGCCGGTTCGACCTCGACATTGCTCACGGGTCCGATCGTAAGCTGGCGCGGGGGTGGCTGTGGATCTTCGGGAGCGTCTTCTCGCGCGGGCGTCTTCTGGCGGGTACTCGTTGGACCCGGCCCAGTTGCGCGCTGTGGACCGGCTGGTTGCGCTGGGGGAGCGCCGCCGAGGCGTCTACCTGCACGGGCCGGTCGGCCGGGGCAAGAGCTTCCTGGCCGACGCGTTCTTCGACGTGTTGCCCGTGCGACGCAAACGGCGCGTGCACTTCCATGCGTTCTTCAACGAGCTACACACACGGATCTCGTCACGGCTTCACGAGCGCGGTGCGGTGGCTCACGCGCTGAAGGACCTCATCGGCCGTTGCGAGGTATTGGCGTTCGACGAGTTCCACCTCCACGACATCGGCGACGCGATGTTGATGACCCGGTTGCTGGAGGAACTGCGGACGCGCCGCGTGATGATCATCGCCACCTCCAACTACCCGCCGGACGGGCTGCTGCCCAACCCGCTCTACCACGACCACTTCCTGCCGGGCATCGCGATCATCCGTGAGCTGATGGACACCGTGTCGCTGGACGGCCCGATCGACTACCGAACGCTGCACGGCCGCACGCGCTCGCGTTTCGAGACGGGCGCGATCGTGAAGGCTGCTGCCGTCCCGACGACGCCGGTGGTGCTGGAGGTCAACGGCCGGACGATCACGGCGCTCGGCGTGGACTCGCGGGTCTGGTTCGACTTCGGCGACCTGTGCGAGAAGCCGACGTCCACAGCGGACCACCTGGACCTGGCTTCCCGGTACGACGACTGGGTGATCGTCGGCGTACCGCGGCTGGAGACCTGCGATCGCGAGGCACAGCAACGGTTCGCGAACGTCGTGGACGTCCTCGTCGACCGCGACGCCCGCCTGACCCTGGTGAGCGACCACACGCTGCCCGAGATCGTCGGCGGCCAAGCCCTTGACCTCGCACGCACCGCGAGCCGGCTGGAGCTGATCAACTCCATCGGGTGAACAGTTGGACCGCCTCCACCGTCGATAAGTCACGAAACCCCTGTGCGGTAGGAGCAAGCAAGTGATGATGGTGCGCGCCCGCGTCGGATCGGTCGTGGAGAGCAACCGGTTCCAGATGTTCATCCTCGCGGTGATCGTGATCAACGCGATCACGCTCGGCGCGGAGACTTCGACGGTCCTGCAAGCAACTTTCGGCCCGGTGCTGACGTCGATCGACCACCTGGCCCTGGCGACCTTCACGGTCGAACTGGCCGCACGGCTGTTCGCGTCCGGCTGGAAGTTCTTCCGCGACCCGTGGAACGTCTTCGACTTCGTGATCGTCGCCCTCGCCCTGATCCCGACGGCCGGCCCGTTGTCGATCTTGCGCGCGCTGCGAATCCTGCGCGCGCTGCGCCTCGTCGCGATGGTGCCGAGCATGCGCCGCGTCGTGACGGCCCTGGTGAGGTCGATCCCCGGCCTGGTCTCGCTGTCCGGCCTGCTGGTGCTGCTCGTCTACGTCGGCGGCGTGATCGCGAGCAACCTGTTCGGCGACACGGGCGACCCGCGGTTCTCCGGCCTGGGCCCGACGTTGCTGACGCTGTTCCAGATCACCACCGGCGACGGGTGGTCGGACGTGATGCGCGACCTGATGGACCAAAAGCCGTTCGCGTGGGTCTTCTTCCTGATCTACCTGCTGGTGGGGACGTTCACGATGCTGAACCTGTTCATCGCGGTGGTGTGCAGCGCGATGCAGGAGGAGATCACGCTGCCCGCGCCTCGGTCGGGGGCGCACGACGACCTGCTGCTGCAGGAGGTGCGGGCGCTGCGGGACGAGGTGCGGGCGCTGAGGGCGAACGCGTGAGGCCGGGGGTCTGATCGGCGGCGGGTGAGTGGGCGCGGTCGGTGCGGTCGGCAGGGCGGGCCGGTGGGCGTGACCGGCGGGTGGGCCACCGGGCGTGGCTGGCAGGTGGGTCACCGGGCGTGGCCGGCGGGGTGGGCCACGGGGCGTGGTGGGCAGGGTGGGCCGCTGGGCTTGGTCGGTAGGGCTGGGTCATTGGGTTGCGTCGGGGGAGTGGTGCGGGGGTGTCGTGGTGTCGGTGCTGCGGGAGCGAGGGGCGTTCGGGGTGCGCCGGGAGTGCGGTCGGCGCGGGTCGGTGGCCCGGTGTGGTCGGCGTGGGTCGGGTGAGTGGGCGCGGTCGGCGGGGTTGCCGGGTGTGGTCGGTGAGATGCGAGTGGCGGTGCGGATGAGTCGGGGCAGGTGAGTCGGGACGGTCGGCGAGGGCGGTGACACGGTGTCGTGGACGGGTGTGCGTGGCCCGCGTTTCCTATTTCACGGGCGATCGAGGTGTTGTGATCCGGCCGTGAATGAGACGTCCGCGGCGGCAGATCAGGACAAGCTTCACCCGTCCGAGTGAAGGACCGGTCGCTGGCAGGGCGTCAAGCAGGCGGTTTGCGCGTGAGACCGGCGTCGAGCAGGCACACCAGCGCACCGGGACCGGCGTCGAGCAGGCAACCAGCGCGCCGGGACGGGTGGCGAGCCGCAACCAGCACGCCGGGACAAGCGGCCAGCAGGTGACCGGCGCGCCGGGGCGAGCGTCGGGCAACCAGCCGGGCTGACGAGCAGGGGGTCCGATCGGTGACGCCGCCGTGCACCGATCGGACCACCTCAACCCCGGGTCACGGGGTGACCGGGACGTTCGTCAGGCCCTTCTTCGCGCGGGTGACCGTGTTCGAGGCGTGCACGACGTTCGGGTTGCCCTTGCACTTCGACGTGGACGAGACGTAGACGCCGTACTCGCCCACGCCGCCGAGATCGGACTTGTTGCCGCGCCACACGTTCCCGCAACCGTTCGCGAACGACGGTGTGGTGCTCGGGTTGTGCGTCTCGTAGCCGTTCTTGAACGTGCCGGGCGAGGCGAAGGTGCCCGTGTTGTTCTCGATGCGGTAGTCGAAGCCCTTCACGTCGACCCACGAGTCGGCGGAGTTGGCGCCGCTGATGCCGGTGCCGGCGAAGGTGTTGCCGGAGATCAGCCCGCCCTGGGTGCCCTCTTTGACGTCGATGTGTTCGGCGGACACGTTCGGGCCGATCCGGTTCCCGAGAACGGAGACGCGGTCGGAGCGGTCGACGCCGCCGGAGTTGCCGTGGCACTTCCAGTTGGAGTTCGCGGAGCCGATGTAGACGCCTTCGCCGTAAGCCTTCGTGACGACGCCGGCGTCGGTGATCGTGGAGTTCTTGATGACGCCGTCCGCGGAGGAGCGGCGGAAGTGCACGCCTTCCTCGTCGGTCGTGCGGACGGTCACGCCGTCGATGGTCACGTGGTGGGAGTTGTCGAGGATGATGCCCTTCTTGGACTCCGCGACGGTGATGCCCTTGATGGTCCAGTACGGCGCGTTGTACAGCCACAGGCCGTAGCCCGAGTCCCAGCCCGCGGTCGGCACCGGGCACGGAGGCGCGGTGCCGGACGGGCCGTCGTTGATCAGCACCGCGGTGGACGGGCCGGTGAGCGTGATCGGGTTGCTCGGCGTACCGGGTCTGGAAGTCACGAACGAACCGCGGTAGGTGCCGGGTGCCAACGAGACCACATCGCCCGGCTGCGCGTTGGCCAGTGCGGACTTCAGCTCAGCAGCGGTCGACACCGGGATCGTGGTGGAGGCCCCGGCGGTGAAAGCGGGAGGGACGGTGCGCAGGAAGAGGGAACGTGCCGAGTCCGACTTCGAGACGTCGACGCCGTGGCCGCCCGTGTAGTCGCGCTGCTCGTTCTTCGCCCAGTCCGCGATCGCCGTGCCGGAAACGTCCAGGTGCTTGTAGGCACTGCCGTTCCAGCCGAACTGGTACACGCGCTGCCGATCGGCGTAGAACGGCGAGAAGGCGCCACCAGTGGACAGTTGCTTGGTCATGTCGTTGTTGAAGAAGACGTTGCGCGGGCCGGTGGCGCCCGACCACTTCACGGCCTTCTTGCCGGCGCCCCACCAGATCGGGAACCAGTTCGAGTCGTCGGGGCCACCGCCGCCCTCCTCGCCGCAGTTCGCGCGGCAGTTGCCGGAGCGGTGGGCGTAGGGGACGCGGACGGTGTTGAGCTCGAACAGGTTGTTGCGCTCCCAGCCGCCGTGCAGGTTCAGGTCGGAGTCGAAGTCGTTGCCCACCACGACGTTGCCCGAGGCGGACCACTGGAAGGTGAAGTGCCGCAGGTTGCGCGAGGTGTTGCCGGCATAGAGCGAGTCCCACACGCGCGAGCCGCGGAAGTAGCCGTTGCCGCCCTTGCCCTTGTTCCACGAACCGTCCAGCACGTTGTCGACGATCTGCAGGTTCTTGGCCTCCTCGGTGACGATCGGGTGCGACCCGGTCATCTCCGCGCGGATGCCGCGGACCCACGAGTTCGCCGCCCACTTGAACACGATGCCGTGCATCTGGTCGGCGGGGGACATGTTGCCGTAGTTGTTGACCGAGTCGGCCTGGTTCAGGCCAGGCATCGCCTGCGTGAAGGTGAAGTTCTCGAACCCGACGCCGAGGACCGGGTCCACCAGCGGGGACACCTTGGAGTCGTACACGGTGCCGTCGATCGCCGGGGAACCGTCCGAGGTGGAGTTGACCGGGACGTCGAACTCCAGCGGCTTGTCCAGCGTCACCGTGGTGCCCGAGACGGACGTGACGGTGAAGATCTGCTGCCGCATGTGCATGTTCAGCAACGGGTGCGGCGTGCCGGTGGCGAACTGCTGCTCGTAGAACTCGACCGAGTTCGCGGCGCGGACGTTGACCAGCGAACCCGCCTTGATGTTGGCGACCGAGGCGACCCTGATCGTGCGGTCACCGGCCTTGGCGGCGGCGCTCACCTTCGCGCCGGCCTTCCAGTGCACGTTCACCGTGCCCTCGAAGAGGTCCTTGCGGTTCTCCGGGGCGCGGGAGTGGTCGCTCGCGTAGCTGGTGTGCACGCCGCGCGACTGGACGCGGAACAGGCCGCGGCCCGGCCACAGCCAGCCGCCCTTGCCCTGGCCGAACGCCATCCCGTCCTCGTCCCAGTCGGAGCCGTCCTGGGTGAGCGAGTCGTAGCGGGTGGTCGCGTCGGGCGTGTAGACGATCTTCGTCGCCGTCGCGCCGGCACCTCTGATGATCAGGTGGTCGGCGTCGACGTGGAGCTCCTTCGACACCTTGAGCTCGCCGGCGGGCAGGGTGATGAGGCTGAGCTTGGAATAGCTCGCACTCGGCGAACACGACGTCCTGATGGTGTCGATCGCGGCCTGCAGGCCGGCGGTGTCGTCGGCCGCGTCATTCGGGCGGACGGTGAACTGGGAAGCGAGCTCGGCCGCCGTGATCTGACAGCTCGCGCTCGGGTTGACGTCATTGTTGCGGGGCAGCACGCCATTGCCCCGATAACCGGCTTTCGACCAGTCGTGGAGGCCGGGAACAGGTGCGCGCCGGTTGCTCGACGAGACGTCCAGGCCGGTCAGGGCGGGTGCGGCTGTCGCGGCCGGTGCGGGTGCGGCCAGGGAGCCCGCTAAGAGCAGGGACAGCAACGGTATTGAGGTTCGCATCTTTGGAAACCCTTCGGCAGGGCGGGGCCATTTCGTTGTAGCCGATAGTTGCGGAATGTGTCAAACATTCACGTGGCTGAAATGGTCTTTGTGCAAAGGGTTGCAATTACCTGGTTCGCGCGGGTGGCTGGCGCTGTGCCAGCTCACACGTCTGAATCGAGTTAGTGCTCGGTGCGTTTCACGCTCCGGTGTGCGTGAAAGCGGCCCAGACTCGCGCCGGATACCGGTCGCGGAGCTCGCGCACGACCGCGTGCAGTGCCCTTGCGGGCAGGCTCAGGCCGTGGTCGAGCAGGGCCGAGTGGAACGCGACGGTCACCTCGGCGGCCGCCCGTTCGTCGACCGGCCAGAGCGTGTCGATGACGCTCGGGTAGCCGGCGAGCGCGAACGCACCGCCCAGGTGGCCGCCGGAGAGCACCGCGAGCCGGGACGCGGGCAGCTGCAGCCTGGCGATGTCCAGCGCGGTCACCGTGCCGTCGTGCAACCGGATCCCGCTGCGCGCCGGGTTGCCGGAGGGCTCACCGGCACAGGCGAAATGCGCGTACGGATGGTGCAGCAGTGCGGCCAGAACGTTGTCCCGCGTGGCCAGCGGGCCGGTCAGCGCCGCCGCCTCCCACAGCTCGGCCAGCACGGCGACCTCGTGCCGCGCGTCGGAGGGCGCGACCACGATCATGCTCGGCGCGCCCACGGGTGCGGCCGCTCGCGCTCGTGCCCACGCGAGCGCGCGCACCGTCGGGGTGTAGGAGGAGACCACCCGGTCCACAACGGACTGACCACCGCGCCCGGCCGCGTGCAGGGGCAGCCCGGCGAGCGGGCCGGTCGGCGACCACCACACGTGCGTGTGCTCGGGAACGCCTTCGAGCACCGGCTCGGCCACGGTGTCCCACAGCCACTCCAGCGTCTCGGTGAACGAGTGGTCGTCGGCGCCGAACTGCTCCGCGTGCGCGACCGCCTCGTCGTGCCGCAGCCGGGGCAACGGCAGCAGCTCCACCCGGCCCGGCCACAGCGTCAGCGCGTCACACCGCAGCGGGCTCACGTTGACCAGCACGATCGGACCGTCCACAGCGCACTGCTGCAGCTCGCCCAGCGGCGGGAACGCCGCCCGGTCGTCGTCGAACACCCGGCCCAGCAACAGGTCCCTGCCGTACTCCAGCCACTGCGTCGCCAGCGCGAGCTGCCCGGCCTGGACCGCGCACGCCACCGCGTCGCTGACCAGCCCGCTCAGCTCGGCCAGGCCGTTCTCGACGTCGGGACGCGCCAGCCGCAGCAACAGCGCCATGGCCCGCTCGGCACCGCGCAGCGCCTGCTCCCAGTCGTTGATCCGCGCGGACGTCACCGACGCCGTGTGCGCGGCCAGTACCCGCGTCACCGGGTCCAGCGCCTCGCTCGCGGCCGCCTCCGCCAACGCCCTCGCCGCCGCCCGCAGCCGGCTCGAGTCACCGGTCTGCTCGGCCTGGCGCAGCATCAGCCGGGCGAAGCAGTGCTGGTAGGAGGCCTGCTGCGGGTCGGCCCGCGCGGCCCTGCCGTAGTAGATCAGCGCCTCGTTCAACGTCTCCGGCGTGCCGGTGAGGTCGTAGACCTGCTGCCAGAACGCACCCAGGTTCGCGAGCGCCCGCGGGTGCAGCGGGTCGCCGGCCGGGCGTTTGCGCAGCACCTGCTCGAACAGCTCACCCGCCTCGATGAGCGCCTCGCGCGCGTCGGTCGTGTCGAACCGCATCCGCAGCGCGACCGCGAGCATCTCCAGGGCGTCGGCGCTGTCGGTGGCGGCCACCAGGTCGCGTGCCGCGTTCACGGCGTCGCTGACGAGCTCGGGGAACCGTTCGGCCAGCTCGGTCGCCGCCCTGGTCAGGCTGGTCGCGGCGGTGGTGTGCGCGTGCGGGGAGACAGCGGCGGCCACGGCCTCGCGCAGGACCCGAACGGCCTCGCGCAACGCGTCCACGTCGCCGAGGTGCAGGTAGCGCATCCGCAGGGCGTGGCCGAGGCTCGTCAGGTGCTCGGCGTTCGGCGGCGTGCGGCGCAGCACCTCGATCGCCTCGTCCAGCACCACCGGGTCGCCGGACAGCTCGAACCGCTGCAGCAGCGCCGCGGCGAGGCTGTCCAGCCGGGTGCCGAGCGACGCCGGGTTGTTCGCCGACTCCACCGACCTGCGCAGCGCGCCGATGCCGTCGGTGAGCACGTCCGTGTCGCGGCTGAGCTGCGCGCGGAACTGGGCCAGCGCCCCGACCAGCCAGTCGGCGTTGCCGCGCTCGGGGTGGCCCGCGGGCAGGGCGGCGAGCGCCCCGCCGACCATCGCCTCCGCCTCCTCCAGCATCGACAGGTCGCCGGTGGCCGCGATCCTGGCCCGCAGCGTGGCCGCGAGGTTGAGCATCATGTTCGGCCGCAGCTCGTCGCGGGCGTTGTCGGCGGCGATGCGGTGCGCGGCGATCGCGCCCTCGAGGTCGGTGAGGTGGCGGGTCCGGTCGTAGCGCTCGGCGAGAGCCAGGCCGAGCAGGTGTTGCATCAGGTCGTAGTCGCGCTGGCCGGGACCGGTCTGCTGGACGACGCCCTGGGCGAGCGCGATGGCTTCGTTGAGGACGTTCAGGTCGCCGTCGCGCTCGTAGCGGTGGCGCTGGACGCGGACGATCTCGGTGGCCTGGGTGAGGTTGACGCCGGGCCCGTCGACGAGCCTGGTCAGCAGCTCCATCGCCTCGTCGAGGTCAGCCGGTTCGTGCGCGGTCTCGTAGCGGTGCAGCAACGACGAGGCCAGCGTGCTGATCGTCTCGGTCAGACCACCGAGCCGCAACGCGTCGCGCAGCACCGCCACACCCTCGTCGAGCAGGCGGAGGTCACCCGTGCGTTGGTACTGCTCGATCAGCGCACCGCCCTGGTTGTGCACGGCGACCGCGTCCGCCATCGGCTCTCCTTGAGTTCTCGGGTCACAGCGTGAGGCGCCGGAGGGGCCTCGTGTGGCGGTTTGCCGCTGTTTCCCCCGTTTGGTGCTGTTCGGTCGCGTGGAATAACGCGGAGTGTCATCATTCGGACGGATGAAGGAAACCATCGAAAGTGGGGCTTCCGTACCAGAAATGTGCGTTAAGGCACCTACTCCCACGGTCATCTGACCGACACGTTCGTGTCCGAACCGTCCCTGAACGGCGGATCGTGGGCTGGTGCGAAAGGTGCAAAGGTCAGTTGCTGTTCGGCAGCGAGCGTTCCAACGAACAGGAGCACCAAAGGTATGGCGAGCCCCACTGTGAAGCCGGTTCTGCGCACCGACTACCAGCGTTCCGTCGCCGACTACTGGAACAGGGAGAAGGACCCGGTCAACATCAAGCTCGGCGAGGTCGACGGGCTGTACCACCACCACTACGGGCTCGGTGCGTACGACCCGGCCGTGCTGGAGGCCCCGGCGGAGGTGCGCGACGCGGCGATCATCGCCGAGATGCACCGGCTGGAGACAGCGCAGGCCGAGGTCCTGCTCGACGCGTTCGGCGACGTCCCGTTCGGCGGCCACCTGATGGACGGCGGCTCCGGTCGCGGTGGCACGAGCTTCATGGCCAACGCCCGCTTCGGCGCCCGCATCGACGGGGTCAGCATCTCCGAGCAGCAGGTGGCGTTCGCGAACCAGCAGGCCGTCGAGCGCGGAGTGGCCGACCAGGTGCGGTTCCACTTCAAGAACATGCTCGACACCGGGTTCGAGACCGGGTCGTTCAACGGCATCTGGACCAACGAGACCACGATGTACGTGGACCTCCAGCAGCTCTACGGCGAGTTCGCCAGGCTGATCGCGCCCGGTGGCCGGTACGTCTGCATCACCGGCTGCTACAACGACCTGACCGGTGGCCGGTCGCGGGCGGTCAGCCAGATCGACCAGCACTACATCTGCAACATCCACGCGCGCAGCGAGTACTTCCGCGCGTTGGCGGACAACGGGTTCGTGCCGATCAGCGTGGTCGACCTGACGCCCGACACCATCCCGTACTGGGAGCTGCGGGCGAAGTCGAACGTCGCGACCGGCGTCGAGGACCCGTTCCTGACCGCGTACAAGGAAGGGTCGTTCCACTACCTGCTGATCGTCGCCGACAGGATCTGATGGAGTCCGTGTCTGACATGAAGGACCTCCTCTCCGGGCCGTCCGGGCTGGGCACATCCGCTGCCCGGCTCGGGCGGCCCGAGGCCGTCGCCGTGGTCGACCCCGGCTACGCCGAGCGCCCCTGGGGTGACGGCACCGCGCCGCCGATGTACGTGCCGGTGCTCGAACGCGAGGACGAGCTGCTCGCCGCCGCCGTGGACGAGCGCCTGGTGGCGTGGGCGGAGGGCTGCGGGTTCGAGGAGCCGGAGCGCTTCCTCGGCGGGCGGTTCGGCCGCCTGGCCGTGCTCACCCACGTCGACACCGACGACGTCGAGCAGCTGCTCATCGCCGCGAAGCTCAACGCGGCCTGGTGGGCGGCGGACGACCTCTACGCCGACAGCACCGAGATGGGCGCCGTGCCGGAGGAGCTGCCGCCACGGCTGGCGCTGGCGATGGCCGCCATGGACCCGGTGGCCCCGGCCGCGGAGTTCACCGCCGAGCTGGAGGAGGTGCTGAACGACGACCCGGTGCTCGTCGGCCTGCGGTCCGGCATCGCACACCTGGCGTCGCGCTCCACGGCGACGGTGGTGCAGCGGGTCTGTTACTCCACCTTCGCGATGTTCGTGTCGTGGAGTGCTTACGCGGCGTGGCGGCACACCGCGTCGTACCCGCCCGCGTGGCAGTACCTCGCGACGCGGCAACACGACACGTTCTACACGTCGATGACACTGATCGACGCCGTCGGCGGCTATGAGTTGCCGGCGCCTTTGTACTACGACCCGAGGGTGCGCCAGCTGCTGACCGCGGCGGGCACGGCGTCCGTGGTCGTCAACGACCTGGTGTCGGTGGAGAAGGACGCCGCCGACGAGAAGCCGGTGTGCAACATGGTGCTGCAGATCGAGGCGGACCGGCGGTGTTCACGCGAGGAGGCGGTCGAGCGGACCGTGGAGCTGCACAACCAGCTGGTGCGCGACTTCGAGGCGGGGCACAAGGCGTTGCTGGCGGTGCCGTCGGTGGAGCTGCACCGGTTCCTGAAGGGCGTGAAGGCCTGGATGGGTGGCGGGTTCGAGTGGCACACCACGCACCCGCGCTACCAGTAGCTCACCCGTAGCGGGTGACGATCGCGGCGGCCCGGTCGCGCAGCTTGGTGCGCAACCACTGCGGTGACAGGGCTTCCGCGCTCGTGCCGAGCTGCCACAGCGCCCACTCGGCGTGCCAGGCGTCCTGGAAGGTGGCGGTGAGCCGGTCGTCCTCGGTGGTGACGGTCAACGCGGTGTCGAGGAGCTGACTGCGTTTCGCCGGGTCCAGTCGCAGGGTGACGGTCGTCTGCTCGCCGCCGGTGCGGAAGCGGGTGCCGCGGTCCTGCCAGGCCTTGCCGAGGTCGACGTGCTCCGGGCGGTTCGCGGGGCAGTCGAGCTCCTCGGCCGCCTTGATGCGGGACAGGCGGTAGGTGCGGTCGGCGCCGTCCTTCGTGGCGAGCAGGTAGCCCTGGTCCTTCACGGTGACCAGGCCGATCGGGTCGATGGTGCGCCACTGGGGTTTCTGGTTCTTCGCGGTGTAGTTGATGCGCAGCTTGTGGCCGTTGAAGACCGCGCGCCGGATCTCGGTGACGAGCGCGTCCGGGATCTCCTCTGCCGTGGTGCGGCGTTCGAGCAGGTCTGTGTCGGGGTCGATGAGCAGTCTCCGCGCCTTGCCGGCGGCGGTGTGGCGGTAGCTCTCCGGGAGCGCGTCGGCGACCTTCAACATGGCTGACGCGAGTGCTGACCCGAGCCCGAACACCTGGGCACCCCGGCGTGAGCCGGCGATCAGGAGGGCGAGGGCCTCGTCGTGGTTGAGGCCGGTCAGCTCGGTCTGGAAGCCGGGCAGCAACGCGAATCCGCCGTTGCGGCCGCGTTCGGCGTAGACGGGGACGCCCGCGGTGGAGAGCGCCTCGACGTCGCGCAGGACCGTGCGGGGGGAGACCTCGAGCTCGGCGGCGAGCGCGGTGGCGGACAGCATTTTGTGGTGGCGCAACAGGAGCACCAGCTTCACCAACCGGTCGGCGCGCATGGTTCCGGACCCTAGTGGAATACATGACACAGGATGTCGTGTATTGGTTGCGAGGCTCTTGTTCGTACCGGACGAATGGAGCTGGAAGTGGCAGTGGAACGGACCGCGGTCAACCCGTGGGAGTGGTCGGTGGCGCTCGGGTACGCGCAGGGGGAGGTCGTGACGGGCGCTACGCGAACCCTGTACTGCTCGGGGCAGGCGGCGATGAACGCCGACGGCAAGCCGGAGCACGACGGGGACATGGGGGCCCAGCTGGCGTTGTCGGTGGCCAACCTGGAGGCCGTGCTGGGTGCGGCCGGGATGTCGGCGGCGAACCTGGTGCGGCTGACGGTGTACACGACCGATGTGGACTCGTTGTTCGAGCACTACGGGGTGCTCGCGGGGTGGCTGGGGGCGGCCGGGGTGGCTCCGACGACGTCGATGGTCGGGGTGACGCGGCTGGCCGTGCCGTCGTTGGTGGTGGAGCTGGAGGGCACCGCGGTGGCGTGACGTGAGCGGGCTGCTCGCACCCTGAGGGAGGGGGCGAGCAGCCCGGGGTCGCGGCTCGGCGGGCTCAGGTCAGGCGGCGGCGCAGTTCCGGCAGGAACTCCGGGTCCTCCAGGACGAGCCGGGCGGCGTCCAGCTCGTGGGGGACCGAGGTGTTGGGCTCGCGGTCGAGGAGGTAGCGGATGATCTCCTCGACCAGCGTCGGCTCGTCGGGCTCGACCAGGGCGAGGTCGTCGAAGAAGCCCTCGGACAACACCACGTGGTGCCTGGTCGTCTCGGCGCCTTCGTGCACTTCGGCGGCGTACTCGTGGGCGGCCATCGGCATGATCCGAACGTCCGTGCTCATGCCGGGTCGGCTACCCGAGGGCGTGGGCGGAAAACTCGGTCGGTGATTGCCCGGCGCTGTGCCGGGTACGCCTTTTCCGTGCAGACCTTCCTGCCCTACCCCGACTTCGTGATCACCGCCCGCGTGCTGGACCAGCGCAGACTCGGCAAACAGCGCGTCGAGACCCTGCAGGTGCAGCGCGCCCTCGTCGTGCCTGGACACGGCTGGCGGCATCACCCGGCCGTGAAGATGTGGGCGGGGTACGAGGAGGCGCTCGTGCGGTACGGCGTCGAGATCTGCGCGCAGTGGCGTGCGGGCGGGTACCAGGACACGTGCGAGGCCACCATGCGGGCGGACCTGTCGCAGGCGCGGGAGATCACGGTGGTGCGCACGCAGGAGGAACTGGCGGCGGCCGGGGACCTGCCTGCCTGGCTGGGGGACGAGGAGGTGCACCGCAGCCACCGGTCGGCGCTGGTGAGGAAGGACCCGGAGTTCTACCGGCGGTTCTTCCCGGACGTGCCGGACGACCTGCCGTACGTGTGGCCGCGGTCGGACCGCGAGGTGAGGGTCTGATGCGAGCAGGCCGCAGACCGTGGCCGAGGGCGGCCTGAGGCCAGCCGGCTCGGTCCGCGGACATGAGAGAGCCGCGGACCGAGGTGTGCACCCGCGGTCCGCGGACGGTGGTCGAGGCCGGGCGGCTTGCCGGGGCGTCCGCCGGTGTCGGGGGACTAGTCCGGGGGCTCGCTCGGGTCTTCGGCCGGCTCGGTGTCCGGGACCTGCGGTTCCGGCGTGTCCAGGTCGTCGAGGTCGGGCGTGCCCGGCGAGTGCGGGGCCTCCGGGTTCACGGGATCGGTCATGACGCGTGGTTACCCTGCGCCCCGCCGCTCATTCAGCCCGCCGTGAAGTTGTCCGCCACCTCGGCCTCCAACGCGCGCAACGCGCCGTCGCCGTCGGTGTCGTCCGGGACCTGCAGCTCGACCTCGCTGGTGCCCGCGCCTCCGGGTTCGACGCGCAGGTAGGCGCACTGTTCGTCGTCGCGTCGCCATTCCAGCGCACGCTCCTCCGTGTGCACGACGATCTCGCACGTGCGCAGGGAGGGCGGCAGCCACGCCAGGGCGCGCGTGTCGTCGGATGCGGTGTTGAACACGATGTCGGCGTCGGCTGGCATCGTGCGGGTGGCAGTCATGTGGCACTGGTACCCACCAGAGCGGCTGAATCACCCGCCTGAGCCACTCGATCCGGGCAGCGCGGGCCGACGGGACAGCGCGGCGTCCACGAGAAGTCAGGGCATCGTCCAACCACCAGCCGTCTTGGCGGAGTCCGGGAAGCATGGCGAGAACCGGCGTCGGCCCTTCCAGCAGGTCGAGGTCGATTCCGACCGCCCAGCCGGTCCGGGCTCCGGTGTCCAGAGGGTGAAGGCGTGCCGACAGGGTGGGGACGAGAAGTCGTGGTGCGCCGGGCGTGAACCGGTGCAGCGGCCGAATTCCTATGGGGCGCAACGAGTCGAGTTGCTGGGAGGGGAGCCGTACCGGTTTCGGCGCCCCGGCGGGACGTTGCGGATCTCGACCGTGCCGCACGACGGTGACCCGACGGTAACAGTGTCCACTTAGGACATCGAGTTCACTCTTATGCAGCAACGTGTGCGTGCATGTTCTCGCAGCTCGCGGGGTAATCAGTGATCCCAAACCCCGGTCCCCCGTTCCGGTGAAAGCCCGGACACGTGCGGCCCTGTTCCGGTCGTGAGGAGTGGTTGTGATGGCACACGCGCGTCGGTTGGTTGATGTCCGCACAGGCGACGAGTTCGATCAACCTATTCCTTTCGGTCTGGTGTACCCGATCTGCCTCGCGGACGGGTCGGCGCCGCCGAGCCAGCGCGGGCGCACGTGGGGCGACCTGGTGGCGAGCGACCGCGACCTGCGTCCGGCGTCGTGAAATCCGTGTGAAGGGTCACCCGACCGGGTATTTCCGGTCCGGGTGACCCAGCCGGGCTGCCCTTCTGAAGGGAGCTCGACATGGACATCCGGCAAGGGCTCACCGACGCCTGGCGCGCGGTCGCCACGTTCGTGCCCAAACTCGCGTTCTTCCTGCTGATCCTGCTGATCGGCTTCTTCGTCGCGAAAGCGGTGGCGAAGCTGGTCGACAAGGGGCTGGAACGGGTCGGCTTCGACCGGCTGGTCGAGCGCGGTGGCGTGCAGCGGATGATGGCGCGCAGCAAGTACGACGCCTCCGACCTGATCGCGAAGCTCGTCTACTACGCGCTGCTGCTGATCACGTTGCAGATCGCGTTCGGCGTGTGGGGCCCGAACCCCGTGTCGGAGTTGCTGACGGGTGTCGTGGCGTGGCTGCCGAAGGCGGTCGTCGCGATCGTCATCGTGGTGGTCGCCGGTGCGATCGCCAATGCTGTCAAGGACTTCGTCACCGGTGCGCTCGGTGGTCTGTCCTATGGGCGGGTGCTCGCGAACATCGCGTCGGTGTTCATCTGGGCGCTGGGCATCATCGCGGCGCTGAACCAGATCGGCGTCGCCACCACGGTGACCACGCCGGTGCTGATCGCCGTGCTCGCCACGGTCGGCGGCATCCTCGTCGTCGGTGTCGGCGGTGGCCTCGTCCGGCCGATGCAGCAGCGGTGGGAGGGCTGGCTCGGCCGGGCGGAGGCGGAGCTGCCGCAGGCGCAGGCCCAGGCGGAGGCCTACCAGCGCGGCCGGGAGGACGCGACGCGCAGTCGCACGCCTGCCGAGACCTCGACGCAGGTGATGGCCGAGCAGCAGGTGCCGGCCACGGGCCCGGCGGTGGGTTCGGCTGACCCGGTGCTCGGTGACCCGGCGCCGCCGACGAGCCGTCGCCCGCTCGACGAACGCTGATCGCTTCTTCTCCGAGGCGCGTCCCTTGTCGGGGGCGCGCCTCTTTCGTTGCACGCGCACTTACCCCGCGCACGCTCGGATCGCACGAAAGCTCCCCGCGTGCGGCAGGACAGTACGAAAGGTCCCCGCGTGCGGCAGGAAAGGAGGCGGGGAGTTTGCGTGGGGAGTCAGGCGGGGTGGGGGAGCGTGTTGGTCAGGGGGCGGGTGCCGTGGGCGTGGGCGAGCTGGCAGACCGCCATCAGGCGGACGCCGAGCCAGGACGTGGCCTCGCCGCGCCACGGGTCACCCGCTTCGAGCGCGCTGTCGAGCAGGCCGCGGCCGTAGGAGGCGAGCAGCACGATGGCGGCGACGGTGGCGGACGACTCCACGCCGAGCAGCAGGATGTCGCGCACGGCGGCGGCGTGCTGGTCCACCTCCGCGGCCAGTGCCGGTGTGAGGGCGAGGGTCGTCCAGCCCGCCACCCCGATCCGCTCGGAGAGGTCCGAGATCCACCGCCAGGCGCTGTTCTCGCGCCAGTTCGCCGTCAGCCGCATTCGAACACGGTAACGAAACCGGGTGAAGACCTGGTTTGAGTTCCGGCAAGCCGGGTAACCGCCTCCGGCGCGTCAAGCAGTCGGCGCGGGACCCTCTGCTGTCAAGGTGGCGATGACCGTGTTGCTCGACGATGCCGTGACCTCGGCTCTTTCTCACATCCGCACCGGGTCTCCCGAGCACGTCCGCGAGGACCTGCGCGAGGCCCTGACCTCGACCGGCCCGGTTCCGCGGGAGGCGATCGCCTACGTGGAAGCGGCCGACGAGCACCTGGCGTACGGCGAGGTGATGGAAGCGCGCATGCTGCTGACGGTGGCCCACCGCCTGCTCGCGCCCTCCCCGCTGCAGCCGGCCGCCGTGCAGCCCGCGGTGGTGCTGCCCACCCAGGTCAGTCCACCCACGACACCGATCAGGGTGTGAGCCGCCGTCGTCCTGGGTACTCGAACGTCCGTTCGAGTGAAAGGGGACGATCGTGAACCGCACGCCCGAGAAGGACCCGCAGGACTGGACGACCGGTGACGAGCCGATGACCGGGCCGCAGGAGTCGTACCTGCACACCCTCGCGCAGGAGGCGGGCGAGGAGGTGCCGGGCGAGCTGACCAAGGTCGAGGCGTCGCAGCTGATCGACCGGCTGCAGGAGAAGACGGGCCGGGGCAGCTGAGAGAACTGCCCCGGCCGCACTCCCTCAGCAGGTCAGGCGCGCGTCGGCCCAGTCGGCGTGGTCGAAGTTCCTGCCGTCACCGCCGTCGGTGACCCGCAGGCTCAGCATCCGCACGCCGGTCGTGTCGACCGCGACCGGCCGGGCCGCCTCGCCGCCGCGCACGACGCCGCTGTCGTGCAGCAGCCTGCCGTCGCCGAGCACCTGGAAGCTCACCGAGCCCGGTGACGTGGTCTCGTCGTCGAGGCCGACCAGCGCGTCGAACGCCCGGCAGCCGCGGCCCAGGTAGAGCGAGACCTCGGCGGGCGCGTGCGTGCCCAGCCCCTTGGCGTAGGTGACGCCCGCGATCCGCAACGGCGCGCCGTCACCCGCCGAGGTCTCGCCGTTGGACCGGTCGCGCTCGACCGGGCCCCAGCCGTTCGACTCGCTGACGAACGGCAGGTCGCTCGCGAACGGCGTCCCGGTCGGCACCGGTGGCGGCACGAACGCGCGCACGGCCCGTTCGACGTGGACGGTCTGATGGGCGCGGAACTCGGCGTACACCGGCACGTCCGTGAACCCGGCCGGGCCGCCTGCCCGCACGGTCCACCGGCCGGTGATCGTCTCGCCCGCTTTGAGCCGCTGCCGGGTCACCGGTGCGCCGGTCACCGTCCACCCGGCCGGCGGCGCCGTCGTCAGCACCACGTCGGAGATGTCCGCGGTGCTGGTGAACGCGCCTTCGACGGTGAAGGACGAGCCCTGCGCCACGTCGACCTCGGTGGGCGTGACGGTCAGCGAGGTCGACGGCACCTGCGGAACCGCCTGGTCACAGGTCTGCAGCCCGGGCCGGTAGCGGCAGACGACCGCCGCGAACCCGCCGTTGCGCTGGACCGGCACCTGCAAGGTCTGCCGCGACGACAGCACCTGCCGGTCCCGCGTGACGTCACCGCGCGTGGCCGGGTCGCGGACGGTCTCGACCAGCCACTGACCGTTGTTCAGGAACGTTAGCGGCACGTCGACCGTGCGCGCGTCGGCCGATATCGCGCCGATGAACCAACGCGCGTCCGCACGCCGCGCGACCACCGCGTGCGTGTCCGGGTCACCGCTGATGAGTCGCGTTTCGTCCCACACCGTCGGTACCTGGTTGAGGAACCGCAACGCCTGAGGGTGCCGTTCGTAGGCCTCGGGCTTGTCGGCGAAGTGCGTCCAGCCGGACTCGTAGACCACCGGCAGCGCGACCTCGTGCGCGACCGAGGCCTCACGGGTGCCGACCTCCAGCGAGACCGGCGTGTAGTCCATGGAACCGACGACGTTGCGGGTGAAGAACTGCACCGGGTTGTTGGCGGCGGGCGGGAAGTTCTCGGCGCCGCGCACGCCTTCCATGGTCATGATGTGCGGCCACGTGCGGGCGAGGCCGTGCGGGATCGTCGAGCCGTGGAAGTTCACCATCAGCTGCAGCTCGGCGGTCTTCGCGAGCACCGCGTCGTACCACTGGTAGCGCGCCTGGGAGTCGGACTCCATGAAGTCGATCTTCACGCCCTTCGCGCCCCACTGCTCGACCTTCGGCAGCAGGGTGTCGCGTTCGGCCTCGGTGTCGAGGTTGTTCCAGTGGATCCACAGCAGGATCTCGACACCCTTCGCGCGGGCGTACCTGACCAGCTCCGGCACCCACTCGGCGCTCCAGCCCTCGTCGACGAGCGAGTAGGGCCAGCCGTTGCGGGCGGCGAAGTCGACGTACTGCTTCTGGCGTTCGAACGAGCGCGGGCTGTCGTGCTCGCTCAGCCACGACCACGCGACGTTGCCCGGCCGGACCCACGACGTGTCGGTGAGCTTCGACGGTGACGCCAGGTCGTCGACGAGCGTGGACGTGCTGATCGTGGCCAGGTCGCCGATGATCGCGGTGCGCCACGGGGTCTGCGTCGTGGTGAGCTGGGCGTCGGCCAGCACGACCCGGTAGTCGCCGGTGGTGTGCCGCAACCGGCTGCCGGAGTGCCGTCCGTCCACATCGGACTCGGTGATGAGCACGTGCTCGCCGCCTGTCCGGAACAGCGACGGGTAGCCGAACTCACCGTTCGCCGCGCCCGCCGTCGTGCGCACGCGGTTCGCCTCGTACCAGGCGTTGTAGGGCAGCAGCCAGGCCGGCGCGTCGGCGGGCAGCCGGAACGCGGAGGCCTCCTCGGTGATGGTCACCGGGGCCGGTGTGACGTACCGGTAGGCGACGCCGTCCTGGGCGACCCGGATCTTGAGGTCGAACCGCGCGGCGCCTTCGAACGTCAGCGTCGTCTCGGTCATCACCGCGGCGCGCTGCCGGCGCTTGCCGGTCGTCATCGAGTACCGCTCGGTGACGACCCGGTCCTTGCGGCCGACCATCCGCAGTCCGGAGGTGAGGTCGGCGGTCGTGGTGCGCAGGCCGATCGGAGCGGGCGCCAGGACTGCGCGACCGGCGCGGGAGACGCCGAGGGTGGGGGAGCCGCCGTTGAGCTCGACGGTCGCGGTCAGGGGTGACGGGCCGCGGATCTCCCATCTGTCCGGTGCCGCGATGGCGGGCGCGGGTGAAAGCAACATCAGGGTCGTGAGCGAGGCCAACAGCCTTGACATCGTTGTCAGCTCCCCGGAGTCCGGCGGTGAGAACGCTCTCACCCTGTCGTGCCCTGGGATCACCGGTCAACAGTTCTGACGGCCGCCAACCGGACAGAAATTTGTCCAACGTGAGCGCACGCGGGGAGCTTCCGTACCGTCAGACGGTATGAAAGCTCCCCGCGTGCGGTGGAACGAGAGCGGCAGCGGGCGTGTGGGTCAGCTGCTCGCGACCACTCGAATGGTGTCGAGCTTCGAGTCCGCCGGATCCGGCAGTTCCATCCCCGCCGCGAGCCCGCTCCGCACGTACGCCAGCACCTCCGCCGTGATCACCTCACCCGGCAGCA
Organism: Lentzea guizhouensis; assembly: GCF_001701025.1. Lineage (GTDB taxonomy): Bacteria > Actinomycetota > Actinomycetes > Mycobacteriales > Pseudonocardiaceae > Lentzea > Lentzea guizhouensis. Next base: position 6,620,886 of record NZ_CP016793.1, read on the forward strand.
CCGCGGGCGCCCCCGGCGGGTACGGCGTGATCATCTCGGCGGCGATCCTGCCCACCGCCTGGTCCGCCGGCACCTGCTCCACCTCGGCGAAGAACGCGTCGCGCGGCAGCATCGCCGTCTCCAGCTGCAGCTCGTCGGGTGAGGGGAGGTCGACCGGCTTCGGCGTCGGGAGGTCGGCGCCCGTCAACGCGGTCAGCGCCTCGACCAGGACGTCGGCGGTGCGCTGGTCGTCGGCGTGGGTGAACTGGGCGACGATCCGGCGGTGGTCGGAGAGGCCGACCGTGACGCGCTGCTCGGCGCGCAGCCAGTCCGCCGCCTGATAGCCGCTGATGTGCAGGCCCGACACGTCGATGACGATCTTCATCGGGTCGGAGGAGTGCACCAGCCGGTGGAACTCCTCGACCTCCAGACCGGGCAGCGCGGAGATGGCCGCACGGGTCCGGTGGGCGAGGTCCAGCGCGGCCGTCAGCAGGTACTCGCCCTGCTCGACCATGTGCCGCCGCCAGCCGTCCAAGGTCGCGTAGACCAGTGAGGACGGACTGGTCGTGCCGAGCAGGTCCTCGCGGGACTTGAGCACCGCGGCGTCCACGAGGTCGCCCTGCAGGTGGAACACCGAGCTCTGCTCCACCGCGGCGCCCGACTTGTGCACGCTCGTCACGACCACGTCGGCGCCGGCGTCCATGCCCCACGGCGGCAGGTCGCCGTGGAACGGCAGGTGCGCGCCCCACGCCTCGTCGACGATCAACGGCTTGCCGAACGAGTGGCACACGTCCGCGATCGCCTTGATGTCGCCGCACGTGCCGTAGTCGGTGGGCGTGACCAGCAGCATGCCCTTCGCTTCCGGCTCGGCCTCGAACAGCTCGCGCACCTGCTCCGGCGTCGGCGGGTGGCTGAGGTGGCGCTCGGCGTCCCAGCGCGGGCTGAGCCACACCGGGGCGACACCGCTCAGGACCAGCCCGGAGATCACGGACTTGTGCGCGTGCCGGGGCACGATCAGCTTCTCGTGCGGTCCCGCCACCGACAGCATGGCGCTCTTGACCGACAACGAGCTGCCGCACGTGGAGAAGAACGCGTGCTCGGCGTGCACCGCGTCGGCCATCAGCTCCTGTGCCCGCTTGATCACGCCGCCCCGCATCAGCCGGTCGTCCAGGCCGTTGAGGGCGACGACGTCGGCGGTGAAGACCTGCTCGCCCAGCACGTCGAGCACGCGCGGGTCGACGCCGCGGCCCTGGCGGTGACCGGGCGGGGTGAACGGCACGAAGCCGCGGGAGCGGAAGTCCTGCAGTGCCTCGAGCACTGGCGCCTGGCTGTGGTCCATGGTCGGGGAGTAGCCAGGACGGCGGCGCCTCGAACCTCGGGCGTCACGGGGTTTCAGCCACCCCCGAACGGGTAGTCGAAGATCGTGACTCCTGAGCCTGCGACGACGATGACCGAACCGGCGACCGCCCCCGTGGCGACCCAGACGACCTCCCGCTCCAGCCTGCTGGCGAGCTTCGCCGACTACGCGGAGGCGCAGCGGCTGGTCGACCGGATGTCCGACGACGGGTTCCCGGTCGAGCACGTGCGGATCATCGGCGACGGCGTGCGGACCGTCGAGCAGGTGACCGGCCGGATGACCCGCGCGAAGGCCGCGTTGTCGGGTGCCGCCGGCGGTGCCTGGTTCGGTGTGCTGATCGGGTTGCTGTTCGGGCTGTTCACGTCCGGGGTCGCGTGGGCGTGGATGTTGTTGCTGAGCCTGGTGATCGGTGCGTTCTGGGGCGCTGTGTTCGGGTTCGCCGCGCACTGGACCACGCGGGGCAAGCGGGACTTCTCCAGCGTGATGACTCTTGAGGCGCGGCGCTACGACGTGCTGGTCGACGGTGCGCACGCCAGCAGGGCCAGCAAGTACGTTCTCCGATAAGCCGTTGGCCGTGTCCCTAGTATCGGGGCGTGGCCACCGAAACGAGTGGCAGGCTCCGTGCGTTGCAACGGGCCCTGGCCGCACGACCGAACGAACCCGTGCTGTTCGCCGACCTCATCCGCGAGGTCTGGGGCGAGGCGCCGCCCGCGGCGCCGCTGCCCGCGTTGCGGACGCTGGTGAAGCGGCTGCGGCAGTCCATTCCGGACGAGATCGTCACCGACGTGTCCGGCTACCGGCTGAAGGTGCGCACGCCGGGACCGTGCCAGCTGCCCGCCGACCTGCCGGACTTCGTCGGGCGTGAACACGAGCTGGAACGCCTGGAGCGCACCGGTGAAGGCGTCGTCTCGATCACCGGCGCACCCGGTGTCGGCAAGACGGCGCTGGCGGTGCGGCTCGCGCACCGGTTGCGGGAGAAGTACTTCGACGGCCAGCTGTACGTGAACCTGCGCGCGTTCGCCCCCGGTCCGCCGGTGACGGTCGAGCAGGCGCTGAGCGGGTTCCTGCGGGCCTTGGGCGTGTCGCAGGTGTCGATCCCGGCCACGCTGGACGCCCAGCGGGAGCTGTACCTGGCCAAGCTGGAGGGCAAACGGGTGCTGGTGGTGCTCGACAACGCCGCCGAGGACCTCATCGAGTCGTTGCTGCCCACCCGCCCCGGCTGCCTCGCGATCGTCACCAGCCGCCACGACCTGCCCGGCCAGCTCCGCCTGGACGTGCTGTCCGACACCGCCGCCCACGACCTGCTGCTGACCATGCGGGTCGGCGGCACCGCGGAGGAACGCGCCGAGCTGGTGCGGCTGTGCGCGCACCTGCCCCTGGCGTTGCGCATCGCCGGGGCGAACGTCGCACACGGACACATCGAGGACTACCTGACCGAGCTGCGCGGTGACCGGCTGGACGTGCTGGAGATCGACGGCGACACCGCGGTGCGGTCCACGTTCGACCTGTCCTACCGGGCCCTGCCGGCCGGGACCAGGCGGGTGTTCCGGCTGCTCGGCCTGCCGCCCGGTGCGGACATCGGCCTCGACGCCGCCGCCGCGCTCGCCGGGCGTGACCCCGAGCGGGAGCTGGACGAGCTGGTGCGGGCAGGGCTCGTCGACCAGGTCGGTGCGCGGTACCAGATGCACGACCTGATCAAGCTGTACGCGGCCGCCACCGCGGACGAGGCCGACCAGGCCGGCCTGCTGCGGATGCACGGGTGGTACCTGCGGGCCGCGTTCGCCGCCGTCAGCCTGTCGACGCCGGAGAACGGGCTGCTGACCACTCCCGACCTCGACGGGCCGACGCCGGAGTTCGCCGGGCGGGACGAGGCGGCGGCCTGGCTCGAGGAGGAGCACGCGAACCTCATCGCCGTCGCGCTCACGGCTCCGTCGCCGTACGCGCAGCAGCTCGCCGACGCCATGCGGGTCTACCTGCACGTCGGCCGGTACGAGACGGACAAGGCGCTGGTGTTCCACGCGGGCCTGCGCGCCGCGCGGGCTGCCGGTGACCGGGCCGGGCAGTGCGCGGCGTTGCTGGGCCTCGGCATGTCCGGCTGGTCGCGTGGCGAGTACCGCGACGCGCTCGAGCGGTACGCGGAGGCGTTGGAGTGCGCCGGCACCACCTCCGCGACCGCCCTGATCAAGAACGCGGCCGGGATCGTGCACCTGGAGCTCGGGGAGACCAGGCAGGCGGGGGACTGCTTCGCCGAGTCGCTCCGGTTGCGGCGCGACCTGGGCGACGAGCGCGGGATCGCCGGAGCGCTGATGAACCTCGGCCTGTCCTTCGGGGCGAGGGGTGAGCTGCGCCAGGCCGCGGAGCACATCCAGGAGTGCCGGGTGATCGCCGCCCGGCTCGGGCTGCACTTCCAGCTGGCGCTCGCGCTCGACAACCTCTCCGTCGCCTACTTCGAGCTCGGTGAGCTCGACCTGGCGCTCGCCACGAGCATCGAGTCGGTGCGGTTGCACCGCGACAACACGCAGCAGCGGGCGCTCGCCAACGCACTGGCCAGCCTGGCGCGCATCCACGCCGAACGCGGCGAGACCGCCGACGGACTCGCCGCGGCGCAGGAGTGCTTCGAGGTCGCGGAGGAGGCCTCCCACCCCAAGGCACGGATCGACGCCCTGGTCGCGCTGGCCGTGCTGGAACCGGACAAGGCCGCCGAGCACGCCGGTGCGGCGGTCGAGCTGGGCCGCAAGATCGGTTACGGGCCCGGTGTGATCACCGCGTCGATCCTGCTCGCCCACGCCACGTCGTCGCTGGAGCTGATCGACGAGGTGCTCGGCACCATCGAGGAGACCGACAGCTTCATGGACCACTCGCGGGCGTTGCTGGCACGTGCGCGCATCACCGGGTCCGTGGCCCTGGCGCGGGAGGCGTTGGCGGCGGCGGAACACCGCGAGCAGGCGAAAGTCGTTTCCGACGCACAGGAGCTGCTTGCCACACTGGCCCCGTGACGGACGCGGGGACGTACTTGGGCCAGGGCTGGGACAGCACGGCGACGCTCGTGGACGAGCGGTGGGTGGAACGTCGGCCGAAGCGGGCCGAGGTCGAGGTGTACCTGCGCCGCGAGCTGACGGTGATGCCGTGGCTCGCACCACTGCTGCCGTTGCCCGTCCCGGTGCTGCGGCTGGTGTCGGCCGACCCGTTCGTGGTGCGGCACGAGCTGGTGCCCGGCGGGGAGCTGGAGACGCTGAACGCGGTGCAGGGCAAGCAGTTGGGCGAGTTCCTGCTGGCGCTGCACGCGGTTGCGGTGGCCGACGCGGTCGCGCACGGCGTCGGACCCGCACCGGTGCCGCTGGACCGCTTCCGCGCGGAGGTCCTGCCGCTCGTGCCCGACCAGGCCGGCCTGCTGGACGCGGTCGCGGCGGCACCGTTGGACACGCTGGTGCACGGGGACCTCGGGCCGGAGCACGTTTTGGGGCGTGACGGCGTGCTGACCGGGGTGATCGACTTCGGCGACGTGCACGTCGGTGACGCGGCGATCGACCTCGCCTGGGCGCTGCACTCGACACCACCGGAGTTCGCGGACGCGCTCGCCGCGACCTACGGCGTGACGGCCGAGCTGCGGGAGCGTTCGCTGCTGTGGCATCGGATCGGGCCGTGGTACGAGGTGCTGTTCGGCAACGACAACGGCGACCCCGAGATGGCCGAGAGCGGTCTCACAGGCATCAGGAACCGGAGTAGCTGGTTCTGATTTTGGGTATCCCCGGCACAACGAAACGCTGGGAGGAAACATGCCTTGGGTTCAGCGGCACCGACGTCGCACGCCGTACAGCTGGTTCCGCAGCACCACGGTTCGCAGCCACTACCGCAGGCGCCCCCTCAACGCCTGGTTGCCGATCGCGGTCGTGGTCCTGCTCATCGTGCTGCTCATCGCCATCTTCTGATTCTGAGCAGGCGTTTTCTTCTGAGCAGTGTTCTTCTGGGCAGGTATGGTCGGGGCATGGGTCAGTTGGGTGAGTTGTTCCCCGGACGCAAGCTCCGCAGCGAGGCGGGCGACTCCGGTACCGGTGAGGACTTCGAGGAGACAGGTCCCCTCGACCTCACCACCGGGGTCGTCTCGCTGAGGCCGCGCCCCAAGTCGCAGCCCGCGCCGGACACGTCCGCGCCCGAGAACCCAGAGTCCGAGAGCGACGGGTGATCACGGGTACTACCCTTGGCCGGTGCTGGTCGGTCTGCTCGTCGTGGTTCCTGCTCTGTTCTTCGTCGTCGGGGTGGTGCGTGACCGGCGCAGGCTGGGCAACGCCATCTGGCTCGGCGTCACCCTGGTCCTGTTCCTGCTGCTGCTCGCCGAGGCGGGCCGGGACAACCCGGCGGTGAGCCTGCCGTTGCTGCTCGCGTTCACGCTGGCGGTGTTCGGCCTGTTGCTCCTGCCCCTGGCGTTGCTCGCCAACGGCGTGGTGATGATCAGGCGCGAGGGCCGGTCGCCGGGCAACCTGCTGTCGTTCCTCGCCGGACTCGCGCTGCTCGGCGAGATGGCCTACTTCGCGTGGGGCATCACCCAGCCCAACGACTGGGTCCGCGGCAGTGCGATCGGCCTCTTCCTCGTCTCCGCCTACATCGCGTTCCTGTTCGTGAGCCTGCTGCTCTACTCGGTGATCTACGGCCGCACCGGCCGCCGCACCGGGTTCGACGGCATCGTCGTGCTCGGCGCGGGCCTGATCGGTGCGAAGGTGCCGCCGCTGCTCGCGAACCGGCTGAACCGCGCCCTGCGGTTGTACCTGCGCGAGCGGGAGGCCGGCCGAACGCCGGTGATCGTGGTGACCGGCGGTCGCGGCCCCGATGAGGAGGTGTCGGAGGCGCTCGCGATGAAGCGGTACCTGCTGGAGCGCGGGGTGCCCGAGGCCGACGTGGTGCTGGAGGACCAGGCGACCACGACCGACGAGAACCTGCGCTACAGCAAAAAGCTGCTCGTCGAACGCGGCCTGACCGGACGGGTGGTCGCGGTGACGAACAACTACCACGTGTTCCGCGCCGCGGTGCTGTCGCGCTCGCACGGGCTGCGGATGCAGGTGATCGGCGCGCCGACGGCCTGGTACTTCGTGCCGAGCGCGTTCATCCGCGAGTTCGTGGCCCCTGCTGGCGCAGAACCCGTGGGTGCACGCGCTGGCGGGCGCGGTGCTGATGGCGGCGGGCGGGCTCGCGCTGACCCAGATCGGGTAGCACGAGCCCGTTCGCGCTACCTGGTCTTCAGCAGGTCCTTCATCTCCGCGATCTCCTGCTGCTGGCCGTCGATGATGGCCTGGGCGAGCTTCTTCGCCTCAGGGTCCCGGCCGTCCTCCAGCTCGGTGCGAGCCATCTCGACCGCACCCTCGTGGTGCTCGACCATCATCTCGAGCCACATCTTGTCGAACTCGGCGCCGCTGGCCTTCTCCAGCTTCGTCATGTCGTCCTGGCTCATCATCCCGGCCATGTCGTGACCGGCGTGTGCGCCGGGCTTCTCGCCCCACTTCTCCAGCCACGCGGTCATCTGCGTGATCTCCGGGTCCTGCGCCTCCTCGATGCGTTGGGCGAGCCGGCGGACCTGGTCGTCGCTGCTGCGGTCGGGCACGAGCCTCGCCATCTCCAGCGCCTGCTCGTGGTGGGGGACCATGCCGCGGGCGAACGTGACGTCCGCGGCGTTGTTCGTGTTCGTGGAGCTGCACGCGGCGATGAAGAGCATGCCGAGGACAGCCCCGATGAGGGACTTCTTCACGGTTGGGTTCTCTCTGCTTTGTAGACGGTGCTGCCTGGACGGTGCTGTGTGGACTGAGCCCGTCAGTTCCTGAGCACGCAGAGAGTCGTGAGGAGTGTTCGGCCACCCGGTGGCGGGCGTTGCGGGGTGCCCGGCGGTGCGGTCCGGACGACCGCCACGAGCCGGGGGAGTGCGGTCCTGACCAGGAACCACACGAACAGCACGACCGCGGCGGCGACCAGGACGGCCACGCACAGGTGGAGGGCGTCGTGCTCGTGCGGTTGCTGCTGGTGGGTCACCGTGTGCACGTCGTGCGGGGGTTCCGCTGCTGCGACGTGGTGCATGCCGACGACCGCGAACACGAGCGCGCACAGCAGCACCCACTGGGTGAACCGGCGGCTCGTCATGTGAGCCACCGTACCGCTGGCGCTCCTTGATACCCATACCCCCTAGGGGTATTCTTCAGTACTGACGGAGGAGGACTAGATGGACCACGCACCCGTGAGCCTGACCCGGCAGGCCGTTTCCGCGACCCTGCACTGCCTCACCGGCTGTGCGATCGGCGAGGTGCTCGGCATGGTCATCGGCACCGCGCTGGGCTGGGGCAACCTGGCCACCATCGCGCTGGCCGTGGCGCTGGCGTTCCTGTTCGGCTACTCGCTCACCATCCGCCCGGTCCTGCGCTCCGGCCTCGCCTTCAAGGCGGCCGTGGGCGTCGCGCTGGCCGCCGACACCGTCTCGATCGCCGTGATGGAGGTCGTCGACAACGCGGTGATGCTGCTGGTGCCGGGTGCGATGGACGCGGGCCTCGCGAACTGGGTGTTCTGGGCGGCGCTGGCGTTCTCGCTGGCGGTCGCGTTCGTGGTGACGGTGCCGGTGAACCGGTGGATGATCGCGCGCGGCAAGGGCCACGCGGTCGTGCGCCAGCACCACCACCACTGAGCCAGGTGAGGGGCGCGGCGGCCGGGTGTTGGCCCCGGCCCGCCCCTCGCTGCTGGTCCCTGCCGTCGTTCGCACGATCCTGGAATCCGCAGCTCAGAGGCGTTCGAAGCGCATGACCCAGTTGGTCTCCCAGGTCTGCCCGCCGTCGTAGGAGAACGCCTGGCGCCACTCTGGTGCCTCACCGGCGGTCCAGTCGAACCGCAGCTTGACCGCGTGTCCGCCGACCACGTCGTCACCGAAGAACACCCCGTGCCCGTCGGTGAAGCGACCCTCCAGCGGCGGGTCGAGCTTGCCGGGAGCGCGGCTCGAGGCCCACCAGATGCGCCAGACGTCGTCGGCCGGGTCGTACTGCCGCAGCGTCATGCCCTCCCAGTCCGCGGCGCGGATGGTGTCGATGTTCGCGCCGCCGCCGAGCACCGGCCTGGCGTCGGACTCGGACTCGAACTCGACCCACTCGGTGCCGCGGCCGGGGATGTCGGCGATCTTGCGGTTGAGCACGCGCCAGCGGCCGTGGAAGAAGTCGAAATCGTTCTCGCTCATGGGACGGACACTAAATCGATACCACTGACAGGGAATGTCAGTGATCGAGTATTGACGCAAAGGTCTGGACCATTTTACCGTTCCGGCAGTGGCCGCCGCCCTAGCCAGGAGGTCCTTCCCTTGCGACTGCTCGCCAGAGTGGTCCCGGTGCTAGCTCTGCTAGCCGGGACCGTGATAGCTGTGACCAACGCGCCGACCGCAGCCGCAGCCCACGAGGACTGCCGGCCGGACGGGCTGTACAAGACGCCGGGCGTCGACGTTCCCTACTGCAGCGTCTACGACACCGCCGGCCGCGAGACCATGGGCCCGGACAAGTCCCGCCGGGTGATCGGGTACTTCACCAGCTGGCGCACCGGCAAGAACGGCCAGCCGGGGTACCTCGCCAAGGACATCCCCTGGAGCAAGGTCACCCACCTCAACTACGCGTTCGCGCACATCGACGCGCAGAACAAGATCTCGGTGGGTGCGCCGGACGCGAACAACTCCTCGATCGGCATGGAGTGGCCGGGCGTCGCGGGTGCCGAGATGGACCCGTCGCTGTCCTACAAGGGGCACTTCAACCAGCTCACGAAGTTCAAGAAGCAGAACCCGAACGTCAAGACGCTGATCTCGGTCGGCGGCTGGGCGGAGACCGGCGGCTTCTTCAACGCCGACGGCACGCGCAACGCGTCCGGCGGCTTCTACAAGCTCGGCCAGTCGCAGGCGGCGATCGACACGTTCGCCGACAGCGTGGTCACGTTCCTGCGCCAGTACGGGTTCAACGGCGCCGACATCGACTACGAGTACGCGACGTCGAACAACCACGCCGGCAACCCGGACGACTTCTGGATCTCCAACGCCAACCGCGGCACGCTGTGGGCCGGCTACCAGGCGATCATGAAGACGTTGCGCGAGAAGCTCGACCGCGCCGGTGCCGCCGACGGCAAGCACTACCTGCTGACCGCCGCCGTGCCCGCGTCGGGCTGGCTGCTGCGCGGCCAGGAGACCTACCAGGTGGTCAAGTACCTCGACTACCTCAACGTCATGAGCTACGACCTGCACGGCGCGTGGAACCACTTCGTGGGCCCGAACGCCGCGCTGTACGACGACGGCAAGGACGGCGAGCTCGCGGCCGGCGGCGTGTACACGGCGCCGCAGTACGAGGGCATGGGCTATCTGAACACCGACTGGTCCTACCACTACTACCGCGGTGCAATGCAGGCCGGCCGGATCAACGTCGGCGTGCCGTTCTACTCACGCGGCTGGCAGGGCGTCACCGGTGGCACGAACGGCTTGTGGGGCCGCGCGGCCCTGCCGAACCAGTCGCAGTGCCCGCCGGGCACCGGCACCTCGGTCGGCTCGACCACTCCGTGCGGCAACGGCGCGACCGGCGTCGACAACCTGTGGCACGACGTCACCGCGGGTGGCGCCGAGGTGCCGTCCGGCGTGAACCCGCTGTGGCACACCAAGAACCTGGAGAACAAGATCACGGGTTCGTACTCGGCGCAGTACGGCCTCGACCCGGCCAACGACCCGGCCGACCGGATCACCGGCACCTACTCGCCGTTCTACGACAGCACGATGCAGTCGCCGTGGCTGTGGAACAACGACAAGAAGGTGTTCCTCTCCACCGAGAACGAGCAGTCGATCGCGGCCAAGGCCAAGTACGTGCGCGACAAGGGCCTCGGCGGCATCATGATCTGGGAGCTCGCCGGTGACTACAAGTACGACTCCGTGAAGAAGGAGTACTTCATCGGCGACACGCTGTTGTCGACGATCAACACCGGCCTCAACGGCGCCGCGCCCTACGGTGCGTCGAAGGCCGTGACGCAGCAGTCGCAGGTGCTCGCGGTCGACGTGGACGTCCACGGCTTCGCGCTGGGCGACAACAACTACCCGATCACGCCGAAGATCAAGTTCACGAACCGCTCGAACGTCACCATCCCCGGTGGCACGAAGATCGCGTTCGACTACGGCACCAGCGCGCCGGGCAGCATGGCCGACCAGTCCGGGTTCGGGCTGAAGGTCGTGTCGAAGGGCCACAGCGGGCCGAACGTCGGCGGCTTGAAGGGCGACTTCCAGAAGGCGGAGCTCGCGCTGCCGTCGTGGCAGTCGCTCGCACCGGGCGCGTCGATCGAGATGACCGTCAGCTACCAGCTGCCGATCTCGACGCCGTCGAACTTCGTGTTCACCTTCGGCGGCCAGTCCTACGCCATCTCGGCCGACCACCCGCGCATCGGCGGCGGCACCCCGCCGACCTCGACCACCACCACCACGACCACGACCTCCAACCCGCCGGTGTGCGCGCTGCCGGCGTGGGAGCGGGCCAAGGTCTACAACGGTGGCAACGAGGTGTCGCACAACGGCCGCAAGTGGCGGGCCCAGTGGTGGACGCAGGGTGAGGAGCCCGGCTCCACCGGTGAGTGGGGCGTCTGGCGTGACCAGGGCGCCTGCTAGCAGCAAGTGATTCGTCCGGCGCGGGTCTTGGGTGGTTGTCCCTGCCCAAGACCCGCGTTCGGGGTTCTCGCAGTATCTCGCGGCGAAGGCACCTCTGCGCCGGCTCGGCCGCGACGACGACATGGCGGGTGTCGCCGTGTTCCTCGCCAGCCGGGCCTCGTCCTACCTCACGGGCACGGTGATCCCGGTGGACGGCGGCATCGCCACGACCGCCTCAGGCACCTGAGCGCCGTCGGGGGTACCGGCAGAGCCTCCCTCCGCCCGGCGCCGACGCCTACGGTGAAGGCGTGGCAACGATCGAACTGCCCACCGAGATCAAGGAGTTCCTGCGCTCGCGTCGCGCGCGGCTCACACCCGAACGGGCCGGACTGCCCGTCCACGGCGGCAACCTCCGGGTCGAGGGTCTGCGTCGTGGGGAGGTGGCCCTGCTGGCAGGGGTGTCGATCGACTACTACGTGCGCATGGAACGCGGCAGCCTCACCGGTGCTGGCCGTCACGCGACGGCCGGCGAACACCGCGCGGTTCGTGTACCTGGATCCCGAAGCGGCGAAGGCCTTCTTCGTCGACTACGACCGGATCGTCTGCGACGTGGTCGCGAAGCTGCGCGTGGAAGCCGGCCGCGATCCGCACGACGAGGAGCTGATCGCCCTGGTCGGTGAACTGTCGACCCGCGGTGAGCTGTTCCGGCAGCGGTGGGCGTCTCATGACGTGCGGCTGCACCGGTCCGGACGCAAGCGCCTGCACCACCCGGTGGTGGGCCGGCTCGACCTGGACGTCGAGTCGATGGAGCTGCCCGCCGAGCCCGGCCTGCTCCTGAACGTCTACACCGCGCCCGCCGGCACGGCGACCGCGGACGGTCTGGCCGTGCTGGCGTCGTGGGCGGCGGGCGAGGAGGGGCTGGTCGGCGCACTCGGCTGATTGCGCGCACTTGTTCCGGTTCACCACCTAGGCTGTCGGACGTGACCGCACCCGACCCGCGCCTCGCGGAGCTCGTGCTGCTCCGCAAGGTCCGCGACCGCATCGACCGCGAGTACCGCGAGCCGCTCGACGTGGCCGCGCTGGCCCGTGGCGTGCACCTGTCGGCGGGTCATCTTTCGCGCGCGTTCCGGGCCGCGTTCGGCGAGTCGCCCTACAGCTACCTGATGACCCGCCGCATCGAGCGCGCGATGACGTTGCTGCGCCGCGGCGACATGTCCGTCACCGAAGTGTGCTTCGAGGTCGGCTGCACGTCGCTCGGCACGTTCAGCACCCGGTTCTCCGAGCTGGTGGGCATGTCGCCGAGTGCGTACAAGAAGGTCGCGGCCACCGACGGCCAGGGCATCCCGAACTGCCTCGCCAAGGCCGTGATGCGCCCGATCAGGAATCGAGAAGCGGCGGCCGGTCCGTCCGATTAGGTTGACCGCCATGTCAGTCATCATCGCCGCGGCGTTCCTGCCGGCCGACGACCCGGAGGCCTCGCTCGGCTTCTTCCGCGACGCACTGGGCTTCGAGGTCCGCCAGGACGTCGGCCAGGGCACCATGCGCTGGATCACGGTCGGCCCACCCGACCAGCCGGAGACCGGCATCGTCCTGCACCCGCCCGCCGCCGACCCCGGCGTGAGCGACGAGGAACGGCGCACGATCGCCGTCCTGATGGCGAAGGGCGTCTACACGGCGCTGTCGCTGGCCGCCCACGACCTGCAGGGGACGTTCGACCGGGCGCGGGCCTGGGTGGAGTCGACCGGTTCCGGCGAGGTGCTGCAGGAGCCGGAGGACCAGCCGTGGGGCGTGCGGGACTGCGCGTTCCGCGACCCGGCCGGCAACCTGGTCCGCATCAACCAGCGGTGAGCACGGCGCCGGGCGCGGCGTGCTCAACGGGCCCGGCGTAGCACCTCTTCGCGCGGTCGACCGCCTGTTGCGGGGTCATGGACCGGCCGACGTGGGTGAGCACGAGCCGGCGCGCCCGTGCGGCGGTCTCGGCGGCGTCCTCCGGCGTGTGGTGCACCGGGTCTGCGGTCGGGCTGTCGGCCTCGCACAGCAGGAGGTCGGTGTCTTGAGCCAGTTCGTGGAGCGCTGCGCACGGTGCCGTGTCGCCTGAGTAGGTCAGGGATGCTGTTGGTGCGTCGATGCGGACGGCGAAGGCGGGCATGCCGTGCCGCACCGCTCTGGTGGTGAGCCGCAGGTCGCCGAGCCGTGTTTCGTGGCCGTCGGACAGTTCGGTGATGGCGAAGGCCCGCTCGATCGGGCTGCGGTCCGGGCCGTTGGTGAGGAACGCGGCCAGGCGGGTCGCGATGCCGGGTGGGCCGTACAGCGGGACCGGGTCGCGTTCGACGTCGGCGTACAGCAGGGCGTAGAAGGCCGTGAGCAGGTCGGCGCAGTGGTCGGCGTGCAGGTGGGAGATCCAGATCGCGGTCAGGTCGGTGAGACCGGTGTGGCGTTGCAGCGGGCCGAGGGTGCCGGTGCCCGCGTCCATCCACACGCGAGTGTCGCCGTGGGACACGAGGTAGCCGGAGCAGGGGTTGTCCGGGCTCGGGTAGGGGGTCGCGCTGCCGAGCACGGTCAGTTCCAGGCCCATCGGATGACCGTACCCGCGAGGCCGGCCTCGGCCACGCGTGCCGCCCCCGACGGCCGGAGCCGTCGGGGGCGGTGGGAGGGGCGTGCTGTCAGAGCCGCTGCCAGAGGGCAGGGGTGTTGGGCGGCTCCCAGCCGGGCTGGGACGTGTGGGGCTGGAGCACGCGGTAGGACGCGCCGTCGTAGGTGACCTGGGCGCCGTTGCCGTAGGCGGTGTACGGGGCCCACGTGCCGCTGCCGGGCGGAGTGGACGTGGTCGTGGTGGTCGGCGGGGTGGTGGTCGGGCCGCCGGAGGTCACCAGGCGCAGGCCGTAGACCTGCAGGATCTCGGTGATTGGCTGGAAGTAGATGGTGCCGCCGCTCTGGCAGTTGCCGGAACCGCCGGAGGTCACGCCCTGGGCCTGGTCGCCGGTCAGCCACGAGCCGCCGGAGTCGCCGGGCTCGGCGCAGGCGTTGGTGCGGGTCAGGCCGGTGATGGTGCCCTCGGGGTAGGTGACGGAGGCGTTCTTCTGCTGGATGGTGCCGCAGCGCCAGCCGGTGGTGGAGCCGGAGCGGCAGACCGAGGAGCCGACCGGGGCCTCCTGGGAGCCCGCGACCGGGACGGTGCCGGGGTAGCGGTTCACCAGGGGGCGAGGGGTGTTGCCCGCGTCGACGCGGACCCAGGCGTAGTCGTTGCCGGGGAAGCTGCTGCCCTGGATGGTGCCGCTGGGGTTGGAGGTGCGGCCGCCGGTGGACCCGCAGTGGCCCGCGGTGACGAAGCCGCCCTCGACGGAGAAGCCGATGGAGCAGCGGCCGCCGCCGGGGACGCCGTAGGCGTTGCCGCCGATGACGTCGATCAGCGGCTTCGGGTCCTCGGTGCTGGCCTCGAAGGCGAGCACGTCACCGGGCACGCCTGCCGCGGCCACCCACGCCCTCGCCTGTGCCTCGCCGCCGGACTGTGCGAGGACGGTGACCTTGTTGGTGCGCACGTCGACGTACCAGCCGGGGACGGTGTCGGGCGCGGTGGTGGCCTTGGCGTCCAGCCTGGTCTTCACGCTGTCCAGAGTGGACGCGCTGTGCTTCGCCGTGGTGGCGACGGCGCCACGCGAGCGCACCGCGTTCGTCAGCGCCGGGTTCGTGACCGCGACCGTGAGGGTGCGGCCGGTGCTGTCCAGCCAGGAACCGGCGTACGCCGAGCCGAGCTGGGACTTCAGCGCGGCATCGGTCTGGCCGGCGACCTTCTCGGCATCGAGGCGCTCGCGCGCCTGCTCAGGGGAGATGCCGAGGTCGCGGGCCATCGCGGCCAGCATGGTCGGGTCGGCCGTGCCGGCCGCGGTGGCACTCGATGTCAGCGACACCGCTATCGCCAGTCCGGCCGCCGTTATCGCCGCTGTGGCGGCGGCGACGAGCTTGCGGTTCATGTCCGCTCCTTGCGTGCAGGGGTGGTTGCCGTCACACCGTAGGACGAGGTCCAGACCAATAGGTACATACCAATTGGCCATAAAAATCGGACAACTGTTGACTCGGCGCCGAAAGGTAGGGTCGGGCAGTGCAGGAACCCGAGTGGATGCAATGGCGGCGGCCAGGTCCCACGCCCGCTCAGCGACGTCGTGACATCGGTGTCGCCGTGCTCGTGCTGCTGGCGGGCGTCGAGTTCACCGTGCTGGTCGACAGCATGGGCGCGTACCCGTTCCTGAACCCTCCCGGCCTGCCGGCGCAGGTCGCCTGGACGGCCGCGCTCTCGCTGCCGCTGGTCGTGCGGCGCCGGTTCCCGCTGGCGGTGATGCTCCTGGTGTCGGTGTTGTTCCTCGCCGCGCAGTGGAACCAGGCCGGCGACTCGCTGGTGTCGTCGGGGGTGCTGTTCCTCGCGATCTTCACCGTCGGCGCGTGGGAGCGGAACCGGCTGGTGGCGCGGTGGTCGCGGATCGGCGTCATCGGCGTGATGTTCCTGTGGCTGGGCTTCAACCTCGTGCGGTTCCTGCTCGGGCCGGACGTGCCCAGCGACAAGATGGACGGGCCGATGGACCCGGTGCTCGCCCGCGTCCTGTACGGGCTCGAGTTCAACATCTTCTTCTTCGTCTTCGCCTATGTGGTCGGGGAAATGGCGTGGACCGCCGCGCGACGCCAGGCGCAGCTGGAGTTCCAGGCCGACGAGCTGCGCCGGTCGCAGGAGCAGAACGTGCGTGGCGCGATCGCCGCCGAACGCATGCGCATCGCCCGCGACCTGCACGACGTCGTGGCGCACCACGTGTCGGTGATGGGCATCCAGGCCGGTGCCGCGCGCCGGGTGCTGGACTCCGACCCGGTGCTCGCGCGCGACGCTTTGCAGACGGTGGAGAAGACCGCGCGGACGGCGATCAGCGAGCTGCGCGGGTTGCTCGGCGTGCTGCGCGCCGACGCGGAGTCCGACTTCCAGGCCGCGCCGGGCCTCGACGACCTGCCGGAGCTGCTGGAGACCGCCCGCTCGGCCGGGCTGGAGGTCTCGCACGGCGTCTACGGCGACCCGCGCGAGGTGCCCTCGGCCGTCGCGGTGTCGGCGTACCGGGTGGTGCAGGAGGCGTTGACGAACGTGGTGAAGCACTCCGGCGCGAGCCACGTCGACGTGCGGATGCGGTTCCTGGACAGCGCACTGGAGCTGGAGGTCGCCGACGACGGCCGCGGCCGCTCCACCGGTGAGAGCGGCTTCGGCCTCGTCGGCATGCGCGAACGCGTCGCGGTGCACGGCGGGACGCTCGAAGCGGGCCCGCGCCGGTCCTCGGGTTACCTTGTCCGCGCATCGCTGCCGACGGAGGAGATCGCGTGAACCTGCGGGTCGTGCTGGCCGACGACCAGGACCTGGTCCGCGCCGGCTTCCGGGTCATCCTCGGCACCGAACCGGGCATCGAGGTCGTCGGCGAGGCGGGCGACGGCGCCGCGGCGGTGGAGCTGGTGACGTCGCTGCGGCCGGACGTCGTGCTGATGGACGTGCAGATGCCCCGGATGGACGGCCTGGAGGCGACCAGGCAGATCCTCTCGGCCGGCGGCGTCACCCGCGTGGTCATCCTGACGACGTTCGACCGCGAGGACTACCTGTTCGAGGCACTGCGGGCGGGCGCGAGCGGCTTCCTGCTGAAGAACGCCTCCCCCGAGGACCTCGTCGAGTCCGTCCGGGTCGTCGCGCGCGGCGACGCGTTGCTCTCGCCCGAGGTGACCCGCCGGGTGATCGCCCGCTTCAGCGCGCCCGAGCAACCCGCGCGCACCCGGCCGCCGGAGCTGACCGACCGCGAGTACGAGGTGCTCGTGCAGCTCGCGAAGGGCGCGTCGAACGCGGAGATCGCCGCGGCGCTGTACCTGGGCGAGACGACGGTGAAGACGCACGTGTCGCGGGTGCTGTCGAAGCTGGGGCTGCGGGACCGGACGCACGCGGTGGTCTTCGCCTACGAGCAGGGGATCGTGACGCCGGGCGGGTGATCAGGTGCGGGCGATCTTCGCGGCCAGCAGGCGACTGGCGAGCTCCGTCAGCCCTCGCCACAGGTCGTCGAGGAGGTCCTCGATCGACTTCGCGCGCAGCTCGTCGAGGGAGAACCCGGTGTGCCGCTCGACCTCGCTGACCGCACCTTGCCGGAAGATCCGCTCGATCCGGTCGGCGGGGCTGTCCACCAGCTGGAAGTACAGCACCGAGCAGATGTCCATCAGCGCGTGCCAGTCCTCGTGCAGGTCGTCCTCGGGGAAGTAGGCCTGCAGCCGGCTCTCCAGCGCCTTGCCGGCCACGCGCGAGCGCCGGTACTGGCCGCCGAGCTCCTGCCGCACGACCTCCAGGTAGCCGTGGTCGGCCGGACTGGTCTGCTTCATCCCGTGGAAGTAGGTCGCCAGGAAGTGGAACGACCCGGCCGCGTCGGTGGTCTGCGTGACCAGCTCGCCGCGCAGCTCCCGGTTCGCTCGCCGGGTCTGGACGTTGTGGTTGACCCACGTGATGAACCCGCCGAGCACCAGCGTGCCGACGATCGCCCCCGTGATGGGCCCGATGAGGGCCCGCAGCAGTTCCCCGAGTGCCACAACCGCGTGTCGCGAGCCCGCCCCCGAGCGCTACGCCCGCGCCTCGACCGTCACACGAACGGCTCCGTACGATCGAGGTACGTCACCGCGAGTGGGCGTGGTCGACGGGGAACCCCCGCGCCGTCAGGAAGTCGTCGAGCCGGGCGGCCAGGTCGTCCTTGGCGGCACCGGCCTCCAGCCACGTGACGACCGCGGTCTCCCAGCCGCCCGCGGCGGAGCGCCACGGCCGCAGGGTCCACGTCAGCGCGACGTGCCCTCCTGACTCGAACCGCGCGCCGACCTCCAGGTCGTGATCGGCGTTGGCCCAGCGGAGCTCGCCCCGCCACCCGCGGAAGTCGAGCGCCTCGACGAACCGGGCGAGACCGCGGCCCGTCACGAAGTTGGTGACCCCGGTCAGCCGGGCGTCCAGGCCGGCGCCTGTGCGTCGACCGCGAAGAACATCCTGCGGTCGAGCGGGTCCGTCGCCGCGTGCCGTTCCGCGAACCGCACCAGCACCGACGGGTTGCGCTCACACCGGAGCACGACCTCGGCGTCGTCCAGGCAGGCCAGGCCGAGCTGCGGCGACGACCAGTCGTGCGGGCACCGTGCGATCACGCCGGACAGGCTATCCGGCTCGCAGATCGACTGCCGGCTGCGCTGGACGTCATCGCACTTTGTCAACCAAGATTCAACATTGTCAAAGCGGCCCGCGCCCGTCATCCTCATCGCCAGCACTACTGCGGCAAGCTCTGCGGCAACACGAACGACGGCGTGGGATCGGGTGGCATGAACTCAACAGGATCGAACAGCGCGGCCGAGGCCTTCCGACGGTTGCACGGCACCGCGCCCGAGGGCGTGTGGTCGGCGCCGGGCCGGGTGAACCTCATCGGCGAGCACACCGACTACAACGACGGGTTCGTGTTGCCGTTCGCGATTCCGCAGCGGACGTGGGTGGCCGCGGCGGCGCGGGAGGACGGGGTGGTCAGGCTCGCGACCGTGGAGGGCGAGGAGGTCACCACCGCCGAGCCGATCCGGGTGGACGAGCTGGAGCCGGGGAACGTTGACGGGTGGGCCGCCTACCCGGCCGGGGTGGCGTGGGTGTTGCGGCAGCAGGGGGTTGCGGGCGGTGCCGACCTGGTGATCACGGGTGATGTGCCACGTGGGGCCGGGTTGTCGTCGTCGCACTCTTTGGAGGTGGCGAGTGCGTTGGCGTTGCTGGGGTTGAGTGGTGTGGAAGCGTCCACTGGCGACATTGCGAAGTGGGTGCAGGTGGCGGAGAACGACTTCGTGGGTGCGCCGACGGGGTTGTTGGACCAGACGGCGTCGTTGTGTTGCACGGACGCGCACGTGTTGTTCCTCGACGTGCGGTCGGGGCGGCAGGTGCAGGTGCCGTTCGACGCGGCTCGGCACGGGCTGGAGGTGCTGGTGATCGACACGCGGGTGAGCCACTCGCTGGTCGAGTCGGGGTACGGGGAGAGGCGCAAGGGGTGTGAGGAGGCGGCGCGGCTGCTGGGGGTGCCGTCGTTGCGGGACGCGGTGAGCGACGAGGGGCTGCCGGAGGAGCTGCGGCCGTTGGTGCGGCACCAGATCAGCGAGAACAAGCGGGTGCGGGACACCGTGGAGCTGCTCGAACAGGACCGGTACGAGGAGATCGGGCCGCTGCTGAGCGCGTCGCACGCGAGTCTGCGCGACGACTACCGGGTGTCGTGCGCGGAGCTCGACGTCGCCGCGGCGGCCGCGGAGGAGGCGGGGGCGCTGGGGGCGCGGATGATCGGGGGGGTTCGGCGGTCGGCGATCGCGCTGGTGCCGGCGCGGGTGCGTGGCGAGGTGGAGCGGCGGGTCGCGGAAGCGTTCGCGGACAACGGGTTCGCGGCGCCGCGGACGTTCGTCGCGGTGCCGTCGGCCGGCGCGGGGCGTGATCTCTGACGCGGTTATGCTGAGGTCAATGCCAGGGTCGTAGCGCAGAGGCAGGCGCCCGGCCTGCACAGCCTGGACACGCCGGTTCGAATCCGGCCGCCCTGGCAGGCCTGGTCCCGTAGCGCAGAGGCAGGCGCGTCGCCTTTGCAGGGCGAACACGCTGGTTCGAATCCAGCCGGGACCGCACCATGGAGCACAGCATGATCAGCGAGGCCGAGCTCGCGGCCTTCCACGCGACGATGGGGCGGTTGCGGGCGTTGCCGGCCGACGACCCGGTGCGGCTGCAGGCCGAGCGGGTCGCCGAGTCGTTCGCGCGGGAGGGGCGGCAGCGGCGCAAGAAGGTGCGCACGGTCGAGCGGGCGCGTGCCGACGCGGCCGTGGACGCGGCGACGGCGACCGGGGCGGTGGACCGGCGGGAGGACGCACCGCTGGCGCCGGCCGCGGGGGAGCAACGGGCGTTGGCGCGCTCCAGGCGTTGTTACGTGTGCAAGGAGCCGTACCAGCTGGCCGATGCGTTCTACCACCGCTTGTGCCCGTCCTGCGCGCGCGAGAACGCCGAACGCCGCAACGCGCGCACGGACCTGCGTGGCCGCCGTGCGTTGCTCACGGGCGGGCGGGTGAAGATCGGGTTCCAACTGGCGTCGATGATGCTGCGCGACGGGGCGTCGTTGCTGGTCACGACGCGTTTTCCGAGTGACGCCCGGCGGCGGTTCGAGCAGGCGCCCGGCAGCGCGGAGTGGCTCGACCGGCTGACCGTCGTCGGCATCGACCTGCGTGACCCGCGCCAGGTGCTGGGCCTGGCCGAGGACCTGCGCGCGGACGGGCGGCCGCTCGACGTGCTGGTCAACAACGCCGCCCAGACCGTGCGGCGCCCTCCGGAGGCCTACGCGGCGCTCATCGCGGGGGAGACCGGCCCGTCGGCCGCGCTGACCGCGCCGGGCTTCACGCCGATGCTGGCGGTGGGCCACAACCCCGGCGCGCTCGCGCTGGCCTCGCTCGACGAGGCGGGCCTGCTGCCGGACACCGCGCCCGCCAACTCCTGGTCGGCGCTGCTCGGCGAGCTGGACGCGGCCGAGGTGCTGGAGACGCAGCTGGTCAACGCGCTGGCGCCGACACTGCTGTGCGACCGGTTGCTGCCGTTGCTGCTCGCCTCGCCGCACCCGCGCCGGTACGTGGTGAACGTGAGCGCCGTGGAGGGGCGGTTCGCCGTGCGGAACAAGACGTCCGGGCACCCGCACACGAACATGGCCAAGGCGGCGCTGAACATGCTGACGCGCACGAGCGGGCCGGAGCTCGCCGAGCAAGGCGTGTACATGTGCTCGGTGGACACCGGGTGGATCACCGACGAGAACCCCGCACCCAAGAAGGCGAGGCTGGCCGGGAGCGGGTTCCGGACGCCGCTGGACGTGGTGGACGGGGCGGCACGGGTGTACGACCCGATCGTGCGGGGCGAGGCGGGGGAGCCGGTGGCCGGGGTGTTCCTGAAGGACTACCGGGAGGCGGCGTGGTGAGCGGGACCGAGCCGGTGGTGGTGAGGTGGCGCGGGGCTGGGCCGGTTGTGGTGAGGCGGAGTGGGACCGGGTCGCTGGTGGCGGGGCGGAGTGAGGCCGGACCGGACGTGGTGAGGTGGAGCGGGGACGTGCCGTGAGCGAGCTGGAACCACTGCTGACCTGGCTGAGGACCGGCTCCACCACCGAGGAGCGGCTCGACTTCCCGACCGGCACCGCGCTGCCCGACGGCCGCCTCGACCTGTGCAAGCAGGCGCTCGGCCCGGACGGTGCCGCCCAGGTCGCCGCCGCGTTGCGCCCCGGCGTGGTCAAGCACCTGCTGCTCGGCACCGACGGTCTCGGCGACGGCGCGGCCGGCATCGCGGGAGAGGCCGCCGCACGCGAGGTCGAGACGCTCTACCTGGGCTGCAACGGGATCACCTCCGGCGGCGCGTGCCGGCTGGCGGACAACCTGCGGATGTCACCCCAGGCGAGCGCGGTGACCGGCATCTGGCTCAAGCGCAACCCGATCGCCGATGGTGACGCGGCGAGCGCGCTCGTGGAGGCCGCGCGGTCGCTGCGCACGCTCGACCTCGTCCAGACCGGCCTCGACGCGGACGGCGCCGCCCGGCTCGTGGCCGCGATCCTGCTGGCACAGCGGCAGGGCCGGCGGATCGAGCGGCTCTACCTGGGCGGCAACCCGCTCGGTCCGCGCGGCGCGACCCACCTGGCCGCGTTGCTGGCGGCGGGCGCGGTCGACGAGCTGTACGTGTCGGCGGCGCAGCTGGGTGACGAGGGCGCGAACACCGTCGCCGAGGCGTTGCGGACGAGCAGGCTGAAACGGCTTTCGCTGGCCGGCAACGGAATCGGTCCGCAGGCGGCCGCGAACGTCGTCACGGCGGCCGCGGCGGCGGGCGTCGAGGTGTGCGACCTCGGGCAGGTCAAGGCCGCGAAAGTACTGGGGGCGCAACCGAACCGGCTCGACGAGACCGCCACGACCGCGATCGCCACCGCGCTCGCCGACCGGCCGCACCGGTTGCGGCACCTGGTGCTGACCCACACCGGCCTGCGCAGCCAGGCCGCGCACCGGTTGCTGGACGGGGCGCAACGGGCCGTCACGCCGACCCGGTTCGTGCTGGGCAAGGGGGTGGCGGGCAGCATCAAGCAGCGGCTCGACGCGTTGGCCGCCGCGATCCCGGCGCAGCCGGAGGTGCCGGCGGACGTGGCGGCGGTGCGCAGCGTGCACCGCCAGCCGCCTCAGGCCTGAGACAGTGCGGCGGCCACCCTGGCCGCGCGATCAGTGGACAGGGCGAAGTGGTTCGCGGGGTTGCGGAAGGAGTGCTTGCCGTCGTTGACGGCGACGCCGTGCCCGCTGGTCGTCCAGTGCACGGGGCCGGGTGCCCCTTGGCCTTCCAGGAGAAGCGTGGCGGTGGCGTCGGGGTCGTCCACGCTCGTGTGCGCCCGTAGCGCGTCCGCCAGGCGGCCGACGGCGTCGTCCGGCAGCTCGTCGTCCCCGAACGCGGGCAGCAGGAGGAGCAGGCGGGCGTGGGGGTCGGAGGTGCTGCCACCGGGCGGTGAGCCGTGCGCCGCCGCGGCGAGCTCCGGCCAGGACAGGCCGGGGCCCGTGAAGTGGCCGTCGTCACTGGCGAGGAGCTCAGCGCGGTCCCAGTCGGGGTGGTGCAGGAGGTAGTCGACACCGGTGTCGTCCGCGAAGGTGCGGTAGACCACGTGAAGACGGTGGCCGGCGGCGAGTGGAACCGTGAAGGTCGGCCACTGAGCCCGTTCCCACAACCGCTGCTGGTGCTCACCGGCCGCGTCGTGGTCCGCGCCGAACAGCAGCTCCTCAGTCTCCTCGCTGTGGACACAGGAGTAGAGGTGCCCCAGCCAGAACAGGTGCTCGTCCAGGAGCCCCGGCTGGTGCGTGAGGGGACCTCCCTCGTAACCCGGTATCCGGTCGGGATGCAGGTCTGCGCTGCTCGTCACGGAGCACATCATGCCGATCTCCGCGAGACAGCTCTCACCGCGCCCGGCTCACCGCTTCAGCGCGCCGAACACCTCGATCCAGAACCGCTGCCGATCCTCCGCCACCCCCACCAGGTACGTCGCCCGCAGCTTCGGCGGCAGCAACGCCACCAACCGCGCCACCACCTTGCGGTGCCGCCTCAGCTGCGACAGCTCGGCGTTGGCGAGGACCTGGTGCACGAGGTCGCCCGCGTTGCCGCCCTCCGCCGCGCCCGACTCCGTGCGCAGCCTCTCCTCCCAGCGACCGACCTGCCGCGCCAGCTCGCCCAGACCGGTCACCGGGCGGTTGTTCAGGCGGTCGACCAGCGCGGTCAACGGGACCGGTGCGTACTCGCCGTCACCCAGGTAGATGGTGGCCAGCTCCAGGGGCAGGCCGCGCTCGTGCAGCTTCACCAGGCGCTCGATGGTGCGCTTGGTGATCCACTCCCTGCCCTCGTCGTCGATGTCGTGCTTCCACCACTCCAGCACGGTCTCCGCGACACCGCCGTACCGGTTGATCAGCCACTCGTTGGCGGGGATGTCGGCGGGGTCGACGACCAGCGAGCAGGTGAAGCGGGTCGCCTGGGCGATGTTGTTGCGCGACACCAGGAGCTTGCGGCCGAGGTGGTAGGGCGGGTTCTGGATGGCGACCTGGGCACGCAGGTTCTCGATCGGCCGGCCGGCGAGCGACCACTCCTGGGTGATCTCCATCAGGCGGGCGAAGGCCGCCTTGTCCTTGGGGCGGTTGTACTCGTCCCACACGATCGCCTTGGGCTCGCGGCCGGTGAACGGGCGCGCCATCAGGTTCTCCAGCGTGCCGTCGGTGGTCGGCAGTGGCGCGCAGAGGTCCTCGACGTTGGTCACCGGCAACGAGAAGTACAGCGGGTCGTGGCCGAGGCCCGCGCGCAGCGTCTCGCGGACCAGCTCGGTCTTGCCGCAACCGGGCGGGCCCTGCAGCAGCACGCTCCACCGGTTGCGCAGCGCGGCCTTCAGCACCTGCCGCACCGGGTCGGGGACGGACGGCCGGTTCGGCACGCCGAGGGCGTTCGCCAGCCGGTCGAGGACCTCCGCGGTGCGGTCGGCCTGCTTGGTGCCGCGCGTCTCCCGCAGCCGCAGCCGCTCGCCGTTGACCAGCGGCAGCGCCCACCGCAACGGGAAACCCTCGCGGGCGTTCGCCAGCACGTGCTCCATCGTGCGCGGCGACAACAACTCCCGCAGCTCCGGCCCCAGCGAGTTCCACACGCCGAAGAACGGCTGCAGGTCCCACTCGCGGTAGCGAGCCGCGAGCTTCGTGCGCCACGCGGTGTCGTTCGCGGTCATCCGCACGGTCACCATGCGGTCGAGGATCGCGAGGTCGCTGCGCCGCGCGGAAGTCTCGGCGAGCGACTCGTTGTCGGTGAGGAACACGCCGACACAGCCGAGCGCGCGCAGGTCGTACTCGCCGAGCGTCCAGTTGCACGCGATCTGCATGAGCTGCGACTGGATCGTCTCACCGGCCTGCAGCGAGTCGTCGATCAGCAGCACGAACCTCCTGCCCGGCCGCAGCTGGCTCATCACCAGCTGGCGCAGCACGAGCTCGCCGTTCTCGCGCACGGGTGCGTTGATCAGCAGGTCGTCCGGCGTGAGGTTGGCCGCCGGCACGAACACCAGCTCGGTGGCCGGGTGGGCCTCGGCGATGTGCGAGAAGAACGTCGCGGTCTTGCCGATGCCGTGCGAGCCGAAGATCTGCCCGGTCTGGCCGATGTCGATCATCGCGTCGATGAACTCGGCCAGGCGCGACCGGGTCTTGGTCTGCGATGTCATCGGTTCCTCCGGATCACGGGCCGCACGCGGTGGCAAGCCATGGGTGGTGTGTGCGAATCGGGCCAGTCGTCGCCGCCCTCGGTGATCAGCCAGATCCACTTGTCCGGCTCGGCGGGCGTCACCTTGGGCGCGTAGCCGTCGGTGAGCACGACGACCGCGTCCGGGACCTCGCTGAACAGCTCGCCGTCCACTGTGGAGCGACCCTCGACGTACTCGACGACGGCCTGGAAGCTCGTCCCGCCACCGCCGAGCACGCGCTCGCCGGGCCGGAACGGCATCACCACGCCGTCGAACGACAGCCAGTGCGCCTGCACGCCGTCGATCCCGCCGACCAGCTCGACCATCCAGTCGACCACGCCGTCCGGCATCGACCCGGACGTGTCGTAGGCGATGACCAGCACCTTGTCCCGCACCGGACCCCGGCGCGACAGCACCGGGTCGTGCCCCAGCGCGGCCAGCACGGCGCCGCGCTTCTTCGGGTACACCAGCCGCTCACCCTCGCGCAGCTTCGACCCCAGCACGTCGACGAGCCAGCGCTGCCACCAGTCGACCTTGCCCGTTCGCGCGGTCTGGCCCCGCAGCACGCCCGCGCCGAGGTTGCCCCAGACCTTGCCCGCCGCGTCCTCGGTGCGGCCCATCAGGTCGAGCAGCTCGGACTCGGCGCCGCCATTGCCGCGCCGGGCGGCGAGCAGGCAGTTCAGCAAC
This sequence comes from Lentzea guizhouensis, assembly GCF_001701025.1. Taxonomy (GTDB): domain Bacteria; phylum Actinomycetota; class Actinomycetes; order Mycobacteriales; family Pseudonocardiaceae; genus Lentzea; species Lentzea guizhouensis. The sequence continues at coordinate 6,646,312 of NZ_CP016793.1, forward strand.
GCCGACCCGACCACGTCGTCGACCGTCTGCTGGTCGGCAGGGACGTCGTGGGTGACGTGGATGCAGAGCCGCGCGGGCACCGGCGGGTTCTTCATGCGCTTGAGCTCGCCGTAGACGGTCATGTCCGTCTCAATGAATTCCTGGTACTCGGACGGGACGAGCTGCTGCGCGGTCAGGTCGGCGACGTACCGCGCGTAGACCTCGGCGGGGTTCACGCCGATGGGCTTGCCGCCGGGGGAGGGCAGACCGGTGCCGAGCCTGGTGAGGACGACGTGGTTGATCGCGACCTCGGCCGCGGTGGTGAAGACCGGGTCCTCGCGCAGCTCCCGGTCGGCGAACAGGTGCCGGTGCACGAGGTGGCGTGCCTCGTGGAACAGCACGAACTTCACGCCGTCGAGCCCTATGCCGGCGAAGAAGTCCGGGTTGAACAGCAGCAGGCACGTGCCGTCACCGGACGCGACGACGGCCGCGGTGTCGATCGCCGTCGTCGCGATCTGGTGGCGGCACTTGGAGAACAGCCACGAACCGACCACGGACTCGCTCAGCCCGAAGTCGAGCAGCGCGGCCTCCTTGAGCCGCTCGGCCTGCGCGATCGTGTCCGGCGCGGCCGGGCGCCACGCGGCGAGCGCGCGCCGGTCGTGCAGGTCCACGACGGGACGCGGTTTGTGCGAGCTCATCTCTCCCCACCAGTAGGATCTTCGGCGACGGGTCGTAGCGCAGAGGCAGACGCACCGCCTTGCCCAGGCGGGAGACGCTGGTTCGAATCCAGCCGCCCGTCACCCAGGTCCGGTCACACCGCGGCGACGGCCCCGCTGGTGCGGACCAGCTCCGGCACCGTCCCCGTGAACGTCGGCAGCAGCTGCGCCAGCACTGCCCACGCCTCCTCGTGTTTGCCGATCTCCGTGCGCACCAACGGTTCCACCATCTTCCTGGCCTCGGCCGCCTGCTGCGGGAACAGCTCGGCGCCGAGGTGCAGCACCGTCAGCACGTGCTCGGGCGGCCGGCCCTGTTCGACGTACTCGCGCAGCTCGACGATGCCCGCCGTGCGCAACCTGTGCCGGAACTTGGCGTGCTCGCCGAACTGCCTGCGGAGCTGTTGTGGACAGTCGATGCGCTGGCTCAACGCCCACCGCGCGTAGCCCGGCAGCGGCTGTTCGAGGTCGGCCTCGGCCACCTCGGCCCAGTCCTGCTTGCCGATCGCCCGCACCGCGTACCGCGCCTGCCGCATGGTCGAGGCCTCGCGCAGGCCACCGATCGGGTCGCCGTCCGCCTCGATCCGCGGCTCCTCGTGCGTGCACCAGTGGCTCATGCAGCCCTCGATGCCCGGCAACGGGCCCGCGGCGGCTCCGAACGGCACGCCGCGCAGGATGTCGCGCTTCATCGTGTCGGTGGCCTGCGGGTGGTGGAAGACGATGGCGTTGACGGCGGGGTCGTCGCGCTCCAGCATCCACAGCAGCACCGAGCGGGGCGCCCCGAGGCGGCTGAGCTCCCGCGCGGCGTCCTCGCCCGTGCGCCGCTGCGGCTCGCCCAGACCGAGGCGGCGGCGGATGGCGGCCGCGTCCTGCCGGTCGATGAGCGAGAGCAGAAAGTGCACGGCCGACGCGTCGTTCCCCCTGTTCACAGCGCGAAGTATGGCAAACGGGGCGGTGTGGGCGCGCCGGATTTCCGGTGATCGAGGACAGGTGGCCATCGGAGCGGTCGACGAACGTCGACACCCCGGTTCACCTTCGTCTCGACCTGGACCGTCCGCCTTGACCATGCCGTAGCGGCACAGTTTGGACTTGGTCCCGGCCGTCCGGATCGAACGGCCGGGTTTCCGAGGTGGTGGCGCGTTCGGACGAACGCGTCGCCGGGAGAGGTACTCGCACATGCGAAAAGCGTTGTCCCTGGCCGCGGCTCTGGCCGCGGTGGCGGCGTTGGTGGTGCCGGGGACGGCATCGGCGACGCCGACCGTGCAGTGGAAGGAGTGTCCGGCGGACGTCGCGCGGCCGGGCCTGGAATGCGGCACGTTGCAGGTGCCGCTCGACTACAAGAAGCGCGAAGGGCGCAAGATCGAGGTGACGATCTCGCGCCTGGCCAGCAAGAACCCGGAGAAGCGCCGGGGCGTGCTGTTCACCAACCCCGGTGGGCCGAGCGAGGGGCTGACGTTCCCCAGCGACCTCACGCTCTTCGGGATGCCGCAAAGCGTGCTCGACGCCTACGACATCATCGGCATGGACCCGCGCGGCTTCGGCTACAGCACGCCGGCCACGTGCGACCTGACCGACGAGCAGATGTTCTTCGGCAACGTGCCGCCGTACGCGGTGACGCAGGCCGACGTGCGCAAGCGGGCTGACGAGGTGCGCCAGATCGCACAGCAGTGCACCACGTCGTCCACGGCGTACCTGTTGCCGCACAACACGACCGCGAACATCGCACGTGACCTCGACTCGGTGCGCCAGGCACTGGGCGAGCGCAAGGCGTCGTTCCTCGGCTACTCCTACGGGACGAACCTCGGCGCGGTGTACACGACGATGTTCCCGCGCACGACCGACCGCGTGGTGCTCGACAGCAACCTGGGCGCCGGCGGCTGGGACGTCGAGGGCAGCCGCAACTACGGGCGCGGCGTGGAGGACACGTTCCCCCAGTTCGCGGCCTGGGCGGCGAAGCGGCCGCAGTACGGCCTGGGCACCACGCCCGAACAGGTGCGGGCGAAGTACTTCGAGATCGCCGCGAAGCTCGACCGCACGCCGTCACCGGAGGGCATCACCGGCCAGCTGTTCCGGGTGATGACCTTCGGCGGTCTCTACCGGACCACCGACGCGGCGTTCGCCAAGCTGGCGGCGCAGTACCAGGCGCTCAACGCCGGCACCCCGCTGCCGCCGGACAACACGCCGGCCCCGGCACGGGTGGAGAGCCTGATCTCCGGCCGGTTCTACGTGGTGTGCGGCGACTCGCGCTGGCCGACCGCGGTCAGCACCTACGAGCGCAACGTGGCGGTCGACCGGGTGCGGTACCCGATGTTCGGGGCGGCCGGCGCGAACATCATGCCGTGCGCGTTCTGGCCGGACCCGGTGGAGAAGCAGGTGAAGCCGAACGACCGCGGACCGCGCAACGTGCTGATGGTGCAGAACGAACGCGACCCGGCGACGCCGTTGGCGGGCGCGCGGTCGATGCGCAGGGCGTTCGGCGACCGGGCGGCCATGATCGTGGCCGACCAGGGCGGGCACGGGACGTACCTGCTCGGGGCGAACAAGTGCGCCAACGAGGAGGTGACGGCGTACCTGGTCGGCGGGGAACGGCCGGGCGACCGGAAGTGCTAGTGCCAGTGCGTTAGGACCGCGCCGCGTGCCTCGAAGGCACGCGGCGCGGTCGCTGCAGCTCCGAGCTCCGACCGGGACACGGGTGAGCTGTCGGATCGTGGCGACCCGGCCTCCCGCGGGTCCTCCGCGAGGATGATGCCGCGCGGCGGACGCGATCTTGAACGCCACCGCCTAGCGTTCACGGCATGTTGACGGTGACGGGGATCAGCCGGAGCTTCGGCGACCACCGGGTGCTCGACGACGTGAGCTTCGAAGTGCGGCCTGGGCGCATGACGGGGTTCCTGGGCGCCAACGGGTCCGGCAAGACGACGACCATGCGGATCGTGCTGGGGGTGCTGGCCGCGCACGGGGGTGTGGTGAGCTGGCAGGGGCAGGCGATCTCGCCGCAGAACAAGCCGCACTTCGGGTACATGCCCGAGGAGCGCGGGCTCTACCCCAAGATGAAGGTGCGCGAGCAGATCACGTGGCTGGGGCGGTTGCACGGGGTCGACCGCGAGGTCGCGCAGCGCAACACCGACGAGCTGCTCGCCGACCTGGAGCTGAGCGACCGGGCGGACGACCGGCTGGAGCAGCTGTCGCTCGGCAACCAGCAGCGGGTGCAGATCGCCGCGGCGCTGGTGCACGAGCCGGACGTGCTCATCCTCGACGAGCCGTTCTCCGGGCTCGACCCGATCGCGGTGGACACGGTGCTCGACGTGCTGCGCAAGCGCGCGGCGAACGGGGTGCCGGTGTTGTTCTCCAGCCACCAGCTCGCGATCGTGGAGCGGTTGTGCGACGACGTCGTGATCATCTCGAAGGGACGGATCGCGGCCAAGGGGTCGCGTGAGGAGCTGCGGCAGCGGCACGCGGGTGAGCGGTACGAGATCGTCGTGGACACCGACGCCGGGTGGGTGCGGGACGTTCCCGGCGCGGGCGTGGTGGAGCTGGACGGGCCGCGCGTGGTGTTCGAGGGGGCGTCGCGGGCGGTGCTCGAACAGGCCCTGCAGCGGGGTGAGGTGCGGTCGTTCGCGCCGGTCGTGCCCACGCTGGACGAGATCTTCAAGGAGGTGAGCTGACGTGGCGCAGACGTTCACGAAGGCGACGTGGCTGGTCGCCGAGCGGGAGATGAGGACGTTCGTCTCCACCAAGGGGTTCTGGATCGGGTTCCTCGCGACCATCGTCGGGTTGTTCGCGCTCACCGTGCTGCCGACGGTGTTCGGCGGTGACGACCCGAAGGTCGCGGTGGTCGGGTCGGCCGCGAAGGTCGTCGAGGGCAAGCCGCTCGACGTGCGCGAGGTCGCCGACGTGCGGGCGGCGCAGGAGCTCGTCCGCGCGGACGAGGTCGAGGCGGCGATCGTGCCCGACGGGTCCGGCGTCAAGGTGCTGGCGCTCAACGACCCGCCGACCGGGGTGATCTCGCAGCTCGTGGAGTCGCCACCGGTCGAGCTGCTGGACCCGTCGGCGGTGAGCTCGGACCAGCGGTTCGTCGTGGTGCTGGTGTTCGGGTTGGTGTTCCTCATGTTCGGCATGGGAGGCGCCGCGATCGCGCAGAGCACGGTGACCGAGAAGCAGACGCGGATCGTGGAGATCCTGGTGTCGACGGTGCCGGTGAAGGCGCTGCTCGCCGGCAAGATCGTCGGGCACGTGATCCTGACCATGGGGCAGGTGGTGGTGCTCGCCCTCACCGCGCCGATCGCGCTCAGGGTGGCCGGGCAGCAGGAGCTGCTGGCGGTCGTGGCACCGGCGCTCGGGTGGTTCGTGCCGTTCCTGTGCCTCGGGTTCGTGCTGGTGTCGTCGCTGTGGGCGGTCGCGGGCGCGCTGGTCAGCCGCCAGGAGGACCTCGGCTCGACGATGGGCCTGGTGATGCTCGCGGTGATGGGACCGTACTTCGGCGTGCAGTTCTTCTTCGACAACCCGGCGGTGCTCGGCGTGATGTCCTTCGTGCCGTTCACGGCGGGGGTCGCGATGCCGGTGCGGATGTTCGCCCAGCAGGCCCAGCCGTGGGAGGCGCTGCTGTCGCTCGGCATCCTCGCGGCGACGGTCGTGGTGATCCTGCTGGTCGCCTCGCGCCTCTACACCGGCTCGCTGCTGCAGACCGGGGGACGGGTCAAGCTGGCCCGCGCGTGGGCTCCCGCCGAATAGGCGAGACTGTGCGGCATGGTAGCTGATCCGATTCGCCTCGCCGTCGTCGGCCTGGGTGCCATGGGCACCCGGATGCTGACGGCGGCGCAGGCACATCCCGCCTTCACCGTCGTCGCCGGCGTGGACGTGGTGCCGCGCACGCTGGACGTCCGCGTGGTCACCTCGCTCGGCGACGTGCTGTCCGATGTGGACGCGGTCTACCTCGCCACGCCACCCGCCGTGCACGCCTCTCAGGCGATCCAGGCGCTGGCCGCGGGCAAGGCGGTGTTCTGCGAGAAGCCACTGGCCGTCGACCTCGCCGAGGCCCGCGCGATGGTCGAGGCGGCGGCCGGACGCCCGAACGCGGTGAACTTCGCGTTGTCGGACATGGCCGCCACGCTGGAGATCGAACGCCTGCTGCCCTCACTGGGCGAGCTGCGGGGCGTCGAGGTGCGGCTGCAGTTCCCGAAGTGGCCGCGGGAGTTCCAGAAGGACGCTCGGTGGCTGGCTGAAGCAGAACAGGGCGGGTTCGTGCGGGAGGTGCTGTCGCACTTCGTCTACCTGACCGACCGGATGCTCGGGCCGCTGGCGGTCGAGTCGGTGTCGGCGGACTTCCCGTCCGCCGGAGCAGCCGAGGTGGCCGCACGCGGGGTGCTGCGCGGCGGTGGCGTGCCGGTGCACGTGTCGGCGTTCTCGGGGCTGGCCGGGCCTGAGGTCTACGAGTGGACGGTGTGGGGGACGCGGAGGTCGTTGCGGCTGAGCCAGTGGGCGCAGCTGTCCACTTCGGACGGCGGCGCGTGGGAGCCGGTGGAGCTCGGTGCGCGCGGGTCGGACTCGGCGCGGCTCGGGTTGTTCGCGCAGGCCGTGCGCGGTGAGCACCCGCGGGACCTGGCGGACTTCGCGAGCGGGCTGCGGGTGGCCGAGGTGGTCGAGGCGTTCCTGCGGTGAAGGTCCTGTTCGTCGTCTTCACCGGTCACGACGACGTCCTGCAGAAGTTGCCGCTGGTCGAGGAGCTCCTCCGGCGCGGTCACGACGTCCGCTGCGCCACCGCCGCCGATCACGCCGCCCTGGTCGGCACGACCGGCGCGGGATGGGTGGAGCTGCCTTACCAGCCGTTTCTCGGCGGGCCGGAGCAGTGGTTCCCGCACTGGTTCGCGGCGACGCGCGCGACTCATCCGGTGCTGCTCGACGAGTGCCGGCGCGACCGGCCGGACGTGGTGGTGTACAGCGACCAGAACTGGCCGGCCAAGGTCGTCGCCCGGCAGCTCGGCATCCCGGCGGTGCGGGCCGTGCGGCTGTTCGCGCACAACGAGCACTTCCCGCTGGAGATCCCCGACCGCGCCCGGAAGATCGAGGACGACTGCGCGCGGTTCGCGGCCGAGCAGGGCGTGGCGCTCACCTTGGAGAGCCTGTTCGACGAGCCGGAGGAGTGCGACCTCGTGTTCGTGCCCAGGGAGTTCCAGCCCGCCGGGGACACGTTCGGCGAGACCGTCCACTTCGTCGGGCCGCCGGCGGGCCGGCTGGTCGACGAGTACTGGACACCGCGGTACGAGCTGCCCGAGGTGTCCGACGCGATCGACGTCCAGCCCTGGTTCCTGCAGCCCGCGGATCCCACGCGCACACCGGTGCTCATCACCGGGGGCGACTCGACTTCCGTGCTGGGGGCGGTGCGCGAAGGCGTCCCGCTGGTCGTCGTGCCGGTCTTCTCGGACGAGATTGCCGACCGGGTCGCGGATCTCGGGCTCGGTGAACGCGTGGACGACCTCCAGGACTTGCGCGCCGCGGTGGACCGGGTCTCGGCCGGCGACCGCATCCGGCGCAACGTCGACCGGATGCGAGCCGCTGTCCACCGGGCCGGTGGTGTGGTGCGCGCCGCCGACCTCGTCGAGGCGGTCGCGCGGTAAACGCGGTAAATGCGTTGCCGGGTGACCTGGGAGCTGGCCAGGATCGGCGGGGTGGAGCTGCTGTTCGTCACCCTCGCCGGTCACGGCCACCTCACCCCGACGCTGCCCCTGGTCGAGGAGCTGGTGCGGCGCGGCCACCGGGTCGGGTACGCGACCGGTGCCGAGCACGCGGACGCGGTCGTCGAGGCGGGCGCCGAATGGGTGGAGCTGCCGTCGCTGCCGCCGTTCCAGCCGAAGACCGCCAACCCGATCGACGAGTGGTTCCCGCACTACTTCGCGGCCATGCGCGCGACGCACCCGGTGTTGCTGCGGCGGTGTGCGCAGGTCCGGCCGGACGTGCTGGTCTACGACGCCACGAACTGGCCGGGCCGGGTCGTGGCACGGCAGCTGGGTCTTCCGGCGGTGCGGACGGTGCCGCACTTCGTGTCCAACGAGCACTTCGCGATGATGGCTCCGGCGGTCGCGTGGGCGATCGAGGACGACTGCGCGCGGTTCGCCGCCGAACACGGTGTGGAGCTGACCGTCGAGAGCACGCTGGACGAACCGGACGCGTGCAACGTCGTGCTGGTGCCGAGGGAGTTCCAGCCCGCGGGGGACACCTTCGACGAGACGTTCCACTTCGTCGGCCCGCTGCTGGGCCGCCGGCTCGACGAGGAGTGGGCGCCGCGGCACGACCTGCCGCTGCTCTACGTCTCGCTGGGGTCGTTGCTGAGCGACGAGGCGTTCTACCGGGCGTGCGTCGAGCAGTTCGGCGACGGCGCGTGGCAGGTCGCGTTGAGCGCGGGCGTCGATGTCGGTCCGGTGCCGGGCACGATCGACGTCCAGCCGTGGTTCCCGCAGCTCGCGGTCTTGGAACACGCGGCCGCGTTCATCACGCACGGTGGCATGAACTCCACGCTGGAGGCGCTGCACCAGGGCGTTCCGCTGGTCGTGGTGCCGCAGACGCCGGAGCAGGCCACCAACGCCGACCGGGTCGTGGAGCTCGGGCTCGGTGAACGCGTGGACGACGTCCAAGACCTGCGTGCGGCGGTGGACCGGGTCGCGGCCAGCGACCGCATCCGGCGCAACGTCGACCGGATGCGAGCCGCTGTCCTTCAGGGCAGAGGGGTGGAACGCGCCGCCGACCTGGTCCTCAGCCGAGCACTTCGCGGAGCTTGACGCCGAACTCCTCCGGCTTGCCCGCGTAGCCGAACTCGCCGCCGATGAAGCCGCCGTGGTGGCTCGGGAACACCACCGGCTCCTGCCCGAGCAACCGTGCCGTGTGGACGGCCGTGCGCGCGGTGAACGCGTCGCCGGTCTCCTCGCCGACCGCGATCACCACGCGGGTGGAGGCGGCCTTCAGGTCGTCGACGCGCGGGTAGTAGTCGGTGATCGCCAGCGACGAGGTGCCGAGCAACGGGTCGTCGCGCTTGCCGTCGTCCTCGGCCGGCATGCCGAACTGAGCCGGGTCCGGTGCGGGCAGCGCGAAGTACTCGTCGGTGTACTCGCCCTGCCACGAGCTCATCTGGATGAACGCCGCCATGCCCGCGCCGCCACCCTTCGCCTGGTAGACGGCCATGAAACCGTCGCGGGCGCGCCGGGCGGCCTTGGCGTCGGGCAGCACGTCGATGATCGGCGGCTCGTGGGCGACGAGGGTGACCACGTCGTCCGGATAGGACGCGACGAGCTCCAGTGCCGTGACCGCGCCGCCGCTGGAGGCGAAGAGGTCGACCGGGCCGCCGACGGCCTGGATCACCGCGTGCACGTCCGCCGCCTGCGTCTCGGGCGTGTTGTCGGTGCGGCCGTCCGACCGCGTGCTCCTGCCCAGACCGCGCGGGTCGTAGGTGATCACGGTGCGGTCGGGGAACTGCGCGCGCAAGGACGTGAAACCGCTCGCGTCCATCGGCTGGCCGATCATCATCAACGGACGGCCGCCCTCGCCCTCCACGTCATAGGTGATGGCGGCGCCGTTGGTGTCCAGGATGTGGGTCGTCATGTTTTTCTCCCCAGTGCCGAAGTTGCCTTGAGCAGCGTAGTCACAGACGTGAACCGCGCTGGGCTGACAAGCCGATCGACTTGGGCCGAAGTCCGCTGATATCAAAGATCGCATGACCCGAACAGCAGTGGTGACCGGCGGCGGCACGGGCATCGGCAAGGCGGTGGCGGCCAGGCTCGTGGAGCAGGGCCTGGACGTCGTGATCACCGGCCGGCGCGAGGAAGTGCTCAAGGCCGCGGCCGACGAGATCGGTGCGCGGGCGGTGGTGTTCGACGCCGCCGACCCGGTGGCGGTCCAGAACGCTCTGGGCGACCTGCCGTCCCAGGTGGACGTACTGGTCAACAACGCGGGCGGCAACATGACCCGCCGCCTGCCCGCGCCGGAGAACCTGACCGACGTCCGCACCCTGTGGATCGCCAACTACGAGTCCAACGTGATCAGCGCCGTGCTCGTCACGACCGCGCTCGAACCGCGCCTGGCCGACAACGCCAGGGTGGTGACGATCGGCTCGATCGCGGGCCGTCGCGGCTCCGGTGCCTACGGTGCGGCGAAGGCGGCGGTCGAGGCGTGGACGGCGGACCTGGCGTTCGCCCTCGGCACGCGCGGCATCACCGTCAACGTGGTCTCGCCCGGCGTCGTGGAGGACACGGAGTTCTTCGGCGGCACTTTGAGCGAGGAACGCCGCAAGAAGCTCGTCGGCAACCCCGCCAACGGCCGGGCCGGCATACCCGCCGACATCGCCGCGGTGATCACGTTCCTGACCTCACCGGAGGCCGGGCACGTGACCGCCCAGGTCATCGGCGTGAACGGTGGAGCCGGGCTCGGACGCTGAACCCGACGACCGCCACGAGCACCGCGAGCAGTGCGATCCAGGAGAACTCGGCGAAGTACTTCTCCGCCGCCTCCCCGAGGAAGTAGACCGCTGCCGTCGTGCCGCCGGCCCACGCGATGCCGCCCAGAGCGTTGGCCAGCAGGAACTTCCCGTAGTGCATGCCCATCGTGGCCGCGAGCGGACCGGACAGGATCCGCAGCAACGCCACGAACCGGCCGAAGAACACCGCCCAGGCGCCGTGCCGTTCGAACAGCGCCCGGGCGCGGCTGATCTTGCCGGCGTCGAAGTGCCGGGGCAACTTCGCTTCGGCCCGGGTGAAGATGCGCGGGCCGAACCGCTTGCCCAGCGAGTAGCCGATGCTGTCGCCGATGATCGCGCCCGCGGAGGCACAGGCGCCGACGACGACCGGGTTCACGCCGTCGTGGTGCGAGGCCATCAGGGCGGCGGTGACGAGGACGATCTCGCCGGGGAGCGGGATGCCGACGCTTTCGAGACCCACCACCAGGCCCACGATCACGTAGACCAGCAGTGGCGGGACGGTCTGCAGCCAGTGGGACAGCACGTCCGCGATCTTCCTCCGGAACGGCCGCACGTGCCGGGGGAGTTGGTCGTGGCAGCGGTCAACTAGACGCCGTGGTCTCGATACGATGCCGATCATCGGAACGAGGGGGCGTTGTGACGAGCCGGTTCGGCTTACTGCTGCGTCAGTGGCGGCAGCGGGCGGGATTGAGCCAGGAGGCGCTCGCCCAGCGTGCCGCCGTCGGCATCCGCACGGTGCGAGGACTGGAGACCGGCGAACGCACCGATCCGCGGATGGGGACCGTGCGGTCGTTGGCCGACGCGCTGGAGCTGACCGGGGACGAGCGGGCTGAGCTGTTCGGCGCCGCGGGGCGGTCGGAGCCGGTGGTCGAGGTCGCCACGAGGCAGTTTGACCCGTTGGCGGAGGCGGTCGCGGCGTTGAAGACCGCCGTCGAGGGGCGGTGGCGGCGCGAGGAGGAACAGCGCCAGGTGCACGACCCGGTGCCGTTGCCGGTGCGGTGGACGGCGGCCAGGCCGGAGCTGATGGACAGCTGGCTCAACATCGGCGGCGAGGTGGAGCTCGACGGGCGGCTGGACCAGGTCGTCGAGGTGTACCGGCGGGTCGGGTCGCGGCGGCTGGTGGTGCTGGGCGGGGCCGGCTCCGGGAAGACGGTGCTGACCTCCCGGTTCGTGCTGGACCTCGTTGCCGAGCAGGCCGATCCGGTGCCGGTGATCTTCAGCCTCGGGGCGTGGGACCCGCGCCGCAGCGGGGTGCGGGACTGGCTGGCGGGGCAGTTGGAGCGGGACCACCCGTTCCTGGCGGGGCCGGGGCCGGGTGGGGGCACGCTGGCGTCGGCGCTGGTCGACGCGCAACGGGTGTTGCCGGTGCTGGACGGGTTCGACGAGATCGCGCACGGGTTGCACCGGGCCGCGTTGGTCGCGTTGAACACCACGACGTTGCCGTTGTTGTTGACGAGCCGGGTGGACGAGTACGCCGACGCGGTCGCCGGCACCGACGTGCTGACGTCGGCCGCGGCGGTGGTGCTGGCGGAGCTGTCGCCGCAGGACGTGGCGGAGTACCTGCCGCGGACCACGCGGCGGGCCGGTGCGTGGGACGCGGTGCTGGCGGAGGTGGCCGCGGGCGGGCCGTTGGCCGATGTGCTGAGCACGCCGCTGATGGTGGCGCTGGCGCGCCGGATCCACAGCGACACGCCTGATCATCCGCCCGAGGAGCTGCTCGAGTTCGACACCGCCGACGCGCTGGAACGGCACCTGCTCGGCAGCTTCGTCCCGGCCGTGTACGAGGAACGGGCCGACGCGCAGCGGTGGCTCGGCTACCTGGCCGACCACCTGACCAGGCTCGGGACGCACGACCTGGCGTGGTGGCAGCTCGGGACGTCGATGCGGCGGCGGGCGGCGGTGGTCGGCCTCGGCGTCGGGGTCGCGGTCGGTGGGGCGGACCTGCTGGTCGAAGGCCTGCTGATCGGGGCGGTGAACCTCCGGCTGGCGCTGTTCGGGGTGTTGATCGCGCTGGTCACGGGCGTGGTGTTCGGGCTGGCGCACCGGCGGGTCGCGCCGTTGCTGCCGGTGCGGACGCGGCTGCGGTTGCGCGGGCGGTTCGGGCCGCACGTGTGGTCGCGGTCCCTGCTCGGGGTGTGCTTCGGCGGGCTCGTCGGTGCCGGGTACGGGCTGGTGCGCGCGCTCGCGTGGTGGACGGTGAACCCCGCGTACGAGCTGTCGGCCGGGGTGCTGGTCGACAGCGGGGTGTTCGCGGTCGTGTTCGGTGCGGGGGCCGGGCTGGTGTTCGGGGTGGTCGCCGCCGTCGAGGCGCCGCTGGACGTGCGGACGGCCGGGTCGCCGTTCGGGCTGCTGCGGGCGAACCGGTCCGCGGTGCTCGCGATGGTGGCGGTCGGGGTGCCGACGTTCGCCGTGTTCGTCGCTTCCGGCACCGGGTTGCTGGCGCTGGTGCTGGTCGGGCCCGCCGGGTTCGACGTCGCGTGGAGCCCGGTCACGGGGCTGGCGCTCGGGTTGGTCGGCGGGATCGGCGGCGGTCTGGCGTACGGGCTCAGCCTGACCGCGTGGGGGCAGTGGCTGGTGCTGGCGCGGGTGTGGCTGCCGCTGACCGGACGGCTGCCGTGGGCGCTCCCGGCGTTCCTGCGTGACGCGTACCGGCGTGGTGTGCTGCGCCGCGCGGGTGCGGTCTACCAGTTCCGGCACGCGCGGCTGCAAGAGCACCTCGCGGCCGGTTACCGGCGTTCGCGCTGATCAGACCGACCGGCCACAAGTGGCCGGTCGTCTGGCCTGTCCCTCGTTCCGCTCGGCTGTGATCGTTTGCCTGGCCGGACGAGGGAGGGGACTCAGGGGTGTCAGGCAACGACTCACCGACCGCCGACGCGGTCAACTGGGAGGCGTACAGCCACTCGGAGCTGCACCAGATGCTGTGGCAGGACGCCGACGTCGCGTCCGTCGGCAAGGTCGCGGACGAGTGGACCGCGCACCGGGCGGCGTTGGCCACGCACGCGGAGGTGCTGAGGGAGCAGCGGACCGCGCTGCTCGCCGACTGGCAGGGGGTGGCGGCCGAGGAGGCCGCCGCGCGGTTGGGTGCGCTGGCCGACCGCATCGAGAAGATCAGCGAGCTGGCGGGGGCCGGGCAACGGGCGCAGGACGCGGACGCGTTGGCCGCGGCACGGGCGGCCATGCCACCGCCACCGGCCGCGCCGCGATCGGACCGGGGGGTGACGGAGGTGGCGGGGTTCGGGCCGGGGCGGCCGGGCGGCTCGTGGCACCGCCAGCAGGACCGGCGGTGTGCCGGTGCCGGGGTTCGGGCCAGGAGCGGCCGGGTTCGCGCCGCCGCCGGGCGGCCTCTCGGCGTCGAGCTTCGGGACGGCACCGGCCGGGTTCACCTTCGGCACGCCTCCCGCGCCGTTCAGCCTGCCGTCCGCACCGGCCTTCACCCCGCAGCTGCCCCAGAGCGGCGGCACGGGCATCAGCTTCTTCTTCACCGTCGGATCGGCCGACCAGCAGAAGGCCCAGGCCGTCCGCGCGATGCAGACCTACGAGTCGAGCCTCAACGGCAGCAGCCGCCTGATCGACGACGCCCGCGGCGCCGTCCCGCAGGCCGCCGCCACGCCGTCGGCCCCGGTTCCTCCGCGCCAGCCAGAAACCGGCCGCCGGGGTGCCTGGCAACGCCTGACCGGAGGCGGGGTGGAGGCGGTGGCGGTGCGGCACGAGCGAGGGTCGTGAGCACACCGACCGCGGCACCGGCCAGCAGCCCGGCCCAGCTCACCCCCGGCATGCGTGCGGGCGTTCTGCTCGGCGGAACCACCGGCCCGGCCGTCCTCGGCGGACCGGTCGGTGACACGAACGCGCGCAACGCGGCCCAGAACGGCGGCATGGCACCGCCCGCGAGTGGTGCGCGCGGCGACGACGACCAGGAGCACGAGAACCAGATGCCGACCTTGGACCACGGGTTGTTCGAGCTGGACGAGCGGGCGTGCCCGCCGGTGATCGGGGTGGAGGCGTGAACGGGTACGAGGTGGCGCCCGAGTCGCTCGGAGAGCGGGTCAAGACGCTGACCAGGCTCGCGGAGCTGACGGGTGAGCTCATCGCGACCGCGACCAGGCTGGCCGAGCGGCAGCCGTTGCTGGGGACGGCGCCACCGGCGCGGGAGCTGGCGGGGCGGCTGTCCGCGGCGGCGGGGGAGTCCGGGCTGACCGGTGAGGTGACCGCGGCCGAGCGGGAGGTCCGCGAGTTCCAGCGGGTGCTGGCGGCGATCACGACCACCTACGTCGACGTCGACCAGCAGCGGGTGGGCAGGTGACCGCCGTGGAGTGCGAGGTCGCGTTCGACCTCGTCGAGATGGACCTGCTGGCCACGCACGCCGGGGTGCGGTGGCCGTTCCCGTTGCGGGTGCCGTCGTTCGGGCGGCTCGCCGGGGAGCGCCGCGAGCTGCTCGCGGAAGCCGCGCAGGGTCTGCAGGCCCGTGGGCTGGCCACCGACGACGGTCCCGTCGGAATGGCCGACGAGCTGGTGACCGCGTTGCGCGAGTACCAGGCCGCGGTGGACCTGGTGGTCGTCGGCGCCGAGACCACCGGGGCGGTCGCGCTCGTCCACGGCCACCGCGCCGTGGTGTGCCGGCAGGAGCTGAGCGGCAGCACCGTCCGTGCCACGAGCGTGGCCGCGGCGGAGCTGAGCGACGAGCTGGCGGCGCTGGTCCCGCGGGTCGGGGCGGCGCAGACGATGCCGCTCACGGTGCCGCCGGGCAGGGGGCGTGACGAGCTCGCCGCGTTCTTCCCGGCACCGGGACAGGGCCAGGCGGGTGCGGTGAGCAGGGGCGGCACCCGGTTGCGGGAGGTGTCCTGGTTGGACAGTGCGAAGGGCAGGGTGCGGGTGGACGCGGGAGCCGACGGCTGGCTCAGCGTCAACCCGATGAGGCACCACGAGGTGGTCCGCGCGATCGGTGAGGTCGCCGCGGTGGCGAGGGGGTAGGGGAGACGTGGAAGCAGCGCAGTGGCTGGCCGACTACCAGGAGAAGCTGGAACGGGTGGCCTACGGGGCACGGGCGGCGAGCGCGTCGCTGAGCGAGGTGGGGGCGAGCGCGACGTCGCCGCGCGGTGAGGTCACCGTGTCGGTGAACGCGGCGGGGGTGCTGGGCGACGTCCGGCTCACCCCGGCGGCGCGCAAGCTCGACGCCGACTCGCTCGCCGTGCTGATCGTGAGCACGGCCAGGGAGGCGCAACGGGTCGCGGGGGAGCGGATGACCGAGGTCATGGCGAGCTACCTCGGTGAGGGCGACGCGTTGCAGCGGATCGTGGCGGAGGTGCGGCGATGACGTTCACCGTCGACCACGAGCAGCTGCGCGCCCACGCGAGCACGCTGGCGGCGGGTGCCGACAAGCTGGCGGAGACCCGGTTGCCGCAGGAGCTCGGCCAGGAGTCGCTGGGGCAGTTCGCGCAGTTCCTCACCGCCGGGCTGGGCGGTGCGATGAACCAGACGGCCCAGGCGTTCGCGCACGTCGCGTCCACGATGGACAAGGTCGGCGACGGCATGCGCCGCACCGCCGAGCACTACCAGCGCACCGATGACACCAGCGCGATGAGCCTCGGCGGGGTGGACGCGTGAGCGACACGGCGACGATCAACGCGCTGCTCACCGAGCTGCGCACCACGACGAACGCGATCACCGGCAAGGAGTGGGTGTCCGGCGGGCTCAAGGACGAGCGGCCGCAGTACGACGCCGACCAGAAACCGTTGCAGGCGCTGGACTGCGCGGGCGTCGGGTTCCTCACGCCGATGATCTCGTTCCTGGAGGAGCCGCTGAACCAGCTGCGCGGCAACCCCGAGGGCGTCACGCAGGGCGCGAGCGAGTTCAGCAAGGCGGGCGAGAGCACGGCGAACCTCGCCGAGGACTACCGCGAGAAGACCAAGACCGAGACCAGCGGCTGGGCCGGTGCGGCCGCGCAGGACTACGCGGCCACCGCGCAGGAGCTCGCCGACGGTGTGCTGTCGGTCGCGGAGACGGCCATGACCTCGGCCGAAGCGATGATCAAGGCCGGGGAGGTGGTGGCGCAGGCGGTCGCGGCCGTCTCCACGATCATCGGCGAGGCGCTCGGTCAGATCGTGCCGATCATGACCCAGGCGGTCGCGACCGCGGCGGCGACGTTCGGGCAGAGCATCGCCGTCGCCATCCCGCAGTGCGTGCAGATCGCGGTCGACGCGGGTGTGCGGATCGCCGGCAAGCTCGCCGAGCTGCTGGCCAGCGGGGAGAACCTGATCAAGCTGGTCGAGGGCGCGCTCGCGGTGCTCGAGGTCGTGAAGAAGGCACTGTCGGTCATCGGGGACAAGGCGCAGCAGCAGGAGGTCGCCGCGTGAAGCGGTTCGCAGCAGTGGTCGCAGGGGTTGCGCTTGCCGTCAGCGTCGCGCCCGCACACGCCAACACCGAGGTGCAGCAGACGCTGGACGGGTACCTGGCGCAGGCCGGACCGGGCGCCGCGGTGCACACCGGCAGCGGCACCTACAGCACCGGCACCGGCAAGCTGTACGAGCAGCGCAGGATCACCGCCGCCGACCACTTCCGGATCGGCAGCCAGACCAAGACGTTCACCGCCGCCGTCGTGCTGCAGCTCGTCGACGAACAGCGCGTCGAGTTGGACGCCCCGGTCAACCGGTACCTGCCAGGTGTCGTCAGCGGCAACTACAACGGCGACGTGATCACGGTTCGCCAGCTGCTGCAGCACACCAGCGGCCTGGTCCGCGACGTCCGGGACGCGCGGGCGAACCCGGACGGCACGTACGCGCTGGCCGAACTGGTCCGGTCGGCGATGGACGAGCCCGCCCAGAACGTGCCGGGCGCCGCGCAGAACTACTCCAACGTCGGCTTCCTGGTCCTGGGCATGCTGATCGAACGCCTCACCGGCAAGCAGGCCGGTGACGCGATCACCGAACGGGTCATCACGCCGCTCGGCCTGACCGAGACGCGGTTCCCGGCGCCGGGCAACCGCGCTCTGAAGGCTCCCTTCCTCAACGGGTACCTGGGCGGCCGCGTCGGTCCGATCTTCTTCTGGACCGAGGCGACCACCGCGGTGGAGCTGAGCTCCTGGAGCACCGCGGGCGCCATGGAGTCCACTTTGGACGACCTGCGGCGGTTCTACCGGGCGTTGGCCGCCGGTCAGGTCGTCTCACCGGCGGCGCTCGCGGAGATGCGCCGCACGTTCGGGCCGGCCGAGGGCTACGGCTACGGCCTGGCGCTGGTCAGGATGCCGTTGAGCTGCGGTGTCGTGGCGTGGGGCCACAACGGCGCCCTGACCACCGGGCACTACTCGTTCACCCTGACCACCGACGACGGCCGGTTCGCGGCGGTCGTGACCAACACGAACTGGCAGGGCTCGGGCAAGCCGTCGGCCGTCGACGTGGCGGACAAGGCGATCTGCACGAGCCAGCCCCGTTAGCTCCCATGGCGTCTGCAAGTACTACCGACTTCAAGTTGGTGGCACTTGCAGACGCCGAACGAGCAGGGCTAGCTGGTGAGGGTCGCGCGGGCCAGGGCGGCGGTCTCGGACGGGGTCTTGCCGACCTTGATCCCGACCGCCTCCATGGCCTGCTTCTTGGCCTCCGCCGTGCCCGAGGACCCCGAGACGATCGCCCCGGCATGCCCCATCGTCTTGCCCTCGGGCGCGGTGAAGCCGGCGACGTACCCGACGACCGGCTTGGACACGTTGTCCCGCACGAACTCCGCGGCCCGCTCCTCGGCGTCGCCGCCGATCTCGCCGATCATCACGATCAGCTCGGTCTCCGGGTCCGCCTCGAACGCCGCGATCGCGTCGATGTGCGTGGTGCCGACGATCGGGTCGCCGCCGATGCCGACGCACGTGGTGAAGCCGAAGTCCTTCAGCTCGTGCATCAGCTGGTAGGTCAGCGTGCCCGACTTCGACACCAGGCCGATCGACCCCGGCTTGGTGATGTCGGCGGGGATGATGCCCGCGTTCGCCTTGCCGGGGCTGATGATCCCAGGGCAGTTCGGCCCGATGATCCGCGTACCGGAGTCCTTGGCGTGCGCCCAGAACCGCGCGGTGTCGTGCACCGGCACGCCCTCGGTGATGACCACGGCCAGCCCGATGCCGGCGTCCACGGCCTCGATCACCGCGTCCTGCACGAACGGCGGCGGCACGAACAGCACTGAGACGTTCGCACCGGTCTCCGCCATCGCCTGCGACACCGTGCCGAACACCGGCAACGTGACGTCGTCGAACGCCACCGACGTCCCGGCCTTGCGGGCGTTCACACCGCCCACGACGCGTGTGCCCGCCGCGAGCATCCGGCGGGTGTGCTTGGAACCCTCCGAGCCGGTCATGCCCTGCACGAGCACGCGGCTGTTCTCGTCGAGGAAGATCGCCATCAGGACTCCTTGCCGGCGCCGGCGAGAGCGGCGGCACGACCGGCCGCGTCGTCCATCGTGTGCGCCACGGTGATCAGCGGGTGCCGTGCCTCGTCGAGGATGCGGTGGCCCGCCTCGGCGTTGTTGCCGTCGAGCCGGACGACCAGCGGCTTGTCCGCGCGGTCGCCGAGCAGGCCCAGTGCCTGCACGATCCCGGTGGCCACCGCGTCGCACGCGGTGATGCCACCGAACACGTTCACGAACACGCTGCGCACCGCCGGGTCGGACAGGATCACGTCCAGCCCGTCGGCCATCACCTGCGCCGACGCGCCACCGCCGATGTCGAGGAAGTTCGCCGGCCGGGCGCCCGCGAGCGCGACGACGTCCAATGTGGACATCACGAGCCCGGCGCCGTTGCCGATCACACCGACGGTGCCGTCGAGCTTGACGTAGTTGAGGCCCTTCTCCGCCGCCCGCACCTCCAGCGGGTCGCCCTCGGCACCCGAAGACGGACGAGAATGCCGGAAGGACGCGTTGTCGTCCAGCGTCACCTTGCCGTCCAGCGCGATGATCCGCCCGGACTTCGTGCGCGCCAACGGGTTCACCTCGACCAGCGTGGCGTCCTCACCGACGAAGACGTCCCAGAGCTTGGCCGCGACCTCGGTCACCTCCGCCGCCGCGTCCGGTGAAAATGCCGCTGTTACGTCGAAAGCCGAAGCTTCGGTGAGCACGATCCGGTCAGCCATCTCCTCGATCTCCACGCCGCCGGTGGCCGACGCCATCGAGATGAACCGCCGGCCGGCCCGGTCGAGCAGGAACGACAGGTAGTACTCCTCGGCGATCTCACTCGCCTCGGTCACCAGCACCCGGTGCACGGTGTGTCCCTTGACGTCCATCCCCAGGATCGCTGACGCGGCGGTGAAAGCTTCGTCGGGCGACGAAGCGAGCTTGATGCCGCCCGCCTTGCCGCGCCCGCCGGTCTTCACCTGGGCCTTCACCACAACGGTCCCGCCCAGTGAGGCGGCCGCCTCGCGCGCGGACTCAGGAGTGTCCGCCACGAGACCACGCGGAACGGGCACCCCGTAGCGCTCGAAGAGGTCCCTCGCCTCGTGTTCGAAAAGATCCACCGTCTACGTCCTCTCGCCGAAAACTTGCGGCCATCTATGGACATCCGGTTGGCAGCGGAGTAACGATATGCCTACCTCATACGGTATGCAATCTACAGTCGAGCGCTAGGGGAGCTGATCGCCGATGACGAGTTCCGCGGAGCCCGAGTCGACGCCAGAGACGATTTCCGGGGGCCATCTGGTCGCGAAAGCGCTCAAGGCTGAGGGTGTCGACACGATCTTCACGCTGTGCGGTGGCCACATCATCGACATCTACGACGGCTGCGTGGACGAGGGCATCGCCGTCATCGACGTACGACACGAACAGGTCGCGGCGCACGCGGCCGACGGCTACGCGCGGATCACCGGCAAACCAGGGTGTGCCGTCGTGACCGCGGGGCCGGGCACGACCGACGCCGTCACCGGTGTCGCGAACGCGTTCAGGGCCGAGAGCCCGATGCTGCTGATCGGTGGGCAGGGAGCGTTGAGCCAGCACAAGATGGGCTCACTGCAGGACCTGCCGCACGTCGACATGATGACGCCGATCACCAAGTTCTCGGCCAACGTCCCGCACACCGCGCGGATCGCCGACATGGTGTCGATGGCGTTCCGCGAGGCGAACGCCGGCGCGCCCGGCCCGTCGTTCCTGGAGATCCCGCGTGACGTGCTGGACGCCAAGGTGCCGCTGAGCACCGCGCGGATCCCCGAAGCGGGTCACTACCGCGCTTCGACCCGCAGCGTGGGCGACCCGCGTGACATCGAGAAGCTCGCGGACCTGCTGGTGCACGCCAAGAAACCGGCGATCCTGCTCGGAAGCCAGGTGTGGACCACGCGGGCGACCGACTCCGCGATCGAGCTCGTCCGCACCCTGAACATCCCCGCCTACATGAACGGCGCGGGTCGCGGCACCCTGCCTCCCGGCGACCCGCACCACTTCCAGCTCTCGCGCCGGTACGCCTTCGACAACGCCGACGTGATCGTCATCGTCGGCACCCCGTTCGACTTCCGGATGGGCTACGGCCGCAGGCTTTCCGCCAACGCGACGGTTGTGCAGATCGACCTCGACTACCGCACGGTCGGCAAGAACCGCGACGTCGACCTCGGCATCGTCGGTGACGCCGACCTGGTGCTCTCCAGCGTCACCCAGGCCGCGTCGGGCCGTGAGGACAACGGCGCGATGGGCCGCAAGGTGTGGCTGGAGGAGCTGCAGGCGGTCGAGGAGAAGGCGCGGCAGAAGCGGGCGGAGCACCTGCGGTCCGAGGACATGCCGATCCACCCGTACCGGCTGGTGAGCGAGATCAACGACTTCCTCACCGAGGACTCGATCTACATCGGCGACGGCGGCGACGTCGTCACGTTCTCCGGCCAGGTCGTGCAGCCCAAGTCGCCGGGCCACTGGATGGACCCCGGTCCACTCGGGACACTCGGCGTCGGCATCCCGTTCGTGCTGGCCGCGAAGCTCGCCCGGCCCGACAAGGAGGTCGTCGCGCTGTTCGGTGACGGCGCCTTCAGCCTCACCGGCTGGGACTTCGAGACGCTGGTCCGCTACGACCTGCCGTTCGTCGGCATCGTCGGCAACAACTCGTCGATGAACCAGATCCGCTACGGCCAGGCGGCCAAGTACGGCCTGGAGCGCGAGCGCGTCGGCAACACGCTGGGCGACGTCAAGTACGACCAGTTCGCCAAGATGCTCGGCGGCTACGGCGAGGAGGTGCGCGACCCCAAGGACATCGTGCCGGCACTGCAGCGCGCCCGCGAGTCCGGCAAGCCCTCGCTGATCAACGTGTGGATCGACCCGGACGTGTACGCGCCCGGGACCATGAACCAGACGATGTACAAGTAGGTGAGCTGACCAAATGGGTAAAACTCCGACAAAGGCCCTGGAGGGCGTCAAAGTCCTCGACATGACGCACGTGCAGTCCGGACCGTCGTCGACCCAGCTGCTCGCCTGGCTGGGCGCGGACGTCATCAAGCTGGAGACGCCCGGCAAGGGCGACATCACCCGCGGCCAGCTGCGCGATCTGCCCGATGTGGACAGTCTCTACTTCACGATGCTCAACTGCAACAAGCGGAGCATCACGCTCAACATGAAGGCTCCCGAGGGCAAGGAGGTCTTCGAGAAGCTCGTCGCCGACGTCGACGTCCTCGTCGAGAACTTCGGCCCCGGCGTGGTCGAGCGGTTCGGCTACCCGTGGGAGAAGCTCCAGGAGATCAACGACCGGCTGGTCTACGCGTCCATCAAGGGCTTCGGCCCCGGCCGCTACGCCGACTTCAAGGCCTACGAGGTGATCGCGCAGGCCATGGGCGGCTCGATGAGCACGACCGGCTTCGAGGACGGTCCACCGCTCGCGACCGGCGCGCAGATCGGTGACTCGGGCACCGGCATCCACCTGGTGGCGGGCATCCTCGCCGCGCTCTACCAGCGCACGAACACCGGGCGCGGCCAGCGCGTCCAGGTGGCGATGCAGGACGCCGTGCTCAACCTGTGCCGGGTGAAGCTGCGCGACCAGCAGCGGCTCACCCACGGGCCGCTGGGGGAGTACCCGAACGAGCAGTTCTCCGACGAGGTGCCCCGCTCCGGCAACGCATCCGGTGGTGGCCAGCCCGGCTGGGCGGTGCGCTGTGCCCCCGGCGGCCCCAACGACTACATCTACGTGATCATCCAGCCGGTCGGCTGGGCCCCGCTCACGCGGCTGATCGGCAAGCCCGAGCTCGCCGAGGACCCGGCCTGGGCCACGCCCGAGGTGCGGCTCTCCAAGCTGGACAAGGCGTTCGCGCTGATCGAGGAGTGGACGGAGAAGCACACCAAGTGGGAGGTGATGGACCAGCTCAACGCCCACAACATCCCGTGCGGACCCATCCTGTCCACCAAGGAGATCATCGAGGACGAGACGCTCGCGCAGCTGGGCACCGTCGTCGAGGTCGACCACCCCGAGCGCGGCCCGTTCAAGACGGTCGGCAACCCGCTCAAGCTCTCCGACTCGGTCGTCGAGGTGCAGCGCCCGCCGCTGCTCGGTGAGCACAACGACGAGGTCCTCGGAGCACTCGGCTACAGCGCGGACCGCCTGGCCGGGCTGCGCGCCGCCGGCGTCATCTAACCCTCTAGGGAGAAGAACTCTCATGCCGGACAACGGCTACGACCGCGCCGCGGTCGAGAAGGTACTCGCGAAGGTGCGGGCGGAGGGGCGGTCGTCGCTCACCGCACCGGAGGGCAAGCGGGTCTGCGACGCCTACGGGATCGCGACCCCGGCCGAGGCGCTGGCGAAGTCGTCGGAGGGCGCCGTCGCGTTCGCGGAGGAGATCGGCTACCCGGTCGTGCTCAAGATCGTGTCGCCGGACATCCTGCACAAGACCGAGGCCGGCGGTGTGCTGGTGGGGCTGCGCACCGCCGCCGAGGTCGCCGAGGGCTACCGCACGATCATCCACAACGCCAGGAACTACAAGGCCGACGCCGACGTCACCGGCGTCCAGGTGCAGCAGCAGCTGCCCACCGGCAAGGACGTCCACGAGGTGATCGTGGGCGCGGTCAGCGACGAGACGTTCGGCAAGATCGTCGCGTTCGGCCTGGGCGGCGTCCTGGTGGAGGTGCTCAAGGACGTCACGTTCCGGCTGGCGCCGACGAGCAGGGACGAGGCGCTCTCGATGGTCAACGGCATCGCGGCCGCCGAGATCCTGCGCGGTATCCGCGGCGCACAGGGTGTCGACGCGGACAAGGTCGCCGACCTGATCAGCCGGGTGTCCGACCTCGTGTCCGACTTCCCGCAGCTCGCGGAGGTCGACCTCAACCCGGTGCTCGCGACCCCGGACGGCGCGACCGCCGTCGACGTGCGGATCCTCGTCGACGACAACGCCGCGAAGGAGCCGCACCGGTTCACCCAGGACGAGATCCTCGCCTCGATGAACCGGATCATGAAGCCGGCCGCCGTCGCCGTGATCGGTGCCTCGAACGAAGAGGGCAAGATCGGCAACTCGGTGATGAAGAACCTCGTCAACGGTGGCTTCGGCGGGGAGATCCACCCGATCAACCCCAAGGCGGACGAGATCCTCGACCGCAAGGCGTTCGCGAGCATCTCCGACGTCCCCGGCGACATCGACGTGGCAGTCTTCGCGATCCCCGCGAAGTTCGTCCCGGCGGCGTTGGAGGAGGTCGGCAAGAAGGGCGTCGCCGGCGCGATCATGATCCCCTCCGGCTTCGGCGAGACGGGCAACGTCGAGCTGCAGAACGAGATCGTGGAGATCGCGCGCAGGCACGGCGTCCGCATCCTCGGTCCGAACATCTACGGCTACTACTACACGCCCGAAAACCTCTCGGCGACGTTCTGCACGCCGTACGACGTCAAGGGCGGAGTGGCGCTTTCCTCGCAAAGCGGCGGAATCGGCATGGCGATCCTCGGGTTCAGCCGGTCCGCGGGCATGGGTGTCTCGGCGATCGTGGGCGTCGGCAACAAGGCCGACATCGACGAGGACGACCTGCTGACGTTCTTCGAGTCCGACCCGAACACCCAGCTCGTCGCGATGCACCTGGAAGACCTCAAGGACGGCCGTTCCTTCGCGGAAACGGCGAAACGCGTCTCGGAGAAGAAACCGGTCGTCGTGCTCAAGGCGGGCCGGACGGACCAGGGCGCGAAAGCCGCGAGCTCGCACACCGGCGCACTCGCGGGCAACGACCGCGTCTACGACGACATCCTGCGCCAGAGCGGCGTGATCCGCGCACCCGGCCTGAACGACCTGCTGGAGTACGCGCGCGGCATCCCGCTGCTGGCCACGCCCAAGGGCGAGAACGTCGTCATCATCACCGGCGCCGGCGGCTCCGGGGTGCTGCTGTCGGACGCCTGTGTGGACAACGGGTTGTCGCTGATGGAGATCCCGGGCGACCTCGACGAGGCGTTCCGGAAGTTCATCCCGCCGTTCGGGGCAGCGGGCAACCCCATCGACATCACCGGCGGCGAACCGCCGTCGACCTACCGCAACACGATCGCGCTCGGCCTCGCCGACGAGCGCATCCACTCGTTGATCCTGGGCTACTGGCACACCATCGTCACACCGCCGATGGTGTTCGCGAAGCTCGTGGTCGACGTCGTGGAGGAGTACCGGGCGCACGGCATCCACAAGCCCGTCGTCGCCTCGCTCGCGGGTGACGTCGAGGTCGAGGAGGCCAGCGAGCACCTGTACCGCAACGGGGTGGTTGCGTATCCGTACACAACGGAGAAGCCTGTCGCAGTACTGGGTGCCAAGTACCGGTGGGCCCGTGCTGCCGGCTTGCTGTAGCTGAGTCGTGAGTGGTCGTGGTCCCTTCCCGAGGCCACGACCACTCCTCGACTTTTGTGCAAGGAAAGGATGGCCCGTCCGCGACCGTGACACGCCCACGGTCGCGAACCCGCCAGGGAGGTCAACGAAGACAGCCGGTCCTCTGGAGGTTGTTAACCGTGGATGATCCAAATCTGGTCGCCCGCACGGACGTGTCGGCTCCGCCCGACAAGGAGCGCGTCTGGCCCGCGGGACGGCTGGAAGCGATGCCCATCAGGAAACTGCCCGACGCGCCACCGTCGATCCACCTGCTGGGCCCCACCGTCTTCCTGGTGGCACTCGGCGTGGGCATGGGCGAGGCCTACATGTGGCCCCGGCTCGTGCTGTTGTTCGGGCCGGACATCCGATGGCTCTTCCTGATCGGCGTGACCCTGCAGGCCGTCGTCATGCTGGAGATGGCCCGGTACGCCATGGCGACGGGCGAGAGCATCTTCTTCGGCGCGGCACGCGTGTTCAAGCCGATCATGTGGTTCTTCTTCATCGTGGCCATGGCCGTCTACATCTGGCCGGGTCACCTCTCCGCCGGCGCGGCGGCGCTCGAGCGGATCACCGGCATACCGTGGGCGATCTCGGCCTGTGTCGGCCTGGTCCTCGTCGGGGTGCTGTTCAGCCTGGCGAAGGTCATCTACAACCTGCTGGAGAACCTGCTGTCCATCCTGATCGGCGTGCTGGTCGTCAGCACCGCCGTGGTGGCGGCGATGGTGGGCACCTGGCAGGACCTCGTCACCACCGTGACGGGCATGTTCCAGTTCGGGTACCTGCCGGCCGAGGCCCTGTCGGCGACCTGGTTCCCGGTCATCGTCGGCTCCATCGCGTTCGCCGGCCCGTCCGGCATGCAGCAGATGTGGTACACGCTGCACCTGCGCGACAGCGGCGCCGGCATGGGCGCGCACATCCCCAAGGTGCGCGGGTTGCGGCACGCGGGCAAGGAAGAGGAGATGCCCAGCCGCGGCTTCATGTTCGACACCTCCGACCCCGCGGAGATGGCGAAGTGGAAGGGCTGGCGGCGCTGGGTCACGTTCGACGCGCTGCTGCTGTTCTGGGGCATCACGATGCTCGTCACCATCTCGTTCACCGTGCTGGCGCAGGCGGCGAACCGGGAGAGCCCGAACGTCAAGGCGCTGATCGAGGCGGGCGAACGGGAAGCGGCGCTCAACGGCATGTCGGACGCGTTCGCCTCGGCGGGCGGGCCGGTGCTGGGCGCGGTGTTCCTCGGGTTCATCGCGTTGATCGGCCTCAACGCCACGCTGGGCCTGTTCGACTCGTTCTCCCGTGGCCAGGCCGACATGGCCTACCACTTCGTGCCCGGCGCGAAGCGGTTCGGCATGTCGCACCTCTACGCGGGCTTCCTGTGGGGCGTCATCACGTTCGGCATCATCATCCTGTTGTGGGGACCGGCGGAGGGACCGGGAGCGATCCTCGACGTCCTCGCGTTCCTGTCGACGTTCGCGATGGGTGCCTACTGCGTGGTGCTGCTGCTCGTGAACAACCGGATGCTGCCCAAACCCATCCGGCCCAAGCTGATCACGAACATCATCATCGGGCTGGGGGCGTTCTTCTACCTCGGGATGCTGTTCTACAGCCTGGTCCGCTTCGGGGTGGTGGTCGACTGATGGAGACTCGAGAAGCGATCCCAGGGGCGGCGGTGGGTCTTGCCGCCGGTGTGGTCGCGGGTGGGCTGGCGGCCTTGGTCGGCCAGCCCCTCTCGTGGGCCGCGGTCACGATGTTCGCGCTCGGCGTGCCGCTCGCGGTGCTCGGTGGTGGTCTCGGCCTGCTCATGGCCACGGGCCGGCTGCCGCGCGGGCGGTTCGCCCCCGTCGCGCTGTTCTGGCTCGTGGGCTTCCCGCTCGCCAGGCTGGTGCACGAGATCTCGGTGGGCCTGGTGCTCACCGGCCAGTTCCGGTTGCCCGCCGACCTGGCCGGTTTCCTCGCCTACCAGGGCCTCGTGAGCATGGGGTGGGCGATCGGTTTCCTGTGGCTGCACGAACGGATCGCCCAACGCATGCGCGCGACCGCGGTCGCCACGACGTCCCGCTGACCTTCCGCCGGAGGAGCGAGAATGCTGGATCTTCCCGTCTGGGTGTGGATCGCGACGCTGGGCGGCATCGCCGCCATCATCGCGTTCGACTTCTACCTGGTTGTCCGAAAGCCGCACGAACCGTCGTTCCGCGAGTCGCTGTACTGGGTGCTCTTCTACGTCGGCCTGGCCGTCCTGTTCGGACTCGGCGTCACGGTGTTCGCCGGGCCCGGCCACGGCGGTGAGTTCTTCGCCGGCTGGATCACCGAGTACTCGCTGAGCGTCGACAACCTGTTCGTGTTCGTGATCATCATGGCCAGGTTCGCCGTGCCGCGGGAGTACCGGCAGAAGGTGCTCATCGTCGGAATCATCCTGGCCCTGTTGCTGCGAGCCGTGTTCATCGCACTCGGAGCTCAGGCGATCTCACGGTTCGACTGGCTGTTCTACTTCTTCGGCGCCTTCCTCATCTTCACCGCGTGGAAGCTGCTGAAGCAGGACGACGCCGAGGAGGCCGACGTCCCGGAGAACGCCGCTCTGCGAGCGGTGAAGAAGTTCCTGCCGGCGACGACGGTCTACCACGGTGCCTCGCTGACGACGCGCATCGACGGCAAGCGCGTGGTCACGCCCATGCTGATCGTCATGGTCGCGGTCGGCACCACGGACCTGCTGTTCGCGGTCGACTCGATCCCGGCGATCTTCGGGCTCACCAAGGAGCCGTACCTGGTGCTCACCGCCAACGCGTTCGCGTTGATGGGCCTGCGCCAGCTCTTCTTCCTGGTGGGCGGTCTGCTGGACCGCCTGGTGCACCTGAGCAAGGGCCTCGCGGTGGTGCTCGCGTTCATCGGGTTCAAGCTCATCTTCGAGGCGCTGCACCACCACGGCGTCTCGTGGGCTCCGGAGATCCCGATCGTGGTGTCGCTCGCCGTCATCGTGACGACGCTCGCGATCACCACGGTGTGGAGCCTGCACACCTCGCGGCGGGCGGCGAGGTCCGCTGTCGAGGGTGCGGAGAGCGCGCAGCTGACCGACGACAGGCCGGTCAGGGGCAGTCAGCCGTGAATCGTGTGGCCCTCGGCGCCCTTGCCCTGCGAGTCGGGGCGGAGCGTCTTGGCCACGGCCGCGACGGCCTCGGTGTCCTTGCGCTGCTCGTGCAGAGCGGTCGCGAGCCCGAGGCCGAACGCGCGGCCGTCGGCGGAGGCACCCTGGCGCGGCTCGGTCAGGGCACGCGCGAACTTGGTCCAGCGGGACATGGTCTTCCTTCTCTCCCTGTCGGTGGTGGCACTGCCGGTGGTGGCTCCCGAGGCGCGCAGAAGCCCATCAGGCACTGTCGCACGGGAAGAACGGGGGTGCGGCTGGGGTCCTGTCCACTGGGTACCCACTCGGGGTCCTCGTCGACCCCACCCCTGTCGCGATTCAGCATACTGCGTTTTGTATGCAATCGGCCGCCACCGTGTCGCGGATCACCCCTTCGGTACCAAATGACCGTTTCGGGTGATGTGGGGCGAACGCTCAGTCGCCCTCCGTGGTCTCGGGCGTCTTCCGGTCGTGGTAGGTCTGGCGGGTCTGCTCCGCGTGGCGGTGCATGACCTCGCCGGCCCGTTCCGCGTCACCGTCCGCGATGGCCTCGATCAGCTCGGCGTGCTCGTTCCACGAGTCGCGGCTGCGCGGGCGGGCGATCGGGGTGTAGTACCAGCGCACCCGGCGGTCGACGAGCCCGATCATCTCGGACAGGACCTTGTTGCGGCCGATCGCCGCGACGGCCGCGTGCAGGTTGGCGTTCGCCTCGACCAGGCGATCCACGTCGGCCGTGGCCAGCGCGTCCTCACCGGCCTTCTGCAGCTTCTTCAGCTGCTTCACGTCACCGGCGGTCGCGTGTTCGGCGGCGAGCTTGGCCGAGTAGGTTTCCAGCACGCTGCGCACCGCGAGCAGCTGGTCGGCCTCCTCCTCGGTCGGGGTGTGCACGAAGGCGCCCTGGGCGGGACGCAGGTCCACCCAGCCGTCGGTCTGCAGTCGCTGCAGGGCTTCGCGGACGGGCTGGCGGCTCACGCCGAGGTACTCGGCCAGCTCGGCCTCGACCAGGTGCTGGCCGGGTTCGAGGGTGCGGTTCACGATGAGCTCGAGCAGGGCGTCGTAGACGGCCTGTCGCAGTGGCGCCGGACGTTCGACACGGCGGCTGGCTGCGGCGCTGAGAGGGCCGCGGGCCGCCCGGCGGCCACTGGGCAAAGTGGTCATGTCGGGAAATATACAGCTTTTCGTATGCAAAAAGCACTTCTAGAGCAGTAGGTGTGTTGCGAGTATACTGTATGCAATCTTGGACGAGCGGGGCGCTGACATGAAGATCGCTGTTCTCGGAGCCGGGGCGATCGGTGCCTACGTCGGTGCGGCTTTGCACCGTGGGGGCGTCGAGGTCCACCTGATCGCACGCGGAGCTCATCTTGCCGCCATGCGGCAGCACGGGGTGCAGGTGCTCAGTCCCAGGGGCGATTTCACCGCGCATCCGCACGCGACCGACGACCCCGCCGAGGTGGGTGAGGTCGACTACGTGTTCCTCGGGCTGAAGGCGTACTCGTACGCGTCGTCCGGGGACCTGCTGGCCCCGCTGCTGGGGCCCACGACCGCCGTGATCGCGGCGCAGAACGGGATCCCGTGGTGGTACTTCCACGGCCTGGCCGGGCATCCGCTGGAAGGACAGCGGATCGAGGCCGTCGACCCCGGTGGCTCGGTCACCGCGGTGCTGCCGATGGAACGGGCCATCGGCTGCGTTGTCTACTGCTCCACGGAGATCGAGTCGCCGGGCGTGGTCCGGCACCTCGAAGGCACCCGGTTCTCCATCGGAGAGCCGGACCGGTCGATCTCGCCGCGCTGCGTGGCGCTGAGCGAGGCGATGGTCGCCGGCGGGCTGAAGTGCCCGGTGGAGAAGGACGTCCGCGAGGACATCTGGATCAAGTTGATGGGCAACGTGGCGTTCAACCCGTTGAGCGCCCTGACCCGCGCGACGATGGTGGAGATCTGCGACCACACCGACAGCCGCGACCTGGTGGCGTCGATGATGGCGGAGACCCTCACCATCGCCCGTGCCGCGGGGTGCGACCCGCAGATCTCCATCGACAAGCGGATCGACGGGGCGCGGCGGGTCGGGCACCACAAGACGTCGATGCTGCAGGACCTGGAGGCGGGCAAGCGGCTGGAGATCGACGCGATCATCGGCGCGGTGGTGGAGATCGCCGCGCTGACCCGCGTGCCGGCACCGACGTTGCGGCACGTGTACGCGGCCATCGACCTGCTGTCACGCACGTCGTTGGTGTCGTAGTTGTTGTTGCGGCAGCTGGAGTACCTGGTCGCCTTGGCCCGCGAGCGGCACTTCGCCCGCGCGGCCGAGGCGTGCCACGTCTCGCAACCGTCGTTGTCCGCGGCGATCAGCAAGCTGGAACGGGAGCTCGGGGTGCCGGTCGTGTCCCGCGGCCGCCGGTTCGAGGGGCTGACGCCGGAGGGGGAACGGGTCCTGCTGTGGGCGCACCGCATGCTCGCCGACCGCGACGCGCTGCGGCAGGACCTCTCCCGCATGCGCGAGTCGTTGTCCGGCACCCTGCGGATCGGCGCGATCCCCACGGCGTTGCCGGCCGCGCCGCTGCTGACCACGCCGTTCTGCGAGCGTTACCCGCACGTGCGGATCACGCTGGAGTCGTTGTCGTCGCGGGAGATCACGCAGGGTCTCGACGAGTTCGAGCTCGACCTGGCCATGACCTACGTGGACGGTTCGGTGCCCGCCGTGCCGTTGTACGAGGAGCGGTACGTCCTGCTGACGCCTGCCGACGAGGAGATCGCCGGTCGCCCGGTGGCGCGCTGGGCCGACGTGGCCGCGCTGCCGCTGTGCCTGTTGACGTCGAAGATGCGCAACCGGCGGATCCTCGACGACATCTTCGCCGACGCCGGGGTGCAGCCGGTGCCGATGATCGAGGCCGACACCGTGGCGACCCTGTACGCCCACGTCGCCACCCACAAGTGGTCGAGCGTCGTCGCCCACGCCTGGCTGCAGATGTTCGGCGCGCCCGACGGCATGCGGGTGGTGCGCATCGAGAACCCGCGGCGGGTGCCGCGGATCGGGCTGGTGACGGGGGAGCAGGTGTCGATCCTGGCGCGGGCGATGCTGGGGCTGACGCGCGGGCTGGACGTGCGCGGGGTGCTGGACCGGCTGCTGCACGAGCACCTTGATAGACGCGACCTATGACGGGATAGGAACTTTCGCTTGGACGTGTCTGCCTTTGGCTCCGATGCTGGATGGCATGAAGGTTCTCTGCGTTCTCTACGACGACCCGTCCGTCCCGTTCTCCGCTGTGCGCGACGATCTGCCTTCGTTGCCCGGCTATCCCGGCGGGCAGACGCTGCCGACTCCGTCCTCTGTGGACTTCACGCCCGGTCACCTGCTCGGCAGCGTGTCCGGTGAGCTCGGCCTGCGCCGGTTCCTGGAGGCCGGCGGCCACACGCTGGTGGTGACCTCGTCCAAGGACGGCGCCGACTCGGTGTTCGACCGCGAGCTGGCCGATGCGGACGTGGTCATCTCGCAACCGTTCTGGCCCGCCTACCTGACCGCCGGGCGGTTCGCCCGTGCGCCGCGGTTGAAGCTGGCCCTGACCGCGGGGATCGGCTCGGACCACGTCGACCTGGACGCGGCAATCGCGCACGGTGTCACGGTGGCCGAGGTGACGTACTGCAACAGCATCAGCGTGGCCGAGCACGTGGTGATGTCGATCCTGAACCTGGTGCGCAACTTCGTTCCGGCGCACCAGATCGTGCGGGACGGTGGCTGGAACATCGCCGATGCCGTGTCGCGGTCCTATGACGTGGAGGGGATGCACGTCGGGACGGTGGCGGCGGGGCGGATCGGTTTGGCGGTGCTGCGCCGGTTGGCGCCGTTCGACGTTCATCTGCACTACACGGATCGACACCGGTTGCCGGCTGCGGTCGAGGAGGAGCTGGGGCTGACGTTCCACACCTCGGCCGCGGAGATGGTTCCGGTGTGCGATGTCGTGACCGTGAACGCGCCGTTGCACCCGGAGACCGAGGGGTTGTTCGACGACGCGTTGATCTCGTCGATGAAGCGGGGTGCGTACCTGGTCAACACGGCTCGGGCGCGGATCGTGGACCGGGACGCGGTGGTGCGGGGGCTGGAGAGCGGTCAGTTGGCCGGGTACGCGGGGGACGTGTGGTACCCGCAGCCGGCACCGGCCGACCACCCGTGGCGGACGATGCCGCACCACGCGATGACGCCGCACATCTCGGGGTCTTCGTTGTCGGCACAGGCGCGGTATGCGGCGGGGACGCGGGAGATCCTGGAGTCGTTCTTCGCGGGGACGCCGATCAGGGAGGAGTACCTGATCGTGGACGGCGGGAAGCTCGCGGGCACGGGTGCGCACTCGTACGCGGTCAAGAGCTGAGCTGCTGAGTTTCCCTGGGGCTTGAGCTCTGGGGGAGTGGTTGAGCATTCGGGTCGGCTCACCGCTGCCGATCACCTGGCCGGATGTCGTCGTCCGGACACGGAACCGCATCTGGGGCTAGCGCATACTGACGATTGCATACAGTATGGACGTAGGAGGTGTCGTGATGAGCAGGCGGAAGAAGACCGAGCCCTACGTGCGGCTCACCCAGCCGCTGGTGCGCGATGCGGGCGAACTGCGGCCGGCCACCTGGGACGAGGCTCTGGACCGGGCGGCCGAGGGGTTCGCGCGCAACGTGGCGAAGGGTGGGCCGGACGCGTTCGGGATGTTCTCCTGTGCCCGTGCCACCAACGAGATGAACTACATGGCCCAGAAGTTCACGAGGGCCGTTATCGGCACGAACAACGTCGACTCGTGCAACCGCACGTGTCATGCGCCCAGTGTGGCGGGGTTGGCGAAGGTCTTCGGCAGTGGTGGCGGTACCTCCTCCTACAAGGAGATCGAGGACGCCGACCTCATCGTGCTGTGGGGTTCCAACGCGCGTGAGGCGCATCCGATCTTCTTCCAGCACGTGTTGAAGGCGGTCAACAAGGGCGCGAAGCTCTACGTGGTCGACCCGCGGTTGACGAGCACCGGCAAGTGGGCGCACAAGTGGTTGCGGCTCAACGTCGGGACGGACATCCCGCTGGCGCACGCGATCGCGCGGGAGATCATCGCGTCGAACCTCACGAACATGTCGTTCATCGAGCGGGCGACCGAGGGCTTCGAGGAGTTCGTCAAGGCCGTCGAGCCGTGGACGTTGCCGGTGGCGGAGCTGGAGACGGGGGTGCCGGCCGAGCTGATCCGCGAGCTCGCGCACGCCTACGCCAAGGCCGACCGGGGACAGCTGAGCTGGACGCTGGGGATCACCGAGCACCACAACGGCACCGACAACGTGCTGAGCCTGATCAACCTGTCGCTGCTCACCGGGCAGGTCGGGCGGTACGGGGCGGGGTTGAACCCGTTGCGCGGGCAGAACAACGTCCAAGGCGGCGGGGACATGGGGGCGATCCCGGACCGCATGCCGGGGTTCCAGGACATCACCGACCCGGCCGTCGCCGCGAAGTTCAACGCCGCCTGGGGGTCGAACATCCGGCCGAAGAAGGGCTGGAACCTCACCCAGATGCTGGAGGCGATGGAACGCGGTGACATGACCACCGTGTACATCATCGGCGAGAACCCGGTGCAGTCCGAGGCCGACGCCGACCACACGATCAAGCGTCTGTCCAATCTGGACCACATCGTGGTGCAGGACATCTTCCTCACCAAGACCGCGAAGATGGCGCACGTCGTGCTGCCCGCCGCGGCCGCCTGGTGCGAGACGGACGGGACGTTCACCAACAGCGAGCGCCGGGTGCAGCGCGTGCGCAAGGCGCTCAACCCGCCCGAGGGTGCGCGCGACGACATCGAGATCATGGGTGAGATCGCCAAACGCATGGGGCACGACTGGGTGCACAAGACCGGCGAGGCCGTGTGGGACGAGCTGCGCAGCCTGTCGCCGTTGCACACCGGCATGTCCTATCAACGTCTTGAGGACCTCGGCGGCATCCAGTGGCCGTGCCCGGACGAGGACAGCCTGGAACCGAGCTTCCTGCACGCGCGGCTGTGGGAGGAGGACCCGGCCAAGCGCGGCATGCCCGCCACGTTCTCGCCGGTGCTGCACAGCCCGCCGGTCGACGAGCTGACGCCGGAGTTCCCGTTCCGGCTCACCACCGGGCGCCGGCTCGACTCCTACAACACCGGCGTGCAGTCCCACGGGTTCGAGTCGCCGCTGCGCAAGGGCGAGACGCTCGACCTGTCGCCGGAGGACGCCGTCGCCCTCGGTGTCACCGAGGGCGAGGAAGTCCAGATCACCTCACGGCGCGGGCAGATCGTCGCGCCCGTGCGGATCGACGACGGGCTCAAGCCGGGGTTGGTGTTCATGACGTTCCACTTCCCGGACGAGATCGACGTCAACACCCTCACCATCGAGGCGACCTGCCCGATCGCGGGCACGGCCGAGTACAAGGCGGCGGCCATCCGCATCGACAAGATCCCGGCGAAGGTGGGCTGAGTGGACCTCAAACTTCTCGACGTCGAGCCCTCCGAGGCCGAACGTGTCGTCGTCGACCTGTTCACCGGCATGGGCCGCGACCAGCTGCTTCCGGCGCTGCACGCGGTCAACGACCGGGTCGGCTGGATCAGCCAGGGCGCGCTCAACCACATCTGCCGCGTCCTGCACATCCCGCCGGCGGAGGCTTACGGGGTGGCGAGCTTCTACTCGTTGTTCTCGCTCTCCGAACGTCCGGCGAAGGTCGTGCACGTCTGCGTCGACCTCGCCTGCCAGGTCAACGGTGCGAAGGCGTTGTGCGACCGGCTGACCGACGAGCTCGGCCCGGCGGGGGCGAAGAGCGGCTGGCTGCGCAGCCCCTGTCTCGGGGTGTGCGAGAAGGCTCCGGTGGCACTCGCGTTCGAGGCGGGAGAGGTGGCGCGGGAACAGCTCCTCGCGCCCACCCACGCCGGTGAGGTGGTCGAGGTGGCGGCCTCGGGTCCCTCGCACGGGCACGAGGGCCGCGCGGAGGTGCCGCAGGCCGGTGACCCCGGCCTGCGGCTGCTCAAGCGGGTCGGCGTCGTCGACCCCGAGTCGCTCGACGACTACCGCGCGACCGGCGGCTACCAGGCTTTGCGCGCGGCCCTCGTGCTCGGGCCCGCCGGGGTGATCCGCGAGGTGAGCGACGCCAAGCTGGTGGGCCGCGGTGGTGCGGCGTTCCCGACCGGTCGCAAGTGGGCGGCCACCGCCGGGCAGCCGGTGCGGCCGCACTACCTGGTGTGCAACGCCGACGAGAGCGAGCCCGGCACGTTCAAGGACCGGTTGCTGATGGAGGGCGACCCGTTCGCGGTGATCGAGTCCATGACGATCGCCGGGTACGCGGCCGGCTGCTCGAAGGGCTACCTGTACCTGCGTGGCGAGTACCCGCGGGCGTTGCACCTGCTGCGCAACGCGATCGCACGGGCTCGTGAGCGCAACTTCCTGGGCGACGACATCATGGGCCAGGAGGGTTTCTCGTTCGACATCGAGATCCGGCGCGGCGCGGGTGCGTACATCTGCGGCGAGGAGACCGCGATCTTCAACTCGATCGAGGGCTTCCGCGGCGAACCGCGCTCCAAGCCGCCGTTCCCGGTGGAGTCGGGTCTCTTCGGCAAGCCGACCGTGGTCAACAACGTGGAGACGCTGGTCAACGTACCGCTGATCCTGACGGAGGGCTGCGAGGCCTACCTCCGCACGGGCACCGCGGGCTCGACCGGACCGAAGCTCTTCTGCCTGTCGGGCAACGTGAGTCGTCCGGGCGTGTACGAGGTGCCGTTCGGCACCACGCTCTCCGAGCTCCTCGACCTGGCGGGTGGCGTGCCGCCAGGCCGGGAGCTGCGAGCGGTACTGCTCGGCGGGGCGGCAGGCGGGTTCGTCCGCCCGGACGAGCTCGACCTGCCGCTCACCCTGGAGGACGCGCGGGCCGCCGGGACCACGCTCGGGTCCGGTGTCGTGCTGGTCCTCGACGACACGGCTGATCTCGGCAGCTTCCTGCTGCGGATCGCGGCGTTCTTCCGCGACGAGTCGTGCGGGCAGTGCGTGCCGTGCCGGATCGGGACCGTGCGCCAGGAGGAGGCGATGGCCCGGCTGGTGGGCAAGCGCCCGCTGAGCACCAGCGCGGCCGATCTCCAGCTGCTGCGGGAGGTCGGGCAGGTGATGCGCGACTCGTCCATCTGCGGCCTCGGGCAGACCGCCTGGAACGCCATCGAATCAGCACTCGACCGGCTCGGCTACGCGCGGGAGGCATCGTGACCATCGTCGAGATCGGGCTGCCGAAGCGGCTGGTCGAGTTCATGTTCGACGGTGAGCCGGTACGTGTGCCGGAAGGCGCGACGATCCTGGACGCCTGCACGGCGAAGGGGAAGTCGATCCCGACGCTGTGCTACGGCGACACGCTCAAGCCCGCCAACGCCTGCCGCGTCTGCATGGTCGAGGTCGAGGGGGCGCGCACGCTGGTGCCGTCGTGCTCGCGCAAGGTCGAGCCGGGCATGGTCGTGCGCACCGAGTCCGAACGCACCCAGCACAGCCGCAAGCTGGTCCTGGAGCTCCTCGGGTCCGCCACGGACCTCTCCACCACGCCGCACGTGGACGAGTGGATGTCCGCGTGCGGCGCCGACCCCTCCCGGTTCGGCCCGCCGGCTCCTCCGTCCGAGGACCGCGACCACCGCCACCCCGGCGAGCACGAGGAAACCGACGGGCAGACCGCGGCGACCGTGCGGCAACCGACCAAAGTGGACAATCCGCTGTACGTGCGCGACTACGGCAAGTGCATCATGTGCTACAAGTGCGTGGACGCGTGCGGTGACCAGTGGCAGAACAGCTTTGCGATCTCGGTGGCCGGCCGCGGGTTCGACGCGCGGATCTCCACCGAGTTCTCCACGCCGTTGCCCGACAGCGCGTGTGTCTACTGCGGCAACTGCATCGAGGTCTGCCCGACCGGGGCGCTGAGCTTCAAGCGCGAGCACGACAAGCGCGAGGACGGCACCTGGAACGAGGACGCGCAGACCCAGACCACGACCGTGTGCACGTTCTGCGGAGTGGGCTGCAATCTCACGCTGCACGTGCAGGACAACGAGATCGTGAAGGTCACGTCCCCGCACGACAGCACGGTCACGCACGGAAACCTGTGCATCAAGGGCCGGTTCGGCTGGCAGCACGTGCAGAACCGCTGAGCCCGCTCGGCGGCGACATCCCATAGGACACCGGAGGGCGCACCGATGTCGTTGATCCTGAAACCAGGCACCTCGTGGAACGACCTCTACGCGCGATGCGTCGAGATCGCACCGGAAGCCTTCCACGACGACCGGCTGCTCAACCACTTCGGCGGGAGGTGGAGCCGGTCCGGCGAGCCGGTGCCCGCCACGACCCCGGTCGACGGCTCCACCACCGCCGGTCCGCCGTTCCTCGACTTCGAGGTCGCCGGCCGCGCGGTGGTGGCCGCGGTGGACCAGCACATCGAGTGGGGCCAGGTGCCGCTGGCGGACCGCAAGGCGCGAGTCACCGAGGCGCTGGACCGGTTGCAGGAGCACCGCGACCTGCTGTCGCTGCTGCTGGTGTGGGAGATCGGCAAGCCGTGGCGGCTCGCGACGGCCGACGTGGACCGCTGCATCGAGGGCGTGCGGTGGTACGTCGAAGAGATCGACGCGATGCTGGCCGGGCGGGCGCCGTTGTCCGGGCCGGTCAGCAACATCGCGTCGTGGAACTACCCGATGAGCGTGCTGATGCACGCGATGCTGGTGCAGGCGCTGGCGGGCAACGCGGTCATCGCCAAGGCGCCGACCGACGGCGGGGTGAGCTGCCTGACGCTCGCCACGGCGCTGGCGGTGCGGTCCGGGCTGCCGTTGACGCTGGTCAGCGGCAGCGGGTCGGAACTGGCGCCGGTGCTGGTCGGGTCGTCGTTCCTGGGCTGCGTGTCGTTCGTGGGCGGCCGCGACGTCGGCGGCGCGATCGCCGCGCGGCTGGTCGACTCGCAGCGCAGGCACGTGCTGGAGCAGGAGGGCCTGAACTGCTGGGGCGTCTGGGAGTTCGACTCCTGGGACGTGCTCGGCCCGCAGATCCGCAAGGCGTTCGACTACGGCAAGCAGCGCTGCACCGCCTATCCGCGCTATGTCGTGCAACGGTCGCTGTTCTCGAAGTTCCTCGACGTGTACCTGCCCGCGGTGAAGGAGGTCAGGTTCGGGCACCCGCTCGCCGTCGCCTCGCCGGACGACGCGCTGCCCGAGCTGGACTTCGGGCCGTTGATCAACGACGCGAAGGCCAAGGAGCTCGCCGACGTCGTGGACGAGGCGATCAAGGCCGGTGGTGTGCCGATCTACCAGGGCTCGGTCGACTCCGGCCGGTTCCTGCCGGGGCAGCAGACCGCCGCGTACCTGGCGCCGGTCGCGATCCTCGACCCGCCGCGGTCGTCGGTGCTGCACCACGCGGAACCGTTCGGGCCGGTCGACACGATCGTCCTGGTGGACACCGAGGCCGAGCTGCTGGCCGCGATGAACGCTTCCAACGGTGCCCTGGTCGCGTCGCTGGCCTGTGACGACGAGGCGACGGCCCGCCGGCTGAGCGCGGACGTCCAGGCGTTCAAGGTGGGCATCAACAAGCCGCGCTCGCGGGGTGACCGCGACGAGGTGTTCGGTGGCCGGGGTGCGTCCTGGCGCGGAGCGTTCGTAGGAGGTTCGTTGCTGGTGCACGCCGTGACCGAAGGGCCACCGGGAGAACGCCCCTACGGCAACTTCCCGTCCTACTCGCTCTACCCGCCGACGTGACCTACCGGGCGGACCTGCTCCGCATCGTGCAGAACGTGGTCGAGCCGAACGCGGCCGACGTCGACCAGAACGCCCGGTTCCCGCGCGCGGCCCTGAACGCCTTCGGGTCGCGCGGGATCCTGGGCATGACGATCTCGCGTGCCGCCGGCGGTGGCGGGCAGGACCTCCGCTCGGCCGGCCGGGTGGTCGAGCACGTCGCACGTGCCTGTGGCGCAACGGCCGCGGTGCTGCGTTCGCACTACTCGGCCGCGGCCGTGGTCGACCGGTGCGGCCCGCACCGGTTGCGCGCGAGATCGCGGCCGGGCGGCACCTGTCGACGCTGGCGGCGTTCGGGCCGTCGGGCAGCACGTCCGTGCAGGGCGACGTCGTGCAGCTGCGGGCGCGCAAGAACTGGGTGGTCGCGGCAGGCGAAGCTGACAGCTATGTCTGGTCGGTGGGCTCGGCGCTGTGGCTGGTGCCCGCGAACGCGCCGGGCCTGCTGGTCCCCGCCGACCACGCCGGGATGGGTCTGCGCGGCACGGTCGCCGCCTCTGTGCAGGCCGATCCGGTGCGGGTGCCGGCGTCGAACGAGCTGGGGCCGGAGGAGATCGCGCACCCGTGGTTCCTCGTGCTGGGCGGCGCGGTGTCGCTCGGCCTGATGGAGGGAGCACTCGGGGCGGCGCTGCGCCACCTCGGCGGCACCGACCCGCGCACCAAGGCCGATCTGGCGCGGATGCGGCTGCGCACCGACTCGGTGCGGGTGCTCTACCACGACGCCATCTCCGCCGTGACGTGGCAGCCGGACCGGTCCGCGCACCGAGTGCGGTTGCTGGCGGTGGCGGCGTCGGAAGCGGCCGTGGCGGTGACCGACCTGGCGATGAAGGTGTGCGGTGACGCGGCTTTCCGGCGCGACCTCGGTCTGGAACGCCGGTTCCGGGACGCGCGGGCGGCCGCGGCGATCGAACCGACGGTCGACACGTTGCTGGAATCGGTGGAGGTGCACGCGCGGCCGTGAGCCGTCACCGCCGCTTTCCCAGGTTCGGCCGTTACCTGCGGATCGCCTGAGGACGCAGGTAGGTCTCCACGACCACCTCGACCACCTGGCTGGACGGAACTTCCACCGATACCGGGGCGCCGCGGCCCAGGCGCAGCACGACGTCCCGGTAGCGCAGCACGCCGTCGGCCGGGCGCAACGGGTCCAGGTCCACCGCGCCGCAGAAGAGGTCGGCGTGCAGGACGGCGACGCGGTCCGGCAGCGCGTCCGGGGTCAGCTGCCCGAGGTGCAGGACGTCGACCACCGTACCCGCGCGGCGCAGGCGGAGCTCGTCGTGCTCCTGGTCGTGGAAGACCTCCAACGCGTCCGGGGTGTGGTCGGCCCAGCGCGGGTCCTCGCCGGCCTCGGACCGGCCGAGCAGCGGGTGCAGGTCCTCGGTCCGCCCCTTGACCGGGCGGTACTCGGTGAAGCCGCGCGGGAACGCACCGTCCAAAGTGGTCCGGACGGTGGCATGCGCCTCTGGCGGCAGCATGTCCAGGTACGGGGCGGCGGCCCGGCCGAAGCCGGCCTGCACGTCGTCGACCACCAGGCCGTCCGGCGTGGGCCTGGTGACGAACGAGTACGACAGCGGACGGGCCTTCGTCCACGCGGGCAGCAGGTCGGTTGCGGCCGAGACGGCCTCGTCGGTGATCACGCCGCCGGCCACCAGGTCGGCCACCTGGGCACGGC
Organism: Lentzea guizhouensis; assembly: GCF_001701025.1. Classification (GTDB taxonomy): domain Bacteria; phylum Actinomycetota; class Actinomycetes; order Mycobacteriales; family Pseudonocardiaceae; genus Lentzea; species Lentzea guizhouensis. Next base: position 6,686,749 of record NZ_CP016793.1, read on the forward strand.
TGGCGCCGAGGCCGCCGGACGGCGTGCCCGCGAGCGACTCGCGCAGCAGGGGTGCGCAGGCGGCGAGGCGGCGGCACCGCCGTGGCCGAACTCCACGACGAACCGGTCCCGCAGGTCGCGGCGCACCGCGAGGCCCCGGTCGAAGAGCATGAGCAACGGCGTCAGGTCCGCGAGTGACCGCACGCCGTCGTACCCGTGTGCCCGGCCGAGGCGGACCGGTTGCGGCAGCAGGGACACCTCGTGCACCGGCGGGACGCCGTCGAGCTCGGCCCCGGTCAGCTCACCCAGCTCCCGCCAGGCCGCCGACAGGCTCGTCATCGCGGCCGGCCGGGACGCCGCGGCAGGTCCGCGAACGCCGCGGTGTCGCGGTGGATCGCCAGCAGCCGGTCCGCGAGGTGCCCGCGGCCGGTGTCGCGCAGCCATCCGGCGAGCGCGAGGCACGGAGCGGGGTGCTGCGGGTGCACCGGCAACACCGGGACCAGCAGCCTGATGTTGAGCAGCAACGCCACGGACGAGTGCGCGCGCTCGGACTCCTCGTCGGGCAACCGGGTGGCGAGCACGCTGGCGAGCTCGGCCGGGCTGATCCCCTTGGGGTTGGCGGCGGTGAGGCCGACGAGGAACCGCAGCGCCGGGCTCGTGGCCAGCTCGACGTCCTCCTCGACGCCCGCGCAGCCCGGCACGTCGCGGCGGAACCGCAGGCGGCCGTCGACCTCGTGGACGTCGGCGGCGAGGCGGTGCGGGTGGTCGAAGAGCGAGCCGGCGAGCACCGCGGCGACCAGGCGGCTCACAGCAGCTGGTTCACCCGCGAGACGGACGCCGGCGCGTCCACCGGGGCGGCGCGTCGGGGACCAGGTGGCCCAGCCCACCGCCGGTGCCGCGGCAGCATCGGGGCGGCTGAGGCGCACGAGTGCGTAGGGCGCTGGTTCCGCCCGCAGCGGACCGGTCATGCGGCCGGCGCCGGGCGGACGGGCGAGAGGTCCTTCATGGGTTGTCCCTTCGCGAGAACGCCAAGCCGTTCGCGAAGGATCGAAGAACGCGGTGGACGTGCCCTGGAGCCCCGATCGAGGCGGTCACCCCAGCCGGGCGCGCACCTCGTCCGCCTTGGGCTCGCCCAGCTCCTCGAACAGCGTCACCGACTCCAGCCAGCACTTCTCCGCACCGCGCCGGTCGCCCAGCCCGTCCAGCGCCAGCCCCAGGTTGTCGAGCGACTCCGCCTGCCCGTACAGGTCGCCGATGCGCCGGAACGTCTCCAGCGCGCGGTCCACGTGCGCCACGGCCTGCGGGAAGTCGAGCAGCCCCCGGTAGACCTCGCCGATGTTGTTGAGCAGGATCGCCTCGCTGTACGGGTCCCGCACCTCCTGGCGGATCTCCAGCGCCCGCAGGTACCGGGGCAGCGCCTCGTCGAACCGGCCGGCGTCGGCGTGCAGCAGGGCGATGTTGTTGAGCAGCACGGCCTCGGTGTGCTGGTGGCCGAGGTCGCGGGCAATCTCGGCGGACTGCTCGTAGCACGCGAGCGCCTCGTCGAGGCGGCCGGTGGCCATGTAGGCGATGCCGAGGTTGTTGAGCACCGGCTCCTGCCTGGTCCGGTCGCCGATCGCGCGGAAGATCGCCAGCGCCTGGTGGCAGCACTCGATCGCCTCGTCGTGCCGGCGGACCTCGCGCAGGGCGATGCCGAGGGTGATCAGCATCCTGCCCTCCGCGGTGCGGTCGCCGGCCGCGCGCGCGGCGGCGAGGGCGACGCCGTGCGTGTCGATCCAGTCCGACCAGTGCTTGCGCAGGTTGAAGAAGTCCCACAGGCACTGCGCGAGCTGCCAGCAGTGTTGCGCCAGACCGTGTTCGGCGGCGTCGCGCACGGCGGCCACCAGGTTGGCGCGTTCGGTGTCGCACCACAGCAGGGCGGCGTCGTGGTCGGCGACCGCGAGCGGGTGCACGGCCGGGTCCGCGGTGTCGATCTCCAGCTTGCGCTGCGGGTTGAGCCGCACGGCGGAGTTCCACGACGTGTGCACGTACCAGTCGAGCACCCGGCGCAACGCGGTGGCGCGCGCGGGAGGCGGCTCGGCGGCCATGACCTGCTCGGCCGCGTACGCGCGCAGCAGGTCGTGCAGCACGTACCGGCCAGGAGTGTGTTGCTGCAGCAGGTGTTCGTCGAGCAACGTCTCCAGCAGGTCCTCCGCCTCGTACGCGGTGAGCCCCGCGAGGGCGGCGGCGGACTCCGCGGTGACGTCCTCACCGGGGTGCAGGCCTAGGAGCCGAAACAGACGCCTCTGGTGGTCGGGCAACGCCTGGTATGAGAGGTCGAACACGCCCCGTGCACCGAGACCGCCTCTCTCCAGCTGTCCCACGAGGTCCGAAACGGTCCACTGTGGACGGCGCGCGAGCCGTTTCGCGGCCAGCGCCACGGCGATCGGCAGGTGGCCGCACAGTTCCGCGACCCGGACAGCGGCCTCGCGGTCGGCGTTCACCCGGTCGGCACCGGCGATCCGCGCCAGCAGCGCGACCGCCTCCCCCGGCGTGAACACGTCGAGGAAGACCGACTTCACCCCGTCGAGCCCGAGCAGGCTGCGCCGGCTGGTGATCAGCACCAGGCACGTCGAGCTGCCCGGCAGCAGCGGCCGGACCTGGTCCTCACCCGCCGCGTTGTCCAGCAGCACCAACGCCCGCTTGCCGGCGAGCCGGTCGCGGTAGAGCGCGGCGCGCTCGGCCAGCGACTCCGGGATCTGCGCGCCCGGCACCCCGAGCAGGCGCAGGAAGCTCTCCAGCACCGCGGCCGGGTCGGCGGGCAGCTCGTCGGCGTCGAAGCCGTGCAGGTCCGCCCACAGCTGCACGTCCGGGAACCGCGCGACCAGCCGGTGCGCGGCGCGGACGGCGAGCTTGGTCTTGCCGACGCCCGCCATGCCCTCGATCGCCGAGATCACCACCGTCGACTGCGGGCCCGGCTCGCACAACCGGCGCAGCTCCGACTCGCGGCCGGTGAACTCGGCGATGTCCATGGGCAGCTGGCGGTGCGCGCTCAGAGCCGCGGGCGAGGGCACCCGGCTCTCCAGCACCACCTGGTGCAGCTGCCGCAGCCGCGCCCCCGGTTCGACGCCGAGCTGCTCGACCACGTGCCTGCGCGCCGCGGCATAGGTCTCGAGCGCCTCACCGCGGCGGCCGGACCGGTCGAGCGCGACCATCAGCAACGCCCACAGCTCCTCGCGCAACGGGTGCTGCGCCGACTCGCGCCGCAGCCGGTCGATCGCGTCGTCGAACCGGCCGAGGTCGATGGCCGCCTTGGCGAACTTCTCGACGGCGGCGAGCCTGCGTTCCTGCAACCGCGTGAACTCCGCGCGCAGCAACGGCCCGGCGGTAACGTCCGACGGCGTGCCGTGCCACTTCCCGAGCGCCAGGGCGAAGAGCTCGGCCGCCGCCTCGGTGTCGTTGTCCGCCAGCGCCTTCTCGCCCTGGCGCACCAGCCGGTCGAACGCGTCGAGGTCCAGCTCACCCGGCCGCACCACCAGCTGGTAGCCGTGGCCGGGTCTGGTCACCAGCCGGTCGCCCACCGCGCGCCGCAACCCGGCCACGTACGTGCGCAGGTTCGACTCGGGCGACACCGGCGGCGAGTCCCAGACCGCCTCGGTCAGCTGCGCCACGCTCACGGCCTCGTTCGCGTGCAGCAGCAACATCGTCAGCACCGCGCGCTGGCGTGGCCCGCCCAGCTCCAGCGGCGTCTGGTCACGACGCACCGCCAGTGAGCCGAGCACCAGGAACTCCACCCTGAACCGTCCTCCTCCATGATCACGAACCATGTCCGGTCATCGTCGCGTTCTGCCTGGTCACGATCTGTGCGCCGTCTGGGCGAAATCTGTGCACGGCACCTGGCACCGTTGTTCTCAGATCAGGCAACTGCGCCGCCGGATCCACCCGGATCTGGGGGTCGGCGCAGCTGCCGGGTCCGGTTCCCCCAAGAACCCGGCCGGCGTGTGAAAGTCACCGCACACGCCGGCCAACTTGGGCCTGTGTCGAAGTCCCTGTCCGCGATAGCCGGGCCTGAGGCGGCCCCTGGGGGCACGGCCGAACAGCCCACGTACAACACCGGTATGCGGCCTGTTCGGCCGCACCGCCAGGAACCACCTCAGGCTCGACCTTCATCGAACGGGACTTCGACACAGGCTCTACCTGCCCACCGCCACAGGCACGCCAAACCGCACCGGCACACCGGGCGAGTGGAGCACGCTGGCCGGTGGCCCGGTCGGGGCCCCCAGCCCTTCCGCGGCCACCACCCGCGCGTCCACGTCGAGCAGCTCCGCGTCCCGCAGCTCCCACTCCGGGTGGTCGTTGGGCAGGTAGAGCGTTCTGCCGTGCCAACGCACGTGCAGCCCCCACCGCGCGGTCAGGAACCGGTCCAGCTCGGTCGGCTGCTTCGGCGCTCCGACCCTCACGACGACCTTGCTCGTCGCGTCGCGCGGTCCCGGCCAGATCCGGTCCGACGTGTAGCTGACGACGTCACCGTCGCGGGCCATCCGCATCCGTGCCCACTTGTAGGGCAACCGCGCGCTGTACCGCGCGCCCAGCACCGGAACCAGCCGGCTCGCGTCGAGCGACAGGAACACCACCCCGCGGCGGCCCTCACCGTCCACCGAGTACACCCGGACGTTGGTCTCGCAGAACGTGCCGACGTACGGCAACCGCGGCCCGACCTGCCCGCCGATCGGGTGCATGCGGAACGGCACCAGCCCGACGTAGGTCACGCCGGCCAGGACGTCCGGCCGGGTGCCGGCGGGCAGGAACGGCGCGACGACCTCCGGCGCGACCGCCCAGTGCACGAACGTCACCTCGCGCCACCACTGACCGACCGACGCGAACCGCACGGGGCGCGGCGTCAGCGGAGTGATCGGCTCGACCATGGTTCCTCCCCCCGGACCCAAACGTACCGCTGACCGGGCCCGGCCGGGGGAGTGACGGAGAACGTCAGTGGACCGGCTTCTCACCACCCGCCTCGCGGTGCAGGGGCCGCGGGCGACGCGGTTCGCGCACACCGCTGCCGTCGCCACCACCGTCCACCCACACGGTCACGCTGTCCCAGCGCCTCATCAGGGTGCCGGGCCCAGGCCGTTGCGCCACAACGACACCGTTGAGGAGGGGATGGCTGTCCGGGTCGGTGCCCTGCAACAGCAGACCTGCGTTGTGACCTCGCAGCCACGCGTCGAGCGCCTGGCGGCCGCGGAAGTCGGGGACGACTACCGTCCGATGTTCTCGCACATAACTTCACCCGTGGGTCAGAGTAGCGCCCAACGCGCGCGCAGGGTGGCAACAAAGGCTTCGAACTCCGCCACCATCGACACTTCCTCCGGTTGCAGCAACCACTGCTGCTGCAACCCGTCCATCACCGCGATCGTCGTCCGCACGATCGTGCCGACAGGAGCGTCCGCGACGAACTCGCCGTGCGCCTTGCCGTGCTCGACGGCGTCCGTGAGCCACCGCCGTGTGCCCGCGTAGTGCGCCTGCACCCACCCGTGCGCCGGGTGGGCGGGCTCGATCGCCTCGGCCGCCAGCCGCACGAACAACCCGACCAGGTGCGGCCGGGTCGAGTTGCGCGCCACCAGGGCCTGCAGGCCGTCGAACGCCGCCCAGCCCAGCAACGGCCGGGCCGAGCCGGTCAGGAAGTCGCCGTCCTGCCGGTCGCGTTCCTCCAGCACGGCGGCCAGCAGCGCGGCCTTGCTGGGGAAGTGGTGCAACAGCCCGGACTGCGAGAGCCCGGTCTTCGCGGCCACCCGGGCGACCGAGGTGCCCTTGTACCCGCCGAGCGCGAACAGCTCGGTCGCGACCGCCACCGCCTTGGCCCTGGACTCCTCGCCGGACTCCTCAGTCCTGCTGCGGTACACGGGTGGGAACGACACGACTCACCTCGCTCACGTTCGCCGGCCTGCGCACATGGACGATCCGGACGTCACCGAGCCCGCGCGCCACCAGCACGTCGCCGGTCAGCGGCTGCCAGCCGGCCGACCAGACCCGCTGCACCCGTGCCGAGCACCGGACCTCGACCCGCGCCGCACCACCGGCGGCGACGTCCGCGACCGCCCAGCCGATCAACCGGACCGGTTCCTGTTCGGGACGCAGGTAGACCTGCACGACCTCGCGCCCGTCCCGGTCGCCGGTGTTCGAGAGCCGGACCGACACGGTCTCGATCACACCGTCCTCGGAGGACAGGTCGATGTCGTGGTACTCCCACCGCGTGTACCCGAGGCCGTGGCCGAACCAGAACAGCGGGTCGGTCGCGCCGCGGTAGCCGATCGCCGTTCCCTCGGTGTAGGCCAGTTCGCCGTCGGTGGGCACCGGCGTCACCGCGTCCGCGTCCGAGCGCGGGAACGTCGTCACCAGGCGCCCGGCCGGTTCGATCTCACCCAGCAACGCCGCCGCGACCGCGTCACCGGCCTCCTGACCGGGCAGCCCCGCCCACAGCACCGCGTCGACCTGCGCGAGCCACGGCATCAGCACCGGCGTCGCCGCGTTCACCACGACCACGGTCCGCTTGGCCGCCGCGACTGCCGCCACCAGCGCGTCCTGCTCGCCGGGCAGCGCCAGCGTGGTCTTGTCGAACCCCTCGGTCTCCTGTTCCTCGGTGAGCCCGACGACCACGACCGCGACGTCGGCCTCGCGTGCGGCCCGCACCGCGGCACCGATCGCGTCGGCGGTGGGCGGGGACCGGCTGGGTGATCAGGCCGACCAGCGCGGCGGCCTCGCGCACGGTCGCGGTGATCCGGTCGCCGGGGGAGAGGTCGGCCTCCGCGGTCCACGCGGGCGGCTTCAGCAGCGCCTCCTCGACGATGCCGTCCGCCCAGGCCAGCCGTTGCTCGTGCCGCTCACCGGCGACGTCGACCGTCCACGCGCCGAACCCGCGCACGCCGACCAGCAGGCGGGCCGGTTCGGTCAGCACGACCTCGCCGGAGATCTCGATCGCCGCCGCACCCTGCGCCCACCCGCCGTACGCGGCGAGCTCGGCGATCTCCACGTCCTGCGACGCCAGCACCTCGCCCGCCGCGTCGTAGGTCGTGGCCCGGATGTCGCGCAGCACGCCGGGAGCCGGTGCGGCGTACCGCGTCCGGACCTCCACACCGTCCACAACGGACACGCGGTCGCCGAGCCGGGACCGCAGACCGTCGGCGATGCTCACGACGTGCGGTGGCCGCAGCCCGGCCGAACCACCGCCCTGCGCCACGGTGTCGACGGCGTGCCGGCCGATCAACGCGACCTTCGGCGCGTCCAGCGGCAGCACACCGGAGTTCGTCAGCACGGTCATCCCACGGGCCGCGAACCGGCGCAGCTGCTCCCGGCGCTCCTGGCTGTCCGGCGCCGGCGCGGACGGCCACTCCCGCTCGCCGAACGCGCCGACCCGCTGCGCCAGCCGGAGCAGCCTGCGCACGTGCTCGTCGACGGTCGCCTCGGTGACCTCACCCGCCCGCACCGCCGCGACCAGCTGGTCGTCCCACGGCCCACCGGGACCGGGCATGACGAGGTCGAGGCCACCGTTCGCGCTCTCCGCGGTCGACTTGGTGGCGAACCAGTCGGACATCAGCAGCCCGTCGAACCCCCACTCGCCCTTCAGCACGCCCTCGACCAGCTCGGCGTGATCAGTGGCGGCGACACCGTTCACCTTGTTGTAGGCGGCCATGACCGCCCACGGCTGGGCGTCGGCGACCACCATCTCGAACGGCAGCAGGTAGACCTCGCGCAAGGTCTTCTCGTCCACCACCGAGCTGGCCGTACGCCGTTCGGTCTCGGACTCGTTGGCCACGAAGTGCTTCGGCGTCGCCGCGATCCCCTTGGCCTGCAGCCCCCGCACGTAGGCGGTCGCGAGCGCACCCGTCAGCAGCGGGTCCTCGCTGTAGGCCTCGAACAACCGGCCGCCGAGCGGCGTGCGGTGCAGGTTGATCGTCGGGCCGAGCACCACGTGCACCTGCTGGGCGGCGGCCTCGTCGGCGAGCAGCGAGCCGACCTCGCGGGCCAGCTCCAGGTCCCAGTGCTGGGCCAGCAGCGTGGCGTTGGGCAGCAGCGCGGCGATCGTCCCGCCGCGCAGCTCGGCCCCGCGCACGCCGGTCGGCCCGTCGGACACCTTCAGCGCCGCCAGCCCGATCGCCGGTTCCGGGTGGAGCGCGAACAACGCCGACCCGGTCAGCAGCCGGACCTTCCGCTCCAGGTCCAGGCTCGCGACCGCCTTCTCGATGTCCATCCCCCGAGCACACCAGAGCCACCGACCGAGTGGTCGGTCCGTACACCTGGCTGTTATCGGTTGGTTACCCAGAGGTGATCCGGCGGTGAAGGTCCGGCGCGCTAGGGTGCGAAGTGGGTAAACGCTTTCCGTTCGCCGGCGAGTGGAGCTCACCGATGCGCTTTGGCCGGAAGACGATCGTGGGCGCGGCGCTGCTGCTGGCCGCCTGCGCCCCTGGGACCGACGACGGCGCCACGAACTCCTCGGCGCCGGACCACCTCACCTACCTCTACTTCACCGACGGCCCGGACGAGCAGGTCACCAGAGCGCTCATCGCCGGCTTCGAGAAGGAGGCGGGCGCGACCGTCGAGCTGCAGATCGTGCCGTTCTCCGAGCTGAGCCAGCAGGTCCAGGGCCGCATCGCGAGCGGCAACGCACCGGACGTGTTCCGCACCGACACCCTGACCGGCTTCCGTGACGCGTTGCTCGACCTGAAGGCGAACGGCCAGGACATCGGCGGCCAGTTCATGGACGAGGCCCGCGACTACGTCAGCGGGCCCGGTGGCGAGCTGCTCGCGGTGCCGAGCGACCTCACCATGAACGGCCCGTTCGTCAACCTCGACCAGTTCGCCAAGGCCGGGGTGGCACCGCCGAAGCCGGACGCGCCGTGGACGTGGGACGAGCTGGTCGCCAACGCCAGCAAGGTCCAGCAGGCCAACGGCACCCCGTTCGCCATCGCCCACGACAAGTCGGGTCACCGGTTCTCCGGCATGCTCAACCAGCACGGCACGAACATCTTCGGCACCGACGGCGAGGTCGGCCTCGACGCCGCGAAGGCCGCCACCGCCGTCGGGAAGTTCGCCGAGCTGCACCAGCAGGGTGCGATGTCGAAGGACTTCTGGCTGGAGTCCGGCACCAAGTACAGAGGCGCCAACGACATCTTCCTGGCCGGGGACGCGCCGGTGTACCTCAGCGGCAACTGGCAGGTCAGCCAGTTCGTGAAGGCCGCGAAGTTCTCCTGGGCGGCGATCCCGAACCCGTGCGCCGAGCGGTGCGGCGGGTATCCGGGCGGCAAGTTCACGGCCGCGACCAAGCAGAGCGCGAACCCGGAGCTGGCCGCGCGGTTCGTCGCGTTCATGAACTCCCGGGCGGCGCAGGAGAAGTACGCGAAGGAGGCCCAGTTCCTGCCCACCCGCAAGGACCTGATCTCCGAGGGCATCGCCTACCCGCAGCGCGCTGACGACATGGCGGTGTTCCTCGCCGACGTCAGGCGCACCGACAAGGCTGCGTTCGCGAGCGTCTACAGCCCCGGCTTCTCGCCGACCGCGACGGCCGTGGTGAAGGAGCTCGCGTCGGTGATCGCCGGGCAGCAGAGCCCGGAGCAGGCCGTGACGAACATCCGGGCGGCGGCCGAGAAGAACCTCAAGTGAGCAGGCGCCGGACCGTCAAGCCCTGGAACCAGCGACTCGCGCCCTACCTGTTCATCGCCCCGAACATGCTGATCTTCGGCGTGTTCATCATCTACCCGGCGCTGAACGGGTTCGTGGTGAGCGCGTACGACAGCAACAACGGCCGCACGTTCCGCCCGGTCGGCACGGACAACTACGGCAACCTGTTCAGCGACGCCGAGTTCTGGACGGCCGCGCGGGCGACGGCGGTGTTCGTGTTCGCCTTCGTGGTGCTGTGCACGGCGGGCGCGATCGGGCTGGCGTTGCTGCTCAACCAGCGGATCCGGGGCAGGGCGTTCTTCCGCGCGGTGTTCTTCCTGCCCGTGCTGCTGTCACCGGTCGTGGTCGGCCTGCTGTGGAGCTGGATCCTGGAGCGACGGGCGGGCGCGCTGAACTCGGTGCTGGGCGCCGACATCCCGTGGCTGATCGACGGGAAGCTCGCGCTGGGCGTCGCGGTGTTCGTCGGCGTGTGGACGCACGTCGGGTTCTACACGCTGATCACGATGGCCGGCCTGCAGGGCATCGACGGCTCGTACTACGAGGCCGCGCGGCTGGACGGCGCAACCGCTTGGCAGCGCTTCCGGTTCGTCACCTGGCCGTTGCTGCGGCCCACCACACTCGTGGTGGTCGTCCTGGGTCTGATCGCCGGGTTCCAGGCGTTCGACTTCATCTACACGCTGACCGGCGGTGGCCCGCTCGGCGCGACCACCCTGATGGTCCAGTACATCTACGAGCACGCGTTCCGCTCGCCGATCCGCTACGGCCTCGCGGCGGCCGGGTCGGTCGTGCTGTTCGTGACGATCTTCGCGCTGACCATGCTGAACTTCCTGTACGCGCGGCGCAGGGAGGCGGTGTGAGGCGCGCGCCGAGTACCGGCAAGGTCCTCACCTACGCCGGTCTGATCGCGCTGACACTGCTGTTCCTCGCCCCGGTCGTGTGGACCGCGCTGTCGTCGTTCAAGGACCGCACCGAGCTCGCCGCGCGCCCGCCGACGCTGTTCCCGCAGTCGTTCGCGGTCGAGAACTACACCGAGGCGCTGTCCCGCTTCGACTTCACCGTCTACCTGCGCAACAGCCTCGTCGTCACGGTGTCGGCGACGGTGCTGACGCTGGCGATCAACGCGATGGCCGCCTACGCGCTGGCGAAGTACAACTTCCGCGGCCGTGACCTGCTGTTCCTGGTCACGCTCGGCACGATCATGATCCCGTTGCAGATCATCCTGATCCCGTTGCAGCAGGTCGCCTCCCAGCTCGGGATGACGAACTCGCTGCTCGGCATGATCATCCCACCGGCCGCGACGCCGACCGGCGTGTTCCTGCTGCGCCAGTACATGCTGACGATCCCGGACGAGCTGGTCGAGGCGGCGCGGATCGACGGGGCCGGGGAGCTCCGGATCTTCTGGCGGTTGATCCTGCCGCTGTGCCGGCCCGCGCTCGCCGTGGTGACGATCTTCTCGGTGATCTGGCGGTGGAACGACTTCCTGTGGCCGCTGGTGATCGCCCAGTCGCAGGACCTGTACACGCTGCCCGTCGCGCTCGCGCAGTTCAACAGCGAGGAGGTCGTGCCGTTCAACTACATCCTGGCGATGTCCGTGGTCAGCATGCTGCCGGTGATCATCGTCTTCCTGCTCACCCAGCGGCACATCGTCAAGGGCATCGCCCAGACCGGGCTCCGATGAGCATGCATTCAGCCGTGACGCATCGAGTTCAAGGACGCGAACAACGGATCGGTGAACGATGTGATCTCCGCGTAGGCAGGCAGAAGCGCCGCATAAGCCGACACACCGGCAGGATCCGGCGTGAACACGTCCGCGGTGGTCACCATCTCCTTCACCGCCGTGTCCCAGTCCGGGTGCACGCCGCTGCCGACCGCGGCGCAGATCGCCGCGCCCAGCCCGGCCGCGTCGCTCATCCTGGTGCGCCGCACCGGAGTGGCGAACACGTCGGCGAAGATCTGCATCATCAGGTCGGACCGCGAGCCACCGCCGGAGATCACGACCTCGGTGAAGTCGCGGCCCAGCGCCTCGGCCATCGCGCCGGAGTGGCGGTGCATCGTCATGGCGATGCCCTCCAGCACGGACCGGTAGATGTGGTCGCGGCCCTGCGTGCCGTCGAACCCGAGCAACGCGCCCCGCCGGTACGGGTGGTCCGTCGGCGCGAGCCAGTCCAGCACGGTCATCAGCCCGCCACATCCCGGCGCGACCGAGGCGGCACCGGCGGACAGCTCGTCGAGGTCGGTGTCGAGCAGCTGGCGGTACCAGCTCACCGTCCACATCCCGCGCCGGATGCCGTCGCTCTCGTACAGGTACCGGCCGGGCACGGACCCGAAGTTCGACCAGAACCGGCCCTCCGGGTCCACCGCGTGCTGCTCGCCGACCGTCATCGACGCGATGTAGGTCCCCAGCGACACCAGCAGCTCGGACGGGTTGCTCAGCCCGCTGCCCAGCGCCTCCACGGCCTTGTCGTTGGACGTCGCATACACCGGCAACCCGGCGGGCAGGCCCGTGGCGGCTGCCGCCGAGGCGGTCACGCGGCCGAGCAACGCGCCGGGGTCGACCAGCTCGAACAGCTGCGACCGGGTCATTCCGGAGTCCACATAGGACTGCGGGTCGGCCGACCAGCGCCACGACGCCTGGTCGACCGGCCACACCCCCTGGTAGTTCCCCGCGGTGTCGCGCAGCTCGCCGGTGAGCCGGTACGTCACGTACCCCGACGACGTCGTGACGTACCGGACCCCGGCAGCCGGCTCCTGCGCACGAGCCAGCCGCTCGTCCATCCAGCTCAGCATCGGTTCCGCGAGCATGCCGTCCGCGTCGAGCAGGCTGCGGCAGAACCGGATCGTGCACAGCCCGACGCCCGCGATCTCGCCCGGCGCGCCGGTGAACCGCTGCAACGCCTCCGCGCAGGCCGCGACGATCGAGTCCCACACGTCGTCGTCGGGGTGCACGACCTGGCCGGGCCGCGGGTACACCGACGGCCGCAGCGGGCGCTGGGCCGAGGCGTGCACGCGGCCGAGCTCGTCGACGATCGAGACCTTCGTGCTCTGCGAGCCGTTGTCGATCGCGACCAGGTAGCTCACGGCTCGACCGGGAAGATCGTGCCCGCGTTCATGATCCCGTGCGGGTCGAAGCCGCGCTTGAGCACTTGCAGCAGGTGGTAGGCGCTGCCGTGCTCCTCGCGCGTCCAAGGCGTGCGGTACTTGCCGATGCCGTGGTGGTGCACCATGGAACCGCCCAGCCGCAACGACTCCTCGACGATGATCGCGTTGAGCGGGATGTGGTACTCGGTGATCTCCTCTTCGGGCTCGCAGGAGATGCGGTAGTCGTAGACGAAGTAGAGGTTCGTGCCGGTCTGGTAGCTGTGCGACGAGTGCGCGCCCAGCATCGTGAGGTCGGCAGCGCGCGGGAACTCCGCGCGGATCCGGCCGATGACCGCCTCGTACAGCGGGGTGACCTGCGACCAGTCGACCGACACCTCGGTGGTGTAGCCGAGGTGCCGGGTCTCCAGCATCGCCCGCTTCTCGGCGTCGATCTTGTCCTGGCCCCAGTTGAGGTTGTCGAGCCACTCGACGATCAGCTTCGGGTCGACGGCTTCGGTGCCCGCGAACGTCTTCTCGATCGCCTCCGCCGTGGCCCGCGCGATGCCGTCCGGGCCCTCGGCGACGAGCACGACCACGTTCTTGTCCTGCGAGAAGTGGCTGAAGTGCTGGTTCGCGTCCTCGGGGGAGTAGACCCGGCACACCGACGGCCGGTACCCGTCGGTGATCAACGTCCGCAGCCGCTCGACCGCGTCCCCGAACTCGTCGACCAGGAACCCGAAGTAGCGGTTGTGCTCCGGCTGGAACTTGAACAGCTTCACGGTGACCTCGGTGATCACGCACAGCGCGCCCTCGTTGCCGATCACCACGTGCCGGATGTCCGGTCCGGCCGCGCGCCGGGGCACGTTCTTGATCCGGGTCACCGTGCCGTCCGGGAACACCGCCTCCAGCCCCACGACCATGTCCTCGATCCCGCCGTAGAGCGTCGAGAACTGGCCGATCGAGCGGGTCGCCACCAGCCCGCCCATCTGCGCGAGCGGCTTGGACTGCGGCGAGTGCCCGGTCGTGAGCCCCTGCTCGCGCAGCAGGTCCTCCAGGCGTTGCAACGGGACACCGCACTGCGCGGTCACCATCATGTTGACCGGATCGATCTTCATGACGGCGTCCATGGTGGACCCGTCCAGGACGACCGTGTCCGCCACCAGCGTCTCCAGCCCGCCCTCGGTGGCGGTCCTGCCGGTGCGCGGCACGACATTGACCCGGTGCTCGTGCGCGAACGCCAGCACCTTCGACACCTCCTCGGTCGAGCCCGGCGTGACGATCGCCGCCGGGATCGGGCCGGTGAAGATGCCGTGCACCGAGGTGTACTTGCGGAACCGGTCGACGCTCGCGTCGCGCAGCTCGTGCTCGTCGGTGGAGACCTTGTCGGCACCCAGCAACGAGACCAGCCCGGCGACGATCTCGGCGCGGCTCAGGTCGGAGGCGGAGGGGACGGAGGGCGGCGGTGCGGGGAACATGGCTCTGCTTTCAGGCGAGAGGTCGGCGGAGGCAGCGGGGTCGGCGGAGGTCAGCGGACGAGGTAGCCGCCGTCGACGACCAGCGTGTGGCCGTTGACGTAGTCGGAGGCGCGGCAGGCCAGGAACACCAGTGCGCCCATCAGGTCGCTCGGGTCGCCCCAGCGCCCGGCCGGGATGTGGTCGACCACCCGCTGGTTGGTCGCGGGGTCCGACCGGGTCGCCTCGGTGATCTTCGTGGCGAAGTAGCCCGGCGCCAGCGCGTTGACCTGGATGTTGTGCTCGGCCAGCTCGTCGCAGTAGGCCTTGGTGAACCCGGCGATGCCGTGCTTGGTCGCGGCGTAGGCGGGGGACTGGCGGCCGCCGAGGAACGAGAACAGCGACGCGATGTTGATGATCTTCCCGGACCGCTGCGGGATCATGTACCTGGTCGCCTCGTGGGCCAGCTCGAACGCCGCCGTGAGGTTGACCGCGATCATCGGGTCCCACTTGGAGCGGTCGAACGACTCCACGTCGTCGAGCAGGCTGATCCCGGCCGAGTTCACCACGATGTCGACGGACCCGAGCTCCCGCGCACACGTGTCGACCACGGTCGCGCACGCTCCCGGTGCGGTGATGTCCGCGGTCAGGCCGGCGAACCGCTGACCGTGCGCCTCGACCAGCCGCTGGGTCTCGCCGTCGTCGGACACCAGGCTGGGCACGAACACGTCGGCACCCGCGGCGGCCAGGCCGAGCGCGAACGCCTGGCCCAGCCCGGTGTTGCCGCCGGTGACGATCGCGTTCTTGCCCTTGAGCGAGAAGAAGTCCAGCCCGAAGTCCATCACACGCTCCCGAAGGGATCGGAGACCGCGACGTAGGTGGTCTCGAGGTACTCCTCGATGCCCTCGGCACCACCCTCGCGGCCGATGCCGGAGTGCTTGACGCCACCGAACGGCGCGGCCGGGTTCGACACGATCCCGGTGTTGAGGCCGAGCATCCCGGTCTCCAGCGTCTCCGCGAGCCGCAGCCCGCGGTGGAGATCACGGGTGTACGCGAAGCACACCAGGCCGTACTCGGTGGCGTTGGCGAGCCGCACGGCGTCCTCTTCCGACTCGAAGGTGACGACCGGCGCGACCGGCCCGAAGATCTCCTCGCTCAGCAGCCGGGCGCCGACCGGGATGTCGGTGAGCACGGTCGCGTCGTAGAAGAACCCCTTGCCCTCCAGTGCCTTCCCGCCGAGGACCACGCGCGCACCGCCCTCCACCGCGTCCTCGACCAGCTCGCTGACCTTGGCCCTGGTCTTGGCGTCGACCAGCGGGCCGAGCGGGTAGTCCCGCATCCGAGCGGCCAGCTTCCGGGTGAACTCCTCCGCGACGGAGGCGTGCACCAGGAACCTGTTGGCCGCCACGCACGCCTCACCGCCGTTGCGCAGCTTGGCCAGCACGGCGCCGTCGGCAGCGGCGTCGAGGTCCGCGTCCTCGAAGACCAGGAAAGGCGCGTTGCCGCCGAGTTCCATCGACACCCGCAGCACCTGGTCGGCCGACTGCGCGATGAGCTTCTTGCCCACCGCGGTCGAGCCGGTGAACGAGAGCTTGCGCAGCCGCGGGTCGCGCAGCAGCGGACCGGTGACCGCACCGGGATCGGTCGTCGTGACCACGTTCAGCACGCCGGCCGGCAGTCCGGCCTCGGTCAGCACCTCCGCGAACAGCAACGCCGTCAACGGGGTGAGCTCGGCGGGCTTCAGCACCATCGTGCACCCGGCCGCGATCGCCGGGGCGATCTTGCGGGTGGCCATGGCCAGCGGGAAGTTCCACGGCGTCACGAACAGGCACGGCCCGACCGGCCGCTTGACCGTGACCAGGCGGTTCTTCCCGTCCGGCGCGGTGGTGAACCGGCCGGAGACGCGTGGTGCCTCCTCGGAGAACCACCGCAGGAACTCGGCGCCGTAGGCGACCTCGGCCCGCGACTCGGCCAGCGGCTTGCCCATCTCCGAGGTGATGAGCTGAGCGAACTCCTCGGTCCGCTCAGCCACCAGCTCGAACGCCTTGCGCAGGATCTCGGCCCTGGCCCGTGGCGCGGTCTTGCCCCAGGAGGCCTGGGCGGCGACGGCAGCGTCCAGGGCACGCACCCCGTCCTGGGGCGTGGCCTCGGCGACGGTCGCCAGGACCTCCTCCGTGGCCGGGTCCAGCACGTCGAACGTGCGGCCGTCACTGGAATCGGCCCACTTGCCGTCGATGTACAACTTGGTGAACATGGCGTGTCCCCTCACAGCCTCAGGTCGACCCCGATGAGGTCCTCGTAGAGCTTCACCGGGGTCATCTCGCCGGCGCGGTCGCCGTACGAGGCGCGGGCGCGCCGGAAGATCTGCTCGACCAGCGCGGACAGCTCGGCCGGGACCCCGACCGACGCCGCGAGGTCGGTCGCCAGACCGAGGTCCTTGCAGGCCAGCGCGATCGCGAAACCCTCGTCGTAGTCACCGTGGTCCAAGATGGACAAGACGTCTCGCTCGACGAAGTTGCTCTGGGCGGGGCTGTTGACGAGAGCGTTGCGCAGCACACCCAGGTCCACACCCGCCTTGACGCCGATCGCCAGCACCTCGGCCGTGGCGACCAGGTGCGAGAACCACAGCTGGTTCAGCATCAGCTTCACCGTGTAGCCCGCGCCGTGCCCGCCGACGTGCAGGATGCGCTCCTCTTCCCCCATGGCGTTGAACACCGGCCTCAACCGCTTCACGTCATCGAGGTCGCCACCGATGAAGATCTGCAGCGTCCCGTTCGCCGCGCCCACGGACATGCCGCTGACCGGTGCGTCCAGCACGTGCAGGCCGGGGTTGGACTTGCGGACCTCGTCCGCCACCTCGGGCACGGACGTGGACATGTCGATCCACGTGCCGGTCGGGACCATCCCGGCGAGCACACCGGCCTGGCCGTTCATGACGTCGTGCACGTGCTTGGGCGTGGGCAGCATGGTGATCACCAGGTCGCTGGCCGCGGCGACCTCGGCCGGCGTGTCCGCCCACCTGGCGCCGCCGGCGACCAGCTCGTCCGCCGCCTCGCGCCGGATGTCGTTGACCACCAGGGAGAACCCGGCCTTCTGCAGGTTCCGCGTCATGCCGGAACCCATGCTGCCGAGCCCGATGAAACCGACGGTGCGGGTCACGCTCTCTCCTCCGGTGGCGTGTAGAACGGGTTGCTCGGGGACGCCGCCAGCACGTCTTTGAGCAGCGGCAGGTCTTGTGCGCCGTTGGCCAACGCCGTGCGCGTGGCCTCGCGGTTGTTGCGGTACACGGTGTCCGCGTCGTCAGCGCCGGGGTTGACCCAGACCGCCGCGATCAGCACGTGCGTCGAGGTGTCCGGCTCCGGGATGCTGCCCTCGGCCACCGCGTCAGCGACCCCGGCGGCCACCCCGGCCTGCGCGGGACCCCAGATCAGCAGCCCGTGGTCGTCGTTCGCGGGCGCGGCCTTGGTGACGAACAACGTCATCGGCTTGACCGGCAACGATGGCCGCAGCACCGCCACGAACGGCACGTGTCCGGCTGAAGGTGTCGCCAGCGCCGTGGCCCACGAGGTGCCGGCCGGTCCGTCGCGGTGGCCGAGCACGGTGTTGACGTGGGCCGCGTTGACGCCCTCGCCGACGAAGCTCTCCCCGATCTGCATGGTCTGTCCGTTCCGCATGGTCAGATCAGCCCCTGCGAGGTCAGCCACTCCTGCGCGACCTCGTCCGGCTCGTCACCGTCGACGTCGACCTTGGCGTTGAGCTTCTGCATCTCCTCGGTGGTCAGCTTGTCCGCCATGGGCTTCAGCACGTCCGCGATCTTCGGGTGGCTCTTCAGCACGTCGGCCTGCAGCGTGAACCCGCCCTGGTAGATCGGGAAGAACGCCTTGTCGTCCTGCAGCACGGTCAGCCCGAGCGCGGCGATGCGACCGTCGGTGGCGAAGACCTCGCCGAAGTTGCAGTCCTTGCCGTCCTTGGTGGCGGTGTAGATGACGCCGGTGTCGAGCAGCTTGACGTTGTCCTTGGGCGCGTCGAAGGAGTACGTCTTCGAGACGCCGGGCCAGCCGTCGTCACGGGTGGAGAACTCGCTTTCGATGCAGAACGTCTTCTCGTTCGCCGGGAGCTTCGCGATGTCGCTCATCTTCGTGACGTTGAGCTCCTTCGCCTTCTCGTTGCGGATCGCGAAGGTGTAGGTGTTGTTGAACGGCGCGGGCGCGACCCAGGCGATGCTCTTGGCCTCGTCGGCCTTCAGCACCGCGTCGAACTGCTCCTTCTCCGTCTTGAGCGGCTGGGTCTGCTTGTTGTAGGTGATCCAGGAGGTGCCGGTGTACTCCCAGTAGCCGACGAACTGCTTGTTCTCCAACGCCTGCCGCACGTTCGCCGAGCCCACCAGCTTGGTGTTGGCCTCCAGCGTGGCGCCGTGGGCGTTGAGCAGCTTCGTGGTCAGGTGGGCGAGGATGTACTGCTCGGCGAAGTCCTTCGAGCCGATCTGGCCGGACAGTCCTTTCAGGTCCTCGCTCTTGGCGGCGGTGTCGGCGGACGGGGAGCTCGAACAGGCGGCCAGCCCGAGGGCCAGCACGCCGATGAGGGCGCGCTTGTACATGGAAGGTCCTTTTGACGTTCGGTGTTCGGCGGAGGGGTTACAGACCGCGGGGGCGGACGAGGTCCTCGACGAGCCCGGCGGCCCAGTCGATGAGGACGGCGATCGAGGCGACGAGCACGGCGCCGACGACGATCACGGGGTAGCGCTGGAGCTTCAGGCCGTTCACGATCATGTCGCCGAGGCCACCGGCGTTGATGAAGGTCGCGATGGTGGCGACACCGACGGAGAACACCAGAGCGGTCCGCAGCCCGGCCAGGATCACCGGCGAGGCCAGCGGGAGCTCGATGCGCCACAGCACCTGGCGCGGGGTCATGCCCATGCCCCTGGCGGCCTCGCGGGTGGCGTGGTCGACCTGTTCGAGGCCGGTCAGGGTGTTGCGCAGCACGGGCAGGAAGCAGTAGGCGACCAGCGAGATCAGGGCGGTGTAGAAGCCGGTCTGCCAGGCGATGGCCAGCAGGATCACCAGGCCGACCGCGGGTGTCGCCTGGCCGATGTTGCCCAGGGCGATGACCAACGCGCGGACGGCCTTGGACCGCACGCGGTAGGCGGCGATCCCCGCGGGTATCGCGAGCAACGCCACGAGCGCGGACGAAACCACGGTCAGCACCAGGTGTTCCTGCGTGCGGTCGAGGAGGTAGCCGGTGTTGAGCGTGCGTTGTTCGATCGAGTCGAGGGAGAGGGTGCTGAGCCAGAGGAAGAGCAGTGCCAGCACGACCACGACCGCGAGCGGCGTCACGAACCGCTTGAGCGCCAGGCGCTGCACCTGCCCGGTGTGGGCGGTCATGACGCCTCCACCGGCTGCTTGGTCCTGTTCAGCGCGGCCGAGATCCGGGCGTGCGTCAACGAACCCCCGCCCCCGGACACGTTGACCCGGTCGGCACCGGTGACCACCAGCAGGTCCAGTGCGTCGCGCAGCGAGGCGTCGGCGTCGATCGCGGGCGCGGCGCTGTCCGGTGCGTCGAGCTCGACGTCGCTGATCGGGATCAACGCGAGGCGCATCAGACCGGCGCCGTGACCGATGAAGCTGGACACGTAGTCGTTGGCCGGGTTGGCGAGGATGTTCGCGGGCGTGTCGAACTGCTCGATCTGGCTGCGTTCGCTCAGCACCACGATCCGGTCGCCGAGCCGGATCGCCTCGTCGAAGTCGTGCGTGACGAAGATGATCGTCTTGCCGATCTCCGCCTGCAGCTTGAGGAACTCGGCCTGCAGCTTCTGCCGGGTGATCGGGTCGGTGGCGCCGAACGGCTCGTCCATCAGCATCACCGGCGGGTCGGCGGCCAGCGCGCGGGCGACGCCGACGCGTTGCTGCTGACCGCCGGAGAGCTGCTTGGGGTAGCGGTGGGCGAACGTGCCGGGGTCGAGCTGGACGGTCCGCAGCAGCTCGTCGACGCGGTCGCTCGTGCGTTCCTTGGACCAGCCGAGCAGTTTCGGGACGGTGGCGATGTTCTCCGCGATCGTCATGTGCGGGAACAGGCCGATCTGCTGGATCACGTACCCGATGTGGCGGCGCAGCTCGTTGGGGTCGAGGGCGAGGACGTCCTTGCCGTCGATGGTGATGGACCCGCTCGACGGCTCGATGATCCGGTTGATCATCTTCATCGTCGTGGTCTTGCCGCAGCCGGACGGGCCGACGAACATGACGAGCTCGCCGGGCGCGACCGTCAGCGAGAAGTCCTCGACGGCGGCCTGCTGCTGGCCGGGGTAGCGCTTGGTGACGCGGCTCAGCTCGATGCCGACTCCAGGCTCAGACACGGAGACCCCTCGAGGTGCTGTAGCGGGCGATCAGGACGAAGGCACCGTCGATCAGCAGTGCCAGCAGCACGACGCAGAGCGTGCCGGAGAGCGCGAAGTTGAGCGCGTTGACCGAACCGAGCGACGACAGGCCGCGGAAGATGTAGAGCCCGAGCCCCGGCCCCGCGACGTAGGCAGCGATCGCCGCGATGCCGACGGTCAGCTGCGCGGCCACCCGGATGCCGGTCACGATCACCGGCCACGCGAGCGGCAGCTGGATGCTCAGCAGGGTCTTCATTGGCGTCATCCCCATGCCCCTGGCGGACTCGACGATGTGGTGCGGGACCTCCCTGAGGCCGACCACGGTGTTCCGCACGATCGGCAGCAGCGAGTAGAAGACCAGCGACACCACCGTGGGTGCCCACCCGAGCCCGAGCACCGGGCTGAGCAGGGCCAGCAGCGCCAGCGACGGGATCGTGATGGCGATGCCCGCCGCGGTCAGCGCCGTGGCACGGGGGATGTCGCGGTCCCACACCAGCAGCCCGACCAGCACGCCGAGCACGGTGGCCAGTGCCAGGGACAGAGCCACGACGGCGAGGTGTTGCAGCGTCAGGGTGACGAGGTCTTCCCAGCGGCGGGCCAGGAAGTCGTCGAACGTTCCGGTCACGGGGTGCGCCCTCCTTTCGGCGACGGTGCCGATGGCCGGGAACGGTAGATTTTCGGTTGTCTTGTGCACAACAGGTGTTGGCCATATGGCAACACGCCTCGTAGAGTGCCGTGCCATGCCTGGATCTTCACGTCGCAACTCAGCCGGTCTGGCCCGGGACATCGAGGTGCTGGAGGTGCTCGGCCGGCCGGAGGCGGTGCAGGCGGGCGGCCTCGGCGTGGTCCGGATCGCGGCACTGGTCGGCCGGGACAAGACGGTGGTGTCCCGCACGCTCGCGACGCTGGCGGACAGCGGCCTGGTCGACCGCGACCCGGAGTCCCTGAGCTACCGGCTGGGGTCACGGCTGTACGCGTTGGCGGCGCGCACGTCGGAGGGCGCGCTGGCGTGGAACGCGCGTGGACACCTGAAGCACCTCGCACAGGTGACACGCGAGACGGCGCACCTGTGCGTGCTGCGCGGCGGGAACGTGCTGACGCTGATGAGCGAGCTGAGCCCGAACCGCTTCCACACCACCGGGTGGGAGGGCGTGACGACCGCCGCCTGGCGCACGCCGTCGGGGCGCGCGTTGATCAGCGACTGGGACGCGGAGTCGCTGTCGGTCTGGTACGCCGAGCACGGCCACGACGAGGCGGTGCTGGAGGCGGGGGAGCGCGCCGACTCGACGTTCGCGGTGCTGGAACGCCCGTCACCGCGCCCGAACGCGATCAGCGACCTGGACTCGTTGGTGGCGGAGCTGAAGCGCGTCCGGGAGCGGGGCTACGCGACGTCGGACGAGGAGCTGGAACGCGGCGTGGTCGCGGCTTCGGCGCCGGTGTACGACTTCACGTCGCGGATCGTGGCGGCGTTGAACGTGTCGGCGCCGAAGGAGCGGATCGGGGCGCAGCTGGACAAGCTGGGGCGGATCGTGTCGGGGGCGGCGCGGGACCTGTCGGCGGCGCTGGGCTACTCGGCTCAGTGATCAGTTCAAAATGAGCTGGCGTGTCGGATTTGCCTGCGGCGCAGGGCGTTCCAAGATCCCGGCGTGCGTGAGGAGGTCTTGACCGACGAGCTGTGAGCTCGGCTGGAACCGGCTGTCCACCGCCTTGTTCGGTGCCTCGGGCTCAACCTGTTGGCGGCGGTTGACCGAGCGGCACGGGCGGGAGTCTGGCAACAGCTGTGCGAGCGGCTGCTCGCCGAACTGCGCGCCGACGGGCTCGCGGCCGGGTGGCGTTCCCGGTTGGGCGGCCTTCCGGGCTCACTCGCCGCGGTCCTCCAGGTACCGGCCGTGGTCCGCCTGCCGTTGCGCGTCCGCCGCGTGGAACCGCTCCGCCACCCGCACCGCATCGGTCTGCAGCAGTTCCAGCTGCCGCACCAGCTCCGTCCCCGACCCGCGCGCGGCGGCGTACCACCACGGCAGGTTCAGGTACGACTGCACCGACAACGGCAGGTCCGTCCCGATCAACCGGGTCACGGCGTGCAACGCGTCCGGGTCACCGCGCAGCTCCCGCGGCCGGTCGAGCATGCCGCGCAACACCTCCGCGATCTCGCCCAGCTTCGGGGCGACCTCCGCCGGAACCCGGCCGCCGAAGCCGTGCACGCGCAGGACCAGCGCGTCCAGTTCGGACCGCAGCTGCCCGGCCTCCTCCTCGGGATCGGTGACCAGCACGACCTTCTCGGGCGGTGCGGCCAGCGCGCCGACGCCGTAGAGTCCGGCGACCACGAGCACCCAGTACGAGCCCGCGAGGCCGGCGAAGTGCAGGACCAGGCCCAGCAGGCCGCCGGCGCACCCGGCGAGGTTCTTCCAGGAGGCGAGGTAGCGCAGGACCGGGTTACTGGTAGCCACGGATCTCCTTGAAGGCGGCCGAGAGCGAGCGGCTGCGGGCGTCGAACACCTTGCCGCCGCTCATCTTCGCCACCCGTTCCATCTCGGAGGTGGCGCTCTCTCCGAACAGCACCGGGAAGACCGGGATGCCCTTCAGGTTCTGCGGCAGGGTCGCGTGGAACACCGAGAAGTCCTCGACGTCCTCGGAACCGGTGTTCTCGCCGTCGGTCATCAGCACGATCGAGGTGAAGCGGTCGGGGTCGGCGTTGATCTGTTCGCGCAGCACGTCGTACCCGCTGCGCAGGCTGCTGTAGATCGCGGTGCCGCCGCTTGCGTTCAACGCCTTCGCCGAGCTGCCGATCTGGTCGAGCACCGGGCGCGCGTTGTCCTGCGGCACCTCGTACTTCTGCGGGGAGCGGGGGCCGCTGTTGAACGGCAGCAGCGTCACCTGCTCGCGGCCGTGGAAGCGGTTGAACTTGCCGGCCAGCGAGGAGTCGGCGCCGGTGAGACCGACGACGGCCTCGCGCAGGCCCTCGATCGGGTCACCCTCCATCGAGCCGGACGTGTCGAGCACGTACAGCGTGCGGGACGGGCGGCGCAGCTGGTCGAAGTACGTGGTGACCAGACCGTCCACAGCGGACTGGCTGCCGGGGAAGGGCAGCTCCACCAGGTCGCGCACCGCGAACTTCCGGTCGAGCGGCACCTGCGGCACGACCGGTCGCCGGTGCGTGGAGTCCATGATCTTGCGCTGGACGTCGGCCGACTTCAAGTGGTCCGACAGCTTCTGGTGCGCCTCACGGGCGTCCGAGGTCGCGCTCGTCAGCAGGGTCAGCGGGTAGTCGGCGGTGACCACGCCGTCGTTCGGGTAGATCAACGTCAACGGCTGCGGCGTGGAAGCGTTGAGCGACAACAACACCGACTCGTAGTTGATCAGACCGTCCACTTTGGTGCCGGGGTCCTCGCCCTTCGCCCGCCGCGCGTACGCCTCCGACAGCCAGCCGGACGACCCGGCCGACATCGTCTGCGCCGAGAAGAACTCCTTGAGCTGCGGGGAGACCGCGGAGATCTTCGCGGCGTCCAGCGCGGAACCCGAGCCGGACAACGCCGCCGCCACCCCGACGAGCGCGGAGAAGCCGGAGTTCGAGGCCGACGGGTCGGTCATGCCGTAGGAGAACTTCTTCTGCCCGGCCGCCGCGGCGATCTCCGCCCAGCCGACCTGCTTGCCGTCCCAGCCCAGCTCCCGCACCTTCGCGGCGGGCAGCCCGAGCACGACGGGGGAGCCCATCACCTTCGTGGCCGTGCCAAGGCGTTTCTGGGCCTCCGGCACGAGTTCGAGGTAGCGGTTGGACGAGAACCACACCGCGTCGAACCCCTGTTCGGCGGTGCCGGACGCGACCTTCTCGGCACCCTCGATCGTGCCGGTGAAGCTGAGCTTCACCGTGACACCGGTGGCCTTGGCGGCCTCGTCCAAGATCGGCTGCAGGTCGGCGAGCTCGCTGCCGGCGAGCACGCGCAGGACGCCGGCCTCGGCCTCGCCGACAGGTCTGATCGGGTCGGGGTCGTCGGAACACCCCGCGAGCAGCGCCACGGCGGCGACTGCCGGGATGAGGCGGCGGATCATGCTTGCTCCTCTGCACCGCGCACGCGGCTCAGGTGGTCGTGGGCGCGCCGGATCTCGAAGTCCAGCGCCTGCACGGTGCCGGCCATCGAGTCGGCCGCGCGGGCCTTGAAGGTGTCGATCGCGTCGATCGCCGCGTAGATCTGGTCGAACGAGGTCCGCACGGCCTCGACGCCGACGGCGGGAGTGGCGGCGATGCGCTGGATGTCCTGACCCTGCGACGACATCAGCGCCGCGTTGGACTTCAGGATCGAGTCGGTCAGCCCGCGCACGGCGTCGACCTGGTCGATCACCTCGCGCTGCCCGGCGAGCGCCGCGGCGACCGCGACCCCGATGCGCAGCGCCGTGACGGTCGTGCCGACCGCCCGTTCGATGCCCTTGATCAGCTCGTCGTTGTTGCGGCGCACGACGTCGAGCGCCAGGTACCCCTGCGCGCAGACGGCGAGCTGGGTCAGCAGGTCCTGGTGCCGTTGCCTCAGCCCGAACAGCACGTCGGCGCGCAACGCGTTGGCCCGTCCCGGATCCGACAGGTCGAGGATCTGCACCTGCCGTTCGACCGCCTCGTCCATCTCACCGGCGAGCGCGGCGTCCTGCGACAGCTTGGTCATCAGGTCCCACAACCGCTGCCGCTCGCCCTTGATGGCCGCGTTGTCCCGTTTGAGCGCGTCCTGCCCGGACCGCAGCTTCAGCACGATCCGGTTGACCGGCTCGTCGGCCGCCCGCAACCGCGCCAGCAGGCCCTTCGCGGCGTTGCCACCGGGGAGGAACCCGAGGACCTTGCGGCCGGTCAGCTTCGACAGGTCCTGCGGGTCGAGCTCGCGCACCGACCGGCGCAGCTCGGTCAGGCTCGTCGACACCTGCGTGGTGTTCGGCGACTGCACCGAGGCCAGCGTGCGGTCGAGCATCCGGCCGGCGACCTGCGCGGCCACCCGCATCTCCGCCTCGCCGAGCACGAGTGCCTCATCCACGATCCGGCTGAAGTCCGGCGACTGCGGGTCAACGGCGTTCAAGGCGTCGATGAACGCCTGGGCCTGCGCTGACAGCTCGGTGCGGGTGTCGTCGGCGACGGGGATGAGCCCGGCCGCCCGCTCGACCGGGACCGGCTCGACGGGGTCCGGGGGAGTGAGCACGAAGTCCGTCATGTCAGTACTGCTTCGCGATCGCTTCGAGCATCCGCTCCAGCGTCTCGTGCGCGGGCGGCTCGACGACGTCCACGACGTCCTGCGGCACCGTCAGGCCCTTCTCCTTGACGACCTCGTTGAAGTGCCGCGGATCGGCCGTCCGGAACCCGAACGTCGCCGCGAGCTTCCCCAGCTCGGCGTCGGTCTGCAGCAGCTGCCCGACCCGGTCACCGTTGTCCTTCAACGGCACCAGCGTGTGCTTGGACAGCACGGTCGGCGCCGGGTAGAGCAGCTTCATGTCCGGCCGGACCGTCGAGTCCCCGCGCACCACCCGGTCCACGAACTGCGCCTCGTAGGCCAGCACCAGCGGCGTCTTGCCCATCCCCGCCGACAGGTAGTCCTCGAACGGCCCCTCGGTGCTCGACTGCGTGTACCCCTGGTCCAGGAACAGCTTCGACACCGCCGGCAGCACCTTCGCCTCGGCCTCGGGCGAGCTCACCACCCCGCCGTTCGCGACGAACGACGTGATCGCCAGGAACATCGCCGCGGAGTTCGAGTCACGCGGGTCGGTCGTCGTGACCAGCAGGTTCTTGCGCGCCGGATAAGCCGTGTTGCCCGGCAGCTGGTCCCACCGCGTCCCCTTGGCCGCGAGGTCCAGGTACGCCTGCACGTCGAAGGTCTGGTAGCCCGGCCCCTGCTTCACCACACCGGCCTTGGTCAGCAGTTCGACGACCGGGTCGAACGTCGCCACCACCATCGGCGACGAGAACGGCGCGTACGTGCGCGCGGCCTTGCGGTCCCGCTGGATCTTCTCGGCCGCCGGCGCACTCGACGGGAAGGCGAAGTCGTACTGGTCGAGCTCCGTGGCCGTGGCGATCTGCCGTGACCCGGCCGGATCCACCTCGACCTTGAGCCCGTGCTTCGCGAAGACGTCCTTGACCCGCTGATCGGCGAAGAAGGCGAGCTTCTCCGAACCGATCACGCCGCGCACCGTCGTCAGCTGGGCGGACCCGCCGCCGCCCTGGCCGAAGTAGATCGCGGCCGCCACGCCCACCAGGAGCACGACCGCCAGGCCGATGCCGAGCGTTCTCTTCAATGTCCACCTCTTGCGAACCATCTGCCGGAGAACAGATCTTTCGTCACTACGACGTCGTCCCGCCGGGAGTGGTCGCAATCGTGAGATGAACAGTCCGTGAACGCGCACGACCTCTGACGGACGGGTGAAGCGCGTGTACTCGGTTCGGGCCCGAACCTACGCTCGTGCTCATGGATGTCGCGAGAGGCCGCGAGGACGACGCCGAAACCCTGGTGTTCATCAACTACCGGAGCGGTGACAACCCCTCCGCGGCCGGGTTTCTGCACGCGGCACTGTCCACGAGGTTCGGTCCGGAGTCGATCTTCCTCGACTACGAGTCCATTCCGCTCGGCCGGGAGTTTCCCGCCGTGCTGGAAGAACGGGTCAGGCGCAGTGCCGTTCTGCTCGTCGTCGTCGGTGAGCGGTGGCTGGACGACGAGCTCGGCGGGCGCTTGGTCCACGATCCCCAGGACTGGGTGCGCAAGGAGATCCTCATCGCGTTCGAGCACGGTGTCCCCGTGGTGCCTGTGCTGTTCGGCGAGGCCAGGATCGTGCCGGAGCGGCTTCCCGAGGAGCTGTCGGAGCTGCCGCGACTGCAGGCCTTCAAGGTGGGGAACCAGAGCCAGGGGCAGGACATGGCCGCCCTGGCCGACAGGTTGGTCCGCGACTTCCCCCGGTTGGGCGAGTGCACCGGGCGTCAGGTGCGGACGGTCGCGGAGTGCCGGGACCCCGTCGCGCTGGGAGTGCACGCGGCGATGGAGCACCCCGGCGGCCTGGTCCCGCCGTACGTGCCACGCCACGTGGACGCATCTGTCCGCACCGCGCTCCGGGAAGGCAGGCACGTGCTTCTGGTCGGCGACTCCACCGCGGGGAAGTCCCGCACCGCGTACGAGGCCATGCGGGTGGAACTGCCCGGCCACGTCCTCGTCGCCCCCGCCGACGCGGCCGAGCTGGCGACGGAGCTCGCCGGCCTGACGGGAACGCGGACACCACACGTCTTGTGGCTGGACGACCTGCACCGCTACCTGGGAGCCGGAGTGCTCACCGCGCGGTCGGTCGCCGAGCTGACCGGCACAGTGGTCGTCATCGCCACGATCGGGCGTCGCACCACACGCTCTACACCACCGACCTGGAGCGCGAAGCGGTGCGGGACCCGGATCGCTGGCGCGGCCTGGTGCCCGCGGCGAAGGTGCTGGAACTGTTCGCGAAGGTGCCGGTGGACCGCAGGTGGTCGGAGCGGGAACTGCGCGACGCCGCGGAACTGGACGACCCGCGGTTGCAGCAGGCCGCGGCGCACGGCGACCGGTACGGCGTCGCCGAGTACATCGCCGCCGGGCCGCAGCTGGTGCAGAAGTGGCGCGACGGGTGGTCGCCGGGAGTGGCACCACGGGGATCAGCTCTGGTGGCCGCGGCGATCGACCTGTTCAGGGCGGGGATGACGACCGGTGTGCCCCTCGACGTGCTGGTCGGCCTGCACGAGGTGCACCTCCGCTCCCGGGGCGGCGCGCAACTGCACCCCGAGGAGGTCGATGAGGCGCTGACGTGGGCGACGACGCTCGAGTACGGCGCGACGAGCCTGCTGGTGCGGGAGACCGAGGAGCGGTACCGCCCGTTCGACTACCTCGTCGACTCGGTCGCCAGGAACGGTGCCGCACCGGCGATCCCGGCGGAGGTGTGGGACGCCGCGCTTTCCCATGTGGACGACTCCGACCTGATGGCGGTCATCCTGCAGGCGTCCGGCCACAACCGGATGGATCACGTCGTGCGCGGGCTTGCCCGCCTGGACGGCGTGCACGGGTCGGGTGGCTTCTACGTGGTGGAACCGGGGAAGGGAGCACGGCGCGCCTTCCGCAGGCTGATGACGGTGGCACGCGACCAGTTCGCGTACGCCGGGTTCGACGACGTGATCCTCGCCCTGCAACAGGCGGAGCCCGGCACCGCCGAGTGGGACTACGCGATGGGGCGCTACCACCGGGAGGAGGACGATCTGGAGCAGGCGGAGACGTTCCTGCGACGCGCTGCCGAAGCGGGACATCCGCCGGCAGCCGCCGACCTCGGAGCAGTGCTGCTCGCGTCGTCGCGAGCCGATGAGGCCCGCGGGTGGTTGGAAACGGCGCTCGCAGCCGGAATCCGCCAAGCCGGGATCAACCTCGGCATCCTGCACCTCCTGCGCGGCGAGGTCGGTGCCGGCGCGGACCTGCTGGAGGACGTCGCCGATCTCGTGGAAGGCCGGCTGGCGACCAGACTCGCCTCCGACCTGGCGAACGACGGCGACCACCAGCGCGCTCGTCGCTGGCTGCTCCGCGCTCACGAGCGCGGCCACGAGCAGGCCGCGCTCCTCATCGGCGAGTCCTTCCTCGTGACCGGCGACGAGGCCGATGCCGAGCACTGGCTGCGCACGGCGTGGGAGCGAGGGGTCCTGGCCGCCGCCGACCACCTCGGAAAGCTCCACTTCCACCGCGGTGAGTGGGATGCGGCCGAGCCGTTCCTGCGAGCGGGTGCCGAGTCCGGGTCCCCCGAAGCGGCCACCCTGCTCGGCAGCCTGCACTACCAACGGGACGAGCTCGAGGAGGCGGAGCACTGGCTGCGGAAGGCCACGTCCGCGGGCAGCCGCGGAGCCCGGTTGGCCCTGGGGGTGGTGCTCCTCGACAAGAGCGCGCTGGACGAGGCCGAATCCGTGCTGCTGGACAGCCTGAGCGCGCACGAGGCCGAGGCTGCGACGTACCTCGCCAAGGTCCAGCACCAGCGCGGGGACGAGGCCGGGGCCGAGCGGTGGGCGAGGAGGGCGCTCGGCGTCCGGTACGACAGCGAACCCGCACTGCTGCTCAGCTCGATCCTGATGGAGCAGCGGAGGTACGACGAGGCGGTGGCGGTGTTGGTGCCCGGTCACGAAGCCGGCGATCCGGAAGTGACCCACAACCTCGGGATGGCCACCTTCCACCGGGGAGACCTGGAGACCGCGGTCCAGCTCTTCACCCAGGCCCAGATGGCGGGCGTTCCCGAGTCCGCCACAGCGTTGCGCGCCATCTTCCGCGAGATCACGCGGGCAGCAGAGGCCGAGGAGCACCGGCGGAGACGTTCCTGGTGGCGAAGACGCTCCTGACCTGACGAGGCGCGTGGATCAGCCGGGGAAGGGGTGCAACGGCGTTCGGTCGCCCACGGACCACTTGTGCCCGAACGGAGCCGTGAACCCCTGCTGCCGGTGTGCGCGCCCCACGGCATCTCGTGGGTCACGACCTCGGACACCGCCGTCGCACCGGCGGCCGCGGCACGCGCGATGACGTCCTCCGCCCGTCACCGTTCGGTCAGCAGCCAGGCCACATCTCGCACGAGTGCCTGCCGCCAGCCCGCGCGGTCGTGCCCGGCGGGGGAGCGGTGGGTCCGGACGGTCGCACCCGCCTTCTCCGCCAGGTCCTCCACCACCTCGCAGTGCCGGTGCATGCGCGGCTCGTGCTCGCCGACGTCGAACGCCACCCGCAGCCCGGACAGCTCCGCGTCCCGCAGCCGTTCCGCCGTGTCGCCGCCGGCCGGGCCGTTCAGCGAGAAGCCCTGGTCCGGCAGTGCCGGGGTCCACCAGAACGACCCCGACTGGCACGCCACCCGCGTCACCAGCTCCGGGAAGTCCAGCGCGGCCCGGAAAGCGCTCAACCCGCCCAGGCTCTGCCCGGCGACCACGAACCGCCGCAGGTCCACGGTCACGCCGTTCTCGGCGAGCAACGGCAGCAGCTCGTCCCGGACCGCCGGCCACAGCGCCGCACCCGTGTACTCGGCGTCGCGGTCACGGGGCGTGGGCAGGAAAACCAAAGTCGCAGAAGGCATTTCGCCCGCCTGCACCGCAGACTCGAACGCCGCCACCGCCGGGTGCACGTACATCCAGTCGTCGCCGTCCAACAACAGCACGACCGGCTCACCGCCGCGATGCACGCGCACGGTCTTGCGGCCCAGCACGCCGTTCCACCGGAACCGGGTCGACGGCACGTCCAGCACCTCGTCCGGTCCCACGGCCGGCCAGTGCGGCTGCGGGTCGGCATCAGGCGTCGCGGCGATCGAGCGGTTCGGACCGGCACCGAAAGCGTTGAACGGGTCCGCGTGCTCGCCGTCGTACTCGGCGCCGTCGAAGAAGTGGTACGTCACGCGCAGCCGGTGCGGCATCGCGACCTCGGCGTACCAGCAGTCGCTGTCCTCGAAGCGTCGTAACGACACCGGGTCCGACCACGACTCGAACCGCAGCGACGCCTCCGCGCCGCGCCAGAGGAACAACGTCCGGTAGCCGCCGTCCACGGGAACGGACACCGGTCCTGTCACGGAGTCCCAGAACTCCGGGGTGCCGGGGGTCGCGGTGAGCCCGTACTCGGCGAAGCGTGCCATGGGAAGTGAGGATAGCCTGCCCTGAAACAAGGTCAGCGCGCCACCGCGAGCTGGTACTCGGCGTCCCGGCCGAGCAGTTCGCGGTGCGTGCCCTGGCTCGTGACCAGGCCGCCGTCGAGCACGACCACCCGGTCCGCCACGTCCAGCAGCGCCGGGCTGCTGGTGATCACGACGGTGGTGCGGCCGCGGCGCAACGAGGCGACGTTGCGGGCGATCAGGAGCTCGGTCACCGCGTCCACTGCGGTGGTCGGGTCGTGCAGCACCAGGATCTCCGGGTCCGCGGCCAGCGCGCGGGCCAGTGACAACCGCTGCCGCTGACCGCCGGACAGGTTCGCGCCCCGGTCCCGCACCGCGTAGTCGAGGCCCTCGGCGTGCAGGGCCACGACGTCGGTGAGCATCGCCGCGTTCACCGCCTCATCGACCAGTGTGGACGTTCCGGACGGATCAACGTTGTCCCGCAACGTTCCCGCGAACACCTCGTGGTGCGCGGGGTTCACCAGCAGGTGCTTGCGGACGCTGTCGACCGTCAGCCTCGCGAGCTCCCGCTCGCCGACCCGCACCACACCCGAGTACGTCGCGGGCGGCACGTCGACCGACAGCACGGCGGCCAGGTCGGCCGCCGCCTGCGGCTGATATGCCGCCACGGCGACGAGCTCGCCGGGCTGCACGGAGAACGACACCCCGCGCAGCGACCCGTGCCGCACCGCCTCGACCTCCAGGCCACCGTCCGGGCCGGGTTCCTCGACACCGGGCGTCATCCGCGGCGGCGCGGCGAGCACCAGCGCCATCCGGTCCGCCGAGGCACGCGCGATCATCACGTACTTCGGCATCTCGGAGAACAGCTTCAGCGGCTCGATCAGGAACTGCGCCAGGCCGACCGCCGTCACCAGCTGCCCGATCGAGATCTGCCCGTCGAACGTGAGCCAGCCCGCCCACAGCGTGACCGCCGCCGCCAGCAACGAGTTCAGCGCCAGCGCCGTGCCCGCGTAGACGCCGTTGACCCGCGCGACCACGACCGACTGCTTCCTGGCCTCGTCCGACACCCGCCGGTAGGCCTGGAACGCCTGGTACGAGCCGCCGAACCCGTGCAGCGGCCGCAGACCGGCGATCAGGTCCGACACCTTCGCGCCGGCCCGCGCCACCTTCGCCTGCTGCACCTGCGTGCTCGCGCCGATCCGCCGCGACATGAAGCTCAGCACGGTCAGGATCGCCGCCGTGCCCGCGAACACCGTCACGCCCAGCGGCACGCTGATCACCGCGAGCACCACGCCCGCGATCGTGATCGACACCAGCGAGGCGATCAGCAGCGGCACCACCTCGATGATGTCCGCGGTCTGGTCGGCGTCCTCGGTGGCGACGGTCAGCACCTCGCCGGACTTCAGCTCGACGTCGCGCGCCACCGGCTGCAGGCCGCGGTCGGCCACCGCGACCCGCCACCGGTGCGCCTCGGTCGTGTTCGCCTTCTGCAAGATCCGCATGCCGAAGCGCCACGAGTACGACACCGTCGCCATCACGAGCCCCAGCCCGAGCAGCGCGAGACCCAGCGAGCTGAGCTGCCCACCGCGCAACGCGAACTCGACGATCGCGCCGAGCAGGATCGGCACAGCTGTCTCGGCCGCCTGGTAGGACCCCATCAGCAGGGTGCCGCCGGCCATCGCGCTCCGGTTGCGGCGCACGGCGATCCGCAGGATCTCCTTGCCGGTGCGGACGTCGGGAGTGGTCTCAGTGTTCGTCAAGGTGCTGCGCAATCGCTTCGGGGGTGGAGAGGGCGAGCAGGTCGCGGATGGTGATGATCGGGCCGAACTCGCGGCGGAGCAAACCGGCCAGCCGCACCGCGAGCATCGAGTGCCCGCCCAGGTCGGTGAAGCCGCTCGCCATGCCCACCTCGTCCTCGTCGAGGTCGAGCGCCTCGGCGAACATCTCCCTGACCAGGGTCTCGGTCTCGGTCAGCTCGCGCTGCTCGACCTTGGTCATCAGCGTGCCGAGCGGCCGCGCTTCGGGCAAGGCCGACGTGTCGGCCTTGCCGTTCACCGTCAACGGGATCGCGTCGACCTGGGCGTAGTGCGACGGCCGCAGGTAGTCCGGCAGACCGGCACCGACCGCCGCCGCGACCGACGGGATGTCCGCGCCGTCGGTGAGCACGAGGTAGGCCGCCAGCCGGTACGCCCCGTCGACCTGGGGGTCCGACTGCGCGACGGCGGCGACGAACCGGACGTCCGGGTGCGCGGCGAACCGGGCCTCGACCTCGCCGAGCTCGACGCGGTGACCGCGGATCTTGACCTGCTTGTCGGTGCGGCCCAGGTAGAGCAGGTTGCCGTCGGGGCGCCGGATCACCAGGTCGCCGGTGCGGTACATGCGCTCACCCGGCACCCACGGACAGGCCACGAACCGTTCCGCCGACTGCCCCGGCTGGCCGAGGTAGCCGCGCGCGATGCCGACACCCGACACGTACAGCTCACCGGCGACACCGTCCGGGACGTGCCGCAGCCACGGGTCGAGCACGTAGACGTCGGTGTTGTCGATCGCCACGCCGACCACCGGGTCGACGCAGTCGAACGTGCCGACGCCGAGGGTGTTGATCGTGTACTCGGTGGGCCCGTAGAGGTTGTAGCCGACCGTGCCGGGGGTGTCCGCGAGCAGCTGCCACAACGTCGGCGTCACGGCCTCACCACCGAGCAGCACCAGCGCGGGCTTGTGGTGCTCACCGTTCAGCAGCCCCTCGGCCACCAGCTGCTGCGCGTAGGTGGGCGTCACGTTGATGACGTCGACCTCGTGCTCCAGGCAGTACTCCACCAGCCCGGTCGCGTCGCGGCGCAGCTCCTCGTCGCAGATGTGCACCTCGTGGCCGTCGGCGAGCCAGAGCAGCTCCTCCCACGACATGTCGAACGCGAACGACACGGTGTGCGCGATCCGGAACATCCGGTGCCCGTGCTCGGCCAGCACCGGCTCGAAGATTCGCCGCTGGTGGTTGACGAGCATGTTGGTCAGGCCCGCGTACTCGGTGACCACGCCCTTGGGCTTGCCGGTCGACCCCGAGGTGTAGATCGTGTAGGCCGCGTGCTTGAGCCGGTCGGGGTCGTCCGGCGCGAACGTGATGACCGGTTCGGCGGCGGGCCACGGCTCGTCGAGCGTGAACAGGTTGCCGTTCAGCCGTGGTGCGACCGCGCTGGTCGTGATGATCAACGCCGGCTGCGCGTCCTCGACGATCGCGGCGATCCGCTCGTCCGGGTGGTCCAGCTCCAGCGGCACGTAGGCCGCGCCGCAGCGCAGGATACCGAACAGCGCGACGACCCAGTCCAGTGACCTCGGCACCGCGATGGCGACCGACGTCTCGACGCCGATGCCCCGCTGGGAGAGCACGCCTGCGAGGTGACGGCTGCGGTCCCGCAGTTCGGCGAACGTCATCTTGTTCCCGTGCGAGACCAACGCGATCCGGTCCGGGTTGCGGTCGGCCGCGACGTCGAACAGGTCGACGACGGTCTGGTTGCCGAAGTCGTTGGCGGGCTGCAGCTCCGGCTGCGGACCGGTGCCGCGGACCGCACCGACCGGGCCGTCCGCCTGGGCCAGCTCGTCGATGATCCGCAGGTACTCGTCGAACAACCGCTGTGCCCGCGCGGGATCGGTGACCTCCGGCCGGTACTCCAGCTTCACGGTGAGCTGCCTGCCCGGCGTCACGACCCAGGTGAACGGGTAGTGCGTCGAGTCCTCCGACTCGTGCTCGATGATGCCGTTCGTCCTGTTGAACTCGTCGAACGTGCTGTCGTCCAGGAAGTTCTGCAGCACGAACAGGTTGTCGAACAGCTGGTCCTGGCCGCTGGCGCGCTGGATCTCACCGAGCCCGACGTGTTCGTGGTCCATGGCGTCGACCCGGCGGGACTGGACGTTCCGCAGGAAGGTGGCGGCCGTGTCGTGCGGTTGCGCGGACACCCGCATCGGCACGGTGTTGAGCAGCACGCCGACGATCCCGTCGGTGCCTTCTTCTTCGCGGCCGGACACGGTCACGCCGAACACCGCGTCGCCGCGGCCGGTCTCGCTGCCGAGCAGCAGTCCCAGCGCGCCGGTGACGACGCTGTTGAGCGTCACGCCGTGCCTGCGGGCCGCGTCCCGGACGCGTTCCGAGGTCTCGACGTCCAGCGTCCGCACGATCTTCGTGGGCAGCGAGTCCGAAGTGGACCCGTCGCTCAGCAGCGTGGCGCCGGGCAGGTCGGCGAGGTAGCCGGCCCAGAACCGGTGCGCCGCCTGCGCGTCCTTCGCCTGGAGCGCACGGGTGTAGCTCTCGAAGCTCGGCGTGGCGGGGGAGGAGTCGACCGGTTCGTTGTGCACGAACGCCCGGTAAGCGTCGAACAGGTCGCGCAACACGATCTCGCGCGACCAGCCGTCCCACAGCAGCAGGTGGTAGCTGAACAGCAACGCGTCCCTGCCGTCCGGCAGCCGCAGCACGGTCAGCCGGACCAGCGGCGGGTTCTCGAGGTCGAAGCCGGTGCCGCGGTCCTCCGTGCGCAACGACTCCACGGCGTCCTGGTTGAGCACGTCGACCGTGCGGACCTCGACCTGGCGGCCCGGTGCGAGGACCTGCACGGGTTCGCCGTCCTCGTCCTCGAACCCGGCGCCCACCACCGGGTGCTTGGCGATGACGTGCGCCATCGCCTTCTGCAGCGCGCCGGAGTCGAGGCGGTGCCGGAACGTGAAGCAGCTCTGCGCGACGTAGTGCCCGGCGCTCTGGGCGAGCTCGGCCTGGAAGTACAGCCCGCGCTGCAACGGCGACACCGGCGCGGTCCGGCGAGCGGTGGTCGAGGCGTCCGCGATCCGTTCGAGCGCGAGCAGCCAGCGTGCCGCGATCTCGTCCGACACGTCCTGGGACAGCGCGAACGTGGCCCGCAGACTGCCCGTCGTGGTGTCGACCCAGGTGTTGACCTCGACCGCGTACGGGCTGGGCTGCCGGCCCGCGTCGACGTGCAGGGCCTGCGACTCGCTGCCGCGCCCGAGGTAGTTGAACAGCACTTGCGGGCGGGGCAACGCGGCGAGCACGGGCGCGGTCTGCGGGTTGAGGTACCGGTGTTGGCCGTACTGCACGTGCTGCTGCTCGTCGGGCTGCATGTTCGTCAGCTCGCGTGCGGCCTCGACGGGGTCGGTGTGCGCGCTCAGCTTGACGGGCGCGATCGAGGTGAACCAGCCGACCGTGCGCGTGTAGTCGTGGTGCTCGCGGACCGGCACGCGACCGTGGCGTTCGAGCTCGATGGTGAGGTCCGTGGGGGTGCCTTGGATCTCGGTGAGGGCGGTGCGCAGGGCACCGGCCAGCAGTTCGGTCAGGCCCAGGCCGAGTGCGGTCGGGGCGGTGTGGACGACGCGGCCGGTGATGTCGGCGGCGAGGTTGACGGTCACCTCGCGGACGTCGCCGACCTGCGAGGTGAGCGGCGGGGCGTCGAGCGCGTCGATCCAGCGGGGGAGGTCGGTGTTCGCCTGGGCGGTCAGGGTGAGCTCGGCCGCGTAGGTGGCGAACGGCGTGGTGGCCGGAGCCAGGTCCTCGCCGCGGAGGGCTGCGTTGATGTCGTCGAGGAGGATCATCCAGGAGACCGCGTCCACGGCCAGGTGGTGGACGGCGACGACGAGGGTTCGGGTGGACTCCAGCCACGCGAACTGGACCATGTCGCCGGCCTCGGGCTTCAGCCACATGACCGCCTGGCGGACTCCCTCCGCCGGGTCGTCCCCGTCCACGAGCATGATGTTGGCGTCCCGGTGCGGTTCGACGTGCAGCGCCCAGACCCCGTGCTCAATGGCCAGGCGCATGCGCAACGCCGGGTGCGCCGCGATGACGGCGACGGCCGCCCGGCCGATGTCCTCCAGCTCGACACCGTCCGGTACCTGCAGCTGCCTGGCCTGCGCGAACCGCTTCAGCTCCCCGCCCAGCTCCCGCTGCCGCAGCACGATCGGCGTCGGCACGACCGGCCCGTCCACCGCCGTTTCAACGCCACGCGGGGAGCTTTCGTCCGACAGGAGCTGATGCGGGGTCCCCGCGTGGGAAGCGAGGAGGCGGGGGGTTTTGTGGAGGAAGAGGTCGCGAGGGCTGAGGGAGAAGCCCGCGGCGCGGGCGCGGTTGACCAGGCCGATCGCGATGATGCTGTCGCCGCCCGCGACGAAGAAGTCGGTGTCGGCGTCCACGGCAGCACCCGGCAGGACGTCGGCGAAGATCGCGACCAGGGACTCCAGCGCCGGGGTCTCCCCGGCAGCGACCGCCGGGACGTCCTCGGCCTGGGCCCGCTCCTCCAGGGCCTTGCGGTCCAGCTTGCCGTTCACCGTCAGTGGCAGCGCATCCAGCAACAGCACCCGCTGCGGCACCATGTGCACCGGCAGCTTCGAGCTCAAGAACTCAGCCACATCGGCAGAAGGCGTGCCGACCACGTGCGCGACCAGGTGGTCAGCGGAGGAAGCCACCGTCACCGCGATGTCGACCACGCCGGGAACAGCGCGAACCGCCGCCTCGACCTCGCCCAGCTCGATCCGGAACCCCTTGAGCTGCACCTGGTCGTCGGCGCGGCCGACGAACTCCAGCTCACCGTCGAGGTTTCGCCGCGCCAGGTCACCGGTGTTGTACATCCGCCCGCCACCGAACGGATCGGCGACGAACCGGGTCGAGGTCAAACCAGGACGGTTGAGGTAGCCGAGCGACAGCTGGTCGCCGGCCACGTAGATCGCGCCCACCTGACCCGGAGCAACCGGGCGCAGCGCGGAGTCGAGCAGGTACGTGCGCAGGCCGGGGATCGGGCCACCGATCGGACTCACGTCACCGGCGGCGAAATCCGCGGCGTCCAGCACCCGGTGCGTGACGTGCACGGTCGTCTCGGTGATGCCGTACATGTTGACCAGCTCGGGCCGCTCGGTGCCGTACCGCTCGACCCAGCCGCGCAGCCGGGACAGGTCCAGCGCCTCGCCGCCGAAGATCACGCGGCGCAACGCCGGCAGCGGCTCCGACAGCCGGTCCGCCTCGATGAACTGGTAGAACGCCGACGGCGTCTGGTTGAGCACGGTCACGCCACGCGCGCGGACCAGCCGGTGGAAGTCGACCGGTGAACGGGTCAGGCCGTGGTCGGGGACGAGCAGCTCGCCGCCGTGGACCAACGCGCCCCACAGCTCCCAGACCGCGAAGTCGAACGAGTACGAGTGGAACTGCGTCCACACGTCGGAAGGACCGAAGTCCATGTCCGGCTGGGTGTTCGCGAGCAGCGCCACCACGTTGCGGTGCGACACGACGACGCCCTTGGGCTTGCCGGTCGACCCGGACGTGTAGATCACGTACGCCGGGTTGCCCCAGTCGAACGACGGCAACGCGCCGTCGCCGGGCACCTCCTCGCCGTAGACGAGGACCCGCGCGGAGACACCGGCAGCGGCCAGCAAGCGTTCGAACCGCTCCCGGTGCTCCCGCTCCACCAGCACGACCTGCGGCGCGGAGTCGGCGAGCACGTACTCCAGGCGCTCATCGGGGTAGGCGAGGTCCAGCGGCACGTACGCGCCACCGGCCGACACGATCGCCACCAGCGAGATCACCTGCGGCAACGACCGCGGAATCGCGACGGCGACCCGCTCGTGCGGACCGACGCCCGCGTTGACGAGCGACCGTGCCAGCCGGTTCTTGGTGTCGGCCAGCATCCTGTACGTCAAGCCCTCGGAGCTGCCGTCGAGGTGGCACATCGTCACCGCGCGCGCCGACGGATCACGTTGCGCCGCAACGTCGAACAGCTCGGCCAGCGTGGCGGGCCCCACCGGAGCAGCGGCACGGTCCTGCGTCAGCACCGGCGTGACCAGCGACCCGGCCAGCAGCGAGGACAGCGTCTCGGCGAACGCCTGCAGCAACCGCTCGGCACCCGCCGACCGGACCACCGTCGTGTCGTAGATCAGGTTGAACCGCAACGAACCGTCGTGGCCGCGCTCGACGACCAGCGTCAGCGGGTAGTGCGGCGCGCCCTCGTTGACGACCTCGGCGATCGTGAACGGACCGCTCAAGGCCGTGACGTCGGTCGCCACGTCGAACACCACGAGCGTGTCGAACGCCGACCCGTGCTCGGCCTGCCGCCCGATCCGGGTCAGCGACACGTGCTGGTGCGGCAGCACCGCGGTCTGGTGCTCCCGCACCGACGCCAGCAGATCAGCAGCAGACGACCCGGTGCTCCACCGGGTCCGCACCGGAATGGTGTTGATGAACAGCCCGACCATGTCGGCGATCCCCGGCACGTCCGCGTCCCGGCCGGACACAGTGGACCCGAACACGACATCGGTGCGGCCCAGCAAGGCACCCAGCGTCACACCCCACGCGCTGTGCACCGCGACGCTCAGCGACACCCCGGCCGCCCGCACCGACTCGTCCAGGCCGTCGGGGGCGTCGAGCACCACGTCGTCGAACCGCTCGGACGGCGTGTGCCCCTCGGCCACGAACGACGGCCCCGGCAGCCCGGCCAGCTCAGCCGCCCACACCCGGTCGCTCTCGGCCGCGTCACTCGTGACCAGCCAGCGCACGTAGTCGGCGTAGCTGCCCCGCACGTGCACCGACCCCGGCGCCTCGTACTCGGCGAGCAGCGCGCGCAGCATCGGTGGCACCGACCAGCCGTCGGCGATGATGTGGTGCACCGTCTGCACCAGCACGTACCGGCCCGGCGCGGTGCGGATCAGCGTGAACCGCATCAACGGCCCGCGGGCGAGGTCGAACCCGGCCACCCGGTCCCGTTCGGCGAAGGCCGCGATCTCCTCGCCGGTCATCCCCTGACCGTCCACAGTGGAGAACTCCGGCCGCACGCCGGACTCCAGCACCGACACCACCCTGCCGTCGGGCAGCCCGACGAACCGCGCGGCGAGGTTCGGGAACAGCTCCAGCACCCGTGCGGCGGCGGCCTCCAGCCGGGAGGCGTCCACCGCGCCGGTCAACGTCAGCAGCTGCTGCTCGACGTACCGGTGCGACGACTCGTCGTCGAAGATCGAGTGGAAGTACAGGCCCTCCTGCAACGGCGTCATCGGCAGGACGTCGCGCAACGCCGGGCTGTCCACCGCGTCGACGTCCGCCTGGCTCAGCGGCAGCAGGCCGAAGTCGCCGGGGGAGTGGCCGCCCTCGGTCAACGCGGCCAGCGCTTCCAACGTCTCGGTGAAGTACCCGCCGATCCGCTCCACGTCGGCGTCGGTGAACACCCCGGCAGGCCACGAGATCACGGTGACGAGCTCCAGCTCGCCGTCCGCACCCGGTTCGGCGCTGGCGTTGAACTCCAACGCGCGCGGCAGCCGCATCTCCGGATCGCGCTTCTCGCCCAGCTGACCGGCGTTCTCCGCCAGCTGCCAGTCACCGCTCGCGCCACCGGCGAACCGGCCGAGGTAGTTGAACAGCACCTGCGGCCGCGGGCCACCGAGCTCGTGGTCGCCCAGGTACCTCAGCGCGCCGTAGGAGACACCGCCGCTCGGCACCCGAGCGAGGTCTTCCTTGACCCGCTTCACCGCGGCGGGCAGGTCGTCGACCGTGCCGGGGTCGACCACCACCGGGAACAGCGTCGTGAACCAGCCGACCGTGCGCGACAGGTCCGGGTCGAGCGGCACGAACCGGCCCTCGCGGCCGTGGCCCTCCAGCTCGACGTGCGCGAACGTCTGGTCCTGGCCGTTGTCCCGGCGCCACCGGGCGAGCGCGACCGCGAGACCGGTCAGCAGCACGTCGTTCACCTTGGCGTGGAACAACGCCGGCACGTCACCCAGCAGCGCGGCGGTCGCCGCCGAACCGACCGTGACCGTCCGGACCTGCTCAACGGCAACAACGTCGTCATCGGTCAGCTCACGCCGGCCGAGCAACGCGTCCACGCCCGGCAGCGGCTGCCGGTAGTGCTCCAGGTCCGCCGAGAAGTCCGCCTGCTCCAGCAGCTGCGTCCAGCGCCGGAACGACGTCCCGACCGGCGGCAGCTCGACCGGCTCCCCGGACGACACCTGCCGCCACGCCAGCGCCAGGTCGTCGAACAGGATCCGCCACGACACCCCGTCGACGACGACGTGGTGGATCACGATCACCAGCTGGCGGGCGGCGGAACGCCACACCGCCCGCAGCATGATCCCGGCGTCCGGGTTCAGCCCCTCGGTCGCCGCGGCCACGCACTCCTCCAGCTCGGCGCCGCTCTCCTCCCACAGCGCCGCACCGGTCTCCGGGATGTCGAACGACCACCGCGTGCCGCGCACCAGCTTGGCGCGCAACATGTCGTGCCGGTCGACGACCGCGTCGAGGATCTGCGTCAGCGCGGACGCGGTCAGCCCAGCCGGGGTGTTGAGCACGACCGACTGCACGAACCCGTCGACCGCGTCCGTGGTCTCGCCGAGCCACTGCACGATCGGCAGACCCGCCACCGGGCCGACCGGAACGTCGTCGTGGTCGACCACCGCGCCACCCTCACGCGTGGCGACGGCGGCCAACGCGCGCGGCGTGCGGTTGACGAAGATCTGGGTGGCCGTGACGAACACACCCCGCGCCCGCAGCGCGCTCAGCAGTGAGATCGCGAGGATGCTGTCGCCGCCGAGCTCGAAGAAGTCCTGGTCGGCGCCCACGGCGTCGAGCCCCAGCACCGACGCCACCGCCGCGCAGATCACGGCCTCGTCGTCGTTCGCGGCCGCGGTCACCGGGCCG
Organism: Lentzea guizhouensis; assembly: GCF_001701025.1. Taxonomy (GTDB): domain Bacteria; phylum Actinomycetota; class Actinomycetes; order Mycobacteriales; family Pseudonocardiaceae; genus Lentzea; species Lentzea guizhouensis. The sequence goes on from NZ_CP016793.1 coordinate 6,728,525, forward strand.
GTCTCGACCACGGGGTCCGGCAGCGCGCGCCGGTCGAGCTTCCCGTTGGGGGTCAACGGGAACTCGCTCATCACGACGATGTGGGCCGGCACCATGTACTCGACCATGTGCTCGATCGCCCACTGCTTCACCGCGTCGGCCGACAGGCCCTCCACGGCCGGGATCACGTACCCGACGAGGTAGTTGCCGCCCGCAGAGTTCTTCTTCACCACGACGCACGTGTGCCGGACCTGCGGGTGTTCGGCGAGCGCGACCTCGACGTCCTCCAGCTCCAGCCGCATGCCGCGGATCTTGACCTGGTTGTCGACGCGACCGAGGAAGTCGAGCGACCCGTCGGCGGCGAAGCGCGCCAGGTCACCGGTCCGGTACAGCCGCGAGCCGTCGGTGCCGAACGGGTTCGCCACGAACCGGGAGGCGGTCAGCCCCGGCGCGTTGACGTAACCGCGGCCCAGCAGGAACCCGCCGAGGTAGAGCTCGCCTCCTACGCCGACCGGGCACGGCCGCAGCTCGTCGTCCAGCACGTACAGGTCGGTGTTCGGGTTGGCCTTGCCGATCGACGTGGACAGCCGCTCGGCCTCGCCGCGGTAGATCACGTGCGAGACGCCGATCGTGGCTTCGGCGGGCCCGTAGCCGTGGTACATCGGGATGTCGAGCTGGGTGCGGAACCGCTCGTACAGCTCGGGGGTGAGAACCTCGCCGCCGCACCACACGTGCCGCAGGCTGTCCAGCTCGCCGTCGCCCGCGATGGTCAGCAGCACGTCCAGCATCGACGACACCAGGTACACGAACGTCACCCGGTGCCGGTCGATCGTCTGCAGCAGGTGGTGCGGGTCGCGCTCGCCGCCGGAGCGCACCACGACGGTCCGCCCGCCGCACACCAGCGGCAGGAAGATCTCGTTGATCGAGATGTCGAACGACAGCGGCGCCTTGAACAGCGACGCGTCGGAGTGTCCGAAGTGGAGGATCTGGTGCACCTGCCACAGCAGCCGCTCGCTGATGGCCTCGTGCCGGATCATCGCGCCCTTGGGGCGACCGGTGGAGCCGGACGTGAACATCACGTACGCGAGCTGCGGGCCGAGGATCGTGACGTCGGTGGGGTCGGCCGGGTAGCCCGAGAAGTCCCAGTCGTCGAGCGACACGCGAACCGCCTCCGGCTCGCCCTCCTGGCCGGAGCCGAGCAGGAGGACGACCCGGGCGTCGGTGACCACCGACTCGCGCCGGGCGGCCGGCCACTGCGGGTCCAGCGGCACGAACGCGCCACCGGCCTGCAGCACGGCGAGCAGGCCGACGACCATCTCGGCCGAGCGGTCCAGCGAGATGCCGACGACCTGTTCCGGCTGCACACCGCGGTCGAGCAGGTGCCGGGCCAGCTGGTTGGAGTGCGCCAGCACCTGGCCGTAGGTGAACGCGCGGTCGCCGTCGTTGATCGCGACGGCGTCGGGGCGTTCGGCGGCCTGCGCGCGGAACAGTTCCACGATGCTCGGCCGGTCGCGCGGGAAGTCGTTGTCGTTCCACCGGGCGAGCTGCGCGAGGCGTTCGTCGAGGGTCTGCGCGGTCATCGTGCCGATCGCCCGGTTGGGGAACTCGGCCAGGTCGTCCAGCACCCGCTGGGCCTCGTCGACCGCCACGCCCTCCGGCAGCGAGATCACCCAGCCGCCGGGACGCTCGGTGACGTTCCACCTTCCGGCGTCTTCTCCCTTGTCCGCCCACACGAGAAGATCGCCGAAGAGGGTGGCGGGGGTGAGGTCCACGCCCTCGGCCCGAGTACCGGGGTTCGCCCAGTGGTTCAGCGCGACGGCTGCGGCGACGGCGACGGTCCGCTGCGGGTACTCACCGGCACGGCGCCGAACGGAGGCAATCCGGGCGGTCGAAAGAAGTACGTCACGGTCGGCCATCAGTTCCATCGACGACTCAGCCATCCCCTCATCTCGGTGAAGGTGAGCCTAACCTAAGTGTTTGTGGAGCCGAGTCGCCAAGCGGCCCAAAGCCTGGCGTAACGCCCGTCACGCGCGACCAGCTCGTCGTGGGTGCCCTGCTCCACGACCTGGCCGGCGTCGAGCACCGCGATCCGGTCCGCCGCCACGGCCTGGGTGAGCCGGTGGGCGACCAGCAACGTCGTCCGGCCCCGGCAGGCCGCCAGCGCGGCCTTCTCCAGCTGCGCGGCGCCCTGGCTGCCCGCCTCCGCGGTCGACTCGTCCAGCACGACGACGGGGGAGCGGCCCAGCACCAGCCTGGCCAGCGCGATCTGGGCCACCTTGGTCACGTCGAGGCGTTCGCCGCCTTCACCGACGTCGGTCCGCAGTCCGTCGGGCAGCGCCTCGACCCACCCCGCGGCCCCCACGGTCCGCAGTGCGTCCATCAAGTCCTCGTCCGACGCCTCAGGAGCGGCCAGGCGGAGGTCCTCCGCGAGCGGCCCGGCGAAGACGTGCGCCTCCTGGGTCAGGATGCTCACCAACGCCCGCGCGCCCGCCTCGTCGACGTCCGCGAGGTCGGTGTCGCCGATGTGCACCGAGCCGGTCAGCGGAGTTCCCGTCCCGGCGACAAGAGCGGCCAGCGTCGTCTTCCCCGCACCCGTCGCGCCGACGAGCGCCAGCGACGTGCCGGCGGGGATCTCCAGGTCGACGTCCTGCAGCACCAGGTGGTCGGATTCGGGGTACTGGAAGGAAAGTCCGCGCACCGAGACCGGCAGCGGCGCGGCGTTCACGTCCACGGCCGCCGCGCTGCGCACGAGCTTGTCGCCGTCGGACTCGGACAGCACGCCGACCAGCCGGGTCAGGCCCGCGCCGGACTTCTGCGCCTCGTCGAAGAACGCCATGATCAGCCCGAGCGGGTTGAACAACCGGTGGAACAGCAACGCGGCCACGGACACCTGGCCCAGCGACGACTGCCCGCCGGTGACGAGGAGGTAGCCGACCACGATGATCAGGCCGAGGCCGATGAACTCGGCGCGGTTCTCCCGGCCGATGAACCGGCCGAAGAACCGGAAGACCTCGATGCCGATGTTGCGCACCCGCCACGACTCGGCGGTCACCCGGTCGCGGAACACGCCTTCCAGCCGGTACGCGCGCACGGTGTCGATGCCGTCGAGGCCGCTGATCAACGCCTGCGCGCGGTCGGCCTGCGCCTCGGAGCGGGCACGGTAGAGAGGTTGCGAGCGCGGCAGGTACCAGCGCAGCGCCCACCAGTAGGCGGGCAACGCCATCGCGCCGGCGATCCCGAGCCGCCAGTCCAGGCCGAACATGCCGGCCGTGGCGATCACGACCAGCACGGCCGCGGAGAAGATCGTCGGGATCGCGGTGCGGAAACCCTTGGAGATGACGGCGACGTCGTCGCCCACGCGGGACAGCACGTCACCGCGGCCGACCTGTTCGATTCGTGCGCTCGGCATCCCCAGCACGGCCCGGACGGCACCTTCGCGGAGCCTCGCGAGCATGTCCGCGCCGACCCGGCCGACCAGGTAGGTCGACACCGCCGTCATGACCGCGCCCCCGAGCGCGGCCACGACCGTGGCGATGCCGACCGACCAGAGCATCGTCGCCGGGCGCTTCTCGACGAACCCGTCCACGACGGTGCCGAGCAGGAACACCGGCACGACCTGCAGCACGGCCCCGGCCACCGTCGCCAGCACGGTGGCGACCGGCAGCAGCGGGGCGGTGCGGCAGTGGTCGCGCACCCAGCGCAGGGCCTCCCGCCCGGTCGCCGTGCGCAGGATGGTCACGGGCGCGGACGACACGGCGGTGCTCACGGGAGAGAGGCCTTTCGCGGGGGTTGAGCAGGTGGTGCTGTGCCAGGACTGCTCGCCAGGACTACTTGGCGGCCTTGGCGATCTCGTCGATCGCGTACGGCAGCGAGGCGAGCGTCGCCTGCGAGACCGCGGCACCGATCGCCGGGCCCTCGCTGTCGAGCAGCCAGGACACCTTGCCGTTCTTGACCGCCGGCAGGTTCGCGAAGAGCTCGAACGCCTTCAGCTTGTCCGCGTCCGCCTTGTCCGCGATCACGAAGATGCGGTCGACGTTCATCACGTCGATGCGCTCGGGGGACAGCGTGGTGTAGAACTTGCCGCCCGCGATCTCGTCGACCTTCGTGTTGCCCTTGAAGCCGATGCCGGTGACGAGCTGGCTGCGCACGTCGGTCGTGGCGAACGGCGCGACGGCGTCCTTGTACCAGGAGGTGACGACCGCGGTCTGGTTCGCCCAGTCCGGGTTGGCCTTCTTGATCTCGGCCATCTTGTCGTCGATGGACTTGATGATCTTCTCACCCTCGGCCTGCTTGCCCAGGGCCTTCGCGATCTGCAGCGTGGTGTCCTGCCACTTGCCGCTGAACGCCTCCTTCTCGCCCTTGGGACGGGCGACCACCGGAGCGATCTTGGTGAGCTTGTCGTACCAGGCCTGGTCGGCCTCGGAGTAGACCGCGACGATCAGGTCGGGGCGAAGCTGCGCGATCTTCTCGTAGTTGGGCTCGGTGTCGCCGTTCTTCATGACGACCTCGGGCTTGGTGGAGCCCCACTTGTCCTTCACCCACGGCCACTGGGTGTTGATGTCGGGGCTGGTGCCCTCGGGGTTCGGGTACTGGTCGACCATGCCGACCGGCACGGTGCCCAGCGCGAGCATCGTCTGCTCGTCGGTGTAGCCGAGGGAGACGACCCGCTTCGGGGCCTCCTTGATCTCGGTCGTGCCGAAGAAGTGCTCGACCTTCGTGGGGAACGTGCCGCCGCTCGCGTTGGTGTTGCCCTCGGGGGTCGACGCCGGCTGGGAAGAGCCGCACCCGGCGAGCACGCTCGCGCCCACGACCACTGCCGCGGCTGCTGCGGTCACTCGCTTCCAGGTCATGGCTGTTCTCGCACGGTTCATTCGGCACCTCGTTCTTCGCTGCCCACGCGGCGGGGGAATTAGGACAGCCGAACCTTATCACCCAGTTAGGGCAGGCTAACCTCGTCCTTGGTCACTCTTCGATACCACGTGGGTCCGGCCGATGGGCACGATCAACGGCCGCTCGCTCACCGGGTCGTCGATGACTTTCGCCTGCAGGCCGAACGTGTCCAGCAGCAGCTCGCTGGTGATCACTTCGCCGGGGTGGCCCTGAGCCACGATCGACCCCGACTTCATCACGATGAGGTTGTCGCTGTACCGGACGGCCAGGTTCAGGTCGTGCAGCACCATGACGATGGTGCAGCCGTTCTCGTGCAGGTCGTCGACGAGGTCGATCACGTCGATCGCGTGCGCGAGGTCCAGGTAGGTCGTCGGCTCGTCGAGCAGCAGCAGGTCGGTGCCCTGGGCGAGCGTCATCGAGATCCACACCCGCTGCCGCTGGCCACCGGAGAGCGAGTCGACCGGGCGGTGCGCCAGGTCCGCGACACCGGTCATCGCCAGCGCCTTCGCCACGATCTGCGCGTCGTCGGACGACCACTGCCGCACCCAGCTCTGGTGCGGGTGCCGGCCGCGGGCGACCAGGTCGGCGACCGTCAGGCCCTCCGGCGCGATCGGGGTCTGCGGCAGCAGGCCCATCCTCTTCGCGACGTCCTTGGTCTTCAGCCGCGCGATGTCGTGGCCGTCGAGCAGCACCGTGCCCTGGCGCGGTTTGAGCAGCCGGGAGAGCGTGCGCAGCAACGTCGACTTGCCGCAGCCGTTCGGGCCGATCACCGTGGTGATCACCCCGGTCGGGATGGCGACGTCCAGGTTGTCGAGCACGACCCGGTCGGCGTACCCCACCGTGACGCCCTGGGCACCCAGGCGGGCGGCATCGTTGCGCAACGCGGTCATAGGGCAACCTTACTTAACTGAGGCATACCTCAGGCAGGGCGCTTCACGTTCGCGCGGACCAGCAGGTAGACGAGGAACGGCCCGCCGATCATGGCGGTGACGATGCCGACGGGCAGGTCGTTGGGCAGCACCTGCCGGGCGATCAGGTCCGAGCTGATCAGCAGCAGCGCGCCGAACAGGCCGGAGCCGACGAGCGGCGGCACCGGCGTGCGCATCAGGCGCATGGTGATCTGCGGGGCGACCAGCGCGACGAACGGCACCGGACCCGCCGCCGACACCGCGACACCGGCCAGCAACACCGCGCACAGCAGCAGTACCGCGCGCACGACCGAGTACCGCACCCCGAGACCGGCGGCCACGTCGTCGCCGAAGTGCATCGGCCGCAGGTGGAACGAGACCGCCAGCACGACCACGACCAGCGCGATCGTGACCCACAGCGACGTCCACACCTCGGTCCACGACCGCGAGTCGAGCGACCCGACCAGCCACGCCTGCGCGCGGGCGACGTCCCGGATGTCGGCGAGCACCAGCAGCCACGTCGTGAGCGCCGTCATCACCGCGCTGACCGAGACGCCGATCAGGATCAACCGGAACCCGTCGATCCCCTTCTGCCAGGCCAGGAAGTAGACGAGCAACCCGGTGCCGAGCCCGCCGGCCAGCGCGGCCACGGGCAACCCGAGCGAGCTGCCCAGCACCGCACCGCCCGAGGTGGTCACCACGAAGATCGCCGTCGCGCTGGCGCCCGCGGTGATGCCCAGGACGTCCGGGCTCGCGAGCGCGTTGCGGGCGATCGACTGGGTGAGCGCGCCGGAGATGCCGAGCGCGACACCGACGATCAGCCCGACCAGCGCTCGCGGCATGCGCAGGTCCATGATCACGAACTCGTCGACCCGCTCGCCCTGGCCGAAGATCGTCCTGATCACCGCGGGCAGGTCGATGGTGAAGTCGCCGATCGCGATCGAGATGCAGAACACCAGGAAGGTGGCGACCGCGAGCCCGGCGGTGGCGAGCACGAGCCAGGGCCGCCAGACCCAGGACCAGCCGCCGACCCGGACGCCGGCGTGCATCTTCTCGGTGCTCGTGTCGGTCGTCGTGGTGCTCATGCCTGCCTGAACTTCCCGAGCCACACCAGCGCCGCGAAGAACGGGGCGCCGAGCAGCGCGACGACGATGCCTGCCTGCAGTTCGGCCGGGCGCACGACCAGCCGGCCGGCGATGTCCGCCAGCAGCAGCACGATCCCGCCCAGCAACCCGGCGAACGGCACCAGGAACCGGTAGTCGGGGCCGGTGATCCAGCGCGCGATGTGCGCGACCATCAACCCGAGGAACGCGATAGGCCCGCACGCCGCCGTCGCAGCACCCGCGAGCAACGTGATCGCCACGACCCCGACCGTTCGCCCGGTCACGATGTTCACGCCGAGCCCGCGGGCCACGTCGTCACCGAGGTTGAGCAGGTTCAGCGTCGGCAGGTTGACCAGCGCGAGCAGCAGCCCGATGCCGACGAACCCGGCGGCCACCGCGATCACGTTCCAGCCCACGCCCTGCACCGAACCGGCGTTCCAGAACCGCAGCACGTCCAGCGACGCCTTGTCCTGCAACGCCACCGCCGTCGTCATCGCGGCGAGGAAGATCGTGACGCCCTGCCCGGCCAGCGCGAGTGTCAACGGGTTGCCCGCACCCCGCCCGAGACTCGACAACCCGAACACCACCACCCCGGACGCCGCGGCACCGAGGAACGCGAACCACATGTACTGCAACGGGTTCCCGAGCCCGAACAGGTACACCGCCAGCACCACCGCGAACGACGCGCCGGCGTTGACGCCCAGCAGACCGGTGTCCGCGATCGGGTTGCGGGTGTGCCCCTGGATCAACGCGCCGGCGATTCCCAGCGCGAGACCCGCGACCACCGCGAGGACGGTGCGCGGGATCCGCGACGTGTGGATGATCAGCGCGATCTCGGTGAGCCGCTGATCGGTGCCGGGGTCGCCGAACATCCCCTGCCAGACCTCCGCCGGGCTGAGCGCGCGGGCCCCGACCACCAGGGAGAGCACCGCGGCGGCGGCGAGCAGGACCACGAGGAGGACGAGTCCCAGCAGTCTGCGCCTGCGCGGGTCGACGACCGCACCTGCCGGTGCGGGGTCGAGGCCGCGTTGTTCCACCACGATGCTCACAGGCGGCTACGTTAGCTCACCCTTACCTAAGTGCTTCACAGGTGCCGATCACTTGACCGCGTGCCGGGCCTCGATCGCCTTGACGGTCGTGGCCAGCGCGGCGCCCAGCGTCTGCTTGGCGAACAGGCCCAGCACGAACCCGATCAGCTTGCCCTTGGGGTTCTTGCCGTCGCGCACCACCTCGGCGTGCACGATGGTCGTGCCGTCGGCCTGTCGCGTGAAGGTGTAGGTGTGGCCGGACGCGCCGCCCCACACGTTCGACTCGACGGTGGTGAGCACGACGTGGCTCAGGTCGGACCAGTCGTAGTGCAGGCGTTCCCAGACACCACCCTTGCCCTCGGTCACGTCGGCGAACGTGTCGCCGCGGTCGTGCACCACCAGGCCGGCGTCGGAGCTGTTGGGGAAGAGCTCCTCACGGCCGGGCCCGAAGTCGGTGAGCCCGGCGACGAACTGCTCGGGCGTCGCGGTGGTCGGCTGCTGGAGGCGGATCGTGGACACTTCGTGTGCTCCTCAGGTCGTTGGTGACAGGAGCAAGGTTCGTCCGTTCGCGCCTCCGTCGCCCCAGGGAGACACCCTGGTCCCCGGTCAGCCCGTGAGCCCCAGTCCCCGGCGCAGCGCCTCGATCTCGTCGGCGAACATCCGGCGCGAGACCTGTGCGTTCTCGACGAGGCTCGACCCGTGGAACGTCCCGGGATACAACCGCAGCTCGGCCTGAACACCCGCGTGCGACAGCCGGCGCGCGTACTCGATGCCCTCGTCGCGCAACGGGTCGAACTGGCACACGGTCACGAACGCGGGCGGCAACCCGGCCAGGTCGGTCGCGCGGGCAGGTGCCGCGTAGGGCGAGACCTCTGTTGTTCCGCCGAGGTAGCTGGCCCAGCTGAAGATCGCATTGGGACGGTTCCACAGCGGCGTGTCGACGTAGTCGCGCATCGACTCGGTGTCGAGCCGGTCGTCCAGCTCCGGGATGCCGAGCAGCTGGAAGCACAACGCGGGCCCGCCGCGGTCACGCGCCAGCAGCGCGACACCGGCCGACAGCCCACCGCCCGCGCTCTCCCCGGCCACGCCGATCCGGTCCGGGTCGACACCGAGCTCGGAGGCCTTGGCGGCGAACCACTCCAGCGCCGCGTAGCAGTCCTCGACCGGCGCGGGGAACGGGTGCTCCGGTGCCAGCCGGTAGTCCACGGACACGACGACCACGCCCAGCTCGTCGACCATGCGCAGCACGGAGGAGTGGAACATGTCGAGGTCGCCGACGATGAACCCGCCGCCGTGGACGTACAGCAGTCCGGGCACGGGCTCGGTGGTTCCTGTTGGTGTGTAGATCCGCACCGGGACGTCCGGTGCGCCGGCCGGGCCCGGCACGGTGGTGTCGCGGACGTCGATCGGGTTCGCGGGCTCGTACGTCGGCATGGCGGCGAGGAGCTCGGACTGGCCGGCGCGGGCGGCCAGCAGGCCCTCGTGGTCGGTGAAGCGGACCGCGGGCAGCATGTCGAGCCAGGGGACCAGCTCGGGGTCGATGGCGTAGCTCATGCACCGATCATGGAGCTGCTCCAGCTCCGGCGGCAGCCGACACGTGGCGGGGGATCGGGGGATCGCGGCAGCCAGGTGGCGGGTGGGGGCGTGCGGCGCGGCGTTCGCTCGCTTCCGGCGCGGTCTGCGCGGCGTGGCGGTGGCTGGCGTGGCCTGTGCGGGCGGCGTTGGCGCGCGTGGCATGTGCGGCGCCGTGGTGGCCCGCGTGGCGTGTGCCGGCCTGCGCGTGGCCTGTGCAGCGCGGCCGTGGCCGGCGCGTGGCGTGTGCCGGCCTGGGGTTCGCCCGCTCCCGTCGCGTGCGTGTGCCGGTCCGGCGTTCGGCCCTCCTGCCGTGACGCTGCCGGTGCGCGGCCGGCGTTCGTCACCTCCTCCCGCGGCGCGGCAGGGCTATCGTGGCGGGATGAAGGGCCTGCTGCTGCGGCTGTCCGGGTTGGACGCCGATGCCGAGAACGCCGTGCGGGTGATCGGGTTCTTCGACCGCCTGATCACCGAGCGCGCCGGTCTCGACGCCCTGGTGCACAGCACGGCCGAGCTGGCCGGCTGCCCGGTCGGGGTGAGCGCGCCGGGGCAGGGTCTGTCGCTGCGCGCGGAGCCGGGTGCCGCGGTGAGTGCCGGGCCGGTGCCGGTGCGGGCCAGGGTCCGTGCGCTGGAGGGTGGCGCGCGGGTGTGGGTGGCGCGTGACGGGGCGCCGGTGCCGTTGGACGACATGTTGCTGGAGCGGTTCGCGATCGCCGCGGCGGTGTTGCTGGACCACTCCAGCGTGCCGTTGCCGGAGCTGGGCGATCCGGCGCTGGTGGAGCTGGTGCTGTCGGAGGGGGTCGGCACGGCGGAGCGGTCGCGGGCGTTGCACCTGCTCGGGATCGGGGCCGCGACGACGTTGCGGGTGCTGGCCGCGAACGGTGAGGTGCCCGGCCGGTCGGTGGTGCTGGGGGACGTCCGGGCGGTGCTGGGCGTGGACGTGCCCGCGGTGGACGGTGTGCGGGTCGGGGTCGGGCCGCTGGTGCCGGCGATCGAGGCGGCGCGGTCGTGGCAGGGTGCGCTGAAAGCGTTGCGGTACACGGCGGACACCGAACCGGTGGTGTGGTGGGAACGGCTCGGCGGGCTCGCGCTGGTGGCCGACCGGGTCGAGGTGGCGGACATTGGGGCGCTCGACGACGTCCGCGCGCTCGACCGGCTGGCGGCCGAACCGCACGGGGCGGACACGGTGGCGGCGCTGGACGCGTTGTGCGCCACCGGTTCCGTGCGCAAGGCGGCCGGGGTGCTGCACCGCCACCACAGCACGATGACGGCACGGCTGGCCCGCGCCGAGTCGGTGCTCGGGTTCGAGCTCGACTCGGCGGGCGGGCGGTTCCGGCTGCACCTGGCGTTGCTGCTGCGCCGGTTGCGCGACAACAGTTCTAGCTGAAGAACTCGGTGAGCGCGCGTGCGACGAGGTCGGGCTGCTCCTCGGCGAGCCAGTGGCCGGAACCGTCGACGCCGACGACCTCGAACTGGTTCGCCACGTTCGGCAGCGCGCCGAGGAACTGGTCGTAGGACGAGACCGACGCGAGCCCCAGCACCGGTGGCGTGAGCTTGGCGTAGGTCTTGCCGTCCGCGATGTCCTGGTGGAACGCCTGGTACCAGCCGTTGCTCGCGCGGATCGCGTCCGGTGAGTTGTACGACCGGGCGTAGATCTGGCGGGACCGCTCGTCGATCGCGGCCGGGGTGAACGCGGTGTTCGCGAACAGCCAGTCGATCAGATGGCGGAACCGGCCTGCCAGCAGCTGCTCGGGCAGCGCCAGGACCTGGTTGAACGCGAACCACCACAGGCTGAATCCGCCCGGCGGCGGGAGCAGCGGGATGTGGTAGAAGCTCTCGTCGGGGTGCAGGACGTCCATGAACGCGACCTTGTTCGTGGCGTCGGGGAAGTTCGCCGCGTACGCGAACGCCACCATGCTGCCCAGGTCGTGGCCGACGACGTCGACCTTGCCGTACCCGAGGTGGCGGACCAGCTCGCGGATGTCGGTGGCCATCGTCTTCTTGTCGAACCCGCCCTGCGGCTTCTCCGACCCGCCCATGCCGCGCAGGTCGACCGCGATCACCCGGAACTTCGTCGCGAGCGCGGGCATGATCTTGTGGTAGAGCCACCACGTCTGCGGCCACCCCGGCAGCAGCACCAGCGGCTCCCCGCGGCCACCGGTGACGTAGTGCAGGCGCACCCCGTTGACCTGCGCGTAGTTGTGCTTGAAGCCCGGCAGGCTCGGTTCTGCGTGCTTGGCTTCGGCGCTCTCCGCGTTCGCCGTCCCGGCGCCCACCCCTGTGCCCGCGGCGAGTGCGGCGCCCAGTGCGAAGACGCCGCGTCTGTTCAGCTCCATCGTCCCTACCCCCACATCGCGTTGCTCGGCGCGGACATCCGAACAAGCGGCGCTCGAAGACCGCTGGAACCGGTCAGTGCGCGTGCAGGTCCTCGGTGCTCCACGGCGGCAGCGGGTCGTCGAAAGCGGCCCAGGTGGCGGGGTCGGCCAGCTCGGCGTCGGTCAGCAGGGCGGGGTCGAGGCGGCGGCGTGGTTCGTCGAGGTCGAGGCCCACGCCGATGAACACCAGCTCCTGCCGCGGCTGCTCGTCTTCGATCAACTGGCCGGGTTCGAGCGTGAGGTTGGGACCGGCCTGCGACCACACGGCGAGCACGTCCGGACGGGTTGCGATGTGGCAGAAACCCTTGCTGCGCAGCGGTTTGTCCCATGTTTCCAAGGCGGTGACCAAGCGGCCGGGGTGAAACGGGCGGTCCGCGCGGTAGGTGACCGACCGGATGCCGTACTCCTCGGTCTCCGGGGTCTGCGTGCCGGCCAGCTCCTGGGCCCAGCCGGGGGACTGGGCGGCGGTGATCGGGTCGTACCGCCCGGTGTCGAAGACCTTGTCGAGGTTGATGGCGCCGTGTCGGGTGTGCAGCCGTTCTGCTGCGGGGTTGAGACGCTTGAGCAGGGCGTCGAGCGCCGCGAGCTCGGCCTCGGTGACCAGATCGGTCTTGTTGACGACCAGCAGGTCGGCGAACTCGACCTGGTCCACCAGCAGGTCCGAGATCGTGCGCTCGTCCTCCTCGACGGCGCCCAGCTCGCGTTCGTCCAGTCGGTCACCCGCCCTGAGCTCGCGCAGGAACCCGGCCGCGTCGACGAGCGTGACCATCGTGTCGAGGCGCGCGTGGTCGGACAGGCTGGTGCCGTCCTCGAACGTCCACTCGAACGTCGCCGCCACCGGCATCGGTTCCGAGATCCCGGTCGACTCGATGAGGATCGCGTCGAACCTGCCCGACCTGGCCAGCTCGCCGACGCTCTCCAGCAGGTCCTCCCTGAGCGTGCAGCAGATGCAGCCGTTCGTCAGCTCGACCAACCGCTCGGTCGTCCGGTCGAGCGTGCCCTGACCGCTGACGAGCGCGGCGTCGATGTTGACCTCGCTCATGTCGTTGACGATCACCGCCACCCTGCGCCGCTCGCGGTTGGCCAGCACGTGGTTGAGCAACGTCGTCTTGCCGGCACCGAGAAACCCCGACAACACCGTCACGGGCGTGCGCATCACACCTCCTCCTCGTGCCACTCACCGAACGGGTCCACGAAGTCGAGCTCGTCCGCCAACGCGAGCTCCTCGTCCGTGACCACCGCCGCCTCCAGCGCCTCGGTGATGCTCCGCGGGTCCTTCGTGGTGATCACGACCAGCTCCTGGCTCTTGCCCTGGGGCCACGCCCCGAGGTTGCCCACCCGCAACCCACCACCCGCCGACTCCAGCCACAACGCCTCGTCGGGCTGACTCACCACCCACACCCGCCCCCGCGTGCGCACCACCCCGTCGAGCAACACGTCCACCGCCTTGTGCAACCGCATCGGGTGAAACGGCCGCTTCTCGCTGAAGCACACGAGCGACACTCCGTGCCGCGGCACCCGCGGCGGCTCCCCGTGCAGCAACGACCCGAACCCGTCGTCGAACCCGCCGCGCCGCGCGTTCTCCGGGATGTCGTTGAGCAACGCACCGGCGTCTAGCTTCGCGAGGTTCTGCCGTGGCGCCAACGGGTTGAGCCGGTCGAGCACCGCCTCCGTCACCGCGTCGGGCTGTTCGGTGAGCACCAGCGCGTCCGCGAACTCCGCCTGCCCCACGACGACCTGCGCGACCGTCCGCTCGTCCTCGGCAGCAGCCTTCATCCCCCGCTCGTCGAGCGTCTCCCCACCTGTCGCGTCGTCGAGCCACGTCCGGGCGTCGACGACCGTGATCACGGCCTCGACCCGAACCTCGGTCCCGCTGAGCGCGAAGCAGACCGCCTCGGGCTCCAGCATCGGGTCGAGGTGCACGACCACCCGCGCGTCGAGGCTTTCGAGCAACGGCACCAGGTCCAGCCTGAGCGTGCACGACACGCACCCGTGCGCCAGCTCCAGCACGGTCAGCCGACCGTCGACCCACCGCTTGACCACGCCGTCGGCCAGGGCGGTGAGGTCGTGGCGGACCAGCACGGAGTCCGGTGACGCGCGCCAGAGCTCGTCGGCGACGTCGTGCTGCGTGAACCCGGCTACCAATACGACCCTCGCTGCCATGGCGGGGAGCGTATCTGACAATGATTATCGTTCGCGAAAGTGGGCACCTCAGCTCAACCGCATGATCGTCTCCTCCACCTCCCCCTGTCTCCCGTTCGCAAACCCCGCGTCGGTCCCCACCACCTCGAACCCGGCCTTCTCCAGCACCCGCCTCGACCCCGCGTTGTCGCTCGCCACCCGCCCGTACACCGGCCGATCCGGCACGACCTCCAGCAGCAACCGCAAAGCCGCGCTCGCCACCCCCTGCCCCCACGTACCGCGGTCGATCCAGTAGGTCACCTCCAGGTCGCCCTCCACGACAAAGCTCGCGACGGTCCCCACGAACCGCCCGTCGGCCAGCACGGCCCGGTTGGTGACGTCGGTCCGCCCCAGCACCTTGCGCATGTGGGCGTCGAACGCCGCCCGGTCGTCCGGGTCGGCAGCGGTGAAGGCGGCCATGCGCACCGACTCCGGATCCCGCATGAACTCGAACAGAGCGTCCAGGTCGGACTCTTCGATCTCTCGCAACGTCACCTCAGGCATGGGTTCAACGTAGCGACGAGCACCGACAAGAAATCACGGCACGACGAGCACCGGCCAGTGGCCCGTGCGGATCAGCCGGGTCGCCACCGACCCCGCGAACCGGTGCCCAGCCTGTTGCGACGCCCCGACCACCACCATGTCGGCCTGGCACCGGTCCGCCGAGTCGCGCAGGGTCGTGAACGGGTCGCCGAAGGTCTTCACGAACGTCACCGGCACGTCCAGTTCCTCTGCCGCGGCCTGCATCTGGGTGCGCAGCTCGGCGTGCAGGCCGGCCATCGCCTCGTGTTCGAAGGCCGAGGCGGCGGCCGGGCTCAGGGCGGCCAGGGAGGAGTGGCAGGCGACGAAGGTGATGACCAGGCGGGCGTTCTGGCGGCGGGCCAGGCCGAAGGCGAAGGCGGCGGCGCGCATGGCCGTGTCGGAGCCGTCCACGCCGGCCAGGATGGTCCTGGCCGACGGGGCCGGGCGGGGGCCGAAGTCGTCCTTCGTGGACTCGAAGGCGTTGGGGGAGGAGGACATCACGTCACCTCACCACGGCGGTGTCGGCGTCCTTCTGCTCCAGGTCGATGGTGGTGCGCAGGGTGATCGGCTTGAGCAGGAGGGCTGCGACGACGCCGATCACGGCCACGGCCGCGGAGATCAGGAAGATGTGCGCGGTGGCGTCGCCGTAGACGTTGTGCACCACGGTCTGCACCTGTGGGGGCAGGGCCTGGAGGTTGAGCGCGCTGGTGGAGCCGGTGGACTGGCCGGGAGGCACGTGCAGGGCGGCGGAGAGGTCGGCGGTGACGCGGTTGGCCAGGACGGCGCCGAGCACGGACACGCCGATCGTGCCGCCGAGGGAGCGGAAGAAGGTGACCGTGGCGCTGGCGGCGCCCAGGTCGCGCAGCGGGACGCTGTTCTGCACGGCCAGCACGAGGTTCTGCATGGTCATGCCGACGCCGATGCCCACCACGGCCATCGCGACGCCGACGATCCACAGCGCGGTGGCGTGGTCGACGAAGCCCAGGCCGAGGAAGCCGAGCACCAGGATGATCGTGCCGGACACGATGTACGGCTTGATGGCGCCGGAGCGGCTGATCATGCGGCCGGAGATGGTCGAGGAGACACGCCCGCCATCAGCGGGATGGTCAGCAGGCCCGCCTCGGTGGGGGAGTAGCCGCGGCCGATCTGGAAGTACTGGCCGAGGAACACCGCGCCGCCGAACATCGCCATGCCGACCGCGAGGCTCGCGATGATCGCCAGCGCCGGGGTGCGCTGCACGACGATCTTCAGAGGCACCACGGGTTCCGGCACGCGCAGCTCCACGGCGACGGCCGCGCCCAGCAGCACCAGACCGCTGAGCACCATCGCCGCGGTCTGCCAGGACAGCCAGTCGAACGAGTTGCCGACGAACGACACCCAGACCAGCAACACGCTGACACCCGCGGCGATCAGAGCGGCGCCGAGGTAGTCGATCTTCACGTTCGACCGGCGCACGGTCTCCAGCTTCAGCGTCGCCTGCAGCACCACGAACGCGATCGCGGCGATCGGCACGGCGACCCAGAAGCACCAGCGCCAGCCGAGCCACGAGACGTCCACGATCAGGCCGCCGAGCAGCGGGCCGCCGACGGTCGCCACGGCCATGACCGCGCCGAGGTAGCCGTTGTAGCGGCCGCGCTCGCGGGGCGGGATGATCGCCGCGATCACGACCTGGACCAGCGCCTGCAGGCCGCCGACGCCGAGGCCCTGGAACGCGCGGGCGGCGATCAGCTGGCCGGTGTCCTGGGCGAACCCGGACAGCAGCGAGCCGATCACGAAGATCACGATCGCGGCCTGGACCAGCGTCTTCTTGTTGAACAGGTCGGCGAGCCTGCCCCAGAGCGGGGTGGTGGCCGTCGCGGTGAGCAGGGTGGCGGTGACCACCCACGTGTACTGCGTCTGCGTGCCGTTGAGCGAGCCGATGATCCGGGGCAGCGCGGTGGAGACCACCGTGGAGCTGACCATGGCCACGAACAGCGCGAGCAGCAGTCCGGACAACGACTCGAGCACCTGCCGGTGCCCCATCGCGCCGCTTGTCTCCGTCTTCACCGCGAGATCCCTTCGTCCCCTCAATTCTTGCGCGTTGTGCAAATTTGCACAATGGGCAACTTACTCCAGGGGTACGCCGGGTGCAGGGAGACCCTCACCACGCTCCGCGCCGAGCAGGCGGAAGGCCGGTGCCCGCGGGCACCGGCCTCCCTCCCCTCAGGAGACCGGGAACGTCGTCCCGATCCCCATTCCGGTGATCCACTCCGGCACGGGCTCGTAGCTGGTCCACCGCAGCGGCATCCCCACCGCGACCTGCCCGATCAGCCAGCACCGCACCTCGTGCCCACCGGTGCCCGCGTTCGCCTCCAGCGCGTCGTGCCCGATCCGCGCGACGTCGGACGGCGACCCCGCGACCAGCCGGTCGAGGAACCAGCGGTCCCACACCTCGTTCACCCGTGCGTCCGGGTTGCCGCCCATCGCCTTCACCCGCGGTTCGCGGGCCGCCGCGAACTCCCGCACGTTCGCCCGGCCCCTGATCAGCGAGTCACGCCGGTCGGTCGCCATCGCCGGGTCGCGCGGGTCGTTGGACGGCAGCCAGTGCGACAGCCCGCCGCTCGCCGCCACCAGCACCCGGCCGGGGAACTCCGACGACCGCAGCGCCGCACCCAGCGCCTTCCCGAGGGCGACGCAGCGGTCCAGCGACGGCAACGGCGGCGCGGCCGTGTTCACCACCAGCGGCACCAGCGGCAGCGTCGTGCCACCGGTGATCATCTCGTAGCTCTGCACGATCCCGTGGTCGACGGTCAGCGAGTACGACAGCGACACGTCGAACCCGGCGTCGGCCAGGCCGCCCTGCACCTCCCAGGCGAGCCTGCTCGCCACCGGCAGCGGTCCGGCGGTGCTGCCGAAGTCACCGAAGCCGACCGCCTCCTCGACGCCGAGCACGAACGGCGGCATGACGTCGTAGAAGTTGGCGTGGAAGTGGTCCGGCCCGACCACGACGACGGCGTCCGGTGCCAGCGCCTCGACCGCCTGCCGCACTCGGTCCGCGTCCCGCAGGAACGCACTGCCGGGACCACCCTGCGCGGGCGGCGGCAGCAGTGTCGCGAACGGGCTGTGCGACATGCCGGCAAAGCCGATGATCTCCGCCATCAGGAGGGGTCCTTCCCGTGCAGCAGCCAGGTGCGGTGGGTGTCGAGGAACTCCGCGACCTTCTCCCACTGGGGCCAGTGCCCCGCGTCGTCGATCACGTGCAGCCGCGCGTCGGGCAGCCAGCCCAGCAACATGTCCGCCTCGTCCAGGCCACCGGTCGGGTCGTGGCTCGTCCACAGCAGCAACGTCGGCGCGGCGATCTTGCCGACCCACGCCGGGTCCCAGGCGAAGTCCTCGCGCACCGCAGGGTCCTGCAGCACCAGCGTGTTCGTGATCGCCCGCACGAACCCGTCCCGCGAGTACACCGACCGGCGCAGGCCCACCAGCTCGTCGGTGACCATCTCCTTGTGGTGGAACAGGAACTCCACCCGCCGGCGCACGGTCTCCTCGCTCGGGTCGAGCACGGCGGCCATCGTGCTGTCCCGCATCCGCTGCATGACCTCGGGCTTGTTCGCGATGTTGCCCGGTGTGTTCAGCACGAGCCGCATCACGCGGTCGGGGTGGTGCGCGGCCAGCCACGCCACGACCCAGCCGCCCAGCGACTCGCCGGACAGGTGCGCGCGGGAGATGCCCAGCACGTCCATCAGCCCGACGAGGTGCTCGACCAGCACGTCGATCGTGTACGGCAGGTCGGGCAGGTCCGACCAGCCGTGGCCGACCATGTCGTAGGCCGTCACCCGGAAGTCCTCCGCCAGCCCCGCGATGTCGCGCGAGTAGGCCTCCAGGTGACCGCCGGTGCCGTGCAGCAGCACGAGATCCGGACCGAACCCGGCCTGCAGGATCCGCGTCCGCACGGTGTGCCCGCGCACCGGCACGGACACGTACCGCACCGAATGTTCCACATGGGACAGCTCGCCCCAGATGCTGATGTGCTCGCCGATCATCGCTCCCCCTCGAACCGGGCGCGGGCCTCGTCGAACGTCGCCAGCCCCGCGCTCTGCCTGCGGGCCAGCCCGAACAACGCGAGCAACCGCGAGTTCTCGATGGTCAGGAACTCGACCGGGTGCTCCGTCGAGTCGTTGTAATGCCGATGCCACGTCCACGGTGGCGTGTAGACGAACGAACCTGCTTTCCACACAACGGTTTCGCACCTCTCGACCTCGGCCAGCTGAATCTCGCTGTGCCCGTCGCCGGAGAGCACGAAGTGGACCGTCTCGTGGTGGTGCCGCTGCATGTCCGAGCTCTCGCCCGGCGGGATCACCTGGCGGAACAGCTCGAACGTCGCCGTCGGCAGCTTGCCCGCGATGCGCAGCGTGGTCGGGTTCGGCACCGCGCCCGGCGGGATCGTCTCCAGCTCCTCGTCGTGCACGACCAGCGGCCGTGCGCCGTCGGGCCGCACCGCGTGGGTGAGCGCGCCGAGGAAGTCCGGCATGGCGAAGTCGGGTCCGGAAGTGGCCAACGCGGTTGTCCTTTGCTGTCAGAGTGCGAACTCGGTGCGGCCGCCGTCGACCGTCAGCACGGTGCCGTTGACGTACGAGGCCTGCGGGGACACCAGGAACGCCACGGCCGCCGCGACCTCGGCGGGATCCGCGGCACGCCCGGCCGGGATGTCCGCGAGGTCGGCGCCGTGTCCGCGGGAAGGCCTCCGCGCCTGCGCACCTCCAGGCCGCGCGTCAGCGTCGCCCGGTGCCACGCAGTTCACGGTCACGCCTGCGCGTACGGGCGGGACGCGAGCTTCACGCGGACGTCACCGCTGCGCGCAGCACGGTCGAGGCGGCCAGGCCGGCTGCGGCTGGCGACGGCCGTCGAGGTGACCACGACGACCCGCCGTACCCGCGCCCGGCCATCGCCGGCAGCGCCGCGGCCAGCAACGCGAGCGGCCCCACCAGCAACAGGTCCAGGTCCCGGTGCCACTGCGCGCACGTCACGTCGAAGAGCTCACCGGGCGCCGGCCCGCCGGCGTTCACGACCACGACGTCGAGCGACCCGTGCCGTTCGTGCACGTGGGCGACGAGTTCCGCCGCCTGCGCCGGATCCGCGAGGTCGCATTCGGCGTGGTCGCGCCGAGCGCGGCCCCTCGAGCGTGGCCGCGGTCCGCGGCGCGACCGGTGACCGCTCTCGACCAGCGCGGCCGCGGTCGCCGCGCCGATCCCGCCCGCGCCGCCGCCCACCAGCGCGACCCTGGAGTTCTCGTTCATCTGCCCGCCCACTGGTTGGGTGCCCCGGTCTGGTCCTACAGTCGTCGGGATGCGGCTGGACGACCAAGGATGAGTCCCAGTGACCGGGACTCCCACGACACCGGGCCGAGCGGTTCACTCGAACGCGCGGCGGCGATCCTGGACGCCTTCGACGCCGCGCACCGCGAGCTGGGCCTCGCCGAGCTGGTGCGGCGGTCCGGGTTGCCGCGCTCGACCGTGCACCGCACCGCCGCCCGGATGATCGAGCTCGGCTGGCTCGACAAGCCGCAGGACCGGTACCGGATCAGCACCGGCCTGTTCAAGCTCGCCGGGCTGGTGCCGGTGCGGATGGAGCTGCGCGAGGCCGCACTGCCGTTCCTGCAGGACCTCTACGCCGCCGCCCGCACCACCGTGCAGCTCGGCGTGCTCGACGGCACCCAGGTCCTCGTCGTCGAGAAGATCACCGGGCACCGGCCGATGCCGATGTTGTCGCAGGTCGGCGGCGTGATCCCGGCGCACTGCTCCGGGCTGGGCCGGGCGATGCTGGCCTGGTCGGACGCCGCGCGGGTGGAGGAGGTGATCGCCGGCGGGATGGACCGGCGCACCCCGCGCACGATCACGAGCCCGACCGCGTTGAAGCGCGAGCTGGCCTCGATCCCCGACCGCGGCTGGGCCTACGACCGCGAGGAGGGCAACGTCGGCGTGAGCTGCGTGGCGGCGCCGATCTTCAACGCGACCGGCGAGGTGGTGGCCGCGTTGTCGGTGACCGGGCCGAGCGCGGCGGTGAAGCCGGAACGCATCGGGCCCGCCGTGCGGATGGCGGCGGCCGCGGCGAGCCGGGCGTACTCGACCCGGCGGTGGGAGGCCCCGCGGCGGTCAACGTGAACAGTCCCAGCGAGCGGGACTCGTGGTTGGCCGGGGTTGCCGGGGCGCCGCAGAGTGTGCTGCACCACACCCGCCACCAGGAGGACCAGGATGCGCGTCGCGATCATCGGGGCCGGAGTCGCCGGCCTCACCACGGCGAAGGTGCTGCTGCAGGCGGGTCACGACGTCGAGGTGTTCGACTCCGCGCCGGACGTCGGCGGCGTGTGGAGCCGCACCCGGCGCTACCCCGGCCTCACCACGCAGAGCCCCGGAGCGCAGTACTCCTTCTCGGACTTCCCGATGCCGAAGGACCTGCCGGAGTGGCCCACCGGTGAGCAGGTGCAGCGCTACCTGGAGTCCTACGCCCACCACTTCGGCATCGAGCCGTCGCTGCGGCTGGAGACGACCGTGACGTCGGTCGTGCCGGTCGCGGACGGCTGGGAGGTGACCACGGACGCCGGCATCGGCACCTACGACCGGGTCGTCGTGGCCAACGGCGTGTTCTGCGAACCCGCGCTGCCCGACTACCCCGGACTGGACGAGTTCACCGCGGCGGGCGGCCGGTTCATCGCGGGCAGCGACTTCCACGACGCCGAGGAGGCGCGCGGCAAGCACGTGCTCGTCGTCGGCTACGGCAAGTCGGCGTGCGACGTGACGGTGCCGATCAGCGAGGTCGCGGCGAGCGCCGACGTGATCGCGCGGCAGCTGCTGTGGAAGGTGCCGCGCAAGATCGCCGGGGTGCTGAACTTCAAGATGCTGCTGCTGACCAGGATGGGCGAGGCGCTGTTCCGCTACCGCTTCGTGCGCGGCTTCGAGAAGGTCCTGCACGGCCCCGCCGACGGGATCCGCCGCTCGATGCTCAACTCGCTGGGCTCGGTGTCGGTGCGCCAGTTCGGGCTCGCCGAGCACGACCTCATGCCGCGCGGGCGGATGGAGGACATCGTCAAGGGCGCGATCGGCCTGGCCACCGAGGGGTTCTTCGAGGGCGTGGCCTCCGGCGCGATCCAGGTGCGTCGCGACATGACGATCACCCGGCTGCTGGGCGGTGACCGGCCGCGCGCCGAGCTCGCCGACGGCACGGTGCTGCCCGCCGACCTGGTCGTGTGCTCGACCGGCTACACCCAGGGCGTGCCGTTCCTGCCGGCCGAGGTGCGGACGCGGTTGTTCGACGAACGCGGCAACTTCGCGCTGTACCGGCAGATCCAGCCGATCGACGTGCCCGGCCTGTACTTCAACGGCTACAACTCGTCGTTCTTCAGCCCCCTCAACGCGGAGCTGGCCGCGCTGTGGATCGCCGCCGACCTCGCGGGAGCGCTCCGCCTGCCGGATCCGGACACCCGGCTGGCCGAGGTGACCGCGCAGCTCGCGTTCATGGACGAGGCGACGAACACGCACCACTGCCGGGGTACGAAGATCATCCCGTTCTCGATGCACAACGCGGACGAGGTGCTGGGCGACCTCGGCCTGCAGATCGGCCGGTTCACCCGCTTCACGCACTGGCTGAACCCCGTCGCCCCCGCCGCCTACCGGAAGGTCACGCCCGCACTGCTCGCCAGGCTCGCCGACCCGCGAGCCGAGGTCGCCGCCGTCGCAACCAAGTGAGGTCAGGAATGGACACCCCCGTGGAACAGCAACACCGCGTCTACCGCACCGGCGACGGGACGAACGTCGGCGCGATCGGCCTGGGCATCTACACCCGGCTCACCGGAGCCGACACCAAGGGCGCCTACTCGCTCTTCGAGTACGTCGTGCCGCCGAACCTGGGCGGCCCGCCTACGCACATCCACAGCCGCGAGGACGAGCTCTTCACGTGTGTGCAGGGACGCGTCGTCGTCGAGCTGGACGGCGAGGAGCACGTGCTGGGCGCCGGCGACTCGCTGCTGATGCCGCGCGGCGTGCCGCACATGTTCCACAACCCGTTCGACGAGGAGACCCGCGTGGTCGCCGTCGTGTCACCGCCGGGGCTGGAGAACTACTACCAGGCGCTGTCGGAGCTGCCGCCCGGCCCGCGGGACATGAAGCTGGTCGCGGAGATCATGGTCGAGCACGGCCTGTCGCTGCAGAAGAAGCCGTCATGACGAGGACCGAGATGGTGCGCTCGATGTGCGCCTCCGTCGACGCCGGGGATGCCGAGGCGTTCGGGGCGTGGTTCGCCGAGACGGCCACCTACACGTTCGGCAACAACGACCCGCTCGTGGGCAGGGCCGCGGTGGTGCGGGCCACCGCGGCCGCCGTGCAGGGACTGCCGTGGGTGCGCCACGTCGTCGACCAGGTGGCGGAGGTGGGGGACCAGCTGTTCTGCCGGTTCACCATCGAGACGGCGACGCGGGACGGGTCCGAGGTCGCGCTGCCGTGCGTGACGGTGATCTGGATGGACGACGACCAGATCGTGGACTACCGCGTGCACATGGACATATCGCCCGCTCTCGGCTGACGGCGAAGGGCCCCGGAGTCTTCCGGGGCCCTTCGTGTCATGCCGCTCGTGCCCGCGGATGCTCGGCCCCGGGGTGCAGACGGGTGAGGAACCGCCGGCACGCCTCGAAGTCCAGCTCGTCGGCGCGCCAGGCCACGTGCCCGTCCGGCCGGATCACGTACAACGCCTGGGAGTCCCGCTCAGTGAGACCGTAGTGCTCGAACACCTGCGCCGAGTCGGCCTGGTGCACGCGGTCGTCCGGACGTGCCTCGACGCGGGTGACGAGGTGGGCGCTGACGCCGAACGCGGTGAGCCGCCGGTCGATCTCGGTGATCTCGGGCGTGCCGAGGTGCCTGCGGGACAACGCGACCACGTGCAGCTCGTACCCGGTGAGCAGGTCGAACACGTGGGTGTGCGCGTTGATCCTGGCGTCCGGGGCGCGGTGGCCCGCCAGCGGTCCCTTCAGCGAGTACAGCAGCTCGTTGACGGCGAACTCGCCCGGCCGGTAGCCGAGGCCCAGCTGCGAGAGCCGGTGGAACGACCTGCGGTGCGGCAGGGGAGCCGCGGACATCCGGCCGATCAGGAACGGGCCGAGCGTGTCGCGCAGCCAGGCCTTTGCGCCACTCAGCCCGGCCGCGACCTTGTACAGCCGATCGGTGAACTTCAACAGCCGCACGCCTTCGGGGTGCCGTTCCGCCGAGTAGCTGTCGAGCAGGGCGTCGGCGGCGCCGTGCCGGAGGACCGCGCCGAGCTTCCACGCGAGGTTCGCCGCGTCGTGCAGGCCGGTGTTCATGCCCTGGCCGCCGGCCGGTGAGTGGATGTGCGCCGCGTCGCCGACCAAGAAACCCCGGCCCTGCCGGTAGGTGCCGACCTTCTTCAGGTGCACCTGGTAACGGCTGGTCCACACCGGACTGTGCAGCGTGACGCCGGTGTTCGTCGCCGTGCGCAGCTCGGCCTGGAGCCTGGCCAGGTCGAACGGCGCGTCGGGGTCGAAGTCGGTGACCATGACGCGCGAGACCTGCTTGCCCTGCAACGGCAGGAAGAGGCCGATGCGGTTGCGGTTCATGAACACCCGGAAGTGCGCGTGGTCGAACGGCCACTCGACCGTGCAGTCGGCCAGCAGGTAGCGCTGCGCGTACTTCTCGCCTTCGAAGCCGAGCCCGAGCTTGGCGCGCACCGTGCTGTGCGCGCCGTCCGCGCCCACGACGTAGTTGGCGGTGACCGTGCGGTCGTTCAGCGTCGCCATGACCGCGTCCTCGGACTGGACGAGGTCGACGAGCCTGGTGCCCCTGCGGACGGTGACACCGTTACGTGCCAGGTGGTGCAGCAGCAGCTCCTCCACCTCGGCCTGCGGTGCCATCAGGATGAACTGGTACGGCGTGGTCGCGGCCTTCGAGCGGTCGAAGTCCAGCCCGCCCGCCTCCTTTCCCCTGATGTGGAAGCGGATCCCGTTGGTGACCACACCCCTGGCGAGCAGCTCGTCGGCCAGGCCGAGGTTGCGGAACAGCTCGACCGTCCGCGCCTGCACCGCGAACGCCCGTGACTCGGTGGCCGGGCCGGCGTTCGCGTCGATCACGCAGACGTCGACACCCTGCTGCTTGAGCAGTGCCGCGGTCATCAGCCCGCTCGGCCCGGCGCCGACCACGAGCACCTCGCAGTCCTGCGGGCTCTGCCGTGGCGCACGGGTTCGCGCCGGCGAGCCGTCTCGTTCGGGGTTGCGCACCTTGCCCAGCCTCTGCAACACCCCGGCGCCCGGTCGCGCGGCGAGTTGCGGCAGCGGGTTGTTGGTGAACTTGCCCCACAGCCGGCGTGTGACAAGTACGGCGATGGTGACGAGCGCGATGACCAGCAGTCCCATCGCCTACTCCCCGACCGCCGGGTGGGTGCTGCACATGCGCAGGAACTGCTGCCGCAACGGCCCTTCGACGTGCGGCTGGATGTCGCGCCGGAAGTCGTGCACGTACTGCATCCCGAGGTGCTCCTCCAGTTCCGCCTTGGACCGGAACATCTCGTAGATGACGAACGACGACCGGTCCGCCCGGTCGCGGTGCACGTGGAACTCCACGCACCCGCTCTCCGCCCGCAACGGCCCGACGAGCCCGAGGATCAGCTCCTCGACCGCTTCTTCGTGGCCTGGCTTGGCCTTCGCGAACCCCAGGTGTGTGTACGGGCCGGACTCGTCGGCGTCCGGCTCCGGCAGGACGACTGCGCTCATCAGATCTCCCGGTGGCTGTGGTGACGCCACCGTGGCAGCGGGCTTCCCGGTTGTTCCACCACGAGTCCCGGGCAGTGGGACCCCTCAGCGGTACAGGCCGGGCAACGCCTTGGCGAGCTGCCGCAACGCTTCCGGGTCGGCGGCGGCGAGGCCGGGCAGGGCCTCGGTCCACGAGCCGGAGGTGAGCTGGTCGGCGAGCGTGCGGCGGGAGGGCGGGGGAGTGGGGTCGGCCGTGACCTCTGTGCCGCCGCCCGGCTCCGGTCCTCGTCGACGGGCGGGGCGCTGGCGCCGACACCGCGTCCGCCGCCAGCGCCCGCGCTTGTCCTCGTCACCGATGGTCTCGGCCATCAGACGTGCCTGCGTCGCGAACTCGGTCGCGAGGTCCGGTTCGCCCTGTGCCGCGGTGATCGCGCCACCTCGCTCAACGCCCGGCAGCGCTGGTGGGCGTCGTGGATCGAGCGGGCGATGCGGCCGCCGGGTGGTGCTGGCCGAGGCCGACCGCGACGGCCAGTTCGTGCACGGCGGAGGACTTGGCGGCCTCCGCCAGATCGCGTGCCGCGGCGACCAGGTCCGCGACGGCCGCCACGCCCAGTGCTGCCCCGGCGCGCACCAGTTCCGTGTGCGCGGACAGCTGCCAGTCAGGGTCGACGGCGGGCAGCCACGTGCGGGCGTCGGCGAGCAGCGCGTAGGCCTGCCGCGGGTCGGACGTGGCCCGCATGACCTGGGCGAGCGCACGGACCCGGTAGTACGGGTAGGTGATCTCGCGGACGATCGGCTCCGCCTCGTGCGGGCCGACGGCGACGGCCAGCGCGGACAGCGTGGTGGCGTGCAGGTACGGGTCGGTGATCTCGCGGGCGACGGTCAAGGCGTCGGCGTGCGCGCCGATCCGCAGCAGTGCCTGGGCCACGGTCGCGCGGACCTGGGAACGGGGGTCGACGGCCGCGGCGGCACGGGCTGCGGCTTCCGCCGCCTCGGCGAGCTCCTGGGCCTGCGCCGGAACGGTGGTGGTGAGCGCCGTGAGCGCATCGACCTGGGCGACGGGGTCGCGCACGAGGTCGATGGCGCGCAGTGCGCCGGGCAGGTCGTCGTCCTCGGCGACCTCCACGGCGAGGTCGGTGAGCGCGGTGCGGCGCAGCAGCGGTCGGGATGGCGGCGACCAGCTCGGCGCGGCGGTCCGGGTGGCGAGGCGGGAGGTCGCGGCCAGTGCGACCGGCCGTGGTCGCGGTGGGCGGTGTTCGCGGCGGTGCCTTGGCGATGGTCGAGGTGAGACCGGAGTCGCCGGTGGCGGCGACGGTCCTGATCAGCTCCAGGAAGCCCTCGATCTGCCGGGACTTGGGCGAGACCGCGGCGAGGTCGGCGGGGCGTGCCTGGCCAGCGCGTGGCCTGGTGCGGGAACCCCTCGCGCACGAGGTGGCCGACCAGGGTGACGAGGTGCCGGCCGCGGGTGCTGGCCAGCCGCCGGGACCGCCCGAGGCCGACGGCGCGGTCCGGTTCACCGAGCATCACCCACGCCCGGACGATCTCGCCGACCGCGCCGTCGTACAGCGTGGGGTCGATCTTGCCGGAGATGCGGCGTTCCGCCAGTTCGAGACGCTCGCGGGCCTCGGGGACGCGGTCCCGCCGGTGCAGGGCGATCGCGATCTCCACATCACCCTTGACCTTGTGGTAGCGCGCGGAGTTCTTGACGCGGTGCAGGACCGCCAGCGCCTGGTCGGGGTCGCGGCCGGCCGCGTCGCACACCACCTCGGCGAGGGCCTTGCCGCACCGCTTCTCGTCGTCGAGCCGGGCGACCACGAAGTCGGCTGCCTCCTCGTACCGGCTGCGCGCGGACAGTTCGAGCGCAGCGGTCGTGACGAGCCGGGCGCGCCGCTTGATCGACGTCGCCTGGTCGCAGAGCGCTGTCGCCCGTGCCTCGTCCCTGTGCTCCCAAGAGGCTCTGACCAGGTCGTCCTGCAGTGCCGTGACGGCCTCCGGTGCCACCTGCCCGACCAGCGCCTGCGCCGCGTCGAGGTCGCCGACCTTCATGAGCGCCACGGCGAGTTCGGCGCGTGCGGCACTGAGCGCGTCGGGAGAACCGATCCGGTCGAGCGCGCTCTCCGCGATCTCGCGGAACCCACCGGCGCCGTCCCGCACCTTGCCCAGCACCGCCGCGCACGCGCTGACCCGGAGGTGATCCGCCAGCTCGCCGATGAGGCTCTTCGCCTGCTCCAGGTGCCCGAGGCCCGCCCACACCGCCGGCAGTTCCGGCGGGAACAGCGCGGTGCTCCCGCCGAGGTCGTCGTGCAGCACCGCGAGCTGCGCCAGCGTGCCGAGGTCACGCCCGTCGGCCAGCTCCTTCCGCGCCGCCGCGATCTCCTCCAGCGCGTGGGCGTTCGCACCGGTGAGCGCCCGCAGCCGCACGTGCCGGTCCGGGTTGAGCGCGAGCGCGACCGGGTCGTCCTGCGGGTGGTTGAGCAGCAGGTACTCCGGCGTGTCCGCGGGCCAGCCCCGATCCCGCCAGTCGTGCGCCCACCTGAGCAGCTCGGCGGTGAGCTCGGCCAGCCAGCGCCGCCCGATCCTCTTGGCCGCGTCATCCTCGAGGCTCGGGTGGTCGAGCTGGTAGCGGAAGTGCCCTGGGCGCCAGAGGCTGTGCACCCGCGCGAAACTGCGGCCGGTCAGGCCCTCCAGCACCGTGTCGACCTCGTCGTTGAAAACGTTCAACAGCTCGGCCAGGTCGCACACCGCCAAGGCGCCTTTCGCTGCCGTCACGTACCCGAGCAGCTGCTTCTCCAGGGCCGAGCCGGTGATCAACGCCCGCAAGTCCTCCTGAGCGGTCACCCGCATGATCGTCGCGTGCTCGGACGTCGGCAGCTCCCACACCACGTCCGGTGACAGCAACGGGTGCCCCGATTCGACCACCCGCTCCGGCAGCGGTCGTTGCGGCCGCGACGAGAGGATCACCCGCAACCCGGCAGGTGGCCTGGCGGGCATCAGGTGCACGATGCTGCCGCTGCCCTCGCCGGCCTCCTCGTCGAGCCCGTCGACGATCATGACCAGGGTGCCCTCACACCGGTCCGCTGCCAGCGCGAGCAGCTTCCGGAACTCGTGCTCGTCGCGCGGGGCGTTCGCGGGCGCTGCACTGTCGAGCAGCCCCGCCAGCTGGTGCCACACCGCGCGGACGAAGTCGGCCCGGTTGTCCGAGTGCTTGCGCCGGACGAAGTACCAGACGGGGAACAGGCCCTCGTGCTCCCTGCGCGCGAACTCCCTCAGCAGCGCCGACTTGCCGCTCCAGCTCTCCGCCCGCACCCACAGGTACGGGTCGGGACCGTCGCAGAACTCGCGCAACCGCCGCAGTTCGTCCTCCCGGCCGAGCAGCTCGACGTCGCTCGGTTCGAGCATGCTCGAGTAGTCCTGCGGTTCCTGCACGCCATCGCCGTAGAAGTTGACGCCGCCGTTGATGACACCGGCCTGCACCAGGGACTGCACATTGCCGCGGTTCACGTTGCTGACGTCGTGCGACATCGAACCCGGGACCTCCGACGGTGACTGGCCGTGCCGGTGGACATCGAGACCGGCACGCACGCCGTTACGGCGTTTCCAGCCGCCGCAGAA
The DNA here is from genome assembly GCF_001701025.1 of Lentzea guizhouensis. Lineage (GTDB taxonomy): Bacteria > Actinomycetota > Actinomycetes > Mycobacteriales > Pseudonocardiaceae > Lentzea > Lentzea guizhouensis. The sequence goes on from NZ_CP016793.1 coordinate 6,757,421, forward strand.
CCTCCGCGAGCGTGTCCGGGCTCGTCGCGAAGTTCACCCGCACGAACGCCGACGTGTCAACGTCCGTGCCGGCGCTGAACTCCCAGCCCTCGCTCAGCTTCACCCCCGCACCGGCGGCACCCTCGAACCACGCCAGGTAGGTGGCCTCCGGTGCGTGGTAGCTCCTGCCGGGCCCGATCCACCGGGTGACCGCGTCCCGGTTGCGCCGCAACGTCAGCAGCAGCTCGGTCAGCCACGAGTCGCCGTCCTGCCAGGCCGCCACGGTGGCCGCGCGCCCCAGCGTGTTCGGCTGGCCGAAGTAGTCCAGCGGTGCCGCGTCGAGGGCCTTGCGCAGTGCCGGGACGCCGATGTGGGCGACCGCGCAGCGCAGTGCCGCGATGTTGAACGCCTTGGTGGCCGAGGTGGCGGTCACCGTGCGCCGGGCCGTCTCCTGGCTCAGCGACGCGAACGGGACGTGCCGGTGGCCGGGGTAGGTGAGGTCGGCGTGGATCTCGTCGGACAGCACCACGAGGTCCAGCTCCTCGGCCAGCTCAGCCAGGCCGGTGAGCTCGGTGCGGGTGAAGACGCGGCCGGTCGGGTTCTGCGGGTTGACCAGGACGAGCAGTTCGCACCCCTGGTCACGTACCACCTCCGCGTCGAACCGCCAGCCGTCGGCCGTGTGCTCCATGGGGATCGGCACGACCCGGCGGCCCGCGCGCAGGATGCTCGCGAGGAACGGCGGGTAGGTCGGCACGTGCAGCGCGACGCCGTCACCGGGGGCGGTCGTGTGCTCGACGACCACCTGGAGGACCTGGATGAGGTCGCTGAAGACCCTGGTGTGCCCGGAGGTGGGCGTCCAGCCGAAGCGGGTGTGCATCCGCTGCTCGAACGCGGTGACCACCGGGTCGCCGGCCGGCCAGTGCGGGTAGCCGAAGTCCTCGCGCTCGACCTCCTGCCACAGCCGGGCTTTCACGGCGGGTGGGAGGCCGAAGTCCATGTCCGCCACCCACGCGCCGATCGTGCCCTGCGCGAGCGATCCCCACTTCACCCCGGAACCCGACCGCAGCCGGGTCTCGTCGATCCGGTCGAAGCTCACGCCACACCCCGCTCGATCACGGCGCGCAGCATGTCCACGTGACCGTGGTGCTGGGCCAGCTCCTCGTAGACGTGCAGCAGCGCGGCACCCTGGTCGAGCGGGACGTCCGGGCCGAGGAACGACGAGTCGGGCTCGGCTCGCAGCGGTGCGCGGAAGTCGGCCTGCCGCACGTCCTGCTCCAGCGCCTCCTTCGTGCGCTCGACGCGGGCGAGCAGCGGCTCGACCGGTCCGGCCGCCACGAACTCGGAGTCGCGGTCCCGGTGCGCGGGACGGCCGGCGACCAACTCGCCCGCCCAGTAGTCGGCCACACCGCAGCAGTGCGTCAGCAACGCGTACGGGCTGCTCACGCCGGGTATGGGCGTCAGGGTCGCGCGCTCGGCACCGAGGTCGCGCACGGTCGTGGCCATGCCGTCGAGGGCCTGGCCGGTGAAGTGGAGGTACTGCTCGACAGTGATCATCAAGTCCCGTCACCTTCTAAGCCGGTGACGCTCACGTTGCCCGGCGCGTGCGTCACCTGTCAAGATGGTTACGTGAGCTTCGCGTTCGTCAGCGGCGACCTCGCGCTGGACTTCCTGGGCACCCTGAAGTGGCGCGACGGCGACCAGGAGGAGCTGCTGAGCTCCCCGCGGGACCTGGCGTCGTGGGCGCTGCAGGCAGGGGTGATGACCGAGCCGCCGCGGCTGAGCGCGGCGCAGTTCACCGCGCTCGTCGAGCTGCGGGAGTCGGTCTACCGGCTGGTCAAGGGCACGCTCGCCGGCAGCGGCTGGCCGGAGGAGGACCTGCGGCGGGTCAACTCCTACGCGGACGCCCCGGCGCCGTCGTTCACGCTGACGGACACCGGGGTGCGCAGGCACGGCACCGCGCGGTCACTCGGCGGCGAGATCGCCCGCGCGGCAGCGGAACTGTTGTCCCGCAGGGACGAGCTGGTGATCCGGGAGTGCGGGCGCGACGACTGCACGCGGATCTTCATCGACCGGTCGCGCACCGGCAACCGGCGGTGGTGCGACATGGAGGAGTGCGGCAACCGGATCAAGGCCGCCCAGTACCGCGCCCGCCGCAGGGCTCAGTAGACCAGCTTCTGGTACTGCTCCCGGTCCAGGTCGTAGACCTCCAGCGTCACCTGCGTCGGCAGGCCGTCCACCGGCTTGAGGTGCTCACCGGCGAGTCCGATGACCGTGCGGCCCACCTCCTGCTTGCGCTCGGCGGAACGCCCGGACAGCAGGCCGACCCGGACGTGGACCATCGCCGCGGGGGAGCCGTCACCGATCACCGACTCCTCGATCTGCCGGAACCGCGTCTTGAACGCCCCTACCTCCGAGGAGACCAGCGGCGACACGGCCTGGTGCAGCGCGAGTGCGAAACCGCGGCGGTCGAAGGCATCGGCCAGCTCCGCGGAGTACTCGACGGTGATCTGTGGCATGCGGCCCAACCTACCGCGCCACGTGACCGCTCACGTCAGCTCGGCCGAGTCCGTGAGCTGCAGCTTGCGCCGCGCCCGCTGGTAGAACGTCGTCAGCCCGAGCCGCACCACCTTCGCGGCGGCCGGCCTGCCGCGCAACGACACCCGATCACCCGGCTCGACGTACCCGGCGACCTGGCCGTCCACCTCGACGGCCAGCCGCCCGCTCGTCGGCAGCAGGTCGAGGTCCACCTCGTCGTCGACCGACAGCACGACCCCGCGGCTGTACGCGGAGTGCGGCGCGGCGGGCGTGACCAGCAACGCCTCCACCGACGGACTCGTGATCGGCCCACCGGCCGAGAAGCTGTACGCGGTCGACCCGGTCGGCGTCGCGACGATCACCGCGTCCGCCGCGTAGCTCACGAACGGCTGCCGCGCCACCCGCACGGCCACCCGCGCGTTGCCCTGACCGGGCGTGCGCACGACGGCGACGTCGTTGAACGCGGTCACCCGGTGCTCGCCGAACGTCGCGTCGACCGCCAGCCGCGGCTCGACGGAGAACTCGCGCGCGTCGATGGCCGAGAGCGCCGCGGGCAGGTCCGGCACGTCGACCTCGGCGAGGAACCCGAGCTTGCCCAGGTTGACGCCCAGCACCGGCGCCTTCTCCCCGTCCGCCAGCCGCATCGCGCGCAGCATCGTGCCGTCCCCGCCCAGGCTCACCACCAGGTCGGCGCGCCGACCGAGCTCCTGCGCCGAGACCGGGGTGGCCGCGCAGCGCAGGCGCTGGATCTCGTCGTCGATGCCGAGGATCTCGACACCGCGTTTGGCCGCCCAGCCGAGCACGGCGTCGACCGCGGCGGCGGAGTCTCGTTGCGGGTGCAGCACCAGTCCGGCGGCGTGCACGTCAGCGCGTCCTCAGGTGTCGGTTCACGCTCGCCAGTCTGCCCGCGTCCAGCCGGGTGTGCGAACGAGTCCGAATTGGTCGGTTCGACCGGGCGGACGTGCTGGGTGTGGCCGGGTTGCTCAGCCGATCGGCCGATCTCGTGCCGCGGGAACCATCCGTCCGGCCGGGCGCGCGGGCCTTCCGGGGGAGGTTGGTCCGAGGAGGTGGTTCCTAGGTTTGCGGCATGACGATCCTGCTGGCCGATCCGATCGTGCGCGCCATCCGCGTGCTGGACAACGGGGAGCCGCTCGTACCGCTCGACTTCACCCCTGGTGTCCTGGTGCGCGAGGGGCTCGCGGTGCGGTTGGACCAGGCCCGGTCGGCGTTGCCGTCCGGTGTGGACTTCCGCGTGGCCGAGGGACACCGCAGCGCTGCGTCCCAGCGCGCGATCATCGAGGACTACACGGCCTCGTTGCACGAGCTGCACCCGGCGGCGGACGCCGTCGAGCTCGCCCGGCTGTCGAGCCGGTTCGTGGCTCCGCTGGAGGTGGCGCCGCACGTCGCCGGTGCCGCGGTGGACCTGACGCTGACCGGGGCCGGCGGTGACCTGTGGATGGGGACCGAGATCGACGCGACGCCCGAGGAGAGCGGCGGTGCCTGCTTCTTCGCGGCCGACGTGGACCCGGTCGCGCGGTGCAACCGCGAGCTGCTGGCCTCGGCGCTGGCGGGTGCGGGCCTGGTCAACTACCCGACCGAGTGGTGGCACTGGTCCTACGGCGACCGGTACTGGGCGCTGATGACCGGTGCCGGCCAGGCCCTCTACGGACCGGTGGAGGTGGCTGCGTGGGCGCGCCCGTGACGGCGTTGCGGCAGGTCGTCTCCGGGCCTGAGCTGCAGGTCGACCTCGCCGCCGTCGCCGAGAACACCCGGCGGTTCACGCGGGTGGCGCGGTCGGTGATGGCCGTGGTCAAGGCCGACGGGTTCGGGCACGGCCTGGGCGACGTCGCCCGGACGGCGCTGGCCGCCGGGGCGAGCTGGATCGGGGTCACGTCGCTGGAGGAGGCACTGGCGGTGCGTGCGTGCGGGGTCGAGGCGCCGGTGCTGAGCTGGCTGCACCCGGTCGACGTCGACGTGGCGTCCGCGGTGCGGCACCGGGTCGACCTGAGCGTGCCGAGCGTGGAGCACCTGGCCGCGATCAGCGGTGCCGACGGACCGGTGCGGGTGCACCTGCAGCTCGACACCGGCATGGCGCGCGACGGTGCCGCGCCGGAGACCTGGCTCGCGCTGATGTCCGCCGCCCGGCGGGCCGAGCTGGCCGGACGGGTGCGGGTCGCCGCGTGATGGGGCACCTGGCGCTGGCCGACGAGCCGGGCGACCCGGCCAACGCGTGGGCGGCGGGCGTTCCTGCGGGGCGTGGAGATGGCGCGGCAGGCGGGTTGCGGCCGTGGGTGCGGCACCTGGCGGCCACGAGCGCGACGCTCACCGATCCGGCACGCACCTGGACTGGTGCGGATCGGAGCGGGGCTGGTCGGATCGACCCGTCCGGCACGACCGCGCTGCGCCGGCGCTGCGGCTGACCGCGCCGGTCGTGCAGGTGCGGCGGTGTCCGCGGGACCGGGTCGGGTACGGGCACCAGCACGTGACCGCACGGGAGACGACGCTCGCGTTGCTGCCGCTCGGGTACGCCGACGGATTGCCGCGGCCGCGTCGGGACGGGCCGAGGTGCTGGTGGCGGGACGGCGCCGGCCGGTCGCCGGGCGGATCTCGATGGACCAGGTCGTGGTGGACGCCGGCGACGACCCGGTGGCGGTGGGGGACGAGGCGGTCGTGTTCGGGCCGGGGGACGGGGGCGAGCCGACGGTGGCGGAGTGGGCCGCGTGGGCGGGGACGATCCCGCACGAGGTCGTGACGGGGATCGGGCGACGCGTGCGGCGGTGCGCCCGATGAACAACACAGGGGTGGGGCGGATGAAGGTCGCTGTCATCGGCGGCGGGCAGAACTGCGAGCACGACGTCTCAGCGGCGTCGGCGGCGTCGGTCCGCTCGGCGCTGGACCCGGCGTCGTACGAGGCGGTCGCGCTGACGATCGGGCGGGACGGGCGCTGGTACGGGCCGGACGGGCGGTTGCTCGACCCGACGGTCGCGGGTGGGCTCGCGGCCGCTGTCGGTGTGCTGCGGACGTGTGACGTCGTGCTTCCCGTGGTGCACGGGCCGTTGGGGGAGGACGGCACGCTGGCGGCGTTGTGCGAGCTGGCGAACGTGCCGTACGTCGGGGCGCCGGTGCGGGCCGGGGCGCTGGCGATGGACAAGTGGGCGACCAAGCTCGTCGCCGAGGCGGTCGGGGTGCGGACCGCGCCGGGCCGGCTGGTGACCTCAGAATCCGTTGTCGGCTGGACGGGACCGGTCGTGGTCAAGCCGGTCGCGGCCGGCTCCAGCTTCGGCGTCACGCTGGTCGACCGCGAGGAGGACCTCGACCTGGCGCTGAAGACCGCGCTGGAGCTCGACGACCGGGTGCTCGTCGAGGAGGTGGTGCAGGGCAGGGAGATCGACATCGCCGTGCTCGACGACCCGGACGAGGGCCGCAGGACCGGGCCACCGCTGGAGATCGTGGTGCCGGGCCTGTTCGACACCACCGTGAAGTACGACGGCAGCGCGCAGTTCGTGATCCCGGCACCGTTGACCGGCACCGAGCTGGAGGAGCTGGAAGAGGCCGCGCTGAAGATCTACGAGGCGCTGGGGTGCCGGGGGCTGGCCCGCGTCGACTTCTTCCTCACCGCCGACGGCCTGGTGCTCAACGAGGTTAACACCATGCCGGGCATGACGGCCGAGTCCCAGGTGCCCAAGATGTTCCGCGCCGTCGGACTGTCCTATCCGGACCTGCTGGACAAGCTCGTGCGCGGGGCCGCCGGGTGAGCTCGCAGCGCATCGCCGGGCTCGACGTGCTGCGCGGCATCGCCATCCTGCTGGTGATGCTCCGGCACGCGTTCCCGGACGTCTTCCCCGGCGCCGGAGTTGTCGGGGTCGTCATGTTCTTCACGCTCAGCGGCTACCTGATCACCGGCGTGCTGCACAACGAGCTCGACCGCACCGGAAGGGTCAGCTTCACCCGGTTCTACGCCCGCCGGGCCCGCCGGTTGCTGCCCGCGCTGGTCGCTCTCGTGGTGATCTTCGTGGCGGTGACGCTGGTGTTCGACCCGCTGGGCGACAAGGACGAGCTCGTCACCACCGCCGTCGTCCTGCTCACGTTCACCGGCAACCTGCCGATCCCCGGTGTGAGCGACGCGGCGTTCCACGGCTGGACGCTCGCCACCGAGGAGCAGTTCTACCTGCTGTGGCCGGCGGTGCTGGCGTTCGCCTGGGCACGCGGCAAGACCACGGCGGCACTGGTCACGGCCGGGCTGGCGGCGCTCGCGGCGTGCACGGCGACCCTGGTCTGGCTGTGGCCGCACGCCGACAACGCCTACGCGCTGCCGACGTCGTGGTTCGTCTGCTTCGTGATCGGCGCGGCCGTCCGGCTCAAGGGCACTTACGTGCCGCGCTGGGCGGTTCCGGTAGTTGTCGCTGTGCTGGCCGTGCTGTCGGTCGTGCCGTTGCGCGGCCACGCGACGACGTACCTGCTGGCGGGTCCGGCGATCGCGGGGTGCACGGCGGTGTTGCTGCTCGTGTGGTCGCGGTGCCGTGATGTCCCGCTGGCGGTGAAACCGCTGGTGGCGCTGGGAACCGTCTCGTACGGCGCCTACCTGTGGAACTACCCGCTGACCCTGTGGCTGCGCCCGGAGCTGGGCGCCGCCGCCGGGCCGATCGCGGCGGTGCTCACGATCGTGGCGGCGGCGCTCAGCTGGCGTTACGTCGAGGAACCGGTCATGCGGCGAGGTAGCCGTTCACCAGCGAGAGCCACCCCGGGTTGACCACCCACCCCGCCACCCGGGAACGTCAAGATCCGCAGAGCGGCGTGCGGTCGATGTCGGGGAAGTGGCGGTCCCAGTCCTGCTGCGTCAGCTCCGGTGCCGCTGTCGCGCAGACCCGTTGTGCCGCATGCTCTTCATCGGCTTCCCACGCCCGGACGGTGTGGTCGCCGCTCGCGCTGAGCAACGTGTGCGCGTCCACGTAGGCCAGCCCGTACACCCGTTCGCCGTGACCGCTGAGCACCGCCGCGGACGTGTGGTCGGACAGGCGCCACAACCGCACGTCGTGGTCGGCGCTCGCACTGGCCAGCGTCCGGCCGTCGGGGGAGAACGCGACGGCGTGCACGGTGTCGGTGTGCCCGGTCAGCTCGGCCGTGCGCGCGCCGGTCGCGGAGTCCCAGACGCGCACGGCGAAGTCGGCGGTGCCGGTGGCCAGCCTGGTGCCGTCCTGGCTGAACGCGACCGCCTTCACCACGTGCTCCTGGCCGGGCAGGTGGGTGACGACCTGGCGCCGTTCGACGTCCCAGATCCGCACACCGAAGTCGTCACCGCCGCTCGCGAGCCGGCGGCTGTCGGGGCTGAAGGCCAGCGCCTGCACCGATCCCGCGTGCCCGGACAGGGTGCCGAGCGACGCGCCGGTCGCGGTGTCCCACAGCACGACCGCCCGGTCGGTGCTGCCGGTCGCGAGCACCCGGCCGTCCGGGCTGACGGCCATGGCGTTCACCGCGTCCGCGTGCCCGGCGAGCGGCGGCAGCGGTTCCGGTTGGCGCGGATCGGCGATGTCCCAGCGGTGCACCAGGTGGTCGGCGCTGGCGGCGTAGAGGGTGCGGCGGTCGGGGGAGAACGCGACCGAGTTGACCGCGTCGGCCGGGCCGGTGAGCACGGCGGTGGTGTCGCCGTTCTCCAGCAACCGCACCGTCCGGTCGTAGCCGCCGGACGCGACGAGGGTGCCGGAGGCAGCGACGGAGTACACGGAGTCCGTGTGGCTCAACGACATCGGCAGGTCCCACAGCCGGACGGTGTGGTCGTCGCTCGCGGTCACCAGGGTGTCGCCCGCGAACACCGCGCCGACGACGGGGCCGGTGTGGCCCGTCAGCACCAGCGGGTCGCCGGGGTGGGCCAGGTCCCACACGCGGACCGTGCGGTCGACGCTCGTGCTCGCGAGCCGGCCGGACCGGTCGAAGGCCAGGCCGCGCAGGGCGTCCGTGTGCCCGGTGAGGACGCGCGACCCGCCGTCGGTGTGCCAGACCCGGATCGTGCGGTCCTGGCCGGCGGTCGCCACCTGTGTGCCGTCGGGGCTGACCGCGATCGCGTGGACCGGACCGGCGTGGCCGGTGAGCGGCTGGGAGGTCTTCGCGGCGAGGTCCCACAGCAGGGTCGAGCCGTCCCACGAGCCGGTCGCGAGGTGCGTGTCGCTCGTCGCGAGCGCGATCACGGGTGCGGAGTGCGGGAACACGGCGATCTCCCGCGGCTGGCGCACGTCGGTGAGGTCCCAGAGCCGGGCTGTCTTGTCGCTGCCCGCGGTGGCGAGCAGGCGGTCGTCCTGGCTGAACGCGACCGCGTTGACGGTGTCGGTGTGCCCGGTGAGGGTGGCGAGGACCGTGCCGGTAGTGGTGTCCCACAGACGTGCGGTGCGGTCCCATCCGGCCGTGGCGAGCACGCTGCCGCTGGAGTTGAACGCGAGGTGCGCGACGTTGTTGGTGTGGGCGGTCAGCGTCCGCAGTTCGCGGGGGTGGTGCGGGTCGGCGATGTCGACGTGCCGGACCGTGCGGTCGTGGCTCGCGCTGGCCAGCAGTTTCCTGGACGCGTTGTGCGCCACCGCGTTGACGTTGTCGGTGTGGCCGGTGAGCCGGGTGGCGTAGGACGGCGTGAACGAGCCGAGCACCGCGCTGCGGGCCTCGGTCGTGGGGGAGAGGCGGAACGCGGCGAGCGCGAGCTGGGCGGCGACCGCGGGGTCGGTGCCGCGCAACCGCTCCGCGTCCTGCGCGACCTTCTGGGAGAGCGCGCTGTTGCGTTGCCGGGTGGCCTCGGACCCGGCGGTGACGGCCGCGATGGTGACGGCGGTCGTGGCCACGAGCAGCACCGAGAGCGCGGCGGTGAGCACGCCGAGTCTTCGCTTCGCCCGCTTGGCCTTCGCGAGCTCGGCGGACTCCGCGGTGAGGCTCGCGGTGAGGAAGTCGCGCTCGCGGGCGGTCAGCGGGTGCGGCGGCCGGTCGAGCCACGGGCGGAACGACGCGAGCCGCGCACCGCGCAGCGCCGGGATCGCGGTCGAGCGACTCCCAGACGCCGGCCGACTCGGTGAGGTCGCGGTGGGCGCGCAGGCCGTCGCGGTCGGCGGCGAGCCACTCGCGCAGCCGCGGCCAGCAGCGCAGCAACGCCTCGTGGGTGATCTCCACCCGGTCGCGGCCGAGCGTGACCAGCCGGTGCGCGGTGAACGCCTCCAGCACGAGCGCGGTGTCGGGTTCGTCGTCGAGCTCGTCGCGGGCGAGCGTGCGCTTGGTGTCCTCGGTGCCGTCGCTGACCGCGGTGAGCCGGGTGAACAACGACCGCGCGCGTTCCCGTTGAGGTTCGGTCAACTCGGCGTAGACCGACTCGGCCGTCCGGCTCAACGCGCCCTCGAACCCACCGGCCGCGCGGAAGCCCTGCAGCGTCAACGTGTTGCCCTTGCGGCGGTGCCACGTCTCCAGCAGCGCGTGCGACAGCAACGGCAGCGCACCTGCCCGGTCGACGCCGTTCGCGACCAGCTCGGCCACCAGCGCGGTCTCGACGGCGTACCCGATCCGCCGCGCCGGCTGGATGATCGCGGCGCGCAGCTCGTCGGTGCTCATCGGCCCGACCGTGACCTGACCGGCGCCCATCGCCTCGACCAGCACCGGGAAGTCCGTGCAGTGGCCGTAGAAGTCGGCGCGCACACCCAGCACGACCCGGTGCGAGGTGACCTGCTCGACGAACCGGCGGCGCGTCTCGCGGTCGTCGCAGAGGGTGAAGACCTCCTCGAACTGGTCGACGACGAGGACGGCGTGCTCGGTCGCGTGCTCCCGGTACTCGTCGAGCGGGCGGGCACCCGGCGTGAACAGCACGGCGTTGTCCAGGCGCGGCAGCAGACCGGCCCGCAGCAGGGACGACTTGCCCGCGCCCGAAGCACCGACGACCACGACGACGCGCTGGTCCTTGGTGCGTTCGGCGAGCTGGTCGACGAGCCGGTCACGGCCGAAGAAGCGTTCGGCGTCCTCCGGCTGGAACGCAGACAGGCCCGCGTACGGCGCCTTGGTGTCGTCCTGCGCGGGCTGCTCGGCGGAGGAAGCTTCCTGCCAGCGGCGTTCCCACTCGCTCTCGTTGCCACCGCACGCCCGCACGTACGCCAGCGCGACCTGCAACGTCGGCAGCTTGCGCCCGGCGGCGGCCTGCGACAGAGCGGCCTCCGAGTAGTGCGTCAGCGCGCTGAGCTCGCGGTAGGTCGGGCTGCCCGCCCGCTCCCGCAACGCCCTCAGCTCCCGCGCGAACCCCAGCACCGCGCTGTCGCCCGCGTCGAGCGGACGTTCCCTGCGTGGCATCCCCGCTTCCCCTCTCGCGTCGGGGGCCAAGGTAGCCGGAACCGCTCACGCGCGGATCACTCCGCCATCTCAACCGCAGAACCGGGTGGTCGTCCTGGTGAGCACGTCGGTGAGCCGGTCGAGCGAGGCGAGGTCGACGTACTCGGTCGCGGCGTGCGCGCCCGCACCGTCCACTCCGAACAGCAGGCACGGGATCCCGGCCTGGTCGAGCAGGGCGCAGTCGGTCCAGAACGGTTCCGCGCGGACGACCGGCGGCTCGCCGAGGCTGTCGACGAGCGTGCGGACGATGCGCGCGTCGGGATCGGCCTCGAACGGGTCGCGGGCGAGGCCGCGGTGCAGCCGGTAGCGGAAGTCGGGCACAGTGCGGGTGAGGTGGTCGAGGATGTCCGTGAGCTCCTTCGTGGTGCTGTCGGGCGTCTCGCCGGGGACCGTGCGGCGTTCCAGGGTGATCCGGCACCGCGCCGGGTAGGTGGACGCCTCCTCGCCGCCGGTGATCATCGAGGCGTGCACGGTTCCGCCGCCCAGCAACGGGTGCTGCGGCCCGGTGGCGAGGCGGTGCCCGAGCTCCTCCAGCGCGACCAGGAAGTGGCCGGCCTTGGTGATCGCGTCGATGCCGAGATCGGGGCGTGAGCCGTGGGCGGCGCGCCCTTCGACCGTGACCTCGAACCACACGAAACCCTTGTGCGCCAGCGTGACTTCGAGGTGGCTCGGTTCGGTGACGATCGCGGCGTCGGCTCGGAAGTGCTTGAGGACCTCCGCGGTGCCCGTGCTGCCGTGTTCCTCGTCCGCCACGCACGCCACGATGATGTCGCCGCGAAGGGGGTGTTGCTTGGCCCTCGCGGCGGCGACCATCATGGCCGCGATGCCGCCCTTCATGTCGAACGTGCCGCGCCCGAACATCTTGCCGTCGCGGACCTCCGGCTTGAGCGGGTCGCCGTCGTAGCCCGCGAGGCCGACCGTGTCGACGTGGCCGTTCAGCATCAGGCTGCTGCCGCCGCCGGTGCCCCTCGCCGTGGCGACCACCGAGGGCCTGCCGGGGCGTTCTTCCAGGCGGCGGGTCTCGAAGCCGTTGGCCGCGAACCAGCCGGTGCAGAAGTCGACGACGGCGGACTCACCGTTGCCGCCGGGGACGAGGTCCGGGTTGACCGAGTCGATCGCGACGAGGTCGGCCAGCAGGTCGCGCGGGTTCACGCTGCTCCTCGCGGGTTGGCGGTGCGGCCTTCGGTGCTGAGCAGGACGACCACGGAGGTCTCGTCGAGGCCGAGCTCCGCGCGTGGAGCCGCCCTGAGCCCGGCGAGCGGCGCGGCCCCGCACGGTCCGGAGTGGACGTCGTGAGCGTGCAGATCCGCTGCGGCCCTGGCACATTCCTCGTCGGTGACGGTGATCGCCGCGTCCAGGCCGTTGTGCAGGAACGGCCACGCGGTGCCGGACGGCGTGCCGCAGTTCAACCCGGCCATGATCGTATCGGTGGTGCCGATGGTGACCGGCGCGCCGTTGAGCAGGCTCGCCGTCACGCAGGCGGCGTTCTCCGGTTCGACCGCGAGGATCCGGGGCGTGGCCGTGGAGCTGCGGTAGTGCGTGATCACCGCCTGCGCCAGCGACCCCACCCCGACCGGCACGACAACCAGGTCAGGCGCCTGCCCGAGCTGCTCGTCGACCTCCGCGCACAGCGTCGCGTACCCCTCGACGATCCACCCCGGCACCTCCTCGTAACCGGGCCACCCCATGTCCTGCACCAGCACGCCGTCAGCGCCGGCAGCAGCCTTGACGGCATCGTCGTACGACCCCCGCACGGTGCTCACCCGCGCACCTTCCGCCGCAATCGCCGCCCTGACCTCCGGGTGCACGTGCTCCGGCACGAACACGTGCGCCCGCTGCCCGTTCAACCGCGCCATCCTCGCCACCGCCCGCCCGTAGTTGCCGTCGGTCGCCGTCACGAGCGTCGCCGGCCCGGCGTGCCGCTGCAGCACGCGGTGCACCGCCCACGACGCCCCGAGCGCCTTGAACGCCGGCAACCCCAACCGCTCCGACTCGTCCTTGACGAGCAACCTGCCGATGTTGGCCTCGGCGGCGAGCTCCGGCAGCTCCGTGAGCGGAGTGGGCGCGTACCCCGGAAGGCCCGCGTGGAAGTCCCGCACCTCCCGCGGGGCCGGCGAGCACCGCCACCGCTGCGCACCTGGTCGCGTGAACCACATCATCGCTCCAGCCTGGGCTGGTCCGCGATCGCCGGTCCAGCGCATGTTCGCGACGCTTACTCGTCGGCTTTGCCGATCGTTCCTCCACTAGGCTGGCGCTGGCCGGGGAGGAGGTGTGCCGTGTCGGACGAGGAACTGATCGTCGAGTTCGCCCTGACCCGCCTCGACCACCCCGGCCTGGACCTGGAGGAGGTCGCCGCCCTGGTGGTCCGCCGGGTGGGCCCCGACCGCATGCTGGAGTTCGCCGGGCAGACGCTCGCGCACCGGGACGAGCTGCGCGGGGCGGTGTTCCCGGCTGCCGTGGAGCACGTGCTGCGGGTGGTGCTGACGTTGCGCGGCCCACGGGACTAGGCGACACCGCCACCACCGCACGCCGCGCTGCCGCGCAACGCCGCGCGCCGCACGCCGCGCTGCCGCGCAACGCCGCGCTGCCACCACCGCCACCACGCGCACCGCGCCACGCCACCGTCGTCCCGTGCCGCCGCGTGCCGCCGCCGCTGCTCCCACCGCGCCGCCAACTACCGCCGCCGTCGGGCTACCCGGTTCCCACCCGCGCGTGCCGCTGCCGGGCTGCCACCGCGGCCGCCACCTCCGCAGCCGCCGTTGCAGCCGCGGCCTCTGCGGACGCAGCCGTGTCTCCCGCCGCATCGCTGCCACGCCACGGCCACGCCACCTCCCACCCCGCCGGCCTACCCGGCCGCAGCCGTGTTCCCCGCCGCGCCACCGCGGCCGCTCACCCGCGCCGCGCCCTCGCAGCCGCGCCCGCCCGCCACGCCACCGCCGCTCGGCCGCCACCACCGCCGCACCGCCACCACCGCCGCACCGCCACCGCCGCACCGCCACCGCCTACGGCCGCGGCGCCTTCCGCCGCCCGCGCCTCCACCGCGCCGTGGCTTCGCCCCACGCTCGCCCTCCACCGGCCCGACCACGCTCCGAACAGGACTCAAGTACGCCTCAAGGGGGACTCGACCAGGAGCGGGGCGTTTTTGTCGGTGGTGCCGGGTAACGTCCCACCCATGAACGCTGGGGACCGGATTCAGGAGCTCGCCGCCCGCCTCTTCGAGCTGCGCGACGCGTACTACCAGGGCGCGCCGTTGGTGGCCGACGCGGAGTACGACGCGCTGGAGGACGAGTTCCGGGGTCTGCTCGCGGAGCACCCGGAGCTGACGCCGGCGGACAACCCCCTGGACTCGGTCGGCGCGCCCGCGGTGCTGCACGCGCCGGTGCGGCATTCGCGGCCGATGTTGTCGTTGGAGAAGGCGAACAAGCCGGAGCAGGTCGAGGCGTTCTTCGCGCGGTTCCCCGGGCAGCCGGTGGTGGTGATGCCGAAGCTCGACGGGCTGTCGCTGGCGCTGGTGTACGAGAACGGGCGGCTGGCGCGGGCGGTCACGCGGGGTGACGGCACGACGGGTGACGACGTCACCTACCTGACGCGGGCGCTGGCCGACGGTGTGCCCGACCGGGTGGACGCGCCGGGGCGGGTCGAGGTGCGCGGCGAGTGCGTGATGTTGCGTTCGACGTTCGACGCGTACAACAAGAAGAACCCGGACAAGCCGTTGATCAACCCGCGCAACGCGGCGGCGGGCACGTTGCGCGCCAAGGACCCCAAGGCCGTTGAGGGCAGGCGGATGCAGTTCTTCGCCTTCGACCTCACGACCGAGCCGGAGAGCGCGGACTCCGATTTGGACGCCGGTCTGCGCAAGCTCGGCTTCAGCGTGGCCGAGATGCGGCACTGCAAGGCCGCGGAGGAGGCGCAGAAGGTCATCGAGTCGATCGAGGAGCAGCGCAACTCGCTCGACTACGACCTCGACGGCGCTGTGCTGCGCCTGGCCGACCGCGACGCGTTCGCCGCCGCCGGCACCCGGTCGAGCTCGCCGCGCGGTGCGATCGCCTACAAGTTCGCCGCCGAGGAGAAGACGACGGTGCTCGCCGACGTCGTCTGGGACGTCGGCAAGACCGGCAAGATCGCCCCCGTCGCCTGGCTGGAGCCGGTGTTCGTCGGCGGCACCACCGTCACCCGCGCGACCCTGGCGAACCAGGAGGTCATCCGCGCGCGCAACATCAAGATCGGCGACACGGTCCTGATCCGCCGCGCGGGCGATGTGATCCCGTTCGTGGCGGGCGTGCTCGACGCCTCGAAGCGCACCGGCGAGGAGCGCGAGATCGTGCCCCCGGCCGAGTGCCCCTCGTGCGCGCAACCGCTGACCGAGCAGGGCAACAGCCGCGAGCTGTTCTGCACGAACTCGGCGTGTCCCGCGCAGACCGTGCGCCGCCTCATCCACTGGTCGTCCCGCGCCGCCGCCGACATCGACGCCATCGGCCAGGTCTGGATCGAGCGCCTCGCCGAGACCGGCGATCTGGTGAACCCGTCCGACTTCTACACCCTCACCAAGGAACGCCTGCTGGAGTTCGACCGCGTCGGCGAGGTCTCCGCGACCCGCATGATCGAGTCCATCGACCGCAGCCGCGCCGTGGGCCTGCGCCGCGCCCTCATCGGCCTCGCCATCCCGATGGCCTCCGAAGGCACCGCCGCCCGCCTCTGCCGCGCCGGCTTCGGCTCCCTGGAAGAGGTCGCCGACGCGGGCGTCGAGGCCCTGGTGGCCGTCGACGACATCGGCGCCAAGGTCGCCGAGTCCCTCACCCAGCACCTCACCCGCCTGCGCCCCGAGATCGAACGCCTCCGCGCCCGCGGCGTGAACCTCGACGTCCGCGACGAGGACCTCCCGCCCGTCGTCGCCGCCGGCGCCCCGCTCGAGGGCAAGTCGGTCGTCATCACCGGCTCCATCAGCGACCCCCGCTCCGGCGAGAAGGTCGCCCGCCCCACCTTCCAGCGCATGTGCGAGAAGGCGGGCGCCACCGCCGCCTCCTCGGTCTCGGCGAGCACCGACATGCTCATCACGGGCGCGGACGTCGGCGCGAGCAAGCTGACGAAGGCCGAGAAGCTCGGCGTCGAGGTCGTGGACCAGGGGGAGATCTGGGCGAAGCTGATCGCCGCGGGCATCGCCTGAGGTGACGCGGTCGCGGTCCGCTCCTGCACCATGGACCGCAGTCGAGCCGCAGGAGACGTGATGATCCCGCATTCCGCCACCCTGGCCGTCAACGAGAAGATCAACGCCCGGCGCGCCGCCGGGCGACCGGTGCTCCACCTCGGGTTCGGCGAGGCGGGCCTGCCCGTGCTGCCCGCGGTCGCCGACGCACTCACCGCGGCCGCCGCTGAGAACGGCTACGGGCCCGTCGCCGGCTCCCAGCGCGCCCGCGAAGCAGCCGCCGGATACCTGACCCGGCGCGACCTGCCCACCGACCCCGGCCAGATCGTGTTCGCACCCGGCAGCAAGCCGTTGCTCTACGCCGTGCTCACCGCGCTGCCCGGCGATGTCGTGCTGCCCGTGCCGTCGTGGGTTTCCTATGCCGCGCAAGCACAACTCGCCGGCAAGCGGGTGATCGGCGTGCCGGTACCCGTGCAGTCCGGTGGCGTGCCGGACCCGGACCTGCTCGAACCGGCGCTGCGTGAAGCCCGTGCGAGCGGAGCCGACCCGCGGGTGCTCGTCGTCACCCTCCCGGACAACCCCACCGGCACCTGCGGGAGCGCCGACCTGGTGCACCGCGTCTGCGAGCTGGCCGACCGGCACGGGCTCACCATCCTGTCCGACGAGATCTACCGCGATCTCACCTTCGACCCGGCCCGGCACGTCAGTCCGGCGAGGTTCCTGCCGGAGCGCACGGTCGTGACCGGCGGACCGAGCAAGAGCATGGCCCTGGGCGGCTGGCGGATCGGCTTCGCGCGCATCGCCGACGCCGGGCTGCGCCAGGACGTCACCGGCATCGCCGGCGCGGTCTGGTCCAGCCTCGCCGCGCCGATGCAGGCGGCGGCCGCCCACGTGCTCGACGAGCCGCAGGAGGTCCGCGACCACCTCGGCGCGAGCCGCCGCCTGCACGCCGCGGTGTTGCGGGCGACCCACGAGATCTTCACGGCGGCCGGAGCGCGGTGCCGTGCGCCGGAGGCGGGGTTCTACCTCTACCCGGACCTGGAACCGCTGGGGTTGGCGGAGAAGACCGGGGTCGAGCTGTCCGGGAGGTTGCTCGACGAGCACGACATCGGTGTCCTGGCTGGGGAGCACTTCGGTGACGACCCGGCGGCACTGCGGTTCCGCGTCGCCACGAGCCTGCTCTACGGGTCCACTGTGGACGAGCGGTGGGAGGCGTTGCGCAGTGCCGATCCGGTGCGGCTGCCGTGGATCGCGGCGAGCCTCGACCAGCTCAGGACCGCGCTCGCCGCGCTGTGAGAAACGATCAGCGGGTGTCGCCGGCGTTCTCGCGAGGCGTGACGAGGCCGGACTCGTAGGCGATGACCACGAGCTGGGCGCGGTCGCGGGCGTGCAGCTTCGTCATGGCGCGGTTGACGTGGGTCTTCGCGGTGAGCGGGCTGATCACCATGCGCGCGGCGATCTCGTCGTTCGACAGGCCCTGCGCGACCAGCACGACGGCCTCCTGCTCGCGGGTGGTGAGGTCGGGCAGGCCGTGGGAGCCGAGCCGGGGCTGGCTCACGTACCGGTCGATGAGCCTGCGGGTGATGGACGGTGCGAGCAGGGCGTCGCCGCGGGCGGCGACGCGGACCGCGTGCAGGAAGTCCTCCGGGTGCACGTCCTTGACGAGGAAGCCGGCCGCGCCTGCTCGCAGTGCCTCGAACACGTACTCGTCGAGACCGTAGTTGGTGAGGATGACGACGTGCACCTGTGCCAGCGACGGGTCGGCGGCGATGCGGCGGGTGGCCTCGATGCCGTCGACCTCGGGCATCTGGACGTCCACGAGTGCGATGTCCGGCAGGTGGGTGCGGGCCTGGGCGACGCACTCGGCGCCGTCGGCGGCTTCGGCGACGACCTCGATGTCGTCCTCGGCCTGCAGCAGCGCGCGGAAGGCGCTGCGGATCAGGGCTTGGTCGTCGGCGAGCAGGACGCGGATCACGGGTGCACCACCGGGAGCTCGGCCTGGACGCAGAAGCCGCCGCCGGTGCGCGGGGCGGCGTCGAGGTGGCCGCCCAGCGCGGTGACCCGTTCGCGCATGCCCCGGATGCCGACGCCGGGGGTGCCGGTCGGCGGGGCGGTGCCGTCGTCGTCGACCCGGATGACGAGCGCGTCCTGGCGGTGGTCGATGTGGATGCGGGCGGTGGCGGCGTGGGCGTGGCGGGTGATGTTGGTGAGGGACTCCTGCACGATCCGGTACGCGGTCCGGTCGACTGCTGCCGGGAGGTCGTCGTGGTGGCCCTCGATCGTCAGCTGGGCGTCGAGGCCGGTGCTGCGCGCGCGGTGCACGAGGTCGGGGACGTCGTGCAGGCCGTGGTGCTCGGTGTCGTCCCTGAGCGCTTCGAGGGTGGCGCGGAGCTCCCTGGTCGCCTCGCGGCTGGCGTCGCGGATGGCGAGAAGGGCGTCCGGGACGTCCTCCTCGCGCTTGCGGGCGAGGTGGACGGCGACCTCGGCGTGCAGCTTGATCACCGAGATCTGGTGGGTGAGCGAGTCGTGCAGTTCGCGGGCGATGTGCAGGCGTTCCTCGTTCGCCCGGCGCAGGGCGGTCTCCTCGCGGGTGCGTTCGGCCTCGTCGGCGCGTTTCTCGGCCTGCCGCAACGCTTCGCCCGCCGCGGCGGCCGCGATCAGCCAGGCGATCTGCAGCACGTCACGGCTTTGCGTGAACGCCTCGGCGGTGGAGGGGGCGCGCGGGGACAGCAGGACGGCGAGGGGGAGTGCGGCGAGCATCAGCACCGAACCGGCCACCGTGACGACGTGGTGGCCCGCGCGCATGGTGGCGTAGACGGCGAACAGGAACGCGATCACCGGCACGTCGAGCCCGGTGGCCTGGTAGCCGAGCGCGGTGAGGCCGGTGGCGGCGAGGACGGCACGCGGGTGGCTGCGGCGGGCGGCGAGGGCGAGTCCGCTCGCGGCGAGGAACGCGTACCCGAGCGGTGTGGCGGCCTGCGCGGCACCGGCGATCACGAGGCTCGTGGCTACGCCGGTCGCGATCGCCCAGTCCGTCCACCTGCTCATGGGTGCACCCTAACCGGCGGTTCGCGCTGGTAAATCCTTCAGCAGGAGGACTTCCGCACTACTGCGGGCGTAGTAGCCGGGTGTCTGTGTGCGCACGACGACTCGTGGTGGTTCTCGCGGCCATGCTCGATCTCTCGCTGAAGGAGGCAGACATGGTGTTGGCACAGATAGCTGAGATGACCGCGGGACGGATGTGGTCACTCGTGGGCGGTGTGCTCGGTTTGGCCGGTGTGGTGCTCGCGCTCGTTGCGCGCCGTTTCGCACTGACAGCTGTTGGCGTAGGTGCGGCAGGTGCGGTGATCGGCGCGCTCGTGGTGGTGTTCGCCAAAGGCGGTCCCGGTACCGGCTACGGCATCGTCGGCGGCTACGTGGCGTTGGTGGTGGGGTTGGCCGCGGTGCTCGTGGGCCTGCTCAGGCGTAGAGGCGTGCGGGCTGCTGGACCGTCCGCCGGGTGACCATGCCCGCCGCGCCGCGCACGACCGCGAACTCGCCGAGCGGTGAGGCCAGCAGCCGGGTGTGCCGTTCCCCGCCCGCCAGCACGCGGGTGTCCATCTCGGACCGGATCGCGGCGCTCAGGTGCTCGTGCAGCACGGCGTAGCTGCCGCCGAGCACCACGGTCGGCACGTCGAAGAGGTTCATCAACGTCGCCAGCCCCACCCCGAGCGCACGGCCGGCCTCGTGGACCGCTTTCCGTGCGCGTTCATCGGTCTGCAGGGCGGTCGTGAGCTCGTCGAGGGTCTTCTTCTTCGCCGCGCTGAGCATGACGTCGAGCCCCGCATAACGCTCCACGCACCCACGGCTGCCACACGTGCACCGCACGCCGTCGCGCTCGATGACGACGTGGCCCAGCTCGCCGGCGAACCCGCTGACCCCGCGGTAGACCTCGCCGCCCAGCACCACGCCCGCGCCGATGCCGACGTCGGCGGACACGTGCACGAAGTCCTCGCCCGCCAGGTGCCGCGGCCACAGGTGGGCGAGGGCGGCGAGGTTGGCCTCGTTCTCCAGCTCGACGTCGAGGCCGAGCCGCCCGCTGAGGTCCTGCGCGAGGTTCTCACCCACCAGGTTGGGCAGGTTGGGCGCCCTGACGACGGTGCCGTCGTACACCACACCCGGCACGGCGAGCCCGACGCCGAGCACCGCGCGGTCCTCGGTGGACTGCCGGACCAGCGCGACGACCCGGTCGAGCACCTCGTCGGCCGTCGCCGCCCGGTGGTCGGCGGGGATGCGCCGCCGGTGCACGGTCTCGCCGTCGAGCCCGAGGGTCTCGACGGCGAGGTGCTCGACGTTGACCTCGACCCCGATGGCCACCGGACCGGCCGGGTGGAAGCGCAGCGGCTTCGACGGACGGCCGACGCCGGTCAGCGTGGCGGGTTCCTCGACGAGAACGCCGTTGGCGAGCAACGGCTCGGTGAGGTTGGACAGCGTGGCCTTGGTGAGCCCGGTGCGGGCGGCGAGGTCCGCCCGCGAACCGGGTTTGTCGACCAGTGCGAGCAGGACGGTGCGCAGGTTGCCGAGGCGGACCTGGCGCAGGTGGTCGACGGTGGTCATCGGCTCAAGTATCGCTGTGCGCCCACGACCGCCGTCATCGGCTCAGGTACTTCCGCGCGGCCTCGGCGTACCGCTCCCGAACGCCCGCCACCGCGTCCGCCCGGTACACCCGCGCGGCCTCGCCCGGCGACCACGACGGCGGCTCCGCACCCCCGGCCAGCACCAGGCCGCCTGCCGTGCCGCACCGTCCGCCACGTACTCACCCGGCGAAGGCACGGTCACCGGCACCCCGAACACCGTCGGCGCGATCTCCCGCACGGCCGCGGACGCCGCCGCACCGCCCACGAGTCGCACGCCCGTCACGTCCGCGCCCTGCGACGCCAGCGCGTCGAGGCCGACCGCGAGACCGCAGAGCATCCCCTCGACCGCCGCCCGCGCGATGTTCGCCGGGGTGGCGTTCGACAGGGTCAACCCGTGCAGGGCGCCGGTCGCGTCCGGGAGGTTCGGCGTCCGCTCACCCTCCAGGTACGGCACCAGCACCAGACCCTCCGCACCCGCGGGCGCGGACAGGGCGAGCGCACTGAGCCGCTCCAGGTCCACGCCCAGCATGCGGGCGGTCGCGTCCAGCACGCGGGCGGCGTTCAGCGTGCACGCCAGCGGCAGGTAGCGACCGGTCGCGTCGGCGAAGCCCGCGACGATGCCGGACGGGTCCGAGGCGCGAACCTCGCTCGTCGCCGTCACCACACCGGACGTCCCAAGCGACACGACGACATCGTTGCCCGCGGCCACACCGAGCATGGCGGCCGCGTTGTCACCGGCACCCGCGCCCACGAGCAGCTCACCGGCCGGAACGGACTCGGACGGGCCCAGCACGCGGGGGAGCCGGACGTCCGACCGGCCCAGCGCCAGCGCGACCAGGTCGGGCACGTAGGCGTTCGTGACCGAGTCGAAGTAGCCGGTGCCCGAGGCGTCGGAACGGTCGGTCACCAGCTCGGCGAGGTCCTGGCTGCCGCGCAGCCGCCACGTCAGCCAGTCGTGCGGCAGGCAGACGGCGGCGGTGCGCTTGGCGTTGTCCGGTTCGTGCTGGGCGAGCCAGCGGAGCTTGGTGATCGTGAACGACGCCACCGGCACCAGGCCGATCCGCTCCGCCCACTCCTGCGCACCCAGCTCGGCGGTCAGGTCCGCGGCGGCCGCCGCGGACCTGGTGTCGTTCCACAGCAGGGCGTCCCGGACGACCTCGCCGTCCTCGTCGAGGCACACCATGCCGTGCTGCTGGCCCGCGACGCTCACGGCTGCCACGTCGTCGAGCCCGCCGGCCTGGGCGACCGCGTCGGAGTACGCCCGCCACCAGTGCGACGGGTGCACCGACGTGCCGTCCGGGTGCGCGGCCCTGCCCTCACGCACGAGGCGCCCGGTGTCCGCGTCCCTGACCACGACCTTGCACGACTGCGTCGACGAGTCGACCCCGGCCACGAGCGTCATGTCAGCGCGCCCCGGCGAGGTGCTCGAGCGCGAGCTGGTTGAGCCGCACGAACCCGTAGCCGCGCTGCGCCAGCTGGTCCGGGTCGAACGACTCGGCGAGCAGGTCGTCGTAGCCCTCGCCGTCGGTCAGGGTCGGCTGCGCGAGGTCGGCGACACCGGCCGTGACCAGCGCCTCCTGCACCTCGGGGTCGGCCCGGAACGCGGCCGCCCGCTCCTTGAGCAGCAGGTAGGTCTGCATGTTCGCCTTGACCGAGTCCCACACGCCGGTGAAGTCCTCGGTGCGCGACGGCTTGTAGTCGAAGTGCCGCGGCCCCTCGTAGCCCGCCGTCTCCAGCAGGTCGACCAGCGCGAACGCGTTCATCAGGTCGCCGTGGCCGAACACCAGGTCCTGGTCGTACTTGATGCTGCGCTGCCCGTTGAGGTCGATGTGGAACAGCTTGCCGTGCCACAACGCCTGCGCGATGCCGTGCACGAAGTTCAGGCCCGCCATCTGCTCGTGCCCGACCTCGGGGTTGAGGCCGACCAGGTCGGGGCGGTCCAGCGAGGTGATGAACGCCAGCGCGTGCCCGATCGTCGGCAGCAGGATGTCGCCGCGCGGCTCGTTCGGCTTGGGCTCGATCGCGAACCGGATGTCGTAGCCGCGGTCGGTGACGAACTGCGTCAGCAGGTTCAGCCCCTCGCGGTACCGGTCCAGCGCCGCCCGCACGTCCTTCGCGGTGTCGTACTCGGAACCCTCGCGGCCGCCCCACAGCACGTAGGTCTGCGCGCCCAGCTCGGCCGCCAGCTCGACGTTGCGCAGGACCTTCTGCAGCGCGTACCGGCGCACCGACCGGTCGTTGCTGGTGAAGCCGCCGTCCTTGAAGACGGGGTGGCTGAAGAGGTTGGTGGTGACCATCGGGATGGTCAGCCCGGTCTCCTTCAGCGCCGTCTGCAGCCGGCCGACCTGCTGGTCGCGGTTGGTGGAGTCGAAGAGGTCGTCGTCGTGGAACGACATGCCCCATGCACCGTGCTCGGCCAGCTTGTGCACGGCCTCGACCACGTCCAACGCCGGTCGCGTGGCCTCGCCGAACGGGTCGCGGCCCGACCAGCCGATGGTCCACAGGCCGAAGGAGAACTTGTCCGCCGGAGTGGGCGTGCTCATGATCCACCCTTTCGTTCAATGCTTGAACTTAGTGCGGACAGTACGACGCCGGAGCCGTGATCGCAATATTCGGTTCCCCGTCCACACGAGACGATCTACGCTCCTGACCACCATCACCGAGCGAGGGGAGTACGGCCGTGCGCATCCGCACCGCTCCCCGCTTTGACGTGATCCTCGTGTCTTCGGACTCCGGCCGCCCGCTGCGCGCCGGGCACCGGTAACCACGCGACGACCCACCTCCGCGGCACCTGACGTTCGGTGCTGCCCTGGGCTCTCGCCGGCCGCATCGCGCCGTCCGCACGACCGAGACCACCCGAAAGGCACCGCGCCATGCGCGCCATCCGCAACATCGGCATCCTCGCCCACGTCGACGCCGGCAAGACCACCCTCACCGAACGCGTGCTCTTCGCCACCGGCACGACCTACAAGCGCGGCGAGGTCCACGACGGCACCACCGTCACCGACTTCGACCCGCAGGAGCGCGACCGCGGCATCACGATCTTCGCCGCGGCCGTGAGCTGCACCTGGGACGACCACCGGATCAACCTCATCGACACCCCCGGCCACGTCGACTTCGCGGACGAGGTCGAACGGGCGTTGCGGGTGCTCGACGGTGCGGTCGTGACGTTCGACGGCGTGGCCGGGGTGGAGCCGCAGAGCGAGTCGGTGTGGCGGCAGGCGGACCGGTACGGCGTGCCGCGGATCGCGTTCGTCAACAAGCTGGACCGGGCGGGCGCGCACCTCGACGCCGCCGTCGAGTCCATCAGGACCCGGCTCGGCACCACACCGCTCGCCGTCCAGCTGCCGATCGGGCAGGAGGACGGCTTCCGCGGCGTGGTCGACCTGGTCGCCATGCGCGCCTACGTGTGGGACGGCGGACGCGAGGAGGTCCAGGTCCCACCGGAAGCACACGACCACCGGCGCAGGTTGGAGGAGAAGGTCGCCGAGCTCCACGCGGGCGCACTGGAGGAGTTCTGCACGAAGAACGAGCTCACCGACGAGACGCTCAGGAACGCCCTGCGCGACCTGACCCACGCGAACAAGGCGACGGTCGTGCTGTGCGGCAGCGCGTACAAGAACCGCGGCATCGAACCGTTGCTGGACGCGGTGGTCGCGTACCTGCCGTCCCCTGTGGACAAACGCCCGGTGGAGAGCGTCGACGGGCAGCAACGACGGGCGGATCCGAGCGAACCGTTCGCGGCGTTGGCGTTCAAGGTGAACTCGACCTCGACGGGCAGGCTCACGTATGTCCGCGTGTACTCCGGCACCCTCCACAAGGGAGACACGGTGCTGGCGAACGGCAGGACCGAACGCGTCGCACGCATCCTGCGGGTGCAGGCCGACCGGCACACGCCGATCGACACCGCGACCGCCGGTGACATCGTGGCCGTGGTGGGACTGAAGGACACGCGCACCGGGGCGACCCTGTGCGCGCCGGACGCCCCGCTGCTGCTCGAAGAACCGGTCACGCAGGACCCGGTCGTGTCGGTGGCGGTCGAACCCAGGACCGCCGCGGACACCGAGCGGCTGACCCGGGCACTGGCCTGCCTCACCGAGGAGGACCCGTCGCTGAAGGTCGCCACCGACCGGGAGACCGGCCAGCTGCTGCTCTCCGGGCTCGGCGAGCTGCACCTGGAGGTCGCGGTGGAGAAGGCACGGCAGAACCACCGCATCGAGATCACGATGGGACGGCCGAAGGTGGCCTACCGCGAGACGGTCGCCCAGGGCGTCACCGGGTTCGTGTACCGGCACGTGAAGCAGGACGGAGGTGCGGGACAGTTCGCCCACATCGTGATCGACACCGAACCGGCGGAGGCCTTCGAGTTCCGCTCGGCGGTCACCGGCGGGCGGGTGCCGCAGGAGTTCGTCAAGGCGGTCGAACAGGGCTGCCGCGACGCCCTGCAGGAGGGCCCGCTCGGCTTCCCGGTCACCGGCGTGCGGGTGACGCTCACCGACGGGTCCACGCACGTCAAGGACTCCAGCGAGATGGCCTTCCGCACGGCGGGCCGCCTCGGTCTCCGCGACGCGCTCAGGCTCGGCGTCATGACCAAGCTCGAACCGGTCGCCGAGGTGACGGTCACCGTGCCGGAGAAGTTCGCCGGAGGTGTGTTCGGTGACCTGTCGGCGCGGCGGGGCCGGATCCTCGGTTCCACCACCAGGGCCGGCATGGCGGTGGTGACGGCGAGCGTGCCGCTGGCGGAGATGTTCGGCTACGTGACGAGGTTGCGCAGCCGGACGCAGGGCCGCGGCACGTTCACCAGCCGTCCCACCGGCTACGCGCCCGCATAGCACGAGACGGGCCCGCCCGCGCACCAGCGCGGGCGGGCCTATGCTCGATCAAATGTTGATCGGACCGGCTCCGCACGACCGGCTGCACGTCATGTCGTTCAACCTGCGCTTCGCCTCGAACGCCGAACCGAACTCCTGGGCGACCAGACGCCCCGTGATGGCGCGGTTGCTCAACGAGGAGCTGCCGACCGTCCTCGGCACCCAGGAGGGTCTGTACGGGCAGGTCAAGGACGTCGCACTCGACCTTCCCGACCGCTACGACTGGATCGGCGTCGGCCGCGCCGGCGGCAGCCACGACGAGTTCGTCGCGATCTTCTTCGACACCGACCGGCTGGAGCCGCTCGCGTTCGACCACCACTGGCTCTCGGCCACCCCGAACGTGATCGGCTCGCGGACCTGGGGCAACAACGTCATCCGGATCGTCACCTGGGTCCGGTTCGCCGACAAGCGCACCGGTGCCCAGTTCATCACCGTGAACACCCACTTCGACCACGAGTCGGAGAACGCCAGGCTGCGCAGCGCCGAGCTGATCCGCGACCAGGTCAACGCCCAGACCCTGCCGGTCGTGCTCACCGGCGACTTCAACGACGCCGCCGGCTCGCCCGCCTACAAGATCCTCGGGCTGGCGGACACCTGGAACGGCCACCGGCTCACGCCCGCGTTCGGCACGTTCCACGGCTACCAGTCGCCCGTGCCGGACGGCCCGCGGATCGACTGGATCATGACCCGCGGCGCCACCACCGAGGCCGCCGCGATCAACACCTACGTCGAGGGCAGCCAGTACCCGTCCGACCACCTCCCGGTGCAGGCGCTGGTCCGGATCACCTGACCTCCTCCGGCGGCAGGTCGTGCGAGCAGGTCGCCGCACCGCTCGCACGGGCCTGCCGCAGTGCGGGGTACGGGCCCGCGATCTGCTCGCGGGGAACGGTTCCCAGCGCCAGCACCGCGTCTCCCGCGGCCAGGACCTGGCGCCGCATCCGGTCGTGGTCGACGGCCCGCGCCCCGAACGCCGGCGCCCACAGCGTCCACGGCCCGGAGATCATCGCCATCGTCGGGACCAGGTGCGAGTGGAAGTGCGTGCCGATCCCGCCGAACGAGCACTGCGGCGGCGCCCGGTCCGGCACCGGAGGATCGTTGCCAGCCAACACGAAGGTCCGGTCGACCCCGCGCGCGGTCAACGCCGTCAGCGCCGCCCCGGCCAGCGCCGGACTGCCCGCGAACCACGCGGAGAACTCGCCGGCCCCTGTCGGCCGCAACCGGCCGTCGACCGGCAGGAACTCCCGTGTTCCCAGATGTTCGAGCACGAACGCGTACGCCACCGATCCGGAGTCGTACTCGGCGTCCAACGCCCGTGCCCGGAACTCGCTGCCCTCCGCCGCGCGGTGCAAATGCCCGGTGGCGAACACGAACTCGATCGTCCGGGTCCGGCACCGCAGGGGCAGCTCCGCGAAGTACTCGGCCAACGCGAGCAGGCCCACGGTCCCGTTCTCCTGCACCCAGCCGACGCCGTCGGTGTTGGTGTCGAGCACGACCCGCTCGCTGCTCGTCCCCGGCAGCGTCGCGATCAGCGACCGCGTCGTCGCCCGGTCGCGCGCGGCCAGCACACCGATCGTCGTCCGGGTGCCGACCTGCAGCTCCACCGCCGCGTCCGAGCCGACGAACACGCCGGGAACGCGGTAGTGCGTGCCCAGATGCGGGTCCCAGTAGCCCTTGACCTGCTCGTGCGGGAACGGGAACGCCACCACGACCCCCGCGGCGCCGGCGTTGCCCGCGTCCACCATGTCCTGGTGCAGCAGCGGTTCCGCGAAGTAGCCGCGGTCGACGGCGGGGAAGTCGCGCAGCACCACCTTGCCGCGCGCGTTGTCGGCGGTGATCGGCACACCGGCGGGCAGCCGCACGAGCTCACCCGACCGCAGACCGGGTGCGGAGTAGGGGATCGCGCTCGCCACCGGGACGGCACCGGGCCCGAGCAACAGGCCGGGGCCGGGCCGCCAGCGCTGGATGGTGAACCCCTCGGACCGCACGGAGACGCCGGGCAGACGGTCGACCATGCGCTCCAGCCAGTCGATCAACCGCCGGTGCTGCGGGCTCCCGGTCGACCGCACGCCGAAGCCGGCCACCTTCGCGTTCAACGCCCGCAGCTCCGCCGCCGACGGGAAGGCGCCGACGGTGACCGGGCACTCCTGGGCGGAGGCGGCGGGAACGGTCAGGTGGAGCAGGGAAGTCGTTACGACGCTTATGAATGCAAGCCATCTGGCAGGTCGCACGCCGCACACTGTGCGCCGTGGTGAGGCGTCCTCACAATCCGCCTTCCGGGTCCGGAGCTCGTCTCAGTTCGGCGGAGGAGTGGTCTGAACCATTAGGTTGCCTGTCATGCGCTTGAAAACACTGATCGCGTCCGCTCTCGTGGCGGTCTCGCTCGGCTCCGGAGCGACGGCGGCGGCCGCTCCGGCCGGCCACGAGTGCGCCACCCCGTCCATCGACCGCTACCAGCAGTGGCTGGCCAGCGGCGAGGGCACGACCGAGCCCGCGACCGGCAG
Source organism: Lentzea guizhouensis (assembly GCF_001701025.1). GTDB lineage: Bacteria > Actinomycetota > Actinomycetes > Mycobacteriales > Pseudonocardiaceae > Lentzea > Lentzea guizhouensis. Next base: position 6,785,406 of record NZ_CP016793.1, read on the forward strand.
CATCCTCGTTCCCGAGGGCCGCCACCGGTACGCGGCGAAGATCAAGTTCCTCAACCCCGAGTGGCACGTCATGGTGCTCTGGCTCGGCAACCAGTTCGAGGCCCAGGCGGACCTGTCACGTTCGCGCGGGTTCCTGATGACCTACAGCGCCACCGACGACCTGTACGTCCAGCTGCGGCCGGCGTCGGACTGGAGCGGCGGCGCCAAGTGGGTCACCAAGATCCCGTCCACCCGCGGCAAGGTCGTGTCGCGGTTCTTCAGCTTCCACCCTGACAAGTGGACAACTTTGGCGGAGCTGGGTGCACCGGCGTACCCGCTGTCCGAGGCGTTGGACGACGCCCGTGGCCTGGTGTTCGTCGGGAAGACGCCGAACGACCTGGTGTTCAAGGGCCTGAAGGTGGACGGTTACCGGCCACCCTGCGTTTACTGACAGCGTTGTCGTGACCGGGTACCTTCCCGGCACGTGAGAGCGCTCTCGATCACCCTGGTCACCGTCCTCGCCGCCGCGCTGGTCTCCCCGGCCAGTGCGGCGGTGCGGGACGACACCCGCTCGGTCGACCCGCTGATCGGCTCGGCGGGTGGCGGCAACACCTATCCGGGCGCGGTCCGGCCGTTCGGGATGATCTCCTGGAGCCCGACCTCGACCCGCGGCGACCAGACCAACACCGGTGCCGCCAACGGGTACGCCTACGACGCCACGCGGGTGCGGGGCTTCAGCCTCACCCACGTCAACGGCGCGGGCTGCCACCCCGGCGCGGCCGGTGACGTGCCGATCATGCCGCACGTCGGCGCGATCACCTCGTCGCCGACCGCGGACACCAAGGACCAGGTCTTCGCGAGCGACTTCTCCCACGCCGACGAGGTCGCCGAGCCCGGCCGTTACCGGGTGGGCCTGAAGTCCGGTGCTTCTGCCGACCTCTCGGTGACGACCCGCGCGGGCATCGGCGAGTTCGGCTTCCCCGCCGGGCAACCGGCTTCGCTGCTGTTCCGCGTCTCGAACTCGTTGAACGGCAGCGAGGACGCCGAGGTCACCATCGACCCGGCCACGAAGACCGTTTCTGGTTCGGTGCTCACCGGCGCGTTCTGCGGCCGGCGGGCGAACGGCGGCACGAACAACCAGAAGTCGTACTACCGCCTGTACTTCACGGCGTCGTTCGACCAGGCGTTCAGCGGCTTCGGCACGTGGGTGAACGACTCGCTCAAGCCGGGTGCCACCACCGCGACCGGCGGTGAGGGCTACCTGACCGGCAACGCCCGCGCGGGCAAGGGTTCCGGCGGCTATGTGTCCTTTGCGGACACCCACGTGCGGATGCGCGTCGGCATCTCCTACACCAGCCTCGAAGCCGCCCAGCGCAACCTGAAGGCCGAGATCTCGAAGCGCGACACCGTCGAGTCGGTGGCGCAGGACGCGCGGAAGACGTGGGCGAAGCAGCTCCGCGCGGTCGAGGTCGACGGCGGCACCGCCGACCAGCGCACGGTCTTCTACACCGCGCTCTACCACGCGTTCCTGCAGCCGAACGTGACCAGCGACGTCGACGGCACCTACCTCGGCAGCGACCGCCGGGTGCACCGCCTCGCCCCCGGCCAGCGCGCCCAGTACGGCAACTTCTCCGGCTGGGACCAGTACCGCGCCCACACCCAACTGCTCGCGTTGCTGGAACCCCGCGTCGCCGGCGACTACGCCCAGTCGTTGCTGAACCTCGCCCGTCAGAACGGCGGCGTCTGGGACCGCTGGGTGCACGTCAACGGCCCCACCCACGTGATGACCGGCGACCCGTCCGCTCCCGCCGTGGCCGGCATGTACGCCATGGGTGCTCGCAACTTCGACGTCCGCGGCGCCTACGACTCGTTGCTGCGCCAGGCCACCGTCCCGCACCCGGACGGCCTGTCCGACAAGGGCTGCCCCGGCCAGTGCGAGGGCCAGCGCCCGAACCTCGCCGAGTACCTGCGCCTCGGCTACGCCCCGCAGGACACCTGCCACTGCTGGGGCGGCGCCGCGGAGACCCTGGAGGACGCCGTCGCCGACCAGGCGCTGGCCGACCTCGCCGACCGCCTCGGCCGCCCGTCCGCCGACCTGCGCGCCCGCGCCGGCTGGTGGCGCAACACGTTCAACCCGGTCACCGGCCACCAGCAGGCTCGCCGCGCCGACGGCTCGTGGGTGACGCCGTTCAACCCGGCCTCCGACCTCGGCTTCGCCCAGGGCACCAGCGCCACCTACACGTGGATGGTCCCGCACGACGCCGCCGGCCTGGCCACCGCGATGGGCGGCAACGAGACCGCGGTGACCCGCCTCGACTCGTTCTTCCACCGCCCCGACGGCTCCTGGGCCACCGGCGGCGACCCGCTGCGCTACGACCCGACCAACGAGCCCGGCATCCACACCCCGTGGCTGTTCAACGAGTTCGGCCGCCCCGACAAGACGCAGGAAACCGTGCGCGCCATGGCCTCCCTCGTCTACCGCACCGGCCCGTCCGGCCTGCCCGGCAACGACGACCTCGGCACCATGTCCGCCTGGTACGTCTTCGCCGCGCTCGGCCTGTACCCGCGCACGCCGAGCAGCGCCGAACTGCACCTCGCCAACCCGATGTTCCCCAAGGCGCGCATCGCCTCGCGCGGGATCACGGTGCTGGCGCCGCAGTCGTCGAAGGTCTACGTCGACAGCGTGCGGTGGAACGGGCGCAGGGCCGAGCAGCCGTGGTTGCCGGAGTCGTTCGTGCAGCGCGGTGGCGTGCTGGTGGTAACAGCCCGCTGAACCCAGGCCGATTCATCGCAACCACGCATCCTGGCGGCGAGCCGGTGGTGGAGACCTGCCGATGAAAACGCTTTCAGATCACCTCGACGCCTGCCGGCTCGTCTGCCGACCACCATGACGCGGTGCGGTTCACCCGAGCAGCGGTACCCGGCCCCGTCCGGTGCGAAGACGGGCGCCCAGCGGTGTTTGCGGAGCACTTCTGCGGGAATCAGCCAGGAAACGAGGAGGGCTGATGAAGGCTGTTGTGTGGCACGGAGTGGGTGACATCAGGCTGGACGATGTGGACGATCCGGGCATCCAGGAACCGACGGACGCGGTCATCCGGATCACCCGCAGCGCGATCTGCGGCACCGACCTGCACATGGTCCGCGGCACCATGCCGGACATGGTCGAGGGCACGGTCCTCGGCCACGAGGCGGTCGGCGTCGTCGAGGAGGTCGGCCCTCAGGTACGCGGCTTCACGCCCGGTGACCGGGTCGTGGTGACCTCCACGATCGGGTGCGGGACGTGCTCCTACTGCCGTGCCGGGTACTACGCGCAGTGCGACACGGCCAACCCGAACGGACCGGAAGCCGGCACCTGCTTCTTCGGCGGCCCGAAGATGACCGGACCGGTCAACGGCCTGCAGGCCGAGTACGCGCGGATCCCGCACGCGACCACGTCGTTGGTCCGAGTGCCGGACGCGGTGAGCGACGACCAGGCGATCCTGCTGTCCGACATCTTCCCCACGGCGTGGTTCGGCGCCCGGCTGGCCGAGGTCGGCTCCGGTGACACCGTGCTGGTGCTCGGGGCGGGTGTGGTCGGCCAGTTCGCGGTCGCGTCGGCGAAACGGCAGGGCGCCGGCCGCGTGATCGTGGTCGACGGCATCGAGTCCCGGCTGCTCAAGGCGCGGGAGCAGAACGCCGAGACGGTCAACTTCAACGAGGAAGACCCCGCCGAGGTGGTGAAGGAGCTGACCGGGGGCATCGGTCCCGACCGGGTGATCGAGGCGGTCGGTGTCGACGCCGAGAAGCCGGGAGGTGAGCGGACCGGTGAGCAGTGGAAGCCGGGTGACGCGCCGGAGCTCGCGCTGAAGTGGGCCGTCGAGATGGTTGCGAAGGCCGGCACGATCGGGATCATCGGCGTGTACCCGCCGGGGTTCGAGCAGTTCCCGATCGGCGAGGCGATGAACAAGAACCTCACGCTGCGGATGGGCAACTGCAACCACCGCCGCTACCTGCCGCGGCTGCTCGACCTCGTGGTGTCCGGGGTCGTCGACCCCACCGCGTTCATCACCAAGCACGAGAAGCCGACGGCCGCGATCGACGCGTACAGGTCGTTCGACCTGCGCGAAGACGGCTGGCTGAAGACGGTCCTCGATGTCGCCTGAACGGGTGGTCGTGACGGGCGGAGCGGGCTTCCTCGGCTCGCACGTCTGCGAAGCGCTGCTGAACGAGGGCGCGCAGGTCGTGTGCGTGGACGACTTCCGCACCGGCTCGCGCGCGAACGTGCCCGAGGGCGTCGGCGTGGTCACCGCGGACGTGTCGCGGCCGCTCGACCTGCTCGGGCCGGTCGACCTGGTGCTGCACCTCGCGTGCCCGGCGTCGCCCGTGGACTACCTGCGGATGCCGGTGGACACGTTGCGGACCGGTGGTTTCGGCACCTACCACGCGCTGGAACTGGCCCGCCGCAAGGACGCCCGCGTCGTCGTGGCGTCCACGAGCGAGGTCTACGGCGACCCGTTGGAGCATCCGCAGCGGGAGTCCTACTGGGGCCACGTCAACCCGATCGGACCGCGCAGCGTCTACGACGAGGCCAAGCGGTTCGGTGAGGCGATGACGATGGCGTTCCGGCAGGAACACGGCGTGAACGCGGGCATCGTGCGGATCTTCAACACCTACGGCCCGCGGATGCGCGCGACCGACGGCAGGATGATCCCCACGTTCCTGCGGCAGGCACTGGCGGGTGAACCGCTGACCGTGCACGGGGACGGCAGGCAGACCCGGTCGCTGTGCTACGTCTCCGACCTGGTGCGCGGGCTGCTCGCCATGGCCCGCACCGACCAGGCGGGTCCGATCAACCTCGGCAACCCGGCCGAGGTGACGGTGCTGGACGTCGCCCACAAGACGATCGAGGTCACCGGCAGCACGTCGGGGATCCGCCACGTCGAGGCGATGACCGACGACCCGCGCCGCCGTCGTCCGGACATCGCGCTGGCGCGGCAGGTCCTCGGCTGGCAGCCGAAGGTGCCGCTGGAAGAGGGCCTGCGGTCGTTTGCAAGGCACTTCGCCGGGTAGCCGCTCATCATGCGAGTCCTCGGGATCAACGCGGTGTTCCACGACCCGGCCGCCGCGCTCGTCGTCGACGGGCGGACGGTGGCGGCGGCGGAGGAGGAACGGTTCTCCCGCCGCAAGCACGGCAAGCGGCCGGTGCCGTTCTCCGCGTGGGAGCAGCCGGAACTGGCCGCCCGCTGGTGCCTGGAGCAGGCCGGGCTGACGGCGGCGGACCTCGACGCCGTCGCCTACTCCTACGACCCGGACCTGGTCGACGCCGAGTACGCGCCGTGGGAGGACCTGCGGACGCAGTACGTGCGGCGCGCACCGCAGTTCCTGGCGACCGTCCTACCCGGTCTCGACCCGGACATCGTCCGGTTCGTGCCGCACCACGTCGCCCACGCCGCCTCCACCGGCCTGGCCGCCCCGTTCGCGGGCAACTGCGCCGTGCTGGTGGCCGACGGCCGCGGCGAGTGCGGGTCGCACCTGGCCGGCCGGTACGTCGACCAGGAGCTCACGACGCTGGCGGCGCAGAAGCTGCCGCACTCGCTCGGGTTGTTCTACGAGGACCTGACCGAGCACCTGGGCTTCCTGCGGTCCAGCGACGAGTACAAGGTGATGGCGCTGGCCTCGCACGCCAAACCGGTGCACCTCGACCTGCTGCGCGAGCACGTGGTGGTGCGTGACGGCGGTTTCGAGATCAAGCCGCTCGACTGGAACGTGCTGGCCAAGAAGCGCTCCGGTGACGAGGAGCTGTCGTCGGAGCACGCGGAGCTGGCCGCGTCCGTGCAGGTCCGCGTGGAGGAAGTGCTGCTGGAGCTGGCTTCGTGGCTGCACGAGCACACCGGTGAGCGCCGCCTGGCGATGGCGGGCGGGGTCGCGCTGAACTGCGTGGCCAACACCCGGATCTTCGCCGAGGGCCCGTTCGACGAGGTGTGGGTGCAGCCCGCGGCCGGTGACGCCGGCACCGCGCTGGGTGCGGCCCTGCACGTGAGCACGGACGCGGTGGAGCCGATGCCGACCGCCGCGCTGGGCCGCGGTTTCTCCGACGCCGAGATCGAGTCGGTGCTCAAGACCGCCGCCGTGCCTTACGAACGACCGGACGACGTCGCCGCCGAGGTGGCGCAAGCGTTGGCGGACAACAAGATCGTGGCGTGGTTCCAGGGCCGCAGCGAGTACGGGCCGCGGGCCTTGGGACGGCGTTCGCTGCTCGCGAACCCGTGCTACCCGGAGAACCTGACCCGGCTCAACGACGTGAAGGGCCGAGAGCAGTTCCGCCCCGTCGCGCCGATGGTGCTGCTGGACCGTGCCTCTTCGGTGTTCACCCGCGGGCCGATCCCCAGCCCGTACATGCTGTTCGTGCACGACGTCCGTCCGGAGTGGACCGACCGGATTCCGGCCGTCGTGCACGTCGACGGCACCGCGCGGGCCCAGACCGTCGCCGGCGACCCGTTGCTGGAACGGATGCTGCACGGGTTCGAGAAGCTCACCGGCGTGCCGGTGGTCGTCAACACCAGCCTCAACACCGCGGGCCGCCCCATGGTCGACACCCCGCGCGACGCGCTGGAGTGCTTCGGCTCCTCGCCGGTCGACCTGCTCGCCATCGGACCGTTCGTGGTGCGCCGATGACCTACTCCGTCGTGATCCCCACGATCGGCCGGGCGGGCCTGTCCCCGTTGCTCGAGGTGCTGGACAACGACCAGGGCCCGGCGCCGTGCGAGGTCATCGTCGTTGACGACAGCGAGACCAGGCTCGGCCCCGCCGCGGCCCGCAACGCCGGGTGGCGCGCGGCCCGCGGCGACTGGGTGGCGTTCCTCGACGACGACGTCGTGCTGCCACCGGACTGGAAGGCCCAGCTCGCCCGCGACCTGGAGGGGCTGGCCGACGACGTCGCCGCCACCCAGGCCAGGATCATCGTGCCGCTGCCGTCGAACCGACGGCCGACCGACGCCGAACGCGGCACCGCCGGTCTCGCCGACGCGCTGTGGATCACCGCGGACATGGCGTACCGGCGGTCGGTCCTGCAGCGGACGGGCGGGTTCGACGAACGGTTCCCGCGCGCCTACCGCGAGGACGCCGAGCTGGCGGTGCGGGTGCAGGACCTCGGACACCGGATCGTGCGCGGTGACCGGATCACCACGCACCCGGTCAAGCCGGCGACGTTCTTCACCAGCGTCCAGCAGCAACGGGGCAACGCCGACGACGCGTTGATGCGCCGGTTGCTCGGTCCCGGCTGGCGTGCGCGCATCGGCGGCCGTCCTGGTCGGTTGCGCGAGCACCTGGTGACCACCGCCGCCGGGCTGGGTGCGGTCCTTTGTGGACTTGTGGGGTTGCGGCGTGCGGGTGTGGCGCTGGGCCTGGTGTGGGCCGGGTTGACCGGGCGGTTCGCGGTGCAGCGGATCTTGCCGGGACCCCGGGACCCCGCCGAGGTGGCGCAGATGGTGGTCACGAGCGCGGCCATCCCGCCGGTCGCCTGCTGGCACCGGCTGCAGGGGGAGCTGCGGTGGCGCAGGGGTGCGGCGCACGTGCGGTGGGACGAGCTGCGAAGCCGGCGGGACGGACCGAGCGTGCGGCGGAGTGAGCCGGGGTCGCGGCGGGCCGGACGATGAGGGTGCTCGTGCTGCGGGCGCTCGGCTTGGGCGACCTGCTGACCGCCGTGCCGGCGTTGCGCGGGCTGCGGAGAGCGTTCCCGGACGCGGAGATCACGCTCGCCGCGCCGGAGTGGCTGCGTGATCTCGTGGACCGGATCGACGCCGTCGACCGGTTGCTGCCGACGGCCGAGCTGGCGCCGATCGCGTTCGACCGGCCCGATCTGGCGGTGAACCTGCACGGGAAGGGACCGCAGAGCGTCGAGCTGTTGCGGGAGACCAGACCGCACCGGTTGATCACGCACGAGACGTGGGACGACGATCGGCACGAGGTGGTCCGGTGGTGTGAGCTGCTGGAGCGGAACGGGATTCCGTGCGACCCGGACGACCTGGCACTGCCGCCGGTCGGACCGCGCACGGACACGGTGGTGATCCACCCCGGGGCGAGCACGGGAGCGCGGAGGTGGCCGGCGGAGAGGTACGCGGAGGTGGCCGGGGAGCTGGACATCGAGGTCGTCGTCACCGCCGGGCCCGGCGAGCTCGACCTCGCCCGCCGGATCTCGCCGACCCCGTTCTCCGGCACCCTCGCCGAACTCCTCGACCTCGTCGCCACCGCACGCCTGCTGATCTGCGGCGACACCGGTGTCGCCCACGTCGCCACCGCCTACGGCACCCCGTCGGTCCTGCTCTTCGGCCCGGTCTCGCCGCGGCAGTGGGGTCCGCGGCACGGCCCGCACCACGTCCTCTGGCACGGCGGCACCGGCGACACGTTCGCGGAAGAACCTGATCCCGGCCTGCTGAAGATCTCGGCGGCCGAAGTCCTCGACGCGGTAGGAGGTGTGCTGTGCAGCCCCAGCGAATCGGAGTCGTCGGCGCGGGTTACGTCGGTCTGACCACGGCGGCGTGCCTGGCCGAGCTCGGGCACGACGTCGTGTGCGCGGACACCGACACGGCGAAGGTCGAGGCGCTGGCCTCCGGTGAGATCGGTCTGCACGAACCGGGACTGCGGGAGCTCGTCGTCAAGAACGCGCACCGGCTCCAGTTCGTCACCGACACCGCGCAGGCGATGTCCGATGTGGACTTCACGTTCGTCTGCGTGCCGACGCACGTCGTGGAGTCCGTCGTCACCGCGGCACCACCGGACTGCCGGCTCGTGCTGAAGTCCACGGTCCCGGCGGGCACGGCGGCGAAGTACCCCGGTGTGGTGTCGAACCCGGAGTTCCTGCGGGAGGGGCACGCCGTCGAGGACTTCCTGAATCCCCAGCGGATCGTGGTCGGCGCGCAGGACGAGCGGCTCGCGCGTGAGGTGGCCGCGTTGTACGAGACGACGGGCGCACCCGTTGTGGTCACCGACAACACGACTGCCGAGGTGGTCAAGTACGCCAGCAACTGTTTCCTGGCGCTCAAGCTCTCCTACGTCAACACCCTCGCGGAGCTGTGCGAGCGGCTCGGCGCGGACATCGACGGCGTCACCGAGGGCATGCGGCTCGACGACCGGATCGGCGGGTCCTGCCTGGAGCCGGGACCGGGCTGGGGCGGGTCGTGCCTGCCGAAGGACACCAGGGCGTTGCTGGCGACGGCGGCGGAGGCCGGTGTCGAGTTCCCGACGCTGGAGGGTGCGCTGACCACCAACGGCCACCAGCCGCGGCGGGTCGTCGACCGGGTCAGGGCCGAGACGGGGGCGTTGCGGGGCAAGAAGATCGGTCTGCTGGGTCTCACGTTCAAGGCCGGCACCAACGACCTGCGCGAGTCGCCGGCGCTCAAGATCGCCGAGCTCCTCGGCCAGGAGGGCGCCCGGCTGACCGCTTACGACCCGTGCGTCACCGGCGACCTCGACGGGATCGAGGTCCGCACGAGCGCGGTCGAGGCCGCGCGGGACGCCGACGTGCTGGTGGTGCTGACCGAATGGCCGGAGTTCGCCGAGCTGGACTGGCCGGAGCTCGCCGGGCACACCGCCACCCCGGTCATCCTCGACACCCGCGGCGTCGTGCCGGAGGACAAGGTGACCGAGGCGGGGTTCCGGCTCGTCAGGACTGGCCGCTGACGCCGATGTGCACGACCTTGACGGTGGTCATCTCGTCGAGCAGCTCCGGGCCGTAGCCGAACCCGGTGCCCGACGCACCACGAGGCTGGGCGGCGCCACCGGGGGCGCCGCCGAAGACGTTGTTGACCTTCACCGTGCCGACCGGCAACGTCCGCCACGCGCGGGAGGCGTGTTCCATGGAGTTCGTGAGCACGGTCGCGGCGAGGCCGTACTCACCCGAGCACGCCTCGGCCAGGCCGTCGTCGAACGTCGGCACCAGCTGCACCGGCGCCACCGGGCCGAACGTCTCCTCGCACATGATCCGCATGGCGGACGTGCAGTCGGTGAGCACGGTCGCGGGGTAGTAGGCGCCGCGGCCGGCCGGGATCTCGCCGCCGACCAGCGCCCGCGCCCCCGCCGTGACCGCTTCGGCGATCTGGGTGTGCACGAACTCGCGGTGCCGGACGTCGACCAACGGCTGCGGCTGCTCGTTCCACTCCCGCGCCAGCACGCACAGCTCCTCCAGGAACGGTGCCGCGATCGCCTTGTGCACGTAGATCCGCTCGACCGAAACACACAGCTGACCGGCGTTGGTGAACGCCCCCAGCGCCGCCTGCGCCGCCGCCCACTTCGGGTCCACGTCGTCATCGATCAGCAACGGGTCGTTGCCGCCGTTCTCCAGCAACAGCTTCGCCTTCGACGACGCGGCGATCGCCCGCCCGGTCGCCGTGCTGCCGACGTGGGCGACGACGTCGACGTCACCGCGCACCAGCGCGGCGCCGACCGTGCCGTCGCCGGTGAGGGTCTGCAGGACACCGGACGGGAACAGCGGGCGCAGCACGGTGTCCAGCAGCAGGCCGGTGTGCGGGCAGCGCTCACTCGGCTTGTGCACCACGGTGTTGCCGGTGACGAGCGCCGCGCCGAGCAGTCCGCACGCCACCGCCACCGGGTCGTTCCACGGCGTCAGCGCCGCCACCACACCGCGCGGCTCCGGGATCATGAAGTCGACCGCGGTGCCGAGCAGCGACCGGCCGCGGTGGACCGGTCCGAGCTCGGCGTACTGCGCCAGCGTCGAGGCACCGGCCAGCACGCCCTCGCGCGCCGACGCGAACGGCCGCCCGGTCTCGGTCTCCACGACGGCCGCCAGGTCGCTCGCGTTCTCTCAGCTCCGCGGCGGCCGCGGCGACCGCGGCCCCGCGTTCGGCCGCCGGCAACGCCGCCCAGGACACCTGGGCCGTGCGAGCGGCGGCGAGCGCGGCCGTCACGTCGTCTTCGCCGGCGGCCGGCAGCCAGCCGACCAACTGGTCGTCGAGGGGGCTGTGGACATCGATGGCGTGCATGGCGGTCATGTCCGTCGGGTACCCCGGTGAGCAGGGAGAAACCTGGAGGAGACCCATGCCCGGACGCGAGGAACTGCCCAGCACGGTGGCGCGCTCGTCGAAGAAGGCCCAGCGGACGTGGATCAAGGCGCACGACTCGGCCGTCGAGACCTACGGCGAGGGGGAACGCGCGCACCGCACCGCCTTCTCCGCGCTCAAGCACAGCTTCGAGAAGGTCGGCGACCACTGGGAGGCCAAGGACGAGAAGGGTCCGTCCGACCCGCAGGCCGAACGCAGCACCCCGGCCCAGGGCGACACGGCCGGTGGGGTGGACGCGAACGCGAGCAAGCAGCACCTCTACGACCTGGCGAAGCGGCTCGACATCGAGGGCAGGTCCCGGATGAGCAAGGACGAGCTGGTCGACGCGATCGGCAAGGCCAACAACCGCGCGACCGCGAAGGCCCGGTCGTGAAGGTCGTCGTCACCGGCGCGACCGGCAACGTGGGCACGGCGCTGCTGCGCAGGCTCGCGAAGGAGTCCGACATCGAGGTGCACGGCATCTCCCGCCGCCGCCCGGCGAACGAGGAGCCGTACCGCGGGGTGCGGTGGACCCCCGTCGACGTCGGCCGGCCGGGCGCGGAGGAGGTGCTCGCGGCCGCGTTCGAGAACGCCGACGCGGTGGTGCACCTCGCGTGGATGATCCAGCCGTCGCACGACGACCGCGCGCTGTACCGGACGAACGTCGCCGGGTCGGCCCGCGTGTTCACCGCCGCGGTCGAGGCCGGCGTCGGGCACCTGGTCCACATGTCCTCGGTCGGCGCGTACTCACCGGGTGACAAGGGTCTGCGGGTCGACGAGTCGTGGCCCGTCAGGGGCGTGCGGACGTCGTTCTACAGCAGGCACAAGGCGGCCGTGGAGCACCTGCTGGGCCAGTTCGAGTCCCAGCTGCTCGTCACCAGGCCGCGGCCGGGGCTGATCCTGCAGGCCGACGCCGGGTCCGAGATCCGCGACTACTTCCTCGGCAGCCTCGTGCCGCGGTGGCTCTTCCGGCACCGCATCCCGATCTTGCCGTTGCCGCGCAGGATGGTCCTGCAGTTCGTCCACGCGGACGACGTCGCCGACGGGCTCGTGCGGATCCTGCGGCACCGCCCGCAGGGCGCGGTGAACCTCGTCGCCGACCCGGTCGTCACTCCCCGTGTTCTCGCCGAGGTGCTCGGAGGCCGGCACGTTCCGGTACCGGCACGGCTGATGCGTCTCATCGCGAACGTGTCCTGGATGTTGCGCCTGCAACCGACTCCGCCCGGCTGGATCGACCTCGCGCTGCAATCACCGCTGCTCGACGCCTCGCGGGCGCGGGACGAGCTCGGCTGGGAGCCCGCGATCGGGTCGCGCGAAGCACTTCAAGCACTTGTCCGGGGCATCGGCGCCGGTCAGGAGGTCGACGCCAGCCCGGTCCTGTGAGGAGGGGAGAACCGCTTCGCCGAGTAGCGTTTCAAGCGGCGTTTCTCGGCTAAATCTCCTCTATGGACGGGACTTTCGACGCGGTCCTCTTCGACCGCGACGGCACGCTGATCCGGGACGTCCCGTACAACGGCGACCCGAGTGTGGTGACACCCATGCCGGGTGCGCGCGAGGTGCTGCGCGAACTGCGCGCACAGGGCGTGCGCACCGGCGTGGTGACCAACCAGTCCGGCATCGGCCGCGGCCTGCTCACCCACGAGCAGGTCGCGGCCGTGAACGCGCGGGTCGACGAGCTGTTCGGCAGGTTCGGCACCTGGCAGATCTGCCCCCACGCGCCCGACGAGGGCTGCGCGTGCCGCAAGCCCGCTCCCGGCCTGGTCCTGGCCGCGTGCGAGGCGCTCGGCGTCAGTCCACACCGCACGCTCATGGTCGGCGACATCGGTGCCGACGTGGAAGCGGCGGAGGCCGCCGGTGCGGTGTCTTTGCTGGTGCCGACCGAGGTGACCAGGGCCGACGAGGTCGCGCGCGCCCCGCGCACCGCCGACGACCTGCTGGCCGTGCTGGAGCTGGTCCGATGAGGACGTTGGTGGCGCGCCTCGACAGCGACGGCGACGTGCTGCTGGCCGGCCCCGCGATCCGTGCGGCGGCGACCGCGGGCGAGGTCGTGGTGCTGTGCGGGCCGAACGGCGTCAGGGCGGCGGAGCTGCTGCCGGGCGTGAGCCGGATCGTCGAGTGGGAGTGCCCGTGGATCGTCCACCCGGCGTCCGAGGTGCGACCGGTCGACATCGAGGCGGTCATCGCGCTGGTGCACGGCATTCGGGTCGACGTGGCATTGGTGCTGACCTCGTTCCACCAGAGCCCGTTGCCCACGGCGTTGTTGTTGCGGCTGGCCGGCGTGCCGCGGATCGTGGCGCGCTCCACCGACTACCCCGGCTCGCTGCTGGACGTGCGGCTGCGCGACGACCCGGACGTGCCGGAGGCGTTGCGGGCCTTGGAGGTCGCTCGTGCGGCGGGCTTCGCGCTGCCGGAGGGTGACGACGGCCGGCTGGCCGTGGTGGACCCGCCCGGCCCGATCTGGACCCCCGTACGTGGTGGTGCACCCGGTGCGACGGCTCCCCACCTGGTCGCCGGACCGGGGCCAAGGCGGTGGTCGCGCTGACCGCCGCGGGCACCGGGTCGTGACCGGGACCGGCGAGCCGGGCTGACCGAGCACGTCGCCGGCGTGCGGGCTCGACCTGGGCGCGCACCAGTTTTCGCGAGCTGGCCGGTGCTGGCCGCCGCCGACGCGGTCGTCGTCGGCAACACCGGCCCCGCCCACCTCGCGGTCGCGGTCGGCACTCCGGTCGTGTCGTTGTTCGCGCCGGTGGTGCCCGCTGTCCGGTGGGCACCGCACGGCAAGCACGTGCTGCTCGGAGACCAGGACGCGCCGTGCCGGGGGAGCAGGGCGCGGGAGTGCCCGGTCCCCGGCCACCCGTGCCTGGACTCGGTCGACCCGGCCACCGTGGTCGCGGCGGTCGCGGAGGTGACGGTGTGAGGATCCTGCTGTGGCACGTCCACGGCTCGTGGACGCATTCCTTCGTCCAGGGAGGGCACGAGTACCTGCTACCGGGCCCACCCGAGGGCATCGGCCTGGCCGGGCGGCCCTGGTCGGCCCGCGAGGTCGAGTTGTCCACTGTGGACCCGGATGTCGCCGTGGTGCAGAACGTCGACGAGCTTTCGCTGGTACCTCGCGGGATTCCGGTCGTGTACCTGGAGCACAACACGCCCAAGGCGCCCGGCGAGCGGCACCCGATGGCCGACTGGGACGGGACCCTGGTCCACGTCACGCACTTCAACGACCTGATGTGGGACTGCGGCACCACCCGCACGATCGTCATCGAGCACGGCGTGGTCGACCCCGGTCCGCTCTACACCGGCGAGCTGCCCCGCGCGGCCGCCGTGATCAACGAACCGGTGCGGCGCGGCCGGATCGTCGGCACCGACCTGTTGCCGCGGTTCGACCCGATCGACGTGTTCGGCATGGGCACCGAGCAGATCGGCGGCATGGGGGACCACGACCTCCCGTCGCTGCACCGGGAGCTCGCCCGTCGCCGGGTCTACGTGCACACGCCGCGGTGGACGTCCCTGGGCCTGTCGTTGCTGGAGGCCATGCACATCGGCATGCCGGTGGTCGCGCTGGCGTGCACGGAAGCCGTGCGCGCGGTGCCACCGGAAGCCGGTGTGGTGTCGACGGACGTGGAGGAGTTGGTGCGCGCGGTGCGTGAGCTGATGGCCGATCCGGCTCTCGCGCAGGAGAAGGGCAAACGCGCTCGGGAATGGGCGTTGTCGCGGTACGGGCTCGAAGCGTTCCTGCGGAACTGGGACGTGGTGCTGAAGGAGGTGTGGGTCGGATGAGAATCGCAATGGTTTCTGAACACGCCAGTCCGCTTGCGGCGTTGGGCGGCGCGGACGCGGGAGGCCAGAACGTGCACGTCGCGTCACTCGCGGCGGCTCTGGTCCGCCGCGGTCACGACGTCGTCGTCCACACCCGCCGCGACAGCGGGGCGTTGCCCGACCGGATGCGGACCGAGGACGGCTACGACGTCGTCCACGTGCCGGCCGGGCCACCGGGCGAGCTGCCGAAGGACGAGCTCCTGCCGCACATGGCGGAGTTCGGCCGGGTCCTGCTGGCGGACTGGCAGGAACGGCGGCCGGACGTGGTGCACAGCCACTTCTGGATGTCCGGCCTCGCCTCGGTGCTGGCGGCCAGACGGTCGCGGGTCCCGATCGTGCACACCTACCACGCGCTGGGCACGGTCAAGCAGCGCCACCAGGGCGCGGACGACACCAGCCCGTCCCAGCGGACCGCGGTGGAGCGGCTGGTCGGCCACGAGGCCGACGTCATCGCCGCGACCTGTGAGGACGAGGTGCACGAGCTGCTCGCCATGGGGCTGCGGCGTGACCGGATCACCGTCGTGCCCTGCGGCGTCGACCCCGAGCTGTTCGACGTCGCGGGCCCGGCGGCGGAGCGGTCCGATCGGCAGCGCATCGTGTCCGTCGGCAGGCTGTTGCCCCGCAAGGGCTTCGCCGACCTGATCGCCGCGCTGCCGCTCGTGCCGGACGCAGAGCTGGTGATCGCGGGCGGCTCGGCGGACCTGTCCGCGGACCCGGAGGCACGGCGGCTGACCGCGATCGCGGAGTCGCTCGGCGTGTCCGGCCGCGTGCGCCTGATCGGTCAGGTGGCCCGCGCGGACATGCCCGCGTTGCTGCGTTCCGCCGACGTCGTGGCGTGCGTGCCCTGGTACGAACCGTTCGGCATCGTGCCGTTGGAGGCCATGGCGTGTGGTGTGCCGGTTGTCGCGTCGGCGGTCGGTGGTCTCACCGACACCGTGGTCAACGGCGTCACCGGTGTGCTGACGCCTCCGCGTGACCCGCGTGCCCTCGGCCGGGCGTTGCGCACACTGCTGGCCGACCCGTCCCGCAGGATGGCGTACGGCATCGCCGGCCGCGACCGGGTCGAGGCCAGGTACACCTGGGACCAGGTCGCCGCCCGCACCGAGCTCATCTACGGCGCGCTCGTGAACGGGCTGCGCGCCACGACGCGGATGGCGGTCGCCCGATGACCCTCGAAAGCCACCTCGCCGGGTTGAACCACACCCTGGCGGGTCTGCAGGCCCAGGCCTCGCGCGTGCACCGCTGGGGTGCGCGCCTCGCCCACCTGCTGTCGGCAGGCGGCCGGTTGCTCGCCGCGGGCAACGGCGGGTCCGCCGCCGAGGCCCAGCACCTGACCGCGGAGCTCGTCGGCCGTTATCGGCACGACCGCCGGCCCTTCGCGGCGTTGGCGTTGAACGCCGAGACGTCCAGCATCACCGCGATCGCCAACGACTACGGCTACGACCAGGTGTTCGCCCGTCAGGTGCTCGCCCACGCACGGCCTGATGACGTGGTGCTGCTGATGTCGACGAGCGGCAAGAGCCCGAACCTGCTGGAGGCGGCACGTGCGGGCCGGGTGGCCGGTGCGACCGTGTGGGCGCTGACCGGGGAGCTGCCGAACCCGTTGGCAGCCCTGGCCGACGACACGCTGGCGTTGCCGGGCGATCCGTGCCACGTGCAGGAAGCGCAGCTCGTGGTGGTGCACGCGGTGTGCGAGGCCTTCGAGGCGGCGCTGCCCGTCGTCGGGCGGAGGGTGTCGTGAAGCTGGTCGTGGTCGGTGACGCCCTGCTCGACATCGACGTCGACGGCACCGTCACCAGGGTCTGCCCGGACGCGCCCGCACCCGTGCTGGACGTGGCCGAGGAACACGCGCGTGCCGGTGGCGCGGCGTTGGCGGCGACGATGGCGGCCCGCGACGGCGTCGACGTCACGCTGGTCAGCGCGGTGTCCGACGACGAGGCCGGGCGGCTGGGCTCGTCGAGGTGCCCGCGCTGTTCGGGCGGTCGGGACCGGTGCCGGTGAAGACCCGGCTGCGCAGCGGCGGCACGTCACTGGCCCGCGTCGACCGCGGTGGCGGCGGACCGCCGCCGCAGGTGAGCGACGACATGCTCGACGCCGTGCTGGCCGCGGACTTCGTGCTCGCCTCCGACTACGGCCGCGGGTTGCTCCGCGACGAACGCCTGCGCTCGGTGCTCACCCGCGTGCCGGTGGTCTGGGACCCGCAACCGCGCGGGCAGCCGACACCGGGCGCCCGGCTCGTGACCCCGAACCTGCCTGAGGCCACCGCGTTCAGCGGTACCGCGGACGCCGAAAGGCCGCCCTGCGGGAGAGGTGGCAGGCGCAGGCCGTGGTCGTGACGCTCGGGAAGTCCGGCGCGTTGCTCCACTGCGGAGGGACACCGGTCGCCGTGCCCGCACCCGCCGTCGCGGCGGCCGACCCGTGCGGTGCGGGGGACCGGTTCGCCGTCGCGTGCGACGAGACTGGCGCAGGGCGCCGCACCCGACGACGCCGCGACGCGGTGGCCAGGCGGCGGAGTTCCTGGCGGCGGGCGGGGTGACCGGCATGCGCGCCCAGCCGTCGTCCACTGTGGACGCGGTGCGCAAGCGGGGCGGGGTCGTGGTCGCCACCGGCGGCTGCTTCGACGTCCTGCACCCCGGCCACGTGCGGATGCTGGCGGCGGCCAGGGCGCTGGGCGACTGCCTGGTGGTGTGCCTGAACTCCGACCAGTCGGTGCGCCGGCTCAAGGGCGAGCACCGGCCGGTGAACGGCCAGGCCGAGCGGATCGAGGTGCTGAAGGCGCTGGCGTCCGTGGACGACGTGGTGGTGTTCAGCGAGGACACCCCGGAACAGGTGCTGGGCCGGCTGCGCCCGGACATCTGGGTGAAGGGCGGTGACTACACCGCCGAGCTGCTGCCGGAGACGGCCGTGGTGCGGCGCTGGGGCGGGCGCACGGTCGTCGTGCCCTACCACCGCGGTCATTCGACGACCGAGATCCTGTCGAGGAGGGCTTAGATGCAGGTGCTGGTGACCGGTGGCGCGTCCGGGTTGGGCGCGGCCGTGGTGGACGCGGTGCGCGAGGCGGGCGGGAAACCGTTGGTGCTGGACAAGTCCGCGCCTGACAACGCGCACGACTTCGAGCTCGTCGACCTCGCGACGGCCGGGCGGCCGAACAGGCCGTGGCGGTGCTCGCGCAGCGCAACGGCGGCCTGGACGCGGTCGTCACCGCGGCGGGGATCGACCGGTGCGGAACGCTGGCGGAGGTACCGGCCGACGAGTGGGAGAACGTCGTCCGGGTCAACCTGTTCGGCACCGCGGCCGTGATCCGCGCCGCCCTGCCGCACCTGGACGGCGGCCGGGTGGTGACCGTCGCGTCCACCCTCGGGCTGAAGGCGGTCAGCGACGCCACGGCGTACTGCGCCTCGAAGTTCGGTGTCGTCGGCTTCACCCGCGCACTCGCCGCGGAGCTGGCGGGCCGCACCGGCGTGACGCTGATCGTGCCCGGCGGCATGCGGACGAAGTTCTTCGACGACCGCACGGAGCAGTACCGGCCGAAGGACCTGGAGCAGCTGAACCCGCCGGACCGGGTGGCCGCCGCGATCCTGTTCGCACTGAGCCAGCCACCGGGCTGCGAGGTGCGCGAGCTCGTGATCGCCCACGCCGAGGAGCCCTCCTGGCCGTGAACGAGCTGGACGAAGACTCCCAGAGGGACAGCGAGTTCTTACCGGCCAGGCGCCCGAACCACCTGGTGGTGGCGGCCAGCCTGACCGCGCGCGGCGGCCTGCTGTGGTTGCCGGTCGCCGGGATCGTGGCGCTGACCGGCAGGAAGCAGGCCGCTGGGCGCGCGTTGCTCGCGGCGGTCGTGGCGATGCCGCTCGGGCACCTGGTCAGCCTGGTGGTGCACCGGCGCAGGCCGCACTCGACGCTGCCCGCCCGCCTCGCGCTGCCGGAACACCCGCGCTCCTCGTCGTTCCCCTCGAAACACGCGATGACGGCTGCCGCGTTCGGCACCGTCATCGCGGTGGAGGACCCGCCGGCCGGGGCGTTCGTCACGCCGTTGGTGCTGTTGGTCGCCTACAGCCGATTGCGCACACGGGTGCACTGGCCCACCGACGTCATCGGCGGGTTGGCACTCGGCGGGCTGGTCTGGGTCGTGTGGGGCGTGCTGCGGCGAAAGCGCTGAGCCCGGCCCGCGTCGTGCGGACCGGGCTCAGGCGCTGTTCGCCGTTCAGGCCGGGATCGGACGCTCCGCCAGCGCCGTGGCGACCGCGTGCAGGTTCGCCGCCATCGTGCGACCCGTGTTCTCCGACCACTCGTGACCCTCGTCGGTCTCCGAGTAGCTGGGTCCGGGGCCGGGACCGCGGTTCCAGTACGTCCACGCCTGGCCGGGGATCGTGTAGCCGATGTCGCCGAGCCCGCCGGCGATCTCGCTGATCACGTGGTGCGCGCCGTCCTCGTTGCCGGTCACGACCACACCCGCGACCCGGTTGTAGGCCACCGGCCGCTCCTGGTCGTCGGTCTCGGAGATCATCGCGTCCATCCGCTCCAGCGCCCGCTGCGCCAGCGACGACGGCCGCCCGACCCACGTGGGCGTGGCGAACACCAGGATCTCCGCCTGCAGGAGCGCGTCGTGGATGCGCGGCCACTCGTCGCCGTCACCGAGGTCGGTGGTCACGCCCGGCGGGATGTCCAGGTCCGCCAACCGGAAGGTGGAGACCTCGACGTCCTTCTCGACCAGTTCGTCGATCACGACCTGGGCGAGCAGGTCGGTGTTGGACTGGTCGGGCGACTTCTTGAGGGTGCAGTTGAGCACCACGGCACGCATCAGGGCTGCCTCCACTTCTCGTCGGCGAGCAGTTGACTGGCTTGCGGACCCATCAGGGACATGCCGCCGTCCACGACGAACGACGAGCCCGTGACGTACCCGGCCGCGGGTGTGGTCAGGAACGCCACCACCGCGGCGACCTCGCCTGCGTGACCCGGCCGGCCGAGCGGCACGCCGGGGCGCGACTCGGTGCGCGGGTCGACGTCCTCCTGACCGGTCATCGGTGTCGAGATCTCGCCCGGTGCCACGGAGTTGACGGTGATGTCGTGTTCGGACAGTTCCAGCGCGAGCACCTGCGTCAGCGCGCCGAGCCCGGCCTTCGCGGCGCAGTACGGCGCGGCACCCACGCGGGGCAGGTGCTCGTGGACCGACGTGATGTTCACGATCCGGCCGCCACGACCTCCGGCGATCATGTGCTTCGCGGCGCGCTGGGCGCACAGGAACGCCCCGTCCAGGTCGACCGAGAGCACCTGGCGCCACTTGTCGTAGGACATGTCCAGGGCCTTCTCGCTGCTGCCGGTGCCCGCGCAGTTCACCAGCACGTCGAGGCCGCCCAGTTCCTGCGCCAGCTCGTCCACGACGGCGGCGGAGGTGGGCAGGTCGGTGAGGTCGAGGCGGCGCACGGCGCACCGGCCGCCGTTGTCGCGGATCTCGGTGGCGGTGCGCTCGGCGCCGTCGGAGTCTTCGTGGAACGTGATGCCCACGTCGGCCCCGCCGCTGGCCAGAGCGACGGCGACGGCCTTGCCGATGCCGGAGTCCGCGCCGGTCACGACCGCACGCAGCGGCGCACCGGCCCGGTCCTGGGGCAGGGGTGCGGTGGTCATGGGACGCGAGTACCCACCGGCGTCGCGCCCATGCGGAGCGTGAAGTGGTTGAGCGTCGCGGGGAGCGGCTCGTCAAGCACACCGGCGAACGTGAGGTGCTCGGTCAGCGCGTCGAGCATCGCACTCGCCGTGACCAGCACCAGGTCCCTGGCGGGGCACTCGCCGGGGCCCGCGCTGAACGGCACGATCGCCGGGTCGCGCACCTCGTCCCACAGCTCCGGCGCGTACCGGTCGGCGAACGGCAACCGGTCGGGGTCGCGGTGGAAGAACGGTGTGAACACCACGAACTCGGTGTTCTCCGGCAACCAGGTGCCGTGCCAGCGGGTCGCGATCGTGCTCTCCCGCAGGATCACCGGCGTGGTCGGCCACAACCGGGCCGACTCCAGCACACCGCGCATCCCGCTGCCGCCCACGGCCAGCGCCCGCATCGTCACGATCCCTGCCGCGTCGAACGCGAACAGCCAGTGCGGCACCTGCCCGGACAGGTCACCGGGGAAGGCGGCCAGGCTGCCGGGCTCGCGGCGCGCCAGGTGCTCGTCGAGCCGGCGCTGGAAGCGTTCGCGCAGGCCACGCTGCTGCGGGCGGAGGAACGCCCAGTTCGCGTTCTGCCGCAGCGCCTTGAGGTCGTCGGTGAGCTGGTCGTCGTCGCGCGCGGCGTTGCCGAGCACGACCCTGCGCACGATCCGCCACCAGGTCTGGCTGAACCCGTCCCAGGTCAGCTCACCGTTGCTCATGACGTGCCGGACCAGCAGGTCGGCCTCGTCGCGCACGACGGCCTCGACCGGCACGTTCTCCGGCCGCAGCGCGCGTTCGTTGAGGTCGCGCCGCCGTTCCCGCTCGGCACCCTCCGAGATGAGCACGCCGTGCGGCTGGAAGTGCCGCAGGGCCGCCTTCTTCTCCTTGGTGGCCAACGCGAACGGCTCCGGTGACTCGCGCAGCAACCGCCCGACGTCGGCGGGGTCCACCAGCACCGCGATGCTGCGGCCGGTCACGCGCAGCCGCACGGGTTCCGGTCCGTAGCGGTCGCGCAGGTGCCGCATCGTGGCGATGGCGGCGGAGTCGGACTGGGTCTTCTCGGCGAGCGCCATCACGCCCGGCCTGCGGACGATGACGCCCTTCGCGAGTGTCGGGAGCAACACGGTCGCGAACACGCGCGCGGTGTCGAGTCGTGAAGAGATGGCCATGTCGACGACTACCCGCTCGGGTGCGTGTGAATCGGTTGGAGTCAGGGTATTCGCCCGATGGGAGGTCATCATGCCACGCGGATCGAACGCAAAACGTGAACGCCAGTACGAACACATCGAGGACTCGGCCCGCAGCCGTGGCGAGTCACCCAAGCGGGCGAAGGAGATCGCCGCGCGCACGGTGAACAAGAACCGCGCCCAGTCGGGTGAGTCCAAGACGGCCAGCCGGTCGTCCACCAAGGACAAGTCGCCGCAGCAGCGCGGCGGGCAGCGGTCCCACAGCGGCTCCCAGGGCCCCACGCGCGACCAGCTCTACAACGAGGCGAGGCAGCGCGACGTCAAGGGCCGCTCCACGATGACCAAGAAGGAGCTCGCCAACGCCCTCGGACACTGACGTGCCACCCACCACGATCGAGGACAAGAGCGCCACGCTGACGATCCTCACCACCGAGCACTACACGCTGCAGATGGTGCGCAGCGCGACCATCGCCGACGCGTCCAGCCGAGCGGGCCACCTGCTCACCACGATCTCCGCGTCGATGATCGCGCTCGGGTTCGTCGCCCAGCTGGTGCCCTTGCCGGTGCTGCTGACGCTGGTGCTGGTGATCTGCTCCGGCCTCTTCCTCATCGGCCTCGCCACGCTGCTGCGCTCGGTCGAGCTCGGCGTCGAGGACGTCCAGGCCGGCCTCGGGATCAACCGCATCCGGCACATGTACGGCGACATCGAACCGGCCACCAGGGACGTCTTCGTCCGCCAGGTGCACGACGACACGCTCGGCGTCGAGGTGGACGCGGGCCAGACGGCCTGGCGCAACGCCCGCCGGCCGCGCCTGATCGGCACCGCGCTGAGCGTCGCCGGCCTGGTGAACCTCGTCAACGGCCTCGTCGGCGGCGCCATCGCCGGTGCCGCGGCAGGTCTGCTCGGAGCCGGCCTCCTCTGGTCGATCATCACCGGCGTCGCCGCGGCCACCGTCCTCGTCACCGCGTTCGGCGTGGCACTCGGACGCATCGGCCGGCGCGGTGTCGCGCCCATCAGCACCCGCTTTCCCAGGAACTAGAAGGAGAACACCGTGCAGTACGACGTCGTCGACCTGATCATGCAGGACCACCGCGAGGTCGAGCGCCTGTTCGACGAGCTCAAGAACCACCCGGAGAAGCGACCACTGCTCACGCCCGTCCTGTGTGGACTGCTCGTCGCGCACAGCCGGGCCGAGGAAGCCGAGGTGTATCCCGTGGCGATGGAGGAAGCTGGCGAGAGCGACGAGGTCGAGCACAGCCAGGAGGAGCACGCCGAGGCCGAGCGGCTGCTCGCGAAGCTGCTCGACGCCGAGATGGACTCCCCGCAGTACGACCAGATGCTGCAGAAGGTCATCGACTCCATCACCCACCACGTGGAAGAGGAGGAGAAGACCGTCCTGCCCGGCATGCGCAAGCGCCTGAGCGCCGAGCGCCGCTACGAGCTGGGCGAGGCGTTCGCCCGGTCGCGCGCCGAGCACCTCGGTGAGATGCCGGGGCAGGCGACCCGCGAGGAGCTGCTGACGCAGGCGAAGAACCTCGGGGTGAGCGGCGCCGCGAGCATGAGCAAGGAAGAGCTGAAGCGGGAGCTCCAGAAGGCCGGCTCCTGACAGTTCGACTGCTGTGAAGACCGTTGCCGGGAAGCCGGGTCGCGTTCGCGCGGCCCGGCTTCCGGCTGTTCGGTGTGGCGGCGACTTCCGGCCGGACGGTAGGAGGTGAGATCCGCGCGGTTCTGGGTATCCCGTCCTCATGACCCAGCCCTCCGCCGGCGTGCCCGCCGCCAGCCAGCCCGTGCCACCGCAGCCGGAGCCGACGCAGCCGGGCCCGACCAGCCGCAGCCGTCCCAGCCCTTCCCGGTGGGCCGGGCCCGGACCAGCCGCGCCGCCCGGCCCGGACCCCGACCCGTTCCGCCGACGCCGGACCCCAAGTCCGTTGTGGACGGTCAGGGCCGGGTTCTCTGCCGCGGTGTCGTCGTGCCGATGCGGCGTCCGGTCAAGCGTCGTGGTGCGGCGCGGGCGGGAGCACGTCCGGCCAGGCGCAGGGCCGCCTGACCCACCCGGTCGCCGGGGTGGCTCAGCGCTCCCGGTCATCACCCGCCCGGCCTTCGCTCGCAGGACCGGGTCCACCTCGCTTGCGGCCGTTCGCTCCAGCGCAATTCGCGGCCACCGCGAATCTCGCCGCTTTCGGCTAATGATCGAAACGCCCCGTCCGACAACCCGCTGAACCCTAGTCTTGTTCGGGTCCAGCTGAAGCGGGGGAGGGCGGCGATGGTCACGGCGAAGGACTGGTTCGTCAGCGAGGAACAGACCAGCGGCCTGCACTTCCACGGCGCGGTCGAGCTGGTCGCGTTGCTGGACCGGCTGTCGCGGCGGCAGCGCTGGCCCGCGCGGGAGGTGCCGCTGCCGATCGTGTTCCTGCGCAGGCCTCCCGGTGCGGACAGCCCGCTCGAACCGCTCGCGAGCCGGCCGGAGACGGCGCTGGGCACGCGGGTCGCGTGTGCGCGGGTCGACGGGGCCGGGCCGGGGACGCACGAGTCGGCGCGCGGGATCATCGAGGACGCGATCGGGCAGCTCGCCGGCAAGGTGCCTGGTGTGGCGCGGCTGAGGTTCCCGCACTACGCGCTCGTGGTGTGGTTGCTGGAGCTGACGTTGCCCGGTGACGTCGACGCCGAGGACGAGGAGCGGTTCATCGCCCGCGAGTTCCGGGCGCACGTGCGCGGGCGGTTGCGGATGACCACCGGGCCGGACGGGGCGCAGGACCTCGCGCAGGACTTCCCGTGGTGGATCCGGGTGGTCATCACGCTCGCGCCGCGGTTGGGGCTCGCGCTGACCGCGTTGCTGTGGCGGCCGGCGAACTGGGTGGGGGACCAGGAGTTCGGCGGGAAGTCGCGGCGCGGGCTCTACCGGCTGGCGCGTGCGTTCCTGAAGGAGAAGCCGGCCGAGCGGTACCCGGAGGAGGTCGGCGACCTGCTGGTGCGCGCGTTCCTGGAAGACCTGCGGCGCTCGCACCGGCGGTGGTCGGTGTGGGGAACGGGCCGGCGGCGCACCGGGTACCCGTGGCTGCTGGTGGACGACGTCGCCGAGGGGAACACCGGCCGGTGGCTGCTGGACGCGATCGGCAAGGCCCGCAACACCGTCCACGTCAGACAGTCGTGGCGCGCGAACCCGTTGAGCCGTCCCGATCCGCTGCTGGTGATCGCCGCCGGTGAGTCCGGCGAGGTGCCGAAGACGCACGCGGCGGACGCGGCGGCCGGCTACCGGACGTGGCTCGGCAGGCTCGCCCAGTCGGGGAACTGGGTGCTGGCGCTGCAGACCGACGCGAGCGCGCCGGCGCACGGCGTGGTCGGGAAGCTGTCGGAGCTCAGACCCATGCGGCTGCGCCGGGCGCTGGCCGCACCGCTCGTGATGGCGCTGCTGGCGGTCTCGGTGGCCGCCGTGCCGTTCGTCAACCACGCCCGCTGCGAGTCGTGGTGGTCGCCGTCGTTGAGCACGCCGCTGGAACGGGTCGGCGAGGAGTGCATCGGTGTGTCGGCGGAGCCGTTGCGGCACTTCATGCCACCGTCCGTGCCGGTCGAGGTGCGACCGGCGCTGCAGGACGTCTACGGCCGCATCATGGCCGAGAACGACAGGGCGGCGGCCCGGCCGGACGCGATCACCATCGTGTTCCTCAGCGTGCTGACCCCCAGCACCGCCAACAGCTACGCGGCGCTCGTCGAGGAGCTGCGCGGCGTGTGGGTGGCGCAGAAGATCAGCGACGTGCCCATCAAGATGTTGCTGGCCAACGGCGGCGAGGGCCCCGGCGGCCGTGGCCTGGCCTCCGGTGACCTGGCGGCGGACAAGATCATCGAACTTGCCGCGCGCGACCGCGGCGTGGTCGCCGTGACCGGGCTGTCGATCAGCACCGACACCGCCAAGTCCGTGGTGAAACGGCTGGGCAGCAACGCGTTGCCGGTGATCGGCACGCTGACCTCCGCCGACGACATGGCGACGATCAACGAGTACTACTACCAGATCGGCCCCAACAACCTGCGTGAAGCGGCGGTGGCCGCCTTCTACGCCAAGCGCAGGCTGGGCGTGTCGAACGTGGCGATCTTCTACTCCGGCGACCCCGGCGACCGCTACAGCCAGAACCTCGCCGACGACGCGAAGACGGCGTTCGCGCTGCTGGGCATCGCGGTCGACCAGTACAGGTCCTACCGGGTCGCCAACGACGACGAGGGCCTGGCACCGGCGAGCCTCGGCCAGGGCGCGTGCCCGCCGGCGGAGAAGCCGGGGTACGCC
The DNA here is from genome assembly GCF_001701025.1 of Lentzea guizhouensis. GTDB lineage: Bacteria > Actinomycetota > Actinomycetes > Mycobacteriales > Pseudonocardiaceae > Lentzea > Lentzea guizhouensis. The sequence continues at coordinate 6,811,338 of NZ_CP016793.1, forward strand.
GTCTTCTACGCGGGCCGCGCCCAGTTCCTCGCGGAGTTCCTGCGCGGCATGAACAGCAAGTGCGCGGGCAACACCCCGCCGGTGCTCGCGAGCGACTCGTCGACCCGGTTCATCCTGGAGGGCACGATGGCGCAGTTCCCCAACGTGCAGCTGGACTACCTGTCGTTCGCGAGCCCGGCCGCCTGGTCGGACTGCGCGAAGGTGCCGTTCTACAAGAACTACCTCGACGTGTTCGGCCAGTCCTGCCAGCAGCTCGGCGACGGCCGCTCGGCCGCCTCCTACGACGCCGTGCAGGTGCTGGCCGAGGGCATCCGGCAGGTCCGCCGCACCGACCCCGGCGCGCGGGTGCGGGAAGGCCTGCTGGCGGGAATCGGCAGCATCCGCCCGGACAACGCGATCCAGGGCGCCACCGGCAAGATCGGCTTCGGCGCCGCCACCCGGCTGCCGGTGGACAAGGCCGTGCTCGTGTTGCGCGCCAACACCGACAGGACCTCGACGCCCCGGCTGCTGTGCGGTGAGCTGCCGTTCCGGGGCGAGCTGGCGGCGAGCTTGGCGCCGGACGGGGAGTGCCCGCGCGATCTCTGACCGGAGTGGCCCGGCCAAGGCCGGGCCACCGCAGCTAGTAGCGTGTCGCTGCTTAGTTTTGATGTATGTGACTGGGAGGCTGTTGGGTCATGGCCTCCCAGTTGAAACGGCCGGTCACGTTGTCGGCGAGGGATCGTGAAGAGCTGATCCGGTGGACCACGACAGGTGTGCATCCGGCGTCGTCGATCATGCGGGCGCGGGTGCTGCTCGCGCTGGACACCTCAGTGGGCGAGGTCGACCCGAAAGAGGTGATCGCGGCCCGGCTCGGGGTGTCGGGCGAGACGCTGCGGCTGGTCGCCAGGCGGTTCGCCGAGACCGGCGATGATGTGCTGGCCACGATCTCGCGCAAGAAGCGTGCTCTTCCGCCGGTGCCGTCGTCGGTGACCGGGGAGGTCGAGGCCCGGCTGATCGCGCTGACGTGCTCGGCACCGCCGGCGGGGCATGCGCGGTGGTCGTTGCGGCTGCTGGAGAAACACGTCGAGCTCACCGAGGACATCCCGAACCTGGACCACTCGACCATCGGCCGGGTGTTGAAAAAACGGAACTGCGTCCTCATCTGAGGAAGTGCTGGACCATCCCGCCGCGGGCGAACGCGGAGTTCGCCGCCCGCATGGAAGACGTCCTCGCCGTCTACGCCCGCCCGTACGATCCCGCCCGCCCGGTCGTGTGCATGGACGAGAAACCCTTCCAGTTCCTCGGCGAGGTCCGCGACCCGCTGCCGGCCCGGCCGGGCCGCGATGCCCGCCAGGACAGCGAATACGTCCGGCGCGGCACCTGCTCGATCTTCGTGTTCACCGACCCCCTGCGCGGCTGGCGGCGTGTCCACGCCCTGGCCCAGCGGACCAAACTCGACTGGGCCGGGCAGGTCAAACAACTCCTGACCGTCGACTACCCCGACGCCGGGACCGTGGTGCTGGTCATGGACAACCTCAACACCCACACCATCGCCTCGCTCTACGACGCCTTCCCGCCCGCCGAGGCCTTCGCCCTGGCCCAGCGCCTGGAAATCCACCACACCCCCAAACACGGATCCTGGCTCAACATCGCCGAGATCGAACTCTCCGCACTCAGCCGCCAGTGCCTCGACCGCCGCATCAGCGACCTCGACACCCTCAACACCGAACTCGCCGCCTGGCAACACGCCACCAACACCAACCAGCGCGGCGTCGACTGGCAGTTCACCACTCACGACGCCCGCACCCGACTCCGCCACCTCTACCCCAAAGGTTAGAAGCGACGGTCTACTAGTGGTGTGGCTCGGAACGTTGCCGGGGGAATTCGCGGTCAGACGGGTGCATCGTGGTGTCGCCCCCACGTCCTCATACTGGACCGCATGGGGGCGTGGGGGCGGCGCCGCGAGGTGCCCTGCTGAGCGTGGATCACCTCGCCGACGTTCCGAGTCGCGCCACTAGCGTTCGCCCGCGAGCACCGGCTTCACGTCGACCACCGGCGTGCCGTCGATCGCCTCCAGCCCGCTGACCTGGAACTTCTGGCCCTCCACCGCGATGATCCGCACCCGGTGCAGGCCGATCGGGTTCGGCCGGTCCGGCGACCGCGTGGAGAACACGCCGGTCTCCGGCCGGTCCTGGTCGTCGCGCGGGTGCACGGCGAGCACCGCGCGGTCCGCCCGGTCGAGCCAGGTCAGCAGCAGAACCTCCTGTCCTGCCTGCAGTTCCGCCATGGCCCGCGCGTACTGGGGCACGACGACGACCCACGCGTCCGGCGCGCCCTCGTCACCCTGCTTGGGCGCGGAGGAGCGGTCGGTGAGCGGTGACTCGACGTGCCCGATCGGGAACAGGTTCATGTGCCACAGAATGTCTGGTAGCTCGCGCTGAAGTCGCGCGGGGCCGGTTCCGCGTACCGCTCCAGGCCTTCGCGCTCGTCGTAGGGCCGGCGCACCGCGTCCAGCAGCCGCTCGAACGGTCCGAGGTCACCGGCGGTCGCCGCCGTCAGCGCCTCCTCCACGAGGTGGTTGCGCGGCACGTAGACCGGGTTGACCCCGGCCATCGCCTGCCGGTCGGGTCCCAGCGCGTTCCACCGCGCCAGCCACGCGTCGATGCCCGCGAGGTCCAGCACGAGGTCGCGCGGGTTGCCCACGGCGAGCTGACGGAAGAACAACGTGTAGTCGACGTGGTTCTCGTGCAAGAGCTTGAGCAGGTCCTGCACCAGCTGCTCGTCGCCGACGCCGCCGAGCTTGGCCCGCATGCCCTCCTGGAACGCGGCCAGGTAGCGCGCCTCGAACTCCTCCAGCACCGCGAGCGCCTTCTCGACCGCCCGCTCCTCGTCGTCGTCGAACAGCGGCAGCAACGCCTCCGCCAAGCGCGCCAGGTTCCACTGGGCGATGCCCGGCTGGTTGCCATACCGGTAACGGCCGCGGTGGTCGATCGAGCTGTAGACCGTCGCCGGGTCGTACGCCTCCATGAACGCACACGGCCCGTAGTCGATCGTCTCGCCCGAGATCGTCATGTTGTCCGTGTTCATCACGCCGTGGATGAACCCGATGTGCATCCACTGCGCGACGAGCTCCGTCTGCTGGTGCACCACGGCCCGGTAGAACTGCAAGTGGTCCAATCCGGGGTAGTGGCGGTCGATCGCGTGGTCCGCCAGGCGCCTGAGCAGGTCGAGATCACCGGTGTTGCGCGCGTACTGGAAGCTGCCGACCCGCAGGTGGCTCGCCGCGACCCGCGCCAGCACCGCACCCGGCAGCGGCGTCTCGCGGTGCACCGTCGCTCCGGTCGCGACGACCGCCAACGACCTGGTCGTCGGGACGCCGAGCGCGTGCATCGCCTCGCTGACCACGTACTCGCGCAGCATCGGGCCGATCGCCGCGAGCCCGTCGCCGCCGCGGGCGAACGGGGTCCGGCCGGAGCCCTTGAGGTGCAGGTCGCGCAGCCGGCCGCCGAGCTCGATCTCGCCGAGCAGCAACGCGCGGCCGTCGCCCAGCCTGGGGGAGTAGCCGCCGAACTGGTGCCCCGCGTAGGCCTGCGCGACGCCGGGCATGCCGTTCCCGGTCAGGAACCCCAGGCCGTCGGCGCACAGCCAGGCCGGGTCGAGGCCGAGCTCACGCGCCAGCGGCTCGTTCAGGGCGAGCAGGGTCGGGTCGGGGACCTCGGCCGCCTCCCAGGCGACGGCCATCTCGGGGACGGCGGTGGCGAACTGGGTGCCGAGAATGGTGCTCACGTCGTTCACGGTACGGGGGTGCCCGGCACGACGTGGTCCACGCCTGCCGCGCTACACCCGCTCGACCCCCAGCGCGATCTTCACCAGATCGAGGTTGCTCAGCCCCTGCAGCCGCTGTCCCCGTCCCGTCTGCGCGTCCAGCACCACGATCGCCGTGTTGCGCTGGTCGTCCGCGCTCATCTGCTGCAGCGCCGCGTCGTCGCGCACCCCGGTCTCGCGCAGGAACACCATCACCGCGCCGACCCCGGCGAGCTCCAGGTTGTTGTAGCCCTGGTAGTTGTTCTGGTTGCTCAAAGAGGTCATCACGACGATCAACGTGTTGCGCATGTCCTCGTTGGACATGGCGTTGAGCTGGTGCTGGGTCCGGAAACCGCCGAGCAGCAGCACCCCGCGCACCCAGTGGTCGGCCACCCCGGGCACGTGGCCGGGTGAGGCGACGCGGCCCAGTGCGATCTGGGCGAGCTCCAGGCTGGTGCGGCCCTGCAGCTCCCGCCCGGCGCCGGTCTGGGCGTTCAGCTCCACGATGGCGGTGTTGCGCTGGTCGTCGGCGCTCATCGCGGCCAGCGCCACGTCGTCGCGGATGCCGGTGCGGCGCAGGAACACCATCAACGCGCCCATGCCCGCCAACGTGTCGTTGTCGTAGCGCTGGTAGTCGTTCTGGTTGCTGTGCGCGGTCATCTCCACGATCAACGTGTTGCGCATGTCGTCGCGGGACATCGCGTTCAGCTGCTCCTGCGTGCGGAACCGGCCGGCCAGCAGCACGCCGCGGATCGGGAACGACTTGATCGACCCGGCGCGCACCTCGACGTCCACGAACTCCTTCGCGGTGTCGACGTGGGTGACCCGCACGGTGAAGTCGCCCACCGGGAACGGCCAGTCGGGCTGGAGCCTCACCAGGTGCAGCGGCGCCGTGCCCTCGTAGCGGACCCGGCCGGTCTCCAGGTCGCGCGAGTGCACGACGACGGCCTCGTCCGGCCCGACGTGCTTCGGGCCGCCGACGGTGTCCTTCCACTGGCCGATGCCGTTGTCGTAGCTGGTCCTGTTGCGGCGCCGCAGTTCCAGGAAGAACATCCGGCCGTCGCGCCGGTTCGACGGCACCGCGATCACCACCGGCAGCGGTCCCTCGGGTTCGCGCAGCTGGTAGTCGAGTGCGTAGAGGCGGTGCGTGAACGGGAAACCGCGCTGGTGCACGACGTGGGCGCTGTCGCGGAACGCCTGCACCCCGTACATCTGCGCGGCGGGCAGCAACGGGCCGATGGTCCGCCCGACCTTCTCCGCGTCGGGCAGCCCGGCGATCGGCTCGCGCACCCACGCGGGGTCCTGCCAGACCGAGGTGCCGTACTTCTGCGCGCTCATCGTCGAGTACGGCGAGCCGTAGTCGGAGTCGTCGGCGGCCCACTCGTGCAGGAAGCCGAGGCCGTGGCCGAGCTCCTGGCAGGCGGCGTCGAACGGGGTGACCGAGTCGACCACCGTCACCCTGACGTTCCTGGTGTCGCCGCCGACCGGGACGGCGACCTCGGAACCACCCCACCAGCCGGTGGGGCGCGCGAACCAGATGATGATCAGGTCGACGTCCGCCCACTTCGGGGCGCGCTGCTCGGTCGCCGCCGCGACGACCTTCCTGTGCAGGCCGTCGCGCGCCTCGTTCGACACCGGGACCGGGTTCGTGATGACGACCGGGTCGAGGACGTCGCTGCTGACGTCGAGGAAGCCGCGCGAGGACAGCGTCCAGTAGTGGCCCAGGCTGAACGGGCGCAGCGGCTGCATCCAGTTCACGAACAGCTCGCGCGACCACACGGGGTCTTCCTGCGCGTACCTCACCGGGATGATCAGGATCATGGCGGCCTCCTCGGCGGTCACGGAGGAACTCGCCCGCCACCGGGAACCGTTACGCGCGCTCCGGTGGCGACACGCTCGGAACCGATCGAGTCGCGCGCCACGGGTCGTCGGCGGGCAACCACACCCCCGACCGGTGCAGCCCGAGGTCACCCACCTCCCGCGCGATCGCCTCGGCCGCGGCCAGCACGCTCGGCCGCACCTCGTCGGCGCGCCGCACCAGCGACCACGTCCACAGCACCTCCGGCTCGACCACCGGCCTGGCCACCAGGTCGGGCGGCAGCGGCGTGGTCTGGCCCTTCGGCGAGTTCAGCACCGGCGTGACGCAGCGGCGGACGTGGTCGAAGAACGCGGGCCCGGTGACCGCGCCGTTGTTGATCCGCACGACCCGCGCGCCGGAGAACCCGGCGAGCTCCTCGGCGTACTCGTTCCACGACTGCCAGGACGTCACGTCGTCGTCCACCAGCACGGCGATGTCCCGTGCGCGCACCGGACTCGTGTCCGTGCCGGGGGAGACCGCGTAGAGCCGGTCGGCCCCGAGCAGGTCGGCGGCGAGCCCGAGGCGGTCGAGGTCGGCTCCGCGCACCCAGCACACCGCGAGGTCGAGGCTGCCGTCGGCGACCCGCGCGGCCTGCGCGTGCGAGGGCACCACCCAGGCGTCGACGTAGAGCGGTGCGACCCCGGCCGTGCGCAGCGAGAGGTCCGGCGGCAGCCAGTTCACGTACCCGATCCGCACCGGCGACGACCCGGACAGCTGCTGGGCCTGTTTGCGCAGCTCGTCGGCCCGGTCGAGCAACGCGCGGACCTCCGGCAGCAACGCCGCCCCGGCCGCGGTCAGCGCCACCGTCCGGCGGTCGCGGTCGAACAACGGCACGCCCAGCGACCGTTCGAGCGCCTTGATCTGCTGCGACAACGACGGCCCCGCGATCAGCAGGCGCGCCGCGGCCCGGCCGAAGTGCAGCTCTTCGGCGACGGTCACGAAGTACCTGAGTTGACGCAGCTCCACGCCCCTCATCGTAGGAGGCTGCGCCTTCCACCAATGAGTCATCCGGTCGTGGAGACTGCCCGCCGGCGGACGCACTCTGGGTGCATGACCAGAGAGTTCATCGTCGAGATCGTGACCACCTTCCCCGACGACATGCCGCAGTCCGAAGTGGACGCGTTGCGGGCTGCGGAAGCCGTGCGGGCGGAGGAGTTGGCGTCGGCCGGTCACCTCGTCCGGTTGTGGCGGCCGGTGGGTGAGCTGCGCAGCATCGGGCTGTGGCGGGCCGAGGACGAGGAGGACCTGCACACCACCGTGCTCGGCACGCTCCCGCTGAGCCCGTGGATGAGGTTCACCGTGACCGCCGTCGGGCCACACCCGAACGACCCCGGCGACCGATGAGCGCCCGCGCCGCCGCGGCACTGGCGGCGGGCATGGGCATCGGGCGGTTCGTCTTCACGCCGGTCCTGCCGCTGATGAGCGCCCAGGCCGGGTTGAGCGCGTCGGCGGGGGCGGGGCTGGCGACCGCGAACTACCTGGGGTACTTCGCCGGGGCGGTGGCGACGGCGGTCGTGCCGGTGCACTCGCGGCGGTGCACCGGGTGGCGTTGGTGCTGCTCACTGCGTCGCTGGCCGGGATGCCGCTGGTGGCCACCGTCGCTGCCGCGCCTACCGCCGTGCCCTCCGCCGTCGCTGCCGTGCCCTCCGCCGGTGCCGCGTCGCTGGTCGCCGCCGTGCCCCACGCGGCGTCGTCGCCGATGCCCCAGGTCCTCGTGGCGTGGTTCGTGCTGCGGTTCGTCGCGGGCGCGGCCAGCGCTGATCTTCGTGCTCGCCGTCAGCACCCGCCCCGGTTGGGGCATGAGCGGCGTCGGCGCGGGCATCGCGCTGTCCGGCGTGCTCGTGCTGCTCGATGACCACTGGCAAGCCTCGTGGTGGCTCGCCGCAGTCGCGTCCGCGCTGCTCACCGCCATCGCGTGGCCGCTGCGCCCGGTGCCGCGGCCTCGCGCGGGAACGGGCCGGGGCTCGTTCGCGGGGCTGTTCGTCGGCTACACCCTCGAAGGCGTCGGCTACATCGTCGCCGGGACGTTCCTGGTCGCCGCCGCCGGACCTCTGGGCAGCACCGCGTGGGTCCTGACCGGCCTGGCCGCCGCCGCGTCCCCGTTCCTGCTCACCCGTCTCGACCAGCGCCGCGCCCTGGTCGGTGCCCTCCTGCTCCAGGCGGCCGGCATCGCCCTGCCCGCGGTCAGCACGGCCCCGGTCGCCACGATCGTCGCGTTCGTCCTGTTCGGCGCGACCTTCCTGGGCATCGCCACCACCGCGCTGAACCTCGGCGCCACCCGGCACCCGAACGCCGCCGCCCTGCTGACCGCCGGGTACTCCGCCGACCAGGTCGCCGGCCCGCTCCTGGCAACGCCGCTGCTCAGCCACGACTACCGGGCCGCGATGCCGTTCGGTGCCGCCACCGTGCTCGCCGCCGCGGTGTGATCGCGCTCTCACAACCGGACCCGTTGAACCGATTCGCACGCCTGTCCGTGATTGCTGACAACAGGCGAGCAAGTTCAACTCAGGAGTGAGAGAAACAAATGCGTCGTAAGCAAGCCGGGATTTTCGCTGCCCTTTTCGCGGCCGGCGCGGTCGCCCTGACCGCGTGTTCCACCGCCGGTATCGCGGCGCCGTCCCAGGAGCAACCGCAGGCGGAAACCCAGGCGCAGCAGCAGGAAGCTTCGGCTGATGAGTCCGGTGTGGACTTCCTGCGCGGCTCGGCGAACTCCAACAAGGCGGACAAGAACACCGGTGACCGCGCCCCGGAGAACGCCGCCCCGGAAATCAAGACGAAATGGGTGGAACTGCGCGTCGCGAATGCGGGTGGCCTTGAGCCCGCGGTCGTGAACGGCAACGGCAGGACCGTTTACTGGTTCAGCGACGACCCGGTGAACGGTGGCGTGTCGAACTGCAACGGCGACTGCGAGAAGCAGTGGCCGCCGATCACCGTCACCAAGGGCACGAAGCTGTTCTTCCCCGGCATCAAGCGGGAGAACATCGGGTTCGTCAAGCGCCAGGACGGCCGCACCCAGGTCAGCATCGGCGGTCGCCCGGTCTACCTGTTCGCCAAGGACGAGAAGCCCGGCGACATCAAGGGCCAGAACGTCGGCAACAAGTGGTTCGTGATCAACCCCGAGGGCAAGCGCGCCACCGCCCCCACCCCCGCACCGACCACCCAGCCCGCGCCGCCCGCCACCGGCAAGCCCGCCGGCTCGGTCACCTTCTTCACCGGCAAGAACTTCGACGACTTCAGCGGCGACAACTTCGCCACCGGCGTCCGCGTCGACGCCAAGTGCGCCGACCTGCGCGGCGGCTTCCAGTCGCTGACCACCGACGGCGCCGTGAAGATCTGGTCGGAGCCGGGCTGCAAGGGCAAGTCCGCCGTCGTCTCCGACGACGTCCGCGACACCGCCGAGCTCGGCTTCCCGGCCGGCGCCAAGTCCTACATCCGCGCCTGACCTGCCGCACGCGGGGACCTTTCGCACCGGCACACGGTGCGAAAGGTCCCCGCGTGCGTTCGCGGTGGATCAGGACGAGGACCAGTCGCGGGCGAGCAGGCCGAACTGCAGGGTGTCGTGCCAGGTGCCGTCGCGGCGCAGCGACTCGCGCAGAGTGCCCTCGTGGGTGAAACCGAGGCGTTCGTACATGCGGATCGCGCTGGTGTTGTAGCTGAAGACGGTGAGCTGCAGGCGGTGCAGGTTGAGCTCGCGGAACGCGCAGTCGATGCCCAGCCGCACGGCCTCGGTGCCGTAGCCACGGCCCCGGTGTTCCGGCTCGCCGATGCCGAGGCCGATCTCGCCGTGGCGGTGCGGCCAGCTGGTCACCGTCAGCTTGAGGAAGCCGATCAGGGTGTCGTCGTCGGTGAGCCGGATGCCGGTGGTGATGCGCCAGCGGTCCGTGGACAGGAACCAGTTTCTCAGCTCGTCGACGCGCTGGGGCAGGACCGGGTCGTCCGAGGCCAGCCGCGCGAACTCCGCGTCGGACCACCACGGCGCGATCACCGGCAGGTCGTCGTCGGAGATCGCGGCCAGTCGGACGCGGGACGAGCGCAGGAGAGGGCTGGTGTCCATCCGTCCATGATCAAAACGGCGGCCGGGGACGGCAACCCGTTTTGTATCCGCGATGTATCAGCCGTGGATGTGCCACCGAGAAGCTCCCACCGCGAGACAGCAGGTCAGGCGAAGAGGGGATGCTCCAATGCGGTTCACCAAAATGACGGCTGCGGTCGTCGGCGTGCTCGGCGCGGCGCTGATCAGCACGGCCGCTCCGGCGGGCGCCACCGAGCAGTACACCGGCGGCAGCGCGGTCGAGGTCGCGGCGCCGTGGCTGGAGGACACCGCCTCCGTGCAGGCGGTCGAGGGCGACGTCAGCGTCCAGCAGACGGCGGCCGGCGCCATCAGGTGGATGTCGGACCGTCGTGGCAGCACCGCCTACGAGGGCTACTGCGAGCGCGCCGTCCGGCTGGCGTGGAACCGCAGCACCCACCACGCCTCGGCGATCGCGCACTGGCGGTCCTCCGACGGCACCCGCCGCACCACGGGCACGCCGCCCAGGGGCGCGTTCGTCTTCTGGAACATCAGCCAGTACGGCCACGTCGGCATCGCGGACGGCAACGGCGGCTTCTGGTCGACCAGCGTCGGCGGCAAGATCGGCCACGCCGGTTCGGTCGGCTACTTCAGCAACTACCTCGGCTGGAAGCCCGGCAACAGCAACTGATCGAGTGCACCCGCCGCGCGCGCCAGCGTGCGCAGCGCGGCGGGTTCGCCCTCGCGGTTGCCGGTGCGGCGGTAGGTCTCCAGCGCCTGCTGCACCAGGTCGTGCGCGGCCTCCGGGCAGCCGTTCGAGAGCAACGCCTCCGCCAGTTCCACCTGGGCGAACGCCGTGCACCGCTCGTCGGTCAGCTCCTGCAGGATCGCCACGGCCCTGCGCGCGGACACGAGCTCGGCGTTGTGCTCGCCGAGGGTGCGGTGCAGAGCGGCGAGCCGCACCAGCACGAGCGCTTCCCGGTGCGAGTCACCGAGGTCCGCCGCGAGCCGGCGTCCGCTCGTCAGCCACGCGCGGGACGACTCCTGGTCGCCGAGTGAGCCGTGCACGCCGCCGATCGACGCCCGGATGAGCGCCACGGAGTGCAGGTCGCCGCCGGTTTCCAGGCGTTCCAGCGCTTCCAGGTAGCACGCCATCGCGCCGTCGTACTCCGCTCGCAGCCGGCAGACCGTGCCCACGCCCGCGATCGCGATGCCCTCACCGCGCGGATCTCCGACTTCACGGTAGAGCTCCCGCGCCGCGAGCATCTCGCGTTCGGCGTCGGCGAACTCGTCGCGGTAGATGTGCACCTGCCCGATGCCCCGCAGCAACGCCGCCCGGCCCGCCTTGTCACGGGTCACCGCAAGTGCCCGCTGATGGGTCCTGGCCCAGTCCTCGTAGTGGCTGTGCAGGTCGAAGAACGGCACACAGGCCGCCGCCAGCTGCCACGCCACGTCGGCCAGCCCGGCCGCCGCGGCCAGGTCGACCACGCCGCACAACGTCCGCCGTTCCGCCTCGAACCACGCCACCGGCTCGGCCAGCAGGTGTTCCGGTGCCGGCATCGGCGCAACCCCGGCGATGGTCGTGCCGAACGTGACCGGCAGCCGGCGCGCCGCGGTGACCGCGAGCCACAGCCAGGTCCGCAGCGTGCGTTCGAGGGTCCCGGCCCGGTCCAGGAGTGCTTCGGCGAGCTCCAGGGCGTGGCAGCGCAACAGGTCGTGCAACCGGTAGCGCGGCTGACCGATGCCGTCGGTGCCGCACGCCTCCAGCAGGTTCGCGTCGACCAGGCCGTCGAGCAGGTGCTCGCCGTCCGGCCGGTCGAGCAGGGCGTCGACCACCCAGCCGGGGAAGTCGTGCGGGCCGAGCAACGCCAGCCGCACGAACGCGTCCGCCTCCTCGGCGGGCAGCTGCCGGACGCTCAGGTCGAAGCTCGCCCGCACCGCCAGCTCACCGGAGGACAGCTCGCGCAACCGCGTCGACTCGTCCACCAGCTTTGCCCGCAACACCCGCAGCGGCCACCCGCCCCGGCCGGCCAGCCGCGCGCCCGCGACCCTGATCGCGAGCGGCAGGTGCCCGCAGGCCTCGGCGATCGCGGCGGCCTCGGCCGGTTCGGCCTCGACCCGGTCCCGCCCGGCGATCCCGGCCAGCAGCCGCGGCATCGGCCGGTTCGAACGGCAGCAGCTCCACCTGGCGCGCACCGGGCAGTTCGGAGAGACGGCGCCGGCTCGTGAACAGCACCCCGCAGCCCGCCTCGCCGGGCAGCAGCGGCAGCACCTGGCGCACCGACGCCGCGTCGTCGAGCACCAGCAGCACCCGCCGCCCGCCAGCCGCGACCGGAACAACGCCGCCCGGCCGGTCTCCTCCGCCGGCAGCCCGGCGCCGTGACACCGAGCGCGTGCAGCAGTTCGGTGAGCACGTCCGCCGGATCACGCGGCTGCTCGGCCGTGCCGCCGAGGTCGACGTAGAGCTGGCCGTCGGGGTAGTGGGCGCTGACCTCGTGCGCGACCCGGACCGCCAGCGCCGACTTGCCCACACCGGGTGCGCCGGTGACGCCCGCGACCGCCACCCCGCCGGTGGTGCGGAGCGCGGCGGTGAGGCCGGCGATCTCGGTGGCCCGCCCGCAGAAGTCGGCGACGCTCGGTGGCAGTTGCCGGATCGGTGCCCGTTCGTCCGCGTCGCCGCGCAAGACCGCGAGGTGGGCTTCCTTGAGCGCCGGGCCCGGTTCCAGGCCGAGCTCCTCCGCGAGCCGCTCACGCAGGTCCGTGTAGACCTGCAACGCCTCGACACGGCGGTTCGTGCGTTGCAACGCGACCATCAGCTGATGGCCGATGCTCTCCCGATACGGGTGCACTTCGAGTAGCGCGCGCATCTCCGCGATGACCTCGTCAGCCTGGCCGTGCGCAATCTGCAACGCCAGCCGTTGCTCGGTCGCCGCCAGCCGGGCTTCTTCCAGCCGGGCGATCACGGGTTGCCACGCGTCGTTCTCCGGCACGTCCTCCAGCGGCCGGCCGCGCCACAGGGCTTCCGCCTGTGCGAGGAGCTCGAGCGCGTTGCCGCTGGTGCGGGCTTCGTTGACGAGGTGCTCGAATTGCAGCGCGTCGAGCTCATCGGGCTTGAGTGCCAACACATAGCCGGTGCCGTGCGTGCGCAGGCATTCGCCTAAGAGCTGCCGTAGCTGCCAAACGTACGTACGGACGTTCGCGACCACCGACCGTGGCTTGGTCGTAGGCCACAGGACCTCGACGATCTGGTCGAGAGAGACGGCGGTGTTCGCGTTCAACGCGAGGTGCGCGAGCAACGCCCGCTGCTTCACCCCGCCGAGGCCCACACGGCTGCCGTCCCGCCACACCTCCAGCGGCCCGAGCACGTTCACCCTGGCGATGGCTCCTCCTTTGGCGTGTTCGCGCTGACAGGAACCGACGCACGCGGCAGGATAGCTGCGGTGGCACACCGCCGACACCAATTCGCCAGAAGATGTGGTAATTCGTCAACTATGAACATGCGTCACCTCGCCGTCCTCGCCCTGCTGCTGAGCGCGTGCGGCTCCGAGACGTCCGTTCCCACGATCGCGCCGATCTCCGCCGCCGCCCCGGCCGCCTCACCGCTGGCCGACCAGCGCGCGCGCCTCGACGCCATCGGCACCCTCCTGACCGCGTGCATCCCGCGGCTGCGCGGCGAACCCGTCGACCCGGCCGACAACTGCGCGAAGCTCATGCCCGACGTGGCCGAGGTGATCGGCGAGGTCGAGAAGAAGGCCGACCAGCTCGCACCCACGACCCGCAACGCCGTCGCGGACGTGCGCAGGCAACTGGGCGAGATCGCGCCGTGCGAACCGTGGTTCGCCGCAGGTGGGCAGACCGCCGACACCCGTTTGAACCAGATGTGCAACGACGCGTGGAACGCGCTCTACCAGAGCTACTCCACCGTCCGCAATGCTGCTTAGCGACGCCCGTTCGCTGCTCGGTGACGCCCGCTCGATCGATGGCGGCGGTGTCGGGAGCGGTACGCGCGGGGTGATGCCGTTGGTCGCCGCTGCTGGGGACCGGTGGCCGCTGCGCAACCGGTGAGCGGTGGCCCGCCTGCGCCCGGTTTGCTCGCCGCCGTCGTGCGTGACGGCACGTGGCTCGCCCTGTTCGTCGACCTGCTCGGGGCACTCGCGGTGGCGTGCGTCCCGGTGCCCGCGCGGGCACCGCGTCGGTCGCTGGGCGCGTTCCCGTGGCTGATGGAGGCCGCCGTACTGGGCGGCGGCCGCCCGACCGGGATGTGGACCGCACGCGCCGCTCAACGTCCTCGTCGCGACCGGTCAGGCCGTCGCCTTCGCCAGGAACTCCGTGAACGTCCGCAGCCCTGGGTGAAGCGCCCGCAGCGCCGCGATGTCGACGTCGGGCTCGCGTCCCTCGCTGAACACCTTCAGCAGGTCCGGGTCCTGCACGACCACCCGCTCGTACGGCACGCCGATCGCCGCGGCGATCTCCAGCGGACTCAGCACGTCCCCGGCCAGCGTCAGCGACGACCCGGCGAACCGGTCCGGGGCGGCGAACACCGCGGCCGTGATCGCACCGATGTCGTCCACTGCGACCAGGTGGTAGCGGACCTCCGGATCCAGCAGGTGAACGAGCCGCGTCATCCCCGGCTGGTACAGGCCGTCCATGAACGTCGTCGGCCGCAACACCGTCGTGGGCACCCCGAGACGGGCGATGTGCTGCTCCACCTCGAACTTGCTGTTGAACGACGCCACCCCCGTCCGCTCGGAAGCCTCCACCAGCGACGCGTACACCAGGTGCGAGACACCGGCGGCCAGCGCGGCGTCGGCGACGTTGCGGCCCCACGAAGTCTCCACAGCGGGGGAGTAGCCCTCGGGCGAGCGGGGATCGTGCGGTGCGGGCTGCACGCTGAAGACGCCGTGCGCACCGGCGAACGCGCGCGCCAGGGACGAGGGGTCGGACTGGTCGCCCACGACGACGGTCGCGCCGGGAACGTGAGCCGATGCGTTGCGGGACAACGCGCGCACGTCCCAGCCATTCGCCACAAGATGCCGCACGACCGCGCCGCCCTGCTTGCCGGTCGCGCCGGTCACCACCACCGTCTTCATTTTCTTTCCCCGGATAGTTTTTTACAAAACTACCCCGAACTGGGCCGTGAGCGCCGACGAGATCTCGTAGTGGCGCAGCAGGAAGGCCTTCTCGTCCAGCTTCTTGCGCCGCAGCCACCCGGTGACCTCGGCGTTGCACTTGCTGGCGTTGCACGACCCGCACGCCGGTACGACGTTGCCGAGCGTGTAACGGCCGCCGCGCGACAACGCCTGCACGCAGTCCTTCTGCAGCGAAGCCACGGCGCCGCAATAAGCACAGCCGCCCCACGACGCCTGCAACGCGTCCCACTGCGCATCGCTGAGGTCGTGGGCGACGCGCGCCATCCGCTTGCGGCGTTTCCGCGCCGCGCGAACCTGTTTGCTACCGCCGGTCGCCACGACCGGGAAGCGTACGCATCGCGATGGTCAACAGGTCGGAGGCGGGCCCCCGGGGTGTCCTGCCCCTGGTCCACACCGCACGCAGCGCGCGTGCCAGGTCGAGGTCGCCCACCTCGACCCTGACCAGCGTGCGGGTGGCGAGGTCGGCGGCCACGGCGTGGGCGCTGAGCACGGCGGGGCCGATGCCGCCGATCACCGCGGCCTTGATCGCGGTGGTCGAGGACATCTCCAGCAACGGCTCGGCGGTGATCTCCAGGTCCACCCCGCGCAGCGCCGACCGCAGGGCCTGGCGGGTGCCGGAGCCGGGCTCGCGGGAGATGAGCGGCGTGGCGGCCAGGCGGGCGGCGGTGATCTTGCGGCGGCGGGACCAGGGATGGCCGGGGGCGACGACGAGGACGAGCTCGTCGTGGCCGACGACGCGGCTGTCGAGGCCGGCGGGGAGGTCGGTGCTCTCGATGAAACCGAGGTCGGCGCGGTCGGCGAGCACCTGTTCGGCGACGTGCACGGAGTTGCCGGCGGTGAGCACGGTCGCGGTGTCCGGGCTGACCGCGCGCAACGCGATCAGCCACGCCGGCAGCAGGTACTCGGCCACGGTGAGGCTCGCGGCGACCTTGAGGTGGCTCTGCCGGTCGGCGCGCAGGCTGGTGATGCCGGCGTCGAGGTCGGCGGCCTTCGTGAGCACCGGCGCGGCCCAGCCCGCGACCAGCTGGCCCGCGGTGGTGAGCTGTGCGCCGCGGGAGGTGCGTTCGAGCAACGCCACGCCGACGCGGGCCTCGAGCACGCGGAGGCGTTCGCTGGCCGAGGGCTGGGACATGCCGTGGGCCTTCGCGGCACGGCCGATGCTGCCCAGCTCGGCGACGCTCAGCAGCAGCTCGTAGCTGGTGAGGTCGGTGACCCTGGGCGGCAGAGGCATAGGGGCAGCCTATGCCTCCATCGGCGATTGGTGCCTACCGAGGCCGCGCGGGGACCGGCATCTTGTGGTGGTGACCGCTCTCGCACCTCACCACACCGTGCCCCTCGAGGTGCGACGAGCGGCGCCTTTCGGCCCGAACCTCTTCGCCTCGGTGATGGGCACCGGCATCGTCGCCACGGCCGCCGCCTCCCTCCCGCTGCACGTTCCCGGTCTGCGCACCGCCGCCACCTACGTGTGGGCCCTCGATGCGGCACTGCTGGTGTTCCTCACGGTCGCGGCGTTCCGCACGTGGACATGGGCGACCGTGCGGGCGCAGCTGCGCGACCCGGTGATGTCCCAGTTCTGGGGCGCGCCGGCGATGGCGTTGATGACGGTCGGCACCGGCACGCTCCTGCTCGGCGCGGACCTGATCGGCCTGCCCGCCGCGCTCGCGATCGACTGGGCGCTGTGGACGCTCGGCACCGCGCTCGGGCTGGTGACGTCGGTCCTGGTGCCGTTGCGGATGTTCGGCAGCGGCGAGGCGGCGTTCGCGGGCTGGCTGATGCCGGTCGTGCCGCCGATGGTGTCCTCCGCGTCCGGCGCCCTGCTCGCCGCACACCTGCCGCCCGGCCAGTTCCAGCAGGCGATGGTGCTGATCTGCTACGCGCTGTTCGGCGTGAGCCTGTTCGCGACCGTGTGCCTGGTGCCGCAGATCTGGCAGCGGCTCGTCCAGCAGGGTCCCGGCGACGCGGTGCCGGCGCTGTGGATCGTGCTCGGCCCGCTCGGCCAGTCGATCACCGCCGCCAACCTGCTCGCCGGTGTCGCCGTGCTGCCGGGCCAGAACGCGTTCGCCGTCCTGTACGGCACGACCACGTGGGGGTTCGCTCTGCTGTGGGTGGTGATCGCGGCGGCGGCGACCGTGCGCGTGGCACGCCGCGGGTTGCCGTTCGCGTTGACGTGGTGGAGTTTCGTCTTCCCGCTCGGCACGTTGGTGACCGGTACGAGCGCTTTGGCCGTGAGGGTTCACTCGCTGATGTTCACCGTCGTGTCCGTGGTGCTGTACGTGGCACTGGTGCTCGCTTGGGGCACCGTGGCCGTGCGCACCATCGCGTCCCAACGCGCGTACTGGGCGGCCTTCGCGGGATCCGGGTCGCGCCTGCCGAGCAACCAGTAGTCGACCCAGTCGACGTTCTGCCGCATCGCCGCCGCCCGGTGCCGCGGCTGGTGGAAGACGTGCGTCTCGTCGGGGAACACCACGAGCTCGGTCGGCACCTTCAACCCGAACCGCAGGTACTCGTCGATCCGCGTGGTCAGCACGCCCGCCGCCGGTCCCATCTGCTGCAGCAACGGCCCGTTGAACCGCTGGGCGAGCGGTGCGGGTGAGCCCGGCATCAGCTCGGCCGTGCCGTCGTCGCCCGCCACCGCGACCTGGAACGCGGTCGAGT
Source organism: Lentzea guizhouensis (assembly GCF_001701025.1). GTDB lineage: Bacteria > Actinomycetota > Actinomycetes > Mycobacteriales > Pseudonocardiaceae > Lentzea > Lentzea guizhouensis. The sequence continues at coordinate 6,828,793 of NZ_CP016793.1, forward strand.
GGACCATCAGCTCGTCGGCGACCCGCGCGCCCCGGCTGTAGCCGAGCACGGCGACCCTGGCCGGGTCGACGTCGTCGCTCCTGACCGCCGCCTCCATCATCCTCCTGGCCTCGACGGTGTCGGCCGCGCCGGTCCTGGGTTCGTTGACCAGCAGCACGACGTACCCGCGTGCCGCGTAGACCTGGGACGGGAACGACCACTCGTTGCGGTCGGCCATGAACTCGTTGCGCGCGTCGTACCCGTGCGTGATCACGACTGCGGGACAAGGGTTTCGCGCACACTGCGGCGGCACGATCCGGTACCCGGTCGCCTTCAGGCCCGACGTGCTGGTCCACTCGGCGGGGACCGGCGTCTGGATGCGCACATCGTCGGCCCACCGGTTCGGGTCGTAACCGTTGACCACCCGATCGCCGCGGACAGCGGCCACACGCGGCGGAGTGCTCGCGTTCTGCCTGACGCACAAGGCTTTGCCGCCGTGCACATCACACGTCGACAGGTCGTCGTCCGTCGTGACTCCGGTCAGCCACTCGTGCCGGTCGTCGCGCAGCCCGAGCGTGACCCCGTTGCCGGTGAACCAGGCTCTCGTGGCCGCGACGCCCGTCGGCAGGTCCGCGATCTTGCGCCGGGGTCCGCCCGCCACCGGGATCGCCACGACCTGACCGCCTTCGACGCCGGCCAGCTCGGTGCCGTCCGGTGACCACGACGGGTCGAGCGGACGCGCGGCTCCGGTGTCCACGGTGGACACGCGATCGCCGTCGACCACGTGCAGGCGGTCGGTCTGGTCGGTCGGCTGCTGGGAGCCGCGCGCGACGAACGCGAGCCTGCTGCCGTCCGGGGAGAACGCCATCTTCGGCTTGCCCGGCTGGGCGAGCGGGCCTTGCACGGAGTCGGCGACGTGCCGGAACCGCCCGGTCGCGATGTCGTGGAACCACAGCGCGTTGCGGACCTCGTCGTGCTCGCGGGCCACGAGCTCCAGGTAGTTGCGGCCGGTGTGGAGGACGCCGTCGCCGGTGTTCGTGCCCATCGGCTTCGGCGCGGTGAACGCGACCGTGGTGCCGTTCCACTCGAACGCCAGCACCTTCGCGTCGTGCGGTGGCACGTTCGAGGACCGGAACGGCTGGTGCACGCCACCGAACCGGACGGCGGGCGCGGGGGAGTGGAACATCTTGCGCGGCCGCCCGCCCCACCGCGACACCGTCCACACCTCGTCGGCACCGTCGAGCGGGGCCAGGAACGCGAGCGAGCCGCCGTCGGGCGACCACCGGACGTTGGTCATCCGCTCGACCACGCCCTTCACGGTGGTGACCGTGCGGGCGCGCGCCGGGGTGCCGACGTCCACGACCAGCAGGCGGCTCGTGACGGTGTTGTCGGCGAGCGATGGTTCGCTGACGAGGACGGCGGCGTGCTCGCCGTCCGGTGCCATCCGGATCTCGGTGATCTGCCGCGACTGCACCACGTCGGTGATCTCGACGGCTCTCGGCTCGACCACCGGCGCGGTCAGGACCAGCAACGCCACCCCGAACATCTTCATGCGGTGATCGTGGTCGGCCGAGGCGCGCTGTCGCGTCGGAGCTGAGCACGACAGCCGGGTACCTCGCGGGAGGGACGGCCGGGGCCGCCGTCACTCCGGGGGGTGAGCGCGGCGGGCCCGGCACCGCGAGTGCGACCCGAGAACGACGCGACGCGCACCGGGCACCCCATAGGCTTTTCGCGGGGGGTGAGCACCATGATGCTGCTCGAACGGAACGTCGCGCCGTCGCTCGGCTGGTGGCGGGGACCCGCGCGGCTCGGCCGGCTCGCGGTGCTGACCGCCGCGGCCGGCTGGAGCCTGTGGCAGGCCCGGAGTGGTACGCGGTCGCACCGGCGGTGACACCGGTGCTGGTCCTGCTCCAGCTGGCCGTGGTGGCGCTGTGCCCGGCCCGGTTGCCGGCCGCGTGGCTCGCACTGGCCGCCGCCGCGCTCGCCGTCGCGGTCCTGGCCTGGACGACCCGCCGACCGGCGCCACACCGAGCTGGCCGCTCGACGCCTACCTGGTCCCGTTCGCCCCGGTGGCCGCCCTCGCGGTCGCCCGCGGCCGAGGCCGGTTCGTCGCGCTGTCCGTCCTGGCGTTGCCGCTGGTCGCAGCGGTGGTGTTCGCTCCGACCGTCGGCGCGGACGTGATGGCGGGTCCGGTGGTCCTGGCGGCGTTCACCGTCGCCGCCGGTCTCGCACTGCGCCACGAGCGCCAGGTCGCGACCACCGAACGCGACCGCCGGGTCGTCTCCGAGGAACGCCTCCGGATCGCCCGCGAGCTGCACGACGTCCTCGGCCACCACCTGTCCCTCATCGCGGTGCGCACCGACAGCGCCCCCTACCGGTTGGCGGTCGACGACGCCGTGCGCCAGGAGCTCACCGAGCTGGGCACCGCCGCCCGGCAGGCGCTGGCCGAGGCCCGTGAACTGGTCGACGTGCTGCGCCAGGACGACACACCGGGGCTCGCCGACCTGCGCGCGTTGACCAGCCAGGCCGGTGCGGCGCTGGTCGTCGGCCCGCTGCCGGAGCTGCGTGCCACCACGCGGCACGCCTTGCACCGCATCGTGCAGGAGGCGCTGACGAACGCCCGCAGGCACAGCCCCGGCGCGCCCGTGACCGTGACGCTCGGCCAGGCCGGTTCGTCGGTCCGCCTGACCGTCCACAACGGACCACCGAGCCACGGCCTGCGCGGCGTCGGGGAACGGGCAGCCGCACTCGGCGGCCACAGCACCGCGGGCCCACTCCCGGACGGCGGCTTCCAGGTCGTCGTGGAGGTGCCGGCATGACCACCGTGTTCGTCGTCGACGACCAGGCGATGGTCCGCGAGAGCTTCGTGGCGCTGCTCGGCGCCCAGCCCGGCATCGAGGTGGTCGGCTCCGCGGCCGACGGCGCCGACGCCGTGACGCAGGTCGAACACCTGCACCCCGACGTCGTGCTGATGGACGTCCGGATGCCCACGATGGACGGCCTGGAGGCCACCCGCAGGTTGCGCGACCACCCGTGCCGGATCATCGTGCTGACCACCTACCACCTCGACGAGTACGTCCACGAGGCCCTGCGCGCCGGCGCGGACGGCTACCTGCTCAAGGACGCGCCCGCCGCCGAGCTGGTCCAGGCCGTCCACGTGGTCGCGCGCGGCGACGCCCTGCTCTCACCCGCCGTCACGAGACGCCTCCTGGCGGAGTTCACCCGGCACGCCCCGCCGCTCGTCCGGCCGGCCGCGCTGGAGAGGTTGACCGCCCGGGAGACCGACGTCCTCCGCCGGCTCGCCCGCGGACTGTCCAATGTGGAGATCGCGGCCGCGCTGGGCCTGTCCGAGCAGACGGTCAAGACCCACGTCCGCCGCATCCTGGCCAAGCTCGGTGCCCGCGACCGCGCCCAGGCGATTGTGATCTCGTACGAATCCGGCCTGGTGACCGCCCGCGTGCCCTAGCCTGCCCAAAGGTCCGCTGGGGGGCGATCGCGTGCTTGGTTCGAACTGGGGCCTTGGCGACCACTACGCCGGAGTCGAAGACGCGAACGTCAGCTGCACCATCATCCTCGTTGCGGGCGAACGACTTCCGCTCGCCGTCGTCCGCGTCGGCGGTGAGCCGACCTGGACGGCCCGGCCCGCGAACGCTGCGACAAGCTCCACGACATCGACCGCGGCGAGGACATGCGGCAGGAGTACGTTGCGATCAGCGCCGCCGAGGCCGCGAAGCTCAAGCAGCGCATCAACGAGGTCTGGGAACGCGAGCTGCTGCGCCACTTCGTCGTGAAGATCAACGGCGCCCCGTTCTCGGTGGTCGGTCTGTCGCGGAACCCGAACTCTTCGGTTCAGCAGCTCATCTTCGACAGCACGGGCGCGTTCGAGCCCGGCGACCTGCTGAGCCGGGTGCGCGACGAGCTGCGGTGCTCGGTCGAGGAGTTGACGGGCCTTGGTACCCGTGCGAGGTGCTCGGGCGGTGGCGTGAAGAGCCGAGGTGGGTGGTGAACCAGCCACCTCGGCTGGTCTCGCGCGGGCAGGCCTAGACGACGTCCAGACGGGGTGCGGCGGAAGCGGTCTGCGCGGCGTGCGCGACCACCTGCGCGTCGGCGAGGTTGCCGACGCGCACCGCCAGCGCCGGGACCGCGCGCCTGCTGGGTTTCGTCGTGTAGACGCAGAACATCTTGCCGGTGCGGTCGTAGACGACGGCCTTGGCCTGGTTCCAGCTCACCTGCAGGAACTGCTTGTTCACCAGGCCCACGAACAAGAACAGCAACCGCTGGTTCGTGCACACCAGCACGCCCCGTCCCTCACCCTGCGCCCCGGTCAGCGCGAGGACGCGTTCCTCCGCGCCGAGGTACCCGGCGAGCAGGTTGACCTCCTTCATCGACCCGACGAGCACGCCGCGCACCCGGTCGAGCGCCACCTGGACGTCGGGCCGCAGCGCGGGCTGCTGCGCCGGTTGTGGCGCAACCTCTTCCACGACCGGCGCCGTCACCTGGCGGACCGCCGTGTGGAACGTCCACCGGGAGCCGTCCCAGTAGCGGACGAGGGAGTCGTCGAGCGGATCGGTGAGCCACGCGGCCGGGCGCGCCGGCGTGGCGGTGGGGTGCGTCATCCCGGTCACTCCACGCCGTCGTCGGACAGGTCGCCATCGGTCCCAGCACCGGCCATGGCCATGACCGCGGGGCCGCCCTGGCGTTCGGCTTCGGACTGCCGCCACTCCAGCGCGTCCGGGATGTCGTTGTACTGCAGCACAGCGCTGTCCTTCAGCTCCACCAGCAGGTCCCTGACCTCGGCCGGGGACGCGTAGAAGAACTCGCGGCGGTGGTTGGCCAGGTTCACCCGCTTGTGGCTGAGCCGGTGGTGCAGAGCGGTCTCCAGCGCGACCGCGTCCTCGGAGAAGATCAACGCGTGGGTGTCGAAGCGGAACGGCACCGACGCGTCGCCGAGCTCCCTGACCCGGTCCTCCGGCTCCTGCCGCCTGGTCATGCCGATCTTCACGACGCCCGGACCGAAGGCGCCGATGTTGGAGATCACGTACACGTGCCCGACGCGGACGTTCGCGGCGCGTTGTTCCACTCCCGCGATGGCGTCGTCGACCACGGCCAGCTGCTCCCTGACCCGTGCCAGCGCTTCCAGGTCACCGTTGGCCTCCAGCTTCGCGGCGGCGGCCAGGTAGTGGGAGCGCTCCTTGGCCAGCCGGGCCCGTTCGCGCTCGATCTCCTTCATCACCTTGGCCTCCTCGCGCAACCGCTCGCGCTCGGCCTTGGCCGCGTCCCGTTCGGCCTCGACCTTCACCAGGTGGTCGGCGGTCAGGTCGATCTCGGCGAGCCGCAGCCGGTGGTAGTCGGGGGAGATGGTGATGCGCATGAGGACACCGAGCTTGCCGATCGTGTCCTTCGTGGTTGTGAGCCGCTTTTTCACCGCCTCGCGGGTGTACGGCTTGACCGAGCGCACGGCGTTGTCGGCCTCGGCGTTGTAAGCGCGCAGCATGAGCTTGGCCATGTCCCGGCCGAGCTTCTGACCCTCCTTGACCGACCCGTTCACCGCCCAGTCCACGTGGCACGTGACGGCGTTGCCCTTCGCCGCGTCCTTGATGCGCTGCTTCAGGTCGGCGAGCGCGTTCTTGTACGCGACCGCGTCGTCCAACGGGTGCGCGTACTCGTAGACCCCGACTTCCTGCAACAGAGCCAGATCACGGGTCTCGACCAGCTGCGCCTGCCAGGTGTCGACCTCCGCGCGCACCTGACGTTGAGCTCCACCGAGCTTCGTGTAGTCGCTCCTCGCCTGCTCGACCGCCGTCTTCAGCTGCCGCAGCTCGCCCTCCAGCACCGCAGTCTCGGCACCGCGCAGGTGGCCGACCCAGCCGCGCAGGTCGCTGATCGTGGCCTCGGCCGAGGCCAGCTGCGCGCGCAGCGCGGCGACCTCAGCGTTCTCCTTGCTGCCGAACAAAGCCACCCCAGTGCCTCCCAAACCGTGCGTGCGGACGTGCCCGGTGCGTCGTGCGGCGGACTTCGGCCGTTACCGAACGACACACTCGGGCACTCCGTTTCACCGATCCGGCCTAAGCGCTGGGCTGGGCGAGCAGTTCGCGCACCTTCGGCACCACCTCGGTCCCGTACAGCTCGATCGTCCGCATCAGCGACTCGTGCGACAGCCCGCCGATCCCGTACTTCAGGTCGAACCGCGACGCCTTCAGCTCCTTCATCGTGCGCGCCATCTTCTCCGCGACCGTGTCCGGCGAGCCGACGAACAGCGCGCCGTGCGGGCCGACCTCGTGGGCGTAGGACTGCGGGGTCGGGGTGGCGAAGCCGCGGGTCTTGCCCAGGCGGCTGATGACGTCGAGGTAGTGCGGCCAGAACTCCTCCTGCGCCTGCTCGTCGGTGGGGGCGACGTGGCCGGGGGAGTGGATGCCGATCGGCAGCGGGGTGCGGCCGAACTTCTCCAGGGCGTGCAGGTAGAGCTCGGAGAACGGGGCGAAGCGGCGAGGGTGGCCGCCGATGATGGCGAGCATCAGCGAGAAGCCGTGGGAGGCCGCGCGCACGACCGACTGCGGGCTGCCGCCGACGCCGATCCAGGTCGGGAACGGGTCGGTGTGCGGGACGACGTCCTGTTCGTGCAGTGTGGCGCGGGTCTTGCCCTGCCACGTCACCGGGCCGCCCTTGAGCAGCTCGGCGAACAGGTGCGTCTTCTCCTCGAACAGGTCCTCGTAGTCGGCGAGGTCGTAGCCGAACAGCGGGAACGAGTCCACACTGGACCCGCGGCCCAGGATGACCTCGGCGCGGCCGCCGGAGACGGCGTTGAGCGTCGAGTACCGCTGGAAGACGCGCACCGGGTCGTCGGAGCTGAGCACGGTGACCGCGGAGCCCAGGTGGATCTCCGACGTGCGGGCGGCGATGGCGGCCAGCACGACGTCGGCGGCCGACAGCGGCATGTCGGGGGTGTGGTGTTCGCCGATGCCGAAGAAGTCGAGGCCCACCCGGTCGGCGAGCACGCCTTGCTCCACCAGGTTGCGGATGGTCTCGGCGTGCGTCAGCGGCTTGCCCTCGGCGTCGTTCGTGACGTCGCCGAACGTGTCGAGCCCGAACGTGATCATTGCGCTTTCCCTTCGAGGAACTCGGAGAACTCGGACCTGCTGACCGCGACGCCGAACACCGGGCTGCCGGGTTCGAGCAGTCGTCCTGCTGCCAGACCGCCCACCGGCACCGGGTCGAAACCGGTGCGGGACAGGAACTCCGCCACCAGCTCGACGGCGGCCGGGTCGTCGCCGGCGAGGCCGAGCACGCGACCGGCCGGTGGTTCCATGTCCTGGTAGGCGACGTGGTTGAGGGTCTTGACGACCCGCGCGCCGACGAGGCGTCCGGCCACCTGCTCACTGGTGCCCAGCGGGGCTTCCGCGGGCGGCCAGTGGTTCATCGCGTCCACGACGACCTTGCCCGCGAACAACGCGGGGTCGAGCGCCGGGAAGCGGTGCCACGGGATGGCGAGCACCACGAGGTCGGCGTCCGCGAGGGCATCGGCCGCCGTGCGCGGCTTCGCTCCCGGCGCGAGGAAGTCGATGATCATCTCGATCCGCGCGGGATCACCGGACGCGGCGATGTCCACCTCGTCACCCGCGGCGAGCGCGAGCCTGGCGATGACCGGGCCGACGTGCCCAGCTCCGAGAACGGCGATCTTCATGCCCCCACCTGACCTGCCTGGTTGATGTGTCATCCATCCTAAACAGAACTCCGGTCCGCTTATTCCGCAGGGTGATGTACGCACCCACCGTCACCTGACGGTCGCCAAGCGTGAGCAAGCACTCCTGCGGTCGTCGCCGAGCCGCACCAGGAGGCACCACCGTGTTCAACCAGCCGTCCCGCCGGGGTTTCCTGTCCGGAGCCGCAGCCGCGGCGCTCTCCCTCGGGACCTTCTCCCCAACGGCACCCGCAGCCGCCGCGACCAGCGACATCCGCCCGTTCCGGATCCGCATCCCGGAACGCGACCTCGTCGACTCGCACCGCCGCATCCTCGCCAGCCGCTGGCCCGAGACGGAGACCGTCACCGACCTCTCGCAGGGTTCGCCGCTGCACACCATGCGCGCGTTGGCCCGCTGTTGGGCCTGAAGCTCATCGCACCGCTCACCGACCCGGCCGCCCACGGCGGCCGCCCCGAGGACGCCTTCCACGTCGTCATCCCGTCCATGCCCGGCTACGGCTTCTCCGGCAAGCCCACGACCAACCGGCTGGGGCCCCGACCGAATCGCCTCGGCGTGGATCGAGCTCATGCGCCGACTGGGCCACGACTGCTACGCCGCCCAAGGCGGCGACTGGGGCGCCCTGATCGTCGACCTGATGGCCCTGCGCAAGCGCCCAGGCCTCCTCGGCGTGCACGCGAACCTGCCAGGGGCCGTCCCCGTGGACATCGACAACGCCGCCCGCGCCGTCGCCCCGCAACCACCCGGCCTGACCGGCGACGAGGTGAAGGCCTGGCAGGACCTGCTGGTCCGTTACCGCGTAGGCCAGTTCTACGCGCATGATGGGCACCCGCCCGCAAACGCTGATGGCCTTCGCGGACTCACCGATCGGCCTCGCCTCGTTCCTCATCGACCACAACGCCGCCACCCTCGCCCTGATCACCCGCGTCTTCGACGGCCACCACGAAGGCCTCACCAGGCAAGACGTCGTCGAGAACGCCTCGCTCCACTGGCTCGCGAACTCCGCGCTGTCAGCAGCCCGCCTGTACTGGGAGAGCAAGTACTCGGTGGTCGCCGCCAAGGGCGTCACCCTGCCGGCAGCGGTGAGCGTCTTCCCCGAGGAGGTCTACCAAGCACCGCGCAGCTGGGCGGAGCAGGCATACCCGAACCTCATCCACTACAACAGGCTCCCGCGCGGCGGCCACTTCGCAGCCTGGGCACAGCCGCAACTGCTGGCGAAAGAGATCCGCGCGGGCTTCCGTCCTCTCCGCCAGTCGCACACCCTCCGCTCTTCACCGTCTCGTCGCCCTGTTCGCGACAGTCGCACGGATGGGTCGTTTAACCCGAGCGAAGAAAGGGGAAGCGAATGCTCTCACGCCGGGTAACCGCAGCTCAGCGCCCTGCAACGACCCATTGTTGACTATCGAAAGGGAAGGCTAGCCTAATCACTCTCCGAATTGCGGGCACTCCCGACCGGTGGCATCGTCCGGTTCACCGAACCATTTCCCACCACGGATCACAGGAGCGGACATGACCACCCTCGAGAACCCGGCAATGCCCGCCGTCCACGAGTGCACCGTGAGCGGCTGCTCCTACAACCACGACGGCTGCCACGCCTTCGCGATCACCGTGCGAGGCGACAACGGCGCAGCCGACTGCGGCACGTTCATCCCGCTGAGCACCAAGGGCGGCCTCGACAAGGTGATGGCCCAGGTGGGCGCCTGCACCCGCACCGACTGCGTGCACAACGCGTCGCTGGAGTGCACCGCCCAGAGCGTGCGCGTCGGCCAGGGCGAGGGCGACCACCTGGCCAACTGCCTCACCTACCAGCCCCGCTAGCCAGCCAGCCTCACTCCATCGAGCCGAAGGCTCCCGTTTGTGCTCGAGCCGCAGGCGAGCCGAAAAGCCAACCCGCTCACTCAAGCGGTCCCGCGGTGGCGGCTTCCCCGTCCAGCGCGCTCTGGGGTGCTGGACGGGGAAGCCGCCACCGCAACGCAAGCACCTACGCAACCGGCAGCCGCTCTACGGAACAGGCGTGCCATCTACCTGAGAGTGGCGCTGGACCAAGGCTTCTTTGGGAGTGTCGGGGTCTGGGGCGGAGCCCCAGGAACAGCCCGCGCCCCAGCGCGGGCCCAGCACGCCCCCAAGGGCGGGCCTCACCCCTCAACACCCTTCAACCCCAAAGCCAACGTCAACTCCAACACCCTCTGCGGCCTCCCCAAATCCGGGTACAAATCCCGCAGCTGTCCCATCCGGTACCGAACCGTCTGCGGATGCACGAACAACGCCGTAGCCACCTCATCCCGCCGCCCGTGATGCAGCAACCAGGCCCGCAACGTCTCCTCCAGCCGCCGCGCCGTGCTGCCAGGCAACGCCCGCAACGGCGCCAACACCCGCGCCCGCAGATCGGCATACGCCTCCGGATCAGCGGTCAGCACCAACTCGACCAGATGCTCCTCGGTGTCACGAATGTCCGGAGACACCGAACGCGCCCGCACCGCCCGCGCATACGACGCCGACGCCCGCATCCATGGCCGCGTAGGACCAACCACAGCCGCCCGGACGGTCAACTGCCGCAACAGGTGCGCACGGTCGGTATCGGGTACCAACAAGACCCCGGTCGCATCCGGCAGGTCGTCCAGCACCAACGTCCCGGGTTCCAGAGACCGGAACGCCGGGCGGGCCTGCGCCGCAGGCAGCAGAACCACGGTCAACGACGTCGGCGGCGCCCAGCCGGCCCGGTGCGCGGAGGCCAGCAGCACCTCGACGTTCGCCCCGGCCAGCAGGTCGCGCGCGAGCTGTTCCAGGTGGCGTTCGTGGGCCATCCCACGCGCAGCCAGCTCGTCGGCGTGCCCGGCGGCCGAGGCCGCGGACAGCTCGTCGATGTAGGCGAAGGTCAGCTCGGCGAACTTCGCCACCTCCTCGGCGGGCAGGCCGGAGGCCACCGCGCCCTGGGCCAGGCCGCGCCACGCCACGCGCGCCGACGCGGTAGGCGCTGAGCAGGGCGTCCATCGACCGGCCGTCGCGGACCTCGCCGCGGCCGAGCTCGTAGGCGGCGTCGCCCGCGTCACCGCCGGTGGTCACGCCGCCCGCGAGGTCGAGGTAGTGGCCGAGCGCGGTGCGAACGGCTCGGCGTATGGTGCCGCCCATTCGTCCGGTCAGGGCGTTGGCATAGCTCGGAACCTCGTCGATGATGGCCTGGACCACCTCGTCGGCGGTCGTCTTCAACGCCGCCCGCAGCGCGGTGACCGTCGTCTCATCGAGGGCCAACTCGGTGGCCCGCCGCATTGCATGAGTCACGATTTGTTCCCTGCGAACAATCTGGTCGAGCAAATTCACGTCGTGCGGACAGGACTTTACGCCCTGTGGCGCATCAAGCTGGAGTCATGACGAGTGTCGCCCTCCGCAGCAGGGCGTGGAAACTGCTTGAGCTGGTCACGACGCCGCTGCTGCCGTCCGACTACCTCGACCTGGTCAGCCCGCTCCGGGCGGGCGCTGACCTGCGCGGTCGCATCGAGGCGATCCACCCGGAGACGGGTGACGCCGCGACCGTCGTGATCAAGCCCGGCAGAGGCTGGCGCGGTCACGTCGCCGGCCAGTACATCCGCGTCGGCATCGACGTCGACGGCGTGCGCCTGTGGCGTGCGTACTCGGTCACCTCGCCCACGAGCCGGGCCGACGGCCGCATCACCATCACCGTGAAGGCCATCCCGGACGGCAAGGTGAGCAACCACCTGGTCCGCAAGGCGCGACCGGGCACGGTGATCCACCTCGACCAGGCCACCGGCGAGTTCGTGCTGCCGAAGACCCGGCCCGCCAAGGTCCTCTTCCTGACCGCGGGCAGCGGCATCACGCCCGCGATGGGCATGCTGCGCGACACCCGGCTGGCCGACGTGGTCATGATCCACTCCGCGCCGCGCAAGCAGGACGTCATCTTCCGCAACGACCTGCACGACCTGGTCGCCGACAAGGCGTTGCGCCTGCTCGAACTGCACACCGACACCGACGGCATGCTCGACGTCGCGCGCCTGCAGGACCTGGTGCCGGACTGGGCCGAGCGCGAGACCTGGGCCTGCGGTCCGGCCGGCCTGCTCGACGCCGCCGAGGAGCACTGGGCCCGGCACGGCGTCTCCGAGCGCCTGCACACCGAACGGTTCCGGCCCAGCGTCGTCGTCGCCGGTGACGGCGGCGAGGTCACGTTCGGCAAGACGGGCAAGACCGTCGAGGCCGACGGCGCCACGCCGTTGCTGGACGTCGGCGAGGGCGCCGGTGTGCTGATGCCGTCCGGCTGCCGGATGGGCATCTGCTTCGGCTGCGTCACCCCGCTCAAGTCGGGCGCCGTCCGCGACCTGCGCACCGGCGAGATCACCGAGGCCGAGAACGGCGTGCTCGTCCAGACCTGCGTGTCCGCCGCGGCGGGCCCCTGCGAACTCGAACGCTGACACACCACCACAGACCTTCCCCACCCGCGAAGCGGCCCTCCCCCCGCCGCTGAACCCCCGGAAAGTGAGCTACATGACCGCCATCGACCCCACCGCCCACCTGACCGACGAGCAGATCGAGGAGCTCGGCCGCGAGCTCGACGCCATCCGCGACGAGGTGATCGCCAGTCGTGGTGAGAAGGACGCGGCCTACATCCGCAAGGTCATCTCGGTGCAGCGCAGGCTGGAGCTCACCAGCCGCGGCATCCTGCTGTTCTCGATCTTCCCGCCCGCGTGGCTGATCGGCACCGCCGGCCTGTCGGTGGCGAAGATCCTGGAGAACATGGAGATCGGTCACAACGTCCTGCACGGGCAGTGGGACTGGATGCGCGACCCGAAGATCCACTCCACCACCTGGGAGTGGGACCACGTCTCGCCGGCCGAGCAGTGGAAGCACTCGCACAACCAGCTGCACCACACCTACACGAACGTGATCGGCAAGGACAACGACCTCGGCTACGGCATCATGCGCGTCGACGAGGACCAGAAGTGGCACCCGATGCACCTGGGCCAGCCGCTGTGGAACTTCATCAACGCCTGCTTCTTCGAGTACGGCATCGCCGCCTACGACCTCGAGCTCGGCAAGAACCTGCACAAGCGCCGCCGCAACAACCCCGAGTTCCGCGCCCGCGCCAAGGCGGTCGGCCGCAAGATCCGCAAGCAGGTCCTCAAGGACTACGTGATCCACCCGCTGCTGTCGGGCCCGTCGTTCCTCACCACGCTCGCGGCCACGTTCACCGCGAACCTCGTCCGCAACCTGTGGTCCCACTCGGTGATCATGTGCGGCCACTTCCCCGAGGGCGTGGCGGTCTTCGAACGCCGCTCGATCAAGGGCGAGACCCGCGGCCAGTGGTACCTGCGCCAGATGATGGGCTCGGCGAACATCAGCGGCAGCAAGGCCATGCACATCATGACCGGCAACCTGTCGCACCAGATCGAGCACCACCTGTTCCCGGACCTGCCGAGCAACCGGTACGCCGAGGTGGCGGTCAAGGTGAAGGCGCTGTTCGAGAAGTACGAGCTGGACTACGTCTCCGGACCGCTGCCCAAGCAGGTGTTCTCGGCGTGGCACAAGGTCTTCCGGCTCTCGCTGCCGAACAAGAAGGTCAAGCAGACGCCGAAGAAGACCGAGAAGGAACTGGTCGCCGCCTAGGACGCAGGTCCTAGAAGGTGCCGTGTCTTCCGGCGCCGCCCGCGAACCGGGCGGCGCCGGTTGCACCCTCCCGTGCCACGACCGGCACCCCGGCCACGCCTTCCGCCCGCAGCGCCTCCGCCAGCGGCAGGTCCAGCCCCGCGTAGGTCGACGCGCGGTCGGCGAGCACGCACTCGAACGGGAACCCGGCGATCTGCTCGGCCAGCTCCAGCGCCACGGCGACCGCCCTGCCCGGTTCGACGACCCGGTTGGCCAGGCCCATCGCGAGTGCCTCGTCGGCGGCGACCGGGCGGCCGGTGAGGATCAGGTCCAGCGCCCGGCCGAGGCCGATGATCCTGGGCAGCCGGACCGTGCCACCGTCGATCAGCGGCACGCCCCACCGCCGGCAGAACACGCCGAACACCGCGTCGCTCTCCACGACCCGCAGGTCGGCGAGCAGCGCCAGCTCCAGCCCGCCCGCGACCGCGTACCCGCTGACGGCGGCGATCACCGGCTTGCTCAGCCGCAGCCGCGACGGCCCCATCGGCCCTCCGCCGCCACCCTCGGGGTCGAGCTCGTTGCGGCGGGCGGGGTCGCCGACCGAGGTCAGGTCCGCGCCGGCCAGAACGTGCCACCCGCACCCGCCAGCACCGCCACGCGTTGCCCGGGGTCGGCCTCGAACGCCTCGAACGCCGCCAGCAGCTGCGCGGCCATCGGGCCGTCGACCGCGTTGCGCCGGTCCGGGCGGTTCAGCCAGATCACCGTGGTGGTGCCGGACACCTCGACGCGAACGTCCTCCACGAACCCTCCTCAGCGCGGGATCGACTGGGCGAACGCGAACACCCGGTCGGGGTCGTACTTCCGCGCCACGTCCCGCAACCGCGCGAGGTTGTCGCCGTAGTACGCCTCCGCCCATCGTGGCAGCTGCGGGTCGATGTAGTTGACGTAACTGGAGTCGCCGACCAGCTCGCCGAGCCTGTCGCGCACCTCGCCCATCGCCACCGCGGTCTCGGTGGCGCCGGCGGGTGGTGTCTTGAAGTAGATCTGCGCGCAGGCCAGCGCGCCGCGGTGCGGGAACGCGGTGGCGTTCGCGGCGACGTCGGACACCGCGCCGCCGAGGCCGTCGAAGATCAGGTAGGACTCGGCGGACTGGCCGTTCATCAGTGCCACGGCTCGTGCCGGGTCGGTGAGCGGTGAGCGCACGATCCGCGACGACGCCACGAACGACTCGTGCTGGATCCCGGTGCCCGCGAAGTACTGCGTGGCCTCGGGGTAGCTTTGCGGCTGGACGAACCGGGAGGCCGGTGCGGGCAGGGCGCTCAGCAACGACGTCAGGCCGCCGACCGGTCCCACGAAACAGCCACCGACCCGGCACGTCGGTTCGGGGCCGCCACGCACCACGACGTTGGACCACAGCTCGTTCGGCGCCTGCCTGATCCAGTCCTGCCACGCGCCGAGCACGTCCGCGACACCGGCGTTGTACTGCAACGAGAAGACGGTGACCTGCGGCGCGGGCACGGTGGCGAACACGAGCTCGGTGACGATGGCGAAGTTCCCGCCGCCGCCACCGCGCAGCGCCCAGAACAGGTCCGGCTCCTGCTCGGCCGAGGCGGTGACCACCCGGCCGTCCGCCGTGACCGCGGTCGCCGAGACCAGGTGGTCGCAGGTCAGGCCGTACTTGCGGGCCAGCACGCCGATGCCGCCGCCGAGCGTGAGACCGGCGACGCCGACGGTCGGGCACGTCCCGGTGGGCAGGCAGCGGCCGGACGCGGCGAGCACCTGCGCCACCTCACCGAGCTGGGCGCCCGCTCCCACCCGAACCTGGTCACCGGGCAGCACCTCGACCGTCGCCAGCCGGCGCAGGTCGACCTGCAGGCCGTTCTCCGGCGTCGAGTAACCCGCATAGCTGTGACCACCGCCGCGTGCCGCGATCGGCACCCGCGACCTGGCCACCTCGACGCACGCCCGCACGTCGTCGACCGACGCGCACCGGGCGACCGCGGCGGGGGTGCGCTGGTTCCACACCGGGTTGAAGCCCTGGTAGGTGAACCCCTCCTGGTCCGGCAGCAGCAGCTCGCCGGACAACCGGGAGCGCAGCGCGGCCCAGTCCGGCGGTCCACTCGGGACGGACGGACCGGGGGGACCGGACGGCGGGGCCTGCGGTGCCGCCGCCGGGGGAGCGGTTCCCGAGCAGGCGGCGAGCGCGGCACCCGCACCCGCGATCCCGGCGATCTTGAGGAACATCCGACGGTCCACACCGCACCACCCTTCCCGGCGCGGTCATCGTGGCACGAAGTGATCAACACGGCACCTCGTCGCCAGCCATGGCGCTCGGCGCACGGGTGTCGTCTACTTGTCCCCATGGCAATCGTCTCTCCTGGCTTCTCCGGGCGGCGCAGGTCCTCGGACGTGCAGCTCCCGCCAGGGCAGTACCTGACAGAGGACTTCCCGGTCCTCACCGCGGGTCCCACGCCGCGGGTGCCGACCGACCGGTGGGAGCTGACGATCAGCACCGAGGCCGGGCGCAAGCACGTCTGGTCCTGGCAGGACCTGACCGGGCTGCCGGCGGAGAAGATCACGACGGACATCCACTGCGTCACGAAGTGGTCCAAGCTCGGCACGCGGTGGAAGGGCGTCTCGCTGGACGTCCTGCTCGAAGAGGTGGAGACGGCGGCCGACTTCGCGCTGGTCCAGTCCTACGGCGGCTACACGACGAACCTGCCGCTGGAGGACCTGCTCGACGGGCAGGCGTGGATCGCCTACCGCTACGACGACGATGACATCACGCCCGAGCACGGCGGCCCGGCGAGGTTGCTGGTGCCGCACCTGTACTTCTGGAAGTCGGCGAAGTGGGTCCGCGGCATTCAGCTGCTGCTGGAGGACGAGCCCGGCTTCTGGGAAACGGCCGGTTACCACGACTATGGAGATCCATGGCGCGAGCAGCGGTATCAGGGCGACTGACCTGGCGGGTGGCCTCGGTGGCCGAGAACCGGGCCATCACCGCGAGTGCGCGCAGCCTCGTGTTCGACGTGCCCGGCTGGCCGGGCCACCTGCCGGGCCAGCACGTCGACGTGCGGCTGACCGCCGAGGACGGCTACTCGGTGCAGCGCAGCTACTCCATCGCCTCGGCCGCGAACGGCGACCGGGTGGAGCTGGCCGTGCAGCGGGTGGCAGACGGCGAGGTCTCGCCGTACCTGTGCGACGTGCTGAACGCGGGCGACCAGGTCGAGCTGCGCGGCCCGGTGGGTGGCTGGTTCGTCTGGCGTGCAACGGATCCGGCGCCGGTGCTGCTGGTGGCGGGAGGGTCGGGCATCGCGCCGTTGATGGCGATGATCCGCTCTCGAGCCGAGCAGGGCAGCCGGGTGCCGTTCCGGCTGGTGTACTCGGTGCGCACGCCGCAGGACGTGTACTTCGCGGACGAGCTGCGGCAACGTGCCCGTGAGGACGCGGGCCTGGACGTGCACCTCGTGTACACCCGCGAAGCTCCGGAAGGTGCACCGGCTCCGAAGCGGATCGGCGTGGCCACGTTGAACACGCACGGCTGGCCGCCGGACTTCACGCCGAACTGCTTCGTGTGCGGCCCCACCGGTTTCGTCGAGGCGGTGGCCGACATCCTGGTGGCGCTGGGCCACGACCCTCGACGTGTGCGCACCGAACGCTTCGGCTGACAGGAGACCACGATGGGCGACGACCACGTCGACGGCAACGCGCTCGCGGGCGACCTGCGGGAGATCTTCGCCGTGGACCTGACCGCGGCGACCGGCCGGTGCGCCGGGTGCGGCTATCGGGGTGAGGTGGCGTCGTTGCGCGTGTACACGAACGCGCCGGGCCTGGTGGCGCGCTGCCCGCGGTGCGAGGAGGTCGTGCTGCGGCTGGTGCGCGGGCCGGACCGGGCGTGGCTGGACCTGCGCGGCACGGTGAGCCTGGAGATCCCGCTAGCCCCGTGACCGGGTGGCGACCAGTGCCGCGAACACGAGGAACACCGCGAACATCCCGTACGCGAGCGAGAGGTCGCCGACGGACACGATCGCGCCGCCGACCGCGCGGCCGAGCAGCCCGCCGAACGCCTCGGCCGTGATCACCGCGGCCGCCAGCTCGGTCGCGCCGGTCGTGGTCGCCGGTCGTGATCGCGGTCGTGCAGCGCAGGTACAGGCTCGGGTAGGCCAGTCCCACACCGATGCCGCCGAGCGTCCACGCGCTCAGCGCCACGCTGAAGCTGTTGTCCCCCAAGGCGAGCACGGCGACCCCGACGGCGGTGAGCGCGAGGCCGGCCGCGGGGGGCGGCTCCTTCCCGGCTGCGCAGCCGCGGCACGGTCAGGCTGGTCACCGCCCACGCCAGCGGCGCCGCGCTCAGCACCACCGCCGCCTGCGCCGTGCTCGTGCCGTACCCGTCCGTCAGCAGCACGGTGATCAGGCTGTCCGCGCCGAAGTAGCCGACCGCGAACAACGTCATCGCCGCCAATGCCGCCGGTGCTCCCGTCCGGGCTTTCAGCGTGCCGCCGGCATGATCGACGCCACGCCGACGCACGCGACCGCGACGCCCAGCGCCTTCACCCACCACCGGTCGCCGAGCACGACCGCGCTCACCCCCAGCGGCACGAGCAGGGTGCGCCACAACGGCCGTTGCCGCTCCCGCCGCGGTGGCCCGTTCCCCGCCGCCCGCAGCACCAGCACCCGCCCGGCGAAGACCACGGGCACCGGCACCAGCAACGTCCACCGCCACCCGACCAGGTGCTCCAGCGCCAGCGTGGCCGCCGGCCCGACGAGCGCGGGCAGGATCCACATCGCCGACGACGCCGCGATCACCCGCACCCGCCACTGGTCGTCGAGGTGCCGGATCGCCGCGCTGATGCCGAACACCGCCAGCAACCCGCTCGCACACCCGCTCACGAACTGGCCTGCCGCGAACACCCACGCCACCCGTGCCGTCGCCGCCGTGACCGTGCCGGCCAGGTACGCGACCATGCCGACGGCGAGCGTGCCGCGCGCCCCGATCCTGTCGAGCGTCCGCGAGGCCAATGGCAGCGCGACGAACAACCCGAGCGTGGCCCCCGAGATCAGCAGCTCCACCGACCGGCGCGCGTCCAGGTCCCGGACGACCGCCGGCAGCAGCGTGGACGCGACGAACGTGGACACCGCCGCCGCGAACTCCAGCGAGACGATGCCGACGGCCAACGCCGGCGGGCGCGTCCGGGTCACGTGTACAGGTCCCGGTCCAGTGCGTTGACCTGCACCCACACCCCGTCCGGGTCCCGCACCCGCACCGACCGCCCGTGGCTCTCGTCGAGCACCGGTCCCGGCTCGAACCCGGCCCGCCGCAGCCGCTCCGCCACGTCCTCGAGGGGCTCGTCGGTCTCGAACGCCAGCTCGCACGTGCCGGGCGCGACGTCCTTGGCGCTGTGCAGCGCCAGCATCCCCTCGGCCGCGGGCAGCTCGACCCACGTCCCCGGCCGCGACCGCGCACCCTCGGCGAGCCCCAGCGCCAGGTAGAACCGCCGGGACGCGGCGACGTCCGCGGTGTAGCGGATGGGCACGACCCTCATCGCCGCTCCTCCAGGTCGCGCAGGTAGCTCTCCAGCGCCTGCTCCACGAACGCGGACAGCGACACGTCGGCGTCGACGCAGGCGTGCTTGACGCGTCTGACCAGAGCGGCGGGGAGGTAGACGTTGAACTGCTGCTTCTCACCGGCCATGGCTATGATGCTAGCAACCTAGCCCAGCTGGGACGTCTCCGGCCAGCGGAACTGGTGCGAACGACCAGGCGGTCCTCCTCGATCGGCGTACCGCCGCTGCTTGGGATAGGTTCGGAGGTGGGTTCAGCATGCAGCCCTTCGCGAACGGTCGATCCCGGTCGGAAGGGGATGGCAGCGAGCCATGAGGATTTCAATGGTGTCCGCGCACGACGCGCCCGAGTGGCGTGCGACGCACGTCCAGGCGCTTTCAGACGCGTTGAGGACGCAGGGGCACGAGGTCACCGTCCACCTGCAGCCCGGTGACCAGCAGGACCCCCAGCTGGGGCGGTTCGTCGACGAGCTGCGCGCCGAGTGGGAGTACGCCCGGCCCGACCTGGTGCACGGGCACTTCTGGCGGCCGGGGCTGGCCGCGGTGCTGGCCGCGCAACCGGTCGGGGTGCCCGTGGTGCAGTCCTTCCACGGCCTCGACCACGGCCGGGGTCAGCGGGCCGGTGTCGAACGGCTCGTGGGGCGGGAGGCCGCGCTGGTGCTGGCGACGTGCGAGCACGAGATGCTGGAGCTGGCGGCCGCCGGTGTGCCGCGTTCGCGGATCTCGCTCGTCCCGCGCGGGGTGGACTCCGAGCTCTTCCAGCCGCACGGCGAGAAAGCGGGGAGGTCCGAGCTGAGCCGGGTCATCACCGTGGTGGACCCGTTGGCCGACAACGGGGTGGCCGACCTGGTGGCGGCGTTGCCACGACTGCTCGGCGTCGAGCTGGTGGTCGCCGGCACGCTCGGTGCCGGTGAGGCCGACCGGGTGGAGAGGTGGGCGCGCCGGCTCGGCGTGGACGAGCGGGTGCGGCTGCTGGGACCGGTCGAGCGCGCGGACCTGCCGGCATGGCTGCGTGGCCGCGACGTCGTGCGTGTGCCCGCGCGGGGACGTGGACGCCGTGGCGTTGGAGGCGATGGCATGGCGGTCGGCCGACGTCGTGGCGTGCGTGCCCGCGCGGGCGACGTGGGACGCCGTGGCGTTGGAGGCGATGGCATGCGGCGTGCCGGTGCTGGCGACCGCGGTCGGCGGGCTGACCGATGCCGTGATCGACGACGTGACCGGTGTGCTCGTGCCGCCGCGTGACCTGAAGCAGCTGGTCAGGAAACTGCGGATGGTGCTGGCGGACGAGACGCTCCGGATCACCTGCTCGATCGCGGGTGCCGACCGGGTGCTCGCCCGCCACACCTGGCGCGACGTCGCACGCAGCGTGGAGCGGAAGTACCAGGGGCTCCTCTCCGCACCCGTGCCGAGCCGCCGCTGAGCAGGAGGGAACCGACCGCCGGTGCCAGGACCCGAACCCGAGGACCTCGACGACCAGGACGGTGCCGCCGGCCTGGTGCGGCACGTGTTCGACCGGATGCCGGTGATGGTGGTGGTCCTCGCCGGCTCCGGGCTGCGGATCGTCGCGGTGACCGGGGCCTGCCGGAAGTGGAGCGGCCGCGCCGGGCTGGTCGGCGCGACGATGCGGTCCGTCTTCGGCGAGGTGGCCGGCCGGCAGGCGCTGGAGATGGCCGAACGGGTCCACGCCACCGGCCGGGCCGAGCAGTTGCGCGAGTACCGCGTCCGGTCCGGCGGTGGCCGGGTGGAGACGTTCTTCGACGTCAACGCCACCCCGGTGCGGGGCCCGGACGGCGAGCCCCTGCTCGTCCTCGACGCGGTGGACGTCACCGACCAGGTGCGGGCGCGCAGGACCGAGCAGCGGCGGACCGCGGAGGCCGCACGCCGGTGGGCCGAGGCGCGGGGAGTGGTCGCCGCGCTGCAACGCGAGATGCTGCCCGCCACCGTGCGCTGCTGCCGAAGGCCAGGTCGCGGCCAGCTACCTGCTCGCGGGCGGGCACCGCGGCGGGCGGTGACTGGTTCGACGCCATCACGCTGCCCGACGGCAGGCTCGGCCTGGTGGTCGGCGACGTCGTCGGTCACGGCCTGGCCGCCTCGGCGACGATGGGACAGCTGCGGGTGGTGCTGTCCGAGCGCCTCGCCGCGACCGGTGACCTCCACGCGGCCATCGCCTCCGCCGACGCCGCGGCCCGCCGGATCGCCGGTGCCGCGGCGGCCACGACGTGCGTCGCCGTGCTGGACCCCGAGACCGGCGTGGTCGAGTACGCGGCCGCCGGCCACCCACCACCGCTGGTCGTCAGCGGGGACGAGGCGCGGTTCCTGCGCAGCGCGGGCGACCAGCCGCTCGGGGTGGCCGAGCTCGACCCCGAGGTCCAGCACGCGACGCTGCGACCGGGGGACCTGCTGCTGCTCTACACCGACGGCATCCTCGAACGACCTGGTCGCACGCACGCCGAGAGCACGGTGGAGCTCCTTCGGACCGCCGCCGGCGCGGCGGCGGACTGCGCGGTGCGCGGCGGGGTGCCGTGCGCGGACCTGGTCTGCACGCAGACCGTCGAGCTGCTCACCGGGACCACCGGGCACGAGGACGACATCACACTGCTGGCCGCCCAGCTCGTCCCGGCACCCGCCGAGTTCCACCACCGCTACCCGGCGGCACCGGCGTCGTTGCCGCTGGTCGGCACCGAGCTCGCCGAGTGGCTCGGCCACCTGCGCGTGGGCACCGACGACACCGACGCGCTGAGGCACGCCGTCGTGGAGCTCGCCACCAACGCCGTCGAGCACGCCTACGCCGGCTCGGCGGACGAGCACGAGTTCGCCGTCTCCGCCCGGCTCACCACCGGCGGCGAGGTGGAGGTCGAGGTGGCCGACACCGGCCGGTGGCGCGAGCCCGTCCCGTCGGCCGACCGTGGGCTCGGCCTGCAGATCACCGCCGACATGGTCGACCACTTCCGGGTGGCACACGACGACACCGGCACGACCTCGGTGGTGCGGCACCTGGTGAGCAGGCCGGCACGCCTGCTGACCGCGGCCGACACAGGCCCCGCGACCGGCGGGCGCCCCCCGCGGGACCGGTCGCTGCACGTCGAGGCGGAACCGTCCGCGACCCCGCGGATCCGGGTCAGCGGCCCGGTCGACGCGCACACCGCCGCCCACTTCGAACAGGCGGTGCACGTCGCCGGGGCGACCGGCACCCGGTCGCTCACCGTCGACCTGGGCGAGGTCACGCACCTGGCCGGCGCTGCGGTGCCGGTGCTGCACCGGCTCGTGAGCAGACATCGCCACAACAGCACCGAACTGCTGCTCCGCGCACCCGTCGGCACGCCCGCCGACGTGGTGATGACCACGGTCGGCATCGACCACGACACCGGTCGGCCGGGCGAGGACGACTGATCAGCCACCTCAGGGGGCGCTGGACCTGCGCGCCGCCGTGACCGAGCGCTCGCTCGTGCCACGACCGCGAAGTCGCGGGACCATACGGTCGCACCAGGGAGGGCTGTTGATGCGAAGCCAGTTCGAGTACCTCGCGGTGCTGGGCGTGTGCCTGCTCATCACGCTGCCGCTGGAGTGGATGGGCCGCGGGGTGTACCGCCGGCTCCCGGAGCTGGTGCGCGCGGTGGTGCCGGTGCTGGTCGTGCTCGCGGTGTGGGACGTGATCGCGATCCTGCGCGGGCACTGGAGCTTCCACCCGGACAGGACGACGGGCGTGCTGCTCGGCGGGGTGCTGCCGATCGAGGAGCTGGCCTTCTTCGTCGTCATCCCGACCTGCGCGGTGCTCACCTACGAGGCGGTGCGGGGACGGGCGGGCCGGTGGTTGCCCGATGGGTGAGGAGTACCTGTTCGCCGCGGTCACGGCCGTCGTGGTCGTGGTGCTGCTGGAGTTGTTCGTGCTGAGGACGGGGTTGTTCACCCGGCCCGCGTACTGGGTGACGATGGCGATCGTGCTGGCCTTCCAGGTGCCGGTGGACGGGTGGCTGACCAAGCTCGACGCGCCGATCGTGCTGTACGCGGACTGGGCGGTCAGCGGGGTCAGGATCCCGTGGGACATCCCGGTGGAGGACTTCCTGTACGGCTTCGCGATGGTCACCGCCGTGCTGATGATGTGGGAACGGGGAAGGCAGGCACGTGAACAAGCTTGAGGTGCCGGGGAAGTTTGACTGGGCGGCCCGCGGGTACGACCTGCTGGTCGGGCTGAACCCCGGCTACCACCAGGCGTTGCGCCGCTCGGCCGGGGCGCTGCGGCTGCGGCCGGGGATGCGGGTGCTCGACCTCGGCTGCGGCACCGGCGCGTCGACCGCGGCACTGGTTACGGCGGCACCGGGCGTGGAGATCGTCGCGGTGGACGCGTCGGCGGGAATGCTGGCGCGGGCCCAGGAGAAGCGCTGGCCGGGCACCGTGCGGTTCGTGCACTCCCGCGCCGAGGACGTCGACGAGGGCACGTTCGACGCGGTGTTCGCCGCCTACCTGGTGCGCAACCTGCCCGACCCGGACTCCACGTTGCGGCACATCGGAAAGCTGCTCAAGCCCGGCGGACGGCTGGTGCTGCACGAGTACTCGGTGCGCGACTCGCTGGTGAGCCGCGCGGTGTGGACGGCGCTGTGCGGCGTGATCGTGCCGGCCGGCTGGGCGGTGACCGGCGACCGGTCGCTCTACACCTACCTGTGGCGCAGCGTGAACGACTTCGACGGCGCTTCGGCACTGCGGGACCGGCTGCGCCGCAACGGTTTCACCGGCGTGCGCAGTGCACCGCTGCCCGGGCTGCAGCTCGGTGTCGTGCACACCTTCCTCGGCCACGCGCCGGAACAGGAGCAGCGGTGAGGGATCGCAGGGCGGTGCGCGTGCCGGCACCGGCCGGGCGCGCGCAGTTCACCGGCGACGCGCCCGTGGTGGCGGTCGTGGGCGGTGGCATCGCGGGTCTCGCCGCGTCGACGCTGCTCGCCGAACGCGGTGCGCGGGTCGTGCTGTGCGAACGGGAGACCTACCTCGGCGGTCGTGTCGGCGGCTGGAGCACCCGGCTCGCCGACGGCAGCGAGGTCACCATGACCCGCGGCTTCCACGCGTTCTTCCGGCAGTACTACAACCTGCGGGCGCTGCTCAAGCGGGTCGACCCGGCCGGCAGGGCGCTGACCGCGCTGCCGGACTACCCGCTGCAGCACGCCTCCGGGCACCGCGACTCCTTCGCCGGCCTGCCGACCGCCGTGCCGTGGAACGCGCTGGCGTTCCTGCGCGGCAGTCCCACCTTCCAGTGGCGCGACCTGCCGGACGTCAACGCGCGGGCGGCGCTGTCGTTGCTGGACGTGTCGGTGCCGCGGGTGTACCGGGAGCTCGACGGCATCGACGCCGCGACCTACCTGGACCGCATCCGGTTCCCCAAGGCCGCCCACGCGCTGGCGTTCGAGGTGTTCTCCCGCAGCTTCTTCGCCCACCCCAGCCGGATGTCGGCGGCGGAGCTCGCGGTGATGTTCCACATCTACTTCCTGGGTTCCAGCGAGGGCCTGCTGTTCGACGTGGCGGCGGACCCGTTCCCGCACGGCCTGTGGGAACCGCTCGGCCGCCACCTCGCGTCGCTGGGCGTCACCCTGTGCACCGGCGTCGAGGTCCGCGCGGTCGGGCCGGGCGAGCAGAAGCGGTACTCCGTCACCATCGGCGACGGCGCGATCGAGGCGGACGCCGTGGTGCTCGCCGCGGACGTGCCCGGCCTGCGCGCGGTCGTCGAGGCCTCGCCGGCGCTCGGTGACGCGGGCTGGCGGGAGCGGGTCGGCGAGCTGCGCACGGCACCGCGGTTCCTGGTCTCGCGGTACTGGCTGGACCGGCCGGTGGACGCGGACCGGCCGGGGTTCCTCGGCACGAGCGGGCACGACCTGCTCGACAACATCAGCGTGCTCGACCACTACGAGCACGAGGCACGGGCGTGGGCGGCGCGCACCGGCGGGTCGGTGGTGGAGCTGCACGGGTACGCGCTGCCGTCCGATGTGGACGAAGCGGACGCGCGCCGGCGGTTGTGGGAACAGCTGACCGAGGTGTACCCGGAGACCAAGGGCGCCGCCGTGGTGGACGAACGGCACGAGCTGCGAGAGGACTGCCCGCTGTTCGCGGCGGGCGGGCACGCGCGCAGGCCGGGGGTGCGGACGCCGGACGAGTTCCTGGTCATGGCCGGGGACCTGGTGCGGATCGACCTGCCGGTGGCGCTGATGGAACGGGCCGCGACGACGGGGTTCGCGGCGGCGAACCAGGCGTTGTGATCGTGTCCGCTGAGACGTGCGCGCCGTTGCCGCTCATCATCGCCTGCTGTTGGAGGACGACGTGATCGTCGTGGTCGGGGCCGGGCTCGCCGGTCTGAGCGCCGCCCTGGAGCTGACCGCCGCCGGGCACGAGGTCACCGTGCTGGAGGCCGGGGACGAGGTCGGCGGCCGGGTGCGCACGGACGTCGAGGACGGCGTGCGCTTCGACCGCGGCTTCCAGATCATGCTGCCCGCCTACCCGGAGCTCGAACGGCTGCGGCTCGACCCGTTCCCGGTGCGGCACCTGCGGCCCGGCGTGTTCGTGCACGACGACGGCAGGCACGACCTGCTCGCCGACCCCCGCAGCGGCGCCTCGGCCTGGGACGGGCTGCTGCGCCAGCACGTGCTCGGCGCGGGACCTGCGGCGCTCGGCGGTTCTCGGCACCGGACGCCTTCGGGCCCGTGCGGCCGTTGCTGACCGCGCCGGACCGCACGACCCGCGAGGAGCTGCGGGCGCTCGGCCTCACCGACCGGGCGGTGGAGGCGGTGTTCCGGCCGTTCCTGTCCGGGGTGTTCCTGGAACGCGAGCTGCGCACGTCCTCGCGGTTCTTCCACCTGGTCTGGCGCAGTTTCGCCCGCGGGGGAGCGGCCGTGCCCGCGCTCGGCATGGGCGAGCTGCCCAAGGCGCTGGCGGCACGGCTGCCGGCCGGGACCGTGCAGCTGGAGACCGCGGTGCGGGCCGTGCACGACGACGGGGTCGACCTGGAGGAAGGCGGCCGGGTCACCGCGGACGCGGTGGTGGTGGCCACGGACGGCACGACCGCGGCCCGGTTGCTGCCGGGGCTGGTCGAACCGCGCTGGAACAGCGTGACCACCTGGTACTTCGGGCCGTCGCGCTCGCCGTTGCGCGACGGGTGCCTGGTCGTGGACGCGAACGGCGGGCCGGTCGTGAACACCGCGGTGATGTCCGAGGTGTCCCGGCCGTACTCGCCACGCCGGCCGCTCGTGCAGGCCACCGTGCTGGGCGAAGCGTCCGAACGGGACGTTCGCACGCACCTGAACCGCTTGTACGGCACGGACACCAGCGCGTGGGAAGTGCTGCGGCGGTACGACATCCCGCAGGCGCTGCCGGTGATGGACGCACCGCACCGGCTCAAGCAGCCCGTGCGGGCGGGGGAGCGCCGGTACGTCTGCGGCGACCACCGGGACACCAGCTCGCTCCAGGGCGCGCTGCACTCGGGCCGCCGGGCCGCGCACGCCGTGCTCGCCGACCTGCGCGGTGCCGGATGACCGCCCAGGAGAAGACGGCACTGCTGCTGTTCGGCGACCAGCTCGGCCCGCACTTCTACACCGGCCACGACGAGATCGTGCTGATCGAGTCGGCGACGGCGTTGCGGCGCAAGCCCTACCACCGGCAGAAGCTGCACCTGGTGCTGTCCGGCATGCGGCACCTCGCCGCCGAGATGCCCGACCGGGTCACGCTCGTCCGCGCCAACACCTACCGCGAGGCGATCCGCGAGCTGAACCGCCCGCTCGTCGCGTACCAGCCGGGTTCGGCCGCCGCGCTGAAGATGGTGCACGACCTCGGCGTCGAGGTGCGGCCGACGCCCGCGTTCGCGCTGGGCCGCGACGAGTTCACCGCGTGGGCCGGCAACCGCGAGCGGTTCCGGATGGAGGACTTCTACCACTTCCAGCGCACCCGGTTCGACGTGCTGGTGGACGGCTCCGAACCGGTGGGCGGCCGGTGGAACCTCGACACCGAGAACCGCGAGCCACCACCCAGACGCGCGCGGCTGGGCGTGCCGGAGCCGTGGTGGCCGGACGAGGACGACATCGACGCGCAGGTGCGGGCGGACCTCGACGCGATGGACCTGCCCGCGGTCGGCAGGGACGGTCCGCGCCGGTTCGCCATCACCCGCGCCGAGGCCCTCGCCGCGCTGGAGGTCTTCCTGCGCGACCGGCTCCCGCACTTCGGCCCGCACGAGGACGCCGTGCTCACCGAGGACTGGACGATGGCACATTCGCTGCTGTCGGTGCCGCTCAACCACGGCCTGCTGCACCCGCTCGAGGTCGTCTACGCGGCCGAGGACGCCCATCGGTCCGGTGACGTGCCACTGGCCAGCGCGGAAGGCTTCATCCGGCAGGTGCTCGGCTGGCGTGAGTACGTGTGGCAGCTCTACTGGCACCTCGGCGAGGAGTACCAGCAGCGCAACGGTTTCCAGGCCACGGAACCGCTGCCGGAGTGGTGGTCGGAGCTGCGGCCGGGCGGCGTGCGAGCGGCTTGCCTGCGCACCGCTCTGCAGGGCGTGCGCGATCACGGGTGGGTGCACCACATCCAGCGGTTGATGGTGCTGGGAAACCATGCGCTGCAACGCGGTTATGACCCGGCGGCGCTCAACGAGTGGTTCATCACGTCGTTCGTGGACGGCTTCCCGTGGGTGATGCCGGTGAACGTGATCGGCATGAGCCAGCACGCGGACGGCGGCGTCATCGCGACCAAGCCGTACCTCAGCGGTGGCGCGTACCTGAACCGGATGACCGACCACTGCGGCGGGTGCTGGTTCGACCCGAAGCGGCGCACGGGAGAACGCGCGTGCCCGTTCACGGCGGGCTACTGGGCGTGGCTCGACCGGCACGAGGAACGCGTGCGCGGGAACCGCCGGATGGTGCGGGCCGTGCAGGGGCTGCGCCGGCTGAACGACCTCGACGACGTGCGCGTGCAGGAACGCGAGCGCGAGATCTTCTGACCGCGGTCAGCCGCGCACGCGGGAGACCACGAGCCGGATCGCATCGGTCAGCGTGTGCGGTGTGCGCACGGACGACGGCAGCGCCAGCCCCGCCCACCCCGGCCCCGCGACGGCGATCTCCGCCCCGGATCCCGCGACGAGCTCCGCGAGCGGCACCTGCTCGGCGATGTCCGCCCGGTGCGCCCAGACCAGCGCTACCGCCGGCCGCAACCGCAGCACGGCGTCGCACAACGCCCGCGCGGGCACCCGTGCGCCGAGGTTGCGCCACCGCACGTCCTCTTCGGACAGTGCCGCACCGAGCGCCTCCAACGCGAGCCCGTGCTGCTCTTCCGGTGCACACGACAGCAGCGCCGCCAGCACCCCGGAACTGCCCGTCGGCGGCACCGAGCGCAGGGCGTGCAGCAGGCTCGAGCTCGCCAGGTGCTCGACCTCCACGCCACGGCCGCGTTCGGCCACCATGTGCCCGAGCTCCACCAGGCACGGCGCGAAGACCTGGTCCCACGCGGCGACCACGCCGTGGCCGGTGAGCAGCTTTCCGGCGAGGTCCAGCATCAGCGGTTCGTCCAGGCGTTTCGCGGCCGTGACGAACCCGCGCCTGGCCGACTCGGCCTCGTCCTCTCGGAGCTGCGCCCTTCCGCGGGGGTGTGGTCGTGCCGGTTCGCGCTGGGCCAGCTCGGCCGCGGCGGCGGGGGCGACCCCCTGGCCGGTCAGCGCGACCATCCTGCGTAGGACCTCGACGTCCTCGTCCTGGTAGCGGCGGTGACCACCCCTGGTGCGCACCGAGGGCCCGAGCCCGTAGCGCTGGTCCCACGTCCTCAGCGTGACAGGGGAGACGCCGAGCATGGCGGCGACGGCACGCGGTGCGTACGTCACCGCCGGCGGGCGCGTTCGGAGAGGATCGCCCTCAGCTCACTCTCGCCCAGCCCACCCCACACGCCGAAGGTCTCGTGCACCTCCAACGCGTGTGACCGGCACTTCTCCATGACGGGGCACCGCTGGCAGATCGCCTTCGCCGCGGCTTCGCGCTGGTCGCGGGCGGCACCGCGTTCATTGGGCGTGTGGAAGAAGTACGCGCTGTCCATGCCGCGGCACAGGCCGGACAGCTGCCAGTCCCACGACTCGGCGACTGGTCGGGGCAAACGAGACAATTCGGGCATGGCGCACGTCCTCTGCGGGGGTCGAACCGTGCTGACGCCACCCACCTTAAAATCGATTCAAAATCGGTGCAAGTCGACTCGCCCGGAGCGCTCCTAGTCGGGGAAGCGCCCGTTCCGCCGCAAGGCGTACCTGCGTTCGGCGTATTCCAGGTCATCGCGCCACAACCGGGCCGCCGCCCACCGCATGACCGGCCGCAACGCACCCGCCGCCGGCCGCGCGTACGCGAACCCGGGCCGGTCGGAGTGCGCGATGGTGGCCTCGACGACCGCGGTCCTGCCTTCCCTGATCGGGGTCGCGTGCGTCTCCACGACGCTGCCCTGGCCCTCGCCCTCGACGATGTGCATGACGACCGTGCGCGGCTCCGGGCAGCTGAACGCCGCCACCACCGGCACGCCGACCTTGCCCGCCAGCCGGAAGGTGACCTCGACCAGGAACTTGTCGTCGGCGTCGGTGGGCGTCTCCAGCACGTTCAGGTTCGCGAACGAGTACGGGTGGAACCACGCGCCGTGCCACGGATCCAGCCGGTTCGCGACGACGTCCTCGGGATCGCACCGGCCGATCAGCGTGGCCACCGCGTCGATCGCGTCCGCCGGCGGGCGGTCCGGCAGCACCGGCGCCGGCAACGGGTCCTCGCCTCCGACCCCGTCGAGCCGCACCCACACCAGCACGCCGTCGTCGTGGGCCGGGTAGGGCGTCCACGCGCCGAACCGCGTGCCGTCGAGCGCGAGACCGTGCCACCGGCAGATGAGCTTGCCCTCGGCCACGGCGCCGTCGCACAGCGGTGCGCCGAGGTGCGGGCACGACCCGGACCCGGCCATCAGCACGTCGTGCGGCCCCCGCCACAGGACGATCTCCTGGCCCGCGATCGTGCGCCCGCAGACCTTGCCGCGCACGACGTCCCTGCTCGCACCCGCGACGAACCAGTTGCCGGACGGACGGGCCGTGGCGCGCTTGAGCGCCGCCTCGATCAGCGCGGGTTTGGCGTCCTGCCACGTCGGGCGCTGCTCACGCCACGGCGGGCTGGAGTAGATCCGCAGCGGGATGCGGTCGCGCATCGACTTCCCCATCTCAGACCGCCTTCCCTCAGGCCGCACGGGCGAACACCGCCCGTGCCAGCGCCGGGAGCGCGACCGCGAGCCGCCTGCCGTTGGACACGACGACCCGGCGCGACAGCACGTCGCAGTCGGCGTCCTCCACCAGGTCGAGAATCCGTCCGTAGAGCCGATAGGCGGTCAACACACAAGGCCGCGATCGGGGCGCAAGCATCGCGATACCCGGCCAAGCCTGCGCATACACCTTCTTCGCGCGTTGCACCTGGTCGCGCAACGCGGCCCGCACCTTCTCGTCCGCGCGACCGACCTTCCTGGCGTGCAGCAGCCGTTCGCGGTCCACGCCGAACGCCTCCAGCTCGTCCGCAGGCAGGTAGACCCGGTCACGGTCGAGGTCCTCGCCCACGTCGCGGATGAAGTTCGTGAGCTGGAAGGCCACCCCGAGCGCGGCCGCTGCGGGTTCGGCCTCCTCGCGCGGCACGCTGGTGCCGAGCACCGGCAGCACCTGCAACCCGATCACCGCCGCGGAACCGTGCACGTAGACCTTTAGATCCGCGAAAGTCGGGTAGTCGGTGACGGTGAGGTCCATCCGCATCGAGGTCATGAAGTCGTGGAAGTGCTGCACCGGGATGTCGTAGCGGCGCACCGTGTCGAGCAGCGCCGTGAGCACCGGGTCGTCGGTGGTGCCGCTCTCCAGTGCCGCGGTCAGCCGCGCCTCGATCGCGGTGAGCACGGCGTTCTTCTCGTCGAGTCCACTGTGGAGGTCGTCGACCACGTCGTCCACCCAGCGGGCGAACCCGTACAGCGCGTGCACTGCCGGGCGTTGTTCGGCGCTGAGCAGCCTCGTCGCCAAGTAGTAGGTGCGGCCGTGCTGGGCGTTGAGCTCCCGGCACCGGCGGTAGGCATCACGCAATGCAGGTGTGGCGATGCCGGCGGCGTCGAGCTCCCGGTCTGCGGACATGGGGTTCACGCTAAGACCGGCTGTGGCGCCGTGCACAACGGCGCGACTCATCATGCGAAGCTGCCCGTGCGCTGATTAGCTCGTTCCACTTCATCAGTACCGACCGCCGAGAGGGGCGACGATGTCGCTGCTGACCAGCGTGGACACCCGTTTGTCGCGGGTGGACGACTTCTCCGCCCTGTTCGACGCGGCGTTGCACGAGTTCCTCGCGAACCGTCCGGACGTCGCGCCGGAACTGGCGGCGGAGCTGCGCGAGATGGTGCGCGCCGGTGGCAAGAGGATGCGGCCGCGCTTCGCCTGGGAGGGCTGGCGTGCCGCCGGTGGTGGTGGGGACGAGGACGTGGTGGTGCGCGCGCTCGTCGCGTTGGAGCTGTTGCAGTGCTGTGCGTTGGTGCACGACGACGTGATGGACCGGTCGACCGTGCGCCGTGGCCGGCCGACCGTGCACGAGGTGTTCATGATGCGCCACCGCCGGTCGCGGTGGGCCGGAAGTGCCCGCCAGTACGGCGACTCGGCAGCGGTGCTCGTCGGCGACCTCGCCCTGGCCTGGGCGGACGACGCGCTGGTGACCGCGGGGCTGTCCGGTGCCGCGCTGCAGCGCGCGTGGGTGCCGTGGCAGGCGATGCGGGTGGAGATGATGGCCGGTCAGCACCTCGACCTGCTGGGCGTTGCGCGCCGCGAGGAGTCGCTGGAGCAGGCGTTGCGGGTGGCGGCGCTCAAGACCGCCGCCTACACCGTGGAACGGCCGCTGCACCTCGGCGCCGCGCTCGCGGACGCCGGTCCCGACGTGGTGGCCTGCCTGCGCGAGTTCGGCCGGGACGTCGGGGTGGCGTTTCAGCTGCGCGATGACCTGATCGGTGTGTTCGGCGACCCGGCGGTCACCGGCAAACCGGTCGGCGAGGACCTGCGCGAGGGCAAGCGGACGGCGTTGATGGCGCTGGCGTTGTCCCGCGCCACGAACGGGTCCGCGGCGGTGCTGCGGCGCGCTCTCGCCGGGCCGGTGAACGACGCGCTGGTCGAGCGGGTGTGCGGGCTGCTGGTCGAGATCGGCGCGGTGGACGCGGTGGAGGAGCACATCGACGTGCTGGTGACGAGCGGGCTCGCGGCGCTGGACCGCACCGCGCTCGACCCCGAGGCGAAACGCGAGCTGGTCAAGCTGGCCGGCAAGGCCACCGTGCGGAAGGCGTGAGGCGTGGTTCAGGTGGTGAAGGGCAGCACCGACCGGGTGGTCGTGGTCGGTGCCGGGCTCTCCGGGTTGTCCGCGGCGCTGCACCTGCGCGGTGCGGGGCACGAGGTGACGGTCCTGGAACGACAGCCGCACCCCGGCGGGCTCGCCGGGCGGCTCGACGTGGACGGGCACCGGATCGACACCGGGCCGACCGTGCTGACGATGCCGGAACTGCTCGACGACGCGTTCGCGGCGGTGGGGCAGCGGCGTGAGGACCACCTCGAACTGCTGCCGTTGCACCCGGCCTACCGGGCGACGTTCGCCGACGGCTCCGCGCTCGACGTGCACACCGACGGCGAGCGGATGGAGCAGGCGGTCCGCGACTTCGCGGGCGACCGGGAGGCGCAGGGCTACCGCGACCTGCGGGCGTGGCTGACGAAGCTCTACCAGGTCGAACGCGACCGGTTCATCGGCGCGAGCTTCGACTCCCCGCTCGACCTGGTCGGGCCGGACCTGCTGAAGCTGACCCGGCTCGGCGGCTTCGGCTCGCTCGGCAAGGCGGTGGGGAAGTTCCTGCACGACGAACGGCTGCGGCGCGTGTTCACGTTCCAGGCGCTTTATGCCGGTGTCGCACCGAAGGACGCGTTGGCCGCGTACGGCGTCATCGCCTACATGGACACCATCGCCGGGGTGTACTTCCCGCGCGGTGGCATGCGCGCGGTGCCGCAGGCATTGGCCGATGCCGCCGCACGCGCGGGAGTCGAGTTCCACTACGGCGTCGAGGTCTCCGAGCTCGAACGCACCGGCCACCGGGTGGCGGCGGTGCGCACGGCGGAAGAGCGGTTCCCCTGTGACGCGGTGGTTCTCGCGACCGGACCGGCGCAGAGCACGCGGCTGCTGCGCGGTGAGCCGAAGCGGGTCGTGCCGTTGCGCTGGTCGCCGTCGGCCGTGGTGGTGCACCTGAGCGCCCGGCGGGTGGTGGACGACCTCGCGCACCACACGATCTCGTTCGGCGACCGGTGGGACGACACGTTCGACGAGATCATCAAGCGCGGCCGGCTGATGAGCGACCCGTCGTTGCTGCTGACGACGCCGTCGCTGACCGACCCGGCGCTCGCACCCGAGGGCAGGCACCTGCAGTACCTGCTCGCGCCGTGCCCCAACCTGGACGCCGCGCCGATCCGCTGGGACGAGACGGCGCAGCGCTACGCCGAGCAGCTCATCGCCGAGATGACCGCGCGCAAGCTCGTCGAGGACGTCGAGCCGCTCGCCGTGGTGACACCGGACGACTGGGCCCGCGACGGCCAGGCCGCGGGCACACCGTTCTCCGCCGCCCACACGTTCGCGCAGACCGGTCCGTTCCGGCCGTCGAACCTGCCCTTCCGCGACGGCAACGTGGTGCTCGCGGGCAGCGGCACCACGCCGGGTGTCGGGATCCCGCCGGTGCTGATCTCCGGACGGCTCGCGGCTCAGCGGCTGTCGGGCTGAGCGGCGTGCACCGGGTATCCCGACTGCACCGGGTATCCCGACTGCGCCGGGTGCTGCACTCGGGTCGGTTGTCGGCTCGGCGGCTGTTGGCCTGAGCGGCGTCCACCGGGCATTCCGACTGCGCCGGGTGGTGCACTCGGGCTGGTTGGCGGCTCGGCGGCTGTCGGGGTGAGCGGCGTGCCGGGCATCGCGATTCCGCCGGTGCTGCGCTTTGGCCACCTTGCTCAGCGGCTGTCGGCGTAGCGGAAGCCGGGACTCCAGTAGAACGCCGGGGTGGCCGCGGCCAGCGCGGCGAGCACCAGCATCGCCGGGGTGGTCCCGACCGCCCCGGCGAGCGCGGTGCCGAGCACGGCGCCCAGCGGGACCGTGGCGACGGTGACGGCGTTGACCAGCGAGCCGACCCGGCCGAGCATCTCCGGCGCGGTCCGGCGTTGCCGCAAGGACAACAGCACCACCGCCCACGCCGTCGCCGCCGCGCCGAACACGAACTGGTAGACCGTCAGCACCGGGAACGGCAGACCCAGTGAGGCCGCCGGGATCAGGAACAGCGCGCCCGCCGCGACGCTCGCGCACACCGCGCACGCCAGGGCCGCGCTCAGCCTCCGCGTCACCCACGCCGAGCCCGCCGCACCCAGCACGGCGCCGAGGCTGAACGCGGACATCGTGAAGCCCACCTCGTCCGGGCCGAGCCGCAGCTGCTGGTAGGCGTAGACGAAGAACAGCGCGCCGATGCCGCTGCCGGCGAGGTTCATGGTCGCGGTGCCGAGCACGGCCCGGCGCAGCACCAGGTCCCCGTTCAGGTACCGGACGCCCTCGCGCAGCTGGTCCACCACGGACGGCCGCTCGGTCGCGTGCGAGCGCCGGGACAGCAGGGTGGCCGACGACGCCCCGACGATCACCACGGCCGAGGCGAAGAAGGTGCCGGCGGTGACGAGCAGGGCGAGCTCGGCGGCGGACACCGCGATGATGAGACCGCCCAGGCCCGGCCCGGCGATGCGGACCACGTTGAGCAGGCTCGACCGGGTCGCGTTCGCGCGTTCGAGGTGGTCGGGCGCCACCAGACCGGGGATCGCGGCCTCGGCGGCGGTGTCGAACACCGCGCCCGCGACACCCAGGACCGCGGCGAGCACGTAGAGCACCCAGATCTCCCGCACCCCGGAGGCGATGATCAGCGCCACCACCGCGGGTGCCGCGGTGCGCACGAGGTCCATGGCCACCAGGACGTCGCGCGGCTTGAGCCGGTCGATCAGCACCCCCGCGAACGGCCCGAGCACCGCCGCCGGCAGGAACTCGGCGACCAGCAGCAGCGTGGCCGGCCCGATGCCGGACCCGAACGCGAGGATGGCGACGGCGGGGATCAGCACGACGGTGATCTGCGTGCCCGTCGTGCTGATCGCCTGCGCGACCAGCAACAACCACCAGTCGCGGTCGACTCTGCCCTTCACGCGGATCAAAGCCTGTCCCCGCTCTCGCGCAACGCGCGTACGGCGTGTGTGAACGCCGCCCCGCTCAAGACCGCGGTCGCGCTGAGTGCTTTCCACGTCATGATCGGCTGACGTGTGGGAGCGGTGCGGCGTTGCTCCGCACGGGCCGAACCAGCCTGGAGGATGAGCTCAGGCGGGTTCCCAGGCGATGAGCCGCTCGAAGATCCGCGCGTCGCCCTCGACCTCCACCGCGTCGAGCGGGTGGCGGCCGTAGCAGAACAGGACCAGCTCACTCGCCGTCCCCGTGGCCGACACGTCGGCCGGCCCCTCGGCGGGGACCACGCGGGCACCCTCCGCGGAGAGCCGCAACCGCCACGACCGGCCCTCGGTGGCGTGGTAGTCGACCACAGCGGGCTCGTGCGGCCACGCGCTCGTCGTCGACACGCACGTGAGCTGGAACTCCTCGACACCGTCGAGCGCCACGTCGACGGGCAACGGCTGCGGGTCGCCGACGGTGAGCTGCGCGTCGTAGGTGTGCACGGCCATCTGCTGCAGCTGGTGCCGCGCAACGGCTCCGCAGGTCGCCGGTGACTGCGAGCCGGTCCACCACGTCCAGCACCCGCGATCGGGTCCCGCCTCCCGCAGTGCGTCGACCAGCAGCCGGGTCGACTCGGCGAGCCACTCGTCCAGCTCGGCGCGGTCCCGGGGAGCCGTGCCCTCCGCCGGTGACCTCCCCGTGGCGCCGGGGCCCGCGGCGACGGTGGCGGCCCAGGCCCGCCGGCCCTCGCCGATGTGCTGCGCCAGGTCGTGCAGTGTCCACTCAGGACAGGACGGCACCCGCGCGTCGAGGTCGGGTGCGGTGGCGAGCACGGAACGGAAGACCGCGGAGCGTTCGTCGATCAGCCGCAGCAGGTCGGGGAACGCCGGAGGATTCTGCACGGCGGTTGTCTACCACCAGGACCGCCGGTGGCACAGCGTATTTCACGGCCGCTGCACCAAGCCGTTGATGTGCGCGTACGCCACCGCGTGCACCCGGTCCCGCAACCCCAGCTTGGCCAGCACCCGCGACACGTGCGTCTTCACCGTCTCGTCGCCGACGTGCAGGCGGGCCGCTATCTCCGCGTTGCTGTGCGCCGCCGCGACCAGGTGCAGCACCTCGCGTTCCCGCGCGGTCAGCAGCGCGAGCTCCGGCGGAGTCGGGGGAGGGGCGAGGCTGACGGCGAACCGGGCGATCAGGCGTTGTGTGACCGACGGGTCGATCAACGCGTCACCGCGCGCCGCCACCCGCACGGCCGAGATGAGCTCCTCCGGCGGCAGCGACTTCAGCAGGAAGCCGCTCGCACCCGCGTTCAGCGCGCGGTAGACGTACTCGTCGGAGTCGTAGGTCGTGAGCAGCAGGACCTTGGTGCGGTTGCCCGGATCGGACAGGATCTGCTCGGTCGCGCCGAGGCCGTCCAGCTTCGGCATCCGGATGTCGAGCACGGCCACGTCCGGGCGCAACCTCGCCACCTCGGTCACCGCGGCCCTGCCGTCGGCCACCTCGGCCACGCAGCGCAGGTCGGCCTGCGTCTCGAAGATCGCGCGCATGCCGGAGCGCAGCATCGCGTGGTCGTCGGCGAGCAGCACCGACAGGGTCATGACGCCTCCAAGGGGAACGTGACTGCCGTGCGCCAGGTCCTGCCGTCGGGTTCGAGGCCGGACTGGGCGGTGCCCGCGAACATGCCCGCGCGGTTGCGGATGCCGACCAGGCCGCGGCGCCCAGACCCGGTGCGGCCGGACCCGGAGTGGCCGTTGCCGGAGCCCGCGGTGTTCTCGGCGGTGATCGTCAGCGCGGCCGGCGCGTACTCCAGGGTGACCGTCACGCCGGACGCGTCGCCGTGCCGCAGGGCGTTCGTCAGCATCTCCTGGATGATCCGGTAGACCGTGATGTCCAACGACTCCGGGATCTCCCGGTGCTGGCCGCACACCAGCAACCTGGCGGGCGTGCCGGCCGCGCGCACGCCGTCGAACAGCTCGTCGAGGTTGTCCAGGCCGGGTTGGCGGGCGCCCTCGGACCTGGCGCCGTGCAACAGGTCGAGCAGGTGCCGCAGGTCGACCATGGCCGCGCGGCTGGCCGCCTCGACCGACCGCAGCGAGGTCGCGAGCTTCGGGTTGCTGTCGGGCAGGCCGAGCCTGGCCGCCCCGGCGTGCATCCCGATCGCGCTGACGTGGTGCACGATCACGTCGTGCAGGTCGCGGGCGATCGCGCTGCGCTCCTCGGTGATCGCCTTGGTGACCGCCGCCTGCGCGTCGAGCTTCTCCACCTCGCGCTGCTTCTCCAGCTCGGCCAGGTAGGCGCGCCGCGCGGTGGTGTAGCGGCCGACGAGCCACGGCAGCACCGCCGCCTTGGTCGCCACCAGCGCGGCGATCACCAGGCTGTGGTCGGCCATCAGCGGGATGGTCATGAGACTGGCCGACAGCACGCCGAGCGACGCCCACGCGGGTGCGCCGCGCAGCCAGGCACCCGCGCGGTACGCGGCGATCAGCATGCCGGCGTCGTTGTGGTCGATGCCCCTGCCCATCGTGAGCAGGATGACCACCGGGACGGCCGCCTGCGCCAGCGCGACCCAGCCGGAGAGCCGCGCGGGCCCGGCCAGCATCGCGTCCACGGCCAGGGTCATCGCCAGCACGACGACCATCTGCTGGGCAGAACGCGCGTCGTACACCACGAACCCGGCGTCGACGGCCATGCAGACGACGGCGACCAGCCGGGACTGGTGCTTGAGGGGCAGTTTGATCGAGTCCATCGCACCGGAATCCTGCCGCATCGGTGCCCTGAGTTCCTCCCGCCGTGCAGGGGTCGGAAATCCCCCGCGCGGGGGACCCGGGTTCCGACTCGCCAGTGACGCGGCGGGCCCGCGGTGATCGCTACGTTCGGTCACGATGAAGCGAAGTGGTGTGATCCTGCTGCTGGTGCTGGGGGCGGTCTTCTCGGTCGCGGCCCCGGCGCTGGCCGACGGCGCCCAGCTCGGCGGCGACCTGCACGTCGCGCAGAGCCTGGGCGACCGCGAGCTGACCGTGGTCATCCGGCGGGCCGCGGAGGTGCCCGGCCCCGTGCACGTCGACGTGGTCACGCACGCCGGCACACCGCCGGGTGAGCTGACGCTGACCGCACGCGCCGCGGGGGCGCGGACGAGCACGACGAAGGTGGTTCTCGGTGCCACGCCGGGCTTCCACTCCGGTGTGGTGCACGTGGACCGGCCCGGTCCGTGGGAGCTCGCGGTGGACGAGGCGAGCATCCCGTTCGTCGTCCCCGCGATCGTGCCGTCGCCGTGGGAGAACGCGACCTACGGCGGGTTCATCGCGGCCGGTGTGTTCCTGTTCGCCGCGTTGGTGCTGGCGGTGCTGGGAATGCCGGGTCTCGCTCTCGTGCCGACCGGTGGCGTGGTCGCGTCCGTCGCCGTCGCGGTGACGGCGGCGTTGCTGGCGCCGAGCATCCCGCCGGTGCCCGCACCCGGCACCCAGCTCGACCCGACCTACGAGAGCGTGCTCGACCCCTACCAGCGGACGTCCATTGTGGACTTCTCGCGGCCACCCGTGAACCTGGTGCCGCGCATGGACGGCAGCGACCTCGTGCTCGACCTGACCGACGGCTCGTCCGGCCGCCCGGTGGACGACCTGCTGGTGCACGACAACGCGTTCATCCACCTCGTCGTGGTGTCACCGGCCGGGAACCTCCGGCACCTGCACCCCGTCCGCACCGGACCCGGCGAGTACCGAGCCCGGTTGTCCGGCGCGGAACAGGGCACGCACGCGCTCGCCGCGGAGATCGCCCGTCGCGGCGGGGGAGTGCAGCTGCTGCGCTCGAGCATCGACGTCACCGGTGGCGCTCCGGCGCCTTCGGCTGACGGAAAAGCCGACGTCGCAATGGACATCCGCGAGGCGGGACGGCCCAGCACCATCACCGCGCGCTTCGGGGAGAGCGACCTGCAGCCGTGGCTGGGCATGCTCGGGCACATGATCGTCGTCGGCCCGGTCACCGACAGCCCGGTGAAGGCACCGATCTGGGCGCACGTGCACTCGATGATCCCGCCGGTGCCGGGCATGCCCGGCCAGCCGGACGAGAGCGTGGCCGCGTACGGGCCGGACGTGCCGTTCACCTACTCCTTCCCGTTGCCGGGCCGCTACCTCGTGTGGATCCAGGTCGAACGGGACTACTCGATCGTCACCGTGCCGAAGGTCGTCGACGTGCCCGCGGCGAAGGGGGTCGCCACCAAGTGAAACGCACCCGCAGCACTTATGTCGTGGCCGTGCTGGCGGTGGTCGTCGCAGTGGTCGGCGCTGGTCGTGTTGTGGCCGCGCAGTGTCGAGGCACAGCCGCACCTCGCCGAGACCGACCAGCTCCGGTTCGTGCTCACCCCGGCGAGCACGAGGTCGGGCACCAACTCGTTCGACCTGACCGTCACCGACCGCGCCGGCGGCCCGGTGCAGGGCGAGGTGACGGTCGAACCGGCGATGCCGCAGATGGGCCACGCGGTGGCCCCGATCACCGCGGCACCGCTGCGACCCGGCCACTACCGGGTCGGCTCCGTCGACCTGTTCATGGCCGGGCAATGGGAGATCACCGTGTCACTCAGCACCGCGTCGACCAGCACCGCGTCACTCAGCACCGTGTCACTCAGCGCGGGGCGGGTCGTCATCCCGCTGCTGCTCACCTGAAGGGGAACAACCATGGCCATCACGGCCTCGGCGGTCGTCGCACCGTCAGCCAGGACCGTCCCGAAGGGGGTGGTGCCGGCCAGTCTGGTGGTCGGCGGCACCCTGATCTCGCTGATCGGCCTGACCTGGGACATCCAGTGGCACTCCGACGTCGGGCCGGACACGTTCTTCACGTTGCCGCACCTGTTCCTGTACGCGGGCAGCGCGATCTCCGGCCTGGCGAGCCTCGTCGTCGTGCTCCTGACGACGGCGGCCACCAAGCGCGGCCGGCAGGTCGACTCCATCGTCGGTGGCCGCGCGGTCGGTGTCTTCGGCCGGACGTTCGCCGCACCCGTCGGATACCTGATCTCCGGCGTCGGCGCGGCGCTGTTCCTCGTCTACGGGCTGTGGGACCAGTGGTGGCACAGCCTGTACGGGTTCGACGCGGTGATCGCCTCGCCGCCGCACATCGGGCTGCTGCTGTCGATCTCGATCACGATGGTCGGCGCGGTCATGGTGTTCGCGGTCGCCCGTGACCACCCGTGGGGCACCTACGGCGTGGTCAGCTCCTCCGCCGTGCTGCTCGCCTTCAGCATGGTGACCGTCATCGGCCTGGAAGCGCTGCCCAACGGCGTGGTCAACTCCATCACCGTGGGCGCCGCGTTCTTCTCGGTGATGATCCTGCTCATGGCGGGCAACGCGCTGAACCGGCGCGGCGGCGCACTCGCCGTGGCGGTGGCGGTGGCCCTGCTGCAGGCGGTCTTCTGGTGGTTCTCGCCGTGGGCGACCGAGGTCTACGCCAACGCCACCGGCCTGCCGCTGCGCGACTACGCCGACGGGGTTCCCGCGCTGCCCAACCTGATCCCGATGGCGCTGGTCCTCGTCGCGGTCGCCGCCGAGCTGCTGCACAAGCTGCCCGCGTGGATTCCCGGCGCGCTCGGCGGTGTGATCATCACGGCCTGCGCACCGCTGCAGAACATGCTCGTCCACGGTGGCGGCCGGTTCCCGGCTCTGGACCGCTACCTCGCCACCATCGCGGCCGGAGCGGTGTTCGGTGCCCTCGCCGGCATGGCCGGCCGCCGCTTCGGCCTGACGTTGCGCCACCTCGCGCCCGCCAAGGAGAAGAGCCATGCGTAAGACTCTGCTGGGGTTCGCCGGCGCGGCCGCCCTGCTGCTCGGCCTCGCCTCGCCGGCACTGGCCTTCGAGCCGGTCAACGTCGTGCACACCGAGAAGGTCCAGGCAGGACCGTACGAGGTGACCGTCGGGTTCAGCACGTGGCCGCTCAAGGCCATGCAGTCGCTGGACTTCACGTTCGCGCCGGAGGACGGCATCACCGGCAAGCAGGGCACGCTGACCATGTTGTACGGCAACGAGGTCATGGACGACGACCCGCTCGCCCGCCACCCCCGCAAGCGCGAGGTGTGGGGCCTGGACGTGCAGGCGCTGCCGGAGCCGGGCACGTGGGCGATGAAGTTCGACATCACCGGACCGGAGGGGGCCGGGTCGGGGGAGCTGAAGAACCTGCGGGTGATGGAACAGCCGGGGCCGCCGATGGGGCTGTCGTGGGCGATCAGCACGATCCCGTTGTTCGGCCTGGTCGCGTTGATCGTGGTGGCGGTGCGCCGGACTCGGGAGAACGTCAGCTAGCCGGTGGTGGGGAGGCCGTCGGTGCCGGTTGGTGCTGGGGCCTCCCGCGCTGGTCGGCCCCTGTGGTCACGGCGTGGGGCGGAGCTCCTCAGGCTTGAACAGACCTCGCGCGTACCGCTCAACGCGGAACTCCCAGTCGGCCTCGATGCCCTTCTGCCCGGTCTTGAGGTCGTACACGTGTGCCGTGTACTGCTGCTGTCCCTCTGGTGTCACCCGTTCGAGAACCAGGTCCGGCCGACGGGTCCCCGGGTAGGCCGCACGCCCGTCGATGTCGTACGGGGCTTCGGTGCGCAGCCGGTAGTCGCCCGCGTGGTTGCCCAGGATGGCCTGGTGCCGGTCCTCGATGTTGCGGGCGAAGATCGCGTGGATCTCCGAACCCGCCTCCCTCGCCCTGGTGGTGTTGAGGTTCCGCCAGGCGTTGCTCTCCTCCGCGCGCAACCGTTCCAGCTCTGCGGGGTCTCCACGTCCGGCGGCGACCTCCGCGGCCTCGCGCTGCCGCTGCTCGGTGAGAGCTTCCGCACGGTCACGGGCGGCGTCCACGGTCGCTGCGCGGTCACCGGTGTAGCGCTGGTCCGCCGGACGGGCGTGGAACTCCGCAGCCGCGTCGTCGACGGCCCGTTGGATGCCGGGGCGGATGTCGTTGCGCACCTGCTCCGCCTCCAGGATTCGGGGGATGTCCCGCTGCCGCCACGGCCGTGCGTCCGACGGGAGCGTGACGTCGTTCGAACCGGCCTGCCCGGAACGTCCTCGCTCCGCGATCTCACCGGTGCGCTCCTGGGCGCTGCGCACGCCGGCACCGGCGTCCACGGAACCCTGCCGCTGCGGCGGCCTGCCGCCGGTGCCGGGCGTGGAGGGGTCGGTCCTGCGGTGCAGGGTGAACCAGAGCGCTAGTGCGAGGGGGACGAGTCGTCTGATCACGGCCGGTTCACCCTTCGAGCAGCTTCTTGAGGTTGGTCAAGCTGGCCACCAGCGCCATCGTGTAGGTGAGGATGCGGCCCGCCCACTTGACCACGGCCGCTGCGATCTGCGCCGCGACAACGGGGATGGTCACGGCGAAGATGGCCTCGACCGCCCAGACGACCACCCTCGCCACCAGGTCGGCGATCAGGTCGCGGACGATCTCACGGGTCAGCTCCACGAGGCCGCCCGCGCCCTCGGTGGCCTCCGCGAGCGCCGCGGAGATCGCGGACAGGCCGCCGAGCGCTTCGACGTTGCAACCCATCATGCTGCGGTAGGCGTCCGCGGCTTCCCCGTGCCAGTCAGGCAGATCGCTCTCGACGTGCGAGCCGAGGGCGGTGGCCATCTGCCCCAGCTCCACGGCGATCTTGTTCCACGTCGCCGCGTGCGCGCGGACCAGATCGGGCTTGCCGGTCAGTTCGTCGAGCATCTCGCGCAGTGGCTCGAAGTACTCCATCGCCCAGCCCAACCCGTTGGCCAGCAACGCGCTGAACGGATCCATGACCGTCGCCGCGGCCTCGACGCCCAAAGTGGCGCCGGCGAGGGCGTCGTCGACCCAGCCCTCGGTCTTGATCGCGTCCACGAGGCCTTCGACGCTGTCCGCGAGACCTGCTCCCGTCCACACCTCCCGGGTCGACTGCTCGTGGGCGATCAACGACTGATCGGTCATCGCGCGGCCCCTTCGCCGCCGGTCGGGCGCAGCGCAGTGGCGGTTCCCTCGTCCGCCGCGAGGTAGTGGTCGGCTGTGGCGCGCAAGGACGCCGCGGCCAGCGCCAGGTTCTCCGCCACGAACGCGACCAGCTCGTCCTGCCGGACGTGCCGGCCTTCCAGGACCGCGGAGATCCACCCGCACAACAGACCGTAGGCCTGGTCGTCCTGTGCGACGTGTGCGCTTGCCGCCTCGACCGCGCCGAACCGCGCCGCGACCGCTTCGACGTTGGTCGCGTGCCGCCGGATCTGCTCCGGGTCCACACGGAAGCCCTGCTGCACGGTCCGTCACCTCCGCAGGTAGGACTGGTCGTCGAAGGTCTCGTCGTGCGGCGACGCCGTCGCCCCGCCACCCGGCAGCCGTTCGACGTGCGCCACGACCGCCCGCCCGGTCGCCGAGTCGGTGCCGACCGTGTCCGCGACGATCTCCCGCGACCGTTCAGCGAGTTGCCGACGTGCCGTGGTCAACGTCGTCAGCACCGCCTGCGCGACTGCCTCCGGCCGGGTCCGCTGGATCCGGTCGGTCAGCCGCAGGTCGACCAGCGCACCGGTGGAGTCGACCG
The DNA here is from genome assembly GCF_001701025.1 of Lentzea guizhouensis. Classification (GTDB taxonomy): domain Bacteria; phylum Actinomycetota; class Actinomycetes; order Mycobacteriales; family Pseudonocardiaceae; genus Lentzea; species Lentzea guizhouensis. The sequence continues at coordinate 6,872,388 of NZ_CP016793.1, forward strand.
TGACCTCCGCGAGCCCACCGGGATCAGCCACCACCACCCGCACCTGCTGGATCCGCTCGCTCATCGCGCGCGTGTCGGCGGCGAGCTTGTCGATCCGGCCCTTCCACGCCGTCAACCGCTCCACGGCACCACCCGGATCGAGGATGTCCTCGCCCATTCTCCCGTCCCCTCCAGACGTCGGCCCGTCATCGAGCGCAGCGTTGTCCTTTTCGGCTCTTGTGATGGTCTGCCCGCCTGCAGATGACCGTTGCGGGGAAACCGACCACAGTTGGGTTTGACCAGCTCGCACGGGATGTGCGGACAATAGCCGGAGCAACCGTCGCGCACCTGGGAGTTGGAGTAATTCCATTGCGGGAGAACATTTGATTCCGCCCCTCGTAGAATTCTCCGGGGCGTCGGTCATGACTTCCCGGATTCGATCGAAGCGGAATCAATCCGTGGTTCGGGTGCTGGAATTCCTCTTCCGGACCAGGCCTGCTGCCGACAGGTGGATCTCGCCTGACCTGGCACAATGCCCGGCGTGCAGCTGGAGGCGAGGCTCCTCGCGACGGTGTCGCGCCTCGCCGGTCCCGTGCGCGGTGCGGGTGTCGTCCTGATCAGCCTGTTCGGTGCGTTGTCGGTCGGCTCGGCGCTGGGCTGGGCGTTGTTCGGCTTCGTGGTGGTGACGGCCGTCGCCGACTTCTGGCTGCCGCGGGTGGCGCTGCCGGTGGCGTTCGTGCGGGTGGTGGTGCTGTCGGTGGTGCTGGGCGGCGCCGGCGACCAGTGGGCGTTGACCGTCCTCACCACCACGCTGATCACCTGGCAGCTGCAGTGGCCGCTGCGGGTCACCGTGCCCCTGAGCGCCGCTCTGCTGGCGGTGCACGTGGCGGTGGCCGGCCCGGCGGTGCTGGTGCGGGCGGTGCTCCGCTCGCCGAGGCGGCCGCTCGCGCGGCGCGGCGTGGCGTTGGAGGGGCGGGGAGCGCGAGTACCTGGCGTTGTTGCACGACACGGCCGCGGCGACGTTCCTGATGGCCGCGCACGGTGGTTCGCCCGGTGTGGCCGCAGGCACGGCGTGACCTGGAGGTGCTGGCGGAGCGGGACCACGTGCAGGGGACCGTGGACCTCGGGGCGGCGCTGGGGGCGGTGGCACGGGACAGCGCGGTGGCCGTCCGGGTGTCGGTGGAGGTGGCGCCGGTGCCGGCGGGGGTCGCGCTGGCGGTGGTGCGGGCGGTGCGGGAGCTCCTGACGAACGTGGCACGGCACGCGGGTGGCGCCTCGGCGGAGCTGGTGGTGTCGCGGGCCGGTGCTGGTGCGGTCGTGGTGGTGAGGGACGGCGGGCCGGGGTTCGTCGTCGAGGACGTGCCGGAGCACCGGCGTGGGTTGCGCGCCTCGGTGGTGGAGCGGGTGGCGGCTGTCGGTGGGGCGGCGGAGGTCGAGTCGGCGCCGGGGACGGGACGACGACCCGCCTGACCTGGCCTGCTCCTGCCTCCGCTCCCGCCACCGCCTCCGGCACCGCTCCCGCCTCCGCCTCCGCTCCCGCCTCCGCCACCGCTCCCGCCTCCGCTCCGCCTCCGCCACCGCTCCCGCCTCCGCTCCCGCCACCGCCTCCGGTACCGCTTCCGCTCCTGGCACCGCTCCCGCCACCGCCACCGCCACGCCACCGCCTCCGGCACCGCCTCCGGCACCGCTTCCGCTCCTGGCACCGCCACCGCTCCCGCCACCGCTCCGCCACCGCCACCGCTTCCGCTCCCGGCACCGCTCCTGCTCCTGCCTCCGCCACCGCCACGCTTCCGCCTCCGTCACTGCCCCCGCCACCGCCCGCCATCGCCCCACTGACCGCCCCGCTGACCCCACCGGACCGGTGGCCCGTGACTGACCTCGCCGTCGTCACCACCACCCGCCAGGCCCTCCTGGTCGTCGTCACCGCCATCCAGCTCGTCCTCACCCTCCCGTCCCTCACCGCCACCACCCAGGCCCCCACCGCCTGGCTCGCCTACGCCGTCCTGACCGCCGTCCTCGCCACGGTCGCCAGCCACGTCGCCGCAGGCCACGCCCAACTGCAGCCCGCGGTCGCCGCCACCCTCACCGCCGCCGTGCTCGCCTCCTCGGTCCTGGCGACCACCGCCCAGCCCGCCCACACGGCTCTGAGCGCGGACGACTGGGCGTTCGGGCTCGTCGGCTGGTACCTGCTGCTCGTCCTGGTCGAACGCCCCAAGCCCCTCATCGCCGCGCTGAGCGCCCACCTCGCGCTGTCCGCCGGGTGGTTCCTGCACGCCGGCGGCGAGGACGGCGGCACCGCGGGGGTCGTGATCCTCAGCGGCACGAGCTTCCAGGTCGGTGTCATCGTGATCACCCGTGTGCTGCAGCGGGACGCGCGGCTGGCGCGGCTGGCCGCGGCCGAGCACGACGCGGCGCGGACCCGGGAAGAGCTGGCGCGGCAACGGGAGCAGGACCTCAGGGCCGGGTTCGAGGGGCAGCTCGGGGCGGTGCTGCCGTTGCTCGCGGACCTGGCCGACGAGGTCGTGGGCGTCGAGGACGAGCAGACTCGGCTGCGGTGTTCGCACGCGGCGGTGCAGCTGCGGAGGTTGTTCGCGGAGAACGACGACGTGCCCGATCCGCTGCTGCACGAGCTGACGGCGTGCGTGGACGTGGCCGAGCGGCGTGGGGTGGTGGTGTCGCTGGCGGTGAGCGGGACGGCGACGCCGGTGCCGACGGAGGTGCGCAGGGAGCTGGTCACGCCGATGGCCCGTGCGCTCGCGGCGGCGGGTGGGCGTGCGAAGGTGAGCCTGCTCAGGACGCCGACGGAGGTGCGGGTGGCCGTGGTGGCGGACGCGCCCGGTGAGCTGCCGCAGGGCGACGGCGTGCCCGAGCTGGTCACCGTCGAGACGAGCGTCCACAGCGGACTGGTGAGGAGCGAGGCGCGATGGCGGACGACCTGACCACCGGCGAGGTGACGGCGGTCGTGGTGGACGACCACCCTGTCGTCCGGGCGGGCGTCGCGCACTGGCTGTCCACCGCGCAACCACCGATCACGCTCGTCGCCAGCGGCGAGGACCCCGGGGTGGCCTGGCAGGCCGACCAGGACGCCGTCGTCGTGCTCGACCTGCACCTCGGTGGCGTCACGCCCGCGACGGCCGAGCTGCGCAGGCTCGCCGAGGACGGGCGCAGGGTCGTCGTCTACTCGATGCGCGCCGACGACGAGATCGCCCTGCAGTGCCTGGAGCTCGGCGCGCTGAGCTACCTCACCAAGGCCGAGGGCGCCGACCACCTGGTGCAGGCGGTGCGGGCGGCGGCGAACGGCCAGTCCTACACCCCGCCCGCACTCGCCGGCGCGCTCGCGGGTGACCGGTCCGAGACGCGGCCCGCGTTGTCACCGCGCGAGACCGAGGTGCTGGTCGAGTGGTTCCAGTCGGAGTCGAAGGAGTTCGTGGCCCAGCGGCTCAACATCACGCTCAGCACGGTCAACTCCCACCTGGAACGGATCAGGGTGAAGTACGCCGCGATCGGACGGCAGGCACCCACCAAGGCGGCCCTGGTCGCGCGGGCGATCCAGGACGGGCTGATCGGCCTCGACGACCTCTGAGTCCCTTGTGGTGTGAACGACCGATACCGGACCGTCCACGCGCGACCTAGCCTCGCTGGCAAGCCGGCCGCCAGCGAGGAGTTCCACCAGTGACGCACGTCCGTTCCCTGATCATCGTCGCAGCGGCGGGCTTGCTCCTGTCGGCGTGCGGCTCGCAGACCGCCGGCTCGCCCGCTCCGGTCGACACCACCACCGAGACCACGGCCGGCACCAGCACCAGCGAGAAGCCGAGCACCACCTCCAACGCCCCGGTCGCCGCCGGCGGCGAGGTCACCGCTCCCGGCTCGAAGCTCAAGGTCGGCGCCCGCGCGGTGATCCCCCTCTCCTACGGCGACAAGAGCGGCACCGTGGCCGTCACCCTCACCGCCATCGAGCAGGGCGCCAAGGAGGACCTCGCGAAGTTCGGCGAGAAGGCCAAGGGCATCACGCCGTTCTACCTGCGGGTCAAGGTCGAGAACCTGAGCGGCACCGACCTGCGCTACACCTCGGTCTCCCTGCGCGGCCTCGGCGTCGACGGCAAGGGCACCGGTGTGATCATCAGCGGCGACACGCCCAAGTGCGACTCCACCAGCGCACCGAAGACTTTCACGGCGGCGGGCGAGAGCTACGAGACCTGCGTGCTCAGCGCCGCCCCGGACGGCTCCAAGGTCGTGGCGGGCGAGTACAACCGCGGCGACGACTACGTGAAGTCGCCGATCACCTGGGAGAGCTAGGACCGAACGTGATCACCACCATGGCTCTGCTCAAAGCGCACAAGGGGTTCACCCGAGCCGAGTTCATCGACTACTACGAGCACCACCACGTCCCGCTGATCCTGAGCCTCGCCCCGGCACCGGCCTACTACGCCCGCAACTACCTGCCGGAGACCGCCGACTCCGAGTTCGACGTCCTCACCCACATGAGGTTCGCCGACGAGGCCGCCCGCCAGAAGTGGCTCGCCCTGGTCCTCGCCGACGGGTCCGGGGCGGCCGAGGACGAGGCCCGGTTCCTGGACCGCTCGCGCACCCGCTCGTGGGTGGTGGAGGAGCACGTCAGCTGAGGTTCGGCTGGGCTGCCGACGGCGGGCGAGGTGCTGGGCAACCCGCGGAGGGTGGCGAGGAAGCGTCCAAGACCTGCTCCGGCCTCGGCGACACCCGCTGGGCATCGCCGAGGCCGGCGGTGAGACGGGTCGCGGCGCCTCCGGTCGAGGTTCGGCGCCGCGGCCCTGGACCTGGTCAGGAGTGCGGGCAGGTGTCCCGGTACTCCTCGATCAGGGTGCTGCGGCCCGGTGCGGGGCAGAGGAACTGCTCGTAGCGGGTGTCGTTGTCGATGAACCGCTTGAGCCACGAGATGCTGTACTTCGCGATCGTCGTGTTGTTCGAGTTCGGCGCGAAGTGCGAGGCGTTGTTGAGCTCCAGGTACGCCTTGTCCAACGTGGACGGCAACGACGTGTAGAACGGCTCCGAGTGCGACGAGACCGGCGCGATGGAGTCGTCCTCCGCGCCGACGACCAGGGTCGGCACGCGGACCGACGACCAGTTCTTCGTGGTGTGCCAGCCGGTCAGCGGGATCGCCGCCTGCAGTGCCGGGCGCTGGCTGGCCGCGCGCAGGGTGCCGCCGCCGCCCATCGAGTGGCCCATCACGCCGAGCCGGGTCGAGTCGATGCGGGTGCGGACGCTGCTCTGCTGGGTCAGGTAGTCCAGTGCGGCGAGCAGCTGTGAGGCGCGGCTGTCGGGCTGGTCGTAGATGCCGTTCGTGTCGATCGTGAACACCACGAAGCCCTGGGACGCGAGGCGCGGGCCCAGCCACGAGATGCTGGACTGCGTGCCGGTGTAGCCGGGGGAGATCGCCACGGCGCCGAACGTCCCGGAGGCGGTGCTGGTCGGGTAGTAGATCGTGCCGCCACCGAAGCCGCCGACCAGCGAGGACACCGAGGTCTCCGACACGGCGAACGGCCCGCGGAGTGCCTCGATGCTCGAGTTGGTCGGTGCCGGACCGCGTTCGTACGGGTTGGCCGCGTGGGCGGTACCGGTACCGGTGACGAGCACCAGCGAGAGCGCTAGTGGGATCAGGGTGCGAAGTTGCACGGCGCTGTACACCTCATTCGGCAGGGGAACTGCGAGGACACCCCGACCCTGCAACCGCGGCGCACGGGTCCGCATCGGTGCAACCACCGGTCTGGCGAAAAACTTCGGTGGTAAAACTAACGCTGGTAGTTGAATTTGCCCGTGACCCCTTCCGCTGGGCCTCCACCGCCGCGAAACTGGCCCGATGCTGCGTGGCCGTGACCGCCAGCGCGTCGCCGTGGACGCGCTGCTCGGACGTGCGCGCGCCGGCCGCGGCGGGGCACTCGTGGTGTGCGGCGAACCCGGCAGCGGCAGGACCGCGCTGCTCGACCACGCCCGGCGCTCCTACGACGCGGTGCTGTGCGTGGACGACGTGCGCGAGCTGACCGACGACCTGCGCCGGCTCGCCTCCGACGTCACCGACACCTCGGCGGCCCTGCTCCTCGCGACGGAGGGGGAGACCTTCGGGCTGCCCGCGGTGGTGCTCGACCCGCTGGACCGCGCCGAGAGCCTGCTCGTCCTGCACGACCTGCTGCCGGGCCTCCCGGCCGCACTGGCGGTCGACCTCGCCGACCTGGCCTGCGGAAACCCGCTGGCCCTGGTGGAGCTGGCCGGCTCGCTCACCTCCGACCAGCTCGGCGGCATCGCACCACCACCGGACGGACTGCCCCTGGCGAGCTCCCTGCGGGGCAGGCTGCTCGCACGGTTCGCCGGGCTGCCGGAGCGCGCGCGACGGGTGGTGGCGCTGGCGGCGGTCGACGAGGAGCTCACGGCGGACGTGCTGGCCCGGCTCACCGGCGACGTGGACGCGGTGACGGAGGCGGGCGCGCTGCTGGACCCGCGGCGGTGGTGCGGTCGACGCTGGCGGGGGCTGTCGCCGGCGTGCGGTTCCGGGCGCACGCGGAGCTGGCCGGGTTGTTGCCGGTAGGCCGAGGAGGACGTGGCACGAGGCGAACGCGGCGGAGCGTGACGGTCGGCGCCGAGCACGCCTCCCAGACAGTCGCCGCTCGGGTTCACACCACCGCTGTGTCCACTACGACCGTGCTCGCCACCGCTCCCGCTCCGGTTCCTGCGGCCGCTCCCCGGGCATGCCGCCACGCCCGCCGCCACCGTCGCCGTGCCCGCCACTGCCGCTCCCGCCGCCGCGCCTGCCACAGCCACCACCGCCGCCACTCCTGCTGCCGCACCCGCCGCGCCCGACGCCGCGCCTGCCGCCACCGTCATGGCCGCCGCGCGCTGCCGCCGCACCGCCGATGCCACCGTCATGGCCGCCGCGCCCGCCGCCGCTGCACCCGCCGCACCCGCCGCACCCGCCGCACCCGCCGAACCCGCCGCATCCGTCGCGTCCGCCGCACCCGTCGCAGCTGTCGCGTCCGTCGCGTCCGCAGCACCGCAGCACCGCCGCACCCGCCGCACCCGCCCCCGCCCACCCGCCGCACCCGCCGCACCCGCCGCGTCCGCCGCACCCGTCGCTGCCGTCGCGTCCGTCGCGTCCGACGCCACCGTCATGGCCACCGCACCCGCCGCACCCGCCTCCACCGCCCGGCCGCTCCCCCCCGACCCCGACCTGCTCACCAGCAGCGCCGAGCACGCCCGCCGTTGCGGCGACTTCGCCACCGCGCCCGCGACCACGACCGTGCCGCCCGGCTCACCACCGACCCCGAGCAGAAGGCCCGCCGCCTCCTCAACGCCGCCGCCGACCACTGGGCCCACGGCGCACCTCACCGCGCCCGTGCCGTCCTCAGAACCGCCGTCCGCCTCACCGACACCCAGGAGCTCAAGGCGCTCATGGACCTGGTCGTCGGCGGCATCGACCTCGGCGAGAGCCTCCCCGACGTCGCCGCGGACCGGCTGATGAGGGCCGCGCGCAACCTCGTCGGCACCCGGCGCGGGCTGGCGGTCGCGGCGCTCGGGTTCGCGGGGGAGGCGGCCAGCATCGCGGGGGACCACCGCCGGTACAGCGCCGTCGCGGAGTTCGCCAGGGAGATCCGGCGCGCCGACGAGCCGGCCGACACGCGGCTCACGCTCGGCCACCTCACCGGCATGGCGGCGACGTTCGAGGGGCGTCACGACGAGGCGTTGCCCGCGTTGCGGGAGGTCATCGGGCTCGCGCAGCACGTGCCGGGTCCGCAGGCCCGGATCTGGGCGAGCCAGGCCGCCTACGTGCTCGGCGACGCGGTCGGGTCTTACGAGATGGCGACGAGTGCGGTCACGGCGGCGCGGGAGAGCGGGTTCACGGCGTTGGTGCCGTGGGCGTTGGTGTACCGGGCGTTGTCGGCGTTGATGCTCGACCAGCACGCCGCGGCGCTGACGGCGGCCACCGAGGGCGTGCACGCGGCCACGGCGATCGGGCAGCACAACGCGGTGGTCGACCACCTGACGATCCTCGCGCTGCTGGCGGCGTTGCGCGGGGACGCGGAGACGGCGTTGCACCGCATCGAGGCCGCCGCCGAGCACATCACCCAGCGTGGGCTGACCCGGCCGGGCACGTTCGGCGCCTGGGCGTTCGCGTGCGTCGACCTGGCCCAGGACCGGCCCGCCGACGCGCTCGACCGGTTGCGGCTGCACCCTGGGCACGCCGGCATCAAGGTGATGGCCGCGCCGCAGGTGGTCGAGGCCGCCGTCGCGTGCGGGCAACCGTCCACAGGGGACCGGGCGCTGCAGCCGTACGAGCGCTGGGCCGAGACCACCGGCAGCCCGGCCAGGCTCGCGCTCTCGCACCGCTGCCACGGCCTGCTCGAGTCCGGCACCGCGGACGAGCACTTCGAGGAGGCCATCCGGTTGCACCGCGCCAGCGGCACCGCGATGGAGCTCGCGAAGACCGAGCTGCTGTACGGCAACCGGCTGCGCAGGAGCCGCAAACCCAAGGCCGCGCGCGAACACCTGCGCGACGCCGTGCGCATCTTCCAGTCCTACCAAGCCGATCACTGGGTCGCGCGGGCCAGCGCCGAGCTGCGCGCGGCCGGTGACACCACCGGCGAACCGAACGACCGGCCGGAGCTGACGCCGCAGCAGGCGCAGATCGCCAGGCTGGTCGCCGAGGGCGCCACGAACCGCGAGATCGCCGCGCGGTTGTTCCTGAGCCACCGCACCGTCGAGCACCACCTGCGCAACATCTTCGCGCGGCTCGGCGTGCGGTCGAGGGTCGAGCTCACCAGGAGGCTCGACTGACGGTGTCCGAGCAGAGCAAAGGTGGTTGTGTGCGCGAGCAGTACCGGCACTGGCAGCGGATTCCGACCCGATGGGCCGACAACGACGTCTACGGGCACGTGAACAACGTCGTCCACTACGCGTTCATGGACACCGTGATCAACACGTGGCTGATCGACGCCGGCCTCGACATCCACGAGGGCGCCGAGATCGGCCTGTGCGTCGAGTCGCACTGCAACTACCGCGCCTCGGTGTCGTTCCCGGACACCTTGGACGCGGGCCTGCGGATCGGGCGCCTCGGCCGGTCCAGCGTGCGCTACGAGGTCGGGTTCCTCCTCGACGACACCGTCATCGCGGAAGGCCACTTCGTGCACGTCTTCGTCGACCGCACGACCCGCAAGCCCGTCGAGATCCCGGCGGCCCTGCGCACGCGGATGGAAGGGCTGGTGGTCGCGTGAAGACCAGGGGAGCGGTGCTCACGTCCGTCGGCGGCCCGCTGGAGGTCGTCGACCTCGAGCTCGACCCGCCGGGTCCCGGCGAGCTGCTGGTGCGCGTGCACGCCACCGGCCTGTGCCACTCCGACCTGTCGGTGATCGACGGCTCGCGGATCCGGCCGTTGCCGATGGTCCTCGGCCACGAGGCGGCGGGCGAGGTCGTCGAGGCGGGGCCGAACTCCGAGTTCCGGCCGGGCGACCACGTCGTGCTGTCGTTCGTGCCGGCCTGCGGTGCCTGCCGCCCGTGCGCGTCCGGTCGCCAGGCGCTGTGCGAACCGGGTGCCGCCGCCAACCGCGAGGGAACGCTGCTCAGCGGGGCGCGCCGGTGGACGCTGCCCGACGGCACCCGGCCGCACCACCACCTCGGCGTGTCCGGGTTCGCCGAGTACACCGTGATCTCCGACCGCTCGGCGACCCTCGTGCCGGCGGACCTGCCGCTCGACGTCGCCGCGCTGTTCGGGTGCGCCGTGCTCACCGGCGCGGGGGCCGCGTTCTACAGCGCCGAGGTGAGGCCGGGGGACCGGGTCGCCGTGTTCGGGCTCGGCGGTGTCGGCCTGGCCGCCGTGCTCGCCGCGGTCACGGCGGGCGCCACGCAGGTCGTCGCGGTCGACGTCGTGGACCACAAGCGGCAGCTGGCCCTCACCCTCGGCGCCACCCACGAGGTGCCCGGCGGACCCGATGTCGTGGCCCAGCTCCGCGACCTCACCGGCGGCGGCGCGGACAAGGTCATCGACACCACCGGCGTCGCGGCCGTGCTGGAACAGGCCTACGCCGCCACCGCCGTCGGCGGCACCACGGTCACCGTCGGCCTGCCGCACCCCGACCGCACGGTCACGCTGCCCGCGCTGAACCTGGTCGCCGAGGAACGCACGCTCAAGGGCAGCTACCTCGGCTCCTGCGTACCGCGCCGCGACGTGCCGCGGTTCGTCGACCTGTACCGCGCCGGCCGGCTGCCGGTCGAGGGCCTGCTGTCCGGCCGGCTGACCCTGCCGGAGATCAACGACGGGTTCGCCCTGCTCGCGTCCGGCGAGGCGGTGCGCCAAGTCGTGATCATGGCGGAGGGCCTGTAGCGGAGTCCCGTGCGCGATAGCGCACGGGACTCCACTACAGGCCCCATGCCCGGTTCGGTCCGTCCGGGCACGAATCGGGCAGGACAGGAGCTTTGTCAGCGGTTGACCTCCGAGGGCTTCCTGCTGCACGGTGAGAGCGCTCTCATGTTCGCGCCATCCGCAACGGGGCGGGTGGCGATCCCTGCACGGACAAGGAGACGAGCATGCGTTTCACCGTGTCCAGAATCGTGCCAGCGCTGGCTCTCGTGCTGGTCGGGTCCACGTTCACCGCTCCTGCCCAGGCCGCGGCCGAGGAGATGTCACCCGGTCTGCTCGCCGCGATGGGCTCGGCCTTCGGGCTGACCGAACAGCAGGCGCGGCTGCGCCTGGAGAAGGAGGAACGCGCGTCGGTGCTCGCACCGCGCGCGGAAGCCGAAGCCGGCACCGCCCACGCGGGCAGCTGGTTCGAGGACAACCGCCTCGTCGTCGGCGTCACCGACCAGGCGGCGGCCCGCCGGGTCGAGGCCACCGGCGCGGTGGCGAAGATCGTCAGCCGCTCGGCGGGCTCGATGAACGCCCACAAGAACCGGCTCGACGCCCTGTCCGCCACCGGCGCCGTGCCGGCCGCGGTCGCGAGCTGGCACCCGGACCCCAGGTCCGGCACCATCGTCGTCAACGTCGAGGCGGGCAAGCAGACCGCCGAGGTCGCCGCGTTCCTCGACAAGGCCAAGCAGTTCGGCGCCATCAGCGTCAACACCGCCGGCGTCCAGCAGCCGCAGCCGTTCGCGGCGGGCACCGTCGGCGGCGACCCGTACTACACCGGCAACGTCCGCTGCTCCATCGGCTTCTCGGTGCACGGCGGCTACGTCACGGCCGGCCACTGCGGCGGCAACGGCGCGGCGGTCTACGGCTGGGACCGCTCCTTCCAGGGCAACTTCGCCGGTTCCTCCTTCCCCGGCAACGACTACGCGTGGGTCCGCACCGGCGGCGGCTGGTGGACCGTGCCCGTCGTGCTCGGCTGGGGCACCGTGCCCGACTCGCTGGTCCGCGGTTCGTGGGAGGCCCCGGTCGGCACCTCGGTGTGCCGCTCCGGCTCGACGACGCGCTGGCACTGCGGCGTGATCCAGAGCCGCAACGAGACCATCCGCTACGCGCAGGGCGACGTCCACCAGATGGCGGGCACCAGCGTGTGCGCGGAGGGCGGCGACTCGGGCGGCTCGTTCATCACCGGTGACCAGGCGCAGGGCGTGACGTCCGGCGGCTACGGCAACTGCTCCAGCGGTGGCCGCACCTGGTTCCAGCCGATCAACGAGATCCTGAACGTCTACGGGCTGCGCCTGCACACGGCCTGATCCCGCACGACGCACCGGCTGTCCACTGTCCGCAGTGGACAGCCGGTTCCCGTGTGAGCACCGGTCAGGGGAGCGGTGCCCGGCTCACGGCGGCGGGCGCGAAGAGGTCACCGAGCGCCGGAACGCGGTCGAGCACGTCGTCCGCGGTGAACGTCAGCTGCTCCACCCGGCGGCACCCGCGGACCTCGTCCCAGGTGACCGGGGTGGCGACGGTCGGTGAGTCCCTGCCGCGCAGGGAGTAGGGCGCGATGGTGGTCTTGGCCGGGTTGTTCTGGCTCCAGTCGATGAAGACCCTGCCCTCGCGGCGCGCCTTGCTCATCGTCGCGGTCACCAGGCCGGGGGCCTCGCGTTCGAAGGCCACCGCGAGCGCCTTCGCGTACGCCGACGGGGACCGGGCGCTCGCCACGTCGATGCCCGCGTAGACCTGCATCCCCTTCGAACCGGAGGTCGTCGCGACCGGCTCCAGCCCGTCCGCGACCAGGACGTCGTGAAGCCGTTCCGCGATCCGGCAGCAGTCGACGACCGTCGTGCCGGGACCGGGGTCCAGGTCGAACACCAGGCGGTCCGGCAGGTTCCTGGCGCCGTCCCCGCTCACGGTCCACTGTGGAACGTGGAGCTCGATCGCCGCGAGATTGGCCGCCCACGCCAGCGCGGCGAGCTCGTGGATCAACGGGTACCTCACGACCTCGTCGGCGCCGCGCCGCGAACCGCCGCCCTTCAGCGACACCGTCGGCAACCAGGCAGGAGCGCTGGCGTCGGCGTTCTTCTGGAAGAACCGCTGGCCGCCCACCCCGTCGGGGAACCGGACGAACGTGACCGGCCGGTCCCGCAGGTGCGGCAGCAGCACGGGCGCGATCCGGCTGTAGTAGGCGATGACCTCGCTCTTGGCGGTGCCGTCCGGGTACAGCACCTTGTCCAGGTTGGACAGTGCCAGCGTGCGGGCGCCCGCCCTGACCGTCACCCGGCTGGTGACCATCGGCGGGTCCGGTGGTGGCGGCGGTGGGCCGGGACGACCGGGTTGTGGCGCAACCACCTCCGCGGGCTCGCGGTCGGCCCGCAGCCCGCGCCAGGCCGTGTGCCGCAGCCGGCCGTCGTCACCGCGGGTGAACTGCCGGAACCGCACCTCGCCGACCAGCACCGGCTCCACCCACCGCGCCCGTGCGACGTCCTCGCGCGGGGGAGTGGCCGCGAACGGGTGGCCGGGACGTTCGAGCGGCTGCAGCCGGTCGCGCAGCTGGTCGCGGTCCTGCCGCGTGAAACCGGTGCCGACGTCGCCGATGTACACCAGGTCGCCGGTGCCGGGGTCGTGCGCGCCGAGCAGCAGGCCCCCGACCGTGCCGGTGAAGCCGCTCTGACCCGGCCGCCACCCGCACACGACGACCTCCTGCGTCTGCGTCAGCGGGTGCTTGCACCAGAGATCCGGCCGCTTGCCGGCGACGTAGGGCGAGTCCAGCCGCTTGGCCACGAGCCCTTCGTGCCCTTCGGCGGCGACCCGGTCGAGGAGCCGTTGCGGGGTGAGGCGCTCGGCGGCCAGGTCGTCGGCGGTGAACGCCGGCACCACGGAGATCCGGAACGGGTCGGGCATCGGCAGCTCGGCGAGCCGGTGGCGCCGCTGCTCGTAGGGTTCGTCGAGCAGCAGCTGCTCACCCAGCTGGAGGAGGTCGAAGGCGAGGAACCGGACGGCGACGTCGGCGAACGGTTCCTCACGCCGGGCGGTGCGGTGCTTCTGGAAGCGGCCACGGCGTTGCTGCAGCAGCCCGAAGTCGATCTGCCCGGCCTCGTTGTAGACCACGACCTCACCGTCGAGCACCGCGGCACGCCCGCGCAACGCCCCGGCCAGCACACCGGTCAGCTCGGCGAACTCGGTGGTGAGGTCGAGGCCGTTGCGGCTGGTCAGCACCGATGTGCCGTCCTTAGCGACCCGCAACGCGGCACGGTAACCGTCCAGTTTGTACTCGTAGGCCCACTGCGGACCCTCGCGCAGGCGGCCGCCGTCGGGCTTGGCGAACATGGGCTCGATCCAGGCGGGAAGGGAGTCGGGTGCCTCGGGCATGGCGACCTCCGTTCCCCGCGCGTTCCCTCGTCACCAGGAATCAGAAGGTAACCCGAACGGCCTAATCCCGCTTGCCGCAGAGCTTCGAGGTACCGGACTGCTGCGATCTATCATCCGGATCATGAGTGAGCGCGGTAGGCGTGTCTTCATCTCCTACGTGCGGGAGGACTCGGAGGCGGTCGACCGGCTGTGCGCGGCCCTGGAGGCGGCTCGGATCCCCGTGTGGCGAGATCGGACGGCCCTCGGTCCGGGCGATGCGTGGAAGGTCAAGATCCGGGAGGCGGTCAGAACGGGCTCAATCGTCTTCCTGGCTTGTTTCTCCAGCAACTCGAGAGCCAAGGAGAAGTCCTACATGAACGAGGAGCTCACCCTCGCGGTCGAGGAGTTCCGGCAGATGCCTCCCGGTCGTACCTGGCTGATCCCGGTTCGGTTCGACGCCGGCGAGGTGCCGCACTGGGACCTCGGTGCCGGTCGTGCGCTGGGGGATCTGAACCACTCTGATCTCTTCGGGCAGGACTACCCGGTCCAGTTGGCCGGCCTGGTCGCCACCATCGGCCACCTCATGCGCGACAAGCGAATCGACTCGACCGACGTGGCGGCCGCGGTCGAAGCGGATCAGCCCGGGTCATCCGCGGAAGACGAGCCGTCGCGCCCCGCGACGGCAGGCAGTCGTGTCGAGGAAGTGCGGCGGATCCTCCGATCGACGTACGACGGCGTTGATTCGGTTTACCTGGACGAGTTCGCCAGAGATCGACTTCGTCTGTACCGGCTTCCCCCGCTGGAATCGGGCGAAAAGGTCCTCGCCATTCTCGACACCTCGGTTGCGAAGATCGTTTCGAGGTTGTGGAACCCAGGTCGCGAATACTATGCGATGTTCACGGATCGCAGCTTCTACTACCGTGCCGTTTACCTCCGGGGTGAGAACTCCGTCTCCAGTCTTTCGGTGAGGTACGACGAGCTGGGGGAGTACGCGTTCTCCGGTGCCAAGTACTGGGCGTACCCGCGGACGAACGGACCCCGCCGAGGGATCAGGGTGAACACAGGTGGGCGGGAGTTCCTGCTGCGTGCTTCGGGGATGCCTGGTGGTCCGGAGAAACTCGCCGCTGTTCTCACCGAGCTGGCCACCGGCTGATCACGAGCAGTTCTGCCCAAATCCGGCACGGGCCCTGCGGGTTCGGCGCCCACTAGCACTCCGGCAGGTCGCGCCGACACCCGTTCAGCGCTCGGCGAACAGCCTTTACCTCCACAAAACTGGAGGTTCCAGGATGGTTCGCATGACGAAGACCTTCAAGTACCTCAACGTTGTCGTGCGCATCCTGTTCGGTGCGCTGTTCGCCTTCTCGGGTTTCACCGGGCTGTTCGGCATCGGTTCGCAGTCCACCGACGGCATGTCGGTCGAGGCGCTCGCGTTCGCCACGGCGCTCGGGGAGAGCGGGTTCATCATGCCGGTCGTCAAGGTCGTGGAGCTGGTGGCCGGGATCATGTTGGTGGTCAACAGGTTCGCGCCGCTGGCGTTGGCGTTGCTCGCTCCGCTGGTGGTCGGGATCTTCGGGTTCCACGTGCTGCTGGAGCCGAGTGGTGCGGTGATCGCGGTGGTGCTGGCGGTGGGCGAGGTCTACCTCGCGTGGGTCTACCGGCACGCGTTCGTGCCGATGCTGCGGCCCACCCAAGCGCAGGTGGCCGCCTGAGACCGGGGCCGTGGTGCTGAGGGGATGCCACGGCCCCGGCTCCTGTCGGACGGGTGCGGGCTACTCGAACACGCCGTAGCCCTCCACCGCGTGCGCCCGGACGCCGTCCATGTCGAGCTCCACGCCGATGCCCGGGGTGTCGGGCAGCGTGATGTAGCCGTCCTTCACGATCGAGCCGCTCCCGTCGGGCGCGTGGACGTAGCTGTCCCACACCGCGCGCTCGTCGAGGGCGTGCCACTCCTGGACGTGGAAGTTGGGGATCGACGCGCACTGGTGGGAGGTGGCCATCGTGCCCAGCGGAGTCGAGACCAGGTGCGGTGCGAACGGGATGTAGTGCAGCTCGGCGAGGTTGGCGATCTTCTTGGCCTCGGCGAGGCCGCCGCACTTCGGCACGTCCGGCTCGATGAAGTCCACCGCGCCGCGTTCGAGCAGCTCGCGGAAACCCCAGCGCAGGTAGAGGTTCTCGCCCGCGCAGATCGGGGTCCGGGTCTGCGCGCGGACCCGGACCAGCGCGTCGACGTTCTCCGCCGGCAGCGGTTCCTCCAGCCACATCAGGTCGAACGGCTCGAGCGCCCAGGAGATCCGGCACGCGCTCGGCACGTCGTAGCGGGCGTGCAGGTCGATTGCCAGGTCGACCTCCGGGCCGATCGCCTCGCGGATGGCGGCCACCCGGTCGACCATCGAGCGCAGCTCGGCGGCGTTGACGGTGTGGTTGAACGTGTCGAACTTGGCGGGGTGGTACAGGTTGTCGATGTCGAACTTGATGGCGGTGAAGCCCTCGGCGACCATCCGCTGGGCCCGGTCGACGCACCCGGCGACCGAGCCCGCGGGGTCGTCGCCGTCGCCGCAGTCGGCGTAGAGCCGGATCCGGTCGCGGAACTTCCCGCCGAGCATCCGGTAGACCGGCTGGCCCGCGGCCTTGCCCGCGAGATCCCACAGCGCGAGCTCGATCCCGGACAGGGCGATCACGAACACCCCGCCCTGGGGGCCGGCGAAGACCTTGGCGCGGCGCAGCTTCTCCCAGCACCGCTCGACGTTGCGCGGGTCCTCGCCGAGCAGCAGGGGCGTCAGCGAGTTGATCATTCCGACGACGGCACCCGCGCCGGCGTCGGGGTTGGCCTCGCCGAACCCGCTGAGGCCCTCGTCGGTGTCGATCCGCACCAGGGTGGCCTCGCCGTGGTAGGCCACCACCGCCGTCGTGACGTTCACGATCCGCATTCGTTCTCCCGCCGCTGGGTCGTTCAAATGAGACGGACTGTCGCGAGCTCCAACTTGTCCGATAAGCTGATGACATGCAAAGGGGACAAGAGTCTCCGGAGCCTGTCAAGGTCCGGACTCTCCCGGTGCAGGTGGCCGCACACCTGACCCGGCGGATCGTCAGCGGCGAGGTCGAGGACGGCCGGGCCCCGTCGGAGCTCGACATCTCCCGCGAGTTCGGCGTGTCCAGGGTGGTGGCGCGGGAGACGCTCAAGATCCTCGCCTCGCTCGACATCGTGGACGTCGCGCAGGGCCGCCGGGTCGTCGTGCGCCCCCGCGCGGAGTGGGACTACCTGAACCCGTTGCTGATCGAGTGGCTGCCGGGGGAGATCGTCGGCGAGCTGCTGCAGGAGCTGCACCAGATGCGCTGGCTGCTCGAACCGGAGCTCGCCGCGATGGCCGCGGCCGGCGTCACCGAGGAGACGCTGGGCCGGCTCAGGGACGAGCTCGACCGCATGGCGGCGTTGGAGACCGACCCCAACGCCTACCTCGAGGTCGACCACGAGTTCCACATGGAGATCTGCCGGGCGGCCGACAACCGCATCCTCGACCGGATCATGTACTCCGCCCGCTGGCTGGGCACGGCCAGCAGGCGCATCACCAACGAGGCACCGGCCGCGCTCCGCAAGGCCACCGCCGACCACACGGAGATCTACGAGGCGCTCGTGGCGCGCGACCCGGCACGGGCGCGCGAGGCGATGCGCAAGCACCTGGCCAACAACTCCACCCTCCTCGCGGAGAAGGAGAAGCAGACCAGGCGGGCCACCCGCCGCTAGCCCGGCACGAACGAGACATCAGCAGTTCGGCGTTCTTCGCCGCATGAACGACCCGGCAGCGCGGTCCGCCCCGCTGTCCCGCCGGTTGCAACGTCGCCCCGTCGGTACGCGTCCGCTCGCCCGGACGTGAGAGGAGTTGTCATGGAAGAGAAAGCTGACTTATCCAGGCGCACCTTCCTCGGGATGAGCGCGCTGGGCGTGCTCGGTCTCGCCGGGTGCGGAGGAGGTCCCGCACCCGCGCCGCAGGTGGACGTCCAAGTGCCCCAGGCCCTGCTCGACCAGGCCTCCGGGCTGCGCGGCGGCTCGGTGGGGATGCTCTCGCAGAAGCTCTACGCGGAGGCCGCCAACCAGGCCCTCGACCGGTCGCTGCAGGTGTTCGCACAGGCCACCGGCACCACGGTGCGCAACGACCTGGTCTCCGGCGACGCGGGTGACATGGTCGCGAAGATGGAGGCCGAGGTGAAGGCCGGCACCGCGCGCGACCTGGCCTTCGTGAGCGACCTGCGGTTCGTCGGCCAGCTGCACAACCTGGGCACCCTCACCGACGTCACCGACGTGGTCGAGGAGATGCGCAAGCTCTACGGGGAGCCCGCGACGGAGGCGGCCAACTACTGCGTGTTCGGCGGCCGCTGGTTCGCGATCCCGTACCACTTCATCGGCACCGGGATGTACCTGCGCAAGGACTGGTACGAGGAGAAGGGCCTGCCGCTCAAACCCCACTACACGTGGGAAGAGCTGCGCGACAACGCCCTGGAGGTCTCCGACCCGGCGAAGCGGCGCTTCGGCTGGGGCCTCACGGTGAACCGCTCCGGCGACGCCAACGGGTTCATCGCGAACGTCATCAACTGCTACGGCGGGGCGATCGCGGACAACACCGGCACGAAGGTCGTCTTCAACTCGCCGGAGACCGTCGACGCCGTCACGTTCATCGGCGACATCTACACGAAACCGAAGTACGCGCCGATGCTGCCGCCCGGCATCGGGAGCTGGACCGACTCCAGCAACAACGAGAACTGGCTGGCCCAGATCCTCGGTCTCACGCTTAACCAGTACAGCGTCTACGCCGACTCCAAGACCAAGAACAACCCGGTCTACGGCAACACGCACCCGTTCAACGGCGCCACCGGACCGGCGATCGACACACCGCTCGCGTACGGCCAGTCCAACTCCTTCGTCGTGTTCAAAGGCGCGAAGAACGCCGACCTGGCCAAGCTGGTGGCGAAGTTCATGGTCAGCGGCACCGCGCTGCTCGGTGTCGCGAAGGGAGCGCCCTGCCTGGTCAACCCCGCCTGGGAGAAGGTGTGGGACTCCGACCCGTACTACACCAGCGGTGACCCGGCGTTCACGGCACTGCGCGAGCAGACCCGCACGAAGCTCCCGCTGACCACGAAGACCGGCTTCTCGTTCCCGCAGGCCCCGAGCCCCGGCGAGCAGGCCGCCACCGCCGCCTACCTGCTGACCGACATGATGCAGTCGGTCATCCAGGGCACCACACCGGCCGACGCGGTCGCCGCGACGCACGCCCGCATGGTCCAGGTGTTCGAGCAGCAGGGGTACAAGCAGTGACCGTCCTGCGCACGCGGCCGGCGCCGGTTCCCCCGGCGCCGCGCGGGACGTCGTCGCTCACCACCTCGCAGCGGCTGCTCGGGCGCGACTGGCGCCTCGCGGCGGTGTTCATCGGGCCGACGCTGGTGCTAGTCAGCGGCCTGATCCTGTTCCCGATCGTCAGCTCGGTCTTCACCAGCACCACGGAACGCCACGGCGCCGAGACGGTCTTCGTCGGGCTGGACAACTACACCGACCTCGTCGGCGACACCGTGTTCCACACGGGCGTGCTCAACTCGTTCGTCTTCACCGCGTACGCCGAGATCTTCAAGGTCGTCCTCGGCCTCATCGCCGCGTTGATGCTGCACCACATGCGCCGCGGCCGGGCGGTCGTCGCCGGGATCATCCTGCTGCCGTGGGTGGTGCCGACCGTCGTCACGGCCTTCACCTGGCGGTCGCTGTTCGACCCGATCTTCGGCAGCGTCAACGTCCTGCTCACCGACTCCGGCATCGGGCCGGCGCTGGCCGCGATCGGGCTCGTCGACCGCTGGCCCGCGGAGTGGCTGTCCGACCCCGCGCTCGCGATGCCGGCGGTCATCCTGGTCAACGTCTGGAAGGGCATCCCGTTCTTCACGGTGACGTTCCTGGCCGGGCTCAAGGCGATCGACAGCGGACTGTATGAAGCGGCCGTTGTGGACGGTGCGTCGGCGTGGCAGCGCTTCGTGCACATCACGTTGCCCGGCCTGCGGCACATCATGATCGTGACCGTGCTGCTGTCGTCGATCTGGACGTTCAACAACTTCGACCTGATCTGGCTGATGACCCAGGGCGGGCCGGGCGACGCCACCGCCCCGTACGTGATGGTGGCCTACTCCAAGGCCATCCAGCAGCTGCAGCTGGGCGCGGGCGCCGCGGTCACGCTGGTGATGCTGCCCGTCGTCGCCATCCTCGTGGTCGTCCTCGTGCGGGTCATGCGGCGCAGCGACCTGCCCGGTGCGGGCGACCTGGGCCGCCGGCGGCTCACCCCGGCCCAGCGCCGGGCGCTGCCGTGGGTGGTCGTGGCGGTCTCGACGCTCGTGCTGGTCTGGGCCTCGCCGCACATCGTGTGGAAGGCGGCGCTCGTGCTCGGCGTGTTCGTCGTGCTCGCGGCGGCCGTCGGACGGGTCGTCTCCGTGCTCGCCGCACGGGGCAACCAGCTGGCCGCTCGCCTGGTCAGCGGCACCGGCTCGGGGATCGCGCTCATCGGTCTGCTCGCCTTCGTGCTCGCCCCGCTCTACTGGATGACGGTCACGGCCTTCAAGTCCGACAACCAGATCGTCGCGCGCACCGACGACCTGTGGCCGACGCCGTGGACCACCGAGCAGTTCACCAACCTGTTCAACGGCAGGGCGTTCGGCACCTGGTACCTCAACACGCTCCTGGTGTCGGTGGCGTCCACGGTGATCGCCCTGGTCTGCGCGGCGCTGGCCGGCTATGCGCTGGCACGGCTGAAGTTCCGCGGTTCGGAGAGCTTCACGGTGACGATCCTGCTCACCTACGTGATGCCGGGTGCGCTGCTGTTCATCCCGCTGTACCAGATGATGAGCGGCATCGGGCTCAACGACTCGTTGTGGGCGCTGGTGCTCGCCTACCCGACGTTCACGCTGCCGTTCGCGACCTGGCTGCTCGTCGGCTACTTCAAGTCGATCCCGGCCGACCTCGAGGAGGCCGCGCTGGTCGACGGCTGCACGCGGTTCGGCGCGTTCCTGCGGATCGTGCTGCCGCTGGCCAAACCGGGCCTGCTCGCGGTCGCGCTGTTCACGCTCACCAACGCGTGGAACGAGTTCCTGTTCGCGTTCGTGTTCATCACCAAGGACGACTACAAGACGCTGCCCGTCGGCATGCAGTCGATGATCTTCGGCGACGTCGTGCCGCAGGGGCAGCTGGCCGCGGCCTCGTTGCTGATCAGCATCCCGGTCGTGGTCATGTACGCGTTCGGGCAGCGGTTCCTGACCGAGGGCCTGACAGCGGGGGCGGTGAAGGGATGAGCTCGCACGGCGACCTCCCGGCGGTCACGGAGGAGCACGTCCCGACGGCGTCGCGGCCGAGCGACCTGCGCATCACCGACCTGCGGGTGGCCAACGTGGCCGGGGTGCCGTTCCGCTCGTCGATCATCAGGATCGACACCAACCAGGGCCTGGCCGGCTACGGGGAGGTGCGTGACCAGGCCAGCGCCACCTACGCGCTGGTGCTGAAGAGCAGGCTCGTCGGCGAGAACCCGTGCAACGTCGACAGGATCTTCCGCAAGATCAAGCAGTTCGGGCACCACGGCCGGCAGGGCGGCGGGGTCTCCGGCGTCGAGATGGCGCTGGTGGACCTCGCCGGCAAGGCCTACGGGGTGCCCGCGCACGCGTTGGCCGGGGGCCGGTTCCGCGACGAGGTCCGCTGCTACGCGGACACCCCGTCGTTGCCGGACCCGCACGAGATGGGCGCCCGGCTGCTGGAGCGCAAGCGGCGCGGGTTCACGATGCTGAAGATGGACGTGGGCGTCGACCTGCTGTGGGACGTGCCGGGGGCGCTGATCGCACCTGCGGGTGCCCGCGCGGACTCGACGACGATGCACCCGTTCACCGGGATCCAGGTCACCGCGAAGGGCATCGAGCACCTGGCGTCCTATGTGGACACAGTTCGGTCGGTGGTCGGCTACGACGTCGCGCTCGCCGCCGACCACTTCGGCCACATCGCCCTGGACTCCTGCATCCGGATCGGCCGCGCGCTGGAGCCGTTCACCCTGGCGTGGATCGAGGACCTGATCCCGTGGCAGCTGACCGACCAGTGGCGCCAGCTCACCGAGGCCGTCGCCGTCCCGACCTGCACGGGGGAGGACATCTACCTGCTGGACGGCTTCCGGCCGCTGCTCGACGCCGGCGCCATCCGCGTCGTGCACCCCGACCCGGCGACAGCGGGCGGGATCGCGGAGACCAAGCGGATCGGCGACTACGCGCAGGAACGCGGGATTCCGATGGCACTGCACCTGGCCGCGTCCCCGATCGCGACGATGGCGTCCGTGCACCTGGCCGCTGCCACGGAGAACTTCCTGGCACTCGAACACCACGCGGCCGATGTGGAGTTCTGGAGCGACCTCGTCACCGACCTGCCCCGCCCGCTCATCCAGGACGGCCACATCACCGTGCCGGACACACCGGGACTCGGTTTCGGTGCCATCAACGAGGATCTGGTCAGCCGCCTGCTCGACCCGCACGACCCGGTGTTCTTCGCCGAGACCACGCACTGGGACCGCGAGTCGAGCCACGACCGGCTGTGGAGCTGAGTCAGCGCCCCTGCTCGGCACGCCACTGTTCGTACTCGGGCCTGGCCTCGTCCGACAGCGGGTAGTACCGCCGCAGATCACCGCCCTCGGACAGCCGGATCCGGGAGAACTCCTCCCACTCCGCGTGTTCCTGAGCGACAGCCAGCACGGCGGGCGCGAGCTTGACCGGCACCACGACCGCCCCGTCGTCGTCGGCGACGACGATGTCGCCCGGCTCCACGATCGTGCCACCGCACGCCACCGGCACGTTGACGGCGGTCGGCACGATGTCGGTTTGAGCGTGGTAATTCGGTGTGGCACCACGGATCCACAGCCCCAGCCCGAGCTTCCTGGCCTCACCGGTGTCGCGCAGACACCCGTCGATCACCACACCGGCACCGCCGCGACCCTTGAAGTAGGTCAGCATCATCTCGCCGAACACACCGCTGCCCATGTCACCGCGCGCGTCGACGACGATCATGTCGCCGGCCTGGGCGTGGTACATGACGTGCCGGTGCAACTGCTTCTCCGGCTCCTCGTACTCGTCGACGGGGTAGAGGTCCTCGCGCTTCGGCATGAACTGCAACGTCAACGCCGGTCCCGCGACGCGCACGCCGGGCGTCCACGAGACCGGGCCGCGGATGAAAGCGCTGCGGATGCCCATCCTGCTGAGCTCGGCGCTGGCCGTCGCACTGCCAATGGCCGCGAGGCCCGCGCTGAGCTCGGCAGGCGGGCGAACGATGTCGTGCGTCTCGACCACGTCGGTGGCTCCCTCGGATCCGTGCTGACCGCAGCTGTCGGAGAGTTCGGGTCCGAGCCTAGCGCGGTGACCACCATCTTCACCGTGTTTCCCGACGCTCAGTAGGGCACCTCGCGGGGCCGGTCCCACGAGGCACCCGTCTGACCGCAGCGAAACGCGGCGGAGGTTCGTGGTCACCGCACTAGTCGGGAAAGCGTTGTCAGCGAACCCATCGGAGGTAGGCGTCGAGGTCGGCGTTGCTGCCGCAGACCACCGTGACGACGTGCCGCCCGGCGAACCGCTCCGGGTCCTCCAGCACGGCCGCGACGCCGAGCGCGGCCGAAGGTTCGACGACCAAACCCGTGTGCTCCAACAACAGCCGCATGCCGGCGGTGATCGACGACTCCTGCACCAGGACGGCGTCGTCGGCCACCGCGAGGAGGTCGTCCAGGACCTCCGGGACGGGGAACCGGCCGGCCACACCGTCGGCGATGGTGTCGGTGGACTCCGTGGTGACGACCCGGCGTTCGTGCCACGACCGGGTCAACGCCGGCGCACCCGCGGGCTGCACGCAGATCACCTCGGCCGCGTGCCCCGAGCTCTTCAGGACGTGACCCACACCGGTTGCCAGCGCGCCACCGCCCAACGCGATCAACACGGTGTCGAACTCCGCGTCCACCAGCTCAAGGCCGATCGTCGCGGCACCTTCACACGTCTCGATGTCCAAACTGTCCTCAAGCAACCGGATACCGCGTTCGCCCGCGATGCGCACCGCCCGCTCGCGTGCCATCTCGATGTCGCCGTCCACCAGCTCCAGTTCGGCGCCCAGCGCGCGGATCCGGTCGAGCTTCGCCACGGGCGCCCGCACCGACGCCACGACCGTCACGTCGAGACCGCGCCGGCCACCTGACCAGGCGAGGGCCTGACCCAGGTTGCCGGCGCTGGCGCACACGACGGCGGTGCGGCCCTGCGCGGCCAGCAGACCGGTGACGAGCTCGGTGCCGCGGCCTTTGAAGCTGCGCACCGGGTTCGCCGTCTCCAGCTTGATGCTGACGGTGCAGCCGAGCCGGCGTCCCAACGCGTCGCACCGGTACAGCGGGGTGTTCAGGTAGACGGGGTCGATGTGGCGGCGGGCCGCGTGGATCCGGTCGAGATCGAGCCGCGTCTTGAGCACGCCGTGATCGTAGCGACGGTCCCGGTCAGGCCCTGGTCCACAAGGTGATGTCGCTGCTCGTCGCCACCACCCCTCGGTGCCGGTGTGCAGACCGCCGCCGGCCAGTCCCGCCATCGGCCAGTTCCGCCATCGGCCCGCGATCGGTCCGATCCCCTGGCACGTCAGGTCTTCGTCGTCCGGCCACCCCGAGCAGGGCTCGCGGTCGCGGGCCAGGCGCTCGCCGCGGAGCCGGAACCGTTGGCGCAGCCAGGAACCTCGCCCGCAGGTCGCGCTGGTGATCGGTGAGCGGGAGGTCCTCCGGCATCCGGGGAGCATGCCTGAGTCAGAAGACCAGGCGGGCGCCGTCCGGGTCGCGGACGACCCGGCCCGCCGTCGGTGGCGGGAAGTGCGTGCCCAGCAGGAGGGTCTCGGTGTTCGCGAGCGACTCCAGCAATGCGTGCCGGGTCGCCCTGGCCTGTCCGGGGTCGACGTCGGCGCAGCTGGTCACGTCGGGGCTCGCGATCTGGACCGGGTGGTGCAGGCAGTCGCCGGTGATCAGGGCGGTCTGGCCGGCGCTGGTCAGCTCGACCGCCACGTGGCCAGGGGTGTGGCCGGGAGTCGGGACGAGTCGCACGCCCTCGGCCACCTCGACGCCGTTCCTGCCGACCTCGACCAGGTCCAGCAGGCCGGCGTCCTCGACGGGGTGCACGGAGTCGCGGAACATCTGCAGCCGCGGCTCTTCCATGGTCTGGTCGGCCCAGAACTCGCGTTCGAGCTTCGACGTCACATAGCGCGCGTTCGTGAAAAGGGGGACCCACTGGCCGTCCACCACATGCGTGTTCCAGCCGACGTGGTCGGTGTGCAGGTGGGTGAGCAGAACGAGGTCCACTGTGTCGGGCCCGATCCCGGCGTCCACGAGCCGGTCGTGGTATCCGGTGCGGAGGTCGTGCCACGCGGCGTTCGCGCGCGTCTTGCCGTTGCCGATGCCCGTGTCGACCACGATCCGCAGTCCGTTGCCGACGACGACGAAGCTGTGGGTGGCGAGCCGCAGCGTTCCATCATCTGCGGCGAAGTCGGGTTTCAGCCAGGGGTGGCGGTGCACGAGCTCGGGCGTCGCTTCCGGGAGCAGCCAGGGGCCGGTCTCGGGAGGTGCGAGCGCCTCGTCGATCCGGTGCACGGTCAGGGTCCCGACGGTCCAGGTGACCATCGTTAGCCTCCTTAAGGCTAATTCTTTGCGTTTGGTGCACCGTAATGTCGACTCGACCGCTAACGCAACATCTTTGCCTTAAGCTGAGGGAGTGGACCGGAAGACGACATCGCGTCCTGGCGGCCGGAGCGCCCGCGTGCAGGAGGCGGTGCACGCGGCCGTGCGGGAGCTGGACGCCGAGCTGGGGCGGGAGAAGCTGACGGTGCCCCTGGTCGCGGCCAGGGCCGGCGTCACGCCGTCGACCATCTATCGCCGGTGGGGCGACCTGCAGGCGCTGCTGTCGGACATCGCGGTCGAACGGCTCCGGCCGGACTCCCCTCCCGACGACCGGGGCAGTCTCCTGGCCGACCTGCGGACGTGGGCCGAGCAGTTCCTCGACGAGATGTCGTCCGCGCCAGGGCGCGCCTACCTCCGCGACGCCCTCGTCGGTGATCCGGCCGGGAACGCCATGAGGTGCTCCGACTACGCGGCCGACCAGATCGACGTCATCCTGCGCCGGGCGGCCGAACGCGGCGAACGGACCGTCGGCACGGAGACCGTGCTCGACCGGGTGGTCGCGCCGATCGTCTACCGGGTTCTGTGCCGTCCCGGACCGCTCGCCCCCGGATACGCCGAAGGCCTGGTCGACGACCTCCTGGGGAACTGACCACTGTGGATCGTTCGATGTGATCATTGCGCCCCGTGTGCAGTTTGGTGCGCCGGTGGCGGGGTAGGGCCACTGCATGCGTCTGGGCGTGTTGGACATCGGCTCGAACTCCGCGCAGCTGCAGGTCGTCGACGTCCGGGCAGGTGCGCCGCCGTTGCCTGCGCACTGCGTCAAGGAACCGACCCTGCTCGGCGAGTCGATCGAGCCCGACGGCACCTTGAACGAGGCCGGCGTCGACCGGGCCGTGCGCGCGGTCAAGGACGCCGTCGCGGCGGCCTACCGGCACGGGGTCGACCAGCTGTACACGTTCGTCACCTCCGCCATCCGGGACGCCACCAACCGCGAGGAGATCATCGACGAGATCGAGCGGGTGGCCGGGATCCGGCCGCAGTACCTGTCCGGGCAGGAGGAGGCGCGGCTCACCTACGTCGCGGCCCACCGGTGGTACGGCTGGTCGTCGGGGCGGTTGCTGCTGCTCGACATCGGCGGCGGGTCGATGGAGATCGCCCTGGGCCGCGACGCCGAACCGGAGCTCGCGCTGTCGCTGCCGGTGGGTGCCGGCCGGCTGACGCGAGCCTTCCTGCACCACGACCCGCCGCGGCGCGGCCAGGTCAAGGCGCTGCGGGACCACGTCCACGACGCCCTCGCCGAGGTGGTCGACCGGCTGCGGTGGGAGAGCGATCCCCAGCACGCCGTGGCCACGTCCAAGACGTTCAAGCAGCTGGCTCGGCTGGCGGGAGCGCCGTCGCAGCGGGAAGGGCCGTTCGTCCACCGCACGCTCGACCTGCGTGACCTCAGGACGTGGATCCCGAAGCTGGCCCAGCTCTCGGCCAAGCAGCGCTGCCGGCTGCCCGGTGTCTCCCGCTCGCGAGCGCGGCAGATCCTGGCCGGTGCGGTGGTCGCGCACGCCACGATGTCCGCGCTGGGCATCGAGCAGGTGCGGATCTGCCCGTGGGCGCTGCGCGAGGGGATCATGCTGCAGCACCTCGCGGCGATGGTGGACTCGAAGGTCTCGCTGCCGCTGCAGCCGCTGGTCCGGTTGCCGGAGAACGCGGACTCGACCGTCACACCGCTGCGCGGGGAGCCGCGGGGCGCCCAGGACTGACGGCGCCTCAGCGGCCCGCCAGCGCCTCCGCCACGCTGACGTGCAGCTCCAGCATCTCGTTCAACGTGGTCGCGCGCAGGGCCCTCAGCACGTTCCCGGCCGGCGCCACGATCCGCAGCGGGGTGCCCTTGCTCTCGCCGCGCTGGTGGTACTCGACCAGCACGGACAGACCCGACGAGGCCATGAACGAGATGCCCGTGGTGTCCAGGACGACCACGAGCCGGCGCTGTGCCGCCTGCGCGAACGCCGCGTCCAGGTGCTCGTGCAGGAGCGGTGCGGTGTAGGAGTCGACCTCGCCGGTGACCCGGAGGATCACCGCGTTGTCCCGCAGTTCCGTCGTGGCTTCCAGTGGTGTCACTCCCTCTCGGCGGTTCCGTCCCAGCCTGACAGGCCGGGCGGCGGTTGTCGATCACTCACGGCCGTCGGTGGCCGGACGGCGGCACGAGCTTCGCGAGGCCGAACTCGAACCGCTCGTCGAACGACTCCTCGGTCAGGACCGGCAGCACCCGCCGCAACGCGGGCCGTTCGCCCACCACGAGCCCGTCCGCCGACCGGCCGGGCAGCGCCTGCTCCTCCTGGGTCAGGCCGAGGACGAAGTAGACGACGTCCCAGAGCGTCCATGCGGCGTCGCGCTCGGACAACCCGCCTTCCAGCAGCGCCGCCACGACCGCCTCGGCAACGTCCAAAGTGGCCGGCTCGGCGGCGTAGGTGCCGGCCACCACGACGGCTCCGTCGCGGTGGGCCAGCAGCGCCCCGCGGTACCGGCGCGCGATCTCCACGACCCGTTCCCGCCAGTCGTCCGGCAGGCCGGTGAGCGACACCTCGGCGACGATCGCGTCGGCCATCAGCTCCTCCAGGCGCGCCTTGGTCTTGACGTGCCACAGCACGGTGTTCATCCGCACGTCGAGCCGCTGCGCGATGGCCCGCAGCGAGACCGCGCCGACGCCGCGCTCGTCGAGGATCTCGAGCGCCGTCCGCACCACGTCCGCTTGACTCTTGGTCACTGACCTAGTCTACTCGAAGCTAGTTGTTGGTCAGTGACCAAGAAGGAGTGGGCCGATGCAGGACGTCGTGGTGGTGGGTGCCGGGCCGACCGGGCTGTGGCTCGCGGGGGAGCTGCGGCTGGGCGGGGCCTCGGTCACCGTGGTGGAAGCGCGGCGGGAGCGGGACGTGAACTCGAAGGCGCTCACGATCCACCCCCGCACGATCGAGGTGTTCGACTGCCGTGGGGTGGCGGAACCGTTCCTGGCCGAGGGCATCCGCATCCCGAACGGGCACTTCGGCGGGCTGCCGGACCGGATGGACTTCGCGGTGCTGGACACGCCGTTCCCGTTCACGCTGGCGTTGCCGCAGGACCGCACCGAGGAGCTGCTGGAGCAACGCGCCCGCGAACTGGGGGCGGTGATCAAGCGAGGTCACCGGGTCACGGGCCTGACCGACGACGGCGTGCTGCTCGGCGACGAGGTCGTCGTCGCGCGGTACGTGGTCGGCTGTGACGGGACCAGGAGCACGGTCAGGGAGGCCGCGGGCATCGACTTCCCCGGTACCGACGCCACGACCTGGGGCTGGCTCGGCGACGTGGTGCTGGACGACCCGCCTGCCCGCGGGTTCGCCAGCGTCACCGGCATCGACGGCGGCCTGATGGTCGTGCCGCTGCCCGGCGGCGTGCACCGGATCGTGGGCGGCGACCCGGCCACCAACCGGGCCGAGTGGCCGGGCGAGCTCACCCTCGACGAGCTGCGCGCCACCGTGAAGGCCATCGCGGGCACCGACTTCGGGATGCGCGACCCGAGGTGGCTCTCGCGGTTCGGCAACGCCACCCGGCAGGCCGCCGCGTACCGGGCGGGCACCGTGCTGCTGGCCGGCGACGCGGCCCACATGCACTTCCCGACCGGCGGCGTCGGCATGAACGTCGGCATCCAGGACGCCCACAACCTCGGCTGGAAGCTCGCCGCGGTCGTCACGGGCCGGGCGGACGAGACGTTGCTCGACAGCTACCACGACGAACGCCACCCGGTCGGGGCCGCACTGCTCGCGCACACGAGGGCGCAGACGGCGTTGATGACGGGGTACACGCCGGAGGGTCAGGCGCTGCGGGCGTTGCTGAGCGGGCTGATCGCGGCGGCGCCGGACATGTCGCGTGAGCTGGCCGAGCGGTTGTCGGGGCTGGATGTGGCGTACGCGACCGGGAGGCGGGTGCCTGACCAGCGGCTGGCGGACGGGGGGAGGCTGTTCGAACGGCTGCGCGGCGGTGGGCACGTGGAGATCGCGGGTGGGGTGGTGCGGCCGGACGGGCACCTGGCCTGAGCTCAGCCCTTGCCGGAGCCGCCCTTGCCCTTGTCGTTCTTGCCCTTCTTGCCGTCGGACCCCTTGCCCTCGGGTTTCGCGTGGCCGGCCTGCGGTGGGGCCTGAACAGGCACGACCTGAACAGGCACGACCTGAACAGGCACGGCTTGAACAGGCACGACCTGAGTCGCGCTGGCCGGTGGGGGAGTCGACGCGACCACGGGCGTTGCCGGCATCTCCGGCGCCGACGTGCCCGGCGCCGTGGTCGTCGGTGGCGCCGACTCGGCCGGTGGCGACTGGGCGTTCAGCGCCGCCGTCACACCGGCCGTGGCCGCCAGCGCGAACGCCCCGGCCGCCACGAGCATCCTGACCGGGCGGTGCGCGGGCAGGGCCATGCCGGTCCTGGTCGGGACGTGCCGCAACGCGGCGGCGCACTCGGCGGCCGACGGGCGGCGGCGGGCCGGGAGCGAGGTCATCAGGTTGAGCAGGCGCTTGAGGTCCGGGGGCAGGTCGCGCGGGATGTCGGGGCGGCGGTGCAGCCTGGCGACCGCGGCCTCGACCTCGCTGCCCTCGTACTCCCGCCGGCCGGTGAGGCATTCGAGCAGCACCAGGCCGAGGGCGTAGACGTCGACCGCGCAGGTGATCTCGTCGCCGCGCACCTGCTCGGGAGCGAGGTAGGCGGCGGTGCCCACCAGCTGGTCGGGCCTGGTCAGCCGGGTGGCGCCGATCAGCTGGGCGAGACCGAAGTCGGCGAGGTGGGCGACGCCGTCGTGGTCGAGCAGGATGTTGGACGGTTTGACGTCCCGGTGCACAACACCCTGCTCGTGCACGTACGCGAGCGCGTCGGCGAGCTGGGCGCCGATCCGGCGGATCTCCTCCACGGAGAGCGGGCCGTCCGCGATGCGGCCGAGGAGCGTGCGCCCCTCGACCATCTGCAACACGACGAACGGGGTGTCGTCGCTGGTTCCGGCGTCGTGCACCTGCACGAGGCCGGGGTGCGACAGCGCGGCGAGCGTCTTGACCTCGTTCTCGAACCGGTGGGGGCCGGTGGCGTCGGTGCCCGCGCGGAAGAGCTTGACCGCGACGTGCCGGTGCAGCCTGCGGTCCCACGCCCGGTGCACCTCGGCCATGCCGCCGGCGCCCAGCCGTTCGGCCAGCTCGTACCGTCCGGCGAGCACCCGCTCCTGTGCGGACAACCGCTCCTGCGCGGACACGGACATGGCGGCCTTCCCCTCGGCGGTCTGCTTCCACCCGTATTCCCGCTCCGGGCGATCACCAACCCTCAGCGCGCGAGCAGATCCCTGAGCGCGCCGGCGACCACGTCCGGTGCCTCCTCGGCCATGAAATGTCCACAGGAGACAGTGCGGTGGTCGAGGTCGGAAGCCCAGGCCTGCCACAGCTTCCGCGCGTCGAACCCGAGCGCCGCGCCCCAGTCCTGCTGCAGCACCGTCACCGGCATCTCGAGCAGGTTGCCCGCCTCGCGGTCGGCGGTGTCGTGCTCCACGTCGACCGTCGCCATCGCCCGGTAGTCGGCGACGATCGACGTGATGGCCTCGCGGGAGGCCCGCAGGTACTCCGCGCGGACCTCGGCGGGGAACGACCCGCCCCAGATGTCGAGGAAGTGTCCGAAGAACGCGTCGGGACGCGCCCCGATCAGCTCCTCGGCCAGGCCGGGCGGCTGGGCCATCAGGAACAGGTGGAAACCGACGATGCCGGACGTCCCGCGCATCACGTCCCACATGTCCAGCGTGGGCAGCACGTCGAGCGAGGCGAGGTGCGTCACGTGGTCCGGGTGGTCGAGACCCGCGCGGAACGCGACGTGCGCGCCGCGGTCGTGCCCGGCCAGGGCGAACCGTTCGTGGCCCAGCTCCCGCGCGACCGCCACGACGTCGGCGGCCATGGTGCGCTTCGAATAGGTGAGGCCGGTGTCGGCGGGCTTGTCGCTGTCGCCGTAGCCGCGCAGGTCGGGCATGATCACGGTGTGGTCGGCCGCCAGGTCGGCGGCGACGTGCCGCCACATCAGATGCGTCTGCGGGAAGCCGTGCAGCAGCACGACCGGGCTGCCGCTGCCGGTGGTGGCCACGTTCAGCTCGACGCCGTCGGAGACCTGAATTCGCTGGTGGTCGAAGTCGGTGAAGTTCACGGGTCGAGCTTGCGCGCGCCCGATCAGCAACCGATCAGTGCCGGGCTCAGCGGGTGGTGAGCTTCGGGGTCCTCGGCCCGCTGACCGCCGGATCAGCCCGGCTCGGCGGCCCGAAACAACGCGCGGTGCTGGCCAGGCTGCTCGTCGCGCGCCGGCGGGTGGTGCCGGTGCGCACCCTGGTCGCCGACCTGTGGGAGGACCCGCCGGACGGCGCGGTGGGCACGGTGCAGACGTTCGTCGGCGCGCTGCGCAAGGCCCTGGAACCCGACCGTCCACCCCGGACACCGTCGTCGCTGCTGGTCACCGAGGGCGCCGGGTACGTGCTGCGGGCGGCCGACGTGGACGCGTGGCGGTTCGAGGAGATGCTGGGCGGCGACCTGGCGGTGCTGGACCGCGCGCTGGCGTTGTGGCGGGGCCCGGCCTACGCGGAGTTCGCCGACGAGCACTGGGCGCGGGCCGAGATCGACCGGCTGGAGGAGCTGCGGCTGGTGGCGGTCGAACGCCGGGCCGAGGCGGCGCTCGCCGCCGGTCGGACGGCCGAGGTGGTGGCGGACCTGCGGGCGCACGTGGCCGGCTTCCCGTGGCGGGAGAAGGTGTGGAGCCTGCTGGCACTGGCGCTGTACCGGGAGGGCCGGCAGGGCGACGCGCTGGCGGTGGTGCGCGAGGCCCGGCGTGCGCTGGCCGAGAACCTCGGGGTGGATCCGGGGCGGAGCTGCGGGCGCTGGAGTCGGACATCCTCGCCCAGTCGCCCCGGCTGATCCCGGCCGCCGCGGTGGGCCTGGTCGGACGGACCGCCGAGCTGGCCGTGCTGAAGAGCGCCGTGCCCGCCGCCGGACTGGGAATTGCGGTGGTCACGGGCGAGGCGGGCGTGGGCAAGACGGCGCTGGCCGAGGAGTTCAGCGCCGGGCTCGGTGCGCGTGGCTGGCGGACGGTGTGGGCCCGGTGCCCGGAGGACGCGCCGGTGGCGTGGCCCTGGCAGCAGGTGGTCGAGGCGCTGGGTGCCGAGCTGGTCGTGGAGGACCGCTTCGGCCTGCGGCAGGCCGTGGTGTCCACTGTGGAGGCGGCGGCGCCGGTGGTGGTCGTGCTGGACGACCTGCACCAGGCCGACGAGGAGACGCTGGCGGTGCTGGGGGCGTTCACCTCGCGGCGGCTGTCCGGGCGGGTGCTGGTCGTCGTGACGTCGAGGGTGCCGGTGGCGTCGGAGGCGGTGGCCCGTGCTCTGCCGGTGCGGGTGGAGCTGGGCGGGCTGGGGGAGGAGGCGGTCGGCGCGCTGGTGCGGTCGATCGCTCGGGCGGCCGATGTGCGCGTGATCTTCGCGCGGAGCGGCGGGAACCCGTTCTACGTCAAGGAGCTCGCGCGGCTGAGCGCGGCGGGCGGTGATCTCCGCGCGGTGCCGGCCGGGGTGCGGGACGTGGTGCGGCACCGGTTGGGCGCGTTGCCGGCCGAGGTGCGGACGGTGCTGCAGCAGGCGGCGGTGCTGGGCCGGGACGTGGAGGTGGAGCTGCTCGGCCTGGTGGCGGGTTCCGACGTGCTGGACGCGGTGGAGGCGGCGATCGAGGCCGGGTTCGTGGTGGAGGTCGGGCCGGGGCCGGCGCGGTTCACGCACGTGCTGGTGCGCGACACGTTGTACGAGGAGTTGTCGCTGACCCGGCGGGCTCGCTGGCACGGTGCCGCGGCGGCGGCGCTGGAGTCGGTGCGGCCGGGGACGTGGAGCTGCTGGCGCACCACTACCTGGCGGCCGGGTGCGCGGGAGGCGGCGGTGCGGGCTGGCGGGCGGCGGAGGTGACGCGGTCGCCGCGGGAGGCGGTGCGGTTGTGGCGGGCGGCGATCGCGGCCGGTGACGGGTGCGGGTCGAGCTGGTGACGGGCTGGCTCGGGCGCTGGCGGTCAGCGGCGACCTGGAGGGGGCGCGGGAGCAACGCTCGGTGGCACTGCGCGCGGCGGGTGCGGTGAGCGCGGTGGGCGATCCGACTGGCCAGCCTGCCGCCGTTCAGCCTGCCGCCGCTCAGCTTCCTGTGGACCCGCAGGCCGTGGCCGACGTCATCGGTTCCTTCGACGTCCCCGGCATCTGGACCACCAACGACGACCCCGCCCACTCCGCCGAGCTCGTCGCCGCCGCCGAACGCGTCCTGCCCGCCTTCCGCGCACCGACCGCCACCCGAGCCCGCCTCCTCGCCACCATCGCGATGGAGGAGCGCGGCACCGGCGCCCGGCTCCCGGAAGCCGACGAAGCCGAGGCCATCGCCCGCGACCTCGACGACCCGGAGCTCCGGGCGTTCGCGCTCAACGCCCGCTTCATGCACACCTTCCACCGCACCGGCCTGGCCCCGCACCGCGCGCGGATCGGCCGCGAACTCGTGGCCCACGCCGCCGAGCACCACCTGGTCACCCACGAGGTCCTGGGCCACCTCATCCTCGTCCAGGCAGGCGCCGCGCTCGCCGACCTCGACACCGCCGACCACCACGCCGCCGAAGCCGACGACCTCGCCAGAAGCCACGACCTCCCGCTCGTGAGCGTCTTCACCGACTGGTACGCGGCCCTCAAACTCGCCGCCCAGAACAGAACAGCCGAAGCCGACCACGCCTACCGAGCCGCAGCGCAGAGGATCGCCGGCACCGGCATGTGGGGCATGGAACGCGGCCTCCTCCCGCTCGCCCTCCTCAGCCTGCACGGGCCGTCCACCGTGGACCTCACCGACGACTGGGGCCCGCACCTGCCGTGGGTCCGCCCGCTGGCCCTCCCTCAAAAAGAAGCACTGGCAGCAGCGAGAACCCTCCCGCCAGGACCCGCCGACCTGCTCAGCGAAACCAGGGCATGCCTGATCGCCCTGGCCGCGATCCGCCTCCAGGACGACGACCTGCGCGAACGAGCCCGCACCGCACTCCTTCCGGCGAAGGACGAACAGGCCGCCGGCACCGGCCTGTTCACCTTCGGCCCGATCAGCCGCTTCCTCGACGACCTCAGCTGACCAGCGGCAGCCGGCGCAACGCCGGTTTGAGCACCTTCCCCGAACCCGTCCGCGGCAACGACGACACCACCTCGAAGTGCACCGGGACCTTGTACTTCGCCAGCCGCGTCACCAGGAACGCCCGCAACCCGGCCACGTCCAGCTCCACGCCGTCGCGCGGCCGGACGAACGCCCGGCCCACCTCGCCCCACCGCTCGTCCGGCACGCCGACGACCGCCACCTCGGCCACGTCCGGGTGGTCGGCGATGGCGTTCTCCACCTCCGCCGGGTACACGTTCTCGCCGCCGGAGATGTACATGTCCTTCAGCCGGTCGACGACGTGCAGGTGGCCGTCGGCGTCCACCCGGCCGATGTCGCCGGTGCGGAACCAGCCGTCCGGGGTGAACGCGGCCGCGGTGGCGACCGGGTCGTTCCAGTAACCGGGGGTGATGTTCGGGCCCTGCAGCTCGATCTCGCCGGTGTCGGCGAGGCGGAGGTCGCCGAGGAACACGGGCGGGCCGGCCGAGCCCGCCTTGCGCACGCTGTCGGCGGCCTCCAGGAAGGTCGCGCCGGGTGCCGTCTCGGTGAGGCCGTAGCCCTGGCAGAACACCAGACCCGCGTCCTGGTAGGCGTGGATCACCGCGTCCGGCACCGAGGCGCCTCCGCACAGCAGCACCCGCAACGACGACACGTCCGCGTCCAGCCACCGCGGTGACGCGGCCAGGTCGGCGTACATCGTGGACACGCCGAACAGCCAGGTCACGCCGTACCGCTCGATCAACGTGACGCACTCGTCGACGTCCCAGCGCGGGGTGAGCACGCTGTGCCCGCCCTTGACGAACGTCGGCAGCAACGTCTGCGCCAGTGCGGCGACGTGTAACAGCGGGGCGGCGACCAGCGCGACCTCGTCGGAGGCGATGTCGACGCCGACCATCAGGTTGAACGTGTTCCACAGCAGGTTGGCGTGGCTGAGCACGGCGCCCTTGGGCCGCCCGGTCGTGCCGGAGGTGTAGAGGATCAGCGCGGGGTCGTCGATGCCGACCGGCACGTCGAGCCGGTCGGCCGAGCCGCCCGCGAGCCACTCCTCGTAGCCGTCCAGCGAGATCGCGCGCTCGTGCGGCACCACGTGGGAAGCCGCGTGGACCAGCACGCGCGCACCGCTGTCGGCGAGCTGGTAGTTGATCTCCGCAGGGGTGAGCCGGAAGTTCAGCGGAACGAAGACCGCCCCGAGCAGGTGCGCGGCGAACATCGTCTCGGCGAACGACGGGTGGTTCGGCCCCAGGTAGGCGACCCGGTCACCGTGCCGCACCCCGAGCTCCTCCAACCGCCGGGCCAGCCGGGTCGTGCGGTCGTCCAGCTCTTCGTACGTCAGAGAGACGTCCTGAAATGTCAGCGCTTTACGCTTCGGCGCCATGCGCGCGCGGCGGTGTGGCCAACCGCCCAGACCCGCGTTCCGCATCCCCGTCTCCTGTCAGGCTGGTGTGGCTGGTCTCCCGCAACGCGACCGTGCAGACGACGGTCAGCACGCAGAACGCGGCCAGGATGTACGGAATGGCCCCGGTGCCGGCGGTGCTCTGCACCTGCGCGAACAGCAACGGCGCCAGGCCCGCGCCCAGACCGGCGAGCTGGTAGCCGAGCGACGCGCCGGTGTAGCGGCTGCCGGTGCTGAACAGCTCGCTGTAGAGCGCGGCCAGCGGGCCGTACATCATCGGGTGGATCACGGCCTGGCCGAGCACCAGGGCGATCACGATGAAACCGTTGTCCACCAGGGGGAACAGCGCGAACCCGAACCCGGCCATCAGCACCGCGCCCGCGAGCACGACCGGCCGGCGCCCGAACCGGTCCGACGCCGCCGACCAGCCGAGGATGCCCAGCACCGCCAGTGCCGACGACAGCGTCAGCGCGTTGAGGATGTCCTGTCTGTTGTTCCCCGCCTGCACGCCGTAGGCGAGGATGAACGTCGTCAGCGTGGACTGCGCGACGAACGCGGCCAGGCCGACGCCGACGGCGAGCAGCAACGTGCGCGGGTGGTGGCGCAGCACGTCGACCAGCGGCGCGGAGGTGCGCTGCCGCTCGGCCCGGAAGACCGGCGTCTCCTCGACCTTCATCCGCACGAACAGGCCGACCGCGAGCAGCGCCAGGCTGAGCAGGAACGGCACCCGCCAGCCCCACGACAGGAACGCCTGCTCACCCACCAGTGCCGCGGTGCCGGTGAGCGCGGCGGTCGAGAGCACCATGCCGCACGGCGCGCCCGCGTTGGTGAAGCTCGCCCACAACCCGCGCCGGGTCGTCGCGTGCTCGGCGGACATCAGCACCGCGCCACCCCACTCGCCGCCGACCGAGATGCCCTGCACGACCCGCAACAGCACCAGCCCGGCCGGGGCGAGCCAGCCGATCTGGGCGTAGGTGGGCAGCAGGCCGATCAGGAAGCTCGCCACGCCCATCAGCGTCATGGTGAGCACGAGCATCTTCTTGCGGCCCAGCAGGTCGCCGTAGTGTCCGAAGAGGACACCGCCGAGCGGGCGGGCCAGGTAGCCGGTGGCGAACGTGCCGAAGCTCGCGATCGTGCCCACCAGCGGGTCCAGCGAGGAGAAGAAGACCTTGTTGAACACGATCGCCGAAGCGGTGGCGTAGAGCAGGAAGTCGTAGTACTCGATCACGCTGCCCAGGAAGCTGGACGCGACGGCACGGCGTAACTGCGTTGTTGTCGCCATGACTGCACCTCACGCGTAGTGGCGGTAGATGCCGCGTGCGACGCACGCGGGCTTTTCGGTGCCCTCGATCTCGACGGTGAAGTCGACGGTGAGCTGGACCCCGTTGCCCGCCACGTCCTCGACGGACGCGACCCGGCCGGCGAGCCGGATCTTGGCGCCGACCGGCACGGGTGCGGGGAAGCGGACCTTCTCCAGCCCGTAGTTGAGGCTCATCCGCACGCCGGACACCACCAGCAGCTCGCTCATCAGCGGGATGAGCAGCGCCAGCGTGAGGTAGCCGTGCGCGATCGTGGTTCCGAACGGGCCGGAGGCGGCGCGGTCGGGGTCGACGTGGATCCACTGGTGGTCGTCGGTGGCCTCGGCGAAGGTGTCGACGCGCCGCTGGGTGACCTCCAGCCAGTCGGTGTGGCCGAGGTCCTTCCCGGCTAGCGCCTTCAGCTCGTCGAGCCCCTGCACGGTGGTGGTCATCTGAAGTCCTCCGAGGAGACCCCGTCCTTCGGGACGGGGAGGAATCGGACCCCTGCGGTACAGGGGCAGGTAGGAGTAGTTGTTCCGTCGCCAGAGCGAAGCTGCGTCCGCCACCCAGCTGCAAGGAGTTCCACAATGGACTGATAGTTTGCGGCTGTGGGTGGGCAGGTGAGGCGGGCGTTGCGGCATCTGCAGACGGCTTTCGGCAATTTCTGGGCGAAGCGTGCCCGGTATCCGCGGTTCAAGTCGCGGAAGAAGTCGCGCGCCAGCGCGGAGTGCACGCGGTCGGCGTTCCGCTGGCGTGACGGTGCGCTGACACTGGCGAAAATGGCCGAGCCGTTGGACATCCGCTGGTCTCGGCCACTGCCTGCGGGGGTACTTCCCTCCGCGGTGACCGTGTCGCGGGACGCGGCCGGAGCTGGTTCGTGTCTCTGCTGTGCGAAGAGCCGAGCGTGACGCCGTTGCCTGTCACCGAGGCGGTGGTGGGCATCGATGTCGGTCTCGATCACCTGTTGGTGCTGTCGTCCGGGGAGAAGATCGGTAGTCCCCGGCACGAACGCCACGACCGGACGGCGCTGGCGAAGGCGCAGCGGGTGTTGTGCCGCAAGCAGAAGGGCAGCAACAAACGGGCCAAGGCCCGCGTCAAGGTAGCCCGTGTGCCCGACCGGCGCACCGACCACCTGCACAAGATCACCACTCGGCTCGTGCGCGAAAACCAAACGCTCGTGATCGAGGATCTGGCAGTGTCGAACATGGTCCGCAACCACCGCCTGGCCCGTGCCATCAACGACG
Organism: Lentzea guizhouensis; assembly: GCF_001701025.1. Classification (GTDB taxonomy): domain Bacteria; phylum Actinomycetota; class Actinomycetes; order Mycobacteriales; family Pseudonocardiaceae; genus Lentzea; species Lentzea guizhouensis. Next base: position 6,910,848 of record NZ_CP016793.1, read on the forward strand.
CGGGCTGGCGGCAGTTCCGGCAGCAACGGGAATACAAGGCGAGCTGGTACGGGCGGGACGTGATCGTGGTGGATCGCTGGTTCCCGTCGTCCAAGCTGTGCTCGACCTGCGGCGCACTCGCGGCGGCGATGCCGCTGCACGTGCGCACGTGGACCTGTGGCTGCGGCACGACTCATGACCGGGACGTGAACGCGGCACGCAACATTCTGGCCGCCGGGCTGGCGGTGACAGTCTGTGGAGCCGGTGTAGGACCTCAACGGAAACCTCCGGGCGGGCAGTCGGCGACGAAGCAGAAACCCCTGCGGCGCGAGCTGTAGGAATCCCTCGTTCAAGAGGGGGAGAAGTCAAGCGTCCTCCTCCTTGACGAGTCCGAGCAGCCGGGCGGCGTTGTGCTTGAGGATCTTGGGCCGGACCTCGTCCTTGATCTCCAGCGCGGCGAAGTCCCGCAGCCAGCGGTCCGGGGTGATCACCGGGTGGTCCGAGCCGAACAGCACCTTGTCCTGCAGCACGGTGTTGGCGTAGCGCACGAGCTGCGGCGGGAAGTACTTCGGCGACCAGCCGGACAGGTCGATGTACACGAACGGCTTGTGCGTGGCGACCGCGAGCGCCTCGTCCTGCCAGGGGAACGACGGGTGCGCCAGCACGATCCGCAGGTGCGGGAAGTCGACGGCCACGTCGTCGACCAGCATCGGGTTGGAGTGCTTGAGCCGGATGCCACCGCCGCCGGGCACGCCGGCGCCGATCCCGGTCTGTCCACTGTGGAACAGGGCAGGCACGCCGAGCTCCTCGACCACCTCGTAGAGCGGGTAGGCCATCCGGTCGTCGGGGGAGAAGTCCTGCAGGCTGGGGTGGAACTTGAACCCGCGCACCCCGTGGTCCTCGACGAGCCTGCGTGCCTCGCGGACGGCGGCCCTGCCCTTCCACGGGTCGACGCTCGCGAACGGGATGAGCACGTCGGCGTGCTCGGCGCAGGACGCGGCGACCTCCTCGTTGGCGATGCGCGGGTGGCCGGTGGCGTGCTCGGCGTCGACCGTGAAGATCACCGCGGCCATCTTGCGCTCGCGGTAGAGCTGGGCGGTCTCGGCGATGGTGGGCTGGCGGTGCTCGGCCTTGAAGTACTTGGCGGAGGCCTCGATCAAGGCGGGGCTGAGCGAGCTGTGGCCGTCCTTCGAGATCTCGGCGTGGGTGTGCACGTCGATGGCGACGATCTCGTCGACGTTGATCCCGGTCATGGCGCCACCGGGGCCGGGATGCCGTAGGTCTCGGGTTCGAGCTCGCCGAACCGCTCGGCGATCGCGGCCGCCCGCCAGCCGCCGTCGGCGAACAGCACCTGCTTCTCCGCCGGGTGCGACCACAGCGCCAGTCGGTCGCCGCCGATGCCGATGGCCTGCCCGGTCACGCCCTGCGCCGCGTCGCTCGCCAGGTAGACGATGAGCTCGGCGACGTCCTCGACCGTGCCGAGGCCTTCGTCGCGCCGCACCCAGTCGGGCAACGGCGCACCGGTGCGTTCCGACTCCTCGATCAGCGGCGCGAACGCGGGGATCGTCCTGGTCATCTCGGTGGCGGCGACCGGCACGACGGTGTTGACCGCGATGCCGGACCTGGCGAGTTCCAACGCCCACGTCCGCGCCATGGCGGCGATCCCGGCCTTGGCGGCGGCGTAGTTGGTCTGCCCGAAGTTGCCGCGCTGCCCGGCCGGCGAGGAGACCAGCACCAACCGCCCGCCTGTTCCTTGCTCGCGCATCCGCACCGCCGCCGCGCGGGCGCAGGTGAACGTGCCGCGCAGGTGCACGTTGATCACGGCGTCGAAGTCGTCGTCGCTCATCTTCCACAGCACCCGGTCGCGCAGGATGCCCGCGTTGGTGACCAGCACGTCGAGCCGCCCGAACTCCTCGACGGCGGTGTTGACGAGCCGTTGCGCGGTGCCGGCCGGCCCGACCGGCGCGACCACCGCCCTGCCGCCGACCTGCTCGGCGACCTCCTGCGCACTCTCGTCCACGTCGTTGACGACGACCTTGGCCCCGTTGCGCGCCAACGCTTCCGCGTACGCCCGCCCCAGCCCGCGGCCGGCGCCGGTCACGATCGCGACCTTCCCGGACAGTTCCATCCGCCGTGTCCTCTCCGTCGGGAACGCGGCCCAAAGTACGTCAAATTCGTGACGCTCGTCTAGATGCTGCCCAACATGTATCGTGAGCGGCGTGACACCGCAGTCCTTGATGCTCAACTTCCTCGGCCTGTACGTGCTGGGCCGTGACATCGCGGTCTACTCGGGCAGCGTCATCGACGTCTTCGGGCGCGTCGACGTCTCCGAGGAGGCCGTGCGCTCGACGCTGACCCGGATGGCCTCCCGCGGCCTGCTCGCCAAGCACCGCAACGGCCGCAAGGTCTACTTCGGACTGACCCCGCGCGCGACCGACGTGCTGCAGGACGGCGAGCGGCGCATCTGGCAGCGCGGCGCGGTGAACAGGGACTGGGACGGTACCTGGACGCTGGTCGGCTTCTCGCTGCCGGAGGGCCGCCGGGGCGAACGCCACGACCTGCGCTCGCAGCTGCAGTGGGCGGGCTTCGGGCCGGTGCAGAACGGCCTGTGGATCGCACCGGGCGCCCACGACGTCACATCGGTGGTCGCCGACCTCGGACTGACCGAGCACGTCACGGTGTTCACCGCCCAGCACGCGAAGCCGACCGAGGCGGTGGACCTGGCGTCACGCGCGTTCGACACGGCGGCGATCGCGGCGCGCTACGAGGAGTTCTTGGAGAAGTGGCGCAAGCCGGACGAGTCGCTGCCCGACGACCTGGCGCGGCAGCTGGTGCTGCACGGGGACTGGCTGGACCTGGTGCGGCAGGACCCGCACCTGCCGGCGGAGCTGCTGGCGCGGGACTGGCCGGCGATCGAGGCCGAGAAGCTGTTCCAGCGGCTGGCGACGAGGTACGCGCAGACGGCGACGCCGCTGGCGGCCGCGGCGATCGAGTCGATCGAGGTGTGAACAGTTCAGCGCAGGCTGTACAGTTTCGGCTGTGCTGACCTGTGAGACCCGCGAGACGGCCTTGGCGCGGCTCGGCCGCGCGCTGGCCGACCCGACCCGCTGCCGGATCCTGGTCGCGTTGCTCGACGGCCCCGGCTACCCGGCGCGGCTGGCCGAACAGCTGGAGCTGACCAGGTCGAACGTCTCCAACCACCTGTCGTGCCTGCGCGGCTGCGGCCTGGTCGTGGCGACCTACCAGGGCAGGCAGGTGCGCTACGAGCTGGCGGACGCGCACCTGAGGCGAGCGCTCGGAGAGCTCCTCGACGTCGTCCTCGCCGTCGAGCCGGCCGTGGAGTGCGTCGATGAGTGAGCCGACACCCCAGCTGCCGCTCACGGCGAGCACCGCGTGCGACGACGGGTGCTGCACACCGCCGCCGGCCGTCGCGGACGACCGCAGGGCGGTGCTGACGCGCCGGGTTCGGATGCTCGTCGCCGCCACCATCGCCTACAACGTGGTCGAGGCGGTCGTCGCCCTGGCCGCGGGCACGGTGGCGTCGTCCACGGCGTTGATCGGGTTCGGCCTGGACTCGGTGGTCGAGGTGGCCTCGGCCGCCGCGGTCGCCTGGCAGTTCTCCAGCGCTGATCCCGAGAAGCGCGAACGGGCGGCGCTCAAGGTGATCGCGGTGTCGTTCTTCGCATTGGCCGCCTACGTCACCGTCGAGTCCGTGTCGGCGTTGCTGCAGGGTGAACGCGCGGACCACTCGACCGTCGGCATCGTGCTCGCCGCCGTCTCGCTGCTGGTCATGCCGGGCCTGTCCTACGCCCAGCGGCGGGCGGGGCGTGAGCTGGGGTCGGCGAGCGCGGTCGCCGACTCGAAGCAGACGCTGTTGTGCACCTACCTGTCGGCGGTGCTGCTGGTGGGGCTCGCGGTCAACAGCCTGTTCGGCTGGTGGTGGGCGGATCCGGTGGCGGCACTCGTGATCGCGGTCGTGGCGGTCAGGGAGGGCCGGGAGGCTTGGCGCGGGCACCACTGCTGCTGAGAGCCGGGAGCTGTGCGGGGGACGTGGGCGTGGTCGACTGACGGCATGCGCGTTGTCGTGGTGTCCGGCGGCGATCCCGGCCATGTCGTGCCGGCGATCGCTCTGTGCCTGCGTTTCCTCGCGGCCGGGGATGACCCGGTCCTGCTCACCGGAGACCGCTGGGTCGACGCCGCCACCCGTGAGGGGATCCAGGCGTCGACGGTCGCCGGTCTGGCCCTGAGCGACCTGCGCGGTGAGGCGGACCTCGGCCGGGCGCTGCACGACCAGGCCGCGACCCTGGCCTGCGCGCTCACCCCGCAGCTCGCCGCGCTCGCACCCGACCTGGTGGTGTGCGACGTCCTGGCGCTGGGTGCGAGCATGGCCGCGGAGCTGCTGAGGGTGCCGTGGGCGCAGCTGTCACCGCATCCGCTCTACGAACCGTCGAAGGGCCTGCCGCCGATGGGCAGCGGGCTCGCGGCCGGGGTTGGGGTGCGCGGCAGGCTCCGGGACGCGGTGCTGCGGGCGTTGACGGCCAGGTCGATCCGTGAGGGCGAGCGGCAACGGGCCGTGGTGCGGCGCAGGATCGGGCTGAGCGGCAGAGGGGCGGGACCGGTGGCGCGGCTGATCGCGACGTTGCCCGCGTTGGAGGTGCCGCGACCGGACTGGCCCGCCAACGCGCACGTGGTCGGGCCGCTGCTCTGGGAGGCGAGCCAGGAGGTGATGACGCCGCCGCCGGGTGACGCGCCGTTGGTGATGATCGCGCCCTCGACGGCGTGGACCGGGGCGGCCGGGATGGCCGAGATGACGCTGGAAGCGGTGGCGGGACTCGGTGTCCGGGCGGTGGTGTCGACGTTCGCGCCGCCGCCGGAGACGTTGCCGGAGTGGGCGCGGTCGGGACCGGGCCGGCAGGACGAGCTGCTGCGGGAGGCCGCGGTGCTGGTCTGCGGTGGTGGGCACGGGATGCTCGTCAAGGCGTTGCGGTCGGCGGTGCCGGTCGTGGTCGTGCCCGGCGGCGGTGACCAGTGGGAGATGGCGAACCGGGTCGCGCGCCAGGGCAGCGGGGTGATCGTCCGTCCGGCCACTGTGGACGGTCTGCGGGCGGCGGTGGCGCGCGTCCTGGGAGATTCGTCGTTCGACAAAGCGGCGGCTGAGGCGGCGGCGAGTGGTGGAGATGTTCGAGATCCTGTTGAAGTATGTCGTACAGCGTTGAGTCTTGCGCGATGAGAGCGCTTCCACTTCGATGGGTGTATGCGCGGGTCAATGACGATGCTCGTGGTGGCGGCGGTGGTGGTCTCGACCGCCTCGCCGGCGGTGGCACAGCGTGATCGTGCCGCGGTGCCCGGCCTGTACCCGTCGGTCGGTGCCGGGACGAACTTCCTCAACCACGCCGAGCTGCTCGGCGACATGCCGGAACCTGCCTGGTACGAGGCGAACATCCCGTTCGTCGACCTGCCGGACCGGGAGATCCGCGACACCTACTACTACCGCTGGCGGACCTACCGCGAGGCGCTGAAGAACACCGGCCCAAAAGACGGCTGGATCGTCTCGGAGTTCCTCGGCCCGGTCGGCTACTCGGCACCGAACGGCGGCATCGTCGCCGCAGCCGGGCACCACGTCTACGAGGGCCGCTGGCTGCGCGACCACCGCTACCTCGACGACTACGTGGACTACTGGCTGCGCGGATCGGGTTCCGGACCCAAGCCCGCGACCGACTTCCTCAACAAGAACACCACCGACTGGGCACACCAGTACTCGTTCTGGGCCGCCGACGCCGTGGCCGCCCGCGCCGCGGTCGACGGCAGGCAGTCCTTCGCGACCGACCGGCTGCCCGAGCTGGTCCGGCAGTGGCAGCGCTGGTCACCGCAGTTCAACGCCGACCTCGGCCTGTACTGGCAGACCCCGGTGTGGGACGCCATGGAGTACACGGCGAGCTCCTACCAGAGCCCCGACCCGTACCACGGCGGTGACGGGTTCCGCCCGACGCTGAACGCCTACCAGTACGGCGACGCGCGGGCCATCGCGCAGCTGTTCCGGGCCCGCGGTGACGTCACGTCCGCCCGCCAGTACGAACAGGCCGCGGATGCGTTGCAGCGCAACCAGGAACGCTGGCTGTGGGACGACGCGGCCAAGTTCTACAAGCACGTCATGCGCGACGACAACCCCGGCCGCACGAAGCTCGCGGACCGCGAGGCGATCGGGTTCGTGCCGTGGTACTTCCACATGGCACCCGCCGCGAACAGCGCCGCGTGGGCCCAGCTGACCGACCCGCAGGGCTTCGCGGCCACCTACGGCCCGACCACCGCCGAACGCCGCAGCCCGTACTTCATGCGGGAGGCGCTCAACGGCTGCTGCCGCTGGAACGGCCCGAGCTGGCCCTACGCCACCAGCCAGACCCTGACGGCGCTCGCGAACCTGTTGATCGACTACCCGTCGCAGCCCTACGTGGACCGTGACGACTACCTGTCGGTGTTGCGCGGTTATGCCTTGACCCAGCGCAAGGACGGCCGGCCGTACGTCGCCGAGGCGCACCACCCCGACGAGAACCGGTGGCTCTACGACGGCAAGGGGCACAGCGAGGACTACAACCACTCGACGTTCAACGACAACGTGCTGTCCGGTCTGCTCGGCATCCGTCCGCAGCTCGGCAACACGGTGTCGATCGCGCCGCTGGCTCCGGCGAGCTGGACGCACTTCGCCGTCGAGAACGTGCCGTACCACGGTCACAACCTCACGGTGCTCTGGGACCGTGATGGCACTCGTTACGGCAAGGGCGCCGGTTTGCGCGTGTGGCTCGACGGCAGGCTCACACACACGCAGCCGAACCTCGCTGCTGTTCGTTTGACGATTCCGTCGCGTGCGTCTGCGGAACTGCCTTCGGTGGTCGACGACTTCGCGAACGTGAGCCAAACGGGTTTTCCGACCGCACGGGCATCGTTCAGCTACAGCGCCGACCCGCCCACGAAGGCGATCGACGGTCAGGACTTCCACCTCGACGTGCCCGGCACCCGCTGGACCTCCTACGGCAGCCCGAACGCGGCGGACTGGCTGGAGGTCGACCTCGGGGCGCCGGCGCCGATCTCCGATCTGCGGGTGACCTTCTACGACGACGGCGGGGGAGTGCGGGTGCCCACCGCGTTCGACCTGCAGTACCGGGGGACGGACGGGGTGTGGCGGGACGTACCGGGCCAGCAACGCACTCCCGCCGTTCCGGTGGCACGTCAGGTGAACCGCGTGCTGGTGCAACCGGCGTTGACCACCGACCGGGTGCGGATCCTGCCGCGCCGCGCCGATGGCGGGGCAGTGGGGATCACGGCGTTCTCGTCGGTGCGGCCCGAGGTGCCCGGCTTGACGGCGTCACTGCCTGATCTCGCTGTTCGAGCCGGCGCCGCTGTCGAGGTGTCTACGACCGTGACGGCACAGCGGGCGATGCGTGGTGTGCGGGCGTCGCTCGCGGTGCCTGCCGGGTGGAACGCCGTGCCGCTCAGTTCCGCCACGGCCGCACAGCTCGCGCCTGGCCGGAGTCTGGTGACCAGGTGGCGGGTGACGGCTCCGGCGGGGTTGGCGCTCGGTGAACGAGCTCCGGTTCGGGTGCTCGCCACGGCGTCGAGTGCTGCCGGGGTGAGCTCGGCGGTGGCTTCGGCGCAGTCCGTCTTCGACCCCGCCGACTACGCAACCGTGCTGTGGGACGACACCTTCGACACCGACCGGCTCGGTTCGTACCGGGTGGACGGGCCGTTCGGTGAGGCGTCGCCGTCGTTGCGAGTGGGCGACGGCGTGCTCACGGCGAGCGCTTCGAGTCGTAGCGGTGCGGTGCTGGCCGCGCCGGTCGCCGGCAGCGCGCGGGGCACGGCGGTGGTGGTCGAGCCGCGGTCGTTCGCGGGGTCGGCACCGGAGGACAGCCTGTTCCTCGGCCAGACCGCCGGCAACCGCGACTTCGCGCTGGCGTGGTTCAACAACGCGGGCAAGGCGTCCGGTGTGGACGTGACCGTGGGCGGCGTCCGCCGGGGCGACGAGGCCACCGGCGGCTGCTGCGCGACCTTGACCTGGGCACCGGGCGACCGGCTCGCCGTGGTGCTGCAGGACGGGCGGTTGACCAGCTGGCAGCAGCACGACGGCCGGTGGTCGTTGCTGCGGTCGGCGCCGATCGGGTCCGTGGTGGACCCCGCGGTGGTGGCGCAGTGGGCACCGGCGCTCGGCCTCCGGCTGGACGCGGGGTCGTTGGTGGTCGACCGGTTCACGGTGTGGGGCCGGTCAGGGCAGTAGCACCTCGAAGACCTTCCGCAGGGTGGTCGTCAGCTCCTCCTCGCCGGCCGCGGTGAGGGTGGAGCTGCCGATCACCCCGCGCGGCAACCAGAACCCGGCGATCACCGAGAGGACCACCGCCGCTGTGCCGCGGGACTGCGGCGCGACCTCGTGCAGGTGCGCCTCGACGTGCTTCTCGATGCCCGCGCCCAGGATCGCCCGGCGAGGTCGACGTGCTGGTGAACAACGCGGGCGGCTGCGCCCACGAAGGCTGGACGGACGCGACCCCGGACCAGTGACGGGACGTGTACGACGCCGACGTGATCTCCGCGGTCAGGATGATCCAGCGGTTTGTGCCCGGCATGCGCGCCCGCGGGTGGGGCCGGGTGATCCAGATCGGCGGTGGCCTCGGCTCGCAGCCGCTCGCGGTCCAGCCCACTACAGCGCCACTCTCGCCGCCCGTCGCAACCTCGTCAGCCCGTACGCGGACGACGTGAGCGGCGCGACGATCCGCGTGGACGGCGGCGGCCATCAGGTCCGTGGTCTGAGTCCGACGTTGACTGTCGACAGTCGGTTACGATCAGTGCGTGAGCACCGACGCGCTGCCCAGCCTCGACCGGACGACCCTGCGGGAACGAGCCCTGGTCGCGCTGCGGTCCGCGATCTTCTCCGGCCAGTACGCCCCAGGTGACCACCTCGGTGAGGTGGAGATCGCCTCCCGCATGTCGATCAGCCGCGGCACCGTCCGCGAGGCACTCCGCCACCTCGAACAGGAAGGCCTGGTCACGGCCGGCCTGCGCGGCATGCTCCGGGTGCGGACCCTGTCGCCGGCCGAGGTGAGCGAGCTGTACCGGGTGCGGGGCGCCCTTGAGGCGCTGGCGGTGACCGAACTGATCGCCTCGCCGCGGCGCTCGGAGGCGGTCCCGGCGCTGGAGGCTGCGCTGGCGCGGCTGGACGCGGCCGGCACACTGGCCGAGCAGATCGACCTCGACCTGGGCTTTCACGCCTTGCTGTGCGAGCTGTCGGGGAACTCGATGCTGCTGAGCGCGTGGCGGCACCTGGAAGGGCCGACGCGGGTGGTCGTGATGAGCGCGGCGGCGGGGCAGGACCGCGAGGTGACGCTGTCGGCTGACCACCACCGGCCGATCGTGCGCGCGGTCGAGCAGGGGGACGCGGAGGCGGCGCGGGGCGTGATCGACGGGCACATGAGGGAAGCGGCGGAGAGGCTGGCCGCAAAGGCCTGACCTGGGCCGGGACGCGGGCCGGGCCGCGGGCTTCGGAGGGCGGAGCCGGTGGCCGGGGTTGACGCGGGGCGGTTTCCGAGGCCTGTGATGCGTCGGCTTCCGGCGGCGTGCGGCGTGGTCCCGTGACGACCCAACCAGGCTGCGGGACCCGTGCGACCCACCGGTCACAGCGCTGACCTCCACCCGCGTCCATCCCAATGTCGGGTGTTGACAGTCGAACACCGAAAGCCGCAGACTCGCTCCCAACACTCGACTGTTGACACTCAACACTGAGCAAGGAGGCTCGGCGTGGCGAGTTCAGCTCTTCCGCACAGGATCAGCGAGGGCAGTCCCCAGAAGATGCGCGTCGCGGTGGGTTGCGGGATCGGCGCGACCATCGAGACCTACGACTTCATCGGGTTCGGGACGGCCGCGGCGCTCTACTTCGGGCAGGCGTTCTTCCCCGAGTCCGATCCGCTCTCGGCGTCGTTGCTCTCCTTCGCCACGCTGGGCATCGGGTTCGCGGTGCGGCCGTTGGGCGGCATCATCGCCGGGCACCTGGGGGACCGGATCGGGCGCAAGCCGGTGCTGGTGGCGTCGTTGTTGCTGATGGGGGTGGCGACGGTGCTGATCGGGTGCCTGCCTACCTACGAGACGGTCGGGGTGCTGGCGCCGGTGTTGCTCGTGGCCGTGCGGGTGGTGCAGGGGCTCGCGTTCGGTGCCGAGTGGGGTGGCGCGATCCTCATGACGTTCGAGCACGCGCCCGGACGCAAGAAGGGCCTGTACACCGGCATAACGCAGGCCGGGTTCCCGGTCGGGTTGCTGCTCGCGAACGTGGCGTTCCTGTTCAGCGCGCCGTTGCCGGGGACGTGGGCGTGGCGGGTGCCGTTCCTGTTGTCCGCGGTGCTGATCGTGGTGGGGATCCTGATCCGGCTGAAGATCGACGAGTCGCCGGAGTTCGAGGAGCTCAAGGAGTCCGGGCAACGGGCGAAGAACCCGTTGTGGGAGGTCGTGCGGGACGACTGGCGCAACGTGCTGCGCGCGTTCTGCCTGCGGATCGCGGAGACGGCCGGGTACGCGGTGTCGGTGACGTTCATGTTGTCCTACCTCAAGATGGGCGACGAGCCGTTGGTGTCGGGATCGGTCAGCCTGTTCGCGCTCACGGCCGCTGCCGCTGTCGGCATCGCGGCGACGACGTTGTGGGGGCACGCGTCGGACTCCTTCGGGCGCAGGCCGATCTACGTGCTGGGGTGCGTGATCACGGTGTTGTGGGGTGTTCCGCTGTTCCTGACGGTCAACACCGGGGTGGCGGCGCTGGTGGTGGCCGCGTTCGTCGTCAGCTACGCGATCTGCCAGAACTCGCTGGCCGGCGTGCAGGGCGCGTGGTTCTCGGAGCTGTTCGACGCCAGGACCCGCACGGCCGGTGTGTCGCTGGCCTACCAGATCTCGGCGGTCGTCTCCGGGTTCACGCCGCTGATCGCGACCGCTCTGTACGCGGGCACCGGGTGGGTCGGGCCGGCGGTGCTGTTCTCCGCCTACGGGCTGCTGGGCCTGGTCGCCGCGGTGGTCACCAGGGAGACGTGGGGACCGGCCCAGAGGAGGAACGTGTTGGTGCAGAAGGAGAAGGCTGTTGTCTGAGCGAGTGCGCCGGCTCGAGGAGTCGGCACGACGCATCCGGAAGTACGCCCTCGACATGGGCGAGGTGCAGGGGCAGGGCTACATCGGCCAGGCGCTGGGTGTGGCCGACGTGCTGGCCGTGGTGTACGGCGACCAGCTGCGGTTCCGCGCCCACGACCCGGAGTGGGAGGGCCGCGACCGGTTCCTGCTCTCCATCGGGCACTACGCCATCGCCCTGTACGCGGCGCTCGCCGAGGCCGGTGTCCTCGACGTGGCCGAGCTGGAGACCTACGGCTGCGACAACTCGCGGCTGCCGATGTCCGGGATGGCGTCCTGCACGCCCGGCATGGAGATCTCCGGCGGCTCGCTCGGGCACGGGCTGGGCGTCGCCACCGGGATGGCGCTCGGCCTGCGGTACCGGGGTAGCGGTGCACGGGTGTTCACCCTGCTGAGCGACGGCGAGCTGGACGAGGGCTCGACCTGGGAGGCCGCGCTGGCGTGCGCCCACCACGGGCTGAGCAACGTGACCGCCGTCGTGGACGTCAACGCGCTGCAGGCCGACGGACCGACCGCGGGCGTGTTGCGCACGGAACCGTTGGTGGACAAGTGGAAGGCGTTCGGCTGGCGGGCGTTGCGGGTCGACGGCAACGACGTCGCCGCCCTGGTCGCCGCGTTCGACGAGCTCGCCGAGCCGGGCGAGAAGCCCGCCGTGCTCCTCTGCGACACCAGGGTCGGCCGCGGCGTGCCGTTCTTCGAGACCAGGCCCAAAGCCCACTTCATGCCCGTCGAGGAGCACGAGTGGCAGCTCGCCCGCGAGGCGCTGGAGGTTCCCGCATGAGCACCCCGACCAAGAGGCTCACCACGTCGGCGATGATCGCGTCGTTCGCCGACGAGGGTCAGCGCACCGCGAAGGCGCCGTTCGGGCAGGCCCTGGTCCGGCTCGCCCGGGAACGCACGGACGTCGTCGGCCTGTCCGCCGACCTCGCCAAGTACACCGACATGCACGTGTTCCGCGACGCGTTCCCCGAGCGGTTCTTCCAGATGGGCATGGCCGAGCAGGTCATGCTCGGCGCCGCGGCGGGTCTCGCCGAGGTGGGCCTGGTGCCGTTCGCGTCGACCTACTCGGTGTTCGCCACCCGGCGCGCGTACGACTTCCTGTGCCTCGACATCGCCGAACCGTCGCTCAACGTCAACGTCGTCGGCGCGCTGCCCGGTCTCACCACCGGGTACGGGCCGAGCCACCAGGCCACCGAGGACCTCGCGATCCTGCGCGGCATGCCGAACCTGACGATCGTCGACCCGTGCGACTCGGTCGACATCGAACAGGCCGTGCCGGCCCTGGCCGCAACCCCCGGCCCCACCTACATGAGGTTGTTGCGCGGCAACGTGCCGACGGTGCTCGACGAGTACGACTACACCTTCGAGCTCGGCAAGGCCGCTCTGCTGCGACCGGGCCGGGACGTGCTCATGATCTCCACCGGGCTGATGACGATGCGTGCTCTGCAAGCGGCACAACGGCTCGAGCGCGACCACATCGACGTGGCCGTGCTGCACACGCCGACGATCAAGCCGTTCGACACCGCGGCGGTGCTGCGGGAGACGGCGGGGGACCGGCTGGTGGTCACGCTGGAGAACCACTCGGTGGTCGGCGGCCTCGCCGAGTCCGTCGCGTCCTGCCTGGCGTTCGCGGGCCGGGGCAGGCGGATCGTGCCGGTCGCGTTGCCGGACGAGTTCCTCGCCGCGGGCGCACTGCCCACCCTGCACGACCGCTACGGCCTGTCCGTCGACGCCGTCACCGCTCGCGTCCGCGCCGAACTCTGAGCTTTGGAGGAACTTCGCATGTCCACCACCCGCACCGCCGTGATCACCGGTGCCGCCTCCGAGCGAGGCATCGGCAGGGCCACCGCCCACGCACTGGCCGCCGCCGGCTGGGAGATCGCGGTCCTCGACCTCGACGAGGCCGGCGCGAAGACCGCGGCCGACGAGATCGCCGAACGCCACGGCGTGCGCGCGATCGGCCTGCGCGCCGACGTCGTCGACCGCGACGAGGTGGCGGCCGCCGTGTCCACCGTGGAGTCGACGCTCGCCCCCATCGGCGCGCTCGTCAACAACGCGGGCATCACCTCGCCGATCCGCTTCCTGGAGGTGTCCGACACCGAGTGGGACCGCGTGTTCGACGTCAACGTGCGCGGCAGCTACCTGATGACCCGCCGGATCGCGCCGGGCATGGCGGAGCGCGGCTTCGGCCGGATCGTGATGCTGTCGTCGGTGTCGGCCGAACGCGGCGGCGGCGTGTTCGGTGGCGTCGCCTACTCGGCGGCCAAGGCGGCACTGCTCGGCTTCTCCCGCGCGCTGGCACGGGAGCTCGGCCCGGACGGCGTGACGGTCAACTCCGTCGCACCGGGCCTGATCGACACCGACATCACCGCCGGCAAGCTGCCGCAGGAGCGCAAGGACGCCATGGTGGCCGACATCCCGGTGCGCCGCACGGGTTTCGTGGCCGACGTCGCCGACGTGATCACGTTCCTGTGCCGTCCGGAGAGCGGGTACGTCACCGGCGCGACCTACGACGTCAACGGCGGCTCGCACATCCACTGAGCCGGAGCCGCTGGGCCGGAGCCGCTGGGCCGGAGCCGCTGGGCCGGAGCCGCTGGGCCGGAGCTTGTGGGTCAGCGGCCTGGCACGAGCTCGGGTTCGGCCAGGTTCTCCGGCAGCCGCTGGGTCGCGTGCAACGGCACCAGCTCCGACTGCAGCACCATCGCCGCCGCACCGATCGCGGGTGCGGTGGCCGCCGCGTGCGAGAGGCGGACGTCGACCGGGTGCGCGCCGCGGGCGAAGAAGCTCCTGGCCAGCTCCTCGCGCACGACCGGCAGGTAGACCGAACCCGCGATCGCGAAGCTCGGGCCGGTGAGCACGACGAACTCGACGTCCATCAGGTTCGCCAGCGAGCGGGCGGCGACGGCGATGTAGCGGGCGGAGCGTTCGAGCAGGGCGAGGGCCTGGGGGTCGCCGCGCCGGGCTGCGCGGCTGACGGCGGCGAAGTCGGCGGCGGGGGAGGAAGGCAGCCGGTCACCGGTGGCACTGGGAACGCCGCCGCTCAAGCCGTCGGCCGACCCGGACCGCCCACCCACCAGCCCGATCCGCTCCGCCAGCTCCCGATCCGCCCGTGCCGCCGCCACCACCGCCTCCGGCCCGGCCAGCACCTCCACGCACCCGCGCGCCCCGCACCAGCACTCCGGCCCGTCGACGTCCAGGCACACGTGCCCGATCTCCCCGGCGTTCCCGCTGGTCCCGCGGTACGTGATCCCCCCGATCACCAGTCCGGCCCCGATCCCGGTCCCCATGTACAGCGCCGCCGACGTCGACGCACTGCCCATGCCGCGCGACCAGTGTTCGCCCAAAGCAGCCGCGGTGGCGTCGTTGTCCACCACCACCGGCAACCCGGCGGCGCCGGCGAGCTCCTGGTCCACCGGATAACCCGCCCACCGGCGCATCGCGGGTGGGCGGATCGCCGTGGACGTGCGTGCGCCCAACGGGCCGGGGGAGACGAGGCCGATGCCGAGCACCCGGTCGTGGTCCACGCCGACGCTCGCGATCAGGGTCGCGGTGTCGGCGGCCATGCGTGCGACGACCTCGGCCGGCTCCCGGGTGCCGGCGCCCGGTTTGGTGGTGCGCGCGACGACGCCGCCGGCCAGGTCGGTGAGGACGTACGTGATGCCGCTGTGGTCCAGGTGCACCCCCAACGCGAAGCGGGACGTCGGGTTGAGCTGCAGCAGGACCCGGCGCTTGCCGCCGGTCGACTCGGCGTGGCCGGTCTCGGCGACCAGGCCCTCGTCGAGGAGCTTGCGCACGGCGGTGGAGATCGTGGCCCCGGTCAGGCCGGTGGCGTTGATCAGGCCGACCCGGCTGATCGTGCCGGCGGCGCGGATGACGTCGAGCACCGCGGCCTTGCTGCTCACGTGGGGTGTGCCCCGGACCGGGCCGCTCACGGGGTCTCCTCTCGGTGATCGAAGCCTAACGGGCGGAGTAACGGCGATGCTACGCGCAGGTGTTGACTTACTTTCTTAAGTTACTTAAGAATGTCCTGCGTTGGTGTGATCCAGCCCACTGAAGGCTCCCCGAAGGGATCCACGATGACCCCGAAGTCCCTGCGTGTCACAGCCGCCCTGGTGGCGGTCTTAGGTCTGACGGCCACGGCATGTGGTCCGTCCGGCGGGAGCTCGGCCGACGCGGCCACGCTGATCGCCTTCACCGGCCAGAACGGTGACTACCAGGGCAACTTCAACCCCTACTCGCCGACGGCGAACGAGGGCATCGGCACCATCTTCGAGCCGCTGTTCTTCTTCAACGCCATGCAGCGCGACGCCAAGCCGAAGCCGCGGCTGGGCAAGGAGTTCTTCTGGAACGGCAACGGCACCGAGCTCCACGTCATACTGCGCAACGATGCCAAGTGGTCCGACGGGCAGAAGTTCACCGCCCGCGACGTCGCCTTCACGTTCGACATGGTGCGCAAGAACGGCACGATGAACTCGACCGGCTTCAAGGGTACGACGACCGTGGTCGACGACAACCACGTCACCATCAAGTTCGACGAGCCCTCGTACATGGAGGGCCCGCAGGTGCTCGGCCGGCTGTGGATCGTGCCGGAGCACCTCTGGAAGGACATCGCCACGCCCGCGACCGACCCGGTGAAGAACCCGGTCGGCACCGGGCCGTTCCAGCTGGAGGAGTTCAAGCCGCAGGCGATCACGCTCAAGGCCAACCCCGGTTACCACGGCGGCGAGCCCGCGGTGAAGAAGGTCCGCTACCTGTCGCTGTCGGGCAACCAGGGCGGTGCCGACGCGCTCAAGGCCGGCAAGATCGACTGGCAGACCGGTCCGGTTCCGGACATCAAGAACGTCGAGAAGACCTACCCCGGCTACCGCGCGATCACCGTGCCGCAGAACCAGATCGCGCTGTTCACCTGCTCCAGCGCCGAGCTCGGCTGCACCGGCCCGCAGACCGATCCCGCGGTGCGCAAGGCGATCTACCACGCGATGAACCGCCAGCAGCTCAACGCGCTCGCGTTCCAGGACACCGGAAGTGAGATCTCGCCCGGGTTCGCGCTCCTCAAGCGCGACGAGCCGTACATCGCGGGCACGCTCAAGGAGAAGTCGGCGGCGATGAGCCCGGACTCGGCGAAGGCGGCCCAGCTGCTGGAGGGCGCCGGGTACCGCAAGGGCGCCGACGGCGTCTACGCCAAGGACGGCAAGCCGTTGTCGCTCACCGTCAAGGTGGTGACCGGGTGGACCGACTACATCACCGCCGTGAACACCATGGCCCAGCAGCTCCTGCAGGCGGGCATCAAGGTCACGCCGCAGCAGCTGTCGTGGAACGAGTGGGCGGACGCGCGCAGCCAGGGCGGGTACGAGCTGCTGATCGACTCGGTGTACCAGGGGCCGGCGGCCGACCCGTACTACACCTTCAGCTACTTCTTCGCCGGCTACACCACCGCCCCGGTCGGCCAGGCCGCGAACCCGAACTTCGGCCGCATGAAGGACCCGCAGGTCGACGCCGCCCTCGCCGCGCTCAAGCGGATCAACCCGGAGAACGCCGCCGCCCGCCAGCCGCACTTCGACGTGATCCAGCAGCGGATCGAGGAGGTCATGCCGTACATCCCGGTGCTCACCGGCGGCACGACGAGCGAGTACAACGCCAAGAAGTTCACCGGCTGGCCGACGAACGACGACCTCTACGCGTTCCCGGCCATCTGGTCGCGGCCGGAGAGCTCCGAGATCCTCATGAAGCTCAAGCCCGCGGGCAGCTGATGCGGTACTACGCGCGCAAGATCGCTTTCTACCTGGTCGCGCTGTGGGCGGCGGTGACGTTGAACTTCGTGATCCCGCGGCTCATGCCGGGCAACCCGGTCGACGTGCTGATCGCCCGGCTGCAGCAACGGGGCGGGTCGGTCGACCCGGCCGTGCGCCGCTCCTACGAGCTGCTGCTCGGCACCGGCGGCGACCGGTCGGTGTTCGGCGAGTACTTCGCCTACCTGGGCAACCTCGCCCGCGGTGACCTCGGCGTCTCGGTGAGCGCGTTCCCGGCGCCGGTGTCGGAGGTGATCACGGCGTCGCTCTGGTGGACGATCGTGCTGGTCGGCATCGCGACGCTGGTGTCGTTCGTGCTCGGCGTCGCGCTCGGTGCGGTGGTCGGCTGGCGGCGGGGCACCTGGCTCGACGCGCTGGTGCCGTCGACGACGGTTCTCGCCGCCGTGCCGTACTTCTGGCTCGCCCTGCTGCTGGTGGCGCTGCTGTCGTCGGCGCTGGGCTGGTTCCCGTTGCTCGGCGGCTACGACGTGGTGCTCTCGCCCGGCTGGAACGCCGAGTTCATCGGCTCGGCGGTCTACCACGGCACGCTTCCCGCGCTGACGATCGTGATCTCCTCGGTCGGCGGCTGGCTGTTGGGCATGCGCAACATGATGGTGTCGGCGATGTCCGAGGACTACGTGCTCACCGCACGGGCCAAAGGACTGCGCGACAGCCGGGTGATGATCCGGTACGCGGCGCGCAACGCCGTCCTGCCGTCGGTCGCCGGGTTCGCCATCTCGCTGGGGTTCGTGGTGGCCGGCTCGATCGTCACCGAGCAGGTCTTCTCCTACCCCGGCATCGGCGGCCGGCTGCTGCAAGCGGTGCAGAACAACGACTACGCGCTCATGCAGGGGATCTTCCTGGTGATCACCATCGCGGTGCTGGGGGCGAACCTCGCGGTCGACCTGCTGCACACCCTGATCGATCCGCGCACCCGAGCGACCGGCTGAGAGGAGCTGACGATGAGCAACTCCGGATGGGGCGCTCTGCTGCCGCGCTGGTCGCCGAAGCTCGGCGTGGGGCTCGGCCTGATCGCCGTGATCACGTTGTTCGGGCTGGTGGGACCGCTGCTGACCGGCGACCCGAACGCGGTGCGCGACATGGGTCTGACGCCGCCGGGCGGTGAGCACCTGCTGGGCACGACGCAGACCGGGGAGGACGTGCTGGCCCAGCTCACGCACGCCACCCGCGGGTCGTTGCGGATCGGGCTGCTGGTGGGCGTGCTGGCCACGGTGCTGTCGGCGTTCTTCGGCGTGATCGGCGCGTACGTCGGTGGCTTCACCGACGAGCTGTTCTCGTTGTTCTCCAACGTGATGCTGGTGATCCCCGGCCTGCCGCTGGTGATCGTCGTGGCCGGGTTCGTGCCGGCCGACCAGCGCGGTGCGTGGACGATCGCGGTGGTGCTGGCGTTGACGAGCTGGGCGGCCTCGGCACGGGTGCTGCGCGCGCAGACGCTGTCGGTGCGCAACCGCGACTACGTGGCCGCCGCACGGGTCGCGGGCGAGAAGCCGTGGCGGGTGATCACGGTCGAGATCCTGCCGAACCTGTTGCCGCTGGTGGCCTCGCAGTTCGTGTTCGCGGTCATCGCGGCGATCCTCGGCGAGGCCGGGCTGTCGTTCCTCGGGCTCGGTGCGTCGAACTCGCTGACGCTGGGCACGATGTTGTTCTACGCGCAGAACGGGTTCGCGCTGCAGCTCGACGCGTGGTGGTGGTTCGTGCCGCCGGGACTGGTGATCGCGTTGTTCGGGTGCGGGCTCGCGCTGGTGAACTTCAGCATCGACGAGATCATCAACCCGAAGCTGCGCGGCGAACCGCGCCGGACCAAGGACACGGCGGTGCCGCAGGCCCCCTCGCCGGAACGGACCGATGACGACGCGGTGCTGACGGTGCAGAACCTCTCCGTGGTGTACCAGGGGGAGTCGCCGGTCACCGCGGTCGACGACGTGTCGTTCACGTTGCGGCGCGGCGAGGTGCTCGGCGTGGCGGGGGAGTCCGGGTGCGGCAAGACCACGCTGGCCTACGCCGTGAACCGGCTGCACCGCCCGCCCGCGCAGGTCACGTCCGGCTCGGTGGTCTTCCACGACGCCGACGGCACCGACGTCGACGTGCTGGCGCTGGAACCCGAGGCGCTGCGGGCGTTCCGCTGGACCAAGCTGTCGATGGTCTTCCAGGGCGCGATGAACGCGTTGAACCCGGTGACGACCATCGGAGCGCAGCTCGACGACGTCCTCAAGACCCACCGCCCCGCCATGGCGAAGGACCAACGACGTGCGAGGTGTGCGGACGTGCTGGAGCTGGTCGGGGTCGACCCACGCCGGTTGGACTCGTTCGCGCACGAGCTGTCCGGCGGCATGCGGCAGCGCGTGATGATCGCGATGGCGTTGCTGCTCGAACCGCAGGTCATGATCATGGACGAGCCCACGACGGCGCTGGACGTGGTGGTGCAGCGCGGAATTCTGCAGGAGATCCTGCGGTTCCGCGACGAGCTCGGGTTCGCGGTCGTGCTGATCACCCACGACCTGCCACTGCTGCTGGAGATCAGCGACCACGTGGCGGTGATGCGGGAAGGACGGATCGTCGAGCACGGTACCGCGGAACAGGTCCACCGCGCGGCCGCCCACCCGTACACCCGCGAGCTGCTCGGGTCGTTCCCGAGCCTGGAGGGCGAACGCGGTGCGTTCGGCCGGGAGGAGCAGGGGGTGCTGCGATGACCGCTGTGACGACCATGTTGCGGGCCGAGGACCTGACCAAGGACTTCCCGGTGCGGACCGGACTGCGCCGCACGACGTTGCGCGCGGTCGACCGGGTCTCGTTCACCCTCGAACCCGGCCGGACGGTGGCGCTGGTCGGCGAGTCCGGGTCGGGCAAGTCGACGATCGCGCGCATGATCGCGCGGCTGGAGAAGCCGTCCGGCGGTGCCATCACCGTCACCGGTCCGGGCGGGCAGCGGGTGCCGGACCGCGAGTACCGCCACCGGGTGCAGATGGTGTTCCAGGACCCGTTCGCCTCGCTCAACCCGTTCCACACCGTCGAACACCACCTCACCCGCCCGCTGCTGCTGCACGGCCGGGCCCGCGACCACGCCGACGCGGTGCGGCAGGCGGGGGAGCTGCTCGAACGCGTCACCCTGCCGCGCGACTTCGCCCGGCGCCGCCCGCACGAGCTCTCCGGCGGCCAACGGCAACGCGTCGCGATCGCCCGTGCCCTCGCGCCGGGAGCACAGGTCGTCGTGGCCGACGAACCGGTGTCCATGCTGGACGTGTCGATCCGGCTCGGCGTGCTCAAGCTGCTGGCCCGGTTGCAGCGCGAGGAGGAGCTCGCCGTCCTGTACATCACCCACGACCTCGCGACGGCACGGCACTTCTCCGACGAGATCCTCGTGCTGCACCGCGGGCGGGTGGTGGAGCGGGGACCGTCCGACGCGGTGATCCTCGACGCCCACCACCCCTACACGAAGCTGCTCGCCGCGGCCTCCCCGAACCCCGACACCCGCGGCCGCGTGCTCGACGTGCGCCGCGACGTCGTGGCGCAGGCGGGTGCGGCCGCGGCGTACGACCACCACACCGGGCAATGGGCCCACGCGGTTTCCGACTGACACTGGGGAATGAGGACATGATGGAGCGCCAGACGTTGCACGACGGGTGGCAGCTGAGCGTGGTCGCGGGACCCGCGCCCGACTCGTTGCGGGGCGTCCGCGTGCCGGCCGTCGTGCCCGGCAGCACGCACCTGGACCTGCTGGCCGCCGGGCACGTCGAGGACCCGTTCCTCGACCGGGCCGAGGAGTCGCTGCGGTGGATGCACCGCACGGAATGGCGGTACGACACGGTGTTCGATGCGTCGGTCGCTCCCGGCGAACGGGCCGACCTGGTGTTCGAGGGGCTCGACACGATCGCCGCGGTGCAGCTGAACGGCGTGCTGGTCGGGACGGCGCAGAACATGCACCGCACGCACCGGTTCGATGTGCGTGAAGCGCTGGCCGACGGCACCAACGAGCTGGTCGTGACGTTCGGCTCCGCGCTTACCTGGGCGCAGGAGGTGGAGGGACGGCTGGGCCGGCGCGACCACGCCTACCCGCACCCGTTCAACATGATCCGCAAGATGGCCTGCTCGTTCGGCTGGGACTGGGGCCCCGACCTGCAGACCGCCGGCATCTGGAAGCCGGTGCGGCTGGAGCGGTGGCACACCGCCAGGCTGGCGTCCGTCCGTCCACTCGTGACGGTCGACCCGGACGGCACCGGCCGGGTCGAGGTGCACGCCGACGTCGAGCACGCCGATCCCGCCGCCCGGCAACGGTTGTGGCTGCGGGTCGAGGTGAACGGGCAGACCGTCGAGGAGGAGGTTCTCGATGAGCGGGGCGTGGTCACCGCGCTGGTCCCGGACGCCGAGCTGTGGTGGCCGGTCGGGTACGGCGACCAGCCGCGCTACGACGTGACCGTGTCGCTGGTGGCGTCGAGCGGAACGGTGGACGAGTCACGGCACCGCGTCGGGTTCCGGACGATCACCGTGGACGTCGAACCGGACGAGATCGGCACCCCGTTCACGTTCGTCGTCAACGGCAGGCGGATCTTCGCCAAGGGCGCCAACTGGATCCCCGACGACCACTTCCTCACCCGGATCACCCGCGACCAGCTCGCCCGCCGGGTCGACCAGGCCGTCGCCGCGAACATGAACATGCTCAGGATCTGGGGCGGCGGGATCTACGAGTCCGACGACTTCTACGACGTCTGTGACGAACGCGGTGTGCTGGTGTGGCAGGACTTCCTGTTCGCCTGCGGCGCCTACCCCGAGGAAGAACCGCTGTGGAGCGAGGTCGAGGCCGAGGCGCGCGAGCAGGTGGCGCGGCTGACCTGGCGGCCGTCGCTGGCGCTGTGGAACGGCAACAACGAGAACCAGTGGGGCTTCGCCGACTGGGGCTGGCAGGAGCAGCTCGACGGCCGGACCTGGGGCCTGCGCTACTACACCGAACTGCTGCCCGCCATCGTCGCCGAGCTGGACCCGACCCGGCACTACGCGCCCGGCAGCCCGCACAGCCGCGGCGAGGTGCACCCCAACGACGCCGGCCACGGCACCCGGCACGAGTGGGAGGTGTGGAACCGGGTCGACTACCGGCACTACCGCGACCACGTGCCGCGGTTCTGCTCGGAGTTCGGCTTCCAGGGCCCGCCCACGTGGTCGACGCTCACCCGCTGGGTCCACGACGAGCCGCTCACGTCGACCTCCCCTGGGTTCCTCGCGCACCAGAAGGCCGAGGACGGCAACGGCAAGCTCGACCGGGGACTGGCCGCCCACCTGCCGAACCCCGCCGAGTTCGCCGACTGGCACTGGGCGACCCAGCTCAACCAGGCCCGCGCGGTGGCGTTCGGGGTCGAGCACTTCCGGTCGTGGTGGCCGCGCACGGCGGGCGCGCTGGTGTGGCAGCTCAACGACTGCTGGCCCGCGACCTCGTGGGCCGCGGTCGACAGCGAGGAACGCCGCAAGCCGCTCTGGTACGCGTTGCGCCACGCCTTCGCGCCCCGGTTGCTGACCGTGCAACCGCGGGACGGCCGGTCGGTGCTCGTCGTGGTGAACGACCACGACGACGAGTGGTCCGGGGAGGTGCGGGTGGAGCGGCAGACGTTCGCCGGCGAGGTGCTGGAGAAGGTGTCCGTCCCGTTCACCGTGCCCGCACGGTCGGCAGACACCGTCTCGCTGCCCGATGTCGTCTTCACGCCGGGAGATCCGGCCCGCGAGGTGCTCGTCGCCACCGCGGACGCCGAACGGGTCGTGCACCCGTTCGGTGAGGACCTGGAAGTGGACCTCGACCCGGCACCGCTCGGCGCGCGCGTGGAGCCGGTGCAGGGCGGATACCGTGTCGACGTGCGCGCCCGTTCGTTCGCCCGTGACGTGGTGCTGCTGGCCGACCGGGTCGCACCGGACGCTGTGGTGGAGGAGATGCTGGTGCCGATGCTCGCCGGTGAGTCCCGGTCGTTCGTGGTGCGGACGTCGGTCGCGCTGACCGATCCGGCCGTGCTGGCGGATCCGTCGGTGTTGCGCTGCGCCAACGACCTCGGGCAGGTCTGAATGCGGTCCACGTCCTCCGGAGCGGTCGGGCTGGTGCTGGCCCGGCCGGCCCGGCTGCTCGGCACCGAGCCGTTCTTCATGGAGTTCATCGCCGGCATCGAGGAACGCCTCACGCCGCACGACCTGTCGTTGCTGCTGCACGTCGTGCCGGCGCACGACGCGGAGATCACCGCGTACCGGCGCTGGGCGAGCGGTGGTCTGGTCGACGCCGTGCTGCTGGTGAACCGGACCGTCGTCGACCCGAGACCCGCTGTGCTGCAGGAGATCGGGCTGCCGGCGGTGGTCGTCGGCGAGCCATCTGCCGACCTGGACGCACCGTCCGTGCGCACCGACGACGCCGGTCCGGTCGCGGAGGCGTTGCGGCACCTGCTGGAGCTCGGCCACACCCGGATCGCCCGGATCACCGGTCCCGCCGGGCTGCTGCACACCGCGGCCAGGACGTCGGCGCTGGTCGACGGGTGCCGGGAGGCGGGGCTGGTGCCGACGATCGTGGAGGGCGACTACTCCGAGGAGGCCGGGGCGAAGCTGACGGCGGCGCTGCTGGAACGCGCCGAGCCGCCCACCGCGATCCTGTACGACAACGACGTGATGGCCGTGGCCGGCCTGAACACGGCGAAGGAGCGTGGCGTCTCGGTGCCGGGCGAGCTCAGCCTGATCGCCTGGGACGACTCGACGTTGTGCCGGCTCGCGACGCCCGCGCTCACGACGATGAGCGTCGACGTGCACCAGTTCGGCGTGGCGGTCGCGGAGTCGGTGCTGGAGCTGATCGGCGGCGGGCCGGTCGCTCCGCGCTGGTCGCCGGCCGCGGCCCTGGTCGCCCGGGACAGCTCGGCCGCTGCTCGCTGATCTTCGCTCGGTTCGCTCGGCCTCTTTCGCGCGCCCAGTCCTGGGAGCGCTCCCAGATGTTGTGTTTTCTCGGAGAGGACTGTTGTGATGAAACGATTACTGACGCTGTTGAGCGTGCTGCTCGTCGGCTTGTCGGTGCTCACGGCTCCTTCGGTCGCGCAGCCCGCCGCCGGGTTCCACGTCAGCGGCGGGAGGTTGTACGACGCGACCGGCGCGGAGTTCGTGATGCGCGGGGTCAACCACGCGCACACCTGGTACACCTCACGCACAACGCAGGCGCTGACCGACCTGAAAGCGTTGCGCTCCAACACCGTGCGCGTCGTGTTGTCCAGTGGCGACCGGTGGACCCGCAACGACGCTGCTGACGTCGCGAACGTCATCAGCCAGTGCAAGCGCAACCGGCTGATCTGCGTGCTGGAGGTGCACGACACCACTGGCTACGGCGAGCAGAGCGGTGCCGTGAGCCTGGCCCGCGCGGTCGACTACTGGATCAGCGTGCAGAGCGCGATGACCGGCCAGGAGGCCTACGTCATCCTCAACATCGGCAACGAGCCGTGGGGCAACACCGGCGCGTCGGCCTGGACCGCCGACACGAAGTCCGCGATCAGCCGCCTGCGCGCGGCCGGGTTCAGCCACACGATCATGGTGGACGCCCCGAACTGGGGCCAGGACTGGTCGTTCACCATGCGCGACAACGCGGCCTCGGTGTTCGCCGCCGACCCGCAGCGCAACACCGTGTTCTCCGTGCACATGTACGGCGTGTTCGACACGGCGGCCGAGATCACCGACTACCTGGGCCGGTTCGTCGCGGCGGGACTGCCGATCGTGGTGGGGGAGTTCGGCCACAACCACTCCGACGGCGACCCGGACGAGAACACGATCTTCTCCTACACGCAGGCGCAGCGGCTGGGTTACCTCGGCTGGTCGTGGAGCGGCAACGGCGGCGGTGTCGAGTACCTGGACATGGCCACCGAGTTCGACGCGTCCCGGTTGACCAGCTGGGGGCAGCGGATCTTCGACGGTGCCAACGGGATCGTGGCGACCTCGCGCGAGGCGGCGGTGTTCGGCGGCGGCTCGGACACCACGGCTCCCACGACGCCCGGGACGCCTGTCGTGTCCGGTGTGACGGGCACGGGCGCGTCGCTGGCGTGGACGGCGTCGACCGACGCGGTCGGGGTGACCTCGTACCAGGTCGTGCGGATCTCCGGCGGGGCGGAGTCGGCGCTGACCAGTGTCGCCAGTGCTTCGGCTGCTCTGACGAACCTCAGCCCGTCCACCTCGTACACGGTGGCGGTGTACGCGTTGGACGCGGCGGGGAACCGTTCCGGGCGATCGCCGTCGGTCACGTTCACCACCGGTAGCGCGCCTGCTGGGGCGTGCGCGGTCACGTACCGGGTCACCGGGCAGTGGCAGGGCGGGTTCCAGGGCGACGTGAAGGTGCAGAACACCGGCACGGCGGCCGTGAACGGCTGGGCGTTGCGCTGGACGTTCGCGAACGGCCAGACGGTGACGCAGATGTGGAACGCCACGCCGAGCCAGTCCGGTGCGGCGGTGACCGCGTCGAACGTGGCCTACAACGCGGCGATCCCCGCCGGTGGGTCGGTGTCCTTCGGGTTCACCGGTGCGTGGAACAGCACCAACGCGGTGCCGGGCGCGTTCACGTTGAACGGCGCGGCCTGCTCGTCGGTGTGAGGTCGTGGTGCCGGGCGCTGCTCAGGCGCCCGGCACCAGCTCCTTGTGGAAGACGAGGAAGTCGCACGGGCAGGCCAGCTTCGGCACCAGCGCGGGGTAGTCGTCGGCCAGGTCGCCCGTGCGCACGACCCGGTAGCCGATGCGGGTGTACCAGTCGCGCAGGAACTCCTTGACGGGGTGCTTCCACGTCTGCGGGACGAGGAGCTCCAGCTGCATGTGGGACAGGTCGTTGTCGCGCGCCCACTGTTCGGCGAAGGCGACGAGATCGCGACCGACGCCCGTGCCGCGTGCTTCCGGTGCGGCGACGAGCATGCCGAACTCGCCGGTGGTGTCGTTCAGCTGCTGGACGCGAACGGCGCCGATGACCTTGTTCCGGTGCTCGACTGCGATCTGGCCGGCCTTGATGAGGGTCTTCACCTCGGCCTCGGAGGTCCTGGCGGCGCCGTCCTTCCAGAGCCCGGCCTCGGCGTCGGCGTAGACGCGGTTGGTGAGGCCGGCGATCTCGGCGGCCAGGCCGGTGTCGCTCGTGATGGTCACCACGGCGACGGCTGGTTCGTCTCGGCGAGCTTCTTGGCGTGCTGCAGCACACCGAGCTCGCGCAGCATCCGGTCGCGCTGGGCGGTGTCGTGGGCGACGTGCGAGGCGTGCAGCGCCTTGCGCAGCCGGGACGTCCGGAAGGGCGTCCACCGGCTCGCGATGGCGAGCTTGGCGGCCCGCAGCGCGGCACGGTCACGGGTGCGGGCCAGCGCGTCGCGGTGGTCGTCGCCGAGGCCGAGGAGTGAAAGGCACCGTTCGCGCAGCTCGCGGCCGACGCGCGCCCAGGTGGTGGTCTTGTGCCGGGTGGCGCGGATCTCGATGCCGAGCGCGAGGTGCAGCATCACCAGCCCCAGCACGGGTCCGAGCAGCACGCGGGCGGTGCCGGCGACCGGGCCGGACAGGCTGAGTGCGGCGAACGCGGCGAAGGCGGTGAGCGCCCAGGCGACGAGCCGGGCCGGACCGGGCCTGCCGTCGCGGCGGACGCCTCCGCGCATGGCCCAGCCGCAGGCGACGAGGGCGGCCTCCATGACGGAGAAGAGGGCGACGCGCTCCCAGGTGTCGGTGATGCCGAGGCGTTGCTCGAAGAAGCGCCACGACGTGTCGACGCTGACGCCGATGCTGAGGAGGGCGACGAGGTAGAAGCCCTTGGCACCGGCGGGTTCGGTGGTGGCGGGGGAGTGGCCGGGTCCGGGATCGGGTTCGGCGGGTGCGAACGTGTCGGCGAGGGCCGCGGCTTCCGCCTCTTCCAGCTTCGCGATCAGCTCCGGCGTCAACGGGATGTGGCCGCTGGTGTCGGTGATCCCGTTGCGGGCGCGCCAGTCGTTCACGATCGGCGCGGCGTACGACCTGGCCGGCACCTGCTGGCCCTTCTTGCTGAGCCAGCGGCGGACGTCCTCCACCGAGCTGCCGCGCGGCATGTGGTCCAGCGCGTAGAGGATCTGCTCCTTCTTGGTCCTGAGCCGGTCCAACTCGGCCTCGTGGTCGGTGGCGAGGCCGACCTCGTCCGTGCTCACTGGGGATCTCCGTCCGTTGCGCGATGTGCAGGGGGCACGCGACGCGGGAACCCTACCCGGCTACGGGGCGTGAACATCATCAGGTTTTCGCGTTGACACTGTCATCGTGACAGTGTCACTATCTTCGTGTGTGGACGCTCGACGAGTTGCTGGAACGTGTCTCCGCCGCCTTGGCCGCGGAGTACCCCGGCGCACCCAACGGCCGGGTGCGCGACGTGCCCGACCGCCGCGCCGTCCGCTGGTACGCGACGACGGGGCTGGTGGACCGGCCCTCGGCGATGCGCGGCCGAACGGCTTTGTACGAGCGGCGCCACCTGCTCCAGCTGGTGGCGCTGAAGAGACTGCAGGCGGAGGGGAGGACGCTGGCCGACATCCAGGCCGAGCTCGCGGGCGCGACCGATCAGGCGCTGGCGGCGCTGGCCCGTGTGCCGGAGGGGCTGCTGGACCTGGGGGACCCGGTGCCGGAACCTGCTCCGGCGCGGGAGGCGGTGCGGCCGCGCTTCTGGGCCGAACCCGCTGCTCCACCCGAGCCTGGAGTTCCACCTGCACCCCGCCCGCCGCCCCACCCGCCTCGCGCACCACGGCCGGCTCGGCAGCGCCGGCTGTCCCGCCCGTGCCCACCGTTCCGCCAACGCCACCGCCCGCCCGCACCGCCGTCCGCCGCCCGCCCGGCCACGCTGCTCACCGGCGTCGCGCTCGGCCACGGCGCCGTCCTCCTCACCCCCGGCTCGCCCACCGCCACCGACCTCGCCGACATCGCGGCCGCCGCCGCCCCGCTGCTCGACCTGCTCGCCGCGCGCGGCCTGCTCGTCAACGAAAGGGAAACGCCATGACCATCTCCGTCGCCCCGATGAAGCCCGCCGAGGGGGACCGCATCGGCCGGACGACCGAGGACGCGGGTGTCGGTGCGCTGCGCACCGAGCGGGGCAACCTGCCGCTGGAGAGCCTGGACGTGCGGGCGACCGTCACCGGGCTGGTCGGCCGGACCACCGTGACGGCCGGGTTCGTGAACACGCACGACACCGCTCTTGAAGCCACCTATGTGTTCCCGTTGCCCGACCGGGCCGCTGTCACCGGCATGAAGATGACCGCCGGTGATCGCACGGTCGAGGCCGAGCTGCAGGAACGCGGGCAGGCGCGGCAGGCCTACGACGAGGCGATCGCGTCGGGGCGAAGAGCGTCCATCGTGGAGGAAGAACGGCCGGACGTGTTCACCATGCGGGTCGGCAACATCCCGGCCGGCGAGCACATCACCGTCGAGCTGAGCGTGGTGGGGCCGCTGGTGTTCGAGGACGGGGCGGCGACGTTCCGGTTCCCGCTCGTGGTGGCGCCGCGGTACGTGCCGGGGACACCGCTCGAGGGGCCGGCGGTCGGGGACGGGTACGCGCAGGACACCGACCTCGTGCCGGACGCCTCGCGGATCACGCCGCCGGTGTTGCTGCCCGGTTTCCCGAACCCCGTGCGGCTCGGCATCACCGTGCGGGTCGACCCGGCCGGGCTGGAGCTCGGTGAGGTGCGGTCGAGCCTGCACGCCGTGACGACCGAGGGCAACTCGGTGTCGGTCGTGCCGGGAGAGCGGGTGGACCGCGACTTCGTGCTGCGCCTCGCCTACGCGGGCGGCAGTTCCGCGGTCGTGTGCGTGCCCGACGCCGACTCCAAGGGCGGCACCTTCCAGCTCACGGTGCTGCCGCCGGAGACCGAGGCGCCGGTGCGGCCGCGGGACGTGGTGCTGCTGCTCGACCGGTCCGGCAGCATGTCGGGCTGGAAGATGGTCGCGGCCCGGCGGGCGGCGGCCAGGATCGTGGACACGCTGACCGCGGACGACAGGTTCGCCGTGCTGACCTTCGACGACCGGGTGGAGCACCCCGCCGAGCTCGGCACCGGGCTCGTCACGGGCACCGACCGCCACCGGTTCCGCGCGGTCGAGCACCTGGCGAAGGTGCAGGCGCGCGGTGGAACGGAGATGTTCGAACCGTTGCGCAGCGGGCTGGCGCTGCTCGCCGACGTGACCGGCGACCGCGACCCGGTGCTGGTCATGGTCACCGACGGGCAGGTCGGCAACGAGGACCAGCTGCTGCGCGACATCGCACCGGTCCTCAACCGCACACGGGTGCACGCCGTCGGCATCGACTCGGCCGTCAACGCGGGTTTCCTCGGCCGGCTGGCCGCGCGCGGTGCCGGCCGGTGCGAGCTCGTCGAGAGCGAGGACCGGCTGGACGAGGCGATGACGCACATCCAGCGCCGCATCGGCGCCCCTGTGGTCACCGACGTCGAGGTGACGCCGTCGTCCGACCTGCCGAAGCCGCCGACCGCGATCTACCCCGGCGTGCCGCTGGTGGTGTTCGGCCGGTACAGCGGGCCGGCGCCGGAGTCGTTCACCGTGCGCGGCCGGACCCGCGAGGGTGCCGCGTGGGAGGAGACGGTCGCGGTGCTGGAGCACACCGAGTCCGCGGTCACGGCGCAGTGGGCCCGCGCCGCGCTGCGTGACCTGGAGGACCGGTACGCGATCGGCGACCGCGCGGTGGAGGCCGACATCGTGCGGACCTCGCTGCGGTTCGGCGTGCTGTGCCGGTTCACCGCGTTCGTGGCCGTCGACCAGGAGGTCGTGACCGACGGCAAGGTGCACAGGGTGGTCCAACCGGTCGAGTACCCGGCGGGCTGGGACCTGGCGGCGCCGCCGAAGCCGCTGATGGCCCGTGGATACGGAGGAGCGGCCGGAGCGATGAGCTTCGCCGCCCCCGCCTTCCCGGTGGCCGGCGCGCCGATGCCCTCGATGCCGCCGCCCGCACCGGCGCCCGTGCCTCCGCCGCACCCGGTGCACCGATGCCGTCGCCCGCGTCCGGTGCACCAGTGCCACCGCCCGTGTCCGGTGCTCCGGTGCCGCCCGCACCCGTACCGCCGGGCTCGGCGGGACGCACCCGAGGCCGGTCGCGGATCTCGGCGACGCTCGACGGCATCGCACGGTCGGCGCCCAAGCCCCCGGCGGACGACACGACCGAGCTGCGCGAGATCGCCGCACTGGAGGTCCAGCGCCTGGAACAGGACGCGGGACGCCCGGAGTGGGAGCGCCGCGACCTGCTCGCCGACCTGGCGAGCCGGATCACCACGCTCGTCGCCGGCAGGCGGGGAGCGGCGTACGAACCGTTGCACCGCCTGCTCGACGAGCTCGCCGCGGGCGGCGACGTGGACCACCTGTGGTCGCGCGCCCTGCAGCTGTTGCGGGAGTTCGGACAGGGCGCCCAGGAACGACGCCGCTCGTTTTGGCGCTGATCGGCGCTAGCCCGCTCACCGCACCCGCCGCGACGCTGGTGCGGTGAGCGCGTTCGGACACTGGACCACCGCCGAGGGCCTGCCCGCGTTCTCCTACCGGGCGGGCCCCCGGCCGTGGAACCCGATCATCGACCCACCCACGACCCGGCACGTCGTGCACCTCGGCAACCGCCGCATCACCCTGGTCGCCGACAGCGACGGGCGCACCGGCGTGTGGGACGAACACCTCGGCTGCCGGTGGCTCGCCGAACGGACCGGCGTCGGCCGGTTCGGCGAGCTGGCGACGGATGCGGCTCCGGTGAAGCTGTTCGGCCCGACGTTCTGCCGGACGACGGTGGCGGACGCGGAGGTGGAGCTGCGACGCACGGTCCTGTGCCCGGAGGGTGAGGTGCCGTGGGTGCTGGTGGGGATCGAGGTGACCAACCGGGGCGACGAGGTCGTGCGGCGCGCGCTGAGCGAGGAGTGGGAGGTGCGGCCGCGGCTGGTGGACCTGGAGTTCGGGCCGGCGCGGGACACCGCGGTGCCGGACCCGCCGGTGGTGGTGCTGGAGGAGTGCGGCGGCGACCGCGTGGCGACCACGGCCGGGGTGCTGCGGGTGGAGGTCGCGCTGGAGGTGCCGCCGGGAGCGACGCGGACGACGTGGTTCCGCTTCGGCCTCGACATCGTCGACCAGATCGACCCCTCCGCTCTCCACTCCGCCAGCCTGACCGCCCTGCGCACCCGCCTCCCGGCCGCTGACGTCGCCCGCGCCCCCGAAGCGGCCATCGAGATCCCCTGGCACACCGCCCTCCTCACCGGCGCCGCCTGCACCGACGGCGTACTCGGCGGCCACACCCTCGACCAGGGCTCCGCCTACTCCTTCCGCCACGGCTTCAACGGCGCCGCCAGGGACCCGTTGCAGCACGCGCTCCCGCTCGTGCACCTCGAACCCGACCTCGCGCTCTCGGTCCTGCGCAACACCTGCGCCTGGGGCAGCCCCGACGGCGACCTGCCCTACGCCCTCGACGGCCGCAAACAGCCGTGGACACAGCTCTTCCGCCCTTCCGACAGCAACCTCTGGGCCCTCTGGCTCGCCGCCGAGTACGCCGCCGCGACCGGCGACCTCGAGGCGTTCACCAGACCGGCGCCCTACCACCCGGCCCACCGGACCGACCCGGTGCCGCTGCGGGAACACCTGCGGCGGCAGTTCCGGTTCTTCACGGACGTGATCGGCCTGGGCGAGAACGGACACGTCCGCATCCTCAACGCCGACTGGAACGACCTCGCCGTCAAGGAGTCCGGCGTGGACCGCGACCTGATGGTCGAACGCGGCGAGTCCGTGCTCAACTCCGCCATGGCCGCCTGGGTCCTCCCGCTCTACGCCGGCCTCGCCGCCGACCTCGACGACGAGGACACCGCCCAGGAAGCCCGGCAGCTCGCCGCCGACCTCAGACGACGGGTCGCCGGCGAGTGGAACGGCCGGTGGTTCCGCCGCGCGCACGCCCCCGGCGGCCACCCGGTCGGGGAGAACGACCTGTGGCTCGAGGTCCAGCCGTGGGCGATCTTGTGCGGCGCGGCCACCGACGAGCAGGCACGTGCGTTGCTGGCCACGATCGACGAGACGTGCCGCGCGGGCTCACCGCTCGGCGCGCGGCACCGGTGGCCCGGCGACGGGCAGGTGTGGTTCGCGGTCACCATGACCCTGGTCTGGGCCGCCTCCCGCTACGACCAGGACCTCGCGTGGGACGAGTGGCGGCGCATGACCCTGCACGCGCACACGGCCGCCTACCCGGACATCTGGTCGGGCACGCTGTCCGGCCCCGACTGCTACCTCCCGCCCGGCAGCGACCGGCCCGGCGAGACGTGGGCGTTGCCGGGCAACGGGGTCGCGATGCAGGCCTACCCGGTCGCCAACCTGCACAGCCACTCCCAGCCGCTGCTCGCGTACCTGCGGCTGCGCGGCATCGACCCGTCGAGGACCGAGGTGACCTGACGCCTCACCCGCGCAGATAGCGGGTCATCATCCCGACGAGCTCGTTCTCGAACCTCTCCACCGTGGTGCCCTGCGGGAACGCCATCAGCCGGTGCGTGTTCACCTCCACCGTGAACACGATCAGCTCGGCCGCCGTGTCGAGGTCCGCGACGCGGACGTCCGGGTGACGGGCGAACAGGTCGCGGACCTGGGCGACGCGGTGCTCGCCGTGCCGGGCGACGGCCTCGGCCAGCTCGGGTGAGTGCTGGGCCTCCTGGATCATGATCCGCAGCAGCCGCGGGTCCTCGTCGTGGTTGTCGATCGCGTCACGGACCAGCGCCCGCACGGTGGTCTCCAGGCTGCCCGGTGCGAGGTCGAGGTGGTCCGCTTGGTGCCAGGCGCCGCGGTCGACGTGCCGCACCAGCAGTGCGGCCAGCACCGCGTCCTTGTTCGGGAAGTACTGGTACAGCGAGCCGATCGAGACGCGGGCGTGCTCGGCGATGCGGTTGGTGGTGCCGGCGGCGTACCCGTGCTCGGCGAAAACGTGAGCAGCCGCGGTGAGGATGCGGTCGCGGGTGAGCTCGGCGCGGACCTGCCGAGGCGTGCGACGTGGGGCGAGGCGGTGGTCGGGTGACGGCACGGCGGTCCTTCCAAAAGCGAGTACCCAAGAGCTGAGCAAAGACTCACAATAGTGTCATGAGCTGGGAAAACAAACCCTTCATGATCAACAACACGCATCGGCTGGCCACCGTGGAGGAGGTGGAGGCCGTGGTCGGGCGGCCCGCGTCGATGATCATGTTGAAGGAGCTCGGCGCGCTCGACGAGGGGTGTCTGCGGGTGTTGGAGCACAGCCCGGTCGCGGGGTTCGGGTTCCGGGACGCGGACGGGGTCAGCCGGACGACGTTCGTCGGCGGCAGGGCGGGGTTCGCACGGGTGCGGTCGGCGCGGCGGATCTCCTTCCGGCTCGGCGAACCCGGTTCGGCGGCCGGGCCGGCGTCGCTGGTCTTCCTGCTGCCGGGAGTGGGGGAGACGTTGCGGGTCAACGGGTCCGCGACCGGCAGCGGTGAGGTCGTGTTCGACGTCGAGCAGGTGTACGTGCACTGCGCGCAGGCCGTGCTGAGGTCCGGGCTGTGGCAGGGGCCCGCTTTGGCCACACCCGGCACCGGCGGCTCGCGTGCCGTGCTCGGCGACAACGGCTCAACGGCCACGCCTGGCGACGGCGGCTCAACGGCCGTGCGTAGCGAGGACGGTTCGCCCGGCGCGCCCGAGGTCACCGACGGCCCGCTCGCCGCGCCCGGCGTGGCCGGCTTCCTCGCCACCGCACCGTTCCTGGCACTGTCCACCTGGGACTCACAAGGGGGCGGCGACACCAGTCCGCGCGGCGAGTCCGGCCCCGTCGCGCGCGTCCTGGACGGCCGCACGCTCGTGATCGCGGACCGCAAGGGCAACAAGCGCGCCGACACCCTGCACAACCTCCTGGCCGACGACCGCGTCTCGTTCGCCGCGCTCGTCCCGGGGCGCAACGGCGTGCTGCACGTCCGCGGCCGGGCCACCATCACCGTGGATCCCGTTGTGCTGGAACCGTTGTCGCTGCGCGGGGTGCCACCGCCGCACTGCTGACCGAACGAGGTCGCGCCGGTGCGCCGACCGGCGTGCCGGACCTGATGGCGATCGCGAGCAGGCACCTCGCCGCGAACACCGCGAGCCGCCCGCGCCGGCTGCTGCTCAAGGCCGCCGGTCTCGTCCCCGCCGGGTGGCTGCGGGCGGTGATGGACCTGGCCTACCGCTCCGGCCTGCGCCAGGAGGGGTACGAGGTCGCCCCGGCGCGCCCGGCCGAGGCGGCGCCGGACCCGTTGCGCGAGGTCCGGGTCGTCGAGGTGCGCAGGGAGACGGCGAGCGCGGTCACGGTCGTGCTGGAGGACGGCAGGCCGTTCGACTTCCGGCCGGGCCAGTTCTTCACGCTGGTCGCCGACATCGGCGGCGTCCAGGTGCGCAGGCCCTACTCGGCGTCGTCCGTGCCGGGGTCGGCGCGGCTGGAGCTGACGGTGAAGCACGCCGAGGGCGGCCAGTTCTCCTCGCACGTCCACCGCGACCTGGCCGTCGGCGACCGGCTGTTCGTGCGCGGCCCGTCCGGGGCCTTCCACGCCACGCCGGGTCATGAGGCGGTGCTGGTCGCGGCCGGCAGCGGCATCACGCCGGTGATGAGCATGATCCGCACCGCGCTGGCCGATCCGGCGGGGCACCGGATCGCCCTGCTGCACTGCGACCGGACCGCCGAGGACACGATCTTCGGCGCCGAGCTCGCCGAGCTGGCGCGCCGGCATCCCGGCCGGTTCTCCGTCACGCACGTGCTGACCTCCCGCGACGGCCGGCTCGACGTCGCCGGGGTGCGGAGGTGGGTCACCGGGCTGGCGCCGGCGCCCGGCGCGCGGTTCTACCTGTGCGGCCCGGAGGCGTTCATGGACACGGTGCGCCAGGCCCTCGACGTCCCGGCCGATCACGTGCACCTGGAGCGCTACACCAGCGGACCCGCCGCGGCCCGCACGTCGGCCACGCCGCAGCGCATGGTCGTCGAGGGCCTCGGCACCGCGGTCGTCGAACCCGGTCAGACGCTGCTCGACGCCGCGCTCGCGGCCGGTCTGCCGATGCCGTACTCGTGCACGGTCGGCAGCTGTGGCGAGTGCGTGGTGACACTCCTCCAGGGCGAGGTGTCGCAGCAGCGACCGAACTGCCTGAACGATCAGCAGGGGGCGGAGGGCCGCATCCTGACCTGCATCAGCGCGCCGCTGACGGACGTGACGCTCAGCGCCGGGACGTGACGGGGAGCTTCAGGCCGACTCCGTGCACGGCACGACCGCCCACACCGCCTTGCCCGTCGTGCGCGGTGTCACGCCCCACTTCTCCGACAGCTGGTCCACCAGCACCAGGCCGCGGCCCCGCACCGAGTCGGGCGAGGACGGACGGAGCTTCGGCAGAGTGGGCGAGGCGTCCTCCACCATGACCGTCACCCCGTCCGGCCGGCCGGTGCCGGCCAGCTCCAGCCTGGCGGGGAAGCGGCCGTGGTCGTAGACGTTCGAGACGAGCTCCGTCACGACCAGCTGGACGTCCATGAGGTCGTCCTCGTGCAGCTCGGGAAGTGCGGACCGGGCCCAACGGCGGACTTCAGCGATGTCGGCGACATCACTGTTCAGCTCCAGCACGTGCGGGGTATCAGGAGGGTCGCCGCCGATGACCAAGGGGTGCCTCTCTGTGTCTCATGTTGCGCAGGGTGGACGTACCTCCGGGACGCGCTCGCTAAACGCGGCAACCACCTGAGTGTTCCGGCGCGCCCACGGCTAGTGTCTGCTGGGTCGTGAACCGCCTGAGGAGGCATGAGTGACTGCAGACGCAGGGCACGCCCAGCGCTTGACCGAGCTGTTGCGGACCAACGCCGACCCCCTGATCGCCAGGTGGGTGGACGCGGTGGCTGCCCTGCTGCGAGGACGGTCGACCAAGGCCGAGCTGGAGACCGACTTCCGCGAGTTCTTCACGGCGCTGCTGCCGCTCGTGGGCAACGACGGCCGGGACGTCAACGGGCCGGAGCTCGCCGAGATCCGGGCGCAGCTGGAGGAGTACTCGCGGTCCAGGGTGCGCGCGGGCTTCACGCCCACGGAGACCGCGTCGAGCGTGTTCTCCCTCAAGCGCGAGGTCTTCGCCCTCACCGAGAACGACGACGACCCGCGGTTGTTCCGGCAGGTCGTGGAGTTCTCCGGGTTGCTCGACGCGCTCGGGCTGCTGACCTTCGAGTCGTACGCGCGGGTGCGCGAGGAGATCATCCGCGAGCAGTCCGAGCAGCTGCTCGAGCTGACCACGCCGGTCGTGAAGATCTGGGAGGGCGTGCTGGCGGTGCCGCTGGTGGGCACGCTGGACTCCGCGCGCACCCAGGTCGTGATGGAGAAGCTGCTCGAGATGCTGGTGGAGACCGGGTCCGAGCACGCGATCATCGACATCACCGGTGTGTTCGCCGTCGACACCCAGGTCGCGCAGCACCTGCTCAAGACCGTGGTCGCCGCCCGGCTGATGGGCGCGGAGTGCATCGTGTCGGGCATCCGCCCGCAGATCGCGCAGACGATCGTGGCGCTGGGCATCGAGTTCGGCGACATCGTGACCAAGGCCTCGCTGGCCGACGCCCTGCGGCACGCGCTGCGCCGCGACGGCGTGGACGTCGTGCGCCGCGAGGTCCGCTGATGGAGCGCGTTCCCATCCTGAAGATCGGCGGCGTGCTGCTGGTCTCCATCCAGATCGACCTGCAGGACCAGAGCGTGCTCGCGCTGCAGGAGGACCTGGCGGAGAAGATCAGCGCGACCGGTGCCCACGGCGTGGTCATCGACATCTCCGCGGTCGAGATCGTCGACTCGTTCATCGGGCGGATGTTCGCCACGATCGCGTCGATCTCCCGGCTGTTCGACGCCGACACCGTCGTGGTCGGCATGCGCCCGGCCGTCGCGATCACGCTGGTGGAGCTGGGCCTCACGCTGGGCGGGGTGCGCACCGCGCTCGACCTCGAGCGCGGCATGAAGATCCTGGACGAGCTCGGCCGGCAGCGCCGTGGTGTGCCCGGGCACTCCGACGAGCTCGCGCGGGACGCCTGATGCAGCCCCGGTCCGGAGGGCCGGAAGAGGTCGCCATCAGCGGTGACGACGACGTGGTGCGCGTGCGTCAGCTCGTGCGCACCTATGCACAGCAGACAAAGCTTTCACTGGTCGACCAGACCAAGCTGGTCACGGCGGCCAGCGAGCTCGCGCGCAACACGCTCATCTACGGCGGCGGTGGCTTCGCCAGGGTCGAGGAGGTGAGCGACGGCCGCAGGGCCGGCGTGCGCGCGTCGTTCCACGACGAGGGACCCGGCATCCCGGACCTCACGCTCGCCCTGGCCGACGGCTGGAGCAGCGGCAGCGGTCTCGGCCTCGGACTGAGCGGCGCCAAGCGGCTGGTCGACCAGTTCGACCTCGACACCGAGGTCGGCCGCGGCACGGTCGTGACGGTGGTCAAGTGGAAGAGATGACCACGGCGACGTGCCTGCCGCTGGTGCGCGACGAGGCCTGGCTGCCGGTCGAGGAGACCGCCCACGTCGGGAGGGCCAGGCGGACGGCCACGGCGCTGGCCGAACGGCTGGGCTTCGGTGCGACCCGCACGGCCGAGGTGGGGCTCGCGGTCACCGAGATCGGGTCCAACCTGCACAAGCACGCCCGGCAAGGCGTCGTGGTGGTCCGCTCGGTGCGCGGCGAGCGGGACGCGGCCGTGGAGGTCGTGGCGATCGACCGCGGGCCCGGCATCGGCGACCTGGCGCTGGCGTGGCAGGACGGGCAGTCCACCACCGGCACGCTCGGCGTCGGCCTCGGCGCGGTCGCGAGGCTCGCCACCAGCTGCGCGATGACCTCACGGCTCGGCATGGGCACCGCGCTCGCCGCCCGGTTCGCCCCCACCACCGACTGGGCACCCGAGTGGGGTGAGGAGAGCGCGGCCGGGGTCACGAGACCTTTCAACGGCGAGGACGTGTGCGGCGACGCCTACGCGGTGTGCCGGCGCGGGGACCGGCTGGTCCTGATGATGTGCGACGGCTCCGGGCACGGGCCGCTGGCGGCGGCCGCGTCCGACACGGCGGTGCGCGTCTTCCACGACCTGCCCGCCCTGCCGGCCGAAGAGGTGGTCAAGCGCCTGCACGCGGCACTGCGCGGCACCCGCGGTGGCGCGGTGGCGGTCGCCGACGTCGACCTCGTCGCGCGCACGGTGCGGTTCTGCGGGCTGGGCAACATCGGTGCGGCCGTGGTCACCGGCGACCGCAAGCAGGGCATGATCTCGGTGCCCGGCGTGGCCGGGCACCAGGCCCGCACGATCAGGGCGTTCGACTACGCGCTGCCGGACCGGGCCGTGGTCGTGTTGCACTCCGACGGCCTGACCGAGCGCTGGGGGCCCGACCACGGCAGCGACCTCGTGGTCGACCCACCGGTCCTGATCGCCGCGACCCTCTTGCGCGAGGCCGGCGTGCGCAAGGACGACGCGTGCGTACTCGTGGCCAGACCGACATGACCACGACCGAGCTGCTGCGCCTGGTGGTCGGCGACGAGCGGGACGTGTTCCCGCTCCGTCAGCGCGGCCGCGAGGTCGCGGCCGCCGTCGGGCTCGACGGGCAGAACCAGATCCGGATGGCGACGGCGCTGAGCGACGTCGGCAGGGAGCTGGTGCGCCAGGGGGTGGGCACGACCGCGGTCTTCCGGCTGCGCCGCGGGCCGGGCGCGGCGCTGCTGGTGGAGCTGACCTGGCCGGCGGGCGCGGTGACGGGCTCCGGCCCCGGCTGGGACACCGCCCGCAGGTTGATGGACGAGCTGCTGGTCACCGCCACCGGCGTGACGCTCCTGAAGAACGTGCACCACGCCGTCAGCGTCGACGAGGACCTGCTGCGCGGCCTGCGCGAGAGCACCGGCACCAGCGCACTGGACGAGCTGCGCGCGCAGAACCAGGAGCTGCTGGACACGCTCGAGAACCTGGAGACCAAAGGCAAGGAGCTCGAGCGGCTCAACGCGGAGCTGGAGGAGACCAACCGCGGCGTCGTGGCGCTGTACCAGGAGCTGTCCGACGAGCTGGAGCAGACCAACCAGGGCGTGGTCGCCCTCTACGCCGAGCTCGACGCGAAGTCGGCCGAGCTGCGGGACGCGGCCGCCGCGCGCATCCGGTTCTGGTCCAACATCAGCCACGAGCTGCGCGCGCCGATCAACTCCGTCGTCGGCCTGACCCGGCTGCTCAACGCACCCGGCGGCGACCCGATGACCGACGACCAGCGCCACCACGTCGACCTGATCAACGAGTCGGCGGCGACGTTGCTGGCGCTCGTCAACGAGCTGCTCGACACCGCCAAGGCCGAGTCGGGCAGCCTGCAGCCGCGGATGGCGCCGGTCGCGCTCGACTACGTGCTCACCCAGCTGCGCTCGGCGGTCCGGCCGATGCTGCGCTCCGGCGACGTGGAGCTGGTCGTGGACCCCGTGGAGGAGCTGCCGCCGCTGGTCACCGACGAGACGATGCTCGTGCGGATCCTGCGCAACGTGCTGTCGAACGCGGTCAAGTTCACCGCGCGCGGTGAGATCCGCTTCACCGCCGAGGCGGGACCAGGACCCGACGAGATCCGGTTCGCCGTCACCGACACCGGCATCGGCATCCCGCCCGACGAGCAGCCCAAGGTGTTCGAGGAGTTCTACCAGGTGCCGAACGCCTTGCAAGCCGGTGCGAGCGGCACCGGCCTGGGCCTGTCCTACGCGCGCAAGCTCGCCGAGATCCTCGATGGAACCCTGACCTTGAGCAGCACTCCCGGCGTCGGCACCGAGGTGGTGCTGACCCTGCCGACCGCCGCGGACGAGCTCGTGCAGCCCGCTCCCGTCGCGTGCGCGCTGATCGCGGACGGCGACGAGGAGGGCCGCCGGCAGCTGCGGGACGCGCTGGCGGGCCTCGCGACCGAGGTCGTCGAGACCGCGGACGGCCGCTCCGCGCTGAACCTCGCCAAGAGCAGGCAGCCGGACCTCGTGCTGGTGAACGCGAGCGCCCCGCTGATGAGCGGCAGCGCGGTGCTGTCGGTGCTGCGGCTGGACCCGGAGCTCCGGAACGTGCCGGTCGTGATCGTGGCCGGCGACGACCCCGGCGGGCTCGCCCGCAGCGTGCACGGCCTCGGCGCGGCGATGCTGCACGAGGCCAGGATCTCCCCGGAAACGGTCGGCAGGGCGGTCAGGGACGCCCAGCTCACCGCGCGCAGAACGGAACGCCGATGAACCCGACAGCGATGGGCGGTGGACCGGCCAGGGTCCTCGTGGTCGACGACCTGGAAGCGAGCCGGTTCATCGCGTGCAGCTGGTTGCGCCGCAGCGGCCACACCGTCGTACCCCGGTGAGCTGCTGGCGAACGTCGAGGCGGCGCTGCGCTACCACCGGGCCCGCGCGCTGGCCGAGCACCTCGCCGCCCGGCTCACCCGGCTGACCACGGCCACGTTCGCGATCAACGCGGCGATGACGTTCGACGCGCTGGCCGAGGCGCCGCGATCGTGCGGAGGTGCTCGACGGTGCGGCCGTGCTCAGCGCCCGTCCGGTGCGCTCTGCACCGCGGCGGGCGCGATCAGCCGGACACCCGGCCCCGGCCCGCCGGCGTCGAGCAGTGGATGGCGGCGGTCAGTCCCGGCGTCGGGGTCGGCGTCACGGTGGTGGAGGCGCAAACGGTGCCGTGGCAACGGGATCCGGTGGTCATCGCGCTGGCACGGACCAAGCCGCGCCGGCCGCCGATCTGCATCGCGGTCGCACCGGAGTCCGCCGCGGACGACGACGACCAGAACCTGCTGCGGCAGCTCGCGCAGGCGACCGCGCTGGCGGCGGAAGGCCTGCACACGTTCGCCGAGGAGCACTCGCTCGCGCTCACCCTGCAGCGCAGCCTGTTGCCCCGCACCCTGCCGCACCACCCGGAGCTGCCGATGACGGCCAGGTACGTGCCGGCGTCGAGCAACGCCGAGATCGGCGGCGACTTCTACGACGTGATCGAGCTGGACGGCCGGATGCTGATCGCGATCGGCGACGTGTGCGGCCACTCGATCCAGGCGGCGACGGTGATGGCCGAGGTGCGGCACACGTTCCGCGCCTACGCCGTCGAGGGCCACCGGTCGGCCGAGATCCTGCGCCGGGTCGACACCCTGCTGGAGCGCTTCCACCCGTCCGGCGGTCTCACCACGATGTGCCTGCTGGAGGTCGACCTGGCGGCGGGCACGATGTCCGTCGCGAACGCCGGGCACGTGCCACCGCTCATCATCGACGCCTCCGGCGCCGCGTACGCGAACGTGAAGGGACCGTTGCTGGGCATCAACCTGGCGCGACCGGAGGCCACCGAGCTGCCGTTGCCGCGCGACACCACCGTGCTGCTGACGACCGACGGCCTCGTCGAACGCCCCGGCGTGGACCTGGACGAGGGCATGGAGAAGCTGCGCGCCGCCGTGTCGCACACCGCCGACATGGACGAGCTCGCCGACCGCCTGCTGGCCGAGCTGGGCCAGGGCAAGCAGGACGACATCGCCCTGCTGCTGTTGCGGAGGCTGCCGTGACCGCCCTCGTCCTGGACCTGGCCGTGCAGCGGGGCATGGCGATGTCGGCGTTGCGGCGCGACCTCACCACCGCCCTGCACGAGCTCGGCGAGGACCACCTGTACGACGTGCAGCTTGTGGTGACCGAGCTCGTCACCAACGTCCTGGACCACACGCCCGGCAGCGGCCGGCTGCGGATCCTGCACCACGTCGACCCCTGCGCGGTGACCATCGAGGTGGACGACGAGTCGCCGGTCGAGCCGGTGTACGGCCGCTCCCGCCTGGGTGAGCACCGCGGCCGGGGCATCGTGGTGGTGGACAAGCTCTCGCGCGACTGGGGCTGCCGGTCGCGCGACGGCAGCGGCAAGACCGTGTTCGCGCTGGTGGACTGCAGCGGGGGCTGACCGGTCACCGGTCCGTTCTCAGGACTCAGGGCCGGTTCTGGTTCCGGGTGACGTGGTCCAGGCCGGAGAGGTCGAGAATGCGTGCCGGTGCGCTGCCGGTGCGGGCCGTCAGAGTCAGGTCGCGTCCGCGTTCGTGCGCGCTCGCCTTGGCGTGCAACAACAACGCGACGCCGGAGCTGCTCAGGTAGGCCAGGCCGGTGAGGTCGAGCTCGACGGGGCGGTCGTCGGCGGTGTCGACCCGTGCGAGCAACGGGGCGCGGAGGTCCTCGACGGTGGCGATGTCGAGGTCGCCGGTGAGGAAGATCCGCTGGACGCGGTCGTCGGTGTCGTCGGTCAGGCCGGACGTGGGCGCCGGTGCCGCCGGGGGTGCCGCCGGTGCCGGCTCCGGTGTGGTGGCCGGTCCCCGCTCCTGTTCGGCGGGGACGTGGAAGCGGATCGTCGTGCCCTCGTCGCCCGCCTCGAGGTCGACGTCGTCGCTGAGCATGCGGATCATCGCGAGCCCGCGTCCGCGGTAGCCCTTGTCCTCCGGCTGAGGGCGCCAGCGGCCCTGGTCGGCCACCGTGACCCGCACCCCGCGGCCGGTGGACTCCAGTGCCGTGT
This sequence comes from Lentzea guizhouensis, assembly GCF_001701025.1. Taxonomy (GTDB): domain Bacteria; phylum Actinomycetota; class Actinomycetes; order Mycobacteriales; family Pseudonocardiaceae; genus Lentzea; species Lentzea guizhouensis. Next base: position 6,953,219 of record NZ_CP016793.1, read on the forward strand.
CGAACGCCCCTTCACCGGCCGGGTAGGCGTGGTCGACGACGTTCGCGGCCGCCTCGCCGATCGCCAGTTCGAGGTCGTAGACGGCGTCCTCGGAGAGCCCGGCGGTCTCGGCCCAGCTGGTGGCCTGTCGGCGCAGCGCGGCCAGCTTCCGCGCGTCGGCGGGCACGTGCAGGTGCAGCGGGGCGGGCAGGTGCCGGGCGACGACGAGGGCGACGTCGTCGGACTGGCCGTCCGCCAGCACCGCGTCGATGATCCGCTGCACCAGTGCCGCCGGAGCGAGGCCGGCCGCGGCACCCACCGCGGTGGTGAGCCGGCGGATGCCTTCGTCGAGCACCTCGCCGCGGCGTTCGACCAGCCCGTCGGTGTAGAGCACGACCGTCGCACCCGGCGCAGCGCGGTGTGCTGCGGGGCGGGCGCGGCCCGACGCCGAGCACCGCGCCGAGCTTCTCGGCGAGCGGCCTCGCCCCGGTGCCGTCCACGACGACGGGTGGCGGGTGGCCGGCCGAGGCCCAGCACAGCTCGCCGGCCTGCCAGTCGAAGACGATGCACGCACAGGTGCTGCCCGCCGCGCCGTTCACGCGGGTCGCGAAGACGTCCAGGCGCCGCAACGACTCCGCGGGGGAGTGGCCGTCGAGCAGGTACCCGGTCAGCGCGCTGCGCAGCTGGCCCATGACCGCGGCGGCGGCCGGTCCCTTGCCGACGACGTCGCCCACCGTCAGGCCGACGCGGGTCTCGCCGAGCGGCACGACCTCGTACCAGTCGCCGCCGATCTGGGTGTGCCGGGTGGCCGGCAGGTACCTGGCCGCGGTCGCGAGCCGGGGGAGCAGCGGGAGCTCGCGTGGCAGCAGGCTCTCCTGCAGCGCCGCGGCGATCGCGTGTTCGCGCTGCAGCAGCAGTTCACGGGCGGCCTCGGCGCGCTGGCGTTCGGTGACGTCCCTGCCGATGGCCTGCAGTCCCGTCGGCGTGGACTGGATGCTCAGCTCCAGCGCGACCGTGCTGCCGTCGGCGTGGCGCATCGTGACCACCTCGGAGCCGGCGAGGTCTCCCGGCAGCCCGTCCACGAGCAGGTCGGTGATCGCGGTGCCGAGCAGCTCGTCAGCGCCGTAGCCGAGCAGGTGGCTCGTCGCCGGGTTGACCGAGACGAACCGCATCTCCAGGTCCAGCAACCAGATCGCGTCGGTCGCGCGTTCCACGAGCCGCCGGTGCCGCTGCTCGCTGTCGCGCAACGCCCGGTCGGCGTGCGTGCGTTGCATCGACTCCCAGCAGCGGTTCACCACGACCGACACCAGGTCGATCTCCTCGCGCGTCCAGTGCCGCACGCTCGCCTGGTGCACGGCCATCGCCGCCACGAACCGCCCGCCGCGCAACAACGGCAGGCAGATCACCGCGCGGATCCCGGTCACCCGGTAGGCGGCCAGGTCGCCGGGACCGAGTCGCGGGTCGTTGAGCGCGTCGTCCACCACCCACGGCTCACCGGCGCGCATCGCCACCAGCGCACCCTCGCCGAACTCCCGCATCGCGAACCGGCCGGGCAACGGCGGCAACCCGGTGGCGTGGTCGCCGCTCATGACGAAGTGGTTCTCGTCGGCCTCCGTGCGCGCGTACGCGCACCGGTCGACACCCATGTGCTCGCCGAGCATCCTGGTCGCGAGCGCCATCAGGTCCTCGGCGTCGTCGAGCCGTTGCGACTCGCGGTCGAGCTCCTCCAGGAACTGCTGCCGCTGCGCCGCCGCCTGCGGAGCCGTCACGTCGATGAGCACACCGCTGCGCAGCGCACCTCGCACCCGCGTCTTCTCCAGCAACCACACGAGCCCGCCCTCGGCCGTGCGCACCCGGTAGACCGACTCGTAGTCGCCGGCCGAGCCCCACCGCCGCTCCACGCTCTGCGTGCGGTCATCGGGATGGGTGATCTCCACCCAGAACCCGGGGTCCTCGCTCCAGGCCCGCGCCGGGTGGCCGAGCAACCGCTCGACCGTGCCCGACACGTAGGTGACCGTGCGGTTTTGCGCGTCCCCCTGCCAGACGGCCACGGGCAGGTCGTCCACCAGTGCGGCCAGTCGAGGTTCCGGATCAGTCATCGGGCGCAGCCTCCACGTCGCGGCGCTCCTTCGTCTGCTCGAATCCTCGACGCCGAATGCTTGACGTCCTCTGCACGCATCGTACGGCGCTGGGTGGCCAGGCGAAGACTCAACTGCCACAATCACTTCAGTGTTGTCTGAAATTGATGTTCCTGGACACTGACCCGGTGAGCACGAACGGCGTCGAGCTCGAAGAGAGCGACCTGGAAGCCCGCTGGGCGCACGCCTGGCGCCCGGACGAGGTCGCCAGGCGGCTCGCCGGTGTGCGCACACCCTGGTACGTCGCGGCGGGGTGGGCGCTGGACCTGTTCCGCGGCGTCGAGTCGCGTCCGCACAGCGACCTGGAGATCGCGGTGCCCGCCGCCGGGTTCGCGGAGGTCCGCGACCGGTTCCCCGGCTTCGTGTTCGACGTGGCGCACTCGGGGCGGGTGTGGTTCGAGGCGGACGACGCCGTGCTCACCCTGACGCACCAGACGTGGCTGCGTGATCCGGTCGCGGGTGAGTGGCGGTGTGACGTCTTCCGGGAGCCGCACGACGGTGACACGTGGATCTGCCGGCGTGACGAGGACCTGCGGCTGCCCTATGCCGAGATCGTCGAACGCACGGCCGACGGGATTCCTCACCTCCTGCCGGAGCTGGTGTTGCTGTTCAAGGCGAAGGCGATGCGGCCGAAGGACGTCCAGGACTTCGCCGGCGTGCTGCCGTTGCTGGGGCCGGACCGGCGGCGCAGGCTCGGCGGGTGGCTGGAGCGGGTGCATCCGGGCCATCCGTGGCTGGCCGCCGTGCGAGCCTGACCACGCGGCCGGCGCGGGTGGACGTGGAAGATGCGGTGCCATGTCTTCCGTTGAGGTGCGCGGCCGTGTCGTCCTGTTGAACGGCCCGTCGAGCTCCGGCAAGTCGAGCATCGCCCAGGCCATGCTGCCGCTGCTGGCCGACCCGTGGTTCCACGTGCCGGTCGACGCGGTGAGCGGCATGCGTTCGACCGTCCACCGCCGCTCGCTGTCCGCCGCGGAGACCGCGGAGATGCTGCGCCGCACCAGACTCGGCTACCACCGCGTGGTCGCCGCACTGGCCGGTGCCGGCAACGACGTGGTCGTGGACTACCCGCTGAGCGAGCCGTGGCGGCTGGCCGACCTGCTCGACGTGCTGGTGGGTTTCGACGTGACGCTGGTCGACGTCCGGTGCTCGGTGGAGGAGCTGGTCCGGCGCGAACGGGCCCGCGGTGACCGTCCGGAGGGCTTGGCCGTGGCGCAGACCGGTGTGTACGCGCACGGTGACAACGACCTCGTCGTGGACACCACGCACCGCTCCGCCGCCGAGTGCGCCCGTGAGGTGGTGGACCGGTTGGCGGCGGTCCACCACCCCAAGGCGTTCGACCGCCTGCGTTCAGCTCGGCCGCACCGCCGGCACTGACGCCAGCGGCACGTGGTGCTGTCCCGCGTGGACGTCCCGGTCCCGCAACCCGCCCTGTGCCACCGGCCGCGGGAACGAGATCTTCACGACGTTCAGCGACGGGATCCGGAAGAGCTGCACGTCGTCCGCCCGCACCTCGTACAGCGCGGCGACGACGTCTTCGGTGACGAGCTCCGCGGCGAGTGCGTAGCCGGTCTCGTCGCGCATGAAGAGCTCCATCGTCACCCAGAACGGTCCTGCGTTCTTCGACCTGACCTCCAGCGCGAGGTCGCCGAGCGTGGGCTGCGGCGTGGACTGCTCAGTCATGCGACGGTGCCTTCCGGTGGGTGGTGCGGAACATCTCGGTGGGGGTGCGGGTGTCGACGACGTGGTGCAGGACGAACTCGTAGACCGGGCCGCGTTCGGTCTCGGCGGGGGAGGTGGCGAAGGCGAGGCTGGGCAGGTAGGCCATGTCCGGGGTGGGCAGGTGCAGCATCAGGGGGTTGGCGACCTTGGCGACGGCGGTCGCGAGCTGCTGGGTGGCGGCGCGGACCAGGAGCATGACGCCGATCTCGCGTGGGGGGCGGGTGGCCGGGTCCAGGCCCTGCAGCACGGCGTCGTGGCCGTAGCGGCGCAGGTCGAAGGAGTAGTCGGTGTCGTCGAGGCCGAGGGTCTGGGCGACGCGGTCGGTGAAGACCTTGACGAACAGGTCGGTCCACTCGTCGATGTGGGCGAGGATGTGCTCGTCGCGGATGGCGGTGAACGACATCGTCTCGTAGCCGGTGATGCGGGCGCCTTCCAGCTTGACGGTGTGCTGGTCGGCCTCGATGAACCGCGAGCCCTCGACGCGGACGCGGCGGTCGTCGAGCGCGGTGTAGGTGGCGTCGGTGACGTCGAGCCAGCCGGCCGGTTCGCGCATGCGGAACGGGTTGACCGTTTCGTAGAGCATGTGCGCGGCGACGGAGATCGGGGTGCAGGCGGCGTCGGGGTCGAGGGGTTCGACGGTGAAGCCGGTGTGGTCGATCGTGGCGAGCACGCCGCCGGTGCGGGGGTTGGTGGTGCACTGGCCGCCGCATTCGACGATCTTGGCCGCGTGCCAGGTCGGGCCGGCGGGCATGCCCTGCAGCAACGGGAACGCGGCGGCGACGGCGGTGTCGGTGGCGCGGCCGGCGAGGACGACGTCGGCGCCGGCGCGCAGGGCCTCCTCGACGGGTTCGTGACCCATCATGCCGACGACGTGGGTGCAACTGTCCACTGTGGCCTCGTCGAGGGGGCCGGTCGGTGCGAGCGGGTGCACGGCTCCCTCGCGCAGGCGGGTCTTGACGAAGTCGGCGGGTTGTTCGCTGAGGATCGTGGCCACGGAGAGGTCGAGCTGTTCCTCGGACAGGATGTCCTCGACGATCTCGGCGACCCAGGCGACGCCGGAGTCGGTGCCGCTGGTGCCGCACGAGCCGACGATCAGCGGGATGCGGGCCTGGGCGGCGGCGCGCAGCAGGATCCGCAGGTCGCGGGCGACGGCCGCGGCGGTCGTCTTGGCGGTGCCCGACCCCAGGTAGTGCGGGCCCGAGTCGGTCGAGCCGGCGTCGACGGAGATGACGTCGGCGCCGAGCGCGATGCCGCGGTCCACTGTGGACTGGGTGAAACCGGCGCCGAGCATGCCGGTGGGGGACAGGACGCGGACGGCTCCGGTGGGAGCGCTCATGTGTTTCCTTCCGGGGTTGTTCACAGCGAGACCGAGTGGCGGCGGCCGAGCACGGCCACGCGGGCGATCACGGCCGTGGCGAGTGCGGTGACCAGGGCGATGTCGAGGAGCATGTACCGCCAGCCGGTGAGGTCGACCATGGCGCCGACGACGCCGGGGCCGATGAACCCGCCGACCGCCCAGCTCACCGTGTACAGCCCGGTGTAGACGCCGATCACCCTGGCCGAGGGCGCGAGGTTCCACAGCACGACGGCGGCGTTGATCAGGAACCCGGACGCGCCGGCGGCGGCGACGCAGAAGGCGATGACGGTGGTGGTGGGTGCCGGCACGAGCGCGCCGAGTGCGAGCGAGACGCCGAAGACGACCATGCCGGTGGTCATCGTGCGGATGCGCCCGATGCGTTCGGCGAGCAGTGCGGCGGGGTAGGCGGCGACCAGGAACGCGATGCCGCTGGGGAACGTGAGCGAGCCCGCCTCGCCGCGCGACAGGCCGAGGGTCTCCATGCCGTACGGGGTGAACAGCGCCCGCGAGGAGAACCAGGCCGACGCGAACAGCAGCACCGCGGTGACGACGAGGAGCCGGCTGCGGTCGGGGTCGCCGACGATGTCCTTGGCCAGGTCGCGCAGCCGGCCCGCGGGTTCCTCGGTGGCGTCCTCGGCGAGGGCGAGCCGGTAGCCGCGCGAGCGGTTGTCGCGCACCCGCCAGACCAGGACCGCGGTGCACCCGAGCATCAGCAGGGCGGGCACGGTGAACGCGAGCTTCGGGTGGTCGTCCACCAGCAGCGCGCTGATGAGCGCGGACACGATGACGGTGAGGCCGGAGGCGATCTTGACGGCGGCGTTGGCCCTGCCGCGGCGTTCGGGTTCGATGAAGTCGGGCAGGAGTGCCTGGGCGATCGGCTTGAAGCTGTTGCCCACCAACGAGTACACGAAGATGGCCGCGATCAGCGCCGGCAGCGTGGACGCCAGTGGGATGAGCGTGAACAGCAGTGCGGCGAGCGGCATGCCCACCGCGAGGTAGGGGATGCGGCGGCCCCAGCGGGTGCGGGTGTTGTCCGACCGGTTGGCGATCCAGGGCTGGACGAAGATGCCGAGCAGGTTGTCCATGCCCATCACCAGGCCGACGACCGCCGTGCTCGTGATGTGTTCCCGCAGCAGCGGCGGCACCTGCGCGTCGTAGAAGTCCCACGTCGCCTCTTGGGCGAACACGGCGAGCGCGACGAAGAACGTGATCCGCCTGGCGGTCCGCCGGTCCGCCGGCGCTGCGAGTGATGGCACGGAAGCCTCCGTTGGCTCGTGGAGGCATCAAAGTAGAATGCTATAGCAAAATCGTCAAGCAATAGCTTATCTGTTTGCCGTAGTATCGGCGCTCGTGACCGACCCCCAGTCCGACACGCTCGCCGGCCGGGCCTACCGCTCGGTCCACCAGGCCATCACCGCAGGTGAGCTCGCCCCCGGCGAGAAGATCACCGAACGTGGCCTCGCCGAACGCCTGGCGATGAGCCCCACCCCGGTCCGCGAGGCCATCCGCCGCCTCGAACAGGACGGCCTCATCCAGCGCACCGGCCCGCGCACGGTCGTCGTCGCTGACATCGGCACCACCGCCGTCGAGGACCTGGCCGAGGTGGAGATCGCCCTGCGCGGCCTCATCGCCCGCTTCGCCGCCCGCCACGCCACCCCGCCCCAGCTCGACGCCCTCGACGCACTACTGGACGAGGCCGACGACCTGCTGATCGTCATCAAGCAACGCGACGCCGACGGCCGCGAGGTCGACAAGCACCTCAACGCCCTGCTCGACACCATGCAACGCTTCAACGACGCGATCGCGGCCTGCGCGGGCAACGCGGTCCTGGTCCGGCTGCTGGAGCAGACGAGGGTCTTCACCCGCGCCGAACGCCGCACGCTCATGGTCGAACGGGTGCTCGCTGACCACCAGTACGGCCTCCAGCGCTACTCGGGACACCGCGCGCTGGTGCGGGCGCTGCGTGCGGGCGACTCGGTGCTGGCGGAGCGGATCACGATCGAGGACGTTCGGGGCGGCCTCGCCGACCTGCGCCGCGCGCCAGGCGGGGTGGCGACGACGGGTCAGCCGGGCTGAGCGCGCCTCGGGCGGAACGTCCCGGCTCGGCGTGGCTTGGTGACGGCGGGTGGGGTGTCGTGGCCGCGGCGGCTCGGGCGGTCCTAGCTGAGCGTGGTTTGGTGACGGCGGGTGGGGTGTCGTGGCTGCCGCGGCTTGGGCCTAACGTCCCGGCTCAGCGTGGCTCGGTGACCACAGGGAGGAGCCTCCTGGGCCGCCGCGGCTTGGGCGGACCGTCCCGACTCGGCGTGGCTCGGTGACCGCAGGGGTGGAGTCTCCTGGGCCGCCGCGGCTGGCGGTGGCGGGTGGGGTGCCTTGGCCGCGGCGACTTGGGCGGACCGTCCCGGCTCAGCGTGGCTCGGTGACCGCAGGGGTGGAGTCTCCTGGGCCGCCGCGGCTGGCGGTGGGGTGGGTGCCTTGGCCGCCGCGGCTTGGGCGGAACATCCCGGCTCGCGGCTCGGTGACCGCGGGGTGGAGTCCCCAGCCCGGCGCGGCTCGGCGAAGCCCGGCCCGGGGTCAGCTCTCCGGTCGGCCTGGCGCCGCCACAACGACCTCCGTCGCCGGATCGTGCGCCAGCTCAGGCGTCCCGGCCACCACGACCGTCGCCTTCACCCACGGCCGCTCACGCTCCAGGAACGGCAGCTCCTCCGCCAGCCACGCCGCCACGTGCCGCCGCTGCTCCGGCGAGTCGCCATCGCGCGCCACCAGCCGCCGTTCCTGCTCGTCGAGGTCCCCCTGCACCCAGATCGTGGCGTCCAGCCACGGTTCCAGCGCCGCGCGCACCACCCCGGTGCCTTCGACCCACACGACCGGAGCGCCGGCAGGCACCTCGATCGCGCCCGGCCGCCCGCGCGCGACCCACGCCTGCGGCCGGAACGCCACCGCCCGGCCCGTGTGCAGTGGCCGCAGCACCTCGTCCACCAGCAGCGGTGCCCAGTCGAAGTACGCGTGGTGCCAGGCGACGTCATCGGTGTGCACCACGTGCGACGGGCAGACCCGCCGCAGCCGTTCGACCAGTGTGGACTTGCCGGCACCACCGCGCCCGTCGACCCCGACGACCAGCGGGCGCCCGGACACGCCGGGCGCCGCCGCACGAAGCCGCGAGACGAGCGAGGTCAGCGGTACGACGCGCCAGCCGGTCGCCTCGACCTCACCCGGCCGCAGGCGCATCCTCGACTGCCTTCTCGGACGGACGGGGCTGCCCAACAGCCCTGTTCAGGTCCACGTCGAGCACGCCCCGCGTCCGCGCCGCGTGCTCGTGCCAGCCGCGCTGGTCCCGCCGGAACACCGGGAACACGAACGTCCCGACCACCACGAGTGCGACCACGACCAGGTCGAACCTGCCCACGCCGAGCCACGGCGACACCACCGTCGCGTACGCCACCAGGCCGGTCACGCCGAGCAGCTCCCGCAGCGCGATCTGGGCGGGGTTCGCGCGCGAGCCGTCCCACTTCCTGGTCCGGTACCGCATCAGCCAGCTGCCCGGGGTCACCCCTCCGGTGGCCGCCGGCAGCACGACCCGCAACCCGACCAGGACCGCGACGGCCCAGCGCGGGTCCGGCAGCGCCAGCTTCGCGAGCAGCACGACCGGCAGCAGGTCGACGACCAGCGCGACGAACCTGCGCGGCACGGTCACCGTGCCGGCCGGGGCGGTCGCGTCGTCGGAGTGCGGCACCGTCGGCACCACCAGGGCGGCGGGTGCGAGCATCCAGCCCACCAGCGCGCCGGCGGTGTTGGAGATCAGGTCGTCGACGTCGGAGATCCGGTACGGGCACGGGTAGTAGCCGAAGTTGCCGGTGTACTGGACCACCTCGACGGCCAGCGAGATGCCCATGCCGATGGCGATGACGGCGAGCGGGCCGCGCCGGTAGGCCTTGCGCAGCACGATGCCCAACGGCACGAACAGCACGAGGTTGAACATCTGCTGCATGAACACCTGCGACGTCACCATCGCCACGACGCCCGAACTCCCGTTCGCCGCCATGTTGTTGGTCATGTCGGTGACCCATTGGAACGGCACCAGCGACAGCATCTGCTCGCCCTGGCACACCTGGGACCGGTCGGCCGGGAAGGGCAGGAAGATCAACGCCAACGCGACGAGCCCGTAAGCCAGAAGTCCGTACAGCACAAAAGCGCGCCGGGGTTCGATTCGCCCGAAACGCCAGTAATGCAACAAAACCAGGGGAGCGAGCACCAACAAACCGATGCCCACGAACGCCGTGAAACCCGTTCGAGCGGTCTCCCAGTACGACGCAATCATTTGTTCTTCACCGCTCCGGGTCGGTCAGCACACTGAGTGCTCTCCAGTGCCCGTTGGCGATGCATCTTCAAACCACTTCCGGAGAACATCCGTCCGACGGCCGCACCCGGTGCGGCCGATCAGTCGGCGGTACCGTCCACTCCGGAACTCAGCCGGCGGTGCGCCCGCTGTGCCCGGCGGCCAGGGCCTGGTCCACGTCCGGGTACAGCTCCAGGACCTGCTCCAACCCGGACGCCTCGATCGGGCGCAGCACGATCCGATGAGCCGCCACGACCCGGAACGGCACCCGCGCGGACCTGGCCTGACGCTGCCGCACGAGCAGTTCGTTGAGCCCGGCGGAACCGAAGAACGTGACGCCGGACAGGTCGGCCACGACGGGGAACGGCGACGTCGCCATCGCGAGCGCGACCTCGAGCTCGTTGCTGAGCTGCGCAACGGAGTCCTGGTCCAGCTCACCGAAGGCGCGCACGACGACGGCAAGGCCGTCGACCTCGCGCTGGACGTGCAACGGGCAGTGGAAGGTGTTGGGCATTGCGGGTGCCTCCTCGCTCGTCCCGACCTGAAGTCGGAGGTGGGGACGCAGCTGCAGGCTCAACCGCTCACGGTGAACTGTAGTCCAGGTTTCGGTGAATGCACACCGAGCGCGTTTTCGATCACCATGTGGGAGCGTCACACCGGCGTTCTGGCCGCCGCCGCTCCGCCCTTCTGCCGCCGTTTGCGGTCGAGGAACCACATCACCGGCGACGCCGACAGCCCGTGCACCACGACCGACCCGATGATCACCAACCCGGCGATCCGCCAGATCGTGTCGTGGTCGGCGAAGTTCCCCTTGTGCAACGCGTAGGTGACGTAGAACAGCGACCCGACGCCCCGCACGCCGAAGAACGCGATCACGGTCCGCTCCCGCGCCCCGGTCTTGCCGCGCAGCAACCCGATCCACCCCGCCAGCGGCCGGATCACGAGCAGGACCACCGCCGCGACCGCGATCTCCTGCCACCGCAGGCCCGCGAGCAACCCGCTGACCGCCGCGCCACCGAGCAGGAACACGATCAGCACCGTGAGCATCCGCTCGGCCTGCTCGACGTACCGGTGCAGCACCTGGTGGTAGCCGTGGTGCCGTTCCCCCGCCCTGATCGTGCAGGCGCAGACGAACACCGCCACGAACCCGTAGCCCTCGGCCAGCTCCGTGACCCCGTAGGCGAGGAACGTCGCCGCGAGCGCCACGAACCCCTCCGCGTGCTCGGCCAGGCGGAACTTCTCCGACGGCGCCGAGAAGAACAGCTTCCCCAGCAACCACCCCACGCCGACCCCGATCGCCAGCCCGCAGGCGAGCCGCCACAGCACGTCCAGCGCGAGCCACTCCCCGAGCCACTGCGACGGCGCGGCCCCGGCGATGCTGATGGCGATGGCGGCGTAGGTGAACGGAAACGCCAGCCCGTCGTTGAGCCCGGCCTCCGACGTCAACGCGAACCGCGCCTCGTCCTCGTCCTCGTCGGGGTTCTCGGCGGGTTCGGCGACCTGCACCTCGCTGGCGAGCACGGGGTCGGTCGGCGCGAGCGCCGCCGCCAGCAGCACCGACGAGGCCACCCCCAGCCCCAGCGCACCCCATCCCAGCAGCCCGACCGCGAGCATCGACAACGGCATCGTGATCGCGAGCAACCGCCAGGTCGTCGCCCAGCCGCGCAGGCTGACCACCCGGTTGAGCGCGAGCCCGGCGCCCATCAGCGAGATGATCACGCAGATCTCGGTGAGGTGCAGCAGCACGCTCGCGTGCTCGTCGGGATCGGGGTTCGGCAGCGTGTCGAGCACCGAGAACGTCAGCGCGCCCGCGCCGAGAAACAGCATCGGCATGGAGATCGGGACACGCGCGAGCAGCCGGGGGAGCAACGCGGCGGCGAGCGTCGCCAGCCCCGCGCCGGTGTAGAGCAGGGAGCTCGGGTCCACTGTGCGCCATCCGTTCGCTGAAAGGCACCTGGTACCCGGACGGGTGAACCGCAAACCTGGCGCGGCCCGTGCCAAGATCTCCGCGTGAGGCCGGACGTCACCGCCGCGACCTGGGCGGACGAGCAGGTCGCCCGCAGCAGCGTGGCCGCCGCCTACCTGGACCACCGCGAGTCCGCCGCGGACGTCACCGCCGCGACCTGGGCGGACGAGCAGGTCGCCCGCGTCCGCGACGACCCGGCCGGTCGCCTGGCGTTGATGGAACGCTGCTACCACGGCCCGCTCGGCACCGCGCCTCGGCACCTGCCGTTCCGTCGCGCGGCGCGGTCGTTCATGCGCTGGCAGCTCCGCGGGCGCGGCCGGCGTTCGGCGACCGCCCCGGCAGTCCGTGGTGGCGCGCGGTCAACGAACGCATCCTGCGCGACGGCTGTGAGGCGGTGGCACTGAGCGGCGGGCTGGCCGGTCCGCCCTCGTCGACCGCGGCGGGCACTGGTTCGACTTCGCCCGCAACCCCACCGCGCAGGCCTGGTACCGGGCCCACAACAGCAGCGTGGCCGCCGCCTACCTGGACCACCGCGAGTCCGCCGAGGCGGAGAACGAGCCCGAGCGCTTCTTCCTGAACGTCGTTCTCGCCGCGTCCTCTTCACCCACGCCCTGGTCGCCGCACCTCGCCTCGCGGCCGGCTGGCTGCACCGCCTCGCGCCCCACCTCGGCGACCCGCGGCTCGGCATGACCGGCATGTTCCTGCAGCTCTCCCGCGTGCTGCCGGACCAGTACCCGCTGCGCGACACCGTGCAGTCCTACCTGGCCGAGGAACACGGGATCGGCAGAGTGATCGACTTCGGCCTGATCGTGCCGAGGCTGCAGCAGCTCTACGAGTGGTCCGCGCACGAGCTCGAAGCGCCGGGCCTGCTTCGCTTCATCGACGACGGCGCCCCCACCTACGCGTGGCCGCGCGAACAGCGCCACGTGTGGGCGCCACCGCGCTCACCCCTCATCTCGGCCGTGCACCGGCTCCTCAGCTGACCCGAGAGCCGCGTGCACCGTGATTCCCCTGAGAGGAAGGAAACTCAGGCCGCCAGCGCGGGTCCGAGCAGCAGGCCGCCGTCCACCACGAACTCCGCGCCCGTCGTGAACGACGCCTCGTCCGAGGTCAGGTGCAGCAGCAGTGCGGTGATCTCCGCCGGTTCCGCCAGGCGCGGGATCGCGTACCCGGCGGGGGAGAAGAGGTCGCCGATCGCGGGCTGCCCCGGCGCGACGGGCTCGGTGATGAACGGCGTCGACACGACACCGGGGTGGATGGAGTTGACCCTGATCCGGTCGCGGCCCAGCTCCAGCGCGGCGGTCCTGGTGAGCCCGCGCAACGCCCACTTGCTCGCCGCGTAGGCCGCGTAGTACGGCGAGCCGACGTTGGCCATCGTGGAGGCGATGGTGGTGATCGACCCGCCTCCGCCACGCCTGATCGACGGTGCCACGTGCTTGATGCCGAGGAACTGGCCGGTCAGGTTGACGTCGATCGTCCGCTGCCAGACGGCGAGGCCGGTGTCCTCGATCAACGCGGCGGGGTGCTGCACACCGGCGTTGTTGACCAGGACGGAGATCGGCCCGAACCGCTCCTCCGCCGCACCGACCGCGCCGGCCCACGCCTGCTCGTCGGTGACGTCTAGCCGCACGGACAGGGCGCGCTCGCCCAGCTCGGCCGCGAGCTCGTCGCCGTTGCGGGCCGCGACCACGACGTTCGCGCCCTCGGCGTGGTAGCCGAGCACGTGGCTCCTGCCCATGCCACCGGTCGCCCCGGTGACGAACACGGTCTTGCCCTGGAAACGCATCGCTGACCTCCGAGAGTGGTGAGTCGAGTGACTCGCCTCGGAACGGTAGGCCGTGCCGCGATGGTGAGTCAAGTGACTCACCTCATGGCATACTGGCAGCGTGCCGACCTACCACCAGCGCCTGGCCGAGCAGAAGCGGACGGCGATCGTCGACGCCGCGACCGCGCTGTTCCTGGAGTCCGGCTACGACAAGACCTCGCTGGCACGCATCGCCGACGCCGCCGAGGTGTCGAAGGCGACGCTGTTCAAGCAGTTCCCGACGAAGGCGGAGCTCTTCGACGCGATCGTCACGGACTACTGGCGCACCGAGGACGGCGCGCTCACCCCACCGCCCGGCGATCCCGCCGCGGGCCTGACGGTGCTGGGCAACCGGTACGTGGCGCTGCTGACCAGGCCGGGCATGGTCGCGCTGTTCCGGATCGTGATCGCCGAGGCGCCGCGGTTCCCCGAGCTCGGGCAGACCCAGGAGGTGTCGAAGGCGACGCTGTTCAAGCAGTTCCCGACGAAGGCGGAGCTCTTCGACGCGATCGTCACGGACTACTGGCGCACCGAGGACGGCGCGCTCACCCCACCGCCCGGCGATCCCGCCGCGGGCCTGACGGTGCTGGGCAACCGGTACGTGGCGCTGCTGACCAGGCCGGGCATGGTCGCGCTGTTCCGGATCGTGATCGCCGAGGCGCCGCGGTTCCCCGAGCTCGGGCAGACCCAGTTCAAGCTGGGCAAGCAGCCGTTCTTCGACGCCGTGCGCGACTACCTGGCCGCCGAGTCGCAGGCGGGCACGCTGGTGGTCGACGACCCGGTGTCGGCCGCCACCCAGTTCCTCGGGATGATCTCGAACTTCGCGTTCTGGCCCCGGATGCTGCTGGTGAACTGGGCGCCGACCGAGAAGGCGATGGCGAAGTCGGTGGACGAGGCCGTGCGGACGGTCCTGGCCCGGTACGCCAAGGTCTAGCGGCTCGTCGCGGACCCGTGCGGGCCCGCGACGAGCCCGGGTTCACAGCGCGCCGATCGCCTCGCACGCCTTGCGCACGCCCTCGCCGTACGCGGGATCCGCCTGGCCGCAGTGGAAGATGTGCTTCTCGACGGTCTCCTTGCGCGCACCCTTGATCGCCCGCGCGGTGTTGTCGAACAGCCGCTGCTGCTCCTCGCCGCTCATCAACCGGAACAGGTCGCCCGGCTGCTCGAAGTAGTTGTCGTCGTCCTCGCGGAAGTCGAACCGGTCCGCCGTGGCGCCGACGGCCTGGCGCGGCTCGGCGTAGGCGGGCTGCTCCGCCCAGCGCCCGAAGTTGTTCGGCTGGATGCCGGGCACGCCGCCCTGGTTGCCGTCGACCCGCATCGCGCCGTCGCGGTGGTAGCTGTTCACCAGGCGGGCGCCGGTGGGGTGGTTGACCGGGATCTGGTGGTGGTTCACGCCGAGCCGGTAGCGGGCGGCGTCGCCGTAGGAGAAGAGCCTGCCCTGCAACATCTTGTCGGGGCTGAGCGAGATGCCGGGCACGACGTTGGCCGGGGTGAACGCGACCTGCTCGACGTCGGCGAAGTAGTTGTCCGGGTTGCGGTCCAGGCGCAGCTCGCCCGCCTCGACCAGCGGGTAGTCCTTCTTGCTCCACACCTTGGTGAGGTCGAAGGGGTGGAAGCGGTAGCTCGCGGCGTCGGCCTCCGGCATGAGTTGGAGGTAGAGCTTCCACGTTGGGAACTGGCCGCGTTCGATCGAGTCGTAGAGGTCGCGCTGGTGCGACTCGCGGTCGCGGCCGATCAACTGCCCGGCCTGTTCGTCGGTGAGGTTCTCGATGCCCTGCTGGGTGCGGAAGTGGAACTTGACCCAGTGCCGCACGCCGTCGGCGTTGACCATGCTGTAGGTGTGCGAGCCGAAGCCGTGCATGTGCCGGTAGGAACGCGGGATGCCGCGGTCGCTCATCACGATCGTCACCTGGTGCAGCGCTTCCGGGAGGTTCGTCCAGAAACCCCAGTTGTTCTCGGGGTCGCGCATGTTGGTCCGCGGGTCGCGCTTCACGGCGTGGGCGAGGTCGGGGAACTTCAACGGGTCGCGGAAGAAGAAGGCCGGCGTGTTGTTGCCGACCACGTCCCAGTTGCCCTCGCCGGTGTAGAAGCGGGTCGCGAAACCGCGGATGTCCCGCTCGGCGTCGGCCGCGCCGCGCTCGCCGGCCACCGTCGAGAACCGCACGAACGTCTCGCACTGGTTGCCGACCGAGCTGAACAGCGCGGCACTGGTGTACGCGGTGAGGTCGGCGGTGACGGTGAACGTGCCGAACGCGCCGGAACCCTTGGCGTGCATGCGCCGTTCGGGGATGACCTCGCGGTCGAAGTGGGCGAGCTTCTCCAGCAGCCACAGGTCCTGCAGCAGCACCGGGCCGCGGGGACCGGCGGTGAGGCTGTTCTGGTTGTCGGCGACGGGGGCGCCGGCGGCCGTGGTGAGCGGGGTGGTGTTGTCTTGGAACGACATCAGGTGAACCTTCTCCGATCAGGGACTCTGCACACCGGGCCGGCACGCGGGACACAGGCCCCGGTGCACGACCTCGGTCTCGTCGACGCGGAAACCGTGCGCCTGCGGGAACTCCGGTGGAGTTCCGGCACGCTCGACGTCGGCCACCGCGCCGCAGTCGCGGCACACCACGTGGTCGTGGTCGTGCCCGCGCAGCTCGAAGCGGGCGGGCGCACCGGTTTCCAGGCGGCGCACCAGCTTGGCCTCGGTCAGCGCCGTCAGCACGTCGTAGAGCGCTTGGGTGGACACGGATCCGATGTCCTCGCGGACGATCCGGCCCAGCTGGTCGACGTCGGCGTGCGGGTGGCTTTCCAGTGCCACCAGCACGGCGATCCGTTGTTTCGTGACCCTCAGCGAGGCGCCGCGCAACGTGGCGATCAGGTCGTCAGCGGGCAAAGCGATCTCCTCGGGGGCGCTGGGCCGACTACTGAGTCCAACTAGTTAGGACTCCTAGCGACACTGTGCCATGCTGTGCGCGCTCGGGACAAGTAGTCCGGATCAGTTCAAGAAAACAGGGAGCCGATGACCGACGCACGCGTGACGGTCGTGTCCACCGGTGCCGTGCGGCAGTTGCCGTGGCACGGCCGGGACGTCGCCACCGCCATCGCGAAGACGCCCACGCCGGAGCCGGTCGAGGTAGGACTGCTCGGTCTCGCCGGTGACGAGCAGGGCGACCGGGAGAACCACGGCGGGCCGGACAAGGCGGTGCTGCTCTACCCCGGTGAGCACTACGCGGCGTGGGCGCAGGAGGTCGGTGAGCTCCCGATACCTGGGTTCGGCGAGAACCTGACCACCTCGGGGTTGCTGGAGACCGACGTCGTGCTCGGTGCGGTCTACGAGATCGGAACCGTTGTGCTGCAGGTGTCCCAGCCGCGCCGGCCCTGCTACAAGCTCGCCGCGCACCACGGGATCGGCGACATGGCCGTGCGCACGCAACGCACCGGCCGCACCGGTTTCTACTGCCGGGTGCTGCGGCCGGGACAGCTGGTCCGCGGCGCCGGGGTGGTGCTGGTGACCAGGCCGTCGCACGGGATCACCGCGGCCGAGGTGCACCGCGTGGTCAACCTCGACCGCGACGACCTGGACGGCGCGCGGCGGTTGCTCGACCACGCCGGTGTGCTGCCGCAGTCGTGGGCGAAGATGCTGCACCGGCGGTTGGACGGGCGGCTCGACTCACAGGTGGAGCGCCTGCACGGCTGACCTCAGATGGTGCGCTGCTTGCGCTTGCCCGCCGGCGTGCCCGCGGTTTCGTGCTCGAGGCAGTCCACGCGCAAAGCGGTCAACGGCAACGGCACGCGCAGCAGGTGGCAGTGGTGCGGCGCGGCCGGGTCCGGGTGCTCGTCACGGCCGAAGAACCGGCAGGTCGTGCACGTGCGAGCCACGCTCACGACGCCCGCGCGCTGCAGGTCCGCGATCACCCGCAGCAGCGTGTGCAGGGTGGTCGCCCGGTCCGCGTCCGGCAGCGCGGCGAGCGCTGCCGTGAGTGGATCGTCCCAAGAGGACAACTGAGTCGCGACCTCAAGACCGGCGACGGTGAGCGTCAGCGACCGCCTGCGCCCGTCCGCGCCGGGGGAGCGGGACACGAGTCCCTTGCGCTCCAACGCGGTCACCGCGTCGGACATCGTCGGCGTGGTGACGTCGAACTCCTGTGCCAGCGCGGCCACCTCGCGCCGTGCCTGCGGCTGCTGGGCCAGTGCCAGCACGGCCTGCTGCTGCAACGGCGACAACCCGTGCTCACGCGCGGTGCGCTGCGCCAGTGACCGCATGCCGTGCCCGATCCGCTCGAGCGCGTCGGCCAGCCGTCGGTCGAGCCCGGCCGTGCCGTCGATGTGAGTCATGCGCTCCACCTCATGATTAGGGCTTTCCCGGCGATCGTACGGGTGTTCCGCACATCCTCCGCGATGAGACCTGGGTCACGTGTGGGAAGAAGTAGGTAGGACTCCTACCTTGTTTGTGGCAGTGTGGTCGACACACGGCCCGCCGCATCGCGAAGGAACCCGACATGACGTCTCCCGAACCCGTACCGGGCTACACCCACGACGACCCCGGCCTGCCGCCGTCCCCCGTCACCGCCGCAGATCTGGAGCTGTTGCTCGCGACCGTCCTCTTCGGACCTGAAGACCAGGCGGCGCTGCGCACGGCCGGTGAGGTCCTCAGTGGACAGATCGAGCAGGTCCTCGACGTCTGGTACGGCTTCGTCGGCTCGCACCCGCACCTCGTCGCGTACTTCTCCACCTCCGACGGCGTGCCGATCGCCGACTACCTGGCACGCGTGCGCGCCCGGTTCGCCCGCTGGATCGTCGACACCTGCACCCGCCCGTACGACGAGCGCTGGCTGGCCTACCAGCAGGAGATCGCCCTGCGGCATACCGAGCCGAGGAAGAACCAGACCGACCACGCCGACTCGGTGCCGCACATTCCGCTGCGCTACCTGGTCGCGTTCATCTACCCGATCACCGCGACCATCCGCCCGTTCCTCGCCGCCGGCGGCCACCCCGAGGCCGAGGTCGACGCCATGCACCAGGCCTGGTTCAAGGCCGTCACCCTGCAGGTCGCGTTGTGGTCGCAGCCCTACGCCGGACGTGCCTGGTGAGCCTCCCGCTGTCCCCGGCCTCCGGCCTGCTGACGCCCGCGCCGCCCTGGGAGACGGCGGAGTGGTTCAACAGCGAACCGCTCGACCTCGCCCAGCTGCACGGCCGCGTGGTGGTGCTGGAGGCGTTCCAGATGCTCTGCCCCGGCTGCGTGTCGCACGCACTGCCGCAAGCCGTCCGGTTGACGAGGGCGTTCGGCGACGACCTGGCCGTCATCGGCCTGCACACCGTGTTCGAACACCACGAGGCCATGACCCCGGTGAGCCTCAAAGCGTTCCTGCACGAGTACCGCATCCCGTTCCCGGTCGGCGTCGACGCCGTGCGCAGCGACCACCCCGCACCGGTCACCTTCAGCCGCTACCGCATGCAGGGCACGCCCACCACGGTCCTCATCGACCGCGACGGCGTGCTGCGCGGCCAGAAACTCGGCCAGGTCGACGACATGGCGCTCGCCTCCGCGGTGACCCGCCTGCTCGACGGAGCCGTCCCACCCGCCGTCCGTGCCACTGACGGCGCCGTCCCACCCGCCGTCTGCGCCATCGACGGCACCTGCACCTGAAACCCCGAATCGACTAGGAGAACCTGATGTCACGCATCGAACTCACCAACCCCGACCAGATCACCGACGAGCGCGCCGAGACCCTCGCCCAGATCAAGGGCGCCTTCGGCGTGGTCCCCAACATGTTCCGCGCCGTCGCCAACTCCCCGGCCGCCCTGCAGAGCATGTGGGCCCAGTTCGGCGCCCTCGGCAGCGGCAAGCTCGGCGCCAAGCTGGGCGAGATGGTCGCCGTGGCCGTCGCCGACCGCAACCGCTGCGACTACTGCCTGTCCGCGCACACCATGCTCGGCAAGAAGGCGGGCGCGACGAGCGAGGAGATGTCCGCCGCGCAGAGCGGCGTCTCCGACGACCCCCGTGCGGCCGCCGTGCTCACGCTGGCCGTCGCGCTGGTCGACAAGCGCGGGCAGATCGAGGACGCCGACGTGCAGGCGGCGCGCGATGCCGGGCTGAGCCAGGAGGAGATCGTGGAGACGGTGGCGCACGTGGCGTTGAACGTGTTCACCAACTACATCAACGTGGCGCTGGACGTGCCGGTGGACTTCACCCGCGTGAAGCTGACCCGCTGAGCGGCCGGTGGTCGTGCCGAGGTGAGCCCGGCGCGACCACCGCGTGCCACCGGGGGAGTCGTGCCAGGCTCCCCCGGCCCAGCCTCACGGGTGCAGCCCCGGTCCGTGCTCCGCCATCGGAGCGATCGGCGTCGGGCTCAGCGCCGTGTCGTCCTCACCCTCCTCCAGCAGCGTCGCCGCCGCCCCCACCACGCGCCCGTCCGGCGTCCCGACCACGTCGAAGTCCTTGTCGATGTAGTCGAACCGCGCGAGCACGCTGCGCATCGCCTCGATCCGGGCGCGCTTCTTGTCGTTGCTCTTCACCACCGTCCACGGCGCGATCTCGGTGTCGGTGGCGCGGAACATCGCGACCTTCGCCTCGGTGTAGTCGTCCCAGCGGTCCAGCGACTTGATGTCGTTGGGGCTGAGCTTCCACTGGCGCACCGGGTCGACCTGGCGGATGACGAACCGGGTGCGCTGTTCCTTGCGGGAGACCGAGAACCAGAGCTTGACCAGCAGCACGCCGTCCTCGACGAGCATCCGTTCGAACTCCGGGGCCTGCTTCATGAACAGGTCGTACTCCTCCTGCGTGCAGTAGCCCATCACGTGTTCGACGACGGCGCGGTTGTACCAGGAGCGGTCGAACAGGACTATCTCGCCGGCGGTGGGCAGGCGGCGGACGTAGCGCTGGAAGTACCACTCGCCGCGTTCGCGTTCGGTGGGTTTGGTCAGTGCCACGGTCCTGGCGCCGCGCGGGTCGAGGTTCTCGGTGAACCGCTTGATCGTGCCGCCCTTGCCGGCGGCGTCGCGGCCCTCGAACAGGATCACCATGCGCTGGCCGGTCTCGTCCAGCCAGTACTGCAGCTTGAGGAGCTCGATCTGCAGCAGGCGCTTGAGGCGTTCGTACTCGTGGCGGGACATCCGTTCGGTGAACGGGTAGTTCTCCTGCCAGGTCATCACCTCGCGGCCGTCCGCGTCGCGCAGGATCGGCTCGTCGTCGTCAGGGAACTCGGCGGTGTACCCCTCGACCAGCAGGTCAGCCGAATCGACAGTCACGTCGGTCACGAAACCGTACATACCCGGCGGATCGCCGCTGGAAACCGGCATGGTCGGGGCACCGCCGGCAACCCGCAACCGGGGGCTCGGCCGAAAGTACTAGATCGCAACTCGTTGTCTCGCAACCACTTCCGTTGCGCCATACGGTCTGATCATGACTACTGCAACGGGTAGGACCACGCCGCCGCGCACCGTGATCGCCGCGTTCATGGGATTCCTCGTGTCGAGTGTGTTCGCGGTGGCGTCGATCGGTGTCCTGGTGGGAACGCACGACGATCTCGTCGAGACCCTGCGGGCGACGCAGCCGTCGTGGACCGAGGAGCAGCTGCAGGCCGCGGCCACCACGAGCCAGGTCGTCGTGGCGGGGATCGCGCTGGTGATCGCGCTGGTGCAGCTGTGGCTCGCGTTCAAGCTCCGGTCGGGCCGCAACTGGGCGCGGGTGCTGCTGGCCGTGTTCACGGTGTTCCAGGTGGGGTCGTTGTTCATCGGTGAGGGAGAGGCGACGCTGCCCGCTTACGGTGGTGCGGTCGTGGCGGCGCTGGCGGTGGTGGCCAGCTACCTGCCGGCGTCCAACGCCTACTTCGACTCGGTGCGCAGGGCGGGGTAGTGGAATCGGCACGCGGCAGAATGCCGGTATGACCGCAGGTGTGCCGCCGGCGCGGCGGAGCGTGTTCGTGGCCGAGGTCGTCGCGCTGCTCGTGGCCACGGCCGTGGACGCCGCGCTGGCGGTGCGCTCGGGCACTCCGCGGGGAGTGGCCGGGCCGTTGCTCACGATGGTGCTGCCGTACGCGGGGACGGCGTCGGCGGTGCTGGCGGTGTTGCGGCGGAGGTTTCCGCGGCAGGTCGAACTGCTCGGCGGCTCGGTCGTGGCGCTGTCCCTGCTCGGCACGGCGACCGCCGGCTGACGCCGGGCAGCCGGTCGTGACCGAGACGCTAGCCCTGTTGCTGGTGGCCGCCGCGGGGCCGGCGGTTGCCGCGGTGCGGGCGGCGGTGCTCGCCGTCGCCGCCTGTGCCGCAGTGGTGCTCGCGCCGATCGTGCGGTACGGCCTCGACTACCCGGCGGCGCTGGTCCCGGTGGCCGCGCTGGCGTGGGGCGCGGCGGTGGCGCTGGGGCTGATCCTCCGGGACGCGGACGCCCGGCACCGCCGCGAGCTGGAACGCATCCGCACCGAGGACAGGCTGCAGCTCGCGAGGGACCTGCACGACCTGGTTGCGCACCACGTCACCGGGATCGTGGTGCGCACCCGTGCGGCGCAGGCGCTGGCCGAACAGCGCTGACCGACACGAGCCTGACCGCGCGCCGAGCCGCTGCCCGCCGAGCCTGGTGCTGGGGGACGTGGTGCGCGCGGCGAGCCAGGGCGTCTCGGTGCGCGTCGACCCCGACGTGGACGGCCTGCGGTTGCCGGCCCAGGTTTCCGTTGCGCTGCACCGGGTTCTGCTGGAGGCGCTGACCAACACCCGGCGGCACGCGCAGGCCTCGGACGTGCGGGTGACCGCCCGGTCCGACGGCGACGACCTGGTGCTGCGGATCGACAACGACGGTGTGCTCGGCGAAGCCGCCTGCGGCGGGCACGGCATCATCGGCATGACAGAACGGATGGCGGCGTTGGGCGGCGAGCTGACCGCGGGTCCACACGGGAACGACGGCTGGCGGGTCACCGCGCGCATGCCCCTCGACGCCGACCTGCCAGGGGGCATCTGATGACGATCCGGGTGCTGATCGCCGACGACCAGACCCTCGTCCGCACCGGCTTCCGGCTGATCCTCGACGCCGAGCCGGGCATCGAGGTGATCAGCGAGGCCGCCGACGGCGAGGCGGCGGTGCGGATGGCGAGGCAGCTGCGCCCCGACGTGACGCTGATGGACATCCGCATGCCGAAGCTCGACGGCCTGCGCGCGACCCGGCTGCTGGCCGGTCCGGACGTCCCCGATCCGTTGCGGGTGCTGGTCGTCACCACCTACGACGTCGACGAGAAACGTCTACGCGGCGCTGCTCGCCGGTGCCTGCGGGTTCCTGCTGAAGGACGCCCGGCCGCGGCTGCTGGTGGAGGCGGTGCACGCCGCGGTCAGGGGAGAGGCGCTGGTGTCACCCGCGGTGACCGTGCGCCTGCTCGCCCACTTCACCGCAGGCGGTGGCCGGGAGAGGCAGCCGGACACCCCGCTGACCGGTCGTGAGCTCGAGGTCGCGCTGGCCGTGGCGCGCGGCTCGACCAACGCAGAGATCGCCGACCGCCTCACCGTCTCGCTGTCGACGGTGAAGTCGCACCTCACGAACGTCCAGGCCAAGCTCGGCGCCCGCAACCGCACCGAGATCGCGATCTGGGCGTGGCGCAACGGTCTGCTCAGGTGACCGCGCGCACCACCACGGTCCCGGCGACCATGTCCCCGAGCCGCTGGTGACGCGGTGTCACCGCGATCAGCACCGCCCCGACCAGCCCCAGGAACATCCCGTCCACCACCATCAGCAACCACCGCACGGAGTAGTCCCGCAACGACGGCTCACCACCGCGGACCTTCGTGATCCGCAACCCGAGCCACCGCATCGCCGGCGTCGCCCCGCCGTGCCGGTGCGGGTACCAGATCTCGACCCACAGCGTCCCGAGCAGCGCGACCGCCGCCACCACCACCATGGGCACGATGGTGAACGCCTCCGGGGTGAGCCCGAGCTTGATGAGCCCCACCGCCAGGAACAGGCCGGGCACCAGGCTCAGCACGGCCGCGACGACGAGCAGGACGAACTCGATGACGTGCTGCCAGTACCGGCGGAGGACGACCCCGCGGGCATCAGCGTCGGAGATCACCCGAAGATGATGCCAGGGCCCGCGGTCACCCGTTCGAGCGGTCGTCGGCGGCCGCGGTCTGCGTCAGCACGGCCACCGTCTCCTCCAGCCCGCGCTGCACCTCGTCGCCCTTCGCCTCCCGCACGCTGTGCAGGCTCACCGTGATCCGCGACCGCCCCGGCGCCACCTCCTCGATCTGAAGCTCACCGTGGTAGTCGTCCGGCCCTTCGGCACCCCACTCCAACCGCCGCCGCCCGGCGTCCGGCCGCACCCACGCCTCACCCTCGACGTGGTGCCCGTGCACCTCGGCCTCGACGTGCACCTGCTCGCCGCCCTCGGGCTCGGCGGCGGTCATCTGCGGGAAGTAGCGGGGGAGGTTCCTGGGCTCGGCCAGGAACTGGAACAGCGTGTCGGCCGGGATGTCGGCCTCCGCGGTGTGCGTGTAGGTGGTCATGGGAGCGGGGGTACCCGGTGGCGCGCCGGTCCGAACGAGGTGGTCGGTGCGGCTCGGGCAACGCCAGGCGCGGGGTCGTCACCGTCCGACAACGTGAATCACGTTCGAGCGAACCCTCGTCGCTGGATGGTGCGCAAATGGAGCAGTCAGCCGCCGCACCTGGGTACCTCGCGATCGCAGACACCAGCGACACGAGAGGAAGAACGATGATCGATCGGACCCAGCTCGAAGCGCTTTACGACTGCGACGTGATCGACCGCAAGGGCGAGCGGATCGGCTCGGTGAAGCAGGTGTGGCTCGACGACGTCGACGGTGCGCCCACGTGGGCGGAGGTCCACACCGGACTGTTCGGGCTGAAGGAGAGCTTCGTGCCCATCCAGCAGGCGCGGGTGAGCGCGGGGGCGATCACGGTGCCGGTGGACAAGGAGCTGGTCAAGGAGGCGCCGAAGATCGACGTCGACGGGCAGCAGATGACCGACGACCAGCAGCAGGAGCTCTACCGGCACTACGGGATGATCCCGAGCGCCAAGACCGGTGAGCACGACCGGTTGCCCAAGCACGGCCGGCGCGACGACGACAGCATGTCCGTCACGCGCAGCGAGGAGCGGATGGACGTCGGCACCCGCGAGGTCGAGTCGGGGCGGGTGCGGCTGGTCAAGCATGTCGTCACCGAGCAGCGCAACGTGACCGTGCCGGTGTCGCACGAGGAGGTTCGCGTGGTGCGCGAGCCCGTGGAGGGCCAGGCGGCGGGCTCGTTCGAGGACGAGGAGGCCTCGGTGACCCTGCACCGCGAGGAGCCCGTGGTGCAGAAGCGGGCGGAGGCCGTGGAGCGGGTGCGGCTGGAGAAGGAGAACGTCACCGAGCAGCGCCAGGTCAGCGGCGAGGTGCGCAAGGAGCGCGTCGACGTCGAGCGGGACGACGACAGCCGTCGGTGAGAACGCTGGTGTGGGGCCCGCTCGGCACTGCTGAGCGGGCCCCAGCCGCATGAGCGGACCTCAGCCGTGCGCGACCTCCAGCCGTGCGCGACCTCCAGCCGTGCGCGACCTCCAGCCGTGCGCGACCTCCAGCCGTGCGCGACCTCCAGCCTTGCGAAACCCTCAGCCGTGCGAAACCCTCAGCCGCGTGCGTGGATCACGGCAAGAGCGTGCTCACGGGCCGGTGCGCTCAACCGGGTGTTCAGCTCCTCGAACAACGCCTCCGCGGTTACGCCGTTCCACCCCGGCGGCAGCAGCGCCAGCGGCAGGCCGGGGTCGCTGTAGGGCAGGCGGCGCCACTGGGTCAGCATCGGCACGTACGTCTGGAACGCCTGCGAGGCGCTGATCGAGGCGGGCAGCGCGGCCAGGACCGGGCGGTGGCGGCGCAGGAAGTCCGCGTACAGGTCGGCCAGCTCGTCGAGGTCCCACCAGGCCCGCACCTTCGAGCGCAGGTCGCCGAACGCGAAGTGGTGACCGGCGAAGATGTCCACGTACTCGGCCAGGCCGCGGCGGGCCAGGGTGCGCCTGGTCTCGGCGGCGAGGTTGCCCGGTGCGATCCACACGCCCGGCGCTGTGGTGCCGAAACCCAGCTGGGTCAGGCTGGTGCGCAGCTCGTGGCGCTTCTCGCGTTCGGACTCCGGTACGGAGAACACGACCACCAGCCAGCCGTCGTCGGTGGTGGCGCGGCGGCGTTCGAAGATCCGCGCGTCGCCCTCCGCGAGCGTCTCCAGGGTCGGTTCGGCCAGCGCGTAGCCGGCGGCGCCCTCGCGCCGGTCGCTGATCACCACGCCGCGGCGCTTCAGCCGGGAGATCGACGAGCGCACGGCCTGGCCCTCCACGCCCAGCTCCGCCATCAGCCCGACGACCGACGCCACCGACAGCCAGTTGTCCTCGCCGCGCGCGTACAGGCCGAAGATCGTGACGATGAGCGGCCCGAGCCGGTCGCGCCCGGCGAGTGCCACGTCGGCGTCACTGTTCACCGCGAGGTTCAGCGCCCTCTCCCTCCTCAGCTGAGATCCGTGAGGGTGACAGTGTTGCGCAGCTCGCCGAGACCGCTCACACGTGTCACCACCAGGTCGCCGTCGCGCAGGAAGAGCTGCGGTTCACGGGCGCTGCCGATGCCGCTGGGCGTGCCGGTGAGGATCACGTCGCCGGCGCGCAACGTCATGCCGTGGCTCAGCTCGGCGATGATCCGCGCGAACGAGAACGCCATGTCCGTGCTGGAGGCGTTCTGCAGCAGCTGCCCGTTGACCTCGCACTGCACCTGCAGGGCCGACAGGTCCACGGAGTCGGTCGTCGTGACCCACGGACCGAGCGGCATCGTGCGGTCCAGGCTCTTGCCCTTGAGCCATTGCCCGCCGTGCGCGCGTTGGAGGTCGCGCTGGGACACGTCGTTGGCGACGAGGAAGCCGAAGACGTGGTCCAGGGCCTTCTCCTCCGGGATCGACCGGCCGTCGCGCCCGATGACCACCGCGATCTCCGCCTCGTAGTCCCACGACGTGGAGATCGCCGGGTCGTAGGCGATGTCGTCGACCGGGCCGATGACCGTGTCCGGCCCCTTGGTGAAGAACGTCGGGCGCTCCGGCACCGACACGGGGTCCTGCCCGCCGCGCTTGCCCTGCGACTCCAGGAAGTGGTCGAGGTAGTTCCAGCCCGTGCACAGGACGTCCCGGTTGAAGCGGTGCAGCGGTGACTCCAGCCGCAGCGAGGACAACGGCAGCACCTCACCGCGCTCACCCGCGGCGCCACCTCGCACGATGTCGTCGACCGTCGTGTCCAGCAACGTGATCGACTGCGCGGCCTCGTCCACGACACCCGCGCGGCGCACGCCGCCGACGGTCACAGATGCCAGCTTCACTATCGCGTCTCCATTTCGCTGATCATGAAAACGCTATTACGATTCAGGAGTGATCAGCCGGTGCTCCGGGATCACGGCCACGCCGAGGATCTCGATGAGGGCCTCCGGTTGCCACAGCGCGGTGCAGCCGATGCCCGCCATGGCCGGGTAGACGGGCCCGGCGAGCTCGCGCCACACCTCGCCGATCGCCTTGCCGTTGGCCTGGTAGTCCGGGATGTCGGTGAGGTAGATCGTGATGCTGACCAGGTCCTCCGGCTCGCCGCCCGCCGCGCGCAACGTGGTCAGCACGTTGCCGAACGCCTGGCGGAACTGGGCGACGATGCCGCCGGGGACGATCTTCATCTCGGCGTCGGTGGCGGTCTGGCCGCCCAGGTGCAGCGTGGTGCCCACGAGAGTGCCGTGGGAGTAGCCGCGCGGGGAGGGAAGGCTGGCCGGGTTCACTGCTGCGGGCCTCATGAGTATTGACAATATCTGACGGCAGTGAAGAATGCGATATATGGAGCCCGACTCGAGCAGGTACCAGCTCGAAGGCGACAACTCGATGTACCGGCTGCCCAGCGGCTTGGTCGCCCCGGTGGTCACGCGCGGCGGTGCGGAGAACCCGGACACCGCCAACTCCGGTGGCGCGATCCGGATCTCCGGCGTGAGCATCCAGCACACCCCGGCCACCCGGCTGTGGTTCGGCAAGGTCACCAACGAGCCCGGCTACCGCTCGGTGACCCACCACCACGGCGAGGCCGAGACCGGCGGGTACGTGCTGTCCGGCCGGGCGCGGATCTACTTCGGCGAGAGGTTCGAGGACTACGTCGACATGGAGGAGGGCGACTGGGTCTTCGTGCCGCCGTTCATGCCGCACATCGAGTGCAACCTCGACCGCACCCGGCCGCTCACCTGGATGACCACCCGCACGCCGGAGAACATCGTGGTGAACCTGGCCGACGTCCCCGACGAGGACCTGCGCGACTGGCTGACCCGATGACGGCCGGCACGTCGGCGTTCTTCACCTCGGCGGTCACGCTGAAGCAGGCGGAACCGGAGCACTTCGACCTCGCCTTCACCGCCGTCACCCAGCCCTGCCCGTGGCCCAAGGCGTACGGGGGAGACCTGGTCGCGGCCGCCGCGGCCGCCGCCATGCGCACGGTGACCGACGGCAAGTCGATGCACTCGATGCACAGCTACTTCCTGCGCCCGGCCGACATCGGTGCCGAGGTGCGCTACGAGGTGGAACTGCTTCGCGACGGCCGCGGCTACAGCACCCGGCAGGTCCGCGGCTACCAGAACGGCAAGGCCCTCTACGTCTGCCTCGCCAACTTCGCCGCCGGCGAACCGGGCGGCGCCTTCCACGCCGAGCTCACCGACGAGCTGCCCGCGCCGGAAGGACTTCCGAGCACCGCGGACCACCTCGCCGACCGCGCCGGCGGCACGATGACCGAGGAGTCCAAGGCGTACTGGTCCGGTGGTCGCAGCTTCGACATGCGGCACGTGCCCGGCCCTGTCTACCTCGCGGTGGAGGGTGATCGCGTGCCGCACCAGGCGGTGTGGCTGCGGCCGTTCGACCCGTTGCGCCAGGTCGAGGGGCTCACCGACGCCCAGCGCGACCTCGCCGCGCTGGCCTACATGTGCGACTACACGATCCTCGAACCGGTCCTGCGCGTGCTCGACCTGCCGTGGGCGCGACCGGGGCTGGTCACCGCGAGCCTCGACCACGCCATGTGGTTCCACCGCCGCGGCCCGGTCGGCGACTGGCTGCTCTACGTGCAGGAGGCGGTCGCCGCCGACGACGGCAGGGGCCTCGGCCACGGCCGGTTCTTCACCCGCGACCACCGGCACCTCGCCACCGTTGCCCAGGAGGGCATGATCCGCGCCTGACCTGCCCGGAAGGACCTGCGATGGACACCTTCGCCCGCGACCACCTCCCTCCGGCGGCGCTGTGGCCGACGATCGAGTTCACGACGCCGGAGCTCACCTACCCGGACCGCCTCAACGCCGCGGCCGAGCTGATCGACGGAGCCGTGCAGCTCGACCGCCCCGCGGTGCGGACGGCGGACGGCGAGGTCTGGACCTACGGCGAACTTCGGACGCGCGCCAACCAGGTCGCGCAGGTGCTCACCGAGGACCTCGGTCTCCAGCCGGGACAACGGGTGCTGCTGCGCTCACCCAACAACCCGTGGACGGTGGCCGCGTGGCTGGGCGTGCTCAAGGCCGGCGGTGTCGTCGTGACGACCATGGCGGCGTTGCGGACCCGTGAGCTGGCACCGGTCGTCGAACGCACGCGTCCCTCGATCGCGTTGGTGGACACCAGGTTCGTCGAGGACGTCCGCGCGTTCGAGGGGCTGACCGTGGTGGACTACGACGACCTCGCCGCCAGGTGCGGGACCAAGTCGGGCGAGTTCACCGCGGTCGACACCGCCGCGGACGACGTGGCACTGCTGGCCCCGACGTCCGGCAGCACCGGATCCCCGAAGATCACTGTGCACTTCCACCGCGACGTCCTGTCCATCGACAACACCTTCGGCCGGCACGTGCTGCGGCTGACCGAGGACGACCTGGTGGCCTGCACGGCCCCGTTCGCCTTCACGTTCGGCCTGGGCATGCTCGTCGTCTTCCCCTTGCGCGCCGGTGCGTGCGCGTTGCTGACCGAGGCCGCCACGCCCGTCCAGGTCGCGGATCTGGTGCAGCAGCACGGGGTCACGGTGCTGGCCACCGCACCGACGGCGTACAAGGCGATCCTGCGCGAAGGCGTCGAGTCCAAGCTCGCCGGGCTGCGGACCGCGGTGTCGGCGGGTGAGCACATCCCGCGCGAGACCTGGCAACGATTACGGGACCGGTTGGGACTGAAGGTGATCGACGGCATCGGTGCCACGGAGTTGTTGCACATCTTCATCTCCGCGGCGGGCGACGACATCCGGCCCGGCTCCACCGGCAAACCCGTGCCCGGCTACCGCGCCACCGTGCTCGGCGCCGCCGGTGAGGAGCTCGGTCCCGGCGAACAGGGGCGGCTCGGCGTGATCGGCCCGGTCGGCTGCCGCTACCTCGACGACGAACGGCAGGAGGACTACGTGGTGAACGGCTGGAACGTCACCGGCGACGTCTTCCACCGCGACGAGGACGGCTACTTCCACTACCACGCCCGCAGCGACCACATGATCGTCTCCTCCGGCTACAACATCGGCGGCCCCGAGGTCGAGGAGGCCATCGACACCCACCCGGACGTGCTGGAGTCCGCCGTCGTCGCCAAGCCGGACGACGAACGCGGCTCGGTCGTGTGCGCGTTCGTGGTGCTGCGCGAAGGTGTTGTGGGCGACGAGACGAAGGCGCGTGAGATCCAGGACCACGTCAAGCGCACCATCGCGCCCTACAAGTACCCGCGCGACGTGCGGTTCCGGACCTCGTTGCCGCGCAACGCGAGCGGCAAGCTGCAGCGCTTCGCACTCCGCAGGATCATCGAGGACGAGGTGCTCACGTGAAGGCCGCTCCCAAGAAGATCGCCGTCGTCGGCGGCGGCCCCGGCGGCCTGTACTTCGCCGCGCTGATGAAGCAGCTCGACCCCGCGCACGACGTCACGGTGTGGGAACGCGACGCCGCGGACGTCACGTTCGGCTTCGGCGTGGTGTTCTCCGACGAGACCGTCGGCGGGATCGAGAACGCCGACCCGGAGTTCGCCGGCGCCATGGCCCGCCGGTTCGCCCGGTGGACCGACATCGACATCCACTACCGCGGCGAGACGCACACGGTGGGCGGGCAGGGGTTCGCCGCGATGAGCCGCAAGGAGCTGCTCGGCTTGCTGCAGCGGCGGTGCCGTGATCTCGGCGTGGCCGTGCACTTCTCGACGCCGGCGCCGTACACCGAGGACCTGCGCGCGTCGCACGACCTGGTGGTCGGGGCGGACGGCGTCAACTCGCTGGTGCGGCAGTCCTCTTCGGACGTCTTCGGGCCGAGGCTCGACCAGCGGCACAACAGGTACATGTGGCTCGGCACGGACCTGGTGTTCGAGGCGTTCCAGTTCTTCATCAAGGACACCGAGTGGGGGACCATGCAGGTCCACGGGTACCCCTACTCGGACAGCGGGTCCACGTTCATCGTCGAGATGCACGAGGACGTGTGGCGCCGCGCCGGCTTCGACACCGGCGAGCAGTTCCCGCCAGGCGTCTCGGACATGGCCTCGGTCGACCGGGTCCGCGAGCTGTTCGCCGAGGAACTGGCCGGACACCAGGTGTTCGCCAACAACTCGAAGTGGCTCAGCTTCACGACCGTGCGCAACGAACGGTGGCACGACGGCAACCTCGTCCTCGTCGGCGACGCCGCCCACACCGCGCACTTCTCCATCGGCTCCGGCACCAAGCTCGCGATGGAGGACTCGCTCGCCCTAGCCGCCTGTCTGCACGAACACCGAGACGTCGAAACCGCGCTGACCGCGTACGAAGCCGAGCGCCGCCCCGTCGTGGAGTCCACCCAACGCGCCGCGCAGGCCTCGCTGGAGTGGTTCGAGAACATCGGCATGTACACCGGCCAGGAGCCGACCCGGTTCTGCTTCAACCTGCTCACCCGCTCGCGCCGGATCACCTACGACAACCTGCGCACCCGTGACGCCGAGTTCGCCGACCGGGTCGACGCCGCGTTCGCCGCCGCGCAGGGGTTGCCCTCGACCGTGCCCGCGATGTTCCAGCCGTTCCGCTTGGGACAGTTGGAACTCAAGAACCGGGTGATCGTCTCGCCGATGGACATGTACTCGGCCGTGGACGGCGTGCCGGGCGACTTCCACCTCGTCCACCTGGGCTCGAAGGCCATGGGCGGCGCGGGACTCGTGATGACCGAGATGGTGTGCGTGTCACCGGAAGGCCGCATCACGCCCGGCTGCACCGGTCTGTGGAACGACGAGCAGCGCGACTCCTGGGCGCGGATCGTGTCGTTCGTGCACGAGCGCAGCACCGCGCGCATGGGCCTGCAGCTCGGCCACTCCGGCCGCAAGGGATCGACCCGGCTGATGTGGGAGGGGATGGACGTTCCGCTGCCCGACGGCAACTGGGAGACCGTCGGTCCGTCCGCGCTGCCCTACGGCCCCCAGTCACCCACCCCGCGCGAGGTGAGCCGCGCCGACCTCGACCGGGTCACCGCCGAGTTCGCCGCCGCCGCCCGCCGTGGTGCCGAGGCGGGGTTCGACCTGCTGGAACTGCACTGCGCCCACGGCTACCTGCTGTCGTCGTTCCTCTCGCCGGTCGCCAACCAGCGCACCGACGAGTACGGCGGCTCCGTCGAGAACCGCCTGCGGTACCCGTTGGAGGTCTTCGACGCCGTGCGCGCGGTGTGGCCCGCCGAGCGCCCGATGATCGTGCGCATCTCCGCGACCGACTGGGTCGACGGCGGCAACACCGAACACGACGCCGTGGAGATCGCCCGCGCGTTCATCGCCCACGGCGCCAACGGGATCGACGTCTCCTCCGGTCAGGTCACCGCTGACGAACGCCCGGCGTACGGCCGCTCCTACCAGACCCCGCTCGCCGACCGGATCCGCCACGAGGCCGCCGCCGCGACCGGCACCGCCGTCATCGCCGTCGGCGCCATCGCGTCCTACGACGACGTCAACTCGATCCTGCTGGCCGGCCGGGCCGACCTGTGCGCACTCGGCCGCACCCACCTCTACGACCCGCACTGGACCCTGCACGCGGCCGCCGAGCAGGACCACCGCGCGGAGTGGCCCGTCCAGTACCGGGCCGGCAGCCGCAAGCCGCCGACCGCCCGCACCGACGCCGTGCGCCCACGCCTGTCGCTGCTGCGCGCGGACGAGCCGGACCGGACCGTGCACCTGCGCTGGACACCGCTGACACCACGGGAATCGGCCGTGTCAGTGCCGTGACAGCCCGGTGTCCACCCGCTCGGTCACCGTGGTGGCGACAACCACGGACGACGAGCACGGGAGACACCGAGATGACCACCTTCACCACCCCGAACCCGATCACCGCCGCCCTCACCACCGCCGGCGCCCGCGTCCGGATCACCGCGACCGACCGCACCGACACCGTCGTCCACGTCGAGCCGGTCGACCGGACGAGCTCCCGTGACGTGCAGGTCGCCGAGCGCACCAAGGTCGACTTCGCCGATGGCGTGCTGGCGGTCAAGACGACGAAGTCGGGTGCCCGCACCGGTTCCGTCGCCATCACCGTCGAGCTGCCCGCCGGCTCAAGGCTGGTGCTGCACACCGCGTGGACCGAGGTGCGAGCCGACGGCCGCCTCGGCGACTGCGAGGTCAACCTCGGCTCCGGCCAGGTCCAGCTCGACCACGTCACCGCGGTGCGCGGTCACCTCGGTGCCGGTGCGCTGGCCGTCGGGCACGTCGCCGGGACCGCCGACATCGAGGGCGGCACCGCCGGTGTGCGCATCGGCGAGGCCGGCGGCGCCGTCAGCTACCGGGGCAGCAGCGGGAAGGTGTGGATCGGCCACGCCCGCTCCAACGTCGACCTGGGTGGTTCCAGCGGCAGCTTCGACATCGGCAGAGCGGACGGCGGGGTGGTGGCCAAGGCCGCCGACTGCCCCATCCGGATCGGCCGGGTCAGCCGCGGCCGGGTCGAGCTGATGAACGCTTCCGGCGGCATCGAGGTCGGCGTCAGCGAGGGCACCGCGGCCGAGGTCGACGCGAGGAGCACGAAGGGGCTGGTGCGCAGTTCCGTTGTGCCGCGGGGAGATGCCGCGAGCGCCGTCCGGGTGTTCGCCCGCACCAGGCTCGACGACATCGTGATCCACCCCGCTGCCTGACCGGTGTGGCGCCGCCGGGGCAGGGCGGGCTGGCAGGATCGAGGGGGTGCAGATCAGGATCTTGGGGCCGTTCGAGGTGCGCGGGGACGACGGCGTGGTCGCCGACGTCCCCGGCGCCCGGTTGCGGGGGCTGCTCGTGGCCCTCGCGCTCACCCCCGGCCAGCCGGTCGGCAAGGCGGCGCTGATCGACTGGATCTGGGGCGAGCAGCCACCGGCCGACGCGGGGAACGCCCTGCAGCGCCTGGTCTCCCGGTTGCGCAAGGCGTTGCCGGACGCCGTGGTCGAGGGGCTGACCGACGGCTACCGGCTGGCGCTGGACCCCGGCGCGGTCGACGCGGTGCGGTTCGAACGGCTCGCCGCCGGAGCCGCACCGACCAGGGACCGCCGCGGTGCAACGGCTGCGCGACGCACTGGCGTTGTGGCGCGGCCGGCGATGCAGGACGTGGGCCTGCCGGACAGCGGGCGTTCGCGGCGGCCACCCGGCTCGACGCGCTGCGCCTGACCACGGCGGAGGACCGGTTCGACGCGGAGATCGGCCTCGGCCACGGCGCGGACCTGGTCACCGAGCTGACCGACCTGGTGGCGGCGCACCCCGTGCGGGAGAAGCTGGTCGCCGCGCTGATGCGGGCGCTGGTCGCCGCCGGGCGCAACAACGAGGCGCTGGTCGCCTACCAGCGCACGCGCGAGGCGCTCGCCGACGAGCTGGGCGTCGACCCGTCACCGGAGCTGTCCGAGCTGCACGTCGCGGTGCTGCGCGGGGAGGTCGGGCGGCGGGAGGAGAACCGGAGGACGAACCTCCGTTCCGAGCTCACCGGCTACATCGGCAAGGCCGCCGACGTCGCCGCGGTCCGCGAGCTCGTCGCCGGTCACCGGCTGACCACGTTGACCGGGCCCGGCGGTTCCGGGAAGACCAGGCTGGCGGCGGAGAGCGCGCGCACGGTGCTCGGCGACCTGCCGGACGGCGTGTGGCTGGTGGAGCTCGCGGGCATCGGCCCCGGCGACGACGTGGCCTCGGCGACGCTGTCCGCACTCGGTCTGCGCGACGCGTTGCTCGGTGACGCGCCGGCGGCAGAACCGGTGGACCGGCTCATCACCGCGTTGCGCGACCGGGAGACGTTGCTGCTGCTGGACAACTGCGAGCACGTGATCGAGGCGGCGGCCGCGCTCGCGCACCGGTTGCTCGGCGAGTGCCCGCGGTTGCGGATCCTCGCCACCAGCCGCGAACCGCTCGGCATCACCGGCGAGGCGCTGTGGCCGGTGGAACCGCTGGCGCTGCGGGAGGCGGTCGAGCTGCTGACCGACCGCGCGGCCGCCGTGCGCAAGGACCTCGTGGCCGACCCCGCGACGATGGAGCGCGTCTGCACGGCGCTGGACGGGATGCCGCTCGCGATCGAGCTGGCCGCCGCGAGGTTGCGGACGATGTCGCTGGAGCAGCTCGCCGACCGCCTCGACGACCGCTTCCGGTTGCTGACCGGGGGAAGCCGCACCGCGTTGCCGCGCCACCGGACGTTGCGCGCGATGGTCGACTGGAGCTGGGAGCTGCTCAGCGACGCCGAACGCGTGGTGCTGCGCCGGCTGTCGGTGTTCGCGGGCGGGGCGAGCCTGTCCGCCGCGGAACGGGTCTGTGCCGGTGACGTCGTCGAGGAGCACGAGGTCCTCGACCTGCTGACCGCGTTGACGGAGAAGTCGTTGCTGGTGGCGGCCGGCGACGGCGCGCCGAGGTACCGGATGCTCGGCACCATCAAGGAGTACGGTGCCGCGCGGCTCGCGGAGGCGGGGGAGACCGAGCTCGCGCGCCAGGCGCACCTCGCCTGTTTCACCGAGCGGGCCGAGACCGCGGAACCGCGGTTGCGCCGCAGCGAACAGCTGGACTGGCTGGCTGTTCTCAAAGCGGAGCACGACAACCTCGGCTCGGCGATGCGCGGCGCACTGACCGCGGGTGACGCGCACGCGGCCATGCGGCTCGCCGCGGCGGCGGCCTGGTACTGGTGGCTGATCGGGCGCAAGGCCGAGGGCATGGAGCTGATCACCGCCGCCATCGAGACTCCAGGTTCGGTGCCGGACGAGGTCAGGGCCGTGGTGTACGCGCTGACGTCGATGTTCGTGACATCCGGACCGGGTGACGTGCCAGAAGCGGCGGAGTGGATCCACCGCGCCTACGAGCTGGGCCGGCACAGCCCGCGCTACCACCCGGCGCTGCGGGTCGTCGTGCCGCTGCAACGGTTGCTGCGCGAGCCGGAGTCCGTGCTGCCGGCGTGGGAGTCGTTGCTGGCCGACGAGGACCCGTGGGTGCGCGCGTTGTCCCGGCTGCACATCGGCAAGATGCTGACCGCACTCGGACGCGGTGCCGCCGCCGAGGCACACTTCGAGGAGTCGCTGGTCGAGTTCCGCGTCCTCGGCGAACGGTTCGGCATCTCGTTCGCGCAGACCGAGCTGGCCGACCGGATCGCGCTGCGCGGCGAGTTCGCCGAGGCGTGCGAGCACTTCGAGCAGGCGATCGCGGTCGTCACCGAACTGGGCGCGCTCGACGACGTGGTCCAGCTGCGGGCGCGCCAGGCCCGGCTGCACTGGCTGATGGGCGACAAGGACGCGAGCGCGGCGGCCGTGGCCGAGGCCGAACGCCGGGCTGTCGGCGTGACCTGGCCTGGGACGCTCGCCGCGCTGGCGCTGACGAAGGCCGAGCTGGCGCGGTGGAACGGTTTCGCGGGGGAGGCGTTCGCGCAGCTCTCGATCGCGGTGGCGTTGCTGGGCGAGGAAGCGCTCCAGCCGCACCTGCGCGCAACCGCCCACGACCTGCGCAGCCACTTCGCGTCGTCGCTGGAGGAGGCCCGTTGTGAACGTGCCGCGGCCTGCGCGGCGGCGGCCGAAACCGGGCATGCGCCGGTGATCGCGCAGATGCTCGTCGGGGCCGCTGATCTCGCGTTGCGCCGGGACCAGCACTCGCAGGCGGCGCGGTTGCTGGCGGCGAGCGCGCGCGTACTCGGTCTGCCGGACCGGTGCAACCCAGATGTTGAGCGCATCTCGCGGATCGTCCGTGATCACCTCGGTGAGCAGGCGTTTTCGGCCGCTTCTGTGGAAGGCGCGGAGGCGGACTGGGAGGAACTGGTGGCGGCGACCGTCGGCCCCTGACAGCGGTGGCGGCCCGTGTCAGCGCCGTGTCAGCCGGATGTCTGGATCATCGTGGACCGTGGTGGCACCACACCACCACGAGGGGAAACCGATGAGCCAGACGGTGTCAGTCCCGCAGGGTCTGCCGATGGAACGCGACGCGGGCCCGTTCGACCCGCCCACCCGGATCACCGCCCTGCGCGAGACCCGCCCGGTCAGCCCGATGCTGTTCCCGGACGGCCACGAGGGCTGGCTGGTCACCGGCTACGAGGCGGTGCGCCAGGTCATGGCCGACACCAGGTTCAGCAGCCGCCAGGACCTCGGCATCATCCACGTGCCCTACGAGACACCCGGCATGCCGGCGGCCACCGAACCCTCCCCGCAGATCCCCGGCCTGTTCATCAGCATGGACCCGCCGGACCACACCCGGTTGCGCCGCAAGCTGACCGGCGCGTTCACGGTCAAGCGGATGAAGCAGCTCGAAGAGGGCATCACCGCGATCACCGAGCAGCAGCTGGACTTCCTGGCCTCGCTGACCCCACCGGTCGACCTGGTCGCCTCGTTCGCGCTGCCGGTGCCATCGCTGGTCATCTGCGAACTGCTCGGCGTCCCTTACGCCGACCGCGAGACGTTCCAGTCGAACTCGTCGAAGTTCATGGAACGCGACGTGGCGCTCGACGAGAAGATGGCCGCGTTCGGCGCGATGATGGGCTACCTCGGCCAGCTGTGCGTCTCGAAGCGCGCGGAACCCGGCGAGGACATCCTGTCCGACCTGGCCCGCGACCCCGACCTCAGCGTCGAGGAGCTGACGGGCATGGCGTTCCTGCTGCTGCTCGCCGGCCACGAGACAACCGCGAACATGTTGGCACTGGGCACGTTCGCACTCCTGGAACACCCAGACCAACTCGCCGCCCTGCAGTCCGCACCGGAACTCATCCCCGACGCCGTCGAGGAGCTGATGCGATACCTGTCCGTCGCGGACATCTTCTTCCGGTACGCGGTCGAGGACGTCGAACTGGGCGGCGAACTCATCCCGGCCGGCTCGACCGTCGTGGTGTCCCTGCTGGCCGCGAACCGCGACCCGGCGAAGTTCGACAACCCCGACACCCTGGACGTGCACCGCCAGGTCCGCGGACAGGTGGCGTTCGGGCACGGCGTCCACCAGTGCCTCGGGCAGCAGCTGGCGCGGATCGAGATGCGGGCCGCATTCGACGGGTTGCTGCGCCGGTTCCCGACGCTGCAGCTCGCCACGCCGGCCGACGAGGTGCCGTTGCGCACCAACATGAACATCTACGGCGTCCATTCGCTTCCGGTGACCTGGGTCTGAGTCTCGGGTTCGCGGATCGAACGTAGGTGAGGGCCGTTCGTGGGGGAGAGGTGGAGGTGTCGCCCGCCCCCCTTCCTTGTGGCTCGGCGGAGTTGGTGGTGGATCGGGACGTGGTGAGGGTGCACGGGAAGGAGACGTGCCGGGCTGCGGATCGGGACAACGTTCACCTGTCCGAGTGAACGAGGGGTGCTCGGTCGCTCCGGCGACGAGGGGCACTCCCGGCTGTGCGGCGGCGAATGAGGGGCATCCCGGCGCTCCGGCGACGAACAAGGGCACCCCGGCCGTCCGGCGCGAGCGGAAGGCACCGGCTGTCCCGGCGGCGAAGAAGGGGCACCTCGGCCGTCCGTTGGTGAGCGAAGGGCACCGGCTGCCCCGGCGGCGAAGAAGGGGCACCTCGGCCGTCCGGCGGTGAGCGAAGGGCACCGGCTGCCCCGGCGGCGAGGGGCACCCGGCCGCCCGGCGGTGTGGCGTGGGCGTGCTGGTCAGGCGTTCGCGAGCTCGGCCAGCACCTCCGCGTGGCACGGTTCCGGCGCGCACCAGCATCCCAGCCTCCGCCCGCGCAGTTCCGGCAGCCGGGCGAGCAGGTCGGGGCGGTCGAGCAGCCACGCGCGGTACTTCGCCATGACCTCCTCGCGCGTGCCGTCCTCGCCCGGCCGGAACGGGTTCGCGAACGGGGAGGCGTCGAGGTGCCACCCGCCGCGGTGCATGGCCCGGCCGACGTACACGACGTCGGCGTAGGCGGGGTCGTCGCGGTGTCCCTTGAGGTTGACCACGGTCATCGGACCATCATCGGACACCGCGACCCGCCTGGCGGCCGAACCCGCCTGGCGGCCGAACCCGCCTGGCGGCCGAACCGCCTGGCGGCCGAACCCGCCTGGCGGCCGAACCCGCCTGGCGGCCGAACCCGCCTGGCGGCCGAACCCGCCGGCGGCCGAACCCGCCCGGCGGCCGAACCCGCCCGGCGGCCGAACCCGCCCGGCGGCCGAACCCGCCCGGCAGCCGAACCCGCCCGGCAGCCGAACCCGCCGGCAGCCGAACGCGGGCCCTGACGTGTCGGGCAGCCGACCCGCCACCGCGACCCTTCGAGCGGCCGATTCCGTCGCCGGACCTGCCCATCAGCCGTCCCACCGCCGCGGCTTCTCGGGTGGCCGAACCCGCCGCCGGGACGTGTCGGGCGGACCTGCTGCCTGGGACCCGTCGGGGTGGCCGATCCCGCCGCCGGGACCTGTCGGGCGGCGGACCTGCTGCCCGGGACCCGTCGGGGTGGCCGATCCCGCCGCCGCGACAGGTCCCAGGCAGCCGAGTCCACAGTCGCAACCTGCTCAGGTAACCCGTGACCACACTCGCGACCCGTCCGTCAACCGACCCCGCAGCCCTGACCTGTCAGGTGGCCGCGCCTGCCGCCACAACCCAACCGGCTGCCGTGACGTACCGCCTGGGCGGAGACCGGTGGTGCCGCAAAATCCGCCGCGGCACTGGCCCACTCGATGCGACTCACGCCCAGACGGTCGCCGCCGCGAACTCCGCGAAGGTGCGCGGCGGCCGGTTGAGCGCCCGTTGGACGCCGTCGGAGAGGTAGGCGTCCGTGCCGTTGCGCAGCGGCTCGACCACGTCCGCGAACGCCTGGGCGTCCTGTGGGGTGACGCCCTGCGACACGAGCTCGGCCACGTACTCGGACGGGGACAGCGGCACGTAGCGGACGTTCCGCCGGGCGTGCTCGGAGATCGTGGCCACCGCCTCCTCGACCGTGACGGCCGCCGGTCCGGACAGCTCGTAGACCTGCCGGTCGTGGCCGTCCTCGGTGAGTGCTGCCGTGACCACGGCGGCGATGTCCTCGGCGTCGACGAAGCTCGCGGCGCCGTCGCCCGCGGGCAATCGCAGCTCGCCGGTGCTGACCGCGTCGGCGAAGAACCCCTCGCTGAAGTTCTGCGCGAACCAGCCGGGGCGGGTGATCGTCCACTCCAGACCGCTCTCCCGCACGGCGTTCTCGCTGTCGACGAGGCCGTCCAGCACGCCGCCGCTGTCCGTTGCGTAGTCCGGGTCGTCGATGCCCCGGCCCGAGGCCAGCACCACCCGCCGCACCCCGAGGTCCGCCGCCAGCTCCACGAACGGCCGCACCAGCTTCGTGCCGTCCACCTGCACCACGTACACCGCCCGCACCCCGGCGAGCGCGGCCTCCCAGGTGCTCCGGTCGAGCCAGTCGAACACCTGCTCACCACTGCGCGCCGCCGCCCGCACCCGGTGGCCCCGCTCGCGCAGCTGCCGCACGACCCGCTTGCCGGACTTGCCCGTCGCTCCGGTGACAAGAACTTGATCAACCATGGCGCCAGCCAACCCGACTTCGTTGAGACGATCCATGGCTTGGACCCTCAGGTTGATGTTCGAGCGTCTACGCTGCGGCGGGTGGACATCGTCTCGGGGCTGCTGGCCGACGTACGTGCGCGCGGCGCGGTGTTCCGCCAGGCGGTCCTGCACCCGCCCTGGGCGCTGCGGATGGCCGGCGGTGCTCCGCTGACGCTCGCCACGATGCTGCGCGGCCACGCCTGGATCGTTCCCGACGACGGCTCGCCGGTCCTGCTCGAACCGGGCTTCGTCGCTCTCGTCCGCGAGCACCACACCGTCGCCGACGACCCGGCCAGTGCGCCGACCAGGGTCGTCACCGCGGCCGACTACTGCCCGGCCGGACCCGCGGCGCACACCTGCGGGACGCCGGAGGCCGGCGCGACCGTGCTGCTCAGCGGCGCCTTCGAACGCCGCGGCTCGCTGAGCGAACGCCTGCTCCAGTCGCTGCCGCCGGTGCTGGTCGTGCCGGCGGTGACGTCGTTGGCCGAGGTGCTGGCCGAGGAGGTCGCCGGGCAGCGCGAGGGTCACCAGCTGGTGCTCGACCGGCTGCTGGACCTGATGCTGGTCTCGGCGCTGCGTGCCTGGCTCGCGGACCCGGCGGCCGACGTGCCCGCGTGGTGCCGCGCGCTGGACGAACCCGTGGTGGGCGATGCGCTGCGGTTGCTGCACGCGGATCCGGCGCACCCGTGGACCGTCGCGTCGCTGGCGGCGGAGCTGGGCGTGTCGCGGGCGGCGTTCGCCCGCCGGTTCACGGCGTCGGTCGGGGAGCCGCCGATGGCGTACCTCGCCCGGTGGCGGGTCGCGGTGGCGGTTGATCTGCTGCGGTCGGGCGGGGACACGGTCGGGGCGATCGCGCGAAAAGTGGGCTACTCCACGGCTTTCGCGTTGAGCGCGGCGTTCAAGCGGCTGCTCGGCGCGCGGCCGAGCGACTACCGGGGTCAGGTCAACGGGCCCCTGCGTCCCACCTGACGCGTCTCGTTGCGCCGCATCACCCGGTCCAGCAGCTCCGCGTCCTCGCCGCTCTCGTCCCCGGAGGACGTCAGCGCCAGCAGGAAGATGATGACGACGCTGACGCCGGCCCCGCCGATGATCAGCGTGGTGATGAGATCCTGCGAGTTGTCCACCACGATCCCGGCGGCCGGGTTCAGCACGATGTGCATGGCGTGCATGCCGGTGTAGTGCATGCCGGTCACCGCGACGCCCATCACCAGCGACGCGCCGGCCACGGCGAGCCAGCCGCGGACGTTCGCGGTGGCCCACAGGGCGGCGGTCGCGGCGCCGACGGCGATCGCGATGGAGAGGACCACCAGGCCCGCGTGGTAGGTGACGTCGGCGTTGATCACGATGCCCGCCATGCCCGTGTAGTGCATGCCGGCGACGCCGAGGCCGGTGATCACGCCGCCGACCAGGAACGGCCAGAACCTCCGGTCGTCACCGCGCCGCACGACGAGCAGGCCGATGCCCACGACGACGATGGCGACCACCATGCTCAGCAACGTGATCGGGATGTCGTAGGCCACCTTGGTCCCCATCCAGGTGCCGAGCATCGCGGTGAAGTGCATGCCCCAGATCCCGAGCCCGCCGATGGACACCGCGGCGACCGCCAGCCACCAGTTGCGCGACGCGCCGGTCGCGTTCCGGGCGCGCTCGGCGGACAGGAGCCCGAGTGCGGAACCGACGCAAGCGACGAGGTACGCGGTGACCAGTGTGGAGCTCCCCATGTCCATGCGCGAGATGCAAACATTCTTCATCTATGAGTGCAAGGCCGATCAGGGCGGCGTTTTGGCGAACAAATGTCCTATGGGGACAGAGGGCCACCGGGCGGTCACGGACAGCGTGACCACGGAACCCGTTGCCGCGCAGGGTGTTCCGGTGATCACGCAGCGTGAGAGCCCGTGGAGGTGGGTGGGGTGGTCGGATCGCTTGCCGCGGCTGGGCCTTCGCGTGGGAGGGTCGGTTGATGGTGTGCGTCACTCGTTCGTCGCAGTGACCGGGTGTATTCGAGCCGAGAAGTCCACTGCGGGTGGGTGTCGCGGTGCGTGCCTGGCCGGAGATTCGTTCGAACGGACCTCTCCGGAATGATCGTGGCCGGGCCGGCGTTCACCGAGGCAAGCCACCAACGGATGGAAGTGTTCCCACGGTTATGAAGAAGATCGGTTTTCTGTCGTTCGGGCACTGGTCGGACAGCCCGCACTCGCAGACCAGGTCCGCGTCGGACACGCTGCTGCAGTCGATCGACCTGGCCGTGGCCGCCGAGGAGCTGGGCGCGGACGGCGCCTACTTCCGCGTGCACCACTTCGCCCGGCAGCTCGCGTCGCCGTTCCCGCTGCTCGCGGCGATCGGCGCCAAGACGGAACGCATCGAGATCGGCACCGGCGTGATCGACATGCGCTACGAGAACCCGATGTACATGGTCGAGGACGCGGGCGCCGCCGACCTGATCGCCGGCGGCAGGCTGCAGCTCGGCATCTCCAGGGGATCGCCCGAGCAGGTCGTCGACGGCTGGCGCTACTTCGGCTACCAGCCGGCCGAGGGTGAGACCGAGGCCGACATGGCCCGCAAGCACGCCGAGGTGTTCCTCAGGCTGCTGGAGGGCGAGGGGTTCGCGCGCCCGAACCCGCGCCCGATGTTCCCCAACCCGCCGGGCCTGCTCCGCCTCGAACCGCACTCGCCGGGCCTGCGCGACCGCATCTGGTGGGGCGCCGGCTCCAACGGCACCGCGGTCTGGGCGGCCGAGCAGGGCATGAATCTGATGAGCTCGACGCTGAAGTTCGACGAGGGCGGCGCGCCGTTCCACGTCCAGCAGGCCGA
Organism: Lentzea guizhouensis; assembly: GCF_001701025.1. GTDB lineage: Bacteria > Actinomycetota > Actinomycetes > Mycobacteriales > Pseudonocardiaceae > Lentzea > Lentzea guizhouensis. The sequence goes on from NZ_CP016793.1 coordinate 6,996,153, forward strand.
CCAGATCCGCGCCTTCCGCAAGGCCTGGACCGAGGCCGGCTGGGACCGCGAACCGCGGGTCTCGGTGTCGCGCAGCATCTTCGCGCTCACCACGGACCTCGACCACGCCTACTTCGGCGACGACGGTCAGAGCTCCGACCAGGTCGGCTTCATCGACGGCCCGAACCGCGCGATCTTCGGCCGCTCCTACGCCGCCGAGCCCGACGTGCTCGTCGAGCAGCTGGCCGGCGACGAGGCGATCGCCGAGGCGGACACGTTGCTGCTGACCGTGCCGAACCAGCTGGGCGCGGACTACAGCGCGCACGTCGTGGAGAACATCCTGCGGCACGTGGCGCCGGCGCTGGGCTGGCGCTGACGGTCCCCGGCGGCACCGGCCGGGTCCCGCGAACGGCCGCCCGCAGATCGGCGGAAATCCTTCACGTTCGACGGTTGAGGCGCGCCGTTGCGGGCACCCCGGAGGCGAACGTCGCACCTGAGAGCCAGGTGCCGGTGACGGAAGGACGACATGGGCACCGACGACAAGATCGACGCCAAGGCCGACGAGCTCAAGGGCAAGGTCAAGGAAGGCGTCGGCGACGCGACCGACGACCAGGGGCTCGAGACCGAGGGCAAGGTCGACCAGGCCAAGGGCAACCTCAAGGAGTCGGCGGAGAAGGTCAAGGACGCCTTCAAGAAGGACTGACCCGCTCTCCGTCGCCGGGCGCGCACCCACACCGGGTGCGCGCCCGGCGGGCTTTCCGTCCACTGTGAACTGATCATGCTGCCGGTGAGCCGGTGCGCTACAGTGCAGGTACAGGGCCGTTGATCGGCTCGCCCACTCGCTTCGTCACCTCCGCGGTCCGCACCGCACGTCGACCGTGGTCCGGCAGCGACCTGAGGAAGACGGAGTCCGCATGACGCAGACCAAGCACCCCGCTGACCGAACACCGTCCCGGCCCACCACCTCCGAGGGCACCCACCTGCTGGCCGAGGCCCTCGAGCGGTACGTGCGGACGGTCGCCGAGGCGCTCGGCGTGCCGCACCACGGCGTCAGCTGTGAGGTCACCGACACGGCCACGGCCTACCTCGCGCTCGGCTGCCGCGCGGCGGCCCACCCCGGCCGGGACGTCATGCTCGTCTGGAGCGCGACGCACGGCTGGGCGGTGTCGATCGAGACCCGCCCCGGCGAGCCGTTGATCGTGCTGGCCCAGCTGACCGGTGACGTCGTGCAGCCCCCGGAGGCGGTGGCCCGTCTCGTCGCGGACGCCACGACCCGCCTCGACGTCCAGCCGGTCCCCGCGGTGACCGCGCGGCCCATGGGATGGTCCGACCTCGCCGAGTGCATGGACCGCTACGCGCCCGCGGCGGGAGCCGACGGCCGTTCAGACTGAAGAGCACCTCGCTCGGCCGTGGCGCTGCGCGACGACGTGAAGTGCAGGTGCTCGTCGGCGACCTCGCCCGTCCGCAGCAGTCCCAGGTCCTCGGCGTACGACATCGACATCAGCCACGGCACCGCCGGCCCCTGCTTCGGCAGGTCCGCCAGCGACCGCTGGACGTAGCCCGCGCCGAAGTCGAGCAACGGCCGGGTGGGCATGTCCGGGTCGGCCACGGCCCACGCGGTGTCGGTGCCGGTGGCGTCCATGTGCGCGAGCAGTCGGCAGAAGTACTCGCAGAGCAGGCCGATCTTCAGCGTCCACGACGAGTTCGTGTAACCGATCGCGAGCGCGAAGTTCGGCACCCCGCTGAGCATCATGCCCCGGTAAACCACCGTGTCCGGGATGGACACCGGGCGGCCGTCGACCGCCAACGCGATCGCGCCGGCGACCTGGAGGTTGAGACCGGTGGCGGTGACGATGACGTCGGCGGGCACCACCTCGCCCGCCGTCGTCTCGACGCCCTCGGGGGTGAACCGGGTGATCCGCGACGTCACCACGGACGCCTTGCCGGCGCGGATCGACCGGAACAGGTCACCGTCCGGGACGACGCACATGCGCTGGTCCCACGGGTTGTAGGGCGGGTTGAAGTGCTCGTCGACCGGAAAGCCCTCCGGCAGCGCCTTCCGGTTCGCCCAGCGGATGAGCTTGCGGGCGGCCTGCGGGAAACGGCGGCAGAACCGCCAGATCAGCCGTTGCTGGCCGATGTTCTTGCGGCGGGTCAACGCATACGCGCGTTCTTCCGGCAGGAGCTTCCTGAGCAGGTTCGCCAGGCCGTCCTTGCTCGGCAACGGCAGCACGTACGTCGGGGTGCGCTGCAGCATCGTCACGTGGGCGGCGGACTTCGCCAGCGCGGGCACCAGCGTCACGGCCGTGGCGCCGCTGCCGATCACGACCACCCGCTTGCCGGTCGCGTCGAAGTCCTCCGGCCAGTGCTGCGGGTGCAGGACCTCGCCGGCGAAGTCGTCGCGGCCCTCGAAGTGCGGCGTGTAGCCCTCGTCGTAGCGGTAGTACCCGGAGGCGCAGAAGATCCAGTTCGCCGTGATCGTGACGGTCTCGTCGCCCCGGTCCACCTCGACCTGCCAGTGCCCGTCGGCGGACGACCAGTTGGCGCGCACGACCCGGTGGTGGAACCGGATGTGCCGCTCCAGGCCGTTCTCGGTGACGGTGCCGCGCAGGTAGGACAGGATCCGGTCGGCGCTCGCGATCGACTCCTCCTCCCGCCACGGCTTGAACTCGTAGCCGAACGTGTGCAGGTCCGAGTCCGACCGGATGCCGGGGTAGCGGAAGAGGTCCCACGTGCCACCCGTCGCGCCGCGGGCCTCGAGGACCGCGAACGTCTTCTTCGGGTGCCGGACGCGCAGGTAGCGGGCGGCGCCGATGCCGGAGATGCCGGCTCCGACGATCAGGACGTCGAGGTGCTCTGCGGTCATGGGGCTGCTCCCTCGGTCGGCTGAGGTCCACCTTGCCGAGTCCCAGCTGTCCCGCACAGGCACAATCTGCCACTCTTCACCCGGTCCGGTGGTGCAGAATGTTCACCATGTGGCCGCTTCCCACGCCTGCGGTGCGCGATCTCCTGCGCCGGGGCGCCGAGGTGGCGCTGAACCCGCGGCCGAACTGGCTGCACGACCTGCACGCGGCGGTGTTCGCGGGCGACCGGATGCGCGTGCTGGCCGAGGACCCGGTGCTGTCCGAGGCGTTGCGCCACAACACCGTGTCGAACCTGGTCCACTGGGCGGCGGCCAACGTGCAGGACCCCGGCCACCGGGTGGCGCCGAACGTCGGCCCTCAGACCCTGGAGCTCGCCCGCGACCTGGCCCGCCGCGGCCTTGACGAACGCGTGCTCGACTCCTACCGCACCGGCCAGAGCGCGGCGTGGCGGCGGTGGATGGAGATCTGCTTCGACCTGACCTCCGACCCGGCGCAGCTGCGCGAGCTGCTGGACTTCTCGTCGCTGTCCATCTCCACGTTCCTCGACGACACCATCGCCGGGCTGACCGCGCGCATCGAGGCCGAACGCCAGGAGCTCGACCAGGGCAGCCACGCCGACCGCCGCGCCGTGGTCGGCCTGCTGCTGGAGGGCGCCCCGATCCACCGCCGCCACGCCGAGGAGCGCCTGGGCTACGGCCTGACCGGCGCCCACACCGCCGCGATCGTCTGGTCCACCACCGGCGCCGCGCTGGAAGGCGCCGCCGAGACGCTCACGAAGATCACCGGCGCCGCCCGCCGCCTGACCGTCATCCCCGGCGCGTCGGTGCTGTGGGTGTGGCTGCCGGTGGCCGGCGTGCCCCGCGACCTGGAGACCGCGCTGCACGAGCACCCCGGCGTGCGGGTCGCGGTCGGCCGCGCGGGCCGCGACCTGGAGGGGTTCCGCCGCAGCCACCTCGACGCCGTGGCGACCCAGCGGATGCTGACCAGGCTGACCTCACCGCGCCAGGTCGCGCGCTACCAGGACGTGCACCTCGTCGTGCTGCTCAGCGCGGACCCGGCCCAGGCCGACGAGTTCGTGGCGGACACGCTCGGCGACCTGCGCGCCGCCGACCAGGACGTGCTCGACACCCTGCACACCTACGTGGCCGAGCAGTGCAACACCTCCCGCACGGCCGAACGCCTTTACACGCACCGGAACACGGTGATCAGGCGGCTGGCACGGGCGGACGAGCTGTTGCCGCGGCCGTTGGCGGAGAACGTGGCCGGAGTGGCGGCCGCGCTGGAACTGTTGAGGTGGCGCGGCTGAACGGCTCTGGGTCCCGCGCCACCGCGACGGCCACCGCGACGGCCGCCGGGAAAACATCCATCCACTATGGACGGAATTCGTGATCTCGAAGTGGTTTCCGGCAGTGCCGCCAAGGGAAAGTACAGGCACCACCACGGTTCGCCGTGAGCACGTACCGAACGCGGAAAGAGTCGCCACAGATGAACCAGAAGATCGACGCACCCGTTGCCGCCCGTCCGGTCGAGGCGCTGTTCAGCCACCCGGACGTGCACCAGGCCGGCGCGGGCCCGGTGCCCGCCCAGGGCACCTACACCGAACTGTTCCGCGAGCCCGCCGCGGCCGCCGTGAACGCCGGCTGAACTCCTCCCGAAGCCGCCGACGCCGATCGGCGCGTATTGGCCGCGTGCGTGACCTGCGGGCATTACGGTGTTGATCGGCAGAACGGCGAGTGTGGTGTGTGAGGAGCAGGGGCGGGACATGACCTCGTGGATCGATGTCGTCAACTACGTCCGGCTGCGGCACGAGGTGCTGGAGGAACGCGACGACTGGCTGCGCTTCCGCCTCGACACCGGTGACGGCCGCACCCAGCAGGTCTCGGTGCACCACCTGCCGGACGTGGACGGCGTGGCGTGGCTCGACATCTCCTCGGCGGTCGGCCGCGCCGAGGAGATCGACCTGCGCCGCCTGCTCGAACTGGCCGGTGCGTCGACGATCGGCGGAGCGGCCGTGGTCGACGGGCTGGCGCTGCTCAAGCACACGGTGCCGCTGGAGGACCTGAGCGTGCGGGAGGAGTTCGAACGCCCGCTGACGCTCCTGGTGGCCGGGGCGGACGCGTTCGAGCGGGAGCTGACGAGCGGCGACCACTACTGACCCGGGTCGACCCGCACACCGCGTTTCCACACGCCGGTGATGTCGCGGGAGGCCGTGATGTCCCGGCTCGGGTCGCGGGCGACGAGCAGCAGGTCCGCCCGCTTGCCCGGTGCGATGACACCGCGGTCGTCGAGCCCGAACACCGCCGCCGCACGGGACGTCGCGGCGGCGAGCGCGTCGGCCGGGCTCATCCCGCACTCCACCAGCAGGGCGAGCTCCTCGTGCACGGCGCGGCCGTGCGGGACCCGGGCGGGGGAGGAGTGGGCGGCGTTCGCGTCCGTGCCGAGCACGATCGGCACACCGGCGGAGTGCAGCGCCGCGGTCGAGGCGGTCGACTGGCCGAAGTGGAGCGACCTCGGCGTGAACCGGAGGCCCTCCAGGATCGTGCGCATCATGACCAGCGTGGGCGAGACGGCGGTGCCGGCGGCGGCGATGCGGGCGGCCAGGTCGGCGGGCAGTGCGGCGCTGATCGGGGTGTGGGTGATGACGTCGGCGCCCGCGTCGAGCGCGGTGGTGTAGGCGCGCGGTGAGGCGGCGTGGACGACCACCTTCTTGCCGGCGCGGTGGGCCTCGGCCACGATGGCGGCCACGGTCTCCGTGCTCAACGGTCTGGGCTGCCAGGGGAAGAGCTTCTCCTCGACGACGACCTTGATGTGGTCGGGGTCCTGCAGCAGTCGTTCGGCGACCCAGCGGGCGGCGTCGGCGGGGCCGCGCACCGCCGTGGACGCCGGGAAACCCATCTTGCGCACGGCCGTGCCGCGCACCGCGCACGCCGGGTACGACACCCCGCGGACGTCGGCGCGGTCGTCGGACTCGTTGTCCCGCAACGCACGCACATCATCCCAGTGCTTCGCGCCCATGTCGAGCATGGTCGTGACGCCCCAGCGCAGCCCGGCGGCGAGCTCGTCGGCGTGACCGATGTGGACGTGGGTGTCGATCAGGCCGGGCAGCAGGTAGCCGCCCCGCCCGTCGACCTCCTCGCCGCCGGTGCCTTCGGTGATCATTCCGTTCTCGACACCCACGGACGAGAGAGGGCCGAAGGTGTGCGCTGCGGTGAACGGGTGCACGTTGGTGATGGTGAACCGGGTCATGTCACGCCTCCGCCGACGGGTCGATCGTGCCGAGCACGGACCGGAGCGCCTCCACGGCGGCGGTGAGCTCCGCGCGGCCCACCAGCTCGTGCTGGGCGGCGACGACCTCGCGGACCACCCGCTCAGCCGTCGCCCCACCCTCCGGCGTCAGCGCGACCCGCCTGCTGCGCCCGTCCGTCGCGTCCGAGGTCTGCGCGGTGAGACCACGGCGTTCCAGCGAGCGCAGCACGTTGCTCAGCCCGCCGGTGGTGAGCAGCAGCCTCGACGACAGCTCCGACGGCTTGAGGTGCGGTTCGCCCGCTGTCAGGAGCGTGCCGAGGACGTCGTACTCGGCCCGGCTCAGGCCGGACCTCGCCAGCACCGCGACCGTGACCCGGTCGGTGAGCGCGTGCATCCGCGCCACGCGTTTCGTGAACTCGATCGTCTGCGTCGGCAGCTCGGGTGCGTGGCGTTCCCACCACGCCACCACCCCGCCCACCAGGTCGTCCCGCACCCGCGCCTCCATCTGCCTTTGTGCATAGCTTTTCACAAAGGTAGATTTGGTGGCTAGGCGGTCTTCATCTGGCCGGCGTGCACGGTCCAGTTCGACCCGATCGCGCTCGGCATCGCCGGGGACGCCAGCAGCACGACCGCGCGGGCGATCTCGCTCGGGTCGATCAGGTCGCCGGTGAGCAGGCCGAACTGCTCCGGCAGGCCCGCCAGCAGCGCGGAGTGGTCCACGCCGAGGTTCGCCGCGATGCTCGCCGCCAGGCCGTCGGGGCCCACCAGCAGGTCGGTGCGCGTCGCGCCGGGGGTGACCGCGTTGATCCGCACGCCCGCCCGGCCCGTCGCCTCGGCGAGACCGCGCGTGAACGCGTTGAGCGCGGCCTTGGCGGCGGCGTAGGGCAGTGGTGCGGTGTGCGGGTCGCGGGCGCTGCTGGAGCTGATGTTCACCACCGAGCCGCGTGCTTTCGTGAGCGCCGGCAACGCTGCCCGTGTGGTGCGCACAGCCGCGTTGAGGTTCAACGCGAACACGGACGCCCACGTGTCGTCGTCGCCGCTGAACGGGTCCTCGAACATCCCTTCCGGACGTTCGTCGCCGCCTCCGGCGTTGTTGACCAGGACGTCGAGCCGGTCGTCCTGCCCGAGCACGGTCTCCACCAGTCGCGCCGGACCGTCCACCGTGGACAAGTCGGCCGGGACGAACACGGCGTCCGTCACGGCGAGTTCGGGGGTGCTGCGGCGCGCGGTCGCGACGACGGACGCCCCTTCGGCGATGAACGCCTTGACGACGGCGAGTCCGATGCCCTTGCTCGCGCCGGTGACGAGCACGCGCTTGCCTTCGAGCTGCAGGTCCATGACGAGGTTCCTCTCAGGGGTGGTCCTTCGCTTTAAGTGATACACATCTGTCACAGTTAACGCAACAAGTGTGACAGTGCAGTATCGTTTAGGCATGGCAGGCACGGGAACACGACGACTGCGGGCGGACGCGGAGCAGAACACCGCGCGGATCCTGGCCGCCGCCGAGGAGGTGCTGGCCGTCGAACCGGCGGCGTCGCTGGAACGCATCGGCGAGGCGGCCGGACTGACCCGCGCCACCGTGCACCGCCGCTTCGCCTCCCGTCAGGCGCTGCTGGACGCGTTGACCGACCAGCTCGACCGGCGCTACCTCAGCGCGCTCGAACAGTCCAGGATGGACACCGCGCCACCGCTCGTGGTCTTCCTGCGGCTCACCGAGATCCTGTTCGAGCTCAAGGTCAGCAACCGGTTCGCCATGGAGCTCATGAGCGGCCGCGACGAGTGCCGGGCCGGACTGAGCCCCGCGGTCGAGGACGGGCTGGAGCAGGTCTTCGCCCGGCTGCGGGAGGCGGGGGACATCACCGCCACCGGCGCGGAGTGGTGCCGGCGGGTCTACCTGGCCATGGCACACGAGGTGCACCAGCTGCCCGAGGACGCCGAGGACCTCGTCGCGGCCGGGGGATCCCGGCCGCTGCTGGTCGTGCGGGCCGTGGTGGGTGCGCTGGGAGGCACCCCTCAGGCCTGACCCGCGCGCTCTCCCGCCTGGTAGGCACCGGGCGTCTGCCCCGTCGTGCGGGCGAACGCGTCGACGAACGCACTCGCCGTCGCCCACCCGCAGCGGTGCGCCGTGGTCGTCACCGACGTGCCCGCGCTGAGCTCGAGCATCGCGTGGAACACGCGGACGTTGGTGCGCCACTGGGGATACGTGCACGCGAACTCGGCGCGGAACAGCCGGGTGAGCTGCCGGTCGCTCGTGCCCACCTGGCGGGCGAGCCACGGGATGGTGCGCGGCCGGGCCAGGTCGTCGGTGACCAGGCGGCAGGCGTGGGCGAGCCGGGCGTCGCGGGCGGCCGGCAGGGTGAGCGGCGCGAGGTCCGCGCGCCGCACCCGGTCGCGGACCACCGCGCGCAACCGCCGGGCCTCCGCGGGCGGGAGACCCGGTTCGGTGCAGGCCATCAGGAGCTCGCGCAGCAACGGGGACACGGCGATCACGGTCGGGCGGTCGCCGGGGAAGAGCGACTCCTGCGCCGGGAACCGCAGCAGGTGCACCTGGACGTGGCCGTGCACGCGGTGCTCGTGCCAGCACACCGCGGGCGTCCAGATCGCCCGCTGCGCACCCGCGACCCACGTCCCGTACTCGGTGCTGACCGCGAGGACGCCGCTGCTGACGTAGAGGAGCTGGTGCTCACCGTCGTGCCGGTGCCGCGCGATCACCTCGCCGGGCAGGTGGTGATGGCGGCTTTCCGACACAGGTCGTCAGTTTATCGGAAGTCCTCCGGCCTCGATTCGATCACCGTGAGGGCATGAGACGGTTCTTCGCCGACACCCGGCCGCTCGCGATCCCGGCGTTCCGCAGGACCTTCGCCGGTCAGGGCACCGCGGTGGTCGGCCTGATGATCACCGCGGTCGCCGTGCCGGTGCAGCTCTACGACCTGACCCGCTCGTCGTTCGTCGTCGGCCTGAGCGGGCTCGTCGGACTGCTGCCGGTCGTGGTGTTCGGCCTCTACGGCGGCGCGGTCGCGGACGCGGTCGACCGGCGCAGGCTCTACCTGGCGTCCTGCTCGGTGTCGTGGGCCGCGACGCTCGGCCTGCTCGCCCAGAGCCTCGCCGACGTCCGATCACCGGCGTTGATCCTCGGCTTGGTCGCCGTGCAGGCCGGCAGTTTCGCGGTTTCGTCGTCGGTGCGCGGCGCGATCGTCCCGCTGCTGGTGCCCGCCGACCTCGTGCCCGCGGCCACCGCGTTGAACTACACCGTCGGCACGCTCGGCCAGGTGCTCGGCCCGTTGATCGCCGGTGTCCTCATCGGACTGCCCGGCGGCTTCGCCTACGCCTACGCCGCCGACGCCGTGCTGTTCACCGCCGCCCTGTACGCCGCACTGCGCCTGCCATCGTTCGGCGTGGCGGACCCGGTCGGGCGTCCGGGGCTGCGGTCCGTCGTGGAAGGGCTGCGGTTCCTGGGCGGGAACCCGGTCCTGCTCATGTCGTTCGCCGTCGACATCGCCGCCATGGTGCTGGCGACGCCGGAGGCGTTGTTCCCGCAGGCCGCCGCCACCCGGTTCGACGGCGGTGTCGGTCCGCTGTACTCGGCGATCGCCGCCGGGGCGGTCCTGGCGGGCGTGCTGGGCGGCTGGATCGGCCGCGTGCGCAGACAGGGCGTGGCGCTGACGGTCGCCGTCGTGGTCTGGTCGGCCGCGATCGCCGCCGCCGGGTTCGTGCACGAGCTGTGGGTGGTCGTCGTGCTGTTGGTCGTGGCGGGGGCAGCGGACCTGGTGAGCGCGGTGTTCCGGCAGTCGATCCTGCAGACCTTCGTACCGGACCGGCTGCGGGGGCGGTTGCAGGGCGTGTTCACCGTGGTGGTCACCGGAGGTCCGCGGCTGGGGGACCTGCGGGCCGGGGTGATGGCGGCGACCACGACCTTCACGCTGGCCTGGTCCGGGGCCGCGTTGCTGTGCATCGCGGTCGTCGTGGTGGCGGCGGTGTGCGTGCGGCCGTTCTGGCACTACGACCGCCGCGAGGCGGAGGTGGCGCAGCCGGCCACGTGAGAACGACCGGGCTGCCACTCACGCAGGCGGCAGCCCGGTCCGATGCCTACGGCTGTTCCGCGACCTTGATCTTGCCCTCGATGATCTGGGCCTTGTAGCCCTCGAGGATGCCCTGCAGCCTCGCGTCGATCTTGCCGCCCGACGTGGCGTACCCGACGCCGTCCGACTTGAGGTCGAACACCTTCGGCAGCGACGCGAGGTCGTTCTTCGCGGCCGCGCGGAAGAAGTCGTACACCGCCACGTCGACGCGCTTGAGGCTCGACGCCACGATGACGTCCCTGGTGTTCACCAGGGCCGGCTGGTTGTACTGGTCGGCGTCACAGCCGATCGCGAGCACGCCCGCCTGCTTCACCGCGGAGAACACGCCGATGCCGGACGCGCCGGCGGCGGGGTAGAGGACGTCGGCGCCCTGGTCGATCAGGCCCTTCGCGGCCTCCTGGCCCTTCGGCGGGTCCTGGAAGCCGGTGAAGTCACCGGCCGGGGTGATGTACCTCTTGTCGACCTGGATCTTCGGGGCGGCGGTGCGGGCGCCCTGGGCGTAGCCGGCCTCGAACTTCTGGATCAGCGGGATGTTCACGCCGCCGACGAAGCCGACGTGGCACTTCTTGCTCTGGTACGCGGCGACGACGCCCGCCAGGAAGGCGCCCTCCTGCTCGGCGAAGACCAGCGGCGTCACGTTGGCGGCGCCCTCGACCGCGGAGTCGACCAGGCCGAACTTGACGTTCGGGAACTCCGGCGCCACGACCTTCAGCGACTCGGTGTAGGCGAAGCCGACGCCGACGATCGGGTTGAAGCCCTCGGAGGCGAGCTGGCGCAACCGGGTCTGCTTGGCGGCCTCGTCCTCGTTCGGCGCCGCGGACAGCTCGCGGGTGTTCTCCTTCTTGACGCCCAGGTCCTTGATCGCCTGGTCGAACCCGGCGGCGGCGAGGTCGTTGAACGACGCGTCGCCGCGGCCACCGATGTCGTAGGCCAGGCCGATCTTGAGAGCGCTCCCGTCGACCGGCTCCCTCGCGGCCGTGGTGGTGCTGGACGCGGCGGCCGCGGTGGGCGGGGTGGCGAGCTCACAGGCGGCACCGGTGGGCGTCGCGGTGGTGCCACCTCCGGAGTCCTTCGCGCAGGCGCTCACCACCATGGTCAACGCGATCGCGGCAACAGCGGTGCCACGCATACGACGGCGCACGGCTCGTCTCCTCCCTGCTCGGCAGAGCAGAACCCGGTTGGCGGTTGTGGGGCTACGCGGACGGACGCTACCTCGCCTGCCGAACAACCCGGTCACGCGCTCACCTGCTGGGAAACGTCCACAGTGGAATCACAGCGCCACCTGGCCCGTGACACCGACGACCGTGTCCCCGCCCACCCAGATCTCGCCGTCGGCCTGGCGCAGGTGCACCCGGCCACGCCGGCCGAGCACCGTGCCCTGCGCGGCGACGTACTCCGCGGGCGCGACGCCCGCCGGGATGAGCCACTGGGCGATGGCGGCGTTGAGGCTGCCGGTCACCGGGTCCTCGTCGTACCGGCTGCCCTCGTCGACGAACGCCCGCACCTCGAACGCCGCGTCACCGCCCGGCTGGTGCGGCCCGACCACGCCGACGCTGGTGAACCCGCCGAACTGCGCGTAGTCCGGTTCGAGGGCGAGCACCGCATCGGCCGACCGCAGCAGCACGGCGACCCAGCCGGGTCCGTTGTCCGCCCACCGCGCCTCGACGATCTCGCCAGGCTGGATCCGCAGCGCTGCCACCAACGTGTCCAGCTCCGCCGGCGTGACCGGTCCGCTGCGCTGTCGCGGTGGAGCGGCGAACGCGAGCCGGCCACCCTCGCCGCGCACCGTGACGAGCCCGGCCGCGCACTCCTGCACCAGCTGCCCCGGTGTGCGCGGCCGGCCGCCGGCGGCCAGCCAGGCGCGGGCGGAACCGAGGGTGGGGTGGCCCGCGAAGGGCAGCTCGCGGCTGATGGTGAAGATCCGCAGCCGGTAGTCGGCGGCCGGGTCGGAGGGGGTGAGCAGGAACGTGGTCTCGGCCAGGTTCGTCCAGCGGGCGAACGCCGCCATCTGCTCATCGGTCAGGACGTCCGCGTCGTGCACGACGGCGACCGCGTTGCCGTACAGGAACTCGTCGGTGAACACGTCCACCTGGCTGAATGCTCGCATCAGGCCACGGTAGGCCCATCCGGGCCGCGTGCGTTGACATTTGTCATCCCGACGACGTGACTCCCGCTCACTACAACCGAAAGCCGTTGCGCGCCAGGCTGTTCACCATGGAAACGGTGCTTGAGGTCCGTGGGGCGAGGTACGACTACGGCACCACGAAGGCGTTGGCCGGGGTCGACCTCGACGTCGGAGTGGGGGAGTGCGTCGCGTTGCTCGGGCCGAACGGCGCGGGCAAGACGACCCTGGTGAACCTGGTGGTGGGACTGCTCGCCGCGAAGGAGGGCCGGATCAGGGTCGGCGGCGGGGACCCGCGGATCGCGTCGACCCGGCGCCAGCTCGGGGTGGTGCAGCAGTCGCTCGGGTTCCCGAACACGTTGAAGGTGGCCGAGCTGGTCACCGGGGCGGCGGTGCGGGCGGGGGTGCCGAGGTCGGCGGCCGGGCCGGTGCTGGCCGAGCTCGACCTCACCGACCTGGCCGGGCGGCGGGCGGCGAAGCTGTCGGGCGGGCAGAAGCAACGGCTGCAGCTCGCCATGGCGCTGGTGGCCGAGCCGCGGTTGCTCGTGCTGGACGAACCGACGGCGGGACTGGACGTGCCGGCGCGCAGGAGGTTCTGGCAGATCCTCGCGCAGCGGCGCGAGCGCAGCACCGGCGTGCTGCTCACCACGCACCTGGTCGAGGAGTCGTCCGCCGTCGCCGACCGGGTGGTGGTGCTCGACCGCGGGCGGGTGGTCGCCGGTGGGACGCCGGACGAGCTCGTGGCGCGGTTGCCCGACCGCACGGTGATCGCGCGGACCGGGCTGACACGGGAGCGGCTCGAAGCGCTGCCCGGGGTGGTGTGGGTGCGCCAGGACGGCGAGCACGCGCACCTCGGCACCCGCGCGCCGGAGGCGTTGCTGCGGGTGTGGCTCGCGCAGGACCCCGGGCTCACCGACCTGCGGGTCGAGGGCGCCGGGCTGGAAGAGGCAGTGGCCGGGCTGATCGGGAGGGGTGCGGCGTGAAGGTCTTCGGAGTGGAGCTCGCCGACGAGCTGAGGGGGATCTTCCGCGAACCGGCGGCGTTGTTCTTCTCGATCGTGATGCCGGTGGCGTTCTTCGCGCTGTTCGTGTCGCTGTTCGGGAAGTTCGGCAGCGGTGGGATGTCGGCGGGTACCACGATGGTCGCCACGTTCGGTGCTTTCGGCGTGATCTCGGTGGTGCTGATGAACCCCGGCATCGGGGTCGCGGCGGACCGGGAACGCGGGTGGCTGCGGGCGAAGCGGGTGTCGGCGGTGCCGGTGGGCGTGACGCTGGCGGCCAAGGTGGTGGCGGCGCTGCCGTACGCGGCGGGGGTGCTGGTGGCGATGATGGTGACCGCGGCGGTCACCGGGTCGCTCGACGCGCCGGTGCCCGCGTTGCTGCGGATGCTCGTCGTGCTGGTGCTGGGCGCGTTGCCGTTCGCGTTGCTGAGCCTGGCGATCGGTTTCCAGGTCGGGTCGGGTGCGGCGGCCGCGGTGCTGAACGCGGTGCTGATCCCGTCGGCCGTCGTGTCCGGGCTGTGGATGCCGCTCGCGATCATGCCGGCGTTCTTCGCCGACATCGCGCGGTTCCTGCCGACCTACCACCTGGCCGAGCTCGCCCGCGCCCAGCTGACCGGCGGGCCGGTGCTGACGCACGTGCTCGCGCTGCTCGGCACCACGATCGTGGCTGCGGCGCTGGCCGCGGTGTCGTATCGTCACGCCCGGTCATGAGAAAAGTCGCCGGAATCTCCCGCTGGGCACACCTGCTGTACCTCGGGAACCTGGCGTGGGCGCCGGTGTTCGACCCCGGTACGACGTGGTGGGACTGGGCGCTCGTGGCGGTCGTGGTCGTGGCCTTCGTCCCGATGTACGTGCTGGCGTGGCACCGGCCGGACCTCGTCCGCTGGCGCTGCACGGTGCCGACGGTGCTGCTGGGCGCGCTGGTGACGCCGTTCAACACCGGTGCCGCGGTGCTCTTCGTGTACGCGGGCGCGTTCGCGGGCCTCTCGGAGTCGCGCCGGGTGGCGATGCGGTGGTTCGTCGGCCTGACCGCCTTGATCGGCCTGTTCGCCGTGGTGTCGACCGTCGAGATGCCCTACCGGCTCTGGGGCCTGCTGCCGTCGCTGATCTTCCTGTGGCTGGTCGGCGTCCTGCAGGTCGAGTGGGCCGAACGCGACCGCGAGGCCGCCGAGCTGCGCATCCGCACCGCCCGCGTCGAACACCTCGCCACCCTCGCCGAACGCGAACGCATCGCCCGCGACCTGCACGACCTGCTCGGCCACACCCTGACCGCCGTGGTCCTGCGCGCCCAGCTGGTCTCCGCCGACCCCTCCCGCGCACGGGAGGAGGCCGCGGAGATCGAACGCATGGCCCGCGCCGCACTCGGTGAGATCCGCGACGCCGTCACCGGCTGGCGCAGCGCGAGCCTCGACACCGAGCTGGAGGCGGCCCGCGCCACCCTGACCAGCCTCGGCGTCGAGGTCGTCGTCCACCGCGACGCCGACCTGTCGATCGTCGGCTCCACCGAGCACGAACTGGCCCTGGCCCTGCGCGAGGCCGTGACGAACGTGGCCCGGCACGCGCAGGCGAAGACCTGCCACATCGGCATCGAGGCGCGTGAAGGCGAGCTGCGGCTGGTGATCGCCGACGACGGCATCGGCGGCCACGCGCCGGAGGGCAACGGCCTGACGGGGGTGCGCGAACGGATCGCCGCACTGGGCGGGCTGGTCCGCCGCACCGCCTCGCCGGGCACCACCGTCACGATCGCCGTGCCGCTGCGGGTGGCGACGTGATCAGGGTCGTGCTGGCGGAGGACCAGGCGATGGTGCGCGGTGCCTTCGCGCAGCTGCTGGACCTGCAGCCGGACGTCACGGTGGTCGCCACCGCGGGGGACGGCGGCGAAGCCCTCGCGGTGGTCGCCGAACACGCGCCGGACGTGCTGCTGACCGACATCGAGATGCCCGGTCCCACCGGCCTCGACGTCGCTCTGGAGCTGAACCGGCTGGGCTCCGCCACCAGGGTGCTGATCGTGACGACGTTCGCGCGCAGCGGGTACCTGCGCCGGGCGATGGACGCCGGGGTGGCCGGGTACGTGTTGAAGGACGCACCGATCGCGGACCTGGTGACGGCGTTGCGGCGGGTGCACGCGGGGGAGCGCGTGGTGGCGCCGGAGCTGGCGATGGCCGCGTGGGACAGCGCGGACCCGTTGACACCGCGGGAACGCGAGCTGCTGCAGGAGGTGACGACGGGGGCGAGCAACGCCGACATCGCGGCCCGGTTGAACCTGGCGGAGGGGACCGTGCGGAACTACCTGTCGACGGCGATGGCGAAGCTCGGGGCGCGCAACCGGTCGGAGGCGGCGAAGGTGGCGCGGGAACGCGGCTGGCTCTGAGGCACCCCAGGAGATCCGGTCAGTCGCGTGTGGACGGACGCAGCCCCGCCAGCAGCACGTCGGTGTAGCGCTCCGGCAGCTCCGTCACCTCGACCGCCATCGCCACCGCGTGCTGCGCCCCGCAGATCAGCCGCAGCACGTCCCCGAACGTCAGCGTCGCCGCCACGAACCCGAGCTCCTGACCGCGTCCGACGACCACCGCCAGCGCCGTCTCGAACCGGCCGATCAGCGCCGCCGTCTCGGGGTCCGCGGCGTTCCCGGTGGACAGCACCTCGGTGAACGTGCGGTCGCGGCCCGTTTCCAGGCCGTGCAGCACGGCCGCGCGCCACGACGGTTCCAGGGCGTCATCGTCGGCGCGGGCGGTTGCCTCGAACACCTCGACCAGACCCTCGAGGCGGTCCACGGTCAGTGCGGCGAGCAACGCGTCCCTGGTCGGGAAGTGGCGGTAGAGCGTGCCCTGGCCGACGCCGGCGCGGCGGGCGACCTCGCGCAGGCGCAGGGGGCCGGGGTGGGCGGCGAGCTCGGTGCGAGCGGCCTCGATCAGCAGTGCCCGGTTGCGCACGGCGTCGGAGCGCAGGGCGGGTGAGGTGCTCATGGCCACCATTCTACGGGTAAAACGGACATGCTGTCCAAATGGACACAGGGTCCGTTTGTGCTACGGTCGCGATAACGGACACAGGGTCCGTTTAGTCCGATCGCGGGAGGACCAGGTCATGAACAGCACGATCACGACCCGTTTCAGCGCGACCAGCACCGCCGACGAGGTGGTGGCAGGCGTCGACCTGACCGGCACCAGGGCGGTGGTGACCGGTGCCGCGTCCGGCATCGGGATCGAGACCGCGCGGTCGCTCGCCAAGGCCGGCGCGGCGGTCACGCTGGCCGTGCGCAACACCGACGCCGGGCGTGAGGTCGCCGCGGACATCACCGCCACCACCGGCAACGAGGCCGTCGACGTGCGGCCTCTCGACCTGGCCGACCAGGCGAGCGTCCGGGACTTCACCACGAGCTGGTCGGGGCCATTGCACCTGCTGGTCAATAACGCCGGGGTGATGGCCACGCCCTTGCAGCGGACGCCGGAGGGGTGGGAGCACCAGTTCGCCGTCAACCACCTCGGCCACTTCGCGCTCGCCCTCGGCCTGCACGGAGCGCTCAAAGCCGGTGCGGCGCAACGAGGAGAGGCGCGCGTGGTGGCGCTGAGCTCGGCCGGGCACATGTCCGCGCCGGTGGACTTCGACGACCTGCACTTCGAACGGCGCGAGTACGACCCGATGATCGCGTACGGCCAATCCAAGTCCGCCACCGTGTTGTTCGCCGTCGAGGCGACGCGGCGCTGGGCGGGTGACGGCATCGTCGTCAACGCGGTCAACCCCGGCGGCATAGCGACGAACCTGCAGCGGCACTTCACGCCCGAGCTGAACGCGTACTTCGACCAGGCGGAAGCGGCCGGTGTCTTCACCTACAAGACGCCGGAGCAGGGTGCCGCCACCACGCTCGTCGCGGCCGTGGCACCCGAGTTCGCCGGCGTCGGCGGCAGGTACCTCGACGACTGCCGGGAGGCGCGGGTCGTGGCCGACGACGCCGAGCCCACGGCCGAGACCTCGCACGGCGTGAAGTCCTGGGCCCTCGACCCGGAAACGGCGAAACGCCTGTGGGACGTCTCGGCGAAGCTCCTGACCGGGAGCTAACGCGGCGGCGCGGTGCTCGACCTCGGCACGAGCCGCGGCGCCGGCACCTCCACGCTGCGCTCGCCGTCGGCCCGGGTCACCACGTCGAGCAGCAACCGGGCGACGCGGGCGCCGTAGGCCGTGACGTCACGGGCCAGCGCTGTGATCGCCGGGCGGATCACCTGGCACAGCTGGGAGTCGTCCCACGCGACGATCGACAGGTCGGCGGGGACGGAGAGCCGCATCTCGTCGGCCACCGACATGCCCGCCACGGCCATGATGCTGTTGTCGTACAGGACCGCCGTCGGGCGTTCGCGCGAGCTGAGCAGCCGGCGGGTGGCCTGAGCGCCTTCGAGGCCGGTGTAGTCGGTGTGCACGATGTCGAAGTCCAGCCCGTACGTGCCGCCCGCCTCCCGGAACGCCTCGTCGCGCCGCCGGGTGTGCAGCAGGTCGGGCAGACCCGCGACGCGCGCGATCCGGCGGTGGCCCAGCGCGGCGAGGTACCCGACGGTCTCCACGGCCGCCGCCGCGTCGTCCGCCCACACGTGCGGGAGCGATCCCACCTCGGCGGGGCCGCCGACCACCACGGCCGGCAGGGCGAGCTCCTCCAGCAGGCCGACCCTCGGGTCGTCACCGCGCAGGTCGACCACGACGATCCCGTCCACCCGGTGCTCGCCCCACCACGACCGGTAGACCTTCAGCTCGGCGTCCACATCGGCGACCACCTGCATCATCAACGCGTACCCCGGCCCCGCCAGCACCGACTCGATGCCGCTGACCAGCTCCATGAAGAACGGTTCGGCGCCGAGGGTGGTGGCGGGCCGGGGGAACGCCATGCCGATCACGTTGGTCGTGCCGCCGGACAGCACGCGGGCCGCGCTGTTGCGGTGCCAGCCGATCTCGTCGGCGATCGCGAGGACCCGCTGCCGGGTCCGGTCGGAGACACCGGGCCTGCCGTTGAGGGCGAACGACGCGGCGCTGATCGAGACGCCCGCGCGTTGCGCGACGTCGGAGATCGTCGGCCGCTTCACGAGACCCAACATAGCAGCGCAGGTGATCATACCGCGCAACCCCATATAACGCTTCATGGACAACGCGTTTCACCCGGGTTAAATTCATGTCCAGCCCCTGCTTAAGCGTTTTAGCTCAGGCCTCGCCGCCGCGGCGAACCACGAGGAGGAGCGAATGCGACGCACAACCACCGCGCGCCATCGACGCGCGGCGATGCGGTTCGGCGCGGCACTGGCCGCGGTCCTGACGTTCCTGGGAGCTCTGGTGGCGACGGCACCGCCGACGCAGGCGTTCCGCCGTCCACCAGGCAGCAGGTGGTCAACCACCTGGGTTCGATCACCGGCAGGTACGTCGTCTCCGGGCAGCACAACAAGGAACCGGCGAGCAACCCCGGCCAGTACACCCAGCAGGTCAAGGACATCACCGGCCAGTACCCCGGGCTGTGGGGCGGCGACCTGATGTTCCGGCCGGAGGACGTCGCCAACCGGCAGCGGGTGGTCGACCAGGCGAAGGTCGAGTGGGCCAACGGCTCGCTGGTCACCCTCACCTGGCACGTCTGCACCCCGACCGGCGGCAGCACCTGCCAGTTCGACGGCGGGGTGAAGACGCAGATCAGCCAGGCGCAGTTCACCGAGGTGGTCACGAACGGCACGGCGCTCAACAACGCCTGGAAGCGCCGCCTCGACGAGGTGGTGCCGTACCTGCAACAGCTCAAGGCGGCGGGTGTGCCGGTGCTGTTCCGGCCGCTGCACGAGATGAACGAGGCCTGGAACTGGTGGGGCAACCGTCCGGGTCCGGAGGGCAGCGCCAAGCTCTACCGGATCACCCGCGACCACCTGACGGCCAAGGGGCTCGACAACCTGGTGTGGGTGTGGAACGTCCAGGACAACCCGGCCGGCGGCTGGGCCTCGTACTACCCCGGCGCGCAGTACGTGGACGTGGTGTCGCTGGACGTCTGGTACAAGGGTCTGCCCAGTTCCGGTGACTACCAGCAGATCCAGGACATCGCGGCCGGCAAGCCCATCGCGCTGGCCGAGACGGGCAAGGTGCCCGGCAACGCGATGCTGACCAGCCAGACCCGGTGGAGCTACTTCATGGTCTGGTCGGAACACCTGCGCGGCAACAACACCCCGGCCGAGGTGCAGGCGGGCTACTTCCACCCGCGCACGCTGAACCAGGGTGAGTTCACCGTCCCCCGCAACGGTTCCTAGCCGCGAATAGGATGCGCAGGTGAACCTCCTGGCTCACCTGCGCATCGAGACCCGTGCCGCGCACCGCGCGCTCGAGGACGAGCTCGGGTTCCTGCACCGGCTCGACTCCCCGGCGCGCTACGCCGGGGTGCTGGCCGCGTTCCTCGGGTTCCACGAGCCGCTGGAGAAGGCGCTGGACGCCTCCATCGCGGCACACGACCTGCCGTGGGAGCTGGCGCCCGGCGCCGGACTGCTTGCCGGCGACCTGCGCGGGCTCGGGTGGAGCTCCGCGCGGATCGCGTCGCTGCGCAGGGCCGATCCGCCGGACGTGGCCGAGCTGCCCGCACTGGTCGGCTCGCTCTACGTCGTCGAGGGCGCGCGGCTCGGTGGCCGGCTGATCACCCGGTGGGTCGGTGAGGCACTTGGTCCGGTGCCGGTGTCGTTCTTCGCCTCGGACGGCGATGTGCGGCGCAGGCTCAGGCGGTTCGGGGCGGTGGCGGAGCACGTGCTGACCGCCGATCAGGCCGAGGCGGCCAGCGCTGCGGCGAACCTGCACTTCCGGATCTTCGGCGAATGGCTGCGCGCGGTGAGCTGATCGGTAGCCTGCACCCCATGAGCAGGAAACTGATGACCGGGCTCGGGATCGTGCTGCTCCTGATCGGCGGTGTCTGGACCGCGCAGGGCCTCGGCTACCTCAAGGGCAGCTTCATGACCGGCCAGCAGCTGTGGACGACGATCGGCCTGCTGTGCGTCGGTGGTGGCGTCATGCTGCTGATCCCGTGGCCGAAGAAGCGCTAAGTGTGTGAACGTCGGCGCAAATCTGTGAATGAACGGTCGCGTCGCTGACCCGTATTGGTCAGTGACAGGCCGTTCGTCCACGAGATCACCCGACGTTCGAAGGCGGGGACGCCATTGCCCAGCACAGCCGAGTCCGTCGTCCAGCAGGCCCGCGCCGGGGTCGTGCGCCGCCTGTGGTGGCGCAGCAGCCAGTCCGCGCGGCTGGCGATCGGGTGCCTCGGGGTCTGCACCGCGCTCGCCACCACCGGTGCCGCCGGGTTCGGCGCGGCAGGTCAGCCGCAGGACGGTGGCGGGCCGGGCGCTGCGGGGCACCGGGGCGACTCGTTCGAGGTCACCGTGCAGTCGGTGTCCGATGTGGACCTGTTCGAGGGAGCGGAGCCGGTCACCGGGCACGTCGTCCGCGCGCGGGTCGCCGGGCTCAGGCCCGTGACGGCGTGCTGGCCGGCCCGGTCGCGGGCGGTCGCCCAAGAGTTGTTGCAGGGCACGAAGGTCAGGGTCGTCGCCAGGAACGACGACACCTCCGGTGCCGACCGGATGCTGGTCGACGTGCAGCTGCCGGACGGGACCGACTACGCGCGGTCCGTCGTGGACAGAGGGGTCGTGCCGGTCGACTGCGCTCCGGTCCCGGTGACCACGACGGTTCCCAGCTCGCTGGCACCCTCGACGACGTCCGCCCCGGCCAGGACGACAACAACACCGGTGACCACGACGGAAAGCTCAGCGCCGCCGTCCACGACCAGCTCGTCACCGGCGCCCGACGAGGAGTGGCACGACGACCGGCTCGGCAAGCCGTGCCTGCTCCCCGGCGCGCGCAGGACCACCAGGGAGGGCAACGAGATGGTGTGCGCCCGCAACGACAGGAACCAGCTGAGGTGGCACCGTGCCGGCTGACGGGCAGGCCGACCTGTTCCGCGAACCGGTCCTCACCGACACCGCGCCGAGCCTCGCGGACGGCCGGGCACCCCGCGGCCTCACACCCGGCGGCTGGGTGCGCACCACGGGCTGGCTCCAGGTCGGCCACCACGCGGTGAGCTCGCCGCTCCTCGCCGCGACGACCAGCACGCTGTGGGCGTTGGTGGCCGCCGCGGCACTCGTGCGCACGTTCCCCGTCCTCGCCGGAGTCCTGGTGCTCGCGACACCCGTGGTGTGCGGCGGGTCGTGGTGGCTGGTCACGGCCCGCATCAAGCCCGCGTCCCCGGCGCGCAACACCGGGACGAAGCACGCGGACGAGCTCGCCGCGGGTGACGTGGTCCGGCTGCACGGCTCGATCGGACCTGTCGGGCGGGTCGTGGCGGTCACGGTCGGCGAGCGCGCGGAGGTTGTCTTCCACGGCGGCTCGCACGGGTCGTGGGACCGCGGCCGGACCGTCCACCTCGCTCAGCTGCTCGGCTGACGGCGCCTCGCGAGGTAGACCGTGTTGGTGGAGTCCCGGCCCTGCAACGGGTTCGGGAAGCTGACGACCTCGGCCCGCACGCCGGTGAAGACCTCGGCGAGACCGGCGGCGTACTCCTCGTCCGGCGGGTCGTTGGACCACAGCGCGAAGATCCCGCCCGGCCGCAGCAGCTCGGCGATCCGCCGCGAACCCGTCTCGCCGTAGAAGTCGGCGTTGGCCGGGTGCAGCAGGTGCCGCGGCGAGTGGTCGATGTCGACGACGACCGCGTCGAACCGCCTTCCCGGCGACTCCGGGTCGAAGCCCTGTCCGGAGCGGAGCATCGCGAAGAGGTCGCCGTGCACGAACCGGCACCGCCCGTCGGCGGCGAGGGTCTTCCCGGCGGGGATGAGGCCCTGCCGGTGCCACTCGATCACCTCGCCGAGCGCGTCCACGACCACCATCGAGGCGACGCGCGGGTCCTCCAGCACGGTCTGGGCGGTGTACCCGAGTCCCAGCCCGCCGACGACCACGTCCAGCGGCCCGTCCGGCAGCTCGGCCAGTGCGAGGCGGGCCAGCTCGACCTCGGCGACGGTGAACATGCTCGACATCAGGAACTCGTCGTTGAGCTTGATCTCGTGGATCTCCGCGCCGCTGGCCGGGTCGAGGCGCCGGCGCAGGGTGAGCTCGCCGAGCGGCGTCCGCCGCCAGTCGAGCTCCTGGAAACGTGCACTCATGCGGTGGTCAGCTCCGGGTGGGGGAGGTCAGGCGCTCGGCACGGGGTGTGCGCGCGTCCAGTCGTCGACGCGGAAGGGCGACGAGCCGTTCACCCTAGAGGCGACGGCCGACGCGTGCTCGGCGACCTCACCCGGCAGCTGCCCGTCGGTCATGCCGAGCCGGTCGCGGTAGTCCGCCACGAAGGCCGCCGCCACCTCCTCGGCGGTCAGCGCGGGGGCGTGGTCGGCCAGGCCCGCGATGGAGCTCGTGCGCAGGTCGTAGCCGAGCGCGTCGGACACGTCCGTGATCACCGCACGGACCCGGTCGGACATGTTGACCTGCACGACCGTGCTGAAGAGCGACCCGGTGGCGGTGACGCGCTGGGCCGAGCCCACGACCTTCGCCACGCCGCCGACGTTGATGCTGAACTCGCCGGGGCAGTACTCGCCGTCCACCTCGCCGATGCGGGCGTCGACGGCACCGAGCGCGCGCAGCACCCGGACGTGGCTCTCGGCGTTGGCGGCGAACGTCGACCGGCCCGCCTGCCGGATGTCGGTGGTGCTGTCGAGGTGGTCGATCACGACGGCGCCGCTGTCGTAGGCGACCATCCGCCCGCCCGGCGAGCGGACCACGACCTCGAACCCCGCCGCACGGGCCACCTCGGTGGCCTCGGCGATGCCGGGGGAGCGGAGGTCGCGGCCGCTGAACGCGACCGTGGGGCCGTGGGGCACGTAGACGTGGACGAGCTGCGACCACGCGGGGCCAGGTGTGCGCAGCAACAGGGCCGGGATCACCAGCTCCGTGACCGCGTCGCCCGCGCTGCCGGACACGAGGAGCCGGGGGTGGTCGAGGTTCTCCGCTGGTGGCACGACGGTGATTCTCGACCACGACCCGGCTCGTCGCTCACAGGAGTGCCAGGAACTCCGCCCGCGTGCGTTCGATGCGGGTCCCCAGCTCGAGCACCGGCGGGCTCGTGCCGCCGGAGAGCTCTGCGCGGGCGACCGTGCGCGCTTCCTCGAACTGGGTGCGCAGCAACGTCCGCAGCCGCTGGTCGAACTCGCTGCCCCGGGAGTCGCCGATCGACGCCAGCTCGGCGGCCGTGATCATGCCGGGCATGTCGTGGCCGTCGTGCAGGTCGGTCTCCTGCCGGCCGGCCCGGGTGAGCAGCTCCCGTGCCCTGGCCAGCTCGGTCCGGTAGCCGGTCACGACCT
This sequence comes from Lentzea guizhouensis, assembly GCF_001701025.1. Lineage (GTDB taxonomy): Bacteria > Actinomycetota > Actinomycetes > Mycobacteriales > Pseudonocardiaceae > Lentzea > Lentzea guizhouensis. Next base: position 7,019,774 of record NZ_CP016793.1, read on the forward strand.
GGTCCGTGACCGGGCGCAGCGCGGAGTCCTCGCGGCGCCCGGCCAGCTCCAGCACGGCGAGCGCCGACTCGTTCTGCGGGATCACCAGCTCCAGGAACGCGAGGTCGGTGGCGGTCGGCCCGGCCTGCGGGACAGGGGGCTCGGCGACTGGAGCGCCGCAGGCCGTGAGCAGGACCGCTGTGAGCGGGACCGCCGCGAGGAGGAGCGTTCGCACTACGGGCGGCCGTCCGGGCCGCACTTGACGATCCGGTTGATGCAGTCGCGCACGCGCTGGGCCATCTCGGCCTCCGGCCACGCGTTGAAGAAGTCGCCGTGCATCGTGAACCCGGGACCGGACGAGAGCTTGAACCGCGCCGGGTCACCGCTCGCGGGGTAGCGCAGCACCTGGCGCAGCTTCGGCACCGGGACCGGGTGCGTGGCCGGGCAGTCGCCGGCGACCGGGTAGGCCATGTGGCTCTTGTGGTCGGCCGAGTCGAGGTCCTTGCCGTTCCAGCACTGCGGGAAGTCCAGGTAGGACTCGATCATCGTGCCGGCCGGGCAGTTGACGAAGTCCTTGGACGCGCCGACGTGCCCGGCGTGCAGGCAGGACCAGCGCGAGTTCGTCGTGTTGTCCGGTGCGGTGGCCTTGGCGTTGCCGGCGACGATCCGCAGCCCGTACGGCAGCGGCTGGATGCGCTTGGTGACGTCGTCGCGCACGCCTTCACCGAGGTAGTAGAACGTCGTGCCGGTCGGTTCGACGGGCTGGCCGTCGACCAGCAGCGTGGGCACCCAGTACGAGGACAGGTCCTTCTTGGGGTTGCACGTGCTGGTGGCCTTGCCGAGGCTCTCGACGTCGCTGTGGGCGTTGGTCGAGACGTTGCCGAAGAAGCTGTGCATGTGCGAGACGCCGGGCAGCTTCGGGAAGACGATCGGGTCGTCGGGCAGCCGGTGCGTGAACGGGCACTCGGCGACGAACTCCGCGACGCGCACGGCGCCCGGCGGGATCGGTTCCTGCGGCGGCAGCTGGGCGGCCGGCTTGGTGGTGGCCGGAGCGGTCGTCGGCGCGTTGGTGGTGCCCGGCGTTCCCGGCGCGGCGGTCGTGGGGTCGGCCGTCTGCTGGGAGGTGGTCGTCGTGGTCGTGGTCGTGCTCGTCGAGATCGCGGCCGGTGGCGGCTTCGGCGGGGAGAAGAACATCGCGTTCGCCGTCACCGCGGACGCGGCGACGCCGGCCACGGACAGGACGGCGATCAGGACGCGCCTCCGCATCCTCGACGGGGCAGGGGCGTGGGTCATCGAAAGATCCTTTCGGGCAGGGTCGGGTGACACAGGTGGAACGGAGAGCCGGCGCGGGCGTCTCAGCCCGCGTCGCGGTAGGCCTCGCCGGCCTGGTTCGGGGTGCCGCCGGGGGCGTAGAGGCCGGTGCCGGGCTTGTCGGCGGGCAGCGCGAACCAGGCGTAGCGCTCCAGGTAGGGCAGGCCCTCCATCATCACGGCGGACCCGCGGGCGAACGCCGCGAGCTGGGCCTGGGTGGGGTAGCGCGGCGTGCCGGTGGAGAAGTCGATGAGCGAGTACTCGGTGAGCCACACCGGTTTGCCGTACCGGGCGTGGACCGCGTCGAGGTAGTTCTTCAGGTGCCCGACGGCCGCCGCGCTGAAGTCGGAGCCGTACCAGTGCACGGTGATGAAGTCGACGCGCAGGTTCCGTTGCGCCGCACCGGTCATGAACCGGTCGAGCCAGCCGCCCGGCTTGTCACCGCTGTGCGCGACGGCGGGGCTGCCGAGCCGCAGCCCGGTCGCGGCGAGCTTGGGCCACAGGTCGAGCGCCTGCTCGGGCGTCATGTTGGCCTGGTCGGGGAAGTCGGGCTCGTTGAACCCGAGCAGCACCTTGCCGTTGGCCTTGGCGCGGGCGATGGTCGCGTCGTCGGTGAACTTCGCGCCCCAGATCATCGGTACGAACTCGACGTTCGGCGGCGTGGGGACGCCGTCGGGGTGCACGGCCCAGTTGTAGTACCAGCTCGCCCGCACGTCGGTGAGCGCCTTGCCGACCCCGGTGAAGTTCCAGGTGCTGACGCCCTTCTTCGCCGACGCCGTGACGGTCTTGGCCGGCGGTGGAGGAGGCGGGGCGGCGACGGTCGTGGTGGTCGTCGGGGGTGCGGTGGAGGACGAGACCTCGCTCGTGGTGGGAGGCGTCGTGGTCGGGGTCTGCGAGGTGGTGGCGGAGATCGGCTGGGCGAGCGGCTCCTCCCGTCCGGGCAGGACGGCGACCACGATGCCGGCGGCGACCACCGCGGCTGCCGCGGCGGCGATGGGCTTCACCAGCGCGCCCTGCAGGAACACGCTGAACTTGCCGGTCGTGACCGGGGCCGCGGTCGCCTGGGAGATGCTGACCTGCGTCCCGATGAGCGCGGGCTGGTCCACCGTGAACAGGGCGGGCAGCGGCACGAGCGGCAGCCGGGCGATGAGCCCTTCGACCGCGGCGAGGTCGTACCCGCACCGCTCACACCTGGCGCAGCTGCGACTGTGCCGGGCGATCCGCTTGCGCCACAACGGACTCGGGTCACCGTCCCAGTCCGCGATCACCGCTGCCAGCTCGGGACAGCGCGGCTGGCGTTCCAACGTCCGCACCACGATCCGCGCGGCATCGAGCTGGGCCTTGACGCGTTGGACGCGCACTGCCGTGTGCTGCGGGGTCAGCTCGAGTGCGTCCGCGACCTCCGTGCGGGTCAGCCGCCCAGCCGCCTCCAACCACCACAACGACAACAGCTCGCGCTCGTCCGCGCTCAACCACCGCGTGGCCGCGACGACCTCCCGCCGCTGCCCCGACAGCTGCAACCGCATGATGGTGAGGTCGACGAAGTCCGCACCGGGATCGGCCAGGTCCTCCAGCACCTCCCCGGTCACCGGCACCCGCTGCCGTTCCCGGTGCCGCAACCGGATCTGGTTCATCGCGATCACGACCAGCCACGACCGGAACCCGGCCGGATCACGCAACGACGACAAGCCGTGCACCGCCCGCAACATGGTCTCCTGGACCACGTCATCGGTGTCCGCGTGCCCACCGAGCGCGTGCCCCACGATGTTGTAGACCAGCGGCAGGTACCCGCTCACCAGGTCGTCCAACGCCCGCTGGTCGCCATCCCGCGCGGCCACCACCGTCGCGACGCCGGGTTCCTCGGCCACCGCCATGCCCACCTCACTTGCCGGTCCAGGGTCCTCTGACCAGGAGATGTCCTGGGGAGCCGGCGATAACGGAAAAACTTCGGCGACTTTTCCGGGCGCTCGGTGGGGGCCGGGCTCGGGGTGCCGACGGGCCACCCTACGGGGCGCGGCGGGGGTGGTGAAGGGGGCGCGGGCGCGGTGCGGGCGCCGTGAGGGTGCTGCGACGGGTTCGGCGGGCTGGTGCTGAAACGCCCACCTGCGCCGCCGTGCCGCTCCGCCGTGCCGCCCTCCCGACCGTGCCCGGCCGCCCTGTGCGGTCCAGCCGCGCAGCCCAACCGTGCGGTCCAGCCGCGCCGCCCTTCCGTGCCACCCAGCCGCGTGCCTGCTGGGCCCAGGCCTCCCACCGCGTTACGATCCCCCCGGCGAGTTCCACGCCCAACCTCCTGACCGGGTGCCCACGCCGCCCGGCGTCGCGGAGGCAAAGGGGACCTGCGTGCCTCGGGACGTCGTCTTCGTCATGCCTGGACCAAGGCTGTCGTGGCATCTGGGTGCGTGGGGTTCGGGTGTCTGTGGCGACGGCCGAGGAGTTTGGTGATGACGTCACGCAAGCAGCTCAAAGCCCAGGTCCGCGCCCGCATGGCCAAGACCGGTGAGCGCTACACCACCGCGCTGGGCCACCTCACCGGTGCGTCGGCGGTAGGCGGGTGGACGTTGCGCGGGGGCACGGATCCCGATGCGGCCGGGCTGACCGCGATGCTCGCCGCGAAGGACATCGGCAACCTGACCGAGGCGCTCGTGTTCGGCATCGGTGGTGGGATCGGCGCGGGCTACATCCTGTGGGAGTTCAAGCACGACAACGGCCGGCACGTCACGATCGGCTTCACCAACTCGTGGCAGTACGTCACCCGCCGCACCGAGAAGGTGCTGACCCGGCTCGGCATCAAGGCCGAGTGGCACCGATCAGCACCCAAAGCCGCGCAGAGGTGGCTGACGGACCGGCTCGGCACCGGTGACGCCGTCATGGTGTGGCCCGACCGCTACCAGATCGGCTACTGGGACCTGCCCGAGGCCCTCGACGGGCACGGCGGGCACCCGGTCGTGGTCTACGCGACCGCGGGCGATCAGGTGTACCTGGACGACCGCAACCTCACGCCGCTGACGGTCGCCCGCGAGGACCTGGACCGGGCCGTGGCGCGGGTCGGCAGCTGGAAGAACCAGGCGCTGGTGATCACCGACGAGAACCGCGAGCCCGATGTCGAGCGAGCGGTCCGCGAAGGGTTGCGGGACGTCGTCGAGCACCTGTCGCAGAAGTCCGACTCGTTCTCGTTGCCCGCGTGGCGCAAGTGGGCGCGGATGATGACCGACGAGAAGGCCGCCAAGGGGTGGCCGAAGGTGTTCGCCGACGGGCAGGGGCTCGACCTCGCGTTGCAGAGCGTGCGGGAGGGGGTGGACGGGCGGTTCGGGGTCACCGGCGGGAACCTGCGGCCGTTGTTCGCCGACTTCCTGGAGCAGGCCGGGCACTCCGGGCAGGCGCCGCGGTGGCGGGAGATCGGCGAGATGTGGCACGCGTTCGGGGAGATGACCGAGTTCGCGGACATGGGCAAGCAGCTCACCGAGCTGCACGAGGCCGAGACCGACGCGATCGCCAAGCTCAAGGCGGTTGTGGACTGACCGGGGAGACGGGACGGGGTGTCCACCCCCGTCCCGTCCACGAGATCAGCCGAAGCAGGCGCCGAACGAGACGTTCACCTGCGTCGAGGTGATGCTGCGGCCCTTCTCCGAGGCGACGAACGCGGCCACCGCGCCCACGTCGGCCGTCGTCGCGGCGCGCTTGAGCGGGGAGGCGTCGATGATGCTCTGCCTGGCGCCGTCCATCTCCGGGCCTTCCGGGAACGAGTCGACCAAGCCGCCGGTCAGCAGCGTCACAGTGCGGATGCCGTGCGGTGCCAGTTCCACCGCCCACTGCTTGCGCAGCGACTCGACGGCGTCCATGCCGATCTGCACGTTCCCCATGCCGGGGTAGGTGTTGGCCGCGTCCGACCCGCCGAAGAACATCAACAGGCCGGACTCCTGCTTCACCATGTGCCGGGCGGCGGCCTTCGTGGTGATCAGCTGGGTCGTCAGCGCCCTGGTGACGGCGGCGGCGAAGTCGGCCGTCGGGATCTCCGCCAGCGGCTGGAAGATCGCCGCCTGGGTGATCACGTTGACCGAGATGTCCACGCTGCCGGTCTTCTCCACCACGGCGTCGAGGTGGTCGTTCACCGCGGCGGCGTCGAGCGCGTCGACCACGGCCGTCTCGGCCTGTCCGCCCGCGGCGCGGATCCGGTCGGCGACCCCGTCCAGCGTCGCCGGCGTCCGGCCGGCCAGGAACACCCGCGCGCCCTCGGCGGCGAACGCGGTGGCCATCGCGCCACCGACCGTGCCGCCGCCCCCGTAGATCACCGCGGTCTTGTTCTCCAGCAACATCTCCTGCTCCTCTCGTCGCCGAGAAGGCTAGGAGCCGGGCACCGGGGTCCACATCGGTCACGTGACTGGCGTGCGACCGGTCGCACTCCGGTCAGGTAAGTCGTCCGAGCCCGAGCTGCGCCAGTTCGATCCGCCGGGTGACCCCGAGCTTCGGGTAGGCGCGGTAGAGGTGGTGGCCGATCGTGCGCGGGCTGAGGAACAGCTGGGCGCCGATCTCCTTGTTGCTCAGCCCCGTCGCCGCCAGCCGGACGACCTGCACCTCCTGCGGGGTCAGGTCCTTCAACGGGTCGTCGGCCACGGGCGACGAAGGCCGTTCACCCAACGCGGTCAGCTCGCTCGTCGCGCGGGCCTCCCACGTCGCCGCGCCGAGCCGGGAGAACCCGGTCAGCGCGGCGGTCAGCTCGGTGCGCGCCTCGCCCCGGCGCCGGCGGCGGCGCAGCCACTCGCCGTACAGCAGCCGGGTCCTGGCCAGGTCGAACCGGCTGTAGTGCAGGTCGAGCGCCGCCCGGTAGTGCTCCTCGGAGTCCTGCAGCACCGCGTGGCAGCGGTGCAGCAACGCCGTCGCGACCGGACTGTCCACGTGCGCCGCCCACCGTTCGAACCCGGTGACCTGGTCGGCGACCTGCTCCGGCCGGCCGTCGCGCACCGCGGCCTCCACCAGGTCGGCGACGGCGCGGATGGGAAAGTCGTACCTCGCCGGCCCCGTGCACACGGCGTGCAGCGCGTCGAACGCGGCGCCGTACCGTCCCGCGGCGAGGTCGAGCAGACCGAGGCCCCACGACGTCAACGCGACACCGACGGCGTGCCGTCCTTCCAGCACCGGCAGCACCTCGGCGGCCAGCGCCCGGCACCGCTCGTCGTCGCCCGTCACCGCCGCGAGCCACACGGACGTCGCGCGCAGCACCGCGACCTCCACGTCCATCCCGAACTCGGAGCTCAGCGCCACCGCCTCGGCCAGGCAGGTCTGCGCCGTCAGGAAGTCACCGCGGAACGCCTGGGCCAGCGCCACGACCTCCTGCGCGTACGGGATCCACGTCAGCGCCCCGCTCGCCCGCACCTCCGCGAGCATCAGCTCCAGCACCGCGACCGTCTCCGCGTCCTCGGCGAGCATCAGCCCGCTGAACCCGGCCACGACCCGGTGGACGAAGTCCCCGCCCGGCTCTCGGCCGGCCTTGAGCGCGTCGCGCAGCGGGCCTGCCGCGTGCTCCGGCCGGCCGGCGAGCACGTCACCCCAGCTGATCTGCGCCTGCGCGGACGCCCGCAGCGCGAAGTCCGTCAGCCGCAGCTCGCCCATCAGCCGCCCGCCCTCGGCGACCAGGTCCAGCGCACCCGCGTCCCGGCTCCGCGCTCGCCATGTCGCCGCGAGTGCCCGCGCGCGACGTCCGCTCGTACTCGATCTGGCCGCGCAGCAACGTCGCGTCGGCGACCAGAGCCGGGTCGGTGGTCAGCGACGTGACCTCCACGGCCAGCCGCGCCGCCCGGTCGGGTTTGCCGGCGTCGTAGGCGGCCAACGCGGCCTTGGCGATGCGCCGGGCCTTGAGCGCGGGGTCCACGCTCAGCCGCCCGCGGTCGTACGCGCGGACACGGCCATGGCGCCACCACGGCGTTCCGCGCGCAACGCCGTGCGTTCCAGCTCGGCCGCCACCGCCTCGTCCGGTTCCGTGGTGGCGGCCGCGAGGTGCCAGGCCCTGCGGTCCAGCACGTCCGGCGTGGTGAGCGCGTCGGCGAACGCCCGGTGCACCGCGACCCGCTGGTGGTGGGTGGCGCACTGGTAGGCGGCGGCGCACGAGCGGGTGCCGGAACGCCAGCTCGGAGTCCGCCACGCTGATCAGCCCGCGTGCTCGGCCGCCTCCAGGTCGGAGGTGTCCGCCCGACCGCCGCGCGACCCGCAGCACCGTGTCCATCCCGGCGAACCGGTCGGCCGCCGCGACCAGCAGCACCGACTGGCACGCCGGCGGCAGGCCGACGATCTGCTCGCGGAACTTGTCCTGCACCGCCGCGTCACCGGCAGCGGCCCGACCTGGTGCGCCGGCTCCGCCGCCGTCCGCTGCGCCGCGAGCCGCGCCGCCCCAGTTCGAGCAGCGCCAACGGGTTCCCGCTCGCCTCCTCCAGCACCCGCGCCCGCATCGGCGCGGTCAGCCCCGGACTGTGCCGGTCGAGCAACCCGCCCGCCGCGTCCGGCGACAGACCGGCCAGCCGCAGCTCCTCGACACCGGGCGTCGCGAACGGCACCGCCGTGTCGCGCACCGCGAACAGCATCACCACCGGGTCCGCCTGGAACCTGCGCGCCGCGAACAACAACGTGTCCGACGACCCGCGGTCCAGCCACTGCGCGTCGTCCACCACGCACAGCACCGGCTGCTCGGCTGCCAGCTCGGCGAGCAACGTCAGCGTCGCCGCCCCGATCAGGAACGGCGTGGCCGAGTCGTCGCTCAGCCCGAACGCACCCCGCAGCGCCGCCGCCTGCGGGCCGGGCAGCAGGTCGAGCCGGTCCAGGTACGGGTACAGCAGCAGGTGCAGCGCACCGAACGCCAGCTCGGCCTCGGACTCGATGCCGACCCCGCGCAACACCCGCATGCCCTGCGCCGCGGCCACCGCGTGGTCCAGCAACGCGGACTTGCCGATCCCCGCCTCACCGCGCAGGACCAGCGCCGCGCCGCGTCCCGCCGACGCCTGCCCCAGTGCCCGCTCGACGTGGTCCCGCTCGCCGTCCCGGCCGACCAACATGGCACGAGAGACTAGCCGCCGTTGTGCTGCGTCGAAGGCGAACGGCTGTCGCGGACCGGTCCGCGACAGCCGTTCGCGCGGTCACCTCAGGTCGTACGCCCGGATGACCGTCTGCTCCACGGACCCGGCGCCGTCGCCTGTCTTCGCCTTGAACGACACCGACTTCGAGCCCTTCGGGTGCACCACCGGCAGCAGCCACCGGTCACCCGCGCGCACCGGCGTGGCCGGCTGCCACGTGCCGCCCTCGTCGAACGACACCTGGACCTCCGGCGTCCGGACGTCGGTGACCGTGCCGGCGGTGCCGTTGCGCTCCACCGTCACCGGCACCACGAGTGCGCGCCCGGCTACCGCGCGGTTGTCGTCGTCCAGCTTCGGCGCGAACCGCACGGCGAGCAACGGCACGTGCTGCGGGTCCGGTCCGCTGACGTGCCCCGAGGTGAACGTCCAGTCGAGGACCTGGCGGGTGCTCACCGAGCCGGGGGTTGTCGTCTCGACGTGGAACCGGAACTCGCCCTGCGCGGCGGGCACGTCGGCCTGCAGGAAGCCGGCGCTGGAACTCTCCGCGAGCGTGGAACCGTTGTGCGACAACGTCGACCGGCCCTCGTGACCGAGCATGCCGATGCCGATGTTGCCGCCGGACTGGGTGAACACCGGCACGTCGAACCGGAGCTCGTCACCCGTGCGGGAGGCGTTGCTGCCGAAGAACCTCTTCGGCTGGGACGGGCCGAACACCGCGGTGTTGTGGTGGTCGGTCACCGCCTTGCCGCGCTGGAACGTCCGCTGGGGCGCGTACTGCACGCTGTACCGCTCGAAGCCCTGCCCGAGCGTCCGGAACTCGGTCAGCGACGACGCCCACGGCACGCCGGGCGTGTAGAGCCGTTGCAGCCGCAGCGGTGTCGGACCGGCGGCGCCACCGTCCAGCTGGGCGATCGCGCCGGGAACCCGTGCGCGCACCACGGTGTCGACGGTCGCGAGGTCGCGGTCGAGCACCGTGCGCCGCACGTCCTCCGGCACCCGGCCGCGTTCGGTGACCGCCACCCGGTACTGGTAGGGGCTGCCGAGGAAGCGGCCGTTGCCGTCCGGGCGCGCCTTCACCGCCTGGACGGTCCACTCGAAGTCCGGTGAGGACGACTTCGACGGCTGCACGAGCACCGTGCTGTTCCTCGGCGCGACGTAGTGCATGTTGGTCGACCCCCACGCGGTCTTCGAGGCCGACCCGACCGACCACTCGACGTCCGCGGCGTCGGGCCGTTCCACGTCGATGCCGGCGGGCTTGCCGGCGCGCGCGTCCACCACGACCTCGGCAGGCCCGGTGACCTCGAAGCGGGGCTCGATCACGACCGTCTGCCTGGTCGTGCCACCGGTGGTGGTGACCGGTCCGGCGCTGAAGGTGTAGGTGCCCTTCGGCAGGCGGCGGGTGACGGTGCCGGACGGGTCCGAGCCGCCGGGGTCGAAGGCGCTGTACTCGAGCGGCCTGGCCAGGTCGGTGAACCGGTAGGGGCTGAACCGGACCGGCTCGCCGTCGTGACCGATGAACGTGAGCTTCACGTCGTGGGCCTCGGCCTGCTTGTCCACCCTGACCGGGATGCGGATCCCGTTCGACGCGACCAGCGCCGCCGTGTGGACCTCGTCCGGCACGTCCACCCGCGTGTCGGCGGTGAGCGTGGCGTCGGCGGTGCCGCCGGCGGGAACGGTGATCCGGGCGGGGGACACCGTGAACAGCTGCTGCTGCCCGTCGATCTTCAGGTCCAGCGTCACCGGCGCGGTGCCGGTGTTGCGGTAGCTGACCTCGCGGGTGATCGGCTGGTCGTCGTCGTGCGGCCACAGCGCCGTGCCCAGGCTGAGGCTGCCGACGCTCGTGGTCACCTGCGCGGACACGGCCGCGGCCACGTCGACCCGGCCGGCGCCCTGCTCGTCGGCTTCGTTGACGTCGTTGGGCCTCGCGCTGTTCATCAGCGCCGCCTTGACGTCCTGCCCGCTCCACGTGGGGTGCTGCGCGGCGATGATCGCCGCCGCGCCCGCCACGTGCGGTGCCGCCATCGAGGTGCCGGACGCCGCCACGTGCCCTTCGCCGACCGGCGTGCCCATCGAGCCGTTCGTGGCCTTCGCCGCCGCGATGTCCACGCCCGGCGCCGTGATGTCCGGCTTGAGCGCGCGGTCCTTGCGGCCGCGCGAGGAGAACGGCGCGAGCTTGTCGCTGCGCTCGACCGCGCCGACGGTGAGCGCGGCGTCGGCGGCCGCCGGTGACCCCACCAGACCACCGGTGTTGCCGGCCGAGACGACGAACAACGCCCCGGTCTGCGCGGAGATCCGGTTGAGCGCCACCGACACGACGTCGTCGCCGGCGCTCTGGGACTGGTCGCCCAGGCTCATGTTGACGATCTTGGCCCTGGCGGCGGCCCACTCCATGCCGGCGAGGACGCCGGACTCGGTGCCCTCACCGTTGTCGCCGATCACCTTGGCGTTGACGATCTTCGCATCGGGTGCGATGCCCTGGTACTTCCCGGCACCGGTGATGGTCGAGGCGACGTGCGTGCCGTGGCCGTGCATGTCGTCGGTGGTCGGGCTGGTGGTGAAGTTCTTCTCCTCCACCACGGCGCCTTCCAGGTCCGGATGCGTCGCGTCGATCCCGGTGTCGAGCACCGCGACCGTGACGCCACCACCGGTCAGTCCCTGCTCCCACGCCTGCGGCGCACCGATCTGCCGGGCGCTGCGGTCCAGCGACGCCGTGACCTTGCCGTCCAGCCAGACCTTCGTCGTGCCGGCCGCCCTGGCCGCGGACCAGAACCGCCCGTTCTTGGGCGTCTGCACGGCGTTGAGACCGGTGCCCTGGACGATCAGCGGCGTCGTGTCCCGGCCGCGGTCGTCGTAGCCCCACCTCGCCAGCAACGAGACGTCGAACAACCGCGGGTCGAGCACGCCCGCCGCGATCTGCTCCTCGGCGTCGGACGGCACGACGTGCAGGCCGCCCCGCACGTCGGTGTGGGTGCGGAACCCGATGCCGTCCCTGCCCTCGCCCCGCACCGGCCGGACCTGGCCGTCCACGACCTCGATCCGGTCGCCGGTGACGAGCGTGACCGTGGTCGTGAGCCCGGAGTGCGGGCGCTCGGCCGGCTTCCCGATGGCTGCCGGGACGGGCACGGCCGCGGTGGCGAACACCACCGCGGCCGCGATCCCGGCAGCGCTGTGCCTGCGTTTCAACGCGAACCCCCAGTTCTGTGTCAGGTGACCGAAGTCCTCCCTCTGGGCAAGACCACGTCATGAGCGGGTTCGTGCGCTGCACGGGCGCGAAAGCGGGACCGGATCACGGTCCGGCACACGGATTCGGTCGGATGGAGCAGGTGTTGCGGCTCGGCGCAAAGGCTTCTTCGCCCGCCGGACTCGCTGTTAGCTTCCGTGCTTTCCGGGCTGTGCAGGCAAAAAGGGGAGTGCTGGGGTGCCGAGGAGCTTCAACAGGACCGTCAACCGGGTCGTGGCCGCCACCGCGGTGGCGCTGTCGGTCGTCGTCGCGACCACGCCCGCGGCCGGTGCCGCTGACCAGGAGTTCATCTACTCGGGCCAGGACTACGGGTACGCGGGGGCGACGTTCGACTGGACCGGGCGCAGCTCGGTCGGCAACATCGACCTGCTCGTGTCGGACTGGGGCTGCGACGCGAAGCCGGTCTACGCGTACTTCCTGTTCTACAACGGCGCGCTGGTCCCGGACTCGACGCCGACGCGCCGCTACGACCACTCGGGGTGCGACAAGGAGGACTATTCCTCCTACAACAACCTGACGTGGTCGATCAGCGGCGACTCGATCACCTACATGGGGGTCGTGGTCTGCCGGGACGCGGTGAACGGCCCGTGCAAGGTCGGCGGGCTCTCCGGGCGCAACCCGCACGCGTGACCGGAGACGACGGTCCCCGTGCCGCCGCACGGGGACCGTCGTGGGTCGGCGCGCCGGTCAGAAGTTCTTGTTCGCCGTGACCCAAGGCGGTTTCGAAGCCAACCCCGACGGGCTCAGGACGTACTCGCGTGCCGTCTGGTTGTCGTTGAGCACCATGTCCAGGAACTGCACGACCGTGGTCATCCCGTCGACCAGCTGACTGCCGGTGATGAACCCGACGTGCCCGGCCTGCGGGTGGCGGGCCAGCACCGACGGAACGGTCGCCAGGTCGTGGTTGGCCTGGTTGTTGGCGTAGGCGACGTCGCTGGAACCGCCGTCCATGAACAGGGCCGGGGTGTGCAGCTTGCCGAGCTCCGAGCGCGGGTAGCCGAACGCGCCGTCGGCGAAGAAGCCGCTGTTGAGGGAGGCGGCGGCGGAGACGCGGCGGTCCTGGGCGGCGACGAGGGCTTCGAGGCCACCGCACGAGTGGCCGGCGGTGGCGACCCTGGTCAGGTCGAGGCGCTGGTGCAGGGCGGCGCCGGAGCGGGTGTGCTCGCGCTCGGCCCACGTGATCGCGTCGGTCAGCAGTGACGGGATGGGGGAGCCGCTCGGGACGCCGTTGGGAGACCCGTCGGCCGAGCCCGTGTTCACGACGACGAAGCCCTTCGAGGCGACGAACGTGAGGATCCTGGTGACCTCGCTGTTGTTCGTGTGGGCGCAGGCGCCGTTGCCGAACGCCAGCACCGGCAGCGGGCGGTCGATCGACTGCGGGGACGACGGCCGGAACACGGTGAAGCGGTTGTCGCCGTACGCGCCTTCCCTCGTCACCGGGTGGTTGTTCTCGATCATGGGACGGCCAGGGGCCGGCGTCGTGGTGGTGGTGGTGGTGGTGGTGGTGGTCGCGGGCGCGCCGGTGCACGCGGTTCCGTTGAGCGAGAACGCCGTCGGCGGAGTCGAGCGCGAGCCGGACGAGGCGTTGAAGCCGAACGACACGCTCGCGCCGGTTGCGATGGCGCCGTTCCACGTCGCGTTGACGGCGGTGACCCGGGCGCCGGACTGGGTGTGCGATCCGTTCCACGACTGCGTGACCCGCTCGTCGCCGGGGAACGTCCACGACAGGTGCCAGCCGTTCACCGGGTCGCCGAGGTTCGTCACGACCGCGGCGGCGGTGAAGCCGCCCGGCCACTGCGAGCCGATCGTGTAGTCGACCCGGCACGCGGGCGCGGCCGACGCGGACTGCGAGCCGATCAGGGCGGCCGACGCGACGAGCGCGGTGGTGGCCAGCAGCGCTCCGAGCCGGGACACGCGGAAACCGTCAGCGGACAAGGGTCTGCTCCTCGGCTCGACACAGGGCTGGACACGGTTCGACGGTGTGGGAGAGGCGTGAGGGCCCCTGGAATCCGACCCCGCGCAGGGGCCCTCACGCCGTCCGATCAGGCGACCCGGCAGGAGACGCTGGGCCTGTTCTGGTTGCCGCCGTGCATGATCGTGAAGCCGAACGTGTTGCCGTTGCCGTTGGGGCGTGCCGTCATCACGTTCGCGCTGTCCCACGTGGCGCTGGTGTTCCAGGTCGCGATGACCCGCTGGGGCGAGCTCACCGTGACCGTGACGATCCAGTTGTCCGTGCCGGACACCGTCACCTGGCCGTTGAAGCGGTCAGGCCAGCTCTGGCCGTCCGCGTACGTCGCCGTGCAGCCCCCGCCGCCGGGGTTGGACGTGGTCGTCGTCGTGGAGGTCGGCGGCGTGGTGGTGCCGGTGCCGCTGTTCAGGGCGTTGAGGACCGAGGTGTACGCGGCCTTCTTGTTGCCGCTGCCGTCGAACAGCAACGGGGTGCCGGACGCGCGCCACGAGTCGGTGTCCCGGATGCCCCACACCGTGATGCCGGTGCAGCGCGACACGGCCAGGCAGGCCTGCGTGACGCCCTGGTACTGCTGGGCCTGGGTGCTGCCGGAGCCCTCGATGTCGAGCTCGGTGATCTGCACGTCCACGCCGAGGTTGGCGAAGTTCTGCAGAGTGGTGTGGTAGTTGGACGGCACCGGGTTGCCGCTGTTGAAGTGCGCCTGGAAGCCGACGCAGTCGATCGGCACGCCGCGGGACTTGAAGTCCTGCACCATCCGGTAGACGCCCTGGGTCTTGGCGTGCGACCAGTTGTCGGTGTTGTAGTCGTTGTAGCAGAGCTTCGCGCCCGGATCCGCCGCCCGCGCCGCGCGGAACGCGGCCTCGATCCAGTCGTTGCCGGTGCGCTGCAGGTTGGAGTCACGCCGGCCGCCGCCGCTGCCGTCGGCGAACGCCTCGTTCACGACGTCCCAGGAGTGGATCTTGCCGCGGTAGTAGGTGGCGACCTGGGTGACGTGGTTGAGCATCGCGTTGCGCAGCGCCGTGCCGGACATGTTCTGCATCCAGCCGGGTTGCTGCATGTGCCAGGCGAGGGCGTGTCCGCGCACCCGCTTGCCCTGGTTGCGCGCGTGGTTCACGATCCGGTCGGCGTTGCCGTAGCTGAACTGGTTCTGGTTCGGCTCGGTCGCGTCCATCTTCATCTCGTTCTCGGCCGTGACCATGTCGAACTCCCGGTTCAGGATTCCGACGTAGGTCGAGTCGCCGAGCTTGTTCGCGGCCACCGCGGTACCGAAGTACCGGCCGCTCTGCTGGGCGGCCGCGGCGAGGGTGGAGGCCGCTCCACTGGCGGGTGATGCCGCGAGGACCACGGCACCCGCGGTGGCGGCGACCAGGGCGGACGCCAGTGCAGCCCGTGCGACTGACTTCGCTGTCAGCGTCATGTTTCGGCGCTTTCTGAAGAGCACCCGCGCAGGGGCGGGTGGAATGGGTTCGAGTTGTTCTGCCCGGTTCGGGTGACGTGGATTGCGCCAAATCCGCAGCACCCGAATCCGAACTCCTCGCAGTATTGACCGAAATCATTCCGCCGATCAAGGTTTCGTTTCAGGATGGTGAATCCTGTGTCGAACGCGCGTCGAACGCCCGGTTGAGCTGCTCTGTTCGGGGAATGTTTCGAAACTTATTTTCGAAACATTGAGCTGAGGAACCGCGCGGCGTTGCGTTCCTTCTCCGCGAGTGCGAGGAGAAGTGCGGAGGCGCGGGTGAGGTGGTCCGGGTCGCCGGTCTCTCCCGCGGCTGCGACGTGGTGTGCGACCTCGGTCCAGAGCGGGGCGATCTCGGCGTAGAGCCGGTGGCCGTGGTGGAGGTTCTCGTCGTCGAGGACGGCGGCGGCCTCGGCGAGGAAGTCGCGGTACAGGACGCGGAACAGGGAACCGCCGGTGCCGCCGCGTTCCATCAGCGTCGCGGCCAGCGGCAGGTCGCGGGACGGGTCGGCCGACCGGTCGAGCCACCCGGTGACCTGCCTGGCCGCCTTGGCGATGCCGCGGTGGCCCAGGTTGGCGATCGGCGGGTTCAGGAACGTGGTCGCGTTGGCGGAGATCGCGTTCCTGATGGCGTCGCCGAGGTTCCGCGGGCCGGTGGAGCCGGTGATCGTGAAGGAGAGGTTGCGGGCGGTCATCGGGCCGCGTTCGGCGCGGGCCTGGTGCAGGCTCTGCAGGGTGGTGCGGACGGCTCCGCCCTGCTGGGCGGTGTCGACCAGGTAGGCGTGCGTGTCGTCGTAGCCGTACATCGCGACGAAATGGCCTCCGAAGTGGACCTTCGTGGTGAAGTGGTCGAGGTGGTAGGAGTCCAGCTGCAGGCCGACCGGGTGCCCGGCGGCGAGTGCGTCCGTGACGTTCCGCCAGGCCTTGCGAGGTGAGGTGGTCTCCTCGGCGTGCAGGGCGAGGCCCAGCCGTCCGGTCGCGGTCCTGGTGAGGGCGCCGGGTTTGACGCGGCCGCCGAGGAACGGGAAGTCCATCCTCCTGCTGTCCCAGTAGACGAAGCCCAGCCCCTCGCCGAGACCGAACAACACCGGTTCGGACAGCTCGATGCCGTTGTGGCGCAACAGGGCACCGAGGGTGGTGGTCTCGCAGTGCACGCCGCCGGGGAACTCGACGTTCTCGATGAGCATCGGTGCAGCCTCGACCCTCTCCCCGTGTGAGGGTCAACCGCCGGTGACCGACAGGGTCAGACCGGCGTCGGTGACCGAGACGACGGCGTGCTGCCCGCTTTGGAGCTCACCCGCGAGCAGCGCGCGGGACAGGCGCCGGTCGAGCTCCCTGGCGATGGTGCGCCGCAACGGCCGGGCGCCGTACTCGGGGGCGTACCCGCGTGCCGCGAGCCAGTCGACGGCCTCGTCGGTCACCTCCAGCGTGATATCCTTCTCCCGCAGGCGTTCGCGGGTGCGTTCGAGCAGCAGCACGGTGATCTGCCGCAGCTGCCGGGCGTCCAGGCCGCGGAACAGGATGATCTCGTCGAGCCGGTTGAGGAACTCCGGCCGGAAGGTCCGGCCGACCGTGGCCATCAGCGGTCCGCGCAGCTCCTCGACCTCGACCCCGGAGGCGGCCGCGGCCAGCAGCTGGTCGGCGCCGATGTTGCTGGTCATGATGATGACGGTGTTGGCGAAGTCAGCGGTGCGCCCCTGGCCGTCGGTGAGCCTGCCCGCGTCCAGCACCTGCAGCAGGGTGTTGAAGACGTCGCCGTGCGCCTTCTCGATCTCGTCGAGCAGCAGCACCGAGTACGGCACGCGGCGGACCGCGCCGGTGAGCTGGCCGGCCTCGCCGTAGCCCGCGTACCCCGGCGACGCGCCGATCAGCCGCGAGACGGTGTGCTGCTGCGAGTACTCGCTCATGTCGAACCGGATCAGCCGGTCCTGCGCACCGAACAGCGCCTCGGCCAGCGCCCGCGCGACCTCCGTCTTGCCGACCCCGGTCGGCCCGAGGAACAGGAACGACCCGACGGGCCGGTGCGGGTGCTTCAACCCGGCGCGCCCCTGCCGCACCGCGTCCGCGACGGCCTCCACCGCCTCCTCCTGCCCGACGATCCGCTGGTGCAGGTGTTCCTCCAGGTGCAGCAACCGGTGCCGTTCAGCCTCGGTGAGCTGCGCGACCGGGATGCCGGTGCTGCGCGACACCACCTCAGCGACGTCGTCGGCCCCGACCTCCGGTGCGTTGGCGAGCGCCACGAGCGCCGCGTCGAGCTCCGCGACGGCCCGGTCGAGCTCGTCGTCGATGGTCAGCGCGTCCTCGGCCGGTGCGGCCGCCCGTTCCCGTTCCAGCCGTTTGACGCGTTGCTCGAGCCGCACCGGATCCTGCGGCATCGGCGCCTTCTCCCGCAACCGCACCCGCGCGCCGGCCCGGTCCACCAGGTCGACGGCCTTGTCCGGCAGGAACCGGTCGGTCACGTACCGCGCCGACAGCTCCACCGCCGCGGTGATGGCGTCATCGGAGATCCGCACCCCGTGGTGCAGCTCGTACCGGCGGCGCAACCCGTGCAGGATCGCGACCGCCTCCTCCGCCGACGGCTCACCCACCAGGATCGGCTGGAACCGCCGCTCCAACGCCGCGTCCTTGCCGATGTGGCGCCGGTACTCCTCGACCGTGGTGGCCCCGATGACCTGGATCTTCCCGCTGGTGAGCACC
Organism: Lentzea guizhouensis; assembly: GCF_001701025.1. Taxonomy (GTDB): domain Bacteria; phylum Actinomycetota; class Actinomycetes; order Mycobacteriales; family Pseudonocardiaceae; genus Lentzea; species Lentzea guizhouensis. The sequence continues at coordinate 7,037,485 of NZ_CP016793.1, forward strand.
GGCTTCAGCATGTTCGCCGCATCCATCGGCGCCCCCTCGGCACTGCCCGCCCCCACCACGGTGTGCAGCTCGTCGATGAACAGCACCACCATCCGGTTCGACGCGGCCACCTCGTCGAGCACGCCTTCCAGCCGCTCCTCGAACTCACCCCGGTACTTCGCCCCGGCCACCATGCCCGCGAGGTCCAGCGACACCACCCGCCGGCCGCTCAACGTGGCCGGCACGTCCCCGCTCGCGATCCGCGCCGCGATGCCCTCGACGATCGCGGTCTTGCCCACCCCGGGATCACCGATGAGCACGGGGTTGTTCTTCGTGCGCCGCGACAGCACCTCCAGCACCTCGTCGATGACGTCCTCACGCCCGACGACCGGGTCGAGCAAGCCCTCCTTCGCCGCGGCGGTGAGGTCGCGCCCGAAGTGGTCGGTCCTGCGGGTGGCGGACCGCGGCTGGCCGAGCCCGCCGAACAGCTTGCCGACCAGGTCCTCGAACGAGTTGGACCCGAAGCCGAACACCCAGTCGTCGTTCACGCGTGCCACCTCCTGGCGGGGGTTCCGGGGCTTACGTGTTGATCCTCCCCCTCGGCGGGGCTGGGCACAGGCTGGTGGGGGAGTTCAGCCGGTTGCTCAGGCGCGGGCACCCGGTTGGCGGGCAGGCCGGTGGGCTGAGGGGGTGCGGGCGAGCTGGTCGTGGCCGGGGAGATCGTCGAGTTGTCGTTGCACACGGGCGGCCTCGTCGCCGCGGCCTTGTTCCCGGTACATCCGCAGAGCTTCCCGCCACGCGGCACGAGCGCGGCCGTGGTGACCGAGGGCGGCATGTGCATCGCCCACCAGGGCCAGGTTCTCGGCCACGTGGTACGTGTCGCCCATGTCGCGGTGCAGTGCGATGGCCGCCTCGTAGTCGCGGACCGCCTGGTGGTGATCGCCGGTGTGATGACCGATGTAGCCCATGGTGCTGAGGATCGCGGCCTCACCTTCGCGGATGCCGTGCTCGCGGCACTGCTGGAGCCCGATCTCGCAGTCTTCGGACGCGCGGTCGTAGTCGCTGGTGAAAGCGGCATAGCAAGCGGTGAGGCACCGTGACAACGCCGCCTCCACGGGGTCGCCGAGCAAGCGGTGGACGTCCAAGGCCAGGGTGGCGTGGTGCAACGCCTTGTGGTTGTCGCCCGCATGCCTCCACGTCCACGCGAGCGCCCGGTGGTTCCGGCCCCGGTTGAGGAGGTCGTTGTGGTGTTCTGCCAGGACGAGTGACTGGTTCAGGTGCTCGACCGCCTCCTCGAACCGCCCGACGTTGACATAGGCCATGGCCATCAGCCGACGGGTGAGGATGTCGACGGCCGGCACGTCGAGGTGGCGGCTGGCCGCCAGTGCGGCCCGCGTCGCGGTGAGCCGGTCGCGGTGGTGTCCTCGCCGGTTCTGGTACGTGAACAAGGCCCAGGCCATCTGCCACACGATCGGGTGCCACCGGCGGGTGACGGCGGTGTGCTGGGCTGCCAGCAGGTTCGGGTGTTCGGTGTCGAACCAGTCGAAGGCCGCTCGGGTGTCGGCGAGCGCGAGGGGCCGGGAACCGGTCGCGGGCGTGTGCAGGTGGACGGCTGGACGGTGCGGATCGAGAACTCGTTCGCCGGTGTAGGCGGTGTGCAGGTAGAAGTCGACCACTCGCCTCAGCGCCCTCTCCCGCACCTCGTCGGGCAACCGGCGGGCGGTGTCGGCGGCGTAGGCGCGGACCAGGTCGTGCATCGCGTATCGGCCGTGCGGTCGTCGTTCGAGCAGAGATGCTTCTTCCAACGCCGACAACGCTTTGCGTGCGCCGGTCGGGGACAGGCCGGTGAGAGCGGCGACGGCGGGCAGGGTGGTGTCGGGGCCAGGGGCGATGCCGAGCAGCCCGAACACCGTGCGCCGCGCCTCGGTGAGCCGGCGCAGGGAGTACGACAGGATGGTGGGCAGGCTGGCGTCGGGGGCGTCGGAGTCCAGGGCGTCCAGACCCAGTTCGCGCAGGTCGTCGACGATGTCGCCGGCGAGGCCGGAGTTGCTGCGGATGCGGGCGGCGACCAGGCCGAGCGCGAGTGGCAGTCCGCCGCACAGGCCCGTCAGCTCGGTGACCACGCGCTCCGCCACGACGGCGGGAGCGCCGCCGAGCGCGCCGTCCAGCAGGGTGCGGGCTTCGGTGCTCGTGAACACGTCGAGGTGGACGGGGTGGGCGCCGTGGCGGGCCAGCAGAGCGGGGAGCCGGTGGCGGCTGGTGACCAGGACGGTGCACGAGTCACCGCCGGGCAACAGGGGGACGACCTGTTCGGGGGTGGCGGCGTTGTCCAGCAGGACCAGCATCCGCTTGCCGGTGGTGTGGGTGCGGTAGAGCGCGGCGCGGGCGTCGAGGTCCTGGGGCTGGCGGTCGCGGTCGACACCGAGGGCGGCGAGGAACTCGGCCAGCACGTCGGCCGCCTGCTTGGGCTCACCGGGGCTGAAGCCGCGCAGATCCACCCAGAGCTGCCCGTCGGGGAAGCGGTGCAGGTTGCGGTGGGCCCAGTTCAGGGCGAGCCAGGTCTTGCCGATCCCGCCGGTGCCACCGATCGTGGCGACCACCGCTGTCGCGCCCCGTCCGGCTTCGGCCGGAGAACCGCCGGTCCCGGTGACGAGAGCACGGTCCAGTTCGGTCAGTGCGCTCACGCGCCCGGTGAACAGCCCCGGCACGGCAGGTAGCTGCAGGGGCACCACCGGTGGTTCGCCCACCTGTGCCGTCGTCGTGGACAGGGCCGGGTCGGCGGCCAGGATCCGCCGGTGCAGGTCCCGCATCGGCGCGCCGGGATCGGTGCCCAGGTCCTCGACCAGCTGCTCCCGCAGCCGCCGGTAGTGCTCCAACGCATCGGCCGCCCGGCCGGCGCGGTACAGGGCGACCATGTACTGACCGGCGATCCGCTCGTCCAACGGGTTGTCGGCGGCGCGCGCGGACAACCCGGACACCAGGTCCTCGCCGTGTCCCAGCCGCAACAGGGCGTCGGCGAGGTCGTGCTCGGCGTTCAGCCGCTTCTGGTGGAGCCGGTGGCGTTCGGTCGCGGACCACTCGCCGTCGAGTCCGGTCAACGCCTCCCCACGCCACAGACTCAGCGCTTCCTCCAGCAACGCCACGACCTGCCGGTCGTCGCCGGTGCAGGCTCGGGCACGCGCGCAGAGGTCGTGGAACAGGTGGAGGTCCACCACCGACCGCCCGGCCTTCAGCGTGTAGCCGCCCGCCCCGCGAACGAGGTGTGCCGCATCCACCGCGGCCAGCACCTGGCGGAGACGGGACAGGTAGTTCACCAGCGTCGCCCGAGCCCGTTGCGGCGGGTGGGCACCCCACACCCGTTGGGCCAGGACGTCCACCGAGACGACCCGGCCGACGTCCACCGCCACCGCGGCCAGCACACATCGCTGCCGTGCCGGACCCAGATCGATCCCGCGGCCGTCCACGAGCACGGCCACTTCCCCCAGCAGCCTGACCTCCACCACTTCGCCGCACCCCCCAGCCGCGACAAGCCCCCATCCGCGTGGGTACCAGTGCGGACCAGCGACTGTGGGATTTCGAGGCGGATTCACACGTTCGGTCGCGCACGGTTGTCATCGCAGGCGGCCGGCACTGGTCCGGTCGCCACGGGACAGATCCGAGAGGGGAACTCATGTCTGCCAAAGCAGCGATGACAGGACTCGCGGTGGCGGCCGCCGTCCTGGCGGCACCACTGGCCGCGACGCCGGCCCAAGCTCAGGCCCGGCCCGAGGTGGGCATCACCGCGTCGGGCTGCAACCACCAGGTGTGCCTCTACACCGTCTACACCGGCTCGGGCTACCAGGCGTGGGCGGAGTTTACGGTGGACGTGGCCAGGGGCCACATCGACTTCCGGGGGCCGGGCCTGAGGGCCAGCTCGCCCGACGGGCCGTGGAAGGCCCGCATCGACACCCGGCGCTACCCGGGCAGCGGCAGCGGCAAGGTGTGCGCCGAGGGCTGGTCCTACCACAGCGGCCGGTGGCACTCGATCGGCCTGCCCTGCGTGACGATGTGAGCGGGTGAGGATCCGGCGCTCATCCCGTCGGTCCACGCCACGCCCACGAGAGGACAGGAGGACACCATGTCCATCACCGCAGCGGTGACGAGCGCCGCTCTGCTCGCGACGTTGTCGGCGCCGCTCCCCGCCACCGGGCCGGTCGAACCGGATGCGGCCTCGGCCGGGTGCACCACCACGCACTGCCTCGAGATCGAGCGCACCGGCACGGACTACACGACGTGGGCCTGGTTCACCCAGGACATCGCCCTGGGCTACTTCCGGCTGACCGGGCCGAACCTGAACGTCACGACGCCCGTCAAGCGGTGGCGGGCGGGAGAGGAGACCCAGCACTACACCCGGCCCGGCCGAGGACAGGTGTGTGCCGAGCCTTGGACCTACCACAGCGGCCGGTGGCACTCGCACGGCATGAGTTGCGTCAGGTTGTGAGTGCGGCGAGCGGTCGTCCCGTCCGGCTGGTGCCGGACGGGACGATCCCGTTCCACCCCACGGCGTTCGTCAGGTCAGAACGCGTGGAAGTCCTTGGCCAGCAGTCCGAACAACAGGTCATCGGTCCACTCACCCTTGATCCACGTGTTCTCGACGCGATGCCCCTCCTGCCGGAAACCGAGCCGCTTCAACAACTTCACTGAGCGCTCGTTCCGCGCGTCGCACTCAGCGGACACCCGCCGCAGGCCCCGGTCCTCGAACAGGTGCCGCACCACCCGCCCCACCGCCTCGAAGGCAAGACCCCGACCCTGGTGCGCGGGAGCGAGCGTGTACCCGATGTCCGCCTGCATCAGGTTCTCGTGCGTGTTGACGCCGATGTCGCCGATCAAGGCACCGTCGAGGTCGACCGCGTACTGGAACCAGCCCGGTGCGGCCGGGTCCGTCATCTCCGCGATCATCCGTTCGGCGGCCTCCACCGGGTACGGCGTGTCCCACCCCTGGTACCGCGCGACCTCCGGGTCCGACCGGTAGGCGGCGAAGGCCTGGGCGTCGCCGGCGCGGAACGGTCGGAGGGTGAGGCGGGCGCTGGTGAGGATCACGACGACAGGCTAGCCACCTGGCTGCTCAGACGTTGAGGTAATCTGGATGATGAGAACATCTGGAACCGAGGAGCGGCGATGGTGAGGCTCACGAGGGCGCAGCAGCAGGCGCGGACCAGGGCGGCTGTGCTGGCGGCGGCGAAGGACGAGTTCACCGAGCACGGGTACGCGCTGGCGAAGGTCGACCGGATCGCCGAGCGGGCCGAGTTGACGCGGGGGGCGGTGTACTCGAACTTCCCGAGCAAGCGGGCGTTGTACCTGGCCGTGCTGATCGGGCTGGTGGAGCAGGGCGCGCCGGCGGAGGTGTCACCGGCGTCCAAGGTCGATGCGCTCGGGGTGTTCGCGCGGGTGTGGCTGGAGCGGTTGCCGTTGGCCGGGGACTCGGCGTCGGGTGGGCGGCTGCAGTTGCGGTCGTTGAGCGGTGTGCTCGACGAGGCGCACGGGGCGGTGCTGGCGCAGGTGGCGCGGCTGGAGGCGGTGTTGCTGGCCGTTGCGCTGGAACGGGGTGGGGGCGCGCGGCAGGTGCGGTTGGCGGAGCTGGTGTTGACGATGCTGGACGGGGCGGTGCACCGGGCGGAGACGTCGCCGGGGTTCGGGGATCCGTTCGACGTGGCGCACGCGTGCCGGCACCTGGCGCAGATCGATCTGGCGGACACGTGGGCGCCGCCGCACCTGCCGTACGTGGCGCCGGCGCGGGCGTGCACCGAGTCCTGGGCTGCGCCACGAGGGCTGGTCGACCTCATCGGAGGGGAGGAGGCCGACCTGCGAGAAGGGGTCGTCGCGGTGTTGGGGGCGAACAGGCTCGGGGCGGCCGAGGAGGCGGTGAGGTCCGGGGAGCTGGTCACGCTGGTCGTGGTCACGGGGGAGAAGGAGGAGACCGGGCGGCTCATCAGGTTGCGGCTGACCGATCTGGTCCGGAGCCTGCGCAGGGTGTTCGCGGCCGACGCCTGGCAGCGCGTGCGGCTGGTGCTCGACGAGGACGCGGAGGTGGCGAGGGCGATCGGGCTCCAGGCCGCCGGCGACGACACGGAAGTCGCGGTCAGGGTGCATGACGGGGTGGTCGTGGCGAGGGCGCAGGGGCGGGGAGCCGGGCACGCGGTCGGGGCGGGAAAGCGGGCGACGTCATGACCGTGCTGCACGCGTTGCGGTGTGTCGGTTCGACCGATGTCGGGCGGGTGGCGGCGTTCACCGGCCTGGGGGAGTCCGAAGTGGAGTCCGAGCTGATCGACCTCGCGGTGGCGGGGCTGGTGACGCACCACAAGGGGTTCGGCGGCTGGCAGCTGACCGAGGCCGGCAAGGCGGCCGACGCCGAGCGCACGGCAGCCGAGCTCGACGCGGCCGGGACGAGAACCGCGCTGAAGGAGGCGTTCGAGGACTTCCTGGTGCTCAACCCCGAGCTGCTCGACCTCTGCACGGCGTGGCAGGTGCGGCAGGTCGACGGCGTCATGACGATCAACGACCACCGCGACGCCGCGTACGATGACCGCGTCGTGCGGATGTTCGCTGACTTCCACGAACGCGCGGTCGTCGTCATCGGGGAGCTGGCCGCCGCGGTGCCGAGGTTCGGGCGCTACGAGACGCGGCTCGGCACCGCGCTCGCCCGTGCGCGGGCGGGGGAGCGGAAGTACCTGGCCGACACCATCGCCTCGTTCCACACGGTGTGGGCCGAGCTGCACGAGGACCTGCTCGCGACCCTGGGGATCCAGCGGTGGACCACCTGAGGCACGTCACGGCCGCGCTCGACGAACCGCCGGAGGTGGTGGGCGGCAAGGCACACGGCCTGGCGCTGCTGCACCGGCTCGGGCTGCCGGTCCCCGAAGCGGTGGTGATCACCACCGAGGCGTGCCGCGCGTTCCTCCGCGACGGCAGGCTGCCGGCCGGGCTGGCGGCAGAGCTGACGGCCGCCGTCGCGGGCATGTCCGTGGTGTCGGTCCGCTCCGGAGCCGCCGTGTCGATGCCCGGCATGATGGACACGATCCTCAACGTGCGCCCGGAAGCAGTGGAAGACTCTGTGAAGGCCGTCTTCTCCTCGTGGAACACGCCCCGCGCGCGGACCTATCGCACGCTCCACGACATCCCGCACGACCTCGGCACCGCCGTCATCGTGCAGCGGATGGTGTTCGGCGACCACGACGACCGCAGCGGCACCGGCGTCGCCTTCAGCCGCGATCCCAGCACCGGCGAGAACACCCCGTTCGGCGAGGTCCTCTTCGGACACCAGGGCGACGCCGTCGTGTCGGGCCGGGAACTGACCCTGCCGCTGCGCGAGCTCACGCACGAACCCGAGCTGTGGCAACAATTGGAAGACGCGCTCACCCGGATCGAACGCCACTACCGCGATGCCTGCTACGTCGAGTTCACCTTCGAGTCCGGCGTGCTGTGGCTGTTGCAGGTGCGGCCCGGCAGGTTCACCGGCGCCGCCGCCGTCCGCCTCGCCACCGACCTGGTCGACGAAGGCGCGATCACGAAGGAGGAAGCCCTGCTCCGCGTGTCACCGCAGCACCTCCGGCACGTCCGCACGCCCAGGATCGCGCCCGGCGCGGAGGTCGTGGTGCGGGGATTGGGCGTCTGCCCCGGGGTGGCGACGGGCCGGGTGGCGCTCACGGCGGACGAGGCCGTCCGGATGGCGGGACCATCCGTTCTGGTCCGGCCGGAGACCTCGCCCGACGACATCCGCGGGCTGGCCGCGGCCGCCGGAGTCGTCACGGCGCGCGGGGGACCGGCCAGCCATGCCGCCGTCGTCGCACGGTCGATGGGCAAGCCCGGCGTCGTCGGGGTCGGCCGTCTCGACCTCGCCGCGGGCACGCTCGTCACCATCGACGGCACCAGCGGCGAGGTCGTGCTCGGCACGCCCGAGATCGTCACGACCGCCGCCGACACCCATCTGCACCGGTTGCTCGAGTGGGCGGACGAGGTGTCGGGCGATGATTCCGAACGCCCCGAGACCGAACGCCTCGAGGCCGCGCAAGCCGTGCTCCGCCGGTAGCTCACGGCTGCGGGCCCGGACCGAACCTCGTCCAGCGCAGCCTTCCGGCAGGTCACGGCCGCGGGCCTGGTCCGAACCCCGTCCAGCGCAGCTCCTCCGGCAGGTGACCCATGTCGTTGTACAGCACCAAAGCCGGCATGCCCGCGCGGTACTGGATCACCGTCAACGCCGTGTTGCCGCAGCTCATCCCGAGCCACCGCGCGGGTGGTGCCCCGAGCGCGTCCCGCACCAGCCAGGCCACCGGGTAGGCGTGCGTCACCAGGACCTCGTACGTCTCCGTCTCGGCCGGGCGGGCGAACCGCGCGGTCAACGCCTCCGCCACCCGAGCACCGGCAGCGGCCTCCTCGGCGTCGTACCCGTCGAAGAACCCGGCCCACTCGGGCGGCACCTCGGCCGGCACGTGCGGCACGTGGTCGACCAGCTCAGGAGCCTCGCCCACGCCGCGCCCGGCAGGTGCTCGGCCAGGATCCGCGCCGTGCGCGCCGCCCTGACCAGCGGTGAGTGCCACACGGCGGTGACCGGGCACCGGGCCAGCCGCTGCCCGAGCAGGTGCGCCTGCCGTTCACCGACCTCGGTCAGCTCGCCGAACGGGTCCGCCGCGCCGTGCCGCACCACGTACAGGTGCCGAGTCGCCATCCCGCCCCACTTCGAATGTTGACAACATCCGAATGGTAGCAACAGGCGACAGGGTCACATCGCCTCCGCGCCCGCCTTGATCGCCTCCCGGATCCGGAAGTACGTCCCGCACCGGCAGATGTTCCTGATCCCGTCGAGATCCGCCTCCGTGATCGTCCGGCCCTCCGCCTCGGCCCGGCGCACCAACGCCACCGCGGCCATGATCTGACCGGGCTGGCAGTACCCGCACTGGGCCACGTCGTGCTCCAGCCACGCCCGCTGCATCGGGTGCAGCTCCTCGCCGCCGAGGCCCTCGATCGTGGTCACCTCGTCGTCCGGCTTCAGCGCGCCGACCGGGATGGAACACGGGCTGACCGCCCGGCCGTTGAGGTGGCTGGTGCACGCCTTGCACACGTTGATGCCGCACCCGTACTTCGGGCCGGTGATGCCGAGCAGGTCGCGCAGCACCCACAGCAGGCGCACGTCGTCGGCGACCTCGATCGTCACCACCCGGCCGTTCACCCGGAAAGTGTGCTCTGACAAGGGAATTCTCCTACAGGCCGTCGGTGGGGGACTGGGGGATGGGCGGCACGGTCGGCTTCGGCGTGAACGACAGCGTGCCGTGGTTGATCGGGAACGTGGTCGGCATCGTCCCCGTGGCCCGGCCGTAGGCGCAGGCGACCGCGGCCATCGACGCGGCGACGCCCAGCTCGCCGGCGCCACCGGGCCGGTCGCCGGACTGGAGCACGACCACCTCCAGCTCTGGTGGCGTGTTCCACTGGCGGGTGTAGAAGTAGTTGTCCCAGCTGGCTTCCAGGAAGTGGCCGTCGCGCAGGTGCAGGCTGGACGTCAGCGCCAGCGCGATGCCGTCCATCAGACAGCCCTGCATCTGGGCTTCCAGGCCGCGCGGGTTCACCGCCAGTCCGACGTCCACGGCGACCACGGCCCTCGTCACCCGCGGGCCGGTCACGCCGTCGCGGATCGGGCGGTTCACCGTCTGCGGGCGGCAGTCGATCTCCACCAGCACCGCGCTCACGGCGTGGTACTCGCCGTGGAACGCGATGCCCTGCGCGGTGCCGGGAGCCATCGGCCTGCCCCAGTTCCCCGCGGTGGCAACCGCTTCGAGCACCGCCCGCGCGCGGGAGTCGCGCAGGAAGCCGAGGCGGAACCGCAGCGGGTCCTGCCGCAGCTGCGCCGCCAGCCGGTCGACGATCAGCTCACGCGCGCAGGTGACGTCCGGCGAGTACACGTTGCGCATGCTGCCGGTGTTGAAGCTCTTGTCGGTCTCGGCGAGCAACTGCGTGGCCGCACCGAACTCGTACGGCATCGACTGCGACAGGTGGAAGAACGTCTGCGAGAACCCGATGTCCCCGACCGGCAGCCGGGTGGCCATCGCGGTGAACAGCTCCCCGAGGCCGTGGCCGAGGTCCGTGCACACGCTGGTGTGCCGCTGGGCGTAGCTCAGCACGGTGTTGCCCGCGTACGACACCCGCACCCGCGAGGTGGCCATCGGGTGCGTGCGGCCCTGCCGGGTGTCGTCCGCGCGGTGCCACATGAGCTTCACCGGCTTGCCGATCTTGCGGGAGACCTCGACGGCCTCAAGCGCGGCGTCGAAGAAGAGCTTGCGCCCGAACGAACCGCCGCCCTCGGTCACGTGCACGGTCACGGCGCGCACCGGTAGCCCGAGCTTCGCCGCGATCAGCTCCTGCGCGACGATCGGCGCCTTCAGCGACGACCAGACCTCCGCCCGGTCAGGACGCACGTCCGCGACGGCGCAGTTGGGTTCCAGCGCGCTGTTGCCGCGGAAGTGGAACGTGAACCTGGCTTCGATCGAAGGTGCAGGCGAAGGAGCGATCGGCAGCTCGGCCGCCCGCAGCGCCGCCAGCACCGACTCGTCGGACTTCCCCTCCGCCGTACCGGGTTTCCACGACACCCGCAACGCGCGCACGGCGTCGATGCACTGGCCGAACGTCGATGCGCGCACCGCCACCCCGGTCGAAATGGTGACGACATCTGTCACCCCCGGCAGCGCGCGGACCTCGGCGAGGTTGGGCACCGAGCCGACCTTGCCGTTGATCGTCGGCGGCCGGCACACCATCGTCGGCAACGCGCCGGGCACGGCGAGGTCCATCGTGAACTTCTTGCGCCCGGTCACCGCCGCGACGCCGTCGACCCGGTTCCGCGGCCTGCCGATCACGGTGAAGCTCGACCGCGGTTTCAACGTCACCGCGACCTGCCGGACGTCCGCACTGGCCGCCCGCGCGGCGAGCTCACCGATGCCGACGCTGCGGCCGGCACCGGTGACAACTCCGTTCCGCAGCACCAGGTCCTGCGTTCCGAGCACCGCCGCCGCGGCCTCCAGCAGCCGGAGCCTCGCGGTCGCGGCGGCGACCCTGATCGGCGTGTAGGTCGCGAAGGTCGTGTTGGACGCGCCGGTGAGCTGGTTGAACAGCAGCTCTGGCCGGGCGTCGGCCAGCGTGACGCGCACCCGGTCGACCGGCACGTCCAGCTCCTCGGCGATCAGCATCGCCGTGGACGTGGTGATGCCCTGCCCGACCTCGGCCCGCGGCAACGCGAACGACACCGTGCCGTCCGCGCCGACCTCCACCCTGATCAGGCCGGAGGTCGGCAGCGCCGCCGCGGTCATCACGGCGTTCAGGTCGAGCAGCCGGGTGAGGTCGGGCGAGGGGATCTCCCCGTCCGGCCCGAACCCCGCCGCGGTCACCAGCGTCGGCGCCGCCAGCACGAACCCGAGGAAGTGCCGTCGGTTCACGAGGGCCGGTTCGAGTCGGGGATCTCGATCGAGATGCGGCGGCCCTCGGAGAAGAACAGCAGCACGAACCGCCGGATGACCTCCTCCAGCGCCCAGGCGGCGTCCGGGATGAGCGGCAACGGCATCAGGTGCTCGCGGAACGCCACCAGCTTCGGCCACGCCGTGCGGACCAGCGTCTCCCAGAACGGTTCGCGCGACAGGCCGATCCAGTTGCCGATCTGGTCGCCGACGGTGTACCGGGAGAACCCGGCGATCATCGGCCGCGTCAGGCCGCCGTCGACCTCCGCCACGATGTCGAGCAGGTCGTTCGCCAGCGCCACGCCTTCGCGGGTGGGCCCGAGCGCCGGGTCGAGCAGCTGCTTCGACTGCGCGTTGGCCGCCGCCCACGTCGCCGGGATGTACTCGTCGCGCACGCCCAGCATGTGCGCGGTCACCTGCCACACGTGCAGGTACGCCGCCGAGTCCGTCGAGTTGACCCGGACGCCCCACTCCAGCATCTTGCGCATGACGAACGTCGGCAGGCTGTGCCAGGTGACCATCATGTCGGCCAGGCTGATCGGGATCTTCTGCCCGCCGTTCGTGCCGGACCACCCCGGCGACTTCGGCAGCAGGTGCCGCACCGCCGCGTGCACCATCCGCGTCTTCACCGCGGTCACGATCATCGACCCCTGGGGCTGGTAGGCGTCCAGGTCGCCGACGTCGTACCCGAGCTTCGCGGTCTTGGCCACGCGGTCCTTCATGTCCGCGCCGCCCTGCGAGTAGTAGACCGCGCGGGCCTCCTTCGGGATCGCCGTGCTCATCAGCCCGCTGCCGAGTCCATACAGCACACCGACGTAGATCCCCTTGGTGCGGTTGAACTGCGCGGCCGCGTCGAGCTTGCGCTGGTCCGCCCACGCCGGCAGCTGCCGCGCGCGCTGCATGAAGTCGCGCACGTCGGCCGGTAACGAGTCCGGTAACGGCTGGTCGTTGCGGGTCCACGTGCGCAGCGCCTGGTTCACCCTCGGCACGTCACCGCGGTCGATGACCGACGCGAGCAGCTGGTCGGCCTCGTCGTCCCACACCCAGTTCGGGTCGGTGCCGGTGCCGGAGCCCGCGAGCGAACCGCTGGGCGACCACGTCCACAGAGATCTCGCGTTGGCGGGGGAAGCCAGGCACAGCGCACCCAGCGTCCCGCCCGCGACCAACATCTTGCGCCTGCTGATTTCGTTCATGACAGGAACTCCTCGTCGAGTCCGCGCGGGTCAGGAAGGCCGGTTGGTGTCGGGGATCTCGATGTGCACCTCACGCCCCTTGGTGAGGTAGAACATGATGTAGCGGCGCGCCGCCTCGTCGATCGTCCAGGCGAGCTGCGGCACCAGCGGCAACGGGATGAGCTTCTCCCGGAACCCCACCAGCTTCGGCCAGACGGCCGCGATCGTCGGGTCCCAGAACGGTTCGCGCTCGATGCCGTCCCAGTCCGCGATCTGGTCGCCCACGAGGTAGCGCGCCAGCGCGTTGACCAACGGCCGGCTGATGCTCGCCGGACTGGTCTGCTCGGCGAGCTGCCCGAGCAGGATGTCGGTCAGTTCCACGCCCTCGCGGGTGGGGCCGAGCACCGGGTCGAGCAGCTGCTTCGACTGCGCGTTCGCCGCGTCCCACGTCGCCGGGATGTACTCGTCGCGGATGCCGAGCAGGTGCGCGGTCACCTGCCACACGTGCAGGTACGCCGTGGACTCGGCGGAGGTGATCGGGACCCGCCACTCCAGCATCTTGCGCATCGCGTAGGTCGGCAGCGTGTGCCAGGTGACCAGCATGTCCGCCAGGCTGATCGGGATGCGCTGACCATCGCTGCCCGACTGCCACCCCGGTGACTTCGGCAGCAGGTGCCGCACGGCCGCGTGCACCATCCTGGTCTTGACCGCCTCGACGATGATCGCGCCGCTCGGCTGGTAGGCGTCCAGGTCGCCGACGGCGAAACCGAGCCGGCTGGTCTTCGCGACGCGGTCCTCCATGTCGGCGCCGCCCTTGGAGTGGTAGACGGCGCGGGCCTCCCGCGGGATCGCCGTGCTCAACATGCCGCCGCCGACACCGTTGAGCAGGTTGAGGTAGAAGCCCCTGCTGACGTTGAACCTGGCCGCGACGCCGAGCTTGCGCTGGTCGGCCCACGCCGGCAGCTGCCGGGCCCGCTGCATGAAGTCGCGCACGTCGGCCGGCAAGCCGTCGGGCAACGGCTGGTCGTTGCGGGTCCAGGCGCGCATCGCCTGGTTGACCCGCGGGACGTCACCGCGGTCGATCACCGACGCGAGCAGCTGGTCGGCCTCGTCGTCCCACACCCAGTTCGGGTCGGCGCCGGCACCGGTTCCCGCCACCGAGCCGGCGGGTGCCCAGGTCCACTCCCTCGCCAGCGCGGGGGAGGCCATGCCCAGCGCCCCCAGTGCTCCGAGCGTGCCGCCGGCGATCAACATGTTGCGCCTGCTGAGTCCGTCCATCGCAGGGAAGTCCTCCTCGACTTCGATGTCGGGTTGATACAATGAAACAAGTCAAGTATCTCTGTATCATGGGAGCACAGGCGCGGTCATGATCGCCAGAGTTCGTCAGGGGGAACGACGTTGGAACCTGTACCGTCGACCGCCATGAGTTCCCCGGACCCGCGTTCGGTGCTGGAGCTGGCGTTCAGCGAGGCGGTCGAGGGCGCGGACGCCGACGACGAGGTCACCACGCGCCTGCTCGACGCCGCCCGCGAGCAGTTCCGCCGCAGGGGTGTCAAGCGGTCCACGATGGCCGACGTCGCCAAGCTCGCCGGCCTGTCGCGGATCACCGTCTACCGCCGGTTCGCCACCAAGGACGCACTCGTCGAACACGTGGTGCGGCGCGAGTTCCGGCGCTACTTCAACCAGTTCATCGTCGACGTCCAAGGTGCGCGGACCGTGGCGGACCGCGTTGTCGTCGGGTTCGTGAGCTCATTGCGCGCCATCCGCGACAACCCGCTCATCGGCGGCCTGATGGACGTGGAACCCGACGCCGTCGTGCCGTCCATGATCAGCGACGAGGGCCGGACGCTGGCCGCCGTGCGGGAGTTCGTCGCGAGCAGGCTGCGCTGGGAGCAGCACGCGGGCACCGTCGCGGAGTCCGTCGACGTCGACGTGGTCGCCGAGATGATGGTCCGGATCTCCGCCTCCTTCCTGGTGATCCCCAGCCACGTCATCGACCTCGACGACGATGAGCAGCTGCGCGCGGTGGCCCGGCGGTTCCTGGTGCCGATGCTCGAGCCACCGCGCGAGCCGCGCCAGTAGCGAGGGCTGGTGGGACGCCTCCCGCGCTTCACTCGTAGCGCTCGCCCTTCGCCGCCTTCTCCCGCACCGAGTCTGGTGGGCTGAACCGCTCGCCGTAAGCGGCAGCCAGCTCCTCCGCCCGCGCCACGAACCCTGGCAGGCCGCCGGGATAGCCGTTGACGTACTGCAGCACCCCGCCCGTCCACGCCGGGAACCCGATGCCGAGGATCGAGCCGACGTTGGCGTCGGGCACCGACCGCAGCACGCCCTCGTCCAGGCAGCGGATCGAGTCGAGCGCCTCGGCGAACAGCATCCGCTCCTTCATGTCCTCGAACGGGATCACCCGGCCCGCCACGGTGAAGTGCTCGCACAGCCCCGGCCAGAGCCCGACCCGCTTGCCGTCGGCGTACTCGTAGAAACCCGCCCCGCTCGACCTGCCGCCGCGGCCGAACTCGTCGATCATCCGGTCGACGACGGCCTCGGCGCCGTGTGCGTGCCACTGCCCGCCCTCGGCGAGTACGGCGGCCTTGGTCTCCTCGCGGATCTTGCGCGGCAGCGTCAACGTCAGCTCGTCCAGCAACCGCAACGGCGGCGCGGACAACCCGCCTGCGCACCGGCCTGTTCGATGGAGGCGGGGTGCAGGCCTTCGCCGAGCATCGCCACCGCCTCGTCGATGAACCGGCCGATCACCCGGCTGGTGAAGAACCCGCGGCTGTCGTTGACGACGATCGGTGTCTTGCCGATCTGCCGGGCGATGTCGACGGCCTTCGCGATGGTCTGTTCGCTGGTCTGCTCGCCGACGACGATCTCCAGCAACGGCATCTTGTCCACCGGCGAGAAGAAGTGCAGGCCGATGAAGTCCTCGGGACGGCCGACCCCCTCGGCCAGCTTCGTGATCGGCAACGTCGACGTGTTCGACCCGAGCACCGCGTCCGCCGCGACGACGCCCTCGATCTCGGCGAACACCTTCTGCTTCACGTCCGGGTCCTCGAACACCGCCTCGATCACCAGGTCGCAACCGGCGAGATCGGCGGCGTCGGCGGTGGGCGTGATCCGGGCGAACGCCTCAGGTGTCTTCGCGGAGTACTGCCTGCCCTTCTCCGCGGCCTCCAGCGAGACGTCCTTGAGCACGACCTCCAGCCCGGCTTTGGCGCAGGAGTAGGCGATCCCGGCGCCCATCATGCCCGCGCCGAGCACCCCGACCTTGCGCGCGGCGTGCCGCGGGTGGCCCAGCGGACGGTTGCCGCCGGAGTTGACGTGCTGCATGTCGTAGAAGAACGCCTGCATCATGTTCTTCGCGACCTGGCCGGTCATCAGCTCGACCAGGTAGGTCGTCTCGATCTTCTCCCCGGCCTCGAAGCTCAGCTGCGCGCCTTCGACGGCGGCGGCCAGGATGTTGCGCGGCGCGGGCATGGTCGCGCCCTTGAGCTGCTTGCGCAGGTTCGCGGGGAACGCGGGCAGGGTCGCCGCGACCTTCGGGTTCGACGGAGCACCACCAGGAATCCGGTAGCCCGCGACGTCCCACGGCTGCCGCGCGTCCGGGTTGGCGAGCACCCACTCCCTGGCCTTGGCGAGCATCTCCTCGGGTGTGGCGGCGAGCTCGTCGACGAGACCTTTCGCCAGCGCCTGGGCCGGGCGGTAGCGGGTGCCGGTCAGCAGCACGTCCATCAGCGCGGTCTGCAGGCCGAGCAGCCGCACGGTGCGCGTGACGCCGCCGCAGCCCGGCAGCAGCCCCAGCGTGACCTCCGGCAGACCGAACCTGCTGTCCGCGGCGTCCAGTGCGACGCGGTGGTGGCAGGCGAGCGCGATCTCGTAGCCGCCGCCCAGCGCGGTGCCGTTCAACGCCGCGGCGACCGGCCTGCCGAAGGTCTCCAGCCGGCGCAGCTGGGCCTTGAGCACCCGGCACACCTCGCTGATCTCGGCGGCGTTCTCCGGCTGCGCCCTGCTCATGAACCCGACGTCACCGCCGGCGAAGAAGCTCGCCTTGGCCGAGGTGAGCACCACCCCGGTGATCGTCTCGCGTTCGGCCTCCAGCCTGGTGACGGCGGCCTCCATGCCGTCCACGTAGGACTGGTTCATCGTGTTGACGGGCTGGTCCGGGTCGTCCATGGTCAGCACGACGACGCCGTCGGAGCCCTGCTCCCAACCGATCACGTGGTTCCTCCTGGAGTCAGAGACGTTCGACGACGGTCGCGATGCCGATGCCGCCACCGGCGCACAGGCTGACGACGGCGCGGCGGGCGTCCCGGCGTTCCAGCTCGTCGACGACGGTGCCGACGAGCATCGCCCCGGTGGCGCCGAGCGGGTGGCCCATGGCGATCGCGCCGCCGTTGACGTTGACCTTCTCCCACGGCAGGCCGAGGTCCCTGACGTACTTGAGGACCACCGCCGCGAAGGCCTCGTTGATCTCGAACAGGTCGATGTCGTCCACGGTCAGGCCGGCCAGGCCGAGTGCCTTGCGGGTGGCGGGCGCCGGGCCGGTGAGCATGATCGTCGGATCGGCTCCGCTGACCGCGGCGGACACGATCCTGGCGCGCGGTGTGAGCCCGTGCTCGGCGCCCGCCTGCTCCGAGCCGACGAGCACCAGCGCGGCGCCGTCCACGACACCGGAGGAGTTGCCGGGGGTGTGGACGTGCTCGATTCGCTCGACCCAGTGGTACTTCTGCAGCGCGACCGCGTCGAAGCCGCCCATCTCGCCGATACCCGCGAACGACGGCTGCAGCTCGGCCAGCGTCTCCTCGGACGTGGCGGGGCGCAGGTGCTCGTCCTGGGCGAGCACGATGACGCCGTTGCGGTCCTTGACCGGGATGACGGACTTCGTGAAGTAGCCGCCGGTCCACGCCTGCGCGGCCAGCAGCTGTGACCGGACCGCGTACGCGTCGACGTCGTGGCGGGTGAAGCCCTCGGTCGTCGCGATGAGGTCCGCGCTGATGCCCTGCGGCACGAAGTACGTGTCGTAGGCCGTCTCGGGATCCGCGGCCATCGCGCCACCGTCACTGCCCATCGGCACGCGGGACATCGACTCGACACCGCCCGCGAGCACCAGGTGGTCCCAGCCGGACCTGACCTTCTGCGCCGCGGTGTTCACCGCCTCCAGGCCCGAGGCGCAGAACCGGTTGAGCTGCACGCCGGCGGTGGTGTCCGGGAGCCCCGCTTTCAGAGCGGCGGCCTTGGCGAGGTTCATGCCCTGGTCACCGACCGGCGTGACGACCCCGAGGAGGACGTCGTCCAGCCGCGCGGGGTCGAGGTCCGGCTGGCGGCGCCGCAGCTCGTCGATCAGGCCCGTCACCAGGGACACCGGTTTGACGTGGTGCAACGCGCCGCCGCGGCCCTTGCCGCGCGGGGTGCGGATGGCGTCGTAGATGAATGCTTCGGTCACTGGTCCTCACGCTTCCTCTTCGCCCGCGGCAAGTCCGGCGGGGACAGGTGGTGGGGTTGTTGACTGACTGTCAATAAGCTCGAACGTAGCAGCGATTCGTTCGATTGCAACAGGTTGTGGTTCTGAATCGACACTGATGAGCCAGGTGGAGCAGCACTATTGACAGATGGTCAACAGTGGCGCCACGGTGGAGCACGCTCAGCCGAGACCAGTTGGTTCGCGATGGAGGGGACCCGCCGTGGCCGAAGAGCAGCTGCGCCAGGCTGTCGAAGGTCTGACGATCACGAAGTTGTTGCGCCGCAACGCCCAGGAGTTCGGTGACCTCCCCGCGCTCACCGCGGGCATCGGACCGGACGCGCCCACGCTGACGTGGTCGCGGCTGCGGGCCGAGGTCGCCGTGCTCACCCGAGGTCTCGCCGCGGTCGGGCTGGGCCGCGGCAACCGGATGCTGATCGCGATGTCGAAGCGGCCGGAGCACTGGATCGCCGACCTGGCCGCGGTCCACCTCGGCGCCCTGCCGTGCAGCACCTACGACACCTTGAGCACCGAGCAGATCCGGTATGTGGCACGGCACAGCGCGGCGACCGTCCTCGTGCTGGAGGGCGAGGAGCAGCTGCGCCGCTGGCAGCCGGTGCTCGACGACCTGCCCCAGCTGCGGTCCGTCGTCGTGCTCGACCCGGCCGTCGCTCCGGCCGGGGACATCAGGTTCGTCAGCTACGCGGACCTGCGCGGCGACGAGGACCCGGCGTTCGAGACGCTCACCGACGACATCACCCCGCACCAGCCGCTGGCCGTCGTCTACACCTCCGGCACCACCGGCGAGCCCAAGGGCGTGGTGCTGTCCCACCAGAACGTGATCTACGAGTCGCTGATGCAGGACCACCTCGTGCCGTTGCAGGAACACCCGCGATCGGTGGCGTACCTGCCGATGGCGCACATCGCCGAACGCGTTCTCGGCATCTGCATGCCCATCTGCAACGCGGGCCATGTGACGATCTGTGCGGATCCGACGCAGCTGCTGCCGGCGTTGCTCGCCGTGCGGCCGCAGGGCTTCTTCGGCGTTCCGAGGGTGTGGGAGAAGCTCGCCGCCGGGTTGCGGGCCAAGCTCGCGACGCTGGCCGGTGAGCAGGCCCAGGCCGTGGCGCTCGCCAGGGAGGCCGCGCTGGAGGTGTTCCACCTGAGGTCGGCGGGCAAGGAGATCCCCGCCGGGCTCGCGGCGCGGATGGGCCAGCTCGACGCCCAGGTGCTGCGGCCGATCCGGGCGGCGGTCGGGTTCGACGACTGCTGGCGCGCGTTCAGCGGAGCGGCCCCGATCCCGACGGCGGTGCTGGAGTTCCTGGCCGGTGTGGGACTTCCGGTGTACGAGGTGTGGGGCTTGAGTGAGACCACGGGTGCGGCCACGGTCAGCACGCCGGAGGTGTTCGCGCTGGGTGCGGTCGGGCGTCCGGGACCGGGCATCGAGGTGAAGGCGGCCGACGACGGCGAGCTGTTCGTGCGCGGGCCGGTGGTGTGCCACGGCTACCTCCGCGCGGACGGAGGGGTGGACGCCGCGACCGATGCCGAGGGCTGGTTCGCGACCGGTGACGTGGGTGTGGTCGACGACCGCGGCATCGTCACGATCACCGACCGCAAGAAGGAGCTCATCATCACCGACGGCGGCAAGAACGTCGCCCCCACCAAGATCGAGTCACTGCTGCGCGCACACCCGCTGGTCGCCTACGCCGTCGCGATCGGCGACCGCCGCCCGTACCTCACCGCCCTGCTGGTGCTCGACGAGGAGGTCACGCCGATGTGGGCGCGCGCCAACGGGATCGACACCACCGACCTGACCGAGCTGGCGGAGCACCCGGCCGTGCTCGCGGCCCTCGACCAGGCGGTTGCCGAGGCCAACGAGGTGCTGTCGCGGGCGGAGCAGGTCAAGTCCTACCGCGTGCTGGGTGTGCCGTGGACCGCGGAGTCTGGTGAGCTGACCCCGAAGCTGAGCTTGCGGCGCAAGACGGTCGACGCGGTGCACGCCGCGACGATCGAGTCGATGTACACGAGGGGAACCACGGGATGAGCGGTCAACGCCAGGCACAGCGGCGCAGGATGGAACCGGACGCGCGGCGTGCGGAGATCCTGGGCGCCGCCCGCCGGCTCTTCGGCGCCAACGGGTACAGCTCGGTGTCCACGACGGACATCGCGACCGAGGCCGGCGTGACCCGCGCGTTGATCCACCACTACTTCGACACCAAGCGCGCCCTCTACCTGGAGGTCGTGCGCCAGATGATGGTCGTGCCGGCGTCGGTCTCCGAACGGCTGCCGCCGACCGACCCCGCGGAACGGGTCTCGATCTGCGTCGACCGGTGGCTGGAGGTCGTCGAGCGCAACCGGGAGATGTGGCTCTTCGCGATCAGCCTGGAGAACCACGGCAACGACCCCGAGATCGACCAGATCATGCTGGAGGCCGACGAGATCGCGACCGACCGCGTGCTCGAGGCGGTGATGATGACCGACGTCGCCGAGGGGCAGCAGAAGCTGCGGGCGATGATCCGCGCCCACAGCGGCATGTTGAAGGCCGCCTCCCGCGAGTGGCTCGTGCGCGGCACCCTCAGCCGCGCCGACCTGCACGTGATGCTCACCCGCACCGTTCTGCACCTGGTCGACACCGTCTTCCCCGCCGTGCGGGACTGAGGAGCTGCGCCATGCCGAGAAAACTGACCGACGAACGCCGCGACCTCGTCACCGCGATCGCCGACTTCTGCCGCCGCGAGCAGCGGGTCAAGGGCGAACCGCACGACCAGGTCGTCTACGAGAAGATGGCCGCGCTGGGGTGGCTGGGCATCGCCGTCCCCGAAGCCTATGGCGGCGCCGGCCTGGGCATGACCGACCTGTGCCTGTTCCTGGAGGAGACCGCCTACGGCCTCGCGCCGATCAGCGGGTTCGGCACCACGATCATCGCCGCGGCCGCCTACGAGAAGTTCGGCACCGAGGAGCAGAAGCGCGTCGTGCTCGAAGGCGTGGTCAAGGGCCGCGTCGAGGCGATCTCCATGTCCGAGCCGGGCGCGGGCTCCGACGTGAGCGCGCTGACCTGCCGCGCCGACCGGGTCGACGGCGGCTGGCGGATCAACGGCCAGAAGACCTGGTGCTCCAACGCCCACTTCGCCGACCACGTCCTGCTCATCGCCCGTTCGTCGCAGGAGGAGTCGCGGCACCGGAGCCTGACGCAGTTCATGGTGCCCACCAACGCCGACGGCCTGCAGATCAAGGGCATCGACACGATGGGCGGCCGGGAGGTCAACGACCTGTACTTCACCGACTGCTTCCTGCCGGACTCCGCGGTCGTCGGCACGGTGGGCAACGCGTGGACGCAGCTGATGGCCGGGCTCAACCTGGAGCGGATGATCCTCGCCGCGCTGATGCTCGGCGTGGCCAGGCGTGCGTTCGACGACACCCTCACCTATGTGCGCCAACGGGAGCAGTTCGGCCGCCCGATCGGGTCGTTCCAGGCGTTGAAGCACCGGATCGCGGACATGGCGACCGAGCTCGAGTGCGCCAGGCTGCTGCTCGACGACGTCGCCGCGACCATCGACGCCGCGCCGGACCAGGTGTTCCCGCGGGAGGCCTCGATGGTCAAGCTGAAGTGCACCGAGCTCGCCAAACACGTTGCCCTGGAAGGCATGCAGATGATGGGCGGCTACGGGTACGCGACCGAGTACGGCATGGAGGCCCTGCTGCGCTCGGCCGTCGTGTCCACAGTGTACGGCGGCACGAGCGAGATCCAGCGGGACATCATCGGCAAGACGTACGGGCTGTAGGGAGTTCCAGTTGTTGAAGACGCGGTTCTGCGAGACGTTCGGGGTCGAGCACCCGATCGTCCAGGGCGGTATGCAGTGGGTGGGCACGGCCGAGCTGGTCTCGGCCGTCGCGAACGCGGGCGCGCTCGGGTTCCTCACCGCGCTCACCCAGCCGACGCCCGAGGCGCTGGTGCGGGAGATCGCGCGCTGCCGGGAGATGACGGACCGGCCGTTCGGCGTGAACCTGACGATCCTGCCGTCGATCACCCCGCCGCCCTACGACGAGTACCGGCGCGCGATCGTCGAGTCGGGTGTGCGGGTCGTGGAGACCGCCGGCGCCAACCCGCGGGAGCACCTGCCGGAGTTCCACGCGCACGGCATCAAGGTGCTGCACAAGTGCACCAGCGTCCGGCACGCCGTGAAGGCGGAGGCGATCGGTGTCGACGGCGTGAGCATCGACGGTTTCGAATGCGCCGGCCATCCCGGTGAGGACGACATCCCGGGCCTGGTCCTGATCCCCGCGGCCGTCCGGCGGCTGTCCATCCCGGTGATCGCCTCCGGTGGTTTCGCGGACGGCCGCGGCCTGGTCGCCGCCCTCGCCCTCGGCGCGGAGGGCATCAACATGGGCACGCGGTTCCTGTGCACGCGGGAGGCCCCGGTGCACCAGCGCGTCAAGGAGCAGATCGTCGCCAACAGCGAGCTCGACACCGAGCTGATCTTCCGGCCGCTGCGCAACACCGCGCGGGTCGCGGGCAACGCGGTCAGCCGCAAGGTGGTCGAGATCCTGGACGAGGGCGGTGAGTTCCCGGACGTGCGCGACCTGGTGGCGGGCGTGCGGGGGCGGAAGGTGTTCGAGGACGGCGACCTGGACGCGGGGATCTGGAGCGCGGGCCTGGCGCAGGGGCTGATCGACGACATCCCGACGGTGCGCGAGCTGGTCGACCGGATCGTGGCCGAGGCGCGGGAGCTGATCACCGGGCGGCTGGCCGCCGTCTGCCGGTGACGTCCGGCGGGGTCGAGCTCCGGCCGGGGACGTGCGGCACGCGGATGAGGACGGGATCGCGTTGCTGCCGGAACGGCAAGGGTGACACCCGCTAGAGCAAGAACACCGCCACAACGCCGACGACGATGATCGCGATCGCGCGCCACTGGTACCGCTCCGTCCTGGCCACCTCCTCCTCGGTGGCCGCGTCTTCGCCGCGGAACTCCGCGTCGACCATGAGCTCGGGCCGGAAGTTCGTCGCGAGCCACGGGACGACGGCCGCGGCGCCGATCATCAGCGCCGCGGCCGTCAGCGGGAACCCCTTGGCCAGCGCACCGCCGAAGCCGCCGACCGGTAGGAGAGCCGCAGTGCCCACCAGCACCAACGCCTTGTTCCTCGGCAGCTTCAAGGCGTAGCGGAGCAACAGGGCCGCCCACGCCGCCAAAGCGAGTCCTACCGCGACAGCGGGTGGGACCGTGACACCGGCGAACACCCGTCCTCCCGCACCACGTCCGGACCTGTCTCGGCAAAGTGGTCAGGATGATAGGCGGCCCGCGGGCTCAGCGGTGCGCGATCGCGAAGTTGTCGAACGCCGCCCCCGTGCCGAACACGCGCACCCCGTTCGCCCCGGACGCGAAGCTGCTGTCGGTCACCGAGATCTTCGGTGTCGCCATGTCCCCGACGTACACCTTGATCGTCGACCCGATCGCCTCCACCCGCAGCCGGTGCGCCACGTTCGGCCGCACGGACACGGGCGCCGACGCCAGCTGCGTCCAGTTGTTGTCCGCCTTGCCGAGCACGACCCGGCCGTTCCCGGTGATCCCCGCGTAGTAGCCCCGGTAGCTGTCCGTCCCGGTGGTGGCCTGGGAGACGCGGAACACCACGCCGCTGTCACCGGCGGCTGACCGCGGGATCACGTCGACGTCCTGCACGAAGTTCGAGAAGTTCGTGTCCAGCAACGACTTCCCGCCGAACGACGAACCCGTCTCGTACCGGCCGCCGCGTGCTGCCCAGGTGCCGCCGTGCGTCGTCCAGCCGATCGCGTTGTTGTCGGCGAAGTTGTCCTTGACGCGCATGGTGACCGGCTGGATGGTGCCGTCGGCGTTGAACGTCATGCGGTCGTAGGCGAGCTGGCGGTCGTTGGCACCGGTGCGGCTCAGTGGGCGGCGGTGGTAGGTGATGTACCAGATGTCGGTGCCCGGTACGTTGATCACGCCGTTGTGACCGGAACCCCTTGCCACGGCGGGGTCCTGGCTCAGCACGCGGCCGAGCTTGGTGAACGGGCCGGTGGGGGAGTCGGAGATCGCGTAGGCCACGGCGTAGTTCGGGCCGGTCCAGCCGTCCTCCGACCACATGAAGTAGTACCTGCCGTTGCGCTTGAACATCTGCGCGCCCTCGGTGAAGTTCGCCGGGGTGATCTCCTTGTACGTGCTGCCGTCGGCGAACGTGCCGAGGCTCGTCATGTCGGCGTTGAGCTTGACGACGTTCGCGTGTCCCCAGCCGCCGTAGTACATGTAGGCCTGGCCGTCGGTGTCGATGAAGACGTCCTGGTCGATGGGCTGGGCGCCGTTGACGAACTGCGCGATCAACGGCCTGCCGATCGCGTCCCGGTACGGGCCCTCGGGCCTGTCGGCGACCGCGACGCCGATGCCGCCGAGCTCGGAGTTCGACTGGATGTCGTTGGCGCCGAAGTACAGGTAGTACTTGCCGTTGCGCTGCACGGGGGCCGGTGCCCAGACCGCGCGGCGGGCCCAGGAGACGGACGCGGTGGTCAGGACGTTGGGGTGCTTGGTCCAGTTGACCAGGTTGGTCGAGGAGAACGCGTCGAGGTAGGTCTGCTCGTCGTAGGGACGGGACGAGGTGGGGAAGACCCAGTGCCTGTTGTCGTAGAACGCGGTGTCGGGGTCGGCGTACCACCCGTCCACGAAGGGGTTGCCGGCCTCCGCCGTCGCGAAGTCGGGCACGGCGGCCGCGGACGAGGCCACGGCGGGCACGCTGCCGAGCAGCAGGGCGGCTAACGCGGAGGCGACGATCCTGGAGGTCAACGTCTCGTCCAATCTGCCGGGATACAACGTTGTAAGCACCGTGTGTGATCATCCAAACACCCGTGGCTCAGCGGTGTCCAGCGTTCCGGGGCGAATCTGTCCTGGACAGCAATCGGTCGCGCCGTTGACCGCGTGCCGAGCGCTCCGAAACCATGAGAGCGTTCCCACGACGCGGGGGTGGTCGGCGTGCTGAGCTTCTTCGTGGCCTTCCTGATGGTGTTGACGCCGGTCTCGCCACCGCCCAGCACACCACCCAGCACACCACCCAGTGCGCCGTCGTCGCCCGTGGTCGCGGCCGCGGTGGTGTGCGTGCTGTCGTGCGACACCCGCGATCCCTCGCAGGCCGGCCAGGAGACGTTCCCGGTGCCGGAGAGGCAGATCAACGGCCGGCGGCTCGTGCTGCACGTGTCCGACCGCGACGGCATGGCGTGGGGGAGCATCGACAACGGCCGCACCGGCGACTCGGTCTGGCTGGACCGGTCCTGGGACGGCGGCGCCACGTGGGAGGGTCTGCTGGGCAGGGCGAGCATTCCCGGCGCGTGGACCGGCACCAGAACGTTGATGTACAACGTGACCGACCCCGGCCACCACCGCCGCGGCCTGATCCGCGCGTGCGGTGACGCGGCCGCCGTCGTCTGCACCGGCTGGATCTACCCGACCGTCTGCGACGTGCTGTGCGACCGGACGAGCGCGAGCCAGGCCAACGGCGCCACGCAGCCCGTCCCGCCGACGACCCTCTTCGGCCGGGTCATCCGGCTGCAGACCGACCTCAACGGCATGGCGTGGGGCACGATCGAGGCGGGCGGGCCGGGTGACGAGGTCTGGCTCGACCGCTCGTGGGACGGCGGCGCGAGCTGGCCGGGCGGCGCCTCCCTCGGCCGGGTCTCGACACCGGCCAGCGCGACCTCCTCGCGCACCGCCATGTTCGCCACCCGAGACCCGCGCGGCCGCCACTTCGGCGGAGCCGTGCGCGCGTGTGGCCGGGAAGCGGCTCATCAGGAAGGCAGCTGCACGGCATGGGCACGGCCCGTACCGACGAGAGCGCGCGCTGCCGCCGATGCGCTGCTCTACTCCTACGACCCGTACACGGCGTGGTGGCCGACGAGCTGGTGGAACTCGGCCACGACGCTCACCGCGGTGATGGACTCCGGCATCCGCGACTACGACTGGGTGATCGCGCGGACGTTCGACGTCAACCGCGTCCCCTTCCCGGCGGGCCAGCGCAGCTCCGACCCGGTCGAGGGCGACTTCATCAGCCGCTCGATCGACGACAGCGCCTGGTGGGGCCTCACCTGGGTGGCCGCCTACGACCACACCGGCGACCGGCGTTACCTGACCATGGCCACCACGATCGCGACCTACGTGCACCAGTACTGGGACACGCGCACATGCGGCGGCGGTGTGTGGTGGGACCGCGAACGCACCTACAAGAACGCCGTGACCAACGGCCAGTACCTGCGGCTCACCGCGGCGATCCACCGCCGCACCCCCGGCGACTCGATGTGGCTGCAGCGCGCCCGCACCGCCGCTGACTGGTACCTGGCGAGCGGGATGGTCGGCTCGGCCGGCCTGGTCAACGACGGGCTGACCGGCGACTGCCGCAACAACGGGCAGACGGTGTGGACCTACAACCAGGGGCTGGCGATCGGCGGGTTCGTCGAGGTGTGGCGGGCGACCGGGGACGCTCGGTACCTCGACACCGCACGCCGGCTCGCGGACAGCGCGATCGCGAGCCCGGTGCTGACGCGCGGTGGGGTGCTCACGGAGTCGTGCGACGTCGGGTCGGCGGTCTGTGACGACAACCAGAAGCAGTTCAAGGGCATCTTCATGAGGTTTTTGAACGATCTGGCGCGAGCGACCGGCTCTGCGGGCTACCGGCAGTACGCCCAGCGGCAGGCCGACTCGGTGTGGGCGGCGGACCGGGACGCGCTGAACCGGATCGGGCAGCGGTGGGCCGGGGGCACGCCGAACCAGGTGGACTGGCGGACGCAGGCGAGCGGGCTGAACGCGGTCACCAGCTGACCGACAAACCCGAAACTTCTCAACAAAGTTCTGACCAGCGGTTTTCATGTGTTGCCGGCAGGTGACCGGCAAGCGTCGCTCTTGTGTCCCGCCGCGACCCGTGCCTATATTTGCCCAATCAGTTGTATGTAAGCGCTTACATCACAAGTAGTGACATGTAAGCGCTTACACAACACCGGCAGCGACGACGAGGCGGCAGGCAGCGTGATGGCGAAGCAGCACCAGGTCTCCCCGGAGGCCAAGCCCGCGGGCGCGACGATCTACTCCGTCGCCGAGCGCGCCGGGGTCAGCATCGCCACCGTCTCGCGGGTGCTGCAGGGTGTGGCGGTCGTGGCCGAGACCACCCGGCAGAAGGTGCTGCGAGCCGTCGACGAGCTCGGGTACGTGCCGCTCGGAGCGGCGCGGAGCCTGGCGGTGCGGCACCACGAGGCGCACGGGCTCGTGCTGCCGGAGCTGTCCGGTCCCTACTACGCCGAGCTGCTCATGGGGTTCGAGGCGCGGGCGGCCGAGCTCGCGCAGTCCGTCGTGCTGGTGCTCACGAACAGCCGCACCGACCTGGCCGCGGCGGTGCGGCAGCTCGCCACCAGGGTCGACGCTATCGCGGTCTTCGGGGCGGCGGCGACCTCCCACGACGTGCTCAGGCTGCTGCACGCCAAGAAGCCCGTGGTCGTGATCGCGGGGGAACCGCGCGACCAGGTCGAGGCGGTCACGGCGGAGAACCTGGAGAGCGCGCGCGAGCTGGCCGGGCACGTGCTCGACCACGGCCGGCGGCGGGCGTTGTTCGTCGGCGACCCGGACAGCGGGCCCGACATCCGCGACCGGTACGCGGGGTTCGTGGCCGCGCACGACGATCGTGGTCTCACCGCCGCCGAGCCGGTCAGGGTCGCGTTGCGCGAGGCCGACGGGGCCGCGTTCGCGCAGGAGCTGCTACAAGGCGAGCACGAGGCGGACGCGCTGATGTGCGCCAACGACGAGCTCGCGTTGAGCGTCATGACCACGTTGCAGGACGCCGGGCGGACCGTGCCCGGTGACATCGCGGTGGTCGGCTGGGACGACGTCATGACCTCGCGGTACGTGCGGCCGGGGCTCACCACAGTCCGCCAGCCCGTCCACGAGCTCGGGGCGCTGGCCGCGAGCCGCCTGCACGACCTGGTGAGCGGGGAGCCGGTGCGGACGAACGCGCAGACGTTGCCGACGCAGCTCGTCGTGCGCTCGTCGTGCGGCTGCCCCTGATCACCGTCCACTTCAGACGAACCCAGAGAGGAAGCGGGAAACCAATGGTGCGCAAGACCGCCAAGTCGCTCGCGGGCCTGTCCGCCCTGGTGCTGGTGCTGGCCGCGTGCGGGCGCGGCGACGACCAGGCCGGTGGCCAGTCGGCTGCCGACATCTCCCAGGGACCCGCCACGGGCACCATCACCGTCTGGGCCATGGGTGCCGAGGGGGAGAAGCTCCCCGCGCTCGCGAAGGAGTTCGAGGACGCGAACTCCGGTGTCGACGTCCAGGTGACCGCCATCCCGTGGGACGCCGCGCACAACAAGTTCACCTCGGCGATCACGGCCGGCCAGGCGCCCGACGCGGCCATGGTCGGGTCGACGTGGATGGGCGAGTTCGCGGGCATGAACGCGCTCGACCCGACGCCGTCCTCGATCGACAAGGGCGCGTTCTTCGACGGTGCGCAGCGCACGACCGAAGTGGACGGCACCTCCTACGGCATCCCGTGGTACGTCGAGACGCGGCTCATCTACTACCGCAAGGACCTCGCCAAGACGGCCGGGTACGAGACGCCGCCGAAGGACTGGGCCGGCCTGAAGGACATGGCGAAGGCCATGCAGACCAAGGCGGGTGCCAAGTTCGGCATCGGGCTGCAGGCCGGTGGCACCGGGTCGTGGCAGTCGCTGCTGCCCTTCGCCTGGTCGAACGGCGCGCAGCTGACCAAGGACAACGGCGGCGCCTACAACTTCGACAGCCCGGAGATGAAGGAGACGCTGGAGTACTACGGCTCCTACTTCTCCGAGGGCATCGCGGACAAGGAGGCACCCGCGCAGCCCACGACCGAACCCGACTTCGTCAGCGGTCGCGTGCCGATGTTCATCTCCGGCCCCTGGATGATGTCCGCGGTGGAGAAGCTCGGCGGTGAGGGCTTCAAGGACAAGTACGACGTCATGCCGATGCCGACGAAGAAGACCTCGTCGAGCTTCGTCGGCGGCTCGAACTTCGTGGTGTTCAAGGAGACGAAGAACCGCGACTCCGCCTGGAAGTTCGTGAAGTGGCTGACCGAGGCGAAGACCCAGGTCAAGTGGTACCAGCAGTCGACGGACCTGCCGTCGGTGAAGAGCGCGTGGCAGGACCCGGCGCTGACCGCCGACACGAAGCTCGCGCCCTTCGGCAAGCAGCTCGACACCGCGCAGTCGCCGCCCACCTTCGCCACCTGGGAGCAGGCGATCACCGCGCTGGACACCGAGGTCGAGAAGGTCGCCCGCTCCGGCGCCGACCCGGCCGGCGCGCTGAAGGCGGCCCAGTCCTCGGCCGACTCCATCGGTACCGGCAAGTGAGCTCGCCCGTCGCGGTCCGCCGCCGCGGGGCAGAACGGGCGGCGTGGTTCCTCATCCTCCCGTTCTGCCTGTTGTTCCTCGTGTTCACGGCGTGGCCGGTGGTCCAGTCGCTGTTCATGAGCTTCACCGACACGCGCAACCGCGACCTGCGCACGCCGTTCGCGGTGGAGTTCGTCGGGCTCGAGAACTTCCTGAAGGCGTTCGCCGACCCGATCTTCCGCACGGCGGCGGTCAACACCGCGTACTTCGTGCTGGTCGGCGTGCCGCTCACGCTGGCGATCGCGCTCGCGGCCGCCGTGGTGCTGGACAAGGGGATCAACCGGTTCCGGGCGTTCTTCCGGCTCGGCTTCTACACCCCGGTGATCACCTCGATCGTCGCGGTCGCGGTGGTGTGGCGGTTCCTGCTGCAGGACGAGTTCGGCCTGATCAACACCGTGCTCGGCTGGGTCGGGATCGACGGGCCCAACTGGCTCGGCGACCCGGACTGGTCGATGCCCGCGCTGATCCTCATGGCCGCGTGGCGCAACTTCGGCACGGCGATGATCATCTTCCTGGCCGGGCTGCAGGCCGTGCCCGCGTCGCTGCACGAGGCCGCGTCGATCGACGGCGCCGGGGCGTTCAGCAGGTTCCGGCACATCACGCTGCCGCTGCTGCGCCCCACGATCCTGTTCGTGTCGGTGACCACGGCGATCGGCTACCTGCAGTTCTTCGAGGAGCCCTACGTCATGACCAACGGCGGCCCGCTCAACTCGACGATCTCCGCGTCGATGTACGCCTACCGGCAGTTCGGGTTCGGCAACTACGGCTACGCCTCCGCGATGAGCTACCTGATCTTCGTGGTGATCGCGGTCGTCACCGCGCTGCAGTTCCGCCTGCTGCGGGAAAGGGGCTGATGATGACCGCCAAGAACCGCTGGTGGCTCTACGTTCCGCTCAGCCTGGCGTTGGTCGCGGTGGTCGCGCCGTTCGTGTGGATGGTGCTCGGCAGCTTCAAGGGCGAGGGCGAGATCCGGGCCAACCCGCCGACGTGGCTGCCCTCGGCGCCGTCGCTGGACAACTACACGCAGCTGTTCTCCCGCCTGCAGTTCGGGACGTACTTCCTGAACTCGGCGATCGTCGCCGTGGTGGTGACGGCGGGAAACCTGCTGTTCTGCTCGATGGTCGGCTACGCGCTCGCCAAGCTGGAGTTCCGGGGCAAGCGGACGTTGTTCGCCGTCGTCATGGCGACCCTGATGATCCCCGGCGTGGTGACGTTCGTGCCGCTGTACGTGCTCGTCGTCAACGCGGGGCTGGCGAACTCGTTGCCCGCGCTGATCCTGCCGTTCCTCGTCTCGCCGTTCGGCGTGTTCCTGATGCGGCAGTTCATCGCGGGGCTGCCGGGTGAGCTGCTCGACGCCGGACGCGTGGACGGCGCGAGCGAGGTGCGGATCTTCGCCAGGATCATCCTGCCGCTGTGCGGGCCCGCGCTCGCGACGCTGGGCATCCTCACGTTCCTGGGGAGCTGGAACAACTTCCTGTGGCCGTTGGTGGTGGCGCAGCAGGAGAGCGAGTACACGCTCCCCGTCGCGCTCGCCCTGTACTCGACCGGGCAGAACTCCATCCAGTACGGCCTGCTGCTGGCCGGGGCCACCATCGTCGTCGTGGGTGCTGGCCGTGTTCCTGGTCTTCCAGCGGCGTTTCATCGAAGGCATCGCGACCACCGGCATCAAGTGAGAGGCCCGCAGTGGATCCAACTGGAGGGGGAGCCCCGTGACATTCACCCGCCGAACACTCCTCATCGGCAGCGCCGTCGCGCTCGCCGTTCCCGCGTCCGCCACGGCCGCGTCCCGGCACTTCGACCCCGCCAGGGTCCGGGGCTGGGCGAAGGACACCTGGCGCAGCCTCGTCGCCATGACCCCGGCGAGCACCGGCCTGCCCGCCGACAACATCCCCGAGTCGCTCGCCGCCTCCGACCGCTCCGGCTACACCTCGCCGACCAACATCGGCGGCTACCTGTGGTCGACGGTCGTGGCCCGCGAGCTCGGGTTCATCTCGAAGGACGAGGCGTCACAACGGCTGGTCCGCACCTTGTCCACTCTGGACCGGATGGAGCACCACGTCCCGAGCGGCATGTACTTCAACTGGTACGACGAGGAGACCGGGGAGGCGTTGCGGGCCTGGCCTGGCACCGGTGCCGTCGTCCACCCGTTCTGCTCCAGCGTCGACAACGGCTGGCTCGGTGCCGCGCTGCTCGTCGTGGCCGGGTCCGACCGCGGCGCTGCGGCCTTGGCGCGGCGGATCTTCGCCAGGATGCGCTGGGACTCCTTCTACAACCCCGGCGACGATCCCGCGCACCCCGCGGTGCGACCGGGTGGCCTGATCCACGGCGGGTTCTTCCCGTTCGACCACGACCGGCCCGGCGGCGTCTACCAGGGCACGCACATCGGCGGCGACCCCGTCTGGCTGACCAACCACCACTACGACACCACGGTGTCCGAAACGCGGATCACCAGCTACCTCGGCATCATCACCGGTCAGGTGCCGCCGAAGCAGTACTTCGCGATGTGGCGGACGTTCCCGGCCTCGTGCGACTGGTCGTGGCACGAGATGCAGCCGGTGGGGGAGAACCGCACCTACTACGGCATCGACGTGTTCGAGGGCGCCTACACTTACCGCGGCATGAGGATCGTGCCCGGCTGGGGCGGTTCGATGTTCGAGGAGCTCATGCCGGACGTGTTCGTGCCGGAGGCGAAGTGGGCGCCGCGCTCGTGGGGCCGCAACCACCCGTTGCACGTCCGCGCGCAACGCGAACACGGCCTGCTGGAGGCGAAGTACGGGTTCTGGGGCTTCAGCCCGTCCAGCAACCCCGCCGGCGGCTACCGCGAGTACGGCGTCGACGCGCTGGGTCTGGGGCCGGGCAACGAGCCGGGCAACGGCGCCAACGGCTACTTCTCCGACCAGGAGATGACGAACTACGACGTCGGCTTCGGCACCTGCCGTCCCGCCACCGCACCGACACCGGTGTACGGCTACGGCGTGGTCACCCCGCACGCGGCGTTCCTCGCGATGATGCACGAACGCGACGAGGCGTACACGAACCTGCTCAAGATCCAGCAGGACCTGCGCGCCTACGGCAGGGGCGGGTTCTTCGACGCCGTCGCCGTGCGGTCGGGCACCATCGCGCGCCGCTACCTCTCCCTGGACCAGGCGATGGTCATGGGAGCGATCGGGAACGTCCTGTGCGGGGACGTGGTCCGGCGGGCGTTCGCGACCCCGGCCGTGGAACGCGCGCTCCGCCCGGTGATCGGTGTCGAGGAGTTCGGCGCGAGCCGAGTCTGAAAACTGCGTTGGAGGTAAAGGCATGCAGCCCGTGCGGCTGATCTCCGAGGACGGCGTCGAGTACCGCGACCTCAACGGCAACGGCGTCATGGACCCCTACGAGGACCCACGACTGCCCGTCGCCGAGCGGGTCGAAGACCTGCTGGGGCGGTTGTCGCTGGAGGAGAAGGCAGGCCTGCTGTTCCACACCGTCATCGAGGCGGGCGAGGACGGCACGGTGAAGGAGGCCCCCGGCGCCATCAGCAAGTCGCCGACCAGCGTTGTGGTGACGCAGAAACACCTGTCGCACTTCAACGTGCACGCGTTGCTCGACGCGCGGATGGCGGCGCGGTGGCACAACAACCTCCAGCTCGTCGCCCAGAGCACCCCGCACGGGATCCCGGTGACCATCTCCACCGACCCGCGGCACGCGTTCCTGGAGAACGCCGGGGTGTCCTTCACCGCCAAGGCGTTCTCCCAGTGGCCGGAGTCGCTGGGGCTGGCCGCGTTGCGCGACCCGGCGCTGGTGGAACGGTTCGCGGACATCGCGCGGCAGGAGTACGTGGCGGTCGGCATCCGGTACGCCCTGCACCCGGCAATCGACCTCGCCACCGAACCGCGCTGGGCCCGGCAGGCCGGCACGTTCGGGCAGGACTCCGAGCTGACGGCATCGCTGGCGGTCGCGTACGTGCGCGGGTTCCAGGGTGCGGAGCTCGGACCGTCGTCGGTCGCGTGCACCAGCAAGCACTTCCCGGGCGGTGGCCCGCAGAAGGACGGCGAGGACGCGCACTTCCCGTACGGCCGCGAGCAGGTCTACCCCGGCGGGCGGTTCGACGACCACATGGCGCCGTTCAAGGCGGTCGTGGACGCCGGGACCGCCGCGGTGATGCCGTACTACGGCATGCCGGTCGGCCTGGAGGTGGACGGCGAGCGGATCGAGGAGGTGGGCTTCGGCTACAACCGCCAGGTGGTCACCGGTCTGCTGCGCGAACGGCTCGGGTTCGACGGCGTGGTGCTCACCGACTGGGAGCTCGTGATGGACAACCACGTCGGCGACAAGGTGCTGCCGGCGCGGGCCTGGGGCGTCGAGCACCTCGACGCGCACGGCCGCATGGAGCTGATCCTGGAGGCGGGCGCGGACCAGTTCGGTGGCGAGGAGTGCGTGGAGGTGCTGCTGGACCTCGTGGCGCAGGGCCGGGTGAGCGAGGAGCGGATCGACTCGTCGGCCCGCCGGGTGCTCGCGCTGAAGTTCCGGCTGGGTCTGTTCGACAACCCGTTCGTCGACGAGGACCGGGCGGCGGAGGTGGTGGGGCGGCAGGACTTCCGCGACGAGGGCCACGCCGCGCAGGCCCGGTCGGTGACGGTGCTGCGGTCGGGTGCGGACGCGGCGGGGCTGCCGTTGCGGCCGGGGTTGAAGCTCTACGTGGAGAACGTGTCTCCGGAGGCTGCCGCCCGGCTGGGGACCGTGGTGGCGACACCGGAGGAGGCCGATGTCGCGCTGGTGCGGCTGATGGCGCCGTTCGACCCGAGGTCTGATCTGTTCCTGGAGTCGTGGTTCCACCAGGGTTCGCTCGACTTCCCGCCGGGCCTGGCCACCCGCCTGGCCAGGATCGCCGCGGTCTGCCCGCTGGTGGTGGACGTGACGCTGGACCGCGCGGCGGTGCTGACCCCGTTGCTCGACGTGGCCTCGACCCTGGTGGTCAGTTATGGCAGCACGGACGAGGCACTGGCCGACGCGCTGACGGGGGTGGTCCCACCGGAGGGCCGGCTCCCGTTCGACCTGCCGCGCTCGATGGAGCAGGTGCGCCGCCACCCGGA
Source organism: Lentzea guizhouensis (assembly GCF_001701025.1). Classification (GTDB taxonomy): domain Bacteria; phylum Actinomycetota; class Actinomycetes; order Mycobacteriales; family Pseudonocardiaceae; genus Lentzea; species Lentzea guizhouensis. The sequence continues at coordinate 7,072,038 of NZ_CP016793.1, forward strand.
GGACGTGGCGGGCTACGACGACCCGCTCTTCCCGTTCGGCCACGGGCTGCGGCCATGACGGGCGGCGTGCTCGTCACCGGTGCCTCGCGCGGCATCGGCCGCGCGACGGCCATCGCGTTCGCCGAACGGGGCCACCGGGTCGCCGTGCACTACAGCAGCCGTCGCGCCGACGCCGAGGACACGCTCGCGTTGTTGGCCGGGGACGGGCACGCGCTGATCGGCGGTGACCTCGCCGATCCCTCGGTCGCCCGCCGGTTGGTCGCGGAGGCCGTGGACCGGCTCGGCGCGGTCGACGTGCTGGTCAACAACGCCGGCGTGGCACCGACCGAGGGCAACCGGCACCGCATCGGCGAGGCGGCGTTCGAGGGCTGGACCGACGCGTGGCAGTCGATGTTCGCGGTGAACCTGCACGGCGCGGTGAACACGACCTGGGCGGTGGCCCAGCACCTGATCGACCGGGGCGCGCCGGGCAGCATCGTGAACGTGGGCTCGCGGGGCGCCTTCCGCGGCGAGCCGGACCACCCGGCGTACGGGGCGAGCAAGGCGGCGCTGCACGCGTTCGGGCAGTCGGCGGCGATCGCGCTGGCACCGCACCGGATCTCGGTCACGTCGATCGCACCGGGCTTCGTGGCGACCGAACGGCAGGCGGGGAAGCTCGCCGGGCCAGGGGGTGACGCGGTGCGCGACCAGAGCCCGTTCGGGCGGGTCGGGACGCCGGCGGAGATCGCGTCGGCGATCGTGTACCTGGCGTCGCCGGAAGCCACGTGGTCGACGGGGGCGGTGGTGGACCTGAACGGGGCTTCGTACCTGCGCTGACGCTGCGGGACGGGGTCGCAGGTCGGTGGGCGGCGCGGACGTGGCGGGGAGGAACCGCCGGGTGGGCGTGGTGGTGGGGCTTGGCCGGGTTCTTCCGCCTGCGCTGCGCCGTCACAGGTCCGCGAGCGGCACCGGCCTGCCCAGCAGGAACCCCTGCGCCAGATCGCACCCGAGCCCCCGCAGGATCTCCAGCTGCTCCACCTGCTCGACCCCCTCCGCGATCACCGTCATGTCCACCGCGTGGGCCATCGCGATGATGCTCGTGACGATCGCCTCCGCCTCGTCCGACCGCCCCAGCCCGGTCGTGAACGAGCGGTCGATCTTCAGCGTGTCCAGCGGCAGCGTGAGCAGCTGGGCGAGCGAGGAGTACCCGGTGCCGAAGTCGTCGATCGCGAGCTTCACCCCCAGGTCGCGCAACGCGGCCAGGGTGCGGGCGGCCAGCGCCGGGTCGCGGGTGAGAGCGCTCTCGGTGATCTCCAGGCACAACGAGCTCGGCTTCAACCCCGCCTTGTGGGTGGCGTTGCGGACCGCGGACACCAGCCACGGGTCGTCGAGCTGGCGGGCCGAGAGGTTGACCGTCAGCTCCAGTTCCGGTGCCAGCTCGGCGATCTCGCGGGTCGCGGTGTGCAGCATGTGGGCGCCGATGATGTTGATGAGATCGCTCTCCTCGGCGAGCGTGATGAACTCGCCGGGCGCGATCAGGCCGTAGCCGGGGTGCGACCAGCGCAGCAGGCCCTCGACGGCGGTGCGGCGGTCGGTGTGGAGGTCGACGATCGGCTGGTAGGCGACCCAGAGCTCGTCGCCCATCGGGGCCATCCGCAGGTCCTGTTCGAGTTGCAGGCGGCGTTGGATGCGTTCGCGCAGCTCGACGTCGAAGAACGCGATCCGGCCGCGGCCGTTCGTCTTCGCCTGGTACATGGCGAGGTCGGCGTCGCGCAGCAGGTCGGCGCCGTCGCGGGGGTCGCCGGGGTCGGCGAGGACGATGCCCACGCTCGCGTCCACGTGCAGCTGGCGGCCGTCGACGGTGATCGGGCGGTTGAGCTCGGCGCGCACGTGGTCGGCGAGGGCGGTCGCCTCGTCCGGGCCGGTGATGCCGTAGGCGATGACGGTGAACTCGTCGCCGCCGAGCCTGCCGACGACGTCACCGCGCCGCGAGCTGCGGCTCAGCCTGGTGCCGACAACCCGCAGCACCTCGTCGCCCGCGCTGTGGCCGAGGGAGTCGTTGATGACCTTGAACTTGTCCAGGTCGATGAACAGCACCGCGGTGAGGCCCGACCGGTGGGACCGCGCGGCCGGGCTGAGCCGGTTGATGGTCACCGTGCGGTTGCACAGGCCGGTCAGCGCGTCGTGCGTCGCCTCGTGCTCCAGCTGGTTGTCGATCATGCGGCGTTCGGTGATGTCGGTGAACGACACGACCGTCGCGGACGGCAGCATGCCGTCCTGGGACAGGGCGCGGGCGCTCAGCGACAGCCAGACGTGGCTGCCGTCCGGGCGCAGCGAGCGCAGGATCCGGCCGTGCTGTGACCGGCCGGTCGCCCTGGTGTGGGCCGACGGGTACTGCGAGCGCGGGACCGGCTGACCGGACTCGTCGTGCAGCTCGGCCAGCGACGCCGGCTGGCCGATCACCTCCTGTGCGCGCACGCCGAGGATCCGTTCGGCCGCCGGGTTGACTGACTCGACGAGGCCCGTGCTGCCGACGACCAGCACGCCCTCCTCGATCGCCGCGACCACCGAGGTGAAGTGGTGCTCGGCCCGCCTGCGGGCGGTCTCGTCGGCGCAGATCAGCACGTAACCGTCGTCCATCTGCGCGACCGACACCCGCACCGCGAGCGTGCCGCCGTCGGACCGCCGGTGCACGGCGTGGACCACCCCGCCCGACTCCAGCACCTCCACCGGGTCGAGCGGCGCACCCACCACCGCGCTGATCGGCTGCCCGACCGCGTCGGCCGCCGGACGGCCGTAGACGTTCTCCGCGCTGCGGTTCCAGCTCGTCACGACGCCGGCGGAGGTGGTGGCGATCAGCGCGTCGCTCACGTGCGCGGCGAGCGCGGCCTGGTAACGCAGGTTCGCCGCGGCGGCCTTCTGCTCGGTGACGTCCCGCATGATCACCTGGAACGCCGGCCTGCCCTCCCAGGTGGTGCGCACGGAGACCGACTCGATGTCGGTCGTGCTGCCGTCGAACCCGACCAGCACGGCCTCCGACGGCTCGCTCGTCGCGCCGGGCACGGTCAGCTTCGCGATCCGGCTCAGCATCTCCGCCTGCGAGTCGGCGTGGACGAACCCGGTGATCGGCCGGCCGATCAGGTCCGCCTCCGACCGCGCCCGCACGAACCGCACGGCAGCCGGGTTCGCGTAGACGAGCACGCCGGCCTCGTGCACGACGATCGCCTCGGGTGCGAGGTCGACGAGGAGCCGGTACCGGTCGGCGAGGTCGGCGAGCTCCTGCTGCTGGGCGTGCCGCCTGGTCACGTCCGCCACGACGCCGACCAGCGCCCGTGCGGTGCCGCGGGTCGAGATGCGGGCGCGGAACTGCAGCCAGCGCCTGCCGGCCGGGGTGTCGAGGGGTTGTTCCAGCTCGAAGTCCTGCCACGCCGCTGCCGCCTTCACCGCCACGGTCAGCGGGGCGGCCAGCTCGGCCAGCCGGGCGCGCACGACCTCCCGGTCGGCGCCGGGTACGCCGATCACCGCGTCGAGGCCGGGCAGCCAGCCGAGCTCGTCCGCGTCGAGGTCCAGCCACCACACCACGGCGGCGCCGACCGACAGCGCCAGTTCGACCAGCAGTTCGTGGTCGAACCCGGTGTCGCCGGTCAGGCCGCTCACGTCGTGGCTCCAGATCCGTCTGGCGTGAACATGGGGTGCCGTTATATCCCGTCGCCGCGGTGACCGCTTGATCAGGGTTCGGTCCGGAAAGTCCACAGTGGACTTGAAGGCCGTTTCGCTGTGAGGTGGTTTACACCGTTATCCTTGGTGGAAGAGGTGTCGGCCCTCGGTGTGGGGGAGCTGGATATGGTCGCGCTAGGTGTGGGTATCTGCGGAATCGGCGTGGTCAGCGCGTACGGGTGGAACCGCCGGTCGTTCTGGGAGGGACTGATGAGCGGCAAGCCCGCCGCCACGGTCGTCCCCGAGCTGAGCCGGTTCCCCGGTGACACCGTCTGGGCCGCGTGCGTCGGCCAGGGCGGTGACCCGCTGGACGGGCCGAGCCGGTTCGCCCAGGCCATGCGAGCCGCCGCGAGGGAGGCGGTCGAGGACGCGGGCACCCGCGGCTGGCAGCCCGGCAGACGGGTGGGGCTGCTGCACGCCGTCGTGCTGGGCGAGGTGGACCTGTGGCGCGAGTTCTACGTCACGCGCGGTGGTCAGCTGCCGGTGCACGACTACCTGGCGTTGATGCCGTCCACGCCGATGTCGACGTTCATGCAGGAGTACGGTTTCCACGGTCCCGCGATGAACGTCTCGGCGATGTGCGCGTCGGGCAACGCCGGACTGATCACCGCGAAGGCCTGGCTGGACGCGGGAATCGTCGACGACGTGGTCTTCGTGGCGACGGATCTGTCCCTCACCCCGGAGAACGTCTCGCACTTCGTGCGGCTCGGCGTGGCCATCGTGGACGCGGAGCCGCTCGACGCGTGCCGGCCGTTCCAGCAGGGCAGCAGGGGTTTCGTGATGGGCGAGGCGTCCGTCGCGTTCGTCCTGTCGAGGCGGGCCACCAACCCGTACGCCCTCACCCTCGGCGGCGCGATGTCGCACGACGCGTACCACGTGACGTCGATCGACCCGCGCCTCGACCAGATCACCACCTGCTTCAGCGACGCGCTGGACAACGCCTCGGTCAGCGCGGCGGACGTGCGGTACCTCAACGCGCACGGTCCCGGTACCGCGCAGTGCGACGCCGCCGAGGCCGCCGTGCTGGAGCAGCTGTTCGCGCCGGACACCGGGATCTACTCCGTGAAACCACTCACCGGGCACTGCCAGGGTGCGGCCTCGGCGATCGAGGTCGCCGTGACCGCGATGGGATACGACACCGGCACGATTCCGGCGCCACCGGTCGTCGCACCCGGACACCCGCGCCTGCTGGACGGGCCGACGCCGGTGGTGGACGGGTTGACGATCAAGTCGTCGCTGGGGATGGGCGGGCACAACTCGGCGGTGGTGCTGGCGCCGCCCGCCTGACCAGACGGGCGGCGCCGGTGGCTCACGGCTTGGTCAGCCGCACCAGAAAACCGTCGTGGTCGGTGTAGCGCAGGCCGTACCTGGTGGTGCTGACGAACGCGAGGTCGTTGGAGAACACGACGTGCTGCACGGAGCCGTCGCCCTTGCGGACGTGGCCGGGCGGCACGCACTTCTGCGCGTTCTCCGGGTCGGCGGTGTCGTACTCCAGGTTGAAGTCACCGCCGACGACGGTCTTCCCGCTGATGCCCTCGGCGGTCCGGATTCCGGGGATGACGTCGAAGAGCAGTGACCGGCACTGGGCGAGCGCGACCGGTTCGCTGCTCGCCGACAGGTGCGTCGTGCAGCTCAGGTGGTCGCCGACCGCGTAGGCGCAGGCGTACGAGCGCTGCTCGTTGCCGCTGTCCTGGGTGGCGTACCTGCCGGTCCACGTCTTCACGCCCCGGTAGGCGGCAGCGGACACGCGGCCGAGCACCGCGTTGCCGTAGTCCTGCCCGTTGGCGCACTTCACCGGGGTGCCGGTGTCGCGCCGGATGGCGGGGGAGAAGACCTGGTAGATCCGGTCACCCGGCCACGCCCGGGCCAGTGCGGGGGCCAGCCGGTCGGGGACGTCGCCCGCACAGATCTCGTTCAAGGTCACCACGTCCGGTCGCACCTGGACGATCAGGTCGGCGGCCTCGGGAACCGAACGGCCCTGCTGGTAGCAGCCGGCGATGCCGCTGTTGCAGAGGTTGAGCTGCAGCTCCCAGAACCTCTCGGCGGCTGCCGCGCTCGGTGCGGTGACGGTGCTCAGCAGTGCCAGTCCTGCTGCTGTCAGTGCCAGCCTCTTGAACGCGTTCCCTCGTGCCATGGTGCCCCCTGTCATCGCGCGTGGTCGTCGTCCCGACGAAGACCGGGGTGGTCCCTGAGCTGCCTGCGCGAGATCACCCCGAGTTTCTGGAAGATAGCGCGGAGGTGGGCGTCGACCGTGCGCTTGCTGATGAACAGTTGGGTGGCGACCTCGTTGGAGGTGGCGCCGGCGGCCACCAGCCGGGCGACGGCGAGCTGCTGCATCGTGAGCTGGTCGTGGGCCGGTGCGAGTGGACGGCCGACCCGGTGCCCGGCGGCGCGCAGCTGCTCCTCGGCACGGGCGGCGAACGCCTCCGCTCCCGCCGCGGCGAACAGGTCGTGGGCGGTGCGCAGTTCGTGCAGGCAGTCCTTCCTGCGTCCCCTGCGGCGCAGCCATTCGCCGTAGAGCAGGTGGGCGCGGGCCTGGTAGGGGCGCAGCGGGGCGTTCGCGAGGCAGTCGACGGCTTCCCGGTAGTCGTCCTCCTCGCCGGTCACCAGACCCCGCGCGTACGCCGTGACGCCGTGGCCGAGTGCGGTTCCGGCTGCCTGCGTGCGTTCGGTCAACGCGTCGAGCGCCCGTGCGGCCTCGGCGGGTTCGTGGCACTTGACGGCGGCCTCGACGAGCTCGGGCAGGGCGGCCCCGGTGAGGAAGAGGTCACCGTGCTCGGTCGCCCTGCGGGCCGCGGCGAGGGCGGCCGGGTGGTCGGCCAGGCCGTTGTGCAGCACCGCTGCGCTCCAGTGCAGGCTGGCGACCTGTTCGGTACCGGTAGCGGTGGTGCCCAGGGCGAGCAGGTCGAGCGTCTCCTCGCGCCGGCCCCTGACCGCGGCGAGGTGCAGGCGGTGGTGCAGCAGCGGGGGTTCGCCCACCGCGTCGGCGACCGCGGCCTCCTCGGCGGTCGCGGCGAGCGCCTGGCCCAGGTCACCGGTGAGGGCGGCGGCCATGGCCTGCTGGGAGAACGCGAGCCGCAGCAGCGGCGGCGAGCCCGACTCGCGGCCCGTCTTCACCAGCCACTCGGCGATGGCGAAGTGGGTGTCGAGGTCCCACAGCTCGGTGCTGATCATCGACGCGAGCGCGGGACGGCGGCTCCACAACGGCCCGCCCTCGGCGTGCAGCGCGGTCCTGAGCAGCGGCAACGCCGTCCGGTAGCCGTCCTCGGTGAGGGTGAGCAACGCCGCCAGGAGGTCCGGTTCGCGCGGTGGCGGCGCGGTCCTGGCGGCGGTGAGCACCTCGTCGACCACGCCACCGGCCCTGCCGACGACCAGGCTCATCTCCAGGGCGTCGAGGAAGCAGTCCCGCGCCTGCTCCGGGGCCGGCTCCGCCAGCCGCCGCGCCGCGCTCACCGTCCACGCCGGACCACGGCCGTCACCGGGCCTGGTGAACGCGATCCGGCCGCGCAGCAGGTCGGCGTGCGCTCGCTGGAACTCGTCCAGGACACCGGCGTCGACGGTGGCGAGCAGGTCGGCGCCCGGTCGGTGGCACCGGCCTCGATCAACGCCCCACCGCGGTCAGCGTCCTGCCGGCACGCCGCCGCGGGTCGAGTGAGAGCGCGACCGCACGTTCCAGGAACGCCGCCGCTGCCGCGACACCGCCGGACCGGGCCCGTGCCGCGCACTGCTCCAGGTCGCGACGTCCTCGTCCGGCCCGGCGCTCGCCTCCGCGCGGTGCCACGCCCGCCGGTCAGGAGCCGTGTGCGGGTCGGTGGCCTCCGCCAGCGCGGTGCGCCGAGCGGCGCACGCCGTCGGGTGCGGCCCGGTAGACCGCCGAGCGCGCCAGCGGGTGGCAGAAGCGGATGCGCGCGCCGAACTCGACCAGCCCGGTCCCGGCAGCTTCTCCGCTGGCTGCCGGGACGTCGACGCCGAGCGTCGTGGCGGCCGGCCACAGCAGGGCCGGGTCACCGGTGGGGTCGGCGCCGGCGATCGTGAGCAGCAGCCGCGCGCCGTCCGACAGCCCGGCGAGCCGGGCCTGGAACTCGTCCTCGATCCGGGAGGGCACCGAGGAGACGGCGAAACCACCGGCGAGCGGGAGCTCGAGCAGGGCGAGCGGGTTGCCGCCGGCCTCGGCGATGATCCGGTCGCGGACCCGGTCGTCGAGCGGGAACGGGTGCCGGGCGGCCAGCAACGCCTTGGCGTCCTGGTCGTTCAAGCCGCGGATGGTCAGCCGCTCGAGCCCGGCCATCTCGCTGACCGGCTTCGGGCCGCTCGTTCCGCCGCCGGCCCTCGACCCGGTGGTCTGGCTGACCGGCTTCGGGCCGCTGGTCCCGCCGACGCTGTGCCGCTGCAGCCCGGTCGACTCACCGACCGGCTCCTGGCCGCTCGTCCCGACGCCGCTCGGCTGCTGCGGCCCGCTCGTCTCGCTGACCAGCTTCGGGCCGCCGGTTCCGCCGACGTTTTGCCGGTGCGAGCCGGTCGTGTCGCTGGCCGGCTTCTGGCCGCTGGTTCCGCCGCCGCTCGACTGCTGCGGCCCGGTCGTCTCGCCACCCGGTTGCCAGCCGCTCGTCCGCCGCCGCTCCACCGCTCCAGCCCGCTCGACCCCCGACCGGTTCCCGGAGCGCGACCAGCACCGCGACCGGGTCCGCGCCGACCCGGCGGGCGAGGAAGGCCAGCGCCCTGGTCGTGGCCGTGTCCAGCCACTGCGCGTCGTCGACCACGCACAGCACCGGCCGCCGCCGCTCGCCGCCGTGACGAGGTCGAGCACCGCCAGCCCGACCTGCAGCGGCTGCGGCGTTCCCCCGACGAGTCCGAACGCGATGCGCAACGCATCGCGCCGCTGGGCCGGCAGCTCGGCTAGGTGGTCGAGCACCGGGACGCACAGCTGGTGCAGCCCGGCGTAGGGCAGCTCCCGCTCGAACTCGGCCCCGGTCGCCCGCAGCACCTGGAACCCCGACGCCGCCCGCACCGCGTGCGCCAGCAACGTGCTCTTGCCGATCCCCGCCTCGCCGGTGATCACCAGCGCACCACCACGGCCGGCCCGGGCGGCGCGGACGAGCTCGTCGACGCGGTGTTCCTCGTGGCGGCGGCCGGAGGTGGTCACGGTGCTCATCCTCGCTGGCGGGACCTCACCCGGTGGGCACCGGTCCCTGCCGGCGGCCCTGCGCGAGGAACCGGTGGACGATGAAGTACTCGGCCACCAGCACGTTGCCCAGCAGGGACAGCCACGCGCTCACGGTGTAGACCTCCTTGTACTCCAGCCAGTCGACCGAGTCCATCAGCGCGAGCAGCGGCAGCTGGTAGAGCCGCAACGTCACCGCGGCGAACGTGAGCGTGTAGTTGCGGATCATCCAGATCCGGTGCAGCTGCACCTCGCGCCGCCGGATCGTCAGGTACGCCTTCGCCGCCGTGTACAGCCACGCGACGATCAACACGAAGAACGCCACCTGCAACGCGAACCCGCTCTTCGTCACCGCCGACGAGTACACCGCGGCGATCGAGGCGACGATCACCGAGACCAGGTAGACCCGGCCGGTGACCCGGTGCAGCCTCGGGTAGCGGGTCCGCAGCTTCGGCACGAACTGCCACGGCCCGGTGACCAGCGCGACGCCCGCGGGCACGGCGTGGATCACCAGGCTCGTGTAGTACCCCGGCGTGATCCGGTCGAGGTTCGGCACCGTGGTGCCGCCGACCAGGTAGGGCGGCACGAAGAGCGCGGCGGTCACGAGGGCCAGCACGGCGACCAGTCCCCACAGGAACCACCACCAGCGCCTGCTGACGGTTCGTGACATGACTGCAGTGGACATGCTGTGCTCCGGCTTCGTGCGTGGGAAGTGACGCGATCTTCAACCCCGGCACGTGCCCACCACATCGGCACAAGTTGCCTATTCCGGCGCCTTCGGCACCGCGCGGGTCACCGGCGCGGTTCCCAGCGGAACATCCGGGACGCGAGCGCCGCGGCCACCACGACCCACGCCAGCGTCGGCGCCAGGAGCAGCAGTGAGTCCGCCGGCGCCACGCCGCCGTTCCAGGCGTTCATGACCAGCTCGGTCGCCGAGCCGCCCGGCAGCAGGCGCTTGAGCAGCGTGAAGTCGTCGGTGCCGGTGATCCCCACCCAGCTCGCGACCGCGACCACGCCGAGGCACACCGGCAGAGTGGTGACCTGCGCGTGCTCGGGGGAGTTGGTGAGGCCGGCGGTGGCCAGTGCCAGGCCGACCATCATGACCGCGGTCGTGAGCACCGCGACGGCCAGCAGGGCGATGTTGTCCGGCACAGTGGTGACGGCGGCGAGCACGGCCATGATCCCCGTGACCTGCACGAGCGCGATCACGGTGGCGGGCGCGACCAGGCCGGCCAGGATGCTCGCGTCGCCGGCCGCGGTGGAGCGCAGCCGCTTGAGGAACAGGTTCTGCCGGCGCGAGGCCAGCGTGGTCACCGAGCTGGCGTACAGGCCGAACGCGCAGACCGTGAACATCACGATCGCCGCGATGTAGCCGAGGCTGGCGATCTGGGTGAAGACGTCGTGCTGGTAGAGGAAGAACGCGCTGACCGCGATCGGCATGACGAAGCTGGTCACGAGCACCGACCGGTTGCGGAAGATCTGGGCCAGCTCGCTGAGGAAGATGGGGAGCACCTGCGAGGTCCTTTCTGGACGGGAGGGGAGGTCAGGCGATGGCGCGGAACACGTCGTCGAGGCGGGTGGGTCCCGCCTCCAGCTCCCGCAGCTCCAGTGAGTGGTCCTCGGCCCAGCGCAGCAGCACGGACATCGACTTCTGCAGCTCGAAGGTCTCCACGAGGTACCGGCCGTCAGCTTCGCGTCGGGCGTCGAGCGGCAGCACCGGTGTGGAAGCGGGCAGGCCGAAGCGGATCACGGACGGCAGCGTGCGGGTCAGCTCGGCGACCGTGCCCTCGCGGTGGAACGTGCCGCGGTGCATCAGGCCGATGCGGTCGGCGTACTGCTGCGCCTCCTCCAGATAGTGCGTGGTGAGCACGACCGTGGTGCCGCCCTCGCGCAGCTTGTCCACTGTGGACCACAGGGCGTCGCGCGACTGGATGTCGAGTCCGGTCGTGGGCTCGTCGAGGAAGACCAGCTCGGGTCCGCCGTAGACGGCCGTGGCGAAGTCGAGACGCCGCTTCTCGCCGCCGGAGAGCTGCGAGACCTTCGTGTCAGCTTTGCGGGTGAGGTCGACGACGTCGAGCACGCGCTCCGGCCGGTCGGTGCGGCGGGTGAGCGCGCCGATCAGCCGGACCGACTCCGCGACCGTCAGGTCAGGCGTGAAACCGCTGTCCTGCAACATGATCCCCATCCGAGGACGCACGGCGGCGCGGTCGCGGGGGTTCTCGCCGAAGACCCGCACGGTGCCCGAGGTGGCGGTGCGGTGCCCCTCGACGGTCTCCAGCGTCGAGGTCTTGCCGGCACCGTTCGTGCCGAGCAGCGCGTACAGCTCGCCGCGGCGCACGTGGAAGGACAGGTCGCGTACGGCGTGGAAGTCGCCATAGGCGACGTTCAACCGTTCGACTTCGATGACGTTCGTGGTCGGCATGCCGTTGATTCCACCGGTCATGGCGCGCGTCCGGCAGTGTCACCACGTCACCACCGATCGATGACATTTCGCACCCGAAGACATGACGTGGCGTCACTGGTGTGGTCATCGGCCCGGCGAAATACTGGAACGGCAACCGACCGCCGACCCCCGGAGAGCCAGAGTGGACACGAGCACGGCACGCCGGGCGGTGCCGGGGTACGCCGCGTCCGCGCGGGGCCGGATGAGCAGGCTGAACATGGGCATGCAGCTCGCGGTGCTCGTTCCGATGGGCACCTTGCTGATCGTGTTCGACTCCCGGTCGTGGTGGGAGGCCGGGGTGCTGGTCGTCGGGGTGGCCGCGGCCGTCGTCGCGGTGGTGCGCTGGGCGAAGGACGACGTCCTCGCCCACGCCGTGCCGCTGCTGGCGACCTGCGCGGCCGTGTGGCTCTTCGGCGTGCTGGTCAGCGGGAGCACCACGGCGTTCTACAGCATCACCGTCGTCGGGCCGCTCATCGTGCCGGAGCTGCCACGCCGCCGGGTCGCGGCCGCCGTGGCACTGGTCGCGTTCGTGGCGGCCGGAGGTGCGGCGAGGCTGCTGGTGACGTCGGAGAACCGGGGCGGGACGGCGTTCGAGTACGTGCTCGTGCCGACCGTCGTCGTCATCGTCGTCCTCGGGTTCATGTTCGCCAACCGGGCCTTCTACCGGGTGCTGGCGGAGCTGGACGAGGCCCGCGAGCACGAGGCGGAGCTGGCCGTCGCCCGCGAACGGATCCGGTTCGCCAGCGAGCTGCACGACATCCAGGGCCACACCCTGCACGTGGTGAAGCTCAAGACCGCGCTGGCCGAGAAGCTGGTGCGCCGCGACGCCGGCCGGGCGGAGGAGGAGCTGCGCGAGATCCACGACCTGGTCGGCGACACGATCAGGCAGACCAAGGAGCTCGCGTACGCGCAACGGCGGCTCAACCTCGTCGGCGAGCTGGAGAACGCGAAGAACCTGTTCGAGGCAGCCGGAATCCGGGTGCGGATCATCAGGGAGGCGCCGGTGCACGGACGGGCGGGCGAGCTGCTCGGCCAGGTGCTGCGCGAGACGACCACCAACATCCTCCGGCACGCCCAGGCGGGCCAGGTGCGGATCACGTTGGCGGAGAACGGGATCACGATCGTCAACGACGGCGCGCGGGGTGACGGGCCGCCGGAGCTGCGCGGCCTGTCCACGCTGCGCGAGCGGCTCGCGGGTGAAGGGGGAGAGCTGACCGTGTCGCAGACCGGCGGCGAGTTCGTCACGGCCGCGGTCTTCCCGGCGGGGGAGGCGCGATGACCACGGTGGTGCTGGCCGACGACGAAGTGCTGCTGCGCAAGGCGATGGCCGCGTTGCTGCCGATGGAGGGCGACATCACCGTGCTGGCCGAGGCGGAGGACGGCGCGCAGGCCGTCGCCGCCACCCTCGAGCACCGGCCGGACGTCCTCGTGATCGACCTGGAGATGCCCGGTGTGGACGGTCTGGGCGCGGTCGCCGAGATCCGGAAGACGTTGCCGGACCAGGTGATCCTCATGCTGACCAGGCACGCCCGCCCCGGCGTGCTGCGCAGGGCCCTGAAGCTCGGCGTGCAGGGGTTCGTCAGCAAGTCCGCCGAACCCGCCCACATCACCTCGGTGATCGCCGCCCTGCACAGCGGCAGGAGGTGGATCGACCCGGACGTCTCCGCGCTGGCCGTGGCCGACGACTGCCCGCTCACCGACCGCGAGCTCGACGTGCTGCGCGCGACCAGGGAGGGCTACTCGGTCGCCGACATCGCGGTCCGGCTCCACCTCGCGGAGGGCACGGTCCGCAACTACCTGTCCAACGCGATGCAGAAGACGCAGACCAAGACCCGGCACGAAGCTGCCAGGTACGCCCGAGAACACGACTGGCTGTAGAAGGAGAAGAAGACGTGCTGATCGTCGAAGACCTCGCCCTGCTGCTGATGGACGACGAGTCCGGGACCCCGGCCGCCGCGGGCACCCTGTACTACGCCGTGGGTGGCGCGGTGCTGGTCGAGCTCGCCTTGGGAGGCCTGGTCGAGGTGGCGGACAAGAAGGTCGTGCTCACCGGCGCCGCGCCGGAGGACCCGCTGCTCGCCCAGGCGTGCGAGAAGATCGCCGAGAAGCCCCGCGGTGTCGACTCGATCCTGCTGCGGATCGGCGCCGACATGTGGGAGCGCGTGGTCGACCGCCTCGTCGAGCGCGGCATGGTCCGCCGGGAGGAGAAGCGGGTGCTGGGCCTGTTCCGCAGCACCTCGCTGCCCGCGGCGGACACCCGGCACGAGGAGGAGGTCCGCCAGCGGATCCGCGCCGTGCTGGTCGACGGCGAGACCCCGGACGCCCGCACCGCGGCACTGACCGCGCTGCTGTCGGCCAGCGGTGCGCTGCCGATGCTGCGGCCGAAGCTCGCGTGGTCCGGTGACGTCGCGCGGCGGGCGAAGGAGCTGGAGCGCGGCAACTGGGGTGCCGAGGCGGTGAGCACCGCGGTGACCAGGACGGCGGCCGCGATCGCCGCGTCCACGGCCGCCGTGACCGCCGCGGTCGTGGTGACCACGGTGACCTGATGCTGGTCAGGGGTTCCAGTAGCGCGTGGTGAAGACCCGGTCGAACCGGCGGGCGACCAGGTCGTCGCGCTGCACCGCCCAGTGCACGGTGGCGCCTTCCCAGCCGTCGATGTCGGTGTGCCAGTCGGCGAGCAGCACCCAGTCGGCGGCGTCCTCCGAGACCGGGCCGGTCACCTTGCCCTTCTGCAGGGCGCGGCGGGCCTGGGCGATGACGGACGTGATCGGGTCGTGGACGTCGACGACCTCTTCGGAGGCGTAACCGCCGACCTGCAGCGTGCCCCGGTCGCCGGTGCCGGCGCGGGCCGTGCGGAAGAGCTCGACCAACTCCGGCTCGTAGGGCGGCCATTCGGGCTTCCACAGGTCGTGCGAGAAGCTCTCGTCGCAGAAGTGGGGCAGCGACACGTCCGCCGTCGCGTGCAGCTCACCCTGCGGGTACTGGTCGAGCAGCTCGCGGTAGTCGTCCTCGCTGGAGTGCCACGAGAAGTCCCGGTCCCGTTCCACGACAGCGGCTCCCGCCGGCACGAAGACCGCGCTGCCGACGTCGGCGTACCAGCTGTCGTGCTCGGGGAAGGCGAACAGCAGCAGGTGCCCGTCGGAAGGCAGCGGCAGACCGGCGTCCTCGGCGGACAGCGCGGTGAGGTCGAGGGTGGCGACGTACGGGTGTCCGGGGTCGGGCACGTCGGCGGGGAGCAGCAGCGGGCCGCCGAACCGGCCCACGACGGGTCCGCCGCCGTGCAGCGTCAGCCTGAGTACCGGGCGGGCCAGTTCGGCCCACCGCTGCACCTCGTCGGCGGAGAACCCGTGCGCGGCGGCCTTGGCGCGGAAGGCGCCCACCTGGTCTCGCAGTGCGGAGCTCACGCCGGGGGATCGTAGGGCCGGTCCGAGCGGGCGGTCGCGGGGCAGTCGTCGTGCGCGTTCGGAGCAACGCGCACGGCGGCTTCGTGCCAGTTCGTCAACCGGGAGATCTCCAACTTTGTAGGCTGCTCCCGGCGGAACCCTCGCCGGTCGGCGCGCGTCGACTCGAACGGACCAGGCACTCGGGACACGAGGACGATGACGGAAGAGACGTTCGGGCCGTACCGGATCGAGCAGCTGCTCGGTCGCGGTGGCATGGGCGAGGTGCACCGCGCCTACGACATGGCGCACGACCGGTTCGTGGCGCTCAAACGGCTCTCGCCGGGCTACCACGACGACGCGGAGTACCGCGCCCGGTTCCGCCGCGAGGCGCAGATCGTCGCCCGCCTGCGCGAACCGCACGTCATCCCCATCCACGCCTACGGCGAGATCGACAACCGCCTCTACCTCGACATGCGCCTGGTCGAGGGCGCCGACCTCTCGGACGTGATCCGCGACCGCCCCATCGACCCCGCCAGGGCCGTGCGCATCGTCGAACAGGTCGCGAGCGCCCTGGACGCCGCCCACGCCGACGGCCTCGTGCACCGCGACGTGAAGCCGTCGAACATCCTCGTCACCGCCGGCGACTTCGTGTACCTGGTGGACTTCGGCATCGCCCGCAGCTCCTCGCCGACCGTGACGAGCCTGACCGCCTCCGGCTCGGTCGTCGGCACCCTCGACTACATGGCCCCGGAACGCTTCGAAAGCGGCCCGGTCGACGGCCGCGCGGACGTCTACGCCCTGGCCTGCGTGCTGTTCGCCTGCCTGTCGGGCCGCCGCCCGTTCACCGCCGACGGCACCGCGGCCCAGATCTGGGCGCACCTGAACGAGGCACCGCCCAAGGCGTCGCCGCTCAACCCGGCGGTGCCGATGGGGCTGGACGACGTGATCGCGAAGGGGATGGCGAAGAACCCGGCCGACCGGTACGCGACGGCGGGGGCGCTGGCGGAGGCGGCGGCTCAGGCCCTGGCCGGGCAGGGGACTCCGCCGGGCGGAGTGGTGGGACCGGCGGGACTCCCGGGGTACGCCGCACCGGGCACCCGACGCCACCTGCGGCCTCGCCGGCCGGTACCCGGCTCCGCGACGCCGCTGCGGGCAGCCGGGGTTCGCGGCCACCCGGCCACGCCACGCCACCGGCGGACATCCGCGCCCGGCTATGGGACCCGCCTGCCGGTCAGCCCGGTGCCACCCCGGCCGGTGGGCACGCCGCCCACGGCCACGGGACGCCGCCTGCCGGTCAGCCCGGCCTCTCCACCCCAGCCGGTGGCCATCCCGCGCACGGCCAGGGGACACCGTCTGCCGGTCAGGCCGGCCTGTCCACCCGCCCGGTGGCCACCCGGCTCCTGGCCACTCGACACCGTCTGCCGGCCAGCCCGGCCTCTCCACTTCGCCCGGCGGCCACGCACCGGCAGGCCCGCCCGGCTGGCGTCCCACCTCCGGCCCGCAGAGCCAGCCGCCGTTCCCCCGCCCGACCACACCCGCTTCCGGCGCCCCCTTCTCCACCGGTCCCCAGTCGGTCTCGCACCCGTACCCGCACCCCCAGCGCCCCGCCTCGAAGGCCAAGCGGATCGCCCTCATCGGCGGCGCCGTCGCGGTCGTGGTGGGCATCGTCGCGACCGCGCTGATCATCTCCGACGGCAACCGCGGCACCCAGGGCTCCGGCACCTCCGGCAGCACCACGCCCAGCAGCACCAGCACGTCGTCCGGCAAGCGGTCCAGCACCACGCCCACGACGACCACCACGACCCGCACACCCCAGGACGACGTGCTGCTGGCCGCCCTCCCGGCCGTCTACAAGACCGGTATCACCTGCCAGCCCGCGCACCCCGGCGCCGGCGCGACGGCCATGGTCAAGTGCGGCAAGCCGAACACGCCCGTCGACCCCCGGTGGCAGATGCCGTCCGAGGCCGAGTTCCGGCTGTTCCCCGACCGCAACTCCCAGGACGCCTACTTCCTGGCCCTGGTGACCAGCCGGGGCATCCCGCGCAACGACGCGCGTGGCGGGTGCCGGCCCAAGGAAGACCCCATCCACTACGCGCTCTACTACCGCGACACGTCCGGTCCGCTGCCCGGCGAGTTCACCACGTGCTTCCTCGACGACGGCACCGCGCAGGTCTGGTGGGTCGACTCCAAGACGCTCACCATCGGCGCGCTCAAGGAGCCCGGCAACATCGACACCCTCGACCAGCTCGACCTGTGGTGGAACACCTCGATCCTGTCCGCGAGCTAACGCTGCCGGTGTCCCTCCAGGAACCGCTGCACGACCGTCGCGGGATCGGCCGGCTTCTGGGTGGCCCGCTGGTCCACCCGGCGGGCGATGGCGCGCATCATCACCGGGCCGACGAGCGCGAAGAACGTGTGCCGCGGCGGTTCCACGACCAGTGAGCCCCGCTGCTGGTGGTGCAGGACGACCCTGTCCACCCGCTCCAGCAGCTTCTCCGGCTCGGTGAGCACCGACGCCACCTCCGGGTTGAACTTCGCCTCCCGCATCAGGGTGAGCACGACGCCGCTGCGCGTCTCGTAGAGCCACGTGTAGTAGCTCAGGATCGTGACCAGGTCGGCGGCCACGTCGTCGCCCGGCGCGTCGAGGTCGAGCTCGAACTCGGCGAAGTTGCTGCGCACGGCCAGCCGCAGCAGGTTCTGCTTGGACTCGAACCGGCGGAACAGGGTCGCCTCGTTGATGCCGGCGGCCTCGGCGATCGCACGGGTGGTCGCGCGCTCGTACCCCTGTGAGGCGATCACCTCCAGGAACGCGTCGAACACCGCCTTGTCGCACACCCGCCCCGCCACCACGGCCTCCTCGATCGACAGCTGATGCAAGTGAACACTTGCATCAGCGTGCGCCCGGTGGCTACCGTGATTGCAAGTGACCGCTTGCATTCAAGCCTATCGAAGGACAGGTCCCATGGCCGACACCAGCCTCCCCGCAGGTCTCGCACCCAGCACCGGAGAGGTCGCCGTGGGCCTCCTGGGCGCCGCGGTGGTCTCGATCGCGGTCAACTCGCTGATCGCCCTGGTCGCGAGCAAGTTCATCCCCGAAGGCACCGAACGCGTGGGCCTCGCCCTCGCGGAGTACGCGCCGGCCACCGTCATCGGGATCCTGCTCGGCACGCTGGGCTGGTTCCTCGTGCGCCGCTTCGCCAAGGACCCGCGGCGGGTGCTGCGCGTGCTCGTGCCGATCGTCGTGGTGCTCACCTTCATCCCGGACCTGGGCATCCTCGCCGGCGGCGCCGCCGTGGTGAACTCGCTCGCCCTGATCGCGATGCACGTCGTGGTCGCCGCGGCCACCGTGCCCGTGCTCGGTCGCGTGCTGCCGCTGAACGCGAGGTAGGTCCGCGTCTTCCGTTTGTGCTCCGGCTCGAACACTCCGATCATGCGGTTCGGCCGTCCCCGCAGCCGTACTGATCGGAGCCGACATGCGAAGGCGACTCACCGGAGCCGCACTGGTGGGCGCGATGGGCGTCACCACCGCGTTCGGGAGTGCGAGCTCCGTCCTCGCCGGCGAGGACACGGCGCGGTACGTCGTGGTGCTCGAGGACCCGGCGGCGCTGGCCCGCACCGCGTCCCTCCACAGTGGAGTCGTCCACAGGCGCTTCGAGGCGCTCGGCGCGTTCTCCGCCGACCTGACACCGGCCGGTGCCGCCCGGTTGCGGCGTGACCCCGCCGTCGCGCTGGTGCAGGAGAACCGGGTGCACCGGACGGAGATCGCCCCTGCCGCCGGTTCGCTCGCCGAACCCTGGCACACCGACCGCCTCGACCAGCGCACCCTGCCGCTCAACGGCACCTTCACCCCGAGCGGCACGGGTGCCGGCGTCGACGTCTACGTCGTCGACAGCGGGGTGCGCACCACGCACGCCGAGTTCGAGGGCCGGGCGCGGAGCGTCTACAACGCCGTGGACGACGGCAACGGCGACACCGACTGCGCGGGCCACGGCACGTTCGTCGCGAGCCATGTGGCCGGCAAGACCCACGGCGTGGCCAAGAAGGCGAACATCAAGGCCGTGCGCGTCCTCAGGTGCGACAACTCCGGCACGACCGAGGACATGGCCGACGGCATGAACTGGACCGCGCTCAACGCACCGGCGGGCTCGGTGGTCAACGTCAGCCTGCAGAGCTCCGGCGGTCACCCGGACGCCGTCCTCGACGCCGCCGCGAAGAAGCTGGTGGACAACGGGATGCTCGTGGTCCTGATCGCGGGCAACTTCGGCAGGGGCGACTGCCTCAACTCCCCGAAGGACTCCCGCGCGATCACCATGGGAGCCACGACGAGGACCGACACGCGCAACACCGGCACCAACGCGTCCAGCTACGGCAGCTGCGTCACGGCGTTCGCACCGGGCGCCGACGTCACCGGTGCCGGCGGGTGGAGCGACACGGCCGTGCAGACGGGCTGGTACGGCACGTCGTTCGCCGCTCCGCTGGCCGCCGGCGCGGTCGCCATCGCCAAGGCCGCCGACCCCGGCCTCACCATGGCGCGGGCCAAGCAGCTGGTCGTGGACGCCTCGACGAAGGACGTGCTGACGAACGTCGGCGCCGGCTCACCGAACCGGTTGCTCCACCTCGGGTCCTGATCGACCACGTGGAGACGGGCCGCCCCGCCGGTGTCACTGGACGTAGGGCGGCGCCTCACCCCAGCCCCACTTCGGCACGGGCGCCTCGTGGAACGGTGTGGCGTCCACCGCGGAGTTACGCACGGCCAGCCGGGTGCCCCACTCCAGGTAGGACACGAACGCGGCACGGAACTCGGGGTCGTCCGGCAGGGCGACCTCGTCCGCCGCATCCATGATCAGGTCGAGCCAGCGCCGGCGTTGCTCCTCGGTGATCGCCCGGCCGAGGTGCTGGGACAGCATGAACTCGTAGCCTCCCCGCTCCTCGGTGTAGGCGGCCGGTCCGCCGAACACCTCGCCCAGCCACAGCGCCACGTGGTGAGCGTGACCGGGATCCATGCCGGCGAACACGGGTGCGAGCACCTCGTCCTCGGCGACGCGCCGGTAGAACGCCTCGGTCAGCCGCGCGAGCGCGGGCGCCCCTCCGGCCCAGGTGTAGAGAGTGGGTGTTGACTGGTCGTCGATCACGCCGCCAACTTCAGCAGTCAGCGGAGAACCCGGCAAGTACGCACCTTTTGGTGAGGAGCGCCCGTGTACCACTGTCCTGTCGAGCTCGCTCTCGATGTCATCGGCGGCAAGTGGCGCACGGTCATCCTCGCCCACCTCAAGCAACGCCCGCACCACTACGGCGAGCTGCGCCGCAAGGTGCCCGGCATCAGCGAGAAGATGTTCGTGCAGCGGTTGCGTGAACTGCAGGAGGCAGGCCTGGTCGCGCGGGTCGAGGTGCCTCCGCACGTCGAGTACTCGCTCACCGACGAGGGCAGGAGCCTCGGGCCGGCGCTGCAGGCCCTCTACGACTGGGGCGTCTCCCGCGCCGCCCGCACCGGTGTGGAGGTCGGGCAGGTCTGACCCCGCGCCCGGACGCGCTGGGCAGGCGCGCGGTCACTCCGTGTAGGTTTAAGTCAGTCGATTGATTTAAACTGTGGAGAGGGCGGGCATGTCGGCACTCGACCCCTTGGGGACCCCGGACGAGCCGGGGTTCGACCCCGAGGCCCTGCGTGAGCGCTACCGGCGGGAACGGGACCGGCGCATCCGGCCGGACGCCGGTGAGCAGTACCGGCGGGCGGAGGCGGAGTTCGGCTACTACGCCGAGGACCCGTACGTGACGCCTGTGTCCAGGGAGCCGGTGCGCGACCAGGTGGACGCGGTGGTCATCGGTGGCGGGTTCGGCGGGTTGCTGGCCGGTGCGCGGTTGCGGCAGGCCGGGCTGGAGCGCATCCGGATCATCGAGAAGGGCGGCGACTTCGGCGGCACCTGGTACTGGAACCGGTATCCGGGCATCCACTGCGACATCGAGTCCTACGTCTACCTGCCGCTGCTGGAGGAGGTCGGGTACGTCCCGCGGTGGAAGTACGCGCCGGGGGAGGAGATCCGGCAGCACGCGATGGCGATCGGGCGGACGTTCGACCTGTACGCGGACGCGTTCTTCCAGACCGGTGTGCGCGAGGTGCGGTGGGACGACGGCGAGTGGGTCGTGCGGACCGATCGCGACGACGAGGTCCGCGCGACCTACGTGGTGGTGTCGAACGGCACGCTCGACCACCCGAAGCTGCCCGATGTTCCCGGCATCGAGGACTTCGCCGGGCACACGTTCCACACCAGCCGCTGGGACTACGGCTACACCGGCGGTGACGCGAACGGTGGTCTCACCGGGCTCGCGGACAAGCGGGTGGCGGTGATCGGCACGGGTGCGACCGCCATCCAGGTCGTGCCACACCTCGGGCGCGACGCCGGGCACCTGTACGTCTTCCAGCGCACGCCGTCGTCGGTGGACGTGCGCGGCAACCGGCCCACCGACCCGGAGTGGGCCGCCTCGCTCGAACCCGGCTGGCAGGCGCGGCGCCGGGAGAACTTCCAGGCCTTCGTGACCGGGCACCGCGAGGAGGTCGACCTCGTCGACGACGCGTGGACCGCGAGCGGCCGGCTGCTCGGCAAGATCGTGCCCACGGACGCCAACGCGCACCTGGAGCCGCCGGAGTGGGAGCGGATCGAGGAGCACCTCGACTTCGTGAAGATGAACGAGCTGCGCGCCCGCGTGGACGCGGTCGTCCAGGACCCGGCCACCGCCGAGCTGCTCAAGCCCTGGTACCGCTACGGCTGCAAGCGGCCGACCTTCAGCGACGAGTACCTGCAGACGTTCAACCGCCCCGACGTGACCGTCGTCGACACGGCCGACCACGGCGGCGTCGAGCGGATCACCGAGAACGCGATCGTCGTCGGCGGGGTCGAGTACGAGGTCGACTGCATCGTCTTCGCCACGGGCTTCGCGGTCGGCATGTCCGACGTGATGACCGGTCGCCTGCCCGTGCACGGCAGGGACGGCAAGAACCTGCTGCACTCGTGGGCCACCGGTGGCGTGCGCACGTTGCACGGCTTCTGCAGCAACGGTTTCCCGAACCTGTTCCACCTCGGCTCGCTGCAGAACGCGCCCTCGGTCAACTTCACGCACGTGCTCGACGAGCAGGCGGTCCACATCGGCGAGGTCGTGGCGCAGGCACGCCGGCGCGGGGTGAAGTGCGTGGAACCGACCGCGGCCGCCGAACGGGCGTGGGCGGAGACGATCCTCGCGAGCTCGCCGGACCGCGGGCGCTACGACGTCGAGTGCACCCCCGGTTACTACAACGGCGAGGGCAAGCCGCGCGGTCCGCGGCTGACCTACGGGCCCGGTCCCGCCGCGTTCCACCGGTTGCTGCGCGAATGGCGTTCCGGCGACGGGATCAACGAGGTGCTCGGCGATGCGAACTGACAGCCGCTACGGGGAAACGGGGTCTCCGCGCTCGGCCAGGAGGATCGAGCGGCTCACCCCGCCGAGCTCGCTGTTCGGGTCGAACGGCGTCGCGTTCGGGCCGGACGGCCGGCTCCACGTGGCACAGTTCGTGGCGGGCCGGATCAGCGCGGTGGACCTCTCCACCGGCGAAGTCGAGACCGTGGTGGAGATGGACGGCCCGGTGCAGTCGCCGGACGACCTGGCGTTCGGCGCGGACGGGTCGATGTACATCACGGACCTCGTGCCGGGCCGGGTGTGGCGGCGCAGCCCGCGGGGCGAGTTCGCCCTGGTCTGCGACGACGTGTTGCAGCCCAACGGGATCGCCTGCGTCGGTGACAGGTTGTTCGTCAACGAGATGCGCATGGGCGGCCGGGTGCTCGAACTGTTCCCCGGCGGCGGGGAACCGGTGGTGCTCGCCGAGGGACTCGCGTTCGGCAACGCCATGCAGCTCGGCCCCGACGGCCACCTCTACTACCCGCACATGATCACCAACGAGGTGCACCGCGTGTCCCCGGACGGCGGGCCGCCGGAGCTGGTCGCCGGTGACGTCCACCAACCGGTCGCCGTGCGGTTCGACCTGGCCGGGCAGCTGATCGTGATCTCCCGCGGCGAGGCCGGGATCGTCACCAGGATCGACCTCGGCTCCGGGCGCCGCACGGTCGTCCCCGGTGAGCTGTCCGGAATGGACAACGCGGCGTTCGACGCGGAGAACCGGATGTTCGTCTCCAGCTTCGCGGCGGGCGGCATCGCGGAGCTCGCACCCGACGGCCGCGCGCGGCTGATCGTGCCGAAGGGGTTCGTCGGCCCGTTCGGCGTGGCGGTCGACCCGAACGGCACGGTCTACACGGGCGACAACTTCCGGCTGGCGACCGTCGACGGCGGCGAGGCGCGCACCCGTGAGCTGCTCGCGTCCAGCCACGCCGTCGCCACCGACGACCACGGCCGGGTGCACATCACCTCGCAGTCCGGCGCGGTGCGCACGTACGAACCCCAGCGGCGCGCGTTCCGGAACCGGGCGGACCTCGCCCGGCCGGGTGGCGCCGCGATGCGGTCCGACGGCGTGCTCGTGGTGGCGGAGACCGGTGCCGGGCGGGTGGTGGGCATCGACGACGAGGACGGCCTCACCGTGCTCGCCGAAGGGCTGGCAGCCCCGGTCGACGTCGCGCTCGACGCGGAAGACCGTTGCCACGTCAGCGATGAGGAGCGTGGTGCGGTGTTCCGCGTCGATGACGGGCTGGTGCCGGTGGTGGAGGGACTGGATCGGCCGCAGGGCATCGCGGTGAGCGGCGGCGAGCTGTTCGTCGTGGAGACCGGAACGCGTCGGCTGCTCGCGATCGACCTCGCCACCGGGGACCGCCGCGTCGAGGCGGAGGACCTCCCGGTCGGGCTGCCGCCCGGCCTCACCCGCGTCCAGCCGGAGTCGGCGGGGCACGCGGGGGTACCGGTGCCGTTCGCCGGAGTCGCGGTGGGGCCGGACGGCTCGCTCTACGTCTCGGCGAACGGCGAGGGCAGCGTGCTGCGCCTGAGCTAATGGCGCAACTCGGAACGTGCCGCGCCACTAGTCCTCTTTGGACACGTCCAGGCTGGTGCGCAGCGAGACCGGCTTGAGCAGCACCGCCGCGACGACGCCGAGCAGCGCGACGCCGGCCGAGATCGCGAACACGGTTCCGGTCGCCTCACCGTAGGCGGCCGGAACCGGCAGTCCCGCCGCGGTGTGGTGGGCCACCTGGCGGGCCAGCACGGCACCCAGGACCGTGACGCCGATGGTGCCGCCGAGCGAGCGGAAGAACGACACGGTCGCGCTGGCGGCACCGATCTCGGCGAGCGGAACGGCGTTCTGCACCACCAGCACGAAGTTCTGCAGGGTCATCCCGACGCCCACGCCGATCAGCAGCATCGGCAGCGCGACCAGCACCAGCGGCGTGTGCTCGGCGAGGAAGGCCAGGCACGCGAACCCGATGGCCAGGCACACGGCGCCGACGACGAGGTAGGGCTTGATCCGGCCCGTCCGGCTGAGCAGCCGCCCGGTCACCACCGACGAGACCAGGATGCCCGCCATCATCGGGATCGTGAGCACGCCCGCCTCCGTCGGCGTGTGCCCGCGGCTGACCTGGAAGTACTGGCTGAGGAACACCGCCGCGCCGAACATCGCCGTGCCCGCCGCGAGACTGCCGAGCACGGCCAGCGCGGTGGTGCGCCGGGTGATGATGCCCGGCGGCACGATCGGCTCCGCGACCCGCGTCTCGACCCACGCGGCGAGCCCGAGCAGCACCGCGCTGCCCCCGACCATGGCCGCGGTCTGCCAGGACGACCAGGCGAAGGCGTCGTCGACGAACGAGATCCAGATGAGCAGCACGCTGACGCCGCCGGTGAGCAGCGAGGCACCCCAGTAGTCGATGCGGACGTTCTCCTTGCGCACCACCGGAAGCCGTAGCGTCAGCTGCAGCACGACCAGCGCCGCCACCGCGAACGGCACGCCGACGAAGAAGCACCAGCGCCAGCCCAGCCATGACGTGTCGACGAGGAACCCGCCCAGCAGCGGCCCGCCGATCGTGGACAACGCCGTGACGCTGCTCAGGTAGCCCGCGTACTTCCCGCGTTCGCGCGGCGAGATCATCGCGCCGATGGCGATCTGCACCAACGCCTGCACGCCACCGACCCCGACGCCCTGCAGAGCGCGCGCCGCGATGAGCTGACCCGCGTCCTGGGCCAGCCCGGCGGCGACCGACCCGGCGAGGAAGACCGCCGTGGCGGCCTGCACGAGGGTCTTCTTGTCGAGGAGGTCCGCGAGCTTGCCCCAGATCGGGGTGGTGACGGTCGTGGTGAGCAGGGTGGCGGTGACGACCCAGGTGTACTGGGTGGGGGAGCCGTGCAGGTCGCCCATCATCCTGGGCAGCGCGGTCGCCACGACGGTGCTGCTGAGCGTGGACACGAACAGCGCGAGCAGCAGGCCGGTGAGCGACTCCAGGACCTTCCGCCGGGGTGGTGCGGTGATGCTCATGCACCCAGACTAAGTCAATTGATTGATTTAAACCTCGGAGGGTGCCCGGTACAGGCCGGCGAGGGCGTCGACCAGTCCGGTCGCGGTGGCGTTCCAGAGCGCCGTGCTGTCGGCGGGCAGGTCCCGTTCCCGGCGGGCGCACATGTGGACGATCAACGTCCTGGCCATCTCGTCGCGCTCGTCGCGCACGGCCGGTGCCTGGTCGGGCAGGCACCGGTGCAGCGCGTCGTACACCGTGCGCTGCAACGGGGTCTGACCCACGTCGACGAGGTCGAGCTCGCGCAGCTTAGGTTCGGTCATGAGCTGTGCGACGAAACGGGCGTACCAGCTGCTCGTCCCCAACGAGGCGAGGTGGTCGGTGAACGGGCGGACGAGGCAGGCGAGCCAGTCGCGCAGGTCGGTGCTGCCGGCGTGCTCGTCCACCGCCTTCTCGCGCAGGAGCTCGACCGGCTCGCTGTGGCGCAGGTAGATGGCGCGGACGAGCTCCGCCTTGCTGCCGAAGTGGTAACTGACCGCGGTGTTGTTGCCCAGGCCCGCCTCGTCGCTGATCTGCCGGTTGGAGACGGAGAAGACGCCGTGCTCGGCGAACATGCGCTCGGCCGTGTCGAGGATCCGCCCTCGCGTGCCCTCTGGTGTCTTGCTGCGCGTCATCCCTGGAGCTCCGGCCGGCCACGCCCGGCGTCGCGCCGGGCTGTTGACCAGCAGGATAGGTCAGACGGCCGCCCAGCCGTCGTCGACGGGCAGCACGACGCCGGTGATGTTGGCGGCGGCGTCGGAGGCGAGGAAGACGATCGCGGCGGCCTGCTCGTCGGCCTCGGCGAGGCGCCCGATGTTCTGCCGGTAGCGCGCGAGCACCTCGGGTCCGTGCGCGGCGGGGTCGACGGTGAGCGAGATGCCGGTCATGGTGGCGCCGGGAGCGATGGCGTTGCACCGGATGCCCGACTCGCGGTACATGATCGCGACCGACCGGGTGAGCCCTACCAGGCCGTGCTTCGACGCGGTGTACGCCGCCCCTGCCGCACTGCCGCGCAACGCCGCCTCCGACGCCGTGTTGACGATCGCGCCCTTGCCCTTGGCGAGCATGTGCGGCAGCGCGGCGCGGGTCAGCAGGAACGGCGCCGTCAGGTTGACCCGCAGCACCCGCTCCCACTCGGCGTCGGTGACGTCGGCCGCGGCGGACATGGTGTCCATGACGCCGGCGTTGTTCACCAGGACGTCGATCCCGCCGAACGCGGTCACCGCGGTCTCGACCACCGCGTCGGCCACCGACTGGTCGCTGAGGTCGCCGATCACCACGACCGCGGTTCCCCCGGACGCCTCGACGTCGGCGACGACGGCCTTGGCGGCGTCGGCGTCGAGGTCGGCCACCACGACCTTCGCCCCCGCGGCCGCGAACCGGAGCACGGCCGCTCGTCCGATGCCCGACCCGCCGCCGGTGACCACAACGCTGCTGCCTGCAAGTCCGTCCATCACTGCCTCCATCTGCGGTTACTTTTTGTCATTGTGTGACAGATAGGCGCTCCGAGACAACCCGGGGTAGGGTGGGGCATGCCGATCGGACGTCCGTCACTCACCGAACGACGCAAGGCGGAGACCCGCCTCGACGTGGCGCGCGTGGCGGTCGGCCTGTTCGTCGCGAAGGGCGTGGCCGCGACCTCCGCCGAGGAGATCGCCACGGCTGCCGGCATCTCCTCCCGCACGCTCTGGCGCTACTTCCCGACCAAGGAGAGCTGCGTCCTGCCGCTGCTGACCGGAGGCATCGACCTGGCGGCGGACTGGCTGCGGTCGTGGCGCCCCGGCCAGGACATGTCCGAGCTGCTGGAGACGCTGCGGGAGGCGGGTCGTGAGGCCGTCGACCGCGACACGTTGCTCGACCTGGTCCGGCTGACCGGCACCGAACCCGGCCTGCGCGGGGTGTGGCTGGAGGCGCACCGGCAGGCGGAACCGGTCTTCGCCGACGCGCTGGCCCGCCGCGGCGGGCTGGAGGCACCGGACCTGACCGCGGTGGTGCAGGCCGCGATGATCAACGCCGCGCTGCGGGGGGTGGAGCACCACGCGTTCCACGGCGGCGCGGGGCGGTGGTGCTGCGGGTGGCGGCGGTGCGGGCGGGGTGGAGGCGGCGGTCAGCGAGGCGTTGCTGATCGCGGCGCGCGGCTTCTCACGCTGACGCCGGCGGTCATGCGGGTTTCTCCCCCGTGATGCCCCAGACCAGCCGCCGAAGGGGAGCGGCTTCCAACACCGAACGGTCGAACCGCACGACGTTGAGCTGCTGCAGGAACACCAGTTCGGTCGGCAGGCCGGGCGTGTCCGGCAACAGGACCGGGATGACCTGCACGCCCTCGGACACGCAGCGTTCGACGAACGCCCGGATCTCGAGCATCTGCCAGCGCCCGGCGCCGCTCGGTCCCAGAAAGACCGCGGCGGCTTTCACGGTGCGGATCGCGTGCTGGAGTGCGTCCTGGAACCACGTCCCGGGCTGGACCTGTTCCACGTCGATCCACGGGTGGATCCCGTGTTGCCGCAGCACGGCGCACACCTCCAGCACTGCGGGCTGGTCCTCTGAGTGATGTGCCATGAAGACGTCGAAAGCGTCGTTCGCGATCTTGGTCTGCAGCTGTTCCGCCAGTGCGGCGGAGGCAGGGCCGAGCGGGTCGTCGTGAGGACCGAGGCCGAGATGAAGGCGCAGCGCTGCTCGCGCTCGCGCGGGAGCCAGGCCTTCGACGTCGCAGCCGAGCTCGGCTGCGGCCGCTGCGAGCTCCGCGCCGGTCAGCGCGCCCAATACGCGGGTCGAGGGTTGGATCCGGCCGATCTCGGTGAGCCGAGCGGGGGAGAGCGTGACGTCGAGGGCGGCAGCCACCATGCCGCTGGGCGTGTGGCGGTCGACGTCCCGTTCGACGTAGCGTTGCACCGAGATCGCGGTCTTGAGACCGGTGACCGCCTGCTCGGTCAGGGTGCGCAGCCTGTCGACGGCCCTGGGCTGGTCGACGGCCAGTCCGGTCGCCTCGGAGACGCTGGTCAGCACCGGCACGGGCAGGGCGGCGGGATCCGCCAGGTGCGGGTACCGCACGGATGCCACCGCGTTCTCGTACTCGTCCAGTGCGGACGCCAGGGCCAGGAGGTCGTCCGCGTCGGAGGCGGCGGGCAGGGCAGGGGCCGAGTCGCTGCCCAGCAGCCGGGTCTCCAACTCGGCCCGGTGACCTTCGACGAGGGCGGGCAGGGCGGCCCAGGCAGCCGCCTGGGCGGCTTCGGCGTTCCGGCGGCCGTGCACCTCGTCGGCCAGTGCCAGCAGCACCCGGTCGCGGTGGTGGAGGGTCGACGCGAGACGGCGCTGTGCGACGACGGAGGCGGGCGTCGCCTCGTCGCCGGGCAGGCAGTCGGCGATGCGCGTCCCCGCACCGGCCCACGGTGCTTGCTCCTGAAGATCGTGGATCGCTCGGGCGATGCGTCCTCGGAACTGGACGGTGGCGGCCGTCCACTCGGTCGAGGACGGGAGAACGGAGTAGTGGTCGGCGAGGGCGCGCAGCACCAGGTCGGCCGTCTTCTCGGCGTCCTGGAGCAGTGGCTGGGCGTACAACGCGGCGCGGAAGGTGGCGTGGTCCCGCCGTTTCTGTTCACCGATGGTCTCCCCGTCCCTGCGGGCGAGGGCGGCGATGGAGCGCCACGACTGCCGCTCCTCCTCGAACCTGCGTCGGGAGAACAGCGGCACGTTGCGGTTCTGCCAGCGCTGGAACGCGTGCCGGGACGACGTCGGGCCGCTCAGTGCGGACTGGGCCAGCAGGAGCGTGGCGGTGGTCGTCTTCATGAGCTGCAGGCGGGTTCTTCCTCGGAGCAGCGTCATCACCGTCCGCAGGACCTCGTGCGCTTGTTGCTCAGCCGCCAGGTCATCCGCTGCGGCGGCGAGCTCCTGCCAGGCGGCTGAGCGCGCGGCGATGACCTTCACCAGCCGGGCGTGCTGCCGGAGCGCTTCGCGGAAGCGGTGTGGCAAGGTGTGGTCCCGGCTGAGTGCGAGAACCTCCCCGACGTCCTTCGGCGGGGTCTGCCCCAGCTCGGCCAGGCGGCGCATCTGGCGCCAGGTCTCGCGATGCGAGGACGACCACCTGCGCAACGCGGGAAGAGCGTTGGCCAGTGGGCGAGCGCGCCTCTCGACTTCCTTCTCGGTCTCACTCCAGTGGCGCAGGAGATCGCGGTTGAGGTCGTAGTAGTCGTCGATCCAACCGCGCACCCGCCGGTAGACGTCCTCCGGTTCCTGTCCGGCGAACGGCAACACGTGCACGTTCAGGTCGCCGACGTCGGTGAAGATGACGAGGCAGGGGACGTGGCGCCCGATCCCGAGCTTCTGGGCGAACTCCAGGGACGCGCGGGCGCCGGGGACGGCCGAGAGCTGCAGGTGGTCGTGGTCGAGGCTGTCGAGGATGCTGCGCTCGGTGGGAAGGGGGACCAACGCGGGCGGGCGCAGGTGGCTCCACCGCTCGTCGCGGAAGTCGAGCCTCGTCTCGCGCCGGCGGAGCCGCGACAGCACCGCGCCGAGCGTTCCGAAGCTCAAGCGCCGGCTCGACATGGCGGCGGACCTGAACTCGTGCTCCGGGAGGCCGGAGAAGAAGACGAAGCGGATGCGGTCGGCTGTCCGGGCGCACAGGTCCAGGCAGTACCTGTCGAGGAATTCGCGGCAGGTGCCCGAGTAGTCACCCACCAGCAGGATGCTCCAACCGAAGCGGTCGGTCAGGGTGCGCGTCGAGTCGTCCAGGCGGAGGACGTAGCGGTACACGTCGTCAGCCGACGGTGCGCGAAAGCCCATACCCGACCCAAACAACCACCTGCAGGAGGTGTCAAGGAAGTCACCCGCGTCCGGCGGCTCCCACCGGCCACGTGCGCAGCGCCGCGTCCGCCAGTTCCTGCAGCTCACACGGCCCCATCCCGCTCGCGGCCTGTACGGCGATCCCCACCTGCAGCGTGGTGACGTACCGGGCGAGCAGTGCGGTGTTCGTGTCCGGCGGCAGGTCGCCCTCGTCCACCGCGCGCTCGAACCGTTCCTGCACACGTGCCGTGCCGTTGTTGCGCCAGCCGACCAGCAGCTCGCGGATGTCGCTCGCGGCGTCACCGGTGGCCAAGGCTCCCTGCACGCCAAGGCATCCGTGCGGTTGGTCCGGGCGGGTGGTGGTCTGGATGGTGCCGGTGAGCAGGGCGGCGGCGACGCCGAGGGCGGTCGGTTCGGCCAGTGCCGGCTCGACGTACGCGCTCGGGCCCTCGTCGTAGCGCTGCAGGGCCTTGCGGAACAGCTGCTCCTTGTTGCCGAAGGTCGCGTACATGCTGGCCGTGGAGATGCCCATCGCGTCGGTCAGGTTCGCCAGGCTGGCGCCCTCGTAGCCCTGCGCCCAGAAGACCGCCAGGGCCCGGTCGAGCGCCTCGTCGGCGTCGAACCCTCGCGGCCGGCCGGTCGCCCTGCGCGGTGTCGTCTCCACCTCCGCAGCGTACCCCGCTTTTGGAACGATCGATGCAGAACGTGCTACGGTCGAGTTCTGAAGTGATCGCTTCAGAACTAGCCGTGGAAGAGGGTTCCGGTGTCCGACAGCGACTTGCGCGCGTTCTACCTGCGCTACCTGGCCGAGCTGAATGCGCACGAGTTCGGGCGCATGGAGGAGTTCATCAGCGACCGCACGACGTTGAACGGCGAACCCGCCACCCGCGACGACCTGCTCGCGGTGCAGAAGGCCGACGTGGCCGCCGTTCCCGACCTGCACTGGGAGCTCGTCGAGCTGCTCTTCGACGGCGACCGGCTGGCCGCGCGGCTGGTCAACACCGGCACGCCGGTGCGCGAGTGGCTCGGCGTGCCGGCCACCGGCGCTTCGTTCGAGATCACCGAGTACGCCATCTACCAGGTCCGCGACGGGCGGTTCGTGCACATGACGGCGCTGCACGACGCCGCTGAGCTCCGTCGCCAGCTGACCCGTTGAACCCGAGAGGAACTCCCATGACCACCACCCTGATCACCGGCGCCAACAAGGGCATCGGGTTCGAGACCGCCAGGCAGCTCGTCGAGCTGGGCCACGTCGTCTACGTCGGCGCGCGCGACCCCGAGCGCGGCGAGAAAGCCGCCGCGGAGCTCGGCGCCCGGTTCGTGCAGCTCGACGTGACCGACGACGACTCGGTGCGCAGCGCGCTGGCGAAGATCGGCGCCGAGGAGGGCCGGCTCGACGTGCTGGTGAACAACGCCGGCATCCTCGCCAACGAGGCGCTCGACGGCCCCGCGGCGCTGAAGGCCTTCGACACCAACGCGGTCAGCATCGTGCGCGTCACGGAGGCGGCGCTTCCGCTGCTGCGCGAGTCCGCCAACCCGACCGTCGTGAACGTGTCGAGCAGCATGGGCTCGTTCTGGGCCGTGACCAACCCGGAGCGCCCGGAGTTCCAGATGCCGCTGGCGCTCTACGCCGCGTCGAAGGCGGCGGCGACCATGCTGACGGTCCAGTACGCGAAGGCCCACCCCGGCATCAGGTTCAACGCCGTCGAGCCCGGCACCACCGCCACCGACATGACCGCGGCGTTCGGCATCGGCCGGCCCGTGGCGGACAGCGCGAAGGTCGTCGTGCGGTTCGCGACGCCGGGTCCGGACGGTCCGACCGGGACCCTGCAGGACGAGGCGGGCGAGCTGCGCTGGTGAGGCGCGGGCGGCACCTGGTCAGGACCGGGTGCCGCCCGTCCACGCGGAGCGGTGGTCGGTGGCGAAGTCCGCGAGCGAGCGCGCCGGGCGGCCGGTGACCTCCTCCGCGGTGTCCGTGACGCCGGCGAACACCC
Organism: Lentzea guizhouensis; assembly: GCF_001701025.1. Lineage (GTDB taxonomy): Bacteria > Actinomycetota > Actinomycetes > Mycobacteriales > Pseudonocardiaceae > Lentzea > Lentzea guizhouensis. The sequence continues at coordinate 7,103,942 of NZ_CP016793.1, forward strand.
CGTCCCGCACCCGTTCGAGCGTCCACCCGAACTCGTCGCGGTCGAACCCGTCGAGCCCGGCCACCGCCTCCTCGATCGTGACCTCCTCGTGCACGACCTCCCGGCCCAGCACGGACGAGAGCACCGAGGCGGTCTCGGGCAGCGTCAGCGACTCGGGCCCGGTCAGCTCGTAGACCTGGCCGTCGTGTCCGCCTTCGACCAACGCCCGTGCGGCGACCGCGGCGATGTCCCGCGCGTCGATCCACGCGATGCGCGCGCCGGAACCCGCGTACGGCAGCCGCCCGCGTTCGGCGATGTCCTCGCGGTAGAACCGGTCGTCGGTGAGCACCTGCATGAACCAGCTGGGCCGCAGGAACGTCCACGGATGCCCGCTGTCGCGCACCACCCGCTCGGCCCGTGTGGCCCAGGCGTCGTCGGCGAACGAGTCGACGTCGCGTTCGGACAGCAGCACGATCCTCGTCGAGGCCGCGACGCGTGCCAGCAGGCGTTCGACCAGGTCCGGCGCGTCCTCTCGGTCCGGGCGCACGAGGTAGACGGCGTCGGCGGGCACGTCCCAGGTGGACGGGTCGTCCCACGAGAACCTCGTCGGCACCACGCCGTCGATCCGCACGGAGGACGGGTCACTGCTCCCGCCGAGCACCTCGGCGTGGCCCTGGAGCAGCTCGGCGAGTGGAACGCCCGTCTTCCCGCGGACTCCGGTGATCAGAACGCGAGGCACGCTGTTCCTCCTTGGTCAGTGCTGTCGCCGGTCGTGCAGGTCGTCGGTCGTGCGGGTGAGCCACTCGGACAACAGCGTCCGCTCGGCATCACTGAGTGCGGGTAGCCGGGGGAGCGCTTCCCTGAACGCGACGACGAGCGCCATGGGATCGGTGGCCGGCGCCGGCGTCGAGGTGAGGATCCGCGCGAGCACCGCGTCCAGCAGTGCGTCCGCGAGCCCGGGATCGCGCTGGTCCTCGGGTTTGCCGAGCAACGCGAGCACGGCACCGCTGCCGGCCGCGTGGACCAGGTCCACCGCCCGCGCCACCGAGACGTTCAGCAGTCCGGCCGCGGCGACCCGCGCCACCCGTGCCCGCAGGACCTCGGTCCCGGCGGCCGAGGCGGCGGAGTGCCGGGCCCGCGCCGGGTCGACCAGCAGCAGGAACACGTCGGGGTGGGCGACGCCGAACGCGAGGTGGCTCCGCCAGGCGGCCCGCAGGTCCTCGACCGGGTCGCCGTCCTCGTCGGCGGCCCGCACCGCCTTCGCGGTGACGTGCTCGGCCATCACCTGCTCGGCGACCGCCTCCAGCAGGCCGTCCTTGTCCCCGAAGAGCCGGAAGATCGTCGGCGCCGGGATCCCCGCCTCCTGGGCGACCGCCCGCGTCGTCACCGCTTTCGCGCCACCGGTGCGCAGCAGATGAGCCGCGGCCGTGACGATCCTGGAACGGGCGTCTGTCATGGATCAACGGTATCAAATCACTGCTATCGCTGATTCGAACCAGTGATAGCGTTTCGGTGAACCACTGATCCAAGGAGGAAGCAATGATCATCGTCACGGGTGCCACCGGCAGGCTCGGCCGCCAGGTCGTGGAGGAGTTGCTGGAGCACGTGCCCGCCCGTCCGGGCCGCGACTTCACCGGCCCGGCGACGCTGGACCACGCCTTCGAGGGCGCCGACCAGCTGCTCCTCGTCTCGGCCGCGATCCGGCCCGCAGGCCGCCGGGCCAGGGCCGCGGTCGACGCCGCCGTGCGCGCCGGCGCGTCCCGCGTGCTCTACACCAGCCACCAGGCGGCCTCGCCCGACTCGGAGTTCAGCCCTGCCCGCCAGCACGCGGCCACCGAGAAGTACCTGGCAGAGCAGAACATCCCGTACACGGCACTGCGCCACGGCTTCTACACGAGCACCTTCGAGCACTACGTGCCCGCTGCCCTGAAGACCGGCCAGTTCCGCCTCCCGGCCGACGGCCCGGTCTCGTGGACCGCGCACGCCGACCTCGTCGCGGCCGACGTCGCCGCCCTCACCAAGCCCGGTCTGTTCGACGGCGCGACCCCGCCCCTCACCGCACCGGACCTGCTCGACTTCGCCGATGTGGCGGACATTCTCAGCTCGCTCACCGGCCGCGCGACCAAGCGGGTGGTCGTGGCCGACGAGGAGTGGAAGGCGGCGGTGGTCGCGCAGGGCATGCCGGAGGCGGCGGCGGAGTTCACCCTCGGCATGTTCCGCGCGGCGCGGGCCGGTGAGTTCGCGGTCACCGACCCGGCCCTGGAAGACCTGCTGGGGCGTCCGGCGATTCCGGTGCGCACCGTGCTGGAGGACCTCCTGCGCAGCCGCTAAGCCTGCAGCGAGTCGGCGTGGACCCGGCTGTACCGGCTCGCCGGCCGCGGCAGACCGTAGTGCTCGCGCAACGTCCGGCCGGTGTACTCCGTGCGGAACAGCTCGCGGGCACGCAGCAGCGGCACGACGTGGTCGACGAAGTCCTCCAGCCCGGACGGCAACAGCGGTGCCATCACGTTGAAGCCGTCGGCCGCACCCGTGGTGAACCAGAGCTCGATGTGATCGGCGACCTGCTCGGGCGTGCCGGCGACGACCTGGTGGCCGCGGCCGCCGCCGAGCCTGCCGAGCAGCTGGCGCAGGGTCAGCCGCTCGCGCTCGGCCAGGTCGCGCACCAGCTCGAATCGGCTCTTGGCGCCGTTGACGTGACTGACCGGCGGGAGCTCCGGCAGGCGTTCGTCGAGCGGATGGCCGGTGAGGTCGATGCCGATCAGCTCGGTCAGCTGCCGCACGGCGCGGGCCGGGATGATCAGGTCGTCCAGCTCCGCGGCGAGCGCCAGCGCCTCCGCCTCGGTGCCGCCGAGCACCGGGACGATGCCGGGCAGCACCTTCAGGCCGTCCGCCGGGCGCCCGAAGGCCTCGACGCGCCGTTTGATGTCGCCGTAGAACGCGGTGGCCTCCGCGTGCGTCTGCTGGGCCGTGAACACCGCCTCCGCCCACGCCGCGGCGAACGACCTGCCGTCCTCGCTGGAGCCGGCCTGCACGAGCAACGGGTGTCCCTGCGGGCTGCGGACGGCGTTCAGCGGCCCGCGCACGGAGAAGAACTGTCCTTTGTGGCCGATCTCGTGCACCTTGGTCTCGTCCGCGAACACACCGGTGGCCTGGTCGACGACCAGCGCGTCGTCCTCCCACGAGTCCCACAGCGCGGTGACGACGTCGAGGAACTCGTCGGCCCGCCGGTAGCGCTCGGCGTGCTCGGTGTTGACCTCGCGGTTGAAGTTCTGCGCCGACCGGTCCTGCGCGGTGGTCACGATGTTCCAGCCCGCGCGGCCGCCGCTGATGTGGTCGAGCGAGGAGAACAGCCTGGCGAGGTTGTAGGGCTCGCTGAAGCCGGTGGACGCCGTCGCGATCAGTCCGATGTGGTCGGTCACCTGCGCGAGCGCGGTCAGCAGCGTGAGCGGCTCGAACCGGCCGGCGGCGGTGTGCCGGACGTCGCCCCAGATCTGCACGCCGTCGGCGAGGAACACCGAGTCGAACGTGCCGCGCTCGGCGATCCGCGCGAGGTGCTGGAAGTGGGTGACGTCGTCCAGCGCGCGCGGGTCGGTGCGCGGGTGCCGCCAGGCGGCCTCGTGGTGGCCGACGCCCATCAGGAACGCGTTGAGGTGGAGCTTGCGTGCGGACAACTTCAGACTCCCTGCCAGACGGGGTTTCGGACGTTCAAGGGGTCGGCGTAGAGGGCGTCCAGCTGGACGGCACCGGCCGCCACGGCCAGGACGTCCTCGCCGAAGCTGCTCGCCAGCACCGCGTCGGCGGACGCGCGGGACATCGCCGCCACCTCCTCGCGCAACGCGGCGGCGCACTCGGGCAGCCGGTTCGTGCCGAGCTCGGTGACGACGAGGACCTCGGGGTCGAGGAAGTCGAACAGCACAGCCGCCGCCCGCCCGACCACGCGCGCCCGTTCGACGAGGTGCGCCCGCGCGACGGGGGACCCGGCCACGGCGTCGTCGACCAGGTCGAAGACGTACGGCCGGCCGATCACCCCGTCCCGGTGCGCCCGCTCGGCCAGGCGGTCGGACACGGAGGCCTCGAGACACCCGCGCTTGCCGCACTCGCACCGGACGGCCGGGTCCCAGCGCCAGGTGCGCGACGTCACCGGCGGCGGAGCGGTCCCCGGTGGGTCCCGGCGGTCACGATCGCCGCGTCCACGACGTTGCCGACGAACAGGTGCAGCAACGAGTCCCGGCCGCTCGCGCACCGAAGAGCTGCTCGCGGGCCAGTGCCGCGCGTGGCTGTCGACCCGCACGGGCAGCCCGGTGCGCGGTCAGCAGCGCCCCCCTCGACGTCGCGCCAGCCGAGCGAGGCGTGCCGGACGATCACGCCGTCGCGCGCGTCCACCAGCCGCCCGCCGCCACCCAGCCCGATCGGGATGTGCGCGGGGAACCGGTCGGCGTGCAGCCGCAGCAGCTCGTCCGCGGCCGTCGTCAGCACCTCGTGCGGGTCGTCGCGGTCGGTGTGCGGGATCGTCCGCCGTGCCAGGACCCGGCCGCGCAGGTCGGCCAGGCTCAGCGTGCAGAACGGGTGCGCGACGTGCACCCCGGCCACGACGTGCCGGCTCGTGTCGATGTCCACCGGCACGTGCGGCCGCCCGATCCCTTGGTAGGAAACGGCTTCCGGTACCTCGACGAGCAGGCCCAGCTCGGTGAGCGCGGCACAGGTCCTGGTCACCGCCGCCGGGCTCAGCCCGGACGTGCGGGCGATGGAGCTGCGGGCGATCGGACCGCAGCGCAGCACCGTGCCGAGCACCACCGACGCGGCCGTGCTCACGAGATCAGCGGCGGGCCGGCGGGCGAGAGCGCGGGACCGACCGCCCGCGCGGCTCCCGGCGTGCGGCCGTGACCCCAGCCGATCTGCCTGCGGTAGCTGCCGAGCAGACCGGTCTCCCGCAGGTGCTCCTCGTCGTGCGCGAACGACTCCGGTGGCAGCGGATGGGTGTGCGGCGCGACGAACAGCGCGTCGGCCGGGCAGTTCGCCTCGCACTGGAAGCACGTCTGGCAGTCGGACTGCCTGCTCACCACCGGAAGTCCGTCCGCGCCCCGGTCGAACACGTTGGTGGGGCACACCTCGATGCACTTGTCACAGGCGATGCACCGCGCCGCCGACACGAGCTCGATCACGCCGCCGCTCCTTCCGGTCGGGCCCACACCTCGTCCAGCCCGCCGGAGGTGATCCGGTGGTGCCGGGCGGGGTCGAGCTCGGGGTGGTCGAGCCGCTTGGCCATGCCGCGGCTCTCGTCGCGCAGCAGGGCGGAGGTGTACATCCAGCGGGCGTGCGCGACCATGGCCACGCCCAGACGCCGTCCAGCTCCCGACGCCGCCCGCAGCACGTCGCCGTGGCGCAGGTAGTTTGTCGTACGGCAACACCTCGGCCTGCACGGTCCGACGACCTCGGTGACGTCGACGTCCTTCGGCACCGGTGGGACGCAGTCCGCACGCCCGCCGCGCTCACCTGCCGGGTGCCGCGGCCGAGCGCGCGGGCGAACCGGGCGGCGGTCCGGCCCGCCCACGAACCGGACGAGATCGCCCACGCCGCGTTGTGGCTGCCACCGCCGGTGAACCCGCCGCAGATCAGCTCACGCGTGGCGGCGTCACCGGCGGCGTAGAGGCCGGGAACCGTGGTGGCGCAGCCGTCGTCCACGATCCGGATGCCACCGGTGCCGCGCACGGTTCCCTCGGCCAGCAACGTGACGGCGAACGGGTCGGTGAACGGGTTGACGCCCAGCCGGTCGAAGGTCAGGAAGAAGTTGGGCTGCGCCAGCCGCATCGCCTTCTGCGCGGCCTCGTCGGCTAAGTCCAGCTTGCAGAACACCTTCTCCATCAACAATGTTCGCGCGATCACCGACCGGCCGCGCTGGCTGCCGGCGCCTTCGAGCACCTCGCCGTTCGCCCGGTAGAAGGTGGCGTAGTTGTAGAACGCGGTCTTGGTGACCGAGGTGTGCTCGGGCGCGATGCCATAGGCGTTGGAGAACTCCATGCCGGACAGCTCGGCACCGGTCTCGGCGGCGAGCAACGTCCCGTCGCCGGTGTTCACGTTGCAGCCGAACGCCTTGCTCAGGAACGCGCACCCGCCGGTGGCGAGCACCACCGCGCCCGCGCGCACCTCGAACGGCCGGCCTGCCTGCCGCCGGTACCCGGCCGCGCCCGCCACCGCGCCGTCCGCGGCGGTGAGCAGTTCGGTGACCGGGCTGTGGTCGAGGACGGTCACACCGGCGCGCTTGACCCGGATCCGCTGGCGCCGCATGTACTCCGGGCCCTGCAGACCGTTGCGCAGCGGTGTCCCGTCCGGTCCGGTGGGAAACGGGTAGCGCCCGGCCTCGGCCAGCTCGTTGACCCGCTCGTAGGTCTCGTCGAGCACCCTGGCCATCCACCGGCGGTCGGCCAGGTACCCGCCGAGTGCCTCCCGGCTGGACATCGCGGCCTCACGCGCTTCGGGGTCCGGTGGTACGTACCAGACGCCGGTGCCGACGGACGCGGTCGCACCGCTCGTCCCGCAGTACCCCTTGTCCGCGAGCACCACCGAGGCGCCCTCTTCCGCTGCTTTCAGCGCGGCCCACGTGGCGGCCGGACCGCCGCCGACCACCAGCACATCAGCTGTGAGTGTCATGACGGCTCCTCATGCTCCGACCGGGACGCGCCAGGAGGTGAACCGGCGCTCCAGGCCGACCAGCACCTGGTTGAACAGCACGCCGATGGCGGAGAGCGTGATGATCCCCGCGTACATCTGCGGGATGGCGAAGTTGAACTGCGAGGCGTTGATCAGGTAGCCCAGGCCCGCCTTGGCGCCGACCATCTCCGCGGCCACCAGCACCAGGATCGACAGCGCGCCGGCCAGCCGGATCCCGGTGAACACGGTCGGCACCGCCGAGGGCAGGATCACCTTCTGGAACAACCGGAACCCGCTCAGGTCCATCGACCGCGCGAGCCGCAGCAGCGTCGGGTCCACCGCGCGCACCGCGCTGATCGTGTTGAGCAGGATCGGCCAGGTGCACGCGTAGAACACGATCGCGATCTTGGACGTCTCGCCGATGCCCAGCAGCAGCACGAACACCGGCAGCAACGCGAGCGCGGCGGTGTTGCGGAACACCTCCAGCAGCGGGCTGAGCAGCGTCGCCACCGGCTTGTACCAGCCGATCAGCAGACCGAGCGGCACGGCGGCCGCGACCGCGAGACCGAAGCCCGACAACGACCTCACGAGGCTCGCCTGCGTGTTGTCGAGCAGCTTGCCGCTCACCGCGAGGTCCCACCACGACGCCATGACCGTGGAGAACGGCGGCAGGAACGTGGCGTCCACCAGGCCGAGCCGGGGCGCGACCTCCCAGACGGCCAGCAGCGCGGCGATGGCCACGACCTTGCCGACACCGGTCAGCACCGCGTCGGCCAGCTTCGCCAGCGTCCGCCGTGGCCGGGACGGTGGCGTCGTGATGCTGTTCTCGGTCCGTGACGGGCTTTCCAGCAGTGCGGTCATACGCCCACCACCTCCTTCTCCTGGAGCTGGGCACGGGAGACCTCGTCGTGCAGCAGGTCCCAGATGCGGTGCCGGTAACGGGCGAACTCGGTGCTGGAGCGCAGGTCGTCCTGCCGGGACCGGTCGCCGAGGTCGATCGCCACGGTGTCCTTGACCCTGCCCGGCCGCGAGGTCAGCACGACGACCCGCTGCCCCAGGTAGACCGCTTCGTCGATGGAGTGCGTGATGAAGACGACGGTCTTGCCGGTGCGCTGCCAGATCCGCAGCAGCTCGTCCTGCAACGACTCGCGGGTCTGCGCGTCCAGGGCGGCGAAGGCCGCGAGGTCAGCACGACGACCCGCTGCCCCAGGTAGACCGCTTCGTCGATGGAGTGCGTGATGAAGACGACGGTCTTGCCGGTGCGCTGCCAGATCCGCAGCAGCTCGTCCTGCAACGACTCGCGGGTCTGCGCGTCCAGGGCGGCGAACGGCTCGTCCATCAGCACGACGGACGGCTGCTGGGCCAGGGTCCGCGCCAGCTGGACCCGCTGCCGCATGCCGCCGGACAGCTGGTGCGGGTGCCGGTCCTCGAACCCGGTCAGCCCGACCAGGTCGAGGAACTCCCGAGCCCGCTCCGCGCGCTGCCGGCGCGGGACACCGGTCGCCTCCAGCCCGAACTCGACGTTGCCCTGCGCGGTCCGCCACGGCAGCAGCGCGTACTGCTGGAAGACGATGCCGCGGTCCAGCCCAGGACCGGTGATCCTGCGCCCGTCCAGCAGGATCTCGCCCTCGCTCGGTTCGGTGAGACCGCCGAGCAGGTCGAGCAGCGTCGACTTGCCGCACCCGCTGGGACCGACCAGGACGACGAACTCACCGCGTTCGACGTCGAGGTCGACGGTGTCGACCGCGTGAACTCGTTGGTGTACAGGTCGGTGAGCTTCACCTGGTCCTTGGTGACCTCGCCGCGCTCGGCGAGCCAGTCGACCCAGATGGAGAGCTCCTGGTCGAGGATCTTGCCGCCCTTCTGCGCCACACCGGTGGACTTCCAGTACCGCAGCGCCGCGGGGTCCTCGTTGCGGCCCCGCCTGGTGAGGACGTCGACCTTGCGCTTGACCACCTCCTCGCGCGGCGTGGTGCGGCTCCACTCGATCGCCCTGGCGATGCCACTCGTGAACGTGCGGACCGTGCCGGGGTTGTCCCGCAGGAACTTCTCTTGCGCACGCCGCCCTTCTCCAGCGCCTTGTCGCGCAGGATGCCGCCGAGCACGCCGACCTCGATCTGCTTCTGCCGCACCGACTGCTCGGTGTTGACCGGCGGCACGACGATCGGCTCGACCTTCTTGATCTCGTCCTGGCCCAGGCCCGCGCGCTTGAGGTAGATGCCGAGCATGGCCTCGTGGTGCGCGCCGAGCGTGTTCATCCCGACCTTCTTGCCCAGCAGGTCGCGCGCGGTGCGGACGGGGCTGTCGTCGAGCACGTAGAAGCCGCTGTAGGCGTTCTCGTCGGAGCCGTAGTAGCCGATCACCGACTTGATCGGCGCCCCGGCCGCCTTCAGCTTGACCACGGCACCGTTGAACGCGCCGCCGAAGTCCACCTGCCCGGTGGCGGCGGACTGGATGTCCTGCGGGCCGCTGATCGTGTTGCCGACCCACTCGAGCTCCACGTCACCGAGGTAGCCGAGCTCCGCGGCCAGTTCCGGCAGCGTCACGTCACCGGCCCAGCCCTGGTAGCGCAGCGTCTTGGTCTCCACCCCCGCGCCCGCCGCCGTGGAACAGCCGACGGTCGCCGCTGTCAGTCCGAGTAGGGAGAGGCCGAGGAAGTTCCGTCGCGTGGTGGTCACGGCAGGTCCTTTGCTGAAGGGAAACGGGCACGCCGAACAACGGGACGATCAGTCCCGAGTGGAATGAGGAGGTGGTTTCAGCGACCGGTGCGACAGAACGCGCTGGCGTGCCGTCGGAGATCGACGTGCCGGCGCGAGGTGAGGAAGGCGGCTTGGCTCACGGACGGAGCGTCACATCCGGATCGGGCCGGGTCAACGGCCGGAACGGACGTCCCACATCATGGAGGCGGACTGGACGCCGGCTCCTATTTTTCACGCTGGAAGGAACTCGCCGGATCGATTTGTTCCAGCTGCTGAGAACATTCGAATTCTCCCTGCCGGATGTTGCGCGGGGGAGCGGACCTCAGCACGGTGGAGAGCAGGTTCGCCTCCACGAAAGGAAGTTCGCGATGACCGCACAGCTTTCCGCCACCGTCGCCAAACTGGGTGCGGGCATCGGCGCGCGGATCGACGGCGTCCGCCTGGGCGGTGACCTGCCGGACCACGTCGTCGCGGAGGTCAGGGCGGCGTTGCTGGCCCACAAGGTCGTGTTCTTCCGCGACCAGCACCACCTGGACGACGCGGGGCAGCTCGCGTTCGCGCGGCTGCTCGGGCAGCCGACGCTGGCCCACCCCACGGTGAAGGGGGAGAGCCACACCAACGTCCTGGCGATCGACTCCGACCAGGGCAGGGCGAACAGCTGGCACACCGACGTCACGTTCGTCGACCGGGTGCCCGCGATCAGCATCCTGCGCGCCGTCGAGCTCCCGCCCTACGGCGGCAACACGGTGTGGGCGAACACGGCGCGCGCCTACGACGAGCTGCCCGTGGCGTTGAAGGCGCTCGTGGACCGGCTGTGGGCTGTGCACACCAACCTCTACGACTACGCGGGTGACGTCGACGCAACGCGCATCGGCGGCGTCGACGTGAAGGAACAGGCCTACCGCCAGGAGTTCGAGTCGCTGCGCTACGAGACCGAGCACCCGGTGGTGCGCGTGCACCCCGAGACCGGTGAGCGCGTGTTGCTGCTCGGCCACTTCGTCAAGCGGATCGTCGGGGTGAGCTCCGCAGAGTCGAAGGCGATCTTCGAGCTGCTGCAGAACCGGGTGACCCGGCTGGAGAACACCGTGCGCTGGCAGTGGGCCGACGGCGACGTGGCGGTGTGGGACAACCGGGCCACCCAGCACTACGGCGTCGACGACTACGACAACGCCCGGCGCCGCCTGCACCGGATCACCATCGCCGGCGACGTGCCGGTGAGCGTCGACGGCGTCGCCAGCACCACGCGCGTGGGCGACGCCGCGCACTTCTCCGAGCTCTGACAGCCGGGTTCGGACGGCTGAGTTTCTGACACACGGGCGGCCGTGCGCGTGTGACCCACGCGCACGGCCGGACCCGCTTCTGCCCGGTTCCCCTACTGCCTGGTTCCCCTGCTGCCCGGATCTCCTACTGGGCGGTCGGGACGGGGTGGCCCTCCGATGCCTGCACGACGACGATGCCCTGACCCGACAGCGCGAGCTGGTAGGCCTCGCCGGAACCGCGGCCGATGACGGCACCGAGCTTCGCCGTCTTGCGGATCGAGGACTGCAGCGTGGCCGACCACAGCACCGCGGACTGCATGTCGACGAACGTCGGCACGTCCACGTTCAGCACGACCGGCGTGCCGTAGGCGGTGACGGCCAGCGCGCCGGTGCCGGTGAACGTGGTGTTGAACAGGCCGCCGCTGAGCATCGACGCGCCCTCGGTGCGGTTGATGTCCCACTGGAGCGTGCTGTCGAAGGCGAGCACGTTCTTGCCGTTGACGGTGACGCTCTCGTTCTCCAGGTACAGCACGAAGATCTCGTCGGCGTCCTGGGCGAGGAACACGTCGCCGCTGCCGGAGACCTTCATCAGCGACATGCCCTCACCGGTGAAGGCCTTCTTGAACAGCTTGCCGAGGCCACCGGCGCCTTCGTAGGCGAAGTCGACGTCACCCTGGTAGGCGACCATCGAGCCCTGCTTGGCGAAGAAGAAGCCGCCGCTGCCGGTGAGGTCCACCTTCAGCATGCGTTCGTTCTGCAGTTGGAAGCTTCCGGGCTCGACGGGCCGTTCCGCGTGGTTGAACAGTGAGCTGCGCATGCGGAGATCATGCCGTAGCCGCTTTCCGGACGATCCCGCGCGCCATCGTTGCGAACACGACGTCGTGCAGGGGCTTCTGAACCAGCCAGTACAGCTGGCCGAGCAGCCCGTCCGCGGTGAAGGTGACCTTCTGCCGATAACGCGTGCGGCCGCCGTCGCGGTCGACGCGCATCTCGAGCAACGTGTGGCCGGGCATCTTCATGTCCGCCCGCAGCACCAGCTGCCGCGCGTCGTCGTCGCGGCGCACGACGGTCCAGAAGTCGACCACGTCTCCTGCTCTGACCTCGGGCGCCCGGCCGCGGTAGAGCCCGATGCCGCCGAGCAGGTGGTCGACCGCGCCCCGCACCGTCCACACGAGAGGAATGGTGTGCCAGCCGTCCTCGCCGCCCACCGTGTTCACCGCGCGCCAGACGTCGTCCGGTGACGCGTCGGTCAGCACGGTGCGTTCCTCGGTGAAGACCTCGCCGCCGGCCGGGTCCGCCTCCGGCTCGGTCGCGGCCCGGATCGCGTTGTCGACGCTGGTCATGCCACCGGGTGGCGGGGGCAGCACGGCGGTGACGGGTGGGCCACCGGTCGCGAGGTCGTGCTCCAGCGAGGCGAACAACGGCTCCGCGACCGCCGCCTTCACCGGCGTCACGAGTCCGGCGACCTGCGCGGCGAGCTTGTGCGACCACAGCGGCGCCGGCAGTGGCAGGCGGACCGGGAGCTTGAGCACCCACGCACACCGCTGCAGCATCTCCAGGTAGCTGAGCTGCTCGGGACCCGGCACGTCGAACACACCACCCACCGGTTCCGCGAGATCCGCGGCGGCTGCGAGGAAGTGCACGACGTCGGCGACCGCGACCGGCCTGCTGGTGTTGTGCATCCAGGACGGCACCGGCACCCACGGCGTGAGCCGCGCGGTGGACCGCAGGAGCTCGAAGCTCGCCGAGCCGTCGCCGATGACCATCGACGCCTGCAACACGAGTGCGGGCACCGGACCCGCGGTCAGCACGTCACCGACCTCCGCGCGGGAGGCCAGGTGCGCGGACAGGCCGGGGGAGTCGGGCCGCGGGCCGCCGACGTAGACGATCTGCCGCACCTGCGCCTGCGCCGCCGCTGCCGCCAGCACGTCGGCGGCCTCGCGGTCGACCTCGGCGAAGTCCGGCCGGTTCAGCGAGTGCATCAGGAAGTACACGACGTCGTTGCCCGCCAACGCTTCCCGCATCACCCGGCGGTCCGTGGCGTCGCCGACGTGGACCATCACGGTGGTGGGGAACCGGGTGGCCTGCGCGCCGTCGCGGACCAGCACGGCCACGTCGTGGCCGTTCTTCAGCAGCTCCGGCACCAGGCGCGACCCGAGGTGCCCGGTCGCGCCCGTGACGAAGCACCTCATCGGATGCCGGTGCGGTTCTGCAACGCGCCGACCTTGATGCCGTACAGGAAGAACACGGCCATGAACACCTCGATCTGCTGCTGGGAGTTGAGCCCGTCGAGGTCGACCGCGACCTCCGTGTCCCGCACGTCCGCCGGCTCGGTCAGCCGCCGGTTGAACACCGCCCGCGCCACGTCCTGGGCGCGTTCGTCGACGTCGGCGTGGAACAGCCGGCGCAGGTCGCAGTCGGGTGGCAGCGGGTGGTGGACGAGCTCGGCGGGGTAGCGGGCGTTCATGACGCGCGCGGCCGTGTTGAGCGTGTGGGCGATGAGCGTCGCGCCCTTGCCGAAGTGGTCGACCACCGCGGCCAGCTCTTCGAGGGTCGCGACGTCGTCCTCGATGCTGACCGGTGTGCTGATGTCGAGGTCGAGGCGTTCCATCGCCATCGCGACGTTCGCGAGCACCTGGACGGGGTCGACGACGAACTGGTCGCCGAGGTGAACACTCGCACGGTGGTGGTGCGGATCGAGTAACTCCTGCGTCTCGCGGTCCAGGGGCAAGGGGAGCAAGTCGTCGTGGTCGGTCGTCACGCGGATGACTTGCCCACTTTGGAGTGAGTGCAATCGTCCGTCCACGAACGTATGACGGCGTGGTTGCCGAACGTCGTACGCGGGTACCGCTGACCGATGAGGACGTCGATCGCGTTGTTCACCCGAGACCTGCGGGTGCACGACAACCCGGTGCTGCACGCCGCGTCCGCCGCGGACCGGTGCATCCCGTTGTTCGTGGTCGACGACGCCATCATCTCCTCGGCCTTCTTCAACGCCAACCGGGCCTCGTTCCTCACCGACTCCCTGACCGACCTGGACGCGGCGCTGCGCGACCGCGGCGGCAGGCTGGTGGTGCGCAGGGGAAACCCCGTCGACGAGGTGGCGCGGGTCGTCCGCGAGCACGACGTCACCGAGATCCACGTCGCCGCCGACGTCAGCAGGTACGCCCGCCGCCGCGAGGAGGCCCTGCGGGAGCTGGCCGCGGACCTGCACGTGCACGACTCGTCGATCAACGCCGTCCCGCCGCTGTCCCTCACCCCGTCCGGCGGCGGCGACCACTTCGCCGTGTTCACGCCGTACTTCCGCAAGTGGGAGACCGTGCACCGGCGCGGAGTCCTGCCGCCACCCCGCCGCCTCACCGTGCCGGAGCTCGGCGGCGACGTGCCCGAGCTGCGCCACGGCACGCCGTCACCGGACCTGGCCGAGGGCGGCGAGACGGTGGGCCGGAAGATGATGACGAGCTGGATGCACACCGGCGTGGCCGACTACGCCGACGTGCACGACGCACTGGCCGACGACGCCACCTCCCACCTGTCCCCGCACCTGCACTTCGGCACGGTGTCGGTGACCGAGCTGCTCAACGGGGTCGGCACCGCCACCGAGGGCGCCCAGGCCTACACCCGTCAGCTCGCCTGGCGCGACTTCCACCACCAGGTGCTCGCCGCCCGCCCGCAGTCGGCGACGCGCGACTACCGCACCCGGCACGACCGCTGGCGCCACTCCGAGCACGACCTCGCGGCCTGGCGCGACGGCCGCACCGGGTATCCGATCGTGGACGCGGCCATGCGCCAGCTCGCCAGGGAGGGCTGGATGCACAACCGCGCCCGCCTGATCGCGGCCAGCTTCCTGTGCAAGACCCTGTACCTGGACTGGCGGCTCGGCGCCCAGCACTTCATCGACCTGCTGGTGGACTGCGACCTCGCGAACAACCAGATGAACTGGCAGTGGGTGGCCGGCACGGGCACCGACACCCGCCCGAACCGCGTGCACAACCCGCTGGCCCAGGCCGCCCGCTACGACGCCGACGGCCGGTACGTCAAGCGCTACCTGCCCGAACTGGCCCAGGTGGACGCCCGGCACGTCCACGAACCGTGGAAGCTCCCCGAAGCCGAACGGGACGCGCTCGACTACCCGCCACCGGTGGTGGACCTGGCTGAGGCGGCCGACAGGTTCGCGGCGGCACGTGGCCTGCGCCGGCACCGCTGAGCCCGGGTCAGGTGTTCTTGCGCAAGGTCTCGCTCGGTGGCACCCCGTACGCCCGTCGGTAGTCGACGGCGAACCTGCCCGCGTGCGCGTAGCCCCACCGGTGGGCGACGGAGGTGACCGGACCACCGCCCGCCAGCAGGTCCTCGTGGGCGCGGCCGAGGCGGACCTGGCGCAGGTAGGCCATCGGCGTCAGGTCCAGGTGACGGCGGAACGCGAGCTGCACGGCGCGCGGCGTGACGAACGCGTGACGAACGCGGCGGCGGCGGTCGGCGCGCCGATGTCCTGTGGGCGTGCCGGCGAGGCGCGAAGGCGGTCAGCACGCGGCCTCCTGGCGGCGTTGCCAGCACGGTCGGCGCATCGACGAGCGGGCTCGACGCCGCGTTGGCAGCAGGTCGCGCGAAGCGGCGCCGGGAGGCGGGCGCAGCGAGCCGAACCGCAGCGCGGGCAGGGGCCGGTCGGGCATCGACCCGGTCACCTGGGCGACGGCTGCCGCGGGCACGGTGAGGATCCGCGCGCGGAAGTCCACGCACCGCACCACGTAGTCGCCGCGGGGAAAGGTGCCCAGGCAGACGTCACCGGCCCGGTAGCGCTCGGTGTGCTTGCCCAGCTCCGCGTGCACGCCGCCGGTGACGAGCGTGGTGACCGACAGGTCGTCGGTGCCGTCCAGGTGCAGGGTGAGGTCCGGTGGCATCGTGATGTCCACGTGGCTCAGCCCGCCCGCGCTCACCTGGGACACCGACACCGGCGATGCCCGGTCGAGCCGCCCGTCCCTCGGCGGCTGCGCGCGGTACATCTGGCTGATGAAGTCCTGGGCCTGGTCCGGGTCGGTCGTGGAGAACTCGAAGCGCCGGGGAGGAACGCCTCCGGTGAGCGCCGACGTGGTGGCCATCAGGACCCCTGGCCTCCTCGTCCGGAGCCGCGACCGGGTGGTGAGATCGTTCGGGTCCGACCATGCCACCTCGCCGGCCGGGCTGACCAGTCCCGTGCCCGCTCGACTGGTGGCGACCGGCTGCGCCCGTGACACTGGAGGGGACGAACGGAGGTCGCGGTGAAGCGGGTGGGCGTGATCATCCTCGGAACGGTGCTGCTCGTCGTCGGCATCGCGCTGCTCGTCCTGCCCGGCCCCGGCCTCCTGCTGGTGCTCGCCGGCCTGGTCACGCTCGCCTCGGAGTTCCCGAAGCTGGAGCGCTACGTCGACCCGGTCCGCGACCGGGCGGTGAAGGCGGCGGAGGACAGCGTCTCGTCACCGGTGCGGATCGCGTTCTCGGTGGCGGCGGGGCTGGGGTTGATCGCGGCGGGCGTGGTGTGGGGGACCGTGACGTGGGTGCCGCTGCACGGGTGGAGCACCGGGACGAGCCTGATCCTGTCCGGGCTGGTGCTGCTCGGGTTGCTGGGCTGGAGCTACCGCAACGTGCGTGAACGGTCAGGAACGGGCGGCTAGTGCGATGACCACGAACCTGTGCCGCGTTTCGCGGCGGTCAGACGGGTGCATCGTGGGGCCGGCCCCACGAGGTGCCCTGCTGAGCGTCGGGGAACACGGTGAAGATTGTGGTCACCGCACTAGCGCTTGCTCTCGCGGTATGCCGACGGACGCACGCCCTGGTGGCTCAGGAACGCCGTCGACAGCGCTCCCGGGCTCGCGAACCCGCACCGGTTCGCGATCTGGCCGATCGTCAGGTCGGTGTCCGTGAGCAGCGTGCGGGCCCGCTCGATCCGCAGCCGGGTGAGGTGGCGGTGGGGCGTCTCGCCGGTCGCCGCGCGGAAGACGCGGATGAAGTGGTAGACGCTCAGGTGGACCTCGGCGGCGACGTCGGCCAGCCGCAGGGGCTCGGCCAGCCGGTCGCGCATCACCGCGATGCCGGCGCGGACCGCCGCGTGTTCCGGGCCGGGCAGGCGGTGGTGCCGGCCTCGGGTGAGCAGGTGCGTCGTGAGGAACTCCGCTGCCGACTCGCCGTAGACGTCGCCCTCGCCGCCGGCCGCGGGCAGGGCCCGGACGAGGTGCTCGACGACGGGATCTCCGTGGGCCAGTGACGCCGCCACCGCCTCGAAGTCCGGTGCGGGTCCGCCCAGCCGGGCCGCGACGCGCGCGACGGTCGCCGACGGGATGTGGACCTGGACGGTGCGCATCGCCGAGGACGTCCGGTAGTCGCGGACGCTGTCCTGGCCGGGGACGACGAGCTCGAGCGTTCCCGGTGCTTTGCGGTCGTGCACCGGCTTGCCGCCCTTGCGGATGCGCATGGTCGCGTTCCCCAGCGACGTAGAGGATCAGGTGCAGGTCGGCCACACCCGGCAACGGGACGTGCTCGGCTTCCGGGGCGTGGTCGAAGGACTGCACGAGCAACGACCGCCAGCCCGCGTCGCCCCAGCTGCAGAACGTGCGCCGCACCAGCGCCGACGGGTCGAACGTCGCGTACGGGGCGAGGTCGAGGTCGGGGGAGTCGAACACCTCACCACCCTGGTGATTTGCCGCAACCAGTCCGCGCGCTCGTCGACGCCAGTGTGGTCTCCGGCGAACGGGTCGCCGCGCCAGAGGGCCAGCGCTTGGTCGAGCAAGCCGGCGTGGGCCAGCCGGCGGAACCGGGTGGAGGTCGATGGTGTCCTCCAGTCGGCAACCACTGGAGCCGTGGTGGATCCGCGGGACATGGCCGGTGGAGCCGGGGTGCGTTTCCGTGCTGATCGCCTTGCGAAGCAAGGACGTAGCCCGCGGGAGTGTCGCGCGCGGCGTTTACCCCACACCCGTTCGACGAGCCGGCCGGTCCGCGCCACCTGGTTCGCGTCGACCAGCAGCACCGCCAGCACGCTGCGGGAACGCGCGGAGTCGAGGTCGGCACGCGCGTTGCCGACCCACACCTCGGCGTTGCCGGGCACCCGGAACTCACCCGACTCCACCACCCCCGGACCGGGTGTTGCCCGATGTGCGGCGAGAGCGGCCGGGATGTTCCGGTTCAGGCACACTTGGCACAGCGCCCGAACTGAGCGATGGTGAACGGAGCACGGCAGAGCAGGAGGCCCCCCGATGGCGCTCGCAGACCACGAGAAGCGTTCGCTCGAGGAGATCGAGCTGCGGCTGTCCGAGGACGATCCGAAGCTCGCGGCGCGGTTGACGCGGCCGTCGAGGCTGGCGGTGGTGTCGGGGCGGGCTGGGCGGTTGCTCGGCGGGTTGGCGGTGTACCTGGTCGGGTTGCTGGCCGTGGTGCTGGGCGTTGCCTGGGGCGTTGTGGCGCTCGTTGTGGTGGGTGCGGTGATGGGGACCGGGGTGTTCGTGGGGTTGATCGTGGAGGCTTGGCGGGGGCAGCGGAGGTAGTCGCTCGCCGTTCCGGGCGCGGTGGCTGCGTAGGGCGTCCCCCAGTTTCCGCAACAACATCCTCTCTGTTGCGTTGAGCGGCTGCCGGTTGCGCAGGTGGTTGCGTTGCGGGACCGCTTGCGGTGAGCGGCTCGCCTTCGGCTCGATCAAAAGCAGGCGGTCTGTGCTGCCGATGGAGTCATTTGGGCCCAATTTCCATATTTTTCGTATCGAAACCTTCTCCCCGACGACATCCCTGACGGGTGTGCCGCTCCCGTTCTGCGATCACCCGATCGCGCTCGGTGCACCTGCACAAGGCTTGTCTCGGATGAGAGGGGCGTTTGTGAGAACCTCGGGCAGACGTGTCGCAAGACGTGCGCTTGCAGGGATCGTCGTGGTGGCCAGCGGGTTGTCGGCGGGTGTGGCGACGGCGTCGGCGGCGGCTTCGGCGGTGGCGCGGGAAGGGGTCGTGGTTGCGGCTCCTGCGGGGAAGGCGATCGCGGACCGGTACGTCGTCGTGCTCCGCGGTGGGGTGGCGGTGGCGAGTGCCGGGGCGCTTGCCAGGCAGTACAACGGGACCGTGACTGCCAGTTGGCAGCACGCGTTGCAGGGGTTCGCGGTCAACGCGAGCGCGGCGAACGCGAAGGCGTTGGCGAAGGATCCCCGTGTGGCCGCGGTGTACCAGGATGCCGTGGTCTCCATCGACGGGACGCAGGTGAACCCCCCGTCGTGGGGGCTGGACCGGGTCGACCAGCGGCGTCTGCCGTTGGACCAGCGCTACCACTTCGGGCCGGCCGCGGCGAACGTGCGGGCCTATGTGATCGACACGGGTGTTCGTGTCTCGCACGCGGCGTTCGGTGGGCGGGCGAGTTGGGGGACCAACACGACCGGGGACGGCAACAACACCGACTGCAACGGGCACGGCACGCACGTGGCAGGCACGATCGGTGGGGCGGAGCACGGGGTTGCGAAGGCGGTTCGGCTCGTTGCCGTCAAGGTGCTGGACTGTGCCGGTAGCGGCAGTTTCGCCGGTGTGCTCAGTGGCGTGGACTGGGTGACGGCCAACGCGGTGCGGCCGGCGGTGGCGAACATGAGCTTGGGTGGTGGTGCTTTCGAGCCGCTGGACACCGCGATCCGCAACTCGATCGCTTCGGGCATCACGTATGCGGTGGCGTCGGGGAACTCGAACACCGATGCGTGCTCGACCTCGCCTGCTCGGGTGGCGCAGGCGTTGACGGTGAACGCCACCGGGGCCGACGACGTGCGGGCGGCGTTCTCGAACTTCGGGCAGTGCACCGACCTGTTCGCGCCCGGTGTGGGCATCACGTCGGCGTGGCACACCAGTGACACGGCGACCAACTCGATCAGCGGCACGTCGATGGCGAGTCCGCACGTCGCCGGTGTGGCGGCGTTGTACCTGCAGCGGCACCCGGCTGCGCCTGCCGGGCGGGTGCACGACGCGATCGTGCGCAACTCGACGGCCGGGGTGGTCGGGAACCCCGGGGCGGGGTCGCCGAACCGGTTGCTGTACTCGCTGTTCACGCGGTGGGCGCCGGAAGGCGACTACAACGGTGACGGGACGACGGACCTGACCGTGTGGCGGCCGTCCAACGGCACCTGGTACGTGCGCGGCATCAGCACCACGCAGTGGGGCATCGCCGCTGACGTTCCCGTTCCCGGTGACTACAACGGTGACGGGACCACGGACCTCGCCGTGTGGCGGCCTTCCGACGGCAACTGGTACGTGCGCGGCATCGGCACCGTCCAATGGGGAATCGCGGGGGACATCCCGGTTCCCGGTGACTACAACGCCGACGGCGTCACGGACTTCGCCGTCTGGCGGCCGTCGAACGGCACTTGGTACGTGCGCGGCATCAGCACCACGCAGTGGGGGACCAGCGGTGACGTTCCCGTTGCGGCCGACTACAACGGTGACGACAGCACGGACATCGCGGTGTGGCGGCCGTCGAACGGCACCTGGTACGTGCGTGGGATCACCACGACCTCGTGGGGTGGCGGCAGTGACGTTCCCGTTGTGGGTGACTACAACGGTGACGCCATCGCTGACCTGGCGGTGTGGCGGCCGTCGAACGGCACCTGGTACGTCAACGGGATCAGCACCACGCAGTGGGGGATCTCCGGGGACGTGCCGGTGGCCGGTGACTACAACGGTGACGGGGTCACCGACCTCGCCGTGTGGCGGCCGTCGGACGGCACCTGGTACGTACGCGGCATCAGCACCACGCAGTGGGGTGTCCAAGGTGACGTTCCGCTCGCCTCGTAGCGAGGTGTGAACGGCCGTGTCGACCGTCCGGCGGGTTCGGTGGCCGGGCGGTCGGCACGGCGTTGACACAAGCGGACAGGATTCGCGTCGGCACTCTCCGTGTGCGCGGGTTCCGTGGTGAACTGCTCTTCGGCTCCGGACGGGCCCGGTGCCGGGAGAGGTGCACCGAATGAGTCTGCGGCGGCGGATCGGTCGTGTCCTTCTGGTCGTGCTGACGGTGTGCGGCGCTGTCACCGGTGCCTCACCGGCGACAGCGGCGGTCACGCCGACACTCGCGTTCGCCAACCCGCAAAGCCAGGCGTTGTACGGGAACGCTTATACGGCCGCGCTGGACAACCTGTTGCGCATCAACAACGTCGGCTACGACCCCGGCTACAACAGGAGCGGTCTGATGGACCCGGCCGTCGGCATGGTCCGCGCGGGCGGTGGGTACCAGCAGCCGTGGACGCGCGACGCGTCGATCAACAGCTGGAACGCGACCAGCCTGCTGGCGCCGGCGCTGGCGGAGAACACGCTGTGGGCGGTCGTCGACAAGGACTCCGCCGGCGCGTTGCGGGTGCAGCAGGACGACCAGCAGTGGGACCAGGTCATCTGGCTCACCGCCGCGTGGCACCACTACCTCGTGACCGGCGACCAGGAGTTCCTCGGCAACGCCTACCGCGCCGCGCAGAACACCCTGACAATCCGGGAGAACGCTCCCACGGCCGGCTTCAACCGCACATACGGCCTGTTCACCGGCGCGTCGTTCTTCAACGACGGCATCGCCGGCTACCCCGCGCCGCCCGCCGACGCCACCGAGTCGATCAGCACCGGCAGCATGCCGTGGCCGGGCATCGCGAGCGGGATGTACCTGAGCACCAACGAGGTCTACTACGCCGCGTACGTCAATGCGGCGAACATGGCCGAGCGGCTGGGACGGACGCAGGAAGCCGCGAGCCACCGCACGAAGGCCGCCGCACTCAAGACCGCGATCAACCGGCACTTCTGGAACCCGGCGACCGGCCTGTACGACTACCAGCTGCTCGCCGACGGGACGCGTGGCGCCCATCAGGAGGGCACCGGGCTCGCGTTCGCGATCATCTTCGGCATCGCCGACCCGGCCCAGGCGAGGTCGATCGTCGCGAACGCCCGCGTGATGACCTGGGGCATGCCCGACACCTTCCCGCACTGGGACCGCTACTCCGACGCGCAACCGGGACGGCACAACGCGATCGTCTGGCCGCTCGTGCAGGGCCTGTGGGCGAAAGCGCTGGCACGGCAGGGCAACCAGCCCGGCTTCGCGGCGGAGACGACCCGGCTGGCGAAGCTCGCGAACAACAACAGCGGGTACTGGGAGATCTACAACGGCACCACGGGTGTGGTGGACGGCGGCTACCAGCGGCTCGGCGACACGGTGAAGTTCCACTGGGGCTCCGAACCGGACCAGACGTGGTCGGCCACGGGGTTCCTCGACATGGTCCACAGTGGACTGTTCGGGTTCCGGTACGGCGAGCGCGGGCTGGCGTTCGCGCCGAACCTGCCCGCGGGCTGGGGTGACGTCACCCTGCGCAACGTCCGCTACCGCAACGCCGACCTCACCATCTCGCTGCGCGGGGCGGGCACGACCATCCGCTCGGTCACGATCGACGGCCGCCCGTCGAGCGCCGAGGTCCCGGCCACGCTGCAGGGCGCGCACACCGTCGAGATCACGCTGACCGGAGCGGCCGGCGGTGACCGGGACGGCGACGGCGTGCCCGACGCGCGGGACCGCTGCGCCGACACCGCGGGCACGGTCTCCGGCTGCCCGGCACCCGGTCACCTCGAAGCCGAGGACGCGCGCAACACCGGTGGCGTCAAGACGAACGTCAACCACACCGGGTACTCGGGCCGGGCGTTCGTCGACGGCCTGTGGGCGGAGGGTGCTGCCTCGTCGTTCACGGTGCACCGCACGTCGGCGGGTCAGGGAACGGGCGCGGTCACGGTGCGGTACGCGAACGCCAACAGCGACGCGCGCACGATGTCGTTGTCGGTGGACGGTCGCGTCGTGCGTCAGGTGAGCTTCCCGAAGGTGTCCGACAGCTGGGACGCCTGGGGGACGGTGACGTTCGACGGTGTGCCGGTCAGCGGTCGCGATCCGGTGATCACGTTGTCCTACGGCACCGGCGACACCGCCCGGATCAACCTCGACTGGCTCGCCTTCCGGGGCTCCGTCAGCTGACCGGGCGCTCCACGACGCGAGCACCGGCAGCCGGCGCGGCCTGCTGACCGCGGTCTTTCCGTCGTGGGCGAACATCTGGGCCGGCTGTGCGCAGGCTCGCTAGGCTTGATCGGCATGCCTCGACGACCTCGCCCGGGGGAACTGTGCACCGTTTCGCGGCCAGTCCCGCCCTGACCCGGCTGGAGTGGGTTCTCGATGGCCTGGACGGGAAACCCGGCTGGGGTGCGGACGCGTCCGACGTGTTCGCGGCTGAGTTCGCCGCCTTCGTCACGCCCGAGAGGTACGTCGAGGTCACCCGCGGCCGGGCTGCCGACCACGCGCCGGTCGTCGTGGTCGGCCTCGACGTCGGCGAGACCACCGCACGGGCGCGGATCCGCCATCACGACGGCAGCGTTGCTGTCGTGTCCTGTGTCGTCGAGGCCGCACGGCCGCATCGAATTATTTCCACGTGGGTTGCCGGATTGGTGCCGACCGACCTGACACCGGGGCTGCCGGCCGACTTCACCGGCTACGACCTGCCTTCCACCGCCACGGGTGCCCGGCTGGTCGTGTTCTCCGGAATGCCCGGCAGCGGGAAGAGCACCCTGGCCGACGCCGCGGGCGCCGAGCTGGGCATCCCGGTCTTCGCCACCGACTGGCTGCTCGGCGCGCTGACCCCGTTCGGCGGCCGTTACTTCGAGGACTCGTTCGCGATGGCCGAGGAGGTGCTGACCACGCTCGCCCTGCGGCAACTCGCCGCCGGGCAGTCCGCCATCCTCGACCACCCCACCGAACAGGTCGCGACCAGGGAACGCTGGCGCAGTCTGGCCCGCAGGGCCGGCGCGGAGTTCCGCGTGGTGGTGTGCCACTGCTCCGACCCGCAGGTCCACCGTGCCAGGCTCGAGACCCGCAGCCGCGGCATCCCCGGCTGGCACGACTCCGGCGACTGGCACGACGTGCAGCGCCGACTGGCGAAGTTCCCCTCCTGGGCCGGGGAAGCGCTCTCACTGGACACCGTCCAACCACGTGAGCGGTCTCTCGCCGCGGTCATCCGGCACATCACCGCCTGACGGCGTGCCGCACCTGGGTGTGACGCACCCTGCCTGCGGCTCGTCCGCCGTCCTAACGTCGCAACCATGAGCGACGGCAACGTGATCGCGGACCTGCACGAGCGCTGGGTGTTCGGCTGGGACCGCCGCGAAGGGGACGCACCCTTCGACTTCCGGCGCACCTTCGGCGAGTTCTACGACTTCGGCTCGCCTGAGGTGCGTCTCTACGACGACTTCGACCCCGAGCACCGGGTGGCGGCGACACCGGACGCCTACGGTGCCATCTGGGAACCCGCCTTCAGCAACATGATCTCCGCGCACCACGCCGTCGACGACGGCCCGCACGTCATCGCGAACGACGACCTGGCCGCGTCCACCCTGAGGTTCGTGGCCAGGATCGTCACGCCGGACGCCACGACGGACATCCGCACCACCACGTCGCTGGTGTGGCACCGGACGCCGGAAGGGTGGCGGATCGCCCGCGAGCACAACTCGACCGTGGTCCTGCCGGCCGGGGACCTGGACGGCCGGTTCGGCGACTGACCTCTCAGGACTCCGACCGGCTCGGCTGCCCTCCCGGCCCCGCCGCCACCCAGCTCGCCAGGATGTCCATCGCCTGCCTGGACGACGAGTCCGGCGCGGTCGTGTACACGTACAGCATCGTGTCCGGATCACCCGGCAGCGCGAGGGACTCGTAGTCGACGGTGAGGTCGCCGACGAGCGGGTGGCGCAGCCGCTTGGAGCCGTGGGTGCGCTGGTGCACGCGGTGCTGCTCCCACCACTGGTCGAAGTCGCGGCTGCGTTCGCGGAGCTCGGCCACCAGTGCGGTCGTGGCCTTGTCGTGGGGGTCCCTGCCGACCTCGAACCGCAGGCTCTCGACGGCGGCGCGGGCCTGGTCGGACCAGTCGGCGAACAGCGAGCGGGCGCCCTCGTCGAGGAAGAT
This sequence comes from Lentzea guizhouensis, assembly GCF_001701025.1. Classification (GTDB taxonomy): domain Bacteria; phylum Actinomycetota; class Actinomycetes; order Mycobacteriales; family Pseudonocardiaceae; genus Lentzea; species Lentzea guizhouensis. Next base: position 7,128,469 of record NZ_CP016793.1, read on the forward strand.
CCAGCGGGCGTAGTTGCGTTCCTCCCGCGGCATGCCGTCGAAGTCCGCGAACAGCGCCTTGGCCATCCGGTTCGCGGCGAGCACGTCCGTGCGGCGGCCGAGGACCAGGGCCGGTTCGCCGTCGAGCGCGTCGATCAGCTGGTACAGGCCGGGGCGCACCCGCTGCACGCCGCGCGGGCGGTGCGGCGGCGGGCTGGACGGCAGCCCGATGAGGTCGCGCAGGTGCGTGCCGGCCTCGTCGAGTTCCAGGGCGCGGCCGACGGCCTCGACGACGGCCGCCGAGGGGAGATGCGCCTGCCCTGCTCGAGCCGGGCGTAGTAGTCGGCGGACACGCCGGCGAGCAGGGCGACCTCCTCGCGGCGCAGGCCCTTCACCCGGCGGACCCTGCCGTCGGACGGCAGCCCGGCGCGGGACGGGTCGACCTGGCTGCGGGCGCGGCGCAGGAAGTCGGCGAGTTCACGGTTGAGACCGGCCATGACACCCATTGTCACCCAGGAGCGCGAACCACAACTGGACCTCCGAGTCCTAGGTTCGCGAGTCCGAGGTCGCACAGGGCCCGGGACACGTCCCAAGAGGACCGTTTCGCAAGCCAGTCTTGAGCCATGACCTTCCCCACGGAACGCCCCGCCACCTGGTTCGTCACCGGCACCTCCCGCGGCCTCGGCCTCGAGCTCGTCAAGCAGCTCCTCGACCGCGGGGACGACGTCGCCGCCACCACCCGCTCGACCGAGCGCCTCCTCGCCGCCCTCGCCGGCGCCGACACCACCCGCCTGCTGCCGCTCACCGTCGACCTGCGCGACGAGGCCGCCGTGGCCCAGGCCGTCGAGCGGACGACCGAGCGGTTCGGCCACCTGGACGTCGTCGTCAACAACGCCGGCTACGGCTTCCTCGCCGCGGTGGAGGAGACCACCGCCCGCGACGTCCGGGACATGCTCGACGTCCAGGTCGTGGGCGTGTGGAACGTGCTGCGCGCCACCCTCCCCGTCCTGCGCTCGCAGCGCGGCGGGCACGTCGTCAACGTGTCCTCGGTGCTCGGCCTGACCTCGGTCCCCGGCTGGGGCCTCTACTGCGCGGGCAAGTTCGCCCTGGAGGGCCTGACCGAGGCGCTCGCCGGTGAGGTCGCCGAGTTCGGCGTCGAGGTCACCATCGTCGAGCCCGGCTACTTCCGCACCGACTTCCTCACCACCGACTCGCTCGCGTTGCCCGACAGCACCACCGCCGCCTACCCGGCGATCCGCGAGATGACCGAGAACCACCTGGAGCTGCAGGGCAGCCAGCTCGGCGACCCGGTGAGGGGCGCCCGGCTGATGATCGAGCGGGTGGTGAACGGCCAGGGCCCGCTGCGCCAGCTCCTCGGTTCCGACGCGCACGCCTACGCCACGGCCAAGGTCCAGGCGCTGCAGGCGAACCTCGACGCCGCCGCGCCGACCGCGTCCGCGAGCGACTTCCCCGCCTGACCCCGCCCGTCCTGCACCGTCCCGCTGAGGAGGAACCAGCCATGAGCAAGATCCTGATTGTCATGTCCGCCGCCGACGTGGGGGAGCGCACCGACGGCTCCACCTACCCGACGGGTCACTGGGCGGAGGAGCTGGCCGCGCCGCACGAGAAGTTCACCCGTGCGGGCTTCACCGTCGACTTCGCCTCGCCCGGCGGCGTTCCGCAGTCGCTCGACGCGCACAGCGCCGACCCGGAGGTCGCGACGAGCACTGCCGTGCTTTGACCGCGCGAGTACGGTTGACCCCATACAAGCGTGCATAACGCGGTCATACACGGGATCTCCGTCTGCGGCTGGCCCGCTCTGACTGACGGAGGCGCTCGGATGAGCAGCCAAGCACGTCACCTGCACCCGCTGTCCACGGCGTCCGCGATGAAGCTCCTCGGCGACGCCTCCTTCGGCCGCATGGTCTTCTCCCACCAGGCCCTGCCCGCCGTCCGGCTGGTCAGCCACGTCGTCGACGAGGACTCGGTCATCATCCGCACCGGCGTCGCCGTGCCGCCGCTGCACCTGGTGCTCACCTACGAGGCGGACGAGATCGACTCCGGCACCATGCTGGGCTGGTGCGTGGTCGTGACCGGCATGGCCGAGCGGGTCGTCGACGCCGACGAGGTGACGCGCTACGAGCGGCTGCTGCCGCCGTGGCCCGACTGCGACACCGACCAGCTGCTGCGCGTGCGGGCGCAGTTCGTCGACGGCTACGAGCTGCTGGCCGGCATGGCGGCCTGACCCGCGGGTGCTCGGCGTCCCTCTCACCTCTGACCAGGAACGTCAGTCAGCCGCCGAAGCAACCTGAACGGTTTCGGCGGCTGTTGGCAACTACGGGGTGGAAGGGCGAAGAGAGACCCGAGGAGCTTCATGTCGTCAGACGCGGAACTGATCGGCAGATCGCTGCGCGGAGACACCGATGCCTTCGTGGAAGTGATCAGCCGCCACGAGACCGCGATCGGGAACTACCTGGCGCGCCGAGTGGGGCGTCAGGCCGCCGAGGACGTGCTCGGGGACGTGTGGGTGGCCGCCTACGAGTCCCGTGCGACCTATGACCGTTCGTACCCCGAAGCCAGGCCTTGGTTGTACGGCGTCGCGCTGAACAGGTTGCGGCGGCATTGGCGGTCCGAGCCGGCCGAGGAGCCGGCGCCGGACATCACCCGCGTGGCCCACGACTGGGACCCCTGGCCGGCGGTGGACGCCCGCGTGGACACGCAGGCCCTGCTGCGCAGCGCTCTGGCCCGGCTCAAGCCGGAGGAGCGGGAGGTGCTGGGCCTGGTCGCCTGGGAGGACCTGACCGTCGCGGAGGCCGGGAGGGTGCTCGACATCCCGGCCGGCACGGCTCGCCGCCTGTTGCACCAGGCGCGCAAGGCGTTGCGAGAGGCCCCTGAGGTGGCCGCGCTGCTGCAAGTCCCGACAACGTGAGAAGACATCCCATGGACGAAATGGACCTGATGAAGAAGCTGAGTGATGTGCCGTCGCCGAGTCCCGAGGCCTACGACCGCGCCCGCGGTGCGCTGCAGGCGGCGATGACCGAACCCGAGGCGACGGTCGTGCGGCCGAAGCGCTGGTTCTCCTGGACCAAGGCCGGCATCGCCACCCTGGGGGCGGCCGCCGTCGCGGCGGCCGTGGTCATGGGCACGACGGGCGGCGACGTCCCGGCCGCGCCGGCTCCCGCTCCCGAGGCGGCCCCGCAGGTGGTCGAGTCCCCGCTGGTGAAGCTGGCCTCCGAGCTCAAGGCAGCCCCGCAGACCGGTGACTCGTCGTTGGTCATCACCACGAAGCCGGCGCCGGACGGCGGCAAGTACGTCGCCTACACCGTCTACACCGACAAGGGCCAGACCTACGTCGGCGACTCGGTGCAGACCCTGGCGGCATGCGCCGCCAGGAACGACGACCAGTCCGGCGAGCACAACGCGAAGAGCATGGCGGCCGCCCGCCTCGCCGCGAACGGCGACGTGGAGAAGGCGAAGTTCGAGATGACCACCGTCAGCGGCAACGCGCTGGGACTGGACATGAGCCCCGCCGAGGCGGACAAGGCGTGGAAGGAAGCCTACGAGCGGAACGCCGAGATGTTCCGCAAGATCGGCAAGGAGGTGCCGCCCTTCAAGCCGCGCCCGACGGGCAAGGACTTGGAGAACCGCATCAACAACCACCTGTGGTTCAACACCACGTTCACGCTGTTCCAGGCGGCTGCCAACGCGGAGGTCCGCTCGGGTGTGCTGAAGCTGCTCGCGGCCATGCCCGACGTGACCATCGGCAAGAGCGTCGTCGAGGGCCAGCAGGTGCTGACGCTGACCGCCGACCCCGCCATCGTGGGCGGCGACGGTTCGCAGGTCCTCACCATCAACGCCGACAACGGCTTGCCGATCAGCTCGGAGGTCGTCCCGAACAAGGACTCGGCGACCCCGTCCAAGCCGTCGATCGTCACCTACCAGTCGTCGCGGGTGAACCTCGCCGACGTCATCGCGGGCAAGATCTGATCTCCCGGGGGTGGGAGGGCCGGATCTCCACCGGCCCTCCCACCGTTGTGCGGTCAGCGCGGGAACGGCATCCAGTTGCCGTTGATCCACGCCGGGTAGCCCGCGTCGACTCCGCGAACCGATCCGGGGCAGTTCCGGCTCCCCGAACGCGACCGACTGGGTTCGAGCTGAACTCCGGTCGACAACGCGCGGTCGGCGAAGTGCGGCTGTACTTCCGCGACGACCGGGTGCTGATGACCCACGCCGGTGGGTTCAGGACGGGGTTGACCGAGGTCGAGGTCTGCTGAACGAAGTCGGACCGCGCTGCGGGAATGCACGCGTCCGAGGCGTTTGGAAGGAGATGTCTGTTTCTTCCGCACGTACGGTGACCACCACACTCCCGGATCAGTGGCTCCCTGAGCCCGTCGGGCTGAACGGGTAGACGAGGCCGTTGCAGCCGCTGAACCGTTGTTACGTTCGAGTGGAACGTCTATTTCTCATCGGGCGCGAAATGTGCGTCCGAATCCCACTCGGAGTGGCACTCGCATGGCGACGAATCGAATCGGCGGGCAGTTGTGGGACGTGGTGGTCATCGGCGCGGGTCCGGCCGGGACGACGGCGGCCAGGGTGGCGGCGCAGGCCGGGTGCGAGGTGCTGCTGCTGGAACGCGCCGCCGTGCCGCGGTACAAGACCTGCGGCGGCGGGCTGATCGGCTGCTCGCAGGCGGCGCTGCCGACCGGGCTCGGCGTCGCGGTCCACGACGAGATCGACGCCGTCACGTTCTCCCTGCGGGGACGACGCGAACGCACCCTCGACTCCACCGCGGGGACGCGCTGCAGGATGGTGTTCCGCGACGAGCTGGACGCCGCGCTCACCAAGGTGGCCGCCGACGCCGGTGTGGTGGTGAGGGACCGGACCGTGATGACGGCGCTGGAGGACGCGACCGGCGAGGTGGCCGTGCACGCGGGTCGGGAACGGATCCGCGCGCGGGCGGTGGTGGGCGCCGACGGCAGCGCCAGTCGCGTGGGCAGGCACGTCGGCGTCCGCTGCGAGCAGGTGGACCTCGCGCTGGAGGTCGAGGTCCTCGTCGATCCGCGCGACGCGTCCCGGTGGCGCGGCCGGATGCTGATGGAGTGGGGGCCGCTGCCCGGCTCGTTCGGCTGGGTCTTCCCCAAGGGCGACGTCTGCACGGCCGGTGTGGTCGCGGCGCGCGGGCAGGGCGAGGCCACCAAGGCGTACCTGCGGGAGTTCCTGGAACGCCACGGCCTGGCCGACCAGACCACGTTGCACGACACGGGACATCTGACCAGATGCCGCCGGCCCGACTCGCCGCTGACCCGCGACCGCACGCTCGTCGCCGGTGACGCCGCCGGTCTGTGCGACCCGTGGTCGCGGGAGGGGATCTCCTTCGCGCTGCGCTCGGGTGCGCTGGCCGGGGTGGCGGCCGCCGCCATCGCGCAGGCCGGGCACACCGAGGACGTCGAGCGGGCCTGCGTCGACTACACCTACGCGGTGCGCGCCACGCTGGAGACCGAGATGGCGGCCTCCCGGCAGGTCATGAACGTCTTCACCAGGCGTCCCCAGGTCGTCCACACCGCGCTGACCGCCTTCCCGCCGGTGTGGCGCAGGGTCGACTCGTACCTCGGCGGTGACACCACGATCCCGGCCCTGCTGGGCACGCCGGTCGCCCGCGGCGCGCTCAAGGCGCTCGCGCTCTTCTCCTGAGCACAGATGCTCCTTCTTCTCTCCACAGCGAGGAAATGCACGAAGGATCCAGTGTGGACCAGGACAGTGCCAGGCAGACGCCGGTCGCGATCATCGGGACGGCGTGCCGGGCTCCCGGCGGGGTCACCTCGGCGGAGGAGCTGCGGCGGTTGCTGCTGGACCGGCGCGACGTCGTGGCCGGTTCCGACCCCGGCGCGCGGTGGCCGGAGGGGGAACGGGTGGTGCCGGCAGACCTCGCGGACTCGGCGGCGCTGGGCAGCGGGTCCTTTCTGGACGGCGTGGACGAGTTCGACCCCGGTTTCTTCGGCGTGCCGGTGCGCGAGGCGGCCAGTGCGGACCCGCAGCACCGGTTGCTGATGGAGACGACCTGGGAGGCGCTCGAGGACGCCGGGGTGCCGCCGCGGTCGCTGGCGGGCTCGCGGACCGGGCTGTTCATCGGCATCTCCGGCGCCGACTACGCCAAGCGGTTCACCATGGCCGACTTCGACGTCTGCCACGGCATCTCCGCGGTGCCCTCGGGTGCGCCCGGCCGGATCTCCTACATCCTCGACGTCAACGGGCCGTCGCTCGCGGTGGCCGGCGCCTGCGCGTCGTCGCTGGTCGCCCTGCACCTGGCGTGCCGCTCCCTGCATGAGCGGGAGTCCGACCTCGCGCTGGCCGGCGGGGTGACCGTGCAGCTGGAGTGGGGCGGGCTGGTCGGGTTCGCCCGCGCGGGTGCGTTGTCCTCGCGGGACGCTGCGCGGCCTTCGACGCGAGCGCGGACGGGTTCGTGCGCGGTGAGGGCTGCGGCGTGGTGGCGTTGAAACGGCTGGCCGACGCGCAGCGACGGGACCGCGTGCCGGCGGCGTCACCGGCACGGCGACCAACCACGCCGGACGGGTGCAGGGCATCACCCAGCCGTCACCCGCCGCCCAGAGCGCGGTGGTGCGCGCGGCGGGCGTCGGTCCGGGCGACATCGGCTACGTGGAGGCCCACGGCACCGGCACGAAGGTCGGCGACCCGATCGAGTTCGCCGCGCTGACCGACGCGTACGGCGGGTCCGGCGGTCCGTGCGCGCTGGGGTCGCTGAAGACCGACATCGGCCACCCGGAGAGCGCGGCCGGCGTGCTCGGGCTGATCAAGGCCGCGCTGGCGGTGCACCGGGGTGTCATCCCGGCCAACCTGCACTTCACCCGGTGGAACCCCGCGATCGACGCCGGGGGAACGCGGTTCGTCGTCCCCGTCGACACCACCCCGTGGGACGGCGGCGGTCGTCCGCGCCGTGCCGGGGTCTCGGCGTTCGGCGTCACCGGCATGAACGCCCACGCAACTGTCGAACAGGCACCGCTCGCACCGCCTCGCAGCCGGCACACCCGGCGTGACCAGGCGGTGGTCTGCGCGGAGTCGGCCGCCTCCGCGGGAGGCCTGGCCGCGACGGCCCGGCGGCTGGCCGACCACGTCGAGTCCACATCGGACGCGGTGACGGACGTCGCGCACACCCTGGCGGCGCACCGAAGTCACCTGTCCACGCGGGCCTGCGTGGTGACAGCCGACCGCGCCGGGCTGGTGGACGCGTTGCGCGCGGTGGCCGACGGGCACGAGCACCCGGACGTCGTCACCGGGCCGACCAACGATCCCGGTATGCCCGTGTGGGTGTTCTCCGGGCACGGCTCGCAGTGGCCGGGCATGGCGCGTGACCTGCTGGACCGCGATCCCGCGTTCACCCGCGTGGTCGACCGGCTCGGCGCGGTGGCGTCGGCCGAGGGCGTCCCGGTGCGGCGGCTGCTGAGCACCGGTGAGCCGCTGGAGCGGATGGACCTGGTCCAGCCGGTGGTCTTCACGGTGCAGACGGCGCTGGCGGAGATGTGGCGGACCGCGGCCTGCGCCCGGCCGCCGTGGTGGGCCACTCGATGGGTGAGGCCGCGGCCGCTGTGGCGGCGGGCGTCCTGACCCCGGAGGAGGGGCTGCGCATCACGATCGCCCGCTCGTCGTTGCTCCGACGGGTCGCCGGCGGCTGCATGGCCGTGGTCGCGCTGCCCGTCGAGCAGGTCGAGACCGAGATCGCCGCCGTCCCGGACGTGTCGGTGGCGGTGGTGACCGCACCCGCGTCCACCGTCGTCGCCGGTACCGCCGCGGCCGTCGAGGACCTGCTGCGCGGCTGGCGCGAGCGCGGGGTGTTCTGCAAGCCGGTCAACGTGGTCGTCGCCGCGCACTCACCGCAGGTCGAGCCGATCCTGACCGACATCGCCGAGCGGACGGCGTGGCTCCCGGGCGCACCGGCGGAGGTGCCGTTCTACTCCACGGCGTCCGACCCGCGTGAGCCGGTGGTGCTCGGCAACGCCTACTGGGCGCGGAACCTGCGCGCGCCGGTCCGCTTCGACCGCGCCTGCCGGGCGCTGGTCGAGGACGGGCACCGGGTGTTCCTGGAACTGTCACCGCACCCGCTGCTGACGCTCCAGCACCGGGGAGACCGCCCGGCACGAGGCGGGCCCCGGCCTCGACCCGCGTTCGGAGCCACCGGGCCCGGCCAGGCTGCTGATGGTGCAGGAAGCGCTGGTGCACGTCCTGGCCGCGTTGCTGGGCATGCAACCCGGAGCGGTTGCGGCGCATGCGAATTTCACCGACCTGGAACTGGACTCGTTGCTCGCCGTCGCCTTCACCCGCAAGCTCCGCACCGACCTGGACGTGGCGGTCGCCCCGGCGGAGGTCTGGGCGCACCCGTCACCCGCGGAGCTCGCCGGCCACGTCGACTCGGTCCTGGGCACGCTCGTCGGCTCCGGATGACGCGGACCGGCCGACCGGGGGACTCCCGGTCGGCCGGCCCGCTGGGTGATGGTCAGGGAAGGGGCAGGGCGTCGATCGTGTTGACCCACAGGACGTTCTGGTCGTCACACCGCCACTGGCTCCACCGGCCCGCGGCGACCCCGCCGGCACCCGCCGCCTCGCAGAGCAGGACGTGTTCGAACTTGCGGTAGCGCTTCCACGCCGACAGGCGGTCGGTGGCGGCGTCCGATGTCGTCACGGCGGGTTCGGCCGCGAGGCGGGAGGCGGCCTCGGGTGCGGCGGTCGCCGGTGCGGCGGTGAGGATCGCGGACGTGCAGGCGACGGCGATCGCGGTGAGCACGGACGGCAAGCGGTGCATGGTGGTCTCCCTGTCGTGGATGCCGGTCACAGTTCGTCCCACCACCAGGCGGTGGCGGGTACGGGCAGCGGGTCCGCGGTGGTGTCGCACGGACCCGAGGTCCAGCTGGCTTCGGCGCGCGGAGCGGGAACGGCCGATCGGGAGCCGTCGACCGAGGTGTAGCGGGGGACGTTGAACGCCCAGTCGATGTTGCCGCGGATGGCGTGGCCCAGGCACACCAGGTACTCCCGCAGCGCGGGACTGCACGGGCGGGCGAGGACCTCCTCGCGCAGCACCAGAAAGCGGGTCATCACGCGGTCGCGCAACGCCCGTGCCCTGCCGACGGCGACGTCCTCGCTGATCCCGTGCTGGTGCGCCAGGACGGTGACGATGTTCTGCCGCGCCTCGCCGTCCCGCCTCTCCTTGGCGACGGAGTGCAGGTCGTTGTCCCAGGAGGCGATCAGGACCATCATCTCGGTCAGCGCGCGGACCGCCGGGGAGTCCATCTCCGCAGCGGGCACCTCGGTGCCGTTGGCGATCTCCAGCAGCGCGATCGTCGGTGCCCCTCCCGCGCTGTGGCTGCGCATGGTGGTGTACTCGGCGAGATCGGGCATGCGGCCGTCGGCGTGGTCGGCGATCTGCCAGGCGACCGCGTAGAGCCACGCCCGGTGCGCGTGGACGAACCGCTGCACCTGCGTCGGCGTGGCGCACTCGTGCATGCTGCGGCCGATGTCCTGCAGCGCAAGGACGAGCGGGTCGGCGACCAGCGGGTGCCACGGTGTCTCCAGGGCGCGCTGGAGAACGCCCGCCATGCGCAGGAACTCGTGCGGCCGGGTGCTGAACGCGCCGGAGTCGCAGCGCAGGTCGTCGAAGATGAAGCCCCAGTACACCCACCGCACGGCGACCTGCAGACCGGCGTCGGTGGCCCGCGGCGCGAAGCGGGCGTAGAACTCGGCGCTGTTGGTGCCGACGAGCCGTCTGCGCTGCCTGTCGTCCGCCCACAGCCCGATGCGGTCCATCCAGGCGATGGCCTCGCGTTCGGCCTCTTCGGCGCGCGGGTGGATCGCCGGCGGCAGCGGGCAGTAGAAACGCCGGTGCTCGACGGGGTGGTCGAGGGCGGTCATCGGTTCTCCTCGGAAAATATCTTTGAAGCGCAGAAGTACCGGCTCGCGGTTTCGGGAAATTCCGCGCCGGCGGATACGGCCGAAGCTGCCGCAACCGGTAGATCGATTCAAGCGAGCTTTGTCGATTCATGCCAAAGAGGGGCCGTCGTGCACTCGAAGGAGTGCGTGATTTCTTGAAGAACAAGGGAAACTGGCTGCGTGCAGTCCGGAGTGGACACGTCCGGGCGTCCAACCCGGGCGCATTTCGCGGTTGGGCTCGCCGCGTGCCGATGGTCGATGCTAATTTCGGGGTGGTTCATTCCCTTCGGCTCTCGCTCTCGTTTGTCCGACGCTCATTTCCGGTTTTGGAGAGAACATGGCCACCGAACTCGTCGCCCCGCCGACACCCGCCGTCGCCGGTGGTCTGAGTCCCGGCCTGGTCCGGGAACGGGTGGACGCGGCACTGGCCGCGTTCCTGGCCGCGAAGACCGACTCGGCTCCGGACGCGTGCCTGCCGCCGCTGGTGACGCTGCTGCGCGACTTCCTGCGCGGCGGCAAGCGGCTGCGGCCGCTGTTCTGCCACTGCGGGTGGCTGGCCGGTGGCGGTGACCCCGGCGCCGAGCAGCCGGTCGTCGTCGGCGCGGCCCTGGAACTGTTCCACGCCTTCGCCTTGGTGCACGACGACGTCATGGACGCCTCCGATCTGAGGCGTGGCCGGCCGACCGTGCACCGGGCCCTCGCCGCGCGCTACGACGGCACCGGCGGCGAGCGGGCCGCCGAGCGGTTCGGGACCAGCGGCGCGATCCTGCTCGGCGACCTCTGCCTGGTGTGGTCGGACGAGCTGCTGGCCGCCGTCGAGGTCGAGGGCGGGCGCAGACGAGCCGTGCGCAGGCTCGTGGACACCATGCGCACCGAGCTGGTCGCCGGGCAGTACCTCGACCTGGCCGGCACGATCGGGTCCGACGGCGACGAGCTGCGGCGGGCGTGGCGGGTCGTGCGGCTCAAGACCGCGCGGTACACGGTGGAGCTGCCGTTGCGCATCGGTGCGGTGCTTTCCGGTGCCAGCGCACGGGTCCTGAACGCCTGCGGCGCCTATGGCCGGCCGGTCGGCGAGGCGTTCCAGCTGCGCGACGACCTGCTGGGCGTGTTCGGCGACCCGGCGGTGACGGGCAAGCCCGCCCTGGACGACCTGCGGGAGGGCAAGCGGACCGTGCTGATGGCCCTGGCGCGGCGGCACGCGACCGCCGCGCAACGCGCGATCATCACCGCCCTGCACGGAAAACCCGACCTGGACCACGACGAGGCCGACCGGTTGCGCGCGGTCCTGCGGGACACGGGCGCCGTCACCCGCGTGGAGGAGCTGATCGAGAACCGGGCACGGCAGGCGCTGGCGGTGCTGGCGTCGGCGGCCATCGCGCCCCAGGTCAAGCCACGGCTGGCCGAGCTCGTCGTGTCCGCCACCACCCGCACGCGGTGACCGAACTCGAAGGGAGCGCGATGTCCACTGAGGACTTCGCCTTGCGCGCCGTGGACCTGCACAAGGCCTTCGGCTCGCACCAGGTCTTGCAGGGTGTCGAGTTCTCCCTGCGCCAGGGGGAGATCATGGGGGTGATCGGGGAGAACGGCGCCGGCAAGACGACCCTGCTGCGCGTGCTGTCCGGTGAGCTGAAAGCCGACCGCGGCAGCGTCGTGCACCAGGGCCGCCTCGGCTACTGCCCGCAGCGCATCGTCGTCAACAACGAGCTGACCGTCGAACAACACCTGCGCTACTTCCAGAGCGCCTACCAGCTCAGCAGCCTCACCCGTGCCGACGAGCTGGTGGAGCGCCTCGACCTCACCCGCTACCTGCGCCGCAAGGCCGGCGTGCTGAGCGGTGGCACCAAGCAGAAGTTCAACCTCGTCCTCGCGCTCATGCACGACCCCGGCGTGGTCCTGATGGACGAGCCGTACCAGGGTTTCGACTGGGACAACTACCTCACGTTCTGGTCGATCACCCGCGAGCTGCGCGAACGCGGCCAGTCCGTGCTGGTGATCTCCCACATCGCGCACGACGTCAAGAGGTTCGACCGCCTGCACCGGCTGCGGGCCGGCAAGGTCGTCGCCGAGAAGACCACCACGCGCCGCATCCCCACCGGCAGGAAGGTCACGTCGTGAAGCCGCCCTCCGCTCTGCTCGCCGACCTGCGCGCGGTGAGGAGCTCCCTCGACGGGCGCACCACGTGGTGGGCGAAGCTGCTCAAGGCCGCCGGCTTCGAGATCACCCAGCACACCCGCAACCACCTCGCGCTCGGCCTGGTGGTGTGCTTCATCCCGCTCTGGCTCGGCATCGTCCACGCCGTCATCCCCAACAACACCGTCGAGTTCCACTCCCAGGTGCTCGGTCACGCGATGCGGGTCGACGCCAACGAGCTGGCCATGATCTCGGGCGCCATCAACGCGGTCACCCTGATCATCGGCTTCATGCAGTTCGCGTCCGTGCGGCGCTCCAGCGACTTCGACCAGCGGCTCGTCCTGGCCGGCCACCCGAGGTCGTGCATGCTGGTCGCCAAGCTCGTGGCGCTGGTCCTCATGGCCGTGGTGACCGCGCTCTACGCCACGGTCGTCATGGACCTGTTCTGGGAGCCGCGCCAGGTCGCGCTCATCGGGTTCAGCCTCTTCACCAGCGCGCTCACCTACGGCGGGCTCGGCATGGTCCTCGGCCTGGCGCTGTCGACCGAGCTGGCCGGCATGTTCGTCATCATCATGGTGAGCCTGGTCGACGTGATGGTGCAGAACCCCATCATCAACCCGTCGGCCGACCTCGGCCCGGTCCGCCTGCTGCCGACCTACGGTTCGATGCAGGCGGCCGCGGTCGCCGGGTTCACCGACGAGGGCGCCGTCGGCCACGCCCTGCTCGGCCTGGTGTGGCTGCTGGCCTTCAGCCTGGTGGGTGCCACCGCGTTCCACTGGCGGACCAAGGACCACGCCGCCCACACCACGGCGTCCGCCCCGCAGACCGCGACGGTCGTCGTGACCACCCGCGCCGACGGGACCCTGGTGATCGAGTCGACGGCCGGGCCGATCATGGTGTGCTCCGAGCCGCCGGGCTGCACGTGCGAGAAAACCGTGCCACGGCAACGTGTGCGCAGACCGGCCGCGACGAAGCTGACCGTGTTCGAAGCGCCCTGACCGTGTTCGAAGCGCCCTGACCGTGATCACGTCCGGTCGGCCGTCCGGGGCGTGGAACCGGCCCACCACCCGGCGGCGAAGACCACGAAGGAGCACCCCAGCGCCAACGCCAGCCCGAGGTCGGTGGCGAAGTCGAGCCCGGCCGGTCGGCCGACCGTCCAGCCGAGCACCGGTCCGAGGTGCGCGAGCCCGGCGAGGACGGCGGCTGCGGCCACCACCGCCGCGCGTGGCCGTGGAACCGTCGCCTGGACGAGGGTGAGGCCGACGGCGACACCGGTCAGGCACAGCGCGTAGACCAGGCCAGGGCCGGTCTCGTCGGCCGTGGCGAAGAAGAACCCCACCCAGCCGCCGACGACGAGTGCCGACGCGGGCAGCACGGCGAACGGCAGCAGCACCTTCGGCCGGGCCCGCGCCCGGCCGACCGCGACGGCCATGCCGACCAGCAGGGCGAGCACGACGACCAGCCCGGCCTGGACCAGGTGGTCACCGATCACCTGACCGAACCCGGTGAGCGGGGTGGGGCGGATGTCCAACCCGGCGACCACGACCGGCACGCTGCGCCAAGCGCCGTCGGTGCCGCGGACCGCCATGCCCTCCGCACCGTTGGCCACGAACACCTCGTGCCCGCCCGGCGCCGCCCGGACCAGGACGTCCACGCTCGCGATCTTGGAGCTGCGGTCGACGCCGCTCGGGATGAGGTGCCGCCGTTCGACGAACTCCCACCGGGCGGCGGGCACCTCCCAGACCGTGCGCCAGGTCTGCCCGCCGTCGGTGGTCTCGTCGACACCGAGCAACCGGCCACCGCGCGGTGGCTCCTCGTCGTAGCTGAGCTCGCCGCCGCCGTGCACGCGGTAGCACTGCGTGATGGCACCCGGCACGCAGGCTTCGAGCTGCGGCCGGCGTTCCGACGGTGCTTGAGCCAGGGGCGTCCAGTCGCCGACGCCGGTGGGAGAGCTGAAGAACCGTTCGTCCACGCCGATCACCACCTGGCCGCCGTCGCCGGCCCGGACCGACTCGACCGCCGGCAATGAGACGTGCGGCGCCGAGGTGGCGGCGACCGCCAGCACCGCGAACGGCAGCGACACGACCAGCCGCACCCGGTGGGCCAGGCCGTCCGGCAACGGGGAGCGGCCGCGCCCGCGCCAGGTCCACCAGGCGAGCCCGCGGCACGCGACGAGGTCGGCCGGATCGGCCAGGACGACGGAGGCCCGTTGACCACCGACCACGCCGACGCGACCTCGGCGCCCGCACCGGTCGTCTTGACCCACGCGAACCCGGCCCCGGTCAGCGCGACCGCGACGGCCGCCGCGTGCCGTCCCACCGGGAACAGCAGCGCCAGCACCGCCGGCGCGACCACCAGACCGGCGAAGTCGCTGAGCTTGCCGGTCACGAGCCCCGGCCACGCCTGTTTGAGCACGTGGTCGTTGACCAGCAGGACCGCGGTGGCCGCGATCGTGACCGGATGCGCCACCCAGCGCAGGAAACCCCCAGCTCGCATGGCCTGAGCCTGCGTGGTGGTGATCACGACCGGGACTCGGCCCGGCACCGGATCGGCTTTGCGTGCTCGGAGCGCGATCGGCCGGTGCTCCGGGTTCCAGGTCCGCTGCTAACGCGGCGGTGCCGTCGAGTTGCGGGTCACCAGCCGCACGTCCAGCACCAGCGGGTCCGCCGGCCGTTCGCCGCCCTCGACCAGCGCGAGCAACCGGTCCACCGCGTGGGTCGCCTTGCCCACGATGTCCTGTGCGATGGTCGTCAGCTTCGGCGTGATGTACGCGCTGATGTCCAGGTCGTCGAAGCCGACCACCGACACCCGGTCCGGCACGCCGACCCCGGCCTCCAGCATGCCCTCGATGATGCCGATCGCCAGGATGTCCGCCGTGGCGAACACGGCGGTCGCGTCCGGGTGGGCGTCGAGCAGGCGCCTGCCCAGTGCGACGCCGTTCTCGTGCGTCGTGTTCAGCGTCTCGACCGGACAGTCCGCAGTGGACAACCCGGATTCCTCGAAAGCCTTCTGGAAACCCAGGAAGCGCTCGTGCACGACACCGACGTCGGTGAACGACGGACCCGCGAACACGATCCTGCGGTGGCCCAGCGAGAGCAGGTGCGCAGCCGCCAGGCGGGCGCCGGTGAAGTCGTCGGAGCGCACGCCCGTGGTGAGCGGGTTGGCGGAGTAGCTGTCGACGGCGAGCACCGGGGTGGCGCCGATGACGCGCCGGCGCAGGCCGGTGACCTCCTCGTCCAGGAAGCCCAGCAGCACCGCGCCGTCGAGGCTCCACGAGCGCAGCGCCTCGCCGATCTCCGAGGTGTCGGAGACGCCGCGCAGCAGCAGGTGGTATCCGCGCTTGCGGAGCCTGCGCTCGATCTGGCCGATGATCGCGATGTTGTGCGGGCTGATCGCCAGGCTGTCCTCGGTGGCCGCGGGCACCAGCAGGCCGACCAGCCGGGACTGGTTGGCGGCGAGGCTGCGGGCCGACGCGCTGGGCACGTAGCCGCGTTCGTCGATGATCCGGCGGACCCGCTCGACGGTCTCCGCAGAGACCCGCGCGCTCTTGCCGTTGATCACGTTGGACACGGTCATCGTGCTGACGCCGGCCGCCTCCGCGATGTCCTTCAAGGTGACTCGCAAGAGCTGCCCCTCTGATTTCCGTCGTTGACACCGTCTGTGCCGCAGGCTAGCTTTCCACACCACGCAGATTTAGCGCTATACCTAACTTGATCTGCAGTGATCGGCGAGCTGTCGCGCGCCGAAAATCGAACGAGGGGATTCGCACCGTGACGACGGACCCGCCGCCCTGGTGGCGCACCGCGGTGATCTACCAGGTCTACCCGCGCAGCTTCGCGAACGGCGACGGCGCCGGCGACCTCGCCGGGGTGCGCGCCCGCCTCGGCCACCTGCGCGACCTCGGGGTCGACGCCATCTGGTTCACCCCCTGGTACCTCTCGCCGATGGCCGACGGCGGCTACGACGTCGCCGACTACCGCAGGATCGACCCCGCCTTCGGCACGCTGGCCGACGCGGAGGCGCTCATCGCCGATGCGGCGGCGTTGGGCATCCGCACGATCGTCGACGTGGTGCCCAACCACGTCTCCAGCGACCACGCCTGGTTCCAGGCCGCGCTGGCCGCCGGTCCCGGATCGCCCGAGCGCGAACGGTTCTGGTTCCGCGAGGGTCTCGGTGAGCACGGCGAGCTGCCCCCGACGAACTGGCGGTCGAGCTTCGCGGGCGGCACCTGGACCCGCGTGCCCGACGGGCAGTGGTACCTGCACCTGTTCGCGCCCGAGCAGCCCGACCTCAACTGGAACCACCCCGACGTGCGGCGCGAGCACGAGGACGTGCTGCGGTTCTGGTTCGACCGCGGTGTGGCGGGCATCCGGGTCGACTCGGCGTCCATGCCGGTCAAGGACCCCGCGCTGCCCGAGGTGCCGGAGACCTACGCCGCCGGCGAGCACCCGTTCGTCGACCGCGACGAGCTGCACGACATCTACCGCTCGTGGCGTGCCGTGGCCGACTCCTACGCCGAGCCGCGGGTGCTGGTCGGCGAGGTGTGGCTGGACGACCAGAAGCGCTTCGCCCGCTACCTGCGCCCCGACGAGATGCACTCGGCGTTCAACTTCGACTTCATGGGCCGGCCCTGGGACGCCAAGGAGCTGCGCGACTCCATCACGTCCACCGTGGACGCACACGCCCCGGTCGGCGCGCCCGCCACCTGGGTGCTGTCCAACCACGACGTCACCCGCCCGGTGACCCGCTACGGGCGTGCCGAGACGTCGTTCTCGTTCCTGGCCAAGCAGTTCGGCGTGCCCACCGACCTGGAGCTGGGGGAGCGGCGGGCGCGGGCGGCGGCGTTGCTGACGGCGGCGCTGCCCGGCGCGCTGTACGTCTACCAGGGCGACGAGCTGGGGTTGCCCGAGGTCGAGGACCTGCCGCTGGAGGTGCTGCAGGACCCGATGCACTTCCGGTCAGAAGGCGTCGACCCCGGACGTGACGGGTGCCGGGTGCCGCTGCCGTGGACTCGGAATGGCCGCTCGCACGGGTTCGGGCCGGAGGACGGGCAGCCCACGTGGCTGCCCCAACCGGCGGGCTGGGGCAACCGGTCGGTGGAGGCGCAGCACGACGACCCCGCGTCGATGCTGTCGCTGTACCGGTCCGCACTCGCTCTGCGCCGCGCCGAACCGGGTCTGAGCGGGGAGTCGTTCGACTGGATCGACCTCGGCCCCGACACGATCGCCTTCCGCCGTGACGACGTGGTGTGCGTGGTCCACTTCGGACCGGACCCGCTCCCGCTGCCGCCCCACGAGGAGATCCTGCTGACCAGCGCCCCGCTCACCGGCACCGCGCCTGCCACCGCCACCGCCCTGCCCGCGACCGCCGCCGGGCTGCCTGCCACCGCCCCGTCTGCCGGGGCCTGCCTGCCCACCGACGCCGCCGCCTGGCTGCGCGTGTAGTTCCCCTGGAGAGACAATGATGTCCCACCGTTCCAGAGTCTTCGCCGCCCTCGCGCTGCCACTCGCGCTGCCACTCGCGCTCACCGCCTGCGCGTCCACCCCCGACGACGAGCTCAACGCCGAGGGCAAGGTCGTCCTCACCGTCGCCATGGACGCCGGGCTGGACGGCAAGGCGGTCGAGGCGTTCAACGCCCGTGTCGCCCAGTTCGAGCAGGCCCACTCCGACATCGACGTGAAGCCCCAGGAGTACACCTGGACGGCGGCGACGTTCACCGCGCAGCTCGCCGGCGGCACCGTGCCGGACGTGCTGACCGTGCCGTTCACCGACGGCCGCGGCCTCATCGAACGCCGCCAGATCGCCGACATCAGCGGCCAGGTCGCCACCCTGCCCTACGCCGGGGCGCTCAACCCGGCCATCGCCAAGGCGGGCCAGGCCGCCGACGGCAAGCAGTGGGCGGTCCCGATCGCCGCCTACGGCCAGGCCCTGCACTACAACCGCACGCTGTTCACCCAGGCCGGGCTCGACCCGGACAAGCCGCCGACGACGTGGGCCGAGGTGCGCACCGCCGCCAAGCAGATCGCCGAGCGCACCGGCCAGGCCGGGTACGCGCAGATGACCCAGGGCAACACCGGCGGGTGGATCCTCACCACGCTCGACTACGCGTTCGGCGGGCGCACCGAGAAGCTGACCGGTGACACCGCCGAGGCCACCATCGACACCCCGGAGATGACCGAGGTCCTCTCCACGTTGCGCGCCATGCGGTGGGACGACAACTCCATGGGCGCGAACTTCCTCTACGACTGGGCGGGCATCAACCAGGACTTCGCCGCCGGCCGCATCGGCATGTACGTCTCCGGCGGTGGCAACTACGGCAACCTGGTCACCCAGAACGGCCTCAAGCCCGCCGACTACGGCGTCGCCGCGCTCCCGCTGGCCGCCAAGCCCGAGGCCGGTGTGCTCGGTGGCGGCACGCTCGCCGTCGTCAGCCCGAACGCGGGCGAACGCGGCAAGGACGCCGCCGTGAAGTGGATCGACTTCTACTACATGGGCAAGCTGACCGACCAGGACGCCGCCGTCGCCGACGCGAAGACCCTCGCCGAGACGAAGCAACCCGTTGGTGTGCCGGCGTTGCCGGTGGTGGACCGCGCCACCTACGACAAGCAGCAGGAGTGGGTCAAGCAGTACGTCAACGTGCCGCTGGCGCAGATGAAGCCCTACACCGACAAGATGTTCGACCAGCCGCTGGTCACCGAGCCCACCAAGTCCACTCAGGAGGTCTACAAGATCCTGGACACGACGGTGCAGAAGCTGCTCACCGAACGCGGCACGGACATCGCCGCGTTGCTCAAGGCGGCCGACACCGACGTGCAGAGCACGATCGGCCGGGGCTGAGCGGTGGTCCTCCAGTCCGAAGCTCCTGTGGCAGCGGTTGTCCCACCACCGCCGCCACAGGCACCACGACGCCGGTGCACGCCGGTCACCTGGGTCCGCCGCGGCGGGCTGACCAGCCTGCTGTTCCTGCTGCCGCTGCTGGTGGTCTTCGGGGTGTTCTCCTGGGCACCGATCGTGCAGTCGGTCGTGATGAGCTTCCAGCGCACGAACCTCGTCGGCCCGGTCACGTTCGTCGGCCTGGACAACTTCGCGCAGGTGCTCAACGACCCTCTGTTGTGGACGGCGGTCGGCAACACGCTGTGGTTCGCGGTGCTGGCACTGGTGTTCGGCTATCCGGTCCCGCTGGTCGCCGCCGTGCTGATCAGCGAGGTCCGGGCCCGGCGCGGGCTGTTCAGCGCGCTGGCCTACCTGCCCGTGGTGGTGCCGCCGGTGGTCGCCGTGCTGCTGTGGAAGTTCTTCTACGACGCGAGCCCGTCCGGGGTGTTCAACACCGTGCTCGGCTGGGTCGGCCTGGGACCGTGGCAGTGGCTGCAGAACCCCGCCAGCGCCATGCCGGCGCTGGTGCTGGAGGCGACCTGGGCGGCGGCGGGCGGCACGGTGATCATCTATCTGGCGGCGCTGGCCGGGGTGCCCGTCGAGCAGTACGAGGCCGCCGAGATCGATGGCGCCGGCATCTGGCGCAAGGTCTGGCACGTCACGCTGCCGCGGCTGCGGGGTGTGCTGCTGGTGACGTTCATCCTGCAGATCATCGGCACCGCGCAGGTGTTCCTCGAACCGTTCCTGTTCACCGGCGGTGGTCCGGCGAACTCGACGATGACGGTCCTGTTGCTGATCTACGACTACGCCTTCGCCAGCAGCCTCGGCGGTGACTACGGCGCAGCGACCGCGTTGAGCATCATGCTCGCCGCCGTCCTGGCCGTGCTCTCGACGATCTACCTGCGCGTGACCCGGTCTTGGAGCGCGTCGTGAAGCGCGGGCTGATCTCCCCGGCGGAACGGGCGACCCCGGCGATCCGCCGGACGTTGCGCGCGGTGCAGGGCCTGCTGCTGGGAGCGTTGCTGCTCACCGGGCTCGGGCCGGTGCTGTGGCTCGCGAAGGCCGCGGTCACGCCCACCCAGGACACCCTGCGGACGCCGCTGGCGCTCTTCCCGGGCGGCCTCGACCTGGCCAACCTGGCCACCGCCTGGACCAGGGTCGAGATCGACAGGTACTTCCTGAACACCGTGGTGATCGCCGCCGGGTCGTGGCTGGTGCAGCTCGTCGTGGCCACCACGGCCGGCTACGCGCTGGCGGTCCTGCGGCCGCGCTACGGGCCGCTGGTCACCGCCGTGGTGCTCGGCACGCTGTTCGTCCCGGCGATCGTGCTGCTGGTGCCGCTGTACCTGACGGTCGTGCGCACCGGGATGATCAACACGTTCTGGGCGGTGTGGCTGCCCGCCGGTGCCAGCGCGTTCAACGTCGTGCTGGTGCAACGGTTCTTCGCGAACCTGCCGCGCGAGGTGCTGGAGGCCGCACGGGTCGACGGCGCCGGACCGGTGCGGGTGTTCTGGTCGGTCGTCCTGCCGCTGTCGCGCCCGATCCTGGGTGTGGTGTCGGTGTTCGCCGTCGTGGCCAGCTGGAAGGACTTCCTCTGGCCGCTGCTGGTGCTGCCCGACCTGGCGGTGCAGCCGCTGTCGGTGCGGTTGCCCGCGTTGCAGCGCTACGTCGAGCTCGACGTGTTCCTCGCCGCGCTCGCCATCTCGTCGGTGATCCCGGTGGCGCTGTTCCTGGTGTTCCAACGGCTGTTCCTGCAGAGCGGCGCGCTCGAAGGAGCCGTCAAAGGCTGAGCCCTGTCCCCATTTCGCCCTGGAGAACAACAACGATGTTGAAGAAACTCCCCGCGGCTCTCAAAGTCGCGGTACTGGCTGCTGCCCTCGTGGCGAGCGGAGTCGCCGCTGTGTCGGCTGCGCCCACCACCTACCAGGCCGAGTCGGCCGCGCTGTCCGGCGGCGCACGGGCCGAGACCGAGCACGCCGGGTACACCGGTTCCGGCTACGTCGGCGGGTTCACCGACGCCCACCGCGGTGCGGCCGCGGTCACCGTCACCACGAGCGGGTCGACGGCGGGCGCGAACCGGCTGGTCCTGCGTTACGCCAACGGAACCGGCAGCACCCGCACCCTCACCCTGGCCGTCAACGGCGGCACCCGGCAGCTCTCCCTCCCGGCCACCGCGGGCTGGGCGTCGTGGGGCACGGTGAGCCAGGACGTCACCCTGAACGCCGGCGCCAACACCCTCGCGGTGTCCTACGGCAGCGGCGACAACGGGAACGTCAACGTCGACAGCCTGTCGGTCGAGCCGGTGACCCCCGCCGCGGGGGTCGTGGAGGCCGAGACCGGCACGCTCTCCGGCGGCGCGCGAGTGGAGTCGGAGCACGCCGGGCACACCGGCAGCGGCTACGTCGGCGGTTTCGTCGATGCCAACCGGGGCGCGGCGGCGACGTTCACGATCTCCAGCACCGCCACCCGCGCGAGCCTGACCCTGCGCTACGCCAACGGCACCGGCTCGCCGCGCACGATGACCGCGACGGTGAACGGCACGGCCCAGCAGGTCTCGCTGCCCGCGACCGCGTCCTGGGCCGGGTGGGGCACCGCGACCGTCCCGGTCACCACCGCCGCGGGTGCCAACACCGTCGTGATCTCCTTCGGCGGCAACGACAACGGCAACGTCAACCTGGACAGCGTCGCCCTCTCCCCGGACACCACCGAGCCCACCCCCGGGGGGACCGTCGAGCTGGAGACCGGCTTTCTCGGCGGCGGCGCCGTCCCGGCCACCACGGCGGGCGCGACCGGTACCGGCGCGGTGTCGCTGCCCGGCACGAGTGCGCGGGTCATCCGGACGGTCAACCAGACCGCCGCCGGCACCGCCACGATCACGTTGCGGTACACCGCATCCGCTTCCGGCACCATCACCCCGTACGTCAACGGCGTCAAGGGCACACCGCTCTCGTTGACCGGCGGCAGCGGCTGGCGGACCACCACCCACACCGCCTCGCTGCGGGCGGGCCTGAACATCATCGGCTACCAGAACGCGACCGGCGTCCAGCTCGACAACATCGCCGTGACCGGCTCGACCGCCCTGGCCGCCCGCGGCGCCACCGTCCCGTTCACCACCTACGAAGCCGAAGCCGCGACCACCACCGGCACCAGGCTCAGCCCGGCCCGCCAGTACACCACCGAGGCCGCCGAGGCTTCCGGGCGCAGCGCCGTCAAGCTCACCGGCACCGGCCAGCACGTGCAGATCACCCTCACCAAGCCCGCCAACGCCCTCACCGTCCGCGCGAGCACCCCCGACGGCACCACCGCGCCGCTGGCGGTCTACGCGAACGGCAGCAAGGTGGGTGACCTGCCGCTGACCTCCAGGTACAGCTGGATGTACGGCGCCTACCCGTTCGCGGAGGGCCCAGGAGGCGCCCGCCCGCACCGTTACTTCGACGACGCCCGCCTCCTGCTCCCGCAGACCTACCCCGCGGGCACCGTGATCCGCCTGGCCAAGGACACCGGCGCGAGCGCGTACATCACCGTCGACCTCCTCGACGCCGAGGTCGCCACCGCGACCACCGCGCCCTCGGGGTACGTCGACGCCCGCACCCACGGCGCCAACCCCGGTGACGGCGCCGACGACAGCACCGGCCTCCGCGCGGCCGTCGCCGCCGCTCAGGGCACCGCGGCCAAGGGCGTGTGGCTCCCCGCGGGCCAGTACAACCTGAACAGCATCGTGAACGTCAGCGGCGTCGACGTCCGCGGCGCCGGCATCTGGCACACGGTCCTCAACGGCGCCAACCGCCGCGGCGGCTTCGCCATCACCGGCGCCGGCACCACCATCGCCGACCTCACCTTCGACGGCGACGTCACCACCCGCGACCCCGACGACGCCCCGAACTCCGACTCGTTCGTCGAGGTCGAGTCCGGTTCGGGGGCGACGATCTTCAACGTGGCCACCAACCACGCCAAGACCGGCCTGTGGCTCAAACAGGCCGACGGCTTCTACGCGGCGGGCCTGCGGGTCCGCAACACCATGGCCGACGGCCTCAACGTCAACGGCAACAACGGCCCCACCACCAATGTCCGCGTCGAGCAGAGCACCTTCCGCAACACCGGCGACGACGGCATGGCGATGTGGTCGTGGAACCCCAACAGCGCCGTCAGCCGCAGCGTGTTCGCGTTCAACACCATCTCCCTGCCGATCCTCGCCAACGGCGCCGCGATCTACGGCGGCACCGACAACCGCATCGAGGACTCGCTGGTCACCGACACGGTGTTCAACGGCGCCGGCGTCATGGTCTCCAGCTGGCACGACGCCAAACCGTTCGGCGGCACCACGACCGTCCAGCGCACCACCCTCACCCGCGCCGGCACCCGCAACTGGGACTGGAACACCCACACCGGCGCCGTCTGGCTGTTCGCCGAGAAGTCCGACATCACCGGCGCCGTGGTGCTGAGGGACCTGGAGATCACCGACGCGAGCTACCACGGCGTGTTGTTCAGCTGGAACAAGGCGATCACCAACCTGACCGTCGACAACGTCCAGGTCAACGGGACCGGCGGCGCGACCGACGCGTTCACCGACGACAAGGGCGTCCCGGTGTCCAACGCCGGCTCCCACGGCCTGCACTTCAACCTGGTGACCGGCACCGGTCGGTTCGACCGGGTGACCGTGACGGGGGTGAAGGGCAGCGGCAGCCTGGGCATGGTGAACGACGAGAACCGGTACTCCGTGCAGCGCGGCACCGGCAACTCCGGCTGGTAGCTAGCGTTTCATCGTCCGCGGGTGTGTCCCGGTGCCACGACCTCACGGCACCGCGACACACCCGCCACCCCTGCTCAGCCCTCCAGCCACTCCGGCCGGGTCGAGGAAGCCGGGTCGAGCCGGCTCAGAATCCGCTCGTGGGCCGCGTGCAACTGGCTCAGCTGCTCCGCTTCCAACGGATCCACCACCAGCTCGCGCACCACGGCGACGTGTCCGGGGGCCGCCCGCTCGACGGCCGCCATCCCCGCCTCGGTCAGCACCGCGCAGCTCGCCCGGCGGTCGTGCGGGTCGGGCTCGCGCGCCAGCAGACCACGCCCCTCCAGCCGCTTCACGACGTTCGACAACCGCGACAGCGACGAGCTGGTCAGCTGGGCGAGTCGGCTCAGCCGCAGCGTGTGGCTCGGGATCTCCGACAGCATCGACAGCACGTGGTACTCGAAGAACGTCAGCCCGGCGTCGCGTTCCAGCTGCGCCTCCAGCGTCGCGGGCAGTCTGGTCAGCACACGCACCATGTCGAGCCACGCCAGTCGTTGCGAGGCGGTCAGCCAGCGCGGCTCCTCCGAGTCCTGGGTCACACCACCAATTTACTTGACGCTTGAACCTTTCGCTCCTAGCCTTCATCCCAGAAAGTTCAAGATTGAACTATTTGGAGGCTGTCATGAGGGTCGCGATCATCGGAGCGGGCAACGTCGGTTCGGGACTCGCCGGGGCTGCCGTCGCCGCGGGGCACCAGGTCACCATCTCCGCCGCCCACGAGGAGAACGCGGTCAGGCTGGCCGAGCGGGTCGGCGGCACCGCGGCGAGCACAGCAGACGCGGCGAAGGCAGCGGACGTGGTCGTGCTGGCCGTGCCCGCCGGGGTCGCGGCCGACGTGCTGGCCGAGATCGAGGACACCGGCGCGGTCGTCGTGGACGCCACGAACCCGCTCAACGAGAGCTTCAGCGACCTGACCACCGCGGGCACCAGCCACGCCGAGCACCTGGCCGCCGCCGCGCCGCGGGTGAAGCTGGTCAAGGCGGTCAACACGGTCCTCGCCTCCCGGCTGGGCAACGCCACCGAGGACGGCAGCCCGCTCGACGGTTACTACGCGGGCGATGACGAGGCGGCGAAGCAGGTCGTGGCGGAGCTGCTGTCCTCGCTGGGCTTCCGGCCGGTCGACGCGGGCGGGCTGCGGATGGCCCGGTCGCTGGAGGAGCTCGCGTTCCTCAACATCACCCTCAACGCGCGCCACGGCTGGAGCTGGCAGAGCGGCTGGCGGCTCGCCGGACCGACGGCCTGACACCGCGGCGACCACGCGTTCGGGAGGAGCACGATGTTCGCGTCCTGGTACGACCGGCACGGGGCGGCCGCTGAGGTCCTGCGGGTCGGGGAGCTGCCCGATCCCGAGCCCCGTCCCGGTGAGGTGCGGGTCGCGGTGCGGCTGTCCGGGGTGAACCCCGGCGACACGAAGAAACGGCGGGGCTGGCTGGGTTCCTCGATGCCGTTTCCGCGGGTGATCCCGCACAGCGACGCCGCGGGTGTGGTCGACGCCGTCGGGGAGGGGATGAACCGCGACCGAGTCGGGCAGCGCGTGTGGGTGTACGGCGCGCAGTCCTACCGGGCGTTCGGGACGGCCGCGCAGTACGTCGTGGTGCCCGAGCACCTGGCGTTGCCGCTGCCGGACCACGTGCCGGACGAGCTGGCGGCGAGCCTCGGCATCCCGGGGATCACCGCGCACCGCACGGTGTTCGCCGACGGCCCGGTCGACGGCCGGACCGTCCTGGTGCACGGCGTTCTCGGCGGTGTCGGGTCGCTCGCCGCGCAGCTCGCGCGCTGGGCCGGCGCGACGGTCCTCGGCACGGTGACCAGGACGAGCGACCTCGACCTCGTCGACCCCGAGGTCGTGGCGCACGCGGTCGCCCTCGACCATCCCGGGAGCGCGGCGGAGATCCGGGCCCACGCACCGAATGGTGTGCACCGGATCATCGAAGTGTCCCTGTCGGACAACGCGGACCTGGACACCGCCGTGATCGCGGACGACGGCGTCATCGCCGCCTACGGCACCCGGACCGACCGCACCGAACTGCCGTTCTGGCCGTTGTTGTTCGCCAACGTGACCGTGCGCCTGTTCGGCAGCGACGACTTCCCGCCCGCCGCGAAACGAGCCGCCGCCCGTGACCTCACCGCAGCGGCGGCCGCAGGTGCGGTGAGAGTCCACATCGGACAGCTCTTCCCGCTCGCCGAGATCGCCGCGGCGCACGAACGGGTCGACGCCGGCGGTCGAGGTCGCGTGCTGGTCACCCTTCCCTGAACGAGCTCACCGGCAGGGTGAGGCGGAAACACGCGCCCTCGCCCAGGACCGTGTCGAGCTCGACGTCACCGTCGTGGGCACGGGCCAGGGCGCGCGCGATCGCCAGTCCCAGCCCGGCGTTCGCGCCGCCCGCACGGTGGCGTGAGTGGTCGGCGCGGTAGAACCGGTCGAACACGCGCTCCGCCTGGTGGGCGGCCAACCCGGGACCCCGGTCGGCCACCTCGAGCACGGCGCGGCCGTTCGCCGTGCCCACGCCGATGCGCACGGGGCTGCCAGCCGGGGTGTAGGTGGCGGCGTTGCCGATCAGGTTCGTCACGACCTGGCGCAGGCTGTCCTCGTCGGCGTGCACGGGAGCGGGGCCGGGCGGTCCGCTCCCTCCGGGCCCGGTGAGCTCGACCGGCCGGGACGGGTCCAGCGCGAGCAGGTCGTGCCGGGCGTCGCCCGCCAGCGTGCGCAGGTCCATCGGGGTGGCGTCCAGCTGCGCCCGCGGTGCCTCGTCCAGCCGGGCCAGCAGGAGCAGGTCCTCGGTGAGGCTGGTGAGCCGGGTGGCCTCGCGGTCGATGCGGGCCATGGCTTCGTCCACATCGGACCGGTCCGGCATGCCGCCCATCCGGTACAGCTCGGTCGAGCCCTTGATGCCGAACAACGGCGTGCGCAGCTCGTGGCTCACGTCCGCGAGGAACGTCCGCATCCGCGCCTGGGCCGCCGCCCGGTCGGCGAACGCCTGTTCCAGCTGGCCCAGCATGGTGTTGAGCGAGGTCGCCAGGTGCCCGACCTCGGTGCTGGGCGGCGCGAGCACGGGCACCCGCCGGGTCAGGTCCCCGTCGGCGATGGCCGCGGCGGTGTGCTCGATCCGGCGCAACGGCCGCAGTCCCCGCCCCAGCGCGAACCAGCCGACCGCCGTCAGCAACGCCAGCACCGCCCACTCACCAGGCTCGTCGTGCGGAGCCGGGCGGTGGTGGCGTCGGCATCCAGAGACGCCGCGACGACGACCGTCCCGTCCCACCCGGTGGTCGGCCGGCCGGGCACGCCAGCGCGAACCGTCCGCGGCCCGCAGCACGACGGGTTCGCCGTCGGCACCGTGCGCAGCTCGCCCGGCCCGGGCAGGACCGCGCCGTCCACCCGGCTGGCCCGCAGATCGCCCACCACGGCGCCGTCCTCGTCCAGGTACACCAGATACGGTGCGCCGATCAGGCGCAGCGCCGGGTCGAGGAGGTCGGCGCGCGGGCTGGAACCCGCGGCGTCGAGCGGTCCCGTGGCGGGCACCCGCGAGAGGATCTCGCCGAGCGAGTGCAGCTGGCCGTCGACCCGGTCCAGCTGGTAGCGCTCCAGCTGGTCGGACACCACCGCGCCGACCAGGCCCAGCCCCGCGAGCAACAGGCCCGCGGTGAGCAGCAGCAGCCTGGTGCGCAGCGAGAGCCGGCTCAGCACGCGGGTTCCCGCAGCACGTACCCGACGCCGTGCACGGTGTGGATCAGCTTGGGTTCCCCGACGTCGACCTTGCGCCGCAGGTACGAGATGTAGGTGTCCACGATGCCCGCGTCGCCGCCGAAGTCGTAGCGCCACACCCGGTCGAGGATCTGCGCCTTGGACACCACCCGCCCGGCGTTCTCCATCAGGTACCGCAGCAACCGGAACTCGGTGGGGGAGACGCGGACCGGCTCGCCGTCCCTGGTCACGTGGTGGCCCCCCGGGTCCAGCACGAGCGGACCCGCGGTCAGCACGCCCTCCAGGTGCCCGGAGGTGCGCCGCAGGACCGCCCGGATCCGCGCGATCAGCTCCTCCAGGTCGAACGGCTTGGTCACGTAGTCGTCGGCCCCCAGTGACAGCCCGGTCACCTTGTCCGCCTTGCGGTCCCGCGCGGTGAGGAACAGCACGGGCACCGGCCCGCGCCGCCCCTGCGGAGCAGCACCAGGTCCGGCGGCTCCTCGGCGGCAGCCGCCACCGCCTCGGCCCCGGTCGTCGCGGACGTCACCCGGAACCCCGCGAAGCGCAGCGTCGCCGACAACAGCTCGCGGACCGTGGCCTCGTCGTCGACCACCAGCAGCGTCGTCACCCGACCCGGTTCTTCCACGCCGGCAACCATACGGAGACCAACCTGAGAAGCCCGCCGGCCAGCAGACCACCCGCGCACCCCACCGCCACCGCGGCCACCGGGTGCACCGCGGCCGACACGTCCAGCACCGTCAGCGAGAACCCGAACGCCTCCACACCGAGCCGCACCGACATCCGCGACACCCACCACGCCAGCAACCCGAGCGCCGCACCCGTTCCCGCACCCACCAACAGCACCTGGCGCACCGGCCGGCCACCCCGCCCGCGCGCCGCGAGGCCGAACAGGAGCAGCAGTGCCACCACCACGTCAGGCCCACCGGCGAGGGCGGCGTGACACCGTCGAGGGCGCACGCGAGCGCGCCGTCCGCGTGGAGCGTCCACGGCAGTCCGAACCCGAGCAGCACCGCCCCGAACACGACCGTCGGGAACAGCAGCAGGCCACCGCCCGCCACTGCCGGATCGCCTACCACGAGCGCCGCGACCAGGCCCACCGCGGCCAGCCCGGCGACCGTCCACAACGGACCGCGCAGGGCGAGCCGGAACCGGGCTGCCAACCAGCACGCGCCGACCACCGCGAGGGTGAAGCCGACCGCACCGAGCACCACCGGCCCGACCGGTGCGGAGAACGTGACGCCGAGCGAGCCGACGGACCCGCCACGGCCCAGAGGGCCGATCGAGGGGAGTCCGCAGACACCGGAGAAACCACCCGTCGAACCGCCGCCACCTGATGGCTTCGCGGTGCCCTGCGCGAAGGCGGCGACCGCGGCCACGCCGGCGGGGAGGGCGACGACCGCCGCCGCTCCGCGCACGAGCAGCCCTCGCAACGACGCGTCCTCCAGCGGCCGCCGGTCACGGTCGGCGGCTGGATGCGCCAGCCGGGGATGCGGCTGGCGGGGGATGCCGCTGGGCTCCGGTGGCGCAGCAACCCCAGCACCAGCGCACCGACCAGCGACCCCGACGGCACCACGTCCGCGTCGCCCCGCAACCCGAACGGCACCCACCGCCGGCCCCACGCCAGCACATCACCGCCGAGCAGACCACCGCCCAGCGCACCACCGTCCGTCGCAGCGCCGCCCGGCACCGCGCCGAACTCCACCGAACCGCCGACCGCCATCGCGACCACCGCCGCCGCCACCCGGCGACGTCGGCGTACCGACCCACGTCGAGCAACCACAACCGGCCACCGCGGTACCGCCCATGGCACCAGCGCGACCGCCGCCACCAGACCGCGCCCCACCTCCCGCGCCACCAGGCCGCGCCCCACCTCCCGCGCCGCCATCACACGTCACGGCGCTGGAAGACGACGAACGCGGCAGCCAGCACCGCCGCCACCCCGAGGCACATCCCGCCCAGGTTCAGCCACGGGTCCGGGTAGGCCGGGTCCGGCACCGTCGCGAACACCGCCGCGGCCCCCTGCGTCGGCCAGTAGTCGAACACGCCCTGGACCCACGACGGGAACAGCCCCGCCAGGCCCGGCACCAGGAACACGATGCCCACCAGTGTGGTGAGCGCACCCGCCGTGGCGCGCATGATCGTGCCGAGCCCGATCGCCAGCAACGCGATCGCCGCCAGGTAGAGCCCGCCGCCCACGACGGCCGAGAGCACGCCGGGGTCGCCGAGCCGCGCGCTCGGCACCCCTTGGGCCGCGAAGAGCGTCTGCCCGATGAGGAAGGTGGCGAACATCAGCGCCTGACCCGCCACCACGGCGACCGCGGTGGCCAGCACCACCTTCGCCGCGAGCAGCCGGTGCCGGCGTGGAGTGACCGTCAGCGACGTCCGCACCAGCCCGGTCGCGTACTCGGAGGTCACCACGAGCGTTCCGAGCACGCCGATGACCAGCTGGGCCACCAGGTACGCGGTCAGGCTGCGCTCGGTCGGGTCCCACGCCAGCTTCTCGGCGGCCGACGCGCTCCCGTACTGCTCACCCACCTTGCTCGTGGCGAGGAACGTGACGCCCAGCCCCACCCCGAACAGGCAGGCGAGCGTGTTCCAGGTGGACTGCAGGCTGCGCAGCTTTACCCACTCCGCGTGCAACGCATGGCCGAAGAACCTCATGCCGTCACCCCGTGGTACTCGACGCTGTCCGCGGT
Source organism: Lentzea guizhouensis (assembly GCF_001701025.1). Classification (GTDB taxonomy): domain Bacteria; phylum Actinomycetota; class Actinomycetes; order Mycobacteriales; family Pseudonocardiaceae; genus Lentzea; species Lentzea guizhouensis. The sequence continues at coordinate 7,158,569 of NZ_CP016793.1, forward strand.
CAGCTCCATGAAGGCGTCCTCCAGCGACGGGACCTGCGGCGTGAGCTCGCCCAGCACGGTGCCGTGGTAGGCGGCGAGCTTGCCGATCTCCACGCTCGCCAGCCCGGACACGACCAGCGCCGAGTCGGCCCCCTCCCGCACGGTTGCCCCGGCCGCGGTCAGCCGCAGCGCGAACACGTCCGGCTCGGCGGTGCGGACGAGCACCGTCCCCTCGCCCCGGCCGCGCATGAACTCCGCCATGCCCGTGTCGGCGATGAGCCTGCCCCGCCCGATCACCACCAGGTGGTCGGCGGTCTGCGCCATCTCGCTCATGAGGTGGCTCGACACCAGCACCGCCCGCCCTTCCCGGGCGAGCGACCTCATGAAGTCGCGGATCCACCGGATGCCTTCGGGGTCGAGCCCGTTGACCGGCTCGTCGAAGATCAGCACCCGCGGGTCGCCGAGCAGGGCCGCCGCGATCCCGAGCCGTTGCCGCATGCCGAGCGAGAACCCGCCCGCCCGTTTGGTCGCCACGGCCTCCAGCCCGGTGCGCGCGAGCACCTCGTCCACCCGCCGCCGCGGCAGGCCGTTGCTCACCGCCAGCGCCAGCAGGTGGTCCCGCGCCTGCGGCCACCGTGCACCGCGCCCGCGTCGAGCAGCGCACCCACCTCGGTCAGCGGCACCGGCAGGTCGCGGTAGCGGCGCCCGCCGACCGCCACCGAGCCGCTGGTCGGCGCCACCAGTCCGAGGACCACCTTCATGGTCGTGGACTTGCCCGCCCCGTTCGGGCCGAGGAAGCCGGTCACCTGCCCGGCCTCGACGGTGAACGAGAGGTCGTCCACCACGGTGTCGGAGCCGTACCGTTTGGTCAGCCCCCGCACGTCGATCATCGTCATGGCACCGAGCCTGGCGAGGCCGTCTGACCGACCTCTGGGAGTTCCTGGGAGAACCCGGAGAACCGGCGCCATCGGCCGCGGTCATGGCACCGCTTTCCCAGGAACTACCCAGAAGTGCGAGCCGGCACCGGTTCCTGTTCGCCCCGCACCGCCCGCACGAACGCGTCGGCGGCGGGGGAGCGGTCCTCGGCCGTGACGACCACCGTCCGGCGCCGCTCGACCAGGCCGGGGTCGTTGACCGGAACCCACGTGACACCACGCGGGACGACGTCGGCGGCCAGTCCGGGCAGGACGGACACGCCCAGCCCGGCGGCCACCAGCCCGAGCCGGGTCTGCCAGGTGCGGGCCTCGTGCCCGATCACCGGCGCCGCCAACGTGGGCCACGCACCGAACTGCGGATCGCCTTCCTGGCCGGCGCCAACGATCCACACCTGCCCGGCGAGGTCGCGCACGTCGACCTCCGCCTGCGAGGCGAACAAATGCCCGTTCGCCACCGCGACACCGAACCCGCGCCCGCCGGGCACGGACTCGGTCCGCAGCCCGGCGAGGTCGTAGTCGGGCAGGCCGTTGCCGACCGCGATCACCGCGACCTCGATCCGCCCCGCGCGGAGCCTGCGCAGCAACACCGGGCTGCCCGCCTCACCGAGCCGGACGGTCAGCGCGGGGTGGGCTTCCTTCAAGCGCCAACGCCTCAGCTCGGCGGCCTCCAGGCGCGACGGTCCCGCCGCGTGCCGCAGCAGCGCCTCGCAGGCGGCCGTGGGACGCACGCCGCGCGCCCACCGTTCGAACAACGGGCTGCCGACCGCCGTCTCCACCGCGCCCACCTGCCGGGAGACCGCGGACTGCGTGTACCCGAGGACGTCGGCCGCGGCGGTGAACGAGCCCCGCCGCGCGACCTCGACGACGACGCGCAACCCGGCCAAGGTCATCTCCGACATGCGAGCCAGTATCCGCTCACACCTCGTGGTCCGCGGTGAAGGCGGACTCCTTCTGCCCCTCGAACCCCGCGAGCCTCTCGCGCACGGCACCGGTCACCAGCTCGTAGGCGTCGGAGTTGAGCAGCAGGCGCAACGGCGGCGCGTCGGACAGCGCGGCCTCGATGATCGCGTTGGCCACCCCGGACTGGCTCCCCGGCATCGACTCCAGCGCGGGCGGCGGGGTGTCCGCGGGCCCGCCGACGTACGGCTCGCTGAGCGGAACCCGTTGAGCCGCCTCGTAGAAGCTCGTCCTGACCATGCCGGGCTCGACCAGCACCGTGCTGATCCCGAACGGCGCGACCTCGGCCGCCAGCGCCTCGAAGTACCCCTCCACACCCCACTTGGTGGCGTGGTAGATCGCGAAACCGGGGAACGTGATGTGCCCGCCCATGCTGGACAGCTGCACGAACACCCCACCGCCCTGCTCCCGCAGCAACGGCACGGCCCGCCGGGCGAGCTGGACGGACGCGGTGAGGTTGGTGGCGATCGACTCCTCGACCTGCGCGTCGGTCAGGTCCTCGGCCGCCCCGAACACACCGCTGCCCGCGTTGGAGACCACGACGTCGATCCGGCCGTGCTCCCGGAAGGCCTCACCCAGCACCTCCTCGACCCGCGCCGTGTCGGTGACGTCGAGGGCACGGCGCCACAGCCTGTCGCCGTACCGCTCGGCCAGGTCGTCCAGCCGTCGCGGGTCGCGCAACGTCGCAGCCACGCGGTGTCCCCGCGCCAGCACCTGCTCGACCAGCTCTCGTCCGATTCCCCGGGAGGCTCCTGTGATGAAGAAAGTGGACATGACTTCAAGCTAGGACCGGGCTAGCCATGACCACCAGCGATGGTTTTGCAGTCGAGCCATGCGTGTCACGCATGGCTCGGTCAGACCCGCTACAGGTCCAGCCACATGATCCGGAGACCGACCTCGCCCAGGACGGGGTGGCGGAACGCCCGAGGCGCGACGCCGAGGGTGACGAACGCGAGGCTCTCGTAGAGCCGGACGGCGGCCGCGTTCGTCTCCACGACGGCGTTGAACTGCACGGCCGCGAACCCGCTCCGCCGCGCCCAGGCGATCAGGTCGGTGGTGAGCGCCCGCCCGACACCGGCACCCCGCGCCCGGCGGGCGACCATCAGCGTCCCGGAGGCGATGTGGTTCCCCGGCCCCGGCCGGTTCGCGTACATGTTCGCCGTGCCGGCCACACCCCGGTCGTCGACGGCCACCACCACCCGTGCCGGTGCGGCGAGCAGCCACATCCGCTCGGCGTCGGACTCGCGCATCTCGGGGTCGTAGGGGACGGTCTGCTGTTCGGTGACGACGTCCTGGATGATCGGCCAGATCTGCGGCCAGTCGTCGGCGCGGGCCTCGCGGATCGTGAAGGTGGACGCGACGGGGTGCGGAGGATGAGCCACGCGCCCATCCTGCAGATCGTTCCCACCGGCCACCAACCATTTACCGGCAGCCCACCTCAGCCCGCGAGCGCCTGGGTGATCTGACGGGTGGTCTGCGCGGCGACCCGGGGATTCACGGCGGCGTGAGCGACATACGCGTTCAACCCGGTCTCCAGAGCCCGGCCGCGGCCTCGGGTCCACGTGGGATCGTCCACGTCGAGCGCGGCGCGGAACGTGGCTCGCGTCCCGGCCGACATGAGCGTGCAGGCGATGACCAGGTCACGCGCCGGGTCGCCGACCCCGAGCTCACCGAAGTCGATGACGGCGCTCAGCCTGCCGCCGGCCGTCAGCAGGTCCTCGGCCGGTTCGGCGTCGAACCGGTGCAGCGCGGCCAGAAAACCGGCCAGCGCGCCGGCGGCCTCGTGCGACTCGGACAGGCCCTCGACCGTCGCCACCTCGCCGGGCAGCCAGCGGGACACGGCCCACGACCACGGGTAGCCGAAGTCCGGTTCGCCCACCGCCACCGGTTCCGGGACGGCCAGCGGCAGGTGCGGGGCGAGCCGGGGCAACCACTCGGCCTCCTTGCGCACCTGCGTGATCGCGCCGGTGTGGCGGGGCAGCCGGACGGTCAGCTCCTCGCCCAGCCGGTAGATCACGTGGTCGGAACCGGCCGGGTCCAGCAGGCGCAGCCGCAGGTCCGCCCACCGCGGGAACTGGGTGTCGACGCGCCGCCTCGCCAGTTCGGCGTCGATGGTCGGGGTGCCCGCCCGCCGGTCCACCTGCGGGCTGAGGGTCGAGTCAGGTGTGGATCAGGGTGAACCCTGATGGCAGGACGCGCGGCCGCGGGCAATCTGGAGTTGTCAAGGAAATCCGCAGTTTCGGGGAGAGCGATGAGCGAAACCAGGTCCGAGTCCACCCGCAACCCCGTCGACTCCGTGGTCGACGCCGTGCGCGGGCTGGTCAGCGAAGGCATCAACCGTCGTGTGGTTGTGCGTGACAGCAAGGACGACGTGGTGCTGGAGGTGCCGGTGGCTCTCGGGTTGGTCGCGGCACTGGCCGCCCCGGTGGCCACGACGATCGGCGCCGGTGTCGCGCTGGTCGGCAAGTGCGGGATCTCGCTCGAGGACCGCAGGGGGCCCGTCAGCGAGCCCGCGACGACCGTCGAGGCCGACGCCGAGCGGGTGTAGTGGCCGGCCGCGGTTCGCCGCGGCCGCAGATGCAGCCGGCGGCCGTCACCCCGTGGTGACGGCGCCGCGGCGCGTTCAGGGCGAGCTCACCACGTGGGACACACCGGCGCGCCCGAGGCGGGTTGACCTCCGGCGTGGCTGGGAACTCCGGGGCGGGCTCGGGCGAGACGCGCCGCGGCACGGCGGGGCGCGCGGCCGGTGAAGGTGACAGGATTGCCGGGTGGACGTCGTCAGCAGGAACAACGTGGTCGTGACCGGCAACGAGACCGGGCCGGCGGTGCTGCTCGCGCACGGTTTCGGCTGTGACCAGAACCTGTGGCGGCTGATCGTCCCCCCGCTCGCCGAGAAGTACCGGGTCGTGCTGTTCGACCACGTCGGCGCGGGCCGGTCGGAGCTGTCGGCGTGGTCGCCCGAGCGGTACGGCACCCTCGACGGGTATGCCGACGACGTGCTGAGGATCTGCCGCGAGCTGGAGCTGCGCGACGTCGTGCTGGTCGGTCACTCGGTCAGCGCGATGATCGCGGTGCTCGCCGCGAACCGGGAGCCGGAGCGGTTCGCGAAGCTGGTGCTGCTGACGCCGTCACCGTGCTATGTGGACGACGGCGACTACCGGGGTGGGTTCAGCCGCGCGGACATCGGCGAGCTGCTCGACGCGCTGGAGTCGAACTACCTCGGCTGGTCGGCGGCGATGGCACCGGTGATCATGGACAACCCCGACCGTCCCGAGCTGGGCGACGAGCTCGCGAACAGCTTCTGCCGCACCGACCCGGCGATCGCGCGGGTGTTCGCGCGGACCACGTTCCTGTCCGACAACCGCGCCGACCTGGCCGCGGTCGAGGTGCCCACGCTCGTGGTGCAGTGCGCCCGGGACGCCATCGCGCCGCGCGAGGTCGGGCAGTTCGTCCACGACCAGATCCGGGGCAGCGAGCTGGTGACGCTGGACGCGGTCGGGCACTGTCCACAGCTCAGCGCCCCGGAACCGACGGCGGAGGCGATCATGGCGTTCGTGAGCGGCCGGTGATGTGCGCGTCGGGCGACCTGCCCGAGGCCGGCGACCGCGACGAGACCGGGCCGATCTTCTCGTCCCTGCTGGAGGACAGCGCGGAGGACCTCTACGACAACGCGCCGTGCGGGTACGTGTCGACCATGCTCGACGGCACCGTCGCGAAGATCAACGCGACGCTGCTGCGCTGGCTCGGCCACGAGCGCGCCGCGGTGGTGGGCCGCATGAGCTTCTCCGACCTGCTCACCGTCGGCGGCCGGATCTACTACGAGACGCACTTCGCGCCGTTGCTGCAGATGCAGGGTGAGATCGGCGGTGTCGCACTGGAGCTGAAGACGGCCGGGGGAGGCCGGTTGCCGGTGCTGCTGACCTCGTCCGTCAAGACCGGTGCCGACGGGGAGGCGCAGCTGGTCCGGACCACGGTGTTCGACGCACGGGACCGGCGCGCGTACGAGCAGGAGCTGTTGCGTGCGCGTGACCAGGCGGAACGCGAACGCGACCGGGTGCAGAAGCTCGCCAGGACGCTGCAGCAGACCCTGCTGCCGCCGGTCCTGCCGGTGGTGCCGGGGATGCAGGCGGCCGCCTACTACCACCCGGCGTCGCTCGACGAGGTCGGTGGCGACTTCTACGACCTGTTCCCGCTGACCGGGGACTCGTGGGGGTTCTTCCTCGGCGACGTGTCCGGCAAGGGGGAGAACGCGGCCGTGGTGACCTCGCTCGTCCGGTACACCCTGCGCGGGGCGGCGGCGTTCTACCCGGATCCCACGAGCGTGCTGGGGCACCTGAACACCGTGCTCTACCAGGCCTACCAGGACGCGTACCCGCGGTTCTGCACGGTCGTCTACGGCAGCATCCGCCCCGACGGCGACGGTGCCGTGATCACGCTGGCCGGTGGCGGGCACACACCGGCCGTGGTGCTCCGGGCGGACGGCGGCTCGTCGTTGCTGCACCTGCACGGCGGGCAGCTGGTCGGTGCGCTGCCCGAAGCTCGCTTCGTCGTCACGGATGTCCGCCTGGAGCCGGGCGACGCCATCCTCCTCTACACCGACGGCCTCACCGAGGCGCGGACCGGCGTGGACAGCTGGTACAGCGAGGAAGACCTGCGCGACCACCTGAGCGGCCTGACGCCGGCCACGGCGCCCGAGGTGATCGACGCGGTGAACACCCTGCTGGAACGTCTCGGCGACGGCGTCGAGGACGACACCGCTCTGCTGGCGTTGAGCGTCCCCTCCCCGGAAGGCGGCCGAGCGTGAACGACGACGCCTTCTCGGTCACCGTGCGCCCGGTCGCGACCGGTGCGGTCCTCACCATCCGCGGCGACCTCGACACGCACACCGCCGCCGAGGTCCACACCGCGATCAGCGGTCTCGCCCTGGGCAGCGGGCAGCTGCTGGTCGTCGACCTGGCAGGGATGCGGTTCTGCGACTCCAGCGGCATCTCGGCCTTCATCGCCGCCAGGAACCGCCGCCACCGCCACCGCCGAGACCGTCCTCGTGGGCGTGCCCCGTCAGGTCCTCCGGGTGCTCCGCATGATCGGCCTGGACGCGTTCTTCCCGGTCCACCCCAGCGTGGAGGACGCGCTGGCGGCACACGGGACAGACCGGCCTGGCAGCGGGTGAGAGCGAGCCGTCAGGACACCGTCGCGCAGGGCATGACAGCCCACACGGACTTGCCCGCCGGGCGCCGGACCACGCCCCACTGCTCGGACAGCTGGTTCACGATCACCAGCCCGCGGCTGCGCACCGAGTCCGGTGTGGACGGTTGCATCCTGGGCATGACGGGCGACGCGTCCTCGGCCACGATGCTGACGACGCAGGGCTCTGCCGACCTGCGGAGCTTCAGGCGTGCGGGGAACCGAGCGTGGTCGAACACGTTGGAGGCGAGCTCGGTGAGCACCAGGAGCACGTCGACGAGATCGTCCTCGACCAGGTCCGCCAGGACGCACTCGGCCCACCGGCGCACCTTCGCGGTGTCGGGAACAGCGCTGACGAGCTCCAGCGTGCTCCACCCGTCCGCGCCGGTCGCGGCAGTTCGTTGCTCTGCTGGCATCACCGGGTGAGGTACCTCTGCTGAACCGGTCGAAACCCGGCGGGGCGGGTCACCCGGTGGTGACCCGCCCCGATCCGGTCACAGAACGCGGACGGACCTGGCCTGCGGCCCCTTGTCGCTCTGGTTGATCTCGAACTCCACCGGCTGCTTGTCCGGGATGCCCTGGTAGGAGTACTCCTGCACCTCGGAGTGGTGCACGAAGACGTCCGGCCCGCCGCCCTCGGGGGCGATGAAGCCGAACCCCTTGCTGCCGTTGAACCACTTCACGGTTCCTCGAGTCATCGACGAGCTCCTTCGATCGACCGGAACACGCCGAGTGCCTCCGGGAGGGTCACGGTCGCGAACTGCTCGTCCAGCGGGCGCGCGGGGAGCGGGGCCGAACGCGGTGCGAGGCCGGACAGGCCCAGCATCGACAGCAGGTCCAGGCAGTCGTCCGCGTCGCGGGAGTGCTCCGCGACCCTCCGGGCGGCCTGACGTTGTTGAACGGCCTCCGCCGCTTCCGCGGCGAGCCGGCCCTCCGCGAAGCTGACAGCGGCTCCCTTCGCACTTCCGTGCGGCACGGGCGGCGTCATGAGCTCACCGGTCCCAGGGGAGCAAGGGCGTCGAAGCAGGGGAACGAGATGTACGGGCGATCCGGCGGCAAGCCGGTGCTCCTGTCCCCGGCCGGAAAGAAGAGCACCGGACCGGATTGGACCGGGGACCGCGGCGGCTGGGTGCCGGCAGCTGGAACCCCGATGTGACCGAGCCTACCCCATGGCCCGTGCCCCGATCGGACGATCCGTCTACATCGGACTTCCCGTCGGCGGGACCGGGGCTCTGGTCAGCGGGGTGCGGCGGTCGTGAACGCGCTCAGCTCTCCGACGAGGGTCGCTGGGCGGGTACCGGCTCCTGGAAGAGGTCGGTCCAGGACGGCTGTCGCGCATCAGGCGACTCCGTCGCCCGCGTGGTGTGCGTCTCGGGGTGGCTGAACAGGTCGTGCGGCATGTGCGATGTCATGGACAACTTTCGGTTTCGGGGGCGGCGGATGCGCATTCATCCCCGAACCCGACGGTACACCTTCCACGAGGACCGCCTCAGCGGTTCGACGAGGGAAACCGCCCGTCCGTGCTGCCGAGCGCGATGAGCTCGGTGTACTGGTCCTGCCACGAGCGCTCGGTGGCGAGCAGGTCGGCGAGCCGCTGGACCCACTCCGCGTCAACGGGTGGGGCGCCCGAGACCAGGTGCCGTTCGGTCTCCTGGCGGGCCTTGAGCCACTCGGACAGCGTCGGCTGGAGTGCGGGGCCGCCTCGTTCGTCGGTCATCGGGCGACAGTACTGCGCCCGGTCGCCAGGGGCTGTCCTGCGTCACAGGGGTGTGGGCAACCAGCATCCGGGAATTGCGAAAACGGGATTCAGCGGAAAGTTTCGAAACATTATCGAAACTTCCTGGTGACCTTACGGAGTCGACTCGGCACTGCTAGTGTCGATAACGGTATCGACCCCGGTCGACCTGGATCTCCGCCGCATCCGGTCCGACAGCCGAGCAGGTCGGAACCCACGGCGGTCATCGCGAACGACGATTTCACGCGAATTGACATCTTTTGTTTTGCCGCCGTGCAACCTCAACGGCGAGGAGTACCGAACATGGTCAGTTTTCGACCGTCGAGTCGTAAGAGCGGTCGTTTCTCCCTGCTCGTCAGCGGCGTCTGCTCCGTGCTCGTCATGGCGCTGACACCCGGCGTCGCCGGCGCTGACGTGGGCGCCGCCGCCACCTGCACGAGCCAGACGGGCAACAGCGGCGGTTACTACTACTCGTTCTGGACCGACGGTGGCGGCCGGGCCTGCATGGAGCTCGGCTCCGGCGGCAACTACAGCATGTCGTGGAGCAACGTCGGCAACTTCGTCGGCGGCAAGGGCTGGAGCAACGGGTCGCGGCGCACCGTGAACTACTCGGGCAGCTTCAACCCGTCCGGCAACTCGTACCTGACGTTGTACGGATGGACGTCGAACCCGCTGGTCGAGTACTACATCGTCGACAGCTGGGGGAGCTGGCGCCCCACCGGCACCTACCGGGGCACGGTGACCACCGACGGTGGCACGTACGACCTCTACCACACGATGCGCTACAACGCGCCGTCCGTCGAAGGCACCAAGACGTTCCCGCAGTTCTGGAGCGTCCGCCAGCAGAAGCGCGTCGGCGGGTCCATCACGACCGGCAACCACTTCGACGCGTGGAGCCGCGCGAACATGCAGCTCGGCAGCTTCAACTACTACATGGTCCTCGCGACCGAGGGCTATCAGAGCAGCGGCAGTTCCAACATCACGGTGAGGTGAGCGTCCCGCTCATCGCTGCCACGGGCTGTGCCACGCCGACGCGGGGCACAGCCCGTTCGGCGTCCGAAGCCGTCCCGTCGTGACCGCTGACACCGATTATGGTCTCTGCCATACTCCTGAGTGATGAGCGAGAAAGATCGGCGGACCACCAAGCAGCGGATGCTCGACAGCGCCGTGCTGCTGCTGCGCGAACGCGGCGCGGCCGGCGTGACGGTCGACGCGGTGCTGGCGCACAGCGGGGCGCCGCGCGGGTCCGTCTACCACCACTTCCCCGGCGGCCGGAACGAGATGGTCCTGGGCGCGGTGCGTCAGGCTGGCGACTACATCATCGCGATGGTCAGCGAGTCCGCGGCGAGCGGCGACGTGCAGCAGATGGTGGAGCGCCTGGTCACCTTCTGGAAGCGCGCCCTGACCAAGACCGACTACCGGGCCGGCTGCCCCGTCGCCGCCATGGCGCAGGACAGCCGAGACCTCGTCCCCGGCGCCGCGGACGTGGTGCGGGAGATCTTCGCCCAATGGCGGGCCGGTCTCGCCGAAGTGCTGTCCGCCGGTGGTTTCGCCGAACAACGGGCGCAGCGGCTCGCGACGCTGGTCGTGTCCGCGGTCGAAGGCGCCGTCATCCTCTGCCGCGCGCAGCGCGACCTGGGCCCGCTCGACGACGTGCTCGCCGAGATGACGCCCCTCCTCCAGCGTCGAGACTAGGAGCCCGGCCCATGTGGAAACCCAGCGCCTGCATCCTCTGCGAGTGCAACTGCGGGATCGAGGTCCTCGTCGGTGACGACGGCCGGTCGTTCGACAAGATCCGCGGCGACAAGCTGCACCCCGCCTCGGCCGGCTACACCTGCAACAAGGCGCTGCGCCTCGGCCTGCACCAGAACGGGAACACCGGCCGGATCACGCACCCGTTGCGGCGCAAGGAGGACGGCACGTTCGAAGAGATCGGCTGGGACACCGCGATCAGCGAGATCGCCGCGCGCCTGGGCGCCATCAGGGACACCTGCGGCGGTGAGACGATCTTCTACTACGGTGGCGGCGGCCAGGGCAACCACCTCGGCGGCGCGTACTCGCCCGCCACGCTGGCCGCGTTCGGCGCCCGCTACCGCTCGTCCGCCCTGGCGCAGGAGAAGACCGGCGAGTTCTGGGTCAGCGCCCGCATGCTCGGCAACATGACCCGCGCGGACTTCGAGCACTGCGAGGTCGCGCTGTTCGTGGGCAAGAACCCCTACCAGTCGCACGGCTTCCCGCGCGCCCGCTCGGTGCTCAAGGAGATCGCCAAGGACCCGGCCAGGTCGATGGTCGTGATCGACCCCGTGCGCACCGAGACCGCCGAACTGGCCGACTTCCACCTCCAGGTCCGGCCCGGCACCGACGTCTACCTGCTGACGGCGCTCGCCGCCGTGCTGGTGCAGGAGGACCTGGTCGCCGCCGACTGGCTCGCCGAGCACGCGGACGGCCTCGACGCCGTCACCGCGGTCCTGCGGCAGGTCCCGGTGAGCGAGTACTGCGTCACCGCCGACGTCGACGAGACGCTGGTGCGCGCGGTCGCCGCCCGGATCGCCGCCGCGGACTCCGTCGCCGTGTTCGAGGACCTCGGCGTCCAGATGAACCGCGACTCCACGCTCGTGAGCTACGTCGAGAAGCTGGTCTGGCTGCTCACCGGCAACTTCGGCAAGCGGGGCGCCCAGTACGTGCCGTCCAGCCTGGTGCCGCTCGGCCGCGACCGCGGGTACCCCGACGGCCAGGGGCCGCGCAGCCCGGTCGTGGGCGCGAAGATCATCTCCGGTCTCGTGCCGTGCAACGTGATCGCCGAGGAGATCCTCACCGACCACCCGGCCCGCTACCGGGCGATGCTGGTGGAGAGCGCGAACCCGGCGCACTCCCTGGCCGACTCGGCCACGATGCGCGAGGCGCTCGCGGCGCTGGAGCTCGTGGTCGTCATCGACGTGGCGATGACCGAGACCGCGCGCCTGGCCCACTACGTGCTGCCCGCGCCGACCCAGTTCGAGAAGTTCGAGGCGACCTTCTTCAACTTCGACTTCCCGCGCAACGTCTTCCACCTGCGCCACCCCGTCGTGGCCGCACCGGAGGGCGTGCTGCCGGAACCGGAGATCCACGCCCGGCTCGTCGAGGCCTCCGGTGCGCTGACCGAGGAGGACTACGCGCCGTTGCGCGCGGCGGCCCAGGCCGGACGGGCGGAGTTCGCACAGGCGTTCCTCGGTGTCCTCGCGGACCCGGCGAAACGGCGGCTCGCGCCCGTCCTGCTGTACCGCACGCTCGGCCCGACGCTCCCGCACGACGCCTCGGCGGCGGCGGTGCTGTGGATGGCCGCGCACGAGTGCGCCCGCAAGAACCCGGCCGGCGTGGAGAAAGCGGGCTACGGCACGGGTCTGGAGGCGGGTGAGCGGCTGTTCGAGGCGATCGTCAACGGCCCGCACGGCGTGCACATCACCCACGACGACCACGACGCCTCGTGGCGGCGCCTGCTCCGCGGCCGGATCAACCTCGACGTGCCGGAACTGCTCAGCGCGGTGGCCGCGCTGCGCGACCGGGCGGTCCCGCAGCAGGACCCGGACTGGCCGTTCGTCCTGTCCGCGGGCGAACGACGGGCGTTCACGGCCAACACGATCATGCGCGACCCCAGCTGGCGGCGGCGTGACCCGGACGGCCGCCTGCGCATGAGCGTCACCGACGCGACCCGGCTCGGCGTCACCACCGGCGACCGGGTCCGGCTCACCACCCGGCGCGGCAGCGCGGAGGTGGCGGTGGACACGACGGACACCATGCGCGCCGGCCACATCTCGCTGCCCAACGGCCTCGGGCTCACGGTGCGGGAACGCACGGGCGTCGCCCCCAACGAGCTGACCGCCGCCGAGGACCGCGACGAGTGGGCGGGCACCCCGTGGCACAAGCACGTGCCGGCCAGGCTCGAACCGATCGGGCCGGAAGCGCTCTGAACTCCGCGGCGGCGGAAAGCGTATTCCTCTGCAGAGCGCCGACCACCACGGCGCCGGCGCCGCCGGAGGAGCACGGATGAACCCCGCCGCCCAGATCGCCTTCCGCGTCGCCGTCGCGTTCGTGGTGCTCGGCCTGGGCGGTGCGTCCGTCGCCGCGGTCGTCGGCCTGGTGCTGAACAACGTGGGCACCGCGGCCGCGGCGAAGGTCTCGCTCTGCGCCAAGGACGCCGTCGCCCCGGCGGGCGGGAAGGACTACCTGGCCCAGAACAACGTCTGGGGCGCCGACACACCCCAGTGCGTCACCGTCGGCGACCAGTCGCTGCGGATCGACAGCGCCGGGCACGACGTGTCACCGGAGGGTGCCCCCGCCGCCACCCCGTCACTGGTCAGGGGCTGCCACTGGCACGAGTGCACCGACGTCGGCGACCTGCCGGTCCAGGTGTCGGCGATGCCCCGCATCACCAGCGACTGGGTGAGCAGGCAGGTCGACACCGGGATCTTCAACGCCGCCTACGTCGTGTGGTTCCACAGCGGCCCCGTCGCGAACGGCACCCCGGACAGCGCCGAGGTGGTGATCTGGCTGCGCAGCCGCGGCGGTGTCCGCCCCGGTGGGACCCTGCTGGCCGGAGAGACGCCGATCGCGGGCGCCCGGTGGAACGTGTGGCTCGACCGCGACCAGGGCCGGGTGCGGATCACCTATGAACGCGTCGGTGAGGTCACCTCCGTCCGCGGTCTCGACATCAGCGCGTTCACCCAGGACTCCGTCGGGCGCGGCCAGATCTCCCCGGACTGGTACCTGATCGCGGTCGAGGCCGGGTTCAACCTGTGGCGCGGGGGAGCGGGCAACGAGATCCAGAACTTCTCCGTGGAGGTGGACGGCGGCTAGCTTGATCCTGTCGGGGAGCCGGGTCACCGCTTCGCCGCCGGGATGAGCGAGGGACCCACCCCCGTCCCCAGCTGACGCGGGCCAGTGGTGCTTCGTCAGGTTCGCGGGAGGGGTGATTCGGACTTCGTTCGAAGCTCGATACCGGTGGTCACAGTGCGACAAGCCGAGTGTGGAAAAACGGCCGATGAAAACGCTTTCTGATCACTCCAGCTACCGCCGACAGTGGTCGTGGTCTCACTTGAGCCGCATGCCCTTGAGGGTCGTGCGGTCGGGGATGCCCCGGTCGGGGTGGATCTCGACCGGTTCGAACAGCGGGTCGAACTTGCGCTTCACGTCCCTGGCCCAGTCGGCCTCGATGCCCTTCTCGCCGGTCTTGAGGTCGTAGACGGTGACGTTCTCGTGGCCGAACTGGGGCAGGGGTGAGCCCGGTGCCCACTTCGGGTTCGGGATCTCCCGCTGCAGCACGACGTCCACCCGCCGCGACCCGTCGGTGCCCCACGGCACCTCGGCCTCCGGGTTCATCTGCGCCACCTGGCTGCGCAGCTGCCACCCGCTGCCGGGGTCGAGCAGCTTGTCGTGGTTCTCCGCGATCCACCTGCCGACCCGCTTGTCCGTCTCCGCGCCGATGATCTGCTGGTCGGTCATTTCCGGCCGGTAGTGGGGCCGCACGTTCGGCAGGTCGTGCATGACCTCGTTGCGCATGCCGTTCGCGAGGTCGACGAACGTCTCCTCCAGCTGGTGGTGGATCTCCTCGGCCGCCTCCTGGATCTTCTCGCGGTCCTTCTCGTCCGCCCGGTTCCAGCTCGGTTTGTTCGGGGGCGTCTCGAGGAGCTTCTTGAGGTTGAACGGTTCGGTCTTGCGGCCGGTCACCTGCTGCCGGTCGTGGGGCGGGCCGACCGGGCGTCCCACCGAACCGGGTCTCGGCGTGGCCGGCCGCCCGCCGGGCGTCCACCCCGGTCTGCTGGTCGGGCGCACGCGGTTGAGCCAGTTGCCCAGGTTGGCTTCCTGGACGTTCCTGGCGCCGCCCGCGTCGCCGCCACCGGACAACCCGCGGCTCGTCTCCGCGGCCGACCGGGAGCCCGCCGCGGTGGTCGTGCCTGAGTCCCCGGACGATCCGCTGAACGAGGCCAGGACCAGGTCGGGATCGCCGGCGGCCACACCGGGCCCGCCCGGCGGCCGTGAGGCGGAACCCGCCGAGCCGGGATCCGGTGGCAGCGCCAGGGCTTCGCGCAACGTGGTCAACACGCCGCCGGCCGGTCCGGTGGCACCGGCCAGCTGCCGCGCGGTCTGCCGCAGCATCTCCTCCAGGGCCGCGACGGGCCGGGCGTAGCTCGCGACGAGTGACGCGGCCTCGGCGCGGATGTCGAAGGTGTTGCCGCCCTGCACCGAGCTCGCCAGCCGCACGTAGGAGATCAGCTCGCTGACGCAGCGGTCGAGCAGCGCGTCGGCCTGTGCCCGCGCGGAACCGACGGCCGCGCCCATCATCCGCGCCGCCGCACTCCCGGCGGCCAGCACCCGTGCGACACCGGCCAGTGCCTGGCTGATCACCCGGACCCGCTCGCGGTAGCGGTCACCGGCCGTTCCGGTCCAGTCGGCCTCACCCGCCTGCGCGGCACCGAGGAAGTCCCTGCCCACCTGCTCGACAGCGGAACCCGTGCGCTGCAAGGCATCGGTGAACGCGGCCACCGACCCGTCGACGACCATCCGGTCGACGGCGTGCTGCACCGGCTCGACCAGTGACGCGTAGCCCCCGAGCCCGGCGGCGACCAACCGCTGCACCGGCCGCGGCCCGGCGGAGGTGCCCGCGCACCGGTGCGCAGCCCCGGCGACCCACTCGCCACCGGAGATCCCGGTCGCCAGCCGGTCAGCGGCCTCGACGCGCACGGCGACCTCCGCCGGCGACGCCACGGTCGCGGTGGTCATGCCGTCAGCCCCGCCGACCCGGCCGCCGGGTCCGCGATCGCCCGAAGGCCGACCAGGTGTCCGTCTCCTGCCGCTCGTACTCGTCCGCCGTGGCCCGCAGCCGCGAACCGGTCTCCACCAACGAGTTCAGCGCGGCCACCACAGCATCGAGCCCGTCGGTCCCGAACCGGTCGAGCGCCGCGGCCGCCTCACCCGCCGCGTCACCGAACGCGGTCGGCGTCAACGCGACCGCCCCCGCCGTCTCCGCCGCCGCCCGCAGCTCGGCGACCAGACCCCCGACCTTGCGCGCCTGCTCCGCGAGAACCGCGGCCGAAACGGTGTAGCCCTCGCGCATCTTCCGCCCCCGGCGTCAGATCCAGACCCGTCACCGCCAACAATGGCGCAACCACAACCCGTGACGCGCCGAACGGGGTGAAGTTCGGCCGTACAGCGCAACACCGCTGCCGGGTTCAGCGGATTTCCGTTGTCCGGCAGCAAGTTTCGTCCGGCACGCGGTCACCGTTCGAAGATCTCCGGCCCGTCCCAGTCGTCCCCGTCCACCGAGGAGGGCCGCGCGGGCGGCGCTGATCGCGGCGGAGGAACGGCTGTCCGGGCCGGCCGCGGCTCGGCGGGCCGCTGCGGTCCGGGTTCGGGGAAGCGCTCTCGCGGCCGGGCCTCCCCGACGGGCCGCTGCGGCTCCGGCTCGGGTTCGGGTTCGGGAAAGCGTTTTCTCGTCTCGGCGAGGATCAACCGGGCCGCCGGGTCGTGCGCGCCGACGGTCTCGGCCATCGCCTGGTCCACCAGGGCCGGTATCCGGGCCTGAGCGCGGCGCACGCAGTCCATGACCTGCGCCGCGATCACCGGCAACGGCTCCCGCTGCCGTCCCTCCCGCAGCACCAGCCCGGTGAGCGCCCCGCTGGTGGACACCTCGACCTCGACCGTCCCGTCCCGCGACACCTCGCGGACCGACTGGGCGGACAACCGGTCCCGCAGCGCCTGGAGACGGCTCGCGTTCTCGGCGACCTCCCGCTCCCACTCCCGCGTCCCGCCCACCGGTGGCCCCCTCCGCGCGTCACGGCATCGCGGTCGATGATTCCGGCGCGTGGACGGCGGCGCCAGGCTCCGCGGAGCCGATCAGGGCGTAGACCGCACGGACCAGAGCATGTCGCTGGAGCCCGGTGAACCCGGACATGACGGATGACAGCAATGTGCGGGTCCGTCGCTTTTGGCTGCGATGAACGATTCGCACACAACCCCGGCCGACCTCCGCCCGCGGCAAGTTGATGTACTTCCGCATACCGGCTGAGCACCTCCACCACGTCTCGGCCGTGCCTGGAGGGACCGATGAACGAGCGCACGCGCGCGGTCCGGCTGGCACCGGTCCTGGTCGCATCGGTGTTCCTGGTGGCGCTCAACCTCCGCCCCGCGCTGACCTCGCTCGGCCCGCTGCTGCCGCAGATCGGGGGAGAGACCGGGCTCTCGGAGGGTGCGCAGGGACTGCTCGGAGCCCTGCCGCTGCTGGCGTTCGCCGCGATCTCACCGCTGGTGCAGCACCCGGCGCGCCGGTTCGGGGTGGAGCGCTCACTGCTGGCCGCCCTCGCGGTGCGGCGGCGCAGCTCGGGCTGTGGGCCGGCACCGCGATCGCGGGCTGCGCGATCGCGGTCGGCAACGTGCTCGTGCCGACCATCGTCAAACGCGACTACCGCGACCACGTGTCGCTGGCGACGGGCGTCTACTCCGCCTGCATCACCATCGGAGCCTCGGTCGCCTCCGCCGTCGCGGTGCCGCTCTCGCACGCGGTGGGCTGGCAGGGTGCGCTGGCGTTCTGGGCGGTCCCCGGCCTGGCCGTCGCCGTGCTGTGGCTGCCGCGCCTGGACCGGTGGCCGGTCGTGGAACCGGCCGCGGCAGGCCCGCAGCCGGCGGTGTGGCGCCGGCCCGCCGCGTGGCTGGTGACGGCGTTCATGGGACTGCAGTCGACGACGTTCTACGTCATGGTCACGTGGTTCCCCACCATCGAGATCGCCGCGGGGGTGCCCGCCGGACAGGCCGGTGTCCACCTGTTCGTCTACCAGATGGTCGGGGTGGCCTCGGGCCTGGCGATCCCGCGTCTCATGCGGCACGGAGACGACGTGGTCACCGCCGCGGTCACCGCCAGCGTCCCGACGGTCGTCGGCGTGGCCGGCCTCCTGCTCGTCCCGGCGTGGAGCGTCGTGTGGGCGGTCGTCGCCGGGCTCGGCAGCGGCGCGTCGCTGGTCGTCGCGCTCACGCTGATCAGCCTGCGCGGCCACGGCCAGCACGGGACCACCCAGCTGTCCGGCATGGCGCAGTCGCTCGGCTACCTGCTCGCCGCGGTGGGCCCGGTGCTGGCCGGCTTCCTCGCCGAGCGCACCGGCACGTGGACGGCGTCCCTCGTCCTGGTCGGCGTACTCGCCGCCGTGCAGGTCGTCGTGGCGGTCGCGGTCGGCCGTGCCCCGGCGGCCGGGTGACGGCTCACTGCGTCACGTCAGCGAGGATCTTCCCGACCGTGCCGGCCTCCAGTGCGCGATGGGCGTCGGCGGTGCGGTGCAGCGGGAAGCGGACCAACGGCAGGCCGTGGTCCGCGCCGACCGGCAACGCCCCGTCGTGGAGAGCCGCGGTGACGTCCTCCGCCGCGGCCGCACGGACTTCCGGGCCCGCGGTGCAGAGCACCACGAACTGGAACCGGGTGTTCATGATCAGGTTCCGCCGCACGTCCAGGTCGACGGGCGTGCCGCCGTCGTTGGCGCAGGTCGCGATGGTGCCGCGGAAGCGCAGCACGGCGAGGTCGAGCTCGAGGTTCGCGCCGAGTGCGACCTCGACGACGATGTCGACGCCGTCCGGGGCGACCGCCCTGATCGCGGCGGCCGTGAAAGAATCGTCGCTCTCCTTGATGCGAAGCTGGCAGAACCCCGGTTCTGTTTGTCAGCAGCCCTGGAAGTGCTTGTCCGCGGACCACCCGGCGTTGGCCCACGCGCTGGGCTCGGCCGGCGTGAACCCGCCCGGCTGCTCGGCCAGCTCGTCCACCAGCCAGGCTGTGAAGCGCGCGGCGCCCTGCGGGCAGGTGTGGATCCCGTCGGCGCTGCGGTCGGCCTTCCCGTCCTTCACCTGCTGGTAGGTCTCGCCCCACACGGCGGTCGCGTCCAGGAAGAACGCCTGGCCGGGAGCCGTCTGCGCGACCGCCTTCGCGACGGCCGGCGTGCGCTGCAGCTCGGCCAGGTGCGGCCGGTAGAAGTCGTCGGCGCGGATCGGCGGGGCGGAGACGAACGCGAGCTTCGAGCCGGCACCGGTCACCAGGCCCAGCAGCTTCTCGTAGGCGGCCCGTTGCTCCTGCTCGGTTCCCCAGTCGTAGGTGGTGAGCTGGTAGACCACCACGTCCGCCTGCGCGGCGGTGATCCGTTCGGAGATCTTGGGCCAGTTCTCCTCGGCGAACGGGCCCACGACGTTGCCACCGCCCTCGGCGGCGATCGACTCGAAGCCGACACCACTGGCCTGGAACGCGGCGGCGAGCGGCAGTGCCTCGCCGACCGCGATGGAGTCGCCTGCGAACAGCACCGATGACAGCCCCGGACCTGTCGGTGCGGTGGCGGCCTGGTCCGAGCAGGCGGTGGCGGACAGCAGGGCAGAGGCGAGGACGAGCGTGGTGAGCCGTGAGCTGGTCATGGGCCCGACTCTGGCGACGCCGCGTCCCGGCCGCTCCGCCGCTTTGTCGCGGTTGTGTCGCAGGGACCTGCTCGTAGCCGGCGACCCGGCGGGGCTTGTCCATACTGGACGGGTGGCGGCCATTCTGCTCATCGAGGACGATCCGCTGGTCAGGCGCGGGCTGGAGCTCGCGCTGAGCAGGCACGGCCACGCCGTCCGGTCCGCTCCCACCGGCGAGGACGGCCTGCGGGAGTTCCGTTCCTCCACTCCGGACATCGTGGTGCTCGACCTGATGCTGCCGGGTGTCGACGGTGTCGAGGTGTGCCGGCGGATCCGCGCGCAGGGCGAGGTCCCGGTGATCATGCTGACCGCGCGGGGCGACGACTTCGACGTCGTCGGTGGCCTGGCCGCGGGTGCGGACGACTACGTGGTGAAGCCCGCGCAGCCGACGGTGCTCGACGCCAGGATCAGGGCGGTGCTGCGGCGCACCACCGCCGTGACCGACGACGTCCGGCTGTTCGGTGAGCTGCGCATTGACACCGCCGGGCTCACGGTGACGTTGCGCGGGGAGCCGGTGCCGTTGACGCCGACCGAGCTGCGCTTCCTGCTGACCGTGTCGCGGGCGCCCGGCCGCGTGCTCAGCCGGGAGCAGCTGCTGCTGGAGGTGTGGGAGCACGACTACCTCGGCGACTCGCGGCTCGTCGACAACTGCGTCCAACGGCTGCGCGCGAAGATCGAGGACGACCCGGCGGCACCCCGCTACGTGCAGACCGTGCGCGGCTTCGGGTACCGGTTCGGGCCGGTCTGATGCGCTGGTGGCCGCGAGGGCTGCGGCCGCGGTTGCTGGTCGCGTTCGTGCTGGTGACGGTGCTCGGCGCGGCGGCTGCGGCGTGGGCGGGCGCGGGATCGGCGAGCGCGGCCCTCGTCCGGTCGGCCGAACAGCGGCTCGCCGGGACGGTCACCGGCCAGATCACCGCGGTCACGCCGGGGCTGACCCACCCGCCGGACCAGGAGGCGCTGGAACGGTTGCGCACCGCCGTCGGGCCGGACACGGTCGTCACCTACGAGGGGCTCGTGTCGGCGGACGGACCCGACCGGACCACCGACGAGCTCCGCGCCGCCGTGCGCACCCGGCACCGGCTGGTCACCCAGCGCGTGACCGCGGAGGGCACGTCCTGGTTGCTCGTCGGCACGCCGGTGGTGATCACCGCACCCGACGGGTCGCGCACGCCGTCCGGGATCGAGGTCTACGCCGCCCGCGACCTCACGGCCGTGGAGCAGGAGATCACCGGCATCGTCAGGACGGCGGTGCTCACCGCCGCGCTGGCGTTGCCGCTCGCGGTGGTGCTGGCGCTGCTGGCCGCGGCGAGCGTGCTGCGCCCGGTGCGCGACCTGCGGGACACCGCCCGGCGCCTGGCCGCGGGCGACATGGACGCGCGGTCCCAGCCGCAGGGCGCCGACGAGCTCGCCGACCTGACGGCGACCGTCAACACGATGGCCGAGTCCGTGCAGACGACGATGGCGGCGATGCACCGCATGCAGACCGACGCGCGGAGGTTCGCCGCGGACGTGTCGCACGAGCTGCGCACGCCGTTGAGCACCCTGACCGCCGTGGTGGAGGTGCTGGCGATGTCCGCCGACGGGATGGAGCCCGACGCGCGGGAGTCGGCGCGGCTCGCGATCATCGAGACCAAGCGGCTGGTCCGGCTGGTCGAGGACCTGATGGAGGTGTCCCGCTTCGACGCCGGCACCGCGGTGCTGCGGCTGGAGGACGTGGACGTCAGCGCGGCCGTGCGGGCCTGTCTGCACGCCCGGCGCTGGCTCGGCGAGATGGAACTGGTGACGCCTCCGGTGGTGTGGGCGCGACTCGACCGGCGCCGCCTGGACGTCGTGGTGGCCAACCTCGTGGGCAACGCGCTGCGGCACGGCGCGCCGCCGGTGCGCGTGCGTGTGTCCGAAGTGGGCGGACAGGTGCTGGTCGAGGTGACGGACAGTGGACCGGGCGTGCCGGAGGAGGTGCTGCCGCACGTGTTCGACCGGTTCTACAAGGCTGACGCGGCCCGCACCCGCACGCCCGGCAGCGGCTTGGGGCTCGCGATCGCGCTGGAGAACGCACGACTGCACGGCGGCGGGATCACCGCGGCCAACCGGGCTGGTGGTGGCGCGCGGTTCGTGGTGCGGCTGCCGAAGGAGGGACGCGGGTGAACCGGGCCTGGCTCGCCGTGGTGGCGCTGTCGAGGGAGGAGCGCGGGTGAACCGGGCCTGGCTCGCCGTGGTGGCGCTGTCGAGGGAGGGACGCGGGTGAACCGGGCCTGGCTCGCCGTGGTGGCGCTGTCGAGGGAGGAGCGCGGGTGAACCGGATCTGGCTCGTCGTGGTGCTGCTGCTCGTGGGCTGCGGGGTGCGACCGTCCGGCGTCACCGACGGCGGCGACCCACCGACCGGCGTCGCACCCGGCGTGACGCTGTACTTCGTGGACGCGAACGGCGAGCTCCGGCCGCAGCTGCGCGACACCTCGCGCCTCGGCACCGTCTCGGAGGCGCTCGACCTGCTGCTCAGCGGTCCCGGCGGCTCCGGCCTGCGCACCGAGATCGCCTCGACCCCCACCACACGCGTGGTGGTCACCACTGCCCCGAACGTCATCCGCCTCCTGCTGCCGCTGACCGCCAGGGACGTGACACCGCGCGGCATCGACCAGATCGTGTGCACGGCACTGGGCGTGCACGTGCAGAGCGGGGGAGCCCGCACGATGAAGGTGCAGACCCGCTTCACCCAACCCGCGCCGGAGTCCGAAGTGGAGCGGACCTGCCCCCTGATCACCCCAGGCGGGTGACGTCGACCTGCGGCGGCGCCGGAGCGGGCAGGAACACCCACAGCAGCACCAGCCCGACCATCGCCAGGACGAACGCGACCAGCCCGCTCCCGCCGACCGCCCAGCCCGCCCGGAACCGGATCGGGTCCTCGACCAGGTACCTCGTCACCGCCGCCAGGGCGATGGACACCCCGAACGCCACCACGGTCCTGACCCAGCTGCTGGTCGCGGCGGCCAGCACGAACACCGGCCAGTGCCACAGGTAGAGGCTGTAGGAGATCTCCCCGAACCACCGCAGTGGCCGCCACGACAACACCGGCACATCCGATGCCCGCGCGCACAAGGCGATCAGCACCGCCGAAGCCAGCGAGTGCGCGAACAACCCGCCGGTGAACAGCCACACCGAGCTCGTGCCGTCCGCGAGCGCCCACATGGTGCCGATCCCCGCCACCAGCAACAGCAGCACGACACCGGTCCACCGCCCGACCGCACGCCCCAACGCCTCCCGGACCGGAGGCGTCGCCACCACCGCGCCCAGCAACAACGAGAACGCCCTCGTGTCCGTACCGGTGTAGGCGCGGGTGGGGTCGGCGGCGTCGAGCAACACGACCATCACCCCGAGCGAAGCGACCGAGACGAGCGCGGCGGCCACCGCGACCCGGTGCCCCGCACGCCGCCCACCCCGGGCGAGCAGCACCACGACGACCGGCCACACCAGGTAGAACTGCTCTTCGACCGCGATGCTCCACAGGTGCTCGAACACCCGCCCGCCACCGAACCGGTCCCAGTAGCTCGCCGACTCCGCCAGCAGGTGCCAGTTCTGCAGGTTGGCCTGCACCCACGGCCCGTCGTCGAGCGTCGTGCGCACGACGTCATCCGCCGCGAACCCCCACACCACCAGGGTCACGACGACGAGCACGGTCGCCAGCGCCGGGAACAACCGGCGAACCCGCCTGCCCCAGAACGCGACGAGCGACACCGTGCCCGTCGCCGCCACCTCCCGCAGCAGCAGGCCGGTGATCAGGTAGCCGGACAACGCGAAGAACAGGTCCACGCCCAGGAACCCGCCGGGCAGCAGGTCCGCGTGGAACAACAGCACACCGAGCACGGCGACACCGCGCAGACCGTCCAACGAGGACACATGAGGACCACGCCGCACCGGCGCTGTTCTTGCTTCCTGGAGCTCCGTCACCTGACCGACTGTGCGGCGGGGAGATCGCCCCGAGGTCCTGGTCCTGTCGCAACCGTGTCGCAGCCGAGCCCGCTGCGCCCGGGAGCTGACGCGATCTCCGGCGCGAACAGCCGTCCGCCTGCTTGGATGTCCGGGTGACCGCCTACGACGTGGCTCGTCTCCTGCCCGCCATCCCGGACCTGCGCGCCCTGTGCCGCACCCTGGCCGCGCTCGACGTCGTGCTCGACCCCGACAGCGACGTCCGTTATCACCTTTATGACACCGAGTGGGCGCCCGGTGAGGAGCTGGCCTCCATGTACGACGGCGCGGGCAACGAGTACTCCGTCGTCTTCACGGCCGCAGGGGCCTTCGTGCGCGGTTTCGACCACGAGTCGTCGATGAGCCCCTACGCCAGCGACGACGACAAGCCGTGGCCCGGTGTCGTCGACTCCGTGCCGGACGTGTTCCGCGCGTGCGTGGAGGAACCGGCGTTCTGCGACGACCTCGTCCCGCGGGTCACGGTGTGCCTGTGGCGCGAGCACGGCGACAGTGCCTGGCGGCACGGCGACATCGCGTTCCCGGAGGGGGACGAGGACGGGGCCGACTGGATGTTCGCACTGCTGACCGCCGGCACGCCCGAGGCGTTCCAGGACTGGGCGCAGGACTACTACGGCGAACCGGTCGACCTCGACGCGGTCCGGCACTTCTACGCCGGCCGGCCGCTCACCGCGGACGTCGTGACCGCGCTCAACCCCGCCGTCACCCCGGCCGCGATCGCCGACGAGCTCGCCGCACTCGGCCACCCGGTCCGCTGATCGTCAGGTCTTGGCCGTCCACTTCGGACACCATCGTCCGGATGTGGTCGTCGTTCATCGACGTCATCGGGCACGTCGACGCCCGGCGGCGTCTCACGATCGGCGCATGCGCAGGATCAGCTCCACCGCGTCCGGCGAGCGGACCGGCGACCCCAGCACCTCCTGCAGCAGCAGGCCGCGCATGGCCGCGATGGTGACCGTGGCGGTGGTCAGCGCCTCCTCGGTACCCAGCCCTTCGTCCCGCGCGAGCGAGGCCAGCGCCTTCGTCAGGTCGTCGAGCGAGTCGACGAGCTCCGGGAAGTCCTCCGGCCGGTACGCGGCCAGCCCCGCGACGTGGAAGAAGCCGCGGACCCGCGACAGCTGCTCCGGGCGGGTGTAGGTCTGCCAGATCGCCCGCACGAGCTCGTCGAACGTGCCCTGCCGCGCGACCTCGAACAGTGCCTCGTTGTCGCGCGCCCGCTGCGCCCGCAGCACCGCCGCCAGGACGCCGGCGAGCGACCCGAAGTGGTACCGCAGCAGGGCGTGGCTGGTCCCGGTCCGCGCGGCGATCTCGCGCAGCGACGTCTCCGGTGGTGGGAGGGCCTCACCGAAGGCGTCGAGGAGCCGGGCCAGCAGTCGTTCCCGGGCGTCGCCCTTGCGTTCCGAACTTGACAGGGTCACGCCCGCAGTTTATCCATTGGAAAAGACGAGTGGAGGACCGGTGGCACGTTTTGAGGTGGTCGGCGCGACGGTCGTCGACGGATCGGGTCGTGACCCCGCCGACGTCGACGTCACGGTCGAGGACGGGCGCATCGCCGCGCTCGGCACCTCCGGCGCCCACGGCGAGCGGCTCGACGCCGGCGGCCTGACGATGACGCCCGGCCTGATCGACGCCCACGTCCACCTGGGCCTGTCGAGCCCGATCCAGCCGCAGTTCTCGTTCCAGCTCAGCGCCGCCGAGATCGCGGCGGACATCTTCGCCACGGCCGGCGCGACGCTCGACGCGGGCTTCACGACCGTGCGCGACACCGGCGGCATCGACGGCGGCGTCGTCACGACGATCGCGAAGGGCAAGGTCAGGGGACCGCGCGTGCTGTCGTGCGGACCGGTGCAGTGCCAGATCGGCGGCCACGGCTACTACGGAGCCGCCTGGGAACCCACCGAGCTGTGGAACAGCCACCACATCCCGGGCCTGGCGGCACTGTCCACGATGTCCGGCAACGCGGACGAGCTGCGGGCCAACGTCCGCGAGGCCTTCCGCCGCGGTGCCTCGTTCCTGAAGCTCTGCGTGACCGGCGGCGTGGTCGGCGCGCACGACCGGCTGACCGACACCCAGTTCACCGTCGAGGAGATCGCCGTGGCGGTCCAGGAAGCCGCCGCCCGCGGCACCTACGTGACGGTCCACGCCCACAACAACGAAGGCATCCGCAACGCTGTCGAGGCCGGCGCGCGCTGCGTCGAGCACGGCACCGACATCGACGAACCCACAGCCATCCTGATGGCCACGCACGGCGTCGCCCTCGTACCCACGTTCGCCGTCGTCGAACACCTGCTGCACGACCCGGCCCAAGCCGGCCTCGACGAATCGGCCCGTTCGCGCGCCCAGGGCGTGCGCGAACGGATGACGCGCGCCCTCGCCACCGCCAAGCAGGCCGGCGTGCGCATCGGCCTGGGCTCCGACCTCATCGGCCCGGCCCAGCACCGCCGCGGCGAAGAGCTCAGGCTGCGCGCCCACCTCGAAACACCGATGGACACCCTCGTGTCCGCCACCAAGACCAACGCCGAGATCCTCGGCCTGAGCGGCCAGGTGGGCGTCATCGCCCCCGGCCTGCAGGCCGACCTCGTGCTCTGGAACGGCAACCCGCTCGAAGACCCGGCCCTGTTCGCCGACCCCGCCAACGCCATCGTCGTCGTCCAGTCAGGACGCGTTGTGAAGGACCTCCGATGACCACCATGCTGCACGGCTGCCTCGCCGACACCGACTACTTCGAAACCCGCTCCAGCGCCGGCCACGCCTACGGCATCTGGGTCACCACCCCACCCGGCCACGACCCCGCCACACCGCTGCCCGCCGTGTACGTGCTCGACGGCAACTGGGCCGTGGGCATGACGGCCCCGCTGATCGTGACCCAGCGCGACCCGATGCAGCGCATCCAGCCCTACCTGCAGGTCAGCGTGGGCTACGCGGGCGAGGAGGCGCAGCACTGGGACCGGCTGCGCAACAGGGACCTGGTGCCACCCGGCGAACCGGTCGCTCAGGAGTTCATCGACGCCGTGGAGATGGGAGTCGACACGGGGGCGATGACACGTGCCCAGGCCGATGCTTATCTGGCGGAACTGCGCGACAGTCGGGCCGATGCGTTTCTGGGCTTTCTGACCGAGGAGCTGCATCCGCGGATCGAACGGGACTACGGCACTGCTGCCGATGGTCACGGGCTGTTCGGGTACTCCTACGGCGGGCTGTTCAGCCTGTACGCCTGGCTGTCCGGCAGCGGGCTCTTCGACAGTGTCGGGGCGGGGAGCCCAGGGGTGGTCAGTGAGGGGTCTCGGGTGTTCGCGCAGCTGCGGGAGATGGGGGATCGTCCGTTCGCTGCGAAGCTCCATGTGACGGTGAACGAGCAGGAGCTGCTTGGAGAGTTGGCTGTCTATCGGAACCTTGCGAGGAACACGGCTGATGTTCTGCATCGGCTGGCTTCGCGTGGGGGTGCTGTTACCAGTGCGGTGTTGCGGGAGACGCATGTGACCGGGTTGCAGGCGTCGTTCTTGAGCTATCTGAGGACCTGCCGCGCGTTGTGAGCGGGTGCGGTGTCACTGGCCGCGGTAGACGTTGGTGCGGTGCCAGGAGAAGTACGGCTGCGAGCCGGTGCGGTGTGCGCTGCAGCTGCGTCCGAGCAGCTGCTCCAGGTGGTCACGCAGCCGGCCGCCGAGTCCGTCCTCGAGCCAGGACCGCACCCGTCCGGTGTCGTCCACGGTGACGTGGCCCAGCTCGAACAGGCTGTCGCAGCCGAACCTGCACGCCAGCATGGCCACGTTGGCGAGGTCGTTGCGTTCGTCGTCGGTGCACACCGACCGCTTCTTGATGTGCGCCGCGACGAGGAAGTCCTCGGGGTAGTCGTGGCCGCACAGGTCGCAGGGTGCGGCGGTGCGGCCACGCAGCAGCAACCGGCGCAGTTCGCTTTGCTCCTTGCGGGTGGTGACCTGCGCGGTGCCGTCGAGCACGGGGAACCGGCGGATGCGCACCGGGAACTCCGGGGCGTGCAACGTGATGGTGGCCGGCCGGAGTGAGACGACGGTGCCGGGGATGGTCGCCAGCACTGCTCCGACGAAAGCGGAGCGGTGGCCGAGCTGCTCGACGTTCACGAGCACCGATCCCTGGGCGTGCAGCCTCTCAAGCCCGGTCTGGACATCGGCGACGTCGACCCATTGACCGCCGGGCGATCGTTCGGTGGTCACCCGCACCCGCTTGTGGTCGGGCGCTACCTCGGTGATGGTGTTCACGTTGCCGGTCACCGTCTCGATCGGATCGCCGATGAGGGACTGCAGCAGGGCCAACGCGTCCGGTGCCGTACCGCGGTCGGCCGGCTGCGCCAGGTCCGCGGCCAGCCGGTCGACGTCGTCTGCCGCGTACCCCGGCACCCGCAGCCTGAGCCGGATCTGCTTGGTGGCGTTGCCGTCGGGGTTCCTGCCGATCCGCCCCTGTGCGCGGCCCAGCTTCCTGCGCAACGCCTCGAGGTCCGGCTCCGCCGCCAGCACGACCGGGGAGTCGACGATCGAGCGTTGGGACTCGGGCAGGTCCCTGACCGCGGTCGAGTCGACGACCCCGCTCTGCAGCACCGCGCCGCGCTCGCGAAGCCGGCGCAGCAACAGCTCCAGAGCGAGGTTGTACTGGTGGTTGCGGCCGTGCGGGCTTCCGGCGACCTTGCCGCCCGCGCTCCTCATGACCAACGCGAGGTGGTCGCCGTCCGCCTCGATCTCGAACTCGGCGTTGAGCACGGCCCCGGCGTCGTCTGTTGCGCGCATGCCTTCATGATCGACGCTCGCCGTGCTCTCTGTCCGGAAATTCGGCTCGGCTGGACGGTCCTGTTCCAGACGAGCCGAGCGCAGGACGATCACTCCGAGGGAACGGAGGGGTTCATGAGACCGTTCAGGTGCACCGCCTCACCCGCCTTCAGCCTGGCCCTGGTCACCACCCAGAGCCGGTCCATGCCGGTGCGGATCAGCTTCCAGGACGGCTGTTGAGCGTTTGACGGCCCACGCGGCACGGCGCGGCAGCCAGTCCTGCTGCGCCATGCTGTGTGCTGAACCGTCGTAGACAGGCTCAGGGGGAACCGATGTTCACCGACCCGACG
This sequence comes from Lentzea guizhouensis, assembly GCF_001701025.1. Taxonomy (GTDB): domain Bacteria; phylum Actinomycetota; class Actinomycetes; order Mycobacteriales; family Pseudonocardiaceae; genus Lentzea; species Lentzea guizhouensis. Next base: position 7,186,875 of record NZ_CP016793.1, read on the forward strand.
ATGATCCGCATCGGCGAAGCGGTCGAGCTGCACCACCACCGCGGTCAGCGTGACGCCGCCCGTGACCTGTTCGCGCAGATCTGGACCGACATCGGTGGTGAGCAAGGGGATCCGCTGCACGTGTGCGTACTCGCCCACTCCATGGCCGACGTGCAGGACGACGTGCGCGAGGAACTCGCCTGGGACCTGCGGGCACTGGCCGCCGCCGACTCGATCACCGACGAGCACGCCGCCCGGGCCGGAGTGACGCTCCCGGTGACCGCCCTGTACCCGTCCCTGCACCTCAACGTCGCGGACTGCTACCGCAAGCTCGGCGATCTCACCCGCGCCCGCGAGCACCTCCAGCTGGCGAGGGACTCGGTCGGCGCGCTCGGCGACGACGACTACGGGCAGCTCATCAAGGGCGGCCTCGCACAGCTGGAGCAGCAGCTGGCCGACTGACCGTGCCGCCTCTACCGCTGGGCGGCCTCCTGCAGAGCGCGCAACGCCGCCCGGCACGCGGGGCGGTTCGTGCTGCTGTCGCGCCACAACGCGAACACCCGACGGCGGGGTGCCGGCAGCAGTGGCACGAACCGGACGCCCTCGGGGGTGGGGCCGCGGCCGAGCCGGGGGATGATCGCGACGCCGAGGCCCGCCGCCACCAGGGCGAGCTGGGTCGAGTGCTCCGAGGCCGTGTGCTGGATGCGGCGGTCGATCCCGTTGCGGCGCAACGTCTTCTCCAGCCAGCCGTGGCAGAGCTCGTCGCTGGGCCACCCCACCCAGTCCTCGTCGCGCAGCTCGTCCAGCGGGATTGCGGACCGGCCGGCGAACGGATGCCGGTCGGGTAGCGCCGCGTCGAGGACGTCCTCCAGCACCGGGGCGGACGAGATGCCGGCGGGAACGGTGAGCGGCTCCTCCGGCCAGTCCTGCACCACCGCGATGTCGACGTCGGCGTGGCGCAGCTGGGCGATCGCCTCGCCGGGTTCCAGTTCCACGAGTCGTGCCGACAGGTCCGGGTGCCGCTGCCGCAACGTGTGCAGCACCGGCGGCAGCAGGCCTCGGGCGGCGGTGGCGAACGCGGCGACCGAGAGCGTTCCGGCCACGGCGCCGCGGTGGCCGGCGAGGTCGGTCTCGACGAGCTCGACCTGCTGCAGCAGCCTGCCCGCGTGCTCGGCGAGCAGGTCGCCGACGTCGGTCAGCCGGATGCCGCGGCCCTGCCGTTCCAGCAGGCGCTGGCCGACCTCGCGTTCCAGCCTGGCCAGCTGCTGCGACACCGCCGAGGTGGTCACGTGCAGTGCCTCGGCGGCGCCGCGGACCGATCCCGTCGTGGACACCGCGTGCAGCGTCCGCAGGCGTTCCAGGTTCAACACATTAGCGATGCTACGCGGTCGCAAGAAGAATGTTTCGATTGTCTTAGCGGATGCGAGAAGCCAGTGTTGGTGCCGGAACAACCGACAAGGAGCTTTCGTGCACTCGACTCTCGTCCTCGGCGGCGACCTCCCGGTCCACCGCCTGGGTTTCGGCGCCATGCGGATGCCCGCGAACGACCCGGCCGCGGCGCACGCCCTGGCCCGCCGCGCGGTCGGCCTCGGCGTCACCTTCTTCGACACCGCCGACTCCTACGACCTCGGCCGCAACGAGGAGCTGCTGGCCGAAGCACTGCACCCGTACCCGGACGACGTGGTGATCGGCACCAAGGCGGGTCAGTGCCACCCCGGCGACGAGTGGATCCCGCTGGGCCGTCCCGAGTACCTGCGGCAGCAGGCCGAGCTGAGCCTGCGCCGGCTGCGGGTCGAGCGCATCGACCTGTTCCAGCTGCACCGGGTCGACCCGGCGGTGCCGCTGGCGGATCAGATCGGTGCGTTGCGGCAGCTGCAGGACGAGGGCAAGGTCCGGCACGTCGGGTTGTCCGAGGTCTCCGTCGACCAGATCGCCGAGGCGCAGCGGATCACCCCGATCGTCAGCGTGCAGAACCGGTACAACCTCGTCGACCGGCGCTGGGAGGACGTGCTGGTGCACTGCGAACGCAGCGGCATCGCGTTCCTGCCCTGGCTGCCGATCGCGCCCAGCGTGCGCCCGGACTCACCGGTGGCCGAGGTGGCCCGCCGGCTCGGCGCCACCGCGGCGCAGGTCGCGCTGGCGTGGCTGCTGCGCCGGTCCGAGGTCATGCTCCCCATCCCGGGCACGTCCTCCCCGCGGCACCTCCAGGAGAACGTCCGCGCGGTGGACGTCGAACTGTCCGAAGAGGACTTCGACCGGCTCAGCCCGTCTCCCGCTCCCACAACGACTCGGTGAGCTGCGCGACCGCCTTGTCCCGGTGCCGCCGGTAGGTGTTGAACGACAGGTGCAGCGACTCCGCGACCCGCTCCTGAACGCCGACCGGCCGCAGGAACGTGCGGTCGAGCAACACGCGGAAGTCCGGCTTCAGCACCGCGACGGCGTCCTCGACCAGGTCCCGCAGGGTCTCGGCGGGGGTGCGTCCGGCCCGCCCGTGCCGCCTGACCATCCGCGAGCGCACCAGCGGGTTCGACCGGAGCTCCGGCGTGTGCACCGAGCGCAGGGCGGACCGGACCGCCTCGGCGAACTCCGGAAAGGACAGCACCTCGTCGGGGACGGAACGCGTCGTCGTGCCCAACTGGCTGGCGTGCAACAGATCCGTGTACTCCGCGGGGCCGGTCCGGCGCCAGTCGTGGGCGAACACCGGGAACCGCGACCCGCCGGCGGTGTAGCCGGAGACCACCGGGAACCCCAGGGAGCCCATGGCGGGAGCCCACAGCTCGCCGTCGGCGAACGCGCCCACGAAGCTCCACGCCGTGTCGTCGCCGATCATGACGATGTCCAGCATCTGCCACGCGACGAACAGCGTCAGCGACGGTGACGGGCGCTGCCCGTGGTCGCGGTCGAGGAAGAACCGCCAGGCCCGCACCCGGTCACCGGCCCGCGGCGGGCCGTACTCCGCGGCATGCGCCCACATCGCGTCCACGCCGGGATCCACCCCGAGGCCGGCCCCGGTCAGGTCCAGGCACGCGCCGAAGCCGCGGGGATCGCCGCTCTCGGTGCGGAAGACCCGGAACGCCCCCGGCTGGCGCTCCATCCAGTGCGCCACCAGCTCGGCCTGCTCGGGTCCCTGCCACCGGGTGGTCATGGCGAGGATCGGCGCCCGGTCGTCGTCGCGCAGCCCGTCGGCGTGGGTTCGCATCGTCGGCGGCAGCGACGCCAGCGCGGCGTGCCGGGACCGTGCGCCGTTGAGCACGACCGTCATCACCATCAGGTCCAGCCGCTCCCGCTCGGTCGCCGCCGCCCGGACCTGGTCGCCGGACACGTCCAGCTTCCTGCGGTACAGGGCGGCATAACGGCTCGGGTCGCGCCAGCGCAGGTCGGCGAGGAGCGCCTCGCGGACGATGTCGTGCGGGTGCAGCCCGTATCGCGACTCGTCGACGAACACCTGCGTCCGCAGCCACGCGAACAGCTCGCCGGCGTCGTCGCCGATCATCGCGCGCAGCAGGTCCTCGGTGGTGACGAGCACCAGCGCACACACCTCCAGGGCGGTGCGGTGGCGGGGACTCGGCACCTCGCCGACCAACCGCGCCAGCAGCGCGCCCACCCCGCCGGGCACGTCCGCCAGGGTGTGCGGCTCCGCACCCCGGCGCACGGCGTCCACCATCATCGACAGCGTGAGCGGGTGGCCGCTGCTGATCCGCAGCAACCTGTCGTGCGACTCCTCGGGAACGCCCTGGGTGCGCAGGTAGGCGAGTCCCTCCCGCGGCGACAGGTTGTCGAGCGCGACGATCCGCAGCAACGTCCGCCAGGCCGGGTCCGCGCGCCACCGCGGTCCTGGACCGCGCCGCCCGGCGACCACCACCAGGCAGGACTCCGGCAGTGACGGCAGGTAGTGGTCGCGGACCCAGTCGTCGACCGGCTCCAGCAGCTCGTAGGTGTCGATGAGGAGCACCTCGGGCGCGTCACCGGTGGGCACGGGCAGCGCGCCCCGGTCGAGGGCCAGGTGACGGGCGTCGACGCGGACCGGCGCGAAGCCCTTCTCGGCGGCCGTGTCCGCGAACACGTCGAGCAACGCGCTCTTGCCCACTCCGCCGGGCCCGTGCACGAAGAGCACGCCGGGGCTGCCCAGCGCGTCCAGGAACACGGCGATCTCCTCGTCCCGGCCCGTGAACGACGACCGCCGCAGCTCCCGCAGGGCGTGTCCGAGTGAAGGCATGCACCCGACAGTAACCACACCGCTGCCCACCGGTTCTGGGCACCGGGTGGGCACCGGCTGGGCTGTTGCGCACGGGCCGGCGCGGTGACGATCTTGGTGCAGTCCTGCTCCCCGAGAACGAAGGAAGCCCACCATGGACACCAGCCCCGCCGACTTCCCGAGCAACTGGGGACGTTGGGGTGACGCGGACCAGCTCGGCACCGTCAACCTGATCACCGCGGAGGCCCGTGCGCGGGGTGCCGCGCAGGTGCGCACCGGGTGTTCGGCGGGCCGATGGCCGCTCTGCGGGCGGACACCACGGGCGTGCAGACCATGATGTCGTTCACCGGCTCACCGCCGCTGGCGATGGCCGAGCTGATGCTCGTCACCACGCACCACCCCGAGGTCACCCACCTCGACGCTTTGTCGCACATGGTGGCCGACGGGCAGGTCTACCCCGGGATCCCGCAACCGGAGAGCTCCGGGCCCGCGGGCGTGACCCACGGTGCCGCGGACGTGTTCGCCGGCGGGATCGTGACCCGCGGTGTGCTGCTCGACCTGGCTCCCGGTGGACAGCTGCCCGACGGGCACCCGGTCACAGCCGGCGACCTCGACGTCGCGGCGGCACGGGTGGGCGTCGTGGTGGAGCCGGGTGACGCGCTGGTCGTGCGGGCGGGCTGGGACCGGTCGCCGAGCACGGCCGGGCGCTGCCGGGGATGACCTCGGGCGCGGTCCGGTGGATGCACGACCGCGGGATCTCCGTCTACGCCGGCGACATCGGCGACGCGCACCCGCCGGTGCAGGGCGACATCCCCGGCGCGCTGCACCGGTTGGGGCTGCTGCGCCTCGGCCTGCTGCTGGTCGACGGCGCCCAGGCCGAGGAGCTCGCGGCCGTCTGCGCGGAACAGGGGCGGCACACGTTCCTGTTCGTGGCCGCGGTTCCCCGCATCCTGGGCACCACCGGTCTGCCGGTCAACCCGCTGGCGGTCTTCTGATCAGCTCGGCACCTCGTCCAGGTACGCCTTCGCCTGCAACGTGAACAGCTCGGCGTACCCGGCGCCGGCCGCCATCAGCTCCTCGTGCGTGCCGTACTCGGCGACCTTCCCGTGCTCCAGCAACAGGATCCGCTCCGCCTGCCGCACCGTGGAGAACCGGTGCGAGATGTACAGCGTCGTCCGGCCCTCCGACAGCTCCCGCAGCCGCGCGAACAGGTCGTGCTCGGCCTGCGCGTCGAGGGCGGAGGTCGGCTCGTCGAGCACCAGGATCGGCGCCTCCCGGTGGAACGCCCTGGCCAGCGCGATCTTCTGCCACTCACCGCCGGACAGGCTGACACCCTGGTCGAACCAGCGGCCGAGCGGCGTGTCGTAGCCCTGGGGGAGCCGCTCGATCCGCTCGGCCGCGCCGGCGCGGCCGGCCGAGTCCTCGACGTGCGGCCGGTCCTCCAGCCGCGTCAGGTCGCCGAGGCCGATGTTCTCCGCGGCCGTGCCCTGGTAGGTCACGTAGTCCTGGAACATCGCGCTGATCCGCGTGCGCAGCTCGACGGGGTCGTACTCGCGGATGTCGACGCCGTCGAGCAGGATGCGGCCGCCGGTCGGGTCGTAGAGCCGGCAGAGCAGCTTGAACAACGTCGACTTGCCGGCACCGTTGCGGCCCACCACCGCGACCGTCTCACCGGGCCGGATCTCGAAGCTGACCTCGTGCAGCGCGGGTTCCTCCGCGCCGGGGTAGGCGAAGGTGACCGCGTCGAACTCGATGTGTCCCTCCACCGTGGACGGCATCGGCCGCGGCGACGCCGGTGCCGTGATCTCCGGCTTGGTGTCCAGGAACCGGTACAGCGTGTCGAGGTACAGGTTGTTCTCGTACATCCCCGAGAACGCGGTGAACAGCCCGGACACCGACGTCTGCACGGAGGCGGCCGCGGCCGTGTACAGCGCCAGGTCGCCCAGCGTGAGCCGCCCGCCGACGGCCTCCAGCGCGATGTACAACGTGATCGCCGACCCCGCGAGCGTGCTCAGCAGACCCCAGGACGTCGAGCTGACGTTGCGGTTGACCGTCAGCTTCCGCGACCGCTCGTAGGAGACCGTGCCGAGCCGGCGGAACCGGTCGACGAAGTACGGGCCGAGCCCGAAGAGCTTCGTCTCCTTGGCGTAGGTGTCGGTGGTGACCAACGAGGAGAGGTAGTCCATCCGGCGTTTGATCGGCGACATCATGAACGTCAGCCAGAACGCGCGCGTGCCGTACTTCGACTGCGAGATGAACGCCGGGATCGGCGCCACGAGCGCGACCAGGGCCAGCAGCGGGCTGATCGAGACGAGCAGCGCGATCATGCTGCCGAACGTGACCAGCGTCCGCAGCAGCCCCAGCGCGGAGTTCATCATCGACAGCGGCCGGGTCGGTGCCTCCTGCGCGGCCTGGCGCATCATGTCGTACGACGTCGAGCCCTCGAAGTAGGCGAGGTGCAGGTCGCTGGCGTGTGCCATCACCCGGTGGCGGATGGTCAGCGTCATGCGTTCCTGCAGCAGCGACTGCGCGATCGACGTCAGCGCGCTGCTGACCGCACTCGCGGCGAGCACACCGAACTGCAGCAGCACGATGTTCGCGATGTCGGCCGTGGTGCCGGTCTTCTGGATCGCCGCGACGACGGAGTCCAGCAACAGCTTCGCGATGTACGCCGTGGCCGTGGGCAGGAGCCCCGACAGCACCGTGATGAGCGCCAGCAGGATCGTCAGCACCGGGCTGGCCTGCCACGTCAGCCTGGCCACCTTCGGCAGCCCGCGCACGGTGCCCACCACGGACGTCCGCACGCGCCGCAGCCGCGAGCGCAGGTCCTTCGGTCCGTCGTCCGGTTTCGCCTCGGGGATGTCGACCGGTCCGGTGAGCCCGCTGTCCGGCACCGTCGTGGCGCGCCGGCGCCGGCCGCGTCTGCCGAGCAAGAACTCCACGCCGCCCCCGCCGCCCGGGATCATCCAGCCTCCACGGCGCCGTGCAGGAAGAAGTCGACCACCTGGCGCGTGGTGGGCGCGTCGTCCTGGGGCAGCCGGCGGCCCCCGAACAACAGGGTCAGGAAGAGGGTGGCGAGCTGCTCGGCCGGCAGGCGCAGCCGGTCCTCCTCCGGCGCGAACAGCTCCACCATCGCCGCTCGGATGGCGGCCATCGACTCGCGCCGCCCACCCTTCGCGGCGCGGCGCTGGTCAGGATCGCGGTGCCGGCCGGACGCGTGCAGTGCGCTCATCAGCGCACCCATCCGCTCGAGGTGCGCGCCGAGCGCCTCCGCGGCCTCGACGAGCCGGTCTTCGAGGGGCTGGTCGACGGGGATCTCGGCGATCGCGTCGAGCACGTGGTCGGGCTTGAGCGCCTCGGCCGTGCAGGCGTCGAACAGCTCGTCCTTGTCCTTGAACGCGCGGAAGACGGTGCCCTCGCCGATACCGGCGGCGCGGGCGATCTGGCTGCTCGTCACGTTCGCGCCGTGCTCGACCAGGAGCGGCAGCACGGCGTGGACGATCATGGCGCGCCGGTCCTCGGCGCTCATGCCCGGCGCTCTCCGCCGGGTCTCTGATGCTGGTGTCACCCACCCATGGTGCGGAGTGAGTGCTCACTCCGTCAAACGGGATCGCGCGTGTCCACTCAGGGCAGAACGTGAGCCCGCCTCGGTTGACTGCTTACACTGGCGATCATGACGAAGCACCGGTGGGCCGCCGCAGACCTCCCCGACCTGACCGGCCGCACCGTCGTGGTGACCGGCGCCGCCAGCGGGGTGGGCCGCGGCACGGCGACCGCCTTCGCCGCGGCGGGGCGCACGGTGCTCGCGTGCGTGACGTCGCCGCGGGGGAGCGGGCCGCGGCGGCCATGTCCGGCACCACCGAGGTCCGCGAGCTGGACCTCGCGAACCTGGCGTCGGTGCGCGCGTTCGCCGAGGCGTGGCAGGGTGAGCTCGACGTCCTGGTCAACAACGCCGGGGTGGCGATGACCCCGTTCGGTCGCACGGCCGACGGGTTCGAGCTGCAGTTCGGCACCAACCACCTCGGCCACTTCGCGCTGACCAACCTGCTGCTGCCCGCGATCACCGACCGGGTGGTGACGGTGGCCTCCGGCGCGCACAAGGCCGGGACGCTCGACCTCGACGACCTCGACTTCGCCCGCTCCGGGTACACCGCGGTGAAGGGCTACGGCCGGTCGAAGCTGGCGAACCTGCTGTTCACGCTGGAGCTGGACCGGCGCTGCCGCGAGGCCGGGTCGTCCGTGCGCGCGCTGTCCGCGCACCCCGGTTACACGGCGAGCAACCTGGGCACCAAGGGCCGCAACAAGCACCTGGTCAAGGTCGTGCACCTGGCCGGGCGCTACCTCGCGCAGACCGAGGAGCAGGGCGCGCTGCCGTCGTTGTACGCGGCGACCCAGGACCTGCCGGGCGCGAGCTACGTCGGCCCGGACGGGCGGTTCGAGCTGCACGGCCACCCCGCGCTGGTCGGCCGGTCGGCGGCGGCCAGCGACCCGGTGCTGGCACGGCGGCTGTGGGAGGCGTCGGAACGGCTCACCGGGGTGAGCTTCCCGCTGGTGGCGAAGCCGGGCGCGTAGCCGGCCCCGTGCCGGTGTGAGCCGTGTGTCACCAAAACTCGGCCGCCGGGCATCGGTGGCCGTTTTTTGTCGGTGCTGTGTGGACACTGCAAGAGTGAGCACTTCGACACCGCTGCTGAGCCCGACCCGGATCTACGTGGAGCCCGCCGCCGCGCTGCTGCCACGCGGCCGTGAGGTGCTCGACAGGTTCCCCGACGCCGAGCGGGTCGAGGTCGACAGCCACTGGCGCATCCCCGAGCTGCACGGCGACGAGGCCAACGCGCGGCGGTGGGTGCGGATCAAACGCGAGGCGCTGGTGCTCGGGGTGAAGAAGTCCCTGAGCGCGCGGCCGAACGGGCGTTCGGCGCACTTCATCGCCCCGTCCACGGCCAACGGGTGCGCGATGGCCTGCGCCTACTGCTACGTGCCGCGGCGCAAGGGCTACTCCAACCCGATCACCGTGTTCGCGAACATCGACCAGATCACCGGCTACCTGGCCCGCCACGTCGGCAGGCAGGGCCACATGACCGAGCCCGGTCAGATCGACGACCGGGCCTGGGTCTACGACATCGGCGAGAACTCGGACTGCTCGGCGGACGCACTGGTCAGCGACAACGTGAAGGACCTGGTGCAGCTCTTCCGCGGCCTGCCCACCGCGAAGGCGTCCTTCGCGACCAAGTACGTCAACCGCGACCTGCTGGACTGGGACCCGCGGCACCGCACCCGCGTCCGGTTCTCCCTGATGCCCGAGCGCACCGCGAAGCTGCTCGACATCCGCACCAGCCCCGTCGCCGAACGCCTCGCCGCCCTCGACGACTTCCGCGCCGCCGGTTACGAGGTGCACGTGAACCTCAGCCCGGTGGTCGTGCACGACGGCTGGCTCGACGACTGGCGCGAGCTGCTCGAGTCGCTCGGCGACGCGGCCTCACCCGCCACCCGCGACCAGCTGGCCGCCGAGGTCATCATGCTCACCCACAACCAGCCGCTGCACGAGGTCAACCTCCGCTGGCACCCGCAGGCCGAGGACCTCCTGTGGCGCCCGGACCTGCAAGAGGTCAAGCGCAGTGAGGGCGGCGGCGTCAACGTCCGCTACCGGCGCGGGCTCAAGCGCGAGCTGCTCGACTCCTTCCTCGCGCTCGTCGAGGCGCACGCCCCGTACCTGCGCGTCCGGTACGCCTTCTGACCGTCAGGCCTGGACCACCGGCATGGACGGCAACGCCCGTTCGCTGGCCGCGACCCAGGTCAACTTGGCCGTCAGTGGTGCCAGCAACCGGGACGTGACCACCTGGTCGGCCAGGCGGCGCAGCCGCAGGCCGAGCCGCGTCTGCGGGTAGGCGACCGGCACCAGCCAGCCCGGGAAGTTCTGCACGTCGTCGACCAGGGGCCGCATCCACTCCTCGTAGCCGGCGAGCCCGTCCCCGCTCCCGGACACGCCGGCGGCCAGCACGTAACCGCTGATCAGCGCCAGCGAGGCGCCACCGCCACCCATCGGCGTGACGCACCACGCGGCGTCCCCGGCGAGGCACACCCGGCCGCGGTGCCACGCCGGCATCCGGATCTGGGTGAGCTGGTCGACGTAGACGTCCTCGGAGCCGTCGAACCCGTCGAGAACGCGCCGGGCCTCCCAGCCGGCGTCGGCGAAGCGGTCCCGGGACCGGCTGAGTGCCTCGGCGCGATCGTGCCCGGCCACGTTCCCGGTGCAGGCGAGCATGGCGCGGGTCGTGCCGTGGTTGTCCGGGCGCAGGTGGATCTGCCGTCCGCCGGTGGTGGTGTACCAGCGCCACCGGGTGTCATCGGTCGCGGTGCGGGGGATCGTGCCGAACACCATGGCGATGCCGAGGTCGCGCCGGTCGACCAGGTCACCGAAGAGCAGGTCGCGAGTGCTGGACCGCACGCCCTCCGCGACCACCAGCAGTTCGGCGTGCAACGTCCGCCCGGCCGCGGTGGTCACCGTGACGGCGTCAACGCCGTCCTCGACGTCGGAAATGGTGTCGCCGTAGCGGACTTCCACCCCCGCCGGCAGGTTCCGCAGGATCGTGGTGGCGAGGTCACCGCGCAGCACCTCCAGCTCCGCGGTCGGCCCGTCCGGTCCCGCCGAGGGCAGTTCCGCGAGCACCTGCCCCGACGGGCCGACGAACACCGTGCCGGTCTCGGTGGTGTTCTGCGCCTTGACCGCCTCGAACAACCCCATCCTGGCGAGCACCTCCCGCGCGGTGCCCCGCACGTCGACGTTCTGCCCGCCGTCGCGGAACTGCTTCGCGCGCTCCAGCACGGTCACCTCCCACCCGGAGCGCCGCAACCAGAACGCGGCCGAGAGCCCGGCGATGCTCGCGCCGGAGACCACCGCGTGTCGTGTCGTCATGTCCCACTCCCCACTTGATAGCTTTGCGGCAAAGCTACTTGGCGGCAAAGGAGGCTGCATGACAGACGCGGACCCGCTGGTGGAGGCGTGGACAGCACCCCAGGTCGAGGTGATGCACCGCCTGCGCGACTGGGTCGTCGGCTTCACGGCGCTCAACCAGCACCTGGCCGTGTGGATGCGGCTGCCTGCCTCCGACGCGAACGCCCTGGGCCAGATCATCTGGGCGGCCGAGGCGGACGAGCCCCTCTCACCGGCCCAGCTGTCCCGGCAGATCGGCATGACCACGGGCGCCACCACCATCCTGCTCAACCGGCTGGAGACCGCGGGCCACCTCGTCCGCACCCGCGAGAGCACCGACCGCCGCCGCGTCACCCTGCGGCCCACCCCGGCCGCCCGCGACCACGCCCGCCGCTTCCTCGCCCTCGCCGGCACGGAGATCGCCACCGTCCTGCGCACCACCACGCCGGACGAGCTCCGCACCGTCGCGGCGTTCCTGGGCAGGATCACCGGCGCCGCGACCGAGGCCGACCGGCGGCTCAGCGCGCAAACCCGGTGAACGGACTGGGCACCCCCTGTCCTGACGCGTCGGCGCCCACCACAATGCATGATCGTGCTGCGCGTCTTCGTCTCCTCGACCTACCTGGACCTGCTCGACCACCGGCAGGCGGTGGCCGAGGCGATCCGCGGCCTCGCCCTGCACGCCGACGGCATGGAGACCTGGCCGGCCGACGCCCGCGACTCGTCCACGTACTCGGCGGACCGGGTCAGACAGGCCGACGTGTACGTGCTGCTGCTGGCACACCGCTACGGCTGGGTGCCCGAAGGTGCCCAGTTCAGCGTCACGGAGCTGGAGTACCGGGCCGCCCGCGAGGCGAACGTGCCGGTGCTGGCGTTCTTCCTCGACGAACAGGTGCCGTGGCCGCCGGAGCACATCGAGTGGGAGGCCAGGAACGAGCTGCTGCGGTTCAAGAAGGACGTCGAGAACGCGGTCACCCGCAAGCACTTCCGCACACCGCAGGAACTGGCGTTGCAGGTGACCCAGGCGCTCGCCCAGCAGGCCGCCCGGCCCGCGGAGAGGACACACCACCGGTTCGCCGGCCTCGCTCGTCCGCTCTCCACGCCGTCGCGCCTGATGAGCGAACCCGACGTGCTGGTGCCGATCGGCACGACCGAGGACGACGTCCCGCTCGTCCTGGAGGTCTCGCGCAGCCAGGACCTCTCCGAACCGTTCCGCCAGCTGCGCGCCGCGGTCAGCTCGTCCAGCATGCCGCCACCGGACGAGCTGCTGGAGACGTTCCGCGCCTCGCTGGTCGACCACGCCACGCGGTCGTGGGCGGCGGCCGACATGCACGAGGTGCTGATGCGGGACGGTGGCCAGCGCACCCTCTACGTGCTGCCGCGGACCTTGGCCGGCATTTTCCGCTCGGCGATGTCCGGGTTCCTCGGTCCTCAGCCGCACGTGGTCGACAGCGTGCTGTCCTCAGCCGCCCTGCGGAACCCGAGGCCGGTCCAGATCTCGATGGCGGGCGGGTTCAAACCGGAGCTCCAGTCGACCGGCGGCCGCAACCGGTTCCTGGCGGTCGATCCCGAGACCGGGACCACGCTGTCGGTGGGACGGCAGCGCGGGCGGTTCGTCGAATGGCGCCCGTTCGTCTGCGAGAGCGTCACGGCGGTGCTCCCGAACACGACGCTGCAGCTCGACGCCGACGACGGGCTGGAAGGGTGCCCGGTGGGTGAGGCCGCCGAGTTCCTGATGCGGCGCCTGCACGCCCACCCGGCCGGAGCCACGGGACGGATCCTCGTCTTCACCTCGGTGCTCCGCACCGACCTGCAGGCGCTGATGGGCGTGGTCGCCGACATCGCGGACGCGCTCGGCGCCCTGCACGCCGACGGGGTGGTGCACGGCGACGTCAAGCCGGACAACGTCCTGCTCACGAAGGACGGCGTGCGGCTGATCGACTCCTTCGACGTGCGCCCCGGCCACCAGGCGCCGGGCTGGACCCCGGACTGGTCCGCTCCCGAACAGGTGCGCGGCGAGCCCGTGACGCCGTGCTCGGACATCTACCCGATGGCCGTGATGGTCGTGCAGGCCCTCGGCGGCGAGATCGTCGGCGAGGTGCGCAAGTACCGGACACCGCGCTCGACGTCGATGCCGCGCGAGCTGGACCTCTTCCACAGCCCGTCGCTGTACCTCGAACCCGGCGCGGCGCCGATGGCCGAGCGGGGCGTGCGGCCGTGGCGCGACCTGGTCGAGCGGTCGCTCAGCTTCGAGACGGAGAACCGGCCCCGGTCGATGGCGGAGTTCGCGGCGGAGCTGCGCACCCTGCTGGCGGACCACCCGCTTCACGGCACACGCGACCTGCGGCCGACCGGCGACTTCCTGGCCACCCGGCTGCTCGACGGCAGCGAGGCCGTGACCAGGGTCGTGACGTCGAAGCAGTTCGTGGCCCGGTTCGACGACTTCGTCTGAAGATCCGCTCGCCCCTGCGGCGCGAGCTCACTTCCGGTGCCGGACCCCGGCGTAGAGGAACGTGCCTCCCGCGAAGGCGGCGGCGAGACCCGCCCACCCGCGCTGGTTCGCGGCCATCACCCGGTCGTACTCCTCCTCGGTGAGCTCACGGACGACGACACCGTCCTTCGACTCCCGGTACTTCCCGTTGTCCTGCTCGAAGCTCCCCGCCGTGGTGTCGGTCAGCAGCGGGTACCCGAACAGGAAACCCCCGCCGCACAACGCGATCACCGCCACCGCGGTCGCCCACAGCGGCAGCGTCGGGTTCTCGAAGTCATACCCGCCCCCGGTCAGCACCGCCGCCCCCATCATGAGGGCCAACGAGATCACCGTCAGCACCACGTTCGCCGACCGCGGCAGCAACGGGCTGCCGGCCACGAACCCGGACACGATGACGACGGCGTCGAGGGCGATCACCACGAGCGAGGCCCACTGCAGCGGCACCAGTCTCATGCTTGATCACAGTAGGGCCGCCGGGCCGTTCGGCGGGGCACAACCGGGTGTCAGAGGCGCAGCATCGCGCGCAAGGTCGTGCCCTGCGCGCCGGTGTGCACGCGGACCAGGTCGGCCAGCTCGTTGACCACGAGCAGACCTCGGCCGCCGACCTGCCGCGGCTCCGCCGGTCGACGGCCGGCCAGCGCGTCCTCGAAGCGGCCGCTGTCGCGCACCTCGCAGACCAGGTGGCCGGACTCCCGCCAGAGCCGCGAGCTGCAGCTCCCACCGCCGTGCATGAGGGCGTTCGTGACGAGCTCGGTGACGATCAGCTCGACGTCGGCCACGCGGTCGGCGTCCAGGCCCTGGCTCTGGGCGAACTCGGCCGCGTGCCGCCGCGCGGGGGAGACGTCGTCCAGCGTGGTGGCGACGAACTCGCCCGCGGACTCCTGGCCGTTGAAGGGCAGGTTGTAGCGGGCCAGCACGGCGTCCAGCGCGTACTCGGCACTGGAGCGGCGCCGGTCCGGTTCCCAGAGGAGCGGATGGGTGGCGCGGGCGTCGGCGATGACCTCGTCGGGCAGGGCGGCGGTGTCGTACGGGCAGGCGATCGTGACGTCGCGGCCGGTGAAGGCCAGGTTGATCAACGCCTCGTGCACCACGCAGGCCGGGTACTCGACCTCGGTGCGGCCGGCCCAGATCGGCTCGCCGATGATCCGGACGTGCACGTCGGGGTGCGCGTCGGCGAACCGGCGCAGCACCCCCGCGATGATCCGGCCAGGATTGCGGCCCGCGACGGTCATGTCCATCATCGTGATGTCGTTCGCGGCGTCGCCGAGCGCACCGCGCAGCAACGCGAGCTGTCGTCCCGGTACCGACACGGCCACCGGCTGGCCCGCCTCGAGGCCGTCGGTGACGAACGGGACGAGTGCGGCGAGGTACTCCTCGTCGGTTCTGTAGAACACCGCGGGGTGGACGAAGCTCTCGGCGGCCTGGGCCGTTGTCGGTGCGGTCACGGTGTCTTCTCCACCCGCACGTCCGGCAGGCCGAGCGCTCGGACGAGCCGGGCGGCGCCGGGCCACCCCGTCCGCAGCACCAGGGTCGCGCCGTGGCGACGAGCCCGGTCGGTGAGCCGGAGCAGGCTGTTGTGGTCGATGAACGTCAGCCCGGCCGCGTCGACGACCAGCTCGTCGGCCACCGGCCGGGGGTCGGCGAGGTCGAGCGCCCAGGCGAACTCGTCCCTGGAGGCGCTGTCCAGCTCGCCGCTCAGACCGGCGGCACATCCGGCGCGGTCGGTGCCGTGCAGCCGGAACCTGACGTGCTCGGCATTGGTGTTCGGGTGCATGCGGGCGACCTGCTCGATCGCGTCGTCGGGAAGGAGGGTGCCGTCGTAGGCGCACATCGCCGAGAACGGGTGGGTGGCGATGTAGCGGTCGACGAGGTGCTCGTAGGTCGCGAACGCGGCCCGCTCCCGCGGGCTGCCGACGAGGGCGGTGCAGTCCGCCGCGACCCGCAGGCCGGTGAAGCCGTCCGCCACGGCCTGCTCGGTGGCCGCCGCGTACGCGCGCACCTGCGCGGCCGGGTCGATGACGGTGCCGACCGGGTAGGCGTCGTCCAGCGACGTGACCTGCGCGGTCCCGTCTCGCAGGGCGGCGCGCAGCACGTCGGTCCCGGCGAGCTCCTCCCGCAGCCGGTCGACGGCCCCGGAGCCGATGTAGCGAACCGTCTGGCCCAGCCGGAGCCCGTCGGCGAGGAACTCCGCCGCGCGGTCGCGCAGCTGCGTCCGGTCGTCGAAACGCCAGCACACGTGGTCGTGGAGGCCGAAGCCCCGCACGTTCTCGACCACTCCTGACCGTCGCATCCCCTCCAGCGTAGGGCCAGCGGAGGCGGGGGAGAAGTGCGGGCCCCGCGCGCCACACCACCGTGCAGCTGATCACCACTAGAATCCGCCGGTCAACACCGACAGGACGTACTCGACGGAGCGCGCCATGCCCTTTGCCGATGAGCTGATCGGCGCCCAGACCGTGCGCGACCTGATCGCCGCGCTGCGGACCGCGTCGCCGAAGGCGCGCCTGCGCCGCCTGCGCGCGGCCGAGGACGAGCTGGCGCCACTGCCGCTCCGGGAACGCAGCGACCTCCTGCGCGACGCGCTGCTCGAGGACCTGCCGGGCGACTACGCCTCGTTCGCCACGACCGTGCGCGTCGCGGCCGCCGGGGCGCCGTCGTTCACCGGCTGGCTGATCTGGCCGGTCACCAGCGCCGTGGCCACCAAGGCGATCGACGGCGGCGGCACCGAGGCGTTCGACGACGCCCTCGCCCTGCTGGCGGAGCTGACCCCGCGGCTGACGTCCGAGTTCGCGCTGCGTGCCCTGCTCACCCACGACCTCCAGCGCGCGCTCGGCATCATCCTCACCTGGACCGGGTCGGACGACGAACACGTGCGCCGGTTGGCGTCGGAGGGCACGCGCCCGCTGCTGCCCTGGGCGGTCCGCGTTCCCGGCATCCTCGCCGATCCGAAGACCACGCTGCCGATCCTCGACGCGCTGCACCGCGACGAGAGCGAGTACGTGCGGCGCTCGGTCGCCAACCACCTCAACGACATCAGCCGCCGCGACCCGGACCTGGTCGTCACCACCGCTGCCGCGTGGTCGGCCGACCCCGGGGCCGGCACCGCGCGCCTCGTCCGCCACGCGCTGCGCACGCTCGTCAAACAAGGCCATCCCGGCGCGCTGGAGCTGCTCGGGTTCACCTCCGCCAGGCTGGAGGTGACCGGCCCGCTGCTCGCCGCCGACACCGTGGCGATCGGCGACACGCTGGCGTTCACGGGCTCGGTGCGCAACCTCGACGACCGGCCCGCGCGCCTGGTGATCGACTACGTGGTCCACCACCGCAAGGCCAACGGCACGCTCACCGGCAAGACCTTCAAGCTGACCACGCAGACCCTGGCCCCCGGCGAGGCCTGCGAGCTGCGCCGTGAGCACTCGTTCCGGGTCCTGACCACCCGCCGCTACCACGCCGGGCAGCACGCGGTCGAACTGCAGGTCAACGGCGTGCGGTCGGGCCGTGCCGAGTTCACCCTCGTGGCCGGGGCCTGACGACCCGGTTCGTCACTGTCCAGCCGCCTCCACCGGCAGCAGGACCTGGAACCGCGTGTCGCCCGGCACCGACTCCACCCGGATGTCACCGCGGTGCTTGTTCACCACGATCCGCCAGGAGATCTCCAGCCCGAGCCCTGTGCCCTCGCCGACCGGCTTGGTGGTGAAGAACGGTTCGAAGATCCGGCCCTTCACCTCCGCCGGGATGCCGGGCCCGGTGTCGCCGATCTCCACCACGAGGTGCCGGTCCTGCCGGAACGTCCGCACGGTCAGCGTTCCCGCACCGCCCATCGCGCCCAGGGCGTTGTCGATCACGTTCGTCCACACCTGGTTGAGCTCGCCGGCGTACGCGGAGATCCGGGGGAGCGTCCGGTCGTAGTCCTTGACGACCCGGACGTCCGCGAACTTCCCGCCGAACATGACCAGCGTCGAGTCGAGCAGCTCGTGCACGTCGACCACCTGGTACGGCGCGCGGTCCATCTGCGAGTACTGCTTGGCGGCCCCGACCAGGGTGGACACGCGCGTGGTGGCGTCCTCGATCTCGTTCACGAGCATCTCGGTCTCGACCGTGTACCGCAGCCAGTGCACGGCGGACCCCGTGATGGCCGCGGGGCACGGCCGCAGCGAGGTCTCCAGCCACTCGACGTCCAGCCCACCCGCGACCAGGACGGGCGCGACGTCCCAGCCGCCGCTGACGCCCTGCTCCTCCAGCCAGTCGGCGACCTCGTCCTCGGCGTCGCTCGCCTCCAGCGGACTGAGCTTCGGTGCCTTGGCGACCCGCTCGACCGCCTTCTCCTGGAGCTTGACCAGTGCCGGCAGCTCCGCCGGGTCGAGCGCCCCCTGCGCCAGCAGTGCCAGCTTGTGCCGCATGCCCGCGACCCGTTCACGCAGCGCGGCGGTCGCCCGGACGGCCGCGGCGGCCGGGTTGTTGAGCTCGTGCGTGAGGCCCGCGGACAGGGCACCGAGCGCGGTCAGCCGCTCGTGCTGGCCCACCGTGGCCTGGGTGTTGCGCATACCCCAGAACAGGCCCTCCAGCAGGTGCATCGCCATCGGGAACCACGTGCGCACCATCGGCCCGAACTCGTCGGCGTCGAACTGCAGCATCGACGTGGCGGTGATCGACTCGACGGTCATCTGGTAGGTCGGCTGGTCGAGCTCCAGGTAGGCCTGGGTGGCACCGAAGTACGAGCCGCGCAGGTCGCTGCGGCTCACCTCGATGCGCTGGCCGCCGATGGTGCGGCACAGGGCGACCGTTCCCCGCAACAGCACGAAGAAGCACGTCGCCGGCTCGCCCTCGGCGAGCACCGCGGTGCCCGCCTCGCGGGTCTCGACGTGGCCGTGCGAGGCCAGCCAGCCGAGCTGTTCGTCGTCGAGCTTCTCGAACAGGAACAGCTCGCGCAGCTCCGCCGCAGTGAGCCTCTCCATCAGGACCTCGCCAGGTAGCGGTGGACCAGCGTGACGGCCATGGCGCCCTCACCGACCGCGGACGCGACGCGCTTGACCGACTCCGCCCGGACGTCGCCCGCGACGAACACGCCGGGCAGGTTCGTCTCCAGGTGGTACGGCGCCCGTTCGAGGTCCCAGCCGGGAGGTGAGCCGCCGAGGTCGGGGCCCGCGAGCAGGAAGCCGTGGTCGTCGCGCTCCAGCGTGCCGTCCAGCCAGTCCGTGCGCGGGGCGGCGCCGATGAACGCGAACAGCCAGCTGGCTGGCACGGTCGTCGTCTCGCCGGTCTTGTTGTGCAGCAACGTGAGCGTCTCGAGGTGGTCCTCACCGCTGCCGCCGCAGACCTCGGTGTGGGCGCGCACCTCGACGTTCGGGATGGCGTCGAGCTGGTCGACCAGGTACCGCGACATCGACTGCTCCAGCGAGTCGCCCCGCACCAGCAGCACCACCTTGCGCGCGTGCGCGGAGAAGTAGACGGCCGCCTGGCCCGCGGAGTTCGCGCCACCGACCAGGTAGACGTCCTGACCGGCGCAGTTCGGGCCCTCGGTGGTCGAGGCGCCGTAGTACACGCCCCGCCCGGTCAGCGCGCCGAGTCCGGGCGCGTCGAGCAACCGGTACGACACCCCGGTGGCGAGGATGACGGTGTGGGCGGCGAGCTCGGTGCCGTCACCGAACCGCACGACGCGCGCGGCTCCCCGGCGTTCCAGGGCGACGACGTCCCGCGTGGTGAGCAGCTCGACCCCGAACTTGACCGCCTGCCGGCGGGCCCGCTCGGTGAGCTGCCCGCCGGACACGCCGTCGGGAAAGCCCAGGTAGTTCTCGATGCGGCTGCTCGTCCCGGCCTGGCCACCCGTCGCGATCCGTTCGACCAGGACGGTCCGCAGCCCCTCCGACCCGCCGTACACCGCCGCACCGAGCCCCGCGGGCCCGCCGCCCACGACGATCAGGTCGTAGAACTCGGCCGACGGCTGCGTGCTCAGGCCGACCTCGGTGGCGAGCTCCGCGTCCGACGGGTCGACCAGCGCCGTGCCGGACGCCGTGACCACGACCGGCAGCGTCGTGCCGTCCTGGTGCGCCGCGGTGAGCAGGCAGCGCGCCTCCTGCTCGTCCAGCGCGTGCCAGCGGAACGGAACACTGTTGCGCGCCAGGAAGTCACGCACCTCATAAGACCGCGGCGACCACCGGTGCCCGACCACCCGCACCCGCTGCGGCGGCTGCCGGTCGCTCACCGCCCACGCCCGCAGCTGCTCGTCGAGCACCGGGTAGAGGTTCTGCTCCGGCGGGTCCCACGGCTTGAGCAGGTAGTGGTCGAGGTCCACGACGTTGATCGCCTGGATCGCGGCGTCGGTGTCGGCGTACGCGGTGAGCAGCACCCGGCGCGCCTGCGGGAACACGTCCATGGCCTGTTCGAGGAACTCGATCCCGCTCATCTGCGGCATCCGGTAGTCCGCGAGCAGGGCCGCGACCTCCTCACCGCGCAGCTTGATCTCGTGCAGGGCCTCCAACGCCTGCGCCCCCGACTCCGCCCGCACGACCCGGTAGTGCTCCCCGTACTTCCGCCGCAGGTCGCGCGCCACCGCCCGGGACACGGCAGGGTCGTCGTCCACCGTGAGGATCGAAGGCCGCGCGACGCGACCGGCAGTCGTCATGTGCCCATGAAAACACCACAACTCGCCGATGACGGCAATCGAGGTACCTTCGTGCCGTGGCAACTACTTGTGAACACGTCGCCGAGCTGGGCGCCGAGCCCGCACCGTCCACGACGGAGGGATGTGAGGACTGCCTGGCCGCCGGCGGCAGGTGGGTGCACCTGCGCCTGTGCCTGGGCTGCGGCAAGGTCGCCTGCTGCGACTCCTCACCGGCCAAGCACGCCTCCCGGCACTTCGCCGACGAAGGGCACCCGGTCATCCGGTCGTTCGAGCCGGGGGAGAGCTGGCGCTGGTGCTTTGTGGACAACACGCTGGTGTGACCTGGTGAGCTCGTGGTGCGGGCAGCTCGCCCGCACCACACGGCGTGCACCGGAACGTTTCCTCAGAACCTGTCTTCACCGCGCCAGTGCCGCCCGCGCAAACGCCGCCAGTGCACGCCCCGCCCGGTGCGGTCGGCCTGCATCGGCAGGGCGATCCCGGGATGACGTGACCAGAACTCGGTCGCGGACAAGGTCATCATGACCAGGTACCGGAACGTGCCGTGCGAGAGGCCGGGATCGTCCAGACGTCCCGTCTCCCAGAAGCCCAGGCGAGCGTGCAGGCTCTGCGAGGCGAAGTTGTTGCCGTAGATGCTGATCTCGCACTCGCGGTACCCGCGCTGGCCGAACATCAACGCCAGCAGCACGGTGATCGCGTCCGCCGCGTAACCGCACCTCCCGTACCAGGGCGCGATCCCGATCCCGTAGCTGAAGCGGCTGGAGTCCGTTCGCACGGTGGACAACGACCCCACGAGCAACCCGCTGCGCCGGCTCACGATCCCGAGCTCCAGGTCCTCGCCGGTCGTGCTGGCCCGGTGCGCCGCCCAGTGCTGGTAGCCACCCACCAGGGGCGTGTGCCCGGCGACGTCGAACCTGCTCAGCGCGGTCCGGTCGGCAGGGGTGACCTCGCGCAGCCGCACCTTCCGGCCGACCCAGGTCGTGGACGAGATCGACGGGGCGGCGAGGCGCGTGGCGTCAGGCGTGATCATCGGGTCCGACCCTACCGCGATGCCACTGCCCGGCAGGAGATCAACCTCGCTCGCGTGCCGCGAGCTTGCGCTGCGTCCGGTGACCTTGCGCCACCATCAACGGAATCGCCCGCAACCCGAAGCGCGGGAACGTGTCCGCCAACCGGGCCAGCACCCCGCGCCACCCCGGAACGGTGACGACCGGCCGAGGCCTGTCGAGCACACGGGCGACGGCGGCCGCGATGTCGGCGGGCTGCAGCAGCGTGCCGGAGAACGACAGCGCGGCCGCCGGGTCGTCGAGCTTGTCGTACAGCATCGGTGTCCAGATGCCGTCCGGGCAGACGCACGAGATGTCGATGTCCCGCACGCCTGCCTGCCGGAGATCGGCGAGAGTGCTCAGGCTGAAGCCGATGGCCGCGTGCTTGGAGGCGGCGTATACCGCTTCGCCCACCACGGCCGTGAGGCCCGCCAACGACACGATGTTCACGACGTGCCCGCCGCCACGGCCGCGCATGGCCTGGATCGCGGCGACCGTGCCGTTGATCGTGCCGAGGGCGTTGACCTCGACCATCAACCGGCGGGCGGCCGCGTCCTGCTCCCACGCGGGCCCGGTCACCAGCACGCCCGCGTTGTTGACCCAGACGTCGAGCCTGCCCGCGCGGGCGACGATGGCGTCGCGTGCCGCCTCCACCGCCTCGTGGTCGCGCACGTCGAGCACCCGCGCGGTCGCGCCGATCTCCGCGGCCGTCGCGGTCGCGGTGGCCTCGTCGACGTCGGTCACCAGCACCGTGTAGCCGCGCTCGACCAGCATCCGTGCGACCAGCTTGCCCACACCGCGCCCGGCGCCGGTCACCACCGCGCCCGCTTTTGCCGTCATGCCGGCAGTATCGCGCCCTCAGCGCCGCGGTGGCCGGCGGTGAGCGGGCGGGTGCTGGTCAGCCCAGCCACTTCAAGATCACCTGGTTCAGCTCCTCCGGCTTCTCCTGCTGGATCCAGTGACCGCAGTCCAGGCTGACCACCTCCACCTCGGGCACGAACTCGGCGAGGTTCGCGGACTTCGCAACCGTGTCCCGCTCGCCGTAGACCATGAGAGCGGGGTGGCGGACGACGGGGTCCACGTCCGCCAGCAGGTGCCAGTTGCGGTCGAGGTTCCGGTACCAGTTCACGCTGCCGGTGAACCCCGACGACTCGAAGGCGGTGATGAGAACGGCCAGCTCGTCGTCGCTCATCACCGGTTCGCCCGGCGGGGTCTCCGCGCGGGCGAGGTTGATCATCGCCATGCCCGGCTGCGGCTCGCGGGGAGGTTCGTCCTTGCGGAACATGTTGCGGAGGAAGCGTGCGGGGTTCTCGTCGAACACGGCGTCCGCGACGCCGGGCTGCCGGTTGAAGTGGACCATGTAGAAGTCGTTGCCGAGCAGGGCTTCCAGGAACTCGACCCAGGGCCTCTCGCCGCGTTCGAGGTAGGGCACGCTCAGGGCGATCAGCCTGTTCACGCGGTCCGGGTGCAGCAGCGCCAGGCCCCACACGACGTTCGCGCCCCAGTCGTGGCCGACGAACGTGGCGTCCTCGTACCCGTAGTGGTCGAGAAGCGCGACGAGGTCACCCGTCAGGTGTTCGATGTCGTAGTCCGTCACCGCGGCCGGACGGCTCGAGTTCCCGTAACCACGCTGGTTCGGGACGATCACGTGGTAGCCCGCCGCGGCCAGCGCCGGCATCTGGTGGCGCCAGGAGAAGGCGTGCTCCGGCCAGCCGTGGCAGAGCACGACGGGCTTGCCGGCGTTCTGCCGACCTGCTTCGAACACCTCCAGCTCCACGCCGTTGACCGGAACGAGAGTGGGCTCGGGGAAATCGGATGGGATGAACATCGCACCATGCTGCCGACCGAAACCGGTCAGCTCGTGACCGGTTTTCCTGGCAGTGTCGCCGGCATGGGAACCGACCGGCTGGTGGCCGTCCTCCTGATGCTGCAACGGCGCGAGCACGTGACGGCGGCGGAGGTCGCCCGGGAGTTGGAGGTCTCCGAGCGCACGGCGCGCCGGTATCTCGACGCCCTGGCCATGGCCGGGGTGCCCGTGTACTCCGTGCAGGGGCGAGGCGGCGGCTGGCGGCTCATCGGGGGCGCCCGGACCGACCTGTCGGGGCTGACCGCGAGCGAGGCCCGTGCGCTGTTCCTGGTCGCCGGCCAGGCCTCCGCCGCGACGCCCGCCGTGCGGACGGCCCTGCGCAAGCTCGTCCACGCCCTGCCGGAACCGTTCCGCGGGCAGGCGGAGGCAGCGGCGGCGTCGCTGGTGGTCGACCCGCCACGATGGGGGACCAGCCGGGTCGACCGCCGCCATCCCCGCTTCCTCGACGACCTGCAGGACGCGGTGATCCGCGGCGTCCAGGTGCGCCTCGGCTACGTCGACGGCAAGGGCGCCGAGACCGTGCGGACCGTCCATCCGCTGGGCATCGTCGCCAAAGGTCCGTGGTGGTACCTCGTCACCGGCACCGAGGCCGGCCGGCGGACCTTCCGGATCGACCGCGTGTCGTCGGCCGAACCGACCGGTGACCCCGTGGACCGGCCGGACGACTTCAACCTCGCCGAGAGCTGGCGCGAGATCGCCGACGAGGTCGACCGCAGGCGGACACCGCTCGAAGCCCAGGCGGTGTGCGTGCCGCAGGAGATGAGCCGGCTCCGGATGGTGCTCGGCGACCGGCTCGAGGTGGGGGGCTCTCGTCCCGACGGCCGGATCGAGGTCGTCATCCGCGGCTACGACGAGTACGCGCTGGCGGGTGAGCTCGCCGGGCTGGTCGACTGGATCGAGGTGACCGGCCCACCGGCTGTGCGGGCGCAGCTCGCGTCGATCGGCGCCACCCTCGTCGAGCGGTACCGTTGAGCCCCGCTGGGAAGGCGTTCACCGCAGCTTCTGGACGCCCTCGACTGGGCGGCCGGTCCTCGGCCACCGGCTGACGGCGGTGCCTCAGGTGGAGTGCCACGTCACGGCGGTGTCGATGTCCGCGCGGGTGGTGCGGAAGCCGTTCGCCGGATGCGTCACGTCCGGGTACCCGAACGAGACTCCGACGACGACGCGCCGGGAGTCGGCGAGTCCGAAGTGGTCGCGCAGGAAGCCGGAGTACCCGGCCAGTGCGGCCTGGGGTGCCGCGGCGAGGCCGAGGCTCTGTGCGGCGAGCAGGAACGAGTTGAGGTAGAGGCCGCAGTCGATCGCGCCGTACACGCCGAGGTCGGCCTCGGTGGTGATGATCGCGACGTGCGGTGCGTCGAACAGCTCGAAGTTGCGCAGCATCTGCCGGGCGGCGGCCTCGTGGTCGCCGCGTTCGACGCCGACGCTGGTGTAGAGCTGCTTGCCGCACTCCCGGCGCCGTTCCTGGTAGACGCCCGTGTACTGAGCGGGGAACGGGAAGTCGGGCTGACCGGGGTTTGTCCGCAGGTGGTCGAGCAGCCGCGTGCGCAGCCTGTCCGTCGCGGCGCCCTCGGTGACGACCACGTGCCACGGCTGGGTGTTGCACCACGACGGGGTGCGCTGGGCGAGGGTGAGCACCTGCTCGATCGTGGTCCTGGGGACCGGCTCCGGCAGGAACTGCCGGCAGGTCCACCGCTCGGCGAGCAACCGGTGCAGCGCCTCGTGGGGGTCTGCGGACGTGACGGGAGCGGTGCTCACGGGAACCTCCAGGGCGGTCTCTTTTCGAGACCGACGCTAGCACGGTGCAGTCTCGAAAAGAGACCGTCTTCGGTAGGGTCGGTGCATGCGGTACGAACAGCTCGCCGACCTGCCCTGCTCGATCACCCGCCCGCTGGTCGTGCTGGGGGACAGGTGGACGTTGCTGATCCTGAAGGAGGCCTTCGCGGGGGTGCGGCGGTTCAACGCGTTCCAAGGCAACCTCGGAATCCCGCGCAGTCGCCTGCAGGACCGGCTCGGCCGGCTGGTGGACCACGGGATCCTGGTGCGGCAGCAGGCCGGCGGCGGGGACCACGCCGAGTACCGGCTCAGTCGCAAGGGGCACGACCTCTACCCGATCCTGATGGCGATCAAGGACTGGGGCGACACCTACATGGCACCCGACGGGCCGCCCGTGCACTACCGGCATCGCGACTGCTCCGGCGAGGCACGGGTGGCGCTGGCGTGCGACCACTGCGGCGAACCGATGACGGCCCACGACGTCGTGCCTGAGGCCGGTCCCGGTCTGCTGGCGCACGTCGAAGCGTCCGTTCAGGCGTAGAGGCGGGTCCGGCGGTGTGGGTGGATGGAGGGGAAGCGCCGTTGCAACGTTGCATCCCCGAAGGGACACCCGCCGAGTGCGCACGACGTCGACACGCCGAACCCTGGTCTGGATGCTGACCGCCGTCACGGCGGGCGCGGTGGTGACCACGTCGGGCACGGCCGCCGCGGCCGGCAACCCGTGGACCGAGGTGGACAGAGCCGTGGTCGCGGCGGCCCAGCCGGGCGACGGCCGCGCCGGGTTCACCCTCGACCGGCCCGCGCTGGCCGCCGCCCTGGCCGGAACCGGCACCGTCGAGACCGTGCTGCCGACACCCGCGGGCACGTTCGAGCGGTTCGCCCTGGTCGACGCACCGGTGATGGAGCCGGGGCTGGCGGCGAGGCACCCCGAGATCAGGACGTACGCGGGACGCGGCCTGGACGACCCGGCCGCGTCGGTTCGCGCCGACCTGACCCCGCTGGGTTTCCGCGCCTCGGTGCGGTCACCGCGGGGACACTGGTTCGTCGCCCCGCGCTCTCATCGCGACCAGGGCCTCTATCTCAGCTCCTACGGCAGCGATCTGCCCCCGCTGCGGGAAACCGACGTCGGCTACACCGCACCGGAGCCCCGCCGCACGGGCACCGCCACCACGGGTCCGGTCGTGCAGGCCCGCACCTACCGCCTGGCCCTTCTCACCGACCCGTCCTACGCGCGGTATTTCGGTGCGCAGAACGTGACCGCCGCCAAGGCCGCTCTGGTCAACCGGATCGCGCAGATCTACGAGGACGAGACCGCGATCCGGCTGCTGCTGGTCAACGACACCGACAAGACCAACCTGAACACCGACGCCGAAGCGACCGGGCCGAACGGTCCGTGCGGCGCGGCGCCGTGCTTCCGGCCCGACGAGCTGGAGCGGTGCGTCACCGGGACCCTCGGCAACGCCGCGACGGTGCTGGGGCAGCTGGTCGGTGCGGGCAACTACGAGATCGGGCACGTCGCGCTCGGCGTCCGGGGCGGGGGAGCGGCGGTGCCGGGCGTGGGCGGCCCCCACAAGGCGGCGGCCTGCACGGGCCTCGCGACCCCCACGGGTGACTACTTCGCCGTGGACTACGTGGCGCACGAGATGGGGCACCAGTTCGGCGCGGAGCACACCTTCAACGGCAACCAGTTCGGGTGCGGCCTGGGGCAGCGCGTCGCCGGGTCGGCCTACGAGCCGGGCAGCGGGTCGTCGATCATGTCGTACTCGGGCATCTGCCAGCAGGACAACCTCCAGCGCCACAGCGACGCCTACTTCTCCCACCGCAGCCGCACCGAGATCGCCGCGTTCACCACGTCGGCCCAGTGGGACGCGGACGAGGTGCAGAACGCGTCCCTGCGGGACTTCGGCGCCGGCGACTCGTTCACGATGACCTACGACGGCCGCAGGTCGGCGCCCATCACGCACGCCGGCTACAACCAGGAGGCGATCAAGACCGCTCTGGAAGCGGTCCTGCCCACCGGCGCGCAGGCCGAGGTCGCCGGGCTCGGGGACAACGTGAACCGGCCGACCCCGTTCGACACCACCGGTTTCCAGGTCACGTTCGCCGGAAGCCTGAAGGGCGTGAACGTCCCCGCGCTGGGCATCGACGTCACCGGGGCGTCCGGGTGGGTCGGCGAGACGGTCGAGGGCGGCCCCCAGGACAACGCCGGCCACCGCGTCGAACCGACCGGCAACCACGCCCCCGTCGTGACCGCGCCCGCACGCCGCACCATCCCGGCCCGCACCCCGTTCGCGTTGACCGGCAGGGCTTCCGACCCCGACGGCGAGCCGGTCACCTACCTGTGGGAGCAGAACGACCGGGGCGGCGAGAACGCCACCGGGCTGGTGGACAACACCAAGACCGACGGCCCCCTGTTCCGGTTGTTCGGCACCGCCGCCGTGGTCAGCGACGAGGACGCGCTGAAGTACCGCTCGCCGGGCGCCAACGCGCCGACCACCGATCCGAAGCGGGTCTTCCCCGACCTCGCCCAGATCGCGGCGAACAACACCAACGCGGTCACGGGCCGCTGCCCGGCCGCGCCGCCGCCACCGGCACCCGAGACCGGCTTCGACACGAACGTGCCCGCCGGCCTCGTCGACTGCTACTCGGAGTTCCTGCCCACCGCCGACTGGGTGGGCGTGGACGGTTCCCGCACCCTGCACTTCAAGCTCACCGCCCGCGACGGCAGGAGTGGGGTCGGCACCGCCGACACCGAGCTCGTGGTCGCACCGGACGCGGGCCCGTTCCTGGTGACGTCACACGCTTCCCGTGCGTCCTACCGCGGCGGTGCCCGCCAGCAGATCACCTGGGACGTGGCCGGGACGGCGGCGGCCCCGGTCGGCGCGAGCGCTGTTCGGATCACCTTCTCCACCGACGGCGGGAAGACCTTCCCGCACGTGCTTTCCGCCCACACCCGCAACGACGGAGCCGAGACCGTGCGGCTGCCGAAGGTGCGGACCGACCAGGGCCGGATCAGGATCGAGGCCGTCGGCAACGTCTTCTTCGACCTGAACGACGCCGACCTGACCGTCACCGGCTGAGTGAGACCCTGCTGCCGGGCGGCTTTCAGGCGTCGATGACGCTCAGCACCACGAGAACTCCGACGCCCAGCAGCAGGACCAGCACGATCGCGGCCTGGATCCACCGCGTGCGCACGACCTCCCGGCGCCACCGCTCGTGGTACCGCTGCTGTTCCGCGCGGCCGGCCTCGGTGTCCTTCCGCCACTCGGGCCACACCTCGGCCGTGCCGCGGGCGATCGCGTCGGCGACCCGCTGCACGTCCTCGGCGTGGTACTCGGTCCACGTCGTGGTGCCGTACGTCCCCGTCACGGACGCCTCCCGCGTCTGGACGCGGTTGGCCTGGATGACCGCGTGGTAGTTCCAGACGACCGGCCAGGCGCGCGCGACCTCGGCCCGGTCGAGGTAGCCGTCGGCGGCGTGGGCGAGCCCGCGCCCGCGTTGCGCGATCAGGTCCTCGACCGGCACGGGAGCCGGGATGTCGGTGTCCATGCGGGCGCCTCCCACCACGTTGCGCGCCGACCAACTCTCCCGCGCGGCCACGGCCCCCGCCAGGTCCGTCCGGTCCAGCGCGCCGCATGGGGCAACGTCGAGGCGTGTCCGCGCACAACGCGATACCGGCCGCCGCACGTGACCGCTCGTCCTGGTCACCGGTCCCGGGCCCACCTGTTCGCAGGTGGTTTGGGGGCCGCCTGCACCCCTCGTTTCTGGGAGCGCTCCCAGGAAACAAGAGGTGCGGGCCAGGTCACCGTCGGGTCATTCGACGGCCTTCTTCGCCTCCTTCACCGCGGTGTCCCAGGCCTCGTCGGCGCGCTTGCCCTGCTCGACCGACTGCAGCGCCGGACCGAACACGTTCTCCTGCAGCTGTCCGTCGGCGGGGCCCTTGTGCTGCACCGCCTTGACCTTCTGCACCTGTGCGGCGAACAGCGCGCCCGCCCGCACGTTGTCGAAGTAGGTGTTGACCTGCTCCAGCAGGGCCCGGTTCTCCAGGGCCTCGACCTGGCTGGGGAACGTCCCCTTGGCCTGGAACGCCTTGATCTGCTGCTCCGGCGCGGTCAGCCAGGCCGCGAGCTCCGCCGCCCTGCCCGCGTTCCTGCTCTGCTTCGGCACGGTCAGGTAGGAACCGCCCCAGTTGCCGCCGCCGTTCGGGAACGCTTCGGTGACGGCCCACTTGCCGGCGTTCTCCGGCCCTGCCTGCGTCTCGATGACACCGAGCATCCACGACGGGCACGTCTTGGTGGCGAACCTGCCGAGCTTGAAGCCGGTGTTCCACTCGCTGCTGAACGCGGTCAGCTTCGCCGACTGTCCTCTTGAGACTGCGTTCGTCACGGCCGTCCAGTCGCTCCTGATGTCCGGATTGGACTCGACGACGAGTGTGTTCGATCTGTCGAAGTAGCCGACGTCGTGCTGGTTGTGCATGGCGTTGAAGATCTGCGCCGCGCTGTCGAACCAGGCGACGCCCGACATCTTCGCGACGAACCGGTCGCCCGCCGCGAAGTAGCTGTCCCAGGTGGCGAACAGCTGCTTGACCTCCTCGGGGTCCGACGGCAGGCCGGCCTCGGCGAAGAGGTCCTTGCGGTAGCACATGGCCAGGGGGCCGATGTCCGTGCCGTAGCCGACCAGCTTGCCGTCGGGGGTGGTCGCGGCGTCGGCCTTCCACTTCAGCCAGCGGTCCGGTGTCGCGTCCGCCGGACCGATCTCCAGCAGGTTGGTGAACTGGTCGGACTTGGCCATGACCTGGCTGAGGTAACCCTCCTCGACGGCCTCGACGTCGGCGAGGCCGGAGCCCGCGCCCAGCTTGGTGAAGAGGTTCTGGTGGTGCGGGGCGCCCTGGCCCGTCTTGCGCTGGGTGATCTTGATGTCCGGGTGCGCCGCCTCGTACTCCTTGAACAGCTCCTCGTAGCCGAACTCGTTGAAGGTGGCGATGGTCAGCTCGATCTTGCCGTCGGCGGTCAGGTTCGCTCCACCCGTGCCGCACGAAGCGACGGCGGCGGTCAGGACGACACAGGCGACCACGGTGGTGTAGCGGTGGCGATGCACGTGAGGACTCCTCGGGACGGCGGAATTCTGGGAGCGCTCCCAGATTTCGGGAGTGTGAATTGGGTGTGACGAGGTGTCAAGCACTGTGCAACCGCGAGCCCCACGTGGGTCCCGCCCAAGCGCGTGACGTGCACCTCGCGAGCTAGATGCAAATGATTGTCATGAGCTACCGTCACCGCGTTGCCGCTCTCACGACGTCAGGAACCCCTCATGCACCACCGCGCGCCCCTGGCCGCTGCCGGACTGGCCGCCGTCTCGGTCCTCCTGGCCGGATGTTTCGCCTCCGGCGCAGGTGACCCGGCCGGCTCGGCCGGGACCAGGATCGAGCTGGCCATGATGCAGCCGCCGCGGTCGGGCCTGTCACCGTTCAGCGACGACGCGTTCAAGCTGTCCCGCTGGTCCGCCGCGGAAACGCTGGTGACGCTGGACGACAACGGCGACGCCCGCCCAGGACTCGCCACCGAGTGGCGGCGCACCTCCGGCACGGCGTGGGAGCTCACCATCCGGCCCGGGGTGAAATTCCACGACGGCAGCACCCTGACCGCCGCGGTCGCCGCGAACACGCTCACCAGGGCGATGAAGGCGGTGCCGAAACCGCGCATCCTCGACGGTGTCGCGCTGACGGCGTCGGTGGCGGGGGAGAGGCTGGTCGTGGCGACGGAGACCCCGGATCCGCTGTTGCCGCAACGCTTGTCGTCGCCTCAACTGTCCATTTTGGCGGAAAGCGCGTATGCGGCGGACGGCAAGGTCAACCCGGTCGGCACCGGCAGCGGGCCGTTCCGGTTGGTGCGCGTGGGCGGGACCACCAGCGCGACCCTCGACCGCTACGACGGGTACTGGGGCGAGAAGGCGAAGGCCGCGGGCATCGACGTGTCGTTCGTGCCGGACGGCACCGCGCGTGCGGCGGCGATCCGCAGCGGGGAGGCGCACATCGCCGAAGCGGTTCCCGTCTCGCAGGCCGCGCTGCTCGACGCGAAGACGATCAGCGAGGTGCCGATGCCGCGCACGAACACCTTGTACCTCAACACGAAGTCGGGACCGTTCGCCGATCCCGCGGTGCGGGCCGCCGCGCGCGAGGCGATCGACCGCGGTCAGCTCATCAGCGGTGTCTACGAGAACCGCGCCGACTCCGCCAAGGGGCTGCTCGGGCCCGCACTGCCGTGGACCGTGCAGGCGCGGCAGGAGCTCACCGGCCGTGTTCCCGCCGGCCGGCCGGACGGTGCCACGATCACGCTGGCGACGTTCACCGACCGCGCGGAGCTCCCCGAGGTCGCCTCGATCATTCAGCAACAGCTCCAGGACGCCGGCTTCACGGTC
This sequence comes from Lentzea guizhouensis, assembly GCF_001701025.1. GTDB lineage: Bacteria > Actinomycetota > Actinomycetes > Mycobacteriales > Pseudonocardiaceae > Lentzea > Lentzea guizhouensis. Next base: position 7,218,184 of record NZ_CP016793.1, read on the forward strand.
AACCAGGTCGTGCGCGAGTACGCCCACATCGAGCAGGACATGCTGGCGGGCGAGTTCGACGCGTTCATCCTGTCGCGCGCGACGGTGCTCGACTCCGGTGACCCGGTCGCGTATCTGAAGTCGGACTTCACGTGCGCCGGTTCGTTCAACATCGCGCAGCTGTGCGACGCCGGCGTCGACCAGGCCGTGCGCAAGGCGGAGGCGGCGGAAGCCGGTGAGCAGCGTCGTGCGGCGATCCTCGAGGCGGAGGCGGCGGTGCTGCGCACCGATGCCGCCATCCCGATGCTGCACGAGCGCGTGATCCAGGGCGACGCCACCTCGGTGGTGGGTTCGGTGAAGGACCCGCGCGAACGGGCGCTCGTCACCGCCGCCACGCACGTGAAGTGATGGCGGAGTCGTCGCGCGGGCGGGCGGGAGCCGCGTTCTCCCGGCTCGGCGCGCTCGCGTTGATCACGGTCGTCGTCGGGTTGCTGCCCTGGCTGTCCGGTCGTGACCCGGCGCTGTCGGTGCTGCGGGCCCGGTCGGCCGAACAGGAGCCGACACCGGAGGCGCTCGACGCGGTGCGGCGCCAGCTCGGGCTCGACGCCGGGCCGGTCGACGTGCTCACCGGCTGGGCGTCCGGTCTGCTGCGCGGCGACCTCGGCCGCTCCTGGACCAGCGGCGGCGAGGTGCTGCCGGTCGTGCTGTCCGGCCTCGGCGTCTCCCTCACGCTGATGTGCGCGGCCATCGTCGTCGCGCTCGTCGTGGCGTCGGCGTTGTGCCTGCCGGGCCTGCTGCGCGGCGCTCGGTGACGCCACCGGGGCGACCGGCGGGGCAGGCGCCGCACTGGCCGCGCTGCCCGAGTTCCTGCTCGCGGCCGTGTTGCTGGTGGGCCTGTCGGTGTGGCTGGGCTGGTTCCCGCCCTACGGCTGGCAGGGGCCGCAGCACCTCGTGCTGCCGGCGTTCGCCCTGGGCATCCCGGCCGGAGCCGTCCTGGGCACGCTGTTCGCCGACGCGTTTCCCGCGGTGTTCCGGGAACCCTGGGTCGGCGTGTGGCGGTCCTGGGGTTGCGGCCGATCGGTGCTCGTCCGCGGCGTCCTGCGGCGCGCTCTGCCACCGTTGCTGCCCCAGGCCGGGCTGGTCGTCGTCGGCCTGACCGGCGGTGCCGTGGCGGTGGAGGCGGTCTTCGCGGTCCCCGGCATCGGCAGGACGGCGCTGGGAGCGGCACGTGCGCAGGACGTGCCGCTGTTGCAGGGTTGTGTGCTCGCGCTCGTGCTGCTGGGCCTCGTGGCCGGTGCGGCCGTCGGCGTGGTCCGGCGGAGCATGCTGGGACCCGCGCTGCGCGACGCCTCCCTGGCGTTGCCCGCGATCGTGCGGTGGACACCGAGCCGTTGGCGCGTCGCGGTTCCCGTGACCAGCGCCGCGCTGACCGCGGTGGTGATCGGCTGGGGCCTGCTGCGCGATCCGCTGCGCATCGACACGACAGCCCGCCTGGCGTCCCCGAGCTGGGCCCACCCGCTGGGCACCGACGGACTCGGCCGCGACGTCCTCGCCCGGCTCGCGCACGGCGCACCGGCGACCATCGGCGTGGCGGCCGCGGTGTGCGCCTGCTCCTGCATCGCCGCTGTGGCAATGGGTTTTCTGCCCGGCATCGCCCGAGGTGCGGCGGACGCGGCGAACGCGGTGCCACCGGTGATCGCCGGCATCCTCGTGGCCGCGGTCCTCGGTCCCGGCACGATCGGAGCGTCACTCGCCGTCGCACTGGTCTCCTGGCCCGCCCTGGCCGCACACGCCGCCGCACTCGTGGAACAGACGCGCGCCTCGACCCACGTCACCGCGCACCGGGCCCTCGGCGCGACACCGTCGTGGATCGAGCTCCGCCACGTCCTGCCCGCCGTCGCCGGCCCGGTCGCCCGCAACGCCGTCCTGCGCTTCCCCGGCATCGCGCTCGCCCTCGCCTCACTGGGCTTCCTCGGCCTCGGCACCCAGCCGCCCGCACCGGAGTGGGGCCTGATGCTGGCCGAGTCGCTGCCCTACGTCGAACGAGCACCGTTCGCCGCGCTCAGCCCCGCGGCGATGCTGTCGCTCGTCGCGGTGTTCAGCATGTCGTCGTCCGGCTTGCTCACGTCGGCGAAATCGGCCAGCTCGACTTTCCGGTGGCGCCGCCAGCACCACGTTTCACCCTCTGCGACGGTTCAACCACCAGCGGAAGTGTGACCATCAACACCCGCCTGTGACGCTCTCGTGTTCATTTCGTAACATGGCCCGCCGTGTGCACCTTACCTCGTCCCCAACCCAAGGTTTCCTGAATGCCGGGCCGACATAGAACGAATCCGACACCCAACCGGAAGCTGCCCATCGCAGTCGCCACCACCCTCACCGCGGGCCTGGTCGTGACCTTCTGGGCCGTCCGCGACTCCGACCAGTCGATCGACCCCACCGGAGCGGCCGCCCAGCTGGCCGCTCCGTCGAGCACGGTCAGCCAAGCACCGCCGTCCGTCGTGTCGTCGACGACCGCGCCACCGTCCTCGTCATCCCCGGCGACCACCACGCCGCCCCCGGTCACCACGACGCCACCTCCTCCGGTGACCACCCCGCCGCCCCCACCGCCACCGCCGCCTTGCCCGACCACCCTGGACGGCGTCAAACCGCACGCGGCGCAGGTCGGTCACCACCTCGCGGGCAAGTTCGGCGTGGACAACATCGGCGGCGCCACCGGCCGTGGCGGCTCCGGCGACCACCCCACCGGCCTCGCGCTGGACTTCATGGTCGACACCACCACCGGCAACGCCCTGGCCGAGTACGTGCTCGCCAACCGCCGCGCGTTCGGCGTCACCTACGTGATCTGGCGGCAGCGCTACAACGACGGCAGCGGCTGGTCGATGATGGAGAACCGCGGCAGCCCCACCGCCAACCACATGGACCACGTGCACGTGTCGTTCCAGGCGAGCGCGACCGTCAAGGTCAGCTGCTGAGCTTCTGACGACTCCGGGTCGTTCGAGACCTGCGGCCGGGCCGGGGGTCGGGAGCACCGCTCCCGCCCCCCGGCTCGGTGCTCTCAACGGTGGGCCTGGGGGTTCGGTGGACGCTGTGCGTGCCAGAGCCTCTACCCGGCAGCCTGCAGTCCGCGCACGAAGGCCGCCTGTCCGGCGTGCTGCAGGTCGTCCTCGAGCACGCTGACCAGTCGCACCGCGCGCGTCACCGGGGGATCCCACGACTCGTCGACCACCTCGGACAGCTCCGCCGGCTTGAGCTCCCGCAGATAGGCCCGGGTGCGTTCGTGCACGGCCCGGTGGTAGCCGAGCAACAGGTCGGACGGCGCCACCACCGCGGCGACCTGGTCGGTGTCGTGGCCGTAGCCGGTGTCCCCGTGGGGAAGCGGGAGGCCGAACCGTTCCGCCCAGCCGGCCGCGGTCCACACCTGCTCGGTGCCGGCCAGATCGGCGACGTGGTCGTCCTGCACGCGGGTGAGGTGCCAGACGAGCCAGGCGATCGAGTTGGCGGAACCGCCGGCCCGGTGCGCGAGCTGGTCGGCGGTCAGGTCTTCCAGTGCTCGTGCCACGGCCTGCTCGACGCGCTCGAACCCGTCCAGCAGCAGATCCGTCGCGTTGATCTCACTCATGGTTCCGGATACCCGATCGGCGGTTGCGCGGTAACCTTTTCTCCGCAGACAGTGCACATTCCGTTGAGCTGGACAGCTGAGCACCCACGAACCCCCGGGGGAATCAGGCGTGGCAGATCCGCACCGTTCCAGTGCGATGGAAACGGGGCTGGTGGACGACCCGGCGAGCCGCGCGTCCCGTGATCCGCTGCGAGCGGTTCGACTGCTCACCACGGTCTTCGCGGCGCTGGGCGGTGCCGCGTTGGCCGGGAACCTCCTGTTCGCCGCCGGCGGTGTCGCGCGTTTCCCGCTGGCTGTGCTGGTTCTCCTCGTCATGGCCTCGTGGTGGCTGTGGCCGCGTCAGGACGGCTGGGTGGCCGCGGTGGCCGAAGGGGTCGTCACGGCGGGTGCGGCGCTGGTCCTGCCCGCCGTGCAGCCGGTGCTCGCGTTCCTGTTCGGCGCGACCACCCGGCGTGCGTTGCACGGCGGCCCCTGGCGGTACCCGGTGAAGTCGCTCGTGGGCCTCGCCGGGTACCTGGCGGGGCTGTGCACGTCCCTGTCCCAGGCGGACCAGGTTGATCCGGGTGTGGTGATGGCCGGCGTCATGCCGTTGCTGGGACTGGTGATCGGGACGTTCGCGCTGCACGAGACCGTCCGTGCCGTCGGGGTGGAGCGCACGGCCCGCCGGACCGTGGGGGCGCTGCTCCAGGCGACGCCGGTCGGGCTCGCGCTGCTCGACGAACGGGGCACCCCCCGGCTGCACAACCACCGCGCCCGGGAGATGTTCGGCTGGCACGACGACACCTTCGAAGAGAACACGGTGCCCTGCCCGCACGGCACGCCCATCACCGGATGCCGCGACGGCTGCCAGTCCGCGGACGGACCGGTCGAGGTCGAGTCGCCCGCCGGTCTGGTGCTGGCCGTGCACACCGGACCCGTCGAGCAGGAGCACGGACCCGACCACACGGTCGTCGCCGCCGTGGACGTGAGCAGACGCCGCCAGTGGGAGAAGGCGTTGCGCGACAAGGCCGAACGCGACGAGCTGACCGGGCTGGCCAGCCGTGCCCACTTCCTGCACGTCCTCCAGGAGGCGCTGACCCTCCACCCCGTCGTCGGGCTCCTGATCGTGGACCTGGACAGGTTCAAGGACGTCAACGACGCCGACGGCCACGAAGCGGGCGATGAGTACCTCAAAGCCGTGGCGGCCTGCCTGAGCTCCGCCTTGCTCGCCGGTGCCGTCGCGGGACGGCTCGGCGGTGACGAGTTCGCCGTGCTCGCTCCCGGCTTCGAGGTTCGCGACACCGTGCGCCTCGCGAAGTCCGTGCTGACCAAGCTGAACGGCGGCCCGGAGTCGTTCGGGGCGAGCATCGGCGTGGCGGTGTCCCAGGGCGGTGCGGGCTCGGCCGAGCTGCTGCGCAACGCCGACACCGCGATGTACGTCGCGAAGCGCGAAGGCGGCAACCGGGTTCGCCTGTTCCAGCAGGAGATGGGGGAGCAGGCACTCGCCCGCCAGCGGGACAAGACCGACCTGCGCACCGCGATCGAGACCGGCCAGCTGGTCGTGCACTACCAGCCGATCGTCGACCTCGCCACGGGCGCGGTGACGAGCGCGGAGGCCTTGGTCCGGTGGCAGCGCCCCGGCACGGGTCTGCTGGGACCCGACGCGTTCATCGGCCTGGCCGAGGAGACCGGCCTGATCGTGCCGCTCGGCGAGAAGGTGCTCGAGTCCGCGTGCGACCAGGCCGTGCGCTGGCACGCCGAGGGGCGCTCGTTGGGGGTGACGGTGAACGTCTCCACGCGCGAACTGTCGAACTCCGGCTTCCTGCCCCGGCTGGAACGCGTGCTCGCCACCACGGGGCTGCAACCCGGCCGGCTCACCATCGAGGTGACCGAGAGCGTCTGGGCCGACGAGCCGGCGATGCGGAGCCTGGTCGCCGTGCGCGACGCGGGGATCCGCGTGGCGCTGGACGACTTCGGCACCGGCTACTCCTCGCTGAGCTACCTGCAGCGCTACCCGTTCGACATCGTGAAGGTCGACAGCTCCTTCACCAGGGCCCTCGGCAACAACGGCCGCACCGAGGGCGTCATCAGGTGCATCATCGCCCTCGCCGACGTCCTCGGCGCGAAGACGGTCGCCGAAGGGATCGAGACACCGCAACAGGCGGACTGGCTCCGTGCTGCCGGGTGCTCGTACGCGCAGGGCTACCTGTTCGGCAAGCCGACCGAGGCGGCGAGCTGGGACACGCGGACCTCGGTGGCGTTCCCGAGCAGCTGATCCGGAGTCAGCCCGTGCCGCGGGTGACCGCTGCGAGGACGATCTCCTGCGCTTCGCGGACGGTGGCGGACAGGGCGGCGGGATCCCGGCTGATGCGGTCGATTCCGGCGCGCATGGCACCGGAGAGCAGTTCCACGGTCATCCCGGCGTCGCCCACCCCGTGGAACTCGCCGCTGGTGAGGCCGTCGCGAACGACGTTCTCGACCTCGGCGACGAGCGGGGTGAACGGGTTGTCCGGTCCGTCCGGCAGCTCCGCGACCAGGGGAGTGGCGTTCGGCAGGAACATCAGCTGCATCGCGTGGTTCGTGGACGCGGACATGATCGCCTCGATGATCTCCCGCATCCTGTCCGCGGCCGGCTCCGCGGAACGCGCGGCGATCGCGGACACCTCTGCGGTGAGCGGGAGGCTCGCTCGCCGGGCCAGCTCCAGGACCAGCGCGCGTTTGTCGGCGGCGTAGTTGTAGAGGGTGTTGCGCGCGAGTCCCGCCTTGGCGGCGATGTGCCCCATGGTGATCGAGTCGTAGTCGCGTTCGAGGAGCAGCTGCCGCATCGCCTCGGTGAGGTCGGTCCACACCATCTCGTGGTGTTCCTCGATCGTGGCGGCTCGGATCCGCGGCATCTGGTCGTTCTCCTCGGTGGCGGGCGGTGCCGGTTCACCCGGCGGACGTGGTGGCCGGCAGGTGCGGCTGGTTCTCCTGGTGGATCGCGGTCAGCTTGACATGCCGCAGCCGCCAGCCGTCCGGAGTGCGCACGGCCTCGTCGTCGTAGAAACCGACCACCAGCCACGGGCCGGCACCGTCGGCGACGACCTCGTCCGGCAGCCAGTGCTCCGCGCGGACGTGGGCGTGGATCTTGGCGGTGTCGCCGTCGATCTCGACGACGTGTCCGGTGATCGCGTGGTGCGTCGCCTTGAACGGCGCGAAGCTCGCCCGGAGAGCGTCCACATAGGTGCTGAGCGGAACCGTCATCTCCGGCATGCCCGTGACGGACGAGAAGTCGAGCGTGAGCTCGTCGGTGAAGACCCGGCCGGGCAGCGTGTCGAACTCCTTCAGGTCGGCGATGTCGGCGTAGTGGCTCATCAGCTCGATGAGCTCGGTCCGGTCGGTGAGCGTGTCCATGATCGTCCTCTTTGTTTTCGCGACAACCTGTCGTGAATATTACGACAGGTTGTCGCAAAAGGGCAAGCGATGGTCGAGCCGGCTCCACCGGAAGAGGGAGCTGCCTGCATGGTTTCGTCCACAGTGCACGGAGAGGATCGGTCTCGTTCGTCGTTCCCGGTGCGAAGGAAGAGCATGTCGAGACTGAAGTCCGTGCGCCTCCACGGCGATGACCGGCACCGCTCGCGCGGTCATCAATGGACAGGACTCCACCGAGCGCGGGCGACGTCAAGGGCGTCTGCGGCGCATCGCTGATCCACCCGCGGTGGGTGGTGACGGCGGCGCACTGCGTCGACCAGGGGGCGGGAGGGGCGGTGCTGGACGGCACCGTGCGCATCGGCAGCGGCCGGCGGACCTCCGGTGGCACCGTCCGCACCATCGACCGCGTCGTGCGCCACCCCGGCTACGAGGTGAGCCCAGGTGTGCAGCCGAACCGCAACGACATCGCGCTGGTGCGCCTGGACCGCCCGGTCGCCCAGCGGCCGATCCGGATCGCCGACCGGGCCGGCGCGCCCGGCACCCCGACTCGGCTGCTGGGCTTCGGCACCACCGTCGAGGGCGCCGGGCCGGACGAGTGGAAGTTCGCCGAGCGGCTCCGGCGGCTCGACACCCGTCGCGGCGCCGAGGCCGAGTGCGCGCCCGGCTTCGCGGACCGCACCTGGGTGTGCACGGTCAGCCGGAAGGCGGGCGCCATGGCGTGCTCCGGCGACTCGGGTGGGCCGCAGCTCCAGCGCGGGAAGTGGGGGCGGTGGGAGCTGATCGGCGTCACCTCCGGTCCCGGTGACCAGGACGTGCCCTGCGCGAACGGTCCTGGCCTGTACACCAACGCGACCGCGTACGGCGGCTGGATCCAGAAGACGATCAACGTCAACCGCTGATCGCGTCCGGCCTGACCGGGTGCCGCCACGTCCCCTCGCGGCGGCACCCGGTGTCAGCGGCTGTCGCCGCGCGTTCCCCGCCGTGCGCGTTGTCCGGCCCCGGCATAGCGGTCGCGGAACGGTGCGCTGGCCGCCGGACCCGCGGCGAAGACGAAGTCCTCCCCGTCGACCCGGCGGCCGGAAGTGCGGTCGACGAGCACTGGCTCCACCTCCTGCCCGGTCTCCGCGTCGACCAGCACCATGCTGCGCTCGGCCGGGTCGAGCCGGGCGTTGCCCCACGCGGCGAGCGCCACGATCACCGGCCGCAACGACCTGCCGAGGTCGGTGAGCAGGTACTCGTACCGGACCGGGTTGTCCTGGTAGGGCTCCTTCCGCAGCACCCCGTTCGCCACGAGCGCCTTGAGCCTGCTGGTGAGCATGCTGGTGGAGATGCCGAGGTTCTCCTGGAACTGGTCGAAGCGGCGGTAGCCGTCGAAGCAGTCGTGCAGGATCAGCAACGTCCACCACTCGCCCACATACCCCAGCGCCGTGGACAACGGGCACTCGCGGTCCTGCAGTCGCGGTCTGGCCGCCACGTCACGCCTCCTCCGAAGTTGCTGCTAAAGTCGAAGCCACTGACTTCGACTTTAGCAGTCACTGGTCTGCGCGACACGACGAGGAGCCCGGCATGACGACGACCCCGGCAATCATCCAGCGGTACTTCGAACTGGCCCCAGGACAGGACACCGAGGCGTACTTCGCCCTCTTCGCCGACGACGCCCTCGTCGAGGACGAGGGCGCGGAGCACAAGGGCATCGACGCCATCCGGGGGTGGCGCACGGAGGTCCCGCCCGTCGAGTACACGATCACGGACGTCGAGCCCGTCGGTGATGGCGTGGTGGTGACCTGCACGATCACCGGGGACTTCCCCGGCAGCCCCTTCGCCGGCCTGAAGCACCACTTCGAGGAGTTCGACGAGAACCACGTGCGGGTGCTGCGGATCCGACCGTGACGGCGCGGTCTCTGTTGCCGTGCCGGCGTTTCCTCCAGAGCGTCCTTTCCAGACGGTGATGCTGGGATCACTTCGGTCCCGGCGTGGCGACGATCCGGCGGGCGATCACGGGTGGCGGATCGGCCAGACCGGGACCTCCCGCCTCGACCCAGTCGGCAACACCGTGCACCGCGTCGTCGTCCAAGACCGACCCCACCCACACCGGCTTCGCGCCGGCGGCCCGCGCGGCCGGGCTGGGCTGCACGACCACCACGTTCGACACCTCGCACGCGTCCAGGCAATCGGCGACCTTGACCGCGGTGAGCCGCGTGCGCAGCAGGTCGAGCTGGCGGTCGTGGTCGACCTCGGGGTGCTTGCGCTCGGTGCCGCAGCAGCACCCCCGGCAGACGGTGATCCGTGACGTCATGATCTCGTTCTACTCACCCGCGCGCCGGACCGGGCGAAAAGGTGCTGCGGTTCTCAGCGCCGTCGCCGGTGACCAGGTCGCGGGCGCCGACCACCCGCGCGTTCACCGTGGGAGAGCACGAGTCAGGCCGCCTCCCGGCGGAACACGTGCGCACCCCAGGCCATGGTCGCCCCCGCCATCCCCGCCGCCACCAGGAACCCCGCCAGCACGTCTCCCGTCGCGTACTGCCCCAGGAACGCGTCCCGGATGCCGTCGACCACGTACCGCAACGGCGTCAGGCGAGACACCACGTCGAGCCACGGCGGGGCCAGCGACATGGGCAGCAGGATGCCGGACAGCAGCAACAGGGGCACGGTCACGCTGTTCAGCAGCGGTGCCAAGGACTCCTCGCTGCGCGTGGCCAGGCCGATCGTGTAGGAGAGGCCCGCGAGGCTGGCGGTCAGCAGGGCGATCAGCAGCACGCCGAGCGCCACGCCCGCGATCGGGGCGCGCAGCCCGAACGGCACGGCCACCAGCAGCAGCACGCAGGACTGGCCCACGAGCAGCAGCACGTCGCGCAGCACGCGGCCGAGCAGCAGGGCGACCCTGCTGACCGGTGTCACCCGCATCCGTTCCACCACACCGGACCGGACTTCGGCGATCACCGAGAAACCCACGAACGCCGCGCCGAACAGCGCCAGCTGCACCAGCAGGCCGGGGATGTAGACGCGCCACGAGTCCGTGCCCAGGTCGAGGCCTTGCAGCAGCGGTCCGAAGAACACGAGGTACACCACCGGCTGCACCAAGCCGACCACCAGCCACAACGGGCTGCGCACCGACATCGCGAGCTGTCTGCGGAAGACCAGGTACGTGTCGCGCATGATCACCCCACCACCACTCGGCCGGGCAGCTCCAGGGAACGACCCGTCACCGCGCGGAAGACGTCGTCCAGCGTCGGCTGGTGCAGTTCCACCGACGAGACCTCGAACCCGGCGTCGTCCAGCACCCGCAACAACGAGACCAACGCGCGCGAGCCGTCCGCGACGGTCAGCCGCACGGACGATCCGGACACCGCGACCGAGTGGACCAGGGGGTGCGACTCCAGCAGGGAAACGCCGCCGGACACCTCCAGGGTGATCACGTCGCCGCGCAGCTGCCGCTTGAGCGAGGCGGGTGTGCCGGACGCCACCACCGCGCCGTGGTCCACGACCAGCACGCGGTCGCACAGCGCGTCGGCCTCGTCGAGGTAGTGCGTCGTCAGCACGACGGTGGTGCCGGGCAACGCGCGCAGGTGTGCCCACAGGTCGTCGCGGCTGGCGGGGTCGAGGCCGAGGCTCGGTTCGTCCAGCAACAGCAGCGCGGGGGAGTGCACCAGGCCCAGCGCGATGTCGAGCTTGCGGCGCTGCCCGCCGGACAGCGTCGCGACGGTCCGGCGCTCCAGCCCGGACAGGCCGAACACCTCGCACAGCTCCGCTCCGCGCGAGCGCGGCACCCGGTACAGGTCGGCCTGGAACTCCAGCTCCTCCAGCACCCGGCAGCGCGGCTCGGTGCCGCCGCTCTGCGCCACGTACCCGATGCGGGAACGCACCAGCGCCGGTTCCGCCAGCAGGTCCGCGCCGGCGACCACGGCGGTGCCGGACGTGGGGCGCAGCAACGTGGTCAGCATCCGCAGGGTGGTGGTCTTGCCCGCGCCGTTCGGTCCGAGCAGGCCGACCACCTCACCGGGCGCGACGTCGAGGTCAACTCCCCGCACGGCGTCCACGTCGCCGAACGACTTGCGCAGGCCGCGTGCGAAGATCACGGCGGTCACCACCCCACGGCGACGGCGGCGACCAGATCGCGCTTGTGCGTGATCGACACGCTCACGCCGCTGATCCCGGCCTCCGCCGCCGCGCCGGCCGCGGTCGCGGTCAGCGTCACGCACGGCTCGCCGCCAGGTGCGCGGGTGACCGCGATGTCGTGCGGGGCAACGCCTTGGAACAACCCGCGGCCCAGCACCTTGAGCACCGCCTCCTTCGCGGAGAACCGGCCGGCCAGGAACTCGGCGCGCCGGGTCGGGCTCAGGCCGTCGGCGTGTGCGAGCTCGGCCTCGGCGTAGACGAAGTGGCGGAACCACCTGCGCCGCAGCAGCGCGTCCAGCTCGTCGAGTGCGGTGAGGTCAACGCCGAGCCTCATCGGTCTCGCCCTCCCCGAAGAAGTCGTGCTTGAGCAGCCCCTGGAACGCCGACAGCCGGTGCAGGTTGGACGTGCCCTCCATGAACTCGAACGCCCGCAGGTCGCGGTGGACCTTCTCCAGCCACGGGTGCTCGATCAGCGACGCCGGCCCGAGCAGCTCGGCGGCGAGCCTCGTGACCTGCTCGCCGAGCTGGGCGGCCCGCATCTTCACCACGCCGATCCGGTGCGGGTTCACCACACCGCGGTCGATCTCGCCCGCCACCTCGAGGATCATCCGCCGCACCGCCTCCACGCGGTCGAACACGCCGTCCACCCGCAGCTGGTTCCAGCGCGACAGCGGCGGCTTGTGCTCGGTCAGGTAGTCGCACGCCGCCTGGGTGAGGCCCAGCGTCATGGCGGCCAGCCCCGGCCGGAAGCGCAGCAACGCGTGCAGGGCGCCGTAGACACCGCGCCTGCTCGGCGGGCGGTGCCTGCCCAGCACGCGATCGGCGGGAATGCGCACGTCGTCGAACCGCAGCGCGCTGATCCGCGCGCCGCGCAGGCCGATCATCGGCAGCAGCTCGGCGTGGAACCCCTCTGCCGCCGGATCGACGACCACCGCCTCGATGCCCCACGGTCCGGGCGCGCGACGGCAGAACACCACGCCGATCTGCGCCCGCGCCCCGTTGCCCACGTAGCGCTTCTCCCCGTTCAGCAGCCAGTCGTCGCCGTCCCGGGTGAGCGTGGTCTCGAGCTCGAGCGCCGCAGATCCCTTGCCGGGCTCGGTCAGGCCGAAGAACGTCCACACCGGACCGTCGTGCGCGCGGCCGAAGAAGTGCTCGCGCTGCTCGTCGTCGCCGAGCTCGCGGACCACGTCGCGGGACAGTCCGGCACCCGGCCCGGCCAGGATCGCGCCGGGGTCGCCGTGAGACAGGGCCTCCAGCACCACGCACAGCGCCGTGCAGGTGGGGTCGAACGGCTCGACCGGGGAGGGGCGGCGGAACTCCGGCGGCGTGAACACCTGGTCCAGGACGGCGAACGCGGGCAGGTGCAGGAACTCGGTGATGGCGTCGGGATCGCGGTCGAGCGCCATGCCCACCTCGCGCAGCGCGGGCGCCACCTCGCGGCAGTGCGCCCGCAACCGCAGCAGCGGAGCGTCCAGCAGGTCGTCTCGGCTCAGCAGGGTGGTCATGCGCTCTCCCGGTCCGGGTGCAGGTAGACGTTGCCGGTGACCTCGGCCAGGTGCAGGTCGCCGCCGGGGCCGGACACGAGGAAGCTGCTCGCGCCGAGCAGGCTCAGCAACAGCCGTCCCGCGTCGACCAGTCCCTGGTGGGCGCGCCACCTGGCGTGCGCGTCACCGGTGGGCAGCACGGCGTTCTCGCGCACCTCGACCGCCACGTCGGCCAGCGCGGTCTGCACGAGCTGGCGGTCGAGCAGCGACGAACCCTGCGACGTGCGCCCGCCCAGGTGCGTCATGGCGTGGTCGATGCCCTGCCGGAGCAGGTCGCGGTGCAGTCCGAGCAGGCCGCCGGCGAACCGGTCCAGCTCCTCGCCGTCCGACGGCGTGCCCCGCCCGACGCCGAGACCGAAGCGGTGCAACGGGTGTTCCGGCGAGCTGATTCTCCGTGACGAGGCGAGCGCCACCCCGCTGCGCGCGGTCACCAGGGCGTCGCCGTGCAACCGGTCGAGGTCTGCCGCGTAGGAACTCATGTCGTGCCCTCCTGACTGGCACGGCGCAGCAGCGCCGCGTGACTTCGCCCGGTGCGCGGATCGGTGTCGCACAGGACGAGTGCGTCGTGGGCTTGGGCCCACTCCTCGTGGTGGCGGGCCAGTGCCAGCCACACGCTGGTGCAGTAGGAGCCGCGGGCGACCCGGTGCACGGGGAGGTCCGGCAGGTCGCCCGCCCACGGACCGGCGACGACCAGCGGCCGGTGCCCCGCGACGCTGGCGGACACCAGTTCCGCCAGGTCGTCCGACGCCGGTGGCACGGCGGCGATCTCCCACGGCCCACCACCCCCGAGCACCAGCACGGCGGCGGTGTCGGCGAGCCCGTCGCGCGCCAGCGGCTCGTCGTTGCCGAAGGTGCCCTGCTCGACCACGACGACGGTCCCCACCCGGCACCGGCCGGACCGGTGGTAGGCCGCCGCGACCCGCAACGCCGTGAACGGCGCCCGCAGCCCCTGCTCGGAGATCGCGAAGTTCTCCGACCCACCGCCCAGCAGCTTGTCCACGTGGCCGCCGATGGAACGGAACGGGTAGTGGTCGGGCAGCCCGTGCGCGACCACCACCAGGTCCGGCTTCGGTGGTTCCGGCAACAGCTCCAGCGCCTGCCCGGCGAGTTCCTGGAACGTGACCCCCGCGCCCCGCGCCAGCCGTTCGGGGTCGAGCTCGACACCGAACGGCGTCATCAGGTCGCGCTGGTACGACACCAGCCACTCGTCGGGCACGTAGGGGTTGCGGTGCGTGGCGACCACCGCGCTCGCCGCGGTCAGGGTCAGCATCACACCGCGACGTCGAGGTTGGCCTCGAGGTAGTCGGCCAGCGTGCCGATCGTGCGGAAGTCGTCCATCTGCAACGTCTCCGGGTCGACCTCGATGCCGGTGTGGTCCTCCAGCGCCATCAGCAGCGTGAGCACCGAGGTCGAGTCCAGGTGCAGGTCCTCGAACAGCCTGGTGTCCTCGGTGGCGTCGGAGTAGTCGCGCTGCATCACCTCGGTGAGCGCGTTCGTGATCGTCTTGAGCACCGTCAACCTGTCCATTGTGGAACTCCTTCTCAGACCGGGATGAGTTGCTGCTTGCCCAGCAGGTCTTCTGCGGTGTCCCGGCGCCGCACCAGGTGCGGTGTGCCGTCGAGCACCAGCACCTCGGCGGGGTAGCCGTGGCTGAGGAACAGGCCGGGGGAGGCCGACGGGCCGTACGCGCCGGAGCGCTCGACGCCCAGCAGGTCGCCGGGGCGGACCTCGGGCAGCGCGACCTGCTTGGCCACCACGTCGTTGGGCGTGCACAGCGGCCCGGTGACGTTGTACGGCCGTTCGGCCGGTTCCTCGTACCTGGTCAGCGACCGCACCGGGAAGTTGCGCTTGACGAAGCTGCCGACGCCGACGGCCGCCATGTGGTGGTTGGTGCCGCCGTCGGCGACCACGAACCACTCGCCCATGGACTCCTTGACGTACCGCGCCCGGACGACGTAGGTGCCGCACCAGCCGACGAGGTAGCGGCCGAGCTCGGTGATCACCCGGCTGCGGTGCCTGCCGAGGAAGTCCGCGACCGCCGCGTTGACGCCGAGCGCGAGCGCCTCGACGTCGAGGTCCTTCTCGTTCTCGAAGTACGGCACGCCGAACCCGCCGCCGACGTCGACCGTCTCCAGGTCGAAGCCGAGCTCGGCGGACAGCTCCTCGGCCGCCGCCAGGATGCCGCGGGTGTTCTCCACGACGTTGCCGGCGTCGAGGATGCGGGTGCCCATGTAGCCGTGCACGCCCATCACCCGCACGTGCCGCAGCGAACGCAGGAACGACCTCGACCGCAGCAGCACGGCCTGGTCGATGCCGAACTGCCGGGGCTTGCCCCCCATGGACAGGCGTGCACCCTTGGCGGTGAACGCCGGGTTCACCCTCAGCATCACGTCCACGCCGCCAGGTACGCGCAGGTCGTTGAGCAGCTCCACCTCGTCCAGCGACTCGCACACCACGGCGTGCACGCCCATCTCCACGCACGCCCGCAGCTCGTCGACCGACTTGCCCGGCCCGAGGAACACGATGTCGCGTGCGGCGGCGCCCGCGCGGTGGGCGGTGATCAGCTCGACCAGCGAGGAGACCTCGATGCCCGCGCCGAGCGACCGCAGCACCGCGCACACGCTGACGTTGGGGTTCGCCTTGGCGGAGTAGAGGATGTCGACCCGCGGGTCCAGCAGCTCGCGCAGCGACCGGTACACCTCGCGCAGCACGTCGCCGTCGTAGAGGTACAGCGGTGTGCCGAACCGGGCGGCGAGCTCGCTGATGGGATGTCCCTGCACGGTGAACTCTGCGGTCATGGCATCTCCAGTGCGGTAGCGGTCGCGGCGTCCAGCGCCTCCAGCGCGGTCCGGTCGGGGGCGAACGACATGGTGTAGAGCCGTCCGGCGGCGACGGTGCCGAAGCACGTCACCACGACCTGCGGCGGCAGCACCCGGCGGATCTCGTCGAACCCGACGTCACGCACCGGGTAGTGCCTGGCCAGGCAGGAGTGGCCGGGCGGGACCAGCCGCTCGACGACCCCGCCCTGGTAGGTCGACATGTTCAGCCGGGCGTTGATCTCCAGCACCGGGTGCAGGACGTCGTCCGCGTCCAGGATCGCGTCCACGCCCGCCACCCCGTGGAACCCGTCGCGGTGCAGCCGGGCGCCCACCGTCCGCGCCGCGTGCCCGAGTTCCTCTTGCTGCGCCGCGGTGAGGTCGGCGGGCATGATGTGTCCCTTGTGGACACCATTCTCGGTGAGCGCCTGCTTGACGAAGTCGAACGTCACCGAGCCGTCCCGCGCGACGGTGAACTGGTAGTTGAGGTCGTACCGCTTCGGCAGCCAGTGCTCGACCACGACGTGCAGCCGGTCGTCGCCGGTGCGGGACGCGCGGCGGCGCACCAGCTTGCGCAGGCCGTCCACCTTGGCCTGCGTGTCCAGCACGACGAGCCCCTTGCCGGACACGCCGTACGCGTCCTTCACCACAGTCGGCCCGGTCACGCGGTCGAGGACCGCTTCGAGCTCGGCGACCGACTCCACGCAGTGTCCCGGTACCGGACGCAGCCCGGTGTCCTCCACGAGCCTGCGGCTGTAGATCTTGCTGTTGACCCGCTCGAAGACGTCCGAGCCGGGCACCGCCAGTGCGATCCCCGCCGCGTCGGCGAGCTTCTCCTCGTCGGCGGTCGTGCCCATCGGGAGCAGCTGCCTGCCGCGCAACGCGGCCAGCAGCTCCGGTGAGGCGAGGGCGTTCTCCGTGGTGGAACCCCCGGTGTGGCCGGGGACGAGCACCTCGGGCAGCTCGAACCCGAGCTCCTCCGCGTACCGGCGGAAGCCGGGGTCGAGCTCGTGCGACGCGATCAGCACGTCGTCCGGTCCGGCCAGCAGCGCGCCGAGCTGTTCCATGCGGCGCACGACGTCCGTGGACGCGGAGAGGGCGGCCGTGGGCAGTCCGACGTGGTTCGTCGCCCACCGGGCTTCGGCCTCGAAGTTGCACACCAGCGCCAGCGGCGTGGTGGGGGAACCGGTGAGCGCGGTCTTGATGGCCCGCAGGTAGTCGGTCGTCATCTGCCACCCCTGTGCTCGACCACCATCGCGGCGTAGGTGGCACCGAGACCGACCGACGTGAGCAGGTAGAGCCCGCCGTCGGCCAGCCGGCCCTCGTCGCGCAGCGTGGCGTAGTTGAGGAACGGGTCCGCGCAGCAGCAATGGCTGTAGCGCGGGATGTTGCCGAAGTAGGCTTTGGACCTGGGGATGCCGATCTCGTCCAGCGTCCGCTGCCACAGCAGCTTGCTCACGTTGTGCGGCACCAGCATCGTGATGTCGTCCAGCGCGACACCGGCCCGGTCGACCGCCTTGCCCACCGCTTCCGCGAGGAAGCCGACGTAGTTGTCGTTGAACTCCTTCACGAGGTCGTCGGCGAGGTACACCCCGTCGGACAGCAGGACCTGTGTTTTGGTGGCGTAGGACCGCACCACATCGCCCTCGCCGCCCGCGCTCACGAGGCACGCGGTCGACGCCTCGCCGAGGATGGTCGTGTTGTTGACGACCCTGAACCGTGCGGTGACGGGCTTTTCGCCGGTGAGCACCAGTGCGCGCACGTCCGGGTCGTCCTCGGCACGCAGCAGCTCGCCGGCGATGTCGACCGCGGCGAGCCCGCTGGCGCAGTGCTGCTGCGTGACGGCGAACGCCTCCGCGTCCGGCAGCCCGAGCGCCTGCCGGATGACGTCGGCCGCGTCGATGGTCGACGGCGTCACGTCGAGCACGGTGTGTGCGTACAGGACGTACTTGACCACGCCGGGATCCGGCAGTTCTTTGACAATCTGCTCGCCCGCGGCGGCGACGAGGGCGAAGACGTCGATTGCCGGGTCGTCGCGGACCTGGTCGAACCCGTGCAGGTTGCGGAACATCCGCACCACGTACCTGTTCAGCCCGAGCCGCTCGCCCATCTCCTCGATCGGCACGGACCGATCGGGCGTGAAGGCGGCGATCCGCTCCAGCGTGGTGACCCGACTCGACATGGGGCGCAACGCTAGGGTCGTGCCGCCGTGCCAGCATGAGGGCAGTCCCTACATCTGACCCTGCAAGGGTTTCAGCAGGCAGTCGAACTCGGGCCCGTCGTCGGCGAACGTGGTGCGCGCGACCTGGCACCAGCCCCACCGCAGGTAGGCCGACCGCGCGGGCTCGTTGTCCGGTTGCACGCAGATCAGGCCGCGTTCCTCCGTGCGCCGCGCGAGGAAGTCGTCGTGCAGGGTGCGGGCGATCCCGTTGCCGCGCCACCGCCGCCGCACCATGATCTCCTGGATGAACACGGTGCGGCTGCCGGTCTCCTCGGTCGTGGCCGCGGGCAGCACCGCCTTCAACGGCGTCCACCAGCGGGTCCACCTCGGCAGCGCCCAGCCGTAGAGGTAGCCGGCGACCTCGTCCCCGTCGAACGCGGCAACCAGCTCGAACCCCGGCTGGCGCAGCGCCACGACGAGCCGGTCGCGGAAGCGTTCGCCGGAGAAGTAGCCGATGCCCGCGAAGCGCGGTTCGCGGTGCACCTCGCCGTGCACGGCGACGAGTTCGTCCAGCAGTTGGCGAGCATCCGGGCGGCGCACGGTCAAGACGGTCATGGCGCCGATCGTGTCGCCGCGCACCGCCCCGGGCTACCCGCAATGGCGCGAATGCAGGGTTTCACCCCATGCTGTGCGTCGATCGGGGTGTCTAGCGTGCGCGGAATGGGACAGCTCGAGGTCGAGTTCGCCGGAGCACGCGAGGGCTCCGGGCCGGTCACCCTGGGACAGGCCAACGTCCTGGAGTGGATCGGCGAACAGGAGCAGGAGCGCTCCGACATCCTGTGCCGGTTCGTGCCCGTGCCGGCCGGCCGCGGCCTGGAGGACGTCCGGGAGTCGCTGGCCGTTCTGCTCGCGCGGCACGAGTCGTTGCGCACCACCGTCCAGCCCGGCCCGCAGGCGGTCCAGACCGTCGCGCGCTCCGGCACGCTGGTCGCCGAGATCCACGAGGGCGACACCGAACCCGTGCTGCGGGAACGCATCGCGGGCACCCGGTTCGACTTCGGCCGCGACCTCCCGTTGCGGGTCGCGATCTCCACCCGCGACGGCGAACCGCACGTGGTGGCACTCGCGTTGTCCCACCTGGCCGCGGACTTCGCGAGCATGGAGCTGCTGGCCGCCCAGTTCGCCCGGATGCTGGCCGACCCGGCCGAGCGCGTGGCCGGACCCCTGGCCCTGCAGCCACTGGACCAGGCGGAGCACGAGTCGCAGCCACCCGCACGACGCCGTGCCGGGTCGGCGTTGCGGTTCTGGGAGACGCAGCTGCGGCGCATGC
This sequence comes from Lentzea guizhouensis, assembly GCF_001701025.1. Classification (GTDB taxonomy): domain Bacteria; phylum Actinomycetota; class Actinomycetes; order Mycobacteriales; family Pseudonocardiaceae; genus Lentzea; species Lentzea guizhouensis. Next base: position 7,237,142 of record NZ_CP016793.1, read on the forward strand.
CGCAGGCGATGTTCTCGCACCCGCCGCTGGGCCCGGCGGGCTGCCGGGAGGGCTACCTGAAGTCGCGTGCGGCGGGCCTGGTGCTGCCGTCGCTGGTGGCGCGCACGGGCGTCAGCCACTCGACGGTGCTGCTGGCGATGGCGGCGACGCTGCTGGCGGTGCGCACCGGCAACCCGCGCGGTGCGCTGGTGTCGATCTGCGGCAACCGCTTCCGACCGGGCACGGCCTCCTACGTCGGGACGATCGCACAGGACGCGCTGGTGCCGTTCGAGCTCGGCTCGTCCACTGTGGACGACGCAGTGCGCGGGGTGCGGCTCGCGACCATGAACGCCTACCGCTACAGCCAGTTCGACGCGCGGAAGCTCTGGCCGGTGATGGACGCCGTCGCCGATGAACGCGGCACGCGGTTCCAGCGCGACTGCGTCTTCAACGACGTCGGCGCGCACCAGGAGGACCGCGTGACCGACCCGGCGCCGGTGGACCTGGAGGAGGTGGCCGGCGCGCTGCCGGACACCGCGTTCCAGTGGCTGCCCGCGTCGTCCTACCCCGTCGCCTGCTACTTCACCGTGATCCGGGCGGGCCGTGAGGTGGAGCTCGCGCTGTACGGCGACACCCGGTACCTGCCGGAGCCGGACATCGAGGCGTTCCTGCGCGGGGTGGAGGCGTTGGTCGTCGCCTCGGCCACGCGGCCGGTGCCGGTGGCGGAAGTGGCTTCGCTGACCGGGATCACCCCGGTCGAGCGCGGTGCCGGCTGGGTGTGCCGGGACTCCTGCTGGGTGGAGGTCGCGGCGGTGCAGCGGTTGCTCGACGACGTCCTCGACGGCCCGGCGCGGGTGTTCGACCACGGCGGGGAGCTGGTCGCCTACGTCACCGGGTCCGTGACCCCGCGGGAGGCGCACGTCCGGTGTCTGGCCGCCTTGCCGGGGCGCTACACCACCGTCGCGCCGAACCGGTACGTCGTGGTCGCCCGTGCCCCCGGCGATCTCACCGACCGGGCGGCGTGGTCGGCCCAGCCCGTGCTGGCCGAGGGGACCGGCCGGTCAGGCGAGACCGCGTGAGCGCGGTGCGGTGACCACGATCTCGAAGATTCGTGGTCACCGCACCAGCCGCTGCGCAACGCCGACCCTCGACTTGACGCCCAGCTTCGTGAACACCCGCGCGAGGTGGGCCTCCACCGTCTTCACCGACAGGAACAGCTTCGCGGCGATCTCCCGGTTGGTCAGCCCGGCCGCCACGAGCTCGGCCACCTCGCGTTCCCGTCCGGACAGCGCGTCCACCGTGCCGGCGGCTTCCGGCCGGCGCGGCCGGGGAGCCCTGGCACCGAGCCTGCTCTCGCTGTTGCGGACCGACGCGAGCAGCCAGGTCGCGTCGCACGCCGCGTACCCCTCCTTGGCGCGGCCGAACCAGGTTCGCGCGCCCTGCAGATCTCCGGCAGCCGCAAGGCTTTCGGCGCCCAGGCGGACGCCATCGCGACGTGCAGGGGAGACGCGGCACGGGTGAACCACTCCGCCGCGGCCTCGGCCTCGGCCACCGAGGCGGGCAGCTGTCCGCAGTGGGCGAGCACACGGGTGCGGGCCAGGTGCGCCAGGCCGCGGTGGAACGGCAGGTCGAGCGCGCGGGCGTGCCCCAGTGCCTGCTCGGACAGCTCCAGCGCCTCGTCCCACGACCGCAACGCCGACTTCGCCACCGCCAGCGACGAACGCCAGTGCACCGCCGCGAGACCGGTGGCCTCGGAGTCCAGGTACCCGGCGACGCGCGTGACGACAGCGGCCGGCCGGTCGGCGAGCAGCTGCGCCGTCACGACCGCCGCGTCCGCTTCGGCCGTCCACCAGGCGGAGCTGGGCGACGAGGTCGCCGCCAGGTCCAGTGCGGCGTGCGGGCCCTGCCGCCACACCGCGGTCCGCAGCCGGACCGCGTCCGCCATCGCCTTCAGCTCCGCGCTGTCGATGGCGGCCGCGGCGTCGTACGCCTCTTGTCCCTCCTGCCACGCCACGTCCAGCCGTCCGGTCCGTTCGGCCAGCGCCGAGCTCGCGACCAGCAGGTACGGCATGACGTGCACCCGTCCGTTGGCCAGCGCGATCTCCTTGCCGCGCGCGAGGTGCCGTTCCGCGTTGCCGTAGTGCTCGAGGTGCAGCTCCAGCCACGCCAGCGGTGGCAGCACGTGCAGGTGGTCACGCAGTTCGGCGTCGCCCAGCCCGTCCACCCCGCGTGCCGCCTCCGCCAGCAGCTCGCGCGCGGCCGGCACGTCGCCCTGCAGCAGCGTCGCCAGTCCCTGCAACGTCGTTCCCGCGACCTGGCCGGGGTCACCGCCGCGCAGCCCGTCCTCGACGGCGTCCGCGCGTGTCCAGCGCACGCCACCAGGTCGCCCTGGAGCAGCTCCGCCGCCGCCAGCTCGACCACCAGCGGCCCGCTGCCCTCACCGGCCGCGAGGAGCTCGGCCTCCAGCAACGCCCGTGACTCGTCCAACCGCCCCAGCAGCCGATCGGCCAACGCGTACAGCCGCACCGCCTCGCGCCGGTGCGTGCCCGCGGACTCCAGCACGTCGTGCAGGATCTCCCGGCTCTCCCCGGGCCGGTCGCTCAACGCCACCGCCCTGGCCAGCAACAGCAGCAGCTCCGCCCACCGCGGGTGCGACTGCGGCATCATCCGCACCGCCGCGCGCAACCAGTCCGCCGCACAGGCGGGTGCCGTCTCCAGCGCGACGGCCGCCGCGTCGACCAGCGCCTCCGCCGTGTGCTGATCGCCCACACCCGCCTTGCTCAGGTGATGTGCGCGCAGGGCGAGCGACCCGCCACGCGCCCGCAGGTGTTCCTCCGCCCTGCGGTGTGCGGCGATGCGCCACGCCGGTCCGGCCGACTGGTAGGCGGCGGCGCGCACCAGCGGGTGCCGGAACCGGAACCGCGCGCCCACGGTGTGCAGCACCCCATGGCCACGAGCTCGTCGAGCGCCCCGAACACCTCGCTCTCCGGCCGACCGGCGATGCCGGCCACGAGGTCCGGCTCGGCCTGGTCACCGGCGACGGCCGCGGCGTGCGCGACCAGCCGCGTGCCGTCGCCCAGCGTCCGCAGCTCCGAGGCCAGCAACGCGCGCAGCCGGCGCGGCATGTCCTCCGGATCGCTGTGCTCACGGGTGGCGAGCCCGGCCAGCGTTCGCTCGTCGGCGAGCGCGAGAGCGTCGAGGTAGAGCGGGTTTCCACCGGTGACGGCCATCAGCAACCGTCTTCGCCGCACCGGCAGGTCCGGCAGCAGCTGCGCCACCGCCACCTCGTCCAGCGGCGCGGGTGCCAGCCGCGTCACCGCCGCCCGTACGGGCCAGCGCGCCGGGCAGCCCGGCGGCACGCGATGCCCCTGGTAGGCGACCGCGACCAGCAACGGCGCCACCGGCAGGTCCAGCAGCAGGTTCTCCAGCAGCTCCTGCGACGCCTCGTCCGCCAGGTGCAGGTCGTCCAGCAACAGGGCGAGCCCCGGTGGCCGCGCCCGCCGCGCCAGCACCTGGCGCACCGGGCGGTGCAACCGGTGCGCCTCGGCACCGGCACCCATCTCCGTGATGACCGACGAGATTTCCTCGTCCGCCTCCGCGACGATCCCGAAACGCTGGTCGCGCGCGTAATCCCCGGCCCGGCCCAATACCAATTCGAGTGAGTGGTCTTCAACCGTTCGGGCTAGCTCGTCGAGTAATCGGGTCTTCCCCATTCCGGTTTCCCCGTAGATCTCGACGACCTGCGGCTCACCGGCCACCACACGGGCCACCACCTGGTGCAACGCGTCGACCTCTGATCGTCTGCCGACAATTGGTGACCTGGCGCCCAGCACGGCGTCCCCCCGCGTTCCGCAATTCCACCCAAATGCGAACGCGTCGATGCTATGGGTCGGGCACCGGCACCGTCGATCAGCTCATCGGACGCAGCTCATTCCACCGGCCCGCATCGGGAATTGCTATTGCGCCGATAGCGGGTGGGAGGACGCGGGCCTGGTCCCGTGCCAGTCCAGGCACACCACCATCGCGTCGTCGGAGACGGTCCGGGTGTCGCGGTGTCCCGCGAGCTGCCGGAGGACCTCCCGGGGCATCTGGGCCGCGGGCAGCAGGCGGGTCAGGTTGATCGCGCGGGCCAGTGCGCGTTCGCTGTAGCGCTCGCCGGAGGGGGAGGCCACGTCGTACACGCCGTCGCTGACGAAGATCAGCCGGTCACCCGGCTGGACGTGGAACTCCTCGGTGGCGTACTGGCTGTCGTCGAACATGCCGAGGGGGAGCTGGGCGTCGAAGGTGACGGGTTCGACGGTGTTGCCCCGCTGGCGCCACATGCGGGGTGATCCCGCGTCGACGACCTCGACGCGTCCGGTCTTCAGCTCGAACCGCAGCAGCAGGACCGAGACGTGCGACCGGCCCGCGTGCTGGCCGTAGACCGCCTGGTCGGCCAGCGCGGCCTGGTCGGCGAGCGGGACGCCGGCGCGGCGGGCGTTGCGCAGGGCGTTGATCGTGAGGTTGGTCAGCAGGGCGGCGTCGATGCCCTCGCCCATGCCGTTGGTGACGGTGAGCGTGAGGTGCTCGGCGGTGGTCGACCAGTCGAAGTTGTCGCCGTAGATGGCGTAGGCGGGCTCCAGCTGCGCGCCCAGGTCGTACTCGGACCGCTTGCAGGACCTGCCCGGCAGCAGCTGCCACTGCATCTCTGCGGCCAGGGTCAGCCGGGCCGCCCGGCGGGCCTGCAGGTACAGGTCGGTGTCGCGTTCGGCGACGACGATCTCGTGGCCGAGGGTCTGGGCGATGGTGACCAGCTCGGCCAGGACGTCCGGTGCCGGTGTCTTCGGCAGGCCGACGGCCAGCACGCCGAGGCGGTCGCCGCGCACGGTGACGGGCAGGTACGCCGTCACCGTGGAGTCGGCGTGGCGTTCGACGAACTCCTGCTGCGCGCCGAAGGCCTGGCCCGGGACGCTGCCGTTCACCGGGATCGGCTGGCTCGTGTAGGGCAGCTCCGCGACCTGTTGCAGCATGGTCAGCGCGTAGTCGGCCATCAGCAGGTCCACCGCGTCGGCCCGGTACAGCTGTCTCAGGTGTGCGCGCGCGACGTTGAGCAGGTCGTGCGGTGCGGCGGTCCGCAGGGCCTGCTCGACGACGAGATATCTGTTCACCGCTGGTGCGGCCACGAGGTGCCTGCCTTCTGTTGACGGGTGCCGATCATGCAACGTGGGTGCGGCCGGACATGACACCGGACCACGGGGAGTGCGACAGTGGGGACGTGAACCGGATTCGGCCACACGCCACAGTCGACGACGTGCTCCTGGTTCTCACCCAGGTGGTCGAACAGGTCGAGGTGATGTGGGAACGGAGCAAGGACGTCTCGCCCGCCCCGTTGTCGGTGTCGCAGCTGCGCGTGCTGTTCGTGCTCGAGAGGTCCGAGGGCGCGAACCTGCGCGCGCTCGGTGAGGCGCTGGACGCCGCGCCGTCGTCCGTCAGCCGCCTGTGCGACCGGCTGCAGGCGGTCGGCTTCCTGGAACGCGGGCTGAGCGCCACCAGCCGGCGCGAGGTCGAGCTGACGCTGAGCGAGCGCGGGCGGGCCTACCTGGCCGAACTGCGTGAGCGGCGGCGCGAGCACCTCCGCGACGTCGTCGGCACCCTGCCGGCCGCGGCCCGGTCGACGCTGGTCACCGGACTGCGGCAGTTGCGTGACGCGGCCCCGGTGGTGCACCGGCTGGACGACGACGGCGAACCGGGAACGCAGTCCGCCTGACCTCCAGACCGCCACGCTCGCCACCTGTCCAATCTCGTGCGCCGCAACGGCGTTCATCACCGGACCGGTCTGCTAACGTTTGTCGTGCGACAATAGTTTAGTGACGGGGACATTCGACGGTCGGGGCTGGCGTGGCGACAGGGGGCACAGCGGTGCGCTTGCCGATCCCGGGCCGGCGGCATGCGGCCAGGTGACCCTCCGGCGCAGCAGCCGCCGACCTCGTCCCCGCAGACCCACCGGGTCGCCTCGGGAGCGGACCTGCTCGCCGCTCGGCAGGCGGTGCGGGCGGCAGCCGTCGCGGCGGGGTTCGACCTCATCGGCCAGACCAAGGTGGTGACCGCGGCGAGCGAGCTCGTCCGCAACGCCTACATCCACGGCGGTGGCGGCACCATGGACATCACCCCGATCGTCGGGCAGAGCGGCCGCCTCGGCCTGCGGCTGCGGATCAGCGACGACGGACCCGGCATCCTCGACGTGGACGCGGCGCTCGCCGACGGGTTCAGCACCAGCGCCGGCCTGGGTCACGGCCTCGACGGAACGCGCAGACTCGTCGACGAGTTCCACATCGACACGGCGGCGGGTGCGGGCACCACGGTCACCGTCGTGAGATGGGCTCCGTGACGCAGTCCTCGACCCCTGTTCCCTCCCGGAGACCACCCTCATGATCGCTGACCTGCCGGGCACCCCTGCTGTGGCCGATGACGTCCACGCGCTGCGCGCGCAGATCCGGTCGTTGTGCGACGCGCACGGCGTGTCACTCGAGCTCCGGGCCAGACTGGTGCTCAGCGCGACCGCGTTGGTGCGCGAGCAGCTGACCACCGGCCCCGCGACCGTCCACGGCGACCTCCGCACCGAGCGGGACGGCACGTCCGCCACCCTGGTCGTGACCGTGCCCCTCCTCGCGCCACTCGACCTCGCCGGGCCGCTCACCCTCCCCCTGCCACCCGACCCCACCGACGCGCCCGCGGCCGTCTGGCGTGTTCCCGTGCAGGCCCACCCGCGCGGTGGTCAACCGGCGGACGTCATCGACGACCAGAGCGCGACCGAGCTGGAACTGCGCGCCCTGCTGGCCCGCAACGACGCGCTGGAACGCGAACACCTCCAGCTCAAGCACGAACTGTCCGAGACCAACAGCGGCGTCGTCGCCATGTACGTCGAGCTGGAGGAGCGGGACGAACAACTCCGCCGGGCACACGCCGTGATCTTCCGCGAGCTCGAGGACGCCCTCCGCCCGCCACCGCCGATCGTCCCCGGCGTCGAGCTCGGGGTGCACTACCAGCCCGCCGACCGCGACGCCCCCACCGGCGGCGACCTCTACGACTGGTTCGTCCTGGCCGACGGCACCCTGCAGATCACCGTCGTCGACGCCGTCGGCCACGGCGTCACCTGCACCCGCAACGCCTTGAACGTCACCCACACCATCCGCACCCTCAGCCTCGACGGCCACCCGCTCGAGCACCTGGTGCGCCGGGCCGCCGAGATCGGCGACGGCCTCATGGCCACGCTGCTGATCGCCCGCCTGGACCCGCGCACCGGTGCCCTGCGCCTGGCCGGCGGCGGCCACCCACCCGCACTGCTGGTGCCCGCCACGGGCGAACCCCGGTACCTGCCGGCCAAGGGGCGCGGAGTCGGGTTCCCCTCGCCCGGCAGCACCGGCGTCCACGACAGCGTGCTCCTGCCGGGAGACCAGCTGCTGCTCTACACCGACGGGCTCGTGGAGAGCCGCGGCGACGTGGAGGAAGGCGAGCTCCGCCTCGTCCGCACCGCGCAGGCCTACGCGCGTCGGCCGCTCAGCGAGTCACTGCCCGCGGTCGTCGAGGACATGCACGACGTCGTCCTGTACACCGACGACACCGTGCTGCTGGGCGCCCGCTTCACCGGAACCGGACCGGCCGGTTGAGCCGGACTGGGCGTCCTCACGCCGTCTTGGTCAGGCTTCCGGACCGCCGGCCGGTACCTCGACCACCGGCAGCTCCCTGCGCAGCAGACCCGGCACGAAGTCGCCCATCCAGTCCGTGGTCCCCCAGAGGAGCTCCGCCTCCTCCCGCAGCTCGCCGAACTCCGCCTTCGTGATCTTCACCCGCTGCCCCGCCAACGCGCCTGTCTGGTAGTTCTTCCAGTACCAGTTGGGCCGGAAGAGGCCGCGATCGGTCTCCTGCAGGGTGAAGATCCCGTTCTCGTCCTCCAGCAGGTACGGCGCCATGGCGTACTGGGCCAGCTTGCCGTCGCGGTACATCAGGAAGAAGTCGAGGAGCTGGAGCGCGGCGAACCCGGTGATCTTGACGCCGGCGCGGAAGGTGACGCGGGGCCCCAGTTTCACCTGGTGGCGTTCGGCCCATTTCGCGATGTTGCCCTCTTCCGCGGCGTCCACCGCGTTGAGCTCTCGTCCCGCGCCGAGATCGGTCCGCCGGCGCTTGATGATCACCTGTTCCGCGGCCCTCTTCGCCTCGTCCAGCGCCGACGCGAGGCTGCGTCGTCCCGACTCCTGGATGTTCAGGACCGCCTTGACCTCGTGCACCTCGATGGTCGTGGACCTGTTCTTGATGAGAGTCGACCAGGTGTGCTTGTCCTTGTAGAGCCGCTGCGCGATCTCCCTGGCCGTTGAGCCCGTGTAGACGACGGCCTCGCCGTCGATCGTTCCGCGGACGGTGTAGACGTGGCCGATCACGACCGGCTGGGCTGCGGCCGGTGCCGGTGGACCGGTGCGCTGGACCGTCGAACCCCGCAGGAGTGCAGTGGCGGCGGCGTTGCCGGCGTCGCGCTGCAGTGCGAGGAACCGGGCGGCGGCGGGTGAACCTGGCGTCACGGGCCTGGCTGGTGCCGCGGCGGCGTCATGCGCTGGTTTCGCGGGCTTCTCGTGCAGGTTCACGAGAGCCACGCTAGGGAGTGAGTGGTTCTGCGAGCAGGGCGTGCGGCACGGAGATCGGGGCACGAACCGCTGCCCGCACGGGCAGGACGGCGAGCAGCTCCGTCGCCTCCGTCAACCGGGCGGCGCTGTGCTCGGCTGCCGCGGCCCGCGGCGTCGGGCTGCTCCGCGTCGACCTGATGGCCATGCCGGTCACCGAGGTGGAGCTGCGCGGAGGACGCCGCCGCCGCGTTCGCCCGCCGGTGCCGAGTGTGCTGCTCTTTGGGCTCGCCTGGTCGGAACCTTCCGTCCTATGAGGACTACGCCGGCTACACCGACAGGGAGATTCCGGTGGTAGGCCCTCGAACCCGTCGACCGTGAAGGTCAGCCGCCGGAGCAGAGCTGAGCGAGCGCGGCGGCGCTCGGGCTGCCCGGTTCCGCGGTGTACATCACGAGCTGCAGGTCGGTGCCGGGGAGCAGGAGCGTCTGCCGGTCCAGTTCCACCTCGCCGAGCTCCGGGTGGTGCAGTTGCTTGCGCAGGGTCGGCACGGGTCGCACGTCGTGGTCGCGCCAGCCGGCGGCGAAGTCCGGGCTGTGGGTGGCGAACTCGTCGGCCAGCTCGCTCAGGACGTGATCGGCCGGGTTGCGGGCGGTGGCCGCGCGGAGGTGGGCGGCGGACTGCCGGGCGAACTGGCCCTCCGCACCCGCCGGTGCCGAGCACAGGGAACCGGCCAGCCGGACGGACAGCCGCACGGTGTTCCGCTCCTCGGCCGGCAGCAGGCTGAAGTCGGTGATCAGCGCGGCGGCCGCGGCGTTCCAGGCCACGACGTCCTGGCGCTCGTCCACCAGGTAGGCGGGGATCGGTCCGAGCCGGTCGAGCAGCCGGCGGGCGTCCGCGGGCACCGGGCCCCGGTCGGCGTCCGTACCGGGCGGGACCTGGCCGGCCAGCCGGGCCAGGTGCTCGCGCTCTGCCGCGGTGAGCCGCAGGGCCGTTGCCAGCGCGTCAGCACCGCCGGTGACGGGCGGGGTGCGGGCCTGCTCCAGCCGTTCGTAGTAGCTGACCGACATCCCGGCGAGTGCGGCCACCTCCTCGCGGCGCAGCCCGGGGTGCGCCGGTGCCCGGCCGGCGGGGAGCGCCGGGACCTGCTGCGGGCGCAGTGCCTCGCGCCGGCGGCGCAGGAAGTCGGCCAGTTCACCTCTGCTCACCTCGCCCATGGTGGCACGGGGCGCCCGGCTCAGCCACGGACCGGTGGTCCGGGGCTCCACCGGCTCTGCCTCGGCGACGGGCCCGAGTCCAGTCTGGACCGGTACGCACCGATCAACGCTGGAGGACATCGTGCCGAGCAGCCCCGAGGAGACGTTCCGCCGACTGGTGGACCTGTTGCTGGCCAAGGACATGAACGCCGTGGCCGACCTGTGGGCGGAGGACGGCGTCGCCGAGTTCCCGTTCGCGGCGGGCACCTCACCGCGACAGCTGGCCGGGCGGGAGGAGATCCGCGGCTACCTGACCGGTTACCCGGAGCGGATGGACGTGCGCGAGATCCCCGCGGTCACGGTGCACCACACGGAAGTGCCGGACACCGTGGTGGTGGAGTACAGCGCGAACGGACACACGGTCCGCACTGGAAAGCCCTACCAGCTCGACTACGTCGTGGTGATCACCGTCAAGGACGGCCTGATCACCCGCTACCGGGACCACTGGAACCCGCTGGCCACCGCCGCGGCCGCCGGAACGCTGTCCGAGCTGCTCGACTCGCTGCGTCCAGGAGCCGTCCGATGACCGGTGTGCTGGTGACCGGCGGAACCGGGAAGACCGGCAGTGCACTGGTGGAACTGTTGCGCGGCAACGGTGTGCCGGTCCGGGTGGCCGGCCGCGCGCCCGCCGCCGACGACCCGGACGCCGTCCGGTTCGACTGGGAGGACCCGGCCACCTTCCAGACCGCACTGCGCGGCGTGGACCGGGTGTTCGTGGTGCCTCCGGTGCAGAGCCTGGATCCGTTGCCGTCGGTCGCACCGTTCCTGACCGAGGCACAACGCCTCGGCGTGCGCCGGGTGGTGCTCCTCGGCTCCGCCATCGTCCTGCCGAACGCCCCCGGTGCGCTGGAACTGGCCGCGCAGGTGCGGAGCCGGCCCGGCGGGGTCGTGCTGCGCGCGTCCGGGTTCATGCAGAACTTCCTGAGCCCGCACCCGCTGGGCGAGCGGATCCGGCGGCACGGCGAGATCCGCACCGCCGCCGGTGACGGCCGATTGGGGTGGATCGACGCGCGGGACATCGCGGCCGCCGCCTGCGCTCTGCTGAAGGATTCCGGCGCCGAACTCGACGAGCGTGACCACCTGGTGACCGGGCCGGAGGCGTTGAGCTGTCCGGACGCGGCGACGATCATCACCACCTGCACCGGGCGGCCCGTGCGGGTGGTGCACGTCGACGCCGACGAGCAGGCGGCCGGCTACCGGGCGGCGGGCATGCCCGCCGAGTTCGCCACCGCCCTCGCCGCCGTGGAGGACGGCATCCGGGCCGGTCGGGAAGAACAGGTCAGCACCGCGGTGGAAGACCTGACCGGCCGGCCACCGCGCTCCTTCGCCGAGTTCGTCCAGGAGCACGCGGGCGAGTGGGCGGGTGTTGGTTCGACGACCGCGAATTAGTGTGTGCTGCCATGAGGCGTCTCGTGGTCGGCATCGCACCGCGGGAGACGGCCGCAGCCCGTACCACCGCGGTGCCCGAGCTCCGCCCGACACACCAGGGATGCCGATGAGACCGCTGACCTTCAGCGATGACAAGGACAACGAGCAGGCGTGGCTCCCGACCGACCCGCGGTCCGCCGCCGACTCGTTCCTGGAGTTCGTCGCCCGGCACCGGGAGGCCGGCAGCACGTCGTTCTGCCTGGAGGACGAGGAGAACGAGGAGGCGCTGATGTTCCTGTTCGAGGTCGGCGCCCTCTGCCGGGTCAAGGGGTGGCAGGACCCGCGGACCGAGTACCGCGTCGTCACGAGCAGCGATGACCACCGCGCCCAGGCCACCGTTTTCGTCCGCGGTGGTTTCTCCGGCCTCGACGCGCACGGCCCCTGGCTGCCGGATGTCGACAGCCTCTTGCGGGCACGGTCGGATCGTCTCCGCCAACGGGCCGCGCGCACTGCTCCCCAGGACGACGAAGCCCGCGACCGGCGTGCCGAAGGACTCCGGTCGGAGTTCGACAAGTCCGTGCTGCGCCGGACCCACCCACGCGAGCTGCGCCGTCGCCTGGAGGTCCTGACCCGCTCCGACGGCCGCGAGCCGACCACGGTCGCCGGGGTCACGCACCACGGCTACGGCAACGGTGACACCGTCAACGCCTGGTTCACCGCCGAGGGTCGCGGCCTGGTGGTGACGTTCGACCACGCCAGCCCCCTCAACTCCACCGGCGACCCCCGCGCGCAGGCGGCGTTGTACGACGGCGTACCGGCGGATCTTCTCGCCCTGGTGAGGGATGCGCCGGAAACGGGCACGACGCTCAACGTCCCGCATCCCGACGGCGGCACCGTGGTGGCCGCCACCGGCGTCTTCACCTTCGCCGGTCCGTGCGCCATGGCCGACGGTCTGGTGATGCGCTTGCGGGACGACGGGTTGGGTGTGGAGGCGACCGGGGTCGGCCGGTTGCTGGAGGGCTTCCTCACGAAGGAGGACTTCGCCCCCGCCGCGGAGCAGGTCGCGGTGCCACTGGACCGCGACGCGGTGGACCGCTTCTGCCGGATCTGGGCCGATTCCGGGTACAACGACCGCTGGGACGTGCACTACGTCCTCTTCGACAGCTGCACGCTGCAGGAGGCGGGCGAGACCCGGGGGGAGCTCCTGGGGTTGGTCCGGACCCTCGGACTCGAGCGCGTCGACGCTCCGCCGGGAGCCGCCACCGGCGAGGTGTGGGTCCGCACCGACCCCCGCATCGACGCGGAGCTCGAGCGCTGGTCGTGAGCACCACACCGGACCGGGAACAGCTGAGGCCGAACGCATGTGACCTTACCGACACGGACGCGCCGCGTGATCGATTCCGTCGCCGGAGTGAGGCGTTACCGGACGCGGTGTGATCATCGTCCCCCTTGCGGAACTGCGGCGTTCTTGGTCATCCTTCTGCCCGTTTGGGCGAGATGCGTGGTTGGTCGGGGGACACGCGCAGTCTTATTAGGGGCAATACGCATGACGCGTCGTTCAGCGACGCGGCGGTTCCGTGTGCGCTGCACACGGTTGATCGCCGCATCGCTCGTGGGAGCACTGACGTTCTCGCTGGCCGAAGTGCCGGCGATGGCCGCACCCGCACCGAAGTCGCCGGCGGTCTCGCCGGCCGCGGTGCCGGTGCTGAAGGCCGCTGACCCCGCCGCACCGGCGGTGGCACCGGCCAAGCCCGCTGCGGACTTCACCCCGTTGCTGGGCAAGGAGAAGGGCAGCAGCTTCGACCCCGAGCGGTCGAAGGTCGTGGGCCGGTCCACGTTCGTCGACGAGTACGAGAACCCGGACGGCACCAAGACGATCAAGCAGTCGACCGAGCCGCGCAACGTCAAGGACGCGCGTGGCACCTGGCGTGCGGTCGACCCCACGCTGGTGCCGGACGGTCCGACCCGGCGGGTGAAGGCCAGGCAGCACCCGCTGAAGCCGACCCTGGGCGGCGCCGCGGACGACCCGGCGCTGGTCACCGTCGAGTTCGAGGGCCACAAGGTGGCGCTCGCGCCCGAACGCCCGGCCAAGGACCGCTTGGTCAAGGTCGCGGACAAGGTCGCCGAGTACACCGACGTCTCCCCGGACACCGACCTGACCTACGAGGTCACACCCGGTTCGCTGAAGGAGACCATCAAGCTCAAGAAGGCACCGGGCACCAACAGGTGGCGCTTCACCCTCAAGACCGGCGGGCTCACCCCGGTCGTGACCGAGCAGCAGACCGTCGAGCTGCGTGACGGCGCCGGCGTGCCGAAGATCGTGATGCCGCCGATCGTCACGTGGGACTCGACCGGCGACGCCGACACGCCGCCCGCGCAGACCGGCGGCACCTACGCGGTGGAGAGGTCCGGCCAGGACTGGACGCTCACCGTCGCGGTCGACGAGGCGTGGCTGAAGGACCCGAAGCGGGTCTACCCGGTCAGCGTCGACCCGACGTTCACCTTCGGCGTGGCGTACTCGGAGTCGTACAAGTCCGACGGCTACTGGTGCTCCAACTGCGGTGTGCAGGTCGGCAACGCACTGGACCGCGGTGACAAGTACTGGCGCAGCGCGATCCGGTTCAACTACGACACGCTGTACGGCAAGCGCGTCGTGGGCGCGAAGCTGGACGTGACGAACCAGCGCTCGCCGCTCAGCCCGGACAAGACCTGGCCCGCGCACCTATACCACGCCTCGGCGATGGACTTCAACGGTCTCGGCGGCCACCTGGCGACCGGCCTGGTCGGCCAGGTCGGCACGTTGACCGGTGACAGCCTGAGGTCGTTCCTGCAGCACATCGCGGACATCCGGCACATGGCGACGTTCATGGTCGTCGGCCACGAGGCCGGCGGCACGTGGACCTACAAGAACCTCAGCGCCACCCTGACCGTGGACACCGGTTCGGCGCCGCCCGCGCCGGGGCTCGTCGGCCCGGCCGACCACAGCGTCATCACGCACACCACGCCGGCGCTCGAGGTGCAGCCCGTCAGCGACCCCGATGGCGACCCGGTGAAGTACTGCTTCACCGTCGCCACCGGCACGGACGCGAAGTCCGGTGTCGTGGTCGACTCCGGCTGCCTCGACACTCCGAAGTGGACCGTCCCGCCCGGTGTCCTGCAGGACGGTGTCGCCTACACCTGGCAGGCGAAGGCGGTCAGCGGTGCCACGGTGACGGTGCCGAGCGCGGTGTTCCACCTCAAGGTCGACCAGCGCATCGGCGACCGCGGCCCGGCCCCGGTCGACACGCTCGGCCCGATCAGCGTGAACCTGGCCAACGGCAACGTGACCACCACGGTCGAGGGACCCACCTTCTCCACGGTCGGCGGCTCCGCGGGCCTGAACATGACCTACAACTCGCAGCAGCAGGAGCAGAAGGGCCTCAAGGCCTCCTACTTCCCGGACCTGTCGCACAACGGTGAGATCAGCCCGCAGCAGCAGCCCGTGCTGGTGCGCACCGAGCCGCAGGTGAACGTGGACTGGGGCCACACCTCGCCGTTCGCGCCCGCACTGCCGCAGGACTGGTTCGTCGCGCGCTGGGAGGGCTACTTCCAGGCACCGGCGGCCGGCAGGTACCAGTTCGCCGGTGTGCACGACGACCGGCTGCGCGTGTGGGTCAACGGCAGCTCGGTCTACGACCAGGGGTGCTGCAGCGACGTCAACTGGGGCGTGGCCACCGAGGTCCAGCTCGCCGCCGGCCAGCGGGTGCCGATCAAGGTCGAGCTCGCCGAGGTGTCCGGTGCCGCGTACCTGCGCCTGTTCACCCGCACCAGCGACGGCACCACCGTGCCGCCGCAGGTCGTCCCGGCCGACTGGCTGCACTCGTCCGACCTGCCGGCGCTGCCGAAGGGCTGGACGCTGAGCGCGGACCTCGACGGCACCGGCACCACGTACACCACGGCCAAGGTCACCGACCAGAACATCGTCCTGACCGACGCCTCCGGTGCGAAGCACACGTGGACCAAGAAGTCGACGGGCGGCTACACCGCGCCCGAGGGCGAGTCGGGCGTGATCGCGCTCGACACGACGGGCCGCGTCACGCTGACCTACGGCTCGGACGTCCACGTGTTCAACGCGGAGGGCAACCTGGAGTCGCAGTCCACCGCGACCGACACCCGCAAGCCCGCCGCGCTGCAGAACGTCTACAGCGGGTCGCCCTCGCGGCTCAAGGAGATCAAGGACCCGGTCTCCGGCCGGGCGCACCGCCTGCACTACAACCGGACCGGCGACGACTGCTACGGCGGTCAGGCCGCTCCCGCACACGCCGACCCGCTGCCGCCGGCCCAGATGCTGTGCCGGGTCGTGTACTGGGACGGCAGCCAGACCAGGCTGTTCTACGCGCAGGGCCGGCTCACCAGGGTCGAGGACCCCGGTCAGGAGATCACCGACTTCGGGTTCAACTCCTACGGCCTGCTCGACAACCTGCGCGACAGCTTGGCCGTGGACTGGGTCAGCGCCGACTGCGCCGCCCGGTGCTCGTCCGACCAGGCCAACCACTTCGTCCACTACTACGACGTCACGGCCACCAAGCCGCTCGCCCGCCAGGTCTTCCAGCCGAAGCCGGACCAGCACGACCGGCCGCGGCACGGGTACCGGTACGACCCGGCCAACCGCACGTCCTACGTGGACGTCGACGGCGTCACCCCGGCGACCGGCTTCTTCAGCAGGGTCACCTACGACGACGCCTTCCGGCTGCTGTCCACGACGGACGCCACCGGCAAGACCTCGGCGCAGACCTGGAGCGTCAAGGACCAGGAGCTGACCTCGACCGACGGCGCGGGCCGGATGTCGACGACCGTGTACGACGCACAGGACCGCCCGACCGACAAGTTCGGCCCGGCGCCCGCGACGTGCTTCACCGGTCAGCTGCCGAAGCCGGAGTGCGCGGCCACCGTGCCGCACACGAAGACGAGCTACGACGAGGACCTCAACGGGCTCGCGGTGGCGTTCTACGACAACAAGGAGCTCGCCGGCGCGCCGAAGGTCTACCAGACCGGGCTCGCCGCCGACGGCACGCTCGCCCGCAACTGGAGCTACGACGCCCCGGTCGCCGGCATGCCGGCGGACGCGTTCTCCTTCCGCGCCACCGGTGACATCGTGTTCCCCGAGTCCGGCAGCTACAAGATCCGCGTGCTGGCCGACGACGGCGTCCGGGTGTGGATCGACGACACCAACGTCATCGACGACTGGATCCTCACCGGTGCGAAGTGGCGCGAGGCCACGGTCACGAGCCCGCACGCCGGTGCCGCGAAGAAGATCCGCTTCGAGTACTACGAGGAGCACAGCCCCGCCCAGGTCGAGCTGCACTGGACCACCCCCGGCGGTGTCCAGCAGGTGGTGCCGGGCACCAGCCTGAAGCCCCGCTACGGGCTGACGACGTCCACGCGCAAGCTGCAGTCGCACGGCTACGGCGACCTCGTCGACACCACGAAGTACAACGAGAACGGCCTCGACGCGGCCTACGGCCTGGCCACCAGCAGCACGTCCGGCGGCGTGGTGACCAGGGCCGCGTTCGAGCCCGTGGGCACCGGGTTCCTGCGCAAGACCAGCCGGACCGCCGAGAACGGCGCGGAGACCACCTACCAGCACTACGGCGACACCGAGACGCGCGACAACCCCTGCACCCCCGAGGTCGAGTCGATCAACCAGGGTGGCATGGGCAAGCTGAACCGGATGCCGTCCGGCCGCGTCGACGAGCAGGTGTTCGACGCCTCCGGCCGGGTGGTCGCCAAGGGCACGTCCGGCAAGTGGACCTGCACGACCTACGACGAGCGAGACCGGGTCGTGAAGATGACGTACCCGGCCAACTCGGCGGAGGGCGAGCGCACCGTCACCACGAACCACGCGGTGAACGGCGACCCGCTCGTGTCGAGCGTGACCGACCACCACGGCACCGTCACCACGCGGGTCGACCTGCTCGGCCGCGTGGTCGAGTACACCGACGTGCACGGCGTGCGCACGGAGACGAGGTACGACCAGGCCGGTCGCTTCACGACCGAGAAGGTGAACCTGCCGCTGAACCCGGCGCAGACCCTCACCCACACCTTCGACGACGCGGGCAGGCAGCTGACCACGTCGCTCGGCGGCGCACTGCTCGCCACCTCGTCCTACGACGCGGCCGGTGAGCTCAAGTCGGTGACCTACGCCAACGGCACCTCGCTGGCGGCGATCGGCAGGGACGGCACCGGCCAGACCACCTCGCTCACCTGGCGCACCCAGCCGGGTGCGGAGATCGCGTCGACCGTGACGCGCATCCGCGGCGGCCGGATCGTCGACGAGTCGCTGAACGGGTTCGACGCGAGCCCCGGCGGCGCGAACTACGTCTACGACCCGCAGGGCCGGCTCGTCGAGGCCCACGTGAAGGGACACGTCTACAAGTACGACTTCACCAACGCCGCCACCGGCTGCCCCACCGGCTCGGTGGGCAACGCGGGCCTGAACAGCAACCGCCTGCGGCTGCTCGACCAGACCGCGGCCGGCACGGCGGAGACCGGTTACTGCTACGACGCCGCGGACCGGCTGCTGGGCACCGTGGGCACGAACGCGGTGACCGGCGTGAAGTACGACGCCAACGGCAACACCACCGAGTACACCGCGAACGGCTCCACCACCCACCTGACGTGGGACTCGGCGGACCGCAACACCGGTGCCCGCTCGGTCGGCGCCGACCCGGCGGCGGTCGCCTACCAGCGCGACTCGTCCAACCGGATCGTGCGCCGCGGTGCCGAGCAGGGCGACCAGCTCCAGGTCGCGCTGTACGCGCACACCGCCGACGGCGACACCGCGGACATCGTGCTCGGCCAGGACAAGAAGCTGTTGTCCCGCTCGATCTCGCTGCCCGGTGGCGTGCTGCTCACCATCACCGGTGACACCCGCACGTACGGCCACCCGACCGTCCGCGGCGACCTCGCGCTCACCACGGACGCGGCCGGCCACCAGGCGGGTCAGCTGCGGCACTACTCGCCGTTCGGCGAGCCGCTGGCCGACGGCGGTGCGGTGGACACCGACGCCGTGCCGGACAACGTGCCCGGCCAGGCCGACTTCGGCTGGCTCGGCCAGCACCAGCGCCTCTACGAGCACGCCGGTGCGCTGTCGATCGTCCAGATGGGAGCGAGGCCGTACAGCCCGCTGCTCGGCCGCTTCCTGTCCGTGGACCCGGTCGAGGGCGGTTCCGCCAACGACTACGACTACGTCTACGGCGACCCGGTCAACATCACCGACCTGGACGGCAAGTGCCCGTTCTGCGTGGTGCTGGCGGGCATCGCGATCCGCGCGGCCGCCCGCCCGGTCGCCGGCTGGGTGGCCAGGACCGCGGCACCGTGGGTGGCACGCACGGCGGCGCCGTGGATGTCGAGGCAGGCCACGAGCTTCGGTGGCTGGCTGTTCCGCAGCAAGACCTTCGGCACGGCGAGCCGCTTGTTCGGCAACAACACCATGGGTGCCGCCAAGATGGGTCTGTTCAACGCCAAGACGTTCATCCGGGCCGGGTGGAGCATGAAGTCGCTGAAGCCGCTGGGCATCAAGAAGGCCGCGCAGGCGGTGTTCCGCGTCGGTGTCGGCAAGCGGCACTTCGACCTCTTCCGAGGTCCGATCTCGATCAAGGGGAAGTGGTTGAAGTGGTGGTAGACGACCTGGTGCGGTCGTGGCAGGAGGAGATCGCCCGGCTCGACCCGCGCCTGCGGGACCTGGTGATCACCGTCGACCACGGCGACTTCTGGCACCTCTCGTTCGACCTGGGGGAGACCTCGCACGAGGCCATCTCCGGCGACCTGGAGACGTTCGCGTTCACGGACGGGTCCGGGTACTTCGAGGACGAGGTGGCCGTGGCCGGCGTGCCGCGGCGGCTGGTCCAGCTGTTCGCGTGAGGTGAGGGAACGGCCCGTCAGGATTCGTCCTGGCGGGCCGCTTTCATGCTTCCGGAGCTAGCTCGCGGCGTTCATGAGGTCCACCGCGCTGTGCTGACGCGCCGCGTCACTGCGCTGGAACGGGCCCGCCCACGGCTGGTCGTAGGAGTCCGCGCTGGAGCGGTCTCGCGCGTGCGCGGTGTCGGCCTGCCGGCGCAGGTAGGACGTGTACGGGCGGTCGGGCAGTGCCCGGTTCAGCGCGGCCAGGGCCCGGACGTAGACGCCCTTGAACGAGGGGACGTCCCCGCCTCCGCCGTCGTCGAACAGGATGCCGCCGGGGTTGAGGAAGCTGCTGCCGGTCGAGGCGTCGGCGAGGGTGCGGGCCTTGGTGAGCAGGCTCGCGTCGCCGGTGGCCCGGTGCAGCTCGACCAGTGCGGCGAGCGGAACGCCCTGGTTGTAGCTCCACGGTGTGAGGTTGTTGTTGGCGCAGCCGGCGTTCAGGCCGTCGTTGACCAGGTTGGCGCCGTTGATCATCTTGCTGTTGAGGAACCAGGTCCAGCCCGTCCTGGCACGCTGCAGGTAGGTGGAGTCGCCGGGGATCCTGTTGTGCAGGGCGGCGTTGAGCTGGACGTACAACGAGTTGGCGATCGCGTTCTTGTAGTTCTTGCTGGAGCTCCACCAGATGCCGCCGCCGCACACGGAGTCCCAGAACCGGTGGACGTGGTTCGCCCCGGCTCTGGCGGTGTTGAGGTACCTGCTGTCCCCGGTGAGGTCGTAGGCGGCCAGCCACGCCAGGCCCCACCAGGCGACGTCGTCGTTGTAGTCGTTGATGAAGTCGCCCTGCCAGGCCGTGCGGTTGAGGTCGTAGGTGCGGGCGACGGCGTAGCGGTAGCTGTTCATCCCGGTCACGCGGATGTTGTCGATGACCGCGGTGAGGGCGTTGGCCGAGTTCCACCAGCCGGTCGTGTCGAACAGGCCGGTGCCGAGGTTGTAGCGCTGCATCAGCGCCGTCGCGGCGGCGGTCCGGCGTTCACCGGCGTTCCAGGTCGTGCGGTACCAGCTGGTGCACGCGATCGTGGACGAACCGGCCGGGCGCCCGCAGGCTCGCAGCAGGCCGACGCCGAGGCCGGCCCAGTCGTCCACGTTGAACATCATGGTGCGCCAGGTGCCGAAGCCCGCGGGGGCCGCCGTGTTGCCGAGCCGGGAGCCGGTGCCCCAGCTGACACCGGCGTCGAAGGAGCGGTCCAGCCACACCTCGTCGCCCGGCTGGGCGGCGGAGACCACGGCCCAGCCCATCGCGTCGGTGTCGTTGAAGCGCAGCGAGATCTGACGTCCTCCGACCGCGACGGTCTGGGCCAGGCGGTCTGCAGGTGCGAGTGCGGGGTCACGGGCGTCGCAGTACCTGTTGCAGATGACGGCCGCCGCCCCCGGCGGGGTGCCCGCGGTCGACGGCGGGGCGCCGGTCGCCGATGGCGTGCCGGTGCCAGGCCGGTGCGGGGAGCGCCGTGCGCTCAGCGGAAGAGCGGGGTCGCGGTCGTCGCAGTAGTAGTCGCAGTCGGCAGCAGGTTGGGCAGCCGCCGGTGCCGCCGCCGGTGTCGCCGACACGGGCGGAACGGCCAGGACGGTCGTGGACACCATCAGGGACGCGAGAAGCGCAGCTCTCAGCATGAGACCTCCCGGTGCAGGGTGGGTGGCTCGGCAGTGACTGAGAGCGCTCTCATCCTCAGGTTAGGGTTCGGGTGCTTCGGCCGTCAATGCTCCTGATGTGCGGTCCTGGTACCGCAACCCGCTGAACGTCGCGGTGAGTAGCCGCGCGGCGCCGTCCACTGTGGATCCGAAGACCTCGTGACAGCGGCCGGCCCGGACTCGGAGATCATGCGGCTTCGATGATCCGCTCGCGGCGGTGCGGGTCGTGCCGCCACGCCCTCGTGACCGCACTAGCGGTTCGGAGAGGCCCCGCGCAAGAGGCGTTGTCGCGGAAGACCACGATGCGGAACGCTCCTGACCGGCGATGTGCGCGGAAGTACATTCACGGCGTGCCCAAGATCCAGGCGTCACGTTGGCTGCTGGTGCGGCTGAGTGCCATCGCAGCGCTGTTCCTGGTGTGGCAGCTGGTCGCGCTGGCCCAGATCTGGCCCGCCGCCGTGCTGCCGAGCCCCGGTCAGGTGTGGCGGCAGCTGCTGTCCACATCGGACTTCGGCAACGGTCAGGGCGGCTACGCCGGTTCGACGCTGGTGGAGCGGCTGGGCGTCAGCCTGCGGCGCGTGGGCTACGGGTGCTTCTACGGCGTGCTGCTCGGTCTCGTGCTCGGGCTGGCGATGGGTCTGGTCCCGGTCGTGCGGGCGGTGACCGAGCCCGCCGTGGCGTTCCTGCGCGCCCTGCCGCCGCTCGCCTACCTGAGCCTGCTGGTGATCTGGTTCGGCATCGACGAGGAGCCGAAGGTCTACCTGCTGATGATCGCCGCGTTCCCGCCGGTCGCGGTGGCTGCCGCCGCTGCGGTGAGCGGGGTCAACCGGCAGTACGTCGAAGCTGCGCAGGCGTTGGGCGCCACCGCGTTGGACGTCATCCGCGCGGTGATCCTGCCCGCGTCGGGGCCGGAGATCCTCACCGGCGTCCGGCTCGCCGTGGGCATCGCGTACAGCTCCGTGGTGGCGGCGGAGACCGTGAACGGCGCCGACGGGATCGGCGGGATGGTGCTCAACGCCCAGCGCTTCAACCAGACCGCGGTGGTCATCCTCGGTCTCTTCGTCATCGGCATCACCGGCCTGGTCATCGACTCGCTGATCGTGGCCGCCCAACGTGCGTTGTCCCCGTGGCGCGGACGCGCCTGACCGAGGAGTCGTCATGCCGATCTCGCGCAGGAACATGCTCGCGCTGCTCGCTTCCGCGCCCGTGCTGGCCTCCTGCGGCGTGGGTGGCTCGTCGCCGGGCGAGGGCAGGAGCGTGCGGGTGGCGTTCCAGAACTTCGCCGACAGCACGCTGCTGGTGAAGGACCAGCGGACGCTGGAGAAGGCGTTGCCGGAACACAAGATCACCTGGACCGCGTTCGACTCCGGCGCGAGCATCAACACCGCGTTCCTGGGCGGTGCGATCGACCTCGCGGTGATCGGCAGCAGTCCCGCCGCCGCCGGCCTGTGCCCGCCGCTCAACATCCCCTACCAGGTGATCGAGCTGCTGAACGTCATCGGCGACAGCGAGGCGCTCGTGGTGCGCAAGGCCACCGGGATCACGAAGATCTCGGAGCTGGCCGGCCGCAAGATCGCCGCGCCGTTCAGCTCGACCGCCCACTACAGCCTGCTCGCCGCGCTGGAGCTGGGCGGGGTGGACGCGGGTTCGGTCACGCTGGTCGACCTCGAACCGCAGAACATCCAGGCCGCGTGGCAGCGCGGTGACATCGACGGCGCCTACGTCTGGACGCCGGTGCTGAGCGTGTTGCAGCAGGACGGCGTGACGCTCACCGACAGCGCGAAGCTGGCGGCCGCCGGCAAACCGACGCTCACGTTCACGGTGGCGCGCAAGGAGTTCCTCGACGCCAACCCCGACGTGGTCGGCAAGTGGCTGGCCGCGACGAACGACGCGATCAAACTGATCAAGACCGATCCCGCGGCGGTCGCGGCCGCGGTCAGCCGCCAGATCGGCATCGGGGAGGCGGACGCGCTGGCCCAGCTCAAGCAGAACATCTACCTGGACCACGACGAGCAACGCGGCCCCGACCACTTCGGCACCCCGGGCGCACCGGGGCAGCTGGCGAACCGCCTGCGCGACACGGCGGAGTTCCTGCGCGAGCAGAAGAAGGTCGACCAGGTGCCGGACCTGGCGACGTTCCAGGCCGCGCTGCGAGCACCGGGAGCCGGGAATGCCTGACGTCGCCGAGCTGAGCGGGGTCGAACACTCCTACCGCACGAAGGAGGGCCCGGTGCCGGCGCTCGGCCCGCTGGACCTGGCGGTGCGACCGGGCGAGTTCCTGGTCGTGGTGGGCCCGTCCGGGTCGGGCAAGAGCACGTTGCTGCGCCTGCTGGCCGGGTTCGAACGTCCGTCCACAGGGGACGTGACGCTGCTCGGCCACCCACCGGTGCCCGGCCGCGAGGTCGGGGTGGTGTTCCAGCAACCCCGGCTGTTCCCGTGGAACACGGTCGGCGGCAACATCGCCACGGCGCTGAAGTGGGCGAAGGTCCCGAAACCGGACCGCCCGGCGCGGGCGGCGGAACTGCTGTCACTGGTCGGGCTCGACGGCCTCGGCCCGCGCCGCACCTGGGAGATCTCCGGCGGACAGCAGCAGCGCGTCGCCATCGCCCGCGCACTCGCCGCCCGGCCGCGGTTGCTGCTGATGGACGAACCGTTCGCCGCACTCGACGCCCTGACCAGGGAACGGCTGCAGGAGGACGTGCGTCCCCTGGCCGGTGACGGCAGGTCGGTCGTGTTCGTGACGCACAGCGTCGACGAGGCCGTGTTCCTCGGCAGCCGCGTGATCGTCCTCACCGACCGGCCGGGCCGGATCGCGCTCAGCCTGCCCGTCGACCTGCCCCGCGAGGGCTTGTCAGCTGACGAACTGCGCGGCTCACCGCGATTCGCGGCACTGCGCGGTGAAGTGAGCGCCGCGGTGCGGGCCACCCTGTCCACCCGGCCGGGTCTCATGGTCTGACGGACGTCGTGATCCGTGCGGCGACCTGTTCGGCGTTGCGTATCATTCGCACTGCCCGCAGAAGTGCGGTCACAGCGGAACAGCGTTCGAGGTCCAGCAGCGTGCCTGCGACGCATGGAGAGGGATGCGGCAGTGAGCGCCTTGGACAGCCATGACCAGACCGGTGAAGTGCAGCGTGCGACGGCGGCCGGGGAGGACGACCTGCGCACGTTGTTCGGCGAGTCGACCGCGATCTTCGCGTCGTTCTCGGGCCCGACGCACGTGCTGGGGTCCGCGAACCCCGCGTTCATGACCTCCATCGGCCAGGACCGGGCTCGCCCCGGCCTCGCGCTGGCGGACGTGCTGCCGGAACCCGCAGGCCAGGAGTTCCTCGCGCTGGTGGACCAGGTCCACCGCACCGGGGAGTCGTGCACCAGCCGCGACGTGCGGATCGTGCTGGGCAACGGCCCGCACGCGCGGGAGGCGTTCTTCGACCTGACCTGCGAGCCGCGCCGGGACCGTTCCGGCGACGTGACCGGGGTGCGGGTGATCGGCGTGGAGACCACGCAGGTCAAGCACGCCCAGCGGCTGATGGCCGAGCACCGCGCCCTGCTGGAGCAGATCGCCCGGCAGGCGCCACTGGCCGACGTGCTCGACGGGATGGCCCGCAGCATCGAGGAGCTGGTCCCGCAGGAGCTGTTCGTGTCCGTCCTGCTGGCCGACCCGGACGGCCTGCACCTGCGGCACGGCGCCGCACCCAGCCTGCCCGACTTCTACAACGAGGCCATCGACGGCATCGCGACCGGAGAGGGCGTCGGCTCCTGCGGCACCGCGGCCCACCGGCGCGAACCGGTGGTCGTGGCCGACATCGCCACCGACCCGTTCTGGGACGACTTCCGCCACCTCGCCGACCAGGCGGGCCTCGGCGCCTGCTGGTCGACGCCGATCCTGGCCGGCGACGGCACCCTGCTGGGCACCTTCGCCCTCTACCACCGCACGCCACGGGTCCCGCAGGACACCGACCTCGCCCTGATCCAGGTCTTCACCGGCACCGCCGCGCTGGCCATCGAACGCCACCACAGCGACGAGGCCAAGCGAGCCGCCGAGGCACGCGCCGAGGCAGCCCGCGAAGAGCTCGCCAAGGCGGTCGAGGCCGAGCAGAAGCTGCGCGCCGAGGCCGAGGAACGCGCCGCCGCCGCCGCGGAGCTCGCCACCAGGATGCGTGCCGCCGCGGCAACCCAGGCCAGGACCCCGCGCCCGGAGCAGTGCGAGCTCGGCGGCACCGCCGGGTGCACCGAGCCGGCCGAGATCAAGGTCGCCGACTCGTGGGGTGACGCGGCCTGGGGGTGCTCGGCCCACGTCGAGCAGGCCCTGATCCACGTGCGGTCGGTGTTCATCGCCAGTGAGGAGCTCGGCGGTCTGGCCGCCTACCTGAGCCGCTGACCCGAGGTCAGGCGAGGACGACGGCCTGCGTCGCGCTCGCCCTCGTCCTGCTGTCCGTTCCGCTGCCGTGGGTCGATGGTGTGTCACGGGATGAGCAGGCCGGCGCAGCTGCCCACCGCTGCGCCGGTGGCGCATGATGACCGGGTGCGGAAGTTCGTGAACGACGACCGCGGACTACATCAAGGTGTGTGGTTCCCGAGCAGAACTCGAAACTTTCGCGCGCCACGAGGTCGGCGGGACGGCTCGAGCTTGCGGCCTGTGCGTCCGATGACCGTCGAAGCGGAGGCCGGCGGGGTGGTCAACGCCCTGCGGTCTTGCCCTCGACGGCAAGGCGCAGAGCGGTGGCCAGCCACCGCAGTTCCTCGGTGGCGTTCGGCGCCCCATTCCGCCCCTGCACACGACTGACCAGGCCGCGATACCGTTCCGCGCCAGCGTCGATCCCCGCTTCCAGCGAAACCAGCACCGCGCTCAGGTCATCACCGCGGAACATGGCGGAGACCAGCTCGATCGCTGCGGCATCGTCGGGGTGGAGCCCGTCCTGCCGGGCCTGCGCCACCTGGTTGACCACCTGCCGGGCCCACCAGACGCGTGCGCCGGGCGGTGCCTTCTGCCCCGGTGCGGAAGTGGTGAGCTCGAGGAACGTTCCCAGCCGAGCGCGGAAGTCCGGGTCCAGCAGGAGCTCTGCCAGCTCGACCCAGGCGTTCACCTGGTCGGGCGTGGGATCGTCGGGCAGGTCGATGCGGAGGTCGCGGACCCGTTCGCGCAACGCCGGGTCGATGTCGAGGCGGCCGAACACGTCGGCCTTGAAGTCGTCGATGATCTGCACGCGTTCGGTGGTGGAGAGTCGTGCCAAGCGGTTCATCAGTGCGGTCTCCTCGAGGGTGGATCGTCGTTTCGCCACGGTGGACAGAACGGCCCGGCTCACCTTCAGGGCGCGGATCTGCGCGTCGATCGCCGTCACGTGTGCCGCGGCGATCTCGGCGACCGTGTCCTGGCGGTCGAGCACGCGGCGGATGTCGTCGAGGCCGAGGCCCAGCTCACGCAGCGTGCGGACGAGCTCGACGCGGGCCACGGACGCCGCGTCGTAGAGCCGGTAGTCGCCTGACGAGCGGCCTGCCGGGACGATGAGGCCCTCGTTGGACCAGAAGCGCAGGGTGCGCGCTGGAAGGCCCGTGCGGCGGGCGAGCCTGCCGATGGTGAGCAGCTCGGTGCGTTCGTCCATGGATGCATCCTGGACGTTGCAGCCGCTGGAAGGTCAACGGGTGAATCAGACGAGGCACTTCCAGCTGTACGGGTCGGCCATGGCGGCGGGCCGGGAGAACATGGCCTGTTCGTGCGGGTTCTGGCGCTGGCAGGCGTCGTCCACGTCCACGGCGACCTGTGCGCCCGTACCGGTGACGCAGCGCCAGTCGTGGGCGGTCGTGCCGGCGAGGACGACTCCGTTCACGGCGCCGATCGACGTGCAGTAGCGCTGCAGGTCGAGGCCGCCCTTCTCGGTGAACGACGGCGGCTGCGCGAGGGTGACGGTGACGGAACTGGTGCCGGCAGGCAGGGTGACGACGCCCTTGGCGTTGTCGGCGGTGCCCGCGCTGGTCCTGGCGATGTTGCCGACGAACGCCGGCAGTTCGAACCGCACACCGCCCGCGGGGGCGGCGCCGGTCAGGGTGAGGCTGACGGTCGTGCCGGACGCGGTGATCGACGCACCCATGCGCCTGCCGCCGGCGATGGGGTAGTTGCCGACACCGGTGGTGGCGCCGTCGCGCAGCCATTGGGTGGGCAGCCCGCGGCCGACGATCACCGTGCCGTCGAGCTTCTCGGCGAGCAACGAGTCCAGCAGCACCTTGGAGGCGTTGGCCTGGCCCCACATGTGCGGGCTGGAGCCGGTGCCCGCCGTGCTGTGCGTGCCGGGGGACCAGTTGCTCGTGCCGACGGTCTGGATGCCTTCCCACCACGAGAAAGGAGCGCTTTGAGCGTTCTGGACCAGGTACTGGTAGCCGTGGATGCCCTCGGAGCGGTACCGGGAGGACGCGAGGCCGGCCGAGCCGTAGCCGGCGTTGTAGGCGCTGCTCACGCCGGGGTAGCCGCCGAAGGTGTGCTTGGGCAGGCCGGACAGGCGGCTGAAGCCGTTGTCGTAGGTGGCGTCGATCAGGTCGATCATCGGCCCGGCCGGGGTGGCGCCCCACAGCTGGCCGTCCCACGACCAGCGGCCGAACAGGAACATCGAGGCCCAGTTGCCGTTGTTGGTCTGGCCGCAGACGTTCGCGCTGCTGTTGGGGACGGCTATGGCGCACGGCAGGTAGGTGAGGCGGTTGCTGGAGATCGTGTTGTTCAGCTTGGCGTTGACCGCGTTCAGGAGGGTGGTGTAGACCCGCTCGGCCCACGCCGCCTCGGCGGTCTCGCCGAGGGTGGTGGCGATGTACCGGTAGGTCAGCAGGCCGAGCAACGCCGACTGGTTGTCGACGGTCCAGTGGCCGATGGCGTCCACCGCGATGGTGGCCTTCATGATGCCGCCGGGGCCGGTGGCGTCGGACTCGATCCGGTGCGCGGTCTGCCTGATCGTCGCGAAGTTGTCGCGGACGAACGCGGCGTCGCCGGTCTTGCGCAGGTAGACGGCCCAGGGCCAGTTGTACTTCCAGGTCCCGTCCGGGTACATCCTGGTGATGTCGTTCGGGTCGTCCTGGGCGATCAGCGTGGGCAGGTAGTCCTTGGCCCGGTTCAGGTCGCCCGCTTCCAGCAGCTGCACCAGCATGCCGACGAGGTCGTGGTTGAAGATGGCGTCGTAGCCGTTCTCGCCGACGTTGAGGCGGTTGCCGTCCTTGACGAGGTTCGTGGTGATGTACCCGGCGCGGTAGGCGTTGGCCAGCTGCGGGTCGGGCACCCGGATCTGGGCGATCTGCGCGAGCTTGCCGTCCCAATAGGACGTCATGTGCGCGTAGTGGGCGTCGTAACCACCGGCTGCCACCAGTTCCGCGGCCGTGGGCCAGGCGTGGCCCTGACCGAACCGGTCGGCCGCGATCACGTAGTCGAAGTCGGTGGTCTGGCCGGGTTGGACGGTGGTCGACGGGCGGGTGAGCGCGAGGGTCCCGCCGGTCGGTGCCGGGTCCAGCACGTGGGCGACGGTGTCGTGGTTGACGATGCGGACCCGTGAGTAGATCGCGACGAAGTCCCGGCCGCCGATCGTCACCTTGTCCCCGAAGTTGGTGATCGTGACAGTGCTGTTGTCCCGCTCGAACTGCGTTGTCAGGGCGGGGTAGTAGCCCCCGGCGTTGAACCACTGGACGCGAGCGGGGTTGTTGTAGATGCCGAACCGGACGGTGGTGTTCGGTCCTGAGTGGACGTCGAAGCTGCCGTCCTTGTGGGTGAGCACGCCGTAGTAGTCGCCATCCCAGCCGATCGAGGCGCTGTCGTGCTGGGTCACCGCTGCCTGCGCGTCGCCGGAGTGCCACGCCGGGGAGCTGCCGGCCAGGACCAGGGCGGCGGTGACGAGAGCGGCGAACCAGCCGCGTCGCTTCCGGCTGTGCGTCTTCATGACGGGCCTTCCCCTCCGAGCGCGCCTCAGCGTGGACCTCGCCGCCGAATTTGATCGTTAAAATTGGCGTGGACCAAACCAACCACAGGCTCTCGACGGCTGTCAACGGCGCGACTGCGGACGATCAGGCTCGACGCCGGGACGAACCGCGCACGACGAGCTCCGGTGCCAGCAGCGCGGCCACGGGAAGTGGTGTCCCGTCCGGCGGGCACAAGGACTCCACGATCCGCCGGCCGATCTCGGGGATCGGCTGGCGGACGCTGGACAGGTCGAGGACCTCGGCCGACGGCGTGTCGTCGTAGCCCACCACGGCCACGTCGTCCCCGGGAACCAGCCCGAGATCACGCGCGGCCTGCAGGGCACCCGCGGCCAGGGTGTCGGAGGCCGCGACGAGCGCGGTCGGCGCACCGGTCCTGTCGAGGAGTGTGCGAGCCATCCGCGCGCCGCTGATCCACGTGTCCTCGCCGCGCGCGTCGAGGCGGTGGTCGCCGGTCAGCAGTCCGTGGCGGTCCATCGCCGTCACCCAGCCGCCGGCGCGGTCATCGCCGACCCGGTGGCCCTCCGGAAAACCGAGGAACCCGATCCTGCGGTGCCCGCACGCAACCAGGTGCTCGACAACGGCAGCGACACCCGCCGCGTTGTCGACGTCGACCCAGCCGGTCGCGTCGGCGGAGCCGGAGAACCGGCCGAAGCACACGAACGGCACCCCGGCGTCCAGCAGCACGGCCGGCCGCGGGTCGTCGGGCACCACGTTGTACAGCACGACACCCTCGACCGACCCGCTGCGCACCAGTCGCACGCAGGTGGCGACCTCGCTCTCCGCGTCATCCACCGCGAACAGCATCAGGTGCCTGCCGACTGCCTGTCCCGCCTCGGCGAGCGCGTGCAGGAACCGGTCGTGCAGGTGGGCGAGCGAATGCGAGGAGACGGGCTCGATGCGGCACGCGATCATGCCGGCGGAGCTGGACCGCAACGCCCGCGCCGCCCGGTTCGGCTGGAACCCGAGGTCTGCGACGGCGCGCTGAACGCGTTCCCGGGTCTGCGGGCGTACCTTCTCCGGGTAGTTCATGACGTTCGAGACGGTCTGCTTCGACACCCCGGCGGCCACGGCGACGTCGGCGATCGTCACCGGGCCGGACCGCGGTGCGGCCCGACCGGCGGGCGGTTCCGCCACGGCGAACACCCCTTGCCTCCGCGGCCGACCGGCAGTGGCGCGACCCGTTGAGCTGATCGGCAAAACCTAGCCGAGATCGTACTTTGGAGCACTTCCGGCCGATCGGCGACGCGGGGGGCGTGATCGGCACCTCGCTGCGGCATTTGTTGTGTGTGTTGTCACACCGAGCAATGTGTGAAGAAGTAAGCAACTCTCGGGTAGGTAGCGGTTCCCTTTCGGCGGAACGCTAAACATACAGTTCTTTGATGACCATTCATGGTTGATCAAATGCTCCTTTCGGCGGTGTGTGCTGCAGGGTCCGAACGACAATGTTATGTTCGGCTGCGGCGGTGGCCGGTTTGCGCGCGGCTGCTGCTTTGTCTTCGCGGGCTGTCCTCGGAATGGGCGAGTCGCTCTTGCTCCGACGGCTGCCCGGTCGCGCCCGTTGTCCGATCAGGAGAAGGAGAGAGTTGTGACCGACGTCGCTTACCAGGTGCTGATCAACGACGAGGAACAGCGGTCGCTGTGGCCGTTGGGCAAAGAGGTTCCGCAGGGGTGGCGCAGTGAGGGCAAGGAGGGGTCGCGGGAGGAGTGCATGGAGTACGTCGACGGCGTGTGGACCGACATGCGGCCCCGTAGCCTGCAGGAACAGATGAAGGCGGACGCGGTCGGCTGATCTTGCCGGCGGCCGGTGCCGTGCTGTGCCCTCGCCGGGCCGGGGCGAGGTCAAACGTGGCAACCGGGTGAATCGCAGCCCGAGCGGTGACCTCTCGCAATATTTATCTATCTCCGATGAGTTCAGCGACCAAATTCTGGGACTTCGTAACTCGGGGCTGACAGCGTCGTTGAAGGACTGTATGGATGTTGGTCGTGGAGATGAACTCCGGACGACATTCTTACCCACGCGGAATATGGCCGTGGAGTGAGTGGAAGTGTGCGTGAGGGTTATCGGCGGCTGAATGCGGCCGCTGTGTCCCGTGCTCCGCTGTGGGGCAGATCAGCAAGATAAACAGGACGTTCGGTGGAGAGGAAATGGTGGAGCACTTACGCGAGGTGCTGGAACGGTCAGCACTCCACAACCACGTGCCCGGCGCACAGCTCGTCGTGTGGCGGGACGGTGACGTCTGGGAGTTCGAGTTCGGTGAGGAACGGCACGGCACCGGGTGGGCGGTGGGGCGGGACAGCAAGGTGCCCATCGGGTCCATCACCAAGACGTTCACGGCGACGCTGCTGATGGTCCTGGTGTCCGACGGCGACGTGGAGCTGGACGAGCCGGTGGTGGAGTACCTGCCTGAGCTGCGGCAGGCGCTGGGGAGCAACGCCGACGTGCTCACCGCCCGCCACCTGCTCAGCCACACCGGCGGACTGCCCTCGGAGGTCGTGGCCCCGCCCGACGGCCGGGTGGCGCTGGCGGCTTCCGTGCAGGACGTCGTGCAACCGCCGGGTGCGGGTTTTTCCTACTCCAACACGGGATACGCGCTCATCGGCCGCCTGATCGAGGTGGCGACCGGCATGACGTGGGCGGAGGCGGTCAAGACGATCCTGCTCAAGCCGCTCGGCATCGACCTCGGGTTCATCGCGGGCCAGGGGAGTGCCGTCCTGCCCACGGCCAGCGGCCACACGGTCAACCACGCGCTGCGCCTGATGCGTCCCGTCGAGCAGGAGCTGGCGCCGGTGGAGGCACCGGCCGGCGGTCTCGCCGCCAGTGCCGCCGATCTCGTCGAGCTGGCGAAGATGCACCTCGACCCCCGGCACGGCGGCATCGACCCCGGTCTGGTCACGCCGGAGC
Organism: Lentzea guizhouensis; assembly: GCF_001701025.1. Taxonomy (GTDB): domain Bacteria; phylum Actinomycetota; class Actinomycetes; order Mycobacteriales; family Pseudonocardiaceae; genus Lentzea; species Lentzea guizhouensis. The sequence goes on from NZ_CP016793.1 coordinate 7,268,750, forward strand.
ACCTCGCCGAGATGTGCCGTCCGGTGCCGGGAGCGGAACCGTTCGGGCTCGCGGACGGGTGGGGTCTGGGCCTCGCGATCTTCCGCGGTCACGGCACCGGCTGGCTCGGGCACGACGGCACCGCCGACGGCACGTCGTGTCACCTGCGCCTCAACTCCGAGACGGGCACGATCGTCGCGCTGACCGCGAACTCTTCCACCGGTGCGGCCCTGTGGCGTGACCTGCTGCCCGAGCTGCGCGCCGCGGGCATCGACCTCGACGAGAGCGAGGCGACGATCGACGCCGAGCCGAGGGCGTCCATCCCGCGCGAGTGCACCGGCACGTACGTCAACGGCGACACCGCGTTCGAGGTAGTGGTCGAAGGTGACGAGCTGCACCTGGTCGTCGACGACGAACCGGCCGCACGGCTGGCGGTCCACGACGGGTTCGTCTTCTCCGTGACGGACCTGGCCAACGGTGCGACCGGCCGTCCCGGGCGCTTCCTGCGCGATCCCCGCAGCGGCCGGATCGACCGGATCCAGATCGGCGGCAGGGTCGCGGGCCGGCGGCACCGCGAACGCGACGTGGCCTGACGCCACAGGTTCCGCACTCCTTTCCTTCTTCCCCCTGTACCCGTGGCGCTGCTTCGCGCCCAAAAAGAGGTTGGACGGCGATGACGCTCCCCGACACAGTGCCCGCGACCACGCCGGTCGGCGGCCCGTTCCGCGCCGATCAGCGCGACACCGTGGCCGGCCTGTTCGCCGAGCAGGTCCGGCGCACCCCCGCCGCGGTGGCGGTGGTCGCCGACGACGGCGAGCACACCTACGCGGAACTGGACGCGCGCTCCGACCGGCTCGCGGGATCCCTCACCAGGCTGGGGGTCCGGCCGGAACAGCCGGTCGGCGTGCTGGTCGAGCGGTCGACCGAGCTGGTGGTGGGCCTGCTCGCCGTGCTCAAGGCCGGTGGCGCGTACGTGCCGCTCGACGCCCGTGCGCCCGACGAGCGGATGGCGACCGTCCTGGGGGAGGCCGGGGTGTCGGTCCTGCTGACCGACGACACGTGGAAAGGCGTGGCGGAACGGGTCCACGGTGGTCACGTGCTCCTCGTGACCGACGAGGGAGAGGGCGCGCCCAACGCGCTGGTGCACCCGGACAACCTCGCGTACGTCGTGTTCACCTCGGGGTCCACGGGGGTGCCGAAGGGGGTGGCGGCGCGCCACCGCGACGTGGTGGACCTGGTGCGGGACAAGCGGTTCACGGGCGGCGCGCACGACCGCGTGCTGGTGCACTCGCCGATGGCGTTCGACGCGTCGACCTACGAGCTGTGGGTGCCGCTGCTCAACGGTGGCACCGCCGTGATCGCTCCGCCCGGCGATGTGGACGGACAGGTACTGCGGAAGGCGATCAACGAGCACGGCGTGACCGGGCTCTTCGTCACCTCGGGGCTCTTCCGGGTGCTGGCCCAGGACGACCCGGCCTGCCTGGCGGGGCTGGGCGAGGTGTGGACCGGCGGTGACGTCGTGCCGGCCGCGGCGGTGCGGCGGGTGCTGCAGGCGTGCCCCGGCACGACCGTGGTGGACGTGTACGGCCCCACCGAGACCACCACGTTCGCCACCTCCCACCCGCTGCCCGACCTGCGGGCGGTGCCTGACGTCCTGCCCATCGGCACGGCGTTGGACGGCATGCGCCTGCACGTGCTGGACGACGAGCTGGAGCTGGTGCCGGACGGGGAGACCGGGGAGCTCTTCATCGCGGGCACGGGTCTCGCCCGCGGGTACCTCCACCGCCCCGGGCTGACCGCGGACCGCTTCCTGGCCGACCCGTTCGGCGCACCCGGCGACCGCATGTACCGCACCGGTGATCTCGTGCGGTGGACGCCGGAGGGCACCGTCGACTTCGTCGGCCGCGTCGACGAGCAGGTCAAGATCCGCGGGTTCCGGGTCGAGACCGCCGAGATCGAGGCCGTGCTGGCCAAGCACCCCGACGTCGTGCAGGCCGCGGTGCAGGCGCAGGTGGACCACAACGGGGTCAAGCGCCTGGTCGCCTACGTCGTGTCCACGGCGGCACCGTCCGACGACGAGCTGCGCGCGTTCCTCCTGCGTTCGCTGCCCGACTACATGGTGCCGTCGGCGTTCGTGGTGCTGGACCGCCTTCCGCTCAACAGCAACGGGAAGGTCGACCGCAAGGCGCTGCCCGCGCCCGACTGGGACCTCGACCGGCGCACGGAGCACGTCGCACCCCGCACTTCCGCCGAACGCGCCATCGCACGGGCGTGGGCCGAGGTGTTCGGCGTCGACCCGGACCGAGTCGGCGCACACGACGACTTCCTGTCCCTCGGCGGCGACTCGATCCAGGCCCTGCGCGTGGTGTCACGGCTGCGCACGGCGCTGGACGTGCCGTTGTCCACGAGGGACCTGATGGACGCGCGGACCGTGGCCGGTCTCGCCGACCTGCTCGCCGACCGCCTGCCCATCACGGCGGACGACCGGATCACGACCGTGCCGCACGACGGCGTGCTGCCGCTCTCCCCGGCACAGCAACGGTTGTGGCTGCAGCACGAGCTCGACCCCACCGCCACCGACTACAACACCGGGGTCGCCCTGCGGTTGCGCGGCCCGCTCGACCTCGACGCCCTGCGGACCGCCCTGAACGGACTGGCCGCCCGGCACGAGACCATGCGCACCACCTTCACCGAGGTCGACGGCCACGGCGTGCAGGTGGTCGCCGCCCACGCCACGGTGCCGCTGCGCGTGGAGGACCTTTCCGCCGCCGCGGACCAGGACGACGCGCTCGACCGGTTGTGCGCCGAAGAGCTGACCACGCCGTTCGACCTGAGCACCGGGCCGCTGGTCCGCGCCGTGCTGGCCGAGCTCGCCGAGGACGACCACGTGTTGCTCCTCGACCAGCACCACATCGTGACCGACGGCTGGTCGGTCCGCGTCCAGGTCGACGACCTGCTGGAGCTGTACCGGTCCGCCCTCCGAAGAACCGCGCCGGAGCTGACACCGCTGCCCATCCGCTACGGCGACTTCGCGGCCTGGCAGTCCCGCCGCGTCGAGGACCCGGCCGTGGCAGGGCAACTGGACCACTGGCGGCACGTCCTCGCCGGCCTCGAACCCCTCGACCTGCCCACCGACCGGCCCCGCCCGGCACAGCGCACCACGGCGGGCGCGGTCCACCGCGAAGCCCTGCCGGGCGAGCTGGTGCAGCACCTGACCGAGGTCAGCAGGAACAGCGGCACCACTCTCTTCACCACGCTGGCGGCCGCTGTGCAGCTGCTGCTGGCCCGCTACACCGGCCGGCGTGACGTCGCCGTCGGCACCGCCTCCGCCGGACGTGGCCGGCCGGAGCTCGACGACCTCGTCGGGTTCTTCGTCAACACCTTGGTCCTGCGGTCCACAGTGGACCCCGAGGTGTCGTTCGGGCAGTTCCTGGCCGACGTCAAGGACACCGTGCTCGACGCGTTCGCCCACGACGAGATCCCGTTCGACCGGCTCGTCGACGAGCTGCGACCGGACCGCGACCCGAGCCGCACCCCGCTCGTGCAAGCGCTCGTCGTGCTGCAGCAGGAGATGGTGCGACCCACGACGGTCGACGCGCTGGTCGTCGAAGAGCACCACCTGCCGCGGCCGCGGGCGCGGTTCGAGCTGCTGGTGGAGTTCTGGCCGCGGGACGGCTCGCTGGACCTGTCCATCGAGTACAACACCGACCTGTGGGACGCCACCACGATCCGGCGGATGGCCGGTCACCTCCGGGTCCTGCTGGACGGCGTCACCCCCGGCGTGCGGCTGAGTGAACTCCCGCTGCTCGGCCAGCGGGAACGCCACCAGGTGCTGGAAGCGTTCAACGACACCGGCCGGCACGAACCGGCCACGATCACCGCCCTCTTCGCCGACCAGGTCCGGCGCACCCCGCACGCCGAGGCCGTCGTCGCCGACGGCACGTCGCTGACCTACTCCGAGCTGGACACCCGCGCCAACCGCCTGGCGCACCACCTGCTGCGGCACGGGCTGCGCCCCGAACAGCCGGTGGCGGTGCTGCTGGGCCGCTCGCTCGACCTCGTCATCGCCGAACTGGCCGTGGTGAAGGCGGGCGGCGCGTACGTCCCGCTCGACACCAGGGCTCCCGCCGAGCGGCTGGCCGTTCTGCTGTCGGGCAGCGGTGCCGCCGTCGTGCTCACCGACCAGACCTGGCTGGCGACCGCGCAGGAGGCGCACGACGGTCACGTCGTCGTGCTGGGCACCGAGGACGGGCCGGCGTCCGCACCGGACGTGGTCGTGCACCCGGACCAGCTCGCCTACGTCATGCACACCTCGGGCTCCACCGGTGTGCCCAAGGGCGTCGCAGTGCGGCACCGCGACGTCACCGACCTCGTGCGCGACCGGCGGTTCGCGGGCGGCGCGCACAACCGGGTCCTGTTGCACTCCGCCCCCGCGTTCGACGCCACCACCTACGAGCTGTGGGTGCCGCTGCTGAACGGCGGCACCGTCGTGGTCGCCCCGGCAGAGGACCTGGACGCCGACCGGCTGCGCGACCTGGTCACCGCGCACCGCCTCACCGGCCTGTGGCTGACCGCCGGCCTGTTCCGGGTCATCGCGCAGGACGACCCCGAGTGCCTCACCGGGTTGCGCGAGGTGTGGACCGGTGGTGACGTCGTACCCGCACCGGCGGTCCGACGGGTGCTGCGCGCATGCCCCGGCATCGCCGTGGTCGACGGCTACGGCCCCACCGAGACGACCACCTTCGCCACCTCGCACCGCATGGCCGACGCCGACGCGGTCGACGACGTGGTGCCCATCGGCCGTCCCCTGGACGGCATGCGGCTGCGCGTGCTCGACGACAGCCTGACGCCCACGCCGATCGGTGTGCCGGGCGAGCTGTTCATCGCGGGGTCCGGTCTGGCGCGCGGGTACGCGGGCCGGCCGGGGCTGACCGCGTCCCGGTTCGTCGCCGACCCGTTCGGCGCGCCGGGGGAGCGGATGTACCGCACCGGCGACCTGGTGCGGTGGCGCTCCGACGGCACGGTCGAGTTCGTCGGCCGCACCGACGACCAGGTCAAGATCCGCGGGTTCCGGGTCGAGCCGGGCGAGGTCGACACCGCCCTGTCCGCGCACCCCGCCGTCGCCCAGGCGGTGACGGTCGTGCGCGTCGACGACACCGGCCGCAAGCGGCTCATCACCTACCTGACCGCCGTCGGCACCGCGCCCGACGTGGCCGCGCTGCGGGAGTTCCTCGGCCGCACGCTCCCCGACTACCTCGTGCCGTCCGCCTTCGTCGTCCTGGACGCCCTGCCGCTCAACGCGAGCGGCAAGGTCGACCGGCACGCGCTGCCGGAACCGGTGTGGGCCACCGCGACCGGCACGCACGTCGCGCCCGCCGACGGACCGGAGGCCGTGCTGGCCGGGATCTGGGCGCAGCTGCTCGGCGTCGACCGCGTCGGCGCCGGCGACAACTTCTTCGAGCTGGGCGGCGACTCCATCCTCAGCATCCAGGTCGTGTCGCGGGCCCGGCAGGCCGGGCTCGCGCTCAGCCCCGGCGACCTCTTCCGGCACCCCACGGTGGCGGCGCTCGCGGCCGTGGCCGCGGTGGCTGGGCCTGCCCAGGCCGACCAGGGCCGGGTGGCGGGGGACCTGCCGCTCACGCCGGTGCAGCGGTGGTTGTTCGCCACGAACCCCGGCCACCCCGAGCACTTCAACCAGGTGCTGACGGCGGAACTGGCCTCCGATGTGGACGTCGACGCACTCCGCACGGCGCTGACCGCGTTGGTGGAGCACCACGACGCGTTGCGGATGCGGTTCGAGCGCACGGAGTCCGGCTGGCGGCAGCACAACGCGCCGGTCGAACCCGCCGAGCTGCTCACCACCAGCCCCTGTCCGGGGTTCGACCTCACGACCGGACCGCTGCTGCACGCCGAGCTGCAGAACTCGGTGCTGCGCCTGACCATCCACCACCTCGTCGTCGACGGCGTGTCGTGGCGCGTCCTGCTGGAGGACCTGGTCACGGCCTACGACCAGGCGGCACGCGGCGAGCCCGTCCGGCTGGCCGCCAAGACCACGTCGTTCAAGGACTGGTCCCACCGGCTCGCCCGGCACACCGCCGACGGCGGCTTCGACGACGAACGCGACCACTGGGCCGCCACAACCGACGCGGACCCGTCCCTGCCGGTCGACCACGACGGCCCCAACACCGCCGGGTCCACCAGGGCCGTCTCGGTCCGGCTCGACGCGGAGACCACCAGGGCACTGCTGCAGGACGTGCCCGGCGCCTACCGCACGCAGGTCAACGACGTGCTGCTGAGCGCTCTCGGCCGGGTGCTGGCCGACTGGACCGGCCGCACGCGGGTGCCGGTGGACCTGGAGGGCCACGGCCGCGAGGACGTGCTCGACGGCGTCGACCTCTCCCGCACGGTCGGCTGGTTCACCTCGATCTTCCCGGTCGCGCTCGACGTGCCCGGCGGTGACTGGGGAGTGGTCCTCAAGTCGGTCAAGGAACAGCTGCGCGCGGTGCCGCGCAGGGGAATCGGCCACGGCGCGCTGCACGAGCCCGGCACCGGCGGCCCGCAGATCAGCTTCAACTACCTCGGCCGGCTCGACTGGTCTGCCGTCGAGGGCGGCGTGCTGAGGGCCGTGCGCGGCAGCCTGGAGCTCGACAGCGCACCGCAGGCCCCGCGCCCGCACCTGCTCGACGTCGTCGGCGCGGTCGAGCACGGCTGCCTCGACCTCACCTGGTACTTCAGCGACCGGGTGCACGACGAGGCGACCGTGCGCGGCCTGGCGGACGCGCTCGCCGCATCGTTGCGGGAGATCGTGGAGTACTGCGCCCGGCCGGGTTCCGGCGGCCGCACACCCTCGGACTTCCCGCTGGCCCGCCTGGACCAGGCCGCGGTGGACCGGCTCGTCGGCGACGGCGTCGAGGACCTCTACCCGTTGACGCCGATGCAGGCGGGCATGGTCTTCCACGGCCTGGTCGACGGCGCGACCTCGGGCGCGTACTTCAACCAGGTCCGCTTCCGGCTCGCCGGCGTGACCGACCCGCGGGTGCTGGGCGCGGCCTGGCAACGCGTCGTGGACCGCAACGCCGTGCTGCGCAGCGAGGTCGTGTGGGACGGCCTCGCGGAACCGCTGCAGCGGGTGCGCTCGCACGTCACCCTCCCGATCACGTACCTCGACTGGACCGGTCTCGACGAGGACGAGGAGCTCCGCGCACTGCAGGAGAGCGACCGCGCGGCCGGGATGGACCTCACCACCGCGCCGCTGATGCGCGTCGCGATCGCCCGCCTCTCGCCCGACGAGGTGCTGGTGCTGTGGACGTTCCACCACGTCCTGCTCGACGGGTGGAGCGCGGCCCAGCTGTTCACCGAGGTCTGTGAACACCACGCCGCCATCACCCGCGGCACCGCCGGGCCCGCCACCGCCCGCCCGGCGTTCCGCGAGTACCTGCACTGGCTCGACCGGCAGGACGGCGAGCAGGCCGAGCGGTACTGGCGGCGGGTGCTCGACGGCTTCGACGAGACCACCCCGCTGCCGTTCGACCGCCGCCCGGTCGACGCGCACCGCGCCCAGTCCGGCGGCACCGTCCGGTTCGAGCTGACCGCGGAGAGCACCGAACGGCTGCGCGAGGCGGCCCAGCGCCACGGCCTGACCGTGAACACCGTGGTGCAGGGGGCCTGGGCGGTGCTGCTGGCCCGCTACGCCGGCACGTCCGACGTCGTGTTCGGCACCACCGTGTCCGGCCGTCCGGCTGACCTGCCGGGCGTCGAGTCGACGGTCGGCATGTTCATCAACACCGTGCCCACGAGGGTCGCCGTCGACCGCGGCCGCGACCAGCTGTCGTGGCTGCGGGAGCTGCAGGCCGACCAGGCGGAGGCGCGGCGGTTCGAGCACGTGCCCCTGTCGCGGCTGCGCGGGTGGAGCGCGCTGCCCGGCGGCGCCAACCTCTTCGACAGCATCCTCGTGTTCGAGAACTACCCGTTCGACGAGGACGCCATGGCCGCGCACGGCCTGCGGCTGCACGACGTGTCCGCGCACGAGCCCACCAACTACGCGCTCACCGTCGTGGTGTCGCCAGGACAACGCCTCGTGGTCGAGCTCGACCACGACCCGGCGCTGTTCGACGAGGCCACCGTGCAGCGGCTCGGCGGGCACCTGCGGCTGCTCCTGGACGACCTGCTGGTGGACCCGGCCCAGCCGGTGCGCGAGCTGCGGCTGCTCGACGACGCCGAACGCCGGCAGGTGCTGGTGGAGTGGAACCCCACCGGCGCGGACTTCCCGGTGGGGACGCTGCCGCGGCTGTTCGCCGAGCAGGCCGCGCGCACCCCGGACGCCGTCGCGGTCACCTGCGAGGGCACGCACCTGACCTACGCCGAGCTGGACGCGCGTGCGAACCAGCTGGCGCACCTGCTGGTGGAACGGGGCGCGGGACCGGAGAAGTACGTCGCGCTGCGGCTGCCCCGGTCCACCGACCTGGTCGTGGCGGTGCTGGGCGTGCTGAAGTCCGGCGCCGCCTACCTGCCGATCGACCCGTCCTACCCGGAGGACCGGATCGCGGGCATGGTCGAGGACACCCGGCCGGTGACCGTGCTGACGGAGCTGCCGGACGTGTCCGGCATGCCGTCCACCGCGCCGGACGTGGTGCTGCGGCCGGAGAACCCCGCGTACGTCATCTACACCTCCGGCTCCACCGGCAAGCCCAAGGGCGTCGTCGTGCCGCACGCCAACGTGGCCCGGCTGTTCTCCGCCACCGACGCCTGGTTCGGGTTCGGTGCCGACGACGTGTGGACCCTGTTCCACAGCTATGCCTTCGACTTCTCCGTCTGGGAGCTGTGGGGCCCGCTGCTGCACGGCGGCCGGCTCGTGGTCGTGCCGCACGAGGTGTCGCGCTCGCCGCGCGAGTTCGCCGACCTGCTGGCGCGGGAACGGGTCACGGTGCTCAACCAGACGCCGTCGGCGTTCTACCAGCTCATCGCCGAACAGCCGCAGGACCTCAGCCTGCGGTACGTCGTCTTCGGCGGTGAGGCGCTGGACGTGCGCAAGCTGGCGGCCTGGAACGGTCCCGGCGAGCTGATCAACATGTACGGCATCACCGAGACCACCGTGCACGTCACGTGGACCCCCGCCGACGGCACCGTCGGCGAACCCATCCCGGACCTGCGGGTGTACGTCCTCGACGAGGACCTGCGGCCTGTGCCGCCCGGTGTCGTCGGCGAGATGCACGTCGCCGGCGCGGGACTCGCGCGCGGCTACCTCAACCGGCCCGGCCTGACCGCGTCCCGGTTCGTCGCCGACCCGTTCGGCGCGCCCGGATCGCGCATGTACCGCACGGGCGACCTGGCGCGGTGGAAGGACGGCCGGCTCGACTACCTCGGCCGCGCCGACCACCAGGTCAAGATCCGCGGGTTCCGCATCGAGCTCGGGGAGGTCGAGGCCGCGCTCGAAGCGCACGAGGACGTGACCGCGGCCGCGGCCGACGTCCGCGAGCACGCCGGGCGCAACGTCATCGTCGGGTACGTCGTCGGCGGTCATGGCGCCGACCTGCGCGCGTTCCTGGCGCGGACCCTGCCCGACCACATGGTGCCGTCGGCGTTCGTGCACCTGGACCGGCTTCCGCTGACCGGCAACGGGAAGCTCGACCGCAAGGCGCTGCCGGCGCCGGAGTGGGAGACGACCGGTGCCCGGCACGTCGAACCGCGCACCGAGCCCGAGCGCGTGCTCGCCGGCATCTGGGCGCAGGTGCTGGGGCTCGACCGGGTCGGCGTCGAGGACGACTTCTTCGAGCTGGGCGGTGACTCGATCATCAGCATCCAGGTCGTGTCGCGGGCCCGGCAGGCCGGGTACGGCCTGGCACCACGCGACCTGTTCAGCCACCCCACGGTGGCCGCGCTCGCCGCTGCGGTGCCCGCGGTCGCCGCCGAGGAGGCCGTGCCGCAGGGGCCGGCGGTCGGCGAGGTCCCGCTGACCCCGATCCAGCGCTGGTTCCTGGACGCCGAACCCCCGCATCCCGGGCACTTCGACCAGTCCGTCGTCGTCGAGTTCACCGACGAGGTGGACCAGGCGGCGTTGCGGAAGGGGTTGGCGGGTCTGGTGGAGCACCACGACGCACTGCGGATGCGGTTCGACCGCACCGGCTCCGGCTGGCAGCAGTACAACCCGCCGGCCGAGCCTGTCGACGTGCTGTCCGGAGTGGACGGCGGGTTCGACCTGGCGCGCGGACCGCTGCTGCGGGCCACGCTCACGTCCCGCACGCTCCGGCTCACCGCGCACCACCTGGTCGTCGACGGGGTGTCGTGGCGGGTGTTGCTGGAGGACCTGGAGACCGCCTACCTGCAGGCCGCGCGCGGCGAGAAGATCGCGCTGGGAGCGCGGACCACGTCGTTCCGGGACTGGGCGCTGCGGCTGGCCGAGTACACCGCGGCCGGCGGGTTCGACGACGAGGCTGACCACTGGGCGGGCGTCACCGGTGACCCGAGCGTGCCCGTCGACCGCGACGGCGTCGGCACGACCGGTTCGGTGCGCGGTGTCACCGCCGAGCTGGACGCCGACCTGACCAGGGCGCTGCTGCAGGACGTGCCGGCCGTGTACCGCACGCAGGTCAACGACGTGCTGCTGAGCGCGTTGGGCCGGGTGCTGGCCGGGTGGACGGGCCAGGACCGGGTGCTGGTGGACCTGGAGGGCCACGGCCGTGACGGCGACTTCCTCGACGGCGTCGACCTGTCCCGCACGGTCGGTTGGTTCACGTCGGTGTTCCCGGTGGCGCTCGACGTGCCGGCCGGGGACTGGGGCGCGGTGCTGAAGGCGACCAAGGAACGGCTGCGCGCGGTGCCCCGGCGCGGCATCGGCCACGGCGCGCGGTACGGCGGCGTGCAGCCCGCGGTCGCGTTCAACTACCTCGGGCAGTTCGACGGCACCGCGGGCGGCACGGCGTTCCGCACGATCGGCGGGATCGGTGCCGACGCCGCACCCGACACGCCCCGGCACCACCTGCTCGACGTCGTCGGCGCGGTGCAGGACAAACGGCTCCAGCTCACCTGGTACTACAGCGACGAGGTGCACGACGAGTCGACCGTGCGGGCGTTGGCCGAGGCGATGACGCTGGCGTTGCGGGAGATCGTGACGCACTGCGCCGAGCCGGGTGCGGGTGGCCGGACGCCGTCGGACTTCCCGTTGGCAGGCCTGGACCAGGCCGCGGTGGACCGGATCGTCGGGGACGGCCGTGACGTCGAGGACGTCTACCCGCTGACGCCGATGCAGGCGGGCATGGTCTTCCACAGCCTGTCGCACGGCCACGAAGGCCTGTACACCGAACGGATCTCCTTCGTCCTCGACGGTGTCACGGACGTCGAGGCGCTGGACCGTGCGTGGCGCGAAGTGGTGGCCAGGACCCCGATCCTGCGCAGCCGCGTCGTGTGGGAGGGCGTCGACCGGCCGGTGCAGGTGGTGTGCCGCGAGGTCGGCCTGCCGAGCGACGACGGGGAGCTCGACCTGGGCACCGCGCCGTTGATGAGGCTGGTGCTGACGCGCGAGTCGGACACGGCCGTGCGGGTCGGGTGGACGTTCCACCACGTCCTGCTCGACGGGTGGAGCACGTTCCAGGTGCTCAGCGACGTGATCACCTGCTACGCCGCCTTCACCGCCGGACGCGAACCCGAGCTCCCGTCCCGCCGCCCGTTCGGCGACTACCTGCGCTGGCTGTCCACCCAGGACCCGGCCGAGGCGGAAACCCACTGGCGGCAGGCGTTGCGCGGGTTCGACGCGCCCACGCCGCTGCCGCTCGACCGGCCCGCCGAACCGGGCCACGCCACCCGCTCGGCGGAGTGGACGACGATGACGCTGCCCGGTGCCGGGCTGCGCGACTTCGCCCAGCGCAACGGGTTGACGCTCAACGCCGTGGTGCAGGGCGCGTGGGCGTTGCTGCTGTCGCGCTACAGCGGCCAGACCGACGTGTGCTTCGGCTCCACCGTGTCCGGCCGCCCGGTCGACCTGACCGGCGCGGACGCCATCACCGGCATGTTCATCAACACGCTGCCCGTGCGCACAGCGATCGCGGAGGACGAGCCGGTCGCGGTGTGGCTGCGGCGGCTGCAGGCGGACCAGGCCGAGGCCCGGCGGTTCGAGCACGTGTCGCTCGCGGACCTGCAGGCGTGGAGCGGCACCGAGCTGTTCAGCAGCATCGTGGTGTTCGAGAACTACCCGGTCGACGAGGTCGCGACCCACGGCGTGACCGTGCGCGACCTGGACGCCGTGGAGACGACCAACTACCCGCTCAGCGTGGGCGTCCGTCCCGGCGCGGAGCTGGAGTTCCGGCTGAGCTACGACCCGGCGCTGTTCGACGCCGGCACGGTCGAGCGGGTCGCGGGCCACCTGGCGACGGCGTTGCTCGGCCTGGTCGCCGATCCCGGGCGGGCGGTGGGCGAGGTCGACGTCCTCGGCGACGCCGAGCGGCGGCTCGTCCTCCCGGAACGGGTCAAGGCCGGCGTCCCGGACCTGACCGTCGCGGAGATCTTCGCCGCTCAGGTGGACCAGGCTCCCGACGTGGTGGCCGTGGTCGCGGGTGGCACGTCGCTCACCTACGCCGAACTGGACGCTCGCGCGAACCGGTTGGCACAGCGGCTGATCGCGCTCGGTGTGCGGCCGGAGGAACGCGTCGGGCTGCTGCTCCGCCGATCGGCCGACGTGGTGGTCGCGGTGCTCGCCGTGCTCAAGGCGGGTGGCGCGTACCTGCCGCTGGACAGCCGGGCTCCGGTGGAACGCCAACGGCTGGTGCTGGAGCAGGCCGGCACCCAGGTGCTGATCACCGACTCGGACGTCGTGCTGTTCGACGGGCACGTCGTGGTGCCCGACGGTGAGGAGGCGTCCGAACGGCCCGCGGTCGCCGCGCACCCGGACGGACTCGCCTACGTGGAGTTCACCTCCGGCTCCACCGGCACGCCGAAGGGTGTCGCCGTGCGGCACCGCGACGTCGTGGCGCTGGCACTGGACTCGCGGTTCGACGGACCCGCCCACCGCACGGTGCTCGTGCACTCGCCGCTGGCGTTCGACGCGTCCACCTACGAGCTGTGGGTGCCGCTGCTGCGCGGCGGCAGCGTGGTCGTCGCGCCGCCGGAGGACCTCGACGCGGCGGTGCTGCGCGAGCTGATCGAGTCCCACGGTGTGACGGCGCTGTGGCTGACCGCGGGCCTGTTCCGCGTGCTGGCGCAGGACTCGCCGGGCTGCCTTGCAGGCGTGCACGAGGTGTGGACCGGCGGCGACGTCGTGCCCGCCACGGCGGTCCGCCGGGTGATGGCGGCCTGTCCCGGCCTGGTGGTGGTCGACGGGTACGGACCGACCGAGACCACGACGTTCGCGACCGCGCACCGGATGACCGGCCAGCACGACGTGCCGGACACCGTGCCGATCGGGTCCGCGCTCGACGGCATGTCCACCTACGTGCTCGACGACCGGCTGCGCCCGGTGCCGCTCGGCGTGCCGGGCGAGCTGTACCTCGCGGGTGCCGGTCTGGCCCGCGGGTACCTCGACCGGCCAGGGCTCACGGCCTCGCGGTTCGTGGCCTGCCCGTTCGGTGTGCCGGGGGAGCGGATGTACCGCACCGGCGACGTCGTGCGGTGGCTGCCCGGTGGCGCGCTGGAGTTCGCCGGCCGGGCCGACGACCAGGTGAAGCTGCGCGGGTTCCGGATCGAGCTCGGTGAGGTCGAGGCGGTCCTGGGGCGTCATCCCGGCGTGGGCGGGCTGGTCGTGGTGGTCCGCGAGGACGACCTCGGCGGCAAGCAGCTCGTGGCCTACCTGGTGCCCACCGACCCCGCTCGTGCGCCGGAACCGGCGGACGTGGCGGCGTTCGCGGGGCGGACCCTGCCCGACTACATGGTGCCGGCGGTGTTCGTCGTGCTCGACGCGTTGCCGTTGAGCGCCAACGGGAAGGTCGACCGGGCCGCGTTGCCCGAGCCGTCGCTGACCGCGTCCGCCGCGCCGTACGTGGCGCCCAGGACCGACACCGAACAGGTGATCGCCGAGATCTGGACCGAGGTGCTGGGCGTGGACCGCGTCGGTGCCGAGGACGACTTCATCGCACTCGGCGGTGACTCCATGCGCAGCCTGCTCGTCACGTCCCGCTGCCGCGGCGCCTTCGACGTGCCGCTGACCCCGCACGACGTCCTCACCGCCGGCACGGTCGCCGACCTGGCGCGGCTGGTCGAGGAGAAGATCCTGCTCGAGCTCGAACGAGTCGCCCTCGATGACGGCGCACCCCAGGAACTGTGAGGAGACACCACATCATGTCGTCGTCGATCGAGGACCGCATCGCCGCGCTGCCCCCGCACCTGCGCGAGCAGATGCGCCGCCGCCTCTCCGGCCGTTCCCAGCAGGCCGACGCCATCAGACCGGCTGACCGCTCCAAGCCGTTGCCACTGTCGTTCCCGCAGCAACGCCTGTGGTTCCTCGACAGCTTCCAGCCCGGAGGTTCGGGCTACAACAGCGCGCTGGCGCTGCGCCTGACCGGGAGCGTGGACGTGGCCGCGCTGACCGCGGCCCTGACCGGGCTGGTGGCGCGGCACGAGTCGCTGCGCACCACGCTCGACGAGGTCGACGGGGTGGGCGTGCAGGTCGTGCACCCGCCGTTCGACCTCGCCCTGCCCGTGGCCCAGGCACAGGACGACCTGGACGAGCTGCTGGTCGAGGAGTACTCGCGTCCGTTCGACCTGCGGCAGGGACCGCTGGTGCGGGCACTGCTGGTGCGGCTGGCGCAGGACGAGCACGTGCTGCTGGTGACCGCGCACCACGTCGTCACCGACGGCTGGTCGATGGGCGTGCTGACCGAGGAGCTGGGGGAGCTGTACGGCGCGGCCGTGGCCGGACGGGAGGCCGTTCTGCCCGCGTTGCCGCTGCAGTACGCCGACTTCGCCGCCTGGCAACGGGAACGGCTGTCCGGTGACGCGTTGCGCGGCCAGGTCGAGCACTGGACGCGGCGGTTGAGCGGCACCACGCCGCTGGAGCTGCCCACCGACCGGCCGCGGCCGCCGGTGCGCACCACGAACGGCGCCGTGCAGTCGTTCACCATCCCGGCCACGACCACCGCGGCGCTGCGGGCGCTCGCCCACGATCGCGGCACGATCCTGTTCTCGGTGCTGATGGCCGGGTGTCAGGCGCTGCTGGCCCGGTATGCCGGTCAGGACGACGTGGCCGTGGGCACCGTGACCACCGGCCGCGGCCGCCCCGGCCTGGAGCGGCTGGTCGGCTTCTTCGTCAACACCGTCGTGCTCAGGTCCACAGTGGACAGCAGGGTGTCCTTCGCCGAGTTCCTCGACCAGGTCAAGGAGAACGTCAAGGAGGCCTACGCCCACGACGAGGTGCCGCTGGAGCACGTGGTCGACGCCCTGCGCGTGGAGCGTGACGTCAGCCGCAACCCGTTGTTCGACGTGATGGTGCTGCTGCAGAACGCCGAGCGCACCCCGCCGACCCTGCCGGGCCTGGCGGTCGACCAGGTCGGGTTGTCCCGGCGGGACGCCATCTTCGACCTGACGATCGAGTTCCAGGAGCGGGACGGCCTGCTCGACGGTGTGGTGGAGTACAACACCGACCTGTTCGACGCCACCACGATCGCCCGCCTCACCGACCACCTCGTGCGGTTGCTCGGCGGCGCGGCGGCCGATCCGCGGCGGCCGCTGGGTGAGCTGCCCTGGCTGTCGGAAGCGGAACGCGACCAGGTCCTGGTGGGGTGGAACGACGCCCACCGCGCACCGGTCGAGGACACGATCACCGGCCGGTTCGCCGAGCAGGCGCGCCGCACGCCGGACGCGCCCGCGGTGGTCTTCGACGACGTGGTCCTCACCTATGCCGAGCTGGACGCCCAGGCCAACCGGCTCGCCGGCGAGCTGATCGGGCTCGGCGTGCGGCCGGAGGACCCGGTGGGGCTGCTCGTGGAGCGGTCCGCCGACCTGGTCGTCGCCGAGCTGGCGGTGCTCAAGGCCGGTGCGGCGTACGTGCCCCTCGACGGTCGCGCACCGGTCGAACGGACCCGGCGCGTGCTCGCCGACTCCGGGATCGCGGTGGTGCTCACCGATCCGCGCAACCGGGACGTGGTCACGTCCGTCCACACCGGACAGGTCGTGGTGCTCGACGGCGATCGGACCGGCGCCGCTGATCCCGCCGTCGTGGTGCATCCGGACCAGCTCGCGTATGTCATGCACACTTCGGGGTCCACCGGCGTGCCCAAGGGTGTCGCCGTGCGGCACCGTGACGTCGTGGCGCTGGCGCTGGACTCGCGTTTCGCCACTGGCGCGCATGACCGGGTGCTGCTGCACTCGCCGTCCGCGTTCGACGCCTCGACCTACGAGCTGTGGGTGCCGCTGCTGCGCGGTGGCCAGGTCGTGGTCGCGCGGCCGGGTGACGTTGACGCCGATGCGATCAGGGACGCCGTCGCTCACGGTGTGACCGCGATCTGGCTGACCGCCGGACTCTTCCGGTTGGTCGCCCAGGAGGCACCGGAGGCGTTCGCCGGGCTGCGGGAGGTGTGGACCGGCGGTGACGTGGTGCCGGCGGCCGCCGTGCGCGGTGTGCTCGCCGCGTGCCCCGGCCTGACCGTGGTCGACGGCTACGGCCCGACCGAGACGACGACGTTCGCCACGTCGTTCCCGATGACGGACACCGTGCCCGACGTCATCCCGATCGGCCGGCCGCTGGACGGCATGGCGGTCTACGTGCTCGACGAAGGCCTGCGCCCGGTGCCCGTCGGGGTGCCGGGAGAACTGTTCCTCGCGGGCGCCGGGGTGGCGCGCGGCTACCTCGGCCAGCCGGGCCTGACCGCCGAGCGGTTCCTGCCCGACCCGTTCGGCCCGCCCGGATCCCGCATGTACCGCACCGGCGACATCGGCCGCTGGCGCGCACACGGCGTGGTGGAGTTCGTCGGCCGCACCGACGACCAGGTCAAGATCCGCGGCTTCCGGGTGGAGACAGGGGAGATCGACGCCCTGCTCGTGCGCCACCCCGAGGTCGCCCAGTCGATCACCGTCGCCCGCACCGACGACGGCCGCAAGCAGCTCGTCGCCTACCTCGTGCCCGCGGCGGGCACAGTTCCGGCGCACGCCGAGCTGCGCACGTGGCTCACCCGCGAGCTGCCCGACTACATGGTGCCCTCGGCGTTCGTGGTGCTGGACGCGCTTCCGTTGAGCGGCAACGGGAAGGTCGACCGCCGCGCGCTGCCCGCACCCGAGGCGCACCCGGCCGCCGACCGCCACGTCGAGCCCACCACACCGGTGGAACGGGAGCTGGCCCGCGTCTGGGCCGAGGTGCTGCGCGTCGACCGCGTCGGGATCGAGGACAACTTCTTCGAGCTCGGCGGCGACTCGATCCTCAGCATCCAGCTCGTCGCCCGCGCCCGCAGGGCCGGTATCCGGTTGTCGTCCAAGGACGTCTTCCTGCACCCGACCGTCGCCGAGCTGGCCGCGACCGCGTCGGCGGTGGCCGACAGCGTGCCGGACGCCCCGGTCGCGGGTCCGGCGCCGTTGACGCCGATCCAGGAGTGGTTCTTCGAGACCGCGCCCGCGAGCCCGCACCACTTCACCATGTCGACCCACGTGGAGCTGGCGCCGGACCTGGACGAACGGGCGCTGGCCACCGCCGTGGACGCCGTGGTGGCGCACCACGACGCACTGCGCACGCGCTTCACCCGCGCCGGCGACGGGCAGTCCGGTGGCGCTCGCCCCGGTGAGACCGCGACTCCCGGCGCGCCCACCTCGTCCCGCTGGGTCCAGGACCTCGCACCCACTGCACCGACCGGCGTCCTGCGGGTGCGCGACCTGGCCGGCCTCGACGGGCCCGCGCAGGAGGAGGCCGCCCAGGCTGACGCGCTCGCCGCCCAGTCGTCGCTCGACCTCGAAGCAGGCCCTCTCATCCGTGCGGTGCTGTTCCGCCTCGGCGACCGCTTCCGGTTGTTCCTGACCGTGCACCACCTCGTCGTGGACGGTGTGTCGTGGCGCGTGCTGCTCGACGACATCGACACCGCCTACCACCAGGTCGTCCGGGGTGAACCGGTCGCGTTGGAACCAGTGACCACCGCGTTCGCCACGTGGGCCCGCCGGCTGGCCGACCGGGTGGCTGCAGGCGAGCTGGACGCCGACCTCGACCACTGGACCGGCTTCGCCGCGTCCGCCCCCGCCGAGCTCCCGGTCGACCACGAAGACGGTGACCCCGCCGAGGACGTCCGGTCGGTCACCGTGCGGCTCAGCCCCGCCGACACCGACGCGTTGCTGCACCAGGTGCCGGGCGTCTACCGCACGCAGGTCAACGACGTGCTGCTGAGCGCGCTCGGCCGGGCGCTGGCCGAGTGGACCGGCCGCGACCGCGTGCTGGTCGGCCTGGAGGGCCACGGGCGCGAGGACGTGCCCGACGACCTCGACGTCTCCCGCACCGTCGGCTGGTTCACCAGCCAGTTCCCGCTCGCCCTGCACGTGCCGGCCGGTGAGTGGGGCGGTGTGCTGAAGTCGGTCAAGGAACAGGTCCGCGCACTGCCACGCCGTGGCCAGAGCTACGCGGCGCTGCAGTACCTGGCCGCTCCCGGCTCCCCGGCGGCGGCGCTGCGGGACGACCCGCACCCGTTGATCAGCTTCAACTACCACGGCCAGTGGGACGTCGCGGCCGACGACGACGGGCTCGTCCGCGCCCGGTGCGCCCCGCTCGGCCGCGACACGGCTCCCGGCAACACCCGCGCGTACCTGATCGACGTCGTCGGGCTGGTCGAGAACGGCCGGCTGGAGCTGACCTGGCTGTACTCCGGGCGTGTGCACGACGAGCCGACCGTGTGGGCCGTGGCCGACGCGATGATGCGCGGCTTGGCGGAGATCGTCGCGCACTGTGCCGAGCCGGACGCCGGTGGCCGGACGCCGTCGGACTTCCCGTTGGCGCACTTGGGCCAGGCGGCGGTGGACCGACTGGTCGGGACCGGTGCGGACGTTGAGGACGTCTACCCGCTGACCCCGTTGCAGGAGGGGATGCTCTTCCACGGCCTGGCGGATCCGTCGTCCACCGCCTACTTCGACCAGGTGCGGCTGCGGTTGACCGGTGTCGCCGACGAACGAGCCCTCGCCGCGGCGTGGCAACGCGTGGTGGACCGCACGCCGGTGCTGCGCGGCGCGCTGGTCTGGGAGGGCGTCGACCGGCCGGTGCAGGTGATCCGGTCCCGGGTGGACCTGCCGACGGCGCACCACGACTGGCGCGAACTGTCCGAACAGGACCGTGAACGGGCGCTGGAAGTGCTGGTCGCACAGGAACTCGACCTGCGCCGGGCGCCGCTGATGCGGATCGACCTGGCCCGGCTGTCCGATGACGAGGTGCTGCTCGTCTGGACGTTCCACCACGTGCTGCTGGACGGCTGGAGCCTCGCGCAGGTGTTCGCCGAGGTGTGCGAGCAGTACCGGGCGCTCACCGCCGGCAGCGCGCCCGAGGTGGTCTCGCGGCGGCCGTTCCGCGACTACCTGCGCTGGCTGGACGCGCAGGACCGGTCGGAGGCCGAACGGCACTGGCGTGCGGTGCTGGCGGACTTCTCAGCGCCGACCGCGTTGCCCTACGACCGCCTGCCCGCCCGCGACCACGCCACCGAGTCGTCCACGGCGGTGCCCGTGGCGCTCACCGCCGAGCAGACCGACCGGCTGCGCCGCACCGCCCGCCGGCACGGCCTCACGGTCAACACCGTGGTGCAGGGTGCGTGGGCGTTGTTGTTGTCCCGCTACAGCGGTGAGTCCGACGTCGTGTTCGGCACGACGGTGTCCGGGCGTCCCGGTGAGCTGCCGGGCGTGGAGCA
Organism: Lentzea guizhouensis; assembly: GCF_001701025.1. Classification (GTDB taxonomy): domain Bacteria; phylum Actinomycetota; class Actinomycetes; order Mycobacteriales; family Pseudonocardiaceae; genus Lentzea; species Lentzea guizhouensis. The sequence continues at coordinate 7,288,510 of NZ_CP016793.1, forward strand.
GATGATCGGTCTGTTCATCAACACCGTGCCGGCCCGGGTTTCCGTGCGCGCCGACGCTGACGTCGCGACCTGGCTGGGAGAGGTGCAGGCCGCGCAGACGGAGTCGCGGCGGTTCGACTTCGTGTCGCTGGCGGAGCTGCGGTCGTGGAGTGGTGTGCCGGCGGGGTCGGCGTTGTTCGACAGCGCCGTCGTGTTCGAGAACTACCCGCTCAACGACGTCGCCGAGGTCGGCGGCATCCAGGCGACCGAGGTCCAGGCGCGCGACACGACCACTTTCGCGCTCACCCTCAGTGCTGTTCTCGACGAGCAGCTCCGCCTGGACCTCGCCTACGACCCGCACCTGTTCGACGCCGACACGGCCCGCCGTCTCGCCGACCGCCTGCTCCTGCTCGTCGACGCCATCGCCGCCGACTCCGCGCGACCGGTGTCGGACCTGCCGCTGATGACCGGCGACGAGCGGCGACTCGTGCTGGAGGAGTGGAACACCGCGGCAGCTGACGTGTCGGCGGCGTCGGTTGTCGAGGTGTTCGAGGCTCAGGTGCGTGCCACGCCGGACGCCACCGCTCTGGTGGTGGGGGATCGGTCGTTGTCGTTCGCGGAGTTGAACGCGTGGGCGAACCGGGTTGCTCGGGTGTTTGTGGCGTCGGGTGTGGGGCCGGAGCGGTTGGTGGCGTTGTCGTTGCCGCGGTCGGTGGAGTTCGTGGTGGCGTTGCTGGCGATCTGGAAGGCCGGCGGTGTGTACCTGCCGGTCGACCCGTCGCTGCCCGCCGACCGTGTGGCTTTCCTCGTGCAGGACGCGAAGCCGGTGTTGATCGTGCGGGACGCACTGCCCGAGGCCGACGGGTACGGCTCGGACGACCTGAAGCCGGTGGGGCCCGGCAATGCGGCGTACGTGATCTACACGTCCGGCTCGACCGGCCGGCCCAAGGGTGTGGCGGTCGAGCACGGCAGCCTGGTGAACCTGCTGGTGGCGCACCGCGAGGGTTTCGTCGAGGGGAACCGGCTGCGGGTGGCGTTGTCGGCGGTGTTCTCGTTCGACACCTCACTCGAAGGCATCGTGCTGATGGCCGACGGCCACGAGCTGCACGTCCTGGACGACGACCTGCGGCTCGACCCACCGGCGCTCGTGCGGTACGTGGCCGACCAGCGGATCGACTTCCTGGACCTGACGCCGTCCTACGCCCGGCAGCTCGTGGAGGCCGGGTTGCTCGACGGTGAGCACCGGCCGAAGGTGCTGATGCTCGGTGGCGAGGCGATCGGTGAGGACCTGTGGCGGCGGCTGGCGGATGTTCCCGGTACCGCGAGCTACAACTTCTACGGCCCGACCGAGTCCACAGTGGACGCGTTGTCCGTCCGGATCACCGGTGGTGGCCGGCCGGTCGTCGGGCGGCCGTTGCCCAACGTGCGGGCATACGTGCTGGACGCGGACCTGCGGCCGGTTCCCGTCGGTGTGCCCGGTGAGCTGTTCCTGGCCGGTGCGCAGCTGGCGCGTGGCTACCTCGGTCGTGCGGGGCTGACCGCGGACCGGTTCCTGGCGGATCCGTTCGGCGGGCCGGGGGAGCGGATGTACCGCACCGGTGACCGGGCGCGGTGGCTGGCCGACGGGACGCTGGACTACCTGGGGCGGACCGACGACCAGGTCAAGATCCGCGGTCACCGCGTCGAACCCGGTGAGGTCGAGGCGGCGCTGGCACGGCACCCCGAGGTCCGGGAGGCCGTGGTGATCGCTCGCCAGGTCGACGGTCACCAGCGGCTCGTGGCGTACGTGACGGGTGCGGGCAAGGACCTGCGCGCGTGGCTGGGCGACCGGCTGCCCGACTACCTGGTGCCCTCGGCGTTCGTGGAGCTCGACGCCATTCCGCTCAACGCCAACGGCAAGGTCGACCGCCGGGCCCTGCCCGCTCCCGACTTCACCGAGGCACGCGCCGAGCACGTCGCACCGCGCACGGACGTGGAACGGGACGTGGCCGACATCTGGTCCGAGGTGCTGGGCGTGCCCGGCATCGGCGTGCGGGACAACTTCTTCGAGCTCGGCGGCGACTCCCTCCTCAGCATCCGGGTGATCTCCCGGCTGCGGGCCGCGTTCGACGTGGAGATGTCGCCGCGTGCCCTGTTCACCCACCCGACCGTCGCCGGGATCGCCGCGCTGGTCGCCGAGTCGGCACAGGCCCGGCTGGACGAGATCCCCGTGGTGCCGCGCGACGGCGGGCTGCCGCTGTCGTTCGCGCAGCAGCGGCTGTGGTTCCTCGACGAGTTCGAACCCGGCGGCGTGGAGTACCTCTCGCCGTCGGTCCTGCGGCTGCGCGGTCCGCTGGACGTCGACGCGCTGGCCGCGGCCCTGACGGCACTGGTGGCGCGGCACGAGTCGCTGCGCACCACGTTCGACACGGTGGACGGGCACGGCGTGCAGGTCGTGCACCCGCCGCAGCCCGTCGAGGTGCCGGTGGTCGAGGTGACCGAGGAGGAGCTGGCGGACGTCCTGACCCGTGAGACGACCACGCCGTTCGACCTGGCACGGCCCGCTGGTGCGGGTGCTGCTGGCCCGGCTGAGCCCGGACGACCACGTGCTCTCCCTGGTGCTGCACCACATCGTGACCGACGGCTGGTCCAACGGCGTGCTGCTGGCCGAGCTGGGTGCCTGCTACGAGGCCGCGACGTACGGCAGGGACGCGAAGCTGCCCGACCTGCCGGTGCAGTACGCCGACTTCGCGGTGTGGCAACGCAACGCCTCGACCGAGGAGGCGTTGCAGGAGCACCTGGCGCACTGGAGGCGCGCGTTGGACGGCGTGCGGCCGCTGGAGCTGCCGACCGACCGGCCCCGGCCGGCCGCCCGCGGCAAGCAGGGCGCGCTGGTGCACTTCCAGGTGCCCGCCGAGGTCACCGACCGGCTCAAGGCCTTGGCCCGCGAGCACGACGGCACCCTGTTCATGGCACTGGTCGCCGCCTGCCAGGCGGTGTTCTCCCGCTGGTCGGGGCAGCAGGACGTCGCCGTCGGCACGGTCGTCTCCGGCCGCGACCGCACCGAGCTGGAGGGCCTGGTCGGGTTCTTCGTCAACACGCTGGTGCTCAGGTCCGCAGTGGACCCGGGGCAGGGCTTCGGACAGCTGCTCGGCCAGGTCCGGGAGACGGTGCTCGACGCGTTCGCCCACCAGGACGTGCCGTTCGAACGGGTCGTGGACGAGGTGCACCCCGTGCGCGACCCCAGCCGCACCCCGCTGTTCCAGGCGATGGTCGTGCTGCAGAACACCGGTGGCGACGAACCGCGCCTGCCGGGCCTGCACGTCGAGGAGCTGCCGCCACCGTCGGTCGCGGCGGGCTTCGACGTGTCGTTCCAGTTCCAGGAGTTCGACGGCCGCCTGGAGGCGGTGCTGACCTACGACACCGCGTTGTTCGACACCACCACGGCCGAGCGGCTGGCGGCGCACGTCGGCGTGCTGCTCGACGCCGCGACCACCGAGCCCGGCCGCGCCGTGGCCGACCTGCCGCTGCTCACCGACGACGAGCTCGCGACCGTGCTGGAGAGGTGGAACGACACCGGCACCGCGGGCCCGGCACCTGCGTACCACGAGGTGTTCCAGGACCGCGCCGCCCGCACGCCGGACGCGACGGCCCTGGTCGACGGCGAGCGGTCGTGGACCTTCGCCGAGCTCAACGCGCAGGCCAACCGCATCGCCCACCACCTGATCGCGGCCGGTGTCGGACCGGAGTCGGTGGTGGCACTGGCGTTGCCGCGGTCGGCCGAGCTGGTGCTCGCGATCCTGGCCGTGCTGAAGGCGGGCGGCGCGTACGTGCCGGTCGACCCGGAGCACCCGGCGGAGCGGATCGCGTTCGTGCTGGACGACGCCCAGCCACTGCTCGTGGTCGCCGCGGACGACACCGTCGCCGGTCTTCCGCACGTGCGGGTGGACGGTTCCGCTGTGGCCGCGCGTCCCGCAGCCGATCCGGTCGGCGGCGACCTGCATGCGCGGGTGGACGACCCGGCCGCTGCCGCGCGTTCCGCGACGGACGCGGTCGGCGGCGACCTGCCGCTGGTGCGGCTCGACGACCCCGCCGTGGCCGCGCTCCGCGACCGACCCGACCGACGCCGATCGCACGGCACCGCTGCGCCCGGAGCACGCCGCGTACGTCATCTACACGTCCGGCTCCACCGGCCGGCCCAAGGGCGTGGTGGTCGAGCACCGCCAGCTCGCCGCCCTCGTCGCCGACCACCACACCCGCCTGCTGCCCCAGGACGGCAGGGTCCTGCGCGGCATCGCCACCGCCGCCTACACCTTCGACGCCTCCTGGGAGGGCCTGCTCCTGCTGGCCGCGGGCCACGAGCTGCACCTGCTCGACGACGACGTCCGGCTCGACCCGCGGGCCGTCGTCGAGCACATCGCGCGGCACCGCATCGACTTCCTCAGCTGCACCCCGTCCTACCTCCAGCAGCTCCTGCCGGAAGGGGTGCTCGCGCAGGGACGTCCGCTGCTGCTCGCGCTGGGCGGCGAGGCCATCGGCGAGCCGCTGTGGCGTGCGCTGGCCGACGCCGAGAACATCACCGCGGTGAACCTCTACGGCCCGACCGAGTGCACGGTGGACTCGGTGTGGACGGAGGTCACCGACCGGGACCGGCCGGTGATCGGCACACCGGGACAGGGCCTGCGGGCCTACGTGCTCGACGCCGGGCTGCGGCCCCAGCCGGTCGGCGTGCCCGGCGAGCTGCACCTGGCGGGCGACCAGGTGGCCCGCGGCTACCTGCCGGCCCGGCCTGACCGCCGACCGGTTCGTGGCCGACCCGTTCGGCCCGCCCGGCAGCCGGATGTACCGGACCGGCGACCTGGTCCGGTGGACCGCCGACGGTGCTGAGTACCCGGCCGCGGACGACCAGGTCAAGATCCGCGGCTACCGCGTCGAACCGGGCGAGGCCGAGGCCGCGCTGCTCGGCCTGCCGGGGGTGGTGGAGGCCGCGGTCGTGGCCCAGGAGGTCGAGGCCGGCACGCACCGCCTCGTCGGGTACGTCGTGGGCGCGGTGGACGCGGACGAGCTGCGGGCCGGGGTGAAGCGGCGGTTGCCGGACTACCTGGTGCCGTCGTTGTTCGTGCTGCTCGACGAGCTGCCCAAGACCGACAGCGGCAAGGTCGACCGCCGCGCCCTGCCCGCTCCCGAGGCCGGCGGCGGGCAGGACCACGTGGCACCGCGCACCGCCGTGGAACGCGAGCTGGCGCGGGTGTGGTCCGAGGCGCTGCGGGTGGACCGGGTCGGTGTGCACGACAACTTCTTCGGTCTCGGCGGTGACTCGATCCTGAGCATCCAGGTCGTGTCGAAGGCCCGCCAGGCCGGTCTGGAACTGGTCACCAAGGACCTGTTCACCCACCAGACGATCGCCGAGCTCGCCACCGTGGTCCGCACGAGCGAACCGAAGACCGACCTCCCGGAGATCGCCGGCCCGGCACCGCTCACGCCGATCCAGCGCTGGTACCTCGCCTCCAACGAGGACAACCCGCACCACTTCACCATGTCGGTGCACCTGGAGCTGACCGACGACGTCGACGCCGACGCGTTGGCGCGCGCCCTGGCCGCGGTCGTGGCGCACCACGAGGGCCTGCGCACCCGCTTCACCCGTGTGAACGGCGAGTGGGTTCAGGACGTGGCGGACGCCGTGGTGGAGCTGGAACGCCACGACGTGTCCGCGGAGGAGGAAGAAGCGGCGGTCGCCCAGACCGGGCTGGACATCACCCATGGGCCGGTCATGCGCGCGTTGTTGTTCTCCGGCAAGCGGTTGAGCCTCGTGGTGCACCACCTCGTCGTGGACGGCGTGTCGTGGCGGATCCTGCTCGGCGACCTGGAGACCGCGTACCGCCAGGCTCTGGCGGGCGAGCGGATCGTCCTGGACCCGGTCGGCACCCGGTTCACCCAGTGGGCCCACCGGCTGGCCGGGCACGTGCGGTCCGGCGCGTTCGACGCCGAACTGCCGCACTGGACCGCCGCGCTCGCCGTGCCGGGTGATGTTCCCGTGGACCGTGACGGACCGAACACCGCCGACTCGACGCGCGTCATCTCGGTGCGGCTGGACCGCGAGCACACCGACGCCCTGCTGCACCGCGTGCCGGACGTCTACCGCACGCAGGTCAACGACGTGCTGCTGAGCGCGCTCGGCCGGGCGCTGTCAGGGTGGACCGGGCGGGACCGGGTCGCCGTGACGATGGAGGGCCACGGCCGTGAGGACGTGCTCGACGGCGCCGACATCTCGCGCACGGTCGGCTGGTTCACCACGCAGTACCCGGTCGCGCTCACCGTGCCCGCCGGCGACTGGGGCGCGGTGCTCAAGTCGGTCAAGGAACAGCTGCGGGCCGTGCCCGGCCGTGGTTTCGGCTTCGAGGCACTCCGCCAGCTCCGGGACAACTCCCTGGCCGGGTCCGCGCTGCCGCCGGTCAGCTTCAACTACCACGGCCGGTTCGACGTGGCCGCGGCCGGGGAAGGCCTGGTCCGAGGCCGGCTGGAGGACCGGGGAGCCGACGCGGCCGCCGACCGCACGCGCCCGTTCCAGCTCGACGTCGTCGGCGGCGTGGAGGACGGCGAACTGGTGCTGTCCTGGTTCTACTCCGAGCACCTGCACGACGAGTCGACCGTGCGGGCCGTGGCCGACGCGGTGGTGCGCGGGTTGGCGGAGATCGTCGCGCACTGCGCCGAGCCGGGTGCCGGTGGCCGGACGCCGTCGGACTTCCCGTTGGCGCACTTGGACCAGGCGGCGGTGGACCGGCTGGTCGGGACCGGCGCCGAGGTCGAGGACGTCTACCCGCTGACGCCGCTGCAGACCGGCATGCTGTTCCACACGCTGGTGGACGACACGTCGACGGCCTACTCGAACCGGTTCCGGCTGCGGCTCGCCGGGGTGTCCGACCCGGACGCGCTGGCCGAGGCCTGCCGCCGGGTCGTGGACCGCACACCGGTGCTGCGCGGCGGTGTGGTGTGGGAGGGCGTCGAGGCTCCCGTGCAGGTCGTGCGGCACCGCGTGGACGTGCCGATCACCCTGCACGACTGGCGCCACCTGCCCGTCGAGGAGCAGGAGGCCGCGCACGACTCAGTGGGCGGCGAGGAGCTGGACCTGACCACACCTCCGTTGCTGCGCCTGGCGATCGCGCGGCTCACCGACGACGAGGTCACGCTGTTCTGGACCGCCCACCACGTGCTGCTGGACGGGTGGAGCTTCGCGCAGGTGCTGGTCGAGGTGAGCGAGCAGTACACCGCGCTAGTCCACGGCCGGGAGCCGGAGCTCGCGCCGCGCCGGCCGTTCCGCGACTACCTGCGGTGGCTGGCCGAGCAGGACACCGCGGCCGCCGAACGGCACTGGCGGCAGGTGCTCGCCGGGGTCGAGGCGCCGACACCGTTGCCCTACGACCGTTCTCCCGTCCAAGCACATCGCGCGGAGTCCAGCGCGTCCGTCCACATCGCACTGGACGCCGACCGGTCGGCGCGGCTGAACCGGGTGGCGCGCGCCGCCGGGTTGACCGCCAACACCGTGGTGCAGGGCGCGTGGGCGTTGCTGCTCTCGCGCTACAGCGGTGAGTCCGACGTCGTGTTCGGCACGACGGTCTCCGGACGCCCGGCCGAACTGCCGGGCATCGGGTCCATGGTCGGCATGTTCATCAACACCGTGCCCACCCGCGTCGGGGTCGATCCGCACGCCTCGGTGCTGCCGTGGCTGCGGGAGGTGCAGGCTGCGCAGACGGAGTCGCGGCGGTTCGACTTCGTGTCGCTGGCGGAGCTGCGGTCGTGGAGTGGTGTGCCGGCGGGGTCGGCGTTGTTCGACAGCGCCGTCGTGTTCGAGAACTACCCGGTGGACGAGCTGCTCGACGACGAGCAGGGCGTTCGGGTGCTCGACGTCGCGGGTGCCGACACGACCAACTTCCCGCTCGCCCTCAGCGCCAACCTCGGTGACCGGCTGCGTCTTGAGCTGGACTACGACCCGCGCTTGTTCGACACCGCGACGGTCGAACGCATCGCCGCACGGCTCGCCGTGGTGCTGGAGGAGATCGCGACCGATCCGCACCGGCCGCTCGGCGAGCTGCCGCTGATGACCGACGACGAGCGCCAGCAAGTTCTCGTGGAGTGGAACGCCACGGCCGGAGAGGTCACCGCTGACTCGGTTGTCGAGGTGTTCGAGGCTCAGGTGCGTGCCACGCCGGACGCCACCGCTCTGGTGGTGGGGGATCGGTCGTTGTCGTTCGCGGAGTTGAACGCGTGGGCGAACCGGGTTGCTCGGGTGTTCGTGGCGTCGGGTGTGGGGCCGGAGCGTTTGGTGGCGTTGTCGTTGCCGCGGTCGGTGGAGTTCGTGGTGGCGTTGCTGGCGATCTGGAAGGCCGGCGGTGTGTACCTGCCGGTCGACCCGTCACTGCCCGCCGACCGGGTGGAGTTCCTGCTGCGGGACGCCGATCCGGTGCTGGTGGTGCGCGGGTCGTTGCCGGACGCCGACGACCAGGACGCCGGGGACCTGGCACCGGTGGGCGGCGACCACGCCGCGTACGTCATCTACACCTCCGGGTCGTCCGGACGGCCCAAGGGTGTGGTGGTCGAGCACGCGAGCTTGGTCAACCTGCTGGTGAACCACCGGGAGGACTTCGTCGCCGGCTCGCGGCTTCGGGTGGCGTTGTCGGCGGTGTTCTCGTTCGACACGTCGCTGGAAGGCATCGTGCTGATGGCCGACGGTCACGAGTTGCACGTGCTGGACGAGGACGTGCGGCTCGACCCGCCCGCGCTGGTGCGGTACGTCGTGGACCACCGGATCGACTTCATGGACCTGACGCCGTCCTACGCCCGGCAGCTGGTGGAGGCCGGGTTGCTCGACGGTGAGCACCGGCCGAAGGTGCTGATGCTCGGTGGCGAGGCGATCGGTGAGGACCTGTGGCGGCGGCTGGCGGACGTTCCCGGTACCACGAGCTACAACTTCTACGGCCCGACCGAGTCCACAGTGGACGCGCTGTCCTGCCGCATCACCGCCGACGCTCCCGTTGCGGTGGGCCGTCCGCTGCTGAACACCCGTGCCTACGTGCTGGACGAGCAGCTGCGGCCGGTTCCCGTCGGTGTGCCGGGTGAGCTGTTCCTGGCCGGTGTGCAGCTCGCCCGCGGTTACCTCGGTCGTCCTGGCTTGACCGCGGACCGGTTCCTCGCCGACCCGTTCGGCGGGCCGGGGGAGCGGATGTACCGCACCGGTGACCGGGCGCGGTGGCTGGCCGACGGCACCCTGGACTACCTGGGCCGCACGGACGACCAGGTCAAGATCCGCGGCCACCGGATCGAACCCGGTGAGGTCGAGGCCGTGCTGACCCAGCACCCCGATGTGCGTGAGGCCGTGGTGATCGCCCGCGAGGTCGACGGTCACCAGCGGCTCGTGGCGTACGTGACGGGTGCGGGCAAGGACCTGCGGCCGTGGCTGGCCGACCGGCTGCCCGACTACCTGGTGCCCTCGGCGTTCGTCGGGCTCGACGCGATCCCGCTCAACGCCAACGGCAAGGTCGACCGCCGCGCCCTGCCCGCACCGGACCTGCAGGCCGCCGCGTCGGCCTACCGCGCCCCGCGCACCCCGGTCGAGCAGCAGGTCTGCCGCATCTGGGCCGACGTGCTGGGCGTGCCGCGGGTCGGGCTCGACGACAACTTCTTCGAGCTCGGCGGCGACTCCATCCTCAGCATCCGGGTGGTGTCCCGGCTGCGCACCGAGCTGGACGCGCCCGTGTCGCCGCGCGCGTTGTTCAACTCGCCCACGGTCGCCAGGCTCGTCCACGAGCTCGGGACCGGAGCGGCCGAGGACGTCGTTCCGCAAGTACCGCGCGATGGCGCGTTGCCGTTGTCGTTCGCGCAGCAGCGGTTGTGGTTCCTCGACCAGTTCGAGCCGGAGAGCACCGACTACCTGTCACCGTCGCTGCTGCGGCTGCGCGGCCAGCTCGACGTCGACGCGCTGAACAGGGCGCTCACGGCGTTGGTGGCGCGGCACGAGTCGTTGCGCACCACCTTCGACGGCGTGGACGGGCACGGCGTGCAGGTCGTGCACCCACCCCAGCCCGTCGAGGTGCCGGTGCTCGACGTCCCCGGCGGCGAGGACGGCCTGCACGAGGTGCTGGTGCGGGAGAGCACCCGGCCGTTCGACCTCGCTCGCGGTCCGCTGCTGCGGCCGGTGCTGCTGCGCGTGGCCGAGGACGACCACGTGCTCCTCCTGCTGGCGCACCACATCGTGACCGACGGCTGGTCCAACGGCGTGCTGACGAGCGAGCTCAACCTGCTCTACCGCGGCAGCACGCTGCCCGAACTGCCGATCCAGTACGCGGACTACGCGGCGTGGCAACGGGACCGGCTCACCGGGCCGTTGCTCGACGAGCAGCTCGCGTTCTGGCGGGACCGGCTCGCCGGCGTGACGCCGCTGGAGCTGCCGACCGACCGGCCCCGGCCCGCGGTGCGCACGAACCACGGCGCGGTGCACCTGTTCACCCTGCCCACCGAGGTCGCCGAGGGGCTCAAGGCGCTGGCGCACCAGCAGAACGGCACCCTGTTCATGGCGCTGGTCGCCGCGTGCCAGGTGCTGTTCGCCCGCTGGTCGCGGCAGGACGACATCGCCGTGGGCACGGTGGCCTCCGGCCGGGAGCGCGCGGAGCTGGAGAACCTGGTCGGGTTCTTCGTCAACACGCTGGTGCTCCGATCCACTGTGGACGGCAGCGCGACGTTCCGCGACTTCCTCGGCGAGGTGCGGGGTGGCGTGCTGGACGCGTTCGCCCACCAGGACGTGCCGTTCGAGCGCGTGGTGGACGAGCTGAAGCCCGACCGCGACACCAGCCGCACCCCGCTGTTCCAGGCGATGGTGATCCTGCAGAACACCCCCGACGCCGCACCGGACCTGCCCGGTCTGCAGGTCGAGGACCTGCCGTTGCCGGTGGTGGCGGCCAACTTCGACCTCACCTGGGAGTTCCAGCAGGACGACGACGCCCTGCACGCGGCGGTCAACTACAACACCGACCTGTTCGACGCCGCGACCGTCGAGCGGATGGCCGGGCACCTGCGCGTGCTGCTGACGGCCGCGGTCGCCGACCCGGACCGGCCGCTGGCCGACCTGCCGCTGATGGACGCGGACGAGGAGCGGAAGGTGCTGCACGCGTGGAACGACACGGCCCACGCCGTGCCGGACGCGACCATCACCGAGCTGTTCGAGGCCCAGGTGACGCGGACACCGGACGCCACCGCGGTGGTGGACGGCGCTGCGGTGTGGTCGTACGCCGAGCTCAACGCCAGGGCGAACCGCCTGGCGCACCGGCTGATCACGCAGGACGTGGGCCCCGGCCGGTACGTCGCGATCTCGCTGCCACGCTCGGCCGAGCTGCTCGTGGCCGTGCTGGCGGTGCTCAAGGCTGGCGCCGCGTACGTGCCGGTCGAGCCCGACCAGCCCGCGGACCGGGTCGCGTTCGTGCTCGACGACGCCCGTCCGGTTCTGGTGATCGACGACCCGGCCCTGGTGCACGTGACCGACGACCGCGACGACAACCCCGGCCCTCGCGACCAGGCCCCGGTGCACGTCGACGACGGCCGGGACGACAACCCGGGCGACCACGACCGGACCGCGCCACTGTCCACTCGCGACCCGGCGTACGTGATCTACACGTCCGGGTCGACCGGCCGGCCCAAGGGCGTGGTCGTCGAGCACCGCTCGGTGGTCAACTACCTGGCCTGGGCGACCGAGGTCTACGGCGGCCTGCGCGGTGCGGCGGTCCTGCACTCGCCGGTCTCGTTCGACCTGACCGTCACCACGTTGTTCGGCCCGCTGCTGGCCGGTGGCCGCATCGTGGTGAGCGACCTGGACGAGGACGCGGTGCCGGTGGAGCAGGCGGCGTTCCTCAAGGCCACGCCGAGCCACCTCGCCCTGCTCGGTGCCGTGTCGCCGCAGCTGTCGCCGACCGGTGACCTCGTCGTGGGCGGTGAGCAGCTGCTGGGTGCGGTGGTCGACGAGTGGCGGCGGGCGAACCCGACGGCCGTCGTGATCAACGAGTACGGCCCGACCGAGACGACCGTCGGTTGCATGGAGCACCGCGTCGAACCCGGTGAGCAGCTCGATCCCGGACCCGTGCCGATCGGTCACCCGGCCTGGAACACCCGCCTGTACGTGGTGGACGACCAGTTCCGCCCGGTCCCGCTCGGCGTGGCCGGTGAGCTGTGCATCGCGGGTGACGGCCTCGCGCGCGGTTACCTCAACCGGCCCGGTCTCACCGCTGCCTCGTTCGTGGCGTGCCCGTTCGGCGCGCCGGGGGAGCGGATGTACCGCTCCGGCGACCTGGTCCGCAGGCGTGCCGACGGTGTGCTCGAGTACCTGGGCCGGATCGACGACCAGGTCAAGATCCGCGGGCACCGGGTCGAGCCCGGCGAGGTCGAGTCCGCGCTGCTGCGCCACCCGCTGGTGGCCGAGGCCGCCGTGGTGGCGGCGGACACCGGCCAGGGGCACGCCCGCCTGGTCGCCTACCTCGTCGCCACCGGCGAGGTGACCACCGCGGAGCTGCGCGCGTTCCTGGCCGACCGCTTGCCGGCCTACATGGTGCCGTCGGCGTTCGTGCCGCTGCCCGTTCTGCCGGTGACGCCCAACGGCAAGCTCGACCGGGCGGCGTTGCCCGCTCCGGAACCGGTCGCCGACGACGGCGGTGCGCACGTTCCGCCGCGCACGCCCGTGGAGCAGACGCTGGCCGAGGTCTGGGCGGCCGTGCTCGGCGCGGACCGGGTCGGGGTCCGGGACAACTTCTTCGAGCTGGGCGGTGACTCGATCCTGGTGATCCAGGTGGTGTCGCGGGCGCGGAAGGCCGGGCTGGCCCTGACCACGAAGTCGTTGTTCCGCAACCAGACCATCGAGGCGCTGGCGCCGTTCGTCACCGAGCTGGAGACCGAACCGGTGAACACCGCCGAGGTCGTCGGCGACGTCCCGCTCACCCCGATCCAGCGCTGGTTCTTCGAGACGCACACGGCGACCCACCACTTCGCCCAGTCGATGTTGTTGGAGCTGACCGAGGACCTGGACGACACCGCGCTGGAGAACGGGCTGGCGGCGCTGGTGGCGCACCACGACGCACTGCGCATGCGCTTCGAGCAGGTCGCCGGCGAGTGGCGGCAGCACAACGACCCGGTGCGGCCGGGCAGCGTGCTGGAACGCCACGACCTCACCGCGATCGGTGAGCCCGAACGGCAGGCGCACATGGTGAAGATCGCCGACGAGGCACACGCGGGCTTCGACCTCGCCGAGGGGCCGTTGTACCGGTTCGTGCTGTTCCACGCCGACGACCTGCCGGCGCCGCGGCTCTTCCTCACCGTGCACCACCTCGTCGTGGACGGCGTGTCCTGGCGGATCCTGCTCGACGACCTCGACACCGCCTACCGGCAGGCGGTTCGCGGCGAGGCGGTGGACCTGGGTGCGAAGTCGACGTCGTTCCGCGAGTGGGCGGACGGGCTGGCCCAGTATGTCGCCGGGGGAGCGCTGGACGACGAGCTGGACCACTGGGTTTCGGCACTCGCCGCGGCCCCGCTGCCCGTCGACCACGAGCAGCCGACGCCGGGCACACCGGCGGCCGAGGTGCACGTGGTGCTCGACGCGCGGGACACCGACGCGCTGCTGCACGACGCACCCACGGCCTACCGCACCAGGATCAACGACGTCCTGCTCGCCGCGCTGGCCTGCGCCCTGTCCCGGTTCACCGGTGAGCGCACGGTCTCGCTCGACATGGAGGGCCACGGCCGGGAGGACGTCCTCGGTGCGGACCTGTCCCGCACGGTCGGCTGGTTCACCACGCTCTACCCGGTCGGGCTGACGCTGCCCGGCGACGGCGCCACGTGGCGAGAGGTGGTGAAGGCGGTGCGCAGGCAGCTGCGCACGGTGCCGGGCAACGGTTTCGGCTTCGGGGCGTTGAAGCACCTGGGCGGACGGGAACAGCTCGCCGGTCCGGGACCGCAGGTGGTGTTCAACTACCTCGGCCAGTCCGGCAGCACCGCCGACGACGCCGGCGGTGGGCTGTACCGGACCGTGCTCGACCCCATCGGGCAGGACGGCGACCCGACCGACCGCGGTCCGCACCTGCTGGAGGTGGTCGGCGGTGTGGCGGCCGGGGAGCTCCGCTTCACCTGGCACTACCAGCCGGACCGGCACGAGGAGGCCACGGTGCGGCGGGTCGCCGGGGACTTCCTCGACGCCCTGCGCGGCATCGCCGCGGACTGCCGGAGCGACCGATGAGCACGTCGTTGTCGCGCAACCGGAACTACCGGCTGCTGTGGGTCGGGCAGGCGTTGTCCGAGGCGGGGGCGAGCGCGTCGATGATCGCGCTGCCCCTGCTGGTGCTGCTGCTCACCGACTCGGCGGCGGCGTCCGGCCTGGTGCTGGGCGCCTCCGCCGCCGCGCAGCTCGTCGTCGGCCTGCCCGCCGGCGCGCTGGTCGACCGGTGGAACCGCAGGACGGTGATGCTGGTCTGCGAAGCCGTGCAGGCGCTGGCCGTGGCCTTCCTGGTGGCCGGCCTGTGGTGGCAGGCCGTCGGCGTGGAGCACGTGGTGGTGGTCGTGATCGTGCTCGGCGTATGCCGGGCGCTGTCCGAACCCGCGGAGGAGGCGCTGCTGCCGGCCATCGTGCCCGAGCCGCAGCTGTCGGACGCGGTCGCGATGAACGCCGCGCGCGGGTACCTCGGCCAGCTCTCCGGCACGGCGGTCGGCGGCGTGCTGTTCGGCCTGTCGCGGTTGCTGCCGTTCGCCGTGGAGGCGGTGACACACCTGGCGACGTTCGTGTCGCTGCTCTTCCTCCGCGTCCCGCCGCGGCAGCGCAAACCCGCACCGCTCAGCCGTTTCCACCGCGAGGTCGGCGAAGGCCTGCGCTGGGTGTGGACCCAGCCGGTGGTGCGGGTGGTCGCCTTCTGCGCGGTCGGCCTCAACCTGTTCTTCCAGGCGTTCTACCTGCTGATGATCGCCATCGCCCACCAGCGGGGCGTGCCGGCCGGGCAGATCGGCGTCATGGGCGCGATGCTCGGCGTGGGCGGCATCCTGGGTGCCCTGGTGGCGCCCCGGCTGCACCGGGCGCTGCGGCCGCACCGGGCGATCGTCGCCGTGTTCTGGGCCATCACCTTCCTCATCCCGGTGGCGCTGTTCGTCGACCCCGGCATCCCCACCGGCGTGCTGTTCGCGGCCGCCGCGTTCCTGGCGCCCACCGCGAACACCACCATCACCACCTACCAGCTGCTGCTCACCCCCGACGAGCTGCGCGGCAGGCTGAGCAGCGTGATGGGGGTGGCGCTGGGCGTCGCCTCGATCGCCGGTCCGGCGGTCGGCGGCCTGCTGGTGGACTTCCTCACGCCGGCGCAAGCAATTCTCACCTGCGCCGGCGGTGCGGGATTGTTGACGATCTACGCCACCTTGAACCCGACCTTGCGCAGGTTTTCGCGTGAGGAAACACGGACTGGTGACCGAGCTGATGCTCCTGCGGAATGAGGGTGGCCGGACGCTACTTCGTCCGGCCACCTGTCCGGCGTGCCTTGGTGACGAAGTCGTGCAGGATCCTCCGCAGGTAGCTGGCGTTCTGCGCGTTGAGGTCGATCAGGTAAATCACGCCGTCGAGACCGAAGTGCACAGTTTCGACGTCCTCGCTCGCGGTGCCGTCGAGGTCGTCCACGAGCTGGACGAGAACTTTCTCCGCCATTGTTTTCCCGCAGTGTCGGTGAATCGGTCCGTCGATTGAAACCTAGCACCCTGACAAGTATCCGGCGAGAGCTCGAATATTGCGGTTCGTGGGCTTTGTTGTTAACGAGGAACAATATTCGCGTAAGGGCGTGAGTAGGCCGCGACGAGCCGGGTAACCGTGGCCACATGATGAAACGTGCGTTGTGGGAAGGTCTGGTCGCGGGCGCGTCCGGGGTGCTGGTGATGACGCTGGGGGAGAAGGTGGAACAGCGCCTGACCGGCCGGCCGGACTCGCACGTGCCGGCGCGGGTGCTGCAACGGCTCACCGGCATGCGGGAACGGCCCGGTGGCCGGCAGCCGGTGCCGGTGAACCTGGCGATGCACTTCGGCCAGGGCGTGCTGCTCGGTGTGCTGCGCTCGGTCATGGCACATGCGGGCCTGCGCGGTCCGTGGTCCTCGGCGAAGTTCGCCGTGGTCCGGCTGACCAACGACCAGATCCTGGAGAACGCCACCGGCGTCGGCGCTCCGCCGACCACCTGGCCGCGCGGGGAACTGGTGGTGGACCTGCTGCACAAGACCGTCTACGCCTTCGCGACCGGTGTCGTCGCCGACGCCTTGGCCGCCCGCTCCGGCCCTGGCCCCGGACAGCGCCACGCCGCACTGCGCCCCGGCCGCCACACCGACGTCGGCCCGCTGCCCCGATGACCGGAGACTCCCGGCCCGCTGTGCCGGAACCCGTTGTTCCGGAGTCCGCTGTGCCGGAGCCCGCTGCACCGGGGGCCGCTGCACCGGAACCCGCCGTGCCGGAACCCGCTGTCCTGCCGGGGAGATCGATGGCCGTGTGCGCGGTGATCGGCGCGGCGGTGATGGCCGCCGTCGACGAGATCGTGTTCCACCAGGTCCTGGGCTGGCACCACTTCTTCGACCGTTCCACCCCGGCGGTGGGGCTGTTGTCGGACGGCCTGCTGCACACCGCCGAACTGCTCGGCTTGGTACTCGGTTTCGTCCTGTACGCCGACCTGCGCCGTCGACACGCCCTCGCCCCGGCCCACGCCCGGGCCGGACTGCTCCTCGGCCTGGGTGGTTTCCAGCTGTTCGACGGGATCGTCGACCACAAGCTGCTGCGCCTGCATCAAATCCGCTACGGCGTGGACCTGCTGATCTACGACCTGGTGTGGAACGGCGCGGCACTGGTGCTGCTGGCCGTGGGTGCTGTCCTGGCCGTGCGCGCCCGCAGACGGGCCCGCTCGTGAACGATCCCCACCTGCATCACACACCCGTGCCCCCAGCACCGGGAATGCTCCTCGCGGTGCTGGCACTGCTGGCGGCGCTGGCCTACCTGACCGCCACGACCCGCCTGCGCCGGCGCGGTGACACCTGGCCGGGATGGCGGGACGCCTGCTTCGCCGCTGGATGTGCCGTCCTGGCCTGTGCCTCACTGGGTCCGCTGCCCGGCGGCCCGTTCACCGCCCACATGGCCCAGCACCTCGCACTGGCGATGATCGCCCCGGTGCTGGTGGTGCTGGCTCGTCCGCTGACCCTGCTGCTGCGAGTGCTGCCGGCGCGACCCCGGCGCGCGCTGCTGACCGTGGCGCACTCGGCTTTCGCGACCGTCCTGGTCTTCCCGCCGCTGGCGGCCCTGCTGGACCTGGGCGGCCTGTGGCTGCTCTACCGCACACCTCTGTTCGCCGCCACCCACCAGCCGCTGGTGCACGCGGCCGTCCACGTCCACGTCGTGGCTTCCGGTCTGCTGTTCACCTTCGCCGTGTGCCAGCTGGACCCGATGCGACGCCGCTGGGGCCTCGCCTGGCGCGCAACCGCCCTGCTGGGCGCTGGTGCCGCCCACGCCGTACTCGCCAAGTCCCTCTACGCCACACCTCCACCGGGCACCGGCTTCACCACCACCGACCTGCACCACGGCGCCCAGCTGATGTATTACGGCGGTGACGTGGTCGAGCTCGCCATTGCCGTGGTACTCGCGGTCCAGTGGTACGTCAGCACCGGCCGTGTCCGCAGCCATGAGCAACGCCGCGCGGGGAAGGTCACCGCGACGGCCGTTGCCGGCGGCCCGCGGTGACCGGTCGCACGACTGCGCCTGCCCGGTTCTGGTCCGCTTCGCCCCTCCTCCGCACGGTGTTCGCTCCATCCGGGACACTCGCGACATGGTGGTGGTGCGAGACCTCCGGGCACAGGGGACGACCCTCGCGGACCGGCTGGCCGCGGCACGGGACGGCGCGCTGGTGGGCAGGGAGCACGAGCGCGCGGTGCTCGACCGGATGCTGGCAGGTGCCCAGGACGCCCCTGTCGTGGCGTACCTCCACGGTCCCGGCGGGATCGGCAAGTCCTCGTTGCTGCGGTACGCCGCGCGCCGGGCCGAGCTCGCCCGGCGGCACGTGGTGCAGGTCAATGCCCGGTACCTCGGCGCGGACCCGCGGCGGCTGGAGGAGGCGGCGGCGCTGGCGTGCGTCCAGCCCGGTTCGGTGCTGCTGATCGACACGTTCGAGCACTGCCAGCAGCTGGAGGCGTGGCTGCGTGACACGGTGCTGTTCCGCCTCGCGGAGGGTGCGCTCGTCGTGCTCGCGAGCAGGAACGCCCCCGACGTCGAGTGGTCGGTGGACCCCGGCTGGGCGCAGGTCTTCGCGGAACTGGCCCTGCGGCCGCTCGACGCCGGCCAGTCCGACCTGCTGCTCGCGGCCCGCGGTGTGCCCGCCGAGCAGCGCGGCCCGTACGTCGCCTTCGCCGGTGGCAGTCCGCTCGCCCTCGCTCGCCTCCTCGGTGCCCGCGGCCGCCGGCGGAGCGTGGCAGCCGACCGGCGACGTGCTGACGACGCTGGTGGAGCGGCTGGTCGGCGACCTGCCCGGGACGGCGCACCGGCGGGCGCTCGAAGTCGTCGCGCAGGCTTACGTCACCCGCGAGTCGTTGCTGCGCGCGGTACTCGGCGACGACGACACCGCGGCGGTGTTCTCGTGGTTGCGGCAGTTGCCCTATGTCGAGGCGACTCCGGAAGGGCTGCATCCGCACGACGCGGTGCGGGCCACGCTCGAGGCCGATCTGCGCTGGCGTGATCCCGAACGCTGCGAGGACGTGCGCGCCCGCATCTCGGTGGCGTGTCTGCAGGCCGTGCGTTCGGCGGCGGAGGACGACGCGCTCCTGCGGGTCGCGGAGTGGATGTTCCTGTTCCGCGACCACAGCGGCGCGTCCAACCTGTACGACTGGCGCGCGCACCCCCAGGTCGAGGACACCCCGCTGCGACCCGGCGACGTGCCGGACGTCCTGCGGCTCGCGCAGGAGGCGGAGGGCCCGACGTCCGCGGCCGCCGTCGCGCATTGGGTGAGACGGCAGCCGGA
This sequence comes from Lentzea guizhouensis, assembly GCF_001701025.1. Classification (GTDB taxonomy): domain Bacteria; phylum Actinomycetota; class Actinomycetes; order Mycobacteriales; family Pseudonocardiaceae; genus Lentzea; species Lentzea guizhouensis. The sequence continues at coordinate 7,307,505 of NZ_CP016793.1, forward strand.
GGGCTTCCGGGTCTACCGGCACGCGGGCTCGGCCACGCCCGTCGCGTTCATGGCCGTGCTGCGGCTGGAGGCTCCGATGCCACAGGACGTGGCCGCGGACCCGGTGGTCGCCGCGCTGTGGGACCACGTGGAGGTGGCCGCGCCGCTGCGCCGGGGTGAGCACCTGGGCATCCGCCGCTTCGCCGTGCACCCCGGCCGGCACCAGCAGCCCTCTCCCGTGATGGACCTCATCAGCCGGCGCACGATCGCCGTGGAGATGCGAGCGCGCGGCCGTGCGGTGACGTTCACCGTCTTCGAGGACGCCGAACGGTGGCGGCACCACCTCGCCGACGCGGGGCTGCACGAGGTCGTCGCGGTGGAGGTCGACGGGCGCCGCCAGCACGTCTTCGGCCGGGACTGGCGGGTGCAGTCCGTGGAGCAGTGGGTCGAGCAACGGGCCCGTGTCGCAGTCACTCCCGTGATGTCGTTGGCCGACCGACCTCAGGGTGGAGCGGACGGCCTGTCCCGCGCCGCGTTCGAGGAGGGCGTGCTCGACGCGCTGCGAACGTGGCGGGCCCCCGGCGAGTTCGCGACCAGCGTTCTGCTGCGCTCACGGCTGGTTCCACCGCACTCGGCCGATCCGGTCGCGGACCTGCGCGCGGCCATCACGGCCGCTCTCGACGCGCTGCGGACCGATCCGGCGGGGGTGCGGGCGCACCAGGTCCTCACCGCCACCTACCTGTCGGCGTCCCAGACCCACCAAGCCGCCGCGCGCAGGCTGGGCGTGCCCTACGGCACCTACCGACGCCACCTCGCGCACGCCAGGGACCGGCTCGTCGAGCAGTTGCAGCTCGGGCGGCCACTGGCCACTGTGGACCAGAACGTGCGCTGACCCGTGCGCACCGGTGGACGCGCCTCGGTCACGTGGTGGCGAGCGCGGCGCCGCGCTGCTCGTCGAGATGTCCCGCCGCCGCCTCGATCAGCGCGTCGAGGTGGCTGCGCGTGGTGAGCATGGCCGCGATCTGCGCGTCGATCCGCTCCCGTTCCCGCCGCATCACCTTCAGCGTCTCCACCGTGACGTCCTCCGCGGGGGAGTCGACGCACGGCAGGAGCGCGGCGATCGTCTCGCTCGACAAGCCGGCGTCGTACAACAGGCGCAGCATGTGCACCCGGTCCACCGCGGTTTCGGTGTACAGGCGGTGCGCTCCCGTCGTCCGGGTCGACGTCAGCAAGCCCTGCTGTTCGTAGTAGCGCAGCGACCTGATGCTGACCCCCGTGCGGGCGGACAGCTCGCCGATGCGCATGGGACTGTCCACTTGGGTCACTGTAACCTCCGCCACTTCACCTTGAACCTGACATCAACGTCAGATTCTACCCTTCGGTCAGAACCACAACCGAAAGGGACGACACCATGGACATCGCAGGATCGGTCGCGCTGGTCACCGGGGCGAACCGCGGCCTCGGCAAGGAGTTCGTCAGCCAGCTGCTCGCGCGCGGCGCCACGAAGGTGTACGCCGCCGCCCGCGACGTCAGCACCATCACCACGCCGGGCGTCGTGCCACTGGCCCTCGACCTGCTCGACCCGGCGACCATCGACCAGGCGGCGCAGCAGGCAGGGGACGTCACCCTGCTCGTGAACAACGCCGGGATCTCCACCGGCCAGAACCTCGTCCGCGGCGACCTGGCCCAGATCCGCCGGGAGATGGAGACCCACTTCTTCGGCACGCTGGGCGTGACCCGCGCCTTCGCCGACGTGCTCGGCCACAACGGCGGCGGCGCCATCGTCAACGTCCTGTCGGCCCTGTCCTGGTTCTCCTGGAACGGCGCCACGTCGTACTCGGCGGCGAAGGCGGCCGAGTGGAGCCTGACCGCCGGCACCCGCGTCGAGCTCGCCGGCCAGGGCACGCAGGTGCTGGGCCTGCACCTCGGTGCGGCCGACACCGACATGATGGCCGGCTACGAGGGCCCTCTGCTCACGCCGGGCGACGTCGTGAGGGCAGCGCTCGACGGCCTGGCCGACGGTGCCGCCGAGGTCTTGGTCGACGACTGGAGCCGCACCACCAAGGCCGGCCTCGCCGAGGACCCGGCCGACTTCTACGCGAAGGTGGCCGCGAACATGCAGTGAGCCGGCCAGCCGGAGACTCGGCTGTCACCGCGCCAGGTACTCGATGTAGAAGCGGAAGGCGGCCCACGCCGACGTCGCGATGCCGGCGGTGACCAGCAGCACCGCTGGTGGGGCGAACACGGTGAACGCGATGGTGGCCAGGATCGCGGCTGTGTCCTCCCAGTCGAGGAACTCCAGCGCCGCGTCCGCGACGACGTCCACCGTCGCGGTGACCGTGGCGATGCCGACGAACACCACCAGCACGGTGCCGAGGAAGGCCCCGTCCGCGGCGACCAGCAGGTCCTTCAGGTAGGTGATCGAGAGGTCCGTGCCCAGCAGGCGGACCGCGGCGACGCCGAGAGCGGCTCCGAGCAGCGCGCTCAGGAGGAACTTGCCCCACCGCAACTCGCCGGGCCTGGGCACCAGCAGGGGGAGCAGCGCCAGCGCGGCCAGGAAGACGGCCCACCACGGCTTCTGCTCGCCCGCTGACCACTGCTCACCCGCCGGTACGAGGCCTGGCCGCGCACTGAGACCGGCACCCACCAGTGTCACCGCGCCGACGATCAGCAGGCTGACCACGACCATCCTCAGCGCCGGGGAGATCCAGTAGGCCGAGTTGTTCAACGCCACCGCGACGAGGATCAGCCCGGCACTGGCGATTTTCGGGTGGCCGGGCACCACGTAGACGGCGAAAGCGTGGGCGTACACCGAGACCAGCGGGAGCAAGGTGATCATCCGAACGCGGCTGATCTGCAGCTCGGCCCATCCGGGTCCCACCCACGGCCGGTCCCAGTGTGGACGGCCGTAGTGATCAGGCAGTGCCGTGGCGAGGAGCGCGAGCACCAGGGCGATGCCGGCCGCGACGGCCAACCCCCGGCCGGCCAGGGGCGCGGCGACCCCAAGTGCGACAACGATTCCGCCGGCCAGCCGCATCGTGACACCGTCCCCTCAGCCGTGTCCCGCCCGAAGACGCTACAGGCGGGTGCGCCGGTCACGGCGGCTGTGGCCGGAAGGTGACGTGCTGAGCGACGAGCCCGGTGTGCCGCCACGCCGGGCTCGTCGGCCCGGTCAGGAGAGGGTCGGCGTCTGCCGGTCCCGCCACTCGGCGAGGTTGCCCGCCTTCTTGCTCGAGACCCGGAAGACGCCGGCCGTGCCGCCGGTCTTCAGCAGGAACCTCTGGATGTGCTGCTGCAGGGGAGTGCGCCACTCCGGCCTGGTGGCGCAGTGGCTGCCGTCCTGGACGTCGGACCAGTAGGTGATGTTGCCTGCGGCACCGAGCGCCCGGTAGACCTCCGCCGCGCCCAGTGCCGCCACGCTTCCCGACCTCGTCGACAGCCAGTCGATGTGCGGGTTGTCCATGACGAACAGGCCGCGCGGCGCGATCATCCCGGCGACCTGGTGGGTGTCGACCGGCAGCGTGGCCGGGTTGCCGGTGAAGGAGCCGAACGCGTCGCCCAGCCAGGGTTGTTCACCGTAGGCGCTGCTCAACGGTGCGCGCCGCTCTCCCTGGCGATCGAGCGGAAGGCCGGAGCACCGCCGCTGCCCGACTCGATCGGCGTGGTGAGTGCGATGCGCTGGTCGAACGCCCCGGTGACGAACGTGCCCTTGCCGTAGCGCGAGCACCCGGTGACACCGACGGCGTCCGCCTTCAGGATCGTGCCGCCGGACTGTTCGATGACATCGATCATCCGGCTGACGCCCCACGCCCACGCGAGCAGCAGACCGGTGCTGCTCGCGGAGCCGTGGACGCTGTAGAAGGCGCCCTGCTTGTTGTTGCGCGGCGTGCCCTCCCGGCCCACCGCGAGCGGGTCGTAGCTGATGACCGCGGCACCGGAGGCCTTGATCGTGGCCGTGTCCGCCCCGAACCCGCCCAGGACGACCACGACCGGGAAAGGCCCGGAACCGCTCGGCAGCTCGACTCGCGCGGAGAAGCTCGCGCTCCTGCCGTTGTGCGCGACGGTGACCGTGATGTTGCTGCTGGAAACCGTTCCGCTGACGGTGGACGGCTTTGCGGGCTTCTCGCCGTAGACGTACCTCGCCGACAGTTTTTGATTTCCGCTCGAGGGCACCTCCAGTCGCTCTTGGTCGTGATGCGGGCGCCGTTCAGCTTCGTGAAGGGATCGGGAAGCCGCGAGTTCGAGGGGAGCGAACCGGGCAGCGTCACCGCGCAGTCGGTTCCGTCCTCTTCGACCAGGGCGGCCGCGGCGGAGTTTTCGAAAAAATGTTTCGAGAACTCGGTCTGTTGACTGACCGCAGAGGAGGTGCGCGCCTGTCAGGGTTTGCCCGTAGTCCTGGAGAACGACCGGCAAGTCAGACCACGGGCCGATGTGCGGGCCGGGCGTGTTCCAGTCAACTGTTCGGCAGCTGGAGTCTTGCTTTTGTCACTGGGGGAAAGTCCATGACCTTCTTGACCGATGCCCTCGAAGGGCTGGCCGGTCTGCCGCAACCCGCCGTCCTCGCGGTGACGGGTGCGTTGACGCTGGCCGAGTGCACGCTCGGCGTGGGCTTCCTGGCGCCGGGCGAGAGCGCCCTGCTGCTGGCCTCGACGACGGTCACGACCGTGCCCCGGTTCCTGGTCATGTGGCTCGTGGTGACGGTGTGCGCGGTCGCCGGCGACAGCATCGGCTACTACCTCGGCCGCCGTTTCGGTGACCGGCTGCGGGAGACCAAGCTGGTCCGCAAGGTCGGTCAGCAGCACTGGGACAAGGCGGCCGACCTGCTGCGCAGACGGGGAGCGTGGGCGGTGTTCGTCGCCAGGTTCATGCCCGTCGTGCGCACCCTCGTCCCCGCGTCGGCAGGTGCGTCCAAGATGGAGTACCGCCGGTTCCTGCCCGCCTCGATCGCGGGCGCGGTGTGCTGGTCGGCGCTGCACATCGGCATCGGCTCGGCCGCGGGTGCCTCGGCGAAGTACATCGAGTCCGCCTTCAACGGCGCGATGTGGGTGCTGCTGGCCGTCGCGGTGGTGGTCGGCGTCGTCGTCGTGCTGCGCCGCCGCAAGCAGACCGCCACGACCAAGGAGCTGGAGGAGGTCGCCTGAACCGTCTGTCGGAAGACCTTGCTGCCGGTTAGCGGCGTCGACGCCGGGTATGCCGCACGAGACAGTCGACGAGGGAGGCTGATGGTGACCGTCATGCCCGCGGTGGCCGCGTCGAGCAGCTGGACCGACGAGGACGGCACCCGCCTGCCGTCGGGCGACGTCCACGCCTGGTGGCGGGGGCAGAACCAGACGCTGTGCGGTGTGCCGTTGCACCGCGCCCGGCTCGGCCGGTTCTCGCACGTGCTGTGGATCGACGCGATGTGGGTCCACGACACCGCCGCGGCGGACACGCCGGTCATGGCGATGTGCCCGCGCTGCACGGCGGCGACACGACCGAAGCGGGGCAGGCGGGCGGACCGCGCGAGGACGAGACCCCGCCCATGACCACACCGGGCGCAAGACCGTCCACACCGGACGGTACTGCGGCGTCGGCCGGGACGGTCAGGCGGCGAGGACGAAGGACAGGAAGAAGCCGCCGGCCGTGGCGAACGCGTTGAGCGGCCGGCCGTGCTCGAACGCCTCGGGCATCAGCGTGTCGGCCAGCGACGCGATCACCGCTCCACCGGCGAAGGACAGCGCCACGGCCAGCACGGCGTCGCTCAGCCCGCCCGCGAGCAGCCTGCCGAGCACGACCGCACCCGCGAGCAGCAACGCGCACACCGCCCACGTCATGACCACGGTTCGCTTGCTCTGCCCCGACTCGCGCATGGCGACGGCGCCGACCAGCGACTCGGGGAGGTTCGAGAAGAAGATCGCGACGAGCAACGTCAGCGACACCCCGCTGGCCAGGGACACGCCCAGCGCCAGGTTCTCCGGTACGCCGTCCAGCGTCACCGCGGCCAGCAGCGCGAAACCCACGCCGCCGCGTGCACCGGCCTTCGTCACCTCCCGCTGCGCCGGTCCGGCGTGACCGGTCACGTAGCGGTCCAGCGCGGAGTCCACCAGCACGAATGTGGCCGCACCGGCCAGCAGGCCGAGCCCGGACCGCACGGCGCCACCGAGGTGGAACGCCTCCTCGAACAGTTCGAAGGCCAGGGCCGAGATCAGCGCGCCACTGGCGAAGGCCAGCAGGACACCGGTCAGCCACCGCGGCGGACGCCACAGCGAGCCGGCGATCGAGCCGACCACCAGCGCGCTCGACGCGGCCAGGCCGTACAGCACAGCGGTCAGCACGCCTCTGATTCTGACGCCGATCGGTCACCCGCACCAGCCCGCACACGACTGGTGCATGAGTGGCCGCTTCTCGTGCTGCGCAGGACCGAGGCTGCCGACAGCGAAGGGGCCCGATCACCGCACAGGTGATCGGGCCCCTTCGCTGTCAGGCGGTCAGCGCACGCTGGTGCGGTTGCGGCCGGCGATGGCCTCCGCGACACCGATGAGCAGCACGGCGGCGATCACGGAGACGATGAAGCCGAGCACGTTGAGCTCGAAGATGTCCCCGGTGCCGAGCAGGTTGGCGATCGTGCCGCCGATGACGGAGCCGACCAGCCCCAGCAGCAGCGTCGCCACGATGCCAAGGTTCTGCTTGCCGGGCTTGATCAGTCGGGCGAGCGCGCCGATGATCAGTCCGGCGACGATGAACCCGATCACGTCAGCCTCCTGGTAGTCGATGGCCTTGCTCCACCTGGCTACCCGGACGGTCCGCCGCCCAACCTTTGATGACGATCACATCACCTCGGCGCGAAGCCGACCGCAGGTGAGGGTCGAGGGGTCAGGGGAGGTAGCTGTCCGGGGGCAGCTGCAGGGCGATCGTGATCAGCGAGTGCACCCGCGTGGCGATGACCGCCAGCAAGCCCTGCATCTCCGGCGCGGCGCCGTCCGCGGCCGTCTGCAACGCCTGCAGGTCGACGTCGATGCGGTCGAGGATCGCCGTGACGTCCGCCTGGCGGGCCGTCAGCGCCGCGGAGATCTCGTCCAGGGGAACACCGTGGACTTCCAGACGTTGAACGAGGTGGATCCTGTCGACGTCGGCGGGGGAGTAGAGGCGGTAGTTCGACGCGGTCCGCTGGGCCGGGCTGATCAGGCCCAACGTCGTGTAGTAGTCGACGGTGCGGATGCTGACGCCGGCTCGTGCGGCCAGCTCGCCGATCTTGAGCAACGCTTCGCTCACGTGCACCTCCCTCCAGCAACCATACAGTGCTACGTGCTACTGTGGGGTCATGCCTGATGAAGCCGACGTAGACGGCTGTAGTAGTACGCCGGGGCGAGCCCGGCGCAGTGACTTCCGTGTCGCGGGTGCGACATGTTGATCTTCTCCGGCCTGCTGGCGATCGTGGCGCTCACCGCCGCCACCGGCTACTTCGTGGCCCAGGAGTTCGCCTACATGGCGGTCGACCGAGGCCGGCTGCAGCAGATGGCCGAGGGTGGCGACAAAGCCGCGGAACGCGCGTTGCGCGTGACCCAGAAGCTGTCGTTCATGCTCTCCGGTGCCCAGTTCGGGATCACCGTCACCGCCCTGCTGGTCGGGTACGTGGCCGAGCCGCTGCTCGGCACGGGGCTCGCGAACCTGCTCGGCCTGCCCGAGTCGTTCGGCGTGCCGCTGGCGATGGCCGTGGCGCTGATCTTCGCGACCGTCGTGCAGATGGTGCTGGGCGAGCTGCTGCCGAAGAACCTCGCGATCGCCAAGCCCGAGCCGCTGGCGAAGTGGCTGAGCGGCTCCACGCTGGTCTACCTCAAGATCGCCGGTCCGGTCATCCGCCTGTTCGACGCGGCCGCCAACAAGCTGCTGCGCTCCGTCGGCATCGAGCCGGTGGAGGAGCTGCCGCAGGGCGCGACACAGGAGGACCTCAAGCAGATCGTCGAGGACGCGGGGGACCAGGGTCACCTGAATCCCGAGCTCGCCCAGCTGCTCGACCACGGCCTGGACTTCCGCGAGCTGGTGGCCGAGCAGGCGATGACGCCGCGGGTGAACGTGCACTCGGTGCGCTTCGACGAACCCGCCTCGCGCGTCGTCGAGCTGCTCGACACCGGCCACTCGCGGTTCCCGGTGGTGGGCGACGACCTCGACGACATCCGCGGCGTGGTCGGGCTGGCCGAGGTGCTGACCCTGGCGCCGGAACAGCGGCCTGTGACGCAGATCGGCGAGATCGCCTCGACCGCGCTCGTGGTGCCCGCGACGCTGCCGCTGCCCGCCGTGCTGGAACGGCTGCGCACGGAACGCCGTCAGCTCGCGTGCGTGCTCGACGAGTTCGGCGGTTTCGCCGGGATCATCTCGCTGGAGGACCTCGCGGAGGAGCTCGTCGGCGAGATCCATGACGAGGACGACCTCATCGAGGCCGCGATCGAACGCGTCGACGACGCCAGGTGGCAGGTGCCCGGCCGGATGCGGCTCGACGAGATCGAGGACGCGACCGGCATCTCGCTGCCCGAGGACGACGCCTACGACACCGTCTCCGGTCTCGTGCTGCACCGGCTCGGCCGGATCGCCGAGGTGGGCGACGAGATCCAGGTCGACGACGTCGTGCTGCTCGTCGGCGCGGTGACGCGCAACGTGCCGGACACCGTCGTGCTGACCGTCAGGGTGCCGGAGGAGGCTCGATGAGCATCGGAATGGCTCTGGGCATCTCCCTGGTCCTGTTGGCGCTCAACGCCTTCTTCGTCGCCGCCGAGTTCGCGTTGATCGCGTCCAAGCGGCACCGCCTGGAGCAGGAGGCGGAGAGCTCACGGGCGGCCCGTGCCGCCGTCGCGGGTGTGCGCGAGCTGTCGTTGATGCTCGCGGGCGCCCAGCTCGGCATCACGCTGTGCACCCTGGGACTCGGTGCGCTGGCCAAGCCCGCCGTGGCCGACCTGCTCGACCCGCTGCTGCAGCTGACCGGACTGCCGGACGCGGTGGCGTACGGCATCGCGTTCACGATCAGCCTGGTGCTGGTGGTGTTCCTGCACATGGTCGTGGGCGAGATGGCGCCGAAGTCGTGGGCGATCTCGCACCCCGAACGCTCGGCGATGCTGCTGGCGCTGCCGTTCCGGGCGTTCGCGCACTCGGTCCGCTGGCTCCTCAGCGGACTGAACTCGACGACGAACGGCTTGCTGCGCTTGATGAAGGTCGAGCCGCAGGACGAGCTGGCGCAGGCGCACCGGCCGGACGACCTGCGCATGCTCGTGCGCCAGTCCGGTGAGCACGGCCTCATCCCCGAGGGCCAGCAACGCCTGCTGACCCGCATGCTCCAGCTGCAGAAGACGACCCTGCGCGAGGTCATGGTGGGGATCGAGGAAACCTCGACGGTCACCGAGGACACGACCGCCCGCGCGATCGAGCACAGCAGTCTGCGGTGCGGACGCTCGCGGTTCCCGGTGAAGGACCTGAGCGGCGAGTTCGTCGGCCTGGTGCACATCCGCGAAGCGATGCGGGCGACGGCCGCGGGCAACGACCCGGAGGCTCGGGAACTCATGGCACCGGTGCTGACGTTGTCCGCTTCGATGCCGGTCGCCGCCGCGGTCACCGCGATGAAGGCGGACCGGGCGCAGCTCGCGCTCGTGTCCGACGACGACCGCGTGATCGGCATCGCCGCGCTGGAAGACCTGCTCGAAGAACTCATCGGTGACTTCGACGACGAGACCGACGCACCGCGCGTTGCGGTGCGCCAGAAGTAACTCCACCCAGTCCCCTCAGGAGGAGACTTGTTCAAGCGGATGCTCAGCGCGTTCGGCGTCGGCGGCCCGTCCGTCGACACGGTGCTGGACTCGCCGCACGCGACACCCGGCCAGGTGGTCACCGGCCAGGTGCGCATCCAGGGCGGGACCGCGGACGCTGAGATCGGCCAGGTCGTGCTGTCGCTGGTCACGCGCGTCGAGGTCGAGCACGGCGACCACGAGTACGGCGGTGTCTCCGAGTTCTTCCGGATGGTCGTGCAGCAGGGCGTGCGGGTGCCGGCCGGCCAGCTGGTCGCGGTCCCGTTCCAGCTGCCGATCCCCTGGGAGACCCCGATCACCGCGGTCGGCGGCGCACCGCTGCCGCGCATGACCGTCGGCGTGCGCACGGAGCTCGTCATCGCGGGCGCCCCGGACAAGGGCGACCTCGACCCGGTCCAGGTGCACCCGCTGCCCGCGCAGGACGCCGTGCTGAACGCGTTCGGCCAGCTCGGGTTCTCGTTCCGCAGCGCGGACGTCGAAGCGGGCCGGCTGCACGGCGTGCCGCAGGAGCTCGGCTTCTACCAGGAGATCGAGTTCTTCCCGCCGGCCCAGTTCGCGGGTGCGGTCAGCCAGGTCGAGCTGACCTTCGTGGCCAACCCGCACGAGCTGTACGTGATCCTGGAAGCCGACAAGCGCGGCGGCATGTTCTCCTCCGGCGGTGACGCGTTCGGCCACTTCCGCGCGTCGCACCAGGAGGCGCAGGGCACGGACTGGGCGTCGGCGATCAACGGCTGGCTGGCCCAGGTCGCCCAGCGCGGCCACACCCCGGCGTTCGGCGGCCACAACCCGGCATTCGGCGGGCACAACCCGGCCTTCGGCGGGCAGCCCGGCTACGGCGGCCACCACGGCCACCACGGCCACCGCAGTGGTCCTGGCATCGGCGGTGTGGTCGCCGCGGGTGCGGCCGGTGTGGTCGGCGGCATGGTGCTCGGCGAGGTCGTGGAAGAGGTCTTCGAGGACGGCGGCGAGGACTTCGCGTTCGGCGAGGAGTGATCGACCGTTCCGGTTCCCGGCGTCTGGCACAAGGCGCCGGGAACCGGAACGGCACCAACGAAACACCGCAGACCGGGAGGCCCGCAATGGCGCTGGCAGATCATGAGAAGCGCGAGCTCGAGGAGATCGAGCGGCGCTTGTCGGGAGAAGACCCGAAGTTCGCCGCGAAGCTCGCCCGGCCTTCGCTGTTCGCGTTCCTGTCCCGCAACGCGATCCGCGTGCTCGGCGGGTTCGCCGTGTTCCTGTGCGGGCTGCTGGTCGTGATCGCCGGCGTGACGTGGTCGCTGGTGCCGCTGGTCGTGGCCGGTGCCGTCGTGTGCGCGATCGTGTTCGTCGGCCTGCTCGTGGCGGCCTGGCGAGGTTCGACCACCTCGACCGCATGAGCACCTGACTGCGGAAACTGGACATTTCCTGGCCACTACCTCAAGGGTTGGCTAAGTCTGCTGTGCCCGCCGTCACACGGCCCCTAGCCTCGTTTCATGAAGCTGCTGCTGTGGTTCGCCCTGGCGTGCATGTGCGCGCTCAGCGGCGGCCAGGTGCTCGCGGCCGTCACGATGGTGCTGCTCGTGGGCTGCGCAACGGACCGCGTGCGTCACTGAATCGGATCTGCGCGAGTTCGCCCAGTCGAGGGCAGACTCTGCCTGACCGCCCCGCGGAAGCTGCCCGGCCTCAGCGGAGCCGCTGCAGCGCGGCCAGGGCCTCTGCACGGGTGGTGTCCCCCAGAGCCGGGACGTCGACGCCGTCCCACTCCGCTGAGCCGGCTTCCGACCGGAGTTTCAGGAACAGGCACAGGTTGTCGTCGCGCAGACCGAGCGAGTACACGTGCGCCGTGCGTCCGGCGTGGGTGCGGGAGCCCTGCTCGAACTCCGCCGAGTCGCCGAGACCGTCCAGGGGTCCGCGCCGGGGTGCCTCTCCGTCGGTGCCGAGCAGGTCCCGAGCCTTCTGGGCGTCGTAGAACGCCCGTGCGGCGTCGGCGGACTCGGCCACGGCGACGACGAGGTTGAGGTTCGCTACGCGGCCGGTGGACTCGTTGCCGCGGGCGCCGCAGTGACCCCACTCGTGGTCGGGCAGCGTCTTCCGGCGGGGAAGGCTGATGATCTCCGGGGCGGTCGACCAGTTCCTCAGCACCTGCACGTCGACCACCGCGCACGGGTTGTCGATGGCCGTCGCGCTGTACCGCACCTCGGGTGGGGGCGGCGCCGCCACCGGGCGTCCGGCGATGTCGGCGGTCCCGGTCAACGTGACCGCGCCGCCGACCAGGACGACGGCGAGCACGACCACGCCTGCCGGCCACCGGCGTACGCGTCCGGTCGGCTTTGTTCCGGCAGGAGGTGGCAGAACCGCCGGCGGCACCGTGTCGAGTGGGTCCGGTTCCCGCACGACGATCGGAATGGCCGGGCTGCCGAACGTGTCGACGGCCCAGCGGACTCGTTCCCGCCGGGCGGCCACAGCGGGGACCGTCGTGCGGACCGGGACGGTCCCGTCTGGCACGGGTTGCACCCCGATCTCCACCTGACCAGGTGCGGCACCGGCCAGTTCAAGCCGCGCCACGGAGGGCCACGGCACGTGAGCCTGTCCCACCTCCACACCGGTGGCGTCGATCTGGAGCAGCGTCCAGCGCGCCGCGTGGGTGTTCATGACGCCCAGAACCGCGCCGACGAGGGCGAACACGACCAAGCTGCGAGGCAGTGGCGGGACGCCGAGGGCCCAGGCGAGGGAGACGGCGACGGCCCCGCCCACCAGCACAGCGGCGATCTTGCCCGCCAGCCACGCGGTCGAGTTCGGCCGGTCCACGCGGTACCGCACCTTCCGCCGCACCCGCCGGGCCGTGAACGAGGCGGTCACCAGCAACGCCAGCCCGCTCGCAGCCGCCAGCGACGCCCCGGGCCCGACCTCCTCGACCAGGTAGCCGCCCGCGACCACGGTCGTGACCGCGCCCACGGCCGCCAGCACCTCCACCAACCGCACCAGCCGCAGCCTGCGGTCCCGCGCCACCAGCGCGGGAGTGGCCGTCGCCATGCCTTCCCCTTCCCACGACCCGTTGTCCGGTGTGATCACAGGTCACGCCGTGGCGCGGGGCCAGGCCACCGGACCGGCCATGTGTGACCGGTCCGGTGACCAGTGCCACTAGACGACCGGTCTAATTCAAGGTAAGTTGGTGTCATGCCAGCAGCCGGAAGCACCGACACCCGTCGGAGCATCCTCGAGACCGCCCAGCGGATCATGTCCCGCAAGGGGTACGCCGCGGTCGGCATCAACGAGGTGCTCGCCGAGGCGAAGGTGCCGAAGGGGTCCTTCTACCACTACTTCGCCTCGAAGGACGCGTTCGGCGAGGCCATGATGAAGAGCTACTTCCACGAGTACCTCGCCGACATGGACCGGGTCCTGGACCGACGCGGTCCGTCGGCGGCCGAGCGGCTGATGGCGTACTGGCAGCAGTGGTACGAGACGCAGAGCCTCGACGACTGCCACGGCCGGTGCCTCGCCGTGAAGCTGGGTGCCGAGGTCGCGGACCTGTCGGAGTCCATGCGCCTCGCCCTCAAGGACGGCACCACGGCCATCATCGACCGCCTCGAACGCGTCATCGGTGAGGGGCTGCAGGACGGTTCCCTCGCGATCGCCGGAGACGCCCGGTCGCTGGCCGAGGTCCTGTACGACATGTGGCTCGGTGCCAGCGTGCTGGCCAAGATCCATCGTGACCGCGGGCGCCTCGACACCACCGTGGTGGCCACTCGCCGGCTGCTCGGTCTGTAACTCGGCAAGGTCCGTCGCCGGTCCAGTCGCACACGCATCGCTAGACGACCGGTCTAATATAAGGAGAAAGCAGTGCAGGTCCTCGTTGTTCTCACCTCACACGACCAGCTCGGAGACACCGGGCGCAAGACGGGTTTCTGGCTCGAAGAGCTGGCGGCCCCGTACTACCGCTTCAAGAACGCCGGCTGGGACGTCGTGCTCTCTTCGCCGTCGGGTGGCCAGCCGCCGCTGGACCCGGTCAGCAACGAGCCGAGCGCGCAGACCGACGACACCCGCCGCTTCGAGGCCGACGAGGAGGCCACCACGGCGCTCGCGAACACCGTGCGGCTCGACTCGGTCGACGCCGGTGCCTTCGACGCGGTCTTCTACCCCGGCGGCCACGGACCGCTGTGGGACCTGGCCGAGGACGAGAACTCGGTCCGGCTGATCGAGACGACGCTGCGGTCGGGCAAGCCGGTCGCGCTCGTCTGCCACGCTCCCGGCGTGCTGCGCCACGCCACCGCCGAGGACGGTGCGCCGCTGGTGCGGGGCAAGGAGGTCACGGGCTTCGCCAACACCGAGGAAGCCGGGGTGCAGCTCACCGACGTCGTCCCGTTCCTGGTGGAGGACGAGCTGGAGAAGCTGGGCGGAACCTACTCCAGGGCCGACGACTGGCAGCCCCACGTGGTCCGGGACGGGCTGCTGATCACCGGCCAGAACCCGGCGTCGTCCGCGCCCGCCGCGGACGCTCTCATCGAGCTGCTCGAGAAGCGCACCGGCTGAGGTTCCGCGTCGGCAGCTTGGCGGACCTGCCGCCAGGTCGCCGACGGGACCACGGACCGTCCACATGCGTCCACACTGGATGAGAAGATCGAGAATTGACTTGGAAAGCGATGACGCCCGTCGAGGCATGTCCCCCGAGCTCGGCCTCGGCCGTCAGGCTGCGGGCTCTTCCTGCAGGGCGCGCACCTCGATCTTGGACCGCAGTGCCTTCGAGGCCTGCTTGGTCCACTCGATCGCGACGTCGTCGTTCTCGGCCTCGATGATCCAGAAGCCACCGAGGTACTCGGCGGCCTCGGCGAACGGGCCCGGTGTGAGCACGGGGCTGTCGCCGGAGTAGTCCACGGTGGTCGCGCTCGACGGTGGCTGCAGGCCCCCGGCGGTCACGAACGCGCCCGCCTCGACGAGGGCGGTGTTGAACGCCCCGACCGCGGCGATGACCTCCTGCAGCTCCGCGGGGTCCATGTTCTCCATCGTCGGCTCCTCGGCGGAGTCGTGCGGCAGGCTCAGGAAGTACTTCGTCATCGTCGTCTCCTCGTCGTGCGGCCGTCGGCCGTTGCGGTGATGCCCGAAACGCTAAACGGGGCTCGGCACCGGCGAATCAGTCATCGTGACTGGTGTCCGGGGAACCGACGACCGATGCCGGTCACCGGTCGAGGTGAGCCAGCTCGGCACGGCCGGTGACGCCGAGCTTCGGGTACGCCTTGTAGAGGTGGTGGCCGACGGTGCGCGGGCTGAGGAAGAGCTGGGCGGCGATCTCCTTGTTGGTGCGGCCGTCGGCCGCGAGCCGGACGACCTGCAGCTCCTGGGGGGTCAGCAGGGTGAGCGGGCCGCTGCGCTGGGGCTCGTCGCCCCGTTCGCCGAAGGCGGCCAGCTCGCCGCGTGCCCGTTCGGCCCAGAGCCGCGCGCCGAGGCGTTCGAACGCGGACACCGCGTCGCGAGGTGGCCGCGGGCTTCGGCGCGGCGGCGACGGCGCCGCAGCCACTCGCCGTAGACCAGCTGGGTGCGGGCGCGCTCGTAGGGGCCGCCGTGCCGCTCGTGCAGGCGCAGCGCCTCGGCGTACAGCGCGTCGGCGTCACCGTCGTCCGCCAGCAAGGCCTGGCACCGCAACAGGAGCCCGGTGGCGACCGGGCGGTCGACGTGCTCGGCCCAGTGCCGGAAAGCCACCAACGGTTCGTGGGCGCGGTCCGGCACACCGCCGCGCACGGCTGCCTCCACCAGGTCCGGCACCGCGCGCACCAGGAGGTCGCGGCTCGCGGGTCCCCGGTACACCTGGTCGAGCCGGTCGGCCGCGTCGCCGAACCGCCGGGCGGAGAGGTCGAGCATCCCGAGCCCCCAGGCCGCGATCTCGGCGTTGACGCGGTGCCGGGTTCGGGCGCGGGGGAGCACCTCCCCGGCGAGCGCCCGGCAGCGTTCCTCGTCCCCCGCCACGGCGTGCAGCCACACCTCCACCGACCGGTGGGCCAGGCTCTCGGTCGTGTTGCCGAGCTCGTCGCTCACGGCAACGCCTTCCGCCACACACGCGAGGGCGTCCGCGAACTCGCCGCGCAACAGCCGCGCCACGGCGAGCACGTTCAAGGTGTACGGGACCCACCCCAGCGCCCCGGTGGCCCGCACCACGGCCAGCATGTCCTCGGTCTCGGCGATGACGCCGTTCTCGTCGGCGATCATGAGCCCGCCGAACCCGGTGGTGATGCGGTGCATCAGGTCGTGCCCGTCACCGCGGGAGGCGGTGTGGAGGTCGCGCATCGGGCCGACGGCCAGCTCCGGACGTCCGGCGAAGAGCTCGGCCCAGCCGAGGAGGGCGGCGACGACGGGTGCCCAGTGCCGCGGTGGGGTGAACCCGCGCAGCAACTCGGCCGCGCGCTGCAGGAGGTCGTGTGCCGCACCGTGCCGGGCGGCGTGCGCGGCCTCGTAGAGCGTGAGGGCGGTGCGCTCCGGGTCGGTGTCGCGCACCAGCGCGGCCGCCTCGAGCGTCAGCTCCGCGTCGGCCCGCGGCGAGGTGCGTTCGTACTCCACGGCGCCACGGGTGTAGATGGCGTCGGCCCGGACGCCGGTGTCGGTGGTGAGCGCGAGTGCTTCGGCCGCCAGCCGGCGGCGCGTCGGCCTTGCCCGCGTCGAACGAGGCCTGGCTCGCCCTGGCGATGCGCCGTGCCTTCAGCTCCCGGTCGGCGCTGAGCCGGCCGGCGCGTTCGTACGCCGCGCACACCGCCATCGCGCCGGCCCGGTGCCAGGCCCGCTCCGCCACGCCTTCGAGCTCGGCGGCCACCGCCTCGTCGGCCCGGTGGAGGCGGCGGCCAGGTGCCAGGCCCGCCGGTCGGCGTCGGCGTCCGTGCAGCGCCTCGGCGTACGCGCGGTGCACCTCGATCCGGCGGTGCAGCGGCGCGTCCTGGTAGGCGGCCGCCCGCACCAGGGGGTGGCGGAACGTGATCCGGCTGTCGATCCGGACCAGCCGGTCGCGCTCGGCGGGCGCCAGGTCACCGGCGGCGCCACCGAGGGACTCGATCACGTGCAGGATCGTCGACAGCGGCGCCGCCGTGTCGGCCGCCGCCACCAGGAGCGCGCGCTGGGTGGACTCGGGGAGCTCCACGATCTGGTGGCGGAACGTCTCCTGCACGCGGCGGGTCACCGGCAGCGGTCCGACCTGCTCGGCCGGGTCGGACTCGTCGACGTCGTGGACCGCGGACCGGGCCGACCCGAGCTCGATGATCGCCAGGGGGTTGCCACCGGACTCGGCCAGCACCCTGGACCGCACCCGGTCGGCGAGCTCCGGTGCGTGGCCGTCGAGCAGCCGGGCGGCCTCGGGCGCTGCGAGGCCGGGCAGGTCCACGACCTCGACGCCCGCGATCCCGAACGGCACCGCCGTCTCGCGCACCGCGAACAGCACCGCGATCGGGTCCGCCACGAACCGGCGGGCCGCGAACAACAACGCCTCCACCGAACCCTGGTCGAGCCACTGCATGTCGTCGACCACACACAGCAGCGGGGCGTCCTCGGCCAGATCGGCGAGCAACGACAACGTGCCCGCGGAGATCAGGAACCGGTT
Organism: Lentzea guizhouensis; assembly: GCF_001701025.1. Taxonomy (GTDB): domain Bacteria; phylum Actinomycetota; class Actinomycetes; order Mycobacteriales; family Pseudonocardiaceae; genus Lentzea; species Lentzea guizhouensis. Next base: position 7,324,806 of record NZ_CP016793.1, read on the forward strand.
GGCCTCATCCCCTTCGGACAGACCGAAAGCACACCGCAGCGCCCTGGCCTGGGGTGCGGGCAGGGCGTCCACCCGGTCCAGGTGGGGGAACAACAGCTGGTGCAGCCCGCCGTACGCCAGCTCGGAGTCGGACTCGACCCCCGCGCCGCGGACCACGCGCATGCCGTGCTCGGCTTCGGCGACCGACACGGCGTGGTCGAGGAGGACCGACTTCCCCATGCCCGCCGCGCCCCGCAACCCCAGCGCCCCACTGCGTTCCTTGCGCGCGTTCGCCAGCAGGCGCTCGATCCGGGCTTGCTCGACTTCCCTGCCCACCAGCGACATGCGGTCACCCTAATACGGCGGTGGCAGACCGTGATCTTCGCCGGAGGGGCACCTCGTGTTCAACGCGGTCGGCAACTGTTCCGAGCCACGCCGGGGGTTCGAGCATTTCTCGGGGCGAATTCCCACGTTCGCGGAACCGATGAGTGCCCGATTGGAATATCGGGTGAGCGTCTCTCCTTCAGACCCCCTGTCGTAACAACAGATGCGGGTTGTGCGAATGTGGCGGTAGAGCTTGAGCGGCAACGCGGGACAACCTGACTCGGTTTGTGCTTGTCCACGCTCAGCGAAGTCGTCCGTGAGCAGTGAGGTAAAACCGATGACCATGGCGCCGTTGCCGGCGAACCCCGAGTGGACGGCGTCCTGGAACGCGGCGGTCCACCTGTACCGGCACCTCGTGGCGGGCGGTGTACCAGGCGAGGTCCCCACGTCGTTGTTGCTCGCGTCCGGCGAGGCGGCGTACTGCGACCTCTCGCTCGGTTATGCCCGCTTCTACGGCATGGACGTCACCTACCAGCGGTCCGATGGTTTTTTCTTCGGGTCGCCGCTGTTCGTCGCAGCAGGCCTGGCGGCCAACGCGGTGTCCAACAACCGAGCCAGACAACGTGCGCAGAACCAAGCCGTACCCCAATGGCGAGAGCACTGCCTGGCGCGCGTTGTCGTGACGAACTACTGCACCATGTGCTTCGTGCACGGCAGGTGGCTGCGATTCGCATACCCGCACGTCGTGGACTTCAACGCCGACATGCTCAACGGCGTCTGCTACCTGATATTCGACGAAGCGGAGCCGCTGCAACTGGCCGGCCCCCAGGTTCCCTGGCTGGCCGTCCTGCTGTCGAGCTTCCTCTACGGCCCGGACCGGCTCTCGACGCTGCCCTTCCTCCAGTCGATCGCACAGGCCTGAGCAGCCGGTCAGCCTCGGAAGTTCTTGACGGAGACCAGGCACAGCACCGCCGCCACGGGAAAGACCGCACCGGCGACCGCGAACGGCACCCGGTGGCCCGGACTCGAAGCGAGCACCGAAGCGGCCATCACGTTCCACACCACGGCGTGCCCGATGGTCGCAGCGGCGGTTCCCCGGCCTGTGGCAAGATCGACGTGATGGGCTGATTCGATTCAGTGCTCAGATCTGGGGGAGATGCATGACTGCCGTTGTTCGTATCGCGGGCCGACAGGTGCTGGACAGCCGCGGGAACCCGACCGTCGAGGTCGACGTGGTGCTCGAAGACGGGTCGCTGGGGCGGGCTGCGGTGCCGTCCGGGGCGTCCACCGGCACGAACGAGGCCGTGGAGCTGCGGGACGGGGACCCGAAGGCGTTCCACGGCAAGGGGGTCCGCGCTGCTGTCGGTGCGGTGAACGGCGAGATCGCCGCGGCGGTCGTCGGCATGGACGCGGAGGCGCAGTCCGAGATCGACCGCGTGATGATCGAGCTCGACGGCACGGCGAACAAGGGGCGGCTCGGCGCCAACGCGACGCTCGGGGTGTCGCTCGCCGTGGCGAAGGCCGCGGCGCAGGCGCACGGGCAGCCGCTGTACCGGTACGTCGGTGGTGTGTTCGCGCACCGGTTGCCGATGCCGATGATGAACATCATCAACGGTGGCGCGCACGCGGACAACGCGATCGACTTCCAGGAGTTCATGATCGCTCCGGTCGGTGCGGCCACGTTCGCGGACGCCGTGCAGGTCGGGTCCGAGGTGTTCCACACGTTGCGCGGCCAGCTCAAGAAAGCCGGGCACAACACGAACGTCGGTGACGAGGGCGGCTTCGCGCCGGACCTCGCGACGGCGGACGAGGCGCTGGAGTTCGTGGTCGGCGCGATCGAGAAGGCCGGCTACCGGCCGGGGGAGGACGTCGCGCTGCTGCTGGACCCGGCGGCGTCGGAGTTCTTCCACGACGGCGTGTACGACTACCGCGGCGAGGGGCGGAAGCGGTCGGTCGAGGAGCACGTCGCGTACCTGGCCGAGCTCGTGGCCAAGTTCCCGGTCGTGTCCATCGAGGACGCGATGGCGCAGGACGACCTCGACGGCTGGAAGCTGGTCACCTCGACCATCGGCGACCGGGTCCAGCTGGTCGGTGACGACGTGTTCTGCACCAACGTCGACCTGCTGGCCGCGGGCATCGAGCAGGGGATCGCGAACTCGATCCTGGTGAAGGTGAACCAGATCGGCACGCTGACCGAGACGCTCACGACGACGGAGCGGGCCTTCAAGGCCGGCTACTCGGTCGTGATGTCGCACCGCTCGGGCGAGACCGAGGACACGACGATCGCCGACCTCGCCGTGGCGATCAACTGCGGCCAGATCAAGACCGGTTCGTTGTCGCGGTCGGACCGCACGGCGAAGTACAACCAGCTGATCCGGATCGAGGAGGAACTGGGCGCCCAGGCCCGGTACGCGGGCCGCACGTCGCTCAGCCGGGGCTGACCGACCCGCCGGGCGGGTCCAGGCGGCGGATCCGGGCGTTGAGGTAGCGCTGCTCGGGCTGGCTCGCCGTGAGCCGGGCCGCCTGGCGATAACTGTCGAGCGCACCCGGCAGGTCGCCGGTCATCTCCAGCAGATGCGCGCGTACGGCGTGCGTTCGGTGGTGGCGTCGCATCGCGGGATCGTCGAGCAACGGGCCGACGAGGGCCAGGCCGTGCTCGGGACCGAACGCCATCCCGAGCGCGACCGCCTGGTTGAGTGTCACGACAGGACTCGGCGCCACTCGCGCGAGCATGGCGTAGAGCAGCGAGATCTGCCGCCAGTCGGTCCCGTCCCAGCTCTCGGCCTCGGCGTGCACGGCGGCGATCGCGGCCTGCAGCTGGAACCTGCCGACGTGCCCGCGCGGCAGCACCCGTTCCAGGATCCGCACGCCCTCCGCGATCCGCGTGCGGTCCCACCGGGACCGGTCCTGCTCGGCCAGCGGCACGAGGTTGCCGTTCTCGGTCCTGGCGGTCGCGCGCGCGTGCGTGAGCAGCATCAACGCCAGCGCACCGGCGACCTCGTCGTGGTCGGGGACGACCGCGTGCAGCTGCCGGGTGAGCCGGACGGCCTCCTCTGCCAGCGGGGAGTCGACGAGCGCGTCACCGGTGGAACGGGTGTGTCCCTCGGTGAACATGAGGTGGCACACGTCGAGCACGGCGGCGACGCGCGCGGGCAGGTCGCCCGGCGCCGGCAGCTCGAACACCGCACCCGCCGCCCGCAACGTCGACCGCGCCCTGGTGAGGCGTTGCGTCATCGTGCGCTCGGGCACCAGGTACGCGGCGGCGATCTGCGCGGTGCTCAGTCCGCCGACGGCGTGCAGCGTCAACGCGACCTGCGAGGACCGGCTCAGACTCGGGTGGCAGCACAGCAGCAACAGCCGCAGGGTGTCGTCGCCTTCGTCGTGAGGTGACCGGTCGGCGTCCGGAGCGAGGTGGGCGTCGGCGGGCAGTGCGGCGCTGAGGGCGTTCTCCCGCCCGGCCCGCGCGCCGTCGGCCCGCACCTGGTCGATCAGCCGCCGCGACGCGACCCGGATCAGCCAGCCGCGGGGTTGCCGGGCACGCCGTCGCGTTCCCACTGCGCGCCGCCGCCTCGGCCGCCTCCTGCGCCGCGTCCTCGCAGTCGCCCAGGTCGCCGTACCGGTGCAGCAGGGCGGCGAGGACGTGCGATGCCTCGCGCCGCCACACGTCCTCCACCACCCGCGCGGTCACTGGTCGGAACCGCCCGGCCACATCGCGGGCCGCAACTCGACCGTCTCGCCCGGACCCGCGAACTGCGCCGCGATCTCCTCCGCACGCGCCTGGCTGTCCACGTCGATGAGGAAGAACCCGGCCAGGTGCTCCTTGGCCTCCGAGTACGGGCCGTCGCTGACCAGCGGCTTCCCGTCGCTCCACCGGTAGAGCCGCGACGACTCGGGCGCTCCCAGCGCCTCACCCCCGAGCAGCTCGCCCTTCTCCTGCAGCTCCCCGAGCAGCGTTTCGAACTCGGCGTTCAACCGCTCCAGCTGCTCCTTCGGCATGTTCTGGTACTCGGGCAGGTAGTCGGGCGTCGGGTGCCCCCACGGCTGCGGGTTGGAGTGGATCAAGATCACGTACTTCACCATCGGCCCCTTGGTCTTCGTCCTGGACGCAACCGGTCGGCCCGTCCTCGCCTGAGACGTCGGAGCCGGGCGCGTCACGTCTACATCCCGCCGGGAAGAACTGTCCACGAGTGGTTGATGTCCAGGTTGGCGAAGCCTTTGGACTCGAACAGCGCTTTGCCGTCCTTCTTGAAGGTGTCACGTCCTCAGGCCGCGGCTTGCCCTTCCACGGAATCCGGACGGCACCGTCCTCGGAGTAGTGGTCGCACCCGTCGGCGTTGCCGACGCAGAAGACCCGTCACCGCCGAACGGCCCGAGGTACCGTTCGCGGCTCGCACCGAAGAGGTCGACACCCGTCATGCCGGGCATCATCCAGCCTCCCTCCACCGCCTCCGGCACCGGGCACGACGACTTCCCGGACGGCGGTGTCACCACGGCGTATACGGTTCGGCCCATGAGCCAGCCGATCCCGTTCACCGACACCAACTTCAAGCTCGCCGTCGTCCAGGAGCTGATGTACAACCAGAACCTCCTGCCGAGGTTCACCCTGCGCGAGTACGCCGCCGAGCAGGGCTTCACCTACGACGACGGGAGCTTCGCGGCGGTGCCGGAGGCCCTGGCGTACTTCGCGGCGCTGGAGATCCCCGGCGAGCTCGCGGAGAAGATCACCGAGATCTACATGGACGGCGGCAACGAGATCTACCTCGAGATCGCGCCGAACTGGGACGGCGAGGACGGCCTGTTCGACGTCGACGAGTTCGCCGACGCGCGGCATTTTCCCAACCTGAAGTCGATGACGCTGTTCTACACGGGCAACGAGAACGCGCTGGAGACTCTCCGTGCTCGCGGCATCGAGGCGGACTGGCTCTGAATCACGAAGTCGTCACCGCGTCAGCAGACCGCGGCTTGCGAGGTTGTTCATCAGCGCGCTGATGCCGAACGTCCAGTCCTCCGCGTCCTCGGCCGTGTTCACGACGTTCGTCAACGCGCCCAACCGGGGCGAGGAGATCCGAACGACGTCCCCGACCTTGTGGGTGAACCCCTCGCCGGGCTGGTCCCGGTCCTCGGTCGGGGCGAACATCGTGCCGGTGAACAGCACGAAGCCGTCGGGATAGCGGTGGTGGGCACCGAAGGCGTGCGACACGAGGTCCTCGAGCTCCCGGCTGATCTCGGAGACCGGGTTCACGCCGTGCAGCTCGAACCCGTCGGTGCCGGTGATGTCCAAGGCGATCTCGGTGGCCTTGGCGTCCGCCAGGGTGAACCCGTCGTCGAACAGCCGCAGGAACGGCCCGATGGCGCAGGAAGCGTTGTTGTCCTTCGCCTCGGTGAGCAGCAGCGCACTGCGCCCCTCGAAGTCGCGCAGGTTGACGTCGTTGCCGAGCGTCGCGCCGACCCGGGTTCCCGCGCGAGTCCACCACCAGGACGAGCTCGGGCTCGGGGTTGTTCCACGCGGAGCGGGCCAGAACGCCGACGTCGGCCCCCAGCCCCACCGCCGACAGCACCGGCGCCTTGGTGAAGATCTCCGGGTCCGGGCCGATCCCGACCTCCAGGTACTGCGACCACAGCCCTTCGGCCTGCAGCACCCTCTTCACCTCCGCGGCCTCCGCGGACCCCGGCCTCAGGTGGGAGATGTGCCCCTGGACGACCGCCCCGACCTTCTGCCGCACTTCCTCGGCCCGCGTGGGATCCCCGTCGGCACGCTCCTCGATGACCCGTTCGAGCATGCTGCGGACGAACGTCACACCGGCGGCCTTGAGCACCTGCAGGTCGACCGGCGCCAGAAACCGGGGGCCGGCACCCGTCCGGTCCGTCGTGGCGGCCAGGACCTCCGCAAGTGACCACGACGTGCCGCCCGGGTGGTTCTTGACGACCTCCAGCGCGTCGGGCCGTTCGAGCAGCGCCGAAACGGTCGGTGCCAGCGGCGACAGGTCAACTACCTCGTCGCCGCGGATCGTCACGACCGAAGGGCCGCCCGCTGACGGGTCGAAGACCCTCGCGACAAGGGCGGCGTCCGCCGCGTCCTGCGGAAGGACGTCGGCTGCGTCGAGTGAGATCCCCATGGAAACCCTTCCTGCTCCGCGCACCGATCAGCTCGAAGTCTCGCCGAGCTTCGTGCACTCCGTTGCAGTTCTACAACCCCGCCGGGTGCGCGGACAGCCAGTCGCTGTGCCGCGCGCGAAGCCGGTCCCGTTCGGCGCTGGTGGCGAGGATGACGTCGGCCCCGCCGTCGTACGGGTGGTGGATCCGTCGCAGGCCGACGTCGGTGATCAGCACCCCCGCGGTGGCGTCGTCGGCGACGGCACGCAGCAGTGTGTCGATGCAGCCGCGTTCCCACGGCATCCGGCTGACGTACACGTGCGTGTAGACCGGATCGCCGGGTTCCGGGTCCGTGAGGACCGAGGTCCAGTGATGGGCTCCTGGATGCCACCGCGTCTGTTCGTGCGGGCGCTCGGGCGGCACCGGGGTGCCGGACCAGTCCATCGTGGCGACGTGGACGTCCAGCCCCGCGAACAGCTCGTCGAGGACCGTGTTGTACCGGCCCAGCACGATCGCCCACTCGTCCTCGGTGTCGGGGTAGCGCTTGGACTCCGGCAGGCTGTGGAAACGCACCCACCGGTCCTCGTGGAAGCGCAGCTCGTGGCCGATGGGCGGGCAGTCCGGCCAGCGTTCTTCCCACCGGCGCATCAGTTCCTCGTCGGGCACCGGGACACGTTAACCGGCCGCCGCCGCTGACTCACCAGTTCTGAGCGGTTCAGGTGTTCCACTGAACTCCCGGTTCCTCGAAAAGCTCATTGTGACGACGAGCGCTCTGGCCGACATCCGGGCAGCCTTGTTCTCGCGGGCGTGACCTCGGCCGACAACTCGACGGGGACCTCGGGAGCACCCCGGGCACCGCCTGACACAATGGACGAATGGCTCTGGGTTACCTCTTCGCCGTGCTGGCGACTCTGGCGTCAGGCAGTGGTTCGATCCTGGAGTCCATGGGTGTCCGGCGTGCGGGTGCGTACGGCGGCAGGTCTCTCGACCTCATCGCTCTGCGGCGTCAGTGGCTGTACTTCCTCGGTCTCGGGGTGAACCTGCTGGGGTTCGGCTTCGCCTCCGCGGCCCTGCACCGGCTGCCGTTGTTCCTCGTCCAGTCGATGCTCGCGTTCAGCATCGGTGTGACTGCCACCATCAGCGCCTTCCTGGGCCACCGCCTGCGGGCGCCGGGATGGGGCGCGCTGTTCGTCGGCGCGACCGGCCTGGTCCTGCTGGGCGTGTCCGCGGAGCCGGGCCGCGCACAGGCCCTGCCGCCGCACTGGCGGTGGATCCTCGTGGGCATGGCGGTTCCGGTGGCGGCGATCGCCGTCTACGCCCGGCGCCACCACCACGTCTGGGCCACGGTGGCACTGGCAGCCGGCTCCGGTGTCGCCTACAGCGTCGTCGGCATCTCGGCGCGCACCCTCCACCTCCCGGACACCGCGTGGCGCCTCGTCCTGGAACCGGCGGCCTGGGCCATCGTCCTCAACGGACTCACCGCGGCGGTGCTGTTCGCGATGGCGCTGCAGAAGGGCGGCCCGACCGGGGTCAGCGCGATCATGTTCACGACCAACACGGCGCTTTCGTCTTTCGTCGGGCTGGTCTACCTCGACGACCGCGTCCGCGACGGTTACGTGACCGCCGCGACCATCGGGTTCGTCCTCGCGATCGCTGGAGCGGTCGCGGTCGCCCACTACGCGGCCGACACCCGGGAAAAAGACCGCACGGCGACGCCGGCGGGCATGCGGGCGTGAAGCGTCGAACCGGATCCTCCGGGGCACCGCATCCCTGACCACCCGTAGGCACCCTGACACCACCCTCGACGGAGTCCGGCTGGGCCTAGGCCCGATCGACCGGACACCCGGCGCCGCGGTGGTGACGGTCGAGGGACGTGCGGTGCTGGTGCTGCCGGCCTCGAGCGGCGACGGCGGTTTGGTCAGAGCGGTCGACCTGGACACCGGCACGCTGTTGCCGGACCGCTCGCTGCTGCGCTCCGAGCGGCACGAGGTCCTGGCGCTCGGCGCCGGCCGTCTGCTGGCGACGCTGGGCCCGCGTCGCGACACGGTCGTCGTGCGCGACGCGGTCACGGGCTCGCCGGTCGGCGTGCCGATCCGGGAGGAGCAGCAGACCAGGTCGCTGACACTCGGCATGGCCGACGGCCGGCCGGTGGTGGTCACGACGGGTGCGGGCATGGCGATCCGGTACGTGGAAACCGGTGCGCTGGTCAGCCGCCACGCCCGCATCCGCGGCCGGTACCTGGTGACGTTCCAGGACCGCCTGCTGCTGGTGGCGGAGGAGTCGGCCGACTCGCTGCGGCTGCACGACGTGCTGACCGGCGAACCGTTCGGGCACCCGCTGCCCTGCGACTTCTGCATGAGCGTCCACCGGCTGTCGGCTGTCGAACACGAGGGCCGGCTGCTCGTCGCGTTCCTCGACTCCCACGCCGACACCGGCGTCTCGCTGCGAGACGTGACCGTCGGCGTCGAGCTGCCGACGGTCCCGCCCTTCGACGACGTCCGGGGGATCAGCTCCGCGGTGGTGAACGGTCGGCCGCTGCTGCTCGTCGGCCGATCCGGGCGGTCCGGGCCGCTGGTGCTGTGGGATCCGCTCACCGGGCGAGAGGTGCTGCCGGCCTGTTTCGCCGAGTGCGGCGACTGGGCGGGGCTGGAGCTGGGCGGCCTCGACGACGGGTTCTTCGCGGTCACGGTGTCCGGCAGTGCGGCCGAGTACGCCGGGCACGACGCGGTCGTGACCGGGCCTCGAAGTCGACGAGCGCGTCCGATCGGGCGGGTGACACAGTGGCCTGCCCGTCAGGGAGAATCCGGCTGGGAAAGTCGCCAGGCCGACTTCGCACCCAGACTGGTGCGGATGTGTGCGCGCATCACGTCCGCGGCGGTCTCGGCGTCGCCCTCGACGATCGCCTGGAACAGCAGGGTGTGCTCGTGGGCCTTCAAAGCGCGTTCTTCTTCGCTCGGCTCGACTTTCAGGCCGTGTCGGCGATAGCGGTCACCGGTGTCCCACAGTCCGTCGAGCATCTCGATGAGCATCGTGTTGTGCGAGGCGCGGTAGATCGCGGTGTGAAACCGCCGATGTGCGATGAGCTGCGCCAGGGTGGCGTTGCCAGCCAGTGGTTCAAGGCCTTCCAGGCTGGCTCGGATCTCGGCGATGTCCTGCTTCGTGCGCCGTTCCGCGGCCAGTGAGGCGGCCATCGGGTCCAGCGATCGGCGCACCTCCAGCAGGTCACGCGCCTCCTCGGCGTTGAGCGAGGTCACCCGTGCGTCGCGGTGGGCGTCGAGCTCGACCAAGCCCTGCTGCCGCAGCCGGCGCAGGGCCTCGCGCAGGGGAGTGGTGCTGATGCCGATCTGTTTCGCGAGCAACGCCTGGTTGATGACGGCACCAGGCTCGAGGTCGCCGGACAGGATGAGCTCGCGCACGCGGTCGTACGCGAAGTCGCTCTTGGTCGAGTAGGGCACCGTCGGCTGCGTCATGTGGCCTCCTGCCGCCTCCTCATAGGTTATAACGCATCGCGTACAGCCCTGGTCCTGCCCGGGGACGCCGGTTTGTCCAGGAGCGCGAACTCGGTCACCGACACCACCGCACTCTGGGCCGAGCTGCACGGACTGGCCGAACCTCGTCCGGTCTCACCCATGTTCCCGTGCGCTGGCAACGCCTGATGTGGCAGCAGCGCGGTACGTGGGAGCTGTGTTCGTCCGCAAGATCGCAATCACGGTGTTCGCCATTGCCGCAGGGAACAGAAAGACGTGCGGTAGGGCGAAGTGAAACCGTGCGACTGAGGTGTCCAGCGGCGCGGACGACCACCGAACCGCCCCTCGGGCATCAATCGGCGAGGCCGGGCAGGTGGTACCCGGTGTGGCCGTCCCACTCGATCTCGTAGTCGTCGAGCGTGAAGGTCCAGTCCGCGACCGGCACCGCACTGCGCAGCGCGGTGACCGCGGCCAGCCAGTGCACCAGCGACGGAACCGCCCGGTCGTCCGCACCGGGCAGCTTCGTCGACCCGTCGAGCACCGTTCCCGGCTCCAGCCGGTCGTAGAGGTACAGGCCCTCCTCCTCCGACGAGAACGGCGCGTTCGCGTTGTAGGTGTCGACGACCTGGCCGACCGCCGTGAGCTCGGCGTCGGTCAGCGGAGTCGCGCGACGAGCCGTGTAGTAGAGGGAGACGCCCATGCGGCCACAGTAGTCGGCTCCGTTCAGCACGGGTGCGAAGGGACAGACCCGCGCGCCAGCCGGTCCAGCAACCGCGCGGCCTCCAGACGTGCCCGGCTCAGGACGAGCTACACCGTCCAGCGAGGACTGTGGAGCGATCTGTGTGTCTGAGCCTGGCCCACAGAGGACGATCGGCGGTCACACCGGAGGCATGCGCAGACAGGACTCCGGCAAGCCCAGCCGAGCCAGAACCGCCTGGTGCTCGTCGCCCGCCGCGCCGAGGTGGTGAAGCCGTGCGAGGACGCGGGCGATCTGCAGGTCGTCGCCGATGGAACGCCAGGTGGCCAGAGCGCGCCGCAGGTACCGGATCGCGTCCGCCTCGCGGCCCGTCACGATGGCCAGGTCAGCCTGGCTGCGCAGGACCTCGCCCATGCCGTCGGTGCACGAGTTGCGCTCGTGCTCGGCGAGAGCGGCGTCGAGGCGGAACGCCGCCTGGACGTAGCGGCCCGCACGGATGTCGGCGTCCGCCCACGCCTGGTCGAGGTAGGCGAGTCCGGCAGTCTCGCCGCCCTCGTCGGCGATCTTGCGCGCCTTGGTGAAGGCGCGGTCCGCGTCGTCGATCCGGCCGAGGTGGGTGAGCGCGATGCCGTGGTGGTAGTGGGCGAGTGCGCCGGTGGCCGAGTCGTCGAACAGCGTCACCGCGCGTTCTGGTTCCCCTGCCTCGGTGAGTGTCCAAGCGAGGCTGTCCAGGCACGTCTGCACCAGGCTGGGGCAGCCGGTGCGGGCGGCGGCCACCGCACGGGTGTGCCAGGTGGCCGCCTCGTGCAGCAGGCCGTGGCGCATCGACGCCTGGCCGCGCCTGCGCAGCGCCCGCACCTCCCACTCCGGGGTGCTCGCGGCGGCCAGCAGCCGGTCAGCGAGGGCGGGCAGACTGGCGTAGTCGTTGCGCTGCAACCGGATCTCGAAGAGCACGTCGATGAGCCGGATGTCGTCGTGGGTTGGCATGAGGTGTTCCAGCTCGTCGCCGAGCGAGCGCAACCACCAGTAGCCGGCCATGCGCACCAGCAGTTCGGTGGCCAGGTCACCGAGTCCGAGATCGTTCGCCTGCGCGACTGCCGCCAGCAGGTTCGGCCACTCCACGTCGAACCACTCGAGCGGGTGGCGCCGGGCCGCGGTGGTCGGTACCACCGCGGGCAGCGGAGACGGTCGCGGCAGGTCGTGATCGAGCTGCGCGTCCGCCTCCGACACGAGGGCGAGCCACCCCGCCAGGATCGCGCGCACGTCTTCCTCCCGCTCCCGTGCGAATGCCAGCACGAGCTCATGCATGCGGAACCGCTCCTGGCCGGCGGCGTCCCGGCCGAGGCGGTTCACCAGGTGCGCGTCCACGAGCACGTCGACCGCCGGTGTGGCGACCCAGGCGGGCCAGTCGGGCCCGCTGAGGTTGCCCAGGGTGTGGAAGAGCTTGCGCGCGGGCGGATCGAGCGCCTCACAGCTCAGCTCGATGCTCGCCCGCACGTCCACGTCGCCGACGCGCAGGGCGCTGAGCCGCAGGCGTTCGTCGGTGAGCCTGACCCGCAGGTCTTCGAGCCGCCACGTCTCCTCGATCGCGAGCCTGCCCGCCGCCACGGACAGCGCGAGCGGCAGATGCCCGCACAGCTCTGCGATCGCGGCGGCCGCTTCTCGTTCCGCCGCAACGCGTTCAGCGCCGATGACGCTCGTCATCAGCTCGACCGACGACGCGGGTGACAACAGCGGCAACGTCCAGCGCCGCACGCCCAGCAACCCGCCGAGCCGATGCCGTGAGGTGATCAGCGTCGTCGCGTTCAGCAACGGGCGGACCTGTTCCTCGTCACGGGCGTCGTCGAGCACCACGAGCACCCGGCGGTCGGCGAGATGGCTGCGGTAGAGGGCGACCCGCTCCGCACTGTCCGCGGGCGGCTCGGCCCCGAGCGCTCGCAGGAACCTGCCGAGCACCTCGTGCGCCGTGGGAGTGGCTCGCAGGTCCGCGTACAGCTGCCCGTCGGGGAACTCGGCCGCCATCCGGTGCGCGACCGTGAGCGCCAGCACGGACTTGCCCACGCCGCCAGGTCCGAGGAGCAGGACGACACCGTGCGCCGCGCTGATCTCCTGCACCAGTTCGTCCCGCCCGGCCAGCGGGACGACGTGCGCGGGCAGTTGCCGCGGGCGCACCGCCATCCCGTGCAAGGCCTGCTGTTCCAGGCGCCGCAGGCCTTCTCCGGGCTTGATGCCGAGCTCGTCGGCGAACACCCGGTGCGTCCGGCGGTACACCTCCAACGCCTCCGCGCGCCGCCCCGCCTTGAGCAGCGCCCGCATGTGCTGTTCCCGCAACGCTTCCCGGTACGGATGCTCGCGGATCAGCTCGCGCAACTCGCGCAGCACGTCCTCGCTCCGGCCGGCGTCGAGCTCGGCCGCCAGCCGCGTCTCGATCACCGCGAGCCGCTCGTCGTGCAGCGCCTGGCGCAACCCGGCAGCCAGCTCGTCAGGCACGTTCGCCAGCGCGGGCCCACGCCACAGCGCCAGCGCGTCGTCCAGCGCTCCGGTGGCGGCGAGCGAGCGGAACTCGTGCAGGTCCAGCCGGTGTCCGTCGAGGCGCAGCTCGTACCCGGCGATCCCTGAGGTGATCACCTCCGCGCCGAGGCGCCCGCGCAGCCGGCTGACGAGGTTGTGCAGCTGGGCCTTCGCCGTCGGCGGCGGGTCGTCCGGCCACAGCGCGTCGATCAGCGCCTCCGCCCGCACCGCCGCGGGAGCAGCCAGGAGCAGCGTCGCGAGCACGAACCTCTCCCGCCCGCTGCCGGGCGGCACAGCTTCCCCGTCGCGCGAGACCTCGACCGGACCGAGCACAGCAAACCGCACAGCACTTCCTCCCCGGCACTCAGGGTAGTGGCTTGTTAGCGGGTTGTTAGAGCTTTTCGCCAAAGTCGGCCGCGTTGGAACGGGTTCACCTACAGGGGGAAAGCACAGGTGGAGGAACACCTCGGCGACCGGCTCACATCCGTTGCCGCAGAACGCGTCTTCGCGCTCAACCACGCACAACGCAGGGTGCTCCGGAACTGGTCGGTGGAGGAACGCCCCGGCAAGGTCGTCGAGATCATCGTCGCGCCGCCCGGCGGGTGTTCCGCGGATGCCGCGCACACGGCACTGCATCGCTTGATCGCCGCGCACGAAGCGTTGCGCAGCAGGCTCGCACACGACTCGAACGGAACATTGGTGCAGCAGGTCGTGGACGCGACAACCGCGGCGCGAACCCTGGGCCACCACCACGAGGAGCTCGACGACTCTCTCGATCCGGGGGAGGTCGCCGCACGGCTGCGTCCGCACCCCGTCGATCCGGAGAAGGCAGCCTCCCACTGCACGCTGTACACCGTCCGTGGCCGCGTCCGCGTGGTCATGCTGTCGGTGTCGCACGTCTTCGCCGACGGCGTGAGCCAGCAGCTCCTGGTGCGCACGCTGGAAGCGCTGTTGACCGGAGTGATCACCGAGGTTCCCGCCGCGCTCCAGGCCGGCGCGTTCAGCGACGAGCGCGTCGCGGCGGTGCTGGAGGCGAACACCGCGCACTGGCGGAAGGTTCTCCTGCGGGCACCGCGAGCGTGCACGTACTCCGGCGGCGACCGAGGCCTGACGGAGGTCGTCAGGTCAGCCGGCGTGGTGGTGGAATCCGCGCTGCAGCAAGAGGTCCGGGCCGCGGCGGGCCGGTTGCGGACCAGTCCGTTCGTCATCTGGACGACCGCGGCGCAGTTGCTCACCTCGGCGTTGTGCGGCAGGCACGACCTCGTTTTCCGCTGCACCACGGCGAACCGCACCCGCGCCGCGGAGTTCGGTGTCGTCGCCCAGCTCGCACAGGCCGTCTACCCGCGGGTTGACGGAGGATCCGCGGACACCGTCGGGGAACGGGTCCGGCAGGTGCACACCGCTGTGCTCGCGGCGCAGCACCACGGTGTCCACGACGCGGCCGCACTCCTGGACTGGCTCGACTCGCCCGGCGTGCGCGCGGGTGCCGTCTTCAAACCCGCCTTCGAGATCAACCACGCGGCGGCGCTGCGCGCCGATCTCAGCACGTCGCTGGTGAGCACGACGCCGGTCGAGGAGGAGAGCAGCGTCCGGGTGGACCCGCCTGCCGCGAACGCGGACCTCGCCGTCTCGATCTGGGAGGAACAGACGGGTGCGGCGGTGGTCCTGTCCGCGAGGCCCCCGGCGTGGCGGCAGCGGGAACCGGCCCGGCTGCTGGCCGATCTGCTGGCGACGGCACGGCATCTCTGCCAGGCGCCGCAGGACAAGGTCACCGACGTGGCCGTGGAGCCGCTGCCCGCCGTCGCCGGGCTGCTGCACGGGCACCACAGCGGCGTCTCGCTCGACGTCGCCACCACGCGCGATCTTCTGCTGAGCCACCCGGCGGTCGTGGCGTGCGACTTCAGCCTGCACGTCGGTGACGCAGGACGACGCCTGCTGCGCGCCGAGGTCCGCCTCGACGTTCCAACGCCCGAACACCGGTTGCGGGAGTGGTACGCCGGCCGGCAGCGGCGTCTGTCCGGTGCGGTCGTCCCGGACGAGCTCGTTCTCATCGCCGCCGACGAACTCCGGCGGTTTTCAGGGCAGGGAGGACACCCAGCATGACGAAGTTGAACGTCCTGGTCACAGGGGCGTCGGGCTATCTCGGTTCGGTGCTGGTCACCGAGTTGGACAGGCGCGGCCACCGGGTGATCGGCATCGACAACGGGCTCGTCGCCCGGCCGAGCGCACCCCTCGTCAACGGCGAGCACCTCGACGCCGACCTGCGTGACGTGAGCGAGTGGGCGTCGGTGCTGGACGGTGTGGACGCCGTGATCCACCTGGCCGCGATCGTGGGTGATCCCGCCTGCGGCCTCGACGAGAACCTGACCTGGGAGACCAACTACCTGGGCACCGTGCGGCTCGCAGAGGCCTGCCGGCGGCACGGTGTGTCGAAGTTCGTGTTCGCTTCCACGTGCAGCAACTACGGCATGTCCGTCGAGGACGCCGTGGAGGCGGGCACGCCGTTGCACCCGCATTCGGTCTACGCGGAGAGCAAGGTCCACTCCGAACACCACCTGCTGGCCAACGCCGACGGCGAGTTCAGCCCGCGGATCCTGCGCCTGTCCACTTTGTACGGTGTGTCGTCGCGGATGCGCTTCGACCTCGCGGTCAACGTGATGACCGCGCACGCCGTGCGGGACAGGAGGATCACGGTGTTCGGCGGCGAGCAGTGGCGCCCGTTCCTGCACATCGCCGATGCGGCGGACGCGTTGATCCGGGCGGCGGAGCTCGACCGGGTCGACGGGATGCGGATCTGGAACTGCGGGTCGGAGGAGCAGACCTACCCGATCGCCGAGCTGGCCAGGATGATCGCCGGGGTCGTGCCCGGCACCGAGGTGCACGTCGAGACGGACTCCGCGGACCTGCGCAACTACCGGGTCAACTTCAGCCGGATGCGCACCACCCTCGCCTTCACCCCGCGTCGTGACCTCGTCGACGCCGTGCGGTCGATCGCGGACAGGCTGCTCGCGGGTCAGTGGGCCGACCCGGCCGCGGCCGAGTACGTGAACGTCGAGCTGGTGCGCACCGCCCTGCGCGACGCCCACCCGGCCGCCGGGACCACGGGCGGTCACCGCTGGCCGCAGCTCAGCTTCGACGCGGCGTGAACCGCCGCCACCCACCCACACCCACGTCGAGGAGCGTGAGCTGGTGAGCAATCCCTTCGAAGACCCCGAGGGCAAGTTCGTCGTCCTGGTGAACGACGAGGACCAGCACTCGCTGTGGCCCGCGTTCGCCGCCGTGCCGCGGGGCTGGCGGCAGGTGCTGCCGGAGACCAGGCGGAGCGTGGCGCTGGAGTTCATCACGCAGAGCTGGCCCGACATCCGGCCCGCCGGTGTCCGAACGAGCGGAGCGCCGTCGTGAAGGTGCTGATCGAGCGGTTCGAGCAGACGGCGGCCGCGTGGCCGGACAAGCTCGCGGTCCTGGACGGGCCGGAGGAGCTGTCCTACGGGGAACTGGACCGCCGGGCGGACGGGCTGGCCGCTCGCCTGGCCGGGCGCGGCATCCGCGCGGGTGACCTGGTCGCCATCGCACTGCCGCGGTCGGCGGCGCAGTTCGTGGCGATGTTCGCGGTGGTGAAGGCGGGCGCGGCGTTCCTCCCGCTGGACCTCGACCACCCGGCCCTGCGGCTGGCGCAGATGGTTCGGGACGCCGCGCCGAGGTGCGTCATCACCTCGGCCGCGGCCGGTGCCGCCGACTGGCTGGCGAGCGTGCCGCGCGTGGACGTCGACGAGATCGGCGAGGCGAACGCGGAGCCACCGCGGCAGGCGGGCGAGGTGAGCCTCGACCACCCGGCGTACGTCCTGTACACCTCCGGCTCCACCGGCGAACCGAAGGGCGTGATCACCTCCCAGCGCGCACTGGCCAACCGCCTGAGCTGGATGCAGGAGCGCTACCCGCTCGCGGAGACGGACCGGGTCGTGCTGAAGACCCCCTGCGGGTTCGACGTGTCGATCTGGGAGTACCTGTGGGCGCTCAACGCTCGCGCCGCGGTGGTGGTCTGCAAGCCAGGCGGGCATCGCGATCCCGGGTACCTGGCCCGGCTGATGGCCGACAGCCGGGTGACCGTCGCGCACTTCGTCCCGTCGATGCTCAGGGTCTTCGTCGACCGGGGCGGGTTCGCCGGCCTGACGGCGCTGCGGCGGGTGTTCTGCAGCGGGGAGGTGTTGCCCGCCGATCTGGTCAAACGCCTGCGTGCGGACACGGACGTGCCGGTGCACAACCTGTACGGCCCGACCGAGGCGGCCATCGACGTCACGGCGTTCGACTGCCCCGGCGAACCGCCTGGCGCGGTGGTGCCGATCGGGACCGCGGTGCCGGGGTGCCGCACCTACGTGCTGGACGACCGGCTCGGCCACGTCACGGGGGAGTCCGAGGGCGAGCTGTACCTGGCGGGCGTTCAACTCGCGCACGGCTACCTCGGGCGGCCGGACCTCACCGCGGAGCGCTTCGTCGCCGACCCCTTCGGCGGGCCCGGTGAGCGCATGTACCGGACCGGCGACCTGGTCCGGCGGGACGGCGACGGCCTGCTCGTGTTCGTCGGCCGCGTCGACGGGCAGGTCAAGATCCGCGGCCAGCGGATCGAGCTCGGGGAGATCGAGAACACGCTGGAGGCCTGTCCCGGTGTGGCCCAGGCCGCCGTGGCGGTCGCGGACACCCCGGCGGCGGGACCGCGTCTGGTGGCCTGCTGGGTCGCGGAGTCCTGCGCTGCGCTCGTGGATCAGGACCTGCGGGCGCACCTGGCCGAACGGCTGCCAGAGGCCATGGTGCCGGCGGTCTTCGTCCAGCTGGACGCCCTGCCGGTCACGGCGAGCGGCAAGCTGGACCGGCGGGCGGTGGCGGAGTCGGCGGCGGCGGTGGGAGACGTCGCCGGCTCCGCGCCGCAGGGCCCGGTCGAGAACGCGGTGGCGTCGATCTGGTCGTCGTTGCTCGGGGTCGACCGGGTCGGCGCGACCGACAACTTCTTCGCGCTGGGCGGTCACTCCCTGCTGGTCCCGGAGCTCGTCGACCAGGTGTGGCGGGAGCTCGGTGTCGACCTGCCGATCGCCGTGCTGTTCGAGGCCCCGACCGTGGCGGAGTTCGCCAGGGCGATCGAGGGCAGCGACCCGTGAGGGCAGATGTGATGTCCGAACCGGGTGACGCGGGCGTGCCGAACGACGACTTCGTGGTGCTGTCACCGGAGGTGTGCGTTCTGCTCGACGGCGTCACCCCGCAGGCCGACGACGACGGGTGCGCTCACGGCGTCGGATGGTTCGTCCGGACGCTCGGTTCGGCGCTCATGCGGAGGCTGTCCGGCAGCCCCGGCGCGCCACTGGGCGACTGCGTGGCCGCGGCCATCACCGAGACGGCTCGCGAGCACCGGCGCGACGGCGGGCGGTGCGACCTCGGCAACCGGGCGACGCCGCAAGCGACCTTGCTGGTGGTGAGGTGCGGGCCCACCTCCGTCGACTACTTCGTCCTGGGCGACGTGACGCTGCTCGTGGACCGGCCCGCGGGTCTGCTCGTCATCACCGACGACCGCGGTGAGCGGCTCGCCCAGGAGTTCCTGCACCGCTACGGCCACCTGCCCGCCGGGTCGGGCGAGGCGCGCGAAGCCTGGGACCGCTACCGCGCCCTGCGCAACGCGCCAGGCGGGTACTGGACGGCGGCGGCGGACCCGCACGCGGCCCGCCAAGGGGTGACGGGTGCGGTGGCGAGGGACTCGGCCCGCGGCCTGCTGGCCATGACCGACGGCGCCACGCGGTACGCCGACCTGTTCGGACTGACCGACTGGGCGGGCGTTCATCGACTTGTGACGGAGCACGGCGTCGACGAGCTGATCACCAGGCTGCGCACGCACGAGCGGGCCCACCCGGAACCCGGCCGGCGCCGCACGAAGATCAGCGACGACGCGACCGTCGTGCGGATCCAGCTGTAGCCACCTCGACGACGGAAGCGGGAACCATGGCGGAACTGCACGACCTCACCGCGCTCGAACAGGCCGCGGCCGTCCGCACGGGGGAGGTGGGCGTGGTCGAGCTCGTCGACCACTGCCTGCAACGGATCCGGCAGCACAACCCGGCGCTCGGTGCGTTCGTCACCGTGACCGCCGACCTGGCGCGCGGCCAGGCCGTGGCCGCCGAGGCGCTGTTGCGCCACGGCGGGCAGTTCCCGCCTCTCTTCGGGGTACCGACCGCGATCAAGGACCTGAACAACGTGGCGGGCGTGCCCATGTCGTCGGGGTCCCGTGCGGTCGCGGGCGTCGTGTCCGAGCACGACGACCACGTGGTGACGCTGCTGCGGGACGCCGGAACCATCAGCCTCGGCAAGACCAACGTCCCCGAGTTCGGCGTGCCGTTCTACACCGAGAGCGGGGTCGCGCCACCCGCACGCACTCCGTGGAACCTGACCTGCTCGGCGGGAGGCTCCAGCGGTGGCGCGGCGGCCGCCGTGGCCGCGGGCCTGGTGCCGATCGCGCAGGGCAACGACGGCGGAGGCTCCATCCGGGTGCCGGGCAGCGTGTGCGGCGTCGTGGGCCTCAAGGCGTCGCGCGGCAGGATCGCCAACGGTCCTGGTGGCGGCGAGACGACAGGAATGGTGGCCAACGGCCCGATCGCGCGGACCGTCGCGGACGCCGCCGCGATGCTGGACGCGATGGCCGTGCCGATGCCGGGCGAACTGTTCACCGCACCACCGCTGCCGCCGGGGGAGACCTACCTCGGCCATGCCCGCCGGCCACCGGGCAAGCTCCGCATCGGCAGGTACCGCACCCCTGCCGACCCGGCCCTGCCCGTCCACGAGGAGTGCCTGACGGCGTGGGACGACGCCACCGCGCTGCTCACCGGGCTCGGGCACGAGGTCGAGGACGTCGAGTCGCCGTTCCCGGCGGAGATCGTGCACCACTTCGAGACGGTCCTCTGCGTCGGCCCGGCCGCCCTCGCGCTCGACGATCGGCAGACCGCCGAGCTGACGCCGCTCACGCGGTGGTTGCGAGAGCGGGGGACGGAGGTCTCGGCCGTCGAGTTCGTCACCTCGTTGCGGGCGCTGCGGAAGCTGGCGCGCACAGCGGTGGTCCGGGCCGGCGGCTACGACGCGTTGCTCACCCCGACGCTGGCCCAGCCGCCGCGGCCGGTCGGCTGGTTCACCTCGGCCGGCGACCCGGCGGCGAACCTGCGACGCCAGATCGAGTTCTCCCCGTTCACCTTCCCCCACAACGTGTCCGGACAGCCCGCGATCACCCTGCCGCTGCGGTGGACGGCACAGGGCCTGCCGATCGGCGTGATGCTGGCCGGTCGCCCGGCGGCCGAGCACGTGCTGGTCGCGCTGGCCGCGCAACTGGAGTCGGCCCGGCCGTGGCGTGACCGCCACCCGCCGATCTGGACGCAATCCCCGCTGCACACCCAAGGAGGCCCGCGGTGACCCTCGACCTGACCTCGGCGCAGCTGGAGATCTGGCTCGCCCAGCAGCTGAACCCGGACAGTCCTCAGTACAACCTCGCCGACTACCACGAGATCCGCGGGCCGCTGGTGCCGGAGCTGCTCGAACGAGCCGCACGGCAGGCCGCGGCCGAAGCCGACACGGTGAACATGCGGTTCGTGACCGACCTGGACGGTGTGCCGCGCCAGACGCGCTGCACCGCGCCCTGGGTGTTCCACCACGTCGACCTCACCGAGGCGGCTGATCCGCGAGCGGAAGCCGACCGGTGGATGGCGGACGACCTGAGCCGGACGTTCGACCTGCGGCACGGCCCGCTGCAGACCAGTGCGCTGCTGACGCTCTCGCGGGACCACCACCTCTGGTACCGCCGCTACCACCACATCGTGGTGGACGCGTTCTCCGGTCACTTCATCGGCCGCCGCATCGCGGAGGTCTACACCGCCCTGGTGCGCGGCGAGCCGATCGGCGACACACCGTTCGCTCCGGTGCAACGGGCGCTGGAGGACGACCGGCGGTACGCCATCGGCGGCCGTGCCGCCGACGACGAACACTGGCGGGCCCGGCTCGCGAACTGGCCGGAATGCACCCGGTTCCGCTCGGCGGCCACGACGCTGCCCCCCGTCCGGCGTGCTCATCGCCTGCCGGAAGCTGCGGTGGCCGTGCTGCGCCGGCACGGCACACCGTTCGGGCTGTCCGTGCCGCAGCTGCTCACCACGGCGGTGGCGGCGTACCAGCACGCGGTGACCGGAGCGGACGACATCGGGCTGAGCTTCGTGCTGTCGGCCCGCGCCACCACGGCGTTGCGCGCGGTCACCGCACCCATGTCGAACATCCTGCCGGTCCGGCTGACGGTGAACGCCGGGACCACGATTCTCGGGCTCGCCGAGCAGGTGCGCACTGAGACGTCCCAGGCACAACGCCGCCACCGCTACCGCGACAGCCACCGGCACCTGGCGTCCGGGGGAGCACGACCCCACTTCGGCTCGATGGTGAACGTTCTCCGGTTCGACGCCGGCTTCTCCTTCGACGGGCACCGGTCCGTCGGCAGGAACCTCGCCCTGGGACCGATCGAGGGGCTGGCGTTCTCGTTCGACGACAGGATGGACGGCAACGGCATCGAGGTGGAGCTGAGCGCCAACCCCGTCGTGCACAGCGAGGAGGAGGTCGCCACGCACCTCAGGCGGTTCCTGAGGTGGCTCGCGGTGCTGCCCTCGATCACCCCCGACACCCCGGTCGGCGAAGCCGACGTGTTCGGTGACGGCGAGCGGGCGGCCGCGTTGGCCGAGCTGTGCCAGGGCCCGATCCGCCCGGTGACACCGCGCCGCGTGCACGACCTGATCTCGGACCAGACCGCCCGCACCCCTTGCGCGATCGCGGTCAGCCACGGCGAACGCACGATGACCTACCGCGAGCTGGACCGGGCCTCCGACGGGATGGCCGTGCTGCTGCGACGACGCGGAGTCCGCGCCGGGGACCTGGTCGCCGTGGCCATGCACCGGGAGCCCGAACTGCTCGTCGCGCTGCTCGGGATCTGGAAGGCCGGAGCCGCCTACCTGCCGGTGGACGTGGACCTCCCGGCCGAACGGATCCGGCAGGTTCTGACCGACTCGGGAGTCGCGGTCGCGGTGACCGGGGACGGTGTGCCCACGCCGGTTTCCGAGGCGTTGCGGGGTGTTCCGGAGCTGCTCCTGCTCGATCCGGGTGTCGTGGACGCGCTTCCGGCCTTCTCCGGTGAGCTGCTCGGGTCGTCCGCGAGCCCGGCAGACCTCGCCTACGTCATCTACACCTCGGGGTCCACCGGCCGTCCGAAGGGCGTCGCCGTGGAACACCGGTCCGTGTGCGCGTACCTCGACTACGCGACGACCGCCTACCCCGGCACTCGCGGCACCGCCACCGCGCACTCGCCGGTCGGGTTCGACCTGACCGTCACCGCGCTGCTCGCCCCGCTGACCTGCGGTGGCCGCGTGCACCTGGGAGCGCTGGACGAGCCGCGGCCCGCACCGGAGTTCCTCAAGATCACACCGGCGCACCTGACCCTGCTCACCGAGCTGCCGGCGTCCGCGTCACCCACGCGGGATCTGGTGATCGGCGGCGAGCAACTGCTCGGCGCGGCTCTGAAGTCGTGGCGCGACGGCAACCCGGACGCCGTGGTCACGAACGAGTACGGACCGACCGAGGCCACTGTCGGCTGCTGCACCTTCCAGCTGAGGCCGGGCGACCCGGTGCCCGACGGCGCGCTGCCGGTCGGCAGGCCGATTCCCTCCACCCGGCTCTACGTGCTCGACGCCAGGCTGCGCGTCCTGCCGGCGGGCTGCGTCGGCGAGCTGTACATCGCGGGCGCCGGTCTCGCACGGGGCTACCTCGGGCGGCCCGCCGAAACCGCGCACCGCTTCGTCGCCGACCCCTTCGGACCCGACGGCAGCCGGATGTACCGGACCGGTGACCTCGCGGTGTTCCGGCTGGACGGCGAGCTGGAGTTCCTGGGGCGGGCCGACGGTCAGGTGAAGGTGCGCGGCCACCGGATCGAACTGTCCGAGGTGGACGCCGTGCTGACCGCGCACCCGGCTGTCCGGCAAGCCGCCACGACCGTCGACTCGTCGGGCGAGCCGCGCCTCGTCGGCTACCTGGTTCCCGTCGGCGAGGACCTTCCGGATCTGGACGACGTCACCGCCCACGTGGCCCGCTCACTGCCGCGCTACATGGTTCCCGCGGTCCTGGTCGTCGTCGACGCCCTGCCGCTCACCCCCAACGGCAAGCTGGACCGCCGTGCGCTGCCGGCACCGCACTCCTCCGCACCGGCCGCCGGTTCCGCTGGTCGCTCGGTGCCGGAACAGCTGCTCTGCGAGTTCATGGCCGAACTGCTCGACGTGCCGCGGGTGCGCCCGGACGACGATCTCATCGCGCTCGGCGGCTCCTCGCTCACCGCGCAGCTGCTGGTGTACCGCGTGCGGACGGTCCTCGGTCTCACGATCTCGCTCGGGGACGTGCTGCGGTGCGGTACGGCGGCGAAGCTGGCCCGGCGGCTCAGTCCCGCCACCGACCTGCCGGCGCTGCGGCCGAGACCACGCCCGGCCGGTCCAGAGGTGTCGCACGCGCAACACCGGCTCTGGTACCTGACGCGGC
Organism: Lentzea guizhouensis; assembly: GCF_001701025.1. Classification (GTDB taxonomy): domain Bacteria; phylum Actinomycetota; class Actinomycetes; order Mycobacteriales; family Pseudonocardiaceae; genus Lentzea; species Lentzea guizhouensis. Next base: position 7,348,455 of record NZ_CP016793.1, read on the forward strand.
TGCACGGGCTGAACGCTGCGTACAACCTCGCGGACGCACACAGAGTGAGCGGGCCGCTCGACCGCGCCGCACTGGGCCTCGCGCTGGGGGACCTGACCCGTCGGCACGAGGTGCTGCGCACCGCCTTCACCGGCCGCGCGCGACCCGAACCGCTGGTGCTCGACCCGGTGGAGCGGTGGCCGGTGGAGGAGGTCGAGTCCACGGAAGACAGCGTTGCCGAGGACATCGCCCGTGCCGCTGCCCAGCCGTTCCGCCTCGACGCCGACGCACCGTTCCGCGCCACGCTGTTCCGGCTCGGGCCGGACGACCACGTGCTGCTCCTGGCCCTGCACCACATCGCGGGCGACGGCTGGTCCTACCGGCCACTGCACCGCGAGCTCGCGCAGGCCTACGCCGCCAGGACCGCGGGCCGCACCCCGGACTGGAGTCCTCTGGCGGTCGACTACGGCGACTACGCGGTGTGGCAGCGGGAGGTCCTCGACGCCGGGCTGGCGGAGCGGCAGGCGGACTACTGGGCCACCGCACTGGCGGGTGCGCCCGACCAGCTCTCGCTGCCGGCCGATCGCCGCCGCCCGGACGTCCCGTCACAGCTCGGCGGATACGTCCCGGTCACGTTCACGCGTGAGCAGCGCGCCGGGCTGACGGCGCTGGCGCGGCAGACGAACACCACGCTGTTCATGGTGCTCCAGGCGGGGCTGGGAATCGCGCTGCGCCGGCTGGGCGCCGGTGACGACATCCCGATCGGCACCCCGGTTTCCGGGCGGCCGGACGGGGTGACCGCGGATCTGGTCGGCTGCTTCGTCAACACGGTCGTGCTGCGCACCCGTGTCGACGGCTCCGCGTCGGTGCGCGACCTCCTGGCGTCCGTCCGAGAGGTGGACCTCGCTGCCTTCGCTCACCAAGACCTGCCGTTCGACCGGGTGGTGGCCGCTGTCGGACCGCGACGGTCCGCCGCGCGCAACCCGTTGTTCCAGGTGATGCTCACGTTCGACGGCGCACCGGCCGCACCGCTCGAGCTGGCCGGCACCGACGTGGCACCGCTGCGGATCGAGGCACGACCGGCGAAGTTCGACCTGACCCTCGACCTCACCGACGCCGGTGGCGTGATCACCGGCGTCCTCGACTACGCGACCGATCTGTTCGACGCGGACACGGCCGAGCGGATCGCCTCGTGCGTGACACAGGTGCTCGACGGGATGGCCGCCGCGCCGGAACTGCCCGTCGACCGGATCGCCGCGAGCCCGGAGCTGGTCGCGTGAGCCTGGTGTTGCACGCCGAGACGGACCGTGCCCGCTGGCTGGAGGCCTGGCGCGCGCTGCCCACGCGGGAACCGTTCGCCCACCCCGACTTCGTCGCGATGTTCGCGGCGAGGGGAGTGCGTCCGCTGGCCGCCGTGGACTCGGGGGCGATCTTCCCGTTCCTGCTCAGGGACCTGGAGGCGGAGCACTGGACCGAGCCGGGCGAGAACCGGCGCGACGTGGCAGTGCCCTACGGCTACGGCGGGGCGTTCGTCACCGGGCCGGGAGTCGACCCCGATCTCTTCTGGAAGAGGTTCGACAGCTGGGCGCACGACCACCGCGTGGTGTGCGCCGACGCCCGGATCTTCTTGCAGCGTGACGAGGTGCTGCCGATGAGCGGCTGGTCCGAGCAGCCCGCGTGTGACAGCGCCGTGGTCGACCTGGCTCGTTACCGCGCGCTCCGCGACCAGTCGTTCAGCAGCAGCGTCCGGCGCAACATCCGCCAGGCCGGGCGAGCAGGGCTGACCGTGGCGGTCGAGCACGACGAGGCGGCGTGGCAGGCGTTCCGGGAGATCTACCGCGCCACGATGGATCGGCGGCGGGCCACCGGGAGCTACTACTTCACCGATGCGTTCTTCGTCCGGCTGCACGGTCTGCTGGGCAACTTGGCGAGGCTGTTCGTGGTGCGCGACGCCTCCGGTGAACCACTGTCCGGCGAGGTGGTCCTGCTCGGTACCACCAGGGCCTACTCCTATCTCGCCGGCTCCACCGGCCCGGGCAGGCGCTCGCACGCGAACGAGCTCTGCAAGGGGGCTGTCTGCGACTGGCTGGTCCGCGGCCCCTGGCAGGAGTTCGTCCTGGGAGGCGGCAACCGGCCCGACGACGCGCTGCTGGAGTACAAGCTCCGGTTCGCGCCAGGGGGCCGCCGGTCCTACTCGACCGGTTCCAAGGTCTACGACGAGGCCGCCTACGCCGAGCTCGTCCGGCTTCGCCACGCCTTTCACGAGCGGGAGCGGCTCGAGGCGCACGTGCCGCGCCGCTTTCCCGCCTACCGCTGACAACCCCGCAGAAGGAGCCACCACCGTGCCAGACCTCCCCGCCATCCTGGGCGGCGTCCCCGTCCGTTCCCGCGAGCTGCCGATCACCAGGGCCACGGTGTCCGCCGACGCGCGGCTGCACGCCGATCTCGCGGAGATCGTGGCCTCCGGATCGCTGACCAACGGCCGCCACGTCAGCGCTTTCGAACGCGAGGCGGCCGCGTTCCTCGGCGTCGAGCACGCGGTGGCCACGTCAAGCTGCACCAGCGGACTCATGCTCGTGCTGCGGTGTCTCGGCCTGCGCGGCGAGGTCGTCCTGCCCTCGTTCACCTTCATGGCCAGCGCGCACGCCGTGGCGTGGAACGGGCTCGCCCCGGTGTTCGTGGACATCGATCCCGACACCTTCACCCTCGACCCGGCCGCCGTGGCAGCCGCGATGGGCGAGCGCACGGCGGCGATCATGGCCGTGCACACGTTCGGTGCTCCCTGCGACATGGAGGCGTTGTCCGCTCTGGCCTCCTCGCGCGGTGTTCCGCTCGTCGCCGACGCGGCGCACGGCTTCGGCGGCGCCTACCCGGACAGCACGATGATCGGGTCGAAGGGACTCGCCGAGGTGTTCAGCCTCAGCCCGACCAAGCTGCTCACCGCCGGAGAGGGCGGCCTGGTGACGACCGACGACGACGAGCTCGCACGGGAGCTGCGGATCGGGCGTGAGTACGCCAACCCCGGCGACTACGACAGCCGGTTCGCCGGCCTGAGCGCGCGGCTGCCGGAGATGTCCGCGGCCCTGGCCCGGCACAACCTGCCGCACGTGCCGGCCAGGGTGATCCGGCGGCGCGAGCTGGCAGAGCGTTACCTGAAGGGGCTCGCAGGTGTCGGCGGGGTCGGGTTCCAGCGGATTCCCGGCCGCAGCCGCAGCACCTACAAGGACTTCTGCGTGACCATCGACGAGCAGGCGTTCGGGGTGGATCGCGACGGGCTCGTGAAGGCGTTGCACAGCGAGAACATCTCCACGCGCACCTACTTCGACCCGCCCGTGCACCGTCAGCGCGCCTACCGGTCGGATGCCGTCCTGCCCCGCACCGACTCGCTCGCGTCCCGGATCGTCGCTCTTCCGCTGTCCTCGCACCTCGACGACGAGTCGGTGGACGAGGTCTGCTCGGCGATCCGCCGCGTCCACGCGCACGGCCCGGCGGTCGCCGCCCTGACCGCGTGATGCGCACGTCCGCCCGCGGCAACGCGCTGAGATGGGCAGCCGCGTACGCCTCGTCCGTCACCGGCGACAGCGTGTTCTTCCTGGCACTGTCGTGGACGGCGGCACGTGCCGGAGGACCAGAGGCCGTCGGGATCGTCACCGCGGCCGGCGCACTGCCGCGGGCCGTGCTGCTGCTCGGTGGTGGTGTGCTGGCCGACCGCCTAGGCGCACACCGCGTGGCGATCGGCATGGACATGAGCCGCGGTGTCCTCGTCCTCGCCGCCGCCGCGATCATGACGATCACGGCCCCGCAACTGTGGCTGCTGGTGCCGCTGGCTTTCGTCTTCGGTGTGCTCGACGCCCTCTACCTGCCTGCGGTCAGCGCGTTGCCCGCCCTGATCACCACTCCGGACGGGCTCGATCGCATCCAGGGACTGCGCGGACTGGCACTGCGCGCGGGCAACCTGGCCGGGCCGTTGGTGGGCGGCATTGCCCTGGCGCACAACGGCGAGGCAGCAGCGTTCGGTGGTGCCGGGGCGCTGTTCCTGGTGTCGTTGGCGCTGTTGCTGGTCGTGCGCACGCACCCTCGGGTGGTGACCCGGCCGGAGAGGTCGCACTGGCGCGACCTCCGCGCCGGCGTTCGCTATCTGCGCGGACATCGCGTGCTCGCACCGCTCACGCTCGTGATCGGGATCAGCGAGCTGAGCTTCGCCGGCCCGCTGGTGATCGGCGTGGTGCTGCTGGTGGAGCAACGAGGCTGGGGGCCCACCGGCATGGGGTGGATCGTCGGCGGGTTCGCCGCCGGAGGAGGGCTGGCCGCGCTGGCCTTGGCCGCGGGCTTGCGCCCACCCCGACCAGGACTGGTCATGCCCGCGTTGCTGACCGCCGGCGGCATCGCGATCATCGGCATGGTGTGCGTGGCAGACCTCGTGACCGTGACAGCGCTGGCGGCCGCCGTCGGAGCGGTGGTCGGCGTCGCGAGCACTCTCGCCGCCACTCTCGGTCAAGCCCACTGCGACCCGGCCTACCTGGGCCGGACGGCGTCGGTGCTGGCACTGGCCACCGTCGGCCTCACACCGTTGCTCTACCCGTTGACCGGCGCGGCCGCGGCCGCACTGGGTGTCACCGCGGTGTTCGTCGGCTGCGGCACGCTGGTCCTGACCGCGGCGTTCACCGCTTTCAGCTCCGCCGCCCTGCGTGGCGCCGAGCTGGACCACGAGGAGAGTTCACGATGATCGACTACATCGCGAAGCTGCGCGCACTCGTCGGAACCATGCCGCTGCTCCTCCCCGGCACCTCGGTCCTGGTGAGCGACGAGGAAGGCAGGCTGCTCCTGGTGAGGCGCGCGGAGTGCGGGACCTGGGGCCTCCCGGGCGGCTTCATGGAACCGGGGGAGACGCTCGCGGAGACGGGCGTCCGCGAGGTCCGCGAGGAGACCGGTCTGGAAGTGGGTTCGATGGCGTTGCTCGACGTGTTCTCGGGCCCGGAGTACTTCGCCGTGTGTCCGAACGGAGACGAGGTGCACAACGTGACCGCGGCCTACACGGCGGTGGTGTCCAGCGGCGAGCTGCACATCGACCAGGTGGAGGTGAGCACGGCGGAGTTCTTCCCGCTCGATTCGCTGCCCGAGGACTTGTTCGTGCCCGAGAGGCCGATCATCGAACGCTACTTGGCGGACTCGGCTCGACAGAGGGCTGGAACTCACCTTGCGGCCACCCGTGCCAGGCCCGCCAGGTAGGTCGTCACGACAAGCCGGGTCCGTCGTTCGCACCGGCGACCGGTGTTCGACGACCCGTGCCGTCGACGTGCGGGCGGCTGTGGGCCCGCCCGCACGTCGGCGGGCTCAGATCTTGCCGGTTCCCGCACCCTGGGTCACCAGCGCTTTGACGTTCGCCGGCGTGTCCAGCGTGTAGGGGTAGTAGCCGCGCGGGTCCTCCACGCTGCCGCCCACCACCGGTTTGCCGCTGTTGACGTAGACGTTGTTCCGCTCGACGATGCTGCCCTTCGGGCCCGAGTAGCTGTTCGTCATCGGCTCCTCGACGTTCTCGAAGTAGTTGCCCTCGACCCAGCAGCCGGACTTGTTCTGGCAGGCGACGCCTGTGTCGCTGTTGGCGACGAAGTAGTTGTTGAACACGTGCACCGGGTTGCCGAAACGGGTGCGCGGGTTGCGCTGCGGCGTCCGGTCGAAGAAGTTGTGGTGGTAGGTCACCTTGAGGTACCCGGTGTCCTGTGCGGCGTTGCTGTCGTCGTGACCGAGCAGCATGTTCTTGGTGTGGTGGTGGGTGTGGTTCCACGACACGGTCACGTAGCTGGACCCGCGCTTGATGTCGATCAGGCCGTCCTTGCCCGCGGACAGGTCGTTGTGGTCGATCCAGACGTGGTGGGAGAACATCTGCACGTTGATCGAGTCGTCGCTGGCGTTGCGGAACACCAGGTTGCGGATGATCACGTTGTGCACGGCGTTCGCCGGGGGAGCGGTCACCGAGCTGACCGGCAGGCCGATGTTCAGGCCGCCGCCGGTGATGCCGGAGCTCGCGCCGACGCCGATGACCGTCTTGTCCGAGGAGACGTCGTACATGCCCGGCGCCAACGTGATCATGCCCTGCACGCGGACCACGCGCGGTCCGTCGGCCTTGATGGCGGCGGTGAAGTCGGCCGCAGTCGAAACCGTGACCTCCGGCCCTCCGGCGCCGCCGGTGGTCCCGTTCTGGCCGAGCGCCGTCACCGAGGCGAACCCGACGGGTGCTGCCTCGGCGGCGGACGCGGGCGCGCCGGCCACCGACGTGGCACCGCCGACGAGCACCGCGGCGAGCGCGAGAGCGCTTGTCCTCCTCATGAAGTCCTCCGTTGGACTCGGCCGACGCCCGCGCCCGCGGTGACGAGCGCTGGTACGTCGGCGGCGTTGTCGAGCGAGTAGGCGTAGTAGGTGCGGGGTTCGACGACGGTGCCGAGGGTCTGCGGGACACCGGAGCCGACGTAGACGTTGCCGCGCTCCACCACGCGGCCGGGTCCGCTCTTGTCGTAGCCGGACAGGACCGGGCGGGCGACGTTCTCGAAGTAGTTGGCCTCGACCAGCACCCCGGCGTCCTCTGTGGACGCGACGCCGTAGAGGGAGTTGCCGCGGTAGTAGTTGTTGTAGACGTGCACGGGCTCGCCGAACCGCACGCGCGGGTGCCGCTGGTCGGTGCGGTCGAAGAAGTTGTGGTGGTAGGTGACGCGCAGCTTGCCGCGGTCGGCGGTGTAGGTGTCGGAGTGGCCCAGCAGCGCGGCCTTGCTGTGGTCGTGGAAGTGGTTCCACGACACCGTGACGTAGTCGGACTGCCGCTTGATGTCGAGCAGGCCGTCGAAGCCGCGCGACAGGTCGCAGTGGTCGATCCACACGTGGTGCGCGGAGTTGGTGACGCTGATGGAGTCGTCCGAGGCGCCGGTGAAGCGCAGGTTGCGGATGATCACGTTGTTGCCGGGGCGGGTGGTCGAGCCCAGCTGCAGCCCGCCGCCGGTGATCTCGGCGGTGGAGCCGATCCCGAGGATCGTCTTGTTCGCGACGACGGTCAGCATGTCGTCGACCTCGATGCGGCCGGACACCGAGATGACGCAGGGCTCCTTGCGCCCGACGTAGTCCCGCAGCGCCTCCGCGGTCGTCACGGTGACGGCTTGGCCGCCCGCGCCGCCGGTCGTCCCGTTCTGGCCCAGCGCGGTCACGCCCGCGAAGCCGTCGGCCACGGCGTCGGCGGCCAGGTCGGCCCACGCGGCGCGTGACGCGGTGGCGGCGAAGGCGGTCAGCGCCGCGCCCGCGAGCAGCCGACGTCGGTTGATGGGGCTCATGTGCCCGTCCTCCTCAGACTCGGCCGACACCCGCACCGGCGGGCACGACAGTCGGGACCTCGGCGGCCCGGTGCGGTGTGTAGGCGTAGTAGGTGCGCGGCTCGACGACGGTCCCGCGCACCTCGATCTCGTGGTTGCACTCGACGAGCACGTTGTCCCTGGCGACCATCCGGCCGAGATCACCGCTGAAGTCGACCCGGCCGGGGTTGTTGACGCTGAAGAAGTAGTTGCCCTCCAGCACCACGCCCGCGTTCATCGCCGACGCGACGCCGTAACTGTTGTCCCGGTAGTAGTTGTTGTAGACGTGCACCGACTCGCCGAAGCGGACTCGCGGGTTGCGTTGATCGGAACCGTCGAAGTAGTTGTGGTGGTAGGTCACCCTGAGACGCCCCACGTCCTGCGCCGAGTTGTCGTCGTCGTGCCCGAGCAACAACGTCTTGTCGTGGTCGTGGAACCTGTTCCAGGAAACGGTGATGAAATCGGACCCGCGTTTGATGTCGACGGCGCCGTCGTCACCGTTGGAGAAGTCGTTGTGGTCGATCCAGATGTGGTGGCTGAACATCTGCACGTTGATCAGGTCATCGGTGGCGCCGGTGATCGACAGGTTCCGGATGATCACGTTGTGCACCGCGTTCGCGGGCGGCGAGACCACGTCGTCGTCCACCGGGAGCCCGATGTTCAGCCCGCCGCCGACCAGCCGGGCGTCCGCGCCGAGGCCGACGATCGTCTTGTCGGAAGCGACGTCGTGCATCCCGTCGCTGGTGCCGGTGGACAGCGTGATCGTGCCGCGGACCTGCACCACCAGTGGCTCTGGCCGAGCGATGTAGTCCAGGAACTGCGCGGTCGTCGTCGCCGTGACCACCGCGCCCCCCGCCCCGCCGGTGGTTCCGACCTGGCCCAGCGCGGTCACCCCGGCGAACCCGTCGGCGGCAGGCCCGGCCGCGGTGGCGGGCGGTGCCGCGATCGTGGCGGCCACGACGGCCACCACCACCGCGACCCGTGCGAGGGCGCGTTCGTACCCGACGTGCGTCCGCATTTGGGTGGTCCTTTCGCGAATACGGCCTGCGTGGCGGCGGCGTTGGAAAACCGCTTTCCTGATTCGGACCATAAGACCTGTGTTTCCGGCGTGTCAACGTCGCATCACGTATGCGAACCGGTTCACATACGTGGCCTTTTCGATCGCTTTCCGGCGCTGATCGGATGGTCCTTTCGGTCGATCAATTCGAGGTTGTGGAGAATAGCGTCGAATGTGTTCGACTGGAGCGGGTGACACCTTAGGCCCGGTGATGGCCCTGTTGATCAATGGCAAAGCCCTTGGCTTGATCATCCCTCGTGCGACAGAGAGGAAGATCAGGCCAAGGGCTTCAGTTGATCGGTGTGTTCACCGCACCTCTGGGACTCCTAGCAGCTGCCGTCCGACTCCTTCAGGCCCGTGTTGGCGCCCGCAGTGCGGCTCACGACGTTCGGCACGCAGGCGGCCTGGTCGAGGGTGAAGCTGTAGGGCACGGAGACTGAGGTGGTGGACTTGACGTCGGGACCGGCGGGCTTGTGATCGCTGCTCGGCGCGGACCACGTCACGTTGTCGAAGACGTTGCCGCTGACCTGCCAGTAGCCGGCCTCGGTGGTGTAGAAGGTGCCCAGGACGTCACGGGAGTTCTTGAAGTAGTTGTTGTCCACTTTGGCCTTGGCGCCTGCCCGCGAGTTGATGCCGGACTCGTTCAGGCTCACATAGTGGTTGTTGTACATGTGGGCGATGCCGCCTCGCAGCAACGGCGCCCGGGAGTCGATGTTCTCGTACAGGTTGTGGTGGTAGGTGATGAACCCGTTCGAGCGGTCGCTCTCGCTGGACCCGACCAGCCCGCCGCGACCGGAGTTGCGCAGGGTGCTGTAGGACAGGGTCACGTACTGGGTGTTGTTCTTCATGTCGAACAGGCCGTCATAGCCTTCCGGCTCACCGCCCGACGCCAGGAGGTTGACGTGGTCGACCCAGACGTTGCGGACGTTGCTCTCCATCCCGATGGCGTCGCCGCCGTTCGACGTGGGAGAGCCCGACTTCTTGACGTTCCGCACGGTCACGTTCCGGATGATGATGTTGCGGGACTCGCGGATGTGGATGCCCAACTGGTCGAAGACGGCCCCGCCGCCGACACCGATGATGGTGACGTTGCTGATCCGCTTGAGCTCGATCACGCCGGCCGCGGTCTCACAGCTGTTGCCCGAGACCTTGGCGGTGTTGCCGTGGTTGATCGTGCCCGACACCTCGATGATGATCGGCGTGCTGCTGCTCGCCCGGCCGCACAGGGCCTGGTGGATCTGAGTTCCCGTGGTGGCCCGGACCGTCGCCCCGCCCTGGCCGCCGGTGGTCCCGCCGTTCTGGGACGCGTAGCCGGTCGCGACGCCGGCCGCCGCCGACGCCGGTGACACCGCCAGCACCGCGCTGGTCGAAGTCGTGACGGCCAACGCGGCCACGATCGCGGGGATCCGCCACGCGACTGATCGTTTCATTTCATCTCCTGCGTCCTTGAAGGTTGAACGGGTGGCCCTGCTCGTCGGCAGCGTGGTGAGCCGGCGCTTTCGAAGCAGGCCGACGCCCGTGCCGCACCGGTTGATTGCACCGGTGATGTCATTCCGACAAGCTGATCGTGGTGGCGGCCGGAATCAGCCTTACTGGGAACGCTCCCAGCGAGTATTGCGCAACATTGCGTGACAGGCAATAAAATTCACGTGCGTGAACACCGGGCGCCGTGATTGCGCGAGGACGATGCGCCTTCCGGTTACCGACCGGCTGATTCATGGACATGAATAACGGGTGGATGCCCGCGGTTTCGAGTATTCGAATCGAACGAGCCGCACCGTTCGACTGGAAAGGCACACCGGGGTCCCGCGCACGGTGGAGGCACTGCGCGCGGCGGCAGCCCACCGCGGAGCCTGATCCGGCCGCGCGCCGGGCGGGTGCGGTGTCGAGCGCTCCGCTCCTGGCGGGTGCGGACCTGGTCGAGTGCATGGACTACCACGCCCCTGAAGCCGCACCCCGGCTGCCCGAGATTTCGCGGCAAATGGTAGATCGTGATTTTGCGGCACAAGAACTCATTTTGCTGATCACGCAGAAATGGTGTAGTCTCAATTTTGTCGAGAGCATCTCGCACGCGGGCACTCAAGCTCACGTCGCACTTGGCGAAACCTGAACCGGTCCTCTTCGGGCCGGAGACGGGAGTCCCGGCATGACGTCGGCTCCTCACCTTTCCATCGCCCCTCCGGCCGTCACGGCCAGCGAGCAGCCTCGGTGTCCGCTGCGATTGCGGTTGCGGCCGAAGGCGCTCACCACGGGGTATGTCGACGGTGCCTGGTGGCCGCGTTCCCGGGACCTCGCCGCCGAACTGCCCGCGCTGCTCGCGGTGCTGGCAGTTCGGCTGGGCGAGATCCCGCGGGTGAGCTACAACCTGACCGAGTGGGACACCGCGCCCAGGCAGATCGCAGTGGACGGCCTCCGGGTGCGGCTCAGCGGGTTCTGGTCCAGGCCGGCGCACACCGTGGACGTCGTCGCGGGGGACCGGCGCCGCCTGACGTTGCTCCTCGTCCCGCCGGACACCGAACCTTCCACCGCCCACCACGCCATGATGTGCGCTGCCGAGAGGGAGAACGTCGACGCTGTCGAGGTCCTGCTCCGCGGCACCACGACGAGTGAGTCCACAGTGGATTCAGCGGGTGCGGGCAGCAGCTGCGTACCCGAACAGACGTTTCAAGGAGCTCGATGACCACGACGACGCACACGCACACGTCCGCGTATGAGCGCAGGCTCAAGATGGTGCAGGACGTGCTGACCGACCGGACCGAGCTCGCAGGCGAGCCCGCACGGGATCTCGCGGTGCGCGTGCTGAGCGCGCTGGACCACATACCCGAGCGAGTGCGGTGAACTCGCGCCACTACGGCACTGGCGCGGCACAGCTGACGTGGGGCACCCGACTGCTCCGCGTCGGTTGTGCGTTCACGTATCGAGCCGAGGTTCCCACACCTGCGGTGTTCCTCGTGCGGCCGCTGCGGAGTGCGGACGTCCGGGTGAGCCAGGAGAACCTGGACGTGAAGCCGGACGTCCCGATGCGGCACCACCTCGACCTGTACGGCAACCGCAACACCCGTGTCGTGCTTCCGGTCGGTTTGTCCACAGTGCACTTCAGCGCGTGGGTGGACGTGCCGGACAGGGCGGAGGACGTGGACGAGACCGTGCCGGAGACGCCGCCCGACGGACTTCCGGACGACGTGTTGCTGTACACGTTGCCCAGCCGGTACTGCGTGTCCGACGTGCTGGGCGACGAGGCGTGGTCGCGGTTCGGTGCCCATCCACCCGGCTACGGCCGGGTGCGGGAGATCTGCCGGCACGTCCACGAGTCGCTGAACCTCGGGTACGGCACGTCCACCGCGTTGTCCACGCCGGCCGGCGTCGACGCCGCGGGTTTCGGGTCGGACCGCGACTTCGCGCACCTGGCGATCTCCTTCTGCCGCGCGCTCAACATTCCCGCTCGGTACGTCGTCGGCTACCTGCCGGACCTGGACGTGCCGCCCGGTGACGCGGTGATGGACTTCGCGGCGTGGGTGGAGGTCTGGCTGGGCGACCGCTGGTGGACCTTCGACCCGCGCAACAACGAGCTGCGCAAGGGACGCGTTGTCATCGGCAGGGGTCGCGATGCCGCCGACGTCGCCGTGGTGACCACGTTCGGCGGTCCGAGGTTGGAGTCGGTGGTCGTGCAGGCGGAAGAGGACCTGGCCCCGTCGTGGCGCTGAGCGGGAGGTGCCCGCCGAGGAGTAGGATGGAGCTACCGAGGGTACGTCGTGCAGCAGCGCTCAAGCTGGTGCCGCCTTGGGCGCATCAGGAAGCCCGGTCGTGTTCGGCTGGAGGCGGGAGCGCCGAGATGAACTCGGATCAGCTCTGCACCACTGCGTCATCGCCCACCGCATCATCGCCCACCGCGTCTTTCCCCGCCTCACGCGGCGAAAGACTGACCGACGGCCCTCATTTCGCCGGGAGCTGGCGGCCGTTGTCGCCCGGCCCGGCCGTCATCGGGCCGATGCCCGGCTCACCGATCAGGCGCAAGCGCTGACGGTCTCGTTCTTCCCTTCCCGCAACGACCATCGGAGTGTCCGCATGCCCGAGTCACGAACCGCCCCCGACGACAAAGCGAGCTGTGCGGTGTGTCCTCACGCATGGCATGAACACGACCCGCTCGGCGAGCGGTACTGCACGGCGACCACGGCGTCGGCGCTCACGCGAGGATGCATCTGCGCATGACCGTGATGACGAACGTGTTGGCCACCAACCGGTTGACGCTGCGCGATTGGCGTGCCGAGGACGCCGCGGCCGCGCTGGAGGTCTACGGCCACGCCGAAGTCACCCGCTGGCTCAGCCCGGAGATGGACCAGGTCCCGGACGCGGCGGCCATGAGGTTGTTGCTGCAGCAGTGGATCGCTGAGAGCGCGCGCGTTCCGGCTCCGGCCGGCCGCTGGGCGGTCGAGCGCAACGCCGACGGTCAGGTGATCGGCGGCGCGCACCTGCTCCCGCTGCCACCCGGCCGGGAGGACCTGGAGGTCGGCTGGCAGCTGAGGCCTGACGTGTGGGGCCACGGCTACGCCGCCGAGGCCACCCACGCCCTCGCCGGGTGGGCGTTCGGCCATGACGTGTACGAGGTGTTCGCCGTCGTCCGGCCGGGCGACACGCGCGCCTCGTCGGCCGTCCGGAAGAACGGGATGCACTGGGTCGGTGAAACCGGGAAGTACTTCGGCCTCGACCTGCAGGTGTTCCGGCTCCGCGTGGCGGACCTCGACGCGAACGCGGCTTCGTCGGCCGGGCGACCCGGCCGCGACTGACCGGAACGGCGGCAGGCTTTCCGCGTCGGTGCGTTGAGCGGTTCGACGACGGGAAGTGGCCACCCGGTCTGCCGAGCGCGATGAGCCCGGTGTACTGGTCCTGCTCACGACCGTTGGGTCGTGAGCAGGTCTGCGAGTCGCTGCACCCTGCTGGCCTCGTCGACGGTCCTGGAGGCACCGATCGTGAGATGGCGGGCGGTCTCCTCGCGTGCCTTCAGCCATTCGGACAGCGTGGGCTTGAGGACAGGGCCGCCTTGTTCTCCCCGACGCGGTTGGTGGGCGGGTCACACGTCAGCAGGACGAGGCCGCAGCGCGAGCAGGTCCTCCGGGCGCAGCTCTCCGACGACGAGTTCACGAGCTACTTCGGCCAGGCGACGACGACCGTTGCGGGCGTAGTTCCGCAGTACGTGGAACGCCTGTTCCATCTCCAGATTTCCGGCGAACGCCAGCACACCTTTGGCCTGTTCGATGACGACCCGGCTGTTCAACGCCGTCTGCAGCTGCTCTGTGACGACCTCGCTGCGCCGGATGGCACGTTCCTGCAGGATTCCGATCGTCGCCGTGTCCGCCAGGGCCCGCACGAGCAGGAGGTCCTCGTCGCTGAGCAGACCGGTTTCACGGCGGAACAGGTTCAACGTGCCGATGGTCTCGCGCCGCAGTCTCATCGGCACCGCGTGCACGGAGGCGAAACCCTCCGCGATGGCGAGTGGCGCGAACCGCGGCCAGCGCTGGATCTCCGTCGACAGGTCCGCGACCAGCACCGCCTCACCACTGTGCACGCAGTCCAGGCACGGGCCTTCGCTCGCCTGGAGCTGGAACAGTTCGAGCATCTGCGTCTGATCCGACGAGTAAGCCACCACTCTCAGACCACCGTGCTGGTCGGACAGCATCAACCCGGCCGCCGTCGCGTCCAGCAACTGGACGCAGTGCTCGACCAGCCCGTGCAGCACGTCCACCACGTCGTAGTCGTCCACGAGCGTGTCCGCCAACTCGACGAACGCGTGGAGCAACCGGGATTCCCGCTCTGCCCTGGACGGTGCGCTACCGCTCATCACCAGCTCCTGTTTCCTCTTCTTCCGACGGTAGTGCTGCCAAGGCCGGGTCGCCATCCACGTCTCGCACGCGTTCACCTGCCCAGTTCCAGCGGGGACAGCCGGCGGCTGACGATGTCCTCGGCCACCTCGTCCAGCGACCTGTCGACGACGAAGGCGTAGCCCCGCAGCCTGGACAGTGCCTCCTCCGCGGAAACGCCCAAGGCGGCGAGGACCATTCCGGTCGCTTGGTGCACCTGCTCCCGCCCTGGTGACAGCACCCCGCGCAAGCCGTCAGTGCCGTTCGCCTCACCCAGAAGCACCCCGAGCAGCACCGCGGTCACGACGTCGACCACCTCCAGCGCCACGGCGAGCTCCTCGGCCGACAACCACCCGGGCCGCCTCCGGTAGAGGTCGATCGCGCCGATGCCGATCGCGCCCGCCTGCAGGGGAAACGCGAAGATCGCGCCGACGGGCAGCGGGTTGACGGTCGCCGCGAACATCGGCCACTCCTGGACCGATGCCTGAGGCAGGTCGGGAACCAGCACGGGCCTGCGGGACGCGAACGCCTCGAAGCACGGGCCCTCACCCAAGCTGAACTGGATGTCCTCGATCCGTGCCGCGATCTTGTCGCTGGCGTACAACGTCTCCCGCTCCCGCGGACCGCTCATCGCCGAGACGGAGGCGCCGTCCACCGGCAGTACGTCCACGCACGCGCGAATGACCCGCGCCAGCGCGTCGAGTTCGTTCTCGTTGTCGTGAAGCGCGGCTCTCAGCGTTGCTCGCGCGTCTCTCAGGGACAAATGGGGTCGATCAGGTTCGTGCACCTTTGGTCACACCGCCGAACAACGGCGGGTTCATCGACATCTGGCACCGGATTCCTCCACCACGTGGAATGCTTCCAGCCGCTCCTGGAACGTGGCGAGGTCAAGGCCATCGTCTTGCGTGATCGCATCAGGATCAACACGACCAGCCTACGGTGTGCTTGCGCCGGCTGCCGTTCAGGCTCCACCGGCGGATCCGGCAACCACCGCATCCGTCGACTTCGCCGACCGGCAACTGCTGACCGCTCTAGAAGCCGACGGCATCGTCGGCCGGCGTCACCGCACTGCCAGGAGGTCAGCGGGGGAGGGTGTGCGGGTCGCGGCCACGAGGGTA
This sequence comes from Lentzea guizhouensis, assembly GCF_001701025.1. Taxonomy (GTDB): domain Bacteria; phylum Actinomycetota; class Actinomycetes; order Mycobacteriales; family Pseudonocardiaceae; genus Lentzea; species Lentzea guizhouensis. Next base: position 7,363,798 of record NZ_CP016793.1, read on the forward strand.
GACCTCGTGCTCGCTGATCGTGCCGTCCCGGTCGCGGACGATGTGGTCCACCGCGTGCGCGATGGCCATCTCGCGGCCGTTCGTGCGGGCGTCGTCCTTGGTCAGGTGCGAGCTGGAGGCGAGGTCGTTCCCCTCCACCTTGTTCTTCCACCGGCCGCCTTCGAAGTAGGTCTCAACATCTCCACGCATGGTGTCGCTCCCGTCGGGTCGTCCGGATCGAATACCCCGGACTCCGACCGGCACACCACCTTGAGTCCGCGCGTTCGGAGTCTGACCAGGCGACACGCCGTCGCCGAAGTCCTCCGAGCGGCCGTCACCGTGAGGCTGTTCCACCTGCGGTCCGCCGCACACGGGACCGGCCTCAGTCCTGGGAACGCCGAGGCTGATCGTGCTCAGACAGTGCGGGGACGGACCTCAGCGCGCGGTTGCTGCGCGGTTCGGTCCGCGTCTTGGCCTCGTCGACCTGCCGGACCAGCTCGTTGCGGACCTCGTTGAGCGCGGCCGGCAGATCCGCCTCGGACGAGGTGGCGACGAGGTGCAGACGGGGAGTGCGGTTGATCCAGCACTCCAAGGTGACGTGTTGCTCGACACCGCCGCGGTCCTTCACGCTGATCTCGAGGTCGACCTGGTCGTCGCGGAACGAGCGCAGTCGCGAGCCGAGTGCGGCCAGGCGTTCCACGACCCAGCCGCGTTCGTTCGCGAGGAACCCGGTGGCGAGGTTCAGCCGGTTGGTGATCACCGCGGCGTCCTCTGACACTTTGCTCATCTTCTTCTCACTTGTCCTTTGTAGAGTGGTGAACCGAGATCGCGCTACGAGGTGAGTGCGCTCGGCGAACGCATCGGCCTGCTGCGGCTCACTTTCCCTCGGTCAGGTCCGCTATCAGGCCGCGCAGAGACACGGTGGCCAGCCCGATGGAGGCGTCGCTCGCACCGTAGGGAATCACCAGCGTGTCCCCGTGCAGCAAGGCGCCGCAGGAGTAGACGACGTTGGGCACGTAGCCGTCGCGTTCGCCGGCGGAGGGCAGCAGCACCGGTTCGGGCAGGGATGCCAGCACCCGTTCGGGGTGGTCGAGGTCGAGCAGGATCGCGCCCATCGTGTAGACCCGCATGGGGCCGACGCCGTGGGTCAGCACGAGCCAGCCTTCGGGGGTCTCGATGGGTGAACCGCAGTTGCCGACCTGGACGAGGTCCCAGTCCCTGCCGGGAACCTGCACGGACTGGGGCCCGTTCCAGGTCCTGATGTCGTCGGACGTGACGACGGCGGAGCTCTCGCCGTCCCCGCGCGTCAACGCGGCGAACCGGCCTCCGATCTTCCTGGGGAACAGGGCCATGCCTTTGTTGCGTGCGGCCGAACCGGTCGTCTGTGTGACGTAAAAGGTGCGGAAGTCATTGGTCTGCAACAGTTGCGGCGCGACGTCGACACCGTCATAGGCTGTGTAGGTGGCGTAGTAGGTCTGCTCGCCGTCATCGTCGGTGAAGCGCACGAACCTGGCGTCCTCCATGCCGTGGCGTTCGGACGGGCCGGTGGGCCAGAGCACCCGTCCGCTGAGGACGGTGTCTTCGGGGAACTCGGAGGTGTAGTTGCACGCGGCGATCCATCGGACCAGCTCCACAGTCCGGTGTGCCTCTTGGCGGGCGACCAGGCTCGGGTGCAGGTCGGCCAGCACTCGATCCAGTTCGGCGCGGGTGAACCGCGCGGGCAGCCACCGGTTCAGCACGGCGGAGACCTCGTCGTCGTGGCCGAACTCCGCGAGTTTGCCCTGGAAAAGACTCTTCTCGTACGTCGACTCGCGGTGCAGACCCGTGGTCACGACGGTCGGCGGTGCGTCGACGCTGAGCGCGGCATCGGGACCGATCACACCCGTGCGGAAGCCGATGGAGGACAGATGGCCCTCACCGATGCCCCGCACGCTGAGCGCGAATCTCAACTGCCCCGCTGCCATCCCGCTCTGATCGGGGTGCGCGACCATGGAGGGGTTGCACAACGCGGCGCCTTCGACGGAGTACTCGTGGGTGAAGTACGCGCCGATCAGCAGTCTGCGGGACTCGGACAGTTCGACATCCGGGGTCAACCGGTGGCTGACGCTCGCGAAGTGGTCGGAGAAGGTCGCCTGAACGTCCCGATGCCGGCCCGCGAACATGCGGATCGTGCGATCCAGCGCTGCGCACACGGTCGCCTCGTCCAGTGCCATCACCCGCCGGATCACGGCCGCTGACCGGGACTCGTGTTCTGGCCGTTCCTCTCCTGGCACGAACAACTTGGTGATGACGCGGCTCGGGTCCGGCCGCAGCCGCAGCGAGGAGCGCGTGACGTCGGCGTTCATCCGGTGCCCCCCAGCGAAGTGCGGCCGTGCTGCAGAGTGGAGATCAGCGCCAGCGTCGACTCGGCGCCCTGGTTGCGGTTGACACCGTCGCGCACCAGTCCGTCGTAGCCGCCCCCGGTCTCCTTGTCGCGCATGGGCACGCCGAGGTCGTTGTCACCGTCGAACCACGCGACCGTGCGGCGAAGACCGTTGAGCCACTTCAGGTTGCCTGTGGCCTGGTAGGCGCGAGCACAGGCGTCGGCGAGCGCGGCGACCTCGACGGGTTGCTGGTCGAACGCCGGGCGGGGTTCTCCGACGTGCCAGCCACCTGCCGGGGTGGGCGAGAGGTGGGCTTCGCGGGACTCGACGGTCAGCAGCCAGTCCAGCAGCCGCAGACCGTCGTCGCGGACCTGGGGGGCGTCGAGGAGCTGGCCCGCGGCGATCAGCGCTTCGGGCAGCGCGGCGTTGGCGTAGAAGAGCCGGTGTTCAGGCCACGGCCAGTCCGGTGTCTCGCCCGGTTCCCCGACGTACGAGGAGATGTCACCGAGCAGCTTGGCCGCGAGGGCGTGACCGGGATCGACACCCAGCACCTCGGCGGCACCGAGCGCGGCGAAGGCCATCGAGCGCACCGACGGTGGCCGGTGATGGGCGCTCTTCTCGAAGCAGTCCAGCGCAGCCGTGCGGATCCAGGCCGCCGGGCCACGTGCGGCCGCGGTGCCCAGCCCCCACAACGCGCGTCCCCACCAGTCACCCAGCCCCGGCTCGTCCTGCCAGCGGCGGTCGAAGCCGAGCCGGTTGTGGAACCGCCCGTCGTCGGCCTGTGCGTGCGCGGTGAAGGCGAGATAGCGCTCCACCAGAACGACCAGATCGGTGGGCAGCTCCGGTTCGCGGGACAGGACGACCAGGCCGCGGGCGACGTCGTCGAGGCAGTACCCGTGTTCGCGACGGGGGAGCGGACCGTCGGCGTGCTCGTGCAGACCCGTGTCGTCGCTGAGCCGGATCAGGTGGGCGAAACTCGGGCCGGTCACGTGGTCACGACGACTCGGCCGGCGAGGAGGCGCTCAGCCAGGCGGCGATACCGGTTGGCGACGGCGGACCAGTTCAGCGTCGGGGCGAGACTGGCCGAGCGGTCGCTCATCCCGGCCACGAGCCCCGGTTCGGTCAGCACCCGCCGCAACGCCGCGGCGATGGCGTCCGGATCGCGGTGGGGCACCAGCAGCCCGGCCCCGTCGGCCAGCAGTTCGACGGCGTGCGGGAACTCGGTCGCGACCACCGGTTTGCCGGCGGCCAGGGCCTCGATCAGCACGCCGGAAGTGACCTGCTCCGACGAGTCGTAGGGCAGCAGCACGACATCGGCTTGGCCGACGAGCTCCGCCAGCGCCTCGATCTCGCGGTAGGCCGGGTCGAACTCGACCAGGTCCGCGACACCGAGCGCGGCCGCGCGGTTGCGCAGGTTGCCGCGGTAGAGCTCGCCCTCGTGCGCCAGCACCTTGGGATGGGTCTGGCCCGCCACGAGATAACGGGGCTTCAGATCGCGCAGCGCGCCCAACGCGGAGATACCCCACTCGATGCCCTTGCCGCGCCCCAGCAGACCCCAGGTGAGGATCATCGGCCGGTCGGCGGACGGCATGAGGGCGGGAGGGTTGACGGGGAGCGCGCCGTGCGGGATGACGACGACCTCATCGGGCCGCTCGACGGCGTAGCCGTCCACGAGCCGCTGCCGCGCGGCCTCGGACATGGTCACCACGGCGTCGGCATGGCCGACGACCTCTTCGAGCACCTGCCGTTGGCCAGGCGTGGGCGTGGTGAGCACGGTGTGCAGGACGATGATCACCGGGACCCGCAGCCGGGCCAGCACGCCGAACACGGGGTCCCCGCGATCGCGACCGGCTCGTGATCCGGCTCCGTGAGAACGCGGACCACCTGGCCCGTGCTTCCCGGCGTCACCGCGGTCAGATGGCGCAGGAGCGACGCGGTGAACGTGGCGAGACCACACTGCGTGGGCGGATATGTGCTCAGAAAACCGTAAGTGCGGGCCACGAAGAGGGCCTTTCGGGTCGGCGGAAGTGGTCGCTCCACTGTGGAGGGTCTGAGCGAATGATCAACGCGACCGGTGCGGGAGGGGACCGCGCAAACTCAGCACGTGCACCTCTGCCTGGTCGGTGCACACGGGGACGCTGCGGTGACGTCCGTCCAGCGCGGTCAGGTCGATGGTGTGCACAGGCCGTGAGACGTGCCCGTCGAGGCGGATCCGCCGCCAGCGTTCGACGAGGTGGTGGTAGCCCAGCCACAGGACGTCGTCCAGTCCGGCGAGCACTGCGCGTGGCGAACGCCGAGGCCGCTCGGAGGCGAAGCCGGACGGTGGCGCCACGGGAAGGTGGGATGCCGACATCATGCCGGGCCTCCCGTTCCTGGCCGGAAAATGGCCGTTTCAGTTGTCGCCGAGTACGACGTGAGCTTGACTGCCCACGTGCGAGGTGTTCCCGGCAAAATCAACACTACACCAGTTCAGATTTGATCAGCCGAATGTCCGGTGCGGTGCGGGTCAACATCATCCGCAGGTGGAAGCTCTCTTGGAAATCCGGCAAATGCCAATGGTGAAAATGTCGTGCGCGTGTCGGACAGTCGTGCACCGCCGATCAAGAGTTATGACGAAGGCTCGATTCGACTCGTGGAAGACTGCAATACCGCCCGCCCGCGTACGCGGGCGGGACGGAGCAACCGGTACGAGCGCGCTGACGTCTTCGCCGGCAACCCCAGCCGGCGGCACCCGTCACCGTGGCCGCATCCGCTCACCCGTCTGCTCCCGACCCGTCGGTGGCAGCGGTCACGACTGTGCTCGGCTATGTTCGAGTGGTCGAGTTTTGTCGACGCACGTCCTTCCGCTCCCGGCTTTGTGGCTGATCTGCCGCCGGCTGGGGCGGCCACCGCCCTGGACCCCGGCGGCGCCTGCTTCTCCGGTTCCGCTGTCAGGAGTGCGCCCATGGCGATCCCGGATTCTTCTCCTGGTGCCGATCGTGCGCCGCGCACGATCGGTCTGCCCGACGTGGAGACGTTGGAAGCGGACACGGATGCCTTGCGCCTGATGGACTACCGCCAGGGCGGGGACGCCTGTCTCGGCGCGGTCCGAAGCCGGATCGAGGACGGGCGACTGATGCTCGATGCGTCGGCCGCGGAGCACGTGCGACGACGGTTGCACGCGGCGCTGGGAGATCTGCACAACCTCGCCGGTTGGATCTGCTTCGACGTCGGCCTGGCCGGAAAGGCGCGCGTGCACTTCGCTCGAGCGCTGGTGCTCGCGGGATGGGGCCGGCACAGCGGCCTGGTCGCCAACATCTGTTATCGGCTCGGACGTGTGTGCCTGCACCACGAGAGTCTTGACGAGGCCTTGGACTACTTCGAGCTGGGCATGATCGCGGCAGCCGGGCCGGGCGACGAGCTCGCGGCCAGCATCCTGTCGATGAACTCGGCGTGGACCCACGCCAAGAAGGGTGACGAAGACCGGGCACTCGCCGAGCTCGAACGCGGCCAGGCCCAGTTCGCGGCCGCCGACCACACCGACGTGCCCACCTGGGCCAGGTTCTTCACCGGGACCGACCGGTCGGCCGTGATCGGCGCCGTCCACACCGACCTGGCCCACACCGCGGGTCTTCGCCACACCCGGACCGCGATTCCGCTGCTCACCGAAGCGGTCGACGACTACGGCGACGACATGGCCCGCAGCCGCGCGTTCAGCCTGATCCTGCTGTCGATGAACCACCTGCTCGCCGGGGACCTCGACCACGGCGTCGCCGTCGGGTTCCGCGCACTGGCATCCGCCGAGGCCCTGGCCTCGGCACGCGTGCGTGACCGCATCCGCCCACTCGGCAAGCAAGCGGAGCACCACCACTCTCATGCCGGCGCGCGGGAACTCGCCGCGCGCATCGCGGTCTACGCTGGCACACCGCTGCGGCCACACTGACATGGTTCCCGGGCCGGATCTGCGCGCTCGACCGCTTTCACCACCTGGGTCGGTTCGTGTGGTCCGACGGGCGATCGGTGGCGGTGGTGTGTGAAGAGCCAGGTCCCGTCCGAGATGACAATGGCGAGGAGTGACCGACGTGGGCACGAATCGGCACCTCGACGTACTCATGGGGATCAACGAGATCGCCAGGGCCGACCAGAAGCCCGTCGACGTCCGCCACGTCTGCCTTGCCTGCCGGATCGGCCTGAACGCGGTCGGAGTGGGGATCTACCTCGCCGGTACCGCGCAACCGGTCGAGGTGGTCGGAACCACGGGCGACGAGATGGCCGAGCTGCAGGTGACGTTGGGTGAGGGGCCCGTGCCTGAGGCTTTGCGGCAGAACCGGCCGGTGTTCGTGTCCGACCTGACAGGCGGGTTGAGTGCGAGGCGGTGGCCCGTGTTCGCTCCTGCCGCGGTCGCCGCAGGAGTGGCAGCGGTCTTCGTGATCCCCTTGACGCTCGGGGCGATCGCGTTGGGCGCCTTGGAGATCTGCCGGGACGTCGACGGCCCGTTGTCAGCGGACGAGCTCGCGGACGCGCTGCTGTTCGCGGACGCGGTGACAATGCTGTTGCTCGGCCGATCTCCGATGTCGGCGGCACTGGACGTCGCCGACCTGCCGCATTCCGGGCCGGATGGCCGCTGGGCGGTGGTGCATCAGGCCACCGGGATGGCGTCGGTGCAGCTGGGCGCCGATCTCGGTGAGGCGTTTCTGAGGCTGCGCGCGCACGCGTATCTCACCGGTGTCCGTCTGTCGGAGGTGGCGGCCGACGTGGTCGCGCTCAGACTGAGGTTCACCCCGGACACCGACCATGAGAAGCAGACGTGAGTCACGTGTTGGACCGGCGGATCGCTCGAACTTCGTTGAACTGGCGGACACGCTCGTGCTGGGGTTCGACGCCATCGACTTCCTGCACACCCTGACCGAACGCTGCGTCGACGGACTGCTACCACACCGGACAGCCCGTCGAGTGCGCTGACCTGGCACAGAAGCCGCAGCGCTGGCCCAGGTTCACCGAGGCCGCGCGTCAGCAGGGGTTCGCGGCTGTCCACGCGGTGCCGATGCGGAATCCGAACCGGGCCAGCGCACCTGCACGGTTCCTGTGCGGGCAGTTGAGTGCCATGTTCACCTGCTGACGTCAACGTGCGTTGTGCCCGGCGAGGAGCGAACTCGAACCGCCCGGAACTGAGAGTGGTCCCCGGCGACTCGCTCGCACTGCCGGGCGGATCGGTCGACACGCTGCCGGCGCCCGGGCGGGCGTTCAACATCCACGAGAGCCAGGTGAACGAACGCGGGCGCGGGAGCATCGGCGGCTGGTACTCCAAGGCACCGGCTACCGCGCACTGGTGTCGCCGCTACGAGCACTGTTGGCGGTAGCTGGAGCGATCAGAAAGCGTTTTCATCGGCCGTTTTCCACACCCGACTTGTCGCACTGTGACCACCGGTGTCGAGCTTCGAACGAAGTCCGAATCGCTCCTCCCGCGAACCTGACAAAGCACTGCCAGGGCTCGCCGGCCCGACGAACAGGCCGTCATGCGCGCGGAGCCGCGCCTGAGCCCTGACGTTCGTCAGGATGACTGACCCCCTCCGCTGTGGTCCGATCGAACTCGAATGGCTGTTGAGGGGTGGGGGAGAGCCATGGCCCGTACGAGGTTGTTGCACGGCACGGTGCTCGACGAGGCGCTGTCGGCACCGGACGCCACGGCGTGGATCGGCGCCGGCGAGACGATGCCGTACGCCCGGCTGGACGAGCGGTCCGCCCATCTGGCCGCGCGGCTCGCCGACCTGGGGGTGCGGGCCGGCGACCTCGTGGCGCTCTTCCTCGAACGCGGGCCGGACATGGCCGTCGCGATCCTCGGGGTGCTGCGGGCCGGTGCCGCGTTCGTGCCGCTCGGACTGGACGAGCCGGCGGTGCGGCGCGCGCGGATTCTCGCCGACTGCGGGCCGGTCGTGGTGGTCGTGCACGAGGCGACCGCGGGACGGTTCTCGCACGACGGCTTCCGCCTCGTCGGGATCGAGGGCGACGCGGGGCGACTGGCGCAGCCGGAGATCGGCGCGGACGCCGCCGCGTACGTCATCTACACGTCCGGGTCGTCGGGCGCGCCCAAAGGGGTCGTGGTCGAGCACCGCAACCTCGTGCCCCATCTCGACTGGCTCGCCGAACACCTGCCGCTCGGGCGCGGTGATCGGCTGCTCCAGGTGGCGCCGTACACGTTCGACGCCGCCATGACGGACTTCTTCTGGCCGCTCGGCGGCGGTGCCGCCGTGGTGTCACTCGCGGAAGGGGAGCACCTGGACCCGTACGCGATCGCCACGGCACTCGTCGACCACGAGATCACGGCGGTCAGGTTGCCGCCGGCCATCATGCCGCTCCTGCTCGACGAGCCGGTGTTTCACCGCGCCATCGGACTGCGCTACCTCATCTGCGGTGGTGACCGGCTGCCCGTGCCGGTGGCCCGCCGCATCACCGAGGCGTTGCCACAGGTCCGGTTGTTCAACCGGTACGGGCCGACCGAGGCCGCGGTCGCGGTCAGCTACCACGAGTTCGACGCCGCGGGCGACACCGGCGGGGACGTGCCGATCGGATCTGCCGTCACGGGCGCGGAACTGCACCTCGCGGACGGCACGCCGGCCGTGCCCGGTGCGGAGGGTGAGCTGCTGATCGGCGGGGCGGTCGTCGCGCGGGGATACCTCGGCGACCCGGAGCTCACGGCCGCGCGGTTCGTCGAGGTTCCGGGCGCGGGGCGGGTGTTCCGGTCCGGTGATCGCGTCCGGGTCGGCGCCGCGGGTGCGTTCGTGTTCCTGGGCCGGGACGACGGGCAGGTCCAGGTCGCCGGTCACCGGGTCGAGACGGCCGAGGTGCGGGCCGCGCTGTGCGAGCACCCCGGTGTCGACGACTGCGTGATCACGCCGCGTGCCGACGCCCCCGACACGCTCGCCGCGTACGTGGTGGGGAGGGCGGTCCAGCCGTCCGCCGACGAGGTCCGCGCGTATCTGCGGGCCAGGTTGCCCCGTCACATGGTGCCGAGCGCCGTCGCGTTCGTGGACCGGCTGCCGATGACAGAGCGCGGCAAGGTGGATCTCGCCGCGCTGCACGCTCTGCCGTTCACGGCCACGGGAACGCCACCGGCACCACCGGCGCCGGCCACGAGGAGCGCCGTGCGGGACGCCTGGCTGGAGGTGCTCGGGAGCGCCGGACCGGCCGGGTTCCTCGCGGCGGGTGGCACGTCGCTGCAGGCCGCGAGGCTGGCGAACCGGCTGCGGTCCCGGTGCGGTGTCAGCGTGTCCACGGCCGACATCCTGCGGCACGAGAGCCTGGCCGGCTTCGAGGCCTGGTTCGCCACACAGGACCGAACGGTCGCTCCCGCGCCTCCCGCGGACCGCCAGGACAGCGGCGACGCCCCGCTGACGCACCTGCAGGAGCGGCTGTGGTTCATGCACGAGTTCGCGCCGGACGAGCCGGTGTACAACTTCCAGGCGATCTACCACTTCACCGGCGATCTCGACGAGACCGCGCTCCGCGCCGCGCTCACCGGGATCATCGACCGGCACGAGGTCCTGCGCTCCACCTTCGTCGCCCGCGACGGCGTGCCGCGGCAGGTGGTCCATCCGGACAACCGGCCGTCGGTGACCCTCGTCGACCTGCGCGACACGGGCATGACCGCGGAAGGCGTCGAGGCCACGGCCCGCGAGCTCGCCGAGGAGTTCGTGCGCAGGCCTTTCGACGTCACGACGGCGCCGCTGGTCCGCTGGTGCCTGATCCGGCTGGACGACCAGCGGCGGTGGCTCGTGCACAGCCAGCACCACCTCACCCACGACGGCTGGTCGTTCTCCGTCTTCCTGAACGAGCTGCTCGTGCGCTACCGCGCCGAGGTCACGGGCGGCGAGGTCGAGCTGCCGGAGCCGGTGTTGCAGTGCGGCGACTTCGCCCGCCGCCAGCGGCAGCTGTGGGACGAGCACGGGCTTCGCGAAGACCTGCCGTACTGGCTGGACCAGCTGCGCGGGGTGCCACCGCTCGCGCTGACCCCGCGGCCGGACGTGCCGGTCGACCAGTCCGGCACCCAGGTGCGCCGCCGGGTGTCCGCCGAGCTGGTCGGGAAGATCAAGGAGCAGAGCGCCTCCGCGGCCGTCACGCCGTTCATGTTCTGCTTCGCCGCCTGGCAGACGTTCGTGTGGCTCCTGACCGGGCAGCGCGACTTCGCCGTCGGGACGGCGGTCGTGAACAGGCGGTGGGAGGAGGCCGAGCACATGCTCGGCTGCGTGTTGAACAACCTCGCGATCCGCACGACGATCGCGCCGGAACTCGACTTTCTCACGTTCGTGCGGCGAACGGCCGACGAGCTGCTGGCCGCCTACGCGCACGACACCGCGCCGTTGCACGCGATCGTCGAGCAGCTCCGGCTGCCGAGGAACCTGGAGAACCCGCTCTTCCAGACGACGTTCAACTTCCACGACGCGCCGTTCCCCGACCTCACCCTGCCCGGCACGCGGCTGGTGCTGGAGGAGGCGATCGCCAACGGCACCGCGAAGTTCCCGATCGACGTCATCTTCATCACCGGCGCGCAACGCCGGACGGGCGGAACCGGCGCGGAGGAGTACGACGTGGTGTGGCACGCGTCGGCACGTCATTTCGACGCCGCCCAGGCCAATGCCTGCGCTGACGCCTTCCTCGCCCTTCTCGCGCGGGTGGCCGACGTGCCCCGATCGCGGTTGTCGGACCTGCCCGCGCCGAGGATCCCGGTGGCCGGCGTCGAGCCGGCGGACATCCCGACCACACGGGAGGAAGACCAGAGCACGGCACGGGTGCGCGACATCGTCCGCACCGTGTGGACGGAGCTGCTGGGTGTCGAGGTGCGTGAGCACGACAACTTCTTCGACCGTGGCGGCCATTCACTGCTGGCGGTGCGGGTGATGAGCCGTCTGCGGGCCCGGACCGGTCAGCGGATGCCGGTCCGCCTGATCTTCGAGGCGCAGACCTTCCGCGATTTCGTCAACGAGGTCGCGCGCACCCTGCTGGCCGCGGGAGTCGCGTCGTGACCGACGACCGGACACCACGAGGCCAGGTGCGAGTCCGCCCGGACCTCATGCCGCCCGAAGCATTTCCCCGTCTGCAGGACGCGTTGGCCCACGCCTACGAGAACACCGGACTGGCCGGCCGGAAGCTGGACGAGGCCGGGGTGCGTCCCGGGGACGTGCGGCATCCGGACGACCTCCGGCTCGTTCCGGTGACGAGCCGGGCGGAGTACCGGCAAGCGTTCCCCGCAGGTGTGCTCGTGCGCGGTGCGACGCTGAGCGATCCCATGGTGGTGCGCAGCCGCAGTTCCGGCACCGCGCACGAGCGCTTGATCAGCGCCGACTACTCCTACACGCTCGCGGAGCGGAGGTTCGGCGCGCTGGACGTCAACCCGCCCCTGCTGCGCGTGCTCGCGGACCCGGCGACGCGCCACAGCGTCCGCTACGCCGCGCCGAACTGCTCCGACGTGGAGTGCTCCCTGCCGACCACGAAGTTCGAGGACCGCGTGCTGCCCAACGGCATGCTCGTGCTGCCGTCCGCGCACGACGTGTACGCGACCCCGGACACCATGTTGCGCGCCGCACGGGAGGAGATCGACAGGTGGGAACCGGACTACCTGTCCTGTGACGCGACGAGACTCGCGCATCTGGTGCGGTGGTGCCAGGACGACGGGGCGCTGCCCGGCCGCGCGTTGATCCTGACGTACAACTTCGCGCCCGCCTTCGCGGTTGCCCACCTGCGGGACCGGATGCCCGCCACGATGCTGCTGGCGAACTCGGTGACGATGTCGGAGTGCGGGTGGATCGCCGCGACCTGCGAGCACGGCACCACACACCTGAACGTGGCCGAGCTGTGGCTCGAACTGCTCGACGCCGACCGGCACCCGGTCGGCCAGGGGGCGGTCGGCGAGCTCGTGGTGACGACCCTCGGTGAGCCGCTCGCGCCTCGCGTCCGCTACCTGACGGGGGATCTCTACCGGTTGCTCGGCGGTTGCCCGTGCGGACACCCGCACCCGGCGGTGCGGTTCGAAGGCCGCTGGCGGGACGCACCCGTCTGCGCGGACGGGACGCGGATGACCACCGTCGCCGTCGACGATCTCGTCGGTGCTCCGGAACACCTGGTGAGCTACCGCTTCCACCAGCACGCACCGGAACGCGCGGAGCTGCGCTACATGTCCGACCGGGGAGCCGTGCCCCGGTGGGAGGAAGAGCTGGTCGAGCGGCTCGCGGAACGACTGGGGCCGCGGTGCCGCGTCGAGGTCGGTGTCGCGCCGTACCTGCCCTCCGAACGCTCGGGCAAGTTCCTCACCTGCACGACCGCGATCTCCTAGACCGAGAAGAGAACCGTCATGCTCCGCACCGGCATCGCCGAGGTCCTGCGTGCCGACCTCCCCATCGTCCGGACGGCGTCGCCCGGCGGGAGGCCGTTGATCTACCTGGACAGCGCCGCGACCACACTCACACCGGAACCGGTGATCGCCGCGATCGCCGGTTACTACCGCGAGGTCAGCGCGAGTGTCCACCGCGGCAAGCACATGCTGTCGGACATCGCTTCCACGCGGTTCGAACAGGTGAGGGCGGAGACCGCCACCGAGCTCGGTGCCGCCGCGAGGGAGATCGCGTTCGTGCCCAACACCACTGCGGCGCTCAACGTGGTCGCCTCCGGGTTGCGACTCCGCCCGGACGACGTGGTGCTGGTGCCGCTGGACGTCCACCACTCGAACCTGCTGCCGTGGCGGCGAACCGCCCGCGTCCGGCACATCCGGCTCAACGACGACGCGACCGTCGACCTGGACCACTACGGCGAACTGCTCCGCGGCGGTCCGAAGGTCGTGGCGGTGAGCCACTGCTCCAACGTCACCGGCCGGTACGCGCCGGTGCGGGAGATGGCGCGGATGGCACACGAGGCCGGCGCCCTGTTCGTGCTCGACGCCGCGCAGTCCGTGCCGCACGGGGAGATCCGGCTCGCGGAGACCGGTGCCGACTACGCCGCCTTCTCCGCGCACAAGATGCTGGGACCCACCGGGATCGGTGTCCTCTACGGACGGCTGGACGAGCTCGACCCGCTGCTGACCGGTGGTGGCACCGTGGACTGGGTCGACCTCGACGGTGCCCGGTTGCGCGACGAACCGCACCACCTCGAGGCGGGCACCCCGCACATCGCGGGCGTGTACGGGCTCGGTGCCACGCTCGACTACCTGCGCGGACTGGGCTGGCGGGAGGTCGCGGCGCACGACCGGGAGCTCGCGGCCGAGTTGTACCGGTGGATCGAGCAGCGGCCGCACCTCGCCCCGCTCGGCGGCACCGGCGCCGACGGCCGTGCCGCCATCGCCAGCCTGCGGTTGCCCGCCCGCGTGGACGCGGACGAGGTCGCTCGCCTGTTGAGCGACTCGTACTCGGTGATGTGCCGGTCAGGGAAGCTCTGCGCGCAACCGCTGATCGACACGATCGGCGACGGACGCCCCGTCCTGCGCGTCTCGGCGTACCTCTACACCACGCCGGACGAGCTGCGCACGGCCTTCGAGGCCCTGGACGAGGTTCTCTCGATGGTCGGTGTGCCGGTCGGATGACCATCGACTTCAACCAGCACTTCGAGGACCACGCCGTGCACTACGCCGACCGGGTGGCCCCGCTCTTCGACGTGACCTGCCGGCACGTCGGGGCGTGGGCCGCGGCGCTTCCGGCCGCCACCCGGGTGCTCGACGTCGCGTGCGGTGACGGCCGGGTGGCCGCCACGGTCTCCGCGAGCGGCCACGAGGTGATCGCATGTGACCGGTCCGCGTCGCTGCTGCGGCGCGCGGCGCACGTCCGCGTGCGGGTGCTCCGCGCTGACGCGCACGCCCTTCCGCTGCAGGACGGCAGTGTGGGGGCGGTCGTGTGCAACCTCGGGCTGCAGTTCTTCGACCGCCCGGTGGTCGCACTGCGCGAGATGGCCCGCGTGGCGGGCGGCGGAAAGCCGGTGTTGGTCACGGTTCCCGGCACTGCGTCCGGAGCTCCGCTGCCGGCGCGCCTCCCCGTCACGGATCTGCTCGAATCGGCGGGGCTCGCGCTCGTCGCGGAGCACACCCTCGCCGATCACGCGCGTCTTCACGACGTCACGACGCTGCTGGCGGTGTGGCGGGTCGAGCTGGGACACCGCCGGGAGCTGGCCGAGGCCTCGGACGAGGAGCTGACCGAGCTCGCGGAAGTGCTGCTGGAACGGGAAGAAGGAGGAGTCGGCGTGCCGTTGGTGTTTCGGGCCTACCACTGCACGGCCGGGTAGTCCATGGCGCGCGGCGCGTTGTGGCGTTCACCCGACTTCCTGCGGTTGTGGGCCGCCCAGTCGATCAGCGAGACGGGCACGCAGGTCAGCATGCTCGCCATTCCGCTGCTGGCCATCGGCGTGCTGCAGGTGTCAGCGGCGGAGCTCGGCCTGCTCGGTGCGGCGCGGACGTTGCCGTTCCTGCTGTTCGCGTTGCCGGCGGGCGCGTTGCTCGACCGGATGCGCCGCAGGCCGGTCATGGTGTTCGCGGACTTCGCACGGGCCGCCCTGCTGGCGACCATTCCCGTCGCTCACGCCTTCGGCGCGCTCACCCTGTGGCACCTGTTCTGCGTCGTCGCACTGGTCGGCTTGCTCACGGTGTTCTTCGACGTCGCGTACCAGAGCTTCCTGCCCTCCCTGGTCGACCGCGCGCAGCTGACGGAGGGCAACGCGAAGCTGACCACCACCCGCTCGGCGGCCGAGGTGATCGGTCCTGGCGTGGCGGGCACGCTGGTCGGCGCGATCGGCGCCGCGGTCACGATCGTGGTCGACGCGGTGAGCTACCTGCTGTCCGGGTTGCTGTGCTGGCGCATCCGGCGGGAGGAACCCGTCAGCACGACGGGTGGTGCGCCGAGATCGCTGCGGCGCGAGATCGTCGAAGGGCTGGTGTTCGTCGTCCGCCACCCGCTGCTGGGCCGGATCGGGATCTGCGCCGGACTCACCAACTTCGCGTCGTCGATGACGACCGTGCTGCTACCGCTGTACATGGTCCGCTCGCTCGGCTACTCGCCGGGCCTGGTCGGTCTCGTGCTGGCGATCGCGGGCCTCGGTCTCGTCGTCGGCGCGGTGTGCGCGGCCCGGCTGTCCACGCGGTTCGGCGTCGGGCGCACCATCGTGGGGAGCGCCATCGCCTCGGGTGCCGGGCTGGTGCTGATCCCGTTCGCCGGTCCGGCGTTGTCGTTGCCGTTCCTCATCGCGGGCAAGGTCCTCTTCGGACTGTCCGTGCCGCTGTTCAACATCGCGCAGATCAGCCTGCGCCAGGCGGTGACGCCGCACCGGCTGCTCGGCAGGATGAACGCGTCGATGCGGTTCCTGGTGTGGAGCACCATCTCACTGGGCAGCCTGGCCGCCGGACTCCTCGGCGAGGTCTTCGGGATGCGTGCCGCGCTGGTGGTCGCCTCCGTCATCGGTGCTCTGTCCTGGCTGGCGCTGATGTGGTCGCCGGTGCCCCGGCTGCGCGAGCTGCCGTCGGAGCTGCCGGCATGAGGCTCAGGTGCTCCGGCCGCACGAGGTCGAACTTGAGCGCGCTCGCCACCAGCGACTCCCGCTTCGCCGCGCGCGTCATCCCGGCGGGTGCCACCGGGCCGAACTTCCCGGCCAGGTAGTCGATGTGGTAGTTCACGGCAGACCTGCCGAGCGCCCGTTCGTCGCCGAAGCGCGACAGCCGTTGCGACACCTGGGCGGGGGTGGGCACGGCCGCGGCGCCACCACGGCGCAGTCGCGGCTCGCAGAGGCACACGAGCACCATGAAGTACCTGCTCTCCTCGTCCAGCAACGGGAGCGCGTCGTCGGAGCCGGGCACGACGCCGGTGTCCGGCCGTTCCGGGGCGAAGACGGTGAAGCTGTTGTGCCCGCCGCCGGCCGCCAGCATCACCCGGCTCAGCTCGAACGGGATCGGCACCTCGCCGCGACCGGCCTGCACCTTCACGTACTCGCCGACGCCCTCGAGGTTCTCGACGCAGTAGGTGTTCGACGTGCTGGAGTTCGCCAGCAACCAGTAGTCCTCGAACGCGTGGATGCGGCCGGCGGCCGAGGTGGCGTCACAACCGATGACGAGTGTGCCGTCCCGCTCGCGCCGGCCGAACGTGACGCTGTCGCCGTTCGCGACCTCGACCACCGGTGGCCGCCCGCCCGCCTGGTCGTCGAGGCAGATGAGGAGCGACTTCCCGCCGGGCGTGGTGTCAGCGCGCGACATGACCGCGGTCCTGGACGGCGTCGACGAGCCTGTCGGTGACGCGGTTCGCGAACCCGGCCGGGACGACCAGGGGGTCGTGATCGACACGGAGGTGGAGCTCGTGCTTGTCGTAGGAGGCCGACACGACCACCGGGGTACCGACGCGCATGCCCGGCAGGTAGGTCTCCCGGCCGGGCGTGCCACCGAGCACCAGCACGGGCCGGCGGGTGCGGTCGTCCAGGGTGAGCATCAGGTCGAGGTGCCCCGCCCACCGCGCACCGGTCGCCCGCGCGGCCCGCACCACCTCGTCGAACGGGGTGTCCGCCCACTCCAGGTCCTCCCACCACCCGCTGCGGACGTCCTCGAGCAACTCGCTGTGCTCTCCGGGAGGGTGGGCGACCACCGTGTTGAGGAAGCACCCGACGACGGTGCCGGCGCCGCTCGGTTCCGCCCGGCCTCCCCAGGTGTAGCAGACCGGAGCGGTGCCGTCGTGCTCGGCGAGGGCCGCGTGGCAGGTGGCGAGCAGCGTCGTGAACAACGTGCCGCGCCCTGCCGCTGCGCCGGACAGCTCCACCCGGCGCCATTCGGAGGCCGAACCTCCTCCGCCACCGGGGTCGCGGCCCCACCGCCCCGGCGCGGCGTCGCGGATCCTGGAGGTCCAGTGCGCCAACGCGTCGGGTCCGCTCGCCTCGTGCTCGTGGTCGAGCTGGGACTCGACGGCGTGCCGGTAGCGGCTCAGCTCCTCCGCCACCTCGGCGTCCGGCACGTCCACGTCCGTGTCGTAGCCCGCCGCGATCTGACCGAGCACCTGCCCGATGGACGCCTCGTCGCACACGATGTGGTCGAAGGCCAGTGCGAGCAGGTCCCGCCGGTCGTCGCGGGCGAGCAGGACGCGGAACGGCGCGTGGCCGGCGGGCCACCGGTCGAGCGCGGACCGCATGGCGTGTCCGGAGTCCGGACCGGGCAGCACCTCGACGACCGGACCGATGTCCGGCGGGCCTGTCCGCAGCACCGGCACACCACGGATGACGTGCGGGCCCGCGCAACGCGGGTGCCGCCGTGCGGCGGCACGTGCGGCGCGGTCCAGCCGGCGCGCGGAGAGCGCACCGGGCGGGAACTCCACCAGGACCGGCACGACCTTCACCCGGCCCAGCGGATCGGTGGACCTCGTGTGGTGGAAGCGGCGTTGCGCGCCGGTCAGCGGCATCACGTCCGCGCCGTCTTCCGCTCCACTGTGGACATCAGCGAAGTGCTTCCGGTAGGTCCGGGTGATGCTGCGGTGCATGGCGACCTCCAAGTCAGCCCAGTCGTGGCCACTCCGGCTCGATCCCGGCGGCCCACAGCCGGCCGGTCGCCTCGAGCAGCACCGTGCGATCGGGTGTGCGCTCGAAGGCACCGGGCAACGTCCTGACGACGAGCCCGTCGGGCGGGCGGCCGGGGTGCGCGGCGGCCAGCTGGGACAGCGTCCGGCCGGGACCGAGCTCGACCAGCACCGGTGAGCCCAGCACCGGTGAGCCCAGCGCCCAGGCCTCGGCGAGGTTGTCGGCGAACCGGATGGTGCTGGTGACGTGCCGTGCCCAGTAGTCGGGTGAGGTGGCCGCGCCCGGATCGAGCCAGGAGCCGGAGGTGTTGGACAGCAGGGGAACCCGCGGCCGCCGGAGGGTGGCCGCGGCGACGGCCGCACGCAGCGGCTTCACCACCGGTGTCATCGTCGTGGAGTGGAAGGCGTGCTCGGTGGGCAGCCGCCTGACCGCGATGCCCGCCCCGGTGAGAGCGTCGCCGGTGGCGGCGAGCGGGTCCGGCGGACCGGACAGGACGGTGAGCACCGGGCTGTCGATCGCCGCCACGACCACGCCGTCGCCCAGACGCGACTCCACGTCGCCGACCGGCGCCGCCACCGCGAGCATGCCACCGGGTGGCAGGTCCGCGATGAGCCGCGCCCTGGTCACGACCAGCCGCAGCGCGTCCTCCAGCGTGAACACGCCGGCGACGGTGGCGGCCACGAGCTCGCCGACGCTGTAGTCGAGCAGGGCCGACGGCGTGAAGCCCAGTGATCCGACAGCACGGGCCAGCGCGTACTGGACGGCGAACACGAGCGGCTGGGCCACCTCGGTG
Source organism: Lentzea guizhouensis (assembly GCF_001701025.1). Classification (GTDB taxonomy): domain Bacteria; phylum Actinomycetota; class Actinomycetes; order Mycobacteriales; family Pseudonocardiaceae; genus Lentzea; species Lentzea guizhouensis. The sequence continues at coordinate 7,382,425 of NZ_CP016793.1, forward strand.
CGGTGGATCTCCTCGGTGCCGGCCCGCCGGTCGAACACGGCGGCGAGGTCGGGTGTGCGCCGCTGTGCCGCAGCGGCCTCCGCGCCACCGGGGTGGAGCACCTGGTGGAGGTCGAGGTCGTGGTCGCGCCGAAGCAGCGCGAGGCACGTGTCCAGGTGCTCGCGGAACGCGGGCAGGCCGAGGTACAACCCGGCCGCCAGGTACGGGTAGTGGTCGCCGACGCCGGAGAACATCCACACCACCGGCCGGCCGGGACGGGCCGTCGTGGTGAGCACGCGGCCGGGGTCACGCCTGCCGAGCCTGCGTGCCGCGGCGTCGGCACCGGTCTCGACGAGCACCCGGCGCCACGGCGCCGCGGGTTCGGCCCGCAGCTCATCCGCCAGCGCCGCGAACTCGTCGTCGCCGAGCCCGGGAAGTCGCGCGCAGACCCGGTCGGTGAGCGACTCGAGCGCGTCGGGACTCGAAGCGGACAGCGTCAGCAACTGGGCGGTGGGCGCTGTCATGAGGACAGCGCCTTCACCACGTCCGGTGGCCACTTCGCGGGGTCGGTCCCGTGCTGGCACAGGAACGCGTAGGCGAGCCGCTCCAGGCCGAAGCCGGCGCACGCCGTGTGCACGGGTGAGCCCGCCGCCGTGATCCCGTAGGCCTGGCCGAAGAACTGCTCGTGGAAGTTGAACGAGCACACCGCGACGTCGCGGCCGGGCTCGATCGGCAGCCGGAACTCGTACTTCAACCGCAGGACCTGCTGGGACCACGCCCTGTCGGCGGTCTCGGTGTCGACGAAGAACGGGTCGTTCGCCACCTCGCAGCGCCCGCCGAGGCCCAGTTCCGCCACGAGGTCACCGCATCGGCGCATCAACCGCTCCCTGCCGTCGAGCACCTCGTCGCGGGAACCCAGGAAGACGACCTCCCTGATCGTGAAGTCCCACAGGCGTTCGAGCGAACGGCGGTACCGGGCCTCGTAGCGGAACGACTTGCCCCGCGAGGTCACGACGAGTGATGAGGGCAGCGACCGGTCGGACATCTGGTGGTAGGTGTGGAAGCACATCGTCGGAGGCAGGCAGTGGTCGAAGTCGCCGCTGTGCTCCCGCAGCCGGGGCGTGACATCGGTGCCGTCGCCGAGCTCCGCGAGGAACCTGCGGTAGTTGTCGACGTCGCCGTGCAGCCGGGCGACGAACATCATCAGCTGCGGGAACGACCGGAAGTAGCCGGAGCGCGCCATGGTCGCGGTGGGGATCATCGTGGGGTAGCGGTACTCCCGCGCGCCGAACTCGGCCTTGACGATCCTCGTGAGCACGCCGTCGAGACTGTCCATCAGGGACAGTGCGGGCTCACCGAGGGCGATCTGGCCCTCGCCGGCCTCGGTCGCGATCCCCGCCGCGAGGAGGTCGTCGAACACGTCCCGCGGTGGCGCGGTGGTGTCGACCGCCCACAGCACCTGCTGGTCGACCTGCCTGCGCACGAGGACGTCGTTGGTCACGACGAACTCGAACTTCCGCGCGAGTTCCGCGGTGTCGGCGTCGCCCGCGAGCACGACGTCGACGGCGTTGACGTGTCCGCCGGCGCGCACCAGCGTGAAGTCGAGGATCGACTCGGACACGAAGAACACGCGGGAGGCCAGGTGGTCCGCTTTCTCCTCCGGTACGGGTGGCGACATCTCGATCCGGTGGGTGGTGACCGCGTCTGCCCGCGTCATCCGGTGAGCCCTCCCCGCACGCCGATCAGCTCGGCGAGGATGCCGCGCTGCACCGAGGAGGAGCCCGCGTAGATCGGACCGCCGAGAGCGTCCCTCAGTTCGCGTTCGATGCCGTGGTCGCTCACGTAGCCGCGCGCGCCGTGCACTTCGACCGCCGCCATCGCGGTCTGCACGAGGCTCTCGCTGACGAACACCTTCGCGATCGTCGTGTCGACGAGCGAGAGACGGCCGTTGGTCTTGAGCCAGCCGACCCGGTACAGGATCAGCCTGGCCAGTTCGAGCCGGATCTTCATGTCGGCGATCTTGTGCGCGACGGCTTGCAGCGCGCCGATCGGCCGGCCGAACTGCCGGCGGGTGGCCACGTGGTCGACGGACCTCTCCAAGAGCCGCTCCATCGCGCCGACCTGGTTGGCGAACATGAACGACCGTTCCCACTCGACGGTGCTGGTGAAGATCGAGTAACCGGCGCCCTCGCGGCCGAGCCGGTCCTCCACGGGCACGCGGCAGTCGGCGAACGTCACGGCGCCCATCTCCGTCGTCCGCAGTCCCATCTTGCTGAACTCCTGGCCGCGCTGGACGCCGGGCAGATCGGCGGGCACGAGGAACGCGGACAACCGGTCCTGCTCGCGTCCAGGCCCGCCGGTGCGGGCGAACACCACGTACAGGCCCGCTGTCGGGCCGTTGCTGATGAACCACTTGGTGCCGTTGAGGACGTAGTGGTCACCGTCGCGCACCGCGGTGGTCTGGATGTTCAGCACGTCGGATCCCGCTTCCGGTTCCGACAGCGCGTGTGCGCCGACCAGTCGTCCGCCGCACAAGGGCTTCAGGTAACGGGCGCGCTGGTCGTCGGTGCCGTGCTCGAGCAGGTAGATGACGCAGCCCCACAGGTGGTTGTTGATGGCGAACACCAGTCCGTTGTCCACACAGCCGTAGCCGAGTGCCTCCAGCGCGATCATCGTGGTCAGCGGGTCGTAGCCGCTGCCGCCGTGCTCGGTGGGCACCGGCCAGCCGAGCACGCCGAAGTCCGCGCACCGCTGCCAGTCCTCGCGCGGGAAGACGCCGTCGCGGTCGTGCTCGGCCACGTGCTCGCCCAGTCGCGCCCTGGCGAAGTCGACGACCTCGCGGCGGATCGCGGACTGCGCCTCGGACAGCTCGAAGTCCATGTCCTGTCTCCCCGGTCTCAGACGGATCCGCTCACCGCGGCACTCACGTTCTTCCGCTCGACGAAGGCCGCGATGGACCCGATCGTGCGGAAGTTGTCGATGTCGAGGTCCCGGCCCGACAGCGCGATCCCGAACGTGCGCTCAAGCCAGAGCACCAGCTGCACGACGAACAGCGAGTTCGCGTGGCCGCCGTCGAACAGGTCCTCGTCGTCGTCGATCTCCACGCCGTCCAGGTGGCGGAAGACGAACTCGCGGATGTGGATCTGCACGGGCTTCACGGCGTCACGCTCACCTTCTGGTCGACCGGTTCCGTCTGCTCGTAGGTGTGGAATCCCTGCCCCGCCTTGCGTCCGGTCCGTCCGGCGTAGACGAGACTGCGCAGCAACGGGCACGGTCGGTACTTGGGGTCGTTGAACTCGTCGTACAGGACCTCCAGCGACCGCAGAACGGTGTCGAGGCCGATCAGGTCCGCCGTCGCGAGCGGACCCATGGCGTGCCCGAAGCACTGCCGGAACAGCCGGTCGATGTCCGGCGCGGAGGCGACTCCTTCCCAGAGCAGGAACACGGCCTCGTTGACGGTGAGCATCGCGACCCGGTTCGTGACGAACCCCGGGGAGTCCCCGACCACGACGCAGGCCTTGCCGACACCGGCGAGCAACGCGGTGGTCTCCTCGATGGTGGCGGGCGAGGTGTAGGTGCCGCGGACCACCTCCACGGTCGGCTTGAGCGGTGCGGGGTTCATGAAGTGCGTGCCGATCACGCGATCGGGCCGACCGGTGAGCGCGGCGACCTTGGTGATCGGGATCGCCGAGGTGTTGACCCCGAACGCCGTGCCGGGCGCGCACACCTGGTCGAGCTGCGGGTAGAGCGCGCTCTTCACCCGCCAGTCCTCGGTGACGTTCTCGACGACGAAGTCGACGGCCTCCAGCTCGGCGAGCGCCGTGGTGAAGGTGATCCGGCCCAGCACCTCGTCAGGTGGGTGGTGCTCGGCGTGCGGCCGGACGAGCGGGCCGAGGAACACGGCACGGTCGATCGCCCGCCTGGCCCGGTCGAGGATCTCCTCGGCGACGTCCACGAGCACGACCTCGTGGCCGCCCTGGGCGAAGAGCTGCGCCACGCCGATGCCCATCGTGCCTGCCCCGGCGACGCCTATCCGTTTCATGTGGACATCCTTAGGTGGGTTGGGTGCACGTCGGTGGTGACGGTGTGGTCGATCAGGCGGCACAGCTCGCCGACGCCGTCCCTGACGTGGAAATGGCCCCCTGGTCGCTGGCACAGGTCGAACGTCTTCGCGGTGTGTGCGCCCCAGCCGAGCATCCGCTGGGCACCGCCGCGTTCGCCGTCGCCGACGAACGCGGTGATCGGGCAGCCGAGCGGCGTGTCCGGCACGTGCTCATGGGTTTCGAGCACCGCGAAGTCGGCTCGGTAGCACGCGAGTGCGGCGGAGAGCAGACGGTCGTCCGCGCGGACGGCCGCGGGCAGTGGTCCCCAGCGCCGCTCGATCTCGGCGTGCAGCTCGCGGTCGTCGAGCAGGTGCAGCGGCGCACGGCTGACGGGGAGCGGAGGTGCTGTGCAGGAGGAGACGAAGAGGCGGACCGGCGTGATTCCGCGGTGTGCGCGCAGCGACTTCGCGACCTCGAACGCGACGAGGGCGCCGAGACTGTGCCCGAAGAGGGCGAACGGCTCGACGAACCGCACTCCGGCCAGCACGGCGTCGACGAGCGGTGCCATGGCGGTGAACGCGTGCTCGCCGAGTTGGTGAGCGCGTCCGGGTGGCTGGACTGCCGCCACGCGAAGCCGCGGCAGTTCCGCGGCCCAGCGGACGAACTCGCCCGCCGCGCCGCCGGCGTGCGGAAAGCAGTACAGGGTCGCCACCGGGTCGGGCCGCGCGGCGCGTTCGACCACCCACCGGCGTTGCTCAGGCATCGCGGACCGCCGTGGCGCGGTTCGCGAGCCGTTCGTCGATCAGCGCGGCGAGCTCGCGCACCGACGGAGCGACGTACATGGCGCGGAGCTCCAGTGCCACGGGGAAGATCTGGCCGACGCGCGCGACGAGCCGGGTGGCGACCAGTGAGTCACCGCCGAGGTCGAAGAAGCTGTCGTCCGGATCGACGTCGGGCAGCCCGAGCATCTCGGTGAACAGCAGCGTCACCGCCCGTTCGACGTCCTGCGCCGCGTCCGTGACCGGGTCGAACCGCGGTGCCGGTGCGGCACCCGGCTCCTGCTCGACGAGGTGACGGCGTCGTTCGAAGGGGTAGGTGGGCAGCGGCACCCGGCGTCGCGGTCCGTGGCTGACCCGGGACCAGCGGATCGCCGCACCGGCCAGCCACAGTTCACCGAGCGCCGTCACCGGCCGGACCGTGGTGACCACGACGTGCCGATCCGTCCACAGTGGATGAGCGCGGAGCTCGGACCCCAGCTCGTCGCCGCCGATCTCCAGGAACACCCGGCCAGGACCGGCGAGCGCGCTCGCGAGACCGGGTTCCGACCAGGCCACCTCGTCCACGGGCAGGCCCGGCACCGCAGCTGTCGCCCATGCACCGGGTTCGCGGCAGAACGCGATGTCGGGGCTGATGCCGATGGTGGTCCACCGTCGCGTCGTGGCGTTCTGGTCAGGACCGGGACACAGCAGCGCCACCGGCCGTTCGTCGCCGCCTGTCACGAGCCGGTCCGGATCCCCGCCGGTGAGCACGTGCACGGCGTCGTCCCGGTCGTGGACGACGGCGTAGCGCCGGCACCGGTGGCGGCGCCGTCCGACCTGCAGCGTCCACGCCACGTCGGCGAGCGCCTGTTCCGGGTGGCGGCGGAGGTGGTCGGCGAGCCGCGCGGTGGCCGCGTCGAGTGCGGCCGGAGTCCGGGCGGAGAGCAGCAGGACGTGCGGCCCCGGCGCGGGTTCGCCCGGTTCGCCGGTGGGCCGTTGTTCGAGCACGACGTGGGCGTTCGTCCCGCCGAGGCCGAACGAGCTCACCCCGGCCCTGCGCGGCACGCCGGCCGGCTGCCACGGTCGTGGTTCGGTGACCACGGCGAACGGGCCCGCGTCGAAGTCGATGTCGGGATTCGGTGCCGTGAAGTGCAGGCTCGGCGGGATCACCCCGTGCTCGACGGCGAGCACGGTCTTGATGAACCCGGCGATGCCCGCGGCGGCGTCGGTGTGCCCGATGTTCGTCTTGACCGAACCGAGCCAGCAGGGTTCCCCGCGCTCCGCCCGGTCGCCGGCGAACACCCTGGTGAGCGCCGCGATCTCGATGGGATCGCCGACCGGGGTGGCGGTGCCGTGCGCCTCGACGTAGGTGACGGTCGACGGTGCCACGTCCGCGGCGAGCTGGGCCGCGCGGATGACCGCCGACTGCCCCCTGACCCCCGGCGCGGTGAACCCGACCCGCTCCGCACCGTCGTTGTTCACGGCCGAGCCGATGAGCACGGCGTGGACGTGGTCCCCATCGGCGAGCGCTTCCGGCAGCCGTTTCAGCACGGCGACACCGCACCCCTGACCACCGATCACCCCGTCCGCACGCGCGTCGAACGCACGGCACATCCCGGTGGGGGACAGGATGCCGCCGACCGTGTAACGCCCGAGCCGGGGCGGTACGTGCACGGACGTGCCACCGGCGAGCGCGAGGTCGCATTCGCCTGCCAGCAGCGCCTGTGCCGCGAGGTGGACGGCCACCAACGACGTCGCGCAGGCCGCCTGCACCGCGACCGCCGGCCCGGTCGTGCCGAGCTTGTAGGCGACCTTGCTGCACAAGAAGTCGGGGGCGGTGCCCATCCGGATGTCCCACTCGGTGACCGAGGGCAACTCGTCGCGCCGCGCCCGCAGCGCATGCGCATAGGACGACTCGCCACAACCCGCGTAGATGCCGATCGACCCCCGGTACCGCTGCGGGTCGTACCCCGCCCGTTCGAGCGCCTCGACCGCGCACTCGAGCAGCAGCCGGTGCTGGGGGTCCATCAACATCGCCTCGCGCGGGGTGCAGGCGAAGTAGTCCGCGTCGAACCACTCCGGCCGCCGCACCAAACCGCCGGCGGGGACGTACTCCTCGGTGCCGCCGCCCGCCACCGCGACGGTGCGCGGAGAGGACCGGCTGACGCTGTCGACACCGGTGGACAGGTTCTCCCAGAACTCGTCCACGCCGTCCGCTTCCGGAAATCGGCAGGCCAAGCCGACAACAGCGAGATGTGTGCTCTGGCGTTCGTTTTCGGTACCTGGTTCAGCCTCGCTCAACGGAATCATGATCGTCGTCAAACCCCCGATTGCGCTGGTCGCGCAGACGCGCCAGGCGAGAGCGAGCCCTCGCGCGTTCGCTGCCGTCCGGCAGGTCGGCCGGCCTCATTGCCGCAGCGCCGTCGAGAAAGCCGCCGAGTGCCCTGACCGTCGGATGCTCGAACAGTTCCACGATGTGCGGACGCATGTTCAGGCGTTGTGAAATTCGATCCCGAACAACGTGCATCAGCATTGAGTAGCCGCCGACGTCAAAAAAGTTGTCGAGCACCCCGACCTGATCGATTTCAAGCACCTCGCACCAGATCTCGGCGAGGGTGCGCTCGGTGTTCGTCCAGGTCGCGCTGTCATGCTCAACAGGACTGTCATCCGGCCGCGCTGTGCCAGCGCGTCGCTCGCCGTGCGTGCGGCTGCCTTGCGCGCCCACGGAGAATCACGTCCTCGAATGGAGAATCTTGATCAGTCGCGCTCGTGTCCGGCAATGGGTGAACACACGTGTTCCACCGTTGGCATCGTCATCCCCCTCGGTGATCTCGATGCAACCAGGGGTGCGCGAAAAAATTCGGCGGCCGGAGTCGCCGCTGCCGTTCAACTTCCCCCCGTTGCCCCCTGATGCGGTGGTGCGGCTGTATCAGAATCTCGCACCACGATATATGTCTACCGATCCTGCTCGCACCACGATATATGTCTACCGATCCTGTGTGATGTTGTCAACAAATAGCCTGATTCGGTCGCTGCTGGAATATTCCAACCAACAATTTCGCGGTCGAACGATTTGGTGGCGATGGCGGGGTCAGATCCGAGACGTTGCGGACCGCGCCGAAGCGGGCCTCGGCTGCCGTCCGGTCGACGGCACCGTCGTGGCCCCTTTGCCGTACAACTGCTGCAAGAACTCCTGACGCAGTGATCGAGCAATGGAACTGGGTGCTGGCCTAACACTCCCTGTCGTGGTCCGTGTCGCAGAACTCGGCCTGGAGACCGTCCGGGCGCAGCACCACCGCGCCGGGGGCGACGACGCGAACCTGGAACACGGCTCCGATCGGTGCCGCCGGGTCGTCGGATGCGGTCACCTCGAGTGTTCTGGTGCCGTTCTCCGCGGTGTGCGTGGTGCGCACCTGCACCGTCCGGTACGTCCCGGCGGTGTCGCCGGGGCCGCGGTAGAACAGCTTGCCCGTACCGGCGTCGTCCACCACGACCCGGCCTGAGTGCTGGCTCCACGACCCACCGGGCAGCAGCGCCCGGCCAGGGCCTCGTGCCGGTCCGGCGGGGTCACCGTGGCGCCACACCTCGGTCGGGCCGATGAGCTTGTGTTTGGTGCGCAGCAGCAGGCTGACCGTGCCGTTGGACAGGAAGCCCAGTCTCTCCGCCTGATCGAAACCGTTGTCCCGCACCGGGGTCTTCGTCCACGTGACACCGTCTGCCGACGTCCACAGCGCGGCTCCGCCCGCCCAGCCGAGCGCAAGGAATCCGCTGTGCCACGGTATGACCTGGTGCACCGTGCGCTGCCGCCGGGGAACCACGCCGGCGTCGGGCAGCCTGCCGGACGCGATCGAGGCCGTTGCGGTCCACGCCGTGTCGCCGTCCCGGCGGTACCAGGCGGTCAGACCTCTGTCGCGATCTTCCTCGTGCACCGGGTCCGCGGTGTTCGTGAATGCGACGGCCACGCCGTCGTTGTGCGTGGCGGCGTCGATCCTCGGTCTGCCGACGCCCGCCGGCCAGCCGATCAGCTGCGGCCCGACGTCACGCCAGGTCCTGCCGTCGCGGGACTCCAGGAGTGCCGGGGTGGCGTGGTCGTGCCCGATGATGATCCGGTAGATCAGGAAGCCGTGGCCGGTCGCGGCCACCAACGGCGGTTCGTAGGGGTACACATCCGGCATCGGCACGTCCACCGGCTCGCCGAACCTCTCGCCGTCCGCCGAGTGCCAGATCCTCAGCACGTCCGCGGTCGCGATGCCCGTCTCCGGACCGAAGCCGACGACCACCACACCGCGCGGGCCGGCGCTGATCGAGGACACGCGGTCGCCCGGCCGGGCGCCTGGCAGCGGGATGCGGTACCAGACGTCGCCTTCGGACGTCCACACCGTGGGGCCGTGGAAGCCCTCGCCCAGCAGATAGCCGTGTTTTCCATGTCCCGCAACGGCATCGCCCTGCCCGAGCTCTGTCAGGCCAGAGATGACGATCTGGCGCCACGTCGCGCCGTCGGCCGACATGTGCACGACGGGAACATCATCGGCCCGCTCGCTCGCCACCGCGAAGCCGCCTTGCCAACCGGCTGCGCCACGCACGCTCGGCAGTTGCTCGTATTGCAATGTGGGCACGCTCGTGCGAGTCCACCGCGGCTCGCTGAACGGCGCCTCGGGGGCTTCCTCCGCAGTGCAGGCGGTGACCAGCAACGCGGCGAGGCAGACGGCGGCTACTCGCACGACGGCCTCCACTCGTCACCGGCCCCGGTCATGCACCACCTGCGGGCCGCCGTGATCGCGGTGGTGCGGAACGGCATCCCCTGATCGTCGATGCGAAGTTCGCCCGAACGCGCCCCGGCGGTCCACCGCACCAGGAGCACCCATTCGACCTCCTCGCTGGGGGAGGAGGGTTCGACGATGAACTGCTCGACGTCGTCCCGGCCGATCGTGAACGGGAACGAGACCGGCGGGATCGTCTCCTCGCCGTGGTTGCCCTCCCTGGGGACGGCGGTCGGCGCGACGGCGGAGAGGTCCACCGCGAAGAACCGCGGAGTGAGACCTCCGCCGCATCGGCCGGGCAGGTGTACCCCGGACGCGGCCGGTCCGCGGTTGAGCACCTCCGCCTTCATCGACTGCAGCACGACCTTCATGTCGGTCAGGCCCTGCAACGTCACGATCACGTAGTGCCCGCTGGCAGCCACGGCGCCGGGCGGCCGATCCACGACCTTGATCGGCGCATCGCCCTCATGCGGCGCCACCCACCCGGTGGAGTCACAGGATCCGTCGAGCACCGAGGAGGCCGCCAGCGGATCACCGGTGAACGGCTGCTCGTCCCGCGGCCAGAGGTGCCAGGTGATGAAACCCCCGATGGCGAGCACGACGCAGAAGATCGCGCCGAGAGGCACGATCGCGCGCTGGTGGCCGTGGACGGTCAGGGAGCCGATGTGCCTGGCCTGCACCACGGTGCCGTCGACATCGCGTGCCGCGTTCGTGACGTCCTGGTTCTGATCGTCGGCGGTCATCGCCGCGGAATCTACCAAAAGATCCGTGCCCAAACGATGGGACCGCGTGAATCGCCGATGTGCTCGCAACCGCCGGCGCGAGCCGCATACTGACCGCTGATCTGGAATCACTTGCCTACGGCGTGCGCCGCGGGAATACGAGCGGCACTGCACGAGCATCGAACCCACCGATCACTCGCCGTCGCAGCGCCCTTGAACGCGCGGCCTGAGCCTCTCGAGCCCGGCCAGATCGAACGCCTCACCGTCAATCGACAGGACCGTGCGCCGAGCCGGTCGTCGCCGCCGTGGACGTGAGCAGACGCCGCCAGTGGGAGGAGGCGTTGCGCGACAAGGCGAAGCGCGACGAGCTGACCGGGCTGGCCAGCCGTGCCCACTTCCTGCACGTCCTCCACACGTCAAGGTGATCGCTTGGTACGACGACAAATGAGACTTCGCACCATGTGGTCGACACGCTGGAGTTGCTCGCAGGGGTCGTACGGGTAGCAGGAGACCGCCCGGTGGAGATGGCTCCACCGGGCGCCGCAGTTGTCGCCTTCTGTCGTGCGAAACGTCAGCGGGCGCACCGCCACGAGTACGGGTTGCCGGTGTCGAGGACGATGGCGAACGCGCCGCCGGCCCACTGGCGTGCGCAGGCGTCGTTGAGGTCGACGCTGTAGAAGTTGCCCGAGCTCGGGGAGTAGCAGCGCCACGCGTAGGCGTTGTGCGGGTCGAGGAGCCGGAGCTCCAGCGGCGACGAGAACTGCACCCGGCACTGCTGAGCGATGTCGACGCCGCCGATGACGGTGGCCGCCGATGCTTGCCCCGCGGCGACCGGCAACGCCAGCGCGCCGAGCCCCAGTGCCACCGCGACCTGGACGATCTTCTTGCTGAGCTTGGTCATCCGAACCCTCTCCCGTTCCGGACCGTCCTGTGCGGCCCTCTCCTCTGATGTTGGTCAGCGGAGAGGTCGCCGCCCATCGCCCGGCGGACGATCCGGGTGGCACCAGGCACTCGTCTTCGGGACTACCTCGCGACGTATTTGCACACGTCTTCGGCGACGAGGTGCCGGGTCGCCATGCCGTATTTGCGGAAGATGGCGCGCAGGTGCGTTCTGACCGTGTGCGGACTCCGGCCCAGCTCAGCGGCGAGCTGATCGTTGTCGTGACCTTCAGCCAGGTGCAGTGCTACCTCCTGCTCGACCGGGGTGAGCGCGAGGAACCGCTGTTCAGGTCCGTCGTCGAGGTCCAGGGTCATTTCGATGAGTTCGGACTGGAGCTGCTCGCACGCGCGCACGATCAATGCGAGCTGGTGGGCGGAATCGGCTGGGTCGCGTCGTGCCTGTTCGGCCATGGCGCGCACCTCGGCGACGCGGGAGCCGAGGTGTTCCACGATGTGGTCGGCAGTGACCGGGTGCGTGGTGCTGTCGCCGGCGGGAAGCAGTCGCAGCGCCTCGCGGTCGTCGGCGTCGCGTCGTAGCAGCCGGGCGAGCAGGTCGGTGAGCCATTCCAGCGCTCGCACGGTGTTGTCGTCGAACGCGTCTGGTGCGTAGCTCTGCACCGAGACCATGCCGAACACCTGGGAGTTGCCGTCGCGGTCCGGTCTGAGCATGGGTGCGGTGATTGCGTCCGCAGAACGTCGTGAGGTGTCGCCGCACATGACGCCCGCGTGCAGCACCGCGCCGTTGTCGTATGCGTAGCGGTAGGTGACGCGGTGCTTGAGCAGCCAGGCGGTCTGGCCATGTGGGCCGTAGGTGTGGACGGCGGGGTCGTCGTACGCGCCGCTGTCGAAGCCGTACGGATAGCGGACCCGGTTGGCACCCTGAAGAATGCCGACGTAAAGGCAGTCCACCGGCGTGATCTTTGTGAGCGCCGCGCGAAGGTAGTCGTAAACGGCGTAGTGGTTGCCCTTCGCGAGAACACCGATCTTGTGATAGGCCTCGCGAAGCACAGTGGCCGTCTGGGCGTCTACCCGCAACGAGCCAGGCTTCGTCGTTGTCATCGCAGCATCATGGCCACGCTTCGGGCAGCTGGTTTCTGTCGCCCGCTCTTTGACCTTTTTCTGTCATTTCCCTCCTCGGTGCGGTGTCAGTAATGACGCCCATGTACAGAGGAGCACGAATGCTGAGGAAACTCTTGGGAACGGCGATGCTGGCGACAGCGCTGGTCGCAGGTACAGCGGGTGCGGCGGCAGCAGCTCCCAACGCGGGCACGCTCGCAGCCCGCGGATACGTGGACGAGGGAAACCTGCGTACCAACCCCAACCTGGACGCGTCGACCATCGTCAGGATCTGCAGGCAGTGGGTCGACATCAACTGCTGGATCGACGGTGGCCCCAACGGGTTCGGGTCGAACCGCTGGTTCAAGGCGGACCACTACGGCCAGATCGGGTACCTGAGCTCGGGCGTCGTGTCGCACCAGCCGTCGGTGGGACCATGCTGATGGGGCTTGTCCTGGCCACCGGGGCCGCGACGGTGAACGGGCGCGGACCGTCCACGCGTCGCGCCTGCTCGGCAGCGGAAGTGGTTGGCAGGCAGTCTTCGTGCACTTCTCGACCAGTGCCGTCCACAGAGGACGGTGGCACGGAGGCGGCGATGACGCCGTCCGCGGTGGACAGGCCGGGTTTGACGCCCCACGCGGTTCAGCGCCCGAACCTCTGGCGGGCAAACCCGGCCAGAGGTTCGGGCCGATGAGGCCTACCGCGCCGTGTCGCCTTGATCAGCCCGAGGCTCGTCCTCGAGCACGCCGACCAGCTCTGGGTCTTCCGGCGCGGGCATGTGGCGGATGCTGTCACTGCCCTTGTGGTCGTGGGCGCGGCTGTACCGGGAATCCAGCACCCTTCCCAGCTTGTGCGCGGCCCCGGCGTACGCGTCGTCCACGGTGGTCGCGTGGTGGGTGACCGCGACCGGCTGCTTGCCTCCCGGGCGTGCCTCGATGACGCACTTCTTGTCCTCCGGCTTGCTGCCCCCGTCCTCGCTGAGGTGCACTTCCACTCGGGTCAGCCATCCGCTGAACCGGGACAGGCTGTTCTCCAGGTCGGTGGTCACATAGGTGGCCAGTCGTTCGCCACCGTGGATGTTGTGGTCGGTGTTGACCTGGATCTGCATGAGCACCCTCCGGAACGGGACAGAAATGATCCTGGTCGATACCACGGGAGCGGCCGGTTCAAACGCGGCGGTTCGGCGCGTGGGGTGTCTGGACTCCGCATCAGGGCGTTGAGCTGCGGTGACCGTGCATCACGGGCTGCAGGGGAATGACCACCCAGACACCGCGGCCGCAGGGCCACCGTGCCACGTCCACTGTGGACGCGGCACGGTGGCCCTGCCGCACAACGTCATCGCGTCACAGCACGTCCCCAGGTCGCCAGGATCGGTAGCGGTCCTGCGCAGCCCGTCCGGTAGTGGACCTGCCGGCTCACCGGATGGGGCGATGCGTACACCGATACAGGACGTTCGTCAGCCGGGGCGGCCGCGCCTGCGGTCACGACGCCCGCAGCCCTCGGAAGGTCGTCCGGATCTGGTCGGTGAGGACGTCCGGCTGCTCCAGGGCGGCGAAGTGGCCTCCGCGCTCGAGCTGGTCGTAGTGCACCACCGTCTCGTAGCGCCGCTCGACCCAGCGCCGGGAGGCTTGCACAGCCTCGCCGGGGAAGATGCTGAACCCGGCGGGGACGGGGTTCGGCCGCTCCGCAGTCCTGGGCGCGGTGCCGGCTCGGCCCTCCTCCCAGTACAGGCGGGCGGAGGACGCCGCGGCGTTGGGGAGCCAGTAGAGCATGACGTCGTCGAGGATCTCGTCGCGGTCGATGACCTCTTCGGGGTTGCCGCCGCTGTCGGTGACGTCCTGGAAGAGCGTGTAGATCCAGGCGGCGAGCCCGGCGGGTGAGTCCGAGAGCGAGTAGCCGATCGTCTGCGGCCGGGTGGCCTGTTCCCAGGCGTACGCGCTCAGTTCGTCCTGGTAGCGCTGAGCGCGCGCGATCATCTGTTGTTCCGCCGCGGTCGCGGCGCTCACCTCCTGTTCGGTGGGGAAGACCAGCGGCAGGTTGAAGTGCACGCCCAAGCACTGCTCGGGTGCCTTGCGGGCGATCTGCTCGACGACGGCCGAACCCCAGTCGCCGCCCTGGGCGAACCAGGTGTCATGGCCCAGGCGCCGCATGAGGGTGATCCACGCGTCGGCGACGCGAGAGGTGTTCCAGCCGGTCGTCGTGGGCTTGCCGGAGAACCCGAAGCCCGGCATGGAGGGGATCACCACGTGGAACGCGTCGCGGGCGTCGCCGCCGTGTGCCACCGGATCGGTCAGCGGGCCCACCAGGTGCCGGAACTCCAGGACCGAGCCGGGCCAGCCGTGGCACAGCAGCAGCGGGACGGCGTCCGGCTCGGCCGACCGGACGTGCAGGAAGTGGATGTCGATCCCGTCGATGACGGTGCGGGACGAGCCGAGGTCGTTGATGACCTTCTCGGTGCGCCGCCAGTCGTAGCCGGTGGCCCAGTGGTCGCAGAGAGCGCGGACGCGGTCCAGCTGCGGACCCTGGCCCCCGTCCGGAACCGTCTCGCGGTCCGGCCACCGGGTGGCGGCCAAGCGGCTGCGCAGGTCCAGCAGCTCGGTGTCGGGGACGGCGATCGTGAACGGCTCGACCACGTCGTTGGCGGAAGGGGATGTCACCGGGAGCTCCAGGGTCGTCGGAGGCGAACGGTGCGAGCGTAGCCGAGAAACGGAATAAGTCTTCAACTTGGAATTTTTCTTCCACTTGTCTACGCTCCGTCTGTGACCGAAGCGGCTCCTCCTCTGCGACGTGACGCCGAGCGCAATCGCCAGTTGCTGTTGCGCACGGCCCACGACCTCATGGCCTCGCAAGGGCTGGACGTCTCGTACGAGGACATCGCGCGAGCCGCCGGCACCGGGATGGGCACGATCTACCGGCGCTTCCCACAACGGCAGGACCTGCTGGACGCCCTGTTCAGCGGGCACATCGACACGGTGATCGGCTTGGCGGAGCAGGCCTCGCGCTACGACGACGCCTGGGCGGGACTCACCTGGTTCATCGAGCGGCAACTGGAGATCGAGGCGCAAAGCCGCGGCCTGGGGGAGTTGCTGCGAAGCCGCAACCAGGCCACCGCGCTGGTGCAGCGCGCACACGAGCGGATGACTCCGCTGGTGGCCGACCTCGTCGACCGGGCCGTCCGCGCGGGCCAGCTGCCGGACGGGGCGACCCCCGCCGACTTCGCCGCGGTGCACGTGATGGTGGGCAGCGTCATGGACGCCTCCCGTGCTCACGCTCCACGGCTGTGGCGCCGCGCTCTCCGGATCGCGCTGGCGGGTGTGCGCCACGCCGACCTCTCCGGCGACCAGCCGGACGAGGCGGTCATCGACCACCTCTACAACGACCAGACATGAAGGCCAAGCACATGACGGTTCTGCCCGACGACCTGATCGCGGTCCTCAACGCCAGGTCCATCTGCTTCGTGACCACGCTCATGCCCGACGGATCCCCTCAGATCTCCCAGACCTGGGCGGGCACCGACGGCGGACACGTGCTCATCAACACCGTGGACACCCACCAGAAGACCCGCAACCTCCGGCGCGACCCGCGCATCGCCATCGGCATCGCCGACCCGGCCGCGCCCTCGCGGTACTGGGCTCTGCGCGGCAGCGTCGTGGGCATCACGACCGACGGCGCGCGTGAGCACATCGACGAGCTGTCGCAGAAGTACATCGGCCGGCCGTACCCCGGTTTCGGCGACGGTCAGGAGCAGCGCGTCCTGCTCACCGTCAGGGTCGACCGGATGCACACGCCCTGACCCAGCAGCGCGAGCTCAATTCCCGTTCTGGGGACCGTCAGGCCTGGTCGGCCCACCGCTTCTGGCCCGTCTCGCCGAGGGTGGAGATCGGGTCGTAGTAGGGGTAGCGGCGGTTCAACGCCTCCGGGTCCTCCAGCTCGATCCCGGTCCGGTAGTTCTTCGTCCAGTACGAGATCCCGAGCTCACGGTCGTATTCGGCGAGCTGGTGCACCCACCGCTTGCCCACGTACGGCACATCGCACACGATGCGCGGCGTCGCGTACCCCGGCAGGTAGCCCATGATCGCGTGCTGCAGCTCCTGGGCTTCCCAGACGGACACCCTCCAATGTTCCGCGTTGGGGATCATGTCGCACATGTAGAAGTAGTACGGCAGGATGTTCGCTTCGCCTTGCAGCGCGAAGCACAGGTCGAGCAGGTCGGCCGGTGTCGCGTTCACGCCCTTCATCAGCACACCCTGGTTGCGCACGTCCCGCACACCGACCTCCAATGCAGTGCGAGCAGCCTCGGCGACAAGAGGCGTCACGGACTGTGCGTGGTTGACGTGTGTGTGGATCGCGAGGTTGACACCGCGGCGGGATGCGGTGCGGGCCACGCGTTCCAGGCCCTCGACCACG
This sequence comes from Lentzea guizhouensis, assembly GCF_001701025.1. Taxonomy (GTDB): domain Bacteria; phylum Actinomycetota; class Actinomycetes; order Mycobacteriales; family Pseudonocardiaceae; genus Lentzea; species Lentzea guizhouensis. Next base: position 7,399,089 of record NZ_CP016793.1, read on the forward strand.
CGGGGCTGCAGCCAGTGCTGGGGCAGGCCGGCCAGGGCCTTGGTGGCGAGGCGGATGTCGCGGACGGTTTCGATGTCGAGCAGGCGCATCAGGAACGACTCGAGCTGTGGCCAGGGGACGTTGGCCACGTCGCCGCCGGAGACCACCACGTCGCGGACGCCGGGGGTCTTCTTCAGGTAGTCGATCATCTGGTCCTGGCGGTCGACCGGCTTGAGCGAGAGCTTGTGCTTGTCGATCAGCGGGGTGGAGTTGCCGACCAGGTCCATGCGGGTGCAGTGGCCGCAGTACTGCGGGCAGGTGGAGACCATCTCGGCCAGCACCTTGGTGGGGTAGCGGTGGGTCAGGCCCTCGACGACCCACATCTCGGCCTCGTGCAGCGAGTCGCGCTGGGAGTGCGGGTGTGACGGCCAGCGCGGGTCGCGGTCGGAGGAGACCGGGAGCATGTAGCGGCGCACCGGATCGGCGTAGAACATCTTGGTGAACTCCAGCGGTGACGACACCGGGTCGACCACTGTCGTGTTCAGCATGTGCGGTGGGATCAGCATCGACATGCTCGCGAAGGTTTCCCGGTCCGCGGCCAGGTCCTCGTAGAAGTCGTCCGTCAGCAGGCCGCCCAGCACCGCGCGGAGTTGCCGCGCGTTCTTCACGCAGTTGACCCGCTGCCACTGCGCGTTCCGCCACTGCGCCTCGGTCACGTGGGACCAGCCGGGGAATCGGCGCCAGTCCGGTTCGACCAGCTCGCGTCGGACGTAGTCGTACGGCTGGGGCGTCATCAGGTCGATGACTGCACCCGGCGGGCGGCCGCGAACATCTGGAATGCGGAAGTGAGGACGTTGGTGTCGGACAATGCTTCCCCCATGAAAGCCCTCCGAACCGCGGATCGTTCCGCGGAAATTCAGTACCGTTCTGAGCTTTGCGTGTCCGTGTCTCTTCCGTCAAGTCGCTAGCACGGATCGAATCTGCGTGCCAGTTCTTGAACAGTCCGGATCGAACCGGCGTGCGATCAACTGTGCGATCAACTGCGCGATCAACAATTCCGCCATGATGGACCGCTGCCGCACTCGGTTGTGACGTTGCTCAGTGTTCGTGGGATTGCCCAACGCGCCTGGCAGCGGCTGTCTGTCGGGTTCCTGTCCGGGTCACCGTTACCGCCCGCGCAGGCTCGAATGGACCCGTTGACATACAACGAACCGTCCATCTCTGCTAGCAGGCGGTTGGCGGGTCGTGCATTCTGCCACTATGTCATCTGTGCTCAAATCGCGGCGAATCGCAGTGCTCCCTCTCGACATACCGGACCTCGCGGGCGAGCTGGCGTTGATCGACGCCGAGACCGCTCCGGACGAGTATGACGCCTTCACCTTCGGCAGGTGGGTGAGCTACGTGCTCGCCAACGAGTCCGGTGCGCAGAACGACAGCGCATTCCGTCCGCATTCGGGCGAGCTGACCACGACCGACCTCGGTGACCGCCTGCCGGGGATCATGGCTTTCGTGCGCAGGCACTTCACCACCACCGCGCTCCAGTGGGTCCGGATATTCGGGTTGCAGGACGGCATCCTGGCTCCTCATCGAGACTTCTTGGAATTCGATCGGCCCGGCGTTCGCGTCCAAGTGCCGCTGCGTACGAGCGAGGGGTCACTGCATTCGGAGAACAGCACCGTGTACCATTTGCGCGCGGGTGAGGTCTGGCAGATCCAGACGGTTGACCCGCACTCGGCCTACAGTGCCCCAGGTCCTGCCCGGCTCTCGTTGTGCCTCGACTTCGCGGGCGACGGCTTCGACCCCGAACGCGACATCCACCACACGATTCCCGCGACCGACGACGTCCGCATCATGCGACGCCCGCCCATCTCCGAACAGGAGATCGCCGGGCTCGTGGACACCCTGGGACCGTTGACTCGCGAATCCGCGAAATCGATCTTCCGCGCCCTGGCGATCACTCATTTCGAACGCGCGTCCGATGCCACTGACGTCTTCACCTGGTTCAAGCGCGCCGCCACCCGATGTGGTGACGAAAAGCTCATCGCCCTGGCTGAGGACTTCCGCGTCTTCTGCCTCGAGAAGCGAGCGTGGCGCGAAAGCTTCACGTGGTGATCGGCAGGGCGGAGTCGTTCCTCGAAATCGGGTCGCTCTACGGGACCTTTGCCGCGCACGCGGCACGCACTCCGCACGCGGTGGCGGTGACGGACGGGTCCGAGCAGATCACCTACGCCCGACTCGACGAGGCCGCCGCCGAGTACCGCCACGGGCTTCAGGACTGTGGCGTGCAGGCCGGCGATCTCGTCGGCATCAGTCTGGAGCGTGGGTGGGAGGTCATGGCGGCGATTCTCGCGGTGCTGAGCCACGGTTGCGGCTACGTCCCGCTCGACCCGGCCTACCCGCGCGAGCGCCTTCGGTTCATGACGGAGGACAGTGGGATCAGGACGGTCATCGCGGGTGAGACGGCGAGTGGGCTGCTGCCCGCGGAGCTTTCCCGTGTCCGCCGCGTGGCAGGTGTCCGGCAACTCGAACAGCCCTCCGCGGCGCACCTGACGGACACTCCGGCCTACGTGATCTACACCTCCGGCTCCACCGGCGTTCCCAAAGGCGTGCCGGTCGCGGAAAGTGCGGTACTGGCGCTGTTCGGCGCCTGCGTCGATGACCTGTTCGCGTTCGGCCCGGAAGATGTCTGGTCGCAGTTCTTCAGCTACAGCTTCGACTTCGCCGTCTGGGAGATGTGGGGAGCGCTGCTGTTCGGTGGCCGGCTCGTCATCGTGCCCGCGAAGACGGCCCGCAACCCGGCGGCCTTCCTCGACCTGCTCGCCCGCGAGCGGATCACCGTGCTCAACCAGGTGCCGAGTTACTTCAAATACCTGGTGAGAACGTATGAGCGTGCCGCCGTCGAGCTGGCGCTGCGGTACGTCGTCTTCGGCGGCGAGCCACTGGATCGAGTCTCCGCGCGTCGCTGGATGCAACTGCGGCCCGGCGCCGAGGCGCTCATCAACATGTACGGAATCACGGAGACCACGGTGCACGTCACCTACGGGCGACTCGAGGCCGAGCACGTGGCGGAAGACGTCGGCGGCACCTGGATCGGCCGCCCTCTTCCCCATCTCGAGCTCGCTCTGCTCGACGCCCGTGGCATCGAGGTCCCGGCCGGCGACGTGGGAGAGATCCAGGTCGCGGGGGCCGGAGTCGCCGGCGGGTACCTGGGGCGGCCGGACCTCACGGCCGAGCGCTTCCGGCTGCTCGACCTCGACGGGGTCGAGCGGACCTGGTACCGGACCGGCGACCTGGCCAGGCGACTCCCCGACGGTTCCTACGAGTACCTCGGTCGCAACGACCGCCAGGTGAACCTGCGCGGCTACCGCGTCGAACTGGGCGAGATCGAGGCGGTCCTCAGAAGCCACGCGCACGTTCTGGACGCGGTCGCGGCTGTGGAGGACGTGCCACCGAGGGAGAGCCTGCTGGTGGCGTACCTCGTCCCCGTGGATTCGGTGAACGCGAGCGAACAGCTGCATCGGGAACTGCTCGACCACTGTGCCGCCCGATTGCCCGCCCACATGGTTCCCAGTCAGATCGTGACCCTGTCCGACATGCCGTTGACCGCATCCGGCAAGCTCGATCGGGCGAGCCTGCCGGCTTTGCGCGATGTCACCGGGGGACCATCCGCACGGGCATCCGCTCAAGACCGTTGACGACAATGGAACTCAACCGGGTCGGCACGCCGTCGAGCTCGATGTGCCGGGTGGTCGTCAGCAGTTCCTCGTAGAGGAATCGAAGTTCGGCGCGGGCGAGGGTGCCGCCGAGGCAGAAGTGTTCACCCGATCCCAGCGCGAGATGCCGATTCGGTTGCCGCCCGACATCGAAACGATCCGAGTCGGGGAAGACGTTCTCGTCCCGGTTGGCGGACGGGTTCCACAGGGTCACCCGCTCTCCGGCCTGGATGTGCCGGTCGCGAATGACGGCCGGCCCGGTGGCAGTGCGCATGATGTGGGTGGCGGTGGACGTCCAGCGCAGCACCTCCTCCACCGCGGACGGCACCAACTCCGGGTTCTCGGACAACCTGTGCCACTGGTCCGGATGCTGGAGCAAGGCCTCCACACCGCCGGCCGCGGCGATACGGGTGTTCTCGGTCCCGCCCACGAGCAGGTTGTCACAGTTGAGGAGGACCTCGTCCGGGGTGAGCTTCCTACCGTCGACCTCCGCGGTCGCCAGAATGCTCACCAGGTCGTCGGCGGGGCGTTTGCCGCGCTCCGCGGCGAGCTCGGTGAAGTACTGCAGAATGTCCATGTGTGCGAGGGTGCGCGTCTCGGGATCGGACCCGCCGAACGCGAGTGTCGTGAGTTCGAGAACGCTTTCCCAGTCGCTTCTGGGAACGCCCATCATGTTGCAGATGACGTAAAGCGGTATCCGGGCCGCGACGTCGGTCACGAAGTCACACCGCTCACGCTCGACCGCCTGCAGCACGACCTCGCGCGCGATGCCCCGTATCTCCGCTTCGAGAGATCGCACGGAACGAAGAACGAACTGGTCGTGCACCAAACCCCTGAGCTGCCGATGGCGCGGCGGATCGGTGAGCGCCAGCGTGCGGCCGCCGCCGGGGTCGGGACCGTACTCCGCGGGCCGCAACAGGATTCCCTTTTCCGAGCTGAAGGCAACCGGGTCGCGATAGACGGCGAGGACGTCGTCGTACGTTGTCAGGATCCAGAAACCCGGCAGGTCACCGGGCGGATGCCAGCGCACCGGATCGTTCGCCCGCAGCCACCGCCACACCTCGTGCGGATCGCCGTCCGAATACAGCTCCGGGTCCACCAGGTTGATCTCGAACGGCGGATCGATCTGCTGACTACTCGAATTCGAAGATGGTTTCACCCCAGGACTCCCTCCTGTCCGGCACTGCTGACCCGGTGTCGTCGGCCAGCGGAATCGCGGCGCCGGAGGCCACGTCGCCGACGAGTTGGGCGATCTGATCGATGAACGACTCGGCTTCCACGGCGGACACCAGGTTGTCGTCGTAGCGGAGCTGGAGGTTCAGGTCGTCCCCGTCCAGGCTCCCGTAGAGCCACAGGTCGCTGGTCGCGGTGACCTGCGTCGGCTCCACGTCCTCGATGACGCAGTCGGTGCTGTTCACCATGGCGTTCCCCCAGCTAACGCCGAGGTCGAGCAGGACGCTGCGGCCGGGACGCGCCGGCAGCGACAGCTTCTCGGCGATCACGTCGAACGGGAGCCGCGAGTTCGCGTACGCCTCAGTGATCCGCTCCTGGACGTGGAAGAGAAGGTCGCCGAGTTTGGCGTCGGGCTGCCGCATCTCGAGGCGCACGGGTACGACGTTGGCGAGGAAACCGACGACGGCGTCGGCTTCTGGCCGGTGCCGCAGGCTGGTCGCGCACCCGACGGCGAAGTCCTCGGCGTGCGTCCTGCGCCGCAGCGTCGCCGCGAACGCCGTGACCACGATCGCGTACGGAGTCGCGGGTGCCCGCTTCAGCATGTCGGCGGACAGCGTCCGGTCGGCCAGCCCGGTCAGGCCGCGCTTGGTGCCGCGTCGGCGCGCGTCCACTGGATCCGGGGATTCCGCGACGCCGTCGAGCCGCTCGCGCCAGAACTGTTCCTGTTCCCGGGCCTCGGCCCCGTCGAGCCAGCTCTCCTCCTCGGCGATCCAGTCCCGGTAGGAGTAGGGGAGTGGGGGCAGCACCGGTCGCTCGTCGGTGAGCGCCAGTTCGCAGGCGGTCAGCAGGTCGTCGAGCAGGATCTGGGTGCTCGCCCCGTCGTAGATCAGGTGGTGCGCCGTCACCGTGAGCAGGTCGCCGCCGACCGGACCGGTGATCAGGCACATCGCGAACAGGGGCGCGCGATCCAGCGCGAAGGAGACAGCACGTGCCGACCGGATCGCCGCCGCCACCTCCGGGCCGTCCGGGCTCGCACCGGGCAACTCCACAACCGACAAAGGCGCGGCAACGGAGTCCTGGTCCAGCACGACCAACTCGGCCGTCGTGCCTTTCGCCCGCACGTGGGCGCGCAGCACGTCCTGGCGGTTCATGACCGCCACCAGGGCACGACGCAGGGTCTCGGCGTCCATCCGCCGGCCCAGTCGCACGAGGTCGGTGTTGACGAAGACGTCCGGTGAGATCCGGGTCGACGTCAGCCACACGCGGCGCTGCGCCCTGGCGAGTGGAACCGGCTTCGACGCGTCCCGAACCGGTGCGCCGCCGGGCACCGGCCGGACCGATGTCCCAGGCGCCAACACGGCTGCCAGCTTGCGCACCGTCTGGTTGGCGAAGAGCGTGCGGACGGAGGTGCCCAGTTCTGTCGCGATGCGGGCGGCGGTCAGGCTGTGTCCGCCGAGGTCGAACAGACGGGTGTCCAGATCATCCACCGGCTGACCGAGGATCGCGGACCACACCTCGGCGATGCGCTGCTCCGCCGGGGTGAACGGTTGCCGCGTGCCAGGTGTCGCCCGGCTGTCAGCGGGTGGGGGCAGCGCTCGGCGGTTCAGCTTCCCGTTGGCGGTGAGGGGCAGCGCCTCCAGCACGACGTAGCTCTCCGGCAGCATGAACGCGGGCAGCCGTGCCGACAGGAACGCCCGGAGGCCGGGCACGTCGGCTGTCCCCACGAAGTACGCCACCAAGCGCATCGGTGTGTCGGGCCCCGGTGTCGCGATCACGGCCGCGGCTCGTACGTTCGGGGCCTTTGCCAGCACGGCGGCGACCTCGCCGGGTTCGACCCGGTTCCCGCGAATCTTGACCTGGTCGTCCTTGCGGCCCAGGTACTGGAGTGTGCCGTCCGGCAGCCAGCGGGCCAGGTCGCCTGTGCGGTACATCCGGACACCGGGCCTGACCGGGTTCACGGTGAAACGTTGAGCTGTCAGGTCGGGGAGGTCGCGGTAACCCCGGGCCAAGCCCGTTCCGCTCACGCACATCTCGCCGGTCCCGCCGAGCGGAACGAGTTCCCCGCGTTCGTCGAGCAGGTCCACCCACTTGTTCGGCAGCGGCCGGCCGATCGACACGCTGCCGGCCGCGACGTCCAACCGGTGGATGGTCGTGAGCACGGCGTCTTCCGCGGGACCGTATTCGTTGTACAGCTCGGTCGTCGGAAGCAGGCCGGCGTGCCTGGCGGTGTGGGTCTCCGTGACCCGCTCGCCGCAGAGCACCAACTGCCGGAGGTTCCGCAGTGCGCCGGCGCCGTAGTCGGTCATGAGCTCGTACAGGCTGGGAACCATGACCGCGTGGGTCACCCGTTCGCGCGAGACGAGTCCGGCGACCCTCTCGGGACTGAGCAGTTCCTCCCTGGTGGCGATCACGAGTGACGCACCGGAGCCCAGCGCGCTGAAGACGTCGCTGATTCCCGAGTCGCAGTGAACCGGGGAAACCTGCAGGACACCGCTGCCCGGGCCGAGTCCGTAGTAGTCGATGCGGAACTGGATCGTGTTGAGAATCGCGCCGTGTTCCACCATGACCCCCTTCGGGGTTCCGGTGGAGCCAGAGGTGTAGACGACGTAGGCCAGGTCGTCCGGTCGAGCGTCGACCGCTGGTGCGGGCTGGTCGGAAGGGAGTGCCGCGTTCCCGTCCAGCGTGAGCACGATGGCGTCCAGGGCGTCCAACGACTCCGCGAGCCTCTGGTGGGCCAGCACCGCCGTTGCCCCGCTGCTGGACACGAGCTGGGACAACCGGGCCGTCGGCTGTTCAGGGTCCATGACGAGGAACGCGGCACCCGTTTTCAGGATGGCGAGGAGTCCGATCGGCAACCACTCGTCACGTTCGTCGGCGATTCCCACGACGTGGCCGGGGCCGGCCCCCGTTGCCGACACGAGCCTGGCGGCGAGGTCGTCGGCGAGCCGGTCCAGCTCCGCGTAGCTGAGAACCCGTTCTCCGGAGACGACGGCCCTGGCGTCCGGGTCGCGCTCGACCTGGCGCGTCACCAGATCCAGCAGCGTGCCGGCGGACGACCGGTCCACCTGCCCGCCCGTCGCGGTGGCGAGCAGCTCGTCGCGCTGGTCGTCGGGCAGGACCGGCACGGAGCCCACCGGCGCCTCGGGATCAGCCAGCAGACCGTCCACCAGGTGTCGAAGCTGATCGGCCATGCGCTGCACGGTCTGGTGGTCCAGGACGTCCTGGCGATAGGTGATGGAGACCTGGAACGGCCGGCCGGCCTGCAGCGTCTCGACGCTGAACGCCAGGTCGAAGCCGCTCACGGCGTTCTCGAGCTGAAGGTGGTCGACCCGCTCGGCGTCCTGCGGCGCGATGAGGGAGAAGACAGGTTCGATGAACACGTCGAAGAGCGGTTGGCGGCTCGGCGTGCGCTCGATCGCGAGTCCTTCGACCAGCGCGTCGAAGGGGAACTCCTCGTGCTCGCGCAGCAGTGCGGCGTGGTTCGCCACGGCCGTCACCAGATCACGGAAGCCGCGGTCCGGGTCCACCAGCGTCCGCAGCACGATCGTGTTGACGAACATGCCGACCGAATCGGCGAGTCTGGGGTCGTCCCGGCCCGCGACCGTGGTGCCGATCGGAACGTCCTCGGCTCCGCACAGCCGCAGCAGCAACACCCTGATGACGGCGACCATGGCCATGAACGGCGTGGCACCGAGATCACCGCACAACCGCTGCAGCCTCGCTGCGGTCTCCTCGTCCATCGACAGCCGCACCACGCGAGCGGCGGAGCTGCGGATCGCCGGCCGCGGGCGATCCAGCGGAAGGTCCAGGCTGGGAACGTCCGCCAGCGTCTGCCGCCAGAACGCGAGGCTTTCCGCGTCACGTGCCGCCGCGTGGGGCAGGCTTCGTTGCGCCTGGACGTACTGCCCGTACTGCACCGGATCGCCCGTCTCGCGGCCGGCGGGGCTGAGAAACCCCAGCAGATCGCGCGCGAGCACGGCAAGAGACCAGCCGTCACACATGCTGTGGTGCACGGAGACGATCAGGATGCCGCCTGCCTGCCCGTCCTCCTTCAGCCAGATCGCGTGGAGCAGCGGGCCGCTGCTCATGTTCACCTTCCAGCGCTGCTCCGCGTCGACGACCTGCCGCAGCATCTCGTCCATCGCACCTGGCGGCACCGGAACCGTTCGCAGTTCGCCCGCGACCTCCTGCGGATCGAGCACCACCTGGACCATGTCGGCAGCGTCGCCCCTCAGCACCGTGCGCAGGGCGTGGTGCCGCATGAGCAACTTGTCCACCGCTGCGGACAGGGCGGCTTCGGTGTGCTCGTCGTGCAGGCGGAATGCCTCCACCATGTTGTAGGGCCGTCGGTCGCCCTCGTCGTACTGCTCGATGAACCACATCCGCAACTGGGCGTTGCTGGCCGCCACCGGAGGCGGGCTCGCGGGCCACGGGGAGATCAGGTCCGGCAGGCTGCTGGGCCGCTCGGCCGAGTCACGGAGGGCGGCCGTGATCCCCGCCGGCGTGCGCACGGCGAACACCTGCCGCACGGTGATCGTCGCCGCGCCGCTCGTCCGTCCGGCCAGCCTGGCTGCCAGAAGGGCGGCGGTGAGACTGTGGCCGCCCGCCGCGAACAGGTCCTGATCCGCGTGGGCGGGTGGCGCGCCCAGGACCTCTGACCAGACGCTGAAGACGAGGCGTTCCACCTCGTCTGCCGGTTCCCAGGTGCCGGTATCGGCGGCAGCGGCGACGGCGAGGATCGCCGCGCGATCCACTTTTCCGTGCAGGGTGAGCGGTATGGCGGCCAACTGCAGCGCCTTGCCCGGCACCATGTAGGCCGGAAGGGCCGCGCTGAGGGCGCTGCGGACCTGCGCTGCCGGCAGCTCCTGCTTCGCGGTGTACGCCGCGACGAGGACCGGCGGCTCATCGGCGGTGACGACGGGGATCACCACGGATTCCGAGATCTCCGGTATGTCGCGAAGGGCGGCCTCGACCTCGCCGAGTTCGAGCCGATTGCCGTGGATCTTGATCTGCCGGTCGCGGCGGCCGAGGAACTCGATCTCCCCACGAGCGTTCCAACGGCCGAAGTCGCCGGTGCGGAATGCCCGGACACCCGGCTGGGACGGAAGCTCGCAGAACCGGCCGGGACCGGTCGGCGCCTCGTCGAGATAACCTTCGACCACGGCCGGACCGAGCACGTGGATCTCACCCGGTACGCCGACCGGCGCGTGGTCTCCTCTTCCGGTGAGGACCAGGACGCCGAAACCCGGCGAGGGCCTTCCGATCGGCACGGTCACCAGTTCGCCGAGCCGTTCGCCGGAGCAGAGGAACGTCGTGGCGTCGATGGTGGCCTCCGTGGGCCCGTACAGATTCCCGAAGGTCCGCACGCGCAGGCGCGTCGCCAGCCGGGGCAGCATTCCAGGGGGGATCTCGTCGGCGCCCAGCAGGAGGAGGCGTATCTGCTGCTCGCTGATCTCGGGCAGACCCTCGGCCATGACCGCGAGCAAAGAGGGAGTGCAGTTGAGCGTGTTGACGCGGCCCTCGCGCAGGACCGACCAGAACTCTTCCGGAGAAAGCGTCTGCGGCGCTTCGACCGGTACCACACAGCCACCAGCGACAAGAGTGGCGAAGATCTGGTAGAAGAGCACGTCGGAGGTGACCGCCGAGAGCATCGCGCACCGGGTGTCCTCGGCGAACCCGACGAGCCGCCCCGAGGTGAGTGCCTTGTGGGCGAACTGACGATGCGTCACCGCCACGGGGCGGGGAAGACCGGTGGACCCGGACGTGAACAACACGGCGGCCTCGTCGTCGGGCGCGGGTCCGGGCGGTGGAGTCGCCGCGTCGGACGCGTCCGCGAGCTCGCCGGCCAGCACCACCGGCAGGTCTGCGCCGCCGGGAAGGTCGGCCCGGTCCGAGACGACGCAGACGGCCTGGCTGAGGTGCAGCTGACGGGCGAGCCGAGTCAGCGGATGGGACGGGTCGAGTGGCACGCACGACGCGCCGGCACGCAGGACCGCGACGATCGCCAGGACCAGTTCGGGTCCTCGGGGGAGCAGCAGCGCCACCCTGGAACCCGCGGCGATGCCGTGCCTGGCGGTGAGCAACCCGGCCGCCCTGGTGGACTGCTGCCGCAGTCGCTGGTGGCTCCAGGACACGGTGCCGTCGGCGACGGCGTCCTCGTGGGGCGTGCGCGAGGCCGACTCGTCGACCAGTGTGATCAGCGTGGCCGCGGGGAACTCCTCCACGCAGGGCAGTCCCGACCACGATTCCAGCTCGGACCGTTGTTCGGGACCCAGCACGTCGACAGCGCCCGCGGGTGTCCGCGGTTGTGCGGCGATCGCCGCCATCGCCGCGGCCACGCAGCGTGCCGCGGCGTGGGCTTCGCGCGCGGTCGTTCGCCGGTGCCGTCCGCGGACGACCAGGCCCTCGGCGGTCCGGCGCACCGTCAGCCGCAGGGCGACCGGTCCCAGCAGGCTTCCCCGCGATTCCTCACACACGACGGCGATCTGCGACAGCGTGCCGGCGACCGGGAGCCCGACGAGTTCCAGCCGCCTGGTGACCGCCGAACGATCGGTCCACGACAACGCGGCCGCGGACTCGAGTTCTTCGTGCAGGGCGGTGAGGAAGTCCGCCACCGGTGCGGAGAGGTCGAGCGCGGCGGCCAGCGCCACTTCGCCGCCGGGGCCCGCAGGGGCGGGCAGCAGAACCGCGTGCTGTGGGTGTTCATCGAGAACGGACAGGAACAACCGGGTGGCCGCCACCGCCACCAGCTGGAGACCCACGGGGTCGCGACCGGTCAGCGCATCGATCTGTGCGGTCGCCTCGGGCGTCAGGCGGCATTCGGCGACGAGTTCTGCCGTCGGGTCGCTGGTGTCCTGCAACGGCACACCGCGCACGCCCGACAGTCGAGCGATCCACGCCTCGCTGACAGTGTTGTCATCCATCAATTCTCACAACCACCTTGCGTAGTCGTAGTCCGGAGCGCCCACGCGCATGGGTTCATGACGACGTACGTGACGGGCCACAACCGACCCCCCGGTCGAGCACCGCAACGGCCTAGGCGCGCACTGTCGGCAGTGGGCGGGCGGCCGGGCCCGGCAGCGCATTGCGGTTGAGCTTTCCGTTGGGCGAGAACGGGAAGTCTTCGACCAACCACCATCGGACCGGCACCATGTAGTCCGGTAGGACCGCCAGCAGCGAACGGCGCAGCTCCATCACGGACGGCGGTTCGCCCACCACGGCAGCCTGCAGTTCCGCGGCGCCGCCGGGACGGCGCGCTCCGAACACCGCGACGGAGTGGACCCCTGGCAGCTGCGCGACGTGTGTTTCGACCTCTCGTGGCTCCACCGAGTAGCCGCGGATCTTTATGTGGTCGTCCATACGACCGTGCAGTTGCACGATGCCGTCCGGCCGCCAGCTGCCGCGGTCTCTGGTCCGGTACACCCGCGAGCCAGGACGGAACGGGTCCGGGACGAAAGCGGACTCGGTCAGGACCGGATCGGTGTAGCCCCTGGCCACACCGGCACCACCGATGTAGATCTCGCCGATCTCACCGTCGGCGACCGGGCGTTCGTTCTCGTCGAGGATGTAGACGTACGTGTTCCAGATCAGCGACCCGACCGGCGGCAGCGGTTCGACGTTCCCCCTGGGGCTGCTCATCGAATGGCTCAACACCATGTGGTTCTCGGCCGGTCCGTAGTGGTTGTGGATGGTGAGTTCGGGCCGCTGTTCGAGCAGCGCTTCCAGCGCGGGCGTGATGCGCACGACCTCACCGGCGCTCACGATGTGACGGAGTGCGGGTGCGTGCTGGAAGTTCGTGGGCAGCGACATGATCGTTTCGATCAGCGACTGGGGGAAGTCCACCACCTCTACTTCTTCGTCGACGATGAAGTCGACCAGTGCGCGCACGTCGCTCTTCGTGTCTTTGTCGGGCACGCACAGGCAGCCGCCGGAAGCGAGCGTGTAGAAGATCTCCTGCACCGAGACGTCGAAACTGAGCGGAGCCGACTGCAGCACCCGCCGACCCCTGCCCAATCCGGAGTCCGCGACCTGCCAGGCGACGAAGTTGGCCAAGCAGCGGTGTGTCTGCACGATGCCTTTCGGCGCACCGGTCGAACCCGAGGTGAAGATGACGTAAGCGGGATCAGAGGGATCGATGGCCGGCCGGACAAGAGCTGGCTCGACCTCGCCCGGCGCCGCCAGCAAGCTCTCGAGCGTGGTGGTGCTTCCACTTCCGGACTGGATGTCGTCGCGTTCCAGGAGGAGATCCGCGCCGGTGTCCGGGGTGATCGCGATCAGCTTGGCGTGGCTGGCGCGGAAGATCTGCTCGATGCGTTGTCTGGGATAGGTGATGTCGATCGGCAGGTACGCGGCGCCGGCGCGGAGGGTGCCCAGCAGTGCCGCGGTGAACTCGATGCCGGCCTGCGCGGCGATCGCCACGGTGTCCGAAGGCCCGACCCCGTGCTCGCTGACCAGGCGGTGCGCCACGGTGTCGGCGAGCTGGTCCAGTTCCGCGTAGCTCACCACCCGGCCCGGTGCCTGGACTGCTGGTGCGTGCGGGTGCGCGGCGCATTCACGATCGATGAACTCGAGAACGGTGGTCGCCCCGATGTCCACCACCGGCCCATAGCGTCCGTGCGTGTGCTCCATGTGCATCACACCTGACGCGGTGCGGGAACGAAACGCACGGCCTCAGGGGGGAGGAAGGAATACGGATCGTAGGGGTCGCCGGCGCTCGACTCGAGGTAGATGTCGTGGCCTATCCCGGCCTGAGCGGCGAGCTCCTCGAACAGTTCGGCCATCACCAGGTCCTGCAGCGCGAGGCCGGTCGAATCGTAGACCGTCCGGACCTCCTTGAGGCCGGCATGCTTCTCCGGGTCCTGCAGCAGGTCTCCCAGGGACGGCCCGATCTCGTCCACGTCGAGCTGCTGGCACTCGCCCTCGGCCAGCGCCTGTTCGGTCTGGTCTGGACAGACGACCGAGCCTCGCAGCAGCGCCAGGGGGAGCTCGGTCTTGCCCGGCATGTCCGAGCCCACGGCGTTGATGTGAACGGACGGCTTCAAGGCGGTGCCGTCGATGACGGGTCCCTGCTCCGGCATGACCGACGTCGTCGTGCACAGGATGTCAGCCAGCCGCTCCACCTCCGCGAGCGGCGCCACCCGGATCACGCCACTCGGGAACCGGGCCCTGGCGGCGAAACCGGCCTCGGCGTGCAGGAGCGGGTCGTGGATCAGAACCTCGGTGAGGGGGAAGGCCCGTGCCAGCGCGTGCAGCTGGGTCACGGCCTGGACCCCGCAGCCGACGAGCCCGAGAACGCTGCTGTCCGACCGGGCGAGAATCCGGCTGGCCACCACCGAAGCGGCACCCGTCCTGATCGCGGTGGCGAACGTGCCGTCCACGATCGTCCTGAGATGACCCGATTCGGAATCGAACGCGTACAGCGTGGACAGGATCGTCGGCAGCTGGAACTTCGACGGGTTGTGCGGGTTGTAGCCCACCATCTTGATGGACACCGTCGCGCCGTGCCGCACGGCCGGCATCCATTCCAGGAGCCCGAGCTGGGGCCAGGTCAGGGTAAAACCGTCCCGTTCCTTCATTTCGACGTGCGAAGGCGTCTCGGCGGTGAGCACTCTGGTGAGCCGTTCGATTGCGAGGTCGTAGAGAGTTCCCAAGCCGACATTCGCGACGATGGCCGCGACGGCATCGGCATCGAGTACTCGAGTGGGCGCCGACTTCACCAGTCTTTTCCCTTCATCAAGTGGGACAGAGGATCGGCGGAACGAGGTGTTCACGCGTCAGGCGGACAGCGAAAGTCCGGCTGATTCAGGTTCGCAATGCGCCGGATCCCTCGGATCCCGCATTCTCCGCACGAGCGGTGTCACGAACCTTGTTTCCCAGCCACGCCGTCTGCTCCCCAGCTGTTCCTGACAGTTCGTGGCTCAGTCATCGTCTCATGATTGTGTTGTTTGACAAAGAAATCCGCGCACTTGCACAGGGTGATCACGCCGCGGTTGGTCTGGTCGTAGCCGCGATATGGGCGTGACAGCTCTTTGTCGCCAAGGTGATCAGCCCGGCTTGGCACAGGGCGGCGACGTGGTGTCGGTGGGTCGTGGTCGAGACGGCGAACGCGGCGCCGAGGCCGGCGGCACGGTTGAACACCGTTCGAAGCCCCTGGCATCCGCGGAAAAGGCGCGGAAACCGGGTGTGCAGCGGTCCCGCCGGACCTCAGCCCGGCACACCGTCGCCGCCGGAGCAGCGATCCTGCACCGGTGCCGCGGCGGTGGTGTGGCCGTGCCAGGAGTCCCAAAGGCGCGCGTACGCGCCTGCCGCGGCGACGAGTTCGTCGTGGCTGCCTTGTTCGGTGATCCGCCCGTTGTCCATGACGACCACGGTGTCCGCGTCGTGCGCCGTGTGGAGCCGGTGGGCGATGGAGATGACGGTGCGGCCTTCGAGCACGGCGGCGAGCGACTGTTCCAGTTGCCGGGCGGCGCCGGGGTCCATGAGCGAGGTGGCTTCGTCGAGCACCAGGGTGTGCGGGTTGGCGAGGACCAGCCGGGCGAGCGCGAGTTGCTGTGCACGACCGGGGGAGATCGGAACACCTCCCGAGCCCACCACGGTGTCGAGGCCGTCGGGCAGGCCGCGGACCCAGGTCATGGCGTTCACGGCTTCCAGGGCGGCCGTCGCGGCTTCAGTGGTGATGTCGGCCTTGGCCAGTGCGACGTTGTCGTGGATGGTTCCGGTGAACACGTAGTGCTCCTGGGTCACCAGGGCGACGTGGCGCCGCAGTTCATGCGGTGGCAGTTCGTGCAACGCGGTCTCGCCCACGCTGACCGAGCCGCTTCGGGGGACGTGGATCCCGGCGAGGATTTTGCCGAACGTCGACTTGCCCGCACCCGACGGTCCGACGATCGCGACCCGCTCGCCCGGTTTGACCCGCAGGTCAACGTGGTGGAGCACGTCGTGCCCGTGCCGGTAGGCGAAGCTGACGCCGGTCGCGACGATCGTGTTGTCCGTGACGGCGTCGTCGGCGACGGGACTACCGGTGGACCCGGTCGGGGTGACGGCGTCGTGCACACCGATCAGTCGTGCCAGCGAGGCGTCTCCGACCTGCAGCTCGTCGAGCCAGCCCACCAGTTCGTCGAGCGGATCGATGATGGCTCTGATGTACAGGGTGGCCGCGACGACCTGGCCCACCGACAACCAGCCGTTGAGGGCGAACACTCCGCCGAACAGGACGCTCAGGGCGACCGGCAGGATGTAACCGAAGTCCATCAGCGGGTACCAAACACAGCGCAGGGCCAGCGTGCGGCGCTGAGCGGCGTTCGACCGGCTCACGTCGGTGTCGGTGCGGTGGATCCGGCGGTCGGCCAGACCCAGCGCCTCCACGGTCTTGGCGGCGGTCACGGTTTCGGTCAGGCCCTGGGTCAGCGATGAAGAGCTGGCCGCCGCGGCGAGGTAGGCGGGACGGGCACGCCGCAGGTACCAGCGGGTCGCACCCACGACCAGCGGCGCGGCGAGCAGGCACGGCAGGAGCATGAGGGGGCTCGTGATCACGATCGCGGCCAGGGTGAGGACCACCGACAGACTCGCCACGAGGATCGTGGGGGCCGCGACCCGCACGGCGTTCGACAGCGACTGGACGTCGTTGGTGCTGCGGGTGAGCAGGTCTCCGGTGCCGGCCTTCTCGGTCGCGGACAGCGGAAGGGCCAGCACCTCGGTGATGAACTCCTCCCTGATGCCGGCGAGCACCTTCTCGCCCAGCCGCGCGCCGAGGAAGCGGGCGTGTCGGATCAGCAGGCCCTGCAGCAGGAGCAGACAGATGATCGCCGCTACGGTGAGGTCCAGGCGTGTGGTCGTCGCGGTACCCCGGCTGACCGCGTCCACCACGCTTCCCACCAGGGCGGGTACCGCCAGGCCGCACGCGGTGGCGATGACGAACCAGAAGGTGGTGCGGCCCAGCAGGCCTTTTTCGCTGCGGATCAGTCCACGGACGTAGCGGCGGACCGTCACGGCGTCGGCAACGGGAAAACTCATTTCACATCCCGCATCACGGTCTCGGCGTATTCCGGAGTGGTGGCCAGCAGCTGCGCGTGAGTCCCGGTGGCGGTCACCCTGCCGTTGTCGAGATAGGCGACGTCGTCGGCACGGTCGAGCAGCAACGGGCTGGTGCTCACGACCACGGTGGTCCGCCCCGCCCGCATCCGGCGAATGCCTTCGGCGACAAGCGCCTCGGTGTTGGCGTCCACGGCACTGGTCGGTTCGACCAGGACGAGAATCGCGGGCTTGGCGGCGAGTGCCCTGGCCAGGCGCAGTCGCTGCTGCTCGCCGCCGGAGAACGACGTGCCCCGCTCGGTGATCATGGTGCGCAAGCCGTCCGGAAGCGCGGTCAGGACGTCCAGGGCGTGGGCGGCGCGCAACACCTCGTCGAGTTCGTCGTCCGGCAGGTCGCCGAACTCCTCCCGCAGCACGCCGGTGAACAGGGCCTGGCTGTCGTCCACGACCAGGATGAGCCGCCGCACCTGCTCGGCGGGCAGCGTCTCCAGCGGTGTCCCGTTCAGCGTCACCGCCCCGCCGGTGTACCGGCCGAGGCGGGCGGCCAGTTCGGCGGCGTCCTCCGGCGAACGCGAGACGAGGGCGGTCAACCGGCCGTGGCGGGCTGTCAGTCCGGACGTGGGGTCGTGCAGGGTCAGGTCCTCCGGGAGCGGGACCGGCCTGGCGCCCGCGGTGGGGTCCGGTTCGAGCGCCAGCAGCTGTACCGCGCGCCGCGCCGCGACGTTGGCGCCGATCACCAGGTGGAGGTCCGAGGTGATGATCCGCATCGGGATCTGCAGGAAGGCCGCGTATCCGAAGGCCGCCACCAGATCACCGCCGGTGATCGCACCGCTGACGGCGAGCCGCCCGCCGATCCAGACGACCGCCACGACCAAGATGCCCGGCAGCACCACCTGGGCGGCGGGCAGCACCGATTCCAGCCTGGCGACCTGCACGCCCGCCTGACGGAGACGCTGGGAATCCGATCGGTACCGCCGGCCGAACACCTCCTCGCCGCCGATCCCGCGCAGCACGCGCAGGCCCGCGACGATGTCGTTGGCCCGCACGGTCAAGTCCCCCTGCAGATCGCGGTACTGCCCGACCCGCCGGTGCAGCGGGCTCAACAGCGGGCCGGTGGCGATCAACAGCGCCGGAGCGCCGACCAGCACCAGCAGCCCCAGCGGAACCGAGGTGGACAGCAGTACCAACGCCACCACGAGGATCGTCACCGCGCTGCCGGCACTGCGCGCCATGGCGCCGGGCAACGAGCCGATGCGGGAGACGTCCGCCGTCCCGACGGCCGCCACCTCGCCGGTCGCCGTCTGGTCGGACAGCCGCGCACCCAGCCTCGTCGCATGCCTGGCCACCAGCCGGATCACCAGGAAGTTGGCCTCGAGCTTGCCGATGGTCTCGCACCGGTGCAGCAGCAGACTGCCGGCGGTGGTGAGCAGACCCAGACCGACGATGACGCCCGCCCACCACAACACGCCATCCATGTGCCCGTCGGCTATCGCATCGACACCGCGACCAAGGGCGAACGGGGCGAGCCCGAGGCTGGCCATCCACACGCACGCCGAGAAGATGCCGAGCCAGACTAGCCCCGCCTGCTTGCGCATCAACCACGACAAAAAAGCCGAGGACGACCGGACGTTCACATCCTCGACGGCCGGCAACGGACGGCTCGCGACCGGCGCCAGAACACCCGAATCCATCTCGATTCGTCCCCGTGTCAAATTGACGGCCATGCTCGTCGCGTCATGAAATTCGGGCCCCCAGTGCGTTCTGGTTCGACAGGCGGGCGGATCGGCATCCGGGGCTTTGACATTGCCGCTGAGGCCAATGGCTGGCTTCATCACGCGGAACCGGGACAGCCGACCTCGGCAAGTCCGCCTCTTGCGTGTGGAACCTAACAGATCGGCAGTCCCGCGTAAAACAGCCGTGTTCAACTGTGCACCCCGCCTCCAGTCCGGCAGGTCGGCCGGGCAATTGCGAAATGCCGAGGCGGCACCACCAGTGGGGTGTCGATGTGAACTGCCGGAAGCATCGGTGTCACCGCAGTCGGCCATGGCCGACGTCAGGCGATCGCGGATAGGATCGAATTATTCGTGTGGAGAGGGCTTCGAGCTCAGGCTAATTGGGGGAAACAGTCGATGACTCCGAAACCGACCGCGCTGCGGCCCAGGTTCACGACCTCGGTCACCGGTGACCCGGCAAGGGCCACGGCGCCGCTGCCGCAACGGGCACGGCGCGCGCTCGCCGCCATTTCCGGTGACCGGCCGCTGGAAGAGCTCGTGGTCCTCGCCGCGGCCGTCGCCTGGACCGTCGGCTTGGCGGAGCACACGAACGAGGTCGGCCTGGCAGTCGTCGGTCCGACCGGACCGGTGACCGTGGCGGTGGAACTCGACGACGCGACGACACCGGCGCAGTTGGTCGTCAGGCTGGACGGCGCGTTGCGCGCCGCGGCCGGCGGCACGGCACCCGTCGACGTCGCCGGTGCTTTGCTGGTCGGTTCCCAGCGGGTCGGCGACGACGCGGGCGCCGCCGGGGCGCTGCGGGTGACGCTGGGCGCTCCATCCGGCGAACGACGGGATCTCGTCGCCGCCGCCGCCGCCGACCTGGCCGAACCGTGGTTCCTCCACGTCCTCCTCCGTTCGGTGACCGCCGTTCTCACCGCGTTCGAAGAACCCCGGCGGCCGCTTGCCGAGGCGGCTGCAGGCGCGCCGGAGGACCTCGCCGCCGCGCGTGCGCACGGTCGCGGGCGCTACACGTCCGAGGCGTGCGACACCACGTTGACCGCGCCCATCGCGATGGTCGCGGCGGCCGATCCCGAGCGTCAGGCCGTCGTGGCCGGCCACCGGTCGCTGACCTACGGCCAGTTGTGGGAGGCCGCGGGAGGCGTCGCGGCGCGGTTGGCCGCGCTCGGCGTCGAGCCGGGCGGGATGGTCGGCGTCGACACCGGCGAGAGCATCCACGCGGTCCCGGCGATCCTCGGCGTCCTGCGGGCCCGTGCCGCCTACGTGCCTCTGGACCGGCACGCCCCGGTCGAGTGGACCGCCGCCGTCCTGGCGGACGCGGGCATCGATGTCGTCCTGTCCGACCGGGACCTCGGCGTCGGCATGGCCGCGGCGCGGCCCGGGTTGGTCATCATCAACCCGGCGGACGACGTCTCGGATCCGCCGGCCCCGGTCCCGGCGTCGGAGCCGAACGCCGACGACATCGCCTACGTCCTCTACACATCGGGACCCACCGACACCCCCAAGGGCGTCGTGGTACGGCACCGCGCCGTCGCCGACCATGTGCGGTGGAAGATCGCACACAACGGGTCGGACGGCGAGGTCACGCTGCTGCAGATCCCGTCACGTGCCTGCGACAGCTCGATGTCCGACCTGTTCCCCGTCCTTTCGGCCGGAGGACGAGTGGTCCTGGCCGACCCGGTCGGCACCAAGCCGGCCGAGCTCGCCGACGTGGTGGCCCGCCACCGCGTCAGCCAGTTCACCGTCACGCCCAGCACGTACCGGTTGCTGCTGGACGACCTGGCACCAGTTGCGAACTCGCTCCGGCTGGTCACCGTGGCCGGCGAGCCGATGCCGGCCGATCTGGTCGCGCGGCACCGGGCGGTGCTGCCCGGCGTGCGCCTGGTCATCGAGTACGGCCCCGCGGAGAACTCGGTGGGAGTGACGGTGTTCGACCACGACGCCGAAGGCAGCCCCAGGTTTCCGATCGGCTCGCCTTTGCCCAACACCGTCGTGCGCGTGGTCACCGCGACGGGCCGGGATCTGCCGCCCGGCTTCGTCGGCGCGATTCGACTGTCCGGCCACGGCCTCGCCGACGGGTATCCGGGCCGGCCCGGCCTGACCGCCGCCGCGTTCGCGACCGAACCGCCGGTGCCGTTCGACCGGGAACACGACACCGGCGACCTGGGGTGGTGGCGGCCGGACGGTGTGCTGGAGTTCGCCGGCCGGGTCGAGGACCGGATCACGATCCAGGGGCAGCGAGTCGACAGCGATGAGGTGGCGGACGTGCTGGGCCGGATTCCGGGGGTGCGGGCGGCGGACGTCGAGATCGACGACAGCGGGGAGGTCCACCGGCGAGCGCTGGCCTCCGCCGCCTACGAGGGCGGCGATCCGGTGGACCGGGACGCGGTCGAGGTGGCCGTCACCGAGGTGTTCCGCGAAGCCCTGGGCGGCCGCCCGGTGGCGGTCGACGACGACTTCTTCCTCCTCGGCGGGCACAGCCTGCTCGGCCTCTCGGTGCTGGAGGCGATCGAGGACCGGCTGGGCGTGATGATCAGCGTGAACGACTTCTTCGCCACCGCCACCGTCCGTGCCGTCGCCGAGCAGGTGCGCGCGGCGCGCGGGACGTCGGTGGCGGTGACGCGGGACGAGCCGCCGGTACAGGCGTCGCAGGACCCCGACGCGCTGGCCCGGCTGCTCGACGAGTTCCAGAGCCCAGGGGCCCCGGATCAGGTGTCGTAGCCGCTCAGGGAGTCATGACCCGTAGTCCTCCAGGATTCCACTGCGTCGCACATCCAGTGAGACGCAGTGGAATCCGCCACTGAGACGGCGCGAGTGGCGCAGCCGCAGCGGGGCGACGTCGATGCCGTGTCGTTCGAGCTCGGCGATCAACGGGCCGTGGCTCGGGTCGACGACCGCGAGGCCGGGGTTGACCATGACGAGGTTCATGCCGATCCAGGTCGTCGCCCGCAGCCACGGCGCCTCGGGATCGTTGTCCGGCAACGGCGGGCACGAGATGAAATCCCACTTCTTGAAAGGCGGCGGCAGGTCGTCGGGCCGCACCCGCGTGGGGTTGAGCACCATGAGGCCGGGGCGGATCAGGGAGATGGTCGTGTCGATGTGGGTGCCGCCGTACACGCCCTCGAGGGCGTGCACGGTGTACTCCTCGCCGAGCACGCGCTGCAACCACTCGGCTCCGAGCCGATTGCCGCTGGCCGACACCAGGTACAGCAGGTCGCGGCCGGCCCGCAGCACGTTGGCGGCGTCGAACAGCGGCTCGAGTTCGCCGAGGACCTGCCCGTCCTGGGGACGCAGCCGGTACGTCCCGTCGGCCAGCCGGGGCTTGGGGGCGGAGATCCAGTTGGCTCCGGACGCGAAGTACTCGAGCAGCATCTCCTTGTAGGCGAACGGCTCGAAGTAGCGGGTTCGCAGCACCATGGGGGTTTCGATGATCTTGTCACCGACGGTCAGGAGCACGTCGCGCGGGCAGTAGTTGGACTCGCCGTCGGCCGTCCAGTCGGGTGTGCCGAACCGGGCCGCGTGGTCGGTGGGCACCGGCCGGCGGACGGTGACGCCGTTGGCGGTCAGGAAGTCGGCGAAGATCTGGAGGTCCTCCGCGGTCTCCTCGATGACCCTGGCGTCGTAGGGACCGCTCGGCACCTGGTCCGGGCTGTCGTACATGTCGGCGTAGTCGACGGCGAACAGACCGGGTTCGGCGCCCGGGACCCTGGCGTTGTCGGCGATGCCGACGATCATCTCCTCCAGGGGGTCCCACTCGTTGTGCAAAGAAACCAATGACACGACAGGGTGTTCCTTTCGGGGTACGTGTCGGGACGGCGGAGATCAGCCCGGTCCTAGCCCAGCCACTCGGTGGCGGCTGCTACGGCCGCCGCCACGTGTGGGGGCTTCAGCATGGTTCGGTGGTCGCCGGGCACGACCCTGACCGTCAGCAGATCGCCCAGCAGCGGCACCAGCGGATCGGCCCGGCCGTGTCCGTCCAACTCGGACTGCAGGAACAGCGTCGGAACGCCGGCCGGCCCGGGCACGTAGTCGTCGAGGGCGTGCAGGTTGGCGGCCTGCACGCGGGCGGAGCGGGCGAGCTCGGCGGCGGTGGTCGTGGCGTCGGCCAGGCCGGTCCGGCGGGCCCACTCCAGCAGGTGTTCCGCGGGGGCGCGGCCGTCGGTGAGCGTCGCCGGATCCAGCCCCTCGGCTGCCATCCGCTCCTCGTCGTACACCCCGCCGGGCTGCGCGGCCGACCACGCCGCGATCAGCATGTTGTGGCTCTTGACGACGGCCTCGGCGGCCTCGCCCTCGGGGTGTCCCTCCGCGCCGAAAACAGTGTCCAGCATGATGATCCGGTGCGCGTCCGACGCAGGGCCGCGGCGCCCCATCTCGTAGGCGATCGCGCCGCCCGTGCACCACCCCATCAGCACGACCGGTCCCGCGACGCCGATGTCGGCGAGCCGTTTCCAGTACAGGTCAGCGATTTCGTGGATCGAACGCGGCGGAGGGGTGTCGTCGTACAGCCCGACCGGTTCGAGCCCGTAGACGGGCCGGTCGTCACCGAGCGCCCTGACCAGTTCGATCAACGGTATGACCCCGGTGCCGGCCGTCTGGATCAGGACCAGCGGCGGACGTGTGCCGTGCTGGCGCAGCACGCGCAGACCCGTGGGGCTGCCTTTGCCGGTCACGACGGCGTCGGCGAGTTCGGCGACGGTGGGGAACTGGAACAGTGCGTCGGCGGGCACGTCCGCTCCGAACGCCTCGCGGATGCGTGCCACGACCCGCATCGCCGCCATGGAGTCTCCGCCGACGGCGAAGAAGTCGTCGTGCGGGCCCACCGTCCGGCCCAGGACGTCCCTCCAGATGAGGGCGAGGATGTGCTCGGCGTCGGTGCGCGGCGGCGGCGCCGGCCGGTCGGCGGGGGGCGGTGCCGCCGCCTGAGCCGGGGGCAGGGCCGAGGTGTCGAGTTTCCCGTTCGGGTTCAAGGGGAGCGCGGCCAGCGGAACCACGGCCGCGGGCACCATGTGGCGTGGGAGCTGTGCGGCCAGGTGGGTCCTCAGGTCTGAGGGCACCGATCCACCGTCGCCCACCGCGATGTAGGCCACCAGCTGCCTGTCCCCGTCCTCGGTCAGCCGGGCGACGACGGCCGCCATGGCGACCGCCGGGTGCGCGGTCAGCGCCGCCTCCACTTCGGCCGGCTCGACCCGCGAGCCGTGGATCTTCACCTGGCGGTCGACGCGACCCAGGTACTCGAACTGGCCGTCGTCTCGGAGCCGGACCAGGTCCCCGGTGCGGTACATCCGCTTTCCGGGGCGGAACGGGTCCGGCACGAACCGCTCCCGGGTCAGCTCGTCGCGGTTCACATAGCCGCGTGCGACGGCCGGACCGGCGAGGAACAGCTCTCCCCGAGCGCCCGCCGGGACCGGGTTGCCCCGCTCGTCCAGGATGTGGCAGCGCATGCCGGGCAACGGGTCGCCCAGGCCGCGCCGGTGCTCGCCAGGCGAGATCAGCGCCCACGTGGCGTCGACGGTGCATTCGGTGACGCCGTAGATGTTGAACACGCGCGCGGCCGGCCGGGCGGCGTGGATGCGTTCCGGCAGCGCGGCCGGCAACGGCTCGCCGCCGATGAGCACCAGGCTCAGATCGGCGGGCAACGGGCCGTGGTCGAGCAGCCGGGCGAGGAGGCTCGGGGCGATCTGGATCAGCGTGATGGCTTCGGGATCGGGCAGCGAGGCGCGGTCGAACACGGAGTCGACCATGTGGACGGTGCCGCCGAAGTGCAGGGTCGCGAAGTACTCCAGGATGGTCGCGTCGAACCCGATCGGCGTGCAGCCCAGAACCGCGGCCAGGTCACCGGGCCGCAACACCGTGCGGTAGAACTCCATCAGGCCGACGACACTCCCGTGCTCCACCGCGACGGCCTTGGGCTGTCCCGTCGACCCGGAGGTGTACAGCACGTAGGCGAGGTTTCCGGGGCCGGCTGCCGGCGGGGGCGCCGTGGCACGGCACCCGGCCAGGGCGAGCGCTTCGGCGGGTTCGTCCAGGCAGACCGCGGTCTCGGGCCAGTCGCCGAGCCGCGCCAGCCCGACCTGGTCGGTGACGACGATCCGGGCGCCGGAATCCGTCGCCTGGAACCGCAGCCTTTCAGCCGGCAGTGCCGGATCCAGCGGCACATAGGCTCCGCCGGCGCGCAGGATGCCCAGGATCACCCACAGCACGCGGTGATCGCGCGGCAGGCACAGTGCCACCGGCGTGTCCGGGCGCACGCCGAGCGCGCGCAGCCGCCAGGCCAGCCGGTTCGCCCGCTCGTCCAGTTCCCGGTAGGTGACGCGGTGGCCGGCGTGGGTCACCGCGACGGCGTCGGGATGTTCGCGGATGCCGAGGTCGGCGAAGTCGTGCAGGCAGTCGACTGTCGGCGGCAGCGACGGCCGGGCCGGTGTGGCGAGCGCGGCGCGCTCGGCCGCGTCCGGAACGAGGACCGCGCTGACGGGCGCTGTCGCGTCTCTCGTCACCGCCTCGATGATCCGCCCGAGGTGGCCCAGCATGCGCTCGGCGGTGCCTTGGGCGAACAGGTCGGTGGCGTAGGCGAGCGTCAACTTCGCCGAGCCGTCCGGCATGGCCTCCACCGCGAGATCGAGGTCGAAGGCCGCGTTTCCGACCGCGGCCGGCTGCGGTTCCCCTCCGGCCCCGCCGAGCTCGAACGTGCTCTGGTCGTCGGGGTGGTAGGCGAAGAACGCCTGGAACAGGGGGTTGCGATCCCGAACCCCGGCGACACCCAGGGCCCGCACCACGGTCTCCAGCGGAACGGACGCGTGCTCACGCGCAGCCAGCACCGCGCCGCGGGTCTGGTCCAACAGGCGGCTGAACGAGGGGTCGCCGGCCAGATCCGACCGCAGGACGACCGTGTTCACGAACATCCCGACCACCTCGGACATCGGCCCGCTACGGCCGGCCTCCGGAAAGCCGATCAGGACGTCGTCCTGCCCGCTGTACTGCCCCAGCAGCACCGCGTAGGCTGCCGCGAAGGCCATGAACGGGCTCGCGCCGTGCTGCCTGGCGATCTCGAGCAGGTGCCGGGCGGAGCCGGCCGACACCGTGGCCGTGACCGTGGCGCCGCGCAGCGTCGGCCTGGCCGGGCGCTCGAAGTCCAGGGGCAGGTCGAGCTCGGCCGGCGCGCCGTCCAGGACGGTCAGCCAGTGCCTGAGGTCGGAGTCCAGCCGGTCGCGTCGCGCCGGGTCCTCGAGCCATGCGATGTGGTCGGAGTACTGAAGCCGTGGTTGCGGCAGCGCCGCCGGCCGCCCGGCGAGCTGGGCGTCGTAACAGGCGGACAGCTCGGCCAGCACGATCGCCAGTGACCGGGCGTCGGTCACGATGTGGTGCATGGTGATGACGACCAGGTGCTCGTCGGCGGCCGAGGTGATCACGAGCCCGCGCACCGGTGGCTCCGTCGCCAGCTCGAACGGCCGCAGGACCTCCTCGGCGACGAGCCGGTCGCGGATCTCCTCGCGGGCCGCGTCGGCCGCCGGCAGGGCCACCGTTCTGAAGTCGGGCCCTGCCGCCGCCATCAACGCGACCGGTTCCCCGTCGATCTCCAGGAAGCGCGAGCGCAGCACCTCGTGGCGTTCGCAGACCTCGGTGAACGCGCGCCGCAGCGCCTCGCTGTCGATCGCGGTGCGGAAGCGGAACACGGCCGGCACGTTGTAGACCGCGCTGTGCGGGTCGAAGCGGTGCAGGAGCCAGAGACGCCGCTGCGCCGGCGACAGTGCCAGCTGTCGCCGGGTCGCCGGGTCGTGCAGCGCGCGTCGCAGGAACCGGGTTCGTTCCAGGACAGGCAGCGCTGCGAATCGTTCGAAGATCGCCCTGGCCATGGTCAGGCCTCCATCCTGAATCCGGAGAACAGCGCCGGCGTGAGTGCCGGCGCCCCGCCGGCACCGTGTGGTTCGACGTCGTCGGCCATCGCGACCAGCGCCGCCACCGCGCGGTCCGCGATCCGTTCGACGGTGCCGCGGTCGTAGCGCGTGGCGTCGTGGACCAGG
This sequence comes from Lentzea guizhouensis, assembly GCF_001701025.1. Classification (GTDB taxonomy): domain Bacteria; phylum Actinomycetota; class Actinomycetes; order Mycobacteriales; family Pseudonocardiaceae; genus Lentzea; species Lentzea guizhouensis. The sequence goes on from NZ_CP016793.1 coordinate 7,425,735, forward strand.
GCGAGCCGCATGCCGGTGGCGTGCCGCACGAACTGGAAGGACAACTCGAAGACGGCGCTGCGCACCGGCAGCGAGCTCCCGTGCAACGCGATGCCGCCCAGGTCAGCCGACGGGGCGTCCACAGGCCCGAACACGGCGACCCACACGTCGAACAGTGGCGTGCGGCCGGGTGGACGCGGCGGGTTCGCGGCCGCCACGATCTCGTCGAACGACACGTCGCAGTGGTCGACCGCCTCGGCCGCCGCGGCCGACACGGCCGCCATGAGGGCGTGCGGGCGGTCCGCTGCCGGGACCTGCACCCGGACCGGGACCGTCGTGACCAGGCATCCGACCACGCCCTCGGCGCCGGTGCGCGCACGCCGGTCGACGGCCGTGCCGCGCACGTCAGCGGATCCGGGGGTCCGGGCACGAACAACGACGGGTGGCCGCCCAGGGCCAGCGCCGCACGGCCGCGGCGGCACGTCCCGCGTGACAAGCGCGGAGGCGGCACCGACAGGTTCGTCGCGCGGGCCGTCGACCGGCAGGGGAAGTGTGGGCGGTGGGGGAGTGAGGCGGTCCAGCCAGTAGTCCAGAGCGGCTTGCCGCGCGGACTCGGGGACGCGCGCAGCCGCTGCGACCGCGCCACGTGCCGGGGCGTCCGCGTGAACCTGCGTCCCGGCGCCGTAGGCATCGACGATGTCGCGCGCCAGGATCTCCAGGCTTCGCCCGTCGCACACGAGGTGGTCCGCGACGATCAGCACCTGCCAGTTCGCCTCGGTCCCGAGCAGCAGCCGGATCCGCAGCAGCGGCCCGACGGCGGGGTCGAACGCCACGGCGGCCAGCTGCTCGACGTCGTGTTCCGGACCGCGGAGCACCTCGAAGAAGCCTTGTGGCTCGACCACCTTCGCCCTGGGCTCGCCGTTGAACTCGAAGATCGTGCTGCACAGCGCCGGATGCCGCCGCACCGCCACCGCCACCGCGCTCGCGAAGCGGTCGGCATCCACCTCGCCGTGCCCGTCGAGGAGGCAGGACACGCTGTAAGCGTCCGAAAACAGCCCGGTGCGCTGCCGCTCCAGCCACAACCAGCGCGCTTCGTGGCCGAGCCGGCCCTCGACCGCACCGGCCGACTCGATCGGGGCATCCGCCGCCGCGACGCGGGCGGGCACGCGCAGCCGTGCCGCCAGCGCCTCCGGGGTCGAACACTCCAGGATGTCCACCACCCCGACCCGCAGCCCGGACTCCGCCTCGATGGCCACCGCCAGTTCCAACGCGGCGAGGCTGTGCCCGCCGGCCAGGTAGAAGTCCGTGTCCGGTCGCACCGAGTCGAGGTCCAGGACCTTCGCGAACAACCGGCACAAGGCCCCCGTGCTGACGGGCTCAGCGTTCATGTCGCGCACCGTTCTCTCTGGTTCGATCCGGTCGGGGGCGATCTCGCTGTTGCCGTTGTGCGGCAACGTGTCGACGAGGGGCGCCAAGAAACGCGCGCGGCACGGTGACGGCCGCGACGCCAACGACGTCGTGCGCCGTGGTCACGACCAGCAGGGGCCCGTCACATGGCCGCTGACGTGGTGCCGCCGGTCACCTTGATTCCGCGTTTCAACAAGCCCGTTCAGCCTCTTCGGTCACCATTCGGGCGATCTCGGAAAGGCCTGAACCATCCATGAAGAAACCCATGCGCCGACCCCCAGTCGGTTGCACGCGGAAATATGCAGCTCGCGGCTCGAGTCCCCGATCGAAATCGAAAGCGCGAACCCATGGAGGTTAACATGCGATCTTGCAGGTGATCGCGTACCAAGACGACGGCCGCACTGGGTGATCTTGGCTGACGAAGGACGTGCGGTGGGCTGCTAGGGCTGTGTTTTTGCTGTTCGGAGCCGTTTCGGCGGGTCGGTGAGCACATCTGCGCGCCAGTCGGGTCGGGCCTGTGGAAGCAGAGCGGTCCCGGCTCCGAATTTGGCCGGCAACTCGTAGACCAGGCACACCGGGCGAAATCCGGAGTTCCCGGGGAATGGTGTTCAAGACGAGACCACAGTTGACCAGATGGAGAAGCGGGCCAACGGCAAGCCCTGCAGTGAGATCGCAGATTCCGGGGTGGTCGCTGAGGTGCTGGTGCTTTGGGCGCTGTAGTGCCGTTCACAGCGCTCTCAGGTGGTGAAGTCGGATCAGCTAGGCGGCGAGTGGATGATGCTCGCCGGTGAGAGAGGCGAGCGCTCTTGCGACTTCTTCGAGAGTGGCGCGGACGTAGGTTGTCGTGCTGCCTGCGTTGCTGTTGGTGTCGTTGTGGCCTGCGTATGCGCGGGCGACGGCGTAGCCGAAGTGTCGTTCGACGCGTCGGGTTCAGGATGTACATACGGCGCCTGGGACACTGAACCCCCGACCACCCGCTAGACCAGGAGTGCACTTTGCAGCAGGGAACCGTCCGCTGGTACGACCTCGAGCGCGGCTTCGGCTTCCTCGCCCCCGACGACGGCAGCGCCGACATCTTCGTGCACGTCTCGCAGGTGCAGGGCGAGGGCGCGGCCCGGGCGCTGCGCGAGGGCCAGACCGTGGAGTTCGAGACCGGTGAGGGACCCCGCGGTCCGCAGGCGCTGCACGTCGCCGTCACCGGGGACGTCGCGCCTGACGCGGCCTTGGGCGTGCTTGCCACCGTCTCCTGGTACGAGCCGGCCAAGGGCTACGGGTTCGCCGCGCCGGACGGCGGGGGTGCGGAGGTGTTCGTGCACTCCTCCGCCATCGTCACCGGGGGCGTCCTCGCGGCCGGGCAGCGGGTGGCCTTCGTCGTCACCGCCGGCGAGAAGGGTCCGCAGGCCCAGCACGTGGTGCCGCTGAGCTTCGACGCCGGGGTCCGCAGGGCCCCTCTGGTCGCGCCCGGCGACGGCGCCGACGGCTCCGTCCTGTGGTTCGACGAGGAGAAGTCGTTCGGCTTCGTGGCCGCCGACGACGGGGCGGGCGACGTCTTCCTGCACGTGCGCGCCCTGGTCGACGAGTTCTACCTGCCGGCCGAGGGCGACCGGGTCTCGTTCACCACGGTCACCGTGGACCAGGGTCGTCAGGCACGCGAGGTGCGGTTCGTGTCCACCGGCGAGCCGGTGGAGGCTGCCGCAGCCCCCAGCCAGGCCCGTTCGGCCACCCGGCCCGCAGCCCGCGCCGGCGACGGCACGGTAGCCCGCTACGACGCCGACCGCGGCTTCGGCTTCATCACCCCCGACGCGGGCGGACCCGACCTCTTCGTGCACGTCTCGGTGGTCTCCGGCGAGCCCCTGGTGGCCGGCGAGCGGGTGCGCTTCCGCATCCGGCAGAGCGACCGGGGCCCGCAGGCCGACGCCGTCGAGCACGCCTGACCGTCCAGGACGGTCCCACGACGCCTCGAAGCGGGCGACGTAGCGGCGCTGCCACGGCGTCTCGACCGCCCGGCGGTCGTAGCGCGCCCGCACGTACGCGACCGCCTCGGCGGCCGACACCCCGTCCAGGACGGCCAGGCACGTCAGCGAGGTGCCGGTGCGACCATGACCCCGCCGCAGGCGAGCTCCACCCGCTCGTCGCGCGCGCGGCTCCACGCCTCCCACAGCGCGAGTAGCGCGGTGCGCGGGGTGTGGCTGACGGGTTGAATTCGGACTGTTCCAACCAGTTCGGACGACGCGCGGCGTGCGTGCCGGGAAACACGTCCCAGCAGGCCGAGATTGAGCCCAGGGCCGCCCATGCCTTGTCGTCCGAAGAGGACTAGGAGTTCGACGGGGCGTCGCCGGACACGCCGAGCCAGGGCGGGATGTGGGTGCCGAACTCGGCGACCTCGCCTACCAGGAGGATGAGGTCGCCGCCGTCCTGGACGCGTTCGGCACTGACTCCGATCGGCAGAAGTTCGCATCCGGCAACGCTTCCGCGCATTTCGACGTCAGACGGCACGGCGGCCCGAGTCACGGAATGACGGCGACGTGCACCGGGACTCCGTAGGTCGTGAGCGTTGCCCACGCGGACACCAGGGTTGACTGGGCGAAGGTGAAGAGGTTGCCCGCCGTGAGCTTCTTGTCGCTGTGATGGATCGCGAAGACCAGGCTTCCTGGACGTGTTCCCAGCCGGCTTGCGCACTCGGGATCCTGCTGAGCCACGACTTGGCGGCACTTCTCCCACGTCTCGGGATCGGTGAAGCTCTCGGCCGCGACGAGGCCCTGGGCGAAGAGATGGCTGCGTGGGCTCGACCCGGTGGCGGTGCTCGTCTTCTTGACGTGGACCAGCGCGTGGTCGGGCCCCAGGAGGTCGCAGGCTTCGAACCCACGGCGGTGCAGCCTTTCTCGTTCTTGGGGCGTCTGACCACGCGGGCAGCTGCCATGGTGGAGGGTTGTCGAACGCTTTGCGCACGACGCGGTCGACGTGGCGGACGTACTCGCCGCCGAGTTCGTACCAGTCGCCGTCGAGCAAGATGTACCGGCTCGACTGGTCGACCACCTCCGCGGCGATCCACTGCACGGCGGGCATTCCGTCCGTCGACACCTCTCCATCCGCCCGAACGTCAGATGGCCGGGCGGCTGGATGCAGTTCTCGGGGAGTACCACAGCGTTCAGGACCAGGCGGCTTGCTGACAGCGTGCGCCGCCTGAACACAGCCATTGCAAATCACCCGAACGTGCCTGCGCAGCAACGCCGTTGCGCTGAGCTTCGGCCCTAAATTGCACGCCATGATCGATACTTCTGCCGTCGGCTCCCTGCTTCCGTCGTTCGTCCAGGAACGCGTGGAGGCTTTCCACACGGCGGGGATCCGGGGCCGGTGGCATGGCCGTCACATCCTGCGGGGCCGGCGCCTGCCCAGTCCGGGCTCCACTGTGGTCGACAGCAACGACTACCTGCGTCTGGCCGGCGACAAGCGCATCGTGGACGCCGTGGTGGAGTCTCTCGACGCGATGCGGGGAGCGAGGCTGGCCTCGGCGGTGCTGCTGCACGAGGAGCACCCGCAGACCGTGCTGGAGCGGGAGTTCGCCCGCTACCTCGGCTCGGAAGCGGGTGTTTTCACCCAGTCCGGGTACGACGCCAACGTGGGGCTGCTGCAGACCCTGGCCGGCCCTGAGGTGCCGGTGTACGTGGACATGCTGGCCCACATGTCGCTGTGGGCGGGCGCAAAAGCGGCCGGCGCCACGGCACGGCCCTTCCGCCACAACGACACCGCTCACCTGCTGCGCCGCATCGAGGAGCACGGGCCCGGCGTGATCGCGGTCGACTCCATGTACAGCGTGTGCGGCAGCCTCGCGCCACTGGCTGCACTGTGCGATGTCGCCGAGCAGACCGGCTGCGTCCTGGTCGTCGACGAAGCGCACTCGCTGGGCACCCACGGCCCCGAAGGCGCGGGCATGGTCGCACAGGCCGGGCTGACGGCGCGCGTGCATTTCCGCACGACCAGCCTGTCGAAGGCGTTCGCCAAACGGGCCGGCTACATCACCTGCCCGGACGAGGACTTCGTCGAGTACTTCAAGATGACCTCCTACCCGGCCGTGTTCGCCTCCACCCTGGTGCCCTCCGACCTGGTGCAGATCGCCGCCACCCTGGATGTCGTCCGTCACGACGAATGGCGCCGTACCCGGCTGCGTGAAGTCGCCACCATCCTGAGGGAAGGTCTCACCGGCCTCGGGTACGACCTTCGGGGTTCGGGCGCCCACATCATGTCGCTGCCCACCGGCCCGGACGAAACCGTCATCGAAGTACGCGACATCATGGAAGACCACGACGTGTTCGGATCCGTCTTCTGTCCCCCCGCCACCCCGCGCAACCGCACCGCGCTACGGCTTTCCCTGCACTGCGACCTCACCGACCAGGATCTGGACCGCATCATCCACGCCGGCGAGGCCGTCCGCCCCCTGATCACCGCGGGCCGCTCATCCACCTCCTGACTCCAGCGGGAACGGCTGCGCGATGATTCCGCGTACTGCTCGGTCGAAGTCGGTGAACAGCAACCGCGCCGACTCCAGCCGCGACTCGGACGGAACAAGATCGCCTTGAGTTACCGGCCAGAAACGTCCTGAATAGTGGCGTGTCCTTTGCGGGAACGGAATGTCCGTGCCACGGTGCGGCCGTGCTCAAGATCGAGACATCCGCCTCAAGCCACGGAGAGACGAGCTCTCCGCGATCCGGCAGTCGAAGCCGCACCGACGCCGCTCTCCGGTGTCACGCTCGCGGAGGGCTGACGAGGGCGCCGTGGTGGAAGCCCAGGCGTGGGTCGGACCAGGGGCGCAGGCCGTCGACGTGGTCGTGCAGGTCGGGCATCTTGACGCGGAGGCGGACGGTGCAGGCGGGGTAGTCGTAGACGGTGATGGTGTTCAAGCCCCGGTTGGCGGTGAACAGCAGGGTTTGGTCGGCGGAGAGCTGGCAGGCGTAGACGCCGTCGATGAGGGTGCCGCGGCTGACGCGCAGGGCGGCGAGGAAGTGCTTGGTGCTCGCGAGGGCGGAGCCGCGGGTGAGGACGTCGAGGACCTGTCGTGCGGCTTGGCGTCCGGCTTTGACCTGGTCGTGCAGGTCGGGTCGTTCGTCGATGATGCGGTAGGAGGAGAAGTCGGCCAGGTCGATGAGGACGACGGTGTTGCTGCCGCCGGTGCAGTAGATCAGTTCGCGGTCGGAGAGGCAGACGTCGGAGTTGATGTGGGCGGGGATGTCGCCAGCGGCGCTCCAGTGCCGCAGGACCCGGCCGGAGTCGGCGTCGATCTCGAAGACGTACTCCTTGAAGTAGGCCATGGCCCATTCGTGCCAGTCGCGGCCTTCTTGGGGGACGACGCGGAAGGACAGGGCGTAGAAGCGGTCCTCGGTGGGGTGGGTGGCGACGTGCCAGCAGGTGGCGGGCAGCTCGATCACCCGGTGCGTGCGGCGTTCCAGGTCGAAGATGCCGACCTCGCACGCCTCGCCGCGGCGGGGGTGGTCCATGCCCCCGTAGACGAGGTGGCGGCCGGAGGCGGTGCGTTTGATGGCGTGCGGCAACTTCAGGCCGTGCGCGCCGATGTTCTCGGCGGCGGTGAGGTGGTTGACGTCGAACTGCCAGAAGGACTCCCCGATGGCGGTGATTCCGGTCGATCCGTCGAGCCACACCGCGTGGGTGCTGCCCTTGATCGAGGAGTCGGTGGGCTCGAAGCGGAGAGTGGAGACCCGTTCGGTTTCCTCGGGCCGTGCGGTGTCGTAGAACGCCAGGTGCTGGCCGGTGTTGCCGAGGAACCCGGTGCGCTTGTCGGGGCTGAGGCTGATGGCGTGGCCGCCGGAGAGTCCGTCGTAGTACTCGATTCGGGTGGTGTGGCGTCCGCTGATCGGGTCGTAGTGGAACACGCAGACCCCGGCACGTCCCTCCAAACCGTTGAGCCCGTTGCCGTCCAAGGCGATGTGGAACGCGTAGGGATAGCCGCCGGGCCTTGATCCGTCGCCGGCGTCCTCGATCGGGTTCATGTCTTGAGCGAATCACGCCCGACTCCGGCGAGCCACGTATCGATCGGGTGACTCGATTCCGTTTCGTCACCCGATCAGCGCACGCCGAACTTTCGTTGCAGGGCAACAGGAAGCAGGAGTGCGATGGCGGGTGGTCGTGATCACCGGGCGAGGACGTAGCCGTCGTCGGGGCGGTGGTCGCGGGAGCGGCGCAGGTCGGTGACGGCGAAGGTGCGTTGCACCCAGCGGTCCGCTCCGTCGTAGCGGGGGCGGAAGGGGGTGCGGCCGTGCACGGTGACCCGGTTGTCCACGATGGCCATGTCGCCGGGCGTCAGTCGGGTGGTGCGGGCGGCCGTGTCGAAGGCGTGGGCGAGTTCGGCCAGGGCCGCCTCCGCGCGCGGGGTCACCGGTGTGGTGGCGATCTGCGCCATGCGGATGTCCGGGTCGTCGGCGCTCCCGAAGAGCACGGGCTGCGGCGCACGCGCGGTGTTGTCGGTGCCGAAGGAGGGTGGCGGTCGGAGGACGAACTCGGGTGCGGACAGCACTTCGCGGGTGGCGTCGGGCAGCAGTGGCAGGACTTCGCGCAGGCAGGCGGTGCGCAGGCCCGCGGTGCGGTCGTGGTCGGCGCGCAGGCAGAGCAGCAGCACGTGGTCGGGTTCGTGGGGGTGGAAGGCGTTCTCGTTGTGGAAGGTCAGCAGCGCCGACCCGGCGTTGCCGGAGAAGTTCTCCTTGCCCGGCACGGGAACGACGTCCTGCACGAGGGCGCCGGACTTCTCGGCCAGGTAGGCGATCGGATCCCCGAGCCCGCAGGCCACCATGGCGAGCACCGCCGCCGCGACGGTGGGCTCGCGTTGCACCGAGTCCGGCGCGGACGGCGTGGCGGGCAGAGCGGTGCCGTCGACGGGGAGCCCGCGGAGCACCAGCACCCCCTCAGGGCCCGAGTGCCGCCGGAACCGGCGCACCCCGCGGCGCAGCGCCAGGGGCAGCTCGTCCCAGGCGTCTCGGGCGCGGGCGATCCACTCCGGTGCATCCACCTCGTGCCGGTGGCCGGAGCACAGGTCGCGCGCCAGGTGGTCGACTTCAGCGGTGTCGGACGGTGTCAGCTCGAGTTCGGCGGTGACAGATCCGGTGGTGGCGGGATGGGGCATCGGCAGTCGCTCCTGGTTCCGGCGTGGACGCCGACTCGGGTCAGTGCCGCAGGGCGGCCACGGCGTCGGCGATGTAGTGATCACCGAAGCGGATCAGCGGCGCGTACTGGGCCGCCCGCCGGTGGCGCATGAGCCGCAGTTCACCCACGGCGTTGTCCGGTCCGTCGGGCAGTTGGGCGATGGAGCGTTGCAGGCGCACCATCGAGTAGGCGAGGGTGACGTGCCGTTCGCTGTCGATCAGGTCGGCTTCGAGCAGCGCGTCCCGCGCGGCGGCGAGTTCCGGGTCGTGGGCGGCCAGCTGCTCGTAGGGCTCGGGTACTGCGGCAAGCAGGTCTTTCATCGCGGCGCGGAATGTCTTGTAGCCGCGGTGTTGTCGCCCGCTCAACGGACGGGACACCCGGGGTGGCTGCATGCTGGGGCGGATGGCGGCGGTGTAGTACTCGACCGGGATCGCGCTGGCGTGGGTCATGGCGGCGGGGAAGCCACGCACGAAGGTGGTCGCGTGGCCGAGCCGTCGCAGGGCGGTCTCGACCGCACCGTGGCGCAGGTGGTGCGCGGCGTCGGTCACCGCGACCGCCGCGCAGACGTTGAACAGCACGTGCACTTGGTGGCCCACGACCCACCGCGCCGTCCACCGAGCCTTCAACGTGGTCTCGTCCACGGCCGCGGACGCGGCCACCGGCGGGTCGAGAGGGGCATCCGGGGTGGTGGCGCCGGTGAGGTCGAGCACGGCCTGGGCCATGCCGGCGACTTCGACAGCAAGGTCGGCACCGGACAGCGGCGCCTCGCACAGGTCGTCGAGACCCCGCTGCACGATCGAGGCGCCGTGCAGAGCGGCTTGGTGGTCGGACAGGTCGACCTCGCGCACGCGGAAGAACGACTCGCTGGTCGACCTGGCCGGCAGGTCCTCGCCGACCACGGCCGCGTCTTGAGCCGACAGCGCCGCCACGAGCTCGCCGGCGACCGCCGCTGCCCGCCGCAGCGCGGAAGTGCGCTCAACGGGACCGGCGTGCGTCGGAACCGCGGCCAACGCCGTGGCGGTCTGCTGCGCACGGGCGCGGACCGGGAGGTCGAGATCGGGGGCTCCTCCGCCGGGGCGCGGGTCTCGGAACACGGCGACAGGTGGATATCGGGCGGCCGGTGACATGTCCACGACTTCGAGTATTCCGGCCGGTGGACTCCGAAGCGCCCGCCGATCGGGTGCGGTGAGGCCCTCGAATGCGGCTTCATCATGAGGTCCACACGAATGGCTCAATCCGAAAGTCTGCCGGGACGCTGAGTCATCGGAATCGATGTCGATCGGACCGTGCCCCATCCACACTATTGCGGCATTGCCGGCCTCTCATCGTGAATTCCACCTGAGAATGCCTCGGCTCGCATGAACTCATGCGGTTGGCCTATCGCGGTCCAGTGGCATTTGGCTCTACGGTGGGAGCCGTACGGCCGATAACCACCTGAGTAAGTGCGGGCAGTGCCCCTGCCGCGCCGAGACTCTGCTGTGGAACGGATACCGGACAAAGTGGTTGTGGCTGAAACGGCTTCGGTCACACCGAAACCCCGTCACATGTGAAGACACCGTATTCCGTGGTCGTGCCATTACGTCGTGCGGTGCCGCCGTGCGATGAAACAACACAGGAGGGGATCCGGCATGCGCTTTGCGCGAAATCTGCGATCGTGGAAATCCGTCGTTGCGGCTTTGGTAGGAGTGGGCGCGCTCGCGCTCGCGGCGACGCCTGCCCTCGCCGCTGGGGACCGGTACGTGAACCTGCACCAGTGCGTGTACTCCAACGGCAGCTTCCTCTACACCAACCTGCTGCCCAACACCCCCAACGCGCCGTTCAACACCGGGACGAACATCTCCGACACCCGCGACACCGTCGCGAGGTGTGGCCCCGCCGTCGCCGGCTGGTCGCTCAACACCGCCAACGTGTCGGTGCTGCCTCTGGACCGCGTCCGCGGCCGCTACCTGAACCTGCACCAGTGCGTGTACTCCAACGGCAGCTACCTCTACACCAACCTGCTTTCCAACACCCCCAATGTGCCCTTCAACACCGGCACGAACCTCTCCTACACCCGCGACACCGTGGTGAGGTGCGGTCCGGCGGTCGGCGGCTGGTCGCTCGACACCGCCAACGTGGCCGTGCTCTCCCTGGACCTGGCGGCCGACCGGTACCTGAACCTGCACCAGTGCGTGTACTCCAACGGCCGATTCCTCTACACCAACCTGTTGTCGAACACGCCGAACACCCCGTTCAACACCGGGACGAACCTGTCGTCGACGAGCGACACGGTGGCGAAATGCGCAACCGCGGGTGGCGGCTGGTCGCTCGACACGCCCAACGTCGCCGTGTTCTCCCTGGACCTGACGCCCGGCACCCCGTGACGGACAACGACTCACTTCCGGATCTTGACTGAGTTCTCTCTTGACGCCGGGTAGCTGTGGCACCGCACCAGGTGCCACAGCTACCCGGAAGGTCGCTCTCGTCGGGCATGGTGCGAATATCTCGCACTGAATGCGCAAATAGCGACTCAAGGTGGTGGCGCTGTGAAGCTGTTCGCCGGTCTGGAAAAGCCGGTCGGTGCTCACATTGCCGAAGAAGTCCGCGGGCGGTCCACCAGAACATGCATCGGCGGCCGCGACGAGATCGCCCGCACTGCCGATCTCGAGATCGATCGGTCCGCCGTGGACGCTGCCCTATCACAATGGCCGCACCCGACGTCCTCCAACTCTTCAAACTCCCGGACGAGTTCGGCGACGGTGTCCTCCAGGCTGTGGACGATGGCGACGACGTCCGCGGTGATGGTCCGCATGCGATGGAACGGTTCACTCGACGCGATCGGGTTCGATGTCGTAGCCGGAGAAGTCCTCGAAGGGCCAGTGGGGGAACGGGAAGTCGCGTGGGCGTTCCTCCCAGATCCGGCCGTCGACGACTGTGTGGCCCGAGCTGTAGTAGACGCGGGCGAGCTCGTTGGCGTACTGCAGTGCGCTGAGCAGCTGCCGAGCTGGATCGGGATCGTCAGGGGCACCGTCGTACCCGATATCCAGGTCGAAGTACGTGTCGCGGAGGACCGGCTTGCCCTTGAGCCGGCCACTGGTGGTGCCGTTCAGCCCGACGTCGAGGCGAAACCCCGCCGTGCCCGGTCGCGCCGTGATGTCGAGCGTGGCGCCTTCGAGCAGCTCAGCAGCGTCGATGAGTTCGTCTGGAGCGGTAGGCGGGAGGAGGGCGGCGGGGGTGGTGCGGATCGCGTACGCCCCGCTCACCTCAGTGAGGTCGAAGACTTCTCGGGCGAAGTGCGGGAACGCCTCCTCGCCTGTGCCTCCGACGAACTCGTTTCTCCGGATCGTCTTCCTGCATGCCGAGTCCCGGCAGGATAAGAAAACGGTGTGGATCGAGGGGCAGGATGATGTCCCGGTACGAGGTTGCCAGTAGTTGGTTCTGGTGGTCCTGGCCGTTCACGACCAGCACGGGTACGTCTCCGGTCCATGGACACGCGTCGCTGAACCCGAGACCCCGCGGACGGTTGAACACGATCCAGCAAAGGCGGGCAACCGGGTCGCTCATGAAGCGATTGCACGCTGCATGTGTCCAGTTCAGGAATCGCGAGGTCGAGCTAGGTGGCCCCGGTATGCCGGGCTTTCAGCCGCCAGTCGTTGATCCGAAGATCGCGGTGCTGTCACTGCGTGACTGTGGTGGGATTACTTCGAACGGCTTCTGCTAGATGTCGCGCAAGTCCAGGACGGCCTGGTGGAGGCGTGTAGGTAGGGCGTGACAGGGCAGGCGCAGGCAGCGTGGTTTACAGCCTGTACGACAAGCACGTCGCGATGCTGCTCGACGAAGCCGTCTACCACATCGAACACCTCGGCCTCGGCACCACCGACGACGTCGACACCGCCTGAGCGGGTCGGGGATGGACCGACGCGACCACCCCCGGCCGCCAGGTCATCTCGGGTCGGCCGGCACGGCCAGGACCGGGATCGGGATCTCGAAGTGCACGGTCTGGTTGCGGTCCGGGTCGCCATCGCGGGCGTCGCAGACCTCTTTCGCGACCGAGCGCCAGAACCCCTCCGCCCCGGCGATGCGGGTGTCGGTGTGCAGGTAGATCTGTTCGTAGCCGGGGGTTTCGGCGACGAACCCGACCGCGGCGTCGACCAGGGCGCGTGCCAGACCACGGCGCCGGTGCTCGGCCCGGACGTACACGCGGAAGAGCTGTGCCGTCCGGTCACCGGAGTAGCGCTCGGCGATCCACGCCGGGTGGGGCGGGCTCGCCGGCCCCTGCGCCCGCACGGCCGTGGTGCCCACGACCTCGTCGCCGCACACCGCGACGAACAACGCGTGCCGCGGAGTCTCCAGGTACGTCGCGGCGAGGTCGATCACGTCGGTGTGCCACTGGGGGCTGTAGCCGTATCCGAACTCGCGGTAGAAGGTGTCCAGCATGACGCTGCGGGCTCCGGGCAGGTCGGCATGAGTCGCCAACCGCACCTCATAGGATCCCGCTGCTTGGTGGTGCGTGTTCACTTCATCCTCTCTTTTGCGCCGTCCAGGGTCGTTGCGACCGGACCGTCCATGACGACGCGTCCTTCGTGGAGCACGACCACCTGGTCGGCGAGGCGGGCCACGACGTCGAGGTCGTGGCTGATCAGCACGAGCGCGCACGGCACGCTCGCGAGCAGGTCGAGCAACCCGGCGCGGGTCACCGCGTCCAGGCCCGAGGTGATCTCGTCGCACACGAGGACCTCGGGTTCGGCGAGCAGGGCCCGCACGAGCGCGGCCCGCTGGAGCTCTCCACCGGACAGGCCGCGCGGCCTGCGCAGCACCGTCTCCTCGTCCAGGCCGACACGGCTCAAGGCGGCCAACGCCGACGACCGGGCCTCAGCGGGACGCGCGCCTCGCAGCCGCACCGCCGTCCTGGCGACCTGGTCCAGCACGGAGCGGTGCTCGTCGAACGAGCCCCGCGCATCCTGGAAGACGTACTGAACGGCGGCGAGTGCGGTCCGCGACCGGCGGCGCAACGACCGGGCGAGTGGCCGGTCGTGGAGGAGCACCTCGCCGGTGGCCTGCTGGTGCAGACCGGCCAGGCTTCGACCCAAGGTGGTCTTGCCGCTGCCGGACCGGCCGACGACCGCCAGGCGTTCACCGACGTCCAGGTCCACGTCGTGCAGGACGGTGGTGTTGCGGTACCGGGCGGTCAGGCCGCGCACCCGCAGGCGAGGAGCCCGATCGGGAACCTCGGCGAACACCTGCGGTGTGGCGTCGAGCAGCGCACGGGTGTAGTCCTCGCGAGGATCGGTCAGGAGCTCGTGCGCGGGCCCGGCTTCGACGACGCGACCCGCTCGCAGCACCACGATCTCGTCGGCGAGCGCCCGCACCACCTCCACGTCGTGGGTCAGCAGCACCAGCGCGACGCCTTGCGCGACGACTGCGGCGAGCTCGTTGACGACTTCGGCGCGGGTCAGGGCGTCCTGCCCGGTGGTGGGTTCGTCGGCCACCAGCACCGCCGGGTCACCCACCAGCGCCTGGGCCAGCACGACGCGCTGCTGCTGGCCTCCGGAGAGCTGGTGGGGGTAGCGGCGCAGCAGGTCGGCCGGCACGCGCGCCCGGCGCAGAGCCGTCTCGACCAGCTCGCCGGGGTCACCCTCGTGGAGTGCGGCGATCTCGCGGAAGACGGCGTCCAGGCGGCGCACCGGGTTCAGCGCGGACGCAGGTTGCTGCGGCACGAAGCCGACGCGTCCGTGCACCTCGACGTGTCCGCTCACCGACACGCCAGAGCCGTGTTCGCCGAGCAGGGCGAGGCCGGTGGTGGTCTTGCCGCTGCCCGAGGCGCCGACCAGGGCGAGCACCCGGCCGGCGGACAGAGCGAAGCTGACGCTGTCGAGCAGCACGTGCCCGTCCACCTCGGCACGCAGGTCCTCGACGTGCACGACCGGGCTCACGTGCGCACCTTCCTCAGGGCGCGGTCGAACACCAGGTTCAGCCCGACGGACAACGCGACGATCAGCAGTGCGGGCACCACCACGGTCAACGGCTGCAGGAACAACCCACCTCGATTGCGGTCCACCATCACGGCCCAGTCCGCCGCGTCGGGCGGCACGCCGACACCGAGGAAGCTGGCCGATGCCACCAGGTACAGCGCCGCCGTGAGCCGGACACCCACGTCGGCGGCGAGCGTGCGCAGCATCGACCATCCTGTGTAGACGATCGAAGTCCGCCACCACGACTCGCCCTGCATGCGCATCGCCTCCAGGGCGGGTCGTCCGGAGATCTCGAGTGCCGCCGCCCGCGAGAGGCGGGCCACGTCGGGGAAGTTGACGAGGGTGACCACACCGATGAGCACCGGGAGGCCTTGCCCGGCGATGGCGGCCACGAGGATCAGCACCAGCAGCGACGGCACCGCGAGCAGCACGTCGAGCGGCCGCATCAGCACCTCGTCGACCAACCGCAGCCGCGCCGTGGCCGCGAGCACGCCGTAGGGCACACCGGCCAGGTAGGAGAGCACGGTCGCGATCAACGCCACCAGCACGACCGTCTGGCCACCCGCGAGCACCTGGTACCAGGCATCGCGGCCCACGAAGTCGGTGCCGAGCGGCCCCAGCGGAATGAAAGGCGCGCTGCGGGTCTGCTGGTCCGGCACGAACAGCGGTCCCAGCAATGCCAGGGCCAACGGCACCGCGATCAGCAGCCCGCCGATGCCCGCCCGCTTCACGCGACCACCTCCGCGCGCGGAGCGAGCCGGAACGCCACCAGGTCGGCCAGCAGGTTCACGGCCACCGTGGTGACGGCGAAGACCACGGCCAGGCCCTGCACGACCGGGAGGTCGCGGGCGGCCACGGAGTCCACCAGGACGGTGCCGAGCCCGGGGATCACGAACACCGCTTCGACGACGATCACGCCGCCCAGCAACCAGTCCGTGGTCCGCGCGACCTGCTGCACGGCCGGTGCCAGTGCGTTGGGCAGCGCGTGGGCGAACCGCACCCGCGTCTCGCCGATCCCGAGGCGGCGGGCATGGCGCACGTAGTCGGACGCCAGCGCGTCCACCATGCCCGCACGGACCAGGCGGCTGATCGAGCAGATCGGCCGGGCCAGCAGCACCACCAGCGGCAGCACCAGCACCGCAGGCTGGGCGAACAGGTCCGCGCCCACCGCCGTCGGCGGCAGCCAGGCCAGCTGCACGCCGAACACCGCGATCAGCACCACGGCGAGCGCGAACTCGGGGATCGAGTGCAGCGCCACGCTGATCGACGTCAACGCCCGGTCCAGCAGACTGCCTTCGCGCAACGCGGCCAGCACACCGACCAGCACCGAGATCGGGACCAGCAGCACCAGGGTCAGCGCCGCCAGCGCGACGGTCGGGCCGATCCCGCCGAACAGGAAGTCCGCGACCGGTCGGCCCGACACCAGCGACACGCCGAAGTCGAGCTGGGGCAGCCCGAGGAGCCACTCCGCGAACCGCTCGAACGTCGGCCGGTCCAGGCCCATGGCCGCGCGGATCTGGGCGATCCGCGCGGGGTCGGGGTTGTCCCCGGCCAAGGCCACCGCCGCGTCTCCTGGCAGGGCCTCGACCAGGAAGAACACGAGGGTGACCACGGCGAGCACCTGCACCAGCCCGAGCGCGGCCCGCCGGACCGCGTAGGACGCGAGACTCACCCCAGCCACACCTTGTCGAAGCGGGCCCAGTCCAGCGTGTTCGCGGGTGCGGTGGAGATGCCGCCGACGTTCGGCTTCGCGCCCACGATCCAATCGGCGAAGCCCCACATCAGGTAGCCGCCCTCGGCGTGCAGCACGCGCTGCATCTCGCGGTAGGCCTCGCCGCGCGCGGCCGGGTCCGAAGTGGACACCGCCTTCTCGTAGAGCGCGTCGAACTCGGGCCGCGCCCACTTGGTCACGTTGGTGCCCGAGCCGCTGAGCAGGCGCTGCGCGACGTGGGTCTCGATGGGCATGGCGCCGGAGCGGAAGCTCGACAGCGAGCCGTTCTTCAAGGTGTCAGCCCAGTAGCTGTCCTTGTTGCCCTGCACGACCTCGATCGTCAGACCGGACCCCTTGGCCTGGTCGGCGAACACGGTGGCGGCCTCGACCATGCCCGCTGCGGCCGTCGAGGTGTCGAGCTTGACCGTCAGGCCTTCGGCGCCGGCTTTGCGGATCAGGAACTTGGCCTTGTCCAGGTCACGCTCCCGCTGGGGCAGGTCGTCGGCGTAGTGCTGGTAGCCCTTGCCGAACAGGTCGTTGCCGACCTGGCCGCTGCCCGCGAGCACCGACTCCACCAGCTGTGGCCGGTCGGTGAGCAGGAACAGCGCCTCCCGCAGGTCGCGGTTGTCGAACGGCGCCCGGTCCACCTTCATCGCGAACGCCTGCACGGCGCTGTTGGGGGAGCGGTGGATCGTCATCCGGTCGCCGGAGGCGTTGCTGCGCGCGGTGGTCGGGGTCAGGTCGTGGGCGTACTCGACCTGCCCGCCCAGCAACGCGTTGGTGCGCGCGGACTCCTCGTTGGCGATCACGAACTCCAGCTCGTCCAGCAGCGGCGCACCCTCCCAGTAGTTCGGGTTGCGCTTGAGCAGCACGGACCTGCCCGGCTCGAACGACACGAAGCTGAACGCCCCCGACCCGACCGGCTTGGCGAAGTCCTCGACGCCCTCGGGCACGATGTAGGCGCCGAAGGCGGCCAGTGCGTTGGGGAACTCACCGAAGGGCCGCTTCAGGGCGAACTCCACGGTGCGGTCGTCGACCGCGCGGCTGTTGGGCAGGTCGATCAGCGCGAGGCTCGACTTGGCGCGGAATGCGCGGTTCGGGTCGAGGATGCGCGCGTAGCTGGCGAGCACGTCCTGAGCCCGCACCGGTCTGCCGTCGTGGAACGCCGCCTGGCGCAGGCTGATCCGCCAGCGCGTCAGGTCTGCGTTCGGCTCCCACTTCTCCGCCAGCCGCGGCTGCGGTGACACGTCGTTGCCGAGGTCGGCGAGCTTGTCGAACATCGCCTTGGACCGCGCGGCTTCACCGAACAGGTTGGCCAGGTGCGGGTCGAGGACCTCCTTGGCGCCACCACCGGCGAACGCGGCGCGGAGCCTGCCGCCGGTGCGCGGCGTGGAAGAGGCCGAGGTCGCACCACTGCCGCACCCCGCGAGGGTGACGACCGCCAGACCGGAGGTGAGGCCGAGGAAACCGCGGCGGTTCAGGGACATGCTGGTTCCTTTCACTGGCACCCGTCTCGGCGGAGGCGGGCCACGACGTGGAGGCGGTCGCCGGACAGCTCGCCGCTCAGCGGGGCGTCGGCGGTCCAGGGCTGATCGGTGCGCGGGCCGGGGGAGTCGAACAGTGCGAGCACCTCGAACCCGGCGAGGTCGAGCAGGTGCCGCAGTTCCTGCGGGAACAGCAGCCGCCAGGCCGATCGCTGCACGAGCGGTTCGGTGCGCTCCGCCCACTCCCAGGTGCGCCGACGGCGCAGCAGTTGGGCGGCGTGGTCGATCCACAGCTCGGTGTTCGAGGTGTATTCGGTGCCCCGCCACGTGACCGAACGGGTGCGCACACCATCGAGGAGTTCGGTGTTGCCCAGGAAGAACGCGCCGTTGCGCATTTCCGCCACGAACAACCCGCCGGGTAGCAGGTGCGCGCGGCACCGTTCCAGGAAGACCGTGAGGTCGGCGTTGGTGTGGCAGTACAGCATCGCGCTGTCCAGGCAGGTCATGACGTCGAAGCGGCGATCGAGGTCGAAGGACCGCATGTCGGCCAACGCCACGTCGACGGCCGGGTGGTGCTCGCGCATGTGCGCGATCATGTTCTCCGAGCTGTCCACCCCGGCGACGCGATAACCGTTGCGGGACAACCAGCCCGCGTCACGACCGGTGCCGCAACCGATGTCGAGCAGGTCCCGTCCGCCGCCGAACCGGGTGACCACGTCGTGCACGAACCTCGCCGCCACGTGCTCGGGGTCGGGGAACTGGTGTTCGTACAGCTCAGGGTTGTCGGTGAGCAGGTTCATCTGGCTACCTCCTGCTGCCGTGGCGTGAGGGCGCCGCGCCGGTGCAACCAGGCCACACCCGCGGCGCTGATGAGTCCGATCGCGACGCACAGCAGTGACGCGAGCCGGTCGCCGAACCCGCTCACCCATCCGATCGCGGTGTTGCCCAGCGCGGCCGCCAGCCCAGAGCCGAGGTAGAACACACCGAAGTGCGTGCCGGCGAGGCTGTCCGGGCCGAACGACGGGATCAGGTCGTAGACCAGGGGATGCGCGATCATCACGCCGACCGCCAAAGCGAGCGTGGCCACCAGCACGGGCACGAGTCCGGACCACAGCGCGGGCGCGGCGAATCCCGCGCCCATGACGGCGAGACCCACAGCGATCACAGGACCCCGCGCACGATCGGAGACGAAGCGGGTGATGCGGACCTGGAACAGCAGCGTGACGATCGTGGACACGAGGAACAGCGCGGCGACCACGCCCGCCCAGCCGGTCGCCTTCTGCGCCTGGATCGGCAGCAGCAGGTAGAGCTGGTTCTGCAGGACGAACATTCCGCTGAGCACGCAGGTGAACGCCACGAACCGGCGGTTCGACAGGCACTCGCGCCAGTCGCCGAGGATCGACCCGCCCTTGCGCGCAGCCGCCCGCGCGGGCAGCACGACGGCCTGCGCGATGGTCAGTGCGGCGAAGATCCCGGCCGCCACCACCGCGGAGACTCGGAAGTCCCACAGCAAGAGCACACTGCCGAGCACCGGTCCGCACAGCGCACCCGCCTGGGCGTAGACGTTGAACCGGGCGAACGCCTCGGTGCGCGCCTTTCCCGCCTCCAAAGCGATGTACGCGCGCACTGCGGGGTTGAACAGTGCCCCGGCCAGTCCGCTGAGGACAGAGGCGGCCAGCACCACGGTGAGCGAGTCACCGATCGCGAACAACCCGAACCCCACCGCGCGCAGACCGCAGCCGAGGAGGATGGCGGTGCGCGGCCCGAGCCGGTCCGACACCGTTCCTCCCACCAGGAACAGACCCTGCTGGCTCAGCGTGCGGACGCCGAGCACAACGCCGATCACCGCGGCGGACATGCCGAGGCTGCCCAGGTGTGTGGCGAGGTAGGGGATGAGCAGGTAGAAGCCGGTGTTGACGGCGAACTGGTTGACCAGCAGCAGCCGCACCGGCAGTGCGAACCGGGTCATGGCCGCACCACGCCCAGTCCCGGTGCCCCGGACAGCCGCAGGGTGCCGTCCTCTCCGCCGATGCCCGACCACGGGTCGTGGGCGAGCAGCAGGTGCCCGTCCAGATCGGCCCACCGGGCGTGCCCGGCGAGGTGGACAGCGGGCGCGATGCCGAGCGAACTGGCGACCAGGCAGCCGAGCATCACGTCCAGTCCGCCTTCACGGGCGGCCGAGACGATGTCCAGCGCCGGCCGCAGACCGCCGCACTTGGCCAGCTTGATGTTGATGCCGTCCACCGCGCCCGCGAGCTTGCGGACATCGGCAACCGTGGCGGCGTCCTCGTCTGCGATCAGTGGTGCCGGGCACCGCTCGTGGACCCAGGCCAACGCGTCCGGGGTACCAGGTGGGATCGGCTGCTCCACAGCGTCGAGCACGACACCGGCGGCGGTGAGGCGCTCCACGACGCGCACCGTCTCGTCCGGGCTCCAGCCGCCGTTGGGGTCGAGCACCAGCCGCGCGTCCGGCGCGGCGGCCCTGATCGCGACCGTGGTGGCCACGTCCCGCTCCGGGTCGGCTCCGACCTTGACCTTGAGCAGGGAGAACCCGCGCTCGGTCAGCGAAGCTGCCTGGGCTGCGGCATCGTCCGGCGCGGTGATGCCGATCGTGTAGGCGGTCGGGGTGTCCTGCCACTCCTTGGTGCCGAGGAGGACGTGTGCCGGCACGTTCTGACGAAGGCCCAGCAGGTCGTGCAACGCCGCGTCGACCGCGGCACGCACTCCGGCGGGGATCGTCTCGTCCGCGTGCAGGACGTCGAGGGCGGTCTCGGGGGAGTCCGCGTCGGCGAGAACCGGCCGAAGCCGGTTCAGCCGGGACGTGATCGCTTGCACGTCGAGCTGGTAGTAGGTGCTGGTCACCACTTCGCCGTGGCCGTGCTGCCCGTCGTGTTCGACGATGACGCGTACGGCGTCACGGCGTGACATCACCGACCTGGAGATGCGCAGCGGTGTGCTCAGTTCGAGGCCGTAGACCTCCCAATCGACCTTCATGCGAGCACCACTGCCCTCGGTGCGACAACCGACCGGCACCGCGTCCAGCCCGTCGCCTCGACCCGGTGCGGATCCCCGATCTCCACCGGCCGATCGGCGGCCGCCCCGAGCAGTCCGCGAGCAGTGCAGAAGTCGTCGTCGAAGATCGTGCCGAGGTAGCGGTGCGGGCCGTCGGGGAAGATCGTCGCGACCACCGCCCCCGGCTCGACCCTGGCGGCCCAGGCGGCGACCAGTGCGACGGCGCCGCTGCTCCAGCCACCGGTGACGAAGGCGTCACGGGCGAGTCTGCGGCAGGCGTCGACCACCTCCACCGGGCCCAGCCAGTGCACCTCGTCGAACTCGGCGTAGGCGACGTTGCGGGGGTGGATGCTGCTGCCCAGTCCGCGCATCACCCTGGCCCGCGCGGGTTGCCCGAAGATCGTGGAGCCGACGGTGTCCACGCCGATCAGCCGCACACCGGGCCAGTACCGGCGCAGTTCCCGGGCCACGCCGGCGCTGTGCCCGCCGGTGCCCACGCTGCAGACCAGCACGTCGACCGGGTCGAGCTGCTCCACGAGCTCCCTCGCCAGGCCGACATAACCCTTCGGGTTGTCAGGGTTGTTGTACTGGTCGGGCCAGTAGGCGTCGGGGAACTCACGCAGCACGGCTTGGAGCCGGTCCAGGCGGGCCTGTTGCCAGCCGCCCACCGGGTGCGGCCGGTCCACGACCTCCAGCCGCGCCCCGTGCGCCCGCAGCAGCGCGCGCATCGACGGCTCCAGCTCGCTGTCCACCACCAGGACGACCGGGTGACCGAACACCTGGCAGGCGAACGCGAGTCCGAGACCGAGCGTGCCGCTGGTGGACTCCACGACAACGGCGCCGGGGCGCAGCTCGCCGCGATCGCGAGCGGCACGGAGCATCGACACGGCCGGCCGGGCTTTCATCCCGCCGGCGCTCAGGCATTCGAGCTTGGCCCAGAACCCGCTGTGCCGGTGGGGCAGCGGCGTGGTGATGCGGGTGACCGGGCTCTGGCCGAGCAGGTCGAGCAGGTGCCGGTTCTGGCGCGGGATCATCACGACGGGCGCTCCGTGTAGTGGTGGATCGTCGTGGGACCGCCGTCGAGCCAGAAGAACGGATACGGCTCAGCCGAGACGGCGCGCACTCCGCTGCCGATGAACCACGGCAGGACCGCGGCGGCAGTCTGCGCGAACAGGACCATCGGCGTGCCTGCTGCGACGGCGCGCGACAGCAGCGGTTCGAACGTGCCGTTGCCGACTGTCATCCCCGAGGCGAGCACGAGGTCGCAGCCGTCGAGCGCGCTCTCCGCCTCGGTGGTGATCGGCTCGTCCCACTCGGTCCGGCCGCCCTTGTGATCGCACGCCACGTAGGTCGCGCCTCGCTCGCGCAGGTGGTGCAGCAGCGAGTTGACCACGCCGACCACCAGCACCCGGTCACCCGGTGCCGGATCGAGCAGGTCGACCACGGCAGCGGCGCGGGCCATGGACTTGGTCAGGGAGCTGCCGGAGCCGATGGTGGCGGACTTGGTGGCGGACAGGTGGTGCGGCCGGACGTGCGCCAGGTAGGCGTCGAGCACGGCGGTGCGGATGGCCGGGTTCGGGTGGCCGAGCAGCTCGAGCACGGTCGAACCGACGCAGCTGTGCACGTCGTCGTCGGCGACGTCCTCCACCGCGCAGGACCCGACCGCGTCTTCCACGCGGAGGCTGACCACGGTGTTGCGGTAGGACTGCCCGCGCGTGGCGTGCCGGGCTCCCTGCCTGGTGGTGAACCCGACGCTCACGGTGCACGACGCGGGATCAGGGCCAAGCCCGCCACTTCGGACGAGCTCGACGAGGTCGGCGAGGGTCACGCGGGCACCTCGGCGTAGTCGACGGACAGACCACCGACGAGCTGCTCGGCACGTGTGCGCGCGCCGAGACCGGCCGAGTCGGTCACGACGACGTGGCCGAGGTAGCTGTTGTTGCTGGTCGGGTCACCTGCGCGGTGACCGGGCCGCTTGACGGTCCAGTCCACGACATCGGGCGCGGCCTCGAGCGCCTCGGCGCCGCGGACGGCGGACACCAGGCCGGAGCGCGGTGGCAGGAGGAAGGAGATCGCGGCGCTGCGCACACCGGTGTCCGCAGGACGTGGATCCGGCCGTTCGCCCACGGCCAGCTGGGCGTACGCGGCGGGCAGGTCGATGCCGGTGACCCGCCGCACGAGCTCCGTGATCTGGTTGCCCGCGGGGCGCGGGTTGACCTCGACGAGCTTCGGGCCGTCAGGCGTCAGCTTGACCTCGGTGTGCGCGACACCGCGGTCCAGGCCCAGAGCTTCGATGGCCGCGACGGCGACGGCCTCGGCGTCATCGGTGGGCAGATCGGCGGGGAACATGTGTCCGCTCTCCACGAACCACGGATCGCCCGCGACGCTCTTGTCGGTGACACCGACGACGTGCGTCGTGCCGTCCACGGTGACGGTCTCCACGCTCACCTCGGGCCCGGTCAGCAGCTCCTCCACCAGCACGGTCCGCACCCTGGGCTGGTTGCGTGCGTTGACCGGGAACGCCTCCATCGCGGCGAACGCCTCGCGCAGCTCCGACTCGTCGGTCACCTTGCGCACGTACATGCCGGCACACAGGTCGACCGGCTTGATTACCAGCGGATAACCCAGTTCGGCTGCCGCCTTGGCGAGGGCCGGCCAGTCCTCGGCCAGGGCGAAGCGCGGACCGGGTACGCCGGCCTCCCTCAGCGTGGTGCGGGTGAGGTCCTTGCGACACGCCCGTTCCACCGCGTCCGGGTCGGGACCGGGAAGGCCCAGGTGCGCGGCGACGCGCGCGGTGGCCGGGAGGTAGTAGTCGCACGAGGAGATCACGCCGTCGAAACGCAGCACAGCGTGCAGGCGCTCGACGTGGTCGAGCAGGGTGGGCACGTCGTTGGTCTCTGCGGTGAGCACGTTGTCCGCGGCCAGCAACGGGTGCGGGTGCGCGGGGGCAGCGCGCAGGTAGTGGTGCAGATCGCGGGTCATGAAGGTGAAGCGGTGCCCTGACTCGTTGATCGCCCTGGGCAACAGCGAGCTCATCGCGCCGACCCAGCTCTCGATCATCAACAGGTGAGCCACAAGTCCTCCTCCCCGCCGCGACCCCCGCGGCGGAACTGGGGAACATGGTAATCATTATCGATCCGTGGTCTCTACCGCCTCTCGGGGACGCGGCTGCGCCGGACGAGTGAGCGCTCGACGCGCACCATTCATGCGCGTTGACTAATATTTGTTGCGTTCAGTGACGACGCTAGAACGTCCGGGTGAAGTGAAGCCCGGCGCGACGAGAGGCAGGTTGATCATGACCACGGCACACCTCGAACACGCCGACCACGGCCACGCCCACGGCGACGGGTGCGGCCATGTGGCCGTCCCGCACGGTGATCACGTCGACTACGCGCACGACGGCCACCTCCACCGGGAGCACGACGGACATGTCGACGAGTGCGAACCCGGCGATCACCAGGCGCACTCGGACCACGGTCACGATCACGGTGCGGGCTGCGGCCATGTGGCTGTCCCGCATGGTGATCACGTGGACTACGTGCACGACGGCCACCGCCATGCCGTCCATGACGGGCACTACGACGAACACTGATCTGCGTCGTGGTCGCGTCTTGAGCGCTTGTGCGTGGGGCGCGGCCACGATGTTCATCGCTGGTCAGGGGCTGGCGACCAAGTAGTACAACGCACTCAGTGTGACCGCCGCGGCGATGACGGCCGCGGTGACTCTCATCCACCGTTGGTCATTTGAGCGCCCTCGCAGCGCCTGAGGCCAGCCGCTAGTACTCCACGCGAGCGCGAAATCCTGACCACACCAGCCATCGATCACGCGCGCTCGGGTGGTAGCTCGCAGCGGTGACTCCACACCACATCGCACCCGCCTTGGTCAGCTCTTCCTGACCGAGGCGAGGATGTCGCGGACGACTTCGCGGAGTTTGACGTTCTGGTTCTGGGAACGCTGGACCAGTATCAGGAAGGCCTCGTCGGCGCTGCACCCGTGCACGGCCATCAACATGCCTTTGGCCTGGTCCATCTCCGCGCGGGAGTAGATGGCGGTTTCCACAGTTGAGCGTTGGTGACCGCGGCGGAGGCGGCAGTGGTGAACAGCCGCATGACACTCTCGTCGAACGGGTCGAAGGCGGTTGCGGTAGCGCTGTGAGGTTGAGCGATCCCAAGAGCTCGTCGCTGTCGGTGGTGGTCACCAGCATCGGCACGGCGAGGTAGGCGCAGACGTCCAGGCGGCGGGCCGCTGCGTCGAACTCCGGCCACGGATTGCGGTGCTCGCCCACCACTGCTCGGACCGCCTGGCGCGAATTGGTCGCTTTGAGGCAGGGGCCGCGCTCGGCGTCGTACTGCACCTGGTCGAGTTCGGCGAGCCGGTCTTCCGTCGCCGCTGCGGTGCGCGCCGTCCTCGGTCACGATGGTGATGGTCTGCACGGCACTGTCGGCGACCCGTTTCAGCACCTCACCGAGTGGTTCGGCCAAGGCGAACACGCCGCGCAGGGCATCCAAAGCGGTCGCGGCGTGCCGTCGCTGACGGCACGCGCCGCGACGACCGGGATGTACTCGCCGAAGGCCGGCGCCGGCGGCTTCACGGAGTTGAGCAGGTCCTCGGCGGTCACGCCATCCGGTCGAGGACCAGTCGCAGGACGGGCAGCACCAACCGGTCCAAAGCGACGGGTGGAAGACCGTGACCGTCAGGTGGTCGAGGTGGGCGACGAGGAGGACTCTGTCGCCAGAACGCAGGTGCCCTGCTCGGCGAGCGTCGGCCGGTAGCCGGACGTAGTTGGTTGTGGCAATCGTCGGCGCCGTCACCTACCTGCTTCAGGACCGAACGAAACCCACCCTCACCGGCACTTCTCCCGGCAACGACCCCGGCTGAGCAGGCGTCGGCGCACGCACTGGGTTGCCAAACCCAGAAATCTCGGATAGGAATGGGTTGACGAACCCAAAATCTCGGCTGGGTGGCTCGGGACGTGAGCGCGGATGGAGAGCGATGACGGACAAGGACACGAAGGCCCTCGTGCTCGGTGGTGGCGGGTGTCGCGGGGATCGCCTGGGCGACCGGGATCCTCGCGGGGTTGGCTGACGCGGGTGTCGACGTGACCGACGCGGACCTGGTGGTCGGGAACGTCTGCCGGTGCGACCGTCGCGGCACAGGTGACCAGCTCGAGGCCCCTCGGTGCTCTTCACGACGACCAGGTCAACGGCACGGGAGCGCCGGAGCCGGCGATTCACGACGTCGATCCGGTCGCGCTGCTGGCCGAGGTTCGCGAGATCCTGGGCAGTGGAGACGACCCGCAGGTCATCCGCCGGCGCATCGGCGCCATGTCACTGGCGCAGGACCGCGTTCCGGTATCGGAGCGTCGTGCGCTCATCCTGCGCGATTCCGCGGGTGTGGCCGGCGGTCCCGATCCACGGCCGCCGCCTCTTCGACGGCGGCATGCGCAGCGGCACCAACGCCGATGTCGCCAAGGACTGCGGCAGGGTGTTGGTCCTCGACGTGATCGGGTTCCCGGAGACCGGTGACGTGCAACCGGTTTCCGCGCCGCTGCTCACCATCACGCCGGACGAGGCTTCCCAGGCCGGGCTGCAGAACCTCCTCGACCCGGGCTCCCGCGCGATCTGCGCACGAGCCGGACACGACCAGGGCCAGAGGATCGCGGCAGAGGTCAAGGCCTTCTGGGCCTGATCGGTACTTCGGACACAAGTGCGCTCCGGCCGTCAGGCAGGCCGGACGTACGCGACGAGCCCGCCTGTTCGACCAACCACGACAAGGAAAGCTCATGAAGATCTTCATGACCGGCGCCACCGGTTACATCGGCAGTGTCATCACCGAGAAGTTGCTGCAAGCCGGACACCAGGTCGTGGGACTCGCCCGTACCGACGCCTCCGCTCGAGCCCTGCAGGACCTCGGCGCCGAGCCCCTGCGCGGAAGCCTCGGTGACACCCGGCTCCTGACCGACGCGGCTCAGGCCGCCGACGGAGTGGTCCAGAACGCCTTCGACCTCGGTGCCGACTTCGCGACGGCCACTGCCGAGGAAGCGAAGGCCGTCCACGCCTTGATCACCGCACTGCAAGGCAGTGACAAACCGCTCGTCTACACCAGCGGCACAGGAGGCCTGGGGGACACCGGCTCCCTCGTCTACGACGAGGAGACCCCCATCGCCGCATCGGAATCTCCTACCGTGCGAGCGCTCCAGTTGCGCTTCGAGACCGAGAAGGCCGTGACCGGTGCGCCTGGTCTGCGTGGCATCGCGCTGCGGCCGCCGAACGTCTTCGGGCGTGGTGGCGGCCGCTCGGTCCTGTGGCTGATCGGGGTGGCGGGTCAGAAGCTGGGGGCCGTTCCCTACCCGGTGGAGGCGGCCGACAACCTGTGGTCGCTGGTCCACGTCGACGATCTGGCGGACCTCTACGTCCTGGCCGTGGAGAAAGCGCCTGGCGGCGAGTTGTTCCACGCCGCATCCCGCAGCGGGCTTCGCACCCGGGACGTCGCCGCCGCGATCAGTCGTGGCGCAGGGCTCGGAGGCAAGACCGTCGCACTGGGCAAGGACGAACTCGCCGACGCTCTCGGCGCACCGCCGCTCGCGGACTACTGGTCCATCAACAGCCAGATCTCGGGGGAGAAGGCGCGTCGCGTGCTCGGCTGGGAACCGCGACACCTCGACGTCCTCGACGAACTGGGCCGGCCCGCGAACTGAACTCGCCGAACGACGGCTACCGGTGTTACGGCAGGCGGCTGAAGGAACGCCGGTAGGCCGTCGGGGTCAGCCCGACCCGCCGGACCAGGTGTTGGCGCAACGAGTCCGCGCTGCCCAGCCCGCTGCGCGCGGCGACGACGTCCACGGGCAGATCGGTGGACTCCAGCAGCTACCTGCACTTGGCCGAGCGCGCCGGACGCGGCCTGAACAAGCGCTTCCGCGCGCCGTGGCCGACCACGTTCATCTTCAACCCCGACACGGGTTCCACTCCGACGGGCCCCGGCGAGCTGCGGCTCGTCGAGGACGGCAGCGCCGATCTGCTCGCCTTCGGCGCGCACTTCATCGCCAACCCCGACCTGCCGCACCGGCTCGCCACTGGCGCGCCGTTCGCGCAGGGCGACCGCCGCACGTTCTTCAGTGGCGGCGACGGGGGCTACATCGACTACCCGCCGCTTGCGCGCAACGACGCACTCCGATCACACGTATGCGAAGAGATGGTGCAAATGAAGGTTTTTCTGACGGGTGCCACTGGCTACATCGGCAGTGTCATCGCCGAGAAGTTGTTGCAGCCGGGCATGACGTCGTGGGACTCGCCCGCTCTGATGCCTCGGCTGACAAGCTCAAGCAGCAGGGCGTCGAGTCTGTCCGCGGTGAGATCAGCGACACCCAGGGGCTCACGGACGTGGTCAAGGGAGTCGACGGGGTCATCCACACCGTCTTCGATTCGAGCTCTCTCGACTGGACGGCGGCCAACGCCGGAGATGTCGCGGCCGTCAACGCCATGATCGCCGGACTGCGGGGGACCGGAAAGCCGTTCATCTACACGAGCGGCACGGGAGTTCTCGGCAACACCGGTGAGATCGTCTATGACGAGGACACGCCGATCGTGCCCTCGGAACTTCCCGCGGTCAAAGCACTTCAGCAACGTCTCGGCACCGAGAAGGCCGTGCTCGAAGCCGCTGGTGTCAGCGGCATCGTGCTGCGACCACCCAACGTCTACGGACGTGGTGATGGTCGCGCGGTGTTCTGGATGATCCGGGAGGCGGCGAAGAAGCTGGGGGCCGTGCCCTACGCGATCGGATCCGAGGACAACCGCTGGGCCTACGTCCACGTCGACGACCTGGCAGACCTCTTCGTCCTCGCCCTGGACCAGGCGCCCGCCGGCGAACTGTTCCACACCGGTGCGCAGAGCGGTCTTCGCACCCAGGACATCGCTACCGCGCTGAGCCGGGGCATGAGACTCGGCGGCAAGACGATCGCCTTGGAGATGCCAGAGCTCGAGGCGGCCATCGGCTTCCCGTTCGTGGCGGAGTACTGGGCCTCGAACAGCCAGTCGTCGAGCGAGAAGGCACGTCGCGTGCTCGGCTGGACACCGCGGCACCTCGACCTCCTCGGCGAGATCGGTCAGCCATCACGCTGAGCGTGCCGCATCCCGAGGAATCACACCCTCTGAGGGAGTGACCTGCACGTCGCCGCGAGGCGGTCGTGATGTCAGGTGGCGAAGGTCTGGATGTAGGCGAGGGCGGCGTTCATCGCGGCGCGCATGGGCTGGGTGGTGCGGAGGGTCTGGCTGAGCAGGGTGCCGCCCTGCAGTGCGGTGAGCAGGGCGAGGGCGAGCTCGTCGAGGTCCGCCGTCGCGTGCAGGTCGCCTCGTTCGCGCATGGCCTTGAGACCGTCGTGGAGGAGGGCCTGCCAGCGTTGGAAGGCGTTGCAGAGGTCCTCGCGGGTCTGCTCGTCGGCGGGGTTGAGCTCGCCGGCCAGGGTGGCCAGCGTGCAGTCGCCGCGGCCATTGTTGTGCTCCTGGCTTTCGATGGCGGCATCGGCCCAGGCGCGCAGGGCGTCGAAGCTGTCGAGTGCTCCCATCAACGGCTGGCCGGGAATGAGGGGTGCTTCGGCCTGGCGTGTGATGACAGCTCTGATCAGGGCTTGCTTGCTGTCGAAGTAGTGATAGAGCTGCGAACCGCTGATGCCGGCCGCTTTGCGGACGTCCTCGGTGCTGGTGCCAGCCACGCCGTTCTGGGCGATGAGCGCGGTCGCCGCTTCGAGGATGCGTTCCCTGGTCGCCTGGCCTTTGCGGGTCAACGTCACGACGCCAGCCTAGCTGTTTGGGTTGCGCAACCCACACGGCTCCGTGAAGATTGGGCGCTCAACCCAGAATGGGTGTGTCGGGCATGCGCCCCCGGATGACCGCCCCGCCAGTCAGAGCGCGATCGGGAGGCTTCGCCATTTCTCCGACCATTCCGACCGTCACGCTGAACAACGGCGTGTGGATGCCGAATCTCGGCTTGGGAGTTCGCGGCTGGCTTCAGCGACGCTGAACTGCGTGAGTGCGCACAAGAAGCTCGCCCATCGGTTGCGGGGCAAGAAGGTTCCGCCCGCACGAGGAGTTCCCGGTCGCCGGACTGGTTCCGGTCGACATCCTGCTCGCATTCGGCCCCGGTGGCACGGTCGTGGCGGTCGCGTTCCGTGCCGACCGGCGACTGGTTGCCACGGCGGGGTGGGACGGATCCGCGGGTCTGTGGGACACCGCCGACCCAGCTCGACCGCGTCCGCTCGGCCGTGTCAGTGGCGTTCAGCGCGGATGCCCGGACCCTGATCACCAGTGGCGACGACGACACCGCCCGGTTGTGGACCATCCCAGGCACCCCGTTGGACGGCATCGACGCCGACCGGGCGGCGGCCATGGTCTGCGAGTCAGTAGACGTCACGATCCCCGCGGCAGACTGGGATCGGCACTTCCGCGGCGTCGACCACCGGCCGCCCTGTCCCGCGCGGCGGTGATCCTCTCGGACCGCCCATCAACCGGGAGGTCGCACCCGCACGCTTCAAGATCAACAATGAGGTGCTGTCCGGTCGGCTCTCGACGTCATCGACCAGGTGCTCGGTGCCCCGACCGCGCAAGAGGAGATTCGACGCAAGACCGGCATGGACATGCCTGGCCTGAGATTCGACTCCACGTTGTGGGCTGAACCGAACTCGGCCGCGCCGTGACTGCGGCAGCAGGCACAGCGTCCGCATTCTGTAAGACCTCCTGAAGCCGCGACCGGTGCCACAACGCTTGGTGGACAACGAACTTCATGGTCGGGGAGAACAGCTCTTGGGCTACCGCCGGATCGAGGGTGAACTGCTCGGACCAGGTCACCGGGCAGTCGCCTCGCCTCGACTGTGGGCCGTGTGATCAAGTGCCTGCGGGTACCGACGACCGTGACCCGAATGGCACAGCGGATGACCCGAAGCCGTTCGCTACCGTGCAGGAGGGGGGAGGCTTCAGGGAGACATGGTGGACGAGTCCAAAACACTCTATGACGTGTTTCTGTCCTACAGTCACGCGGCGGATCAGTTGGTCGCACCGGTCCTGCGGCGGGGTCTGCATCAATTGGCACGTCGTTGGAATCAGATCTGGGCTTTGCGGGTCTTCCGGGACAAGGAGAGCCTCGCGGCCAATCCGGACTTGTGGGAAACGATCGACAAGGCGCTGCGCAACTCCAGGTACTTCATCCTGCTGGCATCACCGGAAGCCGCAGCCTCACCTTGGGTAACGCGCGAGGTCGAGTACTGGCGGACGGAACGCGAGCAGGGGACGTTCCTCATCGCTCTGACCGACGGTGAGATCGTGTGGAACGACACCGCCGGGGACTTCGACTGGACGAGGACGACCGCGCTACCGCCGACGCTGCGGGGTTGGTTCTCCGCCGAACCTCTGTGGGTCGACCTGTCCTGGGCACGCGACGAGCCGGAACTGTCACTGCGCCATAGCCGCTTCCGGTTCGACATCGCGACGTTGGCGGCTGCGGTCCACGGCAAGGCCAAGGAGGAGTTGGACAGCGAGGACGTCAGGAGGTACCGGATCACGACGTGGGTACGTCGTGGAGTGGCGGTGGCACTGACGGTGCTGCTCGTCGCCGTGCTGGGGCTGGGCACGCGGACGATCCTTCAACAGCAGGAGACCATCGAGCTGGGACGGCAAGCGTTGTCACGTGCCGTAGCGGCGAAGAGTGAACAGATCGGCGACAGCGATCCCGAACTGTCGCGGCTGCTTGCATTGGCGGCGTGGCGAGTCGGCGGGGCGGCGGAGGCCGAAGCAGCCGTGTACCAGGCTGCCGCTCGTGCAGGTGTAGGCCGGATCGCCATCGACGGCAGCGTCGAGGCCGTCGCGTTCAGCCCGGACGGCAAGAGGCTCGTGACCGGTGGTCGCGATGGCGCGCGTGTGTGGGACACGGCCACACGACGGCAGATCGGCGGGACGATCGCCGGCTCGCAAGGCGTTGTGCAGACCGTGCAGTTCAGCCCGGAGGGCAAGACGTTGCTGACCGCAGGTCAAGCGCCGTCTTCCGGCGAAGAGCCGTTCGCGCTGTTGTGGGAGGCCGGAACCGGCGATCAGCTGGTCCGACCGGCTCCGGGAGCACAAGTTGCGTCACCGAGGTTGATCGGCAATGCCTCGATCAGCGCGGCGTTCAGCCCGGACGGCAAGAACTTGGTACTCGGCGATCCAGACCACGGCGTGACGCTTTGGGACGTCACGACCGAGAAGGTCCTCCACAGCGTCAGCACCCCTCAGGTCGACCCGTTCGATCGCAACGCTGTACGTCCGTCGGTGGCCTTTCACCCCAACGGCTCGCAGTTCGCCGCAATCGGCTCGGACGGCGCGGTCCGGTTCTGGGACACAGTCAGCGGATCGCAGGTCGGAGATCCGCTTCCGGCCCACCCCGGCGACACCGCGAGCCTGGTCGGGCCGGTGATCGTGTTCAGCCCGGACGGCGCGGTGTTCGCCACCGGCGGTACCGACGGGACGATTCGGTTCTGGGACGCCACAACCCGCCAGCCGATCGGCGCACCGCTGACCGGCCACACCC
Source organism: Lentzea guizhouensis (assembly GCF_001701025.1). Lineage (GTDB taxonomy): Bacteria > Actinomycetota > Actinomycetes > Mycobacteriales > Pseudonocardiaceae > Lentzea > Lentzea guizhouensis. Next base: position 7,457,979 of record NZ_CP016793.1, read on the forward strand.
GGCCTGATCGCACCTCCCTGGCGCAGTCGCTGGCATTCAGCTCTGACGGGCGCACGCTGGCCGCCGGCAGCGAGGACGGCACGGTGCGGCTGTGGGACGTCCGCACCCGCAACTTGGTGGGCACACCGCTGAGCGGTCACACCCGTCCCGTCACGTCGGTCGCGTTCAGCCCCGACGGTCGGACGCTGGCCAGCGGTGCGCGCGATGGTACGGCCAGACTGTGGAACGTGGCCGGTCACCTCCAGCTCGCCCGCCCCGCGATCGAGCACTCCGGCATGCTGTACGCGCTCGCGTTCAGCCCGGACGGCAAGACGCTGGCCACCGGAGGCGACAACGGTGAGACCGTGGGCAACCACGGCAGCATGGAAGCGTGCAGCCACAACGGTTGGGGCGTGTGCTACGTCGACGGCGGTACTGTCGCCATGATCGGCGGCGGTCAAACGGTGCAGTTCTACCGCCCGCCCGGCACACGGCTGCCCCCTTCCGGACCGCCGCGAACCCTCGTGCTGTGGGACGTCGCGCGCCGCGAAGCGGTGACCGCCCTTCCCACAGCGGACCGCACTCCGGTGCTGACGCTGGCGTTCAGCCAGGACGGCAAGACGCTGGCCTCCGGAGGCGTGCAAACCGACGAGCGCAAAGGCACGATTGTGTGGGACCACGCCAACCGCGCTCCGCGGAACGACCCGCTGACCGACGGATTGGCGTTGACACGGGCCGTGGCGTTCAGCCCGGACGGCCAGGTCGTCGTGACCGCAGGCCTGAGACTGGACAGCAAGCCGACGGAAGTCACGTTCTGGAACAGCGGGAACCACGTGCGGCTCGGCGCCGTAGAAGCCGGCAAGAGCGTGTACACGGTGGCGTTCAGCCCCGACGGGTCGATCCTCGCCACCGGTAACGACCAAGGCGAGGTCCGGCTCTGGGACACCGGTACGAGACAACAGATCGGTGAGGGCCTCAAAGGTCATATCGGACCGGTCGGCACGCTGACCTTCAGCCCGGACGGCAAGCAACTGGCCAGTGCCGGCGAGGACGGGGTGATCCGACTCTGGGACGTTCCCACCGCGCAGCCGGCGGGCGAACCGATGGTCGGGCACTCAGGCGCGGTGTACTCCGTCGCGTTCCACCCGGACGGCCGAACATTGGCCAGCGGCGGCGGGGACGCCTCGGTGCGGCTGTGGAACGTCAAGGCACGCAAGCAGGTCAGCGCATCACACCTCGGCCACCGACAACCCGTTCGCGCGGTCGCCTTCAGCCCCGACGGCAAGACCGTGGCCAGCGCCGGCGAAGACGCAGTCGTCCGCTTCTGGGAAACCAGTGCCATCGACCACGTCCCGGAAGCGCTGTGCCAGACCGCACAGCGCACCCTCACCCAGAGCGAGTGGCAACGACACCTGCCCGGAGTAGCGTTCACAGACGTGTGCCAGGCACGGTGAACCGCGCAAGGTGCATGGTGACGACCTGTGCGGCTGAGCCTACCGATAACAAGTCACAGCCCGCTTGGTGGCGGATGACACCACCGCAACCGCGCTTGAAGTCGACTTCCTCCGGTTGGGCCTGGACGTGCGCTGTACACACGATGCTCGCCAAGCACATTCCCAACGACGAGGGCGTGCGCAGTGTGCGAGAACCAGTGGCCGTGCGGCGCCGTACAGGGGGCGGTGCGACCTCCAGGCGGGCAATCGCGGCTACTGGCGCTGGTTCGGGCACGTCTCAGACCGGCGTGCCGCAACCGTATGAAGATGCCAACCACGATCGAGATTCCTGTTGCTGTGTCATGAAACGGGCCCGGGTAACACCGACCCCGACCACACGGACTCCTTTGTCATGAACACCGTATGGCCTGCCCTGATGGCCGCGGTTGCCGCCCTTGGCGGCGTCACCGTCGGTGCCCTCGTCGAACCGTTGAAGCTCGGTGCAGCAAGACGTGCCCGAGTCCGTGAGGAGCGGGCCGCGCGGCTTATCGAGGTGTCGTGCCCGCTTGCTCGCTGTGAACCTCGCGCATCGCCGGACCGCGTGAGGAACTGTCGTTGACGCAGCGCAGGAGGATGAGCTCGTAAACCTGTACCGACAGGCGCGCAACGATTTGCGCCAAACAGTGGCGCTGCTGCGATTGAGCGGTCCGGACGAGCTGGTAGAGGCCGCGATGAGTGTGCGGCAGGCCGAACGTGCTCTGCGCGGGACTCGATTCGTGGGCGACGACGGCGCCTACTTCGACAAGGACGCGCCGCCGAAAGCTGTATTGGCCGCCGCCCACAATCTCGAGAACGTGGTGCACGAGTTCGCCAGGACGTCTCGCAAGCTGGCCGTCTGATGCTCACCCCGCTGATCACCGGCCTGTTCGCGCTCGGCGGTGTCACCCTGGTCGTGATGTTGGAGCCGTCAAAGCGCTGTTCGCGGCACACGCGCGGTCCAGGCAGGAGCGGGCCGAGCGGTGCGCCAAGCTCGTGGAGGCCGCGAGCACGCGCGTTCGGCGCTGATCCGACTGAACACCCGGCACCGGCGCAGGACGCTGGGCGCCGAGGTCGTGGACGCATCCGAGGAGTTCGAGATCGAGAACATCTACTACGGAGCCCGCAACGAGATCCGGCAGGTCGTCGGCCTGCTCGATCTGTCCGGGCCGGACAAGCTGGCCGCTTGCGCCGTAACCGTGCGCGAAGCCGACCGCGAGCTGGGCAAGGTGCGGTTGGACGTTGAGGACGCGCCCCCGTTCGACCGATACACCCTGCCGCCCGCCGTGCGGAAGGCCGCAGACGCGATGGAGGCCGAGGTGAAGGCGTTCGTGGGGATGGCGCGGCGGCACGTCCGTCAACCCTGCCCGCTTCGCTAGTCGCGCCCGGTGCGCCTCGCTCGTGCTGAAGCCGTCGAAACGCATCGTTGAACGCATCGACGAAGTCGACGCAACGTCATCCGCGCGGACGAGGCCTGCTTCGCACCGTGGTGAGATCGCTGGTGAGGAACGCGAATACCTGCACGCCGGGTCCGGTCTCCTCGTTCGTCGTGAATCGGGCACCGACTATGTGCTGGGCTTGATGGAGGTGCCACCAGGTGGCTGAGCCAGGAAAGGCGATGGCCAGCACCTACTCCGACGGATGCCGAACTGGAGGCGTGGGCGGGCCGGGAGTTCCAGCGCCGTGCGGTTTGCCTCCCACGACATCGTGCTCGTGCCCGGCTGACTGTGGACGCACTCGTGCGGGACGCGCTGCGCGAGCTGGGTGGCGATCAGCCCCACATGTAGGCCGAGACGATTACGAGGATCACGCCGATCACGAGCCACAGCAGCAGATACGTCATGCTCGCCGCGAGAGCACGTGCCTCGCGGGCGATGCGCTTGCCTGTGCTCCCGTGGGCGGCGTACAGCTCCCATGCTTGCTGCATGTACTTGCCGGCCTCGGTGGGGAAGTGAGCGGCCCCTTCAATGTGGTCTTGGATCTTCAAGTCGATCGCGGCATTACCGGTGCGGCGCTGCCCTCGGCGAACGCCCCGGCGGCCGAGGTCGACCCACCCGGTTCCGTGGATCGGCGGCAACGTCTCGCGGTTGCTCATGTCCACCTCCTCCGCCAGTTGCCTGTGTCATCGAGTTGCCCCCGTTGGCGTTGCGACGGCGCGGCAGCCGAGAGGTCCGCGTGAGCCGGGTGTTCATCGGACGCATGCCCTACGGGCCGAAGGACACGGCCCGGCCGTTCGTGCACGTCCGGACGCGGTCGCCGACAGCGAGATCGACGGCTGAAGGTCGGCGGCGGGGGTTCGGCCACGTGCCCTCAACACGGCGGCACGTCCCACTGGCCGCCCCGTCGCGCATATGAAGATCGACAACATGTGCGTATGCGGCGACAGCGGATTGCACGCCCCGCGAGCGCACGATGCACATCACGACGCGCCGTTGAAGGTTCGTCGTCCGGCCGGGAGGCGAGCTGTAGGGGCTCACCGCTCGCGCCATGCCGCGTCATCGAGATGACACCAACATGAAGCCGCGCCGCGCGATGCTTGCGGCGTGATCGACTCCTGGGGGCTCGATGAGGAATGACGGAGTGAGCAGGCGGACCCTGCTCAAGGGTGTGGTGGTCGCGGCCGGAACGGCGGCGGTGGGCGGACTCCTGCGGCCTGGAACGGCCCTCGCCCAGCTGTCGACAGTGCCGAGGCTGGCGACGCTGTCGCACGGCTATCCCGCGGCGATGGACACCGGACGGGCGTTGGTGGCGTTCGGCATAGGGGACGGCCGCAGGATCTGGCATCGGTGGCTTCCCTCGGGCGGGTCGTGGTCCGGCTGGGTGATGCTGCAGAACGGTCCCGAGGTCAAGGGACGGCCTGTGCCGTTGCTGAACTCCAATGGCGCGATGTCCGTGTTCGCCACGGACAAGGACGGCAGGATCTGGACCGGGTGGCAGGCCTCCGAAGGGGGCGTGACGTGGAGCTGGCAGAACCTGGGCAGTCCGTCGTCGTCGGTCACCTTCGTCGAGGAGCCGTTCCCGGTTCTCAACGTCGACAACGCCATGTCGTTGTTCGCGAGGGCCACTGACGGCCGCACCTACCACTCCTGGCAGCGTGGTCCTGGCGGTGCCTGGGCCGGCTGGGAGGCCTTTCCCACCAACGGTGTGGGGCGGCCTTGGGCCGTCATCGGGCCCACGGGCGGCATGGTCGTGTTCGCCCGCGGCGCCGGCGGCGGCGTGGTGCACCGGTGGCAGCGATGGGCCGGCGACACGTTCAACCCCGCGGGCAGTTGGGCGGCGATCCCCGGCAACAACGCCGTCAACGAAGACGTCACGGCGGTTGTGAACCCGACCGGTGCGATCACCGTGTTCGCCGGGTCGGTGAACGGCCTCGCGTACACCTGGCAGAAGAGCGCCGGAGGTGAGTGGCTCGGCTCGTGGAACGAGTGGACCGAGCGCAAGATCCTCGGCAGGCCGTCGGTCCTGGTCGGTCCCACCGGCGGGATGGCCGTGTTCGCCAAACAGGCGGGTCCTACGCCCGAGAACCGCCTCATCCACCGCTCGCAGGCGGCCTGGGGCACGAACTGGTCCGGGTGGGACGAGTTGGAGGAGGTGACGACCGGGGAACCGTCGGGGGTTCTCGGCGCTGACGGCCGGTTGTCCGCGTTCGCCAGAACACCGGCGGGGGAGATGGTGCACCTCGCGCAGGGAAGCCCGGGCGGCGTGTGGCCGATTCGGTCGGTGTTCCAGAACGACAAGCTGGAGGTGGGCTGACGATGCCTTTGCCGACGACTTTCCGGATGGCTTTCCAGTCCGGCAAACTGCCCGTCCCCAACGGCACCACGCTGGGCGGTTACGGGTGGCAGGGTCCCCGCACCGCCAACGGATCGGTCGCCAACCCGCTCAAGGTTCGCTGCGTGATCATCGAGTCGGCCGGGGGACAGCGGGTCGTGTTCCTGCAGGCCGACGTGATCAGCATCCCCAAGCCGGTCTACGAGCAGATCCTCGGTGAGCTGATGGACGCCGGGGTGGTCAGCGCCCCGGAGAACTTCGTGCTCGCGCAGAGCCATACCCACGCGGGACCCATGGTCGGCACCAAGCCCGATCCGTACGTGCTGCTGGACGCCAGCACGGAGGACACCAAGCGGTACACGAACGAGACTTTCGTGCCGTTTCTGGTGAGCATCGCGGAACAGGCGCACGCCAGGGCGCTGGTCGATGTGACGCTCGGCTACGCGGAGGGGTTCGCCGAGATCGGGGTGAACCGCCGTGGTCTGGCCTGGACCCCGCGCGAGGTCCCGGTGCTGGTGGCTCGCCGCACCGACAACCGCGACCTGTTCGCGGTCCTGGTCGGACACACCTGCCACCCGGTGTGCTCGGGGTGGATGCTCCCGACGCAGGACGCGGACTACTGCGGGTACGCGATGGACGAGGTGGAGAAGCGGCTCGGCGTTCCCGTGGTCTTCTTCCAGGGCGCCGCCGGTGACATCAACCCGGCGCCGGCTCCCGAGGGCGTGAACCAGACCGCGTTCGCCGCGGGACGGCTCGTCGCCGCCGTTGTCGCGACTGTGCGCAACGCCGCGTTCTTCCCGATCCACGGGCCGATCACGACCGACATCCGCACGGTGAACCTGAACTACGCCGTCGACCTCGACGACCCGTTCGAGCGTGCGGCACTGCTGGAGAAGTACCGGGTCCGGAAGAGGGGGCTGCAGGGGGACGAGCGGATGCTGGGGTACCGGCACGCCGTGCGCGTCCTCGAGGAGTTCGAGGCGGGTGACGTGCTCAACCACATGCCGATGACCATCCAGAAGATCGACCTCGGCGGCCTGACCATCCTCACCATGTCCCACGAGGTGCTCAGCGGCTGGCACGTCGGCACCAAGGCCAAGTGGGCGGCTCGGAAGGCGACTCCGCTGTGGGTCATGGGGTACGTGAACCACATCGACTGCTACGTGCCCGCCTTCGACGTGCACAGCGCCGGCGATCTCGCGGGCACGGACCAGGGCGAGGCCGGGTGGCGAGCCGGGGGCGACCCCAAGGTGGTCGCCCCCGGTACCTACAGCCACTCGTACTCACTGGTCGCCCCGCTCAACCCGGGTGACAGCCCCACGGACCCGGCCGGTGTCGAGGGCACCCTGGTACCGCACATCGACGACATGCTCGGTCTGGTCTAGCGCGGACGGCACGAACCCGGTGCCCTGTTCTCCTGTCCGGCACAATGTCCCCACCGATTCGGCTGGGGGGACTGGATGGGCTGCGAGTTCAGGGTGCTGGGGCCGCTCGAGGTCGTCAAGGACGGCGTGGTCGTGCCGATCGGGGCCGGCAAGCTCAGGTCGCTGCTCGCCACGCTGTTGGTCCGGTACGGCGATAACGTATCGGCCGACGAGCTGGCGCGGGTGCTGTGGCCGGAGTCCTCGCCAGCCAGCCCTCGACGGGCGGTCAACACCTACGTCACGCGGTTGCGCAAGGCGCTGACCGAGGGGCTCATCCACACCACTCACGACGGCTACCGGTTGGAGGTGGGGCCGGACTCGCTGGACCTGATCGCGTTCCGCCGCCTGCTCGACCAGGCACGCACCGCGCCGGATCCCGTGCGGGAGCACAGGTTGCTGAGCCAGGCGCTGGAGCTGTGGCGTGGCGCGCCGCTGTCCGACGTCGACGTCGAGCACGCGGGACTCGCGGCGCTGGTCGAGCTCCACGTCGCGGCGGTGGAACGACGCGTCGAGCTTGACCTGGAGGCCGGCCGCGCGAGTGCCGTGATCGGGAAGTTGCGCACGCTCACCGAGACCCACCAGCTGCGGGAACGGTTGTGGGGCCTGCTGATCCGCGCCCTGCGCCAGGCGGGCCGGACCGGTGAGGCGATCGAGACGTACCACCACGTCCGGCTGCTGCTCGTCGACGAGCTCGGCATCGACCCGAGCCCCGAGCTGAACCAGAACTACCTCAGCGTGCTCGGGTCCACTCCGCCGGTCGTGTCCCAGGCGGCGCCCGCGCGGGCGTGGTACCTGCTGCCGCCCGACCTGGGCGACTTCACCGGGCGCGACGCCGTTCCGGACCAGCTCACCGCACGGCTGACCGCGCCGGGCATGCCGATCGTCACGCTCGTAGGGCCTCCAGGAATCGGCAAAACCGCGCTTGCGGTGCACCTCGCGCACCGCCTGGAGGACGTGTACCCGGACGGGAGGCTCTTCGTCGACCTGCGCGGCTACGCGACGCGGCCACCGGTCAGCGTGGAGCAGGCGCTCAGCCTGTTCCTGCGAGCGCTGGGCGTGCCGACCGATGTGGTGCCGCTCGACCACGAGGGGAAGCTGGCGCTGTTTCGCTCGATGGTGTCCGGCAAACGAGTGCTGGTGGTGCTCGACAACGCGGCCGACAGCGATCACGTGCGCGCGCTACTGCCCTCGTCGTCCGGCTGTGCGGTGCTGGTGACCAGCCGCGACGAGCTGCGCGGCCTGGCGGTCACGCACGGGGCGCGCCGGGTCGGCCTCGACGTCCTCACGACCGCGGAGGCGCAGGCGTTGCTGGTGGAGGTGCTCGGGGAGGAGGCGGTCGACGCCGAGCCGCATGCCACCGCCGACCTGGTCGACCTGTGCGCGTCATTGCCTCTCGCGTTGCGCATCGCGGCGGCGAACATCGCCGGCGCACCTCACGGCTCGATCAGCGGTCAGGCACAGGACCTGCGCGAGCGCCGGTTGGACGCGCTTGTGGTCGACAACGACGTTGTTGCGGTCCGCAGTGCGTTCGACCTTTCCTACGCCGCGATGCACCCGTTGGCACAGCGGATCTTCGGGCTGTGCGGCCTGGTGCCCGGTTCCGACTTCACCCCGGACATGATCGCCGTGATGGCCGGCATCGACGTGCGCGAGGCGGCGGTCGCGTTGCGAACGCTCGCCACCGGTCACCTGGTGCAGCAGCGCACGCCGTTCCGCTACCAGTTGCACGACCTGCTGCGGCTCTACGCCGGGGAACGGGCCGTGGCCGAGGACGCAGTGCCGCGGTTGCTGACCTGGTACCTGTCCGTCGTGCACACTGCCGCCGACTTGCTCTACCCCGAGATGGCCCGGCTGCCTGGGCCTCGCGCCACCGTGCCGTTCTCCGACGCCCAGTCCGCACTGGCATGGCTGGACGCGGAGCGCGCGAACCTCGTGGCCGCTATCCGGCACGCTGCCGAGCACGGTCAGCCGCAGTTCGCTTGGCAGCTCGCCGACGCGCTGGGCGGGTACTTCTGGATCCGGACCGACGGCACGGAATGGCTTGCTGCGGCGACCTTTGGCCTGCGCGCCGCCGTCGAAGCCGGTGACGACCAGGCGCGAGCGGCGATGTTCCACAGCCTCGGCACCCTCTACGCCGGCCGGTGCGAGTACGAGCGCGCGATCGAGTTCTACGACCAGGCGCTGCGAATCGCACGGGAGCTCGGAGTCCGGTCGATCGAGGTGGCCACCACCAACAACCTCGCCATCGTCCTGCAGGACCAGGGCCGGCTCGACGACGCCATCCGCCTCTACGCGGACGCGCTCGACGTCGGCGACCACGCCACCGCCGTGACAGTACGGGTGAACCTCGGGTCGGCCTACTGGGAGATGGGACGGCTGGCGGAAGCTCACACCCACTTCCGCACGGCCCGGAAGTTGTTGCAGCACACGACGTCCCGGCAGGCGGAGGTGGAGGTCTTGGACGGCCTGGCCCGAGTGGCTCTGGATGAGGGCGATCACCTCTGCGCCGCCGCACACGCGCGGGAAGCACTCGAACTCGCCCGGTCAACCGGCCAGCCGCGCTTGATCGCGGAAGCACACAACACGCTGGGTACCGCCGCCCTGCACGGCGGACAGCCGGAGGAGGCGACCATTCACCACACCAACGCGTTGAGGACAGCCCAGGAGGTGGGCTTCGGTCGCGCTCAGGTGTCCGCCCTGATCGGTCTCGCCAATGCTCGGCGCGCGTCGGGTCACCTGGACGAAGCACTGGCGCTCTGCGAACAGGCGCTGAGCCTCGTGATCGCGGCCGGTCTCACCCTGCGCCGCGGCCGTGTGCTGCATGCGTTGGCGCAGGTGCACTCCGACCTCGGCCACGACGAGAAGGCGCTCGACCTCGCGCAGCAGGCGTTGCGTGTGCATCGGGCGACAGGTCACCGGCTCGGAGAGGCGCGCTCCCTGGGGCTGCTGGCGAACGTGTTGGCACGCTTGCAAAGCGTCGAGTCCGCGGGATCCCACCGAGCGGAAGCTGAGGCGCTGTTCGAGGCCATCGGAGCCGCGCACACGGACGTGGACTACACCGTGAAACTGGTGAACGACCGCGTTTGATCGAAGCCTACAGCGGCGAGGTCGCCGCGGCGGATCACGAAGCAGCCATCGTAGAAGTTGCATTCCGTGAGAGGTGTTCGTGGCGGCCGCCAGACAAGCCGGACTGGGCAGCGTTAGTCGCCACGAACACCTCACCGTAGGTTGGCGGGACCGTCTCGGCGGAGTCCTCCACGAGTATCGGTATGCCGCTTGGTCTGTGCGGACGTAATTTTCGGCACGCACACGGCTGTGCGTGCCGGTGATCCAGCGGCGAGGAGCGCTGAGACGGCGCCTCCCATGGAGTTCCCCGGCGAGGATGACGGGTTCGCCGACCTGTGAGGTGCCAGAACTCCGCACACACGCGCTGAGCTGCGGTGGTCGGGCACTATTGTTTGGTCGGCATGATCGTGGGCGTGGCGCTGCGACTGCTGTACTTCGTCTTTGTCCGGCAGGGTGGCTGGCTGGTTTTGCTCGGCCGGTCCTCGGCGGCCAAGGACGTCGAGTTGTTGGTGTTGCGGTGGCATCGGCGCTTGGTCGCGAAGAAGTGGACCTATCCGAACCGGAGTGGTCGGCCGCGGATCGATGAGGCCGTGGTGGCGTTGATCGAGCGGATGGCGCGGGAGAACACGGGCTGGGGTTACCGCCGTATCCAAGGTGAGCTGCTCAAGCTCGGCCATCGGACGGCCGCGTCGACTGTTCGCCGGGTGCTCAAGCGGCTTCGGATTCCGCCTTCGCCTACTCGGAACTCCGACACGTCGTGGCGGCGGTTCCTGCGCGCTCAAGCGGGGAGCATGCTGGCGTGCGACTTCCGCTACGTCGACTGCGCCGTTACCGTGAAGCGGGTGTGCGTATTCTTCGTGATGGAGGTCGGCACCCGCTACGTCCACATCCTCGGCACCACCACCAACCCTGACGGGCGCTGGACCACAGAGCAGGCTCGCAACCTCCTCATGGAGTTGGACGACCGGGCCAGCGAGTTTCGTTTCCTGGTTCGTGACAGCGCAGCCCAGTTCATAGCGTCGTTCGATTCCGTTCTCACTACAACCAGCGGCGACCACACCGAGCGCGACACCACACTCCACCACGACCCGATCACCCGACCGGAGACCCCGGCTGTAGAGCCGTACGTCGCCGGCGAGTGCTTGGCGGCTTGATCAACGAGTACGAACCTGCAGCAGCTTGATTCGCAGATCAGGCCCGTTGAGCCATGTTTTGGCATCCCACACCCTGTGCGGGGCTGGCCTCAGGCTGGCGAACCCGCTCAGATCGGACGCCTCGTCATAGACCGACATGATCTTCTCGGCCGAATCATCCACGCGTATCGCCATGCGCCTTGACTTGCACGGACGTAGTTTTCGGCACGCGCAGGGGTGAAGACGCTCTGGTCGCACCTCGGCCGCCCTCACTGCACGAGCACCCGAGGACGGTCAGGCGCCGGACAGGGCGGTCGCGAGCGCGCGTGGTGTCGGGTTGCGCATCAGGTCCACGAGCCGCAACGCGATGCCGTCCGCGCGCATCTCGGCGATGACGTTCACCGCGTGCAGCGAGTTGCCGCCGACGACGAAGAAGTCGTCCTCCGGGCCGACGTCGGTGCCCAGCACCCTGGTCCAGATGTGCCGGATCCGGTCGCCGAGGTCGCCGGCCACCGGCGCGGAGGGTGCGGACACCGGCTCCGGCAGCGCCGACTCGTCGAGCTTTCCGTTGACCGTCAACGGAAGCGTGTCCAGCACGGTGATGGTGGCCGGGGTCATGTACGCGGGCAGTGACGCCCGTGCGTGCGCGGCGACGTCCTCGACGTCCACCTGATCCGACGGCGTGACGTAGGCGTCCAGCCGTGCCGTGTTGGGGTCGTCCGCGACCGCCCTGCGCACCACCACCGCCGAGGAGTGCACGCCGGGATGCGCCTGCAGCACGGCGCGGATCTCGTCCAGTTCGATGCGGTGGCCGCGGATCTTGACCTGGCTGTCCAGCCTGCCGAGGTGCTCCAGGGTGCCGTCGGGGAGCAGCCTGCCGAGGTCGCCGCTGCGGTACATGGTCCCGCCCCGGAACGGGTCGGCCGGGAAGCGCGCCGCGGTCAGTTCGGGCCGGTTGAGGTAACCGAGCGCGACGCCGGCACCGCCGACGTGGATCTCGCCGGACGTGCCGGGCGGGACGAGCTCGCCGAGCTCGTCGAGGACGTAGACGTACCAGCCGGGCAGCGGCCTGCCCACCGACCGGGAGCCCACCTCGGCGAGCGTCCGGGTGACCGTCTGTTCGGTGACGTGCACCGTGGTCTCGGTGATGCCGAACATGTTGACCACGCGGCAGTCCGGATGCGCGTCGAACCAGGGCAGCAGGCTCCTGGTGTCGAGCGGTTCGCCGCCGAAGATCAGCAGCCGCACGCCGATCTCGTCGTGCGGCACCGCGAGCAGCTGCGCGAACGCCGACGGGGTCTGGTTGAGCACGGTGACGGACTCGGCGAGGAGGAGGTCGCGGAACCGCTCCGGGTTCCGCGAGTCCACATAAGACACCACGACGAGACGGCCACCGGTCAGCAGGCAGCCCCAGATCTCCCAGACGGAGAAGTCGAACGCGCTCGAGTGGAACAGGGTCCACACGTCGCCGCCGCCGAGCCGGTACTCGTCCCGGGTGGACTCGACCAGCCAGGTCACGTTGCGGTGCGGGACGACGACGCCTTTCGGCTCCCCGGTCGAGCCCGACGTGTAGATGACGTACGCCGGGTCACCGGGCTCGACCGCGGCGGTGCGGCCGTCGGCCGCCAGCGCGCGGACCTCATCGGGGGTGACTGTCTTCGCCGGCACGTCGAGGTCGACGAGCTTGGTGATGACCACCTTCGCGCCGGTGTCGCGAACCGTGTGCGCTCGCCTGTTCAGCGGGTAGGACGGATCAGTGGGCGCGTACACCGCGCCCGCCTTCAGCACCCCGAGCAGCACGGCGACCAGTTCCGCGCCGCGGTCGAGGCACACGACCACGATGTCGCCCGGTGCCACGCCCAGGGCAGCCAGCCCGCGGGCCACCTCGTCGGCGTGGCGGCCGAGCTCCGCGTAGGTCAGGCTCGTGGTGCCGTCGGTGACCGCGACCGCGTCCGGCGCGGTGGCGGCGACCCGGTCGAACGCCGAGGTGATCGTCGCGGGCTCGGCGGTCACCGACCGCGGGGACACGCCGAGCGTGATCAGGTCGGGATCGGCTGTGCGGGTCACCGCGCTTCTCCTCCGTGGACGGACGTGTCGATGAGCGACAGCACCGGTTCGACGCTCTCGGTCAGGTACATGTGCCCGCCGGGCATCTCGGCCAGCACGAAGTCCCGGCTGGTCGAGCCGGCCCAGCCGGCGGCCTGGTCGACGGAGACCAGCGTGTCCGCCTTGCCGACGATCGCCGTGATCGGCACGGGCAGCGGTTCGGCCGTGCCGGGTTCGTAGCGCTCGAACATCTCGACGTCGGCGCGCAGGGTCGGCAGGATCAGCTCGCGCAGCTCCGGATCGGACATCGCGGCGTCGGTGACCCCGGCGAACTCCGCGACCTTGGCGAGGAACGCGTCGTCCGGCAGGCCCGTCGCGCCGAGCGAGCGGTTCTCGCCGGGCGCCGCGGCTCCGCTGACGAACAGCGCGGCCACGGTGACGTCCGGTGCCCCGGCGAGCCGGTGCGCCAGCTCGAACGCGATCAGGGCGCCGAGGCAGTGCCCGAACAGCACCACCTCGCCCGCCCCGGCCAGCGTGGGCATCAGGTCGTCGACCACGGCGTGCACGTCGCGCAGGGGTTCCACGTCGACGCGCCGTTCCCTGCCGGGCAGCAGCGCGGGCCGGATGTCGAAGCGGTCGCCGCACAGCGGCCGCCACGCGTGGTAGTACGACGTGCCGCCGCCCGCGTAAGGCAGGCAGATCAACGGTGTCGGCATCACGGCCCCGCTCCTGTTCATTCCCGCGGCAGCAGCGCGTCGTAGCGGATCGGCAGGCTGCGCAGGCCGCGGCTGGTGGAGTTGTCGAACGCCCACTCGAGCTCGGCCGGGTCGACCGCGAGCCGCAGCCCCTGCAGACGCCGCAGCAGGGTCGGGAACGCGATCGAGCCCTCGACCCGGGACAGCGGCGCGCCCGCGCAGAAGTGCGGTCCGTGCCCGAACGACAGGTGCCGGTTGGCCTGCCGGGTGATGTCCAGCTCGCCCGGGTTCTCGAACACCGCCGGGTCGTGGTTGGCGGCACCGAGCAGCACGTGCACGAAGCTCTGCTTCGGGATCTTCACCCCGGCCAGCTCCATGTCCTCGGTGCTGATCCGCAGCGTGCCGCGGAAGACCGGGGACTCGAACCGCAGGAACTCCTCGACCGCCGACTCGACCAGCGACGGGTCGTTCTTCAGCAGCTCGAACTGGTCGGGGTGCGCCAGCAGCGACGACATGCCGTTGCCGATCAGGTGCGCGGTCGTCTTGTGCCCGGCGATGATCAGCAGCACGAGGTTGGAGATCAGCTCCGCCTCGCTGTAGACGTCGTCCTCGTCCGCCGCCCTGATCAGCACGCTGGCCAGGTCGTCGCCGAGGTTCTTCCGCCGGTCGGCGAGCAGGCCGACGAGGTACTCCTCGACCTTGTCGCTGGCGCTCTTGAGCATCCGGTTGCGCTCGTCGTCCGGGTACGGCGCGTTGCTGAGCAGGACGACGTCGTGCTTGACCTGGCCGCGGTCGTCCGGCGGGATGGCGAGGAACTCGCTGATGACGTTCATCGGCAGGTCGAACGCGAACGTCATCAGGTCGAGCTCACCGGACTGCGGGAACCGGTCGATCAGGTCGTCGGTGATCCGCTGGATCTTCGGCCGCATCATCTCCATGCGCCGCGCGGTGAACGCCTTGCTGACGAGCTTGCGCAACCGGGTGTGGTCGGGCGGGTCGGCGTTGAGCATGTGGTGCACGAGGATCGGGCTCGCGTCCTTGAGCTGCTCCTGGAACCAGTCCGGTGCCGCGGAGAGCTGCTTCGACAGCCGCGGGTCGCCGAACGCGTTGAGCGCGGTCTCGTAGTCGGCGACGACGTACGCCTCCGCGCCGGGCGGGTGGTTGATCTTGTGCACCGGGCAGTGGCTCCGGACCTCGTTGTCCCAGCCGTGCACGTCGTCGCCGGGGTTGTTGAAGAACTCGGGTGGCAGCGTCTGGTCCGGGGTCCAGTCCTGGTGGGCGGACACGGAGCTGCCGTTGTCGACTGCGGTCACGGCTTGACTTCCTCCAACTGGTGCGGGCTGGGCAACGAGCGCATGGTCGGCGTGAAGCTGACCAGTGCGATGAGGGTGGCGACGGTGCAGATGGTGCCGAAGACGACCGACGGCCCGCCTGCGTCGAAGAGCTTGCCGATGGAGAACAGGCCGATCGGCTGCACGATGAGGGACAGGAAGAACACGGCGCCGAGCACCCGTCCCTGCGTCTTGTCCGGGGCGAGCACGGCGACGTACGAGAGGGTGAGCGCGGTCATGATCGGGCCGCGCACGAACACGAGGCCGACGAGCAGGCCCATGACCCACAGGCTCGGCACGAACGAGAGCAGCAGCGCGGCGATCGGGCCGATCCAGGCGGCGTAGAAGAAGATGTAGCTCGGCTTGACCCTCTTGAGCACCGGCGCGGCGATGAACGCGCCGGTGATGCCGCCGATGCCGGCGCAGGCGACGGCCAGGCCGATCAGGGCGGTCGAGTCGCTCTCGCTGTGCCCGGTCGCGGCGATCGCCAGGAACACGCCGGTGTGGTTGAACACCATGTTCGACCCCATGGTCCACAGCAGCGTCCAGAAGAGGATCGGCTGCCGCCGGATCACCTGGAAGCCTTCCTTGGCGTGGCGCTTGCCGTCGTCGACGCCCACCTGTTCGGTCTGCAGCGGCTTCTTGATGAACAGCAGCAGCACCGACGACAGCACGAAGGCGACCGCCGCCCCGAGGTAGGGGAACGCGCGGCCGACGGCGAACAGCGCACCGCCGACCGGCGGGCCGATCAGGGTCGCGCCGAAGAACCGCACGGTGTTCTGCGACATCGCGGTCGTGACCTGCTCCGGCGGCACCAGCGCCTTGATCGCGGCGATGCCGGCGGGCTGGGACAGGCTGAGGAAGACCGCCGAGGCCATCGCGATCACCAGGATCAGCACCAGGTTGACGATGCCGGCGGCGATCAGCAGGCACAGCAGGCCGAGCAGCACGGCGCGGACCAGATTGCAGGTCAGCAGCAGCCGCTTGCGGTCGAACCGGTCGGCGAACTGACCGGCGGGGATGGACACCAGCCCGGCGACGACCACCTGCAGCGCGGCGATGAGACCGGCCCAGGTCGCGGACCCGGTCGTCGCGAGGATGAGCAGCGGGTAGGCGAACTCCGCCGTCTCCTTCGCGATGGCCGCGACGGCCTCACTCGACCACAGCGCCTGGAAGTTCATGTTGCGCCGCAAGGGGACGACGGCCTCGGCGGTGGCCTCGGCGCCGGGCTCCGCGGGCGCCGACGGGCTGTTGCTGGTGGACATCAGGTCTATCCCCGTTCATCGATCGGTCAGACGTGCACGCAGCGTGGCCGCGAGGCCTGACACGTGCGGGGCGGTCAGCATCGACCAGTGGTCGCCCACCGCGCGGTGGGCGCTGACCTCACCGGAGTAGCTCCCGGCGAGCTTGTGGCGGATCCGGCCCAGCGCCGGGTCGCCGGTGTCCACGAGGAACACGGTGGCGGCACAGCGGACCGGGCGCGGGCGGTAGCGCAGCAGCGCCGTGACGTTGGCGGTGAACCGGGTCCTCAGCACCCGGTCGCGCACCCGCGAGCCCTGCGGACCGCTGCCGAGCACGACGGTGCCGAGCACGCGCAGGCTGCCGGCCAGGTAGCCGGGGTCCGCGCCGATCGGGCGGTTCGCCGCGGGCGGGAAGCCGTCTAGCCCGATCAGGTGGTCGACGACGGCGCCCGCCGCCTCGAGTTGCCGCGCCACCTCGTGGGCGACGACGGCGCCGAACGACCAGCCGCCGAGGGTGTACGGCCCGTCCGGGTCGACGGACCGGATGGCGGCGACGTGCTCGGCGGCCAGCCGCTCGATCCGTCCCCGCGGGCCGGGTGCGGGATCGCCCGCCGCCGGGGCCACGCCGTACACGGGCCGGTCGAGGAGTGGGGCGAGCTCGCGGTAGGGGAGCACGGTGCCGAACGCGTCCGCCACCAGGAAGACCGGCCTGCCCTCCGGCGCGGGATCGTCGTGCAGCGGCACGATTCCCGCCGCCAGCCGCTGTTCCACCGCGCTGCCGGCCGCGGGACCGGCGAGGCGCACCAGCGTGCCGAACGTGGGTCCGGCGGCGAACTCGACGGGGGAGACGGCCTGCCCGGTCCGGTCGCGGACGCGGCCGAGCAGCGACACCACCATGAGCGACTCGCCGCCGAGCTCGAAGAAGTCGTCCTCCTCGTCCACAGAGGACACACCGAGGGTGGCGCACCACAGCTCGGCCAGGAGTGCCCGGCCGGTGGCGGCGGCGCTTCGCGTGACCGGACCCGCTGTGACGGGCCGGTGCGCGGGCGTTTCGTCGTCGGGACTGGTATCGGCGAACGGGTGCGGCGGCAGCGAGCACAGGACCGGTGGCTCCGGCTCGTCGGCGGCCACCAGACCGGTCAGCGCCTCGTCGGCGCCGAGCGCCCAGAGCGCGCCGACGGCGGACAGCAGCGCCTTCTCGCCCGGTCCACCGGGCCGGTGGCGGTCGTCGTCCGTGCTGTCACCGCCGGACTTGCCGAGCAGTGCGATCGTCGTGGGTCCCGCTGACCAGTCCGGGTGCTTGCGCAAGGTGCCGAGCATCGACGTGCCGGGTCCCAGCTCGAGGAACACGGTCAGGTCCTCGGCGAGCACGGTCGCCGCGCCACCGGTCAGGCGCACCGGGGCGAGCAGCTGGCCCGCCCAGTAGCCGGGGCCGAGGTCCTCGCCCGCCCAGGTACCGGTCTCGTTGGCGATCAGCCGGACCTTCGGCCGGGCGGCCGCGTGCCGGCGACCGCGGCGCGCAGCGATTCGGCGCCTCGCGCATGGCGGGCGAGTGGAACGCGTGCTGGACGGCAGCACGCGGACGTCGAGACCGGTGAGCGCGGTCCCGGCCAGCAGCGCCTCGACGGCCGCCGCCGGACCGGACAGCACGACCTGCCCCGGTCCGTCGATGGCGAGGGTCACGCCGTGGCCGGAGCCGATCCGGTCGAGCACTTCCGCGGCCGGGGCGGACACCGCGATCATCCGTCCCGGCGCCGACGCGGCCATGGCGGACGCCCGCGTGTGCACCAGGCTCGCCGCGTCCGTCGGTGCCCACACCCCGGCGAGGGTGGCCGCCACGTACTCGCCGATGCTGTTGCCGAACAGGACCGAGGGCCGGACGTTCCAGTCCCGCAGCTGCTCGCCGAGCGCCCAGCCGAGCGCGAACAGCCCGACCTGCTGGTGCACGGTGGACCGGAACCACTCGGCGGGCGGCGGTGCGGCGGCCACGAGCGGACCGAGGTCGACGTCGTGCGCCACCGACACGTGCTTGGCGATCAGGTCGAAGTGCTCGCGGAAACCGGGGAGCAGCCGGTACGCGCTCGCACCGGCGTTGTCGCGCAGCGTGCCCTGCCCCGGGAAGAGGAAGGCGACAGCGCCGGGCCGGGCGGGTGCGCCGTCGCCGGCCGAGTCGCCGAGGGCGTGCAGCGCCCGGCCCGCCTCGTCGTTCGTGCTCGCGACGACCGCGTGCCGGTACGGTGCTGCCTGCGCTTCGCCAGTGTCCAGGCGGCCGCGGCCACGTCGGTGCCGGGTTCGGTGACGCGCTCGGCGAGGTCGTGGCCGGTTCGGCGCAGCGCGGACGGGGTCGCGGCGGACACCGGGAACACCCGGTACCCGGACCGGGACCGCTCAGCGCGCCGCGGTGCCGCTTCCAGGACCGCGTGCGCGTTGGTGCCGCCGACACCGAAGGAGCTGACCGCCGCCAGCGGTGTGCCCCGGTCCGGCCACGGCTCGACCTCGGTGCACACCCGGAACGGCGTGTTCTCCAGGTCCAGCATCGGGTTGGGGCGGGTGAAGTGCGCGGTGGGCACGAACCGGCGGTGGTGCAGCGACAACGCGGTCTTGATCAGCCCCGCCACTCCGGCCGCCGCGCCGGTGTGCCCGATGTTGCTCTTGATCGCGCCGAGCCCGCACCAGCCGGCAGCACCGCTCGCCGCGCCGAACGCGTCGGTGAGCGCGGCGACCTCGATCGGGTCGCCGATCCGCGTCGCCGTGCCGTGCGCCTCCACGTAGTCGACGTCGGCGGGATCCGTGCCGCCGACGTGGTGGGCGTAGCGGATCACCTCGCTCTGCCCCGACAGCGACGGCGCCGTGTAGCCCATCTTGTCGGAACCGTCGTTGTTGATCGCCGAGCCGCGGATCAGCGCCACGATCCGGTCGCCGTCGCGCAGCGCGTCGGACAGCCGCTTGAGCACCACGACCCCGACGCCCTCGCTCGGCACGGTGCCGCCGGAGTGCTCGTCGAACGGACGGCAGCGGCCGTCGGGGGAGAGGATTCCGCCCTCTTCGTACAGGTAGCCCCACTCGTCGCGGGGGATGACCGCGACGCCGCCCGCGAGCGCCACGTCGCACTCGTACCCGGCGAGGGCGCGGGCGGCCATGTGGGTGGCGGTCAGCGAGGTCGAGCACGCGGTCTGCACGGTGACGGCGGGACCGCGCAGGCCCAGCTTGTACGCGACCCTGGTGGCCAGGAAGTCCTTCTCCCTGCCGATCACGGTCGCCAGTTCGCCCTGGCCGCTGTGCACCCGTGCGTCGACCACGTCCGCGCCCGCGTACACCCCGATCCAGCCGGGGAAGCGGGTCGGGTCGATCCCGGCGTCGTCGATCGCCGCCGACGCGCACTCGAGGAAGATCCGCTGCTGCGGGTCGATGCTCGCGGCCTCGGTGCGGGAGTAGCCGAAGTACGTCCAGTCGAAGTTCGCCGAGCCGGTGAGCACGCCTCGTGCGGCGACGAACCCGGGCAGGACCGCCTGTTCGCGGGCGGCGCCGCCGGACAGTTCCGCGGGCGTGTAGTGCCGGATGCTGTCCGACCCGGCCACCAGGTTGGCCCAGAGCGCGCGGACGTCGCCGGCACCGGGGTAGCGGGCCGCCATGCCGATGATCGCGACGGTGTTCTCGCCGTTCATGCCGCGGGCTCCCCGACGGCGAGGTCCAGCGGGAGGTGGTCGAGACCGACGTAGGAGATGTTGGGACCCCACACGGCGGGGGCCGCCGCGAGCCGCGCGTCCGGGAACCGGATCGCGAGCCGCCGCAGCACGGTCGCCGCCTCCAGCCGGACCAGCGGCGCGCCGACGCAGTAGTGGGCGCCGAGCCCGAACGCGAGGTGCGGCCCGGCCTGTCCGTCGTCGGAACCGGTGACCGGGCCAGTCTCCTTGATCGGGCAGGTCTCGGCGGACTCGGTGAACACCGTGGTGCCCACCGAGAGCGGGACGAACACCAGGTCGCCCTCGGCGAGCCGGGCGCCCGCGAACGTCATGTCCTTCGTGACCACCCTGGCGACGTTGCGCAGGGGCGGCCGGGTGGCGAGCACAGACTCCACGAACCGGGCCGTCACCGCGGTTTCGTCGTGCTCCGCCGCGTGCCTGAGCGCCTTCCACGTCGCCGCGTCGGCCAGCGCGGTGTGCACGCACGAACCGAGCAGGGCCGCGGTCGTCTCCAGCCCGCCGAAGAGGATCATCGCCAGTGTGGCGGTGGTGGCCGCCCGGTCCTCGGCGGTGTCCGTCGGGAATCGCGCCCACAGCGCGGAACCGGTGAGGCAGGCCGACATCTCCCGCATCACCTCGCTCGCCCGCTCGGCGTGGTCGCGCCGGTACATGGCGGCGAGGAACGCGGACAGGTGGCGCGACCAGGTGTGCAGCACGTCCGGCCCGACGTCGATCCCGACGATGTGGGCCATGACCCTCCCGGAGACGCCTTCGGCGACCACGGGCACGAAGTCCGGGGCCTGCTGGGCCGCCAGCTCGTCGAGGCACTCGTCGACGATCGTCTCCACCTGCTGCTCGAGCGAGCGCACGGCGCCGGGGGAGAACATGCGCTGCACCGGCTTGCGTCGCGTCGTGTGCTCGTCGCCGTCGGTGTGCACGAACCACAGCCGGACGAACTCGGTCAGCGCGTGGTAGTCGGCGCGGGACCCCTCGCTCATGTACAGCTCGCTGAGCCGGACGGAGGTCCGCGACGAGAAGTCCGGGCTGGCGAGCACCTTCCCGGCGAGTGCCCGGTCGGACACCACCCAGCTCTCCAGCCCGTCGTCCCAGCTGAGCCCGTCAGGCATCGGTACCGGCCTTCTCCACGAGTGTCACGAGCCCGCTCGGGGTCGGCGCGAGCAGGAAGTCGCGCAGGCGCACCGAGACGCCGAGCTGCTCGCGCAGGAGCCGGATCAGCCGCACGGCACCCATCGAGTTGCCTCCGCTGATGAAGAAGTCGGTGTCGGGGCCGACGTCGGTCGCCGGGCTGTCGAGCGCCAGCACGAACAGCGGGAGCACCGTGGTGAGCCCCTCCGGTTCGGCGGCGGCCGGCGCCGGTGCCGCCGGCCTGCTCGCTGCCCCGGCGGGCAGCGCGTGGGTGATGATCGCCTTGCGGTCGACCTTCCCGTTGTCAGTCACCGGGATCTGGTCGACCATTGCCCACAGGGTGGGGACCATGTAGCCGGGCAGCCGCTCGGCGAGCCGGTCCCGCAGCGCGGTCGCGGTGACCTGGTCGTCCACGGTGACGACGGCGGCCACGATGCGCTTGTCCGCGCTGTCCGCGTCGGTGACGACCACGACCGCGTCCTTGACCGCGTTGTCCTCGGTGAGCGCGTCGGCGACCGCGGACAGTTCGATCCGGTAGCCGCGCAGCTTGATCTGGTGGTCGCGCCTGCCGAGGAACTGGATCCGTCCTCGCGTGTCGAGCCGCACGAGGTCACCGGTGCGGTAGAGCCGTTCCGGTACGTCGGGGGAGAACCGCCCGAACGCCTTCGCGGTTTCCGCCGGGTCGTCGAGGTAGCCGTCGGCGAGTCCGGCGCCCGCCGCGTAGAGCTCGCCGATCCCGCCGGGCGGGACGAGCCGGTAGCGGTCGTCCAGCACGTGCACCCTGGTGCCCGGCACCGGCGTGCCGATGGGCAGCGGGCCGTCGACCTCGTCCGCGGCGCGCACGGTGTGGGTCAGGGTGAAGGTGGTGTTCTCGGTCGGTCCGTACCCGTTGGTGATGATCAGGTCGGGATGCCTGGTGAGTGCCTTGGCCACGTGCTCGTGCGGCACGACGTCGCCGCCGGTGACCAGCTGGCGCAGGGTGGCGAACGCCTCCGGCCGGAACTCCTCGACCAGCCGGAACAGACCGGCGGTCAGCCAGGCGACGGTGATCTCGCGATCCAGCAGGAACGCGCCCAGCTCGCCCGGCGACGGGATGCCGGCCGGGTAGACCTCCAGCGTGGCGCCGTTCAGCAGCGCGCCCCAGATCTCCAGCGTCGACGCGTCGAACGCGAGCGGCGACAACCGCAGCATCCGGTCGCCGGGAGCCAGCCGGACGAAGTCGGGTTCGTGGACGAGCCGGGTCACCGCGCGGTGCGGGACGCACACGCCCTTGGGCAGTCCGGTGGAGCCGGACGTGAACGCGACGTAGGCGAGCGCGTCCTGGTTCGCTTGTGCGCCAACGGGCTCGCCGGTCCAGTCCGGCGTCCACGACGCGCAGAGCGGTACACCCCTGTCCGCGAGTCCCGCCGGGCCGGGCCCGGCGACCAGGGCCGCGCGAGGTGCCGCCTTCGCGAGGATCGCGTCGAGCTGCGCACGCGGCTGGTTGAGCTCGACGCCGACGTACGCCGCGCCGGCGAGCACGATGCCGAGCAAGCCGACGATCTCCGCGACGGACCGCTCCAGGCCGACGAGCACCCGGTCGCCCGGCCGCACCCCCAGCTCCCGGAGCAGGGCGGCCTGGTGGCCCGCCGCGGCGGCCAGCTGCGCGTAGGTCAGTTCGTCGTCGCCGTCGCGGACCGCGACCGCGTCCGGCACCCTGGCGACCACGTCGGCGAACAGCTCACCGAGCCCCTTGGCGGGGAACTCCTCGCGGGTCCGGTTGAGCGCGTCCGCCAGCGCGAGCCGTTCAAGCGACGTGCACCGCACGTTCGCCAGCACACCGGTCGTGTCGCCGGTCAGCGCCTCGACGGCCGACCGGTAGTCGGACGCGAACGCCTCCGCCTCCGCCCGCTGCCAGACGCTCGTCGCGTACTCGAGCTGGCCGAGCAGCGTCGGCTCCGACCGGCCGAACAGCAGCGACACGTCGAACTGCGCGCCGCCGCCGTGGCCCTCCTCGACGCGCACGGTGACGCCGCCCGCGTCGATGCACTGCGGGATCAGTGTGTCGTGCAGGCCGAAACTGGCCTGCACCAGGGGATGCGCCCCGAGACCGCGCTCGACGCCGAGCAGCGTGACGACCTCCTCGAACGGCAGGTCGCCCATGTCGATGCTCTTCGCGAGCGACTCCTGCACCGACCGCAGGTACCCCGCCACCGGCAGGTCGTCGTCGATGTCCACCCGGACCGGGACGAGGTTGCCGGTCACCGCGACGAGCTCGGTCAGCTCGGGGGAGTCGCGGCCGAGCAGCGACACCCCGATCACCATGCTCCTGGCACCGGTCCACCGGCCGAGCGTGAGCGCGTAGGCCCCGAGCAGCACGGTGAACGGCGTGACGCCGGCGGCACGCGCCGCCGCCGCCACCCCGGGGCTGACCTCGGTGCCGAGGTCGACCGGGAGCCGGTCTCCCGCGGGGTCCTGGACGGCGGGGCGGGCGAGGTCGCCCGGCACCTCGAGCACCGTCGGCACACCCGCGAGGTGCTCGCGCCAGAAGTCCGCCTGCCGGTCCCACGTCCCGGCGTCGCGGTCGGCCGCCTGCTTGGCCAGCAACACCGAGATGTCGGGACCGTCTCCGGTCACCGGCGGCGCAGTGCCGTCGCGCAGCGCCGCATAGCGCCCGAAGACCTCCTTGAACACGAGTCCGATGGACCACGCGTCGAGGACGATGTGGTGGGCGAGCAGGACGACGGCCTGCCCTCCGGACCGGTTCTGGACGAACAGGAACTGGTACGCGGGCCGGGCGGCGAGGTCGAACGGGCACCGGCCGCGCTCCGCGGCCAGGGCGCGGACGAAGGCGGGGAACTCCTCCGCCGGGCCGTCGTGCTCGACGTCGTCGAGCCGATGCCGGTACGCGGGGTCGACCACCGGGGTGACCTCGTCACCCTGCTCGCGGTAGACCGTGCGCAGACCGGGGTGCCGCGCGACCGTGGCGGCGAGCGCCCGGTCGAACAGGTCCCGGTCGAGCTCGCCCTCCTCGACCACGCAGCTGAACACGAGGTTGTAGGGGGAGCCGCCGAGCACTCGCTCGGTCAGCCACATGCCCCGCTGGCTGGGGGACATCCGGTGCGGCGGGCTCGAAGGCACCGCCGTGTCCCGCGCCCCGGCCGGCGGGGTCTCCCCGCCGGAGCCGAACCGCGCCAGCACGTCGGCCAGCGGCGTGTCGGACAGCAGGTCGGCCACCGGGATCCGGAGACCTGCGTGCTGCTGTGCCAGGGCGGCCAGCCGCATGGCCCGCAGCGAGTCTCCGCCGAGGTCGACGAACGACCGGGCGGACAGCGTCGCCGGGGTGAGCTCGGTTTCCAGCACGCTGCCCGCGTGCTCGACCAATGACACCGCTCGTCCTCCTACGGGCACACGCGTCAGCGAGGGGAAAGAAAGGGTGGGGAAGAAAACGGGAGATTGTTTCCGGGGAGTGGGACCCTACGGACGGGAGAACCGGGATCCCTGCCCGGAACGGGCGGCGTCGAGGAGTTGTTCCCGGCTGTACCCGCGGAAGCCCGGAGTCCGCGCGGGAGACTCGACCAGAAGTTCGGCGTGACCGCGGACGGTGCCCGCCCGGAAAAGGTCGACGGTGCGCAACGAAAGTCCGGTGCGCTGGTTCAGCTTTTCGACGAGCATGGCGAGGCGCAATGAGTCGCCACCCATGTCGAAGAAAGTGCTGTCGTCGTCGATTTCGCCTATTTGGAGTACTTCCTGCCAGACCGAGCGTACGATGTCCCGTCTCTGGTCGGCATTGGACAGGTCGATGCCGGACAATTCGGTCACAGGGTTCCCTCCGGTGCGGTCGCGAGGTCCGCGGCGCTCTGCCGCAATTTCCCGAGAAGTTCTTCGATGGTGGCCGGATCGAACAGCTCGACCAGGAAGTCGAGCGCGAGCGTGATCCGGTCGCCCTCGGCGTCGCGGTCGACGCGGACGAACAGGTCGAGGTCGTACTTGCCGTAGACGCTCTTCAGCGGCCAGTAGTGCCCGGAGGTCCCCGGCGCCAGCTCGATGCGTTTGGGCAGGTCGTCGACGTTGACGAGGATCGGGGTGAGCGGCGGCCAGATCTGCCGGCGGCCGGGGTTCAGCGCCGCGGCGATCGCGTCGAGCGGGACGTCGGAGTCGACGAACGCGCCCATCGCGGACGCGCGCGCGATGCGCAGCAGGCCGCGCCAGGTGGTGTCCTCGTCGAACGTGATCCGCAGCATCAGCGTCGCCATGTACATGCCGATCGCCTCGGCGGTGGCGGGGTCGTCCCGGCCGGGCCAGCCGAACGCGATCAGGAAGTCGCGCTGGCCGCTCGTGCGGGACAGGGTGCCCGCGAGCAGGGCGACCGCCGTCATGAACGGCGTACACCCCTCCTGAGCAGCGACGGCGAGCACCCGCGCGCTCAGATCGGCGTCCAGCGTGGTCGACAGGTTCGCCGCGACGATCGACTCCGGCTCCGCCACCGGCGGCCGGTCGTAGGGCAGGTGGACGGTCGTCGGAGCACCCCGCAGGCGCTCCAGCACCTCGGCGATCCGCTCGGGAGAGCGCTGCTGCCGCACGGTGCCCGGCACGTCGGCGGGATGGATGGCGGGGGTGAGCACGGGGTCTTCGCCCGCGAGCAGGGCGCGGTACACCGTGACGATCTCGGGTACCAGCAGGTTCCGCGACCAGCCGTCGAACGAGATGTGGTGCATCGTCAGCACGAGCAGCGTGCGGTCGTCGTCGACCTTGATGACCTCGGCGCGCACCTGTGCCTCGGTCGCGAGGTCGAACGGGGTCCAGCAGAGCACCTCGACCAGGTGGTCGAGCTTCTCGCCGGTCCAGCCGTCGGCACGCGCGTCGATGAAACCGACGTGCCCGGGTTCACCGTCGGTCGAGTACTGGACCTGACCCGTCGAGGTGTCCAGCCGGAATCGCGACCGCAATGCCGGATGGCGCGACAACACGAGCCGCAAGGCGTCGACGAGAATGGTGTGGTCGACCGTTCCGGAGAAGTCCAGTACGGACGGGATCAGGTAAGTCGGCCGCAGTCGTTCGTCTGTATCGAGTACCCAGATTCCTTGCTGAACAGCAGTCGCCTCATACCAGACCCCAGTCTGCACATGGTTGTACGGCAATCGTGTTGCACCCCATTTGAAATACCAATGCTTGCGCACCGGTATAAGCCCCAGACCCCAGTCGGATCTTCAACGGCACTGTGCCCCGTTTGCGTGCCGCCCGATCCGGTGGAGACGCTAACTCGGGCCCGGAGAAGTTGTCAACGTGTCTTGCTCGCTACTTCCTCCGCTGTTACTCTCCGGTCCTTGCGGCCCAGGGCGGGTGCCGCCATCTTGGTGAAACCGCGCAAATCGCTACGTGTGCGCCGATCACCTGTGTTACTTCTCCGTTCTGCCTCTCCCATATTTTGCCTGAACGCACACGTGCGCCACGAGTCGCGAATTCACAGACTTGGAACAGGGGATCCCGAGCCAGTGACCACGCAAAACGCTGTCATTTCGTCATGTCCTGTACACCGTGCCGGCTCCGACGACCTGGTCGACCTCGTCGGCCCGACGTTGTACGCGGGCGATGACACCTACGCCGTGTGGCAACGAATGCGCGACCACGACGGCCTCCTCTGGCACCAGGTGGACGAGCGGCGGGGGTTCTGGTCCGTTGCCAGGTTCGCCGACGTCGACCTGGTGCTGAGCGACTATTCACTCTTCACATCCGAGCGCGGCACGCTGCTCAACCTGCTGGGCACGGACGACCCGGCAGGCGGCACGCAACTCGCCGTCACCGACCCGCCCCGGCACACGGAGATGCAGGGACGGCTGAAGAAGGCGCTCGCCGTCAAGGCTGTCGAGCGGCAGCGCGACATGATCCGGGGCAAGGTCCTCGGGCTGCTCGAACCGCTCGCCGACGGCGGCGTCTTCGACTTCGCGCAGGCGATGCTGATGCTGCCGATCGCGGTCATCGGCACGATGATGGACCTGCCGAAGGACGACTGGGAGTGGCTGACCAGGATGAACATCGCCTGCGTCGCCTACGACGACCCGGACTTCCAGGACCCGGCCGACCCGTCGATGACGCTCACCCTCGCGCACCAGGAACTGCTGGGGTACTTCCAGGACCTCGTCCGCCACCGCCGGGACCACCTCGGCGACGACCTGGTCAGCGTGCTGATCAGCACGCCGTTCGAGGGCAGGACCATGTCCCTCGGGGAGATCCTGTCGAACTGCTACAGCGTGCTGCTCGGCGCGCTCGTCACCACCCCGCACTCGCCGAACTACATGATGGCCCAGCAGATCGGCACCGGTGTGATCGAGGAGTGGGCGGCGCACCCGGAGGTCGGCCCGACCGCCGTCGAGGAGGCGCTGCGGCTGGCGTCACCGGTGCACCACTTCCTGCGCTACGCCACGAAGGACGTGGAGGTGGCCGGTACGAAGATCGCGGCGGGGGACCCGGTGGTCGCCTGGCTCGGCGCGGCGAACCGGGACGAGCGGGAGTTCCCCGACGCGTCGAAGTTCGACCTGCGCCGCAAGCCGAACCGGCACCTCGCGTTCGGCGCGGGCCCGCACTACTGCATCGGGCACAGCGTCGCCAGGGTGACATTGCGCGTCCTGTTCGAGGAGCTGTTCCAGCGCTACGAGAACTTCAGCCCCGCCGGCACGCCCGAACGGCTGATCTCCAACTTCGCCTGCGGCTACAAGCGGGTCCCCATCACCGCGTCCGTGCGCACCAGGCCCGGCGCGTGACCGGCGCGAGCGTCACCAGCGGCTGGGCGCGTTCGTACGCGAACCGTCCCGACGCGACCGTCCGCCTGTTCTGCTTCCCGTACGCGGGTGGCACCGCCTCCCTGTTCCGCACGTGGCACACGGCGTTGCCCGAGACGATCGAACCGGTCGCCATCCAGCTCCCCGGTCGGGACGACCGGTTCGACGAGCCACCGCACGAGCGCATGGACCCGCTGGTCACCGACCTCGTGGAAGCGCTTACCCCGTTGCTGGACAAGCCTTATGCGTTGTACGGGTTCAGCATGGGCGCGAGAGTCGCCTTGGCGTTGGCACACGAAGTCTCCTACCGCGGCCTTCCCACGCCGAGGCGCCTGTTCGTCGCCAGCAGCGCGGCGCCGGCGTTGCGCAGGCCGGTCCGCGGCTGGGACGAACCGGAGGAGGGCCTGGTCGCGTACCTGAGAGATCTCGGTGGTACGCCGCCGGAACTGTTCGACAACCCGGACCTGCTGGAGCTGTTCCTGCCGTCCCTGCGCGCGGACCTGACCGTGGTCGGCACCTGTCCGGTCGTGCAGACGACTCCGCTCGACGTGCCGATCCGGGCGTTCGCCGGGGAGGCCGACGCCGAGGCGCCTCCGGCGCGGATGCGCGACTGGGCGAAGGAGACCTGTGCGGGCTTCGAACTGACCACTCTGGACGGTGGGCACTTCTTCCCGGAGGAGGAAACCGCGCGGATGATGGAGATCATCGGCGCGGACCTGCGGGACTGAGGCCGGGCGGCTCGCGCCGCCCGGCCTCGCCGCACTACATCGCCGCGTCGAGCGTGGCTCGCTGCTCGGCGGTCAGGTCGAGGTCCACAGCCGCGAGGCTCTCGTCGAGCTGCGCGATCGACGAGGCGCCGACGAGCGGGATGATCGGCAGATCGCCGCCCATCAGCCAGGCGAGCACCACCTGGTTGGCCGTGGCACCGGTCTCCTCGGCGACGGCGCGCACGGCGGCCAGGCGCGGCTCGGTGCCCGCGTGCTCGAAGAGCGGGCCGAGCGGCCGGTCGTCCCGGACGTACGCCCCGGACAGCAGTGGCGTGTAGGCGACGAGCGTGAGCTCGGGGTTCGCGCGCAGGTAGCTGAGCACCTCGCCGGTGGTCAGGCCCTGGTTGCCGTCGGGCGACCGGCGTCCGGGAAGATCGGTGCGGGCGCGCAGGTAGCTGTGGTGGTACTGGAGCACCTCGTAGCCGGGCAGCCCGGCCCGCGCCGCGGCGGCACGGGCCTGCTCGACCCGCCACGTCCAGTGGTTGCTGACACCGAGCAGTCCGACCACGTCCTCGGCGACGAGGTCGGCG
Organism: Lentzea guizhouensis; assembly: GCF_001701025.1. Lineage (GTDB taxonomy): Bacteria > Actinomycetota > Actinomycetes > Mycobacteriales > Pseudonocardiaceae > Lentzea > Lentzea guizhouensis. The sequence goes on from NZ_CP016793.1 coordinate 7,487,018, forward strand.
AAGCCCTGCACCGTTTCCTCCACCGGCACGGTCGGGTCCTCGACGTGCGCGTAGAGCAGGTCGATCTTCTCCACGCCGAGCAGTTCCCTGCTCCGCTCGGCCGACTTGCGGATCACCGCGGCGGAGAGCCCCTCGATGTTCTCCTGCTTGGCGGTCTCCGCGAAGTCGAGGCCGGCCGCGATCGGCCGTCCGCCGAGCTTCGTGGCGATCACGACCTCGTCCCCGACGCCCCGGCTCTTGCGCCACCGCCCGAGCAGTGCCTCGCTCTCCCCGCCCTGGGTCGAGTTGATCCAGAACGAGTAGTTGTTCGAGGTGTCGACGAACGTGCCGCCGGCCTCGACGTACCGATCCAGGATCGCGAACGACGTGGTTTCGTCGGTCTCCGTACCGAACCGCATGGCGCCCAGTGCCAGAGCACTGACTTCGCGCTGAGCCGCCCCGTGACCGATCGTGCGATGCCGCATCCAGTTCCTTCCCCAGGTGTTGTTCCCTCTGGGGCGTCACGATACCCGAGTGCGTTCGCCGCTGTGATACCGCGGTGGGGCGCGGTCCGTGAAATTGCCGGTTCGATTCCGGCGCTGTTCCCACTTGTCATTCGCCGACTGTTCTGCCAGGTCAGGGCGTTGTGACGGGCGTGTTGGCCGATGTTTCGCGGCCGCCTGAATGAGGTTTGAGCGACGGCCGACGCGGCTTCATCTCGGGTCGGCGCAGTCAATTCGCGTGCTGACGTGCCGCTTTTCCCGTTCTCCGTCCGATGTGGATTTCCGCCGAGTCCGGAACCCGGTCTTCCCTCCGTCCACATCGGAGGGAAGACCGGGTTCCGGCCGTCAGATCACCTCGGAGTGGAGCTCCACGGTGCCGCCCTTCGTCCTGGCGGTCATGATGCACATCAGCGCCTTGGCCGCCAGCTCCTCGCCGACCTCCAGCTCGGGGCCGGTCTCGCCCTCGATCCGGTAGAAGCCGGAGGGCTTGCCGTTCGCGTCCCAGTCGGCGGAGTACCGCCTGCGAGTTCGGCCTGCCGTTCACGGTGGCGACCAGGGGGCCGCCGCTGTCACCGAGCAGATTCCCGTGCCGGCGTCCTGCGCGCACAGCACGCTGGCGCCGTCGACCCGGTGGTCGAGCCGCTACACCACCACCTGGGCAGCGACGAGCTCGCCGGCGTGCTGCGTTACTTGGTCACCCTGGTGACCCGGCCGCACCACGACGGCGGCATGCTGTTGCCGGGCTGGTGGGTGATGCGCGACCCGGACACGACCATGCCGACACCGGGCGGACATGCGAACTTCGGCATGGCCCACGGCGCGGCGGGCCTGCTGTCGCTGCTCGCCCTGGCCACCGTGTGCGGCCGGCTGGTCGACGGCCAGCACGAGGCCATCGCCACCCTCACCCACTGGTTCGACCGGTGGTGCCAGGACGGACCGGCCGGACCGTGGTGGCCGCAATGGATCACCCGCGAGGAGCTGCGCGCGGGTCGGCCCGCCTGCGCACATCCAGGCCGCGTCTCTTGGTGCTACGGCGCGGTTCGTATCGCCCGCGCTCTGCAACTGCTGCGCTCGCCACCGGCGACCCACAACGCCAGCACGCCGCCGAAGCCGCGCTGGCCGCGAACCTGACCGGCACCCACCTCGACCGGATCACCGACGCGGGTCTGACGCATGCGGTCGCGCAGCGGGCCACCTTGCTTGAGGATCTCCTCCAGACTTGGCGGCGCTGGTGCTTCCGCCGACACGTCCTCCAGCGGCGGAGGAGAGGTCTCGGTCTCTGGATCGTGGAACCGCAGACGTAGATGGTGGACCGCGGCTGTGGTCGGCATGAGTTCCACGGGGATGAACGATCTGGGCTTGGCAGTCGTCATCCAATGAGCCAGCTGCTTGTTGATGTCGCGCAGCAAGGCTTCGAGTTCCCGCTCCTCGACGACGTCGTGGTTGACGATGTGATCCCGCAGGGTGGAGCTCACGCGGCTTCGCCTGGTGAGCACGTCATCGATGCCTTTGCGGATCACCGCCACAGTGCTGAGGAAGTCACGCTGCTCCGACGCTGTGAGCACGACCGAGAACGAATGGTTCAAGATCGCCTGGAGGTCCTTCTTGAGATCGAGCAAGAGCTTGTCGTCGGGCAACAGCGTGAACGCGCCTTCGAACGCTCGTCCCTCCGGAGTTGAAGACATCAACTCGTCGGTCTTGCTCAGGTACTCGTCGAGCACCTCTCCGATCGGGCGGGCAAAGTTCTGTTGCCCGGGGTCAAGAAATTTCGCGGCGAACTGCCGGACCGCACGTTGATCTGGAAATCAGACCCATCTGCGGCACGCACTGCCCGAGTACGAGCGGCACCACAACGAGCACCGCACCACCGATCACTCGCCGCCGCGGCACCCCTCCGGGGCCGGCCTCAGCCCTCCGAGCTCGATCAGAGCGAATGCCTCAGGGCCGATCGGCAAGATCGCCTCGACGGAGTCGTCCACGAGTATCGCCATGCGGCTTAACCTGGATGGACGTAGTTCTCGGCACGCGCAAGGCCAGGGATAGTCGGGCCCGGTCGGCTCGGGCATCGCCACGCGGGCCACCTCCCCGATCATCCCCAAGACTGGAGCCTCCAACGTTCCACCACACCACCGAACCACCGGTCGGTACTGGCGAGATTCGCCCAACCGACCGCGATGTCCCACCGGTCAGGCGCTTTGCTTCCCGATGCTGCTCGCGCTGATCGGCCCCGCGCACGAGCATCTCGTGCCGCGCGAGGGCTTTTGCCTGACTGTGTCGGAGTCGGGTGGGGGTAGGCCTGATACACCCATCTTTTTCGCGGCCGAAGTTGAGGGGTCGACCCTCATGCCATCGACGTCTGCGCAGATCAAGCTTCTCCCATCGAAGGGCCACGGGAGATGGCCCATTTCACAGGAGGCAGGAATCCCATGTTGCGCAAGGTCGTCATCGCCACCATCGCCACCGCCGCCGTCAGCTCCGTCGCCCTGCCCGGCCTCGCCGCCGCCGACCCGATCATCGGCACGCCGCCGCCGTGCGTGAAGCTCGCCGACATCACCGGCCCCGACTTCGAGGTCAAGCAGTGCGGTGTCAGCGACGTCGACCAGTACCGCGCCGGCTTCGCGGCCAACGGCGGCACCCACTGCGGTCCGTCGTCGCTCTACAACGTGCTGCACTACTGGGGGCACGAGAAGCAGGCACCGGTCGGCTGGCTCACCACCAAGGTCCGCAACCTCGACCCCAGGAACCCGGCCGACTACGGCATTGTCACCAACTCGATCGGCCGGATCGCCACGGATTCCAAGTGGAGCGTCGAGGACGGCACCTACTCGGGCAACCTGCGCACCGCGTGGAACATCGCCACCAAGCCCGCCCGGGACGCCGGGTGGTCCACGGCGACCGGCGGGATCAGCACCACCGCAGGCCCGGACTTCGCGGGTGACCTGGCCAAGAAGCTCAGCCAGGGCCCGGTGCAGATGTGGTACGGCCGCTACGTCGCCGGTCCGCAGAACAGCCTGAAGCGCGACGGCGGGCACCTCGTCACGGTGGTGTCGGCCAAGGGTTCCTTCGGCGGTGACTTCGTGCAGCTGCGGCTGGCCGACCCGGCCGAGGCGGCCGACCACGGCAAGCCGGGCTACCTCGACACGCAGTCCGCCTACGAGACGTTGGCCGTGACGTTGACGCGCCGGTCGGTCTACGAGTACCTGCCCGTCAAGGACGATGAGGCGACGCCGGCCGACGAGAGCCTGCAGCCCGGCACATACCGCTCGGTCGAGCGCTGGGAGCTGTCCGGCACGGCGTACGCCGACCAGAACAAGCCGCTGGTCGAGGGCTTCAACTGGTTCACGATGTCCCCGCCGGTCGGCTGAGCCTTCGGTTGCGCAGGCCCCGCTCGCCGAGCGGGGCCTCTCGCTGTCTCGGTGGGGTTGGGCCGAACAGCCAAGCCCTTGTTGCGGTGCTACCTGACCGAAGTGGAGCCGGATCTCCGCTCGACCGAGCCCTACCGGCAGGCGGAGGCGTACGCGGTGGCGAGCCGGTTGCACCACGGGCTGATCAACCACACCGACGACGCCACCTGGAAGCAAGCCGCGCAGATGCCCGCGCAGCGGTACGAGGTGGTGAGCGCCCTTTGGAGGAGCAGCCGCGCGCAAGGTGGTGGCCGTGCGGGGTGTCGGGCAGCAGGAGTCGGTGGCCTGTGGGTGTCAGAACTTTGCAGTCACACGCTGGGCTGCTGTGATCAGGTTCTGTCGTCCTGCAGGCGTGATCGAGGGCGTGGCACTGCGACTGCTGTACCTCATCCTTGTTCGGCTTAGTGGCTGGCTGGTTCTGCTTGGCCGGTCCTCGGCGGCTAAGGACGTCGAGTTGTTGGTGTTGCGGCATGAGTCGCGGTGTTGCGTCGAGGTCAGCGCCGTCCTCGGTTGAATTGGGCTGATCGCGCGGTGCGGGCCGCGTTGGTGCAGCGGTTGCCTGTCTGGTTGCGGGACCACGGGTTGGTGGCTCCGGGTACCGTGCTGCGGTGGCATCGACGCCTGGTCGCTAAGAAGTGGACTTACCCGAAATGGACCGGGGGGGGTCTGCAGCACCGTTGGGTGACATCTGAGTTGGCTTTCCGTGACGATGAGCTGGCCTGATGTCTGGCGTGGCTTGCTTTTGGTCTGTTTGGGTGCATCGGCGGCGGGAACGCGCCGGACGTCCGCAAGGACTACATGAAGGTCGGCGCGACGATGGAGGGCTTCTGGCGCGCGCCGGAAGGCACCACCCGCGAGGACGTGGACTGGTGGGATCCGGACAACCCGGAGCACTGGGACTGGGACGCCGACGCGAACCAGCGGTGGTGGATCGACCGGATCAAGGACAGGGTTGACACCTGGGAGGCGTTCAGCAACTCGCCGCCGTGGTTCCAGACGGTCAGCGGGTACGTGTCGGGCGGGTTCGACCCCAGCGCCGACCAGATCCGCGCCGACCGGGTGGACGACTTCGCCAGACCCTGACAACCGTTCGGCCACACGAACCCCCTTCTCCGCTCAGGGGGACGTTGCGCGGGGTCCTCCGGTTCCGACGTCGAGGTAATCCTTGAACTGCACGGTGACCGCGTGCGCGTCCGACGGCCGGTTCGGCACCGCGATCGTGCGCGACCCGCCACCGGTGCCGCGCGCCGTCTGGGTGACCCGGATCGTGCCCTCCGGCCGCGTCGGCAGGTAGGCGTCCACGCCCGTCAGGAACGGCAGCGCGGCGAACGGCGGCAGCGCGGCACCCGGCGTCGAGGCCAGGTCGCAGTTGTCGTCGAACGCGAACGCGGCGATCACCTGGCGCAGCCGCGGCGAGACGTCGGCGGTGAGGACGTTGACCCCGTTGAGCTCCAGCCGGTCGCTGTCGGGCTGGTCGGACCACCACTCGCGGTTGCGGATGACGGTGAGCGCGCTGTGCGTCGGACACCGGTCGATGTGGTCGGTGATGCCGCCGGGACGCGACACCTGCAACCGCACGAACCGGTCGCTGCGCTCGAACGGCTCGAAGTAGAAGTGGTGCGGCACCTGACCCTCACGCAGCACCACCAGCTCGTGGTGCGCGCGGCCGTTGACGGGCAGCGGGCCGAACGAGCCGTCCGCGCCGGTCCGGGCGCTGTGCCGCGGTTCGCCGCGCCGCGCGCCGGTGAGCGGGTCGAGCTCCCACACCTGGAGCAGTCCGGCCAGCCCCTCGTTCTGCGGGTAGTACGTCGCCCGGCCCGCGATCCGGACCAGGCCGGGCGGTTCGGGCAGCACCCGGGTCGTCAACGCGGGCCGACCGCGCAGGAACCGGTGCATGTGGGCGAAACCGTCGGCCGACGTGGTGGTCTCGGTGTGGCCCAGCGTCGTCAGGTGAACGTTGGTCGCGCCGCCGATGGACCCGTTGGGCTGCAGGCTGCCCCACAGCGCCAACGTCGGCACGCCGCCCGGCGGTGCGGCGCTGGAGCGCCCATCGACGTTGACGTACTTGCGCACCGACGCGGCCCGTTCGGGCGACGACAGGTAGCTGTGCATGACCGTCGTGCCGCGCGAGTGCGCGATCACGTCCACCTTGGCCGCCCGCATCCGGGCGCGGACGGCGGCGATGAACGCTTCGAGGTCGGCGACGGCGCGGTCGTTGGTCGGGATGCTCGTGTCGTACTCGTAGGCGTGCAGCAGCGCGTCCGGGTAGCCGTTGCCGGAGAACCGCTTGGCGTTGGACTGCCACTGCTGCGCCGACCCCTGCTGGCCGTGCACGAAGACGATCGGGGTGAGCGGTTCGGCGCCGGCGGGCACGGCCGCGACCGTGGACGCGAGGGCCACGACGAGCGCGAGCAACGGGACCTTCATCGCCGACCTCCAACGGCCAGGGCGTCGGCGAGGTTCTGCCGCGCGTCGGCCGGCAGCAGGTAGCCCGCGTGCACGTTGGCGACGTCGGCGGTCACCACCTGGTGCAGGTAGTCCCCGCGGTGCGGGTAGAGCCGGGCCAACGTCGCCGCGTCGAACGGCACGTGCGTGCCGAACAGGCGGCAGAACGTCTCACCGGTGTTGTCGCCGGTGTTCAGCGCCCTGGGTGCGGTCACCTGCGACAACCGGATGCCGCCCAGCGCGAGGCCCAGCGCGTCGCGCTTCTTGGTGACGCCGTCCGGCTCGAACTCCAACGGGCGCGCGGTCGGCGGCGGCGTGCCCCGCTCGACCCACCGGCGCAGGTGGTCGTAGGCCGCAGCGGTGACGTGGTGCATCGGCACCCGGCTGAACGGCGGCCGGTCGCAGTCGTACTGCGGTGCGCCGCCGAGGTCGCGTTCGGAGATCGGCACGCGGTAGGCCTGGCCCTCGTAGCCGGAGTGGGCCGCGCCAGCGACCTCCCAGCGGCGGAACCGGTCGGTGTCGGCGGGACGGGTCGCGCTGCGCACGTCGGTCTCCGACTGCACCTGGAGGACGGGTTCCGCGCCGGCCCGCGTCGGCGCCGTGCCGACGACGAAGCCGTAACCGTCGAACACCGGCTGCTGCTGCGGCAGGACCCGGTCGTACAGCACGGTCATCCGGGCCGCCGACTGCGAGGCGCCGATGGCCAGCACGGTCCGGGGCCGCAGGCCGCCCGTGACCGCACCCGACTCGACGGCGCGGCCGGCCTGGGTGAACACGTCGTAGGACAGCTCGTCGGCGGTGAACCGACCGCCGCCGGTCACGTCCAGCCCGCCGTAGCGCGCGGGGCTCCACGCGCGGAGCTGGTCCACCCCGACCCGTTGCGCCGACACACCGACCCAGGCGTAGCCCGCGCGGACGACGGACTCGGCGTTCCACAACGCGTCCAGGTCGTACCCGGCGGTGACGTTCTGCCACTCGACCAGGGCGGTTCCGTTGAAGTCGCGGGCGTGCGCGGGCCGCCGCACGACGACCCGGGTCGCGTACGGCACACCGGTGGCGACCTTCGTGCCGTTGCCGGCCCAGCCGTCGGCCGCGCCGGAGACGTGGAATTCCTGCTCGACGTAACCGGCGGCGGCGAGGTCGTCGGACGTGGAGAAGAACGGGTAGGTGTCCTCGATCCGGTCGGCCAGCCGGTCACCCGGCACGGTCCCGGGCAACGGGCCGACGACCCGCGGCGCCGGACCGGCGGGCGCGGAGGCGGAGGCGGGGGCGGACGTCGGGACCAGCAGGCCGAGCACGGCCGCGACCAGACCGAGGCGACGCCAGGGGGAAGGGGACATACCGGCTCCCACAGCGATGGGGGATGGGTGCGGAACCGACCGTAGCCAGGCCCGGACGACCGGCACCAGAACGCGGCGCCATCGTGAGACCGCCGTCGCAGCACGCTGCGGTGGTCGGGTCAGCGGTGCTGCAGCAGCACCGTGCGGGCGGCGGTTTCGGCCAGGGCCGGGTCGAGCGGCGCGCCGCTGAGCAGTTCGGCGTAGAGGGCGGACTCCACGATCCGCACGTACAGGAATGCGACCTGGTCCAGGGCCGCCGCCGACCACGGCCCGCCGTCCACTTCGAGCAGGATCTCCTTCTGCGCCGACACCGCTCGCCGGTGCACCCCGCCGGCGGTGTTGAACAGCACCCTGGTGGCCGTGTCGGGCTCGCTGCGCAGGAACGCCCGGAACGGGCCGGCCGCGCGCAGGTCGGCCACGAACCGCCGGGTGACCTCCAGGACGCCCTCGACGCCGACGTTCGTGCGCTCCTGCCGGGCACGGGCCAGCAGCCGGTCCGCGAGCACCCACAGCACGTCGGCGAGCAGCCCGTCGCGGCTGTGCACGACCCGGTAGAGGGTCGCCCGGCTGATGGCCAGGCTCGCCGCCAGCGCGTCCATCTCGACCCGGCCGTGCCGCAGGAAGAACCGGCACGCGCCGCGCAGCACCTGGTCCTGGCTCACCACCCGCCGGGCGCCGATCGACCCCACTCGCAGCCCCTCGCCTCCGCCGGCCCGCCCGTCCGGCCACCCGCATCATCGTCGCCCTGCGGGTCTGCCCGCGAGACCCGGACCGGTGCCGCCGGGGTGTGCGTCACGTCACTTCCCGAGTGCCGGGCGGGCCCAGGTGCGCGGTGGCGGCGCCGTGGCGATCGAAGGTGACCGCCGCATGCCGCTCTCGACGTTCGTCGACTCTGCTCGCGGCTGGTGTTGTGACCAACGCGTTCGCGCAGCATCCAGCGCAGGAATTGTCTACTCTGTAGTTTCAGTGTTGACTAAAGTCAACCACAACCGTCGCATACGGCGGTGGTCGCCGCCGAAGTTCGAAACCCGCCACGGCACTACGTCCGCTCCGTGGTGCGCGTCGACGAGCCACTCAACGACGTGAACACTGCGCGACGGCATGCGAAGCCGGTCGAGGCCGGAACCTTGGCGCCCCAGATAACAGAAGGGAGGAAATGGGTGATTCTAATGATATCGATTGACTGTGAGATTGGCGACCGAGGTTCTACGCGGCTGTACAGCTCAGTGTGTAGCTGGGGACTGTGGCTTCAGGCGGTGGTCAGCTCGAACGACTCACAAGGTACAGCGGTCGGTTGGGGTCTGCTGCACGAGGAGGTGACATCTGAGTTGGCTTGCCGTGACGATGAGTTGGCCTGATGTCTGGTGTGGCTTGCTCTTGGTCTGTTCGGGTGGAGATGGGCAGGATGTCGTCACGATGTCTTTGGCAGCTGGGTCTCGGTTTTGACTGAGGGAGCTGACCGTGGCCACGTTGACGAATGCCGAACTGGTTGCCGCGTTGACGGGATGTCGTCGTCCAGTGGCGCCGTCTGAGGTGCCTGGCGTGCGTTTTGCGTTCTGCGGCCGGATGTCGACGAACGCGTTCCAGGATGTGCAGACGTCGCGTGCGTGGCAGCGCGCCGTGTCGGTTGAGTTGATCGAGGGTGTCGGCTCTGTCGTCGCGGAGTTCTTCGATGTGGGTGTGTCGCGGCGGTGGTCGTGGCTGGACCGTCCGAAGCGGCGGCGTTGCTGGCCGCTGCCGCAGACCCTGTGGGGTGCCAGAATTCTGCACACACGCGTTGAGCTGCGGTGGTCGGGCACTGTCGTTCGGTCGGCATGATCGTGCGTGGCGCTGCGACTGCTGTACCTCATCCTTGTTCGGCTCGGTGGCTGGCTGGCGCTGCTCGGCCGGTCGTCGGCGGCCAAGGACGTGGAGTTGCTGGTGTTGCGGCATGAGGTCACGGTGTTGCGTCGGGGTATGCGCCGTCCGCGGTTGGATTGGGCTGATCGTGCGGTTCTGGCCGCGTTGGTGCGGCAGCTACCAGTGTGGCTGCGAGAGCACCGGTTGATGTCTCCGGGCACCGTGCTGCGGTGGCATCGGCGGTTGGTCGCGAAGAAGTGGACTTACCCGAACCGGACTGGGCGACCGCGGATCGATGAGACCGTCGTGGCGTTGATCGAGCGGATGGCACGGGAGAACTCCGGCTGGGGTTACCGCCGGATCCAGGGCGAGCTGTTCAAGCTCGGCCATCGGACGTCCGCGTCGACTGTTCGCCGTGTGCTGAAGCGGCTTCGGATTCCCCCTTCGCCCATTCGGAACTCCGACATGTCGTGGCGGCGGTTTCTGCGTGCTCAGGCGGCGAGCATGCTGGCGTGTGACTTCTTCCATGTCGACTGCGTCGTCACGTTGAAGCGGGTGTACGTGTTCTTCGTGATGGAGGTCGGCACCCGCTACGTCCATATCCTCGGGACCACCTCTAACCCTGACGGGCCGTGGACCACTCAGCAGGCTCGCAGCCTCCTTATGACGCTTGACGATCGTGCGAACTTTCGATTCCTGGTTCGTGACAGGGCGGGCCAGTTCGCGGCGTCGTTCGATGCTGTTCTCGCTGACGCCGGCATCGACATCGTGAAGATTCCGCCGCGATGTCCACGGGCCAACTGCTACGCCGAGCGGTTCGTCGGCACCGTCAGGCGAGAGCTCACAGACCGGCTGCTCATCATCAACGAGCATCACCTGACATCAGTGCTGAACCGCTACGTTTCCCACTACAACCACCGACGGCCACACAGAGCGCGGAACCATGCTCCGCCGCTACCGGATTACCCCATCGCAGGGCCAGGTTGTAGATCCGTACGTCGTCGGCGAGTGCTTGGCGGCTTGATCAACGAGTACGAACCTGCAGCTGCTTGATCCGCAGGTCAGGCACGTTAGTTCGAGTTTGGCACCCCACACCTCTCGACGGGTCTCCTGCCCGAACACGCCTCGAACTGCTCGCCGTGACACCTGCTGGTCGATGATCAGGTCGCGGCGACGGTATGCCTGCGTCTCGGTCACTTTGTGCCTCTGAAGTGGGAAGAGCGGCGGATCGGGTGACCCGATCGTGCTGCGTCACGATTGATGGGGGTGTTCCGTCGGAGGGTTGCCTCGTGGTGTGCCGGGAAGCCTGGTCGGCGAGCCGAGTCGAAACACAGCCGGAGGAACCAGTGACCGTTGTTCCCGCTTTCACCTCGCGCCGGTCGGCGTCTGATGTCTGAGGGCAACGCACGCCCTGTCCGGCTCCTGGATCGAGGGTCATGGCCCGAGACCCAGCGCATCGCGGAAATCCTCCGCAAGGAGACCGTGGGCGGTGTCCTGCTCCTTGCAGGTGCTGTCCTGGCACTCGTATGGGCCAATTCGCCCTGGTCCGACTCGTACGAGGCGTTGCGCGAGGTTCGGATCGGCCCGGCCGCACTACATCTGGACCTCACCCTGTCGGCCTGGGCCGCGGACGGACTGCTGGCAATCTTCTTCTTCGTCGCCGGCCTGGAGGTCAAACGCGAGTTCGTCGCGGGCGATCTACGCGACCCACGCCGTGCGGCGGTCCCGGTCGCCGCCGCCGTCGGCGGGGTCGTCGTACCGGCCTTGATCTACACCGCGGTCAACCTCGGCGACTCCGCCGCGTTGGGCGGATGGGCGATCCCGACCGCCACCGACATCGCGTTCGCGCTGGCGGTGCTCGCGGTCATCGGCCACCACCTGCCCTCCGCACTGCGCACCTTCCTGCTCACCCTGGCGGTTGTGGACGACCTGCTCGCCATCGTGATCATCGCCGTTTTCTACACCCGCGACCTCTCGATCGGCCCGCTGCTGCTGGCGCTGCTGCCCCTGGCCGTGTTCACGGTGCTGGTGCAGCGCAGGGTGCGGTCGTGGTGGCTGCTGCTCCCGTTGGCGGCGACGACCTGGGCACTGGTACACGCCTCCGGGATTCACGCCACCGTCGCCGGTGTGCTGCTCGGGTTCGCCGTTCCGGTGATCCGCAAGAAAGGCAGCGGACCAGGTCTGGCTGAGCACTTCGAGCACCGATTCAGGCCGATCTCGGCCGCAGTGGTGGTTCCGGTGTTCGCGTTCTTCGCAGCCGGTGTCACAGTGGGCGGCTTCGGAGGTCTGGTCACCTCGCTCGTCGACCCTGTCGCGCTGGGCATCGTGCTGGCGCTCGTGTTCGGCAAGACCATCGGCATCACCGGCGCGACCTACCTCGTGTCCCGGTTCACCAAAGCTGAACTCGACCACGACCTCACCTGGACCGACGTCATCGGACTGGCTTTGCTGGGCGGCATCGGGTTCACGGTGTCATTGCTGATCGGTGACCTCGCCTTCGGCGCAGGCAGTGAGAGCGACGAGCACGCCAAGATCGCGATCCTGGTCGGTTCCCTGCTCGCAGGCATGATCGCCGCCGTCATCCTCCGGGCCCGCAACCGGGTCCATCGAAGGATTTGCGCGGAAGAGTCTGTCGATGCGGACCACGACGGCATCCCCGACGTGCACCAGCGCGAGGTCTGACACGCCATTGTCCTGTCCGGCCTGAGTCAGCGCAGCACGGTACCGCTGACCTATGGTCGCCAGGATCTCGGACGCCGGTCCGAGCGAGCCGTAGCAGCCGGTCACCAGGAGCTGTGGCCGATCGCGCAGTCCGCCGAGCGTGCGATACGCACGGCAAGCGTGGCCCGATCCACCGTGACCGGGAGTGCCGTCACCACCACATCCTGGAGTCCGCGGTTCTGTTGCTCGGCGCCTGCCGCGTAACGCCCGACGAGCGCGATTGGCTCCTTGCCCTCGCTGACAACATGCTGGCCGAGAGTCGGTGGCAGCGCGACCCGCGGTCCTGATCGCGTTGTTGGTGCTCGTGCCGCTGGTTCAGCTTCCGTCGGCGGCGACGAGAGGGATCGCGGACACGCACGCACCGCTGGCCAGGCCGGCCAGCAGGAGCAGGACTCGGGGACGGGCGGCGAGCTGTCCGCGGCGGCCGAGTAGCACCAGCACCGCTGACAGAGTGGCAGTGCACACGGCGGGCAGCGTGGCCAGACCCCAGCCCTGTCGCGCCGCCGCACCCACGAAGAGCAGCGAGCACGCGGCAGCGGCCAGCGCGGTGCGATGCCAGGCCAGGTCCGTGCGTTCCGGTTGCAGACCGGCGTTGCGGTTCACCCGACGATCACCAGGACTGCGGCGAGCACGGCGAGCATCAACACTCCGGCTGCGAGCACCGCGACCATGGGGCTGGTCGGCAGCGGGGCCCCGGCACGCATGGCCTGCTGTGCGCGGCGCCACCGGGGGAAGCTGGTGGCCGCCACGGTCGCGGCCAAGGTGATGCAGGCCAGCGCAAGCACGGACGTGGCTCCGGTCACGGTGAACGGCGGCACGAACTGGCGTACCGCGATACCGGCGGCGAGCAGTCCCAGTGCCGTGCGGATCCAGGCCAGGAAGGTGCGTTCGTTGGCGAGCGTGAACCGGTAGTCGGGCTCGTGGTCCGGTGGTGGGGCCGTCATCACCTCTCCTGGCTGTCGCGCGCGGCGGTGGTCGCCGGTGTCGGTGCGCTCGACGTGGTGGTGGGCGCCGTTGTGGGTTTGATCGTGATGGTAGGCGTGGGTTCAGCCGGGTTCGTGGAGGTGATGAGAACCGGCTCGTCCTGCGCTGACACGCCGCATCCCGTGGTGATGCACACGAGCAACAAGGCCGGCAGCGTGCGGATCTTCATGTGGTGGCCTCCGGGATTTCGACGACGAACCGCGCCCCGCCACCGGGCCGGTCCTGAACCCATGCGCGACCGCCGTGTCGACGGACGTGTTCCGCGACGAGAGCAAGGCCCAGCCCGCTGCCGGAGTCGGTGCCCCTGCTGCCGGCCCGAGTGCCGCGTGCGAACCGCTCGAAGATCCGTTCACGCAGCTCGGCCGGGACACCGGGACCGCGGTCGTCGATCTCGAGGCGGACCTTTCGGTCGTTGCGAAGGACTGCCACGCGAATCGCGCCGCCTGCGTGGCGCTCGGCGTTGTCGAGCAGGTTGTTGACCACCCGGTCGAGACGACGCCGATCGGCGATCACCAGCGGCGCGGAGGAATTCACCTCGACCTCCGGAACGATCACATCGGACCGCGTGGCGAGCACGTGGTGGACGAGTCCGCCGAGATCGACTGGCTCCAGCGCGCGCTCGTCGGTCTGCTGGTCTGATCGGGAGATCTCCAGCAGGTCGACGACCATGCGCGCAAACCTGTCCACTTCGGACGTGAGCAGGTCGGTCGCCCGTCCCGCCGTGCCGAGAATCTCCGCACGTCGGCGGCGCAGTATCTCGGCGGCGTTCAACATCGTGGTCAGCGGAGAGCGCAGTTCATGGCTGACGTCGCTCGCGAACCTGGCGTCGCGCAGAGCCCGTTGTTCGAGCTCGTCGGCTGTGGTGTTGAACGTCCGTGCCAGCGGGGCGAGATCCGGGTCCGCGCGTTCTGGCATGCGCGACCGGAGATCACCTCCCGCGATGCGGTGGGCCACCGCGGTGAGCTCGGTCAGTGGCCGCAGCGCCCGTCTGGCGGCCCACGCTCCTAGTGCGACACCGAGCAGTCCGCTGACCACGGTGCCGGCGATGAGCACGGCGCTGAGGAACCGGAACGTGCGGTCGAGCTGCAGAGTGGGGGACAGCTCGAGGTAGTGGACGTCGGCGGTGATCGGCAGCGTGACAGCGATGACCGGGATGCCGTCGACCACAAGGCGCTGCCTCGCGGGGACACCGTTACGAGTGAGCTCGAGCAGCCGCGGCGGGAGGGTGGAAGGGTCGATCTGGCGGCCGCTGGAGCGCAGCTCGTCCGGGCGGTACAGCAAGATCGTGGAGTCCGGACCTGTCGTGAGGCCGGTGAGCAGCTTGTCCAGGCCCTCACCGCCGCGGCGCAACTCCTCGCTGATCACCTTGGCGTTGACCTCGGCCTGCCGCTCGGCGCTCTGTTCCCGTTGCCGCAGGAGATAGCCTGAGGACAGGTTCCACGTCGCCATCGCCAGCACGCTGGACAGCAGGAACGAGCCGAGACCGAACGCGGCTGCGACCCGCCAGCGCAAGGAAAGCTGCAAGCGTCCGCGGACGGTCACGGGTTGCGTTCCACCCGGTAACCGCTGCCACGAACCGTGATCACCACTTCGGGAGCGTCGGGGTCCCGCTCGACCTTGCAGCGCAGCCTGCTGATGTGGACGTCGAGCAGCCTCGTGTCACCGTAGTAGTCGTACCCCCAGACGCGGCGCAACAGCTGTTCCCTCGTCACGACCCGTCCCTCCGCGACGGCGAGCTCGGCGAACAGTCGGAACTCCGTCTTGGTGAGGCGCAGGTCGGCGCCGGCCCGTTGTGCGACGCCCTCGTCGGGTCTGATCTCGATGTCGCCGATGCGGTACACGGCGCTCTGCAGATCACTGCGGCGACGTCGCAGCAAGGCCCGGATCCGGGCTGCCAGCTCGCTCGCGACGAGTGGTTTGGTGACGTAGTCGTCGGCCCCTGCCTCCAGCCCGGCGATCACGTCAGAGGTGTCCGTGCGAGCCGTGATGATGATGATCCGCAGGTCGGCGCGGGATCGCAGCGCTTTGCAGACGACCAGGCCGTCCATGCCGGGCAACATCAAGTCCAGCAGCACGACGTCGAACACGCCGGTGTCGAGCAGGTGCAGCGCCTCCTCGCCCGAGCCCGCTTCGACGACGTCGAACCCCTCATCGCCCAACGCCAAGCCGAGCGCCTGCCGGATGCGCTCGTCGTCCTCGACGAGCAGCACGCGATAGTCCATTGCTCTGTGTCCTCGCTTCCTTGCAGGGGCAGCCTTCCACCGGCCTTCCGATGACAGGGCTTCGGGGGGACGTCCAGGCGAGCCGTCGCGAGGACTTCGCAAGGTCGAGATGCGGTGCTGATCTGAGCGGATGCGTGGGGCGTGTGAAGCCGCCCTGCGCCGCCCCACACGCCCTGTGGCCGTCCGGCAGGCTTCCCGATGGCGCGCCGAGTCGCCGGAGCGGGCAGCAACAGCGAATGCGAGCGGACGAACCCGAACAATGTAGCGCGCCGAACCTTGCGAAATCCCAACAAAGGGTCTGGCGTGATCCGAGAAGCGAATCGCCGCCACTGGCATCCCGTGCATTCTGTTAGGACCTCGTAAGGTTCGCCAGACGGTTCGTAGGGCAAGCTGGGCGGTGCGGGCACGAGCTCGTGCAGCGGATGCCCGCACCAAACCTCACCGTGCCGAACGTCGGCCGAATCCCCGGCCGACGTTCGGCAGGGTCGGACATACCTCTCCGCTCGAAGTCGGCGGCGGGGGCACCATCTCCCGCAGGTGGGATGAACGCCGGACGCTGCTCAGCGCGGGAACGTCAGGACTGATCTTCCCAGTTCACGGCAGGTGTCGGGTCTTTGTCACCGCGACGTGCACCTCTTGCGTCGCGTCGTTGGCGGAGTCGTACGCCTGGCCGACGCTCCGAGTTCCGCAGCGGCGGACCATGCCGGACCGCACGACCGACAGCACGTGTTCGACGAGCTGCCCGGTCGCTCCTGCGGTGCGCTGCACAATCCTCGCTTCCGGCTTCAACGCTCTTTTCCGTTCTTCCACCGGTCCCGGTCTAGCCGTCGCTGAGTCGGCCTGCGGTCGGTTTATCATCGCGTCGTACCCACGCCTCATCACATGATCAGCTCTGTGCTGGACGTCGTGCGATGACTGATGTGCAAGTTTGGAGTGAATCCGCCGATCCGAGAGTTCGGAACGACAGTCTGGGAGGCCTGGGGCCTCCGTCACCCGGTTCGGCAAGGGGTATTACGTGAGTAGATCGGCGGAGGTTCTCGTTGAACGCGAACTGTCCCACGGCAGTCCGTCGGTGGCCGATGACCGGTGCAGACTTCGCAACGCGCTCGGCGGGGTGGACGAGGACCGTGTCCACGACGCCGTGCTGATCATGACTGAGCTGGTGGAGAACGCATACCGCCACGCCGGCGGTCCACGTCGCTTGTGCGTGCAGCTGGTGCGGGAGTCTGGTGTGATCAGGGTCGAGGTCGAGGACCGGAGCCCGATGCGCCTCCCGGTACTGGGGCGACATGGCCACACGGATTCCGATGGTGCGGGACTGCTGATCGTCAACCGCCTGTCAACCAGGTGGGGCTTCCGGCGGCGCGATGCCGTCAAAACCGTGTGGGCGGAGGTCTCAGCGTGCCGGACCTCTGAACTCGATGCCCTGGGAGTGACCTCACCCGCCGAGCAGATCGCGGTGGGAGTCAGCCGAGAGGCGCCGTGCGTGCTGTAGGTCGTGAGCGCCCGCAGAACCCTGCACTTGCGAGCGCGAGCAGCGAGCTGGGATCTCCGTGGCGGAAGCCAAGCCGGCTGCCGGCGCGCCACGTCCGGTGACGTGCTCGGCTGGCGGTTTGAACCGCAAGGGCTGTCGCGGTCGACCACCCGGCACGGGAGGGCGGCAGCGCTCCGACACGATGGCGCCGAGGCAGGCGATCGCATCGGTGAGCCCCGGTCGCTGATCTCCCTGGGGAATTTCAGTGGCTGCCGGTGAGCGTGCCGTGCATGGACGCTCGGTGTGTTGATGCGAAAGGCGTTTCTGCACCAGGCTTCGGTCGAAGGAGTCGTCGGCCAGGCGTGTAGGTGTCGTTGCCGGGTGTGCGGTCGACGACGAGGGAAGCTGCCGTCAAAACATGACCGCTCTCCATCATGCGGGCGTAGCCGCTACCGTTGATCGGCGCTCGTGGGATCTGGTGCACCGATAGGTGACATCTTGACCTTCCCCACCGGAAGGGTTCCAGTCGTTGTGGCTAACTGGCAGCGGTGATGGATCGATGCTAGCTGGGCGCGGTGTGGTTGTAGGCTGTCCGCAGGTGTGCCGGGAAGCCTGGTCGGCGTGATGAACGACGCCGTCTTCGAGGAGTTCTCATGGACACCGCAGTCGCAGGCACCGCCATCGGACCGATGGTCATCGCCGCTGTGGATCAGTACGACGAACACCCGCTCGTGCGGGACGAGTACGCGGCGCGCATCCTGCCCGCTTCCGGGCGGTTGGCGGTGGCTGCCGCGCGCTGGCGGCCGGTGCGCAACGCGCTGTTCGCCGCGACGGAGAAGAAGATTCCTGGCTTGTGGGCGAGCATGTTGTGCCGCAAGCGGTACATCGACGAACGGCTTGACGTCAGTGACGCTGAGGTCGTGGTGGTGCTCGGTGCCGGGTTCGACACGCGCGGCTGCAGGTCCCGCGGCAAGCAGGTGTTCGAGGTCGACCTCCCGCCGAACGTGGAGAGCAAACGGAGCCGGTTGCACGAGATCTTCGGCGAGGTTCCGCCGGACGTTGTCCTGGTTCCCTTCGACTTCGAAACGCAGCACCTCGCGACGGTGCTCGCATACCACGGCTACCGTGCCGGCCAGCGGACGCTGTTCATCTGGGAAGCGGTCACCCAGTACCTGAGCGAGGACGCCGTCCGCGCGACGTTCGATGTTCTCGCACAGGCGCCTGCGGGCAGTGAGCTGGTGTTCACGTTCGTGCGCAAGGACTTCCTCGACGGAACGGCGATGTTCGGTGGAGAGGCGGCACATCGCGAGTTCGTGGTGAGGCGCCGAATGTGGAAGTTCGGGCTGCTGCCGGACGAGGTGGCGGGATTTCTCGAGCCGTACGGGTGGACCGAGGTCGAGCAGGTGGGGCCGCGTGAGTTCACCGAGCGGTACGTCGTGCCCTCGGGGCGCTCGCTGCCGGTGAGCGAGATCGAACGCACCGCGCGCTGCGTCAAGGTCGCCCGTTGATGGCGTCGGTGATCGACGCGCGTGGACTGACCAAACGCTACGCCGATGTCACGGCGGTGGACGATCTCGACCTGTGCGTCACCGCGGGGGAGATCTACGGGTTGCTCGGGCTCAACGGTGCGGGCAAGACCACGGCGATCCGGATGCTGCTCGGCATGGTCCGGCCGACGAGCGGGACTGTCGACGTGCTGGGTGCGCGGGTTCGGCCTGGTGCGCGGGCCGCGTGGTCGCGGGTGGGCTACCTGGTCGAGACACCCGCCGCCTACCCGGAGCTCACGGTGCGGGAGAACCTGGAGGTGGCGGCCCGCCTGCGTGCCCTGCGCGGACGCCACCACGTCGACGAGGTCATCGAACGGCTGAGGCTGACCACGTACGCCGGCCGGAGCGCACGGACGTTGTCGCTGGGCAACGCGCAACGCCTTGGCCTGGCCAAGGCGTTGCTGCACAAGCCGGAGCTGCTCGTCCTCGACGAGCCCGCGAACGGGCTGGACCCCGCTGGTGTCGCGGAGATCCGTGACCTGCTGCGCAGGCTGAGCCAGGAGCACGGGGTGACGGTGGTGTTGTCCAGCCACATTCTCACCGAGGTCGCGCGGCTCGCCACCCGCATCGGGATCATCCACCGAGGACGGCTCGTCCGGGAGCTCGACGCCGGCGACGTCGCCGCACACGTGCAGCAGCGCCTGAGCGTGTCGGCACGTGACCGCCAGGCGGCCGAGCTCGCGTTGACCGCCGCGGGTTACAGCCCTGTCAGATCGAACGTCGAGGATCTCGTCCTGGCTGACGCTCGCGCGGTGCGGCAACCAGATGAGGTCGCCACGGTCCTCGTCACCGCCGGCTGCCCACCGACCCGGCTGGTCGTCGAGCAGGACGATCTGGAGACGTTCTTCCTGCGGGTGGTGGAGTCGTGATCAACGCACTGGCGACCGAGGTGCTCAAGGCGCGCCGGTCCCGTGTGCCGTGGGTGACCGCACTCGCGTTCACCGTCGCCGCGGCGGTGGGCGGGCTGTTCATGTTCATCCTGCAGAACCAGGACCGTGCTCGGTCCCTCGGCTTGCTCGGTACCAAGGCGGCACTGGTCGGTGGTGAGGCGGACTGGCCGACGTACTTCTCCTTCCTCGCCCAGACCACAGCGGTGGGCGGCATGCTGGTGTTCGGGCTGGTCCTGGTGTGGCTGTTCGGCCGCGAGTTCAGCCAGAACACCGTCAAGGACCTGCTGGCGCTGCCCACCGCGCGCACCACCATCGTCGCGGCGAAGTTCGTCATGGCGCTGGTGTGGTGCCTGATCCTGTCCGTGCAGCTGGTGCTGCTCGGTCTCCTGATCGGCACGGTGCTCGGACTGCCGGGCTGGACCGCGGACGTGGTGGTCTCCGGCGTGGCGATGATCGCGGCGGTTGCGGTGATGACGGTGCTGCTCGCCACGCCGATCGCGCTCGCGGCCAGTGTCGGCAGGGGCTATCTGCCGGGTGTCGGCGTGATGATGACGGCGGTGTTCTGCGCGCAGGTCGTCGCCGCGCTCGGCTACGGCCAGTACTTCCCGTGGTCGGTACCGGCGTTGTTCAGCGGACTGGCCGGTGCGGACCGGGTGTCGCCCGGCCCGCTCGGCGTGCTGCTGGTGGTGCTGGTCGGAACGGCGGGAGTGGCGGCGACCGCGCTGTGGTGGCGCAACGCCGATCAAGACCGGTGAGCCTGATGGCGTTCCCACAGCCAGCCGAAGCGGTCGATTCGCCAGAGCTGGGCCACAACGACCACTGTCACGCCGAAGACCGTCGGCCACACCTCCAGGGCGACCAGCCCCCAGAGGATCATGCCGAACCCGATGACCCCGAGAGCGACCAGCAGCCGCAGCACCTTCCGGTGGTCCGGTGGCACCAGATCGCGGTTCTGGACCCAGGCACGTTCGCCGTAGATGCCGCGTGCCGCCCAGTTGCGTGGCTCACGCACCGGCGGAAACGCCCTGGGATTGATGAACAACCAGGCGGCCACAGCGCTTATCGGCACGAGACTCCACCAGCCGATCCACGTGCGGCTCCAGATCGCCAGAAGCATCAGGGGAATCGCGGCGAACCGCGTCCAGACGCTCCACGGGTTGGCGTGCCGCTGCCACGCTTCATCCGTCATGCCGAAGGTCTTCGCGATGCGGTCAGCAACGTCCATTGCGGATCCTCTCCAGCTCGCGAACCGCGACACCGACACCGTCCTGCGAGCGGACTTGCTCGCCCAGTTCGACGGCGCGCCGCCGGATCGCGGGATCGCTCGCGGTGTGCGTGATCGCTTCGGCGAGCGAGGCGACGGTCAGCTTCTTGTGGAGCAGTGGTTGCGGGGCAACGCCGACGGCGTGCATCCGCTGCGCCCAGTGGGGTTGATCGGCGACGAACGGACAGACGACCTGCGGTACACCTGCGGCTAGCGCCGCAGCGGTCGTCCCTCCACCGCCGTGGTGCACAACCGCCGCCACCTTGCCGAACAACCAGTCATGCGGCGCCTGATCGATGACGAGGAGGTCGTCCGACGAGCGCGCGGCCAGGCCTCCCCATCCGGTCGCGACGATCGCCCGCACTCCCGCCGCCCGGACGGCCTCGGCGACGATGTCGCCGGTGCGCTGAGCATCCCGCCCGGCCATGCTGCCGAACCCGACGTACACAGGCGCTGGACCGGCCTCCAGGAACGCCTTCAGAGCGGCGTCGGGTGTCCAGGTCGTGACACGCGGCAGGTACCAGAAACCGGTGGTGCGCACCGAGTCCTGCCACGTGGGGTCCACTGGTGTGACGAGAGAGCTGAACGCCTGCAGCACGAGGGCATGTCGGGGGCCCTGACCGCGTGGCAGGCCTAGGTCGTCGGTGCGCCAGGCGTTGACGACGCCGGAGTAGGCGCGCAGGGTCGCCGACACCGTCAGGTAGGTGGCCCGGTTGAGGAACCGGGGCAGCCGGGGCAGCGGCACCATCGGGCAGGGGAACTCCGACGTCGGTACCCAGCCTGGTTGCAGCGCGGCGAGGACGGCGGGAACGCCGAGCGCCTCCGCCGCGTGCTGTGCGGGCACGCTCGGCGTGTGCACCACGACGTCCGCGCCGCTGGATCGCGCGACGGCGCCGACATCGCGCAGCACATCGGCCATCAACGGCTTGATGCGCCTGATGGCCGCCAGGGCGGTGATCTTGCCGCGGACGCCGCGGTACCCGCCCTCGATCGCCTCCGCCATCAGCGGATCTTCGAGCAACCTGTTGGGGCCGTTGTCCAGCGCCGCGAACTCGACGTCCTGCGCCCGCACGCTGGTGGCGAACGACTTCGGTGCGGCCAGCAGTGCCTCGTGGCCCGCTTTCTTGAGCGCCACCGCCAACGCCAACAACGGTTGCACGTCTCCGCGTGTGCCGTGGGTGACCAGCAACGCCTTCATGGCTTCGTGCTCTTGTCGAGGTCGGTGAACGCCGTGAGCCAGCGGTCGTCGGCGAACAGACCGTGGGTCAGCATCTCCAGACCTGCACGGGCTCCGCGCACCGCGGTCGCGGTCTCGGCCGGATCACCGCCCAGCAGACGACCCACCTGGTCACCGAGCACCAGCGGCGCCAGCAGCCACGACACGTAGGTGACGGCTCGGGCCCTGGCGTCCGCTGAAGCGCGCACCCAGCCGTCCTCTTCGCCACCCGCGAGCCACTCCTCGGTGCGTTCGACGATCTCGGCGAACAACGCGCCGGCCGCGGGCGTGTCGTCTAGCAACGCCCTTGCCAGGTATCGCCGGACCGGTGTCGCTGCCTGCAGGATCTCGCCCAGGGCCTCGGTGGCGGCTTCGCCGCCGTCGCGGATCGATGCGAGGACGTAGTCGTCGCAGGCCTGGCGGAGTCCTTCCTTGGAGCCGAAGTGGTGCACGACCAGCGCGGGAGAGACCCCGGCATCCGCGGCCACCGCGCGCACCGAGGTTCCGGCGACGCCGTCGGTGCCGAACCGGGCCAGTGCCGCGTCGCGGATGCGCGCCCGCGCCGTCAGGTCAGATACTGAACGCATGTTCACAGTATTGAACAGTTGTTCAATGCTGTCCAGGTCGCCGGTTTGCGTCGAGGGGATCTTTGCGGCATCTTTGCGCGCGGTGCGCCGGGAAGTCTGGTCGGCAACGCTCATCACGGTTTCGTGGTGGGCCTGGTCGACATGGACGGGGTTCGTTGATGGCGCTGGTTCTGGCATTCGGTGTGGTCCTGCTGATCAGCGTCTCGCTGTCCGGCCTCGCCGCCCGCACGATCCTGTCGACCGCACTGATGTTCCTCGTCGCCGGCGCGCTGATCGGCCAAGGCGGTCTCGGGCTCGTCGACATCCCGTCCAACAGCGCGTTCGTGACAGTTCTGGCGGATCTCGCGTTGTTCACCGTGCTCTTCACGGACGGCCAGCGGGCCGGTCTGCCGGATCTGAAGCAGGGCTGGCGGCTGTCCGGGCGGGCACTGGGCCTGGCCATGCCGCTGACCATGGTCGGCATCGCCGTCCCCACGCACTTCCTCACCGGCCTGGACTGGACGACCTCGTTCCTGATCGGCGCGATCCTCTCGCCGACCGATCCCGTGTTCGCCTCCGCCATCGTGGGCCGCACCGACGTGCCCGCGCGGCTGCGGCGGCTCCTCAACGTCGAGTCCGGCCTCAACGACGGTCTCGCGCTGCCGTTCGTGCTGATCTTCCTGGCCACGGCGGCGAACAGGGACACCGACTTCGTCACGATCGGCATCGAGCTGGCCGCCGGACTCGCACTGGGCGTCGTCATCCCCGCGGTCGTGGTGCTGGCGTGGCGGTTGCGGATCTTCACCGCCGAACCGCGGCTGCAGGCGCTCGGCCCGTTGGCGATCGCGGTGATGCTGTACGCGACGTGTCACCTCACGCACGCCAACCCCTACCTCGCCGCGTTCGCGGCGGGATCGACCATCGCGACTCTGGACCGTGTTGCGGCAGAACACTTCGAGCACTTCGGCGACCTGCTGTCCGAGATCACCAAGTTCGCCGCACTGCTCGTCCTCGGCGCGCTGATCACGCCAGAGCGCATCTCGCACCTGAGCGTGGGGGACTGGGCGGTCGCGGTCATCGCGATCCTGCTCGTGCGGCCGGCGGCGATGATGCTGTCGTTGCTGCGCACGCCACTGCCCGCCCGCGAACGGTCGGTCGCCGCGTGGTTCGGCCCGAAGGGCTTCGCCTCCGTCGTCTACGGGCTCCTCGTGCTGCAGGCCGGAATCCCGGCCGGCGAGCACGTGTTCGACCTGGTCGCCATCACCATCGCGTTGTCGATCGTGCTGCACTCCTCGACCGACGTCCCCGTGGCCAAGGCGCTGAGCGTCGAGCCTCCCGACGGGTTGCCCACCGGCCAGCCTGATCGGCCTGAGCGGGAGCAGACTTGATGGAATCGTCGAACCTGACATTGGTCTGGGCAGTGTTGTGGCGCTGTCCTTTCTCGCGGCTCCACGCCGCTACTGGTATGTGCAGCCGCCCGCGATCCTTAGATGGGCGCTCGTGTGGTTCGACGGTGAATTCGCTGGCCACTGGACCGACTTCCTGGGACTGGCCGTGACGAGCGTCAGCATGCTTTCGCTGTGGTTGGTCAAACCACCTGGGCGCGCCGAGCAGCAGGACCGGCGTGCACCCTGACGAGGCCGCTGAAGCGGTGCTGCACGAACGGTGGTCACGCAGCCAGTTGCACGTGACGATGTTTTCCCTGGTCCTGCCGATGACGCAGGTGTTGTTGTGCGCAGCGGTCGTCGCAATGGCCGATGAGGGAATCACCTGGCCGACAGCGATTCCGTTGGTTTCGACTGTGATCGCAGCGGTGGCGTTGCGCCAGTTGCTCCAGCACCAGGCTCCTCTTGATCCCCTGATGTGGCGGCCCGCGGCGTTCCTCGTCGCGGGGGTGCAACTGCTGTCCGGCGCGATCCCCACCTACGGCATCGCCACGACCAGTGGCCCTGACGCGCTGACCGGGCCGGCCATCCTGTTCCTGTTCTGCTGGGCGGTCGCGATCGCGACCTGCGTGTCTGCTCACCGTGCCGGCCGCGCTCTTCTCACCCCGCTTGTGCCCGAGTTGGGATCGGCTGACCTGCGGCTGAGGCTCGCAGTCCGCGCGGCGACCACCGGACCTGAACGCGTGTCGGCACAGATCGTCGTCGAGCGTGACCGTGTCGAGTGGACGGCGCGCCTGCACACGCGCCGTGGCGGTGACCCCCGGATCGACCTGTCGGTTCCGTTCCGGGAACTGTTGCAGGTCACGCCGGTGACCCTGCCCGTCGTCCCTGAACTGAGGCCGTGGATCGTCCTGTCTGGAGGGATCACGTTGTACACGCAAGCCGGACCAGCGGTTCTGGTGACGGCCACCCACGACCAGTGGCTGATACCCGTCGACGACGCGGACCTCGTCGCAGATCTCGTCCGCCGCCGCCAGGCCCGGTGGCTGGAGGGAATTCTCTAGCGTTGCCGTGACCGCCTGTGCGGCCGGTCAGCCGTGCCGGCCGCGACGGCTCTCGGGCATGGCGTCGCCGGCCACGTCGGCCTGGTGCACATCCGGGATACCGTCGTTGTCCGCGTCGCGGTTCTCTTCCTCGTGGATGCGGCGGTACACCCGGTTGCGCAGCCGCAGGATCACCGTCGCGACCAGCGCGGACAGCACGGAACCCAGCAACACGGCCACCTTGGCGTGGTCGTAGTCGTCGCTGCCCTCACCGAACGACAGCTCGCTGACCAGGAGCGAGACGGTGAACCCGATGCCGGCGAGGATCGACAGGCCGACCACGTCGACCCACGACAGGTCGTCGTCCAGATCCGCCTTGGTGAACCGCGCGACCAGCCAGGTGGCCGCGGTGATGCCGATCGGTTTGCCCAGCAACAGACCGAGCACGATGCCGAGCGTCACGCTGTCGGTGAGCGAGGTGACGAAGCCGCTCAGACCGCCGATCGAGACGCCGGCCGCGAAGAAGGCGAAGACCGGTACGGCGACACCCGTGGACAGGGGTTGCCACCGGTGCTGGAACATCTCAGCCAGACCGGGACCTTCGCCGTACCGGCGGATCACCGGCACGGCGAACCCGAGCAACACGCCTGCCACGGTCGCGTGCACACCCGAGGCGTGCATCAGCGCCCACGTCGCCACCGCCAAGGGGATCAGCAGCCACCACGACCGGACGCGTCGCTGCACCAGCAGTGTGAACAAGCCCAGAGGAATGAACATCAGCAGCAACGGCAACAGCGACAGGTGATCGGTGTAGAACAGGGCGATGATCACGATGGCGATCAGGTCGTCCACGACCGCCAGGGTCAGCAGGAACGTCCGCAGCGCCGACGGCAGGCACCTGCCGATCACCGCCAGCACCGCCAGCGCGAACGCGATGTCGGTCGCGGTGGGGATGGCCCAGCCGGACAGCGAGGGGCCGCCACCGAGGTTGACCGCGGTGTAGATCAACGCGGGTATGGCGACACCGCCGAACGCCGCCGCGATCGAGACGGCGGCCCGCCGCGGATCGCGCAGGTCGCCCGCGACGAACTCGCGTTTGAGCTCCAGGCCCGCGACGAAGAAGAAGATCACCAGCAGGCCGTCGGAGGCCCATTCGGCGAGGCTGAGGCGCAGGTGCAGGGACTCGGGGCCGATCTCCACCGCGCGCAGGGTCTCGTAGATCGACGCCCACGGCGAGTTGGCCCAGACCAGGCCCACCACCGCCGCGACCAGCATGATGACGCCACCGACGGTCTCGAGGCGGAGCAGGTCGGCGATGCGCTTGGCCTCGGGCCAGGACGCGCGGCTGAACAGCCGGGTCTTCACGGGTTCCAAAACTCACTCCGGGTGTCGTCGGCCGCATCGCCGACCAGACTTCCCGGCACACCATGCCGCTCGTCACGGCAACAGCCCGACCGTACCTCACGACCGGGCAGCGGTGTGCGTGCCGAGAAATACGTCCGTGCAGGTCAGCAGGCATCGACGTGTTAGCGGTCATCATCCGGCATGATCGCGGCCGTGCTGGTCCGCTTCGCCTACCTCGCCGTCTCCCACGCCTTCGCCGCGCTGTGGCTCCTGCGCATGACCGATCGGGAGAAGGACGTCGAGATCCTCGCGTTACGCCACCAACTCGCGGTCCTGCACCGGCAACTCGGAGAGCAGCGCCCACAATTGCGGCCAGAGGACAGGGCATTGCTCGCAGCCTTGCTCGTGCCGTTGGCCCGCGCGACGTTACGCCAGCTCCGGCTCTTGGTCAGCCCGGACACGATTCTGAGGTGGCATCGCGACTTGATGAAGCGCCGCCATGCCCGCTTGAGCGTGAACCGGGCGTCCGGACGTCCGCGCACTGTCGCTTCGATCCGCCGGCTCGTCCTGCGCCTGGCAACCGAGAACCCCTCGTGGGGGTATCGACGTATCCACGGTGAACTCGCGCTGCTCGGTGTCGCGCTCGCCGCGTCGACGGTGTGGGAGATCCTCAAGACTGCCGGCATCGATCCGGCCCCGCGGCGCACGACCGTTACCTGGGCTGACTTCCTGCGCTCGCAGGCTGAGGCGATCCTGGCGATGGACTTCATTGAAACGGTCACGCTGACCGGCCAGCGCCAGTACATTCTCGCCGCCATCCACCACGCCAGCCGGCGTGTATGGATACTCGGCACCACCGCACACCCCACCCACGCCTGGGTCACCCAGGCCATCCGCAACCTGCTCATGGACCTCGAGGACACAGGACACCTCGCGCAGATCAAGTTCCTCACTCGTGACCGCGACGCCAAATACCCCGCGTTGATCGACAAGATCCTCGGCACCGCGGGAATCGCGACGGTGCTGACCGGTGTCCGGATGCCCCGCATGAACTCCATCATCGAACGCTGGGTCAAGACACTTCGCGCCGAACTGCTCGACCGCACATTGATCTGGAATCAGACCCACCTACGCCACGCGCTGCGGGAGTACGAGCGGCACTACAACGAGCGCGGCACATGACGGTCACTCGCTGGTGCGGCACCACAAGCATCGTCATGCTCCTTGACCTGCGTGGACGTAATTTTCGGCACCCACAGGGCGGGCGATGAGGCGTGAACTCCGCAGGTTCAGCGTTTGACGCGAGCGCGGATCGCCAGCGCGGCCAGAGCGAGCAGCAGCGGGCCGAGGCCGCGGCCGGCGTTGACGGTCCAGCGCCCGGCAATGGTGAGTTGCTGATCGGTGTCTCGGAACACGATCGAGCCGGTGGCCAGGCGAGCGGCACGCTCCAGCCTGGCGGCGGTCCATCGGTCGCCGAACGGCGGCAGGGTGGCGGGCGGTGTCCGGGCGTCGAGCACTACCTGTTGGGACCCGCCCGGTGCGGGGGCGGGCTGCACACTTCCGGTGAACTGCTGCAGTGGCGCTGCTGCGGGCAGGCCCAGGCCTGTCAGTAACGCGGTGAGCATCGTCAGAAGCAAGACGAGCGCTGCTAGCGCGCGGCTAGCCCGCTGACCATAGCCGGAGATCAACCAGTAGACGGTGAGCAGGAACCGTTCGACCCGGCGTGTCGAACGTGCGTGACGGCGGGCCTGCATCTCGCCGTAGTAGAAGTCGCCGGCACCGGGTTCGTCTTTTGCGTCCTCGAGGCCTTTGCGCAGCGCGCGGTAGATGACGGCGAGGCGTTCGTAGGTGATCGCGTCGTAGTCCCGCCCGGTGTCCGGTTGCCCCGCGACTACGCTTCGGTCCCGGGCGAACTTCTCCAGCCAAGCTTCGACATTGACACCGCGCTGCTTGCGCGCGATCACATGCAGCAGCTTCTCGTCCATGATGATCTCGCGTCCCCTGGCGTTGACGTAGTAGGCGCGTACGCCTGGCCGGGACGGGACGACAAAATCGAGGAAGCGTGACCGCCCTTCGATTCTCAGTTTGTCGAGATTGTATGCCCCGGCGAACAGGCACGGGGTGAGGTCGATGTTGGCAATGGTGAGCTCGTCAACATCGGTGCCTTGCAGGGACAGCAGAGCTGGCGCCAACGGGAAACTGTGCCCATGCGAGCGCACGCGCGAGTCGATGGTGTCGCTGCCCGACACGATGGACGCGGCTTCGAGGTGGGTGCGTCGCATGCTGACTGCCGTCCTATGAGCTCGCATGCGCAGCTCCATGCCTGCTTCGAAGCGGGCGTCATCAAGTCGGCAGTGAGCGTTTAGGACCATCACGGCGCGATGGCTGAACACACAGTCGGACAGGTCCACGCGCGAGGCCTCGACGGGGTCTAGATAGGCGCGTCCCGAGAACGTAGTCCCGCTGAAGATCAGCTGTTCTGCACAGACAGCGTGGAATCCTGCGAGGTCAGCGAAGGTGGCATCGGTGAACACACCGAGGCCCATGATTGTCTGCAGAAACCAGGCATCGCCGAGGAAATGCGCACGGTCGAAGCTGACAGTATCGGCGAACGTGGTGCTGGCAAAGAAGACCGGCCCAGGAAACTCGACCTTGGTGAAGTCGGCACCACATTCGAACGTGGCGTCGCTGAAGTCGGACACACCGCCGCCGCGCGCTGCGAAGTTGTGCGAAGCAGTCCGGAACTTCAGCCGAGTACCGGGGAAAGGCGCATCGCCGGCGAAGGTGCAGCCGCCGAAGTCGAATCGCGCGGCGTGGACGGTGTCAAGGATGTCACGGACATGGTCTGCGGTCAGGGTGGTGCCGCGGACATCGACGTGCGACTGCGCGTGCATGTCGCGCAGTGCTTCGCTGCGCTGGTGAACGGTCGCATGGGCGAAACACAGCTCGGGACCATCAGCGTGGGTGTCGGTGCGCAAGGTCCGGCCGGCACAGTCGTTGCGGCCACAACGCGGCCAGTCAACACCTCCGCGCTGATCCAGGCCATGCACGCTTCGGACGGCCGCATGCCAGGGCGCGCTCATCGAGCGCCCCCGGCCTCACTGGAATCGGTTGTCTGCGCCGATAGGGTCCCGAAGGGCAGGACGTCGTCCGGCTGCGTGTCCATAGCGTGTCGGCTCCTTGAAATGGCTGACGGGCTGGCAGCTCCCGCGCGAGGCGCAGACCCGCTGACCGGAGCCGACGAAGGCTATCGGGCGCACGGTTCCGATCTGTCGGCAACGCTAAGTGATCAGATCAGACTGAGTTCGCGTAGGCAGATGATCGAGCAGGCGAGACTCAGAATGGCTTGATCTGGAATCAGGCTCATCTGCGGCTAGCGCTGTGTGAGTACGAGCGGCACTACAACGAGCACCGAACCACTGATCACTCGCTGGCGCGACACCCCTGCGAGTCCGGCCTCAGTCTGTCGATCCCGCTCAGATCGAACGCTTCACATAGGCCGACATGGCCTTCTCGGCTGAGCCATCCAGGAGTGCCGCCATGTGTCTTGAGCTGCATGGATGTAGTTCTCGGCGCGCGCAATGGCGCTCGTGGAGGCGGCGGCCGTCGCCCGATCTACGTCCGGTTCTCCGCGTCCGACGAGCCTCCCTCGCGCCCCTGCGGCTAGCCTTTCGAGGTTCGGTGGGAGGAGTCGAAGTGGCGGACCTGGAGTACCTGCTCACGCGTGCCTGGAACCCCGACACCCGTCCGCTGGCGGAAGAGGCGTGGCGGTGCTACAACGCGGGAGCGATCCGTGCGAGCATCGCCGCGACCTGGACCGCGGTCACCGCCGACATCACCGCCAAGCTCATCCTGCTGGCCGACAACGGTGACGCGGCAGCAGCTGCCTTCCGCAGCGAGGTCTACGCCGCACAGGACAAAGGCATCCACCCCGACGGTGTGCGTTCCATGCAGAACATCGAAGCCGCCTTGCTCGCCAAAGCCTTCGACTTAGAACTCGTCGACTCGATCGGCCAGCGAGAGCTGGAACGTATCCGTGAGGACCGCAACCTGTCGGTCCACCCTTCGCTGCGCCGCTCCGGCGAGGTTTACGAACCCCCTCCCGAGACCGCGCGCGGACACCTGACGGTGGCACTGACGACACTGCTGACCTTGCCCCCGACGCAGGGCGGGAAGATTGTCGAGGCGTACCTGGATTACACCTGCGATCCCTCGTTTGTCCCCGTCCCCCTGCACATCCAGACGACGTTCTTCGCCCATGTCCGGACCAGCGCCCGGACGAACATCACGAAACTGGCCGCCAAGCACGCCCTACGCGAACTGAACCCGGACGGGCGACTGCCGGCGATCGAGTACGCGGACCGGTCCGCCGTCGTCCTGGCCGCCTTCGCCGAGCAGGACAGGGAACTGGTCCGTTCCGTGGTCGCGGCACAACGTGACCACTTCCAGCGACTCGACGGTGCGGCCCAACTGCGCGCTCTCGTCCGACTTGGCGACCAGGACTACTTCTGGGACATGGTGGACAACCCGCTTCGTGACCTGCTCCAAGGTCTGGTCGAAGCCCGGCTGGAGGACTCCGTCAGCCTGCACACGGACTGGGTTCCCCTACCGACAGACCTCACCGCGATCCTCGCTTCCGTCGCGAGTAGCCCAGCACGGGAACGCCTGCCCGAACTGGAGCGACGCTTCAACCAGCTCAACACCTTCCACAAGATGAACGTGGTCGCGGCCCGCCCCGCCCGGTACTTCGTGCCCGCCGTACTCTCCTTCATCGCCGAGGCGTGGTCATTCCGAGTCGGAGAGCAGGCAGGCAACTGCTCGTCTAGCACGCCTCATTTCTGACCGGCGACGATCTCCAGCAAGCTCTAGAAGACTGGGCACTCAACTCCCAATGCCGCGAAGCCGCCCAGATGCCAGACCTCGCAGTGACCCTTCTCCACGACACCAGCCACCTCGGTCGGACCAGACTCGCCACCTTCGCCCAATTCCTCGCCACTGTCCAATCGCTGGCGAAGGAAGGTGACAGCTACTACCGCTACCCGGCGCTCGAGATGGCCCTGCAAGCCACAGGGCACCTCGCAGAGTCCGGGTGAGCGGGCACCGACGACGACTTGTCTGTGTCGACCGCATGCGGTCTCATGTGGTCGACGGTCTGGCAGCGCTCAGGCGGAAGTAGTCACGGCTCGGCACGTCGGAGAGATCGACCTGGCTTCGAGGCCGTCATTTCGAAATCCGCGGTTATGGCGGAAAAGGTTGCTCATCGTGTTCGACGAGCGTTGGACAAAGTGCCGGAGCGCCTGGTCACCTCGCCGTGCGGGCCGCTGACCGAGATGGCCAGGACCCCGAGTACGGCCCTGTGCCGGCGCCGGTGGCGCGGGTGTGCGCGCTGACGTACTTCTGCACGGACACTGGCGTCCACCCCGCCCCGGCCGGGCACGAGGCCATCGCCGAGGCCGTCCTGGCCGCCGTGGGTTACTGATTCGGCTGGTTTGCCGCGTACTCCGCCCGGTTCCACAGCGTGAAGTAGAGGACGTCGGTCCACCAGTTGAGGCCGATCGGGTTCTCGGTCCTGTCGTCACGCGTGTTGTCGAAGTCGTCGGTCAGCACGAGCCCGTGGAACGCGTCCAGGCCGCTGCCGCGCGAGCACGGCCCCGGCCGCCGCTGCGTCGTCGGGCAGCGCGTCGATGGCCGCGCCTGCCGCCCGGCACAGGTCGAGGTGGCCCTCGATTAGCGTCCGCAGCTCGTCCTCGCCGCTCTCGATCATGGTGTCGAGCTCGATGGTCTCGAGCAGGACGTACCGGTCGCGGTGCGCGTGGAGGAACCGCTCCGCCTCGGCGAGCCCGGCGTGCAGGCCTTCGGCGTCGCTCACGGCGCGCACGGCGGCGGCGAACTTCGTCAGCCGCGCGAACCCGGCGTCGAACTCACCGCTGATGGCGTACAGCGTGGTCCTGCTCTCCGGGGGCTCGCCGTCGAACCCGTCGGCGATCAGGGAAGCGCACAGCCGGGGATCGCCGGACAGGAGCACCAGGAAGGAGAACGGGATGGCGTAGGGCCATTCCGACAACCCGGAAACCGTTTCCGGTCGGTCCTCATAGGACTCCGGCCGGTTTCCGGTGCTGTACAGGTACGAACGGTTCGCCATGACCGGATCCTATGACGGGGCGAGACCTGGGAAGGCAGATGGTCCGTTTCGGCTGCGGGTAGACGCGGGCGTTCTCCGCTTCCCCCGCCCCCGCAGGAGTTGGCCCTTGAGACTGTCAGGCTCCATTGATCGAGTAGTTGGTATTCCACGGTGAATCTCGAACAACGCGGTACGCCGACAGGTGCCGATCAGCGACGACAGCACTGCGATGGCGGTGCGTGCGTGATGAGACCGGCGGAGGGAGAAGAGCCGGACTGCGGTTGCGTGCCCCGATGACTGGAAGAGTGCGCCTATCAAGCACGCCGCCGATGTCAGGACCGGCGACGCCCAGAACTTGATGAGTGCGTCGGTTCAGTGCTGAGCGGTCGCGTACCGCGCCGCCTCGATCATCTGCGTCAGGTCGTCGACGTCGAACTGGTAGGCGTCGAGCACGAATCCTCGCCCGGAGCGCTTCCGGTCGAGAATGGACCGGTACGCGCTGAGCATCCGGTTGTACCGGGCAAGCCTGGAGGAGTGGGAGTTGCCGCGCTCCCCGGTGGTCAGTCGCTCGCGGAACTTGCTCCACCTGCCCTCGCTCTTGTCCTTGACGAGGTGCCTGGCGTAGCTGAGCATTCGTGACTCGTCCGGCTTGTTCATGTCGAAGCCGTCGAAGACGAGGATGTGCTGCGCCTTCGTGCCGAGTCGTTCACGATCTGCGGGAGGAAGCTGTTCGAGGCTGTGTTCCAGCACCCGGAACATTTCCAGGAAGTCGTTGAGGCGCGTGCACTCAGCGGGGGTGAGTTCAGCTGACATGTAACCGAACTCAGAGTGGTACTCCTCGGTGAACCCGTCGGTCATGACTTCGGCGAGCCGCCGGTGGTAGTCCCTGTCGTCTTCGTCGTCTTCGGGGAGCCTGGCCAAGATCTGGTGCAACAGTGTGAACGTCTTGCGCTGGACGACGTCCAGAGTCCTCGGAACCACGACGCCGGCGTCCCGATCGGGTGCGTCGCCGTCGCCGAAGCCGAGCAGGGTATCGATGGCGGTCCTGAGCAGGTTGCTGACCGTCGTGCCTTGGGCGCGTGCCGCACGTTCGAGCTCATCGCGGACGGAATCCTCCACCCGCAGTGTCAGAGTGGCCACCGTAACCTCCTGTATGTCAGTCGTACATCCTGTCATACAGTAATACGCTCAGGTGGATGCGAAGTCAACGGGCTACTGTGGAGGGTGTGGGCAGCACTCGGCGGGCTCGAGGTCGCCGGTGAGCACCCGTGCGGCCTCCGCGGCGGCGCGGACATCATAAGCGCGGGAATCCCCGCGTCGGACACCTCAGTGATGGACCCCTTGGTCGGCCGCTGATACCGCGGTGGCGCTTCGGCGGCCAGCGCCCGTCCCACGGTGTTCCTGCTGATCCCGAGCTGATGGACGATCGCCTTGATCGGCATCCCCTCAGCGCGGTGAAGACGGCGGATCTCCGCCCAGTCCTCCACTTTGAGCACTCCTCCCGCACCGCGCCCAGGCCGCCCGATCGGTGTGGTGGCCGGAGCCTGGGGGCATGCTGACGGTCATGAATCGTGAGCACGACGTCGTCGTCTTCGGCGCCACCGGGTTCGTGGGGGCGCTGACCGCCGCATACCTGGCCCGGCACGCCCCCGAGGGCGTGCGGTTCGCGCTGGCCGGGCGGTCCGCGGACAAGCTCGCCGCCACCAGGGCTGGGTTGCCTGCGGTGGCGCGGGAGTGGCCGCTGGTCGTCGCTGACTCGGGGGACCCGGTCGCGCTGGCGGCGCTGGCCGCGTCGACGCGAGTGCTGGCCACCACCGTCGGCCCGTATGCGCGTTACGGGCTCCCGGTCGTCGAGGCGTGCGCACGGGCCGGCACGCATTACGCGGATCTGACCGGCGAGGTGTTGTTCGTCCGGGCCGCGATCGACGCGGTGCATGAACTGGCCCTGGAGTCCGGAGCCCGGATCGTGCATGCCTGCGGCTACGACTCGATCCCGTCCGATCTGGGCATGCTGTTGCTGCACGAGCGGGCCGTGGCCGACCGCGCGGGACCGCTCACCGACGTGCGGTTGGTGGCTACGGTCCGCGGCGGTTTCAGCGGCGGCACGATCGACTCGCTGCGGGCGCAGATCGAAGCCTACGAGAGCAATCCCGGCCTGCGCCGCGTCGCGGCCGATCCGCATGCGCTCAGTCCCGACCGCGCAGCAGAGCCGACGCCCGCACAGCCCCGTGACGCGGGGATGCCCTCCCGCGCCGCCGACGGAACGTGGCAGGCGCCGTTTGTGATGGCCCCGTTCAACACCCGCATCGTGCGGCGCAGCAACGCCCTGCTCGATTGGGCCTACGGGCCGCAGCTGCGCTACGGCGAGGTCATGGGCGCGGGGAAGGGAGTGACCGGAGCGCTCGTGGCGGCCGGTATCACCGGTGGGCTGGCCGGGCTGGTCGGGGCGATGTCGGTCAAGCCCGTCCGCGGCCTGCTCGACCGGGTGCTGCCCTCGCCCGGTACCGGGCCCAGCGAACAGGCTCGTGCGAAGGGCTGGTTCCGTTCGGTGCTGCACGCCACCACCGGCTCGGGGCGCCGCTACCGGGCCACAGTCGCCGGACCAGGCGATCCCGGCTACGCCGCCACGGCCGTCATGCTCGGGCAGAGCGCCCTCTGCCTGGCCCTCGACGACCTCCCGCAGCGGTCCGGCTCGCTCACGCCTGCGACGGCCATGGGCCGGCCTCTGATCGATCGCCTGCGGCTCGCCGGCCACACCTACGACGTCACGAATGCCTAACCCACGCCACCTTGCGGGGTTGGGCGCCGGCAGAGGGCCAGGATGTAGATCCGTACGTCGTCGGCGAGTACTTGGCGGCTTGATCAACGAGTACGAGCCTGCAGCAGCGTGATCCGCAGGTCAGACATGTTGAGCCATGTTTTGGCACCCCACAGGGTCGTAGAGCCAGGGCGCCACCGCGGCGGGCTGGTCTCGGTGTGGAACCGGATGATCAGCGAGTCGAGCTGCGGGTCGTTGCCGGTTGTGCCGACGACCTCGTTGAGCTGGTCCATCTGCATTCCGGACAACGCCCGCCGGTTGCTGGGCTGGCGCCGGGGCTTGGCGAATGTCGGTCGGGCTGCGGTCACTGAGCGAGATGTCTGCCTACTGGTCCAAACGTTCCTGGCGAGCCTCGCTCTCGCGCTAGCGCTCGTGGAGGTCACATCACGCGGCGCCGGCCGCGTCGAAGCGCTGTTCCTCGACGACGGCTCGGGACGCTCGACACGAACGCGCTCCGCCAGGCGCTGGGGGAGCTGCACCGCAACGCGGGCGATGGCCGCCTCGTGGCGGTGATCAGCCACATGTGCGACGTGGCGGAGAACTTCGAGCACATCCTCTTGGTCGAGAAGTCCTTGAAGGGCAGCACCGCGCGATGGCTGTCGCCGGAGGAGCGCGACGAGCTCATGGATGACGACATGGCCTCGGGGTTGAGGTCTTGAGCCAGCATCGGTCCTGAAGCTGCGCGACCGCACGCTCCAGGACACCTATGTCATGAGGCTGGCGACGGCCAACCCGCTGAGCTGGGCAGCCCGTCGTCGGCCTCGTTCAGGAAGCCCTCGCTTTGTGCAAGTCGGCACTGTCCGTGCAGCCTGCGGTCGGCCATCCGACGGCATTGGTCCAGTGCATGAAGACAGGCTAAAAAGTGGACAATCCCGCGGCTGTCGAAGTGGTGGCGTGCAGTTGACGTGCTGCACCAGATATTGGTGATCGTTATGTCTGAACTGGCGAACATCACGGCCCACATCGCGGTCGTAGCCACTGACAAGCTGCTCAGCCGCGTCGTACGCGACCAGCTGCACAAAGGTGCCCGTGACGCAATGCGGAAGGTCATGAGCTCGCAGGCATCGGCGGCGTTCGTCGAGGCTCTCGACCCGGCCGGTACGGAGGCGATCGGGCGATACCTCAAGTCGCCGGACTTCGAGGAGGTAACCCGCCAGTTCGCGTTGTGGAGGCTCCTTCCCGATCGCACCACACCCAAAGACGTCGAGCAGGGGTTGCAGGAGGCGGTGCACCTGGGGTTGGGGCATGCAGGGCGGTGGCGGCCGGGCGATCTCGCAACCGCGGCGAGGGTGGTGTATGACCAGATGCGGGGCGCGGTGTTGAGATGCGTCTCCACTCTGCATCCGGGCGACGTGGATCAAGTAATTGGAGTCTCGGCGGCGCAACTCGCGAACGCGGCTATCGGCAACAACAACCTCCTCATGAGGGTGGAGTCGCTTGCGGCCCTGCACTCGTTCGCGCGACGCATGCAGTCACAAATCCGTTCTCAGCACGCCGAGATGCGGATGCCGCACCTCGGCATGAGCAGGTCGGTCACTTACGACCGCTTGTACGTCGAGCCTGTCCTGGGAGGCCTCGAAGACATCACCCTGCCGGGCAGGCGCTCAGTCGTGCTCGGCGATCCTGGTGCGGGTAAGTCGACGCTCGCGGCAAAGGTGGCCTGGGAGGTCGCGTCCACCGAGGACGGACGAGTTCCGTTCCTCGTGGTGCTCAGGAACTTCACCTCAGCCTTTCGCGCCGGCGGGGTGAGCCTCGTGTCGCATCTTGAGGCTGTCTGCCGCGAGCCGTATGGCCTCGAACCTCCACCGGACGCGGTCGAGTACCTGCTGCGCAACGGCCGCGCCGTGGTGCTGTTGGACGGGGTCGACGAACTCATCGACCCCGACGTGCGACAGCGGTTCGCGCGGCTTGTCGAGTCGTTCGCCGAGCTCTACCCGCTCGTGCCGCTCGTGGTGACCGCACGCAAGATCGGCTACGAGATCGCGCCGCTGAACCCGAGGGCGTTCCGGACCACGGTGATCGAGGAGTTTGATGGCCCGCGAATCGAACGGTACGTGAGATCGTGGTTCCTGCTCGACAGCAGCACCCCGGTGAACGAGCGGCCGAAGCTCGCGCGGTCGTTTCTGAAGGAAAGCCATCCGCTGGGCGAGCTTCGCAAGAACCCGCTGATGCTCGCGTTGTTGTGCGCCATGTACTCCAGCGAGCACTACCTGCCTACCAACCTGGCTCAGGCGTACGAGAAGTGTGCGCTGATGATGTTCGATCAGTGGGATCGGATGCGAGACCTGCCGATGCCCAGCCGGTTCGACAGTCATCTTCGTGGTGCGGTCGGCTACCTGGCCTGGAGGCAGTTGACCGCGGAGAACTCCGGAACGGCTTGGCCACGAGGTCGGATCGTGGCAATGCTGACGCAGTACCTGGAACGCAAGGGTTTCGATGCTGAGGAGGCCGAGGACAACGCAAACCGGTTCGTGGACTTCTGCACGGGCCGCCCTTGGGTCCTTACCGACACCGGCACAGGCGAGGCGGAACTGCAGTACGGCTTCACACACCGAACGTTCCTGGAGTTCTTCGCCGCCGATCACCTAGTGCGTACGAACCGTACGGCCGGTCCGCTGTGGGCCGCGCTGCGGCCGATCCTGCTGAACGGCTCTGGTGGAGTGGTACCGCAGATCGCTCTGCAGCTTTACGACCAGAAACACGACGATGGAGCGAGTGATCTGCTTCGGCTGGTAGTAGAGGAAGGAAGCTTCCTGAGCACGCGGTTCGCCGCCGAATCGCTGCGCTACATCCAGCCCAGTCCCCAGGCCACGCGGGCGGTAGTGCGTTCAGCCGTGCGCATGGCCGCGAGCCACCCGGTCGAAAATCGATTCCACTACTGGTTGCCCTGGCACGTCGAGCTTTATCAGGTGCGCGACGATGAACCACTCACCATTCTCGGGGAGTGCTCCCGGAACAATCGCTCAGCCGTGAGGAAGGCGCTCGACGCGGAATTGGACTCCGGAGAGTACGAGATGGGCATCGCCGAGTGGTTGAGGTACAGCTGGTTCGGGCCGAGGCCGGGCAGGCACAAACCCAAACCCTGGGCAAGTGTGCTACACAGCTCAGGCGACTTGTCAGGCCTGGTAGAGGAGTTCGGCCCCTACGTGCTTTACCTGTCCTACTGGGCACCGCCCCACGCAGTCGGCCGCAGCCTGGCCCAGCAGATGCTGATGGGAACACCCTTGGAGTTCGACCCAGAGGTCTTGCTTCGGGCGCCGTTGCCCTGGCTGGACGGCGGTATGTGGTGGAAACAACGCAGGCTGTCCCGTCTGGGGGGAGACATGATCACCAAGGAGGCGGACATGCGGCACTCGTTGCTCGCGTTGCCGTTCCTGGAAACCGCTATCGAGACCCAACAGTTTCCACTGGACGGTTGGCGCACCCAGCTCACGCTGGGAGACATTCGCCAAGCAGGAGGGCCGGCTGACCTTCGGCATCTGGACCTTCCCGCAAACGTGCGCGAGTTCTTGGAGGGCTGGTGCAGGGGTGACTTCAGCGTGATCGGCCCAGCCCCGGAAGAACGATCTCGGCGCGAACATTCAGGAGTTCCGGTCGGTCTGGAGATCCCAGCCCGGTGGCCGGATCCCAGCCCTGTGGGGCCCCGTCGACGCCGTTCACTCGAACCTTGATTTGCGGAACCCGACTGCTTGGGGACTCGGCGTGAAGACGCCGTAGAGCGCTGGGGGCAGCATTCCGCGCAGACGCCTCAAGCCCTGCGCGAGACGGCTGGTCGTTCGACTCGGGGTCGAAGATCGAATAGTTGGCCTACTCACCGACGACGCGCCAGATGTGGGGTCCACACCGGCACGATCGGCGTCAATAGGTGCGTGCCCGACCTGGCTGGGGTCAGTGCGTCGCCAACCGGTAGACGCCGCGGCTCACGCGCTCCAAGTCGTCGTAGGTGATGGAGGCGTGGTCGGGGGCGTTGCGGCACAGGTGCGAGGTGACCATCGTGCGGATGGTTCTTTCGGCGTAGCCGGTGTTCCGGTGAGACATCTCGGTGACGATCTCGGCCAGTGTGAAGGTCGAGGCGCCAGATCTGGTGAGCACTGCTTGAACCGCGTCGAGAATTTCGCGGCGTGCACCGTCCCTGGTGGCGCGCGTCGGAGGGTTGATGCCGCTGGCCGTCCCGGCCGCTTGCCGCGCCGCGTCCACCAACGGCGTCGGTCGCTTCGGCTCGGAGCTGTCTCCGGAATGTGTGTTGGTGTGCGGGACAACGTCGTAGATATTGAGGCGCAGGGTGTCGTCGATGGGGACGACAACGAGACGAGTCGCTGTGACGTGATGTCGGGCCAGATCGATGCCGATGCTTCCCATGGCCGTTGCAGGTAGGCCGGCGACGGTGGCAGGTATGAGGTCGACCGTGTCGGTGTCCAGTTGGATTCCGTAGCGTCGTGCGGTGCCGGCCATGTAGCGCCGCAGGCGGTCGCTCTCGACGTAGACGAAGATCCGGTCAACTTCGCCGGGATAGATGGTCAGTCTGTAGAAGTCTTTGAGGACCTCGCCCAGAGTCGTCGTCCACGCAGCATTCACCTCGTTCGGCTCCCGTGGGAACTTGAACTCGATCAACGCCTTCGGTGTGGGTCGGCCGACTGCCAGGTCGACGCGGAGGCCCTTCAACGCCGGGTGTGGCGCCTCGACCCACAACGTTGCTGCCTCGACGCCAGCTGCTACCAAGGCTTTGGCGGTGGCGAACCGCACCACGTCCTCGGTGAGCACCCCGCGTAACCCACGTTGCAGATGACCGCGCAGTTCAGCGGCCACCGAAGCCCACACTGCATCGGACTGCCACGGGGATGCCTGTGCCACGCGGTCTATGTCGTTCCTGGTTGTCAGATCATTAGCCGTCGGCCCGATACCTGGTGGGGTTGCGCTCTTGGGCTGTTCGGGTGGAGACGGGCAGGACGCCGTCACGGTACCTGTGGTGTCTGGGTCTCGGTTGCGACCGAGGGAGCTGATCGTGGCCACGCTGACGAACGCCGAACTGCTTGCCGCCTTGACGGGACGTCACCGCCCTGCGGCACCGTCTGAAGTGCCTGGCCTGCGCTTTGCGTTCTACGGGCGGATGTCGACGAGCGTATTCCAGGATGTGCAGACGTCGCGTGCGTGGCAGCGCGCCGTGTCGGACGAGTTGGTCGATGGTGTCGGCTCGGTTGTCGCGGAGTTCTTTGATGTGGGTGTGTCGCGGCGGTGGTCGTGGTCGGATCGTCCGGAAGCGGCGGCATTGCTGGCGGCCGCGGCAGAGCCTGGTCGTGACTTCGATGCGGTCGTGGTCGGGGAGTACGAGCGGGCGTTTCACGGTGACCAGTTCCGTGAGGTCGTGTCACGGTTGAACGCACTTGGAGTCGCGGTGTGGCTGCCGGAGGCGGGTGGTCCGGTGGAACTCGGTACTCCTGTGCATGAGGCGTTGATGGTGTTGTTGGGTGCGCAGGCGCAGCGTGAGGTGGTGCGGGCGCGGCAGCGGGTGTTGGCGGCGATGCGGGCGCAGACTCGTGTTCAAGGCCGGTTTCTGGGTGGTCGTCCACCGTATGGGTATCGGCTGGTTGATGGTGGTCGGCATCCGAATCCGGTGCATGGTCGGTGGGGTAGGCGGGTGCAGGTGTTGGCGCCGGATCCGGTGACGGCGCCGTGGGTGCGGTGGATGTTCGTCGAGCGTGCCCGCGGTCGCACTGTGGCGTCGTTGGCACGGGAGCTCAACGAGCGTGGCGTGGCGAGTCCGTCGGGCGCGGACCCGGCGCGGAACGCGCACAGATCGGGGGAGCGGTGGATCGTCCGGACAGTGGCGATGATTCTGGGAAACCCGCGGTACACCGGCCGGCAGGTGTGGAACCGGTGCAGCACGATCGGCCATGGATCGGGTGGGCGAGCAGGTGGCCGCGGCTCCGGGGCGCTGCGGTACAACCCGATCAGCGAGTGGGAGGTGTCTGAGCGGATCGCGCATGAGCCTCTCGTTGATGACGAGACGTTCGTGGCGGTGCAGGGTCTGCGGGCGGCGAAGCCTTCCAAGGACGGCGAGGTCCGGCGCTATCTGCTTGCGGGACTCGTCGTGTGCGGGCTGTGTGGTCGGCGGATGGACGGGCACTGGGTTCATGGGCGTGCGGGCTATCGATGCCGGCACGGCTTCACCAGCGCCAAGCGACGTTCCGACGGCGAACCACGGAACCTCTACGTCCGAGAAGACCATCTGCTCGAGGCGCTGCCACATCT
This sequence comes from Lentzea guizhouensis, assembly GCF_001701025.1. Lineage (GTDB taxonomy): Bacteria > Actinomycetota > Actinomycetes > Mycobacteriales > Pseudonocardiaceae > Lentzea > Lentzea guizhouensis. Next base: position 7,528,372 of record NZ_CP016793.1, read on the forward strand.
ACTCGCGCGGACCGCTGGGCCCGCGCAAAAAAGGTGTGGACGAGGAGTTGGTCGATCAAGTCCGCGAGCAACGCTTGCAGATTCACTATGACGACCACCGTCTTGAAATTCGACCCGCGCCACTAATGGTGAAAACCATGGAACCTGCTCGTCGTCCAGTTCAACCGGCGCTCGCGTTGGATTGGTGTGTCGACGTAAAAGCGGCCGAAATATGAATTACCCCACGGGATTCTGGAAAATCCCGTGGGGTAAGAGAATGTCCGAGGGGGGACTTGAACCCCCACCCCCTTTCGGGGACTAGCACCTCAAGCTAGCGCGTCTGCCATTCCGCCACCCGGACCTGTTCAGTTGTCACCGCAGCTCTCGCCGTGGTGCGTGGATAGATTACATGATCGTCGGCGGCGGCCAAAATCGGGCTGCGTTGCGAGGGTTTGTGCTGGTAGGGGCGTGATCGGGATGGTGGCGGTGGTGGTCGATTGTGGGCGAGGGACGGGTGGGCGGCGTTAGGGTCGCTGGCTGTGACGAGTGGCTTGGTGGAGTGGTTGCTGGAGGGGTCGGATCCGGCGTTGCGGTGGCAGGTGGAGCGGGACCTGCTTGAGGAGCCGGAGGAGGTGTGGCGGGCGACGCGGGCGAGGGTTGCGCAAGAAGGGTTTGGGAAGCGGCTCTTGGAGTTGCAGGGGGAGGACGGGCAGTGGGCTGGTGGGGCCTTCTTTCCGGCTGACTACGACATGCGTGGGGATGAGGCGCAGCCGTGGACGGCGACCACGTGGGCGCTGGTGGCGTTGAGGGAGTGGGGTGTGGAGGCGGCGGCGTTGGCGGGGACGGCGCAGCTGTTGGCGGAGAACAGTCGGTGGGAGTACGACGGGCTGCCGTATTGGGGTGGGGAGGTTGACTGCTGCATCAACGCGATGACCGTGTCGAACGGGGTGTGGTTGGGGGTCGACATGGGGGCGAATGCGCGGTGGTTTGTGGAGCATCAGTTGGGGGATGGTGGGTGGAACTGTGAGTGGGTGGAGGGGGCGAAGAGGTCGTCGTTTCATTCGACGCTCAACTCGTTGAAGGGGTTGTTGGACTACGAGGTGGCGACGGGTGGCAGTGAGGAGGTGCGGCGGGTGCGGAAGGAAGGGGAGGAGTACCTGCTCAAGCGGCACCTGTACAAGCGGCTGTCGACTGGAGAGGCGGTGGCCGAGTGGGCCACGTTCCGGTATCCGTTGCGGTGGCAGTACAGCGTGCTCAACGCGGCTGACTACTTCATGCGGGCCGCGAGGCATGACCGAACCAGCCCTGACCCTCGGATGAGTGAGGCGATGGAGCGCATCAAAGCCCAGAGGCAGGGGGATGGGACGTGGGTGACGGCTGGGCGGCATCCGGGGCGGATGTGGTTCGAGGTGGATGTGGAGGCCGGGCAGCGGTCGAAGTGGCTGACGCTGTATGGCACCAGGGTTGTGGAGTGGTGGGGCTAGATCCAGCCTCGGGCGCGGGCGAAGCGGGCCGCTTCGTGGCGGTTGGCGGCGCCGGTTTTGCCCACGGCTGAGGAGAGGTAGTTGCGGACCGTGCCGGGGGAGAGGGAGGCGCGGCGGGCGATTTCGTCGATGGGGGCGCCTTCCAGGGCCAGTTCCAGGACGTCGGCTTCCCTGGGGGTGAGGGGGCTGTCGCCGGCGCTGATGGCTTCGGCGGCCAGGGCGGGGTCTACGTAGCGGCCGCCGGAGTGGACGGTGCGGACGACGGTGGCGAGGACGTCGGCGGACACGGTTTTGGGGAGGAAGCCGCGGACGCCGGCGGCAAGGGCCCGTTTCAGGTGGCCGGGGCGGCCGTGGGAGGTGACGATCATGGTGGAGCAGGAAGGCACCTCAAGAGCGAGGGTTTGGGCTACGGAGACGCCGTCGAGGTCGGGCATCTGGAGGTCGATCACGGCCACGTCGGGGCGGACGGCGCGGGCGGTGGCTACTGCTTCGGCGCCGGTGGCGGCTTGGGCGACTACTTCGAGGTCGTCCTCCAGGGCGAGGAGGGCTGCGAGGGCGCCGCGGATGAGGTGTTCGTCGTCGGCCAGGAGGATGCGGATCACGGGAGCTCCACGGTCAGCACGAAGCGGTTCGGGGGCTCGGGGGTCGCGGTGACGGAGCCGCCCAGGGCGGAGACGCGTTCGCGGAGGCCGGTGAGGCCGCTGCCGAAGCGGATGGCGGCCTGGGAGACGCCGTCGTTGGACATGGTGAGGACCTTGCCGCGCAACGAGATCGTGCACGTGCTGGCTTCGCTGTGGCGCAGGACGTTGGTGACGCCCTCGCGGACGGCCCAGCCGAGGGCGCCTGCGGAGTCGTCGGGGGAGGTGGGCTCGCCGATCACGCGGCAGTCGATGCCGGCGGAGGAGAGCAGGGAGCGGGCGCCGGCCAGTTCCGCGGTGAGGTCGGCGGTGCGGTAGCCGGAGACGACGGCGCGCAGTTCGTCGAGGGATTCTTGGGCGATGCGGCGGACTTCGAGCATTTCGGAGATGGCCTCGTCGCGGCCGCGTTGGGCGAGCTTGGCGGCCAGTTCGGCTTTGAGGGCGACGACGGAGAGGTTGCGGCCCACCACGTCGTGCAGGTCGCGGGCGAAGCGGAGGCGTTCTTCGGCCACGGCGAGGCTGGTGCGGATTTCGCGGGAACGTTCGAGCTCCCACATGGTGCCGAGCATCCACACCGAGGAGCGGTAGACGGCGGTGAGGAAGATCAGCATCAGTGCCATGGAGATGGCGGCACCGAGGTCTGCGGCGAGCAGCAGGAACGCGGTGGCGACCACCACGGCCACGGCTGTGATGCGGGGGCGCACGGTGCAGGAGAGCGCCGTGACGTAGAGGACCGGCACGAAGATCGTGATCGCGTCGGCCGGGCCGTCGGGGTCGCCGCCGGGCAGCAGGAGCAGGCCGATGGCGAGGACCGTGGCGGTGGTCAGCGTGGTGGCGGTGAAGGCCACGCGCGGGAACGGGGCACGGCCCAGGTAGTGCTCGATGCCGAGGTGGACGAGCCACACGCAGCACGCCGACTGGATGATCATCGATGCGATGATCGTGGTGCCGACGGTGGCGCTCACGTCGTCCGCGTTCGCTATGCCGGTCAACGGCAGCAGCGGCAGGATGATGAACGTGACGTAGAACGACGACCGCATGAAGTAGTCGAACCGCGCCGCGTTGCTGCGCGAGCGCCACCAGGACAGCAAGGTCACCTCCGCGGTTCCCAGCGGAACCATCGCCGGACAGCGTAGGCGCTGAGCACGGTCCACGCCGCCAGGACGATCAACGGCTGCAGCACGGGGCCGTCCTGCCAGCCCGCTTGCAGCAGTTCGACCACCGGGGTGAGCGGCAGCAACCGCAGCGCCGGCTGGATCTGCTCCGGGAACGTCGACAGCGGGAACATCAGACCGCTGCCGACGACGCACGCGAGCAGGACCGGCAGTGTCGTCACCTGTGCCATCTCGGCCGTGCGCGTGAACGCCGAGGACGCCGCCGCCAGCAGCGCGAACACCACCACTCCTCCCACAACGGCGAGCAGGAGGAACCACGGCTTCGACGGCAGCCTGATGCCCGTCATCGCGCCGACGATCGCCGCGAACAGCACCATCTGCCCGACCGCGATCGCCATCGACGGCAGCGCGGCGCCGAACAGGACCTCGGGGTCGGTCAGCTCGCCGACGCGCAGGCGTTTGAGCACGAGCTCTTCGCGGCGGGCGACGAACACGGTGACCAGGTTGTAGTAGACCGCCATGACCAGCACGAAGCCGACCAGGCCGACCACGAGCGGCACGCCGTCGACGTCGGCCGAGATCAGCAGCGGCACGATGAGCAACGGCAGCAGCAGCGAGTTGAACAGGGCGGTGCGGTTGCGCCAGAACAGCTTCAGCTCCGCCTGCCCGATGGCCACGGCCCTCATGCCGCCTCCTCCGCGATCGCCAGGAACGCTTCTTCGAGGGACGCCGAACGAGCGTCCAATCCGGACAGGACGACGTTCTGCGCGTGTGCCCACGTCAGCAGGTCGTGCAGCGTCTCCTGCAGGGTGTTCGTCCGCACGGTCGCGCGCCCGGACGCGTCGACGTCAGCCACGACGGGCAGCGACACCCCGAGCGGTGGCGTGAACGAGATGCGCGCCGGGTAGGCGTCGACCACTTCGGACACGGTGCCGCTCGCGACGATGCGGCCGCGGTGCATGATGGCCAGCCGATCGGCCAGTTCCTGTGCTTCTTCCAGGTAGTGCGTCGTGAGCAGCACGGTCGTGCCCTCGTTGAGAAGCGTGCGGATCAGCCGCCACGTGTTGCGCCGGCTCTCGGGGTCGAGGCCGGTGGTCGGCTCGTCGAGGAACAGCACCTCCGGCTGGCCGAGCAACGCGAGCGCCAGGTCGAGCCGCCGCCGTTCACCGCCGGAGAGCTGCTTCACCCGCACCGCAGTCCGGTGTCCCAACGAGACCAGGTCCAGTGCTTCGGCCACGGGACGGGGTCGCGACAACGTGCCCGCCCACATCGTGGCCGCCTCGGACACGGTCAGGTCCGGCGGAAAGCCGCCCTCCTGCAACATCACGCCCACCCGCGGCCGCACGGCCTTGCGCTCCAGGAACGGGTCGTGCCCCAGGACCCGGACAGTCCCCTCCGCCGGCCGGGTCAGCCCCTCCACCACCTCGACGGTCGAGGTCTTGCCCGCGCCGTTCGTGCCGAGCAGCGCGAACATCTCGCCCTTCTCGACCTCGAACGAGACGCCACGCACCGCCTCGAACCCCCCTGCGTAGCGCCGGGTCAGGTCTTTCACCTCGATCGCTGTCATGGTTCAAACGATCGCGTGAAAAGTGGGGTCGCGGCAGTGTCAGGACGCATCAGAACGTGATGACAGATGTCATGACGCACCGGTCGCGGTCGGATGGTTCGCATGACTTTGGCTGAGCTTCCCGAGGAGTTCCCGGAGCAGATCGACGAGGAGGGGCTCGAGGCGCACTCAGTGCGCTGGTACATCGTGCCCGCGCTAACGGCCGTTGCGACGCATGGTGTCGACGTGAGCGGGGAGGCGATGGAGGTCGAGCACGCCGTGTTGTTCAAGGCCCACGACCTGCAGGCGCCGTTCGAGGTCTGACGGGTTTGCGTTCGTTCGATTAAGACCGTAATCTCACGATCGTGCCAAAACGCGCCGACCCGGTGGAACGCCGGCAGCAGGTGGTCGCCGCCCTCTACCGGGTGGTGGACGCTGAGGGGTTGGACGCGGCCTCGTTGCCGCGGATCGCCCGTGAGCTGCAGGCGACCACCGGGTTGCTGCAGAAGTACTTCCGCAGCAAGGACGAGTTGTTGTTGTTCGCGCAGGACCAGCTCGTGGAGGAACTCACGGCGCGGGTGCGGGAGGTGCTGGGGCAAGAGGGGAGCCTCCAGGACCGTCTGCACGCCGCGTTGTGTGCCATCGCGCTGGTGGACGACCCGGCGCGCGCACGGGTGTGGCTGGCCTTCACGGCGCGTGCGGCGGCCAATCCCGTGCTCCTGCAACGACATGTCGTGGGAGCGCGGGAGATCCGGGACCTGTGCCGGCACGTGTTGGAGGCGGCGGGGCGGGACGGCGGGGAGGCCGTCGCGCTGGCCGCGTTGGTGGACGGGGTGACGGCGCAGCGCGCGCTGGAGCCGGACGTGATGACGGCGGAGGTGGCTCGGCGGGTGATCGCCGGCTACCTCGCGCGGATCTGGGGGGAATGAAGTGACTGCGGGGTTGCTGCTGGCGCTGGCGGGGCTGGCGTTGCTGGACTCGACGAGCATCGGGACGTTGTTCATCCCGATCTGGCTGATGCTGGCGCCGGGGCGGTTGCGGGTCGCGCGGTTCGGGGTCTACCTGGGGACGATCACGGTGTTCTACTTCGTGGTCGGGGTGGGGCTCGTGCTGGGGGCGTCGCAGCTGGTGGAGCACCTGGACGGGCGGGTCGCGCTGTGGGGGCAGCTGGTGATCGGCGTGCTGTTGTTCGCCGTGAGCTTCCGGTTCGACAGCAAGAAGAAGACCGACACGAGCAAGTGGACGAACAGGGTAAACGGGTCCACGGCGGCGCTCGTCGGGGTGGCGTTGCTGGCCGGGGTGGTGGAGCTCGCGACGATGCTGCCCTACCTCGGCGCGATCGGGATGATGAGCGCCGCGGACCTGAGCGCGGCGCAGATCGGGTTGCTGCTGGCGGGGTACTGCGTGGTGATGGTCGTGCCGGCGATGGTGCTGCTGGGTGGGCGGATCGCGTTGCGGGGGCGGATCGAGCCGGTGTTGCAGAAGATCAGCACGTGGTTCGCCGAGAAGGGGGCGAGCACGACCGGGTGGGTCCTCGGCATCGCCGGGTTCCTGGTGGCGCGCGACGCGGTGGCGCGGTTGTTCTTCCTGTAAACGCGTTGACGGCACCGGGACACTCCGATCATGGTGCCCGTGTTGTGGATCTGCGGACCTCCCGGTGTCGGCAAGAGCGTGGTGGGGTGGGAGCTCCACCGCAGAGCGGGCGGCGCGTACGTCGACATCGACCAGCTCGGCATCTGCTACCCGGATCCGGCGGGCGACCACGGCCGGTACCGGATGAAGGCGCGCAACCTGGCCGAGTTCGTGGCCAACGCACGGGCCGAGGGCGCTCAGTGTGTTGTTGTGTCGGGTATCGCCGATCCGAACGGCATCGAGCCGATACCGGGCGCGGCGCTCACGGTGTGCCGGTTGCGGGCGGACCGCGAGGTGTTGCGGGAGCGGTATCTCGGGCGTGGCGATCGGCCTGAGCACGTCGACCAGGTGCTGCGCGAGGCTGATGATCTCGACGCGAACGAGGTCGGGGACGTGTGCGTGGACACGACCGGGCTGTCGGTGGCCGAGGTGGTGCAGCGGGTTGAGGCGAGCGTCGGCGAGTGGGCGAGCCCGCCGCGGGTCGTCTGGTTCTGCGGAACGACCGGGGTGGGCAAGTCGGCGGTCGGGTTCGCGTACTACCTGCGGTTGCTGGGCACGGGGGTGCGCGCCGGGTTCGTCGATGTCGGCCAGGTCGGGTTCGGGGTGGGGGAGCGGACCAGGACGAGCAACCTGGTGGCGGTGTGGCGGACCTATCGGGAGGCCGGAGCCCGCGTCCTGGTCGTAGTCGGCCCTTACGTGGACGTGTTCCCGGAGGTCACCGTCTACCGCCTCGAGGCGCCGCGCGAGAACCTCGCCGAGCGGATCCGGCAGCGCGCCATGGGAGAGAACTGGTCAGAGCCGGGCGACCCGCTGGTGGGGCGGTCGGAGGACGAGCTGACCGCCGTGGTCGACGAGGCGGTGGTCGAAGCCGACAAGCTCAAGAGCATCGGTGTCGCGGTCGACACGTCCGGGCGCACGGTCGAGGAAGTGGCCGGGTCGCTGCCGTTGTGACGTGGTGGGATGGCGGCCATGGAGCTCCAGCAGCTGGTGGACCGCATCGCCGCCGAGGTCATGCCCGGCGGCGCGTCCGCGGACTACATCCCGGCGCTCGCACGGGTCGACGCGCGCCGGTTCGGGATGGCGGTGGCGACGCTCGACGGTGAGGTCAGCGGGGCGGGGGAGTACCGGCAGCCGTTCTCGATCCAGAGCATCTCCAAGGCGTTCACGCTCGCCCTCGCGGTGGGCGACGAGCTGTGGGAACGGGTCGGCAGGGAGCCGTCCGGGTCGCCGTTCAACTCGCTGGTGCAGCTGGAGACGGAGAACGGCATCCCGCGCAACCCGTTCATCAACGCCGGCGCGCTCGTGGTCACCGACCACCTCGGGCCGGGGGCGTCGGACCGGCTGCTCGCGTTCCTGCGCGAGGAGAGCGGGAACGACACCATCGGCATCGACGAGGAGGTCGCCAAGTCCGAACTGGACCACGGCGACCGCAACCGGGCGTTGGCGCACTTCATGGCGTCCTACGGCAACATGCGCAACCCCGTCGACATGGTGCTGCACGAGTACGTGCGGCAGTGTTCGATCGCGATGAGCTGCGCGGATCTCGCGAAGAGCGCGCTGTTCCTCGCACGGCACGGCGTGCGCAACGACGGCGAGCGGCTGCTCGGGGTCAGCGGCGCGAAACGGGTCAACGCGGTGATGCTGACCTGCGGCACCTACGACGCCGCTGGGCAGTTCGCCTACCGGGTCGGGCTGCCGGGCAAGAGCGGCGTGGGTGGCGGCATCGTGGCCGTGGTGCCCGGGAGGTGCGCGATCTGCGTGTGGGGTCCAGGGTTGGACGCAAGGGGCAACTCAGTCGCCGGGGTCGACGCGCTGGACAGGTTCACCACTCTCACAGGGTGGTCCGTGTTCTAGTGCGGTGACCACAATCTTTACCGCGTTTCCCGACGCTCAGCAGGGCACCTCGCGGGGCCGGCCCCACGACCCCATACATCCAGTATGAGGACGTGGGGCCGGCCCCGCGATGCACCCGTCTGACCGCCGGGAAACGCGGTAAAGGTTCGTGGTCACCGCACTGGCGGATGGTAGGAAGACGGGGTGAGCACATTGGGGAACGCGCTGGCAGTGGCCGAAGAAGAGGCCGTCACGCTCGTCAGCGAGCTGATCAGGATCGACACCACCAACACCGGTGACCCCGCGACGGTGGTGGGGGAGCGCAGGGCCGCGGAGTGGGTGGCCGAGAAGCTCGCGGAGGTCGGGTACGAGACGACCTACGTCGAGTCCGGGGCGAAGGGGCGCGGCAACGTGGTCGCGCGGCTCGCGGGCGCTGACCCGAGCCGTGGGGCGTTGCTCGTGCACGGGCACCTGGACGTGGTGCCCGCCGATGCGTCGGAGTGGTCGGTGCACCCGTTCTCCGGTGCGGTGCAGGACGGGTACGTGTGGGGGCGCGGCGCGGTCGACATGAAGGACATGGTCGGCATGACGCTCGCGCTGGCCAGGCACTTCAAGCGGGAGAACGTCGTGCCGCCGCGCGACATCGTGTTCGCGTTCCTCGCCGACGAGGAGGCCGGTGGCCTCTACGGGGCGAAGTGGCTGGTCGACAACCGGCCGGAGCTGTTCGAGGGCGTCACCGAGGCGATCAGCGAGGTCGGCGGGTTCTCGATCACGCTCAAGGACGACGTCCGCGCCTACCTCGTGGAGACCGCCGAGAAGGGCATCCGCTGGTTGAAGCTGCGGGTCAAGGGCACGGCCGGGCACGGCAGCATGATCCACCGCGACAACGCCGTGGCGAAGCTCGCCGCCGCCGTCACCAAGCTCGACCAGCACCAGTGGCCGCTGATCATCCGGCCGTCGGTGCGCGAGTTCCTCGACGGCGTCACCGAGATCACCGGCCTGGACTTCCCCGACGACGACGTCGAGGGCTCGATCGGCAAGCTCGGAGCCCTGTCGCGGATGATCGGCGCGACGCTGCGGGACACGGCGAACCCGACCATGTTGTCCGCGGGCTACAAGGCCAACGTCATCCCGTCGACCGCCGAGGCGACCGTCGACTGCCGCATCCTGCCCGGCCGGGAGGAGGCGTTCGACCGCGAGCTGGCCGAGCTGCTCGGGCCGGACGTGGAACGCGAGTGGATCGGCCTGCCGCCGGTGGAGACGACGTTCGACGGCGCACTGGTGGACGCCATGACCGCGTCCATCATCGCCGAGGACCCCGGTGCGCGCGTGCTGCCGTACATGCTCTCCGGTGGCACGGACGCGAAGTCGTTCCAGCAGCTGGGGATCCGCAACTTCGGCTTCGCGCCGTTGAAGCTGCCGGCCGACCTCGACTTCTCCGGCCTCTTCCACGGCGTGGACGAGCGCGTGCCGGTCGAGGCGCTCAAGTTCGGTGTTCGCGTGTTGGACCGTTTCCTGCGCAACAGCTAGGAGCACCGCCATGTCCACTGTGGACCTCACCGGCCAGGTCGCGCTCGTCACCGGCGGCGCCGGTGGGATCGGCGCCGCCGTCGTGCGGCGCCTGGCCAAGCTCGGCGCACGGGTCGTCGTCCAGGACGTCGACCGCGAAGGTGCCGAACGGGTGGCGGCCGCGGTGGACGGCTTGGCGGTCGCGGGCGACGCCAGCGACCCGTCGGTGCTGCCCGCGGTGGTCGCGCACGTCGAGTCGCAGTTCGGCCGGCTCGACGTGGTGCACCTCAACGCGGGCATCGGCGGCGGGCAGAGGGGCGTCGACGCGCTGGACGTGTCCCGGTACCGCAAGCTGGTCGGGGTCAACGTCGACCACGTCGTCTACGGCGTGTGCGCGGCGGTGCCGGCGTTGCGCAGGCAGGGCGGCGGGAAGATCGTGATCACCGCGTCGCTGGCCGGGCTGGCGGCGATGCCCGCGGATCCGTTGTACACGCTGACGAAGCACGCGGTCGTCGGCTACGCGCGGGCGGCGGGCAGGGCGCTGGAGCCGGAGGGGATCACGGTCAGCGCGCTGTGCCCCGGCTTCGTCGACACCCTGCTGCTGGGTGCGGCGAAGGAGGAGTTCGACGCGGTGTCCTTCCCGTTGCTGACACCGGACGACATCGCCGAGGCCGTGCAGACCGTGCTCGCCGAGGGTGGCGCGGGCGAGGCGTGGATCATCCAGCCCGGCGGGCGCACGACGGCTTACCAGTTCCGCGGTGTGCCCGGTGTCGGTGGTGGGCAGCTGCCGCCCGATGTCGTGCTGGGTCGCATTTAGACCGTGTCTTTTCGCCGTGTCGTCTCGTTGGGCCATTCAGATGACACGGCGAAAGGAACACCGGCATGGTGCGGCTGGAGGACGGGACCGAGCTCAACGTGCTGCGGGCGGGCGATCCCGACGCGCAGACGACGATCGTGCTGGCGCACGGGTACGCGCTCGACCACCGCAGCTGGCACAAGGTCGTCGACCTGCTCAGCGGTGAGTTCCAGGTGCTCGCCTACGACCACCGCGGCCACGGCGGGTCGGGCGAGGCCGACAAGGAGACCGCCACGATCGAACAGCTCGGTGACGACCTGGGCGAGCTCATCGAACGTGCGGTCCCCACCGGCAACGTCGTGATCGCCGGGCACTCCATGGGCGGCATGGCGGCGCTGGCGATGGCCGAGCGCAGGCCGCGGCTGTTCCGCCAGCGGGTGCTCGGGATCGTGTTCGTGTCGACGGCGGCGAGCGGGTTGTCCGAGACCTCGCTGGCGTGGCCGAAGGCGCTCGGCAAGCTGGTGCGGGAGCTGGAGCGGGCGTTCGGGCCGATCGTGCGGGCGGTGCGGGAGAAGATCGAGCCCACCAAGACCGCGGGCCTGCGGTGGTGGCTCTTCGGCGACGAGCCCGCGGACGCCGACGTCGAGCTGACCGCGGACATGGTCTGGAGCGAGTGGCCGGAGACGGTGGCGTTGTTCCGTCCCGCCGTGGACCGCTACGACCGCGAGGCCGGGATGACCGTGGCACAGGAGAAGGCCGTCGTCGCGGTGGTGGGGGACGAGGACCGGCTGGTGGCCGAGTCGGACGTGGAGAGGTTCGGCGGTACCTCGGTGGTGTTACCGGACGCGGGCCATATGCTTCCGCTGGAACGTCCCGCGGCGCTGGCAGACCTGATCCGCGAGGTGGCGGCCAAGGCCTGACTCTTGGGGGAGTGCCGGTGCAGTATCTGGAGCCGCGGACGGACGTGGCCGCGAAGGACGACTGGTCGACCGGTCTCATCCTGCAGGACCTGGGGTCCGGTGCGAAGGCGCTCGGCTCCGTCGGGCTCGGCGCCGCCGCCGGCCTGGTCGGCTGCCTGTTCCTGCCCATGACGCCGGGCAACGTCGCGGCGGTCGTGGTGCTGGGGTTGATCGTGCTGCTCGGCTCGCTCGGCCCGGTGATGTACCGGGTCGAGTCGAAGCCGGTGCGCAGAGGGCTGCTCGAACAGCCGTGGCGGCGCTGCCCGGCCACGGTCGCCGAGCAGGACCTGACCGACCGGGTGCGGCTCGCGGACGGCACCGTGCTGCGGGGCTGGTTCGAGGACCTGCCGGAGATGGTGCTGGACCGGCAGGAGGTCTTCGTCGCCGGGCCCGACGCCGACGGTCACGCGGTGATCAGGGCGGCCGGGTTCGCGAAGATGCACAACGCGAAGGTCGACACCGGCTCGGAGTTCCACGAGCGGGAACGGGTCGAGCGCCCGCTCATGCGGCCGCTGGACGACGACGAGGTCGTGAAGGCGTTCAACGGGCTGGTGTGGGGCACCCGGTCGTGGCTGTGGGCGGCGATTCCGGCAGGCGTCGGCGCGGTGCTGGTCCTGCTGAGCTTCTTCCCGTTGGCGGTGAGCGGGCTGGTGGTCGGCGGATTGCTGCTGGTGCCCGCGTTGCTCGGCATCCCGATGGCGCTGGAGATCAGCCGCTGGTACCGCAACGCCGTGCAGGCGGTGCAGAACTCGAACCAGTGGACGCCGGTGTCGGTGACGCTGTTCCCGTGGCAGCCCAACCAGCACGTCGCCGGACTCGCGGACATGCCGGGCGGGCTCGCGCTGGTGCAGTTCGTGGTGCCGGAGCTGGACGTGATCGCGAACATCGCCGACACGGGCGTCATGTGGGTCGCGGGCACGCACGACGACCTGATCGCCGTCGGCGTGCCACGCGTCCCCACGTTGACCTTCGCCGTGGTCCAGCCGGACCGGGACACCCCCAGGGAAGACCCGGTCCCGTGGATCCAGCGGCTCCAGCAGCCGGACTTCAGCCGCCTGCCGCGTTAGTGATCAGTGGCAGTGGCCCTGCCGGCCCAGCGTCTCCACGGGACCCGCGCCGGGGCGGGTCCACTGCGGTGCCGGGCGGCCGGTCTCGCCCCAGGTGGGGTTGCCGTCGGCGTCGGTGCGCCAGAACCAGCAGGCGTCGCGTCCCTCCGGCCAGCCCTCCGGGGTGTCCTGCCAGCGCTCGCCGCGGCCGTAGGGCGTGATGTCGAGCAGCTGCAGCGACCCGTTGACGATCTCGCAGCCGCGGTTGGTGGTGGAGTAGGTGAGGAACGCGCGGTCGCCGTCGCGCAGGTAGCTCGCGAGGTAGCCCATCTCGCCGCCGGCGGGCTCCTCGACGCCGCGCACCGAGTACCACGGCTGGGTGTAGCCCATGAACTCGACGAACGGCGCGACCTCGTCCCACGCGCCGGTGGTCAGGATCGCGAACGAGACGCCGCGTGCGTGCAGGTACGAGGCGTCCTGGAGGTGCCAGGGCACGTGGGTGCAGCCCTCGCACTGGCCCTGGTGCGGGGCGCCGTCCCACCACATGTGCTTGTAGACGACGAGCTCGTCGCGGCCCTCGAACAGCTCGATGAACGGCACCGGCCCGTTCGCCCCGACGACCTCGACCTTCGGGTCGAACTCGACCATCGGCAGGCGGCGCCGGGCAGCCGCGATGGCGTCGCCCTCGCGGGTGTGGGCCTTCTCGCGGACCAGCAGCTCGTCCCGCGCGGCCTGCCAGGTGGCGAGGTCGGTGACGGGTGGGCGGCCGGGCTGCGTGTTCGACATGGTGTCCTCCGTTGTGTGCGGGTTCTGCACACACGTCGAAGCTGAGGACGCCGTCTCGACATCGTTGTCCGGAGTTTGTGGCGGACTAGGACGCGGGAGCGCGGCGGCGGCCAGGTGGCCGGCCGAAGAGGCGGACGTGCTCGTCGACGAGCCAGTCCTTCAACGGCGCCCACTCGGGGTGGTGGTTGAGGACGAGCAGCCGGTGCATCCACCAGTTCGGGTCGTCGGCGCGGGGGAACGCGGCCAGCCACGCGGCGCGGTCCTGCGTGGACAGTCCCCACAGGTGCGCGAGCTGGCCCTGGGCGTCGGTGTCGAGCTGAGCGATGACCTGGCCGTTCTCGGTGTGCCACTCGGCTCTCAGCTCGCGCAGCACGCTGAGAGCGCGTTCATCGTTCTCCGGGGCCGTGACGACCACGGTGTGCAGGCCCTGCGCCGCGGCTTCGGCGAGCAGGGCGCGAGTGGACGGTTCGTCGTGCGGCAGTGCGCTGTGCGCGACCCCGACTTGTTGCGGCACGAGCTCCATGACCCAAGATCTGATCACATATTCTACGACTTCGGTCAATTTTATTGCTTCAGTGTTGACTAAATTAAACCCTTCTCGCCACCGGCCGGTCACGACGTTGGCCGACGGTTGTTGTGCGACACCGGGACATCGACACCGCACAACCTTTCCGCACTACAAAAGTGCAGGTGAGAGAAAGGTGGAGCATGTTGATCAGCAGAGTGGCCTCGGCTCGACGCCGGGGAAGTGGTGCTCCCACTGTCGAGTGGACAGGTGCGCCGTCGTAGTCGCACACACGCGTGAGGCGGTCGCCTCCACGTCGATGTCCCACACCCGGACCGTGCGGTCGGTGCCGCTGGAGGCGATGGTGTGGCCGTCGGGTGCGAAGGCGACTCCCCACAGGCGGTCGGTGTGCCCGTGCAGCACCGCGCGTTCGACCGGTTTCGCGGGGTCGCGGACGTCCCAGACGCGCACCAGGTCGTCCGTGGTGCCCGCGGCCAGCAGCGTTCCGTCGGGGGAGAAGGTGACGCGCTGCAGCGGCGGGCCCTCGTGGGGGACGGTGCCGAGTTTGCGCGGTGCGGCGGGGTCGGTGAGGTCCCACAGGGTGGCGGTGCTGTCCATGTTGGCGAACGCCATGACGTTGCCGTGCACGGCGACGCTCATGACCACGTCGCGCCCGGCCTGGCCGCCGCGCTGGATGGGGCGGGTGTTCTCGTCGGTGAGGATGCCGGGGTGGGCGCGTGGCTGGGCGGGGTTGCGGACGTCCCACAGCTCCAGTTCGCGGGCGCCGCCCGCGATGGCCAGCGTGCGGTCGTCCTCGGTGAAGCGCAGCTGCTGGGCGACCACGACGTTCTCGACCGCGGGAATGGTGAACTGGCCGATGCGGGTGGGGGAGGCAGGGGTGGTGACGTCCCAGAGCTGGATCGAGCCGGTGTTGTCGGCGATCGCGAGGAGTTCGCCGTCGTGGCTGAAGGTGGCGGCGGCGATCCACTCGGTGCCGGTGGGCAGGTCGGCGATGCGGCGTGGCGCGGTGGGGTCGCTGGTGTCCCAGAGGACGCTGCCGTCGCGAGTCGACGAGTAGAGGATGTCGGCGCGGGTGTGCGTGGCGATGGTGGTTGACTCGCCGGCGGGCACGAGGGGGAGGGTGCCGACCTCGCGCGGGCGGTGGCCTTCCGGGCGCCACAGCTTGACGGCGCCGTCGGAGGAGACGGTGGCGAAGAACCGGCCGCGGTGGTCGTAGACGAGGTCCCACACGGTCCAGCTGTGGTGCGGGACGGTGAGGCTGTCGATGTCGATCATCCGGATCGCGGTGTCCGTGCTGGTCGAGACCAGGGATGTCGATCATCCGGATCGCGGTGTCCGTGCTGGTCGAGACCAGGTGGCGGCTGTCGGCGCTGAACTCGAGCGACCAGAGGGTGTCGGTGTGGCCGGTCAGCGCGGCGGCGGCACGGAGGTTGTTCTTCTCGCGCAGGTCCCACAGGCGGGTGCTCTTGTCGCCGCCGCCGGAGGCGAGGAAGCGGCCGTCGGGGGAGAACGCCAGCGCGTGCACGGAGAAGACGTGGTCGGTGGCGGAGCTGATCAGGGCGGGGGCGCGCGGGTCGCGGACGTCCCACAGCCGCAGCTCGCCGTTGTCGGCGCCGGTGGCCATCGTGGTGCCGTCGGGGGAGAAGGCGACCGAGTCGATCGCGAAGTCGCCGTTGCTCGGGTCGACGGTGGACAGCGGGGTGCCGGTGGCGAGGTCCCAGAGCCGGACCGTGCCGTCCCAGGAGGACGAACCGATGACGGTGCCGGAGGCGTTGAGCGCCAGGCCGTGGACGAGGTCGGCGTGGCCCTCGATGGTGCGGACCGGGGTGGCGCGGTTGTCGGCGAGGCTCCAGACGCGGATGGTGCGGTCCTTGCCGCTGCTGATGAGCGTGCGGGCGTCCTTGGTGAGCAGCACGGACTGCACCTGGCCGTCGTGGCCGCTGACGCGTCCCTTCTCCACCGGGTTGCGGGGGTCGCTGACGTCGATGAGGCGGATGAGGCCGTCCCAGTTCGCGGTGACCAGCAGCGTGCCGTCGGAGCTGAACGTCATGTGGTGGGTCGCGTCGTCGCCGGCGTGGATGCGGCCGAGCTCGGTGGGGTGGTGCGGGTCGGTGAGGTCCCAGAGGATCAGGGCCTTGTCGTCGCCGACGGTGGCCAGCACCTTGTTGTCGGGCCGGAACACCGCGTAGGAGGTGGCGTCGGTGTGGCCTTCCAGCAGCGTGACGTGCGGGCCGGCGAACGTGCTGAGCAGGGCGTCGCGGGCGGCGGGCAGACCGGTGAGGCGGTAGGCGGCCAGGCGCAGCTGGGAGGCCAGGCCGGGGTCGTCGTCCTGCAGGACGTTGGCCTCGGCGATGGCTTTCTGCGCGAGCGCGATGGTTTGTTGTTCGGTGGTCTGCCGTTGGGCGCGCACGGCGAACACGGTGGCGGTGGTGGCGACCAGCAGCAGTGCCGCGAGCAGGGCCACGACGCGGCGGAGGTTGGTGGTGCGGCGTTTGTCGATGGCGACGTCGTGCTCGGCGGCGGCCGTGCTGGCGTCGAGGAACGCCTTCTCGGCGGGGTTGAGGGCGTCGGGTTCGCGGTCGGCCCAGTCGGTGGCCTGGGTCAGGGGGACGCCGCGGTGCAGTGAGCCGGGGTCGCGGTCGTGGGCTTCCCAGTCGGCGGCGGCCGCGGTGAGCCGGCGGTGCACCCGCAGGTCGTCGCGTGCTTCGGCGAGCCAGTCCCGCAGGCGGGGCCAGCCCTGGATGACGGCTTCGTGGCTTATTTCGACGGTGTCGTCGTCGACGGTGAGGATGCGTGCGGTGGCGAGGTGTTCGACGACGTCGTCGGCGGCGAGCTCGGTGCGTTTGACGCGGCGCTTGGTGTCCTCGGTGCCGTCGCCGGGGTTGACCAGGCGCAGGAACACCTGGCGCGCTTGGGTTTGCTGGTGCGCGTCAAGTCCTGTGTAGGCGGTTTCCGCGGTGTTGGCGATGGCACGGGCGATGCCGCCGCTCTCGTGGTAGCTGCTCAGGGTGAGGGTGTTGCCGCGTTTGCGCCGCCAGGTCTCGAGCAGGGCGTGGCTGACGTGGGGGAGGACGCCGGGTTCGCCGGTGGCGTCGGCGACGAGGCGGGCGACGAGTCCGGTCTCGAGCGCGCAGCCGACCTCGACGGCGGGCTGGGTGATGGCCCTGCGCAGCTCGTCGGTGGTCATGGGGCCGACGAGGACCTGGGCGTTCTCGACGGCCCTGGCGAGGTCGGAGTAGCGGGCGCAGTGGCCGTAGAAGTCGGCTCGCATGCCGATGACGGTCTTCTGCGTGCGTGCGGTGATCTTCGCGATGAACTCGTCGCGGTGGGGGAGGGCGAAGACCTCCTCGAACTGGTCGACGACGAGGAGGTCGTGCTCCGGCGGCGTGTCGTGGGTGGCGGGGGTGATCAGCGCGCCGTCGCGGTGGGCGAGCAGGCCGGCGCGCAGCAGGGAGGACTTGCCGGAGCCGGACGCGCCGACGACGAGGACGGTGTCGTGCTCGTCGAGCTTGGCCAGGAGCTTGGCGACGAGCCTCTCGCGGCCGAAGAACCGGTCGGCGTCCTGCTCGGTGAACGCCTTGAGCCCGACGTAGGGGGAGTGGCCCGCGGGTTCGTCGGTGATGGTCTCGCCGATCTCGCGCCAGCGGCGTTCCCACTGCTCCTCGTCGCCGCCGCAGGCGCGGACGAACGCGAGGGTGACGGCGAGGCTGGGCAGCTTCTGGCCGCGGGCGGCGTCGGCGAGCGTGCTGGGGGAGTAGTGGCTCAGGCGGCCGAGCTCGCGGTAGCCGGGGGAGCCGGCCTTCTCGCGGAGCTTGCGCAGGTCGAACGCGAACTGTTCGACGGGCCCGGCGAAGGGGTCGAGAGGTCGTTCCGGGCGAGGCATGGTCAGGATTCTGTCATCAGCGGTCAGTTTGCTTGTCTTGATTACTTCAGTGTTGGCTGAAATAAACCATCATCCGGTAGTCGTCTTCGCCGGGCAGGTGCAGGACCTCATATGCCAGGAGGAGATCGCCCCAGCGTTCCTCGCCGGTGGTGGGCGGGAGGGTGGCGGCCTTGTCGTAGCGGCTGGTGAAGGCGTGGCCTGCGGTGAGGGAGAGCTCGAACGCGAGGGCGTTGGCGGCGTGGTCGTTGAGGTCGGCGGCCGCCCGCAGGGCAGCGGCGCGGGTGTCGGCGATGGCGTCCCAGTCGGGGTAGTGGGCTTTGGCTTCGGGGCTGAAGGCGAAGCGGGCGAGGTTGGGTTCGTCGGTGCCGGCGATGGCGCGGAACGCTGGTGTGGCGGCGATGACGTCGCCGGCCGGGGTGAGGATGCAGGCGGGGGTGGGGTCGAGGGCGTCGAGGATCTTGCGGACGGTGGGCCGCAGCGGTTGCGGAGCCGGTGGGGCGCAGGCGGTGTCGGCCTTGATGAGCCGGTAGAGGTGGACGCGTTCGTCGGCGGTGAGGGAAAGCGCGTCGGCGAGGGCGAGGAGGACCTGGCCGGAGGGGGAGCGGTCGGTGCCGCGTTCGAGGCGGGTGAGGTACTCGACGCTGATGCCGGCCCGGTCGGCGAGCTCGCCGCGGCGCAGGCCGGGGGTGCGGCCGGGGGTCTCGGGTGCAGGGGCGGTGGCTTCGCGGCGGGCGCGCAGGAAGCGGCCGAGGGCGTTGTCGGGCATCGGTGGCGAGTTTAGGCGCGGTCGAGGTGCGCGAAGACCGGCTTGAGGTCGGCGGCCAGGTCTCTCTCGACGTTCGAGTGGAAGAGGCTGATCGTGGCGAGGTGCGGTGTCCAGGTCTCGCAGAAGTAGATGACGGCCATGAAGGAGAGGCGGACGTTGCCGGCGACGTGGGTGAACGGCGGGAGGGGGTGGGGGAGCAGTTCTTCGGCGTTGATCTGGTCGCAGAACCGGTGGTAGGTCGTGTAGTCGGCGGGGACCAGCAGGAGGAGCTGGTGTGGTTCGAGCCGGGTGACGGATTCCCGCAGTTCCCAGCGCAGTGCGTCGCTGCAGCAGTCGATGCGCAGGATGACCAAGCGTGCCTGGTCCATCAGGGCGATGACGTCAGCCTGCCAGCGTTCGTCTGTGGAGTGGATCCGAGCGGCACCGGGGCGAAGGGTGTCCTCTGCCGGGTCGCCGAGTCCGACCAGCGGGCCATAGCGGGCGAAGACCCTGGCGAGGCTCTCTTCCTCGGTTCGCAGGTTGAGACCGTAGAGGGTCGGTGCATACCGGACGGAGACGCGGCCGGCGGCGTGGTCGCTGTGGAACGTCCGCAGGTAGAGCACAGGAGGCCGGGAATCGCGCGCCATGACTTCGGCTGCGGAACGAGCCAGGCGTCGTTTGGCGGCCAGGACGAGGTGGCCGCCGAAGTGGTACAGGGGCAGGGCACACAGCCGCACGAATAGGTAGATCGCGATGAACAGCGCTGGCCAGGCGAGCCAGCCGATGGCCCGGTGCAAGGGCTGGAAGAGCGTGTGCGCGAAGGCGGGCAGCACGATGACAGGGCTGCTGGCGATGGCGCGGAGCAGCCAGCCGATGACCATTTGTACCCGCACGGCTACCGAGTGTAGAGGGGCCCCGACGCGGTCTCCCTCACGTTCACCGCGCCGGGTGATGCTGTCGATCATGCGATACCGACTGTTCGGACGGACTGGGCTGCGTGTTTCGGAGCTGTTGCTGGGGTGCATGACGCTGCGCACGGAGGAGGAGGCGCGGCGGGTGGTCGATGCGTACGCGGAGGCGGGTGGGAACTTCCTGGACACCGCGTCGGCGTACGGGGAGAGCGAGGAGGTGCTGGGGGCGGTGCTGGGGCGCCGGGAGCGGTTCGTGGTGGCGACGAAGTACACGTTGTCGCGGGACGCGGATGATCCGAACGCGGGTGGGAACCACCGGAAGAACCTGGTGGGGTCGTTGGAGCGGAGTCTGCGGCGGTTGCGGACGGACTACGTGGACGTGTTGTGGGTGCACCTGTGGGATCGGCGGACGCCGGTGGAGGAGACGATGCGGGCGTTGGACGACGTGGTGCGGGCGGGGAAGGTGCTCTACGTCGGGGTGTCGGATGCGCCGTCGTGGTTCGTGGCGCGGGCGAACACCTTGGCGGAGTGGCGGGGGTGGACGCCGTTCGCGGGGGTGCAGGTGCCGTACAGCCTGGTGCGGCGGGATGTGGAGCGGGAGCTGTTGCCGATGGCAGAGGCGCTCCAGCTCAGTGTGGCGGCGTGGGCTCCGCTCGGGGGCGGGATGCTGGCCGGTGAGACGCGGGTGGATCTGGCGAGCTTGTCCGCGGGGGAGCGGGCGGTGCGGGAGGAGGTGCACCGGGTCGCCGCGGAGATGGGGTGCACGGCGGCGCAGGTGGCGTTGGCGTGGGTGCGGCAGCAGGGGGTGTTGCCGTTGGTGGGGATGCGCACGCCGGAGCAGGTCGCCGATGCGGTGGCGGGGCTGGGGGTGGTGTTGCCGCCGGAAGCGGTCGCGCGCCTGGAGGCGGCGGCCCCGTTCGAGCGGGGCTTTCCGGCGGACTTCATCGCCGAGTGCGAGGCGAGTGCGTTCGCGTTCGGCTCGGGTGTGGTCGTGTGATGAGCGGCTACGTGATGAGTCCGGGCAGGACGCCGGGGACGCGTTTGCGGCGCAGCCAGATCTTGCGGGAGCCGTCGCCGTAGAGCAGCGTGCGGGAGAGCTCCCAGCCCGCGAACTCGGCGTGGATGGCCAGCTGCGTGGTCGCGGTGCGGCGAGAGATGCCGGGCGGCAGGCGCAGCGGCCGGTACTCCCAGTCCCCGTCGATCACCCCTTCGTCCATGGCGAGATCACCTGTATCCCTCCGTTGTCGCCGGACGTGACGGTGACGCGTCCGGTCTCCTGGTCGACGCTGACCGTGTTGGGCTGGCGCACGGTGGCGAACCGGTGCTTCTCGGACGGTTCGCCAGCGGCGACGTTGAGTCCGACGACCTCGTTGCGCTCGGTGAGCGTGATCCACGCGATGTCGCGCTTGGCGTCGTAGGCGATGCCGTAGGGCGCGCCGGGCAGGGGGTAGCGCTGGCGCATGATCAGCGGGTCGATCGAGAACGCGATGAACTCGCCGCCGCGGGTGTCGACGACGAGCAGGCGGCCGAAGCGGTCGGCGACGGCGTTGGTGGCTCCTTCGCCAGCGCGCAGGCCGGGGCCGCGGGTGGGGGAGCCCTTGTCGTCGGTGGTCATCTCGAACACCGCGCTGCGCAGCCGGTCGAGCTCGACCTGGCGGCCGTTGACCTCGTACCTGCGGGTGGTGTCGCCCTCGGTGAACGTGCCGCCGGGCGTGATGTCGCCCTTGAGGTCGGTGTTCTGGGCGGGGGAGAGGGCGGGCTTGGCGGCCTCGAGGGTTTCGGCGACCTGCAGCGGGTCCTGGGACTTGTCGCTCTGTCCGCACGCTGCGAGCAGCGCCGCGGTGGTCAAGATCAGAGCTGCGAGCCGGTGCAAGTCGTTCCTCCGTGGTTCTGCGTGGTCTTCCAGGATGCCTGGAGGGCTCGTGAAGGTCACGCAAGGGGGTGGGGTGAAACTCGTTCGGAGGATCCGGTTCTATGTTCATGATTATTTCAGTGTAGACCAAAATTAAATACCGACCAGTTGCACTAAGCACGACGACTAACGGTCCCCAAAAGCAACCAAGGACAAAGAGGTAGCGTTTGCGCTGGTCAGGGCATCGGGCGTTCGGGGTAGGAGAGCTCGATGGCGCTCACGTCGTCCAGTGCCGCGCGGATGGCGGGCGGGAGGGTGAGTGCTTCGACGTCGAGTGAGGCGATGAGCTGGTTGGTGTCGCGGGCGCCGACGACGGGGGCGACGACGCCGGGCCGGTCGCGGACCCATGCCAGGGCGACGCACAACGCGGAGGTGCCGAGTCCTTCGGCGGCGGTGCTGACGGCTTGGACGATGCGTGCGGCGCGGTCGGTGCGGTGTTGTTCGACGTAGCCGGCGAAGTGGGGGGAGGCGCCGCGGGAGTCCGGTGGGGTGCCGTTGCGGTATTTGCCGGTGAGCACGCCGCGGCCGAGGGGTGCCCAGGGGAGGAGTCCGAGGCCGTGGTGCTGGGCGGCGGGGACGACTTCGCGTTCGATGCCGCGTTCGAGCAGGGAGTACTCGTGCTGGGTGGAGATCAGCGGGTAGGTGGTGGGGGTCATGGCGGCGGTGGCGAGTTGCCAGCCGCTGTAGTTGGAGATGCCGGCGTAGCGGACTTTGCCGGCGGTGATGGCGGTGTCCATCGCGGACAGGGTTTCTTCGACGGGGACGGTCGTGTCCCAGGCGTGGAGTTGCCAGAGGTCGATGTGGTCGACGCCGATGCGGCGCAGGGAGCCGTCGAGTGCGGTGAGCAGGGCGCCGCGGGAGGCGCCGCCGCCGAAGGGGCCTTCGGTGCGGCGGGCGACGGCTTTGGTGGCGATGACGAGTTCGTCGCGGGGGACGATTTCGCCGAGGAGGGTCCTGAGGATGCGTTCGGATTCGCCGTCGGTGTAGACGTCGGCGGTGTCGACGAGGGTGCCGCCGGCGTCGGTGAAGGCCATGAGTTGGGTGGCGGCCTCGTCCGGGTCGGTGTCGCGGCCCCATGTCATCGTGCCCAGTCCGAGGCGGGAGACGCGGAGGCCGCTGCGGCCGAGGTGTCGCTGTTCCACGTGCGCGATGCTAAGGGGTGATCATCGTGTGAGCCTGGCAATCGGTGTTACTGACCGGTAGGGTCTCGCTGCGTGAAGCTCGGACTGAACCTCGGATACTGGGGCGCCGGCAACGACGCTGCGAACCTTGAGCTGGCCAAGGAGGCCGACCGGCTCGGCTTTTCGGTGGTGTGGGCCGCGGAGGCCTACGGTTCCGATGCGCCGACGGTGCTGGCGTGGGTGGCTGCGCAGACCGAACGCATCGACGTCGGTAGTGCGATCTTCCAGATCCCGGCGCGGACGCCTGCGATGGCGGCGATGACGGCGGCCACTTTGGACACGTTGTCGGGTGGCCGGTTCCGGATGGGGCTGGGGGTGTCGGGGCCGCAGGTGTCGGAGGGGTGGCACGGTGTGCGGTTCGACAAGCCGTTGGCGCGGACGCGTGAGTACGTGGAGATCGTGCGGCGTGCGTTGACGCGGGAGAAGCTGCGTTTTGAGGGTGAGCACTACACGCTGCCCTTGCCTGATGGGCCCGGTAAGGCGTTGCAGTTGACGGTGCACCCCGTCCGTGAGCAGATCCCGATCTACCTGGCGGCGGTGGGGCCGAAGAACCTGGAGCTGACGGGGGAGATCGCGGACGGGTGGCTGGCGATCTTCTTCTCGCCGGAGTTCTCCGCGGAGTCGCTTGCGAGTGTGAAGGCGGGCCGGGAGAAGGCCGGCAAGTCGATGGACGGTTTCGACGTCGTGCCGACGGTGCCGTTGATCGTGGGGGATGACTGGAAGGCGTGTGCTGATCCGGTTCGGGCGTACACGGCGTTGTACGTGGGTGGGATGGGCAGTCGCAAGCAGAACTTCTACAACAACCTGATGGTGCGGATGGGTTTCCCGGCTGAGGCGGAGGAGATCCAGGAGAAGTACCTGGCCCGTGACTACTCGGGTGCGATGGCGGCGATCCCGTTGGAGTTCCTGGACGCGACGTCGTTGCTGGGGCCGAAGGAGCGCATAGCAGACAAGATGCGGGCGCTTGCTGGCGCGGGGGTCACCACGCTGTCCGTTTCGCCGATGCTGCAAGATCTGGAGCAGGGGATCGCGGGCCTTCGCACCGCGGCCGAGGCTTTGGATCTGGCAGGAGTGGGTAGTTGAGCTGGTTGCAGGCTCTGGTCCTCGGACTGGTCCAAGGACTGACGGAATTCCTGCCGATTTCCAGCAGTGCGCACCTGCGCATCACGTCGACGCTGTTCTTCGGCAACGACGCGGGCGCTTCGTTCACGGCGGTCATCCAGTTGGGGACCGAGGTGGCGGTGCTGATCTACTTCGCCAAGGACATCGGGCGGTTCATCTCCGCCTGGTTCCGCGGCTTGTTCAACGCCGAGGCGCGCAAGGAGAGGGACTACCGGCTGGCCTGGTATGTGATCATCGGTTCGGTGCCGATCTCGGTTCTGGGTTATCTGCTGAAGGACGAGATCCGGACGTCGGCGCGGAACCTGTGGATCACGGCGACGATGCTGGTGGTGTTCGGTCTGCTGCTGGGGTTGGCGGACCACCTGGCGAAGCAGCAGCGTGACGAGTTGCGGATGAAGGATGCGATCGGGATGGGGTTGGCGCAGGCGCTGGCGTTGATTCCGGGTGTGTCGCGGTCGGGTGGCACGTTGACGGCGGGGTTGTTCCTGGGTCTGACGCGGGAGGCGGCGGCGCGGTATTCGTTCCTGCTGGCGATTCCGGCGGTGTTCGGGGCGGGGTTGTTCTCGATTCCGGATGTGCTGGAGCGGTCGGGTTCGGGTGTGCAGGCGTCGATTCCGCAGATGGTCGTGGCGACGGTGATCTCGTTCGTCGTGGGGTACGCGACGATCGCGTGGTTGTTGAAGTACGTTTCGAAGCACTCCTACTCGGCGTTTGTGTGGTATCGGCTGATGCTGGGTCTGGTGCTGATGGGGCTGCTGTCGATGGGGTTGATCCAGCCGATCTAAGGTGGGTGCCGTGGCCACGGTGATCCTGCTTCGACATGCTCGTTCGACCGCCAACGGTTCCGGTGTGCTCGCCGGGAGGATGTTGGGTGTGGGTTTGGACGAGCGGGGGCAGGCGCAGGCCGCGGCTCTCGTCGCGCGGTTGAGGGACGTTCCGGTGGCGGCGGTGGTGTCGTCGCCGTTGCAGCGGTGTGAGGAGACGCTGGCGCCGTTGCTGGCGGACCGGGAGCTGGAGGCGGTCGCGGAGCCGGACGTGTCCGAAGTGGATTACGGGGCGTGGACCGGCAAGGCGCTGAAGGACCTGTTGAACGAGCCGTTGTGGACGGTGGTGCAGCAGCACCCGTCGGCGGCGGTGTTCCCCGAGGGTGAGGGGTTGGCGCACGTGCAGGCGCGTGCGGTTGCCGCTGTGCGTGCGCATGATGCGCGGATCACGGAGGAGCACGGTCCGGGTGCGGTGTGGGTGTTGTGCTCGCACGGTGATGTGATCAAGTCGGTGCTGGCGGATGCGCTGGGTGTGCATCTGGACGGGTTTCAGCGGATTGTGGTGGACCCGTGTTCGGTGTCGGTGGTGCAGTACACGCAGACGCGGCCGTTCGTGTTGCGGGTGAACGACAACGGCGGGGATCTGGCGGGTGTGGTGCCGAAGGCGCCGCCGCAGGAGGAGCCGTCGTCGGACGCTACCGTGGGTGGCGCGACCGGGACCTGAGGTAACGCTGTTCCTGGGCGTTCAGCGTCAGCCGGGCGGCTTTCTCGTACTCCTCGCGTGCGTGTTCGTGGTTGCCGCGCAGGTCGAGCAGGTGGGCGCGGACGGCGTGGACGCGGTAGTGGTCGAGGTCCAGTGCGGACAGTTCGGTCAGGGCCTGGTCGGGGCCGTGGACCATGGCGACGGCGACGATGCGGTTGAGGGCGACCATCGGGCCGGGTGCCAGTGCGGTGAGCAGCTCGTAGAGGCCGAGGATTTCCGGCCAGTCGGTGTCGTCCGCGGTTTTCGCGTCGGCGTGCACGGCGGCGATGGCGGCTTGCAGCTGGTAGGGGCCGATCTGGGTGGTTCGCAGGGCGTTGTGGATGAGCCGGGTGCCCTCCTCGATGGCGTCGGTGTCCCAGAGGCTGCGGTCCTGGTCGGCCAGCGGGACCAGGGCGCCGTGGTCGGTGGTGCGGGCGGGGCGGCGGGCGTCGGTGAGCAGCATCAACGCGAGCAGTCCGGCGAGTTCGCCGTCGTCGGGGCGGCGGCGGTGCAGCTGGCGGGTGAGGCGGATCGCCTCGGCGGTGAGGTCGACGCGGACGAGGTCGTCGCCGGAGCTGGCGGTGGAGCCTTCGGTGAAGATCAGGTAGAGCACGTGCAGCACGGCGGTGAGGTCGGTCGGCGGGCGGAACTTGGCCCCGGCCTGTTTGATCTTCTGCTTCGCCCGGCTGATCCGCTGCGCGACGGTGGTCTCGGGCACCAGGAACGCCCTGGCGATCTCCGCCGTGGTCAGGCCACCCACCGCCCGCAGGGTCAGGGCGATCTGCGAGGCCGTGGTGAGGCTGTCGTGGCAGCACAGCGCGAGGATCGTCAGCGTGTCGTCCCGTGCGGGCACCGGATCCGCCGGTGGTGGGGTCAGGGCGACGACCTTGTCCTCCCGGGCCCGCCGTGCCACGTCGGAGCGGTACTGCTCGATCCAGCGGCGGCTGGCGGCGGTGATGAGCCAGCCCTGGGGGTTGTCCGGCACCCCGTCGGCCGGCCACTGCTGGGCGGCCTGCAGCAACGCCTCCTGCACCGCGTCCTCGCACACGTCGAACTGGCCGTGGCGGCGCACCAGCACGCCGAGGACCTGCGGCGCGAGCTCACGCAGCAGGCCCTCGACCGGCGTGCCGGTCACATGTCGTCCAGCATCGACATGTCCCACACCGGGCGGACCTCGATGCCGTCGTTGTGGGCGTCGGGCAACGTGGCCGCGTGGGCGATGACCTGGTCGATCGTGTCGGCTTCGACCAGGTAGAACCCGGCCAGGTACTCCTTGGCCTCCGCGAACGGCCCGTCGGTCACCACGACCTCGCCGCCCCGGATGCTCACGCCCTTGCCGGTCTCCGGTCCCGGCAGGCCCTCGCTGACGATGAGCTCACCGGAGGCGCGCAGCTTGTCGGAGAGGTCGTAGTGCGCCTTCCCGAACTGCATTTGCTGCTCCTCGGTCAGCTTCTCCCACGCCGCCCGCGACTTGGGGTTGCTGTAGATCAGGATCAGGTACTTCACTTCCGGCCTCCACTCGGCTGGCTCGGCGAAAGATCTTCTCACCGCCATGTCGAAACCGCGGGCCATGTCTCGACACCGGTGTGTCAGCCGAGACGGAGGTTTGTGAGATGACTTCGACACTGGTGCAGGACGAGACCGCGATCCGCGAGCTGTTCACCGAGCACGAGCAGGGCATGCGGCTGCGTTCCCCGGAACGCATCGTGGCGCGGTATGCGCAGGACGCGGTGACGTGCACGCTGGCGCCGCCGCTGCGCAACACCGGCCTGGACGCGCGTGACCCGGAGGCGCTGGCGGGGTGGATGGCCGGGTTCACCGGTCCGATCACGCTGGAGCACCGCGACCTGCAGGTCGTCGTGTCCGGGGACGTGGCGTTCGCGCACGGTCTGGCGCGGCTCGCGGCGGTCCCGGTCGGCTACCCCGAGGGGTTCTCCATGTGGATGCGCACGACCGTGGGGTTGCAACGGCGTGATGGGCGGTGGTGGGTGACGCACGAGCACCAGTCGGTGCCGTTTCACATGGACGGGTCGTTCCTGGCCGCCACCGACCTGGAGCCTCAGTAGACGCGGACGATGCGGCCGGTGCCGTGGTGGACGCAGTCGAGGTAGTGCGGCACGACCTCGTCCACCGGTATCGGCCGCAGCTGCGGGAAGCGTGCGGCGAAGGTGTGGCCGATCATGCCGGGGCTCACGACGTTGACCCGCATTCTCCTGGGCAGCTCGATCGCCGCGGAGAGCACGAAGCTGTGCAGGGCTCCGCTGATGACACCGCCGCCGGTGACACCGCGCGTGGGCCGGTCGGCGAAGATGCCCGAGGTCAGGGTGAACGACGCACCGTCGGCGCAGTGGTGCTGCCCGGTCAGCACGAGGTCGATCTGACCGAACAGCTTCGCGCGCATGTTCTTCCGCATCGACTCCGACGTCAGCGTGGCGAACTCGTCGAGTGCCCCGTGCGCCGCGACGCACACCACCGCGTCCACCTTCCCGACCTGGCGGTACATCGCCGCGATCGTCGCCGGATCGGTGAGATCGACGTGGACGTCACCGGTGGTGCGGGCGGCGGTGACGACCTCGTGGCCGCGCGTGCGCAACGCGGTGACCAGGGGTGTTCCGAGGGTGCCGGTGCCCACGACGAGTGCCCTCATCGGGTGGTCTCCCGGGCGAGCAGGGTGAGGGCGTCGGCGTCCGCGGTGCCGGGGCGGGCGTAGAACAGGCCCAGCTGCTGGTCGTCGTCGGGCAGGCTGACGGTCTCGTTCGCCAGCGTCACCCGGCCCACGACCGGGTGGTCGAGCTCGCGGACGTAGTGCGAGCAGGTCCGCACCGGTTTGCGCGCCCACATGCGGGCGAACTCGCGGCTCCGCGCGGTCAGCTGCCCGATGTGTTGCTGCGGGTCGAGGAACAGCATGCGGGCGATGTTGGGCCGGTGCCGCTGCTCGGGTGCGTGCGGGTCGAGGTGGCCGGCGAGCAGGGCGTGCCCGAGCGGGTTCCAGGCGAGCACGTCGGCGCGGTGGTCCAGCAGCACCGCCGCCGTCGTGGGCAGTGCGGCGAGCAGGTCGCGGATCTCGGGGCGTGGCCTGGTTCGGCGGGCACGGGGTGCGGCGGGTGCGGGTGGGAGCCAGCAGCCGCAGGTGGCCGTGCTCGGCCGGGTCGAGCCGCAGCGCGGTGGCCAGCGCGTCGAGGACGGCGGTGGAGGCGCTGGTGCTGACGCCCTGTTCGAGGCGGGTGTAGTAGCCGACGCTGACGCCGGCCAGCTCGGCGAGCTCTTCGCGGCGCAGACCGGGGACGCGGCGGTGGGTGTGGCCGGGTGGGAGGCCGGCGTCGGCGGGGGTGAGGCGTTCGCGGCGGCTGCGCAGGAAGTCGCCGAGGTCGGTCGTGATCACCACACCATCGTGGCGCCGATCTGCGTGTTGTGCCTGCACCTGTCAGGTGCACCTTCGGGACGTGCGCCGGGGCCCGGACCGTGCAGGGGGTGCGGTCCGGGCCCCGGTCTTCCTGGCGGCGGGTCCTCGCTCGACGTTCACGGTGCCGGTGAACCGTGGAACAGCCCGGCCGTCGTCGATGACCGGGCGTGGTGATCGTATTGCGCAGAGTGCATGGATCCAGCAACTCCCAAGATCCGAGATCGCTTCACAAACTGAGCTGCTCCGCTGGTCACGACATCCGCTTCCGTCCGCATGGTGGGACAAAACGGCAGCTCAACCGCTATGGAAACAGCGCGGAAACAGACAGCGGCGCTCGCCCGTCCGGTTCAGCGCACTGCGCTGTCCGACGTAGCCCCACCGCAGGGATCTTGTTTACAGTTAACGCAGTGCTCTGAGACCTGGGTCACGAATTCACAGGCCGAGGCGGGTGACCGCGTTGTCTTCAAGCGGGTTCGCCGTGCGGATGTAGCGGTGCACCATGCGCGGGTTCGTCCACCGGCCCTGCCGCATGATCTCCCGGTCGCTCGCCCCGCCCAGCGCCGCCTGCGTCGCGAACCCCGCCCGCAGCGAATGCCCGCCGAACAGCTCCGGGTCCAGCCCCGCCCTCACCGCGTACCGCTTCACCAGCTCCGCCACCGCACGCCCCGACATCGCCTTGGAGCCGATGCCGCCGTGCCGGTTGATCACCGGGAACACCGCCCCGGTCCGCCCGGTGCCCTGGTAGCCGTGACAGCGGTGCAACCCCGACTCCACCGGCTCACGCCCGTCGAGCACGTCCGCCCAGTCCGCGAACGCGCACACCGGGCACGTCGGCCGCCGGCTGCCGCGCGGCAGCACCACCGTCTGCTGGTGACGGCCCGTCTGGTCCGTCTTCGTCGTCCCCAGGGCGATCAGCAACAACGGCTCGTGCGTGCGCGGATCCACGTCCACCGTCACGTCCTCGAACTCGATCGCCGCCAGCTCACTGCGCCGCAACGCCCCCGCGAACCCCACCAGCAGCAGCACCGCGTCCCGTGCGCGCGCCGGCCCCTCCTGCGGGCGTTCGGCCAGCAGCGCTTCCAGCGTGTCCAGCAGCACCGGGCGTTTGCGCCGGGGCTGCGCCTTGCGGGAACGGCGGATACCGCGCAACGTCAGCCGCACCACGTCACTGCGCGTCGGACTCGGCAACCCGTTCGCCGCGTGCACCGCCGAGATCGCCGCCGACTTGCGCTCCAGCGTCGAGGCCCCGAACGCCGCCGACCCGTCCGGCTTCACCGTGTCCGCCGCCGCGGCCAGGTAGACCGCCACGTCCAGCGGATCCGCCGGCAACGCCTGCCTGCCCTCCGCCGCACACCACCCCGCCCACCCGATCCAGTCCGACCGGTAGGCCCGCACCGTGTTCGTGGACTGGGCGGCGCGCAGGTACGTCGCCAGCGACGCCGCCTGCTCGTCGTCGAACCGCGCCCGCACCGCCGCCAGCGCCTGCGCGTCCACCAGCACCGAGTGCGACACCCGCACCAGCGCGCTCTGGACCGGCTCCGGCAGGCTCACACCCGCGATGGTAGCCCTCTGATCAACTCCGCCACCTCCCGCGGCGAGAGCTCCACCGCCCCGATCCCCACCCCCCTCGAAGCTGCAGCGCCCCGGATCCGGATTCGACCGCGTGTAGAGGAAGAGCTTCGTCCCCGTCTCCTGCACCACGCTGTCCGCCGCCCGCTGCGCGTCCCGCGGCGACATCGGCAGGTGGACGTGGAACATCGGCGTCGACGGCACCTGCGGCACCGTGTGCGCGAACCCGTCGGCGTTGATCGCCGCCGCCAACGCCCGCGCGTGGTCGCGGAACTCCGCCATCCGCGGCAGCACCTCGTCGAGCCCCATCAACGCGAACACCGCCAACGGCCACGCGTCCACGACCGCCCCGCCCAGCCGGCGCCGCCACACCGCCGCGTGCCCGACCGTCTCCGCGTCACCGGCCAGCACCGCGCCCCGCGTGCCCTCCAGTCCTTTGTAGAGCGACACGTACACGGTGTCGAACAACGCCGCGATCTCCGCCAGTGACGCGTCGTACCCGGTCTGCGCCTCCCACAACCGCGCCCCGTCACAATGTGCCGCCGCACCCCTTCCACGCGCCCACTGCGTCTGCGCCTGCAGGTCCGCGAAGTCCGGCAGCTGGCCGCCGATGTCACGCTGCGGCAGCTCCCACACCACCGCCGCCAACGGCTCACCGACCGCTCCCAGGTCTCCCAGCGTCAGCAGCTCGTTGCGGTCACCCACCGGGTGGAACCGCAACCCGTGCACCGCGCTGTACCCCTGGTTCTCCCACACCTGCAGATGCGACTGCGGATGCCCGGCGAACGCGTGCCGGCCCGTTCTCTCCGCGTGCACCCGCAGCGCCGTCTGCTGCGCCATCGTGCCCGACGGGAAGAACAACGCCTTCGGCTTGCCCAGCAGCCCCGCGACCCGCTCCTCCAGCTCCCGCACCGGGTCCTCCGGCGCGGTGTCCGGGCGGATCCGCCCGCTCTCCTGCAGACGCCGCACCATCTCGAACGGTGAACGGCGCGGGGACGCGTGCAACGACAGCGAGCGACGGATCTCCATCACCCGACCCTAGGTGCTGCACATCACTGGCAACAGCGCCTTTTGACGGGCTTGCGCCGAGGTCAGGTGCGGGCGGCCAACGCCGCGAACCGCTCGTCCAGCTCCGCCTCGTCCGCCACGAACCACAACTGCCGGCCCTGGTTCGACTCGTAGACGAAATCACGCAACGCCGTGCTCCGCTCCACGTACGCGCTGATGTCACCGACGACCGCGACACCGAAGCCGTACTGCTGGAACTTCTGCACCACCGCGCCCGCCACCCGCGTGCGCAGCCGGAAGAAGTCCTCCGCCAGCCGCTGCGCCGGCACCACGATCCACGCGACGTCCTGACCCCACAGGGTGCCGATCAGGTCCACAGCGGACTGCTCGTCACCGATCACCGCACCGGTGGGGGAGCACATCAGGACCGTCACGCCGTGGCGCGCCCGCACAACATCAGACATGCGCAGCAAACTAGCGGCCACCCACCACCGTCGTCGCGCGCATTTGCCCCCTGACCGCGCGACCTGAACCTCACCCCCGTACCTGGAGATGGGCGGGTGCGGAAATGGGCAGGCGCGGCACCGGCGGTGGTCCCTAGGGTCACACCCATGCGTGATCTTGTGACGTTGCCCAAAGCACACCTGCACGTGCACCTGGAAAGCACCGTACGACCCGGCACCCTCGCCGAGCTCGCGGACCGCCACGGCGTCGAGGTCCCCGCCCACACCACCGGAACCTTCGACGGCTTCGGCCCGTTCGCCGTGCACAACGGCGCCGTACGGGACTGCCTGCGGGAGCCCGGCGACTTCCACCGGATCGCCTACGAGTTCTGCGCCGAGGAAGCAGCGCAGGGGACCCGCTACGCCGAGGTCACGTTCACCGCGGCAGCCCACGGAGAACGACTCGGTGATCCGGACATGCCGCTCGGAGCGGTACTCGCCGGGCTCGCCGCAGGACAGACCGCCCACGGCATCGAATGCCGTGTGATCGTGGACCACCCCAGGAAGAGGTCACCGCAGCGGTTCGAAGACTCGCTCCGACTCGCCGTCGAGCACCCGCAGGTCGTCGCGATCGGCGTCGCCGGAGCGGAGGACCACCCCCTCACCCCGTTCGCCACCGTCTTCCGCGCCGCCCGAGAAGCCGGCATCGGACTCGTGCACCACGCAGGAGAAACCTGCGGAGCACCGAGCATCGCCGAAGCCGTCACCCTCGGACAGGCCGACCGCATCGGACACGGCATCCGCGCACTCGACGACCCGTCCGTCGTCGCCCTGCTGCGTGACCGCGCCGTCCCACTGGAAGTGTGTCCGTCGTCCAACGTCGCGTTGGGACTGGTCGAATCGCTCTCCTCCCACCCGCTGCCGAAACTCCTCGACGCCGGCCTGACCGTCACGATCAACACCGACATCCCCTCCGCGACCGGCATCGGCCTGGCCGAGGAGTACTCACTGGTGCGATCGACCTTCGGCTACACCGACGACCGCATGGCCTGC
Source organism: Lentzea guizhouensis (assembly GCF_001701025.1). GTDB lineage: Bacteria > Actinomycetota > Actinomycetes > Mycobacteriales > Pseudonocardiaceae > Lentzea > Lentzea guizhouensis. The sequence continues at coordinate 7,560,957 of NZ_CP016793.1, forward strand.
TTCGCCCTCGCCGCCGTCGACGCCTCCTTCGCACCCGACGATCTGCGGGACTCGCTGCGTCAGGACATCGCCGCCTGGCGCGCCGGCTCGTAACACACCAGACCGTGCTTGGCCGCCAGCAACGACACCAGGTCCACCACCCGGCGCCACTGCGGCCACACCACGTGCACGATCACCGCGTCCGTCGCCACCGTCAGCGCCTCGTCCCACGACGGCACGTGCACCGGGGGACGCGCATCCGGAACGCTTCGAGGATCCGGCGCGGCCCGCGTGTCCGACGCGCTTGGAAGAACCGCCGAGGACCGCGAACCGGGCGCCCCTGGGACAGCCGCTGAAGACCGCGAGCCCGGCGTGCCCAGCAGCTGCGCCGACAACCGCGTGTCCGGCGCAGCTGGAAGAACCGCCGAAGACCGCGTGTCCGGCGCGCTTCCGGAAGCCGGCGCGGTGCGGGTGTCCGACGCACTCTGAGAGAGCGACGCGGTTCGTTGATCCGGCGACGTCCGCGAGCCGGGTGGACTGTGCCGGGGCAGCGCAGTCCACCCGGCCAGCGCAGTCTGCCCGGCCGGCCCGGTCTGCCCGGCTGGCCCGGTCTGTGGGTCGGGTGGGTCCGGCGAGGTCTGCTTCAGCTCCCGCACGAACGCCGCCACCCGCGGCTCGAACGCCCCCAACGGCGACGCCCGCAGCTCCGCGTACCGCGCCGCCGCCTCCGCGAACGACTCCGGGCCCGGCGCCCGCCACACCACCAGATCGAACGGGACGTCCATCACGCCACCTTCCCGAACAACACACCCAACCGCGGCACCCGCCGGCCGATCTCCCGCGGGTCCGCGAAGTCCCAGTGCTCTCCGGACGGCTCCGGCGAGACCAGCAGCTCGTGGTCGCCGAGGAGCTCCTGCAGCTCAGCCGAGCCCGGCTCACCCGACAGCGCCTCGGAGGCCACGTGGTCGAGACCTTCCCAGTCCGGCCACTCGTCATCCGGCCACGCGTGAACACCACCCGAAGCGGCGAGGTGCCGCACGTGCGGCACCTCGGCCAGGGCGTCCGGATCGGCCGCCACCGCCTCGAACGTCTCGCGCCCCAGCCCGATCAGCCACGCCTGGAAGTAGAAGAACCCGTCGTCCGAGCACAGACCCGCGCAGATCAGGTCCGCGGCGTGCCAGTGCCCCCACGTGTCCACCCGGCGGCGCAGCTCGTCCACGCGCAGCGCGAAGCCGGCGATCTCCGCCGGCGGCAACGACGCCAGGGAGGCGGTCAGCCACTCCAGGCGGGCGTCCTGGTCGGCGGTCTGCGAGGCGGACCGGTCGAGCAGGGCCCAGAACGCGTTCAGGTCCATGCCGAGCACGCTAGCGACGAGGTCTGACAATTTCCGATCGCCGCAGGTCAGGCGTACCAAAGAGGACGGAACGGGCGGTTCGGGGCGGCCGGGACGGGACGAAGGTCGCAGGGCGCGGGTGGGCGAGGCGGACCGAACCGGTCCGTCAGGGAGCCGTTCTCGCCCGTGCCGGCGAAGCCGGGGAAACCGCTGGTGAGCGAGACCACCGGTTATTGACGCGAGCGATCCGCACCCTCCTGACTATCCTTGAACCCAAATGGACACCCCGCTCGCTGAACTGCACAAACGCCTGCCCGAGCTCATGCCGCGTGATCAACGCCGGCTCGCCAGGCGCCTCGACGGCGCACGCAAGGTCAAAGACCCGATGGCGCGCCGCAAGATCACAGAGGAGATCGCCGGCCTCATCGACGAGGCCGCGCTCAAGGTCGCGCTGCGCAGGGAGTCCGTCCCGAAGATCAGCTATCCCGACGAGCTGCCGGTCAGCCAGCACAAGGACGAGATCAAAGAGCTGATCGCGCGCCACCAGGTCGTGATCGTCGCCGGGGAGACCGGGTCCGGCAAGACGACCCAGCTGCCGAAGATCTGCCTGGAGCTCGGGCGGGGGATCACCGGGCAGATCGGGCACACCCAGCCCCGCCGCATCGCCGCGCGCACCGTCGCCGAACGGGTCGCCGAGGAGCTGGGCACCAAGCTCGGGGACACGGTCGGGTACAAGGTGCGGTTCACCGACCAGTCCGGCGAGGACACGCTGGTCAAGCTCATGACCGACGGCATCCTGCTCGCCGAGATCCAGACCGACCGCACGCTGTCGCGCTACGACACGATCATCATCGACGAGGCCCACGAACGCAGCCTCAACGTCGACTTCCTGCTCGGCTACCTCAAGCAGCTGCTGCCGCGGCGACCGGACCTGAAGATCGTCATCACGTCCGCGACGATCGACCCGCAGCGGTTCAGCGCGCACTTCGACGACGCGCCCGTCATCGAGGTCTCCGGCCGCACCTACCCCGTCGAGACCCGCTACCGGCCGCTGGAGGAGGACGACGACCAGACCCAGGGCATCATCAACGCCGTCCACGAGCTGCAGGCCGAAGGCCCCGGCGACGTCCTGGTGTTCCTCTCCGGCGAACGCGAGATCCGCGACACCGCCGACGCCCTCAAAGCCGAAGACCTGAAGAACACCGAGATCCTGCCGTTGTACGCGCGGCTCAGCGTCGGTGAGCAGCACCGCGTCTTCCAGCGCCACACCGGCCGCCGGATCGTGCTCGCCACCAACGTCGCCGAGACCAGCCTCACCGTGCCGGGCATCAAGTACGTCGTCGACCCCGGCAACGCGCGCATCTCCCGCTACAGCCACCGCCTCAAGGTCCAGCGCCTGCCCATCGAACCCATCAGCCAGGCGAGTGCGAACCAGCGCAAGGGCCGCTGCGGCCGCGTCAGCGAAGGCATCTGCATCCGCCTGTACTCCGAGGAGGACTTCGAGGCCCGTCCGGAGTTCACCGACGCGGAGATCCTGCGCACCAACCTCGCCAGCGTCATCCTGCAGATGACCAACATCGGCCTCGGCGACGTCGCCAGGTTCCCGTTCATCGACCCGCCCGACAGCCGCAACATCAACGACGGCATCGGCCTGCTCCAGGAGCTCGGCGCCATCAGCGCCGACCGCAAGGCCGCGGGGGAGCAGACGCTCACCCCCACCGGCCGCAAGCTCGCCCAGCTGCCCGTCGACCCCCGCCTCGGCCGCATGGTCCTGGAGGCCGACACCACCGGCTGCCTCAAAGAGGTCATGATCATCGCCGCCGCGCTGTCCATCCAGGACCCCCGCGAACGGCCCGCCGACCAGCAGGACGCCGCCACGCAGCAGCACGCCAGGTTCGTCGACAAGGAATCCGACTTCGTCACGTTCCTCACCCTGTGGCAGTACCTCAAGGACAAGCAGAAAGAGCTCAGCGGCAACCAGTTCCGCAAGCTCTGCAAGGCCGAGTTCCTCAACTACCTGCGCGTGCGCGAGTGGCAGGACATCTACCTGCAGCTGCGCCAGGTCGCCAAGCAGATCGGCATGACCCTCAACGACACCCCCGGCGACCCGCGCAACATCCACATCGCGCTGCTCTCCGGGCTGCTCAGCCACATCGGCGTCAAAGACGTCCTCAAAAAGCAGGCCCCGAACGAGAAACGCCGGCCGCTGACCGAGTTCCTCGGCGCCCGCAACGCCAAGTTCGCGATCTTCCCCGGCAGCGCGCTGGCGAAGAAACCACCGCAATGGGTGATGGCCGCCGAGCTCGTCGAGACCAGCCGCCTGTGGGGCCGCATCGTCGCCAAGATCGAACCCGAGTGGGCCGAACGCCTCGGCGAGCACGTCGTCAAACGCCAGTACTCCGAACCGCACTGGGAGACCAAACGCGGCAGCGTCGTCGCCCTGGAGAAGGTCACCCTCTACGGTGTGCCGATCGTCGCCGGCCGCAAGGTCAACTACGGCCGCATCGACCCCGGGCTGTCGCGTGAGCTGTTCCTGCGCCACGCACTCGTACAGGGGGAGTGGACCACCCACCACCGGTTCTTCCACACCAACCGCGCCCTGCTGGAGGAGGTCGGGGAGCTCGAGAACCGGGCGCGGCGCCGCGACATCGTCGTCGACGAGGAAACCCTCTACGACTTCTACGACAAACGCGTCGGCCAGGACGTGGTCTCCGCGCGGCACTTCGACACCTGGTGGAAGAAGCAGAAGGACAAGAACCTCCTCACCTTCACCAAGGACATGCTGGTCAACGACCGCGCCGACGTCCGCCCCGAGGCCTACCCCGACCAGTGGCGCCAGGGCGAGCTGACCCTGCCGCTGAGCTACCACTTCGAACCCGGCACGAAGAACGACGGTGTTACCGTCCAGCTGCCGCTCCCGGCGCTCACCACCCTGGACGACGACGCGTTCTCCTGGCAGATCCCCGGCCTGCGCCACGACCTCGTCGTCGCCCTCATCCGGTCACTGCCCAAGCAGATCCGCCGCAACTTCGTGCCCGTCCCCGACGTCGCCACCGCCGTCCTCGCCCGCATCAACCCCGCCGACACGAGCCTGCTCGCCGGGGTCGAACGCGAGCTCAAAGCCCTCACCGGCGTCACCGTGCACCGCGAGGACTGGCAGCTCGACGCCGTCCCCGACCACCTCAAGCTCACCTTCCAGGTCGTCGACGAGAACAACCGCACCCTCGCCGAGGGCAAGGACATCGCCGCGCTCAAGACCCAGCTGCGCGACGAGGTCCGCGAGTCGCTGTCCCAAGCCGCCGGGCACCTCGAACGCACCGGGCTGACCACCTGGGACTTCGACACCCTGCCCCGCACCATCGAGCAGCGGCAGTCCGGCATCACCGTCACCGCCTACCCGTCGCTGCTCGACCGCGGCGACACCGTGGCGATCAAGGTCCTCGACACCCCCGGCCGGCAGGCCCACGCGCACCGCCGCGGTGTGCGCAGGTTGTTGCTGCTCAACCTGAACTCACCGGTCAAGCACCTGCAACGCCACCTCGACAACGCCTCCAAGCTCGCCCTGACCCGCAACCCGCACGGTGGGGTGGCGAACCTGCTCGCCGACTGCATCACGGCCGCGGTCGACCGGCTCATGGGCGAACCCGCGTGGGACCAGAAGTCGTTCGCCGCCCAGCTCAAGAAGGTCCAGGCCGCGCTCAACGACACCACCTGGGTGACCGTGCAGGAGGTCCGCAAGGTCCTCGAAGCCGCTCACGAGGCCGAGCTCACGCTCACCTCCCTCAAGGGCGCCCCCGACTCGGTCAACGACATCCGCGGCCAGCTCGACTCGCTGGTGTACAAGGGGTTCGTCACCCACACCGGCTACGACCGGCTGCCGGACCTGGTCCGCTACCTCAAGGGCATCTCCCGGCGCATCGAGAAGCTGCCCGAGAACCCGCGCCGCGACCTCGAGTGGACTCACCAGGTCCACCAGGTCCACGCCGAGTACCGCGACCTGCGCGCCCAGATCCCGGCCGACGAACCCGCGCCCGAGCTCGACGAGATCCGCTGGATGATCGAGGAACTGCGGCTGTCCTACTTCGCCCAGACCATCGGCACCCGCTACACCGTCAGCGACAAACGCATCTACAAGGCACTCGACGCCGTCCCCCTGTGACCCGCGGCGGCTACCGTGACACATGCACTTGGCCGGCAACACGGTTTCGGCGCCGACTGGGACGGTGGTGGACCCACGTCCTGGGCGGCGGGCGGACCGCGGGCGGAGCCGAACACGGCCTCGCCCGCTGGCCCCTGACGACGCCAGGAGGACCTTCGGCGCGGTGCTGCAGGAACTCCTCGCCGACCTCGAGCGCGAGCTCGAAGGCATCTAACCCGGCGGCTCCCCAGCAGGCGGCTCCCCGGCAGGCGGCCCCTCGGCGGGAGGCTCCAGGGCGCCGGTCATGATCGCCACCGCGTCCGACATCGACACCTCCCGCGGGTCCACCACCGCGCGGCGCCGGCCGAGGCGCTGGATGTGGATGCGGTCGGCCACCTCGAACACGTGCGGCATGTTGTGGCTGATCAGGATCACCGGCAGCCCCCGCTCCCGCACCTGCAGGATGAGATCCAGCACCGCGCGTGACTCCCGCACACCCAGCGCCGCCGTCGGCTCGTCCATGATCACCACCCGGCTGCCGAACGCCGCCGCCCGCGCCACCGCCACCGCCTGGCGCTGACCACCCGACAGGGTCTCCACCGCCTGACCGGGGTTCTGGATCGTCATGATCCCCAGCGCGTCGAGCTGCCGGCGCGCCTCCTCCCGCATCCCCGCCCGGTCCAGCATGCGGAACACCGACCCCAGCACCCCCGGCCGGCGGCGTTCGCGGCCCAGGAACAGGTTCGCCGCGATGTCGAGCGACGGGGCCACCGCCAGCGACTGGTGCACCGTCTCGATCCCCGCCCGCCGCGCGTCCAGGGGAGTGGAGAACGACACCGGCCGCCCGTCGACCGCGATCGTGCCCTCGTCCGGCACCACCGCCCCCGACAACGCCTTGATCAGCGTCGACTTCCCCGCACCGTTGTCACCGATCACCGCGAGGATCTCACCGGGCAGCAGCTCCAGGTCCGCACCCGCCAGCGCCGTCACCTTCCCGTAGCGCTTCACCAGCCCGCAGGCCGCGAGCACCGGGGTCATGGCTTGACCTTCCTGATCCACTGGTCCAGCGACACCGCCACGATGATCAGCACCCCCACCGCCAGCGTCTGCCACAGCACGTCCACCCCCGCCAGCGCCAGGCCGTTGCGGAACACCCCGACGATCAACGCCCCGATCAACGACCCCACGATCGCCCCGCGGCCGCCGAACAGCGACGTCCCGCCGATCACCACCGCCGTGATCGAGTCCAGGTTGTCGGTCTGCCCCGCCTGCGGGCTCGCCGACGCGATCCGGCCGATCAACGTCCACGCCGCCAGCGCGTACACCAGCCCCGCCACCGCGTACACGCTCAGCAGCACCCGCGTCGTGCGGATACCCGACAGGCGTGCGGCTTCGGCGTCGTCACCCGTGGCGTAGACGTGCCGGCCCCACCCGGTGTTCTTCAGCACGAACGCCATCGCCGCCACCAGCACGACCATCATGACCGACCCGTAGGTGATCCGCGTGCCCCCGACGGTGAACGTCTGCCCCGTCCACAGCAGCAGGTCCGGCATGTCCGTGCCCCGGATCGTCGCACTGCCCGAGTACCACAGGTTCAGCGCGAAGAACACGTTGAGCGTGCCCAGCGTGACGATGAACGGCGGCAGCTTCAGCCGCGTCACCAACAACCCGTTGAGCAGCCCGCACAGCGTGCCCACCGCGAACCCCAGCAGCAACGCCGGCAACCCCGGCAACCCGGTCTGCGTCGCCACCTTCGCCATCACGATCGACGTCAGCACCATCACCGCGCCGCACGACAGGTCGATCCCCGCCGTCAGGATCACGATCGTCTGACCCACCGCGAGCGTGCCCACCACCGCGACCTGCTGCAGGATCAGCGAGATGTTGCCCGGTGTGAGGAACCGGTCCGACAACACCGCGAACACCACCACCGCCAGCAGCAGCACCACCGCCGGCCCGATCGTCGCCTGCGCGTGCAACAAGTGCTGCACCCGCGCCAGCAACGACCGGCCGGGCTGCTGCTCCACCACCGCCACGGCTCAGCCCCAGCAGTTCTGCAGGCCCCACGCCGAGTCCTTCGACTCGACGCCGTCGGCCGGCTGGTCGGTGACGAGGGTGACGCCGGTGTCGGTGTCGGACGGCTTCGACCCGTCCTTCGCGAACTTCGCCACCGCCTCCACCCCCAGCTGCGCCATCTTCAGCGGGTACTGCTGCGAGGTCGCCCCGATCACCCCGGCCTTCACGTTCTCCACCCCCGGACAGCCGCCGTCGACCGACACGATCACCACGTCGCGCTCCTTGCCGGCCGCCTTCAACGCCTCATACGCGCCCGCCGCGGCCGGTTCGTTGATCGTGTACACGAGGTTGATGTTTGGGTCGCGCTGCAGCAGGTTCTCCATCGCCGTGCGCCCACCGGCCGGATCACCGTTGGTGACGTCGTGGCCCACGATCCGCGGATCGGCCTCGTCGCCGATGCGGTTGCGGTCCTTCACGTCGACGCCGAAACCCTCCAGGAAACCCTGGTCGCGCTGCACGTCCACCGACACCTGGTTCGGGTTCAGGTCCAGCAACGCGATCCGGGCCTGCGTGCCCTCCTTCGCGAACCTCGCCTTCGCCCACTGCCCGATCAGCAACCCGGCCCGGTAGTTGTCCGTCGCGAACGTCGCATCCGCCGCGCTCGCCGGCTCCAGCTGCGTGTCCAGCGCGATCACCAGCAACCCCGCCGCCCGCGCCTTGTCCACCGACGGCACGATCGCCTTCGAGTCGCTCGGCGTGATCAGGATGCCCTTCGCACCCGAGGCGATCAGGTTCTCGACCGCGTCCACCTGCGCCTGGTTGTCACCGTCCTGCTTGCCCGCGAACGACTGCACCGTCGCCCCCTGCGACGACGCCGCCTGCTGCGCGCCCTCCTTCATCTTCACGAAGAACGGGTTGGTGTCGGTCTTCGTGACCAGGCCGACCAGCGTGCCGCCACCACCCGGCGAACCACCACCACCGCACGCCGTGACCAGCGTGAGCAACGCCGCTGCGGTGACCCCGACGGTTCTGCGCATGACAACTCCCAACGTCAACGTTGACGCATCTGAGCGACTAACCGGGTATACCGTTGCGTCATCGTTGACGCAAGAGTCGAGGGGAGCGGGACATGCCCGACCGTGGCGAGGGCGGTGGGAGACGCGAACCCACCATGCGCGATGTCGCCGCGCTGGCGAAGGTCAGCGTCAAGACCGTCTCCCGCGTCGTCAACGACCTGCCCGGCGCCGGCACCGAGGTCGCCGACCGCGTCCGCGCCGCCGCCCGCACACTCGGGTACCGCCCCGACCTCACCGCCAGCAGCCTGCGCCGCGCCGACCGCCGCAGCGCCACCATCGGCGTGCTGTTCGAGGACCTCTCCAACCCCTTCGACGCCGCCCTGCTGCGCGCCGTCGAGGACCGCGCCCGCCAGGGCGGCGTCCTCGTGCTCGCCGGCAGCAGCGAGGACGACCACACCCTGCAACGCGAGCTGCTGCTGTCCCTGGCCGCCCGCCGCGTCGACGGCGTCGTCGTCATGGCCGCCGGCGGCCACCAGGACGCCCTGCAGGCCGAACGCGAACGCGGCACCCCGATGGTCCTGGTCGACCGGCCACCCACCTTCGGCGGCACCGACTGCGTCACCACCACCAACCGCGACAGCTCCCGCGACGCCGTCACCCGCCTCGCCGCGCTCGGGCACCGCGACATCGCGTTCCTCGGCGACCGCCGCACCCTGTGGACCAGCCAGGAGCGCTACACCGGCTACCTCGAAGGCCTCGCCCGGACCGGACTCACCTTGCGCGAGGAGCTCGTGCACGCCGACCTGCACGGCGCCGACCTCGCCGAGACCGCAACGGCAGCGTTGCTCGGGCTCGGACGTCCGCCCACCGCGTTGTTCACCGCCCAGAACCTCATCACCGTCGGCGCCATGCGCGTGTTGCGCGCGCACGGGCTGCAGCACCGCGTGGCGCTCATCGGGTTCGACGACTTCCCCCTGGCCGACATGCTCGACCCCGGTGTCACCGTCGTCCGCCAGGACGTCCCCGGTCTCGGCCGCAAAGCCGCCGAGCTCGTCTTCGCCCGCATCGACGGCGACACCTCACCACCCGTGCACGCCGTCGTCCCCGCCGCACTCGTGCCCCGCGGCTCAGGCGAGATCGCGCCGCCGGCCTAGCTCGTGGACTTCAGCAGCGCCTCACCCGTGCGGTAGAGCTCGACCAGCAACGGCCGCAGCGCGAGCCCGGCGCCGGTCAGGGCGTACGCGGTGCGCGCCGGGAAACCGGGGGAGCGGTCCCGGCGCACCAGCCCCTGCGCCACCAGCCCGTCCAGGCGTTCGGTCAGCACCTTCGCGCTGAGCTGCGGCAACCCCGCCCGCAGCGCGGAGAACGACCGCGGCCCGCCCATCAGGTCCCGCAGCACCAGCGTCGCCCACCGGCCGCTGATCGCCGCCAGCGCCACCTCCACCGGGCAGTTTGCCGACGGAGCCACGGTCCGGCCGCTGTCCGAGGGCACCAGTTCGTCGTCCCAGGTCACCGTTTGGTGACCCACGTCGGCGTCCGCAACGCTGGCGGCATGAGCATCCACCCCGCCAGTGTCGCCCACGCGTTCGCCGCCGCGTTCAACTCCCGCGACGCCGACGCCGTCGACGCGGTCTACGAACCCGGCGGCCTGTTCGTCCCCCGGCCCGGTCACACCGTCACCGGACCCGACCGGCGTGCCGCCAACCAGGAGTTCCTCGACACCGGGTTGCCGATCACGGTCACGCCCCGGCACGTCTACGCGCACGACGGCGTCGCGTTGCTGATCGTGGACTGGGCCATCGGCGAGATCACCGGCACCGCCACCGACGTCGCGCGTCTCGGCGCGGACGGGCGGTGGCGGTACGTGATCGACAACCCGTTCGGCACCAGGGACGCGCCGAAGCCGGTCAAAGCCATTCGCTGATCATCGCGTCACCTGCTCTCCCCGGTGGCGGTGAGTGCTCGAGCGCGGGTGATCACGGGGCGGTATCCCAGCTCCGCCACCGCTTTGCGCGTGTCCAAGGTGCACTGTTGTGAGAAGAACCAGAGCAAGGGCACCGGTACCCGTTCCAGTGCTGTGGGGAGGTCGAGGTCCGGCACCGACGGCTTCACGCCGTGGAGCCGGAACTGCGTCTCGAGGAACGACCTCAGTTCCACCGGCTCGCGGTCGGTGACGAAGTACGCCTCGCCGGGCCGGCCGCGCAGCCAGCCGAGGACCAGTCCTTCCACGGCGTTGTCGACGTAGGTCACGTCGGTGAGCACCCTGCTGCCCTCGATCCAGGCGAACCCGCCCTCCTGCGCCGCCTGGACGATCGCGCCGATCAGACTGCTGTGCGGTCCCCACACGAACCGGGGACGGATGATGACGGTGCTGAGCCGGTCGTCCGAGGCCTCCGCGACGAGCTGCTCGGCCTGCGCCTTGGTGGCGGAGTAGGCCGCGGGCGAGTCCGGGCGCAGCGGAGCGGTCTCGTCCGCGTCGACCAGGGGGTCGCCGGCCAGCAACGCGGCCTCCGATCCACAGTGGACGAACCGACCGGCGTGCACGCGGCGCGCGCCTTCGAGAGCGGCCGCGGTGCCGTCCACCGTCACGAGCCGGTGCTGCTGCGGGCTCGCCGTGAGGTCGGTCTCCGCGGCGAGGTGGAAGACCACGTCGTAGGTGTCGCCGGGACGAGCCCACGTGCCGGGGTCGAGCAGGTCTCCCCGGACGGCGGTGGCGCCCGCGCTCTCGACGACGCGCGCAGCGGCGTCGCTGCGCGCCAGGGCGGACACCGCGTGGCCGTCCGCGACCAGGCGGCGGATCAGGGCGGTGCCGATGAAGCCGGAGCCGCCGGTGACGAATGCTGAAGTCATGTCCGGTCCAACGGCGTCACCACGACAACACTTCCCGTCGCACGATCGATATGATCTGGCACGGTGATAAGTTTTGTTTATGCCTACTTTGCGTGCGCTGGAGTGCCTGCTCGCCGCCGCCGACCTGGGCTCGGTGACGCGCGCCGCACAGCACCTGCACCTGTCCCAGCCGGCGATCTCGCACCAACTGGTCGCCCTCGAACGTGAAGCGGGCACCGCGCTGCTGATCCGTGACCGCCGCGGAGTCCGCCTCACGGCAGCCGGACGCGCCGCGCTGCCCGAGGCCCGCCGAGCCGTGGCCGCCGCCGACGACGCCATCCGCCTGGCGCGCGCGACGGGCCGGGCCGTCGGAGGCACCGTCCGCGTGGTGTGCGCGCAAAGCCTCACGGTGGCATTGCTGGCGCCGGTGCTGAGCCGGTGGAACGCCGACCGTCCCGACGTGACGATCGCGTTCCGCGAGAGCACGGACCAGGAGTCGGCGCTCGCCGCACTGGACTCGGCAGAGGCCGACCTCCTGCTGGTTCCCGACCTCGGCGACACCGACCTCGACAAGACCGTCATCGCCGAGGAAGAAGTCGTGGTGGCGCTCCCGGCCCGGCATCCGCTGGCGTCTCGGCGCGCCATCCGGCAGGACGACCTGCACGGCCAGTCGTTCGTGCACTTCACGCCGGAGAACAGGCTCGGCACGTGGATCGAGAGCCACCTCGACGTCGACCTGGGGCAGTCGGTGGTGGCCCGCACCTCCGTGACGACGCACGCGCCTGCGCTGGCGGCGGCGGGCCTGGGGATCGCAGTGGTGCCGGTCAGCGCCGTCATGGCGGGTTTCGCCGGCGCGGTCCGTCCCTTCGACCCCCGGTGGAGACGCCGCCTGGTCGCCCTGACCAGCAGCCCTCGGGACCCGCTCACCGCGCAGCTGATCAGCGACCTGCGCGACGGAGGTCTGCACGTGCCCGGCGACATCGCGGACCAGTTGGCTCCGGTGAGCCCGGAACCACGCTGAGCGGCCGGATCGCCGTGATCAACGAACGGCTGTGACCGACAACCCGTTCGGCGCTAGCCGCGCGGGGTGACCGACACGACCGCGTCGACCACCTCGCGGCCGGAGAGCAGCACCTCGTCGTTGTGGTCGGCGCCGGTCACCTCGACCAGCCTCGCCCGCGCCGCCGCGGCCACCGCACGCGACTGCGCCGGCGGCACCACCGAGTCCGCCGCCCCTAGCACCACCACGGTCGGAACGTCCACCGAGGACACCCGCTCCGCCACGGGGTACTTGTCCTGCAACAACATCTTGACCGGCAGGAACGGGTAGTGGTGCGAGCCGACCTCCGCCAGCGACACGAACGGTGAGCGCAGCACCATCCCCGCCGGCGCCCGGTGGGTCGCGAGCTCGACCGCCACCGCAGCGCCCAGCGACTCACCGAAGTAGACGACCGGCCCGTCGACCAGGTCCAGCGCCGCCCGCGCGTCCATCGCCAGGCCCTCCTCGGAAGGCTTGCCGGGGTTGCCGCCGTAGCCGCGGTAGTCGAACAGCAGCACCGACAGCCCCGCGTCGACCAGCTCCCGCGCCAACGGCACCCGGCCCAGCCGGTTGCCGCCGTTGCCCGGGAACACCACCACCGTCGCCGGGGCGTCGCGGGTCTCGAAGTGCCAGCTGTCGAGCAGCAGACTGTCCGCCGTCACCAGCCGGACGTCCCGCCCACCGGGCAGGACCTCCTGCGCGGACGGCAGCGGACCGGGGGAGGGGAAGTAGACCAGCTTGCGCTGGAACGCGAAGACCACGGCGACGATGGTGACAACCACCGCCACCGCGATCAACACCGCCCTGCGCATGAGCTCATCTCAGCAGCGCTTGTCCGTGTTCGCGAAATGCGCGTACTCCGGGTTGTCGTACAGGCTGCCCTGGGCCTGCGTGCACACCGACACCGTGTCGGTGCCCGCCGACCACACCTCCTGCCGCCGGTTCGAGCCCTTGCGGTACCCCTTCGTACCGCCCGAGGTCAGGATCGCCGCGGAGACTGTGTAGTCACCGCCGCGGTTGTGGTAGCTGTCCCAGACGTAGACGTACGCCCAGTTCTTCCCGCAGCCCTTGAACTGCTTCACCGACGCCCACTGCGCGCCGGCCTCCCAGCCGATGTGGGCGGTCTTGCCGATCTGGGGCACGGTGCCGCAGCCGGGCGCGCTCTCGGCGTGCGCGACCCCGGACGACAACCCGGCCATGACGAACGCGGCCACCGCCGCGACAGGAACAATCTTCACGCCACGACCGTGACCGGGCGCGGTTGGCCGGCGGTAAATCACGTCGCCCTGGCCGTGCCCGGACCGCTCAGTCGCCCGGCACGAACGGCACCAGCACCACCGTGATGTTGTCGTGCCCGCCCGCGTCCAGCGCCACCTTCACGAACTCCTCCGGCCCGCACGGCAGCAACGGCTGCAGGTCTTCGGGCTGCGGCCGGTAGTTGTGCAGCCCGTCCGAGCACAGCAGGAACGTGCCCGGCGTGGTCGGCCGCAGCGTCACCACCTGCGGCACCACCGGGCCCGCGTCCGCGCCGATCCACCGCGACAGCACGTGCGCGCGCCGGTCCGTGCGCGCCTGCTCCTCGGTCAGCACACCCTCGGCCACCAGCTGCGCCGCCCACGTGTCGTCCGTGGTCAGCTGCTTGGAGCCCTCCTCGGCCAGCCAGTACGCCCGGGAGTCGCCCACCCAGCCGACCGTCACCGACGACGGCGTCACCACCGCCGAGACGAACGTGCACGACGGCGCCACCCCGCGGCCACCCGGCTCGACCGGCTCGTTCTCCACCAGCTGCTCCACCGCCAGGCACGACGCGGCCACCGCGTCCACCATCGCCTGCTCGGCGTCCGCCGACTCGATCAACGCGTTGAGCAGCACGTCCACCGCCGCGTCCGCCGCCGCCTGCGAGGCCTGCTCCGCGCGCTCCGACGACGCCACCCCGTCGCACACCACCGCCGCGACACCGGCGCCCGCGACCTGGCCGAACGCCATCGAGTCCTCGTTGCGCGCCCGCCTCTTGCCCCGGTCGCTCACCCCCGACACCGCGCCGAGCGAGTACTCCACCCGGTCACGCGCCGACGGCTGGTGCCGGCCGCACTGCGTGCAGTAGTCCTCGTCGTCGATGTCGGGCGATCCACAGAGGATGCACGAGGCCTGCGCGGGGCCGGTCGGCCCGCCGATGGGCGTGCGCCGCACCAGCAGGTTGCGCCCGCACGCCTCGCAGAACCGGTCCTCCGCCGAGATGGGCGCGAAGCAGTCCGGGCACTTCAGGGTGTCCATCAAACCAACGTCCTAGGCCTTACCGCGTTCGCGCGGTCCACCAATGCGATCCGTTCCTCCGGCGTGGCCGCGAACCGGGCCAGCGTGCGGTAGCGCCGCTCGAGACCCAGCCGAAGCTCGTGTTCGGAGAGTGCACAGTCCAGCACCCTGCCCTCGGCCGCCTGATTGCGGGTCACGTAGTCGAACGCCGCCTCCAGCACCTCGGCCGCCAGCTGCGTGTGCGAGTGGACGTCGATGTCCAAGGCCCGCAACCGTTCCCCGGCCGCGACGAGGTCCTCGGCGCCGCAGTCGCCGAGCTGCGCGCGCACCGCCAGGACCTGCGCGGCCAGGTGCTGCGAGGAGGTGTCGGGCACCGACAGCAGCACCTGCACCGCCCGTGCCCGGTCACCGCGTGCGAGCAGCACCCGCGCCAGCCCGAACGCCGCCGACACGTACGCGTGGTCGGTGCGCCACACCAGCTCGTACCAGCACGCCGCCGCCTCCAGGTCGCCGGTCGCCTCCGCGCACACCCCCAGCGCGAGCTTGGGCGCCGCCTCACCCGGCACCGCCGAGCACACCGCGTCGAAGAACCCCAGCGCCTCCTGGGCGCGGCCGTCGCTCACCGCCGCCAGCCCCCGGTACCAGTCCGGGCGCCAGTCCTCCGGGTCGATCTCCGACTCGTCGAACATCGACGGCGCCGTCAGCGCGTCCAGCTCCCGCATCGCCGCCGCCGTGTCACCGGACTCGATCAGCACCCGCACGATCCGGAACCGCACCTCCACGGTGAGCTCCGGTGCCTTGCGCAACCCCGCCGGGTCCGACGTCGTCGCCGTCGCCAGCCACGAGGCCGCCGCGTCGGAGGTGCTCACGATCGGCGCGGGCAACGCCGTGACCACCTCGGTCAGGTCCAGGCCGCCCTCCACGCCGAACCGGCGGCGTTCCGGGGTGAACTGCCGCGACATGCCCGGCCGCGCCACCCCGTCCTGCAGCGCCAGCACCTCGCGCAGCACACCGGTGAGCTGCTCGGCCATGTCCTCGGCGGAGCAGAACCGCAGCTCCGGGTTCGGGTTCGTCGCCCGCAGCAGCAACCGGTGGAACGACGAGAACCGGCCCAGCAGCGGCTCCTCGTCCACCGTGGGCAGCCGGTCCTTGCAGCGGCCGCGGAAGTCGAACGGGAAGCTCATCACCGCCAGCGCCCGGCCCACGGTGTAGATGTCGGAGAACACCGACGGCCCGATCGTGCCGATCTCCGGCGCCTGGTAGCCCACCGTGCCGTAGATCGGCGAGTGGTGGTCGTCGACGCGGCGCACCGCGCCCAGGTCGATCAGCTTGAGCTGCTCCTCGGTGTGGATCATGTTGTCCGGCTTGAAGTCGCAGTACAGCAGGCCCACCCCGTGCAGGTAGCCGAGCGCGGGCAGGATCTCCAGCACGTAGGCGATGGCCTGGGCCAGCGGCAGCGCCTCGTCACCGCGGCCCTCCCGGCGCGACCGGGTGATCATCTCCTTGATCGACTCGCCGCCGACGTACTCCATCACGATGTACTCGACCAGGTTCCCGGTCGTCCGGTCGGCGTGCCGGATGAAGTTGTGGATCTTCACGATGTTCGGGTGCTCGACCTCGGCGAGGAACCGCCGTTCCGCCAGCGCCGCCGCCATCGCGTCCGCGTCGCCTGAGTCGAGCAGGCCTTTGAGCACCACCCACCGGTCACTCACCGCGTGGTCCAGCGCCAGGTACAGCCAGCCCAGGCCGCCGTGCGCCAGGCAGCCGAGCACCTCGTACTGGTCGTGCAGCACCTCACCCGGTTCGAGCTTCGGGGTGAACGAGTAGCGGTGACCGCACTGCGGGCAGAAGCCCTCCACCCGGCCGGGGTTGCCGTTCTTGGCCCGGCCGACCTTCTTGCCGCACCTCGAGCAGAACCGCTTCGCCTCCGGCACCTCCGGGTCGGCCAGCACCGCGGTCTTCGGGTCCCGGTAGGGCACCCGCGGCACCTCCACCAGCCCCGCGCCCAACCGGCCCCGGCTCATCGACCGCGCCGACCCCCGCCGCGACCGGCCCGACCCGTCGCCGCCGACTGCGACACCGACCACGGCGCCGTCCCGGGAGAGGTCGCCGGTGACGTCGGCGGCCCCGTGGCACGCCCGGTGGCCGGCAGGTCCAGGTCCTCACTCATCGCGGCCCCCTCCCTAGTCCCGGTACCGGGCGACCGGCGGCTGCGGCGCCGGACCCAGCGTGCCCAGCCACCGCCGGTAGGTCTCCGCCCACGTGCCGTCGGTGCGCATGCGTTCCAGCACGCCGTTGACGAACCGCACCAGGTCCTCCTGCCCCTTGGGCACCCCGATGCCGTACGACTCGTCGGTGAACCGCGCCCCCACCACCTCGGTGTACGGGTCCTGCGCCGCCAGCCCCGCCAGGATCGTGTCGTCGGTGGAGATCGCGTCCACCTGCCCCTGCTGCAGCATCACCAGGCAGTCCGTCCAGTTCGGCACCGACACCAGCGTGCGCGCCCGCCCGGCCACGTTGTTCAGCGACGTCGACCCCGACGCCACGCACACCGTCTTGTCACCCAGCGCCTCCACACCGGCGATGCCGGAGTTGCGGCGCACCAGCACCCGCTGACCCGCCTGGTAGTACACGGCCGAGAAGTCGACGTCCTGGAGGCGTTCGCAGGTGATCGTCATCGTCCTGGCCACCACGTCGACCTCGCCGCGCTGCAGCACGCCGATCCGTTCCGCCGCCGTGACCACCTTGAACTGCACCTTCGACGCGTCGCCGAAGATCGCCCTGGCGATCTGGCGGGCCACGTCGACGTCGAAGCCCTCGATCTCGCCGGTGAACGAGTTGCGGAACCCCATCAGGTACGAGTTCTGGTCCACCCCGGCGATCAACCGGCCGCGCTGCAGGATGCGGTCCATCGTGGAACCCGCCGGCATCTGCCCGGCCGGCGGCAGCGCACCGGGACGCAGGCTCGCCGTCGCGTTGCACTGCGGTGCCGGACCGGGGGAGGCCGACGGCGGGTTCGTGAGCGTGCTCGCCCCCGCCGGCACCGGCACCGGCGCCTCCTTCGGCACCACCTCGCTGGGCGCGGGCCCGCTGGTGCACGCGCCGGCCAGCAGGACCGCCGCGAGTGCCAGTCGCCTCATCGGTACTCCTTGAGCCGCTGCCACAACCCCATCGTCGACCCGGCGGCGCTGATCAGCGACAGCACCAGCACCCCGGCCACCGTGCCCGCCAGCGTCGCGTCCGCCACCGCCACCTCGTCGCTGAAGTCCTGCCGCGCCTGCCCGATCGCCTTGACCAGCGCCTGGTCCAGCGCGTCGAAGTGCGGGTTGTCGATCAGCTTGACCGCCTCGGCGTACTGACCGGCGTCGTCGGCCTGCCGGATCCGCTGGTGCACCTGCTGCCACTGCTCGAACGCCTTCTTCGCCTGCTCGACCGACTCACCCGCCCCCGCCTGCCCCAGCAGGCCCTTCAGCCGCTCGGAGGCCTCCACGAAGTTCTTCTCATAGGTTTGCCCGGCCCCGCGCGCCACCAGCGTCAGCGTCTCGTCACCGCGGGCGGTCAGCGTCGCGATCCGCGCCTGCGCGAGCACGTCGACCTGCTGCGAGACCGCGCGGCTGTCGCTCACGTCCCGCATGACCAGCACCGACACCGTCGTCACCCACAACAGCGACACCACCGCCGCGCCCGTCGCGACCAGCAGCCCGATGTTGAGCACGCGGTTGGTCTTGCGAGTCAGGTACCGCTGGGTCAGCAGCAACCCCACCACGAACGCGAGCGCCACCAGCACCTCGACGACCGGGAACTTCGCCTCGTCCTGGGCCCTGGCCACCCGGCCGGTCTCCGCCCGGTACAGCTCCTGCGCCGCCGGCAGCAGCTGCGTGCGCATCAGGTTCGACGCCTCCCGCAGGTACGCCGCACCCACCGGGTAACCCTGCCGGTTGTTGCTGCGCGCGGTCTCGATCAGTCCCGTGTAGACCGGCAGCTGCGCCGCCAGCGTCGCGGTGAGCTCGGGGGAGGAGGCCGTGGCCACCGACAACGCCGCCTGCGCCTGCTCGATGTCGGACTCGTAGCGCTCCCGCAACCGCGCCGGCTCCAGCCCACCGGACAGGAACGCACTCGCCGCCGTCGCGTCCGCGTCCTGCAACGCCCGGTAGACCTCCTGCGCGGCGTGCGCCAGCGGCTCCGAACGGGTGGCCAGGTCGTCCAACGCCTGCGCCTGCCGGATGACGCTGTAGGTCGTCAACGCGCCACTGAGCACGGCGCCCAGCACCAGCAGCAGGATGATCAGGCTCAACCGCCCCGGCGTCGACCGCGCGAGACCGGTCACCCGGCGCACGAGCGCCTGCCGGGGGTGCGCCTCGATCACCACGATCTGCCCTCCTGCGCCCCGTGCCCGTCCCGCGGCCCGGTTACCCGTTCGTTGATCGCCACCACGCCGTGTGGCGTAACTGTAGGCATCCGGACCACACCGCGTGGGAATTCGCGGCTCATCCCGCGACGTGTCACCAGGACGTAACCGCGGAGATCACCGACCGGGACCCAGGGGGTGGGGTTGACGAGCTGCGGCACGGCTCCTACCAGCCACGCGACTCGGCGGCGTGCCACCACGGCGGCGGTGACACGCCGGTCGGGCGTGAGGTGGGCTGGTCGGGGTGCAGGCCGAGCGGGCGCAGCGCGTCGGCGGTCACGCAGATCCGCACCCAGCAGCCGCGCGGGCCGCAGTTCAGCAGGTCGATGCGCACGTGGTCGTCGCGCAGCGGCATCCAGTCGATGCCACGCTCACGCAGTCAAACGCGCAGGGCGGCGGTGGGCCGGGGCGCGCCCTTGACGTTGCGGTAGGTGCTGATCTGCACCCAGTCCTGTGCGTCCACGCGCTCAACCTACCCGGCGCGCCGAGATCAGCTTCGCGACTCCGTCCAGGATCATCTCCAGGCCGAACTCGAACGAGTGCTCCGGGCTGTACGCGCTCTGGTGCGCCTCACCCACCGCGCCGCCCACCCGTGCCGCCACCGGGTAGCGGGCCGGGTCGAACACCGTCATCAGCACCGGCGCCGCCGCGTCCCACCACTGCTGGTCGGTCAGGCCCGTCTCCTTCTCGGTCAGCGCCGCCGCCGTCAGCCCCCGCGCCGAGTTCTGCACGTGGCCCAGCACCAGGTTGAGCACCGAGTCCATCTCCACGTCCGACAGGCCGATGCCCTCCAGGCCGCGCAGCTCGAAGTCGTACTTCGCCGCCACCTGCGGGCCCAGCACCGTGCGGGACGGCGCCACCTGCAGCAACCACGGGTGCCGCCGGTGCAGCGCCAGGTTCTCCCGCGCCACGTACGCCAGGTGCTCGCGCCAGCCGCCGGCCTCCGCGCGGCCGGTGGCCTGCTGCACGGTGTCGACCATGACGTCGATCAGCTCGCCCTTGCCGGGCACGTAGGTGTAGAGCGACATCGTGCCCACGCCCAGCGACTCCGCGACCCGGCGCATGGACAGCGCCTTGAGGCCGTCGGTGTCGGCGATCGCGATGCCCGCCTGCACGATCCGGTCCACGCTCAGGTCCGGCTTGCCCTTGCGGCTGGTCCGCTCCTGGGTGCGCCACAGCAACGCCAGCGTGCGCGCCGGGTCACCGCTGCCCGTGTGTTCGATCACGACCCCGACACTACCGTACCGTATGCTGTACGGTACATAGTATGTTCGCGCCTGCCGATCCACCCCGCCTCGGACAGCTCGACGGAAAAACCCTGCTCGAAGCCCTGCCGGTGGTGCTGGCGCGCGACGACTACTGGGGTGTGGCCGCCGCGACCGCGCTGCAGCTGGTCGCCCGTGGCCGGCTCGTGCCCGGAGTGACCGCCACCGGCTACGACACCTGGCGGATCGGACCGCTCGACCACGCCGACGAGCTGCACCTGCGCGCGTTGGCCGCGCACGGCTCGTACGAGGAGCTGCGCGCGTTCATGGACGCCGTCGCCGACGTGCTGCCCCGCGGGGGAGAAGGACCGTTCGCCGCGGCCGACCCCACCGCCGTACCCGAGCTCAAGAGCTGGGCCGACGAGCAGATCACCCTGTCGCTGCGCCTGGACCTCGACTTCCGGGCGACCCTGCAGGTCCGCGCGGTCACCGACGCCCACCCGCGCGACCTCGCCGGCTCCGGCCGCGAGCTCGACGCACTCAAGGCGATCCGGCGGGCGAGCTGGGCGCCGTTGCACCGGCTGCTCGACCAGGCCAGCCCGCACCACCTCGACCTCACCGACGACGAGGTCGGCTCGCTGCTGGACAGCGACATCGAGGTGCACTGGCCCAAGGAGCTCACCACCACCCTCGGCGCCAAGGCGGTCATCGGCGAGTCCAGCGGCCGGTTCGGGGCGGGGGAGCTGCTGACGTTCCACTGGCAGCTCGCCCTCGGCGGCGACCCGCTGACCGAGGCCGAGATGGACGTCATCGCCGAAGCCAGCCGACCCGTCGTGCGGCTACGCGACCAGTGGGTGCTGCTGGACCCGAAGCTCGCGCGCAAGGCCCGTGCCCAGCTCGCGCCGATCTCCGCCGTGCAGGCCGTCACAGCGGCACTCACCGGCATCGCGGTGATCGACGGCGAACACGTCGAGGTCGCCCCGCACCACCTCGCTCAGACCATCACCCAGATCCCCGAGATCGCGCAGCCCGCCGTGTTGCGCGCCACCCTGCGCGACTACCAGCTGCACGGCCTGCGCTGGCTCGCCCACATGACCTCACTCGGCCTCGGCGCCTGCCTGGCCGACGACATGGGCCTGGGCAAGACCATCACCCTCATCGCCCTGCACCTGCACCGCGACCTCGACGAACCGACGCTCGTCGTCTGCCCGGCCTCGCTGCTGGGCAACTGGGAACGCGAGATCCGCCGGTTCGCCCCCGGCGTGCCCGTCACCCGCTACCACGGTCCACAACGGACGCTGCCCACCCGCGGCGTCGTGCTCACCACCTACGGCACCATGCGCCTGGACGCGGACACGCTGGCCGGGCACGCCTGGGGCATGGTCGTCGCCGACGAGGCCCAGCACGTCAAGAACCCGCACTCCGGCACCGCCAAGGCCTTGCGCGCCATCCCCGCACCAGCGCGGGTCGCGTTGTCCGGCACACCGGTGGAGAACTCGCTGGGCGAACTGTGGTCCATCCTGGACTGGACCACACCGGGCCTGCTCGGCACGCACCGCGCGTTCCGCACCCGCTGGCCCGAACCCGACGACACGCTCGCCCGCGTCGTGCGGCCGTTCCTGCTGCGCCGCCGCAAGTCCGACCCCGGCGTCGCACCCGAGCTGCCCGCCAAGACCGAGACCGACCTGCCCGTCTCCCTCACCACCGAGCAGGTCGCGCTCTACGAGGCCCTCACCCGCGAGACCCTCGACCAGATCGCCGCCGCCGACGGCATGGCCCGCAGGGGACTGGTGCTCAAGCTCCTCACCGGCCTCAAGCAGATCTGCAACCACCCCTCGCACTACCTCGGCCACGACGCCCTGCAGGGCACCTCCGGCAAGCTCGACCTGCTCGACGAGCTGCTCGCCACGATCCTCGCCGAGGACGGCTCCGTGCTGATCTTCACCCAGTACGTCGCCATGGCCCGGTTGCTCGAACAGCACATCACGGCGCCGACGATGTTCCTGCACGGCGGCACCCCCGTGCCTCGGCGCGAGAAGATGGTCGAGGACTTCCAGGCCGGCCGCGCCCCGGTGTTCCTGTTGTCCCTCAAGGCCGCCGGCACCGGCCTCAACCTCACCCGCGCCGACCACGTGATCCACTTCGACCGCTGGTGGAACCCCGCCGTCGAGGACCAGGCCACCGACCGCGCCCACCGCATCGGCCAGACCAGGCCCGTGCAGGTGCACAAGCTCGTCACCGAGGGCACCGTCGAGGAACGCATCGCCGCGTTGCTGGCCGAGAAGCGCTCCCTCGCCGACGCCGTGCTCACCGCCGGCGAGTCCGCCTTCACCGAACTGACCGACGCCGAGCTCGCCGAGCTCGTGCAGCTGAGGAGCGCTTGATGACCGCCCGCGGGTTCGCCGCGTTCCCCAAGACCACACGCCGCGTCGCCACCACCTGGTGGGGCAAGACCTGGGTCAAGGCCCTGGAGGACACCGCACTCGACACCGCCGTCATCCGCATGGGCCGCCGCTACGCCCACGCCGGCGTCGTCGGCCCCATCACCGTGAGCCCCGGCCGCCTGCACGCCCAGGTCCACGACGACGACACCGTCTACAGCACCACGGTGCACGTGCCGGAGCTCACCGCCGTCCAATGGGGACGGTTCCTCGACCGCGTCGCCGAGCAGTCCGGCCACATCGCCGCCCTGCTCGACAACGACATGCCCCGCTCCCTGATCGACTCCGCCGCCGACGTCGGCGTGGACCTGCTGCCCGGCATCGGCGACCTCGACCCCGACTGCGACTGCCCCGGCTGGGAGCTCCCGTGCCGCCACGCCGCCGCACTCGCGTTCCAGGTCGGCTGGCTGCTCGACGCCGACCCGTTCGTCCTGCTGCTGCTGAAGGGAAAACCGGAACACGAACTGCTCGACGCGCTGCGCTCCCGCGTCGCCGGCCCCGTCGGCACCAGAACACCTGTGGTGGTTTCCGACGTTGTCGCAGGTGAGCTGCCTGCTCGTCCTTCATTGCCGACCACCACACCTGTGGTGCTCGCGGTCGAGCCGCCGCCGGGGTTCGACGCCGCGGAACTGGTGGCGTTGATGGAGATCGCCGCGACCCGCGCCCGCGCACTGCTGCGTTCGGGCACTCTCGAAGGGTGATCACCGAGAAGCAGAAGATGATGACCGGCCGGCTCTACCGCGACTCCGACCCGGAGCTGGTCGCCGAACGCCGCCGCGCCCAAGAGCTCGTCGACGCCTTCAACGCCACTCGCGACGACGCGGCCATCACGGAGCTGTTCGGGTCGATCGGCGCCGGCTCGTGGGTCATGCCGCGGTTCCAGTGCGACTACGGCTACCAGATCCACATGGGCGCCAACAGCTTCCTCAACTACGACGCGATCCTGATGGACTGCGCCACGATCACCATCGGCGACGACGTGTCGATCGGGCCGCGCGCGCAGCTGCTCACGGCGTTGCACCCGATCGAGGACCACGAGGCGCGACGGCAGCGGTACGAGACGGCGGCGCCGATCGTCATCGGGAACAACGTGTGGCTCGGCGGTGGTGTCATCGTGTGCGCGGGGGTGACGATCGGGGACGACGCGGTGATCGGGGCGGGAAGTGTGGTGACGCGGGACGTTCCGCCGCGCGTGCTGGCCGTGGGCAACCCGTGCCGGGTGATCCGGGAGCTCTGACGCCACCGCGCGCGTGCATCGGCATCCTGGAGCAGGTGTGACGCTCAGGTCCGCTGCAGCGAAGGTCAGCGGCTCGCGGCCACGCGGGTGAAGCCGGTGAGGCGCGGGGTGATGGTCGTGGCGAAGGACTCCCCGCCGGGCGTGCGCAATCCCGCGCGCACCCGCTCGCCCGGCTGGCCGAACACCTCGAACCGCTCCACCGAGCAGTGCTCCATCACGTCGCGGATGTGGGGATCGGACAGCTCCCAGTGCTTCAGCACCGACTCGTCGTCGGTGTACAGCTGGAAGCTGTGCGCCAGCATCGCGTCGGTGTCGATGAACACCTCCACCATCAACTGCGGACCGTGCTCTCGGACGAACTCGACGGCTGTGCCGATCGCCGCGCGGAACTCGTCCAGGTGACCCTCGCGGATGCGCATGGTGTTGTGGAAAAGCAGTGTTCCGGTCATACCGCCGACACTAGGACCTCCAGTTCGCTGGAGATCAAGCCCGGACGGACCGGTGTCCGGCTGTGCGCACCGAGTGGGTGGGGAGTCAGAGCATGGCTATCGGAAGCGTTGCCGGTGCTGACGCCATCGCGCACGTCGCCGCCCGCTCCACCGGCCCACCCCTGCCACGCGACCTGCGCGTCACGCTGAACTTCCACCCCGGCCACGGCGTCCTCGCCGCGCTCGCCCGCGACGGCGTCTACCGGTCCCAGTTCGAGACCGGCACCAGCAACGGCGGCCTCACCGCCCACCCCGGCGGCGCCCGCTGGGAGTGGGAGAGCCGGCTCTTCGGCGGCGCCTACGACCACGCACCACCGGCGGCCAGACCCAAGTACGGCGCCCTCAACCACCGCCGCAGCCAGTTCGGCGGCGCCCCGAGGTTCGGCTCGGCCCACCTGCGCCTCACCGAAGGCGTCCTCGACCGCACCACCTTCTGCTACCCCGACAGCGTCTTCGAGCCCGTCGACTTCGGCACCGCCCACCACATGCCGCTGATCGCCCTGGCCGACGCCGGCACCGCAGCCCCGCTCGACGACTACATCGAGGCCCACGTCCACGGCCCGGTCACCCTCGACGACGTCGAAGCGCTCGTCCTCGACCCGTCCTTCCGCGACACCGAGGTCGACGAAGCCGCACACGACCTCGGCACCGCGGTCGAGTGGCACAACGGGTTCCGGATGTCCACAACAGACCTCGACCCCACCTTCCGCACCCCCGAGTCCGTCGCGTCAGGACGGGAGATCGCGGAAAACGGCTACCTCACCCCGCACGTCCTCGCCAAGGCCACAGCCGACCCCCAGGTCACGAAGCACCTGTGGCACCACCTGGCGCATACAGCGCTGACAGCTCCCGCACCACCGCCGTGACCCGCTCCCGCAGCTCGACCGGCTCCAGCACCTCCACCTCGGCGCCCATCCGCAGCACCATCCCCGTCGCGTGCCCGACGGACTCGATCGGGATCGTCACCCGCGTCCACGACCCGTCCGGCACCGCCGACTCCTCCGCCGCCCGCGCCACCACCGGCAGCACGTGCGAGGCGAACGACGACCACCCGCGCGCCGACAGCCGCAGCACCGCCGAACCCGTGTGCTGGCGGGCCTGGAAGTCCTCCAGCGACGCCGCCCAGTACGCCGCCAGGTCGAACACCGGCCGCTCGAAGGTCTCCTCCAGCGCCCGCACGGCCTGGATCTGCGACACCCGGTAGGTCGAGACACGCGACGACCCCAGCGCCACCAGGTACCAGCGGCCCGCCTTCAGCACCAGGCCGAGCGGACGCAGCACCCGCGTCACGTCCTCCGGCGCCTGCCAGCGCCGGTAGGAGACCTCCAGCGCCCGCGCGTGCCACACCGCGTCGGCCACCACCTCCAGGAACGGCGAGCGCTCCGGGTCGTAGTACCAAGCCGGTGCGTCCAGGTGGAAGCGCGTCGACATCCGCGTCGCCCGGTCGCGCATCGACGACGGCAGCGCCGCCATCAGCTTCAGCTGCGCCGCCGACACCGCCTCGCCCAGTCCCAGCTCGGCCGCCGGACCCGGCAGACCGGCCAGGAACAGCGACTCCGCCTCCTGCTCGGTCAAGCCCGTCAGGCGGGTGCGGTAGCCGTCGAGCAGCTGGTAGCCGCCCGCCGGGCCCGCGTCGCCGTACAGCGGGACGCCCGCCGCGTGCAGGGAGTCCACGTCGCGGTAGATCGTGCGGACGGAGACCTCCAGCTCGTCGGCCAGCGCCTGCGCGGTCATCCGCCCCTTGGTCTGCAGCAGGAGCAGCAACGACACCAACCGGCTCGCACGCACGCGGACACACTGCCACAGGTTGTCAGTGATAGCTCATACGTTCGACCCATGGCCTTCTACGAGAAGAACCTCGCGGTGCGCGAACCGATGCTGATCGCGGGCAGGCACGTCAAGCGGTACGAGGTGGTCACCCCGGGACTGGAGATCACCGACGACATCCGGGCGGCCGCCTACGAGTTCCTGCCCAAGATCTACCCGGACTTCGCCGACCCGACGCCGCCGGCCACGGTGACCGTGCTGCACCGCAGCGCCGCGGGCATGTACCTCAACGCCTACAACTGGGTCTGGGACAACGTCCTGCACTGCCGCACCGCCGTGTCCGGCGACCAGCCGTTCCTCGGCTCGACCGACCCCGACCTCACCCACTTCACCGTCATCCCGAAGGACCTCATCGGCTGCGTCTGGGAGCTCCCGCCACTGGCCCACGAACGCACCGCGTGGGTGCGGCACGTGCTCGAGCCCGACGAGCCCGACTTCGAGGCCTACCTCGCGGACACGATGAGCGAGGGGCCGGTCGGCCGGTGAGGGAGTGGCAGGGCGCACCAGCGCGCTGAAATCTTGTGGACGCGGCGGTTACGGTCGCAGGCATGACCACCCCGGAGAACGTCGTGCGCGTGCTGGCCGAACCGTCGAGGCTGAGGGCGTTCGCCGCCGTCGTGCTCGGCGCGGGAACCATCGCCGACATCGCCGCCGCGTCCGGGCTCAAGGTCAAGGACGCGGGCATCGCGCTGCAGAAGCTGCGGGAGGCCGGGCTGGTCGAGGGCGACCCCGCCCGCCCGGCCGACCTCAAACCGCTCGCCGCCACCCTCACCGAGCAGGTGCCCGCCGACGGGCTCGCGCCGTTCGTGCGCGGCGACAAGCTGATCTCGCTCCCGGTCGCGCACGAACGCCGCCGCAAGATCCTCGAGCACGTCGCGTCGCACGCGTTCACCGCGCGCACCTACTACGAGGAGAAGGAGATCAACGAGCGGCTGCGGGTCTGGTGCGACGGGGGAGAGCTCGACCACGTCACCCTCCGCCGCTACCTCGTCGACTTCGGCCTGCTCGAACGCGGCGGCGGCATGTACCAGGCCCAGCCCCTGCCCATCTGACCCCGGCCGACCCGGGCCGATCCGAACCCGACCGGTCTAACCCCGGCCGATGTAGGGCATGGCCGTGGCCATCACGGTCATGAACTGCACGTTGGCGTTGAGCGGCAACCGGGCCTGGTACAGCACCGCGTCGGCCACGTGCTGCACGTCGAACGTCGGCTCGGGCCGCACCTCGAAGTCCGCCTGCAGCACGCCCTGCCCCATCCGCTCGGTCAGCGCGGTGGCCGCGTTGCCGATGTCGATCTGCCCGCACGCGATGTTGTGCGCCCGGCCCTCCAGCGACAGCGTCTTGGTCAGCCCGGTCATCGCGTGCTTGGTCGCGTTGTAGGCCACGGCGTGCGGGCGCGGCACGGTCGCCGAGATCGAGCCGTTGTTGATGATCCGCCCGCCGCCGTGGGTCTTCATCACCTTGAACGCCTCACGCGCGCACAGGAACGCACCCGTCAGGTTCACCGCGACGACCTTCTCCCACGCGCTGAGGCTGAACTCCTCGACCGGCGTCGCGCGCACGTTGGTGCCCGCGTTGTTGAACAGCACGTCCACCCGGCCCCACTTCGCCACCACCGCCTCGAAGAGAGCGCTTACCGAGTCCTCCCGCGACACATCGGTCGGCACGACCAGCGTGCTGCCGGCGAACCCCTCGGCGGTCTCGCGCAGCGGGTCCTCCTTGCGGCCGGCGAGCGCCACCTGGAAACCCGCTCCGAGCAACGTCCGCGCCGCCGCGCGACCCACCCCGGAACCCGCTCCCGTCACGACCACGACCGCCATCGTCGTTTCTCCCTCGATCCAGCGATTGCCCGCACAGTCCGGCGTGGAGTAATTACCACCTGTGGAATGCGATGAGGACACCTGTTCGCTGTGCCAGGGGTCCGGGACCATGTCGTGGCAACAACCCGTGTTCGGTGACCAAGGCCTGGTACTGCAGGAGATGTCACACCCGTGCCCACGGGGCTGCTCCGGCTGGTGGCGGCTTCCGAGAGCCGAGCAGCAGGGGATCGTCGCAGGCAATGTCGCACGTGCCAACGAGATTCCGGCGGGACCTGTCACCCCGGTGTGATCACCGAGCGTGAACGATGGGGGTCACCCATTATTGCCGAGAGGGTCCCTGCTTGGCGGCTGCGTCCACTCGGAGTAGAGGCGGACACTGTTCTTCTGTGAAGGAGTGCAGCCGATGCCTCGGGTCAGGGCTCAACGAGGACCGGACCGCCTGCCGTGTCTGCGGTGGGCTCGGCCAGGTCCCCGACCGGTAGTGAGCCTCAGTCTTTCCTGGTCATCAACGTAGGGCCCAGAATCCGGCGGGCGAGCCGCCGGGACAGCGACTTGCGCTGCCGCACGGGCGGCGCGAGTGCCGCCTTCGGTTCCTCCGGCATGATCTTCGCGAACACCTCGGTCTCCTCGGCACTGCCGGGTTGCTGCTCGATCGGCACGAGAAGATCTTGCCATCGGGCTTTCGCATGCCTCGCACGAGGGCCAGGCCGCCGCCGACGGCGTGACCCGGGTCACGCAGCACACTGGCCGGTGCCGGCGCCAGACGAGGTGTGATGACTGAGACGACCGAGCGAGCGGACGTGGGACCGCCGCCGGACCCGCGGCTGTGGGAGCAGATCGCCCAGGGCGACCACGCCGCGTTCACCGAGCTGTTCGAACGGCACGCCGAGGCGGTGTGGAACTACGCCTACCGCCTGACCGCCTCCTGGTCGCAGGCGGAGGACCTGCTCTCGGCCACCTTCCTGACCGCGTGGCGCACGCGCGGCGAGGCCCGGCTCGTGCGCGACTCGGCACTGCCGTGGCTCTACACGGTGACCGCGAACCGCGCCCGCACCGAGTGGCGTGCCTCCCGCCGCGCACTGCGGCTGGTCGGCAGGCTCGCCCCGCAACCGGAACGCGACCACGCCGACGACGTCGCCGCCCGCACCGACGCCCAGCGCCGCCTGGCCCAGGTCGTCGCCGCGATCGCGAAGCTGCCCCCGTCCGAACGCGAGATCGCCCAGCTCTGCCTGCTCGGCGACGTGTCCACCGCCGACGCCGCCGCCCTGCTGGGCATCACCGAGTCGAGCGTCCGTTCCCGCGTCGCCCGCACCCGTGCCCGGCTGCGCGACCTGACCGGTGAGCAGGCGTGATGACACTGCCCCGCACCCACTCCTGGGCCGACCACCACACCGGCCGCCCGACCCGCGAGGACTTCCGATGATCGACCAGCTGCCCGAGCCCCGCACCCTCCCCGACGACGTCCGCGTGCGCGCCCGCCGCCGGGTGTCCGAGGGCATGAAGCCCGGCGCGAGCACCTCCACGGCCGCCCTGATCGCCGCCGGCGTCAGCGTCCTGGCCGCCGGAGCCGTGTTCGCGGGCCAGGCGCTCCACGGCGGAGCGGCCGACGTCGCCGCCCCCAGCACCGTCCCCCACAACGGCGAGCTCGTCGGCAAGGACCGCGCCGTGGTCAACCACGTCGAACGCGGCAAGGTCGCCCCCGACGTGCTGGCCCGCTGCGCCGCCGCCGCTCGGTCGCACCCGCCGGTCGACCAGTGGCAGACCGTTGCGACCAGCCACCGCAACGGCACGGTCCTCACCGCGTTCCGGGTGCCCGCCGGTGTGTTCTTCTGCGCGAACACCGCCACCACCACGACGATCTCCGCACCGGACCCCGCGACGATCGAGCAGGGCAGGCGCAAGGTGAAGATCCTGTTCACCACCCCGACCGGCGCCATGGCCGGCCTGGTGTCGCCGGACATGAGGTTCCTGAGCCTGTGGCGGATCGCCGGCTCCGGCGAGAACACCACCAGCCCCGCGCTCGTGGACGGCCTGTTCCTCGCACCCGACGGCTACCTGCGGGCCGAGACCGGCACGCAGGCGCTGGCCAACGGCGAGGAGTTCGCGGTGCGGGCCGTGCCGAAGCCGGCCCCGTCGGTCGTCGACCGCCCGCTGCCACCCGCCGCCCGCGACACCCCGCAGGCGCAGCGCTTCGCCGCCTGCCTGACCGACAGGGCGGTCCCCGACCCCGACCAGTTCGCGCACGGCGTCACGGCGCAGGTCAGCGCCACCAGCACGGTCGTGCTCGGCCGTTTCGGCGACCTGCTGGTGTACTGCCTCGACGGTGAGGACCCGGCGGGCGCCTCGGTCTACGACGTGCGCGACACCGACGGGATGGAGATCGTGACCGGCTCCACGGTGGCGTCGGTTCGCGCGTCCTACGACTTCACCCCGCTGCCCGGCGGCGGCTCCGTGAGCACGAACACCGCCGCGGTGGGGCTGCTGCTCGACCCGCGCGTCGCGTCGATCACCTTCACGGCGCCGGGCAGGGCCGACGTGCCGGCGGTGATCGGCAACGGCACCTTCGTACTCGCGGCACCGTTCACCGACGACCAGGTGGAGGGCCGGGTGGTCGTGCGGGACGCGCAGGGCGCGGTGCTGGAGACCATCACCCCCACGCGGTGACCGGACCGAGGCCGGCGCCGCGCAAACCGGTGGACAGCCTCGTGACGATGGAGCCGTGAAGACCGAACGACTGACGCTGCGCCCGCTCGTCGCGTCCGATGTGGACGAGCTCGAGCGCCTGCACGCCGACCCCGAGGTCATGCGGTTCCTCGACGGCGGCGAACCGGCCGGGGACTTCCTCACCGACGGCTTCCTCGCCGCGGTCGAGACCGGCACCGGCCGGTTCGCCGGCTGGTTCGAGTTCGAGGACGCCGGCGCGGGCACCGTCGAGCTCGGCTACCGGCTGCACCGCGAGTTCTGGGGCCGCGGCTACGCCACCGAGGGCGGCCGGGCGCTGATCGCCCGCGGGTTCACCACCGGCGGGGTCGAGCGGGTCTTCGCGACCACGATGGCGGTCAACACCGGGTCGCGGCGGGTGATGGAGAAGTGCGGGCTGCGGTACGTGCGCACGTTCTTCCTCGACTGGGACGAGCCGCTGCCCGGTGCCGAGCACGGCGACGTCGAGTACGCGCTGACCAGGCAGGAATGGGAGTCGCGGTGACCGGGTTGGGGTGAACGGAGGGGTTCTGACGCAAGGGGGACACGCATGTGGCAGACGGACGTCGTTGACCTGGACGCGTACTTCGCGCGCACGGGAGCGAACGCGTCGAGCTCGCTGACGGAGTTGCACGAGGCGCATGTGCGCGCCATCCCGTTCGAGAACATCGACGTGATGCTCGGTCTCGTGCCGTCGCTGGACATGGCCGACATCCAGGACAAGCTCGTCCACCGCCGCCGTGGCGGGTACTGCTACGAGCACCAGCTGCTGTTCACGGCCGTGCTGGAACGTCTGGGGTACACGGTGGCGCGGCGGATGAGCCGCGTGATGACTGGGCCGCGCACGCACATGATGTCCATCGTGGACGGTCAGCTCGTCGACGTCGGGTTCGGCGCCGGCATGATGCACCCGATGCCGTTGCAGGACGGCGTCGTCGTGGACCAGGGCGGGTGGCCGCACCGGTTGCGGCGCGCCGACCGCCGCTGGGTGCTGGAGAAGCAGGGCGCGGACGGCTGGGAGCTGCAGCACGCGTTCGAGGACGACGTCGAGCAGCTGCCCGTGGACTACATGGCGGCCAACTACTACGTGGCCACGCACGAGCGGTCACCGTTCAGCCGTCAGCTCGTCGTGATGCGCCTGGAACCGGGCCTGAGCCGGCGCCTGGTCGGCCGCACGCTGACGATCGACCGCGCCGGGTCGCGACCGGAGCGGATCGAGGTCGACGATCTCGCCGCGACGCTGGAGTCGCTGGACATCGCACTAACCGAGGGGGAGCTGAGTCACATCCGCTCAACTTCAGGAACACCGGTGGCCGCGAATTCGTAGTACAGGGTGTAGGGAATCGCACACCGGAGGTGTTGCACATGACCACCGCGACCCCGTTCACCGCTGGAGCCACCCCCGGCGTGAACGCACTGCCCACCCCACCCAGCGGCTGGCCGATCGGTTCCTACGCGACCTACGAAGAGGCGCAGCGAGCCGTCGACCACCTGGCGGACAACGACTTCCCGGTCGCCGACGTCACCATCGTCGGCGTCGAGCCGATGATCGTCGAACGCGTCACCGGCCGCCTGACCTGGGGCCGCGTCCTGGGCGCCGGCGCCGCGTCGGGTGCCTGGTTCGGTCTGTTCGTCGGCCTGCTGCTCGGCATGTTCTCCACCGGCGGCGCCATCGCCCCGATCATCACGGGCCTGCTCGTCGGTACCGTCTTCGGCGTGACCGCCGCGGCCATCCGCTACGCCGCCACGCGCGGCCGCCGCGACTTCGCCTCGGTCACCCAGCTGGTCGCGGGCCGCTACGACGTGCTGAGCCACCCGCGCAGCGCCGAGCGCGGCAAGGACATGCTGACCAAGCTGGCGTGGCGCTCATGAGCGGACAGCTGACAGCGGACGACCTGCGCGCGGCGGTCGAGGACATCAGCCGCCGCAGCGCGGAGTTGAGCTCGGCGGCGGCCTCGCTGGCCGCCCGCGCCGAGACCGACCTCGGGCACGACGTCGCGGAGATCGTGAAGGACCTGCGTGCCGCGGCCCGGCAGCTGGGCGTGACGCGCCTGCTGCTCGAGCCGGCGGGCGTCGACCTCGCGGCCTGACAAGACCCAGCTCCCACCACAGGAAACGCCGTTCCGCTTCGAGCGGGGCGGCGTTTCCGCTGTTCCGGGTCCCACTCGCCATTTCCGTATGAGGTACGGTATTATTTCCGTATGTCCTACGGAAATGAGGTGGACGCATGGCCGCCGAACGCAGTGGCGGAGGAGATGCCGCCAAGACCCTCGCGTTGCTCTGGCGCACGCCGCCGGAGCCCAAACCGGTCGGCAGGAAGCCGAAGGTGAGCGTCGACCAGATCGTCGCGGCCGCGATCGCCGTGGCCGACCGCGAAGGGCTCGCGGCGATGTCGATGGCGCGGGTCGCACAGGAGCTGAGCGTCGGGACGATGTCGCTCTACGGGCACGTGCCCGGCAAGGCCGAGCTGATCGACCTGATGGCCGACACGGTGCTGCAGCAGCGCGACCTCAGCGCCGAGGGCACCTGGCGTGAGCGGGTGCAGCACTACGCCGAGCGCACCCGCGCGGTCTACCAGGCGCACCCGTGGATGCGGGACGTGTCGATGGTCCGGCCGCCGCTCGGGCCCGGCCTGATGGACGGCCAGGAGTTCCTGCTGGCCGCGCTGGCCGGCTCCGGGCTCGAACCGCGGCAGGTGACCGTCGCGCACACCGCCGTGGAGGGGTTCGTGCACGGTGCCGCGGCGGCCGAGGTGGACGACCACCAGGTCGAGGAGGTGACCGGCGAGTCCAGCGACTCGTGGTGGGGCGCGCGGCAGCTGTTCTGGGACGACTACTTCGACGTCGAGCGCTATCCCACGATGACGGCCATGTGGAACGCCGGCGGCTACGACATCGACGGCACGCTCGCCGACCAGGTGCGCCGCTCGTTCGACTACGGACTGGCACGCCTGCTCGACGGAATCGAAGGGGGCTTGAAGTGACGATCCTGGTGACCGGTGCGACCGGCAACGTCGGCCGGCTCGTCGTGCGCGAGCTGGCCAAGCACACCGGTGTGCGGGCGCTGACCCGCAACCCGGCCAAGGCGAGCTTCCCGGCGAACGTCGAGGTGGTGGGCGGCAACCTCGACGACCCGTCGAGCATTCCGTTCGAGGGCGTGGAGAAGCTGTACCTGTTCGTGCACCCTCCGACCGCCGAGGACGTCGTCGCCCGCGCCGTGAAAGCCGGCGTCCGCAAGATCGTGACGCTGTCCTCGGGCGCGGTGACCTACGGCTACGACCGGACGCACCACCTGCCGGTCGAACAGGCCGTCGAAGCGTCCGGTATCCCGTGGACGCACGTGCGGCCCGGCGAGTTCGCGGTCAACAAGATCGACCTCTGGGGCCCGTCGATCCGCGCCGACGGCACCATCGTGCACCCGAACCCGGACGAGTTCGGCCAGCCGATCCACGAGGCCGACATCGCCGACGTGGCGGTGGCGGCGCTGCTGGAGGACGGCCACGACGGCAAGGCGTACACGTTGAGCGGGCCGCCGCAGCTGACCCAGCGCGAGATGGCGCGGGCGATCGGCGAGGTGGTGGGGCGCGAGCTGCGGTTCGTGGACGTGACGGTCGAGGAGGCGCTGGCGTACTACATCAGCCTCGGGTGGCCGGAGGAAATCGCCCGGTACATCCTCGGGCTCAACGGCTACGAGGGTGGGGAGGCGGTCGACTTCGCCGACTACGAGTTCGTGGTGCGGCCCGACTTCGAGACGGTGACGGGGAAGCCGTACCGGACGTTCGGGCAGTGGGCGCGCGACCACGTCGCGGACTTCACCTGACCATGCGCTGACTGATCACCTGTCGATTCCCGGTCCTCCTCGTTCGACGTCCTTGCGGGGACGCCGAACGAGGAGGAGCAATGCGCTTTCTGGTGATTGTCCGGACGACAGCCGAGCTGCCGTTCGCCACCCTGCACTGCGACGCCCTCGCACGGGCCGGCGTGCTGCTCGACGCGGCCGACCTGCGTCCCCGCGCGTTCGACGCACAAGGCCGGCCACTACGACCGGCACCGGTCCGGGGCTACTGGCTGATCGACGTGCGTGACCAGGAGGAAGCCGTCGAACGCGTCCGGCGGATGCCCGTGTCGGCGTGCGTCGTGGAAATCCGGCAGGTGGCTGTGGTCTGATGCTCCGATGGGGGCTACGACCTCGGTGCATCGGACGATCGACGCGGTCTGGCGGATGGAGTCGGCGAAGGTGATCGCCGCGCTCGCCAGGTACGTGCGCGACGTCGGGCTCGCGGAAGAGATGGCGCAGGACGCGCTCGTCGCGGCGTTGGAGCAGTGGCCGGTCGAGGGGGTGCCGAAGAACCCCGGGGCGTGGTTGATGACCACGGCCAAGCGGCGGGCCATCGACCAGATCCGGCGGCGGGAGAACCTCAGCCGCAAGGTCGAGGAGATCGGGCGGGACGTCCAGGAGGCCGCGCCGGACGCCAGTGAGGGCATCGAGGACGAGATCGGCGACGACCTGCTGAGTCTCATGTTCACCGCCTGTCACCCGGTGCTGGGCACCGAGGCGCGGGTCGCGCTCACGCTCAAGATGCTCGGTGGGCTCAAGACCGAGGAGATCGCGCGGGCGTTCCTGGTCAGCGACTCGACGGTGGCGCAGCGGATCGTGCGGGCGAAGAAGGCGCTGGCCGATGCCGGGGTGCCGTTCGAGGTCCCGGAGGGGCCGGAGCTGGCGACCAGGCTGGCCAGCGTGCTGGAGGTCATCTACCTGATCTTCAACGAGGGCTACTCCGCGACCCAGGGCGACCACTGGATGCGGCCCGAGCTGTGTGCGGAGGCGCTGCGGCTGGGGCGGGTGCTGGCCGAGCTCGCACCCAAGGAGGCCGAGGTCCACGGGCTGGTGGCGTTGATGGAGATCCAAGCGTCGCGGGCGAAGGCGCGCACGGCACCGGACGGGACGCCGATCCTGTTGCTGGAGCAGGACCGGGCCAAGTGGGACTGGCTGCTGGTCGGACGCGGGCTGACGGCGCTGGAGCGGGCGGAGGCGCTCAACCAGCCGCCCGGTCCCTACTACGTGCAGGCGGCGCTCGCGGCCTGTCACGCCCGTGCCCGCAGGCCCGAGGACACCGACTGGCGGCGGATCGCGTCGCTCTACGAGGTGCTCGCGCGGCTCTCGCCGTCGCCGGTGGTGGAGCTGAACCGGGCCGTGGCGTTGTCGATGGCCTACGGGCCGGCCGCCGGGCTCGCCCTCGTCGACGAGATCGCCGGCGCGAAGGCGTTGCAGGGCTACCACCTGCTGCCCAGCGTGCGGGGCGACTTCCTGGTGAAGCTCGGCCGCACCGACGAGGCGCGCGCGGAGTTCGAGAAGGCGGCCGGGCTCACCCGCAACGAACGGGAGAAGGCGCTGCTGCTCGACCGGGCCGCCGCCTGCGCTACGTGAGGGCGAGCTTCAGACCGAGCGCGACGAACGAGGCCGCGAAGAACCGGCGCAGCCACACCACCACCCGCGGGCGGCGCAGCACCCGGTCGCGCATGGACGCCGCGAACACGCCGTAGAGCGCGAACCCGACGAACGTCAGGGCCATGAACACCCCGCTCAGCACCACCATGTCGCCCGTCGTGGCGGCGAACTGCGGCAGGAACGCCACGAAGAAGATCGTCAGCTTCGGGTTGAGCAGGTTGATCAGCACCGCGGTCGTGACGATCCTGCGCGCCGACGTCTCCACCGGGGCGTCCGCCACCAGGTCGGAACGGTCCCGCAGCGTGCTCCACGCCAGGTACAGCAGGTAGGCCACACCCAGGTACTTCACGACCTCGAACGCCAGCGGGCTCGCGTGCAGCAACGCCGCGAGACCGGTGACCGTCGCCAGCACGTGCGGCACGATCCCGAGCGTGCACCCGAACGCGGCGATCACACTCGCCCGCCGCCCGTGCGCCAGACCGGCGGACAACGTGTACAGCACCCCGGTGCCGGGGGTCGCGACCGCGACCAGCGTCGTGAGGAGGAAAGCGATGCTCATGGCACCCAGCCTGCTGCCAGAATGGTCCGATGAGCAGAGCCAAACCGGAGCCTGCCGACAGGACCACAACCGGCTCGGACTTCCTCCAGCTCACCCTCTCCGACGCTCCGGCAGGTGGGCGGGCGACGTGGCTCGCGGAGCAGCTGCGCGACGCCATGGCCGACGGCCGCCTGCCCGTCGGCGCACGACTGCCCGCCACCCGGACGCTGGCCGCTGACCTGCAGGTCTCCCGCGGGTCGTCACCGAGGCCTACCAGCGGCTCGTCGAGGACGGGCACATCGCGGGCCGCGGCGCGCGGGCACGGTCGTGGTCGCGGTTCCGGCGGCCGCCCCGGTCGTCCGGCCCGTCCCGCCACCCTCGCCGGCGCACGTCTTCACCCAGGAGCCGGCCGACGACGTGTTCGAGTCCTTCCGCGCCGCCCGCGCGTCGATCGACCTCTCACCCGGTGTGCCCGACCTCGCCTCCTTCCCGCGCCAAGCCTGGCTGCGCGCCGAACGCAAGGTGCTCGCCACCCTCGAACCCGCCGCGTTCGGCTACGGCGACCCGCGCGGCACACTGCTGCTGCGCCAGGCCGTCTCCGCGTGGCTCGCCCGTGGCCGCGGCATCCGCGTCGCCCCGGACGACGTGCTGATCACCGCCGGTGTCTCCCAGGCACTCGGCCTGCTCGCGAAGGTGTTGCCAGCACACGACATCAGCACCGTGGCCGTCGAGGACCCCGGCTCGCTCGGCGTGCGCCAGCACCTCGCCAACGCGGGCCTCACGACCCCGCCGGTCCCGGTCGACGACGACGGCCTGCGGGTCGACCTGCTGGAGGCGAGCGGCGCACCGGCGGTGATGACCACGCCCGCGCACCAGTTCCCGACCGGTGTCGTGCTCGCCCCGGAACGCCGCCGCCGGCTGCTGCGCTGGCCGGGCGTGATCGTCGAGGACGACTACGACGCCGAGCACCGCTACGACCGCCCGCCCGTGCCCGCGCTGCGCTCGATGCTCGACCGGGTCTGCTACGCGGGCAGCGTGTCGAAGCTGCTGGCACCGGCGCTGCGGGTCGGCTGGCTGCTGGTGCCCGCCGGGTACCGCGACGAGATCATCGCCGCCAAGCGCCTGGCCGACCTCGGCAACGCCTCCCTGCCCCAGCTCGTGCTGGCCGAGCTGATGACCTCCGGCGAGCTCGAACGCCAGCTGCGGTTCCTGCGCCGCCGCCACATCCGCCGCCGCGACGCCATGATCGCCGCCGTCCGCGCCGAGCTGCCCGGCGCCCGAGTGCACGGCGCCGCCGCCGGACTGCACCTCACGATCACGTTCGACGCCGGGTTCTCCGACGTCGAGCTCGCCGCACGAGTGCTCGCCGACGGGGTGAAGGTGCAGCCGCTGTCGTGGCACTGCCAGGCGGACCACGCGCCGGGGCTGGTGCTCGGGTACGCGGCGACGACGTCAGGGGACATCGCGACGGCGGTGGCCGCGATCAGGCGCGCGCTGCCCGCGTGACGCGCTGTCGCCCCGGGCGGTCAGGCGCGGTCGGCGGGCTTGACCAGCGGCACGTCCCGCGCCAGCATCCGGAACCCGACGCCGTAGTACAGCTCCCGCGCCGCCGGACGCCCTTCCGCACCCAGGCACGCGACCGTCATGTGCGTCGCCCCGGCGGCACGCGCCAGCCGCATCCCGTGCAGCAACATCGCCGTGGCCAGACCCCGGCGCCGGAAGTCCGGGTGCGTGCCGACAGGTTCGAACTCCGCGGTCCTGTTCACCTCGTCGAGCCACATGATCGCCGAGCACGCCATCGTCCCGTCCGGCGCTTCCACCAAGACGTGCAGATCTTCGCGGTAGGGCGCCGTCTGCCGGAGGTCCTCGTACGCCTCGACCGTGTAGACCGACCTGGGCCAGGCGTCGACATGAGCCCGCACGACCGCCTCCGCGCCTGCCTCGGCGGCGGTGCGGAACCGGAACCCATGCGGCAGCACGGGTTCGGCGATGTCGGTGAGGTCGCGTTCGTTGAGCTGGGTCCAGTCGTCGAGCGCGCTCTGGTCCTCGGAGTACCCGTGCGCCGCCCACCGCCGCAGCCCGAACTCGTCGTCCGCGCAGGGCAGCACCGTGCGCTCGACACCGGATGCCACGCCGTCGAACCAGTCGATCACCTCGTCGACCAGCCCGGCGTGGTCGGGGTCGACCTGGTAGGCCAGGTAGGCGCCGGTGATGTCGTGCGTCGAGCCGTCCCGGCGGCGGACCTGCCGGGGGAGCTGGGCCCAGCCCCACGCCACGAGGTCGTTGTCCGCGAACCACAACCGGCGACGCCACGCATGACTCTCGGTGGCGTGGGCGCGGCCCCAGTTCCAGGCGAGCTCGCCGTAGGAGGCGTCGCTGTTGACGAGGCCGGGGTGGGTGGCGGTGACCCGTTGGGCCAGGCCCTGCATGAGCTGGACGTCCTCGGCGGTGAGGAGATCGGTGGTCACGAGAGGGCACTGTGGCAGGGCGCGGCCGAGCCGTCGAACCGTTTTGCGTCGGTCGTCCACGCTCGGCCCGCGCGCGTGACGAGTCGCGTGGTTCCGGCGATGGCTCCACCTGGAGGTGGTGATGGAACAAGACCGCCCGAGCGGTGACCACGAGGAAGTGTTCCGCGCGTCGTCGATCCCGTTCCACGAGGTCGCCGCACTCGCCTGCGTCATGGTTTCGATCACGTACGCCCTGTTGGTCCCTGCCGCCGCGGACGACATGGCCCGCGCGTTCGCCTTGGGCACTTCGATCGCGTGCGCCGGCTACGCCGTCGGAGCGGACCGGCGGAGGTGAACGCCTACATCACTCGGACCGGGAGGAGACACGACGCCTGCTGCGGTCGATCCTGAAGTCCCAGGACCTGGGGTGAGAGTTCCTAGGCCAGCGCTTTGGCATACGCGGCGGGGGAGACGCCGACGGTCTGGGTGAAGTCGCGGACCAGGTGCGCCTGGTCGCTGTACCCCAGGTCCGCCGCGAGACCCGCCCACTCCACGTCCGTCTCGGCCCGTTCCAGCGCCTCGTGGATCCGGTACCGCAGGATCACCCACTTCGGGCTCACCCCGACGTAGTCCGCGAACAACCGTTGCATCGTCCGCACCGCCACCCCCTGGGCCCGCGCGAAGTCGGCGACCCGGCGGATCTCCCGGTCGTCGCGGATGCGTTGCACCAGGTCCATCGCGAGCGTCGCCTGCGGGTCCGGCACCGGGCCGAGGCCCAGCAGGAACGCGTCCAGCGCGGCCACCCGTTCGTCCTCGTCCTCCACGTCCAGCACCAGGCCGGCGGGCACGTCGGTCAGCCGCACGTGCCGGCCGGTCCACTCGGACACCGGCTCGGCGCGGAACGGCCGGAACCCGCCCGGCCGGAACTGCACCCCCGCCACCCGCACACACCCGTCGAACACCCGGCTGAACAACCCGAGCCCGACCCCGGCGATCTCCGGGTGCGCGTGCCCGCGTTCGAACACCACGTTCACCGACGGGTGCGGCACGACGTGCGTGGTGTACGGCTGCTCCACCACCCCGTCGACCAGCCAGTAGTGCTCCAGGTACGGCCGCAGCTCGGCAGCGGGCAGCCGGCGGCGGAACCGGACGCGGGCGAACAGCTCCCGTGCGTCGACGATTCCCCTGGTGTCCCGGCGCGGCCCGCTCACGCGAAGAATCCTAAGTGGCGCGTTTTTTCAAGCACGGCACAACGCCGGAACCTAGCCTCACACCCATGAAGCTCAGCGTTCTGCTCGACCGTGCCCGCGACCACGCGTTGCCCGTCATCGCGACCATCACCGACGACGACCTCACCAAGCCGACCCCGTGCGCCGACTACGACGTGCGCGCGTTGCTCGACCATCTGCTGCACGTCGTCGTGGAGTTCCAGAAGCTCGCGGTCAAGCAGGACGCCGACTTCAGCTCCACCCCGCACTACCCGGACTGGCGCGAGCGGTACCCGGTCGAGTCCGCCGAGCTCGTCGAGGCGTGGGGGCAGCCCGGCGCGGACGAGGGCATCGCCGGCAACATGAAGATGCCCGCCTCCGTCGTCGGCGGGCTGGCGCTGCTCGACCTCACCATCCACGCCTCCGACCTCGCGCAGGCCACCGGGCAGCGCTTCGAGCCCGACCCCGAGGTCCTCACCGCCGTCGACGGCCTGGTCGAGCAGATGGGCCCGACCGCCCTGGAGTGGAACGTGTTCAAGGCGCCGACCGAGCCTCCCGCCGACGCGACCGCGTTCGAGCGGCTGCTGGCCAAGACCGGTCGCGACCCGCGCTGGAGTGCTTGACTGGCCCCATGCTGACCATCGGAATGCTCGGCGGGATGAGCTGGGAGAGCACCGCGGAGTACTACCGGCTCGCCAACACCGCGGTGCGCGAACGCCTGGGCGGCCTGCACTCCGCTCGGATCGTGCTGCACTCGGTCGACTTCGCCGAGATCGAACGCATGCAGGTCGAGTCCAGGTGGGACGACGCCGCCAAGGCACTCGCCCAGGCCGCGCAACAGGTCCAGGCCGGCGGCGCCGACCTCCTGCTCATCTGCACCAACACCATGCACAAGGTGTACGACCAGGTCCAGGCCGCCGTGGACATCCCGGTGGTCCACCTCGGCGACACCACCGCCGCGGCGATCAAGGCCGCCGGGCTGACCACGGTCGGGCTGCTCGGCACCGGGTTCACGATGGTCCAGCCGTTCTACCGCGAACGCCTCGAACAGCACGGCCTCACGGTGCTCCTGCCCTCGCCGGAAGACCAGGCGACCGTGCACCGGATCATCTACGACGAGCTGTGCCTCGGCATCGTGACCGACGAGTCGCGCCGGGCGTACCAGCAGGTCGTCGACCGGTTCGAGGGCGCGCAGGGCGTGATCCTCGGCTGCACCGAGATCGAGCTGCTGATCAGCCAGGACGACGTGCCGCTGCCGGTGTTCCCGACCACCCGGCTGCACGTCGAGGCCGCTGTGGACCGGGCGCTGGCCTGAGGCGCTGTTTATCTGTTGATGTGACGCACGACGCAACGCGACAACCGAGCGAAGGGTCTCAGTCACTGAGGGCTATCTCAGCTCCGCAGTGAACCAGGGGAGTTCGCGTTGAAACGATCACATCTCGCCGCGGGGCTCGCGGCTGCCGTGGTTGCGGCCACGGCAGCCGTCCCCGCCGGCGCGGCGGCACCCGAACAGCAGGTCACAGCACCAGGGCTGACCACGAAGGTCACGCTCATCACCGGCGACCAGGTCACCGTCGCCGGCGGCGAGGTCCACACCCGCGCCGCGCAGGGCCGCGAACGCGTCGGGTTCCGCAGCTACACCGACCAGCGGGGCGACCTGCACGTCGTGCCGCTCGACGCGCAGGACCGGCTCAACTCCGGTGAGCTCGACCCGAGACTCTTCGACGTCTCGCTGCTCGCCAGATCCGGCTACGACGACACGGCCACCAGGTCCATCCCGCTGATCGTGCAGGGGCAGGCGATCAGCGCGGCGGACGCACGCGCGTTGCCGAGCATCGGCGCGCACGCGGTCAAGGCCGACAAGAACGGCTCGTTCTGGTCCGGTGCCAGGGCGGCGGGCACCGGCAGGATCTGGCTCGACGGCAAGGTCACCGCGTCACTGGACCGCAGCACCGCGCAGGTCGGCGCACCGCAGGCGTGGGCCAAGGGCTTCACCGGCAAGGACGTCACCGTCGCCGTGCTCGACACCGGCGTCGACGAGACCCACCCCGACCTCGCGGGTGCCGTGGTGGAGTCCAAGAACTTCAGCGACAGCGACACCACCGACGACCGGCACGGTCACGGCACGCACGTCGCCTCCACCATCACCGGCGACGGCAAGTACAAAGGCATCGCACCCGACTCCACGATCGTCAGCGGCAAGGTCCTCGGCGACCACGGCGGCGGCAGCGAGTCCAACATCATCGCCGGCATGGAGTGGGCCGCGACCAAGGCCAAGGTCGTCAACATGAGCCTCGGCAGCTCGTGGCCCGACGAGGGCACCGACCCGATGTCGCTGGCGCTCAACCGGATCACCGCGCAGACCGGCGCGCTGTTCGTGGTCGCGGCAGGCAACTCCGGTGGCGCGATCGGCTCGCCCGCGGCCGCCGACGCGGCCCTCGCCGTCGGCGCCGTGGACCGCGACGACGAGCTCGCCGAGTTCTCCTCCCGCGGCCCCCGCTGGAACAACCACGCCATCAAACCCGACATCACCGCGCCGGGCGTCGACATCGTTGCCGCCAAGGCCAAGAACGGCCGCATCGGCACCCCGGTCGGCGACGCGCACGTGGCGCTGTCGGGCACCTCGATGGCCACCCCGCACGTGGCCGGAGCGGCCGCCGTCGTCGCCGCGCAGCACCCGGCGTGGAAGGCCGGGGACATCAAGGCCGCGCTGATGAACTCCGCCAGGCCCAACCCCGCGCTCACCGCCTACGAGCAGGGCACCGGACGCCTCGACGTCGGCAAGGCCGTGTCCGGCTCCGTGACCACCGACGCCGGCAGCCTCTCGCTGGGCACCGCGAAGTGGCCGCACGACGACGACCAGCCGACCACCCAGAAGCTGACCTACCGCAACACCGGTACCGCGCCGGTCACGGTCGACCTGACCGTCGCCGAGGTCAAGCCCGCGGCGACCGGCCTGTTCACCGTGTCCCCGGCCCGGCTCACCATCCCGGCCGGCGGCACCGCCGACGCGACCGTCACCGCCGACACCAGGGCGAACGTGCCCGACGGCATCTACAGCGCCGCCGTCGTCTCCTCCGACGGCACGCGGGTCGCGCTGGGGGTGAACAAGGAGGTCGAGAGCTACGACGTGAAGCTCACGTTCGTCGACCACGAGGGCAAGCCGACGTCCAACTACAACTACCGGTTCGTCGACCTGGACAAGCCGGTCGCCTACCTGCGGCACGACCCGTCCGGCTCGATCGTGCAGCGACTGCCCAAGGGCAGGTACTTCTTCGACTCCTCGGTCAGCACCAGCGGCACCGGCAGGGACGACAACAGGGTCACCGCCGCCATCGAGCCCGCGTTCGAGGTCGCCGCGGACACCGAGTTCGTGGTCGACGGACGGCAGGGCAACCAGCCCGGCTTCCGCACCGACCAGCAGGCGACCGCGGCGAGCTCCGAGATGGCCTTCTCCCTGCAGGCGACCTGGGGAGGCACGGGCACGACGTGGATCCTGCGCGACTTCAACGGCGTGTTCGTCCGCCCGTCGCAGACCGCGTACCCGGCGTTCGCCTGGCACGCGCAGTCGGTCCTGGCCAAGCCGGACGGCACCGGCGGCTTCGCCGGCAGCCCGTACCAGTACCACCTGCGGATCAGCGAGAACACCCGTGTGCCCGCCGAGGTGCAACGCACCGTGCGCGACCGTGAGCTCGCACGGGTGAACTCCGTGACGCACGCACGGGTGCCGGGCTCCATCGTGCAGCTCAGCCAGGGCGCGTCCGGCCCGGTGCCGTTGCGGGTGCAGGAGTTCTACACCCCGGGCGTGCCGTGGTTCGACTCGCTCACCGAGTTCGCCAAGCTCGGCGAGTACCCGGCGCTGGGCTCCCAGTACGCCGGTTCGCCGCGCACCTACGAACGCGGCCGCACCGTGACCGAGCACCGCAACAGCGCCGTCTACGGCCCCGGTCTGCCGCACTCGCCCGGTGCCGTGCGGTTCGCCGGCCGCGTGGGCGACCTGCTGCGCCTGGACCTGCCGGTGCACAGCTCCGCCGGCATGATCGGCAGCAGCACGTCGACCGGTCGCACCACGGTGACGCTGGACGGTCAGGTCATCTCCGACCAGGACTACCCCGG
Organism: Lentzea guizhouensis; assembly: GCF_001701025.1. Classification (GTDB taxonomy): domain Bacteria; phylum Actinomycetota; class Actinomycetes; order Mycobacteriales; family Pseudonocardiaceae; genus Lentzea; species Lentzea guizhouensis. Next base: position 7,605,443 of record NZ_CP016793.1, read on the forward strand.
CTACGCCCACATCCCCGGCGTTCCGGCGGAGAAGCGCCGCTACCAGGCCCACGTCGAGGCGGCCCGCGACGGGCTGACGTCGCGGCTGACGGCGGACTGGTCGTTCACCTCCGAGCACGTGCCCGGCGAGGAGTACCGGTCCGTCCCGCTGCTGGCCGTGCGGTTCGCGCCGCGGCTCGACGACCACAACCGGGCACGGGCGGGCCGTCCGCTCACGTTCCCGGTGACCGTCGAGCGCAACGGCGCCGGCCAGGTCACCGACCTCAAGGATCCGGCGGTGCAGGTGTCCTACGACGAGGGCCTGACCTGGAAGCCGGTGCCGCTGCGCAAGGCCCGCGACAAGTGGCTGGTCACGCTGTGGCACCCGAAGGACGCCACGTCGGTGTCGCTCAAGGCCCGCGCGGCCGACGCGGGCGGTGAGGTGCAGCAGACCATCATCCGCGCGTACGAGCTGACGAAGTAGTCGCCGGAACCGGTTCCCGTCCGTGAAACCGGGTTGCGGACGGGGACCGGCCTCCCGCAGTTTGATCACATGCAGTCACGTGTCGCGCTGGTCACCGGCGCTGGATCGGGAATCGGCGCCGGAATCGCGCAGGAGCTGGCCGAGCTCGGCCACCGGGTCGCCGTGGTCGACCGCAACCTCGACGGTGCCCGCGAGGTCGCCGCGCGGATCGGCGAGGCGGGTGGGCAGGCGGTCGCGGTGGCGTGCGACGTCAGCGACCCCGCCTCGGTGAGCGCGGCGGTCGAGGAGGTCCGCACGGCGTTCGGGCCGGTCGAGATCCTGGTCAACAACGCCGGCTTCGCGAAGGACAACCATCCGCTGGACATGCCGCTGGAGGACTGGGACGCGGTGCAGGGCACGTTGCTGCGCGGCGCGTTCCTGATGCTCAAGGCCACCGCGCCGGCGATGCGCGACGCCGGGTGGGGCCGGATCGTCAACATCTCCAGCATCTCCGCGATCGTGCAGGGCGAGCGGATCAACTACGTCGCCGCCAAGGCCGGTGTCGAGGGCCTGACCCGCGGCGCCGCGCTCGACCTCGCGCCGCACGGCATCACCGTCAACGCCGTCGGTCCCGGCACCGTGCAGACCGGCATGACCGTCGTGAGCGCCGCCCGCGCCGGGCGCACGATGGAGGAGCACCTGGAGGTGGTGCGCGAGTCCATCCCGGTGGGGCGGATCGGCACGCCGCACGACATCGCGCGGGCGGTGCTGTTCTTCGCCGCCGAGGACGCCGACTTCGTGACCGGACAGGTCATCTACGTCAGCGGCTACCCGCACGGCTGAGGCCGGCGGGGTCGGGCCTGGCCCGACCCCGTTCCGGTTCCTACCTGTACGGCGCCAGGGTCTCCTGGTCCTCGTCGGGCGCGCCCATGACCGGGTGCACCTCGATCGGCTGGTTGAGGATCTTCCCGCCAGGACCGGGACACGCCGACGCCTTCTGGCAGATCTCCAGCAGCCGCTCGCGGCTGTCGACGTCGACTACCCAGTACCCGGCGATGACCTCCTTGGACTCCGCGAACGGCCCGTCGACCACGCTCGGCACACCGTTCTCGCCGCCGCGCACCACGAACGCCCGCGCCGGACCGCTGAGCCCCTCGGACTGCAGCAGCTCACCGGTCGCGCGCAGCTCCGCGTCGAGGTCGCGCATGTAGCCGACCATGCGGTGCATGTCCTCGTCGGTCCACGCGGCGAGCCCCTCCCAGTCCTCCTGGGCGCCGCCGTAGCTGACCAGCATGTACTTCACTTCCACTCCCCACCGGTCGCGCGGGCCTTGATCTCCTGCACGGCCCAGCTGTTGCCGTCCGGGTCGTCGAAGAACACGAACGACCCTCCGTCCTGCTCGTTCATCCGCACGATCTCGCCGACCTCGACACCGCGCTCGACGAGCTGCGCGCGGGCCTTCTCCAGGTCGGACACGACGAGCTGCACGCCCTTCACCGAGCCCGGCTCGCCCTTGACGATCCCCTTGCCGATCACCACCGAGCACCCGGAACCGGGTGGCGTGAGCTGGATGATCCGCGTGTCCTCGCCGAACGCCGTGTCGTGGTCGACGACGAACCCGAGCTGCTCGGCGTAGAAGTGCTTCGCCCGGTCCAGATCCGACACCGGCACGACGACGACTTCCAGGGTCCAGTCCATCTCTGCTGTCCTCTCCGCTGGCCGTGTACACCGGTCCGTCGAAGAGCTCAGAGATTTTTCGACATGGGGTCCCGGCCCACATACCCGAGCAGCCGGTCCTGCAACGACGCGCCGTCCGGGACCTGCACCTCCGGCCCGTAGACCTCGATCCCGGGACCGAAACCTCCGGGTGTGCGCGCCTTCTCGATGATCTCGGCGGGCAGGGAGGTGGCGATGTCCCACAGGCGCCGGACGTCGCTGTCGGGGATGGTCTCGTCCTGCCCGGTCGCCCGCGCGAGGTCCCAGCCGTGCAGCACCATGTCGTCGCTGAGGACCTGGTCGATGTGGTCGATCACGGTCATCGGACCGGCAGGTGTGGGCACCTCGGTCGTGGCGGAGGCGGGGTCGTCGAGCGCGGCCTGCACCTGCCGGCGTGCCTCCCGGAAGTCCGCCAGCGGGTCACCGGTGCGGGGGATGGGACGGCCGACCATCACACCGTGCATGTCGATGACGTGGTCGACCACGCCCCGGACCGTCCACTCCGCACAGGGCGACGGGTCGTCCCACTGTTCGGGTTCGACGTTCGCGACCTTCGCCTCGAACGCGTCGGCTCTGGCGTTGTACCTCTCCGCGATCATGGCCCTCACTCCTCGACTGCGCCGCCGATCTTGCGCAGATGCTCGCGGAAGGTGAGGCCGCTCGCCAGGTATTCGTCGAACCGGAGCTGGCTGCGCAGGGACTCGCCCTGCCGCACCCGCTCGGCCTGCGCCCGTTCGACGTCGCGGATGCCCGCCGCCTTGGCCAGCAGGGTGTCGACCTGGTCGGCGGGTACGAACAGCACGCCGTCGTCGTCACCGAACACCACGTCGTCGCTGGTAACCGTCCACTGGCCGACCTGCGCGGTCGACAACGCCTCCGGCGCCCGGTCGCGCAGGCTCAGCGGGCCCGTCGGGTTGGCGCCGAGGCTGAACACCGGCACCCCGATCGCGCGGATGTCGGCGGTGTCGCGGTGCAGGCCCCAGATGACCACGCCTCCCAGCTGAGCGGCATGGGCCTCCAGCACGACCATGTCGCCGACACAGGCCTCGTCGGTGCGGCCGTCGTTGTCGACGACGAGCACGTCACCGGGGGCGCTGCGCTCGATGGCCTCGAGGAAGACGTCGACGCTGCCGGCGTGGCGGGCGGGCAGGACGCGGCCGGCCACCCTCGTGCCGGGGATGACCGGCGTGAGGGTGGCCGTGCGGACCGGAACGCCCGTGCGGATGCAGGCGTCGGCCAGGTGCGCGGTGGTGAGATCGAGTTCGGCGAGATCCATGCCGGACAGTGAACCACCCCGGGGGTGGCGCGACCGGAAGGTCAGTGGACGGGGTCCGCGGTGCGTTCGGCCTGCGCGGTGGCCGGCTTGAGCACGCCCGCCGCGAACGCCGTGACCACGCAGAACACCACCGGCAGCAGGAACGCGACGTTGAGCGGCATCAGGTGGGTGAGCCAGCCGATCACCGCCGGTCCGGCCAGCACGCCGATGTAACCGAGGCCCGCCACCCGTGACATGTTGACCGCCGCCGAGCTCGGGTCGGTGTGCCCGGCCGCGCTGAACAGCTGCGGCACCGTGCCCGACAACCCGGCACCGGCCACCGCCCAGCCCGCGATCGCGAGCCCGACCCACGGCGAGAGCGCCGCGACCGTCAGCCCGGCGGCCGCGATCACCGCACCCCAGCGCAGCACCGCCATCGGCCCGATCTTCGCGGTGACACGGTCGGCGAGCAGCCGCCCGATGGTCATCGTGGTGGCGAACGCACCGTAGGCGAGCGCGGCGATCTGCGGTTCCGCGTCGAGCACGTCCTGCAGGTGCAGCACGCTCCAGTCGTTGGCGACGCCCTCGCTGAGCATCACCATGAACGCCAGCCCGGCCATCACCCAGATCCGGGCGGGCACCTTCTTCTTGCTCTTGGGCCGGTCGTCGTCCTCGTGCGGGATGGTCGTGGCGCCGTGCGACAACGCCGGTGCCGTCGCGAGGCTGACGACCACACCGACGACGGCGACCACGCCGAGCGTCGTGGCGGGGGAGAGGTCCCAGCTCAGCGTGCGCGCGCCGACCAGCGCGGCCGCGACACCACCCAGCGACCAGGTGGCGTGGAAGGCGGACATGACCGGACGCGCGTACTCGCGTTCGACGACGACCGCGTGCCCGTTCATCGCCATGTCCAGCACACCGTTGCCGAACCCGAACGCCAGCAACGCCGCCGCGAGCGCCAACTCGCTGGTCGCGAGCCCCGGCAACACCACCGCCGCGCTGCACACCACACCTGCGAGCGGCGTGACGGTCCTTGCGCCGAACCGGTCGGTGAGCCAGCCGCCGACCCGCATGCCGATGAACGCGCCCAAGCCCAGCACGAGCAGCAACCGGCCGAGCTCCGCGTGGTCGATGCCGACGCGCTGCTCGACCGTGGGGATGTGCACGATCCACATCCCGAGCAGGAAGCCGTTGAGGGCGAAGTACGTGAAGGTGGCCACCCGCGCGGCCTTGAGAGCGTTCACCTGCTTCACGCTAACGAACAAACCGCGTGTTTGAAAGTTTGAACTTCGAACACGTCTGGTGTTCAATCGCGTTCGTGTCCCGACTGAGGCAGATCTCCGAGGCCGTGCGCGACGCCGGCTCCCTCGGTGTGGCGGAGCTCGCGGCGCTCACCGGCGCGTCCGAGATGACGATCCGCCGCGACCTGGAGGTGCTGGCCGCCCAGGGTGTGCTGGAGCGCTATCGGGGCGGTGCGCGCAGTCTGCTGCTGCGTGGCTCCGAACCGCCGTACGCACTGCGTTTGGAGGAGGCTCTGGACGCCAAGCGCCGGATCGCTGAGGTTGTCGCTGGTCTGCTCGCTGACGGTGAGTCTGTAGTTCTGGACAGCGGTACCACGTGTGTGGAGGTTGCCCACGTGCTGCATGCACGCCGTCTGACCGTGATGCCGTTGTCGTTGCACGCGGTCAACGCTCTGGTGGGCGCGCCGTCGCTGACGTTGCTGATCCCCGGCGGCACCCCACGTACGGGCGAACTGGCTCTGACGGGTCCCCTGACGTTGCAGTCGTTGCAGTCACTGCGCTTCGACACCGCCGTCATCGGGTGTTGCGGGCTGTCGGCATCGGACGGCCTGACCGCGTTCGACCTCGACGACGCCGCGGTGAAACGAGCCGCGATCGCGTCGGCCCGCCGGGTGATCGCGGTGGCGGACGCCTCGAAGTTGACGCGCACAGCACTGGCTTTCGTCGCACCGGCGTCCTCTTTGGACGCGGTGGTGACCGATGCGGAGGGGGACGACGGGTTGACCGCGGCGGGCGTGACGGTGGTGACGGCGTGATCGTGCTGTTCGACATGTTCGGGGTGATCGCCCGCGACCAGTCGCGCGCGGTGATGGACACGATGAGCACCGACCCGGCCTTCTGGGACGCCTACTGGTCCCACCGCCCGGCCTACGACCGCGGCGACGTGACCGCCGCCGAGTACTGGCGCCTCGTGGGGTGGCCGCCGATGGTCGAGCAGGACGTGGCGAGCTGGACCGAGGTGGACGACGAGATGGTGGCCCTGCTCGGGTCGTTGCACTCGGCCGGGCGCCGCCTCGCGTTGCTGTCCAACATTCCCGAGGACCACGCACGCAACTTCGAGCGGTTGTACCCGTGGCTGGACCTGTTCGAGGTGCGGGCGTTCTCCTGCCGGATCGGGCACGCGAAGCCGTCGGCGGAGGCGTTCGAGTGGTGCCGGGAACGGCTCGGGGACGGGGAGGTCCTGTTCGTGGACGACCGGGTGGAGAACGTGCGGGCGGCGGAGCAGGCCGGGATGCGCGGGCACCACTTCACGGGCATCGAGGGGTTGCGGGCGGTTCTCTAGGCTTGGCCGCATGGGGGACTTGAGCATGCTGCACCCGTCGGACCGGTTGGTGGTGGCCGGTGAGCCGGTGCCGGACGACCTGGCACCGCTGGATCCCACCGCGGGCGGGGACGTGGTCGCCCTGGTGCGCACCTATCTGCGGCTCCCACCCGAGGAACGAGCGGTGCTGCGGACCACGCTGGCGGGATTGCCGCAGCTGGAGCGCACGGTCCCGGCGCGCGTCCCCACGGCCCACCACATCTACGCCACCAGCCAGGAACCCGGCGCCGTGGTGATGCGGATGCTCGGCAACCGCAACCTCGGCTGGACCGTCATCGCTAAGCTGCTCCTCGTGGTGACCGGGCGGTACTGGGCCGCCGCGACCTGCGGCGGGGTCGGGCGCGGAGTCAAAGAACTGACGCCCGACCTGCTGGCCGACTTCGGGACGGTGCTGGACATCGCCTCCGCGGACCTGGCCCGTCTGACCGGCGTCACGCCGTCCCGACGGGCCGATCCGGGTGTCTCCTCGTTGATCTGGGACCTGAGGCGGCTCAGCTCCGGCCAGATCCGCTCTCTCACCGATCAGCGCTAGTTCCAGAACGCCAACCGGTGCTCGGTGGCGTAGTCGACCCGCCCGATCGCCCCCGGTGCCAGCGACTGCACGTACCGACCCTCCGCGAACGCAGGCCACCCTGGCGTCCCGGTGCGAGCGAAGTCCGTCCACGCCTTGATCATGTGGTCGGACAGGCCGCGGTCCTTGGCGAAGTCCGCGTCCGGGAACAGGTAGTCGATGTCCGACGAGTGGTTCGCCCCGTGCAGCTCGGCCGGGAACTCCGGATCCGTGGCCGCACCCCGGTCAGCGAACTCGAACGCGTACACCGGCGCCTTCTTCGCGTACAGCTCGTGCTGCCGGAACGTCGCACGCGCCCACACCCGGTCGGTCAGCAGTGCGGCCCACGCCTGCTTCGGGCTCGCGTACCTCGCTGCCGGGTACTCCCGCAGCACCTCGGCCGGCCGCTCCGGGAACGCCTCACCCACCAGCTGCGCGTAGTGCGCAGCGTCCATCGGTTCCGGCCGGAAGAGCCCGACGAAGCTGTTGTGCTCGTCGCGCGTGGCACCGGCGAGGACCGGCACCGGAGCGAACTCCCCTGCCTCCAACGACTCCGCCGGCAACCGGGGCAGCAGCGAGCCGCCGTACCCGACCGGCTGGAAGAGGTTCATCACCTGCGGGTACTCCAGCAGCTTCTCGACCGGCAGCTGCCGCAGGCACTCGACGTCCGCGCAGCCGAGCTCACCCATGACCATCGCGCCGATCTGCTGGATCTCCGGCACGGACCGCCACGCCAGCGACGGCAACGCCTCCATGCCGGGGTACCAGGCGCCGCGCGGCACGTCGGCGAGCGTGAAGGCGCTGTGCATGATCGCCTTGTGGAACAGCGGCCGCTGCCCGATCAGGTGCGCGCCGACGGCCGTGGCGCCGAACGACACCCCGAACAGCGTGACGTTGCCCGGATCGCCGCCGAACGCGCGGATGTTGCGCTGCACCCACTCCAGCGCCGCCCGCTGGTCCATCAGCCCGTACTCGCCGGACCCCTCCAGGCCCGGCAGGCCGAACCCGCCGAACACCCCCATCCGGTAGTTGAACGTCACCACCACGACGTCGCCCTGCCGCGCCAGGCGTTCGGCGTCGAAGTAGTGCCCGGCACCGATCGCGCCGTCACCGTGCACCCACACCAGCACCGGCTTCGCGCCGGTCGTGGCCGGGGTGGTGACGTTGACGAACAGGCAGTCCTCGTCAGTGCTCTTCGTCTGGGCGTAGCTCGACCCGACCTGCGGGCACGGACTGCCCGGTGCCGTGGCCTCGCGGACGCCGCTCCACGGCTGCGCCGGCACCGGCGCCTTCCAGCGTTGCGGCCTGGCCGCGTACGGGATGCCCTGGAAGAGCGCGTACCCGTCGCGTGCCTGCCCCCTGACCTGCCCGGTGTCGGTCGTGACCACGTCCGATGTCACCGTTTCCCCCTCCCCGCACGCTGCGAGCAGCAGTGCGGCGACCAGCAAGGTCCCCCGACGCATGTCTAACCCCCTGTCGCCAGCTCGACGGCCGCGATCAGCTCCCTCTCGCAGACGTCGAGGTCGAGTGCCCCGGACCGCAGCACGACGCCGTTGCGCATCGCGAGCACGAACACCGCCATCACGTCCGGGTCGAACGCGCGGAACTCACCGGCCGCCTGTCCCTGCCTGAGCAGCTCGGCGAGCGCCACGTGATCGCTGTCGGCGATGCCACCGTCGGTGACCGCCGCGTGTGCCCGGATCCGCAGGAACGCCAGCATGTCGGCGCGGTGCTCGCGCAGGAACGCGATGTTCGCGCTGAGGAACGCCCGCAGTTCCCGCCGCGCGCTGTCGTGCCCCATGCGTTCGTGCACGAAGCCCTGGAACCGCTCCAGGACGTCGGCGAACACCACGTCGACGAGCTCCTGCTTGTTCCGGAAGTGGTACGAGATCAGCCCGGTGCTGCTCAGCCCCGCCCGTGCGGCGATCGCCTTGAACGACGTCTCCGCGTAGTCCAGCTCCGCGATCGTGGCGATGGCGGCGTTGACGATCTGGGCTCGGCGGGCCTGCTCGGTCACCGACTTTGCTCGCATGAGCAAAATTTAGCACGCCTGAGCAAAACTGTTCGGCGAACGGGCGGAGGTGAGTGCGGGACGATGCTCATGTGGACCCGAACGAGCACCGCAACGAGCTGCACGCCGACCACGTGCACGCACCCGTCGTGCAGGCCCGCGACATCCACAACGGCGTCCACGTCCACCAGTACGCCGAGGACCCCGGCCCACTCGGCCGCGCCATCCGCGAGCTGGCGGCCGCGGTGCGCCGGCAGTGGACGACCGAGGCGGAGAACCGCGCCCTGCGCCAGCCGGCACCGTTGCGCGTCCGGTTCTGGAGCACCACCGACCGCCGTCGGCAGCCGGTGGACGGTGACGTCGGCGAGGTCACCGCGCTGTTCCGCGGGCTCCGCCGCCGCCAGCTCGTGGTGCTGGGAACCCGCGGGCAAGACGGTCGCGGCGCTGCTGCTGACGGTGGAGCTGCTCGACCACCCCGACCGCCACGAGCCCGTGCCGATCCTGCTGGCGGCCTCCTCGTGGGACCCGACCGCCGAGCACTTCGACACCTGGGCGGCGCGACGGCTCGACGAGGACTACCCGGCCCTGCGCAACGCGCGCGCCTACGGCAGGGACGCCGCCGCCCGGCTGGTCGCCGAGGGCCGGGTGATGATCGTGGTCGACGGCCTGGACGAGCTGCCCGTCCACCTGCACGCGGCGGCGCTGGACGGGCTGAACCGGGCGGCGGGCGTGCGGCCGGTCGTGGTGACGTGCCGCAGCGCGGAGTACCAGGCGGCGGTGGCGAAGTCCGGGACGTTCCTCAGCAGGGCGGCGATCGTGGAGCTGGCGCCGGTCGAACCCGCGGAGGTCGCCGCTTACCTGGCGGCGGCGCACCTCGACGCGCGGTGGACGCCGGTGCTGGGCGCGTTGCCGGCCGGTGGGGTGCTGGCGGAGGCGCTGTCGAGCCCGTTGATGGTGTACCTGGCGCGCACGATCTACGCCGCGCCGTACACGGATCCCGGTGAGCTGCTGGGGTTTCCGACGCGGGAGGCGGTGGAGCAGCACCTGGTGGGCGCGTACCTGCCCGCGGTCTACGAGCAGCGGCCACGAGCCGTTGACCCGTACCGGCCAGCGAAGACTCCACAGTGGACGGTCGCGGAGGCCGGGCGGTGGCTGAGGTTCCTGGCCAGGCGGCCGGGGCAGGAGTTCCCGTGGTGGCATCTGACCGCCGCGGTGCCGCGCCTGGTCGTCGTCCTCGTGGCGGTGGTCGTGACCTACGGCGTCACGGCGATCGTCGAGGTGGCGATGTTCGGGGCGACGACGCCGCTCTCCACGTTCTTCTCGATCACGACCGGAGTCGCGGTGCTGGTGCGGCGCAGGCCGATCCGGCCGGGAAAGCCGTCCAAGGCCCGGCTGGGACGCGAGTACCTGCCCCGGACGGTGGGGATCATGGCCGGGATCGCCTTCTTCGGCGGCATCACGGTGCTCGCGGAGCAGCGCCAGGAGGGCAGGTTCGTGCTCGTCGCCGTCGTCGGGATGCTGGCGCTCTGGGTCATCGTCCTGCGAGAGGCCTCACGCACCCGCACAGACACCCTCACCGATCCGGACAGCAGGACGATCCTGCGCGACGACCGCCGGTTGTGCCTGGCCTGGCTGGCACTCGGGGTGCTCCTCACCCCGGTGATGCTGCTGGCGTCGCACCAGCGGTGGTCGCCGGTGACGCTGGTGGTCGGCGTGGCCGTCCTCGCGTGCGGCGGGGCGGTGATGCGCACCGCGTGGGTGTCGTACCTGGTCGCGAAGCTGTGGCTGGCCTCGCGCGGGCGGATCCCGTGGCGGCTGATGACGTTCCTCGAAGACGCGCGCCACCGCGGTGTCCTGCGGGCGAACGGCCCGGCCTACCAGTTCCGCCACCTCCGCCTGCAGGAACACCTCAAGGGCTAGTTGTGATGTCACGTGCCCGCCTCCGTGGCTTCGATCAGCAGGTGGCTGGGCAGGATCACGGTTCCCCCTTCGCCCGTGTGGAAGGAGAGGACGCCCCGTAGCACTGGAACACCGCTTCGGTCCACGTGCGCTGAGCCCTGGCGAGCGCTTCGGCCGGTGCGCGGCCGGTGGCGAGCTCGCGGTGGTAGCGCAGCATCAACGCCTTGCTGGTGTCGTCGGGCACCGACACGGCCGATGCGATGAGGGTTCTGGTGCCGAGTGCGAGCAGGGCGGCGGCCAGGCCGAGCAGCTCGTCGCCGGGCCGGATGCCGGAGCTGCCCGCCTCGCAGGCCGAGAGGACGACCTGCTGGGGTGGCTGGTCGAAGCCTTCGAGGTCGTAGACGGTGAGCGGCCCGTCGGCCAGTGTGAGGGTGGAGAACAGCGGGTTGTCGGCGCGGAACCTGCCGTGTGCCGCGATGTGCGCGAGTCCGGCGCCGTCCAGGGCGTGCAGCAGGTTCGCCGTGGTGGCCCGGCGGCCGGTGAACCGGTCGGCGTGCGGGTAGCGGCGTTTCAACGCTTCCACCTCGGCGACCGCGTGGTCGAGGCTGGGACCGGCGGCGAGCACGGTGCGGCCGGCGGTGTGGGGAGTACCGGCTGCTCGCAGCCACAGCGCGGCGGACGGTGCGACGGTCACCGCCCGGTTGCGGCAGCTCGGGAGGGCGGGCCAGGGGAGTGCGTGCAGTGCGCCGGTCGGGACGACCACCAGCGGTGCGGGGCCGGTGGGCACCAGCCGGTCGAGTCGTTCGGCGGCCTGGCCCAGGCGTTCCTCGATGGCCTTGCGGGTGCGGTCGGAGCCGATGCGGTGAGCGAGGTGGTTGATGCCGAACCGCAGTGCCTCGACCTCGCGGGCGACGTCCGCGGCAGGACCGATGTCGTGCAGCCGAGTCCTGCCGCGTTCGAACACGACCGCGTGCAGCAAGCCGTCCGACTCGACGTACTCGACCAGCGTCTGGTCCCCCAGCGCGGTGGCGAGCTGCCGGGTCGCCGGCACCGGTTCGGCGGCCCTGATCCCGGTCGCGTGCCGGGCCCGCGTCCTGATCGCCTGCTCCAGCTCCGCCTGCCTGCGCAGGTCGCCCGCGGCCATGACCTGGCGCAGCTCGGCCAGGTCGTCGGCCAGCCGGTCGTCGTCGGCGGCCGCACCGGCCGCACGCGCAACGCTCCCGCCCGCCACCGCTCGGCCCACCCGAACACGGCCGCGGGTCGTCGCCGTCGAGCGCCAGCCGCATCCCGGTGGCGACCAGTTCACCCGCCAGGCCGGAGGCGTGCGCGCGGAGCTCCGTCGCGCCCAGGCCGTTGCGGAACGCCGCCAGCACGTCCACCCCGGACCGCAGCGCCGCCTCCGCGCCCTTGGTGTCACCGTCGGCGAGCCTGAGTAGAGCAGTCGCGTGCCAGGCCCGCGCCCGCAGCTCCGCCGGACCGGTGCGGGCGGCTGCTGCGACGACGGTCAGCTCCTCCCTGGCCAGTGCGAGCATCCGCGCGCGAGCCGATCTTGTCGGTGGTGCCGAGTACGTTGAAACGCAGGGGTTCCCAGCTCGGGGGTACCCCTGCGTCAGCGCGCCGTGGCCCGCGAGGTCCAGCGCCAGCCGGGCCACGATCAGCCGCGCGTCGAGCGCCGCCACCACCCAGCCCTCACCCGCCAGCGCCTCGACGACCCGGCGCGCGGACCGCAATACCGCCGCCTGCGCCGCATGCCCGACCGGCGCTGCTCGGCCAGCCGACGAGGCCTGCCCAGCCGACGAAATTCGCCCGACCGATGAGGCCTGCCCAACCAATGAGGCCTGCCCAGCCGAAGAAACTCGCCCACCCGATGAGACCTGTCCAGCCACCCCCAGCTCCCACCGCGCCCGCAACGCCAGGTACCCGGCAAATGCCGCCCACCCGGCCGCCCCTGCCGCCGCGCCGACCGACCGGCCGACACCGCCGAGGCCAGCGCGGCCGCCGGATCCCCGCCACCAGCGACACCCGTGCCAGCAGCAACCGCGCCTGCACCAGGTCGACGTGGTTGCGCTGCCGGGCGAACGCCTCCACCGCCGCCGCGGCAGCCTCCCGGGCCTCCGCGACCAGCCGGACCGACAGCAACGCCTCGGCCCGCTCGATCGGCAGCAGCCCCGGATCCCGGCCCGTCTCCGCGTACAGGACGGCCGCCTCGTCGAACGCCGCCAGCGCCGCCGGAATGTCACCTCGCGCCTCGAACGCCACGCCGCGGTTGTGGACCACCATCACCTTCCGGCCGGCGTGACCCGCGGCGACGTACAACGACTCGGCCAGGTCCAGGTCCTCCGCCGCTCCCCGCCAGTCCCGTCGCCGCACCCGCAGCGCACCGCGGTTGTTGCGGATCGTCGCCTCCAGCAGCGGGTCGCCCGGGTTGAGCGCCAACGCGTCGGCGAACCCGTCGGCGGCCTCCGCGAACCGCCCGATCTCGGCCAGCACGAGGGCTCGCTGCATCCGCAACCGGGCCGCCGTCACCCCGTCGACCTGCGCCGGCACGTCCTGCAGCGCCTGCAACGCCTCCGCCGTCCTCCCGGTCAGCGTCAGCACGTAGCCGTACGAGCCGCGTGCCTGCGCGGCCCGCACCACGAGACCGGCCGAGGACGCCACCGAGATCGCCGACCGCAGGTGCTGCTCGGCCTCGCCGAGCCGCCCGACCGCCAACGACGCCATGCCCAGGGCGTGCAGGGCCACCGACTGCGTCTCGGCGTCACCACCGGCCCGAGCAGCTTCGGCCAGCCTGCGGGCACGCGCCGGTGCGGTGTAGGCGAGGTCCTTCGCCTGCTCCGCACGGGCGAGCGTCATAGGCGGTGTGTATCAGCATTCCGTTGCCGCGGCATCAGGGTTCGGCGATGCTCATCCACACGCAGGAGGGGAGAACGTGATGGGTGCCAGAGATCCGCACGCCTACGGCTGGCCCAGACCCGCCACCGAACCGAACGAGGAGAGCGCACTGCGGCTGCCGCAGCTCCCGGCGGCTGATCCGGGTCTGCGGGTGGGGGTGATCGACACGGGCGTCCACCACAACCGTGCCGGCCGGCCGCACCCGTGGCTGAGCGGGCACGTCAGCTACCTCGAGGAGGACGTCGAGACCGACGACGACAACAACCCGGCCGTCGGGCACGGGTCGTTCGTGGCCGGAGTGGTCCTGCGGCACGCCCCCGAGGCCACCGTGATGATGCGCAAGGCGATCGTCGAGGGTCCGGAGGACGACGGTCAGGTGGTCGCGGCGATCCGCTCGTTGCGGTGGGCCGGGGTCAAGCTGATCAACCTGTCGTTCGGCGGCAGCCTCTTCGAACACCGCACGCCACCGCTGATCGCGGCCGCGCTCGACGAGCCCGACGACGACGTGGTCCTGGTCGCCGCCGCCGCCAACAACGCCTCACCGCTGCACACCTACCCGGCCGCCCGCGCCGGTGTGCTGTCGGTCGGCGCCACCGACGCTGAGGGCGAGATCGCCGAGTTCAGCGCCCACGGCAGCTGGATCAGCCTGTACGCGGTGGGCCAGGACGTCCTCGGCCCGTACCGCGACGAGTTCGTCACGTGGTCGGGCGCGTCGTTCGCCGCGGCCGCGGTCACCGGCCGGATCGCCCGGCTGATGGGCGACGACGGCCTCTCGGCGACGAACGCCCGCGAGCGACTCCTCACGACGTGCGTGAAGAAGACCGTGTGGGGCGTCAACGGCAGCCGTGAGGTCGACGTCCTGCTCTAGAACCGCTGCTCTAGAACCGTGCCCACTGCGTCACGACGACAGTGCCGTCCGCGGCGGTCACCTGCACCCTGACCAGCCCGGACGGCACCTCCGTGACCGTGAACCAGCCGTCGGTGACCGGCGCGGAACGACGCGACCGCGGTGTCTCCACCACCACCTCGCCCACCGCCCCGGTGACGAGCCCGCGCACGGTGTCGCCGCTGATCTCCAGGTTGAGCGTCACCCGCTCGGACTCGAACGCCAGCAGCAACGGCCCGTCGTCCCCGCGCACCAGGGCCGCTTCGCCCTCCACCAGTTCGGCGAGCTCCGCGTCCAGCGCCCGCAACGCCAGTGCCGCGCTCGCGTCGCGCAGCACCCCCGCCGGCACCGGGTCGTACCGGTTCGCCGCCGCGCGCAGCTCGGCCAGGAAGTCGTCGTCCTCGCTCATGAGCGTTCCTCCAGCACCTGCTCGCCGCGGACGAGCGCCCTGAGCCGGTTCAGGCACCGCTGCCTGATCGGCCCGATGCTGCCCACCGGCATGTCCAACGCGGCTGCGACCTCGGTGTACGCGGGTGGCGGCGACGCCATGAGCACCCGCAGCAGGCGCCGGCAGCGGTCCGGCAGCTCCTCGAACACCCGCCACAGCGCCGCGTCCCGTTCGCCGACGAGCAACGCGTGGTCCACCGGTGGCGCGGGATCGGCGGAGTCCTCGATCTCGGCGGGCTCCGGCAACCGCCCCGACCTGCGGATGAGCTGCAGGCACTCGTGGCGTGCGGTGGTGGCGAGCCAGCCCGCCAGCCGTTCGGGCTCGGTGATCCGGTCGAGGTGCTCGACCAGCTTGATCCACGTGCACTGCACGGCGTCCGCGGCGTCGGCGTCGCTCAGCCGGTAGGCGCGGGCGATCGACCACAGCAGCCCGCTGAACTGCCTGACCAGTGCGTCCCACGCGGCCTGGTCACCACGCGCGGCCGCGGCCAGCGACGCCGGTATGTCCATGTGCACATGATGCCGCGCGGGCCTGTCCAGATTCGTGTTCATGGGGCCTGTTCGCCCCGTGAACGCCGCACGTCCCCCGGTTGGTGGAGCATTTGCCGTTGATTAGCCGCGAACGCCCGAGCGTGAAGATTCGGCGCGTTATAGAACGGTGGGTGCCGGCGTGGTCGGGGGCGCCGGTCCTCCTCGGGCCGAGGTGCTGGGGGTACGGGCTGGGGCGGGCGGGGCGTGTCTGGGGGTCACGTCCCGCCCGATCGGGTTTGTCCGGTTCGGGACACGCCGCACGACTTCCGGCGGTTCTCGGGTGCTGTCCTGCGGTAACGGGACCCATTCACCCAATGCCCGCCCAAAACGGCGCTCGCGGGTGCATCCTGTGTCCTACAGCACAACTTTGAGGACTGATGACGATGACCAGTGCGACCGCGTCGCCCCGCCACAACTGGGAGACGGACCTGGAGCGCTACCGCAACCGGGCGGTCAGCGTGCTCGAGGCGCACCTGCCGGCGAGCACCGGCTGCACCGAGTGCGGCGACCCGTGGCCGTGTGCGCGTGCGTGCGCCGCCGAGCTCGTGCTGGAGCTGTGACCCGCTAGTAGACCGTCGCTTCTAACTCTTGGGGTAGAGGTGGCGGAGTCGGGTGCGTGCGTTGTCGGTGGTGAACTGCCAGTCGACGCCGCGCTGGTTGGCGTTGGTGGCGTGTTGCCAGGCGGCGAGTTCGGTGTTGAGGGTGTCGAGGTCGCTGATGCGGCGGTCGAGGCACTGGCGGCTGAGTGCGGACAGTTCGATCTCGGCGATGTTGAGCCAGGACCCGTGTTTGGGGGTGTGGTGGATCTCCAGGCGCTGGGCCAGGGCGAAGGCCTCGCCGGGGTCGAAGGCCTCGTAGAGGGAGGCGATGGTGTGGGTATTGAGGTTGTCCATGACCAGCACCACGGTCTCGGCGTCGGGATAGTCCACCGTCAGGAGTTGTTTGACCTGCCCGGCCCAGTCGAGTTTGGTCCGCTGGGCCAGGGCGTGGACACGCCGCCAGCCGCGCAGGGGGTCGGTGAACACGAAGATCGAGCAGGTGCCGCACCGGATGTATTCACTGTCCTGGCGGGCATCGCGGCCCGGCCGGGCGGGCAGCGGGTCGCGGACCTCGCCGAGGAGCTGGAAGGGTTTCTCGTCCATGCACACGACCGGGCGGGCGGGATCGTACGGGCGGGCGTAGACGGCGAGGACGTCTTCCATGCGGGCGGCGAACTCCGCGTTCGCCCGCGGCGGGATGGTCCAGCACTTCCTCAGATGAGGACGCAGTTCCGTTTTTTCAACACCCGGCCGATGGTCGAGTGGTCCAGGTTCGGGATGTCCTCGGTGAGCTCGACATGCTTTTCCAGCAGCCGCAACGACCACCGCGCATGCCCCGCCGGCGGTGCCGAGCACGCCAGCGCGATCAGCCGGGCCTCGACCTCCCCGGTCACCGACGACGGCACCGGCGGAAGAGCACGCTTCTTGCGCGAGATCGTGGCCAGCACATCATCGCCGGTCTCGGCGAACCGCCTGGCGACCAGCCGCAGCGTCTCGCCCGACACCCCGAGCCGGGCCGCGATCACCTCTTTCGGGTCCACCTCGCCCACTGAGGTGTCCAGCGCGAGCAGCACCCGCGCCCGCATGATCGACGACGCCGGATGCACACCTGTCGTGGTCCACCGGATCAGCTCTTCACGATCCCTCGCCGACAACGTGACCGGCCGTTTCAACTGGGAGGCCATGACCCAACAGCCTCCCAGTCACATACATCAAAACTAAGCAGCGACACGCTACTAGTGGCGCGGCTCGGAACGTTGCCGTGGTAATTCGCGGTCAGACGGCCGCATCGTGGTGCCGCCCCCGCGCCCTCATACTGGACCGTATGGGGGCGCGGGGGCGGTGCCGCGAGGTGGCCTGCTGAGCGTGAATTACCCGCCGACGTTACGAGTCGCGCCACTAGTTCGACGTCGGTCGCGGCCAGCACGGTGATGCGCCTGCTGTCACTCCCGCACGCCGTTCACCGCCCGCGGCCTACGAGCTGACGCGCGCGAAGAACGCCGCCATGTTGCCCAGGACCCGCTCCACCTTCTCCTCCAGCGACAGCGTCTCGTGCATCCGCCCGCCGAACCCGGCGTCCTTGCGTCCCCGCAGGTACAGCGAGCACTCCAGGTCCGCGCACAGGTACACCCCGACCGAGTTGCCCAGCTGCCCGGCCTTGCCCGCCTTGCGCGCGGTCATCAGCGACACGCCGTCGCCGGAGTGCGTGGTCAGGCACCACGAGCACATCGACTTGCGCGGCAGGCCCGACTGGGTGGCCCGGCGCAGCGCCACGCCCGTGACCTGGTCGTCGAGCACGGCGACGACGTAGGAGCGGTCGGGTGCGGCCGGGTCGCGCCAGCCGAGGAAGTCCAGGTCCTCCCACGGGCGGTCGGCGAGATCGCGGGGCACGTGCATGCGCTTCGCCTCGCCCTTGGTGGAATTGACGAAGGACGCGCGGATGTCGTGTTCGGTCAGCGGCTTCACGACCTCGACGGTAGGCTTGCCTAGAGGTCCTAGGCAAATGTTTAAGGGTCCTAGGAAGGGTGTTCCATGGCACGTGCGGGGATCACCGCTGGCCGCCTCACGCAGGCGGCCGCGGAGCTGGCGGACGAGGTCGGCTTCGACAATGTGACGGTCTCCGCGCTCGCCCGCCACTTCGGCGTGAAGGACGCCTCGCTCTACTCGCACATCCGCAACGCCCACGACCTGCGCACCCGCGTCGCCGTGCTGACCCTCGCCGAGCTGGCCGACCACGTTGCCGGCGCCATCGCCGGCCGGGCCGGCAAGGACGCGCTGCGGGCGTTCGCCGACGCCTACCGCGGCTATGCGAAACAGCACCCCGGCCGGTACACGGCCACCCAGATGGCACTGGACCCGGACACGGCGGCGACCAGCGCGGCCGGGCGGCACGCCGAGCTCACGCGAGCGGTGCTGCGCGGCTACGACCTGTGGGAACCCGACCAGACCGACGCCGTGCGGCTGCTGCACAGCACCCTGCACGGGTACGTGTCGCTGGAGCAGGCCGGGGCGTTCCACAGCCACCCGCGCGGCGTCGAGGCCTCCTGGACCCGCGCGGTCGACGCTCTGGACTCGGTGCTGCGCGCCTGGCCGGCCTGACCCCCGGCTGCTTGGATGAGCTGCGTGCGCGCCTTGTTGCTCTCCGTGCTGCTGACCCTGTCGATCACCGCACCCGCCCAGGCCTCCTCCACCGGGTTCGTGAACCTCAGGGACGTCGACCCGACGATCCGCCACGACATCCGCTACTTCAGCGCCCACAACTTCGTCGGCGAGCCGGTCGACGGCTACCGCGAGCCCCTGTGCCTGCTCACCAAGCCCGCCGCCAAGGCGCTGCGCAGGGTCCAGCGGGAGGTGCTCAGGCGCGGCTACACGCTCAAGGTCTACGACTGCTACCGCCCGCAACGCGCCGTCGACCACTTCGTGCGCTGGGCCAAAGACCTCGCCGATGAGCGGATGAAGATCGAGTTCTACCCGCGCGTCGACAAGACCCGGCTGTTCGAGGACGGCTACATCGCCGAGAAGTCCGGCCACAGCCGCGGCTCCACCCTCGACGTCACCATCGTGCGGCTCCCACCTGAGCCGCAACGCCCGTTCGTGCCCGGTGAGCCGCTGGTGAACTGCTTCGCGCCCGGCCAGTTCCCCGACACACCGTCGACATGGCCACCGGCTACGACTGCTTCGACACCCTCTCGCACACCGACGACCCGCGCGTGACCGGAGCGGCCCGGGAGCACCGGCAGCTGCTGAAGAACGCGATGGCGCGCGACGGGTTCCGCAACCTGCCCGAGGAGTGGTGGCACTTCACGCTGAACGACGAGCCGTACCCGGACACCTACTTCGACTTCCCGGTGTCGCGCCGGTCGGTCTGAGCGGGCCCGCTCGGCCCGGAAAACCGCTGCCCCCACCAGCGCCGGTCGAGTACCGTCCCGATCATGACCAAGCGAATCGAGACCCCTTCCGCCCGGTGAGCGCGACCGATCAGCCCGGTGGGCTGACCCCGGTGCCGTTGTTCGAGCACGCGCTGCGCTGGTACCGGCAGCACCCGGACGACCCGCTGCCCGGGAACGGCATCCCGCTCCCCGCCGACGCCGACGTCCCGGACCTCCCGCGGCACGAGCTCGAAGCAGCTCTCCTGGCCGCACTGCGCGACTTCCGCACCGCCCAGGACCTGCACGACGCGTGCGCCCGCCTGCCGGTCAGACCCTGGTACCTGCGCAGACTCGCGGTGGAGCGGACGTCACGGCTGCTGACCGCGGCCCGCTGGCTGGTCGAACACGGCACCGACCGCCGCGCGGTCCTGGTCCGCCTGGCGGTGCTCAAGGGCCACGCGGTCCCGGCCGACGTGCCGGTGCTCAAGGTCGTCGGCCTGCTGCGGCCGTTCGACGGGCTCGCCGCCGAGGTCCTCGCGGGCCTCCTGGAAGCGGCTCACGACCTCATCTGGCTCGCCGAGCGCACTCACCGCCAAGTGGCGGTCACCGCCGCGCGCGCACTGACCACCCATCCCGACCCGGCCGTGCGGTGGTGGGTGCGCTCGCGCCCGCACACCGTCCTGGCCGCTGACCACGCCCGTGAGATCGCCGAGGAGCACCGCTTGCTCGACCTGTTGACGAAGCCGGACGCCCTGGCGTGGGAGCAGGTCGCGAACCTGCTGCTCGCGATGACCAAGCCGGGCAACGACCGCTACGAGATCACCGCCTATCCCGACGCGCTCGCCGTCTACGACCGCTGGACCGCCCTGGCGGACCGGCAGGAACCGTCCGTCGACCGCGCCGCGCTCCTCGCGTCCACCGCCCACGACCTGGCCACCGGCCCGGCTGCTCTCGTCGTCGGTGCGTCGCGCGAGGTGTTCCTGGCGAGGATCCGAGACGTGCTCGGCTCGTGGGAGCTCACGCCCGCCGGACCGGTCGAGACCCGCCGGGCCGAGTGGGTCGCCAAGCAGCAGCTCGACGTGCCGCAGAGCCGGTTCGCCGTGCGCGTCGTCGTGCCCGACCCGAACCCGATCGGATTTCCGCGGGTCCAGACCCGGATCGTGGTCGACGGCCGCCCGGTCGTCCCGGCCGCGTTCGCGTCAGGACCACCGGACGATCCCGCGAGGCTCCTCGACAACGGCCTGTTGCGCGCCACGGAGGAACCGCACGAGGTGCGGCTCGCCGAGGCGGACTGCACCGAGGGGTGCTGTGGCGCCCTGCACGTCACGATCGTGCGCGAGGGTGACGAGGTGGTGTGGCGGGACTGGCGCACGCCGGACGAGCCGCCGGAGGAGTTCCGGTTCGACGCGGGCGAGTACGACCGCGAGATCGAGCGGGCCATGAGCCGGCGCGACTGGGAATGGCCGGCCAGAACCGCGTCGAGGCTGCTGACCAGCGAGTTCGAGGCCGATCCCGACCTGTGGCTGCGCTGGGACTGCCGGCCCGACGGGTGCGCGGCCTGGCTCGCGGAGTTCGACACCGTGCGCGTGACGTTCTTCCACCCGTCCGGCCGGCGATCCGTGGGTGCAGTTCGGGCTGGTGCTCGACATGGGGGAGCGGGACCCGGCCGCGGTGGTGGCCGAGTTCCTGGACCAGCTGCGCCACACCGACCCGAAGGCGCACGCCGACCTGATCGGCGGCACCGCGAACGGCGCGGAGCAGCTCGGTCTCGTCCCCCGTCCCCCGACCCGCTGGCGGTAGCAGTGACCACCTTCTCGATCCACGTGCCCGACGAGGTCCTCGACGACCTGCGCGCCCGCCTCGCCCTGACGCGGGCGCCGCTGGACGAGGGCAACGACGACTGGTCCTACGGCGTCCCGGCCGGCTACCTGGGTGAGCTCGTCGCGTACTGGCGCGACGGCTTCGACTGGCGCAGGGCCGAAGCCGCGATCAACGCCTACGAGCACCACCGGGTCGACGTCGCCGGGGTCCCGGTGCACTTCCTGCGCAAACCCGGCCGCGGGCCGCGGCCGATCCCGCTGATCCTCACCCACGGCTGGCCGTGGACGTTCTGGCACTGGTCGAAGGTGATCGACCCGCTCGCCGACCCGGCGGCGTTCGGCGGTGACCCCGCCGACGCGTTCGACGTGATCGTGCCGTCGCTGCCGGGCTTCGGCTTCCCCGGACCGCTCACCGGGTTCCCGGACGTGAACTTCTGGAAGGTCGCCGACCTCTGGCACACGCTGATGACCGAGGTCCTCGGCTATCCGAGGTACGCGGCCGGCGGGTGCGACATCGGCGGGATCGTGTCCAGCCAGCTCGGCCACAAGTACGCCGACTCGCTCTACGGCATCCACATCGGCTCCGGGCTGCCGCTGGACTTCTTCACCGGCCCGCGCGCGTGGGACTTCGCCCGCAACCGGCCACTGACCGACGACCTGCCCACCGACGTCCGCGCCCGCATGATCGAGCTCGACCACCGGTGGGCGGTGCACTTGACCGTGCACATGCTCGACGGCGCCACCCTCTCCCACGGCCTGAGCGACTCACCGGCCGGGCTGCTCGCCTGGCTGCTGCAGCGCTGGCGCTCGTGGAGCGACAACGGTGGCGCCGTCGAGTCCGTGTTCAGCAGGGACGACCTGCTCACGCACGCGACGATCTACTGGGTCACCAACTCGATCGCCACGTCGATGCGCTACTACGCCAACGCCAACCGCTACCCGTGGACGCCCTCACACGACCGCACCCCGGTCGTGGAGGCGCCGGTGGGCCTCACGTTCGTCACCTACGAGAACCCGCCCGGCGTCCACACCGCCGAAGACCGGGTCCGGGCGTTCGAGAACGGGCCGCTGGCCGGGTACTTCAACCACGTCAACGTCACCGCCCACGACCGCGGCGGGCACTTCATCCCCTGGGAGAACCCGCAGGCCTGGGTGGACGACCTGCGCCGCACCTTTCACGGCCGCCGGCCCTGAGCCCCGAACCAGCGGGCGAGGTGGACCTCCAGGTCCCGCTGGTCGTCACCGGCCCAGGCGACGTGACCGTCGGGGCGCAGCAGCACGCCCGGCACGTCCAGCACGGCGGCCGGGTCCGCGAGGTGGTCGACCCGGTCCGACCAGCCGCCCGTGGTCAGGCGTCCGGTGCGGTCGAGCAGCAGGCCACGGCCGCGGTGCAGCCGGTCGTAGAGACGACCCTGCTCGACGTCGAGGTCGGGCAGGCGGCGGCCGAGCAGGTCGTGGCCCTCGCCGAGGTCGTAGCGGACGGCGGTCCCGGTGATCTTCTCGATCAGGTGGCGGTTCACCTCGTTGATGTCCATCAGCTCGGTGAGCAGCCTGCGCACGGCCCGCGCGCCCGGTGTGCCGGACAGCAGCTCGGTCTGAGCACGGGTGTTGTCGAGCACGTCGGCGGCGGCTGGGTGGCGTTCGGAGTGGTAGGTGTCCAGCAGGTTCTCCGGCGCCCAGCCGCTGACCTGCGCGGCGAGCTTCCAGCCGAGGTTGACCGCGTCCTGCACACCCAGGTTGAGGCCCTGCCCGCCGATGGGCGGGTGGATGTGCGCGGCGTCGCCGGCCAGCAGCACCCGGCTGGCCCGGTAGCGCTCGGCGAGCCGGGTCGCGTCACCGAAGCGGGACATCCACCGCGGTGAGTGCACGCCGAAGTCGGTCCCGGTGAAGGCCCGCAGCTGCTGCTTGAAGTCGTCGAGGGTGGGCGGCGCGGCGCGGTCGCTGACACCGGCGGCACGGACGACTACCTGGTAGATCCCCTGGCCGAACGGCCGGAGGCTGACCGGGTTGCCGGTGCGGTGCACGTCGGAGACCTTGGCGGCGATCTCCTCCGCGGGCGCGCTCGCCGCCATCTCGCCCATGAGCGTCTCGGTCCGCGCGGGCTCGCCCGGGAACCCGATGCCGAGCTGTTTGCGCACGGTGCTGCGCGCGCCGTCGCAGCCGACGAGGTAGCGCGAGCGGATCCGTTCACCGCTCGCGAGCTCGACGGTGACGCCTTCGTCGTCCTGGTCGACACCGACCACTGTGCAGCCGCGCCGAATCTGGGCGCCGAGGCTGGTCGCGTGGTGTTCGAGCAGGTCGACGATGACGGGCTGCGGGATTCCGACGATGTACGGGTGGGCGGTGTCGAGGCCCCGCGGGACGGGTTTGTCGATCGCCGCGAAGAACCCGGCGGCCGGGCGTTGCCTGCCGTGCGCGAGGACGCGGTCGAGCAGACCGCGCATGGCCATCAACTCGACGCTGCGGACGTGCAGTCCGACGATTCGGACGAACGAGGCGGGTTCGGTGTCCTGCTCCAGCACGAGGACGCGCACGTCGTGCAGGCGTAGTTCGGCGGCGAGCATCGCGCCGGTGGGGCCGCATCCGGCGATGACCACATCGGCGGTGAACTGGTTCATGAGGTGTCCTTCGGGGGAGTGCCTGGTTTCGAGGCGCTCCCGGCGACACCTGGGGTCAGTCGCCGGCCGTGACCGTTCGGGGGAGCACCCACTTTTTCGCAGTCATGGGTTCTCACCTCCTCGGGCGGCGTCACGGACCGGTGCACCGTACAAGTTCGATCTTCGCGGCGTCCAACCGTTATCCTGGCCGCCGATAATGTTCACTTATCGGCGGCCAGGATCTTCGCGCCCAATTGAGTAGCGTTGCGTTTAATAACGTAACTTCACACGTAATTCTGCTACGATATCGTCCGTGGAGACGAGCTGTAACTTCCCGGGCTGCGAGCGCCCTGTTTTCCGAGGCGGCGGGCCCGGCAGGCCCTCGGAGTACTGCGACCTGCCCGAGCACACGCGCTGGCGGGCCTGGCGGGAACGGCAACGTCTCCAGGAGGCAGCCGAGCAGGGGGCCGAGCAGAACCTGGGGGTCGTCACCGTGACGAATCTGCCGAGGGTCTCCGGTACCGCCAAGATCAGGGCCGAAGAGCTCCTCGACCGCTTCCGGGTGCTCTCCGAACAGATGACCCAGACGCTCGGCCGGGCGGTCGGTGAGCTCAACGCGATGGCCGACCCGAGCGTCGCCGAGAACCAGATCCAGGCCGCCGAAGCCGAAGCCGCCCGTCGTGTCGCCGAGGCCCAGGCCGACCTCGCGGCCGCCGAGCGCCGCCGGCACGAGGCGGAGCAGGCCCGCAAGGCTGCCGAGGAGACGACCGAGCAGGCCGTGCGGGCGGCGGAGGAAGCCGACGAGGCCGCGGACCGGGCGTTCACCGAACGGGACGAGGCACGCTCGGACGCGCAGGCGGCGAAGGACCGGGCCGAGGCGGAGATCGTCGAGGTCAGGGTGCAGGCGGCGGCCGTGGTCGAGGAGATCAGGGCCGAGGCCGACGAGAAGGTGCGCCAGGCGGTCGAGGCCGCGGAGCAGGCGCGGGCGGACGCGGTGAAGCACGCCGAGCAGGCCCGGCGACAGGCGGCCAAGGAGATCGAGCAGGTCCGTGCCGAAGCCCAGGCGCAGGTGGACCAGGCGCAGGCCGGGGCACGGGCGGCGGTCGAGGCCGCCCGCGGGGAGGCCCAGGCGCGGGTGGACCAGGTCCAGGCGGAGGCGCAGGCTGCCGTCGAGGACGCCCAGGCCGCTTCCTCAGCTGCGGTTGAGGCCGCTGACCAGGCATGTTCCGATGCCACGGCCCAGGTGGAGCAGGCCAGGCAGGCCGCCGCGGACACCGTCAGCCGGGCCGCGATGGCCCGTGACCAGGCCGTGGTGCGGGCCGAACGCGCCGAGCAGGCGGCCGCCGACGCGCGCGGAGCTGGAACGGACGCGGGATGAGTTCGGTGAACGGCTCGCGCAGGTCCGGGCGGAAGGGCCGAGCAGGTCGCGGCGTGCGGCAGGCGCTGGCGGCGGTGGAGGACGCCCGTGCGCAGACGCTGGCCCGTGCCGAACGCGCCGAGCGTCAGCTGGACGAGGTGGCGGCGGAGCTGCGGTCGCTGCGCGCGGCCAGGTAGCGCTCACTCAGGCTGGTCGCGGCGCTGGGCCTGCAGCGTGATCAGGTTCTTGCGGGCTTCGTCCGAACCCGCCTCCGCGGCCTGCGTTCGGCCTTGTCGAGGTCACCGGACCGCCACAGGGCCAGACGAGCCTGGTCATCGCCGCGACGTCGCCGTCCTCGGCGTGCTTGCGCGACATGAGGGCGGCGAGGCTGCGTTGACCGGTCGCCGACAGCAGCTGTTCCCACTCCGGTGCCGCGACCGGGTTTCCCGCTTCGGCCGCCGCGCGGTACTTGGTCAGTGCCGCGTCGGTTTCGCCGGCTCGGCGCAGCCGCCTGGCTTCGGTGAGCAGCGCGGTGCCGACCGGGTCGACGCGTCCGGCGTTGCGGGCCAGCGCGAGCTTGCTGATCGTGCGGGTGTTGCGCTGCTCGGGCAGCGGCAGGCCCCGGCTGCGCAGCGCGGTGACGAGGTGCTCGTGCACGGCTTGCAGGGTGAGGAACTCCTCGCCGGTGGCGGTGCCGCGGTGCAGCAGGCTGGCGAACGGGATGCTGTTCCAGGCGACGAGGTCCCGGTCGTTGCTGGTGCCGGGCAGGGTCAGGTGCAGCTGCGCGTCACCGTCGAGGACCCCGTTTCGGCGGCGGCACGCACCAGCTCGGGGCCGATCTCCGCGGTGCTCTCCCGGTCCACGAGGCTCAGCACCGACCTCAGCCCGGTGATCGCCGGCGTGCGCAGCGCGGTGGCCAGGTCGTCGACGTTGTGGCGGACAGCGGCGAGGTCCAGTAGCTCCGGATCGCGGTACTTGCTCGTGCCCAGCAACACGGCGCGGGACCGGCCCGGGTCGGGGAGCCGCACTCAGTTCTCCACGTCCAGGACCGCCCACAGATGCTCCAGCGCCAGCGGAACCCCGGCGTCGACGGCGCGCCGGCACCACAGCTCGCCGGTGTCGACGTCGCCGTTCATCGCCAGCGTGAGGCCGAGCATCTCCATGGACGGGCCGTTGCCCGCCTGCGCGCCCTGCTGCCACCACCACAACGCCTGCTGCGTGTCGCCCCGGTCGTCGGCCAGCTTCCCGGCCATGAACATGCCGTGCACGTCCCCGGCCTCGGCGGCCGTCACCAGCCACCGCTCGGCCTCCTGGTGGGCACCGCACTGCCACCACTGCATCCCGACCTTGACCATGGCGAGCACGTCGCCGGCCTCCGCGGCCTGCTGGTACCACCGGTTGGCTTCCTCCTGGGCACCCCGCGCCTCCAGGAGGTGGGCGATGCGGGTCATCGCACCGGACACACCGGCCTCGGCCGCGCCGTGGTACCACTGCTCGGCTTCCTCGACATCACCGCGTTCCTCCAGCAACCGCCCCAGGAGCTCCATCGCGTACGGGGCGTCGGGCACCTGGCGGAAC
Source organism: Lentzea guizhouensis (assembly GCF_001701025.1). Taxonomy (GTDB): domain Bacteria; phylum Actinomycetota; class Actinomycetes; order Mycobacteriales; family Pseudonocardiaceae; genus Lentzea; species Lentzea guizhouensis. Next base: position 7,631,953 of record NZ_CP016793.1, read on the forward strand.
CACAGTTCGGCGGCATGGTCGTCGCCTGCTTCGAGCAGCAGGGTGCCCAGCAGCAGGGTCGCCTGGGGGTGGCCGCTCTCAGCGGCGACGCGGTACCAGTGCTGGGCCAGGGCGAGCTCGCCGCGGGCGTGCAACGCGGCGGCGAGGTGGTAGGCGGGTGCCGGGTAGCCGGTGGCCTCGGCGGCCACCTGGTACCAGTGCTCGCTCTCGGCGTGCTCACCCCGGTCGTGCAGCACCATGCCCAGCCGGACGAGCACAGTCGACAGCAGCGGCGGCAGGTCCGGGTCGGACCCGGCACCGGAGATGACCAGCGCCGCCTCGCGCAGCCAGTGCTCGGCCTCGGCCGGGTCGCCCTGCTGCTGGGCGATGCGGGCGAGCTCGTTCATGGCGCTGGCCTGCGACAACGCGGTCACGGCCGCGTCGGCGGCACCGCCGTACCAGGCTCGGGCACCCTCCAGGTCGCCCTGGCCCTCGATCAACGCGCCAAGGCGGAGCACGCTGAACGAGTCGCCGAGAGCGGCGCCGTGCTCGTAGCACTCGTAGGCACCGGGCAGGTCGCCGCGTTCCTCGAGCACCGCTCCCACGCCACCCCAGGCGGGCACGTGGCCGGCCTCCGCGGCGGACCGGTACCAGTGCTCGGCCTCGGCGAGCTCACCGCGCTGCTGCAGGTGGCCGCTGAGCCAGAACATCCCGGCCGGATCACCGGCTTCCGCGGCCACACGGCATTCCGCTTCGGTTTCCACGTTCCCCCGTTCGCCACGTCACATTGTTCTGCGCGCACGGTGACCACGCGAGGAATGGCATTGATTTGGCCCGTATCCTGATCGCGATGGACGAGCTCAAGGGGGACTGCGCCAACTGTTTCGGGTTGTGCTGCGTGGCGTTGCCGTTCGCCAGGTCCGCGGACTTCGCGGCGACCAAGGACGCGGGCACGCCGTGCCGGAACCTGCTGGCTGACCACCGCTGCGGGATCCACTCGAAGCTGCGCCAGTCCGGCTACTCCGGCTGCACCGTCTACGACTGCTTCGGCGCGGGTCAGCGGGTGTCGCAGACGGTGTTCGGCGGCACCGACTGGCGGGTGGCGCAACGGCAGAAGATGTTCGACGTCTTCCCCGTCGTGCGACAGCTGCACGAACTGCTCTTCTACCTCGCCGAAGCCCAGCGGCTCGACCCGCACGACGACCTGCAGGCCTCCTACGACGAGGTCGACCGGCTCGCGTCGGCCGATCCGGACACCATTCTCGCGCTGGACGTGGCGGAGATCCGCGCGAAGGTGAACGTGCTGCTGGCGCGCACGAGTGAGCGGCTGCGGTCAAGCGCGAAGTCCTACCGGGGCGCCGACCTGATCGGTGCCCGGCTGCGCAACAAGAAGCTGGTCGACGCGGACCTGCGGGGCGCGTACCTCATCGGGGCGGACCTCACGGGTGCCGATCTGAGCGGCGCCGACGTGATCGGGGCCGACCTGCGGGGTGCCGACGTGTCGGGCGCGGACCTGAGCACGTGCCTGTTCCTGACGCAGCCGCAGATCAACTCGGCGCGGGGGAACGCGAGGACGAAGCTGCCGGCGGCGCTCACCCGGCCCGCGCACTGGTCCCAGCCCGCCAAGCGCCGCTGAAAGCTCCGCCGACGAGCGGCTGACCGCGTTGGTGGAGGGGCTGAGCGAGCGGTGGCACAGCGGTCGATCAGTGTGGGAACGGGCGCGTGAGCTGGTGCTGGGAGCGCTTGAGCGGGAGCTCGGTCCGGTTCGCGCGGACTGAGGACGAAGGTGGTGACGGCCGTGTGTGCGTTGTCGGCTCGGTTGATCGATTAGTGAGAAGCTGCTCTCGAAAGCGGTCTGAAATCGTTCGGCCGCCAGGTAATGTCACGCCATGCGCGCCGTCGAGATCAGACCTGGGGTCAACATCCGGTGGGTCGAGGTTCCTGGCGCCTCGCCAGCCCGCGTCTACCTGCACGGTCTCGGTGCGTCGTCGGCGCCCTACTACGCCGAGGCCGTCGCGCACCCGCTGCTGGCCGGCCGCCGCAGCCTGATGCTCGACCTGCTCGGTTTCGGCATCAGCGACCGCCCCGCCGGGTTCGCCTACTCGCTGGAGGGTCACGCCGACGCGCTCGCGGTCGCGCTGGCGAAGATCGGCCTGCGGCGCAGTGAGATCGTCGGGCACAGCATGGGTGGCGCCGTCGCGATCGTGCTGGCCGCGCGGCACCCGGAGATGGTGCGTTCGCTCGTGCTCGTCGACCCCAACCTCGACCCGCTCGAGCCCTACCTGGGTGCGCTGGGCAGCCGGGGCATCGCCGCCTACGACGAGGCCGAGTTCCTGTCGTCCGGCTACGAGCAGGTGCTGCGCGACGCCGGGCCCGAGTGGGCGGCGACGATGCGGCTGGCCGGCCGGGAGGCGTTGTACCGCAGTGCGGTCGGGCTGGTGCGGGGCACGCACCCGACGATGCGGAAGTTGTTGCTGGAGCTGGAGGTCCCCTGCGTGCTGCTGCACCCGGCGGACAGTCCTCCCGCCGGCGTGCGGGAGCTGACGCAGGCCGGGGTGCAGCTGGTGCCGGTGCCCGACACCGGGCACAACATCATGATCGACAACGTGGACGGGTTCGCGCGGGCGGTGTCCCAGCAGCGTCTGCTGGTCTAGTTCTCGTTCAGGGCCAGGGCGTCCAGCGCGGCGGTGACGGTCACGGCGCGCAGCTCGTCGACCGGGGTGTCGGGGAACTGGATGGTGCAGTCCTGCAGGCCGCCGATGGCGAGCGTGGCACGGATCTGCTGCTCCAGCGTGGGGTCCGGCCCGAAGATCAGCGTGGCGACCTCGGCGCGCCAGCTGAGCACGGTGTCGATGAGGCCCAGTTCGGCCAGCGTGGTCATCTCGGTGAGCAGGAGCAGCACGTCGGCGCGGTGGCGGTGCTGGAAGTCGAAGAACCCCTCGAGCAGCTCCCGCGGTGCGACGCCCTCGCGCCGGGCGATGTCCCGCAGGAAGCGCTGACCGTCCGACAGCAGCGGCTCGACGATGCTGCGCACCAGCTCCTCGCGTGAGGAGAAGTGGTAGTACAGCGCGGGTTTGGTGATGCCGAGGCGGTCGGCGATCTCCTGCAGGCTGGTCTGCTGCACACCCTTGGCCGCGAAGAGCTCGCGGGCGGCGGTGAGGATGCGCTTCTTGGTGTCGGACGGGCGAGCCACCCGGCGAGCATAACTTGCTTAACGGTCGGTAAGTGACGGTGGTAGCCTGGCGCCCAATAGCTTACCGACCGTTAAGTAAGGGGGGTTGACGTGCGGGTTCTGGTTTCGGGGGCGAGCATCGCGGGTCCGGTGCTGGCGTACTGGCTCACGCGGTACGGGCACGAGGTGACGGTGGTGGAGCGGTCGCCGGTGCTGCGCAAGACCGGCGGGCACGCGGTGGACCTGTTCCAGCCGGCGATGGACATCTCCGAGCGGATGGGCGTGCTGGAGCGGGTCGAGGCGCTCAAGACCGGCACCGAGCGGTTGTCGTTCCTGCGGGAGGGCACCCGGCGGCCGATCAGCGCGGACGCCACGAAGATCTTCGCCGCGGCGTCGGACCGGCACGTCGAGGTGATGCGCGACGACCTCAGCGAGATCTACTACGACGCCACCCGCGCTGACGTGGAGTACGTGTTCGGCGACTCGATCACCTCGGTGGACGCGGCCGACGGGCAGGTGACGTTCGAGGTGGGGGCGGCGAGGCGGTTCGACGTGGTGGCCGGGGCGGACGGGTTGCACTCGAACGTGCGGCGGCTGGTGTTCGGCGAGGTCGAGAAGGTGTTCACGGGCGCGTACCTGGCGGTGTTGTCGGTGCCGCGGGATCTCGGGGTGCCGGGAGCGATGACCGGGCACGTCGGACCGGGGCGCAGCGCGGTGCTCTACGGGGCGCGGCACCTGGACGACGCGCGGGCGGTGTTCCTGTTCCGCGGTCCCGAGCCGGCCTACCACCACCGGGACGTGGTGCGGCAGAAGGAGTTGCTGCGGGAGGCGTTCACGGGCCTGCACCCGGAGGTGGACTCGTGGCTGTCGCACCTGGACGGTGGGCGGGCGTTCTACTTCGACTCGATCACGCAGCTGCGGGAGGACAGGTGGTCGCGCGGCCGGGTGGCGCTGGTGGGTGACGCGGCCTACTGCCCCGGTCCGGCGATCGGCGGGAGCACGAGCCTGGCGGTGCTGGGCGCGTACGTGCTGGCCGGTGAGCTGGCGGGCGGTGACCACGAGGCGGGGTTCGCGCGGTACGAGCGCGAGATGCGCGACATCGTGCACGCGAGCCGGGAGTTCGCGCTGGGGGTCGCGAAGACGCTGATCCCGCGGACGCGGCTGGGCGTGACGGCGTTGGTGCGCGGCATGCAGGTGGTGACGTCGTTGCCGATGGCGCTCATGCGGCCGCTGGCGAAGCTCAACTCGAAGGGCGTGCGGATGTACGACCGGGTGGTGCTGCGCGACTACGGGAGTCAGGACGCCGGGGTGACGTCCTGACTCCCCTTCACGCGTGCGTCAGAACTGCAGGCTCCACTTGTCGAGGAACCCGGTGTCCTGGGCGGCGTTGTCGTTGACCCTCAGCTGCCAGGTGCCGTTGGCGACCTCGCTGGAGGCGTTGACGGTGTAGGTGGTGTTGATGTTGTCCGTGCTGCCGCCGCTGCGGTTGTGCAGCACGTACACGGTGCCGTCCGGCGCGACCAGGTCCACCTTCAGGTCACCCTGGTAGGTGTGCTTGACGTCGACGGCGACCTTGAGCGTCGTCGGGGCGTTGCCCGTCACCTCGGACACCGTGATCGGGGAGTTGACCGTGGTGTTGTCCCTGATCTGGAAGTCCGCGGCGTTCTCGAAGTACTTGCCGGGATTGGGCGGGGTCACGCCGCAGTACTGCTGCTCCTTGCCGATCGCCTCGTACGGGCAGTCGGCGCGTTCGAGCAGCTGCAGCACGGCCTCCTTGTTGCGGGAGGTCTGCGCGGGGATGACCTCGTCGGGCGGGTAGAACCCGCCACCGCCGGCGCTGCCGGGGTACATCTCGAAGGTGTAGGCGAAGATGCCCTGCGTGCCCCACAGCCAGTCGGGGATGGACCCGTCGGTGATGTAGAGGTCGCTGGACTGCTCGGGGGTGTAGTTGTTGGTCGCGGCCATCTGCTGGCCGATGGTGGCGAACGTGTCGCGCTGGTCCTGCGTCAGACCGGGCGCGACGTCGTCGTAGGTCCAGCCCCACGGCCACAGGATGAGCTCGCTGTAGGTGTGGAAGTCGATGGCGGCGCCGATCTGCTGCTTGCCGCCGACGTTGCGGCTGCGCACGAAGTCGGCCACGACCTTGACCTCGGGCGCGGACTCCGCGCTCGGCCCGCGGTAGGTGTCGGAGCCGGTGCTGCCGCTGGAACCGCCGCAGCAGCCCCACTTGTAGGCCCAGTTGCGGTTGAGGTCGGTACCGACGTTGGCCGAGCCGGCGTTGGGCTGCCGGTTTTTGCGCCAGCTGCGGTAGCTGCCGGTGGCGATGTCGTACTCGCCGCCGTCGGGGTTGATGTCCGGGATGATCCAGATCTCGCGGGTGTCGACGAGCCCCTTGATCCGGGCGTCGGTCGCGTACTGGGAGGTGAACTGGTTGACCAGGTACAGCGCCATCTCGACGGTGAGGTGCTCGCGAGCGTGCTGGTGGTGCGTGAACAGCACCTCCGGCTCGTTCTCGTCGGCCGCGACGTTGTCACTGATCTTGAGCGCCACGATGTCGCGGTTCTCGTAGGACTTGCCGATGACCTGCTTGCTGATCAGGTTCGGGTGGGCGGCGACCGCGTTGTTGATGACCGCCGTCATCTCGGCGTAGTTGTGGTAGTTCGAGTCGGCCGGCGGGAAGTCGAACGGCCCGACCGCCGCTCCGGCCTCCATCCGCTTGGGCAGCTCGGTGACCTCGAACCCCTGGGCCCGCAGGTTCCTGGCCTCCCGCCCGGTCGCGGTGATCACGACGATCCCGTGCTCCTCGACCGAGTCGATCGCCGCACCGGACTTGGCGACCTTGGAGCGCTGCTCAGCGGTGCGCACCCCGCTGACCTGGTAGTTCGTCGACGTCTCCGCCTGGTCGGGAGCCGCGCCGGTGGGCACGCCGCCCATCGCGAAGCACACGGAGGCGGCGACGGTGACCCCGATCAGGGGTCTGAGATGGCTTTTTCGCATGCAGGGCAACCCTTTCGGACCACGGCAGGGGGACATGGCTAGGGCATTGTGTAGTCCGTGTTAAGGGGCGCTGTCATCCCGCCATCCGTATGGGGCCAGCTGGTGGAACGGGGGTGACAGTCAACTGTTCCGGGGTGCGGGAGACGGCCTGGGCGTGCTGATCACGTCGCGGTCGGCTGCGGAGTACCGCGCGTTGTTCGGCTTGCCCGCGCTGGCGGAGCTGGTCGGGGTAGCGCGGCCGGAGCCAGTAGCCGGCACCGCGGCGCCCCGCCGCGGACACGCCGGAATCGGCAACCAGGCCCCGAAGTCGGCAACCGGCCCCGAGCGGCGACCGGCCTGGAACGACGACCAGCCCCGGAACCGAGCGGCCGGGAACCCCGCGGCTCGGAACCCGCCGCGGCCGGGTGCCTCGCCGGTCAGGTGCGGGAGGCGGCCTCCTTCGCTGCCTGCTCGACGCGGTTCCAGTGCGCGGGCCAGTCCTGGCCGTCGGGCAGGTTCGACACGGCCGCGCGGAGGCCGGCGGTGCCGTCCAGGGTTTCGCGCAGGATGTCGGCGTGGCCGCAGTGGCGGTTGGTTTCGGCGATCACGTGCACGAGCAGCAGGTGCAGGGTGACGTGTTTGCGGTCTTCCGGCCACCACGGGACGACGCCGGGGGCGTCCAGGGGCAGTTCGTCGATGGAGCTGTCGGCGAAGGCGGTGGCGCGGGCGTGCAGGGCGAGGATGTGCTCGCGGGACTCGTCGGCGGTGGCGAACATGTCGGCGTTGGGTTCGCCGTTGTCGAGCCATGGCCAGGTTTCGCCGAAGGGGCGGCCCATGCAGTCGCCGAAGTAGCCCTGTTCCACGCCGGCGAGGTGTTTGACGAGGCCGAGGAGGTTGGTGCCGGTGGGAGTCAGGGGGCGGCGCACGTCGTAGTCGGAGAGGCCTTCGAGCTTCCAGAGCAGGGACTCGCGGGCGGCTTTCAGGTAGCGGTGCAGGTCGGCTTTGGGATCACTGGACATGGGCCTCACCCTGCCACGAGCGGCGGGCGATCTCCTCCAGGTTCGCGTGGTGGGCGGCCCACCAGTCGGGGGTGGCGGTGGGGAGGTTGTCGTTGCCCTGCTGCATGCCGATGCTGCCGTCGACGAGCTCGCGGACGATGTCGGCGTGGCCGGCGTGGCGGTGCAGTTCGACCGCGACCTGGACGAGGACCGAGCGCAGGGTCACCGAGCGGCGGTCGGGGTGCCACCAGGACACGTGGCCGGGGGCGTCGAGGGGCAAGGCGGTGATGGTGGCGTCGGCGAAGGTGCGGACCCCGGCGTAGAAGTCCAGGACCGACGTGCGGGTCTCGTCAGCGGAGGCGTACATGTCGGAGGCCGGGTCGGCGGCCGCGGTGGACCAGCGCGGCGGGGACGGGAAGGGGCGGTCGAAGACGCGGCCGAAGTAGTTCAGCTCGACTCCGGCGGCGTGTTTGACCAAGCCCAGCAGGTTCGTGCCGGTCGGGGTCAGCGGGCGGCGCGCGTCGTAGTCGGACAGGCCGTCGAGCTTCCACAGCAACGCCTCGCGCGCGGTGGTCAGGTGCTGGTGCAGCTGCTCCTTCTCGTCCATGCCGGCAAGCGTCTCAGACGGCACCGACAGTTTTGAGGACCAGCAGGTCGAGGTGGTCGATGACCGGTCCGTCCTCCTGCAGGGCCGCGGCGGTCAGGGCTGCGACGCCGCGGTCGTACTCCTGTCGCGACAGTGACCGCAGCACCGTGTCGGCCTCCCAGCGCAGCGTGTGCACCTTGGCGCGCAACGACTCCGCTGTCACCTGCGGCACCGGCTGCAGCCGTTCCACCGCGAAACCCAGGCCGTCGGCCACCTCCGCGACGGTCGGGAACCCGGCCAGTGCCCGCACGGCCTCGGGGAAGAACCGGAACAACCCGATGCCGGTGTGCCGGTCGCGGAACAACGACCGCAGCACGACCCGTCCGCCCGGCCGCAGCACCCGGCGCAGCTCGGCACCGGCCGCGGCCAGGTCCGGGATGTGGTGCACCACTGTGGACATCCACACCACGTCCACGGAGTCGTCGGGCAGCGGGATCGCGTCGGCGGCACCGGTCAGCACGTCGAGCCCGGACGCCGCGCGCATCGCCTCGGCCGGTTCGACCGCGACCACCCGGACGGCGGGGAACCAGTCGCGGAAGGCGCGCACGAACAGGCCGGTGCCCGCGCCGAGGTCGAGCACGGTGCGGCCGGGCAGCAGGTAGGGCGCGAGCGCCGTGCGCCACGACGACAACCCGGACAGCGGGATCTCACGGGCCACCCGGTAGGAGGCGGCCTCGACGGTGTCATAGCGGGTCATCGGACGATCAAACCGGTGCGGGGAGCGCCCGCGGTAGGGGGACGCTCCCCACTTCCCGTCTCAGAACGCGGAGAAGTACTTGGTCACGTCGGTGACGTAGAGGTCGGGCACCTCGATCGCCGGGAAGTGGCCGCCGCGGTCGTACTCGGTCCAGTGCGCCACCTCGTGCCCTGGGTCGAGCAGCGACCGGATGCCCGTATCGGCGGCGAAGGTGGCGAACCCGGTCGGCGCGGGCGCGGCTCCCCACGCCCCGGGGCCGTTCATCGACTCGTAGATGAACTCGGCCGAGGTCGCGCCGGTGCCGGTGAACCAGTAGATCGACACCGCGGTCAGCAGCGCGTCGCGGTCGACGACCTCGCACCAGGCCTGGAACTTCTCGTAGATCCACGCGAGCAGCCCGACCGGCGAGTCGGTCAGCGAGTACCCGATCGTCCACGGCTTGGTCGTCATGAGCTGCAGGTAACCCAGCCCGGTGGCGACGAAGTCGTTGAACCGCTCCGCCCGCGCGAGCTCCACCCCGGCAAGCCCGTCCACCGCGATCGGCCCCGTGAACGGGTGTGCGCTGGGCCCGTTGACGTGCATCGCCACCACGGCCGGGCTCAACCGGCTCATCGCCCCCGCGATCCCGGCACCGACGTCACCGGCCTGCACGCCGTAGCGGTCGTGGCCGAGCGTCTCCATCAGCGTCACGAACGCCGCCGCCGTGCGCGCGATGTCCCAGTCCTTCTGCAGCGGCACGGAGAACCCGAACCCCGGGATCGACGGCACGACGACGTGGTGGTCACGTGCCAGCTCGGTGATCACGGCGGCGTACTCGGCGAACGTGGAGGGCCAGCCGTGGAGGAGCACCAACGGCAGCGCGTCGGGACGTTCGCTGCGCACGTGCACGAAGTGGATCCGCTGCCCGTCGATCTCGGTGACGAACTGCGGGAACGCGTTGAGCCTCTCCTCGGCCGCGCGCCAGTCGAACCCGTCGGCCCAGTACCCGGTCAGCGCCCGCAGCTCCTGCGCCGGCACCCCGCGCCCCCGGCCGGGCGTCTGGCTCTGCGCGGGCCAGCGCACCGAGGTGAGACGTCGGTGCAGGTCAGCGAGGTCGCTCTGGGGAATCTCCACGCGGAATGTGTTCATGACTGCAACACTAGGAACCATTGCGGAAAGGTTCGTTCCTCATTCGGGAGGAGGGTGGAACTCGTGCTGGACACGTCGGCGAGGTTGCTGAAGCTGTTGTCGTTGTTGCAGTCCCCGCGGGACTGGTCGGGCCCGGAGCTGGCCGAGCGGCTGAGCGTGACGACGAGGACCGTGCGCAACGACGTGGACCGGCTGCGCACCCTCGGGTACCCGGTGCACGCGACGCCGGGTGTGGCCGGCGGCTACCGGCTGGGCGCGGGTGCGAGCCTGCCGCCGTTGCTGCTCGACGACGACGAGGCCGTGGCGATCGCGCTGAGCCTGGGCACGCAGGACTCCGAGACCGCGGGCCGGGCGCTCAAGAAGCTCGAGCAGGTGCTGCCGTCGCGGTTGCGGCACCGGGTCTCCACGCTGCAGGAGTACACCGTCGGCACCGCGAAGGAGCTGGACCCGGACGCGATGGTGGCGATCGTCAACGCCTGCCGCGCCCGTGAGCGGCTGCGGTTCGACTACGTGAAGTTCGACGGCACCGAGGACCGCCGCGAGGTCGAGCCCTACCGGCTGGTGCACGCGCGGGGCCGCTGGTACCTGGTGGCGTGGGACGTGGGCAGGCAGGACTGGCGCACGTTCCGCGCCGACCGGGTACGCCCGCGCGTGCCGACCGGGCCGCGGTTCACCGCACGTGAGCTGCCGGACCTGGAGACCTACCTGGCGAAGGGCCTGGCGACGGCGGCGTGGCGGTTCCGCACGACCGTGACGGTGCACGCGCCGGCCGAGGAGGTCGCGGCGAAGGTGCCGGCGGCGCTGGTGGAGGCGGTCGACGAGCGCACGTGCCGGATGACGGCCGGGTCGGACACACCGCAGATGCTGGCGGTGTACCTGGGGATGCTGGACGCGGACTTCGAGGTGCACGGCCCGCCGGAGCTCGTTCAGCACCTGGGAAAGACGGCTGACAGGTTCCGCAACGCGATCGATACTGCGGGGCATGGGTAAGAGCTACGAGCGCATCGAGCCGCGGCTGCGGGAGTTCATCGAGGACCAGAAGGTGTTCTTCGTGGCGACGGCGCCGCTGGCCGGTGACGGTCACGTGAACCTCTCGCCCAAGGGCCGTGAGGGCACGCTGCGGATCCTCGACGACACGACGGTCGCCTACCTCGACTTCGGGGGCAGCCACGCCGAGACGATCGCGCACCTGCGGGAGAACGGCCGGATCACGCTGATGTGGTGCGCGTTCGACGGGCCGCCCACCGTTGTGCGGGTGCACGGCCGCGGCGAGGCCGTGTACCGCGACGACCCGCGGTTCGCCGAGCTGGTGGCGGGCTTCGGCGAGGCGGACGGGCCGGGGGTGCGGGCGGTGGTCGTCGTGCGGGCGGAGCTGATCAGCGACAGCTGCGGGTTCGCGGTGCCGTTCATGGACTACCGCTGCGAACGCACGCTGCACGCGGACTACTTCGGCCGCAAGAGCGATGAGGAGTTCCGCGAGTACACGAACAAGAAGCCGACGAACAACAAGAGCATCGACGGTCTGCCCGCGGTGCCCCTGCCGCTGCCGCCCCGTTAGGACGTCAGGAACCGGTCGAGCACGCGGGCGCCGAACTCGAGGCCGTCGACGGGGACGCGTTCGTCGATGCCGTGGGCCATGGCGCGGTAGTCGTAGCCCTCGGTGGGCAGCAGCAGCGGGGAGAAGCCGTAGGAGTGGATGCCGAGCCGGCTGAACGCCTTGGCGTCGGTGCCGCCGCCCAGGCAGTAGGGCACGATCACGGCGGAGGGGTCCTCGTCGCGCAGCGCCTCGGCCATCGCGGTGAACCACGGCGTGTCGACCGGTGCCTCGACCGGCGCCTGGTGGTTGATGAGCTCCCTGGTCACGCCGGGGGCGAGCAGGGAGTCGATGGTGGCGAGGACCTCGTCGACGGTGCCGGGCAGGGTGCGCACGTCGAGCTGGGCGGTGGCGGTGCCGGGGATGACGTTGACCTTGTAGCCGGCGTTGAGCACGGTCGGCGTGGTCGAGCAGCGCACGGTGTTCTCGACGAGCTTGGCCGCGGGGCCGAGTCGGGCGATGGTGGCGTCGACGTCGTCGAGGTCGACCTCGACGCCGAGGGCCTTGCCCGCGCCGACCAGGAACGCCTCCACGGTCGGGGTGAGCACGACCGGGTGCTGGTGGGCGGCGATGCGGGCGAGTGTGGTGACCAGGGCGGTGACGGGGTTGTCGGGGTTGCGCCGCGAGCCGTGCCCGGCGCGTCCGGTGGCGGTGAGCTTCATGTGGGAGGTGCCGCGCTCGGCGGTGCCGATCGGGTAGAGGCGCACGCCGTCGACGTCGTAGGAGAACGCGCCGGACTCGCTGATCGCGGCCTGCACCCCGGCGAAGTGGCGGGCGTGGTGCTCGACGAGCCAGTGCGCCCCGCACGCGCCCAGGTCCTCCTCGTCGGCGACGAACGCGAGCACGACGTCGCGGCGCGGCCGGCGGCCCTCGGTGTGCCAGCGGTGCACCACCGCGAGCGTCATGGCGGCCATGTCCTTCATGTCCACGGCGCCGCGGCCGTGGACGAACCCGTCGCGGATCTCGCCGCCGAACGGGTCGAAGCTCCACTCGGCGGGATCGGCGGGCACGACGTCGAGGTGGGCCTGGACCAGGACCGCGGGCAGGGTGGGGTCGGTGCCGGGGATGCGGGCCAGGACGTTGGTGCGCCGTGGCGCGGGTTCGAGCAACGTCGGCTGCACGCCGCTGTCGCTGAGCACGGTCGCGACGTGCTCGGCGGCCTCGCGTTCGCCCGCGGAGTCGCCGCCGCCGCGGTTGGTGGTGTCGAACCGGATGAGCTGCGCGCACAGCTGCGCCACGTCCAGCGTCATGCGGCCACCGTAACCGCTCGCGTCTGGTGAGATCGTCACCGCACCCACGACCCGGGAGATCGGGCTGCACCTGGACGGCGCGCCGGGAGGGCTGGCGCGGACCCCGGCGCTGCCCGCTGACCTGGTCCGCAGGCTCAGCCGTAGATGCCCTCGATCGCCCCGGCCGCCACGTGGGTGACGATCTTGAACGCCTTCATCGCCTCGGTCATCGACACCGCGTCGAACCCGACGCGGCGCACCCCGACGAGCTCCACCGTCGGCACCACCGCCGCGGCGTCGGCCAGGTGCGTGGCGTCGAACTCCACCTCGATCCGATGCGGCCCCACGACACCCTCACCGCGTCCGGCGCGTGACATCGCCGCGGACGCCGCCTCTGTGATGTGTGAGAAAGCCACCGCGGGCGGCAGGCACACCGCGGCATAGCGCGACACGCACTCCTTCACGGCCACCATCCGCGCGTCCGGGGCGTAGGCGCGGGCGTCCACGCAGGTCTGGTCGTCACCGGTCACCATCAGCACCGGAACCCCGTGCTCGGCGGCCAGCGCGGCGTTCAGCAGGCCTTCGGAGGCGAGCTCGCCGTCGAGCCACACGCCGGTGACCGAGTTCTCCAGGTACGTGTGGGCGAGCACGCCCGTCGCGCCCGCCGCGGCGTGGTAGCCGAGGAAGACCACACCGTCCACTCCGGAGTCGACGCCCTGCATCATCGACAACGGCTTGTGCCGGCCGGTGAGCAGCCGCGCGCCTGGGTGAAGGTCTTCGAGCAGCAGGTTTCGCTGCGAGGAGTGGGCCTCGTTGACGAGCACGTCGGTCGCCCCGCCCGCGACCAGGCCTTCGACGCAGGCGTTGACGTCGCCGGTGAACAGCCGCCGGAACCGCTGCCACGCTTCGGTGCCCACAACGACGTCACCGGTCCAGGTGACGCCGGTGGCGCCTTCCATGTCTGCCGAGATCATGATCCGCACATCTCGGTACGGTAGCGGCGGGCTGCTGGGGAGAGGGGTATTCACGTGCGGGTGAAGTTGTGCGCGTTGGTCGCGGCGGCAGCTGTTCTGGGGGCCGGGACACCGGTCGCGACAGCGCAGCAACCGACGATCCTCAAGGTCGCGATCGTCCAGCAGATCGACTCGATGAACCCGTTCCTGGCGGTGTTCCAGTCGAGCACCGAGATCAACCGGCTGATGTACGACTACCTGACCGCCTACGCCGCGCAGGACCAGCAGGTCACCGAAGGCCTCGCGAACAGGTGGGAGACCTCGGCCGACAAGCTCACGTGGACCTTCACGGTGCCCGAGGGCAAGAAGTGGAGCGACGGGCAGCCGATCACGGCGCACGACGTCGCGTTCACCTACACCCTGATGATGACCGACGAGGTCGCCCGGACCGCGAACGGCAGCTTCGTGGCGAACTTCGAGTCGGTCACCGCGACCGACGACCGGACCGTGGTGATCAAGACCAAGGCGCCCCAGGTGACGATGCTGGCGCTGGACATCCCGATCGTGCCCAGACACGTGTGGGAGAAGATCCCCAGCATCAAGGACCACCCCAACGACCAGGCGCCCGTGGTCGGCAGCGGCCCGTTCGTGCTGACCGAGCACGTGGCGGGGCAGTTCATCAAGCTCAAGGCCAACAAGGACTACTGGCGGGGCGCGCCGAAGTACGACGAGCTGCACTTCGTGTACTTCCAGAACTCCGACGCGGCGGTGCAGGCGCTGGGCAAGGGCGAGGTCGACCTGGTCAACCGGATGGCGCCCGCGCAGTTCGACTCGCTGGAGGGCAAGGCGGGCGTGACGCGGAACAAGGCGCAGGGCCGCCGGTTCACCGAGCTGCTGATCAACCCCGGCGCGGCCACCCGCACGGGTGAGCCGATCGGCGACGGCAACCCGGCGCTGAAGGACGTGCGGGTGCGCCGGGCGATCGCGCAGGCCATCGACATGGACGCGCTGGTGGCGCGGGTGAACCTCGGCTACGCCGAACCCGGTGGCGGGCTGGTGCCGCCGGTGTTCACGAAGTGGCACTGGCAGCCCGGTGAACAGGAGAAGCGCCGGTTCGACCCGGCGGCGGCGAACGCGGCACTGGACGCGGCGGGCGTCACGCGCAAGGCGGACGGCACCCGGTTGTCGTTGCGGCTGACCGGCCGGGCCGGACGCGCCTACGACGAGCAGGCCTCCGAGTACCTGAAGCGGTCACTGGGCGAGGTCGGGATCGCGCTGGACGTGCGGCTGGTGTCGGACAACCAGCTCAACGAGGCGACCACGGCGGCGACCTACGACCTGGCGTTCTCCGGGTGGTCGACGAACGTGGACCCGGACTTCATCCTGAGCCTGCACACCTGCTCGCAGCGGCCGGGTGCGGACGGCAAGGGCGGCACGACCGACGCCTACTTCTGCGACGAGACCTACGACCGGCTCTACGCCCAGCAGCTCTCGGAGTTCGACGAGGGCAAGCGGGTGGAGCTGGTGAAGCAGATGCAGGCGCGGTTCTACGACCAGGTGCCCGCGGTGGTGCTGGCGTATGACAACGCGCTGGAGGCCTACCGGTCCGACCACTTCGCGCGGTTCACGACGCAGCCGGCGCAGGGTGGCGTGATCATGGCGCAGCACGGTGTGTGGGGCTACTACGGTGCCGAGCCCGCCGACGCGCGTGCGTCGGCGGCGGGGCTGAGCACGACTGCTCTCGTGGTCGGCGGCGTGGTGCTGCTGGGTCTTGTGGTGGTGGTGTTCGTCGTGGTGAGCAGGCGGCGGGCGACGATCGGGGAGCGCGAGTAGGTGCGTCTTCTCGGTCGTGTCGGAGGTGCCGCGCTGAGCCTGCTCATGGTGGCGGTGCTGGGTTTCTTCCTGTTCCGGGTGGTGCCGGGTGACCCGGTGGTGTCGATGACGCGCGGGCGGCCGACGACAGCGGCGATGCAGGCCGAGCTGCGGGCGCAGTTCGGCCTGGACCGTCCCCTGCTCGAACAGTTCTGGACGTACTTCACGGGGTTGCTGCAGGGCGATCTCGGGATGTCGTACACGTTCCGCCGGCCGGTGGCCGAGGTGATCCTGGAGCGGCTGGGTCCGACGCTGCTGCTGGTGGGCACGGGGACGTTGATCGCGGTGCTGGCGGGGCTGTGGCTGGGGATCCGGGCGGCGTGGCGGCGCGACACGGCGTTCGACCGGGTGACGACCGGGGTGTCGCTGACGTTGTGGGCGGTGCCGACGTTCTGGCTCGGCATGCTGCTGATGATGGTGACCGGCGACCTGTTCCCCTCCCGGGGCATGCGCGACACCGACACGGCACCGGACTTCTTCTCGCAGGCGCTCGATGTCGGCCACCACCTGGTGCTGCCGTCGATCACGCTGGTCGCGGTGGTGGCGGCGGAGTACATGCTGGTGATGCGGTCGTCGTTGCTGGAGGAGATGCACGCCCCGTACCTGACGACGGCGCGGGCGAAGGGGCTGCGCGACGACCTGGTGCGCCGCCGCCACGCGGTGCCCAACGCGGTGCTGCCGGCGATCACGCTGGTGTTCCTGCGGTTCGGCCTGGTGGTGGGCGGGGCGATCACAACCGAGACGGTGTTCTCCTGGCCGGGGCTGGGGTTGTTGTTCTACGACGCGCTGACCGGGCCGGACTACTTCCTGCTGCAGGGGCTGCTGGTGGTGACCGCGGGGGCGGTCGTGGTGATGAACCTGCTCGCGGACCTGCTGCACGGGGTCCTGGATCCACGGGTGAAGGTCGCATGAGGGCGTTTCTCACGCAGCGGGCCGGGATGGCGGGCGCGGTGGTGCTGGTCGTGGCCGGGGTGGTCGCACTGGTGGCGCCGTGGCTGGTGCCCGCCGACGCGCTGGACGTGACGCGGGTGGGCGCGGCGGCGTGGGAGCCGCCGGGCGCGCAGCACTGGCTGGGCACCGACCACACCGGGCGCAGTGTGGCGCTGCTGGTGGTCTCGGGTGCGGGGACGTCGTTGTTCGTCGGGCTGACGGCGGCGGTGCTGTCGGTGGGCATCGGCACGCTGGTGGGGATCACGAGCGGGCACTTCGGCGGGCTGGCGGCGGGGGCGTTGCTGCGGGTGACGGACTTCTTCCTGGTGCTACCCGCGCTGGTGCTGGCGATCGCGTTGTCGACGGTGCTGCCACGAGGGCTGGGCACGATCGTGCTGGCGATCGGGCTGACGAGCTGGCCGTCGACGGCGCGGATGGTGCGGGCGCAGACGCTGACGATCGAGGCGCGGCCGTTCGTGGAACGGGCACGGGCCCTGGGCGGCGGGCACCTGCACGTGATCGGCCGGCACGTGGTGCCGTCGGTGGTGCCGTTGGTGCTGGTGAACGCCACGCTGGCGGTGGCGTCGTCGATCGTGGCGGAGTCGACGCTCGCGTTCCTCGGCCTCGGGGACCCGACGCGGATCTCGTGGGGCGCGATGCTGCACCAGGCACAGCTGCACGGGGCGGTGCCGCAGCAGGCGTGGTGGTTCCTGCTGCCGCCGGGGGTGGCGATCGTGGTGGTGGTGCTGGCGTTCACGCTGGTGGGGCGCGCGCTTGAAGCTGTTGTGACGCCGAAGAGGTGAACCCGGTGCTGGAACTGAGGAACCTGACCGTCCACTACGGACCCAAGCGGGTGGTGCACGACGTGGGCCTGGCGCTCGACGCCGGGCAGACGCTGGGGCTCGCGGGTGAGTCGGGGTCGGGCAAGTCGACGGTGGCGATGTCGGTGCTGCGGCTGCTGCCCAAGACCGCGACAGTCCAAGGGGAGGTGCTGCTCGACGGTGAGGACGTCACCGCCATGTCGTGGGGGCGGCTGCGGGCGGTGCGGTGGGCGTCGGCGTCGGTGGTGTTCCAGGGGGCGATGCACTCGCTGAACCCGGTGCGCCGGGTGGGGGAGCAGATCGCCGAGCCGATGCGCCTGCACTCCACCCCCGGCAGCGTCCGCGACCTGCTCGAACAAGTGGAGCTGCCGGCGGCGAAAGCGCGGGCGTATCCGCACGAGCTCTCGGGCGGGCAGAAGCAGCGGGTGATGATCGCGATGGCGCTGGCGTGCTCGCCGCGGCTGGTGATCGCCGACGAACCCACGACCGCGCTCGACGTGGTGGTGCAGGCGCAGGTGCTGGCGTTGGTGAAGCGCCTGGTCGCCGAGCAGGGCCTGGGGCTGCTGATGATCAGCCACGACCTGTCGGTGCTCGCCGAGACGTGCGAGGACCTGGCGGTGATGTACCGGGGTGAGATCGTCGAACGCGGCCCGACCCGTGCGGTGATCGCCAACCCGCAGCACCCGCACACCGCCGCTCTCACGGCCGCGTTCCCCGTCATCGGCGACCCCGCGCACCGCTGGACCGAGCCTGCCGAGTGCACGCGGGGAGCTTCCGTGCACCAGGAGAGCACGCGGGGTCCCCGCGTGCCTCCGGCGGAGCCGCTGTTGCGGGTGCGGGATCTGCGGGTCGACTACGGCAGGACCCGCGCGGTCGACGGGGTCGACCTGGAGATCGGGCACGGGGAGATCGTGGCGCTGGTCGGGCAGTCCGGCTCCGGCAAGACGACACTGGCTCGCACCATCATGGGGTTGCGGGCGCCGTCCTCCGGCCAGGTGATCTTCGACGGGGCGGAGGTGCCGCGGACAGGCCGGGCGCTCAAGGCGTTCCGCCGGCAGGTGCAGCTGGTGCTGCAAGATCCGGCCAGCGCCCTCAACCCGCGGCACACGGTCTTCACCGCGGTCGTGGAGGGGCTGCGCGTGCACGGCCTGACCGGCGACGAGGAAGCCCAGGTCAGCGCCGCTGTGGAACGGGCGGAGCTGCGGCCGGCGAACCTGTACCTGGAGGCGCTGCCGCACGAGCTGTCCGGCGGCCAGCAGCAACGGGTGGTGATCGCCGGCGCACTGGTGCTGCAACCCCGCCTGCTGGTCGCCGACGAACCCGTCGCCTCCCTCGACGCCTCGGTGCGCGGGGAGATCGTGGCGCTGCTGCTGCGGCTGCGCCGCGAGCTGGGCCTTGCATCATTGATCATCACGCACGACCTCGGGCTGGCGTGGCAGATCGCCGACCGGGTCGCGGTGATGCATCAGGGCACGATCGTGGAACAAGGTCCGGTGGAACAAGTGCTGCTCACCCCCTCACACGACTACACCCGCGCACTGGTGCGCGCGGTGCCGCAGGTCTGACGTGATCCCGATCGAGCACGCCCGGCTGCGGGCCGCGCTCACCCCGGCCGAGATCGGCAGGGGCGGCGTGGACGGCTGGGTGCAGGTCGACGACGTGCCGATGCTGGCGTGGCGGGCGTGGCAGGACCTGGGCCGCCCGCCGGGAGTGCTGGGGCGAGCTGGCCGAGGCGAGCGAACCGGAGCACGTGCTGGCGCTGTGCCGGGTGCTGACCGGCAGCGGTTCCTGATCGAGGTCCGCCGGCACGGGGCCACGGCGCTGGCCCACGTGGCCCGGCGGCACGGTGTGGTGTCGCGGGAGTGCCTGGAGGTTTTGCGCCGCTATCCGGACGACGTGGCCGAGGACGACCTGTGGACGTTCATCGCCCACCGCCGGCTGCCGGCGTGGTTGTGGTGGCGGCGGATCACGGCCCGGCCGCGGCGGGCAGGGCGGCGAGGTCCGCGCGCAGGGCGTTCTCGGTTACCAGGTTGCGTTGCCCGACCGCCCGGCGCAGCGCGTCCTCGAAGTGCGTGCGGGCCCCGGCGAGGTCACCCGCGGCCAGGGCGATGCGGCCGCGTTCACGGGCGATGTCACAGCGCATCTGGTCAGGCCCGTACCAGCCGCCGGGCACCAGCGCCCACGCCCGGTCGCACTCCGCCATCGCGGTGGTGTGGTCACCGCCGAGCCGCGCCAGCTCTGCCAGCCCGAGGTGCCCACCGGCCTGCACGTTCGTCGCCCCGGCCCGCCTGGCCTGGGCCAGCCCCAGCTCGAAGTCCGCACGCGCACCGGCACGGTCACCGGCCACCAACCGGGCGTGCGCCCGGCTGATCACAGCCTCCGCGGTGTCCTCGGCCGCACCGAGCTCGGCCAGCAGGCCACGGCCGCGGTCGAAGCAGCGCAACGCGTCATCGGTGTCGCCCAGCGACAACGCGATCTCCCCGAGCTGGTTGTGGGCCAGCGCCGCACCCCACCGGTCACCCAGCTGTCCGAACCACCGCGCCCCGTCGGCGAGCATCCGCCGCGCCTTGTCGTGGTCACCACCGTGCCAGGCGACCAGGCCGTCACCGACCAACGCCAGCGCACGGCTCCACGGGTCGTCCCCGAGCAGGTTGTTGCGCCGGTGCCACACCTGCGAGTCGTCCTCCGGCGCCCCCAGCGCCATGCCCCACATCAACGTCATGATCGGGTAGCGTGGCGGGTCCCGCAGCTCGTCGAGCAACGCATCGGCCTGCCGGATCCTGGCGGTCTGGTCCCCGGTCGCCACCGGCCACGCCAGCAGCAGGCACAGCGCGTACTCCTGCTCCCGGCCCGGCGGCGCGGTCTCCCCGCAGGCCCGCAGCACGGCCTCGGCCCGTGTCGCGGCCTCGGTGCGCAGACCCCGGCACCAGTAGTAGGTCGCCAGCGCCGCGACGAGCTCCAGCGCGAGACCCACGTCGCCGGTGGTGGCCCAGGTGACGGCGGCGGTGAGGTTGTCGTGGTCGTCGGTGAGCCGGGCCAGCCACTCGATCTGGTCGTGCCCGCGCAGGTGCGGCTCGGCGAGCTGCGCACGGGTCAGGAACCAGCGGGCGTGATCAGCTCGCAGGTCCGGTGCGTGGGAGGCGCAGAACGCCCGGATGGTGTCGAGCATCCGGTAGCGGTCACCGACGACCTCGACCAGTGACTTGTCCACCAGCGAGGTCAGGGTGTCCACATCGGACCCGGTGACCGCGGTGACGCCGTCGAGACCGGCACCACCGCTGAACACGGTGAACCGGGCGGCGAGGTCGCGTTCGGCGTCGGTGAGCAGGTCCCAGCTCCACTCCACCACGGCGTGCAGGGTGCGGTGCCGGGGCGCGGCGGTGCGGCTGCCCTTGGACAGCAACCGGAACCGGTCGTCCAGACGCGTCGCGATCTCGCTGACCGGCAACGACCGCACGCGGGCGGCGGCGAGCTCGATCGCCAGCGCGATCCCGTCCAGACCCCGGCAGATCTGCGTGACCACCCCGGGGTCGGCGGTGAACCCGGGACGCACCGCCCGGGCCCGGTCCAGGAACAACCGGGCCGCGGCCTCGTCGTCCAACGCGGCCACCGGACTCAGCGTCTCCCCGGTGATACCCAGCGGTTCGCGGCTCGTGGCCAGCACCCGCACCTGCGGGCAGTGGCTCAGCACCGCACCCAGCACCCGCGCGGCCTCGTCGACGACGTGCTCGCAGTTGTCCACCACCAGCAGCACCGACCGGGTCCGCAACGCACCGAGCAACCGGTCCTCGACGCTGACCGGCGCCGACAACAACCCGGCCTCCCGCAGCCCGGCCCCGTCGAGCACCGCCCGCGCCACGTCGGTGGTGGCGGACAGGTCGACGAACGCGACCTCACCCGGCTCCCGCGCCGCCGTCTCCACCGCCAGCCGCGTCTTGCCGGTGCCACCGGGCCCGATCAACGTCACCAGCCGGTTCTCACCCAGCCACTTCACCACCCGCCGCAGGTCCTCGTCGCGGCCCACGAAACTCGTCAGCTGCGCGGGAACACCGCGGTGCGGCGCCTGCGCCCGCAGCACCTCCAGGTGCGCGGCCGCCAGGTCGGGGGAGGGATCCACCCCCAGCTCACCGGCCAGCAACTCCCGCCCCTGCGCGTACACGTCCAAGGCCTCGGACTGCCGGCCGTCGCGGTGCAGCGCCCGCACCAGCGCCGCCCGCACGTCCTCCCGCAACGGGTGCACCCCGAGCAGCCCCCGCAGATCCGCCGTCGTACCACCCGCGACCACACAGGAGATCCGCAGCTCCTCCAGCCGCGCCCGCGCGTCGTCGGCGAACGGCGCCTCCACGTCCGCCAACGCCCGGCCACGCCACAACGCCAGCGCCTGCGCCCCACGCCCGGCCGTCAGCAGCTCCGCACACAGGTGCACGTCGACGTCGACCGGATCCGCCACCAGCCGGTACCCGGCGGCGTGATGTTCGACCACCAGCCCCGGCACCGTCCTGCGCAACCGCGACACCTGCGACTGCACCGCATGCGCCGCCCCCGCCGGCCGGTCCGGGTACAAGCCGCCGATCAGCTGGTCGTGCCCCACGATCCGCCCAGCGTCCAACGCCAGCATCGCCAGCAACGCGCGCTGCCGGGGCGCGGCCACCTCCCGCCCACCGACCAGCACCGGACCCAGCACCCCGAACTCCACAACACCGATTCTTCCCGACCCGCCACACCCACAGGACCAGAACGCGCATTGCGCCGTTCAGGCCGACTGTCGAGGCACTCCGGTGATGCCGCGTATCCGGCCGCTCACGTGCGGTCTCCTTCCGTTCGGTCGGGGACAACACCACGAAGCGGAGACACCACGCATGAGACCCACCCTCACGGTCGGCACCGCCCTGGTCGCCACCGTGGCACTCGCCCTGCCCGCACACGCGGCCACCGCCAACCTGCCCGGCGGCACCAGCATCGGCGTCACGATCACCAGCCCGGCACCGAACGCCGTCGTGGTCCCCGGCCCCGTCACGGTCACCGGCCAGGCCACCATCGGCACCGGCGTCGCCGTCGTCGACACCGCACTGACCTACGTGCTCGACGTGTCCGGCTCCACCGGCGCCGGCGTCGCCGCCGGCTGCGGCGGCGACCAGAACGGCGACGGCCAGCCCGACACGGTCCTCGACTGCGAGGTCGCCGCCGCGAAGGCGCTCAACGCCAAGGCCGCCGTCCCGAACACCGTCGTCGGCAGCGTCGGCGCCGCCGTGTTCGGCTCCGGCGGCGCCGCGCTCGACATCAGCCCCGCCGCCGGCGACCAGAAGATCGCCGCCCCCGGCGCCGACGTCAACACCAACGGCACCGCCGACATCGCCGAAGCCCTGGGCAGCGCCCGCTTCGGCGGCGCCGAACTGTTCACCCCACGCAGCGTCAGCACCGGCACCAACTACGCCGCCGGCCTGACCGCCGGCCTCGACTCCGCCACCGCCGCACCCCAGCAGCGCAAACTGATGATCTTCATCTCCGACGGTGCCGGCGGCGGCAACGTCGACGCACTGCTGCAGCAGGCCGTGGACGCCGGCATCAAGATCTTCACCTTCGCCGTGTCCAACGGCGTCGCCTGCGACCTCGCCGGCTCCCAGAGCTCACTGCGCAAGATCGCCGAGACCACCGGCGGCACCTGCACCGAGGTCCCCGACGTCTCCCGGCTGCCCGACGTCGTCCCCGGCGTCATCTCCTCCAAGCTCACCCAGCTCACCCTCACGGTCGACGGCGGCGGCGACCTCCCGATCACCCAGATGACCCCCAGCCTGCCCCAGGACGGCCCCGCGACCGTCGGCTACACCGTCGACACCCCCGCACTCACCGCCGGAACCCACGAGCTGTGCGTCACCGCCCGCGGCACCGACGGCGGGGGAGCGGGCAGCGTCACCGAGTGCACCACCGTCCGCGTCAACGCCCCACCCGTCGTCGTGCCCGGCGGCCCCTACGCGGGCCAGGAAGGCACCGCCGTCGCACTGGCCGGCCAGGTCACCGACCCCGACGGCCCCTCGCTGAGCACCTCCTGGACCGCCACCCCGCAGTCCGGCGTCGACGCGGGCGCCACCTGCACCTTCGCCAACCCCGCCGCCCAGGCCACCACCGTCACGTGCACCGATGACGGCGTCTGGACACTGCGGCTGACCGCCGACGACGGCATCAACCCCTCCGCCACCGCCACCACCACGCTCACCCTGACCAACGTCGCCCCGAACGTCACCCTCACCGCCGACAAGACCCTCCTCACCCGCGGCACCACCGTGAACTTCACCGCGCCGTTCACCGACATCGCCGCCAACGACAAGCACACCTGCACGTTCGACTACACCGACGGCGGCCCGGTGCACAACGGCACCGTCAACCAGAACGCCAAGACCTGCACCGGCTCACACGCCTTCACCACGCTCGGCGTGCACAACGTCCTCGTGACGGTGACCGACGACGACGGCGGCTCCGCCACCGCGGTGCTCCCCGTCGTCGTCTACCTGCGCGGCGAGGCGTGGGCACTCTCAGCGAGTGGCCTGATCACCGTCGCCAAGACCCCGCACGCCACCTGCCCGCCCAACGAGGACAAGACCGTCGCGGCGATCAACGTCCTGGGCCTCGCCGCGGTCAACGCCCTGCACGCCGACTGCACCCTCGACCCCGTCACCGGCCGCACCCACGCCAACGCGCGCGTTGAAGGCGCCACCCTGCTCGGCGGCGCCATCCAGCTCAACGCCGTCGAAGCCTCCTGCGTCAGCGACTCCCGCGCCGTCACCGGCACCTCCACGGTCGGCAGCCTCAACGGCCGGCCGATCGGCTCCGCACCCGCCACCATCGGCATCCCCGGCGTCGCCACCGTCCACCTCAACGAGACCACCACCGGACCGAACGGCCAGCTGGTCCAGAACGCCGTGCGCGTGCAGACCCTGCTCGGCCAGCAGATCATCGTGAGCGCGTGCCGCCTGGGCTGACCTAGGCCAGCGCCCGCAGGATGATCCGTTCGACCACGCGCGTCTTGGCGTCGGCGTAGTCCTGGACCCGGTCCCAGGCCTGGCCCGCCAAGGCGCGTTTGGTCCGTTCGTACTCGGCCCGGTCCGCGGGGTGGGTGCGCAGCCGGTCGCGGAACACCAGCATCCGGTCGATCTCCTCACACGCGGGGGAGAAGACGTGCAGGTTCACGTCCGGATCGTGGTCACGCAGCAACCGGTGCTCGTGCCACCCGTGCTCCCGCGCCCACAGGTGATAACCCGCCCGGACCAACGCCGGCACATACGCGTCCTCGTCATTCGAATCCGCCACGACCAGCAAGACGTCGATCAACGGCTTCGCCGCCAACCCCGGCACCGACGTCGACCCCACGTGCTCCACTCGCAGCACCGCCGGCCCCAACGCACCCCGGATCCGCGCCGCCTCCCGCTCGTACCAACACGGCCATTCCGGGTTGGAGTCCTCCAGCACGATCCGCCCCACCCGCGCCGGCGTCTCCGCCACGAACTCCACGTCGTCCGACGGCAACCGCCACTCCACATAGGCGCGCTCGAGGATCTCCAGCACCACCTCGTTCTTCGCCGCCGCGTACTCCTGCACCCGGTCCCACTCCCGCCCGGCCAGCTCCCGCTTGGTCCGCGCGTACAGCTCACGATCCTCGTCACCGGCCCTGAGCCAGTCCCGGAACATCCGGTGCCGCCGCACCTGCGCACACCCACGCGGGAACACGTGCAGGTTGATGTTCGTGTCCGGCCCTTTCACGATCCGGTGGTGGTGCCAGTCGTCCTCCCGCACCACCACCCGGTACCAGACCGCCTCCAACGCCGGCACGTAGGACGCCTCGTCGTCCGGGTCCTCCACGACCAGCATCAGGTCGACCACCGGCTTCGCACACAACCCCGGCACCGACGTCGACCCCACGTGCTCCAGCTCCGCACCCGGCAGAGCCCCCTCGATCCTCGCCTGCTCCCGCTGGTACAGACCCGGCCAGGCAGGGTCGTACTCGGCCAGCTCGATTCTCACGGCCTTCCCCCAAGTCGTCCGATGGGCAGCCGACCAGAACATCAACTACCGAACAGCTCACCCACCGAACCGACCCGCTCCAGCACCTCGTCCGCCGTGAACACCAGGTCCTCCGGCACCTCGCAGTCCTCCACCTCGTCCCACGTCACCGGCGTCGACACCGTCGGCCGCTCCCGCGCCCGCAACGAGTACGGCGCCACCGTCGTCTTCGCCGGGTTGTTCTGCGACCAGTCGATGAACACCTTCCCGGTCCGCGCCGCCTTCGCCATCGTCGCCACGACCAGCTTCGGGTGCTCCTTCGCCAACCGCTGCGCCACCACCTTCGCGTACTCCGACGTGTCCTTCGCCGGCGCGTACGCGTACACCTGCATCCCCTTGTTCCCCGACGTCTTCGCCCACGAGTCCACACCGTCGTCATCCAGCACGGTCCGGATCTCCTGCGCCACCACCGAACACTCCACGATCGTCGCCGGCGCACCCGGATCCAGGTCGAACACCAGCAGATCCGGATCCCGCTTGCCCCCGCGCGGACCCACCGTCCACTGCGGAACGTGCAACTCCAACGCCGCCAGGTTCGCCAGCCACACCAACGTCGCCAGCTCGTCCACCATCACGTAGTTCACGAACTCGTTGCCCTTGGAGCTCCCCGGCGACTCCAACCGCATCGTCCGCACCCACTCAGGACGGTGCTCCGGCGCGTTCTTCTCGAAGAACCACTTGCCGTCCACCCCGTTCGGATACCGCTTCAACGTCACCGGACGATCCTTGAGGTGGGGGAGCAGCACCGGCGCGATCCGGGTGTAGTAGTCGATCACCTCACCCTTGGTGAACCCGAACTCCGGGTACAGCACCTTGTCCAGGTTCGTCAGCTTCAGCACCCGGTCCTCGACCCGCACCGACACTTCCCTCGGCGCATCACTGCTCAACCCGGCGCACCTCCTCAGGCGACTTGTCCGGCCGCAAACCACGCCACGCCGGAAACCGCATCCGCCCGTCCGGCGTCCACTGCCGGAACACCACCTCGGCCACCAGCTCCGGCTCGACCCACTTCGCGCCCCTCGACCGCTCCCGCGGCATCTCCGTCACGAACGGCGACGACCTGCGCGCCAACGCCTTCAACCGCGGCGTCAGCACCGCCAGCTCCGCATCGTTGAACCCCGTGCCCACCGACCCCGCGAACGCCAGCCCGTCACCCCGCGGAATACCCAGCAACAACGCGCCGATCACCCCCGCACGCTTGCCTTCACCCATCCGCCAGCCCCCGATCACCACCTCCTGCGCCATCAAATCGGTGATCTTGCGCCACACCGGCGACCGCATCCCCGGCTGGTACACCGAGTCCACCCGCTTCGCCACCACACCCTCAAGCCCCTGCTCACGACTCGCCGCCAGCACCGCGGCACCATCGGTGTCATACGACGGGGGAGTGAGCCACGTCGGGCCCTTCAGCTCCAACCCCCGGAGCAACTCCCGGCGCTTCACGAAAGGAAGCTGCAACAAGGACGTGCCATCAAGGTGCAACAGGTCGAACAGCAACAACGTGATCGGGTACTGACGAGCCGCCCGCCGCGCCGCATCCGACTTGCTCACGTGCATCCGGTTCTGCAACGCGCTGAAACTCGGCCGCCCGTCCCGCAACGCCACGATCTCACCGTCGAGCAACGCCTCCGTCGACCCCAGCTGCTCACCCACCGCCTGCAGCTCCGGATACGCCACCGTGATGTCGTTGCCCAACCGCGACCACGCCTGCACCCGGCCACCCTCGACCCGCAGGATCGCCCGGACACCATCCCACTTGAACTCATACGCCCACTGGTCGTCATCATCGGCCGGCAGGGGACCCGGCACCGCCAGCATCGGCTTCACCTGCTCGGGAAGCACCTGCCAGTCCGGCCGCGCATTCGCATGCCGGCGCTTCACCATCCAGTTCTTCCCGTCCTCACCCGAACGGAAGAACACGAACTGCCCCTCGACCCGACCCCCGCGCAAGACCACGTCGACCTCACGGTCAGACCACTTCACCGTCTCATAACGGCCGTGGTCCCAGATGAACATCGACCCGCCGCCGTACTCACCCTTCGGAATCTCACCCGAGAACTCCGCGTACTCCAACGGGTGATCCTCGGTGTGCACCGCCAGCCGCACCACATCCGTCGTCGGCGGCAACCCCTTCGGCACCGCCCACGACACCAGCACACCACCCCGCTCCAACCGCACATCCCAATGCAGGCTCGACGCGTGGTGCTCCTGAATCACGAACGTGTCATCGTCGCCCCGCGGAAGCGCGGCGGCATCAGGCACGGGCTCCGGCGTCCTGCCCGGATCCCGCTTGCGCCGGTACTCGTCGAGCCCGGCCATCTACGCCGACGAAGCCTTCTTCTTCGGAGCCGACTTCTTCTCCGACGCCCCCTTACGACCCGCCTTCGCCTTCTCGACGCTGCGCTCCAACGCCGTCATCAGGTCGATCACATCACCCTTGTCCTCCGACTCGGGCTGCTCAGGCAACTCCGCACCCTCCGCCTTCGCCGCGATCACCTTCTCCAGCGCATCCCGGTAGTCATCGGTGAACGTGCCTGGATCGAAATCACCCGCCATCGACTCCACCAGCGACGTCGCCATCTTCAACTCCTGCGGCCGCACCTCCACATCGGAGTCCAGGAAGTCGAACTCCGCCTTGCGGATCTCGTCCGGCCACAACATCGTGTGCAACACCAGCACGTCCTCACGCGCCCGCACCGTCGCCAGGGTCTCCTTCTGCCGCATCGTGATCTTCACGACCGCCATCTGACCCGTCTTCACCAACGCCTCGCGCAACAACACGTACGGCCGCGCCGCCGCCTTGTCCGGCTCCAGGTAGTACGTCTTCTGGAAGTAGATCGGATCGATCTCCTCCGCCGGCACGAACTCCAGCACCTCGATCGACTTGTCCGTCTTCACCGGCAGCTTCTCGAAGTCCTCGTTCTCCATGATCACCATCCGGCCGTCGTCCAACTCATAGCCCTTGGTGATGTCGCCGTACTCCACCTCATCGCCGCACACCGAACAGACACGCTTGTACTTGATGCGCCCGCCATCCTCACGGTGCACCTGGTTGAAACGGAAGTCGTGCTCCTCGACAGCCGTGTAGAGGCGCACGGCGATCGTCACCAACCCGAAGGAGATGGCCCCACGCCACACGGATCTCATTCTCACTGAGTACCCCTGAAATGCGGTTTTCGCACTATCAGGTCACCCACTCGGCCTAACGATCCGGCAACAGGGCGACCCCGGCTCCACCAGCAGAATGCCCCGCACCACTGGAACCCGGCTAGGACCCGCCGTCCTCCTGCGACACCCGGCCCAACGCCCGATACGTCCGATTGCTCGCCACCGCCGCCCGCCGCTCCCGCGCCGTCGCCTCGATGTAGTTCTGACTCGTCGCCAAACTCGCATGCCCCAGCAACACCATGATCTCGCTCGCCGACGCCCCGTCCTCCGCCAACCGCGTCGCGAACGTGTGCCTGAGCGCATGCAAACTCGCCCCCGTCGGCACCCGGTCGTGCAACCCCGCCCACCGGAAACACGACTTCACCAGGTACTCCAACCCACCCCGCCCGATCGGCTCACCATGCCGATCCCGCAACAACGCGCTGTCCCGGTCAAACCGCCCCTGCGGAAACCGCTTCCGGCAGCTCACCAGGTACGCGTCCACGATCCGCTCCATCGGCGGCTCGATCGGCACACTCCGATCCCGGTTGCCCTTGCCCTTCACGTGCAACCTCCGGTCACCCTCACGCCCCACGACCGACGCCAGCGTGAGCGTCCGCATCTCCGCACTCCGCAACCCCGCCACCAAACCCAGCGCGATCACCAGCACGTCCCGCTCCGGCCACGGGTCACGACCCTTCCTGGCACCCTCCGCCGCAGCCGTCAGCAGCTCTTCAGGCGTGTCCTCACCGCGCAACGGCTTGGGAATCAGGGGAGGGGTCTTCGGCCGGGCGACCGCACCCATCGGGTTCCCGGCGATCAGGTCCTCGGCCACGCAGAACGTCAGGAACTGGTTCCACGTCGACCACGCCCGCAACACCGAGCTCTTGGCATGGGTGTCCGCGAACAACCCGAAAGCCTGACGCAGGTTCCCGCCGGTGAGGTCGGCGATCGTCAGGTCCTCGGCAGGGGAGTGGAGCGCCTCGGCGAGCAGCACGGTGATGCCCTGGAGATCCCGCTGGTAGGCGGCGGTGGTGTGCGGCGAGTCCTTCCGCGACCGGCGGGCGAGGAAGAAGGCGTCCTGAGCGGCGAGCACGTGCATATGGATCTTGTACCGCACGACACCGACAATTCCCGCACTCGTGCTGGATAATGGCGATTATGCATGAAATGTCCGTTTCGCCGGACTTGGGCGGTCGACTGTGCGGCGGATGTTCTGCGGGGAGCCCGCGTCACGATTCACCGGTTCGTGCGTCTCTTCCACAACCAGTCGATGCCGACCGCGCTCCGGCATCGCCGAGGTTCGAGGTTCAGGCGTCTGCCGGGGTGTCGGTCAACCTGCCCGTCGGCGACACCCGCAGACGCACCTGACGCCAGTCGGTTCGCCGGCCGGATTCGGCCTCTCTCGGACGATCTTCGCAGGTCGCCGTTTCGCCGATAATCTACATTATGTCAAGTAACGTGGATTCGCCGCCGGTGGAGCCCTCCTCCCGCCATCATCGGCCGCATGTCGTCCGACTGGGACCGGTTCCTCGAGTGCGCACCCTGGTTCGTCCAACCCGGTGAGGCCGTCGAGGTCGGCTCGCCCGGCCCGTGGGCGCGCGGTGGTGTGGACGGTTTGCCCGAGCTGTCCGCTCTGCTGGCCGCTGCGTCCGTGACGCCGTTGTCCGCGGCGGGTCGTTCGCTGGAGTTGCTGTCCTGGGGTCGTTCTGGTGAGCGGTACGGCTGGGTGTCGTTGCCGCGCCGGTAGATGCTCCGGTGGGCGTGCCGGAGGTGCTGCGCCGGTTCTGGAGTGTGTGCGGTGGCGTGGTCGAGTGGTTCGCGGAGCCGAAGACGTGGTGGTACTGCCATACCGAGGTGTTGACGGTGTCGGCGGCGAGGCACGGGCTGGCGTCGGTCGTCGCGGAGTACGAGTGGATGTGGCGGGATGCGGGTCTGGTGGTGCCGGTGGAGGCGATGCGGTCTTACGTCACCGTGGCGATAGAGGCCAACGGGATCATGACCGCGGCTCATCGCGATACGGGTGATCTGGTGTTGTTCGCGCCGGATCATTCGTTCGACGGTGTGACGCCGTTGCGGGGGTCGCCGCCGTTGTCGTTGTACGGGTTCGACGAGGTGCCGGATGTGGCGGCGTGGGTCGAGGTGTGTGCTCGGGCGTGGCGTCCGGAGGTGGTCTGACCTGGGCCTCTCCCCTGTTGAAATGATCTTGTCAGGGGTGCTTGGCACACTTGGGTTCATGCGATTCGCGATCTATGTGCCGTGTTTTGGTCCGGAGCTGGGTGATCCGTCGGTGTTGGTGTCGCTGGCGGTCGCGGCGGAGGAGGCGGGCTGGGACGGGTTCTTCCTGTGGGACCACGTGGTGGTGCCGGAGGAGCCGGTGGTGGCGGATGTGTGGGTGACGTTGGGTGCGGTGGCGGCGCGGACGTCGTCGATCCGGTTGGGGCCGATGGTGACGTCGTTGGGGCGGCGGCGGCCGTGGAAGGTGGCGTTGGAGGCGTCGTCGTTGCAGCGGTTGTCGGGTGGTCGGTTGACGCTCGGCATCGGTGCGGGTGTGCCGCAGGACTTCGTGCCGTTCGGTGAGTCGTTGTCCCGGGCGGAGGCGATGTCGGAGGGTGTGGAGCTGCTGCGGGCGTTGTTGTCCGGTGAGGTGGTTGATTACCGGGGTTCGGTGTTCCGTGCGGAGGGTGTGCGGTTCGCGCCGGTGGACGTGCCGATCTGGGTGGGTGGTATGTGGCCGCGGCAGGCGCCGTTCCGTGCGGCTGCTCTGGCGGATGGTCTGGTGCCGGCGGTGTTCGACGAGTCGGGTTTGGCGGTGGTCTCCCCTGCTGATGCGGCGCGGATCAGGGCGGAGTTCGTGGCGTCGGGTGGGCCGGTTGGCGGCGATCTGGCGGTGTGGGGTCCGGGGTTGTCGGATGTGGGTGCGTATGAGGAGGCGGGGGTGACGTGGGTGTTCACCGATGGTGGTGTGTCGTCGTTGGGTGAGTTGCGGGCGTTCGTGGCGGCTGGTCCCCCGCGGTGAGGGTCGGGTGTGGTGGGGGTCAGGCGTGGAGGCCTTCGAGGAGGGTGTCGAGGTAGCGGTGGGCGGAGGTGATGCGGTCGTCGGGTTTGTCGCCGTGGACGAGGACGGCGTAGGCGATGCCGCACATGAGGGGGACGATGTCGCTGTCGTGGACGGTGGGGCGGACGTGGCCTGCGTCGCGGGCGCGGGCGAAGAGGGCGTTGCCGATTGACCAGAGTTGTTGTTTGAGCTCGGTGGTGTGTGGGAGTGCGTCGGTGGTGGCGGCGACGACTTTGACCATGGAGGGGTCGGTGACCTGGGCTTCGACGGTGCGTTCGAGGAAGTCGCGCAGGGCGTGCCAGGGGTCGTCGGCGGTGAGTGCTTGCCGGCCGTGTGCGGTGAGGTGTTCGAGGCGGGGGGTGGCGATGGTTTCGAGGAGTGCTTCGGTGGTGGCGAAGTGGCGGTAGACGGTGCCGACGCCGAGTCCGGCTCGGCGTGCGACGTCGTTGAGCTGGAGGGGGGTGCCTTCGTCGACGAGTTCGCGGGCCACGGCGGTGATGCGGTCCCAGTTGCGGGCGGCGTCCTTGCGCTGTGGCGGCATGCGACCAGTCTATTTGGATAGCCCATCCGGATCTGGGTGGCTGGGCCCGAGTGGCGCGTGCCGTTCACTGAGTCGGCGGACGGCGTCGATCACGCTGGGTTGTTGTGCGGCGCGGTGGGGGGTGGTGGGTTTCCCGTTCGGCCCGATGAGGACACCCGTTCGGCCGTGCAGTGCCGGGTCGGTGGCGGCGATGATCGAGGGCCGTGCGGCGTGGGCGGCGGGGCCGGCGGTGGAGCGGGCGAACTTGCGCTTGACCAGTGGCCAGAGCAGGCGCAGTGGTGGCGAGACGATGTTCGGGTCGCTCATGGTGCCGTTGGTCATGTCGGTGGCTGCTCCCCCTGGGTCGGCGGCGAGCACGGTGATGGCGTCGGTGCGCGTACTGAGGTCGAGGGTGTAAGCGAGGTTTGCGAGCTTGGCGCGCCCGTACCAGTGGAAGCCGTAGTAGCCGCCGGGCGGTTCGACGTGGTTGAAGGTCTTCTTGGCCGCGACGACGGCTCCGGAGGTCACGTTGACGACGCGTCCGGTGATCACGGGGAGCAGCAGCTCGGTGAGCAGGTAGGGCGAGAGGTGGTTGACGACGAACGACGCCTCGACGCCGTCGATCTGCTGGCGGCGCGGGAACATCGCGCCGACGTTGTTGACGAGCACGTCGAGCGGCCCTTCGTCGGTGAGCGTCTTCGCGAGCGCGCGCACCTCGCTCAGTGAGGCGAGGTCGGCGCGGAGAAACCGTGCCTCTCCCCCGATCCGCGCGACTGCCTCCTCCCCTCGCCGCGGGTCGCGTCCGACGACGGTGACGGCGAAGCCTTCTCGTGCGAGTCCTTTCGCGGTCTCCAGTCCGATGCCGGCGGTTCCGGCGGTTACCACGGCCGTGCGTGTCATCACGTCTCCAATGCGGATAGTCGATCCGTTTTGAACGCTAGCACATCCGGATGAACTATCCACTTCGCTCGTGCGCAAGAATCCCCGCTCGTGGACCTCGCCGTGATCGCCCAGGCCGCGGGCATGTTCGCCGTCACCAACGTCGACGACCTGGTTGTCCTGGCCCTGTTCTTCGCCCGCGCCCGCTCCGCCTGGCAGGTCGTGGCCGGCCAGTACCTGGGCTTCGCGGGCATCCTCGTGGTGGCGGTGATGGGCTCACTCGGCGCTTCCCTGCTTCCCGAGCACGCCCGCCCCTGGCTCGGTCTGATCCCCCTGGCGCTGGGCTTGAAGGCGGCGTGGGCGTTGTGGCGCGGTGGCGACGACGAGGACGACCCCGACGCGGCCCCCGGCGTCCTGGCGGTCGCGGGCGTGACCCTGGCCAACGGCGGCGACAACATCGGCGTCTACGTCCCCGTCTTCACCGTGACCGACGCCCTCTGGCTCTACGTCACGGTCTTCCTGGTCCTCGTCGGCGTGTGGTGCCTGGCCGGCTGGTTCCTCGCCTCCCGTCAGGTCGTCGCCCGCGCGCTGGCCAAGTGGGGCCACCTCGCCCTGCCGGTGGTGCTGATCGGCATTGGGCTGTTGGTGTTGTTCTCCGGCTGAGCACGCGGCTCATCGGGTAAGAACCTTCGGGTGCGAAGGACCTACAGCTACACCGAGGCCGTGCAGATCCTCGGCGGCAAGGACCACCCGGTCGTGGCCGCCATGGACAAGGCCCTGGGCGGGGCGCTGCTCGCGGGGTCGCTCGGTCTGTGGCAGGTGCTGGACCTGTTCGACGCCAAGCCGGACTTCACCCGCCTGTTCTCCGAGCTGGTCACCAAGCTGTCCGACAAGAGGCGCGGTCTGAGCCGCTACGACCGCACCCAGCGCCTTGCCGCCGCGCACGCGGTCGTGGTGATGACGGCGTTCTTCGAGTCCCTGCAGGCGCTGGAACTCCCGTTCCGCCTCTCGCCCGCCGACACCGAGCACGTCCACGGCTTCGCGCCGTTCGAACAGTCGCTGCCGCTGCCCAAAGCCGGTCGCCCCTACGAGGACAATCTGCGCCGGATCGCCGAGTTGTACGAACACCTCACCGCGGACACGTCATCGGTGCTGCTGGCGCTCAGCCACTGGGACCAGCTGACCGAGACCGAGGCCGGCCGGGTGCTGACCCAGCTCGCCCCGCTGCCGGGCCGTGCCCTCGCCCGCTACGAGGAGCTGTTCCGCCAGCTCGCCGTCGACTTCCCGGAGATCGCGTTCTGGTGCTCCCTCGAGGACCACCGCGGCACCCGAGCCGCCCTCGCGCGCCTGGAGGAGGTTCTGCGCGAGACGACCACCGACATCACCGCCGACACCCGCCAGACCGAGCTGTGCGCCGTCTACCGGGCCGCCCTGGACCGCCCGCTGCTCAGGTCCGGCGACATCCCTAACGGCCTGCGCGTGCCGACCCTGGGTGAGGCGTACGTCGACCCGCGCTTCCAGGTGCTGGGCAGCAGCGACCGCCCGCTGGTCCCCTCGATCGCCGACTCCTGGGCGGACGTCCCGGAGCGTGCGGACCTCGACGGCTTCCTCGCCGGTCACCTGACCTCGCCGCGCGCGTGCAACGCTCCCCTGCTGGTCCTGGGCGACCCCGGCTCCGGCAAGTCGGTGCTGACCGAGATGCTCGCCGCCCGGTTACCCGCCTCCGACTTCGCCGTCGTCCGCATCGAGCTGCGCGACACCCCGGTCGACGCCGACCTCGTGCGCCAGGTCGAACACGGCCTGCACCACCTGCTGGACGACCAGGTCAGCTGGGCCGGCTTCTCCCGTCGAACGGGTGGCGCGGTGCCGGTGGTGATCCTCGACGGCCTGGACGAGCTGATGCAGGCCACCGGTGTCGGCCAGACCCGGTACCTGACGACGATCGCCGAGTTCCAGGAGAGGCTGCGGGCCAAGGGGCGTCCGGCGATCTTCGTGGTGACGAGCCGGTTGAGCGTCTGCGCGGGGATGGAGCTGCCGCCGTGGTCGTCGGTGGTGCGGTTGCTGCCGTTCTCGGACGACCAGGTCCGCCAGTGGCTCGACGTGTGGAACGCGTCCAACCCTCCGTTGCCCGCCGAGGTGGCGTTGTCGTACCCGGATCTCGCCGCCCAGCCGCTGTTGTTGCTGATGCTGGCGCTGTTCGAGGCGGTCGACGGCTCCCTGCAACGGGACCGCGCCTCGCTGAGCCAGGCCCAGCTCTACGAACGCCTGCTGTCCCGTTTCGCCGAACGCGAGATCACCAAGTCCGGGGCCTCCCGCTCGGCCGCCGACGTGCGGGCCGATGTCGAGTTCGAGCTGGACCGGCTGTCGGTGGTGGCACTGGCGATGTTCAACCGTGGCGCCCAGTGGGTGACCGAACAGCAGGTCTCGGCTGACCTGGCGGTGCTGCTGGAGGTGGAGTCGGCGGACCGGTCGGTGGGGACGCGGACGCCGTTGTCGGCGGGTGAGCTGGCGCTGGGGCGGTTCTTCTTCGTGCAGAAGTCGGAGGCGGTGCGCGGGGACGACACCCGGCTGGCGACCTACGAGTTCCTGCACGCCACCTTCGGCGAGTACCTGGTGGCGCGGTTCGCGTGGCGGACGTTGCTGGAGCTGCACCGGGAGGATTCGGCCCGGTCGCGGCGGAAGTCCACTGTGGATGACACGGAGCTGTACTCGGTGTTGTCGTACATGACGTTGACGACGAGCCAGCCGGTGCTCGGCTTCCTGCGCAACCTGTCGGTCGGTTCCGATCGTGATGGTTTGTTCGGCTTGGTGGTGCGGCTGCTCGCGACGCGCGACGACCGACGGCTCTCCCGTGGCACCTACGAACCCGTGCCCACGGTGGATTCCGTGCGCGATGCCAGATATGCGGTGAACTTGGTCGTACTGGCGTTGCTGCTGCGACGACGGATCTACGCCTCGGACATCGGCTTCCACG
This sequence comes from Lentzea guizhouensis, assembly GCF_001701025.1. GTDB lineage: Bacteria > Actinomycetota > Actinomycetes > Mycobacteriales > Pseudonocardiaceae > Lentzea > Lentzea guizhouensis. The sequence goes on from NZ_CP016793.1 coordinate 7,667,581, forward strand.
TGGACGACTGGCAGCGGGCCGCGTTGTTCTGGAAGTCACGGCTGCCCAGGGCGGAGTGGGCGAGCGTCGTCAGGATGCTGTGGGTCGACCGGGACCCGGACCGCCACTTCTCCGTGAGCCTGAGCGGTCCGAAGCGGTCGACAGGGGTGGTGGGCATTGGGACGACTGAGCCTTACCTCACCCTGGACGAGGTTGGCCTCATGATCCGGGAGGCGCTGGCGCCGCTGATCTCCGCCTACGGGTTTCGGGTGGCGGCAGCATTGGTCGAACTGTCGGCCGCCACGGTCCACGACTGGTTGCCCGCGCTCACCCTGCTCGCGGACGCTTCTCCTCCCGAGGACCTGCTCGTCAGGGAGGTGAGCGCGCGGCTCGGCCGGGGCGGTGACGATCGTGCGATTCTCGCGGAGTTCAGCGGCATCCCGTTCAACCAGTGTCCCGAAGCGCTGGACGCCATGCTGCGGCTGCACGAGCAGGACTCGCCGGTGCTGTCCGAGGACTGGCGGATCAGGGGCAGCCTGGTCGTGCTGGTGCGTGAAGCGTTGGAGGCACCTGAGCAGGTTTGGCCGGACCTGCTCAAGCGGGCCACAGCGGCCGCGCACGACTTGGGTCTGCAACGGCCTCCGACAAAGCCGCCGCCAGCCCCGACAGATCCTCCTCGCTGAGGTCCCTCTCCCCCACCCTGCGCAACACCTCCGTCCGCGAGCACACCACCACCGCCCCCAGGCACGCCCCCAACTCCGCCGCCGCCACGATCTCGGGCACCCCGTTGTGCACGACCAGGATCGGGTCGAGGGTCTCGGTGTAGAGCAGGTGCTCGATGTCCCGCCCGGTGATGGCCATGGTCAGTCTTGTACGGCGCGGGCGTAGCGGGCCGCAAGGGTGCGAACGTGTGCAACCAGGTCGGGTGGTGAGGTGACTTCGAAGTCGAAGCCGAGCATGCTGATCCACACCGCGAGGGTCTCGACGGAGTCGGAGCCGGTCACGAGCACGCAGGAGGTCTCGTCGACGGCTTCGACGGTGCCGATGGCCGGGCTGATGCGGGCGATGACGTCGTGTGCCGGGGCGTGGACGGTGACGCGGGCGAGGTAGCGCCAGGCGGCTGAGGTCACCCGGGAGGCGACGAAGGTGGTGGCGTCGAACTCGCGTGGGGTGAAGCGGGGGCCGTGGGGTGGTGTGGGGCGGGTGATGCGGTCGACGCGGAAGCTGCGCCAGTCCTGCTTGTCGGCGTCCCAGGCGACGAGGTACCAGCGGCGGCCCCAGTTGACGAGGCGGTGTGGTTCGGCGCGGCGGCGGGTGGGGGTGCCGTCGTGGGCTGTGTAGTCGAAGCGGATGGTGTCGCTGTCGCGGCAGGCGGCGGCGAGGGTGGTGAGCAGTTCGGGGTCCACGGCGGGGGCCGGGGTGTCCCTGGGAACGGACTCGACGCCGTCGAGTGCGGAGACGCGGTGGCGCAGGCGGGACGGCAGGACCTGTTCGAGTTTGAGCAGGGCGCGCAGGGAGACCTCCTCCAGGCCGGTGACCGGGGTGGTGCGCAGGGCCACGGCGACGGCGACGGCCTCGTTGTCGTCGAGCAGCAGCGGGGGTAGTTCGGCGCCGGCGCCGAGGCGGTAGCCGCCGAAGCTTCCGGTGGTGGCGTTGACGGGGTAGCCGAGCTCGCGCAGCCGGTCGACGTCGCGGCGGACGGTGCGGGGGCTGATCCGCAGCTCGTCGGCGAGCTCGGAGCCCTGCCAGTCGCGGCGGGACTGCAGCAGTGCGAGCAGGCGCAGCAGGCGCGCCGAGGTCTCCAACATGACCGAAACTTTAGGACAGGAGGTGGCCTCAATGGCCGATAACGTGCGGGTTATGACGGAGATCAGGGATTTTCGGGTGGCGGTCGACGCGGCGGACGTCGACGAGCTGAAGCTGCGGCTCGCGCGCACCCGGTGGACCGACCAGGTTCCGGGTGCGGGTGATCTGTACGGCGACGACGTGGCGAAGGTCCAGGAGCTGGCGCGGTACTGGGCGGAGGAGTTCGACTGGGGCGCGGTGCAGGAGCGGCTCAACTCGTTCCCGCAGTTCGTCACCGAGGTCGACGGCGCGAACGTCCACTTCCTGCACGTGCGCAGCGAGAACCCGGACGCGGTGCCGTTGCTGATGGTCCACGGCTGGCCGGGCACGGTGCTGGAGTTCGTGGACGTCATCGAGCACCTGCGCGAGGACTTCCACCTGGTCGTCCCCTCCACGCCCGGTGTCGGGTTCTCCGGTCCGACGACCGAGCGGGGCTGGCACTCCGGGCGGATCGCGCGGGCGTACGCGGAGCTGATGAGCCGGCTGGGGTACGAGCGGTACGGGGTGCACGGCAACGACGCGGGGTCGATCATCGGGCCCGAGGTCGGGCGGGTGGATCCCGAGCACGTGGTGGGTGTGCACGTGACGCAGATCTTCTCGTTCCCGTCGGGTGACCCGGCCGAGATGGAGGGCCTGACCGAGGACGACTTCCGGCGGCTGGGGGTGCTGCAGAACTTCTGGGAGACGATGTCGGGGTACGCGAAGCTGCAGCAGGCGCGGCCGCAGAACGTGGCGTTCGGGCTCGCGGACTCCCCCGTCGGGCAGCTGGCGTGGATCCTGCAGCTCATGGGTGAACCGGCGGTGAGCAGGGACTTCCTGCTGGCCAACGTGTCGGTCTACTGGTTCACCAACACCGCGGGCTCCTCGGCGCGGCTGTACTTCGAGGACGCGCACCGCGAGGACGCCTCCAGCGAGCCGACGACGTTCCCGATGGGGGTGGCGATCTTCCCCGACGACTTCCAGACCATCCGCCGCTTCGCCGAGCGCGACCACCACAACCTGGTGCACTGGTCGGAGTTCGAACGCGGCGGGCACTACTCCGGGCACGAGGCGCCGGACCTGCTCGCGAACGACCTGAAGGTGTTCTTCGCGAAGCTGTAGGGCGTAGCGGACAGGCGGTCAGGGCACCCCTGCGCGATGGCGCAGTGGGTCGAGGCGGGACTGTGGGGACTGGCGGGTGGCGGCGCGCTCGTGGTGGGCGCGCTGGTCGCCTGGTTCGTGCGCGTGCCGCGCGACGTCGTGGCGGTGGTGATGGCGTTCGGCGCGGGCGTGCTCATGGCGGCCGCGGCGTTCGAGCTGGTGGACGAGGCCGAGCAGACCGGTGGCCTGCTCGCCACCGCGGCCGGGTTCTGCGGTGGGGCGGTCGTCTACGTCGCGGCGAACGTGGTGCTCGCCCGGTACGGCGCCCGGCACCGCAAACGGGCCGCCGACCAGCCCTCCGAGGCGCAGCAGGCCGGTAGCGGCACGGCGATCGCGGTGGGCGCGCTGCTCGACGGGGTGCCGGAGTCGGTGGTGCTGGGCGTGTCGCTGCTCGGTGGCGGCGGGGTCGGTGTGGCGATGGTGGTCGCGGTGGTCATCTCCAACGTCCCGGAAGGACTGTCCAGCGTGGCCGGCATGAAGCAGGCCGGACGCGGGCCGGGGTACGTGTTCGGGGTGTGGGGTGCGATCGCCGTCGCGAGCGCGGTGTCGGCGGCACTGGGCAACGTGCTGCTCGACGGCGCCTCACCCCAGGTCGTCGCGGTGATCTCGGCGACGGCGGCCGGGGCGATCCTGGCGATGATCGCCGACACGATGATCCCGGAGGCCTACGAGCGGGCCCGCCTCTACACCGGGCTGTGCACCACGGCCGGGTTCCTCACGGCGTTCGTGGTGGAACGGCTGGGCTGACCCGTCCGGGTGGCCGGTGGCGCTCCACCTCACACCGGGTGCTGCCGCCGGACATCACGGCACCCGATGAGGACCTGGTGTCGCTGATCTTCTTCTACGACACTGACCGCGACGCGCGGATCGTGTCGCTCGACGGCCGCTACCCGGAGGTGGTGGGCGGCGAGTACCTGCGAGCCGCGCTCACGGCCGTCTCGACCAGGTAGCAAGGCAAGTCAAGAGGGAGTGTCGTGTCCATCGGTGAGCTCTACGACGTGGTGCTGGACTGCCCCGACCCGGACGAGCTCGCGGAGTTCTACCGCGAGCTGATCGGCGGGAAGGTCACCGACTCCGACGGGTGGTGGACCACGCTGCAGACGCCGAGCGGGATGCGGGTGTCGTTCCAGCGCGTCGACGACTACGAGCCGCCGCAGTGGCCGGGCCAGGAGCACCCGCAGCAGATCCACCTCGACGTGATCGTCGCGAACCTCAACGAGTCCGAGCCGCTCGTGCTGGAACTGGGTGCCACGAAACTCAAGGGCTCGCGGTCCAAGACCGGGTTCCGCGTCTACGCCGACCCCGCCGGGCACCCGTTCTGCCTGGTCACCTGACCTGGGTACCGGGCGGGACCGCCCACACGGTCGCGCCGCGGGTGTCGGTGCTCTCCAGCGTCAACGGCACCGGCACCTCGTAGCGCGCCCGCATCGCGAACTCCGTGCCCGGCAGGTGCGCCCGGTCCGGGTCGCCCAGCAGCACCACGGCGCCGCGGGCCGCCGCCCGGCGCAGGAACGGCAGCACCAGCGCGGTGATCTGCGCGTCGTAGAAGACGTCACCGGCCAGCACCACCTCGGCGCCCGCCGCGTCCCCGGCGAGCCGGTCCTCGGCCAGGGTGCTGACCTGCACGTCGTTGGCGGCGGCGTTGAGCTGCACCGCGGCGAGCGAGAGCGGGTCGATGTCGTTCGCGACGACCTCGCGCGCGCCCGCCAGCGCCGCCGCGATCGCCACCAGCCCCGAACCCGAGGCGAGGTCGAACACCGTGCGCCCGGCGACCAGGCCGGGGTGGTCCAGGACGTGCCGCGCCAACGCCTGGCCACCCGCCCACGGGAACGCCCAGAACGGCGGCTGGTCGTGGTGCGTGCGCTCCCACAGCTCCATGGCCTCGCACGCGCTGTGCAGCACGATCTCGGGCACGAGCGGCACCGGCGTCAAGGTCGTGTTGGCGAGCACGAACTCCGCGAGGGTCGGAGCGGACATGACCGCACAGTGTATGGGCGCCGCGGCTCAGGTCCCGCCGGTCACCCGCAGAATCGCCCCGGTGGTGTAGGACGCCTCCGCCGACAGCAGCCACGCGATGGCGTTCGCGATCTCCTCCGCCTCCCCCGCCCGTCCCAGCGGCACCCGCCCGGCGACGCGGTCGGGGCGGTCGGGCATGTTCGACAACCGGTGGATCTCGGTGCGGATCGTCCCGGGCTGCACGCAGTTCACCCGGATCCCGCGTGGCGCCAGCTCCTTGGCCAGCCCGATGGTCATCGCGTCCACGGCGGCCTTCGTGGCGGCGTAGTGCACGTACTCCCCGGGACTGCCCAGCGTCGCCGCACCGGAGGAGACGTTCACGATCGACCCCGACGACATCCGCCTGGCCGCCTCCCGGGCCACGAAGAACGCGCCGACGACGTTGACGTCCACCACCCGGCGCAGGTCCTCGGTGCGCAGCTCGGCCAGCGGCCCGGCCGGTGAGGTGATGCCCGCGTTGTTCACCACCCCGGTGATGTCGTCGCCGCCCGCGTCGAACAGCCGCGCCACGTCGTCCTCGTCCGCGGTGTCCGCCTGGACCGCGAGGACACCGAGCTCCCGTTCGAGCGCGCGGGCCTCGTCGGCCGCCTGGCGGTAGCTGATCACGACCCGGTGCCCGTCGCGCACGAGCCTGCGCGCGGTCGCGGCACCGATACCCCGGCTTCCCCCGGTGATCACCGTTGTCATACCGGCCACCCTAACCCGTATACTCGGCGCCGGATATACGGGAGCGGATATGACGTTCAAGCGGACCAACCCCCTCGCGCTGGCGCTGCTCGCACTGCTGGCGGAGCGGCCGATGCACCCCTATGAGATGGCGCAGACCATGAGGGAGCGCCACCAGGAGGAGGTCATCAAGCTCAACTACGGCTCGCTCTACACCGTCGTCGACACGCTGCACCGCCACGGGCTGATCACCGTGACCGGCACGCAGAAGGACGGCAACCGCCCCGAGCGCACGATCTACGCCATCACCGACGCCGGCACCGCCGAGCTGCACGACTGGCTGCGCACGCTGATCGCCGAGCCCGCCAAGGAGTACCCGCGGTTCGAGGCCGGCATCTCCCTGGTCGGCCTGCTGCCACCGGACGAGGCACTCGCCGCCGTGGAGCACCGCGAGGCGCGCCTCGCCGAGGCCGGTGCCTCGCTCGAGCGGCTGGTCGAGGACCTGCGGCGGGCCGGGTTGCCGAAGCTCGCCTGGATCGAGCTCGACTACCGGCTCACCCTGCTGCGCACCGAACGGTCGTGGCTCACCGGGTTCGCCGGCGCCATCCGCGACCGCGGCGTCGACGGGTACGAGATGTGGGAGGACAAGCACCGATGAGACTGCTGTTCGAGGTCTCCGGCGTGGTGCACGCGCCGCTGGAGACGGTCAAGGACGCGCTGTTCCGCGACGCCGGCGAGTCCGGCGGCCACCGGCTGGTCGACCGCGAGCAGGGCGTGATCGCCTATTGGGGTGACTGGTGGTACCGCGGCGAGGACACCGTCACCGCCCATCCGCAAGGGACGCTGCTGCGCCACCGCGTCTACAACATCGCCAGGCAGGGCAACTGGGCGCCGTACCTGGCGAACAAGATGTTCATCGGCTACCGCGCCCGGCTGGAGGCGTCGCTGCGGGACCGGATCGCGCAGCTCGAGACCCAGCTCTGAGCCGAACCGACTCGGAGCCGACTCGGGAGCTGGGTCAGAGCTGACCGAAGCGGGTCACGGCGACGAAGGCGGCCAGCGCGGCGAGCACCACGTTGACCGGGATGGTCGCGGTCTCGTGCCGGCGGCCGTGCACGTAGGCGGCACCGATCTGCAGCACCGCGAGCCCCGCCGCGGCCACCGGGGTCAGGACGGGTGCGATGCCGGTGAGCCACGGCAGCACCAAGCCCAGCGCGCCGAGCACCTCCGCGGCGCCGATGGCCTTGATCTGGTTCGGCGCGAAGTCGCCCGCCCAGGCCATGCGGGGTTCGGCGAGCAGCTGCTCCCGCGACTTCGCGAGCTTCGTGATGCCCGCCATCAGGTACACCGCCGCCAGCACACCCGACACGATCCACAGCACGAGGTCCACGCCGCACAACCTAGTGGAGTGGTGTGTTCAACCGGTCGGGTGGTGGGTACCCGCCCACGATGAAGGTAAGGGTGTCCTTAGCCATCACCCGATCGGCCGTATAGAGTGCGCAGATGAGGTGCTCGATACTCGCCGACCTCGCGGGCGAGCCGCTGGCCGGCACGGCCGCGACCGCCACCGCGTGGCTGTGCCTGGAACAGCCGGGGCCGTGGGGCCGCGACGCGTTGCTGGAAAGCCACCTCGACCGTGCGCTGGGCGTGGAGCTGCAACGCCGCGCCGACGGCACAGGTGTGCGCATCCTGCTGATCCGCCGGCCCGGCCGCCACGCCGACACCCGTGTGCCCGCGCGCCGCCGCGTCTACCTCGCCGCCACCACACCCGGTGCCTCGTGGCTGGAGCGGGCCGACATCGCCGCGCCCGAGGAGCTGCTGGAGCTGGACTTCGCCGCGTTGGGCGCCGGGCACTCCACCGCGTTCGGCACGCCCGTGGACGACCCGTTGTTGTTGGTGTGCACGAACAGCAAACGCGACGTGTGCTGCGCCCTGTACGGCCGGCCGATCGCCACGGCGCTGAACCTGTGGGAGTGCACCCACACCGGGGGTCACCGCTTCGCCCCCACCGGTGTGCTGCTGCCGACCGGCCACCTCTACGGGCGGCTGGACCACGACCTGGCCGAACGCGTCGCCACCAAGGGCATCACCGCCGACCGCTGCCGCGGCCGGTCCTGCTTCACCCCGCGCGGCCAGGTCGCCGAGGTCGCCGTGCGCGAGCAGCTGGGCGAGACCGGTGACGTGCTCGACGTGGTCGCCGAAAGCGACAGTTCCGCCACCGTCCGCCACGCCGATGGCCGAGAATGGCGGGTGAGCCTGACGCAGCGACCGGTGCCGCAGCGCCCGTCGAGCTGCGGCAGGTCACCCGACTTCGCGACCGCCCTGGTCGCGACCGCCATCGACGAACTGGTGAGTGCGTGCCCAGGCTGATCCACCTCAACGGCCCCACCGGCGTGGGCAAGTCCACCCTCGCCGCCCGCTACGCCGCCGACCACCCGCTCACCCTCAACCTCGACGCCGACCAGGTCGTGCGCCTGGTCGGCGGCTGGCGCGACAACTTCTTCGCCACCGTCGACCTGGTCCGCCCGCTCGCGATCACCATGGCCGCGCACCACCTGCGCACCGGCCACGACGTCGTGATGCCGCAGCTGATCGCCGACCGCGGGCAGCGCGAGGTGTTCGCCGACGCGGTGACCGCCGCCGGGGCGCGGTACGTGGAGGTCGTGCTGCTCGCGCCCCGTACCACGGCGATCGCGCGGTTCGAGCAGCGCGACGAACCCATCGACGCGGTGGTGACCGCGCTGGGCGGGCAGGCGTTGATCCACCAGGTGTTTGACGACCTGCAGCGCTACCTCACGCCGGGCACGACGGTGATCCAGACCGGGGAGCACGACGTCGAGCAGACCTACACGACGCTGCTCGCGGCCCTGAACGACTAGCCTCGCGCCTCCCGCCGCGCCGCACCGGGTGCGGTCAGCGTGATTGCGCGTCCCGGTGTCCCGGCGTGGGGGTGGCCGGGTCGGGCACCGTTGCCGAGAACACCCCGATGCCCAGCGCGTACGGGTCGTCCAGCCCCACGGTCTGCAGCGTGTCCAGCGGCAGCGCCAGCAGCGAGATCGCCACGCCCAGGAAGTACGCGTCGAGCAGGCCCGTGTCGCGCACCGTCGAGGGCAGGCCCGCCGCCTGCTGCAGTGCGGCGGCGGCCTCCGCGTTCGCCAGCACCATGCCGGACAGGGCCGCACGGACGCCGGGACGGCGGACCGCTTCCAGGTACAGCTCGACCATGGCGAGCATCTGGGTCGGGTCGTCGGCCACCGCGCGGCGCAGCAGGGCCGGGTAGAGCTCGGCGACGTCGGCCGGGCTGACGTCGGTCGGGGTCGTCTCACGCAGGCGGTCGACCGCGGCGCGGTGCAGGGCCGTCATCCGGGCGGCGGAGGCTTCGAGGATCGCCTCGCGGGTCGGGAAGTAGTTCTTGGTGGTGCCGATGGGGACGCCGGCCTCGCGGTCGATCGCGCGGTGGGTCAGGCCCCGGCCGCCCTCCACCGCGAGGATCTGGATCGCGGTGTCGCACAGGAGATCACGACGGCTCACGCACCGAGGGTACTTGATCACCGGTCTCCTGCTGCGTTCGGGCGAACGCGCTGGTTCCCGCAGTCGCGGTGACCAGGCCGCCTTCCACGACCAGGAACAGGCCGCACACGCAGCGGAGGTAGGCGACGGGACCGTGGCAGGACACCGCGCGGGTGCACGGCCAGTGGCAGGCGGGGCAGGTGGCGATCATGCCCACCAGCGTGCTGTCATGGTCTAGTGCATTTCAACCCTTACGGCGGGGCGGCGGCCGAGCTCGCCGCGGCCCTGGTCAACGCCGACCCGGCCGCAGACCTGTTCGACGTGCTGAAAGCGGCGGACTACAAGCCGCTGGGCTCGCTCGACGCCCGCCAGGAACGTGACGTACGAGACTGGGTCGAGAGGCTGCGGCAGGTCTTCCGCGACCCCACCGTGGACCTGCTCAACGAGCTGCTCGCGCAGTCGTCGACCACGCACTACATCTCCACCCACGACGGCCGCGCACCGCACCTGCACTACGCGCGCGAGGACGCCCCGACCGACGTGCGGCTCAAGGCGTACACGGCGGCGGGGATGGCGGCGTTGTTCTGCGAGGACGCCGGGCGCATCGGCTGGTGCGACCGCGACGGCTGCGACACCGTCTACGTCGACACCAGCCGCAACGGCCGCCGCCGGTTCTGCTCCACCAAGTGCGCGAACCGGGTCAACGTCGCCAACCACCGCACGCGCCGCTCGGCGTGAGGGGCAGCTCCAGGCCCGCGACGTCGATCAGGCCGAGCCACTCGTTCTTGCTCGCCCACCACAGCGAGCTCATGGCGTGGGCGTCCTGGTGCACGCCGAAGATGCGGGCGGCGACGCGGTGGTCGAAGGCGAAGGCGTTCAAGGCGAACCGCCCGCCCGGTCGCAGCGCTGCGGCGACCCGGTCGAACGTGCGGCGCCGGTCGGCCCAGGTGGTCAGGTGCAGCAGCGAGCGGAACGGGCAGTGAACCAGCGCAGCCGGTTCGTCGAGGCTCAGCTCGCGCATGTCGCCCTCACGCAGGTCGAGCTCCACCCCCGTGCCGGCGGGTGAGCATCGCCGACGAGGAGTCGATGCCGATCACCGGCCGCCCGGTGGCACGGGCCACCGGGATCGCGACCCGGCCGGTGCCCACGGCCAGTTCGACCACCGGGCCGTCGGCCTGCCGCGCGAGGTCGGCGTAGAAGGCGATGTCGGCGGTCATGTGCGCCGTCCACCGCTCGTAGCCGTCGGCGAACGCCTCGTCCCAGCCCATGTGCGCAGGCTGGCACGTCACCAGGCGCGACGGCGAGCCATTTGCGGTCAGTCGGCGTGGATGCGGTGCCCGAAGCGGGTGTTCTCGAACGACGACTCGCCGCCGAACGCGGCGTCCACGAAGTCCTCCCGGCCCCGGAACCACGCCCCGGCGAACGACGCCGCCCCGGCGAACCAGGCACGCCGGAACACCGCGCGCCCACCGAACCGCACCCCGGCGCTGTCCAGGTCGGAGCCGAACCGCGCGCAGGTGAAGTCGGCACGGCCGGAGAACCGGGCCCCGCGCAGCGCCACCGGGCCGGCGACGTGGACGTGGGAGAACTCGCCGTTGCCGCACACCGCGGTGCCGCGCAGGCTCAGGCCGCGGGCGAACACCGACTGCGTGAACACCGCGTGCCGGCCGAAGCAGGCGTCGTCGGCGGACACCTGGCCCAGGAACGTCGTCCGGTCGAACCGGGTCTCGCCCAGCAGCCGGGTGCCGTCCAGGCGGACGTCGCGGACGCGGCACTGCGACAGGTCGAAGTCGACGAGCGTGGTGTGCCGCAGGTCGAGGTCGCTGCCCAGCCAGAACCCGGGGCCGGGCCGCAGGTGGGCGGTGACCGTGGCCTGCAGGACCATCCGCCACCGCTGGTCGGTCTCGGTGCCCGGCCACGGCAGTTCGCGCAGCGCCTCGCACAGCACGTCCAGCGCCGGCTGCCGGTGCGCCACCGATCGCGTGCCGTGCTCGGCCCAGTCCCGCAGCGCGCCGAGCCGGACGCCGGCGTCGGTGGCCAGCAGCCGTTCGCGGATGTCCTCCAGCGGTGCTCTGCGCGTCGGGAGGACCTCGGCGTCGTGGCGCGACGACAGTCGCCGCCCGCCCCATGCCACCGCCGCCACGGCCAGAACACCCGAAGTCGCTGAGACCCAGCGTGAGAGAGAGGACATGGCTCGATGATGTGACCGGGGTGATTGCATAGGACAGTGGTGGAGTTCAACGCACGGTGCAACGCGGTGCCCACCCGTGACGACACCGGGTGGGCACCGCCGCGTGTGTCAGCCGATGACGTTGTTGAGCTTGCGCGGGACGTAGCCGTCGCCGGGCGTCAGGCCGTACTTGAGCACGCGGTGGCTGGTGCCGTAGGTGTTGCGCTGCTCGTAGGCCCAGTAGGCGGTCTTGTAGGGGTCGGCCCACTTGTCGAAGATGACGACGTGGCGGGTGGTGCGGGTGCCGACCGGGTCGACGACGATGTCGCCCCACCGCAGGTCGTTCATCGAGTTGAGCTTGGTCGAGAAGTAGTCGTGCAGCTCGACGGTGCGTTCGCCGGGTGCGCCGATCCTCGCGGCCATCGACACGTAGCCGGAGCAGTCCTGCCGGTACTTCTCGGTGCCCCAGAACAGTTCCTGGCTGTAGGGGACGGGGCCGCCGTTGTTCGCCGTCAGCCATGTCTTCGCGCGGGCGATCAGGTCCTGGCGGGAGATCTGCACCGCCTGCGCCGGCAGTGCCGAGACCAGGGTCGTGCTCACCGCGACGAGGACTGCCGCGGCCATCGCGAGGACTCTCATGCTGGTTACTCCTGTTCGGTGGATCACGTTAATGTCGGGCCATGACGGAGCTGGTGTTCGCCGGTGTCGCCGCGCAGGCGCGGGCGATCAGGTCGGGTGAGGTGACCTCGCGGGAGCTGGTCGAGCGGTACCTGCGGCGCATCGAGCGGATCGACCCGCGGCTGGGCGCCTTCCGGCTGGTGTTCGCCGAGCAGGCACTCGCGCAGGCCGACGCCGCGGACGCCGCTGATGGCGATCTGCCGTTGCGCGGGGTGCCGATCGCGGTCAAGGAGGACATCGCGATCGCCGGGCTGCCCACGACGAAGGGCACGAACGCCGCCCGCACCCCGCAGCCGGCCGACTCCGCGGTCGTGACACGGCTGCGTGCCGCGGGTGCGGTGGTCATCGGCCGGACCCGCATGCCGGAGCTGGGTCTGTGGCCCCACACCGAGAGCGGCTGGGCGGGTGCGACGCGCAACCCGTGGTCGCTCACGCACTCCCCGGCGGGTCCAGCGGCGGTTCGGCCGCGCGGTCGCGGCGGGGCTCGCGGCGGCGATCGGCACGGACGGCGCCGGGTCGATCCGCATCCCCGGCGGTCACGGGCCTGTTCGGGCTCAAGCCCCAGCGCGGCCGCATCTCCCTGGCACCCGAACCCCAGGTGTGGGGCGGGCTGGTCGTGGCGGGGCCGATCACCCGCACGGTGCTGGACTGGGCGTTGCTCGCCGACCAGCTGCACGGCGCCGAACCCGGTGACGCGCACGTCGCCCACCCGCCGCGCACCACGTTCGTGCAGGCCGCCACGACCGATCCCGGCCGGCTGCGGATCGGGGTGTCGCTGCGGCCGTGGGGCCCGGGGATCCCGATCGCCGACGAGGTCCGCGACGCCGTGCAGGACACCGCGGTGCTGCTGACCGACCTCGGTCACGACGTCGTGCGGCTCGACCCGCCGATGCGCGACGTCTCCGCGTCCGCCCAGTTCGCCGTGCGCTACCTGCACAACGCGCACCTGGCGCGGCAGGACATGGAGTTCCCGCACCTGCTGGAGCCCCGCACGCGCGCGGCCGCCGATCTCGGCCGGCGCCTGCCGCGTTCCCTGACGCGGTGGGCGCGCAAGGACGACGCCCGGCTCACCGCGTACGCGAACCGCGTCTTCGGCCAGGTCGACGTGCTGCTGACCCCGGCGCTGACCCGCCCGCCGATCCGCGTCGGCGAGTGGGACGGCACCAACGTCGTGGCGGCGCTGCTGGCGGCCGCGCGGTACACGACGTTCCTGCCGTTGTGGAACATCGTCGGCAACCCGGCCGCGTCCGTGCCCGCCGGCCGCACCTCCACCGGTCTGCCGCTCGCGGTCCAGCTCGTCGGCCGCCAGCACGACGAGTCCACGCTGCTGTCGGTGTCCGCCCAGCTGGAGCGAGCCCGGCCGTGGGCGGACCGGATCCCCACCGGCCTCGATCATGCGAACTAGGATAGTACGAACACGGACTATCCGAAGAAGGAATGGTCAGAGTCCGCGCTTGGACAACTCGTCGAGCAGCTGCCGGTCCGCCACGTGCCGCGACTTGATGTGCTCCAGGTAGTCGGCGAACGCGTCAGGCTGCAGACCGCGTAGTTGTTCCAGCCACTCCACGACCAGCTCCTGCTCGGCCACACCCCTGCGCGCCAGCTCCACCTCGACGATGCGCCGGTACACCTCGATCGCCAACCGGCCGCCGTCGCGCACGAGGTGGTCCACGAGCTCGGCACGCAACGGCGGCCACTCGTCGGTGTGCACCACCAGCGCGCGGGCCTTGAGGTACAGGTCGAGGTTGGGCCGCGTCAGGAACGCCTCCCGGCACACCGCGACCGCCCGGTGCGGCGCTCCCCTGCGCAGGTGCTCCTCCACGGCGAGGTCGATCAGCCGCAACGCCGCCCCCCGCCCACCGGTCGCCCGCAACCCCCGGTCGATCCACTCCAGCGCCTCGTCAGCGCGCCCCGCATCCCGCAACACCGTCGCGACCTGCAGGTAGTGCCACCCCGACGACAGGTCCTTGGTCAGCACGAGCAACTGCAGGTCCACGTCCTCGGTGTACTCGGCCAGCTCCTCCATCACCCGCAACAACGCCCACCGCGCCCGGTCGTACCGCCCGGTCTCCCCGAACCCGATCACCGGCAGCGGCTCGAACAACGACACGGCCCGCTCGCGGTAGTGCGCGAGCCCGTCGTCGTCGAGCGCACGGGCGTAGAGGGCGAGACTGACCTCAGGCGCGTCGGGGTGGTGCAGCTGCAGGTCGAGCAACCAGTCGGCGAGCCGGACCGGGTCCGGCGTCGTGGCGGCGCAGGCGCGGGCGTGGGTGTCGAGCACGCGGTGGGTGAGCTCGGCCAGCTCCACCCGGTGCCTCCCGGTGGCGGCGACGCCGTCGGCCAGCTGGGTGACGATGCCCTCGATCAACGCGACCAGCTCCGGGCCGGGGTCGGTGACCAGCAGCGCCTGCAGCTCGACCGAGACCGAGGTCAGGGCCTGCCAGCGCCGCGGCCAGTCGTCCTGGGTGGTGCTCTCGCTGTCGGCCTCGGCGAGTGCGGAAGCCACGGCGGCGGGCAGCGAGGTCATCACAACATCAAACACGGGTCACTCTGTCGAGTGCTACCGATGTCGCCCTAACGGAACCCTGCTGTTCACCGCGTGTGCCGGGAAGGGCACGCGGGGTCCCCGCGTGTCGGTGGAGGTGGGGTCACGGCAGGCTGACGGTGCCGTTCGGGTCGACCCACCAGACTTCGATGTGGGCGGCTGTGAGCGAGTCCGCGACTTCGGTGTGGAGGTTGCGGTAGCGGGGGAAGTCCGGCAGGGCGATGACGGTGCGCCAGGAGGGCTGCCTGTTCCGCATGCGCATGGCCGCGAAGGCGGCGTGGGCGAACCAGTGGCCGGCCTGGGTGCTGGGGGAGGTCGGCTTGGTCTCACCGGCGCGGGACGGGTCGGCGTACGTGCGGCTCGGGAAGCCTTTGACCTCGATGCCGGCCGTGATGCCTCCGCGTTCGGCGACGACGTCGACACCGCGTTCCTTCGTCGCGGTGTCGGCCACCGAGCGGATCTTCCACCCGGCCGCTGTCAACGCGGTCACCACCGCTGCCTGGACGTTGGCCTCGGTATGCCATTCCTCCTCCGCCCGGACAGCCCCGGCCCGAACAGCCCCGGCCCGAACAGCCGATGGCTCGTCGCGCGCCGGGGCCGTCACAGGTCCGGCCGCGGTCCCCATGGCGGCGTCGCGGGAGGTGACGTCCCCGCGCAGGTCGAACCCGAGGGCTTTGAGGTGGCGGCGCGCGGCGTGCGAGATGAACTCCGATCGCGGCACACCGAGTGCGGCCTCGAACGCTTGCTTCACCGGGAACCAGGTGCCGTCGACGAGGACGGCGTGCTCCCG
Organism: Lentzea guizhouensis; assembly: GCF_001701025.1. Lineage (GTDB taxonomy): Bacteria > Actinomycetota > Actinomycetes > Mycobacteriales > Pseudonocardiaceae > Lentzea > Lentzea guizhouensis. The sequence continues at coordinate 7,682,920 of NZ_CP016793.1, forward strand.
GACCGGTTCGGGTTCGACGCCGGACAGGCGGGCTTCCACCTGTGCACGGGACAACTCGTAGTGGCGTCCGTTGAGGATGAATCGGACCTGGTGCACGGGCGCAACCTACGACACCGCCCGGCACCGTGTCAGTCGAGCGCGGACGGGTTCGTCAGAGGGCGGCGAGCTTGCGGGTCAGCACCGCCCGCTCGCGTTCGTTGCCGCACAACCGGACCGCCTCCTGCAACGCGCTGCGGGCCTCCTCCACCCGCCCCAACCGCCGCAGCAACTCCCCCCGCACCCCCGGCAGCTGGTGCGAGTGAGCGAACGCATCGGTCCCGGCCAGCTCCTCGACGATCGGCAACGCCGCCTCCGGCCCTCGCGCCATCGACACCGCCACCGCCCGGTTCAGGTCCACGACCGGCGACGGCGCGAGCCGGCCCAGAGCCTCGTACAGCAGCACGATCCGGTTCCAGTCCGTCTCCTGCACCGACGGCGCCAGCGCGTGGCACTCGGCGATCGCCGCCTGCAGCCCGTAGTACCCGTAGCCGCGGCCGGCGTCGGTGGCCTTCGCGAGAGCCGCGCGACCGCGGGCGATGGCGGAGCGGTCCCAGCGGCGGCGGTCCTGGTCTTCCAGCAGCACTGTTTCGCCGTCGGGGCCGCGGCGGGCCGGGAAGCGGGCGGCGGTGAGCTCCAGCAGGGCGAGCAGGCTGTGGGCTTCGGGTTCGGCGGGCATCAGGCGGGACAGGATGCGGGCCAGGCGCTGGGCTTCGCCGGCGAGGTCCAGGCGCATGACCTCGTCGCCGGAGCTGGCCGAGGAGCCCTCGGTGAAGATCAGGTAGATGACGCTGAGGACCTGGGCGAGGCGTCGGGGGCGTTCCTCGGCCGGGGGGACCTCGAAGGGGACGTTCGCGGCGCCGAGGGTTTTCTTCGCGCGGGTGATGCGGGCCTGCACGGTGGCGGTGGGGACCAGGAAGGCGCGGGCGATCTCGTCGCTGGTCAGGCCGCCGATGACGCGCAGGGTCATGGCGACGGCGGCTTCGCGGGACAGGACCGGGTGGCAGGAGGTGAAGACCAGGGCGAGGGTGTCGTCGTCGATCTGGTCGGGGTCCCACAGCACGTCGTCGGGTGCGGGGGCGGGGTCGGTGGCGCCGGTGAGGGCGCCGCCCTCGCTGAGGTGGTGGGCGAGAGCGGCGTACTTCTCGTCGCGGGTGCTGCGGCGGCGGAACGTGTCGATCGCGCGGCGCCTTCCCACCGTGAGCAGCCAGCCGGCCGGGTTGTTCGGCACGCCCTCGCGCGGCCAGGTCACCAGCGCCTCGGCCAGTGCCTCCTGAGCGAGGTCCTCGGCCAGGGCGAAGTCGCCGGTGTAGCGGGTGAGCGCACCGATGATCCTCGCGGAGTCGATGCGCCACACCGCCGCCACTGCCTTGCGTCCCGTGGGGTCGCTCATGGTGCCCAAGGTAGAGCAGGCCCAGCCGGCCAGGGCCGGCCGGTCAGAGCTGGCCGGTGGACTCGCGCCAGGCCCGTTCCTTCTTGATCCACTCGTTGTCCTGCGGGAACTCGTGGATCTCGGGCACGCGCCGGATCTCGGTCTTGAACCCGGCGGCGGTCATCGGGGTGCGCTTGGCCCACTCGACGGCCTCCTCGATGGAGTCGACCCTGATCAGGTAGAAGCCGTTGAACAGCTCCTTGGTCTCGCCGTAGGGGCCGTCGGTGACGACCGGCGGTTCGCTGGAGAAGTCGACGACGACGCCTTCCTCGGCGGGCGCGAGGCCTTCGGCGGCGATCAGCACGCCGGCGTCGATGAGCTCCTGGTTGAAGCGGCCGACGGTCTCCAGCATCTGGTCGAAGTCGATCTCGCCCAGGTTGTTCCACGCCTCGTCGGACTCGACGCGCCAGATGAGCATGAACTTCATGATGATCTCCCCAGGGGGCTCGGTGGGTCCGTTGTGGACCCTTTCACGCCAAGGTCGAACGGGCGGTCCGTTCGATCGACACGTGACCCGGAATTTTCTGGGATTTCTTGTTCCCGCAGGTCACAACGACGGCGCGGCCCGCCCCTTCGCAACGGAAGGGCGGGCCGCGCCGGGTGGAGCGTCAGGCCTGCTCGTCGGGCTGGTGCAGGGAGCGGGCTGCTCGTTCTCCAGCACGGCCTCGCGGGCGGGCGACGGCTTCGGCGACCTTCGGGTCCGGCGCGGTGTCGAACCAGTCGGCGACCGCGGGGTCGTCCACTTCCGGCTTCGGGCGCTCGCCGGTGTCGGCGGGCGGCTCGTAGCGGAACACGCCGTCCTCACCGGGCGCGCCGAGCATGCGGGCGAAGCCCTCGAGGGCCTTGCCGTAGTCGGACGGGATCATCCAGACCTTGTTCGCGTCGCCCTGCGCCATCTGCGGCAACGTCTGCAGGTACTGGTAGGCCAGCACCTCCGGGGTGGGGCGGCCGTCCTTGATGGCGGCGAAGACCTTCTCGATCGCCTTGGCCTGGCCCTGCGCCTGCAGGTAGCGGGCGGCGCGTTCACCCTGCGCGCGCAGGATCGCGGACTGCCGCTCGGCCTCGGCGGTGAGGATCGCGGCCTGCTTGGCGCCCTCGGCGGCGAGGATCTGCGACTGCTTCTGGCCCTCCGCGGTCTTGATCGACGACTCGCGCTGGCCCTCGGCGTTGAGGATCATGGCGCGCTTCTCGCGGTCGGCGCGCATCTGCTTCTCCATCGAGTCCTGGATGGAGGGCGGCGGGTCGATCGACTTGAGCTCCACGCGGGCCACGCGCAGGCCCCAGCGGCCGGTGGCCTCGTCGAGCACGCCGCGCAGCTGGCCGTTGATGTGGTCGCGGGAGGTCAGCGTCTCCTCCAGGCTCATGCCGCCGACGAGGTTGCGCAGCGTGGTGATGGTGAGCTGCTCGACGCCGACGATGTAGTTGGAGATCTCGTAGACGGCGCTGCGCGGTTCGGTGACCTGGAAGTACACGACCGTGTCGATCGAGACCGTCAGGTTGTCCTGGGTGATCACCGGCTGCGGCGGGAACGACACGACCTGCTCGCGCAGGTCGATGCGGGCCCGCACCTTGTCGATGAACGGCACGATGATGTTCAGACCGGGCGCGGCGGTGTTGCGGTAGCGGCCCAGGCGTTCGATGACTGCGGCCTGCGCCTGCGGGATGACCAGCACCGACTTCACGGCGATGATCAGCACGAACAGGGCGATGACGGCCGCGACCACGCCGGTGATCGGGTCCAACTCGGTTCACATCCTTCTGGGGCGCGGCCTGCCGCGCGCGATCGGCCCGCAGTGGTCACACTGCGGCGATCACCACGGCCGTCGCTCCCGAGATCTCGACAACGGTGACGGCGTCGCCTGCCGCGATCACGGACCCGTCGAGGGTGCGCGCGCTCCAGGTGTCGCCGCCGATCTTGACCTGCCCGCCGTGTTCGTCCACTTCGGACACTGCGACGGCCCTGCTGCCCAGCAGCGCCTCGTGGTGCATCTTCACGCTGGACCCCAGCTGCAGCCGCTTCTTGAGCAGCGGCCGGGCGCCCACGATCAGACCGACCGAGGTCGCGGCGAACACGAGGACGCTCACCAGGTCACCTGCCCCCAGCGCGGTCACCCCCGCCGCGGCCAGCGCGGCGGCGCCGAGCATGACCAGCACGAAGTCACCGGAGAGAACCTCGGCGATGACGAGGAGTATCCCGACGATCAGCCAGATCAGCGCGGCCATGCGCCCATACATACACCAACGGGGCGCCCGACCGGCCGAACTTCACCGTGCTGCGCCCCCGACCGTGACAAAACCGATCACCCGGCGGTGTCGAAACCACGCCGGTGCGCTCGTACAGGAGGTGACGCCGGTTCTCGCTGGACACGAAGAGGTGCACCTGATGCGTTCGATCTCCGCCACGATGTTCACCACCCTCGACGGTGTGGTGCAGGGCCTGGGCCGGCCCGACGAGGACACCCGCGGCGGTTTCGCCCACGGCGGCTGGGGCGCCGGCTACGACGACGAGGTGCTGGCCGCCGAGATGGGCAAGGGCATGGCCGGCACCGGCGCCGTGCTGTTCGGGCGGCGGACCTGGCAGGACTTCCACGGCGCGTGGGCGTCGGCGACGGACGGCAACCCGTTCACCGCGCACCTCAACGCCGCACGCAAGTACGTGGTGTCCCGGACCCTGGCCGACGCGCAGGGGTGGGCGAACTCGGTGCTGCTGCGCACGGTCGACGAGGTGGCCGCCCTGGACGAGGACCTGGCGGTGATCGGCAGCGCGGCGCTGGTGCGGGCCCTGCACACCGCGGGCCTGGTCGACCACTACTCGCTGGTCGTGCACCCGGTGACGCTGGGCAGCGGCACGCGGTTGTTCGAGGGACCGGCGCCGCTGACCCGGTTCGAGCTCACCGGCAGCGTCACCACGTCGAAGGGCGTGATCGTCGCCCACTGCTCGCGGATCACTGCCGGGGGACGGTGACGAAGTCGATGAGCCGTTCGACGGCGCCGAGCAGGTCGGACTCGATGTCGCGGTAGCTGCCGACCGCGCCGAGCACGCGCTGCCAGCCCTCCCAGGTCTCGCCCCAGCCGAGCTGGGCGCAGACGCCTTCCTTCCACGGGATGTGCCTCGGCACCACCGGCCAGGCCCTGATCTTCACGGCGGCGGGTTTGACGGCCTGCCAGATGTCGACGTAGGGGTGGCCGGTGACGAGGACGTTGTCGTCGCGGACCTGCTCGACGGTGCGCTGTTCCTTGGAGCCGGCGACGAGGTGGTCGACGAGCACCCCGAGGCGGCGGTGGGGTGCGGTGCCGAACTCGGCGATGCGCGCGGGCAGGTCGTCGACGCCGTCGAGGGGTTCCACGACGATGCCCTCCACCCGCAGGTCGTGGCCCCAGACGCGTTCGACGAGCTCGGCGTCGTGCTTGCCCTCGACCCAGATGCGGCTGGCCTTGGCGGTCTGCGCGCGCAGCCCCTCGACCCGGACGCTGCCGGAGGCGCTGACGCGGGGTTTCTGCGGCTGGGGCGCGGGTTTGACCAGGGTGACGGGTTGTCCGTCGACGAGGAACCCGGCGGGGGTGAGCGGGAAGAGCCGGTGGCGGCCGTGGCGGTCCTCCAGCACGACGTTGCCGTGTTCGAACTTCACGACGGCGCCGCAGAAACCGCTGGCGGGGTCCTCGACGACGAGGCCGGGTTCGGCCGCGACCTCGGGGACCTTCTTGCGCTTCGGGGTGGACAGGACGTCGCGGCCGTAGTCGTGGGAACGCACGCCCGAACACTAGCTGTAGAACGGTTTGAAGGCGGCGAGCCACTCGTGGACGCGGTCGAGGTCGACATCGGCGCCGTGCAGGTCGTAGCCGCCGTGCACGAAGTCCAGCCAGTCCACCGCCGGGTCGCCGACGCACGCGCGCGGGTCGATGGCCACCGGTCCGCGGGCGCTTTGCAGGACGTTGCCGGGGTGCATGTCGCCGTGCAGCAGCACGGTGGGGGTGTTGTCGTCGGCGAGTTTGCGGGCTTTGGCGTGTTCGGTGGCGTAGTAGGTGCCGGTGCGGCCGGTGAGCACGGTCTCGAACAGGAAGTCGACGCGGGCGCGCAGCGGCGGAAAACCCTTCAGATCGGCTCGGTGCAGTGCGGGCACGACACGCGCGGGGTCGGTGGCCGGGGTGCCGGGGTGCAGGAGCTCGAGCAGCAGGGCGCCGCGGGCGAGGTCGGTGTCGAGCAGGTCGACCGCGGCCGGGATGTCCGCCCACGCGGTGAGGGCCTTGGCCTCGTGGGCGGCGACGTCGTGGTCGGGGGTCAGCTTGAGCACCGCGGTGGTGCAGCGCACGGCGACGCCGGTGCCGCCGGGCACGGCCTCGACGACGGTGAGGCCCCAGCGGGCGGTGAGGGTGGCGACCAGGTCGGGCAGGGCGTCGATCCAGGCGGTGACGGGCTCGCCGAAACGTCGGACCAGGCGGGCTCTGGCGGGATCGTCGATCACCCGCTCCAGACTAGCGACTCGGGTGGCGGGCGCGGCCCGATTCGCCCCGGAGGCCGCATTCACCCCGGTTTCCGGGGTGCGGGATCGGTGGTGTCAGTAGGTGATGGTGATGCCGCGGTTCGGGCTGTCCACCCTGACCTGGCCGCCGACGGGGATGACGAGCTGCGGGTCGGTGTGGCCGAGGTCGACGTCGAACACGATCGGCGTGTCGGGCGCGTACTTGTCGAACGCCCTGATCACCGCTTCGCGCTGCGCGCGGGTGTAGGTGGCGCGGTCGGTGTCGGGCCGGGCGAAGGACCACGCCCGCGCCCGGCCGACGAGGACGGCGGCGAAGCGGGCGAGCAGGCCGCGTTCGCCCATCGCGCGCAGCACGTAGAACACCTCGGAGGCGGGTGGCATCTCCTCGGAGGTCTCGAAGAACAGGACCTTGCCCTCGTAGTGCTCGGGTGGCTCGATCTCGCGGTCGGCCAGGAGCAGTCAGGACAGGACCTCCAGGCAGCCGCCCCACGCCTGGCCCTGCACGACCCGCTCGGGGTGGTGCCACTGCCGGCCGGCGGCGGGCCGCAGGTCGGGTTCGGCGTCGAAGGTGGCGGGGTCGTCCCAGGGCTTGCTGACGTCGCCATAGGCGGTGGAGTCGGGCAGGACGTACTCGCCGCGGGTGAACAGGGCGGCGCGCAGGGAGTCGCGGGTGGCCGGGTGCATGGCGCCGGGGCGGCCGAACTCGGTCATGACGGTGCCGCCGTGGTAGCCGACCATGCCGCGGTTGGCGAGCCAGACGAGCAGGTTGGTGTTGTCGCTGAACCCGAGGAACGGCTTGGGGTGGGCGGTGATCAGGTCGGCGTCGAGGTGGGGCAGGACCTCGATCTGGTCGTCGCCGCCGATGCTCGCGATCACGGCCTTGATGTCCGGGTCGGCGAACGCGGCGTGCAGGTCGGCGGCACGTTCGGTCGGGGTGGAGCCCATCTTGCGGGTGGCCGGGTACTCCACGGGCTCCAGGCCCAGCTCGCGCAACCGCCGCAGGCCGAGCTCGTAGGGCAGCGGGAAGAGACCGGACAGCCCCGAGGACGGTGAGACGACCGCGACGCGGTCACCGGGTACGGGCTTGGCGGGTGGATCACGAACGCGGACGCTACCGAGTGGTCAGAACGCGGGCCACGGAATTGCGGGCCAGTCGCCCGACGGTTCCGGGTACACGCCGTCGGCCAGGAGCTTGTCGGTGCGTTCGGACACCGCGCGGACCTCGGCGCGGGTGAGGTGGTCGTGCAGCTGCTCTCCCAGGTCGCCGTCGAGGGACGATCTGAGCCGGCGCATCGCCTCCACCACCGGGTCGGGCAGCGGTTCGCGGGCCCAGCCCCACAGCACGGTGCGGAGCTTGGGTTCGACGTGCAGGCAGATGCCGTGGTCGACGCCGTGGACGGAGCCGTCGAGGGCGTGCAGGACGTGGCCGCCTTTGCGGTCGGCGTTGTTGACGACGACGTCGAAGGCGGACATGAGCTGGATGCGGGGGTGGTCGGCGTGCACGAGGACGGCGGGGTCGCCGAAGCGGTCGTGGGCGTGGAAGACGGGGATCCAGCCGGGTTTGACGTCGTCGACGCCGACGATGTCGACGAGCTCGTCCTCCTCGCGGGTGTCGACCCACAGCTGGACCATGCCGCTGCCGAACGGGCCCGGCCGCAGCACCGTGGGAGGTACGACGTCGAGGCCGGAGGCGGCGGAGATCAGGTAGGTCGCGACCTCACGGCCCGCAAGGGTGCCGTCGGGGAAGTCCCACAGGGGGCGTTCGCCGCGCACGGGTTTGTAGACGCACTGGGCGTCGACGCCGTCGAGTGAGATCTTGCAGAACAGGGTCGCGTTGGAGGCGTCGACGAGCCTGCCCTCGACCTCGATGCGGCCGTGAGTCAGCAACTCGATGGCCGCGCCGACGTCCATCTCAGTCTTCTTCGGTGCGGCGGTAGCCGTTTTGCCGCGGGCAGATGTGGCCGTCCGGGTCGAGCGGTTCGGCGCACAGGGGGCAGGGTTTGCGGCCGGCGTTGACGACGCGGTCGGCTCGTTCGGCGAAGGCGCGGGCGGCGGCGGGCGACAGGAAGACCCGCACGGCGTCGGGGCCTTCCTCGGTGTCGTCGAGCACGACCGCCTCGTCGACCTCCTCCTCGGAGATCGCGAGCAGTTCGACCACGACGGCCTTGGACTCGGCGTCCCAGCCGAGTCCCATGGTGCCGACGCGGAACTCCTCCTCGACGGGCACGTCGAGGGGCTGGGTGTCGACGTCGTCGGGGGGCGCGTCGTCGGGCACGTCGGTGCCGAAGCGGCGATGCACCTCCTCCAGGAGCGAGCCGATGCGTTCGGCGAGGACCTGGACCTGCTGCTTCTCGAGCGCGACGCTGATCAACCTGCTCTGCTCGGAAGCCTGCAGGTAGAAGGTGCGGTCGCCGGGCTGCCCGACGGTTCCTGCGATGAACCGGTCGGGTGCGCGGAATACGTGAATGACGCGAGCCATGGCACTTAAGACCCTAGGCCACGCGGAGATCGTCGGCAGGTCCTCCCCCACCAAACACTCCGCGTATAGGGTCGGGTTGTGGTGAAGATCGCTTCGTACGGGACGTGGACCTCGCCGATCAGCGCCGGCGACACCTCGAAGCCGGGTGGTGGGTTCCAGTGGGCCGACCTGCACGGTGAGCAGGTGTGGTGGGCGGAGAGCCGGCCGGCGGAGGGCGGCCGGGTCGCTCTGGTGCGCGACGGGGTGGAGGTGCTGCCCGCGCCGTGGAACGCCCGCAACCGGGTGCACGAGTACGGCGGCAGGCCGTTCGTGGTGCTCGCGGACGACCGGGTGGCGTTCACGAACTGGGACGACCAGCGCGTGTACGTGTTCAACCCGGACACGCCGCAGGTGCCGCCGGCGGCGTTGACGCCGGAACCGGAGCGCCACCACGGCAGCCGCTACGCCGACCTGTCCGCGGGACCGGACGGCGAGGTGTGGTGCGTGCGGGAGACGATCACCGGTGACGCCCGCACCGACGTGCGCCGCGACCTGGTGGCAATCACACCTTCGGGTGAAGTGCGGGTGCTGGGGTCGTCGCACCACTTCATGACCGGCCCGAAGATCAGCCCCGACGGCACGAAGTTCGCGTGGATCGGCTGGGACCACCCGCAGATGCCGTGGGACGGCAGCGAGCTGTGCGTGGCGGACATCGGCGTCGACGGGTTCCGGGTGCTGACCGGGTCGACGACGGAGGCGGTGTGCCAGTTCGAGTGGGAGGGCGACGCCCTGCTGGCGCTGACCGACCCGCACGGCTGGTGGAACCTCTTCCGCGTGCAGCTCGACGGGTCGCGCACGAACCTCGCGGAGTGCGCGGAGGAGCTCGGCGGCCCGATGTGGCGGCTGGGCAACCGCTGGTTCGCACCCCTGTCGCCGGGCCGGTACCTGGTGGTGCGCTCGGGCCGGTTGGCGGTGCTCGACGAGCGCAGCGCGACGGTGACCGACGTGGAGACCGACCTGCCGTTGTGGGCGGCGGACCTGTCGGTGCGCGACGGCGTGGTGGTCGACGGGGCGGCAGGGCCGACCCGGGAGTTCGACGTGGTGCGGCTGGACCTGTCCAACGGGGAGCTGACCTACCTCACCGGGGGTGAGGAGCCGGCGGAGGCCGCGTACCTGCCGGTGCCGGTGGAGCGGATGTTCGGCGAGATCCCCGCGTACGTGTACGCGCCGTCGAACCCGGACTTCGTCGCACCCGAGGGTGAGCTGCCGCCGTACGTGGTGCACGTGCACGGCGGGCCGACCGGGCGGGCGCTGCCCAAGCTCGACTCCGACATCGCGTACCTGACCAGCCGCGGCATCGGGGTGGTGGCGGTCAACTACGGCGGCTCGACCGGGTACGGGCGGGCGTTCCGGGAGCGGCTGCGCGAGCAGTGGGGTGTCGTGGACGTGGAGGACTGCGCGTTCGTGGCCCAGGAGCTCGCGAAGGACGGCACGGCGGACCCGCAGCGGCTGGGCATCCGCGGTGGCTCGGCGGGTGGCTGGACGTCGGCGGCGTCGCTGACCTCGACGAACGTGTACCAGTGCGGGATGGTGGCGTTCCCGATCCTGGATCTGGCGGGGTGGACCTCGGAGGGCGGGGAGACCCACGACTTCGAGTCCCGCTACGTGGAGGGCCTGGTCGGGCGGCTGCCCGAGGCCGTCGACCGGTACCGGGACAGGTCGCCGTCGAACAAGGCGCGGTCGGTGTCGGGCCCGGTGCTGTTGCTGCAGGGCCTGGAGGACGAGATCTGCCCGCCGGAGCAGGCCGACCGGTTCGCCGCGGACCTGGCGGGGTCGGGGATCCGGCACGCGTACATCACGTTCGAGGGCGAGCAGCACGGGTTCCGCAAGGCGGAGTCGATCAAGGTGGCGCTGGAGGCGGAGCTGTCGTTCTACGGGCAGGTGTTCGGGTTCACGCCGCCGGGTGTGCCGGTGCTGGAGCTGCGTTCGTGAGCTCGCCGGTTCCTGGCATGAGCCCGCTGCTCATGAGTTCCCCGTTCACGAGTTCCCCGTTCACGAGTTCCCCGTTCACGAGTTCGCTGTCGTGAGTTTGCTGTCGCGCGGGGACCGGGTCGCGCTGGTGTCACCGGCCGGCCCGGCGCTCGCCCCGGTGGTGGCCGCGGGTGCGGCGGTGCTGGAGTCGTGGGGACTGCGGGTCACCACACCTGTGGTGGAACCGTGGTCGTTGCCGTACCTGGCCGGGTCGGACGCCGACCGGGCGCGTGAGTTCGTGGACGCGTGGTGCTCGGACGTGGCGGCCGTGTTCTGCGTGCGCGGCGGATACGGGTGTCTGCGGATGACCGACCTCGTGCCGTGGAAGTCGCTGCCGCCGAGGGTGTTCGTGGGTTCGTCGGACGTGACGGTGCTGCACGCGGAGCTGAACGCCGTCGGGCAGACGACGGTGTTCGGGCCGATGCCGGGCACACGGGACTTCGTGAGCGACTCTCTCGCGCAGTCGCGGCTGCGGTCGTTCCTGTTCGAGGGCGTGTCGTCGTGGTCGGCCGGAACACCGGTGGTGCCGGGTACCGCGCGCGGGGTGCTGGTGGGCGGGAACGCGGCGTTGCTGGCGGCGTCGGTGGGCGGGCCGCGGTGGTCGGTTCCCGCGTCCGGGGCGATCGCGTTGCTGGAGGACGTCGGCGAGGAGGCCTACCGGTTGGACCGGATCCTGACGCAGCTGCTGCGGGCGGGGTGGTTCGAGCCGGTGGCGGGGATCGTGCTGGGGTCGTGGACGGACTGCGGTGACGTCTCCGCGGTGCTGGCGGACCGGCTGGGTGGGCTGGGGGTGCCGGTGCTGGGTGAGTTTGGGTTCGGGCACTGCGCGGGGCAGTGGACGCTGCCGCTGGGGGCGCGGGCGGTGCTGGACGCGTCGGCGGGGACGTTGACGCTGGTCTGAGGCGTGCTGACGCAGGGGTACCCCCTGGTTCGGGCTCCCCCGCGTCCCACGGTACTCAGCGGCACCGACAAGATCGGCCGCTCACGTCACGGTGGGCGGTCACGCGACGAGGCCGAGGCGTGTGCCCCGCCACCGGCGCTGCCGTCCGGTCAGGTTTCCGGTCGTCGGTGGCGCGGTGTGCGGGTCACGGGCTCGCGCGGCGCCGAAGCGATCATGCGGCCCGGTCGGGGGCCCGCCCATCACCGACGCCGCCGTGCGGTCACGTCCCGGCCGGGCGGCGGGTCATGGGCCGGTGCGCCGGTTCTGGGCGTCGAGGCGCAGCTGGTCGGTCTGCTGGCCGATCGCCGTGATCTGCTCGGCGAGCCCCGGATGGCCCTCGCGCAAGCCCGGCCCGGCCTGGCGAGCGGTTCGAGCAGCGCGGCGGCGTCGGTGTGGCCCAGTGCGTCCTGCACGCCGGTGTCGTGGGGCCGACCTGGGCGGCGAGCACGCGGAGCACGCCGGCGTTCTCGCGGGCCCAGGCGGTGACGGCCTTGTCGCCGGCGCGGCGGTCGCGTTCGGCTTGGACTCGTTCGTCGCCGGTGCCGCCTTCGCCGGTGCGGCGTACGCGCAGGTAGCGGCGTTCGGCTGCCTGCCTGCTGGCGACGCCCAGGGCGGGTGCGAGGTCGGCCCAGCTGGTGCCGAGGGCGCGGGCGGCTTCGATGAGCTGTGGTTCCCAGCCGGAGAGCTCGTCGCGCAGTTCGCGCAGCAGCATCAGAGCGGCCAGGACCTCGTTGGCGGTGCCGGGGGCGGCGGCGGTGGCGCGGACCGTCTCGTAGTCGTTCATGTCGTCCTCCCGATGACGTCGGAGTCTTGTCATCGTTTTGACGACATGCTACAACGGTGGGGCAGCGCATTGACAGGCCAGCGAGGGATGATCAGGAGGTGTCAGATGTTGATGCGCACTGACCCGTTCCGCGAGCTCGACCGGCTCACCCAGCAGGTGCTCGGCGGGCAGGGCACGTGGTCGCGGCCCACGGCGATGCCGATGGACGCCTACCGCGACGGTGACGAGTTCGTCGTGTGCTTCGACCTGCCGGGGGTGGCGGCCGACGCGATCGAGCTCGACGTGGAGCGCAACGTGCTCACGGTCAAGGCGGAGCGGCGGCCGTTGGGCAAGGACGTCGAGATGCAGGTGTCGGAGCGGCCGCTGGGTGTGTTCTCGCGGCAGTTGTTCCTCGGCGACACCCTCGACACCGACCGGATCGACGCGCAGTTCGAGGCGGGTGTGCTGACGCTGCGGATTCCGATCGCGGAACGTGCGAAGCCCCGCAAGATCTCGATCTCCTCGGCCGAGCAGTCCCCGAAGCAGATCGACGCCTGACCTGTCACGACACGTGACGATGCGCACGGCGGGCGGCGGCCGACCGGGTGATGCCAGGTAGGCTTCCGCCCGCCATGAGACCCCAGCACCAGTCGACGGCGGTGGACGTCTACGCGTCCAACTCCGACCTCTACGCCGATCCCCGACTGGTGGAACGGGTGGACTACCGGCGTCGCTTCAAGCGGCACCGGCCCCGCACGCGGTCGGTCGTCCTCGCCCCGCACGGTGGCGGCATCGAGGTCGGGACGTCCGAACTGTGTCTGGCGATCGCCGGCTACAGCCCGTCGACGCGGGTGCCGATCGGGCAGACCCACGACTACTGGATGTTCGAGGGCCTGCGCACCGCGTCCAACGACGAGCTGCACGTGACGTCGTCGCACTGCGACGACCGGGTGGCGCGCGCGATGGTGTCGGGTGCGGCGCACGCGCTGGGCCTGCACGGCTGCACGGCCGCGGCGGCGGGGCTGGAGGACCACGACCGGGCGGTGCTGGTCGGCGGGCGGGACGCGTTGTTGCGGCTGGAGTTGCTGACGCGGCTGCGCCGGGCGGGTTTCCACACGGTCGACGCCGCGGACCACCCGGTCCTGGGTGGCGGCGACCGGGCGAACATCGCCAACCGCACCAAGACCCGGCAGGGCGGGCAGCTGGAGCTCACCACTCCCCTGCGCAACGCCATGTTCGCCGAGAACTCCCGGTCGGACCGGCGGCACACGACGACCGAGGTGTTCTGGGACTTCGTGCACGCCTGCCGGGCGGCGCTGGCGGCCCGCGAGGCGCCGACCAACTGAGCCCGGCCGCGAGCTGGGCCGGGACGGTGTGGTGTCGGCGCCTGTGACGGCGGGTATCGCAGCGGTGGACGTGTCGTCGTGGTCGACGCTGGCCGGCACTGGTTGGCGCTGGCCGGCGCTGTGGGAGGAACCCGGATGGGGCTGCGGTTGACGTCGGTGACGGTCGGGTGCGCCCGGCCGCGGGAGCTGGCGGAGTTCTACGCGCGGCTGCTGGACGCGCCGGTCTCGGCGGCGGAGCCGGAGTGGGCGCAGGTCCGGACCAGGGATGGGCTGACGGTCAACTTCGAGCTGGAGCGGGAGTTCACCGCACCGGTGTGGCCGAGTGAGCCGGGCGCTCAGAACGCGACGCAGCACCTCGACATCGAGGTCGACGACCTGGCGGCGGCGACCGAGCACGCGGTGGCGTGCGGGGCTGTGCTCGCGCGGGTCCAGCCGCAGGCCGACGTGCGGGTGCTGCTCGATCCGGACGGGCACCCGTTCTGCCTGTTCACCTGAGCGGGCCGTGCATTTGAGCGGGCTGTGCATTTCAGTGGTCAGGGGCGCAGGGCGAGCAGGCGGCCGGGCCAGGTGCCGTTCCTGGCGGTGAACGTGCCGATCGGGGTGAAGCCCTGCTTTTCGTAGTAGGCGACGAGGCGGTGGTCGTCGCCGTCGTAGCAGTCCACGCGCATCAGGCCGACGCCGGCGGCACGGGCCTGCGCGCGTGCGTGGGTGAGCAGGGTGGTGCCGACGCCTGCGCCGAGGTGGGCGCGTGAGGTGACCAGCAGGGCGACGTAGTGCTCGGGTTCGGTGGCGATGATGACGACCCCGAGTGGCTCTCCCGCTGCGGCAGCCTCTCCCCCGTCGCCGCGGGCACCGCGGGCTCCGTCGACGGCGAGCCAGACGGTGCCCGCGGTGGCGAGGCGGGTGAACCTGCCGACCGCGGCGGGGCTGCCCGAGAAGTGGCCGGTGCCCCACTGCCCGGTGCGGCCCAGGGTGGCGAGCCAGTCCTGGGCGGCGTCGAGCAGGCGCAGGATCGCCGGCACGTCGGCGGGGCCGCCGCGCACCACGGTCAGGGCCGAGGTCATGTGCTACAGGTACTTCTTGAGCTCCCGCTTGGCCAGCGACATGCGGTGGACCTCGTCGGGGCCGTCGGCCAGGCGCAGGGTGCGGGCGGCGGCCCAGAGCTCGGCGAGCGGGGTGTCCTGGCTGACGCCGCCGGCGCCGTGGGCCTGGATGGCCTTGTCGAGGACCCATTCGGTCATCAGGGGGACGCCGATCTTGATGGCCTGGATCTCGGTGTGGGCGCCCTTGTTGCCGACGGTGTCCATGAGCCAGGCGGTCTTGAGCACGAGCAGGCGGGCCTGTTCGATGCGGACGCGGGCTTCGGCGATCCACTCCTGCACGACGCCCTGGGTGGCGATGGGCTTGCCGAAGGCGACGCGGGACACCGCACGGCGGCACATGAGCTCGAGGGCGCGTTCGGCCATGCCGATCAGGCGCATGCAGTGGTGGATGCGGCCGGGGCCGAGGCGGGCCTGGGCGATGGCGAAGCCCTCTCCCTCGCCGGCGATGAGGTTGGTGGCGGGGACGCGGACGTCGTCGAAGACGATTTCGGCGTGGCCGCCGTGGGCGTGGTCGCCGTAGCCGAACACGCGCATCTCGCGCTCGACGGTGACGCCGGGGGTGTCGCGCGGGACGAGGATCATGGCCTGCTGGCGGTGGCGGTCGGCGTCGGGGTCGGTCTTGCCCATGACGATGAAGATGGCGCAGTTGGGGTTCATGGCGCCCGAGGACCACCACTTGCGGCCGTTGATGACGTAGTCGTCGCCGTCGCGGTCGATGCGGGTGGCGATGTTGGTGGCGTCGGAGGAGGCCACGTCGGGTTCGGTCATGCAGAACGCGGAGCGGATCTCGCCGTCGAGCAGGGGCTGCAGCCACTGCTTCTTCTGCTCGTCGGTGCCGAACATGGCGAGCACTTCCATGTTGCCGGTGTCCGGGGCGGCGCAGTTGAGGGCTTCGGGGGCGAGGTGGGGGCTGCGGCCGGTGATCTCGGCCAGGGGCGCGTACTGCAGGTTCGTCAGGCCGCCGCCGTGGTCGTGGCCAGAATCATTGGTGGGCGGGAGGAAGAGGTTCCACAGGCCCTGGCGGCGGGCCTCGGCCTTGAGCTCCTCGAGGACGGGCTGGCGCTGCCACGGGTCGGCGGCGTCGTGCAGCTGCTGGTCGAGGACGGCTTCGGCGGGGTAGACGTGGTCGTCCATGAACGCGAGGAGCTTGGTGCGCAGTTCCTCGGTCTTGGCGTCGTAGGCGAAGTCCATGTCAGAGCTCCTTGTGGGCGGCGGCGAGTCCTTGGCGGACGAGGGGGACGGTGAAGGCGCCGAGCTTGTCGAAGCCGGCGCCGACGGTCTGGCCGCTGGCGAAGCGGAAGTGGATGCCTTCGACGATGACGGCGAGCTTGAAGTAGCCGAAGGCGATGTACCAGCCCAGGCCGGAGGTGTCGGTGCCGGTGCGGGCGGTGTAGCGGGCGACGAGCTCGTCGGCGGTGAGGAAGCCGGGCAGTGAGGTGACGCCGCCGGTGATGGGGTCGTTGTCCGAGCCCAGGCCGGCCCAGTAGACGTAGAGCAGGCCGAGGTCGGCGAGCGGGTCGCCGAGGGTGGCCATCTCCCAGTCCAGGACGGCGCTGATCCGCGGCGGGTCCTGGGTGACGAGTGCGTTGTCGAGGCGGTAGTCGCCGTGGATGATCGTCGCCCTGGTGGAGGTGGGGACGGTGGCGGCGAGCTTGTCGCGCAGCTCGTCGATGCCGGGCAGGTCGCGGCTGCGGGAGGCGTCGAGCTGCTTGCCCCAGCGGGTGACCTGGCGGGTGAGGAACCCGTCGGGGCGGCCGAAGTCCGCGAGGCCCACCGAGGCGGGGTCGACGGAGTGCAGGTCGGCGAGGACGTCGACGAGGCGCTGCGAGAGCACGCGGGCGTCGTCGGGGGTGAGCCACGGGCACTGGGAGCGTTCGCGCAGGGCGGCGCCGGGCATCTCGTCCATCAGGTAGAAGGGCGCGCCGATGACCGACGGGTCCTCGACGAGCCGGTGCGTGCCCGGCACGGGAACGGCGGTGCCGGCCAGTGCGGAGATGACGCGGAACTCGCGGGCCATGTCGTGGGCGGTGGCCAGCACGTGGCCCAGCGGCGGGCGGCGCAGCACCCAGGTGCGGGTGCCGTCGCTGACACGGTAGGTGAGGTTGGAGCGGCCGCCGCGGAACAGCTCGCCGGTGAGCGGGCCCGTGCCGAGGTGGGTGGCCAGTGCCCGCAGGTCCAGGCCGGGAAGAGCGGTCACCGGGTCGGTCACGGGGTCGTTGGCCGGGTCGGTCACGGGGTCGTTCACAGGGTCACTCCGAGGGTGGCGAGGTGGGCGCGGGTGGCGTCGGCGCCGGTGTGGCGGAAGGCGTGCATGCCGACGGCGTGGGCGGCGTCGACGTTGACGGGCGCGTCGTCGAAGAACACGGCACGCCCGGCGGGGACGCCGATCTGCTCCAGGGTGTGGCGGTAGATGCGCTCGTCGGGTTTGCGCAGGCCGATGCGTCCGCTGATGACGATGGTGTCGAACAGCTCGACGAGCAGGTCGGCGGGGTAGCCCTCGCCCCAGCTGTTGGACAGCAGCGCGGTGTGCAGGCCGGCGGCGCGGGCCTTGCGGACGAGCTCGGCCATCGCCGGGTCGGGGGCGGCGCCGCCGAACATGCGCCGCAGCAGCCCCTTGTCCACGACCGGGTCGCCGCCGGTGGTGATGAGCTCGGCGGCCAGCAGCCGTTCGAACTCGGCCACGGTCAGCTCGCCGGTCTCCAGGCGGTGGACGGGGTTGCCCGGTTTCGCCTCGCGGCCGAGCCAGTCGCGCATGATGCGGCCGTAGACGTCGCGGTCGATGGCCTCGGCGTGCATCCACTGGCCGACGAACTCGGGCACGGAGACGGTCATGACCCCGCCCCAGTCGAAGACGAGCGCGTCGACCGACGGGCTGCCGGGAAGTGTCGTGTCACCCACGAACCGGAGGGTACCGACCGGTCGGTATGTCGGCAACCGGGTGGGCGCGCTGTCGACTTTCGGATGATGCGACCCGATGACTTTCAGCGGTTCCGGTCCGCCGCCGCCCTCGCTACGTTCGGTGCGGGACGAGGGGGTTGGGGATGAGACGAGATTCGTCGTTCGGGTCGGTGCTGCTCGCGGTCGCGGTCGCGTCGGCCGTCGTGGTGAGTCCGGTGGCGGTGGGTCCGGCGGTGGCCGAGCCCGCCGGTGGTGGCGGTGCGGTGGTGCGCACGGACAAGGGGCTGGTCGAGGGGACGGTGGCGGCCGGGTACCGGACGTTCGGCTCCATCCCGTTCGCGGCTGCGCCGGTGGGTGCGAACCGGTGGCGTGACCCGCAGCCGGCGGCGCCGTGGCAGGGGGTGCGGGACGCGACGGTGCCGAGCCCGAGGTGCGCGCAGCTCGAGCAGCTGGGTCAGCCGGGTTCGGAGACCGAGGACTGCCTGTACCTCAACGTCACCACGCCGGCCGGGCGGCAGAGCACGCCGCGGCCGGTGATGGTGTGGGTCCACGGCGGCGGGTTCACCGCGGGTGCGGCGTCGGACTACGACGCGCGGCGCCTGGCGACGCGCAACGACGCCGTGGTGGTGACGGTGAACTACCGGCTGGGGATCTTCGGGTTCTTCGGCTACCCCGGGGTGGCCGGGTCGGGTGCGTTCGGGCTGGCCGACCAGCAGGCGGCGCTGCGGTGGGTGCAGCGCAACGCGGCCGCGTTCGGCGGGGACGCGCGCAGCGTGACGGTGTTCGGTGAGTCCGCCGGGGGCTTGAGCGTGTGCGCGCAGCTGGCGTCGCCGCGGGCGGCGGGGTTGTTCGCCAAGGCGATCATCCAGTCGGGGCCGTGCGGGCTGACGACACCGGGCGGGCAGCCGGGTGTGTTCGAGACGCTGTGGCGTGACCGGTCGGTGGTCGAGCAGACCGGCGCGCAGACGGCCGGAGCGCTGGGTGCGCGGACGTGGCGTGCCTGCGGCGTTGCCGGCCTCGGCGCTGCTGCCGGCGCACGCCGCGTTCGGCACGCCCGCCTACGGCACCGCGGTGCTGCCGGTCGACCCGGTGGTGGCGCAGCGGACCGGGCGGATGCACCACGTGCCGACCCTGGTCGGTTCCACGCACGACGAGGCGACGCTGTTCGCGGCGTTGATCTTCCCGCAGCCGATCCCGACGCAGGCCTACCGGCAGACGCTGCAGGGCCTGTACGAGCCGCAGGACGTGGACGCGGTGCTGGCCCGCTACCCGGCCGACGGCAACGGCGACGTGCGCGACGAGCTGGCGCGGATCATGACCGACCAGTCGTGGGCGTGCACGGTGCACGACACGCGCCGGGAGCTGGGGCGCCACCAGCGGGTGTCGGGCTACGAGTTCGCGGACGCGACGGTGCCGGTGCTGTTCCCGGACCTGCCGCCGTTCCCCGGCGGGTACAAGGCCTACCACGCCTCCGAGCTGCTGATGCTGTTCGACTTCCCCGGTGTGACGCTGACCCCGGCGCAGCGGAAGGTGTCGGACTACATGGTGGCGGCGTGGGGCAGGTTCGCGCGGACCGGGGATCCGGGGTGGCGGGCCGACGTGCAGTCGCTGGCCCCGGACGCGATCGGGCCGACGGACTTCGCACGCGACCACCAGTGCGGGTTCTGGGCGACGGTGTGAGGGGCTGAGGGGCTGATCGATGAGTCGGGGCCGGGGCGCGAGAGCGTTCCGGCCCCGACTCGTCAGGCGTCTCGGCTCCGGCGCTGTCGGGCGTGGCGGGTCAGGCCGGTGTGGGGTCGGCGTTGGGGTTCGGGCGCGTCGGGCGGGTGGTGACGGTGCGTAGCGCGGGTGGCCGGGGTCGCTGACGGCGTGCAATTTGCATGTGCCTGGGGCGGCGGGGGTCGCGTTCGGACGGTGGGGTCGTGGCGGGTGGGGCAACCGTGCGGCGGATTTCGGTCGTGATCACCCGGTGGGGTGCCCGGTCGGTCATCCTGTGGGTCATGCCCGGCTATCTCGATCTTGTCCGTGACGGGGAGTTCCGTGCCCTGTTCGTGGCGCACGCGGTGTCGGTGGCCGGGGACCAGTTCGCGCGGGTGGCGCTGGCGGTGCACGTCTACGACCGGACCGCGAGCGCCGGGCTGACAGCGCTGACGTACGCGTTGACGTTCCTGCCGGACCTGGTGGGCGGTCCGCTGCTGTCCGGGCTCGCTGACCGGTTCGCGCGGCGGGACGTGATGGTGGCCGCCGATGTGGTGCGGGCGCTGTTGTTGCTGGTGATGGCGCTGCCGGGGTTGCCGTTGTGGGTGCTGGCGGCGGTGCTGGTGCTGGTGCAGCTGGCGGGGGCGCCGCACGGGGCGGCGCGGGCGGCGTTGCTGCCGCACGTGCTGCCCGACGAGCGGTATCCGCTGGGGATGGCGGCGTTGAGCACGGTGACGCAGGCCGCGCAGGTGCTGGGGTTCGTCGCGGGCGGGGCGCTGGTCGGGTGGTGGGGGCCCGGACCGGTGCTGGTGGCCGACGCGGTCACGTTCGTGGTCTCCGCCTTGATGGTCAGCGCGTTCGTGCTGCGCAGGCCGGTTCCGGCGCGGCCGCACGTGCGGGCCTGGCCCTCGGACCTGGTGGGCGGGGCGCGGCTGGTGTGGCGGGAACACCGGTTGCGGGCGCTGGTGGCGTTGGCGTGCGTGTCGGGGTTCTACATCGTCGCCGAGGGGCTGGCCGCGCCCTACGCCGCGCAGCTGGGGCGGGGCCGGCGGCGGTGGGTTGATCTTCGGTGCGCACGCGGCGGGCACGGTGGCCGGGATGGCGGTGGTGGCGCGGGTGCCGCAGGCACGGCAGCTCGCCGCGATGCCGTGGCTGGCGGTGGCGTCGTGCGCGGTGCTGCTGCCCATGGCGTTGCAGCCGGGGCTGGGGTGGTCGTTGGTGCTGATCGCGTTGTCCGGGTGGCGAGCTCCTACCAGCTGCTGGCGAACACGACGTTCGTGCGCGAGGTGCCCGACGCCTCCCGCGGGCAGGCGTTCGGCCTGGCCGTCACCGCGCTGCGGGTCTCGCAGGGCGTCGGCGTGGGCCTGGCGGGTCTGCTGGCGGAGCGGTGGGCCGCGCACCAGGTCATCGCCGCCGCAGGGGTGTCCGGGGTGCTCGCGGCGGGCGGGGCGTGGTGGTTGTGGCGGCAGGCGGTGGCGGCGCCTGCCCACACCACGCCGTGAGAACAGTGGGCGCGGGCGGGGGGTGCCGGCCGTCCTCATCGGCCGGTGGCACCCTCCACACGCGAGTCCCACAAGTGGTCAGGCGGTCCAGTCGGTCGAGGCGAACGTCCAGTCCGTGGAGGCGAACGTCCAGTCCGTCGACGTGAACGTCCAGTCGGTGGACGGGCGGAAGGTCCAGTCCGTCGACGCGGCGAAGGTCCAGTCGGTGGACAGCGCGGTGTTCATCATGACCGTCTCCTTGTGGGAATGCGGGGTTGTGCGAGGGGTGAATGGTGCGCGAGAACGCGAGGACTACTCAGGGTGAGGTCCCCCACATGGAGCCACGACTTCACGTGACCCGGTGGCTACAGTGGTTGGTTCCTGATGGTTTTCGGTGGGGGTGGCAGCGTGCCTTGGCTCGACCCGCGCCGGTGGAAGCTATGGTCCCTTCCTCCTGTCGTGCTGACCTACGTCGTGACGATTGCCGTGGCGGCGGCACTCGTCACGCTCGCAACCGCACGGCTTACCCCTGTCGAGGCGCGCTCCTGGACGTGGTTCGCGGCACTGGTCGTAGCCGCCCTGGTCCACCTGGAAGCGGCACGAGGCATCGAACGCATCCGCGAGATCTCCGTGGAGGGTGCCCCGCACGCGCAGATGCAGTCGGTGTGGCAGTTCGCGGGCGTGCTCGTACTCCCGATGCCACTGGTCGTCCTGCTGGTCGTGACCATCTACCTGCACGCGTGGCTGCGGGTCTACAAACGCCGGGCGGTCCTGTACCGGAAGCTGTTCTCCGCCGCCACTGTCATACTTGGATGTGCCGCAGCGCAATGGGTGCTGCACATGTTCTCGGCCTCAGATCCGTCTGATCTGGACGGTCCACGTGGGCTGGTCGCCCTCACGGTGGCCGGGTTCCTGTACTGGTTCGTCAACTACGCCCTGGTCGTGGGCGCCATCATGATGACCAACCCGGCCAACCCCGTGAAGACCGCGCTCGGTCACGCCTCCGACGTCCTCATCGTCGCCGCCTCGGTCGGCCTGGGCTCCGGCGTCGCGATCATCGCCACCGCCCGCCCCTGGCTCACCCCGATCCTGCTGCTCACCGTGCTCGCCCTGCACATGGGCCTGCTGCTGCCGCAGTTCCGCGTCGCCGCCCGCACCGACTCCAAGACCGGCCTGGTCGACGCCACCTTCTGGCACGACGTCGCCGACCGCGAGCTCGCCCGCGCCCGCCGCCTGACCTCCACCGTCGGCGTCCTGCTCATCGACCTCGACCACTTCAAGGTCATCAACGACACCTACGGCCACCTCGCCGGCGACCGCGTGCTGCGCGCCATCGCCGACACCGTCAAACACTCCGTCCGCTCCTACGACCTCGTCGGCCGCTTCGGCGGCGAGGAGTTCGCGGTCCTGCTGCCCGGCGTCGGCACCGACGAGGTCCGCGCCACCGCCGAACGCATCCGCTTCGACATCGCCCGCCTCGAGGTCGCCGTCATCGACCGCGGCGGCGAGGCCCGCGTGATCACCGGCCTGACCGCGTCGGTGGGGGCGGCGGTGTTCCCCGACACCGGGACCGAGCTCAGCCCGCTGCTGCTGGCCGCGGACGAGGCCCTGTACCAGGCGAAGAACGCCGGGCGGGACCGGGTGGCGACCGCACCGGCGTTCTGACACGCAGGCTCAACGGGCCGGGAAGCCCCAGGCCCAGGTGAGCAGTGGCGTGATGAGCGGTGAGATGACCGGCGCCGGGGCGCGGGAGCGGTCGGAGACCCAGCGGGCATCCGCCTTCCGTTCGCGACGATGTGCGCGGCGACACGAGCGCCAGCGCCTCGCCCGCCGAACTGCTCAGCCACGTCTCCCGCTGCCCGGCTTGCACCCCAGGACCGGCCTCGGTCAGGCGTCGAGGAACGCCGCGATCCGCCCCGACACCTCGTCCGGCTCCTCCACCCACGGGTAGTGCCCCACTCCGTCGTGGACGGTCACCGTCGCGTCCGGGAACAGCTCCGCCAGCTCCCGGCACCGCCGCACCGGCGAGATCGGGTCCTCCCCGCACGCGTACACCAGCACCGGGTGGTCGAACTCCGTCAACGCCCGCCGCAGCACACCCGGCACGAACGCGCCCTCGGCGTTGTAGCCCAGCGCCACCGGGTACTTCCACTGCCCCAGCTCCGCCCGCGCGTGCGCCCGGGCCCGCTCGTCCCACCGCGCGTAGAGCAGCGGCGAGGCGGCGACCCGGTTCTCCACCGAGTCGTCACCGGCGGCGTTGCGTTCCAGGGCGGTCTGCGCGGCCGCGAGCCACGGCTCACCCGCCCGCCGGGCGAGGAAGGTGTCCCAGTCGCTCTGCTCCGGCGACAGGCCCACCGACCGCAGCGCCGGGGTGAGCAGCACCAGCTTGCCGACGCGGTCGGGGAAGTCCGCCGCGCACCCCATGGCGATGCCGGCGCCCGCGGAGTGACCGAGCACGTCGACGCGGTCCAGGCCCAGGTGCCGGCGCAGCATCTCCACGTCGCGCACCAGCATGTCGCGGCGGTAGGTGAACGGGTCGGCCGGCTCGTCCGAGCCACCGGTACCGCGGTTGTCCAGGACGACCAGCGTGCGATGCCGGTCCAGGCCACCGAGGGTCTCCAGGTACTCCGACGCCCGGCCGGGACCACCCGCGAGCACCAGCAGCGGCGCGCCCCGCCCTTCTTCCCGGTAGGCGAGCTGAGTGCCGTCGAACGAGGTGAACCGTGCCATGCTGCACATCATGCCGAAGATCGCCACGGCCGACCTCGTCGACCGGCCGCAGCTGCTCGAGTTCCTCCGCACCCGCCACCACGGCCTGCTCATCACCCACCGCTCCAGCACCACCGGCGTGCAGGTCTCCCCCGTGTCCTGCGGCGTCGACTCGCAGGGCCGCATCGTCATCGCCACCTACCCCCAGCGCGCGAAGGTCCGCAACGCCCGCCGCAACCCCGCGGTTACGATGTGCGTGCTCTCCGACGACTGGGACGGCCCCTACGTCCAGGTCGACGGCACCGCCGAGGTCCTCGACCTGCCCGAGGCGCTCGACGACTTCGTCGAGTACTACCGCTGCATCGCCGGCGAACACCCCGACTGGGACGAGTACCGCGCCGCCATGCTGCGCCAGGGCAAGGCCCTCATCCGCGTCACGATCGACTCGTGGGGCCCGATCGCCACCGGAGGGTTCCCGCCCGAGCTCGACGCGTGAGCCACTAGTGCGGTGACCACGATCTTCACCGTGTTTCCCGACGCTCAGACGGGTGCATCGTGGGACCGGCCCCACAATGCACCCGTCTGACCGCCGCGAAACGCGGCAAAGGTTCGTGGTCACCGCACTAGCTGGGTGAAGGGCCCGCCGTCTGCCGGTGGTGGGCGAGCAGCCGGGAAAGCAGGCCGGTCAACGCCTGCCGCTCCCCCGCCGCCAGCGGACCGAGCAGCTCCTCCTGCACCCCCGCCAGCGCCTCGTCCAACGCGCGCAGCTGCCCCGCACCGGCGTCGGTGAGGCTCACGACGTTGCGCCTGCCGTCGCGCGGATCCGGCGCCCGCTGCACGAAACCCCGCTCCGCCAGCTCGGTGACCGCCGCCACCACGTCACTGCGGTCCATCGTGGACCGCCGGCCCAGCTCGGCCTGGCTCGCCGCACCGAACTCCGCCAGCGACGCGAGCACCCGGTAGTGGTAGCCCCGCGCACCGGCCGCGGCGAACCCGGCGGCCGACAACCGGTGCGCGTGCACGGCCAGCTGGGCGAGCAACCAGCTGGGCGTCATGGCCAGGCGGGCCGGCGTCTCGGACATGCCCGGATACTAACTCGTTGGCGCAACCAACGAAAACACGTAGTGTTGGCCGCACCAACGACCAGCCGACCTCACCGGGGAACCATGCTCACCGACACCCAGACCACCGACCGCATCGAGATCGCCGACCTCTTCGCCCGCCTCGCCCACCTGCTCGACGACAAACGCTGGAACGACGCCCACACCGTCTTCACCACCGACGTCGAGCTCCACTCACCCCGCAACGGCGAACTGCGCGGCCTCGACACCGTCATCGCCCACCTGCACCGCACCGAAGCACCCGGCGAACACACCCAACACCTCACCACCGACCTGCTCGTCGAACTGGACGACGACCACGCCACCACCACCGCGCACTCACTCGTCCACTTCTACCGCGACGGCCAGCCACCCCACCGCACCAGCGGCCTGCGCCTGCACTGCACCGTCGTGCGCACACCCCACGGCTGGCGACTGCGCGAGTCCCGCACCACCCTCGCCTGGATCCGCTGACCCGCCGACCGAGACCGCGGAACACGACCTAACCCGCCGACCACGTCCCACCCCAGCCCGCCGGCCGCTCCAGCACCACGCACTCCCCACCGTGCGGACCCACGACCGACGCGACCAGTCCAGTCGGGACGACCAAAGGCTCCACCAGCACCCGACCGTCCAACTCGGACACCCGCACACACGTCTGCTCAACGCTGTCCACCGCGAAGTACGGCACCCACCCCGACGACCGCGACGTCCGCAACCGACCCGCCACCGGCCGCGGACCACCATGCCGCGCCGACAAGAACAACGCGAAGTCCTCCGACTCGACCCGCGTCTCCCACCCCAGCTCCGCCGCCCAATACCCGTCATCAGGCTCAGCGACCATCAACTCCACCCAGCACGGCTCCCCCACCCGCGGCACAGGAGCCCACGGACCGTGCAACACCCGACCCGTGTCCACACCGGACCCACCGGACAGCTCACGCGCCCCGTCGCCCCCGAACACGACACGCCAACCCCCGTGCCCCGCAACAACCTGCGCCGCCAGCCGATCACCCACCCACCCCGTGAACGACCCACCCGGATCCGCAATCACCGTCCACCCGAACACACCGGCGAAGAAGTCCACCGACAGCTCAGGCTCGACAACACTCAACTCAAGACGACGCAGACCACAAGACGACACGGGCATCCCATCAGGCGGTGATCAGGAGCGCGCACCATCCTCTGCTCCGACCACCCGAGACGACAATGCACCATTCGGCGGCATGCGCTCCGCGTTCACCACATCACGCAACGGCACCGGCCGACCCAGGTGAAAACCCTGCCCCACCCGCACCCCCAACCGACGCAACGCCTCCACCTGCGACGGCCGCTCCACCCACTCCGCCACCGCCGACAACCCCAACCCGTTCGCGATCTGCACGATCCCCGACACCAGCACCGCATCCGCGTCACTGGTCTCGATCCCCTTCACGAACTCACCATCGATCTTGATCCCCGTGATCGGCAAGTGCTTCAAATGCACAAACGACCCGAACCCCGACCCGAAGTCGTCCAACGTGATCCGACACCCGAACTGCCGCAACCGCGTCGCCAACGACACCGCCGCGTCCAAGTTCGTCACCGCCGCCGTCTCCGTGATCTCCAACCCCAACCGCCCCGGCGCCACCCCCGCACGCCCCAGCACGTCCAACACGAAATCAGCGAAGTCCGGATCCTCCAACGTCCGCCCCGACACGTTCACGTTGAACCGCAACGACGCACTCGGCTCCGCCACCAACGCGTCGATCGCCGTCGACAACACCCACCGGTCCACCTCCAAGATCAGGTTCGACCGCTCCGCCACCGGCAAGAAATCCGCAGGACCCAGATACGGCTCCTGGTTGTCCTCCAACCGCAACAACAACTCATGCCCCAGCGTCTTGCCCGACGCCAGCTCCACCATCGGCATCCCGTACAACGCCAGACCCTCACCCGCCAGCGCCTGCCGCAACCGGTCCAGCACCGACACCCGCTTCACCGTGTCCGCGTAATGGTTCGGCTCGTACACCGTCACCCGGTCCCGACCCGCCGCCTTCGACGCGTACAACGCCAGATCAGCGTTCGCCAGCACCAACTCCCACGAGTCACCCGGCCCGTACTCCGCCAACCCCGTGCTCACCGTGATCCGCGCCGGCGTCCCGATCCCCGCCAGCGGAAAACCCGCCACCGCGTCCCGCAACCCATCCGCCACCACACTCGCGTCCCGCCCCGACGCCCCCGGCAACACCACCGCGAACTCGTCCCCACCCAGCCGCGCGATCAACTTCTCACCCAACCGCGACTGCAACGCCGACGCCAGCATCCGCATCACCCGGTCCCCCACCGCATGACCACGCAGATCGTTGACGTCCTTGAAGTTGTCCAGATCCAGCACCAGCAACGCACCAGAACCGTTGTTCGCCAGCTCCTTCTCCAACGCCCGCGTCAACGCACGCCGGTTCGGCAACCCCGTCAACGGGTCCTGCTCCGCCATCCGCACCAGCTCGTCGTGCACCCGCGACGACTGCGTCACGTCATGCGCCGTCCCCAACGCCCGCAACGGAGCCCCGGCGTCGTCCACCACGACCTCACCGAAACACTCGAACACCCGCTCCGCACCGTCCGGACGCAACATCCGATGCGTGTACGTGAACACCGACCCCGTCTTCAACGCCCTGTCCAGCGTCTCCTCGATCATCGGCAGGTCGTCCGGGTGCACCAGCTGCGCGTACATCTCGAAGTCGAACGCCGTCCCCGCCGCGAACCCGAACATCTCCAGCAACGTGTCCGACCACGTCACCCGGTCCTCACGGATCGACCACTCCCACGTGCCCATCCGCCCCAGCGCCTGAGCCCGCCGCAACGCGTCCGCCTCCTGCGTCACCGTCAACTCCCGGTCACGCCACATCGACACGTCCACGACCTCGTACATCAGGTCGTCACCAAGACGGCTGCACCGCACCTCCAGCCACCGCGGCCCCGGCGCCAGCACCTCCCGCGCAGGAGAAGGCACCTCCGGCACCCCCGGCAACAACGCGGGCAACGACCGCCCGTACGCCTGCTCGACCGGAACACCCAGCACAGCGCCCAGCGCACGGTTGCACCACAACAGGCTCCCGCGCGCATCCGTCACGGCATAGCCGACATCCGCCCGGTCCAGCACCGTGCGGCAATAGGAGGTCACGCGCGTCATGATCGTCCGATCACCGGACGTAAGCAACCCGCTACGCCGGTTGGTTCGCTGGATTACGAACGGCTAACGCAGCCGCTCCAACCCCTTCGCCGACTCCACCAACTCCGCCGCCAACTTGCGCAGCTCTTCGTTCTCCGCGCCGTCCTGCGCCGCCGTCACCACGTCCTCCGCGGCACACCGCAGCTGGAACAACCGGTCCTGCAAGTCTGCCAACTCCGCCGTGCTCAGCACCACGGCGTCCTCGGGAAGCCCACCCCGCTGCAACGCCGCCCGCCGCTCGTACGCCCGCTGACGACACGGCTGAGCACAGTACCTGCGCGGCCGGCCGATCCGCCCACTCCCCGGCAACCGCCGCCCGCACCACGCACAATGCCTGGGCTCATCCGCCTCCATGGAGCGCTCCATGGCGCGCGACGGTAGCGAATGGGCCGGGGGTGACGTAAGCGACGCGCCACAAACCCCGACGTTCGTAGGGAACCGGACACCACCGCCGGTGCGAGCCGACCCGGCGAGGAAGAGGTGAGAGCGTGCTCATCACCCTGGCGTCTTCTCGTATTCGGCGTTTGTTCACGCAGTTGACGCTGTGTGGGGCGAGATTATCGCAGATGTTTAAATTCAGGCAACACTGAAGTCATAGAGATTGAGAAGAAAGTGTCACGCCACCCACTGTCCACCCCAGAGCCAGCTCCACCAGGCACACTCCACCCGTGACCCACCCGTACCTCGCCGGCCCGCACCCCCGAGCCTTCGCCCACCGCGGCTGGCACGTCGACGACCTCACCGGCATGGAGAACTCGCTGAGCTCCTTCCGGCGTGCCGTGCAGGAGGGCTACCGCTACATCGAGACCGACGTCCACGCCACCAGCGACGGCGAGGTGGTCGTGCACCACGACCACACCCTCGACCGCACCACCGACGGCACCGGCAAGGTCGCGGAACTGCCCTGGACCGAGGTCCGCACCGCACGCGTGGGCGGCCGCGAACCCATCGCCCGGCTCGCCGACGTGCTGGAAGAGCTGCCCGACACGTTCTTCAACATCGACGTCAAGGCCGACAACGCCGTCGAACCCATCCTCGCCTTGCTGCGCAAGGCCAAAGCCCTGCACCGCGTCTGCCTCGCGAGCTTCTCCGACAACCGCCTCGCCCGCCTGCGCCGCACCGGCGGACCCGGCCTGTTCACCTCCATGGGCCCCCGCTCCGCAGGCGCGCTCTGGGCGGCCGGCCGCATCCCGTTCGCCGGCCTCGCCGTCCGCGGCCAGGTCGCCCAGGTCCCCCGCAACCAGGGCAAGCTCACCGTCGTCGACCGCCGCTTCGTCGACGCCGCCCACAAAAGGGCACTCGAAGTGCACGTGTGGACGATCAACGAGGAAGCCGACATGCGCGCCCTGCTCGACCTCGGCGTCGACGGTCTCGTCACCGACCGCCCCGACGTCCTGCGCGAGGTCCTGCGCTCCCGCGGCACCTGGTAACAGGTTGGGCAGCCGATCATCGGACGCGTCGGCGGACAAGTACAGTCCGCCGACATGAAGGTCAAGGGCGACGACCCCACCGACGCCACCACCGCCGGCCGCCGCAGGGAACAGCGCGGCTGGGTCTGGTACGACGTGGCGAACTCCGTCTTCCCCACGTCCGTGATCACCGTCTTCCTCTCGCTCTACCTCACCAGCATCGCGACCAGCGCCGCCAAGGCCG
The DNA here is from genome assembly GCF_001701025.1 of Lentzea guizhouensis. GTDB lineage: Bacteria > Actinomycetota > Actinomycetes > Mycobacteriales > Pseudonocardiaceae > Lentzea > Lentzea guizhouensis. Next base: position 7,712,263 of record NZ_CP016793.1, read on the forward strand.
ACACCGCGCTCAACGGCGCCAACCCGTGCGCCAACGACAACGCGTTCGACCACTGCGACGTCACGATCCTCGGCCTGCAGTTCCCCTCCGGCTCGCTGTGGGGCTACCTGCTCTCCATCGCGACCGTGGTCCAGGTGATCGTGCTGCCCGTCATGGGCGCCATCGCCGACCGCACCCAGAACAAGAAGAAGATGCTCGGCTTCTTCGCCTTCACCGGCTCCGCCGCCACCATCGCGCTCGCGGCCGTCGAAGGCACCAACTGGAAGCTCGGCGTCCTGCTCTTCATCATCGCGAACATCTGCTACGGCTCCAGCGTCGTCGTCTACTACGCCTTCCTGCCCGAGATCGCGACACCCGACGAACGCGACGCCGTCTCCAGCCGCGGCTGGGCCTTCGGCTACCTCGGCGGCGGCGTCGCCCTCGCCATCCAGCTCGGCATCACCCTGTCCGCCGACGCCCTCGGCATCACCTCCGGCGACGCCGCGCGCATCGCGTTCGTCATCTCCGGCATCTGGTGGGCGGCCTTCACGATCATCCCGCTGCGCGCCCTCACCGAGCACCAGTCCCCGCACGGCCGCGAACACGGCACCTCGGTCGTCTCCGCCGGCTTCAAGGAGCTCGGCACGACCCTGAGGCAGGCCAAGGCCTTCCCGCTCACGCTCGCGTTCCTCGGCACCTACCTCATCTACACCGACGGCATCGCCACCGTCGCCAACGTCTCGGCCCAGTACGGCAGCGTCGAGCTCAAGTTCGAACAGCAGACGCTGATCACCGTGATCCTGATCGTCCAGTTCGTCGCCTTCCTCGGCGGCGTGCTGCACGGCTTCGTCGCCAAACGCGTCGGCGCCAAGAAGACGATCCTCGGCTCACTGCTCGTGTGGATCGTCGTCATCACCGCGGCGTTCTTCGTCCAGGCAGGCGACGAGATGCAGTTCTACCTCGTCGCCGCCGGCATCGGCATCGTGCTCGGCGGCACCAACGCGTTGTCCCGCAGCCTCTTCAGCCAGATGGTCCCGCCAGGACGCGAAGCGCAGTACTTCTCCCTCTACGAGGTGGGCGAGCGCTCCACCAGCTGGCTCGGCCCCCTGGTCTTCGCCGGCGTCGGCCAGGCCACCGGCAGCCTGCGCCCCGCCATCCTCGCCCTGATCATCTTCTTCGTCGTCGGCTTCGTGCTGCTGATCTTCGTCCCGGTCCGCCGGGCCATCAAGGCAGTCGGCAACGACGAACCGGCCCTCGTCTGACCGGCGGTGGTGGCGCCGCTCCCCGGCGCCACCACTCCCCTACCCCGCCACCGGGTTCACAGCCCCGCGAGCCGCACGCCGCCGCACCGGCGACGCCACCACGGCCACCAGCACCGCCGCCATCGCGACCGCGAGCCCGAACGGCACGTCCTGCCGCACGAGGAACGCCACCTGCGTGAACGCCAGGACCGGCACCAGCAGCAGCACCGCGAACAGCGACAGCGCGCGCCCCAGCACCACATCGCCGCGCACGAACGCCACCACCCGCACGACGGCCACCGCGGCGACCACGACCAGCAGCCCGTAGCCCGTGGTGAACCCGCCGACCACGCCCAGCAGCGCCGCTCCCCCACCCCACCAGGCCTGCCTGCTCGCCGGCGGCGTGGGCGCCTCCCGGTGGAAACCCAGGCACAACGCCACGAACAGCACCACCGACGGCAACTGGAACGCCGCCCAGTACACCAAGGGGCCCGGCGTCGCCAACGCCAGCACGGTCGGCACGAACCCCAACGCCGCCAGCAGCTTCGCCGGCGTGCGCCGCCCCGCCAGCAACGCCACGAACGCCGCGACCGGCGCCGCGTCGAACACCCGCAGCCAGGTGACCGAGGACCCCCACAGCGGATCACCGTGGCTCAGCGCCGCGCTCGTGAGCGCCGCACCCGCGTAGAACACGCCGAGCAACAGCCCGAGCATCCCCAGCGCCCGCACGACCTCACCACGCCACCGTGCCCGGTCCGGCACGTGCACCAGCGCCGCACCCGCGGCCAGGTGAGTGCGGACCGCGAGCCCCAGCGTCGCCCACAGCTCTCCCCAGCCGGGCCAGCTGTGCTCCAGGTCCAGCGCGTCGGTCCGTTCCGCGAGGAAGATGCCGACCATCTCCTCCTCGCGGTCCTGCCGGTACCAGCCCGGCAGGACCTTCAGCAGCCGCCGGTACCGGCGCTCCAGGTTGTTCATGCCTCGATCCCTCTCCCCCGCAACACCGCCGACGCCGCCCGCACGTTCGCGCTGAGCCGCGCCACCTCCGCCTGCAACGCCCGCACCCCGGAGTCGGTGAGCTTGTAGTAGCGCCGCAGCCGCCCCTGGTGCACCTCCTCGCGGTCGCGCTCGGCCAGGCCGTCGGCGACCAGCCGGTCCAGCACGCCGTACAACGTGCCGACCCGCAGCACCGTGCGTCCCTCGGACAGCTGCTCCACCGCGTGCACGATCGCGTACCCGTGCAGCGGCTCTTCGGCGAGCGCGGTGAGCACGAGGAACGCCTGTTCGGACATGAGCCGACCGTTCATGTCGTTGAATATATCGCGTCGCGAGCTATATCGGGGATCGGGCCATCGAAGGTGGCTGATTATAGTCAACACTGAAGTTATAGAGCTTTGAAGAACGTCCAAGCACCTCGGCGGTCGAGCGATGTCGCCCGTTCGGAGATGGATTCAAACCTGATGTTTCGACGGTCGGCGCAGCGGCTACCTCGTGCCCACCGAAGTTCGGCGAAGCACAACAGGAGGAGCACGATGGACAACGACACAGCGCGGGGACTCCGCGGTGCTCGTCGGCGTTGATCAGCCGATTCCTGTTGATCACCCGCCAGGCACTAGGGTGACCCGCCGTGGACGCCCTCCCCGATCCGACAGACGCCCTGTCCGCCGTACCTGTCGCGGGTTCGCGCCGGTCGACTCCGGTGGTGGGGCACCTGAAGTTCTTCTTCGGGCCCATGGACTGCGGCAAGTCGACGCTGGCGCTGCAGATCGACCACAACAACTCGCGGCAGGGTCGTCGCGGGCTGCTGCTGGTGCGGCACGACCGGTCGGGGCGGCCGCAGATCTCCAGCCGGATCGGCATCACCAGGGAGGCCGCGGAGATCCGCGACGACGATCTCCGCCGGCTGGTGCGCGCCGAGTGGGCAGAGGGCCGGCGGGTGGACTACCTGATCGTGGACGAGGCGCAGTTCCTGACACCCGGACAGGTGGAACAGCTGGCCGAGCTCGCGGACGACGTCCAGGTCGACGTGTACTGCTTCGGGCTGGCCACCGACTTCCGCGGGGAGATGTTCCCGGGGTCGCGGCGGTTGTTCGAGCTCGCGGACGAGCTGAAGGCGATCCAGGTCGAGGTCCTGTGCTGGTGCGGAGTTCCGGGACGGTTCAACGCACGGGTGCGGGCCGGACGGGTGATCCGGGCCGGGGACACGGTTCTGGTCGCGGACACGGTGCCGGACACGGAACAGCACCGGTCGGGTGCGGAGAGCAACTCTGTAACCGAAACCACGGAAACTACTGTCCGCTACCAGGTGCTCTGTCGGCGTCACTTCCGACTGGGCGACTTGGGCCCTGACGTCGCACAAAGTGGCCAACTTCGGTTGGCCTAGCCGACTACCCACCGGCCCCACTAGGCCGTTAGAGTGACGCATAAGCCCAGTAGCTTGATAACGCGTCACGATCCTTGAGCGATCGCATCCATTAGTAGGAAGCCTTCGTTGACGAGTGAACGACGTCACTGTGGGCGACCATGAGAGCGAACCGGAAACAAACGGAGCAATCCGGGCGTTGCACACGGTGAGCAAGAAGCCTGGGCCCCGGCCCTGAGCCGAGCGAAAGGACACCGCCATGGCCGACCGCGTTTTGCGTGGAAGCCGGCTCGGAGCAGTCAGCTACGAGACCGACCGCAACCACGATCTCGCTCCGCGCCGGGCAGCGCGGTACGCCTGCCCCAAGGGACACGACTTCGAGGTCCCGTTCTCCGACGACGCCGAACTGCCTCCGACCTGGGAGTGCCGTCTCCACGGCACCGAGTCGAAGATCATCGACGGCGTCGAGCCGGAGGTGAAGAAGATCAAGCCGCCGCGCACGCACTGGGACATGCTCCTGGAGCGCCGGTCGATCCCCGAGCTCGAGGAGCTGCTCGACGAGCGCCTCGAAGAGCTGCGCGGACGCCGCACCCGCACGGCCTGATCCGAGCACAGACGCTCAAGCCGTCCCGGTCGCCTACCGGGGCGGCTTTTTGCGTGCCCGGGGTGTCCGGCGTGCTAGAACTTGATCATGTGGCCACGCCTCGACGGACTGCGCACGATGGAGCTCGGCATGCCCGGCGAGCAGCGGGACCGGCTCACCGCCCTCGTGCTCGCCGGCACCAAGCGGGCCACCGCGGGCCTGCTCACCGACTACACGGCAGACGGTGAACCGCCGGAGCACGTCGGTGAGCGGATGGCCCTCGTCGACAGTGCCGGCACCCGGATCGCGACCGTCGAGGTCACGGCCGTGCTCGTCACGCCGTTCGGCCGCGTCAGCTGGGAGTTCGCCGAGGCCGAAGGCGAGGGCTTCACGTCGGTCGAGCACTGGCGGCAGGTCCACGCCGGGTTCTGGTCGCGGCACTCCGGGACCGAGGTCGGCGACAACGCACCTGTCGTGTGCGTGTGGTTCCGGCTGATCGGCGGGTGACATGGCCGGTCAGCCGGGCATCCTGGCCGCATGACGACCGCGCGCGTGACGCTCCCCTCCGGTGAGGCCGTGCCGGCCCTCGGCCTGGGCACGTGGCACATGGGCGAGTCCAGGGCCGCGCGGGACGACGAGGTCGCGGCGCTGCGGCTGGGGCTCGACCTGGGCATGACGCTGATCGACACCGCCGAGATGTACGCCGACGGGCGTGCCGAGCAGGTGGTCGGCGAGGCCGTGCGGGGCCGCCGGGACGAGGTGTTCCTCGTGTCGAAGGTGCTCCCCCGCAACGCCAGCGCCGCCGGGACCGTGCGGGCGTGCGAGGCCAGTCTGCGGCGGCTCGGCACCGACCACCTCGACCTGTACCTGTTGCACTGGCGCGGGCGGGTGCCCTTCCAGGACACGCTCGACGGGTTCGCCGCACTCGTCCGATCGGGCAAGATCCGGCACTGGGGCGTGAGCAACCTCGACGTGGCCGACATGGGCGAGCTGACGGCGTTGTCCGACGGCTGTCAGACCGACCAGGTCCTCTACAACCTCAGCCGCCGCGGGCCCGAGCACGACCTGCTGCCGTGGCTGGCCGAGCGGTCCATCCCGGTGATGGCCTACTCCCCCGTCGAACAGGGCCGGCTGCTGTCCTCGCCGGTGCTGGCGGAGGTCGCGCGGCGGCACGGGGCGACGCCCGCCCAGATCGCGCTGGCGTGGGTGCTGCGGTTGCCGGGCGTCAACGCCATCCCGAAGTCCAGCTCGCTCGCCCACGTGCGGGAGAACGCCGCCGCGGCCGACATCCGGCTGACCGAAGCCGATCTGGCCGACCTGAACGCGGCGTTCCCGCCGCCGGAGGGTCCTGAGCCGCTCGACGTGCTCTAGACCTGCTCGGTTCGGGCCAGCAGGGTCACCCGGCCGCCGGAGACCTCGAAGCGGACGTGGGACAGGTCGGGCACGACGATGTCGGCGTCCAGGTCCGTGCCGATGCCGAGCGTGGTGCACCCCGCGGCGCGGCCGGAGGCGAGGCCGGATGCGGTGTCCTCGACGGCCAGGCAACGCCGGGGGTCGACGCGGAGCTGTTCGGCGGCCTTGAGGTACGGGACGGGTTCGGGTTTGCCGCGCTCGACGTCGTCGGCGGTCACCAGGACCTCGGTCACCGGGAGGCCGGCGGCGGTCGTGCGGGCGGCGGTGACGTCGCGGGTGCAGGAGGTGACGATGGCCTTGTGGTCGCCGACCGCGGTGGTGGCTTCGAGCGCGCCGGGCAGGACGACCACGCCTTCGAGGTCGTGGGTGGCGATGTGGGAGTAGCGGGCGAGACCGGACTCGTGCCGCTCCGGCGGCAACAGGGCGGCGACGATGTCCTTGGCCGGCTTGCCCTTGGTGCCGTCGAGGCCGGCGGGGTCGACGCCCTCCTCCTCGGCCCAGCGCAACCAGGCCCTGCGGACGGCGGCGGTGGAGTCGATCAGGGTGCCGTCCAGGTCGAACAGGACGGCGTCGAACTCGAGTCGCATGAGGCATCCCTTCGGGCGGTGGGAGCGGGGTCGGGGCGGGCGCTGCGGGGTGGAAGGCCGAGCGCGGTGCGGGCAGGCCGAGGCGGCAGACGGCACGACGAGTGGCCAGGCGGCAGGACGAGCAGACGGGCGGTCCGTGCGCTGCGGTCTGGCGCGGCCGCAGCGCACGGAGTCACTCGGCGTTGCTTCCGACCAGGTTGCGCCGCGACACGTACCGCACCAGCAGCACCACGAACCCCAGCGCCAGCAGGCTCAGCGCCGCGCCCAGCACCGCGACGCCCGGCAGGCCGGCCTGGTCCAGTGCGATGCCGCCGAAGCCCGCGCCCGCGACGATGCCGATGTTGAACGCCGACACCGCGAACGAGACGGCCAGCTCGCCGCCCTCCCCCGCGGCCTGGAACAGCGCGGCCTGCACGGCGGGGACGAACGACCAGGCTGCCAGCTGCCACACCACGACCAGGGCGATGGTCTGCACGGCGTTGGTGGACATCGGCAGCACGGCGAGCAGGGCGACCGAGGTGATGGCGGAGGTGATGAGCAGCGTCTTGCGGGAGTCGGTGTCCGCTCCCCTGCCGCCGATCACGTTGCCGACCACGGCGCAGACGCCGGCGATGACCAGGACGACGATCACCATCGTGCTGTCGAGGCCCGCTCGCTGTTCCAGCAGCGGGACGAGGTAGGTGTAGACGGTGAAGGTGGCGCCCCAGAACAGGGTGATCGCGGTGAGGCCGACGAGCACGGGCGCGGTGCGGATGGCGCGCAGGCGGACCTTCAGCGGCGGGCCGTCGTCGGCGCCGGTGGGCGGCAGGGCGACGGCGATGAAGCCCAGTGACAGCAACGCCATCGCGCCGATCACGAGCATCGGCACCCGCCAGCCCATCTGGTGGCCGAGCAGGGTGCTGATCGGGACGCCGAGTGCGGTGGCGGTGTTGACGCCCGCCTGGATGGTGGCGATGGACGACGCGCGCTTCTCCTCGCCACCCAGGCGGGCGGCGGCGCCGATGGCGGTGGCCAGGTAGAGGCCCATCATGGCGCCGGACAGGATGCGCGAGCCGAGCAGCACCGGGTAGTTGGGGGCGAGGCCCGCGGTGAGGTGACCGAGGGCGAAGACCGTCAGGGCACCGAACAGGACCTTGCGGCGGTCCATCCGGTGGCAGACGGCGGCGAGCACGGGGGCGCTGATGGCGAACGCCACGGCGTTCAGCGTCACCAGCTGGCCCGCCGCGGCCTCCGACACCTCCAGGTCACGGGCGATCTGGGGCAGCAGTCCCACGACCGCGAATTCGGTGCACGCCACCGCGAACGCGCCGCTGAACAAAGCCCATATCCAAATCCTCTTCACTGCCCCCTCCAGGCATGCGCGTCGACAAGGCAATTGCACAGAGGGTTGACGGCTTGTTCCGCGGCTAAGCAAATTCACGTGCGGAACTACGGGGTTCCGAAGGCATTCACCGTTGATTCGGCCGCACGATCGCTTGTTCGCGCATGTCGGGGCGACCATGGTCGGGACGGGATCGGAGCGGCGCCGGGATGTCCGGTTGCCACCCGGATGGACGGTTCCGATCTGTGACCGAGTGGGTACGAGCTGTAGTACCGGGGCGCTGTGGGGGCCGCCTCACCACGCCCGCGTCCGAGTGGGGAGGAGAGCTGTGCTCCAGGATGTCGAGCCCGCCACATCGACCCGACCCGCACAGCGATCACCAGGCCCGGCCGACAGCGCGGAGGTCGTCACCGCTGCTCTGACCGCGTTGGCGCGCGGCGAGGGCAGCGTGCTCGTTGCGGAGCAGCGCGGTGTTCTCGGTCGTAGAGCGCTCGTCAGCCACGTACGGACCGAGGCCGCGCGCACCGGCGTGAAGGTGGTGCACGCCCGTGCGACGCACGTGGACCGTGTCGCTCCCCTGTCGACTCTCAGAGCGGCGCTCAGCGCAGGTCTGCCCGACGCGCACAGTGACTTCGACGTCGGCCACCTCACCGCGTTGCGGCAGATCAGGGAGCAGCTGGTGGGGCTCGCGTCCGACCAGGGCGTGCTGGTGTGCCTGGACGACTTCCATCACGCCGACGACGCCACCGCGCTGGCCCTGCGCGTCCTGGTGCCGGGACTGGTGACCACGCCCGTGCTGTGGCTGCTCTCGCTGCGGCCGGCCCAGGCCTCCGCCGCCGTGCGCGGGGTGGTCGACGTGCTGCTCGACGCCGGCGCGCAGCTGCTGCCCGCGCTGGCCGACCGGTCACGACGCCGCGGCGCTGTGCGCACGCGTGCTCCAGGCCGAACCCGACCCCCGTCGTGGCGATCGCGACCGACGTCGACGGGGACGCGGAACGGGTCGTGCGCGCTGCACGAGGCCGGCACATCCGGTCGCGGACGGGACGGCCTCGCTGGTCGCCGACCTGCACCCGCTGCCGGGCTGGCTGGTCGGCGACGTCCGTGCCGCGCTGGGCGACCTCGCGCCGACCGCCACGGCGGTGCTCGACGCGGCGCCGTGCTGGGCAGGGCGTTCACCGTGCACGAGGCCGCGGCGTTGATGCGCAAACCGGTCTCGGAGCTGCTGCGGGCCTCGGCCCAGCTGGTCGAGACCGGTGTCCTCTCCCCCGGCTCCGGCGGTCTCGCGTTCCGCAGCGAGCTGGTCCGCCGGGTCGTCTACGCGGGGCTCGCCGAACCGGTGCGGGTCGCGCTGCACCGCGAGGCCGCCGAGGTCGTCTCCGCGGAGGGCCGCCCGGCCGAGGAGGTCGTGCACCACCTCGAACGGGGTGGCCGGCGCGGATCGCTCGCCGTGGTCGAGACGCTGCGCAGGGCGGTGCGCGACCGGGTCGGTGGCACGCAGCAGGCAGCCGACCTGGCCGTTCGGCTGCTGGACCTGGTCGGCGACGACCACCCGGCAGCACCGGGCTCGCGGTCGAGGCGGTGCGGCTGCTGGCCGCGGCCGGCCGGACCGCGGAGGCGTGGACTGGCGGTCAGGGAGCTCGACCGGGTGCAGGAGGCCGAGACCGAGACCCGGCTGGTGTGCGCGCTGGGCGAGCTGGCGGACGGACGGGAGCCCGGCGGCGACCACGTGGTCGTGGAGTACGCGCGGCGGGCGTCGGCCCGGCTGGACCTGGCCGAGCAGGACCGCCGACCTGGCCGCGGTGCAGGCGTACCGGCTGGTGGCGGCCGGGCACACCGACGCCGCGGAGAGCGCGGTCGCGCTGGCGGTCGGCCAGGGTGAGGCGGTCGTGCTCGGGTCGGCGGCGCGGCGCAGATCGCGTTGCGCCGCGCGAGCTCGGCACCGCGCTGGAGCTGGCCAGGACCGCCGTGCGCGAGGCGGACCGGGCCGGGCCGTTGCTGCGCAGGCACCACTCGCGGTTGTGGCTGTGCGCGCCGCTGGTGGCGCTGGACCGGTTCGAGGAGGCGCATTCGACGCTGAGCGTGGTGGCCAACGAGACCGCGCAGCTGGGTGCGGCGTGGCCGATGGCGCGCTGGCAGTACCACCGGGCCCGCGCACCTGGCGACCGGCAGGTTGCGCACGGCGGAGGCCGACGCCGACCTGGCCGTGCGCACCGCGCGGGACCGGTCGTTCACGCCGTTGCTGGCGGGCGTTGTTGCTGCTCGCGGAGATCCGCACCGCGCTCGGTGACCTCGGGGCGGCCGAGGAGGACCTGCGCGATGCCGAGCAGCTCGGTGGCCGCCGGGCGCGGCCAGGCTGGCGTGGCGGCGGGTGCTCTGGCTGTGCGCCGCCGACCGCCACGACGAGGCGGCCGAGGTCGCCGAGGTGCTGCTGACCAGCACGGACCTGGTGGCGATCATGGCCACCGCACCCACGCCGGTCGCGGCGGTGCTGGTGGGCCTGGCCCGCCGCAGGGAGGACGAACGGCGGGTCGACGAGGTGGTGCGGGTCGCGCAGCAGCTCAGCGCTCAACCCGGTGTGCTCGGGTGGCCGCCGCTGCGCGCACGCGACGGGCTGCGACGGTGACCTCGCCGCCGTGGGCAGGGCCGCGGAGCTGTACCGGTTGTGCGAACGGCGTCCGGCCGCGGCGGCGGCGCTGTCCGATGCCGGGACGCTGGCGTGTGTGCGCGATGACCACGACCGGTCCCGGGAGCTGCTGCACCGGGCGCGGGAGACGTGGCAGGCGTGCGGTGCCGAGCTGGCCGCGGACCGCACCGCGACCTACCTCGCCGACGTCCCCGTCCAGCGGCGCGGGTTCGACGACCCGGTGCCGGAGCCGTCGCTGGAGCAGTGGGCGAGCCTCACCGAGACCGAGGTCAGGGTGGCCCGGCTGGTGGCGCGGGGACTCACCAACAAGGCCATCGCCACGCGCCTGACCCTCTCCCCCAACACCATCGGCACGCACGTCCGCAACGCGTTCACGAAGCTGCAGGTCACCAACCGGGTCGAGCTGGCGTTGCAGGTGATCGCGCACGACCGGGAACGCCCCTCGCGCCGCTGTCGCTGAGCACCGCTCCCGTCCGCGCCCGCCGGTCTCCGGCGGGCGCTTTTCATTTCCGCGTCACCGCCATCTGGCCTCACTCATTCGTGTGAGAGAACCGCCGCGCATTTCCCGGTCGTCCGGACCAGGTTCATGTATTTGCGCGAGCTTCACCCACCACCTCGTCGGGGAACAACTATTGCGACGGAGTTCGAGCCCACGACGAGTGAGAACGCTCGGACGGTCCCGTGGTAATTCCGACTCCCCTTCTGGGCTTATTCCGGATGGAGTGGCATGGAGATCAGCATCCAGAAGTACGGCGGCAGCTCGCTGGCCGACGACGCCCAGGTGGCCGCCGTCGCCCGGCGGGTGGCGCAGACCTACGCGGGCGGCAACGCCGTGGTCGTCGTGGTGTCCGCACGGGGCGCCACGACCGACGAGCTGGTCCGGTCGGCCACCGCGGTGAGCGGAGCACCGGACCCGAGGGAGACCGACAAGCTGCTCGCGACCGGTGAGCTGGCCTCGGCCGCGTTGCTCGCCATCGCGCTGCGCGAGCTGGACGTGCCCGCGGTGTCGCTGTCCGGGCCGGACGCCGGGCTGCGCGCGGTGGGCCCGCCGGGAGCCGGGGTGATCGCCTCGATCGACACCGGCACCGTGCGGCACTGGCTCGACCGCGGGCACGTGGTCGTCGTGGCGGGCTTCCAGGCCCTCGACGACGACGGTGCCGTGGTCACCCTCGGCCGCGGCGGGTCGGACACCTCGGCGGTCGCGCTGGCCGTGGCCCACGGGGCGCCGGTGTGCGAGATCTACACCGACGTGCGCGGGGTGGCCAGCGCCGATCCCAGGGTCGTGCCGGGTGCCGGGCTGCTGCAACGGCTACCCGCCGCGGTGATGGCCGAGATGGCGTTCTCCGGCGCACGGGTGCTGCACCCGCGTTCGGTCGAGCTGGCCGCGGCGCACGGCGTGGACATCGTCGTGCGCGACTCGTCCGGGCTCGGCGAGGGAAGCACGATCTTCGGAGGGAGAGCGGAGATGCTCGACTCGGACGTCCTCGAAGGACGCGCCGGCGTGGTGGCGGTGACGCACGACGAGAAGGTCACCCAGGTCGTGGTCGAGGCCGGCCGGGAGCTGGCCGACGGCGGTGCGCGGGTGCTGCAGGCGTTGGCGCGTCTGGAGATCGCGGTCGACTCGGTGCAGTGGTTGTCCCACCGGGACGCTCCACTGCGGATGCGGTTCTGCGTCACCGACGACGCCGCGGACGAGGCGGCGGCCGCCGTGCGCGCGGAACTGCCCGACGACGACTGCGTGATCACCCTGCGCCAGGACCTCGGCCGCGTCTGCGCGGTCGGTACCGGCCTGCTGAGCAGGCCCGGTCTCACCGCGCTGGGGCTCGACGCCCTGTCGGCGGTGGGCATCCCGGCCGAGTGCGTGTCGTGCAGCCAGGAACGCACGACGTTCCTGGTCCCCCGCGACCGCGTGCCCGACTCCGTGCGGACGCTGCACGAGCGCTTCGACCTGCACGACCCGGACACGGCCCGCCCTGACGACCTCTGCGAAAGGAGCTAGTTCCGGTGAACCAGCCGCAATCCTTCGGCGCGAAGCTGCGCCTGGACCGCATCGACCGCAACGGCGACGGCCGGTTGATGATCGTCCCGCTCGACCACTCCGTCGCCGACGGACCGGTGACGTCCGACGACTCCCTGGAGGACCTGGTCGGCGAGCTCGCCGCGGCCAAGGTCGACGCGGTGGTGCTGCACAAGGGCACCGCACGCCACCTCAACCCCAAGCTGTTCGTCGACACCTCGCTGATCGTGCACCTGAACGCGAGCACCTCCCACGCCCCCGACCCGGACGCCAAGTACCTCGTCACGAGCGTCGAGGCGGCGCTGCGGCTCGGTGCGGACGCGGTGAGCGTGCACGTGAACATGGGCTCGCAGCAGGAGGCCGAGCAGGTCGCCGACCTGGCGCGCACCGCGGAGGAGACCGAGCGGTGGGGCATGCCGTTGCTGGCGATGATGTACGCCCGCGGCCCGCAGATCGACAACTCCGCCGATCCCGAGCTGGTCAGGCACTCCGCGACGCTCGCGGCCGACCTCGGCGCGGACATCGTGAAGGTCAGCTACCCCGGCTCGGCGAGCGCGATGGCCGACGTCGTGCGCGCCTGCCCGATCCCGGTGGTGGTCGCCGGCGGCCCGCCGGTGGACGACAAGCGCGAGCTGCTGCAGCGCGTCGCCGCCTCGGTGCGCGCGGGCGCGGCCGGGGTGGCCATGGGCCGCAACATCTTCCAACATCCGACGCCCGGCCGGCTGGCCAGGGAGATCGGTGACGTCGTGCACGGTCGCATGGCGATCGCCGCCTGAGCCGCAGGAGGCAACTGATGACTGCTCAGATCAAGCAGATGCGACAGCTGCTGGCCGACCCGGCGATGACCGAGAGCTCGCCCGGTTCGGAGTTCGCGCAGGCCGCGGCACTCGGCAACGCCGGGGACGACGTGTCCGTCACCTACCGCGCGTACCTGCCGACGGCGTTCCCGCTGTTCGCCGAGCGCCCGCGGTTCACGGTGCGGCAGCTGATGAAGATGGCGACGATCCGCGACGGCGACGCGCCGTTCGTGCGGAGCCGCAACCGGAGTCCGACCGCGGTCAGCGCTCGGGGGTCACCTTCGCCACGACCCCGGAGGCCGGGTTCCAGCCGGTGCTCGACGCGGCGAAGCTGACCGACATCGGGGTGTCGCTGCCGGTGCCGCCGGGGTTGCTGGAGCACCCGCGGCTGCTGGCCGCGTTCATCGACTTCCGGCTGATCGTGCGGTTCGGCACCACCGAGAACCAGGTGCTGCTGCGCGGCAGCGACGACGGCGCCGTGCCCGGCCTGCTCGACCTGCCGGAGGCGCGCCGGCTGGAGGTCGACGGCCGGCCGGTGGACGTGCTCACGAAGGCGGCCGCGCTGGTCGAGGAGACCGGCGGGTCGTGCGACGGCATCGTGGCGCACAACGCCGTGTACTGGCAGGCCGTCGAGTCCGGGCTGCTGGGCCGCCTCGCCGAGGCGGGCGTGCGGATCGCGCGGACCAGGATGATCCCGGAGCACCAGGTGCTGCTCGGCGACTTCCGCGCGGCCACGACGTTCCTGGACCCCGGCATCTCGCACCTGAGGCTGCGCCGCGGTGCCGCCGACGACGGTGGCGACCTGCTGGAGGCCGAGAGCCGGATGGGCCTGGCCGTGCACCTGCCCCAGCACTTCGTCCTGCTGGAAGGGGCGAGCTGATGCGCGTCCTCTACATCACCGGGATGATGCGCTGCGGCAGCACGATGATCGGCAACGTCCTCAACGAGACCCCGCACGCGTTGCACGTGGGCGAGCTGCACTTCCTGTGGCGCAACGGGGTGCTGACCGAGGGCACGAACACCAGCTGCGGCTGCGGGGAACCGCTGACCGGCTGTCCACTGTGGTCGGAGGTGCTGGCGGCCGAGGTCGCGGCCGACCGCCACGTGGCGCAGGCCGTGGAGGCCGTGCAGACGACCAGGTTGCGCGCCAGGCACACGCCCGTGCGGCTGGCCGAGTCGCTGGGACCGCGGCGCACTCCGCCGGACGTGCGGTGGGTGACCGGGGTGACCGCCGAGCTCTACCGCGCGGCCGCTGCCGCCTCGGGTGCCGAGGTCGTCGTCGACAGCTCGAAGTTCCCCGCGGAGGCCGCGGCGCTGCTCGGCCGGGACGACCTGGACGTGCGGGTGTTGCACGTCGTGCGGGACGCACGGGCCACGACGCACTCGTACCGCAAGGACAAGAGCTACGTGACGCGGATGAGCGCGGCCCGCAGCACCGGGTACTGGAGCGCGGTCAACGCCGCCTCCGACCTGCTCGCGCTGGCCGGCCGCGACCGCTACCTGCGGGTGCGGCACGAGGACTTCTCCGCCCGCCCGGACGAGGTGATCGGCGAGGTGATGGCGTTCGCCGGCATGCCGGGCCAGGTGCCCGTCGCGGCCGACCGCACGGTCGAGCTGGGCGTGAACCACACGGTCACCGGCAACCCGGACCGCTTCCACCACGGCCGCGTTCTGATCAGGGACAACGCGAAGTGGCGCACCGAGCTGGAGTGGAAGCCGCGGGCGCTCACGACGGCCGCCTCGGCACCGCAGCTGCTGCGCTACGGCTACCCGGTGCGCGCGGAGAGGGAGGGCTGATGGACCTCGGACTCGACGGCAAGGTCGCGATGGTGGCCTGCGCCAGCAGCGGACTCGGCCTCGGCGTCGCCCGCGCCCTGGTGTCGGAGGGCGCGGACGTGTCGATCTGCGGCCGGGAACGGGACCGGCTCGCCGAGGCGCACGGCAAGCTGGAGGCGCTGGGCGGTGGCCGGGTGCACAGCCAGATCGCCGACGTCAGCATCGACGGCGCGGTGCAGCGCTGGGTGGACGGCACCGTGGCCGAGTTCGGCGGGATCGACGTCGTCGTGAGCCACACCGGCGGAGTGGTGCAGGGACCGGTCGCGGACTTCGGGCCGGAGGACTACCGCCGGGCCGTCGACACCGCGCTCATCCCGCACGTGGCGCTGGTGAAGGCCGCGACACCGCACCTGCGGCCGGGCGGCCGGGTGCTGATGATCACCTCGGAGGCGGTGCGCCAGCCGATGCCGCACAACGTGCTGTCCGGGGTGGCCCGCCAGGGGCTGCTGTCCTACGCGCGGAACCTGGTGCACGCCTTCGGTGACAGCGGCACGACCGTCAACGTCCTCGCACCCGG
The DNA here is from genome assembly GCF_001701025.1 of Lentzea guizhouensis. GTDB lineage: Bacteria > Actinomycetota > Actinomycetes > Mycobacteriales > Pseudonocardiaceae > Lentzea > Lentzea guizhouensis. The sequence goes on from NZ_CP016793.1 coordinate 7,727,557, forward strand.
CTACCACGACACGACCGCCCTGCGCGGACCGTCCGGCGAGGACACCTCCGCCGCGGCCGCCGAGGTGCCGCTGGGCAGGGTCGGCGACCCGGACGACTTCGGCGCACTGGCCGCGTTCCTCGCCTCCCGGCAGGCCGCCTTCGTGACGGGCGCGCTGCTGCTGGTCGACGGCGGCAACACGCGCGCACCGGTGTGACCACGAACCTTCGACAGGAGTGAGATCGATGGACCTGGCCGAGACCTACCGCGCCCGGGGGTGGTGGCGCACCGACGAGACGCTCGTCGACGACCTGCGCCGCGCCGCGCGCGAGCACCCCGACCGGCGCGCGGTCGTCGTGTGGCACACCGACGGCCGTGACACCGAGACGCTGACCTACGCCGAGCTGGAACGCCGGGTCGACCGGATCGCGGCCGGCCTGGCCGGGCTGGGGGTCGAGCGCGGTGACGTGGTGACGTTGCAGCTGCCGAACTCGTGGCAGCTGCTGGCGACCACGCTGGCGTGCGCCCGGATCGGAGCGGTGGCCGGTCCGGTGCTGCCGATCATGCGCAAGCGCGAGCTCACGTTCATGACCGAGTTGACGAAGAGCCCTGTCTACATCGGACCCGTCGAGCACCGCGGCTTCTCGCACGCACAGCTGAGCGAGGAGGTCGCCCGCGAGGTGGCGTCGATCAGGGAACGTGTCCTGGTCGGCGTCGCCGGCTCGACCGCGGATCTGGGTGGCGCACGGGACTTCGACACGGCGCTGCTGGGCGAGCCCGGCACCGAGGGCGCCGTGTTCGGTGACATCGAGGGCCGTGAGGCGAAGCCGGACGACCTGGCCTACGTCATGTTCACCTCGGGCACCACCGGTGAGCCCAAGGGCGTCATGCACAGCCACAACACGTTGCACGCCACCAACCGCATGCAGATCGACGCGCTGCACCTGCGCGACGACGAGGTCACCGCGATGGGCTCCCCCACCACCCACAACGCCGGGTGGACGTGGAACTTCACGATGCCGCTGCTGCTGGGCGCGACCTGCGTGCACATCGACAACTGGGACGCGGACCTGATGCTGCGGGTCCTGGAGGAGGAGAAGGTCACGTTCTTCATGGGCGCGCCGCCGTTCCTGGTCGACCTGATCGACCGCCAGCGCGCGGAGGGACGCGACCTGTCGAGCCTGCACACGTTCGCCACCGGCAGCGCGCCGATCCCGCCGGTGCTGGTCGAGCAGGCGCGCGACGTGCTCGGGTGCCGGCTGTACGCGTTGTGGGGCATGACGGAGAACGGCGCGCCGACCATCACGCGGCCGGAGGACCCGGAGATGCGGGCCGCCGAGAGCGACGGTTCGCCGGTGCCCGGCATGGAGGTCCGCATCGTCGGCGAGGACGGCGCCGAGGTCGCGCCGGGTGAGACGGGACGGCTGCAGGTCCGGGGTGCGACGCAGTGCCTGGGGTACTTCCGGCGGCCGGAGGTGTACGAGGACAACCTCACCGCCGACGGCTGGTTCGACACCGGTGACCTGGCCCGGTCCGACGGCCACGGCGGCATCCGGATCGCCGGGCGGGAGAAGGACGTGATCTCGCGCGGTGGCGAGAAGGTGCCCGTGGTGGAGGTCGAGGCGGCGTTGCTGCGGCACCCGGACATCAAGGACGTGGCGGTGGTCGCCTACCCGGACGACCGGCTCGGCGAGCGGGCGTGCGCGGTGATCGTGCCGCAGGGCACGCCGCCGGAGCTGCCGGCGTTGCGCGAGCACCTGGACGGGCTCGGGATGGCCAAGCAGTACTGGCCCGAGCGCGTCGAGCACGTGGGCGAGCTGCCGACGACGCCCAGCGGCAAGGTCCAGAAGTTCAAGCTGCGCGAGCAGCTGGTCTGAGGGGGCGGGTTCGATGGACTTCTCGTTCACCGACGAACAGCAGGCGCTGGCGGACAAGGTGCGCGCGTTCGCCGACGACACGATCGCCGGGCACGCGGCGTCGGACGACCGCGAGCGCACGTTCTGGTCCGGTTTCTTCGCCGAGCTCGGCCGGGCGGGCCTGACCGGTCTGGCCATCGCCGAGGAACACGGCGGCCGCGGGCTCGGCGCGGTCGAGGTCGGCATCGCGGTGGAGCAGCTGGCGCGGGCCGAGGCCACGGCGTGCTACCCGGTGCTCAACGCGGCGCTGATCGGCGGGATCATCGGCCGCAGCGGGACCGCGGAGCAGCAGCAGCGGTGGCTGCCGGCGGTGGCGGCGGGCGACTCGGTGGTGGCGCTGGTGCTCACCGAACCCGAGCACGGCACGGACGCGGCCGCGATCGAGCTGCGCGCCGACCGCGACGGTGACGGCTGGGTGCTCACCGGCACCAAGACGTCGATCATGCTCGGGATGCACGCCACCCACGGCCTGGTGTTCGCGCGCACCGGCGACGACGGCGCCCGCGGGGTGACGGCGTTCTTCCTGCCGCTCAACCGCGACGGCATCACCAGGGAACGACTCGACGACCTCGGTGTCCGCGCCGGTGGCCGGGCCACGCTGCGGTTCGACGGCGTGCGGGCCGCCGACGACGAGATCGTCGGCGGGGTCGGCGAGGGCTTCAGCGGTGTGATGCGCGGCTTCGACCACTCCCGCGCGCTGATCGCTGTGCTGGCCGTGGCGAACGCACAGGCCGCATTGGACGACGCGCTGGCATACGCCCGTGAGCGGGAGTCGTTCGGTCAGGTCATCGGCAAGCACCAGGGCGTGGCGTTCCCGTTGGTCGAGCACGTCACACGGGTGCACGCGGCCCGGCTGCTCGCCTTCGAGGCGTTGTGGCGCGCGGACGCCGGGCTCGACCACCGCACCGAGGCGAACATGGCGAAGTGGTGGGCACCGCGGGTCGGTGTCGACGCCGCGCACCAGGCGCTGCTGACGCTCGGGCACCGGGGGTGGAGTGACGACCACCCGGTGAGCAGGCGGGTGCGGGACGCCATCGGGCAGGAGATCGCGGACGGCACCGAGAACGCCACCAAGTTGGTGGTGGCGCGGGAGCTGCTGGGCCGCGAGCACGCACCGTGAGCCGCGCCGCGGACCTCGCCGGGCCGAGCCGCGTACGGCATGAGACCGGACGCACCCATCGCAACGACGATCAAGACAGGAGGAACCACGTGACCACCACGTTGTGGCTGACCGGGCTGCCCAGCTCGGGCAAGTCGACACTGGGCCGGGAGCTGGTCGACCGGCTGCGGGAGCGGCGTCCCGTGCAGCACCTGGACGGTGACGCCGTCCGCGGGGACTTCTTCCCCGAGCTGGGGTTCAGCAAGCACGACCGCACCGAGAACATCCGCCGCATCGGCAAGCTGGCCGCGATGCTCGCCTCGCACGGCGTGCTGTCCGTGGTGTCGGTGATCGCGCCGTTCCGCGAGGTGCGCGACGAGGTGCGGGCCCGGCACGAGGAAGCGGGGCTCACGTTCGTCGAGGTCTACGTCGACGCGCCGGTGGACGTGTGTGCCGAGCGGGACGTGAAAGGCCTGTACGCCAAGGCCGAGACCGGGCAGGTCGAGGCGATGACCGGGGTGAGCGACGTCTACGAGGCGCCGGTGTCGCCCGAGGTCCTGGTGGACACCGCCTCGCTCAGCGTCGAGGAGAGCGTGCAGATGATCGAACGCGCGCTGGAGCGCTGCGAAGCCGAACGACGTGAACAGGACATCCGGGAGGTGGTGTTGCGATGAGCGCTCCTGCCAAGGAAAAGGCCGTGACCGGCATCGAGCAGCTGGAGGCGGAGGCGATCCACGTCCTGCGGGAGGTCGCCGGCGAGTTCGACCGGCCCGCGCTGTTGTTCTCCGGCGGCAAGGACTCCACGGTGCTGGTGCACCTCGCGGTGCGGGCGTTCGCGCCGGTGGCCCCGCCGTTCACGCTCGTGCACGTCGACACCGGCCACAACTTCCCCGAGGTGCTGCAGTTCCGCGACGACATCGTGGAGCGGTTCGGGTTGCGGCTGCACGTGGCCGAGGTGCAGGACTGGATCGACCGCGGTGCCGTGCAGGAGCGGCAGGACGGGATGCGCAACCCGCTGCAGACCGTGCCGTTGCTGGACACGATCACCGACGAGAAGTTCGACGCGGTGATCGGCGGCGGCCGGCGCGACGAGGAACGCTCTCGCGCCAAGGAGAGGATCTTCAGCGTCCGCGACAGCTTCGGCCGGTGGGACCCGCGCCGGCAGCGCGTCGAGCTGTGGAACCTCTACAACGGCATGCACTCCCCCGGCGAGCACGTGCGGGTGTTCCCGATCTCGAACTGGACCGAGCTGGACGTGTGGCGCTACGTCGAGGCGCGTGACATCGAGCTGCCGTCGCTGTACTTCGCGCACCAGCGTGAGGTGTACCTGCGGGACGGCATGTGGCTGACCGCGGGCCAGTGGGGTGGTCCGGGCGACGACGAGGAGACGGTCGAGAAGACCGTGCGCTACCGGACCGTCGGCGACGGTTCGTGCACCGGTGCCGTCGAGTCCGACGCCGCCACGGTCGCCGACATCATCGCCGAGATCAAGGCCAGCCGGCTCACCGAGCGCGGCGCCAGCAGGGCCGACGACCGCATGTCGGAGGCCGCCATGGAGGACCGCAAGCGGGAGGGGTACTTCTGATGACGTCCGACCTGTTGCGACTGGTGACCGCGGGCAGCGTGGACGACGGCAAGTCCACTTTGGTCGGCCGGCTGCTCTACGACACCAAGTCCGTGCTCAGCGACCAGATCGACGCGGTGCTGCGCAGCAGCGAGGAACGGGGGCTCGACAACCCGGACCTGTCGCTGCTGGTGGACGGCCTGCGCGCGGAGCGGGAGCAGGGCATCACGATCGACGTGGCCTACCGCTACTTCGCCACGGCCAAGCGCACGTTCGTCCTCGCCGACACACCGGGCCATGTGCACTACCTGCGCAACACGGTGACCGGTGCGTCGACCGCGGACCACGCGGTGTTGCTGACCGACGCGCGCAAGGGTGTGCTGGAGCAGACGCGCCGGCATCTGGCCGTGATGGCGATGCTCGGCGTTCCCGGTATCACGCTGGCGGTCAACAAGCTCGACCTCGTCGACTTCGACCAGGCGACCTACGAGTCGGTCAGGGACGAGTTCGTCTCCCACGCCGAGTCGCTCGGCTTCCGGTCCGACCAGATCACGACGGTGCCGATGTCGGCGCTGGCCGGTGACAACGTGGTGTCCCGCTCCGACCGCACGCCCTGGTACGACGGGCCGACGCTGCTGGAGCACCTGGAGACCGTGCGGCCCGACGAACGCGGCTGCGACGTCGGCCTGCGGGTGCCGGTGCAGTACGTGCTGCGCGACACCGACTACCGCGCCTATGCCGGGCAGGTCGCGGCGGGCTCGGTGCGGCCGGGTGACGAGGTCGTGGTGCTGCCGGCGGGTGCGCGGTCGACGGTGACCGAGGTCGGCACGCCGGACGGGCCGGTCGACGAGGCGACCGCCGGACAGCCGGTGGCGCTGACGCTGGCCGACGACCTGCCGGTGAGCCGGGGAGACCTGATCGCCGCCGCCGACCGGGTGCCGGAGCTGGCCGCCGAGGTCACCGCGACGGTGTGCTGGCTCGCGGAGGAACCGCTGCGGCCCGGTGCGCGGGTGCTGCTCAAGCACGGCACGCGCGTGACGAAGTGCCGGGTGCCGAGCCTGAACGCGCGGTTCGACGAGCAGCAGCTGGTGCTGGAGCGCGACCCCGAGTGCCTGGAGCTCAACGACATCGGCCAGGTCCGCCTGGAGGTCGCCGACGCGCTGCCGTTCGACACCTACACCGACTGCGTGGCCACCGGGGCGTTCCTGCTGATCAACCCCGACGGCGGCGACACGCTCGCGGCCGGCCAGGTCGGCGACACGCTGTCCGCGGTGACCGGTGATGGCTGAGCGGGTCCGGGTCGTCGTCATCGGCGCCGGCGCGAGCGGCACCCTGGCCGCGATCCACCTGCTGCGCTCCGGCGTGCCGCTCGAGCTGGTGCTGGTGGACCGCAGCGGCGAGTTCGGGCCGGGCAGGGCGTACCGGACCGGGGATCCCGCGCACCTGCTGAACACCGTCGCGGAGAAGATGAGCGCGCTGGACGACGATCCGGGGCACTTCGTGCGGTGGAGCGGGGCCGACGACGGGGCGTTCGGGCCGCGCCGGGAGTACGGGCGGTACCTGGCGGAGACGTTGCGGGGTGAGGAGGAACGCGCGGTGGTGCGGCACGTCGCGGACACCGCGACCGGCCTCACCACCGGCGACGACCACGTGGTCGTGGAGCTCGCGCGGACCGGTCCGCTGGAGGCCGACTTCGCCGTGCTGGCACCGGGCGTGGGTGGCGGCGACCCACTGGCCGAGCTGCTGCCGGACGGGTCACCCCGCTACGTCCGCGACCCGTGGGCGGGACCGCTGCGGATCGACGACGGGGCACCGGTGCTGGTCCTCGGGACCGGTCTGTCCATGATGGACCTCGCGGTCACCCTCGCCCCCGGTTCGCCCGTCCACGCCGTGTCCCGGCACGGCCTGCTGCCACAGCCCCACCGCAAGCGCACCACCCCGTCCGCGTTCCCCGACCCGCCGGAGCGGATCGACTCGCTCAGCGACCTGCTGAGGTTCGCGCGGAGGTGCCTGTCGGCCGACCCCGACCGGTGGCGCGACTTCGTGGACCACCTGCGGCCGCACACCCGGCGGTTGTGGCGGCAGCTGGACGTGTCCGAGCGGCGGCGGTTCCTCGAACGGGTGCACCACTACTGGAACGTGCACCGGCACCGGGCGGCGCCCGCCACTCACGAGCAGGTGCGCGCGCTGATCGACGAGGGTCGGCTTGAGCTGCACCGCGGCCGTGTCGTGGCCATCGAACCGGATGACGACGGGTTCGAGGTCGGCCTCAGCGGTGGCCGGACGCTGCGGGTGGGGTGGCTGGTCAACGCGACCGGCTTCGGCCAGGGCGGGCCGCTGGTGCGCGAGCTCATCACCGACGGCACCGCGCGGCCGGACCCGACCGGGCTCGGCGTGCGGACCGGCGAGGACGGCCGCCTGCTGGACCGGTGGGGCCGGGCGCGGCGGGTGTTCACGCTCGGTGCGCTGCGCCGGGGTGAGGAGTTCGAGAGCACCGCCGTGCCGGAGATCCGGACGCAGGCGGCCGAGATCGCGGCGCACGTGCGAGGAGAGGTGATGACATGAACGACCTGCTGATGTACCCGGCCTACATCGACGGCAAGGACGTCGAGCACCCCGAGGGCCGGTACGTGCACACCGTGTCGGCGCGGGCGGTGCTGGAGGACACGATGCCGGCGCTGGCGTTGAAGCGCGACCTCGACGCCGGGATCGTCGATCCGCGCACGGCAGGTCCGGCCGTGGTCGGTGGGTGTGCGCTGGCCGACGACCGGATGGCGAACGACGCGCTGGAGGCCGCCGCGCGGGCGGCACCGGAGTGGGCGCGGGTGCCGTTGCGCGACCGGCTGGAGATCGGGGTGCGGATCGGGGAACGGCTGCGCGAGAAGCGCGACGACATCGTGGAGCTGCTGGTCGCCGAGGGGCAGCCGCGCGACCTGGCCGGGCCGACGCTGGACGAGTACTGGCGGGCGGACTTCAGCGCCGAGACGCTGACCTGGTGCGCGACCCAGATGCAGACCACCAAGCACCGCGGCTGCGGCGGGCACGCGGTGGTCCGGCGGGTGCCGGACGGGGTGGTGTGCGTGAACCCGCCGCAGAACGCCTCGACGCCCAACGCCCTGTTCGGCGCGACGGCGTTGCTCGCGGGCAACGCCGTGGTGGTCCGGGCTCCCCGCGGCGTGCCGCTGGCCACCACCCACGCGCTGCGCGAGGTCGTCGTGCCGGTGCTGGAGGACGCCGGCGCGCCCACCGGGGTGCTGAACATCCTGTGCGGACCGCCGATGACCGACCTCTGGCTGAAGAGCCCGCACGTCAACGACATCGTCTACGTCGGCGGCAGCGCCAAGGGCCTGCAGTTCGAACGGGACGCCATCGCCGCCGGCAAGAAGCCGGTGCTGGAGCTCGCCGGCAACGACTGCGTGGTCGTCTGGGCGGATGCCGACCTGGACGCGGCCGCCGCGGCGATCACCGAGAACTTCCGGCAGTCCGGGCAGATCTGCAACATCCCCAACCACGTCATCGCGCACCCGGCGATCGCGGACGCGCTGCTGGACCGGCTGGTGACCGCGGCCGCCGCGACCAAGCCGGGTTACCCGGACGAGCCGGGGGTGGTGCTGACGCCGGTGCTGATGGCGCAGGCGTACTTCGCCGACATCGCCGACGCGGTGCGCCGGGGTGCGGAACTGCTGCACGGCGGGCGGCGTCTCGAAGTGGACGGATCACCGTCGGACACCGGTTTCTTCGTCGAGCCCGCGGTGCTGCGGATCGACGGGCTGGACCGGGCGCGGGACATGCCGGCCGTGCGGGAGGAGACGTTCTCGCCGCTGCTGCCGGTCGTGGTGCCCGAGGAGCACGACGGGTTGTTCGACGAGGTGCTGCGGTTCGTCAACGCCAACCGCTACGGGCTGCGCAACTCGTTCTGGGTGCAGGACGAGGAGCTGGTCGCGGCGGTCGCGGCCGGTGTGACCAACGGCGGGGTCGTGAACGTCAACGACTCGCACTCGGCGTTCCGGCCGTTCCTGCCGACGCACGGCGGCACCGGGCTGACCGGCGGAGTGTTCGGCGAGGCCAACTACCTGATGTTGCGCACCACGCACCTGCAGGGCGTGAACATCAACCGGGGAGGTGCACGGTGAAGAACGAGCACAGCGTCGTCCTGCGCACGCCGAGGCCCGCGGACGAGGTGTTCGAGCAGCTGCGGCAGCCCGCCCGGTTCGCCGACGCCGCCGCGGACATCGAGTCGGTGGCGCCGTCGGAGGAAGGCGACCGGTACGTGCTGCGGTTCCGCTCCGGGCTGGCGCGCTGGACGCAGCGGACCGAGGCCGACCCGGACGCGCGGGTGGTGCGGTTCTCCCAGGTCAGCGGTGACTTCGTGGACTTCGGCGGGTCGTGGGAGGTCGTGCCGGACGGCACCGGCAGCCGGGTGGTGCACCGGGTGGCGTTCCGCACCAGCGTGCCGCACCTGGCCGGGGCGATCGAGCCGATGATCGCGCGGGTGCTGCTGCGGGCCGCGGCGGACGTGGTGAGCGGGCTGGCCGGTCCCGCGGAGGTCGTCGAGGGCGCGCTGACCGACGAGGTCCCGTCCGGGAGCGCGGTCGCCGCTCTGGCCGCGCAGTCGGCGGGTTCCGCGTTGGCGCCGACGACGATCACGCGGCGCGAGCTCGGTCCGCGAGACGTCGCGATCGCGGTCCAGTACTGCGGTGTGTGCCATTCCGACGTCCACCAGGTGCAGGGCGACTGGGGCAACGGCCTGTTCCCGATGGTGCCGGGACACGAGATCGCCGGTGTCGTCACCGAGGTCGGCGCGGAGGTGACCCGGCACGCGGTGGGCGACCGCGTCGGTGTCGGCGTGATCGTGAACTCGTGCCGGTCGTGCGACAAGTGCGCGCAGGGGCTGGAGCAGTACTGCGCGGGTTCGGTGGAGACCTACTCCGATGTGGACGGCCACCGGGGCGGCGAGCGCACCCAGGGCGGGTACTCCACGCACATCGTGACCGACGAGCACTTCGTGCTGCGGATCCCGGACTCGGTGCCGCTGCAGGAAGCCGCGCCGTTGCTGTGCGCGGGCATCACGACGTACTCGCCGTTGAAGCACTGGGACGTCGGGCCCGGCAAGAAGGTCGCGGTGCTCGGGCTGGGCGGGCTCGGCCATCTGGCGGTGAAGCTCGCGCACGCGATGGGCGCCGAGGTGACCGTGCTGTCGCGCACCACGCGCAAGCAGGAGGACGCCCGGCGGCTCGGGGCCGACCACTTCCACGCGACCGAGGACCCGGCGACGTTCGACCGGCTGGCCGGCACGTTCGACCTGATCGTGTGCACGGTGTCCGGTCTGTCCGATGTGGACAAGCACCTGGGGTTGCTGGCCAACGGCGGCACGATGGTCAACCTGGGCATCACCGACGAGCCGCTCGCGGTCAGCGTGTTCTCGCTGCTGCGCGGCCGGGTGTCGCTCGCGGGCTCGCAGATCGGCGGCATGGCCGAGACGCAGGAGATGCTGGACTTCTGCGCGCTGCACGGGATCGGCGCGGACGTCGAGGTGATCGCCGCGGACGAGGTCAACGCGGCGTTCGAGCGGGTGCGGGCCGGTGACGTGCGGTACCGGTTCGTGATCGACACGTCGACGATCGGCGCCTAGGCCGTGTCCTGCGAGTCCGTTCGACCGAGGGTCACGGGCGAGGGCCGCGACTGCCGCGGACGTGACCCGCAGGACACGGCCTGACCCCTCGCCAGGTCCGCGGCGCCGACCAGGCCGGCCCGTGCGCCGAGCTCGGCGGGGGTGACGGCGACCTGGGCGCGGATCACGTGCGTGCCGAACTCCGCGAGCGCGTGCCGGACGTGCTTGACCAGTCGCGGGTCGCAGCCGAGGCCGCCGCCCAGGACCACCTCCGCTGGGTCGAGGCAGGCGCCGAGGATCGTCAGGCCGTGGGCGAGGTGGCCGCTGACGGTCGCGACGACCTCGGCGGCGCGGCGGTCACCGCACTCCGCCGCGGCCAGCACCTGTTCGCCGGACGTCGCGCGGGAGTCCAGTGCCGGCGTGCTTCGGCGACCAGTGCCGGGCCGCTCGCGTACTGCTCCCAGCACCCGGTCGCGCCGCACTCGCAGGGCGGCCGACGACGAGCGGCAGGTGGCCCCATTCGCCGCCGAGTCGCGGGGGGACGAGCCGCCGACCACCGTGCCGCCGCCGATGCCGGTGCCGACGGTCACCGCGGTGGTGTCACGGCCCCTGCCCGCGCCGAAGCGGTGTTCCGCCCACGCCGCCGCGTGCCCGTCGTTGCTCAGCCGCACCTCACAGCCGAGCGCGGTGCGCAGCCGGTCGGCCAGCGGGAGGTCGCGCCAGCCGAGGTTCACCGCGGACAGCACGGCACCCGCGGCCGTGTCGACCGGTCCGGGGACGCAGATGCCGAGGTGGGAGATCTCGTGCAGGTCCAGCGACGTCCTGGCGATGGCGACGAGCTGGTCGACCACGGCGTCACCGCGCCCGATCACGGCGTGGACCTCGACCGCTCTCGTCGTGCCGTCCGGCCGGACCAGGCCGAAGGCGATCTTGGTTCCGCCCACGTCGACACCCAGCGCGAGGTTCGAGGTCATCCGACGTCCTTCCTTGCCCCCAGGCGGACCCTTCGATAACTTCGCTTTGCTTTCGTTTTATCACCTTTGGCGATTTGAACGGAAGGAATCGGCAACCGTGAAGAGTCCGGTACGGCTGGGGCTGATCGGCTGCGGCCGGATCGCCCAGGTCGCCCACCTGCCCGCGCTGGAGAAGGCCGACGGCGTGGACCTGCTGGCGGTGTGCGACCCGGACGCCGCGGTGGCCGGCGCGGTGGCCCGCCGCTACCACATCAGCACCGTGCACACCGACGCCGCCAACCTGCTCGCGGACCCGTCGGTGGAGGCCGTGCTGGTCGCGGCACCGGACCGGTTCCACTTCGACCTCGCCGATGCGGCACTGGCAGCCGGCAAGCACGTGCTCGTGGAGAAACCACTGGCCGCGACCGTGAAGGAGTGCGAGCAGCTGGTCGCACGGGTGCGCGCGACCGGGCTCACGCTGCAGGTCGGCGCGATGAAACGACACGACCCCGGGCTTGAGTTCGCGCACCGGTTCGTGGGCTCGCGGCTCGGTGAGATCAGGGCGTTCCACGCCTGGTACCGCATCGGCAGCACCCGGCCGGGCGTCGAGGCGACGTTGTTCCCGAAGGTCTTCGCCGACGACGCGCGGCGGGACGCCGAGAGCGCGTTCAAGGCCGATCGGGAGCGGTACCTGTTGGCGACGCACGGCGCGCACGTGTTCGACACCGTGCGGTTCCTGCTCGGTGACGTGCGGGCGGTGACGGCGAAGCACCGCGGGTTCGGGCGCGACCACTCGTGGAGCGTGCTGCTGACGCTCGCGTCCGGAGCGGTCGGCACGGCGACGATCACGGTCGACGTGGCCGGCGACGGCGCCGAGGGGATCGAGGTGTTCGGCGCGTCCGGGCAGGTGGAGGTGCGCACGCACTTCCCGTTCTTCCGGCGGGCCTCGGACGTGCGGGCCTATTGCGACGGCGCGGTGACGGTCCCGGTCTTCGCCGACACGGACGCGTACGAGCGGCAGGCCGAGGCGTTCGCGCGAGCCGTGCGGGGAGATGTCGCGGTCAGTCCGGATGCGACGGACGGGCTGGAGGCGGTGCGGCTGATCACGGCGGTGGAGCGGTCGGTCGTGAGCGGGGCGGAGGTGGAGCTGTGAGCGGACTTGCCACCCGGCTGGGAATCTTCGCCCGCACCTTCGTCCGGGCGCGGCCTGCCGAGGTGTCCGCGGCCGTGCGTGCGGCCGGGTACGCGTGTGCGCACTGGAACTTCAGGGCGATCGGGCTGCCGACGCTCGCTTCCGGAGTGGACAGCGCGGTGTTCTCGGACCTGCGCAGGGCTTTTGCCGCCGACGGACTGCGGATTCCCAGTGTGTCGGCGACGTTCAACGCGCTGGAGCCCGGTGCTGACGACGTGCGCGACGCGGTGCGGTTGATCGGCTCGGCACCGCTGCTCGGGGCCGACGTCGTGACGCTGTGCACGGGAACACGGGACCGCACGGACATGTGGCGCGCCCATCCGGACAACTCCGGTGCGCTGGCGTGGCGAGACCTGCGGGCGACGCTGGAACCGTTGCTGGTGGCGGCGGACGCGGCCGGTGTCGTGCTCGGAGTCGAGCCCGAAGCGGGCAACGTCGTGAGCGACGCACATGCGGCCGCCCGGTTGCTGGCGGAGCTCGGCGATGACGCCCCGGTGGGCATCGTGTTCGACGCGGCGAACCTCCTCTCCCCCGGCGCACCGCAGGCGGACGTGCTCACCGAGGCGGCCGATCTGCTCGGGCCGCGCGTGGTGTCCGTGCACGCCAAGGACTTCGACACGCTCGACCGACAACTGCTGTGGCGCCTGCTGGACCGGATGCCCCCGGTGCCGGTGATCGTCCAGGACGTGTCCGAGCAGGACGCCGCGGCCGTGCGGACAGGCCTCCTCGCCAACCACGTCGTTGACTCCAAAACAACCTGCTAGCGTCGAGGCCATGTCCGCCGAGCAACCCGTGTTCGCAGAGGAACGGCAGCAGAAGATCCTCGCGATGGTCAACGCGCAGGGGCGGGTCAGGATCGCCGAGCTGGTCACGGTGCTGAAGGTGTCGGAACCGACGATCCGCAAGGACCTCAGCGCGCTCGAGGACCAGCGGCTGCTGCGCCGCACGCACGGCGGGGCCATCGCGACCCAGTCCCAGGTCGAGCGGACCATCGACGCGCGCAGCGACCTGCACGGCGCGGCCAAGGACCTGATCGCCAAGGCGTGCCTGGCCGAGATCGGGCCCGGCGACGCGATCTTCCTCGACAGCGGCACGACCGTGCAGCGCATCGCCGACCAGCTCGACCAGGTCCACGTGAACGTGCTGACCAACGCGCTGGGCGTGGCGTCGGCATTGGCGGACAAGCCGAAGGTGCGGCACACGTTGCTCGGCGGGTCGGTGCGGGCGCTGGGCGGCACGGTGGTCGGGCCGGTGGCGGTCGAGACGCTGGCGCGCTTCACCGTGAACACCGCGTTCATCAGCGCGAGCGGCTTCACCCAGGAGGGCGTGTCGGTCGCGGACGTGGCCGAGGCACAGGTCAAGCAGGCGGTGGTGGAACGGGCCCGGCGGGTCGTGCTCGCGGTGGACAGCAGCAAGTTCGGCGTGCAGGACTTCGTGACGGTGTGCCCGCTGGACCGGATCGACGTGGTGGTGACCGAGGAGGCGTCCGCCGACGTCAGGGCGATCTGCGCGGAGCACGGTGTGGAGCTGCGCGTCGTGTGAGGACGAGCCGCAGCCCCACACCGTGCTGCGGTCAGAGGCGGTGCACGGTCAGTGCGGGGTCGGCGGCGATCTCCCGTTCGGTGAAGGCCGCGGTGACCCACTTCTTGCTCGCGTAGAGGCGGGCCTGATCGGTGTGGTGCACCGACGACCGGTTCGCGGACTGGCCGTAGACGAGGACGGACCGCATCCGCGGGCCGTGCGCGGTGAGCTCGACCGCCATGACGAAGCTCGTCCCGTGCGGGATGGCACCGAACTCGTCCAGCGGCCGGGGTGTGCCCGGCACGGAGATCACGTTGAAGCAGCCCTCCGGGCCGCGGCAGCCGTGAACCGGGATGCCCTCGTAGCGCTGGACCGCGTCGAGCGGCACGTCCACCGGCAGGCCCGCGGCCGCGAAGGCCAGCACGGTGTCGGCGAACACCCGCCGCAGGCCGGGGTCGTCGGCGTTGAGGTCACGGGGCGTGCGCGCGGGGTCGGCCGGGTCGAACGGCACCTTCCACAGCACGATCCCCGGCCGGCGGACCCGCTCGGCGAACGCCCGCCACAGCACCGCTCCCCGGCTGCGCTCGCCGGTGTCACCGGTGCCGGACCAGGTGTCCAGGGTGGCGCAGGCCCGGCGGACGTCCACCGGCCGGCCGTCGGTCGCGGGCAGGGTCGGGTTGGCCCGGCACATCGCCACGACCGCGGCACGGCCCTGTTCGGCGGTGAGGTTGCGGTTGCCGAACATCGAGTCGCCCACAGTGGACAGTGTGAAGTTCCCGGCGGCGATCATGTCCAGACCGAGACGGGTGCGCGGAGACCGTTCCGTGCCGACGTCACCGACGATGCTCGGGTACCCGGTCAGCGGCGCGGCCGGGTTGGTGAGCCACGGGCTGTCGTTCATGTTGCTCACGTGGTCGGTGCGGACCAGGCTCGGCAGCCGCTTCGGCCCGAACCGGCCAGGCACCAGCGCGTCGGGGTCGGTGCCCCAGCCGCAGTCCGACCGGCTGCCGTCGAGGATCACCAGCCCGAGGTCCGGGCCGACACCGCACCGGGCGCGTTGCTCGTCGGTGACGTGCGGGACGACTTGGACGTCGCTGTAGTAGGAGGTGCCGGTGGAGTCGGCGGCGAGCGTGTTGACCCACGGCAGGCCTTGGTGCCGGACGAGCGCGGCGTGCAGGTCCTTGATCGTGCGGGCGCGGGCGATCGCGAGCCACTGGTCGATGACGCGCAGGTTGTCGGCGTTGGCGTCGCGCAGCACGTACGCGGTGGTGGTCGTCCACTGCAAGGGGCCGGGGTCCTCGACGAGCGGACCGTCCGGGGTGCGGTGGAGCGTCCTGGTGACCGGGGTCGTGGTGCCGTCGGGCTGGCGGACCTGCACGGTGACCTGGTCGGCGGTCATCCGGTGGGGCCGGCCGTCGACGAGGTAGCTGGTGGGGTCACCGGGAACGAGGGTCAGGCGGCTCGCGGTGACCGTGTGGGCCTCGGAGGCGGTGTGGGTCCAGCCGAGGCGGTCGTTGTGACCGATGTTGACCACCGGCAGGCCTGCCAGGCCGGCGCCGCTCACGTTGAGCCGGCCGGGGATGGTGAGGTGGTGCTGGTAGAAGCGCCAGTCGTCGGCCCAGTCGAAGTGGGGGTTGCCGAGGACCATGCCGGTGCCGTTCGCGGTGGAGTGGCGGCCGAGCGCGAAGCCGTTGCTCGCCGGGCGGTCGTCGGCCGCGCCTGGTGGTGAGGCGCGGCACGGCAGCGGCGTGGCGGCACGGAAGCGGGCGGTCGCCGCAGCGCTGGCCGGACCTCGCTGCCGGTTGCGCCGCCACCACCGCCTCCAGCATCGACTCGCTCCGGTCAGCCCGGCGACCTGGTACGCCGCCGCCAACGTCGACCTCGGTGATCGCCACCATCCCGCCCCGGCACGCCGCGTCCGGCAGGCCGGTCACGCCGACCTCGGCCAGGTACCGGTTGAACCCCGCCGCGTACCCGCGCACCAGCTCCCGCGCCTGCCGCGACGGCCCGTCCGGCGCGCCCAGCAGGCGTTCGACGACACCGGACTGGTTGACCCACCGGTGGTACAGGTCGCTGTCCAGCGACCCCGGGCCGAACCACCGCGACCGCTCCCCCGCCAGCGTCAGCGCGATGTCGGCCATCACGCACGCGTTGTCCTGCGCGAACGCGTACCCCAGCCCCTCCCCCGCTCCCCGGTGGTCTGCCGCGCGGACGTGCGGGATGCCGTACGAGGTCCGCCGGACCACCGTCCCGCCGTCGGCGGCAGCGGGTGGGCAGACCGCCGCAACCCCCGCCACGACCAACGACAAAGCCAACAACCGCATCAGGTTCCCCCTCTGTTCGTGTGCAGGGCCTACTCGTTGTGCAGGGCCTACTCGTTGTGCAGGACCGTGGCGATCGACTGCCGCGCCGCTCCCCTGGCTGGCACGACCGCGCCGAGCACGGCGATGACCACGCCCGAGAGCGCGAGCAGGGCCAGCGCGGGCGGGTGGTAGACGTTCATCAGGATGTCGACGGCGTCGGCCTGGCCGGCGCGGGCCATCGCGGGGACGACGAGCTGGTGCACGGCGATGCCGACGGGCACGCCGAGCAGTCCCCCGAGCACGCCCAGCGCGCCCATCGAGGTCACCAGCAGCACGGTCACCTGGCGCGGGGTCATGCCGATCGACTTGAGCATGCCGAGGTCGCGGCGGCGTTCCCGGGCGTTGAGCACGACCGTGTTGAACACGCCCAGCGCCGCGACCGCGCCCAGCACCAGCGTCAGCACCACCGCCGCGCTGACGAGGATCACCGCGGTCGACGACGTGCCGTCCCGCGGTGGCAGCACGCGCAGGCCGGGGTCACCGGACCCGATGGCGGCGGTGTAGGCCGCGCGGTCGGTTCCCGGCGCCATCCGCACCTGGTAGGAGTCGGCTCGGGCACCCGGTGCCAGGGAGTCCGCAGTGGACCAGGAAGCGAAGACCTGGTCGGCGTTGTTGGTCAGCACCACACCGACGATCCGGAGCTGCGTCCGGGTGCCGCGGGCGGCCACGCTCACGGTGTCACCGAGAGCGAGCCCCCGCTGGTTCAGGAACCGCGACGGCACCGCCACCTGACCGGGCCCGTCCGGCCAGCGCCCGCTCAGCACCCGCGGGCCGAGCGCCGTCACGTCACCGCGGTAGAACACGACGGTCGCCTTCTGCGTGCCACCGGCGACCTCGGTCTCCAGCCGCGCCACCGCCATCACCGCGGACGTGCCGGGCAACGACCGCAGCATCGCCTCGTCCCCGGCGTCGCTCAACCGCGGCGACGGCGGCTCCTCCCCCGGAATCCCCATCGCGGGCGCGCCGAACGGCGGCCCGGCCATCACCTCCACCCGGTCGGGGTGGCTCCAGCCGGGCCGGACCGCGTCGTTGTACGCCGTCACCGACATCGTCAGGCCGGTCGCGAGGGTCACCGTCATGACTCCGAGCACGACCGAGGCGAGCGTCAGCGCACTCCGGCCGACCCGCGCGAACGGCATCCCGAGCCCCAGGCTCATCGACCGCGGCAACCCCGTCCCGCTCAACCAGCGCTGGACCCGCAGCGCCCGGCCGGTGCGCGGGGTGGTGCCCGCGCTGATCGCCCGCGCCGCCGGAAGCGAGCGTGCCCGAGCGCCGGGCCAGGGCCGCGAGCGCCACCAGCGCCGGCATCCCCAGCGCCGCCACGACGTTCACCCACGGCGCGAAGCTCAGCTCGTCGACCCCGAACCCGTCGACCGCGTCCTGCACGACCGGCTTCGCGAAGAAGTTGCCCGCGACCGTGCCCACCGCGCAGCCCGCCACCGCCGGGATCGACACCAGCACGAGGTACACCGCCATCACCTGGTTCGGCGTGAACCCGATCGCCTTGAGCATCCCGATGTGCCGCAGCCCCGCCACCACCGCGCCGCTCACCACGTTCGCGACGATCAGCACCGCCACCGCCACCCCGAGCACGCCGAAGATCAGCAGGAACGGGACGAACACCCCGAGTTCCGAGGTCGCCTTGTCCTTCACCGTCAGGTGCGAGAGCGTGCCGAGCACCGCGTCCGCCGGCAGCCCCGCCGTCATCGCCGCCAGCCCCGCGTCGACCTCGGCCTTCGTGCCCGCCGCCCCGAACCGGTACAGCACCTGCACCGCGTCCGGCCGCAGCTGCGCCACCTGCGCCGGAGTGACCCACGCGTCGGCCGACCCCGTCACCGAGTGGGCGAACCCCACCACCGTCAGCACCGGCCCGGCCGGCACGGCCAACCGGAACCCCGGTTCCAGCGGCCCGGTGCTCCCCCGCACCCGGTTCAGCACGACCTCCCCCGGCCCGGTCACCCACCGGCCCCGCCACACCCACCGGTCCACCGGCCCACCCGGATCAGCCCGCCCCACCACCGTCAGCGTGCCCAGGAAGAACTCACTCGCCGACGTGTCCACCGATGCCTGCCGGAACGGCCCGGCCGCACCCTCACGCACCAGCGACGCCTCCGGCACCTTCGCCGGGTCGTACGCCACCGCCAGGTGCGCGCCCCGCTGACTCGCGAACGCCCGCTCGAACGGCGCCGCCGACGCCTCCAGCAACCCCAGCGCCATCACCAGCGTCGCACTCGCCGCACAAACGACGACCCCGATCACGACCGTCTGCAGCTTCCGCCTGCGCACCGCCGCCCACGCCGCCTGCCACACCGCGCTCACAGCGCCAGCTCCTCACGCGCGATCCGGCCGTCGACGACCTCGACCACCCGGCTCGCGCACCGCGCCGCCAACCGCTCGTCGTGCGTGACCAGCAACAACGTCTGCCCGATCTGGTTCAGGTCCAGCAGCAGGTCCATCACCTGCTCACCCGAACGGGTGTCCAGCGCGCCCGTCGGCTCGTCCGCCAGCAGCAACGCCGGCCGGTTCATCAACGCCCTCGCCACCGCCACTCGCTGCCGCTCCCCACCGCTCAGCCGCGCCGGGTACACGTTCCTGCGGTGCGCGATGCCCAGCTCGCCGAACAGCTCCAGCGCGCGCCTGCGAGCCTGCCCCGCCGACGTGCCGGTCAGCTGGGCGGCCAGCGCCACGTTGTCCAGCGCGGACAGGTCGTCGAGCAGGTTGAAGAACTGGAAGATCATCCCGATCCCCCGCCGCCGGAACAGCGCCAGCCCGGTCTCGTCGAGCGCGCCGAGGTCGGTGCCGTGCACCACCACCGACCCGGACGTCGGCCGGTCCAGGCCCGCGATGACGTTCAGCAGCGTCGACTTCCCACTGCCCGACGGCCCCATCACCGCGACCGCCTCACCGGCGCGGACCGTCAGCGACACCCCGTCCAGCGCGACCGAGTCGCTGTACTCCTTGCGCACGTCCGTCAACCGCACGACGGCGTCCTCGTTCTGCATGGCCGCCATCCTGCTGATCCACCGCCCCGGTCACGTCAGCCCGCGGAGGTAACCTGCCCGCCGGGGTCATCCCGCGGATGTAGCCACTGCATCCCCGGTGTGACGCGGGCGGGAGCCGCGCTCTGGGAAGCTGTGCACGTGTGGGAGCTGGGGGTGGCCGTCGTCGCCTGCCTGGCCGCCGCGTTCTTCGCGGTGCGGCTGGCGGCGGCCCGGCGCGCGTACGCCCGCGCGGTCGAGGAACGCGGCTGGCTGCTCGAGCGCGAACGGGAGACCGCCGCCCGCACCGCCGTCGACGCCGAACGCGCCAGGATCGCCAGGGAGCTGCACGACGT
The DNA here is from genome assembly GCF_001701025.1 of Lentzea guizhouensis. Classification (GTDB taxonomy): domain Bacteria; phylum Actinomycetota; class Actinomycetes; order Mycobacteriales; family Pseudonocardiaceae; genus Lentzea; species Lentzea guizhouensis. Next base: position 7,747,089 of record NZ_CP016793.1, read on the forward strand.
CGTGAGCCACAACGTGAGCGTGATGGTGGTGCAGGCCGGAGCCGCCCGCCGGGTCCTCGACACGAGCGCGACCGACGCGACGGACGCCCTGCTCGCCGTCGAGAGCGCCGGCCGCGACACGATGACCGAGCTGCGGCACATGCTCGGCCTGCTCGCGCCGTCCGCCGACGGCCACGAGGACCCGCTGGCACCGCAACCGGGGCTCGACCGGCTCGGGTCGCTGGTCGACCGGATGTGCTTCGCCGGGCTGCCGGTCGAGGTGCGGATCTCCGGCGAGCCGCGGCCGCTGCCCTCCGGCGTCGACCTCACCGCGTACCGGATCGTCCAGGAGGCGCTCACCAACGCGCTCAAGCACGGCGACGGGCGGCAGGCCGAGGTCGTGGTCCGCTACGCCGAGCACCACCTGCGGGTCGAGGTGCTCAACACCGGTCCCAGCGTGCTGTCCGGCTCCGGGATGTCCACAACGTCCACAGCCTCCACAGCGGACGGTCCGGGCCGAGGGTTGCTCGGGCTGCGCGAGCGCGTGGCCGTGCTCGGTGGTGACCTCGACGCCCGCCGCCGGCTCGGCGGCGGGTTCCGGGTCCGCGCGAAGCTTCCGCTGGACCGCCCGTGACCGGGCCGGCTCCGGCGGGGCCGCGCGTGGTGATCGCGGACGACCAGGCGTTCGTGCGGATCGGGTTCCGGATGATCCTGAAGTCCGGCGGCATCGAGGTCGTCGGTGAGGCCGCCGACGGCGCCGAGGCGGTCACGGCGGTGCGCGAGCTCAACCCTGACGTGGTGCTGATGGACATCCGCATGCCGACCGTGGACGGCCTGGAGGCCACCCGCCGGATCGTCCGCGAGACCACCGGCTGCCGGGTGCTGATGCTGACGACGTTCGACCTCGACCAGTACGTCTACGCCGCCCTCGCCGCCGGTGCCAGCGGGTTCCTGCTCAAGGACGTCACGCCGGAGCACCTCGTCGCGGCCGTCCGGCTGGTCGAGACCGGCGACGCCCTGCTGGCGCCGTCGATCACCCGCAGGCTGGTCGAACGGTTCGCGTCCGGTGCCCCGGCGGTGCGCGGACCGGCCATGCACCGCGACCTCGCCGTGCTGACCCCGCGGGAACGCGAGGTGCTGACACTGGTCGCGCACGGCCGGTCGAACTCCGAGATCGCCGCCGACCTCACGCTGAGCGAGGCGACGGTGAAGACGCACGTGGCGCGGATCTTCGCGAAGCTGGAGCTGCGCGACCGTGCCCAGGCGGTTGTGCTCGCGTACGAGACCGGACTGGTTGCACCGGGCTCGTAGGTTTGATTTCAAGCAACACTGAAGTCATAGAGATTACTGGAGACGGGAGTTCGTCGCGGCCAGCGCCGCCGTGACGGGCGAGAAGAACGTCACGCCACCGCTGCGGCAGTCACCGCTGCCGCCGGAGGTGAGGCCGATCGCGTCACCGTTGCGGGCGAACAGCGGTCCTCCGCTGTCGCCGCCCTCGGCGCACACGCTGGTCTGGATCAGGCCGGTGACCCGGCCCTCCGGGTAGTTCACGGTGGCGTTGAGGCCGGTCACGCGGCCCGAGCGCAGACCGGTCGTGCTGCCCATCCGCTGCACCTGCCTGCCGACCTGGGCCTGGGCGGCGCGGCGGATCCGCACGCGCTGGCCGTTGCCGGTGTCGACCTCGCCGGGGGCGTCGGTGGCGCGGTTGTCGTAGGTGAACAGGGCGAAGTCGCCGTTGCCGGGGAAGGTCGACTCGACCACCGTGGCGGCGGGCCGGCCACCTGGCGAGAGCGAGAACTGGCGGCCGCCGGCCACGCAGTGCCCCGCGGTGAGGAAACCGGGGCGGCCGTCGTCGGTCGTCACGTTGAACCCGAGCGAGCAGCGGCTGCCACCGGCGAAGATCGCGTCACCGCCCTCGGCGAACAACCGGAAGACACCGGGCGCGCGTTCCAGCCGCACACCGGGACCCATCCCCTCGACCGTGGACACCAGGTTGTCCCAGCGCGCACCGGTGACGGTGCTGTCCGCCGTGACCAGCACGCGGTTGGTCGTCGGGTCGACCGCCCACGCGGTGCCGGGCGTGGAAGCCTTGTCCCGCAACGTCGCCGTGGCCTTGGCGGGGTCGGCGACCTGGTCGTCCGCCGCCTGGCTGGAGGTGAAGGTCACCGCGGTGATCGCCACCGCCAGCGTGCCCACCGCCGCCGCGATCGCCTTGGTCCTGCGGTGGTCGTTGTGGTGCATGCCCATGTGGTGACCTCTCGTGACGTCCGCGTACCGAGCAGGTGAGCGCTCCCATCCGCTCCTGCCCAGGACTACGTACGGCACGGCTGTCCGGTTGAGCCGAGTTCCCGCGGTGATCACGACCACCGGAGATGCACTGCGGAAGTCCTTTTAGGACATCTGTTCGCGCTGATCCTGGCCGGCGGCCACCCGCAGTCCGGCCGGGTCGCGGTGCTGCCCGCTCCCCTGCTCACCTGCACCGCCACCGTCGCGATCAACGGCAACGGCTTCGTCGCGTCGTTCGCGTGCGGCATCGCCACCGTGCTCACGGAAGCCAGGCCGGTCGCCCGGTGGCTGGCGAGGAGTCAGTAACGCACCCGGTCGGTCGCGCATGCCACGAGCAGCATCATGGTGACCGCTGCGAGCGCGTGGTCACCGCTGAGCGCGCAGATGCACGCCAGCGAGAACCAGAGCAGCAGTTTCATATATCGAGGTTAGGGACCGTACGAGTGACGCGCATCTCATTTGGGGAAGGCTTGAGGAACGAAACGTGCCGAGCGCGGTTCCGCTGGAGCACTACACCTTCTTGCTGAAGTGGAACGCCGGGATGACGTACCCGGCCGAGAAGTACCGGCTGTGCGCCTCGTGCCGGTGCGTGCCCGAGTCCAGGTGGACCTGCTCGCAGCCGAGTCGGCGGGCCTCGTCGTCGACCCACCGCAGCAGCGCTCCCCCGTGCCCCTGCCTGCGGGCGGACGGCAGCGTGCTCAGGTCGTCGATGTAGAGGTGGAAGCCCACGTAGAGATTGGTCATGGGACGGAAACCGGCCACGGCGACCACGCGACCGTCCGCGTCGAACGAGGCGACGAGCCGGTAGCCCTCCTTGCGCTGCACCCGCACGGCCGCCACGAACTCGTCCGCCGAGGTGAGGTGCTGCCGCAGCTCCCGCATCGCCTCGAACGCCAGCGCGGTGTTCTCGTCGTCCAGTTCGGCCACGGTGTGCGGTGTCGTCATGGCGACGATCATCGCCCGACCAAGTGGCCTCTCAGAAGGCCCAGTTCGACTGAGTTCTGAGAGGCCACTCGCAGTACTACGGGGTCAGGTTCAACGACCACGTGTCGAGTGTGCCGACATCTGACGACGCCACGTCCCGCACGCGGAGCTTCCACGTGCCGTTCGCCGCCTCGCCGGACAGGTTGACGGTGTAGCTGCGGTCGACGTTGTCCGCGCTGCCGCCGCTGCGGTTGTGCAGCGCGAACGCCGTGCCGTCCGGTGCGACCAGGGACACCGTCAGGTCACCGACGTACGGATGCACGATCCGCACCGCCACCGTGGCGGACGCGGACGGGGTCGCCGGGCAGCCGGAGACCACCAGGTCGCTGTCGACCGCGGCGCCCGCGTCGGGGATCGCGAGGTCGGTGCCGTTGGTGCCGGAGCAGCTGCCACCGGGACCGCCGGTGACGGTCAGCGAGTACGTGGCGGTCCGGGTGCCCGTGCCGGTCGCCGTGATCGTGACCGGGTAGGTGCCGGACGCGACCGACGCCGTGGTGCTGATCGTCAGCGTCGAGCTCGAACCCGTGGTCACCGACGCCGGGGTGAACGAGGCCGTTGCGCCGGAAGGCAGGCCGGACGCGGTCAGCTGGACGGACTGCGCCGACCCGCTGACCGTCTGGGTCGAGATGGTGGCTGACACCGATGAGCCCGCCGCCACCGAACCGGAGGACGGCGACACCGCGACGGAGAAGTCGGCGCTCGGCGCGCTGCCGACCGCGGACTTCCACAGGGTGTAGGCGATGCCGTCGACCGCGCGGTTGAGGTGGGTGTCGCTGATGTTGGCGGTCGTGTCGCAGGACTGGTGGTAGCACGGGTCGAACGCACGTCCCGCCGTGCCGCCCCACTTCGTCGCCTGAGCCGACGTCTTGGTCGCGCTGGCGCCCATCGCGTACCCGGAGGCCGGGATGCCCGCGTTGGTGAACGACGCGTCGTCGGACCGGTTGCGGCCCTCGGTGTTCTCCTCCGGCTGCAGGCCCAGCGAGTCCCAGTAGGCCTTCATGTGCGCCGACTGGGCGGAGGTGATGTTGTTGATGAAGTAGCCGCCGTTGGTCGAGCCGACCATGTCGAAGTTGAAGTAGGTCTTGATCTTCGTGCGCTCGGTGGACGGCAGCTGCGAGACGTAGAAGCGCGAGCCGTTGAGGCCCTGCTCCTCGTCGGTCCACCAGGCGAACCGGACCTTGTTCAGCATCGCCGGGCTGGTGCGGGCGAGCACGAGCGCGGTCTCCAGCAACGCACCGGAGCCGGACGCGTTGTCGTTGATGCCGGCGCCCGCGGACACCGAGTCCAGGTGCGCGCCGAACATGTAGACGTTGTTCGCGTTGCCGCCGGGCCACTCGGCGATCACGTTCGGGCCGGCGCCGGTCGAGCAGCCGGACGTGCAGGCCTGCTCGGACACCGTGAACCCGGCCGCGGCGAGCTTGTCCTTCACGTACGTCACCGACGCGCGGTAGCCGGCCGTGGTCGAGCGCCGGTTTCCGCCGTTCTGGGACGCGATGGTGGAGAACTGGGTCAGGTGCTGCTTGACCGCCGCGATGTCGATGTCGGGGATCTGCGGGCCGGTGCCACCGGTGACCGTCAGGGTGTAGGTCGCGGTCTTGGCGGTGGAGCCGGTCGCGCGGACGGTCACCGGGTAGGTGCCGGACGAGACCGACGACGTGGTGCTGATCGTGAGCGTCGAGCTCGCGCCGGTGGTGACCGAGGCCGGGCTGAACGACGCGGTGGCACCGGACGGGAGACCGGTGGCGGTCAGCTGAACGGTCTGCGCCTGGCCGGCCGTGGTCTGGGTCTGCACGGTCGTGGTGGCCGCCGATCCCGCCGCCACCGAACCGGAGGCGGGCGACACGGCGACGGAGAAGTCGTTGGCCGGGGTGGAGCCGCCGAGGTTGAGCGACCAGGTGTCGATCCGGCCGACGTCGTTGACCGCGTTGTCGTTGACGCGCAGCTTCCACGTGCCGTTCGAGGTCTCGCCCGACAGGTTGACGGTGTAGGTCTGGTCGATGTTGTCGGCGCTGCCGCCGGAACGGTTGTGCAGGGGGTAGGTGGAACCGTCCGGGGCGACGAGGGTGACGGCGAGGTCGCCGATGTAGGTGTGCGCGATCTTCACCGGGACCGTGCTGGTGGCCGAGGGTGCCGACGGGCAGCCGGTGATGGTGATCGGTGACTCGACGGTGGTGTTGTCGCCGATGGACACGTCACCGTCGTTGGTGCCGGAGCAGCCCGCCTGGGCCGTGGCGGAGGCGGGGACGAACACCGCCGCGGCGACCACTGTGGCCAGTGCCGCGGTGAGCAGGGGGTCTTCTTCGTCGCACGGTGGAGCTCCTTCGCAGGGACCTCGTGGATCGCAGGGTCAGGCGAAGGTAGCTCCGGCGGACGCGGACGGCATCGGGCCGTTCGGATGGTTGTGGTGACGGTTCACCCCGGCAGTGCGGGACCGGGCGTGCGGGCGACGAGCGCGGCGGCCGTCACCAGGTCCCAGCCGGGGGCGTACTGGTTGCCGGTGGTGAGGTGCTCGGCGTGCTTCTCGTAGCGGTCGAGCAGCTCCCGCACCGAGTCGAAGACCTCCCGCTGCGGGTGGTCGCGCGGGACGCCGCAGCTGTGCTGGGCGAGGTCGAGGGTCTGACCGGGCGACTCACCGCGCTTGGTCGCCTCGACGCCCGCCGCGAGGTAGACGTAGACCCGTTCCAGCAACGGGTCCAGCACCGGCACGTGACCAGGCGCCGGTCCGAGGTCGGCTGGCTCCAGGCGGTCGACGAGCCGCCGGGCGTTGCCGCCCATGACCGCGGCGACCTGCTCGTCGTCCAGGCCGACGTACTGGGCGCACCGGGCGGCGGCGTGGGCGCCCCACAACGCGGTGGAGTACGGGATGTCGCTGCCGAAGAGCACGTGTCCGGGCGGGATCGTGGCGAGCGCGACGACGATGTCGGTGGGGCTCCACCAGGAGGTGTCGAAGAACAGGTTGTCGTAGGACGTCCCGGCCAGCCAGGCCAGGTCGGTGAGGCCGGCGTGGGCGAGGATGATCCGGGCGCCGGGGTAGCGCCGCAGCACCTCGCGGAGGGTGCCGGTGAACGGGTCGACCTCGGGGCCGGCGTGGAGCACGATCGGCAGGTGGAGCTCGTGGGCGAGGCCGAAGACGTCGTGCAGGCGGTCGTCGCCGAGCTCGAACTCGTCGCTGGACGGGTGCAGCTTGATGCCGCGGGCGCCGGCTTCGACGCAGCGGCGGGCCTCGGCGGCGGCGTCGTCGCCGGGAGCCACGCGGCAGAAGGCCACGAGTGGTGAGCGGGAGTCCGCGGTCGGCGCGGCGGCGGCCTGTGCCTTGACGGCGGCGAGCACCGCGTCGTTCGCGGCCCGGTAGCCGTCCGGCTCGGTCAGCGGGAACACCGCGGCACCCGCGTCCACTTCGGACAGCGCATCGGTCAGCTGCTCGAACGTCGCGGAGAACCCGCTCGGGTCGTTCGTGCCGACGTGCGTGTGCACGTCGAACAGCGGTGCCGTCACACCGAGCGCTTCCCACCACGGCCGGACCAGGTCATCGGCGTACATCGGCCCTCACTTTCGTCGTTCGGCGAATGCCCGTTGAGATCACGTGCAAACACCGCGCGACGAGGCGTACGCGGCGCCGGAGCGGTTACCCCTCCCCCATGGACAACCCTGGCGTGAACACCGAACGGCTCAGGCGGTTCGTGCTCGACCGGCTCGACGAGGACGAACGGCGCCTGGCCGACGAGGAGCTCCCGTTGCTCGACGACGCCGAGCGCCGCGGCAGGTTCCGCGTGGTGCGCTCGGACGACGGGGCGGGGCTCCTGCTGGTGCCCGGCCCGGTGCAGCCGGCGGAGGAACGGGTCACCGTGCCGTTCGAGGAGAAGGTCGCGGTCCTGCGCACCGAGGTCGAGCAGAACGCGGACGAGGCGGCCCTGCGGCTGCTGGCCTCCGCCTACACCGAGCACCACGACTAGCAGGAGGAGTGGCGATGACCAGCCGCGCGCCCGAACCCGACCGGGTGACCGCCGAGAGCGAACTGGAGGACACCGACATCGGCGGTGAGCACACCAAGCCCACGTTCGCCGACGAGAACCCCGGCGGCCCGCACAGCGGCCCCGACGAGTCGGAACCGGAGGACGCGGGCGGCATGGACGGGTGAGTCACTCCTCGACCCGCTGGGTGACCGTGCCGCGGACGAAGTAGCGCTGGGCCACCAGGAACAGCAGGATCATCGGCACGGTCGCCACCACGCTCGCGGCCATCACCAGCTCCCACTGCGCCTCGCCGCCCTGGCCGAACCGGTCCAGCACCGCCTTCAGCCCGCGCGGCAACGTGTACAGCTCCGGCTCGCGCAGGTAGATCAGCGGGCGGATGAGGTCCGTCCAGGCGGCCTTGAGCTCGAACACGAACACGACGATCAACCCCGGCCTGGCCAGCGGCAGTGCGATGGACCGGAACTGCCGCCACGGCCCGGCGCCGTCGACCCTGGCCGCGTCGAACACCTCCGCCGGCAGGCCGAGGAAGAACTGGCGCAGCAGGAACACGTAGAAGGCCGACCCGAAGAGGTTGCCCGCCCACAGCGGGACCTGCGTCGTCGCGAGGCCCACCGCGTGCCACTCCAGGTAGACCGGCACCATCGTCACGGCGGCGGGCAGCATCATCGTGGCCAGCACGAGTCCGAACAGGACGTTGCGGCCGCGGAACCGGAAGCGCGCGAAGCCGAACGCCACCACCGCGCTGGACACGGTCGCCGCCGCGGCCGCCGCGAACCCGACCGCCACGCTGTTGCCCACCCACGCGAGCAACGGCACCGCACGCCACACCTCGGCGTAGTTCTCCGGCCGGAACACCGACGGCAGCAAGGAGTTGTCGAAGACCTGCGAGCGGTCCTTGAGCGAGGCGCTGACCAGCCACCAGAACGGGTACGCGAACAGCAGGCCGACCGCGACCAGCGCCAGCACCACCGGCAGCCGCCGGGTCATGACCGGTCCTCGTAGTGCACGTAGTCGCGTGACAGCCGCACCTGCAGCGCGGTGATCGCGGCGATCACGACGAACAACACCCACGCGAGCGCCGAGGCGTATCCCATGCGCAGTGAGCCGAACGCCTCCTGGAACAGGTAGATCACGTAGAACAACGCGGCGTCGCCCTCGGCCGGTGTGGACGGGCGGGCGCCGAAGAACATCGTGTACGCCTCGGTGAAGACCTGCAGCGACGCGATGGTGTTGACGATCAGGGTGAAGTAGATCGTGCCGCTGATGCCCGGCAGCGTGATGTGCCAGAACTGCCGCCACGGCGAAGCGCCGTCGAGCCGCGCCGCCTCGTAGCGCTCCCCCGGCACCCTGGTCAGCGCCGCCAGGTAGAGCACGGCGGTGCTGCCGACGGTCCACAGGCTCATAAGCACCAGGCCCGGTTTGATCCAGGCCGGGTCGGTCGTCCACTGCGGACCGGTGAACCCGAACCAGCCGAGCACGGCGTTGATCGCGCCGTTCTGCCCGTTGAGCAGCAACAGGAACAGGGCGGCGAGCGCGACCGGCGGGGTCATGGTCGGCAGGAACAGCACGGTCCGGAAGAAGCCCGCCGACCGGCCCGCGCGGCGCAGCAGCGAGGCCAGCCCGAGGGCGAGCACGATCTGCAGCGGCACGTGCAGCAGGGTGAAGAACACCGTGTTCCACAACGCCGTCGCGGCCCGGTCGTCGGTGAGGATCTCCCGGTAGTTGGTGAGGCCGGTGAACCTGGCGGGCTTGAGCAGGTCGTAGTGGGTGAAGGACAGGTACAGGCTGTAGAGCATCGGCCCGGCGGTGAGCAGCAGGAACCCGAAGACCCACGGCAGCACGAACAACCAGCCGGCCCGCGCCTCCCGCGCGCTCGTCATCAGCGGCCTCCGACGCGGGTGAGCGCCCTGTCCGCCTCGCGCTGGGCCTGCGCCATCGACTCCTGCGGTGTCTGCTGCCCGAACAGCACCCTGGAGACGGCGGCCTCCCACGACCGCACCAGGTCACTCGCCGCGGGGCTGGGCGGCAGTGCGAAGGCCTTGTCCTGCACGGACTGCAGCACCTGCACACCCTGTTCGAGCACGCGGATGCCACGCGGGTCGTACACCTCGGCGAAGATCCGCTCGTCGGCGGCGCGGTTCGCGGTGAACGTGCCGCTGTACGGTTTTCCCTTCTTCGCCAACGCGTCGCGGCGCGCCTTGGCCGCGGTGACCCAGGTGTCCGCCGCGGTCATGGTCGCGATGAGCTCGCAGGCGAGCTCCGGGTGGCGGGCGCCCTTCGGGATGGCCCACGCCTGCCCGCCGGCCTCGGTGAGCGGCCTGCCCTGGCGGTCGGTCAGCGGCGCGACCGTGACGTCGACGTCCGGTGAGTTCGCCGCGAGGGTGTTGACGTACCAGGAGTCCATCGCCATCGCGGCCACCTGGCCGCTGACGAGCTCGTTCTTCGCGCCGAAGGAGTCGAAGGTGTCGCGGAAGGCCTTGAACGCCGCCCAGCCGCCCTGCGCCCGGACCAGGTCGGTGGTGTACCGGACCGCCTCGACCACGCGCGGGTCGTCCAGGTGCGGTTCGTCGCCGAGCAGGTCGGCGCCGTTCGCCTTGGCCCACATGGCGACGAACTCCGGCACCCGCGGGTCGAACCCGATCCGCTGCACCCGGCCGTCCTGGGCGCGGGCGAGCTTCGCGGAGACCTCGGCGAGCGCGGTCCAGTCCGTTGTGGACATCGTGGCCGGGTCGACGCCGTTCTCGCGCAGCACCGGGTTGTTGAGGATGAGCACGCGGACGGTGAAGAAGTCCGGCACCCCGTACACCGTGCCGTCGTAGGTCACCTGCCGCACCGCCGCCTCGCGGTAGCCGGCGAGGTCGACGTCGTGTCGTTCCAGGCACGACCCCAGGTCCTGCACCGCTCCCCTGGCCGCGTATCCGCCGAGCTTGCGGCGGTCCGCGTACACCAGGTCCGGCGGGTCGCCCGCGGCGACGGAGGAGAGGAACTGCTGCTCGTCGAACACGCCCTCGTTGATCCGCAGGTCGACCTCGGGCCGCTTCTCGCGGAACACCGCCACCCTGGCGGTGGCGTGTTCATCGGGCAGGCCGAAGCCCATGGTCGTGAGGGTGTTGGGCCGGTCGGCGGCGCTCGGTCCGAGACCACCGCAGCCAGCGACCAGCAGGACCACGGGTAAGAGCGGCCACCTGGTCATGCGCGTGCGGCGACTACAGCCCTGCGGCTGTGCAGGAAACTCCGTGCCGCGGTGAGCAGCGTGCGCGCTTCCGCCAGCTCGCCGTACTCGAGGTGTTCGTCCGCGGCGGCGATGTGGGCCAGCGCCTGCTGGGGTGCGTCCGGAGCGATCATCACCGCGTGGGCGAGGCACCGGCGCGCCCGCTCGGCGCCGAGTTCGAGGTCGGTGCCGGAGGTGGCCCTGATCGAGGCGAGGGCGTCGCGGATGGCCTGGTCGAGGGAGCTGTGCCGCACGGGGGCCGCCTTCTGGGCAGTCGGGACCGGGACGGCGCCGACTGCTTGACGCCGATCCCAGTTACCCGCCACCCATCGGGGTGAAACATGATCCGACCGTTGTTCCCGGGCGAACGACTCAGCCGCCGCGGTTGTCGACCGCGGAGGCCAGCATCGCGGCAATCTCGGCCAACGCGCGGTCGGTCACCGGTGACTCGCCGGCGCGGTCCAGCACATCGGCTCTGGTCACCACCGGCACCGCGCCGCGCAACGAGTCAGCGCCCAGCTCGGCGCTGCCCGCCACCACGTAGCGGCCCTCGACGTGCACCAGCACCGCGTCTTGACGAGGTGACTGGAGCAGCAGTTTCAGGTCCTCCACGGGTACTGGCACGTCGTTCTCCTCCCGTCACCGGCCGGTGGCCTCGCCGCTGACCCGCTGGCCGGACTCACGGGCGTGGCCGCCGACGTCCTGCGCCGCTTCCTTGGCGTGGCCGGCCGTCGTCTGCGCCGCGTCGGTGGCGACCTGCTTCACCTCACCGGCCGCGTCGCTCACGGTGGACTGCACGTCCTCCTTGAGGCTCTGCGCCGACTCGGACAACGCCTGCTTGGCCGGGTCGACCACGTCGCTGAAGGTGTCGGAGAGCTGTTGCACCGCTTGCTGTTCGGCGGCGGTGCGGGGCAGCACGGCGGCGAGCAGCAAGCCGGTGCCGAACGCGATCAGGCCGGCCGCGAGCGGGCTGCCCTGGGTCTGCTCGGCGACGCGCTGCGGGGCCTGCTGCACCGCGTGTGCCGCCTGCTCGGCGCGGTCGGCCACGGCCTGGCCCGCCTGTCCGGCCTTCTCGGCAATCGCGTTGCCGGCGTCCTGGCCCTGGTTCCGCACGCTGTAGGCGGTGTCGCTGGCGGTGCCCATCACCCTGTCCCTCATCGTGGTGAGTCCTCGTCGCACACCGCGCACCTGTCGTTGGGCGATGCGGCGCGGGCTCGTGTGGTCGACCAGCCGGTTGGCGTCGGCCCTCAAATCGGCGCGGGTCACTTCGATCTCGCGCCTTATTTGGTCGGGTGTTTCGCCCATTCCACGTCCTCCTTCAGCGTTTCGACGGTGCGTTCGGGTTTCGGGTTGACCGTGCGCAGCTTGGCCCGGCCGGAGGTGTAGAGGACCGCACCGGCGATGCCCCACAGGGCGGCGACGATCAACGCGGCCCAGCCCAGCGGCATGACCGCGCCGAGTGCGAACACCAGCGCGAAGCTCAGCAGCACGATGGTCAGGTAGCCGGCGAACCCGGCGGCGGCGAGCATCCCGGTCGCCTTGCCGGCCTTGGTGGCCTCCTGGCGGATCTCCGCCTTGGCGAGCTCGAGCTCCTGCCGCATCAGCTTCGACAGGTCTCCGGTGAGCTCGCTGACCAGGTCACCGAGCGACTCCTCGGTGCGGGTCTGCGGGATCTCAGGGCTCGACATGCGGCACCCCCGACGCGGGCCTGCCGGGCGCCGGGTTCGACGTCAGCGGCGCGCCGTAGTCCGGCGTCGGGCTGTAGCCCGGCGTCCCGTTGAACTCCGGCGTCTCGTCGTAGCCCGCACCGGCGTAGCCCGTGCCGGCGTAACCCGGCGTCTCGGCGTACCCGGTCGCCGCGTGCTGCCCCGTCACCGGGACGACTCCGCCCTGCGCCTGTGATCCGCCCTGCGACCCGCTTTGGCCACCGCCGGTCGCGCTCTTCGCGACTCGCCCGACCAGGAACCCGGCCACGACGGCGCCCAGCAGGAACGTGCCGGGCTTGCGTCGCGCGTAGTCCCGCGCGGAGTCGAGCAGCCCCTGCGCTCCGCGCTCGTCGAGGAACCGCGCCGCCTGCCTGCTCGTGTCCGCGGCGCTCTGGATCGCACCGGCCGACATCGAGTCGGACGACGCGCCGCCCGCCATCTCGCTCAGCTCGTCGGCGATCCTCGACAGCTGGCCGGAAACGCGCCTGGCCTGCTGTTCCGCCTCGGCCGCGACCCGGTCCCGCACGTCGTGGACGACGTGCTTGGCCTGGTTCTTGGCCTCCTGGGTCACCTGCCCCGCCTGCTCCCGCACGGTGCCACCGACCTCGCCGGCCGCCTCCTTGGCGTGCTGCGCGACCTGGGAACCTTCGTCCCGGGCCGCGGTGCGCACTCCACCCATCTGGTTCTCGGTCACGGCTGACTCCTCAGCTCGTAGTCGTGTCCTGGCCTACGAGCTACCCAACGAATCCGTTCGCAAACGGGACCGTTCCGCCGGTTTTGCCGCAGCGGGGGAAAACGTGATGCCCGTCCCCGTTTGCCCGCGGCCAGCCGGGCTAACTCCTCCGCACACGCCCGAACCAGAGTGGAGAACACCGGATGAGCCCTGCCGCACAGCTGCGATCACTCGCACGCGAGCACGTCGCCGTCGCCGCACTGACCATCCCGAGGCTGGTGCGCCACCGGGTGTGGCGCGACGTGAACCCGCACGAGGGCGCCGGTCTGGGCGTGGTGCTGGTGCCGGGGTTCGGGGCGAGCGACCTGAGCCTCACCTTCACCACGACCTGGTTGCGCGACCGCGGTTATCTGCCGACCGGCGCGAGCACCGGGTTCACCGTCGGGTGCACGTCCGAGCTCGTGGACCGGGTGGAGCAGCGGCTGGCCGAGCACGCGGAGGCCACCGGCGGTCCGGTGGTGCTGATCGGGCAGAGCCGCGGCGGCGGACTCGCCAGGGTCGCCGCCGCGCGCCGCCCCGACCTGGTGTGCGGGCTGGTGATGATGGGCAGCCCGGTGCTGGACCCGATGGGCGCGCACCCGCAGGTGCTGCTGGCGGCGAAGGCGCTCGCGCAGCTCTCCCGGGTCGGCGTGCCGGGGTTGATGAGCACGGACTGCCTGTCCGGCGACTGCTTCGAGGACAACGTCCGGGCCGCCGCGGAACCGTTGCCACCGGAGCTGCCCGCGGTGTCGATCTACTCCAAGTCGGACGGGATCGTGCCGTGGCGGCTGTGCCTGGACCCGTCGGCGGACTGCGTGGAGGTGCACAGCACCCACACCGGGATGGCGCTGGACCCGGACGTCTACCGCGCCCTGCGGCCGCGGCTCGCCGAGTGGGCGGCACAGCGCTACGACCTGCGAGCCACCGGATGACCACCACACAGCTGGTGCGCACCGCGGAGGACGTGTTCGGCTGGACCGAGCTGCGGCCGGAGCAGCTGTGCGCGATGCGGCACGTGCTGGACGGGCGGGACGCGCTGGTCGTGATGCCCACCGGTGCCGGGAAGTCCGCCATCTACCAGGTCCCGGCGATCCTGCTGGACGGCCCGACCGTGGTGGTCTCACCGCTGGTCGCGCTGCAACGCGACCAGGTGGCGGCCCTGCGCGCGGCGGGCGCTCCCGCCGCGGCCGCCGTCAACTCGGCGAGGTCCGCGGAGTCCAACGAGGACGCCTGGCGCGACTTCGCGGCGGGCACGACGGAGTACCTGTTCCTCTCCCCCGAGCAGCTCGCGAACCCCGAGGTGCTCGACCGGCTCGACCGGCGCAGGCCCTCGTTGTTCGTGGTGGACGAGGCGCACTGCGTCTCGTCCTGGGGCCACGACTTCCGGCCCGACTACCTGCGGCTGCGCGACGTCGTCGAGCGGTTGGGACGTCCGGTCGTCCTGGCCCTCACCGCGACCGCGAGCGGCCCGGTCCGCACCGACGTCGTCGAGCACCTCGGCCTGCGCGACCCCGCGGTGGTCGTCGCCGGGTTCGACCGCCCGAACCTGCACCTCGCGGTGCGCTTCGGCACCGACGAGGACGACCGCACCCGCGCCGTGACGCAGTGGGTGACCGAGCGCTCCGGGCCTGGCCTGCTGTACGTGGCGACGCGCAAGGACGCCGAGCGCTACGCCACCGACCTGGCCGCTCGCGGCGTGCGGGCGGCCGCGTTCCACGCGGGCATGAAAGCCGCCGACCGCAAGCAGGTGCAGGACGACTTCATGGCCGACCGCCTCGACCTCGTGGCCGCCACGTCCGCGTTCGGCATGGGCATCGACAAACCCGACGTGCGGTTCGTCGTGCACGCGGCCACCCCCGGCTCGCTCGACGCCTACTACCAGGAGATCGGCCGGGCCGGCCGCGACGGCGAGCCGGCCGAGGTCGTGCTCTTCCACCGCCAGGAGGACCAGGGCCTGCAACGCTTCCTGACCACCCGCAAGCCAGACCTCGCCTGCGCGCGCGAAGTGGCGGGCCTCGTGCGCAAGCAGCCCGGCATCACCCTGGCCGAGCTGACGGACCGCGTCGAGCACTCGCGCCGCAAGGTCACCAGCACGGTGAACCTGTTGGAGAGCGCGGAAATCGTGCGGATCACCCAGGACGGCGTGCGGTACGCGGACGACGGGCCGACGCCGGCGAAGGCGGTCGGGCTCGTCGAGGAGGAAGCCGAACGACAGCTGCACCGCGACCGTTCCCGCGTCGAGGTCATGCGCGAGTACGCCGGCACCCGCGGCTGCCGCCGCCGGTTCCTGCTGGGCTACTTCGGCCAGGAGCTCGACGAGCCGTGCGGTCACTGCGACCGGTGCGACGACGGCCTGCCCGACGAGGGTTCCGCCGACGTGGCGACCGAGCACCGGCCGGACGCCGAGGTGCGGCACGAGATGTGGGGCCGCGGCACGGTGGTGCAGCAGGACGGCGACAAGCTGATGGTGTTGTTCGACGAGGTCGGCTACAAGACGCTGTCGCTGGCGGCGGTGGAGGAGGCCGGCGTGCTGAGCGCCGGCTGAGAGTGGCGGTACCGAGGTCCGGGCGAACGGGTCACGACCGGCATGTCAGCGCATGATCGCGTAAAGGTCGCCGTTCGTGCTGGAGGTCTGCATGTCGCCGTAGCCCACGAAGACCGCCTTGTTCCCCATCACCGGTCGCGCCGCCCAGTGCGCAGTGGTGGGCACCGCGGTCGTGACGTCCTTGGTCCACCGCACGGCGCCGCTCTCCGCGTTGAGCGAGTACACCGTTCCACTGGTGTCCGAGACGACGAGTTGTCCGCGTACGACGACCGGTCCTGCCTGCACGTGCGCGTCGAAGCTGTGCTGCCATCCGAGCTCACCGGTGAAGGCGTCGTACCTGAGGGCCTGCCCGGTCGCCGAGTGGACGAGCCCCTGCGGCTCCACGACGTCGTTGACCTGTCTGGAGACCTGCACCTGCTCGACGACCTGGCCGGAGCGTTCGCCGACGCGCAGCACCCAGCCGCTGCTCGTGCCCACCAGGATCTTGCCGTCCCGCGCCTCCCGGTGGCAGGACGGCAGGCCGTCCGTGTCCAGCGACCAGCGCACGGCCCCACCGTCCTCGATCGCGGTCAGGCGTCCGTCGTCATCATCCTGCTGGTCGGCACCAACCCGCGGACGACCGTGCACGGCCCGGTCACCAGGCCACCGAGGTCGGCCCGCCAGCGCTGCACGCCGTCGTCCTGGCCCAGCCCGGCCACACCGCCGTCCCGCAACGACAGCACGACGTCGTCGCCGTTGACGACCGGGAAGCAGGCTGACTCGAACCCCTGTGCCACAGCTCGCTCCCCGGCTCCGCGCGGTCGAACAGCCGCATCCCGAGGTACGTGCCCACCGTGACCACCGCGGCCGCGCCCAGGCCGAGTGCGAGCACTCGCCGCCGGCTCACCGGTGCGCTGGAGAGCTTGCCGAGCAGCAACTCGGTCAGCAGCTCGACGTCGGTCTCGCCGTTCTCCCGCACGTCGATCCAGGCGGTGCTCCTGCGCAGGCCGCGCAGTTCGGTGTCGTCGCAGCGCAACGGCAGCACCGCGTCGTCCCTGCCGCCGAACAGGGCCTCCAGCGCCGAGCGCAGCTCCCACCTGGTCCAGACGCTGTCGAGGTAATGCCTCGACACGACCACCACGACATAGCTGGACCTCTTGCCGTAGACGTCCAGCAGCTTCTCGAAGAGGTTCTTCCCCCAGAATTCGGCCTAGTAGGACTCGTCGAAGAAGACCCGGCGCTCCTTCGCCTTCAACGCCTCGGCGAGACGCCGCGCGAACTCCCGGTCGGGTCCGGCGAACGACAGCGCGAAGTCGTACTGCTCCTTCAGCTCCACCTGGGGAGTGTCGCTCTCCGCACGTGCGCCGTAACACGAACCGGATCGGTCAGAACAACGGCTAGCCGTTCTCCACCTGGAGCTTCAAGCCGCGCACGGACAGCACCGGCGCGTCCGGCGCCTCCTCCAGCACCAGAACAAACTCCTCATCCGCCTCGAACCGCGACCCGCTCCCCTTCCAGCCGACCGCCTTCTCGCTCGTCAGCCGGACCTCACCGTCCGGCTGCGTCACCACGGCGGTGAGCCGCTCCCCGTCCTGGGTCAGCACGACGGTGCCGCCGTCCTCGGGTCCGCCGGCGTCCGGCAGGTCCGCGGACAGCCGCAGGTCGGACAGCGCGGTGCCCCGCACCCGGCACTCGCCGGTGAAGTCCAGGAGCACCGTCCTGGACCGGAGCGTCACCTCGGTCTGCTCGGCGTGGCAGCGGACGGTGGTTGCTGAGCTGTCGGCCATGGACACTGCCTACCCGCGGTTCGCGAGGTGAAAACAGCGATCAGTCTTCCAGGTCGACGGACCAGCCGTTGACCAGCGGGCAGTGCCGGACCGCCTGGTCGAGCAGGTCCGCCCGGCGGTCGCCGGGGACGTTGGGCAGGGTGATCGAGAGCTTGGCGTCGATGCTGTAGTCCTGGGCGTTCTCGTGGTTCAGCGTCACCCGCGCACGCACGGCGCTGCCGCTGGTGTCGAGGTCGCCGGTGGTGGCTGCCAGGACCACCGCCTGGTGCAGGCACGTGGCCAGCGCCGCGGCGTACAGCTTCTCCGGGTCCCACGCCCCGTCACCGTCCCCCACTGGGAGGGACGTGCCGGTCACGCCGACCTCGTCGTTCTGGGAGAGCGCCTCGACGTCCTTGACCTTCATCGCCACCTACCTGGTTGACCGGGTCTGCACCCCCGGCACATACCCGTGGTCTGGCGGCTCAACCCGGAACCACCCGTCGGGTCACGGCGTGCACGATGCCCGCGCGTTCGGGCAGCTCAGGTCAGGGCGAACCTCGCCGTCACGGCACCGCCACGTACTCGGTGCACGCGTCGGCGAGCCATGCGGCGAGGTACTCGGCGAAGGACGACCGCACCAGCAAGGTGATCCGGTCAGCACCGGTCACCTGCAGCACGACCCCCGTCCGCGCGAGCAGCGTCTGCACGCAAGTGCCGACGGGAGCCGCAGCCGGGTGCAGGTCCACGGCACATCCGTGAGCCAGCACGTCCCGCCCGCGCGGCCCTTCCAGGACCACGGTCGTGCGCTGAGCCGAAGTGTCCACAACGGACCCCCGCGAAGATCCGAGCGCGCCACGCAACACCTCCTCGATCGGGACCTGCAGGTCGGGAGCGGCCACGACGAGGAACTCGTCCGGCCCGAGCCAGAGCACCTCCACGGCGCCGAACGGGCCGGTGCCGGTGGTGAACGTGCACGCGACGGCCGGGAAGGCGGCACCGAGTGCGGCACCCATCGCCGCGATAGCGCCGGGATCGGACACCCGCACCGTGAGCTGGGAGCGGAACGGCACCTCGCGCACGCCCAGGGCGGGTGCGAGCGCGGCCAGCCGGTCGGTCCAGGCGGCCAGCGGGCTCACCGGGTCAGCCGTCACGACGGGCTCCTTCCTTGTCGTAGAGCACGGACTCGGTGACGGTGACCGGTACGAGCGCGTCCTCGACCGGCACGTACAGGGTGTCGCCGATGCGGTCGCGGCCCGCGCGCACCAGGGCGAGCGCGAACGTGCGGCCGAGCGCCGCGCTGGGGTAGCTGGAGGTGACGTGGCCGAGCATCCGCACCGGCGGTTCGGGCAGGCGGTCGGTCTCGACGATCTGCGATCCCTCCGGCAGCAGTACGTTCGGGTCGACGGGCAGCAGCCCGACCAGCTGCTTGCGGTCCGTGCGCAGGTTCTCCGCGCGGGCGAACGACCGCTTGCCGATGAAGTCGGCCTTCTTCTTCGACACCGCCCACGACATCCCGAGGTCCTGCGGCGTGACCGTCGCGTCGGTCTCCTGGCCGATGATCGGGTAGCCCTTCTCGGCGCGCAGGACGTGCATGGTCTCCGTGCCGTAGGGCGTGATCCCGTGCTCCTCCCCCGCCGCCACCAGCGCCTCCCACACGGCGAGCCCGTGCCAGGCGGTCACGTTGATCTCGTAGGCGAGCTCGCCGGAGAAGCTGATCCGGCACACCCGCGCCGGCACCCCGGCCACCTCGGCGTCGCGCCAGGTCATGAACTCGAACGCCTCGGTGCTCACGTCGAGGTCCGGCGCGACCGCACCGAGCACCGCCCGCGACTTCGGGCCCACCAACGGGACCGTGGCCCAGTGCTCGGTCACCGACGCGCAGTGGACGTCGAGGTGCGGCCACTCCGTCTGCAGCCACTCCTCCATCCAGTCGAGGACCTTCGCGGCGTTGCCGGTGGTCGTGGTGACGAGGTAGCGCTGCTCACCGACCCGGATCACGGTGCCGTCGTCGATCACCATGCCGTCCACGCCGCACATGACGCCGTAGCGGATCCGGCCGACCTTCAGCGTGCTCATGAGGTTGGTGTAGAGCATGTCCAGGAACTTGCCGGCGTCCTCGCCCTGCACGTCGATCTTGCCGAGTGTGGAGCCGTCCATCAGCGCGACGCCCTCCCGCGCGGCCCGGCACTCGCGGAGCACGGCCGCGTGCAGGTCCTCACCGGGCCGCGGGTAGTACCAGGGCCGTTTCCACTGGCCGACGTTCTCGAACAACGCCCCGTGCGCGACGTGCCACGGGTGGATCGCCGTGACCCGCACCGGGTCGTGCAGCTCGCCGCGGTTGCGTCCGGCCAGCGCGGCGAACGACACCGAGGTGAAGGGCGGGCGGAACGTCGTCGGCCGTTGCTCGGCCAGTTCGGCGCCGAGGGCTTCCGCGACGATGCCGGCCGCGATCATGCCGGACGTCTTGCCCTGATCGTGGGCCGTGCCGATGGTTGTGTACCGCTTGACGTGCTCCAACGACCGCAGGCCGGCGCCCGTCGCCCGCAGGACGTCCGCGACCGTCGAGTCCCGTTGCAGGTCCACGAAACTGGTGTTCTCGTCGCCCGGCACCGCCACAGCACCAGGCCCGGACGCGAGGTGCACCGCGAGTCCGACGCGGGCAGCGGGACCTGGCCGCCGGGCGTGAACCCGGCCGCGATGACCGCCTCGGTCCCCGCGATCCGGCCCTGGCGCGCACACGCGGTCAGGTCGAGCTCGCCGGTCGCCGAACCCGCGACCCGCACGGTGTCGAGCTCCTCTCCCGGTACGAAGGCGCCCAGCTCGGCGTCGTAGCGGAGCTTGCCGCGGGCCTGGCTGAACAGGCTGACGACCGGGTTCCAGCCGCCGGAGACGAGGACCGTGTCGCACGCGACCGTGAGCGCGGCGCCGGCGGAGCCGTGCAGCGGTGCGACGCGCGGCCGTCACCCGGCCGGTGCCCTCGGTTCCCACCACCGCGTGCCCGGCGCGGACCTCGATGCCCCGCGCGGCGCACTCGGTCGCGAGCCGGGCGGGAGCCTCCGGGCGGGCGTCCACGACCAGTGCGATGTCCACACCGGACTCGGCGAGGTCGATCGCCGCGCAGTACGCGCTGTCGTTGGTGGTGAGCACGACCGCCCGCGCACCCGGCAGCACGCCGTACCGGTGCAGGAACGTGCGAGCCGCGGACGCCAACATGATCCCGGGCCGGTCGTTGTCCGGGAACACCACGGGCCGTTCGTGGGCGCCGGTCGCGAGCACGGTCTGCCTGGTCCGGATCCGCCAGACCCGGTGCCGCGCATGCGAGGCCGGTGCGGCGAACCCGAGGTGGTCGGTGCGCTTCTGCAACGCCAGCACGAACCCGTCCTGGTACATCCCGAACGCGGTGGTCCGCTCCAGCACCAGCACACCGGGCGTCGACTTGAGCTCCGCCACGACGTCCGCGACCCACTCGGCGGAAGGCCGCTCGTCCAGGTACTCCTCCACGCCCAGCAGCGCGCCACCGGACTGGTTCTGCTCGTCCACCAGCACCACGCGCGCACCACTGCGGGCCGCGGTCAGCGCCGCCACCAGCCCGGCGGGTCCGGCACCGACGACCAGCACGTCGCAGTGCTCGTGCTTCGCGTCGTAGCGGGCGGGGTCGGGGTCCGGCGACAGCTTGCCCTGACCGGACAACCCGCGCGCGACCAGTCCGTCGTAGAGCTCGACGGTCGTGGCGAGCAGCATCGGTTCGGAGAAGGGCGCTTCGACCTGCACCAGCGAGGTCGGGTCCTCCGACCCGGCCGCAACGATCCCGCGCCGGCGGCCGAGCTTCACGCTGCTGCCGATCTCGTGCACGCCGTGCGCCAGCAACGCCGACGCCAGCGTGTCGCCGGGGTGGCCGGTGTGCTCGACGCCGTTGAACGTGAAGCGCAGCAACGTGTTCCGGTCGATCGCGCCGCCGGTGCGGGTGCGGAGGGTCATGCGGTCACCTCGGGCATCGGCTCACCGGCGCGGTAGACGGCGAGCAGGTCGTGGGTGCGGGTGTCGCGCACGGCGTTGAACCACCGGCGGCACCCGGCGCTGTGGCTCCAGCGCTCGGCGAACGGGCCGCTCGGGTTCTCCCGGAAGAACACGTACCGCGCCCACTCCTCGTCGCTGAGCGCCGACGGGTCCCGCGGGTAGGCGACGTGGGCCTGGCCGCCGTAGTGGAACTCGGCTTCCTCGCGCGGCCCGCACCACGGGCACGGGATGAGTTGCATGTCAGCTCTCCCTGGACTGGTTTCAGTGCGCCACGGCGGCGGCGCCGTGCTCGTCGACGAGGGCGCCGGTGGTGAAGCGCTCGAGGGTGAACGGCTCGTTGTACGGGTGCGGTTTGTCGTTCGCGACGGTGTGCGCGAAGCAGTCGCCGACGCCGGGCGTGGCCTTGAACCCGCCGGTGCCCCAGCCGCAGTTCAGGTACAGGCCACCGACCGGCGTGAGGCCGACGATCGGCGAGGCGTCCGGCGAGACGTCGACGATGCCCGCCCACGTCCGCAGCAGGTGGGCCCGCGCGAACACCGGGAACAGCTCCAGCGCCGCGGCCATCTGCTCCTCGACGACGTGGAACGACCCCCGCTGGCCGTAGCCGTTGTAGCTGTCGATGCCCGCGCCCATCACGAGCTCACCTTTGTGCGCCTGGGACACGTAGACGTGCACGGCGTTCGACATCACGACGGTCGGGTGCACGGGCTCCAGCAGCTCGGACACCAAGGCCTGCAACGGATGTGAGGCCAGCGGCAGCCGCAGCCCGACCATCTTCGCGAGCACCGAGCTGTGCCCGGCCGCGCACAACGCGACCTTGCCCGCCGCGATCCGGCCGCGAGAAGTCCGCACCGCGGTGATCCGGCCCTGCAGCGTCTCCAATCCGGTCACCTCGCAGTTCTGGATCAGGTCGACACCCATCGCGTGCGCGGCCCGCGCGTAGCCCCACGCCACGTGGTCGTGCTTCGCGATGCCCGCACGCGGCTGGTAGGTCGCGCCCAGCACCGGGTGGCGCACGTCCGGCGAGGTGTTGACGATCGGGCAGATCTCCTTGACCCCGGCGGGATCCACCCACTCCGCGTCGATGCCGTTGAGCCGGTTGGCGTTGACCCGGCGGACGCTGTCGCGGACGTCCTGCAGGCTGTGCGCGAGGTTCAGCACGCCGCGCTGGTCGAACAGGATCGGGTAGCCGAGGTCGTCCTCCAGGCCTTCCCACAGCTTCAGCGAGTGCTCGTAGATGCCGGAGCTCTCGTCCCACAGGTAGTTCGACCGGATGATCGTGGTGTTGCGGGCCATGTTGCCGCCGGCGAGCCAGCCCTTCTCCAGCACCGCCACGTTCGTGATGCCGTGGACCTTCGCCAGGTAGTAGGCGGTGGCCAGGCCGTGCCCGCCACCACCGACGACCACGACGTCGTAGGAGGCCTTGGGTTCCGGGTTGTCCCACAGGAAGTCCGGGGGCTCGGGCAGATGCGCCCCTGGTGGCTGATCCGTGCTGGTCATGCGCGACGCCTCCAGCGAGGTCATCTGATCGACTACTGGTATATCAGTCTGTGCGTTACCGTAGGACACATGAACGAACGGGTCAACGACGAGCCCGCGTCCGTCTCGCTCACCGACCAGGCGTACGCCGTGCTGCGCGACCGCCTGGTGATGCTGGAGATCAAGCCGGGCGAGCCCATCAACGAGGACCGGCTGCGCACCGAGCTCGGCGTCGGCCGCACCCCGATCCGCGAGGCGTTGAAGCGCCTGGAGCAGGAACGGCTCGTCGTCGCCTACCCGCGCCGCGGCACGTTCGCCACCGACGTGAACATCTCCGACCTCTCGCACATCTCCGAGGTCCGCCGCACGCTGGAGCCGCTGGCCGCCTCCGCCGCGGCCGAGCGGGCCACTGCGCAGGACAGGGCCGCCCTGACCGAGCTGCGGTCCCAGCTGGAGACCGCCGCCCGGCCCGGCGACAACACCGCACTGCTGCGCGACGACGTGGGCGTGCACCGGGCGATCTACCGGTGCGTGCACAACCCGTTCCTCGAGGACACCCTGATCTCCTACGACAACCTGGCCACGCGGATCTGGTGCGTGTTCCTGCCGCGGCTGTCCGGCATGGCCGGTCACGTCGACGAGCACGTGCCGTTGCTGACCGCGATCGTCGACGGCGACGGCAAGAAGGCGGGCGAGCTCGCCTCCCAGCACGTCATCGGCTTCGAACGGGCGATCCGGGCTCTGATCTGACCTGGTCCGGCGCCCGCAACGCCAGACTGTCCGGCCGGATCCGGCGGCAGCTCGCCGTGCTACCCCGGTAGCACGGCGCGGTTCCCGCTACCGGGGTAGCGCGCGCGGTGGGCGCCTCGGTAGGACGATTCGGGCGGCTGGTTCTCCTAGCGTTCCGGTGTGCTCACCTCCCGTTCAGCGCCAGCCCTTCTCGCCGGTGCGTTCGTCCTCTTCGGACTGATCGCCTGGGTCCTGCGGCTGCCGCTCGGGCTCGACAGCGCGGTGTACCGGTCGGGGGCGCTGGCCGTGCTGACCGGCGAACCGTTGTACGAGCGCCTGGCCGCGACGCCGGACTGGGCGGTCGACCTGCCGTTCACCTACCCGCCGATCGCGGCCGTGCTGTTCACGCCGCTCGCGGTGCTGCCGACCCAGTCGGCGTGGGCGGTGTTCGCGGTGAGTGCGGCTCTCGGTGTCGGCGCGGTGCTGCGGTGGACGACCGGCCGGGCGGCGTCACCGTTGCTGTTCGTGGTGGCGTTCAGCCTGGAACCGGTGTGGCGGACGGTCGGGTACGGGCAGATCAACGTCCTGCTGATGGCCGTGGTGGTGTTCGCCGTGCTGCGGCCGAGCCGGTTCTCCGGTGTGCTGGTCGGGGTCGCGGCCGCGGTGAAGCTCACCCCGTTGATCTTCGTGCTGCACCTGCTGGTGACCGGCAGGACCAAGGACGCCGGGCGGGCGCTCGCGACGTTCGGCGGGCTGCAGCTGCTCGGGTTCCTGCTGCTGCCCGGTGACTCCGTGCGGTACTGGGGGTCGGCGGTCTTCCACGGCAACAACGCCACCGGCAACGGCTGGTACACCAACCAGTCGATCTCCGGGGCGGTGCAGCGGCTCACCGGGGGTGCCGGGTGGGCACCGGTACTGGTAGCAGTGCTCGGCGGGTGCTGCGTGACCGCGGCGGCGGTGCTGGCGCGGAGGGCGCACCTGCGCGGTGAGGCCTTGGGCGCGTTGCTGGTCACGGCGTTCTGCGGAGTGCTGGTCAGCCCGATCTCCTGGACGCACCACTGGGTGTGGGTGGTGCCGCTGGTGGCGTTGTTGGGGCGCAGTCCCGTGCTGGTGCCCGTGTGGGCGGGCTTCGCGGCGTGGCCGATGCTCGCGCCGTCGGGCAACGTCGTGGTGGACAACCTCTACGTCCTGGCCGCGCTGGCCGGTGGTGTGGTCGCATGGCGGCGCACCCGGCCGGACCGTGCGGTACGTTCGGCCATCGCGGGTGATCTTCCGGGGCGGTGGGGCTGATGGGCGTGCGGCAGTTCCTCGCCGCCGGTGGCGCCACCCTGTTCTCGGCGCGCCGGCTGGTCAGGACGCCGGGGCCGGCCGAGTGGCGGCGGATCCGGCTCGTGCTCACCTTCGGCGCCGCGGCGTGGGTGGTGTTCCTCAACGTCGTCGGCCCGGCCGAGCTGACCTTCAGCCACCCGTCGGTCCCCGCGTGGTGGTTCACCGGGTTCGCCGTCGCCGCGGTGGTGCTGACCCTCGTGCACCCGCTGTGGGCGTGGCGGGTTCTCGCCGTCACGATGGCGCTGGAACCGGTGGTCCTGGGGGGCCTGCGCTCCGCCTGGGGCTGGCCGTGGACGCCCGGCACGGTCCTCGCGGCCGGCGCGGTGCTGCTCACGGTCGCCCAGACCTACCGCCAGGCCGTGCTGGTGTGGGTGTTCTTCTTCTCGATGGTCGTCGTGTGGGCGCACATGTGGGACTACCGGGACATCTTCCTGGTGAGCGCCATCGTGGGCGGCGTGCTGGTGGTCGGCAACGCGATGCGGCTGCGGCGGGTCGCGGAGGACGAGCGCAACGAGCAGTCCCGCCGCCGCGAGGTCGAGGAGGTCCGCGCGGCCACCCTGGAGGAACGCGCGGTGATCGCCCGCGAGCTGCACGACGTGGTGGCGCACCACATGTCCGTGCTGGCGCTGCGGGCCGGCAGCGCGCGCTACCGGTTCCCCGGTCTCCCGCCGGAGCTGGTCGGCGAGTTCACCGAGATGCAGGAGACGGCCCGCGAGGGGTTGACGGAGATGCGGCGCCTGCTGGGCGTGCTGCGCAACTCCGACGGCCGTGCCGAAACGGCCCCGCAGCCGCGGGTGGAGCAGATCGCCGAGCTGGTCGACCGGTTGCGGGGTGCGGGTGTGGCGGTGACGTTGCAGATCGGCGGCGACGTGCAGGGCGTGCCGGACGGTGTCGCGCTGTCGGCGTACCGGATCGCGCAGGAGGCGTTGAGCAACGCCGTCCGCCACGCCCCCGGGTCCTGTGTGGACGTCCGGGTGACGGCCGCGGACGGTTTGGAGCTGGTGGTGGAGAACGGTCCTGCCGCCGGTCCGGCGCCCGCCGCGGACGACCGGGCCAAGCACGGCCTGCTGGGCATGCGGGAACGGGTGGCGACCCTGCACGGCACGTTCCGCGCGGGTCCGGGCGAACGGGGTGGTTTCGTCGTGGCGGTCACGCTGCCGTTGACCGGGAACGAGGGATGACCGCGGTGGACACCCGAGTGCTGATCGTCGACGACCAGACCATGGTCCGGCAGAGCTTCCACGCCGTCCTCGCCGCCCAGCCCGACATCACCGTGGTCGGCGAGGCGGGCAACGGTGCCGACGCCGTGCGGGCGGCGACCCGGCACCGCCCCGACGTGGTGCTGATGGACGTCCGCATGCCCGTGATGGACGGTCTCGAAGCCACCAAGCAGATCCTCGGCAACCCGGACCTCTCGGTCCGCGTCCTCATGCTCACCACCTTCGACGTCGACGAGTACGTCTACGGCGCGCTGCGGGTGGGCGCCTCCGGGTTCCTGCTGAAGGACGCCCCGCTGGAGGACCTCGTCAACGCCGTGCGCGTGATCGCCGCCGGCAACGCCCTCTTCGCACCCGCCGTGACCCGCCGCCTGGTGGCCGAGTTCGCCGCCCGCCGCCCCGACCCGGTGCGCTCCGACCGCGCGGACCGGCTGACCGCGCAGGAGCTGAAGGTGCTGCGGCTGGTCGCGCGCGGGTTGTCGAACACGGAGATCGCGGCGGCGCTGGTCATCGTGGAGCAGACGGCGAAGACGCACGTGAGCCGGGTGTTCGCGAAGCTGGGGGTGCGGGACCGGGCGCAGGCGATCGTGGCGGCCTACGAGATGGGGATCGTCGTGCCGGGAGACGGAAATTAGCTTCGGCCCGCGGCCCTGCCGGGCTTAGCCTGCCTGGATGCTGCAGGGGGAGATTGACCGCATTGCCGCGGAGAAGAACTTCTCCGGCGTGGTCTCGGTCGACCACGCCGGTGATGTCGAGCTCGCGCAGGCCTACGGGCTCGCCAACCGCGCCTACCAGGTGCCCAACACGCTCGAGACGAGGTTCGGCGCCGCCAGTGGCAGCAAGGGGTTCACCGCCCTGGCCGTGCTGTCGCTGGTCCGCGAGGGGGTGCTGGACCTCTCGACCACCGCCCGGTCGTTGCTCGGCGACGACCTGCCGCTGATCGCGGACGACGTGACGGTGGAGCACCTGCTCACGCACACGTCCGGCATCGGCGACTACCTCGACGAGGAGTCGGACTACGACCTCACCGACTACGTCATCGGCGCGGCGCACGAGCTGACCACGACCGAGGCGTTCTTGCCGTTGCTCGACGGGCATCCGACGAAGTTCCCGGCCGGGGAACGGTTCGGGTACAACAACGGCGGGTTCGTGGTGCTCGCGCTGCTGGCCGAGCGGGCCAGCGGGGTCGGTTACCACGACCTCGTGCGGGAGCGGGTGCTCAAACCCGCGGGCATGACGAGGACCGACTTCCTGCGCTCGGACGAGCTGCCGGGCGACGCGGCCGTGGGCTACCTGCCGATCGACGGTGTGGACCGGTCGAACGTGTTCCACCTGCCGGTGCTCGCGACCGGCGACGGCGGGATCCACACCACGGCGGCCGACATGTCGGCGTTCTGGCGCGCGTTGTTCGCCGGGCAGATCGTGGACGACGTCGCCGAGGTCGTGCGGCCTCGGGTCGACGTGCCGGAGGAGGAGCCGGTGCAGTACGCGCGGGGGTTCTGGGTGCGCGGTGGCACCGACACGGTGATGCTCATCGGCAGCGACGCCGGGGTGTCGTTCAAGTCGACGCACGACCCGCACACGCACACCACGCGCACCGTGCTGTCCAACACCTCCGACGGTGCCTGGCCGATCGCGCGCGCTATCTCCGGCGGAAAATGGTGATCGAGTGGCCGACGTCGTCGACCGGTGTGCTCCCGGCGATCAACGCCTTCAGCCGGTCATCCGCCTTGGCGATGGCGGAGTTGGAGATGACGAGCAGACCGCGCACCTGGTCCGGGGGCACGGTGCGCGGGTCGGCGGCGTTGATCCCGTAGTACGACGGCACTCCGGCGCCCTTGTACACCAGCCACACCCGCTCGCCGGGGTAGCGCTGCAGACGCGTGGCCAGCCGCGTGAGGTCCTGGCCCCAGTCGACGTTCGAGTCGTGCAGGTGCAGGTGGGTCCGCGCCGGACCGCCGAACGCCTCGTTCGAGTACGGCAGGTAGTGCGGGAACGTCCGCAGTGAGCTGACCGCCACGAACGCGACCAGCACCCCCACCACGACCGGTGCCCACCTCCGCCGCAGCGCGACCACGGACGCCGCGGCCACCGCGAGGAACACCGGCACGAAGATCGCGTACCGCACGCCGAGGTCACGGCTGCCGGTCATCGCCGCCGCCAGCAGCACGGCGACCGGCGCGAGCACGTACGGCGCGGCCGGGCGCAGCCGCGGAACCCGGAGCAGCGCGACGACTCCGGCCAGCCACAGCACCAGCGCGCCCAGCGGTGTCTTCACCAGCAGCGCGGCCGGCAGGTAGTACCAGCGCGAGCCCTCGTAGTGCGTGCCGAACAGGTACCCGCCCCACACCCGGTCCTCCATGCCGAACTGCACCCGCATCCCGTCGCGGTACGGCTGCGGGAACGGCAACCAGTCCAGGACCGCACGCCCTGACAGGTCCGCCGGCGACTCCCAGCGCAGCAACGGGTCCACGGCCAGGTAGGACGCCCACACCACCGCGACCGCGACCAGCGCGGCCACCGCCGGCCTGCGAACGTCCCGAACGGACAGTGCGGCCAGGAGCACCAGCACCGGGACCGCCGCCAGCGCGCTCATCTTCGTGGCGACCGCCGCCCCGAGCGCAAGCCCGGCCAACGGCAGACAGCTGGCCTTTCCGCGGGCCCGCCACACCAGCCAGACCGAGGTCAGCAGGAACCCGGCGGCGGGCACGTCGAGCGTGGCCAGCGAACCGTGTGCGACCACGTCCGGCGAGAACGCGTACAGCGCGAGCGCCACGAACCCACCGGCAGGGCCGAACAGGTCGCGGGCGAACGCGAACACCACCAGCCCGAAGAGCAGCGTCAGCACGATCATCGGCAGGCGCGCCGCCAGCAACAGGCGCTGGGGATCGTTGCCCGCCTCGTACAGCACGTGCCGCCCGAGCTCGGTCTGGTCACCGGCGAACCCCGGATCGACGCGCGCGCCGGTGAACACCAGCCCGGTCGCCATGACCAGCTTGCCCAGCGGCGGGTGCTCGGGGTTGTAGCGCAGGCTGTGCTGGTGGAGCTGCACGACCGTCGCACCGACGTAGACCGGTTCGTCGACGGTCGGCGCCTGCCGCACCGCGGTGGTGATCATCGCGATCGCCATCTGCACCAGCAGCACCACCGCGACCAGCACGAACAGCCAGCGCCGGTTGGTCACCGGCGGCAGGTCGCGCGCCGCTGTCCCGCGCGTGCCCGGCAGCTCTGCGACCCGCGACAACCCCGGTGTCCCTCCGTCTTGGGAGAACTACCCCTCGCTACGGGAACGGAACGCGCGGCGCTGAGGTTGTCAGCGCCGCCGGGCAGAAGTGACCTGGGACACGCCGTGTCACGAAGTTCGGCCGCGTGGCGTCTTCATGCCGATTCCGAAGACGGAGGAGGCAGTCATGGCGGGCAACACGCACGTGGTCGTGGTCGGTGGTGGGTACGCGGGTGTGATGGCGGCGAACCGGTTGACGCTGCGCGAGGACGTCGCGGTGACGCTGGTCAACCCGCGGCCCGAGTTCGTCCACCGGGTCCGCCTGCACCAGCTGGTGGGCGGGTCGGACGACGCGGTCGTCGCCTACCGGGACGTCCTGGCGCAGGGCGTCCGGCTGGTGGTGGACGCGGCGGAGGTGATCAACGCGGCGGAGCGGACGGTCACGCTCGCCGGCGGTTCCCCGCTCGGCTACGACTACCTCGTCTACGCCGTGGGCAGCGGCAACGCCGAACCGGACGTGCCGGGGGCGGCCGAGTTCGCCCACCCCATCGCCACGCTGGAAGCGGCCCGGCGACTGCGTTCGGTTCTCGACGACGCGGCCGTGACGGCCCCGGTGACGGTGGTGGGCGCCGGGCCGACGGGCATCGAGACCGCGGCCGAGCTGGCCGAGCCGGGTCGCCGGGTCACGCTGGTCTGCGGCGGCGTCCTCGGTCCGTACCTGCACGCCCGCGGCCGCCGCTCGGTCGCGAGGCGGCTGGCCGCGCTGGGCGTGACGGTCGTCGAGGGCCACGCCGCGAAGGTGGTGGCGGTCGGCCGCGACGCCGTGCGCCTGGCCGACGTCGTGAGCTGCCCAGTGAGGTCACCATCTGGACAGCCGGTTTCGGCGTTCCCGACCTCGCCACCCGCAGCGGCTCAGCACCGACACCGCGGGCCGTCTGCTCACCGACGAGACGCTGACGAGCGTGGACGACGAGCGCGTCCTCGGCCGGGACGCCGCGGCGCCGTCCGGCCTGCCGCTGCGGATGAGCTGCCTCAACGCGATCCCGCTGGCCGCGCGGGCCGCCGACACCGTGCTCAGCCGGCTCGCGGGTGACCGGCCGGAGCCGCTGCACCAGGGGTTCTACGCCCAGTGCGTCAGCCTGGGCCGCGGCGCCGGCATCTTCCAGCTCGCGAACAGGTCGGACGTCGCGATCGGGCTGCACCTCGGCGGCGGTCTGGCGGCCAAGGTCAAGGAGACCATCTGCGAGGGCATCCCCGGCCACCTGGCAGGTGAGGCCCGCAAGCCCGGTTCGTACCGCCTGCACCAGCTGCCGGGAGGTGCCGCGCGGCGCAGGCGGTTGCTGGACGCCCACTCCGACGCCGGTTCGCGGGGAACTGTCGGCCCACGAGCGTGAACGGCTTCCGCTACCCGATGTCGGCTGACCATCAGCGGCCTGCTGGCCGGTGCGAGCCTGGTGCCGGTCGCGCGACCACGGCGAAACAGTCCACGCTGACTTGGCTTGAGCAGAGTCAGCGCGTACCGTCCTGACTATGGCTCCCACTAGTCAGGCTGTCCTCGTCGACGCCGTCCGCACCCCGCTCGCCAAGGGCAAGCCCGGCGGCGCGTACTCCGAGATCCACCCGGTGGACCTGCACAGCACGGTCCTCAAGGCGCTCACCGACCGCACCGGGCTCGACCCGGCCGCGGTCGACGACGTGATCAGCGGCGCCGTCGGCCAGGTCGGTGAGCAGTCCGGCAACACCGCGCGGTGGGCGGCGCTGGCCGCCGGGTTCCCCGAGTCGGTGCCCGGTGTGACCGTCGACCGGCAGTGCGGGTCGAGCCAGCAGGCGCTGCACTTCGCCGCGCAGGGCGTGCTGGCCGGCGCCTACGACGTGGTGATCGCGTCCGGCGTCGAGTCGATGAGCCGGATCCCGATCGGGTCGCAGACGCTGGGCAGGGACTTCCTCGGCTCGAAGGTCGCCGCGCGCTACCCGGACGGCCTCGTGCCGCAGGGGATCAGCGCGGAGCTGATCGCGCGGAGGTGGAACCTGTCACGGGCCCAGCTGGACGAGTTCTCCGCCGAGTCGCACCGGAAGGCCGCCACGGCGTGGAAGAACGGGTTCTTCGACTCCCAGGTCGTGAAGGTCACCGACCTGGCCGTGGACGAGACGATCCGGCCCGACACGACCGCGGAGGTGCTGGCCGGGTTGCGGCCCGCGTTCCGGGCCGAGCACTGGGAGCAGCGGTTCCCCGAGCTCGACTGGCGGATCACCGCGGGCAACAGCTCGCCGGTCAACGACGGCGCCGCGGCCGTTCTCGTCACCAGCGAGGAGGCCGCGCAGCGCCACGGACTGCGGCCCCGCGCTCGCGTGCACTCCTTCGCCGTCGCCGGTGACGACCCGGTCTTCATGCTCACCGGCATCATCCCGGCCACGCAGAAGGTGCTGGCGCGCGCCGGGCTCACGATCCACGACATCGACGTCTTCGAGGTCAACGAGGCGTTCGCGCCGGTCGTGCTGGCGTGGCAGGTGGAGACCGGCGCGGACCTCGCCAAGGTCAACGCCAACGGCGGCGCCATCGCGATCGGCCACCCGCTGGGCGGCTCCGGTGCCCGGCTGATGACCACGTTGCTGCACAACCTGGAGCAGACCGGCGGCCGTTACGGGCTGCAGGTCATGTGCGAGGCCGGCGGGCTCGCCAACGCGACGATCATCGAGAGGACCTGAGCGTGGACCGCACCCGCAGCTGTTCCTGGAGCGATCCCCAGAGGCTGGCCGAGGTGGTGAAGGAGACCGACGGCGCCGAGTTCCTCAAGAAGATCGGCAGCGGCGACCTGCCCGCTCCCCCGGTCGCCGAGACCACCTGCATCACCATGGCGGAGATCGGCGACGGCTACGCGCGGTTCGAGCTCACGCCCGCCGAGTGGCACCACAACCCGATCGGCTCGGTGCACGGCGGCATCCTCTCGACGCTCGCCGACACCGCGCTGGGTTGTGCGGTGCACAGCACGCTCCCGGCGGGCACCGGCTACACCTCACTCGACCTGACGATCAAGTTCACCCGCCCGGCCACGCTCGCCAGCGGCACGCTCACCTGCGAGGGCCGGGTCGTCACGAGTGGCCGCCGCACCGCCACCGCGGAAGGGCGCATCACCGACGGCTCCGGCCGGGTGATCGCCCACGCCGTCACGACCTGCCTGCTCTTCGGTTGATCCGCACCTCCAGCCCCTCCGGCCCGAGCCCCTCGGTGCCGGCAGGGGCGACCCGCACGCTGACCGGCTGACCGGTCTCGGCCGACACGACCTGCAACGGCCCGTCGTCGCGCAGGTAGGTGTCACCCCACTGCATCAGGCCGACGATCACCGGCAGCAGCGCGGTGCCCATCTCGGTGAGCACGTACTCGTACCGCGTGCGCGCGCCCGGCTCCCGGTAGGGCCGCTTCGCCAGCACGCCGAACTCGACGAGCTCCTTGAGCCGCTTGGCCGCGACCGCCTCGGTGATGCCCACGCGCCGCACGAACCCGTCGAACCTCGTGGTGCCGTAGAACGCCTCGCGCAGCAGGAGCACGGCCGACTTCGTGCCGATGACGTCCAGCGCCAGCGCGATCGAGCAGCGGTCCGGCTGCCACTGGTCCAGCGCGGCCAACGGGCCCTTCATGTGCATGGGCATGGCGAGCAGCCTACACCTGGCTAGTGTCGAGCATACCCAGCACTACGCGCGGGCCAACGCCTTGGCGAGGAACGGCACGGCCAGCGCGAGGACCTCGTCCGGGTTCTGGACGTGCGGGTAGTGCCCGGCACCCTCGACGACCACCAGCTCACCACGTCCGCGGGGCAGGTCGGCGACGACCTTCTCCCCCTCGGCACGCGGGTCGGCCCAGTCGGGATCGGCACTGCCCATGACGACCAGCACGGGACAGGTGACCTCAGCCAGACGCGCGCCGGCATCGGCGGGACTGGTCTTGCACATGGCCTGCAGCACCTCCATCCGGCCGGGCTCGCTCAGCTTGGCCTCGATGCGCGCGAGCTCGGCGGTCCAGTCGGCCGGCTTCACCGGCACCGCGAGGTCGAGGTACTTCTTCCAGGCGGCCAGGCTTCCGCCGATCATGACCTTCGCCAGCTGCGCGTAGCCCGCCCGGAACCGCTTCACCCGCAGCAGCCCGCCCACGTCGACGGACTGCGCGCGGGTGAACGGCGCGAGCTCGACGACACCGGCGACCACGTCGGGTGCGGTGGCGGCCGCGATCGTCGCCGCACCGCCGCTGATGGAGTGGCCGATGATCACGGCGGGACCACCGAGGTGGCGGACGACGGCCACCAGGTCTCCCGCGATGCCGGTGCGGCTGTAGCCGTCCCAGCCGACGCCGGAGTCACCACAGCCGCGGATGTCGACGTTCGCCACCCGGTACCAGCGCCGGGGCGAGGAAGCGGTACGAGTGGCGGCTGTCGCCGATGCCGTGGGCGAGCACGACGAGGGGCCCCTGCCCGGTCACGTCGTAGGCGATGGTGTTCCCGGCGATGTTCAGGTGCTCGGTCATGCCGCCCTCTCAGGTGGAGCTAATGTCGTTAGCTCAAAGCTAATGCCATTAGCTTCCGCTGTCAACGCCGGCGCCGCAGCCGTGGAGGATCATGGTCGGCATGAGCGAGCGAACGCCGTTGCCGGCGCAGGTGGACCTCGGCGAGCTGGACCGCCGGATCATCCGGTGGTGGCAGGACAACGACGTCTTCGCCCGCAGCGTCGAGCAGACCGCGGACGGTCCCGCGTGGGTGTTCTACGAAGGCCCGCCGACCGCCAACGGCATGCCGGGCACCCATCACGTCGAGGCGCGCGTCTTCAAGGACGTCTTCCCGCGCTACCGCACGATGAAGGGCTGCTCCGTACCGCGCAGGGCCGGGTGGGACTGCCACGGGCTGCCGGTGGAGCTCGCGGTGGAGAAGGAGCTCGGTCTGGCCGGCAAGCCCGACATCGAGAAGATGGGCATCGCCGCGTTCAACGAGCACTGCCGGGAGTCGGTGCTGCGGCACGTCGGCGCGTTCGAGCAGCTCACCGAGCGGATGGGCTACTGGATCGACCTCGCGCACCCCTACGAGACGATGTCGCCGGAGTACGTCGACAGCGTGTGGTGGTCGTTGCAGCGCATCCACGCCGACGGGCGGTTGGTCGAGGACTTCCGCGTCACGCCGTACTGCGCGAACGACCAGACCACGTTGTCGGACCACGAGGTGGCGCAGGGGTACGAGTCCGTGACGGACCCGTCCGTCTACGTGCGACTCCCCTTGCTCGAGTCGCTGCACGGGATCGACGACGTCGAGCTGCTGATCTGGACGACGACGCCATGGACGCTGGTGTCCAACACCGCGGTCGCCGTGCACCCGGACGTCACCTACGTGGTCGCGCGCACCGGCCAGAGCGTGTTCGTGGTCGCCGAACCCCGGCTCGACGCGGTGCTCGGCGAGGCCGAGGTGCTCGCGTCGGTGCGGGGTGAGGAGCTGGCCGGGCTGCGGTACTCGCGGCCGTTCGACCTGGTCGAGATCCCGGACGCGCACCGGGTGGTGCTCGCCGGGTACGTGACGACCACCGACGGCACCGGCCTGGTGCACCAGGCGCCCGCGTTCGGCGCCGAGGACCTGGCCGTGGCGCGGCAGAACGGGCTGCCGCTGGTGAACCCGGTCGGCCGCGACGGCCGGTTCCTGGCCGAGGTGCCACTGGTCGGCGGGATCTTCTTCAAAGAAGCCGATGCCGTACTGGTCGAGGAACTGCGGAACAACGGCCGGCTGTTCCGCTACGAGGAGTTCGAGCACCCGTACCCGCACTGCTGGCGCTGCCACTGGCCGTTGGTCTACTACGCGCAGCCGTCGTGGTACATCCGCACGACCGACGTCCGCGAGGACCTGTTGCGGGAGAACGAGCGCACGAACTGGTTCCCCGAGCACATCAAGCACGGCCGCTACGGCGACTGGCTGGTGAACAACGTCGACTGGGCGCTGTCGCGGTCGCGCTACTGGGGCACACCGCTGCCGTTGTGGCGCTGCGCCGAAGGCCACGTCACGGCGGTCGGCTCACGCGCCGAGCTGGGCCGCCTGGCGGGCACCGATCTGTCCACTCTGGACCCGCACCGGCCGTTCGTGGACGCGATCACCTTCTCCTGCCCCGAGTGCGGTGAGGTCGCCACGCGCGTGCCCGAGGTGGTCGACGCCTGGTACGACTCGGGTTCGATGCCGTTCGCGTCGCTGGGCTACCCGCACGCGCCCGGCAGCGTGGAGGCCTTCGAGGCCACCTATCCCGCGCAGTACATCTGCGAGGCCATCGACCAGACCCGCGGCTGGTTCTACACGCTGATGGCGGTCGGCACGCTGGTGTTCGGCAGGTCGGCGTACGAGAACGTGGTGTGCCTGGGCCACATCCTGGCCGAGGACGGCCGCAAGATGAGCAAGCACCTGGGCAACATCATCGAGCCGATCCCGCTGATGGACACCCACGGCGCCGACGCCCTGCGCTGGTTCATGGCCTGCTCGGGCTCACCGTGGTCGGCCCGCCGGGTCGGCGCCGGGCCGCTCGACGAGATCGTGCGCAAGGTCCTGCTGACGTACTGGAACACCGCGTCGTTCTTCAGCCTCCACGCCTCCACCCGGTCGTGGACGCCCGGCGACGACCGCCCCGTGCTCGACCGGTGGGTGCTGTCCGAGCTCCACACGCTGGTCACGGCCGTCGACGCGAGCATGGAGCAGTACGACACCGCGCAGGCCGGCCGGCTGCTCGCCGCGTTCGTCGACGACCTCTCGAACTGGTACGTGCGCCGGTCACGCCAACGGTTCTCGCGCGGCGACGAGAACGCCCTGGCCACCTTGCACGAGTGCCTGGACGTGCTCACCCGCCTGCTCGCGCCGTTCATCCCGTTCATCACCGAGGAGGTCTGGCAGCGCGTCATCCGGCCGCACGACACCGCCGCCGCCGAGTCGGTCCACCTGGCCACGTGGCCGGTCGCCGACGACAGTCGCGTCTCCCCCGGGCTGTCGGCGGAGGTCGCCGGCGCCCGCGTGGTCGCCGAACTGGGCCGCGCCGCCCGCAAGTCCGCGGGCCTGCGCATCCGCCAGCCGCTGGGCAGGGCCCTGGTCAGCACCCCGCTGTCGCGGGAGCTGCTCGACGACGTCGGCGACGAGCTGAACGTCAAGCTGATGCTGCCGCTCGACGCCGCGAGCGAGGTGGTCGACGTCGAGGTGCGGCCGAACTTCCGCGCACTCGGCCGGCGCTTCGGCAAGCGCACCCAGGAGGTGGCGGCGGCGATCACGGCCACCGACCCCCGTCAGCTGGCGGAGACCCTGCGCGCCACGGGAACTTTTGAGCTGGCCGGATCCGTCACGCTCGAGCCGGACGACGTGCTGGTCACGGAGGCGCCGCGCAGTGGGTGGGTCGTGGGGTCGCAGCAGGGTGTGACGGTCGCACTCGACACCGCGCTCACGCCGGAGCTGGAGGCGGAGGGGCGGGCGCGAGACGTCGTCCGGCTGGTGCAACAGGCCCGCAAGGACGCCGGTTTCGAGGTCTCCGACCGCATCGAGCTCGTTCTGGCGGCACCGGACGACATCGCGGCAGCCGTCCGCACGCACCGCGAGTTCATCGAACGCGAGACGCTGGCCGTGTCCCTGGCCCTGGAGGCCGCCGAGGAGGTCGCCGTCCGGGTCAGCAAGGCCTAGTCCCCACGGGTGGATCTCGGACCGGGACCGACACCGCACTAGAAACTGGAACGTGTTCTAGTTAGGCTACACCGCATGATCGCCACAGTGGTGTGGGGCACGGGCAACGTCGGACGTGCGGCAATTCGGGCCGTGGAGGCCCATCCCGGGTTGAAACTGGCCGCGGTGGTCGTGCACGACCCGAACAAGGTGGGCCGTGACGCCGGGGAGCTGGCTGGAACCGGTTACAACCTCGGGGTGGCGGCGACCGACGACATCGACGCGGTGCTCGCCGCCAGTCCGCGGGCCGTCGTGTACGCGGCATCGGGTGACATCCGGCCGGCCGAGGCGCTCGCCGACATCACCAAGGCGATCGCGGCGGGTGCCGTGGTGGTGACACCGTCGTTGTACGCGCTGTACGACCCGCGGAGTGCGCCGGCCGAGCTGCGGGACCCGGTGCTGAAGGCGATCGCGGACGGCGGCGGGTCGCTGTTCGTGTCGGGTGTGGACCCCGGCTGGGGCAACGACGTGCTGCCGTTGCTGGTGAGCGGGCTGGGCAGCCAGATCGACGCGGTGCGCTGCCAGGAGATCTTCGACTACTCGACCTACGACCAGCCGGACGCGGTGCGGTGGCTGATCGGGATGGGGCAGCCGCTCGACTACCAGGCGCCGATGCTGATGCCGACCGTGCCGACCATGGTGTGGGGCGGGCAGATCCGGTTGATGGCGCGGGCGTTGGGCGTGGAGCTCGACGAGATCCGCGAGACCGTGGACCGGCGGGCGCTCGACGAGACCGTGACGACGCGGACCATGGGCGAGTTCGAGGCGGGTACGCAGGGCGCCATCCGGTTCGAGGTGCAAGGCATCGTCGGTGGCAAGCCGTTGATCGTGATCGAGCACGTGACGCGGATCCACGCGTCGTGCGCGACCGACTGGCCGACGCCACCCTCCGGGGACGGCGCGCACAAGGTGATCATCGAGGGGCGGCCGCGCATCGAGGTGTCGGTCGAGTCCGACGACGAGGGCGAGAACCGGTCCGCGGGTGGCAACGCAACGGCGGTCGGGCGGCTGGTGAACGCCATCGACTGGCTGGCGGCGGCCGAGCCCGGACTCTACGACGCGCTGGACGTGCCGCTGCGGCCGGTGGCGGGCAAGCTCGGGAGGAGCACGCGATGAACATCGACATCCCGGAGGGCAAGGACCCCATCGGGTACGTGTGGGGCGAGATGGTACCGGGGATCGGTGTTGCGGCCGCGAACTTCTCGCTGGCGGTGTACCAGCACACCACGCTCGGGCTGCGCGAGTTCGAGGCGGCCCGGTTGCGGACCGCGCAGATCAACGGGTGCCTGTTCTGCCTGGACTGGCGGACCGAGCGCGACGGGCAGAAGGTCGAGGAGACCTTCATCGACGCGGTGACCCAGTGGCGCACCACCGACGCGTTCGACGACCGCACCAGGATGGCCGCGGAGTACGCCGAGCGGTACGCACTGGATCACCACGGTCTCGACGAGGACTTCTGGTCCCGCATGACCGCGCTGTACAGCCAGGTGGAGGTCGTGGAGCTGACGATGAGCATCGGCGCGTGGCTCTCGTTCGGGCGGTTGAACCACGTGCTCGGGCTCGACGCGGTCTGCGTGCTGCCCAGTCAACTCGGCGCCTCCACATAGGACCATCACAGGTCGGTGGCGATGATCTTCTCGATGTTGCGCTCGGCGAGCGCGGTGATCGTGACGAACGGGTTGACGACGGTCGTGCCGGGGATCAGCGCGCCGTCCACGACGTACAACCCCGGATACCCGTGCAGGCGGCCGTAGGAGTCGGTGGCCCTGTTCAGGACCGCGCCGCCGAGCGGGTGGTAGGTGAGGTGGTCGCCCCAGATCTTGTAGATGCCGAAGAGGTCGGTCCGGTAGATCGTCCCCTCCTTCGAGTTGATCTTGTCGAAGATCGTCTTGGCGGCGGTGATGGACGTCTGCTTCCACGCCGTCTGCCAGCTGAGGTCGACCCTGTTCGCGGCGGCGTTCCAGGAGAACGCGGCGCGGTGCGGGGTCTTGGTGATCGACAGGTAGAACGAGGCGTAGGTCTCGATCCCGGTCGGTAGCGGCGCCACCTCCGCGAACGCTCCACCGGCCGCCCAGTTGTCGATGCCAAGAGTGGGGATGGACGACTGCAGCGGCCCGGTCGGGTCCCACATGTGGTTGGCCCGGCCGCACATGACGTTGCCGTTGTCGCCCCAGCCCTTGCCGACCTCGCCGTTCAAGTTCGGCAGCGCGCCCGTGGCCTTGAGCTTCACCAGGAGCTTGCTGGTGCCGACGCTGCCGGCGGCGAAGAACACCTTGGCGGCGGTCACCTGCTTGGTGGCGACGACGTCACCGGTGGTGTTGAGCTGCTCGATGGTGACGGTGTAGCCGCCGGTCGTCGGCCGGACCGTGCTGACCCGGTGCAGCGGCGAGATCGTGACCCGGCCAGTCGCCCTGATCTTCGGGATGTACGTCTTCTGCAGGGACTTCTTGCCGTAGTTGTTGCCGTAGAGGATCTCACCGGCCAGCGCGGACTTGGGTACGGTCCCGGCGGCCTCCTGCTTCATGTAGTTCCAGTCGTACACCGTGGGCACGAAGACGAACGGGAAGTTGCTGCGCTGGGCGTGTTTGCGGCCCACCCTGGCGTACTGGTAGCACGCGGTGGAGTCGAACCAGGCGGGGTCGATCATGCCGACGCCGAGCTCGGCGTTGGCGCGCGGGTAGTAGGTGTTGTACATCTCGTCGGCGTTCACACCGGGCAGCACGTCGCCGAACGTCTCGCGCCGGGGCGTGACGGCCATGCCGCCGTTGACGAGCGAGCCGCCGCCGACACCGCGGCCCTGGTAGACGGTGATGCCGCTGAACTCCTCGGCGTCGAGGATCCCGGTGTACTTCGGGATGTTCTTGTCGATCGGAAAGCCGAGGAAGTTGCTCAACGGCTGTTTCGTCCTGGTGCGCAACCAGAACGAGCGCTGGTCGGGTGTCGTGGTGTTGGCGAAGACCTTGCCGTCCGAGCCCGGCGTGTCCCAGGCCATGCCCATCTCCACCATGTGGACGTCGACTCCGGCCTGGGCGAGGCGCAGGGCGGCCACGCACCCGCCGTACCCGGTGCCGATGACGAGCGCCGGAATCGTTGCGGCGTCTGCGATCGAGGTCGCCGCGTACGCCGCCGGAGCGAGCCCGCCGAGGGCCAGCCCACCAATAATAGAACCTGTTCCAGTAAGGAACGAACGTCGAGAGGGACCGGTAAAACCGTTGTCACACGTCATTGTGTGGTTCATGTGATCATCCTCACTCTTTCCGCATGAGAACAAGTTATACCTGCGCTTGTGCGGCAAGTCACTACCTGCTAGTCCCGGTTCCCACGGCACACGTGTGCACGCACTGTGCTGAACGGGTGAAGAGTGCGAACATGTGTTCGTGAGCTCGACCCCGATCCTGCACGCCGACCTCGACGCGTTTTACGCCTCCGTCGAGCAGCGCGACGACCCCCGGCTGCGAGGCCGCCCGGTCATCGTCGGCGGCGGCGTGGTGCTGGCCGCGAGCTACGAGGCCAAGGCGTTCGGCGTCCGCACCGCGATGGGCGGCCGCCGAGCAGCGCGGCTGTGTCCACAAGCGATCGTCGTGCCACCCCGGATGTCGGCGTACTCGGCCGCGAGCAAGGCGGTGTTCGAGGTCTTCCGCACCACGACACCGCTGGTGGAGGGCTTGTCGATCGACGAGGCGTTCCTCGACGTCGGCGGCCTGCACCGGATCGCCGGTCCACCGGAGACGATCGCCGCCCGTCTGCGCGCCCGCGTCCTGGCCGAGGTGGGCCTGCCCATCACGGTCGGCGTCGCGCGCACCAAGTTCCTCGCCAAGGTCGCCTCCGGGGTGGCCAAACCGGACGGTCTGCTGGTCGTGCCGGCCGACGGCGAGCTCGAGTTCCTGCACCCGTTGCCGGTCGAGCGCCTGTGGGGCGTTGGCACGGTGACCGCCGCCAAACTGCACGCCCTCGGCATCTCCACGGTCGGCGAGATCGCCGCACTCGGCCCGGACGCGCTGGTCGCGATGCTGGGCAAGGCAGCGGGCCGGCACCTGCACGCACTGGCCCACAACCACGACCCGCGCCCGGTCCAGGTGGGCAGACGCCGCCGCTCCATCGGCTCGCAACGCGCACTGGGCCGCCGCCCCCGAACCCCGGACGACCTCGACGCGATCCTGGCCTCGCTGATCGACGGCGTGTCCCGCCGCCTGCGCACAGCGGACCGGTCCGCCCGTACCGTCGTGCTGCGCCTCGTGCTGCGCCTCCGCTTCGCCGACTACACCCGTGTCACCCGCTCGCACACGCTCGTGCACCCCACCGCCGACACCGAGGTGCTGCTGAAGGCGGCACGCGTGCTGCTCTCCGCCGCGTTGCCGATGATCACCGAACGCGGCATCACGCTGCTGGGTGTTTCGCTGGCCGGGCTGGGAAAGGAGGACACGATCCAGTTGGTGCTGCCGTTCGACGAGTGCGAGCCGGGTGCGCTGGACACGGCGCTGGACCACGTGCGGGACCGGTTCGGCGGGAAGGCGGTGACGCGGGCGGCGTCGATCGGGCGGGACACCGGGGTGTCGGTGCCGCTGCTGCCGGACTGAGCCGACTCGGTGGTCGAGAACTCCCGCCCCGACCGCCGAACCGCGCGGTCAGGCCCTGACGCGGGCCTTCGTCGTCCACATCCGGTACCCGGCCTTCAGCGCCTCGGTCTCCGTCTCGAACGTCACGTCACCCTTCATCCGCCGGTAGTACGGCGACTCGGGCGTGTGGTAGACCATCGTGCGCGAGTTCCCCTTGACGGGCAACGACTCCTGCTCGGCCGGCACCGTCACGACCGGTTCCTCGGCCACCTCGACCACCGGCTGGCGCAGGATCTGCTTCTCCTGCGCGGCGCGGGGTGCGGGGAGGG
Source organism: Lentzea guizhouensis (assembly GCF_001701025.1). Lineage (GTDB taxonomy): Bacteria > Actinomycetota > Actinomycetes > Mycobacteriales > Pseudonocardiaceae > Lentzea > Lentzea guizhouensis. Next base: position 7,788,819 of record NZ_CP016793.1, read on the forward strand.
CCAGCAGGGTCTTCGGAGACCCGGTGTGGGTGCGCCTGCGCAGGACGAACCAGGTGAGCAGGCAGCCCACGGTGAAGGACACCAGGCACAGCACGAACATCTGCGAGAACAACCAGAGCACGGGGGGACTCCTAGCGGACTACGACGTCGACCTGGCGTGTGGCCGGGTCGTACTCGCCGTCGGGGGCTGGACGGGTCTCAATGGCGATCAGCGCCGGTGACACGCCCTGGCCCACGAGCTCGTCGCGGACCAGTTCGCCTCGCTTCGTGGCCGTCGCGGGGTCGGTGCCGTGGGCGACCAGGGTGATCGAGGCGCGTGGTGCGACCAGGAGCATGCGGCCGACGCGGTGGACCAGCACCGGGCCGTGGCCCTCCCACGCCGTTGTGCCCTGCACGAAGCGGATCGCGCCGTTGCCGTTCACCAGGCGGTTGACCGAGTCGTGCAGCGCCTCGACGTTCAGGTCGCCGATGGTGGTGGACGGGCCGATCTCGATGCGGTCGGTGACCTGCAGGCCGTTGGCGGCCTGGCGGACGGCGTCGCGGACGGCGGTGGCGCGGTGCTCGTCCGGTACGCGGGCGGCGATCGCGACGTGTCCGGTGTGGACGGTCGTGGTCACCTCGGTCACCCTGGCGGACAGGGTGGCCGACACGAGCCTGCCGATCACCGCGGGCGGGATCGGCAGCGTGCCGCCCAGCCGCAGTGCCGCGGTGACCCGGTGGTCCGCCGTCGGCACCGCGTCGAGCAACGCGCGCCGTTCCGCGTCGTCGGCCACCGCACCCGCCACCAGGATCTCACCACCGCGCACCGCCACGAGCAGCTGCTCGGGACCGGCCTGGCGGACCTCGGTGCCGGCCACGCCGTCGACGTCGGCGACGACGGCCCGCACGGCGTCGGCCGAGCGCGGGGCCACCTCGCTGACCACCACCGAACGGCCGCTCACCGCGACGACGCCGTGGTAGCCGGCTTTCTGCAACGCCGAACGCACGTCGGCGTCCAGTGAGCGCTCGACGCCACTGCCGTAGACGAACACACCGGTGGCGGCGAGCAGCGCGGGCACCAACAGCCCGCCGATCCAAACCGCGTGAGGCAAACGCACGGCGAAGGGAGTACCGGACCGCGGGGAGGAAAAGCCAGTCGCTGCCCGCGTTCGGGCCGAACTTCACCCGGTCAGGTGGCGATAGGCGCCGCCGCAATCCCCTGTACGTGTCGAGTCGATCAACGTAGCGTCGTGGTCATGTGCCGGTACGCCGAGACGCCCTACAAAGTCCACTACGTGTGCGTGCCGTGCCGCAAGTCCCACAAGTACGCGTGGGACGGCGAGGACCACACCTGCCCGTCGTGCCGCCGGCCGATGACGTTCGCGGGCCACGACTTCGCGGCACCGCGGCGCACGGACGACTCCGGGTGGAGGGCCGTGGCCGCGGTGCTGGAGGCCGGGTTGCGGTACGAGGGCTTCGAGACGTGCGGGTGCGGGCGGCGACCGGGGTTCCGGCCGCGGACCGGGCCGAGGTGCGGGCGCGGCGGGTCCGGGGGCGGCGGCTGGAGCTGTCGGACGCGGAGGCGCTCGTGGCCCGTGATCCCGCCGATCTGGCCTGACCCGGCTCACCTGACCCACCCAACCCAATCTCCGCTGCCCGATCCTGAACGCCGGCGGAATGGCACTGGCACGCCCGGTTCGCCGCGGCTGTCAGCCGGTCGGCAACGCGCGCAGGAACGCCGCCAGCCGCTCTTCCAGGTGCGGGCGGACCTCGTCGCCGGTGAAGATCCACGGTGAGCGGGCCTCCATGCCGGCCACGACCATCTCGCCGACCTCGTCGATGCCGGGGCCGCTCCTGAGGAACGCGTCCACCGCCGGCACGTAGTCGTCGTGCAGCGCCACGGTGGGGTCGAACGACCTGGTGTTGCGGACGATCTCGGTGTCGACCGGTCCCGGGCACAGCACGCTCACGTCGACGCCGTGCTTGGCGACGGTCAGCCGCAGCGACTCCGACAGGGCGACGACGGCCGCCTTCGCCGTCGCGTACAACACGTTCGGGTCGGCCACGAGACCCGCGGCCGACGAGGTGTTCACGATGTGGCCGGCGCCGCGCCTGATCATCCTGGGCAGGAACGTCTGGACGCCATTGACCACGCCGGTCAGGTTGACCGCGAGCGAGAGGTCCCACTTGTCGTAGGTCAGCTCGGCCGGCACGGAGAACGGCACGATGCCCGCGTTGTTGAACAACAGGTCGACCGGTCCCAGCGCGGCCTCGACCCGGTCGGCGGCCGCGGCGAACGCGACCCGGTCCCGCACGTCGAGCGGCACCTCGGCCGCCAGCTCGCCGGCGCTGCTCGCCAGCGCCTCCTCGTCGACGTCGGCCAGCGCGAGGCGCACTCCCCGCTTGCCCAGCGCGCGGGCGATGCCCAGGCCGATCCCCTGCGCACCGCCGGTGATGAACGCGACCGAACCCGTCCAGTCCCTCATGGGAGCACCTCCCTGTGTTGAGCGATCGACACTATGTCAGTCAACACAGTACGCTGCTCAGCATGCCATCGACCTCGGAAGCACCGGTGCTGACACTCGGCCAGGTGCTCAAGACCGGAGGGCGCGCCGTGCTCGGCGTCCTCGTCGGCCTGCAGGTGCTCGACTCCGTCGACAACGTGATGTTCGTGGTGTTCGCCAAGAGGGCCGATCCAGACCTCGCTGCTCGTCGACACCTACCCGCGGGCAGGCCGTGGGCGTGCTCGGACTGCACCGCGCCGCGAACCGCGGGGTCGTCGTCGGCCGCTGCTGGCCGGCGTTCGCCGCGGTGCCGGCGGGCAGGAAGCGTGGCGGTGGCGTTCGGCCCTCGGTGCCGGGCTGCTGCTCGCCTGGCCGCGCTGCGGTTGCCGGAACCGGTGCGCGCACAGGAGCCGGGCGTGGGAAGCGTTGCGGCAGCTGCGGAGGATCCGCACCTACGTGCTCGTGACGGCGCTCTCCGCGTTCGGCATGGGTGTCGCGACCTTGCCGACCTACCTCTCGCTCGTGTTGGAGGACCACCTCGGCCAGGGCGCGGCCGAGGGCGTGATCACGAGCGTGTGCGCCGTCGGCGGCCTGCTCGGCGCCGCTCTGGCGGGCGCTGAGCGACCGCCTGTTCCGGCGCAGCCCGGCCGCGTGCGTGCACCTGGCGGCCGCGGCGATCACGGTGCTGGGCATCGGGTTCGCGGTGCAGGCCTACGCGCCGGACGTCGCCACCTACGTCGTCGTCGGCATGCTCACCCAGGCCATGACGTACGCCGGGATCATCACGCTGAGCCTGGTCGTGGCCGCGGTGACGCCGCCGGGGATCCGCGCGACGGCGTTCGCGATCGTCGGCGTCGCCGTCGCACTCGTCGGCGGGCTCGGCGGCGCGTTCGTCACCGCCGTCGCCGAGGCGGCTTGGGGCGTGCGGCCCGCGATCGCCGTGGTCGCGCCGCTCACGTGCGTCGTGGCCGGACTGGTCCTGCTGACGTGCACCCGCCACCTGCGCCGCGACATCACCACGAACGGCGATCTACGATGACCCGCGTGACCTCACCAGGGCAGCGCCGGATCGACGAGATCGGCGACGAGAGCCGCCGCCGCATCCTGGACGCCGCCGAGGAGCTCTTCGCCGAACGCGGCTTCGACCGCACGTCCTTTGTGGACATCGCGAGGCGCTCGGGCATCAGCCGCGGCTCGATCCCGTGGCACTTCAAGAACAAGGACGGCTTGGTGATGGCCGTCGTCGAGCGCGTGATCGACCGCACCTGGCCGGCCGAGCGCTACCAGCACGCCCCGCCGCTCGCCGAGGTGTTCGCCGAAACCGCCGAGCTCCTGCGCGGCGGCAGCTCCGCGCTGTTGTTCATGGTCCTGGTCGAGGTGCTCGGCGACCGCGGCACGGTGACCGAGCAGTACCGCGAGTTCTTCCACCGCCGCCGCGAGGGCATCGAGGTCCTGCTGCGCCTGCAACGCCCGGACGGCGTCGACCCGGAAGTGGCGGCCGGTCAGGAACGCGCCGCCGCGGTGGCGCTCAACGGCGCGCTGCTGGGCATCCACCTGCAGGCCCTCGTCGACCCGGACAACGTCGACCTGGACGCCGCGCTGATCTCGATGGCGACGATGTTCGACCGCAACCTCGCGGACGTGTGGCGCACGTCAGACTGAGGCGGTGCGCAGCCGGTCGACGACCAGGTCGATGTCGGCGGCGCTGGTGCGGTGGTTGGTGATGCACGCCCGGATGCCACGGCTGCCGTTCACCAGCACCGGTCCGAGCAACGCCACGTTCTCGGCGGCGAGGGTCTCCAGCAACGCCGTGTGATCCGCGCCTTCGACCTCGAAGCACACGGCGGTCAACGTGACCGGTGCGAGCAGCGTGATCCCGGGGATGGTGCTGATGCCTTGCGCCAGCCGCTGCGCGAGGTCGAGGGTGCGTTCGTTGGCGGCGCGGAAAGCGTCCACTCCGAACACCTGCAGCGCGCTCCACACCTTGAAGGCTTTGAAACTGCGGGAAAGTTGCGGCCCGTAGACACCGTGCCGCAGGTCGCCACGACACACCACGGCGTGCGGCCGTTCCGCCGGTCCTCGTCGACGCTGCGGTGCGCTTCGACGGAGGTGTAGACGACGAGCGGCGGTGCGTTGCGCTGCAGGCCTTTCTTGCGAAAGTCGGGCACGCGGTCGTGCAGCGCGGTGGCGAGCGCCTGGAGCGTGGCGAGCGAACCACCGCCGGTGACAGCTGCCCGAAATTGCAGTTCTGGTTGATCGCAGCTGCCAGCGCCTCGGCGTACGGCGCGATGCCGTTGGGCGGGCCGAGGACGTAGGCCAGGAACCGCGGGTGCGCGACCGTGCTCGAGTTGGGCAGGATCGTGTCCTCCCAACGGTCGAACAACGCGCCGACCCCGATCCCCTGCTCCGGCATCGGGGTGCGCAGCAGCTCGGCCAGCTGCTCGCGGTCGGGTTCCGGAAGCACCTCGGCTTTGGCCAGCCCACGCTCGTAGCTGTCCAGCAGCGCAAGTAGGCGGGTGCCGGCGCGGTCGCTGGAGGAGGCCGGAGTGATCACCGGCTGCCACGCCGCCGTAGCAGCTCTACATGTCGGCGCTCACGCGGCTGCCGGGGGTGGCGCGGACGAACTCGCAGTTCCCGATGAAGACGGTGAAATGAGTCAGCTCCAGCAGTGAGTCAGGTCCCAGCGGTGAGTCAGGCCAGGTCCTCCGCCTGCAGCTCCGCCCTCGACGACACCCCGAGCTTGCGCAGCACCCGCGCCGCGTGCTGCTCCACCGTGCGCGGCGACAGGAACAGCACGTCCGCGATCTTCCGGTTCGTGTGCCCGGCGGCGAGCAGCCGGGCGACCTCCTGCTCGCGCGGCGACAGCTCGTTGCCGTACCCGCGGCGGCCGCGGCGGGACGGTTTGCCGCCGCCGATGCTGCGCAGCAGGTGCCGGCACCGGGCCGCGTCCCTGGTCGCGCCGAGGGCGTCGAACGTGTCGACCAGCGAGGACAGGATCTCGGACGCCTTCTCGTGTTCGGTCGGCAGCAAGCACGCCGCCTCCCGTTCCGCCACCAGCGCCGTGAGGTACGGCGCCGGCAACTCCGAGTAACGGTCGGCCGCCTCCCGGTACAGCGCCACCGCCACGTCCAGCTGACCACGGGCCTCGGCCAGCCTCGCTCGGCACTGGGCCAGTGCTGCCACCGCCATCGGTGCGTCGCGACCGGCAACACCGGCGGCGATCTCGGCGATCAACGTCTCCGCGTCCGTTTCCCGGCCCGCCGCGAGGAACGTGGCCACCGCGACCGGGCCCAGCTCGGTCGCCCACACCCACACGCCCTTCGCGCGCACGATGGCGACGCCGCGGTCGACGTCCACGCACGCGCGGGTGACCTCGTCCTGCGCCAGCATCGTCCAGGCCAGGGCGGCGCAGCCGGCGATGGCGACCGGGGCGATCGACTCCTCCGGGGCGAACGCGCCGGTCTCGGTCAGGTGGCTGGTGGCCTCCGCCCACTCGCCTCGGGCGGCCGCGAGCGAACCCAGGACCAGGCAGAGCTCGCTGGCGACCGGGAACAGGTCGCGGTAGGAGTCGAGCAGGGTCTGGGCGCGGTCGGCGAGGCCGTCCCAGCGACCGGTCAGCCAGTCGAGGCGGACGCGGGTGGCCTGGGCGGTGCTCGCGACGAACGGGGCGCCGCACTCGGCGGCGAAGCGCAGGCCGTCGCGCAGGAAGTCGCCGCACAGGTCGAGATGGCCGGTGGTGGTGAGGGCGTCGGCCAGGTTGCAGTGGGCGCGGGCGAGCTGGCGGAGCTCGCCCGGGGTCGACACGGGCGGGAAGTCCAGCGAGGCGAGCACGGACGGGTCGCCGGTGTGCATCTTCGAGCCGAGCTGGTTGGCGTACAGCGACAGGTTCAGCTCGCGGTCGTCGGTGGCCTCGCGGCAGCGGTCGACGAGGTCGAGCCACGGCGTGAACTCGCTCAACGGAGTCGTGCCGAGGTACGGCAGGCCCAGCACGGCGGCACCACGAGCGGCCAGGTCCGGGCGTTCGTCCAGGTCGGCGACCGCGCGTTCGATCTCGGCGCGGGCCTCCTCGACGCCGCCGGCCTGGCGGATCAGCAGCAGGCCGCGGAACAGGCGCACCTCACCGCGCGCGGACACGGACAGGCGGCGGTCGGACAGCAGCCGTTCCAGCGCCTCGGTCGGGTCGTGCTGGTCGAGGCCGCGGTGGGCGACCTCGCCGAGCTTGACCGCCAGCCGGTCCACGTCGGCGGCGGGCACGGCCGGGTCGCGCAGGAGTCGTTGCAGCAGGGTGGTGGCGGTGCCGGCGTCGCCCCGTTCGGCGGCGCGGTCGGCGGCGGCCTCCCCGAACCGCAGCCACGCGGCCGTCTGACCGGCGCGTTCGCTGTGTTCGGCGAGCTGCACCAACGGCAGCGGCTCGACCTGCAGCAACGCCTCGACCGCGCGGTTGTGCAGCTGCTGGCGATCGGGACCGCTCAACGTGTCGTAGACGGCCTGGCGTGCCAACGCGTGCCGGAAGCCGTAGCTGCGTGCGTCGACCTCGTGCAGGACGTGACCGGTCAGTGCGTGTGTCAACGCCGCGCGCACGCGACCTTCCCCGATCGCCGCCACCGCACCGAGCAGCTCAGCGGACGCAGGCGCGCCGAGCACAGCCGCCGCCTGCACCAGCCGGGTCGCGGTCACCGGCAACGCCGCCAGCCGCTCGGCCATCGCGTCGCAGCAGCACCGGCACGTCCACGTGGTCGAGCAGCCGCGGCCGTGGCGCGTCGGCGTGCACCGCGCCGCGGGTTCCGCAGCGCGCGCAGCGTCTCCTCGACCACGAACGGGATGCCCGCCGTGCGTTCGTGCAGCTTGGCGGCGAACTCGGCGGACACCGGCTCGCCGTCCAGGATGGCCGACGTCAGCGCCCGCACCTCGGCCACGTCCAGCGGCCCGAGCTCCAGCACCGCGCTCGTGGTGCCACCCGGCGGCCGGTACGCCGAGCCCAACGGCACCCCGCCCGGCACGTCCTCACGCCGGTAGGTGACCACGATCGACAGGTTCGGTGGCGGGTCGCCCATCAGGAACCGCAGCAGCTGCCGCGTGCCGTCGTCGGCCCAGTGCAGGTCCTCCACGACCAGCAGCACCGGTCCGAGCACGCTGACCAGCTCCCGCACCGCGCGGAACACCCGGTGCCGCTCGGCCCGCGGGTCACCGGTCGGCGGTGGCGGGGGCGGCAGGTGCTCGGCGATCTCCGGCAGCAACGCCCCGAGCACCCCGGTGACCGGGCTGAGCCGCGGGTGGCGGGCCAGGCGTTCGGTGCAGTCGCGCAACGCCTCCAGCACCGCGCCGTACGGGAACGGCTCCCCCACCGGCTGGCAGTGCCCGATCAGGACGGCGATCGGCCCGAGGTCGGAGTCGAGCAGCTCGCGCACCAGCCGGGACTTCCCGACACCTGCCTCGCCCTCGACCATGACCACGGCCGGTTGCCTCGGCACGGCGGCGCGCAGCGTGCCGAGTTGGTCACCCCGCCCCACGAGCACCGGGGAGCTGGTCCGCACCAGCGCGGCGGGGCCGGGCCGACGCTGGCTCGGTGTCCGACTCATCCGGACTGATCTTAGGGCCTGTGTCGAACAGGCCCCAGGCGAAAGACGGGTATCCCTACGTAGTGATGTCCGGATTGTTCGCGGTCCGAGCGCGCTCGATGGTGATCCGCACGAGGCCGTCCACTCCCCTGCCGAGACGGCCCAGAACGGAGAACACGAGATGCGACTCGATCGCACAACCCGCCGGTTGGTCACGGCCGGGCTCGGCGTGGCCGTGCTCGCCGCGGTCGCCAGCCCCGCGTCGGCCCAGCAGGGCACGGTCAAGACCGCCGAGCAGCCCGTGGCCGGCAGCTACATCGTGGTGTTCAAGGACGGTGCCACGGACGCCCCGACCACGAACGCCAAGGCGCTCGACCTCGCCCGCAAGCACGGCGGGAAGGTCAGCAACACCTACGTCGCGTCCGTGCGCGGTTTCGCCGTGAAGCTCGACGAGGCCGCCGCCCGCCGGCTCGCGGCCGACCCGCAGGTCGACTACGTGCAGCAGGACGGCTGGGCCCGCATCTCCGACACCCAGACCAACCCGACCTGGGGCCTCGACCGGGTCGACCAGGCGAACCTGCCGCTCGACCAGCGCTTCACCTACCCGAACACGGCGTCCAACGTCACCGCGTACATCCTGGACACCGGCATCTACAAGGCGCACACCGAGTTCGAGGGCCGCGCCAAGGACGGCTACGACTTCATCGACAACGACCCGGACGCCTCGGACTGCCAGGGCCACGGCACGCACGTGGCGGGCACGGTCGGCTCGAAGACCTACGGCGTGGCCAAGAAGGTCAACCTGGTCGGCGTGCGCGTGCTCGACTGCAACGGCAGCGGGCAGTACTCGCAGATCATCAAGGGCATCGATTGGGTCGCCCAGAACGCGAAGAAGCCGGCCGTGGCGAACATGAGCCTCGGCGGCGGCGCGGACTCCACCGTGGACAACGCGGTGAAGCGCGCGATCGCGGCCGGCGTGACGTTCGGCCTGGCGGCGGGCAACAACAACGGCGACGCCTGCCAGACCTCCCCGGCCCGCACGCCCGAGGGCATCACCGTGGCCGCCAGCGACTCCGCGGACAAGCGCTCGATCTACACCGGCGGGCAGGCCTCGAACTGGGGCTCGTGCGTCGACATCTTCGGGCCCGGCTCGAACATCACCTCGACGAAGAACGGCGGCGGCACGACGTCGATGGGCGGCACCTCGATGGCCACCCCGCACGTCGTGGGCGCGGCCGCGTTGTACCTCTCGGCGAACCCTTCCGCCACCCCTGCCCAGGTCCGCGACGCGCTGGTGACCAACTCGACTCCGGACAAGATCTCGGACACCAAGGGCTCGCCGAACAAGCTGCTCAACATCAGCTTCATCGGTGGCGGCGGCCCCGACCCCGAGCCGTGCACCGCGGCCACGAACGGCGACGACGTGTCCATCCCGGACACCGGCACCGCCGTCTCCTCGCCGGTGACCGTGTCGAACTGCACGGGCAAGGCGTCCACCGCGACCAAGGTGAAGGTCGACGTCAACCACACCTACACCGGTGACCTGGCCATCGACCTGGTCGGTCCGTCCGGCGCGAAGTTCAGCCTCAAGAAGACGGGCGGCGCGTCGTCGTCGGCCGGGATCCACGAGACCTACACCGTCGACGCGTCCGCGGAGAACCGCAACGGCACGTGGAAGCTGCAGGTCACCGACGTGTGGACCTACGACACCGGCAACATCGACACGTGGACCCTGACGTTCTGACGACGCCCGGAAGGACCTGTCATGCAACGCATCGCTCTCGGACTCGTCGTGCTGGCGTCGCTCACCGCGGTCACCACCCCGGCGCAGGCGGCGGAGGCCGACTTCGTGCGGGCGAAGAACCCCGCTCCCGGTGACAGCTTCATCGTGTCGCTCAAGCCGGCCGCCGACCTCTCGGCGACCGGTGTGGCGGCGGTCTCCGGCACGCTGGTCCAGCGCTACGGCGGCACCCTCGACGCCGTGTTCTCCCGCGCCATGCGCGGGTTCGGAGTCAAGGGGCTGTCCGCCCAGCAGGCCCGCCGGCTCGCGGCCGATCCCGCGGTCAAGACCGTCCACCAGGACGGCACGGCGCGGGCCACGGACGTGCAGACCGACCCGACCTGGGGCCTCGACCGGGTCGACCAGGCGAACCTGCCGCTGGACAAGAGGTTCAGCTACCCCAGCGGCGGCGCCTCGAACGTCACGGTCTACGTCACCGACACCGGCATCAAGACCTCGATCGCCGACTTCGAGGGCCGCGCGTCCGCGGGCGCCGACTTCATCGAGGACGGCCAGAACGGTCAGGACTGCTCCGGCCACGGCACGCACGTGGCGGGCACGGTCGGCTCGAAGACCTACGGCGTGGCCAAGAAGGTCAAGCTGGTCTCGGTCCGCATGCTCGGCACCAGCTGTGGCAGCAGCGGCCCGGACTCCGCGGGCGTCAAGGCCATCGAGTGGATCACCGCGAACGCGAAGAAGCCCGCGGTGGTCAACGCGTCGTGGACGTTCGACAGCGCCGACATCGGCAACGACGCCATCGCCGGGATGATCGCCTCCGGCGTGCAGATGGCCGTCGCGTCGGGCAACAGCTCCACCAACGCCTGCTCCACCGGCCCCGCCAAGGTCCCGGCGTTGATCACGGTGAACGCGACCTCGCAGAACGACGCGCGGGCCTCGTTCTCCAACTACGGCTCCTGCACCGACATCTTCGCGCCGGGTGACAACATCACCTCGCTCGGCCTCGGTGGCGGCGCCGCGAACATGTCCGGCACGTCCATGGCCACCCCGCACGTCGCGGGCGTCGCGGCCCTGTACCTGTCGGCGAACCCGTCCGCGAGCCCACAGGCCCTGCGCGACGCACTGGTGAACGGCGCCACCAGCGGCAAGGTCACCAACCCCGGCACCGGCTCGCCGAACAAGCTGCTCTACAGCGGTTTCACCGGCGGAGGCCCGGACCCGACGTGCGGCCCCGGCACCAACGGCGATGACGTGTCCATCCCGGACACCGGCACCGCCGTGTCGTCGTCGGTGACGATCTCGGGCTGCACGGGCAACTCCACGGCCTCGGCGACGGTCAAGGTGGACATCAACCACACCTACACCGGTGACCTGGCCATCGACCTGGTCAGCCCGTCCGGCCGGTCGTACGTCCTGAAGAAGGCGGGCGGCACGTCGTCGTCGGCCGGCATCCACGAGACCTACACCGTCGACCTGTCGGCGGAGGCGCGCAACGGGACGTGGAAGCTGCAGGTGACCGACGTGTGGAGCTACGACACCGGCAACATCGACTCCTGGACCCTCACGGTCTAGGGACACAGGGAAGGTACGGGGGTGCCCCTGGAGCTACGGCTCCGGGGGCACCCCTCGTCGTCGTCCCCCGGTGCCGGGCTCCACCAATAAAGAGCCGTACCCCTACGGATACCGACCCTGATTGTTCCTCGCCGGACACCGCCCGAAAGTGATCCTCAGCGAACTGCCGCCGTCCCTGCCTGAAGGCGAGCGTTCGCCAGATCCGGAGAGGAACCAACGTGAACAGAACACCACGGTCCTGGGGCGTGCTGGCCCTGGCCGCCGCGGCGCTGCTGGCACCCGTCAGCGTCGCCTCCGCGGCGCCCCAGCACGCGGCTCCCGACACCGGGGGCCGGCACAACGCTCCGGCCGCCACCTACCTGGGCGACACCGTCCCTGCGAACCTCGGTGACGCCTCCCCCCTGTTCGCCGGCGGGCAGAACGCCACCGTGAGCGAGTTCCCCGGCATCGTCGCCGGCATCCGCGCGGGTGGCACCCGGCCGGAGGGGCAGACCTGCACCGGCACGGTCGTGGCGCCGCGCAAGATCCTGATCGCGGCGCACTGCGCGGACGCCCAGGGCGAGAAGAAGTTCGTCTACGGGCTCGACGACCTGAAGGACCACCGGGGCGGCGCCGGCTCCGGGTTCGCCGTGAACGTGGTGAGCTACAAGAAGCACCCGAAGTACGTCAACTTCGACCAGGGCTACGACGTGGCGGTCGTGACCGTGGACCGCGACATCGCGCTCAAGGGCGGTGCGGCGTACCCGAAGTTCGCGACCTCGGCTGACGCCGGTGGCGCGGCGCCCGGCAAGACGGGGCTGGGCTTCGGGTACGGCAAGAAGGACTTCAACGACAACTCGCAGGACGTCACGCTGGACAAGGCGAGCCTGCCGGTCGTGGACGGCGACCGGGTGTGCCAGGGCGTCGGCGCGGGCTTCAAGTCGGCGACCATGATCTGCGCCGGGTACTCGGACGGCCGGATCTCCATCCTGCCCGGTGACAGCGGCGGCCCGCTGATCTTCGACGGCAAGATCTACGGCATCGCGTCGTGGAGCCGGTCGGACTTCAAGTGGTACTCGATCTACGGCCGCCTCGACAACGAGATGGGCGACTGGGTCAGGACCGAGGTCGGCAACGAGCCGCCGACCGGTGAGTTCACCGTGGGTGTCACCCCGGGCAGCGGCACGGTGGCGCCGGGCAAGCACCTCTCCGCCACCGTCACCACCACGGCGGGCACCAGCGCGGAGAACGCCACCCTGTCCGCGTCCGGGCTGCCCAGCGGCGTGAAGGCGGTGTTCCAGCCGTCGTCAGTAACCACCGGCGGCTCGGCGAAGGTGACGTTCGACGCGAGCTCGTCAGCGCCGGGCGGCACCTACGACGTGACGATCACGGCCACGACGGCCGGCGACAAGACGGCGTCCGGCAAGTACTCGCTGACCGTCACCGGAGACCCGCAGCCCGGCGACTTCACGCTCGCGGCGTCCCCGAGCAGTGTGAAGGCGGCCAAGGGCAGGTACGTCTCCACCACGATCACCACCACGGGTGGCGGCCAGACCGTGAACCTGTCCGCGTCCGGCGTGCCCAGCGGCGTGAAGGCCACGTTCCAGCCCACGTCGGTGGCCGCCGGTGGCTCGGCGAAGCTCACGCTCGACGTGTCCACCACCGCGGTCGCCGGCACGTCGTCGATCACGGTCACCGGCACCGACGCGGGCGGGAAGACCGCCACCACCACGGTGTCGCTCACCGTCGAGGGCACGGAGCCGCCGACCGGTGACGTCACCGTGACCGCGACCCCGTCCTCCGGCAGCGGCTGGCAGGGTCAGCTGGTGCAGACCTCGGTGAAGGCCGCCGGTGGCACCGGCAACCTGGCGCTGACCTCCTCCGGCGCGCCCGCCGGCGTCCAGGTCTCGTTCAACCCCGGCACGATCGGGCAGAACGGCAGCAGCAACGTCTGGTTCTTCACCAGCTTCTCCACCCCGGTCGGCACCTACCCGATCACCATCACGGCCACCTCGGCCGACGGGAAGACCGGCAAGACCACGTTCACGCTGACCGTCACGCGGGTCGGCGTGCAGCGCGGCGCTCACTAGTGGTGTGGCTCGGAACGTTGCCGGGGGAACTCGCGGTCAGACGGGTGCATCGTGGTGCCCTGCTGAGCGTGGATCACCTCGCCGACGTGCCGAGTCGCGCCACTAGTTCCTCCTGCGAGTTCGGCACCAGCACACCACCGTGCTGGTGCCGAACTCGTTCGGGACGCATAGATGACCGAACCTCGGGTACTGCCTGTGTGTCGTCTTTGCTCCAAGGAGGATGCAGTGGCCAACCGCAAGCCCGGCAAGGTCGTGAAAGCCGCACTCGAGAAGGCGGTGGACAAGGTCACCGAAGTGGTGAACCCGCCGATCCCGGGCGTCCCGAACAGCGAGCCGCCGTCGCTCGAGGAGCCGACGGAGCCGCGTGGCCCGTTGCCTCCCAAGGGTGACCAGAACGGACCGGAGACGGTGTCGCCGACGGGTGCCCCGACCGGTGCGCCGCAGATCGTCAACGCTCAGCAGGGTGAGTTCCTCACCACCTCGGCCGGCGCCCGGCTCTACGACACCGACCACTCGCTGAAGGCCGGCGAGCGCGGGCCGACCCTGTTGCAGGACCACCACCTGCGCGAAAAGATCATGCACTTCGACCACGAGCGCATCCCGGAGCGCGTCGTGCACGCACGCGGCTATGGCGCACACGGCGTGTTCGTCGGCTACGGCACCGCCACGAACGTGTGCAAGTCCGCCTTCTTGGGTGACGGTGTCGAAACGCCCGTGTTCGTCCGGTTCTCGACCGTGCTGGGCTCGCGCGGCTCGGCCGACACCGTGCGCGACACCCGCGGGTTCGCGACGAAGTTCTACACGCAGGAAGGCAACTTCGACCTCGTCGGCAACAACATCCCGGTCTTCTTCATCCAGGACGGCATCAAGTTCCCGGACATCATCCACGCGGGCAAGCCGCACCCGGACCGGGAGATCCCGCAGGCGCAGAGCGCCCACGACACGTTCTGGGACTTCGTGTCCACGCACACCGAAGCCACCCACCACGTCATGTGGAACATGTCCGACCGCGGCATCCCGCGCTCCTACCGCACGATGGAGGGCTTCGGCGTCCACACGTTCCGCCTGGTGAACGCGGAGGGTGAGACCGCGCTCGCGAAGTTCCACTGGAAGCCGAAGCTGGGCGTGCACTCCCTGGTGTGGGAGGAGGCGCAGATGATCAACGGCATCGACCCGGACTTCCACCGGCGCGACCTCGCCGACGCCATCGAGTCCGGCGCGTACCCGCAGTGGGAGCTCGGCCTGCAGATCTTCCCGGACACGCCGCGGCAGACGTTCGAGGGCATCGACCTGCTCGACTCGACGAAGATCGTGCCGGAGGAGCTCGCGCCGGTGCAGCCGGTCGGGCTGCTGACGCTCAACCGCAACACGAAGAACTTCTTCGCCGAGACCGAGCAGGTCGCGTTCCACCTCGGCAACCTGGTGCCCGGCATCGACGTGACCGACGACCCGCTGTTCCAGTCGCGGCTGTTCTCCTACCTGGACACCCAGCTGAGCAGGCTCGCCGGGCCGAACTTCAACCAGATCCCGATCAACCGCCCGCACGTGCCGGTCAACGACATGCTCCGCGACGGCTTCCACCAGCACGCGGTGCACGCGGGCGTCGCGCCGTACCGGCCGAACACGCTGGACGGTGGCAACCCGTTCGTGGCGAAGGCCGAGGACCGGCCGTTCGTCGAGGTCGCACAGCCGTTGCCGAAGGCGGTGAAGGTGCGGCAGTCGCCCGCCTCCTTCTCCGACCACTTCACGCAGCCGCGGCTGTTCTGGCTGAGCCTGTCGCCGGTGGAGAAGGAACACGTCGTGCGGGCGTTCACCTTCGAGCTCGGCAAGTGCTACGAGCAGGCGATCAAGGAACGCCAGCTGCGGGTGCTGGCGCAGGTCGACCCGGTGCTGTGCGCCGAGGTCGCCCGCGGTCTGGGCCTGCCGGTGCCGGCGGTCGACGCCCGGCCGAAGAAGGTCACGCCCAGCCCGGCGCTGTCCCAGGTCGGGCAGACCTGGCCGACCGACGGCCGCCTGATCGGCATCGTGGTCGACCCGGCCGACCTCGACGGCGTGCGCACCGTCCGCGAGACGATCCTGGCGGGCGGCATGGTGCCGCTGCTGATCGCACCGACCGGCGGCCCGATCGGCGACTCCGGCCTCGTCGCCCAGCGCACGTTCCTCACGGCGCGCTCGATCGAGTTCGACGCCCTGCTGCTCGCGGGCTCCCCGCCGCCCGGCCCCGACGCGATCCCGGCCAGGGACGCGAAGGCGGGCGCACCGGGCGCGGCGGTCGACCCGCGCGTCCTGCTGATGGTCGAGGAGTGCTACCGCCACGCCAAGGCGATCGGCGCGTGGGGCACCGGCCGGGTGGCGCTGGACTCCACCGGGGTCACCGGTGCTCCCGGCGTCGTCACCGGTGACGACGCGACGAAGGTGTTCACCGGGCTGATGACCCTGCTCGGCGCCCACCGCGTGTGGGAGCGCTTCCCGGCGACGATCTCATGACGGCAGCGCTCACCGAGGAGGAGCTGACCTTCCTGCGCTCGCTGTTCGACCTGGCCCGCACCGGTGACACCGGGCGGCTGGTCGAGGCGGTCGACGCGGGGGTGCCGGTGAACCTCACGAACAGCGCGGGCGACTCGTTGTTGATCCTGGCCGCGTACCACGACCATCCGGACACCGTGGCCGCGTTGCTGGAACGCGGGGCGGACACCGGACGGGTCAACGACCGTGGGCAGACGGCGCTCGGGGCGGCGGTCTTCCGCCGCTCCGAGCGGTCGGTCCGGTTGCTGCTGGACGCCGGTGCGGACCCCGCGCTCGGCGGCCGGTCGGCGCTGGACGTGGCGCGGTTCTTCGACCTGCCGGAGATGCTGGAGCTGCTGACCGGGACGCAGGTTCCGAGCCGTTGACAGGACGCGGGTCAGGCGCCGGTCCGAGCGCCTGACCCGAGTCGCTACTCCGCAGGTCGGCGCCGCCGGTCCCGCGTGAAGATCACCGCCGACTTGCCGTCCCCCGGCTTGCGCCGCTCGACCTCAAACAACGTCGTCGCCGTGATCAGGTCGCTGAGCTTCGCGTACCCCCAGTTGCGGGGGTCGAAGTCCGGCCGTTGCTTGGTGATGATGTTGCCCACCGAGGCGAGCGGCGCCCAGCCGTCGTCGTCCGAGGCCGCCTCGACGGCGTTGCGCAGCTGGTTGACCAGGGCACTGTCGGCCTTGAGCTGGGCGGCGGCGGTGGTGGTGGCCCTGGGTTTGGGCGCTGTCTCGACCGGGGTGGTCGCGCTGACCAGGTTCTCGGTGTAGATGAACTTGTCGCAGGCGGCGACGAACGGCTGCGGTGTCTTGCGTTCGCCGAAGCCGTAGACGGTGAGGCCGGACTCGCGCAGGCGGGCGGCGAGGCGGGTGAAGTCGCTGTCACTCGAGACGATGCAGAAGCCGTCGAAGCGACCGGAGTAGAGCAGGTCCATCGCGTCGATGACCATCGCCGCGTCGGTCGCGTTCTTGCCGGTCGTGTAGGCGAACTGCTGAACGGGCTGGATCGACTGGGCGAGCAGGTGGTCCTTCCAGCCCTTCAGGCTCGTGCCGGTCCAGTCGCCGTAGGCGCGTTTGACGTGGGCCGTGCCGTACTTGGCGACCTCGGCCAGCAGGCCCTCGGTGATCGACGGGCGCGCGTTGTCGGCGTCGATCAGCACGGCGAGCCGGGCCGTGTTCTCCCCCGCCACCGGTCAGGCCGCCAGCAGGGCGATCACGCCCGGCAGCTCGTGGCGCAGCGACGCCACCGTGTCGGCCTGGCCGCCGAGGTGGTGCAGCAGCGCGCGGTGGAAGATGCCGTCGAGCGTCACGTAGACGACCGCCGGCGACACGGAGAGCGTGCCGCCGGACAGCTCGGCGTAGCGGCTGACGACGCGCCACACCATGTCCTCGCGGCGGCCGTCGATCTCCAGCACGTCGGCGCGGAAGGTCTCGTCGAACAGGCTCTGGTTGCGCAGGTCGTACCAGAGGCGGTGCAGCGGGGCGTCCTGCGCGAGGGTGTCGAAGAACATCGCCACGAACTCGTCGCGCAGCTGCTCGGCCGTCGTCGCGCGGGCCACGACGTCGTCGTAGCGGGTCACGCAGACCGCCTCGTACTGGCGGACCGCCTCGGTGACCAGGTCGCGCTTGTCGGCGAAGTAGTAGTGCAGGACTCCGTGGGAGAACTCGGAGTTCTGCGCGATCTCCCGCAGGCTCGTACGGGCGTAACCCAGCTCGGCGAGCGTGTGCAGCGTGGCCACGGCGAGCTCCGTCCGCCGGGCGTCGAACTTGTCGACCTGCCGACGGGCGATCCGCTCGTGCTTGCTGTCAGCGACTTGGGTCACGTCCGAATTCTAGCTCCCGCGGGTTGCCCTGACCGACTGTCCAAGAAATCTTGGACAGTCGTCAAGCAAATCCTTGACAAGTGTCAAGCTTCGGGTGTGTTGTGAGCTGACTCACGACGCAGGAGGCGGACTCAATGACGAGTTATCAGCTGACCGGGCGAAAAGCGCTGGTCACGGGTGGTGCGCGCGGCCTTGGCGCGGGCATGGCGCAGGCGCTGGCCGCGGCCGGTGCGTCGGTCGTGATCGGCGATGTCCTGGAAGACGAGGGCAAGCAGACCGCCCAGGCGTTGCGCGACAACGGCGGGAACGTGGAGTTCGTGCCGTTGGACGTCACCGACGACGAGAGCTGGGCATCGGCCGTCAGCACCACCGTCGACGTGACCGGCGGGCTCGACATCCTGGTCAACAACGCGGGCATCGAGATCACCAGCCTGATCACCGAACTGGACCCCGCCGACGTGCGGAAGATGCTCGACGTCAACGTGCTCGGCACCGCGCTGGGCCTCAAGCACGGTCTGCGCGCCATGCGGCCCGGCGGCGCGGCCGGCACCGGTGGTTCGATCATCAGCGTCGCGTCCGTCGCCGCCACGATCGCGTTCCCCGGCATCAGCGTCTACTCGGCCACCAAGTCCGCCATCGACCGGCTCACCAGGGTCGCCGCCGCGGAGTCCGGCAAGCTCGGCTACGGCGTGCGGGTCAACTGCATCCACCCCGGCCTCACGCCCACGGCGATGGGCAACCAGCTCGCCGTCGACTGCGCGGAGCTCGGTCTCTTCCCCTCCCCTGAGGCCGCCGCGGGCGCGGTGGTCGAGCTGACGCCGCTCGGCCGGCTCGGCCAGGTCGACGACATGGCGGACGCCGTGGTGTTCCTCGCCTCGGACGCTTCGAAGTTCATCACCGGCGCCGGTTTGCCGGTCGACGGCGGAATGGGGATGTGACGTGCCGACCACCAAGCCCGTCGTCGTCTACGGCGCCTCCGGCTACACCGGCCGGTTGATCTGCGAGTACCTGCGCGAGTACGGCATCCCGTTCCTGGCGGCGGGCCGGGACGGCAAGCGGGTCGAGGAGGCCGTCGGCGCCGTGCCCGGCATCGAGACGGTCGAGTACGAGGTCCTGGAGGTCGAGCACACGGAGGCGGCGCTGACCGAGGCGTTCACCGGAACGCAGGTCGTGCTCAACACCGTCGGCCCGTTCTCCCGCTACGGCCACGAAGCCGCGAAAGCCTGCTTGAACGTCGGTGCGCACTACACCGACACCAACGGCGAACAGGACTGGATGATCGACGCCGAAGCGCAGTACGGCGCCGAGTTCGCGAAGCAGAACCTGCTGCTGTCACCCGGTATCGCGCAGATGTACACCGTCGGCGAGATCGCCGCGCAGATCTGCCTGGAGA
Source organism: Lentzea guizhouensis (assembly GCF_001701025.1). Lineage (GTDB taxonomy): Bacteria > Actinomycetota > Actinomycetes > Mycobacteriales > Pseudonocardiaceae > Lentzea > Lentzea guizhouensis. The sequence continues at coordinate 7,807,965 of NZ_CP016793.1, forward strand.
CGCCCGGCCTCGACACGCTCGACATCGGCGTGTTCTGGAAGGGATATCCGACGGTCGCCTCCACGAACACCATCCTCACCAACGCCGCGTTCGCGAAGGCCTGCTACCTGGAGCAGAACGAGTACGTCGAGTGGCCGGCCGACGCGGGGCTCTACGAGCTGGTGGTGCCCGGCCAGCACGAGCTCGGGCTTGCGCTGCCGTGGGGCGGGACCGCGCACCCGGTGTGGTTCAAGAAGGACCCGCGGGTCGCGTCGGTGCGCGCGCTCGGCGGTGTGTTCAACCGGCCGCTGATGCTCGGCGTGCCCCAGATCGTCACCGCCGCGCTGCAGCAGATGGAGGGCAAGTCCGACGAGGAGAAGTACCGGATCGTCGACGAGTTCTCCGCGCAGGTGCGCAGCGAGATGCCGCCGCGCGAGAACCCGCGGATCAACATCTCGCTCGACTCGGTGCACGCCTCCGGTCCGCTCGGCCGCGCGCACTGCGTGATCCACGGCAACTGCAACTACAAGCAGACCGCGCTGCTGAACGTGCACGCCGCCGTGCACCTGCTGCAGGACGCCCCGCGCCGGGTCGGGTTCGCCTCCGGCTGCCAGGCGTTCGGCCACCGCGAGCTGCTCGGCGCGCTGCGGTCGTTCGGTCTCGTGCTCGACCCGATCGTCGAAGTGCACCGCTGATGCGGCTGTCCGACTACCTCGACAAGGGCGCGTCACTCGGTGGCGACGCGCCCTGCCTCACCGTCGGCGGTGCGTCCACCAGCTACGCCGAGGTCCAGCAGCGCTCCCGCCTCATCGCGGGTGCGTTGCAGGACAGCGGGATCGCACCGGGCGAGCGGGTCGCGGTGCTGTCGGCCAACGACCCGCTCGCGCTCACGTGCGTCTTCGGCATCTCCCGGGCGGGCGCGGTGTGGTGCCCGGTCAACCCGCGCAACGAGGCGGCGGAGAACCGGGAGCTGCTCGACCTGTTCGGCTGCCGGTGCCTGTTCTTCCAGGAGAAGTTCGCACCGCTGGTGCGGCGCATCCGCGGCGACCTCCCGGCGCTGACCACGCTGGTGTGCCTGGACGGCTCGGCGGCGGGCGCGGTGTCGTTCCCCGACTGGCTGCGCGAGCACGGCCGCGAGCCGGACCCGGTGGAGGTCGCCGGCGACGACCTCTGCGTGCTGGCGGGCACCGGCGGCACGACCGGGCGGCCCAAGGGCGTCCGGTTGACCGGACACAACCTGGAGACCGCGACCGCGCTGACCCTGATGAGCTACCCGATCAGCCACCGGCCGCGCTACCTCGCGCTGGCACCGCTGACGCACTCGGCGGGCGTGCTCACGTTCCCGATCATGACCAAGGGCGGCGAGACCGTGGTCATGCCGGCGCCGGACCTCGGCGAGTTCCTCCGGCTCGTCGAGCACCACCGGATCACACACGCGTTCCTGCCACCCACCGTGATCTACGGGCTGCTCGACCACCCGGCGCTCGACTCCACGGACCTCAGCTCGCTGGAGTGCCTCTGGTACGGCGCCGCCCCGATGGCACCGGCGCGGCTCGTCGAGGCGCTGCACCGGATCGGACCGGTCATGGGCCAGCTGTTCGGCCAGACCGAGGCACCGAACATGATCTCGACCCTCTCCCCCGCCGACCACTTCCTGCCCGACGGGTCGATCGCCACCGACCGCCTGTCGTCCGCCGGACGCCCGACCCCGCTCACCAGGGTCGCGATCATGGCCGCCGACGGCACGCTGCTGCCGACCGGCGAACGCGGCGAGATCGTCGTCCGCGGCCCGCTGGTGATGGCGGGTTACCACGAGAACCCGGAGGCCACCGCCGAGGTGAGCCGGCACGGCTGGCACCACACCGGCGACATCGGCCACCTCGACCCCGACGGCTACCTGCACATCGTCGACCGGGCCAAGGACATGATCATCACGGGTGGCTTCAACGTGTACTCGGCGGAGGTCGAACAGGCGCTGCAAGCTCACCCGGCCGTCCTGGACGCCGCTGTGGTGGGGCTGCCGGACGACAAGTGGGGCGAACGGGTCACCGCTGTCGTGCAGCTGCGGGCCGATCGCAAGGCCCGCGCGGATGAGCTCGTGGCGTTCGTCAAGGAACGGCTGGGCAGCGTGAAAACGCCCAAACAGGTGGAGATCTGGCCCGACCTGCCGCGCTCCAAGGTGGGCAAGGTGCTCAAAGCGGAGATCCGCGGTCAGCTCACCGAACAGTGCCGTGCACCACGTCCGAGCACCGAAGGCTGAGATCGCGTTTGGCGCACCGCCCGGCGGGTACGTGGTCACGGGATCGCGATCACCCCCGTCGGAGGCGCTGATGTTGTTGCCCACCGCCCGCGGACCGTTGAGCGCGGGCGTCATCGCCGCGCTGCTCGACGTCGAGGCTCAACCACCCGTCCTCACGGCGGTCGACGAACCGGCCAGGCTGGTCGCCGACCCGGACTTCCAGCTGGCACTGTGGATCGCGCTGCACGACGGCGAGTTCGACGGCGTCGGTGCGGAGCGCGCCGAGCAGCCGGAGGTCGTGCGGTGGCGCGAGGCGCTGAGCGAGCGGTGGCTGGCCGCGTTGCGGGAGATGACCGCGCCGATGGTCAGGGACGCGGGCGGTGACACCGCCTCCCCCGCCCGCATCGGCGACCACCTCATCAGCCTCATGCGCAGCAGCCACACCGCCCTGTACTCGTTCATCGAGAGCAAGGCGACGGCCATCCAGCTGCGCGAGCTCGTCACCGCGAAGTCGTTGTCCGAACCGGAGACCGAGATCGACCGCGTGCCCGCCGTCGCGATCGCCGCCCACAACACCATGAGCGTGCTGCGCCGCGGCACCGCCTCGGCCATCGGTCACCAGACCGCGGCGGCGGGCATCGCGCTGCTGTTCGACCGGCGGCTCGCCGCGGGCCTGCACCGCATCGGCGGCAGGCCGGCCCCGTCCGTCGCGGTACCGCCGGAGGAGCGGTGGACCAGGATGCTGAACGAGAGCCGCGAGCACCTGTCCGCGCACCCCGGCAAGACCCAGGACCTCCTCCACGCCGCCGCCGCCGCGATCGCGCTGGAGGCGTGCCTGTGCCGGCACCTGCTGCGGAGCTGGACCCAGGCCACGCCGGTGCTCGAACCGGTGCGCACCCTGGCCGTCATCGGCACCGACGCGGCACTGGGCACCCAGCTGCGGCCCGACACGCAGAACCTGCTCAAGTTCGGCTGATCCGCCGCCGGCAGTGGCGTCAAGGTCTCTTGAGCTGCTTGCGGTTGGCGGTGAGGATCTCGGCGGACAGGCCGGGGGCGGCCTCCGCGACCGCGCGTGAGATCACCAGGGAGCCGACCATCTGGCTGAACAGCGCGATGGCCCGTTCCCGCGCTTCGACGGGGTTCAGGTCGGAACCGGACTGGCGTGCGCGGTCGAGCAGCATCTCGGTGATCGCGCCGAAGTAGCCGTCGAGGCCGCGCTGGTACTCCGCCTGGGCTGCGACGCCGTGGCGCCCGGCGTCGGTGACGAGGGACGCCGACGCGCAGCCGACCTCCGCGTGGTCCCGGTGCTGGGCGCTGACGTAGCTGTCGACCATGTCGTTGACCGCGGCCTTCGCGGAGCGCGGGTGCGCCTTGCGGATGGCGTCGAGCGCGTTCAGCGAGTCGGTGAAGCCTTGGTGGAGGACCTCCAGGGCCAGGTCGTCCTTCGAGGCGAAGTGGTTGTAGAAGCCGCCGTGGGTCATCCCGGCGGCTTTCATCACCTCTTCGATGCCGATGCCGTCGATGCCGCGTGCCCGGAACCCCTCACCGGCCGCGTTGACGATCCTCTCGCGGTTGAGCTGCTTCTGCTCCTCTGTGATGCGCGGCACGTCGAAAACCTCCCGCAGGCTGGCCCACCTGGTGCGGAACCTCTGCTTCTTCGATGTTAGACGTCATCAAAGTCCGCGTCCAACGCCCACCCTGCTTGACAGCTAATGATGATGCGTACCATCTTTGTTATTGATGATGAACGACATCAATACGCGCCGGGAGACACCCGGCCGCCGGGAAGGGAGCTCGGGCGTGGACTTCGGAACGATCGGCGCGGGCACGGTCGCGCAAGCCATCGCCGCCCACCTGGCGGCGGCGGGGAACCAGGTGACGATCAGCAACAGTCGTGGGCCGGAGACCCTGCGAGAAGTCGCGGCACGGCTGGGGCCGTCGGTGTCGGCGGGGACCGTCGAGCAGGCCGCGTCCGCGGACATGGTCTTCCTCGCGGTGCGGTGGCCGGAGGTGCGCGAGGCGCTGAGCGGGCTGCCCGCGTGGTCGGGCCGCATCCTCGTCGACACCACGAACGTGCTGCCGAACGCTCCGGCGCTCGAAGAGCTCGGTGTGGAGACGGCCAGCGAGTTCGTCGCGGACCTGGCGCCCGGCGCCCGTGTGGTGAAGGCCTTCAACACCTTGTACGCCGAGTACATCGCGGCTGACCCACGCCACGCGCAGGGCAGGCAGCTGCTGTTCTACGCCGGGGACGACGCCTCGGCCAAGGACGACTTCCGGGCGGTGGCCGAGCGCATCGGCTTCGCCGCGGTCGACGCGGGCCCGCTGCGCGAGGGCGGCCGGTTGATGCAGGTCGGCGGCGGTGTGCTGTCGGCTCTGCACGCGCTCAAGCAGGACTGACCCAGACGGAGGGACTCGTTCGATGAAGGCGCTTGCCTACGAGAAGGCCCACACGCTCGACGCGTTCGACCTGGACCTGGTGGACGTCGAGGAGCCCCGGTTGCGGGAGGGCGATCTCCTGGTCGAGGTCCGCGCGGTCGGGATCAACCCCGGCGAGACCCTGATCAGGCGGACGCGCAGCGCCGCACCCGGTGGCCGGGTGGTCCTCGGCTGGGAGTTCGCCGGGATCGTCGTGGCAGTCGGCCCGGCGGTGACGGGCTTCCGGGTCGGTGACCGTGTCCTGGGCACCGGCGACACGACCCGCGACGGGTGCTGGGCGGAGCGGGTCGCGGTCGACCACCGGGTCGTGGCCGTGCTTCCCGACGAGGTCGGCTTCGCCGACGCGGCGTCGGTGCCCATCGGCGTGCTCACCGCCTGGGAGGCGCTGTTCCGCGACCAGGACGAACTGCCTGCCGGGATCGACCGCGTGCTGGTCGTCGGCGGGGCCGGCGGCGTCGGGTCGATGGCGACGCAACTGCTCAAGGCCCGCACCTCCGCGTTCGTGGTCGGCACGGCGTCGCGGCCCGAGTCGAGGAACTGGGTCGCGGCGCAGGGCGCGGACCTGGTGGTCGACCACAGCGGCGACGTCGCGGCCCAGCTGCGTGACACGGGAGTCGGCAGCATCGACATGGTGTTCTCCACGTCGGGCACCAGCGGTCATCTGGGCTGGATCATCGAGGTCCTGCGGCCGTTCGGCCATCTCGCCACCATCGATCTCAGCGGGCCCGTGGACATCGGCGCCTTCACGGGCAAGTCGTTGTCCCTGCACACCGAGATGGTGTTCAGCAGGATCACGGTCGGCGGTGACGCCGAGAGCCAGGCAGCGGTTCTGGCCCGGACGGCGGAAGACCTCGCCGCGGGCCGGCTTCGTCCCATCGTCACGACGTCGTTGCAGGGGCTGACCGTCGAGACCATGCGACGCGCCCACACGATCGCCGAGACCGGGCGGACGATCGGCAAGACCGTGATCACCCTTTGACCGGCCCTGCCAAACCGAACACAGTGTGAGAAGGGAATTCGATCGTGAGCGAGAACCTGCTCGAAGGCGAGTACGTCCCGAGCACCGACCCGGCGACCCGTGACCAGGTGGAGCTCTACGAGCGCACCGACGGCCGCGAAGGCGGAAACATGATGGGTGGCCCGGTGATCGTGCTGACGATGCGTGGTGCGCGTTCGGGCAAGCTGCGCAAGGTCGCGCTGATGAGGATCGAGCGCGACGGCGTCTATGCCGTCGGTGCCTCGGCCGGCGGCCAGGCGCGCAACCCCGGATGGTTCCACAACCTCGTGGAGAACCCGACCGTGCAGCTGCAGGACGGTGCCGACCGCCGCCTGATGACCGCGCGGCTGGCCGAAGGACGGGAACGGGAGGACTGGCTCGCCTACGCCGACCAGCTCTACTCGTTCTTCCGCGGTATGCGGGAGCGCGCCGCGAGCAACAACCGCGAGATCCCGCTGGTGCTGCTCGAACCCGTCAGCTGACAGCCCCTGCCCCGCGGCGCGGGATGATTCATCGTCGCCTTGCCGAGCGGTGGCCGTGGGAGCGCAGGTGAACAGAGGTGCTGAGCGAGCACATGGCCGGTCGAAGGTGCGCGCCGCGGCGTATCTCTGCGGCGCCGCCGCGGGGTGCGTGCTGATCCTCGTGGTCGTGGTGGCGATCGCGATCACGACCGACCGGCTGGGCGGTGGCGCGCTCTACTTCGCCGGCCTCGTCGCAGCCCACCTGGTCTGCCAGCCGATCGGCAGGCAGGTCGTCGTCAGGAGCTGGGTCGGGTTCAAGCGGAACATCTCGGCCGACGGGTGGTCCGCGCTGGCGGCAGATGCCCGCCCTCCCGTGCTCTACCTGCGCTCGTTCCTGGTCGACGAGCTCCTGGCGCGCACCGGCGAGACCGGCGTGGACTACTTCCGGACCGAGGAGGAGCGGTTCGCCCGGGCCTTCAGCCGGATCGGGCCGCTGGTCGCGATCGGGCGACCGGGTGAGCCGCTTCCACCGGCCGGTGCTCCCCGCGTCTACGTCGGCGACGACTGGCAGCAGACGGTGCGTGAGCTCCTCCACCGCTCCCGGCTGGTCCTCATCGGTGCGGGACGGGGTGAGGGACTGCGCTGGGAGCTCGAACTGGTCACGGTGACGGTCGACCCGCGCCGCGTCGTGGTCCTGCTCCCGTTCGGGAACTGGGAGTACGACCACTTCCGCTCCGAGGTGGCCGGCCTGTTCCCGCACCCGCTGCCCGACCTCGCACCGCTGCCCGACGCGGACGACCACACGGTCAGAGCAGCACTGCACTTCCGCGAGGACTGGACCGCGGAACTGGTCCGCCTCAGCACCGATCGCGGCACCAGCCTGGAGATGGCGCTGCTACAGCAGCTCGCGCCCGTCTTCGCGCACCTGGACGACGCCCGCGCACCGGCCAGGCTGCGACGGCAACGCGACCTGAGGTGGTTGGCGTTGAGCTTGGCGGGTCTCGTCCTCCTGTTGTCCGCGGTGTGGGGACTTCTGCGCGTCTTCGTGCTGCGCTGAGGCCGGGGTGGCGGCGCACGTCGCCACCCCGAACCGTGTCGGACCCAGTTCGACCGTCACCGGCGCCTCAGACCAGCCAGGCCGGCTCGCCCGTCACCGCCTCCGCGATCGCCGACAGCGGGATGACCGTCCACTCCGGACGGAACCGCTGCTCGTGGCAGACCTCCAGCACCGCCCGGTCCAGCTCCACCGCGGTCAGCAGCGCCCCGCCCGGTCGGCGGTCGGGGGCCACCTCGGCGTACCCGGCGCAGAAGGCCGTGCGGTTGCGCTCCAGCCACCGGGCGGCCCGCGGCAGCAGGGTGGTCACGTCGTCCGCGCCCACCAGCAGCTGTGCGGCCGCGTAGTGCAGCGACCTCAGTGCGGTGGCGACGTCGTGTTCGGCGGGGCGCGGGCGGGTCCGTTCCGCCGGGCCGCCGTGGGGTTCGCCCTCGAAGTCGACGAGCACCCACGTGCGCGGTGAGCGGAGCACCTGGCCGAGGTGCAGGTCGCCGTGCACCCGTTGCAGGCGGATCGGTTCCGCCGAGGCCAGCACCTCGTCGAACCGGGCGCGCAGGCCCGCCTCGAACGGAGCGAGCGCGGGGACCCAGTCCAGCGCGGCGTCCAGGCGGCGGTGCAGGGCCGCGACGAACTCTGCCTCGTCGTCCGGTCCGGCGGTCCGCTCGCCGAGCGTCTCCGCAGGTCGGCGTGCACCCGCGACTGCCCGGCCGAGCCGGTGCGCCTCCGAGGCGAAGTCACCGCCCGCGGCCTGCGGGTCCACGCCGGGGCCCGCGAGGAAGTCGCGCACGCTGGCGGTGGCCATCGGCCAGCCGAGCGCGCCCAGCGGGACGAACTCGTGCAGCACCGCGAACGTGGTGCGCACCCCGTCCAGCTCGGCCTCCAGGGCTCCCTGGGGTGGCGCGATGTGCGGGTCGTCGATCGAGTGCAGGGCGGTGTGCAGCACGAGCTCCGGGTTGTCGCCGGGCGTCAGCTCGCGGAAGAACTTCAGCACGTGCCGCTGGCCGTAGACGATCGAGAAGTTGCGCTGCGGGCCGGGGAACGGCCGTCCCACCGGCGCGTCGGTGTAGCGCGGCGGCAGCGCGCCGCGGAACCACAGGCCCTCGACCTCGGTGGACTCCTCGAAGTGCTGCAGCAGCGCGGCGGTCAGCTCGGGGTCGTGCACCGCCTCGTACACCTCGCGCTCGCCCGCGGTGCCGATCCGCGCGTGCACCAACCGCTCCGGCAGCTCGTCCCGCACGCCCAGCAGCAACTGGTACCGGCGTCCACCGACCGCCAGCACGACGTGGACCAGCGCGGGGTCACCGTCGCGCAGGACGGTCACGCGCTCGCACTCCACCGGTCCGCGGCCGCGGTACCACGGCTGGGCGACCAGCCAGCGGTCCAGCTGCTCCGGCACGACCCCGACGGTCTCGCTCGTCGTCACTTCTTGTCGCCACCTTCCACGTCGGAGGTCAGCTGGAACCAGTAGAAACCGTGACCGGGCAGGGTGAGCTGGTACGGCAGCTCCCCCACCGCCGGGAACCGCACGCCGCCGGTGAGCTCCACGGGCACGGTGCCCGCGTGCTCGGCCAGGTCGAGCTCGACGGGCTGCGGGAACCGGGAGAGGTTGTTGACGCAGAGCACCACGTCGGTGCCGAGGGAGCGGCGGTAGGCGAGCACGGTGGGGTTCGACGCGCCGAGCTCGGTGAAGTCGCCGTGGCCGAACGCCCGGTGCTGCTTGCGCACCTCGATCATCCGGCGGGTCCAGTTGAGCAGCGAGTACTGGCTGCGGCTCTGCGCTTCGACGTTGAGGCCCTGGTAGCCGTAGACCGGGTCCATGATCACCGGCAGGTAGATCCGGCCGGGGTCGCAGCTGCTGAAGCCCGCGTTGCGGTCGGGCGTCCACTGCATCGGTGTGCGCACGGCGTCGCGGTCGGCGAGCCAGATGTTGTCGCCCATGCCGATCTCGTCGCCGTAGTACAGAACGGGCGAGCCCGGTAGTGACAGCAGCATGGCGGTGAACAGCTCGTGCTGGTTGCGGTCGTTCTCCAGCAACGGGGCCAGGCGCCGGCGGATGCCGATGTTCGCCTTCATCCGCGGGTCCTTGGCGTACTCCGAGTACATGTAGTCACGTTCTTCGTCCGTGACCATTTCCAGCGTCAGCTCGTCGTGGTTGCGCAGGAAGATGCCCCACTGGGAGTTCTCCGGGATCGCCGGCGTCTGCGCCAGGATCTCCGAGATCGGGAACCGCGACTCGCGCCGCACCGCCATGAAGATCCGCGGCATCAGCGGGAAGTGGAACGCCATGTGGCACTCGTCGCCGTCACCGAAGTACTCCACGACGTCGGACGGCCACTGGTTCGCCTCCGCCAGCAGCACCCGGCCGGGGTACTCGTCGTCGACGACCTTGCGGCACTTGCGCAGGAAGTCGTGCGTCTCCGGGAGGTTCTCGCAGTTCGTGCCCTCGCGCTCGAACAGGTAGGGCACCGCGTCCAGGCGGAAGCCGTCGATGCCGATGTCGAGCCAGTACCGCAGGACGTCGATCATCGCGTCCTGGACGGCGGGGTTGTCGTAGTTGAGGTCCGGCTGGTGGCTGAAGAAGCGGTGCCAGTAGAACTGCCCGCGCACCGGGTCGTAGGTCCAGTTCGACGACTCGGTGTCGACGAAGATGATCCGCGCGTCGCTGTAGGCCGCGTCGTCGTCGCCCCAGACGTAGAAGTCGCCGAACGGGCCGTCCGGGTTCTGCCTCGACTCCTGGAACCACGGGTGCGCGTCGCTCGTGTGGTTGAGCACCAGGTCGGTGATCACCCGGATGCCCCGCCGGTGCGCCTCCTCCAGCAGGTGCACGAAGTCCTCGACCGTCCCGAACTCCGGCAGCACCGCCCGGAAGTCGCTGATGTCGTACCCGCCGTCGCGCAACGGCGAGGCGTAGAACGGAGGCAGCCACAGGCAGTCGACCCCGAGCCACTCGAGGTAGTCCAGTTTGGACGCCAGCCCGCGGAGGTCGCCGGTGCCGTCACCGTTGGAGTCGCTGAAGGCCCTGACCAGGACCTCGTAGAAGACAGCGCCCTTGAACCAGTTCGCCTCGTGCTCCATGGCACCTCTCGCTCGCAACGTCGTCGGATTGCGGCAGAGTGGGGCACAGCGGGCGGGAAGATCAAATCGTTCACACGGTCGTGTGAACGATTCGATCTTCCCGCCCGTGGACGGCTGGTTCGACCGCCGAATGGCGTTCGAGGCGGCTTGGAACGCACTCGTGCGGCGCCGAGCCTGCCACCTGGCTGCGGGTGCGCGCGTGTGCGATCCGCTGCCGCTCAGGGCTGGCCCCGTCGCCTCCTCAAGACGAGGGTGAGCCGCTGCCGGGCGAACCGCGTCGGGCTCCACCAACTGGCCTGCGTGCTCGCCGCCCGGCCGGACCGGTCGCTCAGCGGCTGGCGAGCCGGTCCGGGATCGGTGCCAGCGGGTACTGCCGCCAGAAGAACGCGTCCGCCGCGTGCTGGTCGGCCGCGAAGTTCACCGCCTCCACGATCTTGCGGCCCCGGATCCGGTAGGCCAGCGTCCAGGTGATGTCGAGGCCTGCCGGGGTGGTGCTCCAGCCGCGGTGCATGTCCACGACCCAGTCGCGGTCGGCGGCCAGGAACAGCACCTCCGCGCGGAACCCGGACCTGGCCAGCTGTGCGAAGAAGGCGAGCACCTCGTCGGCGCCCGTCTTGGTGCCGGCGAGCGGGTGGTGGCCGGGGATGGTCCAGCGGATGTCGGGGGCGAAGAAGGGGCGCAGGGCTTCGGGGTCGCCTGATCCGTAGGCCTCGTAGTAGCGGCGGACCAGGCTGACGTTGGGGTGTTCACCCGCGGCGACGGGGACGGCCACCGAGGCGGCCAGACCGGTGGTGCCGAGGCGGAGCACGGTGCGTCGTTCCATGGCGTCAACGCAACCAGCGCGACCTCACGGCGGTCCAATACCTGCCGCCATACGTTTCGGGCATGGACGTGGACACCCGGCTGTTGCGCTACTTCGTGGTGGTCGCGGAGGAGCTCAGCTTCACCAGGGCGGCGAAGCGGCTGTACGTGGCGCAGCCGTCGCTGAGCCGGCAGATCCGGCAGCTGGAGTCGCGGCTGGGCGCGGAGCTGTTCAGCAGGGCCGGGTCCGCGGTGGCGTTGACGGGGGCGGGGCTGGCGTTCTTGCCGGTGGCGCGGCGGCAGGTCGCGGGGTGGCAGGAGGGGGTGCGGCTGGTGCGGACCGTGGCGGCGGCGGAGCGGAACGTGCTGCGCGTCGGGTTCGTGGCGACCGGCGGCGGTGAGCTGGCGCGGCGGGCGAGGGCGGTGTTCACGGAGCGGCATCCCGGGGTGACGGTCGAGCCGAAGCGGTTCGAGTGGGGTGGTGAGGCGCGGGCGTTGCGGGACGGGCTGGCGGACGTGGCGTTCGCGTGGCTGCCGGCGGACCTCACCGGGTTGTGCTCGGAGGTGGTGACGACCGAGCGGCGGTGGGTGGCGGTGAAGGCAACGCATCCGTTGGCGGGCAAGGCGACCGTGAGCATCGGCGACCTGCGTGACGAGCCGTTGATGTGGACGCGGGTGGCGCCGCCGGAGTGGGTCGACTGGTGGGCGGTCAACCCGCGGCCGGACGGGTCGGTGCCGGTGTGGGGGCCGGAGAACGCCAACGTCGAGGAGATGCTGGAGCACGTGGCGACGACGTCCGGGGTGTGCATCGGGCCGGAGTCGATGAAGAGCTTCTACGTGCATCCCGACCTCACCTGGCGGCCGATCGTGGACATCGAGCCGTTGCGCATCGCGTTGGCGTGGCCGGAGCAGTCGGCCAACGCGCTGGTGCCCTCGTTCGTCGAAATAGTCCGCCAACTGCGCTGAGAATCCGGGATGCTCGTGTCCGTGCGGACACGGAAGCTGCCCAGGGCGCTGTGGCTGGCGGCGCGGCTTTGGGCACGCATCAAGCGGGCTGAGCGCACCCAGGACTCCACCCCGCTGTTCGACCAGCAGGCCGTCGACCACGCCGCCGAGCTGTGGCGGCTGCACCCGGACCAGTCCGAGGTGCAGTTCGTGGTCGGCTGGTTCCACTACCTCCGCCTCGGCGACGGGGACGACGAGGAGACCGAGCAGGACCGCCGAGTCCTCACCGACGCGTTCCGCGCCCTGCACCGCAGGATGCCCGGCCAGGTGCCGGCGGACGTGCGCGAGTTCCTGGAGGCCGAGCACGCCGCCAAGCGGACCGCCATCCGCCTGCTGAGCCCGCGCGCCCTGCTGGCGTGCGCCGAGTTCCCTGCCTACCGCGATCTCACCGACTTCACCGAATGGCACCCCGACGACGACCGCCGCGTCGTCTTCGTGTCCCACCGCTGGACCACCGCCACGCACCCCGACCCCGACGGCAGGCAGTTCCTCGAACTGTTGCAGCGCCTGCGGGAACTGGTCCGCGAGCACCCGTCACTGGCGGACTGCGGCGTCTTCTACGACTACTGGTCGATGCCCCAGCACCCCCGCAGCGAGGCCGAGGACGAGGTCTTCCGCCGCGAACTGGGCCGCCTCAGCGAACTGGTGGCCGCCGCTGACCACGTGATCATCCTGTCCGAGGGCTACCGGGACTACCGCGACCGGGCCTGGTGCGTCTTCGAGGCGTTCGTGGCCGCCACCAGCACCCTCGACTGGTCGGAGGGCTCCCCGACGTCCGTCCACTACTTCCCCGATCAGGACCACATCGAGCAGGACCTCGCGTTCCTGCGCACGACCATGTTCCAGACCGTGGCCGGCAAGCAGGTCAAGTTCCTCACGAGCTGGCACCACAGCTACCGCCCGGACATGAAGGAGGCCGAGGCCATCTGCGCGATCTTCCAGCACCTCGGCACCTGCCGCACCACCGAGCCCGGCGACCACCCGCTGGTCAAGCTCCAGCTCGCGCAGGCGATGAACCGGCTGCCGAACCTCACCCCGTACGGCCGCCTGTTGCTCGGGATCCACCGGTACTTCGACGCGACCTGCTGCGTCCTGACCGACGACGGCATCCCGCTCCCGCTCACCCTGCACTTCAAGCAACCGGACTGGGCCCGCATCCCGGCCTACCACCAGATCGGCGAACGCGAGCGGTACCCGGGACCGTTCTGCCTCTCCCCCGAGCAGGTGGAGGTCTTGCAGGCCGGTGGCGGTTCGCGGCTGAGCATGCTGCGGTTCGCGTTCACCGCCGCGGACCTCGACCGGTTCCACCAGGCGAAGGGGTGGGAGGAGTACTACGTCCCGGCACCGATGCTGATCCACCCGACCGAGAACCCGTTCCCGACACTCGACCACCTCGTCCACACGATTCTGGAGCTGGGGCCGGCGCCGCTGTTCTTCCTGCCGGGCGACGACGAGCACGCGTACTTCCCGCTGGCGGACCAGCGCGGCTGACCGGCGTGCTGGTTCCGTCCGCACGGGCGTGTGAACGGAACCAGCACGCGGCGTTCGGTCAGGCTTCGCAGAGCAGCAGCGACAGGCCGCTGTAACCGCAGCCGTATCCGCTGTAGTGGCTGTGAGGATCTCCCGTGACCTCCGGGCCGTCCGGCTGTTCGGTCACGGTCATGTCCTGCAAACCAAGCACGAACTCCATGATCACTCCCTACTTCTGTTGCGCGGATCGCACCACCGGCCGGCTCGCGACCGGAGTCAGAGGAAAGGCAGCACCGGGCGGTTGTCGTCGAGCGCGGCGGTGACCGCCAGCAGCACACCCGCGCTTCCCGTGCCGAGGTCCGTGGACAGGCGGAGCAGCTGGTGGCCGGGGAAGGCGATGCCACCGCCGTGCGGGAGGGCGTGCCAGCGCAGGTTGGCGAGGTGGCAGCTGATCGCCCGGTCCAGTTCCGGATCGCGCAGCCGGCGGTTGACCAGCGCCAGGGTGGCCAGCTGGCCCGCTCTGCCCAGCGCGAGCCCGGGGTGGATGACGAACTCGCCGTAACACCCCCGCAGCAGGTCGGTGAGCAGGCCGGACTGAGGTGCGTGCGCCGCAAGTTCGTTGAGAACCAACGCGATGCCCGCCCCGCCGACGCTGAGGTACGGCAGGGTGCGCCGGCCGTCCCGCACCTGCAGCGAGCCGTCCTCTTTGGACACGCACTCCCGCAGGTCCCGTGCCACCGCCTGGTCCGCCAGGTCGAGCCACCGCCGGTCGTCGGTCCGCTCGAACAGGCGGACGAACAACAACCCCGGCCCGGACCAGCCGTGGAACAGCCCCGCGGTCCCCTTGGAGCCGGGCGGCGCAGCCGTCGGCAGCGCGGCAGCGAGCCGGTCGCCGATCCTCTCGGCTTCGGCCAGGAAGTCCCTCTCCCCCAGCAGGTCGGCGAGGTGCAGCAGGTTCAGGGCGACACCGGCCGCGCCGCCGGCCAGGCTGTGGTCCGAGGCCGGCTCGCACCGGGCGACCACCTCGGCGGCGAGGTCGTGGTGGCCGAAGTTGGCGAGGACGTGGGCGATCCCGTGGGCGCCGTCGTAGAAACCCGGCCGCGTCGGCGGAGTGCGGCGCACCGCGTCCACCAGCCACTGCTCGTGGTCGGGGAAGCGACCGGCACCGCTGGTGTCCAACGCGTACAGCACACCTGCCGCGCCGTAGCCGAACGAGGTGCCACCGGAGACGAACTGCTCGACGTCTCCCGGGAACAACCGGTCGGCGCGGTCCGGGGTGGCACTGGCCAGGATCGCCTCGGTGATGGACTTGCGCACCAGGTGCCAGTCCGGTGCGGGCTGGTCCCACTCGGTCACCGCGACGTCGTGCCCGGTACCGCCCATCTCCCGGCGGATCCGGTCGCAGTAGCCGCCGGGCAGGTCGAACCGCTGCTCGATGAAGTCCAGGTACTGGTGCAGCTTTCCCCGCTCCAGCTCCAGCACCGAGGTCAGCGGCAGGAAGGCCCACAGGCGCAGAGCGGCCAGCGCGTACCGGTCGACGTCGACGCCGCGCCGGTCGGCGGGTGCCCGGAAGCCCTGTGCTCCCAACGCCGGCCGGGCAGGCCGGTCGATGGGGAACGCCAGCTCGAAGTCGACGAGGCTCACCGAGTCGTCCTCGTCGACCAGGACGTTGTGCGGGTGCAGGTCCGCGAACACCACACCGCGCTCGTGCACCTCGGCCACCAGGGCTTCGATCCGGCCCAGCAGCGCGAGTGCCCGTGCGGTGTAGTCGGTCACCTGCTGGTCGGTCGCGTGCCGGACGAGCGGGTAGGTGGTCGCGAGCCACCGGCTGAGCGGACGGCCCGGCATGTGCTGCATCGCCAGGTATTCGTGTTCCCACACCGAGAACCGGTCGTGCACCGCCGGCACACCGGTGATGCCGGCCAACCTCGTCAGGGTTTCGTGCTCCCGGTGGAGCCGCGTCACGGCGTCGACCTGCTCGCGGTCGAGACCGCAGTGCGGGCGCGCCTCCTTCAGCACCACCTTCGTCCCGTCCGACCGGCGGGTCGCGAGGTAGACGCCTCCCGCGTTGGAGTGGTGCAGTGATTCCGTTATGCGGTAGGGGAAGTCATCGGGGCTGCCGGTCGCCCGCGCGGCGAGGCACGGTCGCAGGAAGCTCGGTGGCTCGACCCAGTCGGGCAGGTGGAACACCGGCTTGCGGACGTCGGGGACCAGTGTGCCGTCCGGCGTCTCGATCGCCGGCACGCGGACGCCGTTGTGCTCGACCCACCGCGGCAGGAACCCGCCGTACCGCAGGTACAGCGGACCGGTGCGGTAGCGCAGGTCGCTGAGGATGTAAGGGCCCGGCTCGCCCTCGAGCGCGGCGGACAGGTCCGTGAGCACGCGGGCCAGCTCCGCGTCGTCGCGCGGGTAGATGGTCATCAGCTTGCCGCTGGCCGAGCGAAGCGCGTACTTGGAGTTCGAAGCGAGCAGGATCGATTTTGTGCGCAGGTGTTTGAACGCGGTTCCGACGGCCAGGCAGTAGTCGAACACCACGGCCAGGACCCGCTCGGCGTTGTCCATGGTGGCCGAGACGTGGATCTTCCAACCCTGCGCCGGAAGCGTGATGTGCACGGGCGCCAGCGACCGCCACACGCCGCGCACGTGCGTCCGCCAGTCCGGTCCGACCTCGGGCAGGCTCCGGGAGAAGTCGTCGCTCGGGGTGTCGTGGGCCTGGAGCACGTCGTAGAACCGTCCACCCGCGAGGCAGTGGGCCTCATAGCGGTGATCCATCCTCGCCCCGCCTTCGTCACAGATGGCCACAACGCGGTTACCGCATGCCCAGCGTGCGCGGCCGGTGCGGCCTGGACAAGGGCGATGCCGGACCGCGGAGCAAAACCACTCGAAGGTGTTGGACCTGCGGTTTCACGCGTGCTGCGCACCCCGTCCTGGCATCGTCAAGACGGGGTGCGTGGCGGATCGCGTGGTGCCGTCCCGAAACAGCTGAACCACGTCCGTGCGGATCCGCCCGCTCGGACATCCGCACGCCGAGCCGGCGCGGATCACCTCTGCCGCAACCGTCAGCCATCGGGTGACCATCTCCTGTGGACATGTCCTGCTCACCGGACTCCCGGCCGGAGGTGTGGGACTCCCGCCGCCGGGGAAGGCCTCCATTCGACAGGAGGCGCGGAACGGGCCGCACGCCGCCACGGCCCAGACCAGGCGCAGCGAGCCGGAGAGGAAGGCGGAGGTTCATGCCGGACGACTGGGACCAGGACACACCGGCTGACGTCGACGTCAGCCCGCTCGGCCGCGAGTTCGCACAGCTGACCGCGCGGCTGCTCGACGCGGACAGCGTGGCGGAGGCACTCGACCACGTCGTGCGGGCGACGTTCGCCGTGCAGCCCGACGCCGCCGTGGTCAGCGTGACCCTGCGCGCGGCGGACGGTCACCTGCACACCCCGGCCGACACCGACCCGGTCGCCGTCGAGCTCGACCGGCTCCAGGAGCGGTACGGCCACGGCCCCTGCCTGGAGGCCGCCAAGGAGAAGACGGCCTACAAACACAGCGGCAACCTGGCCGAGGAGCCGGCCTGGCCGCTGTTCGGCCCGGACGCGGCCGCACTCGGGTTCGGCTCCGTCCTGTCCACCTCGCTGCTGCCCGACGCCATCCCGCCCCGCCTGTCGGGCGCCCTCAACATCTACGCCCGGCAACCGGGGAAGTTCAGCGACGACACCGCCCGCGACCGCGCGTTGCTGCTGGCCACCCACGCCTCTCTCGCGCTGGCCCACACCGAGGCCGTCCGGCTCGCCGAGCTGCGCGAGGCCCAGATGCGCCACGCCATCGACAGCCGCGACGTCATCGGCCAGGCCAAGGGCATCCTGATGCAACGACGCGGCATCAACGCCGACGAGGCGTTCGACCAGCTGCGCCGCATCTCGCAGGACCTCAACGTCAAGCTCGCGCAGCTGGCGCAGACCCTCGCGACCCGGCACACCGAGATCGACCTGCCCGAAGCGTGACCGGGCGCATCGCGCTTCGAGGGAGGGGTGCCCGGTGTTGCGCATCCACGTCGTCGGCACCTCGGCCGCCCAGACCGAGGTGACCCTGAGCGGCATGCTGGACGTGGCCGGTTCGGCGGCGCTGCTCGCGAAGCTCGACCAGCTGATCGAGGAGGGACGGCACCACCTCGTCATCGACGTCTCCGGTGTCACCTTCTGCAACTCCAGCGGCATCAGCGCGCTGGTCCGCAGCCGGGCCAGGGCCGTCGAGATGACCGGTTCGCTGCGGCTGACCTCACCGAGCCCGGCGGTGCGGCGGGTGCTGGACCTCACCGGTCTCGCCCGCATGTTCGAGCACTGAGTTCCGCCCGAACGTCGTTGCGGGACCTGCGGGGTGCCGAAGGCCTCACAGGCGGCACACCGCAGGCCGGCTTTGACCACGAGCGCACCGTTTGTGACGATCCGTGCACCCGGTACTGGATCTCCCGACCACCTCCGGTCACCATGTTCCGAGCCGGCGAGAACGAGGGGGTGTGCGCCCGTGGTCAGGGTGGACAGCATGGACGAGGCCGAGCGCCTGAAGCGGTCGGTGCGGGACGAGCCCGTGGTGGGGGTCGTCGGGGCGGCTGCGGGCATCGGCCTGGTGGGCATTCCGACGACCGGCGCCGATCGCGTCGAGATCGACCCCGCCGACTTCGACCAGGCGGTCCGGCAGCTCCACCGGCGGCGCGACGAGCTGGCGGGGTACCTGGCGCAGAGCGCCGAGCTGGCGACGCCGTTGCCGGACGGCAAGGGGCCGGTCGCGGTGCAGATGCGCAAGGCGTTCGGGTTGCGGGCCAGGGACGTCGAGGGTGGCGTGCGGGCGGCGTTGCAGTCCTACGTCCAGCAGCTCGACCTCGTGATCGACGCGCTGGAGAACGTGAAGAAGGTGCACGTCGGCGTTGACGAGAACACCGCCGCGGCGTTCAAGAGGCAGGCATGAGCGGGCGCGACAAGGGCTACTACTCCGAAGAGCACGAGCCGAGCGCGAAGCAGGTCCGACGCGCGAGGAGGCTCAGCCGGCAGCGCCGCGCGAACCTGCGCGAGGACGCGTTCGACGCCGGGACCATCCGCTGGGACGCCTACACGCACCAGCAGCTGTGGGACATGGTGCACTCGGCCGACCTGCCGGGGATGTCCGTGCGGACCGGTCAGTGGCAGGAGCTCGCACCCCGGTTGCGCGACACGTCGCGGTCGGTGCAGGACATCGCGAACAAGCTCGCCTCGTCGTGGCGTGGCCCGTCGGCGGAGCTGGCCGCCCAGGCCGCGTCGGCGCTGACCTCGTGGGGCGAGACGGTCGGTGACTCCACCGCGCGGGTCGCCAAGGGCCTGGACGACTACACGTCGGTGCTGCAGGAGACCAAGCGGCGGCTGCCGGAGCCCGTGCACTACTGGGCGGAGCGGCGCTTCAACGAGGGCTACGACGTCAAGGTGGCCGACGGACCGCAAGGCCTGAACCTGCTCGAACAGCTCACCGACGACCACATGCCGACCAAGGTCGAGGCGCGCAACGCCAAGGCGGAGACGGTGGCCGTCATGCAGGTCTACGAGAGCGAGAGCAGGAACACCCGCAGCACCCTGCCTGTGTTCGACACGGCACCGCCGACCGCGCAGCAGCCGGGCCCCGCTGCCCCGCCACCGCCGGTGGTGGCCGGGCCGGAAGCACCCCGCGGGCCGGAAGCGACGCCGAAGCCACCGGAGCGCGTCCCGGTCCCGGACGTGCCGAGGCCGGTGTCCGAGGCACCGACAGCACGGGCGTCGCGTCGGTCGGCCCGCCGCCACCGGACCTTGCCCGGCACGACGTCCGGCGGTCCCGGCACCCACGGCGGCCGGGCGGCTTCACGACGGGTGCGCCCGGAGCGCAGGGCGGCACCGGTCCGGGATGCCCGGCACCGGTCCGGGAATGCCGGGCAGCACCGGTCCCGGGATGCCGGGCGCCGCCGGTGTGCTCGGCCAGCAGCCGGGACGCGGCACCGCGGCGGCTCTGGGCGGTCGCGGCGTGGCCGGGGCGCCGGGAACGCCGGGGTACGGCATGATGCCGCCGCCGTTCGGCGCCGGCGGTGACGAGGACCGGCAGCACTCCAACCGGTACGCGGAGAAGATGGACCTGCTCGACGACATCCCACCGGGCGCGCCGCCCGTGCTGGGCGAATGAGCGACGGGTACGCCGCCGACGTCACCGCCGTGCGCGTGACGGCGGAGCGGCTGGACGACACGGCCACCGAGGTCGCCGAACTGGCCGCCGCGCTCGGTCAGGGCGCCGGCGGTGACCTCGGACCGGGCGTCACGGCGGCCGCCGACGAGTTGCTGCGGTCGTGGGCGGACAAGACAGCCGCGGTGCAGGCCACGCTCGCGGATGCCGCGGACGAGCTGCGTGCGGCTGGTGCCGCGTACAGCGACGCGGACGAGCTGCGCGTGGCCGGCGCCCCGAACGGCGACGCGGACGAATTGCGGACGACCTGCACCGCCCACGGCGCCGCCAACGAGCCGCGCGTGGGGAGTCACGCGCATGAGGTCGCCGACGAGCTGCACGCGGCTGGCACCGCGTACACCGACGCCGACGAACCGCGCACGACCGGTGCCGCCCACAACGCCACGAACGAGCTGCGCGCGACCGGTGCCCCGAACGGCGACGCGGACGAGCTGCGTGCGGGCAGCACCGCCTACAACGCTGCGGACGAACTGCGCACGACCGGTGCCGCCTACAGCGATGCGGACGAGCCGCGTGCGGCCGGCACCACGTACAGAGCCGCGAACGAGCCGCGTGCGGCTGGCACCGCGTCCACCGACGCCAACGAACTGCGCACGACCGGTGTCGCCTACAGCGACGCGGACGAGCCGCGTGCGGCCGGCACCGCATACAACGGCATCGACGAACCGCGCACGACTGGCACCACACACCGCGCTGCCGACGAGCTGCGCCATGAGTGACTACCGGGGACTCGGTTTCGACCCGGTGCCGGGTGACGCCGGAGCCGTCGCCGCGGCGAGCGAGCGGTGCCGGCGTCAGGTGGAGGTCCCGGAGCCGCCCGCCGGGTGGTCGGGTGCCGCGGCGGAGGCGTTCGCGGCGCGCTCACCGGGTCCGCGGCGAGCTCGACACGGCGCGGCGCACGCTGGGTGCGGCCGCGGACACGTTGGACGACTGGGCGGGACGGTGCTGGCGAACCAGCGCAGGGCGGAAGAGCTCGACCGGCGGGCACGGGCTGCGGCGGAGGTCGAGGACGCGGACAACGCCGTGGTCCTCGCGTCGTTCCGCGGCGGGCCGGAGCACGTGGCGGCCTCGCGCGGCTGGAGGAGCTCCGGCGTGAGCTCGACGGTGTGCTGGCGAGCGCGCGTGACCTGGAGGCCGACCACCGCAGCGCCGCGCGGCGGGTCGCGGAACGGTTGCGGCTGCTGGTGAGCGGCGGGGTCGAGGCGGCCGGGCGGGTGCCCAGCCGCGAGGAGCTGTTCGGTGGCGTGGTGCGGGCGTTGAACGACTACTCGGCGCTGGCCGGCGGACTGGCCGGGGTGCTGGTCACCACGCCGCGCACCGCACCGCGCACCGCCGGCACGCCCACCGGTGGGCGGCCGCCTTCACGTCGGCACTCGGTGAGCGGTGAGACTCACGCCGGTGCGGGGTGTCACCCCGGTTCAGGTGAGCTCGGTCGAGGCGACGTCCGCCGAGCTGTTGTCGTTGCTGCGGCAGGTGCGCGGCCCGGACCGGGCGCGCGATCCCGGGCTGGAGGTCGCGGCCACCCAGGCCGCCGAGCTCGCGCTGCGCCACGACGCCGGTGTCGTGGCGGTCGTGGAGCACCCGAACGCCGATCCCGCGGTGCTGGTGGCCGGTCTGGTCGCGGTGAAGCGCGCGCTGACGCCGGCCGCCGCCGAGGAGCTGTGCTTCCACCTCGCCGACGCCGGTGGTCCCGGCCTCAAGGAGATGACCACCGCCACGACCGCCGCCGGGTACCCGGTGGTGATCGTCGAGCGGGTACCGGTGGACGGTGTCGGGGCGCAGCTGCAGATCGTCGTGCCCGACCCCGCTCACCCGCGGATCGCCGTGTTCACCCTGCACTCCCCCAGCGGCCGCGGGTGGCTGGAGCTCGCGGGCATCACCGGGCGGTTCGTCAACGGCGTGCAGTTCACCTCGTCAGCGCGCGGCGGCGGTACTCCGTCGGCGGCTGCCCGACCAGCGCGCGGAAGGCCCGGGAGAAGTGCGTCGCACTGACGAACCCGCAGTCGCGGGAGATCTCACCGACGCCGCGGTCGGCTTTGGACGGATCCGCCAGCAGCGCCTTCGCCCGGTCGATGCGCAGCACCTTGATCCGCTCGGCGACGTTCGGCTCCCCCTCGAACACCTGGTACAACCGGCGCAGCGAGATGTTCAGCGCCTTGGCGACCTGGCTCGGGGTCAACGACGGTTCGGCGAGGTGCGCGCGGATGTGCTCGAGCGCGGCACGCCGGTGCCCGGTGGCGATGTCGGCGCGGTGCAGCTCCTCCCGCAACGCGCTGCGCAGCACCAGTTCCGCCAGTCCGGTCAGGTGGAGCGCGACGCCGACGGGGTCGAGCACGTCGCGTGCGGCCAGCACGTGGCCCACCGCGCCGGTGAAGACGGTGCGCAGCTCGAGTCCCACCTGGACGGGCTGGAACATCAACGGGTGCAGCTCGCTGAACCCCGTCGACAACTTGGTCTCCGGCACGGTCAGCACGACCGCGCCGGCCGGCAGGACGTGCAGCGAGCAGTCGCCGAACACGTGCACGTCCTCCGGCACCGAGCGGTGCACCGGGCACCGCATCAGCAACTGGATGGACTCCGGGGTGGACGGCGCTCCGGTGAACGCCGCTTTCGCCGCTGCCGCACCGGAAGCACGCACGACCAGGACACCGCTCGCGACCTCTGCGTCGTGCTGCACGCGCACAAGATTAACCACGGGAGTTCTCATGGCACGGCGTTTACCGGCAACCGGCGCGGTGGTCCTGTCCCACCTCGAGTTCGACCTGGTGTGGGAGGACCTCGGCTTCGGTGACCTGCCCGCCGCGCTCGACGTGCCCTCGCACGGTGCGACGGAGGCCGAGCGGGACCAGCTGGCGGCCGGCGTGGCCGAGACGCTCGCCGGCGCCGGGCTGGTCGACGACCACGACGACGTCGTTCCCGAGCTGGAGGAACTGCTCGGGATGCTGCACCACCACGCGGTGTCCGTCGACGCGTTGGTGTTCGCCGACCAGCCGTGGCGGGTGCTCGCCGCGGTCAGGGGCAGCCGGGGTGTGCTCGCCGTGCTCAACAACGAGGAGCTGGCACTCGAACCCATGGCGCGCGACGACCTGGTGCGGGCGGTGGTGAAGGTGCTCGGTGAGCACCCGGCCGGGCCGGGCGAGCAGGTGCGGCTGCCGCGGGCGGCGTACTCGGCCGCCTTGCAGGGGTATGTGGACCACGGCTACCACGGCTTGGAACGGGCGTTGGCCGACGCGGGGGTGCGGGGCAGCGCGATGCGGCCGCTGATCACCATCGCCGAGGCGGGCCGGATCGGCGCCGGACAGCTGGCGGTGACCGGCGGCCGGGGGCGTTCACCGGTGCTCACCTGGTCGGACACCAAGGCGGGCCGGTACGCCATCACGACCGAGCACGTCCACGAGGAGCAGTGGGTCCGGGTGGTCCCCGCCGACCCGGCGTGGATCACCCGGCGCCTCACCGACATGGTGGCCGAGGCCGGTTAGGACAGTGCCAGGTCTGCGGCCAGTTCCGCCGCGGCCGGTTCGTCGAGCACGTCCGCCAGCACCCGCACTCCCGCGGCCAGCGCGTCCCGTGCCGCGGAGTCGACGAGCCGGTGGACGCGGGCCGCGAGCGCGCTGGGCCGCAACGCCATCGCGCGCGGACCGAGGTCGAGCCCGACCAGCTTGCCGTGCAGGTCGACCGTCACCACCACGTCGTCCTCGCGAGCGGAACACGTGATCTCGTCCAGTGCCGCGCGCACGCCGAGCGGTTCGCGTTCGTCGTCCTGCGCCAGCATCTCCTCGATGCTCTGCGGCTCGTCGGTCATCGGACCCACCAGCTCTCCGGTGTCGTGGACTCGATCTCCTCGGTGAGCTCGGTGTCGGCGTGGATGCCGAGCGTCTCCAGGTGCTCGCCGCCGAGGGCGTGCCTGGCCCGTTCGTTCGCCCGCCCGGTCGCGATCCGCACCAGGGTGAGGATCTCGTCGGCCAGTGCGGCGCGGCCCAGTCGCATCGACCGCTCGGTGAGCGTGAGGGTGCGCAGGCCGCCGCCCGCGCCGACCTCGATCGCGATGCCGGTGTCGTGGTACGCGTGCCCGGTGATCACGGGTGCACCCCTCCGTAGAACTTCGTGCTGCTGAGCTGGTGGGTGTTGCGGCGCACCTGGTCGCCGGAGTTGCCCTCGATCAACGTGACGGTGTTGCCGTCGACCTTCTCGACGATGCCGATGTGCTTGCTGGTCGACGGGCTCTGCGGGCCGGTGCCGAAGAGCAGCACGTCGCCCGGCCGCACGTTCTGCTTCAGGTCGCCGTTGCCGTAGGCCTTGCCGTTGCGCTGGCCCCAGCGGTAGACGTCGCCGGTGAACGGCAGGATCGGGATGTCCACACCGGCCTTGCGCCACATCGCCGTGGCGAAGGACGAACACCAGTAGGTGGTGGGGCCATAGGGGTTGCGGTTGCTGCCCGGCGGGCTTTCGCGCGTGCCGATCTCACCGCGGGCGGCGGTCACGATCTTGCGCACCTTCGCACCGGACGGTTTGGTCGCGCCACCGGCACCACCACGGGCTCCGCCACCGCGCTTGGCCACGCGGGGGTCGGCGATCCCGTCGTCCTCGATCTTCCGCTCCAGCGCGCGCAGCTCCCGCTTGGCCTCCTCCAGCTCGGCCTTCACCTGCCGCACGTTGCGCACCGACTCCCGCGTGTAGCGCGGTTCGAGGTCGGCCGCGGCGGCCACGGCCTTCATCAACGCGGCCTGCGACCCACTCGCGACAGCCGTGTCGAGCAACGCGGCGGCTTTGGTGACGTACTCGTCGATCAGCCGTTGCGCGGCCGTGTGACCGGTGATCAGCGCACTGCCCGCACCCGCCACCGCCTTCTCGGCCCGCGTGCTGATGGACGCCGTCGCCCGGATCTGCTCGGCGAGCCGGTCGGACCGCCGGTGGAACTGCTCCGCGGTCGCGCCGTCCCACTCGCCGAGCACCTCGCCCGCCGCCTTGCGGGTGACGTCCCGCTGGTCCTGCAGCGCCCCGCTCGCCTGGTGCAACGCGAACTGCACGCGCATGGTGTCGTCGGCCTTGCCCGCCAACGCGTTGCGGTGCGCGACCATCCTCTTGGCGAACTGCAGCGCGATCGCTCTGGTGTCCACGTCATCCTCGCTTGAAGTCGTCGGCGATCGCGTCGTCCTGCGCGCGGTAGGCCCGTGCCAGGCGCCCGGTCGACCTGGCCAGCCGGTCCGCGTTGCGCCCCACCCCGTCAACCTGCCGGTGCAGCGCGGCACCGAACGTCTCGAGCGCGGCGGCGAACCCGGTCTCCTTGCCGATCCGCCCGAAGCTGTCGTCGGCGATCCTGCCGACCTGGCGCACGTGCCGGGTGCCGATGGCCGCGAGGTCGTCCGCGACGTCCTTGCCCTGCTTGACGTAGTGGTCGAGCGCACCGGGCCGCACGGCGAACCCGTCGCGTGGCGAACCGCCGCTGCCACCGCCACCACCGCCGCCACGCCGCGGGGGTGTCCTGCGGGGCGCCTCCCGTGCCGCCCGGCGCGCGATGTCGAGGTACTTCCGGTAGGCGCCGTTGGTGTAGGTCGACCACGGGGTCCACGACTTGCCGTCGTTGGAGATCGCGTTGGCCACCTTGGCGTTCACGGCCGGGTCGAATAGGTCGCGGTTCGAGTCGAGCCCGTGCTGCCGGCGCCGCTCGGGGCCCATGGCGCCCAGCATGTTGATCTGCCAGAGGCCATAGGAGTCGTCCGGCGGCTTGCTGTTGTGCGCCCGCGTGTCCCCGTTGGACTCCGCGAGGGCGACGGCGATCGCGATGGTCAAGCCTTGACCTTCGAACCCGGCGGCACGGGCGTGCTGAGCGATCTGCTCGGGACTCAACCTGCTCATGGCCCTCAGCCTGGCTGCTCGCCGCACGCGGCGACATCGGCGTTGCGCGCTGGGACAGCAGAGCTGCACGCCTGGACCATCACCTCAGCGAGGCGGTGCCACAGAGGCGCGCAGTGCCGCGGCCAACCACTCGTACGAGAACTCCTCGGGAGCGGTGCCGTTCACCGCGCTCACCAGCGCCATGTACCGGTCGAACGGTCCCTCGGACTCCAGTCGCGTGCGCTCCCACTCCGCACCCTTCAGCATCTGGTCGGCCGTCTGGAGGCGGAACTCCGGTGTGTCCGGGATCGCGGGGACGTCCGCCACCGAGAAGACGCCGGTCAGCCACGAGATCCACTGGTCGGCGATCTCGCGACCCCGCGGCGAGTCCGGCGGCACCTGGTCGCGGGCCGCGTCCATCGCCGCCTGGCCGATCGGCGCGGCCTCCTCGAACGCGTCCAGCATCGGCGACGAGGACATCAGCGGGCCGGCCCCGGTCGTGCACACCTCGTGCAGCTCCCGGCGCAGCGCCTGCCGGACCTCACCGTCGCTGACCAGCTCGGCCAGCTCGATCCACGCCTCCAGCTGGGCCGCGGTCGGGTCGTCGGGCAGCACCGGACGGGCCGCCCGCCACCACTCGACCATCCGGTCCGGTGCCTGCCAGCCGGTGGTGACCTCGGTCCAGAACTCGTCGACCAGCCGGTCACGCTCCTCGTCCGACATGCCCACGAGCTTGTGCATCAACGTGACCTGCTCGGCCGTGGAGTCCTGCCGCAGGATGGCCGACAGCACCGCGCGGCGGGTGCGCAGCCGCGCCTCGTGCTGGGCCAGCAGCGCCATGTGGGTCGTGGCCAGCTCGCGCAACGTCGCCTCGCCGGCCAGCACCTGCCGGATCTCGTCGAGGCCCGCGTCGAGCTCGCGCAGCGTCCTGACCAGTTCGAGGCGTGCGATGGCGGACACGTCGTACAGGCGGTGGCCGGCCGGTGTCGTCTCGGCCGGCGTGACGACACCGGCGTCGGCGTAGTACCGGACGGCGCTGACGCTCAGGCCGGTCCGCCGCGCGACGTCTCCGATGGGGTAAAGATCGTGCGTGTCCATGAGGTCCACTATGGGATCTCAAGCGGCTTGAGGTGCAACCCGGCAGCCCGGCGAGGATCAGCGGACCGAGGCGGCCACGTCGCGCTGCTCCCGGCGGAACTTGCCCGGTGCGGTGCCGAACTCGCGCTTGAAGGCGTTGGAGAAGGCGAACTCCGAGGTGTAGCCGACGGTGCGGGCGATCGCGGCCAGCGGTGCCTGGCCGTCGCGCAGCATCCGGGCGCCGGTGCTCAGCCGCCACCAGGTCAGGTAGGCCATCGGAGCCTGCCCGACGAGCGAGGTGAACCGGCGGGCGAACGCCGTCTTGGACAGTCCGACCTCGGCGCCGAGCTCCTGGACCGTCCACGGGTGCGCGGGTGAGCGGTGGATGTGCTGCAACGCCGTGGCGACGACCGGGTCCGTGAGCGCGACGCACCAGCCACCCCGCGGGCCGTGCCGGGCGGACTCCTCGTCGAGCCAGGCGCGCAACAGGTAGACCAGCAGCAGGTCCATCAGAGCGGGAACAGCCGCCGCGGCACCGGGCCTGGCCTCGATGAGGTCCGCGCCGAGCAGGTCCACCGCGCTGCGCAGCGCGGAGTGGTCGCCGAGCCGGGCCGGGAGGTGGACGACCTCGGGCAGCGTCCGCAGGAACGGGTGGGCCTGCCCGCGGTCGAGCCGGTAGGCGCCGCACAGCAGGTGGGCCTGGCCGGGTGTGGGCTCGTGGTCCGGCGGGCCCGCCTCCGGTGCGAGCGGCAGCTCCGCGACCGTCCTGTCCGGACTGTCGCTCAGCCCGTGCACCGCGCCGTGCGGCAGGAACACCACGTCGCCGGCACCCAGCGCGACGGGCGCGCCGGACGGCGGGATCAGCCAGCAGGTGCCCTCGAGGACGACGTGGAAACCGGCGCCCGGATAGGGACCGAACGCGTAGCCCCACCGGCCGCTCAGGCGGGAGCGGGTGAACTTGGCGCGGCCCGCGCGGACCGTGGCGATCACGTCGCTGAAGACGTCCATTGCATCATGGTACGGCGCTTAGAACGGTCTTTCTAATTATGTAACCGGTCTCCACTCGCATTGGAACGACCCTGCCGAGTCCATAGCGTTGCTGACGACCAACACGTCGCATCTTGAGGAGACACGAACATGACCGCCTACGTCGTGATCGACCTGAACGTCGCGGACCAGGACGGCTTCCAGCAGTACGTCGACGGCGTGCTGCCGTTGATCGAGAAGGCCGGTGCGCGCAACGTGCTGACCGACGCCGACGCGCTGGTGCTCGAAGGCGACTGGAAGCCGCGCACGCTCGTGATCCACGAGTTCGCCGACCGGGCGGCCGTCCAGGCGTTCTGGGACTCGCCGGAGTACCAGCCGCTCAAGGAGCTGCGCCGCAGGTACTCCACCGTCAAGGTGGTCGTCGGCGAGACCGCCTGACACCCGCGCTCAGGCCGCCAGGGTGCTGAGCAGCACCAGGGCGTCGGCGGAGCGGGAACCCGGTTCGGCGGGCTGGGCGACCAGTCGCCGGCCGGGCGCGCTGCTGATCGGGAACACCTCCGTGCGCAGGTGCAGCTCGCCCACGTCGGGGTGGAGGAAGCAGGTGCCGGGCCGGACCGGGCCGCGTGGCCCTGGCTCGGCCCAGAGCCTGCGGAACTCGGCACTGGCGATGGCGAGCTCGCCGACCGCGCAGTGTCGGCGGCGGCGGCGCGCAGGTCGTGCACGGCGGCGCGGCCGCGGCGGTCCAGTCGCGGAAGAACTCGCGTCCGGCGGGTCGAGGAAGATCATCCGGTGCAGGTTGCCGCAGTGGGTGAAGCGGTCGTGCAGCGCGGTGGCGAGGGCGTTGCGCGCGAGGACGTCACCGGAGCGGCCGAGGACGTAGGCGGGCGCCGCGGTCCAGTCGTCGAGCAGGGCCAGCAGGTGCGGGCTGACGCGGTCGCGCCGGTCGCGGGTGGCGGGGCGAGCCAGCCGGTGCAGCTCGACGGCGGCGTGCTCGTCCAGTCGCAGCGCGTGCTTCAGGCTCTCCACGGTCTGGTGGGTCGGGCGCTCGTGGCCCTGTTCCAGCCTGGCGTAGTAGCCGGCGCTCAGCCCGGCGAGCAGGGCGACCTCGTCCCGGCGCAGCCCAGGCACTCGGCGGCGCCCCGCGGCGGTCAACCCAGCCTGCTCGGGCCGGACGAGAGCGCGGTGCGTGCGCAGGAACGTGCCCAGCGCCGTGTTCCGCTCGTCGTCCATGCGATCGAGGCTAGGTCAGCAGCCCGGTGCCCAGCCTGGGTGCGTCGCACCCACGGTTGACGGGGAAGCGCCGCGCGGGTTGAGTCGCCGTCATGACCGGCACACCTCTCGGCGACTTCCTCCGTGCCCGGCGCGAGGCCCTGACCCCGCAGGACGTCGGACTGCCCGAACACGGCCGCCGCCGCGTGAAGGGCCTGCGCCGCGAGGAGGTCGCGATCCTCGCGGGGGTGAGCAGCGACTACTACATGCGCCTGGAACAGGGCCGTGAGTCCAGCCCGTCGGCGCAGGTGGTGGAGGCGGTCGCACGGGCGTTGCAGCTCGACGCGGCGACCACCGAGCACCTGTGGCTGCTGGTGCGGCCGGCGGAGGCCAGGCCGTGGCGCGGCACGGGCGGCCTCCCGGTGAGCGCCCAGCTGCGGCAGCTGATGGACAGCTGGTCCGACTCACCGGCGTTCGTCGTCGGGCCCGCGCTGGACGTGCTGGCGGGCAACTCCATGGCCGCCGCGCTGCACGCGGGTTTCAGCCCGGCGGACAACCTGGCCAGGATGGTGTTCCTCGACCCGGCCGGACGCGAGTTCTACCGGGAGTGGGACCGTGCGGCGCACTCCTGCGTGGCCGAGATCCGCGCCGCGTACGGGCACGATCCCGGCAACACGCGCATCGCCGAGGTCGTGGGCGTGCTGTCCGAGCGCAGTCCGGAGTTCGCGCGGCTGTGGGCGCGGCACAACGTGAAGCCCAAGACCCAGGAGGTCAAGCACCTGCGCCACCCGCGGGTGGGTGACCTGGTGATCCAGTTCTCGACGTTCACCGTCAGCGGCGCCGCGGACCAGCAGCTGGTGGTCTACCAGGCCGAACCCGCTTCGCCGACGGTGGAGGCGTTCCGGCGGCTGCGTGCGCAGGCCGGCGTGGTGAGCGCGTCGGAGGTCCCGCTGGGCTGATCGCTGGGTGGGTGCGTTCCTCCCAGGAAACGCGCGGCCTTCTTCCGGCTGTCCCACCTGGACAGACTCGTTCCTGTCAGCAGCGGGAAATGCCCGCCGCACCGGCAGAAGGAGCGAGATCCTCATGTCCACCTGGTTCATCACCGGAGCGTCCCGCGGCCTCGGCGCGGAGATCGCCCGCACCGCCCTGCGCGCCGGTGACGACGTCGTGGTCGCCGTGCGCAACCCGGACCGCGTGCCGGAAGACCTGAAGACGGCGCCGAACGCGTTGGTCGTCGCGCTGGACGTCACCGACGCCGCCGCCGTCCCCGGCGCCGTGCGGGCCGCCACCGAGCGCTTCGGCGGGATCGACGTGCTGGTCAACAACGCGGGCCGCGGTCTGCTCGGCGCGCTGGAGGAGATCACCGACGCCGAGGCGCGGTCCCTGTTCGACCTCAACGTCTTCGGTCTGATCACCATGACCCGCGCCGTGCTGCCCGGCATGCGGGCGCAGGGTTCCGGCAAGATCGTCCACATCGGATCGCGGTCGGGTTTCGAGGGCGAGCCGGGCGTGAGCCTGTACAGCGCGTCGAAGTTCGCGGTGGCCGGGATCAGCGAGGCGCTGTCGGCCGAGCTGGCGCCGTTCGGCGTCCAGTCCATGGTGGTCGAGCCGGGCGTGTTGCGCACCGACTTCCTCGACGCCAGCTCGCTGTCGCTCGCGGCCGAGCGGATCGCCGACTACGACGGCACGCCCGCCCACGTGACCCTGGACTGGGCCGGCACGGCCAACCACACCCAGCTGGGCGACCCGGTCAAGTGCGCGGCCCTGATCCACGAGGTCACCAGCGGCGACGAGCTGCCCACCCACCTGTACCTGGGCCCCGACACGCTCGACCGCCTGCAGGTGAAGCTCGCCCAGGTCGAGCGCGACCTGGCGCCGTGGCGGGAGAAGTCCGCCGCCACCGCCCACGAGGACGTCGCCGCGCTCTGACTCCCCTTCTCCCGGCGACTCCCGGACGAGGAGGCCTTCCAGCACGTTCGCTCTGCTCGCGAACACCCCGCCGGCCGGCGGCACCGCGATCGCCGTTCCCGCCGACCTCCCGGGCCATCTGACCGGATGGCACCACCTCACTCGCTGACCTCAGGAAGACAGAACCATGTCCCCCACTCTCGACCAGCTCCGCCGGCACGCCTCCGATCCCCGCCGCCGCGTCCTGCTCACCGGCGCCACCGTCGTCACGATGGACCCCGAGCTGGGCACCCTGCCCGAGGGTGACGTGCTGATCGAGGGCGACCGGATCGCCGCCGTCGCCGCCGAGGTCCCCGTCACCGACGCGGTCGTCGTCGACGCGACCGGCTCGATCGTCGCCCCCGGTTTCGTCGACACCCACCGCCACGCCTGGGAGGCGCAGCTGCGCCGGGTGATGCCCGACGTCAACGACCTCGGCGAGTACGTCATGTCCACCCTGGCCGGCATCGCGCCGGTCTACCAGCCCGAGGACATGTACACGGGCACGAAGCTCGCCGCGCTGACCGCGATCGACAGCGGCATCACCACCATGCTCGACTTCTCCCACAACTCCCGCACACCGGCCCACTCCGACGCCGCGATCCAGGCTCTCGCCGACACCGGCATCCGCGGGGTGCACGCGTCGATGCGCCCGCACTTCGGTGACTGGGCGGGCCAGTGGCCGGCCGACCTGGCGCGGCTGCAGAGCACCTGCCTCTCCAGCCGCGACAATCTGATCACCCTGCGCCTCGCGACCCTGGCCACCGACGAGATCTGCGGACCCGACCTCGCCTACGGCCCCCGTCTCGCCGAGGTCGCGCGCGACCTCGGCATCGGCGTCAGCGTCGACGCCGTGTTCGGCACCTCGTCGTCCGACGCGATCCTGGGCTGGGCCCGCGACGGGCTCCTGGGCCCGGACGTCTCGCTGATCCACTGCACCGGCCTCACCGGCGCGGCCTGGCAGGCCATGGCGGACACGGGTGCGGCGGTCTCCCTCGCGCCCACCTCCGAGGCGCAGATCGGGTTGGAAACCGCCGTTCCCGCCATCGACGAGGCACTCGCCGCCGGCATCCGCCCCGGGCTGAGCATCGACGTCGAGGTCGCCCTGGCCAGCGACATGTTCACGCAGATGCGCGCTCTGCACGCCATCCAGCGCATGCGTGCCGTCAACGCCGCCTACGGCACCACCGCCACCCCCACCCGGATCGGCGTCCACGACGTGCTCGACTTCGCCACCCTGCACGGCGCCAAGAGCATCGGCCTCGGCGACGTCACCGGCTCCCTCACCCCCGGCAAGCAGGCCGACCTGCTGCTCGTGCACGCCGAGGACATCAACAACATGCCGCTCAACGACCCGATCGGCACCCTCGTCCTCGGCTCCGACCCCCGCAACATCCAGGCGGTGTTCATCGCGGGCCAGGTCCGCAAGTGGGCCGGCACCGTCCTGGACGTCGACGTGCCCGCGCTCGGGCAGGAGGTCCGCGCCTCCCGCGACCGGATCCTCAAGGCCGCGCACTCGTCCTGAATCGACTGCACACCAACGGAAGGCGAAGACCATGCCCACCACCGCACCCCACCCCCACGTCGGCATGTGGGTCACCGCGGACGGCCGCATCCGCCAGGAGCTCCTGCCCGGCGGCCGCTACGAGGAGGAGCGCGACGGCCGCAAACGCGCCTACACCGGCCGGTACACCGTCGAAGGCGACCACATCGACTACTTCGACGACCTCGGGTTCACCGCGACGGGCGACGTCCGCGACGGAATCCTGTACCACGAACACCTCGTGCTGCACCGGGAACGGTGAGAACTACGGCGCCCGGAAGCCGCCGATCTCCCGTTCGAGCAGCTCGGCCAGCCGCAGCGGGGTGCGGTCCTCGAACGCCGGACCGATGAGCTGCACCCCGACCGGCAGGCCTTCCGGGGACCTGCCCGCCGGGATCGCGGTGGCGGGCAACCCCGGCATCGTGGCCAGGCCGGCCCAGACGAGCTGGTCGAAGTACGGGTGCTCGACACCGTCGACGTCGATGCGGCGTGCCAGCAGATCGGGGTGGTGGTCGTGCGGGAACGCGGGCGTGGGCGTGATCGGGCACACCACGACGTCGAACTCGGCGAAGAACCGGCGCCAGCCGTGCCGGTGGAGCTCGCGGCGGTGGTTCGCCTCCATCCACTCCTGATGGCTGAACCCCATGGCACGCAGGCGATCCTCGTCGAGACTCCGGTCGTCGACCGGGAACCGTGCGACGGAGCCCGAGAACAGCAGCTGCAGGTAGAGCGTCGCGGCCTCGGTGACATCGGGCAGCAGCGGACTGTGCCGCTCGACGCGCGCGCCACCGTCGCTCAACGCGCCGGCGACGCGGTCCACGCCCGCCCGCACGGCTGCCCCGGTCGGGATGAACGGATGCTCGTCGAGGACCAGGACCCGGAAGTCGCTCAGCCGCTCGCGCCGCGCGGGCGGCAACTTCACCTCGTACGCCTTGCCGAACGTCAACGGGTCCGGCCCGGCCATCACGTCGAGCAGCAGCGCGAGGTCGCGGGCGGTACGGGCCATCGGCCCGACCACGGCGAGGTCCAGCTCGACCGGCAACACCGGTTCGGACGGCGCGACCATGCCGCGGGTCGCCGCCAGCCCGAGCGTCGGCTTGTGCGAGTGGACACCGCAGAAGTGCGCGGGGGTGCGCAACGAGCCGGCGAGGTCGGACCCGATGGACAACGCCCCGAACCCGCACGCCAGCGCCGCCGCCGAGCCGCCGGAGGAGCCGCCCGAGGTGCGTTCGTGGTCCCACGGGTTGTTGGTGGTGCCGTAGACGTCGTTGAAGCTCTGGATGTCCTGCAACCCCAACGGCACGTTGGTCTTGCCCAGCACCACCGCCCCCGCGGCCTTCAACCGCGACACCTGCACCGCGTCCTCGGCCGGCACGTGGTCCCGGTGCGCCGGCATGCCCCAGGTCGTGGGCAGCCCGGCGACGTCGTAGGACTCCTTGACCGTCACCGGAACCCCGAGCAGCGGCCGGTTCTCGCCACGTGCACGTGCCTCGTCCGCCTCCCTGGCCGCGGCTCGGGCGCGGTCGAAGTCCGGCACGCAGATCGCGTTGACCGCCTTGTCCTCTCGCTCGATGCGGCCGATCGCCTCGTCGGTCAGTTCCAGCGAGGTCACTTCACCTGAACGCATTGCGGCTGTCATTTCTTCGGCAGACCGAAAGCTCCATTCCATGAAAACGAAGCTAGCGACCTGTCGCAGAAGCCATAAAATCCCAGTTCGCGCAACGATTCCGTGGTCACGGCAGCTGGAAGCCGGCCGGTCCGCGCACGGCCGCCGCGGCCAGTTCCTCGACGCGGACGGCGGAGACGGGCACGCCCGGCGCGGCCTGCACTCACGCCACCAGGTCCGGCATGGTCAGACCCCGCGGAGGCTCGGGCACGTACGGAAAGGCGTAGAGCGGGGTGTTGGGTTCGCTGCGTCAGGTCTCGGCCAGCAGATCGAGGTCGACCGCGTCGAAGCCCAGCCGGTCGAGCAGCTCCGCCACGTCCTTTTTGGCCGCTGGGTCGTCGGCGTGCACCGGCCGGGCGGTGCAGGCCCAGCAGCTGCTTGGAACCGATGTTGTGCAACGCCTTGACGACGTGGGACCCGGCCAGGTGGCGCTGGACGAGCTCGCCGGAGCTCAGCGCGCCGCTGTCCAGTTCGGACGATCGCCACGCGGCGCTCGGCACGTAGTTCATCGGGTCGATCACGGTCTTGCCGGCCAGCTCCTCGCGCGGGAGCTGTTCGTGTGCCGCCAGGGGGACGGCGACGAGGACCAGGTCGGCGGACCGGCGGCGTCGGCGGGCGTGGTGGCGCGGGCGGTGCCGCCGAGCGCGGCGAGCAGGCCGGTCAGCGCCCGCGGGTCGCGGGAGTTGCTGAGTCTGCCGCCGGTGCCGTCCCCGGTGACCGGTGAGGTGGAGGCCCGGCTGATCGCCCTGGCCTGCTCCCAGCCGCCGGCCGGGTATGCCCGGTGGTCGTTGCGGCTGCCCGCGCGCGACGTCGACCCGCCGCTCGCCGTCGACGGTCATGCCGTCATCGCGCACGTGACGCCGGAGGCCTGCGTGCGGTCGTACGTGGCCGCGTTCTCCGACTGACTCAGACCGGTGGCCAGTTGCGCAGCGCGGCGTCGGCGACGCGCAGGAGCTGCTCGCGCGTCGCGCCGCCCGCCGCCTGCACGGCCATGCCGTTCGCGACCGTCATGACGTACCGGGCGATCAGGTCCGGGTCGGCGTCGGCGGGCAGGTCACCCTCCCGCACGGCCCGCGCGAACCGGTCGCGCAGGTGCGCCTGCCCCTGGGCGCGCCAGTCCACCAGGATGTCGCGCGCGATCTGCCCGGTCTCCCCGGCCGCCAGCGCGCCCTGCACCCCGAGACACCCCGCGGGAGAGCCGGGGCGGGTGTTGGCGCACACCGAGCCGGTGAGGAAGAGCTCCGCCGCCTCACGGGCGGTGGTGGCCTGCAGAGCCTCGACGATGTAGGTGACCGTGCCGTCGGAGTAGCGCTGCAGCGCCTTGCGGAAGAGCTCCTCCTTGTTGCCGAAAGCCGCGTACATGCTCTTGCGGGAGATGCCCATGCGCTCGGTCAGGTCGGTCAGGCTCGCGCCGTCGTAGCCCCGCTCCCAGAACAGGACCATCGCCTTCTCGAGCGCCTCGTCGAGGTCGAACTCGCGCGGCCGGCCCACCCGTCCCGTCTCCACCACCCTCGCATCCTACCTTTCGCCACCGATCGGTGCACAACTGCTACGGTGGCGTTGTGCACCGATCGGTGCACAACAACGTGGAGGTCAGGATGCGCAGGCTGGAAGGCAAGACCGCGGTCATCACCGGTGGCGGCACGCGGGGCATCGGCAGGGCCACCGCGGCCCGGCTGGTGGCCGAGGGAGCGCACGTGTTCATCACCGGCCGCCGCAAGACCGAGCTCGACGAGGCGGTGGAGGTCATCGGCGCGAACGTGACGGCGGTACCGGGCGACATCACCGTGCCGGAGGACCTGGACCGGCTCTACGAGGCGGTCGCCGCCCGCGGCAAGGGTCTCGACGTGCTGTTCGCCAACTCGGCCACCGCGTCGTTCGCGACCATCGAGACGATCACCGAGGCGGACTTCGACCAGGTCTTCGGCGTCAACGTCAAGGGCACGATCTTCACGGTGCAGAAAGCACTCCCGCTGCTGAACGAGGGAGCGTCGGTGATCATCAACGCCTCGACCGCCGCCGACCGCGGCACCCCCGGCTTCGGCGCCTACGCGGCGTCCAAGGCGGCGCTGCGGACGTTCACCCGCTCGTGGGCGAACGAGCTCAAGGGCCGTGGTGTGCGGGTGAACGCCATCTCGCCGGGCCCGACCGACACCTCCGGGATCACCGAGCTCGTCGGCGAGGAGAACGCGCAGGCGTTCAAGGCGAACGAGGCCGCGCGCATCGCCATCGGCCGGATGGGACACGTGGACGAGGTGGCAGCGGCGGTGGCGTTCCTGGCGTCGGCGGACAGCAGCTTCATGCTCGGCGCCAACCTCTACGTCGACGGCGGCGAGAACCAGATCTGACGCTCCGCGCCGGTGTCCCGTGGCGCCGCGGGACACCGGGCCCGAAAGCCCTCACAGGAAGCCGAGCGAGGTCACCGGGCCACACCGGACACGAGCGCTGCCAACTGGTCCCCGTACTCGATGCGGTCGACCCAGTCCTCCGGCCACGCCGCCACCCCGTGCGCGGCGCCCGCGAACGCCCCGGCCAGCGCCGCGATCGAGTCGGAGTCGCCGCTGGTCCTCGCGCCCCGCACCAGGCACCGCACCGGGTCGTCGGCGTGCCGGACCGCGCAGTACAGCCCGGTCGCCAGCGCCTCCTCCGCGATCCAGCCCTCCCCGGTGGCCAGGCTCGCGTCCAGGCCGTCGTCGGGTTCCGCGAGGGCGGCCTCCAGCCGTTCGAGGACCTCGGCGCACTCGTCCCAGCCGCGCGCGATGAAGTCGGCGGGTGTCGTCGCCCCCGGAGTGCGCCACAGGGATCCCAGCCACTCCTCCAGGTAGACCGAACGCCGTTCCCGGCAGCGGTCCAGCAACGCGGCGGGCACGTCGGCCAGGTCGTGACCGTCGACCAGCAGCCGGGTCGCGTAGGCGGTGAGCTCGGACGCGGCCAGCGCCGTGGGATGGCCGTGGGTCATCGCGGCCTGCAGCTGCGACACCCCGGCGAGCACGTCGAGGTCCAGGTCCGGCACCAACCCCACCGGTGTCACCCGCATGTTCGCGCCACACCCCTTGGAGCCGGCGACGGTCGCCTCCACCCACGGCTCGCCCTCGGCCAAGCCGCCACACGCGCGCAGGCACGTCATCCCCGGCGCACGGTTGTTCTCCGGGCTGTGCGCCCAGGCCACGAACCGCTCCCGCAGCCGCGGTTCGAGCACGTCGGCGGTGTACCGGTCGACGCCGTGCAGCGCCCACGCCACGGCGAGCGCCATCTGCGTGTCGTCGGTGACCAGGGCGGGGTCGCCCTCCAGGTCGTCCGGCCCGTCGGGACCGAACCGCCGGTCGATCTCCGCGACGGACAGGAACTCCGTCGGCTTGCCGAGCGCGTCCCCGAAAGCCAACCCGTACAACGATCCCGCGACTCGGTCCACGATCCCGACCCTACCGTCGCGGTCGGCTCGGCGACGCCCCGCGGGCCGCGGCGCGTCCGAGGTCGTCAGACTGTCCGGTGTGAACGACACCGCCAGGGAGTTCGCCCGGTTGCGTGCCCTGATCGACAGGCTGCTGCCCCGCACCGCCCCGTTCCTGCCCGGCGCGACCGACCAGGACCTCGACCGGCTCGCCACCGCGACGGGACTCGACCTGCCGGCCGACCTGGTCGCGCTGCTGCGCGTGTCGGCCGGCCAGGACGATCCCCATCAGCTGCACGGCCCGCTCAACTACCACCACTTCCTGACCGTCGACGAGATCATCGACATGCACGCCGTGCTGACCGGCGCGGTCGGCGACCTGGCGACACCCGTCGCGCAACCGAGCTGCTACCGGTGGACCGTGTGGTCGGAGTCCTGGCTGCCGTTCCTCGCGGTCGACGGTGACTGCTACCTGCTGGACCTCAACCCCGGCGACCTCGGCACCGCCGGTCAGGTCGTGTCCCGGCCCAACGTGCCGGACCTGGGCGAGCCGCTGGCGCCGTCGCTGACCGCGTTCCTGGCCCGCGCCGCCGACCTGGTCGAAGCCGGACGGGTCGAGGTCGAGGAGAGCACGCTGGTCCTCCTCGACCTCTACTGATCCGTTCCTCAGATCCGGCCCACACCGGCCCCCGCACGCACCAGCCGTGGCACGTCAGCGGGGTTGTCGAGCGTGTACGGGTAGAACCCGCGCGGTTCCTGCACCGTCCCCGCCGTCTGCGGCGCACCGGAGCCGACGAAGACGTTGTCGCGCTGCACGACCCGGCCGGGACCGCTGTCGCCGTAGCCGACGAGGACCGGGAACGGGACGTTCTCGAAGTAGTTGCCCTCCACCAGCACTCCGGCGTCCATCGTGGAGGCGACGCCGTAGAGCTCGTTTGCCCGGAAGTAGTTGTTGTAGACGTGCACCGGTTCACCGAAGCGCACGCGCGGGTGGCGTTGGCGGGAGCCGTCGAAGAAGTTGTGGTGGATGCTCACCTTCAGCCGGCCCTTGTCGGTGCTCGACGAACCGTCGGAGTGGCCGATCAGCATCGACTTGTCGGTGCCGCGGAACCAGTTCCACGACACGGTGACGTACTCGGCACCCCGGACGATGTCGACGGCACCGTCGACGGCCCCGGAGAACTCGTTGTGGTCGACCCAGATGTGGTGGGAGTTCTGGCCGATGTTGACCGCGTCGTCCTCGGCATCGGTGAAGCGGAGGTTGCGGACGATCACGTTGTAGGAGCGGTAGAAGTCCAGGCCGCCGCCGTTGATGACCGCGGAGCTGCCGAGGCCGACGACCGTCTTGTTCGGACGGACGCCCTGCTTGCTGGAGATGGTGATCGTGCCGGAGACCTGGATGGTCAGCGCGCCGACCGTGTCGATGTAGTCGAGGAACTGTTCGGCGGTGGTCGCGGTGACGACCGTGCCGCCGGCGCCTCCGGTGGTTCCGTTCTGGCCGAGCGCGTTGACGCTCGCGAAGCCGTCGGATCCCACAGCCGCGACGGCCGGGGTGGTGAGGTGGCCCGCGACGAGGGCGCCCGCGGTGCCGGCGAGCAGGGTGCGGCGGGTCATGCGGGAGGTCATCGTGGCTCCTAGAGCTTTCCGGCGCCCGCGCCCGCCGTGACGGTCGCCTTGACGGTGGTGGAGGGGTCCGCGGTGTAGCGGTACGGGATGGCGGCGACGGTGCCGTCGACCTCGCACGGACCAGAGTTGGTGAGCGAGTTGTCGCGGGCCACCAGGCGGCCGGGGTCGGAGTCCGCGTAGCCGCTCTTGGACCAGCACGCCTGCTGCACGTTCTCGAAGACGTTGCCTTCCACCAGCAGACCGGCGTCCATCACCGATGCGATGGCGTAGGAGGAGGAGTTGTTGTTGATGTTGGAGTAGTAGTTGTTGAAGACGTGGACCGTTTCACCGAAACGCACGCGTGGGCTGCGTTCGAAGGTGCGGTCGAACCAGTTGTGGTGGTAGGTGACCCGCAGGTGGCCGCGGTCTTCGCCGCCGTTGCCGTCGGAGTGGCCGACCAGCGAGGTCTTCCAGTGGTTGCGGACGACGTTCCAGGAGACGGTGATGTAGTCGGCGGCGTGCGTGATGTCGAGCATGCCGTCGTAGTAGTCGGGGTCGTTCTCGATGGTGCTGGACATCGTGTTGTGGTCGATCCAGATGTGGGAGGCGTTCTCGATCTGGATCGCGTCGGTGCCGCGCACGCCGCGGATGTTCAGGTTCTGGATGATCACGTTGGCGGGCTTGGCGTCCTCGATGTTGAGGGTGGTGCCGGAGATGCCCGAGCTCGCGCCGACGCCGCGGATGGTCTTGTCCGGTGCGACCTCGACCGTGCCGGAGCCGCTGATCATGCCGCTGACCAGGATGGTCTTGGCGCCTGAGGACTGCGCCTGCGCGCGGAGGTCGGCGAACGTGCTCACGGTGACCGTGGTGCCGCCCG
Organism: Lentzea guizhouensis; assembly: GCF_001701025.1. Taxonomy (GTDB): domain Bacteria; phylum Actinomycetota; class Actinomycetes; order Mycobacteriales; family Pseudonocardiaceae; genus Lentzea; species Lentzea guizhouensis. The sequence goes on from NZ_CP016793.1 coordinate 7,847,850, forward strand.
CGCCGCCGGTGGTGCCGCCGGCCTGCGAGGCCCAGCCGACGGGGCCTCCGGGCGGAGGAGGTGTGGTGCCGCCCGCCTCGAAGTCGAGGTGGTCGATGTTGGCGAGGCCGCCGGAGGTGGTGGGGTTGAGCCGGATCGTGTTGGTGCCGGCGCCGACCTGCACGGTCAGCGTCTTGGTCACCCAGGTCGACCACGCACCGGTGCCCTCGAACGACGTGGACTGCGCGGTGGTGCCGTTGACGACGACGTCGGCGGGGCGCGCGGTGGTGGTGCCGTTGGCGAACCGGATGCCGAGCGTCGCGGTGCCCGCCGCCGCGGCGGTCACGGTGAACTGGGCGTAGCCGCTCGTGGCGTTGGTGCCGTTGCAGAAGCCGCTGCCGGTGAAGCCCGTCCAGTTCGAGTCGACCGAGCCGGAGCAGACCGCCGGCGAGCTCTCCGCTTCGTACCGGGTCGGTGCGGCCAGTGCGGTCGAGGACGACACCGCCACCACTGCGCCCGCGAAAAGGCCGACGCAGGCGAGAAGGGATTTTGTGCGCATGGAAGTCTCCGTGGATCCACTCGTCGACAGACAGGGGTATGACGTGATCCTTGAGCGCGCTCGTCAGCACGTTAACGGCAGTGCCGAGAAAGACGCAATGCAGAACACCGGGATGCCACAATGTTCATGCTGGTGAACCGAGGAAATAGCCCGATCTGTTCACGAATGTGATCGGACGGGAAAGACCTGTTCAGGACAGGTTTCTATTCGACAGGCGATGACCTGGGCGTTCGATTGATTCGACAACGCACATCGACTGCGACCATCGGTTGCGAACGTTGACGTCGCCAGAAGAATACTCTTAACATCCCGACGAGACCCCGCCACTGGTCCGACCCGCAAAACCTTTCTCTCAGCGTTGAGAAGTGGAGCCTTCATGCGCATTTCGGAACAGCTCGCGCGCTCGGCGGGGCAACGCCGCGTCCGCGCCGGACTGGTGTCGGGTGGCGCCGTCGTCGCACTGGTCACCACGCTGGCGGCGTGGCCGAGCATCGCCGCGACCGCGAGCGCCGCGGGCACCTACGTGCTGAAGAACGCCGGCAGCGGCCAGTGCCTCGACGCGGGGACGAGCCCGGCGAGCGGAACCCAGCTGCGGCAGCAGGCGTGCGCCGGCCAGGAGTGGGTGCTGACCGAGGTCAGCGGCGGGGTGCGGATCACCGCGGGCGACCTGTGCGTCGGCGTGAGGGACGCGTCGACCAGCGCGGGCAAGCCGGTCCAGCTCGAGTCGTGCACCGGTGCGGCGAGCCAGGTCTGGGCGCTCACCGCGAGCGGCGGCAACCACCGCCTGGTCAACGCCAACGGCGGCAAGTGCCTGAACGTCAAGGACAACTCCACGGCACCAGGAGCGTTGATCCAGACCAACTCCTGCGACAGCGCCGCCACCAAGCAGTGGACGCTCGCCCCGGCCGGCGGTGGCACGACGACCACCACGACCACGACGACCACAACCACCACCACGACCACGGACCCGACGACGACCACGACCGCGCCGCCCGCGAACGCGCTCTACGTGTCACCGACCGGCCGTGACAACGCCACCGGCACGATCTCCGACCCGACGACGCTGACCGCCGCACTCCCCCGCGTCGCGGCGGGCGGCACGATCTTCCTGCGCGGCGGCACGTACAACTTCGCGCAGACGGTGACGATCCCGCCGACCAACAACGGCACGTCCAGCGCGCGCAAGAAGCTGACGGCCTACCAGGGCGAGAAGCCGGTGCTGAACTTCTCGGCGCAGAGCGAGGACCCGGCCAACCGCGGCCTGGCCGTGAACGGCTCCTACTGGCACGTCTACGGCATCATCGTCGAGCGCGCCGGGGACAACGGCATCTTCGTGGGCGGCAGCAACAACATCTTCGAACGCACGATCACCCGGTTCAACCGGGACACCGGCCTGCAGCTCTCCCGGATGCTGTCCACCACCCCGAAGGACCAGTGGCCGGCCAACAACCTCATCCTCAGCGCGGAGTCGCACGACAACGCGGACTCCGACGGCGAGGACGCCGACGGGTTCGCCGCCAAGCTCACCTCCGGCCCCGGCAACGTGTTCCGCTACGCCGTGGCGCACAACAACATCGACGACGGCTGGGACCTCTACACCAAGTCCGACACCGGTCCGATCGGCGCCGTCACCATCGAGGACTCGCTGGCGTACAAGAACGGCACCCTGAGCAACGGCGGCCAGGCCGGCAACGGCGACCGCAACGGGTTCAAGCTCGGCGGCGAGGACATCGGCGTCAACCACACCGTCACCCGCACCATCGCCTACGACAACGGCAAGCACGGCTTCACCTACAACCGCAACCCCGGCTCCATGACCGTGTCGAGCAACCTCAGCATCGACAACGACGAGCGCAACTTCTCGTTCGACGCGGGCAGCTCGGTGTTCCGCGGCAACACGTCCTGCCGCAGCAGCAGCGGCAGCAACGACAAGGTGGTCGGCAACTCCGACTCGACCAACCAGTTCTGGTCCGGCAGCAACGGTTCGCGGTGCGCCAACCACACCGGCGCCCTCGGCTGGTCGTTCGCCTCCGACGGCAAGCTGGTCGTCACCCTCGGCGGCAAGACCGTCGCATTCTGACCGCCGCCACCCATCCAGGCCGGGTCAGCACGTCAGCCGTGCTGACCCGCCTTGTCGTCATGCGGAGCCGAGCGGGATGCGCACCCGCACGTCGTCGAGGCCGGCGAGGGGCCACGCGACCACCAGGTCGAGCACGTCGTCCTCCGGGCGCTGCACGGTGAGCTCCCGGAGGGAAGAGAACCTCTGATCTCCCCCGGAGGCCACCCCTCCACCGTGCCGGATCCAGTGGGCCTCATGTCCCCGGACGACGGCCACCGAGGCACCGGGGCCCCTCGTCCGGATGTTCACCGGGTCGCGCACCGGCGGCGCGGAGGGGAACGCGTTCTCGTTCACCACGTCCGCGAGATGACCTGTGGCGACGCAGTGGAGCTCCAGCGACAGCAACGAGTCCACGGCGGTCAGGCGGGTGAGCACCACGGCGGCGCGGTGGTCGCGCCGGTGCAGCACGCGGGGTGGCGCGGCGATCGTGCCCGCCTCGATCGCCGGCGGGTCGTGGCCGCGGTCGACGTGGTGGGTCAGCCCTTCCGGCACCGGGCGGACGTCCAGTGGTGCCCGCCAAATCGAGGTCGTGGTCTGCTCGACGGTGGTCCGGTCGGGCAGCGGCACGGTGAGGACCGTTTCCGGGAAGCCGATCTCCGGCCACGCGAGCACGAGCGACATCTCGTCGAACGTCGGCGGGAACCGGAACAGCGCTCGATGACTGGGTCCGGACGTGCCGCCGAAGTGGTCGCCGCTGCCGGAGGAGCCGGAGATGGCGAACTCCCAGTGCGCGTGGCCGGTCTCGTCGAGCCGGGCCACGCGCAGGTCGAGACCCTCGTCGTAGGCCGGCAGCAACCGGCGGGGCGCGGGCTGGACCGGCCCGCCCGCGCGGATGTCCCGCTGGCGTTCAGTCGTGTCACGACGGTCCAGCGGGCGGCGGGCCAGCAGTTCGACCTCGAAGGCCGAAAGCCAGGACGTCGCGCGCACGACGCCAACGGTCAGTTCCGGGCGGCGCACCAGCAGGCCGCCCGGATGTGCCACAGCACCGAGAGTGTGCGTCGTGTCCACCGACCCACCATCTCACGCCGTGTGCCGGGTCCGTCCGATGTTCAGCCGGACCTCGTCCCGGTCTGCACCCGCTCGTCGTACTCGCGCTGGCACCGCTGGATCTGGGCGCTGTGCTCGACGGTCCAGCCGTAGAGCCGGCAGAACGGCTCCCGCAGCGACTCTCCCATCGGCGTCAGCGAGTACACGACCCCGACCGGTGAGGTCGGCAGCACCGTGCGTTCGACCATCCCGTTGCGCTCCAGCCGTCGCAGCGTCTGCGTGAGGACCCGCTGCGTCACGCCGTCGAGCCGGCGCTTCAGCTCGTTGAACCTGGTCGGTCGTTCCAGCACCGCCATGGCCATCATCGACCACTTGTCGGCGATCTGGTCGAGGATCGGCCGGCTCGGGCAGTCGGCGCTGAAGACGAGCGCAGGAGCCTCGGCGTCCGCCACGGTGGTGTCCTCCAGCATCCCTGGTGTCCCGCGAGTGCGTTCTTGACGAGGCTAGCACCGCATTTGACCCTAGGTATGCATCGAATACCTAGGAACGGATCTTCCATGACCTTCTCGACGCTGCGCACCGCCACCCAGGACGGCGTGCTCACGGTCGTCCTCGACAACCCACCGGTGAACGCCCTGAGCGCCACGATGATGCGCGAGCTGCGGGACCTGCTGAGCCGGCTGGACGCCTCCGTGAAGGTGGTCGTCTTCGAGAGCGCGAACCCCGAGTTCTTCATCGCGCACGTGGACATGCACATCCTCGACCAGCAGGACCTCCTGGAAGAGCTCGCCGCGTCCACCCCACCGGGCCTGAACATCTTCCAGCACACCGGCGAGCTGCTCCGGCACCTGCCTCAGATCTCGATCGTCAAGCTGGCCGGCAAGGCCCGCGGCGGAGGCGCGGAGCTCGTGGCCGCCGCCGACCTGGCGTTCGCGGCGGAGGAGACCGCGGGCCTCGGGCAGGTCGAGGCGCTCATGGGCATCACACCCGGCGGTGGCGCCACCCAGTACCTGCTCGATCGCGTGGGCCGCAACCGCGCACTGGAGCTGGTCCTCGCCGGCGAGCTCGTCGACGCCAGGACCGCGGCGGCCTACGGGTGGATCAACCGGGCTCTGCCCGCCGCCTCGCTCGACGCCCACGTCGCCCAAGTCGCGCGGACCATCGCCTCACTCGCCGACGGTGTGGTCGCCGCTGCCAAGCGGGCGTTGCCGCCGGCGGACCTCGCGGCCGGGTTGGCGGTGGAGGACGACGCGTGGGCGTCGCTGGTGACGCGTCCGGCTGCCCGGAGGCTCATGAGCGAGGCGCTCAGGGCGGGTGCGCAGACCGTGGACGGGGAACGGGATCTTGAAGGGCTGATGCGGCGCATCGCCTGAAGGGAGCCCAGCCGCAGCCGACCTGGACGGCAGAAGAGCGGTCCCCGACTCGGCGACGTCAGGCCTTGCGACGGCGCGGTGCCGCCGACCGGGGCGGAGCGGCCCGCATGTGGTCGCGCACCGGTGCCAGCAGGTCGGCCAGCCGGTGGACGTCGTCGCGGGAGAGCGGTTCGAAGAGCAGACCGCTGACCACCTCGACATGGCCCGGCAGCACGGCCGCGAGCAGGGTGCGGCCGGCGTCGGTGATGGTGACCGTGACGCTGCGCTCGTCGTCCGCGGAGGGGGCGCGTTCGACGAGGCCCGCCTTCTCCAGCAGGCCGACCTGGTAGGTGAGGCCGCTGCGGCTGTAGACGACGCCGTCGGCCAGGTCGGTCATGCGGTGGCTGCCCGTGGGTGAGTCGCCGAGCCGCGCGAGCAGCTGGAACTGCACGTAGCTCAGGTCGCCCGCTTCCTTGAGCTGCTGCTCGACGGCGTGCCGGAGCAGGCTGGTGACCTCGACGAGGGCGAAGTAGGCCCCGAGCTGGACGGGGTCGAGCGACGGCGGCGAGTCGGGCATGGGCGGAGTCTACTGCTTCGAATTTGAAGGAGAGCCAGGGCAGCGCTGAGCACAGGTGAGCAGTGCCGGGCGTGGTGATCGGGCAGCGGCGGGCACGAAGGTCGACAAGCAGATGACGTTCACACCGAGCACGAGGACGGCCTTGAGCATCCCCCACCTCGCCCAGCGGGAAGACCAGCAGCAGCTCGAGTGGATCGGCGGGAGCGTGTTCAGCGTCCTGCTCGACTCCGAGACCACCGGCGGGCAGCTGACCGTCGGGCGTTTCGACGCGGAACTCGGCGAGGCGCCGCCGTGGCACATGCACAACAACGAGGACGAGGTCTTCCTCCTGCTGTCCGGAACCGCGTTGGTGTGGGTCGGCGAGGAGGAACACGAACTGCGCGAGGGAGGCATCGTCTTCCTGCCCCGCCGCATCCCGCACTCCTACCGGATCACCTCCGAGAAGGCCGACCTCCTGCTCATCTCGACTCCGGGCGGACTGGAGAAGATGTTCCGTCACGCGGGTCGTGACCTGCGCGAACCGCGCCCGGAGGGGTTCGGGATCCCGCAGTCGTTGCTCGCGGAGGCCGCCGAGCTCTCCGGCAACGTCGTCCTGGGCCCACCCCGCTGACGCGTGCCGCACGTCACTTTGCTTCGAATTCGAAGCAGGTCTAACGTAGATCCCAGTTGCTTCAAGTTCGAAGCAAGACGCAAGAGCGGAGAGTTCCGATGAAGGCAGTGCGCTTCCACGAGTTCGGCGGCCCCGAGGTCCTGCGGTACGAGGACGTGCCGCAGCCCGTTCCCGCGACCGGCGAGGTCCTGGTCAAGGTAGCGGCCACGACGTTCAACCCGGTCGAGGGCAACATCCGCAAGGGGGTCATGCAGGGCCCCATCCCCGTCGAGCTGCCGCACACGCCGGGTCTCGACGTGGCCGGCACGGTCGAGGTGCTGGGCGAGGGCGTCGAGGGCTTCGCGGTCGGGGACGAGGTCGTCGGGTTCCTGCCGATGACCAAGCCCGGTGCCGCGGCCGAGTACGTCATCGCACCGGCGGCCGCGCTGACCCCGGCGCCCAAGGGCGTTCCGCTCGCCGACGCCGCCGCGCTGCCGGTGGTCGGGCTGACCGCCTACCAGGCGCTCTTCGACCACGGTCAGCTGAAGGCCGGGCAGCGCGTCCTCGTCAACGGCGCGGGCGGGCCGGTCGGCGGGTACGCCGTCCAGCTGGCCAAGGGCGCCGGTGCCCACGTCATCGCCACGGCCAGCCCGGCCAGCGCCGAGGCCGTGCGGACCGCGGGAGCCGACGAGGTCGTCGACCACACCACCACCAGCGTGCTCTCGGCGGTGACCGAGCAGGTCGACGTCGTGCTCAACCTCGCGCCGGTCGACCTGGCGGTGCTGGCCGAGCTGGTCACGCTGGTCCGTTCCGGCGGGGTCGTCGTCAACACGACGATCTGGATGCCGGCACCGACCGACGAGGACCGCGACGTGCGCGGCGTCAACCTCTACGTCCGCAGCGACGCCGAGCAGCTGGCGAAGCTGGTGGCGCTGGTCGACTCCGGTGACCTGCGGGTCGACGTCGCCCAGCGGGTGCCGCTCACCGACCTGCCGGAGGTCCACGTCCAGGCCGCGGCGGGCGCGGTCCGCGGCAAGGTCGTCTTCCTCGTCCCCGGCGCCTGACCCCGCTCGTCATCGGTGCCGGCGCAGCACCGGAGGCCCCTCACCGCGTGACAGCACGACGCCGTCGGCGATCACCTCGCCGGGGCGCCGTGCCGCGCCAGTCGTGGACCGCACCGGGGAGGCGACCTGACGGCGCGCAAGCCCACGGTCTACGACGTCGCCGAGCGCACCGGGTGTCGATCGCGACGGTGTCGTCCGCCTTCAGCCAGCCGGACCGGGTGCGCCCCAAGACGCTGGACACCGTGCTGGCCGCCGCCGCGGACGTGGGGTACGTGCCGAACGTCAACGCCCCTGGACTGGCCAAGGGCCGCACCGGGGCGCGTTCAGCTGGTGAGGCCGAGCGCCGTCAGCACGTCGACCACCTCCCGGCGGGCGGCCTCGTCCAGTCCGCGCAGGGGACGCGGCAGGTTCGGCTCCCCCGTCAGCCCGAGGTGGGACGCGGCGGCGGACATGACGCGCAGACTGCCGTGGCGGCGGAACAACGTCCACAGCGGTTCGAGCTCCTCGGACAACCCCGCGGCCGTCCCCGCCTGTGCGGCACGGGTGATCGCGAGGGCCGTCGACGGGAACGTGCCGCCGAGGACCGAGTACCAGACGTCCGCGCCGGCGGTCAGGCCACCGGCGGCCGTCCAGTCCCCGCTGACGCCGATCGTGACCGTGCCGGGAACGAGGGCCCGCAGCGCGTCGATCCGCGCCTGCGCCGGGCCGGGCACGCCGGGAACCTTGATCGAGCCGACGTTCGGGAGCTGGGCGATCCGGCCGTGCAGCTCGTCGCTGAACCGCACGTGCGTGGTGCCGGGGTTGTCGTAGACGCACAACGGCACCGAGAGCTCGCGGGTCACGTCCGCGAACAGGCCGAACACCTCGTCGTCGGTGAGCGGCTGGTAGGTCATCGGGGCGAGCAGCACGGCGGACACCCCGGCGTTCTGCGCGTCTTCGGCCAGCGCGAGGACGTGTGAGGTGCGCAGCGCACCGATGCCCGCCATGACGGGTGTTCCACCGGCGGCCTCGACCGCGATCTTCACGGCGTGTGCCCGTTCCTCGCGCGTGAGGTAGGCGTAGCCGCCGGTGGAACCGAGCGCACCGATGGAGTCGACGCCGGCCGCCGCGACACGGGCGACGAGTCGGGCGTACGAGTTGCTGTCGATGCCGTCCTCACCGGTGGGCGTGAGCGGGAACGCACTGAGGCCGTGGAACACGGTGACTCCTTTGTGAGCAACGGGAAAACGGTGTCAGCTCGTGCGCAGACCGGCGACGACGGCGGCGAGCTCGGCGGCGAACGCCTCGGCCTGCCGCGCGGTGATGGTGGAGCTGGTGACCCGGATCGCCTCTCCGGCGGCGGACGGGTCGCGGACGAAGAGGTGACCGGGACGCACGGCCCATCCCCTGTCCGCCAGGCCTTGGACGACCGCGCGGCTGTCCACGTCGAGCTCGACCCAGACGTTCAGCCCGTCCGGCCGGTCCAGCACCTCGAACCCGTTGGCGCGCAACCGGTCGATGAGCAGGCCGCTGCGCTGTGCGTAGGCCTCGCGGGCGCGTTCGTGGAGCTCGTGCACGGCCGGGTCGAGCAGCAGCGTGCGGGCGGTGTGCTGCAACAGGTGGCTGACCCACGTCGTGCCCGTGCTCAACCGGGTCTCCAGGCGGGTCGCGCTCTCCTCGTCGGTGGCGACCAGTGCCAGCCGCAGGTCGGGGCCGAGGAACTTGGACAGCGACCGCACCAGCGCCCACCGCGCCGTGGTCGCGGGGGTGATCCGGTGGTACGGCCGGGCCGAGACGGCCGAGAAGTGGTCGTCCTCGACCACCAGCACCCCGGGGTGTTCAGCGAGGACCGCGCGCAGGTCGGCGGCCCGTTCCGCGGTCAGGCTGGCGCCGGTCGGGTTGTGCGCCCGCGGGGTGCAGACGACGGCGCGGGCGCCGCCTTCGAGAGCCGCCCGGAGTGCGTCGGGTCGCATGCCGGCGGTGTCGACCGGGACCGGTGCGGGCTGGTACCCGTTGAGCCGCAGGGTGCCGATGCTCGCGAGGAAGCAGGGTTCCTCGACGGCCACGGCGTCGCCGCGGGTGAGGTGGGCGTTCAGGAGCCGTTCGGTGGCGTCGACCGCGCCGTGGGTGACCAGGGTGCGGAACGGTTGGTCGACGTCCTCGGCGAAGTCGGCGGACGCCCAGCCGGCCAGCGCCTCGTCGACGGCGGGCGCGCCGTAGAGCGGCGGGCGGTACCGCCCGGCGTGCGTCGCGGCCAGGAGGTCCGGCAGCAGCGCCGGGTCGGGGTTGCCGCTGGCCAGGTCGACCGATGCGCCGCCGCACCGGCACCCTCGCGGCGAGCTGGGAACCGCGGCGACGACCGTGCCACCACGTCCCCTGGTCTCGGCGACCCCGGCCTCGACCAGCCGCCGGTACGCCAGCGCGACGGTGTTCCGGTTGACCCCCAGCTCGGCCGCGAGCGCGCGCACCGGCGGCAGCACGGTCCGCGGCGCGAGCTCACCCGAAGCGACCTGGTCCCGCACGCTGCCGGCGATCTCCGCCGCCGTCGCACCGCTGATCGGCACGTGACCACCCCCGCGGGCGACCGTAGCATTTGTCCTAGGACAAAGCTACGAGCCGTTGCCGAGGAACCTCAGCAGCTCCGCGGTCACGAACTCCGGGTTCTCCTCGACCAGCCAGTGCCCCGCGCGAGGGACGTCCACCGCCCGCACGATGTTCGTCATGCGGGTGGCTGCGATGGTGCGGATCGGGTCGATCTGCCCCTGCGCGGCGAGCACCAGCGCAGGCGTCGTGACGGGTGCGGCGGCCGTGGTGTCGCGGACGTCGCGGTCGATCGTGCGGTAGAGGTCGAAGCCGCCGGACAGCACCGCGGGCCTGCGGTAGGTGCGGGCGTACTCGTCGATCTCGGCGTCGCTGAACGGCGACCGGTCCGCGGTACCGCCGAAAGCACTGCCGCCGAAGGAGACCTGCGGGTAGAACAACGCCAGGTAGTCGCGGACGTCGTTGCCCACCACGGTTTCCGGCACGCGCGGCTGCATGTGGAAGGCGATGTGCCAGCTCAGCGAACGGTAACCGGCGGCGTCGACCGCCGGGCCGGGCAGCGGGAGGTCCAGATAGCCCAGCCGCGCGGTGTCGTCCGGGAACTGGGCGGCGTACTGGAACGCCACGGCGGCGCCGAGGTCGTGGCCCACGACGCCGGCGTCGCGCACGCCGAGCTTGACCATCAGGGAGTGGACGTACCGGGCGAGGGTGGCCTTGTCGTAACCCGTGGGCGCACCGGTGCTGTCACCGAGGCCGGGCAGGTCGACGGCGTAGACGGTGTGGTGCTCGGCGAGCGCGGGCATGATCTGCCACCAGCCGTACCAGGTCTGCGGCCAGCCGTGCAGGAGCACGACCGGAGTGCCCTTTCCCCCTGCCACGTAATGCATCCGCACGCCGTCCACGTCGGCGAACTCATGCCGGAACGTGCGGGCGAACGCGGGGTCGTGCTGGGTTGCGGCGGCGTGCTCGGGCACTTCGGCCGGTGGTGTGGCGCAGGCGGTGACGAGGACGAGAACGAGGGCAAGAGCACGGATCATGCCGTGAAGTCTCGTCCCGCAACTGCCGAACTGGCACGGGAACTTGCCGGAACAGCAAGCCCGTCGATCAGGCCTGGAGCAGTGCGCGCAACCCGTCCCGGTCAGCCGGCAGACCGGCCCGGCGCAGCCACAGCATCCTGTTCGCGATCGAGCCCCAGCACCGGTCGTTGTCCACCACCGCGGTGAGGAAACGCCGCTGCGACTCGGACAGCCGATCGGCGGGACCACCGCGGAACGCCCTGTGCAACAGCGGTCCCCAGTCGGCGTCCACTGTGTACTCGTTGGTCATCCGCGCGACCGCCACGGCCTCGTCGACGATCTCGTCGAACTCGGTCGTCCGCCGCAGCAGTGCCTTGATCAGCTGGAACCGCAGCTTCCCTTCGAGCTGGGGCGGTTGTTCACCCAGCAGGTCGTCCGCCGCCGCGGGGTCGCGCAACGCCAACCGGACCTCGGTGAGGGCGGCCGGGTCGTCGTCGTACGCGGTGGTGACGGCCGCGCACGCCCGCACACCGGGGTGCTCGTCGGTGAGCAGGGCCGGGATGCCCCAGCCGCCCAGGCTCAGCGCGATGCCCGCACGCTCCACCGGGGACGCGTCCTTCGCCGCGCGCAGCAACCGGTCGGCCACGTCGGCTCGCCGCCCGGCGAGCTCGTCCGCCTGCAGCAGGTGCGCCACGGCACCGGTGGCCGCCTGGCGCACGGCCGGGCCGGTGTCGTCCAGGAACGGCGCGACCCGGTCGAAGAGGCCCGGCAGGAGGGCCCGGCCGGCCACCCACGGGTCGTCGTCCTCGTCCTCCTCGTCGTCTTCGTCGTCCCACGTGAGCGACTCCGCGAACGAACCGAGCCACTCCAGCAGAGCGGCGCGCAGCGGGCGTTCCCCGCCGTCCCACGGCAGAGCGCTCTCACACGGGACGCCCACCCGCCGGTCGTCGAGGACCGCCGCCACGAACTCGGCCGCCGGCAGGGTCGCCGAGTAGACCGACCCCTGGTGCAGCATGGCCGCGTCGAGGAAACCGAGCGCGTCCCCGCAGGCCTCCTCGTCCTCGCTGAGCAGGGCGGACAGTTGGGCCGGGGCGTCAGAGGCGGGACCGTAAGCGTGTTCCAGGTCGTCCCAGCCGGTGTCCCGCAAGATCACTTCCGGAGTGCGCACGGCGGCATCATGTCAGGCAAATGCCTCTTGATCGGTCCACCCCCGTCAGGCCAGGGTGTGTTCCAGCACCTGAACGGCCCTCGCAAGCCAACGTTGTCAGACGAGGAGATCGGATGCGGAAACGCGCGACAGTCATACCCCTGCTGGCACTACTAGGGCTCGTCATGCCCGCACCGGCCATCGCCCAGCCGACCGACACGGTCGTGTCCGGGCAGGCCCGGTTCCAGATCCTCTCCCCCACCCTGGTCCGCACGGAGTACGCCGGTGACCGGCGCTTCGAGGACGCGGCCACTTACAACGTTGTAAACCGCAGCTTTCCCCGTACGGCCTACCGTTCCCGCACGGAGAACGGCTGGCTCGTCATCACCACCTCGGCGCTGACCCTGCGCTACCGGGTCGACTCCGGCCCGTTCCGCGCGGACAACCTCGAGCTCAAGACCGCCGATGGCACGACGGCCTCCCCGTGGCGGCGGGTGGTCTGCGCGACCGGGCAGGTCTGCGACGTCGAGGACCAGCAGCGCGAGGGCATGCTCATCGCCGCCGACCACCCCGGTCACACCGGCTACGGGTTCGCCGCCGGGTTTCAGTACCTCAACAACGGCGTCACGGCGACGGTGCGCGCCACCGCGGCGGGCAGGCACCGCATCGCCGTCCGGTACGCCAACGGGCAGGGCGGCGACGGCAAGCACGAGAGCCGCACGCTCTCGCTCAGCGTCGACGGCAAGGCGGCACAGCAGGTGACGCTGCCGGCGACCGCGGACTGGCGCGACTGGCGGGTGGTCGAGACCGAGGTCGACCTCACCGCGGGCGAGCACCGCGTCGCGCTCACCCGAGGAGCGGCGAACACCGGCAACGTCAACGTTGACAGCCTCGCGCTGCTCACCCCCGGCCAGGCGTTCCCAGCCGAGCGGGCGATCGACGACTGCCGCTTCGGCACCACCTGCGAGGCGGAGAACGGCACGACCAACGCGGACATCGCCGACGAGCACGCCGGGTTCGCGGGCAACGGGTTCGTCGCCGAGCTGGTCGGCGGCACGCGGATCGGCCAGCGGGTCAGCGGGGTCCCGGCGGCGGGCACCTACGCGGTCCAGCTGCGCTACGCCAACGGGCAGGGCGGCGACGGCAAGCACGAGCCGCGCACGGTGTTCCTGAACGGCCAAGCGGTCACGTTGCCGGTGACGGCGAACTGGGCGACGTGGGGCACGGTCACCGCGCAGGTCCCGTTGCCGGCCGGCACGTCCGACCTCAGCCTGACCTGCCCGGCCACCGGCTGCCACGTCAACGTCGACACCATCGGCGTCGCCTCGACCACGCAGCACCTGCAGCTCGGCGGCTACCGCCGTTCGCTCGACGGCTACACCGGCAACGACGGCCCGCCGCGGCTGTACGCCGGTCTGCTGCACCGCGACGGCTGGTACCTGCTCGACGACACGACCTCCGCGCTGCTGAACAAGACCACGCGTCCCGACCGCGGCGCGCAGGCCTACCAGGACGGGTACGTGTTCGGTTACGGCCAGGACTACAAGACCGCGCTCGGCGATCTCGCACGGCTCACCGGCGGGTCGAAGCTGCTGCCCAGCTGGGCGTACGGCGTCTGGTACTCCGAGTACATCGACCGGACCGCGGCCGACTTCCGCGACCGGATCCTGCCCGCGTTCCGCGAGCACGGCGTGCCGCTGGACGTCCTGGTGATCGACACGGACTTCAAGGCGCACAACGCGTGGAACGGCTGGCGGGTCGACCCGGCGAAGTTCCCGGCCGACTTCCAGGACTGGGTGCACGGTCAGGGCCTGCACAGCACGCTCAACATCCACCCGAGCATCCAGGCCGACGACCCGGACTTCGCCCTCGCGCAGGCCACCGCCAAGGGCAAGCTCACCAAGAGCGGCAGCCGCAACGGCGTGGACAGCTACGTGTTCGACTGGGGCGACCCGGACCAGCTGCGCGCCTACCTGGACCTGCACCGGCCGATGCAGACCGACTTCTGGTGGCTCGACTGGTGCTGTGACGGTTCCGGTTCGTCGCAGCGGGGCGTCACGCCGGACACGCTGATCAACGAGGAGTACGCGAAGCTGTCCACTCTGGACCGCGGGTTCGCGTTCTCCCGCGGCTACGGCTCTTTGCAGGCGGGCGGCTACAGCGGTGCCGGTCCGCTGCCGACCGGGCCGTGGGCGGAGAAGCGCCACACCCTGCACTTCACCGGCGACACCTCGTCGACGTGGGGCGCGATGAAGGGCACCATCGGCCTCACCTCGGCCGAGGGCGTGGCGACCGGCATGTCGAACATCAGCCACGACATCGGTGGCCACAACGACACCACCGGCCTGCGCGGCTCGGAGACCTACCTCGACAACGGCCAGGTCCGCTACACCACCAAGCTGCCGGACGACCTGTACGCCCGGTGGGTGCAGCTGGGCGCGTTCCAGCCGATCACCCGCCTGCACAGCAACCACGGCGACCGCCTGCCGTGGCAGTACGGGCCGGCGGCGCAGGCCTCGGCGACGAAGTTCCTGAACCTGCGTGAACGCCTGGTGCCCTACCTCTACACGCTGGCGGAGCAGGCGAGCCAGACCGGTGTGCCGATGGTGCGGCCCGCGTACCTGGAGTACCCGAACGCCCCGGAGGCTTACTCCACTGTGGACACGCAGTTCCTGCTGGGGCCGGACGTGCTCGTCGCGCCGATCACCACGCCCGGTGAGGTCGGCGAGACGCGGGTGTGGTTCCCGCCCGGTCAGTGGACCGACTACTTCACCGGTCGCGTGTACCAGGGCAACAGCTGGACGACCGTCAGCGCAGGCTGGGACACCATGCCGGTGTTCCTGCGATCCGGCGGACTGGTCGTGGAACGCACCGAGAACGTCGCCAACGACGCGCAGAGCAAGGCCGGCTCGCTGACCGTGCACGTGACGGAGGGCGCGAAGGGCGAGTTCACGCTGTTCGAGGACGACGACCGCAAGCTGTCGGCCCGCACCCGGATCACCCAGGAGAACGGCAAGGTGACCGTGCACCCGGCGCGCGGCTGGTTCCCCGGCAAGGTGGCCAAGCGGGACTGGACGGTCGTCGTGCACAAGGCCGACGGCACCACCAAGACCGTTCAGGCGATGGCGAAGTCGGCGCACCAGCGGGTGGTGATCGACATCCGCTGACCGTTCGTGGAGGTCAGTCTTCCGGCACCCAGTCCAGGAGACGGACCTTCGCGACCGTCTGGACGTGTCTACGCATGGCCGTCGCCGCCTTCTTCGGTTCACCGGCGGCGATGGCCTCGTAGATCGCCGTGTGCTGCGCCAGCGACCGGGACGGACGGCCCGGCTGGCGCAGCGACTCGGTGCGGCTCTCGGTGATCTGGGTGGCGATGGTCTTCATGAAGTCGGCGAGCAGCGAGCTGTGCGCCGCGGCGGTGACGGCGGCGTGGAACCGGCGGTCCCCTTCCACGCCGAAGCCGCCGGCGGCGATCTCGTCGCGCATGAAGTCCAGCGCCGCCCGGATCGCCTCCAGCTCGGCCTCGGTGCGGCGTTCGGCGGCGAGCTCGGCCAGCTTGGTCTCCATCGCCTCGCGGGCCTCCAGCACGTCGGGGAGGCGCTTGCGGCGTTCGACGAGCTGCTCGACCGGCTCCACGTCCAGGGTGTCGCGGACCAGGTAGGTGCCGCCGCCGTGGCGGGCCTCGACCAGGCCCTGGACCTCCAGCACCACGATGGCCTGCTTGACCGACGCGCGGCTGACGCCGAGGCTGGCGGCGAGGTCGCGTTCGGCCGGGAGCTTGTCGCCCGCCTTGAGGCCCGCTTCCGCCACGTAGGCGCGCAGGCGTTCGAGCACCTGCTCGTACAGGCGGGACTTCACCATCGGCCGCAGTGCCTCGGACATCGGTCCAGGTTACCGGTCAAGTGGCTCAGCCACTAGGCCACCTCTTGACAGCCGGTGGACGGAGGGCGGAAAGTGGCTCAGCCACTTGGCCACTGACTCCACCTCGGACAGCCCCAACGACGGGAGCCCCGCATGTCCGCCGAACTGATCTCGATACTCGTGCTGGTCGTGGTGTTCGTGATCGCCACGACCCGGTCCATCAACATGGGCGCGCTCGCGTTCGCCGCGGCCTTCGGGGTCGGCACGCTGGTCGCGGACATGAAGGCCGACGACATCTTCAAGGGCTTCCCCGGCTCGCTGTTCGTGGTGCTGGTGGGCGTGACGTTCCTGTTCGCCATCGCCCGCGCCAACGGCACCACGGACTGGTTGGTGCACATGGCGATCCGGCTGGTGGGCGGGCGGATCGCGCTGATGCCGTGGGTGATGTTCGCGATCACCGGTGTGCTGACCGCGATCGGCGCGGTGAGCCCGGCGGCGGTGGCCATCATCGCGCCGATCGCGATGGGGTTCGCGGCCAAGTACAAGATCAGCCCGCTGCTGATGGGCGTCATGGTGGTGCACGGCGCGCAGGCAGGCGGGTTCTCCCCCATCAGCATCTACGGCACCATCGTGAACGGCATCGTGGCCAAGGAAGGCCTGCCGGGCAACGAGGTCGTGCTGTTCCTGGCGAGCCTCGTGGTGAACCTGCTGATCGCGGCCGTGGTGTTCGTGGTGTGCGGCGGGTTGAAGCTCGCGCGGCAGCCGGTGGAGGCGCCGGCTTTGGTGCGCACCGGTGCGGATGACGGCGGGAGTGGCGGGGCGAACGGTGGCAGCGGCGGTGCGAGCGGCGACGACGCGGTGGCGACCGAGGAGCGCGTCCGGCTCACCGCGCCGCGGATCGCCACCCTGGTCGGCCTCGTCGCCCTCGTGGTGGGGGCGCTGGGCTTCGACCTCGACGTCGGCCTCGCCGCGATCACCGTGGCGGTGCTGCTGAGCGTGGTGTGGCCGGAGCAGAGCAAGCTCGCGATCAACCAGATCACCTGGCCGACCGTGCTGCTGATCTGCGGCATCCTCACCTACGTGGCCGTGCTGCAGTCGATGGGCACGATCAAGTGGGCCGGCGATTCCGTCGCGGGCGTCGGTGCTCCGCTGATCGCCGCGCTGCTGATCTGCTACATCGGTGCGATCGTGTCGGCGTTCGCCTCGTCGGTCGGCATCATGGGCGCGCTCATCCCGCTGGCGGTGCCGTTCCTGCTGCAGGGCGAGGTCAGCGCGGTCGGGTTGATCGCGGCGCTCGCGGTGTCGGCGACGGTGGTCGACGTGAGCCCGTTCTCCACCAACGGCGCACTTGTGCTGGCCGGTGCGCAGGACGTGGACCGCGACAGGTTCTTCAAGCAGCTCATGGTCTACGGCGGGATCATGGTCGCGGCGGCGCCGCCGCTGGTCTGGCTCGCCCTCGTCGTCCCCGGAATCTGGTGAGTGCCTTGCTCTCGTCGTCCTCGAACCGCGTCGCGCTCCGCTTCGGCGACCAGACCCTGACCCACGCCGAGCTGACGTCGTGCGCCGGTGCCCTCGCGCGCCGGCTCGCCGGACTGCCCAGGGTGGCGGTCTGGGCCACCCCGACGATCGAGACGTGCGTGGCGGTCGTCGCGTCCCTGCTCGCCGGAGTGCCCGCCGTGCCGCTCAACCCGAAGGTGGGGGAACGGGAACTCGCGCACATCGTCTCGGACAGCGCGCCGGCCGCGGTGCTCGTGGCGCCCGGTGCCGAGCTGCCATCGGGCTTGCAGTCGGTGCCACGGCTCGACGTGACCCTCGGCGGTGCTTCCGCCGAGACGTTCGCCGAGCCGGGTGACGAAGCGCCCGCGTTGATCGTCTACACCTCGGGCACGACCGGCTCGCCGAAGGGCGTGGTGCTGCCGCGCCGGGCGCTGACGTCCACGTTGGACGCCGTGGCCGACGCGTGGGACTGGACCGCCGACGACGTGCTGGTGCACGCGTTGCCGCTGTTCCACGTGCACGGCCTGATCCTCGGCGTGCTGGGGCCGTTGCGGCGTGGCGGGACCCTCGTGCACCTGGGCAAGTTCTCGACCGCCGGGCTCACCGAGGCGCTGGCCGGTGACGCGACGATGATGTTCGGCGTTCCGACGATGTACCACCGCATCGCCGAGGAGGTCGGCTCGAACCCCGCGCTGGCCGAGGCGCTGCGGGGCGCGCGGGTGCTGGTGTCGGGCTCGGCGGCGTTGCCGGTGCGCGACCACGAGCGGATCGCCGCCGCCACCGGGCAACGGGTCGTCGAGCGCTACGGCATGACCGAGACGCTGATGAACACCAGCGTCCGTGCCGACGGCGACCGCAAACCGGGCGCGGTCGGCGTGCCGTTGCGCGGTGTCGAGGTGCGGCTGGTCGACGACAGCGGCGCCGTCCTGGACGAGACCGGTGCCGTGGGCGAGATCCAGGTGCGCGGCCCGAACCTGTTCACCGAGTACCTCAACCGCCCGGACGCGACGGCCGAGGCGTTCGCGGACGGCTGGTTCCGCACCGGCGACGTCGGCACGCGCGATCCCGACGGCCACTACCGGATCGTCGGCCGCAAGGCCACGGACATCATCAAGAGCGGCGGCTACAAGATCGGCGCGGGCGAGATCGAGAACGCCCTGCTGGAACACCCGGCCGTCAAGGAGGTGGCGGTGACCGGTGAGCCCGACGACGACCTGGGCGAGCGGATCGTCGCCTGGGTCGTGCCCTCCGGTCCAGCGCCCTCCGAACGCGAGCTGGCCGACCACGTCGCCCGGCTGCTCACCCCGCACAAGCGCCCGCGGCGGGTGCGGTTCGTGGAGTCGTTGCCGCGCAACGACATGGGCAAGGTGATGAAGCGTGCCCTCGGGACGTGAGCCGGCCAGGGCGCTGATCGCGGCGGTCACCGGGTCGTCGGCGGGGTCGTTCACCGAGCTGCCCGACGACCTGCCCGGGGTCTCGGACGGCCCGCTCGGGTGGCCCGGCTACGGCTCCGCGCTGACCGCCGCCGCGGACCGCACCGGCGAACGCGAGTCCGTCGTGTGCGGCGTCGCGTCGATCGGCGCTGTGTCCGCGGTGGTCGTGGCGTTCGAGTTCGGCTTCCTCGGCGGCTCGCTGGGCACCCGCACCGGCACGCGGATCGAGGCAGCTTTCGCGCATGCCCGCTCGGCGCGGTTGCCGGTGGTGTCGCTGGTGGCGACCGGCGGCAGCCGCATGCAGGAGGGCACGCCCGCGCTCACCCAGCTGCAACGGATCGCGCGCAGCTCGCGTTGACCCGCGCCGCCGGTGTGCCGCACGTGTCGGTGCTGCGTGATCCGTGCACCGGCGGCGGCTGGGCCACGCTCGGGGCGGGCGCCGACGTCGTGCTGGCCTGGAGGGCGCGCAGGTGGGGTTCGCCGGCTCACGGGTGCGGCCGCCGGGGTACACCGTGGCCCAGCAGTTCGAGGCCGGTTCGGTCGACCAGCTGGTGGCGTTGCCCGACCTGCGGGCACGCCTGGAGCGCTGGCTGCTCCTGCTCACCACACCCGCCACCGGCCCGGCTCCCGTACCGGCGGCCCTGGGCTCGCTGACGTTGCCGGACACCGGCTGGGACGCGGTCGAACGGGCCCGCGCCCCCGGCCGCCCACGCGCCGCCGACTACCTCACCGCCTACTTCGACTGGCACGAACCGATCAGCGGCGACCGCTGCGGTGGCGTGGATCCGGGCGTGCTGTGCGGTTTCGGGTTGGTTTCGGGTCTGCCCGTCGCCTACGCGGCCCAGTGCGGCACCCCCACCCGGCCCGCGGGCTTCCGCACGGCAGCCCGGCTGGTGCGACTGGCCGACCGGCTCGGCATCCCGGTGCTGACGCTGGTGGACACGCCCGGTGCCGCCAACGACCTCGCCGCGGAACAGGCGGGCGTCGGCCCGGCGATCGCGGACATGTTCACGGCGGTCGCGTCGGCTGGTGTTCCGATCACCACGTTGCTGATCGGTGAGGGCGGATCCGGTGGGGCGCTGGCGTTCGCGGCGCCGGACCGGACGTGGGTGACGCCGGACAGCTACCTCGCGGTGATCTCGCCGGAGCTGGCGGCGGCGATCCTGAAGCGCGACCCGGAGCAGGCGCGGGAGACGGCGGACCAGCTGCGGTTGCGGCCGCAGGACCTGGTGGAGCTCAAGATCGCGCGAGGCATCGCGGACCGCTCCTGACTCACGGGCGCACGATCCCCCGTTCGATCGCCCCGGTCGCGAACTCGATCAGCTGCGCCGGCTTCACCCGGCTCGTCCGCGCCCCCTGCAGCAACAGGTCGTCCGCCAGCCCGATCAGCGAGTCCCACACCCAGTGCGGCAACGCCGGGTCGTCCAGCAGCTCCTGCCCGCACGCCTGCGCCGTCTCCGCCAGCGTCTGCGCCAGCGCCTTGATCGTCTTGCGGTAGACCTGCGCGGACCCCGTGACCTCCTTGCCGCGCGGCCCGCCGGAGAGCACCTTCGCCTCCCACTGCGCCGCCGACCGCCCGAACCGCCGCCACAGCTCGGTGACCTGCGGTTCGACCTCACGCAGCACGCCGGCGATGCCGAGCCCCCGGTCGACGGCGGCGAGGGTCGAGCGCAACGCGTCCAGGCGGCGTTCCATCAGCGCCGCGAACACGTCCTCCTTGCCGGAGAAGTACTGGTAGACGGTGCCGGAGCTGACGCCGGCGCCCACCGCGATCGCGCGCATGGTCAGGCCCGCGTAGCCCTGCTCTTCGAGGATCAGCTCGGCGGAGGCCAGGATGTCGCGCCGCCTGCCCTCCGCGTCGCCCCACGCCGTCGTCTGCTCGGTGCTCACGGTCCCAGCCTACGTTGAACAACGTTCAGAATCATATTGAACGTTGTTCGTTTTGGTTGCTACGGTCGGTGCGTGAACCACCTCGACCGGCTGGAGGCCGACAGCGTCGACATCTTCCGCGAGGCGGTCGCGGAGTCCGAACGACCGGTGTTGCTGTACTCGATCGGCAAGGACAGCTCGGTGCTGCTGCACCTGGCGCGCAAGGCGTTCTACCCGTCCATGCCGCCGTTCCCGCTGCTGCACGTGGACACGACGTGGAAGTTCCGCGAGATGATCACGTTCCGGGACAGGACAGCCCGGGAGCTCCGGCTGGAACTGATCGTGCACCGCAACCCGGAGTGCGTGGCGGCGAACATCAACCCCTTCGACCACGGCTCGGCGCGGCACACGGACCTGTGGAAGACGCAGGGGCTGCGCCAAGCGCTCGACGAGCACCGGTTCGACGTGGCGTTCGGCGGGGCGCGGCGGGACGAGGAGGCGTCGCGGGCCAAGGAGCGGGTGTTCTCGTTCCGGACCGCGCAGCACCGGTGGGACCCGAAGAACCAGCGGCCCGAGCTGTGGCGGCTCTACAACACCCGCACCGCGCCCGGCGAGAGCATCCGGGTGTTCCCGCTGTCGAACTGGACCGAGCTCGACGTCTGGCGCTACGTCGAACGCGAACAGATCCCGGTCGTGCCGCTGTACTTCGCGGCGAAGCGCCCGGTGGTGGACCGGGACGGGGCGCTGATCGTGGTCGATGACGACCGGATGCCGTTGCACCCAGGCGAAACACCGCGCGAGGAGCTGGTCAGGTTCCGCACGCTCGGCTGCTACCCGCTGACGGGTGCGGTGCGCAGCGAGGCGCGGACGGTGGCCGAGATCGTCGAGGAGATGCGGACGGCGACCACGTCCGAGCGGCAGGGGCGGGTGATCGACCACGACCGGAGCGGGTCGATGGAGCGCAAGAAGCAGGAGGGCTACTTCTGATGGAGCTTCTGCGGTTCATCACCTGCGGCAGCGTCGACGACGGCAAGAGCACGCTGATCGGGCGGCTGCTGTACGAGTCGAAGCTGCTCCACTCCGACCACCTGGCTGCGCTCGAGGCGGACTCCCGGCGGGTCGGCACGCGTGGCGGCGAGCTGGACTTCGCGCTGCTGGTCGACGGGCTGGTGGCGGAACGCGAGCAGGGCATCACGATCGACGTGGCCTACCGGTTCTTCGCCACGGAAGCGCGCCGGTTCATCGTCGCGGACACACCGGGGCACGAGCAGTACACGCGCAACATGGTCACCGGCGCCTCGACCGCGCAGGCGGCGGTGATCCTGCTCGACGCGCGCAAGGGCGTGCTTGAGCAGACGCGCCGGCACGCGCGCATCGTGTCGTTGCTGGGCATCCGGCACGTTGCGCTCGCGGTCAACAAGCTCGACCTCGCCGGCTACTCCCCCACCCTGTTCCACGCCGTCAGCACCGAGTTCCGGACGTTCGCACAGGAGCTGGACTTCGCGAGCATCACCTGCGTGCCGATGTCCGCGACCGACGGCGTGAACGTGGTCGGCCGCAGTGAGCTGACACCCTGGTACGACGGGCGGACGCTGCTGCAGTGGCTCGAGTCGGTCGAGGTCGAGGAGGCGGCGGACGGGCCGTCGCGGTTCCTCGTGCAGTGGGCGAACCGGCCGGATGCGGACTTCCGCGGATTCTCCGGCCGGGTCTTGCAGGGCACGCTCCGCGCAGGTGACCGGGTACGGGTGCTGCCGGGCGAGCAGGCGTCCGCTGTGGACCGGATCGTCACGATGGACGGCGATCTCACCGAGGCGCCGACCGGGTCGTCGGTCACGGTCGTGCTCGCCGGCGACGTGGACGCGAGCCGGGGTGACGTGCTGGCCGCGGCCGACGACCCACCGGGCACCGCGGCGGCGTTCCGGGCGAAGCTGGTGTGGTTGAACGAGGCCGAACTGCTGCCCGGCCGCCAGTACCTCGCCAAGATCGGAGCGCGCACACTCGGTTGCACGACCACGCAGGCGCTCAAGCTCAACGAGATCGGCACCGCGGACGTGCACTTCGACGCGCCGGTGCCGTTCGAGAGCTACCGGACGAACCGCGACCTCGGGTCGTTCGTCGTGCTCGACCGGCTGACGAACGCGACCGTCGGCGCCGGGATGATCGAGTGCGCGCTCCAGGCGACGAACGTGCGCTGGCAGACGCTGACCGTGGACAAGCAGGCGCGGATCAAGCGCAACGGTCACCGGCCGTGCGTGGTGTGGCTGACCGGGTTGTCCGGCGCGGGCAAGTCGACCATCGCGGACCTGGTCGAGAGGGCGTTGCACGCGGAGGGCCGCCACACGTTCCTGCTGGACGGCGACAACGTGCGGCACGGGCTGAGCTCCGACCTCGGGTTCACCGACGCCGACCGGGTGGAGAACATCCGCCGGATCGCCGAGGTCGCCGCGCTGATGGTGGACGCGGGGCTGATCGTGCTCGTCTCGTTCATCTCGCCGTTCCGCGCCGAGCGGACGCTGGCGCGAGAGCTGGTCGGCAAGAACGAGTTCTGCGAGGTCTTCGTCGACACCCCACTGGAGGTCGCGGAGCAGCGTGACCCGAAAGGGCTGTACCGCAAGGCCAGGCGTGGCGAGCTGGCCGACTTCACCGGCATCGACTCGCCCTACGAAACGCCGGAGCACCCCGAGGTCCACGTCGACACCACCGCTCTCACCCCCGAGGCCGCCGCGGCCGAGGTGCTGGCTGGCCTGCGTGCGCTCGGCGTCTGTTGAACGTTGTCCAGAATCGGGTATGTTCGGCTAGAACACGTTCTAATCAGGAGGTCGGTGTGCCGGATCAGGCGTGGTCGCGGTTCTGCCAGGCGCTGGAGCAGGCGGGCCAGGTGGTGCTGTCGGACCAGGCCCCCGACACGCCGCTGGACCGCGCGGAGGGCTACCGCTACCTCGCCCGGCTGACGCGCGAGATGCTCTACTCCTGCCTGGACAACGCCGATCCCGACTTCCCCCGGTTCCACGAGCTCGACCTGGTGAAGATCGGTGCCGACAACCCGGACAACGTCTACCTGTCCGCGACCATCCGCGGCGACCGCACCTACCGGATCACCGGGACGCGCGGCAGCATCGCGTACTTCAGCATCGGCTCCAAGGCCAACCGGTACGCCAAGGACGGCACGATGGCCTCCACCGGCGAGCTGTCCGACGCCGACCTCGTGGTCGCGCCGGACGGCACCGTGGAGATCATCGCGAGCCAGCGGCGACAGGGCACCAACTGGCTGCCGCTCGCCCCCGACTCGACCGGTCTCGTGGTCAGGCAGACCTACCTCGACCGCACGACCGAGGTGGCCGGTCAGTGGCACGTCGAGCAGGTCGGCGGACCGGCGCAACCGGCGCAGCTCACGCCCGAGTTCCTCGCGAAAGCCCTGCAGCGGGCGGCGTTGGCGGTGCACGGCACCGCGGCCACGTTCGCGCACTGGACCAGGACGTTCATGACCCGGCCGAACGAGCTGCCCGACTTCGGGCAGGAGATGTTCCAGCGCGCGGGCGGCGATCCGGAGATCTTCTACCTGCACGGGTACTGGACGCTGCGGCCCGGCGAGGCCTGGGTGGTCGAGACCGACGTGCCGGACTGCCCATATTGGAACTTCCAGCTGGACAACTGGTGGATGGAGTCGCTCGACCACCGGCGCAAGATCACCGTCAACAAGCACACAGCCGTGCTGGGGCCCGACGGCCGGCTGACGATCGTGGTGGCCGAGCGCGATCCCGGTGTGGGCAACTGGATCGACACCTGCGGGCACAGCTCCGGCACCGCGTTGCTGCGCTGGCTCGGTGCCGCCGAACACCCGATCCCGAAGTGCCGTGTCGTCGCCCTGGAGGAGCTCCGATGACGGTCACCACCGCGCTGAACGTCGACGAACTGCTGACCGGGGCGGCCACCAAGACGGGCTTGACCGACTTCGGCGACGACTGGTTCCGCGAACCGCTCGACGTGCTCGTCACCAGCCTCAACACCGAGGCCTCCCTGTCCCCGACAGGCTTTCAGCTCACCCGGCACCGGCTGACCGCCCTGCTGGCCGACCGGTTGCGGCTGCGCGCCCTGCAGCGCGAGCACCCCGAGGTCCTCGACGTCGAGGTCAGGGTGGCAGCGGAGATCTGCGGCCTGCCGCGCACCGGTTCCACGCTGCTGCACCGGCTGCTGGCCGCGTCCCCGCAGCTCACCTCGACGCTGTCGTGGGAGGTCGCCTACCCGGTGCCGTTCCCCGGCGAGGGTCCCGACGCGGCCGAGCGCAAACGCCGCGCGCAGGAACGGATGCGGGTCTTCGCGCAGCTCTCCCCCGACTTCGGCGACCTGCACACGGTCGTGTGGGACGGGCCCGAGGAGGACGTGCTGCTGCTGGACCGGACGTTCGTGTCGATGAGCTACGACTCGTTCTACCGGGTGCCGAGCTACGGCGACTGGCTGCGCACGGCCGACCAGACGCCGGCCTACCGCGAGCTGCGGGAGTGGCTGCAGGTGTTGCAGTGGCAGCAAGAGGGGCGCACGCAGCCGTGGGTGCTCAAGTCGCCGCACCACCTCACCGCGGTCGACACGGTGCTCGACGCGTTTCCCGGCTGCAAGATCGTGATGACCCACCGCTCACCGGTGCGGGCCGTGCCGTCGTACGCCTCGATGGTGCGCACGATGTCGTCGCAGTACAGCGAGGACGTCGATCCACTGTGGATCGGCCCGTACTGGTCACGCCGCTTCGCCACGACGCTGCAGGTCTTCGCCGACGCCCGGCAGGCCCGCCCTGACCGGTTCGTGGACGTGCGGTTCGCCGACACCGTGGCCAAACCGCTGGTCGTGGCCCACGACGTGCTCGGTGAGCTCGGCCTGCCGCCGTCGCGCGCCGACGACCAGGCGTTCGCCGCCTACCTGCGCCAGAACCGCGCCGAACGGCACGGCTCGCACTCCTACTCCCCCGCCGACTTCGGCCTGGCCGAGGACCGCCTCAAGCGGGACTTCGCCTTCTACACGGAGGTCTACCTGTGATGCTCCAGGACGAGGTCGTGGTGATCACCGGCGTCGGCCCCGGCCTCGGCTCGAAGCTCGCTCTGCGCGCCGCCGCCGAGGGCGCCAAGGTCGTGATGGCCGCCCGCTCCACCGACGTGATGGACCAGGTCACCAAGGACGTCACCGCCGCGGGTGGCGAGGCCGTCGGCGTCTCCTGCGACGTCCGCAAACCGGACCAGGTCGCCCACCTGGTCGACACGGCCGTCGACCGGTTCGGCACGATCACCGGCCTGGTCAACTCGGCGTTCGGCCACCCCGGCTTCTTCGACCTGCTGGACACACCGGAGAAGGCGATCCGCCGCTCGATGGACATCATCCTGCACGGCGCCCTGAACGTGACCCGCGCGGTCGTGCCGCACATGAAGGCGGCCGGGCGCGGCTCGATCGTCAACATCGGCACGATGACCACCCGCAAACCGATGCGCGGCGAGGCGGGCTACGCGGTCGCCAAGGCCGCGATGGCCACCGCGACCCAGTTCCTCGCCCTGGAGCTCGGCGAACACGGCATCCGCGCCAACCAAGCCGTGCTGGGCTGGCTCGACGGCCCCGGCGTCCGCTTCTACCTCAAACTCACCGCTGAGTCGCGCGGCGTGACCGAGCAGGACGTGTACGACGAGATCGCCGCCCGCAACCCGCTCGGCCGCATCCCGGCCGACGAGGCGTGCGCGGGCGCGGTGCTGTTCCTGTTGTCGCGCTTGGCCTCGGAGGTCACCGGCGCCACGCTGGACGTCAACGGCGGGGAGTACATGCCGGCATGACAAGCTTTCCGAGAACCCATTTCATCGAGTCCGTGGTCGTGGAGATCGAGGCGCCCGCTTCGTTCGTCTGGCAGGTGCTGGTCGACTATGCCGGCTATCCGCAGTGGAATCCGTACACGCTCGCGGTGGCGACTTCCTTGGAGGTGGACTCGCCGATCGACTTGACGCTGCCCCGGCCGGACGGGTCGCCGGGGACGTTCGTCAGCCGGGAGTTCGTTCGGTCCGTGGTGCCGTCGCGGTTGTTGCGCTATGACACCGGCGACACGTTTCCCGGGTTGCTCGGGGTGCGGGACCAGTGGATCACGGCGCTCGGTCCGGACCGGTGCAGCTACTACACGTGTGAGACGTTCAACGGGAAGTACGCCGATGCCGTGGTGGCGGCCCAGGGTGCCTATGTGAAGCAGGGGTTCGACTCCGTGGCCCACGCGTTGCGCGACCGGGTGGCCGCGCTGGTCAAGCACTGACCGGGTCGGCGAGCACCGCCGCGAGGGTGCGGGTCTGCACGCCTTCTGGATCAGGGCTCGACATGCCCGCCACGGTGACCAGCGCCTTCCACAACGCCCATCCCCTGGCGCGGCGCCACGTCGCGTCGGGCAACCCCACCGCCGCGCGGAAGACCTCGCGTTCCGCACCGGTGAAGTACATCCACGCCATCACCAGGTCGCACGCGGGGTCGCCGACCCCGCAGGTACCGAAGTCGATCACCGCCGACAGGGCGCCGCCGGCCGTGAGCAGGTTACCCACGGCCACGTCGCCGTGGAACCACACCGGAGCCGACGGCCACGCGGACGTGAGCGCCTCGGCCCAGACCTCCCGGCAGGCCGCCGCGTCGACGTGGCCCGCGAGCGCGTCGAGTGCCTGTTCCACCTGGTCGGCGTAGGCGCTCGGGTGGCAGCCTCGGAAGTAGGAGTGCCGTCCGGCGGCCGGGCGGTCCGCCGGGACCGCGCGCAACGCCACGAGGAACCGGCCCAGGTCCGCTGCCAGCCGCTCGCGGTCGAGTCCTGACGCGCTCTCGACCGTGGTCCCGTCGAGCCAGCGGCGGACCGACCACGGGAACGGGTACCGCCCCGGACGGCCGCCCGACCGCGACCGGCTCCGGCACGGGCACCGGCAGGTGCGCGGCCAGCAGCGGCAGGAACCGGTCCTCCTTCTCGACCGCCGCGACGTACCCCGGTGCGCTGGGCAGCCGCACCGCGAGGTCGTCGCCGAGCCGGAAGGTGCGGTTGTCCCACCCCTGTTTCGGCACCGGCCGCACCGGAAGGTCGCGCCACCGCGGGAACTGCTCCGCCACCAACGCCTCGACCAGCTGCGAGTTGATCTCGTCCATCCGGCGGACCCCACCCAGCGGGGTTACACCGCGGTCACAGAGGTTTCGTCCAGGCGAAACGCGGGCTCCCTACGTTCCGAACCGTGACAGCTGACGTGGTCGAGCGGAGCCAGACGTCCGGAACCACCAAGGAAACCCTCGAGGACTACACCCTGCGGTTCGCGCCGCGCACCTACCGCCGCTGGACGCCCGCCGTCGTGGGCGCGTCCGCGTTGGGCGGCATCGCCTACATGGCGGACTTCTCGATCGGTGCCGGCATCGGGCTGGCGCACGGGACCGGCAACGCGTTGCTGGCCATCGGGTTCGCGGCGCTCGTGATCTTCGTGACCGGGTTCCCGCTGGCCTACTACGCGGCCCGGTACAACATCGACCTCGACCTGATCACCCGCGGGTCCGGGTTCGGGTACTACGGGTCGGTGCTGACGAGCGTGATCTTCGCGAGCTTCACCTTCATCTTCTTCGCGCTCGAAGGCTCGATCATGGCCCAGGGGCTGCGGTACGCGCTGGGCATGCCGTTGTGGCTGGGGTACCTCCTGTCGACGCTGGTGATCATCCCGTTGGTGATCTACGGGATGAAGGTGCTGGCGAAGCTGCAAAGCTGGACGAACCCGTTGTGGTTGCTGCTGATGGTGGCGCCGTTGCTGTTCCTGGTGGTCACGCAGCCGGAGTCGGTGCAGCGGTTCCTCGCCCACGACGGTGGTGGCAACGGGGTGAACACGGCCGCGGTGATGCTCGGGGCCGGGGTGTGCCTGTCGTTGATGGGGCAGATCGGTGAGCAGATCGACTACCTGCGGTTCATGCCGCCGCGCACCGCTGCGAACCGGCGGGCGTGGTGGACGTCGGTCGTGCTGGCGGGGCCGGGCTGGGTGGTGTTCGGAGCGCTGAAGCAGGCGATCGGCGTGTTCATGGCGGTGTACGTGCTGGACGCGGTCGGGGCCGTGGCGGCGATCGAGCCGATCGAGCAGTTCACCGGGGTGTTCAAGCAGTTCATGCCGGGGTGGCTGGTGGTGCCGCTGGCGCTGGTGCTCGTGGTGCTGAGCCAGGTGAAGATCAACGTGACGAACGCCTACTCGGGGTCGCTGGCGTGGACGAACTCGTTCACCCGCGTCACCAAGCGGTATCCGGGGCGGCTGGTGTTCGTGTGCGTGAACCTGGCGATCGCGCTGGTGCTGATGGAGGCCGACATGTTCAGCTTCCTCAACAAGATCCTGAGCTTCTACTCCAACTGCGCGATGGCGTGGGTGGTCACGGTCGCCACGGACATCGCGATCAACAAGTACGTGCTGAAGCTGTCGCCGAAGCAGCCGGAGTTCCGGCGCGGCATGCTGTTCGCGGTCAACCCGGTGGGCGTGGTGTCGTTCCTGGCGTCCTCGGGGCTGTCGATCGGTGTCTACTTCGGACTGTTCGGGCCGGCGGTCCAGCCGTACTCGCCGCTGGTGGCGGTGGGCATCCCGATCGTGGTGACGCCGTTGATGGCGGTGCTCACGCGTGGGCGGTTCTACCTGCGGCGCACTGACGACGGGATCGCCGAACCGGTGCTGGACGAGGACGGCAACCCGAGCAGGACGACCTACGAGTGCGTGGTGTGCCGGGAGCCCTATGAGCGGCCGGACATGACCGCGAGCGCGCTGGGCGGGGAGATCTGCTCGCTGTGCCTGAGCACCGACCGCTCGGGCGCGCACGTCTTGCCGGCGACTCCCGCCATAACCAACGTATAGCGCATGGGGGGTCTTGCGGCAAGACCCCCCATGCGGCGCAGAATCTCCCGCCGTAGCCGGAACCTGCGGAAACACGGTGTCGATAGGACGCTGTGTCTGCGGTTCGGCGGATGGGGGAAGCGGTCCAGATGGGTAACCACGTGCTCGGTCTCCAGGAGATCGACCGGTCGCAGGTCGGCGTCGCAGGCGGCAAGGGGGCGCAGCTGGGCGAGCTCGCGCGGATCGACGGCGTGCGCGTGCCCGCGGGTTTCTGCGTCACGACGGAGGCGTTCCAGCTGGTCCTGCAGGACGTGCCGGAGGGCCTGCTGGACAGGTTGGCGGGGCTGGGCCCGGACGATCGGGACGAGATCCGCACGAGTAGCGCGGAGGTCCGGCGGGTGGTCGAGGAGATCGGCGTTCCCGCCGACGTGGCGGCGGCGATCACCGACGCCGTCACCCGCCTGGGTGAAGATGTCGCGTACGCCGTTCGTTCCAGTGCCACGGCCGAGGACCTGCCGACGGCGTCGTTCGCGGGCCAGCAGGACACGTACCTGAACGTCATCGGGGCGGCTTCGGTGTTGTGGCACGTCAGCCGGTGCTGGGCGTCGTTGTTCACCGAGCGGGCCGTGACCTACCGGCTGCGCGGCGGTTTCGACCACCGCCAGGTGCACATGGCCGTGGTCGTGCAGCAGATGGTGTTCCCGCACGCGGCCGGCGTCCTCTTCACCGCCGACCCGGCCACGTCCAACCGCAAGGTCGCCTGTGTCGAAGCCGCTTTCGGGCTCGGTGAGGCGCTGGTCTCCGGCCTGGTGAACGCCGACGTCTACCGGGTCCGCGACGACTCGATCACCACCAGGTCCATCGCGTCGAAGGAGCTGTCCGTCGTCGCCGTGCCCGGCGGTGGGACGCGGACGGTCGAACCGGCGCGGCGCGACGAGCCCGCGTTGACCGACGAGCAGGTACTGGAGCTGGTGCGGCTCGGCAGGCGGATCGAAGCGCACTTCGGCCGCCCGCAGGACATCGAGTGGTGCCTGGCCGGCGACGGGTTCCAGGTCGTGCAGAGCAGGCCGATCACGACGTTGTTCCCGGTGCCCGAGTCCGACGGCGCCAACCGCGTCTTCGTGTCGGTCGGCCACCAGCAGATGATGACCGACGCGATGAAGCCGCTGGGTCTGTCGGTGTGGCAGCTGACCACACCGCGACCGATGACGGAGGTGGGCAGCCGGCTGTTCGTCGACGTCACCCCGATCCTGGCCGTGCCGACCAGCCGCGAGCAGTTCCTGGACGTGATCGGCAAGTCCGACCCGCTGATGGGCGACGCGCTGCACACCGTCCTGGACCGCGACGGGTTCCTGCCGTCGTTCCCCGGCGAGGAGGCCCAGCCGATCCTCGGCGCGGCACAGGCCACGATCGAGACCGACCCGGACGTCGTCACCGAGCTGATCGGCGCTGCGGAGACCTCCGTCGCCGCCCTGAAACGGGACATCGCCGGCCGGTCGGGCGCTGACCTGGTCGAGTTCGTCCTCGCGGACTTCCAGGAGCTGCGGCGCGTGTTGTTCGACGCGCGCAGCAGCCAGGTGATCATGGCCGGGATGCAGGCGACCTGGTGGCTCAACGAGCACCTGTTCGAGTGGCTGGGCGAGAAGAACGCGGCCGACACCCTCACCCTGTCCGCCCCGCACAACGTCACCTCCGAGATGGGCCTGTCCCTGCTCGACGTCGCCGACGTGGTCCGCCGCCACCCGGACGCGGTCGCCGCACTGGAGGACTCGCCGGACTCGCTGGCGACGCTGCCGGCCGAGGTGCGCAAGGCCATCGGTGACTACCTGGACAAGTACGGCATGCGGTGCGTCGGCGAGATCGACATCACCCGGCCGCGGTGGAGCGAACACCCCGCCACGCTCGTGCCGATGATCCTCACGAACGTGCGGAACTTCGCCGAGGGCGCCGGCTCGCGGCGCTTCGAGCAGGGCCGCGAGGAGGCGTGGCGGAAGGAGCAGGAGCTGCTGGAGCGCCTGCTCGCGTTGCCGGACGGCGAGGCGAAGGCCGCACAGACCAAGCGGATGATCGACCGCGTCCGGACGTTCATCGGGTACCGCGAGTACCCGAAGTACTTCATGGTGAGCCGCTACTTCGTCTACAAGCAGGCGCTGCTGGCGGAGGCCGGCCGGCTCGTGTCGGCGGGTGTGCTCGACACGGCGTCCGACATCTTCTTCTTGACGCTGCAGGAGTTCCACGACGTCGTGCGGACTCAGTCCGTCCCTTCTGGACTCATCGCGCGCCGCCGGGAGGAGTTCCGTTCGCACGAGACGCTCACGCCACCGCGCGTGCTGACCTCGGACGGCGAGGCCGTGGCCGGTTCGTACCGCCGGTCCGACCTGCCTGCGGGCGCGCTGGTCGGTCTGGCGGTGTCGAGCGGGACCGTCGAGGGTCGTGCACGGGTCGTGCTGGACATGGCGGATGCGGATCTCGCGCCGGGCGACATCCTGGTGACGGCGTACACGGACCCGAGCTGGTCGCCGTTGTTCGTGGCGATCGCGGGGTTGGTGACGGAGGTCGGCGGGTTGATGACGCACGGGGCGGTGGTGGCGCGGGAGTACGGGTTGCCCGCGGTGGTCGGGCTGGAAGGGGCGACGCGGGTGATCCGGGACGGGCAGCGGATCCGGGTGAACGGGACGGACGGGTACGTCGAGGTCCTGTCGGAGGCGTGACACAAGACCGCACGGCCCTGACCCGCTCACGTGGTCAGGGCCGTGCGGCCGCGTCACGGCGCGAGGCCGGTCATGCCCTTGCTATTCACGACGTCGAACGGCACTTGGTCGTGCGTGGCCAGCCAGGAGCTCGGCTTCGTCCGCTTCGCACGTCCCGATTGCTCCCGTCAGACCGCAGTGGCCGACGGCGGTGTTCTGCGTCAACGACCTGCTGGCTGGGGATGCTGCAAGTCGTCCTGCGCGCTGGTGCCTCGGTGCCGGATTCGAACGGCGGCGTCCCCAACGAGTGCCCTACGCGGGCTTCTGCGCGGCGCGGTTCACCTCCGACCGGGAGAGGGAGATGTTGAACTTCGCAGTTCCCAGGGCCCTGACGGTCGCGAAGAACAATCCGGAACCGCAGCGAGGACCTCCTCCAGGTGATCGAGGACGAGGTGCATGTCGACGGCGCGGTCGGTCACGGCGTTCCGGCGCAACGCCTCGCTCCAGCGTCTCGTGGGATCCCTGAGCTCGCAAGTCACGTCCCGGACCGGGCGATGACAGTCGTGGGCGAGCTTCGTGGCGTTGCGCCGGAACTACTTCGGGGGACTTGCTTCGCCGCCCCATCGCGCGTTCTTCTCCCCGGCTACTGCCAAGTCTGGAGGCGTCGGGCCAGCGGGGTCACTTCAGGGAGCGCCTGCCTCGAGCCCTCCACACCGCGAGCCGACGGACGAGCCCGACGACGAGCAGGACGGTGCACGCCGCCATCACGAGCCACTTGGCCAGGGTGAAGAACGGCCCGAGCTGGTACGACGGCTCAAACCGTTCGGGGAAAGCCGCGGCCATCGTGAAGTGGTTGACATTCTCGGCGATGTCGAGAATCCACAGCAACAGCGGTAGCACGTTCACCCACTGGAGCCGGCTGGACACCGGGAAGAGCAAGGAGAGGGCCGCCGCGAAGAAGACGCTCAGGCTCAGTACCGGGAACCAGAAATCGAGACGAAGGTAGAAGTCCTGGTACGCCTCGCGGCCGTCTGGGCCGAGGCCCGCCAGCAACGCATGCGCCCCGGCGGCGGACCAGGTCGGCACTTCTTCGTCCAACAGCCGTGCGCCGCGGACGCCATCGGCGGTGACAGCTCGGGAGCCAGCGGGGACGAGCACGCTGAACATCACGGTGCTGATGACCAGGGAGACCCAAAGAAGCACGGTGCTTCCTAAGAAGCGCCGGATGGCCGCTGAGGTCCTGAGGAGGCGCGCCATCACGGTACCGACACCACCTTTCCGAAAGGGCGGCCCTGCTGGAGGTGGCGGATCGCGTGGTCGGCGTCGCGCGACTGGGAAGTTCGCGACACCAGCGGGTTGATGGCACCGCCGGTGCGCGCGGCGAGCACGGACAGGTCACCGGGGTGTGCCTGAGCGCCGAGCTTCTCAATCGCGGCGGCGGACGTGTCAGAGCAGGCCGGGCCGACGACCTCGGGTCCGGCGGAGATCAGTTCCGGCACGACTGCGGAGCCGAGATGGCCAGAAGCACTTGTAACGAACATCCACATGGGAGTCCCTTCACAACCGTTGATGTCACCTTGCGACATCACCGTACCTCATGAAGTCACCATGTGACATGACTCCGGCAGGAACAAAGTCGCAGGGTGACATCAGATACGATCGCCACATGGCCCGCTGGCAGCCGGACGCACGCGGCCGCTTGGAGGCGGCCGCCCTGGAGCTGTTCGGCGAGCGCGGGTTCGACCAGACCACGGTCACCGACATCGCCGCCCGCGCCGGCCTCGACAAGCGCACCTTCTACCGACTCTTCGGCGACAAGCGCGAGGCACTCTTCAGCGGCAGTGGGCACCTGGAGGAAATCCTGGTGAAGGCAGTGACCGAGACCGACGCCGACCCCTTCGAGGCGGTCATCACCGCCTTCCGCCGGGTCGCGCAGGTGATCTTCGCCGATCGCCTCGAGCTGATCCGAGTGCGGCACTCCATCATCGAGGCCAGTCCAGAACTGCAAGAGCGCGAGCTGCGCAAGATCGGTTCGCTGACGGCCGCAGTCGCCGCCACTCTGCGCGCCAAGGGCCTCCACGAAACCACGGCCACCCTGGCCGCCGAGTCCGGTATCACGGTCTTCCGGGTTGCATACGCCCGCTGGGTCGCACCCGGCAGCGACGCCTCGCTCGCCGACCTGATCGCCGAGACAGCCACTGAGCTGCGGACGATCGTGTCAGCCTGGGGCCGCGGAGGGTGAACCGCGAAGGGCCGGCAAGGGAGTTGTGCATCAAGGGCCAGTGACAGGCGGCACGGACAGCGTCGAGGTACTCCAAGGCGGTCTCGCGGTCGTCCGCGTCCAGAGCGAACAACGCGATCCGCTTGTGCGCCCTGCCTTCCAGCTCGTGTCTGCCGATCTCCGCAGAGATCCCCGCGCATGTCCATGAGTGGGCGGAGGCGAGAACCGCGAGCGTCATCCTGCCAGGTCGAGAAGGCGGCGTGGAGCGTCAGTCCCTTCACCCAGGACGCGCTGATCTCGCTGATCTGACCGCGACCACTGGACCGTCCACGCTGCGGACTGCTCCCCTTCCCGCTGGGCGTAAGATGAGGAGCCTCAACGCGGCGATGAGCTGTGGCGGCCTGCTCCATCCTCGGTCGTCATACCGGCACCGACCCGGTGCGGGCCGGCAGTTCGTCGCGCATCCGATACCGGTAGCGCAGCGGTGATTCCCCTACCTCCCGTTTGAACGCGGTGCTGAACGCGCTCTCCGACGCGTAGCCCAGTTCGACTGCCAGCTCCCCCACTCGAACATCGCTGCCACGAAGAGCGCGCTGCGCCAACAGCATCCGCCAGCGGTTGAGATAGGTCAGTGGCGGTACGCCCGCTACGGTCCGGAAGCGTTCGGCGAACGACGTGCGCGACATCGCTGCGACATGTGCCAGTTCTTCCAGGCGCCAGGCCCTTCCGGGTTCGGCGTGCATGAGGCTCAGAGCCGGCCGCAACCGCTCGTCGATCAGCAACCGCAGCCACCCAGGGGGCAGCTCGGCCTGGTCGACGTAGGCGCGCAGCACTTCGAGCAGCAAGAGTTGGCAGTACTGCCGGATCGCGAACGCGGAACCCGCCCGGCCCCCGACCACCTCCTCGAACAACCGATGAAGAGTGCCCCGCAGGTTGATCGCCGAGGCAGCCGATGCCCGAACGTGCCCCAGCGGCGGAAGCGCCTGCAGCAGCAGGGTGCCACCGGCCGCGCTGAGGTCGATGCAACCGCCGATGAGGATGTCGTCGGCATCGCGGTCGGCCCCGATGAGGCCGCTGAAGGGGAAGTTCGCCTCGGGCGTGATCTCGCGGCGCGGTCCGTCGCCGGTGCCACCCTCGACGCGCAGCCAGGACCGGTTGTTGAGGATCGCAACGTCGCCCGGTTCGAGCTCGATCGGCTCGTCAACGCCATCGGTGGTCAGCCGGGCCCGGCCGGAGACCATCGCGAAGAACTTCAGCGGAGCCTCGATCGCCCTGCGCGACACCCAGGGGCCCCGCACGGCGAACCCGCCCGACAGCAGGCCGCGGACCTCGACCAGGTCGAACACCTCAGACAGGTGATCGCCACCCATCTCCGTACTCTCGCGCAAAAAATACGGACCGTCAATGATTCAAAGTACGGACCATCGTGCCTACCGTGGCGGCATGACCCACAAACAGCGCCCCATCGGATCCGGCTTCACCGCAGCGTCGACGACCGAAGACGTCCTCGAGGGCATCGACCTGTCGGGCACGAACGCCATCGTCACCGGCGGCCACGTAGGGCTCGGCCTGGAGACCACCCGTGCGCTGAGCCAGGCGGGCGCGTTCGTCAC
The DNA here is from genome assembly GCF_001701025.1 of Lentzea guizhouensis. GTDB lineage: Bacteria > Actinomycetota > Actinomycetes > Mycobacteriales > Pseudonocardiaceae > Lentzea > Lentzea guizhouensis. The sequence goes on from NZ_CP016793.1 coordinate 7,883,774, forward strand.
GGTGGGCTCGCGCTACCCGGACGGCGCCGCCCCCGCCCTGGCCGGGATGGAGCGCGTCGAGATCGCTCAGCTGGACCTCCTCAGCCCGACGTCGATCGACGAGTTCGCCGACCGCTACCTCGGTTCCGGCCGCCCGCTGCACATGCTGATCAACAACGCGGGCATCATGGGCGGCCCGCTGGTCCGGGACGCCCGCGGCTTCGAATCGCAGTTCGCGACCAACCACCTCGGCCACTTCCAGCTGACCCTGGGCCTGCTGCCCGCACTGCGCGCCGCTCGTGGCGCCCGAGTCGTCAACGTGACGTCCGGTGGCCACCGACTCTCCGACATCCGCTGGGACGACCCGCACTTCACCACCGGCTACGAGCCAATGCTCGGCTACGGCCAGTCGAAGACCGCCAACATCCTGTTCGCCGTCGAGCTGGACCGGCGATGGGCCGCGGACGGGATCCGCGGCTACGCAGTGCACCCCGGTGTCATCGTCGGCACCGACCTGGGGCCCTCGCGGCCCGAGGACGGCCACGCGATGGCGGACGAGCAGCTGCGGGCCTTGGGACTCGTCGACGACTCCGGCCAGCCGATCATCGACCCCGACCGCGGGATGAAGACCCCGCAGCAGGGCGCCAGCACGAGCGTGTTCGCCGCGACCAGCCCGCTGCTCGCCGACATCGGCGGCGTCTACCTGAAGGACAACGACGTCTCGCCGCTGGACACCCCAAGGCCCGTGAACTTCGGCGCCGGGCAGGAAATCCCGGCCGAGGTCGTACCGCACGCCGTCGACCCCGAGTCGGCACAGCAGCTCTGGGAGCTGAGCGAACAGCTGATCAAGGCCTGAAGCCACCACGATCTCGGCGTGCAGGGTGGCGAGATCACGCACATCGACAACCGGACAGGGCCACCGGACAACGGCTCCGGCACCGTCGGCGTCGAGGTCCCCGTCAACGCCGACGGCACCAGCAGCCAGAACTGTGAGCGGCATGCCGATCTCGTGGGCGAGCACCCTCACGTGATGACGAATCATGTCCACAACCTGGCGAACATTGGCAACACTGCCGGTCGACGATCACGCCGGCGACGGTCATGGTTGAGGCGTGGTCACCAATAGCCCGCTGGGCCTGTCCAACCCGGACATCGTTTCCTCGCCGGTCCGCCAAGCCGTCGTCGATCATGTTCTGGCGCACGAGACACTCGCCATCGCGCATCACAGCCTCCGCACCTACTTCTTCGCCATCAAAGTTGCCGACGTCCGCGGGCTGCGCCGGGGAGTCGACTACCACGACGACGCGTTGTTCTTCGCGTCCGTGCTGCACGACCTGGGCTTGTCGGACGCGGGCGAGGCACGGCCGGACCGGTTCGAGGTGGCCGGCGCCGACCTGGCCACAGAATTCCTCGCACACCAGGGAGTTTCGTCCGAGGTGCTCGATGTGGTCTGGGACGCTATCGCGTTGCACACCACTTTCGGCATCGCTGACAGGCGCGGCGTCGTCTGCGGCCTCGTCCTGGCCGGCACCGCACTCGACTTCGGGCACGGCTCGGACTTCCTCTCCGACGAGGAGGCAGCTGCGATCAATGACGCGTTTCCCCGGCTGGACATCAACACAGCTCTCGGCCGGTCGATCATCGCGCAGGCCGAGCGAAACCGCGCCAAGGCGCCGCACCTGTCCACCGCCGACTACTTCTACCGTTCTGTGCACGGTTTCGACAGGAGTTTCACGTCACGATGGGGCGCGGTCTGAAACCGGGGAGGCAGACCATGGCGCAGCGCCTTTTCGCCATCATGCAGGTGGCAGATCTACCGCGGAGCAGGGAGTTCTTCACTGCGATCGGTCTTCGATTCGACCCGGACTTCACCAACGACAACTTCGCCTCCATGCAGGTCGGTGACGCGCAAGTGATCTTGCACATCGAATCTTCGTTCGAAGTTGTGACCAGAAAGCGGCCCGTGGACACCCAGGACGAAACAGAAGCCGTGTTCGGCATCTTCGTCGACAGCCGCGACGATGTCGAACACATCGTCGACCGCGCTGTCAGCGCCGGCGGTCGGGAGCATTCCCCTCCCTGGGACGCGAACTTCTTCTACCAGCGCGTGTTCGAAGACCTCGACGGCCACCAGTGGGAAATCTGCTGGGTGAAGAATGCTCCGGCATCATGAGCGTGCACGTCGGCGCGCCTCTCCGTTCAGTCGCATAACACGTCCGCCACGTACTTTGCCCGATTCCAGTGTGTCCGTTCACCGCGCGGCATCACTGCGCACTCCGCAATCACTGTGGCGGGTTTGATCGTCATCTGTGAGGTCAAGGGGTTAACATGCGTGTATTCGTCACGGGTGCCTCCGGAAACGTCGGCGCCGCTCTCGTGCCTGAGTTGTTGACCGCCGGCCACACGGTGGTCGGCTTGGCCCGCTCCGACGCCGCCGCCGAGATCGTGAGGTCGCGCGGCGGTCTGGTGGTGCGCGGTGCCCTCGACGACTTGGACCTCTTGAGCGCGGCAGCTCGAGCCGCTGACGGCGTCATCCACCTCGCGTTCGAACACGACGAGCAGCATTCCGGCAACCTCGTCGCTGCAGCGGCGTCAGACCTGCAAGCGGTCCAAGCCATCGGTGCGGCCCTCGGTGGCTCGGGCAAGCCTTTCGTCAGCACGAACGCGACATGCGCGTTCGCTCTCGCAGGCTTCGAAGGCCTGCTCACCGAGCATGACACGCTTACCGCCGGTTGGCGCATCGAGGCGGAGAACGAGGTGATCGGACTCGCCGAGCACGGAGTGCGATCGTCGGTCATCCGCCTGCCACCAACCGTTCACGGCGAAGGTGAATTCGGGCTCGCCTCCGTCTTGGTCCAGACGGCCAGCGCTGCTGGAGTGTCCGGATACCTGGGAAACGGTTCCAACGTCTGGCCATCAGCCGACATGCGTGATGTCGCTGTTCTGTATCGACTGGCGCTCGAATCGGCAGTGGCGGGATCGCGGTTGCACGCCGTTGCCGAGCCAGGAATCAGCTTGCTTGAAATCGCCGCACTGATCGGCCGGCATCTCGCGATTCCGGTTCGGTCCATCGCAGCAGAAGACAGTGAGCGGCACTTCCGGCACGTGAACGCCTTCGTAGGCCTCGACAACCCGACTTCAAGCTTGGTGACCAGCGAAGCTCTGGGCTGGAAACCCGCCTATCCGGGTTTTCTCGCGGATTTCGACCATGAGTCCAACTTCGAGGTCGAGTAAACGCAGCGACAAGCCTCGGTGGCTCACGACCGGTCACCACTCTCCACGTACGCGAGGCTCTCCAACCCAGCCTTCTCGTGCCGATCCACGGGCTCTGGTTCCCGGGATCGGCGACGCTGCGATGGCACCGGTCGGTTCCTCATGCCGTGAGTACATGTCGCGGTAGGCCGACGGAGTCAGCCCGCAGTGTTGCACGAAGTGTGCGCGGAAGTTCGCGGCCGTGCCGAAACCGCTCCGCCTGGCAACCTCGTCGATCGCGGCGTCGCTGCGTTCGAGCAGTTGCTTGGCCTGATCGATCCGTGCCAATCGCAGCCACCTCATCGGAGGGAGCCCCGTTTCGGCCAGGAAGCGGCGACTGAAGGTGCGTGGAGACAGGTGTGCGTGGGCAGCGAGCTTGCGGAGCACGAGCGGCTCACCGAGGCGTTCCAGCGCCCAGCTTCTGGTGGCGGCAAGGGACGTTCCGGCCACAGCAGGCAGATGACGCTCGATGAACTGGGCCTGCCCGCCGTCGCGATGGGGCGCGGCGACGGCATTGCGTGCGGCCTGGTTGGCTGCGGTGGCGCCGAAATCCTTGCCGACCAGGTGCAGGCAAAGGTCGATGCCCGCGGAGGTGCCCGCGGCAGTCAGCACGGTCTCCTCGTCAACGAAGAGCACGTCGCGGTCAACTGTGACGTCCAGGTGTTCTCGCGCCAGGCGCTCTGTCTGGAGCCAGTGCGTGGTCGCCCGCCGGCCGGCAAGAAGGCCTGACTCAGCGAGGGCGAAGGCGCCCACACACAGCGAAACCACGCGCGCTGACCGGTCGCGGCAAGCGCGAAGCCCGTCGGCGACGCTCTCGGGAATGCCGCCTTCGAACGCGTAACCCGGGACGATGATGGTGTCCGCTTTCGCCAGGTCGCCCAACGCACCGGCGCCAGTGAGCCGCAGTCCGCTGTCTGCGGTGACGCCGTTGCTGGTCGGCGTCACCACGGATGGTGCGTAGAGGTGTCCGAGAGAGCCAAGGATGGTGAGCGGCATACCAAGCTCGAAGGAGAGCACGCCCTCAAGGGCGAGCACAGCGACGCGATGACATGCCATGTCACCAACCTAGCGGACGATGGCGGTGCTGCCAGTGACCGATCACGCCAGCGCCGATCATTGTTGAGGCATGACAACAACTTCCGCACCAGTCCTGGCCACACAGGACATCGTGTCCTCGCCCGTTCATGATGCGGTCGTCGAAGAGGCGCCACACGCGCAACCTCGTTCTAGAGAATCTTCGCAGGTAGTCGCTCGGCAGGGGGCAAAGGTCACAGTCGAACGTCGTTGTCAGTTGGTGAACTGCTTGGTGCCCTTCTGCACGACGCCCGGCCGGAACGCGATGCTGGGTTCGACGAGCTGCTGTCCACCGACGTCTGTGACGCGGATGTCGCCTCCACAACCCTTGCCGTCGTTGACGATGAAGTAGTTGTAGTCGGTTCGCGGCAGGCTCCTCCACGTCTTTCCGTTGCGGATCTCGAGCTTGACGACGGGATTGCGGTGGTCGCGTACCCGGAGCGCGCACCAGTGCTGGTTCGATCCTTCCTTGTAGCGGAAGGACAGCTTCGCGGACGTGTTCGGGCTGACCAGCCGCCAGCTCACCTTGACTCGTCCGGCCAGTGGATCAGCGACCTGGCCATACACAGCGCGATTCAGATCTATGTCACCGCGTTTGCACTCAGGGCACCGGTCCATGATCTTGACCACGACCTTGCCGCGCGGGCCCTTGACCTCGACGTAGGCTCCGCACATGCGGCCGTTGCCGTAGTCGACTTGGTTGAGAGCGGCGATCCGCACCTCGCCGATCCGCCCGTAGGAGCAAGCTCCGAGTGCGTCGTCGGCCGGGTAGTAGGTCGCGTCACCGCTGCCGTTGTAGGAGGCAGACGCAGGCGCGACGGCAACCGCCAGCAACAGAGCGAGGACCGAGGCCACGACCATCAAGTGTCGCATCGCAGAAGACGCAACTCCGCTGTAGACGGTCACTTGAACACCGATGCCTGGCGAGAGGTCGCCTTGATTCCGTTCGGACCGGAGATCGTTCGCTGGCCCCACCAGGTGGGCTTGCCGGCGTCGAATCCGCGCACCAGGTCGAGGTAGTCGAGCCCTCCACCGTTCCCGCTCCACGACCACGCGAGGAACCCGGTACCCAGACGTCTGCTCGCGGCGAAGATGGCGTCCTCGTCCACTGAGGCGTTGCCGTGCCAGTGCCCGAACTCCCCGACGACGATCGGCAGGCGAGCGGCCGCGAACCGGTTGAGGTAGTTGTTCACCTTGTCCGCAGTGCCGAACACCTCGTACATGTGGACGGAGAAGACGGTGTTGCGCCGTACGTCCGAGTTGAAGATCTGCTTGGCGTTGTCACGCATGACGAACGACCAGTCCTGCCCCCAGTTGGGACCGTCGGCCACCAGCGTGTGGGTCAGGCCCTCCTTGCGCATGCGGGCGATCGCGGATTTCGTCTCGCCGACCCAGGCGCTCGGGTTGTTGTTGCCGCGCGGCTCGTTGCCGATGTTGAGCAGCACGTATCGCTGTTGCCCAGCCAGTGCGCTCTTGATGCTGATCCAGTAGTTCACGGCCGCCGTCAGCGACGACGCACCGCTCTGCTCGCCGTACCCGGTGGTGTCGTGCACCTCCAGGACGCAGATGAGCTTGTTCGCCTTGCAGCGCTTGATGACGCTGGCAACATCCGCTGTGGTGTTGCGGTTGAACCGGGCTCCGTTGGACAGGACAATCCTCGCGGTGTTGGCTCCGGTCGCCTTGATGTCCTTGAGTGCCTGAGAAGTCTTGTTCGGGAACCAGCTGTGCGGGTGGTTCACCCCGCGCATGACGAACGTGCTGCCGTGGCCGTCCAGCAAGCGGCCGTCCTTCACGTGAAAGCCCTGAGCCGCGGCTTCTGCGGGATGACCGGCGAGTGTGGTGATGAGCAGTGTTGCGACTGCAAAGCCAACGGTGGTTCTGTGCAGGGAAACGAGGAAGCGCACGGCACCCTCCGGGTTGCGCTGAAGATTGCGATGATTCGGGATCGTATCCAGCAGACAACCTCCACGCTTTCCGCCAATCTGCCTATTTCTCCTCACCTGCTGACCAGAAGCGCCGCCCGGCGATTCCCGGGCTAGCCCACGAAAACGTAGACAGACTATACGCGCAGGTCAAAGGCTTCCCCTGCGCGTCGGTACGCCAACACCACGAAACACGTCGAAACTTCGAGACAGTTGAGGACTGGTGACATATCGTGTCGAAACCAGGTCCCTGGGGATCCACAAAGGCCGCACCACCGGCAATGCACGGCTATCTCAGCGAGTGACTCGAGTGGATCGAGTGCCGATGAGCTGTCATTGTGCTCCTCATAGAGCACGAGTACTCGATCTGACCACCAGACTGGTGGCGAACTCGACCCGAGGATGTCCGAGCACCCGGCCTTCAGCCAACTCGTTCAGCATCCGCACAGCCGCTGCCCCCACTTCCCGCCAGGGTTGGCGCACGGTCGTCAGCGGAGGACTCGTCCACGAGGCGAGGGGAAGGTCGTCAAATCCGATCACGCTCAGATCGTCGGGAACCCGAAGCCCGCTCGCTGTTGCCGCCTCACACACCCCGACCGCCTGAAGATCACTGCCCGCGACCACGGCGGTAGGCGGCTGCGGCAGTGCCAGCAGCTCGGCTCCTCGCCGGTGCCCCTCGGTGCGCGAAGCAGGCCCCTGACGCAGCAGCGCCGATGTGAACGGGATGCGTTCGGCCCTCAGCGCTTCTCGATATCCGGCCACCATCTCCTCTGTCGCCGAGGACGAGTCCGGGCCGGTGATCAGCGCGACACGCCGGTGCCCCAGATCCGTCAGGTGCTGGACGGCTCCGAGCACACCGTGCCAGGCGGTCGTGGTGATCGACGGCGCCGAGGCAGACCAGTCGACCGAGCCCACCGTGACCACTGGTATGCGCTCTTCCGCCAGCACAGCGTGCTGGTAGGCGTTCAGACGGGTGCGCACCAAGATCGCTCCTGCCGAACCGCGTTCCAGCAGTGCGTCCAGCCAACGCAGGTCTGGAGTGGAACGGCGATGCACCATGGTGAGCCTCATGGCCCAGCGCAGCTCATGGGCTGCCTTCTCCAATCCTGCGAGCAGTTCTACGAACCACGGGAACTCCGAGTCGCCGAGCACAAGATCGATCGGTTTGGCCCCGCGGTCAGCGGAGGCGGCGTACACCATCCCGTTCAGGCTCCCTCAGCACGGGAGGCGGACTTCGCCACAGACGTACTCCCGCGTACGACCAAGTTCGTGGCCATCCGCGTGCGGGGCGACTCGACCTGCTCGCCTCTCATCAGGCAGACGAGTGTCTGCGCCGCGAGCACTCCCATACGGCGCAAGGGTTGTTTGACCGTCGTCAACGGCGGTGAGGTCCACGCAGCGAAAGGCACATCGTCGAAGCCGACAACGCTGATGTCCTCCGGGATGTGCAAGCGTCGGTCCCGCAGCGCTTCGTAGGCGCCCAGCGCCTGGAGGTCGTTGGCCGCGAAGATGGCGGTGGGCGGCACGGGCAGATCCAGCAGCGCGTCGGTCTGCAGTCGCCCTTGCTCGTATCCGAAGTCTCCGTGACGGACCAACGCCGAATCGGTGGCGACGCCCGCCAGGCGCAGCGCGCTGCGGTAGCCGGCGATCCTGGCGTTGCTGCACGGAGAGTTCTCAGGGCCGCCGATCACGCCAATTCTCCGATGGCCCAACGACAACAGGTGTTGCGTCGCCGCGAGACCACCGTGCCAGTTGGTGGCCGTCACGGTGTGGACGTCGGACACAGGCGATCCCACGGGATCAACCACGACGAACGGGACCGAGCGACTGGAGAGCGCCGCGCGCTGCGACGAGGTCAGGTCCGAGTACACCAGGATCACGCCGCGCGATCCCCGCCTGACCATGAGGTCGAGCCAATCATCGTCGGGTTCACGGGTCGAGTGAACCGCGGTCAGGACGACCTGCGCCCCGTGCTCCCTCAACACACGCTCGACGCCGCCCAGGATTTCCGCTGCCCACGCGTTGTCGACTTCGTTGATGATGAGTTCGACCATCGTTCCCCGACGCACCACTCCTTTGGCAACGATGCTTCCAGGACGGACATAACCTTCCCGGACGACAATCTCCTCGACGAGCTTTCTGGTGCGAGCGGACACATCGCGATGACCGTTGATCACCTTGGAGACCGTCGGAACCGACACTCCTGCCAGCTGGGCGATTCGTGCCAGCGTGGGCCCCCGCTCGCGTTCGGCGGTCACAGCGCCCCCTGTTTGTCAGGATCGGTTCGGTGCTACTTCTCCAGGCAGGCGGAGCTGCTGCTGTTCGCCCGGCGTATCCGCCGAACCAGCGCGGGAGGCGACCGAGTTCGGGGTTCCTGTCGCTCGTTCTCGTCGACGCCGAGGCCGACCGGACACCCTTCGGGTGCACGGGGCTGAAGATCAAGTCAGCCTAGGGCTTCGAGCGGTCCTGGGTCAGGCGCGTCAGCAGCGTGCGCAGCTGCGCGGACTCGGCATCGTCGAGTTCCGCCAGGAATTGCCGTTCGGCCTCGTCGCTGGCGCTGACCGCCCGGGTCAGCGCTGCCCGCCCGTCCCCGGTCAGCTCGACGACGTTGCGACGCCGGTCCCCGGCGTCCGCGTGGCGCGCCACGAGCCCCTTGGCCTCCAGCCCGTCGAGCAGCGCGACCATCGTGGTCCGGTCGACCCTCAGGCGTCCGGCCACCTGCTGCTGCGACTCGGGGTTGATGCCGTCCAGGAGCAGCAGGACGGCCAGCTCACGCCCGCTGACCCCGACCGGTGCCAGGTGTTCGGCGTGCAGGTCCTCGAGATCGACAAGAGCACGCTTGAGCAAGTAGGTCAGCCGCGCGCTCAGCCGCGGTCCCGGATCCCTTTCGGTGGTCACCTCAACAGGATACTGCTACGCTGATCGTCAGTATTACTGATGATCAGCGAAAGGGAAGATCATGACGACTCTGTTGCTCACCGGCGCCACCGGTCTCGTGGGGTCGCGGCTGCTGCCGCGCCTCGCGCAGGACGGCTTCGAGTGCCGCGCGCTCGTCCGCGGCGAGGCCGCGCTGCCTCCGGGGACCATGGCCGTCCGCGGTGACCTGGCCGACCCGGACACGCTGCGGGCGGCAGTGGAAGGCGTCGACGCGGTGGTCCACCTGGCGGCGCTGTTCCGCACGCAGGACGAGGCCGCGATCTGGCGCGCGAACCATGACGGCACCCGCAACCTGATCGCCGCCGTGAAGGAGCACGCGCCGAACGCCCGTCTCGTCATGAGCAGCACCGGCAACGTCTACAACGCGGACGCCACGCGCCCGGCGCTGGAGACCGACGAGTGCTCGCCGAAGTCCGCCTACGGGGCGAGCAAGGTGGCGGCCGAGCAGTTGCTCCGCGACAGCGGCCTGACCTGGGCCGTCCTGCGACTGCCGTTCGTGTACGGCGAGGGCGACGGTCACCTCGCGTCCCTCCACACGCTTGCCCCGCAGTTCGGCCTGCACCCCGCGCAGGCCTACTCAGTGGCGCACCACCGCGACATCGCGGCCGCCGTCCGCCTCGCGCTGACCGGGGTGATGGACGGCCGGATCGTCAACGTCACCGACGGGGCGCCTCCGGTCACCGTCTACGAGATGACCCGCCTCGCCGGGCGACCGATCGAAGGGTCCGCTGAGCCGCTGACCGACCCCTGGTTCGGACACCTCGACAGCACCCTGATCCGTGAACTCGGTTTCACACCGAGCGTGCCCACCGTCTACGCCGCCGCCCGCGAAGGCATCCTCTAGGCACGGTTTGCGGCTTGCCGAAAACGAGCCCCAGGCGCATTGATTTCAATCCGCTGCGCTTGCTGCATCACATCTGCCGGATCGATCACCCCACTCCTGAAGGAATTTCCATGGCGAAATGGACTGCGGACCAACTTCCGGTCATGACCGGCAAAACGGTGCTGATCACCGGTGCAGGTGGAGGCGTCGGACTGGTGACCGCCCGGGAGCTCGCTCGGGCCGGCGCCCATGTGGTGCTGGCTGTGCGCAACGTTGACAAGGCACGCGAGGCAACCACCGACATGCGAGGTGACTTCGAGATCCGGCATCTCGATGTGGCCGATCTGGACTCGGTGCGCGCGTTCGCGCAGACGTGCACCGGCGACATCGACATCTTGATCAACAACGCCGGAGTGATGGACGTCCCGGCGGCGCGGACCGCACAGGGCCTGGACGTGCAGACCGCAACGAACTACTTCGGGCCGTTCCTGCTCACCAACCTGCTGCTGCCCCAGCTGACCGACCGCGTGGTGACCGTCTCCAGCCAGATGCACCGGTTCGGCAAACTGGACCTGGATGACCTCGACTGGCGGACCCGCAAGTACGACCCAATGGCCGCCTACCAGTCGTCCAAGCTCGCGGTCGTGCTGTTCTCGCTGGAACTGCAGCGCCGCCTGACCGCCGCCGGCAGCAACATCCGCTCCGTGATCGCCCATCCAGGTGTCGCCCGCACCGGACTGGTCGACCACTCGCACCTGCGGATTGTCAATCGGCTCCCATTCCTGGTCCAGGACGCCGAGCACGGAGCGCTACCACTGCTCTACGCCGCCACACAGGACGTTCCCGGCAACGCATACATCGGCCCCGACGGCCTGTTCAGCTTCACGGGACACCCCCTCATCCGCAAGCCCAGCCGGGCCGGCCTGAACCCGGCGGTCGCCAAAAGCCTGTGGCTGGCAACCGCCGCTCTCACCGGAATCGGCGCGTCAATCGGGCAGTGACAGTCCCATCAGCCCTGGGTGCTACTTGTGCGGCGAAGCCACCGCCGATCAAGGCGCTGGATGTTTCTTCTCGCACACTCACCAGTGAAAGGCAACGTCGATGACTTCCAATGTCCGCACCGCCATCCCCCGGTTCTCGCTCGCCGAGCGCGACCGCCGTTGGGACCTCGCGAATGCCTTCATGGAGCGCCGCGGCCTCGACGCGCTCCTCGTTTACGGCGAGCACGAGGACGCCGGTGCGATGCCCCTCTACTTCGACACCTGGTTCACCAACGACCGGGCCGGGACCACCGTGCTCATGCCCCGCGGAGGCGAGCCGCTCGTTCTCCTGCCGATGCCGCTGTACCTGCTCGACCGGCTCGAGGCGGAGCGACGGGGACACGACGTCTGGGTCTCCGCGCCCAGCATCCGCGTCGGTCGCGACGCGGCGACGCTGATCGCCGCGTTCAAGGACCTGGGGTTGTCGCGGGCGCGGATCGGGGTGGTCGGACTCGACCCGCACATCCCGTGGCACCCCGAGGGCGTCATCCCGTTCCGCTTGATGCACGGACTGGGCACTGAGCTGCCCGAGCTCGAGATCGTCTCGGTGGGGTCGGAGTTCGGGCTGCTGCTGTTCCAGCTCAGCGACGAGGAGCTGGAGGTGGTCCGGTACACCGCGCGCATCGGCGACGCGATGGTGGAGGCGATGGTCGAGGCCACCCGGCCCGGTGCGTCGGAGGCTGCGGTCTACACGGCGGGCACCGCGGCGGCGCTGAGCTACGGCACCGTCGTCGCCGGCATGCACCTGTGGTCGGGCTCGGAGTACGCCGCGTCCGGACCGCCCGCGTGGTCCTACCGCCCGCAGGAGGCGCGGATCATCCAGGACGGCGACGTCCTCATGGCCGAGGTCTTCTGCAACTTCGGCATGCGAACCTCGCAGCACCAGGTGACCATCGCCGTCGGTGAGGTGCACGAGGACATCGAGCACGCGGCGCACATCGCGAACGAGGCCTACCGGGCAGGACTGGACGCCCTCCGCCCGGGTGCCGCTTTCGGCGACATCGCCGAGGCGATGCTGGCGCCGGTGGAAGCGGCGGGCGGCTGGGTCCGCGGTCCGCAGGTCCACGCGCTCAACCCCTGCGTCGGGCTTGCCCGCATTCCCGCGAACTCCCTGCGCGTCGAGGGCGTCGAGCAGTACCCGGACTTGCCGGAGACACCGACGATGCCCCGCGACCTGGTGCTGGCGAAGGGAATGACGTTCGCCTTCGAGCCGAGCTGCGGGTTCGAGCGCCACCTCGTCACGGTCGGCGGGACCGTGCTGGTGGGTGACGACGGTGCGGAGGAGCTCAACCCGCACACCGCCCAGCTGCTACGCGCGGGCGGCTGACTTCCTGAGTTCTCGACTGAGCGAGAAACTCGATGGCGCGGTGCCGTGCGTGTAGCCGGCCGTTGACCTTGCCGGTGGAGATGTCCAGTGCCGCGCACAGACTCGACGTGCCATGCCGGCTGGTGCTGGTCTCTAGCCGCCTCCACGCAGGTGTCGGAGCAGTTCGCCGGCGTCGAAGTCATGTGGCAGTCCTCGGATGGCGCTTCTGCATCGCATCTACGATTCCTACAGGCCTGTGACCGTGACAGCATGGTCTGTCAGCAGAGCTCCAGAATAAGAAGTTCTGGAGCACACTCGCAGGACGCCGGAACATTCCTCACCTCGAGGAGCTGTGGCACTCGTCTCGGAGGACGTGGCTCGGTTGCCCACCACCGAGTGGACTCGTAGAATCGGGTGCGCGATGAGCACTAAAGCCGAGTGATTCACTTGGCTGCGGTCGCTCGGGAAAGTAGTACTAGCGTCGGCTGCCTGCCCAGGTAGCCAGATCTGACGCGTGGGCAACCTGTACACCACGGGTTTCCGACTGCTTTCTCTTCTTCGAGTCACTCTCGGAAACCCATCTGAGAGGAATGACTGATGTCTGAGCTTGAACGCAACAAGCAGGTAGTCATCGACTACTACCAGACCGCCTTCAACGGCAACCCGGAGAAGGCCGTCGCCGACCACTTCGGACCACATTACGTCCAGCACAACCCTGACGCCGCAGACGGTCCGGAAGCGTTCATCGGATTCGTGCACTACCTGCGCGGTCAGTTCCCGAACCTGCGACTCGACATCAAGCGGGTCATCGCCGAAGGCGACATGGTCGTCACCCACTCCCACCTCGACCTGGAACCCGGCAACCCGGAGAACCCCGGGCAAGCGCTCGCCGACTACTTCCGCCTGGAGGGCGGCAAGGTCGTCGAGCACTGGGACGTGATCCAGGCCGTGCCGAAGAACTCCGCCAACTCCAACGGCATGTTCTGAGGACACGCGTTGATGCAGGTTGAGTTCTGGGTCGATGTCGTGTGTCCGTGGTGCTACATCGGCAAGGCCCGTTTCGACAAAGCACTGGCGATCTTCGAACATGGGGCAGACGTGGAGGTGGTGCATCGCTCGTTCGAACTCGACCCAGGCCGGGCCGTCAACGACGACGAACCGGTATCGGAGATGCCGGCAAGGCGTTACGGACCGCAAGCCCGCAAGATGGAGGACAACGTCGCAGGACTGGCGCGGGAGGAAGGGCTCGAATACCGGCTGGACCGGCTTGTGGGCGGAACCTTCGACGTGCACCGGCTGCTGCACCTGGCAGGCGAGCACGGCGTCCGGAACGAACTGACCGAGTTGGTGCTGCACACCAACTTCGCCCGCGCACTTCCCTTGTTCACCAACGAAGTTCTGGTAGACCTGACTGCCGAAGCCGGGCTGGATCGCACCGAGGCGCGCAAGGTGCTCGAGCAACCTGCGATCTACGCTGAAGCCGTGCGAACCGAAGAGCGGAGAGCCCATGAGCTCGGAGCCATTGGCGTTCCCTTCATCCTCATGGACGGGTCTGTCGCAGTCGCCGGTGCCCGACCAGTGCTGACGCTGGTCCAGTCACTGCAGCTCGCGTGGGCGAGCATGGCTCGCTAGACGAAGCCGACCAAACAGGTGCGGTGGGCCGGTCGACTGCCGACCCACCGCACCCCGTCAGAACCTTGTTGCGCCGGCGGTACCAGCTGTACTGACCGGGTGTCGACCAGCTGGCTTTTTTGAGAGGCCACTGGGCGGTGCAGCAGCGGCCGTAGGCGCTGCACCAGGTCCCCGGAGGTCGCCCTGGCCGGTCAGTTCCACATCATCCGCGGCGAAGAGCATCCAGGACGTCCGCTGCTCCCCCGCGAGACAGAGCGGCGCGACCTGCCCGGCGTCAGCGGGTCGTGCACCCACCGGCCGATGACGCCGACAAGCGCAACTCGTGTGACTCAAGGCTTGACCAGAGGCGGGGTCAACCTAGTTAATCGAGTTAGTAACATGACAGTGCAACTCAACGAGGAGTGCTCCCATGCGGCCCAGAGGCTCAGTCCCCCGTCGTGCCCTCATAGCCGTTCTCGCCGTCGCCAGCCTCGCTGCAGCCGACGTCGTCCTGCCGACTGCCGCGACCGCAGCTCCCACCTCGGTGGGAGTCGTCGGAGACTTCACCGGTGAGATCGGCTGCGCGACCGACTGGGATGTCGCGTGCACCGCGACGCGGTTGGCTCAACGTGCGGACGGTATGTGGTCGGTGTCCCTGTCCCTGCCGGCCGGTCGTCACTCCTACAAGGCTGTCCTCGACGGCTCATGGTCGGAGAACTACGGCGCGGGCGCCGTCGCGAACGGACCGAACATCGGGCTTGAGGTGCCGACGGGCGGTGCACGCGTCACGTTCGTCTACGACCCGCTCACGCACTGGATCACCGACGACGTCAACCACCAGGTCGTCACGGCGGCGGGGTCGTTCCAGTCCGAGCTCGGCTGTGCCGCTGACTGGGCCCCTGACTGCCTCAAGTCGTGGTTGCAGGACATCGACGGCGATGGCACCTACACCTGGTCGACCACAGCCGTCCCCGCCGGCATCCATCACGTCAAGGCCGCCATCGGCCAGTCGTGGGCGGAGAACTACGGACAGAACGGTGTCCGCGGCGGCGCCGACATTCCCTTCACCGTGCCCTCTGCCGGCGCGACCACCTCGTTCAGCTACAACTCGGCCACTCACGTGCTGACCGTCACCTCTCGAGGTGGAGGCGGCGGCACCCTGACCGTGGTGGCCGCGGGCGACTTCCAGTCCGAACTCGGCTGCGCCGGCGACTGGTCGCCCTCGTGCAGCAACTCGCGGCTCTCCGACACCGACGGCGACGGCACGTACACCTTCTCCACCACCGCAATCCCGGCGGGCGCCTGGCAGGTCAAGGCCACCGTCGGCGGGTCGTGGGACGAGAACTACGGCGAAGGCGGCACGCGCAACGGCGCGAACATCGCGTTCACCGTGGGCAGGAACGGCGCCAAGACCGACTTTGCCTACAACGCCACGAGTCACCTGCTGACGGTGCGCTCCGAAGGGGGCGACATCGGAGTGCCCGGACCCGGCACGCCGCCTGAAACGGGCATCAAGGCCCACTGGCTGTCGCGCAAGCACATCGCCTGGGATCGCGTCACCGGCACCGGCACGTACTACCTGTACACGCGACCCGACGGCGACGTGCGCATCGGCGCGCCAAGCCGGGCGATCAAACTGGAGCTCGTTCCTGGTGGCCTGCCCGCAGACCTCAGGCGGGCCTTCCCCCGGCAGGCGAACCTGGGTGCGCTTGCCCTGCCCGACGGCATCGCCGAAGCCGACATCGAGAAGATCCTGACCGGTGACGTGGCCGTGGCAGCGTTCGACGACACGTCGCTGCGCGCGTCGACCCGGCTGCGCAACCACGGCGTGCTCGACGACGTCCATGCCTCCGCCCGCACGCGTGCTCTGGGGCCGGTGTGGACCGCTGGGGTTCCGGCGCTGCACCTGTGGGCGCCGACGGCCCGCTCCGTGAAGGTCAACCTCTTCGACGACGCCACCACGGGCACGCCGTCCTCGGCGGTGGCTCTGGCCCTGAGCGGCGACGGCGTGTGGAGCGTGACCGGCAACGCAACGTGGAAGAACAAGTTCTACCTGTTCGACGTCGAGGTCCTGGCGGACAACGGCTTCTTCCAGCGCCACCAGGTCACCGACCCCTACTCGGTGGGCCTGTCCACCAACGGCACCCGCAGCGCCCTGCTCGACCTGGCCGACCCGGCTCTGGCCCCGACGGGCTGGGCCTCGCTGACAAAACCCGCCCTGGGCAAGCCGGAGGACCAGTCGATCTACGAGCTTCACATCCGCGACTTCTCCATCGCGGACGCCACCATCCCGGCCACCGACCGCGGCACCTACCGGGCCTTCACCCACGCGGGCAGCAACGGCATGAAGCACCTTTCCGAGCTTTCCCGCGCCGGCCTCACCACCGTGCATCTGCTGCCCTTTGCCGACTTCACCATCCAGGAGCAGCGCTCTCAGCACCAGAGCCCGCAGTGCGACCTGCGGTCCATGGCACGTGACAGCGACCAGCAGCAGTCCTGCGTCAACGCCGTGGCCAACAGCGACGGCTTCGACTGGGGCTACAACACCCAGCACTACGCCGTTCCGGAAGGATCCTTCGCCACCGACCCCCAGGGCGGCGCGCGCACGCTGCAGACCCGGCAGATGGTCGCGGGACTCAACGGCGCCGGCCTGCGGGCGGTGATGGACGTGGTTTACAACCACACGCCCGACGCGGGCCCGAGCGGCACCAACAACCTCGACCGCATCGTCCCCGGTTACTACCACCGGCTCAACGCCGAGGGACAGGTGGAGAACTCCACCTGCTGCCCCAACACCGCCGCCGAGCACGCCATGATGGGCAAGCTGCTGGTCGACTCCGTGCTGATGTGGGCCAAGGCGTACAAGATCGACGGCTTCCGCTTCGACCTGATGGGCCACCACCCCAAATCCGTGCTCACCGACCTGCGCGCCGCCCTGGACACCCTCACCGTCGGCAAGGACGGCGTCGACGGCAAAGCGGTCTACCTCTACGGCGAGGGCTGGGACTTCGGCGAGGTGGCCGGCAACGCCCTGTTCACCCAGGCCACCCAGGTCAACATGGCCGGCACCGGCGTCGGCACCTTCAACGACCGCATCCGCGACGCCGTGCGCGGCGGCGGTCCCGCCGACGCCAACCCCCGCGCGCAGGGCTTCGCCAGCGGCCTGTTCACCGCACCCAACGGCGACGGCGTCAACGGCGACAGCGCAGCGCAGAAAGCCAAGCTGCTTCTGCAGCAGGACCAGATCAAAGTCGGTCTGACCGGTAACCTCAAGGACTACTCGTTCGCGGATCGCACCGGCGCCACGGTCAAGGGCTCCCAGGTGCCCTACGGCGGCTCGCCCACCGGCTACACCAGCGATCCGCAGGAAAGCGTCGCCTACGTCGATGCGCATGACGATCTGGTCCTGTTCGACAACCTGACCTACAAGCTGCCCACCGGCACCAGCATGGCCGACCGCATCCGCGCGCAGTCGCTCGCGCTGAGCATTCCCGCCCTGAGCCAGGGTGTGGCGTTCTGGCACGCGGGCAGCGAAATGTTGCGCAGCAAGTCGTTCGACAGCAACAGCTACAACTCGGGCGACTGGTTCAACGCCTACGACCCGACCAAGACCGACAACGGCTTCGGCCGCGGCCTACCCGCCTCCGAGCGGGCCAGGGGCCAGTGGTCCTACGCCAAGCCGCTGCTGGCCGACCCGGCGCTCAAGCCGTCACCGGCTGACATCGGCACGGCCGCCGCACAGTCGAAGGACTTCCTGACGATCCGGGCGAACAACCCGCTGTTCCGCCTGGCCACCGCCGCCCAAGTGCAGCAGAAGGTCTCCTTCCCCGACAGTGGCCCCAACCAGAAGCCCGGCGTGATCGTCATGCGGATCGACGACACCACCGGCGCCGACGTCGACCCCGACGTCAAGGGCCTGCTGGTCGTCTTCAACGCCAGCACCCAACCCACCAGCCACACCCTCGCCGCCGCGCAGGGTGCCGGCTACACCCTCGACCCCACCCAGGCCACTGGCAGCGACCCGGTGGTCAAGACCGCCACGTTCACCCCGTCCACGGGCACCTTCACCGTGCCCGCGCGCACCACCGCCGTGTTCCGCCTCGCCCAGTAACCGGCCCGCACGTCGAGGACCTGCACCCGAGCCGAGTGCAGGTCCTCGGCCGCTTCACGGGGAACGCGGCACCCGTCCGGTCGACTCCCGCACGATCAGCGTCGCGCTCAGGTACTGGTGCGGATGCTGGTCCTCCCCGCGAATCGCAGAGATCAGGAAATCCGCGGCCGTCCGCCCCTTCGTTGCGATCGCCTGCCGCACCGTGGTCAACCGAGGCCGCTGCCACGCCGCCTCCGGCAGATCGTCGAACCCGGTCACCGACACCCGCCCCGGGACGTCGAGCCCCAGCTCGTGCAGCGCGTCCAGCGCGCCGATCGCCAACACGTCCGACAACGCGACGATCGCGGTCGGCGCGTGCTCGGCCATCAGCCGCTTCGTCGCCTGGAACCCGTCCGTCCGCGTCACCGGCACCTCGACCAGCGCCACGTCCGCCATCGTCATCCCGACCTCGGCCAACGCCTCGACGATGCCTTCCACGCGCCGGGACAGCGGGCCTCGGTAGCCACGCTCGGCGTGGTCCGGACCAGGGTCCATCGACAGCACCGCCAGCCGCCGGTGCCCCAGCTCCAGCAGATGCCCCACCACCTCACGTGCACCCATGCGGTCGTCGACGTCCACACTTGGCACGTTCTCCTGCGGATCGCTGTCGACCAGGACGAACGGGATCTTGCGCCGCTCGAGCTCGGCGACCTCACCGCGGTCTCGTTCCAGTCCGCACACCACGAACCCGTCCACCGCCGCGTACGGGATCGCCTTGAGCATCGAATCCCGCAACGGAGCGCTGAGAAGCAGCGTGAACCCCTCCTGGTCGCACACCTGCCCGACGCCCATCAGAAATTGTGCGTAGTACGGGTTCTCCATCACCGTCGCCAGGTTCTGCGGCAGCAGCACACCCAACGCGTTGGTCCGCCCGGCCTGCAACATCCGCGCCACCGTGCTCGGTGCGTACCCCAACTCCTCGGCCGCCGCCAGAATGCGCTCGCGGGTCGCCGCGGAGATCCGGTGCGGGTTGTTGTAGGCGAACGACACGGCAGCCCGCGACACCCCCGCAGCAGCGGCTACGTCACTGGACGTCGGCTTGGCTCGGCCATCGTTGCCACGGCCGGACCGGACAGATCTCCGCGCCATGGTTTCCGACCCCCGCTCAAACGATCCTGGAGGGGCTGATGTTACTGACCGGCGACCACTTTGTTCGGCAACATACCGACGTCTGTCCGCTGCATGCTCTTGATCTACACCGATGCGACGGCTCTCGCGACGATCGACCGCATCGAGCCGGTTCAATGGCGGGCGGTGGCGAAAACAGCCGGCGGTCACCCTCCTGCATCTGCGACCGTCGCCCTTCACGAGCGGCAAGTCATCGATCGTTCTCGCGTCGTCCTCGACCGCAGATCCTCGAACGCCTGATCAGCGACCGACGAGGCACCGGGTCCGAAGTGGACTTCGAGGCGAAGCGATCTGCCATGCCAACGAGCGCCGCTCAGAGAAGGGGGCGTTGCGCTCGCAGATGCCGCACCCGGCTGGGGGCCTCGACGCAGGCGGCAGCGGTGCGCAAGCCTCGGTGGTCGATCACGACTCGGGAGTGCTAGGCGATGGGGAGTCGAATTCATGCGTCGCTCCTCGTGGGCCGGAACCAGACGACGTTCCGGCCCACGAGGAGCGGCTTCCCGGACAGAAGTGCCCAGTCGATCGATCAGTGCAACTTGTAGGCGTCGATCAGCGTTTGCTCGATGGAGTTGCCGGCCGCGTCGGTCGCTTTTGCCCGCAATGACACCGAGGTGGCGTCATCGGGGTGCTGGACGACTGCCAGCACGTTCGCCACGACGTTCACCGGCGTCCACGTCAGGCCTCGGTCGAACGACGCATCGACCTTCGACGTCCGTGGCACGGTGCTGGTGTTCGTCGCTTGCTGCTGGAGCGCGACGGGCACGATGAGCGAGCTACCTGCCGGCACCGAGTTGTTGTCGTCCAGCTTGGGCGTGAAGCGGAGGACCGACAGCGGCAGCCGCGTCCGGTTGGGACCGACGTGTTCGGAACGGAACGTGGTCGTGAGCCGGACCGTGGTGGTCACGTCGGCGGCACGGCTGCGGACGCCTTCAATCGACAACGTGTAGTTGCCTGGCTCCGACGGGACCTTGAAGTCATCGCCGCCGTAGGCGCTTTCGCCGATCTTCACGCCGTCCTTGTAAAGGACGATGCTGTGCTTGTCCGCTGCCGTCACACCCATGTTGCCTGCCGCGTCGCCCCACAGCGGGATGTTGACCCGGATCTCGTTGCCGGCTCTGGTCAGGTAGTCGATGTCGTACTTCGACTCCGGCAACGCCGGTCCGAAGACGCCGCGGTTGAAGGGCGCCTCGATCGTGGTGCCCGGCCGCACTGACCGAGGCCGCGAGATGAGTCGATGCTCGAGCGTCTGCTCCGGGCTCATCTGCCAGGCCTCGAGCACCCACAGCGCGTCGGAGGAGTAGTACCCGTATCGTTCGCCCGGCAGGGAGACGGGCATGACCTTGGACCACCACCCCGACAGCGCCGGGCCGAATTTGGGGTGCGGGAACGACCAGGCCAGCCCCGACCTGCCAGGAAGCGGGACTGCATACGTGGAGTGCACGCGGCCGAGGTCCTCTTTCCTGTCCGCGCGGGTGAACCCGGTGGGGAAGGACCCGTTGGCGTAGTAGCCGAGGCCGTAGAAGTCTTCGCCGCCGGACCACTGCGTGTTGTACTGCGTCACGAACTCGTTCGGCGGCAGCTCCGGGCCGAGCCCGGCGGTCCACAGGTTGCCCAGGTCGCCGCCGAAGCGCACCCAGGTGAAGCCGACACCACCCTTGATGCGTCCGTACCTCGTGTACCTGACGTCAGCGACGCCCAAGGAGGCGTTGTCCGGTGGGGTGATCTTCGTCTGCCGGGCCGCGCGGAAGTCCAGGTCCACGCTCAACTCCCGGGTCATGTCCAGCGACGGGTACACCAGCCACGCGGTGTGCTTGGCGGTGAGCACGCTGTCCAGGATGTAACGCCCCTTGGGCAAGCGGATCGACACGCGTCCGTCCGGGCTGAACAGGCGGTACATGTCGCCGGTGTCGATGTTCTGCGCATAGGTGCCGTAGTTGGCGGTGGCCGGCTGCCCGTCGAGGCCGATGTGGTTGATGGTCAAGGTGTGGACTTCCCCCTCGCGGGTGACCGCGACCGGGGTGAGCACCCAGGTGCTGGGTGAGGTCGCGGTCAACACTCCGCTGAACACGCCGTCCAGCGAGCCCAGCCGCGTGTCGGCGACGACGTTCACCGCCGCCGTGCCGCCGGCCGGGATCGTCACCCTCGGCACCGAGGGGGTCAGCATGCCGGTGGGCGCGGGCTTGCCGTCAGGACCGGTCGCGGTCACCGCGAGGTCCAGGGTCATGACTGCGGTGCTCGCGTTGCGGTACGTCACGTTCTTGCTCACCGGCTGGTCGTCGTCGTGCGGCCAGAGCTGGGTGCCGAAACTGATGTTCGTCGGTTCGCTCGTCACCACCTGGCTGATCGCGCGGGCGACGTCCACGCGGCCGGAGCCCTGGGCGAAGACGTTCAGCTTGTCGTTCGGTTTGGCCGACGCGGTCAGCGCGGCCTTGAGCTGCTGCCCGGTCCACGCCGGGTGTTGCTGCGCCAGCAGCGCGGCCGATCCGGCCACGTGCGGGGCCGCCATCGACGTGCCGCTCAGCGCGACGTACCCGTCGCCGGTGGACGTACCGTTTTGGCCGACGGTGGCCTTCGCGGCCACGATGCCCACGCCGGGTGCGGTGATGTCCGGCTTGATCGCGTCGTCGCCGAGTCGCGGGCCACGGCTGGAGAACGACGCCAGGTTCTCCTCGCGGTCCACGGCCCCGACCGTCAACGCGGCGTCCGCGCTACCCGGCGACAGGACGGTGCCGTCGCCGCCGTTGCCGTTGTTGCCCGCGGAGATCACGAACAACGTGCCCGTCTTGGACAGTTCGTTGACGGCCTCCTCCAGCGGATCGACCCCTTCGTCGTCCAATCCGCCCAAGCTCATGTTCACCACCTTGGCGCCCTGCTCGACCGCCCACTGCATGCCGGCGATGATCCCCGAGTCCGTGGCTCGGCCGTCGTCGTCGAACACCTTGCCGTCGAGAATCTGCGCCTCGGGGGCCACGCCTTTGAGCTTGCCGCCCGACTTCGCTCCCGTGCCGGCGACGATCGACGCGACATGCGTGCCGTGGCCGATCCGGTCCAAGTTGTCCGCAGCGCCGCTGAAGTTCTGTTCGGCGACCTCACGGCCTGCCAGGTCCGGATGGGTCTCGTCGACACCGGTGTCCAAGACGGCGACCTTCGTCCCCGCACCGGTGTAACCGGCTTTCCACGCTTCCGGCCCGCCGATCTGCGCAACGCTGCGGTCCAGCGAGGTGTGCTTCACAGAGTCCAGCCAGACCTTCCGCACGGTGGTGCTCTGCAGCGATTGCCAGGCTGATCCGTCACGGTCCGCACTGACTGCGGACGAGTTGATGCTCGCCAGGCTTTGCGTCTGGTTGAGACCGGCCAACTGCGCGTGAGCGACACCAGGCGCGTAGGTAACGATGAGCGGGAGCGTTGCCCGCTTGCTGTCGGCGTAGCCGGAGTCGAGCAACGTCGTCACGTCGAACAGACGCTCATCGACTTTACCTTGCCGCACAAGTGGAACAGCGTCCTTCGGAACCACGAACAGATGATCTTTCCGCTTGTACGTGGAGAACGCGATCTCGCCCCGGCCCTTGCCGGGCACGACGGTCTTGACGTCCCGCTGTGCATCCACGACAACGACCCGGTCACCGGTGATCAATGTGACCGCCTGACCGACCTGGGGTCCGTCCGGCGCGGCGTGAGCCGTCGGCGGCGTACCGAGCACGGTCCCGAACATGAGGGAGGCGAAGGCCACCCAACTGCCTGTTCTCATTCTGACTGAATGCACTTGAAGGGCCTCCCAGAATAGGGTCCGCACACATCTCGACATGGCGATCCGCGGTCGATGAACCACGCGGAGTGGTCTAGACAAGTTAGCGTTGATTGCTCGGAGGCGCCAAGCATTCCCAGCAAGCTTGTCCGGCAGACATTTTCGACCGGCCCGTTCGGCCGCCTGCGCTGACCCGTTGGGATCAGCATGTCCTCTTAGTCGGCTGACGGAAAGGTCGACCGAAGGTGCTGACAGGCTTCACGATGCCAGGCAACCCAATTTTCCTGCCCGCAGACCTCATC
This sequence comes from Lentzea guizhouensis, assembly GCF_001701025.1. Classification (GTDB taxonomy): domain Bacteria; phylum Actinomycetota; class Actinomycetes; order Mycobacteriales; family Pseudonocardiaceae; genus Lentzea; species Lentzea guizhouensis. The sequence goes on from NZ_CP016793.1 coordinate 7,907,043, forward strand.
AGGGCGACCGATCGACCGGCACCCACATACACCTGCGACCATTACTTCAGGCAGTTACCTGAGATCGTCGCAATAAATACCGGCTGACCTTCCACCACAAGCCGAGATATCAGATAGAAGATTGTTTTGCACCCCCGGCAATGCTCTGCTCACCAGACCCGTCCGCGTTCGTCCGACGCGATCGACCACGCCTGGCGCTGCCCCAGGCGCCGACGACAACAGCAGGTCTGACTCAGCCGCCACAACGAGTGCTCTGCCGCCAACACGCATCACGGGAACTCCTCGTTCTCCAGGTGAGAGCGCTCCCACAGCCTCCCGACTGCAAGACTCCATGTCAAGTATGAAAAATTTTTGCAACCGATCGCAAAATCTGGAGAAGCCTTCAGGATCGATGGCCCTGTCGACCCCCACGCGGCCACCTGGCGCAGAGCCGTCTCCAAGGACTTCGTCGGCAGTCATGACTGGCCGAGCTGCGCGGGCACAGACAGCGACTCAGATCGTCAAATGCCGATCTTCTGGCGTTCTCGGCCGGAAGCCTTGTCTGCGGAGCGGCGCAAACATCGGCGGAAGCTTGCGTGACACAGCTTGAGGGCATCGTCGGCGGTACGTGGGACATCGGCTCGCCGCCGTCAACCACGGACGGACGATTACTCCGATTCGTCACAGTGCTGCCGAGACAAGCGCGACTGTGACTTTACCGAGCGGGGGACCTCCACCGCAGGTCCCTGAGATGATCGTCGCCAGCATCAACCGCTGGAACGACCGAGACAGCTTGTCGAGCATTCCGGTCTTGCTCATCGTTCGAATACTGCAGCGGCGCGCCGCTGTCGCCGTTGAGATCATTCTGGTAACCGACGAGCGCCGCCGCAGTGGCCTCAGGTTCCAGCCTCGGTCCACTCTTGCGTCCGATTTCACGCGATCCGGAGTCATTGAGCCGGATAGCGTCCAGCCCCCTGTTCGACTAGCAGGTCGACGAGCGCCCTCGCGGCGCGGAAACTGCCACGATCAGCACGGCGAACTCGTCGCCCGTGGTTGACCAGCTGCCTCCGGCGTCGGTTCCGCTCCTGCAGGAGTGACCCCCGCCGGCTCAAGGTACCGCGGGTGTCAGGGCCACCATCGGCGGACCGTGGCCAGCGATTCGCTCGGCTCGGCGGCCAGGTCCGGTCCGCCGAGGTCGCAGAGTGTCGGCAGGCAGGCAGCGATGATCTCGAGACAGCCGCGCCGGGTGTTCGATCGGAGCACGATGCGCAGGATGTACAGGAAAAGGTCGTGTTCGGACAGTTCCGCAGCACGGTCCAGGAGCGCGATGATGTGTTGATGGGTCCGATGTGGACGACAGAGAGAGCGTCGAGGAGTTGGTTGGCGGACAGGTGTGGGGCGAGTTCGGCCAGCGCCCGTTCGCTTGCCGGATGCGCATCCTCAAAGGTCTGGAGCGCTGCGCGGATCAGCGCCGGCCGGTCGATGTCGGGCGCATGCGCGACCAGGGTGGTGAGCACGCTCACGCCGACATGGGGATCGCCGATCGCTGCGAGCACGTCCGGGATGAACCTGGGATCCAGGTGCGGTGCGACCTTTTGCAGCAGGTACCCGCGCTGACTCTCGTCGGAGAGCCCTGCCGCGGTGGCGAGCACTTGTGAGTGCGACTCCGGCATGTGCGGCACGAGCATGCACAGCGCTTCCACGCCCCATGCGAAGTCGGTGTCCTGCCAGGAGTTGATGTTGCCGGTGATGTCGGCGAGGACATCGGTCAGGCCTGTCCGTTTGCGTAGCGCCAGGGCCGCACGGACCGCGGTGCGGTTTCCCGGCCTGGTGAACGCCAATGCCTCGATGCGGGGCAGTGCGTCATCGGGAAGCAGAGGAATGGCTTGCTGCAGAAAGGTCGCCAAGGGGTTCTCGTCGTCGCCGCGCTCGGCCAGGTCCAGAATCAGCGAGACTTGGTCTGGCGTCAGGTAGGACAGCACGCCGGCAGCCGGGAGCATGGCATCACTGCTCGTCAACACATCTGCTGCTACGGCCGAACGTCGCTCGGCGGGCAGGTGAGGAAGAAGCGCACTCAACGCCAGAGGCCTTGAGTACTCGTTCGTGTAGGCGATGGCCAGCGCGCGGTCGAGGTCTGCGGCTGCAGTCGCGGCGCCAGCTCGTCAAGCACGAGTTCCTGGTGGAATCCTGGATGCATTTGGCCAACCGCGTCCAGTATCCGGCTCGACAGTGCCGGTCCGGCGTGCCGGGCAAGAGCGACCAGGACATCCGGATCCGCCTCGGCGAGCAGCCGTTCCAGTGCAGCTGAGGACAGGTACGGCGTCGCTGCCTGCACCACGCGGATGGACATCGGCTGTGCGAGCACGGCCCGTCGTTCCTCATCCGGAAGGTGTGGGATCAGCGCGGCGGTGATGGCGTCCCAGTCCTCCCCATGCCCTATCTCGGTGGCAATGGCGAGAGCGGCCGACACCGCGCTCCGCCGGTCGCGGAGAGTCGTGAGGTTCTGGGCCAGTTCGACCAGTGTTCGGACACGCTCATGCCGCTCGGGTAACGAGTGGCGGTGCAGACCGCGAGGGCACGCAGGTCAGCCGGCAGGTGTGGAGCGAGTTCCACCACCGGTGACGTGGTTCGGAGATGCCGGTCAGGCACGCCGGCCAACCGGATCGTGTCGGCGAACACCTCCGCGACCTCCTCGCCGGAGAGGTAGCGCGCGAGCGACGGGAGGACTTTCGCACGATCGATCCACTGATCCGGCGTGCCGAGCGCATCCTTGACCAGTGTGGCAGTGGCGGTTCGTTGGTCGCCCGGGAGGAACGGCACCAGACGAGCCAGCAGACTCAACCGGTGCGGCTCGTCCTCGACCGAATCGACGGCGCTGCGCAGCTCGGCGACCTGCGTCGCGGACAGGTGCGGCGCCAGTTCAAGCTTCACGTCAAGCCCGTGGTCCCCGTCGTCGATCTCTGCCAGTGCGGTGTCCAGCCACCGTGACCGGTCCGGTTCGGGGAAATTGGCAGCCAGCTCGCCGGTCAAGGAGATCCGGGCGGCAAAGGCCAGCGTTCCGGTGAATTCCGGCAACATCGACAACGCGTCGCTCCCCAGGGGAAGTCCGTCGAACAGGTCCGCCACCTCGTGGTCGGTGAGGGTTGCGGCGGCCGGCAATGTCCGGCGCTGCTCCCCCGACAGGTGTGGCGCCGGCTTGGTCAGCGCGGAGACGCGGGCGGTCCCCTCCGGCACGGCCAACGTGGCCGCGAGGACGTGCTCCAGCTGCTCGCCGGTCAAGTGTGGCGCGAGGTCGATGAGAACGGCGATCCGGTATTGGTCGTCGTCAATGGTGTCCACAACGGACAGTGCTTCGGCCAGCACCTCGGGCTGACGTTCCGGCGGCAGGTGGGGCAGCGCGACAGCCAGCGTCGCGGCACAGTCGTACGGCGTCCGCATCCGTCGGGCGTGGCTGACAATGCGTTGTGGACTCCACACGCCAGAGGCGGCCAGTGCGCACAACAGCTCAGCCGAGATGATCTGGGCGAGGCTGCTGATGGAGGCCATCATCAGCAGGTGGTGCAGTTCCCGGGACAGGCTGGGCGCGACGTCGTGGTTCGCCAACGCCGGCCCAGCAAGGCATCCAGCTCTCCGACCCGGTCGGCGAGCAGCAGATGCCCAGGAAGGTGTCGCAACGCGTATCCGTCGGTGCTGGTCAGGCAGTAGTCCGCAATCCGGTTGTTCGCGGCGATGACAGCCAGGCCCAGAACGCCCGACCAGGCCTGCTCTTCCTCCGTCGGCGCCGGCGTCGCGGCGGTCAGCACCTCGCGCAGACTGGCGTGGTAGATCTCGAACCGGCGCGGCGTCGTCGGGACGGCGGTCAGGAACGGTCGGAGACGGCCGAGGCACCACTGCTCCACCATGCGCTGGTCCGCCCCGGACATGCCGGCGAGCTGTCGAGCGGCAGCGCTTCTTCGGCGGCGGCAAGGGTGGACACGAGCGGCAGCACGGTGCCCTGCCAGTGGTAGTGCTCCCGCCAGCGGCCCAGGTGGGCCAGGTAGAACGAGCGCAGGTCGCCGGGCAGGTCGCCGAGGTCGTCCGGGCGCCGCAAGCCGAGCCGGATCTCATCGAGCACGTACCGCAGGTACACCCACACGCCCCCGCACCGCGCCGCGAGATCCTCGACGTGCACACCGGCCGGTGCGTGCTCGCGTAAATGGGCGCGCATGTCGTGGAGGTTGTCCTCGTCCTGAGCGGACACTCGCAGCACGGCACGTGGTGCCGCGCAGCGCGCGGGCGGACTGCCGGTGCGGTAGGTGCCGACAACGAAAACGCCCGCTGGGAGGTGAGTCGGTAGCCCCCAAGGCTGGGCGCCGGGCTCGGTCTCCGCCTCGTCCGCGACGTCGACGAGCAGCACCACCTTGTCGCCTTGGTCCGCCGCCGCCACCAGGAGCCGCTCGAACCCGGCCGGCGTGCACATCCAGTCGGGCAGCAACCGGCCAGGCGCGAGCTTCCACAGTTCGTGCCGCACCACCAGCTGCGCGGCGAGGTTCTGCAACCCGGCGCGGACCGACCGGCCCTCGGTGTACCGGGAGAAGTGGCAGATCCAGTCACGCTCGCGGGCCAGGTGCGCGACCAGTGCGGTCTTGCCCAGCCCGGCGTCGGCCTCGACCCACACATAACCGCAGGGCGAGCCGGCGAGAAAGTCGTAGATCCGGCCGATCAACCGCTCCCGTCCGGTGAACCCGCTGGTGGAGCGTGTTCGAGAACACCGGACGCGGGTCGCGGGCCACCATGTCCACCGGAACCGCTGAGACACCCTGCGTCACGAGCGTGACGGAGTCGATCGAGCCGGCCTGCGCCACCGACCCGGAGATCGCGACACCGCTGAGCTCGTTACGGACGCGATCCGCCACCCGCCCAGTATGCGGCACCACGGGGATGCGGCGTGGCCGTAACGCCCGAGCACTGTGCCAATCCTGTGCCCCTGTCCCCCACGTCATGACCTTGCCCAGCACGAGCTGACGACGGTGCCGGTTATTCAGGCCGGTCACGGGTACTCCGGTTGAACGACAACGCGAGAGTGGTGTTGGTCCGCTTCCAAGGGCCGCGTGGAGTGACCAGGACGCGTGTCTGTGCATGGGTCCTGTTGGCGTCCAAGGTTCGCGTTGAACTCGATGCGGGTTCCATGGAGGTCACGTGGTCAGGCGATCCACCGGTCCGGTGCCGAAGGCGATGTCTGCGAACCCTCCTGTGTTCGTCCAGGCTCTCGAGGGGATCAGCCGGGCGAGGAGGCCGCTTTCGGCCAAGGAACGGCGCGACCTGCACGACGCCGGTGCCGACGCCGCAGAACGCGGCATGCCGCTCCGCGAGCTGATCAAGGGGTGTCTCGGGGAGACAGGCCGAACCTGGGCCACCGTGACCGACATGGGCACCGTTGCGAGCGCTGACGCCTTGAAAGGCATCGGTGATGCGTTGTTCCAGGCAGCGGAGGACGCGGTCGGTGAGCTGACCAAGGGGTACGAGGAGAACCAGCGCTGGACCGTGCGCCGCGACGAGTCACTGCGTCACGAGTTCATCGACAGCCTGCTCACCGGGCGGGACCAAGGCCGGCTCGCGGAGCGCGCCGAGCGGTACGGGTTGCAGCTCGGCGGCACGAACGTGGTCGCAGCGGCGTCCGCCTCCCGGCCGTTCCTCGACTCGGGCACGACGACCCGCCGTGTCCAGGCCGCCATGAGCCTCCGGTTCAGCTCCCGCCACGTGCTCGTGGCCGCCCGTGAAGGCCTTCTGGTGTGTGTCGTCCCGCATGACCTGGATGGCGCGCCTGAGGAGTTCGCCCGTCAGGTCGGCGAAGTCGTGGGACGGAGCTCCTCGTGGCGGGTCGGTCTCGGCCAGCCGCAGCCGGGTCCTGGCGGCGCGGTCCGGTCGTTCGAACAGGCTCGCAACGCCCTCGACCTGGCCGAACGACTCGACTTGGGCGAGCGGCTGGTCAAGGCCGCGGACCTCCTGGTCTACCAAGTGCTCCAGCGTGACAGCGCCGCACTCGGCGAGCTCGTCACCGCCGTGCTCGAGCCACTCCTCGGAGCGCGCGGAGGAGCTGGGCGGCTGACGGACACACTGGCCGCCTACTTCGCTTGCGGGCGGGTCACGACGTCCACCGCGCAGGCACTCGGCATCGGCGTGCGCACGGTCACCTACCGCCTCGACCGCGTCCGTGAGCTGACCGGCTACCGCGCCGACGACCCAGCCCAGGCGTTCACGCTCCAGGTGGCGGTGCTCGGAGCGCGCCTGCTCGGCTGGCCACGACCCGGACCCGCAGCCGCACCTGTGGTTGCCGGGCACCGGCAGACAGCGGCGGTCCAACCGGCCGGGCGGACGCCTGTCCACGACGCGGAATCGGATCGACGATGGTGAGGAGACGTCATGCGTTTGAGGCGTACCTCCACCTAGGGAGGGTCGCACCATGGATCCCTGGCTCATCTGGCTGATCATCGGTTTGGCACTGGCCATCGCCGAGATCTTCACGCTCACGGCCGCACTCGGCCTGCTCGGCGCCGCGGCGGTCACCACGGCCGGATCGGCCGCGATCGGCCTGCCGGTTACCGGTCAGCTCGTGGTGTTCAGCGTCGTGTCCGCCGCAGGCGTGGTGCTCGTGAGGCCCTGGGCGCGCCGGATGATGCTGCAACCGCGGCTGGAACGGTTCGGCGTGGACGCGTTGGTCGGCGCTTCGGCCTACGTGCTGAGTGAAGTGAACGACCACGAGGGCCTGGTGCGCCTGCGCGGTGAGGACTGGACGGCTCGCCCGTACGACGAGTCCGTCGTCATCCCGGCCGGGAGCACGGTCGACGTTCTGCACATCGACGGCAGCACCGCCGTCGTCTACCCACGGGAGTGAGCCATGTCCACACTGCTCGTCGCCGGACTCGTGCTCGCGATCTTCGCGGCGTTCACCGTCCTGCGCGCCGTGCGCATCGTGCCGCAGGCCCGAGCGCGCAACGTCGAACGCCTGGGCCGCTACCAGCGCACCCTCAAACCCGGCCTCAACTTCGTGATCCCCTACATCGACCGCGTCTACCCGCCCATCGACCTGCGCGAGCAGGTGGTCTCGTTCCAGCCGCAACCGGTGATCACCGAGGACAACCTGGTCGTGCAGATCGACACGGTGCTGTACTTCCAGGTCACCGACCCCCGCGCCGCCGCCTACGAGATCGCCAGCTTCCTGCAGGCGGTCGAACAGCTCACCGTCACCACCCTGCGCAACGTCGTCGGGTCCATGGACCTGGAGAAGACCCTCACCTCACGCGACACGATCAACAACCAGCTGCGCGGCGTGCTCGACGACGCGACCGGCAAGTGGGGCCTGCGGGTCAACCGCGTGGAGATCAAGGCCATCGACCCGCCGCAGAGCATCAAGGAGGCGATGGAGAAGCAGATGCGGGCCGAACGCGACAAGCGCGCCGCGATCCTGAACGCCGAAGGACAGCGGCAGTCTCAGATCCTCACCGCCGAGGGTGACAAGCAGGCCGCCGTGTTGCGCGCCGAAGGACACCGGGCCGCCACCATCCTCGAGGCGGAGGGCCAGTCCCGCGCCATCGACCAGGTCTTCCAGTCGGTGCACCGCAACGATCCCGACCCCAAGCTCCTCGCCTACCAGTACCTGCAGATGCTGCCCAAGCTCGCGGAGGGTCCAGGTAACACGTTCTGGGTGATTCCGAGCGAGGTCACCACCGCACTGCAGGACGTCTCCAAGGCGTTCTCCACAGCGCTGCCGCGATCGGCCGCCACCGGGCACGACAGTTCCGTAGAGGCCGCGGCCGCCCAGGCCGAGAAGGACGTCGCCCAGGCGAGCGAGGCGGCCGCTGAAGCGGTCTCGGACGCCGCGGACGCCGCCGTGCCCGTCAACGGGCTGCGACCGGAACCAGCGGGTCGCTGAAGGGACGCGGATGCTCGGAGCACGCCAAGCACGGGCTCAAACAGATCGCCCCGGAGAAGCAAGGAAACTGCAGCGAAAACCAGGCCTGTCACGACGAGGGACGGGTTCCCGTCAGCGGAGAACCCGTCCCTCGTAGGCGATCACGGGATGTCGACTCCGAAGTCACGCGCGGCTGTGGCGAAGTCCTGGAACGCCATACGCGGCCCAGCAGCGCGGGTGACCGTGCCGTTGGCGTGCACGCCGCCGGAAACGCGCGAGTACACCGAGCCGCCGCTGTCACCACCCCTGGCGCCGGGCTGGCCCTGCTGCTGCTCGACCTCGACGAGGTCCTCCCTGTCCTGCCAGAAGAACAGCACCTTCAGATCGCACACCGGACCGCCGGTCTGCTCCGCACTGGTCACCCCGCTCTGGCACAGGTGCTGACCGACGAAGACATGCCCCCAGCCGACGACGTGTTCGGTGGTGTTGCTGTCCCGTCCACCCACGTACATGCGATCGCGGACCTGACTGGCCGGCACCAGTCCGATGTCGTGGTCGTCATGGCCGTGGCTGGTGTTGCCGATGAACTCACCTCGTCCGTCGGCGATCCGATGGCCGATCTGGCCGCAGTGTTCGGCGGTCAGGACGAACTGCCTGCCAGCCGCGTTGCGAACACCGAACCCCGATGTGCAGAGGGTGCTCGCGGTCTGGTTCCAGGTGCGGGCACCGCCGCTCCACGGCGGACTGTCGTCCTGTCGCGATACCGGCACGAGTTGTTCTTCGTACCGCACCGAGACGGGAACACCCGCGATGTCTGAAACCTCGGCAGAGCTTGTTCGCGTGGTTGCCAGGTCGGTGGACACGACCAGACCGCTGCCGTCGCCGGTGCTCTTGATGACCGCGGTGGACTCGCCGCGCTGCCCCAGCCAGGTCCGCAACCGCGTAGTGGCGTCGTCGAGCTCGGCCTCGCTGTGCGCGGCTGGCCGGATGTGGACCGGAGCGTGCCGGGTGGCCTGTTGTACCGCCGCAGTCGCCGCGTGGGGAGCGGCTCCCTTCCACCACAGGTTGACCGCGGTGTCGGTCAACGTGATCCCGGCATAACCGGGCAGGGCGGGAGTGGCGGCGTACAGGACCTCGGCTGCTTCGACCGCAGGCCGCTGGGCCAGCGACCGTTGCTCGCCGGCGGTCAACGCCCTGGCTGCGGTGCCTTGAGCCGCAGGGCTGACGGCCAGCACGGTGAATGCGATGGTCGTCAAAGCAAGGATTCTTTTGTGGAAAGTAGTCGGATGCACGTTCGCTCCTCATGGCAGGGAAGAATCGAATCGCGTCGAGGACGTCCTGTTGTCGTTCAGGATCTCGTTGATCAGCCGGAACCAGGTGCTGCGGGCGTCGGCACCGGCGCGTTCTTGGCAGAGTCGATCGCATGCTCTCCTCCTCGTCCGTGCAGGATCGCCACCGGCACCGTTGCCGAGGCGACGAACATGAGAGCGCTCTCAAATTGCATCAGGCGACTCGGACCGGTCAACCGATGACACAACTCGTGTCTTGTCCAACACGCCCCTTCGGCTGATCGCACCCGCCGTGGCAGCCACCACGACTACACGGCTTTGGTCCGTGCGCGCCCATGCAGAACGTGTACGGCGACGACGCAGGCAACTGCATTGCGACATCGATGACATCGTGGTTACGGTGGCGCCAGCCGCGACAGCGCGAGGCGTGCGTTCGCCGGCTCTGCCCGCAAGGGGATGGCGGGCAGAGCGGGCGAGCTGAGTTCCGGTCTCCCTCGCCGAGTGCTCGCTCCCCTGTTCCTGCCACGACCGAGGAAGACTTCGAAGACCGAATTACAACGTTGTAAACGTGGCAGAGTGCTCCGCCGTCGACGACGACGCACGAGGAGAGTCATGTCGATCCAGCGCAGAACGATCTTGGTGGCGGGACTTGCCGCGACCGCAACCCCCTTGCTCGGCAGCGCGTCCAATGCGGCTGGAGGACCGCTGTACGGCTCCTACCGTGCTCCTTTCCGCAAAGCGGCCTACCTGCGACTGCCGCCAGGCGCGGTGACCGCTCGAGGGTGGCTGGCCACCGAACTGGACAAGCAGCTCAACGGCCTGAACGGCCGGCTCGAGCAGATTTCGCACTTCCTGCGCTTCGACCGCTCGGGATGGGTGCACCCGGACAACGGCGGCTGGGAGGAGTTGCCGTACTGGCTGCGAGGATTCGGTGATCTCGGTTATGTCACCGGCGATGCGCGGGTGCTCGACGACACCGCGCGGTGGGTCGGAGGTGTACTGGCCACACAGGCCGCCGACGGCTTCTTCGGGCCCCGCGGTCTGCGGTCATCGCTCAACGGGCATGCCGACTTCTGGCCGCACATGCCGATGCTGCACGCACTGCGCTCGTGGGCCGAGTACCACCGGGACAGCCGAGTCGACCAGGCGTTGACGAGGTTCTTCGCGTTCATGAGCCGTCAGCCGGACGCGGTGTTCACCGACGGCTGGGGCCTGACGCGCTGGGGTGACACGTTGGACGTGATCGCGTGGCTGCACAACCGGACCGGCGATCCGCTGCTGGTGGACCTGACGCACCGCATCCACCGGCTGTCCGCGGACTGGTCGGGCCCCCTGCCCACGCTGCACAACGTCAACATCGCTCAGGGTTTCCGCGAACCCGCACAGTACTGGCTGCTGTCGGGAGACGACGCTCACCGCAACGCGACTTATCGCGTCTACGACACCGTCATGCGCACCTACGGCCAGTTCCCGGGCGGCGGTTTCGCCGGTGACGAGAACGCGCGGCCCGGATTCGGCGACCCACGCCAAGGCTTCGAGACGTGCGGCATCGTCGAGTTCATGGGGAGCCACGAGCTCCTCGGGCGCATCACCGGCGACCCGGTCTGGGCCGACCGCACCGAGGAGCTGGCGTTCAACCTCCTGCCCGCGGCCCTCGACCCGGCCGGGAAGGTGAGCCACTACGTCACAAGCGCCAACAGCGTGCGCCTGGACAACGATGTCAAACGTCGGAGGCAGTTCCAGAACGGCTTTCCGATGCTCGCCTACAAGCCGGGCATCGACGAGTACCGCTGCTGTCCGCACAACTACGGCCAGGGCTGGCCGTACTTCGTGGAGGAGATGTGGTGGGCCACCGACGACGGTGGCCTGGTGGCAGCGCATCACGGCCCGTGCCGGGTGACGGCAGAGGTAGCGGGTGGTCAGCCGGTCACGATCACCGAGGAGACCACCTACCCGTTCGGAGATGTCATCACCTTCCGGCTGGAGACCGCTCGGCCGGTGACCTTCCCCCTGGTCCTGCGAATCCCGGGCTGGTGCCACACGGCGTCGGCCACCGTGAACGGCCAACCGGCACCTGTGTCGGCCGGCTTCTCCACGATTCGCCGGCAGTGGTCCTCCGGTGACGTCATCGTCCTGCGCCTGCCGATGTCACCTGTTCTGCGGACGTGGCAGGACAACCACAACGCGGTCTCAGTCGAGCGCGGCCCGCTCACCTTCTCGTTGCGCATCGACGAGCGGTGGAACCGGTACGGGGGCACGGTCGACTGGCCCGAGTGGGAGGTGACAGCCGCCTCGGCGTGGAACGTCGCACTCGACTCCGACCCGCAGCTGACCGCCGTCAGCGGCGGCGGCAACCCGTCGGACCCGTTCGCACCGGGCAACAGCCCTGTCCGGATCACGGCGCGGGTGCGCGAGGTGCCTGACTGGAGTGCCGACGGCGAACACGTGGTGGGCACGCTCAGCGACAGTCCCGTCCAGGTCTCGTCGGTTGCGCGGCAAGCGACACTGATCCCTTCAGGTGCGGCAAGGCTTCGCATCACCACCTTCCCGCGCAGCGGTGGCTCGCGCGGCTGGGGCACCCCCGGCGTGCTGATCCGGCTGCAGAACCTCAACAGCGGCAAAGTGCTGGCCGTGGACGGGATGTCGACCGCGAACTCGGCGAGAGCGGTGCAGTTCGCCGACACCGGAACCGCGGACCACCTGTGGCGACTGGTCGACCTGGGCAACGGCCGGGTCAAGCTGCGCAACGAACATTCCGGCAAGGTGCTCGGCGTCGACCAGATGTCCACCGCCGACTCCGCACAGGTCGTGCAGTTCGACGACAACGGCACCGCTGACCACCGGTGGGAGCTCCTGGACAACGGTGACGGCTGGTTCCGGTTGCGCAACGAGCACTCCGGCAAGGTGCTCGGCGTCGACCAGATGTCCACCGCGGACTCCGCACGAGTGGTGCAGTTCGCCGACAACGGGACCCGCGACCACCTCTGGCGGGCGATACCGGACGGGATCGTGAAGATCCAGAACCTCAACTCGACCAAGGTTCTGGGCGTCGACCGCATGTCCGCCGCCGACTCCGCCCGCGTCGTCCAGTTCGCCGACAACGGCACCCGGGACCACCTCTGGCAGTTCCTGCCCGACGCTGACGGCTGCTTCCGCATCCGCAACCTCAACTCCGGCAAGGTGCTCGGCGTCGACTTGATGTCCACTGCGGACTCCGCTCCCGTGGTCCAGTTCGCCGACAACGGAAGCGCGGACCACCTCTGGCGCCTGCGGATCGACACGGACACCGTGTGGCGTGTGCAGAACAAGCACTCCGGGAAGGTGTTGGCCGTGGACGGCATGTCCTACCAGGACTCCGCACAGGTCGTGCAGTTCAGCGACACCCGCACTCCCGATCACATGTGGCGTCTGCTTCCGGGCTGAGCCACCTCGCCGGGCTTCCCCATCCGCGCCTGGCGGCGGTCCAGTCCTGTCCCTGCTCGACAGGTCCCGACCGCCGGTGAGGGCCGACTCCTGGTCCGCGTTGCACCGGCACGCCTCGACACAGGAGTCGGCCACCTCCGCCGTGCCCGTCAGCCGCCGGTGATCGAGCGGTCGGCGACCACGACGGGTGTGTTGCCGATCGGCACACCGGTGATGGTGAGGGAGCTGCCGTGCCGGGACACGGCGCTCGGCGGGATGCGGTGGACGGTGCCGGTGGTGAGGTCGACCAGGCGGGGGTTGCTCATCGTCGCGTTGCGGAAGGTCACCGTGACGGACTTGGTGGCCCTGTTCTCGTCCGGCACGCGGTCGAGCCGAGTGGCGATGTCGATCTCCTTGCCCGTGTTGTCGTAACGGGGTTGCTGCGCGGGGTCGCCGCCGAACCACAGTGCGACCGCCTGCTGGCCGGAGCCGTTCTTCCCGAACGCCCGCGCGGTGACGGTCCGGTCGCCGTTGCCCGAGGTGGTGAAGTCGAAGCCCTGATCCTCCAGGGGATTCGTCGCGGCCACCTCAGACCTGAAGGCGACCTGCACGAAGCGGTCGTACTACGGCGTGCAGAACGTGGCCGCCCTGTTCGACGGCACCTTGCGCCCGGTGACGCGGCTGGAGGCTTCCGACGACATCACCGGGAAGTCGCCGGTAGCCGTTGAGGTGTGGGCGACTTCGAGGCTGATCGACATCGTTGCCAGCGGACTGCGCAGTTCGTGGGCGGCGTCCGCGGTGAACCGGACGAGACGTCGTTGTGCGTTGTCGAGCCGCCTTCGCCGCCTCGACCGCGGCCGTGTGCTGCGGGACGCGGTCTGATTGCCCTGCTCACAACGCACGCACCGCGGCAGCGTCATTCCCTGACGGGCCGGTGTCACCCGTGGAGATGGCGGGCGACACCGGCCGGTCGTGCCGCTATCGAAGATTGGGCAGCTCGTCACGGGTGACGACGTAGCTGTGGTTGTAGACCTTCTGGAGGTGGGCGATGGAGTTGCCCTGCGTCAGGTGGTTGCCGTGCCACGTTCCGAACAGGACCCAGCGGGTGCCGGTGGACTGCAGCCGGTCCGGGTCCGGAATGGGGCCGTTCTCGTGCAGCGCGATCGGAATGGTGGAGCCGACGATGTTGCGCACTGAGTTGTACATCGCGGTGAGCGGGTCGTAGTTGCCGTTGCCCGCGTAGGTGTCCGCGCCACCGATGTCCACGACCGACTTGCCAGGGTAGAACGAGGCCTGGGGCTGGCCGTTGTAACCGTGCAACCACACGAGGTTGTCCAGGCCCTTGGTGCGGGTGAAGTAGTTGAACATGTAGTTCCACAGGCGGTTGTACTGGCCGCCGCCTTCCTTGCTCCACCAGAACCAGGTGCCACCGGCTTCGTGGAAGGGACGCCAGATCACCGCCGCGCCCGCGTTCTCCAGCTGCTGGAGCATCGCCGCTGCCTGGTCCAGCCGTTGCATGAACGACTGGTGTTCTGCCGTGCCGGGCGCGAGCACCGCGTTGATCGACACCTGCATCTGGGTGCCTTCGTAGGTGTCCGGCTTGGTCGGCGCGCCCATGTGGTAGCCGATCATGGGGATGCCGCCCGCGTTCCACCAGGCGATGGCGCGCGGTGCGAGATCCTTGGAGTCACCGAAGTCCAAGGCCCGGATCGCCGGATGTTTGCCGGTGTTGTTCCGAATGTGGTTGATCTCGTAGTCCGGACCGCCGATCCAGGTGGACTCCTGCTGACCGGAGATGATGTGGTTGCCGTACTGCGACTGGATGTAGCACAGCAACTTGCGTGCTTGTGCGGACGCGTTCGGGTTCACCGGGTTGGTCGCGCACGGCTGCGGACCGGGCACGGTCGAGCCGACCCTGAACGCCTGGTTCGACTGGCCGTTGCAGGTCCAGGTGACCACTGCCGTGCCGTTGGCGGTGGCCTGGTTCTGCACGTCCAGGCAGAGGCCGGACTGAGTGGCGGTGATGCTGCCGTTGGCGTTGAGCCGGAACTTCTGGTTCGTGCCGCCGGTGCAGGTGTGGATCGTCAGCCGGGTGCCCGGTGTCGTGGACTGGTTGGGCACGTCCAGGCAGCGTGCGCCGCCGAACACCCGCAGCTCCCCGGAAGCGGAGAAGTCCCAGGCCTGGTTGGACTGGCTGTTGCAGTCCCAGATGTCCACCGCCGTACCGACGGCTTGGGAGGCTCCGACCACGTCCAGGCACCTGCCCGACGCCACGCCCACGAGCGGAGCGGGCGCGGCGACGGCCGGGGCTGCGATCAGGGTCAACGCCGGTAGGGCGAGCACAACAGCGAGCAGAGCGCTGCCGGTACGTCGTAAGGCGCGCATGCGATCTCCTTAGATCAACGCGAAGGCGTGCGAAAGGGACGATGGGAACGTCGAGGTACCGCCGGGGCGGCAGGAGGCGGTGGCGTCGGCCGACCGGCAGGAGCGCCGGGGTCAGGCGGTGAATCGGAAGTGGACGGTGCGGTTGTACTGGCCGCCGGCCATGAACTTCTGCCCTTCGGGGCCGAGGGTGTCTGCGGTGTGGAACTTGTTGCCGATGGCCGGGATGGCGTCGAGCAGAGATATCCCGCCGCTGGGAAAGGGCGCGGTGGCGCTCATCGGGCTGGCTCCGACGTCGGGGGTGAACAGCCGCAGGAACAGGTTCTCCTGCTCGGAGACGAGGGTGATGGTGCCTTCGGTGGTGCGCAGCGCGGCCCAGTAGGTGTTGGCGTGATAGCCCTTGAACTCCGGGTACTGCCAGGCGCCCGCTCCGGTCGCGGTGCGGTTGTAGTCCTTGCTCCACACGCCGTGGTGCACGCCGCGCATCCGGTTCTTCCAGACCCGGTAGGGCCCGTCCCCCAGCCAGGTCATGCCCAGTACCCGGTTCTCGGGGTAGTCGAGGTTCACGCCGAGGAAGTCGAGCGGTCCGGTGCGGGTGTAGCGGTACTCCAGGCGCACCCACCCGGTGGAGTCCAGCCGCCAGCGCACCTCGTTCAGGTCGCCGCTGTAGGTGGCGTGCACGATGTGGCCGGTGCCGTCGCGGAAGTGGGAGAGGCCGGTCAGCGTCGCCGAGCCTGCCGCCATGGCCGGGCCGTTGGTGAGCGACACGGTGGTCCCGTTTCGGTTGACGCGGGACAGCCTGCCGGACGACTTGGAGATCGTGACCGCCGTGCCGTTGGCGGTCATGGTCACGCTGGTGCTGTCCTCCGTGACGGATGTCGTGCCCCGCCCCGGGACCACGATGCGGCGCGCGAAGTCGGCCGCCTTCTTGATCCGCCAGCTCCAGGTGCCGACCGTGCGGCCGGCGGGGTCCAGGACGTCGACCCTCAGCGTGTCGGCGTCCGCCCACGCGCCGGGCAGACCGAGAGCGACCGAGCCGGTGGCTCCCGGAGCGGTGTTCGGCCCGGCGACGGTCCCCTGCGCGATCACGGTCGGTGTGGTTCCCGAGGTGCCCGGTGCGGCCTGCCTGAGCAGCTGCCAGCTGAGTCGGCAGCCCTGCAGGTTGGTGTGGTCGTAGCGGTTGACGACGTTGACCCGGCCGTCGAAGCCCGTGGGGAAGGTGGTGGTGTAGTAGCCGGGATTGGTGAGCTGGACCGGGGACCAGATGTCTCGGATGGTGTGGAAGGAGGCTTCCTTCTCGCGAAACGGGCCGAGGATGCCGTCCGGGCCGGAGTTGCCGGTTGTGTCGATGGCGCCGCCCCTGTCGTCCCTGCGGAGCCCTTCGTCCACGAACGCCCAGATGAACCCGCCTGCCCGGCGCGCGCCTGCGCCCAGCAGCCCCCAGTAGTCGTTCAGGCCGGCTCCTGCGCCACCGTCGTACAACGCGTGCAGGAACTCGGTCGGCAGGTGGATCGCCGAACCGTTGAGGATCGTCCGGGTGCTGTCGTAGGTCTCGTAGTGGTCGGTGTTGAGACCGCTGAACGTCGCCCACGGGTGGATCACCGGGCGGCGCTGCGGGTCGTGGCGGGCGTAGTCGTCGTCCAGGGCGGTGTTCCAGCCACCCTCGTTGCCGTTGGCCCACATGAGGATCGACGGGTGGTTGACGTCCCGGGTCACCATCGAGGCCACCAGCGGCGCGCCCACGTTCTCGTCGTAGCTCTTCTGCCACCCGGCCAGCTCGTCGATCACGTACAGGCCCAGCTCGTCACACAGGTCCAGGAAGAACGTGTCCGGCGGGTAGTGCGACATCCGCACGGCGTTGTTGTTCATCTCCTTCATCAGGAGGATGTCCGTCCGGGCCAGGCGCGGGCTGGACGCGCGTCCCAGAGTCGGCCAGAACGTGTGCCGGTTGGTGCCCTTGAGGATCACCTTCGACCCGTTGACGTACACGCCGTCACCGGCGCGCACCTCGATCGTGCGGAACCCGAACCGTGCGGTCGTCCCGTGCAGGGGCGTGCCGCCGCTGTTGATGAGCTGCACGTCGACCAGGTACAGGTTCGGTGACTCCGCGGTCCAGGCCTGAGGCGCAGGCACCGAGGTGGTCAGCGTCGCCGTCGTCGCACCCGGCGAGACCGCCGCCGAGAACGGGCCGCCGACCGCGGTGCCGTCGAGCCGCCGCAGTTGTCCTGCCACACGCCCGGTCGCGCTCACCCCCGCCAGGTGCACCTCCATCCGGAACGCGCCGGTGTGCTTGGCGTCGATCGCGACCCTGTCGATCCGCGAGGCGGGGAACGCCTGGAGCGACACGGGCCGGTAGATTCCGCTGAAGTTCCAGTAGTCGCCCCGGCGCTCGGCGTCGTTGACCGAGTTGTTCGCCGACTCCCGGCTGACCGTCACCTCCAGCAGGTTCTCCTGTCCCAACCACAGCAACGACGTCACGTCGTAGCGGAACCGGTAGAACCCGCCCTGGTGGACCGGACCGGCCAGGGTGCCGTTGATCCGCACCTCGGTGTCGGTCATCGAACCGTCGAAGACCACGAAGACCCGCCGCCCCGACCACGTCGAGGGCGGGGTGAAACGACGCCGGTAGAGGCCCTTCTCGTCGGGCCGCAGGTTCCAGCCCCACTGGTAGGTGCCGAAACCGTGGCACTCCCAGTTCGACGGCGTCGGGATGGTGCGCCACACTCCCGCGTTGCGCCCTTCGGTCACCTGGAAGTCCCAGGGGACGGTGTTGTCCGCGTCGGAACCGGTCAGCAGCAGGGTCTCGGTGGCGGGACCTGTGGGTGCGGCCCCGGCTGCGGGCACGCCCAGCGCGCTCACACCCATCGCGGACAGACCCGCCACGCCGATTCCGGTCGCACCCAGCTCCAGGAAGTTGCGACGGTTGATCTCCACGAGAGCCTCCAGGGGGCGTGTCGTCGTCGACACGGTGGAGCGGGGCCGGAGACGAACAGGAATCGACCGGCATCCGACTTCGTGCACGGGATGACCGGGTGTGGAGCGATTCTCGGCCGCCCGGCGTGGTGCTTTCGCAACGTAGCGCACCACTTCCGGCCCGAACAAGGGGTTAGTACCACTCTGAAATCAACTGCCGCCGACACCTGTCGAATTCGACGGACCCGCCTGTCGACTCACCTTCACCGCTCCCCCGGCGGTGCGATCAGGTGGTGCCGGTGATCGCGGCCTTGATGGCGAGCACGGCGGCGGCGCGTGCCCACTCGCCGAAGTCGAACGGTTGTACGTTCAGGTCGATCAGAGCGGGGTCGTCCTCGTAGGTGTCCTCGATGCCGTCGTGGACTCGTTCCTCGGCGAGCTCGTAGAGGGGCAGGCCGTCGCCGGTGAGCAGGATCTTGGCCGGGTCGACGAAGTTGGCCGCGTGTCCGATGAGGACACCGAGTGCGTAGCCGGCCTCAGCGAAGACCTCCAAGGCATCGGGGTCATCGGCCTGTGCCCGTTCGACCGCCTCGTCGTAGGTGGCGCAACCGTCGATTCGGCGCGCGATGACGTGGCTCATCAGGTAGCTGGAGACACAGCCGCGATGACCGTAGCCGCACTGCGGTCCCCCTGGGTCGACGAGGAGGTGGGCGAAGCGAGGCGGCAGGCGGTGTGCGCCCTGGACGAGTTTGCCGTCGATGATCAGACCGGTGCCGACGCCCGCACCGATGGTGATCACCACCATCGACTCCACGCCCGCGCCGGCCCCGAACCAGTGCTCGGCGGCGGTCAACGCCTGGACGTCGTTGTCGGCGGCGACGGGCAGCCCGGTCTCCCCGGTCACCGACTCCGCGAGCGGCACGTCCTCCCAGCCCAAGAAGCCGGCGTTGACGACCACACCGTCGCGAACGACACCGCCCAGCGTGACACCGATCCCGGTCAGCCACGGCCGCTCGGCTGCGAGCTCGGTGATCCGGGCGACGACCTCGGCGGGCTCGTTGGAGCGCAACGGCTGCTCGACCGCGTCGGTCACGGTCGCGGTCAGGTCGACGACGGCGGCGTAGAGGTGGTCGGCGGTGAGCTTCACGCCCAGGAAGTGGTGTGCTTCGCCGCGGACGTGCAGGATCTCCGAGGGACGTCCGGTGGAAGAGCGCAGTTCGGTGCCTCCCTCGGCCAGCAGGCCGTGACCGACGAGCACCCTGGCCGCGCGGGTGAGGGTCGGCCTCGACAAGCGCACCCGCGGGGCGATCTCGGCTCGGGACATGGCCCCGTGGACCAGCACTTCCATCAGCACGTCACGGGCTGCTTCAGGCAGGTCCGGCCACGTCGGCGTGGCATGAACACGAGCTGGTGACGTCACGACGCGACGATACCGTCCGCGGTGACCCCGCCAGTTGCGCCGCGGAGCCTGAATGACCGCGGACTTAGGAGGTACGTCGACCGCACACGGGGAGACGGTGCCGCTCATCGACGGCACCGCAGACGGTGATCACCTGACCTGGAATGCCGCGGTCACCGTGCCGTTCCCCTTGACGCTGCGGTTCGACGTGACGGTCTCGGATGACGAGATGACGGGACAGGTGACCGCCGGCCATCTCCCGCAGTCCTCTGTGGAGGGCCGACGGGCGTGAACCGCGCCGCGGAACCCACTCGGCGCGGTTCACGTTGACCGCGAACCGGCTCGACGCCTTGATGCGGGCCCAGCTGCTCGACGTCCTGGTCACGGCGAAGGACACCAGCGGCGGGTCCATGGACAACGAGGTTAACGATTGGCACGTCAGGCCGACGGAAGTCCCGTCGTGCACGGCGGTGACCACGACGACGCCACTGCAGAAGTGCGACAGCGCCCGGCGGAAGTCGGCGGGAGCGACCATCGTCATGCACGGCGCGACGATCGCCGTCGACGGGAGCATCACCTCGACCCGAGCGGGCTGACTACCCGCGCCCACGAAATCCGTCAGGTGGGTCCGGACAACTCGTGCCACTGCCGCCCGCACCACCTCGCGAACCCACCACACAGGTTCGGGAACGGCTTCAGGGATGTCTCGCGAGCTTTGAGCGACTACCTCTACCTGTACCAGCGGCCGGTGACAGCTCGAACCAACGCGATCGACGTGGTGCAGACCTGGCCGACCGCATTGCGTGAACGGCCGGGGAAACGACAATCCCCGGCCGTTCGCCTACATCAACGGCGGTAGACGCCGAACTCGTACAGCGAGTAGCCCCAGCCCGTACCGCGCTGGGTCGCATGCATGCGCACGTAACGGCCGGTTGCCGTCACGTCGATGGAGTCGACACCGCCGTTGCCGGAGGTTGTGCCGTAGACCGGGCGCCAGCTGTCGCCGTCGTCGGACACCTGGATCTCGTACGCACGGCCGAAAGCGCCTTCCCACACCAGCTGCACGTGCTGGAAGGTGGTCACCGCGCCGAGGTCGACCCGGATCCACTGCGGATCGGCCCAGTCGGTGGCCCAGCGCGAGCCGGCGTTGCCGTCCACCGCGTTGGACGGCGGGAACGGCGCCCCGTCGCCGACCTGTTGGTAGGACGACGCAATTGTGGACTTGCCCTGGGCGACGTTCACCCCGGACGGCTGCGGCGCCACGACCCGGACCGAGCGGGTCTCGATGCCGATGTTGCCCCGGCCGTCCTCGGCCATGACGTACACCTTCCACACGCCCAGCCGGTCCGGCGCGGTGACGGTGAGCCGGTTGCCGTTGACCTGGACCGGCGCCCCTGCCAGACCACCGCTGTTGTCGATGTACTTGCTGTTGAACGCCGCCGACCAGGCGATCGAGTCCCCGTCGGGGTCGCTCGCCGCCACGTCGATCGCCAGCGCTGCGCCTGCCGCTACGGTCTGGGGCAGGTTCATCGCGGAGATCACCGGCGGGGTGTTCGACGGGGTGGCACCGCCGAACGCGCGTTGCACCGAGTAGAACGAGAGCCGCTTCTTGCCCGCGGGAGTGAGGTTGAACCAGACCGCGCCGAAGTCGTACTCCGTGCCGTAGTGGAACAGCGTGCCGCCGAAGGAAACGCCCCTGTGGCCGACGATGCAGTTCCACGCTTGGGTGTAGCCGTCGCGCTTCTGCACGTCAGTCGGCTCCGCGGGCACGCCGTTGGCGTCGTTCGGCACCTCCCACTCCCCCGCCGGGCCCGCCTCGGTGAGGATGTACGGCTTGGTGTGACCGCCGTCGATCCAGTCCTGACGGACCTTGCAGACGTTGCCGTAAGAGTTGACCGAGTAGAGGTCGAGGTCCGGTGCGTGCGCCTTCAGGTAGACCCAAGCACCGGTCCACGCGTCCGTGTTGGTCACCGGGTGGTTTGTGTCGATGGCGTGGATCGCGCGCGCTGCTTCGTTGACGTACTTCGCGTACGCGACGCGCTGGTTCTCCAGCTCAGTGCCGGAGTAGCAGTTCTGCAAGCCCAAAATTGACTCATTGCCCACGTTCCACATCAGGACACCGGCGTGGTCCTTGTAGGCCGTGACCCATTGCCGGATCTGACCGAGCATGTCCGCCTTGTACTGCGTGTCGGTCACATAGTTCACGCATCCGCCAGAGCCAGGACCGCCACCAGGCTGCAGCCAGAAGCCGTTCATCACGCGCAGGCCGTTGGCTGCCGCCGCGTCGAGCAGCGGACGTGTGCTCGCGTCGGTACCCCAGGTGCGCAGCGTGTTCACGCCCATCGACTTCAGCTCCGGCATGTACCGCGCAGCATCCGCGGCCGGCGGGCCCCAGGTCAGGCCCTTCACCGTCCAAGGGTTGCCGTCCACGGTGAGCTGCCAGTTGCCCTGCGACCCGGTCACGCGCACGCCGGTGCCGGGCTGCGGGTTCAAGCCCTGCTCGCCGAAGACTCGGAACTCCCACAACGAGACGCCATAGCCATTGGCGCGCTGAGTCGAGTGCACGCGGACGTAGCGACCGGTACCGCTCACGTCGAAACCTTGCCTGCCACCAGTGCCACCGGAGACGGAGTGAATCGGCGTCCACGAGTCACCGTTGCCTGAAACCTGGATCTCGAACGCTGTCGCGTAGGCCGCCTCCCAGTCGAGCTCGACGCGGGTCACGGACGATGTGGCGCCGAGGTCGACGCGCAGCCACTGCGGGTCGTTCCACGCGCTCGCCCAGCGGGTGCCGGAGTTGCCGTCGACCGCCGCCGCGGCCGGGGTTCCTTCCCCCTCGATGGACGAGGCGGTAACGGGTTTGCCTTGCGACAGCAGCGAGGGCGCGGCGCTGACCGTGCTCGGAGCGACTGCGAGTCCCACTAGCACGGCTATCACCGTGCCGATTGAGCGGAGGCGAAACATTGCGTCTCCTGCAGGGTTGAATGACGGGCGAGATGCGGGAGAGCGCTCTCACAGCCCTGCCGATGGATGTTACGAACAGAAATCGGCGATGTCAACGAGCCTCTTGACACCCCCCGGCGCAGCGGGGACTCTACTTGGGAGAGCGCTCTCCCAGTCGATGGACCAACATCGGCAGGAGGACATTGGTGTCCAGAAAACTCAGCGCGTTGACGATGACAGCTGCTCTGGTGGCGGCCGTGGTGGTGGTCGCGACCAACGCGGCTCAGGCGGACGACCTGGTCACGCACCACGAGTTCCAGGCGAACTGCTCGGTCACGCACCACCTCCCGGACGACCCGATCGTCTTGCCGGGACTGCCGGGCGCGTCGCACCTCCACACGTTCCTCGGCAACCCGACCACCAACGCCCGCACCACCACCGACTCGTTGCGAGCGGGCCAGACCAACTGCAAGACGCCCGACGACAAGTCCGCGTACTGGTTCCCGTCGGTCTACAACGGCGACCAGCTCATCCCGCCGGACTTCCCGCAGGTCATCTACTACAAGTCGGGCATCCTGAAGTACCAGGACGTCGTGCCGTTCCCGCCGGGCATCCGGTTCGTGGTCGGCAGCCCGAGCGCCACCCAGGAGCAGTTCCGCACCGCCCCCGGCGCCGTGGAGGGCTGGGAGTGCGGCGACAGCTTCCACAACTACGACATCCCCGCCTGGTGCCCGCCCGGCACCCAGCTCAACATCCGGTACCAGGCCCCCAGCTGCTGGAACGGCCGCGACCTCGACTCGGCGGACCACAAGTCGCACATGGCCTACCCGGACCGCGCGAGTCTGGTCTGCCCGTCGTCACACCCGGTCGCGGTGCCGATGCTGGAGTTCAAGATGGCGTTCCCGGTGTCCGGTGACATGTCCCGCGTCCGGCTGTCCAGCGGCCGCGGCTACACCTGGCACTACGACTTCATGAACGCCTGGGACGCGCCGACCCAGGCCGCGCTGGTCCGCCACTGCGTGAACGGTGGCCTGCAGTGCGACCCGCGTGGATATGATCTGTACAAGCCACACAGGGGTGCCGCGCTCGGACCGGACTACCGGTTGCCGCGGTGAAGTCATCACGCTGACGTTGATCTCAAACATCCCAGGGCGCGTCCGCGCGCTCTGGGATGTTTCGCGTTGAGGCCACTGTTTGCACTAAATTTCGTGCCGTTCGCCATTCCGTTGCTGCAGGACCAGAGGGCCTGCCAGGGTCGCCCCCGCGACGAACTCGCATGCGAACAGCTCCTGCGGCACGCTCTGTGACCGGCTGGAGAGCAGCTGAACAGCATGACAGCCCGTCTCCCGCCTCGGCACACGCATCCCGGTGATCTCCAAGCCGTCGTGCTCAGGCGTGTCCAGCGTCAGCACCGAGAGATGCCCTGGTACGGACAAACCCCGGCGACGCGCCGCACCGATGAGTGCGACCGCGTCGTCGGGGTGTTCCGTGATCACCGCCGTCACGCCGATGCTCAGCAGCTGGTTCAACCACACCGCTGGTACGTGGACGCCATACAAGCCCAGAGCAGTGACGGCAGTGCGGAAACCATGCTGGCGCTCCACCGAGGCAGCTCCGTGCGTCAGTCCTAAGTAGACGATTCGCTGATGGCCGAGCTCCGCGACGCGCGCGACGAGCCCGCGCACACCCGCGGCGTAGTCGATGTCCACGTACGGGACCAGCCTGCCGGGACAGTCCCGCCGGCCGATCGACACGAACGGGATCGCGTGGTCGGCGAGGAAGGTCAGGTCGTGCTCGTCGACCGTCTGATCCAGAAGCACGCAGCCACTCATGGCCAGGTGTTCCGCGCCCGCGAAGCCGAAGTCGGCGCACAGGATCAGCCCGCTGCCGATCCGGTGCGCCTCGTCGGCAATGCCCGCCAGAGCGGGCGTGCTCTCGCCGGGCACGGTGTCCCGGGAGAGCACGCCGATCACGCTCACGGATAGGCCACCAGGTAACGCACCTGGTTGGTGGCATTTGCGGCTCCGCCGGCGCCGTTGATGACGTTGGCGATGGTGCCCACGCCACCGAGTGACACGGTGACGAGGTGGGTGAACCGGACTCCCGGCCTGTTCGGCGCCTCGAAGCCGTTGTCGGTCACGATGCTCGGATCGGCCTGGTTGAAGGCGTACACGCCGACGCCGAACGCCTGGTGGGTGGTCACGTTGTCCGAGACCTTGTACCCCGCCCAGCCGCGCTTGGAGCCGTTCATCCACGCCGCCTGGTTGGGCGGGTCGTACGGCAGCTCGTTCTGGTACAGGTAGACGCGGCCGCCGTTGCCGTTCCAGATCAGGTTGTGCTGCTGGTAGTGCTCGACGAACAACCCGTACGCGATCACGTTGTCGCCGTTGACGACCACGCCGTTCTGGCCGGGGTTCGCCGTCCAGCTGACGCCCTCGCCGTGGTCGGCGCGCCACACCCAGGTGTGGTCGATGATCGTGTGCTGGCTGTTGACGCGCATGCTGACCGTCGCCTTGCCGGCCTGCGAGCCACCGACGCGCAGGTACACGTCGTGCAACGAGGTCGGGTTCGCCGCGTGCGAGGTGGCGCCGGAGTCACCGATCTCCAGCAGCACCGGGGAGTTCCGCACGCCGGCGTCGACCAGGAACCCGGCCAGCTTCACACCGTCCACATCGGACGTCGTCAGCGCGGCCCTGCCCGTGGTGGGCGTCAGCGTCGCCAGCCCCAGCCCGAGCACGACGGTGTTCGGGCGGGTCACCCTGATCGTGTCGTCGAGCTGGTGGATGCCCGGCGTGAGCAGCAGGTGCTTGCCCTGCGTCAGCGCCGCGTTGATCGTGGCGGCCGGGGTGCCGGGCTTGACGATGAAGAAGTCCGCCAGCGACACCGACGTGCCCGGGTTGCCGTTCTCCCAGCTCGTACCGCGCGAATTGGTGCGCAGCGCGGGCACGAAGACGCGGTACTCACCGGAGCCGTCGAAGTACAGGTACGGCTTCTCCCGCGTCACCGGCGAGGTGTCCACGGTCGTGTGCGACGGGTTCGGGAAGTGGTTCGCGGGTGCGCCCTGGGTGCCGGCGAAGACCATGTTCCACACCGACCCAGACCAGCCGCCCGCCAGGTTGCTGTTGCGGGTCAGGAACTGCTGCTGCGACCCCGAGACGACCACGCCGTCGATCTTGCTGTCCACGATCAGGCCGCCGCTGGCCCAGCCGTCGTAGCCGTTCCACAGGTGCGCCTGGCCGCGCAGGTGCATCCGGCGGTACGCGGTGGCCTGCGAGACCGCCCAGCGCTCGATCTGGTTCGCGGGCAGCGTCACCGACAGGTTCTCCGCGCCGCGCCAGAAGTTCTGGGTCGCGTTGC
This sequence comes from Lentzea guizhouensis, assembly GCF_001701025.1. Lineage (GTDB taxonomy): Bacteria > Actinomycetota > Actinomycetes > Mycobacteriales > Pseudonocardiaceae > Lentzea > Lentzea guizhouensis. The sequence continues at coordinate 7,932,598 of NZ_CP016793.1, forward strand.
CGAGGTTGTTCGGGTCGTCACCCTGCTGCAACCAGTCGGCCTCGACCCGGATGTGGCCGTTGATGTTCACGTCGTCCGGCATCAAGCCGAGACCGACGATCTGCGTGTAGAACCGCAGGTTCACATCAGCGTTGTACGAACCGGGCTTGAACAGCACGGCGTGGCGCTGCGGACCGAACTGGTTCGTCTTCATCTGCGCGGAGATCGCGTCCAGGCGCGACTGCATCTCCGCCTGCGACGAGCCCGGCCCGTAGACGTACACGTTCGGCCCGAAGTCCGGGTTGCGCGGGTCCGTCGGCGTCACACCGGGCGTGTCCGGGGTGGTGGCGTTGACGCTCAGCTCCCACAACGAATAGCCGTAGCCGGTGCCGCGCTGGGTACCCAGCACCCGCACGTACCGGCCGGTCCCGGAGACGTCGAGCGCCTGCGTGCCACCGGTTCCGGTCGTGGTCGAGTAGACGCTGCGCCACGAACCGGAGTCGGCGGCGTTGTCGCTCACCTGCACCTGGAAAGCCCTGCCGTACGCGCCCTCCCAGCTCAGGGTGACGCGGCAGACCTGCTGGCTGGAGCCGAGGTCGACCTGCAGCCACTGCGGGTCGGAGAACTGCGACGACCAGCGCGTACCCGCGTTGCCGTCGACAGCAGCGGAGGCGGGTGTTCCGCCGTTCTCCGTGGAGGACGCCGTGGCCGTCTTGTTGAGGGCGACGTTCGTGGTGCCGCACTCGGCGGCGGCGGCCGAGGTATGGGTGATCGCGGTTGCCGTGGTCACGAGACACAGGGTTGCGGCCACTGATGCGACTGCCCTGGACAGGGGAGAGCTCATGATCCTGCCTGACACGTTGGGGCGAGTGAGCCCGAGACGGTGGTGTCCGTGGCACCGGACACCGGGAGAGCGCTCTCCCGCAGATTAACGTCTGGTGTCGGGCAGGTCAATCACGCGGAGCCTCTGATGACGAGTTCCGGTTCGAAGATGATGGATTTCGGGCGTTGTCCCGGGAAGTCGAGGCTCGCGAGCAGGAGCTCGGCCATTTTCGCCGCCATGGCTTCGACGGGTTGGCGAATGGTGGTCAGCGGCGGTCTGGACAGCAGAGCGGGCGCGCTGTCGTCGAACCCGACTACAGCCACGTCCTGGGGGATGCGCAGCTTGTGTTCCAGCAGCACGTCCACGGCACCTTGCGCCATCAGGTCGTTGGCCGCGAACACGCCGTCCACCTCGGGGTACTCGGTGAGCAGACGCGTCATCGCCGCCTCGCCGCTGGCCGCGGTGAACCCGCCCTCGACGATCGGGACGTACGGGAACCCGTTGCGCGCCATGGCTTCCCGGAAGCCGTTAAGCCTGTCCTGGCTGGCGAACACGTTCAGCGGTCCCGAGATCGCGGCGACGTGCGTGCAGCCGATCTCGACCAGTCGCGCGGCCGCGAGCCTGCCGCCCGCCTGGTGGTCGAGGTCGACGTAGCTGACCGGCATCGGCGTCCCCGGCCGGGCGTAGAGCACGGCGTGGACGCCGGCCTCCAGCAGCTTGGCGGGTAGCGGGTCCGCGGCGTGCGTGGTCACCAACAACGCACCGTCCGCGCTGCCCTGCCGCAGGAACTGCACCACCTCGGCTCTGGAGTGGTCGGAGTCGGCGAGCATCAGCACCGGGTGGACGCCTCGGGTGCGCAGGAAGTCGACGACGCCGGCCGTGACACGTCCGAAGAACGGGTCCACGAAGACGTCCGAGCCCCCACCCGCACCAGAGATCACCAGTGCGACCGTCCCGGCTCGACGGGTGACGAGCGAGCGTGCTGCACGATTGGGCGTGTACCCGGTCTGCTCGATCGCGCTGCGCACCATCTGCTGAATCTCAGGGTCGACGTTGCGGGTGCCGTTCACGACGCGCGAGACGGTCGCCCGGGACACTCCGGCGATCCGCGCGACGTCCTCGAGCGTGGGTGTGCCCTTGGTCATGATCCGTTTTACCACGGTTGGAGAGCGTTCTCCGACCTGAGGCACAGGGGTGTGTCACCGGCGTTCGGGCCGATGAGCACGATGAACGCACCGGGCTCGACCAGCCACTTCCCCGTCCAGTGGCTGATCGCCCGCTCCGGCACTTCGATCACGGCTTCGGCCGTCTCTCCCGGTCCGGCGGTGACGACCGCGAAGCCGGCCAGCCACCGCTCGGGCCTCGCGACGGCGCTGTCCGGTCGTGACAGGTAGACCTGTACCACCTCACGTCCACGACGCTCGCCTGTGTTGCGCAGCCTCACCCGGACCTCGTTGCGCTCGACGCGCGCTTCCTCGTAGTCCCAGGTGGTGTAGCCGAGGCCGTGGCCGAACCAGTACGCAGGCGGAGTGTGGTTCGCGGCCCACGCGCGGTACCCGATGTCGAGACCTTCGCGGTAGCGCAGTGATCCCGCCTCGGGCAGGAAGTCGTGGATTGGAACATCGCTTTCCGATCCTGGCCACGTCGTCGGCAACCGGCCGCCTGGTTCTCGATCACCGAGGAGCACGTCCGCGAGTCCGTTGCCGCCTTCCTGACCGGGAAACCACGTCACCAGCACAGCGGCGGCGTCCTCTCGCCACGGCAGTAGCACCGGACCACCCGAGTTGACCACCACAACGGTGTTCGGGTTCGCCTGGCACACCGCGCTCACCAACGCGTCCTGCTCACCAGGCAACTTCAGCGTGTGCCGATCGCACCCTTCGCTCTCGATCGAATCGGTGGTGCTGACCACGACCACGGCGGCATCGCACCGGCGTGCTGCCTCGACTGCGGCAGCGAAGTCCTCCGGCGGGCACGCCGGCGGCGGGTCAGCGGCCAGCACCGAGGCCATTCCGCTGTCCTCGCCCAGCTCACGCCGAGCGACCAGCTCGACCTCGGTTCCCTCGGTGAGCCGCACCTCGGCGACGTGGTGAGGCGGACGGAGGTGCTTCACGGCTGGGTCGTCGGTGTCGACGGGCTGCACGACGTCGACCACACGGACACCGTCGACGTCGAGGGTGAGACGACCGTAGCCCGCGACAGCGAGCCGCCACAGGCCGGTGTTCGTGACGTGCAGGGCGCTGCTGATCTCGAGGACCTCGGCACCGGGCACCTCCTCGGTCTCCAGGATGCGGCCGGTCAGGCGGTGCTCGCGGAACAGCACCGCGTCGGCGGCACCGAGCACGCGCACCAGCACCGGGGCATCTACCGGGGTCGGGCGGTCGTGAATGCGGACGCCGGAGAGGTGTTCCACCTCCGTGACAGCCGAGAGAGCGGTGAACAGCGAGCTCGCGGCCGCCGGGTAGAGGCCGGAGCTGCCCCCGCCCTGCACGCGCGGTGCGGTGGCACCGGTGCCGAGCAACGCGATCCGGCAGGCGGCGGGAAGAGGGAGGATCCCGTTGTTGCGCAGGAGAACAGTGCTCGCGGACGCCGCTTCACGCAGCAGGGCGGCGTCCGCGTCGGAAGTCCCACCTCTTCCGGCCAGCGACTCGGTAGGTGCACCTGCCTGGGCCTCTGCGTCCGCCGAGCTTCGGTGCCCGCTCATCTCATTCCCGTCCAGACCCTCCAGCGCCCCGACCCGCGCGGCCAGTCGCAGCAGCCTGAGCACCTTCTCGTCGACCGCGGTCACCGCCACCTCCCCCGCTTCGACCGCGTCAACCAGCCGATCACCCCACGGGCCCCACGGACCCGGCATCGAGAGGTCCTGTCCGGCCTCCGCCGCCGCGACCGTCGAGCGCACCGCGCCCCAGTCGGACACCACCAGCCCGTCGAAACTCCACTCGTCCTTCAGAGGTGTGGTGAGCAGCGGGTTCTCCGACATCGAATGGCCGTTCACGCTGTTGTAGGCCGACATCACCGCCCACGCGCCGGCCTGCACCACCGCCTCGAACGGAGCCAGGTAGAGCTCGCGGAGAGTCCGTTCGCCGAGCTCGACGTCGTGGGTCAGCCGATCGGTCTCGGTCTCGTTGGCGACGAAGTGCTTCGGGGCGGCCGCGACACCCCCGGCCTGCACCCCCCGTACGTAGGCGACGCCGAGTCTGGCGGTGAGCAGCGGGTCCTCGGAGAAGCACTCGAAGTGCCGTCCTCCGTACGGCGTGCGGTGCAGGTTGAGCACCGGCGCCAGAAGCACGTCCACACCCTTGCGCCGGGCCTCGGCCGCCAGCAGCCCGCCCAGCCTTCCCACCAGGATCTCGTCCCAGGTCGCGGCCAGCGCCGTCGGCGACGGCAAGGCCAGTGACGTGCGGCGTTCATCCCAACCTGGACCTCGCACGCCCGCCGGGCCGTCGGAGAACGTCAGGGCGCGCAGGCCGATGGCAGGCTCGGCGCAACTGCGCCACACCGACTCTCCCGACAGCAGCCGCACCTTGGCTCGCAGGTCGAGCTTGCCGACCAGGCGGACCAGCTCGTCGTCGTCGGGCACCTGAACCTCCTCGGAGAGCGCTCTCCAAAGAGTCGGGGTGGAGGACGCCGGTGTCAATGAGGCGGAAGGTCCCTTCTCACACGACAGCGCGGACGGATCGGGGGTCGACACCCGTCTCCAGCAGCACAGCGAGGGGCAGCGTCGCTGCGCCGACCGCCACCGCGTCAGGACCGGTCAGGCCGAGTTCGATGCGGACTCGGCCGAATGGATGACGCAGGGCGTGCCCGGCCGACGATCTCGTCCAGCTTCTTCGCACCGAGCGCGAGTCCTGCCCAGCCACCGAGAACGACGCGTTCGGGGTTGAAGAGGTTCACCAGGTTCGCGATCCCGGCGCCCAGATAGCCCACGGACTCCGCCACCACCCGGCGGGCGACGGCAGACCGTGACGACAGCAGATCCTCCAAAGCGGACTGCTCGTCCAGCACCGGACCATGGCAGCCCAACGCTTCCCGGTAGCGGCCGAGCATGGCCTCCGCGCCGGCGTACGCCTCCAGGCACCCGCATGCCCCGCACCGGCACTGCCGTCCACCGTAGGCGATCGTGGTGTGGCCCCACTCCCCCGCGTTGCTGGTCGCTCCCCGTTGCACCACGCCACCGGACACCACCGCCACCCCGACGCCCGAACCGACCAGTGCGATCACCGCGTGGTCAGCGCCGCGCCCGGCGCCGAACCACATCTCCGCCTGCCCCTGGGTCTTCGCGCCGTTCTCCACGAACAGCGGCGGTTCGACCCCGGCCGAGCGGATCATCCTTTCGAGCGGTACCGCGTCCCAGCCGATGGTTTGCGCGTGCACGACCGCCGATGTTCCTTGCTCGACAGTGCCGGGCACTCCGATCCCGACACCGAGCACCGAGGACGCCGCGACGCCGGCCGTGGACAGGACCTCACCGATCCCCGACGCGATCAGACTGCTGACCGGGCCCGGCTCCACCAGCGTGAGCGGCAGATCCACAGCGGACAGCTTGGTCATGGCGAGGTCGAACAGCTCGACCTTGATCCCCGTCTCTCCGACGTCGACGCCGATGACGTGCCCGAACGCCGGGTTGACCCGCAGCAGCACACGTGGTCTGCCGCCGTCCGACTCGACCGAGCCGGCCTCGGTGACCAGGCCTTCCTCCAGCAGTTCGCCGGTGATCGTGCTGGCTGTCGCGGCGCTCAACCCGGTGCCGGCGCTGAGCTGCAGACGGCTCAGCGGTCCGCCCAGGAAGAGCGCGGTCAACAGCACCGACCGGTTCTGTCGACGGAGGTCCCGCACGGTCGCTCGAGCACGCACCATGAGCACCGAGGTTACTTCGAGGCTAAAAATAAGCCTCGGTTCGTGACCTCTTCGTTATTGACTTGCCGACGAGGACAGGCGTCTACTCTACGGCGACCAGAGGGCTTCCCAGGCCTCACCCGCGATGGCACGCGCGGTCACTTCGCTTCAGCGCTCACTTGATTCTTCTCGCTTCCGTTGGAGAACAAGGAGTTTCCATGAGAATGAGGCGTGTTTGCGCTGCCGTCACCGCGACCGCCCTGGCGTTCACCGGTGCCTGTTCGGCCACCAACCCAGGTAGTGCCGGCAACTCCGCCGGTGTGCTGAACGTGGGCATGCCGAACGGACCGCAAACGGAGAACAACAACCCGTTCCTCAACTCGTCGGCGTCCTCGTCCCTCGGCTATCGGCGGTTGCTCTTCGAACCGCTTGCCATGGTCAACGAAGTCAAGGTGACCGATCAGCCGAAGCCCTGGCTGGCAACGAAGTTCACCTGGTCGGACAACTTCCACAAGCTGTCTCTCACCATCCGTGACGGCGTGACGTGGTCCGACGGCAAGCCGCTGTCGGCCGAGGACGTGGCGTACACCTTCGAACTGCTCAAGAACAACCCCGGGCTGAACATCGAAGGTGTGCCATACCGGGACATCTCCTTCTCCGGCAACGAGGTCACCGTCGGCTTCCCGAAGTCGCAGTACGTCAACCAGAAGAAGATCCTCGAACAGTTCGTGGTGCCCAAGCACCAGTGGTCGACCTTCGCCAACCCGACGACCGAGACGCTGAAGCAACCGATCGGCAGCGGCCCGTACACGCTGAAGTCCTTCACGCCGCAAGCGGTGACGCTGTCGATCAGGGACAAGTACTGGCAGGAGCTCCCGAAGGTCAAGGAGCTGCGCTACACCTCCTACAGTGACAACAACGCGCAGACCAACGCGCTCGCCACCGGCGCCGCCGAGTGGAGCTTCGTGTTCATCCCCAACTACCAGGCCGCGTACACCAGCAAGGACCCGCAGAACCACAAGCTGTGGTTCCCGCCTGTGCTCGGTGTCCACGGGCTGTGGTTCAACACCAAGGCCAAGCCGTGGGACGACCCCGCACTGCGGCGTGCGGCGAACATGGTGGTCAACCGCGACGACATCTTCACCCAGGGCGAGGCAGGCTACTTCTACCCCAAGGTGGACAACATCACCGGCATCCCCACTCCCGCCGGTGAGTCCTTCATCGCGCCGCAGTTCAAGGACAAGAAGGTGACCGTCGACGTCGAGGGCGCGAAGAAGGCGCTGACCGAGGCCGGCTACACCTTCGACGGCACCACCCTGAAGGGCAAGGACGGTCAGCCGGTCACGATCACACTGACCGTTCCCACCGGCTGGTCGGACTACGTCACCGACCTGGAGATCATCAAAGACAACTTCGCCAAGATCGGCATCGCGGCAACGGTGAACCTGCAGAACGCCGACGCGTGGACCAAAGCGCTCGACACCGGCGACTTCGGCGCCGCGATGCACTGGACGAACAACGGCCTGACACTCTATGACATCTACCAGTCCATCATGGATGGCGCGTTGTACAAGCCGATCGGACAGTCCGGCGTGAACGGCAACTACGGCCGCTACGAGAACCCGGCCGCCACCAAGGCATTGGACGACTTCTCCAACGCCGCCGACGAGTCGGTTCGCACCGCGGCGTTGCAGGAGCTGCAGAAGATCTTCGTCCAGGACATGCCGGTCATCATCACCTCGGCGGCCAACGGCGGAGGCCAGTACAGCACCAAGAACTGGGTGGGCTGGCCGAGTGAGCAGGACCAGTACGCACCTGCGCAACCGACGCTGGAGAACGCACTCGACATCGTCATGAAGCTGAGGCCTTCCTCGTGACGGCCGAAGCAGCTCCGGCGGTCTCCAGGCCGGTCTCCGTCGAGATCGTTCTGGAGGCCGACGGCCTCACCAAGTACTTCCCCATCAGAACGCCGTTGTCACGAACGAAGAAAGCGGTGCGCGCGGTCGAGGGAGTGTCGCTTCAGCTGCGCAAGGGCAGCGTCACCGCGCTCGTCGGCGAGTCGGGGTCGGGCAAGTCGACAGTCGCGCGCCTGCTTGCACAGCTGTACCCGCTGTCATCCGGTGAGATCCGGCTGCACGGCCAGGTGGTCGCCGTGCAGCGGGGCCTGACGCGCGGGCGGCGATTCCGCGCATATTGCCGGCGCGTTCAGATGATCTTCCAGGACCCGTTCGCCTCCCTCAACCCCGTGCACAGCATTCGTTACCACCTGACCAGAGCGCTCACCATCCACGGCAACCGCGGCGACGACCTGGAGACGTCGCTCGCGGAGCTGCTGACCCGCGTGCACCTGACGCCCGCGCAGCGCTACCTCGACAGATACCCGCACGAGCTTTCCGGCGGTCAGCGGCAACGCGTCGCGATCGCGCGAGCGCTGGCGGCGAGTCCCGAGGTGCTGCTGGCGGACGAGCCGGTGTCCATGTTGGACGTCTCGATCCGGCTGGGTGTGCTGAACCTGTTGCGCGACTTGAAGGAACGGCTGCACTTGTCGATCCTCTACATCACGCACGACATCGCGTCAGCTCGCTACTTCGCCGACGAGACGGTGGTGATGTACGCCGGGCAGGTGGTCGAGGGCGGTGCCAGCGAGACCGTCACGCAGAGGCCGGCACATCCGTACACGCAGCTGTTGATCGAGTCGGCACCGGACCCGGACCGGCCCGCGGTGGACGAGAAGGACGGCGGCGCCGGTGAGCCGCCGGCCCTGATCGACCCGCCGTCGGGTTGCCGGTTCCACCCGCGCTGCCCGTTCGCGATGGACGTCTGCCGCACGGACCGCCCACCGCGGTTCGAGCTCGGCGACGGGCACTTCGCGGCGTGCTGGCTGTACCGGGAGGAGGCATGAGCTATCTCCTCAAGCGGATCGGCTTCTACCTGCTCACCGCGTGGGCGGCGATCACGATCAACTTCTTCGTGCCGAGGATGATCCCGGGCGACCCGGTGCAGGCGCTGATCACCAAGCAGCGCGGGCAGATGACGAGCGAGGCCGTCAGGTCGCTCTACGTCCTCTTCGGCTTGGACAAGAACGAGAGCCTGGCGAGTCAGTACTTCTCCTACCTCGGCCAGCTCTTCCGCGGCGACCTCGGGATGTCGTTCACGTTCTTCCCGAGCCCGGTGTCGGACGTGATCGGCGACGGGCTGCCGTGGACCGTCGGGCTGGTCGGCATCACGACGGTGATCGGGTTCCTGCTCGGGACGGCGGCGGGCGCCGTGGTGGGCTGGCGGCGCGGCACGTGGGCGGACACGCTGATTCCGGTCACCACGTTCGTCTCGTCCATCCCCTACTTCTGGCTCGGTTTGGTGGCCATCGCGCTGCTCACCGGTCCGGGCAGCTTCTTCCCCGCGTCAGGTGCCTACGGGATCGGCCTGGTGCCGAACTGGGACTGGCAGTTCATCGGTAGCACCGTCCAGCACGCCCTGCTGCCAGGGTTCACGATCCTGGTGTCATCCATCAGCGGCTGGATCCTCAGCATGCGCAACATGATGGTGACCGTGTCGTCGGACGACTACGTCACCGTCGCGCACGCCAAGGGACTTTCCGAACGACGGGTGATGCTCGCCTACGCCGCCCGCAACGCGCTGCTCCCCAACGTGTCCGGCTTCGCCCTGGCGCTCGGGTTCATCGTCGGCGGCACCCTGCTGGTGGAGATCGTGTTCTCCTACCCCGGTCTCGGCCTGCAACTGTTCCAGGCCGTCGGAGCCAAGGACTACCCGCTCCTGCAGGGCATCTTCCTCGTCATCACGCTGTCCGTGCTGCTGGCGAACCTCCTCGCGGACGTCGCCTACCTCGCGCTGGACCCGCGCACCCGCAGGGAGGGTTGATGCGCACCAACCCCAAGGCGCTCACCGGCTTGGTGATGCTGGGAGTGTTCGCCGTGCTCTCGGTGGTCGGCCCGTGGCTCGCGCCATTCGACCCGTCCGCGCGCAGCAACGCGTTGTTGCAACCACCGTCGCCGGAGCACTGGTTCGGCACCACGCACCTGGGCCAGGACATCTTCAGCCAAGTGCTGGTCGGCACGCGCAGCGTCGTGGTCGTGGGCGCGGTCGCGGGTATCGTCGCGACCGCGCTGTCCGTGCTGATCGGCATCACCGCCGGCTACCTCAGCGGGTCGGCAGCGGAAGGCCTTTCCGCTCTGTCGAACGTGTTCCTGGTGATCCCGGCCCTGCCGTTGATCGTCATCATCACGTCGTCACTGCCCCAGACCAGCAACCTCACGATCGCGCTGGTGATCGGGCTGACGTCGTGGGCATGGAACGCACGGGTGTTGCGCGCGCAGACGTTGTCGCTGCGCAAGCGCGACTACGTGGAGGCGGCAAGGGCGAACGGCGAGGCGACGTGGCGCATCATCCTGTTCGAGATCCTGCCGAACCTCACGGCCGTCATCGCGTCCGGTTTCGTCGGCACTGTGCTGTTCGCGGTGGTCTCCGAAATCACACTGGCGTTCATCGGCGTGTCCGACGCAGGCGGGTGGAACTGGGGCACGGTGCTCTACTGGGCCCAGTCACAACAGGCGCTCGCTCAGGGCGCGTGGTGGTGGTTCGTCCCCGCCGGCCTCGCGATCGCACTGCTCGGCACCTCGTTGTCACTGGTCAACTTCGGCATCGACGAGTACGTCAACCCACGCCTGCGCACCCGGTTCTCGATGCGCGGGGTGCGGATGCGGGTCGGCTTCACCCCGGTTCTCGCCAAGGAGAAGTCATGAAGGAACCCATTCTCGAAGTGCGCGGACTGAACGTCGACTACGGCGTCGGCCCAGAGTCGGTGCGCGCGGTCCGCGACGTGAATCTGACGCTGCACCGCGGCGAAGTGCTCGGCCTGGCAGGAGAATCGGGCAGTGGCAAGTCCACGCTGGCCTACGGCATGACCCGGCTGCTGCCACCGCCGGGGGTGGTCGCCGGTGGCGAGGTGACGTATCACCTCGACGACGGCAGCACCGTCGACCTGTTGCGAATCCGCGACGCAGACCTGCGGCGGCTGCGGTGGGCGGAGATCGCCATCGTCTTCCAGGGGGCGATCAACTCGCTCAACCCCGTACAGCGGATCTCCACCCAGCTGGTGGACGTGATCAAGGCGCACTCGCCCAGGACGTCACCGCGTTCTCGGCAGGACCGGGCAGGCGAACTGCTGGAACTGGTCGGCATCGCGGCCGACCGGCTGCACAGCTACCCGCACCAGCTGTCCGGCGGGATGCGGCAGCGGGTGATGATCGCGATGGCGCTCGCGCTGGAACCCCGAGTGGTGATCATGGACGAACCGACCACCGCGCTGGACGTGGTGGTGCAGCGGCAGATCCTGCGCACGCTCGTGGAGCTTCGCGAGCGGCTGGGGTTCTCAGTCGTGTTCATCACTCACGACCTGTCGTTGCTGGCCGAGTTCTCGGACCGGATCGCGATCATGTACGCGGGCCAGGTCGTCGAGGAGGCGATGTCGGCCGATCTCTACCGCTCACCTCTGCACCCCTACAGCGACGGCTTGCTGCGATCGTTTCCCGCGTTGAAGGGAGAGAAGCGGGAGCTGTCAGGCATCCCGGGCTCACCGCCCGATCTTCGGACGATGCCGAGCGGGTGTGCGTTCCACCCGCGGTGCCCTCGCGCCATGGACGTCTGCGACAAGCGCACACCAGCTTTGGGACAGAGCAGCGGCAACCGTTCGGTAGCTTGCTGGCTGCACCCGGTTGCCGTCAGGTGAACCGCCGCAGAACCCACGTAGCCCGTATCGCCTGACCTCATCAGTTCAGCGCTCACACGAATCCGGCGGCTGTGGTGCGGCCCGGCCTTTTCCGCGGCCGCCGTCAACCGCGGAGGCGCTTCCACCACTCTGTTGAGGGTGGCGGTCGAACATCCGAAGCGGACAAACGCAAGGAGATGCCCTGGAGTTCATCGCCTTCGCCAATGCTTTCCGCATGCCCGTTTGCAGGGCATCTGCACGAGCGAAAAACCGATGCCGATTCGTGGGGGACGCGCATTCACCAGCGCGAGACGTCAGCGAGTGCGTTCGTAGAGGCGGCGTGCTTTCTCACGGTTGCGCAGACGGCCATCGAGCACCGGCGGGCACGGTTCCGGAACCCGGTGTCGTCGACGATCAGCACACCGTCAGTCACCCGAGGTGCGGCGCTCCGCCGGGACGAGGTGTTCGTCACCGCCCCGGCGTTCCCGATCGTCCGCGCGGCAAGGCACGGCTGCGACTACAGGTATCCGCCGCCAACTCCCTGGCCGAGGTCGACCTCGTCCTCGACGCGCTGAACCGGTCCCTGCCAAGCTCGACGCGCGATGACCGACGCCGTCACACCCTGTCGAGCCCGGCCGCGGCCATCGGCCGCGTGGACGAGTACGCCAGGCGGTAGGCGTTCGGTGTAAGCCCCACACAGGAACGTAGATGCTTGCGCAGAACCACAGGATCAGCGAAACCCGTCGCACGGGCAATCTCGCTGACGCTGAGCTGCGTGGTCTCCAAGAGCTGGCGGGCGTGGTCCACGCGCCGTTGAGCCACCCACTGCTGGGGGCTCTGCCCCACCTCGGCCCGGAATCGACGGGTGAACGTGCGCACACTCATCCGTGCGTGCCGGGCCAGGTCAGCGAGGGTCAGTGGTTCCGCCAGCCGCTCGAGCGCCCACTGGCGGGTGGCCGTCGTCGAGCTGTCCGCATGGTCAGGCAGAGGGATCTCGACGAACTGGGCCTGGCCCCCCTCGCGCCACGGAGCGACCACGCACCGCCGCGCCGCGGCGTTGGCCACCGCCGCACCGTGGTCGCGCCGCACGAGGTGCAGGCACAGGTCGATGCCGGCCGCCGCGCCCGCCGAGGTCAGGATGCGTCCGTTGTCGACGAAAAGGACGTTCCGGTTCACGTCGACGAGCGGGAAGCGATGGGCGAACTCGTCGCACAGGGCCCAGTGCGTTGTCGCGCCCTGCCCGTCGAGCAACCCTGCGGCGGCGAGCACGAACGCCGACGTGCACAAGCTGACTATTCGAGTCTCCGGGGCAATCGCGGCCAGGACGGCGGACAGCTCGCCACTGAGCCCGCCGGGCCCGGGGTGCTCACGACGGCTGTCCTGCGTGGCGACCACGACGGTGTCCGCGGTGGCCAGAACCGACTCGTCGTGCGCGACGCTCACCGTGAAGTCCTGGTTCGTCCGCACCGGCCGACCGCCGATCGAGCAGGTCGACACGCGGTACAGGGGCTCGCCGGCGGCGTCGAGGGCGTGCCCGAACACCTGGGCCGGGATACCGAGGTCGAACGGCTTGACGCCGTCGAGGGCGAGGACGACGACGTGGTGCGACATGGCCCGAATGTTACGTCAAATGTCTTTCGGGCCACTCCCGCTGATGGGATCGCGCTCCCCACACTGGTTCGGTGCCCCTAGAGCAGAAGACGTTCTTCATCGGCGGTGAGTGGGTCCTGCCCAGCTCGCCTGACCGCGTCACCGTGTCCAGCGCCAGCACTGAGGAGGTTCTCGGCACCTCGCCGCTCGGCCGGGAGGCCGACATGGACGCCGCCGTCGCGGCCGCGCGGCGCGCGTTCGACGACCCGTGCGGGTGGTCGACGTGGGCGCCCACGGATCGGGCGGCGGTGCTGCGCCGACTCGCCGACGCGCTCGACGCCCGCGCCGATGAGCTCACGCGACTGATCAGCAGCGAGAACGGCATGCCGCTGACCCTCTCGCGGGGTCTGGAGGGCGCGGTGCCCAGCATGCTGCTGCGCTACTACGCCGACCTCGCCTGCAGCGTCCCGGTGGAGGAGCGCCGCGACGGGTTGCTCGGCCGCCCGGCGGTGGTGCGGCGCGAGCCGGTCGGCGTGGTCGCCGCGATCACCCCGTGGAACGCCCCGCAGACGTTGGCGTCGGGCAAGTACGCGCCGGCGCTCGCGGCCGGCGCGACGGTGGTGCTGAAGCCCTCACCGGAGACCGCGCTCGACGCGGTGCTGTTCGCCGAGGCAGTCGCCGATGCCGGGGTTCCGGACGGTGTCGTCAACGTCGTTCCTGCGGGGCGCGAGGTAGGCGCATATCTGGTGGCGCACCCCGGCGTCGACAAGGTGGCCTTCACCGGCTCCAGCTCGGCCGGCCGCGCGATCGCCGAGACGTGCGGACGCCTGCTGCGGCCGGTCACCCTCGAGCTCGGCGGGAAGTCCGCGGCCATCGTGCTCGAGGACGCCGATCTCGACTCCAAGGCGGTGCAGCAGGAGTTCGTCGCCGCGACGTTGCTGAACAACGGCCAGGCGTGCTTCGCCAGCACGCGGATCCTCGCGCCGCGCAGCCGCTACGCCGAGGTCGTCGAGGCGGTGTCGGCGCTCGCAGCCTCGCTGACCGTCGGCGACCCCCTCGACCTCGACACCCACGTCGGTCCCCTGGTCAGCGAACAGCAACGCGACCGCGTGGAGGGCTACATCGCCAAGGGCCGGGCCGAAGGCTCGCGGGTGACCGTGGGGGGCGGCCGACCCGCGCACCTCGACCGCGGCTGGTACGTGGAGCCCACCGTCTTCGCGGACGTGGACAACAGGCAGGTGATCGCTCAGGAGGAGATCTTCGGCCCGGTGCTCGTCATCACCCCTTACGACGACGAGCTGCAAGCCGTCCGCCTGGCCAACGACTCCCAGTTCGGCCTCGCCGGGTCAGTGTGGACCCGCGACGCCGAGCACGGCCTCGAGATCGCCCGCCGGGTCCGGACCGGCTCGTTCGGCGTCAACCGGTACATGACCGATCCGATCGCGCCGTTCGGCGGGGTCAAGGCCAGTGGCATCGGCCGGGAACTCGGACCCGAGGGCCTTGCCGGCTACCAGGACCTCAAGTCCGTCTACCTCTGATGCGACCCCGACCGAAGAGGAGACGCTGATGAACAGCACGCGGTGGAGCTGGCCCGACGGCCGAGGGGTCTCGGTGGTGGTCACGGTCGCGGTGGAGCTGTGGCCGGACGGCCATTGGCCAACCTGCGCACCGATGGTCGGAGCGTGACCGCTGCCTGGCGCGCACGACTCGCACAGCCTTCCTTCGGAGTGGTCCTGATTCTTGCGGCAAGACGCAAGAACGAAACAAATCGTGGACAGTCGGACACATGGGGTTTACCGTATCGATAATGTGAGAGCGCTCTCACAGTGTGAGTCCCTGTCGCTCCGCTGGAGGTTCCTGTGCGTTCGACCCGACCACGTCTGGCGGCGTTCGCCGCCGCGGTGGCCGCGGCCACCGCGATCACCCTGATAATCCCCCCAGCCGCAAACGCGGTCACGGTCGGAGCAGGTAGTTACGCCACCGAGCGGCCCGCGGGTGCCGCCGGGCCGTCCAACTCTGACGGCGCTCCCGTGACGCCGAAGGTGACCGCGCGCATGGCGGGCCAGCCGGTGCCCACCAACGAGTGGTGGTCGTCCCTGGTGTGGCAGCGCTACGCGGGCAACCCGTACGGCGAGAACCTGTACGCCCACCCGATGTCGTTCCACGCCCAGGCGCAAGGCCTCGGCGTCGGGTACCCGAACACCGCGGCCGTCGTCTCCAACGGCACCGCCTACGAGATGCTGCACCGCGACGACCTGTTCGTCGGCGTCGCCGGGCTCAACGCACCCGGTGTCGCCGTCGACGGCTGGTCGGACTGGACCGTCAGTCCACTGTGGACCGGTGGTGGTCGCACCCTGCGCGCCACCATCGGCCACGGCCTGCCGTTCGTCCACGCCGAGGCGACGGGCGGCAACGCCCGCGTCGCGTTCAACGCGGCCGCCACCGTGTGGAGCAACACTCCCGGAGTCCTCGGGGTGACGATCAACGGCCACGAGTACGCCCTGTTCTCGCCGTCGGCCTGGACGGTGTCCGGATCCGAGGCGACTTCGGCCGCGGCCTTCTTCTCCGTCGCGCTGCTGCCCTCCCGCGACGCACTGGCGCTGTTCCAGAAGTACGCCTTCTCGTTCGTCACCGACACCAAGGTGTCTTGGTCGTACAACGCGGGCACGGCGCAGTCGTCGGCGACCTACTCGGCGACCACGGTGGCCAGGCAGGGCACGCAGACCGGCACGCTCCAGGCGCTGTACCGCCACCAGTGGCTCAACACCACCGACGCGGTGACCGCGCACCGCTACACCTCGCCGCGCGGCGAGATGCGGCTGCGCGAAGGCGGCTCGTTCACCACGCGCCAGGCGTTCAGCGGCGTCCTGCCCGCGCTGCCGCTCTCGTCGCAGGCCGACACCACGAGGCTGCGCAACGAGATCGACGCCGAGCTCAACGCCGCGGACCCGTGGAAGGGAGCGACGGACACCTACTGGACCGGCAAAGCACTCAACCGGCTGTCGAACCTCGCCCGCATCGCGAACCAGATCGGCTACACCGCGGGCCGCGACCGGCTCATCGCGATGGTCCGCGACCGTCTCACCGACTGGCTCACCGCGACCCCCGGCGAGGCAGGCAGGCACTTCGCCTACGACTCGACCTGGGACACGCTGATCGGCTACCCGGCGTCGTTCGGGTCCGACCGCGAGCTGAACGACCACCACTTCCACTACGGCTACTACATCCTGGCCGCGGCGATCGTGGCGCAGCACGATCCGGCGTGGGCGTCCGACGCCCGCTACGGCGGCATGATCAAGATGCTCGTCAAGGACGCCAACAACTACGACCGCTCGGAAAGCCGGTTCCCGTTCCTGCGCTCGTTCGACGCGTACGCGGGACAGAACTGGGCCTCGGGCCACGCCGGCTTCGCACACGGCAACAACGAGGAGTCCTCCTCGGAGTCGATGATGTTCGCCACCGCCGCCGTGCTGTTCGGCCAGGCGACCGGCGACAACACCCTGCGCGACGCGGGCATCTACCTCTACACGACCCAGCAGGCCGCCATCGGCCAGTACTGGTTCAACAAGGACAACGCCGTCTTCCCGGCAGGGTTCAACCACGGCACGGTCGGCATCGTCTGGGGTGCCGGTGGCACGTACGGCACGTGGTGGACCGCAAACCCCGAAGAGATCCACGGCATCAACATGCTGCCGATCACCGGTGGCTCGCTGTACCACGGGGCGTGGAAGGCCGACATCTTGCAGAACATCGCAGAGATGCGCGCGGCCAACGGCGGCACGGAGGTGGAGTGGAAGGACGTCATCACCGAGTTCCTCGCCATCGCCGACCCGGCGCAGGCCCTCGCCAACTACGGCGGCGGCCTCGAACCAGAGGCCGGTGACTCCAGGGCGCACGCCTACCACTGGATCACGTCGCTGAACACCTACGGCACGCCCGACCACTCCGTCACCGCCAGCGTCCCGACGTACGCGGTGCTGGCGAAGAACGGCGCGCGGACCTACGTGGCCTACAACCCCGGCACCACCACGGCCACGGTGAGCTTCTCCGACGGCCAGACGTTGTCCGTCCCGGCGTCCTCGACCGCGTGGCGCGGTCCGGCGGGCAGCGGCACCGACTCCGGCAGCGGCGGCGTAAACCCGACATCGCCGACGACCACCACAACGACGACCACGACCACCACGACGACCACGAACCCGCCCGGCGGCCGGAACGCGTTCGCGTCCATCCAGGCGGAGTCGTTCGACGGGCAGAGCGGCGTGTTCACCGAGACCACGACCGACACCGGCGGCGGTCAGAACATCGCCGGGCTCGGCAACGGCAACTGGGCGCTGTTCCGGGGAGTCGACTTCGGCTCCGCCACCGGCCGGCAGTTCACCGCACGGGTCGCCAGCGGCGCCGCCGGCGGCGTGAGCGGCCTGGTGGAGGTCCGAACCGGCAGTCCCACCGGCACCGTGCTCGGCTCGTTCGCCGTCGGCAACACCGGCGGCTGGCAGAGTTGGCGCACCGTGCCCGCGAACATGTCACCGCTGACCGGCAAGCAGGACGTCTACCTGACCTTCACGAGCGGGCAACCGGCCGACTTCGTCAACGTCAACTGGTTCTCGTTCGGGCAGTGATCCGCCGCCTCACCGGTTGAGGTGCAAGCACGAGGTCACGAGAAGTCATCGGGATCACGGCCACGACGGTCGCCATCGCGGCGATCGTCGTGGCCGTGTCCTACCAGCCCACCTTCGCGCGTTCAGGCGATCACTCCGCGCCGACCGCGCGCAGTGTGGCGAGTACCAGCGCCCTGGTGACGGTGAGGACCTCGCTCATGCGGACCTGTTCCTGCGGACCTGTTCCTGCGGACCGTGCGCGAGCCTGACGTCGCCAGGGCCGTACTGCAGGGTGGGGATTCCCGCGCGGGCGCGAGCGGTGGGCGCCCACGGTGTCCAGCCGCCGCTGGTGGAAAAAGTTCTTCCTCTGGGCGAACACCACTCGACGCGGCGGCAACCAGCTCGCCAGGCCCAGCGGCCGGAGGTGGTTCCGGTTGCCGCCGCGGTGCACGATGCGGCCTGCCGTGGATGCCGCGACGGCCCCACGATGGGCGTCGTCGAGGAGGTTGGTTCGGCTGCGAGCGGTCACCTGAAGGTGGGCGATCGGGTCGTGGTGCCGTTCAACATCTCCTGCGGTCACTGCTGGATGTGTGAGCGTGAGCTGTTCGCGCAGTGCGAGACGACGCAGGTGCGCGCTGAGGGCAAGGGCGCGAGCCTGTTCGGCTGCACCTCGCTCTACGGTTCGGTGCCCGGCGGCCAGGCCGAGTATCTGCGTGTGCCGCAGGCCCAGTTCGGGCCGATCGTCGTCCCGGACGGCACGCCCGAAGAGCGTTCCTGTTCCTGTCCGACATCCTGCCGACCGCGTGGCAGGCCGTGCGCTACGCCGACGTGCCACCCGGCGGCACCGTGGCGGTGCTCGGCTCGGCCCGGTCGGGCAGTTCGCCGTGCGGATCGCCAGGCACCTCGGTGCCGGCCGCGTGATCGGCGTGGACCGGGCGCCCGAACGCCTCGCGCTGGCCGAACGGCACGGCGCCGAACCTGTCGATCTTGCCGACTTCGGCGGCTCCGACGAGGTGGCCGCCGCGCTGACCGAGATGGTGGACGGCCGCGGCCCGGACGCCACCATCGACGCCGCCGGCATGGAGGCCCACGGCGGAGGGCTCGTGGCCACGGCGCAGAAGGCTGCCGGACTGCTGCCCGACGCGCTGGCGCAGAAGGTGGTCGACAAGCTGGCCGTCGACCGGTTGGACGCCCTGCACGCCGCGCTCAAGGGTGTGCGGCGCGGTGGCACGGTGTCGGTCTCCGGTGTCTACGGCGGAGAACTGGACGCGATGCCCATGATGGAGATGTTCGACCGCGGCATCCAGCTGCGGATGGGCCAGGCCCACGTGCGCCGCTGGACCGACGACATCCTGCCGCTCGTGCTCGACCCGGCCGACCGCTCGGCACCCTGGACCTGACCACGCACCGCCTCCCGCTCGCCGAGGCCGCGCGGGGCTACGAGATGTTCCGCGCCAAGAGCGACGGCTGCATCAAGGTCGTGCTGAGCCCATGACCGGCAAGGTGGTGCTCGTGGTGGGTGCCAGCAGCGGGATCGGCCTGGCCGCCGCGACGGCGTTCGCCTCTCGCGAGGACGCCGTGGTCCTGGTCTCCCGCAGCGGCGAGGCCCTCGACGCCGCGGAGAAGACCTGCCGCGCGGTCGGAGCCGCCGCGGTGGACGTCATCGTCGACGACATCAGCGACCCCGGTGGCGCCGGCCGGATCGTCGCGAAGACCCTGGAACTGCACGGCCGCATCGACGTCGTGGTGCACAGCGCGACGGTGATGGGCTACAGCACCGTGGAGACGATGCCCGCGGAGGTGTTCACCGCGGTCGTCGACACCGCGATCCACGGCACGCTCCACCTCGCCCAGGCCGTGCTGCCGGTGCTGCGCCGCCAGCACACCGGCGTGTTCGTCGGGGTCAACTCGCTGCTCGGATCGATCACCGTCCCGCACATGGGTGCCTACGCCACGGCCAAGTGGGGACAGCGCGCCGTACTGCGGACCATGCAACAGGAAACCCGTGACGAACCAGGGGTGCACGTGTGCATCGTGGGTCCTGGCAGCATCAACACGCCGGTGTACGACCAGGCCGCCAACCACACCGGCCGCGCGACCCGGCCACCGGTCTTGAGCCCGACCGGGTCGCCGCCGCGATCGTCCGCCTGGCCGACCGGCCGCGACGGCACGTCTCGGTGCCGGTCGGCCCCACCAACCCATTCATCATCACGGCGTTCCGTTTGCTGCCGGGGCTTTGTGACCGACTCGTCGGGCCCCTGTTCCGGCTCCCGGCGCTGACGAAGAAGACGATCCCGTCTACCCCGGGCAACGTCTTCCGGCCGTTCCCCGCGCGAGAACAAGCGTATGGACGGTGGCCCGTCAAGCGGTGACGGCGATCAGCGGCACTCCGTCCGGCAGCGCGGTGGTGGTACCTGGAGACAGACGAAGGGTGTTCAAATCCGGTCCGTGCAGACCGGCCTGAACACCCTTCTCACCGCACATCTACGTCAAGATCGACGACCACGTGGCCGAGATCGACGGGCGGCTCCTGCCCACGCGCGTCATTTCAGCGTGTAGGCCTGGATGATCGTCTGCTCGACCGACCCGTGCGCGTCGCTGACCTTCGCCTTGAACGACACCGATGTCGCGTTCTTCGGGTGTGGCAGCGTGAGCAGCCACCTCTGCCCCGACTTGAAGACGACGGTCCGCTGCCAGGTCTTGCCCTCGTCGTAGGAGACCTGGACCTGCGGCGTGCGGACGTCGGTGACGTCGGCGTTGGCACCGTTGCGCTGCACGGTCACCGGGATCGTGAGCACGCTGCCCGCCCGTGCCCGGTTGTGGTCGTCGAGCGACGGCTTGAACCGGACCGCGAGCAACGGCAGGACCTTCACCCGGTCGCCCGCGACGGACTCGGACGTGAACGTCCAGTCCGCCGTCACCTTCGACGACAGCGGGGCGCGGGTGGCCTCGGTGTGCAGCTGGTAGGTGCTCTTCGCCGCGGGCACCGGGGTGGACAGCCGGCCCGGCTCCGAGGACTCGGCGACGACCTGGCCGTTCGCGGTCAGCCTGGTGCCACCGGTGCTGCGGCCGAAGTCGAACGTCGTGTGCTCGCCGGTGCCGTCGGCGAACACCTGCGCGTTCACGAACAGCAGGTCACGCACCCGTCCGGCCCACGCCCCCTCCCGCTCCGCCGGCACTGCGGGGAAAGCCGGACCGAACACGGCGGTGTTCCACTGCTCGGTGCTCTTGGCGCCACGCCGGAACGTCTTCGGGCTCGCGTCGTCGACGAAGTTCGGCGGCGCGCTCGGGTCGACCTGCTCGGTCATCCACCGGCTCCACGCCACGCCGGGCGTGTAGAACTCGGTCAGCTTGAACGGCAGCGGGCCGTCGACGCCGCCGTTGCGGCTGCCGGTCGAGCCGGGGATGCGGGCCTTCAGCGTGGCGTCGACCTCGGCCATGTCCCGTTCGCGGTCGCTGTGCCTGATCGCGGCGGGCAGCCGGTCCTCGCCCGCGGCCTGCGAGTGGAACTGGTACGGGCTGCCGGAGAAGCCGCCGTCGGCGTTCTTCCTGGCGAACACGCTGCTCGCGGACCACTCGAAGCCCGCGTCCGACGTGGCGGACGGGTGGACGTAGAAGTCCTTCCAATCGGGCATGCTCCACCCGCTGCCGTACCCGAACCCCGGGGCGCTCATCCGCACGATCAGCGACGCGTTCGCCAGCGAGGCCTCCTGGCGGTCGACGGTGATCGACGGTTCGGCCGCGGTGCGGGCGTCGAAGGTGACGGTCTTTTCGCCCGTGACCTCGATGGACGGTTCGTACGCCGCGGTGAGCTTGCGGCGTGCGTCCGGGTCGGTGGTGACCGTTTCGAAGGACGTGCTCACCAAGTAGCGGCCTTTGGGCACGCGGAGCTTCGCCGTGCCGGTCGGGGCACTGCCTTGCAGGACGGTGCCGCCGTCGAAGCCGAGCAGCAGGTAGCTCCTCGCGTCAGCTGGTTTGCCGTCGTGGCCGACGTAGTTGAACGTGAGGTCGTAGCTCTCCGGCTCCTTGTGCACACCGATCGGCACGCGGGTGCCGTCGGAGGCGATGACCGCGGCGCCGTAGCCGCCGACCGGGCCCGCCACGCGGGGGTCGGCGGTGACCGAGGCCTCGGCGGTGCCGCCTGCCGGCACGGTCAGCTTCGCCGGCGACACGCTGAACAGGCCGGTCGCCGCCGGCTTCTGCTCGGCGACGGTCAGGTCGAGCGTGAGCGGCTCGGTGCCGGTGTTGCGGTAGGTGATCTTCTTGGTGATCGGCTGGCTGTTGTCGTGCGGCCAGCGAACCGTGCCGAAGCTGAGGCTGGCCGGGGTGGCGACCGGGCTCGTGGTGACCGCGCGGGCCACGTCGACACGTCCGGCGCCCTGGTCGAAGACGCTGGAGTCGGCGTGGGCCTTGGCGCTGTGCATCAGCGCGGTCTTGATCTCCAGCGGGGACCAGGCGGGGTTCTTCGCCGCGAGGACCGCCGCGGCGCCCGCGACGTGCGGTGCCGCCATCGACGTGCCGGACAGGGCCACGTGGTCCGGTCCGACCGGGGTGCCGATGACACCGTTGCGGGCCTTCGCCGCGACGATGTCCACGCCGGGCGCGGTGATGTCCGGCTTGATGGCGCCGTCACCGTGGCGCGGGCCTCGGCTGGAGAAATTCGCCAGCCGGTCGTCGCGCTCGACCGCGCCGACGGTCAGCGCGGCGTCAGCGGCCGCGGGGGAGGCGACCGGGCCGCCGGAGTTGCCCGCCGAGATCACGAACAACGCGCCGTGCTCGGCGGTGAGCCGGTTGACGGCCTGCGACATGAGGTCGGTGCCGTCGCTGGGGCTGCTGCTACCGAGGCTCATGTTGACGACCTCGGCCCTGGTGGCGGCCCATTCCATGCCCGCGATGACGCCGGACTCGCTGCCGCTGCCACCGTCGTCGAGCACCTTGCCGTTGACGAGCTTGGCGTCCGGCGCGATGCCCTTGTACGTGCCGTCACCGGTGATCGTCGAAGCGACGTGGGTGCCGTGGCCGTACTTGTCGTCGGTGGTGGCGGCCGGGGTGAAGTTCTTCTCCTCCACCACGGCACCCTGCAGGTCGGGGTGCGTGGTGTCGATGCCGGTGTCGAGCACGGCGACCGTGGTGCCGGAACCGGTGAATCCCTGCTGCCACGCCTGCGGTGCGCCGATCTGCGCGGCGCTGCGGTCGAGCGTGGCGGTGATCCTGCCGTCGAGCCACACCTTGGCCGCGCCGGCCGTCCGCGCCGCCGACCAGAACCCGCCCTTCTTGTCGGCGGTGACGGCGTGGGCGTTGATGCTGGGCAACGACTTCGCGTCCGCCGAGCGCAACCCCGCGCCGCCTTGGACGATCAGCGGGATGGTGTCGCGGCTCGCGTCGTCGTAGCCGGACCGCGTGAGCAGCGAGACGTCGAAGAGCCGCTGGTCGAGCGTGCCCGCCGAGATCTGCGGCTGGACGTCGAACGGCACGACGTGCAGGTTGCCCCGCCCGTCGGTGTGGTGGTGGAAGCGGACGCCCTCACGGCCTTTCGCGGCGTGCGTCCGCACCTGCCCGTTCGCCACGTGCACGAGGTCACCCGTGATCAGCGTGACCGTTGTCGTCAGACCGCCCGCGCTGACCGGCTGCGGTGCGGTGGTTTCCCCCGAGGCCGCGGGCGCTGCCGCCGTGGTGACACCCACGGCGGCCACGAGCCCGGCGGCGAGAATCGATTTCTTCAACGCGAACTCCCCTTGGTTCTGCGTCACAGGGACGATGTTGCCCTCAGTGACAGAGTGGCCGCAGGGAGTGGTTTGGTTGCGTCACTTCAGGTCATCTGCCCGAATGATGGTTCGGACCACCGATCCGGCCTCGTCGCTCCCGGCGCGGTTGCCGCACCACACCGGCGGCGCAGTGTGCCGCAGAACGGCGACCGCGGCTCCCCTCTGTCACGCTTCACACGGCGGCGGGCCGGGCTACAACTGGCGCTCGGGCTGGCCAGGCTCTGTGTGCAACTCATCGTGGAGGATTGCGGTCATGGCTCATCCGGACGAGTTGGCGGCGCTGGACCTGTACCCGGTCTGGACGATGGCGCGGGATCTGGAGGAGACGTTCGACCCGTTCTCCTTCGAGCAGCGGATGGCCGCTTACCGGATGATGATCGACAACACCGGCGGGGACGGCCGGTTCGGCACCGACAACCGGTACAACCCGTTGTGGGGTCTGATGTTCCAGCACCAGTGGCAGTTCCGCACCGACCGGCTCGGTGCCGGCTCCCGCCGAGACGGGCGGATCGACCCCGACTCGCCGTGGGGCTACGGCAACTACACGCTCAGCGTCATCCCCTGGCTGGGCGCCGTGGCCGCCGGGGTGGTGCCGGCCCTGCCGGTCGCCGGCCCACCGGGCCACTCCCGGTTCCGGTACGTGACGGACGGGGTCGTCCCGCACGAGCTCGCCCCGGCGGTGACGGACTGGCGCGCCTACTTCTGCCTGGTGAGCGGGAGTGACCTCACCGACCTCGAGCCGGCGCGGCTGGCCCTCTGGAAGGCGCACAAGACGTGCCTGGACGTGGTCGTCGACGTGCTCGCCGACGTCGACACCGACCCCTGGCCAGACCTGGAGGTCACCTTCCTGCGCGGCTGGTGCCGGATGGTCGACTACCTGTGGGCGGCTGCCTGGCCCACCGACTTCACCTTCATGACCGCCCACGGCCTCGACGTGCTGCCCGAATCGCTGCTCGCCACACCCGAGGACCTGGACGCACTGCCGCCCAAAGCGCGAGGCAACGTCGCGAACATCCTTCGCCTCGCGACCACCCCGACATGGCGCTACAACCTCAACCTGCGGCTGTGGAAGCGGGTCATGCGCACCCGTGAAGCCCGTGACAGGGTGCTGCCCCTGCTCGACGCGGTGTTCAACCCCAGGCCGGACAACGCGGCCGAGCGCCGCGCGCTGCTCGGCTACCTGCTACGAGGCTGACCGGCCACTGCTGCTCGGCACTGTCCCACGGGGGCGGCGGCACCCGTGGGACAGTCAGGAGCCCGCGGTCAGCTCCCGGTCAGCGACACCGCCAGGTCCGTGATCGGGATCGGGAACCGGCCGATGCTCGTCACCGCGCCGGTCAGCAGGTTGACGCCGTACAGCGACGAACTGCCATCAGAAGCGACGAGGGTGGCGAACCCGGTGCTCGCCGTCGCCTTTCCACCGGACAACGTGCTGTAGATGTCGAAGCCGGCGTTGGCGCCGGCGTCGACGGTGAGCTTGCCGGTGGCGGTCAGCAGGCCGTTGTTGGCCGGTGACTGGACGAGCACCTCGTCGGTCAGGGTGCCGATGTCGAACAACGTGGTCGCGGTGTCCGGGTTGAGGTCGTTGTTGGTGTACGCGGCGGCCGTGACGCCCCTGGCCGGACCGAGTGCCGGCGGGGTGCTGAGGAAGGCGTCCTCGGTGGTGGTGTGGTCGCCGAGGTTGTGCCGCAGGTTCTGGCCGGTGTCGCCGGTGATCCGCAGGCGGTCGACCGCCGGGTTGAAGTCGACGCCGAAGTTCGTGCCGTACAACGGGACGGTCAGCTGCGAGACCTTCGTGACGACCACGTCCGCCACCTGCGGCGGGGTCTTCACGGTGTAGACACCGCCCTGGTTGCCCACCAGGTACAGCAGGCCGTTCTGCACGCGGTGGTCCAGGCCGATGACCGCCGTGTCGCCGGACAGGCCCTGGATCTCGCGGAACCAGTCCAGCACGCCCGGCCGGTCGGTCGTGAAGGTCGCCATGATCTTGCCGTCGGCCGTGATGCCGAACGCGCGCAGGCCGGACGGCTGGGCCGTGCTGCTCGCGCCGCCGCCGATCACAGCGGTCGCCACCGCCGCCGCCACGACCGCCGCCGCCATGCCTCTCCTGAACAGCCTGGACCGCATCTGATGCCTCCCCTGCCCGAGAACCCTTGCGGCACAACCTATTGATCAGCACTGGACGTCGACTGGACGGCAGGAGCCGAGCCCGTCCCTCCGCAGCGGGACGGGCTCGGGGTGAGCAGGCCTCAGCTGCCGGTCAGCGAGATGGCGATGTCGGTGATCGCCAGTGGGAACTGACCGGTGCTCGTGGCCGCTCCGGTGAGGAGGTTGACGGAGTACAGGGTCGAGGTGCCCGACGGGCCGACGAGCGTCGCGAAGCCCGCCGAGGAGACGGCCTTGCCGTTGTTGAGCGTGGTGTAGATGTCGAAGCCCGCGTTGGGGGCGGCGTCCACGCCGAGCCTGCCGGTCGGTGCCAGCGTCCCGTTGTTCGCGGGCGACTGGACCAGCACCTGGTCGGTGGAGGTGCCGACGTCGAACAGCGTGGTGGCCGTGTCCGGGTTGAGGTCGTTGTTCGTGTACGCGGCGGCCGTGACGCCGAGCGTCGCACCCGGTGCGGGCGGAGTGGTCAGCATCGTGTCCGCGACGGTGGTGTGCGTGTTCAGGTCGTGCCGCAGGTTCTGGCCGCCGTCGCCGGTGATCCGCAGGCGGTCGGCGGCCGGGTTGAAGTCGACCCCGAAGTCGGTGCCGTGCAGGGCGACGGTCAGCTGCGAGACCTTCTTGAGGGTCAACGGGTTCATCGTGACCCGGTAGATGCCGCCCCTGTTGCCGACCAGGTACGTCAGCCCGTCCTGCACCCGCTGGTCGAGGCCGATCGCGGCGGTGTCGCCGGAGAAGCCCTGGATCACCCGCACCCAGTCCAGCACCTGCGGCCGGTCCGTGGTGAACGTCGCCATCAGCGTGCCGTCGGCCGAGATGCCGTACGCCCGCAGGCCCGACGGCTGCGCGACACCACTTCCCTCACTGCCGGCGACCACGGCCGCGACCACCGACACCACCACCGCGGTCGCGGCGGCGACCCTTGTCGGACGTGCTCTCATGATTCGGTCCTCCCCTGGTTGAAACCGTTGCGGCACAAGCTATTTGCCCGGACTGGACGTCCATTGGACGTAGGTTGGACTACGCATGACGGCACCTTGCGGGCACCCCGGTGCAGGAACACGATGGGGGCACTTGGTTTCGAGGGGGGACTCGATGAACATCAAGAAGAGCGCGGGGTTCGCGGCGGTGCTCGCCGTGGGACTGTCGCTGACGACGACCGGGACGGCCACCGCCGACGAGCTGGAGTGTCCGACGCAGCCGTTCACGTCCGTGGCGGTGGAGCTCTCCGATGGCGGCCGGTGGAGCTACCGCTACCACGTGACGTGGTGCGTGGTGGAGGGAGAGATCACCGATCTCGCGCACCATGTCACGAACGCGGCGGATGGTGAGACGTGTGTGTGGGACACCAACGCGGAGGAGGGGAAGACGCGGGACGCCGACCACCCCGGCGCTTGGAACGGGTTCAACATGGGGCAGTTCGCCTGCAAGACGCCTGACGGGCAGGACGGCAGCGTGAACCCGTGGGGCATCATCACGGTGTGGCCCAACGGTGACAGCGCGGTCAAGCGCAAGGGTGTCGACTAGGTCATCGTCAACCGGTCCGCTCCAGAACGGCGAGTGCCCGCGCCTCGGCGTCGCGCTGGCCGGTCTCGCGGTGCACGTCCAGCGCACGACGGGCGAGCTCGGCGGCCTCGTCGTGGTGCCCGGACGCGAGCAGGACCTCGGCGAGCACGGTCATCGCCTGTCCGTGCAGCGCACCGTATCCGGCGCGGTCGGCGAGCGCGATCGCGTGCCTGGCCTGGCCTGCGTCGGCGGTGACGGCGGCCAGGCCGAGGAGGATCTCGGCCTCCGGGTAGCGGTCGCCGAGGTTGCGGACGAGGTTGAGCGCCTGGCGGTAGCAGGTGATCGCGTCCGTGCGGTGGCCGAGCCGTAGTGCTCGGCCGCCTGCGTCAGCCTGCCCAGCTCCCAGTGGACGAGGCCGAGGTTGCCGAGCGCGACCGCCTCCCCGGCGGGCTGGCCGATGCTCCTGCTCACGGCCAGGCAGCGGCGGAACCGGGTCGCGGCCGCCTCCAGCCGTCCCGACTGCCAG
The DNA here is from genome assembly GCF_001701025.1 of Lentzea guizhouensis. GTDB lineage: Bacteria > Actinomycetota > Actinomycetes > Mycobacteriales > Pseudonocardiaceae > Lentzea > Lentzea guizhouensis. Next base: position 7,960,106 of record NZ_CP016793.1, read on the forward strand.
TAGAGCCGCCAGGTTGCGAGCGGCCTGACGCCCAGCCGCTGCCGCGGCGACCTGTGCGTGGGTGTAGTGCCGGACCGCCTCCCGGTAGCGGCCCTGGCGGTAGTGCAGGTCGGCGAGACTCAGCCGCTGCCTTCGCGGCTCGCCTCCTCGGCGGCCAGACCGGCCTGCGGTCGCCAGCCAGTCGACCCGGCGTGCACATCCAGAAGTAGCCCCGCAGCGCGTCGGAGAGCAGCCACGCCATGGACGGGCGGTGCTCGCGGCGCGACCGCGGCGACGAGGTTGCGTTCGGCGTCGAGCCAGCCCGACGCCTCGGCCGGTCCGGTGACTCCGGCCGGTGTCCTGGCGGTCAGCTCGGGTGTCGGCAACCTCAGCATGTGCGGGTAGAGCTGCCGTGCGGCACCGTCCACCGCGTTCAGGTACCAGTCGTACAACCGGCGCAGGGCGGACTCCCGTTCGGCCGCGGTGTCCTCCTCCATCGTGCGCTCGGCCGCGTACCGGCGCAGCAGGTCGTGGAAGCTGTGCCGGCCGGGCGCGTGCAGCTCGACGAGGTGGGCGCCGGCGAGCCGGTCCAGCAACCGCGTGGCCTGCCCGGGGTCGGTGCCGGCCAGCGCCGCCACGGCCTCGGTGCCCGCGTCGGTGCCGGGAACGAGGCTCAGCAGCCGGAAGAGCCGGCGCGCCTGCTCCGGCAGCGCGGCGTAGGAGAGGTCGAACGCCGCCCGCACCGCCGTCTGCTCGTCCCCCGGCACGGCGAGCGCCCACAGCACGTTGCCCTCGCGCAGCTCGTCGACGTAGTCGTCGATCCCGTATCCGGGACGGTCGGCGAGGTTCGCGGCGGCGATCCTCAACGCCAGCGGGAGGTACGCGCACAGCTTCGCGAACTCCGCGGCCGCCACGGGTTCGGCGCGGATCCGCTCGGCCCCGAGCACCCGCGCGAGCAGCTCCAGCGCGTCGTCCGGGCTCAGCACGTCGAGCTTCACGGCGCGGGCACCGTCCATCGCGACCAGTCCGGTCATCCGGTCGCGGCCGGTCACCACCACCAGGCACCGCGGTCCCCCCGGCAGCAGCGGCCGGACCTGGTCCGGGCTGACCGCGTTGTCCAGCAGGACGAGCACGCTGCGGTCCGTCGTCAACGTCCGGTACATCGCCGACGCCGCCCCCACGTCGAGCGGCACCCGTTCGGCGGGCACGTCCAACGCGGACAGGAACTGGGCGAGCACCTCGATCGGCGGGGCCGCACCTCCCCCGGTGTGCCCGCGCAGGTTCGCGTAGAGCTGCCCGTCGGGGAACCGGTCGCGGACCCGGTGCGCCCAGTGCACGGCCAGCGCCGTCTTGCCGACCCCCGCGCTGCCGGAGATCGCGGCGATCGCCATCCCGCCGTCCGGCAGCAGTGCATCCAAAGTGGACAGCTGGGCGGTGCGTCCGGTGAACCCGGAGGCAGGCGCGGGCAGCTGCCGCGGCACCCCGAGCACCCTGCGCACCGGCACCGGCGGGCTGACATCGTTGTCGTCCTCCCGCAACAGAATCGCGTGCGCGGCCCGCAGCTCCGGTCCGGGATCGACGCCGAGCTCCTCCACCAGCCTCGCGCGCACCTTGTGGTAGACCTCGAACGCCCTGGCCCGGTGCCCGGCGGCGTGGTAGGCGCGGATCAGCCTCGCCTGCGCGGGTTCGTCCAGCGGCTGGTCGGCGGCGGCCTCGGCGATGTCGGGCAGCACGTCCGCCGCCGCCCCGATCGCGATCATGGCATCCCCGTGCCGGGCAAGCACTTCCCGGTGCTTCGCGGCCAGCGCCACGACCTTCGGGTGCGCCGCGAGCACCGGCAGGTCGGCGAGCGGCCTGCCCCGCCACAACCCCAGCGCCTCCCCCAACCCGGCCGCCACCCGTTCCGGGTCGTCCTCGCGGTCGTTCACCCCCGCGACGAGCCGGCGGAACGTGAGCAGGTCGATCTCGACGACCTCCGGGTTCAGCGCGTAGCCGCCACCGGCGAACGGCAGGACATCGCTGCTGGACCGGGACGTGCGGCCGGGTTCCAGCAGCCGCCTCAGGTGTTTGACGTGGGTCTGCAGCACGTTCACGGCACTGCGCGGCGGCCGCTCCCCCCACAGGGCGTCGACCAGTTCGGCGGTCGCCACCGACTCGCCCTCGGCCAGCACGAGCAACCCCAGCACGGCTCGCCGGGCGGGTGGGCCGAGCTGGATCTCCACCCGGTCGTGCCACGCCCGCGTCGGACCCAGCACCTGGATCCGCACAGACCTCGTTGCCACTGTCCCGAACGTAATTGCCCGGCAAACACCTCACAAGCAGATGCCCGACATTGGGTCCGCTCAGGCTACCGGCCGCAACCGAAAGGAGTGGACCGACGAGTGGAGCCGGCCGCCGAAGCCGGCTTCCCATCATGTACGACGTCACGGACTGGCTGAACGACGTTGACCCGCGGTCCTGTTGGGAGAGTTCGGCAGCTAGTGCGGTGACCACAATCTTCACCGTGTTTCCCGACGCTCAGCAGGGCACCTCGCGGACCGGCCCCACGACGCACCCGTCTGACCGCCGGGAAACGCGGCAAAGGTTCGTGGTCACCGCACTAGTAGTGTGTCGCTGCTTAGTTTTGATGTATGTGACTGGGAGGCTGTTGGGTCATGGCCTCCCAGTTGAAACGGCCGGTCACATTGTCGGCGAGGGATCGTGAAGAGCTGATCCGGTGGACCACGACAGGTGTGCATCCGGCGTCGTCGATCATGCGGGCGCGGGTGCTGCTCGCGCTGGACACCTCAGTGGGCGAGGTGGACCCGAAAGAGGTGATCGCGGCCCGGCTCGGGGTGTCGGGCGAGACGCTGCGGCTGGTCGCCAGGCGGTTCGCCGAGACCGGCGATGATGTGCTGGCCACGATCTCGCGCAAGAAGCGTGCTCTTCCGCCGGTGCCGTCGTCGGTGACCGGGGAGGTCGAGGCCCGGCTGATCGCGCTGACGTGCTCGGCACCGCCGGCGGGGCATGCGCGGTGGTCGTTGCGGCTGCTGGAGAAACACGTCGAGCTCACCGAGGACATCCCGAACCTGGACCACTCGACCATCGGCCGGGTGTTGAAAAAACGGAACTGCGTCCTCATCTGAGGAAGTGCTGGACCATCCCGCCGCGGGCGAACGCGGAGTTCGCCGCCCGCATGGAAGACGTCCTCGCCGTCTACGCCCGCCCGTACGATCCCGCCCGCCCGGTCGTGTGCATGGACGAGAAACCCTTCCAGCTCCTCGGCGAGGTCCGCGACCCGCTGCCCGCCCGGCCAGGCCGCGATGCCCGCCAGGACAGTGAATACATCCGGTGCGGCACCTGCTCGATCTTCGTGTGGACCGAACCCCTGCGCGGATGGCGCCGCGTGCACGCCCTCGCCCGGCGCACCAAGCTCGACTGGGCCGGGCAAGTGAAACAACTCCTGACAGTGGACTATCCCGACGCCGAGACCGTGGTGCTGGTCATGGACAACCTCAACACCCACACCATCGCCTCCCTCTACGAGGCCTTCGACCCCGGCGAGGCCTTCGCCCTGGCCCAGCGCCTGGAGATCCACCACACCCCCAAACACGGATCCTGGCTCAACATCGCCGAGATCGAACTGTCCGCACTCTCACGGCAATGCCTCGACCGCCGCATCAGCGACCTCGACACCCTCAACACCGAACTCACCGCATGGCAACACACCACCAACGCCAACCAGCGCGGAGTCCACTGGCAGTTCACCACCGACAACGCACGCACCCGACTCCGCCACCTCTACCCCAAGAGTTAGAAGCGACGGTCTATTAGCGGGCTTGAAGGTCTTCAAACAACTCCTGACCGTCGACTACCCCGACGCCGGGACCGTGGTGCTGGTCATGGACAACCTCAATACCCACACCATCGCCTCCCTCTACGAGGCCTTCGACCCCGGCGAGGCCTTCGCCCTGGCCCAGCGCCTGGAGATCCACCACACCCCCAAACACGGATCCTGGCTCAACATCGCCGAGATCGAACTGTCCGCACTCAGCCGCCAGTGCCTCGACCGCCGCATCAGCGACCTCGACACCCTCAACACCGAACTCGCCGCCTGGCAACACGCCACCAACGCCAACCAGCGCGGCGTCGACTGGCAGTTCACCACCGACAACGCACGCACCCGACTCCGCCACCTCTACCCCAAGAGTTAGAAGCGACGGTCTATTAGCGGGCTTGAAGGTCTGCGCGTGAGAGGAAGAACGCCGGAGGCGTCCAGGTCGGACGTCTAGGCCCGGCGCAGGCGGCGGCGGGCCAGTTCGACGAACGCCTCCGTCGACGGGTGCGCCGGCGGTGACGGCCAGGCGAGGTGGACGGTGACCGGGTCGGCGTCGGTCAGCGGCAGGTAGGTGACGCCGGCGTGCGGGAGGTGGTGGATCGTGCCGGCCGCCGTGACGCCGACCGCCGTTCCGGTGGCGATCGACGTCAGCCACTCCTCCACGCCTGGTACGTCCACCGTGCGCGGGCGGGCGCCGCAGGGCCAGAGGTCCGCGGTGGTGGTCGCGGCCGTCTCGCAGACGGCCACCGTCTCCGCCACCAGGTCGCTCAACGCGACCTCGGTGCGGCCGGCGAGCGGGTGGTCGTCCGCGACCGCGGCGACACGGGGTTCCTCGACCAGGCCTGCCCGAGGTCCGTCGTGGGCCGGTGCGCAGCACGGCCACGTCGCCTCGCCGCGCCGCAGTGCCGCCTCCGGGTCGTCGGTGCGGCGGATGCGCACGAGCACGTCCGGGTGCCGGGCCCGCCACTCGCGCAGGAACGGGATGGTGAAGCGGCCGAGCGCCGCCCAGGCGAACGTCAGCCGCAGCGGCTGGGGCTGGGCGGCCTCGGCGAGTGCGGAGTCGAGCTGGGTGAGGATGCGGTGGCTGTGCTCCCACAGCCGGTGCCCGCTGGCGGTCAGCGCGACCTGGCGGGTGGTCCGTTCGACGAGTCGCACGCCGAGCCGGCGTTCCAGCTGGTCGAGGGTGCGGGACAGGGCGGGCTGGGTGACGTGCAACGACCGGGCCGCCGCGGTGATCGACCGGTGGTCGCCGATCGCGGCGAGCGCACGCAGGTGCCGCAGCTCGACATTCATGACTGCCGATCATAAGTGCTGCACGATCGGCATTTCTCCGGCGCCGGGAACCCACCTAGCGTCGAGGGCATGAGGATTCTGCTCGTTGGAGCGACCGGCCTGCTGGGCACCGCGGTGCACCGGGAGCTCACCGAACGCAAGCACGACGTCGTCACCGTGGCCCGCACCGGCGGCGACCTGCGGTACGACGTCACCGACCCGGTCCAGGTGGCCGACCTGTACGCGGCGGTCGGCCAGGTCGACGCGGTCGCCTCGGCCGCCGGCGCGGTGCCGTTCAAGCCGCTGGCCGACCTGACCGCCGCCGACTACCAGGCCGCGGTGACCGGCAAGGTGCTGTCCCAGGTCTCACTGGTGCGCGAAGGACTCCGGCACGTGTCGGCGCAGGGGTCCTTCACGCTGATCACCGGTGTGCTCTCGCGCGAACCCGTCGTCACCGGCGCGGCCGCCTCGCTGGCCAACGGCGCGGTCGAGTCGTTCGTGCGCGCCGCCGCCATCGAGATCGCACCGCAGCGGATCAACGCGGTCAGCCCGACCGTGTTCACCGAGGCGCTCGACCACTACGGCGACTACTTCCCCGGCATGAAGCCGGTGCCGCTGGCCGACGTGGCGCAGGCGTACGTGCGGTCGATCGAGGGGCGCCAGACCGGGCAGGTCTACGTCCCCTGACCGGAACGACCGGCGGAACCGGGGCCGTGGACGTGCGTGCGCATGCCCTGCGGGTCGAACAGGATCAGCAGCTCGACCGCACGCCCGTCCGCGCTGCCCAGCCAGTGCGGCTGGGAGGTGTCGAACTCGGCGGCCTCACCGGGCGGCAACGTCAGGTCGAGGTCGTCGAGGACCAGCCGCAACTGTCCGTTGAGGACGTACAGCCACTCGAACCCGTCGTGCGTCTGCGGAGTCGGCTCGGTCAGGCCGCTGGGGATGAGCATCTTGAACGACTGCACGCCACCCGGCCGCCGGGACAGCGGGATGAACGTCATGCCGTACCGGTGGATCGGCGTCAGGTGGATGCGCGGGTCACCGGTGCGCGGCGCCCCGACGAGGTCGTCCAGCGGCACGTTGTAGGTGCGCGCCAACGGGAGCAACAGCTCCAGCGTGGCCTTGCGCTGCCCGCTTTCGAGCCGCGACAGGGTGCTCTCCGAGATGCCGGTCGTCGTCGACAGCTCGGCCAGGGTGATGCCGCGGTGTTTGCGCAGCGCCCGGAGTCGCGGTCCCACGGCGTCGAGCACTTCGTCGGTGTCCACGGGTCCGCATCCTGCCAGGGCGGCGAGGTCTCCGGCGGTACCGGCCGTCAGCCGAACGGACCGCCGTCCTCGAACGCGTACCGGGCGAACCGTTCCCCGATCAGCCGGTGCGCGGCCGTGTCCGGGTGCAGCGCGTCCGGTAGCGGCAACGCCACCGCGTCCTCGACGCCGTACAACCGCAACCCGTCCAGGTAGTGCAGGTTCGCGTCGTCCCGGCCCTCCACAACGGACTCCAGCGCCTCCCGGACGACCTTCAGCGTCAACCGGCCCGGCTCCGGCGTCCCGGTCGCGATGAACGCACGCCGGCCCGCGGCCAGCTCGTCGAGGTCGAGCGCACCCGGCCCCGGCGTGTCCTCGTGGATGCCGCAGAAGATCGGCGACACCAGCACCAGCGGCGTCTCCGGGTGGCCGTCGCGGATCGTGTCGAGGAAGCCGTGCACCGCGGGCACGAACGCTCGCAGCCGCATCGCGTCGAAGTTCACGACGTTGATGCCGAGCTTCACGCTGATCAGGTCGGCGGGCCGGTCGCGCATCACCCGAGCGGTGAACGGGTCGACCACCGCGCTGCCGCCGAGACCGAGGTTGTGCAGCTCGACGCCGCCGAGCCGGGCCGCCACGGCGGGCCAGATCGCGGTCGGGGTGGCCGCGTTCGACCCGTGGCTGATCGAGCTGCCGTGGTGCAGCCAGATCCGCCGGCCGGGTTCGACCGGCCACAGCGGGGCGTCCGCGCGCAACGCGACCAGGTCGACCATCTCGTTGTGCGGCAACCAGATCTCGACGACCTTGGTGCCCTCGGCGAGGTTCCACCGCTCGGTCTGCGCCTCACCGGGCAGGAGAACGGCCTCGCCGGTGCGCAGGTCGACCTCCTTCACGTCACCGCCGACGAGCACGGAGCTCGCCACGACCTCCCCGTCCACGACGAGGTCGACGCTGCCGCGTGGCCGGTTCAGGCCGGCGTAGGCGGTGCAGGTCGGGTGCAGGACCAGCTCGACCGTGCGCGCCTCGGTCTCCATCAGCAGCCGCACGCCGGACGGGTGGCTCTCCACCGACAGCAGCTGCGGGTCCGGGTACCGGTCGCGCACCCACGCGGGCAGGCGGTGCGGGCGCACGCCGCGCGCGGTCTCCTCGAGTTCGGCGGCGCCGCGCACGAACCTCGCGACGGGTTCAGAGCGGAGCGACACGATCCCCCCAGGGTTGGGCCTGTTCGAGCTGGGCGGCGAGCTTGATCAGCAGTGACTCGCCGGCCAGCGGTGCCACGAACTGCACGCCGAGCGGCAGCCCGTCGGCGGTCCAGTGCAGCGGCACGGAGATCGCCGGGCGGCCGGTGAGGTTCGCGAGCTGGGTGTAAGGGACCCAGCCGAGGTTGTCGCGGATCATGTCGTCGACGATCCGGGTGCCGCGCAGGAACCGCGCGGTGCGGGTCTTGAGCAGCACGTCGGTGGCGCGCTGCAGGTTGACCGGCAGCTCGAACGCGCCGATCTTCGGCGGCGGGGTGGCCAGCGACGGTGTGAGCAGCAGGTCGTAGGACTCGAAGAACGTCGACAGCCGGCGGGTGTGCTCGTGCCGGCGCTGCACCGCGTCCACGTAGTCGACGCTGCTGGTCGCCCGGCCCAGCGCGGCCATCAGCAGCGTGTCGCGTTCGAACGCGATGTCCGGCGCCCCGGTCTGCCGCTGGGCGTCGCCGACCTTCCAGGCGAGGTTCACGAACCACGTCAGCAGGAAGTCGTGGGCCAGCGCGGCGTCGTCGAACGGCGCCTCCGGCAGCTCCTCCACCTCGTGGCCGAGCGAGGTCAGCACCTTGATCGCGCCGTCCACGGCCGCGCGCGCCTCGGGGTGCGGGTCCGGGTTGATCGCCGACGGCACCCGCACGCCGATCCGCAACGTCCCGGGTTCTTCGTTGACGCACGACGCGTAGGAGGCGCCGGGCATGGCGGGCGAGTACGGCCCGTACGGTTCACCGCCGCAGATCACGTCGAGCATCGCCGCCGTGTCGCGGACCGTGCGCGACACGACGCCCTGCACCGCCGCACCGTGCATCATCTCGGCGGTGCCCGGCCCGAACGGCGTGAGCCCACGACCGGGTTTCAGGCCGACGAGTCCGCAGCAGGCGGCGGGGATCCGGGTGGAGCCGCCACCGTCGTTCGCCCCGGCGCACGGCACGATCCCGGCCGCGACCGCCGCCGCCGACCCGCCCGACGAGCCGCCGGGCGTGTGGTCGAGGTTCCACGGGTTGCGCGCGGGTCCCCAGACCTCCGACTCGCTGATCGCCTTGGCGCCGAACTCCGGCAGGTTCGTCTTGCCGAAGATCACCAGACCGGCGTCGAGCCAGCGTCGCACGACCGTCGAGTGCTCGGCGACCGGGAACGACCGCAGCGACCGCGACCCGTTCGAGGTCGGCAGGCCCGCGTAGTCCTGGCCGAGGTCCTTGATCAGGAACGGCACCCCGGCGAACGGGCCGGTGAGGTCGTCCGAGGGCGTCGCGGGGACGTCCCTGACGATCGCGTTGAGCCGCGGGTTCACCGCGGCGGCGCGTTCCCTCGCCACGGTCAGCAGCTCGGCGGCCGACACCTGCCCGGAGGCGACCAGCTGCGCCAGCCCGGTGGCGTCGTGTTCGCGGTACTCGTCGAAGTCCACGCGATCAAGGTAACCGCTCGGCGACGCCGAGGCCGGTGTCACGCACGAGCACGGGGTCCTCCGGCGGGATCACGTCGTTGTGCCGAGCGGCGCAACGGCACGAGCTGCTACCGTGGGTGTCGTAGAGATCAACCTCCTCGAAGGAGCTCGACGTGCTGGTGGGTGAAGACGACATCTCCGGGTGAGCCCGGGATGTGACAGGCCATCGATGCCCGATGGCCGCTTCGTCGTCCCCTTTTCCACCCGCGCGGGTGGCCCGCGCGTCCGCACATCCCGAGGTCTCACCCCCATGTCTTCTGACGCCTATGTCGTCGTGTCCGGCCTGTCCTTCTCCTGGCCGGACGACACCCCCGTCTTCGACGGTCTGTCCGTCTCGTTCCCCGGTGGCCGCACCGGGCTCGTCGCCCCGAACGGCGCCGGCAAGTCCACGTTGCTCAAGCTCGTCGCGGGCGCGCTGACGCCGGCCGAGGGCAGCGTCACGATCGACGGCGTGCTCGGCTACCTGCCGCAGGACCTGCCGCTCACCGCCGGCCTGACCGTGGCCGAGGTGCTCGGCGTGGCCGCGGTGCTGCGCGCGATCAAGGCCGTCGAGTCCGGTGACGTCGACGAGGAGCACTTCACCACCATCGGCAACGACTGGGACCTGGAGGAACGCACCCGCGCCCAGCTCGACCGCCTCGGGCTGGCCGACCTCGAGCTGGACCGGCGGCTCGGCACGCTCAGCGGCGGCCAGGTCGTGTCCCTCGGGCTCGCGGCCCAGCTGCTGAAGCAACCGGACGTGCTGCTGCTCGACGAACCGACCAACAACCTCGACCTCGACGCCCGGCACCGCCTCTACGACGTGCTGGACGACTGGCGCGGCTGCCTGCTGGTGGTCAGCCACGACCGCGCGTTGCTCGACCGCGTGGACCGCGTCGCCGAACTGGATGGCGGGGAGATCCGCTTCTACGGCGGCAACTTCAGCGCCTACGAGGAGGCGGTGGCGGCCGAGCGCGAGGTGGCGGAGAAGAACATCCGCAGCGCCGAGCAGGAGGTCAAGCGCGAGAAGCGGGAGATGCAGCAGGCCCGTGAACGCGCCGCCCGGCGTGCGTCGAACGCCCAGCGCAACCTGTCCAACGCGGGTCTGCCGAAGATCTTCGCGGGCAACATGAAGCGCAACGCCGAGGTGTCCGCCGCGAAGGCCGACGGCACGCACGCGGCCCGGCTCAGCGCCGCGAAGACCCGGCTTGACCAGGCCGAACGCTCGTTGAAGGAAGAGCAGCGGATCAGCGTGGAGCTGCCGCAGACCGCCGTGCCCGCCGGGCGCACGCTGTTCACGGGCAGCGGCGTCCGGGTGCGGGACCTGTTCGACGGCGCCGACCTGGTGATTCGCGGCCCGGAACGCATCGCGCTGGCCGCACCGAACGGCGGCGGCAAGTCGACGCTGCTGCGGGTCGTCGAGGGGTCGCTCACGCCGGACAGCGGTGAGGTGAAGCGGGCGGACGGCCGGATCGCGTACCTGTCGCAGCGGCTGGACCTGCTCGACGACGGGCGCACGGTGGCGGAGAACCTGGCCTCCTCCGCCCCGGCGATGCCGCCGGCCGAGCGGATGAACCTGTTGGCGCGCTTCCTGTTCCGCGGTCCGCGCGCCCATCTGCCGGTCGGGGTGCTGTCGGGCGGTGAACGGCTGCGGGCGACGCTCGCGTGCATCCTGTTCGCCGAGCCCGCGCCGCAGCTGCTGCTGCTCGACGAGCCGACGAACAACCTCGACCTGGTGAGCTCCGGCCAGCTGGAGAGCGCGCTGAACGCCTACCAGGGCGCGTTCGTCGTCGTGAGCCACGACGAGCGGTTCCTGAACGAGGTGAGGATCGACCGCTGGCTGCGCCTGGAGGACGGCAAGCTGCTGGAGGCCGCTCGTGGCTGAAGCGTTGAGGTCCGGGGCGTTGAGGTCCGGGGCGTTGAGGTCCGGGGCGTTGAGGTCCGGGGCGCTGACGTCCGGGGCGCTGGTGGCGCACGAGCTGGTGCGCGGTTTCGGTGGCCGCCGGGTGCTCGACGGGCGGCGACCGTCGCTGAGGTGGTCGACGACGCCCTGGCCGAGGCCCGCGCGGACCTGGAGTCGCTGGACCGGCTCGGTGCGTCGCTCGCGGCCGCCCCCGACGACTCGCAGCTGCTCGCCGCGTACGCCGACCAGCTTGAACGCGCGCAGCAGCACGAGGCGTGGGACGCGGACCGGCGGGCCGAGATCGTCCTGTCCGGACTGGGGCTGGGTGACGTGTCGCAGGACCGGACGCTGGGGTCGCTCTCGGGCGGCCAGTGCCGGCGTCTGTCGCTGGCCGCGCTCGTGCTGCGCAGGCCGTTGGCGTTGTTGCTGGACGAGCCGACGAACCACCTGGACGACGCGGCGGCCGTGTTCCTGCAGGAGCAGCTGCGCGAGCAGCCGGGGGCGGTGGTGCTGGCGAGCCATGATCGGGCGTTCCTCGACGCGGTGTGCACGGACCTGGTGGACCTCGACCCGGCGGTGGAGGGGCCGGTCCGGTTCGGCGGCACGTACAGCGAGTACGTGGCGCGGCGGCGGGCCGACCGCGAGCGCTGGGAACGGCGGTACGCCGAGGAGCAGGAGGAGCTGACCGCGCTGCGGACGGACCTCGACGGGGTCGCGCACCGGGTCGCGCCGAACCGGGCGATGCGCGACAGCGACAAGATGGGCTACGGCGTGCGGGCGAACCGCGTGCAGAGCCAGATCTCCCGGCGGGTCAGGAACACGACACGGCGGTTGGAGGAGCTGGAACGCCGCGTGGTGCCCGCTCCCCCGCGGCCGCTGCGGTTCCACGCGGCGCTGGCGTCGGCGCAGGCCGCCGGCACCGGCGACGTCCTCGTGTCCCTGCGCCAGCTCCACGTCCCCCACCGGCTCACCCTCGACGTCCTCGACGTCCGCGAAGGCACCCGCCTGCTCGTCACCGGGCCCAACGGCTCCGGCAAGTCGACCCTCCTGCTCGCACTGGCCGGCCGCCTCGACGTCACCGGAGTCCAGCGCCGCCCGGACCTCCGGATCGGCCTGCTCGACCAGAACACGACGTTCGAGCACCCGCGCCGCACCGCCCGCGCCACCTACGGCCGGGCGCTCGGGGCGGAACGGGCCGAGCAGGTGCCGCTGGAGTCGCTGGGCCTGCTGCACCGGTGGGACCTCGGCAAGGCGGTCGGCACGCTGTCGGTCGGCCAGCGCCGCCGCCTCGCGCTCGCCCTGCTCGTGGCCGACCCACCGCGAGTGCTCCTGCTCGACGAGCCGACCAACCACCTGTCGCCGACGTTGTGCGACGAGCTGGAGGACGCACTGGGTCCGGGGCCGGGTGCGATCGTGGTCGCGAGCCACGACCGGTGGCTGCGACAGCGCTGGGAGGGAACGGAGATCACGCTGCAGGCGCGTTGAGCGGAGCCGGTCGGGCCGGGCGTGTGGTCCGCAGCAGGGTGCGAGCCGGGTGGTCGCCGCTCAGCTGCGGGGCGTGGTCCCGACGGCCAGCACCCGCTTCATCAGGTCGCGCTTCGCCAGCACCCGCCGGGCCTCGTCCTGCAACGACACCATCGCCGGGTCGGGGTCCGGCACGGCGAGTGCTTCCAGCCACAGCTGCTTCTCGTTCTCGTACCAGTCCTGCCTCTCCTGCGTGCTGACCGCGGCGAACCCGGCCTCCTGCAGCAGCGGCGACAGGTCGAGGTCGCGGATGAGCGGCGAGACCTTCTCGTCGCCCTGTTCGACGGGCTGCCAGCAGGTGATGACCAGGCGGCCGCCGGGGACGAGCACGCGGTGGCACTCCTGCAGCACGGCGAGCTTCGACGGTGCGAACTGCAGGGCGTCGATGATCACCACCGCGTGGACCGACGCGGTCGCCAGGCCGGTGGCGGCGAGGTCACCCACCCGGAAGTCGCCGCCGTGGCGGGCTTTCGCCTGCTCGATGGCGACGGGAGAAGTCCACGCCGATGAGCGACGCGCCGGTGCGGCGGGCGATCTCCCGGCCGTAGCCGCCGCGGCCGCACGCCAGGTCCAGCAGGGTCGTGCCCTCCCGCAGGTCCAGCAGCTCCACGACGTCGTCGATCGCCTGACCGGTGAGCAGGCTGGTGGACTCCAGGTCCGGCGGCAGGCCGAGCACGCGCCGCACCAGGTCGTCGGCGACGGCGGACTCGCCGCGGTCGGCGTACCAGCGGTCGAACTCCTCGGCGGTCGGCATCGTGACAGCCTTCCACGAGCGGCAGGTGCTAGCGGAGCAGTTGAACGAGTTCGTCGACGACCGGCTCGGGTGCGCCGTTGGTGGCGTGGGCGACGACGAAGAACGGCGCGATCACCCGTGCCCAGGCGAACAACCGGTCGCCGTCGAGGTCGCACGCCGCCGCGATCGCCGCACAGCGCGCCTCCACACCCTCGTGACCTGCGCCCATGACGACCAGGTCGACCGCGTCGAAGCACGGATCTCCCACGCACGTCTTGGGATCCACCGCCAGGAGCCCGCGCGCCGGGCCGCCGTCGAGCGCGTTGCCGGGGTGCAGGTCACCGTGCAGCAACACGGGTGTGCGGGTCGTGTCGAGCAACCTCGCGCACTTCTGCATCGCGCGCGTCCAGTCGAGCGGGCTGATCCGCGCGGCCACCACAGGGTTGTGCAGACGACGGCCCACACGCGCGAAGGCCTCCTCGCACCGCTCTCGCAAGGTGCCGATCCGCTCGGGCACACCGACTCCGTGCAGCGCGGCCAGCAGACCGGCCCACAGCGCGGGCAGCGCGTGAGCGGGCAGGTCCTCCGCGAGCGTGCCGGGCCGCACCTCCTCCAGCACGACCGCACCGGACTCCTCGTCGAACGCGAGCACCGCCGGCACCCGGCCGGACGGGGCGAACAGGGCGAGCGCGGCGTGCTGGCGTTCGCCCAGCGCCCGGTCCTCGCCCACCTTGAGCACGGCCGGTGTGCCGTCGGGCCACCGGCAGCGCAGCACGGCGGCCGACGAGCCGCCCTCGAACGGCGCACCGAGCTCGAGTCCCCAGCGGGTGGCCAGGCGGGTGGTCGTGCGGTCCAGGTCCACCGTGATCACCTTTCCGGATCGGCCCGCCCCAGTCGAACGGTCAGATCAGTCCCGCACGCATGGCATAGGCGACGGCGTGCAGCCGGTTGCGCAGGTCGAGGCGGCTCATGACGCCCTGGATCACGTACTTCACCGTGCGTTCGGAGTAGCAGAGCACGTCCGCGATCTCCCCCACGCCCATGCCGTCGGCCATCAACCCCAGCAGGTCGCCGATCTGCGCCGGGGACAGCACAGCGAGCACCCCCTGTGTTCCCGCGGTCCGTGCAACCACGAAACCGCCAGGGGGTGCCGCTGCGGGGAAACGGTTTCCGCCGGTCTCAACTGGCGTCAGGAACCGCCGTACGGGTTGGCCGCCTTGCGCGCGGCGTAGGTCAGCATCGGCTTCACCTTCGCCCAGTGGCCGTCCTGGCAGGAGTAGGCGGGCAGGAAGCCGGCGCAGTCGCCCTGCCAGTTGCCGACCTCCCAGGTGAAGTGCGGGACGCCGAGCTCGCCGTACACCCAGTCGTCGATCGAGCCGCCCGCGGTGTAGAGCAGCTCACCGGGCTGCCCGTACTGCCAGTCGGGACCGGCGAGCTGCGCCATGTCCTTCGCCATGGCGCGCAACGGTCCGTCGTTCGGCGAGGGCGTCGTCGTGTACCCCCAGGGCAGCAGCACGACGTTGAGCGCGCTGTGCATGGTGACGACCATGCCGCGGGTGTCCGGATCGGCCGGCGTGGTGTCACCGGGGCCGCGCTTGTCCGGGAAGAGCGAGCGGAACAGCTTCTCCAGCGCCTTGGTCTCGACCTCGGAGTCGGGCTCCGGGCCGCGGTAGATCTGGCTGCACGGGTCGCTGGACGTGCCGTTGTCGCCCCACTGCACGCTGAGGTTGCGGTTGAGGTCGATGCCGATCTGCGCGGACGGGTCCTCGGCGGTCGGGCACTGCCGGGGACCGTTGGTGTGGTTGGCGTTCTTGCGCTGCAGGACCGGTGTGTCGCCACCGGACTGGACGATGTGGACGCCGTCGGGGTTGGCGATCGGGATGACCCAGACCTCCGTGGTGTCGAGCAGCTCGGTCACCTCGCGGTCGCGGCCGTAACCGGTGGTGAGATGGTCGATCCAGCGCCACGCCATGTCGCCGGTGGTGATCTCGCGCGCGTGGATCTGCGCGGACACGAGGAACCGGGGCTTGCGCGCGGTCGGCGTGAGCCGGCAGTCACCCGGCGTCTTCCTGGTGAGGCAGATGGCCTTCAGGTCGTAGCCGCCCGCCCCCTGGGTCTTGCGCCACGAGTCGCCGTAGTCGACGACCGTCGCGAGCCGGGCGTACCGGAAACCGACCTGGTCGAGGTGCCTGTGGTGCGCCTTGAGCGTGCGGTAGCCGCCGTAGTAGGTCTCGTTGATCCCCGTGCCCCGCGTGCTGGGCGCAAACCGCGACGGTGGCATGACCTTCTCGACGGTGCCGGGGAACCCGGCGGCCGCGAGCTTGCCGTGCACGTCCTTCGTCCCCAGCACGAACAGGTCGGTGCCGTCGCGCTGTTCGAGCACGTCGAACCCCTGCGCGAGCAGGTCCTGGGCCTTCTGGCCGAGCGGGGCCTGCACGCGGTAGACGTAGGTCTGCCCGTCCAGGACCGGCTCGGGTGCCGGTGGCGCCGCCACCGACGTCCCTACCAGGAAGGCCACGCTGGCGGCGCCCGCCAGCGCCAGGCTCAGCCGTTTCATCCCGACTCCCCTCGTGGTTGATCACACACGCCTCCCGGCGACCCTATCGACGGTCACAACCCTGTGAAGGGGGTGCCGGACTCGGGACCACGCGCTTCGAGTCCGTGGAACGCCGCGCGGTGCGTTCCGGCGAGGCCGAGATCGCGCGCGACCGGGACTGCCGGGAGGCGTGGCTGCTCAGCGTGGACGGCACCCGATGTCCTATGTGGACCTGGCGAACCTGGCACGGTACGTGCACCACACCCGGCGCGGCTCCGAGCAGCTAATGGCCGACGCCGACGCCGAGCTGGTCTCGCTGGTCAGCGGCTATCTGCCGGTGCCGGTCGGGATCGAGGTGCTGGCCGTGGGCGGGACGGTGATCGTGACCGGGCGGCGCCCGGAGCTGTCCCGGCTGGTCGAGGTGATCACCGAGCGGTTCGGCGAGCCGGTGGTGATCGCGGACCAGGACGTCCTCGGCAACGCGGTGGTCGTGTCCTCTACGGCCGGGTGAACACCAGTAGGAACGTCTCCAGCAGCTTCTTGCGACCCTTCAGCTCCACCCGCCCGTCCCGCGCGGCGCGGACGATCATCCGGTAGGAAGCCGGCTCGTCGTCGGCGAGCTGGGCGGTGATGGTGAGGTCCGGCGGTCGCGGCGCCGGTCCGATGCCGGAGGCGAGCTCGCCGTCGGTGACCACGGCGTGCACCACGAGCTCGCGGGCGTGCAGCTCGAAGGACGCGGTGAGCCCGGTCGCCTCCTCCGGCCGGAAGGAGGCCCGCATGTTGAGCACCGCCCCGTCCGGCGTGACCCGGTCACCCGGCTGCGGGTCGCCGAGCTGCGTCGAGCCCCAGCGGCCGAGCGCGAGCAGAGCCGGTTCCAGCTCCTGACCGACCGGCGTGAGCGCGTAGACCACGCCGCGCTGGGGTGCCGGGGCCACCTGACGCTCGACGATGCCGGCCTGTTCGAGCTCCTTGAGCCGGGTGGACAGCACGTTCGAGGGGATGCCGGCGAGCCCGTCCTGCAGGTCGGTGTACCGGCGTGGACGCACGGTGAGGTCGCGGATGACCAGCAGCGCCCACCGCTCGCCCACCAGCTCCAGGGCGCGGGCGAGACCGCAGTGCTGACCGAACTCACGTCGCTTCACGTTCCCACCATAGCAAGCTTGCTTGGTTGTGGTTCGTTAGGTTTACTGAAGTTCACTTGCAAAAATGAAGTGGACACGGCTACCTTCGTCCGCATGACCGCAGTCCAGGACGCACAGATCACGAACCCGTTGCCGCGCAGGAGTTCCTGGCCGTACGCACCGAAGTCGGCAGGCTTCGCCGGCATCTCGGCGGCGATGGTCGCCGTCCTCGTCGCGGCAGGCGCACCGACCCCGTTGCTACCGATCTACCAAGCGCGCTGGGGCTTCCCGGCCTGGCAGCTGACCCTGGCGTTCGGCGTCTACGCGTTCTCGCTGCTGGTCGCGATCCTGGTCATCGGCTCCCTGTCCGACCACGTGGGCCGCCGCCCGCTGATGATCGCCGCACTGGCCCTGGACCTGGTGGCGATGCTGGTGTTCCTGTTCTCGGCATCAATCGGCTGGCTGATCGTGGCGCGCATCGTGCAAGGCGTCGCAACAGGTGCCGCGTCAAGTGCGCTGAGCGCGGCCGTGGTCGAACTGGCACCGGAACACCGCAAGAAGCTCGGGGCCATGATGACGAGCCTGGCCCCGTTGGCCGGCTTGGGCATCGGCGCACTGTTCTCCGGCTTGCTCGCCCAGTTCGCCTCCGACGCGGCGTTCGAGGTCTGGCTGGTGCTGACCATCGTGATGGCCCTCGGCACCCTCTTCACCCTGGTCACCCCGGAAACCGCCACTCGCAAGCCAGGCGCGCTCGCCTCGCTGCGGCCACGTGTTGCTCTGCCGGTGCAGGTGCGCGGCCTGTACCTGTCCGCACTGCCCGGCATCATCAGCGCGTTCATGATGATGACCCTGTTCATGGGCCTCGCCCCGGTCGTGCTGGTGACCGTGTTCGCCGTCCACAACCCACTCGTCGGCGCCCTGGCCGCCTTCGTCAGCTTCGCCGCCGGCACCGCCGCCTCAGCCTTCACCTCCGCCGTCCGCCCTCGCCGTCTGCGGGCGCTGGGCACGGCCTCGCTGGCATTCGGCTCACTCCTGTTCGTCGCCGCCCTCGGCACCCACGCCTTGCCGCTGATCTGGGCATCCGCCCTGTTCTGCGGCCTGGGCGTGGGCGCGTCGTTCGCCGGCACGACCCGTGGGCTGGTTCCCGAGGTCCAGCCCCACGAGCGTGCGGGACTGTTCACCGCGATCTACACCGCCGGGTACCTGGCGATGGGCGTCTCGGCGGTGGTCGCGGGGGCGCTGGTCGGCGTGGTCGGGGTGGCGGCGATGGCGACCGGGTTCAGCACCGTCATGGCCGCCGTGGCGTTGGTCGGCGTGGCCGCGACCAGGATCAGGGCCAAGAGCTGATCGCGCCTTTGCACCCGGCAACGACGCTTCGCCCGATGCCGCGGAATGACAGGCGGTCCTGTCGTAGCCGGTGTGGTCGAGCACCTCGCCGATCACACCGGGTTACCACTTGTGCTTGTGGTTGGCGCGATGAATACCGCGCAACGCCCGGACCGGCGTCCAGCGCACCAGCGTAGCCCCGAAGAAAGCTTGCCAAGGCAGGTCGTCCAGCCAGCCTGTGACGTGGTTCGCGTGCTTCCAAACCTCGTCGAGCAACACGTTGGCCCGGCGGTTGTCGCCGTCATGATCTCTGAGCTTCAACGCTATCGCCAACTCGAACTGCGTCCGCAGCGTCTCCGGGTGCACGATACCGAGCGTCGTTAGTTGCCCGCGATGTGCGGTGCCCAGCTCGTCCGCCCCTTCGACGATCTCGCCCAGCTGAGAATGTGCGAGTCCCCGCACATAGTGCTCGCGCAGCACCAGAGGATGGTGCTCGCCGAGTCGTTCGCGCACCACTGGCAGCAAGACCGCGGTGCTGTCCAAGGCCTTCTTCGGTTGACCGTGCGAGATCAGCGCCCAGTCCGCGTTGACCCTGCACGCCAGCACCTTCGCGTTCCGCGCGCCGTACTGCTCCTCCAACTCGTCTGCCAGCCGGAGGAACCGCGCCTCGGCCTCCACCCACCTGTCCGGTCTGGCCTTGAGCTCGGTGAACTGCAGTTGCAACTGCGCGGTTGCCAGCACGTATTCGGCCTCTGCCGCCGCCGCGTGGTGCTGTTGCTTCTTCGCCGCGAAGTGGTCGAGCACTTGCCGCGCGTTGCTCCTGGCCGCGTTCTGCGCTCCGGTGAGCAGTTGGATGTGCGCGAGCTCGATCAGCGCCAACAGCCTCAGGTCCTCGGACGACCTCAACTCCGGCGTCGTCAGCAACTCCTCCAGAGCGGCCGCGCTCGCCTTGAGCACCCCGCGCAGGCGCTGTCCCCGGATCCACCTCAAGCGAACCTTGACTCGCTCAGCCTCGGTCAGACTGTTCAGAGTGGCCGCGTCAGTCGCGGCCCGCCAGTGCGGTTCCGCGTCGGCGAACCGGCCGAGTGCGTCCAACGTGGAAGCGTGCACGCACGACAGCAGAACCCTCTCGCGGCCCGAACTGGACAGGAACGCTCGCGAGGTCATCGTCACAACTTCTTCGTATTCGCCGACGTCGTAATGGTCGGCCGCCGCTTCCAGCACGATCTGCGGGTCTCCCGGGCCCGCTGCGACCAGCCGGTCCAGGTACCTGGCCGCCGAGCCCAGCCGCCCGTCCACCCGCAACTCCCGCGCGATGAGCGGCAACAAAGCATTGACGGTAATCGTCTCGACGATCGGCTGTTCAACGAGGAAACGAGCGTGGCGCACCAGGAGGTTCCAGTCCTGTTCCCCATGCCCTGCCCGACCGGGACGCAGCACGGCCACCAGATGCTTCGCATAGGTGGACGCGATCCAATCAATCGTCCTGGCGTCGAGGTGGCTGCGCACGGCTTGTCTGATCAGACCGTGTGTTTGCCAGGCCGCACCCACCTGCCGCACCAGCAACATGGTCTGCAGCGACTCCACCGACTCGAGGACCCGATTCTGGTCCATTCCGAGGCTGGACAACAGGTTTCGAAGCTGACGAGCTGGCATCGCAGCCGGACCGCACGCCGCGAGGACTCGCAACGTCGCCCGTTGATACTCGTCGTCCAACTCGTCAAGGCGGTCGACGAAGATCTCCGCGACCTTCGTCATCGTGTCCGAGGTGCCGTCCAGAACACGGCCGACGTGCTCGGTCAATGTGGTCAGGCCACGTCGGGCGGTCGCGGACCTTGCCAGCGCCGACAGGGCCATCGCGTGGTTGTCAACGGCGGTGGCGAGTTCCCGCACCTGCTCAGCCTCTGGACCATTCTCATCGAACGGGTGCAGGCGGTGGACCAGCACCATGGACTCGTCGTCGGTCAAGCCGCCGAGCCGCACCTCCTGGCCGAGGGCTGCGTACTCGGTGTGCTCAGAGATGATCAACAAGAGCACGTCGACGTTGTCGAGAGCGGCGCCGAAGTCGCCTATGGGCAGACCTGCCGGGACACTGTCGATCACGACCAGCGCATGCCCCTTCGACGTGAGGAGCGTGTTGTTCGCCTCGGTCACGACGTCACGGAGTGTGCTCTGCGCAGTAGGACCGGTGGCGTCAGCCAGATCGACCCGGATCACCACCTGGTACGCATGAGCGAAATGCATGATGTAGTCGTCCGCAAGAGTCGTCTTGCCGACCCCTCGGAGTCCCGTCAGCACCGCGATTCCGTTTGTGGGCTGATGTGTCAGCCTGTAGCGCTGCGCGTGCAACGCCCTCTCCAGTCGCCACATCGCGCTGTAGCGACGCACTTTAGGTGCGACGCCTGGGCGGCCGCCGACCATGCGTGGCAACGCGGAGAAGTCGATTCCCTTATAGGTGCCGGTGAGCCGTGCAAGATGGCGCTCGACCTCGTCAATGATTCGAGCGAGGTCCGCATCACCTCCATCGTCCGTGAGGTAGATCTGGTCTTTCAGCACAGCCGGCTGGACGTGCGCTTTGGACGACTCAGGATTGATGACCACCGTACGCATCTGCCCGCCCTCACGCACATCAGCTGACAGCGCCTGCATGAGCTCGAACTGGCACGCGTGACGCAGTTCGTAACGTTCCGAGTAGTAGACCAAGCACAGCGTACTGGTTCGCAACGCCTCCTCGACGTTGGCGGACACCGGATCCCCGAAGCGGTTGCCCACCCTGTCGATGAACGTGTCGTGCCCATTCGCTGCCAACCGGTCGAGTATCTGCACCATGCGGGCCAGCGATGGGCCCGAGTAGGAGCCGAAGATCTTTTTTCCAGAGCGGGACGAGTGCGGCACGCTCGAACGATAGCGCGCAGTCCACATGAACCTGCGGAAGCGCGCAGATCACGCGTCGCGAAGGCTGCCTATTATCTCTCGCACGGAATTTGCGAGAGAAGAGCCTGCTCGCTCGTAAAGGTGCACTGCTGCGTTGAACGATGATTCGGCATCCGCACGCCGTCCGGTTGCGAGTGCCACCTCACCCAGCACCCAATGCGCCTTGGCTTGTTCCCGTACGCTACCGCACGATTCCGCGTGCACGAGAGCCTGCCGCAGCGCGATCTCCGCTCGTACATGATCGGCAGTTCGCTCCCGTGCTGTGCCGAGGATGTTCCCCGCCTGCGCGATGTCGAGGCCGTGCTCACCCGCGAGCGCAAGACTGAGGGCCTCCTCCGCGCAGCGCACCCCCTCGTCCAGCTGTCCGAGCGCAAGATAGGTGTTCGCCATGCTCCTCAAGGTGATGCCGCTGTTGCGGCTCAGCCCGGCGTCGAGGTAATAGCGCAGCGCGTCCTGCTGATAAAGCAGAGCTTCCTCGTACCGTTCCTGCCTGCTCAGCAACGCACCGATGTTCGCCAGGCAGTCGCTCATTCCCCGGAACTCACCGATCGCTTCGAACAGCGCGTGCGCCTGATGGTGCTCGTCAACAGCTTCGTCGAACCGCCGGACCGCAGTCAGCACCATGCCCAGATTGTTTCGTGTCAGCGCTTCCGCGCGTTGGTCACCGAGGCGCAACGCCGACCGCAGCGCGACCTGGTGCGTCTGGAGCCACGCATCCAGTTCCCTGGCGAGATAGAAGTACCCGCGGAGCGTGTAGGCAAGCTGCCAGATGTATATGTCCAGGGCCGGATCATCCACTTGGAACAGTGCGAGAAGGACCGGAAGCTCTGCCCGCATCCAACTCCTCGCCGCTTCAGCGTCCACGTGGGCGACGCCCGTGGACGCATCGGCGGCAGCGGCATCTGCGACCTGATACCGGTTCGGTGTGATCAACCGATCCGCACGCACCGCACTCGCCAGGTAGTGGTCGAACAAGCGACGCACCGCTCGGCCGTCGTCACCGTGCAGGTCCGCCAACTCGGCGGCGTAGAACCGCAGCACATCGTGCATCATGTAGACCCCGGGCCTCGGCTCTGAAACCAAGTGTTGCCGCACCAACCGGTTCAACGACCTGGTCGCTGCCGCAACGTCCAACTCGGCGGCTGCGGCGAAAGCGGCGATGTGCACAGACCGGCCGGGCAACCGCCCGATCAACCGAAACGCAGCAGAGGCATCTGACGGGAGATCGCGGTAAGACCGGGAGAACGCCGCCCGCACCGAAAACGCCGGGTCGTCACCGCTGAGGAGGTCGAGACGCCGCCTTTGGTCCTCCAACTCCGCGGCCACCTCGGTCAGTCGCAATGCCGGACGACCGGCCGCGTGGTGCGCGAGCACCGTCAAGGCCAGCGGCAGCCCTCCGCACCGGTCGACGATCCGCACCGCCGACGACGTCTCCGCCGCGACACGGCCACCGATCGCACGCGAAAGCAGCTCGACGCCGACGTCATGGACAAGGGTTCGAGCGTGATCCGCACCGCAGCAGCCTGGACAGCGACGCTGGTCAGCTGGCTCCTGCTGGTGACCACGACCGCACACGTGTCACTGCCGGGCAGCAACGGACGAACCTGCTCCGCCGAGTGCGCGTTGTCGAGCACCATCAGCACACGACGTCCGCTCAACAACGTCCGCAGGTGAGCCGCCCGTTCAGCCACATCCGTCCACTCGTCTGGCCGGGACACCCCAAGTGCCCGCAGGAATGCCGACAACGTCGTCGCAGCCGCTGCCGGCTCATCGCCACCCAGATCCGCGAACAGCTGCCCATCGGAAAACCGGTCCGCGACCGAGTGCGCCCACCGCACCGCAAGCGCCGACTTGCCGATGCCGGGAAGGCCGGAGATCACCGCGACGGACGGACCCGCGGACGTGCCGAGCAGGTCAAGACGGCGGAGCTCCGCTGCTCGTCCGGTGAACTGGGCGACGTCCGCAGGCAGTTGACGAGGTTGCGTGGACGGCCCTCCCACCTTGCCGGTGGAAACGTGAAGACCCCCGTGGACCGTACCGACCTGGGCAGCGGTTCCTGCCCCGTAGCTCAGGTTGATGACCGGGAAGCTCTCGACGGCACCTGCTTCGCCCACTGCGATACCTCCCCGGTGTCCGCTCTTGTCCATCGTGACGATCATCAGTTGGGAATTCAGCCCCCGATCCGGCGACAGCGCGGTTGACCAGCGTCGAGAACACCGGCTTCGAAGCCCGTCAGGTGAAGGTCAAGGTCGGTCGAACTCCGGGATCAGCTCCCCGATCAGCCTGATGCTCGTCATCACCTCGTCCGCCCCGATCGGCCCGATCTGCTGCAGGCACATCAACCGGTCGATCCCCAGGTCCGCATACGCCTGCAGCTTCTTGCGGCACGTGTCCGGGCTCCCGACGATCAGCGACTGCTGCGCCGACAACACCTCGAACAGCTCGTCGTCGGGCACGTCCTCACCCTGCAGGACCCGACCGATCGCGAGCTGCGCGTCGGTCGGCGCGGCGTCCGCCTCGGCGCGCAGGAACTCCCCGGTCAGCCCGCCGTCGCCCGCGGCGAGGATGTCCTGGTGGCGTTGCATGGTCGCGGCGAACTCGGCGGCGGCGTTGAAGAAGCGCAGGGCCGTGACCGTGTACCAGGCAGCTGCGGCGGCGGCACCGTTGCGCATGGCCTGTTCGTCGGTCTCGGCGCAGTGCACGAAGGTGAAGTAGGCGACCTGGTTGTTGACGAACGAGCCCACCGGCGAGGTGCACTCCGCGGCGGCCGCGCGGTAGAGGTCGATCATGCGGGCCACCCGGTCGATGGACTCCCAGATGGTGGTGCCGAGGACACCGACGCCGCGACGGCCGGCCTCCTCGAACGACGTCGGGGAGGCGGCGGCTTGCCAGAGCGGTGGGTGCGGGGTCTGCAGGGGCTTGGGGACGACCGAGACCTCGGGGACGTCGTAGTGCTGTCCGGTGTGCGAGAAGCGGTCGGTGGTCCACATCTTCGGCACCATCTCGAACGCCTCCGCCGTCTGGGCGCGGGCGTCGGCGGGCTCGATGCCGAAGAGGTTCCACTCGGGAATGGTGGAGCGGGTGAGGCCGAGCTCCACGCGGCCGCCGCTGAGGTGGTCGAGGGTGGCGGCGCGCTCGGCCACGCGGATCGGGTGGTTGAACCGGCCGGGCGCGAGGACGGCCGCGTGCCCGAGGCGGATCCGGGAGGTCTGCTGGGACAGGGCGGCGAGCATCAGCTCGGGCGCGGAGGACAGGCTGAACTCGCCGGCGCCGTGGTGCTCGACCTGCCACCAGCACCCGTACCCGAGCTCGTCGGCGAGGCGGGCCTGGTCGATGGCCTGGCGGAAGCGGAACTGCTCGGGGGCAGGGCCGGGGTTCTGGATCTCGTTGAACAGGTCGATCTTCATCGGCACACCCTCACCTCGTGCGGACACCACGGCTGATGTCTCTCTGAGCGATCAGGTCGTTACGTCTCCCATGCAAATGCCGCGGAACGGTTTTATCTTGGTCGACACTGAAACTATGGAGAACGCCGCAAATCGGTTATCGGGGCTGTGGGACGTGAGCGCGCCGGACGAGGTGCTGCTGCGGCTGGACGATGACGTGAGGGCTGCCGGTGCCGCCAATCCCGCGCTGCCCGCCGATCGACTCCGGCAGGCGTTGGCCGACAAGTTGCCCAACATCCGCCAAACAGCCGCGAGCAACCCTTCCCTCACCGCCGCCGAGATCGGACAACTGTGCACCGGCGCCCGGGGAGATCCGGCATGATCACCCGATGGGGAACCTCCCGGTGCTGTGCGGCCTCGCCGCCAACCCGTCCGCGCCGCACGCCGTTCTGCTGAGGCTGGCGGATCACCCGCAGCGCGATTCGCTGTTGCCGTCCGCCGCCCTCCTCGACCGCACCCACCTGCCCGCGCCGGTGGCGGAGGTGCTGGCCGTTCACGACAGCGCCGACGTGCGCCACCGCCTGGCCGCCCACCCGTCGACTCCGGAGGCGGTCCGGGTCGCGCTCGCCGGGGACGACGACCCCGACGTCCGCCGCGAGGTGGCGCGGTGGCCGGGTTCTTGGCTCGACCGTCCCCACTACGGCGATCCCCTGCCTGCGGAGCCGTTGCCCGAGGAGGTCTACCTCCGCCTGGCGGCGGACCCAGACGCGGACGTGCGCAGCGCCTTGGGACAGAACCACTACATCCCTCAGGCCGTACGCGTCGTACTGGCCGGCGACGACGACTCGTCCGTGCGCAGCAGTGCTGCCCTGGACGAGATGCCGGCTGAGGTACTGCACGGCCTGATGGCTGACCAGGACCGCGATGTGCGCATCACGGCGTTGCGAACAACCGGCATCTACACGCCAACGGCAACGATCACACCCGAGCTGGCCGCGCTTTACGAGGACGAAGAGTACTTCTACGACTCCGCCGTCACGCTCGTCGAACTCAACCCCGAGCTCCTGGCTCGCCTGCTCACCAATCCGAGCCTGCACCGTGCGCTCGCCGCAAACCCAAGCCTGCCCATCGAGCAGATGCAGGTCTTCCTGCAAGACACTGCTCTGCGCGTCGCACTGGCCGATAACCCCCACCTGCCAGAGCCGATCCTCGAAGCCCTGGTAGCCACGAACGACCCCGCTGTCCACAACACCCTCCTGCGCCGATCGGACCTGCCGAGCCGTTTCCTGCAGCGCCTGACCGCCTTCGACGACAACAGGGTGACGGTGTTCTCACTGATCCCCGCCCGCGCGAGCACCGACGAACTGCTGCCCTACCTCGACCACCCGAACCCGAACCTGCGCTACGCGGTGACCCTCGCCGACGACCTGCCACCGTCAGCCGTGCAACAACTGGCCGCGGACCCTGACGTGCACATCCGCTTCGCCGTGTGCCTGCGCTACGACGACGTGCAACCGGCCGTGCTCGTCGACGTGCTCGACCAGCAATCGGGCCGCAGCCGCCTGGGGTTGCTGCGCCATCCCCGGCTACCGGTCGAGACCGTGCGCCGGCACGCCCGCGCCGAGTGGGTGCTGGAGCGGCACGCGATCGCCGACCGTGCGGACCTGCCGGCGGACCTGGTGCTGCAGCTGCTGGAGGACGACGAACTCGTCGTGCGCGAGGCGGCGGCGGCGAACCCTTGTCTGCCGCACGACCGGCTCCGGCAGCTGCTGGCCGAGGCGGGGCCGTCGGTGCGGCAGGCGGCCGCGAGCAACCCCTCGCTCAGCGCCGGTGAGATCGAGGAGCTGCTCGCGACCTGCTGGTAGATCGACTGGATCGTCACCGGTCTCGTGTAATCCGGGCCGGATCCGTAACAGCAACCTGAAGACCGTCGATGTCACCGATCACCACCCTCCAGCACTCCGAGGCGAGGCGATGACACCGGACAGCAGACCGGCTTTCGACATCGTGGAAACAGCAGGGTTCTACTCGCAGCTGGCCGGTGTGCTCGCTGGCTTCGCCTTTGCGGCAATCATGGTTCTGCTGACCGCACGGTTGATACCGTCGCAACGGGCTGCGGGAGGAAACTCGCAGTTCAACTCCGCAACACGGATGCTGGTCGTCTGCTTCATCGGCCTGGTGCTGGCAAGCCTGAACTACGCCGTGCTCGCCGGCGACACACCCGGAAAGATCCGAGCCGCGACTCTCGAACTCGTCGGCGGGGTCGGCTTCGCCACAGCGGGGCTGCTCCTGATCTACGCGATGGTGCTGACGTTCGACGACGTGAGCGCTGTCGCCCAAGGAAACCCGGCTGACGCCGTGGGCGACTTCCTCCGCTCGTTGCTCATCACCGTCCTGACACCGCTGATTTTGTTGTTCATCTACCTGAGCGTCCAGGACTTCAACCAGATCGCCCACGAAAAGCCCGGCGCCGAACCCATCCACGAAGTCTCGTGGCTTCTCATCGCCACGCAGATCTCGTTGAGCACGATCGACTACCTCCGACACCGGAAGACGACCGTCACTTTCGCCGAACGAGACCGCGCCGTTCAATCCCTCGCCAGAACAGCCATCGCCGCCGTCGTGGCGACCTCGATCCTCTTCGCGGTCCTGTCGGCCTTCCTCACGAGCCGTTCCGAGCCGGACCCCTTGGAGGCCATCCCTTATGTCGCGATGGTCGTCTCAACGATCGGTGCCATCTCATTCACGCACCACCTCGCCCGCACGCGCCCCCGTTGAGCGATCCGGGGTGGCCGCACATCGGACGACCACCCCGGCGATGAAGCTCAGGCGCGCCACCAGTCCGCGCGGGTCGGCTCGCGCAGAGCGTTCGTCCCGCAGTGCACCTCACCGAGCCCCTTGTGCAGGAACTGCCAGTCCTCCACCCAACGCACCCGCACAGGCGTCCCCGCCAGCGCCCTCTCCGTCTCCCGCTTGAACAGATCGATCCCGTCCACCCGCGGCCCGTGCGGATCGGGCGCGCCGAACACTCCACCACCGAGCGAGATGCCGTTCGGGATGCCTGCGGTGTGCGCGGCGAACGCGGTGCGCGGGGCCTTGCCGGCCTTCATGCGGTCGCGGAGGTCGACGATCATCGAGCGGGTGACGCGGCCGGACTCGGTCAGGGCGGCGGTCTCGGTCGCGAGCTGCTCCCAGGTGTACTGCTCGAACAGCACCGGCACTCGCACCAGGTCGCTCGTGGTGAGGCCGGTTTCCCGCAGCAGCACGGCGAGCTGGGTGTCGATGTGGCGGGCCGCGGTGTCGTTCTGCTCCAGGAACTTCGGATCGGCGAGTGCCGCGTCGATGGTCGGCTTCACCGGTTCGGCGGTGCCGTCGAACAACACCGCGCCGCCGTGACCGTCCTTTGTGGCTTGACGCAGCACGTCGACGGCGAGCCGTGGGTCGGCGACCATCAGCGTCCAGCCGCGGGCGTTGCGGGCCGGGATGACGTGCACGGTCTCGTCGGAGTGACCGACCACCAGCCAGGACGTGTCGATCACGACCGGTTCGGCGTACTGGGAGCCGATCAGCGTGGTGAAGGTCGGGTCGGGCCGGCGGTCCGGCGTGCTGCCGTAGAGCGGGCGGCCGAGCTCGTGGCCGCGGTAGGGCGGCAGGCTTTCGTAGTTGCCGGTGGAGTTGAGGCTGTCGTCGACGGCGGGGCCGCGCTGGTCGGTGTACTGCTGGACGACGCCGACGTTCGGGCCGCGCAGGGTCGCGAACGCCACCTTGCCCGCCGGGCGCAGTGACGGCGGGTAGAGCTCGCCCTCCCACTCGACGGCGGGGCGGTAGTTGGCGCTGCGCAGGAGCACGTGCATCACCTGGGGCTTGCCGCCGGGGCCCGGCATGCTGGCCGTGGTGGGTTCGAGAATGTCCTGGAACCACCGGTCGTAGTTGGTCACCGCGGTCAACGCGGACTCCGGCAGGTTCGCGGCCTCCATCGCCTGGCGCAGGCCCGCGCGGAACTCGTCGTAGCCTGCCCGCAGCTCCGGCACCGGCGGCTCCGAGGTCACCACCCGGCGCGGCGCGCGCAGGTCGTTCTGCATGATCAGGGGCGCCACCCGCAGCTGCACCGAGTCCGTGCCGCCTGCCGTCACCGACACCGTGACCACGCCGTTCCACACGGCCTTGTCCCTGATGACGTCCCGGCCCTCGAGCCCCAGCCGGACACCGCGTCGCAGCTCGGCCGCGGTCAGCACGCCGCTCTCCCCCAGCGACGCCCACGCCCCGTCCCGCTCGACCCACAGCCGCGCGTACCGGCCCTCACCGGCACCGAGCGACACGGTGCCGTTCTGCGACACGTTGCGCGGCATCGTGCGCAACGGCGCGAAGTCCGCCACGTCCTGCGGACCGTTCACCACGTCGTCCTGCGCGTCGTTGCACGCAGCGAGCCGTGCGTCGACCGCAAGAGAGTTGTCGGCCATGTCCGCGTCGGTGACCTTGCAACGCTTCGCGTCATCATCGACGTTCGGCAGGAAGATCGCCCCTCGCTGCGGCGACCACCTTCCCTTGCCCGGCAGGTCGGCCCAGTCGAGCGCGCCACTCCTGTTGGTGTCGGCCAGCAACACCGGCCCCGGCGCCGCAGCGGCAGGCACCCCCGTCACCATCACCCCGGCCAGCGCGAGCACGCCGGCGGCAGCACGTTTCCGCACGAGATCCCCCTCAAGATCGCCTCCACCCGACGATAGGGAGCCCCGCCGTGCGCCCGCATCATCCTTCGGGCGACTACGCGTCCATCCTCCGGTGCAGGCCATTCGGGTGACGCACGCGCAAGGTGGACGGCCGTGCGGCGAACATGCGGATTCCATGCGGGCCGTCGCGAAACTTCCCCCATGCCGCCCGGGAAGCCGGGTGAGCACCGACTGAGGGGAAGACCGCATGAAGCTGAGGCAGACCCTGGCCGCCGTCGGCACCACCGCCGCGGCCATCGCGTTGTCGCTGACGATGGCCTCGCCGGCGCACGCGGCGGACGAGTGGATGTACACCGACGACGGCGACCCCGGCGGCAAGGTCGAGTTCACGGCCAACGGGGACGTGGTGAAGCTGTGCGACATCGAGGAAGACGGGCACTCGGTCTACCTGCGGGTGCGCGACAGCAACAGCAACGCGGTGCAGTACACGTACACGATCGGCGGGGAGGGGCGGTGCCAGACCTTCCGCGCGTCGCTCGGTGAGCCGTACGACCTGACCGAGGGCCGGGCGTACGACTTCCGGATCTGCCTTTCGAAGAACGGCAGCCACTCGTACTGCGACGACGCCACCTGGAAGAACCAGAACTGAATCCGTTCACACGGCGGCGTTGTGTGCCAGCAGGGCCGCCGTGTGGTCGCGTTCGGGTGTGCCGATCTCGGTGAACAACGTGTGCGCGGCCTGCCAGTCGGCGGTCGCGCGTGCATGGTCTCCCGTGTCGGCGTGGGCGTTGCCGGACGTGACGAGGGTTCTGGCCAGCACGAGTTGCTGGCCGCAGCGGGTCGCCGCCTCGACCGCTCGGGTGCAGTGGTCGAGGCAGGCGGCTGGGCGTCCCTCGGCCAGTGCGGCGGCGGCCCGTGCGGATTCGACCTTGGCGGTCCACGACGGCGGCACGTGGTCCGGTAGCGAGGTCTGCGGGAGGCCGGAGCGCAGTTCGACCTGCACGGCGGTCAGCAGCACCTCGGTCGAGCCCTGGGCGTGGTCGCTGTCGGCCAGCGCCGAGCGTGCCGCGGCGATGCGGTGCGCGGCCTCGTAGGGCCGGTCGAGGTCGCTCGCGACGCCGGCCAGGCCTGCCAGCGCGAGGGCGGTGCCGTTGCGTCGCCGAGGTCGCGGGCCAAGCACAGCGCCGTTTCGAACGCCTCGGTCGCCTCGGCGTACCGGTGCAGGTCGCGGTGGACGCGGCCGAGCTCGTTCAGCGCGATGGCCTCGGTGTGCCTGGCGCCGAGCTCCGCGCAGAGCCGCAGGGACGGGTCAGCGCGGCGGTGGCGGCGCGCAGGCGGCCCTGGTCGTGTCTGGCCGCGCCCAGGTTGGCCAGCGCCACGGCCTCGGCCTGGCGGTGACCGATCTCGCGCAGCAGCGGGAGCGACTGCGAGGTCAGGCGGACCGACTCGGCGAACTGGCCGAGCTCGTCGTGCACGGTCGCGAGGTTGCAGAGGTTGACCGCGACACCGCGGCGGTCGCCGATCCCGCGGTCGATCGCGATCGACGCCTGGAAGTTCTCAATGGACCGATCGACCTCGCCGAGGTGGCACAATGCGATCGCCAGCCCGCGCAACGCCGCGGACTCCCCGTGCGGCCACTCCGCGGCGCGGAACAGCTCCAGCGCCCGCGTGCACTCCTCACCCGACGCCGTGTGCTCGCTGCGCAACCAGTGCGCCCGTGCCAGCGCGAGCCGCAACGCGCCCTCCCCCACCGGTTCCCCGGCACGCCGCGCGGCCTGGATGCCGACGGCGACCAGCGGCAGCCACTCGGTGGCCGACCGCGTCCGGTACAGCACCGCGCTCAACGACTCCGCCACCCGCCACACCAGCTCCGGGTGGCACGAGACCGACGTGACGACGGTCGCGACGTTCTCCCACTCGGCCGCCAGCCAGGCCGTGGCCTCCTTGCCGTCCGCGAAGCTCTGCGCCACAACGGGTTCCGCGCCGGTCTCGGCCGGCAGGCGCAGCACGTTGGAGCCGGTCAGCGCACCCGCGGCGGCAAGGGTGTGCAGGAAGTGCCGCAACGCCCTGCGCACCACCGCTTCCCGTTGTGCCACCGGGTCTTCCGCCGCGGCGAGCGAGACGGCGTAGTCGCGCAGCAGGTCGTGCCACCCGAACCGGCCGGCTCCGACCTGCTTCACCAGGTGCCCGCGCACCAGCCCGTCCAGCAGGTCGCCGGCCTCCCCCACCGGCACGTCCAGCAACGCCGCGGCGGTCGTGGTCGCCACGTCCACGCCCGGCACCGCCCCGAGCGTGCGGAACGTGCGGCGTACCGGCTCCGGCAGCGACCGGTACGACAGCTCGAACGTCGCCCGCACGCCCGCCCGGTCGTCGCCGTCGACGGTGAGCCTCCCAACCGGCCGCGGTCGGCCAGCTCGTCGGCGAACTGCCGCAGGGTTTGGTGCGCTGGTCGGCCAGCCGTGCTCGCCACCCGCAACGCCAGCGGCAGGTGCCCGCAGAGTGCGGCCAGGTCGGCGGCGGCACCCGGCTCGGTGCGCACCCGGTCGGCCCCGGCGACGTGCCCGATCAACGTCAGCGCCGCGTCCGGTGCCAGCACGTCGAGCGTCACCCGCCGGGCCCCGTCCACCGCCACCAGCCCGCCGAGCCGGTCACGGCTGGTCAGCACCACCAGACAGCCGGGGTGGCCGGGCAACAGCGGCCGCACCTGCTCCGGTGAGGCGACGTTGTCCAGCACGATCAGCACCCGCCTGCCCGCGAGCAGCGACCGGTAGCGCAGCACCAGCACGTCCAGCTCGGTCTCGTCGGCCCGCTGCCCCAGCACGTGCAGCAGCCTCGCCAGCGCGTCGGCGGCCCGCAGCGGTGCTGTGCGGTCGAACCCGCGCAGGTCCAGGAACAGCTGGCCGTCGGGGAACCGGCCGGCCACCCGGTGCGCCCAGTGCACGACCGTCGCGGTCTTGCCCACGCCCGGCGGCCCGGCCACCAGCACGAGCCGGGACGCCTCCGCCACCTCGTCGAGCCCGCGCAGCTCCAGCTCACGGCCGACGAACCCGGCCACGTCCGCGGGCAGCAGCCGGGGCCGGTCTGGCAGGCCCGGTTCGGGTTCGTCCTCCAGCAGGTGCTGGTGCAGGGCCCGCAGCGGCCCGGACGGTTCGACGCCGAGCTCGTCGGCGAGGTGCTTGCGCAGCCCCCGGTAGACGGCCAGCGCGTCGCCCAGCCGCCCCGCCTGCCGCAACGCGCGCATCAGCAGTTCGTGCACGCGTTCCCGCAGCGGGTGTTCCGCGGCCACCGGCCTGAGCTCGGCCACCACCTCGGCCTGCCTGCCCAACGCGAGCCGCGCCGCCGCCCGTTCCTCGACCGCCGTCAGCCGCGCGTCCTCCAGTGCCGCGACCGTGGCGTCCGCGAACGTGCCCGTGACACCGGTCAGCGGCGCACCCCGCCACAGTGCCAGCGCGCTGTCGTAGTGCCGCACGGCCTGGTCGTGGTCGCTCACCCGGGCCTGGTCGACGTGCCGCGCGAACACCTCGCAGTCGAGCTCGCCGTCGGCCACCCGCACCAGGTAGCCGGGCCGCTTCGTGACGACCAGCTGGGCGCCGACCGCCCGGCGCAGCTCGGACACCAGCATCCGCACCCGTGCCGCCGGGTCGGACGGCAGCGCGTCACCCCACAACGCGTCCGCCACCCGGTCGGTGCTCACCACCCGGTTCGCGTTGAGCAGCAGCAACGCCAGCAGCGACTGCTGCTTCCCGGTCAACGGCACCGGACGACCGGCCACCCGCACCTCGACCGGGCCGAGCAGTCCGAACTCGACATCCGCCATGACTCCACAGACGCCCGAGGTACCCACCGAGGTTGCTTTGGCCTGAAACATTCACAGGACGCCCAGCCGGTACCCGACACCTTGGACGGTGTGCACGACCGAGCGGCCGACCTTCATCCGCAGGTAATGCACATAGGTGTCCACAATGGACGGCGAGGGCGCGTCGTGGAACACGGTCCGCCGCAACGACGCCCGCGTGTGCACGGTGTCCGGACGACTCGCCAGCGCCCGCAGCAGCGCGAACTCCCTGGTGGTGAGCGAGACCCGCGCGCCGTCGGGGAGCTCCACCTCGCGCTGGTCGAGGTCGAGCAGCCCCGATCCGATTCGCAGCACCGCGGCGCCCTCCGCGGCCCGCCGGCACAGCGCCCGCAGCCGCGCGGTCAGCTCGCCCAGGTCGAACGGCTTCGCCAGGCAGTCGTCGGCACCCGCGTCCAGCCCGTCGATCCGGTCGCCGACGCCGCCCGTCGCGGTGAGCAGCACGAGCGTGCGCACGGCCCGGGAACGCAACCGCGCCACCAGGTCCAGTCCGTCGAGCACCGGCACGCCGCGGTCGACGACCACCACGTCGTACGGCCGGGTGAGCGCGAGGTGCAGGCCGCGCTGCCCGTCCCGTGCGACGTCCACGGCGTACCCCTCGCCGTGCAGGACGGCGACGAGCAGCTCGACCAGCTCCCGGTCGTCCTCCACGAGCAGCAGCCGGAACGGCCGCGCTCGCCACGGTCCGACACTCCCCCGCACGCCGCCAGAATCGCACGCGCTCAACGTGATCGGCTGGCCACTTTGCCGCAGCCCCGGCCACAGACGGACTGCGGCTCGATCGGGCCCGTGTTCGGCCACGTGAGCGCGCTTTCCCGCCGAGGACCGGGAACTTGACGGGAAGCGCTCACCGGACCTGACTGCTCCAGGCGGTGACCACACCAGCCGCGACCCGCACGTCGGAGTCCAGCGGGCGGTCCGGGTCCACCGGCGGGATCGCTCCCACCAGCGCGTCCAGCAGCTCCGCGCACCGGGGCGCGGTGGGACGCCTCCCGCCCACGTGCGCGGTCTGCCGCAACGCCAGGGCGAGCGACCCGCACAGCAGCCGCAACAACGCGGCCAGGTCGTACGTGCGCAAGGCTGCGTGCGTGCCGAACGGGACCACGTCCTGGTTGTGCAGGTTCGTCGGCAGGCTCTGCGTGCTCGCGGGCACGGCACTGCGCCGCATCTCCGCGACCAGCGCCGTGGCCGCCAGCTGGACCCCCTGCACCCCGTGCTGCCGCCCTGGCCCGGCGGCCAGCATCGGCGGCATCCCGCTGTTCCGCACAGGATCTATCAGCAGGTCAAGTTGCCTTTCGACCACATTTCCCACGGACGCCGCCACCATCGCCAGCATGTCGGCGGCGAACGCGGCCGGCTGGCCGAAGAAGTTGCCTCCGTGCGCCACCACGTCGTCCTCCGCGAAGAACAACGGGTTGTCGCTCACCCCGGCCAGATCCGCGGACACCACGTCGTCCACGTACCGCAACGCGTCCTCGCACGCGCCGAGCAGCTGCGGTGTGCACCGGATGCTGTAGGGCTCCTGCAGCGGCCGATCTCCACTCGGTCGGGTGCCGTCCAAACGAGCGCGCA
Source organism: Lentzea guizhouensis (assembly GCF_001701025.1). Lineage (GTDB taxonomy): Bacteria > Actinomycetota > Actinomycetes > Mycobacteriales > Pseudonocardiaceae > Lentzea > Lentzea guizhouensis. The sequence goes on from NZ_CP016793.1 coordinate 7,994,646, forward strand.
TGCGGTCCGCGACCACCCGAGCACCCCGGTGGCCGTACGCGGAAACCAGCCGCGGCTCCACAAATCCGGGCGCGGCACCGAGGACGTCCGCGAGCAGACAGGTCAGGTCCTGCGCAGCGCGGTGCGACGCGCGCACGGACGACAACGCCAGCGACAGCGCCGCCGTCGTGACCGAAGTTCCGTTCACCAAAGCCAAAGCGTCTCGCCCGTCCAGCTCCAGCGGCGTCAGCCCGGCCGCGGCCAACGCGTCCATCGCGGGCAGCCGAGCGCCGTCCAGATAGGCGAACCCCCTGCCCCGCAACGCCTGCGCCGCGTAGGCCAACGGGATCAGGTCACCGCTGGCACCGACGGAGCCGTAGCGCGGCATCGCGGGCGTGAAGGACGTGCCGAACATCGCGGCGAGCCCGTCCACGACGTGCGCGGACACCCCGGAGATGCCCTGTGCCAGCGACCACGTGCGCACCATCAGCGCGGCGCGCACGACGTCCAGCGGCAGGTCAGGCCCCTGGCCGGCGGTGAGGTGGGCCAGCGTGTTGTCGCACTGGTCGGCATCGGTGTCGCGCCCGGCGAAGACCACGAGCGCCCCGAAGCCCGTCTTGGCGCCGTAGACGGGCCGGTCGTCGTCGGCCAGCACCCTGCTCAGGAACTCACGGCTGCGGTGGACGCGCTCGGCGACAACGGGCCCGGCGAGCACCTGCACGGGATCGACCGCACGGAGCAGGTGCTCGCCGGTGAGAGGCGAACCGAGGTCCACGGTGCACGAATCAATAGTTGCCACGGCCAAAAGGTAGGCAGTCGATCTCAGAGAGTTCTGAGATCGACCGGTGTACTAGGCCATCGGGGCGCTAGGTCGTCAGGGTCACCAGCTGCCGGACCACCGCGGCGGGGTCGGGCATCTCCGCGATCTCACCCGCCACCTTCGCGGCGACCTGCCGGGTGGCCGGGTCGTCGAGGAGGTGACGCGCCTGCTCGGTGATCGCCTCCGCGGTGACCTCCGGCCCGACCAGCTTGGCGCCCGCACCGGCCTCGGTCAGCGCGTCGGCGTTGACGAACTGGTCGGCGCCCTGCGGCAGCACCAGCTGGGGCAGGCCCGCGGCCAGCGTGCCGAGCACGGTGCCGGTGCCGCCGTGGTGCACGACCAGCGCGGCCCGGCGCAGCACCTGCGCCTGCGGCACGAACCCGGCGACCCGCACCGAGTCCGGCACCTCGCCCAGCAGCGCCGGGTCGCCGGGGCCGACGGCGACCAGGACGTTCACCGGCAGCTCCGCGAGCCCGTCGACGGCGGCCCTGAGCACCTCGGTGTTCCCGAACCCCACCGTGCCCAGCGTGAGGTACACCAACGGTTTTCCGGCGTCGACCACCGGCATCGGCACGTCCAGGTCGAACGCCGTGGGCCGCTGCCGCAGCACCGTCGGCAGCGCCGCCACGACCGGGTCCCGCACCGCGTCCGGCCACAGGTCGACCGCCGTGTCGCCCAGCATCAGGTCCGCCGGTGCCGCCGTCCCACAGCCACGCCATCGCGTCCGCCGCGGCCGCCTGGATCGCGGTCGGCATCGAGCGGCCGATCACGTGCGAGACGGCCGGGACGCCGGCCTCCCGCGCGACCTTCGCGAGCAGGCCCAACGGCAGCGCGAACGCGATCCCCAGCACCACCGCGATTCCGACGGTCAGCAGCGCTTCCGCCCGCATCATCCGCACGACCTGCCGCCGACCGGTGCCGACCAGGCGCAGCAACGCGAACTCGCGCCGGCGCTGAGCCGTGGACATCACCAGCGTGTTCGACACCGAGATCGCGACATAGCCGAGGATGACCCCGACGGCGACCAGGTTGAGCAGGAACTGCATCCGCTGGTCACTGCGGTCCGGTCCGGCCAAAGCGGAGGTCACCGCCAGCCCCGGATAGCGGCCGATCAGGTCGTTGAGACGGGCAACGTCGTTGGTGCGCACCAGAACAGCGCTGTCCATGCCGGCGTTGGTGTGGGCCGATCTTCACTCGCGCATGCCGATGGTTTCGATCGGCTTGGTGCGCAACGACATCCGGGTCGCCAGCGCGATCGACGCGGTGCCCAGCAGCGCGGCTCCGGCGAGCACGGCCAGGAACACCCAGCCCGGTCCGGACGGCAGCGGCGTGCCGGTGAGACCGATCGCGAGCAGGCCCAACGGCAGCGCGGACACCGCGATCCCCAGCACCACCGCGATTCCGACGGTCAGCAGCGCTTCCGCCCGCATCATCCGCACGACCTGCCGCCGACCGGTGCCGACCAGGCGCAGCAACGCGAACTCGCGCCGGCGCTGAGCCGTGGACATCACCAGCGTGTTCGACACCGAGATCGCGACATAGCCGAGGATGACCCCGACGGCGACCAGGTTGAGCAGGAACTGCATCCGCTGGTCACTGCGGTCCGGTCCGGCCAAAGCGGAGGTCACCGCCAGCCCCGGATAGCGGCCGATCAGGTCGTTGAGACGGGCAACGTCGTTGGTGCGCACCAGAACAGCGCTGTCCATGCCGGCGTTGGTGTGGGCGCGCGCGTCGGCGGCGGACATCACGTGGTCACCGAACGCGAGATCGTTCTTGAACGTCGCCACGACCTTCAGCCGGGCAGGTTGTCCGTCGGCGTACCAGAACTCGGCCGTGTCACCGACCTTCTTGTTGTTCCAGAACGCGTAGGAGTCGCTCAACGCCACCGTGCCCGTGGTGAGGTCCTTGACGCTGCCGCTGGTCACGCCGAGGTCCACGGCGGCGTCACCGTCGATCCCGTGCGCCGGGCCGCGTTGCACCTCCACGCTGTCCCCGGTCTCCCGCGCGGTGATCACCTGCGTGCGCACCAGCGGCGTCACGCCGTCGACACCCGGCACCCCGCGCACCGCCGCGGTCAGCTCGGCCGGCACCCCGGCGACGCCCGTGATGACGTGGTCGGCGGTGATCGAGCTGGTCGTCTCCTGCTGCACGGCCGCGGTGAACGTCGTCTGGCTGTAGAAGTTCACGACGGCGAACCCGATGGCGAGCATCAGCGGTGTGACCGCGGCGGCCATGCGCCGGGAGTTCTTCACCGCGTTGGCGGCAGCCAGGTGCCCGCTCACCCGGGAGAGCCTGCCGAGACCCGGCGCGACCACCTCGATCATGCGGCCCACCACTCGCGGCCCGACCAGGGCCAGGCCGATGATGATCACCAGCGCGGCCATCACCGACATCGCCGCACCGAGCTGGCCGCGCAGGAACAACGGCACGGCGGTGGCACCGACACCGATCGCCAGCGTCACCCAGCCGATGACCAACCGGACCCGGCCGACGTCGCGCTTCTGCAGGGAGGCCTCGCCGAGCGCCTCGACCGGGTTGATCGAGGACGGCCGCCGCGACGCGCTCCAGGCAGCGACCCGTGCCGCGCCGAGACCGATCAGGAGTGCGGCGGCGAGCGGGATCGGGCTGATGGTCAGCTCGAAGTCGGCCGGCACCACCCCGATGCCGGCGAACGCGCTGCGCAACCCCTGGCTGACCGCGATGCCCAGCAGGCTGCCGAGCACGCCCGCGACCGCCGCGACCACGAGGGTTTCCACGCCGATCAGCTTGCGCACCTGCCGTGGCGTCGCACCGACGGCTCGCAGCAGGGCGAACTCGCGGCGGCGCTGCTCGACGGTCAGCGCGAGGGTGCTGGCGACGACGAAGATCGCGACCAGGACCGCGTACCCGCCGAACGAGCCGGCGATCAGGGCCAGGATCGACTTGGTCTGGCTGACGTCGTCGAACTCGGCGGCGCTGCGGTCGGCACCGGACGACACGGACACGTGGTCGCCCGCGAGCGCCTCCTCGACCCGGTCGGCCAGGTCGCCGGCACCGGCTGCGTCCGCCTGCCCCGGCGTCCCACCCAGCACCCCGATCGCGCTCACCTTCCCCGGCCGCCCGGCCAGCTCGTCGGCCTTGGCATCGCTGAAGAACACCGACGCCTGCCGCGACCCGACGCCTGCCGCTACCCCGACCACGCGGTAGGTCACCGGTACCGACCGCGTCGCGATCCGCACCTCGTCCCCGACCGCCGCGGCCAGTCCCGCGTCCAGCACGACCTCGTCGCCGGCCGCCGGAGCCCGTCCCTCGACGAGCCGGAACGGCGCCAGCACCGCCGAGCCCCAGTTGTGCCCGAAGGACGGCTTGTCCGCGAGCACCTGCCCGTCCGGCCCCACCACCGTCGCCGGGAACGTCTGCTCCGCCACCGCGTCCCGCACACCGGGCACCGCGCGGACCTTCGCCACCAGCTCCGCGGACACCGGCGGCTGCTCGCTGGCGTGCTCGAACGCGAGGACGTCCCCGCCCGGCGGCCGCACGATCCTGTCACCGCTCACGACCACGTCCGTCGCCGCGTACCGCTGGGTCGGCACGCCACCGCGCAACCCGGACTCCATCAAGATCCCGCACGCCGCGACCAGCGCCGTGCCGCACAGGACCGCCACGAAAGCACCGATGAACCCGCTGGTGCGGGCCTTGACGGTCTGCCAGGCCAAAGTCAGCACGGCTCACCACTCCCCGAGGTGCGTCATGCGTTCGGCGACCTTCTCCGGCGTCGGCGCGACCAGCTCGCCGGCCAGCCGCCCGTCTGCCAGGAACAACACGCTGTGCGCGGCGGAGGCGGCCACCGGGTCGTGGGTCACCATCAGCACGGTCTGGCCCATGGTGTCGACGATGGACCGCAGCAGCTCCAGCACCTGGTGCGCGGTGCGCGAGTCGAGGGCGCCGGTCGGCTCGTCGGCCAGCACCACCTCGGGCTGGGCGATCAACGCGCGGGCGATCGCGACCCGTTGCTGCTGGCCGCCCGACAGCTCGGCCGGGTGGTGGGCGAGCCGGTCACCGAGCCCGACCCGGTCGACGACCTCGCGCAGCCACCGCCGGTCGGCCGAGCGGCCGGCCAGCCGCAGCGGCAGGGTGATGTTCTGCTCGACCGTGAGCGACGGCAGCAGGTTGTAGGCCTGGAAGACGAACCCGATCCGGTCGCGGCGCACCTTCGTGAGCGCCGCCTCCTTGAGCCCGCCCAGGTCGGTGTCGCCGAGCAGCACCCGTCCCGAGGTCGGCTTGTCCATGCCGGAGGCGCAGTGCAGGAACGTGCTCTTGCCCGATCCCGACGGCCCCATCACGGCGGTGAAGCTGCCGCGCCGGATGCCGACGGTCACCTCGTCCAGCGCGGTGACGGCACCTCCCCCGGTGCCGTACACCTTGCGCACCGCCTGCAGCGACAGCGCGTCTGCCCTCATCACGTTCTCCTCGGTAGGCCCTTGGCTTGGTGAGGAGAAGTCTGTTTCGGCAGCCCGCCGGAAACGATCACGCAGGCTGCCCGGCCTGGGGTGGAGCCTGCTCCACCCCGGGCGGACTTCGTCCGGTACGACGAATCCGAGGCGTCAGATTCGTCGGCGCGCACGAGGTGGCCGCGGGGGCGCCGACCCTAGCGTTGCCCGTGACCGGAGTCACGTCGACGTGGATGGGCGGGCAGATGTCCAGGCTGAACGAGATCAACGACTGGCTGCAGCGGAACCTGCCCGAGCTGGTCGCCCGGAACGGGGTGCCGGGCGCGGCCGCCGCCGTCCTCGTGGGCGACGAGGTGGCCGAGGCCGCCGCCGGGGTGCTCAACAAGAACACCGGGGTGGAGACCACCACCGACTCGCTGTTCCAGATCGGGTCGATCACCAAGGTCTGGACGACGACGCTCGCCATGCAGCTCGTCGACGAGGGCCTGGTCGACCTCGACGCGCCGGTGCGCACCTACCTGCCCGAGTTCCGCATCGCCGACGAGCAGGCCGCCGGGCAGATCACCGTGCGGCAGCTGATGAACCACACCTCCGGCTTCGAAGGCGACCTCTTCACCGACACCGGCCGCGGTGACGACTGCGTGGAGAAGTACGTCGCCACCTTGCACGACACGCCCCAGCTCTTCGCGCCCGGCGAGATGTTCAGCTACAACAACGCCGGCTACACCGTGCTCGGCCGGGTCGTGGAGGCGGTGCGCGGCAAGGCCTACGACGACTGCCTGCGCGAGCACCTGTTCGCGCCGCTGGGACTGACCCGCGCGGCGGCCGACGCGTACGAGGCGATCATGTTCCGGGCCGCCACCGGACACCTCACCCCCGACCCCGAGCAGGGCCCGCAGGTCGCGCCGGTGTGGTCGCTCGTGCGGTCCAACGCGCCGGCCGGCTCGATGCTCGCGATGAGCCCCCACGACCTGTTGCTGTTCGCGCGGATGCACCTGAACGGCGGCCTCACGGCGGACGGGACGAAGGTGCTCTCGCCGGAGAGCGTCACGGCCATGCAGCGCAAGCAGGTCGACGTGCCCAAGCTCGCGCTGATGGGCGACGCCTGGGGCCTGGGCTGGGAGCTGTTCCACTACCCGCAGGCCAAGGTCATCGGCCACGACGGTGGCACGATCGGGCAGAACGCCTTCCTGCGCCTGGTTCCCGAGCACGGCGTCGCCATCGCCCTGCTCACCAATGGCGGCAACACGATCGAGCTGTACCGGGAGGTCTTCGAGCACGTCCTGCGCGAGCTCACCGGCGTCGAGCTGCCCGCCATGCCGCAACCGGCACAGGCCGAGGAACGGCTCGACGGCAACCGGTTCGTCGGCACCTACACCTCCGCGGTCGGCGACCGGGTCGTGACGCAGGACGACGACGGGCGGATCTGGATGGAGGTCGTGCCCAAGGGCATCCTGGCCGAGATCACCCCGGAACGCGCCGGGAAGACCGAACTGCACCCGTGGGACGGCGACACGCTCGTCGCCGCGGAACCGACGCTCGGCATCTTCCTGCCGCACGCCTTCGTCGGGGACGACGGGCAGGGACGGGCGCAGTTCCTGCACACGGGCCGCGCGGACCGGCGGGTCGCCCAGTGACCGACAGCCCAGTGGCCAGCAGCGCGGTGACCGACAGTGCAGTGACCGACACCGCGGTGGCCGACCGGATCAGGGAGGCGTTCGCCGAGGCGGGCACCGAGGGGTTCGTCCACGCCCGCGAGATCGGCGTCCAGGACGGTCCCGAGGTCGGCGTCGGCGCGGACGACCCGGTCGTGCTCGCGTCGGTGTTCAAGATCCCGGTGGCGGTGGCGTTCGCCGCGGAGGTCGCCGCCGGGCGGCTCGACGACACCCAGCGCACGAGGGTCACCTCCCGCTACCGCATCGGCGGCATCGGCACCGCGGGGTGTGCCGATGACGTCGAGATGAGCTGGCGGGACCTGGCGTTGTTCATGATGACGATGAGCGACAACGCGGCGACCGACGTGATCTTCCACCGCGTCGGCCAGGCCGCGGTCGACGCGGTGCTCGCGAACCTCGGCCTGCACCGCACCAGGATCATGGGCTGCTGCGAGGACCTGTTCGCCTCCATGACCGTCGACCTCGCCCTGAGCGAGCAGGACGCAGAGGCGGTGCTCGAAGCGCCCACTTGGGACGTCGTGCAGAAGCTGTCCATCGTGGACCCCGAACGCACGACGTCCTCGACGCCGCGGGAGATCACCACGCTGCTGGACGCGATCTGGACCGGCCGCGCCGCCGCACCGCAGGCGTGCGAGCGGGTGCGGTCGATCATGGCCCAGCAGGTCTGGCCGCACCGGCTCAGCTCCGGTTTCCCGGCCGACGTCCAGGTCGCCGCCAAGACCGGCACGCTGCCGGGCGTGCGCAACGAGGCCGGCGTCGTCACCTACCCCGACGGCCGCGGCTACGCGGTCGCCGTGTTCACCCGCGCGGAGTCCGTCGCTCTGCGCCAGCCCGCCGTCGACGCGGTCATCGGCCGCGCCGGACGCCTCGCCGTCGACCACCTCCGGAGCACACCATGAAGCGCACGATCGCTCTGCTAGCGGGAATCACCCTGGTGGCCGGCTGCGGTTCCGGCAGCACCACGTCCGGCGGCGCCCTCGCCGACGGCAGGACCTTCACGCTGTCCGTCGGCGCCGATCCCGGCTCACTCGACCCCGCGCTCACGGTGCTGTCCGTCGCCAGGTCGGTCGGCCGGTTCCTCTACGGCCGCCTCGTCGAACGCACCTCCTCCGGCGAGGTCGTCTCCGGTCTCGCGGAGAAGTGGGAGGGCGACGTCTCCAAAGCCACCTTCACGCTGCGGTCCGGCATCACGTGCGCCGACGGCGCCCCGCTGACCGCCGCCGACGTCGCCGCGAACATCAACTTCGTCGGCGACCCGCAGAACAAGTCACCGCTGGCGGGACTGCAGGTGGCGCCCGGCACCAAGGCGACGGCCGACGAGGCCACCCGCACGGTCACCGTCACCAGCGGCGCACCGGACGCGTTCCTGCTGACCAACGTCGGCACGCTGCCGATCGTGTGCGCCAAGGGCATGGCCGACCGGTCGTTGCTCGCGAAGGGCGAGCAGGGCACCGGGATGTTCACGATCTCCGAGATCGTGCCGAACGACCACTACACCCTCGAACGGCGCAAGGACTTCACCTGGGGACCCGGTGACTGGCAGAAGGACCAGCAGGGCCTGCCGGACAAGGTCGTCGTGCGGGTGATCCCGAACGAGACGACGGCGGTGAACCTGCTGCTGTCCGGTCAGCTCACGGCCGCCACGATCGCCGGTCCCGACCAGGAACGGCTGCTGGCGCAGAAGGTCGACCACGTCGACTACGCGACCCCGCTGGGCATGTTCACGTTCAACCACGCCCAGAGCCTGCCCGGCAGCGACCCGGCCGTGCGCAAGGCACTCCTGCAGGCGCTCGACCTGGCGCAGGTCGGCAAGGTGCTCACGAGCGGCAAGGGCAGGCCGTCGCAGAGCTTCGTGACCGTCGACCCCCGGCCCTGCACCGGTGACAACGTGACCGCGAACCTGCCGAAGCACGACAAGGCCGCCGCCGAGAACGCGCTGAAGGCTGCCGGCTGGTCGAAGGACACCAAGCCGCTGACCATCCGGCTGCTGCAGCCGACCGTCCTCGGGCCGACGCTGACCGCGACCGCGGAGCTGATCCAGAAGGCCTGGCAGGAGATCGGCGTGCAGGTGACCATCCAGCCGGTCGACGCGGCCGGGCTCAACCAGGCGTTGTTCAGTACCGGCGCGTGGGACGTCTCGATGGCGCCGGTCACGCTCGCGCTGCCCAGCCAGCTGGTGCCGTTCGCGTCCGGCCCGGTGCCGCCGCAGGGCGCGAACTACGGCCACGTCAGCAACTCCGAGTACGAGGAGCAGGCGAAGCAGGCCGCGACGAAGGCGGGCAACACCGGCTGTGAGAACTGGAACAGGGCCGAGGCCGCGCTGGTGAGGAACGCCGACATCCTGCCGTACTTCGACTCCCTGGTGCCGACGTTCGTCAAGGGCGCGCGGTTCACCATGGCCGACGGCATCGACCCGACCTCGATCCGGATGCTCGCCTCGTGACGGCCGCCACCACGACCACCAGGACGGCACCGACCCGGTCCTCCTGGCTGCCGTTCGCCCGGCGGCGCGCGGTGCGGTTCCTCGTCTCGCTGTGGGCGCTGCTGACGGCGGCGTTCCTGATGATCCACCTGATCCCCGGTGACCCGGTGCGCGACGCGCTGGGCCTGACCGCGCAGCCCGACGTCGTGAACGCGCGGCGGGAGGCGCTGGGGCTCAACGACCCGCTGGTCGTGCAGTACTGGAACTACCTGACCGACCTGGTCCGCGGCGACCTCGGCACGTCGCTGGTCAGCGGCACGCCGGTGGCGGACCTGATCGGCGACCGGCTGCCGGCGACCGTGCAGCTCGCGTTGCTGGCGTTCCTGGTCGTGGTCGTGGTGGCGGTACCTGTCGGCGTCGTGATGGCGGTGCTCACCAAGGGCGGCCGCCGTCGTGGTGGCGAGCTCGGGTTCACCTCGACGAGCGTGGTGATCGCGGCGATCCCCGAGTTCCTGCTGGCGGTCGCGCTGGTCAGCCTCTTCGCGGTGACGCTCGGGTGGCTCCCGGTGGCGGGCAAGGACGCGCCCGGCTCGTGGGTGCTGCCGGTGCTGGCGCTGGCGCTCGGTCCGGCCGCCGTGCTGGCGCGGATGGTGCGCGTGGAGCTGCTCTCCGTGCTGGGCAACGACTTCGTGCGCACCGCGCGGGCGAAGCGGTTGCCCGCGCGGCTGGTCTACCTGCGGCACGCGTTGCCGAACGCGCTGACCGCGACCCTCACCGTCGGCGCGATGATGCTCGCCGCGCTGGTGGCGGGGACCGTGCTGGTGGAGAACGTCTTCGCGTGGCCCGGCCTGGGTTCCACGATCGTCGGGTCCATCCAGCAGAAGGACTACCCGGCGGTGCAGGGCATCGTCCTCGTCTACGGCACCGGTGTGCTGCTGGTGAACCTGGCCGTGGACGTGGTGCTCGCCCTGCTCGACCCCCGTTCGACGATCCGGGAGGCCTGATGCGCCGCTGGCTCGCTGTCGCCCGCACGCCGGTCGGTGCGGCGTCCCTGGTCCTGCTGCTCCTGCTCCTGGGGCTGACCGTGTTCGCGCCGGTCCTGTGGGGCGCACGGGCGGACGCGATCGACACGGACGCGTTGAACCAGGGTGCGTCGGCCGCGCATCCGCTGGGCACGGACGGGTTGGGCCGCGACATCCTGTACCGGGTGCTGGTCGCGACCAGGCTCACGATCGGGCTGGCGTTGCTGGCGACACTGGTCGGGGTCGGCACGGGTGTGCTGCTCGGCGCGCTGCCGGCGGTGCTGCCGCGCTGGGCCGGCCGGCTGGTGACCTCCGCGGTCAACGTCGCCGTGGCGTTCCCCGGTCTGCTGCTGGCGTTGTTCTTCGCGGTCATCTTCGGCACCGGCACCACAGGTGCGGTGCTGGCGATCGCGTTCGCCGTGGCGCCGTCGTTCGCCCGCCTGACCCAGACGCTGGCGGCGTCGGTGAGCGGCCGGTCCTACATCGCGGCGGCCCGTGTCTCGGGGGTCGGCCGGTTCCGGATCCTGGTGCGCCACGTGCTGCCGAACATCGCCGAGCCGCTGGTCATCAACGCGACCCTGGCGGCGGGGTCGGCGCTGACCGCGTTCGCCGGGCTGTCGTTCCTCGGCATCGGCGTGCAGGCACCGTCCTACGACTGGGGGCGGCTGCTCGGCGAGGGCCTGAACCGGATCTACGTCTCCCCCGCGCCCGCTCTGGGCCCGGCGGTGGCGGTGGTCGTCGCGGGCCTCGCGTTCAACCTCTTCGGCGAGGCGGCCGCGGCGGTCCTGGGCCACCGGCAGCCCACCCGGCGGCGCGGCGAGCTGCCCGTCACGTCCGCTGTGGACCACGTTGACGACGAGGGCGTGCTGACCGTGCGGAACCTCCAGGTGTCGTTCCCCGGCCCGGACGGCTGGGTCACGCCGGTGCGCGGGGTGTCGTTCGCGGTGCGCGACGGCGAGATGGTCGGCGTGGTCGGCGAGTCGGGTTCCGGCAAGAGCCTGACCGCGCTGGCGGTGTCCCGGCTGGTCGAGCACCCCGGCGTGGTGACCGCGGACCGGTTGGAGTTCCTGGGCAAGCCGGTGGTGCGGACGCCGGACCGCGAGCTCGGCACGTCGCTCGCGATGGTGTTCCAGGACCCGATGACGTCGTTCAACCCGACCAGGCGCATCGGCGGTCAGCTCGCCGAGGTGTCCGAGCAGCACCAGGGCCTCTCGCGCAAGGAGGCCTGGAAGCGGGCGGCCGAACGGCTGGAGTCGGTGCGCGTCCCCGGTGAGCGGGTGAAGCAGTACCCGCACGAGTTCTCCGGCGGCATGCGGCAACGCGCGATGATCGCGATGGGCCTGATGGGCGACCCGCGCCTGGTGATCGCCGACGAGCCGACCACGGCGCTGGACGTGACCGTGCAGCGCGAGGTGCTGCGGCTGCTGGCCCGCATCCGTTCCGAACGCTCGACGGCCGTGCTGTTGATCAGCCACGACATCAGCGTGGTCGAGCGGACCTGCGACCGGGTGCTGGTGATGTACGCGGGCAAGATCGTGGAGGAGCTGCCGACCGCGGAGCTGTTCACGGCGGCCAGGCACCCGTACACGACGGCGTTGCTGGCGGCGGTGCCGAACCTGGAGACCGACCGGGACCAGCCGCTCGCGGTGATCCCGGGGCGGCCGCCGGAGCCGGGTGAGGTGGCCGCGGGGTGCCCGTTCGCGCCGCGGTGCCCGCTGGCCGTCGACCTCTGCCGGACCGAGGAACCCGTGCTGGAGGCGGTCGAGGCAGGGCACCGGGTGGCGTGCTGGCGGGTGCGGGAACAGCGGTCCGCCGTGACCACCGCGAGCCGGGGAGGTACCGCGTGAGCGAGCTGCGCTTCGAGTCCGTCTCCGTCCACTACGGACACCGCAGGACCGGTCACCTCGCCGTCGACGGCGTCAGCCTGACCGTGCCGTCGGGCCAGGTCGTCGGTCTGGTCGGCGAGTCCGGCTCCGGCAAGTCCACCCTCGCCTCCACCGCGGTCGGCCTGGTGCCCGCCACCTCGGGCACCGTGTCGCTCGACGGCGTGGACGTCCGCAAGCTCCACCGGCGCGACCGAGGGCTGCAGATGGTCTTCCAAGACCCGTACTCCTCGCTCGACCCGCGCATGACGATCGGCGAGTCGATCGCGGAGGCGATGCCGCGCGGCACCGACCGCAAGGCGGAGGTCGCGAGGCTCCTCGAGCTCGTGCACCTCGACCCCGACCGCGCCCACACGTTCCCCGCACGGCTCTCCGGCGGGCAGCGGCAGCGGATCGCGCTCGCCAGGGCCCTCGCCGGCAGGCCGAAGGTGATCATCGCCGACGAGATCACCTCGGCGCTCGACGTGTCCGTGCAGGGGGCCGTGCTGAACCTGGTGCGGGACCTGCAACGGCGGCTCGGGCTGTCGATGCTGTTCATCTCGCACGACCTCGCCGTCGTGCGGTACGTGAGCGACCGGATCGCGGTCATGCGCGGCGGGCGGATCGTCGAGGAGGGCGAGGCCGAGCAGGTCCTCACCCGGCCCCGGCACGAGTACACGAGCGAACTGCTGGAGGCCTACTGATGGACCTGCACGACCGCAGCATCGTCGCCGACACCCACAACGACCTGCTCGACGCCGTCGTGCACCGGCCGGTCGACCGCTGGGTGCCGCACTTCCAGGAGCGCTGGCTGCCGCAGCTGCGGCAGGGCGGGGTGAACCTGCAGGTGCTGCCGGTGTTCATCGACGACCCATACCGGCCGGAGGGGGCGCTCCGGCAGACACTGCGGATGATCGAGGCAGCGCACCGCATCGCGGCGGCGACCGACGAGGTCGAGCTGTGCGCCGACGGGACGTCGATCGACGCCGCGCTCGCCGAGGACAAGATCGCGCTCGTGCTCGCGCTGGAGAGCGCGCCGGGGGTCGGTGACGACGTCGAGCTGCTGGAGACGTTGTTCCGGCTGGGCGTGCGGATCGCGTCGCTCGCGCACTTCGGCCGCACGGCGCTGGCCGACGGCAGCGGCGAGGACGCCACCGGCAGCAGGCTGACCAGGGCGGGCGTCGCGGCGGTGGCCGAGATGGAACGGCTCGGGATGATGTTCGACGTCAGCCACCTGAGCGCCGCCGGGGTCGAGCACGTGCTGGAGCTCGCGACCAGGCCGGTCATCGCGACGCACTCGTCGGCACGGGCGTTGCGCGACCACCACCGCAACCTGACCGACGAGCAGCTCAAGGCCATCGCGCAGAACGGCGGCGTGGTGTGCGTGAACTTCTTCGCGCCGTTCCTGCACGAGAGCGACTTCCGCATCGAGCGGCTGATCGACCACATCGAGCACATCGCGGGCGTGATGGGCGTCCGGCACGTCGGGCTGGGACCGGACTTCGTGAAGGAGGTGCTGGCGGACGTCACTCCCCCGTGCTGCGAGGCGCAGTTCATCGAGGGCGTGCCCACCGACCGGTTCCTGCCGGGGCTCGAAGGGCCGGCGGGGCTGCCGCTGGTGACCGAGGCGCTGCAGAAGCGCGGGTGGCCCGACGACGACATCGCGCTGGTGCTCGGCGCGAACGTGCTCGACCTGTTCCGCGCCGAGCTCGGCAAGCCGAACCACTGACGAGGGGATCTGCACCGTGACCACCATCGAGGACCTGTACGGCTTCGCGCTGCCCGAGCAGCCCGCGATCTCCCCGGACGGCACCGAGATCGTCTACGTCCTGCGCACCACCGACCGTGAGGAAGACCGCGACCTGAGGTCGTTGTGGCGGGTGTCGGGCGGCGAACCGAGCCGGCTCACCAGGGGCGAGGCCGACGTGGCGCCCGCGTTCTCGCCCGACGGCGCCAGGATCGCGTTCCTGCGCGCCCAGGACGGGCCCGCCCAGCTCTGGCTGCTGCCCGCGAACGGCGGCGAGCCCGAGCAGCTCACGACGTTGCCGCTCGGCGCCGGTGCGCCGGTGTGGAGCCCGGACGGCACCGCCGTCGCGTTCAGCGCGCCGGTCGACGAGGGCGACGCCAAGGCACCCGTCGTCGCGGACCGGCTCGACTACAAGGCCGACGGGTCCGGCTACCTGCGCACGATCCGCAGCCACCTGCACGTGCTGAAGCTCGCCGACCGCGAAATCACCCAGCTCACCAGCGGCGACTGGCACGCCGGTCCGCCCGCGTGGTCGCCGGACGGCACGAAGCTCGCGTTCGCCGCGGCCACCGACTCCGACGCCGACCTGACGTTCCGCGCGCCCGTGCACGTCGTCAGCGCCGCCGGTGGCACGCCGGAGCTGGTCGGGCTCGCGCACGGCCAGGGCGCGACGGTCACGTGGTCCGCGGACGGCAGCGCGTTGCTCGTCACCGGTCGCGAGACCACCGACAGCGGTCACGTCGGCCTGTTGTACGTGCCGCTCGACGGCGGCGAGGTGAGCAACCTCGCGGCGGCGCTGGACCGCAGCGTCATGCCGGGCGCTGCCGGGTATCCGGGCGGCCAGCCCGCGCTCAGCCCTCAGGGCGTGGTGTTCTGCGCCCGCGACCGCGGCTGCACCCAGCTGTACGTCGTGGACGACGAGCCGAAGCTGGTCCTCGGCGGCGACTCCCAGGTCGTGTCCGGGCTTTCCGTCGCTGGCAACACCGCCGCGATCGTGCTCGGCACCGCCACCTCGTACGGCGAGATCGCGACCGTCGACCTCATCACCGGTGACGTGACCGTCCACACCGGACACGGCCTCGCGACCGAGCGGTTCGTGCCGCAGGAGCGGGAGTTCACGATCTCCGACGGCACCGTCGTGCACGGCTGGCTGGTCCGCGACCCCGAGCGCACCGGCCCGGCGCCGTTGCTGCTCGACATCCACGGCGGCCCGCACAACGCGTGGAACGGCTCCGCCGACCCGGTGCACCTCTACCACCAGGTGCTGGCGCGGCGCGGCTGGACGGTGCTGCTGCTCAACCCGCGCGGCAGCGACGGCTACGGCGAGGCCTTCTACCAGGCGGCCATCGGCGCGTGGGGCAAGGCCGACGCGCGCGACTTCCTGGAGCCGATCGACCAGCTGGTCGCCGAGGGCACCGCCGACGCCGACCGGCTCGCGGTCACCGGCTACAGCTACGGCGGCTACATGACGTGCTACCTGACCAGCCGCGACCGCCGGTTCGCCGCCGCGGTCGCCGGTGGCGTGGTCAGCGACCTGACGAGCGTCGCCGGCACGTCGGACGCCGGTCGCTACCTCGCCGAGCTGGAGCTCGGCGGACCCGGTGAGCACCTGGCGGAGCTGTCGCCGTTGACGCTGGTCGACGACGTGCGCACGCCGACGTTGATCTACCAGGGCGCGAGCGACGACCGGTGCCCGGTCGGCCAGGCCGAGCAGTGGTTCACCGCGTTGCGCCAGAACGACGTCCCGGCCCGGCTGGTGCTCTACCCCGGCGCCTCGCACCTGTTCATCCTCAACGGCACGCCGTCGCACCGCGAGGACTTCAACCGCCGCGTGGTCGACTGGGTGCGCGAGCACACCGGCGAGGGCGCGACGCTCGACGCGAAGCACTGGCAGCGCAGGCTTTCCGTGCTCGCGAAGAAGCACGGCGTGCCCGGTGCGGCGCTCGGCATCGCTCGCGGCGACGACGTCGTGGAGGCCTGCCACGGCGTGCTGAACACCGCGACCGGGGTCGAGGTCACCCAGGACTCGGTGTTCCAGATCGGTTCGATCGGCAAGGTGTGGACGGCGACCGTCGTGATGCGGCTGGTCGACGAGGGGCTGCTCGACCTCGACGCGCCGATCGCCGACGTGCTGCCGGAACTCAAGCTGGCCGATCCGGTGGTGGCGCAGAAGGTCACCATGCGGCACCTGCTCACGCACACCAGCGGCATCGACGGCGACGTGTTCACCGACACCGGCCGCGGCGACGACTGCCTGCAGCGCTACGTCGACCAGCTCGTCGAGGCCGGGCAGAACCACCCGCTCGGCGCCACGTTCTCCTACTGCAACAGCGGCTTCTCGCTCATGGGCCGGGTGGTCGAGAAGCTCACCGGGCAGACCTGGGACGCGGCCATGCGGGAGAAGCTCTTCAGCCCGCTCGGCCTCGACCGCACCGGCACGCTGCCGGAGGAGGCGCTGCTGCACCGCGCGGCCGTCGGGCACATCGAGAAGGACGGCAAGCCGGAGCCGGCACCGGTGTGGCAGCTGCCGCGCTCGCTCGGCCCGGCCGGAACGATCTTCTCGACGACCGCCGACGTGCTCGAGTTCGCGAAGATGCACCTGTCCGGCGGCGGGTCCGTGCTGTCGGAGGCGAGCGCGGCGGCGATGACCGAGAAGCAGACCGACGTGCCCGACCCGAACGCGCTGGGCGACTCGTGGGGCCTCGGCTGGATCCGGTTCGGCTGGGACGGCCACCGGCTGATCGGCCACGACGGCAACACCATCGGCCAGTCCGCCTTCCTGCGCCTGCTGCCGGAGCAGAACCTCGCCGTCACCCTGCTCACCAACGGCGGCAAGGCCCGCGAGCTGTACCTGGAGCTCTACCGCGAGATCTTCGCCGCGCTGGCCGGGGTCGAGATGCCCCGCCCGCTGGAGCCCGGCGAGCCCGTCGAGGTGGACACCGCCCGGTACGTGGGCACCTACGAGCGGGCCTCGGCGCGCCTGGAGGTGACCGAGGGCGAGAAGGGCCTGCGGCTGAAGATGACCGTCACCGGATCGCTCGCGGGTCTGGTGCCCGACCCGCCGGAGGTCGACCTGGTGCCGATCGACGACGAGCTGTTCGTGTGCCGCGACTCCGAGCAGGAGAGCTGGACGTCGGTGGTGTTCTACAAGTTGCCGACCGGCGAGCAATACCTGCACATGGGCGTCCGTGCCACTCCTAAGGTCTCCTGACGTGCTGACTGACATCGAACGCCTCGTCACCTGTGAGTCCCCGTCCACCGACCTCGCCGCCGTCGCCCGCAGCGCGGACGTCACCGCCGAGGTGGGCACGGCGTTGCTCGGCTGCGAACCGGAACGGATCGTGCTCGACGGCAGCACGCACCTGCGCTGGCGGCTGGGCGACGGCCCCCGGCGGGTGCTGCTGCTCGGCCACCACGACACGGTGTGGCCGATCGGCACCCTCGACCGGATCCCGTTCTCGGTGCGGGAGGGGGTGCTGCGCGGGCCCGGCTGCTTCGACATGAAGGCGGGCGTGGTGATGATCTTCCACGCCGTGGCGGCGCTGGGCTCCCCTGACGGCGTCACGGTGCTCATCACCGGCGACGAGGAGATCGGCTCGCCGTCGTCGCGGGGCCTCATCGAGACCGAGGCGCGCGAGCACCGGGCCGTGCTGGTCACCGAGGCCTCAGCGGACGGCGGCGCGCTCAAGACCGAGCGCAAGGGCACGTCGATGTACGAGGTGACGCTGCACGGCCGGGCCGCGCACGCCGGGCTCGAACCCGAACGCGGGGTGAGCGCGACGATCGAGGCGGCGCACCAGGTGCTGGCCGTGGCCGCGCTGTCCGATGTGGACGCCGGGACGACCGTCACGCCGACCGTGCTGTCCGCGGGCACGACGACGAACACCGTTCCCGCCCAAGGCAGGTTCATGGTGGACGTGCGGGTGCGCAACCTGGCCGAGCAGCAACGGGTGGACGAGGCGATGCGGGCGCTGGAACCGGTGCTCGACGGCGCGAAGATCGAGGTGACCGGCGGCCCGAACCGCGCGCCGCTGGAGGCCGCGATGTCCGCCGAGCTGTTCGCGCTCGCGTCCCGGCTGGGTGGGCCGCTGACCTCCGCCGCGGTCGGTGGCGCCTCGGACGGCAACTTCACGGCGGGCGTGGGCGTGCCGACGCTCGACGGACTGGGTGCGGTGGGCGGTGGCGCACACGCCGAGAGCGAGCACGTCCTGGTGGCCGAGCTGGCGCCGCGCACGGAGCTGCTCTCGGCACTGGTGAGGGAGCTGAGCGCATGACCGAACCGCTGCTGGCCCAGGACGTCGTGGTCCGCCAGCTCACCGAGCAGGCCGAGCTCGTGGCCACCGAACGGTTGTACGCCGGCATCTGGCGGTCGAGCGGGAACACTCCCCCGGTCACCGCCGAGCTGCTGCGGGCGATGACCAAGGCGGGCAGCTACGTGGCGGGCGCGTTCGAGGGTGACGAGCTGGTCGGCGCGTGCATCGGGTTCTGCTCGCCGCCGGCGGCCGGGTCGTTGCACAGCCACATCGCGGGTGTCGCGGCCAGGATGCGCGGCCGCAACGTCGGCTACGCGCTCAAGCTCGACCAGCGGGCGTGGGCGCTGGCCCGCGGGCTGACGTCGGTCACCTGGACGTTCGACCCGCTGGTCCGCCGCAACGCCTACTTCAACCTGGCCAAGCTCGGCGCCGACGCGGCGGAGTACCTGCCGGACTTCTACGGGGACATGCGCGACGGCATCAACGGCGGTGTCGAGAGCGACCGGCTGCTGGTCAACTGGCGGGTCGGCGCACCCGACGTCGCCGCGGTCTGCGCGGGCCGGCCGCGGATCGTCGAGGCCAGGGGCGTGGTCGGGCTGGGGATCTCCCCGGACGGCCTGCCGCTGCCGGGCACCACGGGCGGGTCGACCGTGCTCGCGCGGTGCCGCCCGACGTCGAGGCGCTGCGGGTGGCGAACCCGGCCGCGGCGAAGCAGTGGCGGCACGCCGTGCGGGAGGTGCTCGGCGGGCTGCTCGCGGGTGGTGCCCGCGTCACCGGGTTCGACCGGGCCGGGTGGTACGTCGTGGAGAGGAACGAGAAGTGAAGCTGACCGGGGTCGAGCTGCGCTGGGTCGAGATGCCGTTGAAGGGGCCGTTCCGGACCTCGTTCGGCACGCAGACCGTGCGCACGTTGCTGCTGCTGCGCGCGGTCACGGACTCCGGTGAGGGCTGGGGCGAGTGCGTCGCGATGGTCGACCCCGTCTACTCGCCCGAGTACACCGAGGGCTGCGCGGACGTGCTGCGGCGGTTCCTGGTGCCGGCGCTGGACGGCGAGGTCGACGCGATCTCGGTCGCACCGCGGCTGGCCAAGTTCCGCGGGCACCGGATGGCCAAGGGCGCGCTGGAGATGGCCGTGCTCGACGCCGAGCTGCGGGCCGCCGGCCGGTCGTTCGCCCGTGAGCTGGGGGCGACCCGCGACTCCGTGCCGTGCGGGGTGTCGGTGGGGATCATGAACTCGATCCCGGAGCTGCTCGACGCGGTCGGCGGGTACGTCGACGAGGGCTACGTGCGGATCAAGCTGAAGATCGAGCCCGGCTGGGACCTCGAGCCGGTGCGCGCGGTGCGGGAACGGTTCGGCGACGTGCTGCTGCAGGTCGACGCGAACACCGCCTACACGCTCGCCGACGCCAGGCACCTGGCGAAGCTCGACCCGTTCGAGCTGCTGCTGATCGAGCAGCCGCTGGACGAGGAGGAGATCCTCGCCCACGCCGAGCTGGCCAAGGTCGTGCGCACGCCGATCTGCCTGGACGAGTCGATCACCTCCGCGCGGTCGGCCGCCGACGCGATCACGCTCGGGGCCTGCCAGATCGTGAACATCAAGCCGGGCCGGGTCGGCGGGTACCTGGAGGCGCGGCGGATCCACGACGTGTGCGCGGCGCACGGCATCGCGGTGTGGTGCGGCGGCATGCTGGAGACCGGGCTCGGGCGGGCGGCGAACGTGGCGCTGGCGGCGTTGCCGGGGTGCACGCTGCCGGGTGACACGTCGGCGTCGGACCGGTACTACTCGCTGGACGTCACGGAGCCGTTCGTGCTGGAGGACGGCCACCTGCGGGTGCCGACCGGGCCGGGGCTCGGGGTCGTGCCGATCCAGGAGGTGCTCGACGAGGTGACGGTGAAGACCGAGTGGATCCCCCTCTGACCTCCACTGGCGTCTGCAAGTACCACCAGCTCAAGATCACCCAGCACTTTTCCACCACCAGCTCGCGCCCCGAGCCGGCCGGCGCGCGCAGGTGGTTCGACACGAGGCGAACAGGTTGGGTGTGGTTGGCGGTGGTTCGATCAAGAGTTGGCAGTACTTGCAGACGCCGCCAGGAGAACGGGCGGGATTCCTCTGTAGACGGTCGGCGTGGCACGGTGGTGGGGTGAGCAACCGAACCGGCCTCGCGCGTGTGCTCGACGACCTCGGCACCACGCTGATCGACCTGGTGCGCGGCGATCCGAGCCGGGCGGGCGGGATCGGCGGCGTGGTGATCGACGACCCGCACGACGACCAGGTGCTGCCGCCGTGCGCGCTGGTGCTGGGCGTCGGCGTGCGGGAGCCGGCCGAGATCAGCGCGCGGCTCGCCGAGCTGGGTGAGCGCGGCGGCGGGCGTCGTGCGCGGCCGGTCGCGGTCACCGACGAGGTCACCGCGGCCGCCGACCGGTCGGGGGTGGCGTTGCTGGGCCTCGCCCCCGGTGCGTCGTGGACGCAGCTCGCCGCGCTGCTGCGGTCGTTGCTGGCCGAGGGCGAGGTCACCGGCTCGGAGACCCTCGGCGGCACCCCGGCCGGTGACCTGTTCACGCTGGCCAACGCCGTCGCGTCGCTGATCAACGCGCCGGTGACGATCGAGGACCGCAGCTCGCGGGTGCTCGCGTTCTCCGGGCGGCAGGAGCAGGCCGACTCCTCCCGGGTCGAGACGATCCTGGGACGGCAGGTGCCCGCGCGGTACTCGCAGCTGCTGGAGGAACGCGGGGTGTTCCGCCGGCTCTACCGCAGTGACCAGCCCGTCTACATCGAGGACCTGCCCGACGACGAGGGCGGGGTGTGCCTGCCCAGGGTCGCGGTGGCGGTGCGCGCGGGGGACGAGGTGCTCGGGTCGATCTGGGCGGCCGTGCACGAACCGCTGCCCGCCGACCGGGAGCTGGCGTTCTGCGACGCGGCGAAGCTCGTGGCGTTGCACCTGATGCGGCAGCGGGCGGGTGCCGACGTCGAACGGAGGCTGCGCGCGGACCTGGTCAGCACGGCGGTCGAGGGCGGTGCGGGCGCGGCGGAGGCGGTGCGCCGGCTGGGCCTGACCGACCAGGACTGCGTGGTGCTCGCGCTGGGCTGGCCGACTCGCACGCCGACCCCGGCCGAGCACGCGCGGCTGCTGGCCGAACGGCAGCAGGTCGCGACGCGTTCGCGATGCACCTGACGGCCGTGCACCCGCGTGCCGCCGCAGCACTGGTCGGGGACGTGGCGTACGCGATCCTGCCGGCCGAGTCGGAGGACCGGGCGCTGCGCATCGCCACGGACTTCCGCAACCGGATCGGCGGTCGGGTGCTCGTGGGCGTCAGCCCGGTGGCCAACGGCCTGACCCTCGCCCGCGCGAAGGCCGGTGCCGACCTGGCGCTGCGGGTGCTGCGGGCGGGGCGGTCGCGGCAGGCGGTCGCGCGGGTGTCCGACGTGCACAGCGAGGGGCTGCTGCTGGAGCTCGCCGACCTGATCGCCGAACGCGGCGACACGCTCACCGGTCCCGTCGCGCGCCTGATCGAGTACGACCGCAGGCACAACGGCAACCTGGTCGAGACGCTCAGCGCATGGCTGGACGCGTTCGGGGACGTGGCCGCCGCGTCGGCCGCGGTGTTCGTGCACCCCAACACGTTCCGCTACCGGCTGCGGCGGCTCGCGGAGGTGGGTGAGCTCGACCTGACCGACCCGGACGCGCGGTTCGCCGCGATGCTGCAGCTGCGGTTGTGGCGTCCCAGCTAGCGCTCGGCAGCAGGGCCGGGGCGAACCCGGCCAAGCCGGTCAGCAGGCGTAGTGGAACGTCGTGACGATGCCCTGGTCGGTGAACTGGTGCAGGGCCATGCCCGGCGGGTGGTCGCGGTTCGCGGCCGGGTGGTCGCCGTCGAGGTTGGCCGCGGACACGATGCCCGGTGCCACGAGGACGGGCACTCCGGCGAACGTCGCAGTGCACGCGGTGTGGATGTGTCCACAGAGGATCGCCGTGACGGTGCCGATCCGGTTCACCAGTCCTGCCAAGGCGTCCGCGTTCAGCAGGCGCATCGGGTCGACGTAGGTGTGCCCGATCCGCATCGGGGGCTGGTGGAACGCAAGCACCGTGCGCCGCGCACCGGTGGCGAGCTCGGCCACGCGGCCGGCTTCTTCCGGTCGCAGCTCGCCGTGGTTCTCCCCCGGCACGACCACGTCCACCCCGATCACGCGCAGGTCGCCGACGTCGAGCGTCGGAGCGGAGGGCAGAAGTGCGGGCGTGTCGTGGTTGCCCGGCACCGCGAGCCACGGCAGCCGGCTCGCCATCACGGCGCTGAACTGCGCGTACTCGGGTTCGACGCCGTTGTCGGCGATGTCGCCGGTGAGCACGATCGCGTCCGGTTGCCGGTTCGGCGGCAGGAGGTCGAGCACGGCGTTGAGCCGGTCCGCGCGCTCCGGCGAGCCGTCCAGGTGGGGGTCGCTGAGGTGCAGCAATGTCGTCACGACGGCCAGGCTAAGGCCTGTGCAAAGCCTTGTGCGGTGACCGTGCGCGAGCGAGGTTCGCGAGCCAACGGCAAGATCGTGGTTGACTCGGGTGCATGCTTCCGTGGGAGGGCGAACTCGCCGGCCGGCTCGACCGGCACACCGTCGAATCCGAGCTGCTGCGCGACAACCCGCTCGGCGATCCGCACCAACGCCCGTTGTGGGTGTACGTCCCGCCGGGCTACGACTCGTCCGATGAGCGCTATCCGACCGTCTACGTGATCCAGGGCTACACGGGCCACCTCGGCATGTGGGCCAACCGCATGCCGTACCGCCAGCCGTTCATCGAGACCGCCGACGCCGTGTTCGCCAATGGCGCGCCACCGTGTGTGGTGGTGTACGTCGACGCGTGGACGACCTACGGCGGTTCGCAGTTCGTCGACTCCCCCGGCACCGGCCGCTACCACTCGTACCTGTGCGACGAGATCGTGCCGTGGGTGGACGCGCACTACCGGACCATCCCGGCCGTCGAGTCCCGCGCGATCACCGGCAAGTCCTCCGGCGGCTTCGGCGCGATGATCACCCCGATGCTGCGCCCCGACCTGTTCGGCGCCCTCGCCACCCACGCCGGCGACACGCTCTACGAGTACTGCTACCTCCCCGACTTCGCCAAGGCCGTGCGCTACCTACGCGCCTATGACCACGACATCCGCACGTGGTGGGCCGACTTCCAAGGCCGTCCCGCGTTCACCAAGCCGGAGGACGCCACGCTGCTGAGCACCCTCGGCGTCGCGGCCTGCTTCTCCGCCCTCGACGACGGCACCCCGGAGCTGCCGTTCGACCCGGTCACCGGCGTGCTGCGGCCGGACGTGTGGCAGCGCTGGCTCGACTGGGACCCGGTGCGCATGGCCGCCCGCCACGCCGACGCGCTGCGCTCGTTGCGCGCGGTGTGGATCGACGCCGGTCGCAGCGACGAGTACCAGCTCGACCTGGGCGCGGAGGCCTTCCGGGCGGAGCTGGCCGCCGTGGGTGTGCCGGACGAGCGAGTCCACTTCGAGCTGTTCGACGCAGGTCACGGCGGCATCGACTACCGCTACCCGCTCTCGCTGGCCTGGCTGGCGGACCGGCTGGCACGACTTTCGTAGGGTTTCTGAACGCCGCGCGTCCCTAACGCCGCCGTGGCACCTCTTCTGCTCGTAACGGGCCCCTGCACCCCGCGCGCTCAGCGCGGAGTCAGCCCACAGGGAGTGTTGGAGGAATCGTGTTCGTGCGTACAAGAGCACGCCTGCGTGCCGCGGTCATCGCCGCGGTCGTGGGCACAGGTGTCCTGGCGGCGGCCATCCCGGCGACGGCGGCACCCGCGGCGGGCAACCGGTCGTACCTGGTCATCACCGCGCCGGGCGACACGGCCGGGGCCAAGACGGCGGTCGCGGGCAACAGCGGCACGGTCTGGGCCTCCTACGACGCGATCGGCGTCATCGTGGCGCACTCCGGGTCGGCGGACTTCGCGACCCGGATGCGTTCGGTGACCGGCGTGCAGAAGGTCGGCGCGACCCGCACGTCCGACTTGCCGGCCGAAGCGGCGAACCCGGCCATCCCGACGGCTCCGGCGCAGGTCACGCCAGCTGACGGCGAGCCGGTGCGCACGGACATGAGCCAGATCGGCGCCGACCGGGCGTGGACGGTCAACCAGGGCTCGCCGAACGTGACCGTCGGTGTGCTCGACACCGGCGTCGACGACCAGCACGCCGACCTCAAGGCGAACTTCGACGCGGCCAACTCCGCGTCGTGCGCCTACGGCAAGCTCGACACGCGCGCGGGCTCGTGGCGCGACACGGACACGCACGGCACGCACGTCGCGGGCACGATCGCGGCCGCCAAGAACGGCAAGGGCATGGTCGGCGTCGCGCCGGGCGTGAAGATCGCCTCGGTGCGCATCGCGGAGAAGCCGAGCGGCCTGTTCTTCCCGGAGAACACCATCTGCGCCATGGTCTTCTCCGGTGACCGCGGCTTCGAGGTGACCAACAACAGCTACTACACCGACCCGTGGCTGTTCAACTGCCCGACCAACGCCGACCAGGACGCGATCCTGGAGGGCGTCAAGCGCGCCGTCGCGTACGCCGAGGGCAAGGGCGTGCTGAACGTCGCCGCCGCCGGCAACGAGAACTACAACCTGGCGGCCAAGACCACCGACGCCACCAGCCCCAACGACTCCACCCCTGCTACCCGCACGGTCACCAACGCCTGCCTGAGCCTGCCCGGCGAGCTCTCCGGCGTGGTCAGCGTCTCGTCGATCACCTCCTCGAACGCCAAGTCGTCCTTCTCCAACTTCGGCACCGACAAGGTGCACGTCGCCGCCCCCGGCGACAACGTCTACTCGACCGTCCCCGGCGGCCGCTTCGGCTCGAAGTCCGGCACCTCCATGGCCTCCCCGCACGTCGCGGGGGTCGCCGCACTCCTGAAGTCGGTCAACCCGACCGCCACCACCACCCAGCTGCGCACCCTGCTCGCCACCCAGGCCGACGACCTGTCCTGCTCCGACACCCGCTGCAACGGCACCGCCGCCAAGAACAACTTCTTCGGCGAGGGCCGCGTCGACGCCTTCGCCGCCGTCGACGGCGGCACCACCCCGCCCGGCCGCACCTTCGAGAACACCGCCGACGTCGCCATCCCCGACCTCGGCACGGCCGTGACCAGCTCCATCACCGTCTCCGGCGTCACCGGCAACGCCCCGGCCACCCTGAAGGTCGGCGTCGACGTCGTGCACACGTTCCGCGGCGACCTGGTGATCGACCTGATCGCCCCGGACGGCACCGCCTACCGCCTGAAGAACTCCAGCACCACCGACTCCGCCGACAACGTGGTGGAGACGTACACGGCCAACGCGTCGAGCGAGGTCGCGAACGGGGTGTGGAAGCTGCAGGTGCGGGACACGTACCGCAGCGACACCGGCTACATCAACGCCTGGAAGCTGACCTTCTAGGACCAGGGCGGGCCCTGCGGCTTCGGCTGCGGGGCCCACCTCGGAACGCCACCGCGTGCCGGCCTACCTGACGTCCTCGAACGTCTCGTGGCCCAGCACGCCCAGGAGCTGGATCTTGTCGGACGCCTCCGTGCGCGGCGGCGCGGTCAGCACCAGCAGCGCCTGTGACTGGTCCTCGGTGAACAGCGCCTGGCAGTCCACCTCGATCTCGCCGAGCTGCGGGTGCACCAGCACCTTGTGGTCCTCGTAGCGCTTCGCCACCTCGTGTCGCTCCCACAGCGAGGCGAACTCGGCACTCTCTCGTGTCAGCACACGCACCAACTCGCCCGCACGTGAGTGCGGGCCCATCGAGCCGTATGCCGCGCGCAGGTTCGCGACCTGGGTGCGCGACTGGCGGTCGCGGTCGCGTTCCGGGTAGATCAGGCGTTCGCCGGGGTCGGTGAACCAGCGGTAGATGCCGCTGCGGGCGAGGCCGGTGAACTTCGACGAGTCGCCGTACAGGGCGGCCGCGTGGCGGTTCTGCATCAGCACCTCGCTCAGGTTGGACAGGATCAGCGCGGGCGTGTCGGTGAGGCGGTCGAGGACCCGTTGCAGTGCGGGGGCGACGTGCGTGCTGGTGACCGACGGGGACGGGGCGTTGCGGCCGGCGACCCGGAACAGGTAGTTGCGGGCGTCGTCGGTCAGGCGCAGGGCGCGGGCCAGGGAGGCGAGCATGTGCTCGCTGGGTTGCGGGCCGCGTTGTTGTTCCAGGCGCGTGTAGTAGTCCGTGGACATCGCTGCGAGCGATGCGACTTCCTCACGCCTGAGGCCTGCCGCTCGCCTACGGGCGCCCACGGGCAGACCGACGTCCTCTGGCCTGAGCTCTTCCCGGCGGCGGCGGAGGAAGGCCGCGAGTTCCGCACGATCCATGGCTCCAGTATCGGGGTCGCACGGGCGTTAACCAGGGATCGCCGATCCCCCGACAACCGCTCTCTGCCGCACCCCTCGCGAACGGCAGAAGCTCTTGCCATGGACATCACCGGAAACACCGTCTTCATCCCCGGCGCCACCAGCGGCATCGGCCTGGCGCTCGCCCTCGCCCTGCGGGAGCGCGGCAACTCCGTGGTCGTCGGCGGCCGGCGGACCGAGCTGCTGGAGAAGCTCGCCGCCGAGCACCCCGGTGTCGAGACCGTGCGGATCGACACGGCCGACCCGGAGAGCATCAAGGACGCGGCCAAGGACGTGCTGGCGCGGTTCCCCGAGTTGAACGTCCTCATCACCATGGCGGGCGTTATGCGCGTGGAGGACTGGCACCGGCCTGAGACGTTCCTCGAGTCGGCGGAGAGCACGGTGACGACGAACCTCCTCGGGCCGATTCGCCTCATCGGTGCGTTCGTCGAGCACCTGCAGACGCGTCCGGACGCCACCATCATGACCGTGTCGTCGGGGCTCGCCTTCGCGCCGTTGAAGATCACGCCCAGCTACAACGCCACCAAGGCCGCGATCCACATGCTCAGCGAGACGTTGCGGCTGCAGCTCGCCGATACCTCGGTCAAGATCACCGAGCTGGAGCCGCCGGCGGTGCGGACGGACCTGCTGCCCGGCCACGCGGAGAACGAGCACGCCATGCCGCTCGACGAGTACGTCGCCGAGGTCATGAGCATCATCGAGGCGCAGCCGGAGGCGCGGGAGATCCAGGTCGAGCGGGTCAAGTTCCTGCGCTACGGCGAGGCGCGGGGCGACTACGACCAGGTCGTCGCCGCCCTCAACGCCTCCGACCCGCACTAGTGGTGTGGCGCAGAACGTTGCCGGGGGAATTCGCGGTCAGACGGGTGCATCGTGGTGTCGCCCCCACGTCTTCACACTGGACGTATGGGGGCGTGGGGGCGACACCACGAGGTGCCCTGCTGAGCGTGGATCACCTCGCCAATGTGCTGGGTCGCACCACTAGCCGCGCAGATAGGCGATGTACGACTCGGCCGCGGTCCGGGCACGCACGCGGAGCGCCTCCGGATCGGTCTTGGCCACCGCCTCGAACCCGTCACAGGACTCCGTGAGCGTGCTCGGGCTCATCACCGCCGCCGCGATGCTCGGCAGCTCGGCCTTGATGCACTTGACGGCGCGGCCGATGGCGTCAGGGCTGCAGAAGTCCTGCGGCGAGTAGCACTTCTCGATCAGGCCGTCGAGCACCGGCTTCGCCCGTTCGAAGATCAGCTTCATCCCGGCGAGGTTGTCGATCGCCTTCGGGATGACGACGTCCCTCAACTGTGTCAGGTCCTCGCGCTCGGTCCCTGGTTGCAGCTGCGCCTGGCACACGGGCTTGATGAACTCCTCGCGCACGATGGTGGTCATCGTGCCGACCGAGCTGGACAGGTTGTCATAGCAGGCGAACGCGCTCGCCGCGGTGGGCGCGAGCACCAGCGGGACCGTTGCGAACAACGCGGCCAGTGCGGTCTTCTTCATCGTCGCCGTCCTTTGTGGAGTACCGGGTGGACGGACGACGAGTTACCCCGGATCGACGCTGTGACACCGGCTTACCGGCGGCTCGACCGCATCGGGTGACACCCGGTCACTCCGCGTTGCGCAGGTGCACCCACTTCGGTTCGCGGCGGCGCAACAGGCCGACGAGGCACGCCATGAACGCGGCGGCGGTGAACACGACGTGCAGCGGGCCGCCGATCCGCGTGGCGATGGTGAGCGAGGACCGCAACGGCACGGTGCCCACCATCAGGTCCTCGGTGAACATGCCGGTCGACTGCACGACGCTGCCGTCCGGCCGCACCACCGCGCTCACCCCGCTGATCGCCGCGACCACGACCGCCCTGCCGTGCTCGATCGCGCGCAGCCGGGCCATCCCGAGCTGCTGGTAGGTCATCTCGCCACGGCCGTACCAGGCGTTGTTGGTCGGCACGACGAGCAGCTGCGCGCCCTCCGCCACCGTCTCGCGCAGCACGTAGTCGTAGGCGACCTCGTAGCAGATCCCGAGGCCCACGCGGGTGTCCGCGACGTTCAGCACGCCGGGCTCGCTCCCCGCCTCGAGGTCCTGCTGGTCGGCGAACGGCGTGACCAGCCTGGCCAACGGGCGCAGCGGGATGTGCTCGGCGAACGGCACGAGCTCCTGCTTCGCGTACAGCTCGCCGCTGCCGGTGCCGGGGCGCCAGGCGATCACCGCGTTCTGCCCGTCCTTCAACGCGCTCACCAGCACGGGCACGCCGAGGTCGTCGACCATCCGGTCCAGCACCGGGTCGCGGTCGCCGGTGCGGGTCGCGCTCTCCGGCCACACCACGAGATCGGGTTTCGGACCGGGTCGCGCGGCCAGCTCGGCGGTCTTGCGCAGGTGGTTCTCCCGCAGCTCGGCGCCCGCCTCGAGCAGGCCGAGGCCGATGTCCGGCGCGTTGCCCTGCACGACGGCGACGGTCTTCGTGCCATTCTCCGCCTGCACCGGCACGGTGATCACCACCGCGGCCAGCACCGGCACCAGCGCCCACGCCCGGCGCCACTCGCGCCACCGCGGCAGCCACGCCGCCAGCCCGAACCCGGTCACCACCACGGCGAACGTCACCAGCGGCGCGCCACCGACCGAGGCGAGCCGCCCGAACGGCCCGTCCACCTGCCCGAACGCCACCCGGCCCCACGGAAAGCCGTTGAACGGGATCAAACCGCGCGCGGTCTCCTGCAGCACGAACAGCAGGGCCACCCACACCGGTGCCGCCGGCAGCCGCGCGACCAGCGGGTACAGCGCGAACGCCGCCGAGATGAACGCCGCCATCAACGCCGACAGCACGGAAGAACGCGAGCCCGAACACGAACCCGAGCCGCCCCGGCCGGCCGCCCTGCAGCGCGAGCCACAGCACCAGGAACGCCGGCACCGCCAGCCACCACATCGTCCGCGGCGGGAAGCTCACCGCCAGGGCGCCGCCGAACGGAAACCCGGCCCAGAACGTGCCGCAGCACGAGGAACGCGCAGGCCACGACCGCGAGCCCGGCGCCGTAACCGACCACCAGCTCGGCCACCCGTCCGGCGAAGTCGCCCGCGAGCGGCGGCACCAGCAGGGCGAACACCGTGACCACCGCGGCGATCTTCGTCCGCCACACGCCCGCCGCCGCGAGCGGCAGGACCGCCCACAGCAGGTACCACGGCTGCACCACCGGGCCCAGCACCACGATCACGCTCATCATCAGCCCCAGCGCCATCACCTCGGAGATCCCGCCCCGCAGCTGGCGTGTCAGCACCACCGCGATCCCGCACAGGACCAGCACGAGCCCGGCGACCCGTCCCGCGGAGATCATCGCCTGGCCACTCTCCGCACCGAACACCGCACCGGTCAAGAAGCCCGGCCAGTTGCTCGGCGCCATCCAGCTCGGCACCTTCGAGGGCGTCCCGAGCGCCTGCAACCAGCCGAATCCCGCCTGGCCGGCCAGCGAGGTCACCACCGACACCAGCACGGCCACCACGACCATGGTGACACCACTCAGCGTGAACCTGGCCAGGCCGCCGCCGAGCCGCCGGGCCAGTGCCGTGCCGACGACCGCCAGCGCCACCAGTGCGGGCAGCTTCACCTGTGCGCCGAGCGCGATGAGCACGACTCCGGCGGTGAACGGCCACCACCGGGTGTCTTGGAGTGCTTCCAACGCGATCACGGTGCCGGCGAGCATGAGTCCGAGCATCAGGGCGTCGTTGTGCACACCGCCGATGAGGTGCCAGAGCACCCAAGGGGTTCAGCACACCCAGCCACAAGGCCGTGCGTTCCGACGTGCCGGCGAGCGCGGCCAGCCGTGGCACCGCCCACACCACGAGCAGCAGGCCCAGCACGGCGGCCAGCCGGTAGAGCGCGACGCCCGCGACCGGGTCACCGCCGGTGACCTGGGCGATCCCGCGTTCGACCGTGCCGAACAGCGGTCCGTAGGGCGACGCGGTCTCCCGCCAGTAGCCGCTGACCCGCGCCACCGCCTCGGCGCTCGCTCCGACGGCCGGGCTGACCACGTTCGGGTCGGACCCGCGGGCCGCCACCTCACCCTGCGCGAGGTAGCTGTACACGTCGAGGCTGAACAACGGCGGCGCCACCACGAGCGGCGCGCACCAGGTCGTGAGCGTCCGCCGCAGCCAGGTCGCCGTGGTTTGCGCGCCCGGCCGAGCATCACCCACGCCAGCACGACCAGGCCGACACCCGCGATCGCCGCGGCCAGCCCGAGGGCTCCCGCTCTCGTCGCCACCGCCCACGCGCCCCCGGTGAGCAGCACCGCGCCGCCGAACCCGGTCCAGCGCAGCACCTCTGCCGCGGGTGCCGGTGCGAGCGGGCGGGAGAGGGTCGCCGTTGACGTCTGCACGCCCCAGACCCTGCTGCCCCGGCGGCTCGTCCCGCGTCACCCTGCGGTCGCCGGTGCGCGTCCTACCTGAGGATGATCTCCTCCAGACCGAAGTCGGACAACCCCGGGCTCATCCGCCCGCGACCACGGCGACCCCGGTCCGGCCACCGTCCACGTCGATCACCGTGCCGTGCACGAACGCGGACTCGTCCGACGCGAGGTACACCGCCGCGGCCGCGATCGCGTCCGGGTTCCCGGACTGGCCGGCCGGGCTGCCCTGCATCATCCGGTCGCTGAGCCGCCGGATCTCGTCGTCCCAGTCCGCGGAGGCGATGACGCCCGGCGAGATCGCGTTCACGCGCACGCCCTGAGGACCGAACTCGGCGGCCCAGGCGCGGGTCATCGTCTCCATGGCGCCCTTGGTGGAGCTGTAGAGCGGTGAGCCCACGGCCAGGCGCGCGATCCAGGAGCCGAGGTTGATCACGACACCCCCGCCGGTGCCGATCATCGCCGGCACGAGCGCCTGGGTGAGGAAGAAGGGCGCCTTCACGTTGACGCCGTAGACGCGGTCGAAGGTCTCCTCGTCGGTGGTCGCCGTGGAGGCCGGCGGGTAGATGCCGGCGTTGTTGACGAGCACGTCGACCCGGCCGAGCACCTCGGTGGCGGCTGCGGCCAGCTCGCGGCTGGCGGCAGCGTTGCCGTCGAGCGAGGCACGCACGAAATCGGCCCGGCCGCCGTTCTCCCGGATCTGGGCGACGACGGCGGCGCCGCGTTCCTCGTCACGGCCGGAGACGACGACGCGCGCGCCCTGCGCCGCGAACGCGACGGCGATCGCGCGGCCGATGTTGCTGGTGGAACCGGTGACGAGGGCGGTCCTGCCCTGCAGACGAAGCGACATGCCAGCGACGTTAGGCACCTGTTTTTGGACCGGCAAGTCCAGGAGTTCAGCGCTTCAGGTGCTCGATCAACGTGTCCAGCGCGGCCTCCAGGTGCCAGGTGTCACCGGTGGACCTGAGCATCTGGACGCCGCCCTGGATGCCCGCGATGAACGCGCCGGCCACCCGGCTGCCGTCCAGTTCCGGGCGCACCAGCCCGGCGGCCTGCATCGCGGCGATGCCGGCCCGCACGTGGGCCTGCCACTGCTCCGTCATCACGGTGACCACCTCGGCAGCCCCCGGTGTGGTGACCACCTGCCCTAGCAGCGTGCCCAGCGGGCACGACCGGCCCTGGGCGCGGTAGCGGGCGACCACCGAGTCACGCCACCGCTCCCAGGCCGGCCACGACGTCAGCGCGCCGAGGTGAGGTTGCTGGTCTTCGAGGACCCGATCGGCCTCGTACTTCGCGACCTCCAGGAACAGCTCCTCCTTCCCGTCCGGGAAGTAGTGGAAGATCTGCCCCTTGCTCGTGCCGGTGATCGCCCGGATGTCGTCGAGCGTCACGCCGCTCGCGTCCTCGCTGCGCAGGTGCTGCGCGGCGCCCTCGATGATGCGCTGACGGGTGGCACGGCCCTTCGCGGTGAGTTTCACACCTGGACCATACAGTCCAGAACTACTTCTGCGAGGCGGCGATCTCACAGGTCTTCACGTGCTCCAGGCCGAGCGAGATCGACGCCGCGTCGTTGTTGGGACCGCCGAACGCGTAGCTGACCGCGGTGGCACCCGGCTCGTTGACGACCTCGACGTACCGCACGCCCTTCTCCCGCAGGCACTGCACGACCCGGTTGGCGAAGTCGACGGCGTCCGGGTTGCTCGCGTCCTTCTCCCACGGCGGCAGCGGGATCTTCGACTCGCACTCCTCGAGCGCCTGGTCGACCTCCTCCTTCGTGGGCTGCGGCCGGGTGCTGCCCTCGGCCGGACGTCCTTTGTGGTCCAGGCCGTGCCGGCCCATGCACTGGGCGAACGGCACGTTCAACGCCTCGTGGTCCTCCGGCGTCATGTCGAGGCGCTCGCGGGGCCGTTGCTCGGCTGCCGCGGACGTCGCGGTGGTGCTGCCGGGCGTCGAGATGGACGCGACCTGCGGTGCGGCGTCCGGTGACGAGCAACCCAGGAGTGCCAGGAGCAGGACGATTGGTGCCTTCTTCACGGTGTTCCCTTCACGCGGAGAGCGCCTGCGTCGGCGTGAGCCGGGCGGCGCGGATGGAGGGGTACAGGCCGGCCACGGCGCCCACGACGAACGCCGCGAGCACGCCGGAGGCCAGCACCGTCCCGGGGATGACGAGCGGCCAGCCGTGCCAGGTCGCGTAGCCCGCGACCCCGAGCGCACCGAGCGCGGTGCCGGCCAGACCGCCCAGTGACGACAGCAGCACGGCCTCGGTGAGGAACTGCGCGCGGATGTGCCCGCGGGTCGCACCGAGGGCCCGCCGCAGCCCGATCTCGCCGCGGCGTTCGAGCACGGAGATCACCATGGTGTTCGCCACGCCCACCCCGCCGACCAGCAACGCCACCCCGGCGAGCCCGAGGAACAGCGCGCTGTAGGAGCTCTGCGTGGCCCGCTTGGCCGCCAGCGCGTCCGACGGCCTGCTCACCTGCACCAGCCCCGGCACCTCGCCGTACAGCGTGGCGGGCAAGACCTTGCGAACGTCCTCGATGGACTCCTCGCGGGCCTTCACGTACACGACGGTCGGGTGCCCGTCGAAGCCGAGCGACGTCCGCGCGGCCTCCCAGCCGACCAGCACGGACCGTTCGACGTCCGGCGCCAGCGGCATCGGCCCCAGCACCCCGACGACGGTGAACCACCTGTCCCCCACGAACACCGCGGGCTGCTGCCCGGCGTCGCGGATCCCGAGCCTGCCCGCCGCGACGTGGCCGAGCACGACCGACGGGAAGTCCGGCCGCGGCAGGAACTGTCCACTGCGGACGTGCCCGTTCACCACCTCCAGCAGTCCTGGCGTCGTGGCCAGCACGGTGAGGTCGGAGCTGTGCCCGGGATCGAGCAGGTCGTTGCGCCGCACCCGTGCGTGCGTGTTCGCCACCGCCGCCGCGGCCGTCACCGGCGCGATCCTGCCGACCATCGCGACCGACGACTCGGGCAGCAGCACGGGATCGTCGGTGCGCTGGACGGGCTGGGCGCGCAACAGGTTGGTGCCCAGCGCGGTCAGCTCGTCCAGCAACGCCTGCTGGCTGGAGGCGGGGACGCCGGTGACCACGACGACGGTGGCGATGCCGAGCGCGATGCCCAGCGCGGACAGGGCCGCGCGCAGCTTGCGGGTGCGCATGCCGATGGAGCCGAGGGCGAGGAGGTCGGTGAACGCGAGTCGTCTCATCGGCCACCCCCGGTGATGCCGGTTCCCGGCCGGCGCACGACGACGGTCTTCTCCCCCGGCCGTCCCGAGTCCGCCACCGGCCGCCCGCCACGCAGGGCCGCCCACTGGCCCGGCTGCCCCGAGTCCGCCACGACCCGCCCGTCCCTCAGCTCCACCCGCCGCGGCAGCGACGCCGCGATCTCCCGGTCGTGCGTGATGACCGCGATCGTGGTGCCCTGCCGGTTCAGCTCGCCGAGCAGCTCCATCACGGCCCGCCCGTTCGCCGTGTCCAGCGCCCCGGTCGGTTCGTCGGCCAGCACCAGCGACGGCTCGTTCACCACGGCACGCGCGATCGCGACCCGTTGCCGTTCACCGCCGGACAGCTGTCCCGGCCGGTGCGACACGCGGTGTCCGAGCCCGACCCGTTCCAGCGCGCCCACCGCCAGCTCCAGCCGGTCCTTGCGCCGCACGCCCGCGTACGGCAGCCCGGTCGCCACGTTCTCCGCCGCCGTCAGCCCCTCGGACAGGTGGAACTGCTGGAACACGAACCCCAGCCGGCTCCCCCGCAGCGCCGACAACCGCCGGTCCGACAACCTCGACACGTCCTGGCCGTCGATCTCCACCGTTCCCGACGAGGGCAGGTCCAGCGTGCCGACGAGGTGCAGCAGCGTCGACTTGCCCGACCCCGACGGACCCACGACCGCGACCAGCTCACCCGCCTGGACCTGCAGCGACACGTCGTTCAGCGCCGTCACCCCGCCGGGGTACCGCTTGGACACCGACCGCAGCGCGAGCACCGGCGTCACTGCGCCACCACCACTTCCAGGCCGTCGACGACGCCGTCACCCGACACCTCGACCTCGTCCTGCGAGTACAGCCCGGTCCGCACCGCCTTCAGCGCGCCGTCGGGCAGCTGCACCGCGTACCCGCCCTCCTTCAACGCCACCAGCGCGGCCAGCGGCACGGTCAGCACGCCCGTGCGGCTCTCGGTCGTGATCTTCAACCGCACCGGCGCCGTGTCCAGGTCGGCGACGTCGGCCGGGTTGTCCGGGGTGACGACGACGTCGACCTTCGGGCTGGCACCGGCCTCGTAGGCGGCGGCGTGGGCCACCGACGTGACCTTGCCCGGCACCTCGCGCTGGTCCGGACGCACGACCACCACCGGCGCACCCGCCTTCAGCGCGCCCGCCTCCGCGACCGGGACCTTGAGCGACACCAGCCGCGTGGTGGGCGTGACCTCGAACAGCTCCTCCGCCGCGGGGGCACCGAGCTGGGCCTTCACCGCGCCCACCCGCACGGGTCCGCCCAGCACGAGGACGCGGCCGGGCGCGAGCACGCCGGTCTGCTCCACGCCGAGCGCCTTCTGCCACTTCTTCACCGCGTCCACGACCCGCGGCGTGAGCTCGGCCTTCGCCGGGTCCTTCGCCCGCACGCCGACCTGGTAGCCGAGCGCCGCCAGGTTGTCCACGACCACCGCGACGTCGGAGCCCTTCAGCCCCGGCGCGTCCAGGGCGCGGAACAGCGGCGTCGCGCCGAAGAACACGACCACCGGCTGGTCGTCCACCCGGTAGAGCTCCTTGCCCAGCTCGGTGACCTGGCCGACGGCGGGCAGCTTGGTGACGGTGCCGGTGCCGCCCTTGACCGGTCTGGCCGCGCCGAACCCGAGATCGGCCTGCAGCACCCTGGTGTTCGTGAGGTCTCCTCTGGTCACGGTCGTGGTCTTGACCGCAGGTGGCGGCGCTGCCGCGGGTTCGTCGGGACGTGACCGCACGAGCAGCACCCCGGCGACGGCGACCACGACGACGAGCGTGACCGCGATGACGGTGTTGCGCATGACGTGGATCTTGTTCGGCACTTGTGAGGATCCTGTGTCGAACCGGTGACCGCGCCGAGGGCGTCCCTATCATCGGCGCCGTGAGCGCACTGATCCTGGTCGCGGAGGACGACGAGAACCAGGCCGAGCTCGTCCGCCGCTACCTGGAGCAGGACCACCACCGGGTCGTGGTCGTGCACGACGGCCGCGACGCACTCGACGTGGCGCGCGCCAAGGAACCCGCGCTGGTCGTGCTCGACCTGATGCTGCCGGGCCTCAGCGGGCTCGACGTGTGCCGGGCGTTGCGCGCGGACTCGGACGTGCTGGTGCTGATGCTCACCGCGCGGTCCACGGAGGACGACCTGCTGCACGGCCTGGGGCTCGGCGCGGACGACTACATGACGAAGCCGTTCAGCCCGCGCGAGCTCGTGGCGCGGGTGCGGACGTTGCTGCGCAGGCGACCGGACGTGCGCCCGGCGCCGTTGCTGCGGGTCGGGCCGATCGTGGTCGACCCGGTGCGGCACGAGGTCACGGTGCGCGGCGCGCAGGTCGAGTGCACGCCCGGCGAGTTCGGGCTGCTGGAGGTGCTCGCCTCGCAGGTGGACCGGGTGTTCAGCCGCGAGCAGCTGCTGGAACGCATGCACGGCATCGACAGCTACCTGACCACCCGCACGATCGACACGCACGTGAAGAACTTGCGCCGCAAGATCGAGCGGAGCTCCCGCACGCCGGAGCACCTGGTCACGGTCTACGGCATCGGCTACAAGCTCACGGCCGGTTCCGGTGCGCCGTAGCGTCTTCACCCGGCTGCTGCTCGTCGTCGTCCTGATCGCGGTGTGCTCGGTCGCCGCGACGGCGTGGCTCGCGACCCAGCTCACGCAGGCGTCGATCGCCCGTGAGCAGGGCCGGGAGCTGGCCGCCGACAACCGGATCTACGCCGCGCTGCTGAGCTACGCCGCCGCGCACCGCGACTGGTCCGAAGTGGACTCCGTGCTGGACCAGCTCGTCCTCGCCCAGCCGCACCGCCGGATCGCGTTGCTCACCAAGGACGGCCGCACGATCGCCGACCGCGGTGGCGACGGCGGGCAGCTGCCCGCGACGGCCGCCGCGGTGGTCGACCCGCTCGCCGTCGACCCCGTCCTGGTGCCCGGCGCGCCCGCCGACCGGATCGACGAACGGGTGCTGGGCCCGTTCCGCACGCCGATCGACTTCCGCGAACGCGAAGACCGGACCGGGACGTTGCAGTGCCTGCGTGCCCGCAAGCAGCAGCCGGGGCCGAAGGACTGCCGGGAGACCGACCTGGAGTTCGACACCGCCGCCGACTTCTCCGCGCTGCTCGAACTCGAAGACCTGGTCAACGCATGTCTGGCGCGCAAGTCGCTGCCACCGGTCGAGCTCGACCCCGACCACACGCCCGCGCGCAAGCAGCTCGTGCCCGACGAGCCCGCGGCCGCCGCCTGCGTCACGCCGGTCGCCGCGAGCAGCTCGCCCGTACGCGGCACCGGCGCTGCTCTACCTGACGAACCACGGACCGCCGACCGCCGCGATCTCGTTGTCCGCAACGGGAGGTCGCCGGTGCCGCCGCGGCCGTCCTGCTCGTCGCGCTGGTCGCCGCCTACGCGGGCGCGCGGATCACCCGGCCGTTGCGGGCGCTGACCGCCGCGGCCCAGCACATGTCCGGCGGCGGCGACATCCCACCGGTGCCCGTGCGCGGCCAGGACGAGATCGCGGGCCTGACCAGGGCGTTCAACACGATGGCAGCGAACAGGGCGCAGCTGGAGCAGGCCCGCAAGGCGATGGTCGGCGACGTCGCGCACGAGCTGCGCACCCCGTTGAGCAACATCCGCGGGTGGCTGGAGGCGGCGCAGGACGGGGTGAGCGACCTCGACCCGGCGCTGGTCACGTTGCTGCTCAAGGAGGCCCTGGTGCTGCAGCACGTCGTGGACGACCTGCAGGACCTCGCGGTGGCCGACGCGGGCGCGTTGCGGCTGTCGGTCGAACCGCTGCCGCTCGCCGTAGTCCTGGACCAGGTCCGCGCGGCGCACGAGCCGCGGGCGGCGCAGGCAGGTGTCACGCTGTCGGTGTCGTCCGGTCAGGTGACCGTCGAGGCGGACGCGGTGCGGCTGCGGCAAGTCCTCGACAACCTCGTGGCGAACGCGCTGAGGTACGTGCCGGCCGGCGGTTCGGTGTCGATCACCGCGGCCGAGCAGGGCGCGGAGGTGGTGATCTCCGTCACCGACACGGGTTCCGGAATCGCCGCCCAGGACCTCCCGCACGTGTTCGACCGCTTCTTCCGGGCCGACAGGTCCCGTTCCCGCAGTACGGGCGGAAGTGGACTCGGGCTGGCGATCGTGCGCAAACTGGTGGAGGCGCACGACGGTTCCATCGACGTGACCAGCGCGCCGGGTCAAGGCACCACGTTCACCGTGCGGCTGCCGGGTCACGTGGAACTCACCTGAACCGCGCTGCGTTGACCGGGTGCAGGCAGTCCGCCGGAGAGGAACACGGTGATCGTCCCCACGCCCTCGAGCGCGCCCCGTCGCACGGGAGCGTTCGTGCTCGAAGAAGACGTCACGATCAGGGTGACCGGTCAAGCCCGCACCGCCGCGGCGATGCTGCGCGAGCACATCTTCCGCCAGACCGGGCACACGCTCGCCGAGTCGCCCGACGGCAGGCTGATGGTGACGCTCGACCCGGCCCTGCGCGGCCTCGGTCCCGAGGGCTACGCGCTGCTGGTGAGCCCGAACGCGGTGATGCTGCGGGCGCGGACGCAGGCGGGGCTGCGGCACGGCGTGCAGTCGTTCCGCCAGCTGATGACCCAGGACGGCACCGTGCGCGCCGCCGACGTGCAGGACTCCCCCGCGTTCGCGTGGCGCGGTGTCTCCAGCGAGCTGCTGCCGCCCGCCGAGATGCGCGCGACCATCGACAGGATGGCCGCCTACAAGCTCAACGTCCTGCACCTGCGGCCGGACGGCGACCAGCACGAGCTGCGCGAGCTCGTGGAGTACGCGCTCGCCAACGGCGTGACGGTCGTGCCGGAGATCGGCAGGTCGCTGGCCGAGGTGCTGGAGGTGTTCCCGAGCCGCTGGGTGCACATCGGCCGCGCCAAGCTGACCCGCGGCCTCGCCGGCCTGTTGCAGAGCCACGACCGCGTCCCGGTGCGCTGGCACGACGGGGCCGGCACGGCCGACGTGCTCGGCCGCACGGCCAGCTCACCGAGGGCGACGCCGGCCTGCGCGGTGGCCGGCCGGCTGG
The DNA here is from genome assembly GCF_001701025.1 of Lentzea guizhouensis. Taxonomy (GTDB): domain Bacteria; phylum Actinomycetota; class Actinomycetes; order Mycobacteriales; family Pseudonocardiaceae; genus Lentzea; species Lentzea guizhouensis. Next base: position 8,033,869 of record NZ_CP016793.1, read on the forward strand.
TCCGGCGGCCAGGTGCTGCTGCCGCGCTCGGCCGCACTGGCGTCCCCCGCGCTCGGTTGAGATCCTCCTTTCCCGGGTACCACGGTGCCCCCAGGGGAAAGGAACGTGACATGCCCTCGTCCAGGTCGCTGCGCCGCATGGCCGCTCTGCCGCTCGTCCTGCTCGTCGTCGCCGCCGTCCTCGACGTGCTGCACCTCGTCACCGGCAGCTCGACCGCGGCCGCGTTCGCCTGGCACCTGATCGCCGCCGGCCTGCTGCTCGGCATCGCCGTAGCGGCCGCGCAGTGGCTCGACCGGATCTTCGCCGAGTCCGCCGCCTTCACGACCGGCGACCTGGTGATCGCCGGCGCGCTGGTGCTGTTCGGCACCAGCTGGGTGCTGCGCCTCGGCCAGATCGGCTGGGAACCGAGCCTGCCCGCGGTGTTCGCGGCCTGGGTCGGCGCGCTCGGGGTGTGCGCGGTCGGCTTCCTCGGCACCGCCGGGCGACTGCGCCAGAAGCCGGCCGTCAGCACCTCCTGATCGCGTTTCCCACGCGCCTCAGGTGACGTCGATGCAGTAGGGTTCCCAGCACATCATCGGTTCTCATCCGAAAAGAAGTCGCCTGGATGTCCCAGGAGCTCGCGCCCGCCATCGCGTGGGACCAGCTGCAACACCACTACGGCACCGCGGAAGACGTCCCAGAACTGCTGCTCGCCGCGGCCACCGACGACCGAGCTTTCGGCGAGCTGGACAACAAGATCTCCCACCAGGGCGGTTGCGTCCTGTCCGCCGCACCACCGGTCCTGCCGACGCTGCTGCGGTGGGCCGCCGACCCGGCCGTCGGGCACCGGGCCGACGTGCTCGACCTCGTCGGCCGCCTGGCGGAGGCCGCGCGCACGGCACGACCCCGCTTCGTCACCCCGGCCTGGCCCGCCGCCTGGTCCGCCGCCGTCCCGGCGTTGCTCGGCCTGCTCACCGACCAGGACCCGGTCGTGCGCAGGAAGGTCGTGTTCCCGCTCGCGCAGGCACGCGAGCACGCCGGCGTGGTGCTCCCGGCGTTGCTGGAGAGCTGGCAGCGGGAGACCGACGAGGCCGCTCGCCCAGGTCAGGTGCTGGCGGCGGCAGAGCTGTTGCGGGACATGGCCGCCGAGTGGCCGCGCGAGATCGTCGACTGGCTTTCCGGGCTGCGGCACCACGCGGAGCCGGCGCACCGGTTCGCCGCGGCGATGGCACACCGCACGTGCGGGCTCGGCGGGCGCGACCCGTGGCACGTCGACGAGGCCGCGTCCTACCTCCCGACCGCGGATCCCGTGCTGTGGCAGCAGGTGTGGCCCTCCCGGCAGCCGATCGGCAGGCTCGTCCGGTGGACGGGCGACGTGCTCGGCGACGACCGCGACGGACGCACCCGGCTGGCGGTGACCCTGCTGCGCGCCCACCACGAGCAGGCGCTGAACACCGCGTGGGACGTGCTGAGGCGCTGGCGTTCGCCCGTCGCGACGCTGTTGCCCCTCGTCGCGGAACTTCTCTCCGATGTGGACCCGGTCCAGCGTGCCCGGGCCGCCGACGTTCTCGCCTCCACCGGCCGTGCTGCCGGGCCGTGGCGCGAGGACCTGGTCACCGCCGCCGCTGACGGAGTTCCCTCAGTGCGCAAGGCCGCGGTGCTCGCCCTGGTGGCTTCCGGCGCACCGGAAGCCCCTGAGCTGGCCGGCGCCCTGCTCACCGAGGAGCTGACGTTCGGCGAGATCTTGAAGCTCCTCAAGCCGCTGCGGCCGTTCGCCGCCACGCTGCTGCCGGTCGTGCGCCGCCGCCTGCGCGAGACGGATTGTCCGGAGAAGCGGCGCGGCTACCTCGCCGTGCTGGCCGAGTGGGGTCCCGGAGCAGCGGAAGCGCTGCCGGACGTCGCCGCGTTCATCGGCACCCAGTCCGAGGACTGGGCCGTGGACGCGCTCATCGCGTTCGGCACGGCGGAAGCACGCGCGCTGGTGGTCGTTCCGGAGGGGGACACCTCGATCCAGGCGGCCGTCCGGCGCTGGCGGCTGACCGGTGAGGCCGAGGACCTGCTCCGCCGCCTGCACGCCGACGATCCGACCCTGCTGCGGCACCTCGAAGTCCTGGCCGAGCTCGGCCACGCGGCGGCCGGCCTGGCCGGCGAGCTGCGCGGCCGGCCTGCGTCCAGGTGGGAGAAGGCGCGCGTCGCCCACGTCCTGTGGCGGATGAGCGGCGACCCGCTGGACGGCAGCAGGTGGGCCACGGCGACCGCACGGGCCCTCGCGTCGGAAGGGCCGGTCGGCCGGTACCTGATCCGGCATCTCGGCAGGCTGGTGGAGCTGGGTCCGCTGGCCGCGCCGGTGGTACCGGTCCTGCGGGAGCTGCTCGACGCGGACGAACGCCCGATCCGGCACGGGATCCCGGACGACCAGCTGCTGTGCGACATCGTCCGGAGCGTCCTGGCCGGCGCGAGCTGAGGCCGATCGACTGGTTCGTGAAGGCTTCGGACACGGTCGAGCACCACATCGGTGAACGGCGTGGTGAGCACGATGCCGGGAAGTGGCACAACTGCCGAACGTCCACACCGGACAGGCTCCCGGTTCGCGAAGTGGCCCACAGCTCTCACCGCTGCTGTGTACCGTGCCCGCGTGGAGATCACCGACAGGACTTTCCCGCCCGCACTCGCCGCCCTCTCCGGCATCGAGTTCCCCTGGGCCCACGACGACGCCTCCGACGACCCGGCGCCGAGCAACATCGACTACGAGCCCTACGAGGAGTTCGACTCCGCCGAGGACACCACCGGCTGGATCCGGGCCTGGACCGGGAACGAGGAGCTCGACGGTGACGCGTTCCGGGTGTTCGCGCAGGACGGTACCGGCGGGCTGGTGACCAGCTGGGTCGTGCGGCCGGGGCGGCCGCTGGCCGAGCAGCCGGTGGCGTTCTTCGGTTCCGAGGGCGAGGTCGGCGTGGTGGCGGCGGACCTGGGCTCGTTCCTGTGGCTGCTGGCCGGTGGGGTCGGGCCGCAGGAGGCCGTCGAGTTCGGCTCGGACAGCGGGGTGCCGCACCCGGAGCTGCGCGCGGTGGCCGAGCAGTACGCGGGTGTGGCCGAGAGGACGCCGGCCGAGGTGCTGGCGGCGGCGCGGGCGGAGTTCCCGGACTTCGCGGAGACCGTCCAGTCCTGGTGTCGTTAGAACCGCGGACCGGGAGCGCGGCCGGGCGACTCCCGGTCGCGCGGTCCTGCCCGTCCGGACCGGTCCCCGGCGCCACCGCGAGCTGACCACCTGCGGGGTTTCGGTGATCGTCAGAAATTGTCAGGGGTCGTCGCTAACGTCTCTCCCGTCGGTCTGAACCGCTCGGATCGGGCCCAGGGGCGAGGAGATGGTGCGTTGTCGGGTTGGGAGAGTTCGAGCACGGCGCGGGTGTTGTGGCCCGCGCGGCCGCGCAAGCTGGCCAAGGTCCCGTTCGTCGAACTGGCGGACGGGCGGCTGCAGGGCGTGGTCTCCAGCGGCTCGGACGTCGAGCGGGTGTACGTGTCGTCGGTGTCGGCGGGCTCGTACGCGTTTTCCTGCAGCACCAACAACAACAGGCCGTGCGGCGGGGCGAGGGGCGGGTTCTGCAACCACATCCTCGGCCTGATCGGCGAGGCCGTGCTGCAGTACGGGGCGGAGCGAGTGTCGCGTTACCTGCGCGTGGAGGGTGCGGACGCGAACCAGATCGCGGAGACCATGCGTGCGGCCGGACCGTCCCAGGGGGACAGTGCCGCGGCGGCCCAGGTGTTCAGCCGGTTCCTGCGTCATCTGGCCTATCTGGAGCTCGCGCCGACGACGGCGCCGTTGCCCGAGATGCAGTGGTTCCCGCCGACCAGGGCGGTGGTGTGATGCGGGCCGACCTGCTGGCGGACGCGGTCGAGGGCCTCGACGAGGCGCTGGAGGCGGTGGCCGGTGCCGACCAGGCGCTGGTGGCCGGTCTGCTGCGCCCGCAGGCCGCCCAGGTGGCCGGGGTGACCGCGCTGGCCGATGCCGTCGCGGGCTCGCCGTTGGCGGAACGGGTGGCGGAGGCGGCCGAGAAGGTCGCGGCCGGCGCGGCGGGCGAGGACCACTTCGTTTCCCTTGCGGCAGCCCGGGTTGCGCTCCTGGGGTCGGTGCACGACGCGGTGCTGCACCGGGTCGACCAGGCGACCGGGCGGACGCGCGTGGAGGAGCTGGTGCCCGCCACGAGCGCCGAGCAGCCGGTGAACCTGTTGCTGGCAGCCCGTTCCTGGCTCGCGGACCTGGCACGCGCCGGGTGGCAGGGCATCGACCACGACCTGGTGGCGGGTGCCGCACCGGTGGTCTCGGCGTTGCTGCCGGTGCCGGAGCTGCGCCGGTTGGCCGCGCTGCTGGACGGGTTCGCGGCCGAGCTGGCGGCGTCGTGTCCCGGGTCGACGCTGGACCGCATTCCCGCGCGGCGCTGGGGAGATCTGTGGTCGCGGGCGGTGCTGCTGACGTTGCCGGGCGCCCTGCGGACGGGCACGACGACGGTGAGCGGACGGTTGCTGCCGCTGGGTGTCGACCTGCAGGAGCACCCGACGGCCGCGCAGGCGCAGGTGCACGCGGTGCTGGAGCCGGCGGACGGTGGCCCGCCGCTGCTGGTGCGCGCCAGTGTGTCGGCGCCGAAGCCGGACACCGTGGTGGGAGCCGGGATCTGGCAGCTGCTGCGCCCGCACCTGTCGCTGCTGACGGCGGTGAGCGAGGGCAGGGCGGTGGAGCTCACCGACATGCCGATGACCGGCGAGGGCGACCTGGTGTGGGTCGAGGAGTGCGCGCGGACCGGTGAGGCGGCCGACCCGTTCACGACCGCCCGCGTGGTGCTGCCGACCGCGAGCGCGTTGCCGACGGCTGCGCTGGACCGGCACCCGGCCCGCATCGCCGTGCCGGTGTTCCTGGAGGGGTACGGCGTGGAGCCGGAACCGCCGGCGTTCACCCTCTCCGGGCAGCTGATCGCGGTCGACGCCGACCGGATCCCGGCGGCCGGTCCGCTGACGCCGGAGGCCGTGGCGTCGTCGGCCGAGTGCATCGGCCTGCTGCGGTGGGACGACGGCGCGTTCCGGGTCCAGCCGCTCGCGGTGCTCTCGTTGGTGCGCAAGAAGTCCGTCGCGCTGCACGCGGGCGCGTGGGCCGGTGGCCCCGGCACCGACAAGGCGGGGGTCAAGGCGGAGAAGGCCGCCACGGACGCCGTGGCCGTGCTGCGCGAGCGCGCGGGAAGGCTGCTGCGCAAATGACCGACGCGACCGAGCAGGCGAACGACGCGAACCGCAGGCAGGTCCTGTACTGGCGGTTGCTGTCGCGGCTCTTCGACCACGAGGAGCAGTCCTCCCTGGAGTCCGCGAGCCTCGCGGTGGTGCAGGACATCGGCTTACCGCCCGCGTTGCTCGACCCGTACACCGGGGTGGACAACGTCGTGCAGCGGCACCCGGACCTGGAGGTGGAGTTCGACGGGCTGATGGTCCGCGACGCCGGCGAGGAGCGGGACGAGGCGGCCGAGGTGCGGCGCGCGGCACTGGTGTCGAAGGTGCTGCTCAACGTCTTCGGCACCGGCGCGGGCACGGTGACGGCGGGACAGCTCGCGCGCTGGCAGTCGGACGCGGGCTGGCTGGAACGCGCGCTGGGCTGCCGGCCCGGTCAGCTGCGCGGTGGCCGCAGCGGCCACGGGACGAGCGGCGGCGTCCAGACGCCGGACCTGGGCACGCTGGTCCCCGACATCGGCCCCGAGCTCGGTGCGCTGGAAGCCGACCTGGTGAAGCGCATGCACCTGCGCGAGGTGCTGGCGGACCCGGCGCTGGCCGCCCAGCTCACGCCGAGCATGTCGCTGATCGAGCAGCTGTTGCGGGACAAGGACAACCTGTCGGGTGTGGCGCTCGCGAACGCCAAGTCGCTGATCCGCCGGTACGTCGACGAGGTGGCCGAGGTGCTGCGGACCGAGGTCGAGAAGGCCGCGGTGGGCTCGCTCGACCGGTCGGTGCCGCCCAAGCGGGTGTTCCGCAACCTCGACCTCGACCGGACCATCTGGAAGAACCTGACGAACTGGAGCCCGGAGGAGGAGCGGCTCTACGTCGACCGCCTCTACTACCGCCAGACGGCCCGCAAGACCACGCCGCAGCGGCTGATCGCGGTGGTCGACCAGTCCGGTTCCATGGTCGACTCGATGGTCAACTGCGCGATCCTGGCGTCGATCTTCGCCGGGCTGCCCAAGGTGGACGTGCACCTGATCGCGTACGACACGCAGGCGCTGGACCTCACGCCGTGGGTGGGCGACCCGTTCGAGACGCTGCTGCGCACGAACCTGGGCGGTGGCAACGACGGCATGGTCGCCATGCTGATGGCGCAGGCCAAGATCGCCGAGCCCGCGAACACCGTGGTCGTGTGGATCTCCGACTTCTACGAGACCCGCATCGAGCAGCTCTTCGAGAACATGGCGGCCATCCACCGCTCCGGTGCGAAGTTCATCCCGGTCGGCTCGGTCACGAGTGCCGGCCGCGGCAGCGTGAACCCGTGGTTCCGCGAGCGGTTCAAGGACCTCGGCACCCCGGTGATCTCCGGCCACATCCGCAAGCTCGTCCACGAGCTCAAGACCTTCCTGACCTTCTGAAAGGGCACCACATCACCATGTCCGACCTGTTGCGCGCCCCCGCCGAGATCAAGTACGCCGAGGAGCTCGACTGGCTCGAGTCGATCGACACGGGCGCCAAGCCGTTCGCGTGGCGGTTGTCGCCGAAGATGATCCGGCTGTTCGTGCTGGGTGCCGAGCGCTCCGACGGACTCGACCGCGAGGTGCCGCAGAAGTGGTTCGGCGACCGCAGCATCGTCGAGCGCGCGATCGTGACGCTGGCGTCCGACCGCGGCCTGCTGCTGATCGGCGACCCCGGCACCGGCAAGAGCTGGCTCGCCGAGCTGCTGGCCGCCGCGATCTCCCGCAACTCCACCCAGGTCGTGCAGGGCACGGCCGGCACGACCGAGGACCACATCAAGTACTCGTGGAACGTGTCGATGGTGATCGCGAAGGGCCAGTCGCGGCAGTCGATGATCCCGTCGCCGATCATGACCGCCATGGAGACCGGCACGATCGGCCGGTTCGAAGAGCTGACCCGCTCGACCAGTGACGTGCAGGACGCCTTGATCTCGATCCTGTCGGAGAAGTACATCTCGGTGCCGGAGCTGGACAGCGGCGGCGGTGACAACATCGTGTTCGCCAAGCCCGGCTTCTCGGTCATCGCCACCGCGAACAGTCGCGACCGGGGCGTGAACGACCTGTCGTCGGCGCTCAAGCGGCGGTTCAACTTCGTGCGCATCCCGGTGGTGACGAACAAGAAGAGCGAGACCGAGATCGTCCGCTTCCGCACCGAGGAGCTGCTGCGCCGGCACCAGATCGAGCTGGACGTGCCGCCGACCCTGCTCGACGTGCTGCTGCGCAGCTTCGCCGACCTGCGCGCCGCCTCGGCCTCGGCGGGCAGCGAGGACGAGAAGCTGGAGTCCGCCCTGTCGACCGCCGAGCAGATCGGCGTGCTGGAGGACGCGATCCTGCACAGCAACTTCTTCGGCGAACGCGCCCTCACCGCCCACACCCTGGGTTCCTCACTCGTCGGCTCGCTGTCCCGCCGCGCGCCGGAAGACCTGGCGATCCTCAACAAGTACCTGCACGGCGTCGTCGAGCCGCGCAGCAAGGACGAGGGCGGGCACTGGCCGGAGTTCCTGACGGGCGGCCGCGACACGATCGCCACCCTCTCGTGACCGGCCCCACCGGGGACGGCGCAACGGTTCGGGCCGCCCCGAACGGCGTCTTCTCCGCTCTTCGCGACCAGCTGCACGAGGCGGCGACCGAGTTCGCCGACGGACCCGGCGCGCTGGAGGGCATCCTGCGCGGCATGGTCGACGACGTCGACCGCGCCGTGCGGGAACCACTGGAGATCTTCCCGGTCTGTCACCACTCCCCCGCCTCGGCCGTGGCGATGGCGCGGCGGCTGCGGGAGAAGCAGCCGAAGGTCGTGTACCTGGAGCTGTGCGAGGACATGGCGCCGCTGCTGACCGAGCTGCGCAACTGCCGGCTTCCCGTTGCGGTGCAGGCGTTCGCGAGCGAGGTCGACGGCTTCCCGGCCGAGTGGGCGCCGCTGTCGGTGGTCGCGCCGATCACCGAGGCGTCGGCGGAGTACCAGGCGATCTCCTACGCGCTGGACACGCCCGGTGTCGAGCTGGTGCTGGTCGACCGCTCGTCCGACCACGTGTTCCAGTGGCAGGCACCCGAGGCGGGCCCTGCCGACGAGGAGGCGCTGCACGGCGACGCGGTCGGTGTGGAGATCGGTGACCTGCGGCCGCGCTTCGCCGAGCTGGAGGAGCACCTGCTGCACCACGGCAAGGTGCGGCACTGGTCGGAGTGGTGGCACCAGTACGTCGAGCAGCCGCTCGGCGACAGCGACCACGACACCTACCGCCAGGTGATGTTCCTGATCGGCAGCCTGTTCCGCCGGCTCGCGCCCGGAGACCCGCACCGGGTCACCGTGGACGAGGACCGCGAGCGCTACATGTGGACCAGGATGCGCGAGCACCTGGCGGCCAGCGGCGCGGACCCGGCCGAGTGCCTGTACGTCTGCGGTGCCTTCCACGCGGCGAGCCACGTCGCGGAGTTCGGCGTCGAGGGCTCCGGTGACTTCGAGATCAGCCCGCGCAGCGCCAGCAGGTGGCAGTACGGCCTGATCCCGTCCAGCCACGCGGCGATCGAGGCGCAGTTCGGCCTCGCGCCCGGTTCGGTGTCGATCGCGGCCACCGAGTGGGCGAAGAACCTGCGGCGCACCAAGGTGAAGCCGTTCGCGCTGGAGGGACAGACCGGCGCGAGGAAGGCGAAGAAGCCGCTGCCGGAACCCGTGGCCGGGCTCGCGGCCGCGGACCAGCTCTCCGGCTTCCTGCAACGCCCGCCGGTGCTCGACCGGCTGGACGAGGCCGAGCTGCTGAGCTGGTCGGTGGAGGTGGTCCGCGCGGCGCGGCGCAACGGTTACCTCTCCTCCACCGCCGACGCGATCTCCGTGTTCGAGACGTCGATCCTGCTGGCAGGCCTGCGCGACCGGGCCCGTCCGACGCCGTACGACTTCCAGGACGCGGCGGTCACGTGCATCGAGAAGGACGTCGTGCCCGGCCGCCGGGACGTCCGCCGCATCGTCGAGATCATGATGGGCGGCGACCGGATCGGCCAGGTCGGCTACGACGCCCTGCCACCGCTGGCCCGCGACGTGCACGACCGCCTCGCCCCGCTGGACCTCAAGCTGGGCCAGCGCGGCGTGCAACGGGCGTTGCTCGACATCGCCGGGCAGCCGGAGCTGGAAGCGTGCTCCGACCTGCTGTGGATGTTGCGCTACCTGATGCCCCACGGCGCCGCCCGCCCGATCATGGGCGAGCGCAGCCTCGGCGAACGCCCGATCCAGGAGTCGTGGGACCTGGCCCTGGGCACCCACCAGCGCGCCTTGATCGAGCTGGGCTACGAGGGCGTCAGCGTCGAGCAGGTGGTCGAACAACGCCTTCGCCGCGCCGCCCACGACCCGCAGGCCACCACCGCCCGCGCCCTCGAAGCCGTCGAGGACGCAATCCGGTACCTGCACAGTCCGCGCCTGGCCGCCGAGCTCGGCACCCGCGCCCTCGACATCCTCGCCACCGAGCGCACCGTCGACGGCGCCCCCGAGGTCCTGCGCCGGGCCCGCCGCCTGCTGGCCTACTACCGCACCACCGACCCGGCCCTGCCGCCGTGGATCGAGTCCTTCGTCCGCACCGGCTACGCCCACTACTGCACGCTGCTGCCGACCGCCTTCACCGAGGAGGACGCCACCGTCGACCAGGTCGCCGCCACCCTCGGCTTCCTGTTCAGCATGGAGTCCCTGGCCCTGTCCCTGGGCTGCGACCGCACCCAGCTGGAGCTCGCCGTCGCCCAGTCCCACCCCGAGGACCCGGCCAAGGTGGCCCTCCTGTGGGCCGCCCAGGTGCAACTCGGCCGCCTGACCCGCGCCGACCTCCGCACCCGGTGCCAGGACCTCCTCACCAACCCCCTCACCCTTCCCAGCTACCCCCGCTACCTCAGCGGCTTCGTCCACGCCCTCGAGCCGGCCCCGTCCCTGGTGGACTTCGTGGTGGAGACCATCTCCACCGCCTTCGCCCACCTCCCCGACCGCCTGCTCCTCCCCTGGCTGCCCACCCTCATCACCACCCTGCGCACCCGCGGCGCGCAGTACGTCCCCCTCCTCATCCGCGAGGCGGCCCGCATCTTCCCGGCCCGCCTCCCCGCCCTCGACACCTGGACTCCGCCCTGGCTCGCCGAGCCCATCCCCACCCCGACCCGCCCGAGGGCAACTTCCTCGCCCTCGGGCGTACCACTGCTGGCGGCCCACCCGGCGACCTGCGACGCCCTCGCGGAGCTGCTGGGCTGCACGGGTTCCTGGCAAGCGGCAGCGCCGTCCGGCGTCACCCTGCTGACCAAGCACCCGGACACCGCCTTGGCCTTGGAGGCGCTGCTGACCCCTTGAAAAGCGTTGCCCGGCCCGCTGCACGAGCAGCGGGCCGGGCAACGGTGCAAAGGACGTGCGGGTCAGGTGCCGATCGAGCCGCCCACGATCGGCAGCACCACCTTGCTCACGCCCAGCGACACGTTCACCGAGATCCCGGCGGAACCCGTGTCGACCCCGATGTAGCCGCTGTGGTTCGTCACCAGCACGATCCCGATCCGGTGCCCGGCAGGGATCACCGCGTCACGCGCGTGCAGCTTCCACGTCACGTCGACGGCGGTGTTGAGGGGCAGCGCCGCCGACGACTCCAGCGATCCGCGGTTCTTCGTGTCGATCGACCCCTTGGTCAGCATGGTCGCGGTGACCGCCTGCACCGAGACCGCCGGCGGCTGGGCGCAGCCGGTGCGGTTGCGGAGGTCGTCGCGGGAGCACTTCTCCGTCGAGAGCTGCAGCGGGGTGCGTTCGGAGAGCACGGCTTGGCTCGTGGGGCCGTAGTCGACCAGCAGTGCGGTCAGCGGGGTGGAGGTGCGGTTGGCGGCGATGCGGGCCGTCACCTGGACCTCGCCGGAGAGGCGTGCCTCGCGGGTCAGGGGTGCGGTGACGTAGGCGAGGCGGCGGGGGTCGGCGGTCTCCGGGTTGGCCATCATGGCCGACTCGCTGAGGGTGGTGTTGTCCGTCAGGCGCTGGGTTTGGCCGGTGCCGGAAGGAGAAGCGGTCAACGAGCCGGTGAAGCCTCCTGCGGCCGGGCCGAGGTGGAGGGTCGTGGCGGCGGTGCCGGGCTGGGGCCAGGAGGCGTGTTGTTCCCAGGTGCCGTTGGGGCGCTGGATGTCGGCCATGGGCTCGCTCATGATGCCGTTGTCGACGCCCTTGAGCCAGTGGTCCATCCAGAGGCCCATGACGCGTTGCCACTCGGCCTGGCGGAAGGAGATCGGGTCGAGGTGGCCGCCGCGGTGCAGCCAGAGCTTGCGGGGGACGCCCTGGGCGGCGAGTGCGTCCCACCAGCGACCGAACTGGGAGGGCTTGACGTTCCAGTCCGCTTGGCCGTGCACGACGAACACCGAGGCGCTCACCGCGCCGGCGGAGGGGCGGTAGTCGCGGGTGCGCCAGAACGAGGTGTAGTCGTAGGACTGGTCGCCGTCGTTGCGGGCGAGGCTGTCGAGCACGGCGCGGCACTTCGGCTTCTGCGCGGCGCTGATCACGTAGTTGGCGAGGGAGGTCGGGTAGTCGGTGGTGTGGCCGCGGTAGCCGATGCCCTGGTCGCGGGAGTACTCGTACCAGCTGGAGATGGCGGCGATGGGCACGATGGTCTTGACGCCCGGGATGTTCGCGGCGGCCGCGGCGTTGGGCAGGGTGCCGTTGTAGGAGACGCCGAGCATGCCGACGTTGCCGGTGCTCCAGGACGCCACGGCCGGGGTGCCGTCGGCGTAGCGGGCGGTGGTGCGGCCGTTGAGCCAGTCGACGACGGCGCGGACGCTGGTGGTGTCCTCGGGACCGCCGGTGGTCGGGCAGCCGGTCGAGCGGGAGGTGCCTTGCATCTCCACCTCGACGACGGCGTAGCCGCGCGGCACGAAGTACTCGTCGTACCACCGGCCGAAGCCGCGCGGCACGTCCAGGGCCGAGGTGGCGCCGAGGCCGTAGTAGGGGCTGGCCTCCATGACCACGGGCACCCGGCCGGCTCCGCCGGGGCGTTTGACGTCGGCAGCGATGCGGTCGCGCACACCGTCGCCATCACTGTCCATTGAGGACTCGACGTAGACGGTCTCGGTGATGTCGGCGGCGGGAGCGGCGGCGGCTGTCACGGGCAGACCGGCCGCGAGCAGGGATATGAGCACAGCAGGGACAAGGGTTCGCATGGGTTTCCTCCGGTGCGAGCCCGGCCGAGCAGGGGTGACCGGGCACACCGGAATTGCACCGAGGCGGGAACGTGCGGCGGTACCGTCGAAAGATCTTGACGGTTGCCGGAACTCGGGCGACTGGCCAGAAGGTGGACAGTTCCTGGCCAAACGGCGCGATGACCGCTCGTGCGGAGTTTGCTTTCCGGGTCGGGGACGGCGGCCGGAGGGTGATGGACCAGTTCGACGTGTTCGTGAGCTACGCCTCGGTGGACCGGGCGGTGGTCCGGCCCTTCGTCGAACGGTTGCGGGCCGACGGGTTCCGGGTCTGGTTCGACGAGCAGCGGATGGCGGGCGGGCGGCCCGCGATGCAGCAGCTCGCGGACGGCATCGAGAACTCGGCGCACCTGGTCGCATGCCTCACCGACGCCTACCTCCAGCGGGCGTGGACGGGCTTCGAGCTGCAGGTCAGCCGGTACCTCGACCCGGCGGGGCGGTCCGGGCGGACGATCCCGGTGCTGTTCGAACGGCTCACCGGGCCCGTGCCGGCGGAGATCAGGTTCCTCGCGCTCTGCGACCTCACCGACGACGCGACCTACGACCTCGAGTACCGCAAGATCGTCGGGTCGATCACGCGCCCGGTGCCCTCCGCGAGCCCCGAACCGCTGCAGGACGCGTGCGTCGCGCCGTTCCAGCACCTCGACGAGCCGGCCGTGGCGTTGTTCAAGACCCACCAGGCCGTCTCCGCGCTGCTGCGGCACCAGGACGGCACGGGCGGGCCGACGCTCGAGAAGCTCGTGCACTCCGGGGAGGTGCCGCCGCATCTGCGCGCGCCGCTCGCCACCGTCCAGGCCTACGCGCGCGGCACGGAGGACGACGCGGTGATCACCATCCGCTCGGTCGCGCCCGCTCTGTCCGCGTTGATGATGCTGGCGCAGTGGGCCCTGCCCGGTGAGACGCCGGACCCGTGGACCGAGGTCTTCGACAGCCTGCCGGACAACGGGGACGGGACGAAGGCGATCTCCGGCACGACGTTCACGGTCCGCGGCCCGCAGCTGGGCAGGACGGGCCTCGGGCCGCGCTACGCCGGGCACGACCTGCTGCGCGGCGAACCGGTGTCGGTGCACCTGGTGGGCCTGCCGGAGGACCGGGACGAGGCGTTCTTCGCCGAGATCGCGCGCTTCTCCCGGATCGCGAACGCCGCGGTGGTGTCGCCGGTCGCGGCAGGACCGGTCTCGGTCGACGGCAAACGCCGCTGCCTCTACGTCATCATGCCCACGATCGACGGCGACAGCGCCCAGGACCTCGTCCGCAGGGACGGGCCGCTGCCCGCCAGGGCCGCGCACGAGGTGTGCCTGGGCATCGCGCGGGCGCTCAGGGCGTTCCACGAGGCCCAGCCGCCGATCGTGCACGGCGACGTCACCCCCGCCAACGTCGTCGTCGGCCGGCACGGTGCGGTCCGGGTGCTGTGCATCGCGCGGGAGATGGCGGACGTGCCGGTCGACGACGTGACCGGCACGGCGGCGAGCCGGGTGGACTCGTTCCTGTTCGGCAGCCCGGAACACCGGTCGGGGCAGCCGCCGACCCCGCGGACCGACCTGTTCGCGCTCAGCGCCGTCCTGCACTTCCTGCTGACCGGCGAGTACCCGACCGCCGACGACGTCGCCGCGTCCCCGCTCCGGCACTGCGCCACCGCCGCGGAGGCCTGCGCGGTGCTGGAACGGCACGTCGCCGACCTGCCGGCCGGGAGCAGGCTGACCGCCGTGCGCCGCCGCTCCCGGATCCCCGTCCCGAGACCGGTGACCGCCGACGGCCTCATGCTCGTGCACTCGGTGGAGGTCCAGGCACGCCAGGCCTGGCCGCTCGCGGACGACCGGGTGCTGGTCTGGGAACTGGGCTCCGACACGCTCGCCGTGCTCGACGGCGACGACCTCGGCTGGCGGGACGACCGTCCGGTGCCCGTGCGCCGGTCGGTCGTGGGCCGGCGGCCGCGTCGGCGTCGGCGGGTGGGACGGCGCCGTGCGGTACTTCTCCGGTCACGACGCGGTGGCCGCGCACCAGCTCGACGGCACCGTCGGCGACCTCGCGTTCGTCGGTGACGACCTCGTCGCCGGCTCCTGGAAGCGCGAGCTGACCCGGCTGACCGGCAGCGGCCGCCGGTCGACCTGCTCGCGGTCGACCGGGGCGTGCACCGGATCGCCGCCACCGGCGACCGGTTCGCGGTCTCGGGCCTGGCGGGCGGCCTCGCGCGGTACGCCGACACGCGCAGGACCGCCGACCACCCCGAGCTGGACTTCGTGGGCGACATCGCCTTCGCCGGCAGCCGGCTGGTCGTGCTGACCCACGACAACGAGCTGACCAGCATGCGGCTCGACGACACCTTCACCGCACGCGAGACCAAGCCCGGCGCGAGGAGGCTGCTGCCCTCCCCCGTGCCGGGCACCTGCTTGCTGCTGACCGACGAGCAGGTCTGGCTGGTCGACGACGCGAACCGGCACCTGCTGCACGCCACGATGCCCGCCGGGTACGCCTTGCTCTCCGCTGCTCCCGGCGGTTTCACCGCGTCCACCCCGGACGGCTGCGGCTACTGGCACGACGGCGCCCGGCAGCACCTGTGGCCGGACGCCCTCTGCGCCGTGCTCGCCCAGGACGGTCACCGGCTCGCCGTCACCAGACCGGGCGTCGTCGAGCTGTACGAGGTCGGCGGGTGAGCGCCCTGCGAGCGGCGATCGCCGAGCTGAGCCGGCGCGGCGACACCCCCGAGGTGCGGGTCGCGCTCGCGGAGGCGCGGTTCCGGCTGGCGCTGCGGACCGACCCGGCGGAGGCGGTCGAGCTGCTGCGCGCGGCCGCCGAGGCCGATCCGTTCCAGCCCAAGGTGTTCCTGCACCTCGGCCGGCTGCTGCACCTGCAGGGCAGGTACTCCTGCGCACTGCGCGAGTACCGCCGGGCGGCCGAGCTGGTGCCGGACAGCGACCGCGTCCGGCGGTTGGTCGCACTCGCCGAGCACGGCCTGGGCCCGGCCAAGAAGCGGGTCAAGCCCACCGCCGACACGTGGTTGCTGCTCCTGCTCGACGAGCTGGCCAAGCCGAAACCGGCCCGCGCCCAGGTCACCGCCTGCCTGGAACACGCCACCGGCACCGAACGCGCCGTCGCCGCGATCCTCCTGCTCGCCACCGGCGAACACCCCGCCAAGGTCCGCGACCTCGCGGACGACCCCGTCCTCGACGCGGTCCTGGAGCTGGCCGAGGAACGCGACCCGGCGGCGTTCGTCGGCACCGCGGCCGAGCACCTGCGCGCCGGCACCCTCCCGATCGAGCTCGTCTGCTGCACCCACTTCGCGAAGTACCGGCACTTGCCCGCCCTCGACGCGCTCCGGCTGCTGGACCGCTACCCCGCCGACCTCCGCGACCAGGACTGCTTCACGGAACTGGAGATCGCGGTCCTCGACGCGTGCGCGCGGCGGGCCTGGGCGGAGGACCGCCTGGACGAGGCGAAACTGCTGTGGCGGGAGACGATCCCGCTCGACCCGCACCGCGTGCCGGTCGCCGTGAACCTCGCCCTGCTGGCCGCCCGCACCAGGTCCGCCGAGGAGTACGGCCCCGCCTGGGCCCGGCTCGCCGAGCTGCTGTACCTGCACGCCGCGGCGGCGGGGAACGTGCAGCTCATGCTCGAGGACCGCGTCACCCTGCACCGCGCCATCAGCCAGAACAGCAGGCAGCGGCACGTGCTGGGCCGCGACCTGCCCGACGAGGAGCAACTGCGGTCCTGGCTGCGCGATCCCGAGGCGCTGGAGGTGTGGCTGCGCGAGTGGGACTGCCACTACCTCAACGCCCGGCTCGGCTTCCGCTCCCCCACCTACCGCCTCGGCGTCCGCACCACCGCCGCGCGCGACGCGCTGGTCCGGCACGTCGACGCCGAGCTGCGGCCCCGCAGGTGGACCGGCATCGGCGTGTTCTGCGACCTCGCGAACGCGTCGTTCGCCGAAGCCCGCGCACAACGCCACGACGACTACCTCGAACTGGAGAAGGCACGAGCCGACGCGCTCACCGACGAGACGTTCCACCACGCGCTGCTCCTGCGCCGCCTGCTGCACGCCCTGACCGACACACCGAACCCGTTGCGCCAGGGTCTGCTCCTCGCCCGCCACCTGTTCGCGCTGCCGTGGCCGGACTTCCAGCCGCTGTGCGTCGAACGCGGCCTGGTCGACCCCGGCGTCGACCTCGACCAGCTCTTCGAGGCGGACCTCATCCGGCTGGCGGCCGGGGAGAACCGGCTGGAGGACCTGGACGCGTGCATCGAGCTCCTGCCGCACCGCCTGGCGCCACGCGCGTTCCGCTGCCGGGCCCTGCAGCAGGCGGGCCGGCTCGACGAGGCCTACGCGGAGGCGCTGGAGGCACTCAAGGAGCCCGTCGTCGACGAGGACCTGCCGCGCCGGGCCGGTCTGGTCGGCCTGCTCGGCGCCATCGGACGGGAAGCGGTTCCCGCCCACCTGAGCGAGTTCGGTGACCGCGCCGGTCTCGAGGCGTTCGTCGACGCGGCCAGGGTGGCGCTCGACCGGTTTCCACACGCCGGTTCGCTGCGCGTCCACCTCGCCAGGACGCTCACCGCGCTCGGCGGCGCCGAGCGGATGACCGAAGCGGAGCGACTGCTGGCCGAGGGCGTCGCGATCGCGCTGACCGACGAGCAGCGCCAGGAGTTCGAGCAGGCGCTCACCTCGACCGGTGAGGCGGCCGAGGTCGACACGGCCCGCCGGCGGGTGCTGGAACTGTTCAACGCCGCTCTGGACGGCGCCCGCGACGCCGTCGACGAGTACAACGAGGCCCGCTACGCCGGCATGGCCCACCGCTCGCTCGCGAAGATCCGGCGAGCGCTGGACGACCTCGCGGAGGCGCTCACCGTCGCGGAGCAGGCGGGGCTGCGGCGTGAGGTGGCCGAGCTGGAGAAGTGGCTGGACCACCTCGGCGAGCTCGAGGGCGAGCTGCAGCGCAGAGGGGTGTGGTGACAGGGCCATGTTCATGATCGACCTCGGGGCCGACTCCTACTACTCGCTGCTCGGCGTCACCCCGAACGCGACCGCGGCGCAGATCCGGCAGGCCCGCGACGGCCTGATCCGCGAGCTGCGCGAACGCCAGCGCCGCGAACCGACCCGCCGCACCGAGCTCGACGAACGGCAGCGCGTGGTCAACGCGGCGGGCGAGCAACTGGCGCGACCGGCCAGGAGAGCGCAGTACGACCAGGACAACGCACACCTGCGGTTCTTCACCGTCCGCACGGCCGCGGCGCCCATGTTCACCGAGCCGGCCGACCGCACCGCCGTCCTGCACCGCATGCTGCGCGACCACTTCGCCGCACGCGGAACGGGGCTGCCACCGCTGTCCGACCTGGACAGGACCGACTTCTCCGCCGACCACTCGCCCAACCGCCTGCTCGACGAGCTGCTGGCCCAAGGAGACAACCAGTGCCATTCCACAAGGTGATCGGCATCGACCTCGGCACGACCTACTCCGCCGTGTCCATCTGGGACGGCAAGGACACGCACGTCATCGAGAGCGCGATCGGGGCCAGGACCGTGCCGTCGGTCGTCGGCCTCGACCCCGAGCGGCAGGTGGTCGTCGGCGCGCCGGCCCAGAACAACCTCGTTAACGACCCGGCGAACACGGTCATCGAGGTCAAGCGCGAGATGGGCGTCTACGAACGGCCGCCCAGCGGTCCCGACGACCCCGGTGTGCCGCGCCGGATCCGGTTCCGCGACCAGGACTACCTGCCGCAGGAGATCTCCGCGTTCATCCTGATGGAGCTCAAGCGCCAGGCCGAGGCCTACGTCGGCGAGCCGATCCACGACGCGGTGATCACCGTCCCCGCCTACTTCAAGGAACCGCAGCGCGGCGCCACCGAGGACGCGGCCAGGATGGCCCGGCTCAACGTGCACCGGCTGCTCAACGAACCGACGGCCGCCGCGGTCTGCTTCGGCGCGGACAAGATCGAGGACGACCGCACGCACACCTGCGCCGTCTACGACCTCGGCGGCGGCACGTTCGACGTGTCGATCATCCAGGTCAGCCCCGGCAACGTCAGCGTGGTCGGCACCGGCGGCGACCCGCGGCTGGGCGGTGGCGACTTCGACGACCGGATCACCGAGCACGTGCTGCGGCTGATCCACGAGCAGCACGGCGTCGACCTGCGCGACGACCCGATGGTGCGGCAACGGGTCAAGCGCGAGGCCGAGATGCGCAAGCGCGAGCTGTCCGTCGCCAAGGTCGCCACCCTCAACCTGCCGTACCTGACCCCGACGCTGAGCGTGAACGTCCCGTTGTCCAGGGCCACCTTCGAGTCCCTGATCGACGACCTGCTGCAGCGCTCGTTCGACTGCCTCGACCAGGCGCTGGAGTCGGCGCGGGAGAGCAACGGCGTCGAGGTCGACGAGATCGAGCAGGTGCTGCTGGTCGGCGGCTCGACCCGGATCGCGTGCGTGCGCGAACGCCTCGCCGAGCACCTGGGCCTGGAGCTGAAGGACGTCCGGGCGGACATCAGCCCGGACGAGGTCGTGGCGCGCGGGGCCGGCATGGTCGCCCGCGACTACCCGGAGTCCGACGGGTACGAGGGCAAGGCCGTTGCGATGTCGCCGCACGAACCGGGCCGCGACCCCGCCGACGAGCCGTTGGTCCTGCAGGACGTCACCAGCCACACGCTGGGCATCCTCGCCAACGACGCCGACTTCATCCCGATCCTGCCCAAGGACAGCCGCATCCCCGGCAGCAACACCAGGGACAACTTCATCAACGGCGGCCCGTCCACCACGCTCGACGTGCTGATCTTCCAGGGCGAGCACCCCGTGGCGTTCGAGAACGACCTCATCGGCAAGCTGCCGATCCACCTGCCGGAAGCCCGCGAACGCGGGTACTACCGGTTCGAGGTCACGTTCGGCATCGACCAGAACGGACTGCTCGGCGCGGCGGTGAAGTGCTTGAACGACAACCAGGTCTGGCAGACCGAGGTGCAGTGCAACGTGCGGGCGAGCCGGCAGGAGATCGAACGCACCGCCCACCACATCGGCACGGTCATGGCCGGCCTGCCCAAGCCGCCGGAGTAGGCCGTGCAGGGACCGCACGGCGTCCAGTTGCAGGACATGCTCGGGGTCACCGACCGCGGCTCGCTGTGGCGCGCGCACGACACGGTGCTGCGGGTCGTGGAGCCGCGCTTCTGCGACGAGGCGTTCCGCGAGGCGCTCACCCGGCTGCGCCACCGGCGGTACCCGCGGCTGCTGGAGATCACCGGTGAGGGCTGGACCGACGGCCACTTCTACGTCTCCTACGCGGTCACACCGCCGTGGCAGACGCTGGAGGAACGGCTGGCAGGGCCGCTGGACTGGCCGGAACGCGTCGCGCTGGCCGCCGACGTGTGCCGGGCGGTGGAGCTCTGGCAGGCGAGCCCGGTGCACCCGCTCGGCCTGAGCCTGCGCAGCATCGTGCTGATGCGGCACGCGGGCCGGTGGCTGCCGTGGCTGGTGCCGTGCCCGCCGATCGCCCGGCCCACTCCGCGCGACCTGTTCGGGCTGGACGCCACGGCGCTCGCCCCGCTGGCACCGGAGCTGATCAGGGGCACGGCCACGGTCGCCCTGGACGGCTACGCGCTCGGCACGCTGGTGGCGCAGGTGCTCGGCCCGGCGACCGGGACGTACGACGACGAGGGCCGGGTCGAGGCGCAGGCGCGCGGCGTCCTGCTGTCGGCCACGGGCACGCGCGTCCCGGTGTTCCTGCACCACACCCCGCAGTTCCAGGCGGTGGTGCGGACGATCGAGCGCTACCGCCACCCGCACCCGCAGGCCCGGCCGGACGACGCCGGCGACCTGCTCGCCGCGCTCGAGGCCGTGGTGGACCTGCCGGGCTCGCCGGGGCGCTGCTGCCCGACCGGGTGCTGGAGGTGTTGCGCGCCATGGGTGACGACCCGCGGGTCGTGCCGATCGCCGCACGGATGAGCTCGACTGCGGACCCGGCGCTCGCGTTGCGCTGCCTCGACCTCGCGGTGCCGATCGCCACCGACGATCTCGGGCTGCGCCGCACCCGCGCGTCGCTGCGGTGGGAGCTTGGCCGGTACACCGACGAGCTGCTCGACGACCTGGCCGTGCTCTCGCGGCACGGCGACCGCTCCGAACGGCTGACGGCGTTGCGGCGCAGCGCGGAGGTGCACCGGGCGCGCGGAAATCCGGCCGAGGCGGCGAAAGCGCTCTACTCGGCGACCCGGCTGGCGCCCGGCGACCTCAACCTCCTGCTCTCCTACCGGCGGTGCTGGCTGGAGCTGGACCGGTCGCACGAGGCGGACCAGACCCACGCGGAGGCGTTGCGGCGCATCGGGCGCATGCGGGAGAGCCAGCTGCTCACGACGGAGGAGGCGGAGCTGTGGCGTTCCCGGTTCGCAGAACAACCGCACTGATCACCGGTACGGCGCTGGCGCTCACGGCGTGCGGTTCCGGCACCGAGGTCACGGTGCCGGAGACGTCGCTGCCGGAGGGCAGCTACGACGCGGTCGTGTCCGGTCCCGGCGGTCAGCTGCCGGTGAAGGTCGTCGTCGGACCGGCCGAGTCCGGTTCCGCGGTCACGTTCCTCCTGGTCGCTGTCGCCCTGCTCGGCCTGGTCGCGTTGGTGTACCTGGGAGTTCTGCTGCCGCGGCGGCGCAGGCAGGCCTACGAGCAGGCGCTCGCGCAGGTGGACGCGGGTGAGTTCCGGCGCGCGCTGCCGGCGTTGACCCGGCTCGAGGGCCAGCTGCCGGCGAAGCTGCGCAACGAGGCCAGGTTCCACATCGCGTTCGCGCTGTTCCAGATCGACTCGCTGGACGAGGCCGAGCACCGGCTCGCCGCGCTGCACCGGGAGAACCCGGCGGAACCGTCGGTCCTCTACCTGCTCGCGCACCTGCGGTCGACCCGCCGCGACTTCGAGGCGGCGGAGTCCGTTCTGGACACCGCGATGGCGGAAGGGCTGCTGACGGGACGGCGGATGCGCAGGCTGTACGCCGTCGTGAAGTTCCAGCGCGCCGCGGAGGCCGTGTCGGACGGGCGGCTCGACGACGCCGCCGGGCTGTTCGCGAAGGTCGAACGGCTCGGGGAGCTGACCGAGCACATCCCAGCCGACCTGCGCAACCGGCACCTCGCGCTCGGCACGCAGGCGTTGTTCGACAAGAACGTCCCGGCCGCGCGCGACCACTTCGAGGGCCTGCGCACGACCTCGCTGGAACCCGAGCAGCTCGCGTCCGTCCACCTGGGACTCGCGCTCGCGGAGTGGCTCGACCCGGCACCTGATGCGGCACACCGGATCGAGCAGCTCCTCGCCGAGTGCGCCCGGCTGCTCGACCCCGGCGGGGCGCTGGAGGAGGACTGGCCCGCGCTGCCCTCCGGCGGTGCGGCGGACACCCTGGCGTCATTGTCAGAGCACCGCGACGTCGGGCTGCGGAACATCCACTTCCTGCGCGGCATGGCGGCCGTGCGCGACGGCGACCTGACCGCGGCTGTCCGCAGGTTCGCCCGCGCCCGCGCACACGACCCGGAGTTCGCCGACACCCACCTCGTGGTCGGGCTGATCAAGTACGGCACCGGCGCCACCGACGAGGGCGTCGCCCTGCTCCGCCACGCCCACAAGCTCGGCGCCCGCGAACCCGAGCTGCGCCGGATCATCTCCGGTCACCGCGACCGGCCGGACGTGGCCCGGTTGCTCGAGGTCCTGCACACGTACGCGGGCGACAGCGCGGTGCTCGCCGAACTGGCTCCCGGTCTCGTCGAGCGGCTGACCCGCTTCCGCAAGCCGCGCGACTGGGACGGCCGCCCCGACCTCGCCACCACGCACACCGCACCGACCATCGCCGACCTGGGCGAGCGCAGCGCCCTGCTGAGGGAACGGGTCGCCCAGCTACCGGCCTCCGGCGGCCCGGACCTCGACGCCGCCCGCCGCCTCGCCGACGACCTCGACCGCGCCACCGCCGCACTCGTGGCCTCGGCGCGTGCGGTCCAGCGCCAGGAGGCCGAACTGCTCACCCTGCTCGGCAGGTCGTTGCTCACCGAGACCGGGAGGAACCCCCGATGACGTCCCGCAGACTGACCCCGGCCGACTGCGTCGCCGCACTGCCGGAACCCGAGCTCGACCTCCCACCCGGTCTGCGGGACGACGTGCGCGCCATCGACCTGCGGCACGCCGCGCTCGTCATCGCCGAGCTCGACCACGCCGAGGAGACGGCGCTCGTGCTCGCCCGGCTCAGGCCAGGTCCATCCGCAGGAACTCGGTGATCTTGAGCATCTTCGGCGGTCGCTTCGCGCCGGGTGACACCGTGCCGAACGCCTCCTCCTCGCCGACGAGGCGCGGTGCAGTCAGCTCGACCTCCTTCCCGTCGACCCGCAGCCGGGCGGAGCCGGACGCCAGCACGTTGCGCACCCAGTCCGATCTCGACCCGTAGACCAGGATGAACACGTACCCGTCGCCGGTCGGGAGTGCGTCCATCGGGGTGCGGTAGGTGGCGCCGGACGTGCGGCCGACATGGGTCATGACCGGGTACTTGTCGCCCCGCAGGACGATCCGGTTGAACACGCGCTTGTTGATGTGACCCCACCACAACGGCATGGGCATGGGCATGGTCGTGGACGTCGTGTTCACGGCGATCGACCCGCCGGTCACCGACGAGGACTGGCGCACGGCCATCCGCACGCGGGCCCAGATCGCCCGCGAAGTGCTCGGGCGGCACCGGTGGGCGCTCGGCCTCCTCGACTCCCGGCACCACCCCGGACACGCGACCCTGAAGCGGCACAACGCCTTCCTCGGGATCCTGCGGGGCGCCGGGTTCGGTGTCGCGATGGCGGTCCACGGCATCTCGCTGATCGACAGCTACGTCAACGGCTACGTGCTGCACGAGGCGAACCTGCCCGGTGACGTCCAGCAGGCGGCGGACGGGCTGCTGGAGCACGTGGCACAGCTGCCGCACCTGAAGGAGGTCGTCGAGCACGTCATGACGGGGTACGACTCCGGCGACGAGTTCGAGTACGGGCTGGAACTGGTCCTCGACGCGCTGGAGGCCCGCCGGTGACCGGGGAGAGCAGCCTGGTGCTGCCATTTCGACCGCGGGCACCGGCGTCCGCGCGCAACGCTTCCGGTCAGCCCGCGAAGTCCTGGGTCATCCACACCGTGCCCTTGGCGTCGCGGGTGACCACGATGCCGACGCGGGTGAACGACCTGCTGAGGATGTTCTTGCGGTGACCGTCGTCCGGCGGCCTCTCGTCGATCAT
The DNA here is from genome assembly GCF_001701025.1 of Lentzea guizhouensis. Classification (GTDB taxonomy): domain Bacteria; phylum Actinomycetota; class Actinomycetes; order Mycobacteriales; family Pseudonocardiaceae; genus Lentzea; species Lentzea guizhouensis. Next base: position 8,057,443 of record NZ_CP016793.1, read on the forward strand.
GCCCTGGTTCAGCTTGACGGCCATGGCCGAGATCGGGTCGGCGGCGTTCGCGACCGGGCCGCCCATGCCGACGTTCTCGCCGACCGTGCTCCACCTCGCGCCGGCCGCCGTGATCCGGTCGCCCAGGTCGGCCTCACCGGAGCAGCGGTGTGACAGGCCGCAGCCCGCGATCATCGCCTGGTTGTGCCGCTCGCCCGCCGTGACCAGTGCGGGGTCCATCGTCAACGGCGGCAGTCCCTCCTTCGCGCGGGCCGCGTTGAGGTGGGCGAGCACGCGTTCCGCCGGGGTCGCGGGAGGCGGTGGCGCCGGAGCGGCGGACGTCGTGGTCGTCGTGGCCGGCGTGGTCGCACTGCTCGGCGCGGCGGAGCTGGCCGGAGCCGCCGAACTGCTGGGAGGCACCGCGGACGTCGTCACCACGGGTGTCAGCGCGGCCGGGGCCTGCGCCGCCGGTGGCGCGGGCGGGTCGTCCGGGCTGAAGACCCACGCACCGGTGACACCGGCCGCGGCGCAGACGACCACGGCAGCCGCGACCGTGAGCGCGGGTTTCGCCGCCAAGAAGCCACCGATCCGTTCCAGCACGGTCATCTCCACCAGGTGTGCCGCCGGCGCGGCCACCGGTCGACTGAGGTTTTCCAGCAGCAGCGGCAGAAAACCCGCCGGAACCACCAGCAACCCCACACCCGTCAGGACCCGCTCGACCGGCATCGCGTCCGCGACCCCGCGCCGGCACCGCCCGCACTCATCCACATGCCGGAGCAACCTCTTGCGCCACAACGGGTTCGGCTGCCCGTCCCACTCCTGCGCCGCCCGCGCGAGGCCACCGCAGCGCGGCTCGTCCCGCAACGCCCGCACCAGCAGCCGGATCGTCTCCAGCCGCCCCTTCAACCTGCTGACCCGCACGGTCACCGCGTGCGCGTTCAGGTCCAGCGCGTCGGCGACCTCGGCCCGGCTCAGCTGCCCGGCGCGTTCCAGCGTCCACACGGCCAGCAGCTCGCGATCGGCCGGGTCCAGCCACCGCGCCGCCTCGTCGACCTCACGCCGCTGCTGCGCGAGGTGCAGCCGCGACAACGCCACCTCGACGAACTCCGCCTCCGGATCCGCCCGGTCGTACTCCTCCAACGGCGCCGGCGCCAGGTCCCGCCGCCGGTAGTGCTCGCGAACCTGGTTGACGGTCACGGCCACCAGCCACGACCGCAGCCGCTCCGGCTCCCGCAACCCGCCGATGCCGCGGATGACCCGCACCATCGTCTCCTGCACCACGTCGTCGACGTCGGCGTCCGAGGACAGCGCGCGACCAGCGATGTTGTAGACCAGCGGCAGGTAGGCCTCGACCACGGCGTCCAACGCCTCCCGGTCACCCTCCCGCGCAGCCACCACCAGTTCCGGGGACACCTGCCCCAGCCACTCCCGCACCGTCACGACCAACACCCTCACCTCGCGCCCGACGTCACCCGTTCGGAAACGGAGACCGGCGCATCCCACCCCAGGTCACAGAAATCTCCGACTTTGGTGACCCAGGTCACTTCACCCAAAGGTCGTGGTGACATCCAGTGCCCGACGACGCCATTACGACCGCGGTCGTGCAACGCCTCGACGACCGCACGGCGCCCGCACCTCCGTCCGCCTCCCTGGTGGCGACGCCGAAGGGCGGATCAGGTCAACCGGTAACCGTGCGAAGGCCGGTTCGCCATCCCGTACCTCGGCTGCACCTCCGCCTTCCCGATGCTCACCAGGTGCTCCAGATACCGCCGAGCACTCACCCGCGACAACCCGGCCCGCTCCCCGACCTCCTGCGCCGACAGGTCCCCGTCGCAGTCCCGCAGCGCCGCGATCACCAGCTTCAACGTCAACGCCGACAACCCCTTCGGCACGCCGGCGGACCGAGGCCGGTGCTGCAGCAGCTGGTCGACCTCGTCCTGGTCGAGCCACTGGCCCAACCGCTGCAACTCGGTGCGCCGCACCACGTACTGCTGCATCCGGTCCACGAAGGCCGCGCGGGTGAAGGGCTTCACGAGGTAGTGGTCGACGCCGCGGGACATGGCCTGGCGCACGGTGTCGAGCTCGCGGGCGGCTGTCACCGCGATGACGTCCACGGGTGGGCCGGAGCGGGCGCGCAGGCGGGCGAGGACCTCCAGGCCAGAGATGTCCGGGAGGTGGATGTCCAGCAGCACCAGGTCCGGGCGCAGTGTCTCCACGGCGCGCAGGGCCTCGCCGCCGCCGTGGGCCTCGCCCACCACGTCGAACTCGGGGAGGGCGCTGAGGAACTCGCGGTGGATTGCGGCGACTGCGAAGTCGTCGTCGACCACGAGCGTGCGGACGGTCATTTGTTCCCCGTTTCAGGTAGCCACACGTCGAACGACGCGCCGCCGAGTGAACTGTCCGTGATGTCGACCCGGCCCTTGCGGCGGGTGACGACACGGGAGACGAGGGCGAGGCCGATGCCTCTGCCGTGGGCGCCTGCCACGGCCTTGGTGCTGACGCCGAGGTCGAAGACGCGGCCGCGGTCCGACTCGGCAATGCCGGGGCCGTCGTCGTCCACGACCACGCGGACGCCGTCGTCGGAGGAGCGGACCAGGACGCGGACCGTTCCGCCGGTGTCGACGGCGTCCACGGCGTTGTCGAGGAGGTTGCCCAGGACGGTCAGGGCGTCGTCGCCGGCCCGGACGTCCACCGCGGAGGAGGCGTCCAGGCGCAGCGCGACGCCGCGTTCGTGGGCGGTGGACGACTTGGCGAGCAGCAGCGCGGCCAGGGCGGGGTCGGCGCCGGCACCGATGACGATCTCGGAGGTGATGGAGCCGGCGCCGCCGACGCGTTCGATGTAGGCCACGGCGTCGTCGCGGCGGTCGAGCTCGACCAGGCCGCCGATGACGTGCAGGTGGTTGGAGAACTCGTGGGCCTGGGCGCGCAGGACCTCGGTGACGGTGCGCTGGCCGTCGAGCTGGCGCAGGGCCTCGTGCAGCTCGGTGCGGTCGCGCAGGGTCAGGACGACGCCGACGGCGCGACCGGCGGTCTTGGCGGTCATGCGGTTGGCGACCAGTACGCGTTCGCCGGCCAGGACCAGGCGGTCGGACACGTCGTCGCCGCGGGCCAGGTCGAGGACGCCCGCGTCGAGCACGTCGTCCGCGGGCTGGCCGGTGGGGTCGGTGTCGAGGCCGAGCAGTCGCACGGCCTCATCGTTGACCAACGCCAGGCGGCCGTGCGAGTCGACCGCGACCACGCCCTCGCGGATGCCGTGCAGCATCGCGTCGCGGGTCTCCAGCAGCTGCGCGATCTCGGCGGGTTCGAGGCGGAACGTGCGGCGGCGGACGAGCTGGGTCACCAGCGCCGAGCCCAGCACGCCGACCAGCGCGGCCAGTGCCAGCCAGCCGATGAGCTCCGGCAGGTCCTCGGCGAGGTCGTCGGACAGCTGGCTCTCCAGGATGCCGACCGACGCCATGCCGATGATCCGGCCGTCGTCGGACCTGATCGGCACCTTGGCCCGCAGCGAGGTGCCCAGGGTGCCCGTCTCGGTGCCGACGAAGATCTGGCCGGACAGCGCCGTGGTCGGGTCGGTCGAGACGTGTTCGCCGATGCGGCGCGGGTCGGGGTGGGCGTAGCGGACGCCCCTGTGGTCCGTCACGACCACGTAGGTCACGCCGGACGCCGTGCGTATCAATTCGGCTAACGGCTGGATGGTCGCAGCAGGGTCCGCAGTGCCGAAAGCACCAATGACAGTCGGCAACCGGGCGACGCTCTCAGCGACCGAGAGCATGCGGTCCTTGTAGGCCTCTCGGATGCGATCGCTCTGCAGTTTGGCCGCGAGCAGCCCAGCGGCACAGGTGGTCACCAGCACGATGACGACCTGCAGGACCAGCAGTGAGACGCCCAAGGAGACACGGCGACGGCGGCGCATGAGTCACTTTTCTACGGCAATGAAAGTGTTCGCTGCCACAAACTAAACGACCAATACGAGTCTTACGACCGTTTGCTTACGTGTGAACGCAGCCGTCCCTACCGTCCCGGCCAACATCGCCTAGGGAACAGGTGTGAAGGATGAGCAGGAAATTGGTCGCGGTGGTGGCCGCCATGGGGCTCCTCGTGGCCGGCTGCGGCCAGAAGTCGGGCAGCGGCGCCGACGCGATGACGAAGCTCGAGATCATGGCGCCCGCCGACCCCGGCGGCGGCTGGGACCAGACCGCGCGGGCCATGCAGGCGGCCATGAGCGGCGCTGACCTGGTCAGATCGATCCAGGTCACCAACGTCGGCGGCGCGGGCGGCACGGTCGGGCTGCGCAAGCTCGCCAACGAGCGCTCCGAGCAGTACCTGATGGTCACCGGCCTGGTCATGGTCGGCGCGGTGGAGACCAACGGCGTGGACACGCGCATGGAGGACACCACCCCGATCGCGCGGCTGACCGCGGAGGACGAGGTCGTCGTCGTGCCGGCCGACTCGCCGCACAAGACGATCGACGACCTGCTCAACGCCGTGAACGAGAAGGGCAAGGGCGTCTCGATCACCGGTGGCTCCGCGGGCGGCACGGACCACGTGCTCGCCGCGATGCTGCTGCAGGCCAAGGAGATCGACCCCCTCAAGCTGAACTACGTCCCCTACTCCGGTGGCGGTGAGTCGCTGGCGGCGCTGCTCGGCAAGAAGGTCGACGCGGGCATCTCCGGCGTCGGCGAGTACCGGGAGCAGATCAAGGCGGGCAAGCTGCGCGCGCTGGGCACGTCCGGCCCGAAGGAGCACGCCGACCTCGGCGCGCCCACGCTCAAGGGCGTCGGCAAGGGCGTCGAGCTGATCAACTGGCGTGGTGTGGTGGCGCCCGGCTCGATCACGCCCGCGGCCAAGGACCGGCTGATCAAGCTCGTCACGGACATGCACGACAGCCCGCAGTGGCAGGAGGAGCTCAAGAAGAAGGGCTGGACGGACACGTTCCTGACCGGTCACGAGTTCTCCACGTTCCTCACCAAGGAGATCGGCCGCATCAAGCCCGCGCTCGAGGAAATGGGCCTCGCGAAGTGAGCACTGACAGGGCCGAGGAGTACGGCTTCGGCGGTCTGGTCGTGGCGATCGGGGCGTTCGTCCTGGTCGACGCGACCACGATCGCCTCCCGCGGCACCGACAGCTCCGTCGGGCCGCGTGCTTTTCCCTACGCCGTGGGCGCGTTGCTGGTCGTCACGGGCATCGCGGCGATCATCGCCACCGCGCGCGGCAAGCTGGGTCAGGCCGAGGACGGTGAGGACGTCGACTCCGGCGGCCGCACCGACTGGGCCACGGTGGGCAAGCTGGTCGTCGTGCTGGTGGCGCACCTGGCGCTGATCGACATCGCCGGGTGGCCGGTGGCGGCGACCGTGCTGTTCTTCGGCGCCGCGTGGGCGCTGGGCGCGGTGTGGTGGCGGGCGTTGATCGTCGCCGTCGTGCTGGCGCTGGTCGTGCAGGTCGTGTTCGCCTCCGGGCTGGGGCTGTCGCTGCCCGCCGGCGTGTTCGAGGGGGTGCCCCTCCTCGATGGGTAGCATCACCGCGCTGCTCGACGGTTTCGCGACCGCCGCCCAGCCCCTCTACCTGCTCTACGCGCTGCTCGGCGTCACGCTCGGCACCGCGGTCGGCGTGCTGCCGGGCATCGGCCCGGCCATGACGGTGGCGTTGCTGCTGCCGTTGACCTACACGCTCGAACCGACGGCCGCGCTGATCATCTTCGCCGGCATCTACTACGGCGGCATGTACGGCGGTTCGACCACGTCGATCCTGCTCAACACGCCCGGTGAGTCGTCCTCGATCGTGACAGCCTTAGAGGGCAACAAGATGGCGCGCGCGGGCAAGGGCGCGGCGGCACTCGCGACGGCGGCCATCGGGTCGTTCGTGGCGGGCACCATCGCGACCGTGCTGCTCACCGCGCTCGCCCCGACGATCGCGGACCTCGCGGTCACCCTCGGTCCCGCCGACTACTTCGCGTTGATGGTCGTGGCGTTCACGACGGTCGCCGCGCTGCTCGGGTCCTCCCCCGTGCGCGGCCTGGCGTCGCTGGGCCTCGGTTTGTTCATCGGCCTGATCGGTGTCGACACGCTGTCCGGCCAGTCCCGGTTCACGCTCGGCATCCCGACCCTGGCCGACGGCGTGGACGTCGTCGTCGTGGCGGTCGGCGTGTTCGCGGTGGGCGAGGCGATCTACGTCGCGTCGCGGTTGCGGCACGGTCCGGTCGAGGTCATCCCGGTCGGTGGCAAGTGGGCCACGCGCGAGTTCTGGGCGCGGTCCTGGAAGCCGTGGCTGCGCGGCACGGCGATCGGCTTCCCGATCGGCACCGTGCCCGCGGGTGGCGCCGACGTGTCGACGTTCCTGTCGTACGCGGCGGAGAAGAAGCTCTCCAAGCGCCCGGAGGAGTTCGGCAAGGGTGCCATCGAGGGCGTCGCCGGGCCGGAGGCGGCGAACAACGCGGCCGCCGCCGGTGTGCTGGTGCCGTTGCTGACGCTCGGGTTGCCGACGACGGCGACGGCGGCGGTGATCGTGGCGGCGTTCCAGAGCTACGGCATCCAGCCGGGGCCGCTGTTGTTCTCGAACAACTCGGCGATGGTGTGGGCGCTGATCGCGTCGCTCTACATCGGCAACGTCATGCTGCTCGTGCTGAACCTGCCGCTGGTCAAGATCTGGGTGAAGGTCCTGCAGATCCCCCGCCCCTACCTGTACGCGGGCATCCTGCTGTTCGCCGCGCTGGGCACCTACGCGGTGAACTTCGTGGTGGAGGACCTGATCGTGCTGCTGGTGATCGGTGTGATCGGCTTCTTCATGCGCCGGCACGGCTACCCGGTCGCACCGCTGGTGGTGGGCATGATCCTCGGCCCGATGGCGGAGGAACAGCTGCGCCGGACCCTGCAGATCAGCGAGGGCGACCTGTCCGCGCTGGTGGCGAGCCCGTTCGCGGCCGTGGCCTACGGCGTCCTGGCCGTCCTGCTCGCGGTGGCGGTGGTGTTGCGGCTGCGGCGCCGCAAGACCGAGAAGGAAGTCACCGCTGTCTGAGGACCGGCGGGTTCACCGGCGCGCTCCGGTGAACCCGCCGGTCGCGGTCCGCCGCCCGTACCGGTCGCGCACCGAGGTGGGGGTCACGACCATCCCCTGGTGGTCGAAGAGCGGTGCGACGAGCCGGTACTCGAAGTCGCCCGCCAGTCCCGCCTTCCTGCCCGCCTCGGCCATCGCCAGCGCCTGCAACGGCCCGTGGGTGAGCAGACCGGGATAACCCTCCACGTCCCTCGCGTAGTCGCGGTCGTAGTGGATGCGGTGGGCGTTGTAGGTCAGCGCGGAGAACCGGAACAGCAGCGTCGGCGTGACGTCGATCGCCCACTCGTCCTCGGCCGGCTCGACGTCCGGCGTCTCGGGGAACTCCGGTGTGATGCCGGGTTCGCGGTAGACGATGTCCTGCTCCTCCTCGACCACGACCTCGCCGCGTTGCCAGATCTGGTGCCGCACCACGACGAACGTCAACGGTCCCGACCTGCCCTGCTTGTCCTGTGCGGACAGCACGGTCGTCTCCCTGGTGGCCGTCTCGCCGCACCGCAGCGGCCCCGACCGGCGCACCCGGCCTCCTGCCCACATGCGACGTCGTCCCGGCGGCGGGACCGGGACGGTGTTGCGGAACGGGTGCCCGTCCGGTCCGAGGTCGGCCTGCGCCGGGCGGTCGAGCAGGTAGAGCCAGTGCCACAACGGCGGCAGGCCCTCCTCGGCGAGGTCGGGCACCGGCACGTCGAGCAACGCGCCCAGTGCGTGCGCGGGGTCGGGCAGCAGCAGGTCGGTGGTCATGACCCCGCCCGCTTGACCAGCTGACGGGCGATCACGGTGCGCTGGATCTCGTTGGTGCCCTCGCCGACGATCATCAGCGGCGCGTCCCGGAAGTACCGCTCGACGTCGAACTCCGTGGAGTAGCCGTAGCCGCCGTGGATGCGCACGGCGTTGAGCGCCACCTCCATCGCGGTCTCGGAGGCGAACAGCTTGGCCATGCCGGCCTCCAGGTCGGCCCGCTCGCCCGAGTCGTACCTGCGCGCGGCGTGCAGGGTGAGCTGGCGGGCGGCTTCGAGCTTGGTCGCCATGTCGGCCAGGTGGTTGCCGATCGACTGGTGCTGCCAGATGGGCTTGCCGAAGCTCTCGCGTTCCTGCGCGTACCTGAGCGAGTCGTCGAGGGCCGCCTGCGCGACACCGAGGGCCCGGCACGCCACCTGGATCCGGCCGATCTCCAGGCCGCGCATCATCTGCGCGAACCCCTGCCCCTCCTCGCCGCCGAGAACCGCGGTCGCGGGTGTGCGGAAGTCGTCGAACGACAGCTCGCAGCTCTCGACGCCCTTGTAGCCGAGCTTGGGCAGGTCGCGGGAGACCGTGAACCCCGGTCCCTTCTCGCACAGCAGCACGGAGACGCCTCGGTGCGGTGGCGAGGCGGCCGGATCCGTCTTGCACAGCAACGCGATCAGCCCGGACCTGCGCGCGTTGGTGATCCACGTCTTGGAGCCGTTGACGACGTACTCGTCGCCTTCCCTGCGCGCTGTCGTGCGGATCGCCTGCAGGTCCGAGCCGCCGCCGGGCTCGGTCAACGCCATGGTCGCCCGCAGCTCGCCGGTCGCCATCCGCGGCAGGTACGCGTCCTGCTGCTCCCGGGTCCCGAACGCCACCAGCAGCTTGGCCACGACCGTGTGCCCGCCCATCGCACCGGCCAGCGACATCCAGCCGCGCGCCAGCTGCTCGGTCACCATCGCGTAGCACTCGGCCGACACCGCCACCGACCCCCACGGCTCCGGCACCGCCAGCCCGAAGACGCCCATCTCCTTCATCTGGGCGATGAGCTTCTCCGGGTAGGTGTCGGTGTGGTCGAGCTCCCGCGCCGTCGGCCGCACGTCGCGGTCGACGAACTCGCCGACCAGGGCGATGATCGCGGTCTCTTCCTCGGTGAGCGCCATGCCGCCCACGCTATGCGGAAGTTGATCCGATCGCCTCGTCGAGGATGCTCAGGCCGAGCTCCAGCTCCTCCTCCGTCGTGGTCAACGCCGGCGCGATCCGGAACACCCCGCCCATCCCCGGTGTCTGCACGATGTTCATGTGCAGCCCCAGCTCCAGGCACTTCCGCGTGATCGGCGTGTGCAGCGACTCGTCCCCGATCTCCACCCCGACCAGCAACCCACGTCCACGCACGTCGGTCACCAGGTCGTGCCGCGCGGCGATGTCGTCCAGCCCGGTGCGCAGGTGCGCCCCGAGCTTCACCGCCCGCTCGTCGAGCCGGTCCTCCACCAGCACGTCCAGCACGGTGTTGCCGACCGCGGCGACCAGCGGGTCCGAGACGTGCGTGGTGAAGAACAGGTAGCCGCGGGCGTGCGCCTCGGCCTCGATCTCCGCGGAGGTGACCACGGCGGCGAGCGGCAGGCCGGCGCCCAGCGTCTTCGACAACGTCAGGATGTCCGGGACCACGCCGTCGCGTTCGAACGCGTACCAGGTCCCGGTGCGGCACAGCCCGGTCTGGGCCTCGTCGAAGATCAGCAGCATGCCGCGCTCGTGGCACTTGGCCTGCAACGCCGTGAAGTAGCCCAGGGGCGGTTCCAGGATGCCGCCCGAGCTCAGGATCGGCTCGACGATGCACGCGGCCAGCGAGCCGACGGACTGGGCGTCGATCAGGTCGAACGCCAGGTCGAGCTGCGCCAGCCAGTCGCCGGAAGGCACCGGGATCGCGAAGTTGCCGCTGACCGGGCCGTAACCCTTGCGGCCCGCGCTGTAGGTGGCGGCCGCGGCGCCCGCGGTCATGCCGTGCCAGGACCGGGCGAAGGCGACGACCTCGTGCTTGCCGGTGACGAGCTTGGCCATCCGCAGGGCGGCCTCGTTCGACTCGGCGCCGGTGGTGAGCAGCTGCACCTTCTGCAACGACGCGGGCAGGGTCCCGGCGAGGCGGCGGGCGAGGTCGACGACCGGGCGGCTGAGCATGCCGCTGAAGAGGTGGTCGAGGTTGGCGATCTGGCGTTGGACGGTCGCCACGATCCGCGGGTGTGAGTGGCCGAGGATCGCGCTCATCTGGCCGGAGGTGAAGTCCAGGATCCGGCGGCCGTCCTCGGTGAAGAGGAAGCTGCCGGAGGCGCTGTCGATGATCTCTCGCGTGAACGTGCCGCCGTAGCGCACGAGGTGGCGGTCGACGTCCTCCCAGAAGGTCTGCATGGGTCAGGACGCTACGAGCGGGTGAGCATCAGGTCCATCTCACAAATCCATCGCTGCTGTTCGGGAATACTGCACAGCATGACGCTGAACCCGTGGCGGTTGAAGCTGCTGAGCCAACTGGACGCGTTGGGCACCGTGCGTGCGGTGGCGCACGCGGCGAACATGAGTGCGTCGAGCGTGTCGCAGCAGCTGGCGGTGCTGGAGACCGAGACGCGCACACAGCTCCTCGAACGCACGGGCCGGCGCGTGCGGCTCACATCGGCCGGGTTGATCCTGGCCCGGCGGGCGCGGGCGGTCCTCGACCACATGGACGCCGTCGAGGCCGAGCTGCGCGGGCTCAACGCCGAGCCGTCCGGGCGGGTGCGGCTCGGGGGGTTCCAGAGCTCGATCCACACCATCGCCGTGCCCGCGGTCGAACGGCTGAGCCACCCGCACCTCGACGTGGAACTGGTCGAGCTGGAGCCGCACGCGAGCATGCCCGCGCTGCTGGCCGGCGAGGTCGACGTGATCATCACGACGACCGACTTCGTGGAACTGCCGGTGCCGCCGGACATCGACGTCGTGCCGCTCGGCGAGGACCCGGTGGTGCTGCTGACCCCACCCGGCCACCCGGCGGCGGACCTCAAGGCGTGCAAGGACGAGCGGTGGGCGTTCGACGTGCCCGGCTCGTACATGGCGACGCTGACCACGCGGCTGTGCCGGCAGGCGGGTTTCGAGCCGCGCGTGATGGCGCGGTTCAGCAACTACATGCTGACGCTCAAGCACGTCGAAGCCGGTCTGGCGGTCGCCTTGCTGCCCGCGCTGGCCGTCGACCCGCGCTACGACGTGGTGGCGCGCGAGCTGCCGGTCACGCGACGGATCACCGCTGCCGTGCGGCGGGGCTCGCGTGCACCCGTGACGACCGTGCTCGACGCACTGGCCTCCGTGACGACCTGAGCCGTGTGCGAAAGTCTGCGCATGCTGGAGATCACGGTGCAGACGGAGAACGGCGAGCGGCACGTACGCCCGTCCGCCGAGGCGCTGGCCGCGCTGGTGCACCGGATCGGTGGCGCCGGCGACCGGTTCCTCGTCCTGCAGCGGGTGCCGGACCTGCCCGAGGTCTTCGCCCAGGTCTGGCACGAGACCGGCGGCGCCCACGACGTGGAGCACCGCGACGGCGCGCGGACCGGCACTTCGCCGCGACGGCCGACGGACCCGGCGCCGTGGTCGCCGCCCTCGTCGGGTGGGCCGGCAGGAGGCGGGTGGGACGCCGGTCTGGCCTGGTCGCCGCTGGACCTGCCGCCCGCCGGTGAGGTGCCGCCGCTCGACCTCGCCGACGACGAGCGCACGTCGTTGGAGCAGCGGGTTCGCGAGGTGCTGGCCGGTGGGTACGCCTCCCGCGCCGACCTGGCCCAGCTCGCCGAGGACCACCTGGTCACGAAGGACCGCAAGCCGGTTTCCCCCGAGCAGGCGCGGGCGCTGGCCGACCGGCTCTGGCTGGAGCGGGTCGCGGAGCAGTCCTCGTGGCGGGGCGAGACCGACCCGGAGCGGCTCACCCGCGCGTTCACCGCCCTGGAGGACGCCGGCATCACCGCCCGCGAGAACTTCACCTGCTGCCGCACCTGCGGCAACGCCGAGATCGGCGACGAGGCCGAACCGGGCGCCCGCGGGTTCGTCTACTTCCACACCCAGTCCACGGACGCCGCCGCGGCCGGCCACGGGCTGACGCTGCAGTACGGCGGTTTCGACGGCACGGCCGAGACCACCACCGCCGTCGGCGACGAGGTCGTGGCCGCGCTGCACGCCGCCGGTCTGACCACCCGCTGGGACCGCAACCCCGGCCAGACCATCGCCGTGACTCCCCTGGACTGGCGTCGCCGTCTGATCGGGTAGCGGCGGGCATACTCGGGCGTCATGAAGCGCGCAACGATCAACGACGTCGCGAGCGCCGCGGGCGTGTCGAGGCAGACGGTGTCCCGCGCGCTCAACGACAAGGGCGAGATCGACGGCGCCACCAAGCAGCGCGTGCTCGACGCGGCGCGCGAGCTGGGCTACCGGCCGAGCCGCTTCGCCCGCGGCCTGGTGCGGCCGGACACCACCACGATCGGCCTCGTCGTCCCCGACCTGCTCAACCCGTTCTTCACCGAGGTCGCCGCCGCCGCACTGGAGGCGGCCCGGTCGCGCGGCTGGCACGTCGTCGTCCACGCCACGGCGGACAGCGCCGAGGAGGAACGCGGCACGCTCAAGGTCATCGGCTCCCAGGTGGACGCCGTGGTCGGCTACTTCACCCTGGCCGAGACCGAGCTCGACCGGCACACCCGCGGCATGCCGGTGGTGCTGATCGGCCGCGACGCGAACGCCGGCCGGTTCAGCTCGATCGTCATCGACGGCAGGCAGGGCGTGCGGGCCGCCGTCGACCACCTGGTCGCGGCCGGGCACCGGCACATCGGCATGCTCGACCACGCCAACCGCGCCGGCCCGAGCGAACGGCACGCGTGGTTCTGCGAGGCGATGGCCGCGCACGGGCTGACGACCGCCGTGACAGGGGCGCAGCAGTCGGTCGACGGCGGCACCGAAGCTCTCACCACGCTCCTCGACGCGCATCCCGGGCTCACCGCGGTGTTCACGTTCAACGACATCATCGCGATCGGCGCGCTGCGGTCGGCTCGCCGGCGTGGCCTGAAGGTGCCGGACGACCTCGCCGTGGTCGGGTTCGACGGGCTGCAGCTCGGCACCGTGGTCGACCCCGCGCTCACCAGCGTCGCACTGGACACGAAGCGGATCGGCGCCCTCGCCGTCGAGCAGGCCGCTCGGCTGCTGGATGGCGAGCAGCCGCTGTTGGGGGACGAGCTGGTCGTCACGGCGGCGCTGACCGTGCGCGAGTCCGCCTGACCTGCTGCTTTCCCGCCAGACGGTTGACACCCCGACTCGACCGGCCCATGCTTCGCCGCAGTCCGTGAACGTTCACGGGAACGCTCACGGATATTCGTCACCACGTGGAACACCCAAGCTCCAGCGGCGGTCGTGCCACCGCTGGTGATGTTGGTGACCGGCCGCCGCAGGCACTCTCGAGGGCGAAGGAACACATGTCTCAGCCGAGCTACCTCCAAGACCCCGGCCCCGGCCACGGCGCGCTGCCCCCACGCGCGTTCTCCACCTCCGACGCGGCCTCCCTGCCTCTCGACGGCGCGTGGCGCTTCCGCCTCTCCCCCACCGCCGTGCTCGCCGACGACGTGGCGGCCGAGGACTTCGACGACAGCTCCTGGGACACGATCGCCGTTCCCGGTCACTGGCAGCTGCAGGGCCACGGGTCGCCGGCGTACACCAACGTCCGGTACCCGTTCCCGGTCGAGCCGCCGTTCGTGCCGTCGGAGAACCCGACGGGCGACCACCGGTTCGTGTTCGACCTGCCGGTGTTCTGGCCGGACGAGCCGGCGGTGCTGCGGTTCGACGGCATCGACTCGTGCGGGCGGGTGTGGCTCAACGGCGTCGAGCTGGGCGTGACGCGCGGCAGCCGGCTGCCCTCCGAGTTCGACGTCAGCGCGGTGCTCCGGCCACACCGGAACGTCCTGGTCGTGCGGGTGCACCAGTGGTCGTCCGGGAGCTACCTGGAGGACCAGGACATGTGGTGGCTCTCGGGGATCTTCCGCAGCGTCACGCTGCTGTCCCGGCCGCGCGGCGGGGTGGCGGACCACCAGGTGAACGCGTCCTACGACCACGAGTCGGGGCTCGGCACGTTGTCGGTGGACGGTGCCGGCCTGCTGATCAGCGTGCCGTCGTTGGGCGTGCACGACCTGCCCGCCGGTGAGACGGTGTCGGTGCCCGTCGAGCCGTGGAGTGCCGAGAGTCCGCACCTCTACGACGGTGTCGTGCACACGGACGCCGAACGGGTGCCGGTGCGGATCGGGTTCCGGACCGTGTCGATCGTCGACGGCGTGCTGCTGGTGAACGGGTCGCGGGTGGTGTTCCGCGGGGTGAACCGGCACGAGCACCACCCGTCGTCCGGCCGTGCGGTGCCGCGGGAGTTCTCGGTGGCCGACGTCGAACTGATGAAGCGGCACAACGTCAACGCCGTCCGCACCAGCCACTACCCGCCGGACCCGTACTTCCTGTCGTTGTGCGACGAGTACGGCCTGTGGGTGGTCGACGAGTGCGACCTGGAGACGCACGGCTTCACCGAGCTCGGCTGGGCGGCCAACCCCTCTTCCGAGCCGATGTGGGCCGAGTCCTATCTGGACCGGATGCGGCGGATGGTCGAGCGGGACAAGAACCACCCCTCGATCGTGTTGTGGTCGCTGGGCAACGAGTCGCACACCGGCGCGAACCTGGCGGCGATGGCGGCGTGGACGCGCGACCGCGACCCGTCCCGGCCGGTGCACTACGAGGGCGACCTCGACTGCGAGTACGTGGACGTGCACAGCCGGATGTACGCCTCGCACGAGGAGGTCGACCGGATCGGGCGGCGCGACGACCCGAACGCCCGGCGCCGGGCGTTGCCGTTCGTGTTGTGCGAGTTCGCGCACGCCATGGGCAACGGGCCGGGCGGGATGCTGGAGTACCGCGCGTTGTTCGAGAAGTACCCGCACGTGCAGGGCGGGTTCATCTGGGAGTGGATCGACCACGGGATCGCCGTGGACGGCCGGATCGCGTATGGCGGTGACTTCGGGGAACCGTTGCACGACGGGAACTTCGTGATCGACGGGGTGGTGTTCCCCGACCGCACGCCGTCGCCGGGCTTGGTGGAGTTCGCCGCGGTGTTCGCGCCGGTGCGGATTTCCGCGGCTGATGGCGGTGTGCGCGTGTCCAACCTCTACGACTTCGTCTCGCTGGAGCACCTGCGGTTCTTGTGGGAGTACGAGGACGACGGCGTGGAGGTGGCGTCCGGGGTGCTGGCGGTGCCCGCGGTGGCGGCCGGCGGGGATGCTGCGGTGGCGCTGCCGTCGTTGCCCGAGGTGTCCGGTGAGGGGTGGCTGACCGTACGGGCCGTGCTGGGCGCGGCCACGCGGTGGGCGGAGGCCGGGCACGTGGTCGCGGTCGGCCAGGTCGAGGTGAGCGGTCGCTCAGTGGCGGCGGTGCCGGCGCGCGACCGTCGAGCGTTCCGGCGTGCTGCGGCTCGGGCCCGGTGAGTTCTCGCCGGTGACCGGACAGCTGACCCGGCTCGGTCCGTTCGCGCTGGACGGCCCCGGCTCGACCTCTGGCGCGCCCGACGGACAACGACCGCGGCGGCGCCTGGCCTCCGACGAACGGGCGTGGCGCGCGGGGCCTGCACCGGCTGCAGCACCGGTGGTGTCGGTCGAGGCGGACGCGTACTCGCTGCTGGTCCGGACGCGGGTGGCGCCGCCGGCGCTCGGCTTCGGCATGCACGCCACCTACCTCTGGACCGCGTCCGGCGACCGGGTGCGCCTGGAGCTCGACGTGACCCCGGACGGCGAGTGGCCGTGCCCGCTGCCGCGCCTGGGCCTGCGGCTGGCGGTGCCGGGTTCGCTGGACGCGGTCTCGTGGTTCGGTCTCGGCCCCGGCGAGGCGTACGCGGACAGCAGGCAGGCGGTGCGCGTCGGCCGGTTCTCGTCCACGGTGGACGGTCTGCAGACGCCGTACGTGTTCCCGCAGGAGAACGGCAACCGGGCGGACGCGCGGTGGCTGGAGCTCTCGGACGGCGTGCGGCGGCTGCGGGTGGAGGGTTCGCCGGTGTTCGACTTCGCGGCGCGCCGGTGGACGTCCGAGGACCTCGATGCGGCCACGCACACCGACGAGCTGCGGGCGCGCGATCGGGTGTTTCTGAACCTGGACCTGGCGCAACACGGGCTGGGGACGGCGTCGTGCGGGCCGGGGGTGCTGCCGCAGTACCGGTTGCCCGCGGGGAAGGCGAGCTTCGCGCTGACGTTCACGGCGTCCTGACGAGACTCATCGCCGCAGTTCGGACATTGCGGGCGGCCGTCGTGTCCGGGTGCGCGGCCGCCCGCGGGCCCGTGGTTCGATTGCGCCGATCGGAGTGCGAGACAGGAGTTCCGGGTGTTGAGCGGGTGGCTGGCGGAGGCCGTGTCGGTCGTCCTGCTCGGAGTCGTGCTGGTGTGCGCGGTGGTGCGCCCGTGGGGCTGGCCCGAGGCCGTGGTCGCGGTGCCGGCCGCCGGGATCGCGGTGCTGACCGGGGCGATCGGCCTGCCGCACGCGTGGGACGAGGCGGTGCGGCTGGCACCGGTGGTGTGGTTCCTGGCGGCGGTGCTGGTGCTGGCGCAGCTGTGTGCGGACGAGGGGTTGTTCCGGGCCTGCGGGGCCTGGTTGGGGCGGTGGGCGGCGGGGCGGCCGCAGCGGTTGCTGGGCGGGGTGTTCGGGCTCGCGTCGGTGATCACGGCCGTGCTGAGCCTCGATGCGACGGTGGTGTTGCTGACGCCGGTGGTGTTCGCGACGGCGGCGCGGGCAGGGGTGCGGCCCAAGGCGCCGGTGTACGCGTGCACGCACCTGTCGAACACGGCGTCGACGTTGTTGCCGGTGTCGAACCTGACGAACCTGCTGGCCTTCACGGCGAGCGGGTTGTCGTTCACGCGGTTCGCGGGGCTCATGGCGGCGCCGTGGGTGGTGGCGGTGCTGGCGGAGTACGTGGTGTTCCGGCGGTTCTTCGCGAGCGAGCTCGGCACGAGTGCCGAGCCGCGGCGCGAGGAGGTGCCGGAGATGCCGGTGTTCGCGCTGGCGACGGTGGTGGCGGTGCTGGCCGGGTTCGTGGTGACGTCGGCGGCCGGGGTGGATCCGGCGTGGGCGGCGACGGCCGGGGCGGCGGTGCTGGCGGTCAGGGCGCTGGGGCGGCGGATGACGGTGCGCAAGATCGTGGGGGCGGTGTCGGTGCCGTTCCTGGCGTTCGTGCTGGCGCTGGGGATCATCGTCAAGGCGGTCGTGGACAACGGGCTCGGCGCGGCGCTGGCACGGGTCATCCCCGACGGGAGCGGGTTGCTCGCGCTGCTGGCGATCGCGGGGCTGGCGGCGGTGCTGGCGAACCTGATCAACAACCTGCCCGCGGTGCTGGTGCTGCTGCCGCTGGTGGCGGGGACCGGGCCGGGGGCGGTGCTGGCGGTGCTGCTCGGGGTGAACATCGGGCCGAACCTGACCTACGCGGGGTCGCTGGCGACGTTGCTGTGGCGGCGGATCGTGCACCAGCACGACCACGACGTCGACCTCGGTGAGTTCACGAGGCTGGGGCTGCTGACCGTGCCGGCGAGTCTGGTCGCGGCGGTGGTGGCACTGTGGGGGTCCCTGCTGGTGATCGGAGGCTGAGCGGCAGTCCTCGTCCGGGTCGTCGAAGGCAGCTGGCCCGCGCGCGTCGACGCGGTGCGCGACCACCTGAGTGCGGAGATCACCCTGTTGCACGTCAGCGGGCACGACGTGCCGGAGGTGGCGCACGGGGCGTTCGCCGGGCTGCTCGGGCGCGGGCATCCGGAACGCGACCCCGGCGACGCCGTGGAGCAGCTGGCCACGACCTCGGGCACCGACCTGCCGGCAGCGGCGGCAGCGCGGCTCGGGCGGCCGTGCGTGCGGGCTGGAACGGGCTGGACGGGTCGAGCGGGAGGTCGTCGCGGCCGCAGAGGGCGCCGAGCTGCTCGTGCTGGCGCGCGACGGTGACCACCGGCGCCCTGGGGCTGGTCAGCCGGTTCGTGGTGGACCACGCGCCGTGCGCGGTGCTGCTCGTCTGGCCGGACTGAGCACTCGCGACCAGACTGACGATCATGCAGGAAGTGGCCTTGCTCGCCGTCGTGGCGGTCCTGATCATCGTCGTCGTCTCGTACATCGCGCCCCGGCTCGGGGTGGCGGCGCCGGTGTTGCTGGTGGTCGTCGGGATGGTGTGCAGCCGGCTGCCGGGCGCGCCGCACGTGTTCGTCGAGCCCGAGTGGATCCTCGTGGTGGTGCTGCCGCCGATCCTCTACTCGGCGGCGGTGAACGTGCCGGTGATGGACTTCCGCCGCAACTTCCGCACGATCGGCGCGCTGTCGGTGCTGCTCGTCGTCGGCTCGGCGTTCGGCACCGGGGCGTTGATCCACTGGCTGCTGCCGGAGATCGGGTTCCCGGCCGCCGTCGCGCTCGGTGCGGTGATCAGCCCGCCGGACGCGGTCGCGGCCACGTCGATCGGCAAGCGACTGGGGTTGCCGCCGAGGCTCGTCACCATCCTGGAGGGTGAGGGCCTGGTCAACGACGCGACCGCGCTCGTGCTGCTGCGCACCGCCGTCGCGGCAATCGCGGGCACGGTCAGCTTCTGGGGAGCGCTCGGCGACTTCGGGCGAGCGGTCCTGATCGGCATCGTCGTGGGCGCGGTCGTCGGCATCGTCTCGGTCTGGGCCCGCTCCCGGATCCAGGGTCAGCCCGTGCTCACGACCGCGATCTCGTTCGTCGTGCCGTTCCTCGCCTTCATCCCGGCGGAGGAGCTGCACGCGTCCGGGGTGATCGCCGTCGTGACGGCGGGCCTGATCACCGGTCACCTGAGCGCGCGCAGGTTCACCGCGCACGACCGGATCTCCGAGCGCACCAACTGGCGCACCATCCAGTTGTTGCTGGAGAACGGCGTCTTCCTCCTCATGGGGTTCGAGATCACGGCGGTCGTCGGCGACGTGCGGGCGTCGGGCGAGAGCGTGTGGACGGCGTTCAGCCTCGGTCTGCTGGCGACGGTCGCGCTGATCGTCCTGCGCGTGGTGTTCGTGGTGCCGCTGATCGCGTTGCTGCGCAGGCAACAGCGCCGCGCCGACCAGCTCACCGGCCGGATCGAGGAGGTGCTCGGCAAGATCTCGTCCCGGCCGCCCGACCGGCGCTACGAGCGGGCCACCCGTGCGTTGCAGCGCAAGCACGCCGACGCCACGTTCTTCGCCGGCGAAGGCCTCGGCTGGCGCGGCGGCGCGGTGCTCGCCTGGTCCGGCATGCGCGGTGTCGTCACCCTCGCCGCCGCCCAGTCGCTGCCCACCGACGTGCCGCACCGCGCGGAGCTGGTGCTGATCGCGTTCACGGTCGCGATCGTCACGCTGCTGCTGCAGGGCGGCACCCTGCCCGCGCTCATCAAGCTGCTCGGCATCCGCGGCAACGACGAGGACCACGAACGCCGCGAATACGCGCGCCTGGCCGCCGAGCTCATGGCCGCGACCCAGACCCTGCTGGAGAACTCCGCGCTCGAACGGGAGAACGGCAAGCCGTTCGACCCGGTCGTCCTCGACAGGGCCCGCGAGCGCGGTCTCGCCATGGCGGAGATCCTCGACAAGATGCTGACCGCGGACCGTGATCCGGACAGTCCGATGCACCAGCAACGGGAGCTGCAGCGCTTGTTCCTGGACGCCCAGCAGAACGCCCTGCTCGACGCCCGCGCGGGCGGGACGTACAGCTCGCACACCCTCGAACGCGCGCAGAACTTCATCGACAGCCAGGCCACCCGGTTCACCGGCTGACCGCCGACCGGCAGCGGTGCCGGTCGGCGGTCGTCCCCCTGGAGATCAGCTCTTGAGCGGGACCACGAAGAGATGGCTCATGTGCGAGCCGTGCTTCGACGTGGACCCGCGCGAGTCGGTCAGGCCCACCGCGGTGCCCTGCACGGCACCGTCCACGCCGTTGTGCCACCCCACCAGGACGTAGGCGTGTTGCTCTGGCAGAGCTGGTCGCCGTTCCGCTGGTTCACGAAGAGCGCGAGTAGCAGGTCATGTACTTGGTGTCGGCGAAGACGCTGAGCTTCGTGAAGCCCGGCGCGAGGCTGAGCTTCGTGAAGCCCGGCGCGAGGCCGAAGAACGGCACCGCGGGCTCGCGCGCCGCCACTCGGTGGTTGCCGCGCGGTGTGGGTCGCAGTGTGGGTCGCTGCACGGGTTCGCCGGTCGTGGAGCCGGCGACGGACGCGACCGCGAACTCCAGAAACCCCGCTGTGCATGGTCCCGGTCTCGTTCTCCTCCGCGTCGAAGAAACGAGCGGTGATCGACAGATTGTTGTCGTACGTCGCCTCGCACGGCTCGGCGATCGTGACCGACGCCGGTCGGTCCGGCCGCGCCCACAGCAGAGCCGCCACCAGCACCGCGACCACCGCCACCACGGCGAGCACCCGCACTCGGCGCCTTCTCGCCCACGGCACCGCCGCGGGACGCTCCACCGGCGCGGGCTCGGCGACCAGCGCGGCCGCCCGCTCCCACCGCTCACGCCACTGGCCGCGGACCACCTGTTCGTCCTGACCGAGCACGCCGACCGCCAGCGACCTGACGAACTCCCAGGTCGTGTCCCACGACGGCAGCTGCGCACCCCGCGCCGCCGCCGACATCGCCGATTTCAACGCCAACGCGCGTGTTCCGCCCGCATGACGTCGTAGGACGGGTCGCCCGCCTGCTGCTTGAGCTCCCACAGCTGCCGGGCGAAGACCGCGGCCGGCCCGTCGCCGACGGGAGCCTTGGCCACCCGGCCCCTGCGCCTGGCCCTGTCCGGCTCGTTACCCACGGTTCTCCACGTGACGGTCCGTCAGCGTCGGAGTGTGCCAGCGGGCAGGCTGCGGTGGGCGCGGCCGGCGCTTCGGGACGCGTCTGCCCCTCAGCAGAGCCTGGCCGCTCCGGTTGGGTCACGGGCGCGCCGCCCGCTTCCGTCCCCCAGCGCAGAACCAGGGAGGCCGGCGTCTTGCGGTGCTGGATTCCCTACGCCGACCGCGCACGACCCACGGTAGCGAGGGGGTCTGACAATTCCGGCCGCTCGGCCGTTCGGGCAGGTCAGCGGCCCAGAGCGTGCGTTGCCGTCGCCCCTCCGTCCACCGCGAACTCCCCGCCGGTGCAGTAGGCGCTCTCGTCGCTGGCCAGGAACAGCACCACGTTCGCCACGTCCTCCGGCTGCCCGATCCGCCGCAGCGCGAGCCGCTTCCCGATCGGCGACACGTCGATCTCCCGGCCCAGCGCCGTGCTCACCATCGCCGTGTCGATCGCGCCGGGGTGCACCGAGTTCACCCTGATCCCGTGTTCGCCCAGCTCCAGCGCCGCCACCTTCGTCATGCCGCGGATGGCGAACTTCGAGGCGGTGTAGGCGGTCAGCATGGGCATCCCGGCGAGGCCCTCCACCGACGACACGTTCACGATCGAGCCGCCACCGGCCCGT
Organism: Lentzea guizhouensis; assembly: GCF_001701025.1. Taxonomy (GTDB): domain Bacteria; phylum Actinomycetota; class Actinomycetes; order Mycobacteriales; family Pseudonocardiaceae; genus Lentzea; species Lentzea guizhouensis. Next base: position 8,078,653 of record NZ_CP016793.1, read on the forward strand.
TTCATCGACGGGACCACCGCGCGCATGCCGAGGAACGTGCCGACCTGGTTGATCGAGATCACCCGCTGGTAGTCGGCCAAGGTCGTGTCCGCCAAAGCGGAGAAGTGCAGCACGCCCGCGTTGTTCACCAGCACGGAGATCTCGCCGAGCTCGCGAGCCGCCTCGACCGCCGCCTCCCAGTCCTGCTCGGACGACACGTCCAGGTGGAAGTAGGAGGCACCGAGGGAGGCGGCCAGCTCCTTGCCCGGTTCGTCGAGCACGTCAGTGAGCAGCACCGACGCACCCTCCGCGACGAACCGCCTGGCCGCGGCCGCACCCTGGCCCCGGGCCGCGCCGGTGATCAGGGCGACCTTGCCGGACAGCCGCATCACATCAGCTCGTCGGTCAGCGGCATCATCACCGTCTTGAGCTCGGTGTAGGCCTCGTAGGCGCTTTGCCCGCCCTCGCGGCCGAGCCCGGACTGCTTGTACCCGCCGAACGGCACGTGCGGTTCCAGCTGGAACCCGTTGATGCCGACCATCCCCGCTCGCAGCGACTTCGCCACGCGGAACGCGCGTTTCACGTCGTTGGTGTAGATGCCCGCGCCCAGGCCGTACTCGGTGTCGTTGGCCAGCCGGACCGCCTCGTCCTCGTCGTCGAACGGCACCACGGTCAGGACCGGGCCGAAGATCTCCTCGCGGGCCACGGTCATGTCGTTCGAGACGTCGGCGAAGATGGTCGGTGCCACGAAGTTGCCGGACGCCAGGTCACCTTCCAGGCGGGTGCCGCCGGTGACGAGGCGCGCGCCCTCCTCCTGGCCGCGGTTGATGTAGCCGAGCACGCGGTCGAGCTGCCGCGCGTTGATCAGCGGGCTCGCCAGCACCGCCGGGTCGAACGGGTCGCCGAACGTCACCGCGCCGGCCATCATCGTGGCCATCGTGACGAACTCCTCCTGCACCTCGCGCGCCACCAGCGCACGGGTGTGCGCGACGCACGCCTGGCCGGACAGGCCCATGGTGACCATGCCCATGCAGGTCATCGCGGCGAGGCCCACGTTCGGAGCGTCGGCGAACACCAGGGCCGGGCTCTTGCCGCCCAGTTCGAGCGACACCCGCTTCATCGTGGCCGCGGAGGCCTCGACGATCTTGCGGCCGACCGTGCGCGAGCCGGTGAAGCTGATCTTGTCGACCAGCGGGTGCGTGATCAGCGCCTGACCGGTCGGCTCGCCGGGGCCGGTGACCAGGTTGACCACGCCGTCGGGCAGGCCCGCCTCGGTCAGCAGCTGCACCATCCTGATCACGCAGAACGACGCGAACTCCGACGGCTTCACCACGATCGTGCAGCCCGCCGCCAGTGCGGGCGCGAGCTTCTGGGCGAACAGCACGAACGGCGCGTTCCACGGCAGGATCGCCGCGACCACGCCGACCGGCTCGCGGAACGTCATCGCCAGGTGGTCACCGCCCTGGTACGGCGGCAGGGTCTGGCCGCCGACCTTGTCGATCCACCCGGCGTGGTGCTCGAAGATGTCCGCCGCGATGCCCACCGAGGTCGCGTAGATCTGCCCGAACGACAGCGGTACGCCGTTGTCCAGCGCCTGCAGCCCGCGCAGCTCGTCGGAGTGCTCGCGCAGCAGGTTCGCGTACCTGAGCAGCACCCGGACGCGTTCCTGCACCCGCGCCCGCGACCACACGCCGTCGTCGAACGCCTTGCGCGCCGCTCGCACGGCGTCATCGACGTCCCGCACCGAGGCGACCGCGAACCGGCCGATCTCCTCGCCGGTCGCGGGGTGGTGGTGCGTCCACGTCTCGTCCGAGTCGCGGAACTGGCCGCCCACGAAGAGCTGGCCGTCCTTCAGCCCCAGCGTCTCGCGGTGCGGCTGCACGGTGAGCGTCACAGTTCCTCCTACAGGGCGAGCGTTTCGGTACAGGAGAAGGTCCTCTGCGGATCGCGGGCGGCGAAGTAGCCCGCGATGTCGTCGAGCGCGTCGAAGCGCTGTTCCACGGTCGGCGGCGCCATCAACGCGACCATCCCGCCGTGCACCACGAACACCTGCCCGGTGATCTCGGCGGCCGCGGGCGAGACCAGGTAGGCGACGAACCGCGCCACGTGCACGGGGGCCAGCGGATCGTCACCCTCAGGGGCGTCACCGAAGACGTGCGCGGTCATCCCGGTGCGCGCACGGGGGCAGATCGCGTTGGCCCGCACACCATAGCGGCCGGTGCCCCGCGCGGTCGCCACCGTCAGCGCCGTGATGCCCGCCTTGGCCGCCGCGTAGTTCGCCTGCCCCTCCGACCCGAGCAGGCCCGCCTCCGACGACGTGTTCACGATCCGCCCGAAGACCGGTTCCCCGGCCGCCTTCGACTGCTGCCGCCACAACGCCACCGCGTTGCGCGACAACAAGAAATGCCCGCGCAGGTGCACGCGGACCACGAGGTCCCAGTCCTCGTCGGACATGTTGAACAGCATCCGGTCGCGCAGCACGCCGGCGTTGTTCACGACGACGTGCAGCCCGCCGAGCTCGACGGCCGCGGCCACCAGGGCGTCCGCGGTGTCACGCTCCCCCACGTCGCCCTCGACCACCACGCACTTCCCGCCGTGTCCCTCGACCTCGGCCACGACCGCGTCCGCCGCACCCGGCAGGTCGTTCAGCACCAGCGAAGCGCCGGCCCGGGCCAGTTCACGCGCTTCGGCCCGCCCCAGCCCGGCACCGGCGCCCGTGACGACGGCGACCTTCCCCGCAAGGTCCACAAGAGACTCCCAAGAAGTGGCTCAGTCGAACAGGACTACCTGCCGGATCAGCGAGCCGCCGCCGCGCAACGCCTGCAGGCCCTCGTTGAGGTCCTCGAACCGGATCCTCTTGCTGATCATGCCTTCGAGGTCGAGCCGACCCTGCCGCCACAGCGCCAGCATCCGCGGCACGTCCCGGCGGAAGTTCGCCGTCCCGTAGAACGACCCGTGCAAGGTCTTGTCGTGCAGGAACAGCTCCTGCGCGCTGAACGACACCATCGCGTCGGCCCGGCCCGCGCCCACGACCACCGTGTGGCCGCCGCGCCGGGTGAGGTCCCACGCCTGGCGGATCGTCGCGGGCAGGCCGACCACGTCGAACACGTAGTCGAACCCCATGCCCATGTTCAGCTGGTTGTTCAGGTCCGCGACGCCGTCCGGTTTCGTCGCGTGCGTCGCGCCGAACCGTTGCGCCACCTCGTGCTTCTCCTCCACCGGGTCGACCGCGACGATCCGGGCCGCAGCCGCCAGCCGCGCGCCCTGGACCACCGCGACGCCGACGCCACCGCAGCCGATCACCGCGACGCTCGCGCCCGGTTCGACCTTCGCGGTGTTCAGCACGGCCCCGACCCCGGTCAGGATGCCGCACGACAACAGCGCGGCGACGTCGAACGGCACGTCGTCGTCGATCTTCATGGCGGCGTCCGCCGGCACGACCATCTCCTCGGCGAACGCGCCGAGTCCCGCGTACCCGAACGCCGGGTTCCCGCCCACGAGGAACCGCGGCGTGGTGAACGCGGCCAACGTGTGCACCAGACACAGATGCGGTTGTGCGCTAACACATTGCGCGCACTTCCCGCACGGCGGCACGAAGGTGATCACGACGTGGTCGCCCACCGCGAGCGACGTCACGGCGCTGCCGATCTCGGCGACCACACCCGCGCCCTCGTGCCCGACCACACCGGGTGCGAGCGCCGGCAGCGTTCCGTCCATGGCGGACAGATCGCTGTGGCACACCCCGCACGCCTTGATCCTGATGCGGACTTCCTGCGGCCCCGGCGCGGTGGTCGTCACGTCGTCGCGGAGCTCGAGCTTGTCGTCGCCGACCTGGTTCAGCACGGCAGCCTTCACCGGTATCACTCCTCGCTGAGCTCACGGCTGAGGTACCCGTCGCACACTAGAATCTGTTCCTGTTCGTGACAAGGTCCATCAGCGTGAGACCCTCAGTGCGCCCTTGGGGCACGAGGCGACGGCCCGCTCGGCCACCGGCGCCTCCGCCGGTGTCACCTCACCCGGCCGGATCTGCAGAACCTCGTCCTCATCAAGGTCAAAGACCTCAGGCAGGATCGTCGTGCACACGCCGTGCGCCTCACACAGCGAAGGGTCGACGTCGACCTTCATCGCGGCCTCCTGACATCAAATAGAACTTGTTCTAGAGTAGCGGGCATGCGCATCGGTTTCACGCCCGACCAGGAGAGGTTGCGCGACGAGCTGCGGGCGTACTTCGCCGCGCTCATGACGCCCGACCGCAAGGCCGCGCTGTCCGGTGGCGGCGACTACGGCGACGCCGAGGTGTACAAGGACACCGTTCGCCAGATGGGCAAGGACGGCTGGCTCACCATCGGGTGGCCGCAGGAGTACGGCGGCCGCGACCGCCCGATGATCGAGCAGCTGATCTTTCTCGACGAGGCCTCCGCCGCAGGCGCGCCGGTGCCGTTCCTGACGCTCAACTCCATCGGGCCGACGATCATGACCTACGGCACCGAGGAGCAGAAGGCGTGCTACCTGCCCAAGATCGCGGGCGGCGAGATCCACTTCGCGATCGGCTACAGCGAACCGGAGGCGGGCACCGACCTCGCCGGCCTGCGCACACGGGCCGTGCGCGACGGCGACGACTACGTGGTCAACGGCCAGAAGATGTGGACCAGCCTCATCCAGCACGCCGACTACGTGTGGCTCGCGTGCCGCACCGACCAGGAGTCCGAACGGCACCGCGGCCTGAGCATCCTCATCGTGCCGACCGCGTCCGAAGGCTTCTCCTGGGCACCGGTGCCGACGATGTCCGGCCCCACCACGAGCGCCACCTTCTACGACGACGTGCGCGTGCCCGCCGCGAACCTGATCGGCGAGGAGCACAAGGGCTGGAAGCTCATCACCAACCAGCTCAACCACGAACGCGTCGCGTTGTGCTCCGCCGCCCCGCTGCAGACCGCGCTGCGCGAGGTTCGTCAATGGGCGCACGAAACCGGTGCCGACGCGCACGAGTGGGTCCGGCTGCACCTCGCCCGCGTGCACGCCAAGACCGAGTTCCTCAAGCTGGTCAACTGGAAGATCGCCTCCGGCGGCGACGAGGCGCCCTCCCCCGCGGAAGCCTCCGCCACCAAGGTGTTCGGCACCGAGTTCGCCACCGAGGGCTACCGGCTGCTGATGGAGGTGCTGGGCGCCAACGGGATCGTCCGCGCGGGCTCCCCCGGCGCCCTGCTGCACGGCCGGGTCGAACGCATGCACCGCTCGGCGCTGATCCTCACGTTCGGCGGCGGCACCAACGAGATCCAGCGCGACATCATCGCGCGGGCCGGCCTCGGGCTGCCCGCGGTCCCCCGATGACTGAACTGCGGCGAGGAGAGCTCCGTGGACTTCACCCTGACCGAGGCGCAACGCGAGCTGGCCGCGCTGACCCGCAAGATCGTCGAGTCGTCGGACGCGCCGTGGACCGACCTCGTGAAGGCCGGCGTGGTGCCGGAGGACCCAGCGGAGTTCGGCGTCCTGGAGCACTGCGCGGTGCTGGTCGAGCTGGGTCGCGCGGTCGCCGCGGTGCCCTACCTGCCGACCACGCTGGCGCAGACCGCGCTGGCCGCGGCCGGAAGGCGCGTCGACCCCGGGACCGTGCTGTCGATCGCGCTGGCCGAGGACTCGTCCGGTGCGAAGACGGCGGTCCCGTTCGCGATGTCAGCCGAGGCGTTCCTCGTGGCTTCCGGTGACCGGGTGTTCCTGGTTCAGGCCGCCGATCTCGACATCAGTGCGCAGGAGCTGGTCGACGGGTCGGAGGCGGGGACGTTCGAGTTCGGTGGCGGCGAACTGGTCGAGGGCCTCACACCTGAGTGGCTCACGACCCGGTACACGCTCGGGTTGTGTGCTTATCAGTTGGGCGTCACCGAACGCGCACTGGAACTCACCGCCGAGTACGCCCGCACGCGGGTGCAGTTCGGCCGCCCGATCGGAGCTTTCCAGGCCGTGGCCCAACGGCTGGCCGACGCCTACATCGACGTGGCGGCGATCCGGTTGACGTTGTGGCAGGCGGCGTGGCGGTTGTCGGAGGGATTGCCCGCGGAGGCCGAGGTGGCGACGGCGAAGTTCTGGGCCGCCGAAGCCGGGCACCGGGTGGCACACACGGCCGTGCACGTCCACGGTGGGACGGGGATCGACATGAGCCACGAGGTGCACAAGTACTTCACGGCGGCCAAGCGGGCCGAGTTCGAGCTGGGCGGGGCGACCGCCCAGCTCCTGAGGCTCAGCGCAGCTTGGTGAGCCGCTCGACAGTCTCGTCGAACTCGCGCACCAGGTCCGCCATCACCTCGGCCACCGGCCGCACCTCGTTCATCCGCCCGACCACCTGCCCCACCGGCATCGACACCACCGACGGGTCCGACGACCGCGCGATCCGCTGGTGCGCCTCGCTGACCAGGATGTTCTGCAACGGCATCGGCAACGGTTCCGGTGCCTCCGCCGACGTCCACGCCTCGGTCCACCGCGTTTTCAGCAACCGCGCGGGCTTGCCGGTGTAGATCCGCGTCCGCACGGTGTCGCTGGAGCCCGCGGCCAGCAGAGCCTCCTGCGTCGACGAGTTGCCCAGCGTGTACTCGGTCGTCGTCAGCCAGTACGAGCCCATCCACACCCCGGCCGCACCCAACCCCAACGCCGCCGCGGCCTGCCGCCCGGACCCGATGCCACCCGCTGCCAGCACCGGCACGTCCACCGCGTCGGCGATCTCCGGCACGAGCACCATCGTGGCGACCTCACCGGTGTGCCCGCCGGCCTCGTAGCCCTGCGCCACCACGATGTCCACGCCGTTCTCGACGTGCCGGCGCGCGTGCGAGGCCTTGCCGGCCAACGCCGCCACCGGAACACCGGCCGCGTGCGCGCGTTCGATCACGTCGACCGGCGGCGAGCCCAAGGCGTTCGCGATCAGCCGGATCGGGTGTTCCAGGGCGACGTCGACGTGCGAGCGCGCGACCGAGTGCAGCCAGCCGAGCACGCCCTCGCCGGATGCCCCGTCCGGGAGCGGTGGCACGCCGAGGGAGAGCAGGGTGCGGTCCACGAAGTCCTTGTGGCCCTGCGGGACGAGCTTGTCGAGGTCGACCTGGGTGCCCTCGGCCGGGATCTTCGCGGGCATCACGATGTCGACGCCGTACGGTTTGCCGTCGGTGTTCTCGTCCATCCACGTCAGCGCGCGGTCGAGGTCCTCGGCGTCGTTGAACCGCACGCAGCCGAGCACGCCCATGCCACCCGCGCGGCTGATCGCGGCGGCCACGTGCTCGGACGGCGTGAAGCCGAAGACCGGGTGCTCGATGCCGAACGTGTCACACAGGTTGGTGCGCATGCTCCTCCACGTGGCGCCGGGCCCACTGGTAGTCGGGTTTGCCGCTGGGGGTGCGGCCGATCTCGTCGACCAGCCAGAGCGAGCGCGGCACCTTGTAGCCGGCCAGCGTCTCGCGGACGTGCGCGTCCAGTTCGGACAGTGTCGGCGTGGCGCCCTCGCGCGGCTGGACCAGTGCGCCGACGCGTTGGCCGAGCAGGTCGTCCGGTACGCCGATCACCAGTGCGTCGAACACGTCCGGGTGCGACTTGAGCACGCCCTCGACCTCTTCCGGGAACACCTTCTCACCGCCGGTGTTCACGCAGGTGTTGCCGCGGCCGAGCAACGTGATGTCGCCGTCGGCCTCGAAGCGGGCGAAGTCGCCGGGCACGGTGTAGCGCTTGCCGTCGACCTCGATGAACATCTTCGCGGTCTTCTCGGGGTCCTTGTAGTAGCCCAGCGGGATGTGGCCGCCGCGGGCGAGCTTGCCGATGACGCCGGGCGCGGGTTCGAGCTTGGTGCCGTCCTCGTCGACGACGATGGTGTCCTCGTTGAGCTTCACCTTGGTGCCGTCGGTCTTGAGGATCTCCTTCGGCACCGCGCCGATGCCGGTGGACCCTGTCTCGCTCGACCCGATCGACTCCAGCAGCGTCGTGTGCGGCAGCAGCTCGTGGTACTGCTTCTTCACGGTGTAGGAGAAGAGCGCGGCGCTGCTGTTGATGATGAACAACGACGACCCGTCGTACTCGCCGCGCTGGAACTCCTCGATCAACGGCCGGCCCATCGCGTCGCCGGTGATCACCGCGACCTGGACCTTCTCCCGGCCGATGACGCGCCAGATCTCGGCGGGATCGAACTTCGGCACCAGCACGACGGTGCTGCCGCTGAACAACGCGCCCAGCACGGCCCACTGCGCGGCGCCGTGGATCAGCGGCGGCAGGCACAGCCGGACGAGCCCGAAGTCCTTGCCCGCGTTGGCCTGCTGCCACTCGTCGGCGACGCGTTCGCCGGTCACGAAGTCGATGCCGCCGCCGAGCGTGCGCCACACGTCTTCGTGCCGCCACATCACCCCCTTGGGCATGCCGGTGGTGCCGCCGGTGTAGAGGATGTAGAGGTCGTCGGCGCTGCGCGGGCCGAAGTCGCGGTCACCGGACTCGGCGGCCAGCGCGGCCTCGTACTCGGTGCCGGCGAAGTCCTCAGCGGACTCGTCGTCGATCACGACCCGCAGCTGCGGCGCGTCGGCCTCCGCCACCAGCGGCGAGTAGCGGCGCTCGTGCACCAGGGCGACCAGGTCCGCCTCACCGAACAGGTACTGCAACTCGTTCTTGGTGTAGCGGTAGTTCACGTTGATCGCAACGGCCCGCAGCTTGTAGACCGCGAGCATGGCCTCGACCAGCTCGATGGAGTTGCGCGCGTACAGGCCGACGTGCTGACCGGCCGTCACGCCGTTCTTTGCCAGGTGATGCGCCAACTTGTTGGCGCGCGCCTCGAGTTCGGCGTAGGTGACCCGCCGGTCGCCGCACACGAGCGCGGTGCGGTCGGGCACGGTGTCGACGGCGTGTTCAACGAGGTCTGCGACGTTGAGGGCCATGTCCTGCAAAGTAGAACGTGTTACTGTTCCGGACAATCCCCCGTGCGGTCAGACTCGATCCAGGAGGCCCTCAGGATGACCACGACAACGCAACCTCATTGCCTGGTGGAGTTGGTCGGGAACGTCCTGGTCGTCACGATGAACCGGCCGGAGGCGCGCAACGCGTTGTCCGGTCCGATGATGGCCATCATGCGCGAGGCCTGGGACCGCGTGGACAACGATCCCGAGGTGCGCGTGTGCATCCTGACCGGCGCGGGCGGGGCGTTCTGCGCGGGCGCGGACCTCAAGGCGATGTCGCAGAACCACCCGAGCGAGACGACGGGGTACGACTTCTCGGTGATCGAGCCGCTGCTGAAGGGTCGCCGGTTGACGAAACCGCTCATCGCGGCTGTGGAAGGCCCGGCGATCGCGGGCGGCACGGAGATCCTGCAGGCGACCGACATCCGGGTGGCCGGCGAGAGCGCCCGGTTCGGCGTGTCCGAGCCGCGCTGGGGCCTGTTCCCGCTGGGCGGCTCGGCGGTGCGGCTGCCGCGCCAGATCCCGTACACGGTCGCGGCCGACCTGCTGCTGACCGGGCGGCACATCAAGGCACCGGAAGCCAAGGAGATCGGCCTGATCGGGCACGTGGTGCCGGACGGTGAGGCGCTGGCCAAGGCGATGGAGCTGGCCGAGATGATTTCGGCCAACGGGCCGGTGGCGATCAGGGCGATCCTGCGGACGATCCGGGAGACCGAGGGCATGCACGAGAACGAGGCGTTCACAGTGGACGCTCGGCTGGGCATGGAGGTGTTCCGCAGCGAGGACGCCAAGGAGGGGCCGCGGGCGTTCGCGGAGAAGCGGAAGCCGAACTTCCAAGGCTGCTAACGCTTTTAGCGTCTCGACAGGCGGTTCCCAGCCGCGTGGAAAGATCGCGAACGGACGCGGCAAGTGTGTCCGGAGAGCGGATGGTTCCTCCGCCGGCACCTGCGAACGTGATCGGGTCCCCCTCTCCCGAAGGAGATCTCGATGCACCGCAGGTACCGCTTCGCCGCTCTGCTCGCGACCGCGTTCACAGCACTCGGGCTGACCGCGGCGCCCGCCAACGCGGACACCGCTCCCAACGCCACGACGGGTGCACCCGGCTCGGCGAAGTCCAACTCCTCCATCCAGGCGCCGGCACTGCCCGACCAGCTCCGCGCGCAGGCGGCGAGAACCGTCTGCCTCAACGCGCACCTGGAGAACGTCGGCTGGCAGGGCTGGGTGTGCGCGAGCGACGGCGCGGGCGCACTTGTCGGCACCACCGGGCAGAACCGCCAGATGGAAGCGCTCGCCGTGTCCTCCGCGGGCACCGGCGGGATCTGCGCGCAGGCGCACGTGGCCGATCTGGGCTGGTTGAGCCAGGTGTGCGTGGCAGACGGTGATGTCGGCGTCGTCGGCACGACCGGTCAGGGCCGCCAGGTGGAGGCGCTCGGACTCGGCGCGCCGTCCGCGACGACGTGCGCCAACGCCCACCTGTCCGGCATCGGCTGGCAGGGCGCCTCGTGCGCGGGTCCCGGCGTGGTCGCGTTCGTCGGCACCACCGGGCAGAACCGCCAGATGGAGGCGCTGATCGCCGGCGTCAGCTGATCACGCCGGGTGTGGGGCCTGCTGTCAGGCCCCACACCCGCTAGACGTCGTTGGCGGCGATGTAGCCGAACGTCATGGCCGGGCCGATCGTCGACCCGGCCCCGGCGTAGCTGCGCCCCATCACGGCCGAGCTGACGTTGCCCGCCGCGTACAGCCCCGGGATCACCGACCCGTCCGGCCGCAGCACCCGAGCGCGCGCGTCCGTGACCATGCCGCCCTTCGTCCCGAGGTCGCCCGGCACGATCTTGAACGCGTAGAACGGCGGTGCCCACAACGGCGCCAGGCACGAGTTCGGGATGACCGCCGGGTCGGTGTAGTAGTGGTCGTAAGCGCTGTCACCACGCTTGAAGTCGGGATCCCGGCCGATCAAGGCCTGGCTGTTGAACCGGCTCACGGTCGCCTTCAACGCGGCCGCCGGCACCCCGATCGCCGACGCCAGGCCGTCCAGCGACCAGTTCCTCACGACCGCGCCGTTCTGGTACCAGCCGTCCGGCAACGGCAGCGCGGGCGCGATGTCGGCGAACAGGTACCGGTTGCGGTAGTTCTGGTCGACCACCAGCCACGCCGGGATGCACGGCGCCGTCGGGTTCTTGTCGTACATGACGTGCACGACGTCGCTGTAGGGCGCGGCCTCGTTCACGAACCGCCGACCGGCCTGGTTGATCATCAGACCGCCCGGCAGCGTGCGTTCGGCCAGGCAGAAGTACGGCGTGCCGGGCACCGGGATCGCGGGACCCCACCAGGCGTCGTCCATCAGGTCGAACGCGGCACCGAGCCGTTGGCCCGCGCGGTGGCCGTCGCCCGTGTTCTCCTTCGCCCCCACGGTCCACTGCGTGCCGATCGGCTGTTGCTGGTACTGCGCGCGCATGGCCGCGTTGTGCTCGAAGCCGCCCGAACCCATGATCACGCCACGACGAGCGCGCACGAGACCGCGCGAGGTCACGACGCCACGGACCGCGCCGCCCACCACGTGCAGGTCCACCAGCGGCGTGTTCAGCCACACCGGCACACCGGCCTGCATCAGCCCGAGCCGCAGGGCACCGGCCAGCGCCTGGCCCATCATCAACGGCTTCTGCCCGGCCAGTGCGGCAGCCGTACCGCGGGCGAGTGCAGCAGCGGCCGTCGCGGCGCCCTTGGCGTTCACCAGGGCCAGCGCGAGCCACTTGTAGTCCGCGCTGAAGATGACCATGCCCGGTGGCACGGCCAGGTACGGCGGGTTCAGGTTCGCGAGCTCCGGGCCCAGGAGGTTGCCGTCGAACACGTCCGGCTCGATCGAACGGCCGCGTGCGATGCCACCGGGGAGCTCTGGGTAGTAGTCGCTGTACCCGTCCATGTACCGGAAGCGCAGCGGGCTGTTGCGCTGCACGAACGAGATCATCCGCGGCCCGGCGCTCAGGTACGCCTGCTGCCGCGCCACCGGGATGTCGCCCACGACCGCAGAGAGGTACTGCGCCGCCAACGCCGGCGTGTCCGGCACCCCGGCGGCGAGGATCACCTCGTTGTTCGGAATCCAGATGCCGGCACCGGAACGCGCGGCGGAGCCACCGAACGTCGGCGCCTTCTCCACCACCACGACGCTCAGCCCGCGCTTGGCGGCGGTGAGCGCGGCGGTCATGCCGGCGGCACCGGACCCGACCACCACCACGTCGTACTCACCGAGGTCCGCCTGGGCGGTGCCGGTGTGCACGAGTCCGGACGCCAGCGCGAGACCGGCTCCGGCGAGCACCTGACGGCGGTTGAGGGTCATGGGGTCACTCCCGACATCAGCTTCCGGTGGTCCCAGCTGGCCGTCCTGGTCGGACGGAAGATCACGGCGACGCGCCGTGACATGGCCTTGCGCAGAGCTTCCCGTTCCTCGTCCGAGGAGCCGACCTCGCCGAAGTTGCGCGCCACCACGGCGTCGACCACCTGGCCGAGGTCGGGCGTGAACTCGGTGACGCCCTCCATGTGCACGCCGCGCAGCTGGTCGTAGGTCTCCCCCGCCTCCGCCAGCACGCTGCAGCGCGGGTCGCGGCGCAGGTTCACGACCTTCTGCGACTTGCGGTCCGTGCAGAACACGATCTCGCCGTCCAGGAACGCGAACCACATCGGCGCGAGGTGCGGCAGCCCGGTGCGCCCGATCGTCGCCACGACCAACGTCCTCTGCCCGGCCAGAAACGCGTCTACCTCGGCCGGGGTCATCTTGACGAGCTCACGCACGGTCGCGCAGCTTCCGCTTGTACAGCTTGCCGTTCGGATCACGCGGCAGCTCGGTCAGGTACTCGATCGTGCGCGGCAGCTTGAACTTCGCGAGCCGCGTGCCGGCGAACGCGAGCAGCTCGCGGGTCAGGTCGTCACCGGGCTCCACACCGTCGACCGGCTGCACGACCGCCTTGATCTGCTCGCCCCAGTCCGGGTGCGGGACGCCGAACACCGCCACGTCCGCGACCTTGGGGTGGCACACCAGCTCGCCCTCGATCTCCGCCGGGTAGATGTTCACCCCACCGGAGATGATCATGTCGTTCTTCCGGTCGCACAGGAACAGGTAGCCGTCCTCGTCGAGGTAACCGATGTCCTGCAACGTGAACAGCTTGCCGACCCGAGCGGCGCGGGTCTTCTCCTCGTCCCTGTGGTACTCGAACGTCGCGTCGCCCATCCGCAGGTAGACCAGGCCGCGTTCGCCGGCGGGCAGCTCGTTCCCGTCCTCGTCCAGGACCTTGATCTCCGAGGTGGGCCACGGCAGGCCGACCGAGCCGGGCTTGCGCAGCCACTCCTGCGCGCTGATCGCGGTGCCACCGCCCTCGGTGGCCGCGTAGTACTCGATCACGACCGGTCCCCACCAGTCGAGCATCCTGCGCTTGACCTCGATCGGGCACGGCGCGGCACCGTGGATCATCGCGCGCAACGACGACAGGTCGTACTTGTTCCTCACGTCGTCCGGCAGCGCCAGCAGCCGGTGGAACTGGGTCGGCACCATGTGGCTGTGCGTCACCTTGTGCCGCTCGATCAGCCGCAGCATCTCCTCGGGGTCCCAGTGGTCCATCAACACCGCGGTGTGCCCGAGCTGGATCGAGATGACGACGAAGTTGAGCACCGCCGTGTGGTAGAGCGGCGACCCGCACAGGTGCACGTGCCCGTCGAACGGCCGGATACCGAAGATGCCGAAGAACCACGACGCCGAGCCGGGCACCACGTCGGGGTCGGCGCCGGTCAACGGCCTGCGCACGCCCTTCGGCCGGCCGGTGGTCCCCGACGTGTAGAGCATCGGCGACCCGGTCGTGCGGACGTCCGGTCGGCCCTGCTCTCCCTCGCCGAGGCTTCCCAGGGGCCGGAAGCCGTCGATCGCGCCGACCGCGAACCTCGCCTCCGCCGGCAGGCTCGCGGCGGCTTCCGTTGCCGCCGCAGCGAACCGTTCGTGCCCCACGAGCGCCTTGGCACCGCTGTCCTGCACGAGGTAGGCCACCTCGGCGCCGGTCAGGTGCCAGTTCGCCATCACGACGTAGAGACCGGTCTGGTAGGCGGCGAAGTACACCGCCACGAGCTCGGCGCTGTTGGGCAGCATCAGCACGATGCTGTCGCCGGGTGTCAGCCCCAGTGACTGGAACCCCCGGCCGTACCGGTTCGCCTCGGCTGCCAGCTCCCGGTAGGTGATCTCACGGCCGCCGGGATCGACCAACGCGGTCAGGTCCGGCTGCTCCGACGCGGTGTTCCAGAGTCCTACCACCCCCTCAAAGTAGAACGCGTTTCACCTACTGACAAGCCTCAGCGACGGCCTTGATCGAGTCGGTGTCGCGACAGCCGACGAGCAGCTGGGTGACCCCGGCTGCCTCCCACCTGGCGACCTCGGCGCGCACCTCCTCGGCGTTGCCGACGATGCTGATCTCGCGCACCAGCTCGTCCGGAACCACCTGTGCCGCCTCGTCCTTGCGCCCGGCCTGGTAGAGCTTGCCGACGTCGGCGACGACCTCGCCGTATCCCATCCGGGTGAACACCTCGGCGTGGAAGTTCATCCCGGGCGCACCCATCCCACCGATGTACAGGGCGACGAACGGCTTGAGAAACCCGCGCACGGCAACGGGATCGTCGGTCACGACGACCTGGCAGGTGGCCGCGACCTCGAAGTCCTCCCGCTTGCGACCGGCCTTCGCGAGACCCTCGTCCAGCCACTCGTCGTACATGCCGGCGAGCCTCGGCGCGTAGTAGATCGCGAGCCAGCCGTCGGCGATCTCCGCCGCCAGCGACACGTTCTTCGGTCCCTCCGCACCGAGCCAGATCGGCAGGTCGGCGCGCAACGGGTGGGTGATCGGCCTGAGCGGCTTGCCCAAGCCCAGCGCACCAGGCCCCTGGTAGGGCAACGGGTAGTGCGGCCCGTCGTTGACCACGGGCGCCTCGCGGGCCAGCACCTGCCGCAGCACCGAGACGTACTCCCTGGTCCTCGCCAGCGGTTTCGCGAACGGCTGCCCGTACCAGCCCTCCACGACCTGCGGCCCGGACACGCCGAGCCCGAGGACGAACCGGCCGCCGGACAGGTGGTCCAGCGTCAACGCGTGCATCGCGCACGCGGCCGGTGTGCGTGCGGACATCTGCACGACCGACGTGCCGAGCCGGACCCGTCGCGTCGCGGATCCCCACCACGCCAACGGGGTGAAGGCGTCGGAGCCCCAGGCCTCCGCGGTGAACACCGCGTCGAACCCGCACTCCTCCGCCGCCGCCACGAGCTCAGGGGCGTTCGCGGGCGGCGCAGCGCCCCAGTAGCCGAGCTGCAGACCGAGCTTCATGCCGCCATCTTGCCACCATTTCGAGAACCTGTTTCACTTTGATCTGTGCCTAGGCCCCTGAGTGCTCCGCTGGACGTGGGCTTCGACTACACGCGCTCGACCGGACCCACGCTCGGCCGCTTCCTCTCCGACCTCCGCCGCAGGAAGGTCACCGGCATCCGCGGCGCGGATGGCCGCGTGCACGTGCCTCCGCTGGAGTACGACCCGGTGACCGCGCAGCGGCTCACCGAGTTCGTGGACGTGGCGTCGACCGGTGTCGTGCGCGGGTGGTCGTGGATCCCGGAACCGCTGGAAGGCCAGCCGCTGGACCGGCCGTTCGCGTGGGCGTTGATCCAGCTCGACGGCGCGGACACGTCGTTGCTGCACGCCGTCGACGCGGGTTCGCCCGACCGGATCTCCACCGGCGCGCGTGTCCGCGTGCGCTGGCGGGGCGACCGGGTCGGCGCGATCACCGACATCGAGTGCTTCGAGCTGTCCGACGGTCCTGGCGACGAACCGGTCGAGGCCGACGACGTCACCATGGTCACCACACCGGTCCACCTGCACTACACGCACACCGCGTCGCCGACCGAGGACCCGTTCCTGCGCGGGCTCATGGAGGGCCGGCTGCTCGCGCAGCGCTGCCCGGCGTGCGAGAAGGTCTACTTCCCGCCGCGCCCGGCCTGCCCGACCGACGGGGTGCCGACCACCGACGCCGTCGAGCTGTCCGACCGCGGCACGATCACGACGTTCTGCGTGGTCAACGTGCCGTTCCTGGGCCAGCGGATCCCGCCGCCGTACGTCTCCGCGTACGTGCTGCTCGACGGCGCCGACATCCCGTTCCTGCACCTGTTGCTCGGCGTCGCGCCGGAGGACGTGCGGATGGGCATGCGCGTCGAGGCGGTGTGGAAGCCGCGCGAGGAGTGGGGTCCGACGATGCAGAACATCGACCACTTCAAGCCCTCCGGCGAGCCGGACGCGCCGTTCGACTCCTACTCCCAGCACCTGTGAGGCTCGCATGCGCGACGTCGCTGTGGTCGGTTTCGCGCAGACGCCCTGCGTGCGCGAGACCGACGGCACCACCAACGGTGTCGAGATGCTGGTGCCGATCTTCCACGAGGTGCTCGGCGGGCTCGGCCTGACCAAGTCCGACATCGGGTTCTGGTGCTCGGGCTCGTCGGACTACCTGGCGGGGCGGGCGTTCTCGTTCGTGTCCGCGGTGGACGCGATCGGCGCGTTCCCGCCGATCATGGAGTCGCACGTCGAGATGGACGCGGCGTGGGCGTTGTACGAGGCGTGGGTGAAGCTGCAGTGCGGTGAGGTCGACACGGCTCTGGTGTACGGCTTCGGCAAGTCGTCGGCCGGCCAGCTGCGGCGGGTGATGGCGATGCAGCTCGACCCGTACGTGGTGACGCCGCTGTGGCCGGACTCCCTCGGCCTGGCGGGCATCCAGGCGCGGATGGGCATCGAGGACGGGCTGTGGAGCGAGCGGGCGATGGCCGAGGTGGCCGCGAGGTCGCGGGCGGCGGCGATGTCGAACCCGCTCGCGCAGCTGTCCGGACCGGTGTCGCCGGAGGACCTGCTGGACGAGCCGTACGTGGCGGATCCGTTGCGGCGCCACGACTGCGCACCGATCACCGACGGCGCCTCGACGGTCGTGCTGGCCGCGGGCGACCGGGCACGGGAGCTGTGCGAGCGGCCCGCGTGGATCACCGGGTTCGAGCACCGGGTCGACTCGCCGTCGTTCGGCACGCGGGATCTGACGGCGTCGCCTTCCGCGGTGGCCGCGGGCAAGGCGGCGGGTGCGGACGGGGTCGAGGTGGCCGAGCTGCACGCGCCGTTCACGCACCAGGAGCTGCTGCTGAGCCAGGCACTCGGGCTCGGCGACATCACGGTCAACCCGTCCGGCGGCGTGCTGGCCGGCAACCCGATGTTCACAGCGGGACTGTCGCGGATCGGCGAGGCGGCGCGCCGGGTGCACGACGGCACGGCCTCGAAGGTGCTCGGGCACGCCACCAGCGGGCCGTTGCTGCAGCAGAACCTGGTCTGCGTGATGGAAGGGCGGGACTAGATGCGACCGGCAGCTGTGGTCGGCACCGGCCAGACGCACCACGCCGCGAAACGGCTCGACGTGTCGATGGCGGGTCTGTGCCGGGAGGCGATCGACCGCGCGATGGCCGACGCCGGGGTGGACTGGCCGGACATCGACGCCGTGGTGCTCGGCAAGGCGCCGGACCTGTTCGAGGGCGTGATGATGCCCGAGCTGTTCCTCGCGGACGCGCTGGGAGCGGTCGGAAAACCGTTGCTGCGGGTGCACACCGCCGGTTCGGTCGGTGGCACCACGGCGAACGTGGCCGCGTCGCTGGTGCAGGCCGGGGTGCACAAGCGCGTGCTGGCCGTGGCGTTCGAGAAGCAGTCGGAGTCGAACGCGATGTGGGCGCTGTCGGTGCCGACGCCGTTCACGATGCCGGTGCACGCGGGCGCGGGCGGGTACTTCGCGCCGCACGTCCGGTCCTACATCCGCCGTGCCGGCGCCCCCGAACACGTCGGCGCGATGGTCGCCGCCAAGGACCGCCGCAACGGCGCCCGCAACCCCTACGCGCACTTGAAACAGCCGGACATCACGGTCGAGTCGGTGCGGGCGTCGCAGATGCTGTGGGACCCGATCCGGTACGACGAGACGTGCCCGTCGTCGGACGGCGCCTGCGCGATCGTGATCTCCGCCGAGCCGACGTCCTCCCGCGCCGCCTGGATCCACGCGACCGCGCTGCGCACCGAGCCGACCACGTTCGCCGGACGCGACCAGGTCAACCCCCGGGCGGGTCAGGACGCGGCCAGGGCGTTGTGGAAGCAGGCCGGCATCACCGATCCGCTGTCCGAAGTGGACGCGACCGAGATCTACGTGCCGTTCTCCTGGTTCGAGCCGATGTGGCTGGAGAACCTGGGGTTCACCGAGATCGGGCAGGGCTGGAAGCTCACCGAGGCCGGGGAGACGGAGATCGGCGGGCGGCTGCCGGTGAACCCGAGCGGTGGCGTGCTGTCGTCGAACCCGATCGGCGCGTCCGGCCTGCTGCGGTTCGCCGAGGCCGCGATGCAGGTGATGGGCACGGCCGGCGACCACCAGGTCGACGGGGCGCGGCGTGCGCTGGGGCACGCGTACGGCGGTGGTTCGCAGTTCTTCGCCATGTGGGTCGTCGGATCGGAGAAGCCAGCATGAAGTTCACCGTCGGCATCGCCATGAGCCCGCTCGACCAGCTGACCGAGCTGGCCCGGTGCGCGGAGGAGTGCGGGTACGCCTCGATCGCGCTGCCGGACTCGTTGTTCTTCTCGGAGAAGGTGTCCGCGGACTACCCGTACACCCCGGACGGCTCCCGGATGTGGAACGCCGAGACCCCGTGGGTCGACCCGTTCGTGGCCGCGGCGGCGATGGGCGCGGTGACCTCGCGCATCGGCTTCTACACGCAGGTGCTGAAGCTGGGGTCGCGCAACCCGTTGCTGCTCGCGCGGCAGATCGGGTCGGTCGCGCACCTGACCGGCAACCGGTTCGGTCTTGGCATCGGACTCGGCTGGTCGCCGGAGGAGTTCGAGTGGTGCGGGGTGCCGTACCGCAACCGCGGGCCGCGGGTCGACGAGATGATCGACGTGCTGAAGCTGGTGCTGGGCGGCGGGATGGTCGAGTACCACGGCGACTACTTCGACTTCGACCGGTTGCAGATGTCGCCCGCGCCGACCGCGCCGGTGCCGTTCTACGTCGGCGGCCACTCGCCTGCTGCTCTCAAGCGCGCGGCACGGGTCGGGGACGGCTGGACGTCGGCGATGATCAAGTTCGAGGACCTGAAGTCGGTGATCGCGCAGCTGGGTGACCTGGGGGCGTTGGAGCGGCCGTTCGAGATCCAGGCGGTGTGCGTCGACCGGTTCGGGCTCGACGGGTACAGGCAGCTGGAGGAGATCGGCGTGACCGACGTGATCGTGCTGCCGTGGCTGTTCTACGGCGTCGGGTTCGACGGGTCGCTGGAAGCGAAGAAGGACGGGTTGCGGCGGTTCGCCGACGAGGTGCTGAAGGAGTTCGCATGACCGCGGTGACCTGGAAGGCGTCTCGCACGGAGACGCCCGCCCGCGTGGCGTCGTGGAAGTCGATGGACGCCGTGTCGCGCAAGGCGAAGGACGAGTGGCTGGCGCTGTTCGCCGAGGACGCCGTGGTCGAGGACCCGGTGGGTCCGTCGATGTTCGACGCCGAGGGCAAGGGCCACCACGGCAAGGAGGGCATCTCCGCGTTCTGGGACCTGGCGATCGCGAACGTCGAGCGGTTCGAGTTCGTCATGCACGACTCGTTCGCGGCGGGCTCCGAGTGCGCGAACGTCGGGGTGATCTCGGCGTTCCTGCCCGGTGGCGGGCGCGTGGACACCGAGGGCGTGTTCGTCTACCACGTCGGCGACGACGGGTTGATCAAGTCGGTGCGGGCGTTCTGGGAGACCGAGCGCGCGATGGCCACGTTCACCCAACCCGGAACGGCCTGAGGATCTCGCGGACCTGCTCCGCCGCACCCCAGTCGTGGTCGAACATGGCGATGAGGGCGAGGCTCTGGCGCAGCTGGATCAACGGCATCCGGCTGCGCCAGTCGTCGTCCAGGCCGGTCAGCTCCACGTAGACGGCGAAGAACCGCTTCGCCTCCGGCGGGTGCGGGGAGCACCACAGGTGCGCGAGGTCGACCTCGGCCCACGTGCAGGACACCGCCGGGTCGATCACCGCGGGCAGGCCTTCGGCGGTGGCCAGGACGTTCTGCGCCCACAGGTCGCCGTGGGTCAGGCAGGCCGGGTTCGCCGGCAGCAGGTCGGGCAGGCGGTCGCAGAGCCGTTCCAGGGCCCGCCGGTCCCGTTCGCCGAGTGCCTTTCCGACCCGTGGTTCCGGCAACCAGCGCAGCAGGCGGTGCTGCGCGAAGAACTCGTGGCCGTCGGCGGTCCAGGTGTTCACCTGCCGGTAGCGGCCGAGCCAGTTGTCGCGCTCCCAGCCGAACCTGTCGTGCACCGTCGAGGTGTGCAGCCGGGCGAGCGCGTGGGCGAGCTGTTCCCAGAACGTCTCGTCTTCCGGTCGTTCTCGCAACACCGACAGCGCCAGCAGGTCCCGTGTCACGAGGACCACCTCGGGCGTGGTGAGCCCACCGCGTTCCCGCAGGGCGTGGAGTCCTTGCGCCTCGGCCGCGAACAGGTCGTCCGCGGGCACGTCGGCGAACGACTTGACGAACAGCGGTCGGTTCCCGTCCCGGACGGCGATGCCCGCGACCGCCGCGAGCCCACCCTCGACCGGTTCCACCGCGGTGACGTCGTCCAGGCCGGCGGTGTGGAGGCGGTCGAGCAGCAGCGTGGTCACCGCGACCCGGCGGCCACCAGGACCGCGCTGACGGGTTCGAGCTCGGTGACCAGCTCGTCGAGCTCGTCGGGTGTGAGTGCCTCGTAGGGCGCCTCGGCGAGCTCGTCGGTGAGGGCTTCGATGCGCTGCTGCAGCTCGCGTCCGGCGTCGGTGAACCGGCCGCCTTCGACCAGTCCGCGTTCGCGCAGACCGGCCATGACCGCGGCCAGCCGCTCCTCCGGCAGGTGGTGGATGCGGCCGAACGACTCGGGCGGGTGGATGCCCATCGCGATCGCGCTGATCACATGTGCTTCCGTGCCGCCGATGCGGTGGGTGACGAGGGCCGCGATGTGGCCGTCGCCGCGGTGTTCGCGCAGCACGGTCGCCGAGTGCCACAGCCGCGTGAGCGGGTCGGCCGGGATCGGGAGGGTGCGCAGTCCGGCGTACATCATCCGGCCCTCGGTGGGCGCGCTCGTGGCGGCTTTCGTGGTGAGGTCGGCGGCCCGCACCAGACCCTGCGTGTCGGCCAGGTCGCCGAGGATCCGGCGCAGGGAGGCGACGCTGCCCCGTTCCCGTGC
Source organism: Lentzea guizhouensis (assembly GCF_001701025.1). Taxonomy (GTDB): domain Bacteria; phylum Actinomycetota; class Actinomycetes; order Mycobacteriales; family Pseudonocardiaceae; genus Lentzea; species Lentzea guizhouensis. The sequence continues at coordinate 8,099,788 of NZ_CP016793.1, forward strand.
GGCGAGGGACTCCTCCGGCGGGATCTTCTCCCAGGCGCTCGGGATGTGCCGGGCGGCCTCGCCCTCGGCGAAGCTGTAGAACGCCGCGTGCACGACCTCCGCCGGCACGCGCCCGAGCGGTGCGGCGCGGCTGGCGAAGTAGCCGCCCCAGTAGTTGCGGTGGCCGAGTGCGGTGTACTCCGCACCGACCTCGTCGGCCATGTACGTGACCAGGCAGATCGGTTCGAGGAGCTCGTGCATGCGGCGAGCGGTGGTGGCCATGCCCCCAACTTAGAGCCGTTCGATGATCGTCCCGGTCGCCAGGGCGCCACCCGCGCACATCGTGATCAACGCCGTCGTGCCGTCCCTGCGCTCCAGCTCGTGCAACGCCGTGGTGATCAGCCGGGTGCCGGTGCTGCCGACCGGGTGGCCGAGTGCGATGGCGCCGCCGTTGACGTTGACCCGGTCCAGGTTCGGCCGGTGCACCGCCGCCCACGACAGCACGACCGACGCGAACGCCTCGTTGACCTCGAACAGGTCGATGTCGCCGATCTTCATGCCGCTGCGCTCGAGCAGCCGGTTCGTGGCGTCCACCGGGCCGTCGAGGTGGTAGTACGGGTCCGACCCGAGCAGGCACTGCGTGACGATCCGGGCCCGCGGCTGCAGGCCGTGCGCCTGCGCCCAGGCCGCGTCGACCACCATCACCGCCGAGGCGCCGTCGGAGATCTGCGACGACGTGCCGGCCGTGTGCACGCCGTCGGGCACCACCGGTTTCAACGCCGCCAGCTTCTCCAGGCTCGTCTCGCGCAGCCCCTGGTCGGTCTCGACGAGCTCCTGCCCCACCTTGACGGGAACGACCTCGGCGGCGAACCGGCCCTCGGCCCAGGCCCTGCGCGCCTTGGTCTGCGACGCGACCCCGAACCGGTCGACCTCCTCCCGGCCGATGCCCCGCCGTGCCGCCACCCGTTCGGCGGCCACGAACTGGTTGGGCAGGTCGATGCTCCACGACTCGGGCCGGGGCGTGCCGGACTCGCCGATGTTGGCGCGCAACGGCACCCGGCTCATCGCCTCGACCCCGCACGCGATGCCGACGTCGATGGCACCGGTCGCGATCAGCCCGGCCACCAGGTGTGTCGACTGCTGGGCCGATCCGCACTGGCAGTCGACCGTCGTGCACCCGGTCGTCTGCGGCAGGCCCGCGTGCAACCACGCGGTGCGGGTGACGTTGTTCGACTGCTCGCCCGCCTGGGTGACGGTGCCGCCGATGACCTGTTCCACTTCTGCCGGGTCGACACCCGTCCGGTCCAGAAGACCTCGTTGTGCCGCACCGAGGAGCTCGGCCGCGTGCAGACCGGACAACCAGCCGGCGCGCTTGCCGATGGGCGTGCGCACCGCTCCCACGATCACCGGACCGCCCACGCGGGCCTCCCCTCGCCTGAAAAGTAGAACACGTTCCTCTTGGGGGACAGCTTGGCCGTACGGGGGCTTCACCACAAGCTGGAACCGTGTTTGAATCGAATAGAACGTGTTGCATCTAGGAGGTGTGCTCGTGGGCAAGCCGCGCATCCCGGAGGGCTTCGACTTCACCGACCCCGACATGTACGCGAACCGCCTGCCGTACGAGGAGTTCGCCGAGCTCCGGCAGACCGCGCCGATCTGGTGGAACGCGCACCCGCACGGCCAGGGCGGTTTCTCCGACGACGGGTTCTGGGTGGTCACGAAGCACGCCGACGTCAAGGAGGTGTCGCGCAACAGCGAGCTCTTCTCCAGCTGGGAGAACACCGCGATCATCCGGTTCCAGGACGACCTGCCGCGCGAGCGGATCGACATGCAGCGGTTGCTGCTGCTCAACATGGACCCGCCGGTGCACACCAAGGTCCGCGGCATCATCTCGCGCGGCTTCACCCCGCGGGCGATCAACAGCCTGCGCGACGCGTTGAGCACCAGGGCCGAGCAGATCGTCACCGAGGCGAAGCGCAAGGGCCACGGCAACTTCGTCGAGGACGTCGCGTGCGAGCTGCCCCTGCAGGCGATCGCCGAGCTCATCGGCATCCCGCAGGACGACCGCCGCAAGATCTTCGACTGGTCGAACCAGATGATCTCCTACGACGACCCGGAGATCGACATCGACCCGCTCACCGCGGCCACCGAGCTCCTCGGCTACTCCTGGACCATGGCGGAGGACCGGCGCTCGTGCCCGCGCGAGGACATCGTCACCAAGCTCGTCCAGGCCGATGTGGACGGTGCGGGCCTCAAGTCGGAGGAGTTCGGCTTCTTCGTGCTGCTGCTGGCCGTCGCCGGCAACGAGACCACCCGCAACGCCATCACGCACGGCATGAAAGCGTTCTTCGACCACCCGGACCAGTGGGAGCTCTTCAAGGCCGAACGCCCGGCCACCGCCGCCGACGAGATCGTCCGCTACGCCACGCCGGTGGTCGTGTTCCAGCGCACGGCGACGCGGGACACCGAGCTGAGCGGCGTCGAGATCAAGAAGGGGCAGCGGGTCGGGCTGTTCTACTCGTCGGCGAACTTCGACGAGGAGGTGTTCGAGGACCCGCAGCGGTTCGACATCACCCGTGATCCCAACCCGCACCTCGGGTTCGGCGGGAGTGGGGCGCACTTCTGCGTCGGGGCGAACCTGGCGCGGCTGGAGATCGACCTGATCTTCAACGCGATCGCGGACCACATGCCGGACATCCGGGAGGTGGGGGCGCCGCGGCGGTTGAGGTCGGGGTGGTTGAACGGGATCAAGGAGTTCCAGGTCCAGTACGGCTAGGGCCTGTGTCGAGGTCCCGTTCGATGAGAGTCGGGCCTGAGGTGGTTCCTGGAGGTGCGGGCGAACAGCCCGCATACCGGTGTTGTATGTGGGCTGTTCGCCCGTGCCCCCAGGGGCCGCCTCAGACCCGGCTATCGCGAACATGGACTTCGACACAGGCCCTAGCAGCGACACGCCACCGGCTCAGGACACCTGCGACTCCTGCCAGTCCACGCACGTCGGTCGCTCGCCGGTCTGGCGGAACTCCTCCAGGGCGGCGAGGACGTGCGGGATCGGCAGTGCCGCGTGGGCCGGAAACGGCGTCTTCGTGTCGTTGTCGACGTACAACGTCGGAGCGCCGGGAACGGGTGTCTCGGCGCGGGTCGCGTACACGCCGGTCGACGTGTCGCCGTCGGTGGTCGGCGCCCAGGACTCGGGGCCCAGGAACAGGAGCGCGCCGACCTGTTCCAGGGGTGCGACGGCCAGCTTGATCAGGGTGTCCGGCCCGTGGTGCGGACCGGCGGCGGGGCGTTCGCGGACGACGATCCGCGGAGGATGCGGCTGCGGGTGGCTCAGGACGTAGGTGAGCAGGTCTTCGAGCTCGGCGCTCGACGTGATCGCCACCGGGTCGTCCTGACCACTGGTGTCGTCGGCGCGGTGGTACCAGACGTCCAGCGTGTAGGTCATTCGGTGCACCTCCCTGGCGATGTGCACGACGCTACCGAATCTTGCGCTCTCGCGCGGGTCAGGCGCCGTACACCGGGACAGGCCGGTGGCCGGCCACCAGCTCACGCACCACCGCTCCCAGCTCACCCGGCGTCCACCGCTCCCCCTTGTCCACCTCCCGTCCCCGCTGCCACCCGTCCACCAGGCAGATCCGCCCGCCGTCGACCTCGAACATCTTCCCGGTCACCTCCCCGGCCTCGGCACTGCCCAGCCACACCACCAGCGGCGACACGTTCTCCGGTGCCATCGCGTCGAACCCGTGTTCCGGCACCGCCATCGAGTCGAACACGTGCTCGGTCATCCGCGTGCGGGCAGAGGGCGCGATCGAGTTGACCGTGACCCCGTAGCGGCCCAGCTCGGCCGCCGCCACCAGGGTCAGTGCGGCGATGCCCGCCTTCGCGGCCGAGTAGTTGGCCTGGCCGACACTGCCGAACAGACCGGCGCCCGACGAGGTGTTGATGACCCGGCCCGAGACCGTGCCGCCGGCCTTCGCCACGGCCCGCCAATGAGCGGCGAGGTGGTGCAGGGGTGCGAAGTGGCCCTTGAGGTGCACGCGGATGACCTCGTCCCACTCGTCCTCGGTGCAGCTGACGATCATGCGGTCGCGCACGATGCCCGCGTTGTTCACGAGCACGTCCACGCCGCCGAACGCGTCCACCGCCGCCTCGACCAACCGGCGGGCACCCGCCCAGGTGCCCACGTCGTCGGTGTTCACCACTGCCCGCGGACCGATCGAGGCCGCCACCTCACCGGCCACGGCAGCCGAGAGGTCGTTCACCACGACACGCGCACCGGCTTCGGCGAACGCCAGAGCGTGCGCACGGCCGATGCCGCGTCCTGCGCCCGTGACGATGACGACCCGGTCCTCGCACAACGTCATGAAGAACTCCCCTTGGTCTGAGCGGCAGCAAGGAAGGCGGGCACCTCTCCCCCGCCGTGCACCGGCAAAGTCGCACCCGTGACATAAGAAGCAAGCGGCGAAGCGAGGAACACGGCACACGCGCCGACCTCGTCCGGTGTGGCAAGACGGCCCAACGGCACAGTGCGCGCCACAGCTTCGATTCCAGCCTCGTCGCCGTAGTGCAGATGGGACTGTTCGGTGCGCACCAGCCCCACGGCCAATGCGTTCACACGCACTCGGGGCGCCCATTCGACGGCCAACGAAGCCGTCAGGTTCTCCAGACCTGCCTTGGCGGCGCCATACGCGGCGGTACCGGGGGAAGGACGGCGGCCGCTGATGCTGCTCACCATCACGATCGAGCCGCCACCGGGCTGCTCGCGCATCACCGCGAAGGCGGCCTGCGAGACCTGCAGGGGCGCTAACAGGTTCAGCTCGACGATCTTCTGATGGAACCGCGGCGATGCGTGATCAGCCAAAGCGAACGGCGCGCCACCCGCGTTGTTCACCACCACGTCCAACCGGCCGTGGCGGGCGACTATCGAGGACACCAGCGCGGCGACCTGGTCGGCGTCCCGGACGTCGCACGGCACGAAAGACGCGCCCGGCACCTCGGCGGGACGGCGGGCGCAGGTCACGACGACCGCGCCGGCTTTCAGGAACGCGCGCGTGATGCCCGCACCGACGCCGCGCACGCCGCCCGTCACCAGCACCACTGATCCGTCGAGGTCGAGTTCCACTCCGCACCTACCCCGGTCGCTCCGGCGCTGCTAAGTTACCAAGCAATCGCTTGGTTTGGAAGGCGGCGCGATGGGGATCTCCAGCAGCCACACCGAAAACGGCATCGTCGAAGTGACCATCGACTTCCCGCCGGTCAACGCGCTGCCGGCGCGCGGCTGGTTCGAGCTGGCGGAGACCATCACGTGCGCGGGCGAGGATGAGGACGCGCGGGTGGTGGTCCTGCGGGCCGAGAACCGCGGGTTCTGCGCGGGTGTGGACCTCAAGGAGATGCAGCGGACGCCGGGCCACGACGCGTTGATCGCGGCGAACCGGGGCTGTGCCAAGGCCTTCGGGGCGGTGTACGACTGCGCGGTGCCGGTCATCGCGGCCGTGCAGGGGTTCTGCCTCGGCGGCGGGGTCGGGCTGGTGGGCAACGCGGACGTGGTCATCGCCTCCGAGGACGCCTACTTCGGCCTGCCCGAGGTCGACCGCGGCGCGTTGGGCGCGGCCACGCACCTGGCCCGGCTCGTGCCCCAGCACCTGATGCGGGCGCTGTACTACACGGCGTCCAACGTCACCGCCGCCCAGCTGCACCACCACGGCAGCGTCTACCGGGTGGTGGCCAGGGACGCGCTCGACGACGCGGCGCGCGAGCTGGCGCAGGAGATCGCCAAGAAGGACACCGCGGTGATCCGCCGGGCCAAGGAGGCGATCAACGGCATCGACCCGCAGCGCGTGCACACGAGCTACCGCTTCGAACAGGGCTTCACCTTCGAGCTGAACCTCACCGGCGCGGCCGACCGCGCCCGGCAGGCCTTCGTGGACGGGAACCATGCGCGACAAGCGAATGACAGCTGACGAGGTCGTCGGCGGGATCAAGGACGGCATGACCGTCGGCATCGGCGGCTGGGGCTCCCGCCGCAAGCCGATGGCCCTGGTCAAAGCCCTCCTCCGCACGAAGACCAAGGACCTGACGATCGTCTCCTACGGCGGCCCGGACGTCGGGCTGCTGTGCGCGGCCGGAAAGGTCCGCAAGCTGGTCTACGGGTTCGTCTCGCTCGACACCATCGCCTACGACCCGTGGTTCAAACAGGCCCGCGAGACCGGCGCGATCGACGTGCTCGAACTCGACGAGGGCATGTTCCAGATCGGGCTCAAGGCAGCCGCGCACCGGCTCCCGTTCCTGCCGATCCGCGCCGGCCTCGGGTCGGACGTGCTCAGGTACGCGCCGGAGATCCGCACGGTCCACTCGCCCTACGACGACGGCGAAGAGCTGGTCGCGATGCCCGCGCTCAAGCTCGACGTGGCGCTCGTGCACCTCAACCGCGCCGACAAGCACGGCAACGCCCAGTACCTCGGCCCCGACCCGTACTTCGACGACCTCTTCTGCCTGGCCGCCGACCGGCGCTACGTCTCGTGCGAGCGGATCGTCGAGCAGTTCGACGGACCGCCGCAGACCCTTCTGCTCAACCGGATGATGGTCGACGGCGTCGTCGAGGCACCGGGCGGTGCCGGCTTCACGAGCTGCGTGCCCGACTATCCCCGTGACGAGCAGCGGCAACGCGAGTACGCCGCCGCCGCGGGTGACCTGGAGCAGTGGCCGGACTTCTACGAGAGGTTCCTGGGATGAGCGACGTCACGCGTGCCGAGATCTGCGTCGCGGCCTGCGCCGACCTCTTCGCCGGTGCCGGTGAGACGCTCGCGAGCCCGATGGGCCTGGTCCCCTCGCTCGGCGCCCGGCTGGCCAGGCTCACGACCGAGCCGGACCTGCTGGTGAGCGACGGCGAGGCGTTCCTGCTCACGCCGGAGTCCACTGTGGAGGGCTGGCTGCCGTACCGGAAGGTGTTCGACGTGGTCGCGCACGGCCGCAGGCACGTCGTGATGGGCGCGAACCAGGTCGACCGGTTCGGCAACCAGAACATCTCCGCGATCGGCGACCACGCGAGACCCACGCGGCAGCTGCTCGGGTTCCGCGGTGCCCCGGGCAACACCATCAACCACCGCACCAGCTACTGGGTGCCGAAGCACGGCACACGGGTGTTCGTCGAAAAGGTCGACGTGGTGTCCGGGGTGGGCTACGACCGCGCCGTCGGCCCGTTCCACGACATCCACCGCGTGGTCACGAACCTCGCCGTGCTCGACTTCGCCACCCCCGACCACGCGATGCGGCTGGTCTCGGTGCACCCCGGCGTGTCCGTGGACGAGGTGCAGCAGCAGACGTCGTTCCCGCTCGTCGCCGGCAACGTCACGGAGACCCGGCTGCCCACCGACGAGGAACTGGAGCTGATCCGCACCAGGCTCGACCCGGACGCCAAGCGGGACAGGGAAGTCCGGTCATGAGGACCGCGCTGACCGACCTGGTCGGCGTGCGCCACCCGGTCGTGCAGACCGGGATGGGCTGGGTCGCCGGGCCGAGGCTGGTGTCCGCCACGGCTGAAGCGGGCGGGCTCGGCATCCTCGCGTCCGCCACCATGACGTACAACGAGCTCGAAGCCGCCATCAAGGAAACCCGCGCCCGCACCGCACAGCCGTTCGGCGTCAACCTGCGCGCCGACGCACACGACGCGAACGAACGCGTGGATCTGCTGATCCGCGAACAGGTCAAGGTCGCCTCCTTCGCACTGGCCCCGAAACCGGACATGATCGCCAAGCTCGCCGACGCCGGCACGGTCGTCATCCCGTCGGTCGGGGCGGCCCGGCACGCCGAGAAGGTCGCGAACTGGGGCGCCCACGCCGTCATCGTGCAGGGCGGCGAGGGCGGCGGGCACACCGGCGGGGTCGCCACGACGTTGCTGCTGCCGAGCGTGCTGGACGCCGTCGACATCCCGGTCGTCGCGGCGGGCGGCTTCTTCGACGGCCGCGGGCTCGCCGCCGCGCTGGCCTACGGTGCGGCGGGCATCGCGATGGGCACCCGGTTCCTGCTCACCCGGGAGAGCACGGTCCCGGACGCCGTCAAACAGGCCTACCTGCGCAAAGACCTCGCCGGCACGGTCGTGACGACGAGGGTCGACGGCCTCCCCCACCGCGTCCTGCGCACCGACCTCGTCGACCGCCTCGAACGCTCCGGCCGGGTCGGCAGCCTTGCCCGAGCGCTGACGAACGCGGCCCGGTTCCGCTCCCACACCGGCCTCTCCTGGCGCACGATGATCCGCGAAGGCCTCGCGCTGAAGCACGGCAAGGACCTGACCTGGTCGCAGGTGGTCATGGCCGCGAACACGCCGATGCTGCTGCGCGCCGGTCTGGTCGAGGGCCGGACCGGCGCCGGTGTGCTCGCCTCCGGTCAGGTCGTCGGGATGCTCGACGACCTGCCGACCTGCGACGAGCTGGTCTCCGGCGTCGTCGCCGACGCCGAGGGGATCATCGAGCGCCTCACCCGAGTCGTTCGATGATCGTCACGTTCGCCTGACCGCCGCCCTCGCACATCGTCTGCAACCCAAACCGCCCACCCGTGCGCTCCAGCTCGTGCAGCAACGTCGTGAACAGCTTCGTCCCGGTCGCGCCGATCGGGTGGCCGAGTGCGAGCGCTCCCCCGTTGACGTTGACCTTCCCGAGGTCGACGCCCAGCTCCTTCGCCCACGCCAGCGGCACCGACGCGAACGCCTCGTTCACCTCGAACAGGTCGATGTCCGAAATGGACATCCCGGCGCGTTCCAGCGCGTACCGGGTCGCCCGGATCGGCGCGGTCAGCATGTAGATCGGGTCGGAACCTCGTGCGGACAGGTGGTGCACCCGCGCGCGCGGCGTCAACCGGCGTTCGCGCACGGCCCGTTCCGACGCCACCAGCACCGCCGAGGCGCCGTCGGAGATCTGGCTCGACAACGCCGCCGTCGTCCGCCCGTCGGGTCGCAACGGCTTGAGCGCCGCCATCTTCTCCACGCTGGTGTCCGGCCGCGGGCACTCGTCGTGCACCACCCCGTCGACCGGCGCGACCTCCCGGTCGAACCGGCCCTCCTTGATCGCCGTCAACGCCCGCAGGTGGCTCTGCAGCGCGAACTTCTCCATCTCGCGGCGCGACAGGTCCCACCGCACCGCGATCAGGTCGGCCGACCGGAACTGGTTGACCTCCTCGTCGCCGTAGCGGTGCTCCCAGCCCTCGCAGCCGGCGTGCGGGCTCACCGTCATGGCCGACCCGATCGGCACCTGCGACATGTTCTGCACGCCGCCCGCGACGACGAAGTCGGCCGTCCCGCTCATCACCGCCTGCGCCGCGAAGTGCACCGCCTGCTGGCTCGACCCGCACTGCCGGTCGACCGTCACCCCCGGCACCTGCTCGGGGAACCCGGCCGCGAGCCACGCCGTGCGGGCGATGTCCCCCGCCTGCGGCCCGACGGTGTCCACGCAGCCGAAGATCACGTCGTCCACGTCGGTCGGGTCGACGTCAACCCGGTTGAGCAGCGCGGTGATCACGTGCGCGCCGAGATCGGCCGGGTGCACGTGGCTCAGCACGCCGCCGCGCCGTCCCGCCGGGGTCCGCACAGCCTCGATGATGTACGCCTCGGCCACGAGGGGCCCTCCTTCTAGTTCTTCGACTGCGCGGCTGACCTCTTGGGCTGACGCCTGGTCGCGATCCCGTCGAGCAGGATCGCCAGGTACTCCTCGGCGACGGTCTCCGCGGACAGCTCGCCGTCCGGCCGGTACCAGCGCACGGCCACCCAGACCGTGTCGCGGATGAACCGGTACGCGAGGTCGACGTCGAGGTCGGCGCGGAACACCCCGGCCCGGATGCCGTCCTCCAGCAGCACGGTCCACAGCTTGCGGAACTCCACGCTGCGGTCGTCGACGTAGGAGAACCGCTCCAGCCCGGCCAGGTGCTTGGTCTCGTTCTGGTAGATCGCCACCTCGGCGTGGCGGGTGTCGATCGCCTCGAACGACGCCACGACCAGCGCCTTCAGCGTCTGCTTCGGCCCGAGGCCCGCGTCGACGATCTCGCGGTAGCGGGTGAACAGCTCGTCGAGGAACGACCGCAGGATCTCGTCCACCATCGACTCCTTCGAGTCGAAGTGGTGGTAGAGGCTGCCGGACAGGATGCCCGCCGCGTCCGCGATGTCGCGCACCGTCGTCTGCCCGTACCCGCGTTCGGCGAACATCCTCGCCGCCAACGCGAGCAGCTCCTGGCGCCGGTTGCTCACGATTTCGGCCTGCTCATCGGTTGTTCCTTCCTCACGGGTGCTGACTGCTCACCGAGACGACCTCGCCCGTCAGGTAGGACGAGTAGTCGCTCGCGAGGAACACGATCACATTCGCGACCTCCCACGGCTCGGCGGCGCGCCCGAACGCCTCCCTGGACGCGAGCTCCGTCAGCAACTCCTCACTGGTGACCTTGCTCAAGAACGGGTGCGCGGCCAAGCTCGGAGCGACCGCGTTCACCCGGATGCCGTGCTCGGCCACGTCCATCGCGGCGCACCTGGTCAACGCCATGACCCCGGCTTTCGCTGCGGCGTAATGGGCTTGACCCTTCTGCGCGCGCCAGCCGATCACACTGGAGTTGTTGACGACGACACCGGATCGTTGGACGACCATTTGGCGCAACGCGGCCCTGGTGCAGCGGAAGGTGCCGTTCAGCGTCACGTCCAGCACGCGCGACCACTCGTCGTCGGTCATGTCGACGACCGGCTTCTCGCCACCGAGACCGGCGTTGTTGACCATCACGTCGATCCGGCCGAACCGTTCGACGGTCTCGCCGACCAGAGCCTGCACCTGGTCCTCGTTCGTGACGTCGCACGAGATCGCGTGGTGGGCGCCGAGGGACTCGTGGGTCTCCTTCAGACGGCGCTCGTGCCAGTCGCTGATCACGACCGTGGCGCCCTCTTCGAGGCACCTGCGCGCGGTGGCCGAGCCGATCCCCGTCCCGGCCGCGGCGGTGACCACGACGACCTTGTCCGCGAGCAGGTCGTGGCCCTTCACCGGGGCAGTCCCAGGACGCGGTGGGCGATGATCTCGCGCTGGACCTCGTCGGAGCCGCCGTAGATCGTCTCGGCGCGGCTGAACAGGAACGTGGCCTGGTGCGGGTTGCCGTCGAGCATCGAGGCGGGGCCGAGGACGTCCATCGCGAGCTCTCCGAGTCTCTTGTGCCAGCCGGACCAGAACAGCTTCGTCACCGAGGCCTCCGGACCGGGTTCGGCGCCGAGCGTCCTGAGCGTGTGCGAGCGCATGACGTGCAGGTCGAGCCACGCCCTGGTGAGCCGGTCCTGCAGGATCGGGTCGTCGGGGGCCTGCGCGATCAGCTCGTCGAGCTCCCGCCGGAACGCGACCTGGTGGCCGAGCATCGCGACACCGCGTTCGAACCCGAGGGTGGCCATCGCGATCTTCCAGCCCTCGCCGGGCTTGCCGACGACGTTCTCCTCCGCGGTCACCGCGCCGTCGAAGAACACCTCGTTGAACTCGGACGTGCCGGTCAGCTGGCGGATCGGGCGGACCTCGATCCCGGGCTGGCCCATCGGCACGAGCAGGTACGACAGGCCGTGGTGGCGCCGGGATCCCGGTTCGGTCCGCGCGAGCACGAAACACCAGTCGGCGACGTGCGCGAGCGAGGTCCAGATCTTCTGCCCGGTGATCACCCACCGGCCGTTCACGAGCTCGGCCCTGGTGCTGACCGACGCCAGATCCGAGCCGGCGCCGGGTTCGGAGTAGCCCTGGCACCACAGCTCCTCGACCGCGCGGATCTTGGGCAGGAACCGCTTCCGTTGCTCCGGTGTGCCGAACGCGCACAGCGTCGGCCCCAGCAGGCCCTCGCCGACGACGTTCACCCGTGCCGGAGCCTGCGCCCGCGCGTACTCCTCGTGGAACACGACCTGCTCGTCGATCGTGCGCTCGCCGGGCCAGCTGAGCGCCGTCCACCCGTGGGCCGCCAGGTGCCGGTCCCACCGCAACCGTTGTTCGAACGCCTCGTGCTCACGACCGGGCCCACCAAGGCCGCGCAGTTCGGCGAACTCGCCGACGAGGTTGGCGGACAACCATTCCCGCACCTCGCGCCGGAAGTGCTCCATGGGCCATACTCTAACCTACCAAGCACTTGCTTTGGAGGGCGCGATGGCGATCGATCCAAGCAGGCAAACGGTTTCAGCCGTGCTCGACGACGCAGCGGCTCGCCACGGTGACGCGGAAGCGTTGGTGGACGGGGAAGTCCGGCTCACCTTCACCGAGCTTCGTTCGGCGGTTGACGTCGCAGCGCGCTCGCTCGTGACGATGGGTGTGCGGCCGGGCGACCGGGTGGCGTTGTGCGCGCCGAACAGCGGGGGCTGGGTGGTCGCGGCGCTGGGGACGTTGTGCGCGGGTGCCTCGCTGGTGCCGATCAACACCCGGTTCACCGCCGCCGAGACGCTGGACGTGCTGGTGCGCAGCAAGGCGCGTGCGTTCGTCGTCGAGGGGTCGTTCCTGGGGCGGGACCGGCTGGCCGAGCTGGAGGGGTCGCCGCTGCCCGAGGTGGTGGTGCGGCTGCCGTTCGAGTGGCCGGGTGCCGCGGTGGAGCTGCCCGCGGTCGAGCCGGACCAGGTCTGCGACATCATGTTCACCTCGGGGACGACCGGGCGCAGCAAGGGAGCGATGAGCGCGCACCGGCAGTCGCTCGGGGTGGCACGGGCGTGGGCGGCCTGCGGGTCGTTGTCGGCTTCGGACCGCTACCTGGTCGTCAACCCGTTCTTCCACACCTTTGGTTACAAGGCCGGGGTTCTCGCCTGCCTGCTGACGGGTGCGACGATCGTGCCGCAGCCGGTGTTCGACGTCGTGGAGACGATGCGGCTGGTCGAACGCGAGCGGATCACCGTGCTGCCGGGGGCGCCGACGATCTTCGAGTCGTTGCTCGACCACCCGGAACGCTCGTCGTTCGACCTGTCGTCGCTGCGGCTCGCGGTGACCGGGGCGGCGGTGGTGCCGGTGGTGCTGGTGGAGCGGATGCGATCGCTCTTCGACACGGTGCTGACGGCGTACGGGCTGACCGAGGCGGTGGTGGCGACGATGTGCCGGCCGGCGGACTCGCCGGAGACCGTGGCGACCACGTGCGGTGCGCCGCTGGCCGGGTTCGAGCTGCGCCTGGGCGAGCAGGACGAGGTGCTGCTGCGCGGCCCGAACGTGATGCTCGGCTACCTGGACGACCCGGCGGCGACGGCGTTGGCGATCGACGCCGACGGGTGGCTGCACACCGGGGACGTGGGGCGCATCGACTCGCGGGGCTACCTGTCGATCACCGACCGGCTGAAGGACATGTACATCTGCGGCGGCTTCAACGTGTACCCGGCCGAGGTCGAACAGGCCCTGGCGCGGCTGCCGGGAGTGGCCGAGTCGGCCGTCGTGGGCATGCCCGACGCGCGGCTCGGCGAGGTCGGGAAGGCTTTCGTCGTGACGTCGCCCGGCCGTCAGCTGACCGAGCCGGCGGTGGTCGAGCACTGCCGGTCGCTGCTCGCGAACTACAAGGTGCCGCGTGCGGTCGAGTTCCTGCCCGCACTCCCCCGCAACGCCGGCGGCAAGGTCCTGAAGAACCTATTGCGCAAGGAGAACGCGTGACTGTCTCGTACGAGCGGCGCGGACCGGTCGCCGTCGTGACCATGAACCGGCCGGAGTACCGCAACGCGCAGAACTCGGCGATGACCTACGCACTGGACTCCGCCTTCTCGCAGGCCGTCGACGACGCCGAGGTGTCGGTCATCGTGCTGGCCGGCGCCGGTGACCACTTCTCCGCCGGCCACGACATCGGCTCACCGGGCCGGGACGTGGACCAGTCGTTCGACCGGCGCGCGGTGATGTGGTGGGACCACGTGGGCCGTTCCGGCGGTGACCTCCGGTATGCCCGGGAGATGGAGGTCTACCTGGGCATGTGCCGGCGGTGGCGGGAGATCCCGAAGCCGATGATCGCGATGGTGCAAGGCGCGTGCGTGGCGGGCGGGCTGATGCTCGCCTGGGTGTGCGACCTGGTCGTGGCCGCCGAGGACGCGTTCTTCGCGGACCCGGTGGTGCGGATGGGGATTCCGGGCGTCGAGTACTTCGCGCACCCGTGGGTGCTGGGACCGCGGGCGGCGAAGGAGGTGCTGTTCACCGGTGACCGCTTCTCGGCAGCCCGCGCCTACGAGTGGGGCATGGTGTCGCGGGTGGTGCCGCGAGCAGAGCTGGAAGACGCGACGTTCCAGTTGGCTGGGCGGATCTCGGCGATGCCGCAGTTCGGGCTGGCGCTGGCGAAGCGGGCGGTGAACCAGTCCGAGGACCTGATGGGCATGCGCGCCGGGATGGACTCGGTGTTCGGGCTGCACCACTTCGCGCACGCGCACAACGCCGAGACCGGCGCGGACTCGCTGGCGGGGATGGACGCGCGGTCGATGAAGAAGGCGTCCGGCTGATGGACCTCGATCTGGACGAGGCCACGCTGGAGTTCCGTTCGGAGGTGCGGTCGTGGTTGCGGTCTCATGTCCGGCCGTTGTCCTCGATGGACACCGCTGACGGGTTCGAGGAGCACCGCGCGTGGGAACGCTCGCTGGCGGCTGAGCGGTTGTCGGTCGTGTCGTGGCCGGCGGAGTACGGCGGCCGGGACGCGTCGTTGTTGCAGTGGCTGGTGTTCGAGGAGGAGTACCACGCGGCGGGCGCTCCGGGGCGGGTGTCGCAGAACGGGATCTTCCTGCTGGCACCGACGTTGTTCGCGTTCGGCACCGACGAACAGCGCAAACGGCTGCTGCCCGCGATGGCGTGCGCGGACGAGGTGTGGGCGCAGGCGTGGTCGGAACCCGAGTCGGGGAGCGACCTGGCCTCGTTGCGCAGCACGGCGGTCCGGGTCGACGGCGGCTGGTCGTTGCGCGGGCAGAAGACGTGGAGCTCCCGGGCGGCGTTCGCCGACCGGGCGTTCGGGTTGTTCCGCACCGGGCCGGAGGGCCGTCATCGCGGGCTGACCTACCTGATGTTCTCGCTGCGAGCTCCCGGGGTCACCGTGCACCCGATCCGGCAGCTCGGCGGCGAGCCGGGGTTCGCGGAGATCTTCCTGGACGACGTGTTCGTGCCGGACTGCGACGTGCTCGGCGAGGTCGGCGACGGGTGGCGGGTCGCGATGAGCACCGCGAGCAGCGAGCGCGGGCTGACGTTGCGCAGTCCGGGCCGGTTCTGCGCTGCGGCCTCACGGCTGGTCTCGTTGTACCGGTCGCGGCCGGACCCGGCGTTGCGCGAACGGGTGGTGGACGCGTGGATCGGGGCGCAGGCGTACCGGCTGCACACGTTCGGCGCGCTTGAGCAGCCGCCGTCGGGGCCGGAGGTGAGCGTGACGAAGGTGTTCTGGTCGGAGCTGGACGTCGCGATCCACGAGACGGCGCTGGACCTCCTCGGCGAGGTGGCGCCGGACTGGCGGGACGGGTGGGTGTTCTCGCTGTCGGGCCCGATCTACGCGGGGACCAACGAGATCCAGCGCAACGTGATCGCCGAGCGGATCCTGGGGCTGCCGCGATGAGGTTCGCGCTCTCGGCCGAGCAGGTCGACTTCGGCGGGGTGCTGCACGGGTTCCTGGATGGCGGGAGGCGGGACCTCGGGGCGCTGGGGGTCGAGGACGTCTGCGACCCGGTGGACCTGGTGGTGGTGTTCGAGGAGCTGGGGCACCACGCGGTGGGTGGGCCGGTGGTGGAGACGTACGCGGTGTGGCCGGCGCTGGTCGGGGGCGACGGTGCGGGCAGCTTGATTGGAATCGATGGCGGGACTGTGTCCGTGGCGTTTCCGCGGCACGCGCCCCACGCCGTCGAGGCCGACCGCTATTACCTCGTCGAAGGCACCATCCTGCGCGAGGCCATCCCTCTCTCCCCGCTCCCCTCGCTCGACCCGGCCCGCCCCCTCGTCGAGCTCACCGGCGGCTCCGTGCTCGCCAGCGGTGTCCCGGCGGCACGGGCGTTCGACCTCGGCGTGCTCGCCTGTTCGGCTCAGCTCCTGGGCCTCGGCCGCGCGATGCTCGAGCTGACCACCGCCCATGCCAAGGCGCGGGCGCAGTTCGGGAAGCCGATCGGTTCGTTCCAGGCGGTCAAGCACCACCTCGCGAACGTCCTCATCGGACTTGAACTGGCCCGGCCGCTGGTCTTCGGCGCGGCGGTCACCACCGACCCGAGGGACGTGTCCGCTGCCAAGGTCGCCGCCTCCGAGGCCGCCTGGCGAGCGGCGAGGACCGCGCTGCAGGTGCACGGCGCGATCGGGTACACCGCCGAGTACGAGCTGAGCCGGTTCCTGCTGCTGACCAGAGCCCTGCGCGGCGCGTGGGGCAGCCTTTCGTTCCACCGGACGCGCGTGTTGGAGGCGTTGTGACACCGGAACAGCTCGCATTGCGGGACTCAGTGCGCGCGCTCCTGACCAAGCACTCGAACGTGCGGGCCGCGATCGAGGAACCGGGCGGGTACGACGCGGCGTTGTGGGCCAAGCTCTGCGGAGAAGTGGGAATCGCAGGGCTGGCGATCCCGGAGGAGTACGGCGGGCTCGGCGTGAGCCTCACCGAAACGCACGTGGTGCTCGCGGAGCTCGGACGCACGCTCACGCCCGCGCCGCTGCTGTCGTCGACACTGGCGAGCCAGGCGTTGCTGGCCACCGGCAACGAGGAGGCGTGCGCCCGCTTCCTGCCGCGGATCGCCGACGGGGCGGTGGCGGCACTCGGGTGGGCCTGGGACGAGCCGGACACCGGGAACCGTGGCAGCGCGGCGGCGGGCGGCACCCTCGACAGCGTCGTCCGCTACGTCCTCGACGGCGACCTGGCCGAGATCCTCCTCGTCGTCGCAAACGGAACCGTCCACGAGGTCGACCCGCACCACCCCGGCGTCACCCGCGAGCACACCCCCACCATGGACCCCACCCGCCACCTCGCGACCATCCGGCTCGACAACGCCCAAGGCCAAGAACTCGGCCCGTGGAACCCCAAGATCCGCGACATCGCCCTCGCCGCCCTGGCAGCGGAACAGGTCGGCGCAGCGCAAAGGGCCCTCGAGCTCACCGTCGAGCACACCAAGACCCGCGTCCAGTTCGGCAAGCCGATCGGCTCGTTCCAAGCCCTCAAGCACCGCATGGCCGACCTGCACGCCCTGACCGAAACCGCCAGGTCAGCCGCAGAGGCCGCCACCGACGAGGTGGGCGCCGCGGTGGCCAAGGTCTACTGCTCGGAGGCGTTCCAGGAGATCGCCGCCGAGATGATCCAGCTGCACGGCGGCATCGCGATCACGTGGGAGCACGACGCGCACCTCTACTTCAAGCGGGCCCACGGCAGCGCGCAGCTGTTCGGCAGCCCGCAGCAGCACGTCACGCGCCTGGGCCGGCTTCGCGCAGCATCCGCTGGAACGTAGGGCACTCCGCGTGGCTGGGCGCGGGGCAGGCGGCGGCGTGGCGGAGCTGGTCGCGCATCACCGTCATCCGCGTGATCATCGCGTCCAGCTCGTCGGCCTTGCCGGACAGCATCGCGCGGTCGAGGTTCGACACGTCGCGGGCCAGCATCTGCGTGATCTCGTCGAGCGAGAAGCCGACGTTGCGGCACACGGCGATGAGCGCGAGCTGGCCGAGCACCGACGCGGAGAACACGCGGGTGATGCCGCGGCGGCCCACCGAGGTGATCAGGCCGCGTTCCTCGTAGTAGCGCAGGGTGGAGGCGGGCACGCCGGAGCGGCGCACCACCTCGCCGATCGGGATCTCGTCCACGACACTTGACCTCAAGTCGACTTGAAGTAGGACGGTAGGAGCATGTCAGAGGTCAACGCCGAGCAGGCGGCGCTGTGGAACACGTCGGGGCAGGGCTGGGCACGGGTGCAGGACACCGTGGGCCAGATCCTGCGGCCGTTCGAGGAACTGCTGGTCGAGAAGGCGACCGAGAAGCCGCGCACCCGCGTGCTCGACGTCGGGTGCGGGACCGGCGGGGTGACGCGGTCGATCGCCGAGGCCACCGGGGCGGAGTGCGTCGGGGTGGACATCGCCGAGTCGATGGTCGCGGCGGCGAAGGAGCACGGCAAGGCCGAGTTCCTGCTGGCCGACGCGCAGACGCACACGTTCGACCGGAGCTTCGACCTGATCGTCTCGCGGTTCGGGGTCATGTTCTTCGCCGACCCGGAGGCGGCTTTCGAGAACCTCCGCAGGGCGGCCGAGCCGGGCGGTGAGCTGTGCTTCGTCACCTGGCGCCCGCAGGAGGAGAACCCGTTCATGCTCACCGGGGACCGGGTCGCCGCAGAGATCAACCCCGACGCACCCGCGCGCGACGCCGACGGGCCGGGGCCGTTCTCGCTCTCGGACCCGGACAGGGTCCGCCAGGTGCTCGCCGGGTGGGCGAACGTCGAGGTCACGCCGATCGACCGCACCGCCAGGCTGCCCGAGGAGGTGCTGCTGCCGTACCTGAAGAACATGGGTCCCGTCAGCCGCGCGCTCAAGGAGGCACCCGAGGCGGAGCGCGACGGGATCCTCGACCGGGTGCGCGGCGCGTTCGACGAGTACGTGCACGACGGCGAGGTCAGCTTCCCGACCGCGACCTGGCGGATCACCGCGTCAGCTCCACTCTGACTGGCGCTGCCAGGTCAGCAGGGTGTCGAGCACCTCGCCGGACCACCCGCGCGGGTCGAGGTCGGCCTGCGCGGCGTACCGGCCGCGGTAGAACAGCAACGGCCGGGCGTCGCGTTCCGGGCCGAGCTCGACGACCTCGCCGATCACCACGAAGTGGTCGCCCGCCTCGTGCACGGTCGTGACCCGGCAGTCGACCCAGGTCAGCGCCCCGTCGAGCACCGGTGCCCCGGTGCTCGACGGGGACCACGAGACGCCGGCGAACTTGTCCGCCCCTGCCCGGCCGAACACCGCCGACAGGTCCCGCTGGTCCTCGGCGAGCACGTTCACGCAGAACGCGCCGGCCGAGGACATCGCCGCCCAGCTGCCCGAGGTCCGCTGTGGACAGAACAGCACGAGCGGCGGGTCCAGTGACAACGCCGCGAACGACTGGCAGGCGAACCCCACCGGTCCGCCTCCGGACATCCCGGTCACCACGGTCACGCCGGTGCAGAAGTGCCCGAGCACCGACCGGAACCGCATCACCCCTGGTGCCCCACGCTGAAGTCGTGTCCCCACAAGCTCACCGCCGTGCTCTCGCGTGCGATCCAGTCCTCGTCGGACACCTGTCGTCCCTCGCAGCCGAACTCGACGTCGAACCCACCGGGTGTCTTCATGTAAAAGGACAGCATCAGGTCGTTGACGTGCCGCCCCAGGGTCGCCGACATCGGCACCTTGCGCCGCAACGCCCGGTCCAGCGTCAGGCCCACGTCGTCGGTGTCCTCCACCTCGATCATCAGGTGCACGATCCCGGACGGCGTCGGCATCGGCAGGAACGCGAGGCTGTGGTGGCGCGGGTTGCAGCCGAAGAACCGCAGCCACGCGGGCGGCCCGTCAGCGGGCCTGCCGACGAACTGCGGGGGCAGCCGCATCGAGTCGCGCAGCCGGAACCCGAGCACGTCGCGGTAGAAGTGCAACGCGGCCTCGTCGTCCGAAGTGGACAACACGACGTGGCCGAGCCCCTGGTCCTCGGTCACGAACCGGTGCCCGTACGGCGACACCACCCGCCGGTGCTCCAAAGCCGCCCCGTGGAACACCTCCAGCGTGTTGCCGGACGGGTCCTCGAACTTGACCAGTCCGTTCACCCGGCGTTCGGCGAGCTCGGAAGCCGTGCCCTCGACGACCGCCACTCCCGCGGACGCCAGGCGTTTCGCCACCTCGTCCAGCTCGGCCTCGGTCGCGACCTCCCAGCCCGAGGCGAGCAACCGGTCCGCCTCACCGGGCACGATCACCAGCCGGGCCGGGAAGTCGTCCATCCGGAAGTACAGCGCGCCCTCGGTGGACCCCTTGCCCTCCACCAGCCCGAGCACCTTCAGCCCGAACTCGCGCCACCGGCCGATGTCGGTGGCCTCGATCCGCAGGTAGCCCAGCGATCGGATGCCCATCACGCCTCCGCAAGGAAGTCAGCCAAGCAGGAAATCGGTTGCGAGCCGGTTGAACTCGTCGAACTTCTCCAGCTGCGCCCAGTGCCCGCACCCGCCGAACACGTGCAGCTGGGCGCGTTGGATCAGCTTCAACGCGACCAGCGCGCCGTCGAGCGGGTTGACCCGGTCCTCCCGGCCCCACACCAGCAGCACGCGCTGGCGCAGCTTGTAGGCCTCGCGCCAGAGCATCCCCTGCTCGAAGTCCGGGCCGGAGAACGACTTGCCCATCGCGATCATGGCCTGCAACGACTCCGGCCGGGAGGCAGCCGCGAACCGTTCGTCAATCAGCTCGTCGGTGATCAACGACTGGTCGAACACCATGATCCGCAGGAACTCCGCGATCTTCTCCCGCGAGGGTTCCCTGGCGAACGCGCTGAGCTTGCGCACACCCTCGGTCGGATCGGGTGCGAAGACGTTGAGCGACAACCCACCCGGCCCCATCAGCACGAGGCGCCCTGTGCGTTTCGGGTTGTCCAACGCGAACCGCACGGCCGTCCCGCCGCCGAGCGAGTTGCCCAGGATGTGCGCCTTCTCCACCCCCAGCGAGTCGAGCAGCCCGCGCAACGCCTCGGCCGCGTAGGTGAAGTACTGGCCGTGCTCGGTCGGCTTGTCCGACTCGCCGAACCCCGGCTGGTCCACCGCCAGCACCCGGAACGACTTGGCGAGCACCGGGATGTTGCGCCCGAAGTTGCTCATCGCCGACGCGCCCGGCCCGCCGCCGTGCAGCAGCACCAGCGTCTCGGCGTGGTCGGCGCCGGCCTCGTGGTAGTGCAACCGAACCATCGCTACCCCTCTAGAACAGACCGTCGCGGACCGGGATGCCGAGCTCGTTCTTGCCGAACATCACCAGCGAGCGCTCCGGGTCGTTGGCCGCGTGCACCCGTGCGGCGTGGGCGTCACGCCAGAACCGCGGCAACGGCAGGTCTGCGTTGATCGCCTTGCCGCCCGCGCTCTCGAAGAGCCGGTCGATCGCGGAGATCGCCCGCGCGCTGCCGAGCACCTGGTCCCTGCGCGCCCGCAACCGCAGCTCGACCGGGATCTTGGTCTCGGCGACGGCGTGCTCCCACTCGTCGTTGATGTCCTTCTCGAGCTGCCACCACGCGGTGTCGATGTCGTTGGCCGCGATGGCGATCCGCACCTGCGCGAACGGGTCGTCGACCGCTTTCTCGCCCAGGTAGGCGGCCCGGACGCGCTCGCGGGTCGCGTTGACGTGCAGCTCGTACGCGCCCGCCGCCATGCCGATCATCGGCGCGGTGATCGCGTACGGGTGGACCGTCCCGTAGGGCATGCGGAACAACGGGCCGGGGTTGACCGCTTGACCAGGACACCTGCAGCGCGCGGTGTGCGCCATGCTGAGCGTCCGGTGCTCGGGCACGAACACGTCCGACACCACGATGTCGTTGCTGCCCGTGCCGCGCAGGCCGACCGTGTCCCAGACGTCGTTGATCGTGTAGTCGGCGATCGGCAGCAGGAACGTGCGGAAGTCGACGGGTTTGCCCTCGTCGTTCATCACCAGCCCGCCGAGCAGCACCCACGTGGCGTGGTCGCAGCCGGAGGAGAAGCTCCACTTGCCGCTGAACCGGAACCCGCCCTCGACCGCGGTCGCCCGGCCCGTCGGCGCGTAGGAGGAGGAGATCCGGGTGTCCTGGTCGTCGCCGAACACCTCGTCCTGCGCCCGCACGTCGAACAGCCCGACGTGCCACGGGTGCACGCCCAGCACGGACGCGACCCAGCCGGTCGACCCGCAGGCGCTCGCGATCAGCTTCACCGCGGTGTAGAACGCGAGCGGGTGCGTCTCGTACCCGCCGTAGCGGACCGGCTGCAGCATCCGGAAGAACCCGGTCTCCTGCAACGCCTTCACCGACTCCGGCGGCACCTTGCGCAGCACCTCCGCCTCCGCCGCGCGGTCCCGCAGCACCGGCAGCAGCTCCCGCACCTTGCCGAGGATCTCCTCGCTCATCGGACCTCCTCCCTGCTCAGCTCCAGTGCGATGTCGATCAGCTGGTCCTCCTGCCCGCCGACGAGCTTGCGTTCGCCCGCGCGCACGAGCAGCTCGGCGCCGGACACGCCGTAGCGCTTCGCCTGTGTGTAAGCGTGTTTGAGGAAGCTGGAGTAGACGCCCGCGTAGCCCATCATCAGCGCCATCCGGTCGAGCAGGCACTCCTCGGGCATCACCGGCCGCACGACGTCCTCGGCCGCGTCGACGATCTTGAAGAAGTCGACTCCGGTCTCGAAGCCGAGCTTGTCGCACACGCCGACGAACGCCTCCAGCGGCGTGTTCCCCGCTCCCGCGCCGAACCCGCGCACGCTGCCGTCGATCTGCTGGGCGCCTGCCCGTGCCGCGGCGACCGAGTTCGCGACGCTCAGCCCGAGGTTCTCGTGCCCGTGGAACCCGACCTGGGCGTCATCACCCAGTTCCGCCACCAGCGCGGCCACCCGGTCGGACACCTGTTCCAGCACCAACGCACCGGCCGAGTCGACCACGTACACGCATTGGCACCCGGCGTCGGCCATGATCCTCGCCTGACGCGCCAACGCCTCCGGCGGCTGCGAGTGCGCCATCATCAGGAACCCGACGGTCTCCAGGCCGCGCTCACGGGCGAGCTGGAAGTGCTGCACCGAGACGTCGGCTTCGGTGCAGTGCGTGGCGATCCGGACGATCGACGCGCCGTTGTCCTGCGACACCAGGATGTCGTCCTTCACCCCGACACCCGGCAGCATCAGCACGGCGATCTTGGCCCGCCGCGTCGTCGCCACCGCGGTCTTGATCAGCTCCTGCTCCGGCGTGTGGCTGAAGCCGTAGGTGAACGACGACCCGCCCAGCCCGTCGCCGTGCGTCACCTCGATCACCGGCACCCCGGCGTCGTCCAGGGCGCCGACGATCGAGCGCACGTCGTCGACCGTGAACTGGTGGCGCTTGTGGTGCGAGCCGTCACGCAGAGACGTGTCGGTCAGCCGCAACTGCATCGGCGATCTCCTCCCCCACCTTGGTCGCGGCGGCCGTCATGATGTCGAGGTTCCCGGCGTACTCCGGCAGGAAGTCACCGGCTCCCGCGACCTCCACGAAGATCGCCACCCGGCCGGGGTCGTACTGCGGTTCGCGCAGCAGCCGGAAACCCGGGACGTACGCGCGGATGTCCGTCTCCATCCGCGCGATCGAGTCGGTGATCGGATCGGGATCGGTGTCCTCGGGGATCGCGCAGAAGATCGTGTCGCGCATGATCATCGGCGGGTCGGCCGGGTTCAGCACGATGATCGCCTTGCCGCGTCCCGCTCCGCCGATCGTCTCGATGCCGCGGCTGGTGGTGCGGGTGAACTCGTCGATGTTCGCCCGCGTGCCCGGTCCCGCCGACACCGACGCCACGCTGGCGACGATCTCCGCGTACGACACCGGGACCACCCGCGCCACCGCGTGCACCATCGGGATCGTGGCCTGCCCGCCGCAGGTGATCAGGTTGACGTTCGGTGCGTCGAGGTGTTCGCGCAGGTTGACCGGCGGCACCACGTGCGGCCCGATCGCGGCGGGCGTCAGGTCGACGGCCCGGATGCCGGCCTCGGCGTAGCGCGGGGCGTTGGCCCGGTGCACCGCCGCCGAGGTCGCCTCGAACACGACGTCGGGCAGCTCGTCCTGGCGCAGCAACCAGTCCACGCCCTCGACCGTGGTCTCCAGACCCGCCTCGCGCGCCCGGCGCAACCCCTCACTCGCGGGGTCGATGCCCACCATCCAGCGCGGTTCCAGCACCGGCGAGCGCAGGAGCTTGTAGAGCAGGTCGGTGCCGATGTTGCCGGACCCGACGATGGCCGCCTTCACCCGTTCACCTCAATCGAACTTCAGGTCGACAGAACCGAGTCCGGCGAACTCGGCGCGGAACTCGTCACCCGGCCGCGCGTCGAACGCCCGCGTGCACGAGCCGGGCAGCACGATGTCGCCGGCCAGCAGCCGGACGCCGAACGTGGCCACCTTCTGCGCGAGCCACGCCACCGCGATCGCCGGATCACCCAGCACCGCGTCCCCGCGGCCGGTGGCGACGACCTCACCGTTGCGCGTCAACGTGGCCTCGACACCGCGGATGTCCACATCGGACGGCCGGACGCGGTCGTCGCCCAGCACGAACGCCGCGGAGGAGGCGTTGTCGGCGATGGTGTCCGGGAGCTTGATCCGCCAGTCGGCGATCCGGCTGTCGATCAGCTCGATCGCGGGCGCCACGAACTCCGTTGCCGCGAGCACGTCCTCGACCGTGCAGCCCTCACCGGGCAGGTCCTGGCTGAGCAGGAACGCGATCTCCACCTCGACCCGCGGGAACAGGTACGCCGAGGCGTCCGCGATGCCGTGCAGCTGCATGTCGTCGAGCAGGTGGCCGTAGTCCGGTTCGTCCACGCCCATCATCTGCTGCATCGCCAGCGACGACAGCCCGACCTTGTGGCCGATGACGTCGCGGTTGCGGTGCCGGACGTTGAGCAGCTGGATCTCGTAGGCGTCCACCACGTCAATCTCGGGATACAGCTCGACCAGCGGTTTGATCGGCACGCGGTCGCGTTCGGCGGTGCGCAGCAACTGTGCGGCGGCCGCCCTCTTCTCCATCGTCAGCACCGGACCTCCTTCGCCACGTGTTGGCCGGCGCGGCGGCCCGAGAAGACGCAGTCGGCGAGCGCGAGCCCGCTGACGTACGACTCCGAGCACACCCCGACCGCCGAACGGCCCGCCGCGTACAGGCCGGAAACCCCCTGCACCGCACCGGTCTCCTCGTCGACCACCAGGCCGCCGAGGGTGAGCATCGGGCACGGGTAGCCGAACCCAGCCCTCACCGAGACGTTGATCAGCGAGTAGGGCGGGCGGCCGAACGGTTCGACCTGCGGCGCTCTGATCCCGGCCTTCTCGGCGACGGCTTCGAGCGTGGGCGCGGTGACAAGCCCTTTGGACAGCAGGTAGCGGGCCTGGAAGCGCTGGAACGCCGCCGTCTGCGTCGGCACCTGGGCCTTCGCGACGGTCAGCGTGTCGTCGTCGATGAGCAGCCACGCCTTGCCGTCGCGCTTGATGATCTCGTCACCGATCGCGGCGCCGTACCGGGTGGCGTCCCCGAACGGCTGCCCGTCGACGTCGACGAGGATCCCGCGCTGCAACGCGCTGGGCGGCGTGACGAACCGCCACACCGAGACCTTGTCCAGCCGGTCGGTCGTGCCTCCCGCCGCGATGCCGAGCCGGATGCCGCTGCCGTCGTCGCCCGGTGTGCCGAGCGCGAGACCACCGCGGTGCGCCGGGGCGTGTTCGCGGACCATCGTGCGGTTCGCGATGAACCCACCGGCCGTGATGATCACGCCACGGCCGGCGTGCACGGTCAGCTCCTGGCCGCACCGGCGTTCCACGACCGCGGCCACCCGGTGCAGCGCCCGTCCGAGCGGCGGGAAGTACAGCCACGGCTTGGCCGCGGCCTTCGACAACGCCCTGTGCAGCGCTTTCGGCAGGCCGATCAACGTCCGGCACCGCACGCCGGTCACCCGATCGGCAACGACGAGGTCGACGGCCCGCGTCTGCGTCATGACCCGCACGCCCGCACGCCGGGTCGCCTCGGCCAAGCGCGCGAAGAAGACCCGGCCGGACGTGCCCTTCGCCCTGGTCCGGTGCCCGCGCGGCGCCGGGTCGGGCCAGGCCGTCTCGCTGCCGGAGTGGTAGAGGTAGTAGTCGTCGGTCGGGTACGAGGTCTTGAACGGGCACAGCCGCGCGTCGAACGGCACGCCCTGGTCCTCCAGCCAGGCCAGCGTCTTCGCGCTGTCCTGGCAGAACCGGCGCAGCGTCTCGTCCGACACCGCGTCCCGCACCTCGTGCTTCAGGTACGCGTACATCGCCTCCGGCGTGTCGGCGACCCCGGCCTCCACCTGCTGCCGGGTCCCGCCACCGGCGTAGACGATCCCGCCGGACAACGCCGTCGCACCTCCACCGGCGAACCGGTCCAGGACCACCACCGACGCACCGGCCGCCGCGGCTTCGAGCGCGGCGCACGCGCCGGCGGCACCGAAGCCGATGACGACCACGTCAGCGGTGACCTCCACGCAACCCTCCCGGAACACGTTCTCGGTGAGTGGAACCGCCTGGAACTCCTACACCATAGCGCCAAACCGCCCAGAACTATAACCTGTTCTAGTCTGGACTCCGGGAGGTGCGGATGTACGACGTGATCGTCGTCGGCAGCGGCGCGGCAGGCATGACCGCCGCCCTGTGCACGGCCCAGCGGGGGCTGCGCACCCTCGTCGTCGAGAAGGCGGCGCACTTCGGTGGCTCCACCGCCCGGTCCGGCGGAGGCATCTGGGTGCCGAACAACCCCGTCCTCGCGCAGGCGGGTGTGCGGGACACGCCGGAGAACGCCTCCGCCTACCTCGCGCACATCGCCGGGGACGTGCCGGCCGAGCTGCGGGAGGCGTTCCTCGACGCCGGGCCGGCGATGCTCGGGTTCGTGTGCGCCCACACGCCGTTGCGGTTCCGCTGGGTGCGCGGTTATCCCGACTACTACCCGGAGGCGCCCGGCGGGCGGCCCCAGGGGCGTTCTATCGAGCCCGTGCCGATGAAGGCGGACGTCCTCGGTGCCGAGCTCAAGCACCTGGAGCCGCCGTACGTGCCGACACCGGCCGGAATCGTGATCACCCAGGTCGACTACAGGTGGCTCACGCTCGCCGCTCGCCATCCGCGCGGGGCGCTGACCGCCGCCAAGCTGTTCGCCCAGCGGTTCAAGCCGGGACGAATGCTGGCAATGGGCCAGGCGCTGGCGGCGGGACTGCGTGCCGGCCTGGCGGCGTTGAACGTCGAGGTCAGGCTCAACACCGCGTTCACCGACCTGCACTTCGAGAACGGCCGTGTCGCCGGGATCCGGATCGGTGACGAGCTGGTCCAGGCGCCGCACGTCGTGCTCGCGTCCGGCGGGTTCGAGAACAACGAGCAGCTGCGCAAACAGCACCAGGACATCGGTACGGAGTGGACGGTCGGCGCGCAGGCCAACACAGGTGACGGCATCGAGGCCGGGTTGCGTGCCGGCGCGGCGGTCGGGTTGATGGACGACGCGTGGTGGGGACCGACGGTCCCGTTGCCGCGCGGCCCGTTCTTCCTGCTCGCTGAACGCGCGTTGCCGGGGTGTGTGCTGGTCGACGCGTCCGGGCGGCGGTTCGTCAACGAGGCGGCGCCCTACATCGACGTGGTCAAGGCGATGACCGGCGAGACCTGGCTCGTGTTCGACCAGACCTACCGCAACCGCTACCCGTTCGCCGGCTTCCCGCCACGCCGCCCGCTCCCCCGGCGCTGGAACGAGGTCGTGCTCTCCGCGCCCACCCTGGCCGAACTGGCCGATCGGGCGAACCTGCCCGAGCTGGTCGCGACGGTCGAGCGGTTCAACACCTTCAACGGCACGGACCCCGAATTCCACTGCGGCGACAGCGCGTACGACCGCTACTACGGCGACCCCCGGGTCCGCCCGAACCCATGCCTCGCGCCGCTGCTCAAGCCACCGTTCTACGCGGCCAGGATCGTCCCCGGCGACCTGGGCACCAAGGGCGGCCTGCGCACCGACGCGACCGCACGGGTGCTGCGCGAGGACGGTTCGGTGATCGACGGCCTGTACGCGGCCGGCAACACGAGCGCGTCCGTCATGGGCCACACCTACGCGGGTGCCGGAGCCACCCTCGGACCGGCGATGACCTTCGGGTACCTCGCCGGACTCGACATCTCCGACCACAATCATCGTGGAGGCAAGTGATGACGCAGGACTCCGTGCGTTCCATCGACACCGGCGCGCCTCCCGCACGGTTCGCGCGCGGCTGGCACTGCCTGGGTCTCGCCGACAGCTTCCGCGACGGGCAGCCTCACGCGATCAAGGCGTTCGGCACCAAGCTCGTGGTGTTCCAGGGCGAGGACGGCAAGCTCAACGTGCTCGACGGGTACTGCCGGCACATGGGTGGCGACCTCACGCAGGGCACGGTGAAGGGCAACAACATCGCGTGCCCGTTCCACGACTGGCGCTGGGCGGGCAACGGCCGGTGCGTCGAGATCCCCTACGCCAAGCGGGTTCCACTGCGAGCCCGCACCCGGTCGTGGGTGACGCTGGAGGAGAACAAGCAGCTGTTCGTGTGGAACGACCCGCAGGGCAACCCGCCGCCCGAGGACGTGACGATCCCGCGGATCGAGCAGGCGTTCAGCGGCGAGTGGAGCAACTGGACGTGGGACTCGGTCGTGATCGACAACGCGAACTGCCGCGAGATCATCGACAACGTCGTCGACATGGCCCATTTCTTCTACATCCACTTCGCGTTCCCGACGTACTTCAAGAACGTGATGGAGGGCCACATCGCCTCGCAGTACCTCACCACGCGGGGCCGGCCGGACGTGGCGATGGCGTCGAACTACACCGGTGACGTCGAGGTGCGCTCGGAGGCCTCGTACTACGGGCCGTCGTACATGATCGACTACCTGTGGAACGACTACAAGGGCATCGAGATCGAGACGGTGCTGATCAACTGCCACTACCCGATCACGCCGAACTCGTTCAAGCTGCAGTGGGGCGCGATCGTGAAGAAGCTGCCGGGTGTCTCCGACGAGCACGCGGACAAGATCGCCCGCAAGTTCGCGCGCGGCATCGGCGCCGGGTTCCTGCAGGACGTGGAGATCTGGCAGAACAAGACGCGGATCGACAACCCGTTGCTGTGCGAGGAGGACGGGCCGGTCTACCAGCTGCGGCGCTGGTACGAGCAGTTCTACGTGGACGTCGAGGACGTCACCGACGACATGGTCCGGCGGTTCGAGTTCGAGGTCGACACGAGCCGGGCGGTCGAGGTGTGGGAGAAGGAGGTCGCCGGGAACCTGGCCCGGCAGCAGGAGGCGACGAGCTCATGAGCGAGCTGCGGGAGTTCCTGTCCGGTGGCATGGTGCCGGTGACGTGCGACTGCGGCAACCGGGTGCTGGTCAAGAAGAACAGCCCGCAGCACACCAGCGTGCAGTGGCTGGCGGACACCAGCGTGTGCCCGGAGCTGGGACCGCGGGCACCGTTGGTGCGGACGTGCCTGCGGTTGCGGGACGGCATCGAGAAGGCCGTGCGGGACGGGACGGTGGAGGTCGCCGATGGCTGAGGTGCACCGGTTGCGCGTCGAGTCGGTCATCGAGGAGACGGCGGACGCGCGCTCGTTCGTGCTGTCCGGCGCGGACTTCTCACCCCGTCCCGGGCAGTTCCTGACCGTGCGGGCCGGTGAGGTGGCGCGGTGCTACTCGCTGTCGAGCGCGCCCGGTGAGCCGTTGCGGATCACGGTCAAGCGGACGCCGGACGGGTACGGCTCGGTGTGGATGTGCTCCGAAGTGACGGCCGGGACGGAGCTGGACGTGCTGGCGCCGGCCGGGGTGTTCACGCCTCGCTCGCTCGACTCGTCGTTGCTGGCGTTCGCGGCGGGCAGCGGGATCACGCCG
Organism: Lentzea guizhouensis; assembly: GCF_001701025.1. Taxonomy (GTDB): domain Bacteria; phylum Actinomycetota; class Actinomycetes; order Mycobacteriales; family Pseudonocardiaceae; genus Lentzea; species Lentzea guizhouensis. The sequence goes on from NZ_CP016793.1 coordinate 8,129,235, forward strand.
GTGATGTCGATCGTCCGGGCGGTGCTGTCCGGCGGGACCGGGTCGGTGTTCCTGTTCTACGCCAACCGGGACGAGTCCTCGGTGATCTTCGCTCGCGAGCTGGACCGGTTGGCCCGTGAGTTCCCGGATCGCCTGACGGTCGTGCACTGGCTGGAGTCGGTGCAGGGGTTGCCGCACGGGTTGCGGGCGTTCGTGCGGGACTGCGACGAGGCGTTCGTGTGCGGGCCGGCGCCGTTCATGGAGGCCGCGCGGAAGGCGTTGCACGATGTTCCGGTGGTGCACGTCGAGAAGTTCGTGTCGTTGTCGAGTGATCCGTTCACTGAGGTCGTCGCCGTGGTTGACGAACGGCCGGACGCGCAGGTCGAGGTGTCGCTCGACGGTGAGACGCACCGGTTCGCCTGGCCCGCCCGCACGAAGCTGCTGGACCTGTTGCTGGACAAAGGGCTCGACGCGCCGTTCTCCTGTCGGGAGGGAGCGTGCAGCGCGTGCGCGTGCCGGCTGGTCGAGGGCGAGGTCAAGATGCTCGACAACGACGTGCTCGACCCCGAGGACATCGCCGACGGCATCGTGCTGGCGTGCCAGTCGGTTCCGGTCACCGACACGGTGAAGATCACCTACGAGTGAAGGGCTGCTGATGCCGATCGATCCGGATGTCGCCGTGGGGGCGGAACTGCCAGAGCTCACGTTCTCCTGGTCGTCGTCCGACGTGCTGCTCTACCACCTGGCGCTGGGCGCGACAGAACTCCGGTACGTCTACGAGGAGGGCCTGTCGGTGCTGCCGACGTTCGGGGTCGTGGCGCCGCGGTTCCACGAGACCGCGCCGCCCGCCGTGTCGTTCCCCGGCATCGACATCGACCTCGCGAAGGTGCTGCACGGCACGCAGGAGATCACCGTGCACGGACCGATCCCGGCGGACGGCGAGGCGGTGCTGCGGACGCGGATCACCGACGTGTGGGACAAGGGCAAGGCCGCCGTGGTCGTGCAGGAGTCCACCGCGGTCACTGCGGACGGGACCGCGCTCCACACGACCAGGTCCAGCATCTTCGCGCGTGGTGAGGGCGGGTTCGGTGGTGAGCGCGGGCCGTCGAACCGCGTCGAGCTGCCGGACCGCGAGCCGGACGCGGTGATCGAGACGCCGACGCTGCCGCAGCAGGCCTACCTGTACCGGTTGTGCGGGGACCGGAACCCGTTGCACGCCGATCCGGAGTTCGCGCGGAGGGCGGGGTTCGACCAGCCGATCCTGCACGGCCTGTGCACGTACGGCGTGGTGTGCAAGGCGGTGGTCGACGCACTGCTCGACGGGCCGGAGCAGGTGGTGTCGTTCGGCGCGAAGTTCGCCGGTGTGGTGTTCCCCGGTGAGACGTTGCGGACGCGGGTGTGGCGGGACGGGTCCCGGCTGGTGCTGACCACCTCGGCCGGGGACCGTCCCGTGCTCGCGGACGCCGTGTTAGTGACCCAGGACTAAGCCGCTCGTCGGGACGCCCGTACCGGCGGTGACCAGGACGTTGTCGACCCGCTCGACCTGGTTCACCGCAGTGCCGCGGACCTGCCGCACGCCCTCGGCGATGCCGTTCATGCCGTGCAGGTAGGCCTCGCCGAGCTGGCCGCCGTGCGGGTTGAGCGGCAGCGACCCGTCCAGTTCCAGCGCACCGGACGCCACGAAGTCCTTCGCCTCGCCCTTGCCGCAGAACCCGAGCTCCTCCAGCTGGACCAGCACGAACGGGGTGAAGTGGTCGTAGAGCACGGCCACGTCCACATCGGACGGACCGATGCCCGACCGCTGCCACAGCTGCCGCGCCACCACGCCCATCTCCGGCAGGCCGGTCAGGTCGTCGCGGTAGTAGCTGGTCATCGTGAACTGGTCGGTGCCGCTGCCCTGGGCGGCGGCCTTGACCAGCACGGGCTTGTGCTTCAGGTCGCGGGCGCGTTCGGCGGAGGTGACGACGACCGCCACTCCCCCGTCGCTCTCCTGGCAGCAGTCCAGCAGCCTCAGCGGCTCGGCGATCCAGCGGGACGACTGGTGGTCGTCCAGCGTGATCGGCCGGTTGTGGAACCAGGCGTTCGGGTTTGTGGCGGCGTGCTTGCGGTCGATGACAGCGACTCGGCCGAAGTCTTCGGACGTGGCGCCGTAGGAGTGCATGTACCGGCGGGCGAACATGGCGACCATCGCGGCCGGGGTGCCCAGGCCCATCGGGTAGGACCAGCTGTTGTCGATGTTCGCCGCGGCCGCGGTCTGGACCTGGCCGAACCGGTGGCCGGAGCGTTCGTTGAACGCCCGGTAGCAGACGACGACCTGTGCCATGCCGGTCTCGACGGCCATCGCGGCCTGCTGGACGGTCGCGCAGGCCGCGCCGCCGCCGTAGTGGACGCGGCTGAAGAACGTCAGCTCCGGGATGCCGAGCTCGCGGGCGACGGCGATCTCGGCGTTGGTGTCCATGGTGAAGCTGACAAGGCCGTCCACATCGGACGGTTCGAGGCCGGCGTCGGCGAGAGCGGCCCTGGTGGCCTCGGCGGCGAGCTGGAGCTCACTGCGGCCGGACTCCTTGGAGAACTCGGTCGCGCCGATGCCGGCGATCGCGGCGTTCATGCGGGCACCTCGATCTTGACCGTGCCGGTGACGTGGTCGCCGTGGTCGGTGCGGCCGACGACCTCGATCAGCAGGTCGTTGTCCTCGCGTTCCAGCACCTGACCGAAGAACTTGAGCGTGTCGTAGGCGTAGCAGGGGGCGCCGAGCTTGATGTTGATCTGGCGCACCAACGCCTCCGTGCCAGCCCAGTCGGTGACGTAGCGCTGGACCAGGCCGGTGGTGGTGAGGATGTTGATGAAGATGTCCTTCGAGCCGCGCTGGACCGCGAGGTCGCGGTCGTGGTGCACGTCCTGGAAGTCGCGGGTCGCGAGCGCGGTGCTGATCACGAACGTCGGCGTGGCCTCCACGTGCCACTCCGGCAGGGAATCACCGATCCGCACGGGGCCTCCAGCCGAACATCGTCAGGTCGTCGTCGACCTCGGTGAACACGACCTCGACGGGCAGCCCGACGCCGGGTTCGCCGTCGAGCTCGCCGAGCATCCGCACGCCCTCGTCCAGCTCGACCAGCGCGATCACGAACGGGGTCTGCTTGCCGGGCACCTGCGGGTGGTGGTGCACGACGTAGCTGTAGACGATCCCGCGGCCGTCCGAGACCAGGTACTTCGGTTTCGTGGCACCGCATTCCGGGCACATCGGGCCGGGTGGGTGCCGGAGCAGGCCGCAGCCGCCGCACCGCTGGATGCGCAGCTCACCCTGCTTGGTGCCTTCCCAGAAGTACTCGGTGTCCCTGTTGACCGACGGCCGGATGGCCTGCGCTTTCGGTGCTTCCTGTGTTGCTGCGGGCTTCTCGGCCGGGCGGAACTTCAGGACCCGGAAGCGCATCTCGGCGACCGGCTCGTCGCCGACGTACCAGGTGCTGCGGGTGGTGACGAACCAGCCCTCGCCCAGCGCGGTCTTCTTCGGCCCGGTCACGTCCTCCAGCCGGGTCGTCACCGCGAGCTGTTCGCCGACCTCGAGGTAGCGGTGGTAGGTCTGGTCGCTGTTCGTGGCGACGACCGAGGTGAACCCGGCCTCGTCGAGGATCCGCATCATCGCGCCGAGCGGGTCGTCCAGGGTGCGCTGACCGTGCAGACCGGCCATCGTCCACACCTGCACCATGGCCGGTGGCGCAACCTCGGTGTAGCCGGGGTGCTCGTCGCCGATGGCCTCCAGCCAGTTGCGGATCATCGGCAGGTTCACCGGGTCGCGGGCGAGCCGCGGTGCGCACTCACCCTGTTCCGCGATCTTGGCCGCGGCTTTTTCGATGTCGGTCACCGCACCACCCTCGGTAGTCCCAGCCCGATGGACGCGATCAGTTCCTTCTGCACCTCGTTCACACCGCCGCCGAAGGTCAGCACGAGGTTGCGCCTGGCCTGGACGTCGAGCCAGCGGGTGAGTTCAGCGGTCTCCGGTTCGGCCGGGTCGCCGTGGCGGCTCACGACCTCTTCGAGCAGACGGCCGACGCGTTGGGTGCGGTCGGCGGCGAAGACCTTGGTGGCGGAGGCGTCCGCGACCTCCACCTCCTGCGCGGCGACCTGCCAGTTGAGCAGCTCGTTCACCCGGTGCACGACCTTGACCTCGGCCAACGCCCGGTGCACGTCGGGTTCAGCGAGCAGGTCGCGTTGCCGCGCCCAGTCGAGCACGCGTTCCAGCTGCGCGCCGATCCGGCCGGACGGGCCGAGCATCACGCGCTCGTGGTTGAGCTGGGTGGTGATCAGCCGCCAGCCCTTGTTCTCCTCGCCGACCCGCATGCCGGCCGGCACCTTCACGTCGCTGTAGTAGGTCGCGTTGACGTGGTGCGCGCCGTCGCAGGTGATGATCGGCGTCCAGGAGTAGCCGGGGTCTTCGGTGTCGGCGATCAGGATGGTGATGCCCTTGTGGCGCTCTTCGGGCTTGCCGGTGCGGACCGCCAGCCACACATAGTCGGCATCGTGGCCACCGGTGGTGAAGATCTTCTGGCCGTTGACGACGTAGTGGTCGTCTTGTCTGACGGCCCTGGTCTTGAGCGCCGCGAGGTCGGTGCCGGCCTCGGGTTCGGTGTAGCCGATGGCGAAGTGCAGGTCGCCCTTGAGGATGCGCGGGAGGAAGAAGTCCTTCTGCTCCTGGGTTCCGTAGCGTTGCAGCGTCGGTCCGACGGTCTGCAGCGTCACGTACGGCAACGGCACGTCGGCGCGGGCGGCTTCGTTGACGAAGATCTGCTGTTCGACCTCGCCGAACCCGCGCCCGCCGTACTCGGTGGGCCAGCCGACGCCGAGCCAGCCGTCGGTGCCGAGCCTGCGCACCAGGTCGCGGTAGACGGTGCCGTGCCGTTCGGTGAGCATGGCGTCGCGTTCCTGCTGCGACATCACGGTGGCGAAGTACTCGCGCAGCTCGTCGCGCAGCCTGCGCTGCCCGGTCGTGAGGTCAATGAACATCGATCTGCCCCAACCGGTGCTCCGCTCCGCCGACGAACCTCGTCAGCTCCTTGGCCAGGCCGTAGTACCTGTGCATCGGGTAGGTGATGTCGAGCCCCAGGCCGCCGTGCAGGTGGTGGCACGTGTGCACGGCCGGGAGCGCCTCGGCCGCGAGCCAGTAGGCGGCGGTGTCGAGGTCGGCGCTGTTCTGGTCGGCGCTGTTCTGGCCGGGGCTGTTCTGGTCGGGGCTGTTCTGGTCGGGGCTGTTCTGGTCGGGGCTGTTCTGGTCGGGGCTGTCGAGGCTCCAGCACGCGGTGAGCGTGGCGAGGTGCAGGGTTCTGGCGGCGACGTAGACGTCGGCGACCTGACCAGCGACCGCTTGGAACGTCGAGAGCGGTTTGCCGAACTGGTGCCGGGTGCCGACGTGCTTGACGGTGAGGTCGAGGGCTCCGGCCAGCACGCCGTCCCCGACCGCGCAGGCACCGGCCAGCGCCGACCGCCGGAGCCCCGCCGGTGCGTCGCTCGCGGGACCCAGCACCTCGCCCACGGCGTCGTCGAGGCGCACGGCGTTGTCCGTTGTGGACACCCCCGGCTGGGCGGGGTCCACGACCACGACCACGGGACCGTCGTCCGTCGTCGCCGTGACGAGGATGCGGGCGGCTTCGGCGGCGCGCGGCACGTTGATCTTCACGCCGGTGAGCCCGGTGCCGTCGGGATCGGCCCTGGTGGACGGTGTCGCCGGCAGCGGGTTCGAGGGTTCGCTGAGTGCGGCCGTCAGCACCGCGTGCTGCTCGGTGACCAGCGGCAGCAGTTCGTCCTGCTGGTCGTGGGTGCCGTGCCGCACGATCGGCAGCACGCCGAGCGCGAGGGTGGCGAAGGCGGGCACGTCCACGGCTTTGCGGCCGACCTCGGTGAGCAGCAGTGCCGTCTCCAGCACGCCGAGGCCGTGGCCGCCCAGGCGTTCCGGAACGGCGAGGGCCAGCAAACCCGCCTCCCCCAGCGCTTTCCAGGGCGTCTCACCCTCCCTGCCCAGCACGTCGGCGGCGAGCCGCGCGATCTCCTGCTGGGTGTCGTCGAGGCTGAAATCCATCAACTCTCCCTGGGTAGGCCGAGGATCCGTTCGCCTGCGAGGTTCATCAGGACCTGGGTGGTGCCGCCGGCGATGCTGAGGCACCTGGTGAGCAGGAACTCGTGGGTCTCCCGGCTCTGCACCAGTCCGCCGGAGAGCTCCATCGCGAACTCGGCGACGTCCTGCCGGTGCCGCACCCCGACGAGCTTGCGGACGCTGGACTCGGCGCCGGGTTCCTGCCCGTTGAGCTGCCGCAGTCCGGCGCGCAGGTCCAGCAAGGACACCGCCAGTCCTTGGGCCACGAGTGCGCCGAGGCGGTCCGACGGTTCCGGAGCCGCGGCCAGAACCTGTTCCAGTGCCTCGCCGAGCGACGAGCCCCGGCCCATGGCGACCCGTTCGTCGGCCAGTGTGGTGCGGGCGAGCCGCCAGCCGCCGTCGACCGCGCCGACCACGCAGTCGTCGGGCACGAAGACGTCGTCCAGGAAGACCTCGTTGAACCTGGCCTCGCCGGTGATCTCCCGCAGCGGCCGCACGTCGATGCCCGTGGACCTCATGTCGACGAGGAAGTACGTGATGCCCTTGTGCTTCGGCGCGGAGGTGTCGGTGCGGGCCAGGCAGATCGCCCAGTCGGCCTGGTGTGCCAACGACGTCCAGACCTTCTGCCCGGTCAGCCGCCAGCCGCCCTCGGTCCTGGTCGCCTTGGTGCGCAACGAGGCCAGGTCGGAGCCCGCCTCGGGTTCGCTGAACAGCTGGCACCAGGTGAGCTCGCCGCGCAGGGTCGGCCACACGAACCGTTCCTGCTGCTCTTCGGTGCCGTAGCGGAGGATCGTCGGCGCGGCCCACGCACCGATGATCAGGTCAGGCCGCCGCACACCGGCTCTGGCGAACTCGTCGTCGATGACGAGCTGGCGCTCCGGCGAGGCGTCCTGTCCGTACGGGTGTGGCCAGTGCGGCACGAGGTATCCGCTGTCCGCCAGCCTCTTGCGCTGCTCTTGCTGATCGAGATCGGCGATCTCCTCGGCGAACCTGCGCACCTCCGGGTCGGTCGCGACCTGGACCCGGTGCTGCCTCCGTACCCCGGTGAGCGCCAGCTCGGCCGTGCGCCGCCGCCAGTTCACAGTTGCGGCCAGCTGCCGCAGGGAGAGCGCGCGGCGCAGGTAGCGGTGGGCGTCGTGCTCCCAGGTGAAGCCGATGCCGCCGAGGACCTGGATGCAGTCCTTGGCGTTGCGCACCGCGGCGTCGAGCGCGACGGTGGCCGCGACCGCCGCCGCGAGCGGGTGCTCGTCGGGGTCGTCGACCGCGGTGGCCGCGTCCCAGGCGACCGACGCCACCTGTTCCGCCCGGCAGAGCATCTCGACGCACAGGTGCTTGACGGCCTGGAACGACCCGATGGCCCGGCCGAACTGCTCGCGGTGCTTCGCGTGCTCGACGGCGGTGGTGAGGCACCACTGAGCGATCCCGCTGGCCTCGGCGACCATGAGCGTAACGGCCAGGTCGGTGGGATCGGTCGTGGGTTCGCCCTCGGCGTGGACCTGCACCGATCCGAGCGACCGGGTCAGGTCGAGGGCGTCCCTGGCGGTGACCGTCGCCCGTTCCGCCGGGACCAGCATCCAGTGGTCCGCCTTGACCAGCAGGTGGGTGGCCTCGGTGGCGCCGATGACGTGCTCGGTGTCGAAGCCGAACCCGGCCGTCCCGTCGAAACCGGGGACGATCGCGCTGGCCAGTGCCGTGGGCAGCAACGGCCCCGGCACGAGGAGCTCGGCGGCCTTCTCGACCATCACCGCGAGGTCGACGGCGTCGCCACCCTCGCGCAGCACCTCGAAGAACCCGACGCGGACCAGGTCCTCCCACTTCCCGCGGGCCGCGCTGACACTGTCCCTGAGTGCCCGGTGCTCGTCGGTCGTGGCGATCGGCATGCGGCCTCCTCCAATACGTGAGGAAGTTTATAGAACGTGTTCTAATTCGAGCAACAGATCATGGCGACGAAACCGCTCGGGTACGATGTGGAGGCTGCTGCAACACGTTCCAGGAGGATCATCTCCGTGTCACCTTCGAAGTCGCGCGCGGACGCCCTCATGGCAGGCGACGAGCTCAGCTCGGCCGCCCAGCGCGAGCGCCGCAAGAGGATCGTCGACGCGACCATCGCGCTGGCGTCCAAGGGCGGGTTCGACGCCGTCCAGATGCGCGCGGTGGCCGACCGGGCAGACGTCGCCCTGGGCACCCTCTACCGCTACTTCCCCTCCAAGATCCACCTGCTCGTCTCCAGCCTCGCCGTGGAACTGGAACGCGCGCAGGAGAAGATGGACCGCGCCGCCATCCCCGGCGACACGCCCTACGACCGCGTGCTGTTCGTCCTCGGCCGCATCACCCGAGGCCTGCAACGCAACCCGCACCTCACCGAGGCCATGACCCGCGCCTTCACCTTCGCGGACGCCTCGGCCGGCGCGGAGATCGACCGGGTCGCGCTGCTGATGGAGACCATGTTCACGCGCGCGATGACGGCGGAGGAGCCGACGGACGAGCAGAAGGCGATCGCGCGGGTGATCAGCGACGTGTGGCTGTCGAACCTGGTGGCGTGGGTGACGCGGCGGGCGACGGCGACGGATGTGGCGAACCGGTTGGAGCTGACCGTGCGGTTGCTGCTGGCCTGAGTGGTCGGTTGGTTGCGCCCGTCACGTGGTCCTGGCAGCCGGTCGCGTTCACCCTCGTACGGCCTCGGCACGCGGCTGAGATCGGCCGGTGACCGCGACCCCGACCGAAGTCACCCTGACGAGCCGATCGTCCGCCCTGGCTCAGCGCGTGCTCGCCGCGGTCACGATCGCAGCCCTGGCCGGCGGCCTGATCGCGATCATCGTCACGGGCTCGCCCTGGTGGGCCACCGCGCTCTGGGCCCTGTGCCTCCTCATCGTCGCGTTCCTCATGCTGGCGCTCTGGTTCGCGGCCGGCACGATGGTGCCCGGTGAGGTCGTCGACAGCTCCGTGCACGAGGAGAGCGATGAGACCACCTATGAGTTCACGCTCTGGATCCCGGCACCGAACGGCGGTTTCCAGGCGCGGCACCGGTGCAGCAGGCACGTCTGCAGCGAGACCGCCAAGCACGGAGGAGGCTGGCTCACCGTGCTGGTCGACCCCGAGGTGCGCACGTGGGCTGTCGTGCATCGATGACCTGCGGTGGCAGCCGCCCGGGACCGCCTGGTGACCGCGAACCCCGCCGAAGTGGTCCTCACCAGCCGCGGTTCGGCCACGACCCAGCGCGTGCTCGCCGGCGCCTCGATCATCGGTGCCGCGGCGCTCGGCGTCGCGATCGCCCTGTCCGACCTGCCGTGGTGGGGCATCGCGTTGGCCGAGCTGGGCGTCCTGGTCGTCGTGCTCATCATGATGGCGATCGGGGCGTCGGCGTCGGACAACGCGCGGGAGACCACCGCGTTGCGCGCCACAGGCAGGACGGTGGTCGCCGACGTCCTGGACAGCGAGGCGCAGGACGACGGCGAGACCACCTCACACCGGCTGACGCTGTGGATCCCGGTGGACGGCGGGTTCGAGGTCGGCCACTGGTGCCACCACTACGGCGGTGAGCAGCAGCTCCAGGTCCTCGTCGACCCGGCCACCCGCGTCTGGGGCGTCATGCACTGACCGTCGACTCCCGCACCACCAGCGTCGTCGCCAGCTCGATGTGCAACGCCTCCGGCCGGTGCCAGAACCTCTGCCGAACCTCGCGGCTTGGTCCGTTCCGAGGCAAGATCGGCGCGGGAGCACAACCGAGCTGTTGCCGTCGGTGTGGAGGACCGGCCCGGTCCGCCGAACGGTCCCGAACGAGTCCGCTGTCCCGCACAATGATCGTCATGCCGACAGATCGATCCTGGGTCCGCAACGAGTGGGCCCGCAACCACGCCGAGATCGGGGTGGCGGCCGTCAGCGGCCTGGACATGGACGTGGCGGAGAAGGCGTTCCACTCCGAACCCGGCACGTTCGCGGACAAGCTGATCGCGGCCGTCCGCACGGCAGCGCACGCGAAGGTCGTCTACGAGACGGAGAAGCACCTCCGGATCCCGGACGATCCGGGGGCGCTCACGATCGCCGCCCTTGACGCGATGGTCCGGCCGTTCCGCCAGAACTTCCTGCGCTCGCAGGTGTCCAAGGCCGAGTTGCTGCAGGAGCTGGATGCCATCGACCGCCGTCAGCGCCGGCACGCGGAGTGGGCACCGTTCGAGCTCGTGGACCCGCTACCGCCTCCTCCCGCCCCGTCGCGCTACGTGTGGGCGGAGGACAAGCGCCACGATCCGAGCACCGCGTACGAACGTCTCGTCGCCGACTACCTCGAACAGTTGTAGCGCCGGTCAGATCGCGGCCGTCGACTCCCGCACCACCAGCGTCGTCGCCAGCTCGATGTGCAACGCCTCCGGCCGGTGCCCGTCGAGCATCCGCATCAGCTGGCTGACCGCGATGCTGCCCATCTCCTGCAACGGTTGCCGCACCGTCGTGAGCGGCGGATCCGTGGCCTCGCTGAGGTCGATGTCGTCGAACCCCACCACCGACACGTCCTCCGGCACCTTCAGCCCGAGTGACCGCGCCGCCTGCATCGTGCCTACCGCGACCTTGTCGTTGAAGCACACCACCGCGGTCGGCCGCGGGTCCAGCGCCAGCAGCTCCAACGCCGCCCGGCGGCCCTCAGCGGTCGTGGGTTCGATGCAGCGCAACCGGTCCGTGCTCAGCAGCACCCCCGCGGCGGCCAGCGCCGAGCGGTGACCGGCCAGGCGTGCGTCGCCGGCCAGCCACTCCGAGGGACCGGCGATCACCGCGATGTCCCGGTGCCCCAGCGAGATCAGGTGGTCGGCCACAGCACGGGCGCCGGCGGAGTGGGCGGCCGACACGGAGGCGATGTCCGGCGGTGGTGGTGTGCGCGGGTCGACGACGACGAACGGGAAACCGGCCCGTGCCAACGCCACCAGCTCGTCGCCCTCCTCTGGCGGGAGGATGAGGATCGCGCCGTGGACGTCCTCCTGGCCGGGCAGGCCGCGCAACGCCTCGGTGTGTTGCGCGGACTCCCCCGCGTCGAGCAGCAGGCGCACGCCGTGGAGCTTCAGGGTCTCCGCGATCGAGGAGACGATCAGGCCGAAGTAGTCGCTGAGGACGTACGGGCAACGCACGTACACGGTTCGTTGCACGGGAGCTTGCCGACGGCGTTCCACAGCTTGCAAGACCAGGTCACGGGTACGCGGGGCGACGTTGACGTGGTCGTTGAGCACGCGTGAGACGGTCGCGACCGAGACGCCGGTCTCGGCGGCGATGTCGCGGAGGCTGGCCCGTTGTTTCATCGAACCGGAAGCTCGTTCCACCTGGTCAATGTACCGGAACTGAAGCAGACCATTGACCGTCGCCACGTCGAGGTGTTTCATCCTGGAAAGCAGGTGTTTCACAGTGATGAACCTCTGTTACAAGGACGGCGATGAGAACAACCGCGATCGTGGCTCTGGTGCTCGGCCTGACCGCCGTGCCGACGGCGGAGGCGTCCAGCACGCCCGAAGCACGCGTGTGGGTGACCACCCCGGACCGGGCTGCGCTGCTGCACGAACGCCCGCGCGTCGCGTTCGGCACGGCGCAGTCGGCGCACCCGACGATCGTGGTCGACCCCGACCGCGGCTACCAGACGGTCGACGGGTTCGGCGCGTCGATCACGGACTCGAGTGCCGAGGTGCTCCACGGCCTGTCCCCCGCCGTGCGCGCGGAGACCATGCGCAAGCTGTTCGACCCGAAGAGCGGCATCGGCGTGAGCTTCCTGCGCCAGCCCGTCGGGTCGTCCGACTTCACCGCTGCCGCCGAGCACTACACCTATGACGACGTGCCGGCCGGGCAGACCGACTTCGCGCTCAAGCACTTCAGCATCCGCCACGACGAGGCGAAGATCCTCCCGTTGCTGCGTGAGGCGAAGCGGCTCAACCCACGGCTGAAGGTCATGGCCACGCCGTGGAGCCCGCCCGCGTGGATGAAGACCGGCGACTCGCTCGTCGGCGGCCGGCTCAAGGACGACCCGAAGATCTACGACGCCTACGCGCGCTACCTGGTCAAGTTCGTCCAGGCCTACACGCGGGCGGGCGTGCCGATCGACTTCCTGTCCGTGCAGAACGAACCGCAGAACCGCACGCCCGACGCCTACCCCGGCACCGACATGCCGGTCGCCGACCAGCTCAAGGTCATCGAGGCGCTCGGGCCGAAGCTGCGCGTCGCCAGCCCGCGCACGAAGATCCTCGCCTACGACCACAACTGGGCCACGCACCCCAACGACGGCACCGCCGAGGCCGACTACCCGTTCCAGGTCCTGCGCGACAAGGCCGCGAGGTGGGTCGCCGGCACCGCCTACCACTGCTACTACGGCGACCCGAGCGCACAGACCGCGTTGCACGACGCGTTCCCGGACAAGGGCATCTGGTTCACCGAGTGCTCCGGCTCGAAGAGCGTCACCGACCCGCCGGAGAAGGTCTTCAGCGACACCCTGCGGTGGCACGCCCGCAACGTCGTGCTCGGCACCACCCGCAACTGGGCGCGCAGCGTCGTCAACTGGAACATCGCGCTCGACAGCACCGGCGGCCCGCACAACGGAGGCTGCGGCACCTGCACCGGCCTCGTCACCGCGCACCCGGACGGCTCGGTCAGCACCGACGCCGAGTACTACACGATCGGCCACCTCGCGAAGTTCGTGCAGCCCGGCGCGCGCCGCATCGCCAGCACGTCGTTCGGCACCACCGGCTGGAACGGCCAGGTCATGGACACCGCCTTCCGCAACCCCGACGGCTCCACCGCACTGGTGGTGCACAACGAGAACGACGACCCGCGCACCTTCGCCGTCAACGTCGGCGACCGCACGTTCGAGTACACGCTGCCCGGCGGCGCGCTCGCCACGTTCACCTGGCCCGCGCACCACAAGCTCCGCGACAAGCTCGACTTCGTGCCGCTCACCGGTGCCACCGCCACCGCCTCGCTCGGCAAGGACGCCGCGCTCGCCGTGGACGACGACGCCTCGACCCGCTGGTCCAGCGAAGCGGCACAAGCGGCAGGCCAGCACCTGCAGGTGGACCTCGGCCGCAACCGCGACTTCCGCCGCGTCGCGATCGACAGCGGCGGCAACCTGGGCGACTACGCCCGCAACTGGCAGCTGGAGGTCAGCCGCGACGGCACGACCTGGCGCACCGTCGCAAGTGGACGGGGCACCGGCCAGCTGACGAACATCGACGTCCGCACGAGCGCACGCTACCTGCGGATCACCTCCACCGGTGCCGCGAGCAACTGGTGGAGCATCGCCGACATCCGGCTCTACAGATAACTCCGACAAGTGGAATCCGGGCGCCCGAACCCCTGCAAGGAGCGCTTATGTCCCCTGCACCACGCCGCTGGCGCAGTGCCGCGCTGATCTCGGCCGTCGTGGCCGTGACGGCGGGCACCTACCTCGCCACCCCGGCCACCGCAGCCACCACCGCTAACGTCTGGCTGACCACCGCCGACCGCTCGAACCTCCTGCGCCAGCAAGCAGGAGTGTCGTTCGGCAGCGGTGGCAGCGGACCGGTCATCACGGTCAACCCGAACTCCACCCACCAGTCGATGGTCGGGTTCGGCGCGTCGTTCACCGACTCGGCCGCGTGGAACATCTGGAACTCACCACGCCGTGACGAGATCATGAACAACCTGTTCAACCCGGGCAGCGGCATCGGCATGACCTTCATCCGCCAGCCGATCGGCGCCTCGGACTTCTCGCGCAGCTTCTACACCTACAACGACGGCGCCGCCGACCCCACGCTCTCCCGGTTCTCCACCGCCCACGACAACGCCTACATCCTGCCGCTGATCCGGCAGGCCAAGCAGCTGAACCCGCAGCTGAGCATCATGGCGACGCCGTGGAGCGCACCGGCGTGGATGAAGAACAACAACAGCCTCATCCAGGGCTCGCTGAACGACAGCCGCATCGGCGTCTACGCCGACTACCTGGTCAAGTTCACCCAGGCCTACCAGGCAGCGGGCGCGCCGATCGACTACCTGAGCGTGCAGAACGAGCCGAACTTCGAACCACCCGGCTACCCCGGCATGCGCATGTCCGCACAGCAACAGGTCAACGTCATCAACACCCTCGTCCCCAAGCTGCGCGCCGCCGGCCAGCAGGCCCGCATCCTCGGCTACGACCACAACTGGGACGACACGAACTACCCGCAGACCGTGAACAACGGCGCCGGCAGCAACGTCATCGGCTCCGCCTGGCACTGCTACGGCGGCAACCCGAGTGGACAGTCGGTCGTCAAGAACAACCAGCCGGGCAAGGACATCTTCTTCACCGAGTGCTCCGGCACCCGCTCCTCCAACGACGCGAACACATTCCGCGACACCTTGCGCTGGCAGGGCATCAACCTCGCGATCGGCGCGACCCGCAACCACGCCCGCACCGTCGCGATCTGGAACATGGCACTGGACCAGAACAACGGCCCGGTCATCGGCAGCTGCACCAACTGCACCGGCGTCGTCATGACCAACGGCTCCAACGTCACCTACAACGCCGAGTACTACGTCCTCGGCCACCTCTCCAAGTTCGTCAAGCCCGGAGCCGTGCGCATCGACTCCACCGGCTACGGCGAGGGCGGCATCCAGAACGTCGCCTTCCGCAACCCGGACGGCTCCATCGTCCTCGTGGCGCTCAACTCCGGCGGCGACCAGAACTTCCAGGTCTCCTACGGCGGCCAGAACTTCGGCTACCGCCTCCCCGGCGGCGCCATGGCCACCTTCACCTGGCCGGGCACCCTCGACCCCGGCCAGCCAGGCGCGCGCACCGGTCCGATCACGGGGTTGGGCGGCAAGTGCCTGGACGTCACCGACGGCTCGACGGCCAACGGCAACCTGCCCCAGATGTGGGACTGCGTGGGCGGCCCGAACCAGACCTGGACCCTCGCCGCCGACGGCACGGTCCGCGGCCTCGGCAAGTGCCTCGACGTCACCGGCAACTCGACGGCGGACGGCGCGGCCGTGCAGCTGTGGGACTGCTTCGGTGGCGGCAACCAGCGGTGGACCGCGTCGGGCGGGACGTTGGTGAACGTGGGCAGCAACAAGTGCCTGGACGTGCGGGACAACAGCACCGCGAACGGGGCCAGGTTGCAGATCTGGTCGTGCACGGGTGGGGCGAACCAGCGCTGGACCGTGCCGGCGTAGGTGCGGCTCGACGACGGCTGGTGCCCGCCAGGGTGGGCACCAGCCGTCGCTCGTCCGCGGGGATGACACGCCATCAACCCCGCGGACGATGCCGGTGCACACCGGCGCCAATACCGTTGGGTGTCGTGAAAACGCTCGCAGTGATCGCGGCCCTCGTCCTCGTCGGCGCCGGGTTCGTGTTCACGGTCAACCGGATCGGCTGGTCGGAGATCAGCGGCAAGGCCTGGGCCGTCACCTACGAGGTGACCGGGCAGGGGAACGCGCCCGTGAAGATCAGCTACGTGGAGAACCCCGACCGGTACGAGCGGGACGCGCCGCAGACCACCTCGGTCGCCGGGGCACTCCCCTGGTCGGCGGAGGTTGTGATCAACTCTGGTCAGCAGGCGGAGGTCACCGCGACTCCGGCCGGCAACGAGGCGTTGTCGTGCCGGATCCTGCTGGACGGCGAACGGGTCTGGGCCAGCGCCACGGCCGCTCCTGGACAAGCGGTGACCTGCACGAAGGTGACTGACGAGTAAGGTTGGTTTTGGTCGACACTGAAGTCATAGAGCAAATCACTCAACTCACCGCGCCGAAGGCCACAGCGCTCGGCGGTGGCACGTACAACCGCGTCCTCAGGGTGACCGCGGCCGAGGGCGAGTTCGTGGTGAAGATCAGTCCTGGCGAGCAGCCGGGGCTGACGTACGAGCGAGACTTGATGCGAACCGAGGCGTTGTTCTGCACGCTCGCCTCGAAGATCGCACCTGTGCCGGAGGTCGAGCACACCGACTTCTCCCGCCGGCACGTCGACGCGGACGTCCTCGTGACGACGCTCCTGCCGGGCACTCCCCTGGCCGGACGGTCCGATGTGGACCGCACCTCCATCAGGCGGCAGCTAGCCCAGGCCACGAGAACCCTCCACACCGTCGAGGGAGAAGCGTTCGGCTACCCGCAGCTCGGCTTGCACGACACCTGGTCGCAGGCGTTCATCGGGATGGTCGACGCCGTCAGAGCAGACGCGGAGCGCTTCAACGTCACGCTTCCGAACATCCCCGTCGAGCAGCACAAGACGTTGTTCGACGAGATCAGGAAACCAGTCCTGGTCCACTTCGACCTCTGGGACGGCAACGTCCTCGCCGACCACGCTCTCACCGGCCTCATCGACGGCGAGCGCGCGTTCTGGGGCGATCCGGTGGCGGAGTTCGTGTCGCCGGCGCTGTTCACCGACATCGACGACGAGTTCCTGACCGCCTACGGCACGGAGCTCACCGACGCCGACCGGGTGCGGCTGGCCGCCTACCAGGCGTACCTGTACGCGATCATGCTCACCGAGCAGGTGCCGCGGAACAACACGGACGAACGCCTGACCCGCCTGATCACCCAGGCCCTGGTCGCGGCGGTCGGGGTGCTGGGCTAGAAGATCGTCGCCCCGGTACCCGCCCGGCCGATCTGGGAAACTGGTCGGGTGCGCGTGGCATTGCTGGGACCGACCAGGGTCGAGGACGACGACGGCACACCGGTGGACATCGGTGGGGCCCGCGTCAGGATGCTCCTGGCCCGGCTGGCGCTCGACCCCGGCCGGCCCGTCGCGACCGGCACGTTGATCGACGACCTGTGGGGTGAGCAGCCGCCCGCGGACGCGACGAACGCGCTGCAGTCGCTGGTGTCGCGGCTGCGGAAGGTGTGCCCGGACGTCACGCTGGAGCCGGGCGGGTACCGGCTCGAGATCGAACGGGACGACGTCGACGTGTTCCGGTTCGAACGGCTGCGCGCGGCCGGGCGCACGCAGGAGGCGCTCGACCTGTGGCGTGGGGAGGCGTTGGCGGACGTCCGCGAGGCGCCGTTCGCGACCACGGCGGCGGTCAAGCTGGACGAGGCACGCCTCGACGCCGAAGAGGACAACGGTGACCTCGACATCGCCAAGCTGACCGCGCTGCACGAACGGCACCCGCTCCGGGAACGGCTCGCCGGGCTGCTGATCACGGCGTTGTGCGCGCACCAACGGCAGTCGGAGGCGCTGCAGGTGTACGAGAACGTGCGCCGCAGGCTCGCCGACGAGCTGGGTGTGGACCCGTCCGCAGAACTGCAGGACGTGCACCTCGCCGCGCTCAAGGGTGAGCTCGCGCCCAAGCTGGTCGCCGACCGGCTGCCGGTGCGGCTGACCAGCTTCGTCGGGCGTGACGAGGAGCTGGGACGGGTCGCGCAGCAGCTCGAGCGGGCCAGGCTCGTCACGCTGGTCGGGCCGGGTGGTGCGGGCAAGACGCGGCTCGCGACCGAGGCGGCGGCGCGGCACCGGCTGCACGCCAAGGGGCGGGTGTGGTTCCTGCCGCTGGCCGGTGTGCGGGCGGCCGACGACCTGATCGGTGCGGTGCTCAGCGCGTTCGAGCTGAGCTTCGCCACCGGTGACCCGATGCGCAGGGGTCCCGACGGCATGAGCCGCGTCGCCGAGGTGCTGGCGTCCGGGGAGTCGTTGCTGGTGCTGGACAACTGCGAGCACCTGGTCGACGCCGCCGCGGAGTTCACCGGCCGGTTGCTGCGGATGGTGCCGAACGTCCGGGTGCTCGCCACGAGCCGGGAGCCGCTCGCGATCGAGGGCGAGTCGCTGTGCCCGGTGGGGCCGCTGGCCGTGCCGAACGGGCAGGCCGACATCTCGGACTGCGGAGCGGTGCGGCTGTTCCTGGACCGGGCGACAGCCGTGAAGCCCGGATTCCGGCTCGACGAGTCCACGGCGGACGCCGTGAAGCTGATCTGCCGCCGCCTCGACGGCATGCCGCTCGCGCTGGAGCTGGCCGCCGCCCGGCTGCGGTCGATGACGGTCCACCAGATCACCCAGCGCCTGGACGACCGCTTCCGGCTGCTGACCTCCGGCAGCCGCACCGCGCTCCCCCGCCAGCGCACGTTGCGCGCCGTCGTCGAGTGGAGCTGGGACCTGCTCACCGCCGACGAACGCGAGCTGGCCAGGCGGCTGTCGGTGTTCCCGTCCGGTGCCGACCTCGCGGCGATCGAGCGGATCTGCCGGCACGACCTGTACGTGCTCACCTCACTGGTCGAGAAGTCCATCGTGGACGTGCTCGACCTGGCCCCGGAGCCGCGCTACCGGATGCTGGAGACGATCCGGGTCTACGCCGCCGAACAGCTCACCGCCTCCGGGGAGACCGCCGAGGTCCTCGTCCGGTTCCGCGACCACTACCGCGACCTCACCGAGCGCTGGGAGCCGCTCACCCGCACCGGCCGCCAGCTGGAGGTGATCGCCGGGTACGAGACCGAGCACGACAACATCGTGGCGGCGTTGCGCGGAGCGATCGACGACGATGACGCGGACACGGCGGCCGGGTTGCTCACCGGCATCTTCTGGTACTGGATGGTCAAGGGCGACAACAACCGCGCGACCACGGCGGTGCACGACGTGCTCGCGTTCGGCGACCGGTTGCCGGCGGACGTGGCGGCGGCGCTGAGCGCGATGCGGTTGATGATGCAGTCGATGCCGGGCATGCCGGACCCGGAGGAGACCGCGGCGGCCATCGACGAGTGCGTGCGGGCCGACTCGATCAAGCGGTTCCCGGCGCTCGCAATCGCGCTGCCGATGCTCGCGTTCATCATCAAGGACAAGGACCTGGCGCACCGGGAGGTGCTGCGGGCGGCGCGGAGCGACGACCCGTGGGCACGGGCGGGCGCGGAGTGGGCCCGCAGCTTCATCCTGGTCGACGACGGCGACCTGGCCGGTGCCGCGGTGGCCCGTGACCGCGCCCACGAGCTGTTCACGGCGACCGGCGACCGGTGGGGCACGGCGATGTCGCTCGGCATGAAGGCCGCGTTCGTCTCGCAGACCGGTGACAACCTCGGTGCGATCGCGCTGTACCACCAGGGGTTGAAGCTGGCGCACGAGCTGCGGTCCGGGGAGGACGCCGTGCAGCAGCACTGGCGGCTCGCGGTCGAGTACGCGCGTTTCGGGGACATCGCCGCGGCACAGCAGCAGCTGGACGAGGCCGAGCGGTACGTGGGGGACGTCGGCAACGACCAGATGTCGGCGATGATCTGGTACGCCAAGGCGGAGATCAAGCTGCGGGCCGGTGCGGTGGCCGAGGCCCGCGCGCTGGCCGAGAGCTTCCACGACATGGGCACCTCCGCGCTGCTCGGCACGTTCGGCGCCGAGTGGTCGGCACTGCTGGAGGCGCGCATCGCGCTGGAGGAGAACCGGTTCACCGACGCCGAGCGGTGCCTCGCGCCGGCGGTGGAGACCACGTCCGCGCGCAGCGACATGCCCGACCTGGCCGCGGTGGTCGAGCTGCTCGCCCAGGTCCGGCACGGCCAGGGTGCCGACGCCGCCGCGCTCCGGTTGCTGTCGCTGGTGAAGCTCGTGCGAGGCGGGCTCGACCTGGGCGACCCCGGCGTCCGCGGCCTGATCGCCGAGATCGGTGAACCGGAGGCCGCGACCGTGCCGAAGGACGAGGCCGTGCGGGAGATGCGCCGGGAGGCGGGCGTCCCCGACTGACGCCCGCCCGGTCCTCGCGGAGACCTCAGACCCGCCTGCGGTAGGCCCACATGGCGAGCGGGAAGAACACCGCCACCGCACCGACCATCCAGATCAGCGAACCGAACAGCGGTCCCGCGTACGCGCCGCCGTTCATCAGGCCGCGCAACGTGTCGGACATCAGCGTCACCGGGCTGATGTCGGCCCACGCCTTGAGCCAGCCCGGCATCGTCGAGGTGCCCACGAACACGTTGCTGCCGAACGTCAACGGCATGATCAGCACGAACATCATGCCCTGCACGGCCTGCGGCGTCTTGAGCAGCATGCCGACGAACACCGACGCCCAGCAGAAGCACAGCGCGAACGCGATCCCCAGCACCACCGCCACCAGCAGCTCCACCGGACCGGTCTGCACCCGGTAGCCCATGATCGTCGCGACGACCAGCAGCACCAGGATGCACACGACGTACCGGACGACGTCGGCCAGCACCGCGCCGACCAGCGGAGCGGACCGCGCGATCGGCATGGCCCGGAACCGGTCGAACACGCCCTTGGAGGCGTCCGTGTTCAGCTGCACACCCGCGGTCATGCTGCCCTGCAACAGGTTCATCACCATGATGCCCGGAACGAGCATCTGCAGGTACGCGTCCGTGCTCCCCGCCAGCGCCCCACCGAACAGGTAGGTGAACATCAGCAGGAAGACGATCGGCGCGAGCGTCACGTCCATCAGCTGCTCGGGATTCTTGCGGATCTTCAGGATTCCGCGCCACGCCAGCGAAAACCCGTGGCGCACGCCTTTGTCCAACGCGATCGTGCTCACACCAGGCTCCTCTCCGGCTCGGCGGTGTCATCGGTCTTCTTGCCGGTCAGCGCCAGGAACACCTCGTCGAGCGACGGCAGCCGCAGCGCCAGCTCGTCCGCGGTGATGCCGGCCTCGTCGAGCTTGCGGACCAGCGTGGACAGCAGCACCGGGTCGTTCACCGGCGCGGTGAGCAGCCCGGTGTCGTCGTCGCGCGACGGCCGCACCCCGGTCAGGTCGCCCAGGATCCGTTGCGCCGCGTCGAGGTCGTGCGCCGAGGTCGGCCGCACCTGCAGCGTCTGGCTGCCGACGCGGCGCTTCAGCTCGTCCGGCCGTCCCTCCGCGACCACCTTGCCGTGGTCGAACACCGTGATCGTGTCCGCGAGCTGGTCGGCCTCCTCCAGGTACTGCGTGGTCAGCAGCACCGTCGTGCCCTGCGCGACGAGCCTGCGCACGACCGCCCACACCTCGTTGCGCGCGTGCGGGTCGAGGCCGGTGGTCGGCTCGTCGAGGTACAGCACGGCCGGGTTGCCGACGAGGCTGGCCGCGAGGTCGAGCCTGCGCCGCATGCCGCCTGAGTACGTCTTCGCGGACCGGCCGGCCGCATCGGTCAGCTCGAACTGCTCCAGCAGCTCGGCCGCCCGTGCCCGCGCCCCGGCCCGGGAGTAGTCCATCAGCCTGGCCAGCAGGACCAGGTTCTCCGTGCCGGAGAGGTCCTCGTCCACCGACGCGTACTGCCCGGTCAGCCCGATCAGCCTGCGCACCGCCACCGGGTCCTTCAGCAGGTC
Source organism: Lentzea guizhouensis (assembly GCF_001701025.1). Taxonomy (GTDB): domain Bacteria; phylum Actinomycetota; class Actinomycetes; order Mycobacteriales; family Pseudonocardiaceae; genus Lentzea; species Lentzea guizhouensis. The sequence goes on from NZ_CP016793.1 coordinate 8,150,483, forward strand.
GTGCCCGCCGACCGTGGCGTGTCCCGCGTCCGGGCGCAGCAACGTGGCCAGCACCCGCACCGCCGTGGTCTTGCCCGCGCCGTTCGGCCCGAGCACCCCCACGACCTTCCCCTCCGGCACTTCCAGGTCCACCCCGTCGAGGGCCTTGGTCTCCCCGTAGTGCTTGACCAGGCCCTCTGCCCTGATCGCCAACGACATCGTTCGTTCCTCCCTGTGTCGGGAAGAACTGTGCGCCAGTGCGCTGGCACCGCGCGCACAGCACGCTGTCAGCAGCTGTCAGCGCTGGTCAACGACCCACCAGTTGTCCATCCGGGGCACCGAGGCACCGCCACGGCTCGCCTGGAACAGGAACGCCGCGATGCCGGCCGCGCCCTGCATCCACCCGACACCCGGCGGCAGCAGCGGGTCCTCCTCGCGGTGCTCGACGAACCGCCAGCAGACGCCGTCGCCGTCGGGGACCGCCCGTTCGACCAGGACGTCGGCGAGGTGCCGGACGAAGTCCTCGTCCACGCCCGCGTCGAGCAGCACCGAACCGACGCCCGCGGTGCCGCAGCAACGTCCGTCGTTGTCCCAGAACCCCGGTCGCACCCGGTCCGGCAGGCCGCAGGTGCGGATCGTGTGCATGCACCGCCGGTGCAGCTCGACGGTCGTCATGCCGTCCACTTCGGACACACCGGCGTACTCCAAGGCGCGCCACAGCAACGAGGTTCCCGCCGGACCGTGGCACCAGCCGTAGCTGTGCTCCTCGTAGTCGTCCTCCAGCCGCGGGATGCGCAACGGCGCCCGGAACCCGCCGCCGGCCAGGTCCGCGAGCGTCACGAGGTGGCGCGCGCCGTCGTGCGCGGCCGCCACCCACTCCGGCCGGCCGAACTCGGCACCGGCCACCGCCAGTGCCGTCGCGACACCGGAGAGACCGTGCGAGAAGTTCGGCATCTGCCGGTCGACTCCGGAGAAACGGCTCGGCACCATCCGCCAGTTCAGCCCGGTCGGGAGCTGCTCGCGTTCGGCCAGCAGCACCGCGGCGGCCACCTCGGCGAGCTCGTCGGCTGCGGCTCCGTGCCGACGTGCCCAGACGGCGCCGAGCAGGATCCCGGCTGTGCCCAGCACGACGTCGTGCACGCGCGCGTTGTCGAGGAAGCGCGGTGCCTCTGTGAACGTCTGCGGCCACCCGTCCGGCGTGACGAGCGCGAGCATCCTCGCCACGGCGGCCTGCGGAGCCGGCTCGCCGAGCGCGGTCAGCGTGCCGATCGTGCTGACCAGGCCGTTGAAGAAGCTGTAGTCGGTGGCCGTCGCGATGCCCGCCCCGACCTGCTCGGTGATCGCGGCCGCCAGCTCCCGCTCCCGCGCGGACCACCGCCGGGTGGCACGGACCTCCGCGAGTGCGAGGGCCAGTCCCCCGATGCCCGAGCGCATGCCGTCGCCGTACTCGGCCTCCAGCTCGACCCCGGGCGAGGCCGGAATCGACACGGTGCCGTCGTCGTGCGCGACCTGGCCGAGCACCCACCGCCAGGCGGACTCCGCGGTGCGCCGGTAGGTCTCGCTCACCGGACGATCCTCACATTCCGGGCGGTCCCGCGGGTTTGGTTCCGATGACAACGGTGCAGTAGTGCTCGTCCGACGTCGTCACCCGCGGCACCAGCCCGTGCCCGGCCATCGCGGCGGCGGTCAGCGGTGCCTGGTGCTCGCTCGTCTCGATCAGCAGGTGCCCGCCGGGTGCCAGCCACTGCGGCGCACCGGCCGCGACCCTGCGGTGCACGTCCACCCCGTCGGAACCACCGTCCAGCGCCACCAGCGGTTCGTGCTCGCGGGCCTCGGGCGGCATCAGCGCGATCTCGTCGGTCGGCACGTACGGCGCGTTCACCACGAGGACGTCCACCCGCCCGCGCAACGCAGCGGGCAACGGCTCGTACAGGTCGCCCTCGTAGACCTGCCCCAGGTCGGCCAGGTTGCGCCGGGCACAGGCCACCGCGGCGGGTTCGACGTCGGCCGCGTGCAGCTCCACCCCGCCGAGCTCCGCCGCGATCGCAAGGCCCAGCGCTCCCGCCCCGCAGCACAGGTCGAGCACGACCGCGTCGGCCGGCGCTGACTCGACGGCGGTGCGCACGACGAACGCCGACCGTTGCCGCGGCACGAACACACCGGGGTCGACGAGCACCTTGTGCCCGCAGAACTCGGCCCACCCGACGATCACCTCGAGGGGCTCGCCGGCGACCCGGCGGCGCACCATCTCGTCCAGCTTCGCGGGGCCGGCCGCGGCGTCGAGCAGCAGGCGCGCCTCGTCCTCCGCGAAGACGCACCCTGCCGCCCTGAGCACCTCGACCACGTTCATCCCGCCAGTTCTACCAGTCGGTCACTTGAACGGGACCGCGTAGATGTGGCTCATGTCCGAGTCGTGCTTGGCGGTCGACCCGCGCGAGTCGGTCATGTTCTTCGCGACCCCCTGCACGGCACCGGTCTCGCCGCCGATCCACCGCGTCCGGACGTAGGTGGAGAACTTCGGCACGCAACCGGAGTCCGTCCTGATCTGGAAGTCCGGCTTGTGCAGCGGCACGTAGACGTGGTGGACGTAGTAGGGCACGTCCATGGTCACGGTGGCCGAGGAGTCCGTCTGGCACAGCGACCCGTCGGCCTTCCACTGGTTGATGAACAGCGTGAAGTGCGCTTGGGACGACCCCTTCTTGTCACAGGGCGCGCTGAGATGGCAGATCATGTACTCGGTGTCGCCGAACACGCTGAGCCCCCGGAAGCCGGGCGCCAGCTCGAAGCTGTCGAGCGACGGCTCGCGCTGGACCGGGTTCGACGCGTCGACGTTGAGCAGACCGGCGGGCACGCTGCTCTGCGCGGGCTGACCGGTGGTGGTGTTGTCGATCGAGGTGTCCGCGAACCGCATCGAGCCGCTCACCAGCCGGATCGTCGAGTCCTCATAAGCCAGCGACGCCGTGCGGACGTTCGCCGTGCAGGTCACCCTGGTCGCGACGCCGGGGTGCACCAAGAACCTGGTGGTGAGCCAGATGTCCTCCCACTGCGGACTGCTGCTGGTCGTCTCGTAGACGTTCTGCCCCATCAGCATGGTCTTCTCGCCACCGGCCCAGCGGCAGCGGACCTCGTTCTCGAACAACGTGCGGATGGTCGCGCCGTTCGCCCGCATCACCGAGATGACGTACGCGGTCTGGTCGGCGGCCATGTCGAGCGTGATCGAACCGACCGGCACGACGTTCTGGTCGAACGTGTGCGGCGTGGGCGGCACGCCGGGCCCGAGCACGGTCTGCGGTGCGAACGTGACGCTGGTGGCCGCGTTCGCCCGTGGTAGCTCCGCGATCACCAGCGCCATGAGCACGGCGGTGACCAGGGACAAGAACTTCTGCACGCCAACCCCTCCCCTGTTGGAACGAGCGGGAACGTAACGAGCCGGGCTACACGAGCCCTACATGTGCACCCGGTCACGTTGCGGAAGTTGGTCACTATCGATGATAGTCATATTTAGTGACTACCTGAGGAGCGCAGCGATGGCCGCCGTCGAACTGACCACCTTCACCGTCAAGCCGGACCGGACCTCCGCCCTGCTCGCCGCGCGGCCGGGCATGCTCGACGCCTTCCGCCGCGACCGCAGGGGTTTTCTGTCCGCCCGGCTCATCCGGCTCTCCGACGACACCTGGCTCGACCTCGTCGAGTGGACCGACGACCTCGCGTGGGACGAGTCGAAGGCCAAGGGCGCGAACCAGCCGGAGATCGCCGAGTTCTTCGCCGCCGTCGACGCCGTCGTCAGCTCCGAGCGCGGCGCCCGCTACGACGACGAGCCGGGGCCGGTGCGGTTGCTGCCCTACGGACCGCACCCGTCGCAGGTCGGCGAGCTGTACCTGCCGGAGGGCGACGGTCCGTTCCCGGTCGTCGTGCTGATCCACGGCGGCTACTGGACGGGCCTGTGGGACCGGCGCGCGGTCGTGCCGCTGGCGGACGACCTCGTGTCGGCCGGGCACGCGGTGTGGAGCATCGAGTACCGGCGGATCGGCGAGGGCGGCGGGTGGCCGGGCACGTTCGAGGACGTCGAGGCGGCGGTGGACTTCCTCGCCGGCGTGGCCGCACCACTCGACCTGACGCGCGTGCAGGTCGTCGGGCACTCGGCCGGTGGGCAGCTGGCCACGTGGGTCGCCGGGCGCGAGGACGCTCGTGTGCCCGTGGTGGCCGCGGTGTCGCTCGCCGGCCGCTCGACCTGGTGGCCGAGGCCGACCGGTTCGGGCCGAGCTCGCCGACCCGACGCCACCGCACCGGAGGGGCTCCCGGCACGCCACGACCGGAGCTCGGGCCGGTGGTCGCCGAACTGGCCGCGGACGGCATCGTGCCGGTGCTGCTCGGCGGGCGGCGCGAGGAGGTGCCGGAGCGGTACGAGCGGGCGGTCAAGCCGGTCTCCGTGCCGGTGCTGGAGGTGCTGGGCGACCGCGACGACGTGGTCCCGCTGCGCTACGCCGCCCACCCGAACGCGGAGTTCCTGCAGGCCCGCAATGCCAACCACTTCGACGTCATCGACCCCGGTCACCCGAGCTGGGGCCTGGTCCGCGGCTGGCTCGCCGCCCACTGACGGGGTCGCGGCGGCGTTCGGTGTCGGCCAGCAGGAACGTGAGCTTCCGCCGGTCCGACAACACCAGCGCCGCCGCGATCAGCGTGTAGGCCAACGCGAAGTACTTCACCTCGGGGTAGTCGAACGCGAAGTCCATCAGCGTGATGTTGAGCGCGACGGCGAACAGGCCGAGGGCACCCAACGTCGTCGTGCGGCGGAACAACAACATGACGGCCGGGATCAGCTCGAACAGACCGGTGGCGCGGCCGTAGAACGGCGAGTAGCCGTAGAACGCCCACACGAGACTTGTGCCGTCCGTGGTCGCCTTGTCGATCGTCCAGTCACCGTAGTAGTACTGACCGCCCAGCAGCTTGATGGTCCCGTACATGATGAAGACGGCCGCGAGCAGCAGCCGCAGGACCAGCACGAGTTTCGGGCCTGTGGCGAACCAGATCATGACGTCCATCGTCCGAAGCGGTGCCTTGGCACGCATCCTCCCGGCGGGCCGTCCGGCTCATCCCGCGGGAGGATGCGCCAGCAGTGCCAGCCGGACGCGGTTGCTCTCCCCCGTCTTCGCCATCAGCCCGGCGACGTGCGTCTTCACCGTCGTCACGCCCAGGTGCAGCCGGGCGGCGATCTCGGCGTTGCTCAGGCCTCGGGCGAGCAGGTCGAAGACCTCCCGCTCGCGGGCGCTGAGACCGAAGTCGCGGGTCGTCGCCGGTGCCTTCGCGGCTCCCGCCGTGCGCACGATCCTGCTCAGCACACCCGGATCGAACGGTGACTCGCCCTCGGCAGCACGGCGGATGCCGTCGAGCAGGCGTTCCGGTGAGGTGTCCTTGAGCAGGTAGCCGCTCACGCCCGCCCGGAGCGCCGGATAGAGGTACTCGTCGTCGTCGAACGTCGTCAACGCGACGATCGGCATCGGCCGTTGCGCGAGTATGCGACGCGTTGCCTCGATGCCGTCGACACCGGGCATGTGCAGGTCCATCAGCACGACGTCCGGCACGTGGTCGGTTGCCATCCGCACGGCTTCAGCACCGTTGGCGGCCATCGCGACCACCTCCACGTCGTCCTGCGCCGAGCACAACGCCCGCAGGCCCGCCCGGACGAGCTGCTGGTCGTCCACGACCAGGACCCTGATCACTTCTCCCCCTCCACCGGCAACCTGGCGCTGACCACCCACTCACCGCGCCGCTGCCCGGCGGTGAGCCGCCCGCCGAGCAGCTCGACGCGTTCGCGCAGACCGGTCAGCCCGAACCCCGGTCGCCGGGGTACCCGGTCGGCCGGGTTGCGCACCACGACGGTGACCTCGTCGGCCTGCCCGATCTCGACCCGCACCGGGCCGCACCCGTGCTTCACCGCGTTGGTCAGCGACTCCTGCACCACCCGCAGGACGGCGTGCCGCGCCACCGCGTCCAGGTGGCCGACGTGCACGTGCAGCTCGACCGGGACTCCGGCGTCCTCGCAGCGCCGCTTCATCTCGTGCAACGCGGGCTCGAACTCCTGCGCCGCAACGGGTGTGACCGTCGGGTCGCGCAAGACGACGAGCAACCGGCGCAGGTCCTTCAGCGCCGCGGCGCTGGTGGCGTGGACCTCGTCGAGGACGCCCGGATCGTCGCGCAGGTGCCGGGCCACGCCGACCCTCAGCATGATCGACGACATGTGGTGCGCCACCAGGTCGTGCAGCTCGCGGGCGACGGCGAGGCGTTCCTCCGCGCGGGCCAGCTCGACGGCCTGTTCCCGGTGCCGGGCCCTGGTGCGCAGGTGGAGGCCGACCGCGACGGGCATGCCGGTGGCCAGCAGCAGCCTGATCGCCGTGGGCACCGGTTCCAGCGGGCCGGTCGAGAGGAACACCGCGGTCGCCGCCGCGTTGCCGAGCCAGGCGACGACCAGGACGTGCGGCCTCCGGTACCGGTAGGCGACCTCACCCAGCGCGAAGCCCGCCGCGAACTGGGTGAACGCCGCGCTGACCGTGCCGAGGTACAGCGACAGGCACATGACCGCGCTCTGGCCGACGCTCGCCGTCAACGGCCACCGGCTGCCCAGCACGACGAGAGCCGCACAACCGGTGAGCACCACGACGTCCACGAGCGTGATGCCGGCGTTCAGCACGACCGCCGCCAGCACCGGCACCGCCGCGACGACACCGCGCACGACCGGGTCAGGCGGCCACCTCACGACCTGAGCACCCCGGCGATCTCGGCGATGCCCGCCGGTCCGACCCGGCAGCAGCCGCCGATCAGCCGGGCGCCCTGCTCGGCCCACTCCGCGACCGCGAACGAGGCAACGGCTGGCCGCCGCCCCCACCGCCTTGCCCGCCACCGCCTCGGCCGCCGTCGCGCCCCGCCGCCGCACCGCTCAACACCGCACGCCCGCCGCTGCACCGCTCGCCGCCATCCCACCCGCCGTGCACCGCGCCGCCACCCCACCGACGCCGCGTCGCCCCGCCGCGCCACCCGGCGCCGTCGCGCCGCCGCGCCACCGGCGCCGCGTCGCCCACCACCGCCTCGCCCACCGCACCGCCAGCCACCGCACGCCGACCACGTCGCGGCGTTCCACTGCTCACCCGAGTTCGGGTAGACCACCACCGGCAGCCCGGCCACCGCCCGAGCCACCTCGATCGCCCCGGCGACCTCCTGCGGCGCCGAGCAGTTGATGCCCACCGCCACCACCTCGCCGACCCCGCGGACCACCCCGAACGCCTCCTCCAGCGACTGACCGGCGCACGTCCGCCCGTCACGCACGCTGTACGAGAGCCACATCGGCACCCCGCTGCCCGCGACCACCCGCAGGACCGCCTCGGCCTCCTGGACGTCCGGGATCGTCTCCACCGCCAGCACGTCCGGTCCCGCCTCCGCGAGCACCTCGATCCGGCGCCGGTGGAAGCGTTCCAGCTCGCCGGTCGTGAGCCCGTAGCGGCCGCGGTACTCCGAGCCGTCGGCCAGCACCGCCCCGTACGGGCCGACCGACGCGGCCACCCAGCGGGGTCCGTCCACTTCGGACGCGGCAGATCGCGCGACCGACACGCTGGCTCTCAACAGGCCGGCGGTCTGGTCATCCGTCAGACTGCGGCGGGCGAAACCCTCGAAGGAGGCCTGGTAGCTGGAGGTGATCACGACGTCGGCGCCCGCCCGGTAGTAGACGAGGTGCGCGGCCAGGACCGCGTCCGCGTCGCCGAGCAGCAGGCGCGCGGTCCAGAGCTCGTCGGACAGGTCGTGGCCCGCCTGCTCCAGGGCGGTCGACAACCCGCCGTCGAGCACGACCACCCCGTCCGCCAGCGCGTTCACCAGGTCCATCGGCCCGAGCATACGCAAGATCCGGTAACGTCCAATTCAGACAAATCGACCATCTAGGGAGAGGGCACCAGTGCTTGAGATCAGCGGACTGACGTGGGCGGTCACGATCGGGGTGATCGTGCTCCTGCTGGCGGTCGACCTGGTGCTCGCCGCCGCCCGCCCGCACCGGATCGGCTTCCGCGAGGCCAGCCTCTGGTCGGTGTTCTACATCCTCGTCGCCGTCGGCTTCGGCGTGTGGTTCATGACCGCGCACGGCGGTGGCTACGGCGCCGAGTACTTCGCCGGCTACATCGTCGAGAAGAGCCTGTCGGTCGACAACCTGTTCGTCTTCGTGATCATCATGACGACGTTCCTGGTGCCCGAGGAGCACCAGCACAAGGTGCTGACGTTCGGCATCGTGCTCGCGCTGATCATGCGCGGCATCTTCATCGCGGTCGGCGCGACGCTGCTGTCGCTGTTCTCGTTCATGTTCCTGATCTTCGGGCTGCTGCTGATCTACACGGCGGTCCAGCTGTTCCGGCACCGCGACGAGGACCCGGACGTCGAGAACAACATCGTCGTCACCACGGCCCGCAAGCTGATCCCGGTCACCGACGACTACGTGGGCGGCAAGATCTTCACCAAGGCCGGCGGCAAGCGGATGGCCACCCCGCTGTTCGTGGTGCTGGTCGCGATCGGCGGCGTCGACCTGCTGTTCGCGCTCGACTCCATCCCCGCGGTGTTCGGCGTGACCGAGGAGCCCTACATCGTGTTCACGGCCAACGCGTTCGCGCTGCTCGGCCTGCGTGCGCTGTTCTTCCTCGTCAAGGGCCTGCTCGACCGGCTGGTGTACCTGTCGGCCGGTCTCGCGATCATCCTCGCCTTCATCGGCGTGAAGCTGATCCTGCACTGGGCGCACGTCGACATCGATCCGCGCGTGCCCGAGGTGCCGACGCCGCTCAGCCTCGGCGTGATCATCTCGATCCTGGTCGTCGTCACGGTCGCGAGCCTCGTCAAGACCCGCAACGACCCGTCGGCGAAGGCGCACCCCGGTTCGCTGCGGGGCCACCGCGACCGGGACCGCGAAAAGTAACATTTGACCACTAAGTAACAGGTGTTACACGATCCACCTCGTGGATCTGCTGACGACCGAGCCCGCGCTGGACCCGCGAGTGCGCCGCACGCGCACCGCGGTCCTGCGCGCGGCGGTGGACCTGGTGAGCGCACGCGGCACGGCGGTCACGATCTCCGAGATCGCCGAGGCCGCCGACGTCAGCAGGCGGGTGGTGTACCAGCACTTCGGCGACCTCGACGGGGTGCTGCTGGAGGCCGGCGTCGACCTGGCGAGGCGTGAGCTGCTGCCCCGCCTCGACGGCGCCGACGACCGCGCGAACACGCTGCTGCTGGCCCGGCACTTCGCCGAGCACCAGCCGTTCTACGGCGCACTGCTGACCGGCTCGTGCGCGTTCGAGCTGAACCGCGGCCTGATCGAGCTGTTCCTGCCGGTGAACCGGCAGGCGGTCGCGCAGCTGGTCGGTGACCGGGTGAGCAGGCAGGCGGCCGACGACCTGGCCGCGTTCGTCACCGGTGGCGCGAGCTCGTTCGTGACGACCTGGGTGATCGAGGGCGCACACGACCCGGAAGCCTTCACCGACCGGGTGCTGGGCGTGCTCACCGCGCTGACGACCGCCCTGGAGGCGACGTGCTGATCAGTCGTCTGCTGGAACGCAGGCTGCGGCTCGGGCCGCCGGCGACCAGGAACGTGGTCGTGCAGCACGGCCTGCGGGTGCCGATGCCGGACGGGGGTCGAGCTGCTCGCCGACCGGTGGCTGCCGCGCTCGGGCGGGGACGGGCTGCCGACCGCACTCGTCCGCTCCCCGTACGGCCGCGGTCTGCTGGGCGCGGTCCTCACGCGGCCGCTCGCCGAACGCGGGTACCAGGTAGTGGTCCAGAGCGTGCGCGGCGGGTTCGGCTCCGGCGGCACGTTCGACCCGATGCGCCAGGAACGCGCGGACGGCCTGGCCACGCTCGACTGGCTCGTCGCCCAGCCGTGGTCGGACGCGATCGTGCTGTACGGGATGAGCTACCTCGGCCACGTGCAGTGGGCGGTCGCCGACCGGCTGCCGCCGCAGGTCAAGGCGATGATCCCGGTCGTCACCGAGTCCGCGCTGACGCTCGGGTTCCTGCGCGCGGACGGGTTGTCACTGAAGACGCCGTTCGAGTGGGGTGTGCTCGTCGGCACGCAGCAACGGCGCTTCTCATTGCTGCGCAAGCCGTTCCAGGACCGCAGGACCGCGCGGGCGCTGCGGTCGCTGCCGCTGGGCGAGGCCGACGTCGTCGCGTTCGGCGAGCGGTCCGCCTACATCCAGGACGTCCTGGCGCACGACGCGGAGTCGCCGCGGTGGGAGACGTTCGACCACAGCCACCGGCTCGCCCAGGTGAGGGTACCGGTCAGCTCGGTCGCCGGGTGGTACGACATCTTCCTGCCCGGTCAGCTGCGGGACTTCCAGGCGTTGACCAGCGTGGCGCGCCTGACTGTCGGGCCCTGGACGCACTCGGACCTCATCCCGGAGCCTGTCGAGGAGGCGGTGTCGTTCGGTCTCGCGCTCGCCCGCGGTGAGGAGCCGCCGCCGCGTGCGCCGGTCCGGCTCTACGTGATGGGTGCGGAGGAGTGGCGGGACTTCGAGTCCTGGCCGCCGGCCGGGTACTCGCCTCGGCGTTTCCACCTCGGTGCTCCGGGTGCGCTGGTGGCCGAACCCGGCGAGTCCTCTGTGGACACGTACCGGTACGACCCCGCCGACCCGACGCCGGCTGTCGGCGGAGTGCGGCTGAGCGGTGACGTCGGTGGCAAGGTCGACAACACCGAACTGGAGGCCCGCGCGGACGTGCTGACCTACACCACGCCGGTGCTCGACGCGGACGTCGAGGTCGTCGGCGAGGTCAGCGCCGAGATCTGGTTCTCCTCCAGCGTTTCGCACGCCGACGTGTTCGTGCGGCTGTGCGATGTCGACCCGCAGGGACGCTCGTGGAACGTGTGCGACGGCCTGGTGAGCCTGACGGACGCGGACTCGCCGCGGTGCGCCTCGGTGCGGTTGTGGCCGACCGCGTACCGGTTCCGGCGCGGGCACCGCATCCGGGTGCAGGTGTCGAGCGGCGCGTTCCCCCGGTACGCGCGCAACACCGGGACCGGCGAACCTCGTTCGACCGCAACGACTCTCGTGGCCGCGGACCAGACGGTGCACCACGGCGCCGGGCGGCCGTCCGCGATCGTCTTGCCGGCGCGCTCGGCTCAGGAGCCGCTGCGGTAGCTCTCGACCAGCTCGACGAACTCGCGCGGTGACCGGTCCAGCCACATCGGGCTGATACCGATGTCGAACCCGTACGTCTCGCGGTTCCACCGCAGCTCGTCGGCCGGACCGCGCACTTCGGTGGCGAACCGCTTCAGGCTGGGCACCATCCGCAGCACGTGAGCGAACGGCCGCAGGAACCCGAGCCTCGCGCTGTCGTCCGGACCGGACGCCAGGTAGGCGTCATAACTGTTGAGCCGCAACGTGACCATCTTCGTCGGGTGGTCGACCACGTCGACGGACCCCACGTCGGCCCACGGAATCCGGCCGCCCGATGACAGCTCGAGCCCGTCGCGGGTCAGGGTGAGGTGGGCCAGGCCGCGTTTCCTGGCCGGCAGCAACACGAACACGAACCCACCGGCGAAGAACGCGATCGCGAGCGCGCCGAAGACGAACCCGAGGACTCCGCCGGACCGCAACAGGTACGAGCCGATCACGACGAACACGAAGGCGCCCAGCGCGTAGAGGGCGAGCTTCCACGGCCTGGGTCGCACCACCAGGCGGTCGGGGTCGGTCGTCACGTCAGGCGAATACCCAGAACTGTCACGCGTGAACCAGCTTGGCCCCTCGTCCCCGTGATCGTCCCGTCGCTAATGTCGTTGGTGCGCCCAAGAAGGCGCATTCCGACGGCCTGGCGTCCGACCCCCACGCCGGGCCGTGTGTTCCACTCGATCATTGAGGTGAAATCGTGCGTGCTGTTTCTGCGTTCATTCTGGCCGCCACTGCTCTGGTGGCCACCGCAGTGCCCGCGTCGGCCGATGTGGAGGCCTCGGTCGCCCTTCAGCCGCAGGGCAGGCTGGAGGCACGCGGCGCCGCCGTCACCGCGCCGATCAGCGTGATGTGCCAGAACGGTGCGACCGGGACGTTGTGGGTGCAGGTCACCCAGAACGTGCGCGGCGAGCTCGCGATCGGCGACAAGTACGTTCCAAGCGTGCCGTGCACCGGGAACTACGAAAGGGTGAACGTGACCGTGGTGTCGCGGACGAAGGCATTCCGCGCGGGCGTCGCTTTCACGACGGCGTCGCTGAACGTCTACCTGCCGCCGAGCGATTCCGCCGTGGTCGAGGACGACCGCGAAATGATGATCGTGCGCTAGCGGCGGCGAATTCGCGTTGATGCGCGGACCACGAGCTCCGGCTGGAACGTCACATGCCGGTGTTCGTGGTCCGGTTCGTTCTCCGCCAGCAACAACTGCGCGGCCGTCCGCCCGAGCTGATCCCGTGGCTGGCGAACCGATGTCAGCGGAACCGCCGCTGCCGCCGCGAACTCGATGTCGTCGTACCCGACCACGGCGAGGTCGTCCGGCACGTTCAACCCCTGCTGGGTCATCGACTGCAGCAACCCGAGCGCCAGCAGGTCGTTGGCGCAGAACGCCGCCGTGGGACGCCGGGCCGAGGGCAGGCCGACGAGCCGCTCCCCCGCGCTGCGCCCCTCCGCGACCCGCAGACCGTCGGTCTCCAGCAGCGTGAGCGCGGACGGCGGCAGGCCGGCCTCCTCCAACGCCCGCAGCGCGCCCTCGTGGCGGTCGCGGACCTGCTGGATCGACATCGGGCCACCGACCATCGCGATGCGGGTGTGGCCGGTCTCGACCAGGTGGGTCACCGCCAGCTCGCCGCCGAGGACGTCGTCGACGGCCACCGAGCAGTGCGTGCCGGTGCGCGCCTCGCGGTCGACCAGCACGACCGGGGTGCCGCGGCTCGGCACGTCGGAGAAGTCCGCGCCGACCGGGGTGAGCAGGATGCCCTCGACCCGTTGCTCGTGCAGCAGTTCCAGGTACTCGCGCTCGCGGCCGTCGTCGGCGGCGCTGTTGCACAGGTACAGCGCGAAGCCCGCCTCGCGCGCCGCGTCCTCGACACCGCGGGCCACGTCGGTGAAGAACGGGTTCGCCGCGTCCAGCACGACGTAGGCGAGCACCCGGCTGCGGCCCGCGCGCAGCTGGCGAGCCGACTCGTTGCGCACGAAGCCCAGCTCGGCGATCGCGGCCAAGACCCGTTCGCGCGTGGCCGGCGCGACGACGTCCGGCCGGTTGAGCACGTTCGAGACGGTCGCGTTCGAGACGCCGGCGTGACGGGCGACCTCGCGGATGCCCACTGCTGGTTTCACGGGCGGCTCCTTGCTTGAAACGTGACAACGAATCGTAGCCCGACAAGTCTTGACTTCGCGCTGCAACGCACCCAGGCTGCACGTAACCCGCTCGTTAAAACGTTTCAACATCGAGGAGACGGATTTGAGTCCTCCCGTGGTGGAGCTGGCCGACGTGAGCAAGGCCTTCGGTGCCGTCCGCGCGCTGTCGGGGGTGTCGTTGCGGCTGCTGCCCGGCGAGGCGCACGCGTTGCTCGGTGAGAACGGCGCGGGCAAGTCGACACTGATCAAGACGCTGGCCGGGGTGCACCGGCCGGACGCGGGCCGGGTGCTCGTGGACGGCGAGGAGCGCCGGTTCACCGCGCCCGGTGACGCGCTGGCGGCCGGGATCGCGATCATTTACCAGGAGCCGACGCTCTTCGGCGACCTGTCGGTGGCCGAGAACGTCTTCATGGGCCGCCAGCCGCTCGGCCTCGGCCGCCGGATCGACGTCGCCACCATGCACGCGCGCACCGCGGAGCTGTTCGAGCTGCTGGGGGTCCGGCTCGACCCGGCCCGCCCGACCCGTGGACTGTCCATTGCGGACCAGCAGCTGGTGGAGATCGCCAAGGCGTTGTCGTTCGACGCGCGCGTGATCGTGATGGACGAACCCACGGCCGCATTGTCCGCGCACGAGGTGCAGCGGCTCTTCGGTGTGGTGCGGGCGTTGCGCGAGCAGAACGCCGCGGTGCTCTTCGTGTCGCACCGGCTCGACGAGGTCTTCGAGCTGTGCCAGCGGGCCACGGTGCTGCGCGACGGCGCGTTCGTGTGGTCCGGCGAGCTGGCCGGGGAGACCCCGGACTCGTTGGTGCGCAGGATGGTCGGCCGCGAGCTGTCCCAGCTCTACCCCAAGCAGGACACCACGGCCGGCGAGGTGCTGCTGGAGGTCCGCCGGTTGACCCGCGAGGGCGTGTTCACCGACGTGTCGTTCAGCGTGCGGGCAGGCGAGATCGTGGCGCTCTCCGGCCTGGTCGGCGCGGGCCGCAGCGAGGTCGCACGGGCGGTGTTCGGCATCGACCGGCCCGACGCGGGCGAGGTCCTGGTGCGCGGCAAGGGGTTGAAGCGCGGCTCTCCCACCGCCGCGATGGCCGCGGGCATCGGTTTCGTGCCGGAGGACCGCCGCCAGCAGGGCCTGGTGATGGACGCGTCCATCGAACGCAACACCGCCCTCGCCTCGCTCGGCCGCCTGTCGACGTTCGGCCTGCTGCGCCGCCGCACCGAACGCGCGCTCGCCCAGGACTGGGCGGTCACGCTGCGGCTGAAGTTCGCGAGGCTGAGCGACCCCGTCGGTGTGCTGTCCGGCGGCAACCAGCAGAAGGTCGTGCTCGCGAAGTGGTTGGCACGCCGTCCTTCCGTGCTGATCGTCGACGAACCCACGCGCGGCATCGACGTCGGGACCAGGGCGGAGGTGCACCGGTTGCTGTCGGAGCTGGCCGGGCAGGGCGTGGCGGTGCTGATGATCTCGTCGGAGCTGCCGGAGGTGCTCGGGATGGCCGACCGGGTGCTGGTGATGCACGAGGGCCGGCTGGTCGAGGAGCTGTCGCGGGCGGAGGCCACGGAGGAACGCGTGGCGCTGGCGGCGGCAGGACAGGCGGTGGCCCGATGACGCACCCCACCCGCCGACCTCAGGAGGTGTCACGGTGACCACCCGGCTCGACGCCCCCTCCGCACCTCCCACCACCGCCCGCACCGCGCGCAAGCTCAGCGACCGCGTCGGCCGGGTCCGCGAGCTCGGCATCCTCGTCGCGCTCGCCCTCGTCGTCGTCCCCACCGCCCTGGTCAACCCGCGGTTCATCCAGCCGCAGAGCCTGCGCGACCTCCTGCTCAACGCCTCCATCGTCGCCCTGCTCGCGGTAGGCCAGACGCTCGTGGTCATCACCCGCAACGTCGACCTCTCCGTCGGCTCGGTCCTCGGCCTCTCCGCCTTCCTGACCGCGCAGCAGTTCGCCGACCACCCCGGCACGCCACTGCTGGCGGGCATCGGGTTCGGCGTCGCCGTCGGTCTGGCCTGCGGGCTGCTCAACGGGCTGCTGGTCGCGCTCGGCAACGTGCCCAGCCTCGTCGTCACCCTCGGCACGCTGTACGTGTTCCGCGGCATCGACTACGCGCTCGCCCAGGGCCGCCAGGTCAACGCCGCCGACCTCCCCGACGCGCTGCTCGACCTGGGCAGCGCACGGGTCGCCGGCGTCCCGGTCCTCGTCCTGGTCACCGTCGTGGTCATCGTGGTCGCCGCGGTGTACCTGCGCTCCTACCGGTCCGGCCGCGAGCTCTACGCGATCGGCTCCAACCCGGACGCCGCCGTGCTGGCGGGCATCCCGGTCGCCAAGCGCACGCTCACCGCGTTCGTCGCCTCCGGACTCGTCGCCGGGCTCGCCGGGGCGCTGTGGGTGGCCCGCTACGGCACGGTCGACGCGGCCGCGGGCACCGGGCTCGAGCTGCAGGTGGTCGCGGCCGTCGTGGTCGGCGGCGTGGCGATCTTCGGCGGGTCCGGCACCGTGGCGGGCGCGGCGCTCGGTGCGTTGCTGCTCGGCACGATCACGAGCTGCCTGGTGGTGCTGCGGATCCCCGCGTTCTGGCAACAAGCCATCGCGGGCGCTCTCCTGCTCAGCGCGATCACGGTCGACCGGCTGCTGGCGCTGCGACTGGCCAAGGCACTGCGGAAGTCGGAAGGGAGCAGCCATGCGTAGCCTCCTGCGCTGGGAGACCGCGCTGGTCTTCCTGCTCGTCGTCGTCGCGCTCGGCGGCCAGGTCAGCACCGACGGCGCGTTCCTGTCCGGCGGCAACCTCTTCTACCTCGGCCTCGACATCGGCGAGATCGCGTTGATCGCGCTGCCGCTGACGCTGGTGATCGTCGCGGGCGAGATCGACCTGTCGGTGGCGTCCGTGCTGGGCCTGTCCAGCGCGTTGATCGGCTGGTTCTGGAACGCCGGCTGGCCGCTGGAGACGATCTTGCCGGTGGTGATCTTCATCGGCGCGCTCGCCGGTGCGGTCAACGGCCTGCTGGTCACCCGGCTCGGCCTCCCTTCCCTCGCGGTCACCATCGGCACGCTCGCCCTCTACCGCGGCCTCGCGCTGGTAGTGCTCGGCGACACGGCGGTGGCGGACTTCCCGGCCGCCTACACGGCGTTCGGCACGACCCCGGTGCCCGGCACGAACATCCCGTACCCGATCGCGCTCGCCGCCCTGCTCGCCGTGCTGTTCGGGATCGCGTTGCACGCCAGCTCGTTCGGCCGCTCGGTCTTCGCGATCGGTGCCAACGAGGAGGGCGCGCGGTTCTCCGGCATCCGGGTGAAGCGGATCAAGCTCAGCCTGTTCGTGCTCGCCGGCGCGGTGGCCGCGATCGCCGGCGTCGTCTACACGTTCCGCTTCTCCAGCGCCCGCGCCGACAACGGCCTCGGCCTCGAACTGGCGGTCGTCGCCGCGGTGCTGCTCGGCGGCGTGTCCATCTTCGGCGGCAAGGGATCGCTCTTCGGTGTGCTCGCGGGCGTGCTGCTGCTGGGCGGTCTGCGCAACCTGCTGATCCTGCAGGACACCTCCACCGAGGTGCTCACCATCGTGACCGGTCTCCTGCTGCTGGTCAGCGTTCTGGCTCCGTCGATCACCCGACGCCTCGCAACCCTGAGGAAGGCAACGACATGAACACACGCCTAGTGCTCGCCCTGGTGGTGTCCGGGGCCGTCGCACTCACCGCCTGCGGTGGCACGACGAAGGACAGCGCGGGTCAGAACACCGGTGCGCCCACCGGGACCGCGGCCGCCGACCCGAAGGCGCCGCTCAAGGAGGGCCTGAAGATCACCTTCCTGCCCAAGCAGGTCAACAACCCGTACTTCACCGTGGCGCAGAAGGGTGCCGAGCAGGCGGGCACCGCCATCAAGTCGGAGGTCAAGGCGACCGGCCCGTCCGACGCGGCCGCCTCCTCCCAGGTCACCTACATCAACACCGCCGCGCAGCAGCGGCAGAACGCGCTGGTGATCTCCGCCAACGACGCCAACGCGGTCGCGCCGGCGTTGAAGACCGCGCGCCAGCAGGGGTTGAAGGTCGTCACGTTCGACTCCGACGCGGCACCGGACGCGCGGGACGTGTTCATCAACCAGGCCACCGCGCAGGACATCGCGGTCGGCCAGGTGAAGATGATCGCCGAGGCGATCGGTGGGTCCGGTGAGATCGCGATCCTGTCGGCGACGCCGAACGCGACGAACCAGAACGCCTGGATCGAGACGATGAAGACCGAGCTCGCGAAGCCCGAGTACGCGAACGTCAAGCTCGTCGAGACCGCGTACGGCAACGACGACGACCAGACGTCGTTCCAGAAGACGCAGGGCCTGCTGCAGGCGCATCCGAACCTCAAGGGCATCATCTCCCCCACCACGGTCGGAGTCGCGGCGGCCGCCCGGTACCTGAGCTCGTCGGAGTACAAGGGCAAGGTCCAGCTGACCGGCCTGGGCACGCCGAACCAGATGCGCAAGTTCGTGCAGGACGGCACCGTGAAGTCGTTCGCGCTGTGGGACCCGAGCCAGCTCGGCTACCTCGCGACCTACGCCGCCGCCGCGCTCGCGTCCGGGCAGATCACCGGTGCGGAGGGCGAGAAGTTCAAGGCGGGTGACCTCGGTGAGCGCACGATCGGGGCCAAGGGCGAGGTCGTACTCGGGCCGCCGACGGTGTTCACCAAGGACAACATCGACAAGTTCGACTTCTGACCGTGCGGGTCTGCTTCACGCTCCGGGTCCGGCCCGACCGGCTGGACGAGTACCGGGCACGGCACCGCGAGGTGTGGCCCGGGATGCGGGCCGCCCTGTCCGAGGCGGGATGGCGCAACTACTCGCTCTTCCTCGCACCGGACGGCCTGCTGGTCGGCTACCTGGAATGCGACGACTTCGACGCCGCGCTCGCCGAGATGGCGCGGCGCGAGGTCAACGCCCGCTGGCAAGCCGAGATGGCGGAGTTCTTCGAAGGCGACGGCAACGCCGACGAACGGATGCGGCCGCTCGACGAGGTCTTCCACCTCGACTGATCTCTTTGGGGAAACCATGAACGTCAAGGCCGCGCTGCGCGAGCAGCGCATCGAGACGCCGTCGTGGGCGTACGCGAACTCCGGCACCCGGTTCAAGGTGTTCGCGCAGCAGGGTGTCCCACGCACGCCGTACGAGAAGATCGACGACGCGGCGGTGGTGCACCGGCTGACCGGGGTCGCGCCGACCGTCGCGTTGCACATCCCGTGGGACAAGGTCGACGACTACGGCAAGCTCGCGTCGTACGCCCGTGACCGCGGGGTGGCGCTCGGTGCGATCAACTCCAACGTGTTCCAGGACGACGACTACAAGCTCGGCAGCGTCACGCACCCCGATCCGGCGGTACGGCGCAAGGCGTTGGCGCACCTGCTGGAGTGCGTCGACATCATGGACCAGACCGGGTCGCGCGACCTGAAGCTGTGGTTCGCCGACGGGCTCAACTACCCCGGTCAGGACGACATCCGGTCGCGGCAGGACCGGCTCGCCGAGGCGTTGCATGCCACGTGCGAACGGCTCGGTGCCGACCAGCGGATGTTGCTGGAGTACAAGCTGTTCGAGCCCGCGTTCTACGTGACCGACGTGCCGGACTGGGGCACGGCGTACGCGCACTGCACGCAGCTGGGCGACAAGGCGCAGGTCGTGATCGACACCGGGCACCACGCGCCGGGCACGAACATCGAGTTCATCGTGTCGTTCCTGCTGCGCGCCGGGAAGCTCGGGGCGTTCGACTTCAACTCGCGGTTCTACGCCGACGACGACCTGATGGTGGGCTCGGCCGACCCGTTCCAGCTGTTCCGGATCATGCACGAGATCGTGCTGGCCGACGCGCTGAAGCCGGCCGCGGGCATCGCGTTCATGCTCGACCAGTGCCACAACATCGAGCCGAAGATCCCGGCGATCATCCGCTCGGTGCTCAACGTCCAGGAGGCCACGGCGAAGGCGCTGCTGGTCGACCGCGAAGAACTCTCCCAGGCGCAGCAGGCCGGTGACGTGCTCGCGGCGAACGGGGCGTTGATGGACGCCTACAACACCGACGTGCGGCCGCTGTTGCGGGAGCTGCGCGAGGAGATGGGGCTGGACCCCGACCCGATGGCCGCGTACCGGCGGTCCGGGTACGCCGAGCAGATCGTCCGGGAACGAGTCGGTGGCGAGGCCGCCGGGTGGGGCGCGTGATGAGCCAGGTCGAAGCACTGCTGGGACGCAGCAACCGGTTGGGCTCCGACCCGCGCAACACGAACTACGCGGGCGGCAACACCTCGGCCAAGGGGTCCGAAGAGGACCCGGTGACCGGGCAGCCGGTGGACCTGGTGTGGGTCAAGGGGTCCGGCGGTGATCTCGGGACGCTGACGGAGTCCGGGCTCGCGGTGTTGCGGCTGGACCGGTTGCGGGCGTTGACGCAGGTCTACCCCGGGGTTGAGCGCGAGGACGAGATGGTCGCCGCGTTCGACTACTGCCTGCACGGCAAGGGCGGTGCGGCGCCGTCGATCGACACGGCGATGCACGGGCTGGTGGAGGCGGCGCACGTCGACCACCTGCACCCGGACGCGGGCATCGCGTTCGCCACCGCGGCCGACGGCGAGGCGCTGGTCAAGGCGTGCTTCGGCGACCGGGTGGCGTGGGTGCCGTGGCGGCGGCCGGGGTTCCAGCTGGGGCTGGACATCGCAGCCGTCCACCGGGACCACCCGGAGGCGATCGGCGTGGTCCTGGGTGGCCATGGGATCACGGCGTGGGGTGCGACGAGCGAGGAGTGCGAGGCGCGGTCGCTGGAGATCATCCAGACCGCCCAGCGGTATCTGGACGAGCACAGGCGCGCCGAGCCGTTCGGGCCGGTGGTGCACGAGCCGTTGGCTGCCGAGGAACGCCGGGCCAGGGCCGCTGAGCTGGCACCGGTCATCCGCGGGCTGGCCTCGACGGACTCACCGCAGGTCGGCCACTTCACCGACTCCGACGTGGTGCTCGACTTCCTCGCCCGGGAACGGCACGCCGAGCTGGCCGCGCTGGGAACGTCGTGTCCCGACCACTTCCTGCGCACGAAGGTCCGGCCGCTGGTGCTCGACCTGCCGCCGACCGCTCCACTGCAGGACGCCGTGGCGCGGTTGAAGGAGCTGCACGAGGCCTACCGCGACGACTACCGGGCCTACTACGAACAGCACGCGGACGCGGACAGCCCGCCGATGCGCGGCGCGGACCCGGCGATCGTGCTGGTGCCGGGCGTGGGCATGTTCAGCTTCGGGCGCGACAAGCAGACCGCGCGCGTGGCCGGCGAGTTCTACGTCAACGCCATCAACGTGATGCGCGGCGCCGAGTCGGTGTCGCGGTACGCGCCGATCGAGGAACGCGAGAAGTTCCGCATCGAGTACTGGGCGCTGGAGGAGGCCAAGCTGCGGCGGATGCCGAAGCCCAAGCCGCTCGCGACGAGAGTCGCCCTGGTCACCGGCGGCGGCTCGGGCATCGGTCGGGCGATCGCCCAGCGACTGGCTGCCGAGGGCGCCTGCGTCGTGGTCGCCGACCGCGACGGCGACAGCGCCCGTGAGGTCGCCGAGGGCATCGGGTCGTCCGACGTGGCGGTGCCGGTGACCGTGGACGTGACCTCCTCGGCCGGGCTGGCCGACGCGTTCGGTGCGGCCGTGCTCGCGTTCGGCGGCGTCGACCTGGTGGTCAACAACGCCGGCCTGTCGATCTCCAAGCCGCTCGCCGAAACCACTGAGGCCGACTGGGACCTGCAGCACGACGTGATGGCCAAGGGGTCGTTCCTGGTGTCGCAACAGGCGGCGAAGGTCATGCGCGCGCAGGGCATGGGCGGCGACATCATCTACATCTCCAGCAAGAACTCGGTGTTCGCCGGGCCGAACAACGTGGCGTACGGGGCGGCGAAGGCCGACCAGGCGCACCAGGTCCGGTTGCTGGCAGCCGAACTGGGCGGTGACGGGATCCGGGTCAACGGCATCAACCCGGACGGCGTGGTTCGCGGCTCCGGGATCTTCGCCGGCGGCTGGGGTGCCCAGCGCGCGGCCGTCTACGGCGTGCCCGAGGAGGAGCTCGGCGCGTTCTACGCCCAGCGCACCCTGCTCAAGCGCGAGGTGCTGCCCGACCACGTGGCCGCGGCCGTGGTGGCGTTGACCGCCGGCGACCTGTCGTTGACGACCGGGCTGCACGTGCCGGTCGACGCCGGTGTCGCCGCGGCGTTCCTGCGATGACGGCGGTCGCGGCCGTCGACCTCGGCGCGTCCAGCGGCCGGGTGGTGCGCGGTGTCGTCGCCGACGGCACCGTGCACGTCGAGGAGGTGCACCGGTTCCCGAACGGGCCGGTGCGCCTGCGCGACACCCTGCACTGGGACGTGCTCGGCCTGTACCGGGAGGTGCTGACCGGCCTGGGCCTCGCCGGTGAGGTCGGCAGCATCGGCATCGACAGCTGGGCCGTGGACTACGGCCTGCTCGACGAGCGCGGGGCGTTGCTCGGCAACCCGGTGCACTACCGGGACGCCCGCACCGCCTCGATCACCCCGCCGGACGGGCTGTACGAGGTCAACGGGCTGCAGTTCCAGCCGTTCAACACGATGTTCCAGCTGATGGCCGAACCGCTGCTGCCGCACGCCTCCCAGCTGCTGCTGATCCCCGACCTGCTCTCCTACTGGCTGACCGGTGAACGCGGCGCCGAGTACACCAACGCCACCACGACCGGGCTGATCGACGTCCGCGGTGGACGGTGGTCCTCCGAGCTGACCCGTGCGCTGCCACCCGGTCTGCTGCCTGAACTGCGCCACCCCGGCGACCCGGCGGGGGTGTTCGAGGGCGTCCCGGTCACCGCGGTCGGCTCGCACGACACCGCGTCCGCCGTGGTGGCCGTGCCCGCGGAGACCGACCGGTTCGCCTACATCTCCTGCGGCACCTGGTCGTTGGTCGGCGTCGAGCTCTCCTCCCCCGTGCTCACGCCAGAAAGCCGAGCCGCGAACTTCACCAACGAGGGCGGGGTCGACGGCACGATCCGCTACCTGCGCAACGTGATGGGCCTGTGGCTGTTGCAGGAGTGCCTGCGCCGCTGGGACACCGCGCTGGAACCGTTGCTGCGGCAAGCCGAACACGCCCAGGGCTCGCTGTTCGACCCCAACGACCCCGTGTTCCTCCCACCCGGTGACATGCCCGACAGGATCCAGCAGTGGTGCCGCGACCACGACCGGCGCGTCCCAGAGTCCTCCGCCGAGATCGTCCGGTCCGTCCTGGACAGCCTCGCCGCCGCCCACCGCGACGCCATCGCCGACGCGCAACGCCTGTCCGGCAAGGAGGTCGAGGTCGTGCACGTCGTCGGCGGCGGCTCCCGCAACGAGCTGCTGTGCCAGCTCACCGCCGACGCGTGCGGCCTCCCCGTGGTCGCCGGACCTGCCGAGGCCACGGCGCTGGGCAACGTCCTGGTGCAGGCGCGGGCCGTGGCCGCCGTCCACGGCCCGCTCGCCGAGCTCAGGAGGCTGGTACGGCAGTCGCAGCCGTTGCGGCGCTACCTCCCCCGGTGAACGCCCACCGCCCGTGTGGCACGGACACGACCGCGACACCGCGTTCGTGCGGCACGTGCACCTGGGCGGTGGACCCGACCGGCACCTCGACGGTCAGCTTCAGCGCACCGTCGACCTTCGCCCACGCCACGCCGATCCGCCCGCGCACGCTCTCGAACTCCAGCCGTGCCCACGAGACGCCGACTGTCGCGTTCGGACGGACCACGAACGTTTTGTACCCGGCGTCGCCCGGCACCAGCCCGGCCACGTGTTCGTACAGCCATTGCGCGACCGTGCCCTTGAAGTAGTGGTTGCGCGACCGCGTGCCGGTGTCCCACATCTCCCACATGGTCTCCGCGCCGTTGGCGAACCAGTGGCCCCAGCTCGGGTAGGAGCGCTCGGTGGCCATGGCGTGGGCGACGGTCGCGTGCCCGTTGTCGCTCAACGCCTTCAGCAGCACCTGGGCGCCGAGGCAACCGACGTTGACGTGGTTGCCGTTGGCGGTCACCTCCCTGGCGAGCCGGTCGGCGACGGCCTGCACGGATCCGGCGGGCACCATGCCGAACGCGAGCGGGACCGCGTTGGAGGTCTGCCGGTAGCCGGGGTCTTGGGCGGTGCGGTAGTAGCCGCTCGGGTCGAGGAACGCCTGGTTGAACGCCGTCAGCAAGCTCGCGGCCACCTCGCGGTAGCGCGGGACCGGCTTGCCGATCACGTCGCCGAGCTCCGCGGTGTGCAGCAGCGCCCGGTACAGGTAGGCGGTGGCGGTGAGCCGGGTGTCCTCCGGCGGGATGCCACCGGAGCCGGGCGGCAGGAAGTCGCCGAGCGCGGTGACCGCCAGGCCGTTCTGCAGCCGGCCGATCTCCCAGTCGAGGTAGCGGGTGAGCACCGGCCAGTGCTGTGCGGGCAGCCGGTCGTCGCCGTAGGTCCGGTACATCTCGCGCAGCACGAACGGGTAGACCGTCGTCCACTCCGGCGCGGGTGCGAGCTCGCGGTAGCCCCAGCCGCCGCTCGGCACGATCACCGGGATCTGCCCGGCCGCGTCCTGGCTGTCCGCGAGGTCGCCGAGCCACTTGGTGAAGAACTTCGCCAGGCCGAACTCGGCGAGCATCGACGGCGCGCCGACCTGGGCGTCGCCGGTCCAGCCGTTCTTCTCGTAGGTCGGGGTGTCGGTGGGGATGCCGTGCAGGTTGTTGGCGACCGTGCGCCGCATCGCCTGGTCGTACTGCTCGAACAACGGTTCGGAGCACCGGAACGTGCTGGCCACCGGCACGTCGGAGTGCACAACCCGGCCGACGAGCTCCGGCGCGGTGCTCAGCCCGGCCACCTCGACGTACCGGAAGCCCTTGTAGGAGAACCTCGGTTCCCACGTCTCATCGCCGCCCGCGCACACGTACTCGTCCAGCTGCTGGCGGGCGCCGGTCACGTGGCCGTTCTCCATGCGCACGCTGCCGTCGGGGTTGAGCGTCTCGCCGTGCTTGAGCCGGACGACGGTGCCCGCGGGTGCGGTGACGCGCAGCCAGGTCCAGCCCGACATCGTGCGGCCCATGTCCGCGACGAACACGCCCGGCTTCAGCGTGGTGACCGTCGGCGTGACGGACTCGACCACCCGGATCGGTTCGTGTTCCTGGGCTTTCAGCGTGCCCTTCGGCGCGGGCCTCGCAAGTGTGGCGGTCCACGCGCTGTCGTCGAAGCCCGGCTTGGTCCAGTCGCGCGGGGCTCGTCGCGCGTCGTAGGTCTCGCCGGTGTAGAGCGAGTTGGTGAGCGTCGGCCCGTCGGTCATCCGCCAGGTCTCGTCGGTCGCGATCGTCGTGCGGGTGCCGTCCGGGTGCTCGATCTCCAGCTGGGCCAGCACCTTCGGTTCGTCGTGCCACGGCGGCCGCTCCCAGCGCCACACGTTCGGCGACTTCATGCCGTAGAACCCGCGCCCGAGCGTCACGCCGATCGCGTTGCGCCCTTTCCGCACCAGGTCCGTGACGTCGTGCACCGCGTACAGCACGGTGTTGTCGTAGTCGGTGAAACCCGGATCCAGCACCCGGTCCCCGACCTTGCGCCCGTTGATCTCGGTCTCGTGGTACGCCAGCCCGCTCACGTACAGGCGAGCCCCGCGCACCGGCTTGGCAAGGCCGAACTCCTTGCGCAGCAACGGCGCCGGCTGCTCGCGGACCGTCACGTTCGCACCCCACGGTCCCTGCCCGTACGGGTCGAGCACGGTCGCCGCGGCCCAGCCGGAGTCGTCGAGCTCCGGTGCCTGCCAACCGGGCTGCTCGGTCTCGGCCACCTTCCAGCCCGGCCCGGTGATGACCTCCCGCTGCCCGCCCGGCAGGTCGACGAGCAACCTCAGCAGGAACCCGCCGGGTCCCTCCGACCGGTTCGTGGCCCGCGCGGCCAGCACCACCGGCCCTTGGACCAGGTTCGTGACGTCCGCGCGTTGGCCGACCTTCCACACGTCCGTCTCCTGCGGCACGTGCAGCACCTCGGACCCGTTGACATACAACGTGAAGTCGTCGTCCGCGGTGGCCACGACCCGCGCCCTGGTGGCGCCGGCGGGCAGGTCGACCCTGGTGCGGAACCACCGGCTCTGCGGCGGCGCCGAGGCCGACCAGATCCACGCCGCCGAGCCGAAGCCGATCGAGGTGTCCGCCGCGCCGATCCACCGCGCCTGCCAGGCCGTGCCGAGCAACGCCGTCTCCACCAGCTCGACGCGCTCCACGGCGACACCCGCCGGCGCCGTCCCACACCGCACGCGCCAGTGGTACCGCGTGCGCGGCTTCAGCTCCTTGCCCGCGTACG
This sequence comes from Lentzea guizhouensis, assembly GCF_001701025.1. Classification (GTDB taxonomy): domain Bacteria; phylum Actinomycetota; class Actinomycetes; order Mycobacteriales; family Pseudonocardiaceae; genus Lentzea; species Lentzea guizhouensis. The sequence goes on from NZ_CP016793.1 coordinate 8,176,066, forward strand.
CGACTCCGCCGGTCCGGTCGGAGGCGACCCGGCCGGACTGCCAGACGTCCGCCCGGCCGGGCGCCGAGCCGACCTCGACCTGGTAGGCGGTCTGCCGGGCCCCGGTCCCACCCGCCGCGAGCACCCAGCCGAGCCGCGGCGCCGTGACGTCCGTGCCCAGCACCGTCTCCGCGTACTCCACGGTGGTGCGTTCGACCCGCATCCGGCCCGGCCCTTCCGGTTGCGCGGCGGCCACCCCCGCGGCGGCCACCGGCAACGCCGTCGCGGACAGCCCGACGGCCGATGTCCTGAGGAAGTCCCGTCTGCGCACGTCGCCTCCACCTTCGTCGCTGGATGAAACGTTTCAATCGCGAGCGGCGACGGCCAGAGTGTTACGCGTCAGGGAGTGTGTCAAGTCACACCGGAGCAGGCTGTCCGCAATCGGACATTCTCATGAATCGTTTCAACCTCTCGCCCTCCCCTGTCGACGTCTGCAAATACCACCAACTCAACGCCAACAAGCACTTCCCTACTGTCAACCGCCGGCGCGGCACGAGCTCCCCCTCGACACCGGTTCGTCAGGTGGCGAACAGGTTGGGTGCAGCTGGCGGCTGTTTGATCAAGAGTTGGTGGTACTTGCAGATGCGGGTGGCGGTGGAGGGGTCAGTACGCGGCGGCGACGTCGAGGATCCAGGTCACGCCGAACCGGTCCGTCAGCATGCCGAACGCGGGCGCCCACTGCGCCGGGCCGAACGGTTCGACCACGGTGGCACCTTCAGCCAGCCGCTCCCACAGCGGGCCGACCTCCTCGACGCTCTCGCCGCGCACGGACAGGAAGAACGGCTCGGTCGTGATCGTCGTGCCGTTCTCCCGGCGGGTGGTGGGCTCGCCCGGCGTGAACGGCTGGTCGGCGCCCGGCACGTCGTAGGCCATGACGCGGAAGCCGTTGTCCGCGACGACCTGCCCGAACACGACGTTCGCGGCGCCCGGCAGGTCGGCGGGCATGCCGAAGTCACCGTAGGTGGCGATGGTGGCCTTGCCGCCGAACACCGAGGCGTAGAAGTCGAGAGCCTCCCTGGCCTGGCCGCGGAAGTTCAGGTGTGTGACTGCGTTGAGCGACATCGGTAGTCCTTCGAAGTGGTGGTGCGCCGGACGTTTCCGGTGCTGAGGAGCACTCTGCCGGTAGTAGCGGACAGGGAACGTCCGCTACTTGTGCCAGGATCGGATCCATGCCGATTGCCTCCTCGACCACGACCTCCGGACGGCTGCTCGCGCTGCTGTCGCTGCTGCAGGTCCGCCGCGACTGGCCGGGTGTGCTGCTCGCCGACCGGCTGGGCGTCAGCGAACGCACGGTGCGGCGGGATGTGGACCGGTTGCGCGAGCTCGGGTACCTGGTGCACGCGGTCAAGGGGCCCGACGGCGGGTACCGGCTGGAGGCGGGCAGCGAGGTGCCGCCGCTGCTGTTCGACGAGGAGCAGGCGGTCGCGCTGGCCGTGGCGCTGCGGATCGCGGTCGGGACCGGTGCGGGGATCGAGGAGGCGGCCGCGCGGGCGCTGGTGACGTTGCGACAGGTGCTGCCGTCGCGGTTGCGGCGGCGGGTCGACGTGTTGGAGGTCGGGACGGCCGGTGGCGGGCCGCAGGCGGACACCGAGGTGCTGCTCGCGGTGAGTGGCGCGATCCGGGCTCGGGAGGAGCTGCGGTTCGACTACCGGGCGCCGGGTGCCGAAGATCGCGACGGGCCGCCGCGCCGGGTGCAGCCGCACCACCTCGTCAGCCGGGCGGGCCGGTGGTACGTCGTCGGGTGGAGTTCCGAGCGGGAGGACTGGCGGTCCTACCGGGCCGACCGGATGACGTTGCGGACGCCGAACGGGCCGCGGTTCACGCCGCGGGAGGTGCCCGGTGGTGACGTGGCGGCGTTCCTGGCGGCGCGGTTCAAGGGATCGGACACCCCTGCGTGGCCCTGCCGGGGTGAGGTGGTGCTCGGGCTGCCGGTCCGCGAGGTGGCTCCGTTCGCGGGTGGTGACACGGTCGAGGAGGTCGAACCCGGCAGGACCCGGCTGCTGACCGGGTCCTGGTCGTGGGCATCGCTGGCCGCGCAGCTCGCCCGGTTCGACGCCGAGGTCGAGGTGGTGGGGCCGCCCGAGCTGCGCGCCGCGTTCGCCGCGCTGTCGGCGCGCGCAGCTCGGGCGGCCGGGATCAGCTCGTCGAACCCGTGACCGCGCTGCCCGACTTCGTGACGAAGTAGGTCAGCTTGGCGCCGCTCCAGTAGTGGAACGTCAGGGTGACGCGCCGGTTGTCGTTGACCTCGGCGAAGAAGTCGGCGGTCAGGGTGGTGGTGCCGGCGGTGTAGTTCGGCGCGAAGGTGCGGTCGAACTCCTTGTAGGACGTCCAGTTGTGCGGGCCCGCGTTCGAACCGTCGTCGTACTTCGCCTCCATCGTCGCGAGCAGGTCGCCGCGGAAGCTCGTCGGGATCGAGAACGCCGCCGTGGTGCCGGTCGCGTTCTGCAGCACCGGCACGTCGTAGGTGATGAGGTTGATCCGCCACGGCACGCCCTGCGAGAAGTGGGCGGTGATCGTGGCGTTGGTGCCGTAGGCGCGGGATCCGCTCAGCCGGGTCAGCAGCGCCGCGCTCAGGGTGAGCTGGTCGCCGGAGACGGTGTAGTCGGTGCCGCGCGTCAGCTCGGTGGAACCCTGGCGCAGGCCCGAGAACGTGGTGCCGTTGAGGTTCAGCGTGATCGTCTTGGCGCTGATGGCACTGGCCTTCGCGCTGAACACCTGGTCGGTCGAGGCGGTGCCGGAGCGGGTGGTCCAGCTCGACTTGATCTGCGCGATCAGCTCGGGGTCACTCCACTGGAACGACGTGCGGCCGAAGTGCTGGCCGTTGTCCCAGAGCATCGTGGTGATCTTCTTGGTGCGGGCGTAGTGGCCGAACAGCTCGAAGAACTTGAGCTTCTCGCCCTGCTGGACGGTGCCGGTGTGCCGGTCGAACCCGAGCAGGCCGTACTCGCCGAGGATCACCGGGATGCCGCGTGCGATGAAGGTGTTGTGGACGCGGTCGAACGAGTCGGTCAGGTCCTTCTGGGCGGTGGCGTCGAAGTGCGTGCCGCCGGCGACGTTCACGCTGAAGGGCCAGTAGCCGTAGTAGTGCACGGTCGCGGCGATGTTGGGGTCGTCGAAGGTGGTGAGCGACGACGCGAGCTCGTCGAGCCTGGCCTGGTCGGAGGAGGTGTGCAGGGTCGGCAGGACGAGCAGGCGGCTGGCGTTGCCGCCGCCGGAGCGCCGCACGATGTCGCGGAACGACGCGTTGAGCTCGTGCAGCAGCTGGGCGTTCTGCGCGTCGCCGGAGCTGCCGGTGAACTGGGGTTCGTTGACGCTCTCGAACACGAGCTTCGCCGGGGAGTCCTTGAACGCGGCCGCGAGCTGGGTCCAGATGGCGTTGTAGCGGTTGAGCACGTTCGTCCGGTCCGCCGGCATGGTGTTGATCCACTGCCACGAGTCGTGGTGGATGTTGATCATCACGTGGAAGCCGTCCGCGAGAGCCCAGCCGACGACCTCCTTGACGCGGGCGAGGTAGGCCGCCTCGATGGTGTAGCCCGGTGCCGCGGCCTGGTGCTGACCCCACGTCACGGGGATGCGGATGCTCTTGAAGCCCTGCGCCTTCACGTTGTCCAGCAACGCTTCCGTGATGCGCGGGTTGCCCCACGACGTCTCGTCGGCACCGGTGGCGTCGAGGCTGTTGCCGAGGTTCCAGCCCGGTTGCATCGCGGCGACCTGGGCCATCGCGTCACCGGGCGGCGGGCCGCTGGTCGTCGTGGTGGTGGTCGTCGTCGTCGACGTGCCGGGGGCTCCCGTGCAGGTGACGCCGTTGAGCGCGAACGACGCCGGGGCGGTGTTCGTGCCGGACCAGCTCCCGTTGAGGCCGAAGGAGACCGTGGCGTTCGGCGCGATGACCGCGTTGTACCCCGCGTTGGCGGCGGTGACCTGGCTGCCGTCGGCGGTCACGGTCGCGTTCCAGGCCTGGGTGACCTGCTGGCCGGACGGCCAGGTCCAGGTCAGCCGCCAGCCGTCGACCCGGTCGCCGAGGTTGGTCACCGCCACGTTCGCCGTGAAGCCACCGCTCCACTGGCTGGGCACGGTGTAGTCGACCTTGCAGCCGGGAGCCGCCGCGGCCGGGGCCGCCGGGGCGGCCACGACCAGGCCGATGGTCCCCGCCACCGCCACGAGTGCCGCCGTCAGCGCGGCACCGCGACGGCGGACCGCCTCGAGTCTGTCGCGAAGTCCGCTCATGGCACACACCTTTCGCCGGCGGGCGGGGTTGGCTTCGGAGGAGCGCTCCCTCCGGACCGCACGTCCGGAGGGAGCGCTCGTAAGGGGCCGTCGCAGCCGCCACGACGCCGCACCGTGGCAGTCCGCGCCCTGTTCGACCCCTGGACCGGGAGCTGGGAGCGCTCCCAGTCGGTGCCGGACTGTAGCCACCCCGAGCACGGCTGGGAAAGGCTTGTCGAACTGTGGTCGATACGAAAGCGAATTTCACGTTGCACTTCACGTAGTCGGCGAAAAGCCGCGGCCGTCACGCGTTCTGAGCAACGACGACGGCCGGCACCCGGATTCACGTACTGCGCGTTGCCGATTTCCGTTGCACGATCGGCCGATCCGGCCATGCTGCTCGAAATGACGATCTACCTGCGCGGCTGCCCGTTAAGCGAAAGTTGCGGCAAATGGCCGAGTGGACGAAGAAATCAGCACAACGGGACTGTCGGACTGGTTTCGTGACCGTTACAGTCCCGAACCTGGGAGCGCTCCCAGAATTTCCCTTCCCGGCATCGGAGGCTCACGTGCACAGACGCATGTCGAGAGCTGCGGCAGTCGCGCTCGCCGCCCTGCTCGTGGTGATGACCGGCCCGCTGGTGCCGGCCTCGGTGGCCGCGCCCGCGTTCAACTACGCCGAGGCGCTGCAGAAGTCGGTGTGGTTCTACGACGCCCAGCGGTCAGGTGTCCTGCCGCGGGACAACCGGGTGAGCTGGCGGGCTGACTCCGCGGTGCGCGACGGTTCCGACGTCGGGCTGGACCTGTCCGGCGGTTTCTACGACGCCGGTGACCACGTGAAGTTCGGGCTGCCGTTCGCGTTCAGCATGTCGATGCTGGCCTGGGGAGCCGTGGAGAACCGCGCGGCCTACGCGGGCTCGGGGCAGCTGCCGCACCTGATGGCGAACCTGCGGTGGGGCACCGACTGGATCATCAAGGCGCACCCGTCGCCGAACGTCGTCTACGGGCAGGTCGGCGCGGGCAACCCCGACCACGCCTGGTGGGGATCGGCCGAGGTCATGCCGATGGCGCGGCCCTCGTACAAGGTGGACGCCTCCTGCCCCGGTTCCGACCTCGCCGGTGAGTACGCGGCGGCGATGGCGTCGGCCTCGATGGTCTTCCGCGACACCGACCCCGCCTACGCGACCACGCTGCTCACGCACGCCAAGCAGCTCTTCACGTTCGCGGACACCTACCGCGGCAAGTACAGCTCGTGCATCACGGACGCGGCGACCTTCTACAACTCGTGGAGCGGCTACCAGGACGAGCTGGTGTGGGGTGCGATCTGGCTGCACCGCGCGACCGGTGACGCGAGCTACCTGACCAAGGCGAAGACGGAGTACCAGAAGCTCGGCACCGAACCGCAGAGCACCGAGCGGTCCTACAAGTGGACCATCGCGTGGGACGACAAGTCCTACGGCGCGTACGTGCTGATGGCGAAGCTGACCGGCGAGCAGTCGTACATCGCCGACGCCAACCGCTGGCTGGACTACTGGACCACCGGCTACAACGGCAACCGGGTGCGCTACTCCCCCGGTGGCCAGGCGGTGCTCGACAGCTGGGGTTCGCTGCGTTATGCCGCGAACACCGCGTTCGCCGCGTTGGTGTACTCGGACTGGCTCTCCACTCGCGACAGTGCGCGCGCTCGCACCTACCACGACTTCGGCGTGCGGCAGGTCAACTACGCCTTGGGTGACAACCCGCGCAACGCGAGCTACGTCGTCGGCTTCGGCGCGAACCCGCCGCGCAACCCCCACCACCGCGGCGCGCACGGGGCGTGGGCCGACACCATCCAGGAACCGGTCACCAGCCGGCACGTGCTGTACGGCGCCCTGGTCGGCGGACCGAGCACGAACAACGACGCCTACACCGACAGCCGCAGCGACTACGTGATGAACGAGGTCGCGCTGGACTACAACGCGGGCTTCACCGGGGCGTTGGCGCGGCTGTACCAGGAGTACGGCGGCACGCCGCTGGCCTCGTTCCCGGTGTCGGAGACCCCGGACGGCCCCGAGCTGACCGTGCAGGCGTCGGTCAACCAGGGCGCCGCGCAGTTCACCGAGGTCAAGGCGTTCGTGCTGAACAAGAGCGCGTGGCCGGCGCGGACGTTCAACGGCACGCTGCGCTACTACTTCACGCTCGACGGCGCCACGACGCCGAGCCAGCTCAGCGTGACCACGAACTACAACCAGTGCGGTGCCGCCAGTGCTCCCGCGCAGTACCGCGGCGCGGTGTGGTTCGTCGAGATCCCGTGCACGGGGGTCGCTCCGGCGGGGCAGTCGGCGTTCCGCAAGGAGGTCCAGTTCCGGATCACCAGCACCGGCACGTGGGATCCGACCAACGACTGGTCGTACGTGGGGCTCGGCAGCGGCAACACCGTCGTGCAGACCGACCGGATCGTGCTGCGCCAGGACGGGCGCACGGTGTGGGGACAGGAACCCGGTGGTGGTGTTGTCGACGAGGTGGCGCCTTCTGTCCCGAGTGGACTGACGGCGTCCGGGGCCGGTGCCACGAGCGTGTCGCTGAGCTGGACCGCATCGACGGACAACGTGGGTGTCAGCGGGTACGAGGTGCTGTCCGGTGGTGCCGTGGTCGGTGCTTCCGCGTCGCCGAGCCTGGTGCTGACGGGCCTCACGCCCGACACGGCGTACTCGTTGACGGTGCGAGCGCGGGACGCCGCCGGAAACGTGTCGGCGGAGAGCGCGCCGGTCAGCGTGCGCACGTTGCCCGGCACGCGGAGCACGTTGTCGGTGCAGCACAGGGGTTCTGGGGCGGCTCGGACGAGTCAGGTAGGGGCGACGCTCCAGCTGACGAACCTCGGTGCCGCCGTCGACCTGAGCGGCGTGACGATGCGGTACTGGTTCACGGGTGAGTCCGCGGCCGGCTACCAGGTGTGGTGCGACTGGGCGCAGATGGGCTGCGCGAACGTGCGGCTGCGGGTCGTGCCGGTGACCGCGCGTCCTGGTGCCGACGCGTACCTCGAGGTGTCGTTCCCGTCCGGCAGTCTGGCGTCAAACGCGCGCACGGGCGAGATCCAGGTGCGGGTGGCGAAGTCGGACTGGTCCGGCTTCGACCAGTCCGACGACCACAGCTACCGGGTCAGCAGCTCGCTGTCCGACTTCGACCGGGTCACCGCCCACTCCGGCGGCGCACTGGCGTGGGGTGCGCAACCCTGACCGAGTTTCGGTGCGGGCCGTTCTGCGCGCCCAGGCGTTCCGCACCGAGCCCAACCCCGGCCTTCCGGCCGGCTCCCGCCGCGTCCCCGGCACAGTGTCGTGCCGGGGACGCGCCCGTTTCGACCGGTTCAAAATTGGCCTGGACCAACTTCTACGATTGACGCATGACGGAGATCGACAGGCCGCGCCGCCTCGGTCCGCGCATCGAGGAGGTCGCACGCCTGGCCGGGGTGTCGAAGTCGACGGTCTCCCGCGTGATCAACGACGAGCCGTACGTGAGCACCAAGGCCCGCGACGCCGTGCACGAGGCCATCACCCGCCTGCGCTACAGCCCGAACCAGGCCGCCCGCACCCTGGCCGGCAGCAGGGCCCGCGCCATCGCCCTGATCGTCTCCGAACAGGGCGGCCGCGTCCTGGGTGACCCGTTCTTCGCCGGCATCCTGCGCGGCGTGCACGCCGAGCTGGCCGGTCGGCACGTCCAGCTGCTGCTGATGCTCAGCCGCCCCCAGGACCACGACGACCTGGTCGCCTACCTCTCCGGCGGCCACGTGGACGGCTGCCTGCTGGTGAGCCTGCACGGCGACGACCCGCTCCCCCACCGCTTGCACGCACTCGGCCTCCCGGTGGTCGTCGCCGGCAGGCCGCTGGGCTCGGCCGCGGTCCCGTTCGTCGACTCGGACAACTTCACCGGCGGCCTGGAAGCGGCCCGGCACCTGGTGTCCCTCGGCCGCTCGCGGATGGCCACGGTGACGGGCCCGCGCGACATGGCAGCCGGCCAGGACCGGCTGAGCGGCTGGCGGCGGGGCGCCGGCGGAGACCGGCCTGGCGGTGTGGCGGCGGACTCATCGGGGGGCTGCAGGTGCTGCACGCACGGGGGCGGCGGGTGCCGCAGGACGTGGCGGTGGTGGGGTTCGACGACTCGCTGCTGGCCTCGACCGCGACCCCGCCGCTGACGACGGTGCGGCAGGACGTGGAGGAGCTGGGGCGGACGCTGACGTGGAGGCTGTTCGCGGAGCTGGCCGGGGAGGACGGGCTGCCGCCGTCGCTGCTGCTGCCGACGTCGTTGGTGAGGCGGGAGAGCGCGTAGGGGCGGCGCCGACCCGGATGCGCGCCGCGTGCCGTCCGGCGTTCCACCGACCACTCCGAGTGCGGCCACCCGCGTGAACCCCCACTCCCCCAACCGGTCCCGCACCCGCCGAAGCGGTCTGTACCTGTACCCGCACCGAGCGTTAACCCAAACGACATCATTCCGGGAACGCTCCCAGTTTTCTCAACTGTGACCTCCGTCAAAACGACGAGGTCACCCCACCCACCAGCGTGGAAACGAGCAGCTCCCGGCCTGGGTGTGTCTTGACACACTCTCGACACCAGTACGACACTCACCGGCACCTGGGAGCGCTCCCAGAATCCGCCCGCCGAGACCAGAGGAGTTCTCCCGTGCGACACCGTTGGGTCAGCGTGCTGATCTGTGCCGCCGTGTCCGCCACCGCCACGACCGCGTGCGGGTCGGGCGGGGCCGCTCAGACCGCAGACGGCAAGACCGAGCTGACCATCGCCACGTTCAACGAGTTCGGGTACGAGGAGCTGTTCAAGGAGTACGAGGCAGCCCACTCGGACATCAAGATCACGCAGCGCAAGACAGGTCAGGGGCAGCCGCACCACCAGAACCTGTTCACCAAGCTCGGCGCCGGGTCCGGCCTCGCCGACATCGAAGGTGTCGAAGAGGGCTACCTCAGCCAGGTGATGTCGAAGTCCGGGCAGTTCAACGACCTCAAGGAGATCGGCCCCAAGGTCGAGGACGGTCGCTGGCTGCAGTGGAAGACCGACGCGATCACCAGCAAGGACGGCAAGCTCATCGGCTACGGCACGGACATCGGTCCGCTGGCCATGTGCTACCGCAAGGACCTGTTCGCGCAGGCCGGGCTGCCGTCCGACCCCGAGGGCGTGAAGGCGCTCTTCGCCACGTGGGACAGCTACTTCGCCGCCGGTGACCAGTTCATCGCGAAGGTCCCCGGCGTCGCCTGGTTCGACAGCGCGGCGCAGGTCTACAACGCGATGCACAACCAGCTGGAGACCGGCTACTACGACAAGTCCGACAAGCTCGTCGTGGACACCAACGCCGACATCAAGAAGGACTGGAACACCGTGACCGCGGCTGTCGCGAAGGGACAGTCGGCGCGGCTCGCGGCGTTCAGCCCCGAGTGGAACACGGGCTTCAAGCTCGGCAAGTTCGCCACCAAGACCTGCCCGTCGTGGATGCTCGGCGTGGTCGAGACCCAGGCCGGTCCCGAGAACAAGGGCAAGTGGGCGGTCACCGACGCGTTCCCGAACGGTGGCGGCAACTGGGGCGGCTCGTACCTGACCGTGCCGAAGCAGAGCAAGAACGCGCAGAAGGCCGCCGAGCTCGCCGCGTGGCTGACCGCGCCGGAGCAGCAGATCAAGGCGTTCAAGGCCAAGGGCACCTTCCCCAGCCAGGTCAAGGCGCTCGACGCGCCGGAGCTGCTGGAGCAGACCAACGCCTACTTCGGTGACGTCAAGGCCGGCGCGCTGTTCGCCACGCAGGCCAAGAAGATCAAGGCCGCGCAGTACAAGGGCCCGGCCGATGGTCAGATCCAGGAGACCGTGTTCAGCCCGGCACTGCAGTCGGTCGAGCAGGGCAAGAACTCCGAAGAGGCGTGGAAGGCCGCTGTCGAGGGCGCTCAGAAGGCGGCCAAGTAGTGACCGCCACTCTCTCCAAGGTGGACCGCGGGCGAGCACAGGAGGCTCGCCCGCGGCCTCCGCGGCGGTACCGGATGTCCCACGTGGACGCCAAGGTCTCGCCGTACCTGTTCGTCGCACCGTTCTTCGTGCTCTTCGGTGCCATCGGGCTGTTCCCGTTGCTGTACACGGCCTACGTCTCCCTGTTCGACTGGGAGGTGGGCGCCGACGAGCCGCTGTTCATCGGCCTCGAGAACTACCGGACGTTGTTCGACGACGGCCAGTTCTGGAACGCGCTGTTCAACACGTTCAGCATCTTCCTGCTCTCGAGCGTCCCGCAGATCATCGTCGCGGTCGTGATCGCCGCGCTGCTGAACGCCAACCTGCGCGCCCGCACCGGGTGGCGGATGGGCGTGCTGCTGCCCTACGTCGCGAGCCTCGTGGCGTTGACGATCATCTTCGGCAACCTGTTCGGCCCGCAGTACGGTCTGGTGAACGACGTGCTCGGCCTGATCGGCATCAGCCCGATCGACTGGCAGGCCAGCACCTTCGGCAGCCACGTCGCGATCGCGTCCATGGTCAACTGGCGGTGGACCGGGTACAACGCGCTGATCATCCTCGCCGCGATGCAGGCGATCCCGCGCGACGTGTACGAGGCGGCGCTGGTGGACGGCGCGAGCGCGTTGCGGCGGTTCTTCAGCATCACGCTCCCGATGCTGAAGCCCACGCTGATCTTCGTGATCGTCACCTCGACGATCGGCGGCCTGCAGATCTTCACCGAGCCCAAGCTGTTCGAGCCGTCGGGCGGCAGCGGCGGTGGCTCGGAGCACCAGTACCAGACCGTCGTGCTCTACCTGTACCAGACGGCCTTCCAGGGGCTCGACCTCGGTTACGCCTCCGCGATCGCGTGGACGCTGTTCCTGGTCGTGATCGGTGTCGCGGTCCTCAACTTCTTCCTCACCAGGAGGGCCGTCAAATGACGAAGCGACCGTCCTTCGCGATCTACGGCATCCTCGCCGCGTTCGTGCTCGGCTCCGCTTTCCCGTTCTACTGGTCGTTCCTCGTCGCGAGCCGCGACAACTCGGTGCTGACCGGTGACTTCACGCTGGTCCCCGGCGGGAACTTCTGGTCGAACGCCGTGCGCGTGTTCGACACGGTCCCGTTCTGGAAGGCACTGGGCAACAGCTTCATCGTGTCCGGCACGGTGACGCTGTCGGTGGTGCTGCTCTCGACGCTGGCCGGGTTCGCGTTCGCCAAGCTGCGGTTCCGCGGCCGCGGCGTGCTGTTCCTGTTCGTCGTGGCGACGCTCGCGGTGCCGACCCAGCTCGGCATCATCCCGCTCTACATGGCGATGGCCGAGTTCGGCTGGGCCGGTGAGCTGGAAGCCGTGATCGTGCCGAACCTCGTCACCGCGTTCGGCGTGTTCTGGATGCGGCAGTACCTCCTCGACGCCATCCCCGACGAACTGGTCGAGGCGGCGCGGATGGACGGCTGCAGCCTGTGGCGCACGTTCTGGCACGTGGCGCTGCCCGCTGCCCGCCCGGCGGCCGCGATGCTGGGTGTGTTCACGTTCATGCAGTCCTGGAACGACTTCCTCTGGCCGCTCGTCGTGCTCAACGCCGACAACCCGACTCTCCAGGTCGCCCTGGAGAAGCTGCAGAGCGGCTACTACGTCGACTACTCGCTCGTGCTCGCCGGGACCACGCTCGCCACGGTTCCGGTTCTCATCGTGTTCCTCGTGCTCGGGCGGCAGATCGTCGCCGGTGTGATGCAGGGCGCCGTCAAGGGGTGAAAATGGAGAACATTGTTTTCCCGCAGGGTTTTCTGTGGGGAGCCGCGACCGCGGCGTTCCAGGTTGAAGGCGCGACCGGCATGGACGGCCGCACCGACTCCATCTGGGACGCGTTCTGCCGGGTGCCCGGCAAGGTCGTCGGCGGCGACTGCGGCGAACCCGCAGCCGACCACTACCGGCGGTTCGAGCAGGACGTCGCCATGATGGCCGACCTCGGCCTGAAGGCCTACCGGTTCTCGATCGCGTGGCCGCGGGTGCGCCCGGACGGCGGCGAGGTGAACCCCAAGGGCCTGGACTTCTACCAGCGGCTCGTGGACACGTTGCTGGCGCACGACATCGTGCCGTGGCCGACGCTGTACCACTGGGACCTGCCGCAGACGCTGGAGGAGCAGGGCGGCTGGACGTCACGCGAGACCGCGTACCGGTTCGCCGACTACGCGGCGGCGGCCGTCGAGGCGCTCGGTGACCGGGTCGGCACCTGGACGACGTTGAACGAGCCGTGGTGCTCGGCGTTCCTCGGGTACGCGGCCGGCGTGCACGCGCCCGGCCGGACCGACCCGAAGGCCGCCGTCGCCGCGGTGCACCACCTGCTGCTCGGCCACGGGCTCGCCGCGGACGCCATCCGCGCCGCCCAGCCGGAGTCCAAGGTGGGCATCACGCTCAACATGTACCCGATCATCCCGGTGGACGCCGGTGACCCGGCGGACCTCGACGTCGCGCGCCGGCTCGACGGGCTGCAGCAGCGGATCTTCCTGGACCCGTTGCTGCGCGGCGAGTACCCGGCCGACATCCTCGCGGACCTCGAACCGTACGGGATCCACGAGCACATCAAGGACGGCGACCTCGACATCATCTCAGCGCCGATGGACATGCTTGGCGTGAACTACTACTCCGAGCACTACGTCAGCGCGTCGCCGAACGGCAGTGACAGCGCGCCGTCGCCGTGGGTCGGCGTGCAGCACGCGTCGTTCCCCCGCCGTGACGCTCCCCGCACCGACATGGACTGGGAAGTCCACCCGGACGGCCTCACCGCCGTGCTGCTGCGGCTGCACCACGACTACCCGCGCCTTCCGCTCTACATCACCGAGAACGGTGCCGCGTTCCGCGACGACTTCTCGGTCAACGGCGCGATCGACGACGTCGACCGGACCGGGTTCATCGCCTCGCACCTGCGTGCGGCGCACACGGCCATCGAGGCGGGCGTCGACCTGCGCGGCTACTTCTGCTGGTCGCTGCTGGACAACTTCGAGTGGGCAGAGGGGTACGCGAAGCGGTTCGGCATCGTCCACGTCGACTACGCGACCCAGGCCCGCACGCCGAAGATGAGTGCGAGGTGGTTCAGCCGGGTGGCCCGCGACAACGCGTTGGTCGCCGTCTCATGACGGAAGGCAGGAGTCGCCGCCCCGGCCCGCGCATCGAGGAGGTAGCGCGCGTGGCCGGGGTGTCGAAGTCCACCGTCTCGCGGGTCATCAACGGCGAGAAGTACGTGAGCGACCGGTCGCGCCAGTCCGTGCACCGCGCGATCGCCCTGCTCGGGTACAGCCCCAACCACGCCGCGCGCACGCTGGCCGGTTCCAAGGCCAACGCGATCGCGCTGGTGATCTCCGAGCAGGGCAGCCGCGTGCTGGCCGACCCGTTCTTCGCCGGCGTGCTGCGCGGGGTGCACGCCGAGCTGGCCGGGCGGCACGTGCAGCTCCTGCTGATGATGAACCAGCCGATGGACGGCGAGGACCAGGTCGCCTACCTCACCGGCGGGCACGTGGACGGCGCGCTCGTCGTGAGCCTGCACGGCGAGGACCCGTTGCCGCGGACGTTGCACGAGGCGGGGCTGCCCATCGTGGTGGGCGGCCGCCCCCTCGTGGGCGGCACCGTCCCGTTCGTCGACTCGGACAACTTCAACGGCTCGCTCGAAGCCGTGCGCCTGCTCGTGTCGCTGGGCCGGGAGAAGATCGCCACCATCGCGGGCCCGCGCGACATGGCGGTGGGCATGGACCGGCTCAGCGGCTGGCGGTGCGGCCTCGCCGAGCACGGCCTGGGCGTGTCCCTGGTGGTGCACAGCGACTTCACCCCGGAAGCAGGCGCGCTGGCGATGGAGGAGCTGCTGCGGCGGGCACCCGACCTCGACGCGGTGTTCGTCGCGGCGGACATCATGGCGCTCGGTGCCCTGCGCGTGCTGCAGGCCCGCGGCTACCGCATCCCGGCCGACGTGGCGGTGGTCGGGTTCGACGACTCGGTGCTCGCCTCGAACGCCGTGCCGCCGCTGACCACCGTGCGGCAGGACCTGGAGCAGTTCGGCCGCACGATGACCTGGCGGCTGCTCGCGGAGCTGGCCGGCGAGGACAAGCTGCCGCTGTCGATGCTGCTGCCGACCTCGCTGGTGCGGCGGGCGAGCGCCTGATCGTTCGCCCGCCGTCGAACGCATTCGACGCCGAAGGAGTTGAACCGGCGTCAGGACCAGGCCGTACTACCTGGTGCGTGCGGAAGCGGAGAACGGGGGTCGCGAGTGCGGGCAGGCAGGTTCTCCGGGGACGACTCCCCGGAACTCTCCGAGACGGCGGTGCTGCGCGTGCTGTGGATGACCGCGCAGGGCATGGTGTGGCCGTGGCTGCTGCAGAGCATGTGCCGCAGGGACGCCATCGAACGCGCCGTGCGGACCGAGCTGATCTCACCGCCGGTCGGTGAGCACCTCGGCTACCACATCACGGACGCGGGACGGCGGCGGATCGTGGACTGGTACGAGGAGCACCGGCCCGGCGCCGACGTGGCGGCAGCCGATGCCGAGGAATGGCGCGCGGTCACGTTGCGCTGAGGTGCGGGCGCGGGCTCGACGCCCGCGCTCCACGTTCCACCAGCAGGTCAGACGCGTGCGGCCAGGCCCTCGATGACCACGCCCAGCTTCTCGGTCACCTCGGGGTCCTCCACCGGGTGCAGGTCGGCGAACCGGACCACCGAGCCCGGGATCGACAACGTCAGGTCCTCGGCGACGTCGGCGCCGGCGATGCGGACGGCCTTGCGGGCCTCGTCCTGCGCCCACACGCCGCCGTACTGGCCGAACGCGGTGCCGACGACGGCGACCGGCTTGCCGGACAGCGCACCGGCGCCGTAAGGGCGGGAGAGCCAGTCGATGGCGTTCTTCAGCACCGCGGGGATGGTGCCGTTGTACTCGGGCGAGACCAGCAGCAGCGCGTCGGCCTCCTTCGCGGCGTCGCGCAGCTTGGCGGCCTGTGCGGGCACGGTGCCCTCGGCGTCGATGTCCTCGTTGTAGAACGGCACGGCGTCCAGGCCTTCGAACAGGCCGACCTCGACGTGCTCCGGCGCGATCTGCACGGCGGCCTCGGCGAGCCTGCGGTTGTGCGATCCGGCGCGGAGGCTGCCGACGAGGGTGAGGATGCGGACGGCCATGGAGAACTCCTGAGGTGCGGGTCTGACAGGGTCACCCGATTAAACGGGACGCGGCCCGCTTGTCTTCCGGATAGGCTGCGGAGGTGATCGACAGCACATCCCTGCCCCTCGTCGGTGCGGGCAGACCCCTGCGCGCGGACGCGGTGCGCAACCAGGCCAGGCTGCTGGAGGCGGCGGCCCGGCTGGCGGCCGAACGCGGCGCGGCGGCCCTCACGATGGAGGCGGTCGCGGTAGCGGCCGGGGTCGGCAAGGGCACGGTGTCGCGGCGCTTCGGCGACCGCAACGGGCTGCTGCAGGCCCTGCTCGACCACGCGGAACGGCAGTTCCAGGAGGCGTTCCTGAGCGGCCCGCCCCGTTGGGCCCCCAACCCCGCGCTGCTGACCGGCTGCACGCGTTCGGACCGGCCCTGCTGCACCACGAGCGCGCCCACCTCGACCTCTACCTGGCCGCGGAACCCGGGCCCGGCCGGCGGTTCGCGGTCCCGGCCAAGCGGCTGCGGCACGCCCACGTCGTGACGCTGGTGCGCGCGCTGCTCCCGGACGCCGACGCCGAGCTGCTCGCCCACACGTTGCTCGCCTCGGTCGACCTGGTCCTGGCCGACCACCTGGTCCGCGTGCACGGCATGGCGGTGGACCGGGTGGAGGCGGGCTGGCACGACCTGGTCGACCGGCTGCTCACTCGAGGTTGAGCGCACCCGACCGGAACACGGCGAGCTCGGCCGCGTCGAACCCGGCGGCCTTCACCGCCTCGGCCACTCCTCTTCTGACCCGCGGCAGCTCGACCAGCTGCGGGTCGAGCTCGACCCGGCCGACGTCGCCGAGGTCGCGCACCCGCAGGTCCCGCGACGGCCGTCGTTGTGCCGCACCAGAGTGCGGACGATTGCCACGACCTGATCCGCGGTCTTGCCGGTGCCGTACACCACCTCCGGCAGCCCTTGGCGGGCCTCGCGGCCGACGTCGACCCTGGCAAAACCGAGGTCCACGGCCTCGCTGTCGGTAGTAGGAAAGTGCTCGTTGGTCTTGAGTTGGTGGTACTTGCAGACGCCATCAGCCGGACCGGTCACGCCGCCCCTCCCTTCGCGACTACGGACGGCAGCTCGCGGCCGACCTGCGCCAGCAGGGCGGGTGCCTGCTCCATCGCGGCCGCGAGGCTGCCCGTGCGGTTCAGCAACGACCACGCCGCGCTCACCCCCGCCGCACGCAACTGCTCCGCGGACAACCGGACGTCGCCGGCCACGACGACGACCGGGACGCCATGCCGTCCGGCCGCCTTCGCCACGCCGACAGGTGCCTTGCCGCGCAGGCTCTGCTCGTCGAACCGGCCCTCGCCGACCACCACGAGCGCCGCCGTGCGCAGCGCCTCCTCCAGGCCGATCTCGCCCAGCACGAAGTCCGCGCCGGACGAGCGCCGAGCACCGAGGGCGAAGAGGGCGGCGAACCCGGTGCCGCCGGCCGCACCCGCACCCGGCTCCCCGCTCAGGTCGTGGCCGACAGCTCGTTCCACGACCGACGCGAACTGCCGCAGCCCCCGTTCCAGCACCTCCACGTCCCGCGGTGAGGCACCCTTCTGCGGACCGAACACGGCCGCGGCGCCGGAGGGTCCGGTCAGCGGGTTGTCCACATCGGACGCCAGCGTCACCCGCGCCAGCCGCAGCCGGAAGTCGAGGCCTGCCAGGTCGACGTGCGCGACACCGGTCAGCGCGGCACCACCCGGCCCGACCGGCGCGCCGCGCGAGTCGGTGATCCGGCGCCGAGGGCGCAGCAGGCCGCTCCCCCGTCCGTGGTGGCGCTGCCGCCCACTGCAGCACGATGTCGAGGCACCCGTGGTCGAGCGGCGCGACCAGCCGGTGCCGTACGTGTCGGCCACCAGCGGCCGCCACGCCGTCCGGCAGACACCGAGCCCGCTCGCGAGCGCCAGCTCGACCACCGCACGGGTCCCGCGACCGCGAACGCCGCCCGCACCGGCCGTCCGGTCGGACCGGTGACGTCGACGTGCACCTCGCGGTACCCGGCCCGCGCCAGCGCGGCGAGCGTTCCCTCGCCGCCGTCCGCCACCGGCATCGCCACCGCCGCTCCACCCGCGGCGACGACGCCGGACACGACGGCCGCGCACGCCTGCTCCGCGGTCAGGCTGCCGCGGAACTTGTCCAGGCACACGAGCACCGTCCTGCTCATCGCACCGCCCCGGTGACGTACGGGATGGTCTGCGGTCCTTCAGGAAGCACGCACAGGCGGGCTCCGGGACCGGCGGCCGCGAGCGCCTCCGCCACCGTGCGCGAGATGTCCGCGGTCTGCTCCAGGTGTGCCGTGGCCAGCTCCGCGTCGGTCAGGTGCGAGGTGTGCACGACGACCCGGCAGTCGGCCTGGATGCGCGCCTGGATCTGCACCTGCCACTGGTCGGGCACGGTGACCCGGCGCGAGGAGATCTCCGCGGACAACGCCGCGGGCGAGCCGGCCGAGGCCAGCACCTCGCGGTACGAGCCGTGGCCGGGGAACCCGTCGCGGCACTCGGCGGCGCACACGATCGTGCCGCCCGGCCGCACCACCTGGTAGGCCGCGGACATGCCCTTCACCGACTGGTAGAGGTTCTGGTCGAGCGGGTAGCCGGAGTTCGTCGTCACCACCACGTCGAAGGGCTGCGGCACCGGCCGCATCGCGACCTCGCGGGCCGTGCGCACGGCCGCCGCGTGCATCTCCAGCAGGTCTCCGCCGAACGCGGCGACGACCTCCCTGTCCTGGTTCAGCACCACGTCGAACCCGAACGTCACACCGGTCGCGGCCGCGATGGCGCGCACGTCGTCGTGCACCGGGTTGCCCTCGACAACGCCCCAGGCCGCCCGCGGGTGGCCGATGCGGCGGGCGTCGTGCAGCACCAGCACCGTCTCCAGCGCGGCGAGACCGGGTGCGACGAGCTTCGGCCCGCCGGAGAACCCGGCGAAGAAGTGCGGCTCGACGAACCCCGTGGTGATCCGCACGTCCGCGGCCACCCACTCGCTGTTGAGCCACACCGGGACGTCCGCGCCGAGCTTCCCCAGCCACGTCAGGCTGTCCCGGTCGCGGGCGTCGTGGTTGACGACCCGCACCGAGTCGACCACCTCGTCGCCGAACATCGCCCGCAGCTCCGCGTCGGTGTTGCCGCGGTGGGTGCCGGTCGCGACCAGCACCACGACGTCGTCGAGGTCGACCAGCCCGTCGAGCTCCGCCAGCACCGCCGGGATCATCAGGTGGCGCGGCTGCGGCCGGGTGCCGTCACAGGCGGAGATCGCCACGGTCTGCCCGCGGCGCACCCGGTCGCGCAACGGCGGTCCCGCGACCGGGAACCGCAACGCCCGGCGCAGCACCTGTTCCGGCGGTTCCGGCACCGGGTGGTGCCGCGGTGTCACGACCGTGGTCACCGCCGGGTCGACGCGCAGGTCCAGTCCCGTCTCGCCGTAGGCCGGCCGCACGACGTCCATCACCGCCGCCCCAACCGGTAGACGCGGGCGGCCGTGCCGGCGAGCACCTCGGCGCGCTCGGCCGGGGACAGCCCGCACAGCAACGCTTCGGCCGCGCCCAGCACCTCCCCGTACTCGCCGGCGAGCAGGCACACCGGCCAGTCGGAGCCGACCATCAGCCGGTCCGGCCCGAACACCTCCAGCGCCAGGTCGACGCACGGCCGCAGGTCCTCCACCGTCCACTCCGGACCGGCCTCCGTCACGAGCCCGGACACCTTGGCGGTCACGTTCGGTTCGGCCGCCAGCGCCGACAGGTGCGTGGCCCACGGCTGGTACACCCGGTGGGCGATGCCCGGCTTGGACAGGTGGTCGACGACGAACACCAAGTCCGGCACCGATCTCACGGCCACCAGCGCGGCGGGCAGCTGGTGCGGACGGGTCAGCAGGTCGTAGGCCAGCCCGGCGTCGCGCACCGCCCGCAAGCCGGTCAGCACGGCAGGCAGCACCAGCCAGCCGGGGTCGGGTTCGGACTGCACCAGGTGCCGCACGCCCACCAACCGGTCGCCACCCGGTCCCGACCGCAGCCGGTCGAGCTGCTCGGCGACGTCGGGCGCGGTGAGATCCGCCCAGCCGACGACACCCGCGACGAGCTCGGACTCCCCTGCCAGAGCGAGGAAGTCGGCCGTCTCGTCGACGTCGTCGAGCACCTGGACCAGCACGGTGGCGTCCACTCCGGCCGGTCCGGTCACCTCCGCCAGGTCCGCGAGCCCGAAGTCGCGGCGGATCCGTGCGGCCTCCGGCGCGTCGAGCCAGTCCTGCGGGCGGGCGGAGAGGTCCCACAGGTGGTGGTGGGCGTCGATCCGGCGAGGCGGGGCCGTGCCCGCACCCGCGGCCGGCAGCTCCGCCGTGCTCCCGTCGATGTCACCCATGACCCAGTCGCTCCGTTCGTCGAATGCGTGCGGGAGGAGCGGCGCACCGCGGTGGCGGAACCGCGGTGCGCCGGCAGGTGCAACCAGCTCAGCGGTCCAGGCGGCCCGGCTCGCCCACGTCCGTGCGGCGCACGAGCCAGGCCTCGGTGATGTGGGTGGACATGGCCTCGGCGGCGCCTTCCGGGTCGTGCGCCGCGATGCGCTCGCAGATCCGCCGGTGCCCCCGGTTCGAGGCCGCGCACAGTTCGCTGTCGGTCCTGCCCGTGTACCGGGCGGTGTTGAAGACCTGGCTCTCCAGTGACCGCACCACTCCCCTGGCGATGCGGTTGCCGGACGCGCGCATGATCGTGTCGTGGAAGGCGTGGTCCTGTTCGCGGTAGGCGGTGGGATCGTCCACCAGCTGGTCCATCAGGTCCACGAGGTCGCGCAGCGCGACGACGGTGGCGTTGTCGGCGACCCGCGCGGCGACCAGGGCCATGTCGGACTCGAGCAACCGGCGGGTGACCACCAGGTCGTCCAGCACGCCCAGCGTCTCGTCCTCGGCGACCGCGGCGGCCAGCACGAGCTCGTCGAGCATGTTCCACGTCGACGGCGGTGTCACCAGCGTGCCGGCGCCTTGGCGCACTTGGACGAGGCCCTTCTCCTGCAACACCTTCACCGCCTCGCGGACCACCGTGCGGCTCACCGAGAACGTCTCGCACAGCACCGGCTCCGGTGGCAGCGACGTCCCCGGCGGGTGGTCTCCGCGCACGATCCGCTCCACGAGCTCGGTCGTGATCGCCCTGGCCAGGTTCGCCGGCCCGCGCACCCACCCCGGCGCGGGGTGCGCGCCCACGGCGGTGCCGGGGTGCTGACCTGATGCCGTCATCCGCCCCTCCGGTCGCGCCCAGCCGATGCGCTGGAACGCGCTGCGGAGCGTACCCCGAATGACCCGTTGACGTAATACGTCATACGAATTACGTTCAGCAGACCTCGTCGGGCCGGTCCCCCGGCCAACCGTCTCGGGAAGTGAGCAGCGATGAAGCAGCGCACACTGTGGTCGGCCGTCCTGGTGGCGGGACTCGCGTTCACAGCGGGTTGCGGGAGCGCGTCCGGTCCGGGTTCGTCGGCCGGCGGTACGAGCGACAAGCTCGTGGTGTGGGACTGGAAGTCCGGTGACGCGAAGGCCGCCGCCTACGTCGAGAAGGCCAAGGCGGACTTCGCGAAGAAGCACCCCGGCGTGCGGGTCGAGTTCGTGGCGCAGCCGTTCGACCAGTACTACACGCTGCTCGGCGCGGCCGTCCAAGCCGGCCAGGGCCCGGACGTGGTGCTTTTCAACGGCGGTGGCCAGATCCGCGACCGGTCCGACGCGCTCACCCCGCTCGACTCCTACGTGTCCGACGACCGGAAGCGGTTGGCGGGCTGGGACGCGTTCACCGAGGACGGCAAGGCCTACGCGGAACCGGTGACCCTGCAGGGCCACCCGATCTACTACAACAAGGACCTGTACCAGAAGGCCGGCCTCGACTCCCCAGCGAAGAACTGGGATGACTTCGTGCGCGACTGCGGTGTCGTAACGCAGAAGACCGGAGCCAAGTGCTTCGCGCTGGGCAACAAGGAGGGCATCGGGATCCAGTTCTTCCTGTCCGCCATGGGTTCCGCGGTGCTGACCCCGCAGGAGTACGACGACTGGATCGCCGGCAGGCGCAACTGGTCGTCACCGGACGTGAAGAAGATCTTCGAGCTGTGGAAGCAGACCGGCGACAGCGGCCTGAACACCGACGGCGCCAACTCCACCGCGATGTTCAACGACGCGTTCGCCGCGTTCAACTCGGGCAAGGCGGCCAACGTCATCGGCCTGATGTCCGACGTCGGGCACTGGAAGGACTTCGCCGAGTTCCTCACCCCGGAGAAGGTCGGCGTCATGCCGGCGCCCGTCGTGAACCCGGCCGCGAAGCCGAGCCTGGCCTACGACGGCGGAATCGGGTACGCCGTCACGAAGTGGACGAAGGACCAGAAGGTCGCCGCCGACCTGGTGCGGTCGCTGACCTCCACCGAGGCGCTCAAGGCGTTCTACCTCGACGGTGGCGCGATCGCGGCCGACACGACGATCGACACCTCCGCGGGCGGTCCGGCGGTCAAGACCATCGTCAGCGAGGTGAAGTCCGGCAAGCCCGCCCTGCACGTGGCGCTGTCGTCCAAGACGGTCGACCTCATGGGCCGGCTCTCGCAGCAGCTGCTCAGCGGTTCGACCACAGTGGACGACGTGCTGCAGCAGCTCGCCGCGTCCGACAAGACGGGCTGACGGCGTGACGGCGCCCTCCCTCTCCCCCGCGGGCCCGGCCACGACCGGGCCCGCCAGGCCGGTCCCCCGTCCCATGCGGCGGCGCCGCGGTGGCCTGCGGTCCGAACGGCTTGCTCCACTGGTGCTCCTGGCACCGGCCGTCCTCGTCATCGTCGGGCTGCGGCTGTGGCCGCTGGTGCTCGGGATCAACTTCTCGTTCACCGGCGACGGCGACCGCGACGGCCAGGCCGTCGGGTTCGACAACTACCTCACGCTGCTCGGCGACCCGCTGTTCCGCACCGCGCTGCGCAACGTCGGTCTGCTCGTGCTGCTGCTGCCGGTGGCGGTGGCGGTCCCCGGCCTGCTCGCGACGTTCATCTACCTCAAGGTGCCGGGACACCGCGTCCACCGCGGCGTGTACTTCTTCCCGGCCGTGCTCTCGCCGGTGATCGTCGGCGCGATCTTCACCCTGCTGCTGGCGTTCGACGGTCCGGTCAACGCCCTGCTCGGCCTCGCGGGTCTCGGGCCGGTCGACTGGCTCGGCGACCCCGACGTGGCGATCTTCGCGGTGGTCGGCGTGCACGTGTGGGCGACCTTCGGCATGGGGCTGGTCGTGTTCCTGGCCGGGTTCGCCACCCTCGACCGCTCGCTGCTCGACGCCGCGGAGGTGGACGGGGCGTCGCTGGCGCAGCGGATCCGGCACGTGGTCGTGCCGGGCCTGTCCCGCACGATCCAGTTCGTCTTCGTCACCACCATGATCGGGCTGCTGACGTCGATGTTCGGCCTGGTCTACGTGATGACCAGCGGCGGCCCGGAGGGGTCGACCTACCTGCCCGAGTACTACGTCTGGATCCAGCAGGGGCAGTTCGGCCAGCCGGCGCTCGCCTCCGCGGCTTCCACGGCGTTGTTCCTGATCATGCTCGTCGTCGGGCTGGCGCAGGTCGCCGTCCTGCGGCGGTCGGGCAGGGAGGACTGATGACCGGCACCCGGCTGACCCGGTGGGTGGTCGCGATCCCGATGGCCCTGCTCGCACTGGCCACGGTCTACCCGCTCGTGTTCACGGCCAACGTGGCGATGAAGACCCGCCGCGAGTACGTGCTCGACCGGTTCTCCCCGGCCGGCTCGTTGAGCTTCG
The DNA here is from genome assembly GCF_001701025.1 of Lentzea guizhouensis. Taxonomy (GTDB): domain Bacteria; phylum Actinomycetota; class Actinomycetes; order Mycobacteriales; family Pseudonocardiaceae; genus Lentzea; species Lentzea guizhouensis. The sequence goes on from NZ_CP016793.1 coordinate 8,199,177, forward strand.
ACAACGTCGTCAGGGCGTGGACCAGCGTCGGGATGTCGCGCTACTTCCTCAACTCGGTGGTCGTGGTGACCTGTTCGGTGGCGCTGCTGCTCCTGCTCGGGTCGATGGCGGGTTTCGTGCTGGCACGACTGCGGTTCCGCGGCTCGTCGGTGCTCTTCCTGGGCGTGCTGGCGGCGTTGTTCATCCCGTTCCAGGTGATCATGGTGCCGCTGGCGCGGATCATGGCGGACACGGGGCTCCTCGACACCTACCCCGGGCTGGTGCTGGCCTACGTGGCGCAGTTCCTGCCGTTCACGATCTTCCTGCTCACCAGCTACTACTCGACCGTGCCCGCGGAGATCGTGGACGCCGCCCGCATCGACGGGAACTCCGTCTACGGGGTCTACTGGCGCATCATGCTTCCGATCGGCACGCCCGCGTTGCTGTCGGTCGGTGTGCTCAACGCGCTCTTCTGCTGGAACGACGTGCTCATCTCGTTGCTGGTGATGCCGTCGGCGGAGCACCGCACGCTCATGGTCGGCGTGACGTCGTTGCGCGGGCAGTACTCCGACGACATCCCCACCTTCGCCTCCGGCGTGCTCATCGCCGCGGTCCCCGTCCTGCTCGTCTACCTCTTCCTGCAACGACAGATCGCCGACGGGGTCACCGCCGGGTCGACGAAGGGCTGACATGCGCATCACTGGTCTGCGGACCCTCACCACGGTCCAGGACTGGGGCCGGCCGGTCGGTGACGCCAACGGCGTCTACGCCGACGGGCTGGTCCGGGTCCCCGTCGTCGTCGTGGAGACCGACACCGGCCTGACGGGGGTCGGTCTCGGGCCGCACGTGGAGGCCGACGCCGTCTTCGCCGCCATCGAGGGCGAGGACCCGCGGTCGGTCACCGCCCTCTACGACCGGATGCTGCGCCGGGTGTTCAAGGCGGGTCACTCCGGCGCGGTGTTCGGCACGATCGGCGCGGTCGACACCGCGTTGTGGGACATCAAGGCGCAGGCGGCGGGCGAACCGCTGTGGCGGCTGCTCGGCGGGCGCGACCGCCGCGTGCCCGCCTACGCCTCCGGGTTGTGCGTGGCGCTGACCGACGACGAGCTCGTCGCCGTGTACCGGGAGTACGCGGCACACGGCGTGCGCGCGGCGAAGCTCAAGGGCGGTCTCGACGTCGACCGCGACCGGCACCGCCTCACGCTGGTCCGCGACGTCCTCACCGAGGCGGGCCGCGGTGCCCGGCCCAGCCTGATGCTCGACGTCAACGAGACCTGGACGCGCAAGCAGGCGGTCCGCTACGTGAGCGAGCTGGAACGCAGCTTTGACCTGACCTGGGTCGAGGAACCGGTGCGGCGCTGGGACGTGGAGGGCCACGCGGCGGTGGGGCGCGGAATCCGCGCGTCGGTCGCCACCGGGGAGAACCTCACCGGGCTCGAACAGCACCGCCCGCTGATCGCCGCCGGTGCCGTCGACGTCGTGCAGACCGCCGCGGTCTGGGGCGTCACCCACTTCCTGCGGGTCGCCGCGCTCGCCCACGCGCACGACCTGCCCGTGAGCCCCATCGGCACCAGCCCGGTCGGCCTGCTGCACGCCGCCGCGTCCGTGCCCAACCACCTGGTGAGCGAACTGCAGGACCTCCGCCCGGCGGTGGGCGTGGAGATCGACCTGGCCGTGGCCGACGGGGCGTACGTCCTGGGCGAGGCCCCCGGCCTCGGGCTGCGGATCGACGAGGAGAAGATCGCCGCGGCCGGGCACCTGCTGCCCGGTGAGCTGTCCGGCGGCCCCCACATCCGGCCGGAACGCGCCGGGCACCGCCTGCACGCCGTGGAGTCCGGTCAGGACGTGGAAAGCCCCGTGCTCAACGCGTAGAACCGAATCCGCGACCCCACCGCCGTCGAAGGAGAACTCCCCGCATGGAACCACAGCGCTTCGGCATGCTGATCCGGCTCCGCCCGGAGAAGCGCGAGGAGTACCTGGAGCTGCACGCGGCGGTCTGGCCGGCCGTCGAGCAGACCATGCTCGACGCGAACATGCGCAACTTCACGATCTTCCTGCACGACGACCTGCTGTTCGGCTACTACGAGTACGTCGGCGAGGACCACGCCGCCGACCAGGCCCGCATCGCCGCCGATCCGGAGACGCGGCGCTGGTGGACGTTCACCGACCCGTGCCAGGAGTCGCTGGCGGAGCCGGGCTCCGGCCACTGGTGGGTGCCGATGCGGGAGGTGTGGCACCTCGCGGACCCTGCCGCACGTCGTGGTGGGCAGCCATCCTGACCGGTGCGTTGACCACGCCGAACCCGGCGTAGCCGCCGATGCGCTGCACCACCTCGAAGAACACCCGCGCGCCCATCAGCTCGGTGTAGAAGTGCAGGAGCTCGCCGTGCTCGTCGCGGTCGTGCAGCACGTGGTTGCGGCGCAGCTCGTCGATCCGCTCGGGTGGCATGCCGGTACGGGCCGCGAGGTCGTCGTAGTAGTTGGCGGGGATCTCCAGCAACCGGGCACCACGCTCGCGCAGGGCGGCGGCGCAGGCCACCGCGTCCGCCGCCGTGAAGGCGATGTGCTGCGGTTCCCGCACCGCCGGCGCCCACCCGCCGCGGCGGACCAGGGCGGAGTCCAGTGACAGCCGGACGCCACCGCTGACGCCCCGGCTGCGCACGATCCCGTACGGCGCGGCGAACTCCGTGACCGGGCCCGGCACGAGGCCGAGCACCGCGCGGTGGAAGAGCGTCGCCTCGTCGAAGTGGTCGAACGGCTGGGTCAGCGCGACGTGGTCGATGCCGGTGATGCCGGCGCCGGCCGGTTCCTCGCCGGTCGGGACGAAGTCGTCGACCCAGTCGTGGCCGCCGCACAGGAGGAGCTGCGTGCCGTCCGGTGCGGCGATGGCGGCCAGCGCGACCTCGTCCGGGCCCGTCGCGCGGGTCAGCGGCGGTGCCGACATGACCTCGGCCCGCCGTGCCGCCGCGGCGGGATCGGGCACGACTAAGCCGAGCGCACCGACCGTTCCCGGTTCGCCCACCGCGTTGACCAGCACCCGCGCTTCACCCTGCGTCCACAGCTCGACCGGCTTCGACCGGTGCACGCCGGTGCGCGTGAACCCCAGTGCCGCGAGGCCGGGTTCGCCGACGACCTCGGCGAACGCGTAGCCGGACGGCACCGGCGCGGGCGGAACGTCCAGCAGTCCCAGGGAGTCCTGAAGCGCCACCAGCGACCGCATCGCGTCGACCGCGGCGCGGTGCGGGTCGGCCTGCCGGAAGACGTCGTTGAACACTTCCAGCGACAACGGCCCGCGGTACCCGGCGGCGAGCACGTGCCCGGTGAAGGCGGTCAGGTCGAAGTCGCCCTGGCCGGGGAAGAGCCGGTGGTGGCGGCTCCACTGCAGGACGCCCATCGGCAACGTCGGCGCGTCCGCGAGCTGCAGGAAGAAGATCTTGTCGCCGGGGATCGCGCGGATCGGCCGCGGATCGTCCCCTTTGGACAGGATGTGGAAGCTGTCCAGGCACACGCCCAGCGCCGGGTGCGCGGCGCGGCGGACGATCCGCCACGCGTGCTCGTAGCCGTGGACGAACCTCCCCCACGCCAGCGCTTCGTACGCGACCCGCAGCCCGCGTTCGTCCGCTTTGGACGCCAGCAGGTGCAGCTGCTCGGCCGCGAGGTCGTCGTCGTCGATCGCGTCGGACGACACCGACGAGCAGACGAGCACGGTGTCCACGCCGAGCTCGGTCATGAGGTCGAGCTTGCGTTCCGCTCGGTGCAGGTTGGCGGCCAGCACGTCCGGCGGCACCGCCTCGAAGTCGCGGAACGGCTGGTAGAGGTCGATCGTCAACCCGAGGTCGGCGCAGCGCTCGCGGACCTCGGCCGGGCTCAGGCGGGACGCGAGCAGGTCGTTCTCGAACAGCTCGATGCCGGCGAACCCGGCCTCGGCGGCCGCGGCGAGCTTGTCCTCCAGCGTGCCGGACAGGCAGACGGTCGCGATGGCGGTGCGCGGCTCAGGCATGGGCGGGTTCTCCTTCGAGCTCCTCGAAGTGCGCGAGCATCCGGTCGGCGTCCGGCTCGACCCCGGTGAACAGCCGCATCGACTCGGCGGCCTGCAGCACGACCATGCCGCCGCCGTGCAGCACGCGGCAGCCGCGCGCCCGTGCCGCGGCGAGCAGCGCCGTCTCCAGCGGCCGGTAGACGATGTCGGCGACCCAGAGGTCCTCGCGCAACAGGGACTCGTCGATCGGCGAACCGGGGTGCGCGGCCATGCCGGTGGGTGTCGCGTGCACCAGCCCGTCCGCGGTTTTGATGTCGTCCGGGGTGCACACGACCGCGCGGTCAGGACCGAAACGGCGTTGCAGTGCCTTCACGAGCTGCGCGCTGCGAGCCTGGTCGAGGTCGTGCACGCCGAGCCGCGCGGTGTGCCGAGCGACAGCAACGCGTGCCCCACCGCGGCGCCCGCACCTCCCGCGCCGAGCAGGACGACGTTCTCCAGCGAGGCGTCCGGCAGGCCGCGGCTCAGGCTGCGGGCGAACCCGGTCGCGTCGGTGTTGTGCCCGATCGCGCGGCCGTCCTCGAAGCACACGGTGTTGACCGCACCGAGCGCGGCCGCACCGGGGTCGACCTCGTCGAGGTGCGGCAGGACGGCCTGCTTGGCGGGGTGCGTGACGTTGAGCCCGTTGAACCCGGCCGTGCGCGCCGCCGCCAGCACCTCGCCCACCGGCAGCCCGAGCACGTCGAGGTCGAGCAGCCGGTAGAGGTACCGCAGGCCCAGCCGGTCGGCCTCCCGCTCGTGCAGCGCCGGGCTGAGCGACGGACCGATGCCGGATCCGACGAGCCCGATCAGGTAGCTGGCCACTCGCGTCCTCCGCAATGTACGAACTAGTGAGTTCACGGTAGCGCACCTCCACCCCGCCCGAAAGCCCGCACGCGGGGTCCTCTCGTGCACTCAGAGCGCACGCGGGGAGCTTTCGTTCACCACGAACCACCCGCCGAGGCCCGCTCGCCGCACGCGAACTCTCCGGGGACTTGGAGTGCACGCGGGGAGCTTTCGTTCACCACGAGCGCACGAAAGGTCCCCGCGTGCGGTGAGCGGGGAGCGAATAGAGTTGGGCCGGTAGTCCGCTGATCAAAAGGGGAACCGCGTGGCCGCACCGTCGTCGTCAGAGGCCGAGCGCCAGCGGGACAAGGACCGCACCCGCGCCGACATCCTCGACGTGGCCACGAAGGAGTTCGCCGACAAGGGCTACACGGGTGCGCGCGTCGACGAGATCGCCGAACGCACCAGCACCACCAAGCGGATGATCTACTACTACTTCGGCGGCAAGGAACAGCTCTACATCGCCGTCCTGGAACGCGCCTACTCCGCGATCCGCGCCCTGGAGGCCGAGCTCGACGTCGAGCACCTCGAGCCGGAGGACGCCATCCGCAAGCTCGCCGAGCTGACCTTCGACCACCACGAGGCCAACCCCGACTTCATCCGCCTGGTCAGCATCGAGAACATCCACCGCGCCGAGCACATCGCGCGCTCCGAGATCCTGGCGGGCCTGGCGAACCCGGCGCTGGACGGGCTGAGCCGGGTGCTCGACCGCGGGCGTGAGGCCGGCCGGTTCCGCGCCGACGTGGACGCGCTCGACATCCACCAGGTGATCAGCTCGTTCTGCGTGTTCCGGCTGGCGAACAGGCACACGTTCGCCGCGATCTTCAAGCGGGACATGCTGGACCCGCACCGCCGCGAGCACCACCGGCGGATGCTCGGCGACCTGCTGATCAACTACCTGACCGCCTGAGTCAGCCGGTCGGCGGCACCTCAAGGCACCCCTGGGCACCGCCGCTCCCGACGCGTGGAACACGACTCTTGACACCCCGGGGTCACGTGCCCGACCGTTAATTAACTAACTGTTCCGTACAACGGAGTACGCCGTGACCACTTCGATGGCCCGCAAGACCGCGCTCGCAGCCTGGATCGGCAGCGCTCTCGAGTACTACGACTTCTTCATCTACGGCACCGCGGCCGCACTGGTGTTCAACAAGGTCTTCTTCCCCGCCTCCTCCCCCGCGACCGGCACGCTGCTCGCGCTCGCCACGTTCGGCGTCGGCTACCTGGCCAGGCCGGTCGGCGCGTTCGTGCTCGGGCACGTCGGGGACCGGTTCGGGCGCAAGAAGGTGCTGGTCTTCACCCTGTTGCTGATGGGGGTGGCGACGTTCGCCGTCGGCTGCCTGCCGACCTACGCGACCGCAGGTGTCCTCGCACCCGTCATGCTGGTGGTTCTCCGCCTCCTGCAGGGGCTTTCGGCGTCCGGTGAGCAGGCCGGGGCGAACGCCATGTCGCTCGAACACGCGCCGGAGGACCGCCGGGCGTACTTCACCAGCTTCACCCTCAGCGGCACGCAGGCCGGGCAGATCCTGGCCACCGCGATCTTCCTGCCGGTGGCCGCGCTGCCGCAGGAGGACCTGCTGTCGTGGGGCTGGCGGGTGCCGTTCTGGTGCAGCGCGGTCGTCGTGGTGGTGGGGCTCGTGATCCGCAGCAAGATCGACGAGACCGCCGTCTTCAAGCGCACCAAGGCCGCGAAGCTGCCGGTCGCCGTGCTGTTCCGGGACCACTGGGTGGACGTGCTGCGGGTCGTCGTCGCCGCCACGATCGCCTCGGTCAGCACGATCTTCACCGTCTACGCGTTGAGCTACGCGGTGAACACGGTCGGACTGGACCGCACGCCGATGTTGTGGGTGGGTGTGCTCGCCAACGTCGTCGCGCTCGCCGCGATCCCGCTGCTGGCCGGGCTGTCCGACCGGATCGGGCGCAAGCCGGTGTTCCTCGCCGGGTGTGCGGCGTGCGCGGTGCTGATCTTCCCCTACCTCTGGTCGATCTCGATCGGCTCGTACGCGCTGGTGTTCGCGCTCGGCATCCTGCTCTTCGGTGTCGCCTACTCGGGCATCAACGGGATCTGGCCGTCGTTGTACGGCGAGATGTTCAGCACCGAGGTCCGCTTGTCGGGCATGGCGATCGGCACGCAGATCGGGTTCGCCATCGCCGGGCTGGCGCCGACCGTCGTGGCGGCGATCGGGTCCGGCAAGGACGACTGGATCGGTGTCGCGATCTTCACGGCCGCGGTGTGCGCGGTGAGTGCGGCCGCGATCGCCACCGGGCGCGAGACCTTCCGGCGACCTACCGCGGAACTGGGGCGACCGGAGCTCACCGGCGTCCGGGTGAGCTGACAACAGCACGACAACCGCCGTACAACAGCACGCCGGTACTCCTTCGGTCAGCAGACCTCAACCGAGGAGGACATGGTGAGAACCAAGCTGGCGGCGGTACTGGTCGCGGTGCTCTCGGTCGTGGGACTCGTCGTCACACCGGCGGCGAGTGCCACACCGAGCTACCGCGACGTCTACGTCCGCGACAACCTGGCGGACGTCGGCAACGAGCCCAGCACCGGCAGCATCTACCACAGCCCGGACATCCGGGTGTGCCACACGCCGGTGCCCTGCGCGGTGTCGCAGCAACCGATCGTCGGCGCCACCAACTACGTGTTCGTCAACCTGCGCCGCAAGCCGGCCGCGCAGGGCAACGTGAGCGGCACCCTGCACCTGTACCGCAGCAACCTCGGTGGCGGCACGGCGTGGCCGGGCGGCTGGACCTACATCGGCGGGGCGGGGTCGAGCGTGCCGATCGGCGGCTCGACCGTGATGATCACCTGGCCCGGCTGGAACGTGCCGGGGCCCGCGCACTTCTGCCTGCTCGCCAGGTGGGTCTCGACCGCGGACCCGATGACGTTCGCCGAGGTCGCCAACACGCAGCAGAACGCCCAGCGCAACAACAACATCGCGTGGCGCAACGTCGACTCGATCCGGGTGTTCCCCTTCCGGCCCATCACCGTGCCGTACACGATCGGCAACCCGGATCCCTTCGACAACCGGCAGAACCTCATCTTCGAGCAGCCGGAGCGGCACTTCGCGGGCACCGTGACGGTCGACCTCGGGCGTGAGCTCGCGGCGCGGTGGAGGGAAGCCGGCCAGCGCGGTACCGGCGTGAAGCAGGTCGGCGAGACGCAGTTCCAGATCGTCGACCCGAAGCTCGCCCGCTTCGACGGACTGACGCTCAAGGCCGAGGAACGCGTGCAGATCGCGCTGACCTTCGCGACCGACGTGGAGGCCGGCCCGGCGGCGCTGGAGGTGCGCCAGGTCGACGTGCAGGGCGTGGACCTCGGTGGTGCGCAGTACCGGATCAACGACAAGGAGTGAGTATCAGCCCCGGCGGGTCCGACTCCGTTGTACGGAGCCGGACCCGCCGAAGGGGTGGTCAATGAAGACGATCATGGTGTTGTTGCTGCTGTTGCTGGGAATCGTGCCCGCACATGGCGCACCGGACTGCAACCCGCCCGACTGCCCGGTGGTGGTGGACGCGCAGGACGGCCCGGTGCACGAGAAGACCGGACCGCACGCGGCGGTGCTGAAAATGCGCAACGGCGCGTCATGGCAGGACGTCCAGGTGTCCTACCGGTTCGTCGACGGCACCGCGAAGCAGGGTGAGGACTACCGCTCCGCGCAGAGCGGCACGGTCACGATCAAGGCGGGCGCCCTGTCCGCCGAGGTGCCCTACACCGTGCTGCGGGTGACCGACCAGCAGAGGCAGTTCTCCCTGCAGATCACCGCGGTGAAGCCGGGCGAGGCCGGCAAGGCCGTCGCCGTGCTCACGATCGGCGGCAGGAGGTGAACAGGCGCAGGGCCTGAGCCCAGTGCCGAGCGGCCTCGGTCCACCGCCCGCAGCGACCCTCCAGGTCGGCGAACGTGCGGTGGGCCGAGGCCTCCTCGAACCCGTCCGGTGCCTGCGCCCGCACCGCCAGCGCGGCCACCAGGTGGTCACGGGCGGCGGCCAGGTCGTCCAGCGCCAGCTCGGTCTCGGCGAGGTGGTGCAGCGCCGAGGCCTCCCGGTGCCGGTCCCCCAGCGCACGGCACACGGCGAGCGCGTCGGTCAGGTGTTCCCGCGCCACCACGGGATCGCCGAGCGCGAGCTGCGTGACGCCGAGGTGGGCCAGCGCGTCGGCCTCGAACCGGTGGTCGGTCACCTCGCGGCTGATCCGCAGCGCGTCCCCGAAGTAGCGCAACGCCGGCGCCCGGTCGGCGAGCTGGTGGAAGGCGTTGCCCAGCGACATCAGCGTCGCCGCCTCCAACCGGGGGTTCGCCTTGGCGCGGAACGTCTCCAGCGCCGCGAACAACGGCTCGACCGCCTCCCGCGGCCGTCCCATCCGCACGCAGGTGTAGCCGAGGTTGCGCCGGGCCAGTGCCACGCCCACCTCGTCGCCCGCGGCCCGGTGCACCCGCATCGCCGCCTGGTAGGACTCCAGCGCCAGGTCGAACTCGCGCAGCTCGGAGTGCGCGTTGCCGATGTTGTTGTGCAGCCGCGCTTCGCCGCGCAGGTCGCCGGCCTCGCGCACGAGGGCGAGCGCCTGTCGTTGCACCACCATGGCTTCGGCGATGCGCGAGGTCATCTGCAGCGCGATCCCGAGGCCGCGCAACATCTCCGCCTCCGCGCGCCGGTCGCCGAGCGCGCGGGCGGCCTCGACGGCGTGCTCGCACTGCTCGACCCGGTCCGCCCAGTTGCCGCGCGCCTCGAAGTAGCTCGTCAGCAGGTACGCCAGCTGCCAGGTCTGCTCCCGCAGCCCCGACTTCGCCGCCAGCCGGATCACGTGCAGCAGGGTGTCTCGTTCTGCGTCGAGGTGGGCGAGCACCTCGACGCGGTCCGCCGTGAACGGCAGGTCGTCGCACCGCGGCCGGGTCACCAGGTCGTGACGCGGGTTCAGCACGTCGTTGGCCGCGTGCACGACGGTGAGGTACCGGTCGAGCAGACGCTGCACGCCGTCCCCCAGGTCACCGCTCTGCCTGGCGAACAGCCGGATCAGGTCGTGCAGCGCGTACCGGCCGTTGCCGACCTCGCTGACGAGGTGTGACGCGACGAGCTCGTCGAGGCCGGGCCCGAGCGCGTCGGCGAGGTCGGCCGGGAAGCTCGCGCCGGGGTGTTCGCCCAGCACGCGGAACAGCCACGCCGCCTGCGGGCTCAACGTGCGGTGCGCGCTGGCGAAGACCGTGCGGACCGTGCGGTCGTCCCCGTCGACCGCGAGCACGTCCAGCGGGTCGTTGCGGGTCAGCTCCCGCACCAGGTCCGCGATCCGCCCAGGCCGCACCGCGAGCCGCGCAGCCGCGATCCGCAGCGCGAGCGGCAGCAGTCCGCAGTGGACGGCCAGGGCCGCGGTCGCGCCGGACTCCGCGTGCACCCTCGGCGCGCCGAGGATGCCGGCGAGCAGGTCGTGCGCCTCGGGTTCGGTCAGCAGGCCGAGGCGCACGGTGTGCACGGCGTGGTGCGTGCCGAGCGCGGAGAGGGTGTCGCGGCTGGTGACCAGCAGCAGGTTGCCCTGGTCGCCGGGCACGAGCGGCAGCACGTCCCGCGCGCGGCGGACGTCGTCGAGGACGATCAGCAGTCGTTTGCCGTGTGTCAGGGTCCGGTACAACGCGGCCGGATCGGCGGGCGTCCGGTCCGCCGGGACGCCGAGGGCGTGCAGCACCTCGGTCAGCGCCTGGGCGGGCGTGAGCCGTTGCAGGTCCAGGAACACCTGCCCGTCGGGGAAGCGGTCGGCCACGCGGTGGGCCCACTCGACCGCGAACGTGGTCTTGCCGACGCCGGCGACACCGGAGACCACGACGATCGGCGGCAGTCCGGCGAGTGCGGCGAGCTCGGTGGCACGGCCGGTGAAGTGCCCGGCACGGGCGGGCAGCTGAGCGGGCCTGGTGGTGTGCGACCTGGGCGTCGTGCTCTGCAGGGCGGGATCGCGGCGCAGCACGGCGGTGTGCAGGGCGCTCAGCTCGGGGCCGGGATCGGCTCCGAGCTCGTCGGCGAGCCGGGATCTGAGGCGCTGGAACGCTTCGAGCGCGTCCGCGTGCCTCCCGTCGAGGTGCAGCGCCCGCATCAGCAGACCGGTGAGCCGTTCCCTGGTCGGGTGGCTCACCACCAGCCGCTCCAGCTCACCGATGGCGTCCTGCCGGTCGAGCCGCTGCGCCCAGTACGCCTCCAGCGCGACGATCCGCTGTTCGCGCAACCGGCCGATCTCCGCGCGGCCCCACCCGAACAGCTCGGTGCCGCCCAGCGGTTCTCCCCGCCACAGCGTGAGGTCCCTGGTCCGTTCGAACCGCTCGGCGTCCACGGAGGCGTCCAGCTGGTAGCCGCCGGGCTTGGTCACGAGCGCGCCGGGCATCCCGCAGTCCGCCAACGCCTGCCGCACCCGTGCGACGTAGCTGTGCAACGACCGCACGGCCGTGCGCGGCGGGTCGTCACCCCACAGCACGTCCACCAGGCGGTCGACGGGAACCGGTGTGCCGGCCCGCAGGGCGAGCACCGCCACGACACTGCGCTGGCGGACACCGGTCAGCCCGGCCCTGCCGAGCGGGCCGCACACCTCCACGGGCCCGAGGATCCGGACCTCGCCACGTTCCCCCACCTGCGCACGGTAGCTGTCGGAACACCCCTCGCGGCAGCGCTGAACCGGGCACACCGCCCGCGCCCGCGAAACTGCCGGTTGCGTTTCCCAATGGGTCCGCGGCACCGCCACCGCGGCGGCGTCCGTCGAATTCGACTCGAAGATCGCACACCGGAAACCCCGTGCTGGCAACGTTTGCCGATGACCTCCTAGATTGCCGGGCATGCGTCTGCGGAAAGCGGTGTCCGTGCTCGTGACCCTTCCCCTCCTGCTCGCGGGCTTGCCGTCCGCCACCGCGCACACCCGCTCGTGCGCGCGGCCGGACCTGTTGTTCTGCGAGGACTTCCAGTCCGTCCCGCTGGGTGGCGCGACCAGCCTGCGGTGGGGCGTCGACACCCGGCACGGCACGCTCACCGTGGAGAAGGCGGCCCGCGGCCAGCGGGTGCTGCACGTGCACACCGAGGCCAACGGCCGCGCGTTCCTGCGCGTCGACGACTTCTCCGCGCCGGGCAACAGCTTCTACGGGCGGATCCGGCTGAAGGTGGACACCTTCCCGAAGAAGCCGGACTGGGCGCACTACACCCTCGTCGAGGCCACCGGTCAGGGCAGCGCGGAGATCGTGCGACCGCTCGGCGGCCAGTACGTGCCCACCACCGGCCGTGCGCTGTGGGGCGTCGGCGCCGACGGCGGACCGACCGGCGACTGGACGAACTGGCGGGAGTCCGCTCCCTCGCGCGAGGACGTGTGGCAGTGCGTCGAGTGGCGGATGGACGCCTCCGACAACCGCGTGGAGCTGTGGTTCGACGGCGTGCCGCAACCCGATCTGACCGTCTCGACCCGCTCGCACGGCGGCAACCCGGTGGACTTCGTGTTCCCGGCCTTCGACACGGTGAAGATCGGGTGGCAGCTCTACCAGCCCAACGACGGCGCCTACGACCTGTGGGTCGACGACATCGCACTCGGGACGCGCCGGGTGGGCTGCTGACGCAGCGCCTGCTACGGCACACGGAGCAGGGGCGGCCGACCGGGTGACGCCCGCGGGTCAGGGCTGAACGGGGCTTGCCGATGACGACAGAACCACCCTACGGTCACCTGGGAGCGCTCCCAGAACGCCCGTCGACGAGGACGGAGAACCTCGGAACATGAGATCGCAACCCCCACGCCTGCTCGCCGCGAGCTTGCTCGTGGCGCTCGTGGCGGCACCTCTCGCCATCCCGGCATCCGCCGCGGAGTACGAGCGCCTGCTCAACGGCACGTTCGACAGCGGCTCCGCCGATCCCTGGTGGGCCAGCGCCGGCGTGACGAACCGGGTGACCGGCGGCGAGCTGTGCGCGTCCGTCACCGGCGGCACGACTAACCCCTGGGACGCGCTGGTCGGCCAGAACGGCGTGCCGTTCGAGACCGACCAGTCCTACACGCTGTCGTTCGACGCGCGCGCCACCACGGCGCAGACGGTCGCCGCCGCGGCCGGCGAGAGCGTGAGCCCGTACCGCGGCATCGCGCGCCAGGAGTTCGCCCTGACGCCGGAGAAGCAGCGGTTCACCTTCACGTTCACGTCCACTCTGGACTTCCCGGACGCCGGCAACGGCCAGGTCGCCTTCCAGCTCGGCGGTCAGGCCGCCGACAACACGATCTGCGTCGACAACGTCTCCCTGGTCGGCGGGGTGAAGCCGCCCGGTGGCGTCAACCCCAACCCCACCAGGAAGGTCCAGGTCGACCAGGTCGGCTACGTGCCGGGCCTGCCCAAGCGCGCCACCCTCGTGTCCACCGCCACGACGCCACAACCGTGGACGCTCAAGAACTCCGCGGGCGCGGTGGTGGCTTCCGGGCAGAGCACGCCCAAGGGCGCGGACGTCACGTCCGGCGACTCGGTGCACCTGATCGACTTCTCGTCGTTCGACACGGCGGGCACCGGCTACACGTTGTCGGTGGGTGAGGACACCAGCTTCCCGTTCGACATCTCGGCCGACGCGATCAAGCGGCTGCGCTACGACTCGCTCGCGTTCTTCTACCACCAGCGCAGCGGAACGCCCATCGAGGCGCAGTACGTGGGCGAGGAGTACTCGCGCCCGGCCGGCCACGTGAACGTCGCACCGAACCAGGGCGACAACAACGTGCCGTGCCGCGCGGACCTCGCCTGCGGCTACACCCTGGACGTGCGCGGCGGCTGGTACGACGCGGGTGACCACGGCAAGTACGTCGTCAACGGCGGCATCTCGGCGTGGCAGCTGCTCAACGCCTACGAGCGCGCCTCCCGCATCGGCGACGCCACCGCGTACCGCGACGGCTCGCTGGCCATCCCGGAGAAGTCCAACGGCGTGCCGGACCTGCTCGACGAGGCGCGCTGGGAGGTCGACTTCCTGCTGAAGATGCAGGCACCGGACGGCATGGCGCACCACAAGATCCACGACGCCAACTGGACCGCGCTGCCCACCCGTCCCGAGCTCGACGACCAGCCGCGCCGGCTGTCCGCGACGAGCACGGCGGCGACGCTGAACCTGGCCGCGGTGGCCGCGCAGGCCTCGCGGCTGTGGCGGGGAGTCGACGCGACCTACTCCGCGACGCTGTTGAGCGCGGCCCGCAAGGCGTACACGGCGGCGAAGGCGAACCCGGCGAAGCTCGCCGACCCCAACGACGGCACCGGCGGCGGCGCCTACAGCGACGACACCGTGACCGACGAGTTCTACTGGGCCGCTTCGGAGCTGTACGCGACGACGGGTGAGGCGGCCTTCCGCACCGACGTCGCCGGTTCGCCGCACTACAAGGCCGCGAGCCTGAACCGCGGCGGTTTCCACTGGGGCGGCACCGCACCGCTGGGTGACATCACGCTCGCGCTGGTTCCCACGGGCCTGCCCGCTGCGGACGTCACGGCCATCAAGTCGGCGTTCGCCACAGTGGCGGACCAGCACCTGACCGCGATGGCGGGCATGGGTTACGCCACCCCGTACGACAACAGCACCGCCGGGTACGTGTGGGGCTCGAACTCCACGGTCCTGAACAACGCGACGGTGCTCGCCCTCGCGCACGACTTCACCGGCGCCGCGAAGTACCGCGACGGCGTGTTCGAGGCACTGCACTACCTCCTCGGCCGCAACCCGCTGAGCACCTCCTACGTCGCGGGCTACGGCGAGCAGGCGATGGTCAACGCGCACCACCGGTTCTGGGCCCACCAGAACGACCCGACCCTCCCGATCGCTCCGCCCGGCTCGCTGTCCGGCGGCCCGAACAGCGCCCTGCAGGACCCGGTGGCCCAGCGCCTGCTCGCCGGCTGCCCGCAGCAGAAGTGCTGGGTCGACGACATCGGCGCCTACTCGGTGAACGAGGTCGCGATCAACTGGAACTCCGCCCTCGCCTGGGTCTCCGGCTGGGCGGCGGAGAAGTCCGGCCAGCCGCCGACGCCGGTGGCCGACTGCGAGGTCACCTACACCGCCAACAAGTGGCAGGGCGGCCTGTCGGCCCACGTGGCGCTGAAGAACACCGGCACCACCGCGTGGACGTCGTGGAAGCTCGGGTTCACGTTCCCCGGCACCCAGAAGGTCAGCAGCGGGTGGTCGGCCAACTGGAGCCAGTCCGGCGCGGACGTCACCGCGACGAACATGTCGTGGAACGGCAAGGTCGAGGCGGGCAAGTCCGTCTACATCGGGTTCAACGCCTCCGGTGGCGGGGCTGACCCGGCCGCGTTCACGATCAACGGGAAGAGCTGCAAGACGAGCTGATCCCGGGCAGGACCGGTAGGACGAAGCGCGCCTGCTGCCGCGACCGCGGCGGTGGGCGCGCTTTCGCGTTCGCCGGGACGGACCACCGCTCCCCGCCGCGGCCGCCAATCGAGATACCCGGACAACCGTCCTGTGAGCGTTAACAGCCACTACCTGCGGTTATCAACCTGTCACTTGACTGGTCCATTGTTAGCGATAACACTCCCCGCCTACAGCACTGTTGCCTGTCGGTGACATCGAGGAGAACCAATGAGGCTTGTCCGGATCGCGGTCACCACCGCACTCGCCGTCTCCCTCGCGGCGTGCGGTTCCACGGAGAAGACAGTCGATCAGCAGACCGGCTCGGGGGAAGGCGCACTCGTCGGCATCACGATGCCCACCCGATCGTCGGAGCGGTGGGTCCGCGACGGCGACAGCCTCAAGAAGTCCCTGGAGGCCAAGGGGTACAAGGTCGACCTGCAGTACGCGGAGGACAGCATTCCCACGCAGGCCAACCAGATCGAGAACCAGATCACCCAGAAAGCCAAGCTGCTGATCATCGCGTCGATCGACGGCAAGTCGCTCAGCTCGCAGCTGCAGCAGGCCGCCGACGCGAAGATCCCGGTGATCTCCTACGACCGGCTCCTGCTCAACACCCCGAACGTCGACTACTACGCGACGTTCGACAACTACAAGGTCGGTGTGCAGCAGGCGAACTCACTGCTGGCCGGGCTGAAGACCAAGGGCGAGGGGCCGTTCAACATCGAGCTGTTCGCCGGGTCGTCCGACGACAACAACGCGACGTTCTTCTTCAACGGCGCGATGTCCGTCCTCCAGCCGTTGATCGACCAGGGCAAGCTCGTCGTGAAGTCGGGCCAGAAGGACTTCAACACCGTCGCGATCCTGCGCTGGGACCCGGCCACCGCGCAGCGGCGCATGGAGGACCTGCTCACCTCGACCTACGGCAGTGCCAAGGTCGACGGCGTCCTGTCGCCCTTCGACGGCATCTCGATCGGCATCATCTCCGCGCTCGGGAGCAACGGCTACGGCACCGGCGGTCAGGCGCTCCCGATCGTGACCGGGCAGGACGCCCAGGTCGCCTCGGTGAAGTCGATCATCAAGGGTGAGCAGTACTCCACGATCTTCAAGGACCTGCGCCAGCTCACCGACGTCGCGGCGAAGATGGCCGACTCGCTGCTCAAGGGCGGCAAGCCGGAGGTCAACAACACCACGGACTACGACAACGGCGTCAAGGTCGTGCCGTCGTTCCTGCTCCAGCCGGTTCCGGTGGACAAGGCGAACTACCAGAAGGAGCTCGTCGAGTCCGGCTACTACACCGCCGACCAGCTCAAGTAGGTCCCGGTGGCCGACGAGATCCTGGTGATGCGCAGCATCACCAAGAGGTTCGCGGGTGTCACCGCGCTGCACGAGGTCTCGTTGACCGTGCGGCGCGGTGAGATCCACGCGATCTGCGGGGAGAACGGCGCGGGCAAGTCCACGCTGATGAAGGTGCTGTCCGGGGTGCACCCGCACGGCACGTACGACGGCGACATCCTCTTCGAGGGCGAGCCGTGCGCGTTCCACGGCGTGCGCGACAGCGAGCGCCGCGGCATCGTGATCATCCACCAGGAGCTGGCGCTGTGCGGGCAGCTCTCCGTCGCCGAGAACCTGTTCCTGGGCAACGAGAGGGCGCGGCGCGGGTTCATCGACTGGAACCGCACCAACCACGAGGCGCAGGTGCTGCTCGACCGGGTGGGACTGCGGGAGAACCCGACCACCAGGGTCGACGACCTCGGTGTCGGCAAGCAGCAGCTCGTCGAGATCGCCAAGGCGCTGTCCAAGGAGGTCAAGCTCCTGATCCTGGACGAGCCGACCGCCGCGCTCAACGACGACGACTCGCAGCACCTGCTCGACCTGCTCGACGGCCTGCGGGACGAGGGCATCACCTCGGTGATCATCTCCCACAAGCTGGGCGAGGTCACCAAGGTCGCCGACTCGGTCACCGTGCTGCGCGACGGGAAGACGATCGAGACGTTGCCGGCGAAGGGCCTCAGCGAGGACCGCATCATCGCGGGCATGGTCGGGCGCGACCTCGAGCACCGGTTCCCGCCGCGCACGCCGGACATCGGCGAGGAGGTGCTGCGCATCGAGGACTGGACGGTGCACAGCCCGGCCCAGCCGGACCGCGTCGTGGTCGACAGGGCCACGCTGTCGTTGCGGCGCGGGGAGATCGTCGGCCTCGCCGGCCTGATGGGCGCCGGTCGCACGGAGCTCGCCATGAGCGTGTTCGGCCGTTCCTACGGCGTGGGCATCTCCGGGCGCGTCGTCAAGGACGGCGAGGAGATCGACACGCGCACCGTGCGCGCCGCCATCGACCACGGGCTCGCGTACGTGAGCGAGGACCGCAAGCGCTACGGGCTCAACCTGATCGAGAACGTGCAGCGCAACGTCTCCGCCGCCGCGCTGCACAAGCTCGCGCGCCGCGGCTGGGTCAACGAGAACGAGGAGAACTCGGTCGCCGAGCGGTTCCGCACGTCGATGGGCATCAGGACACCGGGCGTCTCGACGCCGACCGGCACGCTGTCCGGCGGCAACCAGCAGAAGGTGGTGCTGGCGAAGTGGATGTTCACCGACCCGGACGTGCTGATCCTCGACGAGCCGACGCGCGGCATCGACGTCGGCGCCAAGTACGAGATCTACTCGATCATCAACGACCTGGCCGCGCAGGGCAGGGCGGTGCTGGTGATCTCGTCGGAGCTGCCGGAGCTGCTCGGCCTGTGCGACCGCGTGTACGCGCTGTCCGAGGGCCGGATCACCGGTGAGGTGGGCCGCGAAGAGGCCACGCAGGAACGCCTGATGCAATACATGACGCGAGGACAAGGCCAATGACGACGAAGACCGCGCCGGCACCGGCCACCACGCCCCCTGCCCAGTCCCGGCGGTTCTCGATCAACCTAAGGCAGTCGGGGATCTACGTCGCGTTCGCGTTGATCGTCGTGCTGTTCACCGTGCTGACGGGCGGCGACCTGCTGCAGCCGCAGAACATCTCGAACATCATCGTGCAGAACTCCTACGTGCTGATCCTCGCGATCGGCATGATCCTGGTGATCATCGGCGGGCACATCGACCTCTCGGTCGGCTCGACGGTGGCGCTGACCGGGGCGATCTGCGCGGTGCTGACCGTCCAATGGGGACTGCCGTGGCCGCTCGCCGTGCTGCTGACGCTGCTGGCCGGCGCGCTCATCGGTGCGGCGCAGGGCTACTGGATCGCGTACTTCGGCATCCCCGCGTTCATCGTCACCCTGGCGGGCATGCTCGTGTTCCGGGCGCTCACCATGACCACGCTGGGCAACCAGGGCATCGGTCCGTTCCCGGATGAGATCCGGGCGCTGTCCAACGGGTTCACCGGCGGGTACCTCGGCAACATCGGCCTCGGTCCGCTCGGCGGCGCCGACCTGGTGAGCCTGCTCGCCGGTCTCGCCTGCGTGGCCGGGTTCGCGTTGTCGCAGTGGCGCAAGCGGGCCGCGCGGCTCGGCTACGGCCAGACCGTCGACCCGATGCCGGTGTTCGTGCTGAAGATCGTCGGCGTGGCGGTCGTCGTGATGGCCGTCGTCGTGCAGCTCGCCCGGTTCCGCAACCTGCCGTGGGTGCTCGTGCTGCTCGCGGCGCTCACGCTCGGCTACTCGCTGATGGCCGGCAACTCGGTGTTCGGACGGCACATCTACTCGATCGGCGGCAACCTGCAGGCCGCCACGCTGTCCGGCGTGAAGGTCAAGGCCGTCACGTTCTGGGTGTTCGTCAACATGGGCGCGCTGGCCGCGCTCGCCGGGGTGATCTTCGCCGGGCGGCTCAACCAGGCGGGTCCGACCGCGGGCGCGTCCTTCGAGCTCGACGCCATCGCGGCGGCGTTCATCGGCGGCGCGGCGGTGCAGGGCGGCGTCGGCAAGGTGGTCGGCGCCATCACCGGCGGCCTGATCATGGGCGTGATCAACAACGGCATGTCGCTGATCGGCGCGCCCAGTGAACGCGTGATGCTCGTGAAGGGTCTCGTCCTGCTCGCGGCGGTCGCCTACGACGTCTGGACCAAGCGCCGCGCCTGAAGCTCACCCTCCCGGAAGGCGAACAACAACGATGTTGTCCTCCCTGCGCCATCTCGGGGTCGTCGTGGCCGTCACGGCCGCGCTGCTGCCCGTCACCCCCGCCGCCGCCCAGCCGCTCGTGCGGGCGGCGGCGGACGCGGTGGCGGTGCCGAACCTCGACGACGTCCGCGGCCACCTCACCCTGCCCACCATCGGCGCGAACGACACGACCATCACCTGGAGGTCGTCCAACGCCGGGGTGATCACGCCGACCGGTGAGGTGAGCCGCCCACCCGCGGGCAGCAAGGCCACCAAGGTCGTGTTGACGGCGAAGGTGAGCCGTGGCCAGCAGAGCACCACCCGCGCGCTGACGGCGACCGTGCAGCCGTTGCCGGTCAAGGAACCGCTGGCCGGATACAGCTTCTTCTACTTCACCGGCGAGAGCAGTCCGATCGGCGAGCAGGTCTACGCCGCCGCGAGCCGCGGCAACAACCCGCTCGACTGGACCGAGGTCAACGGCGGCCAGCCGGTCCTCAAGTCCAGCCTGGGCGAGCTCGGCGTGCGCGACCCGTTCATCCTGCGCTCGCCCGACGGTGACCGGTTCTACCTGCTGGCCACCGACCTGAAGATCAACGGCGGGCGCGGCTGGGACGCCGCCCAGCGCACCGGCAGCCGGTCGATCATGGTCTGGGAGTCGACCGACCTGCGGAACTGGTCGCGCCAGCGCAGTGTCCAGGTGTCGCCGCCGACCGCGGGCAACACCTGGGCGCCGGAAGCGCTCTGGGACGCTCAGCGCGGCACCTACGTCGTCTACTGGGCCTCGAAGCTGTACGCGGAGAACGACCCGAACCACACCGGCAGCAGCTACAACCGGATGATGTACGCGACGACCCGCGACTTCGTCACGTTCAGCCCGGCGAAGGTGTGGATCGACCCCGGCTACTCGGTCATCGACTCGACCGTCATCGAGCACCAGGGCACCTACTACCGCTATACCAAGGACGAGCGCAACAACTCGTCGTCCTCGCCGTGCAGCAAGTACATCACCGCGGAGAAGTCCACTGACCTGCTCGACCCGAGCTACGACTTCGTCGCCGAGTGCATCGGCAAGGCCACCTCCACCAGTCCCGGCCTGTCCGCCGGTGAGGGCCCGACCGGGTTCAAGTCCAACACCGAGGACAGGTGGTACCTGTTCATCGACGAGTACGGCGGCCGCGGCTACGTGCCGTTCGAGACCACCGACCTCGCCTCCGGCAGGTGGACCATGTCGACCGGCTTCCGGCTGCCCGCGTCACCGCGGCACGGCACGGTGCTCCCGGTGACCCAGGCCGAGCTCGACCGCCTCACCGCTCCCCCGGCTCCCGTCCGGGCCGACAGCGCCGGTCTGGTCGCGCACTGGCCGCTCAACGCCACGTCCGGCGCGGTCGCCAGGGACGCCACCGGCCACGGGTACGACGGCGTGCTCGCCGGGAACGCGACGTGGAGCTCCGGCGCGCTGTCGTTCGGCGGCGGGCACGTCCAGCTGCCGAACAACATGCTGACCGGCGCGAGTGCTGCGACGATCTCCGCCGACGTGCTGGTGGACCCGGCGCAGCAGACGCCGTACTTCCTCTACGGCTTCGGCAACACCGCCGCGAACGGCGTCGGCAACGGCTACCTGTTCAGCACCGGTGACAGCTACCGCGGCGCGATCGCGATTGGCGACTGGACGACCGAGCAGGGGGTCGACTCCGGTCGCGCCCTGCCTCGCGGGGTCTGGAAGAACGTGACGCTGACCGTGGGCGGTGGCGTCGCGGTGCTCTACCTGGACGGGGTCGAGGTGGGGCGCACCGCGGCCACGACCAAGCCGTCCGACCTCGGCGGCGGCATCACGGCGGCCAACTACCTGGGCAGGTCCGTGTACGCGGGCGACCGGCCGTTCCTCGGCAGGATGAAGGACGTCCGGCTGTACAACCGGGCGCTCTCCGGCACCGACGTGGCAGCGCTCCCGTTCAACTCCACCCTGATCCGGTCAGCCGGGCACGAGTCGCTCAAAGCGCCCGCCGTCATCGAACCGGGCAGCGTCGTGCTCCCGGTGCGGCCCGGCGCCGACCTGCGCCGGGTCCGGCTGGACTTCGGGCTCGCCCCCGGCGCGACGATCACGCCCAGCGGACCGGTCGATCTGCGCAAACCACGCAAGTTCGTCGTGCGCTCGGGCCGGGAGAGTCGCGAGTGGACGGTCGAGGCGCACGAGCTGCGCAGTCCCGTGCTGCCGGGCCTGAACGCCGACCCGCACATCGTGGCGTTCGGCGACACCTACTACCTGTACCCCACCACCGACGGCTTCCCCGGCTGGAGCGGCACGAAGTTCTCCGCGTGGTCGTCGAAGAACCTGGTGGACTGGCGGGACGAGGGCGTGGTCCTCGACCTCGGGCCGGACGTGAGCTGGGCGGACGGTCGTGCGTGGGCACCCGCGATCGCCGAACGCAACGGCAGGTACTACTTCTACTTCTGCGCCGAGGCCAAGATCGGGGTCGCCGTCGGCGACTCCCCCACCGGGCCGTTCGTCGACTCCGGGAAGCCGCTGGTCGCCCGCAACCCGAGCGGTTCCGGTCAGGCCATCGACCCCGCGGTGTTCGTGGACGGAACCGGACAGCCGTACCTCTATTGGGGAAATGGCGAAGCGTACGTTGTGCCGCTCAACGAGGACATGGTCTCCTATGACGAGGCCAAGATCACCAGGATCGACGGCCTGACGGACTTCCGCGAGGGCCTGTTCATGGTGGAGCGCAAGGGCACGTACTACCTCAGCTGGTCGGTCGACGACACCCGCAGCGAGGACTACCGCGTCGCCCACGCCACCGCACCGAGCCCGACCGGTCCGTTCACCAGTCGCGGCCTGGTCCTGAGCAAGGACACCAGGCTCGGCGTCAAGGGCACCGGCCACAGCTCGATGCTGCAGGTGCCCGGCACCGACGACTGGTACCTCGCCTACCACCGCTTCGCCATCCCCGGCGGTGACGGCGTGCGCCGCGAGACCACGATCGACAAGATGACCTTCGCCGCGGACGGCACGATCAAGCCGGTCGTGCCGACGCTGGAGGGCGTCGCACCGCAACGGGTCCGGCCGCAGCACTGCCGGGCCCTGTTCAACTGACCAGAGGAGTTCGATGTCGCAACGGGAACCCGCGCTCGGTCGTGAGCTGTTCGGCCGGCTCGGCGACGCCGAGGTGCACCGGTACGTCCTGGCCTGGCCGGGCGGTCTCACCGTGCGGATCCTCGACCTCGGCGGCGTGGTCCAGTCGCTGGAGGCACCGGACCGCCGCGGGGTCAGCGCCAACGTGGTGCTCGGGTTCCCCGCGCTCGACGGCTACGCCGCGAACAACGAGCCGGGCGCGCCGAGGGTGTTCCTCGGCGCGCTGATCGGCCGGTACGCCAACCGCATCGCGGGCGGCACGTTCACCCTCGACGGCACGGCCCACACCCTGCCCGTCAACAACGGGAAGAACACGCTGCACGGCGGCCCCGAGGCGTTCGACACGCGGATCTGGTCGGCGACCGAACTGGACGAACCCGGCAGCGTGGGACTGCGGCTGGAGCTCGTGAGCCCGGCCGGCGACCAGGGCTTCCCGGCGACGGTGACGACGCAGGTGGCGTACCGCCTCAGCCGCGACAACCGGCTGAGCATCACCTACCGCGCGACCACCGACGCGCCCACCGTGCTCAACCTGACCAACCACACGTACTGGAACCTCGCCGGCGAGGGCAACGGCGACGTGCACGGCCACTCGCTGCAGCTCAACGCGAGCCGGTTCTGCCCGGTCGACGACGCCCTGATCCCGGTGGGCGACCCGGTGCCGGTCGAGGCCACGCCGTTCGACTTCCGCACCCCGACCCCGATCGGCGCCCGCATCGACGGCACCGACCCGCAGCTGCTGCTCGGCGGCGGCTACGACCACAACTGGGCGCTCGACGACTGGACCCCCGCCGCGAACGGCCCGGTGGCGCCCGCTTTCGCCGCCCAGGCCGACGACCCGGTGTCCGGACGCCGGCTGACCATGTGGACCACGGAGCCGGGCGTGCAGTTCTACTCGGGCAACTTCCTGACGCCGGACCTGATCGGCACCAGTGGTCGTCCGTACGGCCGCGGCGCCGGGTTCGCGTTGGAGGCGCAGCACTTCCCGGACTCGCCGAACCGCCCGGACTTCCCGAGCACGGTGCTGCGGCCGGGTGAGGTCTACCACCAGGAGACGGTCTACCGGCTGTCCACCGTGGACTAGCTTGACGTCTGCAAGTACCACCAACTCTTGATCGAACCACCTCCAACCACTACCAACCTGTTCGCCGCGCGGCGAACAGGTTGGTAGTGGAAAAGTGCCTGTTGATGTTGAGTTGGTGGTGCTCGCAGATGCGGTCAGGCGGTCAGGGGGTGGTGAGCTCGAAGCGGGAGACGCCCACCGACCCGCCCAGTGCCTGGGTCGCGTGGTTGAAGATCCCGAACCGGTACCCCATGAAGAACTGCCACTCGTTCTTCAACGTGAACCCGCTGCCCAGCGAGGTGAAGTTCACCCCGTCGGTGCTGTAGGAGAACCTGGCCTGCCTGCCGCTGCCTGGACGGATGTTGGCGTTGGCGCGCAACCAGATCCGGGTGCCGGTGAAGTTCGTGCTCGCGACCTCCGTGCCGGTGCCGGTGGTGTTCCAGCTGCTGTCCATGGTCAGCCCGTTCACCATCACCACGCGGTTGCGGCCGCTGTCCCGCTTCACCCCGATCCACGCCGAGGAGTCGCGCAGCATCGCCAGGCCGGTGCGGTCGCCGTCGCGCATCGCGCTGAGATCGAGGGTGACCGTGGCCGTGGAGGTCGGGCCCTGCACGCGGTGGGTGAGGGTGTTGCGGGCGTTGTACAGGTCGTTGGTGACAGTCGCGGTGGACAGGCGCAAACCGTTGTCGACGCTGTACTTCGTCGTGTCGGGGTTGTGGTTCCACTCCCACTGCGGGCCCAGTCTCGTGCCCTGGAAGGTGTCGACGCCGATCATCGGTTTGACCTGGCGTGGCGGCGCGGGCAGGTTCGGCATCGGGTAGTTGACGCCCCAGCCGCCGTTGACGGTGGTGATGCGCGGCCAGCCGTCGGAGGTCCAGGTGATCGGCGCGAGCACCGGCACCCGGCCGCCGGGGTAGGCGTCCACGAAGGCCATGTAGTACCAGTCACCGTTCTGCGTCTGCACCATGCCGCCCTGGTGCGGCACGCCGCCGCCCTGGATCGGGGTCGGCATGTTCAGCAGCACCTGCTGAACGGTGTAGGGGCCCCACGGACTGGAGGCCTTGAGCACGTACTGGCCGTTCGCGGGCCTGGTCAGCCAGATGTAGTAGTTGCCGCCGCGCTTGTAGAAGCGGGCGCCCTCCAGCGTGCCGATGTTCGACGGCGTCTGGAACACCTGCTGCGAGCGCACCTCGGACTTCCCGTCCGCCGAGAGCTGCGCGACGCTGATCGTGGTGTTGCCGTAGGCGACGTACATCGTGTCGTTGTCGTCGACGAGCATGCCGGCGTCGTAGTAGCACTTCGGAATGGTGGCGTGCTTGGACCACTGCCCGTCGACCGCGGCCGCGGTGTAGATGTGCGTCTGCGCGAAGTCGATGCAGCCGCCCCAGTAGAACGTCTTGTTGCTCTTGCGGTGCTGCAGGAACGACGCCCAGATGCCCCGCACGTAACCGCGGCCGCCGGTGAGGTCGTACTTGCTGCCGAAGTCCAGTCTGGGCACCGAGTGGCCGGCGAACTCCCAGTTCACCAGGTCGTAGGACCGCAGCACGGGCGCGCCCGGCGAGTAGTGCATGGTGGAGGCGGAGTAGTAGTACGCGTCGTCCACACGGATGATGTCGATGTCCGCGAAGTCCTGCCACAGCACCGGGTTCGTGAACGACGACGGCCGGGGCGTGGTCGTCGTGGTCGTCGTGGTGGTCGTCGTCGTGGTGGGTGTGCCGGTGTCGTTGCACGTCGTGCCGTTGAGCCGGAACGACACCGGGTCGGGGTTGGTCGAGCTCGTCGTGGCGTTGAAGCCGAACTCCACCTTGCCGCCGGTGGACACGGAGCCGTTGTACGACACGTTGCGCGCGCTCACCTGATCGCCGCTCTGCGTGATCGTGGCGTTCCAGTGCTGGCCGACCTGCTGACCGGAGGCATAGGTCCATTCGAGGGTCCAGCCGTTGATCGCATCACCGGTGTTCGTGATCGACACGGACGCACCGAACCCGCCCTGCCACTCGGAGGTCTTGCTGTAGGTCACCGAACAGCCCGGTGCCGCCTGAGCTGCGGTGCTCGCCGCGAGCCCGCCCGCGACCAGGGTGGCCGCGGCCAGTGCGGCCGCGAGCGGTGCCCGCCTCACGACCGGCTCCACTTCTGGTTCGACTGGCCGTTGCAGGTCCACAGCACGAGCCGGGACCCGTTGCCGGTCGCCGCCCGTTCGACGTCCAGGCACAGACCGGCCTGCGTGTTGCGCAGCGAGCCGTCGGCCTCGGCGGTCCAGCGCTGGTTGGCCTGGCCGTTGCACTGCCAGATGATCACGCGCGTGCCGTTGGCGGTGCCCTGGTTGTAGGCGTCGAGGCACTTGTCGCCGAACACCCGCACCTCCCCGCCCGCCCAGCTGGTCCACTGCTGGCTCGCGGCGGTGGCGCAGTCCTGGATCACGGTGTTCGCGCCGGCCGCGGTCGAGCTGTTCTCGACGTCGAGGCAGCGGTTCGATCCGGCGCCGCGCAGCCGTGCGGTGGTCGACTGCACCGGGCTGCCACCGCTCACCCGGAACGCGGCGACGCCGTGCGCGGGAACGGAGGCCGAGATCGCACCCGAGGTCGTCGACGTGCCACCGGTCCACAGGTCGGTCAGCGTGAAGCTCGTGCCGGACAACCCGATCTGGGCGGCCGTGGTGGACACCGTCACGGTGCCGCTGCCCCGGTTCAGCAAGCCGACGGCGACCGAGCCGTCCGCGAGCGGTTTGGCGAAGACCTCGGTGTTGCCGTCGTCGCGCACCCGCCGCCCACCGGCGCCCAGGCCGTCCTGGTTCACGGCGAGCAGCCGCGGGTTGCGCAGCACCGCGCTCACGTCCGCGGACATGGTGCGGATGTCGTTGCCCGCCATCAGCGGAGCCGCCATCAACGCCCACAGCGCGAAGTGCGCGCGGGACTCGGTCAGGCTGAGGCCCGGCCTGCCGACGACCAGCATGTCGGGGTCGTTCCAGTGACCGGGACCTGCCTGCGCGGCCAGCGGCGCGGTGATGTCCAGGACGTTGCCCACGCCCATCGGGTAGCTGTTGACGTTGCCGTTCTGCCAGATGTCCAGCAGGTCCTCGGTCGTGCGCCAGAGGTCGGCGACCTCGCCCCAGTTGTACTTGTCGCCGGTGGGCGCGTGGAAGCTGTTGGGGTTGATGCTGTAGACGATCGGGCGGCCGGTGGCGCGCAACGCGTCGCGCAT
Source organism: Lentzea guizhouensis (assembly GCF_001701025.1). GTDB lineage: Bacteria > Actinomycetota > Actinomycetes > Mycobacteriales > Pseudonocardiaceae > Lentzea > Lentzea guizhouensis. The sequence continues at coordinate 8,225,818 of NZ_CP016793.1, forward strand.
GATCGTGAACCGGGCGACCTGCTCGTCGCGGGTGCCGCTGCCGGAGCACCAGTCGTACTTCAGGTAGTCGACCCCCCACGACGCGAACGACCGGGCGTCCTGGACCTCGTGGCCCTTGCTGCCGGTGGAGCCGGGGTGGGTGCCGACGCCCTGCGCGCAGGTCTTCTCGTTCGGCGCCTGGTAGATGCCGAACTTCAGCCCGCGGGCGTGGATGTAGTCGCCGAGCGCCTTCATGCCGCTCGGGAACTTGGTCGGGTGTGCCCGCAGGTTGCCGGCGGAGTCGCGTTGCGGGTCGAACCAGCAGTCGTCCACGACCACGTACTGGTAGCCGGCGTCGCGCATGCCGGAGGACACCATCGCGTCCGCGGCCTGACGGACCTGGCCCTCGGTGATGCCGCAGCCGAAGCTGTTCCAGCTGTTCCAGCCCAGCGGCGGGGTGAGCGCCGGGCTGCCGGGCGCGGCGCGGCGCTGCGGTGACGGGGTTCGCGGTGACGGCGGCGACCGCGGTCAGCAGGGCGGCGGCGAGGTGCGCCAGTCTTCTCGACCGGGTGGGCATCGTTGCCTTCTCTCGGGCAGGGAGGGTTCCGGACTGTTGCGGGGGCAGGGGGAGGACGCCGCCGGGGCGGGTGTCCGGCGGCGTCCGTCAGGGGCGGTCAGCAGGGCGAGTTGGTCTGCGTCAGCAGGCCGAGCTTCCAGGGCAGGTGGTTGTACTCACCACCGGCGCCGGGGTCCATGCCCTGGTAGAGGAACTTCAGCTGGCAGGGACTGATCTCCATGGTCTGGTCGACTCCGGAGCGGATCATCTCGCCGTGGCTGATGTCACGCGTCCACTGTCCACCTGGGAACGTCACGTTGTTGGCGCGGGCGAACGGGTTCGACTCCTCCGCGGCCAGCGGTGTCCACGGGCCGGTGATCGCCGGCGCGGTCCAGGTCCGGAACCAGCGCCTGCCGTCGGAACCGATCGCCTCGTGCACCAGCAGGTACTGGTTCTTGCCCGCGATCTTGTAGACGTTGGCGGCTTCGAACAACCTGTTGCGGTTCGAGTCCTGCATCGCGATCACGGTGTTGGTGAACCCGTTGGGGTACTGCGCGAGCGTCGTCTCCGAGCGGTACAGGTGGCCGTTGTCGTCAGAGGAGAACAGGTAGCACTTGACGGTGTCGCACACCACCCAGAAGTCGACCCAGTAGCCGTTGCCGATGTTGTCGCGGATGATCTGCGGCATGCCGTTGGCGTAGAAGTTCTTCGGCGCCGACCACGACGACGGGTTCGCGATGTCGGTGGTCGTGGAGTACGACGCGTTGTCCCCCGTCTGGTACACCAGGTACCAGAGGCGTTGGGGCGCGAAGTAGAACACGTGTGGCGCCGCCTTGTAGCCGGTGCCGACGGCCGTGCGGTCCAGGTAGTGGTGCGGTGCCGACGACGCCTGCGAGAAGTCCGTGAAGCTGGTGTACATCAGGTTGTAGCCGGTGGTGTACACCGAGGCGAACACGTGGTACTTGCCGTTGTGGTAGACGATGCTCGGGTCCTTGACCGAGTACACGGTCGGGTGTGCCGAGTCCGGCTTGGGCGAGATCAGCGCGCCGCTGGAGGACCAGCGGAAGCTCGACGGCAGGTTCCCGACCGGCGGGTTGCCCGTTGTCGTGGTGGTCGTGGTCGTCGTCGTGGGGCCGACCTCACCGGTGCACAGCGTGCCGTTGAGGGTGAACGCCGTGGGGCTCGGGTTGTTCGTGCCGGACGCCGAACCGTTGAACCCGAACTCGACGCGACCACCGGTGGGGATCGTCGCGTTGTAGGAGACGTTGCGCGCGGTCACGTCGGCGCCGGCCTGGGTCACCTGGGCGTTCCACGCCTGCGTCACCTTCTGGCCGGCGCCGTAGCTCCAGGTCAGCGTCCAGCCGTCGACCGCGTCACCGAGGTTGGTGACGCTGACGTTCGCGGTGAACCCACCGTCCCATTGCGACGGTGCGGAGTAGGTGACCGAGCAGCCGGGGGCGGCCGCGGCAGGCGGTAGCGCGACCGCGGTCAGCGTGGTCACCGCCAGCAGCGGTACCGCGGCCAGTGCCGTGAGCCTGGCCCGGCGGGAGGAGAACAGTCGTCGTACGAGGAACATGATCGTCCTTCGACGTCGGAGGGATCGGGTGGGTCACGCGCAGGTGGCCGCGCTGAGGGCGGGCGCGCCGGAGCCGGCGGCGAGGAAGCCGAACGTGGTGCTCGCGCCGGGGGCGAGCACGCCGTTGTAGGGGGCGTTGGTGACGACCACCGAACCGCTGGCCGCACCACCCCAGAGCTGGGAGACGGTGTGGCCGCCGGGAAGCGTGAACCGGACGGTCCAGCCGGTCAGCGCCGCCGCGGTGGGGTTGGTGACGGTCACCTCGGCCTGGAAGCCGCCGTTCCAGTCGCCGGTGACCTGCGCGGTCGCGGTGCACGAGCCGCCGGGCTGCGGCTGCTGCGGGTCTCCGACGCTGCCGGGCACGGAGTTGAGGGCGTTGAACCACGTCGTCGCCATCTTGCTGTAGCCGGCGGCGTTCGGGTGGATCCCGTCCGGCAGGTCGGAGACCGGCACCGACGGGTACATGTCGACGACGTGCACCCGCTTGCCCGCCGCGCCCTTCGCGCGCAGCAACGGGACGATCGCCGCGTTGTAGTTGCGCACGGTGGCGTCGGCGAACCGGATCGGGATGATCGTCGAGACGAACACGTTCGCGTTCGGTGCCTGCGCGGTGATCTTGTCCACCAGCGCGGACAACCGCCGCGGCGCACCACCGGGATCGCTGCCGTACATGTCGTTGGTGCCGATGTGCAGCAGGACCGTGCGTGGCGTGTAGGTGCGCAGCCAGTTCACGACGTTGGCGTCGACCTGGGCGATGGTCCAGCCGGGGTGGCCCTCGTGGTTGCGGTCGGGCATCGAGGAGGGACCGTCGGCGAGCGACCCGACGAAGTCGACCGTGCGCCCGGCGGCGCGCAGCTTCGTCCCCAGGTCGAGGCGGTAGCCGCCGATCGAACCGCCCTGGGTGATGGAGTCGCCGAGCGGCATGACCCGCACGGGGTCCGCCGCTTCCTCCACCGTGGACTGTTCGGCCGCCGCGGGTGGGGCGGTCAGCAGAAGGGCGAGGGCGGCTGCGCACAGCGCCGTGAGCGGGCTCGGCATGGATGAGCCTTCCCGGGAGACGGGGGTGGCAGGCCCCGCGGTCTCCCTGCGTCGTCGGTGACGAGCGGTCCGCGGCAGGGGGCCGACTCCGGTCAATGTAACCAGGCCGACACACCCGGTCAAAGCTAAAGTTGTGAGCGTTAACCTTTAGCTTCAACCAGCGCTAGCCATCGAATCTCATTCGATTGAGCCAGATACTGTTAACGCGCACATCGACCGTGTCAGCGCTGCGGACCCGCCACCGAGCCGCCCTCGCGGACCGGCATCGGCACCCGGTGGACCAGCGGCCGGCGTGCGTCGTGACCCGGTCGTTCCACCATGTCCACGAGCACCTCGACCGCCTTCGCACCGAGCTCGTGGTGCGGCAGCGCGACCGTGGTCAGCCGAGGCCGCATCCACGAGGCGATCGGGTGGTCGTCGAACCCGATCACCGAGACGTCGCCGGGCACCGAGAGCCCCGCCTCGGCCAGTGCCTGGTAGGCACCGAACGCCAGCCGGTCGTTGAAGCAGACCAGCGCCTTGGGTCGGTGGCGGCGCATCAGGTCCCTGGTGGCGTCGTACCCGCACTCGGGTGTCCACTTCGGACACCGCTGCGCGCTGACCACCTCGACCCCGGCCGCGGTGAACACGTCGCGCAGCCCGAGGAGCCGTTCCACGGCCGCGATGCTGTTCGGCGGCACGTCGTAGGCGCCGGGTCCGGCGCCCACGAGGTGGACGCCGCTGTCGTGCCCGGCCTCGACCAGCACCCGCGCGGCCGAGCGACCTGCCTGCAGCTCGTCCGGCACCACCGACGGTGCCCGTGTCCTGGTCCACGCCGCCGCGTTGAGCAGCACGGCGGGACCGTCGTGCACGGTGTCGGGCACCACGACCGCCCTGGTGTGCGTGGCGGCGAGGATGACACCGTCCGCCCGCCGGTCGCGCATCGCCTCGACCAGCGCGCGTTCCACCGCCGGGTCGCCGCCGGACTCGCCGACGAACAGCATGAACCCGTTGCGGTAGGCGGCGTCCGCGGCTCCGCGGACCATGTCACCGGTCAGGCCGGAGGAGGCCACCGCGTCGGAGATGAACCCGATCGTCTGCGACCGGCCGGTGCGCGGGCCCGCCGTCAGGGCGCTGCCGCGCCGGTAGCCCAGCTCCTGCGCCGTGGAGCGCACCCTGCGCTCGGCCGCCTCGGAGATGCGCAGCTCCCGTGCTCTGCCGGTGAGGACGAGCGACGCGGTGGTGACCGAGACCCCGCTCGCCGCCGCCACGTCGGCCAGTGTCACGCGCGTTCGTCCCACTCCGGATCCGCCTCCCGTCGCAGTGCGGGCACCGACCGCGTTGTCCGGTCGGAAGGTTGCACGAATTGCTCGTGGTCACACGTCGGACGCTCGCCGGCCGGTCCTGGCGGAGGGGACCGGCCGGCGAGCCACACCACTAGCGCTTCAGCCGGCCGGGATCACCGGCCGCACCGCGGCGCACCAGCCACGCCTCGGTGATGTGGGTGAACATCGCGTCCGCCGCGCCGGGCGCGTCGTGGGCGGCGATGCGTTCGCAGATGCGGCGGTGGCCGCGGTTGGAGGCCTTGCACATGTCGCGGCCGCTCTTGCCCTGGTAGCCGGAAGAGTTGATGACCTGGCCCTCCAGCGAACGCACGACGCCGCGGGCGATGCGGTTGCCGGAGGCCTGCATGATCGTGTCGTGGAACAGCCGGTCGTGTTCCTCGTAGGTCGCGGTGTCGTCGACGAGCTCGTCCATCCGGTCGACCAGCTCCCGCAGCCTGTCGAGCACGTCCTGCCCGGCCGTGCGCGCGGCGACGTGGGCCATGTCCGACTCGAGCAGCCGCCGGGTCACGACGACGTCGTCGAGTATCGCGAGCGTCTCGTCCTCGGCGATCGTGGCGGCGAGGACGAGCTCGTCGAGCATGTTCCACTGCGCCTGCGGGGTGACCGTGGTGCCCGCGCCCTGCCGGACCCGGACCAGGCCCTTCTCCTGCAGGATCTTCACGGCCTCGCGGATCACGGTCCTGCTCACCGAGAACGTCTCGCAGAGCACCGGTTCCGGCGGCAGCGTCGAGCCGGTCGGGTAGTTGCCGCGCACGACCCGCTGCACCAGCTCGGCGGTCACCGCCGCGGCCAGGTTCGCCGGTCGCCGCGTCCAGCCGGGAGACTCGGCGACCACCGGCTCCGGTTGCGAACGTGTCGCTGACATCTGGGTGTCAACCCTCAGCCCGCCTCCTGGTGCGCCAGCCAGGCCGCGGCCGCCCGTGCCTCTTCATCCACACAGGACACAGCTCCGCCCGTCGCCGCACCGGGAGGGGTGATCAGGCCACCCGACTCCAGGAGGTCCCTTGTCCACGTCCCCCACAGCGCGGCGGCGGACCGCGCTCACCCTCGCGGCCGCCGTGGTCGCCGCGCTCACCACCGCTCCCCCTGCCGCCGCGGCGGCCACCACCCTCTACGCCTCCCCCACGGGCACCGGAACCAGCTGCACCGCCGCCGAGCCGTGCGCGTTGCCGGCGGCCCAGGCCGCGGTCCGGTCCCGCACCGGCTCGATGACCGGCGACATCGTCGTGGAGCTGGCCGACGGCGTGTACCGGCTCTCCCAGCCGCTGCGCTTCACCGCGGCGGACTCCGGCACGAACGGCCACCGCGTGCTGTGGCAGGCCGCCGCGTCCGCCCGGCCGGTGATCAGCGGTTCCCGGGCCGTGACCGGCTGGACGGTCGCGGACTCCGGCAGGAACATCTGGCGGGCGAACGTCGGCACCGGCCTCGAAAGCCGCCAGCTCTACGTCAACGGCGCGATCGCCACTCGTGCGCGCACGCAGCTGAACCGGGCGGACTTCACGTTCACCGACACGGGCATGCGGTTCTCGAACAGCGCCTTGAACCACCTCAACAACCTGGCCAACCAGAGCCGGGTCGAGGTCGAGAGCGTCAACTCGTTCACCGACCGGTACTCGCCGGTGCAGAGCATCAGCGGCAACTTTCTCACGATGCAGCAACCGGCGTGGAACAACAACACCTTCGGCTACGACACGCTCAGCAAGCCGCACCGCGCGGGACCGCTGTACCTGACCAACGCCTACGAGTTCCTCGACGCACCCGGCGAGTGGTACCTGAACACCGGCACCGGCGCGCTCTACTACATCCCGCTGTCCGGCCAGAACATGGCCAACGTCAGTGTGGAGCTGCCGGCCCTGCAGTCACTGGTCAACGTCGGCGGCACCTACGACGCGCCCGCGCGGAACATCACGTTCAGCGGCATCACCTTCACCGGCACGTCGTGGCTCGGCCCGAGCAGCAACCAGGGCTTCGCCGACCAGCAGACCGGCGCGTACATGACGGGCAACCAGAACTGGCCGGTCGACCGGATCAACTCCTGCCAGCAGGGCTGCGCGCAGTTCGAGGCGGCGCGGCCGAACTGGGCGCAGATGCCGGCGGCGGTGCAGGTGTCGGCGGCCAGCGGCATCACGTTCACCGACTCGAGGTTCTTCAACCTCGGTCAGACCGCGATCGGCATCGGCAACGACGCCAACGCCCACGCGAGCGGCGTCGGCCTGGGCGCGTCCGGCATCACCGTGACCCGGTCGGAGATCGCCCGCACGTCAGCGGGCGGCGTCGTCGTCGGCGGCGTGCGAGCGGACGCGCACCACCCGAGCGACCAGCGGATGGTCAACCGCGACATCACCGTGAGCCACAACCGCATCCACGACATCGCCGTCGAGTACCGCGGCAACGTCTCGGTGCTCAACACCTACGTCAACGGCGCGACGGTGGCCCACAACGAGATCTACAACCTGCCGTACTCAGGCCTCTCCCTCGGTTACGGCTGGGGCGCCAACGACGCGGGCGGCAGCAACCACTACGCCAACCGCGGCCTGTACAACTACCAGCCCCGCTACTCGACGCCCACCACCGCGGCCAACAACAAGCTGCTCAACAACTACGTGCACGACGTGATGCAGCAGATGACCGACGGCGGCTGCATCTACACGCTCGCGTGGAACCCGAACGCCGAGATCAGCGGCAACCACTGCCTGCGCACCAACGGCTGGTTCGGCCTCTACTTCGACGAGGGCTCGAAGTACTACCGCGCCACCGGCAACGTCTTCGCCAGCACCGGCACGTGGGCCACGGCCAACTACTGGGGCGGCGAGAACATGGGCAACTGGACCGTCAGCAACAACTGGTCGACCAACAACAGCACCAACATCACCAACGGCGACCGCGGCAACGTGGTCACCGGCAACTTGGTCGTCTCCAACGGCAACTGGCCGGCCGGCGCCCAGGCGGTGATCGCGAACGCCGGCCCCGGCGGCACCAGCGGCGGCCGCCAGAACGTGACGGTCGTCGGCACCCAGTCGGGCCGCTGCCTCGACGTGGCCGCGGTCGGCAACAACACCCAGGCCCGCCTGTGGGACTGCACCGGTGGCACGAACCAGCGCTGGTCGCACACGGCGAGCAGGCAGCTCACGATCGGCGGCAAGTGCCTCGACGCCTCCGGCCAGGGGACGGTGAACGGCACCGCGGCGATCCTCTGGGACTGCCACGGCGGCCTGAACCAGCAGTGGAACGTCAACGCCGACGGCAGCATCACCGGGGCCCAGTCCGGGTTGTGCCTCGACGCCAGCGGCAACGGGACGGCGAACGGCACGCTGGTGCAGCTCTGGACGTGCAACGGCGGCACGAACCAGAGGTGGACGCTGCGCGACTGAGGGGCCGCGCGGTGGGTGCGGGGGCCGGCGCCGTCCGGTCCCCGCATCGTGCCGGGTGGTGGGCGTGCGGTGGGCTGGGCGCGGCGGGACCGTCCTCTGCGACGGCCTGTTCCCGGGCCGGCGAACCCGTTGCCCGGCAACGCCTCCCACCTCCGCGAACGGCAGTCCCCGGCACGGCCGGGGTGTGGGCCGTGCCGGGGAACCGGTTCCCTGCCGAGGAACGTCAGGAGGAGCAGACCGCTCCGTTCAGCGCCGGCGTCTGGAACGGCGGCGTCGAACCGCTGTGGTTCGCGTTGTACCCGATGACGGCCTGGCCGCCGGACGGGATGGAGCCGTTCCACGACGCGTTGGTCACGGTGACCACGTCGCCGCCGTCGCTCCACTGGCCGCTCCAGCCCTGCGTCACGGTGACGCCGGGTGCGGAGAAGGTGAAGGTCCAGCCGTTGACCGCGGCACCGCGGTTCTCGACCACGACCTCGGCGCTGTAGCCGCCCTGCCACGAGCTCAGCAGCCGGTGGGTGGCCCGGCAGCCGCTGCCGGGGTTGCCGCCGGAGGTAGTCGTCGTGGTCGTGGTCGTGGTCGTCGTCGTGATCGGGCCCGCCGCCATGGCGAGCTCGTAGGCGCGTTGCGGCACGAACTGGCCCGCCGGTGCGATGCAGCCGTCCGACTCGCCGGGCAGCTTGACCCACAGGAAGGCGTCGATCTTGCTGTCACCGGTGTTCGTCGTGCTGGGCGTGCCGATGGCACGACCGGCCGGGTCGCACCACTCACTGCCGGCCGGGCCGTTGCCGTTGCGGCTGGTGTCGACCACGGCCTTCAACCGGCTGTCGCCGACCGCGTTCAGCACGGCCTTGGCGAAGTTCACCTCGTCGGAGGTGGAGCGGTAGTTCGACACGTTGGTCGAGATGCCGTCGGCGCTGGTGGAGATGTCCGCGCCGCGCAGGCGGTTCGCGGCCTCCGACGGGTTCAGCCACGCGCTGTGGCCGATGTCGAAGTACACCTTGGCCTGGGAGGAGCCGGACTTCAGCTTCTTGCCCGCGTAGGCCATGGAGGCCTTCGTCTGGTTCTGCTGGTCCGCGCTCTGGCAGTTGGTCATGATCGGCAGGACGTCGGGCTCGAGCACGATGGTGGCCGGACGGCCGCCCAGCCCCGCCGCCACCTCGTCCACCCACGCCCGGTAGGCCTGGTGCGAGGGTGCCCCGCCGCCGCTGGCGCCACCGCAGTCGCGGTTCGGGATGTTGTAGACCACCAGGATCGGGATCTTCCCGGCCGCGGCGGCCGCGCCCACGAAGGAGCTGACCTCCGACCGGACCGTCGAGGTGTTCGTGGTGGTGTACCAGCGCGCCTGCGGCACGGAGGCGATCCGGTCGCGGATCACCGCCGCCCGCGAGTCACCGGGGTTGGCGGCGACCCAGCGGGCGCTGGAGCTCGACGGGTCGACGTAGAACGCCGACTCCGCGGCACTGACGGTCGCGCCGCCGCTCACCGCCAGGACGACGGTACCGGCCACGAGCGCGGCCGCGGCTCAGCGCCCGCCCCCTCCAGGTGCCGGGCGAGCGGGACGACGGGTCACGGGTCGGCGCACCGGTGCCGGCGCGGGCAGGATCTGTTGCTCTCATTCAGGGGTCCTCGCAGCGTCGTTGCTGTTGCGATATGGGGCCGAACAATTGTGAGAGCGCTCTCACAAACCACCGAAGGAGATTTCCACCAACAGGTGCGTCCGGACTCGAACCACCGTAGGCACGGCGACGAGGGCCGGTCAAACGCTAAAAATGTGAGCGTTAACTTTAGCGGTATCCGTTCGACGGCCCTTCAACAATTCTCGTTCGACGGATTCGATCAGTGGACTGGGAGCGCTCCCCGCAGTTTGTAGCCCGTTCAGCTCAATCTCGCCGCTAAAACTCCGGCGTCTTCTTGTGAGCGTGAACATGCAACTGCCACACTCCTTGACAGCAAAGGCAACACCGACGACGCACGCAGCATCGAGCCCGGCACTGGCGCACCGGAGCTCAGCCCGCGCGAACTGTCTGCCCTGCCCATCACGCCCGGCATTCGGGCAAGTTTCGAAAGTGTGGAAGATGAAACTGACATCGAGGTCAGTGTCACTTGTGCCAGTCGTTTCGACTGTCGCCGCCGTGGCGCTCGGCGCGACACTCGTCGTCACCGCCACCGCGAACGCGGCCACCACTCTCGGCGCCGCCGCGGCCCAGAGCGGGCGTAATTTCGGCACCGCCGTCGCGGCGCAGAAGCTCGGCGACTCGACCTACGTGAACATCCTCAACACCGAGTTCAACTCGGTCACCGCCGAGAACGAGATGAAGTGGGACGCGACCGAGCCCAACCGCGGCCAGTTCAACTACACCAGCGGCGACCGCATCCTCAACCACGCGCTCAACAACGGCAAGCAGGTGCGCGGCCACGCCCTGCTCTGGCACCAGCAACAGCCCCGGTGGGCCCAGGGGCTCAGCGGTTCCGACCTGCGGCAGGCCGCGATCAACCACGTCACCCAGGTCGCCACCCACTACCGTGGCAAGATCCACTCCTGGGACGTCGTCAACGAGGCGTTCGCCGACGGCGGCAGCGGTGGCCGGCGCGACTCCAACCTGCAGCGCACCGGCAACGACTGGATCGAGGCCGCGTTCCGCGCCGCTCGTGCCGCGGACCCGAACGCGAAGCTCTGCTACAACGACTACAACACCGACGGCATCAACGCGAAGTCCACGGGCATCTACAACATGGTGCGCGACTTCAAGGCCCGCGGTGTGCCGATCGACTGCGTCGGCATCCAGTCGCACCTGAGCAACAACGCGCCGTCGGACTACCAGGCCAACCTGCAGCGCTTCGCCGACCTGGGCGTCGACGTGCAGATCACCGAGCTGGACATCTCCGGTTCCAACCAGGCCAACGCCTTCGGCGCCGTGACCAGGGCGTGCATGGCCGTCGCCCGCTGCACCGGCATCACCGTGTGGGGCATCCGCGACACCGACTCGTGGCGCACCGGTGAGAACCCGTTGCTGTTCACCGGCTCCGGCGCCAAGAAGCCCGCGTACAACCAGGTGCTGGACGCGCTGAACGCCGGTGGTCCCGGCCCGACGACCACCACCACGACGACCACGACCACCACCGACCCCGTTCCGCCTGGTGACTGCACCGCCACGGTGTCGCTGAACCAGTGGAACGGCGGGTTCGTCGCCACCGTCAAGGTCACCGCCGGGTCTTCCGCCCTGCGCGGCTGGCGGGTCACGACGACGCTCTCCGGAGGCACGGTCACGGGTTCCTGGAGTGCGAACCGCAGCGGCACCAGCGGAACCATCAACTGGACCAACGTGGACTACAACGCCGACGTGCCCGCGGGCCAGTCGACCGAGTTCGGCTTCCAGGGCTCCGGCAGCGGTTCGGGTCTCAACCCGACCTGCGCCGCGAGCTGACGCAACGGCGGCAAGCACCCGCCGCGGACGGTTCTGCGGGCCGGGCGGCCCGCAGAACCTCCCCTGCCCCTGGGAGACGACGATGGTCACGACACGCAGGTTCTTCACGCGCCTTGCCCTGGTGACGGGCATGCTTCTGGCGGTGACCGCCCCGGCGAGGGCGGACAACCCGATCGTGCAACACATCTACACGGCCGACCCGGCACCGTTGGTCCACAACGGACGGGTCTACCTCTACACCGGACACGACGAGGACGGCTCGACCTGGTTCACCATGAAGGAGTGGCGGGTCTTCTCGTCGGCCGACATGGTCAACTGGACCGACCACGGCTCCCCCATGAACCTCGGCACCTTCAGCTGGGCGAGCAAGGACGCGTGGGCCGGCCAGGCGGTGCAGCGCAACGGCAAGTTCTACTGGTACGTCTCCGCCGTCAACCGCGCCACCGGGCGGATGGCCATCGGCGTCGGCGTCTCGGACAGCCCCACCGGCCCGTTCCGCGACGCGCTCGGCCGCCCGCTGGTCGAGAACGGCGAGATCGACCCGTCTGTCATGGTCGACAACAGCGGCCAGGCCTACCTGTACTGGGGCAACCCCAACCTCTGGTACGTCCGCCTGAACGCCGACATGACCTCGTTCTCCGGCGGTGTCAACCAGATCCCGCTCACCACGGCCGGGTTCGGCACTCGCACCGGCGACCCCAACCGGCCCACCCTCTACGAGGAGGGTCCCTGGGTCTACCAGCGCAACGGCCAGTACTACAACGTCTTCGCCGCGAAGTGCTGCTCGGAGTTCATCGCCTACTCGACGGCGCCGAGCCCCACCGGGCCGTGGACCTACCGCGGCACCGTGATGCCCACGCAGGGCAGCGCCTTCACCAACCACCCGGGCATCGTCGACTTCAAGGGCAGCTCGTACTTCTTCTACCACAACGGCGCACTGCCGGGTGGCGGCGGTTTCACCCGGTCCGTGGCCGTGGAGAGGTTCAGCTACAACGCCGACGGCACCATCCCGCAGCTGACCATGAGCACGGCCGGGCCACCGGCGGCGGACACGCTGAACCCGTACGTCCGCCAGGAGGGTGAGACCATCGCGTGGGGCAGCGGCGTCGAGACCGAGGTGTCCTCCGAGGGCGGGCTGAACCTCAGCCACACCAACAACGGCGACCACGTGAAGCTCAAGAACGTCGCGTTCGGTGGCGGCGCCGCGACCTTCACCGCCCGCGTTGCCTCCACCGTCGCCGGCAGCTCGATCGAGGTCCGCACCGGCGGCCCGACCGGCACCCTCGCCGGCCGCTGCTCGGTGCCCAGCACCGGTGCCTGGCAGTCGTGGACCACCGTCACCTGCCCGGTGAGCGGTCTGACCGGCACCCGCGACCTGTACCTCAGGTTCGCCGGCGGCAGCGGCTACCTGCTCAACCTGAACTGGTGGCAGTTCGGTCCCACCACCGTGAGCTCCGCCGCCGTCCGACAACCGATCCCGGAGGACACCATGTGCTCGACGATCCAGATCGTCACCGCCACGCGGTCGAGCGACCTCACGTGTGACGCGTCATGACCGCCCGGTCCCACCCGAACAGGTTCGGGCTCGTCGCGCTCGTCTCCGCGCTGCTGCTCCTGCTGGCCGCTCTCGCGGTCTCCCTGGTGCCGCAGCCGGCGCGGGCCGCGTCGCTGGTCCGCGTCACGAACTTCGGCACCAACCCGACCGGCCTGAACATGTACGTCTACGCCCCCGACCGGGTCGCGCCCAGGCCGGCGTTGCTCGTGATGATCCACTACTGCACCGGGTCCGCGAGCGCCGTGCACAACGGCGGCGCCCGCGACTTCGTCACCGCGGCGGACCGGCTCGGGTACGTGATCGTCTACCCGGAGGCGACGCGGGAGGGTCGCTGCTTCGACGTGTCGACCGCCAACGCGTTGCGCCGCAACGGTGGCAGCGACTCCACCGGCATCATGTCGATGGTCTCGCACGCGCGGCAGACCTACAACGCCGATCCGGCGCGCATCGTCGTCGCCGGCATCTCGTCCGGCGCGATGATGACCAACGTGCTGGCCGCCCAGTACCCGGACGTGTTCAGCGCTGGCGCGTCGTTCGCCGGTGTCCCCGCCGGGTGCTTCGCGACGTCGGACGGGTCTCTGTGGAACAGCCAGTGCTCCGGCGGCACCCTGCTGAAGACCCCGCAGCAGTGGGGTGACCAGGCCAGGGCGATGTACCCCGGCTACACCGGCCGGTACCCGCGGATGCAGCTGTGGCACGGCACCAACGACACCACGCTGGCGTACCCGAACTTCGGCGAGGCGCTCGACCAGTGGACCAACGTGCACGGCGTCAGCAGGAACCCGGTGTCCACGGACCAGCCGCGGCAGGGCTGGACCCGCACGCGGTACGGCACCACCGGCACGTCGGCGACCGTCGAGGGCATCAGCCTGCAGGGCGTCGGCCACGACGTCCCGCAGACCGGGATGCTCGCCTACGCGATCGCGTTCCTCGGTCTGGACGCACCGCCGACAACCACTACCACCACGACTACCACCACGACCACGCCCGTTCCCACGGCCGGATGCGCGGTCACGGCCGCGGTCAACGCCTGGAACAACGGCCTGACCGAGACGATCACCATCACCAACACGTCGACCACCGCGGTCGACGGCTGGCAGCTCGGCTTCACGCTGCCCGGCGGGCAGACGATCACCGGCGGCTGGAGCGCGAGCTACTCCCCCGCCACCGGCGCGGTGACGGCGCGCAACGTCGGCTACAACGGCCAGATCCCGCCGAACGGCTCGATCTCGATCGGCTTCCAGGCCACGCACAGCGGTGACAGCGCGGCCGCGTCCGGCTTCACCCTCAACGGCGCGCGGTGCTCCACGGCCTGAGCCCCGCGCACGGCAGCACTTCCCCGCTCCTCGTGGCGAGCCCACCAGGGGTTGTTCAGCGACCGCTCACACCCCTTGGAGGATCGGCATGTCCGACCTGAACCGGCGGCAGCTCATCAAGCTCGGCGCGGGAGCGGTGCTGACGCAGGCGGGGTGGACGGCGACCGCGGCCGCCACTCCGCCTCAGGCACGCGCGGCCGGTGACCTCTCGCTCTGGTACGACCGGCAGGCGGGCTCCGACTGGCTGCGCGCGCTGCCGGTGGGCAACGGCCGGCTCGGCGCCATGGTGTTCGGCAACACCGACACCGAACGCCTGCAGCTCAACGAGGACACGGTCTGGGCGGGCGGCCCGCACGACTACAGCAACCCGCGCGGTGCGGGTGCGCTCGCCCAGATCCGGCAGCTCGTCTTCTCGAACCAGTGGTCGCAGGCGCAGACGCTGATCGACCAGACGATGCTGGGCAGCCCGGCCGGCCAGCTCGCCTACCAACCGGTCGGCGACCTCCGGCTGGCCTTCCCCTCCGCGACCACCACCAACTACCAGCGGTCGCTCGACCTCACCACCGCGACGACCGACGTCACCTACACGGCGAACAACGTGCGTCACCGGCGTGAGGTGTTCGCGAGCGCGCCGGACCAGGTCATCGTCATGCGGCTGACGGCGGAGACACCGGGCTCGGTCACGTTCACCGCGTCGTTCACCTCACCGCAGCGCGTCACCACGTCCAGCCCGGACGCGACGACGATCGCACTCGACGGCATCTCCGGCAACCAGCGCAACATCGCGGGCACGGTGCGGTTCCTGGCGCTGGCCAGGGTGGTGGCCGAGGGTGGCACGGTCAGCAGCTCCGGCGGCACGCTGCGGGTCACCGGGGCCAACGCCGTCACGGTCCTGGTCTCGATCGGCACCAGCTACGTCGACCACCGGACGGTCAACGGCGACTACCAGGGCCGTGCCCGGAACCGCCTGAACGCGGCCCAGGGCGTCCCGCACGCCACGCTGCGCGCCCGGCACCTCTCCGACTACCAGGCCCTGTTCGGACGCGTCACGCTCGACCTGGGCCGCACCTCCGCGGCCGACCAGCCGACCGACGTCCGCATCTCGCGGCACGGCGGCACCAGCGACCCGCAGTTCTCCACCCTGCTGTTCCAGTACGGCCGGTACCTGCTGATCTCCTCGTCGCGGCCCGGCACGCAGCCGGCGAACCTGCAGGGCATCTGGAACGACCAGCTCGCCCCGGCGTGGGACTCGAAGTACACGATCAACGCGAACCTGCCGATGAACTACTGGCCCGCCGACACCACGAACCTCGCCGAGTGCTTCGAGCCGGTGTTCCGGATGATCAACGACCTCACCGTCACCGGCGCCCGCACGGCGCAGGTGCAGTACGGCGCCCGCGGCTGGGTCACCCACCACAACACCGACGCGTGGCGCGGGTCCTCGGTCGTCGACTTCGCCGCGGCCGGCATGTGGCAGACCGGCGGCGCGTGGCTGTCGACGCTGATCTGGGAGCACTACCGGTTCACCGGCGACGTGGCGTTCCTGCGCACGTACTACCCGGCGCTCAAGGGGTGCGCGCAGTTCTTCCTCGACACCCTCGTCACCGAGCCGGCGCTGGGCCACCTCGTCACGAACCCGTCGAACTCGCCGGAGCTCAACCACCACTCGGGTGTCAGCGTCTGCGCGGGACCGACGATGGACATGCAGATCCTGCGCGACCTGTTCGACGGCTGCGCCGCCGCGTCCGAGGTGCTGGGCGTGGACGCCGACTTCCGCACCCAGGTGCGCGCGGCCAGGCAACGGCTCGCGCCCACCAGGGTCGGCTCGCGCGGCAACGTCATGGAGTGGCAGTACGACTGGGTCGAGACCGAGCCGAACCACCGGCACGTCTCGCACCTCTACGGCCTGCACCCGAGCAACCAGATCACCAAGCGCGGCACTCCCCAGCTGCACACCGCGGCCCGCAGGACGCTGGAGCTGCGCGGTGACGCCGGTACCGGGTGGTCGCTCGCGTGGAAGATCAACTTCTGGGCGCGGCTGGAGGAGGGCTCGCGGGCGCACGACCTGCTCCGCTCGCTGGTGACGACGGACCGCCTGGCGCCCAACATGTTCGACCTGCACCCGCCGTTTCAGATCGACGGCAACTTCGGCGCCACGGCCGGCATCGCGGAGATGCTGCTGCACAGCCACAACGGCGAGCTGCACGTGCTGCCCGCGCTGCCACCGGCCTGGCCGGCGGGCAGCGTCACCGGCCTGCGCGGCCGCGGCGGGTACACCGTCGGCGCGACCTGGGCCGCCGACGGTGCCGTGACGCTGACCGTCACGCCCGACCGCGACGGCACCGTGCGCCTGCGCAACCGGATCTTCGGCGGCACCTTCGAGCTGCGCGACACCACGACCGGCGCGGTGGTCCAGCCCGCGCAGCCGGAGAGCGGCGTCGCCGAGTTCCCCGGACTGGCCGGGCACGTCTACCGCGCGACCGGCCAGGGTTCGGCTCCGGCGGTGGTCCGGCCGGGCGTGCACTACCGGCTCGTCGCCCGGCACAGCGGGAAGCACCTCGACATCAGCGGTGTCTCGACCGCGGCGGGTGCGCTGCTGCAGCAGTGGTCGCCGACGAGCGGCCTCAACCAGCAGTTCGACTTCCTCGACTCCGGCGGCGGCTACTACCGGCTGCGCGCCCGGCACAGCGGTCTCGTGATGCAGGTGGCGAGCTCGAGCACCGGCGCCGACGTCACCCAGCAGCCCGACACCGGTGCCACCGGCCAGCAGTGGCGGGTGGTCGACCAGGGCGGCGGCGTGATCAGCCTGGTCAACAGGCAGAGCGGCCTCGCCGTGGACGTCTGGGGCGCGGCGACCACCGACGGCACCCGCGTGTCCCAGTGGAACCAGAGCGCGGCCGACAACCAGCGGTTCCAACTCCAGCAAGTCTGACAACCGAAGGGGACGACGATGTTCCACCGACACGAGGAGCGCTGCCGTGACAAGGGCTAGGGCGGTGCTGGGCCTGGCCGTCGCGAGTGCCGTGGTGCTGCTGGGCGCCGCCGGCATCGCGATCGGCGGCACGACCACGACCACCGGCGGCGTCGGCACGGCGGCGGCGACGGCGGGGTGCGGCAAGGCGCCCACGCTGACGAGCGGCCGGCAGACGATCAGCAGCGGCGGCCAGAACCGCCAGTACGTTCTGCGGTTGCCGGCCAACTACGACCCCAACCGGCAGTACCGCCTGTTCGTGGGGTTCCACTGGCTCAACGGCACCGCGAACGACGTCGACACCGGCGGGTCCGACGGCTACAACTGGTCCTACTACGGGCTGCGCAAGCTCGCCGACGCCGAGAACAACGGCACGATCTTCGTCGCACCCCAGGGCAACAACAACGGGTGGGCCAACCCCGGCGGCCAGGACCTGACGTTCGTCGACGACATGCTCCGCCAGCTCGACGCCGCGCTGTGCTTCGACACGACGCAGCGTTACGCGGGTGGGTTCAGCTACGGCGGCGGGATGTCCTACGCCGTCGCGTGCGCCCGTGCGAACGTCTTCCGCGCGGTCGTCGTCTACGCGGGCGCGCAGCTCAGCGGCTGCAACGGCGGCACGCAACCCATCGCGTACTTGGGCATCCACGGCATCAGCGACAACGTGCTCAACATCGCGCAGGGCCGTGCGTTGCGCGACACGTTCGTGCGCAACAACGGTTGTACCGCGCAGAGTCCGCGCGAGCCGAGCGCGGGCAGCCGGACCCACATCGTGACCGCCTACAGCGGTTGCCGGGCCGGGTACCCGGTGGTGTGGGCGGCGTTCGACGGCGGTCACACGCCCGCCCCGGTCGACGGCGGCGGCGACGGCTGGCGGACCTGGACCTCCGGTGAGGCGTGGAAGTTCATCACCCAGTTCGCGGGCGGTCCCACGACCACCACGACCACGACCACCACGAGCGGCCCCACGACCTCGACGCCGCTGCCCAAGGGCGACTGCAGGGTCGGCGCCGAGGTCAACGCCTGGAACAACGGCCTGACGTCGACCATCACCATCACGAACACCGGCACCACCGCGATCAGCGGCTGGTTGCTGGGCTTCACGCTGGGCAGCGGGCAGACCATCACCGGCGGGTGGAACGCCACCTACGACTCCAACACCGGGCGGGTGGGCGCGACCAACGCCTCCTACAACGGCGACATCGCGCCGGGCGCGTCGACCAGCATCGGCTTCCAGGCCACGCACACCGGCAACACCGCGGCGCCGTCGTTGTTCACCCTCAACGGCATGACGTGCACGACCGCATGATCACCACCACAGGGAGCGTGACCAACCTGATGCGCATCAAACAGATCCTCCGCCGGACGGGGTGGCTGCTCGCGGCCGCCGCGCTCGCGCTGCCCGGCGGCGGGGTCGCGCAGGCGCAGGTGCCTGCCGACCCGGCCCCGCTCGCCGCCACTCCCGGCTGCGGCAAGGCACCGACGCTGCGCAGCGGCAACCAGACCATCCAGAGCAGCGGCAAGAACCGGTCGTTCGTCCTGAGCATCCCGGACGACTACGACAACACCCGCCAGTACCGGCTCGTCTTCGGCCTGCACTGGCTCGGCGGCACCGCGCAGCAGGTGGCGGGCGGCGGCAGCGACGGCGACGTCTACGCCTACTACGGCCTGCGCAGGCTGGCGAACAACTCGACGATCTTCGTCGCACCGCAGGGCCTCAACAACGGCTGGGGCAACAGCGGCGGCGAGGACGTCCGGTTCGTCGACGACATGCTGAGCCGCATCGAGAGCGACCTCTGCGTCGACACGGCACAGCGGTTCTCGCTCGGCTTCAGCTACGGCGGCGCGATGAGCATCTCCCTCGCGTGCTCACGCCCGACCGTGTTCCGCGCCATCGCCGCCATCGCCTCCCCCGGCGAGATCAGCGGCTGCGCCGGTGGCACCGCACCGGTGGCGTACATGGGCATCCACGGCATCGGCGACAACATCGGTTCCGGTCGCGGCCAGCGCGACCGGTGGGTGCGCAACAACGGCTGCACGCCGCAGAACGCGCCCGAGCCCGCCGCGGGCAGCCGCACGCACATCACCACGCAGTACACGAACTGCCGAGCCGGCTACCCGGTGGTGTGGGCGCCGTTCGACGGCGGCCACCAGCAGGGACCGGTCGACGGGTGCGCGGGTTGCGAGAGCGGTGCCCGCAGCTGGGTGAAGAACGAGGTGTGGAGGTTCTTCACCGGTGAGACGCCACCGGCGCCGACCACGTTCCGGTTGCGCGGTGAGGCGGCCGGTCGCTGCCTCGACGTCAACGGGGCGAGCACGGCCAACGGCGCTCAGATGATCACGTGGGACTGCCACGTCAACGCCAACCAGCAGTTCACCCAGAACGGCCAGGCGCTGCAGGTCACCGGCAAGTGCCTGGACGCGCCGAACAACGCCGCCTCCGGCGCGCGGGTGCAGATCTGGGACTGCCACGGCGGTGCGAACCAGGGCTGGCAGCTCACGGGCAGCGGCACGGTGACCAGCGTCCAAACCGGGCTCTGCCTCACCTCCGCCGGCACCGGCAACGGCGCGGCCGTGACGGTCGCGACCTGCCAGGGCGGTGCCGACCAGCGCTGGGCCAAGGCCTGACCGCCTGAAGTCCCGGCGAAAACGCCGAAATGAGGAGTGCACGACTCTCTCCGCCGAGGGCCGCGCACTCCTCCAGGACGGTGTTCGCCGGTGGCCACCCACCCGTGCGGGCCGCATTCCGCACGAGCAGGACCACCCGCTCGACCGCCCGGTCTTCGTTCCCGGA
Organism: Lentzea guizhouensis; assembly: GCF_001701025.1. Classification (GTDB taxonomy): domain Bacteria; phylum Actinomycetota; class Actinomycetes; order Mycobacteriales; family Pseudonocardiaceae; genus Lentzea; species Lentzea guizhouensis. The sequence continues at coordinate 8,245,727 of NZ_CP016793.1, forward strand.
CGTCCGCCCGCGCACCTCACTGCACGACGGCGGAGCCGGGTCAGCCGGACTGCGCCGCTCTGCGGTGCACCAACGCCGGGTCCGGGGTGCTCGCCCGCCGCGAGAGCCGCGGCGGCAGGAGCATCAACGGCGGCGGCTGCTTGCCGTCCAGCTTGGCCGCCAGCAGGTCCACCGCGTGCCTGCCGAGCTCCTCCGCCGGCAGCCGCACCGAGGTGAGCGGCGGCGACATCTGCTCGGCCAGCTCGTCGGGGCAGATCGCGACCACGGCCACGTCACCGGGCACCTGGCGGCCGGAGGCGCGCAGGCAGGCGGTGATCCAGCCGAGCGCCGCCTCGTTGTGCACCACCAACGCGGTCATCGACGGGTGCGCGCGGACGAGTGCCTTGGTGGCCCGCAGGACCGAGTCGTGGTCGTCCTCGACGGACAGCGCGGTGGCGGCGACGCCCCGGCGCATCGCGGCCGCGCTGAAGCCGTTCATGGTGCGGTGGGCCGAACCGGTGCTGCGGCGGTAGACCGCGCTCGGGGCACCGAGGAACCCGATGGACCGGTGACCGAGGTCGGCCAGGTGGTCGACGCACTTGGCACCCGCCGCCTCGAAGTCGAGGTCCACGCAGGTGAGGCCGCGGGCGGTGGCGGGGTGTCCGATGAGGACGGAGGGCTTGGAGAGCTGGCGCAGCAGCGGGACGCGGTCGTCGTCCATCTCCACGTCCATCACCAGGAAGCCGTCGACCTGGGCGCTGTTCGCGGCCCTGCGCAGGCCGGAGGCACCGTCGTCGGCGGTCATCAGCAGCAGGTCCATGTCGTGGCGGCGGGCGGTCGTGACCGCGGCGGTGACGAACCGCATCATGCCCGGCAGGTGCATGCCCGCTCGCAGCGGCAGCACCAGGCCGATCACGCCCGTTCTGCTGGAGGACGTGCCGCGGTCGGTGACGTGCGGCTGGTAGCCCAGCGTCCTGATGCTCTCCCTGACCCGCGACTTCGTGTCCGCGGAGATCGACCGCTTGCCCGTGAGCACGTAGGAGACGGTGCTCGGGGCGACCCCGGCGTGCCGCGCGACGTCCGCGATGGTGACCACACCGCCCCCTTTCCCGGATCCGCTCGTCGAGGCGTTCCGACACCATAGGGATCCGGATCAGTTGCATACAAGAGTTATGTTTGCGTTAACATTGGTCAATTCTTATGGTCCAGACGAATTTTCTATTGTATGGAGAGTTCCCTGTTGGGCACGCTCACACACGTCGACCAGCCAGGACCAGCTGGACGACGTCACCGTTGATCCACGCGCGGTCGACGCGGGCGTAGGTCCCCGGTGTCACCACGACCGCGGCACCGTTCACCAGCAACCGCGCGCCCGGCGTCCACGACGGCACCCGCACGCGCAGCGAGAACCGGCCGGAACCGCCGATCGTGAGCCTGGTGCCGGAGCCCTCCGGGAACGCCGTCTCCTGCCGCACCGAGACACCCCGGCTGGTCCAGGTCAGCACCGACGGGATGAACAGGTTGACGTACAACGTCCTCCCGTCGTGGAAGTAGACGCCCGCGCCGTGCTTGGTGTTGCTCTTCAGGTCCGTGCCGTGGCAACAGCCGAAGTCGTACGGGCGCATCCCGCCCAGCACCCCGTCGCAGAGCGCCCGGGAGCAGAAGTCGAAGTAGCGCACGTCGGCCGGGTCGGTGCGGAACAGCTGCCGGGCCAGCTCCAGCATGTGGTAGGTGCCGCACCAGGTCAGGTCGTCCACCTCCGCCGACCGCCAGAAGCGCACGGCGACGTCGCGGTACCGGAGGTCACCGGTCGCGTGGTACTCCCGGATCGCGCCGACCACCTCGGACACGTGCGAACCGGTGAGGTCGCACCCCTGCGCCGGCGGGCCGGACCCCTCGGCGTGGTCGAAGTACCGGGCCGCCGCCAGGTGCGCCGGGTCACCGGTCAGCTGGTACAGGTTCGCCAGCACCTCGTTCATGCCGCCGCACCCGGTGCGCAGCACGTCCCGCCGGTGCGCCTCGGTCAACCGGCCCGCCCGCCAGCCGACCCACGCCGCCATCCTCGTCAGCGCCCGCAACGCACCGGGACTGCCGACGAGCCGGTGCACGTCGAGCAGCCCGGCCATGATCCGGTGGAGGGTGGCGTAGGGCGCCTGGACGCGTTCGCGCGCCTCGGCCCTGCCGACGAAGCCCTCCGGGAACGCCGACACGTACCCGGTGCTGTACCCGGCGATCCTGGCCCGCTCCTGGCACAGCGCCAGCTGCTCGACCAGGTAGTCGGCCCGCACCGAGAACGCCCGGTCGCCGGTGCTCGCGAACGCCTGGGCCAGCGCGGACAGCACGTGCCCCGTCAGCGCGCCGCGCACCTCGGAGTCGGGCGACTCCGAGCCGCGCAGGGGGACCACGCCCGACGACAGCCCGACGTTGCGCCGGAACGTGTGCAGCAACCGGTCGGGGTCCAGCGACTTCAGGTAGGCGTGTGCGCGCAGGGTCCCGTCCTGGAACGGTCCCGGCAGCAGCGCCACGGCACCGAGCGGGAACGGCTCCGCCGCCACACCGATGTCGCGGCGGGCCTCGACTCGCGGGCGCGGGACGAACACCGGCAGGACGTCGTGGCGCGAGGGTTCTGGCATTGCGCAAGACCTTTCACCGGGGCAGTAGCCGGCCGCCGCCGGGCGTGCGGCCTCAACGGCGGCGGGGGGCTCCTGCGCGAGCGGAAGCCGCGCAGGAGCCCTTCTCACAGCGGTACTGCGGTACAGCGGTACAGCGGTGCTCAGGTCACAGCGCCGGGTAGGCGTTGCGCATGAGCTCCTGGAACTGCGCGGAGAACCACTTGCCCGACAACGGGGCGTCCGGCAGCGCACCCGACATGTTGTTGCCGTTGCGGATGTTGCCGGTGTAGGTCGGGTCGCACATCTTGTCCGCGCCCTTGCCCTCGTTGTTCGGGATCTCCTTGCTCGCGCCGTCGGACTCGCCCGGCGGCTTCATCCACACGTAGGCGTCGATGCCCGACTCCGGCGCCGCCTTCGGGCGCTCGCCGAGGCCGGCACCCGACTGGTTGCACCAGTTGCCGAGGTGGATGCGGCGGTCCAGCTTGCCGCCGTTGACGTAGGCGTCCACGTTCGTCGTCGGGCCGGGGCCCGTCGGACGGGCGCTGCCGCCCCAGCCGTTGCGGCTGGTGTCGATCAGCATGCCGACGTTCGCGTCGAAGCCCGCCTGCACGGCCCGCTGCCGGAACGCCTGCGCGTAGGACAGCTCGTCGACGTAGCGGTTCCAGTCAACCCACTTCGACTGGCGCACCGAGGTCCCGTTCACCGAGTCCTCGATCTTGAAGTAGGGCTCCTTCAGCGCACCGTAGTTCGCGGTGTTGGCGATGAAGCCCTGCACGTTCGCCTTCGTGCTGCCGGAGGCGTTCGCCGCCTGGAACAGCAGCTCGGCGGTGGCGCCGAAGTTGTCGTCCCAGCCGATCCAGCCGTGGTGGCCGATGTCGAGGTAGTTGTAGACGTTCGGCACCGCGCCCAGCTTCGCCAGCGCGTAGCCGACACCGGTGACGTAGTTCCCGTTCGCCTTCATCACGTCGCACGCCGCCACAGCGGTCGGGCGCGGCGTCACGTTGGTGATCAGGTTCGGCAGCGAGTCGATCTCCACCGTGGTCACGATCCGCAGGTCCTTGTACGCGGGCCTGGCGAGGATCTCGGCGATCGGGTCGATGTACTCGGTCTTGTACTTGTCGATCTCGGTGGGCTTGAGCTCACCGTTCGACGCCAGCGCCGAGCAGTCACGACCGGGCAGGTTGTAGATCACCAGCTGGATGACGAGTGGCGTGCCCGCCGCCTGGCGCACCGCCTCGTCCAGGTGCCCGACCAGACCGCGGGAGTCGACCGTGCCCGCGATGGCCGCGATGCGGTCCAGCCACACACCGGTGGGCTGGTTCGCGATCCGGCTGCCGCCGGGCTCCGCGCTGGCCTTGGCCGCCCAGTCCGGGTTGACGTACTGCTTCGCACCGACGTACGGGTTGTCGACCTTGCCGGGGCCGGGGCCAGGACCGTTGGAGGTCGTGGTCGTTGTCGTCGTCGTGGTCGTGGTCGTCGGCACGACGTCACCGGTGCAGGTGGTGCCGTTCAGCGTGAACGTCGACGGGTTGGCGTCGTTGGTGCCGGCGCCGCTGCCGTTGAAGCCGATGTCGATGGAGGCACCGGTGCCCAGGCTGCCGTTCCACGACATGCTCGTCGCGGTCACGTCCGCACCCGACTGCGACCAGTTCGCGCTCCACCCCTGTGCGACGCGCTGGCTGCCGGAGAAGCTGAACTTGAGCGTCCAGCCGCCCGACACCGCGTCACCCAGGTTGGTGATCTTCACCGAGGCACCGAACTGACCGCCACCCCAGCTGTTCGCCTTGTAGTCCACACGGCAACCAGGTGCGGCGCCCGCGGGTGCGCTGAGCGCCACCCCGAACGTCGCCACGGCGGTGGCGACCGCGACTCCCGCCGCGGCCCACCGCCTTTGTCCGTTGAGCCTCATTGCTCCGGATCTCCTGTCTTTCAATGGTGTTTGATCGGGATGAGTGAACACGCGGTGAGCGTGCACTCGAGTCTGTTGAGTCCCAGGTACTCCATGCCCTCCGAGCCGGTCAGCGCGAAGCCGTTCCCGAAGGCGAGGTCCGGATCGCCCCGGACCTCGCCGTTCGCGAGCGCCGTCCGCCAGGCCTGTTCCAGCCCTGGCCGCAGGACCAGCAGCCCGAGCCGTTCGTACGGCTCTTTGCTGCAGGTCCCCCACTCCGCGATGAACGGCGCGTAGACCTTGGCGCGCACCGGTCCGGCGAACTCGGCGAAGTCGTCGTGCCGCCGGACCGTCGCGCACTCGTCGGTCAGCCGGTTGAGCCAGGCGGCGATGCCGTCGACTCCCCTGCTGAGGTCCGGGGTGGGTTCGGCGCGCCCGACGAGGAGGGCGAACGCGACCGAACCCACCACCAGGAGGGCGAGCAGTGCCCTCATCACCGGACGGCGCACGCCGACCCGTTGAGCGTGAAAGCCGTCGGGTCGACCGGCGTGCCCGACGTCGTGGCGTTGAAGCCGAACGTCGCCGTGCTGCCGGGTGCGAGGTCCGCGTTGTAGGACGCGCCCTTCGCGGTGGCCTGGCCGTTCGCCACGGTCACGGTCGAGGACCACGCCTGCGAGAGCTGCTGCCCCGCGGGGAAGTCCCACACCAGCTGCCACGCGCCGACCGCGCTCGTGCCGGTGTTCGTCACCGCCACGTTCGCGGTGAAGCCGCCGTTCCACGTGCTCGGCCGCGAGTAGGTCACCGAGCAGGAGCCCGTCGGGGTGCCACCACCGGTCGAGGTTCTGACCGTGACGCTCGCCGACGCCGGTGAGGCGTTGCCGGCGGAGTCGGTCGCGACCACGGTGAACGCGTACGAGGTGTCCGCGCTCAGTCCGGTGACCGTCGCCGAGTTCGTGGCGGTGGTGGCGACCACCTGGTCACCGCGGTACACGCGGTAGCCCGACACGGCCACGTTGTCCGTCGCCGCCGGCCAGTCCAGCTTCACCGAGCTGCTGGTGACGCCGGAGGCGACCGGAGTGCCCGGTGCCGACGGCGCGGTGGTGTCCGGAGTTCCGGTGCCACCACCGAACTGGACGTCCGAGCAGCTGTAGAACGCCTCCGGGCTGTCCGACCGCTGCCACAGCGAGTAGATGATGTGGCGGCCGGTCTTGTTGGGCAGCCTCGCCTGCCAGGCGTACTCGCCGTTCGCCAGCGGCGGGTTCGTCACCTTGTCGAACGGCACGGACTCGAGGTCCGACCACTTGAGCGGCTTCGTCACGTCGAAGCCGTCCTTGGTGACGTACTGCTCCCACGTGCCGGGGTGCGGTGCCCACGCGTTGTACCGGAAGGTCACCGTGGAGTTGGCCTGCACCTGCGTCACCGGCCAGTCGGCGCGGGCGAGGTTGTAGGCGGCGAACTTCGTGGTGGGACCGCACAGGCTGCCGTCGGGCACGATCTCCCGGTGGCGGCCGCCCGCGTTGCTGATCAGGTTGCCGAACCAGTCCCACAGCGGTTGCTTGCCGCCCTGCGCGACCGCCGCGGCGCACGCCGGGTTGGTCGGGTTGAGGTCACCGCCACCGCCGCCGGCGCGGCCGTCCTCGTAGCAGAGGTAGGTGCGGCTGCCGGGCCAGACCATCGACCCGTGCGCGGCCGCGGTGCCGCCGGTGTGCACGAGAACCGCACCGGTCGTCGCGGCGACGAGCAGAAGCGCTGCTGCTATGCGTTTTCTCATCTCGCTACTCCTCACCCGTAGAGCTCTGCGTGCAGGGCGAACGCGGTCGCGATCTCGGCCTGTGCCCAGAAGCGGTGGTAGGTGAACGTGGGTGCCGGTCCGCCGTCCAGGTAGGCCTGGACCTTCGGCCACTGCGGGTCGTTGCGGAACATGGACCGCATCGACAGGAACGACGAGCCCTGCCCGATCTGGTCGCCGTTCGGCATCTTGCCGGTCCAGCCCGACGGCACGTACGGGCCTTCCGCGGTCGAGGCGTTGTAGACGTCGTCGAACCGGCTGTAGTCCGTGCGGGTCTCCGGCGTCGCGATGCCGAGGCTGTCCTGGTGCGCGAGCAGCCCCGTCAGCAGTGCCTCACCCGTGGCCTTGGCCTGGGCGTTGCCCGACTTCGCCGCGTAGTTCAGCAGCACCTTGGCGTACGACGCGGCCACACCGACGTCCTGGCTGTGGTTGAGCACGCGCACCCGCAGGTTCGCGTTCGCGCCGGGGTTGGTGGCGTTCCACGTGTCCGGTGCTCCCGACCACTCCAGGTCAGAGGGGATGCGGAAGTCCGTGCCCGTGGTCGTGTTCGCGATCGCCCACGGCACCCACCTGTCGAGGATCTTCTTGGCGCGCGCGTCACCGGTCATCTGGTACAGCGCCGCCGTGCGCTCGATCCCCCACACCTGGAAGCCGAACCACCGGTTGCTCGGCGGGTCGCGCCACACCGGGTGGGCGTCGTAGTACATGCCGTAGAACGTCGGCGTGCCCGCGGGAGGCGAGGCGTACTGGCCCTCCCAGCTGTTCGTGACACCACCGGCGAGACCACCGTCCGCGGACTGCAGCCACTGCAGCATCTCCAGCTGGCGGTTCAGCGACGTCGCCCAGTCCTGCTGTCCGGTGGCGGACAACGGCTTGAGCGCGGGCACGTTCGCCAGTGCGTGCGCTGCCAACGGGTTCTGGTAGCCCTGGTGCGAGGCACCGTCACCGATGCGCCACGCCCAACCGGCGGACGTGTCGGTCGCACCGCCCCAGGCGTAGTACCAGGACATCAGGTAGTGCGCGCTGTTCTTGCCGGTCGCTCCGGGGCACGACGACGGGCTGTTGCAGTTGCCGACGCGCTTGAAGTACTTGTCGAACATGGCGTACCGCAGGTAGTCGCCCATCTTCGCGGACTTGCCGATCTCGCCGGCGATGTCACCGGCCTTGCCCTGCGCCGTGGCCCACTGCTGGGCGAGCAGCGCCACCTGCACCACGCGGGCGTCCGCGTCCGGTGCGTTGGTGTACTTCCACTGCTTGGCGTAGGACGAGTCCTTGGTGAACAGGTCCAGGTAACCGTTGGGTCCGCCGTGCTTGAACGTGTCGCACGAGGGGTGCGGGATCGTCTCCCACACCGACTCCGACGAGCCGCGCTGGTAGGTGTTGATGTACGCGGGCGCCGTCGTGCCGTCACCGCAGCGGCCGAAGCCGTAGGTGTTGTCGACGTCGATCAGCCAGTGCATGCCGTAGACGTCCGAGTTGCCGTACGCGGTCTTGAGCTCCGCCGCGATCGGGTCCGACCCCACCGGCACGGTGCCGTCCAGCACGGCCGGGTAGCGGTCCATCCGCGGGTGCTCCGGCGCGTAGGTCGCCGGCTTCGACGGGTCGTACTTGTCGTTCGTCGGCTGGTCAGCCTTCGCGGGGATGATGAACTTCTCCATCGACGCGAACGCGGACTTGTACGGCGCCCAGTCACCGGTGACCCGGCCGTAGCTCGCCTCCAGCCACAGGTAGTAGCTGAACGCCTCGGACGTCGTCTGGTGGCCGTGGTCGGGTGCCTCGACCATCAGCGTCTCGACCGAGTGGTACGGCACGAGCAGGTCGCCGAACTTGCGGAAGTAGCCGCTCGCCGGGTCCTTGATCTTGTTGTACTGGTCGAGGAACGCCTTGTTGAAGTCCGACGTGTTCGGGTCGAGCTCCTTGACCGTCACCGCCGCCGCGCTGTGGCCGGTGGCCGACGCGGTGAACGTCGCGGTCGCGAGCTCGCCACCGTTGTTCGCCGACGTCACCGTGACCGTCTGCTTCGCGGTGCCGGACAACGTGAACGACGCCGGCGTCGCCGTCAGGTCCGCGCTGCCGCCGCGGGCGAGCGTGACCGTGACCGGGGAGCTCGGTGCCGTGGCCAGCGAGACGTCGAACGTCGCCGCCTGGCCCTGTTTCACCGAGACCGCGCTCGGCGAGGCCACGACCGCGGGTCCGGCCAGCACCTTGACGGCGACCGGCGTGGAGGTCGTGACGGCGCCGCGGTTGTCGGTCGCCCGCGCCGCGATGCTGTGGTCACCGGCCGGCGCCGAGGCCCAGGTGCCGGTGAACGGCGCGCTGGTGTCGGTCGCGACGAGCTGGTCACCCGCGTAGAAGTCGACCTTCGACACCGTGCCGTCGGAGTCCGCCGCGGTGGCCGCGAGCGGGATGTCCGCGGGCACGGTGTAGCTGCTGCCGTTGGCAGGAGACGTCAGCGCCACGGACGGCGCCTGGTTCGGGCCGGTGCAGGACACGCCGTTCACCGCGAAGTCCGTCGGTGGCCGGTTGGTCGAGCCCTTGCTGCCGTTGAACCCGACCTGCGTGCTGCCGCCGGCCGGGAGCGTGCGCGCCCACTCAGGGTTGGTCACGGTGACGACCGCGCCGTTCTGGGTGAAGTTGCCGTTCCAGCCCTGCTGGACGCGTTGCCCGTCGGGGAACGTCCAGGTGAGGTTCCAGCCGTTCAGCGCGTCACCGTCGTTGCGGATCGCCACGCTGGCGCCGAACCCGCTGTTCCATTCGTTCGTTATCGAATACGTCACGGTGCAAGCAACCGCGAGCGGTGCCGCCACGGCGGGTACCCCGCCCATGACCACCACCGCCGCAACTGTCAACGCCGTTGTTCGCCGAGTCATGCCGCCGCCCTCTCGACAACTGGGAGCGCTCCCAGAGTTCACGGCACTGTAACGTGAACCACACCGGCCAACCGGCCGCCGATGTAAGCGCCTCTGCGCTGAAAAGTCGTTGTGGTTGCGCCACATGACTCAGTGCCGGTTCGTCCGGCGGTTCCTCTTACTGCTCTCTTCGAGTGGAATTCTGGGAGCGGTCCCAGACGGGGGTGGGGGCGCCCACGCCACTTCGGGCGCCCCCTGGTCTCGTCAGCCCCGACCGGCTCCGGCACCGGCCGTGACCACGCTCTTCACGCTGCTCGCGCTGTCCAGCGGGTACGAGTAGGGCAGGCTCTTCACCGAGCCGCCCTGGTCACCCGTTCCCGAGTTGACGAAGTGGTTGTTGCGCGCGACCAGCGATCCGCCGGACGAGCTGCCCTCGCCGCGGTGGAAGGGGTCCTCGGTGTTCTCGAAGTAGTTGCCCTCGACCAGGACCCCGGCCTCGACGGTGGACGCGACGCCGTAGTCGGTCACACCGCCGTAGTAGTTGTTGTAGACGTGCACCGGGTTGCCGAACCGCACCCGCGGGTGGCGCTGCTGCGTTCCGTCGAACCAGTTGTGGTGGTAGGTCACCCGGAGCTTGCCGCGGTCCTCCGACCCGTTGTCGTCGCTGTGACCGAGCAGCATCGTCTTGTTGTGACTGGTGAACTTGTTCCACGACACCGTGACGTAGTCGGAGGCCCGCTTCACGTCGACGGCACCGTCGTAGCCGTTGGAGAAGGTGTTGTGATCGACCCACACACGGGTGGAGTACTGCACGTTGATCGCGTCGTCACCCCAGCTCCGGAAGTTGAGGTTGCGCACGATCACGTTGGAGGCGTTGGCGATGTTCAGCCCCTGCCCCGTGATCGTCGCGGACGACCCGACACCCTCGATCGTCTTGTTCGAGGCGACCTTGGTCATGCTCGACAGCGAGATCGTGCCGGAGACCCTGATCACCGCCGCACTCGACGACTTCGCGGCCTCGACGAACGCCGACGCCGTGGTGACGGTGATCGGTGACGCGCTGCCGCCTCCGGTCGTGCCTCCTCCCTGGGTCGCCCAGCCGACCAGACCGAACGGTGCGGCGGACGCCTGCGGAACGGAAACAGCGCCGAGGACGAGCGCGGCTGCAGAAATCAGTGCTGCGCGTTTTGGAATCATTACACGCTCCCATGAGTGAGCGGCGGTAGAACCACGGAACCACTCGTCCGTCTATCCGGTCAACCAGTTCGACAGTATTCGAATCGAACGTTCGAATGCGGTTGACAGAAAAGATCTCCGCCCTACGATCGAAATACCGCCGCGCATCCCCCTGCAAGCGGAGCGCACATGAAGAAACTGGCAACAATGGTGTTGGCCGCGGCTCTGGCCGCGTTTGCGGTCCCCGCGGCACAGGCCGCGGGCAGCACTTTTCCCACGCCGACGGGGCAGAAACCCGTCAGCACGACCATCAAGGTCCCCGCCGGCGGCTACGACGGTGGCATGCAGCGGTTCTACGGCACCGGGAACCTCGGTTCCGGCGGCCAGGGCGAGAACCAGGGCCCGATCTTCCAGCTGGCCGACGGCGCGACGCTGCGCAACGTCGTGCTCGGCGCGCCGGCCGCGGACGGGGTCCACTGCCTCGGCACCTGCACGCTCACCAACGTGTGGTGGGAGGACGTGGGTGAGGACGCGGCCACGTTCAAGGGCACGTCGTCGTCGCAGACCATGACGGTCAACGGCGGTGGCGCGCGCAAGGCGTCGGACAAGGTGTTCCAGCACAACGGGCCGGGCACGATGACGATCCGCAACTTCCAGGTGGACGACTTCGGCAAGCTCTACCGGTCCTGCGGCAACTGCGGGACGCAGCACAAGAGGCACGTCGTCCTGGAGAACATCACCGCGTTCTCCCCCGGCAAGAACCTCGTCGGCATCAACACCAACTACGGCGACACCGCGCGGTTCTCCCGGATCACGATCGTCGGCGACAGCAGCCGGAAGATCGCGATCTGCGACAAGTACCAGGGTGTCACGAGCGGTGAGCCGAAGAAAATCGGAACCGGTTCCGACGGCACGCACTGCCTGTACCAGTCGTCGGACCTGACTTACCGATGAACGGGAAATGCCCCGGCCGCCGGCCGGGGCATTTCTCACCACACTTCAAGAGTGTGAACTGCGATGTGTTCTCCATTCCAGTCGTCGCCGATTCCCGGCAGCCGGGAAAGCACGACGTTCCCGTCCTCGTCGAGCGGGTCGGCGAGGGAGTTCCGGTGTGGCGGTATCCGGTCGAAGTCGACGTGCGGGTGCAGCAGACCGCGTTCGTACCACCGGCCCGCGTCCGTCGCCCCGAGCACGGTGAGGCTGCCGCTGCCGTTGCCGTGGATCTCGCAGTCGACGTTGAACGCCTCGGCCAGGTGCACGGTCTTGAGCACCGGCGTGATGCCGCCGCTGCCGGCGGGACCGGCCCGCAGGATGTCGCAGGCACCGCTGCTGACCCACTCGGCGCGGGTGTGGTGCTTGCCCCACGCCACCTCCGGACCGATCACCGGGATGGCCAGCTGCTCCGCGAGCCACCGGTAGGAGCTGACCGAGGCCTCCTCCATCGGTTCCTCGAACCAGTAGAAGTCGAGCTCCTCCAACGCCTTGCCGAGCTTGAGCGCCTCGGTGCGCGAGTACCAGTGGCTGGCGTCGAGCATCAGCGCGACGTCCGGCCCCACGGCCTCCCGGACCGCCCGGCACGCCTCGACGTCGCGGGCGACGCTCGGCGCACCGGGCACCGGCGGCATCCAGGTGTGCAGCTTGATCGCGCGGTATCCCGCGGCCACCAGCTGTTTCGCGAAGTCGGCGTAGTCGCCGGGCGTCGCGAGCCCGTCCGTGTCACCGCACATCGTGCTGGCGTAGGCGGGCAGCCGGTCACGCGCACCGCCGGCCAGCTTCCACGCCGGCAGCCCGGCCTTGCGCGCCACGAGATCCCACAGCGCCTGGTCCACGAACCCGAGCGCGCGGTCGGTGAACCCGCCGTGCGCACCCCGTTGCCTGCGCGCGAGCAGCCGCCACAGCCGTTCCCGGTCCCACGGGTCCTGGTTGATGAGCACAGGCTTGACGTGCTTGTCCAGCACGGCCGGCCGCAGCTGGTCCGGCTGCACCTGGCAGTACCCGGTCACCCCGTCGGTGTCGGTGATCTCCAGCAGCGCCTCGGTCACCTCGTGCTCCGGCGCCGGGTGCCGGTGCCCCTCAGCGTCGACGGACGTGCACGCGGTCGTGGTGAACGTGCGCACGACGACCCGTTCGATCATTTGCGCTTCTCCCAGTCCTGCTGGGCGGTGGTCAGCTTGGCTGCCAGCTGGTCGAGGAACTCCTGCGCCTGCATCTGCCCGAGCAGCACCTTCTGGTAGAGCGGCTCGGTGTCGGTCTTGGTGATCGACGAGTACTCCGGCAGGTGCACCGGTGCCGGCACCAGCACGGTCGCCGGGTCCTCCAGCACCCCGAGCGCCATCTTCACGGCCGGGTTCTTCTGGATCCACTCGGCGTTGCGCACGTCGGTGTTCGCCGGGATCTGCCCGACCTTCTCGTTCCAGTACCCGTTGCTCTCCGGCGAGACCAGGAACTCGACGAACCGCCACGCGGCATCGGCGTTCTTGCTGCCCTTGAACACCGCGAAGCCGTCGGTCGGGTTCGGCACGACGGTCCGCTTGCCAGAAGGCCCCTTCGGCAACGGCATGGCGCTGACGCGTTCCGGCCCGAGCGTCTTCATCACGTCGGCCGTCGACCCGAGGTTGTGGTGCATCATCGCGACCGAACCACCGGTGAACTGCGCGACCATCTGCGTGTAGTTGTTGTTGACGTCCGCCTCGGGCGTGGCCTTCTTGTACAGCCCCGCCACCTTGCGCACGAGCTCGGCGTTGCGCGGGTCGGCCACCGTGCTCTTGCCGCCGTCGTAGAACTTCTCGACACCGGAGTACGAGTACGCCTCGGTCAGCAGCTGGAAGACCGACCCCGCCCCACCGCGGATGGTGAACCCGTACTGGTTGGCCGCCGGGTTCGTCAGCTTGGTGGCCGCCGCCACCAGCTCGTCCCAGGTCACCGGCTCCTTGATGCCGTTCTCCTCGAACCGGTCCGAGCGGTACCAGACCACGTCCATGTTGCCCGACGCGGGCACGGCGTAGAGCTTGCCGTCGGCCGAGGTCTGCCGCACGGTCTCCACCAGCCCCGGGATCAGCTTCCCCTTCAGCGAGCTGCCCTCCAGCCGCTCGTCGACCGGCTCCAACGCGTCCTGCCCGGCCAGGTGCGCGAGGTAGGACGTGGTGACGCCACCGACGTCCGGCGTCGACCCGCCCGCGATGGCGGTGTCGTACTTCTGCTGCACCGACGAGCTCGGGATGCCGACGTAGTCGACCTTGACGTCCGGGTTGGCCGCCTCGAACCGCTTGATCAGCTCCTCGTAGATGGGCGTGCGGCCGGGGCCGCCGTTGTTGTCCCAGAACGTGATCGTCGTCTTGCCGTCCTGGGCTCCGGCACACGCGCTGAGCAGGAGTGCCAGCACGACCAGCAGTGCTCTCATGTCCTCTTCCTCATCCCTTGACCGCGCCGGCGCTCAGTCCCTGCACCAGGAACCGTTGCACCACGGCGAAAACCAGCACGACCGGCACCGCGGCCACCACGCCGCCCGCCGCGAGCGCCCCGAAGTCGGTGTTGAACTCGCCGAGCGCGTAGCTCAGCCCGACCGGCAGCGTGAACTTGTCCTGCTTGCTGGCGAACATCAGCGCGAACAGGAAGTTGTTCCAGGCGCCGATGAACGCGAACGACCCGACGGCGACGAGTGCGGGGCGCAGCTGCGGCAGGGTCACCGCGAAGAACGCCCGCAGCCGTGAGCAGCCGTCGACCATGGCGGCCTCTTCGAGCTCCACCGGCACGTTGCGCACGAACCCGCTCATCAGGATCAGCGCGAGCGGCAGCTGGAACGCCGTGTCCGCGATGATCAGGCCGGTCAGGCTGTTGAGCAGCCCGGCGCCCTTGAAGATCACGAACAGCGGGATGAGCAGCATCGCGCCGGGGATGAACTGCGTGCACAGCAGCGCCAGCAGGAACACCTTCTGGCCGCGGAACTTGAAGCGTGCCAGCGCGTAGCCGCCCATCAGCGCGAACACGGTGACCACGACCAGGGTGCCGAGCGCGATGATCAGGCTGTTCTGGAAGAAGAGCCCGAACCCGATGCCGTTCCACACCGTGTCGAAGTGCTCGAGCGTGATCGGCCAGGGCACCAGCGCGGTCTCCCCCGCCGGCCGGAAGGCGAAGACGAGCATCCAGTAGAACGGGATGAGCGTGAACAGCAGGTAGAGGACCAGTGGCAGGTGCAGCCGGAAGTACCGGCTCGGATCGCGGTGCTTCTTGCGCTTCGGCGGTGGCGGTGGTGGGTCGAGTGCCACTTCCGGGCGGATGAGGGTCTGGGTCATGCCCGGCTCCCGAACTTGGACAGCCTCAGGTAGAGGATCGAGAAGAACAGCAGGATCACGAAGCCGGCCATCGTGAGCGCCGAGCCGTAGCCGAAGTCGTGCGAGTCGACGGCTTTGCGCGCCACGTACAGCGGCAGGGTGGTGGTCTGGTTCGCCGGGCCACCGCCGGTGAGGGTGTAGATCAGGTCGACGTTGTTGAACTCCCAGACGGCCCTGAGCAACGTCGACAGCACGATGGCGTCGCGCAGGTGCGGCAGGGTGACGCTGATGAACCGCCGCCACCGTCCGGCGCCGTCGACCGACGCGGCCTCGTACAGGTCGTTGGGGATGGTCTGCAGGTCGGCGAGCAGCAGGATCGCGAAGAACGGCACGCCGCGCCACAGCTCGGTGACGACGGTCGCGGGGAACACCGTGTCCGGGTTGCCGAGCACCGACGTGCCGGGATCGCCGATCCCCCACTGCGCGAGCTGCTGGAAGATGCCCGTCGACGGGTTGTACAGCAGGATCCAGATGCCGGTGGTGAGCACGCCGGACACCGCCCACGGCGAGAACACCAGCGAGCGGGCCATTGCGCGGCCGACGAACGTCTCGTTCACGATCAACGCGAGCACCAGGCCGAGCACGAGCTGCAGCCCGACCTCGACGAACACCCACTTGGCGCTGAACACGAGGCTCTGCCAGAAGAGCGGGTCCTCGAACAGCATGCGGCGGAAGTTCTCGAGGCCGATGAAGCCGTTCTTCCACGGTTGCGTGACGGTGTGCTGGCGGAGGCTGAACCACCCGACGCTCGCGATCGGGTACACCAGGAACACGAGCATCAGCACGAGTGTCGGGGCGATCAGGGCGTAGGGCGCCCAGGCGCGGGTCCTCACGCGGGGTTCCACCCGCCCAGGTAGGCGGACTTCGTGTGCTGCCGCGCCTGCTCGTCGGTGAGCTGCGGCCGGTCGGCGCCCGTGCCCGCGCCCAGGCCGGTGTTGCGGTACTCCGCGAACCGCGCTTCACGCCAGGGGAAGCCGGACATGTCCGTCCACGGCGCCTGCTTGATCGCCGCGGGCAGCTCGGTGTCGCGGACGACGACCTGCGCGACCGCGTCCGGGTCACCGCCGGGGTGCCACGGCCTGCCGAGGAAGTAGGTGTTCGCCGGGGCGTCGCTGCGGATCCTCGAGTTGACGATCAGGAACCCGTGCGGGTTGTCGCGCCGGGTGCTGGCGGCGGTCACGTAGCCGTTCGGGTCGCCGCCGCGGTTCAGCGCCGTGATCGTGGCGCGGTCGAACACGGCCGTGGCGCGGCCGAACAGGAAGTCGACGTCGCCGGTGATCGCGCAGTCGCGGTAGAGCTGCCTCGACCGCGTGCCGACGTCCGGGGTGTCCGCGTACAGCGTGTCCTGGTGTCCTTCGAAGTGCACGCGGTCGAACAGCATCCGGTCACCGGTCGCCTTGACCGCGACGGCCTGGGTCGCGGTGATCTCCGGGTGCCGCGCGCGGTCGAACGAGTTGCGGAAGGTGAGGTTGCGCGCGGTGAACCCGTCCGCGGCGATGGTGGCGGTCGCGCTGCCGGTGGTGCCGTACGTGGTGCCGTCGGGTTTCTTGGTGCCGCTGGCGTTGTCGTAGTCGATCACGACGTCCTGAGCCCGTCCGGTGGCGCCGCGCAGGGTGAGCCCGCGCTTGCTCGCCGGGATCTTGACGACCTCGCGGTAGACGCCCTTCGGCAGGGTGATCACGCCACCTGCCGGCGCCGCGTCGACCGCCGCCTGCACGGTCGCGAACCCCCTGCCCACCACGAGGTGGTGCCCGGCCGGCTGCGCGCCCGCCTTCAGGTGCCTGATCCGGTGCGCCGGTTCCAGGCCGCGGTTCAGCGTCGGGGTCCAACCCGCGTCCGTGCCGAGGACCTTGTCGGGGTTCGCCGCGTTGAACGCGTCCACCAGGCTCACCGGCCTGCCGTCGACCAGGTTGCCGGTGTCGGTGAGCGCCGTGCCGCCCCAGTTGTAGACGATCTTCTCGGGCGCGATGCCGCGGATGAAGTTGTTCTGCGCGAACAGTTGTGAACGCACACCAACACCCCAGCTGTACACCGGCTCAGCGCCCTCGTAGAGGTTGTTGTAGACGTGCACCTGCCCGAACCGCACGCGGGGCGCGCGCTCCTGCACGTTGCGGAACACGTTGTGGTGCACCGAGACGCGCAGCTTGCCGGGGTCGGTCGTGGAGGTGTTCGACGAGCCGATCAGCATGGTCTTGCCGTGGTCGGCGAACACGTTGCGCGACACCGTGACGAGGTCCGAGCCGCTGGTGATGTCGAGCTGCCCGTCGTGCACCTGGTACGGCCGTCCGAAGTAGAGCGGCTGGGTGCTGTCGAGATTGGGCTCGTCGGTGAACGTGTTGTGGTCCACCCAGACGTGCTCGGAGCGCTGCAACGACACCGAGTCGTAGAGCGAGTTCCAGTTGCCGGGCGGCGCACCGGGGCTGTTGTCGTTGGGATCCCACCGCGGGAAGCAGTCGTGCGTGTCGCGGAAGGTCAGGTTGCGCACGATCACATTGCGCACACCGTGGATCCGCAGGCTGCCGCCGGTGATCCCGGCCCCGCGCCCGACACCGATGATCGTGGTGTCCGAGCCGACGTTCACCGCGATGGCCGCCTCCTGCCGCTTCGCCGACGCGACCCGCGCGTCCTCCAACGGCCCTTCCGGCTCACGCTCCCACCCCCAGACCGCCGGGTCGTACGCCGCGAGGTACCCGGCCTGCGTGTACCCGTCGGTCGCATAATCCGTGCAGCGCAACGGTTTCCCGTCCGCTCCCGTGTTCGCGTCGATCACACCCCTGACTTTGACGATCCGCGGCCCCGGCGCCGCCAGCGCCGCCACGAGCTCCGCCCGCGTCCGCACCTCGTGCACGTTCCCGGCAGGCGCCGCCGCACCACCGGTCGTGCCGGACCCGCTGGACGCCCAGCCGTCACCGGCGGCCAGCACCTGCCTGGCCGGGTCGGGCCCCGCCTGCGCGCTCACACCGGCCATTCCGGTGCCCAGGCACGCCAAAACCACCGCACCAACGAAAAGCCGCATCGGGGAATGCCCTCTCGATCGACTGATTCACATTCTTGAACGCCGTACACGATCGTGAAACGAGATTACGAACGTTTCCGAGGCACGTCAACGAAGTGAATTCATTCGACTGCGCGGCTCGACATTCGACGATGTTTCGACTCGAATGCCGTCGAATTACACGCGGCGCGGAAGATTGGTCCGATCAGGGCGTGATGAATCCGCACGCCCACGCCGGAGCCGATCGGCCGGCACCACACGACCGTGGCGGAACTGCGGCGGAACTCCGCGCGCGGGACGTTCGGCACAACCACCGCTCCCGTGCGGCTCGTCGCCGCGAGCGAGAACGTGGTCGACGACCGGCGCAACATCCACCGTGCTCGTCCCCATCTTCGACGGTCTCGACGGGATGACACCGCCCGAACGGCGGGTGGCGGCGGTCAACCGCCTCAACCTGAGCCTGGCCGACGATCGGCCGTTCGTGCTCACCTGCCGGATCGACGAGTACCGGCAGGTGAGCACGGCAGGCTTCCGTGGCGGCTCATGCGGCTCCTCGACTACGCCCACGCCCTCGGGGTGTTGCGGCAGTCGGGCAACGTCCACCAGCTCCGGCACCTGCGTCTGCGCGACCGGCTAGCGCGGCACGTCGACCTCTGAGGTAGCGGCGGGCGGCCGCAACGCCGGTACGAGCGCGAGTGCGGGCAACAGCAACAACGGCACGATCAGCAGTCCGCGCAACACCCCTACCTCGTCACCGAGGAACCCGACGACCGGCGGCCCGGCGAGGAACGCGGTGTAGCCGATCACGGCGACCACGCTGACCCGTGCCGCCGCGTGCGCGGGGTCGTCCGCCGCGGCACTCATGCCGACCGGGAAGCCCAGTGCGGTGCCGAGGCCCCAGATGGCCACGCCCGTGACCGCCAGGGCCGGTGAGCCGGCGAACACCGCGAGCGTCACCCCGCCCGCCGCCAGCAGCATGGTGGTGATGAGCACCGGCACGCGGCCCCAGCGGTCCAGTGCGATGGTGCCGACGATCCGGCCGAAGGTCATGGTCGTGACGAACACGCCGAACACCAGCGCGCCGGTGCCGGGGTCGAACTCGTAGCCGTCGACGAAGGCCAGCGCCACCCAGTCGTTGGCGGTGCCCTCGGTGAACGCCAGCACCAGCACGAGCGCGCCGACCAGCAACGTGCGCGGTTCCCGCCACGCGGCCAGGACACCGCTGCCGCGGCCGTGTTCCGCCTCGCCGGCGAAGCGGTAGGTGCGCGCGGCCAGCAGGGTGCCGGCCGCGACCACGGCCGCGACGACGACCAGGTGCGCGGTCACCGACAGGGTCGCCCACGCCACCAGTGAGGTCAGGCCGGCGGCGGCGACCGTGCCCAGGCTCCACATCGCGTGGAAGCGCGGCATCACCGTGCGGCCGAGCGCGCGTTCCACCTCGGCCGCCTCGACGTTCATCGCGACGTCGCAGGTGCCGGAGCCGTACCCGAGCACGAAAATGCCGATCGCGGTCAGCGCCACCGACGGCACCGCGCCGATCCCCACGCCCGCGACCGCGAGCCCGGCGGCGACCGTCATCGCGGAGAGCTCCACCGTCCGCCGCGGACCGAGCCGGTGCGTCACCTCGCCCGCGGTGAGCATCGCCAGGAACGCGCCCGCCGACATCGACAGCAACAGCAGCCCCAGCGCGCCCGCCGTCAGCCCGAGCGCGTCCCGGGCGACCGGTACACGTGAGAACCAGGTCGCCACGGCCACGCCGTTCAGCCCGAACGTGACAGCAACCCCCGCTGCGGCTGCCCTGACCAGACCCCTCGGCAACGTGACGGCCATTCCGGTGCCCCTTTCTCGATCCACAAACCCATACCCCACACGTGGAAGCGCTTCCATGGCAATACTGTCGACATGGGACAACGCACCGCCACGCTGGACGACGTGGCACGCGCCGCAGGCGTGTCACGGGCGACCGCCTCACGTGTCGTCACGGGACAGGGACCGGCCTCGCAACGGGCCCGCGACCGGGTCGCCGCCGCCGTGACCGAACTCGGCTACGTGCCCGACGCCGCCGCCCGCGCACTCGCGAGCCGCAGCGGCACCCGACTCGCGGTGGGTGTCATCGGCCGCACCGACGCCGTGCTCGACGACCCGTACGTCGGCCGCGTCCTGACCACCGCCGCGCACACCGCCGCCGAACGCGAGGTCGGCGTCTCCCTGCACTGGCTACCCTTGCACGACCCGTCGTCACTCGCGCGCCTGGCCAGCACCCGCGGCCTCGGCGGCCTGCTGGTCGTCAACCCCACCCAACCCGCACTCGACACGGTCCCGCGAGTCCTGCGCGGCCGGGTCGCCGCGATCGGCGTGGGCACCAGGCACGTGCCGTCGTTCGACGTCGACAACAGCACCGGCACCGAGGGCGTCGTCCGCCACCTCGCGACCACCGGCCGCCGCCGGATCGCGATGGTCACCGGCCCGCCCTGGCTCCCCTGCGGCGACCGCGCCGTGGCCGCCTACCGCCAGGTCGTGCACGACTGCGGCGGCGAGACCAGGGTCGTGGCCGGCGACTTCACCGCCGCCCGCGGCACCGCGGCCGCGATCGAGATCATGACGCGCTGGCCGGACACCGACGCCGTGTTCGCGCTCAGCGACCTGACCGCGCTGGGCGTGCTGGACGGGCTGCACGCGCTGGGTGTCAGGGTGCCGGGTGACGTGGCGGTGCGGGGGCCGCGGCACGTGCGGTGCTGGACCGGGAAGGTACGGACCTGGCGACGTTCTACCCGTCGATGCTGGTGGTGCGGGACAGCGCGTGACGTGCGTGGTTGGGCGTGCCGGTCGGTTGGGCGTGCCGGTCGGT
This sequence comes from Lentzea guizhouensis, assembly GCF_001701025.1. Lineage (GTDB taxonomy): Bacteria > Actinomycetota > Actinomycetes > Mycobacteriales > Pseudonocardiaceae > Lentzea > Lentzea guizhouensis. The sequence goes on from NZ_CP016793.1 coordinate 8,266,194, forward strand.
TGGGCGTGCCGGTCGGTGAGGTGGGCAGCGAGGGCCGGCGCGCAGTCAGCTGCGCGGCGGCACAGGGACCGTCACGGGAACCGGTCCGTGTTCGCCCAGGTCGAGACGGGCTCCGTCACTCCAACGAGTGAAGCTTGTCCTGATGCCGTCCTCAGGGCGTCCATTTCTCGTCCGGATGTGGTGATCAGCCACGCCCCGAAATGTGGAAACGCGGGAGAGGGTGATCGAATCAGGAATTCTCAGCACGCACGACAGGTGTGGCCGACCAACGCTGATTGGCCCCGGAAGTCGCCTGGTAGAGGCCGATCCTGGCACCGTCCTCACGCGACTCACCGGTGACGTCGAGCAACGCCCCGGTCTGGACGTTCACGAACGTCCAGGTGCCGTCCCCGGTCGACGACAGCACCCAGCGCGCGGCCGGCCCGTCCGCCGAGCCCAGCACGACACCGCCGTTCGCGGCGGCGATGCGCTGGCCGGTCGCAAAGTTGATGATGGAGAACTGCGCGCGGTGGTCGTAGCCGCCGGTGCGGCGCTCCAGCCGCCAGACCTGGTCGGCGGCGGCCGGGTCGGTGGTGCGCTGGACGAGCGAGGTGCCGGCCGGCGCCAGGGACTTGCCGCTCTGCACGCCGATGAGCCGGTGGTCGCCGGCCAGTGCGGCGGCGCGGTTCACGCCGCTGACGCCGGTGACCTCGAACGTGGTGACCGAGCGCGGCGGCACGGAGAGGGTGGCCTTGCGGTCGCTCACCCGGACTGCCGCGCCCTTGACGAGTGCGCCCTGCTCGTCGGTCACGACGGGGCGGACGGTCGCGTTGGGGCGCACCGAGGCGAAGGCCGACAGGTCGAGGGTCACGGACTGGGGCTGGGGTGACTTGTTGAGGTGCACCAGCGACTTCAGCTCGGTGTTGCGGACCGCGGCGACGTCGGTGGTGGTGTTGACCTTGACCAGGCGGTCGCCGGGTTTGAGGTAGTGGGTGAAGTTGCGCAGGGTGTGGAACTTCGTGTTGACGCGGGCCGGGCAGGTGGCGAGCGTGTCCTGCGGTCCGCAGTCGAAGGGGATCTGGACGACGCCCCAGTTCATGCCGTTCGGGGACTCGGCGCCGGGGGTCATGTTGTTGTAGTCCTCGATCGCCTGCCAGAGCAGCCAGGCGCGGGGTTCGAGCTCGCGGAGGTCGTCGATCACGCGCTCGGCGATGCCGAGGCCGGGGTCCATGTCGGTGAAGCTCTGGCCGGTGCCCCAGTGGCCGTCGACCTCGCTCATCCACAGGGGCTTGGCGGCGCCTTTGGCGATGTCGCGGGCGGTGGTGCGGCGGGCGGTGCCGTAGGTGTGGACGTTCAGCTGGGCGACGTCGGCGCGGACCGCGGCGGGGTAGCCGGCCCAGTTCTCGGCGAAGATGGCGGGGTTGGTCTCGTCCGGGGCGGAGACGGTGGCGCGCAGGCCGTTGGCGCGCAACGACGAGGCCATCGCGGGGATCACCTTGGCCTGCAGGGCCGGGCTCAGGTGGGCACCTTCCTGGCGGCCTCCGGTCGGGTTGCCGTCCGGGCCGAGGGTGGTGCGCCAGTACGGGGTGTTGGGCTCGTTGAACGGGTCGACCGTGGCGAACCTGATGCCGTGGGCGCGTTCCAGCTCTGCGGTGGCCTGGGCGAGGTAGGCGGTGAAGTCGCCGATGCGGTCCTCGCGCAGCTGGTCGGCGGTCGGGTCGAAGCCGCCGGAGACGTAGCCGCTCACCGTCTGGAACCACGGCGGGGAGTTGCTGAAGGACTCCCAGCGGTCGACCTGCGACTTGACGCGGTCGACCCACCAGCGCTGGCGCGGGTCCGCCGCGGCGTCGAAGAAGCGCGGGTCGCCGGGCTTCCACCAGTCGGTGTCCGTGCGGGTCGTGCCGGCGGGTGCCTTCCACCAGCCGGGGACCGCGGCGCCCGCTCGCAGGTACGGCGGCACGTCCGGGGCGTTGCCGCCGCCGATGTTGTAGCGGGCGATGTTCAGGTTCAGGCCGTTCTCGCCGAACAGGAGCTCCGCGAGGTGGTTGCGGATCTCGTCCGGGTAGCCGCCGGTGGCGTTCGCGAACCACACCAGGCTCGTGCCCCAGCCCTGGAACGGCTCCTGCTGGTAGGTCGGGTCCGGCCGCACGGTCACCGACTCGACGGCGCCGGCGGCCGGAACCGCGGTGGACAGCGTGACCGCGGTGGCGGCCAGCACAGCGAGCAGTCTGGTCATCGGTTCTCCGTTGAACGCGCGATGTTCACGCTAACAACTACCGATGTCGCCCTGGGGCGTCAAGGTCCTGCCGAACGGAGGCGCACCCGTTCGGCAGGACCCCCGGAACGCCGCCCCGAGGAAGAGGCTCACCTGAGCGAACAGGTGGCGAAGCGCTCCAGTCCCTGCGGCCGCGTGCCCACGCGGCCGATGGCGATCTCGATCCGGTCCAGCGCGGCGGTCCGCTTGCTCGCCAACGGGCCCAGGATCGCGTTCTGCACGAAGTTCGGGCCGCCCTGGCCCGTGGAGGTGCGCAGCCTCTCGGTGGCCTCCGCCTGCTGCTTGCCGAGGTTCGCGAGCTCGCGGTCGACCTCGGCGCGCGCGGCGGCGGGGACCTCGGCGAGCACGGGCGACGGGCAGTCGATCGTCTGCCCGGCCCCGGTGTTGCCGGCGCCGCCCGTGTTACCGTTACCGCCAGTGTTTCCGGTACCCCCGGTGTTGCCGGTGGACGCACCGGTCGTCGCCGACGGCGCCGACACCGCGGGCGTCTGACCGAGTCCGCAGGTCGCGAACCGCTCCAGGCCCTCCGGCTTGGCCGCCACCCGCCCGATCGCGGTCTCGATCCGGTTCAGCGCCGCGACCCGCTTGTCCCGCAACGGTCCCAGGATCGCGTTCTGCACGAACGCGGGACCGCCCTCACCCGCCGACGTGCGCAACCGGTTCTGCGCCTCGGCGATCTGCTTGTCCAGGTTGGCCAGCTCGCGCTGCACCTCGGCCTGGGCCTGCGCGGGCACGGCGGGAACCACCGGCTGCGGGCAGGCGATCGACCCGTCACCGCCGGCGGATCCGGTGGTGGCCGCGAAGGCGACGGCCGCGGTCACGGCGGTCAAGGTCGCGGCCACCGCGCCTCCCGCGATGAGCCGGCGCTTGCCCCGCTCCGGTCGTGCATGTGCTCTCGTCATGTTCGAACCCTCACGACTTGGTGGTCTGCGTGTGCCGGCACTCCGGACTACGGACCGGGATCGTGAAGGGTTCAACCAGTTGTGAGCGTTCACAGTCGAAGCGGGGCCAACACGGTCAGCCGAGCCCCAGCGCCAGCCGGTGGTAGGCCTGGTTCCAGCGCAGCCGGTCGCCGAACGACGCGGGTGTCGTGTCGCCGTCGATCAGCACCAGCTCGGTCGCCACCATCTGGGCGAAGTCCCGCAGCACCTCCGCCCCGACCGCCTGCGTCATCACCGTGTGGTGCGGACCGCCCGCGGTGAGCCAGCACTCGGCCGACGTCGAGAGCGACGGCGCGGGCTGCCACACCGCACGGGCCACCGGCAGCTTCGGCAGCGGCTCGTCGGGTGCCACGACCGTGACCTCGTTGGCCACCAGGCGGAACCGGTCACCCAGGTCCGCCAGGCCGATCACCACGGCCGGGCCGGTCGCCGCGTCGAACACCAGCCGCACCGGGTCCTCCCGGTCGCCGATGCCCAGCGGGTGGACCTCGCACGACGGCTGCGCCGCCGCGATCGTCGGGCACACCTCCAGCATGTGCGCGCCGAGGATCTTCGGCGTGCCCGGCCCGAAGTGGTAGGTGTAGTCCTCCATGAACGACGTGCCGCGACCGGTCCCAGTGCCCATCGCCTTGACCGCGGCCAACAACGCCGACGTCTTCCAGTCGCCCTCGCCGCCGAAGCCGTAGCCGTCGGCCATCAGCCGTTGCACCGCGAGGCCCGGGAGCTGCCGCAGCCCGCCGAGGTCCTGGAAGTTGGTGGTGAACGCACCGAACCCGCCCTCGTCCAAAAAGGACCGCAGACCGATCTCGATGCGGGCGGCGTACCGCAACGAGTCGTGCCGCTCTCCCCCACGCCCGAGCTCCGGCGCCAGCCGGTAGGCCTCGGCGTAGTCGGCGACGAGCAGGTCGATGTCGGCGTCCGGCACCGCGTCGACCACCTCGACCAGGTCGTTCACGCCGTAGGTGTTGACCGAGACGCCGAACCGCAGCTCCGCCTCGACCTTGTCGCCCTCGGTCACCGCGACGTCGCGCATGTTGTCGCCGAACCGGGCCAGCCGCAGCCCGCGCAGGTGCGCGCGACCGGCCGCGGCGCGCGCCCAGCCGTCGATCCGCTGCGCCACCACGGGATCGCTCGCGTGCCCGGCCACCGTCTTGCGGGCCACGCCGATCCGCGTCTGCACGTAGGCGAACTCCCGGTCGCCGTGCGCGGCCTGGTTCAGGTTCATGAAGTCCATGTCGATGGTGGACCACGGCAACGCCTCGTTGAGCTGCGTGTGCAGGTGCAGCAACGGCTTGCGCAGCAGGTCCAGCCCGGTGATCCACATCTTCGCCGGCGAGAACGTGTGCATCCACGCGATCACGCCGATGCACGACGGGTCGTTGTTCGCCTCCTGCATGATCGCGCGGATCGCGGCGGAGTCGGTGAGCACCGGCTTCCACACGATCTCCGCGCTGATCCTGCCGCTGTCGCCGAGCATCCGCTGGATCTGCTGGGACTGCGCGGCCACCTGGTCGAGCGTCTCGGGGCCGTAGAGGTGCTGGCTGCCGGTGAGGAACCAGATCTGGGGCTTGTCCGGCATGTGCTCTCCTTCTGGGCTCACTGGCCGTAGACGTTCTGGTAGCGCTCGTAGAGCCGGTCGACGTGCTGCTGTTCGATCACGTCCGGCTGGCCGAGCTGCCGGGCGAAGTGGACGGTGCGGGCGACGTCCTCCAGCAGCACCGCGGCCTTCACGGCGGCGCGTGCGGTGGCGCCGACGGTGAACGGGCCGTGGTTGCGCATCAGCACGGCCGGAGACCTGCTGGCGCTCAACGTCTCCACGATCCCCCTGCCGATCGAGTCGTCGCCGATCAACGCGAACGGCCCGACCGGGATCTCCCCGCCGAACTCGTCCGCGATCATCGTCAGCACGCACGGGATTGGCTCACCGCGCGCCGCCCACGCCGTCGCGTAAGGGGAATGCGTGTGCACGACACCGCCGACGTGCGGCATGTGCCGGTACACGTAGGCGTGCGCGGCCGTGTCGGAGGACGGCGCCAGCTCACCTTCCACGAGCGTGCCGTGCAGGTCCGTCACGACCATCGCGTGCGGCCCCAGCTCGTCGTAGGACACCCCGGACGGCTTGATCACCATCAGCTCGTGGTCGGGCACGCGCGCCGACACGTTGCCGGCCGTCCAGCTCACCAGTTCGTACCGGGTCAGCTCGCGGTGCAGCTCGGCGACCGTGCGCCGCAGCTCTGCCGTGGCGGACATCAGCTCTTCCTCCCCAGTGCGTCGCGGCGGTACTGGCGCAGGCGGTGCATGACGTCGTTGGCGCCGCGGCCGAAGTAGTCGTGCAGCTCCTGGTAGTCGAGGAAGAGCCGCTCGTAGGCCTCGACGTTCTCCGGCACGGGCGTGACCACGTTGCGGCGCACCGAACCCATCGCGGCCGCGGCCTTGCGGATGTCCGGGTACGCGCCCGCGGCCACGGCGGCGTGCATCGCGGACCCGAGCGCGGGGCCCTGCGCCGAGCCGATCACCGACAGCGGCAGGTTCACGACGTCGGCGTAGATCTGCATCAGCAGCTCGTTCTTCACCAGCCCGCCGGCGATCACCAGCTCGGTCACCGCGACGCCGGAGTCGGTGAAGGCGTCGATGATGACCCGCGTGCCGAACGCGGTGGCCTCCAGCAACGCGCGGTAGACGTCCTCGGCCTTCGTCGCCAGGGTCTGCCCGACGACGACACCGGACAGCTCGTGGTCGACCAGCACGGACCGGTTGCCGCTGTGCCAGTCGAGCGCGATGAGCCCGTGCTCCCCCACGGCCTGGCCGGCGGCGAGCTCGGTCAGCAGCTCGTGCACGGAGATCCCGCGTGCGGCAGCCTGCTCGTGGTAGACCGGCGGCACCCCGCTGCGCAGGAACCACGCGAAGATGTCGCCGACACCGCTCTGCCCGGCCTCGTAGCCCCACAGCCCCGGCACGATACCGCCGTCGACCACCCCGCACATGCCGGGCACCTCGCGCAGCACGGCACCGCTCATCACGTGGCACGTCGAGGTGCCCATGATCGCGACCATCTGACCGGGCTCGACGGCCTGCGCGGCCGGCGCGGTGACGTGCGCGTCGACGTTGCCGACCGCGACGGCGATGCCCTCCGGCAGCCCGGTCCACTCCGCGGCCTGCGCGGTCAGCGAGCCGGCCCGGTCGCCGAGCGCGGACAGCGGGTGGTCGAGCTTGTCGGCGACGAACCCGGCGAACTCCGGGTTGAGCTCCCCGAGGAAGTCCTCGCCGGGGTAGGCGCCGTCCTGGTGGATGCCCTTGTACCCGGCGGTGCAGGAGTTGCGCGTGTAGGTGCCGGTGAGCTGCCAGACGATCCAGTCCGCGGCCTCGACCCAGTGCGCCATCGCCGCGTAGACCTCGGGCGCCTCCTCCAGCACCTGCAGGCCCTTGGCGAACTCCCACTCCGAGGAGATCAGTCCGCCGTAGCGCGGCAGCCACGTCTCGCCACGGGTGCGGGCGAGCTCGTTGATCCGGTCGGCCTGCGCCTGGGCGGCGTGGTGGCGCCACAGCTTCACGTAGGCGTGCGGGTTCTCCGCGAACTCCGGCAGGTCGCACAACGGCGTGCCGTCCGCGGTGACCGGCACCATCGTGCAGGCCGTGAAGTCGGTGCCGATCCCGACCACCTGGGAGGGCGAGATCCCGGCCGCCTCGACCGCCTGCGGGACGGCGGTGCGCAGGACGTCGAGGTAGTCGGCCGGGACCTGCAGCGCCCACTCCGGCGGCAGCGGACGGCCGGTCGCGGGCAGCACCTGGTCCACGACCCCGTGGCGGAACTCGTGGACGGCGGTGCCGAGCTCGGCGCCGTCGTGGACGCGCACGACCACGGCGCGGCCGGACAGCGTGCCGAAGTCGACACCCACCACGCACGCGTCGCGGTCGATCGTCATGTCAGTCACGGCCTGAGTGTTATCGCTAACATTCACGCCGTCAAGATGCGCCGTGAACATCGTGATTTCCCTGCAAGAACACGGAACCGCACTGCCGTGAGCGCACGACAAAACGCCCGCCGGGGTGGTTCCCGGCGGGCGGTGAGCGGGGCGTGCGGACGACAGCACGGCGGCGCTACCGCCAGTCAGGTGACCGCAGCAGCAACCGGGACCGTCCTAGGCAGGCGGCGGTGCCACGCTGTCGCGCAGCACCAGCAGCGGCGCGACCGTCCGCTGCGGGCGGGCGGTCTCACCGTCGCTGAGCTGCTCCAGCAGCAGGCCGAGCGTCTCGCGCGCCACGGCCGCGAAGTCGGGGCGCACGGTCGTCAGCGGCGGGATGAAGTAGGCCGCCTCCGGCACGTCGTCGAAGCCGATGACGCTCACGTCGTGCGGGACCCGCCTGCCGCGCTCGCTCAGCGCCCGCAGCAGGCCGAGGGCCAGGTGGTCGTTCGAGCAGAACACCGCCGTGACCTCCGGCATCCGCGCGAGCATCTGCCCCGCCCGGTACCCGGAGGCAGCGCTCCAGTCGGCCGTCACCACCGGCGGCACCTCGGCGCCCATGTTCTCGAGCGCGCGCCGCCAGCCCGCGACGCGGCCGGCCGCGTCGAACCAGTCGGCGGGGCCGGAGACGTGCCACACCGTCTTGTGGCCCTCCTCCAGCAGGTGGCTGGTGGCGTCGAACGCACCGGCCGCCTGGTCGACCGTGACCAGCGGCGTCGGCCGTTCCGGGTCGCCGTCCACGGTCACCAGCGGCACGCCGGCCGGCACGTCGGCCAGCGCGTCGGCGGCCGAGGAGGTGGGGGCGATCACCACGATGCCGGCCACGCGCTGGTCGCGGTGGCGTTCGACGGCCGCGGCGATCGAGTCGCGGTCGAGGACCTTGACCCTGCCGACGCTGACGGCGAACCCGGCCTCGCGCGCCGCCTCCTCGAAGGCGGACAGCAGCGAGGCCGGGCCGTACAGCGTCGAGTTCTGCGCCACCACGCCGATGAGCTGCGTCTTGCCGGTGACCAGGGCACGGGCCGCGCGGTTGGGCCGGTAGTCCAGCTCCTTGATCGCGGCCTGCACCCGCAGCCTGGTCTGCTCACGGACGTTGGGGTGGTTGTTGAGCACGCGCGAGACCGTCTGGTGGGACACCCCAGCGAGTCGTGCGACGTCGGTCATCGCGGGGTCGCGCGAAATCTTCTGGTCCACGGACGGTCTCCGATCCTCAAATCTGTCCACCGACCATGTTAGCGATAACACCCGTCGGCTTCGGTGCAGCGCACCCATTGTCCACTCATCCGAACCGGAATGTGGCCCGTCGGCGCGTCTCCCGGTCGTTGCCCGGCTTGGTCACCACCAACCTTCCCGTGTCATGGGCAACATAGTTGTCTGCACCAATGCGGAGCGACACCGCCGTGCCGTCGGCGAGTCCCGGCACGCGCGTGAAACTCGCGGCCCGGCCGTAGGCATCGGTGTCCTCGAAGGGATCGACGCGCAGGGCGTCACCGTCCACCCGCGCGTACCGGTCGGGGAAGTTCACCGACTGCAGCGCGACCGTGCCGGCACCGAGAAAGCCCGGCACGAACCGGAACTGCGAGTCGGCGAGGTCGCGGACGTTGCCGTCCACCCGCATCCGGTACTCGTAGTGGCGCACGAACAACGCCGGAGCGTCCAACGGCGACAGCCGCACGATCGGCCCTCCGCGACCGACCGGCACGCCGAACGACGGTGTGCCGTCGGTGTTCCAGTGCAGGCGCTGGACCCGCGTGTGCCGGTTCGGGTCGAACAGAGGGTCACCGCTGATGTCCCGGTAGTCACGGGCGTGGTACACGAGCACGTCCACATCGCCCACCGTGGTGAACGAGTTGTGGCCGGGCCCGTACTGCGAAGTCGGCACGTGCGTGCCGAACACCGGATTCGGCGACTTCGTCCACGACCGCGCATCCAACAGGTTCGCGTTCTCATCGGCGGTCAGCAAGCCCATGCAGTACCGGGCGTCGGTCGCGCTCGCGGAGAACGTCACGAACACCCGGCCGTTGCGGACCAGCACCGCCGGTCCCTCGTTCACCTTGAAGCCCTGCACCTCCCACGGCAGCGTCGGCGTCGCGATCCGCACGGGCGCCGTCTTCAGCGCCAGCGGCGAGGCCATCTCCGCGATGTAGAGGTTGGAGTTGGTGGCGATGCCGGGCTCGCTCTGCGCCCACAGGAAGTAGCGCTTTCCGCGGTGGGTGAACGTGGTCGCGTCCAATGTGAACGTGTCCCACGCCGTGACCATCTGGCCGCGCAGCACCCACCCGTCGGCGCGCGGGTCCGCGTTGGGCGACTCCAGCACGTAGGTGCGGATGCGGAACGGCTCGTCCTTGTCACCGGCGGCGAAGTAGACGTACCACCTGCCGTCGATGCGGTGCAGCTCCGGCGCCCAGATGTAGCCGCCCATCCGGCCGGACGCCGGCCTGCGCCAGATCGTGCGTTCCCTGGCGGCGCTCAGACCGTCCAGGGTGGACGCACCGCGGATCACGACCCGGTCGTACTCGGGCACGGACCCGGTCAGGTAGTACATGCCGTCGGTGGGCGGCGTGACGAACGGGTCGGCGCGCTGCTCGACGAGCGGGTTGCGGGTCGGCAGCTCGGCGGGCGAGCACCCCGCCCGTGCGCAGCAGGGATCGGCGGTCGATCACGAGCGGCTCCTGATCCTGAGGAACGTCACGGAGTTCGGCGGGAACGTGTGGGTGAAGCTGCTCGCCACCCGCACCTGTTCGGAACGCGGCTTGATCGGCTGGGCGAACTGGGTGTTGACGTCGTCCGGCCGGCCCTGCAGCACGGTCGCACGGGCCGTGGACGCCACCGGGACGCCGAGGTCGATGCGCGTGCGGGCGGCGTTGTCCTGGGCGTTGACGACCTTGACGACGAGCTCACCGGTGGCGCGGTCGCGGGTGACGACCTGGCGGAACGGCTCGGCGGCCTTGTCGTCGGTGAACTCGCCCCACTTCTGCCCGTCGAGGTACAGCGCGACGTGCCGGCCGCGCACCTCGACCCGCACGTCGTAGGTGCGGCCGGTCTCGATGCGGGTGCCGTCGGTGAGCAACGTGTTCTTGCCACCACCGACGGCCTTCTCCACCGCGGACTGGGTGTTGTTCCAGCCACCCAGGTTCCACCAGTAGTAGTTGCCGGTGTCCTTCACCCCGAACGCGACCAGGAAGCCCTCGCGGCCGGACTGCTTCACCGCCTTGACGTTCAGCGTGTAGTCGCGCCAGGACTTGTCACCGGCCGTGACGAGCGTGTCCTCGGCGGCCGCGTCGGACTGGACGTAGGCGCCGTTCACGACGTTCCACGCACCGCGGCCCGACTTGGTCCACTGCGCGTCGGTACCGGAGAAGTCGTCGCTGAACAGCTGCTGCCCAGACGCACTGGTAACGCTCACGTCGTCGTAGGTCGCGGCAGTCGCCCACGTCGACAACCCGATCGCACCGGTGATCGGTGCCTGGGTGGACGGCGTGGCGGACGCGGTGCTCGGCACGACGTGGTCGCCCACGTTCGTCATGAACAGCTTCTGCACCTCGTAGCTCGCCGAGCCCCACGACGCGTGGTTGTTGAACCAGATCATGTCCGGCCGCCACTGTACGTAGTCCTCGTTCGCCAGCAACGGCGCGTAGGAGGCGAGCTTCACGACGTCGGCGTTGCGTTCGAGGCCGGTCATGTACGCGGCTTCGCTCAGCGCGTTGAAGAACCTGTTGTCCTGCGAGGCGTACTCACCGAGGAACACCTTGGGACCGTTGCGGTCGTAGGAGTCGTACCGGTTGTTGTTCTCCAGGAACCAGCTCGGGCTGTTGTAGTAGTGCTCGTCGACCATCTGCACACCGGCCTGCTTGTTGAGCTGCCACAGCCGGTCGAACGTGCCGCCGGTGTCATCGGGGCCGGAGTTGCTGACCACGGTGATGTCCGGGTACCTCGCGTTGATCGCCTTGCGGAACTCGGTGAACCGCGCGAAGAACTCGTCGGGCAGGTTCTCCTCGTTGCCGACACCGAGGTGGGTGAGCCCGAACGGCTTGGGGTGTCCCATCTCGGCGCGCTTGCGGCCCCACGTCGAGTCGGCGGGACCGTTCGCGAACTCGATCAGGTCGAGCGTGTCCTGGATGTGCCGCCGCAGCAACGCGGGGTCGTCGGTGGCGCGGTTCTGGCCGCACCCGGTGACCAGCGCGGGCACGACCGGCAGCGGCATCGCGCCGACGTCCTCGGCGAACTGGAAGTACTCGTAGTAGCCCAGGCCGTAGGACTGGTTGTAGCCCCAGAAGTTCCAGTTCGTGGCCCGCTGCTCGACCGGGCCGATGGTGTCCTTCCACTGGTACGAACGGCGGCGCTCGAAGTCCGGCGCGTCGTAGCCGTGGTGGCTGCCGGTGTTGACCAGGCACCCGCCGGGGAACCGGACGAAGCCGGGTTTCAACGCGGCGATCTTCTCGGCGAGGTCGCGGCGCAGGCCGTGGCCCTTGAACGTGTCCTGCGGCATGAGCGAGACCATGTCCAGCCGCAACGTTCCCGCGCCCGCGCCGGTGACCAGCAACCGGCCGGTCGTCGTGGACTTGCGCGCCTGGATCGTGCCGGTGTACTTCGCCCAGCCGTCGCCGCGGACCTCGACCCGCACGGGGTCGCCGAGAGCGGTTCCGGCGGGGTCGGTGACGGTGGCGGTGAGCGGGGTGCTCGCCTGGTCGGTGCGGGCCCAGACGGAGAAGTCGTAGCGCTGGCCCTCGCGCACGGCGATGCCGGAGTTGTAGCCGGAGTTGATGATCCCGGCGGGCAGCCCGAGCTTCAGGTAGCGGCGGTTGCGCTCGTTCATCCGGCCGGCGTCGTCCGCCACGTCCAGGGTGCCGCTGTGGGGTGCCCAGGCGGTGAGGCCGGTGTAGGCCGCGTTGTCCGCGGGGTCGTACTCGAACGAGCGGTTCTGCACCAGCTCGGCGTACAGGCCGCCGTCCGCGGCCCGGTTGATGTCCTCGAAGAACACGCCGTACATCGAGTCGTCGATCGTCGCGCCCTTCCCGAGGGCGTCGACCTTGAGCGTGTAGTCGGTTTCGGCGGCCGCTCCGGACCCCGGAACGGCGACCAGCAGACCTGCCGCGAGTGCGGCGCAGATGAGCACGTGCTTACGGGGCACGGGTTTGCCTCCCCTACTCGGAAGTGAGCGTTAACATAGGGCTGCGAACTCGTTACGGGCAAGGCCTTGACGCGACAGATGTGAACGTTCACTGTTGTCCACCTGACAACCGCGGACACGCGGTCGGAGCTCCGCGACACCGTCGTCACCCCGGAGGGACCCCAGTGCTGAAGAAGATCACGACAGCCGCCAGCGTGGTCGCGCTGTTCGCGTTGACAGCGTGCGGCTCAGGCAGTGGTACCGGCTCCAGCGGCCAGTCCGGCGACACCATCACGATGGGCTTCGCCCAGGTGGGTGCCGAGAGCGGCTGGCGCACCGCCAACACGAAGTCGATCCAGGACGAGGCGAAGGCCGCCGGGATCGACCTGAAGTTCTCCGACGCGCAGCAGAAGCAGGAGAACCAGATCAAGGCGATCCGCTCCTACATCCAGCAGAAGGTGTCGGTGATCGCGTTCAGCCCGGTCGTCGAGACCGGCTGGGACACGGTGCTGCTGGAGGCCAAGCGCGCCAACATCCCGGTGATCCTCACCGACCGCTCGATCGACTCCGACGACACGTCGCTGTACAAGACGTTCCTCGGCTCGGACTTCGTCGAGGAGGGCCGCAAGGCGGGCGACTGGCTGGTGGCCAACGTCTCCGGGCCCACCAACGTCGTGGAGCTGCAGGGCACCACCGGTGCGGCGCCGGCGATCGACCGGAAGAAGGGCTTCGAGGAGAAGATCGCGGGCAAGCCCGACATCAAGGTCGTCGCCTCGCAGACCGGTGACTTCACCCGCTCCGGCGGCAAGCAGGTCATGGAGGCGTTCCTCAAGTCCCAGCCCAAGATCGACGTGGTCTACGCCCACAACGACGACATGGGCCTGGGTGCGATCGAGGCGATCAAGGCCGCCGGCAAGGTGCCCGGCAAGGACATCAAGATCATCACAGTGGACGCCGTGAAGGACGGCATGACCGCACTCGCCAACGGTGAGATCAACTTCATCGTCGAGTGCAACCCGTTGCTGGGCAAGCAGTTGATGGAGCTGACCAAGAAGGTCGTCAAGGGCGAGGAGGTGCCGCCGCGCGTCGTGACCGAAGAGGGCACCTTCACCCAGGAGCAGGCCAAGGCCGCGCTGCCGCAGCGCCAGTACTGACCCTCCCCCACCAGACCGCGGGACCCGTCGCTTCGCCCAAGTGGCGACGGGTCCCGCACCCCACTGCGACGAAGGCCTGAGCCATGACCGAGTCACCGCCGCCGGTGGTCGAGATGCGGGGCATCAGCCTCGCGTTTCCCGGCGTGAAGGCGTTGCAGGACGTCGACTTCCGGTTGTTCCCCGGTGAGGTGCACGCTCTCATGGGCGAGAACGGCGCCGGGAAGTCCACCCTGATCAAGACCCTGACCGGCGTGCACCGCCCCGACAGCGGCCAGGTCGTGCTGGCGGGCGCCGACGTGGCGTTCTCCTCCCCCGGCGAGGCGCAGCACGCCGGGATCAGCACGGTGTACCAGGAGGTCAACCTCTGCGCGAACCTCACGGTCGCGGAGAACATCCTGCTGGGCCGCGAACCCCGCAAGCGCGGCGGGATCGACTTCCCGGCCATGCGCAAGCGCGCCGCCGAGGTCCTCTCCCGCATCGGCGTGCACATCGACCCCGGCTCCAGCCTCGGCGAGCACCCGATCGCGGTGCAGCAGCTGGTCGCCATCGCCCGTGCGATCGCCGTCGACTGCCGCGTGCTCGTGCTCGACGAGCCCACGTCCAGTTTGGACGCGGGTGAGGTCGCGGAGCTGTTCCGCATCATGCGGGTGCTGCGCGACGAGGGTGTGGCGATCCTGTTCGTGTCGCACTTCCTGGACCAGGTCTACGAGATCTCCGACCGGATGACGGTGCTGCGCAACGGAGCCCTCGTCGGCGAGCACCTCACCGCCGAGGTCGACCGGCGCGCGCTCATCGCCCAGATGATCGGCCGCGACCTCGGTGCCCTGGAGGCGATCGAGGACGCCGCCGAGCAGCGGCAGGCACGGGGGCCGGTGCTGGTGCACGCGGAGGGCCTCGGCCGCCGCGGTGCCATCGAGCCGTTCGACCTGGAGATCCGCGCGGGTGAGGTGGTCGGTCTGGCTGGTCTGCTCGGCTCCGGTCGCACCGAGCTCGCCCGGCTGCTGTTCGGCGCGGACAAGGCCGACTCCGGCCGCGTGCTCGTCGACGGCACGCCGCTGCGGCTGCGCGGGCCGCGGTCGGCGATCGCCGCCGGGATCGCGTTCAGCTCGGAGGACCGCAAGGGCGAGGGCCTGGTGGCGGACCTCTCGATCAGGGACAACCTGGTGCTCGCCATGCAGGCCGCGCGCGGGTGGACCCGGCCGCTGTCGCGCAGGACGAAGGACCAGCTGGTCGAGAAGTACCTGACGGCGCTGGACATCCGCCCGGCCAACCCGGACGCGCTGGTGCGCACCCTGTCCGGTGGCAACCAGCAGAAGGTCCTGCTCGCCCGCTGGCTCGTCACGGAGCCGCGGCTGCTGATCCTGGACGAGCCGACCAGAGGCATCGACATCGGCGCGAAGGCCCAGATCCAGCAGCTCGTCACGACCCTGGCCGCGGAGGGCACCGCGGTGCTGTTCATCTCCGCCGAGCTCGAGGAGGTCGTGCGCATCGCGGACCGGATCGTGGTGCTGCGCGACCGGCGCAAGATCGCCGAGCTGGACGGGTCGGTCACCGGCGTGGACGAGGTGGTCGAGCTCATCGCGGGCGGAGCCGCACCCGAGAAGGTGGTGTCATGAAGAACCGGCTGCTGTGGCCGTTGCTGGCGCTGGCCGCGCTGTTGTTGCTCAACCTCGTCGTCACGCCGTCGTTCTTCTCGTTGCGCATGCAGGACGGCCACCTCTACGGCGGCCTCGTCGACGTGCTCAAGAACGGCGCGCCGACCCTGCTGATCGCACTGGGCATGACGTTGGTGATCGCGACCCGCGGCATCGACCTCTCGGTCGGCGCGGTGGCGGCCATCGCGGGCGCGGTCACGTGTGTCCACATCGGAACGTCCGGCTCGGCCGGCACCGCGTTCGCCGGCATGGCGATCGCGCTGGTGCTGTGCGCGCTGCTGGGGCTGTGGAACGGCTTCCTCGTCGCGGGGCTGGGCATCCAGCCGATCATCGCGACGCTCGTGCTGATGACGGCGGGTCGCGGCGTGGCCATGCTCGTCACCGAGGGGCAGATCGTCACGGTCAACAACGACGCCTACCGCCAGGTCGGCGCCGGGTTCGTGGTGCTGCCGATCTCGATCCTGATCAGCCTGCTGGTGCTCGGGCTGGTGGCGTTCGCGACCCGGCGCACCGCGCTGGGCATGCTGATCGAGTCGGTCGGTGTGAACCCGGAGGCCTCGCGGCTGGCCGGCGTGCGGTCGCGCACGATCATCTGGACCGTCTACGTGTTCGCCGCCGTGTGCGCGGGCATCGCCGGGTTGATGATCAGCTCGAACGTGAGCGCCGCCGACGCCAACAACGCCGGTCTGTGGATCGAGATGGACGCGATCCTCGCGGTCGTCATCGGTGGCACGTCGCTCGCGGGCGGCCGCTACTCGCTCACCGGCACGCTGCTCGGCGCGCTGATCATCCAGACACTCACCACCACCGTCTACACGATCGGCGTCGCCCCGGAGGTCACGCTGCTCTTCAAGGCGGTCGTCGTCATCGCCGTGTGCCTGCTGCAGGCCCCCAAGGCCCGTGCGGCGCTCAGCTTCCGGAAGGTGGCCGTCTCATGACCACGCTCGCAGGTGGGGTGCGCGGGGTGCCGTCGCGGTTCCTGCCCGTCCTCGCGACCGTCGTGCTGTTCGTCCTCTCCTTCGGAGTCGGCGCGGTGCGCTACGACGGCTTCGCGTCCGGCCAGGTGATCGCGAACCTCTTCATCGACAACGCGTTCCTGATCGTGCTCGCGGCCGGGATGACGTTCGTGATCCTCAGCGGCGGCATCGACCTGTCCGTCGGGTCGGTGGTCGCGCTGTCCACGATGGTCACCGCGGCCGGGCTGCGCGCGGGCTGGCCGGTGCCGCTGGTCGTGCTGGCGGTGCTGGTGATCGGGTCGACGCTGGGCCTGCTGATGGGGCTGGTGATCCACAAGTTCGACATCCAGCCGTTCATCGTGACGCTGGCGGGCATGTTCCTGGCCCGTGGCCTCTGCTTCCTGATCAGCGTGGAGTCGGTGTCCATCAAGGACCGCACGTTCCGCGACGTCGCCACCGCCGCGATCACGCTGCCCGGCAAGGTGACCATCACCTACAACGTCGTGATCGCGCTGGTGGTCGTGTTCGCCGCGCTGTACGTGCTGCACCGCACCCGGTTCGGCCGCACGGTGTACGCGGTGGGCGGCAACGAGTCGTCGGCGCTGCTGATGGGTCTGCCGACCGCGCGGGTGAAGGTCGGCGTGTACGTGATCAGCGGGTTCTGCTCGGCGCTGGCCGGTCTGCTGTTCAGCCTCTACATGCTGTCCGGCTACGGCCTGCACGCCGTCGGCATGGAGCTCGAGGCGATCGCGGCCGTGGTGATCGGCGGGACGTTGCTCGCCGGTGGCGTCGGCTACGTGCTGGGCGGGCTGGTCGGGGTGCTGGTGCTCGGCACGATCCAGACGCTGATCTCGTTCCAGGGCACGCTCAGCTCGTGGTGGACGAAGATCGTGATCGGGGCGCTGCTGCTGGTGTTCATCGCCGTGCAGCGGACTATGGTGCGGCGGTGAGACGTGCCGCACCGCATGCGTTGGCCGTGGTCGCGTTGCTGGTGGCGGTGCTCGGTGTGGTCGTGTCGCGCGACCGGCCGGGCATCGCCGGCACCGCGGTGGCCGGAACGAGCGCACCGACCGTGACCACGGCGACCGCGCCCGCGACGACCACCGGCAGCGCGACCACCACCCCACCGGCGACCACCCCGCCGACCACCACGAAGGCGAGTCCGGTGGGCGCCCCACTCGCGGGCAGGATCCAGCCGGGCGTGGTCCGCACCGGCGTGGCCACGTTCTACGACTCCGACGGCGGCGGTGCCTGCTCGTACGACCCCGGCCCCGACCCGCTGACCGTCGCGATGAACGCCGCCGACTACGGCAATGCGGCGGCTTGTGGCGCGTACGTGCAGGTCAACGCCGCGGGCAAGAGCATCACCGTCAAGGTGACCAACCTCTGCCCCGCACCGTGCAAGCCAGGCCAGCTCGATCTCGGCGCCGAGGCGTTCGCCCAGCTCGCGCCACCTGTGCAGGGCGAGATCCCGGTCACCTGGACGCTGGTGAGCCCGCCGACGCGGAAGAGCATCGCGATCCGCTACAAGACCGGGTCGAGCCAGTGGTGGTGCGGCATCCAGGTCCTCGACCACCGCAACCCCGTCGCCAGGCTCGAAGTGCAGGTCAACGGCCAGTGGCGGCAGCTGCCGCGGGCCGAGTACAACTACTTCCTCGCCGAGAACGGCGCCGGCTGCGGCGGGTCGATCGCGGTGACCGACATCTACGGCGAGCGGCTGGTCGTCCCCGCGCTGCCGGTGCGCGCCGACATCGTCCAGAGCACGACACTGCAGTTCAGCGCCCACTGACCGGGCGAGGGGAATGCGCGCGGCACCCGAGATGTTGATCGTTGCATGGCAGACGACACCGTTGCGCTCAGCCCCGACGACTGGGTGCAGAACCAGACGAAGCAGATCCTGGAGACCGGCACCACCGAGGGCGTGCTGATCTTCGACAGGCCCATCGTGCTCCTGACCGTGCGTGGTGCCAAGAGCGGCCAGCTGCGCTACACGCCCGTCATGCGCGTGGAGCACGACGGCAGCTACGCGGTGGTGGCGTCGAAGGGCGGCGCGCCCGAGCACCCGGCGTGGTACCACAACATCCGGGCATACCCCGAGATCAAGCTGCAGGACGGGACCGTGACGAAGGACTTCGTCGCCCGCGAGGTCGACGGCGACGAACGCGCCCAGTGGTGGGAGCGGGCCGTCGCGGCCTACCCGCCCTACGCCGAGTACCAGACCAAGACCGACCGCCAGATCCCGGTGTTCGTGCTCGAAGCGAAGTGACGAGCGGGCGGTCCCGGTGTCGCGGGACCGCCCACTCCCGTCACCAGGTGATGCCCAGCCCGGCCAGGTGGTCGCCGAGCTTCGTGGCGATCAACCGGTGGTCGCGCGCGGAGAAGTGCCAGTCGCAGCCGAGCCGGTCGATGGCCGGGTCGGCGAAGTTCCAGTGGTGGACCCGGCCGTCGCCCTGGGCGGTCCGCTCCTGCACGACCTGGCGGGCGGCGTCGGCGAACACCCCGGACGCCTCCGGAACGCCCACGACGATCTCCGTGCCGGGGCCGTAGCGGGTCCGCAGCTTGTCCAGGAACCCGAGGTAGGCGCTCTTGTAGGCGGCGACCAGGCTTTCCTGTGTCGGCCACTGCTCACCGGGGTTGAGCGAGGTGGAGAAGTCGTTGGTGCCCAGGCCCACGACGACGACCTTCGGCTGCCAGCTCGCCGGCTTGACCCACACGTCGCCCTCGACGTTCAGCAGCGCCCGGTCGTAGTAGGTGCGGTAGCTGGTGCCCGGCTGGCCGCCCGCGTAGTTGCGCACCATGCCGCGGCCGGAGAACGCGTTGATCTGGTAGTCCGCGTTCAGCGCGCGGGCGGTGAGCGCGCCGAAGCTGATGTCGGAGTTGGTGTTGCGGTCGACGCCGCCGTTCGCGGAGCAGTCCCTGGTGGTCGACAAGTTGCCGTAGCCCGCGGTCAGCGAGTCGCCGATGAACTCGATCTGCCTGCTGCGCGGTGCGGGCCGGTCGAGCACCGCCCCGCCGGTCGCGGCGACGAAGCCGCCGAACTGCCCTGCGGCGTAGGGGCTTTCCGTGCGTTTGACGAGCCGCACCCGGTGCTCGGTGTTGCCGAGCCCGCCCACCTGGTGCGTGACCCGGCCCGGTTTCACCAGCGTGGCCACCGTCGTGCCGTCGACCTGCACGTCGTAGTCGTTGACCGCGTCGTCGAGGACGACGCCCACGCCGGTGCCGCGGAACCGGCCCTCGAAGTACACGCCGGGCCAGGTGTACTGGCCGGTGGCCGTGACGCGGCCCGCGGTGTGCGCCTGCGCCAGCGGGTCCGGTGCGGGCGCGTTGCCCGTGCACGCCGTGCCGTTGAGCGCGAAGCCGGTGGGGACGGGGGTCGTCGGGCCGGTGGCGACGAAGCCGACCCCCGCTTTGGCACCCGTGCCGAGCCTGGCGTTGTAGCCGGCGTTGGTGACGGTCACCTGCGCGCCGGACTGCCGCACCGTTCCGTTCCACAGCTGCGTGACCGTCTGGCCGTTGCCGAACGACCACGTCAGCTGCCAGCCGTCGACGGCGTCACCGAGGTTCGTGACGTCCACGGAGGCGATGAACCCGCCCTGCCACTCGTTGGTCACCTGGTAGGCGACCCGGCACCCCGCGGCGGCGCCCGCTGCCGGAGCGCCGGTGGTGAGAACGGTCGCCGTCATCACGGCGGTGAGGACGGCGGCCGCCGTCGGCTTCAACCGGTGCACTGGTTCTCCTCGTCGGCCGTCCGTCCACCGCGGACTGGTTGGGAACGCTCCCGGAACCTCGACCGTAGCGTCGAACGAGGTCGAAGACGAGCCTCGTGATCTTCGACCGGCTCCGTCGAACACGGTCGAAGATCGCGGCGGCCCACCAGGATTCGCTCAGCTCACCGTGAGCGGCGGTGAGCTGTCACCGCTGCACGCCGACGAAGACCGGGTTCGAGTAGAACCACAGGTCCTCCCACGGGTCCGACTGCCTGGGAACGTCGATCGCCGGGCCCACCGGGTCCACCGCCGCCCCGTGGTAACCGGGCGCACCGCGCTTGCCGTCGGTGCCCCTGACCCGGACATAGCACGGCCCGTCGACGGTCATCCGGTGGACCAGCTCGACCGTGCCCGACCGTTGGCGGACGTCCCACGACCGCACGACCCTCGTCTGCGGCGCGTGGAACACCGACGGGTCGGCGGCGGGGCCGGTGACCGCTCCCACGACCAGGTCGACCCGCGTGAGCTCCGGCACGAAGCCCGCGAAGTTCGGGCGGTCGGCCAGGTCGACCCGGACCACCACCTCCACCACATCACCGCGGCGGGCCCGCAGCGTGCCGCCCATGACGGCGCCCGAGTGCGCACCCCGCTGCCGCACCCGCAGGTCCAGCCCGGCCACCAGGTCGCCCAGGCAGGCCCACATCCGGCCCGCCCGCATCGCCCGCATGACCTCGCGGTACCCGCGGTGGGTGACGCCGACCCAGGTCTTGTTGTAGGCGCCGGGCGGGAAGGAGCTGTACTCGGTGACCGGCCGGCCGGCGTTCACCGGGTCGGGGAAGCGGCCGGTGTTGGTGAACGTGTGCCCCTGGTCGTCGTAGGGGACGTTGTCGTAGCTCTGCTGGTCGAGCCGGTCGACCGGGTTCTTCATCCAGTCGCCGCAACCCTGGTGGCCGTCCGAGGTGGTGGTGATCCACCACGGCTTGCCCTCGGCGAGCAGGCTGTCCCAGAGACCGCCGACGGTGGCGGTGGTCCAGTCGAACCCGCCCCACGTCCGGTAGCTCTCGGCCGGGTAGCCGGGGAACGAGAACCTGCTCGGGGCCGAGTCGTACAGCCCGCGGCCGCGGGCCATCCCCGGTGCGGGCAGGCCAGCCGCCTGGTGACCTGGCGCGCCCTCCATGCCGATCACCACACCCGGTGCGGCGTCGCGCCACGCACGGGTCTCCTGCGGCGAGTTGATGCCCAGCCGGGACGGGTGGTTGGGCAGCACCAGCGCGTCGTCGACGCGCCTGGAGGCCACGGCGTCCGCCAGGAACTTCAACGCCTGCACCGCGATCGCCTCGTTGGCGGGCGTGCCGTCACGCGTGCCGTTCACCCGCGCGTCGAACCGGGTGACGAACTCCTGCAACAGGCTCGCCTCGTTGCGGCCGGGCGCCAGCATCAGCGTGGTGTGCTCGCCGGCCGGGATGTTCCACTCCAGGCCGGTGTAGAGCAGCACGTCGGAGTTCCGGCGTGCTGCGGTGATGTCCGCCAGCAACGGCGGGATGCTGTAGGTGGCGAACGGGACGTTGCCGTGGTCGGTGATCGTCAGCCAGCTCAGCCCGTGCCGTGCCGCGCGCTCCACCTGCGTGGCCACCGGGTACATGGCGTCGTTGCTGTACTGGCTGTGGACGTGGTGGTCGCCGGCCAGCCACAGGTAGCCGCCGCGCCGCTGCGCGTCCGCCACCGCCGGCGTGCTGCCGAGCGCGGCTCCGGCGACCAGTCCGGTGCCGATGAGGAACCCGCGGCGGCCGGTCTGTCCCGTCATCGCGGCACCTGCGTGAAGATGACGCCGAGCGAGTCGACCTCGCTGCCCGCGCGGCCGTGGAAGCCCGCGATCTGGAAGCCGGCCGGTGCCGTGTACGTGACGGCGTCCGGCGTCTCGGTGCCGCCGGACAACGTGCGGCCGGTGCTCGTGGCGAAGCGGGCGAAGAAGATCCGGGTGCGCCCGCCGTGCTGTCCGGAGTGGAGGGTGACCGACGTGAGGTGCTCCCCCGGTTGCAGGGTCAGCTGCTGCGCCGTTCCACCGCCGCCACCGTGGCTGAACGCCGTGCCGTCCGCGAGCGTCAGCCCGACCTGGTCGACCCGTGAGCCCGCGCGCAGGGTCAGCTGGGTCACCCGTTGCGCCAGCGGGACCGCGGCCACGTCGGTGAACGGCGTGCCGTGCGGGCCGCCCCACGTGTCGCTGAGCGACAGCGCGGGGTTGAGCGTCCACCGGAAGTCCGCCGCGATCGGGTAGTGGTCGGACAGCATCTCGTCGTCGGCGGTGCGGAAGGCGGCGTTCTCGTTGCCGTAGCGGGTGAGGTTGAGCGTGATGTGGCGGTTGCCGCGGAACAGGATCTTGTCGACGACCTCGCAGGCGTCGGTGACGTTCGCGTCGTCGCAGACCAGTGCCGGGCTGCCGGCCGCGGGCGGGACACCGCCCCGCTCCTCCTGCACCCACGCGTCGGTCAGGCCGTTGGCGGTGACCAGTTCGCGGATGTTGTCACCGGCACGGGTGTAGCGGGTGTTGGTGTCACCGGCAACCACGACGGCGTTGCCGGCCGAGTTGGCGGTGATGAACCGGGAGAGCTCGCTGGTGTTGGCGCGGCGGGCGGCCAGGTCGGCGTCGGTCGAGCCGGCGTTGGCGTGCACGTTGTAGAAGTCGACCAGCACACCCTCCGCCAGGCGGATGCGGGAGAAAGTGAAGCCCTTGGGCGTCAGGCAGTCGGTGCCGTTGCAGCGGTCCCACCTGTCGCGGGTGAGCTCGGAGTACGGGTGGTTCGCGAGGGTGTTGAGGCCGTCGCCGAACGGGACGCCGCCGCTGGTGGGTGTGCGGAACGGGTGGGTGTTGTTGGCGTACAACGACGCGTGGTAGTTGAAGTCCTCTTGCACGTGCACGACGTCGTACGGCCGGATGCGCTGGCCGATGACCGGCGTGTTCACCCTCGGGTTGCCGCCGGACAGGCCCTCCGGCAGGCCCGCGACGTTGTAGCTCAGCACCGAGAACGTTCCGCCGGCCGGCGCCGCCACGGCTTCGACCGGGAGCAGGGCGGCCGTGACCAAGGCGGCGACAGCAACAGTTCTGGTCAACACCTGCACGGCACCACTCCCGCCTCGCGTTCGAGCACGACGCCGCGAGGCTAGAACAACGCGAAGAAACTTCGCATACCGTGGAGGTGACAACACCGTGTACACAACGCAACGAAGAACGGGAAATCGTCGAACGCGTCGAACGGCATTCGACGATTTCCCGTCCTCAGTGGACAGAACTGTCCTACGCGGTGAACTCGGGCGTGCGTTCGGGGCTCGCCTCGGCCAGCGCCTTGGTCACCCCGTCGACGCCGTCGCGCAGGCCGTAGACGGGAGTGGCCGGCTGCTGACGCCACGACTCGTCGATGCCACCGGCGTCGACCGTGTCGAAGCCGAGCTCGTCGATCAGCGCCCGCACCTTCGCCTTCGCGGCCTCGTCGTCGCCGGCCACCGGGAGCGCCATGCGGTCGGGCGCACCGGCCGGGCGGGGCCGGTCCAGGATGTCGGCGGCGTAGGTGCCGTTGAAGGCCTTGACCACCGGGTGGCCGATGTGGCGTTCGGTCCAGCGGCTCTCGGTGAGGCCCTCGTCGAGGATCTCCGCGATCCGGCCGTCCCGCTGCGGGTAGTAGTTGCCGGTGTCGATCACCGCGACCCCGTCCGCCGCCTCGGCGAACAGACCGTCCGGCAGGTCCGGAATCGCGTTCAGCGGGATCGTGACGACGACGACCTCCGCACCGCGGGCCGCCTCCTCGACCGCGACGGGCGTGGCACCGGTCTCCTCGGCGAGCGCGGTCAGCGTGTGCGGACCCCGGGAGTTCGCGACGGAGACGTCGTGGCCGAGCGCGGCGAGCCGCCTGGTGAGGTTGCCGCCGATGTTGCCGGCGCCGATGATGCCGATCTTCATGACAGACCCTTCCAAGATCGATGGACCTGCACGTCAACGCGGCACCATCCCGCACTATTCCGCCTCTCGCCGAACAAGACGCGTTCAGGTGGTCGTCCCGGTGACCGTCTCACCCGCCTTCGTCACGTGGTAGGTGACCTTCGCGCCGCTCCAGTAGTGGAACGTGAGCGTCACCCGCGCACCGTCCCTCACCGCCGCGAAGAACTCCGGGGTGAGCCTCGTGCGGCCCTCCGGGTAGCCGGGGGTGAAGGCGCGGTCGTACTCCTTGAAGGAGGTCCAGTCGTGCGGGCCGGCGAAGGTGCCGTCGTCGTACTTCGCCTCCATGGTGGCGAGCTGGTCACCGCGGAAGGCGGTCGGGATGTCGAACGCCGCGGTGGTGCCGGTGGCGTTGGACAGCACCGGGGTGTCGTGGGTGATGACGTGGAACCGCCACGGCACGCCCTGGGAGAAGCGGGCCGTCAGCACCGCGTTCGTGCCGTACCCGCGCGAGCCGCTCAACCTGGTCAGCGCGGTGGCGGTCAAGGTGAGCCGGTCGCCGGACACCGTGTAGTCGCGGCCACGGGTCAGGGCGACGTTTCCGTTGTACAGACCGGAGAACGCGGTGCCGTTGAGGTTGAGCGTGATCGTCCTGCCGGTGATGGGGCTCGACTTCGCCAGGAACACCTGGTCGGTGTGAGCGGTGCCGGAACGGGTGGTCCAGCTCGACTTGATCTGGGCGTAGAGCTCGGGGTCACTCCACTGGAACGACGTGCGGCCCAGGTGCTGGCCGTTGTCCCACAGCATCGTGGTGATCTTCTTGGCCCGCGCGTAGTGGCCGAGCTGCTCGAAGAACTTCAGCTTCTCGCCCTGCTGGATGGTGCCGGTGTGCCGGTCGAACCCGAGCAGGCCGTACTCGCCGAGGACCACCGGGATCCCGCGCGCGACGAACGTGGTGTGCACGCGGTCGAACGAGTCCGTCAGGTCCTTCTGCGCGGTGGCGTCGAACCGGGTGCCGCCCGCGACGTTCACGCTGAACGGCCAGTAGCCGTAGTAGTGCACGGTCGCGATGAGGTTGGGGTCGTTCAGGCCGCGGATCTGCTCCGCCAACGGGTCGAGGTACTGCTGCTCGGACGAGGTGTGCAGGGTCGGCAGGACGAGCAGGCGGGTGGCGTTGTTGCCGCCGGAGCGGCGCACGATGCCGTGGAAGGCCGTGTTCAGCACGGCGTTGAGCTCGATCTCCTGCGGCTTGCCGGTGCTGCCGGTGAACTGGGGCTCGTTCCAGCTCTCGAAGGTGAGCTTCGGCCCGTACTCGGCGAAGGCGGCCACCAGCTGCGTCCAGATCCGGGTGAACCGGTCGAGCACCTGGTCGTGCTCGGTCGGCATCCGAGACATCCACTGCCACGAGTCGTGGTGGATGTTGAGCATGACGTAGAGGTCGCGGGCCAGGGCCCAGCGCACGACCTCCTCGACGCGGGCCAGGTAGGCGGCCTCGATCGTGTGGTCCGGGCCGAGGTGCGCGCTCCAGGTGACGGGTACGCGGATGCTGTTGAAGCCCTGCGCCTTCAGGTTGTCCAGCAACGCCTCCGTGACGCGCGGGTTGCCCCACGACGTCTCGTCCGCCCCCGTCGAGTCCAGCGTGTTGCCGAGGTTCCAGCCCGGCTGCATCGCCGCGGTGTGCTCGGCGGCGCTGAGCTGCCTGCCGCCGTGGACGCAGGTGACGCCGTTGAGCGAGAACGCCAGCGGCGCGGTGTTGGCGTGGTCCCAGGTGCCGGTGAAGCCGAACTCCACGGTCGCCGCAGAGGCGATCTTGGCGTTGTGGCCGACGTCGGCAGCGGTGACCACCGCGTCCGGCGACTCGGTGACGGTTGCGCTCCAGGCGGTGCCTGCCTGCTGGCCGGTCGGCCATTCCCAGCTCAGCCGCCACCCGTCGAGAGCGGGTCCGAGGTTGGTGACGGCGACGTCGGCTGTGAAGCCACCGGACCACTGGCCGGTGACCTCGTAGCCGACCCGGCATCCCGGTTGGTCGGCGGCCGCGGCAGTCGAGGTGGTGAGACCCGCGGCCACAACGGCCACGAGCGCGCCGATCGTGCGTTTCACACCGGTCGAGTTGAACATCAAGCGCCCCGCAATCGTCGTTGATCAGTCGAGCGGCTCGTGGTCGATCCAGTCGAAGTGGACGGTGCCGGTCGCGGCGTACGCGCCGATGACCCGTCCGGTGAAGCCTCCTGCCA
Source organism: Lentzea guizhouensis (assembly GCF_001701025.1). Taxonomy (GTDB): domain Bacteria; phylum Actinomycetota; class Actinomycetes; order Mycobacteriales; family Pseudonocardiaceae; genus Lentzea; species Lentzea guizhouensis. The sequence goes on from NZ_CP016793.1 coordinate 8,292,095, forward strand.
CCTCGGTCGAGAGGTACCGGCCGTCGAGCTCGGCGAGCGTGGTGACCGTGCCGCCAGGTGCCTCGACGCCGAACGAGACGGTGTCCGGGCCGGACCGGGCGTCCCGCAGCTCGCGCGTCTCGTTCACCCGCACGACGAGCACCACCGGCCCGGCCGGCACCGCCCGGGCGACCACGACTGTCCGGAGTGGACCGATGCGGGCGTGCACCCGCACCTCGCCGGAACCGGCCTCGACCTCGTAGTGGTGTTCCTCGTCGACCCGCACCGCGAGCCCGCCGCTGCCCCGTTCGACGTCGACCAGCGCGCGGGCCCGGCACGACCGGTGCTGCTGCCGCCGTCCGACGAAGACCACGGACGGGTCGTCCAGGCCGGCGCCGCGGGCGTGCAGGGTCAGCCATCCCGGTCGTTCCCGCGTCGTGCAGTGCTCCTCGGAGCGGTCGCGCACGGAGATCCAGCACGGGCGCAGCTCGCCGTCGAAGTCGTCCCGATGCGGTTCCACCGGTCCCGGCGTCAGCGGCCACGGCGGTGTGACCGTCAACGCGCCGACCACCGGCCAGTCGTCGACCCAGTGCACCGGCGCGAGGAACGTCTCCCGGCCGAGCACGTGCCAGCCCGGGGTGCCGCCGCCGGGCCGCACGCCCAGCAGCACCATCCACCAGGACCCGTCCGGGCCCTGCACCAGGTCGGCGTGGCCGGTGTTCTGGACGGGGTCGTCGGTGCCGCGGTGGGTCAGCACCGGGTTGGCCGGGCAGGGTTCGAACGGGCCGTCCGGCGCCGGCCCGCGGGCGATCGACACCGCGTGGCTGCGTTCCGTGCCGCCCTCGGCGATCAGCAGGTACCAGTGCCGGCCGATCCGGTACAGGTGCGGTGCCTCCGGTGCCTTCGCCCGGTCGCCGCCGGACCAGAGCGGCCGCGGGCCGGCGACGACCGCACCCGTGGCGAGGTCGACGCGGTACTGGTGGACGCCCGCCATCGTGCACCAGCAGGTGCCGTCCTCGTCCCAGGCGAGGTCGGGGTCGATGCCGTGGGCGCCGGGCAGCGGGACCGGCTCGGACCACGGCCCCGCGGGGTCGGTGGCGGTGAACACCGCGGTGCCGCCGCCGTGGCTCACGCTCGTGACGACGAGGTGGAACCGGCCGTCGTGGTACCGCAGCGTCGGCGCGCAGATCCCGGCCGACGACGGCGTGCCGGCGGTCAGCGGCAACTGGCTCTGCCGGTCCAGCGCGTTGCCGAGCTGCGTCCAGTTCACCAGGTCCCGGCTGTGGAACACCGGGACGCCGGGGAAGTACTCGAAGCTCGAACACACCAGGTAGTAGTCCTCACCGACCCGGCAGACGCTCGGGTCGGGGTGCATCCCCGCGAGGACGGGAGTGGCGGCCACCGGTCACGCTCCTCGGGGTTCAAGCCGGTGGAGAACGGCGGACGGCGCGGTGGGCAGTGTCAGGGAAAGCTCACCGGGTGACCACTGCACTTCCGCGGCGCTGTCGGCGGGGTACAGCCGCTCCACGTCCACATCGGACAGTCGCGGGAACGGCAGTGTCACGGTGTCCGCGCCGCCACGCCGCCAGACGGCCAGGTAGGTGACCGACGGCGTGCTCAAGGCGAGCGCGAGCCACGGGTCCTCCCAGCCGGGCAGCCCGAGCGGCCAGGACGGCACCGCCCGCGGCAGGTCGGCGCGGATCGCCTTGTACACGGCCAGGGCTTCGTGGACGAGCGCCCGTGCCGGCGGTCCGAGGTCCGCGATCTTGCCCGAGAGGTGGACGCGGCCGAGCAACGCGCTCGTCATGCCGAAGGCGACCTCGTCGAGCGAGTCCTCCGGTTGCGGGTACGCCCAGACGGCGCTCTGCTCCGGCGTGATCGCGGTGGGCGCGGAGGCCGCGATGGGTGCGTAGCGGTCGAGGTTCTGCTGGTCGCTGGTGGACTGCAGCTGCAGCCGCGACAGCAACGCGTGGTCGATCCGCATGCCGCCGGAGGCGCAGTTCTCCAGCACGAGGTGCGGGTGGCGGTCCAGGACGCCGTCGAGCCAGTCGAGGTGGGCGCGGTTGTGGCCGAGCAGACCGTCGGCCGGGCTCTCCTCCTGATCGGCGCTCGTGCCGGAGCCGGGGTTGATGTTGTGGTCCAGCTTGAGGTAGCCGATGCTCCACTCGGCGACCAGCCGGTCCACCACCTCGTCGAGGTGGGTGCGGGCGGCCGGGTGGCGCAGGTCGAGGTGGTGACGGCCGCAGTCGCTCACCCGCCTGCCCGAGCGGCGGAAGAACGCCTCGTCGGGCAGCGTGCGCGCGAGCGGGCTGCGCACCCCGACCACCTCGGGTTCCAGCCACAGGCCGGGGACCATGCCGCGGTCGCGGACGCGGTCGAGCACCTCCCCCAGCCCGCCGGGGAACCGGGTGCAGGACGGCTGCCAGGCACCGACGCCGTCCCACCAGCTCTCACCCACCTCGGCGTACCAGCCCGCGTCGATCACGAAGTACTCCGCGCCGGCGTCCGCGGCCGCGTCGACCAGCGGCAGCAGCGCGTCCGTGGTCGGCTCGCCCATCAGGCAGTTCATGTAGTCGTTGAAGACGACCGGCAGGTCCTCGTGGTCGGTGTGCGGCCGGCGGGTGACGCGGCGGTAGCGGGTCAGCGCGGCGAACGCGTCGTCCGGTCCACCGTCGGCGCTGAACGCCAGCGCGACGGGCACGGTGCGGAACTCCTCGCCCGGTGCCAGCACGCGGTTCCAGCCGTGGTCGAGGTCAGTCGGCCCGGCCAGCGCCACGTAACCGCCGCCGTCCTGTTCACCGAGCTCCCATCGCCAGCCGCCGCCGTTGTGCTCGATCTGCCACACCCACGCGCGGCCCGTCGCACGGTCCGCGAACCCGCCCATCGGCAGGTGGCCACAGCTGGACCAGACACCCTGCCCGGCAACGACCTCCGCTCCTTTGTGGCGGTGGTCCGGGTGCCGGCCGTTGCGGTCGGGCACCGTCAGACGGGCCGGCTGGCGGCGCCACCGGCACTCCGCGAGCCAGTCGTTCTCCGCCCGCAGCACGTCGGCGCCCGCCACCGGTCCGAGACCGCCCAGCACGAGGGACGTGACCGACTCCAGCCGCAGCGGAGCACGTCCTTCGTTGCGCACGAGGACTTCCCCGCGCACCACGGGAATGCCGTCCGGGGAGCGGAGGGCCACCTCCGCGGTCACGCCGCTCACCTCGTCGTGCAGCTCGACGACGACGCCCTGCCAGTCCTCTTCGGACAACGTGCGGTGGGTCCGGTACCGCAGCCGTGCGCCGATGGCCGTGTCGACGAGGCGACTGCTCGACCAGGTCCGGCCGTGGTCCGCGGCGGTGATCTCCACCAGCGGCGACGAGGTGCCGGCGGGGTGCACCCCGTCTCCGGTGACGTGCAGCTCCTGCTCGAAAGCGGCGTGGCCCCAGCGGATCGTGGTCACGGCGTTGCTCCCCTCAGCACGGCGCACCCGCCGGGTGCCAGCGCGGTCAGCGGTCCCCCGGTCAGCAGGTCGTGCGCGGTCATCGGCAGCGGCACGGGCTCGGCGGTGTGGTTGAGCACCACGTGCCAGTGGTCGTGCTCCCCTTGGCGGGTCACGGATTCCACGCCGGGCGGCAGGCCGGGCAGTGCCGGGCGGACGCCGGTGGCGTCGAGCAGCCGGGCCACCAAGGCCCCGTGCGCGGTGTCGTCAAGGCGGGTGGACAGGTACCAGCCCTCTCCCCCGCCGTAGCCGTACCGGGTGAGCGCCGGGGACCCCGCGAGCGCGCCGTGGGTGTACGCCACGACCGCCTCCGCGCCCCGCGTGCGCAGCGACTCGCTCCACACCGTGCCGTGCGAGCCGTCGGAGAGGGTGATCCGCTCGTCCTGCCGCAGCGGCCGGTACTCCTCCACCCGGATGCCGAGCGCCTCGCGCAGCGGTGTGGCCGGGTAGCCGCCGAGCCGGGAGTGCGCCCGGTCGTCGACAACCCCGCTGAAGTGCCCGACCAGCAGCGTGCCACCGCCCGCGACGTAACGCCGCAGGTTCTCCGCGCCGGCGTCGGACAGCAGGTACAGCGCCGGAGCGAGCACGAGCCGGTAGCGGCCCAGGTCCGCCTCCGGGTGGGCGAAGTCGGCGACCACGCCTACATCCCAGACCGCGCGGTGGGCGGCCCGCAGCGCGGAGTGGTAGTCGAGGTCTGGCGAGGGCAGGCCGTCGGAGCTCAACGCCCACCACGCGTCGGAGTCGTGCAGCACGGCCACCTGCGCCGTCACGGTCGAGCCCGCGAGCGGAGCGAGCCGCGCGACGGCCCCGCCCGTCTCGGCCACCTCGGCGAAGACGCGGCTCTCCGGTCCGGCGTGCGGGACCATCGCCGAGTGCCACTGCTCGGCACCCGCCTTCGACTGGCGCCACTGGAAGAACAGCGCGCCCTCCGAGCCCCGCGCGATGTGCCCCAGGGAGTGCCGCAGGATCTCGCCGGGCTCCTTGGCGAGCACCCGGCCGTGGTCGTAGACCGTGCTGGTGCCCTGTTCCATCAACAGCCACGGCCCGCCCCCCGCGAACGAGCGCGCCCGGTCGGCGGCGAACGCGACGTCGGCGGCCGCCGCGAGTCCCGGCCGGTCCGGGTAGTGGTCGATCGCGACCACGTCGACCTCACGTCCCAGCGCCCACAGGTCCACGTTCTGGTAGGCGGGCATCATCAGGTTGGTCGTCACCGGCCGGTCGCTGTGGGCGCGGATCGCGTCCCGCTGCTCGGTGTACGCCGCGACCACCTCGTCGGAGAAGAACCGGCGGAAGTCCAGTGCGTGGCCGGGGTTGCGGTGCCACTGGGTGGCGCGCGGCGGCAGGACCTGCTCCCAGCTGCCGTAGCGCTGGCTCCAGAACGCCGTCCCCCACGCCTTGTTCACCGCGTCCAGCGAGTCGTAGCGGGCTCGCAGCCACATCCGGAACGCGGCGGCGGTGTGCTCGCACCAGCACAACGTCGTGTACTCGTTGTGCACGTGCCACAACGCCAGCGCCGGGTGGTCGCCGTAGCGTTCCGCGAGTGCGGCGGCGATCCGCCGGGCGGCGGAGCGGTAGGCGGGCGCGGTGAGGCAGTAGGTGTCCCGGCTGCCGTGCACGAGCCGGGTGCCGTCCGGGCCGACCGGCAGGGCGTCCGGGTGGGCGAGCGTGAACCACGGCGGTGGTGACGCGGTCGGCGTGGCCAGGTCGACCGCGACCCCGTTGCCGTGCAGGCGGTCCAGGTGCGCGTCGAGCCAGGCGAAGTCGTAGCGGCCCTCCTCCGGCTCCAGCAGCGCCCACGAGAACACGCCGACCGTGGCCAGGTTGACCCCGGCCCGCCGCATCAGCTCGTCGTCCTCCTTCCACACCTGCTCGTCCCACTGCTCGGGGTTGTAGTCGCCGCCGAAAGCGAGCCCGCCGAGCCGGTAGGTCAACCGGCGTGCCGTCATGCGTCCTCCTCGCGCACGGGCAGCACCGCGCCGTCGCGCAGGAACAGCGGGATGCGCTCGATCGGCGCCGAGACGGTCACCGTCTGCCCGCCGTCGTGTTCCTCACCGGTCCACGCGTCGGTCCACCGGGCGCCGGCGGGCAGGTGGACCTCCCGCTCACGGACCCCGGCCTCGGTGACCGGTGCCACCAGCAGCGAGGGGCCGAGCAGGAACGCGTCCTCCACCCGCCAGGCCTTTGCGTCGTCGGGGAACTCCAGGAACACCGGGCGCATCGGCGGCACGCCGGTGGCCGAGGCCGTGCGCATCTGCTCCAGCACGTACGGCCGCAGGCGTTCGCGCAGCCGCAGGTGCGCGGCGAGGACCTCGTAGGCCTCCTCACCGTACGACCAGACCTCGTTGGCCAGACCGGTCATCCCGGGCTCCAGCACCTGCTCGGACCCGCGGAAGCCGTGCAACCGGAACAACGGGCAGAAGGTGCCGTACTGGAACCACCGCACGAGGACCTCGCGGTAGGCCGGGTCGTCCGGGTCACCGCCGTGGAACCCGCCGATGTCCGTGGTCCACCAGGGGATGCCGGACAGCATCACGTTCAGCCCCGCCTTGATCTGGGTGCGCAGCGTGGCGAAGTCCGTGCCGATGTCACCCGACCACAGCGCGGCGCCGTAGCGTTGCGCGCCCGCCCACGATGACCGGTTGAGCGAGATGACCTCGGTCTCCCCGGCGGCGCGCAGTCCGTCGTGGACGGTGCGGGCGTTCTCCCGCGGGTAGAGGTTGCCGACCTCCAGGCCGGGACCGGCGTGGTAGCGCAGGTTGTACTGGTGACCGGGCTTCAGCTCGGGTTCGCCGGCGTCCAGCCAGAACACCTTGATCCCCAGGTCGTGGTAGCCCTTTCGAATGCGGTCCCACACGTACGCGCGCGCCTCCGGGTTGGTGGCGTCGTAGAACGCGACCTGCGCGGAGTACGCCCCCAGCCCCTTGTCCGGCCAGTCGGCGTGCGCCACCGGCCCGAACTCGGTGCCGATGAAGAACCCCTGGTCCAGCATCGGGTGGTAGGTCTCGCTCGCCGGGCTCACCGACGGCCACACCGACACCATCAGCTTGACGCCCATCTCGTCGAGCTCGCGGACCATCCCGGCCGGGTCGGGCCACTCGGCCGGGTCGAACCGCCACTCGCCGAGGTGCGTCCAGTGGAAGAAGTCGCAGACGATCACCGACAACGGCAGCCCGCGCCTTTTGTACTCGCGCGCCACCGCCATCAGCTCGTCCTGCGTGCGGTAGCGCAGCTTGCACTGCCAGAACCCGGCCGCCCACCCCGGCAGCTCGGGCGCGTGACCGGTCACGTCGGCGTAGGCGCGCAGCACGTCGGCCGGCTGTCCGGCGGTGACCCAGTAGTCGATCTGGCGGGCGCTGTCGGACACCCAGCGGGTGCCGGTCTCGGCCAGCTCCACCCGGCCGATCGCGGGCGAGTTCCACAGCAGCCCGTAGCCGCGGTCGGAGACCAGCAGCGGGATGGTGACCTCGGCGTTGCGCTGCACCAGGTCGATGACGGCGCCCTTCTGGTCCAGCAGCCCGTGGGTGTGCTGCCCGAGGCCGTAGAGCCGTTCGCCGGGGTAGGCGCGGAACCGTTGCTCGAGCCGGTGGTACCCGTTGCCGGTCGCGGTCGCGAGCCGCGGTCCCGGCCACCAGAAGTGCGCGGGCTGTTCGGCGAGCAGCTCGCTGCCGTCCTCGGTGCGCAGGAACGTGAGCGAGCCCGCCGACGCGCCCAGCTCGGGGGTCAGCTGCCCCTCGGTGTGCGCGTCCACCCTGACCGTGATCCTGCCGTTGACCAGGGTGGCCTGGTGTTCGGCGATCTTCACCTCCACCGCGCCGCCCGCCGGCGGGGTGTCCAGCAACGCGCCCGGCAGGTCGTCGAGCAGCGGTCCGCCCGGGGTGGCCCTGACCCGGACGGCGTCCGGGCCCCAGGCCTCGACGCGCACGGTCTCGCCCCTGGCCCGCCATTCCAGTGCGGTGCCGAGATCTCGGAAGTGTGTGGGCATGCGGGAGCTCCCTCGCGTTCGTGGGTGAGGCGGAGAAGGTCGGGCGTGCGGTCGGTGCGCGCGGCCGGAGGGGGCGGCCGGGTCGGGGCGGCGGTCAAGGCGTGGGGATGCGGTCGGGGCGTGTTCCGTCAGGGCGAGCCTGCGGTGGGCGCGTCGACGTCCGGTCAGGCCGGGCGTGGTGCGGGTCCCGTGCTCTCCCGCACCGTCAGCGTCGGCGTCAGCAGGACCATGTCGTCGACCGGGCGGCCACCGTCGTTCACCGCGGACAACCGGCGCATCACCTGCTCGACCGCGACCCGGCCGAGCTCCTGCGCCGACCCGGTCACCGCGGTCAGCCGCGGCGCGAACTGCTCGGCGAGCTGGTCCTGGCACAGCGCGATCACCGACGCGTCCTCGGGCACGGTCCGCCCGCTGGTGCGCAGCAACGTGAGCAGCGGGCCGATCGCGCCCTCGTTCTGCACCACGAACCCGGTGGTCGCCGGCCGGTCGGCGAGGATGCGGGCCAGCGTGCCGGCCGTGCTCTCGTAGGTGCCCTCGCAGGAGCGGTGCAGGAACCGCACCCCGCGCTGCTCGGCCCGGTCGCGGAACCCGGCGAGCGTCCGCTCGGCGTACGCGGCGTGCCGGTGGTAGACGCCGGAACCGTAACCGATGAAGGCGATCTCGCGGTGCCCCAGGTCCGCGAGGTGGTCCGCGCACTGCGCGCCGGCGGCCACGAAGTCGTGGTCCACACAGGACAGTCCGCGGGTGTCGGCCGGCAGGCCCATCAGCGTGGCCTGGGTGCCCTGGGCGCGCAGCACCGGGATGCGTTCGTCGTCCATCTCGACGTCCATCACGATCACGCCGTCGGCCAGGCCGCTGGCGCCGATCCTGCGCACCCCGTCCGGGCCCTCGTCGTTGGTGATCAGCAGAACGTCGTAGCCGTGCTGACGCGCGGCCACCGTCACCGCGATCGCGATCTCCATCATCACCGGCACGTAGACGTCGGTGCGCAGCGGCACCATCAACGCGATGATGTGCGACCGCCGTGCGGCCAGCGCCCGTGCACCGGCATGGGGGTGGTAGCCCAGCTGCTGCACGGCGTTGCGCACCCGGTTCCGGGTCTCTTCGGAGATCGCGCGCTTGCCGCTCAGCACGTAGCTCACCGTGCTGGACGACACGCCCGCATGCCTGGCCACGTCGGCAATGGTCACCATGAGTCCTCAGCCCTTGATAGCACCGGTCAGGACACCCGTGCGGAAGTGCTTCTGCACGAACGGGTAGACGACGAGCAACGGCACGAGCGTCAGCACGACCACGGCCATCTGCAGCGACAGCGGCGCGGTCAGCGACAGCGCGTCACCGAAGCCGTTGTTGACCGAGCCGGGCATCCCGTTGCCGCGGCTGACGTACGTGTAGAGCACGTACTGCAACGGCCACTTCTCGCTGTCCGTGGGCATGTACAGCATCACGTTGAAGAACGAGTTCCAGTAGCCGACGCCGTAGAACAGCGCCATCACTGCGGTCACCGCCCGCGAGGTCGGCAGCACGATGGACCACAGGATCCGCCACTCCCCCGCGCCGTCGATCCGGGCGGCCTCGATCAGGTCGGCCGAGGTGCTGGAGTAGAACGCCCGCAGGATCAGGATGTTGAACACCGACACCGCGCTCGGCAAGATCAGCGACCACAGCTGCCCGTACCCGCCGAGGCCGGTGACGACGAGGAACGTCGGGATCAGGCCGCCGTTGACGAACATCGTGACGATCAGCAGCGACAGCAGGAACCGGTGCCCGAACGACCGCGACCGGGACAGGCCGTAGGCGCACAGCACCGAGACCACCATCGACACGGCGGTGCCGACCAGCGTGATGCCGAGGCTCACCAGCAACGCCGTGCGGACGGTCGAGTCCGACAGCATCACCCGGTAGGTCTCCAGGGTCAGGCCGTCCGGCCAGACCACCAGGCCACCGGCCCTGTTCACCGCGCCCTGGGTGGACAGGCTGGTGAGCACGACGATCCACAGCGGCACCAGCATGACGAGCAGCACCCCGCCCAGCGTGATGCCCTTGGCGGCCTGCCCGGCGGGGGTCGGTGGTTCCTCCCAGACCGGGCGCTCGTTCTTGCGCCTCCTGCGGACCGCTTGGGGGGCAGGGGGTTTCACGGCCGTGTCGCCGCTGGTGCGTTCGATCGCGAGTGTCATCTCCGGTACAACCGTCTTCGCCGAAGGCGTGCGCCAGCTTGTTCGCACCCCAGATGAGCAACAGCGAGATCATGCTCTTGAACAGCCCCGCCGCCGCGCCGTAGCTGTAGTCGTTGGTGGCGATGCCGAAGTAGAACGAGAAGGTGTCCAGCACGTCCGCCGTGTCGTGGCCGACCGCGTACCGCTGGATCAGGAACTGCTCGAACCCGACGGTGAGCGCGTTGCCCAGGCGCAGCACCAGCATCAGCACGATCACGCCGCGCAGGCCTGGCAGCGTGATGTGCCACAACCGCCGCCACCGCCCGGCGCCGTCGGCCGCGGCCGCCTCGTAGAGGTCGGTGTTGATCGCGGCGAGCGCGGCCAGGAACACGATGATGCCCCAGCCGGCCTCCTTCCAGACCACCTGCGCGGTGACCAGCAACGCGAAGGTGTCCGGGTTCGTCATGACGTCCCAGGTGGCGATGTCGTTGTTGCGCAGGAACTGGTTGAGCACACCGGCGCCGCCGAGCATCTGCTGGAAGATCGTGATCGCGAGCACCCACGAGAAGAAGTGCGGCAGGTAGACCACGGACTGGATGAAGTTGCGGATCCGTTCGCTCAGCACGGAGTTCAGCAGCAGTGCCAGCGCGATCGGCACCGGGAAGAACAGGATCAGCTGGACGGAGCTGAGGCAGAGGGTGTTGCGCACCGCGCCCCAGAACAACGGGTCTCCGAAGAGCCTTTCGAACTGGTAGAACCCGACCCACGGGCTGCCGGAGACACCGGAGAGCGGGTCGTACTCCTGGAACGCGGTGACGAGGCCGAACAGCGGCACGTAGTTGAACACCAGCAACAACAGCACCGCGGGCAGCGTCATCAGGACCAGCGAGCGGTCCCGCAGCAACCTGGCCCGCCAGCCCAGCCGCGCCGGCCGGGTCCGGTGGCGCGACCCGAGTGTGGTCACTGCCCGGTTCCGTGCTTCTGGAGGACGTTCTCGTCCATCCACGCGATCAACCGGTCACCACCGCCGCTGGTCTTCCAGGTCGCGACGGCGTCCCTGACGTCCTGGACCTTCTTCTTGCCGCGGTAGCAGTCCTTGACGGTGTCCTCGACGGCCTGGGCGGCCTCCGCGGTGGCCTGGGCCTGCGGCATGCTGACGTTCATGCTCCAGAACACCGGCTTGGCGAGCGTCTGCACGTTCGCGCTCTGCCAGGCGGTCAGGTCCCTGGTGACGACGTCGCCGGTGGGGTTGCTGACCACGGCCGGCGACGAGGCCAGGAACGGGTAGGTCTGCGCCTGGACCTCCTTCTTGCCGGCCTCGGTGGGCGTCGGCACGCCGTCGGCCATCGTGAAGTGGGTGCCCTCGACGCCGAAGTTGACCATCGTGTACTCGGCGGAGCCGAACGGAGCGGCGAGGTAGTTCGCGACGGCCAGCAGCTCCTCGACCTGCTCGGGCTTCAGCGAGGCGTTGAGGTAGCTGAGGACGCTGGTGGACGGGCCCATGTCGACGCGCGGCCCGCTCTTGCCGTCGGCGGCGATGACGTTGAACGCGCCGCGCCGGTAGTTCGGGTTGGCGGCCCGGCCGGACTGGTGGTCGGCGAGGTTCCACGCTCCCATGCCGTTACCGGCGATCAGCACCTTGCCCGCGTAGAAGCGGGTCGTGCCGGCGGAGTCACCGGCCAGTGCGTCGGGGTGGACGTAGCCCGCGGTCGCCAGGCGGTGGTGCCAGTCGAGGGCGGCGAAGAACTCCTCGGTCTCGTACTTGTGGACGAGCTTCCCGTTGTCCACCTTCCACTTCAGCGGCGTGCCGAAGGTGGTGAAGAGGTAGGTCCAGACGTCGTCGAACGCCCACACTCCCGCTTTCGCGTCGGTCAGCTCCTTGCCCAGGTCCATCAGGTCGTCGGCGGACTTGACCTGGTCGGCGGTGATGCCCCTGGCCTCCAGCACGTCGCGCCGGTAGAAGGTGGTGCCCGCGATCTCGAAACCCGAGGAGAAGCAGGGGATCCCGTAGAGCTTGTCGCCCCAGGCACCGGCCCGCCAGGCCGCGGTGGGGATGACCGCGAGGTTCGGGTACTTCTCGACCTTGTCACCGGCCAGGAACGGGGTGAGGTCGGCCAGCTGGCTGCCGGCCAGGCCGCCGGTGTTGAAGTTCGGGTTCCACCAGGCGGGCAGCTGGATCCAGTCGGGCAGCTTCTTCGCGGCGGTCATCGTCGAGACGATGGTGTTGTAGGTGTTGCCGTCGGCCGGCTTCATGTCGAGCTCGACGCCCAGGGCGGAGTTCATGGCCCGGTAGAAGGAGTTGTCCGCGGGCGGGATGGTGCCCCACAGCGGCGTCACCGCCGAGTACCGGCCCCCCTTGCCGGGCACGCCGGACACGGTCGCGACCCGGTCGGCCGGGTAGCCGAGGAACCCGGGCTTCGTCAGCACGTCGGGACCGCCCGCCACGGACGGGATGTCCGGCCTGATCGCCGTGTTCGGCACGTAGGCGGGCAACGCGGCGTCGAGCCCGGTTCCGGAGTTCACCCCCGCGCGCTGCGCCGCGCTGCCCCCGCAGCCGGACAGCAGCGGCCCCATCGCGGCGAGACCGGCCGCCGAGACGGCGGCGCTCAAGAAGGTCCTGCGGTTCAACTCGATGCCCATGACGGTTCCGATCCTTCGTCGTCGAAGTGTCGAAGCGCTTAAACAGATGCCCGGCACAGTAGTGACGCAGATCGCACGAAACAAGACCGTTGACAGCAGAAACCCCAGCGTGCCACCGTCGAAACGCTTCACTGCACGCTCCAACCTGAGGGGTCACCACGTGGTTTTCGAGGCCGTGCCCGCCGTCGACCGGCTGCCGTTCCGCGACCCGTCCCTGCCGACGCGCAAGCGCGTCGACGACCTGCTCGGGCGCCTCACACCCGACGAACGGCTCGCGATGCTGCACCAGTACTCGCCGGCCGTGCCCCGACTCGGGCTGGCCGCGTTCCGCACCGGGACGGAGGCGTTGCACGGCGTCGCCTGGCTCGGGACGGCCACGGTGTTCCCGCAGGCCGTGGGACTGGGTGCGACGTGGGACGAGGAGCTGGTGCACCGCGTCGCCGAGGCCACCGCGGTGGAGCTGCGGGCGTTCCACTACCACCGCCCGACCGCGGTCGGCACGGGCAGGAACAGCCTGCAGGCGTGGGCGCCGGTGCTGAACCTGCTGCGCGATCCCCGCTGGGGTCGCAACGAGGAGGGCTACTCCGAGGACCCGCTGCACACCGCGCGGCTCGGGACGGCGTTCTGCCGCGGTCTGGCGGGCGACCACCACCGATTCCTGCGCACGGCACCCGTGCTGAAGCACTTCCTGGCCTACAACAACGAGGACGACCGCTGCACCACGTCCTCCGGCCTGCGCCCCCGCGTGCTGCAGGAGTACGACCTGGCGGCGTTCCGGCCGGTGGTCGCCTCCGGTGCCGCCACCGGCGCGATGGCCGGTTACAACCTGGTCAACGGCCGCCCGTGCCACGTGAGCCCGCTGATGCGGGACGAGCTGCGCCGCTGGGCGGAACCGACCGGCCGCGAGCTGTTCGTGGTGAGCGACGCCGAGGCACCGTCCAACCTGGTCGACCCGGAGCACTACTTCGACGACCACGCCGAGTCCCACGCCGCCGCGCTGAAGGCGGGCATCGACAGCTTCACCGATCACGGCCAGGACAGCGCGACCCCCGTCGGCCGGTTGCGCGAGGCGTTGCGGCGCGGGCTGATCGACCAGTCCGATGTGGACCGCGCGGTGCGCAGGCAGCTGGAGCTCCGCTTCCGCCTGGGCGAGTTCGACCCGGAGCTCGACCCCTACACCGCGACCGGTCCTGAGGTGATCGACTGCCCCGAGCACCGCGCGCTCGCGTTGCGGTCGGCGACGGAGTCGGTGACGTTGTTGCGCAACACCGGTTTGCTGCCGATCGACGCGACCACCACACGGCGCGTCGCCGTCATCGGGCCGTTCGCCGGCACGCTGTGCGAGGACTGGTACAGCGGCACCTTCCCGTACCAGGTCACGGTGGCCGACGGGCTTTCGGCGGTGCTGGGCTCGTACGGCGGGGAGGTGGTCGTCGCGGACGGCGCCGACCGGGTCGCGCTGCGCTCGCGCACCACCGGCGAGCTGCTCGGCAAGACGGCGTTCGACGTGCTCGACTGGGGCGACGGCGTGCTGACCCTGCGGTCTGCGGAGACCCGGCGCTACCTGAGCCTCAAGCGCGCCGACGGGTCGCTCGCCGCGGACCAGGACCAGATCAAGAGCTGGGACGTCGGTGAGACGTTCCGCCTTGTTCCCGTTGACGGTTCCGTGCTGCTGCAGAGCGTCCTGACCGACCGGTACGCCGTCGTCGACCCGGTCGACGGCCGCGTCACCGTCACCGCGGAGACGCCGGACGCCGCCGAGCGCTGGGAACGCGAGGTGCTGTGCGACGGCACCGCGGACGCGGTCGCCGCGGCGTTGTCGGCGGATGTCGCCGTGGTGGTGCTGGGCAACCAGCCGCTGATCGGCGGCCGCGAGACCCGGGACCGCGCCGGCATCGCGCTGCCGGAGCCGCAGGAGTCGTTGCTGCGCAGCGTTGCCGGGGTCCGCAGGGACACCGTGCTGGTCGTGATGAGCAGCTACCCCTACGCCCTCGACTGGGCTGACGAGCACCTGCCCGCCGTGGTGTGGACGTCCCACGGCGGGCAGGAGACGGGCCGCGCGGTCGCCGCCGTGCTGCTCGGTGAGGCGGAGCCCGCCGGACGGCTGCCGCAGACCTGGTACCGCGGGGACGATGAGCTGCCGCACCCGCTCGACTACGACGTGATCAAGGCGGGCTGGACCTACCAGTACCACCGGGCCGCGCCGTTGTACCCGTTCGGCCACGGCCTGTCCTACACGCGGTTCGAGCACCGCGACCTGTTCCTGTCCGCGGGCGTGATCACCGCGAACAGCGCTGTCGACGTCTCGGTGACGCTGGCCAACACCGGTGCCCGGACCGGCAGCGAGGTCGTCCAGCTCTACGTCCGCGCACTCGACGCGCGGTACGAGGCACCGCGGTTGCGGCTCGCCGACTTCCGCAAGGTCGTGCTGGCACCGGGCGAAAGCCGTGTGCTGTCGTTCCGGCTGTCCAGCGAGCACCTGGCCCACTGGGACGTCACGACCGGCGCGTTCGCCACCGACCCCGGCACCTACGAGCTGCTCGTCGCCCGGTCCGCGGAGGACGTCGTGCTCACCGCGCCGCTCACGGTGGCCGGCCCGCCGCCCGCACCGCGCGCCGGTGTCGACCGCCGGGTGCTCGCGGTGGACTTCGACGACTACGACAGCGCGTCCCTCGTGGACGCGACCCGCACCACCGGTGACGCGGTCACCCCGGCCGGTGCGCCGGCGACCCTGTGGTTCCGGTCGACCGACCTCTCCGGCGCGGTCCGCGTCGAGGCGGAGGTGTCGGCGGAGGGGAACGATCCGGCGGCCCGCGTGGCGTTCTGGACGGACGGGGGACTGCTCGCGGAGATCCCCGTGCCGGACACCGGTGACCGCTACCGGTGGACGACGGTGACGGCGGCGTTGCCCGCCCCCGTGGTCGGCGTCCAGGATCTGCGGGTGACGTTGCACGGTTCGTTCCGGCTGACCGCGTTCCGCTTCGGTTCGGCCGACTGATGCCGGTGGCCCGTCGCTCGGCGGGAGACGGGCCACCACGTTCCCCCTTTGAGGAGCTGCGATGCCGCTGACGGACCTGTCCCTCGACGAGCTCACCGGGTACCACCCGGAGCTGCCGGCCCCGCCGGACTTCGACGCGTTCTGGGACCGCACGCTGGGCGAGGCGCGCTCGCACGGCGGCCCGGTGACGGCGGAGCGCGTGACCGGGCGGTACCGGCTGCGCACCGTGGAGGCGTACGACGTCCGCTTCCCCGGCTGGAACGGCGAACCGGTCGCGGCCTGGCTGCTGCGCCCGCGTGCCGCCGACGGCCCGCTGCCCGTCGTCGTCACCTACCTCGGCTACAGCTGCGGTCGCGGCCTGCCCACCGACCACCTGCTCTTCCCGTCCGCCGGCTACGCCCAGCTCGTCGTCGACAGCCGCGGCCAGGGCCATGACACCCCCGACCCCGACGCGGGCGGTGGTACCCAGTGGGCGAAGGGTTTCATGACCCGCGGCATCGACTCCCCGGACGGCTACTACTACCGGCGGCTGATGACCGACTGCGCCCGCGCCGTGGACGCGCTGGCCGAGCTGCCGGGAGTGGACCCGCGCCGGGTGGTCGTGGCGGGCGGGAGCCAGGGCGGTGGCCTGACGATCGCCGTGGCCGGGCTCCTGCGCGACCGGGTGGCGGCGGCGATGCCGGACGTGCCGTTCCTGTGCCACTTCCGGCGCGCGGTCGACATCACCGCCGAGGGCCCGTACCCGGAGTTGGCGGAGTACCTGCGCTGGCACAGCCGGCACCGCGTCGACCCGGCGTTCGCCACGCTGTCCTACTTCGACGGCGTCCACTTCGCCCGCCGGGCCACCGCGCCCGCGTTGTTCAGCGTCGCGCTGATGGATCCGGTCTGCCCGCCGTCCACCGTGTACGCGGCGTTCAACCACTACTCCGGCGTGGACAAGACGATGACGGTGTGGCAGTTCGCCGACCACGGCGGCGGGTACGGCTCCAACTCCGCCGTGCAGCTGGAGTGGCTGCACGAGCGCGGACTCGTACCCGACGCCGGGTGGCGGTCCGGCGATCAGCCGGCGGACACCGAGTAGCTGTTGGTGGTGAAGTTCAGGCCACCGCTGGACGAGGTGATCTCGTAGCCGAACTGCACGGCGCCCACCGTCACGTCACCGAACCAGCCGCGGCCGCGGATCCAGTCCATGACGGCCTTGATGTCGACCGTGCCGGACCCGGTGTTGGACGTGCGGACGAACGAGAACACCGCGTTCGAGCCGTTGGAACCGCGGTGGACGTTCCAGCTGTGGCCGCCCACCGTGGCGGAGGCCTGCCACGAGCCGATCGGGCCGACGTTGCCGACCTTGTTCATCCACAACATGATCTCGTAGGAGTGGTTGTCGGCCCAGATGTCGTACGCGGTGGTGTACGAGCCGGCGTTCGGGTACGTGACGTTGAAGCTGCTGCGCAGGCTGCCGAGCGAGCTGAGCCTGCGGTTCACCATCTTCTCCGAGTGCGGGTACGACTTCACCCCACCGGTGTTCGGTTGGTTCGACCACACGCCCCAGTTGCTGTAGGAGTTGGCCCACACGGTCTGCGGCCCGTGCCCGTTGCCCCACACGTTGTTGCGGACCGTGTAGCCGCCGTTCGACCAGGTGCCCCACCGGTCCGTGGAGCTCCACGCCGCGGCGAGCGCCGTGCCGGTCACCAGCGACATCGTCAGAGCGGCGACGACCGCGAGAACCACATAACGCGCTTTCCTGTGCATGTCCGGTTCCTTCCGCACTTCGTTGAACGGAATTCGCACCGCTGGTGTCGAAGCGGTTCACCACGAAGCTAACATCGAACCGATCGAACACAACTACGCGAAACAATTCGACTGCATTTGTGGCAAAACCATCTCGGATCAGCTCACCGGTGCGGTCCGGTGCGCACGGACAGGTTGGGCTCGAGCAGCGTCAGCGGTGGCGTCTGCTGACCGTTCAGCTGGGCGACCAGCAGCTCGACCGCCCGCCGCCCCAGCGCCTCGGCCGGGAGCTGGACCGAGGTGAGCCGCAGCCGTTCCGCGAGCTCGTCCGGGCAGATCGCCACCACGGCCACGTCGTCGGGCACCCGCCTGCCCTCGGCGCGCAGGCATTCGAGCACCCAGCCGAGCACCGCCTCGTTGTGCACGACCAGCGCGGTCATCCTGGGCAGCTCGCGCAACAGCGTGCCGACCACCGCCTGCACGGAGTCGTACCGCGGCTCGGCCGGCATCGCGGTCGACGCGACACCGCGCCGCATCGCCGCGGAGCTGAAGCCGGCCAGCGTCCGTTGCGCGAAGCCGGTGTTGCGCGCGTAGACCGCGCTCGACGCGCCGAGGAACCCGATGCTGCGGTGGCCGAGCTCGGCCAGGTGGTCGACACACCGCGCGCCCGCCGCCTCGAAGTCGAGGTCGACGCAGGTCAAGCCCTTGACCGCGGCCGGGTGCCCGAGCAGGACGGCCGGGCGGCCGAGCTCGCGCAGCACCGGGAGCCGTTCGTCGTCCAGCCCGACGTCCATCATCACGCACCCGTCGACCCGCGCGCAGTGCGCCAGCCGCCGCAGCCCGGCCGCTCCCTGGTCGGCGGTCACCAGCAGCACGTCCATGTCGTGCCGGCGCGCGGCGGTGACGACCGAGGTGACGAACCGCATGACCACCGGCAGCTGCACCCCCTCGCGTAGTGGCAGCACCAGGCCGATCACGTTCGACCGGCTGCTCGCCAGCGCCCGCGCACCCGCGTGCGGGTGGTAGCCCAGCAACTGGATGCTCTCCCGCACCCGCACCCTGGTGCCCGCCGAGACCGGACGGTTGCCGGTCAGCACGTAGGAAACCGTGCTGGGCGCGACTCCCGCGTGCCTCGCCACGTCGACAATGGTGACCACGCCGTCACCTCCGCAAAATCGAAGCGCTTCGAACGTAATTCAGCACCGTGGCACAGTCGAAACGAGGGCGTCAAGAGAACGACATCCGTTCGACGGTTTCGACGAATGGTGGCAGGCCTTCGACGGCCCGCCCGTGCCGGCGCGGCCACACCGAAGCCGTCGCACGCGTGCGCGGCGCCGTTCGCGGCGCACTACGATGATCGCCACACTCGCGGCGACCCGGAGGGCGGGCATGATCACCATCAAAGAGGTCGCCCGCCACGCAGGCGTCTCGATGAGCACGGTGTCGTACGTGCTCAGCGGGAAGCGCAGCATCTCCGAGGAGACCAAGCGGCGGGTCGAGCAGAGCATCGTCGCGCTGGGCTACCACCCGAACGCCGGTGCGCGCGCACTCGCGTCGAACCGGTCCCAGGTGCTCGGCCTGGTCGTCCCGCTGAGATCCGACCAGAACATGCCGGTGATCATGCAGTTCGTGTCGTCGATCGTCGCGTCCGCCCGCGGCTACGACTACGACGTGCTGCTGCTGACCAAGGAGGCCGGCCCGGGCGAGGCCCACCGCGTCACGGCGCGGTCCATGGCGGACGCGGTCATCATGATGGACGTCGAGAGCGCCGACCCGCGGGTGCCGGAGCTGCGCGCGGTCGACGCCCCGGTGGTGCTGATCGGCATGCCCGACGACCACGAGGGCCTCAGCTGCGTCGACCTCGACTTCACCACCGCGGGCAGGCAGATGGCCGCGCACCTGGCCGACCGCGGCCACCGCTCGATCGCGTTGATCGGCTCGCACCCGTCGGTCTACGAGCGCGGCACCAGCTACGCCGCCCGGCTGCTCGCCGGGTTCCAGGGCGAGACCACCAGGCGGAACCTGCCCGCGTCGGTGCACTCCTGCGCGCCCGGCTACGACTCGGTCGCGGCGTGCCTGGACGAGGTGCTGCACCCCGACCGCGGCACCACCGGCCTGGTCGTGCACAACGAGGCGATCCTCGGCCAGCTGCTGCTCGAGCTGCGCCGCCGCTCGCTGGACGTGCCCGGCGACCTGTCGGTGATCACGCTGTGCCCGGACGACCTCGCGCGGGACCTGCCCGTCCCGCTCACGTCGATCGCCGTCCCCGCGCAGGAGCTGGGCGTGATCGCGGTCGAGATGGTGATGACCCGGCTCGCGCACGACCACGCGCCGGAGGTGCGCCTGCTGCAGCCGCGGCTCACCGATCGCGGGAGCACCGCCGCGCTCTGACGGCGACTCCCCCGCGCGTTCGACGGTGCCCGAGCCGAATGTGTCGAATGTGGACGGTGCGTTCCGATCACGGGAAAGATCTTCCGCATCGCCGCCGACGTCGTGACCTCTCGATCCCGATCGCTCTTGGCGCAGGGGAACGATGAGAAGACTTCTGGGCGTTGTCCGCACGGACCCCCTCGGCTGGCTGCTCGCCACCGTCGTCCTGCTTGCCGGCGCCGCGAGCGCGTGCAGCGGCGACGACCGTCCGCCTCCCCCGGCCCAACCGTCGCAGGCGGACGTGCCCATCGTCGAGCCGCCGGACGAGGAGGAGCTGGGCAGGACCGTCCAGGAGGTCGTGGACGTGCGGACCGTCCAGCTCTCCGACGGCGAGGAGGTCCAGGTCAAGGGTCTGGCCGCGCCCGACGGGTGCTGGGCGGACGCCGCCACCGCGTTCGCGCGGACCGTGCTGCTCGAGAAGCCGGTCGAACCGACGGCGGCCGGGTCACTGCGGCTGGCCGACGGCACGGACCACGCGGTGCTGGCCGTCGAGCTCGGCATGGTGCGCAGCGAGGCGGGGGACGACCGCGCGTTGCACGAGGCCGAGGCGTCCGCGTCGGCGAAGCGGCTCGGCCGGTGGGGACCGCCCTGCGTCCTGCCGAACACCCGGGATCCGCCGCCGGCACCGGTCCCGGCCACGACCACGGCGCCCGCGCCGCGAGCGGTGACCGGCTGCTCGGTCGAGTACCGCGTCACCCACTCCTGGCCCGGCGGGTTCCGCACCGACGTCACGATCCGCAACACCGGCACGACCGACGTCACCGGCTGGACGTTGCAGTGGAAGTTCGCCAACGGCCAGACGGTGACGGAGATGTGGAACGTGACGCACCGGCAGGCAGGCGCGGACGTCTCCGCGACCGCCCTGTCCTGCAACCGGACGATCCCGCGCGGCGAGTCGGTGCTGACCGGCTTCACGGCGAACAGCAGTGGTTCCAGCGCCTCCCCGCGTGCGTTCAGCCTCAACGGGCACGCCTGCTCGGTCGTCTGATCACCTGCTGGCGGAAGAGGCGGTCGCGGTACCGCACCGCGACCGTTCGCACCATGTTGCCGTGCACCACCAACTCGGTCAGTTCCCCTTCGTCCCAGGCGATGTCGACGGTGAGGCCACCGTGGGCGCGCAGTCCGCGCACCTCACCGCGCCGCCAGCTCGGTGGCAGGGCGGGCAGCACCCGCAGCTCGTCCGCGTGGCTCTGCAGGAGCATCTCGGCGATGGCGGCCGTGATGCCGAAGTTGCCGTCGATCTGGAACGGCGGGTGGGCGCAGAACAGGTTCCGGTAGACGCCACCGCCGCTCTTCGCCGTGACGTTGGTCAGGAACAACCGCAGCAGCTCACCGGCCCGTTCACCATCGCCCAGCCGGGCCCACAGCGCCGTCTTCCACGCGAGAGACCACCCGGTGCCCGCGTCACCCCGGTCCAGCAACGCCTGCCTGGCTGCCGCGGCGAGCTCGGGTGTGCCGTGCACGTCGATCCGGCTGCCGGGGTACAGGCCGACGAGGTGGGACACGTGCCGGTGGCCGGGTTCGGCGTCCGGCAGTTCGTCGGCCCACTCCAGCAGCTGACCACGGCTGCCGATCGGCGGGGATGGCAGTCGTGGCAACAGTTCCCTTGCCCTGGCGACGACCTCGTCCTCGGCTTCGAGCACCTCGGCAGCGGCAACGAGACGGGCGAAGAGCTCAGCGATGAGCGTGAGGTCCATTGTGGATCCGACACCGACCGCGACCGGGCGCCCGGCGGTGTCGAGGTAGTGGTTCTCCGGTGACGTCGACGGCGCGGTGGTGAGCACGCCGTCGTGGTCGACGAGCCAGGCCGCGCAGAACTCGGCGGCGCCGCGCAGCACCGGCCACGCCTCAGCGCGCAACCACCCCCGGTCGCCGCCGAACTCGAAGTGCTCCCACAGGTGCAGTGCGAGCCACGCCCCGGCCATCGGCCAGTTCGCCCACGCCGGATCCCCCGTGCCGGCCCCGACCGGGGTGGCGAGGCACCACGGGTCGCTGTTGTGGTGCGCCGTCCAGCCCGGTGCGCCGTACAGCTCACGTGCAACGTGCTCGCCCTGCGCGGCAAGGCGTTCGACGAACTCCAGCAGCGGCTCGTGGCACTCGGGCAGACCGGTGACCTCGACCGGCCAGTAGTTCATCTGCAGGTTGATGTTGAGGGTGTAGTTGCCGCGCCACGGCGGGTCGACGTGCGGGTTCCACACGCCCTGCAGGTTGGCGGGCAGGGTGCCCGGCCGTGAGCTCGTGATCAGCAGGTACCGCCCGAACCGGAACAGCAGTGCCGACAAGGCCGGGTCGGGGGCCGCGACCCGTTCGCCGGTGGGCAGGTCCGGTGCGGGACCGAGGTCGATGGTGACCCGGTCGAACGGCTCCCGGTGCGCGGCAACGGCTTCCCGGCGCAACCGGGACCACCCGAGCGCGCGGGCCTGTTCGACGCGGTCGGTGGCGAACCGGGCGCACACGACGGGGTCGCGCTCCGGTTCGGAGGCCGGGCCGCGGTAGCCCGCCTCGGTGGCCGCGTAGAGGGTGACCGTGTGCGCGTCGTCCCGGTGCACGAGGACGGCGGCGGCGTACGCCATGCCCACCCCGCCTGCCACTGTCGCCGACTCGGCCGAGTCGGCGAACGCGGCAGGGTCGCCTGGCGCGGCACCGGCGAGGCCCACGACCTGCCCGTCCGCGAACTCCTTCGCCCCCAGGGCGTTGCCGAGCCGCACCTCCACCCCGACCTCGCCCGGCCGGTCGACCCGCACCCGCCACGCCAGCACGTGCAACCCGGGATGGCACACCGCCTCCCGCACCACCCCCGCTCCACCGACCCGGTAGCGCACCGAGTACACCCCGGTCGCCAGGTCGAGCCGCCGCTCGTACTCCCCCACCTCCCCGTCGCCGACCCGCACCTCCAGCCGCAGGTCGGCGAGCGGCAGGTACCGCGCCGTGTCCGGCCCCTGCACCGTCTTGAGCGACTCCTCCGCCCCGACGGCGTCACCGGCCAGGACACGCTGCCGGGCCCGGCCGACCACCGCCGGATCCCCCGACACGGCGGCGGCCGGTCCGCCCGACCACAACCGGTCGTCGTTGAGCTGGAACAGCTCGCCGCTCACACCGCCGAACGCCATCGCGCCCAGCCGGCCCGTTCCCAGCGGCAACGCCTCCTCCCACACCGCCGCCGGCGCGCGGAACCACAGCGCGGTGTCTTCGGCACCCGAAATCGAAGCGCTTCGATCCACGCGGCAAGGTCACCACGAGACGTTCCCCGCCGTCAAGGAACTGCCGCACCGCGAGTTCGGCGACGTGCTCAGCCCGCGGCGACGATTCGCCACTGCTGGTTCGTGCTGTTGCTGTCACCCCACTGGCCGAGGTTCGCCGCCGTCGCCGTGCGCCCCATCCCGTCCAGGTACAGCCCGGAGGCGCGGTTGCGGATGCGCACGTCGTTGCCCCTGGCCTTGCCGGTCACGACGGTCCACTGCTGGCTCGTGGCGGTGCTGCCCGCGCGCTGGCCGGTGTCGGACCCGTTGGCGGTGCGGCCGGCGCCGTCGAGGTACAGGCCGGTGACGACGTTGCGGAACCGCACGAACGAGCCGGCGTTCTCCACGACCCAGCGCTGGCTGGTGCTGGTGCCGCCGCTGCCCTGCCCGGCCGCGCCGTCGGTGGTGCGGCCCAGGCCGTCGACGTACCAGCCGGTCGCGATGTTGCGGATCTCGACGGTGGTGGAGCCGCCGTCGCCGAGGCCCCAGGCGTGGCGCAGCTGCTGGAGGCCGGACGGGTTCGTCAGCGACAGCGCGATGTTCTGCCCGCTGCCGGTGCGGGTGGTCATGCTGTACCAGTCGCCGTCGCGCAGGCCCGGCCAGTAGACGCTGCCCATGCCGAGGCTGCGGAGCTTGGTGCTGACCCCGCGGACGTAGTCGGCCATGTACGAGCCGCTGGGAACGCCGTAGTCGATCGCGTCGAAGTACACGCCGTTCTTGGTACCGGGCCCCATCGCGCCACCCCACTCGGTGGCGATGGTGCGGCTCGCGTAGGCACCGATGTAGCCGCCGATGTGGTCGGCCCACTCGGTCTCGCTCTCGTAGCCCGCGAAGAACGAGTAGTCGTGCACGGCGAGCAACGTGCCGTTGAGCCGGCTGTCGCCGCCGACGGCGGGGACGTTCTGGGCGAGGCCGGCGCCGTCGAGGACCACCCGGCCGCGCGGGACGGACGAGTACCTGTTCAGCCAGTCGTGGTACATGTTGTTGAGGTCGGTGGTGCTGTAGCCGTGCGGCTCGTTGATGACCTCGAAGTAGGCGTTGGGGTGCGAGCCGTACTTGGCGATCACCCGGTCCCACATCTGGTGGAACGCCGCCAGGTTCGGCGGCCGCCCGCCGGTGTGCGCCCAGTACGCGAAGATCACGTTGCCCTTGGTGAGCGCCATGTCGATCGCACCGGTGTAGGTGCCCCAGTAGGTCGCCACCGTCGGCTCGTTCACCGGGATCCGCACGGTGTTCGCCCCGGTGGCGGCGTAGAGCCCGCCGACGACCCGGTCGGCGACCGCGGCGGCCGAGGAGTAGGTGTCCGACGCGCTCAGCCCCGACGGGTGGAGCACGCCGTTGACGAAGTTGTCCCGCTGGTCGGCCCAGTTGACGCCCCTGAACCCGGCGGTGGAGGCCTGCGCGGTGCCGGCACCCGCGGTCAGCAGGCCCGCCACGAGGAGAACAGAGGTCAACAGGCGTAATGTGGTAAGCGCTTTCCGGAGTCTCATCGGCCCATGAGAGCAGCGTCGCCGAGCGAGCGTCAAGGCGACGAAGGTGTTTGACAGAACGTCGCCACACCCGTTCGACAACCGAAGATCCTTTGTGGACTTCACGTGTCGTTCTGGACTGACGGGCGTAGCCGTCAGCCCAGCCGGAAGTCCGCGACCCGGATCGGTGACGGCGTCGTCCCGCTCGACGTCTGCTGGTACTGCACCGACAGGATCCCTTGCGACACAACGCGCGACGTGTCCACGTTGACCTCACCGAACGCCCGCAGCGACGGCCGGTCGAACACCGTCGTCCAGTCCGTCCACCCGCTCGCGCGCGAGGCCGACACGATCCTCCCGCGCGGCATCACCAGGTAGGCGTTGTCGGCGCGGTCGAACACGATCTTCGTGCGCTGGGTGTGCCCTGGCGGGACCGGCACCTCCACCTTCGTCCAGCGGCCGTCGGCGCCGCGGTGGACGTGGAAGGTGCGGCCGTACTGGGTGCGCTGCTGCGCATAGCTCGTGACGCACTGGGTGAACCGGCCGGGCACGTAGCTGATCACCACGTGCGGCCGGCCGGAGGAGTCCACGGCCTGGCTCTCCTGGTTCATCAGGCCGTGGTCCGGGTCGAGCGAGTCGGCGACCAGGCCGGGTGAGCCGACACCCACCGGGGTGCCGCCGGTCGTGCCCACGACGGTGCCGGCACCGTTGCGCCAGGTGCGGCCGCGGTCGTCGCTGTAGACGTAGCCGGTGTCGTGGTTGGTGAGGCCACCGGGGTTGCACAGCACGCCGGAGTTGCCCTCGCGCCAGGTGAACGCGGCGTGCAACCGGCCGCCGCGGTCGTAGGTCAGGCCGTGCAGGTACATGTTGCGGGTGGTCGACACGACGCCGTTGGGGCCGGTGTAGCTGCCGGTCGCCGACGACCACGCACCCAGCTTGCGCCAGGTCCCGCCGGTGTACTCGGCGAGCTCGTTCACGCCGTTGCCGGAGCCTCCGGTGCGGTAGCTGAACTGCAGCGCGCCCTCCGGCGTGACCACGAACTGCGGGTAGGTCATCGCGCCGAGCTCCACACCGCCCAGCGTGCGCTGCACCGCGCCGAACGACGCGGCCGTCCACGGTTGCGCGCCGGACGCGAGACCGGGGGCGGAACGAAGGTAGAACAACCGGGTGTTGTGCGTGTCCAGCGCGACGTGGATCGTGCCGTCCTGCGGCGAGATGCCCAGCGAGATCACGTTGTGCGAGTCGTTGGTGCTGAGCTGGTGCGGCAGCACCACCTTCTCCCAGCTCGCGGCACCCACGGTCCGCCGGGCGATCACGGCGTTGCGGCTCGCGGTGTACCAGGTGGCGTACTGCCGTCCCTGGTAGGTGAGGATCGCGTCTTGCTGGAACGAGTTGTTGTTCACCACCCCGTCGTAGGAGACGAAGTACAGCGCCGAGGCGTCGAGCAGGGTGTCCGCGGCGAGGCTGACACCCGGCGCGGCCTGCGCGGGAACGGGGGTGCCCAGTGCGGCGACGAGACTGGCCGCGGTCAGCAGGTGCGCGGAAATCCTGGCCATGGTCGGCAGCGTGGTGTCGAACGGGAGCGAACGCAAGGGCGCCGTCGTTCGACACCACGCTGCCGACCGAACCGGCGGGGCGGGCCCGTCACTCCCCCACTGCCTGGCGCGGCGGGGACACCACGAGCCACTCCAGCTCAGCGGCGAGCACACCGAGCTGGAAGCGGGACTGCACGCCCAGCAACGACTGCAGCCGGGCGATCCGCCGGTGCAGGGTGCGCAGGCTGACGTCCAGCTCGCGGGCGATCGCGCGGTCGGTCGCGCCGGTGCCCATGAGCCGCAACAATCGCCGGGTCGCCGCCGTGGGTTCCTTGCCCACGGCCACGGTGTGGTCCTGGCCCACCGCGGGGACCGCCGTCAGGTGGCTGTCCCGCCGGGTGGGGCGCGGCGTGAGCGGTCTGGTCATCGGCTGAACTCCTCTGCGGGCATGCCCTGCAGCGCTAGCAACAGGTTCCGTACTTCGGTCGCGGCGACGCGTCCGGTGCGCTCGACCGACGGCGGTGCCATCGGGTCCGAGCACAGCAGCACCGGCCCGTCGGCCGCGCGGTCGGGCGGTCTGCCGTGCGTGCCGCGCACGCACGACGGGTCCAGCGGCACGACGTTCATCGCGTACCGCAGACCGAGCTTCTTGCGGACCAGGTTCAGGCCCGCCTTGGCCTTCGCCAGCGGGTCGGCCGGGTCGAAGAACAGTTCCGCCGGGTCGTAACCCGGCTTGCGGTGGATGTCGACACCGCGGGCGAAGTCCGGCGCACGGTCGTCGTCGGTCCAGTAGTAGTAGGTGAACCAGGCGTCCGGCTCGGCCACCGCGACCAGCTCGCCGGACCGCTCGTGGTCCAGTCCGACGGCCGCCTGCGCCTCGCGGTCGTGGAGCACGTCGACACCCGGCACCTCGGCGAGCACTGCCCGTGTGCGCGGCAGGTCGGCCGGGTCGGCGACGTACACGTGCGCGATCTGGTGGTCGGCCACCGCGAACGCGCGGGACGTCCACGGGTCCAGGTACTCCATCCCGGCCTGCGTGTGGACCTCCAGCAACCCGGCGGCCCGCAGCGCGCGGTTGATGTCGACCGGCCGGCGGGCGTCGGTGATCCCGTACTCCGACAACGCGACCACGGTGGCGTTCGCGGCATCGGCCAGCAACGGCGCCAGCGCGCGGTCCACGTCCGCCGCAGCCTTCACCGCCTGCGGGGAGGACGGGCCGAACCGCTGCAGGTCGTAGTCCAGGTGTGGCACGTAGACCAGCAGCAGGTCGGGGCGGTGCTCGGCGAGGACCTGCCGGGCGGCACCGATGATCCACTCACTCGACGCCAGGGTCGCGGTGGGACCCCAGTACTGGAACAACGGGAACTCGCCCAGGGCACCGACGAGCTCGTCGTGCAGCCGCGGTGGGCGGACGTAGCAGTCCGGTGACTTGCGACCGTCCGCGTGGTAGATCGGCCGGGGCGTGACGGTGATGTCGGTCGACGCGCCCATCGCGTACCACCAGCAGATGTTGGCAGCGGTGTAGCCGGGCCGGAGGCGGCGGGCGGTCTCCCACAGCTTCTCGCCGCCGACGAGCCGGTTGTGCTGGCGCCACAGGTGGACCTCGCCGAGGTCGCGGAAGTACCAGCCGTTGCCGACGATCCCGTGCCCGGCCGGGGTGAGGCCGGTGAGCAACGTGGCCTGCGCGCTGCACGTCACGGCCGGCAGCACCGTGCCGAGCTCGGCCTGCCAGCCCAGCCGCGCGAGGTTCGGCATGTGGGCGAGCAACGCCGGCGTCATGCCGACGACGTTCAGCACCACCAGCGGTGTCACGGCGCCACCCCCGCCGCCAGGTGCTCGTGCGCCCACCGCAGCTCCGCCGCGATGCCGTCGGCCAGGTCGCCCGCGCCCGGCAGCACGGTCCAGGTGTAGGTCTCGACCTCGACGTGCACACCGGGGTCCACCGCGGCGACCGCGGCCACGAGCACGTCGGTGGTCGACGTGAGCGGTGCGGGCGGAACGGCGTGCAGCGGCACGTGGAAGTGCACGCGCCACGGGTGCTCGGCGGGCAGCGCGTCGAACGCCTCCGGCAGGTCGTCCGCGGCCAGCACGCCACCGGGGGCGTTCTCCCGCACCTGGTGCAGGTAGCGGGGCTCGCTGTAGGCCGCGACCGCCCGCCTGCCCTCCTCGGTGCCGGGTTCCGCGACCTCCAACGCCGCCGACGCCTGCACCTTCACCACCGCGAGCCCCGCCCGGCGGATCGACTCGACCGTCTCCACGGGATCGGCGAACGACACCGCGAGGTGGCACGTGTCCAGGCAGATCCCGACGAACTCCGGGTCCACCCGCCCGGCGAGCCAGCCGACCGCGTCGGCGACGGTGTCGAGCACACAACCCGGTTCCGGTTCGACGGCCAGCTTGATCGGCCGGTCGGGCCGCTCGCGCAGGAACCGGGTGAGCTCGGCCAGCGCCGTCGCCGCGGTGCCGTCGTCCATCAACGTCCACGGCTCCCGCCACGCCAGCGGCAGGGTGGAGACGCTGCCGTACCCAGCGGTGTCGGGCAACAGGTCGGCCAGCACCGTCGCGCAGTCCTTCGTGTACTCAAGTCGGCGCGGGTCGGTCCACGTCGGGAAGTACACCTTGTGCTTGACGACCTCCTCGTGGAAGTCGCCGTACGGGAACGCGTTCAGCGTCGACACCGTCAGTCCGCGCGCCGCCAGTTCGGCGGCGAAGGCGCGCCGAGCGGACCGGTCCTCGGTCAGACCGCGAGCGACCGGCGCGGGGAGCCACAGCCCCAGCGGCAGCGTGTCGGCGTCCAGCGCCTCCCGCACGGGCACCGCGTACCGGTCGAGCTGCGTGAGGATGCCGGACAGGTCGGGCGCCGGGTGGACGTTGGTGCAGTAGGCGATCACCGCTCACCCCGCAGCACCGAGCTGCCGGTGGCCGCGTCGACCGCGCCCGCCGCCACCGGGTCGAGCGCGAGCCGGCCGCTCTGGCCGTAGAACTCAACCGGGTTGTGCCACAACACCTTCTCGACGTCGGCGGCGCTGAACCCCGCGTCGAGCATCGCCAGCCCGGTCTTGCGGGTCTTCAACGGGTCCGAGCGGCCCCAGTCGGCCGCGGAGTTGACCAGCATCCGGTCGGTGCCGTGCTCGGTGAGCAGCGCGACCATCCGCTTCTCGTCCATCTTCGTGTCGGGGTAGACGGAGAACCCCGTCCAGCAGCCCGCGTCCGCGACCATCCGCACGGTGGTCTCGTTGAGGTGGTCGACGAGCACCCGCTCCGGTGCCAGGCCGGACTCGCGGACCACGTCGAGCGTCCGCCGGGTGCCCGCCTGCTTGTCGCGGTGCGGCGTGTGCACGAGCACCGGGAGGTCGTGCCGCACGGCCAGTTCCAGCTGGTGGGCGAACGCGTCGTCCTCCTCCGGCGTCATCGAGTCGTAGCCGACCTCGCCGACCGCGACCACGCCGTCCTTGGCCAGGTAGCGCGGCAGCACGTCGAGCACCTCGACGCACCGCGGGTCGTTGGCCTCCTTGGGGTTCAACGCGAGCGCGCAGTGGTGGGCGATTCCGAACTGGGCGGCGCGGAAGCGTTCCCACCCGAGCAGGGCGTCGAAGTAGTCGACGAACGACCCGACGCTTGTGCGCGGCTGGCCGAGCCAGAACGCGGGCTCGACGAGTGCCTCCACCCCGGCGTCGCGCATGGCCTCGTAGTCGTCGGTCGTGCGGGACGTCATGTGGATGTGCGGGTCGAAGATGCGCATCACGAAGCCTTTCCGAGCAGGGCCAGGGCGTCGGCGGGCACGGGACGGCCGGCGGCTCGGCGTTCCTCGGCGAACGCGGCCACCATGCGCAGCAGCTCGGGGTCCGACTGCCGGTCCAGGCCGTCGACCACGGTCAGCGGGATGCCCATGAACAGGCACTTGAGCACGCCGTGGCGCCACGCGTGCCGGCCCAGGTGCCGGGTGGCGAACGCGCCGAGCGCCGCGGCGACCAGGCCGGTCTCGTTGCTGCGCAACGCGTCCTCGACCAGCGCGACACCGGCGGGAGCCCGGTCGCCCAGCTCGGCGAGGCCGTGCAGGACACCGCGCCGTTCGGCGGAGGTGCCGTACCGGTAGAGCCGGGTGAGGCCGTCGACCGGGTCCTCGGACGCCTCGGCGAACGCGGTGAGCAGCCGGACCTGGCCGCGTCCTCCCCGCGCCGACCGCCCTGCCACGGCCGGGAACAGGGTGTCGATCGCGTCCGGATCGGCCCGCACCGCCCGTTCGGCCTCGGCCAGCCACCGCGCGGCCCGCAACGCCCGCAGCGCGGGCCGCCACGTCCGGCGCGGCGTGGCTGTGCCGGGGCAGCTCGACCGCGGCGACGCCGGTGTAGCCGATGTCGGTGAGCGCGCCGAGGGTGGCGGGCAGGTCGAGGTGCCCGTCGCCGAACTCCAGGTGCTCGTGCACGCCGGGCAGCATGTCGTCGAGCTGCACGTTGACCAGCAGCTCGCCCGCCTGCCGGATGCACGCCGCCGCGTCCTGCGGTTCGACGGCGACGCAGTGGCCGACGTCGAGGGTGACCCGCAGCTGCTCGGGGTCGCCGAGCTCGGTGCGCAGCCGCAGCGCCTGCTCCAGCCACTGCACGACCATGCCGGGTTCCGGTTCGAGTCCGATGGGGACGGACGGGCCGTTCTCCAGCACCGCGGCCACACCCGAGCGCAGGTGGTCCCAGTCGTCCGGCGAGCCGGTGCCCGACCAGAACGACACGCAGTCCGCGCCGAGGTCCGCCGCGATCCGCTTGGCCCGCACCAGGAAGTCGACCCGGCGGTCCTGGCCGGTGCTCACCAGCGTCGGGTGGTGCTTGCGGCGCGGGTCGAGCAGGTACCGGGCGCCGGTCTCCACCACGACGCGCAGACCGAGCTGCTGCAGGCGGGTGGCGACACGTTCTGTCTGCCGGGTGACGTCGTCGGCGAACGGGTCGAGGTGGTGGTGGTCGAGGGTCAGCGCCACGGCGGTGTACCCGAGATCGGCGATCACGGCGAGCGCGTCGTCGAGGCGGTGGTTGCTGAACCCGTTGGTGCCGTAGCCGAGGTGGAACGTCATGTCGGGCTCACCCTCCTGCTCAGCGCCTGCGCCAGCGGCAGCACGACCGGCAGCGCGGCACCGTGCTCGGCGAGCGCGGACTGCAGCAGCACCATGCCGTGGACGCCCTCCTTCGTGGCGGTGCGGACCTTCTGCGCGGTGGGGTCGCGGACCACGTCCCACTGCGCGCGTCCGACCGCCACCGCGTAGCCCAGCGCCGCCGCGATCCCGGGGATCCGCCGGGACGACACGGCCGCGGCGACCGCGGTGAGGACCGTGCCCGACAACACCGCCTTCGCCGTGGCGGGAGACGTGCCGTGCACCTCGCCGCGCGACAGCACCGTGACGCCCAGGGTGTGCGCGGCCATCAGCCCGGCAGGCAGCACGGCCCGCCCACCCAGCAGGACGTCGAGCGCGCGGCACGCGGCCATCGCGAACGGGCCGGCGGGCGTGGCCTTCAACGCGGTGTCATAGGCCCACACGGCCGGCGAGCGGCAGTGCGTTGCGCCCGGCGGCCGCGGCGAGACCGACACCGAGCGCGGTCAGGCCCGCCGCCGTCGCGAGCGCCGCGTCCGGTGCGACCCGCCCGGACGGGATCGGGCGCTCCGGCCGTTCGACCGCGTCCAGCTCCCGGTCCGCCCAGTCGTTGAGCGCCATCCCGGCCCAGTACAGCGACACCGACGCCAGCGGCAGCAACAGACCTCTGCCCCGCAGCGGTTGCCGTGCACCGATCAGGGTGTCGCCCAGCACGGTGAGCGCCGCCGGCGCGCGCACCAGCTCCACGTACGCCTTCATCACCCCGGTCACTTCCACGGCGCGGGGTAACCGGGCATCTGCTCACAACCGCACATCGCGTAGTGCAGCGGTGGCATGTCCTGCTTGATGAAGTCCTTCAGCGTGTCCTGGGTGACCTTCGGCTGCGGCAGCACCCACTCGCGCGGCACCTGCCTGCCGCCGAGCACGCGCAGCGCGGCGATGACCGGTGTGCGCCACTGGTAGGTCGGGTAGGTCGGGGCGACCGCCGTCATTCCCTCGTCGGCCCAGATGCGCAGGAAGTCCTGCTGGTCCTCGCCCACGAACGGCGGAATGGCCACGCCGGCGTCCTGGAACGCCTCGACCGCGGCGACGGCGGTGGCACCGGCGTCCATCCAGACGCCGTCGATCTTGCCCTCGCGCTGGATGTACTCGTTGACGATGCTCTTGGTCTTGGCGGCGTCGCCGTCGGTGAACTCGACCCCGACGACCTTCACCTGGCTGCCGGAGAAGACCTCGTCGGCCGCGGCCCAGCGCTGCTCCAGCACGTCCACGCCGGGCAGGATGCGCAGCGCGAGGACCTTGCCTCCCGGAGCCACCTTCTCCTTGAGGAACTCGGCGCCGTCGGCACCGAACGCGAACCCGCCGATCGGGTGGATGAACGTGACCGGGCAGCTCGTCTTGACGCCGCGGTCGAACACGATCACCGGCACGCCCGTCGCGCACGCGGCCTCGACCGCCGGGGTGAGCGTGGCGGTGGTGTTCGGCGAGACGACGAGCGCGCTGCAGCCCTGGGAGGCGAGCGACTGGATGTCGCTGATCTGCTTGTCGTCCTTGGCCTCCGCGTCCAGCACGGTGAACTTGGTGATCTCCGGGTGCAGCTTCACCTCCTCCTGCATGGTCTTGAACCCGACCTGCCGCCACGGGTTGTCGACCGAGGCGTTGGAGAAGCAGAGGTGGTACCCGCCGCCGGGCTTGGCGTACTTGGCCGTGTCGACGAGCTCGGGTTCGAGCGCCTGCTCCCAGGGCCCGGCCGTGCCGTCCTGGCCGTCGAGCCCGGTCGCCTTGGCGGTGCGGAACCGCAGCTGGCGCGCGAACTCGGTCTGGTCGAAGAACTCCGACTTGGCGTTCGCCTTCGCCGGTCCGGAGCTGCCGCCGGTGCCGGTGTCGGCGGGAAGGTCGCTGGAGCACCCGGCCAACGCCAACGCACCGGCCAGTGCCACAACGGGCCAATTCCTCTTCATGTGCTGCTCCTCGGCTTCTTCGACGGGGCTCAGACGTGTGGTCGGGACAGGTGGTGCGGTCAGATTCTGTCCACAGTGGACGGTTTCGCAGTGGGTCGGCGCCGCGGGAACAACCGGCGCAGTGCGGCACCGCGGGCGGCGTAGGCCACGGCGGCGATGATGATCACGCCCTGCACCGCGGACTCCAGCGCGCCGGACACACCGAGCAGGTTCAACAGGGAGAACAGCGCTTCCAGCGTCACCGCGCCGGCGGCAGCGGCGACCACCGAACCCCGGCCGCCACCGAGCACGACCCCGCCGAGCACCACCGCGGTGATGGCGCGGAACTCGAGCCCCTGGCCGACCTGGGCGGAGACCCCGGCGAACCCGGCGAGCAGGATCGCCGCGACCGTGGCGAGCAGCGCCGACAGCACGAACGCGAGCAGCCGCAACCGGTCGACCCGGCCGCCCGCGAGCCGGACGGCCTTCTCGTTGTCCCCCACCGCGACGAGCAGGCGCCCGGTCGGGCCGCGCATGAACCACACCGCCGCGCCGACCACGACCAGCAGGACGACCACCGACCACGGCACCTGCCCGAGCAGTGGCACGTCGGCACCGCCCCGGCCGGCCACGCGGAACGACGGCGACAGCGCACCGCGCGGTGCGCCACCGGTCCACAGGAACACCGCACCGTCGAGGACCAGCAGCATCCCGAGCGTCACGATGAACGACGGCACCAGCAGCTTCGTGGTGACCAGCCCGTTGACCAGGCCGACCAGCAGCCCGAAGCCGAGCAGCAGCGCGATCACCCACGAGGTGTTCGCGTCGTCACCGTCGACGAGCCGGGCCGCGATCACCACCTCGGCCGTGACGAGCGAGCCGACCGAGAGGTCGAACCCACCCGACACGACGACGAAGTACTGCCCCACCGCGAGCACCACCAGCGGCGCCGCTCGCTTCAGCAACGCGAGGTAACCGCTCGGCTCGGCGTACGCGGGACCGGCGAAAGCCAGTGCCGCCAGCAGGACCACCAGCACGACCAGCACGGGTGCCGTGCCGTCGGCGAGCCGCAGCCGGGTCACGCCTGCCTCCCCGTGTGCCGGCCGCGGGCGTACAGCGCCACCGCCACGACGAGCACGACACCGCGCACGACGTCCTTGAAGAACGAGTTCACCCCGAGGTCGTCGAAGATCGTGTCCAGCGTGGCCAGGATCAGCACCCCGCCGATGGTCCCGGCCACTCCGCCGCGACCGCCCGCGAGCGCTGTGCCGCCGAGCACGACGGCGGCGATGGACTCCAGGTCGTAGCCGGCGTCGGTGCCGACGTACGGTGCGCCGGAACCCAGCCGCGAGGCCAGGAACACCCCGGCGAGACCGGCCATGACGGCGCACACGACGTGCGCCGTGACGATCGTCCGCCCGGTGCGCACCCCGGACAGCCGGGCCACGTCGATGTCACCGCCGACGGCGTACATGTGGTAGCCGGTGCGGGTGCGCCGCAGGTACCACCAGGCCGCCGCCGCGAGCGCCAGCATCAGCAGCGCGGACACCGGGACGGGGCCGATGCGGTCGTAGCCGACGTGCTGGAACGCACGCGGCACGCTGCCGGCCGGTCCGGTGTAGTTGTGCTCCAGATAGCCGCGCAGCACCAGCGCGACGCCCAGCGTGGCGATGAACGCGTTCGCCTTCAGGACGGTGATCACCAAACCGTTGACCAGTCCGACCACTGCCGCGACGGCCAGCGCCGCCAGCACGCCGGGCACGATCATGGCCGTGCTGCCCGCCATGGTCTCGGCGGCGACGAGCGAGCACAGGCCCGCGAGGTAGGCCACGGACAGGTCGAGCGAGCCGGTGACGATCACCAGCGTCTGCCCGATCGCGACCAGGCCGAGCACCGTGCTGCGGGTGAGGATGTTGAGGACGCCGCCGTGGTCGAGGAGCACTCCCCCGTCGAGCGCCACCAGCACGCTGCCGACGACGAGCAACGCCGCCAGCGCCAGGTAGACGACCACGACCGGGGTGAACGCGAACGCGCGGTGCCGCACGGGCAGCTCGCGGGCCGCCACGCCTGCGGCGCTCACGCGGGTTCTCCGACCAGGTGGCCGGTGGCCAGGCCCATCACGGTCTCCTCGTCGGCACCGGCGGGCAGCTCGCCCGCGAGAGTTCCCTCGCGCATCACGAGGATCCGGTCGCTCAGCCCGATCAGCTCCGGCAGCTCGGAGGAGATCAGCAGGATCGCGAGGCCTTCCGCCGCCAGGTCGCGCAACAGCCGGTACAGCGCGTGCTTCGCGCCGACGTCGACACCGCGGGTCGGCTCGTCCACGAGCAGCACGCGCGGCCGCACGGCGAGCCACCTGGCCAGCACGACCTTCTGCTGGTTGCCGCCGGAGAGGTAGCGCACCTCCTGGTGCGGACCCCGTGCGACGACGGCGACCGAGTCGAGGAGCGACCGCAGGTCGGTGTCACGGCGGGAGGCCGCGCCCCGAGCGGTCGCGCGGCGGACCAGCAAGGTGTTGTCCCGCACCGACTGCCGCAACGCGAGCCCTTCGCCCTTGCGGTCCTCGGTGACGAAGCCGATGCCCTTGCGCACCGCCGTCCGCGGACCGGTGACGCGGGTCGGCACGCCGTCGAGCTCCAGCGTCCCGGTGGTGAACGGCTCCACGCCCCAGATCGCCCGCGCGATCGCGGACCGGCCGGAGCCCTGCAGCCCGGCGACACCGACGACCTCGCCCGCCCGCACCTCGAACGTCAGGTCCCGCACCCGGCTGTTGCCCGCGGCGCGCACCGCCAGCCGCACCTCACCGGGCTCGGTGACGCGCCCGGGATAGAGCGTCTCGAGTGGACGGCCGACCATGTGCCGCACGACCTGGTCGGTGGTCAGCTCGGCGGTCGGCGCGGAGGTGACGAACGCGCCGTCCTTGAGCACCGTGATCCGCGAGCTGAGGTCGAACACCTCGCGCATCCGGTGCGACACGTACAGAACGGCGATCCCGCGGTCGCGCAGCCTGCGCACCAGGCCGTACAGCAGCTCGACCTCGCCGTCGGCCAGCGCGGCGGTCGGCTCGTCCATCGCGAGGACCGTGGCGTCCGCCGACAGCGCCTTGACGATCTCCACGACCTGCTTGCGCGCCACGGACAGCCGCGCCACCTCGGTGCCGGGCTCGATCCCCTCCTCGCCCAGCCAGCCGAGCAGCCGCCGGGTCTCCGCCTCCATCGCGCGCCGGTCCACCTGGCCGCGGCGCACGGGTTCGCGCCCGAGGAAGACGTTCTCGGCCACCGCGGTGCTCGAGCAGCGTGAGCTCCTGGTGGATGATCGCGATGCCCGCGGCCTGCGCGTCCCGCGGCGCGGCGAACGACACCTCCTCGCCGCCGACGACGACCCGGCCCTCGTCCGGCCGGTGCACGCCCGCCAGCACCTTGAGCAGGGTGGACTTGCCCGCGCCGTTCTCCCCCACCAGCGCGTGGACCTCTCCTGCCCGCAGGACGAGGTCGACGCCGCGCAGCACCGGCACGCCGAAGAAGCTCTTGCCGATCCCCTCCAGCCGCACGACGTCCGTCATGCCGCCACCCCCGGTGTTACGCGGGTCACAGTCATGAGGCGAACGTAGAGCCGACTATTGGCGGCTGTCAATCAAAAGTTGGCGATTCACTGCCAAAGCACACATGTCTTCGGGATGAACATCGCCATTACTCCGTCTATTTGGTTCACTGATCCGGTGCCGGACGTACCTTGGGCCCCTGCGGCGTCTCCTGGACAGCTGCTGCGGCTGCTGCTCGACGGAGTGCCACGCACCCGCGCCGAGCTGGCGAACCAGACGGGCCTGACCCGTGCCGCGGTCCGGACCCGGCTCGACGCGTTGCAGGGGGCGGGGTTCCTCACCGACGGCGTGATCACGGTGGCGACCGGTGGCCGGCCGGCCGGGCGGCTCGCGTTCAACGCGGGCGCGCGCACGGTCCTGGCCGCCGACGTCGGCGCCAGCCACGCCACGGTCGCCGTCACCGACCTCGCCGGTGGCCTGCTGGCGTCCCGCCGGCTCGCCCTGGACGTGGCGACGGGCCCGGAACGCGTCCTGGGGGCGCTGGCCAGGACCTGGCGGGAGATGGTGAGCGAGGCCGGGCTGTCCGCGGTGTCGCTCGCCGGTGTCGGCATCGGTCTGCCCGGTCCGGTCGAGCACTCCACCGGGCGGCCGAACAACCCGCCGATCATGCCGACCTGGAACGGCTTCGACGTGCCCGGCCACCTGCGGGCCGAGTTCGGCGTGCCGGTGCTGGTGGACAACGAGGTCAACCTGATGGCGCTGGGCGAGCACGCGCACTCGTTCCCCGGCACCGACCACATGATCGTGGTGAAGGTGGCGACCGGCATCGGCTCCGGCTTCATCAGCAACGGCGTCCTGCACCGCGGCGCGGCCGGCGCGGCGGGGGACCTCGGCCACATCCGGGTGCCCGACGGCGACGACGCCGACTGCGGCTGCGGCAACTCCGGCTGTCTGGAGGCCGTCGCGAGCGGGTCCGCGGTCGCGGCCCGGCTGCGTGCCAAGGGAGTCGACGCGCACACGAGCGCCGACGTGGTCGCACTGGTCCGCGCGGGCAACGTCGAGGCGGGCCAGGCGATCCGGCAGGCCGGCCGCACCATCGGCGAGGTGCTCGCCGCGTGCGTCAGCATGGTCAACCCCTCGCTCATCGTGGTCGGCGGCGACCTCGCCGCGGCCGGCGAGATGCTGCTGGCCGGGGTGCGGGAGGCGGTCTACCGGCGTTCGCTGCCGCTGGCCACGGAAAACCTGCGCATCGTGCCGTCACGGACCGGCGAGGTGGCCGGCGTGCTCGGTGCGGCGGCCATGGTGATCCACCACGTCCTGTCCCCCGCCGTCGTGGACCAGCAGCTGGGCTGAGGTGTGCGGCCGAGGACGTCAGCGGTCCCTCGCCACGACCAGCCTGGCCAGTGCGTGCAGTTCCGCGGCGCCGGCGGGGTGCGGGTGCGCCTGCCGGAGGCAGTCGAACGCCTGCCGCACCCGGCGGTCCGCCTCGGCCTCCGCCAGGCCCGTCCGCCGGCTTCGGCCACGAGGCGGGCGATCTCCTCCGGTCCCCCGGTGTCCTCCGGCCGGTGGGCCTCGCCGTAGAGCCGCGCCACCCTGCGCGCCTCCGGCGAGTCCGCGGCGAGCGCCGCCACGACGGGCAAGGACCGGCGGCGCGCACGGATGTCGGCGTGGGCCGGTTTCCCGGTCCTGGCCGGGTCGCCCCAGATGCCGAGCAGGTCGTCAACCGCCTGGAACGCGACCCCCAGGTGCACACCGAACCCGCGGTGGTGCTCGGCCACGCACTCGTCGGCCCCCGCGGCCACGGCCCCGAGCCGGCACGCCGCACCGAGCAACGCACCCGTCTTGCGCTCCGCCGTCACGAGGCAGTCCGCCGGCGACGCCGACAGCGCCGCCACGTCCGCCGACTGCCCCTCGCACAGCTCGACCAGCACGTCCGCGAGCACCCGAGCCACCTCGGGCGGGACCTGGCGCAGCGCGAGACCGATCAACGCGTCCCCGGCGAGGATCGCCGCCGTGGTCCCGAACGCCACCCACGCGGACGGCCGGTGCCGCCGCGTCTCATCGCCGTCCATGACGTCGTCGTGCAGGAGCGAGAAGTCGTGCAGCAGCTCGACCGCTGTGGCCGCCGCGACCACATCGGACGAGACCCCACCGCCGGCCGCACGAGCACTCGCGAGCGTCAGCGCGGGACGCAACGCCTTCCCCGTCGCCCGCGCAGGCCGTCCGTCCGCGTCCCACCACCCGATGTGGTACCCGGCGACCCGCCGCAACGCGGGCCCGAGCCCGTCGACCGCCGCCCGCTGCACCGGGTCGACCACCGCACGTGCCTCGGTCAGGAGCCGCACCGGGTCAACCGCGAGATCTCCCACCGGTCACCGCCCGCTCCCCTCCGGCGCACCGTCGACCGCGAGCCCACCGGTGTCCCCGTCGGTCGAGAGCTGCACGTGCACATGTCCGCGCCCGGCCTCGATGTTGATGACGTCGAGCTGCACGGCCGCCACCGACCACGTCCGCACCGCGAGCGTCCGCTGCTCCCGCGCCAACGCCACCAGCACGCCGCGGCCCGGTTCCTGCTGACCGGCCGCCAGCTCGAAAGTCTTCACCGCCGCAGCCAGTTGCTGTACCGCCGTCCGCATTCCGGACCGCGCCACGTTGATCCCGTTGCCCGCCGACGGCGACTGCTCGTACGTCCGAGCCACCTCCGCCACGACGTCCCGCCAGCCGCTCACCACCTCGGCGGTGGGCGTCGCCTCGGCCTGGGCCATCGCCGCCAGCACCGGGGCCAACCGGTCCCGCGTCTGCCTGGCCTGGTCGGTCAGCGGGCCGAGCTGGGCGGCGTCGCGGTCGGCCTCCTCGCGTTCGAGCTCGGCGATCCGCTGCTGCGTCGCGTCCGGGCCGGTCCACGAACCGACCAGGAACGCCACCGCCAGCCCGAGCAGGAACGCGGTGACGAACGCCGCCCACACCCGCCCCTGCGACCGCGGGGCGGGAACGGCACGCGCGACCGGTTTGACCGCACGGGTCCGCACGGTTCTGCCCATCGTGTCCTCCTCGACGCACCTCGACGTGCGAGAAGGGCGGCCGGCGGTACCTGAGAGCCGCCGGCCGCCCTTCCGCTAGCGGAAGGTCCACCTCTGGTTCGTCCCGCTGTGACAGGTCCAGATGATGAGCTGGGTCCCGTCCGCGGAGCCGGCGCCGTTGGCGTCCAGGCACTTGGAGCCGTTGCGGATCGTGCCGTCGGACTGCGCGGTCCAGTTCTGGCCCGACCCGCCGTTGCACGTCCACAGCCGGACGGCCGTGCCGTCGGTCTGGCTGTTGCCGGTGACCTCGAGGCACTTGTCCAAGGCGCGCACCGTGGTGCCGTTCTGCGTCCACTTCTGGTTGGCGCCGCCGTTGCACGTCCACAGCTGCACCTTGGCGCCGTCGGTCGAGCTGGCGCCGTTCACGTCGACGCACTTGCCGGAAGCGCCGACGATCTCCTTCGCGCCACCGCCACCGCCGCCAGTGCCCACACCCGGCCCGACGTAGGTGATCGAGTCGAGGTCGAAGCTCGTCGACGAGGAGGTGCGGAACACCGCGAACAGCTCGACGGAACCGGACGGCGCGGTCACGTTCACCGCGGGCAGGCTGACGTAGTTGTCCCAGCCGCCGGTGCTCGACACCGGAGCCGACGCGACCAGCGCGCCCGTCGGCGAACCCGACCGCAGCTCGATGGTCCCGCCGCCGCCCGACGGCGCCGACACCCGGAACGACACCTGGTTGATGCCGGTGAAGCTGACCGGGGTGAACGAGATCCAGTCGCCGTTGCCGATGTCACCGATCCGGGCGCCCGACTCGGCACCCGGCTGCGACACCACCCGCACACCGGACTGGCCGGTGAAGAACTCGGCCTGCTTCTGCTTGGGCTGCAGCACGACCTGGGCGCCGCCGGTCAGCGCGGGCACCCCGCTCGCCCCACCGTCGGTGTACTCGGCCGACCCGATGACGTGCACGTTGAGCCCCTGGTGCCCGGAGTCGACGCTCGTCTGCAGCGTTCCCGTGCAGCCGCTCGCCGGTGAACCGATCGGGTGCTTGTGCGAGTCGTGGCCCATGTTCGACTGCACGGTGACCCTGGAGCAGTCGATCGTCCCGTCCTCCGGGTCGGTCACCGACACCGTGTACGGGACGGTGTCACCGAAGTTCACCATCCCGCCGTTCGCGGGACCGGTGAACCGCACGACCGGCTCGGTGTTGCCCGACGTCACCGTCACGTTCGCGGTGCCCGTCTTGCCCTTCGCGTTGGTGACGGTGAGCTGGGCGGTGAACCGGCCGCGGCCGGTGTAGGTGTGCGTGGGGTTCGCCTCGGCCGACGTGGTGCCGTCGCCGAACACCCACCGGTAGGTCAGTGCGGAGCCACCGGGGTCGCTCGACCCGGCGCTGGAGAACCGCACCGTCAACGGCGAGCCGCCGGACAACGGCGTCGCCGAGGCCTGCGCGACCGGGCTCTGCTCACCGGACGCGGTGTAGTCGATGCGCCACAACCCGGCTCCCGGCAGCGGTTTGTTGTCGTCCCAGCCCGTGCCCCAGGTCAGCAGGTACATCGACCCGTCAGGGCCGAACTTCGCGTCCATCGGCGAGGCGAAGGACATGTTCGACAGGAAGTTGTTGATTTTCAACAGGTTCCCGGACGAGTCGAGCCGGAACTCCCACATCCGGTTGCGCGACCACTCGCCGAAGAACGGCGTCTGGTCGAAGTAGGCCGGGAACTTCGTGGTGGACGGGTTGTTCGGGTTGTACTGGTAGGCGGGGAACGCCATCGGTGCCTCGCCGCCGGTGCCCATCTCGGGCCACACGTTGCCGTTGGACCCGTTGCCGTACCACATGTCCGCCGCGCGAGCCGCGGGCAAGGTGGTGAGACCGGTGTTGTTCGGCGAGTTGTTCACCGGCGCCGCGCAGTTGAACTTGGCACCGGAGGTGTTGTTGGCGAAGTTCCAGTCGTTGTAGGCGATGTTGTTCGCCACGCAGTACGGCCAGCCGTAGTTGCCGGGCGACTTGATGACGTTCCACTCCACCAGGCCCGCGGGACCGCGGTTGGGGTTGTCCGAGCCCGCGTCCGGGCCGTAGTCGGCCGCGTAGACCACGCCGGTGGTCGGGTGCACGCTGAAGCGGAACGCGTTGCGGAAGCCCATCGCGTAGATCTCCGGCCGGGTCCTGGCCGTGCCCGGCGCGAACATGTTGCCCGCCGGGACCGTGTAGGTGCCGTCGGCCTCCGGGTGGATCCGCAGGATCTTGCCGCGCAGGTCGTTGGTGTTGGCCGCGGTGCCCTGCGCGTCGTAGAGCGACCGGCCGGAGCGCTCGTCGATCGGCGCGTAGCCTGCCGAGTCGCCGTTGGGGTTCGTGTCGTCGCCGACGCTGATGTAGAGGTTGCCGTTCGGACCGAACGCGAGCTGACCACCGGTGTGGCCCGGTTCCTCCCGCCGCGACGCGGGCAGGGTCAGCAGGACCTTCTCGGTCGAGGTGTCGAGCCGGTCGCCGTTCATCGTGAACCGGGAGATCCGCGCGATCTCCTGCGACCCGGACGGCGAGTAGTTCAGGTACACCCACCGGTTCGTGGCGAACGCCGGGTCGAGCGCGAGACCGACGAGACCGTCCTCCGAGGTCTGCCCGCCGCCGTAGACGCTGAGCGTGCCCGCGACGACCGTGCTCCTGGTGTCCGGCTTGTAGATCTTGAGGTTGCCGTTGTACTCGGTGAAGAACACCCGGCCGTCCGGTGCGACGTCGAGCGTGCTCGGCGCGATGGTGGAGCTGTCGAGCTGCACCTTCTGGAAGCTGCCCCACACCGTGGGACCGCAGTCGGCCGCCACCGTGCCACCGGCGGTCTCGACGCCGCCGGTGATGTGCTGGCGGAACAGGGGTTCGGAGTAGCTCGACGCCTGGTGCCCCATGCCGGTGGCCCACACCCGGCCGCCCTCGAAGTTGCGGCACCAGGAGATCGGGTGGTCGACGCCCATCCTGGACGGCCCGGGGTCGTAGGTCGACTCGTCCGCGGTGGCGAGCACGTGCACGTCACCGCGTGCGGAGCGGGTGAAGTTGTACCACTCCTCGGTGCGCGTCCACCGGTCAGGAAGACCGGCTCCGGACGGGTGCTTGCGGTCAGCGACCTTCACCGTGCCGGACACGATCGACGAGTGCTGCGTCATCGTCATGCCGAGCATCTGGTCCCACCACGGGAACTGCGACTCGATGTTCATGTCGGTGGCGTTGTGGATCGCGACCACGCCACCGCCGTTGCGCATGTACGTCTGCATCGCGGTGCGCTGCGCGGCGGTGTCCCACACCATGCCCGAGGTCTGCAGCATCACGACGACGTTGAACGTGGCGAGCGTGGCGTCGTTGAAGACCGACGCGTCCTCGCTCTTGGTGAGCTCCCAGCCGCGTTCGGCGGCCAGCTGCTCGAACATCGTGATGCCGGCGGGAATGGAGTCGTGCCGGTAGGCGCCCGAGGCGGTCTTCGAGAACAACAGGACATGCAGGCCGTGGGCTTGGGCCGGGGTTATCGGCACCACGAGCCCCATCACCACCAGCACACCGGCCACCACTGACAGTAATCGCGTGATTCTGCGTTGCATTGCCACTCCTCCGGGGTGGTGATGCGGTCGGCTAACAGGTGCGGGCGGCGGCGCGCAGGAAGGCCAGGCCTTCGACGGCGAGGGCGTCCGGTGACTCGGCCAGCGGCCGCCAGATCGAGGCGGCGGTGGCGATGGCGGCGTTGTCCGGGGTGAACGACTCGATGCAGAGCGCTCCTCGGTAGCCGGCCCCGGAGAGGGCGCCCAGCAGGGCCGGCCAGTCCTGGTGGTCGCGGCCCGGTGTGCCGCGGTCGTTGGCGCACACCTGCACGTGCGCGATCCGCGACCCGGCGGCGAGGACCGCCTTCGCCGGCGCCGCTTCCTCGATGTTGAGGTGGTAGGTGTCGAGTGCCAGCCCGCAGCCCTCGTCCGGCAGGCCCGCCAAGGCCTCCAGCGCCTGCTCCACCGTGTTCAGCAGGCTGGTCTCGTAGCGGTTCAACGGCTCCACGGCGACGCGGACGCCCTGTGCGGCGGCGTGCTCGACCACCGGTGTCAGGTTCGCGCGCAGCTCCGCGTACACCCGCGGCCGGTCGTCGACGCGCCACGTGCGGCCGACGGAGCTGTACGCGGGGCCGGCGATGACCGGGCTGCCCACGACCCCCGCGACGTCGACCACGTGCCGCAGGTAGTCCTGCGTCTCCCGCACGGTGCCGGCGGCGACCAGCTCGCGGCCCGGTGGCATGACGAGGCAGACCGTGGCGCGCAGGCCGAGCGCGGCCAGCAGGTCGGCGGCGCGGTGCGGGTCCCAGTCACCCGGCTGCTCGACCGGCAGCTCGATGACGTCGAACCCCCACTCGCGGACCTTCGGTGCGAGGGCGGCCAACCCGTCGTCGGTGAGCGGCGACGTCCAAACCCATGTGTTGACGCCAATGTCCCACATGAGTCTGAACGTAGGCCCGGTGATATGACCGGGTCAATGCAGAAGAGCGACGCTTCTGGCGTAACTTATGACGACTATCCGCCAAAAGTGCCGTGGACCTCTGCGGCGGCGGCTCCGGCAGCCACCGCACCCAGCCGGGCGTCCAGCACCTCCGGCGACAGCACGTGCCGCACGACCATCGCCGCCGCGCCGAGCGCACCGGCGGTCACCCCGGCGCCCGACGCGACGATCCTCAGGTCCTCCGTGGCCAGCGGCAACGACCGCCGGTAGATCGACTCGCGCACCCCGGCGAGCAGCATCTCCCCCGCTTCGGCGAGCAGCCCGCCGATGACCACGAGCGAGGGGTTGAACATGCTCACGCACCCGGCGAGCACCTCGCCGATGTCCCGGCCGGCCTGCCGCACGACCCGGCCCGCCTCGAGGTTGCCGGACCGCACCAGGTGGACGACGTCGG
Source organism: Lentzea guizhouensis (assembly GCF_001701025.1). Taxonomy (GTDB): domain Bacteria; phylum Actinomycetota; class Actinomycetes; order Mycobacteriales; family Pseudonocardiaceae; genus Lentzea; species Lentzea guizhouensis. Next base: position 8,336,232 of record NZ_CP016793.1, read on the forward strand.
CCGTGGAGTGCGCGGGCAGGCCCAGCTCCCGCAGCTTCGCCGCCAGTGCGGGCCCGCCGGCGACCGCCTCCAGGCACTCGGTGTTGCCGCACCGGCACAGCACCTCACCGCCCTGCGGCACCCGGATGTGGCCGAGGTCGCCCGCCGCGCCCGCCGCACCGCGGTGCAGCACGCCGTTGCTGATCAGCCCGGCACCGATGCCGGTCGCCGCCTTCACCACGATCATGTGCCGCACGTCGGGGTGCGAGGCGGTGTGCTCGCCCAGCGCCATCAGGTTGACCTCGTTGTCGACGAGCACGGGCGCGTCGAACTCCGCCTCGATCGCCGCGGGCACGTCGAACCCGTCCCAGCCCGGCATGATCGGCGGGTTGTTCGGCCGCCCGGTGGAGTGCTCGACCGGGCCGGGCAACCCGATGCCGACACCGGCGATCTCGGCCGGGTCCACCGAGCTCAGCAGCTCCCGCCAGGTCGCCACCAGCAGCGGCAGGATCACCGCGGGCCCGTCCGCCACGTCGAGACCGACCTGCTCGACGGCGAGCAGGCGGCACCCGAGGTCCGCCACGGCGACGGTGGCATGCGTGGCGCCCACCTCGGCCGCCAGCACGAGGTGCGCGCCGGGGTTGAACCCGAACCGGCCGGCCGGGCGCCCGCCGGTGGACTCACCCGTGCCGTTGCCGGTCACCAGCCCCGCTGCCACGAGCAGGTCCAGCCTCGCCCGCACCGTGGAACGGGCCAGGCCGGTCGCCGCGACGATCTCCGCTCGGGTGCGCGGCCTGCCGTCCATCAGCATGCGCAGCACAGCGGCCGGCGAACCCGCCTCGATGCCCTGGGTGCTCTCCATCAGGCAATTGTCACATCGCCACCGAAAGTCCGGGTGCAGCTGTCATGGCCGCGTGTCATCGCCGCCCGAACCCGTGGCGTCGCGGTGCCGCGCGAACAACGTCGTGTAGTCGGCCTCCAGTCCGGCCAGTGCGGTGCGCAGCGCCTGGTGCACCCACCCGGTCGGCGACCCGTACCGGTCCAGCTTGGTGAGCAGCAACAGCCGGGTCGCACCGATGACGACCAGGGTGGCGCCACTGGCCGAGATCGTGCCGTCGAACGCGACCACGCGGGTGACGCCCTCACAGCCCAGGACGCCGCCGGGCGACGGCGAGGAGCCGCGCAGGTTCAGGTAGCCGGAGCCGTTGCTCACCGTGGCCCTGCTGGTGAACGGCACGCCGTCGAGCGCGGTGCCGACGCTCAGGGTGGTGTCGACCGTGCGGCCGGGCGCGGGCAGCAGCTCGTGCACGACCACCTGGTCCACCCTGGACGCGAACGCCCGGCGGGCCCAGATGCCGTAGCCGTCGATCCAGGTGGAGATGACCTCACCGGTGCGGTAGTCGGTGATCCGGCCGTAGCCCTCGACCGCGGCCATGCCGGGGCTGGAGATCCGGAACTCGTAGGCGGGGTCGCAGTCCGGGTGGTCGAAGACCACCTTCTCCATCGCGGGCATCCCGTACAGCAGGGCGCCGCACTCGTCGTTGACCGTGCGGAAGCCGTCGGTCCTGCACACGGCCGGGCTGCTGTCGTGCCGGCCGCGCTCGCGGTCCACGGGTGCGCGCATCACACGACTCCTTCGTCCGTGATGGGTGGTCATGGCAAAACGCGGCGTTGGAACGGTGCCAGTCGTACCACGGGTGGCACGACCGGCACCGGTCCGTTCGACAGTTCGACTCATCAGGCTCGCACCGCGAACCCGTCACTGGAACTGGGCGAAGAACCTCCAGATCTCGGCCTTGGTCCACGTCCTGGCGCCGTCGTCACAGCCGCAGCCCTCCACCGGCGGGCGCGTGGCCCCCGTCGTAGGCGGCCCACTGCACCGGGTACCCGGCCCGGCACGAGTAGGTGGTCGTGACGTGCGTGCGGCTGCCCACCGCCGGTTCCCGCGGGCTCTGGGCGGCACAGCCGTTGTTGCGCACGAACCGGTCGCGCAACGACCGGCCCTGGCCGATGCCCAGCACGTTGTCGCTGATGCCGTGCAGACCGAAGTACGCGACGGGCTGCGTGCCACCGCTGCACCCGCTGATCTCACCACCGGAGATGACGGCGACCGCCCGGATCGCGGTCGGCCGCGCGCAGGCGAGGGCGTAGCTCATGCCGCCGCCCCAGCTGAACCCGGTGGCGAACCGCTGCGCCGGGTTGACGCACAGGTCACCCTCGATCCGCCGGATGAGGTCGTCGATGAACGTGACGTCCTCGCCGCCGGGGTTGGCCCAGCCGTTGCCCTGTCCCTGCGGGGCGACCAGGACCTCGGTGTTGTTCGACTGCTCCTGCTGCCCGTAGTAGGCCCAGGCCGCACCGCTGCTGCCACCGGACGCGACGTCGTTGGCAGTGCCACCGCGCCAGTGCAGGCCGATGATCAGCTTGTAGCGGGTGGTGTTGGTGTAGTTGTCGGGGATCCGCAGGATGAAGCTGCGGGTCTTGCCGCCGCTCTGGATCGTGTGCGTGCCGTTGCGCAAGGTCGGTGCCTTGCCACAGCCGCCGGCCCCCGGTTCACCGCCACCGGACAGCTTGACGAGCTGCCACTGCTGGCTGGCGGCACCGGTGTCGGTGTTCTGGACGATGTCGGCGTTGTCCGCCGTCGACCCGCCGCGCACGTCCACCGCCTTGGCGCTGTGCCTGGCGATCAGCCGGACGTGGCCGCCGTCCGAGTCGGCGGGCCGGAACTGCTGGTTCGGCCCGTTGTTGTCCGACCACTGCACCACCGAGGCACCGTCGGCCGTCGACGCGCCGGACACGTCGAGGACCTTGCCTGAGCTCCTGGACCTGATCCGGTAGTGGCCGCCGCCGGAGTCGACGAACTGCCACTGCTGGTTCGCGGCGTCAGTGCGGCTCCACTGGATGATCCGCGCCCCGTCACCGGCCGAGGCGCCGGACACGTCCAGCGCCTTGCCGCTGTTGCGGTCGACGAGGACGTACCAGGCGGTGGTGTCGATCGTCGCCGCCGACGCCGGTGGGCCCGCAGCGACGACCGTCCCGGCCACGACGAGTACCGCCACCGCCGCGCTCACCCGCCTCACGGCAGGGTCCAGCGCTGGTTGGTGCCACCGTGGCAGCTCCAGATGATCAACGACGTGCCGTCGGCGGAGCTACCGCCGTTGGCGTCCAGGCACCGGCCGGACTGCTGGTTGACCAGCGAGCCGTTCGCGCCCGCCGTCCAGTTCTGCGTGCCGCTGCCGTTGCACGTCTGCAGCTGCACCTGCGCGCCGTTGGCGGTGCTGCCGCCCGCGATTCCCATGCACTTGTTGAACGCGCGCAACGTGTTCCCGTTCACCGTCCACTGCTGGGCGGCGTTCGTGTTGCAGGTCCACAGCTGGATGCGGGTTCCGTCCGCACTGCTGCCGCCCGCCACGTCCACGCACTTGCCGGACCCACCGGTGATCCGGCCGGCGCGCGGGGTCGTCCCGCCGAGCTCCTTGACCCGGATGTTGCGGAACGACACGTCGTCGCCGGTCCCGTGGTTCTGGATGCCGATGTGGCCGGAGGTCAGCGACCGCGCCGGGTCGGTGTTCGTGAAGTCGTTGATCTTCACGCCGTTCAGGAACACCTGCAGCCGCTCACCCTCGACGAGCAGCTCGTAGGTGTTCCACTCGCCCGGCGGGTTCAGCGCGGCGTCCCTGGCGGCGATGTCCGCGCTCTTGACCCCGTAGATCGCACCCGTGGTCCGGTCGGCGCTGTCGGTCGCGTCGATCTGGACCTCGTACCCGGTGGCCAGCGCCGAGTCCGGGGTGCTGCCGGCCGGGAAGCCGAGCACGACACCGGAGTTGTCGTCACCGGCCACCTGCCAGTCCAGCTTGAGCGAGTAGGACCGCAGCTCCTTGGCGCTGTACCAGAGCATGCCCATGCCGTCGTACGACGTCAGCGTGCCGTTGTTATTGGTGAAACCGCCTGGTCCCGCCTGCGTCCACCCAGTGGTCGAGCCGTTGTAGAGGGCGGTGTAGCCGGTCTCGGGCCGGCAGTCGGCCTTGGTGCGGTTCGCCGCGTACCGGATGCCGCCGAGGACCATCGAGCGGAACGCCGGGTCGGCGTAGCTCTCCCTGGTGTGGCCGGCGCCGGTGTAGAACGACCGGCCGCCGCTCATGGTCTTGCACCAGGTGATCGGGTGGTCGGCGCCCATCGACCCGCCGGAGTAGGTCGACTCGTCCAAAGTGGACAGCACGCGCGCGGTGGAGCGCGGGTTGCTGCGGTAGTTGTACCACTCGTCGGTGCGCACCCAGGCCGGGCTCAGGTGCGCGGTGGCCGCGTGCGCCCGGTTCTCCGTGCGGACCGTGGCCTGCTGGATCGCCGGGTGCGAGGCGAAGTACGCGCCGACCAGCTCACCGTAGAACGGCCAGTCGTACTCGGTGTCGGCCGCCGAGTGGACGCCGACGTAGCCGCCGCCACCGCGGACGTAGGACTCGAACGCGGTCTGCTGGGACGCGTTCAGCACGTCCCCGGTGGTGTTGAGGAAGACCACGGCCTCGTACTGCGCGAGGTTCGAGGTCGTGAACTGCGCCGAGTCCTCGGTGGCGGTCACGGTGAAGTTGTTGCCGGCGCCCAGGTCGCGGACCAGCTGGATGCCGGTGGGGATGGCGTCGTGCCGGAAGCCCGCGGTCTTGGAGAACACCAGCACGTCGTACGGTGCGTCGGCAGCCGCCGCCGGTGGCGCGGTGACGACCGCCCCGGCGACCAGTGCCGCGGCGGTCGCGCTCAGCGCCCGCCGGAGTGCCTGGTACCTCATCTCATCCTCCTTGATGGTGAAGCAGGCGGCGGTGTCGTCACGGCAACGTCCAGCGCTGGTTCGTGCCGCCGTGGCAGTTCCAGATGATCAGCGCGGTGCCGTCGGCGGTGCTCGCGCCGTTGGCGTCCAGGCACTTGCCCGACTTGGTGTTGACCACGGAGCCGTTGGCACCCGCGGACCAGTTCTGGCTCGTGGCGCCGTTGCAGGTGGTCAGCTGCACGGCGGTGCCGTCGGCGGTGGCTCCCCCGGCGGTGTCCATGCACTTGGACAGAGCCCGCAACGTGGTCGCCTCGACGGTCCAGCGCTGGTTCGTGCCGCTGTTGCACGTCCACAGCTGGATGCGGGTGCCGTCGGCGCTGCTGCCGCCGGTCACGTCGGCGCACTTGCTGCCCGCGCCGGTGATCGGCCCGGTGCGGCCACCGCCGGTGGACGTGTCGAACGTGAACGAGTCGACGTCGAACAGGTTGCCCGTGCCGCTACCGGCGAAGGTCAGGTACAGCCGCCCGGTGGTCGTGGGCACGGAGGTGAGCGCGGTGGAGACGTTGGTGAACGTCTCCCAGCTGCCGGTCACCGGCACGGTCACCGTGGCGATCGCGGTGCCGGTCGGAGAACCGGTGCGCACCGAGATCGTGCCGCCCGAGCCGGCCGAGGAGACCCGTGCGGTGAACCGGTTCGCGCCGCTGAGATTGTAGGTGTCGAACGCGATCCAGTCGCCGTTGTGGACGTCGCCGACGGTCCGGCCGCCCTCCGCGGGCGTCTTGTCGAACAGGCCGGTGCCCGACTGGGTCGTGTGGTGCTCGGCCTGGCGGTGCCGCGGCTGCAGCACGTGCTGCGTGTGCGTGGTCGCCGGGGGAACCCCGTTCGCACCGTTGTCGGTGTACTCGGCGTCGAAGACCGCGAAGATGTTCGCCGCCGTGTCGTGCTCACCGTCGACGGGGATCTGCAGGGTGCCGGAGCAGCCGGTCTTCGAGGTGATCGGGTGGCCGTGGCTGTCGTGGCCGAGGATGTAGGACAGCTTCACCCGCGAGCAGTCGATCGTGCCGTCCTCGGCGTCGGTGACCGTGATCGTGTACGGGATGGTGTCGCCGAAGCTGAACAGGCTGCCGTTGAGCGGGGTGTTCAGCGTGACGACGGGTGCGGTGTTGCCGACGGTGACCACCACGCTGGTGCTGGCCGTGAGCCCGCCGGGGTCGGTCACCGTGAGCGTGACCGTGTACTGGCCGTTCGTGGTGTAGGTGTGGCTCGGGTTGGCCGCGGTGGAGGTGCTGCCGTTGCCGAAGTTCCACGAGTAGGTCAGCGCGCCGTTCTCCGGGTCGGACGAGCCCGCGGACGAGAAGTTCACGGTCAGCGGAGCGGCACCGGAGGTGCGGTCCGCGCTCGCCTTCGCGATCGGCGCCCGGTTGCCCGACGGCACGTACTCGATGCGGTAGAGCGCGGAGCTCGCGTCACCGCTGCCCCAGCCGGTGCCGTAGTCGAGCACGTAGAGCGCGCCGTCCGGGCCGAAGGCGGCGTCCATGACCTGGGTGCCGCGCCAGGGGAAGTCGCCGATCTGCCCGGCGGAGCCGTCGGAGTTGACGTCGATCGTCTTGATCCAGCGCCGGCCGAACTCGGTGGCGAACACGTGCCCGTCCAGGGAGGCCGGGAACTTGACCGTCGACGGGTTGGTCGAGTCGTAGCGGTACACCGGGGCGGCCATCGGTGACTCGGACCCGCAGCCGAACGCGGCGAGGGAGCAGTTGTCGTACTTGATCCACGACGCGCGCGCCGGGGGGAGGTTCGTCAGGCCGGTGTTGTGCGGCGAGTTGTTGACCGGTGCGGCGCAGTTGAACCGGTTGCCCGACGGACCGGACGGGAACGTGTAGTCCACGTAGGTCTCGTTGGTGGTGTTCGTGCCGGTGCAGTACGGCCAGCCGTAGTTGCCGGCCGAGGTGATCCGGTTGAACTCCACCTGCCCGGCGGGTCCGCGGGTCGAGGTCGTCGACCCGGCGTCCGGGCCGTAGTCGCCGAGGTAGATCGTGCCGGTGGCCTTGTCCACGTTGAACCGGAACGGGTTGCGCAGGCCCATCGCGTAGATCTCCGGGCGCGTGCGGGCCGTTCCCGGCGCGAACAGGTTGCCCGCCGGGATCGAGTACGACCCGTCGGCGTTCACCTTGATCCGCAGCACCTTGCCGCGCAGGTCGTTGGTGTTGCCGGCGCTGCGCTGCGCGTCGTAGGCGGGGTTGCGGCCGGAGCGCTCGTCGATCGGCGTGTAGCCCGCCGAGTCGAACGGGTTCGTGTCGTCGCCGGTGGACAGGTAGAGGTTGCCGGCGGCGTCGAAGTCCATGTCACCGCCGACGTGGCAGCACATGCCGCGGCTGGTCGGCACGTCGAGCACGGTCACCTGGCTCGCCGTGTTGACGGTGAAGTCGGAGTTGAGGGTGAAGCGGGACAACCGGTTCACACCGTTCCACGCGGAGAAGTCCGAGCCGGTGTTCGGCGCGTCCCCGCCGGGGGTCGACAGCGGTGGCGCGTAGAAGAGGTAGATGTGCCGGTTGGTGGCGAAACCGGGGTCCGCCGCGACGCCCTGCAGCCCCTCCTCGTCGTGGGTGTAGACCGGGATGTTCGCGATCACGCTCGTGGCGCCGCCCGCGGTGGTGCGGCGCAGCGTGCCGTTGCGGGAGGTGTGCAGGACCGACCGGTCCGGCAGCACGGTCATCGACATCGGCTCGCCCATCTCGGCGACGCCCTTGGCGAGTTCCACCTGCTGGAAGTCGGCGGGGTTGACCACGTGGGCCGCGGCCGGTGGCGCGGTGGCGACGGAGGCGGCCGTGACGGCCACCGCGGTGGCCACGGTCAGCAGTGCGGCGGACAGCGCCGCCGGGAGACGTTTTCTCATGGCAGGTCAGTACCTTCGGTGTCTGCGCGCGCGGGCAGCGCGCGGTCCGCTGTGGACGGTCAGGGCGTCGGCGCGTCGAGCCGGTCCGTGAGCAGGCGCGTTCGCCACGGGTGACCCCGAATCTCTCTGGGAGCGCTCCCAGAAGAGAGGGGGCTGACCAGCCCGGTCCCTCGACGGGAACACGGGCCGGAAGGGGGTGCTACGAGCGGGACGAGGAGGTGCCGGAGAGCGGGACGACTCCTCGGGGGCGGACGCGCCGCCATGACGTTCTGTTCACGCTTGGCTCCTTCGCAAGGGAAAGGGTCGCGCAGCGGAAGCGAACCGGAACGGTCGGTGGGTCAGTCGGTCTCGCGTGCGCGCGGGTCATCCAGTCCCCGCGCCCACTCGTGCAGTTCCCGGGCCTGTTCGGCGAGCCGGTGCTCGTCGCTGCCCAGCGGGTCCTTGAAGAAGAACGCGAGCGCGCCCTGCGCACCGGTGCGGCCGGCCGCGTGGGCGGCGGCGAGCAGGCGGGCGAGGTCGAGCACGAGCGGGGCGGCCAGGGACGAGTCCAGGCCGCTCCAGGTGAGCTGCAACGACATCCGCGCGCCCAGGAAGCCCTCGAACGACACGTGGTCCCACGCGGTCTTGCGTTCGCCGAGGTCGGGCACGTGGTCGATGTGCAACGGCGCGGTCACCTCCGCGCCGAGCAGGGCGGCCAGTCCCCTGGCCTTGGACGCGAGCTTGCTGCCGGCGTGCGCCGGGTCCTCCAGCGTCGCGCCGTCACCGCCGCCGAGCAGGTTGGTGCCGGTCCAGGACAGGACCTTGAGCGCCCGCGAGGTGAACATCGGCGCGATCGCCGCGCGCAGCAACGTCTCCCCCGTCTTGCCGTCGCGTCCGGCATAGGGCAACGACCGCTCCCGCGCCAGCTCGTCCAGCGCGGGCAGCGCGACGCCGGTGGACGGCGTGAAGTCCACGAAGGGGCAGCCAGCCTGGAACGCGGCGTACGCGACGAGCGAGCTCGGTGGCAGCACGGCGTTCCCCGGCACGGCGAGCGCTTCCTCCAGCTCCGCCAGCGACTCGTGCGGGACGTGCACGGGCGGTTCGGTCGAGGCCACGTTCACCACGACCACCCGCGCGAGCCCGTGCCGGGTGCGGAAGTCGTCGATGTCGGCGGCCAGCCGCCGGGCGACCCCTGCCTGGCTGCCGGAGAACGCGGCGGGGTCGTGGCCGGGCCGGATCTCCGCGTCCACGGCGTCCAGCCCGTCCGCCACCCACCCCGCCAGGTCGTGCGGCAGCACCCCGTCGCGCACGAGGCTCTCGACGCGCTTGACCAGCGGGGTGTCCACGACGTCGTGCCCGCCGACCACGAACGCCTCCCACGGCGGCAGGTCGGCGTCGAGCAGTTCGGAGGCGCAGCCCGTGGGCGGCACGAGCCCCTCGCGCAGGGCGAGCAGCCCGCTGACGGCTGTCGTCGCCACCGACCCCCTGGCACCGTTCAGCCACAGGCCGATCCGTCCGGTCACGACTGTCTCCTCTCGTCAGCGGGCACTCGCCCGCGCGTCACCCGCCAGAGCTGAACGCGGCGTCGAAGGAGGCCGACGGCGGGTCGAAGGCGTTGCGGCGGATGAACTCCAGCGCCTCGGGCGCGCCGACGAGTCGGTCCATGCCGGCGTCCTCCCACTCGACGCTGATCGGACCGGAGTACCCGATGGTGTTGAGCATCCGGAACGACTGCTCCCACGGCACGTCACCGCGTCCGGTCGAGACGAAGTCCCAGCCGCGCCGCGGGTCCGCCCACGCCAGGTGCGAGCCCATCCGGCCGTTGCGGCCGTTGCCGACCTGGCGCCGGGCGTCCTTGCAGTCGACGTGGTAGATCCGGTCGCGGAAGTCCCACAGGAACCCGACCGGGTCGAGGTCCTGCCAGACGAAGTGCGACGGGTCCCAGTTGAGGCCGAACGCGGGCCGGTGCCCGATGGCCTCCAGCGCCTGCACGGTCGTCCAGTAGTCGTAGGCGATCTCGGACGGGTGCACCTCGTGCGCGAACCGGACGCCGACCTCGTCGAACACGTCCAGGATCGGGTTCCACCGGTCGGCGAAGTCCTGGTAGCCGGCGTCGATCATCGACTGGGGCGCCGGCGGGAACATCGCGACGGCCTTCCAGATCGAGGAGCCGGTGAAGCCCACGACGGTGTCGACGCCGAGCTTGGCCGCGGCCCGCGCCGTCATCTTCATCTCCTCGGCCGCGCGCTGCCGCACGCCCTCGGGGTCGCCGTCACCCCAGTTGCGGGCGGACAGGATGCCCTGGTGCCGCTCGTCGATCGGGTCGTCGCAGACGGCCTGACCGGTGAGGTGGTTGGAGATCGTCCACACCTTGAGGTCGTGCTTGGCGAGGATGGCGAGCCGGTCGGCGACGTAGTCGTCGTCCTCCGCGGCCCGCCACGGGTCGAGGTGGTCGCCCCAGCAGGCGATCTCCAGGCCGTCGTAGCCCCAGCCCGAGGCCAGCCGGCAGACCTCCTCGAACGGCAGGTCGGCCCACTGGCCGGTGAACAGCGTGATCGGGCGTGCCATCTCGGTCCCTCTCCTCCTCGTGCTCTGCTCAGACCTGTTGCCACGTGCGGGACTCGGCGCTCGTCTCCACCGCGGCGAGGACGCGCTGCACCTGCAGCCCGTCGGCGAACGAGGGCGAGGGGTCGGTGCCCTCGGCCACGGCCCGCACGAGGTCCACGGCCTGATGGGTGAAAGCGTGCTCGTAGCCCAGGCCGTGCCCGGCCGGCCACCACGCGGACACGTACGGGTGCTGCGGCTCGGTGACCACGATCCGGCGGAACCCGGCGACGGACGCGTCCTCGGTGCCGTCGAAGAACTGCAGGACGTTCATGTCCTCGAAGTCGAACGCCAGGCTGCCCGCGGAGCCGTTGACCTCGATGCGCAGCGCGTTCTTGCGGCCGTTGGCGAAGCGGGTCGCCTCGAACGAGCCGAGCGCGCCGCCGGCGAAGCGGGCCAGGAACAACGCGGCGTCGTCCACGGTGACCGGACCGGTCTCGCCGGACACCGCGGTGCCGGACAGCCCGGAGTGGGCGGCCGCGACGGGCCGCTGCGGCACGAACGTCTCCATCGTCCCGGTCACCTCGGCGATGGTGTCGCCGAGGATGAACTGGGTGGCGTCCACGATGTGCGCGCCGATGTCGCCCAGCGCACCGGAGCCGGCCTTGTCCTTGTCCAGCCGCCACGACAGCGGTGCGGCCGGGTCGACGATCCAGTCCTGCAGGTACTGGGCCCGCACGTGGTGGACGCGCCCGAGCCTGCCCTGCGCGACCAGGTCGCGGGCCAGGGCGAGGGCGGGCACCCGCCGGTAGCTGAAGCCCACCATCGCCCGCACCCCGCGTTCGGCGGCGCGTGCGGCCGCCTCCGCCATGGCGACCGCCTCGGCGACGCTGTTGGCCAGCGGCTTCTCGCACAGCACGTGCTTGCCCGCCTCCAGGGCGGCGACCGCGATCTCGGCGTGCGTGTCACCCGGCGTGCAGATGTCCACCAGGTGCACGTCGTCGCGGTCCAGCACGGACTTCCAGTCGGTCACGGCGTCGGCCCAGCCGAGGCGGCCGGCGGCCCGCGTGCGGCCGGGGTCCCGGCCGCACAGCACCGCCATCACCGGCTGCACCGGCAGGTCGAAGAAGCGGGGGGCGACCCGCCACGCCTGGGAGTGCGCGGCTCCCATGAACGCGTGGCCGACCATTGCGATGCCCAGCGTCGTCACAGTGCGTTCCCTCTCAGGACTCGAAGGCGGTCGGCAGGTAGCGGTCGACGTTGTCCTTCGTCACGACCGGCGCGAACAGCTGCACCTCGCGCGGGACCTCGACCTCGACCAGGTCGCCGAGCGCTTTGCCCTGCACCGCGAGCCTGGCCAGCCGGATGCCGTCCGCGCCCTGGGTGGACGGGTAGATCACCGTCGCCTTGTGCGGCCCGTTGTCCGCCTTGATCTCGCGCATGACGTTCGCCGAGCCCGCGCCGCCGACCATGAAGAACTCGCCGCGGCCGGAGTTCTTGATCGCGGCCGCGACGCCGACGCCCTGGTCGTCGTCGTGGTTCCAGATGGCGTCGATCTTGCGCGCGGCCTGCAGCAGGTTCGCCGCGGCCCGCTCGCCGCTCTCCACGGTGAACTCGGCGGCCACGCGGTTGGCCACCTTGAGCCCGCAGCCCGAGAGCGCGTCCGCGAAGCCCTTGCTGCGGTCCTGGGTCAGCGGCAGCGAGTCGATCCCGGCGATCTCCGCGACGACCGCGTCCGACTTGCCCTTGAGCCGGTCGCAGACGTACGTGCCGGCGGAGACGCCCATGCCGTAGTTGTCGCCCAGCACGGTCGACCGCGCGGCGAACGGGCTGTCGAACTCGCGGTCGACGTTGATCACGGTGATGCCGGCCTTCATGGCCTTGAGCGCGACCGGGGTGAGCGCGGCGCCGTCGAACGGCAGCAGGACGATCGCGTCCACCTTGTCGTTGATGAACGTCTCGACCTGGCTGATCTGGAGGTTGACGTCGTTGGTGCCCTCGACGACCTTCAGCTCCACGTCGGAGTACTTGCCGGCCTCCGCCTTGGCGGCGTTGGTGATCGCGGCCATCCAGCCGTGGTCGGCGGCCGGTGCGGAGAAGCCGATGACGACCTTCTTGCCCGGTTCGTCGTTGGCGACCCTCGCCCCGCCCTGGTTGGTGCCGCCTCCGGTGTTCTGCGGCGTGTTGCCGGTGCACGCGGTCAGCGCGACACCGAGCGTCAGTGTCGCCGCGACCGCGGCGATGCGGGTGGTTCTCTTGTGCGGCATGACTTTCTTGTCTCCTCGGGTGGCAGCGGTCTGGAGGGGCGGCGTCAAGCGCCGCTGCGTCGGGCGAGCCGCTGCTGCAGGAGGACGGCGACCACGATGATCGCGCCCTTCGCGACGGCCTGGGCGGAGATGGAGAGGTTGTTGAGGGTGAAGACGTTCGACAGCGTGGTGAAGATCAGGACACCGAAGACGGTGCCCGCGATCGTGCCGCGGCCGCCGGAGAGCAGCGTGCCGCCGATGACGACAGCGGCGATGGCGTCGAGCTCGTACAACCCGCCGTGGGTGGCGCTGCCCGTGGTGGTGCGGGCGATGAGCATGACCGCGGCCAGCCCGCAGCACAGGCCGAGCAGCGAGTAGAGCATCACGGTGTGCCGCCGCACGTCGATGCCGGCGAGCCGGGCGGCCTCCGGGTTGCCGCCGACGGCGAACGTCCTGCGCCCGAACGTGGTGCGGTTGAGCAGCACCCACCCGCCGACCGCCACCAGCGCGAAGATCACCACGAGCACCGGTACCCCCAGCACCGATGCGTCGAAGAAGGCGGCGAAGCCCGGCACGTTCACGATCTGCGTCTTGCGGTTGGAGATGATCTCGGCCAGGCCGCGTGCGGCGGCCAGGCTCGCCAGGGTCGCGATGAACGCCACGACCCGGCCGTAGGCGATCAGCACCCCGTTGACCAGCCCGCAGGCCCCGCCCACCAGCAGCGCGGTGAAGACCATGACGATCCAGTGGGTGCCGGTGGCCATCCCCTGCGTGGCCAGCGTGGTGGCCCACACCGACGACAGCGCGACGATCGCGCCCACCGACAGGTCGATCCCGCCCCCGGTGATCACGAACGTCATTCCGATGCTCACCACGCCGATCACGGCCGCGAGCCGCAGGATCGTGAGCACGTTGTCGATGTCGGCGAACCGGTCCCCGGCGGTGACCACACCGCCCGCGCACAGCAGGACCAGTGCGACCACGAGGCCGGTGTTGCGCCCGGCGGCGGAGCCCAGCAGGCCCGCGATGCCGGTCTCCTTCGCAGCGGGCGCTCTGCCCTGTGTCCGCGCGGGCACGGCGGCGGTGTCCTCGCTCATGCGGCGTGTCCTTCCATGACCAGGTCGAGGACCCGGGACTCGTCGATCTCGTCGGCAGGCCCGTCGTGGACCACCCGGCCCTCGCGCACCACGAGGACCCGGTCGGCCAGCCCCAGGACCTCCTCCACGTCGCTCGACACGACGACCACGGCCACTCCCCTGGTGGCCAGCTCGCGGATCAGCTCGTAGATCTCGTTGCGCGCACCCACGTCGACCCCGCGCGTGGGTTCGTCCAGCAGCAGCACCCGGCACTCCCGCAGCAGCCACCGGGCGAGCACGACCTTCTGCTGGTTGCCGCCGGACAGCCCGCGCACCACGCGGTCCACCCCGGCCGGGCGCACGTCCAGCGCCGCGGTGAGGGCGGCCGAGCGGGTGCGTTCGGCGCGGTCGTCGAGGAACCCGAACCGCGCGAACGACGACATCGACGACATGGTGATGTTGCGGTAGACGGCCTGGTCCAGCAGCAGTCCCTGGCTCTTGCGCTCCTCCGGGCACAGCCCCATGCCCGCGCGCACCGCCGGTCCGACGCCACCGCGCCGCAACGGCCTGCCGTCCACCTCGACGGTGCCGCCGACCCGTTTCCGGGCGCCGTAGACGGTCTCCACGATCTCCGAGCGGCCCGACCCGACGAGCCCGGCGAGCCCGACCACCTCACCGGCGCGGACCGTGAGGTCCACGTCGCGGAAGCGGTCGCCGTCGGTCAGCCCGCGCACCACCAGCACCTCCGGCGCGGCGGGGTCGACCGGTGGCCGGTCGGGGTAGACGTTGTCGATGTCGCGCCCGGTCATCAACGCGATCAGCTCCGCGGTGCGCACCTCGCGCGCGGGCAGGCCGGTCGCGACGGTGCGGCCGTCCTTGAGCACGGTGACCCGGTCGCCGATCTCCCTGATCTCGGCGAGCCGGTGGGAGATGTAGACGACGGCCACTCCCTGGGCGGTCAGCTCGCGGATGATGCCGAAGAGCACCCGCACCTCGTCCGGGTCGAGCACGGCCGACGGCTCGTCCATGATCAGCAGCTGGCCGTCCAGCGACAGCGCCCGCGCCATGCTGACGACCTGCTGGTGGGCCACGGACAACCGGCCGACGTCCCGGTCCGGCGCGATGTCGGGGTGGCCCAGCCGGTCGAGCAGCGCGCGGGTCCTGCGGCGGGCCTCGGCCCGCCGGGTGAAGCCCGCAGTGGACAGTTCGTGCCCGAGGAAGACGTTGTCGGCCACCGAGAGACCCGCGACCAGGTCGAGCTCCTGGTAGATGGCGGCCACCCCGCTGCGCATCGCGGCGGTGGGGTTGCCGAACGACACGACCTCGCCGCGCCAGCGGATCTCGCCCTCGTCGGGGCGGTGAGCGCCGGACAGGACCTTGATCAGCGTCGACTTGCCGGCCCCGTTCTGCCCGAGCAGGCAGTGCACCTCACCCGCGCGGACGTCGAAGTCCACCCCGCCCAGGGCCGTCACACCGGGGAAGCGCTTGACCAGACCCCGGACCGACAGCAGAGCCGCTGCCGGGACCGTCATCCGGTCACTCCCGTCCACAGCCGACCAGGCACGCGACCGCGCACAGGTGAGCCAACCATCGAGTCCTCCGAGCCCGGCAACCGCTGTGCCAACAAGAAAATCAAGCCTTCCGAACCGTCAACCTAAGTTCGGTCCGACCTGCGGACAAGGCTGTGGAGGTGGCACATATCGGCCAATTTTTCCCTTGACCGGAGGCCGGTCAGGAGCGATGGCGACACGCGTCCGCCGCGGCCTGGGAGCCGTCACCGACCGCGGCGGACGTGCGGTTCCAGTGTGGAGGATCAGCTGCCGTTCGTCTTCGCGAGAACGCGCAGGAATGCCTTGGACCACTGGGGCAGGTCCGGCCAGCCGCGGCAGGAGACCATCACGCCGTCCACGACGTCCGGCCCGTCGGCGAAGGTGCCGCCGGCCTGCTCGACATCGGCCCGCAGCGGCGGGTAGGCGGCCGTCGTCCTGCCGCGCAGCAGGCCCAGCGCCGCCGGGACCTGCGGGCCGTGGCAGATCGTCCCGACCGGGCGGTCGTGGGCGAAGAAGTGCTGGACGATCCGGGCCACCTCCGGGTCCGTGCGGATGTACTCCGGCGCCCGGCCGCCCGGGATCACCAGCGCGTCGAACTCCTCAGGCCGCACGTCCGCGAACGCCAGGTCCACGGGCAGCCGGCGGCCGGGTTTCTCCGTGTAGGCGTCACACCCCGGTTCGAAGTCGTGCACCACCAGCTGGACCGGACGTGTGCTGGGCGCGGCCACCACGACCTCGTGGTCGTCCTCCCGCAACCGGAACAGCGGGTACATCGAGTCGAGCTCCTCGGCCGCGTCGCCCACCAGCATCAGCACTCGTGCCATGCGCACTCCTCATCACCATCGACTGCGGACACGGTGGTCCTGCGGCGGAGGTGTCGGCGACACCGGACGATTCGCGTCCACAATGGACTAAATGGTCGTCGGCAGAACACGTTCCACGGTAGGACCGCCACCACTCCCGGTCAACAGGCCGAGGTGGCAGATGCAGGCCATCTCCGCCACCGCCGGAAGGCAGCGCGAAACACACCTCCGGCCCCCGCCCGGCACACAGGTGTTTCGGCGATTTCCCTTGTGTCACTTCATTGACGGCGTCGCCGCACCCCTCCTAGGTTCGATTCCGAACGCCATCCACGGCGAAGGGTTGGGACAATGCGCAGACGGTCGTTCCTCGGTGCCGCGGCCGTCACGGTCGTCGCCGGATCCACCAGCACCGCGGAGGCGAGCACGCCACGGCGGGCTCGCGAACGCTGGGTCGGCACGTGGGCGTCGATGCCCCAGCTGACCGAGCCCCACAACATGCCGCCGGCGCCGTTCACCCAGGACGGGCTCGTGCTCGCGAACGCGACGCTGCGCCAGACCGTCCGGGTGACGATCGGCGGGCGGCGGCTGCGGTTGCGCTTCTCCAACGCGTTCGGCGGCGCGACCTTGCCGATCACCGCGGTCACCGTCGCGCTCCCCGCGGGGGGCCGGGCCGGCGTGAGCGCCGTCGAGCCCGGTTCGGTACGCCGGGTGACGTTCAACGGCTCGCCCTCCGCGGACCTCACGCCCGGCATGCTCGTGGTGTCCGACCCGCTCGACTTCCCGCTGACCGCCGGGTCGAACCTCACCGTCACCACGTACCTCGCCACCGGGCAGGCGTCGAACGACATCACCTCGCACCCCGGTTCGCGCACCACGTCCCACCTCCTGGCCGGCGACCACGTCGACGCCGGCGACCTGCCCGGCGCCACCCCCACCGACCACTGGTACTTCCTCAGCGGCGTCGAGGTGCTCGCCGGTGCGGACGCCTCCGCGCTCGTCGTGATCGGCGACTCGCTGACCGACGGCCGCGGTTCCACCACCAACGGCAACGACCGCTGGCCGGACCGGCTCGCCGACCGGCTGCGCGCGACCGCCGCACGGCCGCGCGCGGTGCTGAACCAGGCGGCCGGCGGCAACCGGGTGCTGGACAACGGCCTGGGCCCGAGCGTGCTGGCGCGGCTCGACCGCGACCTGCTGGCGCAGAGCCGGGTCGAGTGGCTGCTGCTGTTCGAGGGCGTCAACGACATCGGCACGGCCGCCGCGGACCAGGCGTCCCAGCAGCGCACCGCCGAGCGCCTCATCGCGGGCTACCAGCAGGTCCTCGACCGGGCCCACGCGCACGACCTGCACGTGTACGGCGCGACGCTGCTCCCGTTCGGCGGCAGCTTCTACGACGACGCCGGCGGGTTCCGCGAGACGGCGCGGCAGGCGGTGAACCGGTGGATCCGGACCAGCCGCCGCTTCGACGCCGTGCTCGACTTCGACGCCGTCGTGCGCGACCCGGCCGCGCCGCGACAGCTGCTGACCGCGTTCGACGTGGGAGACCACCTGCACCTGAACCCGGCCGGTTACCGGGCCCTCGCCGAGGCGGTCCCCCTTCGTCTGTTCCACTGATCAGCTCCTGGGCGGCCGGTGCCGTGGCGGCACCGGCTACTCCAGGCCCCGGTAGGTGAAGCTGTCGAAGTCGGCCCACGACTCGCTCGGTGCCCCCTCCGAGGACGCGTACAGTCCGATGTGGACGCCGGTGAACCCGCCGGCGACCGGCGTGCTCAGCACCCGCCCGTCGAACGGGTCACCGAGCAGCCGCCACCCCTCGGAGCCCGCGGCGACCAGCGCCTGCACGTCCTGGCCGACCGCCTCCAGGCACAGCCGCACCACGCCCTCCCCCACCGACGTCCGCGCGATCTCCTCGTCCTTGCCGCCGAAGCGGCGCACGAGGGTGACCTCGCGGTCCGCGCCGAGCAGCAGCCGGACGTGGTGCTCGTCGTTCTGCAGCAGCACCAGGCCCGCCGCCTCCGCCGGTCCGGCCGCCGTGAACTCGAGCGCACAAGACGCGTGGAAGCTTCGGTGCTGCTGGCGCCGCACGACGATGCTCGGCGTGACCGGCTCGGTGACCGACTCCGGCCGGACGCGCAGCCGCAGGTGCCCTGGCCGATCGGTGAGTGAGACGAACGGCTCCTCCGGCGTGCGCAGGAACATCCACGCGAGGTCGAGCTCCGGCGCGTCGAAGTCGTCGGTCTGCGGCGGCACCGGCCAGGGGTGCGGCAGCAGGTCGGGCACGTCGTAGCTCTCCTCGACCCGGCCGGTGCCGGGGCTGAACACCGGGCCGCCCGCCTCCCACACCACCGGCACGAGGAACGTCTCGCGGCCGAGGTTGTAGTAGTAGCCGCCGTACGGCCTGGTCGCGAGCAGCACGGCGTACCACTGGCCGTTCTGGGTGCACACCAGGTCCGCGTGCCCGGCCGCCGCGACCGGGTGGTCGCGGCCGAGGTGGCGGTGGGTCAGCACGGGGTTGAGCGGTGAGCCCCGGTACGGGCCGGTGACGTGGTCCGCCGTCGCCACGACCACGGAGTGCTCGAAGTCCGTGCCGCCCTCCGCGGTCAGCAGCACGTAGCGGCCGTCCACTTTGTACACGTGGGGTGCTTCCGGCCAGACCGCGTCCCGCAGCGCGCCGCGCCACACCACGTGCTCGTCACCGACCAGACTGAGGGAGACCGGGTCGAACTCGCGCAGCCAGACCTCGGTCTCACCCGGCGGGCGCACCAGCCGGGTCGCCGTCCACCACGCACGGCCGTCGTCGTCGAAGAACAGCGACGGGTCGAACCCGTCCGCCTCCGGCAACCACGTCGGCTCGGACCACGGACCGGCCGGGTCGGTCGCGGTCACGACGAAGTTGCCGGACTCCCGGTTGCCGTGCACCAACGTGCAGACAACGTAGAACACCCCGTCGTGGTGCCGGATCGTCGGTGCGTAAAGACCACCGGACGCCGGCACGCCCTGCAACGGCAGCTGCGACGGCCGGTCGAGCACGTGGCCCAGCAGCCGCCAGTGCACCAAGTCCCGGCTGTGGTGGAGGGGCAGGCCGGGGAAGTACTCGAAGGTCGAGGTCACCAGGTAGTAGTCCGGTCCCACCCGGCACACCGAAGGATCGGGGTGCGAGCCGGGCAGGACCGGGTTCGAGAACTGTGCCAAGTGGGGGCTCCCGCTAGGGGTTGATGCGGTGGTAGGCGGGCTTCGGCCGCAGGTCCTCGTCGAACAGGCACGCGTCGTCCTCGCCGGGGAACACACCGGGCACCCACGAGTGCCGGTCGGTGAAGCCCCACGTCGTGAACTCCACGCACCGCCGCACGGCGTGGCAGGCGTCCCAGGCCTGCTCGTAGAAGTCGGCCTGCGCCTCGAGCTTCGCCGCGTCGGTCGGCTGCGGGATGCGCACGTCGGCCTCGGTGATCGCCACGTCGACGCCGAGCCTCGCGAACCGCTCGATGTTCTCCCGCATGGTCGTCGGGAAGCCGTACTGCAGCGCGAGGTGCGTCTGAATGCCGACGCCCTCGATCGGCACACCCTTCTTCTTCAACGACCGCACGAGCTCGTACACCGCGTCGCTCTTGGGGTTGATGCCCTCGATGTTGTAGTCGTTGATGTAGAGCTTGGCCCGCGGGTCGGCCGCGTGCGCCAGCCGGAACGCCTCGGCGATGTAGCCGTCGCCGAGCTTCTGCTGGAACACCGTCTCCCGGCGGGTGCCGTCCTCGTTGAACGCCTCGATGACGACGTCCCACGCGCGGATCTTGCCCTTGAACCGGCTGACCGTGGTCTTGATGTGCTTCTTGACCGTGCTGCGCAGCTCACCGGCCTCCAGGTCGTCGACCCAGTCGGGCAGCTGGCTGTGCCACACGAGCGTGTGCCCGCGCACGGACTTCCCGGTCCGCTTGGCATAGCTCACGATCGCGTCGGCGCCGGACCAGTCGTACTGGCCGCGGGTCGCCTCGACGACGCCCCACTTCATCTCGTTCTCCGGCGTGACGCTGTCGAACTCGCGGGTCAGCACCGCGCGGTAGTCCGCCTCGTCGGCCAGCGGCCCGGCGGCCACCGCGCTGCCGACCCATCTGTTCGTCGTGTTCTTCAACGGTCCCGCCGCCGACGCGGGCACCGCCTGGCTCGCCACCATCACGGCCGCCGCCGCCGCGATCGCGAGGACCCGGGGTAAGCGCAACATCATCGTCGCTGTCTCCTTGGTGTGGTTGCTGCTCCGTGCGGTCCGCCCGGTCCTGCCCGGCACCACCGGGAACGGCGTGCCGGGCAGGACCGGGTGCGCGGACCGGGTCGGCCTAGGGGTTGATCCGGCTGTAGGCGGGTTTCGGCCTCAGGTTCGAGTCGAAGAGGCAGGCAGCGCCCTCACCGGGGAAGGTCCCCGGCACCCACGAGTGGCGGTCCGTGTACCCCCACGTCGTGAACTCCACGCACCGCGAGACGGCGTGGCACGCGTCCCAGATCTGCTTGTAGTAGTTGGCCTGCTGGTTCAGCTTGGTCGAGTCGACCGGCAGCTGGACGCGGACGTCGGCCTCGGTGATCGCGATGTCGACGCCGAGCGCGGCCAGCCGTTCGATGTTCTGCCGGAAGCTCGACGGGAAGCCGTACCGGGTGGCGAGGTGCGTCTGGATGCCGACGCCGTCGATCGGCACACCCTGTTGCTTCAGCGTGCGGACCAGGTTGTAGACCGCGTCGCTCTTGGCGTTGATGCCCTCGGTGTTGTAGTCGTTGATGTAGAGCTTGGCCGACGGGTCGGCGGCGCGCGCCCAGCGGAACGCGTCGGCGACGAACCCGTCACCCATGCGCGTCTGGAAGATCGACTGCCTGCGCGAGCCGTTCTCCTCGAAGATCTCGTTGACGACGTCCCACGCGCGGATCTTGCCGCGGTACCGGCCCATCTCGGTGTTGATGTGCTGCTGGGTCACGCTGCGCAGCTCGGCGGCACCGAGGTTGTTGAGCCAGCCCGGGTACTGGCTGTGCCACACCAGGGTGTGCCCGCGCACGGACTTCCCGTTCTGCTGCGCGTAGTTGACGATCGCGTCGGCACCGGACCAGTTGAACTGGCCGCGGTCGGGTTCGACCACGGCCCACTTCATCTCGTTCTCGGGGGTCACGCTGTCGAACTCGCGGGTCAGCACCGAGCGGTAGTCGGCCTGGCTGCCCAGCGGCCCCGCCGCCACCGCGCTGCCGACCCACCTGGTCGTGATGTCCTTCAACGGCCCAGCAGCCGAGGCCGGGACCACCTGGCCGGCCGCGATCGCGGCCGCCGCCGCCGCGATCGCGAGCAACCTCGTGGTCCTGGTCGAGTGCAACTTCATCGTCGCTCCCTTGGATTGACTACATGCGCTTGCTCTCCGGCGGTCCGAGGTAGCTCGCGCGCAGCCCGCCGGTGTCCACGACCAGCTTCTGCACCACGAGCGTGGGGTCGACCATCCAGAACCGGAGCACGTGCGGACCGGGCGTGGAGATCACGTGCCTGGTGGCGGTGCGGTTGACGTTGTCGGAGGTCATGCGCTCCCACGGCTTGTTCATCAGCGAGTGGTCGGCGCCGTGCACCTTGATCGCGTCCACGACCTGGGGGACCTCGTCGTCGAACGACACCGCGTACCGCAGACCCGGTGTCGGCAGCACCCCGGCGCGGGGCGAGAGGTAGGCCCACACCGTCACGTCACCGATGGTGAAGAGCGTCATCCGGTACTCGAGCCGCGGTCCGCGGCCGGGTTCCCGGCTCGCGGCGGTGACCGGGAACGGCTTGAGGCCCGCTCCCGTCCTGCCGAGGTCGGGAACCCGCTTCCACCGCACACCGCCGACGCCGACGTTGGCGCTGTGGTGCTCGGCCTCGATCGACACGTACCCGCCGGCCTCCATGAACCCGTTGCGCCACGAGTGCGGCACGGCCGGGTTCCCGATCGGGGCCTGCACGGTCACCGTGCGCCCGGCGCCGGACACCACGACCGGCACGCTGGTGGTGCCCTTCGGTGCCCGCGACCAGTCGACCGTGATGCCCGCCCGCAGCTGCTTGTCCACCCGGCCCGACGCCGGCCGCACGACCAGCCACGGCGCGCCGGAGCGGATCGTGCAGTCGAACGGCTCGGTGCCGCGGTTGAAGACGTCGATGAACGGCGCCGGCGCGGTGGAGAACGGGCTGAGCTCCGGCAGCACCGGTGTGTCCGGGGAGGACGGCCACCACTGCTCGGACCCGTCGACCGCGACGCCCATCTCGGCCGGCTGCGCCACGGTGATCCGCCGCACCGGCGGGAAGATCTCGTCGGGCAGCGCGACGTGGTCCTTCTCCGGCTGCTGCCACGGCGCGTTCGGCCCGTACCGTTCGACGTCGCCGTACCCGATGTGCGGCTGGGTCTGGAACCCGCGCCACTTTCCGCCCGCGACGACGTTGTTGAACCTGTCCGCGAGCGCGAGGTCATCGGCGAACCGCGCCTCGGTCGTCGTGGCGAGGTCGTTGGCCAGCGCCCGGCCCTGCGCCGCGTAGAACAGGTTCGTGAACTCCGCGTGCCGCAGCTCGTACAGGTTCGCGGTGGCCTTCACCTGGTACAGCACCAGCTCGAAGTACGCGTCCCGGTAGGCGGCGGGCAGCCGGGCGCCGATCTGCTCGGCCCGCTCGCCCAGCCGCTTCCACTCGTCCGTCACGCGGTCGATCTCGCGGTAGTTCACCAGGCTGAACGGGGTGGCCTTGTCGTCGTAGACGATCGTGGTGCCGTCCGTGCTGATCTTGCGGTTGAGCAGCTCCGGCTTGCGCCGCGCCTGCAGCGTGCCGTAGGTGTGCAGCACCTCGGCGATCGCGGTGGCCTCCCGCCGGCCGAAGTTCTGCTCCGCGTACGCACGCTCCCAGGTGGACAGTGCCTCCAGCGGCAACGACTCGGGGTTCCACGCGTAGTCCAGGAAGAACTGGGTGGGCAGCTCGTTGCTCTTGAAGTCGCCGACGTTGGCCACCCACAGCCGGGAGACGCCGTACTCAGCCGCCTGGTGCAGCTGCTCCCACAGGTTGGCGAGCGCGCAGGTGTCGACCCACTTGTAGTTGCGGCCGCCTCCGACGTAGTCGAAGTGGTAGTACAGGCCGTACCCGCCGGCGCGCGGGGGCAGCGAGCGGTCCGGCAGCTTGCACAGGTTGCCCCAGTTGTCGTCGGGGAAGACGACGGTGACGTGGTCCGGTGGCCGCAGTCCCTTGTCCCAGTACCGCAGCACCTCCTTGTACAGCGTCCACACCTGGGGGATCTCCGCCGGGTCGCGGCCGGTGACCCGCGCCAGCACCTCCTGCTCGGTGGCGAGGATCGACTGCATCAGCTCGATGCTGTCGCCGTCGGGCAGCTGGGTGTCGCCGTTGCCGCGCATGCCGACCGTGACGACACCCTCGAAGTCCTGCTCCACCATGCGTTTGATGCCGTCGGCCCAGTACGCCTTGATCGCGTCGGCGTTGCGGCGGAAGCTCCACTCCCCCGTGCCGCCGTACGGGTCGTGGCCGGGCGTGACGATGTTGCCGTTCGCATCGCGCACCGCGGCCTTGGCGTGCCGGTTCCACTCCTCGATGCCGCGCATCATCGGCGCCTCGTGCGAGGTGCCCATGACGATGCCGTACCGGGTGGCGGTGGCGTGGTTGAGCGGGTCGTCCTCGGCGAACGCCCTGCCCCACACCGCGGGCCAGACGTAGTTGCCCTTCAGCCGCAGGACGGTCTCGAAGACCTTCTCCCAGAACAGGTGGTTGAAGCCGCCTGGGTAGCCGGGCGCGTGGCCGGGACCGAAGTAGGCAGGCGCCCACGTGCCGAGGGCCGGGTTCTCGTCGTTGATGAAGATGCCGCGGTACTTCACGAACGGCGTGCCGAGGCTGTGCCGCTCCGACCGCACGTGCAGCTCGTCGCGGTGCTCCGGTGGCACGTCGTCCCACCAGTACCAGGGCGAGACGCCGATGGCGCGGGACAGGTCGTAGGTGCCGTAGATCGTGCCGCGCTGGTCGCTGCCGGTGATCACCAGCACGCGCCGGCGGCCGAGGCGGACCTCCTGGGTGAGCGAGGTCTCCCACTTGCCCCTGATGCCGGTGACGTCGAGCTTCCCGGCCTTCACCAGGTCGTCGACCAGCGGGCTGCCGAGCGAGCCGATCAGCACCACGTCGCCCTGGTCGGGCAACCCGTTCACCAGCGCGGGCTTGACGCCGGTGACCCGCTGCACGTCGGCCTGCAGGTCACCGGCGACCCGCACGACGCCGGGGTGGTCGGCGGCGCTCACCACGAGCGTCGCCGCCTTCCTCCGCGACACCAGCGGGAAGCGCC
Organism: Lentzea guizhouensis; assembly: GCF_001701025.1. Taxonomy (GTDB): domain Bacteria; phylum Actinomycetota; class Actinomycetes; order Mycobacteriales; family Pseudonocardiaceae; genus Lentzea; species Lentzea guizhouensis. The sequence goes on from NZ_CP016793.1 coordinate 8,360,373, forward strand.
CGGAACCGCCCTGTGCCGAGACGAGCTCGGCCGCCGACGCTGTTCCGGTGACGCTCGCACCCGCCGTCAGCGCGGCGAGCAGTTGTAAGAAGTGTCGTCGGGCGAGGGACGAGTTCATCGTTGAGCTCCTCCTAGTGCCGTGCCGGGATCGTCAGCCCTTCACCGAGCCGGTGAGACCGCCGACCATCCGGCGTTCGGCGAGCACGAAGAACGTGAGCGCCGGGATCATGGACAACGCGGTGAAGGCGAGCACCTTCGCGGTGTCCTGGGTGTGTTCCGACTGGAACATCGCAACGCCCAGGGGAAGCGTGAAGTTGCTGGAGTCGTTGAACACCAGCAGTGGCAGCAGGAAGAAGTTCCAGCTGCTGACGAACGCGAGCACGGACACCGTCGAGAGCGCCGGCCGCGACAGCGGCAGCAGGATCCGCCAGAAGAACCCGAGCTTGGCGGCGCCGTCGAGCAGCGCGGCGTCCTCCAGCTCGGCCGGGATGGCGTGCATGAACGGCCGCAGGATCACGATCGTGATCGGCAGCGAGAACGCCGCCTCCGGGATCGCGACACCGAGCGGGTTCTCCAGCAGCCCGAGCTGGCGCAGCCACAGGTACAGCGGCAGCGTCGCCACGCCCAGCGGGAACAGCAGGCCGAGCGTGAACAGCGTGTAGAACGCCTCCCTGCCGCGGAAGGCGTAGCGGGACAACGCGAACGCCGCCATCGCGCCGAACACGACCGCCAGGGTCGTGGCGATCACGGCGATCAGCGCGCTGTTGCCGAGCAGCCGCCAGAACACCGGCGAGGTCGCCACCTCGACGTAGTTGTCCCACACCCACGGCCCTGGGAGCCCCGCCGGTGAGGAGTTGATCTGCGCCGTGGTGCGGAAACCGCCCAGCAGCACGAACAGCAGCGGCACCACGGTGATGCCCACCACGGCGAACGCGGCGAGGTAGCCGGCGGTGTTGCGACGTGCCATGTCAGCTCACCGCCCTGGTCAACGCGCCCTCGGTGTCCCGGCGCAACGCGAACCGCTGGTAGAACAACGCGAACGTGAAGCAGATGATGAACAGGATCACCGCTACCGCACTGCCGAAGCCGAACTCGTAGCGCTTGAACCCGTGGTCGATCAGGTAGGTCGCCATGGTCGTCGACGCGTTGGCGGGCCCACCGAGCGTCATGATCCAGACCAGGTCGAACAGCTGCAGCGACCCGATCACCGACAGGAAGATCCACACGCGGATCGTGGGCCCCAGCAACGGGAGCACCACGTGCCGGGTGGTCTGCCAGGCGGTCGCGCCGTCGAGCGCGGCGGCCTCCCGCAGCTCCGACGGCACGCCCTGGAGCCCGGCCAGCAGCAGGATCACACCGAACCCGATGTACTTCCACGTGATCACCACGAACAGCGTGTAGAGCACGATCGCGGGATCGGCCAGCCACTGCTGCACGAGCCCGCCGAGGCCGACGTTGCGCAGCACCTGGTCGACGAACCCGCCCGGCTGCAGCATCAGCAGCCAGATCACCGCGGTCACGGCCTCCGACAACACGTACGGTGCGAAGACCACCATCCGCAGGAACGCCCGGCCGCGCAGCTTCCGGTTGAGCAGCAGCGCGAGTCCGATGCTGAGCGGGAGCTGCACGATGATCGACAGCGACGCGATGATCAGGTTGTGCCCGATGGCGCTCTGGAACACGTCACCGGACAACGCCTCGACGTAGTTCTTCAGCCCGACGAAATCGGTCAGCGGGCCGAAGCCGTTCCAGGAGTACAGGCTGTAGACCCCCGCCACCCCGATCGGCACCAGCACGAACCCGGTGAACAACACCAGGCCCGGTGTGAGGAGGAGGGCGAGCTCGAGACGGGTGCGGGTGCGGGACCGCCGCCGGGTGCCCCCAGCCGCTGGCGCGGGCGGACTGGGGGCGGTCAACGGCCGCGAACTGGTCGCGGTGCTCATCATTTGTTCCCGGCGGCTGCCTTGGTCACCGACTGCACGATGGTGTCAGGACCACCCTGGCCGGCGAAGAAGTTGGCGATGGCGTCGTTCAGGGCCTGGCCGACGTTGGTCGGGAAGGCGATGTCGAAGTAGAACTGCAGGTGCGGCGAGTCCGACACGTACTTGGAGATCTCCTTGTGCGTCTCGGTCTTCAGCGACGCCACCGCGTTGGGGTGCACCGGCAGACCGGACCCGGTCGCGGCGAGCTTCTTCTGCACCTCTTCGCTCACGAGGTGACCCAGGAACTCCGTGCACGCCTTGGCCGCCCGCGAGGTGCAGGAGAAGCCGTCACCGCCACCGAGAACCGCCTTCGGGTCGCCCTGACCGCCCGGCACCGAGGGGAACGGGAACCAGCCGATCTTCGAGTCCAGGTCCTTGTCCTCGGTCAACGCCTGCATCACGTCCGGGTTCCAGTCGCCCTGCAGCTCCATGGCGGCCTTGCCGGTGGCGAGCAGGCCCGCCGAGCTGCCGGCGCCCTGCTGGGCCGGCGTGCCGACGAACCCCTCCTGGAACGGCTTGGTGTCGATGAACGCCTTGAGGTTCTCGCCCGCCTTGGTGAAGCACGGGTCGGTCAGCTCGGTCTTCTCCACGGCCTTCTTCAGCGCATCGACCGAACACTGCCGGATCGCGAAGTAGTTGTAGTAGAAGGCGTCCGGCCAGCGGTCCTTGCCGCCGACCGCGATCGGCACCAGGTTCGCCGCCTTCAGCTTGGCCACCGCCGCGTTCAGCTCGTCCAACGTGGACGGCGGGCTGGTGACGCCCGCGGTGGCGAAGAGGTCCTTGCGGTACCAGAACCCGACCGCGTGCATCTGGTACGGCACACCGTACTGCTTGCCCTTGACCTGCCAGCCCTGCGCGGCCTGGCCGAGCGGGCCGATCCAGCTCGAGGACGCCTGCGTGATGTCGGCGATCTTGCCGGAGCTCAGCTGCGAGGCGAGGCCACCGCCACCCCACTGCTGGAAGATGTCCGGTGGTGTGCTGCCCTGCAGCGCGAGCGGCACCTTCGTCTGGAACTGCTCGTTCTGGATCGGTTCGATCGTGAACGACACGTCCTGGTGTGTCTTGTGGAAGTCGTCGGCGATCTGCTGCCAGATCGACTTCATCGGTTCGGTGGTCCGGTTGTGCCACCAGGTTAGCGTGACCGGACCGTCGGCGGATGCGTCACCGCCGGAGCCGCCGCTGCACGCGGCCAGCACGAGTGTCGCTGCTGCGGCGAGAGCGACGGACAACTTGTGCACAGAACGCATTGGGGGTCCACTCCTGACGACATCGGCCGAGTAGGACGGGGCGAGGTGATGCCCTGCGATTGGCTAGAGAGAATTCCGCGTCGATCCCGCTGTGTCAATCGTTGTCGATAACGTTTTACACGGCTAGTCTCGCCTCGTGCCTCCACGCTCCCGTGTCACGATCCGCGACGTCGCCGCTCAGGCAGGCGTCTCGGTGGCCACCGTGTCCAAGGTCCTCAACCAGCGCTACGGCGTCTCCGCCGACACGTTCGCGCGGGTGACGGCGGTGATCAAGGAGCTCGGCTACGAGGCGAGCCTGGTCGCGCAGAGCCTCCGCAACCACCGCACGAACGTCATCGGCATCCTCGTCGCCGACATCGAGCCGTTCAGCACCGAGCTGCTCAAGGGTGCGGCGGACGCCATCCGCGGCACCGGTTTCGAGCTCGTCGTCTACTCGGCGGGCGGCCGGACCGGTGACCCGCAGGGCTGGGAACGCCGCTACCTCAGCAGGTTGAGCGGCACCCTGGTCGACGGCGCCGTGCTCGTCACGCCCGCGGTCGACCTGGAAGGCCTGCCGGGAACGCCGGTGGTGGCGGTCGACCCGCACACCGGCCGCGCGGCGCTGCCCACCGTCGACTCCGACAACCTGACCGGTGGCAGGCTCGCGACCGAGCACCTGCTCGCGCTCGGCCACCGGCGGATCGCGCTGCTCACCGGCCGCGCGGACCTGAAGTCGGCCCAGCAACGCGAGACCGGCTACCGCAGGGCGCTCGCCGGTGCGGGCGTCGACGTGGACGAGGACCTGATCCGGCGCGGTGACTACGACCACGACGTGGCCGCGGCGTCCGCGCGCGAGCTGCTCACCGGGCCGGACCGGCCCACGGCCGTGTTCGCCGCCAACGACATCACCGCGATCGCGACCATCGAGACCGCTGTCGCGCTGGGGATGCGCGTGCCGGAGGACCTGTCGGTGGTCGGCTTCGACAACATCCCCGAGTCCGCGCTGTGCACGCCCGCGCTGACCACGGTGCAGCAGCCGATCCGCGAGATGGGCCACCGGGCGGTCACGCTGCTGGTGCGGCTCATCAACGGCGAGACCCCGGACAACACGCACATCACGCTCGGCACCGAGCTGATCGCACGGCACTCCACCCGAGCGCTGTCCTCCTGACCTCTGGAGATCATGTGACGACCGAAGCCACCACCCCGGCAGAGCTCTGGCGCGACCCGCGCGCCGCCGTCGACGACCGCGTCAGCGACCTCGTGGCGAGGATGAGCCTGCCGGAGAAGATCGCGCAGCTGCAGGGCGTCTGGGTCGGCATCGACTCGGCCGGCGAGATGGCGCCGCACCAGCACGACCTGATCGTGGAGCCGCCGGACTTCGACGAGCTGACCCGCCACGGCATCGGCCAGCTGACCCGCGTGTTCGGCACCCGGCCGATCGCGCCGGAGGTGGGCGCGCACAGCCTCGCCCGCAGCCAGCGGCAGATCATCGCGAGCACCCGGTTCGGCATCCCGGCGATGGTGCACGAGGAGTGCCTCACCGGTCTGGCCGCGTGGCAGGCGACCGCGTACCCGTCACCGCTGTGCTGGGGCGCGTCGTTCGAGCCGGACCTGGTGCGGCGCATGACGTCGCTGATCGGCCGGTCGATGCGCAGGCTCGGCGTGCACCAGGGTCTCGCTCCCGTCCTCGACGTCGCGCGCGACCTGCGGTGGGGCCGCGTCGAGGAGACCATCGCCGAGGACCCGCACCTGGTCGGCACGATCGGCGCCGCCTACGTCGCGGGCCTGGAGTCGGCCGGGATCGTGGCGACGCTGAAGCACTTCGCGGGTTACTCGGCGTCCAGGGCGGGCCGCAACCTCGCCCCGGTGTCGATCGGCCCGCGCGAGCTCGCGGACGTGATCCTGCCGCCGTTCGAGATGGCCCTGCACGCGGGCGCGCGCTCGGTGATGAACTCCTACACCGACAACGACGGCGTGCCGGTGGCGGCCGATCCGGCGATGCTGACCGACCTGCTGCGCAACCGCTTCGGCTTCACCGGGACGGTGGTCGCGGACTACTTCGCGGTGCCGTTCCTGTACCGGTTGCACGCCGTCGCGGTCGACCGCGCGGACGCCGCCGCCCAGGCGTTGTTCGCGGGCATCGACGTCGAACTGCCCACTGTGGACTGCTACGGCGAGCCGTTGCTGAACGCGGTCTCCGCCGGTGACGTCGACGAGGCGCTCGTGGACCGCGCGCTCGTGCGGGTGCTGCGGCAGAAGTTCGAGCTGGGCCTGCTCGACCCGGACTTCTCCCCCGAGCCTGACAACGATGCCAACGTCGACCTGGACGACGACGAGTCCCGCGCGGTCGCCCGTGAGCTGGCGGAACGCTCGATCGTCCTGCTGCACAACGACGGTGTGCTCCCGCTGACCGAACGCCGCCGTCTCGCCGTGGTCGGCCCACGCGCGCACGACCCCGGTGCGATGCTGGGCTGCTACTCGTTCCCGTTGCACGTCGGCAAGCACCACCCGGAGGTGCCGATGGGCATCGACGTGCCGACGGTGCTGGACGCGCTGAGCTCGGTGCACGACGTGGAGTACGCCCCCGGCTGCACGGTCGTCGGCGGCACCGACTCCGACCTGCTCGCCGCCGTCGAGGCCGCCAGCCGCGCCGAGGTCTGCGTCGCGGTGCTGGGCGACGAGGCGGGCCTGTTCGGTGGCGGCACGTCCGGTGAGGGTTGCGACGCCGCCGACCTGAGGCTGCCCGGCCGCCAGGAGGAGCTGCTCGAAGCACTCATCGCCACCGGCACCCCGGTCGTGCTGGTGCTGCTGTCGGGCCGCCCGTACGAGCTGTCCCGCCAGATCGACCGCCTGGCCGCGGTCGTGGCGGGCTTCTACCCCGGTGAGGAGGGCGCCACGGCGGTGTCGAAGGTCCTCAGTGGACAGGTCAACCCGTCCGGCCGCCTGCCGGTCAGCTTCCCGGCCGCCGGTGCCAGCCAGCCGTCGACCTACCTGACCGCACCGCTCGGCGCGCGCAGCGACGTGAGCACGGTCGACCCGACCCCGCTCTTCCCGTTCGGCCACGGCCTGTCCTACGCGCCCGCCACCTGGGTGTCGGTCGAGGGCGACACGGGCGACTGGCCCACCGACGGCACCACCCGCGTGGTCACCACGCTGCGCAACGACACCTCCCGCGCCACCACCGAGGTCGTGCAGATCTACCTGCACGACCCGGTGGCCGAGGTGGCCCGCCCGGTCCAGCAGCTGGTGGGTGCGCTGAAGGTCGACCTGGAACCCGGCCAGACCCGGACCGTCACGGCGGTGCTGCACGCCGACCTGACCGCGTACACCGGTAGGGCCGGCCGGCGCCAGGTGGATCCGGGGGCGGTCGAGCTGCGGGTGGGGCGGTCGAGTGCGGACGTCCACACGGCGGTGGGGCTGACGGTGACCGGGGAGCGCCGGTACGTCGGGTTCGACCGGGTGTTCACGCCAACCTTCGAGGTGAGCTCGTAGACCGTCATCCCCGTTGATGCGTGAGCCCTCTCCCGCCACCGCCGCCGGAGAGGGCTCACCGCTGGATCAGCCGCAGGCCACGCCGTTCAGCGTCGCACCCGAGAACGGCGGCGTGCCACTGCCGTAGTTCGCGTTGTAACCGATCGTCATGGTCCCGCCCGCGGGCAGCGCCCCGTTCCACGCCGCGTTCACGACCCGCACGGCGTCACCGGTGTCGGTCCACGTCCCGTTCCACCCCTGCACCACCGTCACGCCCGGCGCGGAGAAGGTGAACGTCCAGCTGCTCGCCGCGGTGGTGCCGTTCGCGATGACGATCTCGCCGGTGTAGCCGCCGTTCCAGGTGCTGACCACCTTGTGCGTGGCCTTGCACGTGCCGGGCGTCGGCGGGGTCGGGGTGGTGCCGGCGGCGATCGCGAGGTCGTAGGCGCGTTGCGGGACGAACTGACCCGCTCCGGCGATGCAGCCGTCGGCCTCGCCGGGCAGCTTCACCCACAGGAACGCGGCGATCTGGGCGTCGCCGGTCTGGTCGGTGCTGGGCGTGCCGATCGCGCGGCCGGCCGGGTCGCACCACTCGCTGCCCGCCGGGCCGTTGCCGTTGCGGCTGGTGTCGACCACGGCCTTCAACCGGCTGTCGCCGACCGCGTTCAGCACGGCCTTGGCGAAGTTCACCTCGTCGGCGGTCCAGCGGTAGTTCGACACGTTGGTGGAGATGCCGTCGGCGCTGGTGGAGATGTCCGCCGCCCGCAACCGGTTGGCTGCTTCGCCAGGTGACAGCCACGCGCTGTGGCCGATGTCGAAGTAGACCTTCGCCTGGGAGGAACCGGACTTCAGCTTCTTGCCCGCGTAGGCCATCGAGGCCTTGGTCTGGTTCTGCTGGTCCACGCTCTGGCAGTTCGTCATGATCGGCAGGACATCGGGTTCCAGCACGATCGTCGCCGGCCGGCCCGCCAGTCCCGCCGCCACCTGGTCCACCCACGCCCGGTACGCGTCGTGCGAAGGCGCGCCACCGCCGCTCGCCCCGCCGCAGTCGCGGTTGGGGATGTTGTACACCACCAGGATCGGGATCTTGCCCGCCGCGGCCGCCGCACCGACGAACGAGTCCACTTCGGACCGGACCGTGCCGGTGTTGGTGGTGGTGTACCAGCGCGCCTGCGGCACCGACGCGATCCGGTCGCGGATCACCGCCGCACGCGAGTCACCGGGGTTGGCGGCGACCCACCTGGCCGCACCGGTGTTCGGGTCGACGTAGAACGGCGATGCCGCCGCGCCCGCCGGTGTGGTGATGCCCGCAGTGGTGATGCCCAGTGCCGCGACGAGCGTGACGATCGCGGCGCCGGCAGTACGTGCTCCGTTGCGCATGCTGCCTCCTCCGAACTGGGAGCGCTCCCAGACTGCGCCGCACTCTATTGACCGCCAAGAGATCACAAAAGAGCGGAACAACCGGGGTTCAGCAGCGTGAACACCCGGTTCGAGCACGGTCGGTGAGCGTTCGACGGAGTGTTCGACGATCGCCCAGACGGACGTCGAATCAATGGACACGCACGGTATGTCGTTTCTCAGCCTGATAGACCGTTCCGGCGCCGAAGCGGTCAAACGGTCTCCGACCCACCCTTCCGCGAATCGATCGCGAAGTTGCGACACGAGGAGCAACGGTCGATCGGCCGGTCGGACCGGGAGCGCTCCCGGAACGGTTGTCGCCGGATTGCCACGGTGGGCATCACCGCAGCGGTGAGGATCGGGAGCCGGGGAAGCACTCCCCGGCCCCCTCCTTCAGGACGCGACCGGAACCGCCGGCGCCACCGAGGCGGCCGGCGGGGCGTCGGCGCGGTTCCAGTGCATCCGCGACCACGGCAGGTCCATGTCGGCCAGCGCCGAGATCTCGTGCGGCTCCAGCTCCTCCAGCGGTAACGCCTGCTCGTGCCGCGAGTAGGCCGCGTCGACGTACCGGTGCCCGGTGTCCGGTGCCAGCAGCACGACCTGCCGGTCCGGCTCGACCCGCTGCTCCCAGCGCGCCGCCAGGTAGGCCGCGCCCGCCGACAACCCGGCGAAGATCGCGTGCTCGCGCAGCAACGCCACCGCGCCTGACAGCGCCGCGTCGAACCCGACCCAGTGCACGGTGTCGTACAGCGTGTGGTCGACGTTGCCGAACGGGATCGAGCTGCCGATCCCGGCGATGATGATCTCCGGGTCGTGCACGTGCTCGCTGCCGAACGTCACGCTGTCGAACGGTTGCACGCCGACGAGCTCCACGTCCGGCGAGGTCTCCCGCAGGAACTTCGCCAGCGCCCCGGTCGACGCGCCGGTCCCCACCCCGCCGACGACCGTCAGCGGCACCGGACCGAGCTCGGCGCGCACCACGTCGGCGATCGGCCGGTACCCGAGGTAGTGCACGTCGTCGTGGTACTGCCGCATCCAGTGGTGGCGCGGGTTGTCGCGCAGGATCTCCCGCACCCGCGCGACCCGCCGGCTCTGGTCGAGCTTCAGGCTCGCGGTGGCGGGCATGGGTTCCACGGTCGCGCCGAGGATCTCCAGCTGGGCGCGCAACGTCTTGTCCACGGTGGTGGAGGCGACGATGTGGCAGTGCAGGCCGTGCCGGTGACAGGCCAGCGCCAGTGCGTGGGCGTAGATGCCGCTGGAGCTGTCGACGAGCGTGTCGCCGGCGCCGACGGTGCCGCACTCCAGCAGGTGCCGGACGGCGGCCAGTGCGGAGGCGACCTTCATGGTCTCGAAGCGCAGGCAGGTGGTGTGGGGGTCGAGGCGTACCAGGGCGGGTCGGCTGAGTGTGTCGGCGATGTGGTGGTCCACTGTTCGGCTCACGTCCGGGCTCGGTAGCGGTACAGGGCTGTCTCGTCGGCGCTGAACTGGGAGAACGGGAAGGGTTCCGCGGACAGCGCGGTCACCCCTTCGCCCAGGAACTGCCGGGCGACGGCACTGGCGGTCTGCGCGTAGACCACCAGCGGTATCTCCCGCGTACGGCAGGTGCGCAGGATCTCGTCGAACGTGCCGTTGCCGATCGTCATGCCGGTGGCCACGACCGCGTCAGCCACGTCGAGCACGTCGCGCATGTCCGGGGTCACCGGGTCGCCCCACTGGGTCGTGCGCAACGACAGGTCGCACGGCAGGCACTCGGCCCCGCGCTCCCGGATCGCCGCCACCAGCGGGTTCACCACCCCGATCAACGCGACCTTGGCGCCCGGCGAGACGTCCAGCAGCCCCGCGACCGCCGCGTCCCGGGCACGGGCCCGTTCCTCCGGCGTGCCGACCGGAAGCACGACCCGTTCCGCGTCCGAGGTCCGATGTGGACGGACCGAGGCGAGGTACGCGTCCAGCGCCGCGACCCGCACCGGGGCCGGTGCCTCGGTCAGCAACGAGGCCACCGGCGCGCCGCTGTAGTTCGCGCACACCGCCGGGTCGGCCTCGCCCTCGGCGAACGCGCAGGCCCCGAACGCCGTGCCGATCCGCACCAGCACGTACTGGTTGCGGTAGGTGGTGTCACCGCCGGCCAGCCGGGTGCCGTGGTGCACCCAGAACACACTGGTCGCCACCACGGTGCCCGGATCAGGCCCGTGCCTGTTCGCGAGCACCTCGGCGACCAAACCATCCACAGTGGTCACAACTCCCCCTTCAGCGAGCCGGTTCGCGATAGCCGACGGCCAGGTGTCCCAGGCTGTCGCGACCGATCTCGGCGTCCACTTCGAACACTTCACGCAACAACGGCGCGGTCAGCACCTCGGTGGCGGAGCCCTGCGCCACCAGGCTGCCGCCGTGCATCAGCACCAGCCGGTCGCAGTACCTGGCGGCCTGGGCGAGGTCGTGCAACGCCACCACGACGGTCTGCGGGGTGCCGCTGACCAGTTCCATCAGCTCCAGCTGGTGCCGGACGTCCAGGTGGTTGGTGGGCTCGTCGAGCAGCAACGCGGCCGTCTCCTGGGCGAGCGCGCGGGCCAGGTGGGTGCGCTGGCGTTCGCCGCCGGACAGCTGCTTCCACGGCCGGTCGGCCAGCGCGCCCAGGTCGAGCCGGGTCAGCGCGGCCTCGACGACCTCCCGGTCGTGCGCGTCCGGGCCGCGCCAGCGCGACCGGTGCGCGGTGCGGCCAAGCATCACGACGTCGGCGACCCGCAGGTCGCTGTCGGTGTCGGCGGTCTGCTCGACGAAAGCCAGCCGCAGCGCGCGTTCCCGGGGGTTGCGCGACGCCACGTCGGTGCCGTTCCAGCGCACGGTCCCGGCGACCGGCGTGCGCAACCCGGCCAGGCAGCGCAACAACGACGACTTGCCGGAACCGTTGGGACCGATCAAGCCCACGGTCTCGCCGGGCGCGACGACCAGCTCCACGTCCCGCACGATGACCTTGCCGGGGACACCCCAGCTCAGGTGTTCCGCCTCGATCCTCACAGCTCTCCCCTCCTGCGCAGGATCAACAGGAAGAGCGGCACGCCCAGCAGCGCCGTGAAGACGCCGACCGGCACCTCCAGCGGCGAGAACACCACGCGGGTCAACGCGTCGGTCCACACCAGGAACACCGCGCCGACCACCGCCGACAACGGCAGCAACCGCCGGTGCAACGGCCCGACGAGGAACCTCACGCCGTGCGGCACGATCAACCCGACGAACCCGACAGCACCCACGGCGGCCACGGCGACCGCGGTCAGCACCGACGTCGTCACCAGCAACACGATCCGAGTGGTCCGGACGTCCACGCCGAGCGAGGCCGCGGTGTCGGTGCCGAACGCGAACCCGTCCAACGCCGACGAGCACAGCCACACGACCAGCAACCCCACGGCGAGCACGACCGCGCACACCGCCACCGACGTCCACCGGGCCGACGCGAGCGACCCGAGCAGCCAGTGGGTCACCGCACGGATGCTGTCCGCGTCACCGGACGACAGCAGGATCAACGACGTCAACGCCGCGAACAACTGCCCCACCACCACACCGGTGAGCACGACCCGCACCGAGTCCAGCCCGGTGCGCCGCAACAACAACATCAGCAGCGTGAACGCGACCAGCGCGCCGACCAGCGCGCCGCCGGTGACACCGAGCCGGGAACCGGCGAACCCGAGCACCACCACGACCACCGCACCGGTCGAGGCACCCGAGGACACCCCGAGCAGGTAGGGGTCGGCGAGCGAGTTGCGGGTGACGCTCTGCAGCGCCGCGCCGCACACCGCGAGCGCCGCGCCGACCAGTGCGGCGAGCAGCACCCGCGGCAGCCGCAGGTCCCAGATCAGCGAGTCCTGCAGCCGGGACAGCGGCTGGACGGGCAGGCCGAGCCGCACGCCGGCGGCCCTGCCGATCTCCGCCCAGCCCGTGCCCGCGCCGATGCGCAGCGCGAGCACGACCGAGACGGCGAGCAGGACCAGGCACACCACCGTGGTCAGCGTGCGGACGGCGGGTCTCGGTGGTGCGGACGGTTCGGCGAGCACCGCTGTGTCAGCCACCCGCGACCCCGTCGAGGCCCTTGCTGAACGCGCGCAACGCGTCGACCGTGCGCACCGACGGGTCCATCTCGATGCCGGGCAGCTCGATGATCTTGTTGTTCTTCACCGCGTCCAGCTGCGCGACCGCCGGGTGCTCGCGCATCATCGCGAGCTTCTCGCTGGCCTTGTCACCGGGGTTGCCGCGCTCGGACAGGTCACCGATCACGATCACGTCGGGGTTGCGGCGGGCGATCTCCTCCCACGACACCTCCGGCCACTCCTGCGCCACGTCGTCGAAGACGTTGGCAGCACCCGCGAGCTTGCTCATCTGGCTGGGCATGCCGTCGCGGCCGGCCACGTACGGCACGTCCTTGAAGACCGAGTAGATCCACACGACCTTGGGCGCCTTCGGCCGTTTCGCGGCCGCCGCCTGCACCTCAGCCACCACGGCACGTTGCTCGGCGGCGAGCGCGTTCGCCTTGTCGGTCACGTCGAGGATCTTCCCGAGGTTCTCGTAGTCGCGGAACAGCCGCTCGAACGGCGGGGTGGTGCCGTCCGGGCAGTTCACCGCGCTGACGTAGCTGGGCACGCCCAGTTCCGCGAGCTCGTCTCTGGTCCCGGCGCGGTCGGTGGTGAAGTGCTCCTGGAACGAGGACACCACGACATCCGGGTCGGCCGCGCGCAACGGTTCCGCGGTGATCACCTTGGGCGCGAGCACCGGGATCTTCGCGTAGGCCTCGGCGTACTTGGGCGACACCTTGGTCTTGAGGTTCGCGGTACCGGCCATGCGGTCGCCGACTCCCAGCGCCAGCAGGGTTTCCGTGGAGTTCTGGTCCAGCGTGACGACCCGCTGCGGCGTGCTGGTGAAGCTCAGCTGCTTGCCGCAGCTCTCCACCACGACCGACGACGTCGGCGCGGCCCCTCCTCCCGGTGCGGCGCAGCCGGCGACGAACGCCGCGGCGGTGAGCGCCAGGCCGAGCCGGGCAGCGTGTGACATCGGATCCTCCAGTGCGAGACGACAGCGGTGTCCGTTACTGTAACGACAACGGTTTTCATTGCAAGCCCCAATCGGGAAGGTCGGCCGCGTGGTCCACGACACACTGCACAAACCCGCTCCGGTGCTCAGGAACGTGGCGTTCCTCCGGCTCTGGACCGCGACCACCGCGTCCGGCATCGCCACCTGGGCGCTGCCGTTCGTACTCGGTCTGGCCGTGCTGGATCGCGCTCTCACAGCCGTTGAGCTGGGTGTTCTGCTCGCCGCCCGCACCGCGGGCTTCCTCGCCGCGGTGCCCATCAGCGGGGTGCTCGCCGACCGGTACGCCCGCCGTCGCGTGGTGCTGTGGTCGGGCCTGACGGCCGCTGTCGCAGCACCCGTCATGGCGTTGTTCGTCGGGAGCTCGTTGCCGCTCATGGCCGTCGCGGCGGTCGCGATGGGTGCGGGCCAGGGCGCGTGCCGGCCGGCGTTCCAGGCGCTCACCGCCGAGGTGGTCAGCGAGGAGCAGCGCCAGCAGGCCAACGCCGCGATGACGCTGTCGGTCCGGGTGACCACGCTCGTCGCACCGGGCCTGACCGCGCTGCTGGCGTTGTTCGTCAACACCCAGGCGCTGCTGCTGGGCATCGGCGTGCTGTGGCTGGTGGCCGCGCTGGTTCCGCCGCGTGGCAACGACTTCGCGGGTGCGGCCGGCAAGCCGCGGTTCTTCGCGGAGTTCGCCGAGGGTGTGCGGGAGGCGCGCAGGCACCCGTGGTTCCTGGCCGGGCTGGGCGCGCTGACGGCCGTGATCGCCACCGGTTACTCGGCGACCGGCGTGGTGCTGCCGCTGGTGAGCCGCGACCGGTACGGCACGGAGGCCGTCCTGGCAGGAGCTCTCACCGCCTACACGCTCGGTGCTCTCGCGGGCGCGTTGCTGATCGCGCGCTGGCGGCCGAAGCACGCGGGCTGGACGGCGTTCGCGGGCCTGGCGCTGTACGGGTTCGCACCGCTGAGCCTGCTGCTGCCGGTGCACCCGGCGGTCGTGCTCGCCGCCTACGCCGTGGCGGGCATCGGCATCGAGCTGTTCAACGTGCCGTGGTTCACCGCGACCCAGCGCGAGGTCGAGCCGTCGAAGCTCGCTCGGGTGTCCTCTTTGGACTTCCTGATGTCCTACGGGCTCGCGCCGGTCGGCCTGGCGTTGATCGCTCCCGCCATCGGCCACTTCGGCGCCGGTCCGGTACTGGCCGTGTGCGCCGTGGTGTGCTTCGTCGCTCCCGCCGTCGCCGCACTGGTGCCGTCGTCGCGCGACTTCCGGACCCGCTCGTGATCCCCGTCCGCCTGCCGGCGACGTCCCCCCAGGCCCGCGACGCGCTGGCGGAGACCGGTGGGGTGGTCCTCACCGGGCTGCCGGTCGAACCCTCGTCGCTCGCGGTGGCGTCGGCGGTGCTGTTCGGCAGCGGGTTGCGCGAGCTCTACCCGCACCGCACCCGCCGGTCCGTCGACGGTGATCTGTTGTCGTTGCACGCGGACAGCTTCGACGTGGTCGTGGACGTCGGTGGCAAACCGGTGCGGCGCAGGCATCCCGACGAGGACTTCGTGCTGCTGCAACTGGTCGAGCAGGCACCGTCGGGCGGTGAGTCGTTCGCCGTCGACGCCCACGCCTTCACCGACTCGCTGGATGCGGACCTGCGCGCGTTCCTGGCCGAGGTCGACGTCGACCTCTACGGGCAGTGGACGGGCATCCGCGGCCTGCCCGCGACACCGCGGGTCGCCCGGCACATCGAGTACACCCGCACCGGTCGCCGCATCACCCGCCGCACCGACGGCGCCGCTCCCCTGCACCGCGACCCCGCCACCGACCACGTCACCGCGATGCTGCGACGGCTCGACGAGGAGGTGGCGCGGGTGCAGCCGACGTTGCCGAGGTTCCGGCTCGACGAGGGTGACGTGCTGGTGCTGGACAACTACCGGTGCTGGCACGGGCGCGATCCGCACTCCGGGGCTCGCACCGTGCACATCCAGACGATCCGCACGGACGCCGCTGGATAGTCCACCAACGACAAAGGGAGGAAGCGCTCTTCCTCCCACTCCAACATATAGCGCACCGGGGGCCTTGCCACAAGACCCCGTCCGTCCCCCACACTTCACCGCGCAACACCAGGTGACAGGGGGAAACAGATGTATGACGTGATCATCGTCGGCGGCGGACCGACCGGCTTCATGCTGGCCGGGGAGCTGCGCCTGCACGGTGTGCACGTGGTGGTGCTGGAACGGGATCCCGAGCCGAGCCCGGTCGTGCGGGCGCTCGGCCTGCACGTGCGCAGCATCGAGGTGATGGACCAGCGCGGCCTGCTCGACCGGTTCCTCGAGGCCGGCACCAGGCACGAGGCCGGCGGGTTCTTCGCCGGCATCCTCAAGCCGTGGCCCGCGCACATGGACACCGAGCACGGGTACATCCTCGGCATCCCGCAGCCGGAGACCGAGCGCCTGCTCACCGAGCACGCGGTCGGCCTCGGCGCCGAGGTGCGACGCGGCAGCGAGGTCGTCGGCCTGAGCCAGGACGACGAGGGCGTCACCGCGGAGCTGGCGGACGGCACCGAGGTGCGCGGCCGGTACCTGGTCGGGTGCGACGGTGGCCGCAGCGCGGTGCGCAAGCTGCTCGGCGTCGGCTTCCCCGGCGAACCGGCGCGCGTGGAGACCATGCTGGGCGAGATGCAGGTGTCGACGCCGCTCGACGAGCTCACCGCGATCGTGACCAGGGTCCGTGAGACCAACCCGTGGTTCGGCGTGGGCCCGATGGGCGACACGTTCCGCGTCGTCGTCTCGGCGGGTGACCTCCAGCAGGACCGCACGCCGCCGACGCTCGACGACTTCCAGCGCCGCCTGGTCGCCGTCGCGGGCACCGACTTCGGCGTGCACTCACCGCGCTGGACCTCCCGGTTCAGCGACGCCACCCGGCAGGCGGAGCGGTACCGGGTCGGGCGGGCGTTCCTCGCGGGCGACGCAGCGCACATCCACCCGCCCACCGGCGGCCAGGGCATGAACCTGGGCCTGCAGGACGCGTTCAACCTGGGCTGGAAGCTCGCGGCGGCGGTGCGGGGCTGGGCGCCGGACGACCTGCTCGACAGCTACCACGCCGAACGGCACCCCGTCGGTGCCGCCGTGCTGGACAACACCCGCGCACAGGTGCAGCTGATGACCCCGGAACCGGGCCCGCAGGCCGTGCGCCGGTTGCTCAGCGAGCTGATGGACTTCGAGGAGGTCACCCGGCACCTCATCGAGAAGATCACCGCGATCAGCGTCCACTACGACTTCGGCGCCGGGCACCCGTTGCTCGGCAGGCGCCTCAAGGACGTGCAGCTCAAGAACGGCCGCCTGTTCGAGCTGCAGCGCACCGGCCGCGGCCTGCTGCTCGACCAGACCGGCCGGCTGTCGGTGCGGGGCTGGGCCGACCGGGTCGACCACGTGGCCGACATGAGCGAGGAGCTGGACGCGCCCGCTGTGCTGCTGCGGCCGGACGGGCACGTCGCGTGGGCCGGTGACGACCAGGACGACCTGGAGGCGGTACTGCCCCGCTGGTTCGGCGCCTGATCTGAGCGCCGCCTCGGTCAGAGCCCCAGCAGGCCCTGGCCGAGGCGGTACCGCACCTCGTACTGGCCTTCGTCGCCGGTGTCCCAGGGAAAACCGGCGTTGGCGAAGACCCAGTTCAGGTAGGACACGAACGGCATCGTGGTCTCCCACGAGAAGAGCGCGTCCGCCGCGTCGTCCGGCAGCACGATCCCGTACGGGCCGCCGCCGCTGGTGTTGTCCTTGTGCAGCATGTCCGGCGCGGTGGGGAGCACGAACAGCCCGGCCTCGTCCGGTTCCTCCTTCCGCCACTCCTGGTGGCCCGCCCACTCCTCCTCGAAGTACTCGCGCAACCCTCCCCCGCTGCCACGCTCCACTTCGAACACCAGCGGGTCCGCCGCCGCCGAGGCCTCCCACTTCGGGTGCGTGCCGACGAGCCAGACGTCACCGACGATCCGCACCCACGACGACACCGTCATCGGGATCGGCCCGAACGTCTCCTCCAGCCACGCCACGCAGGCCTCGGCGTCCGGCTTGGGCGGGACGTGCGGCGCCACCGGCGTCTGCTCGTCGTCGTTGCGGTGGAACCGGTAGCCGTCGTTGCCCAGCCGTTCGACGATCAGCTCGACGTTGTGCCGGGCGCGGCGGGCCATCGCGTCGCACACGAGCTGTGCCTCGTCGGCCCAGTCGGACTCGCGCACCCGGTCGCCGAGCCGGAGCAGCTCGAGCCAGACCTGGTCGCGCTGCCCGCTCTCGTAGCGGCTGAGCCAGTTCGGTGAGGTCCCCATGCGGACATCCTCGCCGGTCGGCCCCGGCTGCTGGGGGAAGCGCCCGATCGGAGGCACTCCCGTTGAGCACTTCCGACCAACACCTCTTCCGGTATTGCGTCGTACCGCAATAGCTTTCCCCGCCTTCCACGCCGCCCATACAGTCCCCGTCGTCACCGCGGCTGATCACCGGAAATCGTTGGTGAGCGGCCGTTCCGCAGTGAAGGAGGGGATCGTTGAAGCTCGTTCAGCGAGTCTTGATGGGACTGCTCGCGACGGCACTGCTCGTCGTCGCCGGCATCGGGGGCCCGGCCGCGCAGGCCGCCGCCCCGGTCGCACCGGCCGGGATCGCCGCGTTCGACGACCAGACCGGTGAGGCGCTGGCCGCCTGGGACTGCAACACCGGGAACGTCTGCTTCTGGACCGGCTTCGGGGGAACCGGCAGCCGCTGCGCGTGGAACATCGCCGACGACGACTGGACCGCCGGCACCCACAAGTGCTCGTGGGCCACGACGAAGAACGTGAAGTCGGTCTACAACGCGGGCACGTCGTCTGCCACCGGTGTCGCGTACTTCAAGAACACCGGCCACAACACGCGGGTCGGTTGCACGAAGCAGGGCAAGAAGGGCGACCTGGCCGGCACGTACCAGCTGCGGTCGCACAAGTGGATCAGCACCAGCTGCGGCTGATCCTGTTGTGACACCGAGGACCGGGCGCGGGACCAGGGAACCCGCGCCCGGTCCTCGGCCGGTGCGCCACAAGGGATTGACGCCCCCGGTACGGTTGCCAGCGGTGACCTGTTCAGGGGGAGGTTGCTTTTGCTGCGCATCCATTTCTCGGCGGGAGATCTGGACCGGACGCAGGTGGCGGATCACGTGGATCCGTTGTGGGAGATGGTGTTCAGCTGGTTGCGGCTGACCGAGCGGGACAGCGGCCTGCTGTTCGAGCCGTGGTTGCGCGCGGTCCGGCGCAGCCCGGAGCGGCAGGCGATCCGGTGCGGCGTCGGCGTGCTGTCCGTGCTGGCACCGCTGGGGCCCTACTTCCCCGACTTCCTCACGCCTCCCGAGGGCGCGGACGGCCTGGCCGCCGCGCTCACCGCGATCAGGGCGACCCCACGTGCCCGGCTGCGTTCGGAGTTCGGGCTGCTGGCGGCGGTCTGCCCGACTCCGGAGTGGACGCGTCCGCTGGCGGACGGCGAACCGGACGCGTTGGAGGAGCTGACCACGGTCCTGGCGCGCTACCACGCCGCCGTGATCGAACCCCACGGCGACCTGGTCGACGAGGCCGTGGAGACCGATCGCGTGCACCGGTCCGGGCTGGCCCGCGACGGTGTCGAGGGCGTGCTGCGGGGCATGTGGCCGTTGATGAACTGGCGGCCGCCGGTGCTGGAGGTCCAGTACTCCTACGACCGCGACCTGCACCTCGGCGGACGGGGGCTGCGGCTGGTGCCGTCGTACTTCTGCCGCCGCACGCCGGTCGCGCTGGCCGATCCGGGGCTGCCGCCCACGCTGGTCTACCCGGTGCACCACGACTGGACCTGGCGGCGTCAGCTCTCGACCGGCAACCGGCAGGAGGGGGCGCTCGCCGCGTTGCTGGGGACGACCAGGTCCTCGGTGCTCGCCGCGGTGGGTGCGGGTGCCACGACCACGGAGCTCGCGGCCCGGCTGGGCGCGTCGGCGTCCGCGGTGAGCAGGCACACCACCGTGCTGCGGGAGGCGGGTCTGCTCACGACGGTCCGGCAGGGACTGTCCGTGCTGCACCGGCGCACGGCGCTCGGGTCGGCGCTGCTGTGCTCGCACGACCTCAACTGAAGGCGGGCGGTGAGGTCAGACCGGGTACGTGTGCGTCTCGGTCGCCTTCACCGCCGCCCACAACTCCTCTCCCGGCCGCAGCCGCAGGTCCGCGACGGTCGCCGTGGTGATGTCCGCGAGCACCGGCGGACGCCCCTCCAGCCGCACCCGCGTGGTGTGGGCGTGCTGCTCGATCGCCGCCACGGTCACCGGCCACGTGTTGCGCGGGCTGCCCGTCGGCCGGTCGGCGTGCAGGCTCACGGCGGTGGGCGGGAAGGCCACGTGCACCGGGCCCGTCGCCGGCGTCGCGGTGGTGATCGTGCCGCCTTCGGCGAGGGTGACCGCGGTGCCGTCGGCGGTGCCGCGGTAGAGGTTGAGGCCGACGAGGTTCGCCACGTAGCCGGTGCGCGGGCGGCGGGCGACCTCGGCGGGCGGTCCCTCCTGGACGGCCCGGCCGCCCTCCAGGATCACCAGGCGGTCGGCCAGCACCATGGCGTCGAGCGGGTCGTGGGTGACCAGCAGCGTGTGGCCGGGGAAGTCGGCGAGGTGGCGGCCCAGCTCGGCGCGGACCTGCAGGCGGGTGCTCGCGTCCAAGGCGGCCAGCGGTTCGTCGAGCAGGAGCAGGCTCGGGCCGGTGGCGAGCGCACGGGCCAGTGCGACGCGCTGGCCTGGCCGCCGGACAGCGACCGCGGCCGAACGCCCGCGTACTCGGCGAGCCCGACGCGGTCGAGCCAGGTCCTCGCGGTGTCCCGGGCTTCGGCCTTCCGGGTGCCGCGGGCGCGCAGCCCGAAGGCGACGTTCTCCAACGCGGACATGTGGGCGAAGAGCAGGTAGTCCTGGAACACCACGCCGATCGGGCGTTCCTCGGCGGGCACGAACTCGCCGGGGCCGTCCCAGGTCCGCTCCCCCACCGCGATCCGGCCGTCGCTGAGCGGCAGCAACCCGGCCAGCGCGCGCAGTGCGGTCGTCTTGCCAGCACCGTTCGGCCCGAGCAGCGCGACCACCTCGCCGGGCGCGATGGCCAGGTCGAGGTCGAGGTCGAAGTTCCCGCGCGTGACGCGGAGCTCGGCGTGCAGGGTCATGACGGCCCGCTGATCCACCGGTCGCGCAGACCGGCCAGCACGCCCACGGACACCAGCAGCAGCACGACGCTCAGCACGATCGCGGCGTCCGGGTCGGTCTCCAGGGCGAGGTAGACGGCGAGCGGCATGGTCGTGGTCTCGCCCGGGAAGTTGCCGGCGAACGTGATCGTCGCGCCGAACTCGCCGAGCGCCCGCGCCCAGCACAGCACCGCGCCCGCGACGACACCCGGCAGCACCGACGGCAGCGTCACCCGCCGGAACGTGAGCCAGCGCGACGCCCCGAGCGTGGCGGCGGCCTCCTCGTAGCGCGGGTCGGCCGCCCGCAAAGCGCCCTCGACCGAGATCACCAGGAACGGCATCGCCACGAACGCCTCCGCGATGACCACGCCCGCCGTGGTGAACGGCAACGAGATCCCGAACCACGCGTCCAGGTGCTGGCCGACGAGCCCGCGCCTGCCCAGCACCAGCAGCAACGCCACGCCACCCACCACCGGCGGCAGCACCAGCGGCACGGTGACGAGCGCCCGCAGGAACCCGCGGCCGGGCAGGCCGGACCGCGCGAGCAGCCAGGCCAGCGGAATGCCGAAGACCAGGCACAGCACCGTGGCCAGCGACGCGCAGATGAGCGAGAGCCGCAGCGCCTCCCCCACCTCGGCGCTGAGCAACGCGGGCAGGTTCGCCCACGGCGTCTTCACGAGCAGCCCGGCGAGCGGCACCAGCAGGAACGCCAGCCCGGCCAGCGCGGGCAGGACGAGGACGACCGGCAACCGCCCCCGCACCCGGTGCCGCGTCGTCACGGCGCGTCGAACCCGGCCGCGGTCAGCGCCGAACGTCCCTGCTCCGACAGCACGAACTCGACGAACGCCGTGGCGGTGGCGGCGTTGGGCGCCTTGGCGAGCGGGGCGATCGGGTAGTCGTTGACCGCCTTCCCGGCTTCGGCGAACGTGATGCCCTCGACCTCGTCCCCGGCCGCCTTCACGTCGGTCTTGTAGACGAGCGCGCCGTCGACCTCGCCGAGCGACACCTTGGTCAGGACGGCTTTGACGTCCTGTTCCAGCGTGTCCGGCGCGGCCGTGACCCCGGCCGCCGCGAACACCTTCTTCGAGGCGGCTCCACACGGAACCTGCTCGGCGCACAACGCGATCTTCAGGTCGGTCTTGGCGAAGTCGGCGAGGCCCGCGATCTTGGCCGGGTTGCCCTTGGGCACCGCGATCTGCAGCGTGTTCCTGGCGAACGTGCGCGGCGCGGCCGTGATCGTCCCGGTGTCGGTGACCTGCTTCATGTTGGCGGGCGCCGCACTGGCGAACACGTCGGCGGGCGCGCCGTTGCCCAGCTGCTGCGCCAGCGCCGAGCTGCCGCCGAAGTTGAACCTGACCTCCGTGCCGGGGTGGGCGGCCTCGAACTCCTGGCCCAGCCTGGTGAAGCTCTCGGTGAGCGACGCGGCGGCGAACACCGTGACATCGCCGGTCACCTCGGACGTCCCGGACGTCTGGCCCGTCGCGCACCCCGCGAGCAGCACCGCCACCCCGACCACGACTCCACGCATCTCAGGCCTCCGGGATCTCGACGACGACGTGGGTCGACTTGATGGACGCGACGGCGACGCTGCCGGCCTCGAGCCCGAGCTCGTCCGCCGCCTCCCTGCTCATCAGCGACACCACGCGGAACGGCCCGGCCTGCATCTCGACCTGCGCCATCACCCCGTCCTTGAGCACGCGCGTGACGATCCCGCGCATCCGGTTGCGCGCCGACGCCGCGACCGTCGTCCCCGGCTCCGCCCCCTCCGCGACCCGCTGGGCGAACGCCGCGAGCTCCTTGCCGTCGATCGCCTTGCGCCCGTTCTCGGACACGGTCGCGTTGAGGCGCCCCTGGTCCACCCACCGGCGCACGGTGTCGTCGCTGACCCCCAGCAACGCGGCGGCCTCGCTGATCCGCAGGTTCGGCATGCCGCACATCCTATGTTCCGCACCTGCGGACGCAAGCCCCGGCTTTGGTGGCTTCTGCGGTTCCGTTCCAAAAACCACGACCGCACGTAGGCTGATCTCATGATCACCTCTGCGGCCCGCACCCGCGTCGTGGCCAGGATCGCCGACCACCTCGCCGCCCACCGGCCCGGCCACCCCCTGCGCGTCGCCGTCGACGGCGTCACGGCCGCGGGCAAGACCTCCCTGGCCGCGAGCTCACCGCCGCCGTCGCCGCCGCGGCCGCCCGCCGCCACCTGTCCATGGACGGCTTCCACCACCCCCGCGCCCACCGCCACCGCCAGGGCCGCGACTCCGCCGACGGCTACTACGCCGACGCCTACGACTTCGCCGCGTTCGACCGCCTCGTCCTCACCCCGCTCGGCCCCGGTGGCGACCGCCGGTACCGCACCCGGATCATCGACCTGCGCACCGACACCCCGGCCGACGAACCCGCGGTCACCGCCCCCGAGGACCTGGTGCTCGTCGTGGACGGCAGCTTCCTGCAACGCGACCTGGCCTGGGACGAGGTCGTCTTCGTCGACACCGCCTTCGACATCGCCAGGTCCCGCGGCACCCAGCGGGATGCGAGCCTGCTCGGCGGCGAAGCGCAGGCCGCGCACAGCTTCGACCACCGCTACCACGCCGCAAGCCGCCGCTACCTCGCCGAGGTCGACCCCGCCGCCTCCGCCACGGTCGTCGTGGGCAACGACGACCTCGCCCACCCGCAGCTGAACCGCATCGGCGGCCCGGCCGGCGCCACCACCCGCCTGTTCTCCTACGGCACCCTCCAACTGGAGCCGGTGCAACGCGAACGCTTCGGCCGCGTGCTCGCGGGCGTTCCGGACGTGCTGCCCGGCCACAGCCAGGACTGGGTGACGATCACCGACCCGGACGTCGTCGCGGTGAGCGGCACCGACCGGCACCCGATCGTCCGCCCCACCGGCGACCCCGCCGACACGACGAAGGGCACGGTGCTGACCGTGACGACGACCGAGCTCGCGGCGGCCGACGTGTACGAGGTCGACGACTACCGGCGTTGCCTGGTGGACTTGAGCACCGGCCCCGCCTGGGTCTACCTCGCCACCACGGGCTGACCACCGACCGGAGGAGCGCCATGATCGACCACCTCGTGTACGCGGTTGCCGACCTCGAAGCCGGCGTCGACGAGTTCGAGCAGCTCTTCGGCGTGCGCGCCGCCGGTGGAGGTCAGCACATCGGCCTCGGCACCCACAACCGCCTGCTCGCCCTCGGCCCGCACACCTACCTGGAGCTCATCGCCCCCGACCCGGCCCAGCCCGAACCCGCGCTGCCCCGCCCGTTCGGCGTCGACGGCATGCGTGGCCCCGGCCTCGTCGGCTGGGCCCTCACCGTCGAGGACGTCGACCAGGCAAGAGCAACCGCCATCACCAACGGCTTCGACCCCGGCCCCGCGATCGACGGCCAGCGCCGCACCCCCGAGGGCGGCCTGATCACCTGGCGCCTCACCACCAACGCGCTGCAGGGCGGCGTCATCCCTTTCCTGGTCAGCTGGGGCGACACCCCGTCACCGGCCACCACCGCGCCGCAAGGCCTGACGCTGCGGCACTTCCACGTCGAACACCCCGACGACATCGCGCCCCAGCTGCGCGCCCTGGGAACCGACGTGCAGACGCAACGGGGCCCGGAGCCCGCGCTCACAGCACGGATCTCCGGGCCCCGCGGCACTCACACGTTGTCGACGTGGTCCACGCCGGAACCGCGGTAGCCGTTCACCGCGGACGTGACCTGCGCCGGCGAGAGCACCCGGTCCTTCGCGAAGTACACCCAGTCGACCTCCTGCTGGTAGGCCCGCTCCGCGCCGCTGCCGACCAGGCCGCCGGAGATGAACCACAGGTTGAAGTTGATCGACATCGGCGTCTCCGGGTAGTACTTGTCACCGTGGTCGGCGACCTGGGCGCCGTCGATGAAGTACTTGACCCTGCCGCCGCTGACCTGGATCACCAGGTCGTGCCAGCCGGCGTAGCTCTGGCGTTGCGCGGTGTGGGTGTTGTCGGCCAGCCAGGGCTCGTTCTGGTAGGTCTCCCAGGTGGTCTCGTACATCACGTTGGCCGGTTCGCCCCAGCCGCCGTTGGGCAGGTACTCGAAGTCCAGCTCGCCGTAGTTCGGGTCCATCGGCGCGTTCAGCGGCGTGATGGTGAAGAACGTCTGCACCACGTGGTCGCCGTCGGGGCCGAACACCGGTGCGTCGGAGAACTTGACGCGCGCGGCGTAGGTGCCCTCGAAGAACTTGCGCTGGTGGAACATCTCGGTCTGCGCGGCGGCGGAGCCGTTGTTCCACGAGTCGAGGCGCATGACCTTCTGGCCGCCCACGGTCGGGAACGTGACGCGCGACGGGTCCCAGGTCGCACCGGGCACGCCGGGACCGCCGCCACCCGAGCGCACGGTCCAGCCGCGCTGGGAGATGCGGCTGTCGCCCGAGCTCGAGTAGTTGAAGTCGTCGAACAAGGCCGGGCCGCTGCCGGGGTTCGACGACGTGGTGGTCGTCGTCGTGGTCGTCGGGCCCGTGCCGCCGGGCGGGGTGCCCCACAGCAGCGTGCTGCCGCGGTGGACCGTCACCCGGTTCCACGCCGAGTAGCTCGAGTCGGCGCGGTAGGAGTAGTCGTCGCTCTGGACGATCCGGCTCCAGTTGGTGCGGTAGAAGCGGAGCTGCAGGTCACCGGAGTCGGTGCCGGGGCTCAGCGTGCCGGCGCCGGAGGTGAAGCCGACCTCCAGGTATCGGTCGGCTGGGCCACCCGTCAGGGTGCCGAACTGGCCGGTGACGTTGCCGCAGCCGCGGACCGCCCACGAGCAGGCGAAGCGGTAGCCGACGTCCGGGGTGTCGGACTGGAAGTAGTAGCGGATCTTCACCTCGGACAGCGGCACGGTCGTGGTGCCGGTGTTGACCACCTTCAGCCACGGTTCGACCTGGTCGACGGACGCGGCGGCGGCGCTGGTGCGGTGGTGTGCGGTCAGGGCGTCGGCGGCGAACGCGGACGGTGCGGTCGCCAGGCCGGCGACCGTCAGTGCGGCGGCAGTGATCGCTATCAGGTTGCGTTTCTTCACGAATCTCTCCTGGGGACGGCAGGGGTGGACCGGGAGTCGAACTCCTCTCTGGTCTGCAGTGGACGGAGCGCCAGCTCGGCGAGGCGAGCGTTGTGCGGGCGCATGCGGGTCACGAAGCCCTCCCACGAGGGCTCGGCGGTCCAGAGCGTGTCGGCGAGCGCGGCCAGGCGCGGGAACGCCATCTGCTCCAGGTGTTCGCGGGTCCGGACGTGCTCGGTCCAGAGCTGGCACTGCGCACCGAGCACGCCTTCGGGCAGCGGCACGTGGTAGACGTCCTCGGCCGTCACCACGAAACCGGGCTGGCCGGGCGGTTCGTCCGGCGATGCCGACTGCGGGTAGTCGAGGTAGGTCGAGGTGTGCAGGGTCATGACGACGTCCTGGCCGCGCCGCAACGCTTCCGCGGCCTGGTCCTCGTCACGCCACGGCATCACGACCGAACGCGGGTCGCCGGTCGGTTCCCACGCCACGGGTGTGCGGCCGTTGTCCAGCAGGAACTGAGCCGCCTGCTGGAGGAACCGGCTGCGGTCGTCCTCGGGCATCGGGCACTCGTCACCGCCGATGTGCACGTGCGAGCCGGGGAAGATCTCCATCACCTCGGCCAGCACGTCCTGGCAGAACTTGACGGCGTCCGGAGTGAACGCGGAGTCGCTGATGCCCCAGGTGGTCCACACCGGCTCCACCCGGCCGTCGCCCAGCTCGGGATAGGCGGCGATCGCGGCACGGGCGTGACCGGGCATCTCGATCTCGGGCACGATCCGCACACCGCGGTCGGCCGCGAAGGCCACCAGGTTCTCCAGCTCGGTGCGGGTGTAGCTGCCGCCGTGCGGCACGCCGTCGCCGTTGGTCTCCGCGCGCCACCCGCCGACCTCGGTGAGCAGCGGGTAGCCCGGCACCGGCAGCCGCCAGCCCTGGTCGTCGGTCAGGTGCAGGTGCAGGACGTTCAGCTTGTGCACGGCCATCAGGTCGACGAACCGGCGCAGCACGTGCACCGGCTGGAAGTGCCGGGCCACGTCGAGCATCAGCCCGCGCCACGGCAGCCGCGGCACGTCCCGCACGTCGACACCGGGCAGCACCCAGTCCACCCCGGACGCCCGCGACGAGCGGTAGACCTGGGCGGGCAACAGCTGCCGGATCGTCTGGACGCCGTGCATCAGTCCGGCGGACGTCCCGGCGCGCAGCAGGACGCCGTGCTCGGTGACGGTGAGCGCGTAACCCTCCGCGCCCAGCCCGACCATCCGCTCGTCGAGCGTCAGCACGATCCGTCCGTCCTTCGTGGACGGCAACGGCAACCCGGTGGCCGGGCGCAGCAACGAGCGCAGCATCCTGGCGGCGCCCTCCGCGCCGGGCCCCGGCCGGATCGCGGTCTCCGCCGTCAGCGGAAAACCCTTGCCGCGCGCGACCATGCGCGTGGGTTGTGGCACGAGCACTGGTGTCATCCCTTCACCGCTCCCCCGACGATGCCGGTGGTGACCCGGCCCTGCAGCACCACGAAGATCAGCAACACCGGCAGCATGAACAGCGTCGAGGCGGCCATCGTGGCGCCCCAGTCGGTGCCGAAGGTGTTCTGGAACGACGACAGCCACACCGGCAGCGTGCGGTCGTCCTGGTCCTTGATGATCAGCACGTTGGCGAAGGCGAACTCGTTCCACGCCGTGATGAACCCGAAGAGCGAGGTGGCCAGCAACCCCGGCGCCAGCAACGGGAACACGACCCGCCGGAACGCCTGCCCGCGCGAGCAGCCGTCGACCAGCGCCGCCTCCTCCAGGTCCGGCGGGATCGCGGCGAGGAACCCGCGCAGCGTGACGATCGTGAACGGCAGCGTGATCATGAAGTAGACCAGCGTCAGCATCCACAGCGTGTCGAGCATGCCGGTGTCGCGCGCGATCACGTAGATCGGGATCAGCAGCGCCTCCCACGGCGTCATCTGCGCGATGAACACCATCAGCACGAACGCCCGCCGCCCCCGCCACCGCAGCCGCGCCACCGCGTAGGCCGCGAGCAGGGCCACCAGCAACGCCAGCAGCACCGCCCCGCCGGCCACAAGCAGGCTGTTGCGCCAGAACGAGAAGAAGCCCTGCGCCGCGACCGCCGTGCCGAAGTGCTCGAAGGTGATCGAGATCGGCAGGAACGTCGGTGTCGCGCTCTGGATGTCCTTGGTCGGCTTGAACGCCGTCAGCACCATCCAGTACACCGGGAACACCGCCACGGCGAACACCACCAGCGCCGCGACCGTCCTGAGCACCCGCCCGGTCATGCTTCCCGCTCCTGCCGGTAGAGCACGCGGAAGTACGCGAGCAACGCGATCACCAGCAGCAGCACCATGAGCATCGACACCGCGGCGCCGAGGTCGTAGCGCTGCAACGACTGCGCGACCTGGAACGCGTAGACCGGCAGCGTCGTCGTCGACTGCCCCGGCCCGCCCTGGCTGATCACCCAGATCTGCACGAACGCCTTGACCACCCAGATCACCTCCAGGCACGTGATCAGGCCGAACATCGCCCGCAGCATCGGGAAGGTGATGGTCGAGAACACCCGCCACGCGCCGGCGCCGTCGATCCGCGCCGACTCGTAGAGTTCAGTCGGCACTGTGACCATCGCGGCGTATAACGACAACGCGGCGAACGGCACGGACTGCCAGACGACCAACCCGACCAGGATTCCGAACGTGGCCTCGCCGTTCGCGAACCACGTGTAGTCGCGGTACTCCTCGAACCCGAGCGAGACGAGCAGCCAGTTGACCACGCCCAGCCGGGACTGGAAGAGCCACTGGAACACCGTGGTGGCCGCGATGATCGGCGTGGCCCAGGTGAGCACGAGCCCGCCCATCACCAGCAGCCGCAACCACTTCCCCAGCCGCATCAGCAGCAGCGCGACCAGCGTGGACAGCAGCATGATCAGCACGACGTTGATCGCGGTGAACCACAGCGTCCTGCGCACCACGGCCCAGAACTCCGCGTCGGCCAGCACCTTCGCGTAGTTGGCGAACCCGACGAACTGGGCGTCGCCACGCACGAGCTCCGGCAGCCCGAACCGCTGGAACGAGATGATCACGTTGCGCACCAGCGGGTACACCAGCAGGTACGCGGTGGTGAGCACGGTCGGCGCGATCAGCAGGTACGGCAGCACCACCCGTTTGCGGCGCTGGGGAGCGGGCGGAGCGGCCGGCGTGACCGGTCGCTCCACCGTCAGCGTCGCCGCCACTACTTGCCCGAGTTGAGGGCTTGGGTGATCACGGCGTCGGCCTGCGCCGCGGCGGCGGCCGGGTCGGTGCCGGTCAGCACGGCGGTCTGGAACTCCTTGATCGGGTTGCGCGCCTCGACGGCGGCCCAGTTCGGCGAGTTCGGGGTGGCGTGCCCGTTGGCGGCGCCCTTGGCCATCGCGGTCGTGCCGGGGTCGTCGCCGATCTTGGTGGCGAGCGACTTGCGGTTCGGCACGTAGTTCATCGTCTTGGCCAGCTCGACCTGCCACTTCTCCCCCGCCAGCGCCTTGACCACCTGGTAGGCGCCGTCCTGGCGGGACGAGGCGAGCGGGATGACCAGGTCGGAACCGCCGGTGAACACCGCGCCGGGCCGCTCGGCGGTCTTGCCGGGGATCGGGAAGAAGCCGAGCTGCTCGGCGAGCGCCGGGTTGGCCTTGGCGACGAGCTTCGCCGAACCGGGCGCCGCGATGTACTGGGCGACCTTGCCGGTGGCGACCACGTCGGTCTGCTGCGGCTTGGCCTCGTCGGAGTCCTTCGGCCCGTCGCCGAGCGCCTGCAGCTGCTTGTAGAAGTCCATGCCCGCCAACGCCTGCGGAGTGTTGAGCGTGCCCTTCCAGCTGTCACCGGACTGCTCGGCGAGGTCACCGCCCTCGTCCCAGACGAAGCCGGCGAGGGTGTACCAGTTCTGGCCGGGCAGGTAGATGCCCTGCTGGTCGCCCTGGTCGAGCTTCTTCGTGGTCTCCAGCCACTCCGCGCGGGTCTTGGGCGGCGTGACACCGGCCGCCGCGAAGAGGTCCTTGCGGTAGATCACCACCCGGTTGGCCGCGTAGAAAGGGACGCCGTACTGCTTGCCGTCCACCGCGCCGGGCTCGGCCAGGCCGGGGATCCAGTCGTCACCGCCCAGCTCGGCCTTCTTGCCGCTGAGGTCGGTCACGCCCTTGCTGGCCACGTACTGGGCGACCTGGGTGTTGCCGACCTCGATCACGTCGGGCGGATCGGTGCTGGCCAGCGCACTGGTCACCTTCTGCGTGATGCCGTTCCACTCCTGGATCTGGATCTTGAGGTCCAGCCCGGTGTGCTCGCGTTCGAACTCGGTCTCGAACCGCTGCACGAACTCGTCGGTCGCGGTGTCCTTCATCAACCAGACGGTGATCTCCTCCTTGCCCCCACCTCCCCCGCCGGAGGATCCGCAGGCGGACAACGCGAGAGCCAGCACGAGCAGGGCGGCAGAACGACGCGGCACGGCTCACCTCTCCGGAGTGATGTGACCAATTGGTCAGGTCCGATGGGTGAGGTAGAAAGTGGCATAGACCACTTCGCACGTCAATAGCCTGGTTAGACGCGTGAGAGCGCTCTCGATCTCCAACAGACTGGTTACTTACCAGTGGTATGCAATACTGGCCGCTCAGCCAGCGGAGGTGCCATGGGAGAGCCGATCCTCAAGCGCGAGCGGGTCCGCGACCACCTGCTGGAGCTCATCGAGACCCACCCCTCCGGCGCCCCGATCCCGGCCGAACGCGTGCTGTGCCAACAGCTCTCCGTCTCCCGCCCCACCGTGCGCAGCGCCGTGGAGGAGCTGGTCAACCTCGGCCTGCTGGTCCGCCAGCACGGCCGCGGCACCTTCGTGGCCCGCGCCAAGATCACCCAGGAGCTCGTCTCCGACTCCCACGCCATGACCGCGCCGGCCGCCTCGGGCACCTGGTCGAGCCGCGTCCTGGAGCACGCCAAGGTCCCGGCGGGCGCCCGCGTGGGCCGCCGCCTGCACATCTCCCCCGCCGCGGAGATCCACTACATCGCTCGCCTGCGCCTGGTCGACGGCGAGCCGGTGGCGATCGAGCACCTGCACGTACCCGTCGCCGTCGCGCCGGGGTTGACGTTGCACGACATGGAGTCCGGCGACTTCTACGAACGCCTGCGCGAGCACGACGTGCACGTGCGCGACGCCGTGCAGTCGATCGAGCCGACGGTCACGAACGACACGGAGTCCGCGCTGCTGGACGTGCCGGTGCTGGCGCCGGCGTTGCTGTTCGAGCGGCTGACGACGGACGCGCAGGGGCGGCAGGTCGAGTACGTGCACTCGATCTACCGGGGTGACCGGTACCGGATCGTGTCGCGGCTGACCTTCTAGGGACTCTTCTCGACCGGGATCCGGTCCAGTTCCTCGGACACGCTCACGAACGCGTCCGGCCCGACCTGCAGCCAACCCTTGTACGGGTGCGACATGCCCACGCACACAGCGCACACGGCAGCGAGGACGCCCGCCGTGATCGCCATCTGCACGACGTGCCGGGCCCGCGCCGTGAAACCCATCAGCAGCGGGAACACGATCATCGCGAGGGCGCCGACCAGGGTCGCGCCCAGCATGAGCTGCCCGGTCATGCTCAGGCCCTGCGAGGCGTCCACCCGTCCACGGCGCTGGTCGCGGATGTCGCGGACGCGTTCGACCATCTTGTCCCGCGCGCTCTTCACCTGTTCGGGCGTCGCGGGGAGGCTGACGATCTCCATGTGCAGCGCGTCCAGCACCTGGTCGGTGCGGTCGTCGGTGGAGCCCTCGGCCAGCTGCGGCCACTCGTTGTCCGCAACGGACTTGGCGTAGTCGCGCAGCAGGGTGCGGACGCGGTCGCGCTGTGGTTGCGGGAGAACCGCGGTCTGCCAGTACGAGTCGGCGACGGCGGCGGCCTCCGCGGCCGAGTTGTCCTCCACGCTCGACGCGTCCTCCCACACGATCACCGTGTAGAAGGCCAGCGCCACGATGAAGAGCCCGCTCAGCACCGCGCCGAGGAAGCCGCGCGAGTCGGCGTCGCGGTCGTCGGCCTGCTCGTGATCTCTCGACCGTCCGACCAGGACGGTCACGACGATGGTGACCACCACCGCCACGCCGGTGATGGCGAGGATCATCAGCATGCGGTCGGGTCCTTCGCTGTCGGCGGCTGCGGCGTCCATCATGGGCACAGTCCGGCGGCGGCTCGCCAGGACCGGGCACGGGAATCACGCTTTGCGGCGGTCGTCTTGGGCTGAGCGAGTGGTGGAACGTGGTTCAAACCTTTCACGCGGTCGACCGACCGGGTGACCGCGCACTGCCGCTCGCTCCAACGAGGGAACCGAGGCCCTGCTGTCCTCTACGGACGGTGAGATCCGCGGCGGCCGTGTTCTGGGCAGGTGTGCCATCCTGGCCCGCGCCTGCCCGATGAGGAGTGGTCGCGTGCGCGTTGTCGTCGTCCTGTCCGCAGTCGTGGTGTTCCTCGCCCTGTTCACGCCGGCACCGCCGTCCAGGGCCGCGGAGATCTGGCACACGCAGTTCGACGCGGCGGTGTACGGCGACGTGGCCGTGGTCGGCAACGCGGTCGTGACGTGCCCGACGCCCGAGCAGGCAGGCCCGGACCCCAGGTACCCGCCGCAGTCCTGTGTGGACGGGCAGAGGCGCTCCGGCCACGGGCGCGGCGTCCTGAACAACAGCCACCGGATGATGTGGACCGACGTCGACGCCGACCCGGCGACGTTCAACTCCTCGCGCGCCCGCGTGACGATCCCGGACGGCGCCGAGATCGCCTACGCGAAGCTCGGCTGGGCGGGCAACGCGCGCTGCCTGCGCGGCGAAGAACCACCCGGCGACCCGCGCACCCAGCCGGTCGCCCTGGTGGTGAACGGAACCGCCGGCGTGGTCGACCGGTTCACCGCGGTGCTCGACGACCCCGGCGTCATCGGACACACCGACAACCAGTTCTACAGCGCGGAAGCCGACGTGACGGCCCGCTTCGCCGCCGTCCGCGGCAGTGCCGACCTCACGGTCGGCAACATCTGGACCCCGCAGGGCCCCGACTGCTTCGGCGGCTGGTCGGTGACGGTCGTGTGGCGCTTCGCCACGGCCGTCTCCGCCGCTCCCGCGCAACGCCGGGTCGTCGTGCACGGCGGCCACGTCCGCCTCACCACCACCGCGAACACCATCCGCACCCAGGTCTCCCCCACCCGCGCGGCCGGAGGCGTGACCCGGTTCGGCGTCGTGGGCTACGAGGGCGACTGGGGCACCGGCGGCGACCGCCTGCTGATCAACGGCACCACGCTGGGCGATCGCAACAACTTCTTCGTGTCGTCTGCGGACGGTGCTACAGCACCGGCGACTCTGAACAACATGAGCGTCGACGCCCGCACCCTGTCCGTGTCGAGCGAGCAGCTCCCACCGGGCGCCCGCACCGCCGAGCTGACCCTCGCCCGCGACGAGGACGCGTTCCTGGTGCAGAGCCTGGCGTGGTCGTTCCCGCTGCCCGGGCTCACGGTGAACGTCACCCCCGGCGCTCTGGCCGCCTACCCCGGCGGTGATGTCAGCCGGACCGCGGTGGTGACCAACGTCGGCGACGCCCCCGCCGCGGGCGTCGTGGTGTGCGGCCAGGACGCGGGAACCCTCGCACCCCGTGCCTCCGTGACCCGGACCTGCGTGTCCAAGGCCGAACAGGACAACTTCACCGCCGTCACCGACGCGTCCGGCAGGTCCCTCGCCGGCGATCCCCTGACCGCCCGCGCCTCGACACCGGTCGACGTGCTGCACCCGGCCCTGAAGGCGTCGACCACGGCCTCGCCTTCGACCGTGCTGCCAGGTGGGCAGCTGAAGCTCACGACCGTGGTCACCAACTCCGGTGACGCCGTGCTGTCGGGCGTCTCGGCGCGCAGCACGGCGGAGTGCGGCGTGATCCCCCGCCTCGATCCCGGCGCTTCGTCCACTGTGGAGTGCACGGTGGTCGCGGGCGAGGAGAGCGGCGCCGCGGTGGTGACCGTGACCGCCGCCGACCAGCTGGGCGGGTCGGTCCGCACCGAGGCGTCCGCGAAGTACACCGTGATCTACCCCAGGCTGACGATCGCCGCCGCCTGGTCCACCGACCGCGCCAGGGACGGCGAACTGGTCACGATCACCGTGACCATCGCCAACCCGTCCGCGATGAGGATCGACGACGTGCGGGTCAGCGGCGAGCCGGTGTCCTGCCGCCGGAACATCCCGACCCTCGCGCCGGGCGAACGCCTCACCTACACGTGCACCGCCACCGCACCCCTGAACGCCCGCTTGATCGTGTCGAGCGCCGTCACCGGATCGGCGATCAGCGACTCGGCCGACGTGCGGGTCGCGCTGGTGTCGGCTCCCCCGCCACCGTCCCCGTCCCCGTCCCCGTCCCGTCCCATCCCCATCCCCGTCCCCGCCACCGCCGGTCGCCGAGCCGGTGCCCGCCGCTCCGGAGCCGGTCGCGGAGGTGCAGCCGATCTCGAAGCCGGCGGTCGGCGGGGTGGCGGCGATCATCAGCGCGGTGGTGATGGCGATGGTGGCGAGCGTGCTGTCCGGCGTCAGGCGCTGAGCTCCGCGAGCGTCCCGGTGAGGTAGCCCCACGACGCGTCCGTGTCGGGCGTGTGGTCGTGCGGTGCCCGGAACAGCGCGAAGAAGTAGCAGACGTCGTCGAGCCGCAACCTCAACCGGAACAGCTCGAGCGCGGGGCCCCCCGATTTCCAGCCTAGTGGGTGGAACCACCGGCCGGACGTCCACGCCTGGGATCTGTGGACAGCTCGGCTCCTGTGGACAACTGAGTCGATGTCGATCTCCGGATCGCTGAACTGTCAGTGTCGGCTGCGACGATTGGAGTGGGGGCCGCCGATCCCCCCGCGGGGGCGCCAGTCGGGATCGATTCCGAGCGAACTCGGCCGGGTCGGCCGCGAGCAGTCCGACGTGTCGCGGCGAGCCGCCCTTCCGCAGCCCGCGCGTGCGGCTCGCCGTGACACGGTTCGTCGAACGAGGTACCGCGATCTGGGCAGGTCAGCGACACCGCGGGTATCGACGGGCGGCGGGTGGCGGGTGGCGGGTGGCCGAGCGGCTGCACGAGCAAGCCCAGCATCTGGTCACGATCGGCATTACCACAGACCGGCCGAACTACCAGGCTGTCACCTCGATATGCGGAACACGCTCAACGCATACTGCCTTGGCCACCTCTCACCATCGTCCGCCCGCAGCGACGCCACGAAGGAAAACTCCACCGCCAGCGCGGTCCGCATCGCCTGCCGCACCCGGCCGATGTCCTTGTGCGCGAGGTCGACCACCGACGTGAACCACCGCTCGGACCCGCGGCGAACCGCCCAGTGGTGATCCCCGAACCCGACCGCCGCGTACATCGCGACCGCGTCCGTGATGCCGAACCGAGCCAGCCCGCGGGCCAGCTCGGCATCGGTCAGCTCCGGCCGGTCCTGCATCAGCCCGGGTCCAGGATCCGCTTGAGGAACCTCCGCGTGCGCTCCTCCCGCGGGTCGCCGATCACCTGCGCGCTCGGCCCGTGCTCGACGATCAGGCCGCCGTCGAGGAACAGCACCTGGTCGGCCACGTGCTCGGCGAACCGGATCTCGTGGGTGACGACCACGAGCGTCCAGCCCTGCGAGGCCAGGTCTTTGATGACGGTCAGCACCTCCCCCACCAGTTCGGGGTCGAGGGCGGAGGTGGGTTCGTCGAACAGCACCACGCGCGGCTTCAGCGCCAGGGCCCGCGCGATGCCGACGCGTTGCTGCTGGCCGCCGGAGAGCTGCGACGGGTAGGCGTCCGCCTTGTCGGCGAGGCCGACCTGGTCCAGCAACACCCGCGCGTCCGCCACCGCCTCCTCGCGGGTGCGCTGCTGGGCGACGACCGGGCCCTCGATGACGTTCTCGAGGACCGTGCGGTGCGGGAACAGGTTGTGCGCCTGGAACACCATGCCGCTCTGCGCGCGCAGCCGGTCCTTCTGCGCCCGCCCCGCCTTGCCCGCGGGCAGCGCGGCGAAGTCGACCTCCACGTCGTCGATGCCCACGACGCCGCGTTCCGGGGTCTCCAGCGCGTTCAACGAGCGCAGGACCGTCGTCTTGCCGGAGCCGGACGGTCCGATGAGGACGGTCGCGGTGCCCTGCTCGGCGGTGAAGTCGACGCCGCGCAGCACCTGGTTGTCGCCGAAGGACTTCTCCAGGCCGTGCACTCGGATGCGGGGCTCGGTCATGCGATCACGTACCTGCTCAGTCGGTTTTCGAGACGTTTCTGGGCACCGGACAGCGCCACGCACACCACCCAGTAGTAGAGACCGGCGAACGAGTACAGCACGAGGAACTCGTTGCTCTCCGCCGCGGCCAGCTGCGACTCGCGGAAGAGCTCCGTCAGCAGCACCACCGAGCCGAGCGACGTGTCCTTCAGCAGCGACAGCAGCGTGTTCGACAACGGTGGCACCGCGGTCCTCGCCGCCTGCGGCAGGATGATCCTGCGCAGCGTCTGCGGGTAGTTCAACCCGATCGTCTGCGCGGCCTCGAACTGCCCCTTCGGCACCGCCAGGATCGCCGACCTGATCACCTCGGCCGCGTACCCGGCGACGTTGAGGCTGAACGCGATCACCGCCGCGGTGAACGGCGGGAACTTCAGCCCCACCTGCGGCAACCCGTAGAACACGATGAACAGCTGCAGCAGCAACGGCGTGCCGCGGATGACCGAGATGAACGCCCGCGCCAGCCCGCTCAGCACCTTGTAGCTGGAGATCCGGGCGAGCGCGACGAGCAGGGCGAGCGCGAGCCCGATGGCGAAGCTCAACGCCGTCAGCGGAACGGTGACCTTCACCAGCCCCACGAACATCGGCCACGCCGTGCTCCGCACCACCTCCCAGGTGCTGCGCGGCCCACGTCCCTGGCTCAGGTCGGCGGTGCCGCCGTCCGGCACCGACACGTTGGCCTTGAAGTACTTCTGCGAGATCGTGTTGAGAGTCCCGTCGGCCTTCAACGCCTGGATCGCCTGGTTCGCCTGCGCCTTGAGCTGCTCGTCGCCCTTGCGGAACGCCAGCACCTGCTCACTGACCTCGTCCTCGGCGTTGCCCGCGATCTCGACGTCGGTGCTGCCGGTGCTCGCCAGGTAGTCCAGCACCGCGATGTTGTCGTTGACGATCGCGTCGACCCGCCCCTGGGTGAGGAGAGCGGCGGCCTGCGCGAACCCCTCGACCGCCTCGACGTCCGCCCCGGCGTCCTTCGCCACCTTCGCCCAGTTGCTGGTGCTCGACTGCGCGGTCGTCTTGCCACTGAGGTCGGCGAGCGTCTTGATCCGGTCGTCACCCTTGCGGCGCACGACCACCCCGCGCGAGTACGTGTAGGTGTCCGACAACCCGTACTTCGCGTCCCGCTCCTGGTTGCGCGACACCTGGTTGGCGATGACGTCGATCCGGCTCGCGTCCAGCGCCGGGAAGATCGCATCCCACTGCGTCTCCACGAACTCCACCCGCCACCCGGCCTTGGCGGCGATCGCCTTCACGACCTCGATGTCGTACCCGGTCAGCTCCGGCGAGCCGGGTTCGTGGAAGGAGAACGGCGGATATGTTCCCTCGGTACCGACGCGGACCACGGTCTGTTCTTGGCTCGCACTCACCGGCGTTGCTGTGGTTGCCAGCAGCAGGAGGAACAGCACCGCGCCCTTGAGCACGTGTCGCATGGGTGGGAGGTTAGAGCCCATCCGGGTGACCCCGCTCGTTGATCCACTATGCGGGAAGCCTCGTCTCGGTACGATCCCCGGCCGTGACGGGTGGGATCTTCGAGGGCTTCGAGGACTACAGGACAGCGACCGAGGACGACTACAAGGACACGCTGACCAGCGGCATGGTCGTGTTCGACGCCAACGTGCTGTTGAACCTCTACCGCTTCAACAGCACCACCCGCGCCGACCTCATCAAGGTCATGCAGTCCCTCGGCGACAGCCTCTGGATCCCGCACCAGGTCATGCGCGAGTTCTGGCGCAACCGGGAATCGGTCATCGACCAGTTGGGTGAGACGCCCAAGGAGTCGCTGACCAAGCTCGACAAGGCCAGGCAGGACGCCGAGGAGGCGGTGCGGGCGTGGAGCAACCGAATCTACCTGCCGGAGGGTGAACGGGACGGGTTGCTGACGCGGTTGAACGGGGCGTTTCAGGCTGTTCGGCACACGATCAGCGAGCAGGCCGCGGCCAATGCGCACCCGCACGACACGAACGCCGACGAGATCGTGGCGGCCCTGGGTTCGATCGTGGCAGGTCGGACGGGTGCGGCGCTGTCGCCGGAGGACCACGACGCAGCAGTGGTCGAGGCAGAGCGCCGCATCGCAGCGAAGGAACCGCCTGGTTACCAGGACAAGGACAAGCCCGACGCGGAGGGGCGTGCAGGCGACTACCTGGTCTGGAAACAGGTGCTGTTGGAGGCCGAGCGGCAACCCCGTGACGTGCTGCTGGTGACAAGTGACGGGAAGGACGACTGGTGGCGGCGCACGAAGGGGCAGTTGCGCGGGCCGCGACTGGAGTTGATGGCGGAGTTCCGCCGGTGCACCGGACACCGGCTGTTCATGATCACTGCGTCAGAGCTCATCAGGAGGGCTGACTCGCTGACGGACGTGCACGTCAACCCGGAGTCGGCCGAGGACATCGAGCGCGTCGAGACCACGAACGCGGAGCCGATACCGGTTGATGTGGCGAAGGGTGTTGTAGCGGAGATCTACCGAAGACTCGCGAACGAGCACGACTCGTTGCTGCCCTCGCGGAAGGAGTACCGGGTGTTCAGCGAGTGGATCGAGGACCCGCTGATCGGCGGCGTGCTGCTGGACTACATGCCCGCTGAGCAAGCTCGCGAGTGGATCAAGGAGACGGAACTCCACCACAACCTGGACGCGCTCGACGGAAGAGGGCCCTACGCACATCTGGTTCCGCGTCGATATCAGACTGTCGACGAGATCGTCGTCGCCGCCTGCGGTCCAGATTGGCATCAGCTACCCGACAGCAAGGGAGTGGTGCCGAACCACTGTTACGCGACCAACGGCACGGACATCCGGTCCGTTTGCTGGGGCCGAGAAAGTCCTTTCGACGAACTACTGGCTATCGCCTCACGTGTACAAGACCCAGCGCACGTAAGACCAGTGATCATGGTTCTACAACACGCGCCGCTGTCAGACCCCGAGTACTACGCATCGGTGGCGAGCAAGGCAGGCTTCGATCTCGCTCATCAGCAACTGGAGCTCAGGCCGAACCCCGACTACGTGGGCCAATAGCCTTCCGGGCCCGGTGCGCCTTCACGTGCACCCGGTTCCCGCACACCGCCGGACTGCAGAACACCCGCGACTGGTTCCGCGACAGGTCCACGAACACCGCGAAGCAGTCCGGCCCCGCACACCGGTGCAACCGCGACACCCCACCCATCTCGATCACCGACAGCAGCCCGAAAGCAGCTTGCCCGGCCACCCACGCCGGCAACGCCACCCCGGCCCCCGACAGGTGCAGGTGCCACGGCAGCCCGTCATGGGCGACCAACTCCGGCACCAGCCCCGACGAGGCCACCAGCGCGTTCGCCGCGAACACCGAGTGCGTCTCGAACACCGACCGCAACGGGTCTCGCAACGAACGAACCGCGGACACATCCGCGGAGGTAGCGTCAGCGCCCTGCCAGCCTCGGGCGCGCGCCAAAGACGTCAAAAGCGCAGGTGACAGGTCGTCCACGCCCACGCTGTGCCGGTACGAGTTCACCACGTCCTCGGCCAGCGTCACCACCGGATCCGTGTAATCACCGAACCGCATCTTGACCCCTTTCGCTACCCATCCTAGCGTAAGTAGTCATTATGGCTGATGCTAATTACACGCAACCTCGAACCATGAGACTGCAGGCCATCGCTCCGGTGGCCACGGCCGCGTTCCTGTTCGGGATCTCCTTCGGCGCCGTGGCGACGACGGCCGGGTTCGGCATCGAGTCCGCGCTGGTCATGTCGGCGACCACGTTCGGCGGGGCGGCACAGGTCGGCAGTGCGGCGGTGCTGGCGGCGGGCGGCGGGGCGGTCAGCGCCATCCTCGCCGGCGTGCTGCTCAACCTCCGGTACCTGCCCATGGGCGTCACGGCGTCCACGGCCTACAAAGGGCCCTGGTACTCCAGAGCGGCACAGGCCCAACTGCTCGGCGACGAGACCTGGGCGTTGAGCCGGACGCCCGACGGCGGGCACGACGCGAGGCTGCTCCTGCAGGCCGGAGCGGCGGTCTACGTCGTGTGGCTCGCGGGCACGGCGATCGGGGTGTTCGCGTTCAAGAACGTCAGCGTGGAGGCGTGGGGGCTCGACATGGTCAGCCCGGCGATCTTCTTCGCCCTGCTGTGGAACCAGCTCGACTCGCCCAAGACCCGCATCGCGGCACTGACAGCCGTTGCCACAGCGCTCATCCTCGTGCCGTTCACCCCGGCCGGCGTGCCGATCGCGGTCGCCAGCCTCGTTTGCTTGATGGGACTCGTGAAATGAACGAAGTGTGGTGGGTCGTCATCATCCTCGGCGTGATCACGATCGTCGTGAAGGCGGCCGGGCCGGTGGCGCTCGGCAGCTGGAAACCGTCCGAGAAAGCCAAACAGGTGCTCATGCTCGTGTCACCAGTTGTGCTGTCCGCACTCATAGCCGTGCAGATCTTCACCAGCGGCCACGAGTTCCAGCTCGACGAGCGGGCGGCTGGGCTGGGAGCGGCACTGGTAGCGCTGCTCCTGAAGGCGCCGCTGCTGGTCGTCGTGCTGGTGGCGGTCGCGGCCACGGCGGCGACCAGGGCACTCGTCTGAGCGGAAACCAGGTGAACGCACAGAAACCGGGGCCGATCGTTGTGCGAACGTCCATGGCCCGCCACCACGACCGGCAATAGCGTCGAGAGGGTAGGACCAGCACCACCACCTGTCCTGTTTGGACGAACAGGCTTGGAAGGATGCGATGGACTCCACCCTCACTCTGCCCGAGCTCTTCGCGGCCAGCCGCGCTCGCCACGGCGACCGGCCCGCGGTGAGCGACGACGACACCACCCTCACCTACGCCGATCTTGACGAGCGCTCGGACGTGCTGGCGAACCTGTTGGCCGGCAAGGGGGTCCAGCCCGGCGACAACGTCGGCGTCCTGCTCGACCGGGGCGTGCCGGTCGTGGTCGCCATGCTGGCGGTCGCGAAGGCCGGCGGCGCGTACCTGTCGATCGACGCGAACTACCCGGCGCAGCGGCGGGACGTCATGCTGCGGGACGGCGAGGTCCGCCTCGTCATCACCCGGCCGGGCGTCAAGCTGCCCCAGGACGTCGAGGCGGTCGAGTGGACGCCCGACCGGACCGGGGAGGCGACGCCGGTCGCCGCGCGGCCGATCCCCGAGGACCCGGCGTGCGTGCTGTACACGTCCGGTTCGACCGGTGAGCCCAAGGGGATCGTGTTCGAGCACCGCAACATCGCGGCGCTCGCGGTCAACCCGAGCCTGCCCAAGCTCACCCACGAGGACAAGGTCGGGCAGATCTCCAGCGTGTCCTTCGACGGCATCACGCTGGAGGTGTGGTCGGCGCTCGCGGTCGGCGCCGAGGTCGTCGTGCTGCCGCGGATGGGCTCGCTGCTGCCGACCGACCTGCAACGGGAGCTGAAGCGCCGCAAGGTGTCCATGATGCTGGTGCCGGCGACCGTGCTGAACGAGGTGTGCCGGGTCGACCGCAACACGTTCGCCTCGCTCAAGCACCTGTGCAGCGGCGGTGACGTGATCCTGCCCGCGACCTGCCGGGCGATCCTGGGCGGCAAGTTCAAGGGCGACTTCTACAACCTCTACGGGCCCAGCGAGATCACGACGGCGGCGACGGCGTTCCAGATCACCGAGGTGCCCGACGACACCGGCGCCATCCCGATCGGCACCGCGATCGACGGCTACGAGACCTACGTGGTCGACGAGAACATGCAGCCCGTCCCGCGCGGTGAGGCCGGCGAGCTGCTGGTCGGCGGCATCGGTGTGGCCAGGGGTTACCTCGGGCCGGCGAGCCTGACCGCGGACCGGTTCGTGCCCAGCCCGTTCGGCGCGCCCGGCACCCGCGTCTACACGACCGGCGACCGGGTCAGGGAGAACGAGCAGGGTCAGCTCGAGTTCCTGGGCAGGCTCGACGGGCAGTTCAAGATCCGCGGCCACCGGGTCGAGCCGGCCGAGGTGGAGCAGGGGATCTTCGCGCACCCGCAGGTGCGGCAGGCGGCGGTGCTGGTCGAGGAGTTCGACGGCGACCGCAGGCTGGCGGCGTTCGTGGTGCCCGCGAGCGACGACCTGTCCACTGTGGAGCTCAAGGAGTTCGTCACCACCAAGCTGCCGCCGCACATGGTGCCGGCGTCGTTCACGGTGATCCAGCAGATGCCGCTCACCTCGAACGGCAAGCGGGACCGCGACGCGCTGGCCGAGCTGCGCAGCCGTGCGGTGCAGCGGATCGCCCGCCGGGTCGAGCCGGAGACCGACACCGAACGGTGGCTGGTCGCGTTGTGGGAGCGGCTGCTCAACATCGAGGACGTGGGTGCCGAGGACGACTTCTTCGAGCTGGGTGGGCATTCGCTGCTCGCCTTCCGCGCCCGCAGCGCGATCGCGCGCGAGTTCGGCATCAAGGTCGATGCCGGTCTCCTGTTCGAACACAGCACCCTGCGCGGCCTGGCCCGCGTGATCGAGGAGAGCAAGTGACGACGACGCAGATCGACCTCGGCGGCACCGACCTGTTCGCCAACGGTGACCCGATCGAGGCGTACAAGTGGTTGCGGCACAACGCACCCGTCTACTGGAACCCGACGGCCGACGGCGGTTTCTGGGCGCTGACCAAGTACGACGACGTGGCAGAGGCCTACCTGAACACCGAGGTCTACAGCTCGTCCAAGGGCACCATGCTCGGCGGCTCGTACCGCAGCGAGACGGACACGGCGAGCGGGCAGATGCTGATCGCCACCGACCCGCCGCGCCACCAGCACCTGCGCAAGTCGGTGCACAATGCGGGCTTCAACCCGCTGAAGATGGACAAGGCCCGCGAGGGTGTCACGGCGACCGTCAACGCGGCACTGGACAAGATGGTCGCGGACGGCGGTGGTGACTGGGCCGTCGACATCTCGCTGGCGCTGCCCACGGGCGTGCTGCTCGGCACGATGGAGCTGCCCCTGGACAAGGCGTCCATGCTGCAGCGCCTGACCCGCACGATGATCGGGTTCCGCGACAGCGAGTACCGCGGTGACGCGACGGCGGCGCAGACGCTGATCCGGGCCCAGGTCGACATCTTCGAGTTCTTCTACGACCTCATCCAGGAACGCCGGGAGAACCCCGGCGACGACCTGATCAGCCTGCTCACCAAGGCCGAGATCAACGGCGAGCCGATGAGCGAGTCGGAGATCCTCTACAA
Source organism: Lentzea guizhouensis (assembly GCF_001701025.1). Lineage (GTDB taxonomy): Bacteria > Actinomycetota > Actinomycetes > Mycobacteriales > Pseudonocardiaceae > Lentzea > Lentzea guizhouensis. The sequence goes on from NZ_CP016793.1 coordinate 8,403,065, forward strand.
CTGCATGAACGTCGCGGTCGGCGGCAACGAGACCACCGCGCACACCTCGTCGTACAGCATCATGACGTTCCTCGACCACCCCGACGCCTACGAGCGGTTGCTCGCGCACCCGGAGCTGCTGCCCACGGCGATGGAGGAGCTGTTCCGCTGGACCGCGACGAACACGTACGTGCAGCGGCACGTCACGCGCGACATCGTGATCCGCGGCCAGGAGGTCAAGGAGGGCGACGCGGTCACCCTGTGGAACTCCTCCGCCAACCGCGACGAGGACGTGTTCCCCGACGCGGACGTGTTCGACATCGCCCGCAACCCGAACAAGCACCTCACGTTCGGGCTCGGCCGGCACCACTGCATCGGCGCGGTGGTGGCAAGGCTGGAGATGGAGCTGCTGCTCGGCGAGATGGTCAAGCGCGGCCTGCGGTTCCGGCTCGCGGGTGAGGTCGAGAAGTTGCACTCCAACTTCGCCCTCGGCATCCGGCACCTCCCGCTCGAGGTCTGGGCGTCGTGACCTGGTTCCCCGAGCCGGGAGACGGCGCGGTGCGGCTGATCTGCTTCCCGTACGCGGGTGGGTCGGCGTCGGTGTTCCGCGGCTGGGAGAAGGCGGTGCCGCCAGGGGTCGAGGTCCTGGCGGCACGGCTGCCCGGCCGCGCGGAGCGGTGGCGCGAGGAGCCGTTCACGTCGCTGGAGCTGCTCGTCGACGCGCTCACCGAGCCGGTGAAGGCGGTGACCGACCGGCCGTTCGCGTTCTTCGGCCACAGCATGGGCGCGGTGCTCGCGTTCGAGCTGTCGCGGCGGATGCGGGCCGAACGCGGGGTCGAGCCGACGCACGTGTTCGTGGCGAGCTGCAACCCGCCGTTGCCCGACGTGCCGATGCCGGTGCTGGGCACGCTGGACGAGCCGGCGCTGCGGGCCAAGCTCGCCGATCTCGGGCTGGCCGAGGAGATCATGGCCGACGAGGACCTGATGGAGATGCTGCTGCCGTTGGTGCGCGCGGACCTGCGCATCGCGGACGGCTACCTGGACCGGTCGGGCGAGCCGCTGACGTGCCCGCTCACGGCGTTCCACGGCAAGCGGGACCCGATGGTCAGCGCCGAGGACATGGCGCAGTGGGCCGTCGGCACGACGGGACCGTTCCTGCTGCGGCAGGTCCAGGGCGCGCACCTGTTCTCCGAGGACGGGTGGCGCGACGTGCTGACGGCGGTGTCGGACGAGCTGGGTGTCTTGGTGTGAGGAAGGGATAGCGCAATGGACACGACCGTTGTGGTGAACGCCGAGGAGCAGTACTCGGTGTGGCCTGCCACCGCGCAACCGCCCGCCGGGTGGCGCGTGGTCGGCGAGCCGGGCACGCGGGCCGAGTGCCTCGCGCGCATCGACGAGCTGTGGACGGACATGCGGCCGCTCAGCCGTCGCTAGGTCCGTCGCTAGTCAGGCGACCGCGCGCATCGCCAGCCAGAGGTTGACACGGGCCTCGACCGAGCTCAGGGAGAGGCCCGTGACGCGCTCGATCTGCTCCAGCCGGTAGCGAACGGTGTTGCGGTGCACGAACAGCTCCTTCGCGGCCAGCTGCGGTGAGCCGCCGGACTCCAGGAACACCTCCAGGGTCCGCATCAGCTGCCCGCCGTGCTCGGCGTCGAAGGCGAGCACCGGCTGGAGCACCTTGCGCGCCACCTCGCGCACGGGCAGGTCGGGGTTCGACATGAGCAGGCGCGGCATGTCGATCACCCGGCCCTCGTGCACGCCCGGTCCCCTGCTCACCGCCTCCTGCGCCTCCAGGAACGCCCAGCGCAGCCCGTGCACGCCGCGGTAGGGTCCCCCGACGCCGACCGAGGTGGCGCTCTTCACGAGCAACCGGGTGAGCTCGTGCGGTGACCGATCTCCTTCCAGCACAACGGCTTCGTACGGGCCGATGCGCGCGACCACGACGTCGGTCAGGTCGTCGAGCTCCACCGGCGCGTCGGACACCAGCAGCACGCTGTGCGTCGCGGCCGGGTCGACACCCGCCGCGGTGAGCCTGCGCGCCGCCTCGCTGGAGGAGATCGCCGACCGCACCAGGTCCTCGATCACCTGCCCGGTCAGCTCCCGCCTGCCCGCCTTGAGCGCCTGCACCCGTGCGAGCTCCAGCCGGGCCAGGCCGGCCACGTGTCCCGCGAGGTCGTCGGCGAACGGCGTGCGGGCCGCGGCGAACAACGCGTGCGGCACGTCGGCGTTGATGGGCAACAGCTGTGCGCCGTCCGCGTCGTCGGGCGGCCACCGGAACCCCGGTGGCGAGCTCGCGATGACCTGGTCGGGAAGCCTGATGAGCACACAGGGTTCGCCGGTCGCCGCGGTGAAGAGCGCGAGCAGTCCGTCGATCCCCTCGTCCGCCAGGCAGTCGAACATCGCGCGCTGCACGTCCCGCAGCCGCTGTCCTGTCGTCAGGACAGCCGCACCTCCTTCGAGCAGCTCAACCATGGTTCTCATCATGCACATGTGGCTGCACGGCGGGTAGAGCACGCTCCACCACCGGCCGGGCGGCCTGCTGGATGGAGATCGTCTTCGCCGACGTCCATGCTGGTCACGATCGTCGGAACGGAACGAAGGAACAACATGGTGAAGCTGAGGTCCTTGACAGCGGGCGCGGTCCTGGCCGGAGCACTCGGTGCGACGACGCTGGTGGGCAACGCGAACGCGATCGTGAACGGCAAGGACTCCACCGAGCTCTACGGGTTCATGGCGTCGATCCCGGTGTCAGTGCCGGAAATGGGTGGTGTGCGGGGTGTCTGCGGGGCGACCTTGGTCCACCCGCGCTGGGTGGTGACGGCGGCGCACTGCGTCGACCCGGAGGGCACCGGCGCCGTTCCCGACGGCGTGGTGCGCATCGGTAGTCCACACAGGACACACGGTGGCAGCGTGCGGGCGATCGACCGCGTGGTTCGCCACCCCGGGTACCGGCTCGCAGCGCCGAACGAGCACGACATCGCCTTGGTCCGGCTCGACCGCCCGGTGGCCCAGCGGCCGATCCACGTGGCCGGGACCGCCCGGCCGGGCACCCCCACGCGGCTGCTCGGGTTCGGCACGACGCTGGACACGATCGACATCACCGAGGCGCGGTTCCCGTCGCGGCTCCAGCAGCTCGACACGCGCATCGGCACGCCGGACGAGTGCGCGCCCGGTTTCGCCGACGCGACCCGGCTGTGCACCGTCAGCCGCAAGCCGGGTGCGATGGCGTGCATCGGCGACTCGGGCGGCCCGCAGGTCCAGCGCGGCAAGCACGGCCGGTGGGAGCTCGTCGGCGTCACCCTCGGCCCCGGCGACACCGACGCGATCTGCGCCAACGGACCCGGTCTCTACACGAACGCGCCCGCGCACGCCGACTGGATCCGCGCCACCGTCCGCTGAGGACTACCTGCCGCTGTCCAGCTTCCAGATCCGGATGACGGAGTCCTTGCCGCCACACGCGATCCGGGTGCCGCCGGGGTCGAAGGCGACGCATTCGACGTTGCTGCCGGGACCGATGCAGACGGCCCGGATCTTCTTGGAGGCCACGTCCCAGAGCTGGATGACGTTGCCCAGCCCCCAGGCGGCGACGGTCTTGCCGTCCGGGCTGTAGAGCACCGAGGTGAGCGTGATCTCCTCGGTGCGCGGGAAGACGGCCGTGCTCTGGCCGGTGGCGACGTCCCAGATCTGGAAGGCGTTCTTCCCGTCGGCGTCCGGGACGGCGACGAACCTGTTGTCCGGTGAGAACGCGACGTCGGAGCCGGTGCCGTCCTTGATGGTCTGAACGGTGCTGCCGGTGGCGGGGTCCGACAGGCGGACCTCGCCACCGTTCTTCCCGCCGTTCGCGAGCAGCTTGCCGTCCGGGCTGAACGCGATGTTGCGGCTGCCGGCGCCGTTCGGGATGCCGATCTTGAGCTGGCGGGTGGCGACGTCCCAGAGCTGGATGTTGCCGGTGTGCGTCACGCCGGCCAGGGTCTTGCCGTCCGGGCTGAAGGCCAGCGTCTTCATGATCGAGTAGCTCTCGTCGACCAGCCCGACGACCTCGCGCTTGGCCACGTCCCACAGCATGGTGCTGCCGCTGAGCCGGTTGCCGCCCGCCGCGATGGTCCGGCCGTCGGGGCTGAACGCTACCGCGTTGGCGGACGCGCCGCCGGGACCGGTCGGGCCGTGCAGCTTGACGACCAGCTTCCCGGTCGCCACGTCCCACAACCGGATCGCGGGACCCTCGCGGTCGAGGTCGCCGTCACCGCTCACGAGCGTCTTGCCGTCCGGGCTGAACGCGATCGAGGTCACCTGCTCCTCGTGATCTTTGAGCTGCAGGTGCTCGGTGATCTCGACGGGCCGGCCGGGCACCTGGGAGGTGCTCTGCTCGGTCGCACCCTCCTTGACGGCGACGTTCGTGCCGGGGGTGGAGGGCAGGTCCGCCTCGCCCTGCTTCCCCGTGCTGGACGCGACCCACCAGGCCGCCCCGCCGAGGCCCGCCACCGCGGCCGCACCGCCCGCGAGCAGCACCGTGCGCCTGCTCGTCCCGCGCCGCTCGCCGGTCGCGACCGGCACCACCGGCGTGCCGGCCAGGAACGCGAGGGCTTGGTCGACGTTCGCGCGTTCGACCGGGTTCTTGCGCAGCAACGCCTGCAGCACCACCGTGAGCCGCCCGGCCCGCGTCGGCGGCGGCGGGTCCTGGGTGAGCAGCATCGACAACGTCGTCATGAAGTCCTGGCCCTGGAACGGCGGCCGCCCCTCCACCGCGGCGTAGAGGGTGGCGCCGAGCGACCACATGTCCGTCGCGGGCGAGACCTGCGCACCCGTGGCCTGCTCCGGCGCCATGTACGCGGGCGTGCCGACGATCGAGCCGTCCGTGGTGAGCTGGACGTCGCCGGTCAGCCTGGCGATGCCGAAGTCCGTGATCACCACCCGTTCCCCGGACAGCAGCACGTTGCCGGGCTTGAGGTCGCGGTGCACGATCCCGGCCTGGTGCGCCACCCGCAACGCGCTCAGCATCGCCGACCCGATGTGGGCGACCTGCTCGACCGGCAACGCCCCCTGGGCCTTGAGCGCGTCGGACAGCGACCCGCCGCGCACGTGCTCCATGACGATCATCGGCGTGCCGTTGAACTCCACCACGTCGTGCACGGTGACGATGCCGGGGTGGTTGAGCTGCCCGGCCAGCCGCGCCTCGCGCATGGCCCGCCGGCACAGCAGCGACCGCTGCTCGGCGTCGAGCCCGGTGGGCAGCACGAGCTCCTTGATGGCCACCTCACGGCCGATGAGCTCGTCCCGGCCGAGCCACACCCGGCCCATCCCGCCGGTGCCGATCACCTGCTGAAGCCGGTACCGCTGGGCCACCAGCACCCCTGTCGCATCCGTCACGGCGGGGAGCATAGATGCCGTCCAGTGCATGCAAGTGTGCATCCCGCGATTTCGGAAACGGTTGGTGGACAACAAACACAGGCGCGTGTTCATCCGTCGACAATGGACATGAGAGCGCTTCCGGCGGGTGCGGGGCCGACGCCGGCGGTGAAGATCTCGGGAACAACGCCCCGCCGCCCGCTGAACACCTGCCGACCACACCGGAACCGGTGGGCGTTTCGTCGCTTTCCCCTGGGCCGTTCGTGGGACCGTCGAGGTATGACCGGCGGGGAGACCACCACCTTGAGCGAGCAGAAGACGGACCTCGGGCAGAGGTTCCACGCCTGGATGGAAGTGGTGGTCCGGTACCTGCCGTTCGGCCTGTCGAGGCTCGTCCCGCCCAGCCTCCTCGGCTTCGCGCTGATCAACGGCTGCACGTTCGGCATCGACCTGCTGCTGCTCACGCTCTTCCGCTCCGGCCTCGGCTGGCCGGTGCCGGTCGCGTTCACCGTCGCCTACGTCATCGCCTTCGGCCTGAGCTTCGTGCTCAACCGCGCGCTGAACTTCCGCTCGCACGCCCCGGTCGGCCCGCAGGCCGGCCTGTACGCGGTGGCGATCCTGATCAACTACCTGGCGTTCATCCTGGGCGTCGGCAGCGCGCTGACGGCGCTGGGGATGCAGTACCAGCTGTCGCGGATTGTGGCGGGGGCGTGCGAGGCGGTGTTCATGTACAGCGTGATGCGGTGGGTGATCTTCCGCGACGCCAAACCCGGCTAGCCGGGCATCGAGGCTAGCGACAGGCTGTTGCCGTCCGGATCGAGCACCTCGACGTGCCGGACGCCGTTGCCGTAGGTCTCCACGGGTTCGTGCACGATGCCGTGGGCGGCGAACCGGTCCAGGAAGTCGTCCAGGGCCGTCACGCCCAACGTGACCATGGCTCCACCCACGCGTGCGGCCCGCACGTCACGGGCGTCGAGCACCACGTAGGCGTTCTCACCGACGTGCCAGAGGTGCTCCTCACCGACCACCTCGTCGGCCGCACGGCCGAAGAAGGCCTCGTACCAGGTCAACGCGTTGGCCAGGTCGCTCACGCACAGCACGCTGTACAGGTCCATCGGGGTCCTGCTCCTCTCGTCGGAGAGGGTGGACCACCGGGAGCCCGGAAGCTCATCGGTGTGGGACCGGAGCGCCGGTCGTCACCCCCAGCGACGACCGGCACCAGGCCGAACACAACTGATCTTCGCCGCGCAACCCCTGCTTGACCAGGGCTTCGGACGACACCGGACGGATCCGGACAGCCGTCACAGGTACCAGGGCGTGCAGTTCGACTCGCCCTCGCCGACGCACACCTTCAGGTAGAACCTGTGCATCTGGTCCGGCGAGAGCCACTCGATCGGGGTCGACGTGCCCACGCCCGAGGCGCTCGCGAGCGACCTCGTGACCTCCTGCGTGCCGCCGGGCACGATCTTGAAGTACTTGATCCACAGGTGCGCGGCCAGGCCGTCGTCGGCGGTGTCCTGGACGAACGACGGCGCTTTGACGTGCGGCGTCTTGTCGACGAACGTGCCCTTCGCGAGGGCACTGCCGCCCGGGATGACGTTGTAGAGATCGACCTGGAACGTGGCCGAGCACCCCGTTCCCGGATCGTGCACCGGGTCGCAGCCCGCCTGTGCGGGCGCTGCGAAACACAGTCCGGCCACCACGGCGGCGGACACGGACACACTCAACTTCTTCATGGTTCCCCCTTGTGTCCGTGGATGTATCAAGCGCGATGCCACACTCACAAGCTGTTCGGACGATTCCGGACACTTAGGAGTGATCGCACCCGTGCGGCTTCGTCGCTGTCCACGGCTTCGAAGATGTCCAACGCGCGCCGCCACGCATCCGAACCGTCGGCCGAAGCGAGGCCCAGGTGCAGCAGTGCCCGCGCGACGCCCAACCGGTACCCGGTGCCCTCCAGCACCTCCACAGCCGCCTGACCAGCCTCGACGGACCCCGAAGCGGCACACAGCGCGGTGAGCGCCAGCCCCTCCAGGATCCGCAGCCCGGTCGCGGCGGCGTGGTCACGGGCCTCGGACGCAGCAGCGGCCGCCGCAGCACCGTCCCCGGCCGCGAGCTCCAGCCACGCCAGCTCGACCAGCGCGTCCGCCATGCCGTGGCCGTACCCACGCCGCTGCCTGCCGGGACGCCCGCAGCAGGTCGTCGCGTCGGCCGCGGACGGCGGCCACGGTGATCCGCGCGTCGATCTCCACCGGCCCGACGCCAGCGACAGCGCCTGCTCCGCGCACCGCAACGCCTCCGCGGAACGGCCGGCGTCGCGGTGCACGCGGGCGAGGTCGTCGAGCGCGGCCGCCTCGCCGACGCGGTCCTCGTGGTCGTGGTTGAGCTGCCTGGCCCGGCGCAGGTGCTCGGCGGCCTGGTCCAGGTCGCCGAGGTAGCGGTGCACGATCCCGAGCGCGCCGAGCGAGTTCGCCGCCGACCTGGTCTCGCCGATCGACTCGCGCAGCTCGACCGCCGCGCGCAGGCTCGAAGCCGACTCGGCGAGCGTCCCGAGGCGCAGCTGGATCAGGCCGAGGTTGCCCAGTGCACGCGCACGCCGGGCAGAGTCACCGATCTCGGCGTAGAAGGCGAGCTCGCGGGTGTAGCAGTCGGCGGCGTCGCTCAAGGCGCCCAGTTCGGAGTAGACGCCGCCGAGGTTGCCCAGCGTGCTGAACTCGCGGTACCGGTCCCCCGCCACCCGGCTCGCCGCCACGGCCTGCCGGAAGTGCTCGGCGGCCACCCGCATGTCGCCCGCGCTCCAGTGCGCGGTGCCCAGCGACAGCTGCATCGCCGCGGCGGCCCGCGCGTCACCGGCCTGTTCGGCGGCGGCCAGCCCGACCCGTGCCACGGCCAGCCATTCCGCGGTGTGCCGGCGCAGCCAGTAGCAGCCGCGCAGCGCGTCGGTCAGCAGCCACGCCATCCGCGCCTGGCCCAGCTCGACCGCCTTCTCCACGGCGGTCACCACCGTGGCCCGTTCGGTGTCGAACCACTGCAACGCGTCGGCAGGCCCGGCGAACACCTGCCGCGGCACCAGGTCCGACAGCACCAGGAAGTCCGGCCTCACACTGCGCGCCGCCGCGACGGCCATGTCCAGGTAGTGGGCGTAGAAGCGTTCGACGGCCGCAGCAGCAGCGTCGTCCGTCTCCTCCACCACGCACCTGTCACGGCCGTACAACCGCAACAGGTCGTGCAACCCGTACCGACCGGCTGCCCTCGCCTCCACCAAATGCGCGCCGACGAGAGCACGCAACACGGGTGTGGTCTCGGCCTCGGAACGGTCCAGCAGCACGGCGGCGGTCCTCGCGGACAGCTCGGGACCCGGTGCGAACCCCATGCGGCGGAACAACGCCCGTGCGAGCGGGTCGAGCGCCACGTAGGAGTGCCCGAACGCCGTGCGCACCGCCGCGTCCGTGTCGCCCTCGATCTCGAACGCCCCGAGCCGGTCGCCGCCCACCAGCTCGGCGACGTGCTCCTCGATCGTCTGGTGTGGACGGTCGGCCAGGTTCGCCGCGGTGATCCGCAACGCGAGCGGCAGGTACCCGCAGAGCCGGACCAGCTCCTCGACGGCGTCCTCCTCGCGCAGCACCCGTTCCGGGCCGAGCACGCTGATCACCACCGCGGGTGCCTCCTCCGGTGTGAGCACCCCGAGCTCCAGCCGGTGCGCGCCCTCTCGCGCCACCAGACCGGCCATCCGGTCGCGGCTCGTCACGACCGTCATGCAGCCGGACCCACCCGGCACCAACGGCCGCACATGTGCGGCACTCGGCGCGTTGTCCACAACGACCAGAGCGCGCTTCTCGGACGTGATGGACCGGTACATGCCGACCATCGCGTCCTGCTGCAACGGGATGTCCTCACCGGGCACGCCGAACGCGCGGATCGCCAGCGCCAGCGCCTGGTCCGGTGTCACCGGCGGGCCGGACGAGTACCCGCGCAGGTCGAGGTGCACCTGCCCGTCCGGGAACCGGTTCGCCACCTGGTGCGCCCACTGCACGGCCAGCGCGGTCTTGCCCACGCCGGGGATCCCGCACACGACCGCGAGCCTGTTGCCGTCCTCCAGCAAGGCCGAGAGTTCCTTCAACGCCTTGGCCCGCCCGGTGAACCCCGGCACGACCGCGGGCAGCTGGCGCGGCACCACGGCCTGGGCGACCGGGGCGGCGCGCACCGGTCCGGCCTGCACCCGGCGCCACGCGGCCAGCCACTCCTCTGTGTCCGTGACGCCGAATGCCTTGAGCAGCCCCTGGAAGACCTCCACCGCGGGCGCGGTCCTGCGCTTCGGGCTGAGCGCGTCGGCGAGCGTGCTGCGCGCGAGTCCGGACAGCTTCTCCACCTGCCGCAACGACGGGTTGCCCGCCCACACCTTCAGCACGCGCAACGCGACGATCAGCTCGTCGAGCGTCTGCACCTGCTCGGGTCCGGGGCGGTCGGGCACAACCCCGAGCCTAGTGATCGTCCAGTCAGGATGAAATTTCAACCGGGCAACCTCTACAAATGGTCCATACCTTTGTTTACACTCTTGAACCGGGCCGCCACCCGTCATCTCCCCCTGCCTGGAGGAGCCATGAAGGCACGGCACCGCATCGCTCTCGCGAGCGTCACCGCCACCAGCGCCTTGGCCGTAGCACTCCTCGTCCCCACGTCGACCGCCGTCGCGCACGGCACGATGTCCGACCCGCCCAGCCGCGTCTACGTCTGCAAGAACGAGGGCCCCGAGACCCCGAAGTCCGCCGCGTGCAAGGCGGCCGTCGCGGCCGGTGGCACGCAGGCGTACTACGACTGGAACGAGGTCTCCCTGCTGGAGGCCGGCGGCCGGCACCGCCAGCTGATCCCGGACGGCAAGCTCTGCAGCGCGGGCCGCGACAAGTACCGCGGCCTCGACCTGCCACGCGCCGACTGGCCGGCCAAGAGAGTCGCGGCAGGACCGCTGACGGTGACCTACCACGCGTCGGCACCGCACTCCAACAGCAACTTCGAGTTCTACATCACCCGGCAGGGCTGGGACCCCACGCAGCCGCTGCGCTGGTCCGACCTCGTGCACCTGTCGACGTTCAACAACCAGAACCCGACGACGTTCACGAACTGGACGCTGAACCTCCCGCAACGCAGCGGCCGCCACATCGTCTACTCAATCTGGCAGCGCGTCGTCGGCAGCGCGGAGGCGTTCTACACGTGCTCGGACGTCGACTTCGGCGGTGGCAGCACGCCTCCGCCCACCACGACGACCACGACCACCACGACGACACCGCCGACCACCACCACGCCTCCGCCCGCCGGTGGCACGTGGGCCGCGGGGACGACCTATGCGATCGGCAACCGCGTGACCTACGGCGGCGTGTCCTACGAGTGCCAGCTCGCCCACACGGCACTGGCCGGGTGGGAGCCGCCGAACACGCCCGCCCTGTGGCGCCGGCTCTGATGGTCCGGCTGCTGCTGGTGCTGCTCGTGCTGTCCGGTTGCGCTGCGCAGCCGGACAGCACGACGCTGCGCGGTGACCCGTTGGACGTGATGTTCCTGCAGATGATGATCCCCCACCACGAGCAGGGCGTGTCCATGGTGGCGCTGGCCGCCGACCGCGCGGCCGACGCCGACGTCCGGATGCTGGCGGCCGCGATCTCGTCGACCCAGGCCACCGAGATCGGCACGATGAAGGGCTGGCTCACGTCCTGGGGCGCGCCGATGACCGCACCGCCGGACGCGCACCTCGACCACGGCGGGATGCGGCGCAGCGACCCGGAGGAGATCGGCCGGCTCTCCGGGCTGACCGGTGCCGAGTTCGACCGGCGGCTGCTCAACGTGCTGATCGCCCACCAGGACGACGCCGTGCAGATGGCCAGGTGGGAGGCCGGCAGCGGCGCCAAGCAGGAGGTGCGGGACCTGGCGGGGCGGATCGAGAGGTCCCGCGTCGCTCAGATCGAGATGATGAAGGGGTTCCTCGGGCGAGCTTGAGCGACTGCCTGCGTTACTGCAGGTAGCCCTCGACCTCGCCCACCGGCCTCGCCTGCACGCCGTCGGGGTCCGCACCGGTCGACCGGGCGGTCCGGCGGCGGCGCAGCAGGTCCCAGCACTGGTCGAGCGCCTCCTCGACGGCCCGCAGCCGCGCGTGCTCCTCCTCGGTGGAGATCTCACCGGCGGCCAGCGCCTGCCGCAGCCGGTGCTCTTCGTCGACCAGCTCGTTGATGCGGCCCAGCACGTTCTCATCGGTCATGTTCACCACCTAAGCACGAACGGGTACCCAGGGCCTGTCCTGCTCGGCAACATGATGGAGGTCCACGTGCAACCGATCCCGTTCCTGCCGTTCGTGTGGCGCGACCAGTCCTGGTCCGGTCAGGACGACGACGCCACTCCCCTCGCCCAGCGCCCGGACACCGGCCTCGTCGGCTACGACGTGGAAGCCACCGACGGCGGCATCGGCAAGGTCGACGAGGACAACGCCAAGGTGCCGAACGACTGCCTGATGGTCGACACCGGACCGTGGATCTTCGGGCACAAGGTCGTGCTGCCGGTCGGCACGGTGCAGCGGGTCGACCACCAGGAGCGCAAGGTGTGGGTCGACCGCACCAAGGAGCAGATCAAGAACGCGCCGGAGTACGACGCGGACGCCGACCCCGAGGACTACCGCAAGCGCAGCGGCGACTACTACACCGAGTCGTACCGGGCCGCGCCGCCGATGCCGCCGATGCTCTGACGCCGGGGCGCGTGCACGAGCAGTGACCGTTCGCGGTGCTGCTGCCACTCCACGAGCAGCACGCTCGCGTCGTCCTGCAACCGCCCGTGCTGGTGGGCGAGCACCGTGCGCATCAAGCGCCGCAACGTCTCCGGCGCCGTGGACCCGTCGGCCTCGCGGCGGACCACGAAGTCCACGAACCGGCGCAGGCCGAACTGCTTGCCGTGTCCGTCGCGGGCCTCGACGATGCCGTCGGTGTAGAACAGCAGCCGGTCACCCGGTTCGAGGTGCTGGTGGCAGAGCTGTGGCGCGCTGGGCAGCTGGAAGCCCATCGGCGGCGCCACCCGGCACCGCAGCTCGCGCAGCCAGCGGCCCTGGCGGATCAGCAGCGGCGCCGGGTGGCCGCGGTTCACCCAGCTCAGCCGGCCGGTGTGGAAGTCGAGCTCGGCCAGCACCCCGGTGGCGAACCGGCGGCCGCCGAACTGGGCGCCGATCACCTCGTCGACGGCGTTGCTCGTGTCGACGAGGCCGGCGCCCCGGCGGCGGTGGTTGCGGCAGGTGCCGGTGGCGAGGGCGACGGTGAGGCCGGCCGACTGGTCGTGGCCCATCGCGTCGAAGATCGACAGGCGCACGACCTCGCCCTCGACGGCGTAGTCGACCGCGTCGCCGCCGATCTCGTAGGCGGGTTCCAGCACCGCCGAGACCACGAGGTTGTCCGTGGCGAACGTCAGCGGTGGCATCAGAGGCCACACGACTTCTGACGCCACGGTCATCGGCTGTGTGCGCACCAACCGCGCATAGGTGTCGCTGTGCGGCCGTTTGCTCACGAGCATCAACGCCACCAACGACGCGAGGGCCTGCAACCGGTCCAGCGTCTCCGCCGAGTCGTCCGCCGCGACGACGCCGAGCACCCCGATGCGTTCGGTGCCGTCCAGCAGCGGGATCCAGAAGTGGTGGCCGTCCTCGTGCGCGGTCTCGATCAGCGCGACGTCGCGGAACGACCGGCCGGCCAGACTCCGCTCCACCGAGACGGCCTGACCGTCGCGCAGCGCGACCAGCCACTCCTCCCGCAGGTCCGCGAGCAGGAAGTCGAAGTTCGACAAGCCCACCGCGTGCTTCTCGACCAGCACCGGCACCTGCTCCAGGGTGGCCAGGTGGCTGGCTTGCAGCAGGTTCGCGAGCATCGCGAACGACGAGTCGGACACGGCGTCCTCCTCTTCGGACGGAGTCAGGCCAGCGGAGTTCCCTGACGTCCCAACGCCTCCGGCACGCTCGGCCGCACGTTCAGCACGTCCTCGAGTTCCAATGCCTGCAACGGCCGCAACACCACGGGCGTGTTGGCGACCACGGAGAACGCACCGCCGTCACGCACACACCGTTCGTGGTGCTCCAACAACAACCTGATCCCGTACGCGCCGAGAAACCCCACGGCGGTCAGGTCCAGCACCACCGGTGACGCCGGGTGGACCACCTCGCCCAGCTGCTCGGACAGCGCGTCGGCGGTGTCCCAGTCGAGCTCTCCGGTGACGTGCACGACGACGGCTGCGCCCACGCTCTCGCTCGTGATGCGGCACGGGGCCTGGTCGTCGGTCTGCACGTGGCAACCTCCAGAGGGGGCACTGCGACACCCGAGTCCCAGACCGTAGCGCAGTGCCGGGCAGGACGCGGGTCGGCGGAGCGCTGAGCTGGAGGATCGCCCGGATGGCCCAGCGGAGGTCACGTAGGATGGGACGCCATGCGCACGTCCGGTGTCACTGACGTCGTCGTCGGGATGAGTTCCAGCGACCACCTCTGCTGGTCGTTCGACGACTTCGCCGAGTTCCAGGCACGTGCGGTCGAGTTCCTCGCGGACGGCTTGGAGCGCGGTCAGCGCGCCTGCTACGTGGCGCGCGGTGACGCCGAGGAGCTGACCGGGCACCTCGCGTCCTCGCCGGTGCTCGCCGCCGCCCTGCGCGACGGCTCCGCCGAGGTGATCTCGCTCGAGTCCCGCTACCGCACCGGCAGCACCGTCTCGCCCGCGGACCAGGTCGCCGCCTACGCCGAGGCGACCAGGGCGGCGCTGCACGACGGCTTCACCGGCCTGCGGGTGGCCGCGGACGCGACGGCGCTCGTGGGCTCACCGGCCTCGCTCGACGCGTTCTGCCGCTACGAGCACCTCATCGACCGGTACATGACCGGCTCACCGTTCTCGGCCATGTGCGCCTACCGCCGCCCTGAGCTGCCGGCCGGAACCGTCGAGCAGCTGGCCTCGATGCACCCGGTCACCAACCCGCACGGCGCCCCGTTCCGGCTGCACGCCACCGCTGACGGCATCGCGCTGCACGGCGAGGTCGACCGCGCGAGCCGTGACCTGCTGCCGCTGGCGCTGCTGCGCGCGGGACCGTCCGTCAACGGCGGCGAGCTGAGGGTCGACGCGACCGGCCTGAGGTTCATCGACCACCGCGGCCTGCTGGCGTTGCACGACTGCGCCCGGTCCCACGCCGCGACCCTCGTGCTGCGCTCGGAGAAGGCCGCGCTGGCCCGCCTGGTGTCGATCCTCGGCCTGGAGAACGTGGAGTGCGTCCGGTGACGGGCTTCCACCACGAGACCGCCTTCTACGGCTCGGACGACGACTTCCTCAGCCTCACCGTCCCGTTCGTCGAGGAGGGCCTGCGCGCCGGCCACCCGACCTTCGTGGCCTGCGCCGAGCAGAACACGGCCCTGCTGCGCGGCGCACTGGGCCGCGACGACGCGGTCACCTACCTGCCCGGTGCCGACCAGTACGCCCGCCCCTCCGACGCGATCGCGAGCTACCGCGAGCTCTGCGGCAAGCTGGTCGCCGCCGGCGCCACCCGCATCCACGTCGTGGGCGACGTCCCCCACCCCGGCACGGGCGCCCCCTGGGACTGGTGGGCCCGCTACGAGGCAGCCGTCAACCAGGCCTACGCCGAGTTCCCGCTGTGGGGCCTGTGCCCCTACGACACGAGGACCACCCCGGACTACGTCCTGGCCGACGTCGCCCGCACCCACCCGCACGTGGCTGGCTCGGCCAACCTCGACTACGGCGGCGTCCTGAGCGCACCCCGCCCGGACGTCCTCGAACAGTCGCGGCCCCTGCTCGAGCTCGTCGACCCGACCCCGGCCGCGGTGCGCTGCGCGGTGAACGCCGCGATCGCGAACGTCGACCTCGACGAGGAGAGCGCGCACGACGTGGTGTACGCGGCGAGCGAGATCATCACCAACGGCCTGACCCACGGGGCCGGGCCGGTGCGGTTCCGGTTGTGGGCGGACAGGTCGCGGGTGGTGATCGCGTGCACGGACCGCGGGCCGGGGCCGCGTGACCCGCTGGTGGGGCTGGTGCCGACCGAGGTGACGCAGACCGCGGGGCTCGGCTTGTGGATCCTGCACCGGACCTGCGGCTACGTGTCGATGGGGCGGTCGGAGGACGGGTTCACGGTGCGGGTGAGCGTGGGCTCCTGACGGCGGTGGTCCCGCTGTGGGCGACGCGGCTCGGGTGCAGAATTCCGGCGTGACCGCGACCGTCTCCGCCAAGCTCCTCTCCCTGCTCGGCACCTTCGACGCGCGCCACCGCAGCCAGACCCTCAGCGGCATCGCGCGGCGCAGCGGCCTGCCGGTCAGCACCACTCACCGGTTGCTGGCCGAGCTGCAGGCCTGGGGCGCGGTGCGGCGGCTGGCGTCGGGTGAGTACGTGATCGGGCGGCGGATCTGGCGGCTCGGGTTGCTGGCGGCGGGTGAGGTGGACCTGAGCCGGGTGGCCGAGCCGTTCCTGCACGACATCCACGCGGCGACGCGAGCGGTGGTGCACCTGGCCGTGCGCGAGGGGGTCGAGGTGCTCTACCTCGACCGGGTTTCCGGGCATGCGTCGGTGCCGATCGTGAGCACGACGGGCAGCAGGTTGCCGCTGCACGCCACGGGCGTGGGGAAGGTGTTGCTCGCGCACGCGCCTGCGGAGGTGCAGGAGGAGGTGCTCGGCCATCAGCTGACGCGGTGCACGCCGTACACGATCGTCGAACCGGCGCGGTTGCGGGCGCAGCTGCACCGGGTGCGGCGGGACGGGTACGCGCAGACGTTCGAGGAGATGACGCTCGGGGCGTGCTCGGTGGGGGTGCCGGTCGAGGTGGACGGAGCGGTCGTGGCGGCGCTCGGGATCGTCGTGCCGGACCTGCGCAACGTGCGGGGGCGGTTGGTGGCGGCGTTGCAGGTCGCGGCACGGGGCATCGGGCGGACGATGCAGTCGGGTTTCCACCCACCGGAAAGCCTGCTTGGATGATCGGCTCGTCGACCGCTTGACTCCGTGGCGTGGCGAACGAGACGAGTCTTTTCATCGGCGGCGAGAGCGTGCCCGCGCTGGACGGCCGCACGACCGACGACCGCAACCCCTACACGGGCGAGGTCCACGCCGTGGTCGCCGCGGCCTCGCCCGCGGACGTGACCCGTGCCGTCGACGCGGCGCAGGAGGCGTTCGCGCGGTGGTCCGCGACATCACCGTCCCAGCGGCGCGCGATCCTGCTGCGCGCGGCCGACCTCCTCGAGGCCCGCACACCGGAGGTCGTGCGGCTGATGGCCGCCGAGGTCGGCGGCGTCGCCGGGTGGGCCGGATTCAACGTCATGTTGGCGGCCAACATCCTGCGCGAGTCGGCGGCCGCGGTCACCCAGCCCGTCGGTGAGGTGCTGACCACCGAGACCGAGGGCCAGCTGTCGCTGGCGGTCCGCGAACCGCTCGGCGTCGTCGCCGCCTTCGCGCCGTGGAACGCGCCGGTCATCCTCAGCACCCGCGCCGTCGCCGCACCCCTCGCGGCCGGCAACACCGTGGTGCTCAAGCCGAGCGAGGACGCCCCGATCGCCGCCGGCCTGCTCATCGCCGAGGTGCTGCACGAGGCAGGCCTGCCCGCCGGCGCGTTGAACGTCGTCACCAACGACCCCGCCGACGCCGCCGCCGTGGCCCAGGCCCTGGTCACCGACCCACGCGTGCGCGCGGTGAACTTCACCGGCTCCACCGAGGTAGGCCGGACCATCGGAACCCTTGCCGCACAACACCTCAAGCCCGCCGTGTTGGAGCTCGGCGGCAAGAACGCGTTGCTGGTCCTGGACGACGCCGACCTCGACCACGCCGTGAACGCCGCGACGTTCGGCTCCTTCCACAACGCGGGCCAGATCTGCATGTCCACCGACCGCATCCTCGTGCACGAGTCGATCGCCGAGGAGTTCACCACCCGCCTCGCCGCCAAGGTCGCCTCGCTGCCCCACGGCGACCCCACCGATCCCGGCACCGTCATCGGCCCGGTCATCAACGCCCGCTCCGCCGCCCGCGTGTCGGAGCTGGTCGACGAGGCCGTCTCCGCCGGCGCCCGCCTGCTCACCTCCGGCGACGGCCCGACCGTCCTCGACCAGGTCACCCCGGACATGCGGATCTTCACCGAGGAGATCTTCGGTCCCGCCGTCATCGTCGTCCCGGTCGCCGACGACGACGAGGCCGTCGCCATCGCCAACAACACCGAACACGGCCTCACGGCGGGCATCCTCACCGAGGACACCCGCCGCGGCCTCGCCCTGGCCCGCCGCATCCGCACCGGCATCGTGCACGTCGGCAACCAGACCGTGGACGACGAGCCGCAGGCGCCGTTCGGCGGGGTGAAGGCGAGCGGGTACGGCAGGTTCGGCGGCCGGTGGGGCGTGGAGGCGTTCTCCGCGACCCGCTGGGTGACGATCGCCGGAGGGCACAGCCACTTCCCGTTCTAGCGCCCCGTTCTAGCCGGTCACCAGCCCGGCTTCGTGCGCCACGATCGCCGCCTGCACCCGGTTCTGCGCTCCGAGCCGGGTCAGGATGGCGCTCACGTGCCCCTTCACCGTGCCCTCGACGAGGTCCAGCCGGCGCGCGATCTGCGCGTTGGACAGGCCTTCGCCGAGCAGCGCCAGCACGTCGCGTTCGCGGGTGGTCAGCGACTCGACCTGCGCGCGGGCGGCGCCGACGCGGGAGGTCCGGAAGCGGGTGATCATGCGGGCGGCGACCTTCGGGGCGAGGTAGGCGCCGCCGGAGGCCAGTGCGTGGACGCCGGCGATGAGCTCGCGGGGGTCGCCGGACTTGAGCAGGAACCCGCGCGCGCCGCCGTCGAGGGCCTGTTCGAGGTAGCCGTCGTCGTTGAACGTCGTCAGCACCGCGACGCCGAACCCGTGGCGCGCCAGCTCCTTCGCGGCCTGCAGGCCGTCGAGGCGGGGCATCCGGACGTCGAGCAGCACGACGTCCGGGCGGTGCTTCAGGGCCAGGTCGACGGCCTCGCGACCGTCAGCGGCCTCGGCGACGACCTCGATGGCCCCATCGGCGCCGAGGATGGCGCGCACACCGGCGCGCACCATCGCCTCGTCGTCTGCGAGCAGCACGCGGATCACTGGTCCCCCGGGTGTGGCAAGGTCGCGACCAGCTCGAACCTGCCTTCGCCGCGCTCGGTCCGCAGCGTACCGCCGGCCAGCCGCACCCGTTCGCGCAACGCCACCAGCCCCAGCCCGCTGCCGGGGCCGCGGCGCAACCCGACGTCGTTGCTCGCCTCCACGACCGTCATCTCGTCCGCGCTCGTCACCTTCAGGCGCAACACCGAGCGGGGCGCGTGCTTGGCGGCGTTGGTCAGCGCCTCCTGCACGACCCGGCGCACGGTCGGCTCCACAGTGGACTCCAGCTCACCGTCCACGCTGAGCTCCACCCGCAGTCCTGCCGCGGTCGCCCGATCCACCAGCTCTCGCACGCCTTCGACCGCGGGCGGCTCACCGTCCCGCAGCAGGAACACGAGGTCCGCCAACCGTTCCGTGGCTCCCGCCGCACCCACCCGCAGCCGCGCGGCCGCCTCCCGGTGCTCCTCGGGCAGGGTCATCTCCAGCACCCCGGCCTGCAACGCGAGCAGGCTCAGCTCGTGCCCCAGCGTGTCGTGGGCCTCGTGCGCGATGCGAGTCCGTTCCCGCAGGTGGGCGGCTTCAACGGTGGTGGCGGCCAGCGCGGCCTGCTGGTGCGCGAGGTGCCCGAGGAACCACGGCAGCGCCACCGCCAGCCCCACGACCCCGAGCGCCAGGACCCCCGCCACCGTGCTCAGCAGGAACAACGCCGCCGGCCACGCCGACGCCATCCGCCGCCCGAGCAGGAACGAGACCACGAACAACGGCACGCACACCGCAGCGGTCCACGGCGGCACGTTCTCGTGCATCGCGAACGACACAGCGACCGCCACCGCGACGCACGCCGCAAGCGCCGCCGTCCTCACCGCCGCCACCGCACAACCGCCACGCTGATGTTCATCACGCTGGACACGCCCAACCACACCACAAGCGGCAGCGAATAGTGCGCCAGTTGGTAGAACGTGATGTCGCGCCCGCCCCCGTACAGCAGCCCCGTCAACGCCGGCAACGCCACCAGCACCCCCAACGGCACGAACCTCACCAGCTGCCACGCCTTGTGGAACCGCCGCGGCCTGCGCAACGCGCGCACGTTCAGCGCCAGCGACAACAACGTCAACGCCGCCAGCACGAGGTCCGTCAGCAACCGCGGCGATCCGGGCTCCTCCGGCGTCTTCCCGTCGAGCACGTCCGCGATGCCGTTCTCCAGCTGCGACGTGCCCTCGTTGGCCAGCCCGACCCCGCTGTTGGCCATCACCGCGATGCCGTACCCCGACTTGGTGACCAGCTGCCCCGCGGTCGCGGTGAACCAGATCCCGCTGTGCCGCAACCGCCCCTGCTGATCGGTCGCCCACCCCATCCCGTCGCGCGGCGCCTGCTGCCGCACCAGCCACCTCGCCATGTCCGCGGCCGTCGTGACCACCCCGTCCGAGCCCGCCACGAACCGGTGCGGCTCCGTCACCGCCACCGACATCCCGTACGCGTACCCGTGCCCCTTCACGTAGTCGGCCGGCAGGTCCCGCGGCGTCACGTCGATCGCGGTCGTGTCCCGCATCCCGAACGGCTCGAACACGTGCCGCTCCAGGTAGTCGTTGAACCGCTCCCCCGACACCACCTCGACCACCCGCGCGGCCAGGTGGTAGTTCGTGTTGGTGTACCGGTTCCGGGAGCCGGGGTCGCTCGCGAGCGTCGCCTGCCTGGCGCGTTCGACCGCTTCCTGCGGACTGTTCGGCTGTGGCAAGGACTTCTCGTGCAACGTCCCGTCGGTGATGCCCGAGGTGTGGTTGAGCAGGTGCCGGGTGGTGATCCGCTCGCCACGCGGGTCGTCGACCGCGAAGTCGGTGACGTAGGTGCGGACCGGCCGGTCGAGGTCGAGCCCGCCTGCGCCGGCGAGCTGCTGGACGGCGAGGGCGGTGAAGGACTTGCTGACGGAGGCGACCGCCATCTTGGAGTGCTCGGTGATCGGCGCGCCGGTGGAGTCGTGGCCGTAGCCCTTGGTCATGATCACCTGGTCGCCCTTGGTGATGGCGACGGCGACGCCGGGATAGGAGGCGGCACTCAAATAGCCGGTGACGTAATTGTCCACTGTGGACATGTCCGGTGGAGAGGCGAGGGCGGCGACGAGGCCGATCGCCCAGATGCTGTTCATGGTCAAGACGGTAGGAAGGGCGGGGCGTCGGCACCCGGCCCGGAAGACAGGGCGGACCCCTGACGAAAGCAAGGGGTCCGAGCAGCCGAGAACGCGGAGGAGCCCCCTGGCGGCGAACCAGGGGGCTCCTCCACACCAGCGGAACGATCAGTGACCCGCGGCCATCTCCGCCGCCAGCCTCTCGTCCCCGCTCAGCTCCTTCAGCGGCTTCTCCTTGATGAACACCACCGCCAGCAACGCCAGCACCGCGAACGGCGCCCCGATCAGGAAGATCTCCGCGGTGGCCGTCGCGTAGATCTCCGCGATCACCGCCTTGACCTCCGGCGGCAGCACCGTGATGTCCGGCACCGCGTTCTCCCCGCCCGCCGTCGCGATCGGCCCGAACTTCTCGGTGGTCAGCGACGTCACCTTGCTGGCCAGCACCGCACCCAGCGCGGACACGCCGATCGCGCCGCCCAGGGACCGGAAGAACGTCAGGGTCGACGTCGTGGCGCCCAGGTCGCGGGCCGGCACGTCGTTCTGGGCCGCCAGCACCAGGTTCTGCATCAGCAGACCGACGCCGACGCCGAGCACGAACATGTCCACGCTCACCATGAACACCGTGGTCTGCGCGGTGATCGTGGACAGCAGCAGCATGCCGCCGACCATGACGACGCCGCCCGAGACCAGGAAGGCCTTCCACTTGCCGTACTTCGTGATCAGCTGACCGGCTACCGTGGACGAGATCAGCAGGCCGAAGATCAGCGGCAGGCCGAGCAGGCCGGCCTGGGTCGGGGTCTTGCCCAGCGAGAGCTGGAAGTACTGCGAGAGGAAGACCGTGCCACCGAACATCGCGACGCCGACCAGCGCGCTGGCGATCGTGGCCAGTGAGACGGTGCGGTTGCGGAAGATCGACAGCGGGATGATCGGGTCGTGGGCGCGGGACTCGACCCACACCGCGGCGATCAGCAGGGCCACGCCCAGGCTCACCAGGAAGGCGGTCCAGCCGGAGGCCCACTCGAACTTCTGACCGGCCAGCGAGGACCAGATCAGCAGGGTCGAGACGCCGGACACGATCAGGAACGCGCCCAGGTAGTCGATCTTGGTCTGCTCGTTGCGCACGACCGGGAGGTTCAGGGTGCGCTGCAGCAGGTAGATCGCGGCCAGGGTGAAGGGCACGCCGATGAAGAAGCACCAGCGCCAGCCGAGCCACGAGGTGTCGACCAGCAGGCCGCCGATCAGCGGGCCCGCGACGGTGCCGACGCCGAACACGGCGCCGAAGAGGCCCGAGTAGCGGCCCAGTTCGCGGGGCGGGATCATCGCGGCCATCACGATCGTCGCGAGGGCGGTGACGCCACCGGCGCCGAGGCCCTGCACGACGCGGCTGACGATCAGCATCTCGATGTTCTGCGAGAAGCCCGCGATCAGCGAGCCGACGACGAACAGGCTCAGCGAGGCCTGGATCAGCAGCTTGCGGCTGTAGAGGTCGGCGAGCTTGCCCCACAGCGGCACGGTCGCGGTCATCGCGAGCAGCTCGACGGTGACGATCCAGGCGAAGATCGACTGCGAGCCCTTGAGGTCGGCGACGATGCGCGGCAGGGCGTTCGAGACGATGGTGCCGGCCAGGATCGACACGAACATGCCCATCATCAGGCCGGACATGGCCTGGAGGACTTCGCGTTTGCTGTGGACCGGTCTTGGCGCTTCGGTTTCGGTGCTCATGAGGCTCCCCCTTCGTGGTCGTGCGGTGCGTGAGCCAGTCCGGCGCCGAAGAGGTCGAACGCTTCAGCCACCAGGCCGCCCAGCTCGACGGTGTCGTCGAGGGCCCAGCGGGTGACCGCGCAGCGGAACGCCACCGTGCCCGCGGCCACCAGCAGGCGCGGGTACAGGTGGTCGGCCGGCAGCCCGGCCCGCTGCGCCACGGCGGCGCTGAGCTTCTGCTCGGCCTCCGCGCTCGACGCGAACGCGCGGACCAGCAGGTCCGGGCGCTGCATCAGCACGTCCTTGCGCAGCAGCCACAGGTCACGCGCGCTGTTCAGCTCGTCGTCGATCTCCGCGAGCACGGCGTCGCGGTACGCCTCGAACGGCGTGGCCCCCTCCGCCTCGAGGACGCGCGCAACCATGCGCGGGCCCGTGTCCGGGTCCGCGCCGATCAGCGCGTCGTCCTTGCCCGCGAAGTAGTTGAAGAAGGTGCGCACCGAGACGTCGGCCTCGGCGGCGATCTCCTCCACGGTGACGTGGTCGTAGCCCTTCTCGGCGGAAAGGCGCAGCGTCGCCCGCTCCAGCGCCGCACGCGTGCGGCGCTTCTTGCGGTCGCGCAGACCTTCCCCCGACTGGTTCACGCGTCACACAGTACAGGGAGTTTTTGCAGTCACTGCAAGTTTGCAGTGTGTGAAGGATCTCTCCCGCGAACGCCTCACGACCAGGGCGACTTCGGCCGCTCCTGCAGCTCGCCGTCGAGGTACAGGTCGACCTTCTCGCTGTAGAAGCACGCCAGCCCGGCGACCTTCTGGCTCTCCGGCAACGGGGTGCGGTAGATCCACACGAGGTCCTCGTGCAGCTCACCGCCGACCTCGACCGACCAGTACGCCGCCGTGCCCTTGTACGGGCACTGCGTCTGGGTGTCCGAGGGCCTCAGCAGATCGAGCCGGACGTCACTCAACGGCAGGTAGTACCTCGGTGGCAACCCGGTTTCGAACAGGATGCGCGGCTGGGTCGACGCCGCCAGCGTCACGCCGTTCAACGTCACCCGCACGTGCCGCGAGCTCCCGAGCACGTCCACGCGCGTGTACGGGTCGCGCGGGTGCACGTAGACCGGCTCGTCCTCCTCCAGCCACTCGTCCATCGCCGCGAACTCGAACCGCACCAGGTCCCGCAGCTCCTCGATCGGCGAGCCGGGGTACGTCAGCGCCGCGCCGGCCGCGACTCCCCCGCTGGTGACCACGTCGTGCACCACTCCCTCGCCGCGGCTCGGCGAGTGCCTGGTCTCCCCCGTGGGCTCCAGCCGCACGCGCACCGACGACAGCGGCAGGTAGTACGCCGGGTAGTACGGGATCTCCCAGACGAGACGCGGCGCGGTCGTGTCTGCGACCAGATCGCCACCGGAGTAGGTGCGGACCCTCTTCGCCGAGTGCTCCACGCGCACACGGCCACGCTGCTCGTTACCCATAAATCCGAACAACACGCCGCGAACGGACCGTGTTCCTGGCCGAAGCCCCCACCCTCCGTAGAAATCGCTCGATCGGGTATCACCTTTTGGGGTACAACGAGTGTGATTTCCTGGTCGGCGGGCCGGAGGGGTCGGCGGCCGTGCTTACCCTCCAACCATGCCGGAGGAAACCGACAAAGCTGGTCCGACACCGCCTGCCGCGCCGGCAGCGCCGATCGTGATGAGCACGCCGATCCACGACCAGATCGCGGCTCAGCTCGGAGTTCGCCAAAAGCTTCGACTACCCGACTGACGTCGGATATGAACAGCTCCTCGACCGGCGGGAAGGGGAGCCATGCGTGCGTTGGTGCTGGGATCCGTGGCGGCGTTCGTGGTCGCCCTCGCCCCACCCGTTCAGGCGGTCCCGGAGCCGCCGGCGATCGCCTGGCAGGCGTGCGGGCCGGAGCACCCCGGCTTCGAGTGCGCCGAGGTCGCGGTGCCGCTGGACCACGACCACCCGCGCGGCGCCACGACGACGCTCGCGCTGACCAGGCTGCCCGCGACCGACCAGGCGCGGCGGATCGGGTCGCTGCTGTTCAACCCCGGCGGGCCCGGTGCGTCGGGCCTCGACTACACCTGGGCGTGGGGTACCCGCATGTCGGCGGGCCTGCAGGGCCGCTTCGACGTCGTCGGCTTCGACCCGCGCGGCATCGGCCGGTCGGACCCGTTGCGCTGCTTCACCTCCGAGCAGGAGCGCACCGACCACCTCGCCGACCTGCCGTTGTTCCCGTACACGCCGGCGATGGAACGGCCGTTCTTCGACAAGTACCGCGCCCTCGCGCACAAGTGCGACAAGCCGATCGCACGGCACATGAGCACCGCCGACGTCGCACGGGACATGGACCTGCTGCGCCGCGCACTGGGCGATCGCAAGCTCACCTTCTTCGGCCACTCCTACGGCTCGTACATCGGCACCACCTACGCGAACCTATTCCCGCACAACATCCGCGCGCTCGCCATCGACGGCGTGCTGGACCCGCAGCGGTATTCCAGCGGGCGCCAGATCGTGTCGGACCGGGTCGCCGGCCGTGAGGTGCTCGACGAGTTCTTCCGGCTGTGCGACGAGGCCCGGTGCCCGCTCGGCCCGAACTCGAAGCAGCGCTACGAGGCTCTGCTGACCGCGGCGCGCGCGAAGCCGATCCAGCTCGGCACCGAGGTGTGGACCTACGACCAGGTCGTGGGCTACGCACGTCTCACGGGCTACGCGTCGGAGCTGTGGACGGTCATCGCCGCCACGCTCGACGACCTGGCCGACGCGGCTGTGCACCCCGCCGTTGCCGCAGCCGTTGTTGCGCCCTACGACAACATGTTCGACGCCAACCTCGGCAACATGTGCGCGGACATCGAGTTCCCGCGCGAGTTCCACACGTACCGCGCTGTCGGGCGTTATGCCGAAGCAGGTTCCGAGTTCGGTCCGTACTGGTGGTGGACGAACTCCGCGTGCGCGGACTGGCCCACGAACGAAGACCGCTACACGGGCCCGTGGAACGCACGCACGTCCGCGCCGGTACTGGTGGTGGGCGGCTACTTCGACGGTGCGACGGACTATCGCGGCGCACAGGCCGTGGCGGGACAACTGCCGAGCAGCCGCCTGCTGTCCTACGCGGGCTGGGGTCACATCTCGTGGCGCCGCAGCCAGTGCGCGGCCGACCACATCTACGCCTACCTGCTGTCCGGCACGCTGCCCGCGCCCGGAACCGTGTGCCCGGCGAACCCCAACCCGTTCGCGACGCCTGCGTCCCAACTGGTCACTGACGACTTTCGTCGCTACACGCACCCCACGACCGCGAGATAGGAAGAGCATCCGCTGACACGAGGGGAACTTCTCGATGCGAACTATCGCGCTGGGCGCCCTGGCGGCGCTCATGGTCACGCTCACACCGGCGGCGCACGCCGATCCGGGCGCGCCGCGGATCGACTGGAAGACCTGCGGCCCGGAACACCCCGGTTTCGAGTGCGGCACGATCAAGGTGCCGCTCGACCACGACAACCCACGCGGCGCCACGACGACCGTCGCGCTGAACCGCAAGCCCGCCACCGACCAGGCGCGGCGGATCGGATCGCTGTTCCTCAACCCCGGCGGCCCCGGCGGTTCCGGCATCAGCTTCGCGTTCTCCTCCGGGGAACAGCTCTCGGCGGCGTTGCAGGGCCGGTTCGACATCGTGGGCTTCGACCCGCGCGGCATCGGCCAGTCCGACCCGCTGCGCTGCTTCCCGAGCGAGGAGGCGCTGAACGAGTTCTTCGAGGGCATCCCCGGCTTCCCGTACCAGGCCTCCCAGGAGCGCCCGTTCTTCGACCGCTACCGCTCGCTCGGCCGGGAGTGCCGCGACGACCAGCCGATCGCCCAGCACATGAGCACCGCCGACGTGGCCCGCGACCTCGACCTCCTGCGCCGCGCCGTCGGTGACCGCAAGATCAGCTACCTGGGCTTCTCCTACGGCTCGTTCCTCGGCACCACCTACGCGAACATGTTCCCCGGCAACATCCGCGCGCTGGCAATCGACGGCGTGCTGAACCCGGTGCTGTGGTCGAGCGGCCGCCAGATCGAGTCGGACCGCATCGCTTCCAAGGAGGTGTTCGACGAGTTCCTCCGGCTCTGCGACGAGGCCGCCTGCCCGCTCGGCCCGAACTCGAAGCAGCGCTGGAACGCCCTGCTGGCGGCGGCGAAGGCCAAGCCGATCCAGCTCGGCGACCAGGTCTACACCTACGACCGGGTGATCGGGACCGCCATCGGCACCGGCTACGCACCCGAGGCGTGGCCTGCCATCGCGGACCTGCTCGACAAGCTCTCCGACGCGTCCGCCGGCCTGTCGGTCGCCGCCGCCGAACCGGACTACGACAACTTCTTCGACGCCTACAACGGCAACGTGTGCGCCGACATCGAGTACCCGCGCGACTTCGCCACCTATCGCGCCGTTGGCCGCTATGCGGAGGCAGGCTCGGAGTTCGGCCCGTACTGGTGGTGGAGCAACGCCGCGTGCGCGAACTGGCCCACGAACCCCGACCGCTTCACGGGCCCGTGGAACCACCGCACGTCCGCGCCGGTACTGGTGGTGGGCAACTACTTCGACGGTGCGACGGACTACCGCGGTGCGCAGGCCGTGGCCCGTCAGCTGCCGAACAGCCGGTTGCTGTCGTACGCGGGATGGGGTCACACGGCTTATGGCGTGACGAAGTGCATCACGGACCACATGAACGCGTACTTGCTCGATGTGAAGCTGCCGCCGGCCGGGACGGTGTGTGCGGCGAACCCGAACCCGCACCTGCCGGGGGCGGCGGCTTCAGCGCCGTTGTTCAAGTCCCGCCGCTAGTTCCGGTGCCAGCTCCTGTGCCAGCTCCACGGCCGCCCGCGCCGGATCGTGGTCGAAGCGGCTGCCGAACGCGTCGTGCACCCGCCACCCCGCGTGGGTGAGCGCGCGCCAGCGGGCGAGATGCGCCTGTGCCCCGTGCGGGTGCGGGCGCGTCTCCACCGCCACCGCCTCCCCCTTGGCGCCGACGACGAGGTCCACCCGCCACTGCCCCACCGGGTACCCCGTGCGCACCACGAGCCCGGCGGCACGCAGCTCCTCCGCCAGCGAAGCGGTCCACGGGTCGTCCGGCTCGGTGCCCGCGGTCTCCGTCGGCGGCACCTCGGCGTGCGCCAGGTACTCGCCGACGAGGCCAGGGGGTTCCGCCGCCGACGTGATGACGTGCACCAGGCGGCGGGCGCGGGTGGTGAGGACGGCGAGCAGGTTGCGGTCGTTCACGAAGCGCCAGCCGCCCGGTCTCTCGTCGGCGGCGAGGCTGATGACGACCTCGTCGAACTCGCTGCCCTGCACGCCGTGGACAGTGCCGACGCGCACGCCGCCGGAGGTGATCTCGTCCAGCGTCAGCTCGTTCAGCAGGGCTTCCTCCAGGGCGTCGGCCTGGGCGCGGAACGGGGTGACCACGCCGATCGACCGCACGCCCGCGGCGACGCGTTTGCGCAGGTGGGCCAGGACCGCGTCGATCTCGGCCTGGTTGACGCCCTGCGCGCTCCGCTCGCCGGGCACGTGCTCGACGTCGATGCAGTCGACGTCGGCGATCGACGGGTGCGTGGTGAGCAGCGCGATCTTGCCGTCGTAGAACCGGGTGGCGGCGAACCCGATCAGGTGGGGCGCGCAGCGGTGGTGCTCGTCGAGCCAGAGCACGCCCGAGCACGCGGCGCCCGCGTCGAACAGGCTCACCTTCGGCACGTCCAGCCGGTCCCGCAGCGCTGTGGTGCCCTCCGCCTCCACCGCGGCCTGCACGGCCTGGTCGCTGACGAACGACACGTGCCGCAGCTGCCGCGGGTCGCCGCCGATCACCGCGGACCGGCCGCGCAGCAACGCGGGGGCGGCGAGCGGCTGGTCGACGTGGCTCGCCTCGTCGATGATCACCAGGTCGAACATGCCGGGCACGGGCGGCAGGATGTCCTCGACGTCGGCGAGCGTGCCGACCCACAGCGGCAGCGCCGACACCAGGTGCCTGCTGTTGATCTCGGCCAGCCCACGCCGGCGTGCCGCCGGCCCGACCGCAGCGCCGTCGCCAGTGCCGCGACCGCCGCGCCGCACCGTCGCCGGCGGCTGACCGCGTACTCCTTGAGGTACTCGGCGGTGGCCTGCCGGCCGCGCGTCCAGGCCGGCCAGCAGCGGCCGGATCTCCGCGAACGTCGTGCCCTCGCGTGCCGCGATCCTGACCGCCGCCGCGGTCTGCTCGGCCGCCGCGACCGCCGCCTTCAGGTCCTCTGTGGACACTTCAGCCGCACCGACCCGCCTGCGTGCCTTGGCCAGAGCGCGGTTCGTCCGGAACCCGCCCAGGAAACCGGTGCGCGGCGTCAGCAACCGGTGCAGCTCCGCGAAGTCCGTTGAGGCCTCGAACGCTTTCGGTGCCACGGCACGATGTCCGGCCATCAACGCCTTGTACCTGCGCGCCTCGGCCGCCAGCTCCTCCTCGACCAGCTCGGTCGTCACCGCGCGCTCGGCCCGCTGGACCGCCGCGTCCGCCTCCCGCCGTTTCCGGTCGAGCGGCGCCAGCTGGTCGGGCTTGCCGATCGCGGCCGACAGCCCGTCGCTGAGCTCACGCGCCATCGCCTGCCGCAGCTCGGAGTCGCCGAACAGCACCGGCACCGGCCACCGGCCCGGCACAGCGCCCCCAGCACGTCGGCCGCGTTGCGCGTGCGGCTGGCCAGCAACACCGACTTGCCCGCCGCCACCGCGTCCAAGGCCAGCGCGGCCAGCGTGTGCGTCTTGCCGGAGCCCGGCGGCCCGCCGACCGTGACCCGCGCCCGCCTGGCGTGCTCGACGGCCTGCGCCTGGCTGTGGCTGAGCGGCAGCGCCGGACTGATCGGCTCGTACCGGTCGGCCGCCGTGCCGTCGGCCCCGTAGAGCGCCGCGAACGCCGTCTCCTCGACGCCCTTCTTCGCCGCCCACGCGTACAGCGCCGCACCCTGCTCGGTGCTGACCACCGGCTCACCCGCGTGCAACCCCGCCCCGACGGCCACGACGAGCTCGTCACCGGAGAACAGCTTCGCGGGGTCCTCGCGCACCACCGGCACGTCGTGGAACCCGGCTTCGCGCAGCGTCTCGGTGATCCACTGCTCGGTCGGCGCCAGCGCGGCCTCCCGCTCGGCCGCCTTCGCCCAGTCCTCGATCAACGGGAACACCCCAGTGTCACCGGCCACGTGGTAGGCGTAGGTCGACCCGAGCCCGTGGTGCAACCGCACCGGCCGCGACACCAGCGGCAGGCACACCCGCCGCCGCTGCCCGCCGACCTGCGCGGGCCCGGTGAGAAACGCCCAGCTCACCCGCAGCAGCCGGTCCTCCTGGTGCAACGCGTCGAACGCCGCCAGCCGCCGCACCTGCTCCAGCGCATGCCTCGGCACGGTCCAGGTGATCGGCGTCCACTCGACCCCGTGCTGCACCGCCGTGATCGCCCGCCAGGCCGGCTGGTCGTCGCCGAGCCAGAGCAGACCGGCGGACTTGCGGAGGTCGAGCTGGGACTTCTGCGGCTGCTCGGCGGCGCTGAGCCGGGCGAGGGTGCGCAGGACGGCGGGCACGTTCACGCGCACATCGTGCCATCGCGGTGATGGCACGATGTGCGCGTTGTCTTTCTTAGAGCGTCAGGCTCCACGTGTCGATGGTGCCCACATCCGCCGTTGCCGCGTCACGGACCTGAAGCTTCCAAGTCCCGTTCCGCGTCTCCGACGACAGGTTGACCGTGAACGTCTGGTCGATGTTGTCCGCGCTGCCACCCGCACGGTTGTGCAGCACGTACGCCGAGCCGTCCGGCGCGATCAGGCTCACCACCAGGTCACCCTTGTAGGTGTGCTTGATGTGCACCTCGACCTGGCTGCTGGCCGACGCGGTGCCGGTGCAGCCGGAGAACGTGATCGACGACGTCACCGTGCTGTTGTCGGGAATGGCGACGTCCGTGCCGTTGGTCTGCTTGGCACAGGTGGCCGCGCCGACCGTCCAGGTGAACGAGGTGCTGCCCGAGCCTCCTGCGGCAGCCGTGGCCGTCACCGTCACGTTGTAGGTGCCCGCAACGGTCGCGGTGCCGGTCACCAGACCCGACGAAGCACCGATCGACAGGCCGGTGGGCAGGCCCGTGGCCGACCACGTGTACGGCGCGGTGCCGCCGGACGCGGACAGCTGCAGGTTCACCGCACCGTTCAGCGCCGTGGTCTGGGCGCCAGGGTTGGCCACCGAGACGCCGGCAACGCCGGAGTTGGTGCGCAGCAACAGGTTCGCCGAGTTGGCGCCGGGGTTGGTGACCTTGTTCCGGGTGGCGGAGGCCAGGATCGCGGCGTGCACCTCGGCCGGGGTCTTCGCCGGGTTGGCGGCGAGGTACAGCGCGGCGGCACCGGCCACGTGCGGGGAGGCCATCGAGGTGCCGCTCATCGTCGCCGAGCCGGTGTTGTTGCTGTGGGACGCAGAAACGATGTCCTGGCCGGGGGCGAAGAGGTCGCTGCACGTGCCGTAGGACGAGAACGACGCGCGGGCGTCCGTGCGCGCGGTGGCCATCACGTTGATGGTTTCCGTGACGCGCTGGGGGGAGTACTTGCACGAGTCGTCGTTGAAGTTGCCCGCCGCCACGACGTACGAGACGCCGCCGCGGATCGACGCGCGCACGGCGTCGTCGAGCACGCGGCTCGGCTCGTTCGCGGTGCCCGTGTAGAGGCTCATGTTCGCCACGGCCGGGAGCACGGCGTTCGCGGTGACCCAGTCGACGCCGGCGGCCTCGGTGGACACGGAACCGCCGCCGGCGCAGTTGAGCACGCGGACGGCCTTGAGCTTCACGGCCTTCGCGACGCCGTAGGTGGCGCCGCCGACCGTGCCGGCGACGTGCGTGCCGTGGCCCTGGCAGTCCTTGCCGTTGCGGCCGTCGCTGAACGCGTCGAAGCCGAACGAGGCACGGCCGCCGAAGTCGGCGTGGTCGTAGTTGATGCCGGTGTCGATCACGTACGCCGTGACGTTCGAGGCGTCCGTGCCGTAGCTGTACTTGCTGTTGAGCGGCAGGTCGGCCTGGTCGACCCGGTCGAGGCCCCACGACGGCGGGTTGAGCTGGTCGGCCAGCACCTGCACGGTGCGGTCCTGCTCGACGTAGGCGACGGACGGGTCGGCCGCGAGGCGCTTGGCCTGCTTCGCCGGCATGGTCACCGAGAAGCCCTTGAACGCGGCCTTGTAGGTGAACCCGATCTTGCCGCCGTATCTGCCGACGAGACCGCTTGCGTTGCCGCTCACGGACTCCCGGGCCATGCCGTTGTCCTTCAGGACGACGATGTAGCTGTCCTGGACGGCGTTCGGCGCGCTTTCGGCGACGATGGGCCCTTCCGGCTGCGCGGCGGCAGCCGTTGGGATCGACAAGGCGGCACTTGCGGCGGCAACAGCCGCCACACCGAGCGTGCGCAGGGTGCGTTGACTCATCACTGCTCCTCGTTCGCAGGGAACCGCGTGTGAACGCGGGCCGGCCCTCGACGGCCCATGCAGGTGCGTTCACACGCGGTTGCGAGACAGCGTTAGTCCGCTGGCGGACGTGATGAGTGTTTAGTTGGGACAACGGTCTGAACAAGCGACTTTCGTCGGGACTGCGGAACGGAGCTCAGCCCGCGAGCGCGAACAGCTCCTCCGGGCGGCCGGAGGACTTGAGCACCGCCAGCGACTGCTTCTCCAGCTGCCGGATCCGCTCACGGGTCAGCCCGAGCTCGTCGGCGACCTCCTGCAGCGTCCGCTCGCGACCGTCCTCCAGGCCGAAGCGCAGCCTCATGATCCGGCCCTGGCGTTCGGGCAGGACGTCCAACAGGGACCGCACGCCGTCCACGAACTCCTGCTGCTCCACCAGGTCCGGTGCCGACACGCCGTCGGAGTCCTGGATCAGGTCGCCCAGCACCGAGTCGCCCTCGTCGCCGACCGGCGTCTCCAGAGACACGCACGAGCGGGCCGCGTCGCGCAGGTCCTGCACGCGCTGCGGCGAGACCTTGGCGTGCACGGCGATCTCCTCCACGGTGGCCTGGCGGCCGAACTCCGCTGAGAGCTTCTGCCCGATCCGGTTGAGCTTGTTGACCTCTTCCACGACGTGCACCGGCAGGCGCACCGTGCGGGTCTGGTCGGCCAGACCCCGTTCGATGGCCTGGCGGATCCACCACATGGCGTAGGTGGAGAACTTGTAGCCCTTGGCGTAGTCGAACTTCTCGACCGCGCGGATCAGGCCGAGGTTGCCCTCCTGGACCACGTCCAAGAACGGCAGGCCGCGGAACGAGTGCTTCTTCGCGACCGACACGACCAGGCGCAGGTTCGCGCGGATCATGTGGTCCTTGGCACGCTCCCCCTCGGCGACGAGCCGCCGCAGTGCGCGCTTGTCCCGCGTCGTGTCGCCGGACGCCAGCAGCTGCTCGGCGTACAGGCCGACCTCGATGGCCTTCGCGAGCACGACCTCCTCCGAGGCGGTGAGCAGCGGCGTGCCACCGACGTCGCGCAGGTACTGGCCGACCAGGTCCGCGTCCTGCTGTCCGGACGCGCGGTTCTTCAGTTCTGCAGGCATGACAGATCCCCCGTTTCCGATTGGCAGGTGTTTGCGGGCGAGCTGGCCGCCTCTTGTGTAACGGTTCAGACCTCTTGGTCATTCCGCGGTTCTGCTTGTGACTTGAGCCTCACCAGCGTGATCGCGTGGTGTTCCACGCGCCGCACCTCGATGCTCCACCCCGAGACGTGCACCACGTCACCCGGCATTTCCGGGATGCGGCCCAGCATCACCAGTACGAGGCCCGCGATCGTGGCGTAGTCACCGTCCGGTGCATCCGGCAGCTCGACCCCGACGTCAACGAGATCGTGCATGGGAAAAGTTCCCGGCAGCACGATCGAGCCGTCCGGCTCGGTGCGGACCGCTGCTACATCGCGGTCCGTCTCGTCGTAGATCTCACCGACGACCTCCTCGAGCAAGTCCTCCAACGCCACGATGCCGTCCACCGCGCCGTGCTCGTCCACGACGAGCGCGAGCTGTTCGCGTTCGGCCTTCATGCGCCGTAACGCGACGGTGACGCGCAACGAGTCCGGCAGCATGACCGCCAGCCGGGCGACGTCCTTCAACGCCGCCGCGTCGTCCAGCAGGTCGCGCAGGTGCACGACACCGATCACGTCGTCCAGATGGCCGTCACGGGCCACCGGGGCCCGTGAGTGTCCGGACTGGGCCAGGGTTTCCCTCGCTACCGGGATGGTCAAACTCGCATCCAGCACGACGACCTGCCGGCGCGGCACCAGCACCTCGCGCAACCTGCGCTCATGGATCTCCAAAGCACCGGTCATGATCTCCCGCTGTTCCGGGTTCAGGTGCTTCTGCACGGCCACGAGCTCACGCAGCTCGTCGGGTGACATCTGCTCCTCGTCGGCGTTCGGGTCGCCGCCGAACACCCGCACGACGAGGTCGGTGGACTTGCTCAGCAGCCACACCGCCGGACGTGAGATCGCCGACAGCACGTCCAGCGGCCTGGCGATGATCTTCGACCAGCGCACCGCGTACTGCATCGCGAGCC
Source organism: Lentzea guizhouensis (assembly GCF_001701025.1). GTDB lineage: Bacteria > Actinomycetota > Actinomycetes > Mycobacteriales > Pseudonocardiaceae > Lentzea > Lentzea guizhouensis. Next base: position 8,436,834 of record NZ_CP016793.1, read on the forward strand.
GTTTGGGCGCGAGCTCGCCGAACACCAGCGTGAAGAACGTCAGCACCACCGTGACCAGCGCGATCGCCACGCCGTTCGCCCAGCTCCCGAGGAAGGAGAGCGCGGGCACCAGCGGCTGCGCCAGCGACACGGCCGCTGTCGCCGAGGCGAGGAAGCCGGACAGCGTGATCCCGATCTGGATGGTCGCGAAGAACCTGTTCGGATCACGTGCGAGCCGCACGAGCGTGTTGTGCCCCTCCCGTTCCAACGACCGCAACTGCCCCTCGCGCAGGGACACCAACGCCATCTCGCTGCCCGCGAACGCAGCGTTCAACAACACCAGCACTCCGACCAGCGCAAGGTCGAACCCGAAGCCGTCCATGCGTTTGGGTTAGCACCCGCGGTGGTATTTCGCGACCTGACGGCCGTCTTGAGCAGCCAGGACAGCCAGTGGCGCGAACGGGGTGGATCGAGATGGACGCTCCCGAGGTGCTGGGCACCTCAGCGAGCTACGCCCTGCCCGAGACCGACCCGGATCTGGCAGAACTGCGCTCGTGGGCAGCGGTGTTGCTCAAGGACGTGTCGGAGGACATCACACTGGATGTTCTGCTCGTGTGCACGGAGCTGGCAAGCAACGCATATGAGCACGCAGAGGGACCAAGGGCCGTGCGGATCGCACGCGTCGGCGAGATCATTCGGATCGAGGTCGACGACAGCACTCCCGCGGAACTGCCGAGGCTGGGCGAGTCGCGGATTTCGGACTCGCGTGGGCGCGGTCTGGTGCTGATCGCGAATCTCTCTCGTTGCTGGGGCACGCGAGAGGCCGCTGACGGCAAGACCGTGTGGGCGGAGATCAGCGCATAGGCGCATGGTTCGGCTGTGCGTTTCGCACAGAGAAGTCATGACATCGCACGGATGGATGTTGCAGAGCGTCGGCTCGACGCTCAATGCATGACAACCAAGACGACAACATCCGCGGTTTGGCCGTTGGTGCGCCACGGCGTCGAGATGCTCGTGGCGATGCTCCTGGGCATGGCCCTGCTGGGGCCGTTGTGGACGCCGGACTCGATCGAGCTCACCGCCCTGTGGATGGCGGTGACGATGTCGGTGCCGATGGTGCTGTGGATGCGCTACCGCGGCCATGGGCGCGTGTGGGAGATGTGCGCCGCGATGGCGGTGCCCTATCTCGTGCTACTGGTGCCCCACTGGCTGGGTGCGATCGATCACGACGCCGTGCTCATGGGCGGGCATGTGCTGATGGTCCCCGCGATGGCCGTGGTGATGATCCGCTACCGCCACGAGCACGGTGTCGCGTCCACCAACCCGGTCGTCCGGTTCCTGGGTGACCGGTGGCCCGCGGCGGTTGCCATCGCCCTTTCGCTGGACTTCTGGCACACGGCGTTCGTGCCCCCGGTGTGGACACTGCTGGCTTGCCAGGCGGCCTACCTGGTGTGGGGCTGGCGTGCACCACGTGTGCAGCTGTTCGTGTTCGGCCTCTACGCCGCACTCGCGGCCGTGGTCCTCACCGTGTCGGCCGATCTCGGCGTGTTGCTGATCGCGGCCGGGTGGGGCGCGCACGCCGTGTGGGACCTCGTGCACCACATCCGCAACGCCGTCGTGCCGCGCTGGTTCTCGGAGTTCTGCGGGCTGTTCGACCTGGTCGTGGCGGTCACGATCCTGATCGTCTGGCTCTAGGCTGATGGCGATGACCGATCTTCCGCACACCGCGTTGCGCGGCACGCTGCACGCGCTGTGGCTGGGCTCGCTGGTGGTGCCGCTGATCGCGGTGCTGCGGGAGCCGTCGGCGTTGCGCTGGCTGGGCGTGCTGGGTCTGCTGGTGCTGGCCGCGGCGTACGTCGCAGGGCTGCGCAACGGCAAGTTCTGGATCTTCGGCGTGGCCACGCTGGTCTCGATCCCGCTGGTGGCGCCGGTCGGGCCGGCGCAGCTGCACTCGTGGGCGTGGGTCGGCGGCGCCGCCGCCGGGTTCGCACCGCTGCTGCTCACGGGCGTGTGGCGGTGGCTGACGGCGCTCGGCGCGGTGGTGCTGACGGGTGTGGTCGGCTTCTTCGTCAACGGCGACGAGCTGGTCCACCTGCTGATCGCCTCGGCGGTCGGCTCGACGATCGTCGCGATGGGCGGGCTGCCGCTGTGGTTCGCCGAGCTGCTGGAGCAGGCGCGGGCCGGGCGCGAGGCACGGGCGGCGCTGGCGGTGAGCGAGGAACGGCTGCGGTTCGCCCGTGACGTGCACGACCTGCTCGGCCACCGGCTGACCGTGATCGCGCTGAAGGCCGAGCTGGCCGGGCGGCTCGCCGCCGCGGACCCGGAGCGGTCGGCGGCGGAGGCGTTCGAGGCGCAACGGCTGGCGTCCTCGGCGCTCGGCGAGGTGCGGGACGCGGTGAACGGCTACCGCGCGGTCGACCTGCCGGAGCAGCTCGAGGCGGTGCGGACCGTGCTGCGCGAGGCCGGCATCCGGTGCACGGTCCCGGAGGTGGCGCCGACCGGCGCCGACGCCACCCAGCTCGCGCTCGCGTTGCGGGAGGCGTGCACGAACGTGCTGCGTCACAGCAGGGCGACGTGGTGCATGATCGACCTCGCCGAGCAGGACGGGGAGGTGTGGATGACGGTGACGAACGACGGCGTCGACACCGGCACGCCCGTCCGCGAGGGCAACGGCCTGCGGGGCATGGCCGAACGGCTGGCCGCGGTCGGCGGCCGGGTGTCGTCGGAGCGCTCCGCCGGCACCTTCACGCTGCGGGTCGTGGTGCCCGCGTGATCAGGGTGCTGCTGGCCGACGACGAGGAGCTCATCCGCGACGCCCTCGCGGCGCTGCTCGACCTCGAACCGGACCTCTCCGTGGTGGCCAGCGCCGGCGACGGCCGCCGCGTGGACGCCGCCCTGGCCCACCGCCCCGACGTGGCCGTGGTCGACCTCCAGATGCCGGTCCTCGACGGCCTGGAGGTCACCGCCGAGCTCGCGCGCGTGCTCCGTCGTGCGCGGTGGTGTCCTGACCGGCCGCGGCCGACCACCCACCTGCAGCAGGCCCTGCACGCGGGCGCCCGTGGCTTCCTCCCCAAGGGCTCCCCCGGCGGCCAGCTCGCCGACGTGATCCGCCGCGTGCACTCCGGCTCCCGCTGGGTCGACCCCGCGCTGGCCGCCGACGCCCTCGCCGCTCCCCCGTGCCCGCTCACCCAACGCGAGCTGGAGGTGTTGCGCCTCAGCGAGTTCGGCACGCCGGTAGCGGACATCGCGGCCCGCACGTCCCTCTCGCCGGGCACGGTCCGCAACCACCTGTCGGCGGCGGTGGCGAAGCTGGGCGTGGCGAGCCGCGGTGAGGCGTTCCAGGTGGCACAGCAACACGGCTGGCTCTAGTGGCGCGACTCAGCACGTTGGCGAGGTGATCCACGCTCAGCAGGCACCTCGCGGCGGACCGCGAACTCCCCCGGCAACGTGCTGAGCCACACCACTAGGTCCGCAGGCAGGCGGGAACGTTCAGCGTCGTGGATTGGCCGTTGGTCAAGGTGCGCACACTCGCGCCGAGAAGCAGCACACCGGCCTTGTCCAGCACAGCGCGCGCGACCCGGTTGTTGTCCTCACCGCGTTCGAACGCCCGCATCAACCGCTCGCCGGTCCGCACGGCCGCCGTCCAGCCCTTGGAGTGCGGAACCTCCAGCCAGTCGGCGACCTCCGGGTCGACGACCTGCCGCACCATCGCCGCCACCACCCCGTCGAAGGCCTTGCCGGGGATGAACTTCTCGTACAGCGCGATGAGGTTCCTGGTCAGCTCGACGCCCTCGGGTGAGGGCGCGTAGGAGGCGCGCACCATCGTGGCGCTGAGCTCTTCGGCCTCGGCGAACGTCTCCGGCATCGCGTCCTCGCGGATGCCGAGCACCGCGCCGGCCACCCGCCACACGTGGTAGTAGTCCTCTGCTTCGGTGTCCGTGACCGAGATCCCGATGCGGCGCATGCCTTCGACGACCTGCACGGAGAAGATCAGCAGCGCGCCCAGCAGGTCCTGCTGGCACACCGGCACGCCCTCGGTCTCGAGGTCCCACTCCGGTGACCTGCTGACGAAGTAGCGCACCGCGGCGTGGATCAGCCTGGTCTTCTGGATCGTCGGCACGAACCCGCCACCGCCGCCGAAAGCGTTGGGCTCCATCATGTCCAGCACGAACTGGGAGGTCTCGCTCAGCCTCCGGTGCGGCTGGTTGAGCCGGTGCGTGAGGGTCAGGACCTTCGACGGCCGCGGCTGCGCGTAGCAGTTGACCATGGCACCGAAGCTCAGCACCGACGCCACGTGCACGCCGTCGTCGAGGAAGAACTCGTGCGCGCGGGCGACCCGCTCCGCGTCCATCCAGGCCGGCGGGCTGTCGGTCGCGACGAGGTAGTCCCGCACCGACGGCGGCAGGTTCTCCGGGATCGGGGTGTCGTTGCCGCGGAACTCCGCCAGCACCCGGTTCACCTCGCCGGTCCGGCCGCTGCCGACCAGGTCCGCGATCACCGCGTCGGCCGGCGGATCACCTTCGTACATCAACGCACTGAGGTCCACGCGTCCGAGCGTATGGGCGTTGAGCCACCGGGCGGTTCGTCGATCACCCGCTCAGCCCAGTGTTTCCACGCGTTCGTGCGAGTACCGGGCAGGGCCGCGCTATGCCTCTAGTTGGACGTCAGCACGTCGAACGCGTGCTTACGGTGCGCGGCGAAGAGCGTCAACGCACCGTCGACGTCCCCCGCGCGCAACGCCTCCACGAGCGCGCGGTGCTCTGACCGCACGAGGTCCAGGTATCCGTCCGTGCTCACGCCAACGCGCGTCAACAGGAACAGGTGCACCTGCGACCGGATGGTCTCCCACGCGTGCACGAGCCGTGAGTGGTTCGCGGCGGCATAAACGGCGTCGTGGAACTCGATGTCCAGGCGCACCATCTCGTGGGGCGTGTCGGCGCGTTCCATCGTCTCGGCGGCCTTCTCGATCGCTGCCACGTCGCCGCCGCCGTCCACCACGCGACGCACCGCCAGCACCTCCAACGCGCCACGCAGGCTGTCGAGCTCGGCCACGTCCTGCTCGGACAGCTCGGTCACCGTGGCGCCGCGGTGCCAGCCGGTGCGCACGAGGCCCTCGCGTTCCAGCTGCTGCAGCGCCTCGCGGACCGGGCCGCGGCTGACCTCCAGCGCCTCCGCCAGCTCGACCTCGCGCAACGGGCTGCCCGGCGCGTACCGGCCGTCGAAGATCGCCGCCCTGATCGCGTCCGCGACCTCGTTGCTCAGCCCCCGCCGGCGGGCCGGCTCCAACCTTGCCATGACGCAATGTTAACAAGCGCACATTCCACCGCCCGCCGCGTTGTCCTAATGTCAACATTAAGACAACGGGAAGGACCCCACGTGAGCATCCCCCGCTTCCACCTCGCCATGCCCGTCGACGACCTCGCCGCCGCCCGCACGTTCTACGGCGAGGTCCTCGGCCTCGAACAGGGCCGCAGCTCCGACACGTGGATCGACTGGAACCTGCACGGCCACCAGTTCGTCACGCACCTGGCCCCGCGGGTCGAGCGCGTGAGCAACCCGGTCGACGGCCACGACGTGCCGGTCCCCCACTTCGGCCTGCTGCTGAGCACCGACGAGTTCCAGGCGCTCGCCGCGAAGCTCAAGGCGGCCGGCACGGAGTTCGTCATCGAGCCCTACCTGCGGTTCGCGGGACTGCCGGGTGAGCAGTGGACGATGTTCCTGCTGGACCCGGCCGGCAACGCGCTGGAGTTCAAGGCCTTCGCCGACGACGCGCAGGTGTTCGCCACGTGAAGGCGAACCAAAAATCTTGCACACCACGCAAGTTTCGGTAGCGTGGAGGTGACACCGAGCGACGGCCCCGTCACAGGCGGGGCCGGGAGACGGGAGCACTTCCATGACCACCGCAGAGCGGCAACGCACCGCGCAGGAGCTGATCCGGCCCCAGCTGCCCGCTGAGCTGACCCAGCGCGACAGGTGCCCGTTCGACCCGGCGAAGGGGCTGCTGGAGCTGAGCGGGCACGGGCCGGTGCACCGGGTCGAGCACGCCGGTGAGTCGATCTGGCTCGTCACCGGGCACGACGAGGCACGCGCGGTGCTGGCCGACGCGCGGATGAGCGCCGACCGGTTCGGCAACCCGCGGGTGCGGGCGCGGATGTCACCGGAGCTGTTCGAGGAGATGTTCCCGCCCGAACGCCGCGCTGGATCGTTCATCTCGATGGACGCACCGGAGCACACGCGCTTCCGCCGGCTGCTGACCGGGCAGTTCACCGTGCGGCGGATGCGGCAGCTGGAACCGCGCGTGCACGAGATCGTGACGCAGCAGCTCGACGCGATGATCGCCGCCGGGCCGCCGTCGGATCTGGTGCACGACTTCGCGCTGCCGGTGCCGTCCCTGGTGATCTGCGAGCTGCTCGGCGTCGACTACGGCGACCGCGACGAGTTCCAGCGCACCACCTCGAAGCTGCTGAGCCTCACGACCACGGTCGACGAGCAGATCAAGGTCGGCACCGAGCTGCGCCGGTTCATGCAGGGACTGGTGCGCGCCAAGGAGAAGGCCCCGACCGACGACCTGCTCTCCGGCCTGGTGACCGACACCGACCTCACCGAGGACGAGCTGGTCGGCATCGCGAACCTGCTGCTGATCGCGGGCCACGAGACGACCGCGAACATGCTGGCGCTGGGCACGTTCGCGCTGCTGGAGCACCCCGAGCAGCTCGAGCTCCTGCGCCGGCGCCCCGAGCTCACCGAGAACGCGGTCGAGGAGCTGCTGCGCTACCTGTCGATCATCGCGTTCGGTGTGCCGCGCTTCGCCAAGGAGGAGGTGGAGCTGGGTGGCGCCACCATCCCCGAGGGCGCGACCGTGCTGGTCGCGGTACCGGCGGTCAACCGCGACCCCGAGCGCTACCCGGACCCGCACGAGCTGCGCGTCGACCGCCCCCGCGGGCACCACCTCGCGTTCGGGCACGGCATCCACCAGTGCATCGGCCAGCAGCTGGCGCGGGTCGAGATGGTCGTCGGCTTCACCGAGCTGCTGCGCAGGCTGCCGGGCCTGGAGCTGGCCGTGCCCGCGAGCGAGGTGCCGCTGCGCACCGACATGGCGATCTACGGCGTGCACGCCCTCCCGGTCAGCTGGGACGCTTAGGGCTCAGCCCGGTGCCGAGCTGCTCGATCCAGTGGTCGATCAGCTCGGCACCCGTCCACCTCCTGGTCGCGTCCGGCGAGTCGATCCACCACTGCACCACCGCGCGCAGCGACGACGTGATCATCGACGCCGCCATCACGGGGAACGGGTCGGCGCTCGGGTCGATCCCGGTCCGTTCCGCGATCGCCGCCGTCAGGTCCTGCTCGCGGGCCGCGTAGGCCGCCAGCACGTGCGGCAGCAGCGCGGGCGTCCGGCGCAGCTCCCTGAGCTGGCGCAACCGCGCGAGGTCCACGTGCTCGGGGAACGCCGACTGCAGCGCCTCCCGCAGCGCCGCCAGCAGCGGCTCGTCCGCCGGGCGGTCCGCGAACGCGCGCACGAACGCGTCCGCCGTGGTCGAGTCACCGGCGACCACGGCCTCCTCTTTGGACGAGAAGTAGTTGAAGAACGTCCGCAGCGACACCCCGGCCGCGTGCGCGATCTGCTCCACGGTCACGCCGTCCAGGCCGTGTTCGACGCACAGGCTCCTCGCGGCGTCCCCCAACGCCTCCCGTGTCGCCGCCTTCTTGCGCTCCCGCAGGCCAGTCATGCCGCACACCCTAGTGCGGTGACCACGAACCTTCGCCGCGTTTCCCGGCGGTCAGACGGGTGCATCGCGGGGCCGGCCCCACGTCCTCATACTGGACGTATGGGGGCGTGGGGCCGGTCCCACGAGGTGCCCTGCTGAGCGTCGGGAAACACGGTGAAGATCGTGGTCACCGCACTAGATCCCGCGACCTCACGCCACCGTGAACAGGCAACCCGGAGGGGCCTGCCAAGACGGTTGACCCAGGGCGGTCGCCAGTTGTCAACATTGGTCTGGACCGGAACACTTCCGGCCTCTTGTCACCCACACGAACTCCCCAATACGGTCCGTGAGATCGCTCTCACAGACCCCCAACGGAGGACCGGGTGCGCGTACTCGGAGTCGTCGTACTGGCCGGTGCCCTGCTCACCGCCGGCCAGGCCACCGCCTCACCCCAGCAGGCTCCCCCGGCAACCACCGCCGCGCCCGTCACGCTGATCACCGGCGACCAGGTGCTGCCGGGCCAGCGCGCCGTCAAGCCCGCACCCGGCCGCGAACACGTCCTGTTCACGTCGTACACCGCGCAGGGCCACGAGTTCGTCGTGCCGGGCGACGCCATGCCGTTCATCGCCGACGGCCGACTCGACGAGCGCCTGTTCGACGTCACCGAGCTCGCCTCGTACGACGGCGCCCTGCCGGTGATCGTCACCTACCCGGCCGGCACGGTGGTCGCCCAGTCCGGCCTGAACCTGCCCAGCATCAACGGGGTGGCGTTCGACGCGGCCAAGACGCCGGTCGCCGGTCTGACCGCCTCGAGCACCTTCAGCCTGTCCGGTGTCCGCAAGATCTGGCTGGACGCCCGGCGACAGGCCACTCTGGACAGGAGCGTGCGGCAGATCGGCGCCCCGGCGGCGCACGCGGCCGGCTACACCGGCGCGGGCACGACGGTCGCGGTGCTGGACACCGGCGTCGACCAGTCCCACCCGGACCTCGCCGACCGCGAGATCGCCGAGCGGAACTTCACCGGCTCGCCGGACGCCGGTGACCACCACGGACACGGCACGCACGTGGCGAGCACCATCGCGGGCACCGGCGCGAAGTCCGGCGGCAGGTACCGCGGCGTCGCACCGGACGCGCGGATCCTCGACGTGAAGGTGCTGGGGGACAACGGTTCCGGCCAGGACAGCCAGATCATCGCCGGCATGGAGTGGGCCGTCGAACAGGGCGCCCAGGTCGTCAACATGAGCCTCGGCGGCTTCGACACCCCGGAGGTCGAGCCGCTGGAGGAGGCCATCAACCGCCTCACCGCCGAGAAAGGCACGCTGTTCGTCGTCGCGGCGGGCAACAGCGGCCCCGGCGCGAGCACGCTGGGCTCCCCCGGCACCGCGGACGCGGCCCTGACCGTCGGCGCCGTCGACGACCAGGACCGGATCGCCGAGTTCTCCAGCCGCGGCCCGTCGAAGGCGGGCACGCTGAAGCCGGACCTGACCGCGCCGGGCGTCGGCATCGTCGCCGCCCTGCACGGCGACGGCCGCATCGGCGCACCCGTCGAACCCGGCTACACCAGCCTCGACGGCACCTCGATGGCCACCCCGCACGTCGCGGGCGCCGCGGCGCTGTTGCGCCAGCAGCTCCCCGGCGCGACCGGTCCCCAGCTCAAGGCCCGGCTCACCGGCAGCACCACCCGGACCGCGGGCGTGACGCCGTTCGACCAGGGCTCCGGTCGCGTGGACGTCGCCAAGGTCATCGAGCAGGACGTCACCAGCTCGGGCAGCCTCAGCTTCGGCTCGCACCGCTGGCCGCACACCGGCAAGCCCGCGCTGTCGCGCGAGATCACCTACACCAACACGGGCACGTCACCGGTCACGCTCGACCTCACCACCGACACCACCGGCGCGGTGTTCTCGGTGTCGCCGAGCACGCTCACGATCCCGGCTCTCGGCTCGGCGACGGCCACCGTCACCGCTGACATCGCCGAGGAACCCGCCGGCGGCGTCTTCGGCGGCGCGGTCGTGGCCTCCGGCGTCCGCACGGCCGTCGTCGTCGACCTGGAGAAGGAGAGCTACGACCTGACCCTGCGCGGCTTCGACCGCACCGGCGCCAAGCCCGGCTACCTCAGCGCGTTCCTGATCAACGTCGACACCGGCGCCCGCTCGTGGCCGGACCCCGCCACCGGCACCGCCCGCGTCGAGAAAGGCCGCTACATCCTCAACGGCAGCGTGATGGGCTCGGCGGAGTGGACGCACGACGCGCTCAGCTACCCGAACCTGACCGTCGACGGCACCACGACCATCGACCTCGACGCCCGCAAGGCCAAGCCGGTCGACGTCACGCCGCCGGTCGACGCCCGGCTCAGCCTGCTGCAGACCGGTTTCGAGCGGATCCACAACGGCACCAGCTACACGATCGGCAACTTCTCCGTCGGCGGCTCGATCTCCCACCTCGGCCTCGCCCACCTCGGCCCCGACTCGGCGGAGGTCACCGGCCAGGTCGCGACGTTCTGGACCGCGGGCCCCGACTTCTACGGCCTGGCCTGGTACCGCGCCGGCAGCACGTTCACCGGCCTGTCGAAGGAGGTGGCCGCCCGAGACCTCGCCTCGGTGAAGGTCGACATGCCTCCGTTGCCCGCCGGCCAGACCGCCTCGATCGGCCACACCGTCGCCCCGCACGGCCGCGCCGCCTGGACCTGGGGCTCGCTCGACAACTTCGTCCCCGGCCAGCGCACCGAGCACTACGGCGGCGAGGGAGCCGACTGGTCACGCCGCTTCAACCTGTTCGACTCCGGTGGCAACATCGGCGTCCTGGACGGACCGCTGAAGCACTACCGGCCCGGCAAGCAGTACGTGGAACCTTTCCACCGCGCCGTCTTCGGCCCGGCCCTGCCCCCGACCCGCGACGTGCCGCACTCGTTCCGCACCGGTGACCTGATGCGGGTGACGGTGCCCCTGTTCGGCGACTCGGCGGGCAACGCGGGCCACGGCCCGGTGACCTCCGCTCACACCACCGTGTACCGCAACGGCGTCGCCGAGTTCTCCACCGACGAGGCCGGGTGGGCGCTGTACGACACCGCGGGTGGCGCGGCGGACTACCGGGTCGTCACCGAGGCGGTGCGGGACAACACCTTGAGCACCAAGGTGTCCGGCTCCTGGACGTTCCGGTCCGACACGACCGCGCAGCGGACCGCACTGCCGTTGTCCGTCATCCGGTTCGCGCCACAACTGGACGACACCGGCGCCGCTCCGGCCGGCCGGGCGTGGGGTGTGCCGGTGTCGACGCAGTCGCAGACCGGGGACGTGCGGGTGACGTCGGTGGAGGTGTCCTACGACGGCGGCACGACCTGGAAGCCGACCCCGGTGCGCGGCAACCGGTTGCTGCTGGCCCACCCGCAGGACGCGAAGTCGGTGTCGTTGCGGGCGAAGGCGACCGGGAGCGGTCAGACGGTCGAGCAGACCGTCATCAACGCCTACCTGCTGAAGTAGGCCGGTCCGCGTGCTCGCCTTCCCGGCGAGCACGCGGATCTCTTCCGCTACATTGCGTCACGTGCCCAACGCCGGCGAGCCCGACAACTCGGTGACCGGCCACGTCGAAGGCGCGGTCGTCCAAGCCGGCGACGTCAACGGCGGCGTCCACATCACAACCGTCTCCGCCCCCGGCCCATGCCCCACCCCGCACGGCAGTCCCGCCCTCGGCGTCCGGTGGTGGGCCGTGGTCGTGGTCCCGCTGGTAGCCGGGCTGACAGCGATCGCGCTGGTCTGGTGGCCCATCGCCACCACGACGACCTCGGTGAACCTGCCCAGCCCAGCACCGCCGACGGCATTCACACCGCAGAGCAACTCGCCGACGACCACGGCCGGCGCCTCTTCCACAACGGCTGCCACCTGGTCGCGCGAGCCGCGACCGCTTCCCCAGGCACCGGCACCGGCACCGGCCGGTGATCTGACCGCGACGACCACGATCAACGCCAACTGTGCGTTCAGGTACGCCGGACCCGGCGACCGGAAGGCCGCCGACCAGTTGGCCGGGCCGGCGACGGTCCTGCTGACCACCCAGAACCCGCGCGACCAAGAGGTTCTGATCACCGGTATCCACGCAGCGGTACGTCATCGCGCCGCAGCCCCCACCGAAGGCACGCTCGTCCCGTCGGGCTGCCGGTGGGGAGACGTGGAGGTCCGGCCCATGATCGTCGACCTGGAAGCAGCAAGCCCGGAGGCCGCTCCCGACAGCGACCCCAACCGCGGCAACACGTATTCCACGTCGAAACCGACCGCGTTCCCGTTCACCGTCAGCAAGAACAACCCGGAGGTCTTCGACCTGAGGTTCCGCACGCAGACCTGCGACTGCACCTTCGACCTCGTGGTGGACTGGATCGCGGGCGGCAGGTCGAGCACGACTGTGCTCGGGCCGTACCGGTTCGTGCCCGTGGTGGAGTCGCTGATCAGCCGCCCTCGATGACGTGATCGCCGCAAGGGAGCCGGAGTGCGCGAACTGACCGACGCCATGGTCGCCGACTGGACCAGCCCGCGCCCGACACCCCACCGGAAACCACCCCAGCTGATCCCGCACCGGCACGTCGCCCACACCACCGACATCGCCCACCACCCCGACGGCCGGCGAGCCGTCATCACCTGGTCGTCGCCGAAGATCGACCCCGGCCTCATCCACCCCGCCCTGCACGTCGTCGCCCCGGACGGCAGCGTCACCGACCTCGGCCCGACCCCGCCGGACGCGCGGTCACCGGTCTGGTGGGGCGACCGGATCTTCTACCTGGCGCTGACCCCGCCGCACCTGCAGGGCGGCCTGGCGGTGTTCGACCAGGACCACCGCAACCTCACCGAGGGCATGCCGGCCTGCCCCACCGACCTCGTGCAGACCGACGGCGCTCCGATCATGGTCGTGGCGACCGGCCTGGACACGGAGTTCCACCGCCTGACCGAAGGCCCCTTCGCCAAGATCAAGGGCTCCCACCGCCCCGACCGCAGGGCACCACTCGACATCCCGGCAGGCATCCAGGAACGCCTCCACTACCAAGCCCGGGACGGCCTCGACCTCGACGCACTCCTCGTCCTGCCGACCAACCGGACCCGCGCCGACGGCCCGTTCCCGCTCGTGACCATCGTCCACGGCGGCCCCTACGACCGCTGGGCCGACGACTTCCAGCTCACCTGGGTCCCGTCGGCGCAGTGGTTCGCGCAGCAGGGCATCGCGACCTTCCTGCCCAACCCCAGGGGCGGGCTCGGGCGCGGGCACGAGTTCGCGCACGCCGTGTACAAGCGTGTCGGGCAGGAGGAGTGGCACGACATCGAGACCGGCATCGACCTCCTCGTCCACCAAGGCGTCGCCGACCCCGGCCGGCTCGCCATCGCCGGGTGGAGCCACGGTGGGTTCATGGCCGCCTGGGCCACCACCCGGACCGACCGGTTCAAGGCCGCCCTCGTCGGTGCGGGCATCGCGGACTGGCCGAAGCTGATCGCGCGCGGGGAGAACGGCGCGTTCGAGGCGGCGCTCGGCGACAGCGCGGAGCACAGTCCGATCACTTGCGCGGACCGGATCACGACACCGCTGCTGATCGTCCACGGCGCCGACGACACCAACGTGCCACTCGAACAGGCCGAGCTCCTCCACGCGGCCGTCCCGGGCTCCGAGTTGGTCATCTACCCCGGTGAGGGGCACTCGTTCACCGGCCGCGCGAACAAGATCGATCTGCTGAACCGAACCAGAAGGTTCTTCGCCGACCTGTGAGACTTGCGCAAGGTTTCCGCAACACCGAGCACCAGCACCGCAAACGCGTGCAAGCGGAAGCATCGCGCCAGAAGCAATTTCCGCAGACCGTTCGGACACGAACCGAAGTCACAGGACTGCACACCGTGGCTGGTGGTCGACCCTGCACCCGCCAACAGGAGGTTCACGAGCCCGAAACATCGGGCGTCTTTCCTGTTCAGACCGGTCTGTCGCAAATTTGCGCAATCACGTCGACATATTGCGGTAATCTGCTAGGCACTTCTACGGTGAGGCGCGCCACACCCCCTCGCGTCCCCACCGAGAAGGGCCAAGCACGCCATGTCATCGTCGACACGCGCTCGCTCCCTGCTAGCCCCGTTAGCCGCAGCAACGCTCGCCGCCGCGACGCTCGTCGTGGTCCCCGCCGCGCAAGCCGCACCGGTCGGCCTGGACCTGGCCAGGCAGACCAAGATCGACGAGGTCACGCTCACCAAAGCGGACAACCGCACGGAAACCTTCGCCCTGCAGACGAGCCTGGACGGCAGAGGCTGGTCCACGCTCGTCGCGGAACAACCGCACACCTTCAAGAACGGCAAGGCCACCTTCAAGGTCGACCCGACCCTGGTGAAGCACGTCCGCGCCACCAAGACCACGGCGAAGATCGGCGTCCAGGAGGTTCAGGCGAGCGCCAAGCTCGCCGCCACCCTCACCGCCAGCAGCGTCAGCCAGAGCTACGGACCCGGCAACGCGGGCGACGGCAACCAGTCGACGTACTGGGAGAGCGCCAACAACGCCTTCCCGCAGTGGATCCAGGCCGACCTGGGGTCCGCCGTCAAGGCCGACCGGGTCGTGCTCAAGCTGCCAGCCGCTGGCTGGGGCACGCGCACCCAGACCCTCGCCGTGCAGGGCAGCACCGACGGCACCGGCTTCACCGACCTGGTGACCTCACGCGGTTACGAGTTCAACCCGGCCAGCGGCAACACCGTCACCATCGACTTCACCGCCGCCACCGCGCGGTACCTGAGGCTCCGCATCACCGCGAACACCGGCTGGCCCGCGGGACAGCTCAGCGAGTTCGAGGTGCACGGGCCCACGGGCGGTGACACGCAGGCGCCGTCCGCACCGGCGAACCTCGCGTTCACCCAGCCGCAGTCCGGCCAGATCCGGCTGACCTGGAACGCCAGCACCGACAACACCGGTGTCACCGGCTACGACGTGTTCGCCAACGGCAGCCTGCGCACCACGGTCACCGGCACCACCCACACCGACAGCCAGCCCGACGGCCTGCGCGTGACCTACCACGTCGTCGCGAAGGACGCGGCCGGCAACCAGTCCCCCGCCAGCAACTCCGTGACGCGAGAGGGCGCGACCGGCGAGAACCTGGCACAGGGCAAGCCGGTCACCGCGAACCACAACGTGCACAACTTCGTCGCCGCCAACGCGAACGACGGCAACGTGCAGACGTACTGGGAGTCCAACGGCTTCCCCGGCACCCTCACCGTCCAGCTCGGGTCCAACGCCGACGTCAGCTCGGTGGCGGTCAAGCTCAACCCCGACACCGCCTGGGGTGCCCGCACGCAGAACGTCGAGGTCCTCGGCCGCGCGCAGAACGCCACCGGCTTCACCAGCCTCGCCGCCGGCCGCGACTACCGCTTCGACCCCGCGAGCGGCAACAGCGTCACCATCACCGCCGCCGGCCGGGTCGCCGACGTCCAGCTGCGGTTCACGTCCAACACCGGCGCGCCCGGCGCCCAGGTGGCGGAGATCCAGGTGTTCGGCACCCCTGCCCCGAACCCCGACCTCACCGTCACCGGCACGTCGTTCACCCCCGCGAGCCCCGTCGAGACCGACCAGATCACGCTGAACGCCACGGTCCGCAACGCCGGCACGGCCGCGAGCACCGCGACCGACGTGACGTTCTTCCTCGGCACCACCGCGGTCGGCACCGCCCAGGTCGGCGCGCTGCAGGCAGGCGCGCAGGCGAACGTCGGCACCACTATCGCCGCCCGCCCGGCAGGCTCCTACGAGTACACCGCCAAGGTCGACGAGACCAAGAAGGTGGCGGAGCAGAACGAGACCAACAACGCGCGCCTGCACCCCGACCGGCTCGTCGTCACGCCCGTGCCGAGCTCCGACCTGGTCGCCGTGCCGTCCTGGTCGCCGAGCAACCCGGCGAACGGCCAGAACACCACGTTCTCCGTCGCCATCAAGAACCAGGGCACCATCAACAGCGCGGCCGGCGCCCACGGCATCACCGTCACGATCCTCACCAGCAGCGGCCAGACCGTCCGCACGCTCACCGGCAGCCACACCGGCACGATCAACGCCGGTGCCACGACCGCCGCGGTCAACCTCGGCTCCTGGCCCGCCGCCGACGGCCGCTACACGGTCCGCACGGTGATCGCCAACGACGGCAACGAGATCCCGGCCAAGCAGGGCAACAACACCAGCGAGCAGTCGCTGTTCATCGGCCGCGGCGCCAGCGTCCCGTGGCAGCACGTCGAGGCCGAGGACGGCACCGTCGGCGGCGGCGCGCAGGTCTTGAGCCCGAACAGGACGATCGGCGACCTCGCCGGTGAGGCGTCCGGCCGCCGTGCCGTCACGCTGAACGGCACCGGCCAGTCGGTCGAGTTCACCACCTCCGGTCCGGCCAACACCCTCGTCACCCGGTTCTCCATCCCGGACAGCGCGGGCGGCGGCGGCATCACGTCCACCCTCAACGTCTACGTCAACGGCCAGTTCCACAAGGCCATCGACCTGACGTCGAAGTACATCTGGCTCTACGGCAACGAGGCCACCCCGCAGAACTCGCCGGGAGCAGGCGGCCCCCGCCACATCTACGACGAGGCGAACGTGATGCTCAACCAGACGTTCCCGGCGGGCACGAAGATCAAGCTGCAGAAGGACGCGGCCAACACCACGAACTACGCGATCGACTTCGTGAACTTCGAACAGGTGGCGGCTGCCGGAAACCCCGATGCCGCACGCTATGCCGTGCCCGCCGGGTTCACCCACCAGGACGTGCAGAACGCGCTCGACCGCGTCCGGATGGACACGACCGGCACCCTCGTCGGCGTCTACCTGCCGGCCGGCACCTACCAGACGGCGCAGAAGTTCCAGGTCTACGGCAAGGCGGTCCGGGTGATCGGCGCCGGCCCCTGGTTCACCAGGTTCCAGGCCCCGCTCACGCAGGAGAACACCGACATCGGCTTCGACGCGCAGTCGTCCGCGAGCGGCTCGACCTTCAGCGGGTTCGCCGTGTTCGGCAACTACACGCAACGCAACGACGGCCCGGGCAAGGTGTTCAACTTCGCCGGCGTCCAGAACATGACCATCGAGAACATCTGGGTCGAGCACATGATGTGCCTGTTCTGGGGCAACAACGTCGACAACAACGTCATCAGGGACAACCGCATCCGCGACATGTACGCGGACGGCCTGAACATGACGAACGGCTCGGCCGGCAACCGGGTCTCCAACATCGAGGCCCGCTCGACCGGTGACGACGCGTTCGCGCTCTTCGCCGCCACCGACAACGGTGGCAGCGGCCAGCAGAACAACGTCTTCGAGAACCTCTCGGTGACGACCCCCTGGCGCGCGGCCGGCCTCGCGGTCTACGGCGGCAAGAACAACACCTTCCGCAACATCTACGTCGCCGACACCCTGACCTACTCGGCGGTGACGATCAGCTCGCTCGACTTCGGCTACTCGATGGAGGACTTCGGGCCCGAGCCGACGACGTTCAGCGGGCTCACGCTCGTCCGTTCCGGCGGCCACTTCTGGGGCGCGCAGACGTTCGGCGCGATCTGGATGTTCTCCGCCTCCAAGAAGTACACCGGGATCCGGGTGAACGACGTCGAGATCATCGATCCGACGTACAGCGGAATCATGTTCCAGACCAAGTACAACGGCGCCGCCGAGAACATCTTCCAGGACACCGTGCTCTCGAACGTGAGCATCTCCGGTGCCCGCAAGAGCGGTGACGCGTTCGACGCGAAGTCCGGGTTCGGCGTATGGGCCAACGAGATGCCGGAAGCGGGCCAGGGCCCTGCCGTCGGCGAGGTCACGTTCAACGGCCTGCGGTTCAGCAACAACTTCCAGGACATCAAGAACACCACGACCACCTTCAAGATCAACATCAACAACTGATTCCCTGCCACGAAGGACAATTCGATGAGAAACACGCTGTTGAGGCGTGCGGTGAGCGCTGCCGTCGTGAGCGCCCTCGCACTGTTCGGACTGACACCCGCGGCAGGAGCAGCGGTTGTCAGGCTGTCCGCGAACCTGACCGCGTCGAGCGGCAACGGCCCGTACGGCGCCGGGAACGCCGGTGACGGCAACCAGGGCAGCTACTGGGAGAGCGCGAACGGCGTGTTCCCGCAGTGGCTCCAGGCCGACCTGGGCGCCGCGAAGAGCGTCAGCAAGGTCGTCCTGCGGCTGCCCTCGAACTGGGAGCAGCGCACGCAGACCCTGGCCGTGCAGGGCAGCACGAACGGGTCGCAGTTCAGCGACCTCGTGGGCTCCCGCGGGCACACCTTCTCCCCCGGCTCGAACAACACGGTGACGCTGGAGTTCGGCGCGGCCAGCACCCGGTACGTCCGGGTCACGGTCACCGCGAACACCGGCTGGCAGGCGGCCCAGCTCAGCGAGCTGGAGGTGCACGGCGAGTCCGGCGGACCAGTCGACCCGCCGCCCGGTGACAACCTCGCCGCCGGCAAGCCGGTCGAGGAGTCCGGGCACGTGCACAACTTCGTGCCGGGCAACGCCGTGGACGGCAACGTCGGCACGTACTGGGAGTCCAGCGGCTTCCCCGGTCACCTGACCGCGAAGCTGGGCTCCAACGCCGACATCACCTCGGTCGTCGTGAAGCTCAACCCCGACAGCGCCTGGGGCGCGCGCACGCAGAACTTCGAGGTGCTGGGCCGGGAAGCGGGCGCCACGGCGTTCGCGACGCTCAAGGCTCGGGCCGACCACCGGTTCGACCCGGCCACCGGCAACACCGTCACCATCCCGGTCACCGGCCGGGTGGCGGACGTGCGCCTGCACTTCTACTCGAACACCGGTGCGCCCGGCGGCCAGGTCGCCGAGTTCCAGGTGCTCGGTTCGGCGGCTCCGGCGCCTGACCTCACCGTCACGAACCTGACCTGGGCTCCGCAGAACCCGAGCGAGGCCGACGCGATCAGGCTCACGGCCACCGTCCGCAACGGCGGCACCGTGGCGTCCGGCGCGACCACCCTCAACGTGACGCTCGGCGGCACGAGCGCGGGTTCCGCGCAGGTCGGCGGGCTGGCCCCGGGAGCAACGGCCACCGTCACCGTCGACGCGGGCCGGCGGGGTGCCGGGTCCTACGCGGCCGCAGCCACCGTGGACCCGGCCAACCAGGTCGCCGAGACCAACGAGGGCAACAACACCTTCACCTCCGGCTCTCCCCTGGTCGTCGGCCAGGCACCCGGACCGGACCTGCAGATCACCGGCGTCACGCCGAACCCGTCGTCCCCGGCGGCAGGCCAGCAGGTGACGTTCGCGGTGAGCGTCAACAACCGCGGCACGTCGGCGGCGGGCGCCTCGGTGACCCGCGTGTCGGTCGGCGGCAGCACGCTCAACGCCAACACCGGTGCCGTCAACGCCGGTCAGACCGTCACGGTCAACGTCGGCACCTGGACCGCCACCAACGGCGGTGCCACGGCCACCGCGACCGCCGACGCGACCAACGTCGTGGCGGAGACCAACGAGAACAACAACACCGCGACCCAGTCCATTGTGGTCGGACGCGGTGCGTCCGTGCCGTTCACGAGCTACGAAGCCGAAGCGGGCCGCCACAACGGCACGCTGCTGCAGGCCGACGCGAAGCGCACGTTCGGGCACACCAACTTCGGGTCCGAGTCCTCCGGCCGCAAGTCGGTGCGGCTCGACGCGCAGGGCCAGTTCGTGGAGATCACCTCCACGGTCAGCACGAACTCGATCGTCGTGCGCAACTCCATCCCGGACGCCGCCGCCGGTGGTGGCCGGGAGGCGACGATCAGCCTCTACGCGAACGACCAGTTCGTGCAGAAGCTGACCCTGTCGTCGCGGCACAGCTGGCTCTACGGCTCCTGCGACGAGCCCGAGTGCCTCACGAACCGTCCCGGCGGTGACGCCCGCAGGCTGTTCGACGAGTCCCAGGCCCTGCTGGCGAGCTCCTACCCTGCCGGTACCCGCTTCAAGCTGCAGCGCGACGCGGGTGACGGCGCCCAGTTCTACGTCATCGACCTGATCGACCTGGAGCAGGTCGCCCCGGCGGCGTCGGCTCCCGCGGGATGTGTGTCGATCACGCAGTACGGTGCCACGGCGAACGACCAGACGGACGACACGGACGCCATCCAGCGCGCCGTGACGGCCGACCAGAACGGGGAGGTCCCCTGCGTCTGGATCCCGGCGGGCAAGTTCCGCCAGGAGAAGAAGATCCTCACCGTGTTCAACAGCGGTGGCGACAACCAGGTCGGCATCCGCAACGTCACGATCCGCGGCGCCGGCATGTGGCACTCGCAGCTGTTCTCGCTGATCCAGCCGCAGGACGCGGACACGATCAACCACCCGCACGAGGGCAACTTCGGCTTCGACATCGACGACAACACGCAGATCTCCGACATCGCGATCTTCGGCTCCGGCCGGATCCGCGGTGGTGACGGGAACGCGGAGGGCGGCGTCGGCCTCAACGGCCGGTTCGGCAAGAACACCAAGGTCACCAACGTGTGGATCGAGCACGCCAACGTCGGTGTCTGGGTCGGCCGCGACTACACCAACCTGCCCGACCGCTGGAACCCCGGCGACGGCTTGCAGTTCAGCGGCATGCGGATCCGCGACACCTACGCCGACGGCATCAACTTCACCAACGGCACCCGCAACTCCACGGTCTTCAACTCGTCGTTCCGCACCACGGGCGACGACGCGCTGGCCGTGTGGGCGTCGAAGTACGTGAAGGACCCCGTCGCCGACTCCGGCAACGGCAACGCGTTCCTCAACAACACGATCGCACTCCCGTGGCGTGCCAACGGGATCGCGATCTACGGCGGGTCGAACAACCGCGCGGAGAACAACATCATCTCCGACACGGCGAACTACCCGGGCATCATGCTGGCGACCGACCACGACCCGCTGCCGTTCGGCGGGACGACGTTGCTCGCCAACAACGCCCTGCACCGCACGGGCGGCGCGTTCTGGAGCGAGGCGCAGGAGTTCGGCGCCATCACGCTGTTCTCGCAGAACCTGCCGATCCCCGGCGTGGTCATCCGCGACACCGAGATCCTGGACTCCACGTTCGACGGGATCCAGTTCAAGGGCGGCGGCCAGGGCATGCCGGACGTGCAGATCACCAACGTCCGGATCGACAGGTCGAACAACGGCTCCGGCATCCTCGCGATGGCGCAGGCCCGCGGTTCGGCGCGGTTGACGAACGTCACGATCACCAACTCGCGTGACGGTGACATCACGATCGAGCCCGGTTCGCAGTTCGTCATCGGCTAGTTCTGGGTCACCTTTGGAACCACCTCCGGCCGGGTACTCCCCGGTCGGAGGTGGTTTCACATGTCCACGGTCGTTGTCGGCTTCGACGGCTCGGAACAGGCTCGCCGAGCGGCGCTCTGGGGTGCGGAGGAGGCCGCGCGGACCGGCGCGTCGGTGCAGCTCGTGCAGGGCGTGCGCGCCCCGTTGCCGGAGCCGGTGTTCACGCCGATGTCCATGCCGGTCCCGGAGTTCGTGACCGAGGAGACGATGGCCCGCTCCGCCGAGGACCACCTGGCCGAGCTCGCCGAGGAGATCCGCCGGGGCTGGCCCTCACTGCAGGTCTCCACGAGCGTGCGCATCGGCCGTCCGGTCGACGTGCTGGCCGACGAGCCGGGCGACCTGCTCGTGCTCGGCTCCTCCGGCCGCACCGGCATCGCCGAGATGTTCCTCGGTTCCACCGCCGCCGAGCTGGTCTCGATCGGCGGCCGCCCCGTCGTGGTGACGCGCTCGGGCCCGCTGGACGGCCGGGTGGTCGTGGGCATCGACGGTTCCGAGACCTCAGCCGAGGCCATCGAGTTCGCCTTCAGCTTCGCCGCGCGCCACGGCCGTGAGCTGCTCGCCGTCTACG
Source organism: Lentzea guizhouensis (assembly GCF_001701025.1). Taxonomy (GTDB): domain Bacteria; phylum Actinomycetota; class Actinomycetes; order Mycobacteriales; family Pseudonocardiaceae; genus Lentzea; species Lentzea guizhouensis. The sequence goes on from NZ_CP016793.1 coordinate 8,458,344, forward strand.
CGTGGAACGACGCCGGCTGGGCCGAGCTGCCCGAGCAGGACTGGGACCACGTCCGCGCGGACCTCGCGAAGGTGCTCGACGAACAGCTCGCCCCGCACCGCGAGCGCTACCCGGCCGTGCACGTGGCCGCCGAGGCCGCCTTCGACGCCCCCGCACGCGCCTTGCTCCAAGCGGCCGACGGCGCGGCACTGCTCGCGGTCGGCAGCCATGGCCGTGGTGCCGTGGCGCGTGCGATTCTGGGTTCGGTCAGCCACGCGGTGCTGCACCACGCGCCGTGCCCCGTCGCGGTGATCCACCGGAGGTGACGTGAGATGCGCGGGTTGGCCGTGCTGGTGACGTGCTTGACCTTGGCCGGTTGTGCCAACCAGCCACCTGCTCAGGTGCCGCCGTCCGAGACGTCTGTGACGTCGTCGGTGACAGCGCCGACCGCCTCAGCGAGCCTGCCCGCGCCTCTGCCACCCACGTCGACCCCGTTGCCCACCACGCCGTCGCGGGCGCTGGAGCCGGGGGTGACGGTGCGCGGCACGGTCTCGGCGGGCGTCGAGAACGGCTGCCTGCTGCTGGACACCGGCACCGCCCAGTACCTGCTGCTCGGCGCCGACCCCGCGATCGCGGTGGCCGGTGCCGTGGTGGAGGTGACCGGGCGGGCCGAGCCGGGTGCGATGACGACCTGTCAGCAGGGAACGCCGTTCCAGGTCACCAGGACCTCGCGGGTCGGCGGCTGATCCTCATTCTTCGTCGGTGCTCGCTGCGATCATGTGCGCCATGCGCTTACATGATCAGTTCCACCGGGCCGCAACCTCGTCCGGCTTCGCGGACGACGAGATCCGCGCGTTCGCCGCGCACCTCCGGTTCGCGATCCACCTGAGCAGGAACCCCCAAGGCGACCCGGTCGGTCAACGCGGTGGCACACCTCGGCACGCCGTGGACACGAGGCTGCCGTTCGTCGCCTCCTTCGACTGCGCGGCCCTTCCCGAGGTCGACGACCTGCCCCTCCCGGCGGACGGCACCCTGCTGTTCTTCCTCGACCACGAGGAGGCGATCGAGGCCGACTCCGAGGAGGAGGCGCAGAGCTACGCGCGGGTGGTGCACGTGCCCGCAGGCGCCGCCGTCGACGAGTCTGCCGACCGGGGCGACGCACTGTTCGCCACCGTCCAGGCCGAGCTCCCCGAGTGGATCGCCCTCAACGAGCCGGAGCTGTCGGACTACCAGCGCCACCGGGCCGAGGCCGTGCCGAACCGGCTGCGGCTGTGCGCGCTGGTCGAGAAGCTGTGGCCGAAGACCGGGTACTCCGACCTCCGGCTCGGCGGCTACTCGGGGCACATCGGTGGCCTGCACGGCAAGAACGTCTACGGGACGCCGGAGACCGAGATGGCGCTCGACGACCTCCAGTCCCGCTTTCCCGACCTGCGGCGCCACCAGCTGCTGGCGGACCTGGAGCAGGAGCTCCAGCAGGTGCGCCGCGAGTGGGTGCCGCTCTTCCAGTTCCGGGCGGACATGGTCCACTTCGGACGCTTCTTCGCGCGCCGCGACGACCTCGCCGCCGGCCGGTTCGAGAACGTCCGCTGCTTCACCGAGTTCACCGAGTAGCGGCCTGGAACGGCGACCGGCCCTGCCACCAGCGGTGACAGGGCCGGAGGTCGCGGTGCTGGTCAGCTCGTGAGCGCCTCGCGCAGGAACGCGATCGCCTGCTTGATCGCACCTTCGGCGGCGTGCGTGCCGCGCAACGCGTTCAGCATCACGAAGTCGTGGATCGCACCCGCGTACCGGACGGCGGTGACGGGCACACCGGCCTCGCGCAGCTTGTCGGCGTAGGCCTCGCCCTCGTCGCGCAGCACGTCGGCCTCGGCGGTGATCACCAGCGCCTGCGGCAGCCCGGCGAGTTGCTCGGTCGTGGCGCGCAGCGGCGAAGCGGTGATCTCGGCGCGCTCCACCGGGTTCGTCGTGTACTGGTCCCAGAACCACTGCATCGCGTCGCGGCGCAGGAAGTAGCCCTCGGCGAACTGCAGGTACGAGTCGGTGTCGAAGGACGCGTCGGTCACCGGGTAGAAGAGCACCTGGGCCTTGAGCGGCACGTCGCCGCGTTCCTCGGCCTGCAACGTCAGCGCGGCCGCCATGTTGCCGCCGACCGAGTCACCGGCCACGGCGATGCGGGTCGCGTCGAGCCCGTGCGCGGCACCCTCGGCCACGATCCAGCGGGCGGCGGCGTAGTTCTGGTCGATCGCGACCGGGTAGCGGGCCTCGGGCGAGAGCGAGTAGTCGGGGAACACGACGGCCGCGCCGGTGCCGACGGCGAGCTCGCGGACCAGGCGGTCGTGGGTGTGGGCGTTGCCGAACACCCAGCCGGCGCCGTGGATGTAGAGGATGACCGGCAGGTCGCCGGTGGCGCCCGCGGGCTTCACCACGCGGACCTTGAAGCCGTCGAGCTCGACCCACTCCTCGTCGATCTCGGGCTTGGCGATCTCACCCGACTGCACCTCGTCGACCGTCTTGCGACCCTGCTCAGGCCCCAGGTCGAACAGGAACGGCGGCGTGGCGGTGGCGGCGGCGAACTCGGCGGCGGCGGGCTCGAGCACTGGGCGCTTCATGGCTGCTCCCTCTCAGGTCGGATGCCATAAAGCTAGTACGCGATTAAATCGCACACAACGTAATCACGGCCTCACCGGATCCGGGAATAGGGAGACCGTCGACCGCATCGACGCCACAGTCGAATCGAGGCAGGACCCGATGTCTTCGCCCGTGCGATCCACCGCTCGATCGTGCCTTCGAAGCACACCGCGACCAGTCGTGCCACGAGCAACGCCTCCCCCGCCTCCACCCCACGCTCCCGCAGGGCCTCACCCAGGGCGGCCATGAGCGCGGCCCGCTTGGTGCGCTCGCGTTCCAGCAACTCAGGACTAAACGCGATCACCGCACGCCGCTGCGCCGCCCCGGCGGAGCGCTCCACCAGCAGCGCACCCACCCGGCGGACGGCGTCGAGCGCGATGGCGGGTGCGGTCTCCTCGCGTGAGGTGCGGACCGCCTCCGCGATCGCGACCGGCAACTGCTCCGCGCCGGCGAACAGAACCTCGCGCTTGTCCGGGAAATACCGGAAGTACGTGCGCCGTGTGATCCCCGCGCGTTCGGCGATCTGCGTGACGGTCACGTCGTCGTACCCGCGCTCCGCGAGAGACATCACTGGAGCGACCGGCCGTGGTCATCAACACCATCGGCGGTACGCCGAGACCTCGACCACCATCGCCCGCGCCTGCCTGCCCGGCGGGCACTACCTCGACCAGGCTGCGGACCTGACCTCCGTCCCGCGACTGCTCGGCCTGCACGACGAGGCCGCGGCGGCGGGCAGCACCTTCGTCACCGGCGCAGGTTTCGGTGTGCTGGCAACGGAAGCGGTCGTGGCGGCTCTGTGCGAGGGCCGTCCGGTGCCCGCCGAGGTGCGGGTCGACGCGCTGGCCTCGGTCGCTGTGGAGGCCGGTGCGCTGGGCACGGCACTGGCCGCCTCGCTCGTCGACGTCCTGGCCACCGGCGGACGCCGCTACGCGACGGGAGCTGGTCGCGGCACGCCTCGCGCGGGTGGCGGCAGCTGCCCTGCCCGACGGCGAGCAGTGACGTCGGCCGAAGCTCCCTCGGCCGAACTGGTGGCGGCTCAGCGGGCCAGCGGCGCGCCGGACGTCACCGCCACCACCGCCATGATGCCCGCCTCGCCCGCGCTCCGCGCCGTGCTTACGGTCGTGGGCCGGCTGCTGGCGCTGGAACCGTTGCGCCGCATGGCCGTCAGGCGACTCGCCGGCATCACGGGCAAGCCGGCCCCGCGCCCGCGGACGCACTCCTGGGGCCACGCCGTCGTCACCTGGCCCGACGGCACCACCCGTGAAGGGTGGCTGAAGACCGGCGAGGCCATGGACTTCACCGCGGGCGCGTCCGCCGAAGTGGCCGTGCGCCTGGCCAGGGGCGAAGGCAAGCCCGGCGCCTACACGCCCGCGGCCGCCTTCGGCCCCGGCCTCGCCGCCGCTGCCGGTGGCGAGCTCATCATCCGACCGTGAACCCGCCGGTCGCGCCCGTGAAGCCGGTGATCTTCCCGGTCCAGCCGCTCTTCTCGTCACCGTGGTGCACGATCCGGTACACACCCGGAGCGGTGTCCGCGGGGATCTGCCAGGTGATCGTGGCGTTCGAGAACGCGATCCCGACGCGTTCCCACTTGTAGCGCGTCGACCAGTCGCCGTCGTCGGCCACCCGCACCCAGGTCCCGTTCACCTGCCGCTGCACCTCCAGGAACGTCCCGTTGCGGCGCAGGTTGTTCTTCGGGTGCCCGGTGACGAACACAGCCGTCACGGTCTCACCGCGCGCGTAGGCCGACTTCGGTGCGGCCAGCACCGAGCCGTAGCTCTTGCCGGCGGGCTTGTCGTCCAGCACCACCCCGGTCTGCAGGTTGATGTCGGTGAACGGCGGCTTGCCCGGCGCCGGGCCGGCGGGCAGCGTGGTGCCGTTCTTCATCGACGCCGCCAGCTTGCCGAACTCCTGCTGGTAGGCGGGTGCGGTGTTGCGGCCGAACAGGGTGGAGCCGCCCTCGTACTGCTGCGAGTCGTACTCCTCCGGCGTGGTGACGTACTGGCTGTAGTCGTTGGCGTAGCCCTGGATCAGGACGTTGCGCACCGGCACGCCGAGCTCGGCCGCCACCGACTGGCGGATGCGCAGGCCCGCGGTGATCGTGACCTCACCCGGCACCGCGACGAGGTGCAACGCTCCGATGCGGACGATCTGCAGCGGCAGCACGTTCGGCGTCGCGGCGACCAGGCCCGTCGGCACCAGGGAGGCCTTGGGGAACTGGCAGTCGCGCAGCCACTGCGGGACCTCCATGTTCAGCGGCTCGAACAGCTTCTTCAACGGTGACTGCATGCCCTCGGAGAAACCGGGGATCGCCGGGCCGTCCTCGATGCTGCCGGCGATCGTCGAGGCGCCGACGACACCGGAGCAGGTCGTACCGGGCTGGCCGTTCGTGGTGTAGCGGCCCTCGACCTGGACGGTCGACATGTCCACGAACCGCATCCGCGCGTCGACCCCGCCGGACATGGCGGTCTGCGGTCCGTTGTAGACCTCCTGCGCCTTGCGGTTCTGGCGCTCGCCGATGATGCGGATGTTCTCCCACTCGTCCTCGGTGGGGCCGGAACCGGGCTTGAGGTTGAGGTTCGGCGACATGTCGCCGGCGTTGGTGTTCGGGAACGCCGCCACGAAGCCCGCGGAGTCGTCCAGGTAGCGCACGCCCTCGTCGTCGTGCTCCCACTGGTAGGCCGCGTACCCCTTGTTGTCCGGGGAGATCAGCGTGTTGGCGTTGGTGACCGACGTGTTGTGCGTGGCGAACCAGCTGATCGCGCCGACGTCGTCACCGGACTGCTTGAACCGCAGCACGGTCATCTGCGGGTCGATCCCGGCAGGGAAGAAGCCCTTGTCCGGGTTGCGGTCGAACGCCGCCCGTGACCGGTTGACCGAGGCGTTCGTCAGCTCGCCGAAGCCCAGCGAGATCGAGCCGGGCCTGAGGTCCTCGTGCGCCTCGACGATCGACTCGGTGATGCCGTCGACCACGGCGGCGAGCGCCTGGGGCTGCATGCCGAGGATCGACAGGTTGTAGGCGAGGTTGTGCGAGTAGCCGCCGGGGCCGGAGTGCGTGTGGGTGGCCGACAGCAGCAGGTTCTCGCGGGTGTAGGTGGTGCCGTAGCGGGGCTGCAGCTTCGCTAGCACGCCCTCCTGGACCGCGCGGAAGATCATCGCGAGGTCGGCGTTGACGTACGCGACGCGCTTGTTCGTGGCCCGGTCGACCACGACGTAGGCCCGCGACCGCAGCCGCTGGTGGATGCCCGTCGTCTTCTGGTCGAACTTCGAGTAGCCCATCATGCCGTTCTCGGCGGCCGGGCCGGTGACGTCGGAGATGCCGCGGCCCACGAGGTAGGGCTCGGGTTCCGCCCACGCGAACGGGCCGCTGACCAGGGCAGCGCCCGCCAGCGCCGCGACGACCGTCATGACTGCAGTCCGCATGGCCAACCCACCGAAGTGAATTGGATTCACATTTCGGGAGCCACGGTAGGTGATCCAGACCACTTCGAGCAAGTCACGGCCAGTGCGTTGGCGGTCACCACGAGCAAGATCCCGGCCCAGTGGTGCGGTGCCAGCTCCTCCCCCAGCACGACCAGACCGGCCAGCGCGGCGAGCACCGGGTGGACGCTCATCGCCAGCCCGAACAGGCGCGCCGGGACCCTCCGCAGAGCGATCACGTCGACCGCGTACGGAACGACGCTGCAGAACACGCCCGCGCCGATCGCGTACAGGACCGCCATCCCGGTCAGCTTTCCGTGCAGCACCAGCAGGACCGCGACCGGGACGTAGAGCGTCGCCGACATAGCCGTCGCGACCGCCGGTGCCTGCAGACCCGGCAACCGGGCGCCGACCAGCCGGTTGAGCAGGATGTACGCGGCCCAGCAGCCCGCCGCCAGCAGGCCGAGACCGACGCCGAGGTAGTCGCTGCTCGGGCCCGGCAGCACCAGCACGTACACGCCGACGGCCGCGACCAGCACGAACAGCACGTCCCGGCGCGTGCGCGAGCCGGCCAGCGCGACCCCGAGCGGGCCGAGCACCTCCAGCGTCACGGCGAGACCGAGGCCGATCCGGTCGATCGCCATGTACAGGCTGAGGTTCATCGTCGCGAACACGAGCCCCAGCGCGATCGTCGGCCACCACTGCGCCCGGGTGAATCTTCGGAGGTTCGGCCTGGCCATCGGCAGCAGCACGGCGGCGGCCACGAACTGGCGCACCGCCACCACCCCGGCCGGGCCGATCGCGGCGAACGCGTGGGCACCCACCGCGGCGCCGAGCTGGTTGCTGGCCGCGCTGGCGGTCATCGTCGCGAACGCACCGGTGCTCTTCATGGTGCCCAGCCTGCGGTTCCGGCATCAATGCGGGAAATGCATGAGCCGCGTGACCTATACGCTGGACGCATGGATCTCCGGCACCTGCGCGCGTTCGTGGCGGTGGTCGACGCGGGCACGTTCACCGACGCCGCCGCCACGCTCGGCCTGACCCAGGCGTCGGTCTCCCGGTCGGTCGCCGCGCTGGAGGCCGCGCTCGGTGCCCGGCTGCTGCAGCGCTCCACCGGCACGTGGCCCTGACCCGACCGGCACGCAGGTGCTGGCCGGCGCCCGGCGCGTGCTGGACGAGGTCGCCCACCTGCACCTGGTCGTCGAGCAGTCCCGCACCGAGCTGCGCGTCGGTTACGCGTGGGCCGCGCTCGGCCGGCACACCCGGCGCGTGCAGAAGGCCTGGGCCGCGGCACATCCCGGGCTCCCGCTCGTGTTCGTGCACTCGAACTCGGCGTCGGCGGGCCTCGCGGAGGGCGCGGCCGAGGTCGCGGTGGTCCGCCGGGCGCTCGACGACCCGAGGTTCGAGACGGCGCTGCTCGGCACCGAACGCCGCTACGGCGTGGTCGCCACGGACAACCCGTTGGCGCGCAAGCGTTCCCTGAAGCTCGGCGACCTGGCGAAGTACGCGATGGCGATCGACGACCGCACCGGCACGACCACGCTGGACCTGTGGCAGCCCGGCAAGGCGCCCGCGGTCGTGCGCAACACGCACAGCGTCGACGAGTGGCTGACGCTGATCGCGGCGGGCCAGGCCGTCGGCATGACGTCGGAGGCCACCGCGAACCTCAACCCGCGTCCCGGCGTCGCCTACCGGGTCGTGCGGGACGCGCCGCCGATCGCCGTGTGGCTCGCGTGGTGGAAGGACCAGCCGCCGCAGCACCTCACCGACCTGATCACGCTGGCCTGCGACGCCTACCGGGTGTGAGAAAACGCCGCCGCGGCAAGCGGACGAGTGGACGGTTCTGCCCTGCTGCCCGCACCGGACGCGCACTTACGGTGACTGGTCATGGACGGGTTGATGCAGCCACGACCGCTCACCATCGCGCACATCCTGGAGCGGGCCGAGCGGCTCTACGCGCACAAACAGGTCGTCACGGCCGGCGTCGAGCGCGTCACGTACGCCGACGTGGCCGAGCAGACCCGGCGCCTGGCGACCGCGCTCGACTCCCTCGACGTCCCGGCGGGTGCCCGTGTCGCGACGTTCGCGGCCAACACCCGGCGGCACCTGGAGCTCTACCTCGCGGTGCCGGTGACGAAGCGGGTGCTGCACTCGATCAACATCCGGCTCTCCGCCGAGCACCTGGAGTACATCGTCAACCACGCCGAGGACGACGTGGTGTTCGTCGACCGCGCGCTGCTGCCCCGGACCTGGCCGAGCGCCGACCGGATGCCGAAGGTGCGGTACTGGGTCGTGCTGCCCGACGACAGCGGCGCCGAGGTCCCCGCCGATCCCCGCGTCCTGCACTACGACGAGCTGGTCGGCGCGGCCGAACCGTTCGCGGGCTCGTTCGAGGACACGTTCACGCTCGCGGACGAGAACCTGGCCTCCGGGCTCTGCTACACCTCCGGCACGACCGGGCCGCCGAAGGGCGTGGTCTACAGCCACCGCTCGACCGTCCTGCACTGCCTGGGCACGCTCGCGGCCGGGTTCATCGGCCTGTGCGAGAGCGATGTCGTGATGCCGATCGTGCCGATGTTCCACGCCAACGCCTGGGGTCTCCCGTACGGGGCGATGATGACCGGCGCCTCGCTCGTCCTGCCCGGCCCGTCATCAGATCCGGCGCACCTGCTGCGGTTGATGGAGGACCACCGGGTCACCGTCGCCGGTGCCGTGCCGACGGTGTGGACGAGCCTGGCCCCCGAACTGCAGTCGCACGACCTGGGCGCCACCCGGTTCCTGCTCGGCGGCGGTTCGGTGATCGCCCCGGCGCTGTCCGAGACCTACCGCGCCGCCATCGGGGTGCCGATCACGCACTCGTGGGGCATGACCGAGATCAGTCCGGTCGGGACGATCGGCGGCACCCGCACCCAGCACCAGGCGGTGAACGAGGAGAAGCGGGTGGCCGTGCGAGCCGCCCAGGGCCAGCCGCTGCCGCTGGTGAACCTGCGGGTCGCGGACGTCGAGACGGGCGTGGTGCTGCCCCGCGACGGCAAGGCGGTCGGTGAGCTGCAGGTGGCGGGCCCGTGGGTGGCGGGCGGCTACTTCCTGGTGGACGCGGCCGACCGGTTCACCGAGGACGGCTGGCTGCGCACCGGCGACCTCGCCACCATCGACGCCGACGGCTACCTGCGGCTGGTGGACCGGGTGAAGGACCTGATCAAGTCCGGCGGCGAGTGGATCTCGTCGGTCGAGCTGGAGAGCGCCCTGTTCTCGCACCCGGACGTCGTCGAGGTCGCCGTGGTCGCCCGGCCTGATCCGCGCTGGGTGGAACGCCCGGTCGCCTACGTGGTCCTGAGCGAGGGCAGCACCGCCACCGCCGGCGACCTGCTGCGCCACATCACCCCGCTGGTCGCCAAGTGGTGGCTGCCGGACGAGGTCGTCTTCATGGACTCGCTGCCCAAGACGGGCACGGGCAAGTTGTCGAAAACGGCCCTGCGCGACGCGACGAGGATCGCCTAGGCGGTTCTGAGCCGGTGCAGCTGCAGGCCGAACTGCAGCTCCAGGTCGTTCTCGGTGCGCCAGTCCACGCCGAGCACCTCGCTGACCCGGTCCAGCCGCTTGAGCAGCGTGTTCACGTGCACGTGCAACGCGCGCGCCGTCGCGGCAACGTTGGCGCGGTGGCCGTAGTAGACGCTCAAAGTTCCCACGAGGTCGGTACCACGCCGCCGGTCGTAGGCCACGAGCGGGCCGATGGACGCGTCCAGGAACCGGTCGAGCTCGCGGACCCGGTCGGTGTCGAAGATCAACGCGTACAGGGCGTACCTGCCCGTGGTGGCGCCGACGTCGGTGTGCCCGAGCGCGCGCATGACCGAACCGCAGCGGCCGGCCAGCGAGAACGCGCGGGCCCAGTCGTGGTTGGCCGCCCGCTCCCCCACGACCGCGACCGGGCCGCCCAGCGCGCGCCGCAGCCGGCGGTGGACGTCCTGCACGGTCCGGTCGTCGTCGGTGCTGGGCACGATCATCGTGGCCCGGCCGAGGTGTTCGCCCGCCAGGCCGGAGCAAGTCCGCGCGATGTCGTGCAGGTGCCGCACGAGATCGGTCGACGAGGACGCCGGTGAGTCCGCGACGAGGACCAGGTTCAGCCGGTCGGCGTCGATGCCGCGGGTCCTGGTGCGGGTGCGCTGGGAGGGGCTGATGCCGGGGCTGCCGACCATGAGCTCGGTGAGCAGCTCGCCGCTCAGCCGCTCGCTGGCCTCGGCGACGGCCCGTTCCTTGAGGATCAGCAACCCGAGGATGTGCGTGGCGCGTTCGAGCGTGCGCAGGTCCATGTCGTCCGAGACCCGTTGCCCGGCACCGGCTTCCCTGGTCCACGCCAGCGCGCCGAGGTGGCTGTCGCCCGCCTGGATCGGGGCGACGCTGCACGCGACCCCGTTCTCGACCGTCGTCGTGACCCGGCCGGAACGGTTCCCCACGACATCCAGCACCTCGACCTCGCCACCCAGCTGCTCGGCGAGGCGGCGCGCGACGTCGTCCGGTGTGCCGCCTTCCAGCACAACTCCGGTCAGCGCCTCGTGGATCTCCTGGGCGCGTTCGACGACGGTGACGTGCTCCTCGATCTTGCGGTAGGCGACCTGCAGCTCCTGCAAGGCCTTCCGGCTCTTCTCGTACAGGCGGGCGTTGTCGAGCGCCACCGCCGCGTGGTCGGCGAACGCACTGAGCAACGCGATCTCACCCGCGTCGAACGAGCGCTCCGAGCGGTACGCGGCGAACAGCGCGCCCACCACCTCGTCCCTGATCACCAGCGGCACGCCGAGCAGCGCCACGAGGTCCTCGGTGCCGACCAGGCGGTCGAAGCCCGCGTCGTGGTCGATGAGCGTCGAGGCGGCGTAGTTGCGCACCCAGTGCGGGCGCCGGGTGGCCAGCACCTTGCCGCCCAGCCCCACCCCGGACGGGATGGTGGCGCTGAGGAACGCCGCCGAGATCGTGCCCTCCGCCGCCCGCGCCGACAGCCTGCCGTCGGCGACCAGCGAGAGGTAGGTGAAGTCCGTCCCCATCAGGTCGTGGGCGTGCCGGACGATCGACTGCAGCACGTCGTCGAGCCCGCCCAGCGCCGTGAGCGACTTCGCCGTCGCGTACAACGACGCCAGCTCGCGCTGTCGGCGGACGAGGGCGTGCGCCTCGGTGTCGTCACTCGGGTCGATGGCCACGGAGTCATCCTCCCTCACCGGCGGGTGGGCGAAAGGTCCACCGAACCAGCGCGAGGGGTGTGTGATCCAGACCTCAGCCACGTGGTGTCCCCGCCCTAGGCTTGGCCGTCATCACCTGCCGGTTCATCGACGAAGGCGGCATGTATGGCAACCCCTCTGGCCCAGCCCGACGAGCAGTCCGACACCGCTTCGTCCCCCACCCGGCGCCGCGGTTTCCGCAAGCTGCTGACCGTGGGGCTGATCGGCAGCTCGATCGAGTGGTACGACTTCTTCCTCTACGGCACCGCGGCCGCGCTGGTGTTCCCCAAGGTCTTCTTCCCGCAGTCCTCGGCGCTGACCGGGACGCTGCTCGCGTTCAGCACGTTCTGGGCCGGGTTCGTGGCGCGGCCGGTCGGCGGCGTGCTCGCCGGGCACTTCGGTGACAAGTACGGGCGCAAGCCGGTCGTGGTCACGTGCCTCGCGCTGATGGGAGCGGCGACGTTCCTGATCGGCTGCCTGCCGACCGCGTCGGCCGTCGGGCCGCTGGCGCCGATCCTGCTGGTGACGCTGCGGTTCCTGCAGGGGCTCGCGGCAGGTGGCCAGTGGGGCGGGATCATGTTGCTGCTCACCGAGTCCGCGAGCCCGAAACGACGCGGGTTCGCCGGGACGTTCGGTCAGACCAGCGTCTTCGTCGCGGTGATCATCTCGAACCTGATCTTCGTGGCCGCCAGCGGCCTGATGCCGGACGACGCGTTCCTCAGCTGGGGCTGGCGAATTCCGTTCCTGGTCAGCATCGTGATGTTCGCGGTGGTGCTCTACATCCAGTCCAAGGTGGAGGACACCCCGGAGTTCCGCGAGCTGCAGAAGGAAGTCGCACGGCCGGAGCGCGCGGTCGTCAAGGCGCCGCTCGCGACCGTGATCCGCGAGAAGTGGGGCACGATCCTGCTCGCCTGCGGCATCCTGTCGGCCACCAACAGCCTCTTCTACGTCAGCATCGCCGGTCTGTTGAACTACGGCACGACCTCGCTCAAGCTCGACCGCGACGGTGTGCTCGCCGTGGTGCTGCTCGGCTCCGTGGCCATGCTCGCGGTCCTGCCGTGGGCCGGGCACGTGTCCGACCGGATCGGCCGCCGGCCGTTGATCCTCATCGGCGGCCTGGGCGTCGCGGTGTGGGGCTTCCCGTACTTCGGGCTCGTCAACACCGCGTCGCTGCCGCTGATCTTCGTCGCCGTGGTCGTCGGCTTCACGTTCCAGTGCCTCACCTACGGCCCGATCGCGAGCTTCCTCGGCGAGCTGTTCGCTCCCAACGTCCGCTACTCCGGCGCGTCGCTGTCCTACCAGCTCTCCGCGATCATCATCAGCGGTGGCACGCCGTTCCTGATGACCGCGTTGATCGCGGAGACCGGCAGCACGATCCCGGTCGCCGCCTACATCACGCTCATGGGGCTGATCACGTTCGTCAGCGCGTGGTTCCTGCCGGAGACGAACCCGGCCGAGGTCCGCGCGGATCCGCAGGCCGTTCCCGGCACCCACCTCTACCGCTGACAGGAGGCCGCAGATGAAGTCACGCAGACTCGCCCTGGTCGCGATCCTGTTGCCGGGCCTGACCTTCCGCGCCGCCACACCCGCCGACGCGTCCGCTCCCGCCTGCGCTGAGCTGAACCACCTGAAGATCCCCGCCTCGGTGATCAGCCTGCCGACGCGCGGTGGTGTCGTCACGGCGGCCGCGGTCACCTCGGCTGTCGTCAGTGGACAGACGGTCGAGTACTGCCAGGTCGACGCGGACCTGTATCCGGTCGACCGGTCGGCGCCCTCGATCAAGACGCGGGTGGCGTTGCCGGAGGGCTGGAACCGCAAGGCGTTGATGTTCGGTGGTGGCGGGTACAACGGAACCATCCCGGCGCTGACGGGAAACGTGCCGTTCGCCGCCGCGGACGCGTTGGCGCCGTTGGCCCGCCGGTACGTGACGTTCGCCAGCGACTCGGGGCACCAGCAGGGCGCGGGTGCCGTGCCGTCGCTGGACGGGTCGTTCGGCGCCAACGACGAGGCGCTGCGGAACTTCGCCGCCGGTGACGCGCTGAAGAAGACGCACGACGCGAGCCTGTTCCTCGTCCGGCGCGTTTATGGGCGCAACCCGGCTGAGACCTACTTCGCCGGTGGCTCGACCGGTGGCCGGGAAGCCCTCGTGGTGGCCCAGCGGTGGCCGCGCACGTTCGACGGCGTGATCTCGGCGTACCCGGCGTGGAACAACCTCGCCGAGGCGCTGTACCTCGGGCACCTGACGCAGGTCCTGGCCAAGCCGGGGGCGTTTCCTCCGCCGGTCAAGCAGTCCTTGTTGTACGACAGCGCTGTTGCTGCCTGTGACGGTCTGGACGGCGTGGTGGACGGGGTCGTCTCCAACGAGCGGGGCTGCCGCTTCGACCCGCGCGTGCTGCGGTGTCCCGACGGTGCCGACACCGGTCCCGGTTGCCTGTCAGACGCCCAGATCGGTGCTGTGACGGCGATGTCGACGCCGTTCCGGTGGCCGTACCGGGTCGCCAGCGGGGAGACCGAGTACCCCGGCTTCCCGTTCCTGTCGGGCGGGGACATGCGGACGCCGTTCCTCGGGTTCGGCACGACCCCGCCGGCCAACCCGATGCCGGCCACCAGCGGCTACGGGATGCAGTACTGGGACCAGTGGGTGAAGCACTTCCTGACCCGCGACCCGTCGTACAACCCGCTCGCCCTCGACCCGCGGCGGCCGGGCAGGTGGCTCGACCGGATCAGCCACCTGTCGACGATTCAGGACCGCAACAACGTCGACCTGAGCCCGTTCGCACGCTCCGGCGGCAAGCTCCTGCTGTTGCACGGCGCGGCGGACGAGCTGGTGTCGCACCGCTCGACGAACGAGTACTACGACCGGGTGCGCTCCCTGCTGGGTCCGGGGCTGACCGAGGAGTTCCTCCGGTACTACCTCGTTCCCGGCGCCAACCACGCGAACTTCGGCGCGCCGGCGTTCGCCGCCGGGTGGGACTCGCTGACCGCGCTCGAACGCTGGGTCGAAAGTGGACGGTCGCCTCACAAACCGGTCGTGACCGACCTGACCCACGACCGGACCCGTCCGCTGTGCGAGTACCCGACCTGGCCCCGGTACCGCGCCGGCGACCCGGACGACGCTTCGAGCTTCGCCTGCACGCGTTAGTCCCGGAAGATCTCGTGCACGACGGCGATCAGCGCCCTGGCCGCGGCGGTCGGGGCGCGGTCGGCCGGCCGGGCCAGCCCGATCGGCCAGCACAGGTCGGCGCCGGTCACCTTGAGCGTGGACACGCCCTGTGCGTCGCCGAGGATGTAGCTGGGCAGCAACGCGATGCCGAGGCCGTGCCGCACGTAGTCGACACCGGTGAAGATGTCCGACATCTCCAGGGTGACCCGGCGCGGCACGGCCGCGGCGGCGAACGCCCGGTCGGCCACGGCCCGGTTGCCGTAGCCCAGCGGTGAGTCGATGAAGTCCAGCCCGGCGAGGTCGGAGATCGGGACCTCGTCCTCCGCCGCGAGCGGGTGGTCGAGCGGGACCACCAGGTCCATCACCGAGTGGGCGAGCTCGTCGAGGACGATCCCGTCCGGCACCGGGCCCGGCAGCGACACGAAGGAGAGGTCGAGCCTGCGGTCCAGAAGCTGCTCGACCAGCCCCTGCGAGCCGCCGGTCGCCGCTCTCGTGCGCACCAGCACGCCGGGGTGCCTGCGGTGGAACTCACCCAGCAGCGCCGGCAGGTCGATCAGGGTCATCGCGGTCAGCGTGCCGATCCGGACCGAGCCGGTGACCACGCCCTCGACCTGCGCCACGGCGTTCCTGGCCTCGGTCGCGGCGTCCAGCACGGCCTGCGCCTTGGGCAGCAACGCCGCACCGGCGTCGGTCAGCAGCACCCGCTTGGAGTTGCGGTCGAGCAGCACCGCTCCGAGCTCGCGTTCGAGGGTCTTGATCGCCGCCGACACCGCCGACTGCACCACGTGCACGCGCGCCGCCGCGCGGGTGAAGTTCCCCTCCTCCGCAACCGCCACGAAGTACTCCAGCTGGCGCAGGTCCACACCAGCGAGTATCTCAGAAAGTGATGATCACGAGCATTTTCTTTCGTTGGACGTGATGGTTGCGTGGGCGCAAGCTCGAACGCATGACGCTCACCCTCCCCCGACCGACCACCGGCCTGCGCCACGGCACCGGTTTCTGGGTCGTCGCGGGCACCTTCCTCACCGCGATGGCCTATTCCACCGTGCCGTCGCCGCTGTTCCCGCTCTACATGGCCCGCGAGGGTTTCTCGACGTTCGCCGTGACCGTCGTCTTCGCCGCGTTCGCGATCGGCGTGGTGATCAGCCTCGTGCTGGCCGGTCACGTCTCGGACTGGGCCGGCCGCAAGACGATCCTCCTCCCCGCACTCGGCCTGGAGCTCGTCTCCGCCGTGCTGTTCCTGAGCAGCACCGCCCTCCCGGTCCTGGTCATCGCCCGCGTCGTCAACGGCCTGGGGGTCGGCATGATCGCCGCCACCGCCACGGCCTACCTCGCCGACCTGCACACCCGCCACCGCCCGGACGCCTCCCCGCACCGCTTCGAGGTCGTCTCGACCGCCGCGAACATCGGCGGCCTCGGCGTCGGCGCCCTGGTCGCCGGAGTCCTCGCCCAGTACGTCGGCGCCCCCCTGCGCACGCCCTACGCGGTGCTCGCCGTGCTCCTCGTGATCAGCATCGTGCTCGTGGCCCTGACCCCGGAAACCGTCACCCGGCGCCCGGTCCCCTACCGCCCACAGCGGATCAGCACCGACCACGGTCCCGGCTACCTCGTCGCCTGCCTGGGCGCGTTCGCCTCGTTCGCGGTCTTCGGCGTCTTCACCTCGGTCTCCCCCGGCTTCGTGGCGGGCGAACTGCACCACCCGTCCCGCACCCTGGCCGGCGTGGTGGTGTTCACCGTGTTCGGTGGCGCCGCGCTGGCCCAGACCGTGACGTCAGGCCTGTCGCTGGGCACGCGCCGGGCGCTCGGCCTCGGCGCGCAGGCGCTCGGCGTTCTTCTCGTGGTCGCCGGGATGTACCTGACGAGCTTCCCGGCGTTCCTGGTGGGCGGCGCGGTCGCCGGGGTGGGCGCGGGCGTGCAGTTCAAGGCGTCGGTCGGAGCGGTGGCGTCGATGGCCGCGCCTGCGCGTCGTGGTGAGGCGCTGGCCGGGCTGTTCCTGATCGCCTACCTCGGGATGATCGCGGCGTCGTTGTCGATCGGGCTGGCGACCCGGTACCTGGCGCCGACGACGGTGATGGCGTGGTTCGCGGTGGTGCTGCTGGTGCTGTCGGGCGCGGTCGCGGCGATGGGATCAGCGAACACCAGGGTCGTCAGTCGACGTGCACGGTGACCGGGTGCCGGACGTCCTGCGGGCAGGTGAACACGTTGAGGTTCCCCTCCCGCCCGAACACCCACTCGACGTCGTCGCCCGACGGTTCGTGCGTCGCCAGCGACAACGTCTGCCGCTGGACCGCACCGCAGTCCGTACACCGGAACTCCACCGGCTCGCTCTGCCACCAGGCGGTCCAGCCGCCGATCTTGGTGCCACCGGAGACCTTGTCCGGGTGCTCGGCGTACCTGATGGGCTCCAGCACGTTGACCGTCGGGACGTAGAGCTCCTCCTGCACCGCGGGCTCCGGCTCCTCCTCGATCAGCTCGACCACCGTCGTGGAGTCGCGCCACACGAGCCGCACGTCCGGCCCGTAGGCGTGCGGCAGCTCGTGGTACACGGTGCAGAGGAACACCTGGAGCACGTCGGTGCCGTCGGGGAACGGCAGCTCCGGGAAGTCGCGCCGGTACAGCTGCACCGCGCCGACGAACGGCAGCTCGCCGGGCGCGCCGTCGTGGGTGGTGCCGTCGCACACCGGCCAGGGCTCGTCGATCGGCCACAGCACCGGGCCGCCGATGTGGCTGTCGGCGTCCGTCGGGTCGCCTTCCAGCGGGTTCAGCAGCACAGCGGGACGCGCGTGCTCATCCTTGATCGACACAACCGGCAGGCTAGCGGCCGCGCGTGCCGGGCGGGGTAACAACAGCGCGGCCTGCACCGACTCCGCAGGCATGAGGTTCTTGATCACACCCGCGCTGCTCGCCGTCCTGCTGGCGGGCTGCTCGTCGGAGATCACCGGGTCCGGGTCCGGTTCGAGCACCGTCACGCCCACCTCCGAGGCGACCGAGCAGACCAGTGAGCAGCCGACGCCGACCATCACCTCGACCGGTGGCGTCACCGCGCTCAACGGGGTGCCCGTCGAGCACTACGCGGCCATGCCCTCGCAGTACTGCGACCAGCCCTTCGTCGGCGCGCTCGGCAAGCCGATGCTGGCCGTCGTGGTCGAGACCCCCTCGGGGCGGCTGAACTGCGACCAGGCGGGAGCCGTGCTGTTCGACTACTACGCCGAACGCCGTGAGCCCAAGACCGGTCTGCCGCCCGTGCAGATCGGGACGATGTCGTGCAACCAGGTCGCCGAGGGCATGATGCCCCAGGTCATGTGCGCCGACGCGGAGAACGTCATCTACTCGATGTGGCCCCAAACCTGACTCGCCGCACCTGACCGGGTCACTCCCGCGCCGCGCCCACCCGCCAGTAGCCGCTGAACATGATCGCCTTGCGGTCGACGCCCCGGTCCTTCGTCAGGTGCCGCCGCACGCCGGTCGCCAGTCCCGACTCACCGCACGCCCACGCGTAGTCCACAGAGGACGGCGCAGCCTCCTGGATCGCCGCCAGGACAGCGGTTCCCGGCGGCTGCTCGCCGCGGAACACCCACCGGACCTCACCGGGCAGCGGCACCTGGAACGACTCGTCGGGCACCTCGACGAACACGTGCACGGACCGTTGCCCGGCCTCCAGGATCGCGGCCAGGGCGGGCAGCGCCGTCTCGTCGGCGGCGAGCAGGACCGTGTCACCGACCGGCCGGTACGCCGAGCCGCCCGCGCGGAAGCCCGCCGTGCTCCCGACCTCGGCCCGGCGGGCCCAGCGCGTGCCGGGCCCCGCGTCGCCGTGCACCACGAAGTCGACGTCGATCTCGCCGGCCTTGGGCCGGTGCGCGCGGACCGTGTACCAGCGCAGGTCGGGGCGGACGTCCTCGGGCATGTTCCGCAGCGAGGTGCGGACGTTGATCCGGTCGTCCGGAGGCATGACGAGCTCGCGGTCTTCGGCCATGAGCAGGCCGAAGTACTCGTCGGGGCCCGTCACCGCGTACGACCCGAACTCGGGCGCGTGGAACGTGATCCGGCGCATGTGCGGGGTCAGCTCGGCCACGGCGCTGACGGTCATGACGAACTGCTCGAAGACATCGCGGCGGTTCGCCGGGGCCATCATCATCTCGGCGACCTTGGTGGCGGCCTTGAGCCCGATGCGTTCGAGTGCGGAGTAGCGCGGCATGCCGAGCACCCTACATTTTTGGTTAGGCTTACCTAAGCCCTTCGCTCGCGAGCGGCCTCGATCACCTCGTCCAGCACGCCGCGGGTGGTGCGCAGGTCGGCCATCATCCGGTCGATCCGCGCGCGTTCGTCCTCCAGCTCGGCGACCAGCCGCGGTGTCGCGATCTCGGACGGACCACCGTCGGCGTCGCGCAGGCAGGGCAGCATCCGCGCGATCTTCTTGCTGTGCAGCCCGGCCGCGAACAGCTCCTGGATCCGGATGACCCGCTCCACCGCGCTCTCCTGGTACTCGCGATGCCCACCGGACGTCCGCGTCGACACCAACAGCCCCTGCTGCTCGTAATAGCGCAACGACCGCTCGCTCACGCCGGTGCGTTGCGCCAGCTCACCGATGCGCATCTCAGGCCCCCAAGGCTTGAATCTGACACTGATGTCAACTTCTACCTTGTCGGCATGACGCACAACAAGCTCTACGACTACTCGCCGATCATCGACCGCCCACCGCTGACCTGGCCCAACGGCGCGCGCGTCGCGGTCTACGCCGGTCTCAACGTCGAACACTTCCTGCTCGGCGCGCCCTCGACCAGCATCTGGCCGGGCACCGCCGACCTCACCCCCGACCCGCTCAACCACGGCTGGCGCGACTACGGCCCCCGCGTCGGCATCTGGCGCACGATCGACGCCCTCGACCGCCACGGCCTGCGCGCCAGCGCACTGCTCAACTCCACAGCGGCACAGCAGTACCCGCGGATCATCGAGGCCGGAGTGGAACGCGACTGGGCGTGGCTCGCGCACGGCGAGACGAACTCCAAGCTGCACACGGGTTTGGCGCGGGACGAGGAACGCGAGGCGCTCGCCGGCATCGTCGGCACCATCGAGCAGGCGACGGGCACCCGGCCACGCGGCTGGATGGGCCCCGGCCTCACCGAGACCCACCACACCCCGGAGCTGCTCGCCGAGCTCGGCCTGAGCTACGTGCTCGACTGGACCGCCGACGACCAGCCGTTCCGGCTGAACGTGCCGGGCATGATCAGCGTGCCGTACTCGGTGGAGCTCAACGACCTGATGCTGCTCGACCGCTCCGGCCCCGACTTCGTGCGGATGGTCGCGGACCAGTACGAGGTGCTGCACGCGGAGGGCGGCCGGGTGCTCGCACTGGCGCTGCACCCGTTCGTCACCGGCCAGGCGTTCCGGCACAAGTACCTCGACCAGGCCCTCGGCCACCTCGCCGCCGCACCCGACGTGTGGCTCACGACCAGCGACGACATCGCCGAGCACTACCTGAGGACGCAGGTGGGGCGTATTTAGGGGACCGTCGCTGTTCGGGGTGTGGCACCACCGGGCGGGCCGGGTCATACGGGCGTGCGTAGACCGCGAGCACGTCCTCGCTTGGGCTGGGAGGCCATGACACCAGCCTCCCAGCCGGTACCACGACTAAGCAGCGACACGCTTTTAGTGCGCCCAGCCGAGGCCGTACGACAGGTGCGCCTCGAGGTCGGTGAACGTGGCCCGCACGTCACCGAAGCGGTCCACCGCCACCGGCTGCCGGCCGTGCGGGTCATCCAGTTGCAGCGGTGACAGGCCGGCCACGCGCCACAGCGCCGCGGGCCGCCCGCCCTCGGGAAACCTGACGTGCAGGTCGAACCACTCGCACCGGTGCCGCGGTGTGCACATGTAGAGCGGCTGCAGCGCGCGTTCGGCGGGCAGCGAGATCCGAATGGCGTACTCGTGCTTGTCGCCGCACTGCAGCGGACGCGGCAACCGCAGCAGGAAAGCGACCCTGTTCACGCCTTTCTGCGCGCTCCCGGAAAGCTTTCCGCCGTAGAACAGATCGACGCCCATGTGTTCCAGCGGAGAACTCGACTGCCATCCCTCCAAGGGCGTGAGCGTCATTTCCAGGTCCAGTTCGGTCACGTCGTTGTGCAGCGCCTCGATCTGGCGGATTTCCAGTACTTCCGGCACGGTGAGGTCGAAGTTCAAGAACACCTGCAACCTGGTGATGCGCCACGAGGCACCGCCCGGCCGGCCCGGCTTCCACCGGGCGGCGAGTTCAGCGAGAGGTTTCATGGCGGCGTCGATGTGCCGCGTGACCGTCCGCTCCGTGATGCCTTCCGCTTGTGCGAACGCCGCGACGCGCGCCAGGAACCTGCCGGTTTGCCGCCCGGAATTCCGGTTCACGGAGAATGCCATCACCATCATCGGCCGAACGCGGTCCGGTAGTTGGTCGACGAGGTCGCGCAGCGTGGCGGTCAGCTTGGCCCGCAGCTGGTCGGATCCGTCGTCCGCGGTCGCCCCGCACAGGTCGCGCAGGGCCGGTCCGACCTGGTGGACGAGGTCGGTGGCACCCAGGGCGTAGCCCTTGCGCAACACCTTCAGCTCCTCGAGGAACTGACTGGCCGGCGCATTCATCGGTCCTCCCTGTTCCAGCGTGCGCCGAGTGTAGCGACTGTTTCCTCGTTTCCAGTGCATTCAGGAAACGGTCAACCCGTTCCCAGCACCACGACGTGCGGTGCATCGTGGAGACGTCCGGAAGAGCGATCCGGAATCCCGAATGACGACCGACCGCCGACTCGGCGGCGCGCTGATCCGCGCGTTTTCCAGGATGAGGAGGTGAACGGCATGCACACGCACGTCGTGATTCTGTTCCCCGGCACGCTGCTGGGCTGATTCAAGCCGGCTCCGGTGCGCGCCTCGGTGAAAGCGCCACCCGGAGCCCTACCCACGGCCACCGCCGTGCCGGACGATAACAGCATGGACGGAAAAGCCGCTGAATTCGGTCCGGAACTGCGCAGGCGCCGTGAGGCCGCAGGGCTGTCCCTCATCAGGATGGCAGCGCTGATGCACTACAGCAAATCGCAGGTCAGCAAGGTCGAAAGCGGCAAGGTGCCGCCGACACCGGAGTTCGCGCTGGCGTGCGACCAGGTGCTGGACGCGGACGGCGAGCTCGCGGGGCTGGCGGCGGCACGGCCGAAGCGCACCGCCGCGGCTTTTGTCGGGCTCCCGCCTGCGACCAGGCACTTCACCGGACGCCGCAACGAGGTCGCTCGGCTCGGACGGGTGCTGCTGGAGGACTCGGGGTGCACGACCGCGGTGATCACCGGAATGCCGGGCGCGGGCAAGACCGCGCTTGCGCTGCGGGTGGCCTGGGACACGCAACCGGCGTTCTCCGACGGCAGCTTGTTCCTCGACCTGCGGGCACACCCCGCAGGCGGCTCCGACCGCGACCGAGGACGCGCTGGACGCCCTCCTGCGCATGCTGGGCGTCAGCGGCGCGGAGATACCGCACGACCTCGACGGCCGGGCCAACCTGTACCGCAGCCGGCTGCGCGGGCGGCGGATGCTGCTGGTCCTCGACAATGTGGCCACGGCGGCGCAGGTGCAACCGCTCCTCCCCGCCGAACCCCGCTGCCGGGTGCTGGTCACCAGCCGCAACCGCCTCGACGCGCTCGACGACGCCGACCACGTGCGCCTGCGGGAGCTGCCCGCCGCCGAGGCGGTGCGGCTGTTCCAGCGGCTGGCCGGTGCGGACGACGAGGAAGCCGTGGTCGGGCGCGTGGTCGACCTGTGCGGCCGGTTGCCGCTCGCGGTGCGGATCGCGCGGCCAGGCGGCGCGGTGGCGCGCTGCTCTCGATCGGCGAGCTCGAGCGGGCACTCGCCCGGCTCGTCGCGCTCGACGACGGGGAGCGGAGCGTGGTGTCGGCGTTCGCGCTGTCGGTGCAGGGTCTGCCCGCCGAGCACCGCCGAACGCTGGCGCTACTGGGCCTGCACCCCGGCACGGACGTCGGCGTGCCCGCGGTGGGCGCGCTGACGGGGCACGACCCGGCGGCGGTCGGCGAACTGGTGCGCCGGCTCGACCACACGAACCTCGTGACCTGTCTGCCCGAGAACCGGGTGCGGCTGCACGACCTGGTGCGGCAGTACCTCATCGAACACCTGCTACCGGAGGTTGCCTTGACCGACCAGGACACCGCGCTGCTGAACCTGCTCACGCACTACGTCGACCGGGTTCGCTCGAGCGACGAGCTCATCGCTCCGCACCGCTACCACCCCGACGAGCTCGGCGGGGGTTCCGGGCAGTTCGCGACCCGCGAGGAGGCGATGGGCTGGCTCGACACCGAGTGGCAGGCGCTGACGTCGTTGTGCGGCACCGCGGCCGCCCGTTTCCCCGACCTGTGCTGGCGGCTCGCCTACTACCTGCGCGACTACTTCTTCCTGGTCAAGCTCTGGGACCCGTGGATCACCAGCCACGAGCAGGTGCTCGCCGCCGTGCGGACGAGCGGCGACCGGTACGCCGAGGCGATCACGCTCAACAACCTCGGCATCGCGCACGCCGACCGGGGCGACCTGCCGCTCGCCCGCCAGTGCTACGAAGCGGCGCTGGAGGCGTTCCGCGAGCTCGACGACCGGCACGGCGCGGTGAGCGCGCGCTCGAACCTCGCGTGGACCGACCTCTACCTGGGCGCGCCGGAGGCCGCGGTGCGCGGTCTCGGCGAGGCGCTGCAGGAGTACCGCTCGTCCGGCGAACACCGCAACGCCGCGATCACGTTGCGGGGCATCGCACTGGCCGAGGTCGAGCTGGGCCGCACCGACTCCGCGCTCGCGCACCTGGGCTCCGCACTCGACGTCTTCCTCGACCTGGGGCTGCCCCTGGACGTGGCCATGACGCTGAACGGCAAGGGCTGGGTGTGCTTCCGCGCGGGCAGGCACGCGGAGGCCGAACGGCACTACCTCGCCGCGGTGGCGTCGAGCGAGGCGTGCGGCAGCGGCTACGAGGCCGCACGGGCCCGGCTCGGCCTGGGCAACGTCGCCGCCGCGGCCGGTGACCGTGAGCGGGCGCGTGAGCTGTGGCGGCAGGCGGACGCCTTCGAGGGGACGCTGAAACCCTTGATGGTCGGAGAGGCGCGGGCGCGTGCGGCTGCCGACTAGTGGTGCGGCGTGCGACGTCACCGCGGCGGTCAGCCGGACGGGGCCCGGCCGCGGTTCAGATCCAGCCGCGCTTGGCCGCCGCCACCCCGGCCGCGAACCGGCTGTTCACACCCAGGACCTGGTAGATCGCCTTGACGTGGCGGCGCACCGTGGTGGTGCTCAGCGCGAGCTTGCGGGCGATCGCGGCGTCGTCACCCGCGAACATCAGCCGGAGCACCGTGCGCTGGGCCGGGGTCAGGGCGGGCTCGTCACCGCCGCCCGGTGCGATCGTGGCGGCGTCGGCCCACATCAGGTCGAACCACTCGGCGAGCACCGACACGATCGACGGCGTCTGCACCAGGTAGCCGGTCGAGCGGGCGCCGGAGATCAGTGCCACCTCGTCGTCGACGTGCAGCATCTTCATCGGGATGTCGCGGCGCAGCCTGACCTGTCTACCCGACGCGGCGGAGTCCTCGATGATCCGGGCGCCGGCCGGGGTGGCGACGCACGTCACGGGGTAGATGATCCGGAAACGCGCGGCACGCGCCTGTCCCCGCACCTCGTTGATGATGCCGGGGCCGTCGCCGGTCTCGGTGCCGCGCACGTGCTGCTTGGCGGACGGGTACAGCTCCGCGGTGCGGGCGGCCACCTCGTCGAAGCTCTCCAGCGGGACCACGCCCTCGCACACGCGGCCGCCGAGATCACGCGGTAACAGCGAGGTGAGGCGGGTCCAGCCGTCGAGGACGCGGCGCTGCTGCTCCAGCAGCTCGTGCTGCCTGCGCTCCAGCAGCAGGCGCAGCGCGGCGGCCTGGTCGACGGGTCGCAGGGTGGCGCCGGAGGACGAGTACACGGCGAGGCCGAGGTCGAGCAGCTCCGCAGCGGCCGGTGCCCTGGTGTCGGCCGGTGCGTGACCACTGGCGAGCATGCGCAGGAACAACGCCTCCGCGTCCTGGCTGACCAGACCGGCCAGCGGGCGGCTTCGATCCGGCACGTCCATCACGGAACATCCCTCTCATCACGGTTCCGGCCAGCGCGGCGGCAACTCTACGTGACCGCCACGACGCGCGGGGCCGGAACGGCGGAACTCTCCGACACGAATCCCGTCCGTGCTTCGCCCATCGACGGGAATCCGTTACCAGCCTTCCGTCGTCTGATGCGGAAACTCCGCGAAGTGCCGTTGTTGTCAACTTTTTGTCGTCTTTTCCGGGACCTGCCACCTCAGTGGCGGATCAGCACCTCCTGAAGGATCCCGGCTGGTACGACCGGGCCAACTCACGTTGCTCCCAGTCGACCGCACAGCACGAGGAGATTGTGCTCACGCACGCGTAGCACAGCGGCACGAACGCAGTCGATGACAACTTGTCGTCGATGACAGCAAGTGGCCGGAGCACCCCGGAGCTGCATCGATCGGGCTAAGAATTGACGCCGAAATCCGGGTAACGCGCCGCGCGGCAGGCACGAACAAAGCAGTACCCGGAACGCGGTTAATCAAGGGGTTGGTGGCGTGCAGGACGCGTCCGAAGGACTCGTTTCCGTACGGGACGAAGAGTCCGAAGAGCAGACGGAGACGGAAAATGCCCAGGTGGGGGAATCAATAGCCGAAGACGGTGATGTGGCGTCAAACGATGACACTGAGCAATCAGGCCGACCGGACGACCGGCTGGCCGAACTGGTCGCGATCACCGGTGAGCTCGTCGAGCAGACCCGTGCCCACCACGTCCGCGCGGCCGCCCGCGAGAAGGTGATCGACAACCTCCACGAGGAGGTGCAGCGGCTGCGCGTCGGCGAGCAGGCCCTGTTGTTGAGACCGCTCGTCGTGGACCTCCAGACGCTGCGCAACGACCTGCTGCGGCAGGCGCGCACGGTGCCGGAGCAGCTGTCCGCACGGCAGGCGGCGGACCTGCTCGAGTCGTTCGCGCTGAGCGTCGAGCAGACGCTCGAGCGGTGCGGTTGCACGCCGGTGCGGCCGGAACCGGGAACGCCGTTCTCCGCCCGTGACCACCGCGCGGTGAAGGTCGTCGCGGCAGCGAGCGCCGAGGAGGACTCGACGATCGCCGAGGTCGTGGCGGACGGCTACCACGACGCGAACCTCGGCCGCGTCACCAGCCCGGCGCGCGTGCACGTGCGCAAGTGGCCGGGAGCGGCGGCGGAAGACCCACCGGAACGTGCCGGGAACGGCGCGACGCAACAGGAGAAGGGCGAAGAAGGTGTCTGACGACGGCTTCCGCGTGTACGGGATCGACCTGGGCACGACGTACTCGGCGATCGCCTACGTCGACGAGGTCGGCAAGCCGGCCGTGTGCCGCAACACCGACAGCGTGGAGACCACGCCGTCGGTGGTGTTCTTCGAGAACGCCGACAACGTCGTGGTCGGTTCGGTGGCCAAGAACTCCGTGGTGACGCACGGAGATCGGGTCGTGTCGCTGATCAAGCGGCAGATGGGCACGAAGGCGACCTACGAGTTCGACGGCAAGACCCACACCCCGGAGTCGATCTCCTCGCTGATCCTGCGCCAGCTCGCGCAGGACGCGGCCGACCTGCACGGCTCCCCCGCCAGCAAGGCGGTGATCACCGTGCCCGCGTACTTCGGCATGCTGGAGCGCGACGCCACCAGGACCGCGGGCGTGCTTGCCGGTCTCGACGTGATCGGCATCGTGCCGGAGCCGGTCGCCGCGGCACTGCACTACGAGGCGACGACCGGCGCGTCGGACAAGACGATCCTCGTCTACGACCTCGGCGGCGGCACGTTCGACACGACCGTCATCTCGGTGTCGGCCGACGAGATCGAGGTGCTGTGCACCGACGGCCACGACCACCTCGGCGGTGCCGACTGGGACGCCCGGCTGCACCGGCACCTCATGGACGCGTTCCGGGAGCACGTCCCGCCGGACGTCGACCCGGAGGACGACGAGGAGTTCCTGCAGACGCTCGCCAGGATCGCGGAGGACACCAAGAAGCAGCTGTCCAAAGTGGAGTCACGGCCGGTTCCGCTGCGCGGAGCCGGGGTGAGCGCACGCGTCGAGGTCACCCGCGCCGAGTTCGAACGGCTGACCGAGGACCTGCTCGCCAACACGGTCGAGATCGTGCGCCGCACGCTGGACACGTTGCAGCAGAAGGCACCGGGCCGCAAGATCGACGAGGTGCTGCTCGTCGGCGGCTCGACGAAGATGCCGGCCGTCGCGGCCCGGCTGCGCGAGGAGTTCGGCTGGGACCCCAAGCTGCACGACCCCGACCTCGCGGTCGCGAAGGGTGCCGCGCTCTACGCGCTCGGCCGGGTGGTGCACCGGGAGGCCGAGCACAAGGGCGTCGAGGCCGCCGTCGAGACGATCGCGACGCAGACCGGCATCTCGACGCAGAAGCTGCGCACCATCGCCAACAAGGAGACGCGCAACGTCCTGCCGAAGGCGTTCGGCGTGAAGTTCGTCGACACCGACGACCCGGACTGGCGCTCCAAACCGACCAAGCACTACGTCGCGCACCTGGTGCACGCCAACGACTCGCTGCCCGCGAGGGGTGAGGTCACCGCGGAGACGCTCTACGACGGCCAGACCGCGGTGGAGATCGAGCTCTACGAGCAGTCCGGTGTGGTCGCCGGTCGCGAGATGGAGGAGAACAAGCACCTCAACGACGGCGCGGGCGCCATCGAAGGGTTGCCGTCGCTGCCGGCCGGGTCGCCCGTCGAGATCAAGATGGACGTGGACAACGAAGGCCTGCTCCAGGTGCACGCCAAGGAGGTCTCCACCGGGAAGGACCTGCTGATCAAGGTCCGGGTGAGCGTGCTCAGCACGGAGGAGGTCGAGGAGGCGGCCAAGGTCGTCGCGGGCCTGACGGTGTCGAGCTGATGGCCGCACTGGACCCGAAGGCCTACGAGGAGGCCGTCGTCAAGCCGCTGAAGCGGCGGTCCGCCGGTGCGCTGCCCGACGACCTCGTCTCCCGCTACGCCGTCGACCTGTCGATGTCGGACGCGGACGTCGTGCGGCGCCTCGCCGAGATCAGGTCGACCTGGAACAAGGGCGCGCTGGCGCAGAACAAGCCCACCTCGGTGAAGAGCGTCTACAAGGCGTTCCTGCGTGCGGACGAGGCACTGCAGCGCGAGCACGGCGCGGCCCTCGGCCGGATCGACTGGTGGCGGCAGCACGCCGCCTCGCGGAAGGGTTCGCGCACCGCCCAGATCGACGAGCTCGCGCAGACGCTGCGGACCGGGTTCGGTGACCTCGGCCTGGTGTCGAAGGGACAGCTGAAGGCGTTGCTGGACGCGGAGTTCGCGTCGCTGGCGCCCGACGAGGTCGCCCAGGCGCTGGCCGCGGCAACGGTCAGCGAGGTCGACCCGATCGGTCTGCCGCAGAGCAGCGGCCTGCCCGACGTGCAGTACCGCGAGCTCGAACGGGGCCTGCTCGACGCGGACCTGAGCAGCGTGCCCGAGCTCGTGCACGGGCCGCTGAAGTCGTTCACCGTGCTGCGCGACTTCACGAGCGACCCGCCAGCCCGGGGCGGCCTGACCGCCACGGCGGTCGCGGCCGCCGTGGACCGGGAGAACCGCAGGTCGGGCAACCAGGCGGCGCGCCAGGCGTTGAACATCCTGTCGACGGCCGCGCGCAACCAGGTCGACCTGCGCGAGCTCGCGTTGTTCCACCTGCTGGAGGACGTGCGGTCGCACCACCGCAACGGTGTGCCGACCGTGGCGCTGCTCAAGCGCCTCACCGCCAAGGGACTCGCCCGCGACGACGCCCGGCAGGCCGTCTTCAGCGTGCTCAACGAGTCCGCGCGGGCTCCGGTCACCGGGCTGGCCGCGGTGAAGGCGCTGCTGGAGGAGGGCAGGCTGGTCGCCGCGCAGCAGATGCTCGGCACCATCACCGGCTCCGAGGACGCCACCGCCGCGCGCGCCCTCGTGGACCAGCAGGTCGCGCAGACGCGCAAGAACCGGACGGACGCGCTCGCGGCGCTGCGCCGCGGTGACGAAGACGAGGCACGACACCAGCTCCGGCAGGCGGTCGCGCTCGCGTCCGACGACGCGGAGCTGGCCGCCGAGCTCGGCCGCATCCCGCTGCGCCGCCGCTGCAGCTGACCCGCACCCGGTCTCGGTGTGCGGTTGTCGTGGCGCGCGCGTGAGCCACGACGACCAGACCCGCTACCGGTGGTGCGGCAGGACGGTCGCACGCCCGGCGACCCGGCGACGGCGCTGTGGTGCACGAGGGACGGGCTCGGTCGCGCTCGACCGCAAGGCCGCGGCGGGCAGGCTGGTCGGCTACGCGGTGTTCGCCGCCGGCGACGGGGGTGGCTCGTGGTCGCGGCCCGTCACGGCGACCATCGAGGTGCTGCCGCCGGTGCACGACGTCACGCTGTC
Organism: Lentzea guizhouensis; assembly: GCF_001701025.1. Lineage (GTDB taxonomy): Bacteria > Actinomycetota > Actinomycetes > Mycobacteriales > Pseudonocardiaceae > Lentzea > Lentzea guizhouensis. Next base: position 8,487,181 of record NZ_CP016793.1, read on the forward strand.
GGTCGAGGACGCGGTGGTGAGCGCGCGCTGGCAGGTGCACCCCGACGCGTCCTCCGTCGAGGTGACGCGCACCGGAGGCGCAGCCGTGCGCTCGAGCGGCAAGACGACGTTCACGGACCGGTTGGAGGGCAAGGGAGACCACTCCTACACCCTCGTCGCGTGCTACCGGCGCGCGGACGGCGGCGTCGCCAGGGCCGCGGCCGTGCAGGTCCGCGCGTCCAGCCGGACCGCGGTGGCACCCGTCACCGCGCTGCGGCTGGCTCCGGTCACCGACGGCACGCCGACGGTGGCAGCGACCTGGCGGCAGCCGGAGCCGGACACGGAGGTCGTGCTGCGCCGCGCGGACACACCGTGCCCGTGGGAGTTCGGCGCGGTCGTGCCGGTCCCCGACGTGTTGTCCTACGGCACGGAGGTGACCGGGTCGCTCAGCGACGACGGCGAGTGGCGCACGCTCACCGCGGCCGTGCCGACCGGCCTGTTCTGGTACGTGCCGTTCACCATGAGCCCCAACGGCGCGTTGCGCGGGCAGGACGCCTCGCTCGGCATCGCGTTGCCCCTGACCGACGTGCGGCACCAGCGGTTCGGCCACGAGCACGTCGTGTCGTGGGTGTGGCCGGAGGCGGCCGGTGTCGCCGAGGTCCGGTGGACCTGCGGCGAGCAGAAGGGCAAGACCCGGCTCACCCGGCAGCAGTACCAGCTGGCCGGCGGTTTCCGGTTGCGCTGCGACAAGGGCGAGCTGCGGGTGCGGGTGCGCAGCGTGGTCATGGCCTCGGACGGCGAGTGCGTGTCCGCGGACAGCGAGCTGGTCGTGCCGCCGGCACCGCCGCGGCTGCGCTACTCCGTCGAGCTGGCGCGCAGGCCGTTGCTGGGCGGCGGAACCGTGCGCGTGCGGCTGAGCGCCGAGGAGCCGGTGCACCGCTGCACCGTGCTCGTGGTGGTCGCCGCCGGGGCCGTGATGCCGCGCCGGCCCGACGACGGCGTCGTCGTCCTGCGCAGCCCGCAGGACGTGCGGCCGGAAGCCGAGATCGAGCTGAGCGCCGAGCTGCCGAAGCTGCGCAAGCCCTACTGGATCAGGTGCTTCCTCGAGGAGGAGGGCGTCGCCCTGCTCGTCGACCCACCGACCAAGCAACTGAAGGTGTCCTGATGGCCAAGGCCTCCTGTCCCTACTGCTACCACCGGATCGACCTGGCAAAGCTGCGGTTCCAGTGCACCGGCCGCGCGACTCCCGGCCGTGACCGGTGCCGCCGCGAGGTGGACGCCGACCGGCAGCGGCTCACCGGCTTCTCCGGCGCGACCTACCCGACGTTCACGGCACCGGAGACGCGCAACCCGCTGCCGCAGCGGCTCGCGCCCTGCCCCGCGTGCGGCGGGTCGTCCGGCATCCGTGCCTGCCAGGTGTGCCACACGCCGTTGCCGGCGAACTTCGCCGACAGCCGCAGCCCGCTGATCGCCATGGTGGGCGGGAAGAACGCGGGCAAGACCGTGTTCACGACGGTGCTCGTGCACGAGCTGCGGCACAACATCCGGCGCCGGTTCGCCGCCGACATCTCGTTCGCGGGCGACCGCCAGGGCGGTGACGTGTCGATCACGGGCTGGCTGGAGAGCTACGAGAACATGCTGTTCGGCGAGAACAGGCTCCTGGCCCAGACCACGGCGGCGGTGGACGGCGTCAAGGTGCCGCTCGTCCTGCAGTGGCGGCAGGCCCGGCGCGTCCTCGGCCGGGAGGTGCACCAGACCAGCACGCTGTCGTTCTACGACGCGGCCGGCGAGGACATGACCTCGCAGGAGTTCGTCAACGCGCAGGCGTACCTCGCCGCGGCGGACGGGCTGATCGTGCTGCTGGACCCGTTCCAGCTCAAGGGCGCCCGCGACCGCATCTCGATCCCGCGCATCGCGCAGCGCGACACCGAACCGCCGTACAACGTGCTCAGCCGCATCACCGAGCTGCTGCGCACCAGCCACGGCATCAGCGTCCGACGCAAGATCAAGATCCCGGTCGCCGTGGTGTTCTCCAAGATCGACGCGTTCTTCCAGGTGCTGGGCGAGGGGCATCCGCTGCTGACCCGGCCCGCCACCGGGCCGTTCTACGACGAGAGCAACGGCGACGACACCAACGAGCACATGCGCGCGCTGCTCACCGAATACGACTCCGACGACGTCGACGCCCACCTGAGGGCGCACTACAAGACGTTCCGGTACTTCGCGGTGTCGTCGCTCGGTGCCGAGCCGGACTACGAGCAGTCCCGGGTCAGCGCGGGCGGGGTACGTCCGTTCCGGGTGGACGAGCCGCTCCTGTGGTTGCTCTCCCTCGACAAGATCATCGAGAGCAGGAAGACGGCATGAGCACCGGGTTCTCCTCGCTCTACTACACCGACTGCCTGCCGGGCCAGGGCCTGCGCGGCGGCGGGGGTTTCCAGTTCCAGGCCGTGTCGGCCGGTGTCGGGCACGACGAGATGGCGCTCGTGCAGCGGTCCTCCCTGTACGAGGCACCGTCGGCGTGGATGCGGGAACGCCGTCCCGTCGAGGAGTACCCGCCGTCGCTGACCCACGTCGCGGACGGGGTCTTCGCGACGGCACGCGGCATCTACCTCGGTGCCGAGGCGAGCGGAGCGCGCGAGGGCAACCAGTTCACCCACGCGGTGACGACCGCCGACCCGGACGCCTACGGCGAGGTCCGGCCGGCACAGCTGTGGGACGCGCCGTGGTGGGTGGAGACGCCGGCGCCGACCACACAGTGCGAACCGGTGCCCGCGGCGCCCGAACACGGTCCGTGGGGCCGCGACGCGGTGCGCGAGTGGGTGCTCGGCAAGCCGGACGGGCAGGAGTGGCTCACCGCGCTGCTCTCCGCGCTGGACCGGGTCGGCGGGCCCGGCGGGAAGCGGATCGTGTTCGTCGCCGAGGACGCGGCCGACGTCCTGGGCTGGCTCACCGCGGGCACGCTGCTGCTGCCTCAGAACCGCGCGCTGCGGATCAGCTTCCGGGTGTTCGCCACGAGCCCGCAGTACAGCAGGCACGACGTGATCGCGTTGCACCCCGACTGGGCGGGGTCGTACGCGGAGGTGCGGCGTGACGACGAGTTCGTGGTGCTCAACCTGGTGAGCGGCGAGCGTTCGGAGGTCGCCCCGACCGAGGCTGCGGCGCACTGGGTGCCACGGTTCCTGCGGCACGACCCGTATGACGTCGTTGACGCCGTGGAGTGGGCGGACGGGAGCGCGCGGACGCGGGGGGAACCCGAGGACGTGGGTGACCGCGTGGCCGGCTGCGTCGTGACGCTCGGAGAGGAGGCCGACGGCCCCGCCGCGGGTGCGGCCCTCGCGACATGGCTCGCGGCCGCACCGGTCGAGTCCGTCGAGGACTACCGGACGGAGCTCGTCGCGGCCGCGCTGGCCGGCGAGCGACGTGGAGTCGCTGGGTGCTCGACGGCGCGGTGCGGCGTCACGGCGTTCCGCTCGGCCTCGCGGCCACCGTGCGGCACAAGCTGCTCGTCGCCGAGGTGAACGCCGCTGGCCGGCGGACCGCCGCCGTCGCTCCGCAGTGGACCGTCGACCCGACGGCGGGCGATGGCCACCGTGGTGGAACGGGCGCGGACGAGGTGCGGCCCGAGCTTGGACGCGGCGCTGGCGGCCGCGGCCGTGGCGCACGGGGACACCCGCGTGCGCACGGCGGTCATCACCCGCGTGCTCGGGCTGACCCGCCGCGACGACGTCGCGTGGCGAGCGTTGTTCGGGACGGCCACGCCGACGACCGCCGAGGTGCTGAAGGTCCTCACGACCTACGAGCGGACCTCGAAGGACGTCGCCGAGGCGGTGTTCGGTGCGCTGAAGACCCTCGGGCGCGCCGAGCTCGACGTGCTGGCGATGCTCGCGGACCGGCGGCACCTGCCGACCACGGCCGGGTGGCGCCGGGTCGTCGAGGACGACCTCAGGCTCCGCGGATGGCTGGACCGCCCGTCGGCGCGCACGGCGAGCGAGCTCGAGAAGGTCCACGACACCGCGGTGACCGCCCGCGCGCACCAGATCGTGCACGTCCTGCTGGAGAAGGCCGGGACGGAGACCGCCGCCGCTGCCGTCCGCCACGCCGGTTCCGCGGTGCTCGCCGTCCTGTGCCGGGAACTGCCGCGCCGCTGGGCGCAGTCGGATGCCACCGCCGCGCGCGCCGTCGGGCTCGCTTACCTGGCGGCGTCGTCGGATCACTGTGCGGAGGCCCTGACCGACGAGGTGGAGAACCGGCTGGGCCGGTTCGCGGTCACGGCGAAGGAGGAGCGGATCGCCGAGATCGCCCAGATGCCGGGCCTGCTGAGCCGCCGGGAGGCGGCGGACTGGCTCCGGTTCGTCGCCGGGATGCGGCAGCACCACGCGGAGTCCCGCAAGCGGAGCGCGAAGCCGGTACCGCGCAGCCCGGCCAAGAAGCCCCCGCCCAGGGCCGGACTGTGGCCGTTCAGCCGCAAGGGAGGTGACTGAAACCGTGCACTACCTCGTTTTCATCGTCGCGGCCATGATCGGGCTCGCCCTCGCCCTGTGGGTCGCGCTCTGGCTGTTCATGTTCCTCTTGCTGCCGGTGCTGTACGTCTTGATGCCCGTGGCGCTGGTGGCCGGAGCCGTGGTCGGGTTCGTCCGCTACGGCACGACACTGCTGGGCCTGGGCTCGGCCGCGCCGCGGCTCGTCACGCCGGACGACGTGGTGGCCGGCCGGTCCCTGCCCGCGGTGAAGGGCCCCTTCAGCAGGGACCGCGCCTGGCCCGTCTACCCCGCGGCGCAGGGGTGGGTTGACCTCGTCGCGGCGTCCCGGTCGGTCGGTCTGGTGGTGAAACGGGTCTGGGCCGAGGTCGTCCGGCGCACGAAGGCGTACGGCTACTGGTGGGCGTGGGTTCTCGTCATCGCGACGGTGTTCCCCGTGGTGGCGGCCTTCACCGCTGGTGCCGCCGCCGTGGTGGCGTCGCTGGCCGCGCTGAGCACCGTCGTGCTGGTCGCCACCGACCTGGTCTGGGGTCTGGTGTCCGCGCTCCTGCGCGGACTGGACTCCCTGGTGCGCAGACTGCGCAGGGCGACGGGGAGCTGCCCCGTCTGCTACCACGTGACCGCGTTGCCGGCGTTCCCGTGCGGCGGGTGCGGCGAGGTCCACCGGGACCTGCGTCCTGGCCGGCTGGGCGGCGTGTGGAGGCGGTGCGGATGCGGCGCCTCCCTGCCCACCACGGTGCTGCGGGCCGCACACCGGATCGAGCCGCGCTGTCCGCGGTGCGCCGAGCCGTTGCGCACGGGCGGCGCGGTCATCACGGACATCCGGCTGCCCGTGTTCGGCCCGGTGTCGGCGGGCAAGACGCGGCTGGTCTACGCGGGCCTGGTCGCGTTGCGCGACGAACTGGCCTCGGCGGGCGGCGAGCTGTCGTTCGTCGACAACGACAGCAGCGCGGTGTTCGCCGACGCCAACGCGGTGATCACCTCGGGTCAGGACACGGTGAAGACCCCGGCGGCCACGCTGCCGCACGCGCTGACCGCGCGGCTCACGAGAGGCCGCAAGCGCGCGTTGCTGCACCTGTTCGACGCGGCCGGAGAGTTCTACACCGACAGGGAGGACAACAGCGACCTGGAGTTCCTCGACCACGCCCCGGGGCTGGTGTTCGTGGTCGACCCGTTCTCGGTTCCGTGGGTGCGCGACCAGCTCGGGTCGCACGGCGCGGAGCAGGTGGCGCGAGCGCGACCGGCGAACGCCCACCCCGACGCGGTGTACCAGGTGACGGCGAGGCGGTTGCGCGACTACGGCGTCGAGACCCGTCGCCGCAACCTCGCGATGACCGTGGTGAAGGCCGACCTGCTCGCCGGTCTCGCGCCCGGTGACGGACTGCGGCGCGGGGCGGTCAGGGACTGGCTCTGCGAGGCGGGGCTGGACAACCTCGTGCTGTCGGCCGAACGCGACTTCGGCGAGGTGCGCTACTTCGTGGCCGCGTCGGTGCCGGGACACGCCTCGGGTGAGGACATGCGGCCGTCGGCTCCGTTCCGGTGGCTCATCGGCAAGAGCGGTGCGAGCGACCTGCTGCCCACCGGTCGCACTCAGGAGGAGAAGGTATGAAGTACGACCCGCCACTCGCCTACCGCGTGCACCGGATCACGCTGGTGGGGCTCTTCGCCTTGGTGGCACTGGTCTTCTGCCTCGGCGTGGCGGTGGCCGCCGAGCCCTTCTGGCACTCGATCACCGACCTGGCCGTGTCCCTGCGCGACCGGTGGCGGTCGTGGTGATCCTGGGAATCGACCTCGGCACGACCTACACCGTGACCGCGGACATCAGTGCCGGCGGGCGTCCGGTCGCGCTGCCCAACTCGCTCGGCGAGTCCACGACGCCGTCCGTCGTGCACTTCGAGTCGGCGAACCGGGTGCTGGTCGGCAGCGCGGCCCGCAACGCGGCCACCGTGGAACCGGACAACACGGTGTCGTTGATCAAGCGCCGCATGGGCGACGAGCTCGACCTGTACTTCCACGGCGTGCGGCACACACCGGAGTCGATCTCGGCGCTGGTCCTGCGCGGAGCCGTCGGCGACACCGCCGGAGTGCGGGCCGTGATCACCGTGCCGGCCTACTTCGGCATCAGGGAACGCGAGGCCACGTTCCAGGCGGCCGCGCTGGCCGGCATCGAGGTGCTGGAGCTGCTGAGCGAACCCGTCGCCGCCGCCCTGCACTACAGCACGGCGGTGCCGGACGCCGCGAGCACGACACTGGTCTACGACCTCGGTGGCGGAACGTTCGACACCACGGTCCTGCGCGCGGGAGACCACGGCGTCGAGGTCGTGGCCACCGACGGTGACAGCCACCTGGGCGGGGCGGACTGGGACGAACGGGTCAGGGAGTTCTTGCTGGAGAGCTTCGCGCAGGCCGTGCCCGACGTGGACCCCTACGAGGACGAGGTGTTCCTCAGCGAGCTGACCGCTCTGGCGGAGAAGGCGAAACGCGATCTCAGCCGGGTCTCGTCGCGCTCCGTCGTGCTGCGCTGCGGCGGCGCGTCGACCTCGGTGGAGCTCGACCGGGCCGCGATCGCGGACATGGGCGCCGACCTGGTGGACATCGAGCGGCTGGTCGAGCGACTTCGCCGTCGCCTCGCGCGATCCGCCCACCAGCTGGCGGGTACCGGCGCGCTGCGCAAGGCGGGCGGCCGGCTGGCGGTGATCGCGGACCAGCCGACGCGGTCGGTCGTGCCGCGCAGCTTCGGCGTGCTGGTGGAGGACAGCCACGACCCGTCGGGGCAGGGCCGGGTCGTCGTGCACACCGTGCACCAGAACGACCCGTTGCCCGCGACGGCCACCAGCCGGTTCTGCACGATCGTCAACCGCCAGGACCGGGTGCGCGTGCAGGTCTACGAGCAGGCCGGTGACGTGCCGTCGGCCGACGTCGCGCACAACCGGCGCGTCCTCGACGGTGAGCTGAGCGGCCTGCCGCCACTGCCCGCCGGCTCGCCCGTGGAGGTCACGCTCAGCGTCAGCACCGATGGCCTGCTCTCGGTGACGGCACGTGTGCCGCGCAGCCGCAGGAAACTCGAGCTCCAGTCCTATGTTGACGGTGTGGTGGACGGCAGCGCGCACGCGGAGCTGGCCGCCACGCTCGCCGCGGTGGAGGTGAGCCAGTGAGCACCTGGGTCCGCAAGAACTTCGACGGCATCGGTGTGACCCAGTCACCGCCCGGCCCGCACCTGGCGGCGTTGCAGTCCCGCTACGGCGGCACCGTGCTGCTGTGCATCGACGTCAGCGGGTCGATGAGCGGGAAGCGGCTGCGCCAGGCCGTCGACGGCGGGGTGGCGTTCCTCGACGAGGCCGCGAACGCGCACTACCGCTGCGGTCTGGTCCTGTGGAGCGACCGGGTCGACCGGTACCTCGGCCCCGACCAGCCGCACGCCCGCGTGGTCCGCGGCCTGCGCGGCGCCTCGATCCACGGGGACGAACCTGATCCCCGCACTGCGCAAGTGCAAGGACGTGTACGGCTCCATGACCGGTGACCGGGTGGTGTGCATCTTCAGCGACGGCGAGATCCCCCGCGTCGGCGAGGCCGAACGCATCGCCCGTGAGCTGTGCGCGATGGGCGTGCGCATCGTCGTGCGCGGCCTGGGCCGGGGAGCGGCGCACACCCTGGCGCGGCTGACCTGCCCCGGCAGCGACGACGACCGGCAGGTGATCGTCGACGAGGCGAGCATCCGCGCCGGCATCGAGTCGATGGCGCGAGGCCTGACCTCCAGAGCGAACGGAAGTGGCTGATCGTGTTCCCTCCCCCACCACCTCCGCCCAGGCGCACGACGGTGTGGACCTGCCCCGTGGACGGCTGCGGTTACCAGGAGCTCGGGCCGGACGAGCGCCCGCTGGGCGACGGTGTGTGCGAGAAGACCTCGGCGCACCGCGACCAGCGGCTGGTGCGCAGACGCGGACCCGGCGGGTGAACCGTGGACAAGATCGTCGGTGAGCTCCTCGGCCCGTTCGCGCGGCGGCTGGCCGCCTCCGCGTCCATCGCGACGGTGACCTTCTGGGTGGTCGGCGTGGTGTTGTTCTTCTGGCTGCACCCGCAACCGCTGCCGGGCTGCCCGTCCGGTGGCAAGGACCTGTGCGGTGCCCTGACCGGTGGCTGGGCTCGCGCCGTGCCGCTGCTCGCCTGCCTGACCGGCGCGATGGTGCTGTCGTACTGCCTGCTGTTCAGCCAGGCCACGTCGGCCACGTCGGTGCTGACCGGCGCGGACTGGCCGCGCTGGCCGGGGCGGGCCGGCCGGTGGCTCGAGAGCAAGCGCCGCAAGCACACCAAGCGCCAGGCGGCGTTGACACCTCCGGTGCGCCGGGCGCAGGCGGGCCTGCGGTGGTTCCCGCACGGCCAGCCCGGTCACGTGGTGCGGGAGGCGGAGGGCGACGACCCGGCGTTGGAGCCGACCAGGCTCGGCAACGTCTTCGCGGCGGCCACGCAGCACGTGCGGGACCAGCACGGCATGGAGCTGAACGCGTGCTGGCGCCACCTGCTCGCGGTGGCGAGCCCGACCGAGATCACCAACCTGGAGTTCGCCTCCCGCGTCCTGCTCGGGCACGCCCAGGCCGTGCTGTGGCTGCTGGCGTCGCTGTTCTGGGTGCCCCTGCTGCCCGGCACCACCGCCAAGCTCGTCGCCACAGCGGCGTTGCTGTGGCTGGCCAGGGTGTTCTACCGGCGCATGTGCCAGGCGGCGGCGCACTACTGCGACGGCCTCGAGACGGTGATCCAGGCGCACGCGGCCGAACTGCTCAAGCGCGCCGGGCGGAGCGTCTCCCTGCCCTCCCAGCGGTCGCTGCGGTTGCGCCGTCCCGCCGGATGACGGTCAGCCCTGCACGCGGTGCCGGGCGATCCACGCGCGGGAGCGTTCGACGTCGGGTTCGGTGAGGCCGTCGATCCGCAGCTCGAACTGCACCTGTGCCTGGGAGTCCGGGTCGGAGGCGTGCACCGAGAGGTCGCCGGTCTCCGACATCTCGAACCAGACCAGGATGTGCGCTCCCCTGGGCTTGGGCGGCATGTTGCGCAGGAAACCCCTGCCCACCAGCCTGTTCGCGGACAGCTCCATCGAGTCGTCGGTGCTGTTCTGCTCCCACACCTCGATCTGGGCCATCCGCGAGTTCGCCACCACGATCCCGAAGGGGTACGGGTCGCTCTTCGCCGGCAACGCCTGACCGGCCAGGAGCACGTGTTGCACGAGCATCCGCGCCTTCATCGGGTCGACCTCCACCATCGGGTCGCTGGGGTCGATCGCCTTCACTCCGATCCCCCGCCACCACGGTCGCCGGCAGCCTGCCGATGCCGGTCTCCTCACCGCGGACCTCCTCGCTCACCAGCACCTGACGCTGGGACGCGTGGATCGCCGCGCCCTTGGCCACGGCGAGGTGTGGTTCGTGCAGCTTCGGCTCGAGGCCGAGGCGCTCCCGCAACGCGGCGCCGACCGCCGGCGACTTCGTCATGCCGCCGACGAGCAGCACGTCGTCGAGATCCCGCACCCCCTTGCGCCCCGCCTCCTCCACGGTGCGCCTGGTCAGGTCGACCACCCGGTCGAGGAGGTCGGAGGTCAGCTCCTCCAGCTCGGTCCTCGTGAGCTCGACGCGGGCGACAGCGGTGGTGAACCGCAGGTCGGTGTGCCGGGTCTGGGCGCTGCTGAGTTCCTTCTTGAGCTCCTCCGCGCGCTGGGCGGCGGCGTACATGAACTCGGGGTCCGCCGTCGGATCGACCCGCGGGTGCTGCCGCACGAACTCGTCCACCAGGTGGTCCAGCACCCGTTCGTCCCAGTCGGCACCGCCCAGGTCGCCCTCGCCCTTGGTGCAGACGACCTGGACGCGGTCGCCCTCGATCCGGATGACCGTGGTGTCGCAGGTCCCTCCGCCGAGGTCGCACACGAGCACGTGCCTGACGCCGGGCTCGTCGGCCCGGCCGTAGCCGTAGTGCAGTGCCGCGGCGACCGGTTCGACGATCACGTCCCTGACGGTGAGCCCGGCGATCGTGCCCGCGGCCCTCGTGGCGTTGCGCTCGGCGACTCCGAAGTGCGCGGGCACTGTGATCACCACGTCCTGGACGACCACGCCGGTGGCGCGCCGGCCGCACTCGGCCAGGTACTTGAGCACCAGCGCGGAGATCTCCACGGGCGAGTAGTCGTGGCCGTGGTGCGGGTAGTGCACGCCGTGCGCACCCATGTGCCGCTTGACGAGCTGGCTGTAGTTGCGCGGTTCCACGATCGCGGAGTTCTTCGCGGTCGTGCCGACGGTGACTTCGAAGGGCGCCTCGAAGTACACGGTGGACGGGGTGATCTCCTCGTCGAGGGTGTTGGCGACCACGACCGGCCTGCCGCTGTAGTCGACGTGGGCGAGCACGGAGTGCGTGGTGCCGAGGTCGATGCCGAACGCCTTGGTGTTCATCTCATCTTCCCTGGTAGGTGAAGGCGGCCCAGTTGCCGGCGTCGTCGAGGTGGGAGAACCGGGCGCGGCGCGCCAGAGCCCGCGGGACGCCGGGAGGCACGCGCCGCTTCGGGTTGAGCATCCAGAGCTGGGTGGCGCGCAGGGCGAGGGCCGGGTCCTCGTAGCCGCGCGTCAGGTAGTGGTGGAACATCACCACGAACAACGTGGTCGTCAGGTCCACGATCGGCCACCGCGCGCCGACCACGCCCGTGGCACCGGCGGCGAGGAACGCGGTCGCGAGCGTGAGCGCCTCGTCCTGCGTCGAGTCGGTGAGGTCGCTGGCGCACGAGGCGAGCACGACCAGCCCGCCCTCCGCGTCCACCGGCCGGTTCCTCGCCTGCCGCAGCACGTCCCGCACCGGGAGCACCTCGCCGCCGTCGAGCACGAGGTGCGAGTCGACGGCCGGCGTGGCGTGGCAAGCGTGGCAGGTCAGGTGCAGCACCGACGCACCGGGCCGCAGATCGCTCGGCAGGTGCCCGAGCACCTCCTCGGGCCGCACGTCGTCCTCCACGCAGGTCGCGTCCGGGTAGGAGTGGTCGCGCACGGCCGCGGTCTCGGTCGGTGCCCAGTACAGCGACCGGTCCCCCACCCGTACGAGCGCCACTGCCGCTTCGACCGGCCTGCGGGCACGGCGTGCCGCGTCGACGAACTGCCTGGCCGACGCGGCGTAGGTGATGACCGCGTCCTGGCAGGCGTAGCGGTTCTCGCCACCGACCTGGCGCCGGGCGGCGTGCCAGGCCACGGCGTTCAGCTCGCCCACCGGGACGAGCACGATCCTGGGCAGGCCGCGCAGCTGCTCCAGCAACGGCCCCAGCACCGCGCGCCAGGACCAGTCGCACATCGAGGACACCGCGTCCCGCCAGCGCTCGTCGTCCGCCGCCGACGGATCGATCAGGGTGCGGCGCGCCTCCTCGAACGCCTGCACGGCCCCGGAACGCAGGTTCGGCAGCGGGAGGTGCCGCACGTCCCCGTCCACGGGTACCACCAGTGCGAACCCCGGCTGCCAGGACACCGCCGGCAGCAGGTAGATCAACGCCTGGCTGCCGGTGCGCGCGAGGGCCGCACGGATCTCCTCCAGTGCCGGCGGGCGCAGCAACCGCGACTCGACCTTGGTGCCGGCCAGGGCGGCGAGCACCTGGAACCGCAGGTCCGACGGCACGAGGCGCTGGTCCTCCGCTGCCGCTTCGACCGCCCAGCGCTCGGCGAGGACGGGGTGGCCGGCCGCGCGCAGCATGTCCGGGATGGACGACTCGGTGCTGACCGAGTGCAGCACGAGCGCCCGGCCGAGCTCCAGCGCCTGGACCGCGAGGTCGTTGCGCTCAGCCGTGAGGCACCACTGTACGACGGTCACCGCCTCGCCGGTCGCGCCCTGCGCGGTGGCCAGTGCGTGGTCGGCGTTGGACTGCAGCAGCACCTCGCTCGACCGCGCCTTGAGGGCGAGGACGCCGTGTTCCGCCGCGCGGGCGCGGTCAGCGCGGTCGAACCGCCGGTTGCCGCGCAGGTGCAGTGCGCTGCCGAGCTGGTAGTGCACGCCCGCGGCGTCCGACGCGTCGGTCTGGTCGACGAGCCGTACGGCCGCTTCGATCTGTCCGACGGTCTCGTCGAGGTCCGCGAGCCTCGTGGTGACCAGGTAGCGGAACATGTGGGCGATCCCGACGAGCATGAGCTGGCGGATGTGGTCCCGCGGGTTCGTGGTCGCCTGGGCGCGCAGCAGGGCGATGCCGCGGTCGAGCATGTCCACGTCTTTGCCGGCGAACCCGTTGTGCACCAAGGCACTCGCCTCGGTCACCTCGTCGTGGCGGGTGTCCCAGTACCCCGTTCGCGGTCCGAGCTGGGCCGGTGGCGTGATCGGCTTGCCGAAGGACTGCGACATCTCCTTCGCGTACTCGAGGGTGTTGATGACCTCGCCCATGTCGAGGTCGGTGCCGTGGAGGTCCTCCTCGGTCAGCCCGCGTGCCTGGGCGAGGGCCTCGTCGATCTTCGCGGCGCTCGGGTCGCCGTACCGCAGCGACGACAGCAGGAGGCCGAGCCTGCCGAGCCTCACCGGCGCGCCGCTGTGCTCCTGGAAGCCGTCCTGCGCCGACTCGATCAGCCCGTGAGCCGTCTCCAGGTCGGCGAGGCTGCGCCCGCCGACGGCGCGCAACCCGAGCGCCATCGCGATGAAGGGCTTGATCATCGGATAGGCCCTGTGCTCCGGTGGGAGCGCGCGAGCCGCCTCCTCCAGGCTCGCCAGGCCGGCCGTCGTGGCGTCCGGGTCCTCGGTGAGCACGCTGTCCAGCACGTCGAGCATCCCGAGGGCCAGGTGCCGCAGGCCCTCGTCCGGGACGTGGGAGCTCTCCTGCTCGATGAACTCGCGCAGCTCCGCCATGCCGGCCCGGTCACCGGAGCGGCCGACCCGGGCGGCCATGACCGCGACGAACGAGACGAAGGTCCTGGCGCGCTCCGGATCGGGCAGGTCCGGCTGGCGCAGCACCTCGCGCACGACGGCGATCTCCCGTGCGACCTCACCGGGGCCCACGGCGGAGCGGTCGTGCTCGAGGGTGGTCCTGCTGATCATCTTGCGCAGCAGCCAGGCGAGTGGGAGGTCGTCCCGCAGCATCCCCTCGGCGTCCTTCGCCGCGGCCACCGCGGCCATCCGGTCCGCGTTGTCCCCGGTGTTCCGCGCCTTCTCGTGCCGGAGCCCGACGAGCACCACCGCGTGCAGCGCGCGGTCGAGCCCGTCGGCCGCACCGGCGAGGCCGTCCCGCGCCTGCGCGATCGCCTCGTCGAGCGCCTCGGCACGGTCCTGACGCTGCCCGCGGAGCAAGGGCGACATGGTGGTCGAGAGGGCGGCGAGCACCCCGAGCTCGTCGGCGGTGGCGCGGTCGGACAGCTGGGCCAGGTGCCGCGAGATGTCCTCGAACGCCGACGCCGCCACGACCGGCGGAAGCCTCCGGGCGTGCGACATGAACCTGAGCGCGTCGGCCTCCGTCATCTGCCCGGTGTACCTGCGGTCGTCCCGCGGGCGCAGGGTCGCGGTGCGGAGCTGGATGAGCATCAGCCGCGCGAGATCACCCGCCAGTGCCACGTAGTCCGGCAGCTCGAGCAGGGCGGTGAACTCCGCGTGCGCGGTCTCGAAGTCCTCGTCCGGGCCCGACCACATCAGGTAGCGCAGTGCGGCCACGACTGCGCGGTGGTGGCGCAGGACGACGTCCTCGGAGTCGTGGTGCAGCGCGAGCTCGAGCTCTTCGGCGGCCTCGGCGAGCACCTGCTCGGACTCACCGGACTCGGCGAGCGCGTCCAACGCCAGCTGCGGCCCCAGACCGGCCGCGACCACCACTCGCAGCGGGTGGTCGGCGGCGATGGCGGCACGCACCTCGCGCAGTGCGGCGACCGCGCGCCTGCTGTCCTCGGTGGACTCGACGCCCCTCCTGCGTTGCGCCGCGTCGAGCGCGGCCTCGAGCCGGGCGGTCAGCTCGTCGTCGTTCAGCGGTCCCCCCTCGTGCCTCTTCCCGGGCCGACGGTAACCCCGCATGCGCGCACACCGCCTGGCAACAAGTTGCCTGGGACAGGTACCTGCCACGCGGTCGCCCGCTGCACGGCGGTGGCGGTGCCGATGATGTTGCGGTGACGATCGACCAGGAGTTGCTGCACGATGTCGCCGCACAGGTGCGGTGGATGCTCGGCAGCCGCCGCACACCCACGACGTGGCAGCGTTTCGAGGAAGCCTTGGCCGCGTTGCAGAAGGCGCACGCGGCAGGCGACACCGCCGCCGTGGAGAAGGTCCTCTACGAGCTGGAGCTGTTGTCCAGGCGGGTGAGCGAGAAGCTGGGCCAGGAGCCGGAGGAGCCCACCCCCAGGGTGCGCGACCGGGCGAACGAGCTCGTGCACACGCTGCTGCCGGACGAGGCGGAGGAGGACGCGTGATCGCCCCCGCTCTGCTCGCGTACTTCCACGTGCCGCTGGAAGGCCCGCACGCCGCGGACGGCCGGGCGTGGCTCGACGAGGCGTGGCGCGTGCTCGGCGACGAGCTGGGGTTCACCGAGGCCGTGCCGGGCCTCGGGGTGGGCGTCGACGTGCGGGAGGGCACCGGACTGCTGGCGGCCCGGCAGCGAGCCGCCGAGGAGGTGTGGCAGGCATCGGTGCGGGTGGAGCACGACGTGCTGTCGCTGGCGGTGATGATGGCGCCTCCGCGCGACCGCGATTGCGCACGGACGTGGGTGGAGCTGGAGAACGACCTCGCCACGCTGGGCCGGCCGTCGCACGGCGTGCTCGGGGAAACGCGGATCCTGCTGGCGCTGAGCACCGGCGAAAACGACCTGGAGGGTGCGCTGCGGTCTGCGGTGCCCGGCGGCGGGACCGTCGGCTGGTCACGCCGGCCCGACCGGGTCACGGTGCCCGACGGGGTCGTGAAGGTCTGGGAGACCAGCCCGCCGAGGGACGACCGGGTGGTGCGGCGCCTCGTCGTGGTGGCCTCGGCCGACCAGGAACGCCGCGTGGACCGGCTGGTGTGGACGACCGGCGACGGCGAGCTCACGCCGCTGGCCAGGCACCTGATGCACGCGGCCAAGCTGCGGTACCAGATCCGGGTGTTCCTGCGGGACCGCGCCGTGGCGCGGGCCCGGTGGACGCCGGACGTGATCGTCCCCGCGGTGCGGGTGATGCGCCGCGGTACCGCGATCGTCGTGGAGAACCTGCGCGCCGCACTCGGTGACCGCCTGACCACCGGGAGCGGGCCGCTCGCGGACGACCTCGCGCTCGGCACGTGGTTCCTGACGAGGCTCGACGACGAGCTGGAGGCCCTGCAACCGCACCGCGGTGACCAGCTGGAGCCGGTGCGGCAACGCGGTTCGGACGTGTTCGTGAGCTACATGCACGACTCGGACGAGCACAAGCGGGACGTCCGGGCGTTCGCCGACCTGCTGCGGGCCAGGGGCCTCAACGTGCACCTCGACCAGTACTACCCGCACGTCCGGCGCGACTGGTACCAGTGGATGCTCAACCGGGTGCCGACCGCGGACTACGTGGTCGTGGTCGCCTCACCGATGTGCCGCATCGTCGGCGACGCGGGCGGTGACCCGGCGAGGAACCTCGGTGGCCGGTCGGAGATGGGGATCCTGCGTGAGCTGCTGCACTCCGACCGCCCGAACTGGACCAGGAGGATGCTCCCGGTGGTGCTGCCGGGCGGGTCGGTTGACGACATCCCGTTGTTCCTGCAGCCGCGCACGATGGACCACTACGTGCTGCGGGCGCTGACGGAGACGGGGGTCGAGCCGGTGGTGGAGGTGATCAACGCGTCGGCGTCGGCTTGAGGCACAGCTAACAGCGACCCCCGGTGTGCATGTTCATACACAGTCGTGCATAATCATTGTCGTGTCCAAGGTGCTCACTTCACTTCCCGCCGGCGAACGCGTCGGCATCGCCTTCTCCGGTGGTCTCGACACCTCCGTCGCGGTCGCGTGGATGCGTGAGAAGGGCGCGGTGCCCTGCACGTACACCGCGGACATCGGTCAGTACGACGAGCCCGAGATCGAGACCGTCCCCGGCCGCGCCAGCACGTACGGCGCGGAGATCGCCCGCCTCGTCGACTGCCGCTCGGCGCTCGTCGAGGAAGGGCTCGCGGCGCTGGCGTGCGGCGCGTTCCACATCCGCTCCGGTGGCCGCGCGTACTTCAACACGACCCCGCTCGGCCGCGCGGTCACGGGCACCATGCTCGTGCGCGCCATGCTCGACGACGACGTGCAGATCTGGGGCGACGGCTCCACCTACAAGGGCAACGACATCGAGCGGTTCTACCGCTACGGCCTGCTCGCGAACCCGTCGCTGCGGATCTACAAGCCGTGGCTGGACGCGGAGTTCGTGACCGAGCTCGGCGGCCGCAAGGAGATGTCCGAGTGGCTGCTGGAACGCGACCTGCCCTACCGGTCGTCGGTCGAGAAGGCCTACTCCACGGACGCGAACATCTGGGGCGCGACCCACGAGGCCAAGTCGCTCGAGCTGCTCAACGAGGGCATCGAGATCGTCGAGCCGATCATGGGCGTCAAGTTCTGGGACCCGTCGGTCGAGATCGCCGCCGAGGACGTGACGATCGGCTTCGACCAGGGCCGCCCGGTCACCATCAACGGCAAGGAGTTCGGCAGCTCCGTCGACCTCGTGCTTGAGGCCAACGCGATCGGCGGCCGCCACGGTCTGGGCATGTCCGACCAGATCGAGAACCGCATCATCGAGGCCAAGAGCCGCGGCATCTACGAGGCGCCGGGCATGGCGTTGCTCTACATCGCCTACGACCGCCTGGTGAACGCGATCCACAACGAGGACACGGTCGCGTCCTACCACATCGAGGGCCGCAAGCTCGGCCGCCTGCTCTACGAGGGCCGCTGGCTCGACCCGCAGTCGCTCATGCTGCGCGAGGCCCTGCAGCGCTGGGTCGGCTCGGCGGTCACCGGCGAGGTCACCCTCCGCCTGCGCCGCGGCGACGACTACTCGATCCTCGACACGTCCGGCCCGGCCTTCAGCTACCACCCGGACAAGCTGTCGATGGAACGCACCGAGGACTCGGCGTTCGGCCCGGTCGACCGCATCGGCCAGCTGACCATGCGCAACCTCGACATCGCCGACTCGCGCGCCAAGCTGGAGCTCTTCGCGGGCCTCGGCATGGTCGGCACCCGCCAGTCCGCGCTCATCTCCGCCCAGGCCGAGCCGACGAAGCTGATCGGCGACGTGCCGGACGGCGGCGCCGAGGCGATCGCGTCGCGCGGTGAGGTGTCGGAGGCGGACGCGCTGCTGGACGCGGCGGCGATGGAGTCCGGTACCGACTGATCCTCTTGTCGCGCGAATGCCCCTGTCCCGGCTGGACAGGGGCATTCGTGTGTTCCACGGGCACCGGTCAGCCTCAGGCTGCGCTCCAAGGCCGGTTCAGCCGCACAGGTGAACGTTCGTCGATCAACTCCGACCGGATCCCGGAAGTTTTGGCGAACGACCTAGACGTGAACGCCGTTCATGTACCACCGTCTGCCTCGCAAGCCTCTCCCCTGCACCCGGAATCGAGGCCCCTGTTGAGGAAGAAGCTCCTAGCCGCACTGGCCGGCGCGCTCCTGATCACCACCCTGTTCCCCGGCATCGCACTCGCCGACCCGCCGCAGGCCATCCCCGCCAACTTCACCGCGGAGGACGGCAAGTGGCAGCCGGCGTTCGACTACGACGGTGACGGCTGCTACCCGACCCCGGCGATCTCGCCGACCGGCCAGGTCGCGCCCGGCCTGAAGAACTCGGGCGCACTGAACGGCAACTGCCACGACCAGTGGGACTTGGACAACACCAACTCCTACAGCCGCTCCAAGTGCAACAACGGCTGGTGTGCCTACCTGTACGACCTGTACTTCGAGAAGGACCAGGCCGTGCCGGGCTGGGACTGCTGCGGCCACCGCCACGACATCGAGCACGTGGTCGTCTGGGTGCAGAACGGTGTCGCCCAGTACGTCTCGACCTCGGAGCACGGCAAGTACAAGACCCACCCGCGCGCGAACGTGCAGTGGGAAGGCACCCACCCGAAGATCATCTACCACAAGGACGGCGCCAGCACGCACTGCTTCCGCCTCGCGGGCGCCGGTGAGCAGGCCGAGAACCACTACGGCGTCTACCAGTACCCGGACCTGGTGAGCTGGGACCGGTTCCCGGCCGGTGTGCGGGACGTCCTGGTGAACGCGAACTTCGGCAGCGCGTCACTGGCGATCAAGGACAGCGCGTTCAACCACAACCTCGGTCAGGCGAAGCCGGCCGGGATCCCGTTCGACCCGAACGCCTGAGCACCGCGGCACCACGCACCCCTCGTCCGGCACGCCGAGACGAGGGGTGCGCGCGTTCCACGACTACTTGGCCACCCGGTCCAGCCACTCCGCCAGCATCGCCCGCTCCGCCGGCGACAGCATCAGCGGCGGCTCCTCCTCCAGCGCCACCTTCAACGCGATCGCCCGGCTCGGGATGTCGCTCGCCCCCTCCGGCGACGCCTCCGACGTGATCGCCCTGATCACCTGCTCCCGCGAGAACGTGATCAGCCCCAGGTCGCGCTCCTGCTCCGGCGTCGCGATCAGCGCCAGCACCACGCCCATCCCGGCCGCGTGCACGAACTGCGCCGCCTGCTCCACCGGCACCGTCAGGCGGCCGGCCGAGGCGATCCGGCTGATGATGTCGCGGAGCATCGCGTCCGCCTCCAGGCGTGCCGCGCGCTTGCGCGGCTCGCCGTACATCAGCAGGTAGAACGCCGGGCGCGCGAGGCCGAAGCCGATGTGCAGCTCCCAGCCGCGGCGCAGGTCGTCGACCGGGTCGTCGCTCGCGCCCATCGCGTGCTTGGTCGCGAGGTAGTCGGAGAAGCCGTGGGCGGCCACGGCGTCGAGCAGACCGTCCTTGTCGCCGAACAGCCGGTACAGCGTCGGTGCCTGCACACCTGCCGCCGACGCGACCGCGCGCGTGGAGACGGCCTCCTTGCCGCCCTCGATCAACAGGTCGGCCGCCGCCTTCACCAGACGCTCCCGCGTGTCCATGTAACGACGGTAACACATCAGGGGTAGCACTGATTCGGTATCAGTGATACATTGATTGCGTTATCAACGGAAACAGCAGTTGAGAGAATCGACATGACGCGCGTTGCAGTCGTCACCGGCGGATCGCGGGGTATCGGACGGGCCACCGCCGAGCGCCTCGCCGCGGACGGGCAGGCCGTCGTCATCGTCTACGCCGGCAACAAGGCGGAGGCCGACAAGGCGGTCGCGGAGATCACGTCGAAGGGCGGTCAGGCCGTTGCGGCTCAGGCCGACGTCGCCGACGAGAAGGCCGTCGCGGCGGTGTTCGACCTCGCCGAGCAGACCTTCGGTGGTGTCGACGTGGTGGTGAACTCGGCCGGCATCATGCCGCTCGGCACGGTGGCGGACATGGACCTCGACACGTTCGACAAGATCATGCGCACCAACGCCCGCGGCACGTTCGTCGTCGCGCAGCAGGCCGCGCGCCGGCTGCGTTCCGGTGGAGCGCTCGTGAACATCTCGTCCTCGGTGGTGGGCCTGCGGTTCCCGCAGTACGGCGCCTACGCCATGTCCAAGGGCGGCGTCGAGGCGCTGACCCTGGTGCTGGCCCGCGAACTGCGCGGCCGGGACGTCACCGTCAACGTCGTCGCGCCCGGCCCCACGGCCACCGACCTGTTCCTCGACGGCAAGGACCAGGCGACGATCGACAACCTCGCGAAGCAGGCGCCGCTCGAGCGAATCGGCACGCCCGACGACATCGCCGAGGTCATCTCCTTCCTGGCGGGTCCCGCCCGCTGGATCAACGGCCAGGTCGTGCGTGCGAACGGAGGCATCATCTGATGGGCGAGGAGCGGCCAGGCGAGGTCATCGTCGTCACCGGCGCGTCCAGCGGGTTCGGGGCGCTCACCGTGCGCAGGCTCGGCCTGGCCGGGCACACCGTCTACGCGGGCATGCGCGAGACCACCGGGCGCAACGCCGCCGCCGTCGCCGAGCTCGGGGCGTTCGCCCAGGAGCACGACGCCGACCTGCACGCCGTCGACCTAGACGTGCTGTCGCAGGAGTCGGCCGACGCGGCGATCGCGCTGGTCGTCGCCGAGCAGGGCCGCCTCGACGTGGTCGTGCACAGCGCCGGCCACATGGTCACCGGCCCGGCCGAGGCGTTCACGCCGGAGCAGTACGCGCAGCTCTACGACACCAACGTGCTCGGCACCCAGCGGGTCAACCGCGCCGCGCTGCCCCACCTGCGCGGGCAGCGCTCCGGGCACGTCGTGTGGGTCGGCAGCAGCTCGACCCGCGGCGGCACTCCCCCGTACCTGGCGCCGTACTTCGCGGCCAAGGCGGCGATGGACGCGGTGGCCGTGAGCTACCGGGCCGAGCTGCTGCGGTTCGGCATCGAGACCACGATCGTCGTGCCGGGCGCGTTCACCCACGGCACCAACCACTTCGCGCACAGCGGCACGCCCGCCGACACCGGCACCGCGCAGGCCTACGAGGAGCTCTACCCCGGCCTGATGGACCAGGTCGGCGCCCGGCTGGCCGAGCTGGAACCGTCGTGGGCGGACGTCGGCGCGGTCGCGGACGCGATCGTGGACGTGGTGGGCGCGGCCAAGCCGCCGTTCCGCGTGCACGTCGACCCGTCCGACGACGGCGCCGAGGTCGTGAACAAGGTGGCCGACCGCGTGCGCAGCGAGTTCCTGCGCCGGGTCGAGCTCGCCGACCTGATCTAGGACGCCGGTGGGGCCTCGCGGAGGAGCGCGGAGACAGTGACGAACCGGAAACCGCGCTCCTTCAGCCCGTCGATGATCGGCCCGAGCGCCTGCCGCGTCTGGTCCCGCCCGGCGTACATGGGGTGCAGCAGGATGATCGAGCCGGGTTGCGTCTGCGCGAGCGTCTCGCTGACGAGCTGGTCCTTGCCCGGAGCTGCCGCCGAATCCGGCTCCACGTCCCACATCACCGTGGTCCGGTTGTGCTGCTTGAGGTAGTACGGCAACACGAAGAGCTTCTTGCCGTTGGGCGGCCGGAAGTGGATGTCACCGCGGTAGCCGGTCTTGCGGATCAGCGCGTCGGTGTCCTCGACCTCCTTCGCCACGAAGCCCGGCGTCACGCCGACCATCCGCTCGTGGGAGAAGGTGTGGTTGCCGAGCTCGTGCCCGGCGTCGGCGATCCGGCGGCCCAGCTCCGGGTGCTTCTCCAGGTCGCGGCCCATGACGAAGAACGTCGCCTCGACGTCCTTCTCGGCCAGGATGTCGAGCACCTGCTGCGCACCGGCCGGGTCCGGCCCGTCGTCGAACGTCAGCGCGACGACCTTCTCACCGGTGTCCACCCGGTGCACCAGCTCACCGAAGAACTGGAACGTGCGTGAGCTGCTGACGTTCCACAGCACGACGGCGGCGGTGAGCACGACGACGAGGCTGATCGCGGTGATGATCGCCGGCTTGCGGGACAACCATGTCATGCGCTCACTATGTCGAGCACCGCTGTCCCGGCGCGCAGCACCCCGTCGTCCAGCGGCACGCAGCGCTTGCCGCCCTTGCCGCGCAACGCCTTGAACGCGCCGGGCGCGATGACCGCGTTCATCCAGGCGCACGGGTTCGCCGGCCGGTGCACCTCGAACCGCACCGGCCCGTCCCCGCTGTCCAGGCTGAACACGGCGCCGCGGGGCAGCGCGTCCACGTCGAACCCGCGGACGACCACGTTCCTGCGCGCCACCACCGGGTCGACCGGCCACGGGTCCAGCGACTCGGCCGCGAGGAACGTGACCGCCGCGTTGCGGTGCGCCGGGCGGTTGAAGTACCGGTCCCCCACGATCCCGAGCTTCGCGCGCACCTCGACGTGGTCACGCCGGACGGGCCCCGGATCGGGACGAGGGCCGTCCGACGGACGGCCCTCGTAGGCGTGCACGGCGGACGCGTGCAGCGCGACGATCTCTACTTCTCGCCGAGCTGCCACTGCGGCCTGACGTAGTGGCAGGTGTAGCCGTTGGGGTAGCGCTCCAGGTAGTCCTGGTGCTCCGGCTCCGCCTCCCAGAAGTCCGACGCCTGCGTGACCTCGGTGACGACCTTGCCCGGCCACCTGCCGGACGCGTCGACGTCCGCGATCGTCTCCTCGGCGACGCGCTTCTGCTCGTCGGTCTCGAAGAAGATCGCCGACCGGTAGCTCGCGCCGATGTCGTTGCCCTGGCGGTCGCGGGTCGACGGGTCGTGGATCTGGAAGAAGAACTCGAGCACCTGCCGGTAGCTCAGCTGCGCCGGGTCGAACACGATCTCGATCGCCTCGGCGTGGTTGCCGTGGCGGCGGTAGGTCGCGTTGGGCGTGCTGGGGTCGCCGGTGTAGCCGACGCGCGTGGAGACGACGCCGGGGTGGCGGCGGAACAGGTCTTGCATGCCCCAGAAACAGCCGCCCGCGAGAACAGCCTTCTCCGTCACTGTGGTTCTCCTCTGCTCATCGGTGTTCACTCAGGAGAACGTTCGGGCTTGCCGGGTTCATCCCCGTCAACTTGTGACGTGTCCATTACGGGCGCGACCGAGCGGGCCTCGATCACCTCGCCCAGGTAGCGCATGACCACGGCCACCGCCGCCGCGACCGGAACGCTGAAGAACGCGCCCGCGATCCCGTAGATGCTGGTACCGGCCGTGACGACGAGCAGGACCACCGCCGCGTGCAACCGCAGCCCGCGCGACTGCAGGATCGGCTGGAGCACGTTGCCCTCGACCTGCTGCACCACGACCACGATGACCAGCATGATGATGGCCGTCGTCAGCCCGTTGCTGACCAGCGCCACCAGCACCGCGAGCGCACCGGCGATGAACGCACCCACGATCGGGATGAACCCGCCGAGGAACGTGAGCGCGGCCAGCGGCACCGCCAGCGGTACCCCGAGGATCAGCAACCCGGCCCCGATGAGCACCGCGTCGATCAGGCTCACCGCCGCCTGGCTGCGGATGAAGCTCCCGAGCGTCGCCCACACCCGCTCCAGCACGGTCGTGAGGTGCGCACCGGCCCGCTCCCCGACCAGTCCGCGCAACCAGGGCGTGAACCGCATCCCGTCCTTGACGAAGAAGAACGCCAGCAGCAACGCCACCAGCCCGGTGACCAGCCCTGACCCGACCGCACCGGCCCCGGTCAGCAACCCGTTGGCGATCGACCCGATGCTGGCCTTGACCTGCTGCACGCCCTGGTCGATCAACCGGTCGAGATCGGTGTCCTTGAGGTTGAACGGCGGCCCGGCCACCCACTTCTGCGCCTGCTGCACCGCGTCCTGCGCACTCCGCGCGATCTCCGGCACCCCCGAGGCGATCGACGACGAGATCGCCGCCACCACCCCGCCCAGCACGACCAGCCCGCCGACCAGCACGATCGTCGCCGCCAGGGCCGAGTTGAGCCCCTTCGACATCAGCCACCGCGCCGGCGGCCACAGGACCGTCGTGATGAGCAGGGCCAGCAACACCGGCATCACCACGACCCACAGCT
This sequence comes from Lentzea guizhouensis, assembly GCF_001701025.1. Taxonomy (GTDB): domain Bacteria; phylum Actinomycetota; class Actinomycetes; order Mycobacteriales; family Pseudonocardiaceae; genus Lentzea; species Lentzea guizhouensis. The sequence goes on from NZ_CP016793.1 coordinate 8,511,070, forward strand.
TGCCGACCAGCCACGCCAGCATCCAGAAGCCGAGAGCGGCCAGCGCGACCCGCAGACTCCACCGCGCGAGCCAGCTCACGCCGTGCCCGATGGCCTCGCCCTTGTCCGTCCACCTGCGATTGCGATCCACGGGGTTCAGTCTGGCGTGATCTACGCCGTTCGGGTGTCAGGACGCGCGACTCCGTTACGACTTCGCGGCCCGCAACTTGGCGATGAGCCCCTCGACCTGCTCCTCCCACGGCTCCTTCGGGTGCTCGGCGGGGTCGTACGGCGGCAGCACGGGGACGGGGGCACCGATCTCGGTGAGCAGTTCCTCGGCTTGCCGCAGCTCGAACCGCCGGACGTGCGGCTCACCGTCGGCCCAGGCGTACCGGTGGGCGGTGAGCGCGTGCTCGGTCGCGCGGGGCAGGTCACCGATGGCGAGCCACAACCTGGCGAGCGGCAGGTGCGCCGGCCGACGCGCCGACGCCAGTTCCGCGGCCTGGTCGACCGGCAGCGGCAACTCGCCCAGGTGGAACCGGGCGAGTGCGAACCACGTCTCGCTCAGGCTGTCGGCAAGACCCACCACGCGTGCCATCGACACCGCCTCGCCGAACTCCTGTGCGGCCTGCGCCCACTCTCCCCGCTGCGCGCACCAGATGCCCCGGATGCGGCGGGCTTTGCGCAGCAGGAGCCGGTTGCCGTCCTGCTGCGCCTTGGCCTCAGCCATCGCGATGTCGTGCCCCGCGGCAGTTCCCTTCCAGACCAGCAACTTCGCGTACTCCAGCAGTTCGCCGCGCAACAGCGCATGCGAAGCAGACCGGGTGAGACGCGCCCACATCTCCTCCGCTTCCAGCACCTCGCCGGCGTCGACGAGCCAGCTGAACGCGATCGAGTTCGCCGTGTACCTCACGTAAGGCACGTCCAGCACCTCCGCGAGATCGAGGCACAACCACGCGGCTCGCCGGTACAGTGCGAACTTGTTCAACCGCTCGAGCGACACGGCGAGATTCGCGAGGTGGTGGGCGACGGCTTCCCCGTCGCCCCGTTGCAGCTCCCACTGCACCACGCTCTCCATCACCGGCAACGCTTCTTCGGACTCTCCCAGGTAGTGCAGAGCGGTCCCGGCGGCAACGGCCAGGTAGACGCGTTGGTGGTCCATCAACCCGGCGGCCGGCCCGCTCCACCCCTCCGGGAAGAAGGGCTTGATGGTGGCCAGCACCTCCGGCCGGGCTTCCAGCCCGTTCGACATGGTGCGCAGCAGATCTCCCGCCAGAGCGGCATAGGCCATGTGCGTCTTGCCCATCTGCAGCAGCGTGCGCACCACGGTGAGGTCGTCGCGCAGGTCGGCGAGACAGGTCACCTCGGCGTGCCGGCCGGCGCGCCTGCTGGAGAAGTGGTCGACCACGCGCTGCCCGAGCACCTGCTTCTCCGCCATCGCGACACCGCTGGCAGCCACCGCTCGGACAACCGGGTGCAGGTCGTAGTCACGCGTCTGCTTGTCGTACTGCAGCAGTCCTCGTCGTTCCAGATCGGTCACCGTGGTGGTGAGGTCCTCGTCCAATCCCGCCCCGAGAGCGCTGAGCGTCTCGTAGTCGACCGATTCCGACAACAACGCCAAGGTCGAGAGCAGCTGCCTGCTGGCATCCCGCAGAGCCGCGTGTGCGGCCCGCAGGATGTGGTTGCGCTTCTGCACCAGGTCAAGACCACCCAGGACCAGGCCGCCGCCACCTCTGGGATCGGTCGACCACTGGTCGAAATCCCCCCTGGCGGGCAGGTGGTCGTTCACCAGGCCGCCGATGATGCCGATCACCAGCGGGTGGCAGTCGCAGTGGAGCTGCAGGTAGTTCCGCATGGCAGCCGAGTCACCGAACACACCGCAGGAACGCAGGAGCGCTTCCGCGTCCGACGGCCGCAACCCTGGCAAGCGTTCGTGCCAGACGCCGGGGATGAGCTGACCAGCCCGGTTGAGGAAGACGTTCGGGATCAGCCGGGACGTGATGAGGATCTTCGAAGGCGCCGCGGTCACCAGGGCCCGCAGCAGGTCGTCGTCATCCGGCCGGATGGAGGTGCAGGGGTTGTCGCCGGAGGCGCCCGCGTTCTCGTCGTGCACGTGCGCGGCGTCCAGCCGGTGGTAGGCGACCAGCACTCGTTCGAGGCCGTCGAGGACCAGCAGCCACGGTTGTGCGACCAGTTGCTGCACCAGTAGTTCGGTGAGCTCCAGCTGCTTCTTCGCTTCGAAGTCCGCCAGCGGCCGTCCGGTCATGTACGCCAGCGCCCGGCGGCAGAAGTCCGCCATCACCGCACCGGCCTCGTAGAACGAGTACCAGAACGTCCCCGCCCGGTCACCGCGCACACCTGACGCGTGCCGGGTCACCCACTCCCAGGTCAGGATGCTCTTCCCGGTCCCGCCGATCGCCTCGAACAGCAGCACGGTGTGCGGGTCCGACGGCCCTGCCCAGTCGCTCAACGTCGTCAGCTGCGCCTCCCGCCCGACGAACGCGTGCGACCCCAGGTAGCGCGGCTGGGCGTACAACGCGGGAGGAACCGGGATGCCCGGCTCCGACGACGGGCGCGGCTGCCCGGGGCCGTCGAGCATGCGGCGCAGCTCGGCCACCGACTGCGTGGCGGCCAGTGAGAACTCCGCCAGGTCGTTGAACTCCTTGTAGACCCGATGGATCGCACCGCCCGCGAGCTTCGCCTCCTCCCGGAACGCCTCCAGCTTCTTCCGCTTCTCCGCGTCCAGCTCGACATCCGCCTCGGTGAGCGCGTGCCGCGGCCCCATCACGAACACCAGGATCGGCCGGCCGAGCCGGACGGCCTCGCGGAATTCCAGGTGGGTGAGCGAAAGGTCGTGCCCGGCCGGGATCGAGCCGTAGCGGCGACTGATCACCACGACGTAAGCCGAGGAGTCGCGCACCTTCTCCAGCGACGACTGGAGCACGTCGACCAGGCGGGCCGAGTCGTCCTCCATGGCCACGGCGTGGAGTTGCTGGCCGTGCAAGGCCTTCATCAGTGCGACGCGGTGTTCGACCAGGTCGGCGAACGTCGAAGACACCATCACACCGGGGTACTGCCGTGGCGCGGCCATGCACACATGTCGCGCCACGGCCACATACCGTTACGGCCCGAACGGGTCACGCGGCGCCCCAGAACGCGTCTTCGGAAGCCGGGTCCTCCGTGAACAGCCACACCTCGATCACCTTGCCGTCCTCCACGCGTCACGTCCACGCCGACGCCGTCCATCGACGCACCCGCACGCTGAGCCGTCCAGCGCACCGGCGCGGCAACGATAGAGCCGTTGACCATCAACGGAGCGTTGCGCTTCAACGGAAACGTGCCCTCCGAGACGGTCATCATGCCGCCGATCATGAGAGGTACGACGCTAGGCGCGGGTGAGGACGCCGTCGATGTCCGGCATGAGGGAGCCGCGGACGAGGTTGCGCACGACAGGCCAGCCCGAGAGCCGGAAAGCCATGTCGCGCAACGAGATCCGCCACGAAGAAGCAGGTGCCATCCAACCGATGAAACGGCGGCCGAACTCCTGGGTGTGCGCGACCGCGGGCTTCATCCGGGCCTGGTAACGCTCAAAAGCGCCGTCCACACCAGCGGAAAGCTCTTCCACCAGTACGTGAGCGCCGGTCATCGCGAGCGAGGCACCGTGGCCCGCGAACAAGGACACCGCCCCGCACGCGTCGCCCACCAGCACCACCTTGCCGCGATGCCACGTCGTCATGTCCACCTGCGACACTTCATCGTAGTAGACGTCTTCAGGCACAACGGAAAGCAGCGAGGGAGTGACCCAGCCGAGGTCGCCGAACCGCGCGCGCAAGGCCGAAGCGGCGTCAGCGGGCACCGCCTGCGACTCCGACCGGTACAGCATCAAAGCCGCCACCGCCCCACCTCGCACGGCATAACAGCCGATCATCCGGTGCGGCACGGTCAGCATCTGGTACCGGTACCCGATCCGCGAGCTCAGCACCGGATCCCGGAACGAGAACGCCGCCGTGTGGTGCCCCAGATAGCGCACGAACGACGACGACGGCCCGAACACCAGCTCACGGACCGAAGAGTGGATCCCGTCCGCGCCGACGATCAGGTCGAACTCGTCGACGGAACCGTCAGCGAACGTCACCACGCCGTCATTGACAGCCAAAACCGTTGTGCCACAACGCAACGGGACGTCGAGATCAGCCAGGACCACCTCCGCCAGGTCGCCGCGCAACAGGCTGATCACCCCGTCCGCGACGGCCTCGTACGCCGCCGTGGAGATCTCTCCACGACGACGCCCGCTCGAGTCCACGCTGGTCACCGACGAGATCGGCGCGCGCCGAGACTCCAGCGCCGGCAGCAGGCCCATTCGCCGCGCCACCTCGTGACCGGGCCCGAAGAAATCGATCATGTAGCCGCCCGCGCGGAACGAAGGCGCCTTCTCGACCACCAGGACGTCCCACCCCGCGCGGTCCAGCCACCACGCCGTGGTGAGGCCGGCGATCCCCGCTCCCACGACCAACGCACGTTGGGCATTCGACTTAGGCATATGCCCAATCTAGCACTGCGGGTGGCGCCCAGGTCGGGCTGGGCGTACGCGGGTTGCGCGCCAAGCACCAGCACCAGAACAGCCAGCAGAACTGGGCGGGTGAGCGATGTCGACGACCTGACCGACGCGGTGCTCACCGCGTCCCGCCTGCTGATCGCCGTGTCGGCCCGCTCGCTGGCCGCGGTCGAGGAGACGCTCACGCTGCCGCAGCTGCGGATGCTCGTGCTGCTCGACAGCCGCGGCCCGATGAAGCTCACCGCGCTCGCGGACCTGCCGGAGGTCAACCCCTCCACCGCGAAGCCCATGATCGACCGGCTGATCGCCTCGGGCACGGTGCGACGCGCACCCCAACCCTGCGTCGAAGCGCGAGGTCGTGGTCGTGGCGAGCGACGAGGGCCGCCGGGTGGTGCACGAGGTGATGACGCGGCAGCGCGCGGAGATCGGCGCGATCGTCGCGCGCATGCCGGCTCACCGGCGGGCGGGCCTGGTCGAGGCGCTGACCGCGGTCACCGACGCCGGCGGCGAACCCCGCTGGTCAGCTCGCGACGAGACGCCGGAGCGGGCCCGCGACCGCGCGGAAGTCGACTGACTCGTCCAACCCGCGGTGCAGCACCAACCCGTCGATGGCCGCGCCCAACAACAACGCGACCGCATCGGCGTCCCGCACCCCCGCCGCCCGCAGCCAGTCGGCGGTGCGCGTGCGGAAGTCCGCGATCAGCGCGGCCAGCGACGTGCGCAGCTCCGGAAGCCGTTGCGCCGCGAGCAACGCCTCGGCGAGCAGCAACGACTCAGGGTCCGCGCCGGTGTAGCGGGCGAGGTCGGCGAGCATCCGGTCGACCCCCTCGGCGGGATCGGCGGAGCGCAGCACGTCCGCGGACTCGGTCAGCACCCGCTCGGCGAACCGCAGCGCCGCCGCTGACAGCAGGTCCGGCACCGACGAGAAGTGGTAGTGCACCAGGGCCGCGTTGACCCCGGCGCGCTCGGCGACCAGCCGCGTGGTCACCGCACCCCAGCCGACCTCGCCCACGAGCTGGGCGGCGGCGTCGAGCAGAAGCTCACGGGTGCGGCGACCACGGTCGGCAGACTTGGGCACCCGTCTAACCTAGCGGCGTGACGTGGAACGTCGGCGGTTGACTCACGCTCAGCAGGGCACCTCACGGCGCCGCCCCCGCGCCCCCATACCACCGCGGGGGCGGGGGCGGCACCACGATGCACCCGTCTGACCGCGAGTCCCCACGGCGACGTTCCACGCCACGGCGACGTTCCACGCCACGCCGCTAGCTCTCCGCCCTCTTCTTGAACGCGTCCATCACCTCGGGCCAGCCACCGGTGTTGTCCCGCAGCGCCTGCGCCCGCACGTCCTCCGGCGCCGCGAGCGCCGCGAACCCGCTCTCGACGACCTTCACCCGCACGGCCGCCCCCTCCGGCACGAGCGTGAACTCGACCAGCGTCGTGTTGTCCGCGGTCAGGTCGGCGCCGGCGAACGCGCTGGCCCACCGGTACGACACGTAGGTCTGCGGCGTCACGGTCTCCACCTGCACCGGGAAGTCGCCGTACTGCTCGTTCTCGCACAGCGTCGTCTCGCCGGGCACCGCCGACCCGGACGGCTGCGAGGCCACCCAGAACCCCGGCTCGGTGACCAGCCGCCAGACCCGGTCCAGCGGTGCCTCGATCAGGGTCTCGCGTTCGATCCGGTCCACGCTCACGACAAGCTCCTCCGTCGGACTCCAGTTGCAACCCCAGGGTTGCACATCACTCGCAGACGTGCAACCTCAGGGTTGCAATTCAGGGACGGTCAGATCTCACTGGGGAACGGGTGCCGCTCCGCGTACTCGGAGACCGTCATGCCGAACAAGACCACGTCGTGGTGGCGGCCGGCCATGAACTCGTGGTCGCGCAGCCGCCCCTCCTCGGTGAAGCCGAGCCGGCGGTGCAGCGCGATGGACGGCGCGTTGAAGCCGTTGACGCTCGACTCGCACTTGTGGAACCGCCGCTCGCCGAACATGAACCCCAGCAACAGCCGCACGGCGTCGGAGGCGTAGCCGCGGCGGTGGAACTCGTTGCCGATCGTGATGCCGTAGGAGAACCGGCCGGCCCGGTGGTCGACCTCCTGGGTCGAGGTCATCCCGACCAGCCTGCCGTCGTCGAGCGACTCGACCGCGAACCGCACCCGGTCGTCCTGCGGCCGCTTGAGCGACGCCTCCTGGGCCCACTCGCGCTGGCGGGCGGCGGAGAACGGCGGCTCGATCATGCCCGCCCTGCGCATGTCGTCGGTGTGCTCGTCGAACGCGCGGAACGACTCCCAGTCGCCGGGTTCGATGCCGCGCAACCGGACGCGCTCGCCGGTCCAGAAAGAGGTCATGACCATGATCCAAACAGGTCGGAGCAATCGGATTCTTATTTGACACACTCGTACTGAAACCGCTTCACTGGCGGAGCAACACCAAGACACGCAACGAATCCAGGGGGACTTCATCGTGTCAACGCTGCTCCGACGAGGCATCACGGCCGCGCTCGTGGCCCTCGCCGCCGTCACCACGCTCCACGCCGGCACCGCGGTCGCCGCACCGCCGACACCCGACTTCCCGCGCGAGATCGACAGGTACCAGCCCTACGACGGGCAGAAGACCTGCGACCCGACGGCCAAGCCGGGCGTGACCGACTTCAAGAACATGCTCGTGGGCACGTACGGCACCCGGCCGTGGGGCATCGGCCGCGCCTGCGGGCAGGGCGGGCAGAGCGAGCACAAGGAGGGCCGCGCGCTCGACTACGGGTTCAACGTGAACACGCCCGGCGACCGCGACCGGGCGAACGACGTGCTGACCTGGCTGCTCAGCACCGACCGGCACGGCAACGAGCACGCGCTCGCCCGCCGGTTCGGGATCATGTACATCATCTGGGACCGCCGGATCTGGCAGGCGAACCAGGCGAGCCGCGGCTGGCAGCCGTACTCGGGACCCAGCCCGCACACCGACCACGTCCACTTCAGCTTCGGCTGGGACGGCGCGCACAAGCGCACCACGTGGTGGACGCGCCAGCAGGTGGCGCAGGTGCGGCCGAGCACGGCGTCCGGTCAGCTCGTGGTCGGCGAGATCCGCGACAGCGACCGGCTGGAGGTCTTCCACGCCACACCGCAGGGCATCAGGCAGCGCTGGCGCGACCAGGACGGCTCGTGGACGCCGTGGTTCGCCTTCACGGGCGAGGACCGGGCCGTCGACCGGCTCGCGCTGGGCTACCTGCCCAACGGCCGGTTCGAGCTCTTCGGCCTCACCGGGGACAAGCTGGTCCACACCTGGCAGAACGACGCCGGCGAGTGGTCGCAGTGGGCTGACATCGGCCCCGGCGGCCACGACGTGGTGGTCGCGCAGCTGCCGGACAAGCGGATGGAGCTGTTCGTCGCGACCGGTTCCGGCATCGTGCACCGCTGGCAGCACACGGCCGGTGGTGGCTGGGCGGAGGGCTGGCACCCGTTCGGCGGGGCGGCCACGAAGCTCGCGGTCGCGCAGATCCCCGGCGGTGTCGAGGTGTTCGCGATGAACGCGAGCGACCTGCACCACCGCTGGCAGGTCAACGGCACCTGGTCGGACTGGGGCCGGATGGGCGACGGCGGCAACGACATCGCGCTCGGCCACCTGCCGGACGGGCGGCTGGAGATCTTCCAGGCCCGCGACGAGGGCACCGTGCACCGCTGGCAGGAGAACGCCGGCGGCGCGTGGTCGGCGTGGGAGGGCTTCGGCGGCATGTCGAAGCGGATCGCGGTCGGCCGGCTGCACAACGGCATCGAGGTGTTCGCGCTGAACGACGCCGAGCTGAACCACCGCTGGCAGACCGGCGGCTGGTCGGAGTGGAACCGGTTCGGTGACGGCGGCCAGCAGATCGCCGTCGGTCACGCCGGGCGGCGCCTGGAGGTCTTCCAGCTCGTCGGCGGGCAGGTGAAGCACCGAGAGCACAACGGCACCGCGAGCGGCTGGCTGCCGTGGGAGGACTTCTGACCGTTCCACCAACGGGTGACGGGTGGGACTCGTGGCAGAACCCGCGGGTCCCACCTCTACCATTGCGCCGGTGACCACCTACGACGATCTTGAACACCTCGACACGTCGGTGCTGCCGGAACGCCAGCAGAAGATCCTGGTCGCCATCCGCGACTGGGTGGTCGAGCACGGCTACTCCCCCAGCACCCGCGAGATCGGCGACGCGGTCGGCCTGCGGTCGTCCTCCTCGGTCTCCCGGCACCTGGCGGCGTTGGAGGACAGGGGTTTCCTCAAGCGCGGCTCCTCGGTGACCAGGCCGATGGACGTGCGGATCTTCCTGCACGAGACGAGCGCCGCGGCGGTGCCGGACGACTCGGTCCCGGTGCCCGTCGTCGGTGACATCGCCGCCGGTTCGCCGATCTCGGCGATCGAGCACGTGGACGACGTGCTGAGCCTGCCGCGCGGACTGGTCGGCCGCGGTAGCAACGTGTTCGCGTTGCGGGTGCGCGGTGACTCGATGATCGACGCGGCGATCTGCGACGGCGACATGGTCGTGGTCCAGCAGGCGCACGAGGCCTACAACGGGCAGATCGTCGCCGCGATGATCGACGACGAGGCCACCGTCAAGGTCTACCAGCGCAGGAACGGGCACGTGTACCTGGAACCGCGCAACCCCGCCTATGAGGTCATAGACGGGGACAACGCGGCGATCCTCGGGATTGTCGTGTCGGTGCTGCGCAGCGTTTAGAGCGTCACGAGGCCGAGTTGCTGGGCGACCCACAGGCTGTCGGCGTTCGCCCAGTACTCAGCGATCAGACCGTTCTCCAGGCGCAGGATGTCCGTGCCGTAGAACGAAATCGCGCCCGCGGTGGCGTGCCAGCGCAGCACCAGGAAGTCGCCTTTGGCGATCGGTCCCACCTGGACGGTGAACCTCAGGCCCGGCAACGCCTCGTGGGCGCCGCTCACCCAGGTGTGCAGGTTCGCCCTGCCGACCGAGTCCTGTGGCGGGCCGCCGAGCAGCGGGGCGGCGTGCGAGGTGAAGTCCTCGGCGACCGTGCCGTCCACCAGGGACAGGTCACCGTTCCAGATGTCCTCCCAGGCCTGGGCGGTGGTGCTCATCAGGCGTCACCGTGCTTTCCGGGCGCGGCGGAGCCGGTGTACTCGCCGAGGCCGGACACGAGCTGGGTGAGCTCGGGGTCGCTGTCGTAGCGCTTCTGGTGCAGGGCGGCGATCTTCGCGCCGATCTCGGGGTCCTCGTCGTCGGTGATGTCGAACGAGACGAACTTGTCGACGAGCGGCAGGCCGACGCGGTCGGTGTTGCGGTGCGCCGGGTGGATCAGGTACTCCCAGTACCCCTCCAGGTCCTCGATGACGAACGTGGCGCCCCACTCGAACTCGCCGCCGTAGTCGCGGCCGACGACGAACGACTTCACCGACGGGATCACGCGGCCCTGGTTGCGCAGGCTCTCCAGCGCTTCCTCGACCTGCTCGGGCGAGGCGTCGGAACGCAGCGTGAAGCGGTTGCCGTGGTAGATCATTTCTTCTCCTTCACAACGAGGGCGGCGATCGCGCCCAGGGTGGTGAGCACGCCGGTCCAGGCGAACGCACCGGCGATACCGGTGAGCGCGACCAGTGGCGCGACGACGAGGGGTGAGAGGAACTGGCCGAGGAAGATCCCGGCCACCAGCCCGCTCAGCACGCGGCCGCGGTGCTGCGGTGCGGCCAGGCCGGCGAGCTGGACGTTGAGGTGCGGCACGACGAGCCCGACGCCGATCCCGCCGACCAGCAGCCCGGCGACGACGCCCGCGACGGTGCCGGTGCCGGCCAGCAGCCAGCCGATGCCGAGCAGGGCGAGACTGACCGCGACCGGCCTGCCGGGTGGCGTGAGCAACGCGCCGACCGCGCTGGTGACCGTGCTGCCGGCGATGACCACGCCGATCAGCGCGGGGCTGATGTGCAGCTCGGCCAGCAGGAATGGCAGCTGCGTCGGTGCCATGTAGAACACGAGCGTGGCCACGAGCGCGAGCACGTAGATCCCGACCGCCCGTGCGGGTGGCGTGAACTTCTCCGCGGTGGCGATGTGCGGTCGTGGCTCGTCGTGCAGGCCCACGATCGCGGCCAGTGCGACGACGGCCGCCACCGAGTAGAGCCAGAACGGCGCCCGCCAGTCGACCCCGGCCAGCACTCCGGCGAGCGGCAGGAACACCACCCCGCCGAGGCTCGCGAAGGCCTGTTGCAACCCCAGGAACTTCGCGCGCCGCGGCCCTTCGAACCAGTCGGTGACCAGCGCGCTGACCGCCGTCATCACGCCGCCGACCGCCAGGCCCAGCACCGCCCGGCTGGCGAGCAGCACGGTCAGGTCGCCGATGAAGAACCCGGCCGTGCCGCTGACCGCGTACAGCACCAGCGCGCCGACCAGCAGCGGTTTGCGGCCGATCCGGTCGGCGAACACACCGGACAGCGGCGCGCTGACCGCGATGGCCAGCGACGTGATGGTCAGCGCGAGCCGGACCAGCACGCCGGCCCCGTGCACGTCGCTCATGGCGGGCAGGCTCGGCGCGATGATCGCGGCGGCCATGATCGTGAGCGTCGCCGCACCGAGCACGGTGCCCCTGGCGAACCTCGTCGGCGCAGTTCGTGTGGTCACGGGCTCAACCCTGGTCGCAGGACCCCGTCCTTCGCGTCGGCAGGAACTACGTAGGTGATCGGGTTACGTAGAGTTCGGCCATGCCCGCGCTGATCGGCCGCACCGACGAGATCCGCTGCCTGGACGGCCTGCTCGCCGCCGCCCGCGACGGCAGCGGTGGCGTGCTGGTGCTGCGCGGCGAGGCCGGGATCGGCAAGAGCGCGCTGCTCGGCCACGTCCGGGAGGCGGCGGGGTTCCGGCTGGTGGAGGCGTCCGGGGCGGAGTTCGAGACGGACCTGCCGTTCGCGGCGCTGCACCAGCTGTGCCTGCCGGTGCTGGGTCATCTCGCCGAGCTGGAACCGCAGCGGCGCAACGCGATCGAGGTGGCGTTCGGAATGGCCGAGGGCGCGCCTGACCTGTTCCGGATCGGGCTGGCCGCGCTGGACCTGCTCGCCGCGGCCGCGCGGGACCAGCCGCTGCTGTGCGTGGTGGACGACGCGCACTGGCTGGACACCGCGTCGGCGAAGGCGTTGTCGTTCCTGGCGCGGCGGATCGCGGCCGAGCCGGTCGCGATGGTGTTCGCGGCACGCGAAGGGCTGACCGAGCTGCCGTCGCTGGAGATCACCGGACTGTCCGACGCCGACGCGCGCACGGTGCTGGCGGGCGTCGCGGACGAGCGGGTGCTGGCCGAGGCGCGCGGGAACCCGTTGGCGCTCAAGGAACTGTCGAAGGGCGGGTTCGGGCTGCCGGACTCCACGTCGGTGGTGCACCGGGTCGAACGCGGCTTCCAGTCCAGGTTGGACGGTCTGTCCGGCCGGCAGCTGGTGATCCTCGCCAGCGCCGACGCGACCGGTGACCCCGGCCTGCTCTGGGCGGCGGCCGAGGTGCTCGGGCTGTCCGCGGACGTCGACACCGGTGACCTGGTGACGTTCTCGACGAAGGTCCGCTTCTGCCACCCGCTCGCGCGCTCCGCCGTCTACCGGTCGGCGAGCGCGGCCGAACGCCGCGCGGCGCACCGGGCGTTGGCGCAGGTCACCACCGACCCGGACCGCAGGCGTGGCACCGGGCCGAGGCGACGACAGGGCCCGACGACCAGGTCGCCGCCGAACTGGAGGCCGCTGCCGGACGGGCCGGTGCGCGGGCGGGCTGCAGGCGTCGGCGGCGTTCCTCGCACGGGCGGCGGCGTTGTCGCTGGACCCGGTGGCGCGCACGGAACGCACGCTGCGCGCCCCAGGCCGAGCTCGACGCGGGTGCGGCCGCGGCGGCGTCCGAGCTGCTGGCCACGGTGGAGCCGCAGGACGACGTGCAGCACGCCCGCGCGGACCTGTTGCGCGGCCGGATCGCGTTCGTGCGCCAGGAGAACGGTCCCGCGCTCATGCTCAGCGCCGCGCACCGGCTGGCCGCGATCGACCCGCGGTGGTCCCGCGACTGCTTCCTCGACGCCCTGGAGATGGGACTGGTGGTAGGGCGCGCGAACGGCGTGATGGACACCGTCCTCGCCGAGGCCAGGTCGGCGCCGCCGGCAGACGAACCGGACGTCCTGGACGCGTTGGTGCTGCTCACCGGTTCGGGTCATCAAGCGGCGGCGCCGTTGCTGCGGCGTGTGCTCACCGAACGCGCGCTGTGGACGCGACGGCCCGCGCTGGCCACGATGATCGCCGGCGAGCTGTGGGACCTGGACGCGCACGCCGAGATCACCCGGTGGCTGCGCACGACCGGCCGGAACACCGGTTCGCCGTGGTTGCTGCGACTCGGCCTGGCCCAGGAGGCGGTCGCGGCGACGCACCGCGGTGAGCTCGCGACGGCGGCGACCCTGGTGGGCGAGGAGGAGGCGATCGCGGACGCGTTCAGCGACGCTCCGACGGCGTACGCGCGGGTGCACCTGCTGGCGTGGCGCGGTGAGCTCGGCCCGCTCGACTCCGCGCTCTCCGACGCCGGTGCGCGCGGCAAGGGACAGCTGGTCGCGAACATCCACTGGGCGAAGTCCGTGCTCTACAACGCCCGTGGCGACTATCCCGCCGCACTGGCCGAGGCGCGCGCTGCGGTCGATGCGGGTGACCTGTACCTGGCGGGCATGGCGTTGCCGGAGCAGATCGAGGCGGCGGTGCGGTGTGGTGAGGACGCTGCTGACGCTTTGGCGGAGCTTTGTGCGCGTTCATCGGCCAGTGGAACGGCATGGGCTCGTGGCGTGACGGCGTGCGCACGGGCGTTGGTGTCAGGTGCCGAAGACGACTACGTCGAAGCGGTGGAGGCCGGCAGTCCTGCGCCTTATCGCGCACGCGCGCACCTGCTCTACGGCGAGTGGTTGCGCCGTGCGGGCCGACGCAAGGATGCCCGCACACAGCTCCGCACGGCACACGAGTCATTCGCGGACATGGGTGTGCTCGGGTTCGCGCAACGGGCCGCCGACGAGCTCAAGGCGACCGGCGAGGTGGCACGCAGCCGTTCCGCCGACGCCTTCGAGACCCTCACCGCCCAGGAAGCGCACATCGCCCGCCTCGTCTCGACCGGGGCCACCTCGAAGGAGGTGGCCGCACGCCTCTTCCTGAGCCCGCGCACGGTCGACGCGCACCTGCGCAACGTCTTCCGCAAGCTCGGCATCCACTCCCGCCGCGACCTCCGCCAACGCTGACCACACGCGGGGCGCCCCCGTGCGCCAGAAGAGTACGAAAGCTCCCCGCGTGCACTCAGAGGGCGCCCCAGTCGCGGGAACGGAGGTGGGTGACGGTGGCGTCGGCCGCCGGTGAGAGGGGGCCGCGGGTGACCAGGTACAGGGTGTTGAGCGGCGGGGCCTCCGGGTGGTGCAGCAGTTCGACCGATCCGGCGGCCAGCGCGGGTTCGGCGAGGTAGCGGGGTAGCGCCGAGACACCGGCGCCGGCGACCACCGCCGCCAGCACGGCGCGCAGGTCCGGCACGAGGACGCCGACGGGGTTCGGTGGGCGGCGGCCGAACTCGCTGCGCCAGTACCGGCGCACGATCGGCAGCTCGGCCGAGTACGCGACCAGCGGCAGGTGTTCGAGCGCGCGCACCGGGTCGTCGGCGAGCACCGCGGGCGAGATCGTCCGCGCCAGCACCGGTGCGCCGACCAGCAGGAACTCCTCGTCCGCGAACGGGGTCGCGGTGAACCCCACGCCCGGCCGCACCGAGGAGAGCACCAGGTCCAGGCGTGCGTCGCGCAGGGCGGTGAGCAGGTCGGCGGCCAAGCCGAGCGTGACCTCGAACCGCACGCCGCGCTGGGTGAGCGGGGTGAGGGCCGGCAGACCGCGGGCCGTCATGAACTCCGCCGCTCCCCCGATCCGCACCACGCCGGCCAGCGCGGGGTTCGGGTCGAGCGCGGACCGCAGCTGGTCGAGGTGCGGGCCCACCCGGCGGGCCAGGTCGTCGGCGCGGGGTGTGGGCGTGACCCCGCGGCCGCCGCGGACGAACAACGGCTCCCCGACCGAGCTCTCCAACCGGGCGAGTTGCCCGCTCACCGCGGGCTGGGTCAGCCCGCGCCGCGACGCCGCCGCCGTGAGCGAGCCGCTGCGGTAGATCTCCAGGAACGTCGCCAGCAGGTCCAGGTCCGTCACGTCAACTCCTCAGCCATAAGCCAGCTTATCGCTCGAAGGACCGGTACGGATGATCCGTGATGGGATTGCCGTTGTGCCGGACAAGCACCCAGCGAGAGGAAGCACGATGAAGAAGGTCCTGATGGTCGTCACCGGCGCGAACGAGCTGAAGCTCGCCGACGGCACGAGCCACCCCACCGGTTTCTGGGCCGAGGAGGTCGTCGAGTCGCACCGCGTGCTGACCGAGGGCGGCGTCGAGGTCACCGTCGCGACGCCCGGCGGCGTGATCCCGACCGTCGACGCCGGCAGCCTGCAGGGCAACGACTTCGCCGGGCCCGCCGCGGCCGTCACCGCGCACCCGGTGGACCTCGGCACGGTCGACGCCGCCGACTTCGACGCCCTCTACCTGCCCGGCGGCCACGGCCCGATGGCCGACCTGGCGTTCGACGCCGGCCTCGGCCGCCTGCTGACCGAGTTCTCCACCACGGACAAGGTCGTCGCGGCCCTGTGCCACGGCCCGGCCGGCCTGCTCGCCGCGGCCGACTCGGACAGCTTCGTGTTCGCCGGCAAGCGGATGGCCGTGTTCAGCGACGAGGAGGAACGCCAGGGCGGCCTCGACGTGCCGTACTCGGTCGAGGGCCGGCTGCGCGAGCTGGGCGCCGAGATCGTCTCGGGTCCGGCGTGGTCGAGCACGGTCGTCACCGACGGCAGGGTCGTGACCGGCCAGAACCCGCAGTCGACGGTCGCCACCGCGCAGGCCGTGCTCGCGCTCCTCTAAAGCAGGAGCTGCAGCACTCCCAGCAGGTACAGCAGCAACGGCCCCCGGCTCAGCTGCACCAGCAGCCCGATCGGCACCGGCCCCATGACGCCGAAGTCGATCGCGGCGACCCCGTAGTCGAGCGGCGGTCGCGTCGCGATGCGGTACACCACCGCGACCGCCCCGACCACGGACACCCACGCGTGCACCCATGTCACGTGCGGCGTGAACGCCAACGTGACCGCGCCCCACACAAGTGCACCGGTCGCGGGCACGACGAGGTGCGCGCGCTTCAGATATCCGTCGGACACGCCGAACAGGCGGCGGACGGCAGCGGACCGGCTCACGGCCTTGAGGCCGGCGGCGAGCCGGTCCGTGGCGACGAAGGCGGCGACGAGGTGCACCACCGGTACCCAGTCGGTCTCGCCGCCGAGGGCGACGAGCGACGGCAACGCCGCCAGCCCGGCCCACACGAGCGCCGCGTTGGGGGCACGGCGCAGGCGCAGCAGGTCCGTCCACACGAGCACGGTGAACCGCGAACCCGGCGCGGCGCCGCAGCCGCCGGTGCCGAGGAGTCCGCTCCCAGGGGCGCGCCGACCACCGGCGGCACCTCGCCCGACAGCGACGCACCGCCCGCACGCAGCCCCGCAGCCGTGCCGACCGCACCCGCCCGCGCGCCACTGCCCGCCGTTCCGCCAGGACCTGCCCAGCAGCCCCAGGTCCAGCCAGCTCACCGACACCCGCACCACGCCGGCCAACGCCGCTCCCGCCGCCAGGTCGCCCGCCCAGCCGCCGCAACGACGTCACGGCCGTCACCACGAGCACCACCGCGACCGGTGCCAACCACACCGCGTCCAGCCCGCGGAAGTCCGGCCGCACGAACAGCGCCGGCCACTCCGAGCCCACCCACCGAAGTCCGGCCGCACGAACAACGCCACCACCGCCACCCCGGCCAGCACGCTCAACCAGCCCTGCGGCCGCACCCGGACCCGCTGCAGCACCACCGCACCGGCCACCAGTGCCACCCCGAGCGCCGCGCCACCGGCGGCCTCCACCACGCCGGGGCGTGCGTACCCACCGACCACCCCGAACAGCACCACCGGCCACACCGCACCGGCCGCCGCCCCTCCCAGCAGCAGCAAACCCAGGCGCGGCAACAACAACCCGGTGCGGTTCACCGGCGAGCCGAGCAGCCAGAACATCCGGTCCCGCGCCACGAACACCGGCCCGAACGCCAGCAGCACCCTCACCGCCACCACCGCCGCGAGCACCGACAGCCACAGCCAGACCCACGCACTCGCGCTGCCCTCGGGCTTCTGCAGCCCCTTGAACGCGATCCCCCACCCGATCGCGCCCACGATCCCGATGTTGACCAGCTGCTCGTACCACCGCGCCGCCCGGAACCGCCACGGCAGCGGCTCCGGGCGCAACCGGCGGCGGACCGCGGCGGCGGACGGGATCACGGGGTGACGGTCCGGTCGGCCACCGCGAGCACCAGCTCCTCGTCGTGCGAGGCGAACACGACCGCCACCCCGGCCGCCTTCTCCGCCTTCAACCGCTCCCGCAGCCACATCCGCCCCTGTGCGTCCAGCCGTTGTTCCGGCTCGTCCAGCACCAGCAACCGGCGCGGCCGCACGAAGCAGGCCGCCAGGCCCAGCCGGTGCCGCTGCCCGCTCGACAACGTCGGCGGCAGCTGGTCGGCGACCGCGGTCAGCCCCAGCTCGTCCACCACGTCCGCGACCTCGTCCGCGGCACCGTGCAGCCACGCCGCCAGCCGCAGGTGCTCCACCACCGACAGGTCGGGGAAGTAGTCGGCGTCGTCCAGCAGCGCCGCCACCGAGGCGCGGAACGCGGCCGACGTCTCGTCGCGCGCCACTCCGTCCACCAGCACCGAGCCCGCGTCCAGGACCTCGGCCCCGACCAGGCACTTCAGCAACGTCGACTTGCCGGAGCCGTTGCTCCCGACGACCGCGACCGCCTCACCGGCACCCACGGCGAACGACAGGCCGCTGAACACCGGGAACTCGCCGTAGGCCTTGCCGATCCCCCGCACCTCCAGCATGTGATCAGGGTAGTGGGAATAGCCCGGCCCCCTGCGCGTTAAGGTAGATGCAAACGCATAGAACTTCAGAAGATCCACCAGACCGAAGGAGGCGGGGACCGTGCAGTTCGGAGTGTTCTCGGTGAGCGACATCACCAGGGATCCGGTGAGCGGCGAGACCCCCAGCGAGGCCGAGCGCATCGACGCGATCGTCCAGATCGCGCAGAAGGCCGAGGAGGTCGGGCTCGACGTCTTCGCGATCGGCGAGCACCACAACCCGCCGTTCTTCTCGTCCGCGCCGACGACCCTGCTGGCCGCCATCGCGGCGACGACGAAGAAGCTGGTCGTCAGCACCGCCACGACGCTGATCACGACCAACGACCCGGTGCGCATCGCCGAGGAGTACGCGATGCTGCAGCACCTGGCGAAGGGTCGCATGGACCTGATGCTGGGCCGCGGCAACACCGCGCCGGTCTACCCGTGGTTCGGCGCCGACATCCGGCAGAGCCTGCCGCTGGCGCTGGAGAACTACAACTTGCTGCACCGGTTGTGGCGCGAGGACGTCGTGGACTGGGAGGGCAAGTTCCGCACGCCGTTGCAGGGCTTCACCTCGACGCCGCGGCCGCTCGACGACCTGCCGCCGTTCGTGTGGCACGGCTCGATCCGCACGCCGGAGATCGCGGAGCAGGCCGCTTACTACGGTGACGGCTTCTTCGCCAACAACATCTTCTGGCCCAAAGAGCACTACATGCGGCTGATCAAGTTCTACCGCCAGCGGTTCGCGCACTACGGCCACGGCACGGAGAAGCAGGCCATCGTCGGTCTCGGCGGCCAGGCCTACATCGCCAAGCGGTCGCAGGACGCGATCAACGAGTTCCGCCCGTACTTCAACGAGGCACCGGTCTACGGGCACGGGCCGCGGATGGAGGACTTCATGGCGCAGACGCCGCTGTCGGTGGGCAGCCCGCAGGAGGTCATCGACAAGACGCTGACGTTCCGCGAGCACTTCGGCGACTACCAGCGGCAGATGTTCCTGATGGACCACGCCGGGCTGCCGCTCAAGACCGTGCTGAACCAGCTCGACCTGCTGGGTGAGGAGGTGGTTCCGGTGCTGCGCAAGGAGATCGAGGCGCGGCAGGACCCGGAGACCGCCAAGCCGCCGACGCACGCGGTGCGGTTGAAGGCCAAGTACGGCGACGGACCGGCCCGCCAGCCGCGCCCGAACGCCAACCGCGGCGACAACGTCACGGGTGGCTCGCCCTACCAGGACTCCGAGTGAGGTAGGCACGGTGACCAGGGCGAACGAGGCGTGGGAGTCGTTGATGACCGCCTACGCCGTGCTCATGAAGCGGTTCAACGCCGAGGACGTGTGGGGTGAGCTGAGCATGCGCGAGTACGACGTGCTCTACACCCTGTCCAAGTGCGACGGTCCACTTCGGATGAGCGAGCTCAACCGGCACGTGCTGCTCAGCCAGCCCGCCCTGTCCCGCATGGTCGACCGGCTGGTCGACCGCGGGCTGGTGGACCGCTGCACCGATCCCGGTGACCGCCGGGGTGTGCGCCTGTCGCTCACCCCGGCGGGCCGGGAGACCCAGCAGGCGATCGGCCGCCCGCACGCGCGCGGCGTCACGCGCGCGTTGAGCGTCCTGACGCCTGAAGAACTCGACCAACTCGCCGCGATCTGCGGCAAGCTCAGCCAGAGCGAGGAGTAATGGGCACCACCTTCCAGCTCGCCGTCGTGTCGGCGGGCACGAGCGACCCGTCGTCCACCCGCCTGCTCGCCGACCGCGTCGCCGGCCGGGTCACCGCCCTTGCCGGCCAGCGGTCGCAGACCGTGCGGACGCAGGTGGTCGAGCTGCGCACGCTCGCCACGGAGATCGCGAACGCCCTGGTGTCGAACCACATCGGCCCCGGCCTGCAGAAGGCGATCGCCACGCTGCAGCACGCCGACGCGATCGTCGCCTCCACGCCGGTCTACAAGGCGGGCGCGAGCGGTCTGTTCACCTCGTTCTTCCAGGTCCTCGACAACGACCTGCTGATCGCGAAGCCCGTCGTGCTCGCCGCGACCGCCGGCACCGCCCGGCACGCGCTCGTCGTCGACGACCAGATCCGCGGGCTCTTCGCCTACCTGCGGACGGTGGTCGTGCCGACGTCGCTCTTCGCCGCGACCGAGGACTGGACGGACCCTGCGCTGAACAAGCGGATCGACCGCGCGGCACTGGAACTGGTGGCGCTCATGGCCTCCGGCTTCGAGAAGCAGGTCCGCGAGGAGTCGTGGGGCAGCTACCAGCACGAGTTCGGCAGTGCCGGCGGCACCGAGCTGTCGATCGACCTCGACTCCGACCTGATGCGCCTGGCCGCCGGCGGCGCGGCGAACCAGAAGCCGGCCAACTAGAAGTCCGCGCCGCGCGAGAGCTTTTCGTGCGCGCGCAGCTCGACCAGTGCCTTCTCGTGCACGGCAACGGCGGCGTCGTACGCGGCGCCGCCGAGCACGATCCGCTGCGGTGGCTCGGCCGAGTCCAACGCCGCCAGCACGGCCCGCACTCCTCGTTCCGGGTCACCCGGCTGCTTGCCGTCCTGGCCGGCGAACGTCGCCCGGACTTCCTCCACCAACCCCACGTACGCGTCCACGGTCTCGTCGACCGGCTCGTGCTGGAAGCTCGAGTAGGCCTTGGTGCGGAACGCTCCCGGCTCCACGACGAGCACCCGCACGCCGAACGGCTCCACCTCCGCGCGCAGGGCCTCCGACACGCCCTCCAGCGCGAACTTCGCAGCCGAGTAGTAGCCGAACCCCGGCGCGCCGACCAGGCCGGCCAGCGACGACATGGTGACGATCCACCCGCTGCGGCGCGCCCGCATGCCCGGCAGCACCGCCCGGACGACGTCGACCGCCGCGAAGAAGTTCAGGTCGAACGTCCGCCGCACCGTCTCGTCGCGCATGCCCTCCACCGAGCCGTACCAGCCGCGGCCCGCGTTGTTGACCAGCACGTCGAT
This sequence comes from Lentzea guizhouensis, assembly GCF_001701025.1. Taxonomy (GTDB): domain Bacteria; phylum Actinomycetota; class Actinomycetes; order Mycobacteriales; family Pseudonocardiaceae; genus Lentzea; species Lentzea guizhouensis. The sequence continues at coordinate 8,531,526 of NZ_CP016793.1, forward strand.
CCCGCCGAACCGCTCCTCGGCCGCCGCGACCGCCGCCCTGACCTGCTCGGCGTCCGTCACGTCCAGCGCGAGCACGAGCACCCGGTCGCCATACCGCTCCGCCCACTCCCGCAGCTCCTCCGGCCGGCGCGCGGTCACCACGACCTGATCGCCCCGCTCCAGCGCCGCCTCGGCGTAGACCAGACCGAACCCGCCCGGCGTGCCTCCGGTGATGAACCAGGTCCTCATCAGCACTTCTCCTTTCGCTATAGCGCTCAATGTAGCGCTACATGGGCTACTATAGCGGCATGCAGAACGCACGGGATCGGCTCCTGCTAGCGGCCGCGGAGCTGCTGGAAAGCGGCGGCACGCCCTCGACCAGGGCCGTCTGCGAACGCGCCGGGGTGCAGGCGCCGACGCTCTACCACCACTTCGGCAGCAAGCAGGGCCTGATCGACGCCGTGCTGAACCACGGCTTCACCCAGTACGTCACCGCCGAGAGCACCGGTGACCCGCTCGACGACCTGCGGACGGGCTGGGACCGGCACGTGCGGTTCGGGCTGGAGCACCCGGCGTTCTACGGCCTGCTCTACGGCCGCGCCGAGCCCGGGAAGCCGTGCGCGGTCACGGCTCCCGCGCACGCGGCACTGCGCGACCGGTTCACCGAGGCCGCCGCGAAAGGCCTGCTGAAGGTGCCCGCTCAGGACGCCGCCGAGCAGGTGCTCGCCGCGAACGTGGGCGTCACGCTCACCCTGATCACCCAGCCGGAGCCGGACTTCGCGCTGTCCGAACGCGTCCGCGAGGCGGCGCTGGCCGGCGTGCTGCACACCGCCTCAACAGGACCGCAGACCACTCGCGCGAACGCCGCGCTCACCCTCCGCGCGCTGGTCGGCGAGGACCCGTCCGGCCTGACGCGCGGCGAGCAGGCGTTGCTCGACGAGCTGCTGGAGCGGCTGGGTCGTTAACGCCGGTGCTCCTCCGCCCACGGCAGCACCTTCCGCTCGATGAACGCCAGCCCGTAGAACAGCGCGATGCTCATGACCGCGAGCAACGCCATCGCCGCGAACGCCAGCGGGGTGTCCGCGCTGGCACCGGACTGCGTGATCACGTAGCCCAGTCCCTCGTACGCACCGATGAACTCCGAGATCACCGCCCCGATGACCGCCAGGGTGATCGCCACCTTCAACCCGACGAAGACCTGCGGCAGCGCATACATCAACCGCAGCTTGAAGAACTCCTGCGCGCGCGTGGCGTCCAACGACCGCAGCAGCTCGACCAGCTCGTGCGGCGTGGACTTCATGCCGGACGCGGTCGAGATGACGATCGGGAACACGCACACGAGCACGACCATCAGCACCTTCGACTCGATGCCGAACCCGAACCACACCACCACGATCGGCGCGATCGCGACCTTCGGCACCGCGTTCAGCGCCACCAGCAACGGGTAGAACATCCGCTCCAGCACCTTCGACCCGACGATCAGCAACGCCACCGGCACACCCACCACGACGGACAGCAGGAAGCCCAGCACGGTCTCCCACAACGTGACCAGGCTCTGCCGCAGCAGGTGTTCCGGGTACTCCAGGAACGACGCGACGACGTCCGCGGGTGACGGCACCAGGAACGACTCGACGCCGAACACGATCGTCGCCAGCCACCACAGCCCGACGACGACCGTCAACCCCAGCAGCGGCAACAGGACCTTCACGCCGTCACCCCCAGCAGTCCGCGCAGCTCCCGGCTCACGTCGTCCAGCCCGGCCTGTCCCAGTGCTCGCGGTCGCGGCACCGGGACCTCGACGACCCGGTGCACCCGGCCCGGTCGCGGGCTGAGCACCACGATCCGGTCGGCGAGCAGCACGGCCTCCTCGATCGAGTGCGTCACGAGCACGACCGCGCGCGGCAGCTCCAGCTGAACCCGTTGCAGCTCCTGCGAAAGCTCCTCGCGGGTCAACGCGTCCAATGCGGAGAACGGCTCGTCCATCAGCATCACCCGCGGCTGCTGGATCAACGACCGGCACAGCGCCACCCGTTGCTGCATCCCGCCGGACAGCTCGTGCGGCAGCCGTTTCTCGAACCCGGCGAGCCCGACCAGCTCCAGCAGCTCGTGCGCCTGGTGCGCGCCCGGCAGCCGGAGGACCTCCACCGGCAGCAGCACGTTCGCCAGCACCGACCGCCACGGCAGCAACGCCGGGCGCTGGAACATGACCGACACGTCCCGGCGCGGCCGCACCACCGGCTCACCGGCCACCGCGATCCGCCCGGACGTCGGCGTCAGCAACCCGGCGACCAGCCGCAGCAACGTCGACTTGCCGCAGCCGGACCGCCCGATCACCGCGACGAACTCGTGCTCGCCCACCGCGAGGTCGATCCCCGCCAGCGCCTCGACGTCACCGAACGAGTGCGAGACCTGGTGGAGCTCGATCACCGCTGCGGCGCCAGCCCGGCCGTGGCCACGTCGGCGGCGCGCACGCCGTCCGGGATCGCGCCCGCCTCGCGCAGGGTGGTGAGCACCTTCTCCACCCTGGCGTCCGTCAGCTCCCCCACCGGACCGGTGAACCCGGCCGGTCGCACGTACGGCGCCATCAGCGTGACCTCGGCACTCGCCACCGCCGGGTCCTGGGTCGGCTGGTGCTTCTTCAGGATCTGGCCGAGCTCGTCCGGGTGCTCGACCGAGTGGGTCAGGCCCTTGAGCAACGCGGCCGAGAACCGCTTCACCAGCTCCGGCTTCTGCGCGGCGGTGTCCTTCGAGGTCACCAGCGCGTTGCCGTACAGGTCGGGCACGAGGTCGCCGTAGGGCAGCACGACCGCCTTGCGCCCCTTGGCTGCCGCCTCGATCAGCGGCTTACCGACGACGAACTGCCCGATCCCGTCCACCTGCCCCGCGGCCAGCAGCTGCGGCAACGCGGGTGGTGCGGACGGCACGAACTGGACCTGTGCCGGATCGATGCCGGCGGCCTTGGCGTAGACCGGGAACATCACCTGGTTCGTCGAGCCGGGCTGGTCGCCGATCTTCTTGCCGACCAGGTCGGCCGGCTTGGCGATGCCACCGCCCTCCAGCGCGACGATCGCGGCCAGCGACCGCTGCTGGATCGCGGCGACGGTCGTGACCGGCAGCTTCTCCTTCGCCACGGTGATCGCGGTGGCGGTGAAGTCCGCGATGCCGAAGTCCGCCCGGCCACCGGCGACGAGCTTGAGCACGTCGACGCTGCCGGTACCCGGTGTGATCGTCACGTCGATGCCCGCCTCGGCGAAGAACCCCTTCTCCTGTGCGACGTACGCGTACGCGTCACGGCCGAACGCGCTGAACGACGTGAGGTAGTCGACCTGGTCCCGGCCGCTCTGCGGCGTTGCGCACGCGGTGACCAGTAGAAGCAGGACCGCTGAAACCGCTTTCCCCATGTTCCCTCCCCCGAAGGCACGCTTCTGTCCGAACATAGGGGGTGGGGAGGACGGATGAACACGACCAATCTGCCGGTCGCCGTCGTGGGCGCCGGGCCGATCGGGCTGATCACCGCGCTGGGGCTGGTCGCGCACGGGGTGCCGGTGGTGGTCTTCGAGGCGGGTGACGACCTGTCCGCCGAGACGAGGGCGGGCACGGTGCTGACCCGCACGCTGGAGGTGCTGGACCGCTACGACGCGCTCGAACCGGTGCTGGCGGCGTCGTTGCGGATCGACGAGATCGGCGAGCTGGACCGGGCCACCGGGCGGTCGACCGGCAGCGTGCTGACCGCCGAGCTGGCCGGTGAGACGCGGTTCCCGTTCGTGGTCAACATCGGTCAGCACGAGCTGGAGCCGGTGCTGGCCGAGGTGCTGGAGCAACGCGCGCCCGGTGCGGTGAAGATGCGGCACCGGCTGGTGGACTTCACCTGTCAGGCCGACGGCGTGACACTGCACCTGTCGACGCCGGACGGGCCCGTGGACGTGGCGGCGGCGTACCTGCTGGGGTGCGACGGCGGGCGGTCGACCGTGCGCGAACGGCTCGGCGTCGAGGTCTCCGGGCACACGCTGGAGCAGCGGTACGCGTTGGTCGACCTGGTGTGCGACCTCGACGTGCGCAACCCGCGCGACTACCCGTACTTGGCCTACTTCGGCGACGCCGAGGAGTGGGTGGTCCTGGTCCGCCAGCCGCGCTGCTGGCGGTTCGTGTTCCCGTTGACCGGGGCCGCGCCCTCAGAGGAGGAGCTGCGCGCCAAGGCACGGCGCTTCATCGGCGAGGTCGACGAGCTGACCGTGCTGGGCAGCAACGTCTACACCGTGCACCACCGGGTCGCGTCGTCGTGGCAGCGCGGGCGGGTGTTCCTGCTGGGCGACGCGGCGCACCTGATCACGCCGATGTGGGCGCTGGGTCTCAACACCGGCGTGCTCGACGCGTCCAACCTGCCGTGGCGGCTCGCGTGGGTGCACCGCGGCTGGGCGGGTGAGGCGCTGCTGCGCGGTTATGAGGCCGAGCAGGCGCCGGTGGCCGTCAACGGTTCCGGCGAGATGGCGGAGGCGGCGCGCCTGGCGATGTCCCGGCGCTCGACCGTCCGGCGCACGGCGGGGTGGGGTGACGCGATGACCCGCACGTTGCTCGGGGTGCGCCTGGGACCGGGGTCGATGGTGCGCACCGGGCCGGCGCCGGCGCAGGTCGGCGAACGGGTTCCGGACCTGCGGGTCTTCGGTCCGCGCGGAACCGTGCACCTGCACGAGCTGTGCCGCGACTCGTTCGTCGCGCTGCACCTGACCGACGCCCGCCGCCGCCCGCCGGTCCCGGTCGCGGGCCCTCCCGGTCTGCGGCAGGTGGTGGTGAGCCGGTGGGACGCGCCGCACGACTCGGGGCTGCGGGACCGCGCGTACTTCGACCCCGGCGACACCGTGCGGACCCGGTTCGGGCTCGGTGACGTGGTGGTCCTGCTGCGTCCGGACGGGCACATCGCGTGGATCGAGCCGTGGACCGTGCGGAGCGGGGATGCGGCGCAGGAGTGGTACCTGGCGTTCGTGGGACAGGAGGCGCTGTGAGAGGCGATGTCGTGTTCTCGCCGGCCGGTGAGGAGATCGTGCTCGTCGACGTCGGTCAGGTCGTGCTGCACGACGACCCGGTGGTGCGGGTGTGGGAGGTGACGCTCGACCCCGGCGAGTGCCACCCGTGGCACCTGCACCACAACCCGTACGTGGTGCTGAGCATCGAGGGCTCCGACGGCCGGATGGACTGGCTCGACGGCAGCGAGCCGCGGTTCATCTCCGAGCACCGCGGCGGCTCGGTGTACCGGCCGGTGTCGCCCGTGCACCGGCTGACCAACATCGGGCGGACCCGTTACCGCAACCGGCTGGTGGAGCTGAAGGACCTGGGTGAGCACCAGGAGTCCGCTCTCGACATCCACCCCGACGACGTTGCCGTGCAGGTCGTGAGGGACGTCGTGCTGGAACTGGAGGGGCCGCACGTGCTCGCCGCCCTCGACAGCGAGGACGTGCGGCTCCACTCGGGAGGACGGTGCGAGCTCGCCGGCGAGTGGTTCGTCGTCGAGCTGCGTTATCTCGGTTAGTGCTGCGGGAGGTCCTCGGCCTCGACGACCTCCCGCACCTCGACCGAGATCTCGATGCCGTCGAACAGCGCGATGTACTCCCGCGCCAGCGCCACGGCCTCGGCGCGGTCCTCCGCGTTGATCAGCGCGAAGCCGCCGATGACCTCCTTGGCCTCGGTGAACGGCCCGTCGGTGGACTTGACGTGGCCGCCGCGGTCCTTGCGGATCATCGCGCCGCGGTCCGACTTCCAGACGCCCTCGGCGGTGATGACGGTGCCGTCGGCGAACGCCTTCTCCATGTAGGCGCCCATCTTCTCGATGAACTCAGGGGTGGGGTCCCAGGCCTTCTCCTCCTGCTCGGACACCCGGTGCATCATCAGGAACCGCATGGTCGTTCTCCTCGATGTCGACAAGCGGCGGTCAACCGCACCCCTGCGTCGAACGGCCGCCGGACGTTCTCGACATTCTGGACGCATGATCCTGCGAAGGCTCGTCACTGCGCTGCTGAGCATGTGGTTCTTCGGCAACCTCTACGAACAGCTCGTGTGGAACCCGCAGCTGCTCGCCGACCCGCGGCCGGGCTCGCTGATCGGCGTTTTCGCGCCAGGCAGCCCGTTCTACTACTACGTGCCCTGGTCCCAGCTGGCCGTCGTGCTGGCCGTGGTCGTGTGGTTCCGGTTGCCCCGCAACTCGCCCGCCCGCAGGCGGTGGACCGTCGCCCTCGGGTTCCTGATCGCCTCGGTCGCCGCGAAGGTCGTGCTGATCACGCAGGTCAACCCGGTGTTCCGCGACCCGGCGGTCTCCCGGGAGGTCGTGCACGACAACGCCGTGGTGTGGGCGTTCGGCAACGGCTTCGTCGTGCTGACCGTGGGAGTCGCGCTCCTGCTGATCACGAGTCAGCGCGCGCAACTCGGCCCGGCCGGCACACCGCCCGAATAGCGGTCGCGTTCCTCCTGCGGCAACGGACCGGCGAGCGCGCACAACCGGTGCCGCATGGCCGTGAAGTCGAGCTGCCAGTGCACCAACCGGCCGTCGACGGTCGCCGACACCACGGTGTTGGCGGCACCCCTGTCCAGCAGCACGTCGTCCGCGCCACCGATCCACCTCCGCCCGTTCGCCACCGCGCGGCCGTCCAGCCAGGTCGCCAGCAGCACGCCGCTGTCCGGGTCCACCAGCGCGATGCCGCCGAACCCGCCGAAGCTGCGGCTGGCCTGCACCAGCAGCCCGTCCGCGGTGAACGCCAGCCGCATGGCGCGCACATCGGGACCACCGGTGTCGGGCACGGGCAGCGCACGCAGCTGCTGGGGCGCGTCCAGGTCGGTCACGACGACCCGGCCGCCCTGCTCGGCGAAGGCGACCCGGCGCCCGGACGGGTCCAGCGCGACGTCGAAGATCATGTTGGACGAACCGCGGTCATCGTCGATCTTGACCCGCTCCTCGTACCGCGTCCCGGTCCAGCGCAGCACGGTGACCTGGAACTGGTCGCTGATGAACGCGACGAGCCCTCCCCCGTTGCCGGCGTCCAGCGAGGCTCCGCCGTCGCTGAGGCCCACCGTCGCGGGGAAGGCCTGCTCCTCGGTCCCGTTGTCCGGGTCGAGCACCCGCAGGACCTGCTCGCGGTCGTCGTTCTCGTCGGCCGTCATCACCAGCAGCCGTCCGCCGGCCCCGAAGCGCGCCTGTGCGGTCTTGCGACCGGCCAGCGCGGGCAGCCCCGGTCCGCCGGACTTCGCGAGCACCTGTCCCGACCGCCCGTCGGCGACGGTCAGCTCGCCGTCGACCACGACCGCGACCCGGTTGCCGTCGTCGCTCACCGCCACGCGCGGGTCCTGGCTGTCGTCGGTCTTCACCGGCAGGCGCAGCCGCACGCAGGTCGGGCAGTCCCACAGCTCCACCTCGCCCCGGCCGCGCGCGACGGTGGCCAGGTCGCCGGCCCGGCTGGCGGCCAGCGCGTAGACGTTGTCGCCCTTCGTCCCGCCCGTCTTGGCCGGGCCGACCACCGCCCGGTTGTCCGCCCGCGCCGACACCAGCACATCGCTGCCGTAGTCGACCGAGACGAGCCGGCTGCCGTCACCGGTGATGCTCATGTTCTTGATGTCGGCCCGGTGGCGCGCGAGATCGGTCTGCAACCCGGTGCTCATCTCCACGCCGACCAGGCTGCGGTCGGTCTGCACCACGACCACGTCCCCGTTGTCGGGCACGGCCAGTGCACCGACCGTCATCCCGACCGGTTGCTTCACCGAAGTGCCGGTGACGAGGTTCCAGGCGATGACGGACATCTGGCCGGCCGGGCCCTTGGGGTCGTCCGACATCGAGGTCGCCACGACCTGCCCGCCCGGCGCGACCGCGAGGCCCCACGCGGGTGTGTCCGCCATCAGCGGCGCCCTCGCCCACTGCCCGGTCACCGGGTCGAACCGCTCGACCCTGCCTCGCGCGAAGTTGCCGGACAGGGCGTAGAGGCCGCCGTCCACGGCGAACCCGATCTGGTCGGAGGACAGCTCCAGCACGTCCGCCCCGGCGAGCTCGGCACCCGTGTCGGTGCGCCACATCCGCACCCGGTGCCGGATGCTGGTGGACGCGGTGCGGGCGACCCACCTGCCGTCCGGTGACATGACCAGCCGGGTGTCGTCGTCCACGCCGAGGCTGCGCACGAGCTTGCGGCCGGGCACGTCCCAGACCTGGATCTTCTCCCCGTCGTCGACGGCGAGCAGCTTGCCGGTCGCGTCCAGCGCCACGGACGCGTCGCCGAGCAAGATGCCGGTGGCGTCGTCGGACGGTTCCCTGACGAGCAGCCTGCCGACCTCCGCCGCCGTCCTCGGATCCCACAGCACGACCTCCGCCTTGCCGAACGTGTCGCCGTAGAGCACGTGGGCCAGCAGGGAACCGTCCGGGGAGAAAGCCGCCTCGGACACGTCAGCCCCCTGACCGCCGCCTCTGTTGAGGTATCCGGCCACGTGCCGGTCGCGGTCGAACTGCCGGGCCAGCGCACCCTTCGCCTGCGGGGTGGGCGCCGTGTCGAACGCGGCGACGGCGAACTGCGACGCGAGCTGCGGATCGGCGGCGTAGCGGTTGTCGGCTTCGGCGGCCAACGCGCGCGAGACCGCGATACGGGCCTGTTCGTCGGCACGGTCGCGTTCGTCGACGGCGACACCGCGTTGCCACACGGCCGTGCCGGTCGCCACGAGTGCGGCCACCAGCAGCGCCGACAGGACCGAGACCAGCTGCCGTTGCCGTTGCACCTCCTCGCTGAGCAGGCGGTCCTTCGGCACGCCGTGCACCGCGGCGGCGATGGTGGCGGCCTTGTCGCGCAGCTCCGCCGCGTCCTGGTGGCGGCGCAGGTCCACCCACAGCGGCTGGGTCTCGAAGTAGCCGCGCAGCCTCGGCGGCAACGCGGTGGCCCGGTCGGTGCGGAAGTCGTTCGCCTCGACGTCCCACGACAGCTCGCCGCCCGTGACGACGACGAACAACGTGTCCGGCCCGCGGTGGGTCTGCCACCACTCGATCTCGCGGTCCACCCACGGCGACGCCGCCGCTTCCGGGCTCGCCAGCACCACGAGCGTCCTGGACGCGGCCAGCCCCTCCTCGATCGACGCCCACAGGTCCGGGCTCGCCGTCAGGGTGGTGTCGTCGCGGAACACCCGCAGCGCGGCGGGGCGGTACCAGCGCCGTCCCAGCCGGTGCAGGTGCCGTTGCACCGCCTTGGCCACCGGCCGGTCGGCCCGGTGGCTGTAGGAGATGAAGGCGTCGTAACGATCTTCCGGCACGGTCCGGGTATAGCGCGCCGGATGCCGGTCAACGGCCGGGTTGGCCGCGAGACCCCCGAACGGAGCAGCTCTCGCTGACCACGTGCCCGGCCGTGCGCAGGGCGAGCGCGGCCATGGTGAGCGACGGGTTGGCCGTGCCGAGCGACGGCATGCTGCCGCACCCGACCGCGTACAGGTTGGGGTGGTCCCAGCAGCGTTGCCACTGGTCGACCACGGAGTCGTGCGCGGACGCGCCCATCACGTGGGTGCCGCCGATGTGCCCGGCTCCCCAGAACCGCAGCGGCACGCCGTCGTGCTCGAAGAAGCGTTCGTCGCGCTCGTAGTGCGTGTGGTCCTCGGCACCGAGGAGCCCGAACAGCTGGTCCGACACGCGTTTCGCGGCCAGCAGGCCGTCCTTGACGTAGTCGGACAGGCCGTAGTGGATGGTCGGGCACGGGTTGCCGAGCGGGTCCCTGTCCGTGCCGAGAGTGACGCGGTTCGTGGGGTCGGCCTCCTGCTCGACCTCGATCTGGAGGGTGAACTGGCGGCTGACGCGGTCTTTGAGAGCTTTCCGCAGTGCCGTCCCGCTGTACCCCTGTGCCACCAGTTCGGCGACGTCGCGGTCGGGGCTGCCGGCCGACCACCCCCAGCCCCAGTTGCCGATCTCGATGCGGAACGGTGCCCGCGTGCAGCGCTGTGGCCCGGTCCGGAACGCCTCGATGCCCGACGTCGACCCGGGACCGCGGAACGGCCCGATCGGCTCGGCCAGCAACCCCCAGGTGAGCAGCACCGGGTGGTCCATCAGGTTGCGGCCGACCTGGTCGCTGCTGTTCGCGAGGCCGGACATGAGCAGGATCTTGGCGTTCTCAATGGCATGCGCGGCGAGGACGACGACGTCCGCTTCGACCTCGTGCCGTGTGTGTGCGCCGGTCGTGTCGTCGTAGTAGCGCTGGTAGCTGACCTTGGTGATCCGCCCGAACTCGTCCGCGTGGACACGGTCGACCACGGATCGTGTGCGCAGTTCGACGTTCTTCGGCCAACGCTGCTGCGTACGAAGTGGCGTGTACTTGGCGTTTTCAGGACAGATCGGCACACAGCTCGCGAACCCGGCGCACAGGTGCCCGTCCAGCTGGTAACCCCGCACCGGGACGCCGTTGCGCGCCTGCGGGGTGCCGGTGACGAGCAGCTCGTGCCCGTCGACCTCCTTGCCGTCCACAACGGACGCGATGAGGTGGTCGAGGTACGTGCGGGGCAAGGCGTGCATGGGAAACCGGTAGTCGTCCGGCATCGGCAGGTGCCCGCGCTGCTCGTCCGCGTCGGCCGCGACCCCGATCTCCCACTCGGCCGCGCGGTAGTGGGGCTCCAGCGTCGCGTAGTCGATCGGCCAGTTCCGCCCGTGCCCCAGATCGGCCGAGCGGAAGTCCTCCGGGTGCATCCGCGGTGTGAGCCCGGTCCACGCCGCCCCGGTACCGCCGTTGGTCCGCAGGTACGGACTGCTGTACGGGAACGGCCCGGTGTTGCCCAGGTAGTCGCTCGACGGCGCCGCGGCCGTCCTGCGGTAGGGCGCGAGCGGCGTCTTGACCCGCGCGGTGCGGAACCGGCTGATCGCCTCGTCGTGGTCGGTCTCCCCACCGGCCTCCAGCACCACGACCTGGAACCCGTTGTCCCCCAGCACCTTCGCCATCAGCGACCCGGCGAACCCGGCACCGACCACCACGGCCCTCACCGCTGACTGCCTCTGGGCGGTCTCCGCTCCCAGCTGCCGAACCCGGGAGCCGCGGTCCCCGGCGCCGCGACCCCGATCGCCTTCCACGCCAGCCCCTCGGCATAGGCGCGGGCACTCGGGATCTCCCCGCGCCACACCCCGGTGTACCAGAGCTCGATGAGCTCGGCCGGCGACGCGTCCGCCGCCAGCCCCGCGTACAGCTCGACCAGCCCGGTCGACCTCAGCTCCTCCGCCGTGAACCCGGTGAGCCCGGCGGACATCTCCACGAAGGCGTCCATGCCCGCCATCCTCGCCCCGCACCCCGGCGTTGCGTGCCGGACCTCACCCGCGTGGCGCAACCTCCATCTCGCCCAGCGCGGACCAGCCGTCCTGCTCCACGACCTGGCTCACGATCTTCGGCGTCTCGGCCAGGTACCGCGGGAGCTCGGCCTGGGCGTTCTTGAAGTGCTCGGACCGCACGTGCTGCCCGCCGGCGTCACCGTCGCGGAAGGCCTCGACGAGCACGTACTCGTTCGGGTCGTCGAGGCTGCGCGACCAGTCGAACCACAGGCAGCCGGGCTCGGCCCTGGTGGCCTCGATGAAGGAGCGGGAGAGCTCGGGCCAGGCGTCGGCGTGCTCGGGGAGGACGAGGAACTTGGCGGTGATGAAGATCAAGGCGGGCCTCCTGTGCTCGGTTCCCCGAGCCTAGGGGGAAGCGCCGGGCACCGCGTGTCCCTACCGCGTCAGGTCAACCACGCGCCCGCCTCGACCGCGCGAACGCCTGCTCCTCCACCAGCGACCCGTCCGGCGCCATCCGCATCCGCTTCGGTCCTTGGCTGGTCATCTGCGCCAGCAACGCCTGCGTGTCCGCGGCGCGCTGCGCCTGGTCCGCCCGTGTCACCCGGAACCTGTGCACCACGACCTCATCCGGGTCGGTCTCACCGGGCGCGCCCCGCCGCGAACTCCCGCACGTGCGGAGGCAACTCGATGGTCGCCAGCTCCCGATCGCACACGATCGTGGCGTTCGGCAGCACCGCGACGTAGGCCATCCCGTCGGCTGGATAGAGCTCCTCGGCCAATGTGCTGTCATCCGCGCGTTCAATCGCACAGCCCGGCCGCAACGCGCGGATCACCGTTTCCGCAGCTTCGCGGTCCGGCTCACCGCGCGATGTCAACGCCACCCGCACGTCACCGAACGCCACCAACGCCGCATTGGCCCCCATGTAACCCCCTCGGATCGTGCGCGCACACTAGCCACTGCACGCGCTGCGGGCTCACGGAACCTGCGCGACCATCAGCGCCGTGCCCGAGATCGACACCCGCAGGCGGAACCTGGTCGTCGCCGCCGTCCTGCTCGCCATGCTGCTGGCCGCGCTCGACCAGACCATCGTCTCCACCGCCCTGCCGACGATGGTCGCCGACCTCGGTGGTGGCGCGCACCTGTCGTGGGTGGTGACGTCGTACCTGCTGGCCGAGACGATCATGACCGTCCTCATCGGCAAGTTCGGCGACCTCTACGGGCGCAAGAAGATGTTCCTGATCAGCGTGGTCCTGTTCCTGGTCGGCTCGTTCTTCGCGGGCTGGTCGGAGTCGATGGGGATGCTGATCGCGTTCCGCGCGGTGCAGGGACTGGGTGCGGGCGGGCTCATGGTCACCTCGACGGCGATCATCGCGGATGTCGTGCCGCTCAGGGAGCGCGGCAAGTTCCAGGGGCTCGCGGGTGCGGTGTTCGGCGTCGCGACGGTGGCCGGGCCGTTGCTCGGCGGGCTGTTCGTGGACCACCTGAGCTGGCGGTGGGCGTTCTACGTCAACATCCCGCTCGGCGTCGCGGTCATCGTCGTCGCCGTCGCCGCTCTCCCGACGATCAGGTCCACCGCACACCCGAAGATCGACTACGCCGGCATCGCGTTGATCGCTCTCGCGGCGACCGGGCTGACGCTGGTCACGAGCTGGGGCGGCACCGAGTACGCGTGGACGTCGCCGACGATCCTGGGGATGGCGGCGGGATCGGTGGCGCTTCTCGTCGCATTCGTGCTCGTGGAACAACGAGCACAAGAACCGATGCTGCCGATGCGGTTGTTCCGCAGCCGGGTGTTCACGGTGTCGGGCATCCTGAGCTTCGTCGTCGGGTTCGCGATGCTCGGCGGCATCACCTACCTGCCGATCTACCTGCAGTACGTGCGCGGCGAGTCGGCGACGGCGTCCGGGCTGTGGATGCTGCCGTTGATCGCCGGGTTGATGGCCACGGCGCTGATCACCGGCAACACCATCAGCCGCACGGGCAGGTACCGGATCTTCCCGCTCGTCGGGTCGGCGGTGCTGACGGTCGGCCTGTTCCTGATGTCGAACCTCGCCGCGGACACCGGCTACTGGCTGATGGGCGTGTTCATGATGGTGCTGGGCGCGGGCATCGGCCTGGTCATGCAGGTGCCGGTGATCGTCGTGCAGAGCACCACCAGCTACAGCGACCTCGGCGTCGCCACGTCCGGGATCAGCTTCCTGCGCACGATGGGCAGCTCGTTCGGCGTCGCGATCTTCGGCACGATCTACGCCAACCAGCTGCCGAAGCACCTCCAGGTCCCGGAAGGCGTGAACCCGCAGGCGATCGCGAGCCCCGCGGCCGTGCACGCGCTGCCGGACCTGGTCAAAGCACCCATCGTCGCCGGATACGCGGAGACCGTGCAGATGATGTTCCTCATCGCCGCGCCGATCGGACTGGTGGCGCTGCTCGTCGCGGTGTTCCTGCCCGAGGTGCCGCTGCGGGACACCTCACGCGCGGCCGCCGCCGGCAACAGCGGTGTCGGCGAGAGCTTCGCGGCGCCGCCGTCGAACTCCTACGACGAGCTGCGCAAGCTGGTGTCCACGGTGGTCTCGAAGTCCGCGGACGACCCGCACACCGCCGTGCTGAAGCGTTCCGGCGTCGCCCTGCCGGTGGAACAGGCGTGGCTGCTCGGCCGGGTCTACCGGGCGTCGACCGACGACGGCGTGGCGACGCTCGCCGAGGTCGCCGTGATGACGAAGGTGCCGGCCGGGATCTTCACACCGACCGCGCAGGCCCTGGTCCGGTCGGGCCACCTCGCGTTCAACGACGACGGCTACCGCTTCACCGACCTCGGCGCGGAGGTGTTCACCCAGCTCGTGCGCGCGTGGCGGCGGTGGCTGCTCGACCAGCTCGAGGACTGGCACGAGCCGGACCAGCGCGACTTCGCCCAGGCGCTCGACTCGTTCACCGACGAGCTGATCGAGAGCGGCCGCGCGATGAGCCGCGTCTGATGCTTCGGCGGTGCGGCCCTGCGACTCGTACAGCTCCGCCACCCTCGTAGTGCCGCAACGCCTCCGCGTCGCTGCCCGACCGGTACAGCGCCAGCATCGGTTGTGCGGCAAGGCGTTCGTCGTGCAGGCTCTCGCGCAGCGCGTCGAACGACTCCGACTCGATGCCCTGCAAGGCATCGCCGCAGCGCGTCGTCGAGCAGCCGGCCCACCGGCACCGGACGGCCCGAGCAGCCGGAACTCCAAGGTCCCCCTCAGCAGCGGATTCCAGGTTCATCCCAGGTCGGCCAATCCATCAGCCCAGGGGCCTTCCACCACCCGCTGTTCACCGAAGATCACCCGGCCGGACCTGGTAGGACCGGTACCTCCACATGCGACCCTGGATTCGATGAGCCACACGCGAATCGGGTCGTTCAACGTGGAGAACATGTTCGAGCGCCCCAAGGTCATGAGCCGCGGCGCCACGAAGCACGCGGCTCCGGTCCTGGCCGCCCACGCCCGGTTCAACGAGCTCATCGCCTGCGAGGAGTACACGCCGGAGGTCAAGCAGGAGCTCAAAGAACACCTGCTGACACTCGGGTTGCTGCGCGGTGACCGCAGCTCGTACGCGGTCCTGCGGCGCATCCGCGGCCGGTTCCTCGCCCGCCACCGCGACGGCGAGACCTCGGTCGTGGCGAGCGGGCGCGAGTCGTGGGTCGGCTGGGTCGAGCTCACCACCGAGCCGATCAGCGAGCTCGCCACCCGGCACACCGCCCAGGTGATGCGCGACGTCGGCGCGCACGTGCTCGGCGTGGTCGAGGCCGAGTCCCGCGAACTGCTGCAGATGTTCTCCTCCAGCCTGCTCAAGCACGTCGGCTGGACCCCGTACGACGAGGTGCACCTCATCGACGGCAACGACGAGCGCGGCATCAACGTCGGCCTGCTCACCCGCGACGAGCACCAGGTCATCACGATCCGCACGCACGTCTACGCCAGGGACACCTCGGGCGTGATCTTCTCCCGCGACTGCGCCGAGTACCACGTCCGCACCCCGGCGGGCCCCGAGGTCGTGGTTCTCGTCAACCACCTGAAGTCCAAGGGCTACAGCACACCCGGCGACCCGCTCGGCGCGCGCCGCCGGTTCCGCCAGGCCGTGCGGATCGCGCGGATCGTCAACCGGCTGCGCGACGAGGGCCACGAGCACATCGCCGTGGTCGGCGACCTCAACGACACCCCGGACAGCGAGGCGCTGCGGCCGTTGTTCCAGCGCACCGGGCTGCGTGACATCAGCGAGCACGAGAACTTCGACTGGAACCACCGGTTCGGCACGTACCGCGGTGTCAACGAGAAGGGCAAGATCGACTACGTCCTGCTCACGCCACCGCTGTTCGCCAAGGCCGTGGGCGGCGGCATCTTCCGCAAGGGCGTGTGGCGCGGCCCGCGGACCAAAAACCGTTGGGACGTCTACGAAACGATGACGAGCGAGGTGCACGCGGCCAGCGACCACGCGGCGATCTACGCGGACATCGACTGGTCCATCTGAACCCCGGACAGCATCCGCTGTGCGCGCGGGAAGTCCCGCAGCTGTCCGGAGAGCAGGTCCAACGCGGGCTCCAGCACCTGTGCGGGCACACCGCGCGCGTTGAGCACGTCACCGGTCCACGACATGAAGCTGTGGAACAGCGAGTCGTCGTCGACGTACAACGCCGTCGCGAGGAAGTCCACGATGTGCGCGAGGTCCTCGGCCGTGTGCTGGCGCTGCTCCGAGGTGTAGGCGCGCATGGCGGGCACCCGGTCCTCCAGTCCGCGGTACACCGCCCGCACGAGGTCGTTCGCGGTGCGCTTGACCAGCGTGTACTCCTGGTCGGCCAGGTGCGGCAGGTCGTCGATCGGCTGGTGCGGCGAGCTCGGCACCGGCAACGTCTGCGTCAGCAGCATGTCCGCGGCGGACCGGGCGTCGGCGGCCCACGCGTTGGCACCGAACCGGCGCGCGTACTGGCCGTCAGGACCGAACGCCGCCCCGCCGACGATCACCGGCACGCCCGTCGCCTGGCACGCCGTCATCGTGGCGTGCGCGACGGGCAACCGGGTCGCGATGGAGCTCGACAGCGCCACCACGTCCGGGCCGGTGCGGTGCAGGTAGGTGATCAGGTGCGGCGTCGGCACCTGCGCGCCGAGGTAGTCCACAGCGAACCCGCGCAGCGACAGCACCTCGGCCAGCAGCCGGGCGGGCAGCGCGTGCCACTCGCCGTCCACGCACGCCACGGTGACGCGCCCGTGCGTCGGCCGCTGCCGCGGCCGAGTGAGCGTGAGCGCCGTGACCGCGCGTTCGTTGATGGCGGTGATCGCGTGCTCCTGGGCGACGCTGATCCGGTTCGCGGCCCACTCGCGGCCGACCCGCTGCTGCACCCCGCCGATCACGTCGAGCAGCACGAACTCGTGGCCGTACCTCTCCGCGGCCTCGAGCACCACGTCGGTCGCGCGGTGCTCGTCGCCGTCGAGAACGGCCTCCCAGAGCGCGTCGAGCGCCGTCACCTGGACCTCCGCCGGGGTGCGGTGATCGACACCACCGCGATGTCGTCGTGGACACCCGCGCCGACCCAGTTGGCCGCGAGCATGTGAACGTGTTCGACGAGCGCTTCGGCCGGCATGCCACCGCACGCGCCTAGCGCGCGCCGCAGCCGTTCTTCACCGAACTCCTCGTCGCCAAGCGGCCCGCCGACGGCCTCGATGATGCCGTCGGTGTAGAGCAGGCAGGAGTCGCCCGGCCTCAGCAGCACCTCGTCGGTGGTCGTCCTGATCTCCGGCAGGATCCCCACCAGCGTGCCGCGCGTCCTGGCCGGCTCGACGGTCCCGCCGGTCCGCACGACCAGCGGCGGCGGGTGCCCGCCCGAGGTGAGCGTGAGGTGCAGCCCCTCTGCGACGGGCCGCACGGTGCCGACGACCACGGTGATGAACCGGGACTGGTCGGTGGTGAGCAACGCCTGGTTGAGCGCGCGCAGCATCTGGTCGTGGTCGTCCACCACCTGCAGCAACGCGTGCAGGGCCGTGCGCACCTTGCCGGTCTGCACGGCCGAGTCGAGCCCCTTGCCGCACACGTCGCCGAGCACGACGAACAGCTCGTCGTCCGGCAGCTCGTGCACGTCGTAGAAGTCGCCACCGACCCGCTCGGAGTCCGCGGCCGCCCGGTAGCGCCCGGCCAGCTCGACCTTCTCGTACCGGCGCAGCACCGGCGGCAGCAGGTCCCTGGTGAGCCGCTCGGTGATCACCGACTGCTGGGTGAACAGGCTCGCGGCCGACATCGCCACCCCGGCCCGCGAGGCGAACAACCGCGCGAAGGCTTCCTCGTTCTCGCTGAACTGCAAGTCCTTGCGCACCAGGACCAGCGCGCCGGCCGGCACCCCGTGCCCCGGCAGCGGCGTGACCACGATCGACCGCCCGTCCCTGGCCAGCCACTCGGGCGCCGCGGCCGGGTCGATCCAGCGCGACGGCACCGGCGGGAACCCGCGCAACGCCTCGCTGAGCCCCACGACCCCTTCGACGTCGATGCGCTGCAGCTCGTGCGTCGGCGTCCCTCCCCGCACGCACCGCGTGATCGGGTGCCCGTGGTCAGACTGCGGCGCGATCACCAGCGCCTCGTCCGCGAGGTGGGTGGCAGCCAGTTCGGCGACCACGTTCATGCAGCGCTCGGGGTTGAGCGACGTCATCAACGCGCTCGACATCCGCGTCAGCAGCGCCGTGCGTTCCCGCTCGAGCTTGAGATCGGTCTCGTCCAGCAACCACCAAGTGGCGGAGCCGTCCCCGTTGTCGACCCGGTGTGCGGCGTAGGTGCGCTCGGCGACGCGCACGGACTCGCCGTGCTGCCACTCGCGCCAGTCCGACGAGACCTGCTGGGGGAAGAGCGTTTTGGCTGCCTCGTTCATGCCGTGCACAGCACCGGCGGCATCGACGACGAGTGCGGGGCACGGCGAACGCAACCAGTTCATGACCGCGACCACGGGTACGAGTGTCTCATTCGAAGCTGATCAAGAACAACGTTTGAGAGGCTGACTACGTGGGTACAGGCGCTCACACGACCTCAACGGTGACTTCAATCGTGTTGCCGGGACCAACCTGTTCCTTCTTCCGGACGGCGGCCTTCACGGGCAGGACGTAGCACCCGCTCGCCTTGTCGGGAAACACCGAGGTCGACCAGGTACTGCCGCCGACGCCGACCCGCACCTTGACCGCTCCGAAGCCTGCTCCGGGGGTGGCCAGGTCGCGGATCTCGTCCGAGACGTCCTCGGGCAGGGTGACGAAGGTCCAGGTGTCCAGGCGGCGGGCGTCCCAGAGCCAGAGCTCCGCGTCGAAGACGAACATGCGCGCATTGTCGGTCAAAGCGGCGCGCTGATGCGGAAGCACCGGTCAGCCGCACCACTTCTGCAGCCCGCAGCAGCCGTCTCACCCCATACGCCACTCCTCGCCGAAACAATCCGGCAGTCCGCAATTGGTGCCCACATTCGCGTGATGCACGTTCATTCGAGCAGCACAGCGTCACCGAGCGACCACTCCCGTTCCTCCGTTACGGTGACGAACGCCACCGACCAAATCGGTCGGTTTACCTACCGAATCGGTCGGTGAACGCCGTAAAGTCGCTCTCATGCCACGCCAGCCCAGGACCGGAGTCGACGAGTCGATCCTCGACGCCGCCGCCGCGTTGTTCGCCCGCCACGGCTTTGAGCAGACCTCGCTCAAGGCACTCGCGGACGCCGCCGGTCTGTCCAAGGCCGGTCTGCTGCACCACTTCCCGAGCAAAGACGCTCTCTTCGAAGCGGCGTGGGAGCAGAGCCGCGTCATCTGCCGGCACGTGCTCGAGCTCGTCGGCGACATGCCGGCCGGGCCCGCGCGCGAGCGGCGGGCGCTGGAGCTGCTCACCGACTTCGCGCTGGACCGGCCGGGCATGGTGGCGCTGCTGTTCCGGTCGATGACGGCGCCCGGTGAGGACCCGCAGCAGGCGCAGGACGAGCTGCTGCTCAACGAGATGTTCGTCATCGAGCCCGAAAGAGAACTTCCTCGCGCGATCCGGATCGTCGGCGCGCTCAGCGCCATGGCCGTGCTGACCCTCCTGGCCAACCAGGAGGGCGACAAGACGACGTGGCGCCCCTTGATCCTCGCTACCTGTTACGACGCACTCGGGCACCGGGAGGCCTGAACATCATGGCGAAACTTCTCTACCGGCTCGGACTAGGTGCCCACCGGCACCGCCTTCCGGTCGTCCTGATCTGGCTCTTGGTGCTGGTCGGGTCCGGTGTCGGCGCGTTCACGCTCGGCGGTGAGACGTCCAACGCGATGTCGATCCCCGGCCAGGAGTCGACCACGGCGCTCGAGCGCATCCAGCAGAAGTTCGGCACCGGCGAGACCGCGCAGGCCCGCGTCGTCGTCCACGCGCAGGACAAGCTGCCGGCGCACGCCAAGGCCATCACCGACCTGGTCGCCGACCTCGGCGAGCTCGACGGCGTGAAGTCGGCGACGAACCCGCTCGACCCGGCCGCCCCGAGCGTCAACCGGGACGTCGACACCGGCTACAGCACCGTCACCTACGACGTGAAGCCCGGCGAGGTCACCGACGCGCAGCGCACGGCGTTGCTCGAAGCGGCCGACAAGGCACGGGCCCAGGGGCTGACCGTCGAGGTCGGCGGCACCGCGATGCAGGCGACGCCGCACGTCGGCGGCCCGACCGAGGCCATCGGTGTCGTGCTCGCGCTGGTCGTGCTCGCGCTGACCTACGGCTCGCTGGTGACCGCCGGCATGAACCTGCTGACCGCCGGCATCGGCGTCGGCATCGGCACGCTCGGCATCACCATCGCCACCGGGTTCATGGACCTGCAGTCGACCACGCCGATCCTCGCCTCGATGCTGGGTCTCGCGGTCGGCATCGACTACGCGTTGTTCATCATCAACCGCTACCGCCAGGAGCTGCGCCGGGGCGCCGACGTCGGCCACGCCGTCGGAACCGCGGTCGGCACGGCGGGTTCCGCGGTCGTCACGGCCGGTCTGACCGTCGTGATCGCGCTGGTCGGCCTGGTGATCGCGGGCATCCCGTTCCTCACGCAGATGGGTGTCGCGGCCGCCGCCACGATCGTCGTCTCCGTGCTGATCGCCATCACGCTGGTGCCCGCGGTGCTGAGCATGCTCGGCCGCCGCGTGCTGACCCGCAAGGAGCGCGCCTCCGCCGACGCCGAGCCGAAGGACCGCGGTGTCATCCGCAGCTGGGCGGGCCTGGTCACCAAGCGCCGCGTCACGGCGTTGCTGCTCGCGGTCGTCGCGCTCGGCATCGTCTCGATCCCGGTCGCGTCCATGGACACCACGCTGATCCAGAAGGCACCGGCGAACTCCACCCAGGAACGTGCCGACCAGCTGCTGGCCCGCGGGTTCGGCGAGGGCTTCAACGGCCCGATCATCGTGCTCGTCGAGGGCCCCGACGCCGCCACCACCGCCACCAAGGCCTCCGAGCCGCTCGCGAAGCTGTCCGACGTCGCCCTGGTGACGCCCGCCCAGCCCAGCGCCGACGGCGGTTCCGCCATGGTCACCGTGATCCCGAAGTCCGGCCCGGACACCGCGGCGACCGAGCAGCTCGTCGCCGACCTGCGCGCCGAACTGTCCGACCTGGAGGGCGGCAAGGCCTACGTCACCGGCGCCACCGCGGTCAGCGTCGACGTGGCCACCTCGCTCGACCGCGCGCTGCCGATCTACCTGGCCGTGGTCGTGGGCCTGGCCCTGGTGCTGCTGGTCCTGGTGTTCCGCTCGCTGCTCGTGCCGCTGGTCGGCGTGGTCGGCTTCCTGCTGACCATCGGCTCCTCACTGGGCGCCACCGTCGCGGTGTTCCAATGGGGCTGGCTCGCCGACGCGGTCAACCTCGACGGCACCGGCCCGTTGATCAGCCTCACACCGATCCTCGTGATCGGCATCCTGTTCGGCCTCGCCATGGACTACCAGATCTTCCTGGTGTCCCGCATGCACGAGGCACACCACCGCGGCGCGAAGCCGATCGAGGCCATCACCACCGGCTTCCGCCAGGCCGCCCCGGTCGTCGTGGCCGCCGCGCTGATCATGTTCTCGGTGTTCGCGGGCTTCGTCCCCGCCGGCGAGCCCACGGTGAAGTCCATCGCCTTCGCACTGGCGGTCGGCATCTTCGTGGACGCCTTCGTGGTCCGCATGATCATCGTGCCGGCCGCGCTGGCCCTGCTCGGTGAGCGCGCCTGGTGGCTGCCGAAGTGGCTGCGCTGGCTGCCGGAGCTCGACGTCGAGGGCACCGCGCTCGACGAGATGCCCGCGGCGAAGAAGAACCAGGAACCCGTCGCGGTGAGCTGACCGCGCTGGAACCAGACCGCGCCCCCGAACTCACGAGGTTCGGGGGCGCGGCCGTTTCCTGGCGTTCAGGCCACCTGGCCGCTATGCGGGGCCGGGACGTTGTTAGTGCTGTTCCTGGCGAGATCGGGGCTGTGCCTGGCAAGCACGCGCCGCACCCACCTCGCCACCGTGCGCGGCGGCGGCTCCACCGCTCCCCCGAGGTGCTCCACCACCTCGAGCTCGGCGGTCCCCGGTTTCTCGACCGCGATCGCCCAGCCGTGGCACTCCGTCCACAGCAGCGCCACCTCGTGGTCGGGGTGACCGGCCAGCCGTCCCTCGACCGCGATGTACACCCGCAGCGGCTTGTCCCTGTCCACACAGGAGGACTCACCGCTCAGACCTAGCTCGCGCGTGACGCGGAGTGCGTAGTCCAACGCCGGTGGGATCATGCCGTCACCGCCTCTCGTACCACTGGGGCAACAGCGCCGACTGCTTGACGTACGGAGCGTGTACCCCGTTCCGCGGTGCGGAAACCGCGATCCGCCGCTCTGGCCTGCCGGTCCCGCTAAGGTCGGGGAGGACCTTGAGGAGGCGGCGTGGTTTCGGTGCTGCAGAACGTCGCGATCGACTGCGCGAACGCCTACGAGCTCGCCCGGTTCTGGAGCGCCGTCACCGGCCGCCCGATGCACCCCGACGACAAGCCCGGCGACCAGGAGGTCGAGCGGATCATGGCGCTGGGCGCCACCTTCGTCGTCGACCACCGCAACCCCGACGGCACCGGCTGGGCGGTCCTCACCGACCCCGAGGGCAACGAGTTCTGCGTGTTGCGCAGCACCTCCGACCGGGCAGCGACTTCCTAGGAGACACCGTGGGCCTGCGCAGCGCGCACTGGTACGCCGGAGACGACCGCAACGCCTACATCCACCGGGCCTGGATGCGCCGCGGCACGCCCGACGACGCCTTCTTCCGTCCGCAGATCGCCATCGCCAACACCGCCTCCGACCTCACGCCGTGCAACGCGCACCTCAACGAGATCGCCGCGTCCGTGTCGAACGGTGTGTACGAGGCCGGTGGCATCCCGCTCAACCTGCCCGTCGTGTCGCTGGGCGAGACCAACGTCCGCCCGACCGCCATGCTGTGGCGCAACATGGCCGCGATGGCCGCCGAGGAGATGCTGCGCGCCAACCCCGTCGACGGCGTGGTGCTGCTCGGCGGGTGCGACAAGACGATCCCCGCGCTGCTGATGGCCGCCGCGTCCGTCGACATCCCGGCGGTGGTCGTGCCCGGCGGGCCGATGCTGACCGGCACGTTCCGCGGCGTTCCGCTCGGCTGTGGCACGGACGTGTGGCGGCTGTCGGAGGAGGTGCGCGCCGGCACGTTGTCACAGGAGCAGTTCAACCGCTCCGAGTCGGCGATGATCCGCAGCCGCGGCCACTGCAACACCATGGGCACCGCCTCGACGATGGCGCTGGTCGCCGAGGCGCTCGGCACCGTGGTCCCCGGCGTCGCGGGCACGCCGGCACCGGACAGCAGGCTGCTCGAGGCGTCGCACGGCACCGGCAGGCTGGTGGTCGAGCTCGTCTCGGCGGACCGGCGCCCCAGCACGTTCCTGTCCAAGGCCTCCTTCCACAACGCGATCGTGGCGCTCGCGGCGATCGGCGGCTCCACCAACGCCGTGGTGCACCTGCTCGCCATCGCGGGCAGGCTCGGCATCGACCTGAGCCTCGACGACTTCGACCGCGTCGGCTCCGGCGTGCCGCTGCTGGTGGACCTCCAGCCGGCGGGCCGGTTCCTGATGGAGGACTTCCACCGCGCGGGCGGTCTGCTCGCCGTGCTGCGCGAGGTACGCGACCTGCTCGACCCCGCGGGCCTGACGGTCACCGGCCGGCCGCTGGTCGACCACCTCGACGGCGCACCGATCTGGGACCCCGAGGTGATCCGCAGCCGCGACCTGCCGATCATCGCCGAGGGCGGTATCGCGGTGCTGCGCGGCAACCTCGCCCCTTCCGGCGCCCTCGTCAAACCCGCGGCCGCCTCGCCGAACCTGTTGCAGCACCGCGGGAAGGCCGTGGTGTTCGACAGCATCGAGGACTTCCACGCCCGCATCGACGACCCGGACCTCGACGTGGACGCGGACTCCGTCCTGGTGCTGCGCGGCTGCGGCCCGCGCGGCTACCCCGGCATGCCGGAGGTGTCGAACATGCCGCTGCCGAAGAAGCTGCTGGAACAGGGCGTGCGCGACATGGTCCGGATCTGCGACGGGCGCATGAGCGGCACCGCGTACGGCACGGTCGTCCTGCACGTGGCACCGGAAGCCGCCGCGGGCGGACCCCTCGGCCTGGTCAGGACCGGCGACGTGATCGTGCTCGACGTCCAGAACCGGCGCATCGACGTCGAGGCGCCGGACCTCCTCGACCGCACCCCGAGCCCACGCATGACGGAGGCGTTCGCCGCACCCCGGCGAGGCTGGGAACGGCTCTACGTCGACCACGTGCTCGGCGCCGACACCGGAGCCGACCTGGACTTCCTGGTCGGCTCCAGCGGGTCGGACGTCCGCCGCGAGTCGCACTGAGCCGGGCTCAGCCCTGAGCCCGGCTCAGCCCCGGGCGGGCATCGGCCACCGCTCCTTCACCGCGGCCAGGGCCACGAACAGCCCGGCGAGCACCCACAGCACCCCGAACGTCCCGTCCTCCAGGGCGTCACGCGGCGCGCCCTCGTCGGCGAGCAGGGACACCAGCTTCGCGCTGTTCCTCGTGACGCTGAACGAGATGAACCCCGCGAGAATCCCGCTGAGCACCCGGATCCCGGGGTGCTTGCGCACCAGCCCGCCGACGTAGATCCCGACCGCGACCGGACCACCGAGCACGATCAGGAAGCCGGCGTCGAGCAGGTCGGTCGCGGCCAGCAGCACCCCTCCGACCACTCCGAGCACGGCGAACACACCAAGTGCGATCCTGAGCACAGTTCTCCCCCCATGAGCTTTCTTCGAAGAGAACTTAACGCGCAGGGAAGAACTCAGTGCGCGTGCCTCTCAGCCGTGCGAGTGCTCATGTTCCTCCGTATGTCCCGAATCGTGCACGTGAACGTGCGTATGCGTTTCGCCGCCGTGTGTGTGGGTGTGTTCGTGCTCAACGTGATCGTGCGCGTGGTGCCCGTGTGCGTGCGTGTGGGTCACGTCGCCGTGGCTGTGCTCGTGGCTGTGCACTGCGTTCGTCATGCGCCGGATGCTGGCACTTGTCGGAGCAGCCCGCAGAGGTGCCAACTATTGCTTATTGCAACTTCATTGCTGTTAGCTGCACCCGGCAACACGGACACCCTGGGAGGAACTGCATGCGCCGAACGGTTCTCGCGCTGCTGACCGTCGCTCTGGTCGCCGCGTGCACGTCACCGGACGGCTCCACCACCGGCCCGGCGACCTCCATCGTGATCGGCGCGGGCAGCGAACCGGAGAACCTGAACCCGGTCCTCGGCTACGCCCCCGACGGCGCCGCGAAGATCTTCGACGGCCTGGTCACCCGCGACGCCTCCCTGGCCCTGCGACCCGCACTGGCCGCCTCCCTGCCCACCGCCTCCGCCGACGGCCTGACGTGGACCGCCAAGCTGCGCAGCGACATCACGTTCTCCGACGGCACCCCGCTGTCCGCCTCGGACGTCGTGTTCACCTACAAGTCCGTGCTGGACAAGAAGGTGAACTCCACCATCGCCACCCGCTTCGACGCCGTCACCGACGTCGTGGCCCTCGACCAGCACACCGTCGAGTTCAAGCTCTCCTACCCCTACGCCCCGTTCGGCCAGCAACTGACCCTCGGCATCGTCCCCGCCGCCCGCCTCTCCGGCGCCGACATCAACACCGCCCCCTTCAACACGGCTCCCATCGGCACCGGCCCGTACACCGTCGCCGAATGGCGCAAGGGCGACCGCCTGGTCCTGCGAGCCAACGAGAAGTACTGGGCCGGCGCCCCCGCGATCAAAACGGTGACCGTCGTCTTCGTCCCCGACGACAACGCCCGCGCCACCCGCATGGCCGCCGGCGAGTTCGACGGCACCGTCCTCCCACCCAAACTGGCACGCACCTACACCGACCGCTCCGGCTACCGCGTGATCCAGAACCCGTCCGCCGACTACCGCGGCATCGGCATCCCCTCAGAACTCCCCTTCACCTCCGACCCGCGAGTCCGCCGCGCCCTGAACCTCGCGATCAACCGGCAGGCCATGATCGACGCCGTGCTGGCCGGCTCCGGCACGCCCGCTTCCTCGCCGATCTCGCCGCACCTCTCTTCCTGGTACGACGCGTCCTCGACGTTCTCGTTCTCCGCCGACGAGGCCTCCCGCCTGCTGGACGAGGCGGGATGGCGCAAGGGTGCCGATGGGAAGCGCTCCCGCGATGGTGTCGCCGCCCGCCTGCCGATCCTGTACCCGGCGCCCGACGTGCTCCGGAAGGAGCTCGCGCTCGCTGCCGCGTCCGACATCGCGAAGCTGGGCGTCGACGCGCCGGTCGAGGCGACGACGTTCGACGTCATGCTGCAGCGGCAACGGGAAGCGGCCTCGGTGTGGGGTGGCGGCGATCCCTACGACCCCGACACCGCGGCCTACACGCTGCTGCACTCCCGGTACGCGGGCCAGTCCGGTTACGTGAACATGACCCTGTACCGGAACTCCACTGTGGACGCATCGCTGGACGCGGCGCGGCGGACGTTGGACCCGGCGGCGCGGAAGCAGGCCTACTTCGATTTCCAGAAGGCCTACGTGGCGGATCCGGGATGGGCGTTCCTGGTGTTCCTCGATCACACGTATGTGTTGCGGGACCGGTGGGACGGGCTGGAGAAGCAGGTTGAGCCGCACGACCACGGGTTGGTGCATGCGGTGTGGTGGAATCTCGAGCGCTGGACGCCGAAGTCGTGACGGGGGAACGGTTCTCGGGTAAAGGATCTTCGGCGGACGGGTCGGGCTCGGGCCCTGACCGCGGTCAGGGCGCAGCACGTCCCGAACCCGCCAGCAGCGGGAAACCTCCGGCGGGCACGGCGTTCTCAGCGCAGATGGAAACCCCGGCTCACACAGGTTCCTCGACGGACGCGACGTTTACCCCCGCCACGCGCGACTCCGCCACGTCCTCGCCCGTCACGCGCGACTCCGCCACGTCCTCACCCACCACGCAGAACTCCGCCACGACGCCTCCCCCCAACTCCCCTCACCCCGCGCCCCACTCCCGCACGGGTGCCCGCTCCATGCCCCGCGCCCTGGCCCTGATGGCCCTCCGCCGCCTGGCCTTTGCGCTCCCCGTCCTGCTCCTCGTCAGCTTCGCCCTCTTCGTCCTCGCCAAGGCCTCCCCCTTCGACCCCGTCGAGCGCTACTTCGGCGTCCGCATCATCGGCGCCTCCCCCGAACGCGTCGCCCAGCTGCGCGCGAACTGGGGCGTCGACGAGCCCGTCCTCGCCCAGTACTGGGCCTGGCTGCGGCACGCGCTGGCCGGCGACCTCGGCGACTCCCTGTCCCTGCAGCAGCCGGTGACCGCGGTGATCGGCGACCGTCTCGGGTGGACGGTGCTGCTCGTCTCGGTCGGGTTCACGCTGGCGCTGCTGCTCGGGTTGCTGCTGGGCACGGCCGCGGCGTGGCGGCAGGGGTCGTGGCTGGACCGGGCGATCACCGGCGTGTGCTACGCGTTGGAGGCGGCGCCGGTGTTCTGGCTGGGGCTGGCGGTGCTGTACGTGTTCGCGCTGCAGTTGCGGTGGTTGCCGGGCGGTGGGGTGACCAGCGGGGCGGAGCCGGTGACGGTTGGTGGCGTGGCGGTGCACATGGTGTTGCCGGTGGCGGTGCTGGCGGTGTCGCAGGCGCCGTGGTTCGTGTTGTTCGTGCGGCAGAACCTGTTGGAGTCGTTCACGCAGGACCACGTGATCGGGGCGCGGGCTCGCGGGTTGCCTGATCGGCTGGTGGTCACGGGGCATGCGTTGCGGACCTCCCTGCTGCCGTTCCTCACGTTGCTCGGGGCGCGGTTGCCCGAGCTGATCACGGGGGCGTTGCTGGTGGAGACGGTGTTCTCGTGGCCGGGGATCGCGCGCGCCACGGTGGAGGCGGCGTTGAACGTGGACTTCGCGTTGCTCGGGGCGTTGACCGTGATGGCGACCGGGGTGGTGTTGCTGGGGAACCTCCTCGCTGACGTCTTGTACGCGTTGGCCGACCCGAGGGTGGCGGTGGATGGCTGAGCGGGTGCGGGTGCGGGTGAGAGGGCTGGTGGGAGAGAAGGACTGGGCGCTGCTGCCCGCGTTTCCCTATTTCGCGGACGAACTCGACGTGATGGTCAGGACACGAACCAGACGCCACGGGCCGAGCATCAGGACAACGATCACCCGTTTGGGTGAGGAACACCGGGAGACAGAGGAGGCGCACCATGTCTGACCTGGCCTGGCGTGCGGCTCCGCGGTCGCGGCTCACCGCGGCCAGCCCGCCGAGATCGCCTCGCTGGCGGCTCGTGCCGGCGGTGACCGTGCTGGCGGTCGTGGGGCTGGCCACCGTGATCGTTCCGCTGGTGGTCGACCTCAACGAGCAGTACGTCGACCTGGCCGTGGCCAACCAGCCGCCGTCCGCGGCGCACCTGTTCGGGACCGACGAGCTCGGGCGCGATGTGCTGTTGCGGTGTGTCTACGCGTTGCGGGTGTCGTTGACCGTCGGCATCGTGGCGGCCGTCATCTCGGCGGTGGTCGGTACCGCGGTCGGGGCGCTGGCCGGCGCGGTCGGTGGGTGGTTCGACCGGATTCTGATGCGGCTCGTGGACGCGGTCGCGTCGGTGCCGCACCTGTTGCTGGGGATCGTCATCGTCGCGATCCTGCGGCCGAGCCTCACGGCGGTGATCATCTCGATCTCGCTCACGCACTGGCTCACGTCGGCGCGGATCGTGCGGTCCGAGGTGTTGTCGCTGAAGTCGCGGCCGTTCATCGACGCGGCCATCGTCGGCGGTGCGAGCAGGATGCAGGTGCTCACGCGGCACCTGTTGCCGAACGTCGCGCCGCAGGTGTTGCTGGCGACCACGCTCATGATCCCCCACGCGGTGTGGCACGAGACGGCGTTGTCGTTCCTCGGGCTCGGGCTGCCGCCGCACGCGGCGAGCATCGGCAACATGATCAACGACGCGCAGCGGTCGTTGCTGATCGGCGGGTGGTGGATGTCGCTGGCGCCGGGGTTGTTGCTGATCATCACGACGCTGGCGGTGTCGGGGGTCAGCGGGGTGTGGCGGGACCGGTTGAACCCCAAGCGGCGCACGGAGTTGACGTGGTGAACCTGGAGATCGAGCGGGTGTCGGTGCGGTTCGCGTTGCCGGGGGCGGTGGTCAACGCGGTGAGCGACGTGTCGCTCACGATCAGGCCCGGCGAGTGCGTGGCGCTGGTCGGCGAGAGCGGGTGCGGGAAGACGGTGCTGGCGAGCGCGCTGCTCGGCTTCCTGCCGGGCAACGCCGAGACCGCGGGCAGCGCGAAACTGGGTGATGTCAACCTCTTGGAAGCCACCGACCACGAACTCGCCACCAAGATCCGGGGAAGGCAGATCGGGCTCATCCCGCAGAGTCCCGCCAGCCACCTCACGCCGGTCCGCACCGCGCGGTCGCAGCTCGAAGAAGCGGCGAAGACGCTCGGCGGCAACGCTGACAGGGCCGCCGAACGCGCTGGACTGCGCCCCGAACACCTCGACCTCTACCCGCACGAGCTGTCCGGCGGCATGGCGCAGCGCGTGGCGAACGCCCTCGCACTCGTCGGCGACCCGTGGTTGTTGATCGCGGACGAACCGACCACGGGACTGGACCGCGACCTGGTCGACGGGCTGCTGGAGGAGTTCCGGCGGATGGTCGACGACGGTCACGCGGTCCTGCTCATCACGCACGACCTCGAAGCCGCGCACAAGATCGCCGATCGCATCGCCGTGATGTACGCGGGCAGGATCGTGGAGCTCGGGCCGGCGCACGACGTGCTCGACCGGGCGCGTCACCCCTACAGCCGCGGTTTGGCGGACGCGTTGCCGGACCGTGCCTTCACGCCCATTCCCGGCCTGCCGCCGCTGCTGACCGACCTGCCGGCGGGGTGCGCGTTCGCCCCTCGCTGCGAGCAGGCCACCGTGATCTGCGAGGACCGACCCGTGCTGACCGACGACCCGCACGCCGTCGCGTGCCACCGCCCGTGCTGAGCGCGCACGACGTGACCGCCGGCTACCGGAGCCCGGTGATCACCGACTTCAGCCTCGAAGTCCACGAAGGACAGACCGTCGGGCTCGCCGGGCCCAGCGGATCCGGCAAGTCCACGATGGCCCGTGTGCTCGCGTTGCTGCACAAGCCCTTCTCCGGCACCGTGACCATCGACGGCGACACGGCCACCCGCTACCGGTTCAACGCACCCCAGCGCACCAAGATCGGCGTGTTGTTCCAGCAACCGCGGCTGTCCGTAGACCCGCGTTTCACCCTGCGCAAGGCGATCGCCGAACCGCTCAGGGACCACGACGCCGTCGCCGAGCTCGCCGACCTGGTCATGCTCACCGAGGACCTGCTCGACCGCCGCCCGCACGAGGTCAGCGACGGCCAGTTGCAACGCGCCTGCCTCGCCCGCGCGCTCGCGCTCAAGCCGCGGTACCTGATCTGCGACGAGATGACGACCATGCTCGACGCCTCCACGACCGCGGCACTCGTCGGCGTGATCCGCGCCTACCAGGCCGAGACGAACGCTGGCGTGCTCGCGATCTCCCACGACACCCGGCTGCTCGCCAGGTGGGCCGATCAGACCTTCAGCACCGCCTCCACGATGACGTTGTCCCGGTAGCTGCCCGCGACCCGGTCGAAGTCGCCGCCGCACGTGACCAGCCGCAGCTCCGACAACGGCGTCGGCCCGTACACGCCCGCGGTCGGGAACGCCGCCTTCTGCGTCGAGTACGACTTGTGGACCACGAACGTCAGCGAGCTGCCGTCCTCACGCTCCACCAGCACCTCGGCGCCCGGCTGCAGCTCCGGCAACCGGTAGAACACGCCCGGCCCGGTCTTCGAGTCGACGTGCCCGGCGATCATCGCCGGCCCCGCGTCGCCCGGCTTCACCCCCTTCGCGTACCACCCGGCCTGATCGGCCCTGGTCGGCGGTTCGAGCGCGCCCGCACCGTCGACCTCGAGCTCCTGCAACGTCGTCTCCACGCCGATCGCCGGGATCCGCACCGTCACGGGTTCCGGCGCCTGGTCCGCGCCGGGGTCCTTGACGATGTAGATCAGCGTGACCACGATCGCCGCACCCATCACGAGTTTGGCCTTGCTCATCAGCCGTACCGGAACATGCGGCCGCGCATCGAGTACATCGCGATGCCGACGATCGACGTGATGACCAGCGCCGTCAGCCAGTCCCAGCCGCCCGCCATGCCGCCGAACCCGGTCTCCTGCCCGCCACCGGGCACGACCTCGGCACCCTTCGCGTCCGTGCGCAGCTCGATCCGCCGGGCGCTGACCAACACCGAGTACACGGCACCGGGCTCGATCGACACGTCGAGCTGCGTCGAGTCCTTGCCGCGGGGTAACACCTGCAAGGGGTCGTCGTCCGGCAGCAGGACCACGTAGCCGGTCGAGGTGTTCGACTGCACGTTGCGGTGGATGGACGACCCGGCCCGCACGAGGTCCATCTCGGCGTCGCCGCCGTTGATCACCCGCAGCCGCGCCTGGCCGTTGACCGGCAGGCTGACGTCGTCCTCCAGCACCTTCATCGAGCTGGCCAGGTCGACCACCGTGTACGCCTTGCCCTCGGCGGCCTGAACAGTCACCGACCGCAACAACGGCGCGTTCGGATCGGCCGTGCGGAACTCGACGATGTGCTCGCCCGGCGCGACCCGCCGGTAGTCGTCGAGGTTCGCGTAGTCGAACGTGCCGAGCTTCGTCCCGTCCAGGCTCACCTCGACCCGCGCCTGGTCCATCGAGAAATGTCCGATGCGGATGTACGTGCCGCTGGCAGCCTGCGCCGGCGCGGCGCTCAACAGCAACAACAGCACTACGACGATCAACCGCACGCCAGACCTCCTCTCACCGGACGAGACCAACGGTAGCGTGTCGCACCGACAATTCCGGCCCCCTGTTTCCCGATCACAACCTGCTCAGTTCCGGTCGCCCGCCTGGTCGCGTGACCGTGTCGCCCGATGCCTTGACCGCGAGCCGTGCGGCTTCATCGGGCGTTGCACCGTTGGTGAGCGCATAGGTCAGCCCCGCGATGAACGCGTCTCCTCCTCCGGTCGTGTCCACGACCTCCGCGTCACCGAGCGGCAGCACCAGCTCTCCCCCGTCCCACACGAACACGTTGCCCTCGCCGTCCACCGCGAACGCCACGAGCCCCGGCCCTTCGACCGCACGGGCGGCCTCCAGCGCGTCGTCGGTCGTGGTGATCTTGCGGCCGGTGAGCAGCTCGGCCTCCTGGTGGTCGGCCCGCAGGACGTTCGCGCAGGCCAGCAACTCTTTCGTGTGATCCTTCGGCACGCCGTCGAGCACCACCAGCCCCCGTGCCGCCTGGGCCGCCCGCAACGTCACCTCCGCGGGCTGCTGCAGCTGGAGCACCACGGCCGCGGCACCGGTGATCGCCTCCACCGGCAGGTCGTCGGGCTGGAGCAGCTCCGGCAGGTCCTCCAGGTAGCGCCACCCGTCCGCCACGAGGTCGACGATCAACGCGGAAACACCTCGCCGCACGACATGCGCGGTGCCGATGCCGTCCGCCGCCGCCCGCGCGACCAGCCGTTCCCCGACGTCGTCCTCCCCGACCACGCCGACCAGCTCGACCGCCGCGCCGAGCTGGGCCAGCCCGACCGCGATGTTCGCGCCCTTGCCACCGAGCATCTCCCGGCGCTGCCGGACCTGGCTCGTCCCGCCGCTGTCCGGCACCTCGTCCACGACGAGCACGAGGTCGCGCGCTATCTGCCCCACCACGACGATGTTGTCCACGGCGGCGGGGTACCCAGTCGCACGACTCTCTGCTCACCCGTCCGAGTGCAGCAAATAGGCGCGTTGAACGGGTATGTACGAGGTCCTGTCCGTCCCTGCCTTGCACCCCTCCGCGCACTAGCTGCGACTGGCCGCCGACGAGGGGCTGTACCGGCAGATCTCGGCCCGCGAGACGTGACGCCCGCCGTGAGCTCGCGAAGGCCGGTCGAGGCGTGTTCAGCACCCGTTCCAGGAAGCGCTTCCGGGTCTCCGCGGCGGTGGCTGGGCACCCACGACGACCACCGCTACGTCCACCTGGTCGACGACGAACTGGCAATCGCAAGCAGCACAACGTGGAATTCCGCTTGCACGCCCATCGCATACTGGCCAGGTGATGCGACACCTCGCTGAACTGACCGAGATCAAGCGACAGCGGCGCGCGTTCCACCTCGACCACGAGCGGGCGGCGTTCAAGGAGCAGCTCCGCGCCCACCGCAAGGCGCTCGCGGAACGCCAGGCCGGGCTCACGGCCACGTTGCCCGCCAAGCCGCACCGCTCCGAGGTCACGTTCCTGCACTTCGCGTCCGGCAACCCGGCCCGGCTCTGCCCCGAGCTGCCCGACCCGGCGTCCTACGACGTGGTCGTCACGCTGCCGCTGGTCCACGTGCTGAACCGGGCCGAGGCGTTCTCGTTGCGGGCCCACAAGTCCGCAGCCCTGAAGCGGATCGTCCTCGGCGCACGCGAGATGTTCGCTTCCATGCTCGGGTTCACGCACTCGGCGACGCATTCCCTTGCGCCCATGGGCCGGTACGTGCACACGTCGCCGCATCCCGTTCGCGGGCGCGACTTCACGACCGACTGACTCAGCTCGTCCTGAACTGGTCCGTCACGTCCTCGCCGTCGGGCAGCACGGCGAAGAGGTCGACGGGCGTGCGTTGCGAGACCATCTCGCTGCGGTGCAGGCGTTTCAGCCGGTCGCGGGCGACGGCGACCTCCTGCCTGCCGCCGGACAGCACCAGCACGGGCACGGCGCCGTACTTGACGTGCCCGTGCACCCGGTCCGCCTGACCGCGGCCGAACTTGAGGACCTTGCCGTACCGCACCAGGTACAGCAAACCCGCCTCTTCGGGTCGCGAACGCTTGCGCAGCAACGCGACCTCGCCGCTCTCGTCGTTGCGGCCCCACGTGCCGTGCGACTTCGTCAGCCAGCGGAAACCGGTCCACGGCAGGCCGTGCACGTCGGTGGCGAGCACGGTCCAGCCCGCCTGCTCGTACTTGGCGAGGCGGATCTTCACGGTGGTCGCGGCGATCAGCTCGGAGTTCTCCCGCCAGGTCCCGGTCAGGTCCAGCCGGGCCGCGATCCGCTGCACCGCCGGGTCCGGCACGGACCGGTCGTCCAGGCACACCAGGCACCGGGTCTGGAAACCGGGGGCGCACGAGCGCTCGGTGCCGCACCAGCCGCACTGGTAGATCTGCACCTCGGCGCCGCCCGGCCGGTCGTGCAACAGCTTCATCTGGTCGGCGGCCACCTGCCGGCACGGCGCGCACAGCGAACACCAGGCGATGTCCGCGAGTTCCTTGCGCGGCAACCTGGTCATGCAGTTGATGCACTGCTTCACGTTGTCGTCCTCCCCCGCTGGGAAAGCCTATTCCAACGCTCGGCGCAGGCGCGAGGAGACCAGTGCGTGCCGTGGGTCGGCGGCCGGGAGCAGGGTGTGCAGCCGTTCGAGCACCTCGGCGTCCTCCGCGCCGTCCGCGAACGACACCAGCGCGTCGACGTCGCCGCTGTCGATCACCTGCCGGCGCAGTGCCGCGGCCAGGTCGTCGCGTTCCTCGCGCACGACCGGCGCGTCCGAGCGGGCCAGCAGCTCGCCGGGGTAGGCGGCGACGGTCCTGCCCTCGCGCAACGCCGTGCGCACGTCCAGGAAGTCGCCGCTCAGCTCGGCGTTGAGGCGGTACGGCCTGGTCAACAGCACGGTGCCGAGCTGGGCGCGCAGCCGGTGCAGCTCGGCGCGCACGGTGGTCGGGTTGCCGCGTTCGCCGTAGAGCTGCAGGGCGAGCTGTTCGGCCGTGAGGCCTCGCGGGTGCAACGCGAGCGCCGTCAGCACCTCGGCGTTGCGCAGCGTGAGCGACAACGGCCGGCCGTCGAGCGACGCGGCCACTCCGCCGAGGAAGTTCAGCGTCAGCACCGGTCTGCGCGGCCTCAGGTGCGTCTGGAGGTGGTGCTCGGCGAGCTGCGCGGCGGCGGAGACCAGCGGTGCGACGGCCGGGTGCATGGTCTTCAGCGGGCCGCTCACGTCGACCACGCCCAGCAACGTGCCGGTGTGCGGGTCGCGGATCGGGCTCGCCGCGCACGTCCACGTGTGGTACTTGCGCACCAGGTGCTCGTTCGAGTGCACCGTCACCGAACGGCCGGTCGCGAGCGCCGTGCCCATCGCGTTCGTGCCGATGGCGTCCTCGCTCCACCGCGAGCCCTCGGTCAGGTGCACGCGCTCAGCGCTGTGCCTGGTCTTGTTGTCGCCTTCGCACCACAGGATCGTGCCCGCGGTATCGGTGACGATCATGATCGTCTCGTCCATCGCGAGGGTGTGCCGCAGCAACGGCACGGCAGCCGCCAGCGGGTGCTCGCCACGCAGGTCCGCGACCTCGTCCGGCGCGAACACCACCGGCGCCTCGTGCCGGTCGGGGTCGACGCTGGCCGCGAGGGACCGCTGCCACGACTCGGCGATCACCGGCCGCGCCACTTCGCGAGGCGACATAACACCAGGATGACTGGCCCGCGTGCGATCCGGATTGCTCCTTTTGGATGCAACGTCGATGAAACGTTGCCCTGCCTAGCGTCGCCACCAGTTCGCAACGATGCGGGAGGCGAGACGATGACGAAGTACGCGGCCCCAGGTCAGCCCGGCAGCGTGGTGACGTACCGCGACCGGTACGACCACTTCATCGGCGGTGAGTACGTCCCTCCCGCGAAGGGCGAGTACTTCGCCAACCCGACCCCGGTGACCGGCGAGGACTTCACCGAGATCGCCCGCGGCACCGCGGAGGACGTCGATCGCGCCCTGGACGCCGCCCACGGCGCCGCCCGCGCGTGGGGCAAGACCTCACCGACCGCCCGCGCCCAGGTGCTCAACCAGATCGCCGACCGCATCGAGGACAACCTCGAGGCCCTCGCCGTGGCCGAGAGCTGGGAGAACGGCAAGCCGATCCGCGAGACGCTGGCCGCCGACCTCCCGCTCGCCGTGGACCACTTCCGCTACTTCGCGGGCGTGATCCGGGCCCAGGAGGGCGGCATCTCGCAGATCGACGAGGACCTGGTCGCCTACCACTTCCAAGAGCCGCTGGGCGTGGTCGGCCAGATCATCCCGTGGAACTTCCCGCTGCTCATGGCCACCTGGAAGCTCGCACCCGCCCTCGCGGCGGGCAACGCCGTGGTGCTCAAGCCCGCCGAGCAGACCCCGGCCTCCATCCACGTGCTGATGGAGCTCATCGCCGACCTGCTGCCGCCCGGCGTGCTGAACGTCGTCAACGGCTTCGGCGTCGAGGCGGGCAAGCCCCTCGCGTCGTCCCGGCGGGTCGCGAAGGTCGCGTTCACCGGTGAGACCACCACCGGCCGGCTGATCATGCAGTACGCCAGCGAGAACATCATCCCGGTGACGCTGGAGCTCGGCGGCAAGTCGCCGAACCTGTTCTTCGCCGACGTGGCCGCCTCCCGCGACGCCTTCTACGACAAGGCCCTCGAAGGCTTCACGATGTTCGCGCTGAACCAGGGCGAGGTCTGCACCTGCCCGTCCCGCGCCCTGATCCAGGACTCGATCTACGCCGACTTCCTCGGCGACGCGGTCGAGCGCACCCGTGCGATCAAGCAGGGCCACCCGCTCGACACCGAGACGATGATCGGCGCGCAGGCCTCCAACGACCAGCTGGAGAAGATCCAGTCCTACATCGACATCGGCAAGCAGGAGGGCGCGCGCGTCCTCACCGGCGGCGAACGCGCCGATCTCGGCGGCGAGCTGTCCGGCGGCTACTACGTCACCCCCACGGTGTTCGAGGGCGACAACAAGATGCGGATCTTCCAGGAGGAGATCTTCGGCCCGGTCGTCGCGGTGACGTCGTTCTCCGACTACGACGATGCGCTGAAGACCGCCAACGACACGTTGTACGGCCTCGGCGCCGGCGTCTGGTCCCGCGACGGCTCGGTCGCCTACCGCGCGGGCCGTGACATCCAGGCCGGCCGCGTGTGGGTGAACAACTACCACGCCTACCCCGCCCACGCGGCGTTCGGCGGGTACAAGCAGTCCGGCATCGGCCGCGAGAACCACCGCGTCATGCTCGACCACTACCAGCAGACCAAGAACCTCCTCGTCAGCTACTCGCAGAACGCCCAGGGCTTCTTCTGATGGCGAGGGTCGATCTGACCCCGGAGGCGGCGGACCTGCTCCGCCGCCTCCGGGCGTCTCACGGTGACCTGATGTTCCACCAGTCCGGCGGGTGTTGCGACGGGTCGGCGCCGATGTGCTACCCGGCGGGTGAGTTCCGCACCGGGTCGTCGGACGTGCACCTCGGGGATCTGGCGGTGGGGTCGGCCGGGGACTCGGACTCGGACTCGTTCTCGGTGCCGGTGTGGATGTCGGTGGCGCAGTTCGAGTACTGGAGGCACACGCACCTGACGATCGACGTGGTGAAGGGGCGTGGGAGCGGGTTCTCGCTGGAGGCGCCGCTCGGGGTGAGATTTCTGGTCAGGTCGAGGTTGCTGACCGACGACGAGCCGTGACCGCGAACGCCTGGCCACCAGGCGCGGTCGCCGAGCAGGGCCATGGCGGCCGGCAGCAGGACACCGCGCACCAGGGTCGCGTCCACGATGATCGCGAACGCCATGCCGACGCCGAGCATCTTGTACTCGATGGCGGTGAGCGTGACGAACACGGCGAACACCGCCGTCATGATCACCGCCGCGCTGGTGACCACGCCCGCGCCGGCTCCCACGCCGTCCACAACGGACTGCCGGGCGGAGGCGCCCGCGGTCCAGCGCTCGCGCACGCGGCTCAGGATGAAGATGTGGTAGTCCATGCTGAGGCCGAAAAGCAGCACGAAGAGGAACACCGGCAGCCAGCCGACCACACCGCCGTACGGGGTGAAGCCGAGCAGCCAGGTCAGGTGGCCGTGCTGGAACACCCAGGTGACGACGCCGTACGCGGCGCCGACGGACAGCAGGTTCAGGGCGATCGACACCAGTGGGATGGCCACTGAGCGGAACACGACCACCAGCGTCAGGAAGGCGAGCAGCAGCACGAAGCCGAACACCAGCGGAGTGCGTTCGACGAGTTGGCGGGCGAAGTCGTGGGGTGTCGCGGTGCGGCCGCCGACTGCGAACGAGAGGCCGTCGACCTGGCCGAACGCCGCGGGCAGGACGCGGGTTCGCAGCTCTTCCAGCGCGCGGTTGGAGAGCGGGTCGGTGCCGCTGCCGGCGAGTGGCACGCGCAGTACCAGGACGCGGTCGACCTGGACCGCGGTGACCGGTTCGAACAGCAGGTCGTTGTCGCGCACCAGGTTGCGCAACGAGTCCACGGCGGCGCGGACGTCAGGGCGGTCCGCGACGGGGCCGCGCGGGTCCCACAGCACCACCCTGGCCGGGGTCGGAGCGCCGGGGAAGGCCTCCTGCATGCGCACGGCGGCGTCCACGGCGGGAACCGAGCGCGGCAGGCTGTTGACCTGGGCGGGGTCCTGCAGGTGCATCCCGAACGCCGGGACGGACAGCAGCGCCAGCAACACCGCCGCAGCGCCACCGAGGACGACCGGGCGGCGGACGACCGCGGTGGCGATGCGGGACCACGTGCGGGAGTCGCGGGTGCGGCGGGTGGTGCGGCCGAGGTCGATCCGGTCACCCAGCAACGAGAGCAACGCCGGGAGCAGGGTGACGGAGCCGAGGACGGCGAGGCCGACGATCAGGATCGTGCCGATCGTCAGGCCGCGCAGGGCGCCCAGACCGGTGAAGAGCATGCCGGTCAGGCAGATCATCACGGTCAGGCCGGAGACCACGACCACGTGTCCGGAGGTGCGGGCGGTGGTGCGCAGCGACTCGTCGACCGTGCGACCCCGTGCGCGTTCCTCTCGGTGGCGGTGCAGGTAGAACAGCGAGTAGTCGACGCCGACGGCCATGCCGATCAGCAGGATGATCGCCGAGACCGCGCTGTTGACCGGCAACACCTTGCCGATGACCTGCAGCAGGCTGAACGTCGTCACCACGACCGTGGCGGTGAGCAGCACGGGGATGCCGGCGGCGACCAGGGCGCCGAACACGAGCGCCAGGACCAGCAGCGTGATCGGCAACGACAGCAGGTGCGACTGCGCCAGGTCCTTGCTGATGTGCTCGTCGACCGCCGCGCTCAGGCTGCGGTCCCCTGCCATTGCCACGCGCGTGCCGGGATGCGCGTTCTCGGTGTCCCGCACGGCTTTCGCGACGGCGGAGAAGTTCGTTCTGACCTGGTCCGCGGAGCCGGCGAGCTGGAAGGTGAGGAGCTCCGAGCGGCCGTCGGCGGACACGAGCGGCGGGCCGACGGCGGACGAGCCCAGGATCGCGGTGAGGCGGCCTCGCAGGTCCTCGGTCACCGGGCGTGGTGCGTGGCCGTCGGGTGCCTGGACGAGCACGTTCTCGCGGACGGGTTCGAAGGAGTCCTGTTGGCGCAGCACGGTTTGCGCGCGGCCGGCCTCGCCGGGGTCGGTGTTGGGAGCGTCCGGCCCGGACACGAGCACCGCCGCCAGCAGCGAGACGGCCACGAGTCCGACCCAGGCGAGCAGGGCGGCCACCCGGTGGCGCGCCGACCAGCGGGAGATCCGTGCCACGACGGGCTCCCGAACGTTTTTGGGCAGCATGAACTACATTCCCCCGGTGAAGGAGTGATCCGATGAGACCCTCGCCTGGCGAGGGGTGACGCTTCTTCTCCCGGTCACCGAGTTGCCGCTCGGTGACCGGGTTCCTATTCGACGTCCTGCAGGACGCGTTCGACCTTCGCGAGCCGTTCGGAGATCTCCGCCAGCTTGCGCTCGGTGTTCTCCTGCGACCGGACCGCCGACTCCGCCAGCGCGCGGTATGCCTCCTCCCGGTTCAGCAGCGCCTTGGCGCGCCAGGACGAGCCCAGCTGCCAGACCGTCACCGCGATCACCGTGGTGAGCAGGAGGAAGAGCCCGATGGCGCCGGCGACCTCCGTCCAGTCCTGGTTCATTGCTCCGGTCCTTTCTCGGTGAGCGTCGGTGCGATGCCGGCGACGAGCTGCGGGGTCAGCCTCAGGTCGAACGGGACGAGCTCGTAGAACTTCATCGCCTTCCCGTCCTCGGAGAGCTCCAGGCTCGCCGACACCAGGCCGGCCGCTTCGAGCTTCTTCAGGTGGACCTGCAACAACGGCCTGCTGATCTGCAACTGCCTGGCCAGGTCGCTGACGTAGTTCCTGCCGCCGGCCAGTGCCGCGACGACCCGCAGCCGGTGCGGGTTGGCGAGCGTGGCCAGCACGCGCACGAGGTCGTCACCCTCACTCATGGCAACTCCTGGCACATGCCAACAAACGTTAGCAGGTGCCAACGGCCATTGTCAGGACTCCCTGAGAACGGCGGGATCGGTGAACGCGGGGTCGCGCGGCGCCTCGGAGCGGAAGGCCTCGCCGGAGTCCCAGTCCCACGCCTCCTCGTCCTCGGCCAGCCGCTCGACCAGCTCGAAGAACCGGCTCTCGACCGGTCGCAGGCCGGCCACCACGCCGGTCAGGTCACGCTGGTCGACGAACCGCGCGCCGCCCTTTCCGACGGAGAGCACCGCCAGCCAGCCGTCGGCGTCGGCCGGCCAGAGGTTGGCGCCGGTCTCGGCCCAGAACAGGGCGGTGTCCTCTGCCGGTTCCGACTTGAAGTCACCGGTCGCGGCGAGCACGAGCAGGGCGGTGTGGATGCTCCGCTGGGCATGGCCCAGGTGCAGGAGGTACGCCTCCAGCGCACCGTCGCGGTACAGCAGGACGCCGCACTCCTGGTGGCCGCCGCACGAGGCCTCGACCCGCTCAGCGAAGTAGTCGCGCGGCGTGATGCCGACGCCGACCGAGTCCCATCCGGTGTCGGCGCGTCTGCCGTTCCACAGCCATCCGTCGTACATGTCCTGCGGGTTCTCGATGACGCCCAGGTCTTCAACGGGCGTGCGCAGCCACTGTTCGAAGCCCTCCCTGGACATCGGAACACGGGCGGCCACGAGGAAACTGTCCGACAAGGACCCATCCTTTCTCTCGACTGGAACGCTCACAGCCGCCACCACCAGGCTTCGAGGTCTTCGTCGGCGGCGGCCTCGATCGGGCAGCCGCAGGGCGACTCCTGCGCGGCCGGCAGGGCGTCGGTGCGGCGGACGATCGCGCGCAAGTCTTGCACCGCAGGCATTTCGGCCAACTCGGCGACGTCCAGGGCGGTGCCGATGAGGGCCTCGCAGCCGAAGGCGTACCAGAGGCCGATGAGCTCGCGGTCCTGGTGCTCCTCGGCGGCGACGGCGATCTCGCGGACCACCTCGACGAGCCGGGTGCGGCGGAGCGGGGCGGCGGCGGGGCCGGTGAGGTCGCCGGCCGTGACCATGCGGTGCCACAAGTCCGTTCCGGCGTCGCAGTAGAGCCACGGCGGGTCGACGTAGCCGTCCTGGAGCCACGAGTCGTAGCCGGCGAAACCGGGGGCGTCCTCGTCGAACTCGCGCAGGGCGGTGAACTCGGTCCGCGCGGCGAAGTGGTCCGGCCGGGCGCTGTGGTCGGGGTGGCGGTCGAGCGGGAAGCGGTAGGTGTACCCGCGGCGCAGCAGGACGTCCATCACCCGGAACCGGGTGAACGAGCAGTCGTGGCCGGACTCGAAGTCGTACAGCGCCGCGAACCAGTCCCGGACGCGCGGGTCGCCCTCCCCGGCGTGTCCGTCCAGGACGACGACCGAGTCCGCGACCAGGTCCTCGATCAGGTGCTCGGACATTCGGGTCCCCTCGGCTCAACGGCACTGTCAAGGTCACCGTAGACGGCACCACCGACACAAAATCGAAGCAGCTACCGTGGCCGGTATGACGATCGAGCCGCTGCACGACACCGGCTGGCGAGCCTTCGCCAGCGACAACTACGCCGGGGTGCTCCCGGAGGCACTCACCGCCATCGCCGCGGCCAACGGTGGCCATCAGGTGTCCTATGGCGACGACGTCTACACGGCCCGGCTGCAGGAGGTCGTGCGCGAGCGGTTCGGTGAGCGCGCGGAGGTG
Source organism: Lentzea guizhouensis (assembly GCF_001701025.1). Classification (GTDB taxonomy): domain Bacteria; phylum Actinomycetota; class Actinomycetes; order Mycobacteriales; family Pseudonocardiaceae; genus Lentzea; species Lentzea guizhouensis. Next base: position 8,573,190 of record NZ_CP016793.1, read on the forward strand.
TTCCCGGTCTTCAACGGCACCGGTGCGAACGTCATGGCGCTCACCAGCGTCCTGCCGCGCTGGGGTGCGGTCGTCTCGGCGGCCACCGCGCACGTCAACGTCGACGAGGGCGGTGCGCCGGAGCGGATGACCGGGCTCAAGCTGCTGACCGTGCCGACGCCGGACGGCAAGCTGACGCCGGAGCTCATCGCGCAGCAGGCGTGGGGCTGGGGTGACGAGCACCGGGCGCAGCCGTTGGCCGTGAGCATCTCCCAGACCACCGAGATGGGGACGCTCTACACGCCCGGCGAGCTGCGGGCGATCTGCGACTACTCGCACGAGCGCGGTATGGCCGTGCACGTCGACGGGTCCCGGCTGTGGAACGCGGCGGCCGCCCTCGGGGTGCCCTTCCGCGAGTTCACCACCGACGTGGGCGTGGACGTGATCAGCCTCGGCGGCACGAAGGCCGGGCTGCTGGCCGTGGAGGCCGTGGTCGTGCTCGACCCCGACCGCGCGACCGGGCTGCGCTACCTGCGCAAGATGATGATGCAGCTGTCCAGCAAGATGCGGTTCGCCTCCGCCCAGCTGCTCGCGCTGTTCGACGACGACCTGGGCGTGCGGACCGCGGCCCACGCGAACGCGATGGCCGCCCGGCTGCGGACCGCGCTGGAGGCCGTGCCGGGCCTGACCTTCACCCAGGAGACGGCCGCGAACGCGATCTTCGTGGCGCTGCCGGTGGAGGTGGCGGACCGGATCCGCAAGCGGGTGCGGTTCTACGACTGGGACCGTGCGCGCGGTGAGGTGCGCTGGATGACGGCGTGGGACACGACGGAGTCCGATGTGGACGCCTTCGTGGCGCTCGTCCGGGAGGAGCTGGGCGCGTGACCGTCCGGTGTGGGTGTTGCGGTGCTGCCGTCGCCGAGGGCGGCAGCATCGACTACGGGTCGCACCGGCTGGACGCACTGAGCTGGTGATCGGGTCGTGGTCGCGGCTGCGGACGTACGCCGCACAGACCCTCGGCGGCACGTTCGCCAACGCCATCGCGCCGTGGGACGACCTGCTCGGGGCGCCGGTCGAGGCGAAGCTCGTCGAGGGCCACGGGGTCCCGCTCTTCACGTCACATCCGCTGCTGGACCGGGACCTGGTGCTCCGCGAGATGCACGACCCGTTACCGGTCGCGGTGCGCGCGACGCTCGGTGACGTGTGGACGGTCGAGCGGGGGCCGAGCACGTGCTGAACAGCGTCCGGTATGCCGGGTGACCGGAAACGCAACGTCAGGGAAGTCTCAAGTTTGCGCGGGTGAACTGGACCACAACCAGCCGCCAGCTCACGATTCCCAGCCATGAACGTCCTGCTGGCAATCGCTCTCACCGCCGCGAGCGTCACGACGCCCGTGCACCTGCCTCCGACGGCGCCGTGTCCGGCGAACGTCCCCGCCGACACCAGGTGTTACGAGGGCCGGGACGCGAACGGCGCGTACTACACGGTCGCCGTGCCGAAGCGGTGGAACAAGACGCTGGTCGTGCACTCGCACGGCGGGCCGGACCTGGGTGAGCCCACGCCTGAACGCACGCGTGACGACCTCGGCCGGTGGGCCGTCATGGTGAAGGAGGGCTATGCGTGGGCCGGCACGTCGTACCGGCGCGGTGGGTACGGCACGCGGATGGCCGCTGAGGACACCGACAACCTGCGCAGGATGGTCAGCTCGATGCTGAAGCCGCGCAAGGTCTACCTCCACGGGCAGTCGTGGGGTGGCAATGTCGCGGCCAAGACCATCGAGCTGTACCAGGGTTACGACGCGGCGTTGCTGACCAGCGGGGTCATCGCCGGTGGGTCGAAGGGGTACGACTACCGGGTCGATCTGCGGGTGGTCTACCAGTACTACTGCGGCAACCACCCGCGGCCGGCGGAGGTGCGGTACCCGTTGTGGATGGGGCTGCGCGAGGACTCCACGATGACCACGGCCGGGTTGCGGAGCCGGGTCGAGGAGTGCCTGGGCACGGCGGGCAACCGCACGGCCGAGCAGCAGCGGAAGCTGACGGACATCCTTGCCGTCACGAAGATTCCCGAGTCCACTTTGAACTCACACCTCAACTTCGCGACGTTCACGTTCCGCGACATCGTCCACAACCGGCTGGGCGGGCGGAACCCGTGGAGCAACGCGGGCGTCAGGTACCAGGGCTCGCACGACGACGCCGCGCTCAACGCCGGGGTCGAGCGGTTCTCGCCGGATCCGCAGGCGCGCGCGGAGCTCGTCCACGACAGCGATCTCACCGGCAAGATCGACGTTCCGGTGCTGTCGGTGCACGCGATCGGTGACCCGACGGCGTTCGTCGAACACGAGTCGGCGTACCGGCAGCAGGTGCTCAAGGCCGGGCGCTGGTGGAACCTCGTGCAGACGTTCACCACGGAGGCCGAGCACAGCGCGTTGAGCGACGCCGAGTACGCCTCGGCCTTGCAGTCGCTGGAGAAGTGGGAGAAGACCGGGCTGCGGCCGAACCCGTTCTCCGTCGCGGCCAAGTGCCCCCGCAACGACGAGACGTACGGCACGGGTTGCTTCTTCGACCCGTGGTACCAGCCGAAGCCGTACGAGTCACGGGTCGCACCCCGCACGTGACCCGGCGCCGCGGAACCCGGTGGGTGCTTCGCAGGAGAAGGCACCCACCGGGTTCCGCACCCGTCCTACCGGCCCTGCAGGCGCTTCACGTTGTCGCCGAACGTCCAGTTCTTCGAACCGTCCCAGTTGATCGACCAGGTCATCAGGCCCTTGAGCTGACCGCCGAAGCTGTTCCACGCCTGCCCGACGAGCGACGGGGACATGTACCCGCCGCCGGCACCCGGCTGGGCGGGCAGGCCGGGGACCTGCTTGTCGTAGGGCACGCGGATCGTGGTGCCCTGGATGACCAGCCCCTTGTTCAGGCACTGGGTCTGCGCCACGAACCCCTGCACGGTGCCGGCGGAGTAGCTGTCACCGGAGCAGCCGTACATGGAACCGTTGTAGTACTGCATGTTCAGCCACCACAGCCGGCCGTTGTCGGCGTACTTCTTGATGATCGGCAGGTACGCGCCCCAGATCGAGCCGTAGACCACGCTGCCGCCGGTCACGTACGCCGTCTCCGGTGCCATGGTCAGGCCGAACCCGGCGGGCATCGCCGCGAGCACGCCGTCGATGATCCGGATCAGGTTGGCCTGCGACGGTGAGGGCTGGTTGATGTTGCCGCTGCCGACCAGGCCCGTCTCGATGTCGATGTCGATGCCGTCGAAGTTGTACTTCTTCAGGATCGGCACGACGGTCGCGACGAACCGGTCGGCGACGGTGGACGAGCTCAGGTCGATGCCGGCCGTCGCGCCGCCGATGGACAACAGGATCGTGGCACCGGCCGCCTTCGCCGCGCACATCTCAGCCGGGGTCGCGACCTTCACCGTCGCGTCCATCCCGTCCTCCCACAGCACCGTGCCGTCGGAGCGGATCACCGGGAAGGCCGCGTTGATCACGTTGTAGCCGTGCTGGGCGATCCTGCTGTCGTTGATCGGGGTCCAGCCGAACGGCGGGTGCACGCCGTTGGAGGCACCGTCCCAGTTCTCCCAGTAGCCGTGCAGCACTTTTCCGGCAGGACGGGGTTTGAGGGCGCACGTGTCGGCCGCCTGGGCGGCGGTCGACGGGACCAGTACGGCGTTCATGAGCAGAAGCAGGGCTGTCAACACCGAACGTGCGGACATTCGCTCACCTTTCGCGATCAGGCGGCGACCCGCTGTCATTGAAGCACGAAATGGTCCAGACCTCTAGGCGGGATGTTCGGCGCACAGGCACGCGACGCCGGGCTCGATCCACTCGCGGCCCTCCCACTCGGGGTGCCGCGCGATCATCAGCTCCCGCACCTCCTCGGCGACCAGCTCGGAACCACGGCGCCGCCACGTCTCGTCGCGCAGTTCGACCAGGTAGGAACGCACGTTCGCGAGCACCTCGGCACCACCGACGTCACCGTGGCCGGGCACCACGACCGACGGCCGCGTGCCGAGCAGCCCGTCGAGCACCGAGATCCAGCCCAGCCCGGAGACGTCCGTGTCGTGCGGCGGGAACCACGGGAAGATCGCGAACTGCCCGGTCTCGGCGAGGTCGCCGGTGAACAGCACCCCGGCGTCGGGCACCTCGACCACCTGGTCGCCCAGCGTGTGGCCGCGTCCGGTCGCCCGCAGCCGCACCACCCGACCACCGAGGTCCAGGTCGTGCGAGTCGTGCACCGCGTCGGGCACCGGCACCTGGGCACCTTCGAGGCGGCGCGCGATGACGGGGTCCAGCCCGCGGAACATCTCCAGGTATCCCGCGCCCTTGCGGTCCAGGTCAGCCGCCTGCGCCCGGTTCACCAGGTAGGTCGCCTCACCCGCGAACACCGTCGCGCCGAACGCGTGCTCGGGGTGGAAGTGGGTCGTGGTGAGGTAGATCCGGCGGCCGCGCGCCACCTCCGCGGCGAACAACAGCACCGAAGCCGCGTTCTCGACGCCGAGGCCGGTGTCGACGACGAGCACGGCCTCCGTCCCGCCGATGACGCCGATGTTCGGCACGAGTCCCACGCGCTGGTTCGGGATCACCAGCAGGTCGCGGGCGATCTCGACCGCGTTCTCCACCCGCACGACCGGGTCCTTGAACTCCATGATCACAAGCTCACCCGCGCCGGCGCGCGCTGTCCAAGACCGGCTCCGCACACCCGATACCGGGCCGGTATCGTCGCTGCTCGTGGAGCTGCGCACCCTGCGGTACTTCCTCGCCGTCGCCGAGGAGCTGCACTTCGGCCGCGCCGCCGCGCGACTGCACATGAGCCAGCCGCCGCTCAGCCGCGCGATCAAGCAGCTGGAGCACGACCTGGGCGCGGTGCTGCTGCACCGCTCCCCCACCGGCGTCACGCTCACCGCCGCCGGCACGCTGCTCCTGCACGAGGCACGCGACCTGCTCGCGAGGGCCGACCGCGTCCGGGAACGGGTCGCCGGTGCCGTCACCATCACGATCGGCGTGCTCGCCGACAGCTCCGACCAGGGCGCGACCAGGCTGGCCGCGGCGTTCCGGCGCGAGCACCCGGACGTCGAGGTGCTGGTCCGCGAGACCGACCTCACCGACCCGACCTGTGGCCTGCGCGCCGGACTCGTGGACGTGGCACTGACCAGGGCACCGTTCGACGAGACCGGGCTGGCCGTGCACGAGCTGCGCCGCGACCCGGTCGGCGTGGTGCTGCGCGCGGACGATCCCCTGGCACGTCAACGGGAACTGCGGCTGGCCGACCTCGCCGGCCGGCGCTGGTTCCGGTTCCCCGCGGGCACCGACCCGGTCTGGCAGAGCTACTGGCACGGCGGCGAACCGCGCGAGGGCCCGGCCGTGCGCGTGGTCCAGGAATGCCTGCAAGCCGTGCTGTGGAACGGAACCGTCGGCATGACCCCGTTGGGCCACACCCCACCGGCGGAGCTCGCCGTCGTCCCGCTCACCGACATGGCACCCAGCCGCGTGGTCGTGGCGTGGCAGGACGGCGACCCGAACCCGCTGATCAGCTCGCTGGTTCGGATCGCCGTCGCGGCGTACCACTAGCGCAGGGCGGCCTGCAGGTCGTAGACGCCCAGCGCCTCCTCGGAGACCTTCCACAGCAGCGCCGCGGACTCCTCGTCCTGCGCGTAGGGAGCCAGGCCGTGGTAAATGCCCGGCATCACCGCGGTCATCGTGATCCCCTCGGTGGCCCACCGCTTGCCGGCCTCGATCCCGAACAGGATGTTCGCGGTCTTGGACTGGCCGTAGGCCTGCCAGGGGTCGTACTCGCGGCCCTCGAAGTGGATGTCGTCGAACACGACATCGCTCCTGAGGTGCTCGGACGAGCTGACGTTCACCACGCGCGCACCGTCGGCCCGCAACGAGTTGAACAACCCGAGCGTGAGCGCGAAGTGTCCGAAGTGGTTGGCCGCGAACTGCAGCTCCCAGCCCTCGGCGGTGCGGGTCAGCGGCGGGGCCACCACAGCGGCGTTGTTGACCAGCAGGTGCAGCGGCCCGTCCCAGTTGCGCGCGAACGCCTTCACCGAGTCCTGCGCCGCGAGGTCCAGCCCCGCCACGGAGATCTTCTTGTTGCCGGTGGCCACCATCAGCTCCACGGCCACCCGTTGCGCGGCATCGACGTCCCGGGCCGCGATGGTGACCTCGGCACCCGCGACGGCCAGCAAGCGTACGGTCTCGACACCGATTCCCGACGCCCCGCCGGTGACGATCGCACGGCGACCGGAGAGGTCGACGCCCTTGACGACGTCCAGCGCGGTTGACTCGAACTTGCTGCTCATGCCTGTTCCCCGACTTTCAGCGTGTCCTCGGAGACCTTCCACAGCTGCGCGGCGGCCTCCGGGTCGTGTGCGTACGCGGCGAGCCCAGCCGAACCGGTGGCGGGCAAGGCCTCGTTGCAGTCTTCGAAGTAGAGCCCCGACCGGCCCTCGACCAGCGGTGAGACAGCCAGCACCAGCGTGGTGGCCGCACCCTGCTCCGGCGTCTTGAGCTGCAACGGCTTGTCGCCACCGCGCAGCCGGCGCCGTTCCGCCAGCTCCTCCGGCGTGATGTGCCGCTGCAGGTTCGTCAGGATCCCGCCGGGCATCAACGCGTTCATCGTGATCCCCTCGCTGCCCCAGCGCTTTCCGGCCTCGACACCGAACAGGACGTTCGCGGTCTTGGACTGGCCGTACGCCTGCCAGCGGTCGTACTCGCGGCGCTCGAAGTGGATGTCCTCGAACACCACCGGGCTCGCGAGGTGACCGGCCGAGCTGACGTTCACCACCCGCGCTCCCTCCGCCCGCAGCGCCTCGAACAGGCCGAGCGTCAGCGTGAAGTGGCCGAAGTGGTTCGTGGCGAACTGGATCTCCCAGCCCTCCGGCGTCCGGGTCAGCGGCGTGGCCATGACACCGGCGTTGTTGACGAGCAGGTGCAACGGCCCGTCCCAGGACCGCGCGAACGCCTTGACCGACTCCTGGTCCGCGAGGTCCAGCGGCGCCACGAGGATGTTCTGGTTGCCCGTCGCCTCGGCGAGCGACGCGGCCACGCGCCCGCCCACCTCGACGTTGCGGGCGGCGATGGTGACCTCGGCGCCCGCGGCGGCCAGCGCCCGCACGGTCTCGACGCCGATGCCCGACGCCCCACCGGTGACCACGGCGCGGCGGCCGGACAGGTCGACGCCCTCGACGACCTCGAGAGCGGTGGTCTCGAAGCCGAACGGGGTGGTGATGCGCTCCGTCATCTGATTTCCCCAACCTGTGTCGTACCCAGAAGCATGTTGTAACCTGAAACGGAGGTTCCTCCGGTTCGAGTTCCACACTAAGCGGAGGACCCTCCGGTTAGCAAGTGATCCCACGGGAGTGTTCGCAATGCGTGCTGATGCCGCTCGTAACCGGGCGTTGCTGCTCGAGGTGGCGCTGGACGCGTTCAGCCACGAGAAGGACGTGACGCTCGGCGCCATCGCCAAGAAGGCGGGCGTCGGGATCGGCACGCTGTACCGGCACTTCCCCACCCGCGAGGCGTTGATCGAGGCCGTCTACCGCGCCGAGCTGGAGAAGCTCTGCGACCTCGCACCGCTGGCCGACCTGCCGGCCGAGCAGGCGCTGCGGGAGTGGATGGACCGGTTCATCGCCTACATCGCGACGAAACGCGACCTCAAGGACGCGCTGCAGGCGGTGATCGCGAGTGGCGTGAACCCGTTCGAGCACAGCCGCGCGAAGATGGTCGGCGCGCTGCAGGAGCTGCTGGGACCATTGGGGGCCGGCAACGAGCCGGCGGACGTGATGGCGATGCTCGTCGCCGTCGCCCAGAACGACGACCCGGCTCAGGCCCGCAGGATGCTCGACCTCGTCATGGACGGGATTCGCTTCGGCGCTGCTCGAACCGCTCGACCAGCGCGGGCACCTCGCTGAGCAGGAACTCGTAGAAGTCCCGCATGTAGACGAGCCGCTCGCGGGCGGGCCCCGGCTCGACCGCCTCCACGCCCCTGGCGACCGCGCTCAGGATGTCGTCGATCGGCGCGTGCTGCCGTCCGTAGAGCGTCGTCCACGCCCGGTCGCGCATCCGGTAGTGCTCGCGGCGGCTGCCCTGCACGGGCACCCGTTCGATCAGCCCCATCTGCATGACCATCTTGACCGCGCCGGACACCGACCCCGCGCTCACGCCGAGCTCCTCGCTCAGGTCGCCCGCGGTCAGCGAGTCCTCCTCGGTGAACAGGAACGCCGCGAGCACACGGGCCGCCATCCGCTGCATCCCCGAGCCGACCAGGGTGAGCGCCAGGTGCTCCGCCAGCCGCCTGCGGTCTGTCTCGCCCGTCACAGTGCCCCAGTCTTCAGAAATTTCTGAACGTTCGCTAGCCTCGATCTTAGGGGGAAGGGGCTGGCATGGCCACAGCACTCGTCGTCGGAGCCGGGGTCTCCGGGCTCGCGACCGCACTTCGACTGGCCCGCAGCGAGTGGGAAGTGGTGGTGCTGGACCACGGCTCGTGCGCGGCCCCGCTGCCCGTTCGCGGTCCTGACCGGCACGCGGCACGGAGGCTGGCCGCGTTGCCGTGCGACCTGCACTACGAGACGCGCCACGACTCGGTCATGGCCCTGTGCCCCGACCGGTTCGGCGTCACGGTCACGTTCCCGGACCACGACGAGTGGTTCGACATCGTGGTGTGCGCGCAGCCTTGCTGCCAGGCAGAACGATTACCGGGGTTGAGCCTCGACGCCTGGTCGCGTGACCACGTCGCGCTGCTCTACCGGGCCGTGCAGGACACCCAGCTGCCCTTGTGCGCTGCCGAGGCGCTGGCGGACGGGCTGGACCTGCACCGGGACGACCGGGACGCGTTCTCCTGGTGGGAGAGCACTTTAAGACCGCATACCACCACCGTTAGGCGGTCCTTTACTCGCGCCGGGTAAGCCTGCGAGACATGACCACGTTACGGAGACGCACCTTCCTCGTGGGAAGTCTCGCCGGAGCGAGCGCGGGAGTGCTCGTGCCCCGGCTGGCCAACGCGATCGGCTACCCCTTCACCCTCGGTGTCGCGTCCGGCGAACCGGCGGCCGACGGGTTCGTGATCTGGACCCGGCTCGCGCCCAACCCCCTCAACGCCGACGGCCTCGGCGGCATGCCGAACGCCAACACGTCCGTCGAGTGGCAGGTCGCCACCGACGAACGCTTCACCGCCATCGCCCGCACCGGCACGTTCACCGCCGTGCCGGGAAGTGCGCACTCCGTCCACGTCACGCTGACCGGCCTGGAGCCGGGTCGTGAGTACTGGTACCGCTTCCGCGCCGACGGGCACATCTCCCCCGTCGGCCGCGCGGTCACCGCGCCCGCTGTCGGCACCTCGCCCGAGCTCACCATGCTCTTCGCGTCCTGCTCGCACTTCGAGGAGGGCTACTTCACGGCCTACCGCCGGATGGCCGAGGAGAACCCGCACCTGATCCTGCACCTCGGCGACTACATCTACGAGGGCGGCGCCACGACCACGAAGGTCCGCAAGTTCGCGCCCGCCACCGAGATCAGCACGCTCGCCAACTACCGGGTGCGGCACGCGCAGTACAAGACCGACCCTGACCTGCAGGCGGCACACGCGGCCGCGCCCTGGCTGGTGGTGTGGGACGACCACGAGGTCGAGAACAACTACGCCAACCTCATCCGCAACGACAGCTCCCCGGCCGGCGACTTCAAGGCGCGCCGGGCGGCGGCGTACAAGGCCTACTACGAGCACATGCCGCTGCGCTCCGCCCAGGCACCGAACGCGGAGAACATGTTGCTGCACCGCAGGGTCCGGTGGGGCAGCCTCGCGACGTTCCACATGCTCGACACCCGCCAGTACCGCAACGACCAGGCGTGCGGCGACGGCACGAAGGTCTGCCCGGCCGCCGACGACCCGGCGCGCACGCTCACCGGCACCGCGCAGGAGACGTGGCTGACCGACGGGCTGCGACAGAAGCTCGGCACGTGGGACTTCCTGGGCCAACAGGTGTTCTTCGCCCAACGGCTGGCCGCCGCGGACGGCTCGAAGAGCATGGACGCGTGGGACGGCTACACCGCCAACCGCACGCGCATCCAGAACGCCTGGGACACCAACGGCAACAAGGGCACCGTCGTGCTCACCGGCGACGTGCACCGCAGCTGGGCCGCGAACCTCATGCAGTCCTACCAGTCGCAGAACCGGGTCATCGGCACCGAGCTCGTCACCACGTCGATCACCTCCGGCGGTGACGGCAACGCCGCGGACAACAGCCTCAACCCGACGCTGAACCCGCACGTGAAGTTCTTCAAGAACCTGCGCGGCTACGTGAAGACCCGCACGACCAGCACCGAGATGCGGGTCGACTTCCGCGCGGTCGACAAGGTCACCGTCCGCGACTACCCGGTGAAGACCGTGCAGAGCTACGTCGTCGAGGCGAACAACCCCGGATTGCAGGCGCCGTGAAGACACTGCTGATCGCCTCGTTGCTCCTCGCCCCCGCCCCCATGACGTGGTCCACGGTCAACAGCGACTCGACCGGCGACCAGGACAACGCCGCCGTCTCCGCCACCCGCAACGGCTACACCGCCGTCGTGTGGGAGGACGACCGCGACACCGCCACCCCCGAGGACCCGATCCACTCCGACGTCTGGATCCGGCTCTACAAGGAGGGCACGTCGGTCTACGAGAAGAAGCTGAGCACCGGCGGCACCGGCAACTGGCGGCACTGGCAGCCCGATGTCGCGCTGCACGAGGACGGCAGCGCGGTCGTCGTGTGGTCGGAGGACCCGGACGGCAACGGCTACTACAACATCGCCGTCCGCCAGGTCTCGGCCACCGGGACCGTCTCCGGTTCCGGCACGGCCAACGCCAGCGCCGACGGCCAGCAGCACTTCCCCAGCGTGGCGGCGGATCCGGACACCGCGCACTTCGCCGTCACGTGGGAGGACAAGCAGGGCACGAACCCGTCGACCGTCCGGATCGCCGGGTTCGCGTCCCTGACCGGCAAGACCTACGAGGCGCAGGTCAACAACGCCGGTGGCACGCACGCCAAGCCGCAGGTCGCGATGGGTGCCGCCGCCAACGCGGTCGTGGTGTGGGAGGCGGACGCGGGCGTGGCCCGCAAGATCCTCACCCCGTCCGGTGGCGTGAAGCAGGCGCAGACCACGACGGGAACGGGGAAACGTCCCGCCGTGGCGGCCAACTTCAACGGTGACTTCGCGGTCGCGTGGGAGAGCGCCGGCGTGAAGACCCAGTCGTTCACGGCGGCGGGCGCGGTCACCGGGACGACCGCGCAGACCACCGGCACCGACCCGCAGATCGGCGTCGACGACCAGCGCGGCGTCGCGGTGACCACGGCCGAGGCGCAGGACGTGCACACCGTGGTCTACAACCCGGACGGCACCACCACGGGCCGGCCCGCGCGGCAGCTCACCGTCTCGAACGCCACCGGCCGGCAGGACGAACCGGCCGTGGGCGTCGACCCGTGGGGCCGCGTCACCGTCGTCTACACCGACGACAACGACGGCAACGGGTTCGACCAGGTCTACCGCGGCCTGGGCCTCACCACCCAGACCTGGTAGCTACCGCAGGTCCAGGGGCCTGCGTCGCTGGTGGACGTCCACCAGCGACGCGGGCTTCCAGAACCCGTGCACGTCGTAGGTGTCGGTGCCGGGCGGCACGATCTCGTCGATGCGGTCCAGCACGTCGTCGGTCAGCACCAGGTCGGCGCCCTCCAGCAACGACTCCAGCTGCTCCATCGTGCGCGGCCCGGTGATCGCCGAGGTCACGCCGGGGTGGGTCGTCACGAAGGCGATGGCGAGCGCGGGCAGCGTCACCCCCATCTCGTCGGCCAGCTTCGCGAACGCCTCGACCGCGTCGAACTTCGCGGCGTTGCCCGGCAACGACTCGTCGAACCGGTCCGGGGTGAGCGTCGCCCGGAACGCCTCGGCCGCCGCACCCCTGCGGTGCTTGCCCGACAGGAACCCGCTGGCCAGCGGCGACCACACCAGCACGCCCATGCCGAGCCGCCGGGTCGTCGGCAGCACCGAGCGTTCGATCCCGCGCGCCAGCAGCGAGTACGGCGGCTGCTCGGTGCGGAACCGCAGGAGGCCCCGGTTCATCGCGACGTGGTGGGCCTCGACGATCTCCTCCGCCGGGAACGTCGAGCAGCCGAACGCGCGGATCTTGCCGTCCCGCACCAGGTCCGTGAGCACGGACAGCGTTTCCTCGACATCGGTCCGGTAGTCCGGCCGGTGCACCTGGTACAGGTCGATCCAGTCGGTTCCCAGCCTGCGCAGGCTGTCCTCGACGGCCCGCACGCGGTTGCGGCCGTCGGTCAACGGGAAGTGCACCTTCGTCGCCAGCACCACGTCGTCACGCCGGCCCGCGAGCGCCTTGCCGACGATCTCCTCGGACTCCCCCGCCGAGTACATGTCCGCGGTGTCGACGAAGTTGATCCCCGCGTCCAGCGCGCGGTGGATGATCCGCACGCCCTCCTCGTGGTCCGCGTTGGCCACGTTGCCGAACATCATGGCGCCGAGGCAGTGGTGGCTGACCTCGATGCCGGTTCCCCCAAGTACGCGATAACGCATAGTCATGAGCGAGAACGTACGAACTAGAGCCGTCTCTAGGTCAAGAACCTATGCTCGGGGCATGGGGATGAGCATCGGCGAGGTCGCCGAACACACCGGGCTGAGCGTGCACGCGCTCCGGTTCTACGAGAAGGAGGGCATCCTCGCGCACGAGGTCCACAGAGGACCGGGCGGCCGCCGGGTGTACACGCAGCAGGACGTCGACTGGCTGCGCATGTGCATCATGCTGCGGATGTCCGGAATGCCCGTCCCGGAGATCCGCCGCTACACCGAGCTGGTCCGCCAGGGCGACGGCAACGAGCTGCAGCGCCTCGACATCCTCAAGGAACACCAGGACCGCGTCCGCGAGCAGATGGTCCAGCTGCAGGAATGCCTGGACCTCATCACCTACAAGGTGGGCAAGTACCAGGACTACGTCAATTCGATCGCCCGGAAGGCGGTCGGCCAATAGCCTCGCGGGCATGCCTGTTGTGCTCTCGCTGAACGTCGCCGCCAAGGCCGTGCCCGCCGACTACACCCGCGCCGGGACCACCGGCATCGACAAACGCCCGGTCGACGGCCCGTTGCGGATCAGCGCACCCGGTGCGAAGGGCACGGCGGGCAGCGGCGTGGCCGGTGACGCGATCGGCGACTGGTCCGTGCACGGCGGTGACTACCAGGCGGTCTACGGCTACGCCCGCGAGGACTTCGACTGGTGGCAGACCGAGCTGGGCGTCGAGCTGCACAACGGCCAGTTCGGCGAGAACCTGACCACCCAGGGCATCGACCACACCAGCGCGCGCATCGGCGAACAGTGGCGCATCGGCACCGCCACGCTGGAGGTCTCCGGCCCGCGCGTGCCGTGCCGCACGTTCGCGAGCTTCCTCGGCCAGCGCGGCTGGGTGAAGCGGTTCACCGAGGTCGCCCGTCCCGGCGCGTACTTCCGCGTGCTCGAACCCGGCCTCATCGCGCCCGGCGACGAGATCACCGTGCTGCACCGGCCGGACCACGACGTGACGGTGGAGCTGTTCCTGCGCGCGATCACCACGGACGCCTCCCTGCTGCCCCGCCTGCTGGAGCCGGGTGACTCGGTGCCGCCGGAGGTCGTGCAGCTGGTGCACCGGCGGACGGTGATCGACCTGGCTCCGGAGATCGCGGCGAGCCGGGTGCCCGGCGAGGACTAGGCGTTCACGACAGGCCTTGAACATGCCCGCACGGGCACCAGCGGCCCGCTTTGCGCCCGACGCGAAGATCACGGTTCGGATCTCGGGCGAACACACTGGTGAGGCGTACGAGGTGTTCGAGGTGGACGCGCCGCGGGGCGTGCAGTTCCTGGCCTCCTCGGTCGACGAGCTGCTGGGCGCGTTCTTACGCGACCTGTCGGCTCACGGCCTGGAGGCACTGCCGCGCCACGGGGTGTCCCTCGGCGCGGGCACGCCGTGAGCGTCGTCGCGCAGGTCGCCGCGGTAGCCGCCGCGCTGGTCCACCTGCTGGTGTGGGTGTGGGAGGCGTTGCTGGTCCACCGGGTGCACCACTCGGTGTTCCGGCAGCCCGCCGAGGACGTGCCGGTGATCCGGCTGCGGGCGTGCGGGGTGGGGTTCTACAACGTGTTCCTGGCGTGCGGCCCGGTCGCGGGGCTGGTGGCGCTGCACACCGGGCACGAGCTGGTCGCGCGCACGCTGCCGGTCCACCTGGGGTGGTTCGTGCTGCTGTCGAGCGTCGTGCTGGCCGTTGCCGACCGGCTGGCGCTGAGCAGGCCGCGCGACAGCGCCTGGGGTGGCGTGCTGGCGCAGGGGTTGCCGGCGCTGGTGCTGCTGCTGTTCGTGTGAGGCCTGGCGGGGCAGCTGCTGGGTTGCACGGTCGTCGGCGGCCAAACGGGGCAACAGGTCGGTCGGCCGGTCGTCGGACGCCTGCCGCGGCAGCGACCGGGTCGGTCCCTCGTCCCGGCCCACCCTGGCGAGCTGTTCGGTCGGCTGGTCCGGTCTGGCCCGGTCCGCGCGGGCGGGCGGTTTGAGGTAGCGGCGGAGCTGCTGGGTCGGCTTCTCGACCAGCCGCCACGACAGCAGGCCGAACAGGTACGAGACGGGCACCGCGAGCACCATCAGCAGCCACGGGCTGCGCACCCCGGCCAGCACGATCAGCTGCTGAACCGGCATGCCCCAGATGTACATGCCGTAGCTGCCGTAGACCCACTCGTCGTACCCGGCGAGGCGGCGCGGCCAGTGGTGGGCCCAGGTCACCGCGCCGTACCCGGCCGCGAGGGGCAGCAGGAAGCGCGCGGCCGGTTCGACGAACGGGACGAAGTTGACGACCAGATAGGCGGCGCACAGGCCGTAGGCGACCAACGGCTGGAACCGCAGGCGGTCCCGGTAGACGAAGAAGATCATGCCGAGCACGAACGGCACCATGTACGCGACCAGCGGGGCGAGCGGGACGCTCCAGAGACCGGTGAAGTTGCCGCCTCCCCCGACCCGCGCCTGCCCGAACCAGTCGAGCACCAGGAACACGGCCAGCACCCCGAAGAGCGCTGGACGCCCCTTGCCGAGCGCACCGACGAGGCCGGCGGCCAGCACGATCAGGTAACCGGTGGTCTCCATCGGCAACGTCCAGATGGAACCGTTGACCGACCAGTGGTAGGGGTTCTGCGCGAACACGCCGGGGAGCATGTGCTGCAACGTGTACATGCCCGCGTTGTTGACGACGTAGCCCCACGTCTGGCGGCTGCCCCAGTACTCGGCCTGGCTCAGCACGGTGACGAGCGGGCCGATCACGAACGCGGTGATCATGACGACCACGAGCAGCGGCGGCCAGATCCGCAGGGCGCGCTTGAGCAGGTAACGCCACCAGGACGCGTCGCGGTACCAGCTGTCCGCGATCTGGTAGCCGCTCATGGCGAAGAACGCCATCAGCGCGAAGTAGCCCGGTGAGAGGTTCCAGCTCTCCGGGAACATGCCGATCAGCCTGGGATCGATCAGGGGAAAGCTGTGCTCGATGACGACGAGCGTGGCCCCGATCAGGCGCAGCCAGGCGAAACCTGTCTCGATCTTCGCATAACGGTTCCCCTCGGTGCGCGAGCTGTCCGCCCGCCTCAACACCCCGTCCATCGCACTCGCCAGACCTGTGCCATAGCCCTAGAAGAGTAGCGCCGGTACGACCGTTCGTTTGAACCGACTGTTGTATCAACGGCCGATGACTCCGGGCGTGGCAGGATCTCAGGCTCTTCGCACGATCTTGGGGGAACGCTTCGTGAAGACCATCCAGCTGCCGGACGGCAGCTCCGTGACGGGCCGGGGCCTGCGCGACGGCCGGCTCGTGGAACCGGCGCCTGCCTACGGCCTCTACCTGCAGGCCCGTGCCGTCGACCTGCCCTGGGACCACGACTGGATCGAGTGGCCGGACTTCCGCCTGCCGCGCGACCACGAGAACGCTCGCCGGTTGATCCGCGAACTGCACCGGCGAGCGCTTTCCGGGGAACGGGTCGAGGTGGCGTGCAGCGGCGGCGTCGGGCGCACCGGCACGGTGATCTCATGCCTCGCGGTGCTGGCAGGCGTGCCCGCGGACGAGGCCGTGGCGTGGACGCGCGCGCACTACCACCGACGGGCCGTGGAGACGCCGTGGCAGAAGCGCTGGGTGCGCCAGTTCCCGGTCAGCTGACCGGGGACCACACGCCGAACCACTGCTCGGCGTCATACCACTCGAACCGCTCCACCTCGGTGAAGCCCAGCTTCAGCGCGAGCCGCAGGGAGCTCTCGTTGGCCACCTGGGTCGTGAGCACCAGCGGCTCACCGGGCAGCGTCGCGGCGAACCACCGCATCGCCGCCGCGCACGCCTCGGACGCGTACCCGTTGCCCCAGGAGCTCGGCAGGAACAGGTAGGCGAGCTCGTGCTCGCCGCCCCCGGTCCGGGTGTGGCCGGGGTGCTCCGGTGGCCGCCGGTCGAACGAGACCATGCCGATCGCCGCCCCGTCCAGCTCGACCACGAAGAACCCGAAGCGCCGGCCGGGAACCGGGGGCGCCGTGCGGTCGACCTCGTCCCGCGGCGGGACGTCGCTGATGTAGGTGGCCACCTCCGGCGAGGAGAACAGGTCGACGAGCACTTCCCGGTCCTTGGCCTCGGACTCGCGCAGGACGAGCCGTTCGGTCTTGATCGGAGTGGGCGGCCAGTTCGTCATGGCTTTCACGGTAGCCAAATCGTCCCGCGAGGCGGTGGCCGCGGCCACCGGCCGCCCGCCCGGTGACCGCGAGCCGGACTGCGTGGACAGACCGCCGGAAACGGGACTTCCGGCGGATCACCGAGCGGCGACCCGCGTTACGCTCGAACGCTTGGTGCGCCGCCGGGTGCTGAAGCTGCCGAACGTGTCCCTTGTGGACGGTGTTGCGGTCGAGGGCCTGTTGTACGACCGCGGCACCCGCGCGTCGCGTGGAAGGTCTTCACCGGATCGCGCCCTCGGGCCACAACACCGTGACCGGCACCCCGCGCGACCGCGCGTAGGCCACCACGTCCGCCGTGCCACCCAGCCCGCGCCCCGGCAACCCGTCCCACACCGCCAGCAACGAGGCGGACTCCCCCAGCTCGTCCACCATCCGCTTGCCCGCCTCCATGTAGGCGTGGGGATCCGGCGTGACGAACGGCAGCTGCACCACCCGCCCCGCCCGCGCCAGCAACCGGTCGTAGACGGGCCGGAACTCCTCCGGCAACGACGCCCGGTACTCCACCGCCGGCAGCACCGCCACCAGCACCCCGCCCGCGTCCAGCACGGCCTGCGCGAACACCGCGTCGGCCCCGTCGGCCAGGCAGGACACGCCCACGACGTCGTCACTCGCGGCCACGGCGGCCCGGATCATCCGGTCCACCTCCCCCTCCAGCTCGGCGGAGAGCCCACGGTGCCCGGTGATGGCGAGCTGCGTCGTCATTCCGGCAGCATAGGCGTTTCGCCAGAACAGCGTGCCTGTCCCGGCAACTGCGCTCAACCCCGGTTGCGCTCCAGCACGTCGAAGTAGTGCACGTTCGTCATCACGCCGAGGACGTTCCCGAACGGGTCCACCACCGACGCCGTCACGAACCCCTCACCCCGCACCCGCGGCTCGTCGTGCACCTTCGCCCCGAGCTCGAACAGCCTGGCCAGCGTCGCGTCGAGGTCGTCCACCGCCCAGTAGAGGATCGCGCCGCCCGGACCGTCCGACGGCGTGACCTGGAAGGCGCGCTGCACCAGCCCGAGCTCCGCCTGGTAGTCGCCGATCCGGAACTCGACGTACCCCAGCGTCCCGTCCGGCGTCCGGCCCTCGAAGTAGGCCTCGACCCCCAGCAGCGCCGTGTACCAGGCGCGGGCCTCCTCCAGGTCGTCGGCGTAGTAGGACACGGTCGTCATGCCTCGCAACATCTTGTTCCTCCAAGAACTCATCGGGTCTTGGAACCAGCATCGGCCGTAAAGTGCTCATCTACTGAGCACTTTCAGAAGGAAACTGACGACATGCGCGCAGACCGTCTCGTCGCCACGTTGTTGCTGATGCAGGCCCGCGGCCGGGTGACCGCCGCCGAACTGGCCGAGGAGCTGGAGGTCTCCACCGCGACCGCCCGGCGCGACCTGGAGGCGTTGTCCGCGGCGGGGGTGCCGGTGTACCCCCAACCCGGCCGGGGTGGGGGCTGGTCGCTCGTCGGTGGCGCGCGCACGGACCTCAGCGGGCTCACCGCGGCCGAGGCGCAGGCGCTGTTCCTCATCGCCGGACCGGCGGCTTCCGTTGCGCCGCAGGTGAAGTCGGCACTGCGCAAGCTCGTGCGCGCGTTGCCGGGCACGTTCCGGGCCGAGGCGCAGGCGGCCGCGGAAGCCGTCGTCATCGACGCGGCGGCGTGGGGTGACGACACCGAGGAACAGCCGGCACTGGTCTCACACCTGCAAGAAGCCGTGGTGCGCCAGCGGAAGGTACGGCTGACCTACGCGAAGCGCGGGGCCGCGGCGAGCAAGCGCGTGGTCGACCCGTGGGGACTCGTTGACAAGGACGGCATCTGGTACCTGGTCGCCGGTACGCCCGACGGCCAGCGCACGTTCCGGATCGACCGGATCGAGGACGCCGAGGCGACCGGTGAGAAGGCGAGCAGGCCGGACGATTTCGAGCTCGCGCGGGCGTGGGACTCGGTCGTCACGGCGGTGGAGCGCAAGCGGGCGGAGACCACGGCGGCGCTGCTGGTGCCGACCAGGTTCCTGGACATCTTCCGGCACCAGCACGGCCGGCACTGCACGGTCGTCGAGACCGCGGGCGACCACACGCGGGTGGAGCTGACCGCGCCGCGCCCGCTCGACATCGCCCGCAACATCGCCGGGTGGGGCGGGCTGGTCGTGGTCGAGTCGCCCGGCAGCGTCCAGGCGCACCTGGCGGACATCGGGGCGGAACTGGTCAGCCGATACCCGCGTGCTGCTCCAGCCGAGCCAGCCGAGTCATGATCATCTCCAGGACCTTGGCCGCGTCCGGCGTGCTCTGCTGCTGCTTCTTGAGGTGGATGATGCCCGCGAGCGCCGTCTGCACCGCGCGCCGCGCGGACTTGAGGTCGGCACCGCGGTCGCGCAGCACCTGGCCGCCCGCACCGTCCGGCTCGGCCACCAGACCGAGCAGCAGGTGTTCGCAGCCGACGTAGTTGTGTCCCAGGGCAATCGCCTCGACCACCGCCAGCTCCAGAGCGTTGGCCGCGTCGGACTCCAGGCCCCCGAGTACGGTGGTGCTGTCCTCGGCGGTGAACGTGCGGCGTACCGAGCCCGGCTCGATGTCGATCGCCCTCAACACGTCCAGCGCCAGGTTGCCGCCTTCGCGGAGCAGGCCCTCCAACAGGTGCTCGCTGGTGAGGCGCGGTTGCCCGGACGCGACCTCGACGGCGAGGCGAAGGGCGTCCTTCGCGCGCTGGGTGAACTGTTCGACGCGCTCAGAGCTTTCTACGAGGTCTTTGGCCTCCAACGCGCGAATGGACGTGATGCGTTTGACCGACCCTTCGAGTGCGCGCTGACAGATGGCGGAGACCGGGATGTTGAGCTCCTTCACGGTGTCCGCGAGCTCGTCCGGCAGGTACACGTTGACCTTAGGCATAACCCCATATGTACCCCCAATTGGGGTTACAGTCAAGCGAGATCGCGTCGCCCGTCACACTTGTAGGTGATCGAGGGGACAGGGAGAGCACACGCTGTGGAGGAGAACAAACGGCTCATCGGGAGCCGGTACCGGTTGAGGACGAAGGTCGGCCAGGGCGCGATGGGCGTCGTGTGGCAGGCGTACGACGAGAACCTGCACCGCGTCGTGGCAGCGAAGGAGCTGCTCGTGCTGGCGGGACTCGACGAGTCCAAGGTCGAACGCGCCAAGCACAGGGCCATGCGCGAGGCGCGCCTGGCCGCGAGGCTGGAGCACCCGAACGCCATCCGCGTGTACGACGCGGTCGAGGACGACGGTCAGCCGTGGCTGATCATGGAGTACCTCCCCTCCCGCAGCCTCGCGGCGTTGATCAGCGAGCAGGGCACCCTGCCGCCGCGCGAGGTCGCCCGCATCGGCTGCTACACCGCCGCCGCGCTGGCCGCCGCGCACCGCAACGGCATCCAGCACCGCGACGTGAAGCCCGGCAACGTCCTGATCGGCGACCACGAGGTCAAGATCACCGACTTCGGCGTCTCCCGCGCCACCGGCGACGACGGCACCGCGACGGCGACCGGCACCGTCGGCACCCCCGCGTTCTTCTCCCCCGAGATCGCCCGCGGCGAGGAGGCCGGCCTCCCGTCGGACGTCTTCTCCCTGGGCGCCACGCTCTACAACGCCGTCGAGGGCTCACCGCCGTTCGGCGCGGCCGACAACCACATCGCGATGCTGCACCGCGTCGCGAGCGGGTCGATCATGCCGCCCGCCAACGCCGGTCCGCTGCTCGCGCCGGTGCTGTTCCGGCTGCTGGCCACCGATCCGGAGCGCCGCCCCACGATGGAGGAGGCCGTGCACCTGCTGGCCGCCGTCGTGAACGAGACGCCGCAGGCGTCCGAGTCCACCGTGGTCATCCCGGCGACCGTGGAGCTGCCGGTCGAGGCGCTGCCGGAGGCGAAGGCCAAGCGGGCGAAGAAAGCAGAGGCCGCGGCGGCGGGTGCCGCGGCGGGGGTCGCGGGTGCCGCGCAGGCGGAGGCCGCCGGGCTGACGGCGCCACCGAAGCCGGAAGCGACCAGGCCGACGCTGACCAGGCCGACGCGGCCAAGCCCGACGGCAGAGGCCGGCGCTGCCCAGACCGAGGCAGCCCGGACCGAGGCTGCTGCCCAGACCAACGCGGCAGAAGCCGACGCTGGGCAGACCATTCCCGAGCCCGCGGCCGGCACCACGGCGGACGGCGCGACCGACGGCTCCGAGGGAGCAGTGGCCGCCGCGGCAGCCGGAGAACCGGAAGCCGCCGCCGTCGTGGACCCGCCCGCGGCGAAAGAGGAGCCCGCGCCTGCGGAAGAGCCACCCGCTGCGGAAGAACCTGTTGCCGCGCAACAGGAAACCACTGCGGTAGCCAGCACCGCCACCCCACCGGCCGCGCAACCCGCTCCCCCGGCGCCGACCCCGCAGGCCGAGCCCGCCTACGTTCCCTCCGCTGCCCCCGTCACGCCTGCCGCTCCCGTCCCGCCCGCCCAGGACGAGGAACGGCGCAGGAACCCCCTCGTCCTCATCGGCATCATCGTCTTGGTGATCGCGGTTGGCGTCGGTGCGTTCTTCCTGTGGCCCAAGGGGAACAACGACCCGTCGGCGAACAACGACGCCTCCACCGGCACTTCCGGCCCGACGACCACGAGCCAGACCCCGACGCAACCGCAGCAGACCCAGTCGCAGGCCCAGTCCCAGTCGCAGACCCCGCCGCCACAACAGACCCAGACGAACCCGCCGAGCACCCCGAACCCCACGGTGGTGCCACCGCCCGCGACGACGCCGGGCACGGCCCAGGAAGCAATGGTGGCGTACTACGCGCAGATCCCCGGCAACCTCGAAGCGGGCTACGCGACTCTCACCGACCGCTTCAAGGTGTCCAGGAAGATCTCGACCTTCCAGGCATACCAGCAGTGGTGGCGCGACTTCAGCCGCGTGGAGCTGTCCGACATCGCGACGCAGGGCGACAACGTCGTGACGGCGACCGTGACCTACCGCAAGGGCGGTGCCGTCACGAGCACCGAGCGCCACACGTACACCCTGGTGCAGCAGAACGGCAAGTGGATGATCGACAATCAGGCACCATGACCAGACGTGCACTCGTGACCGGTGCCTCCCGCGGCATCGGCGCTGCCATCGCCCACGCGCTCGCCTCCGACGGCCACCGGGTCGCTGTCCACTTCCGCAGCGACCCGGAGCAGGCACGGAACGTCGCCGACAGCCTGCCCGGCGACGGCCACGTCACCGTTCAGGGTGACATCGGCGCCGGCCAGGCCGAACAGATCGTCACCGAGGCCGCCGACCGGCTCGGCGGCCTCGACGTGCTGGTCAACAACGCCGGCATCTACTTCCACCACCCGATCACCACGACGAGCTTCACCGAGTGGCAGGACGCGTGGCGGCGCACGGTGGAGCTCAACCTGTACGGGCCGGCCGACCTCACGTGGCACGCCGTCCGGCACATGACCGAGGGCGCGAGGATCATCAACGTCGGCTCGCGCGGCGCGTTCCGGGGCGAACCCGACGCCCCCGCGTACGGCGCGGCCAAGGCGGGGCTGCACGCGCTGACCCAGTCGCTGGCGCAGTCGCTCGCACCGCAGGGCATCGCGGTGGCCGCGGTGGCGCCGGGGTTCGTGCGCACCGGCATGGTGACCGAACTGCTCGCCAGTCCGGAGGGGGACGCCATCCGCGCGCAGAGCCCGTTCGGGCGCGTCGCGGAACCCGAGGAGGTCGCCGCCGCGGTCGCGTGGCTGGCGACACCGGCCGCGACCTGGGCCAGCGGCACGGTCATGGATGTGAACGGGGCCTCCTACCTGCGGTGACTCGCAGCAGGGCAACCGGAACTCGTTCCGGTCGTTTGTCGATCTTCCCGGCAACCGGTCTAGACCACTACCGTCGCGATGGGCGCTCGACGTTAGTGAAAGGCAACCCTGCACATGCGTTCACTCCGATCTCGCCTCGGTACGGCCTGCCTCGCGCTGGCCGCCGCCGCGGCGACCATCACGGTCACGGCGCCTGCCGCGCAGGCCGCCTATCCGGCCGGGTTCAAGAGCGTCGGCTACATGCCGTCGTGGTCCGGCAGCGTCAGCTCCATCCAGTACAGCAAGCTGACGCACATCAACTACTCGTTCGTGCTGCCGAACTCGAACGGCACGCTCCAGGGCGTTCCCGACCCCGGCAAGCTGCAGCAGCTGGTGAGCCTCGGCCACCAGAACGGCGTCAAGGTCTCGATCGCGGTCGGTGGCTGGAACGACGGCAACGACGACAACTTCGAGGTCCTGGCCGCCAGCGCGAACGGGCGCACCACGTTCGTCAACGCGTTGGTCAACCTGGTCAACCAGTACAACCTCGACGGCGTCGACATGGACTGGGAGTACCCGGATCCGGGCGTCGAGGGTGACAACTACACCCTGCTCATGCGGCAGCTCGGCGACGCGCTGCACAGCCGGGGCAAGCTGCTCACCGCGGCCGTCGTGTCCGAGGGCGGCACGGCCAACGGCGTGCAGCCCGCGGTGTTCGGGATCGTCGACTGGCTGAACATCATGGCCTACGACGGTGGCAGCCCGCACGCCAACTACGACTGGTCGATCAACAGCGTCAACTTCTGGAAGAACCGCGGCTTGCCGGCCAGCAAGGCCGTGCTCGGCGTGCCGTTCTACAGCCGGCCGACCTACATCGCCTACAAGGACCTCGTGGCGCAGGACCCGGCCAACGCCAACCGCGACACCTACAACGGCAACTCCTACAACGGCATCCCCACGATCAAGCGCAAGACGACGTGGGCGCTCGCCAACGCCGGCGGCATCATGAACTGGGAGCTCTCCCAGGACACCACCGGCAGCACCAGCCTGCTCAACGCCATCTGGGAGGCCGCGTCCGGCGGCAACCCGAACCCGCCCACCGGCGGCACGATCACCGGCTTCGGCGGCAAGTGCGTCGACGTGGCCGGTGCGAGCTCCGCCAACGGCACGGCGGTGCAGCTCTGGACGTGCAACGGCACCAACGCCCAGCAGTGGACCCGCAACGGTCAGACGCTGCGCGCGCTGGGCAAGTGCCTCGACGCGTCCGGCACGGCCAACGGCGCCGTGACCCAGCTCTGGGACTGCACCGGCGCCGGCAACCAGCAGTGGACGGCCGAGGCGAACGGCCAGCTGCGCAACGTGGCCTCAGGACGTTGTCTCGACGCCACCGGCCCCAGCTCGGCCGACGGCACCAGGCTCCAGCTCTGGGACTGCGCCGCCACCGCCAACCAGCGGTGGACGCTCAACGCCTGAGTTCTTCAGGAACTTCAGCCCGATGACGCAGGCGATGATCCCGGTGAGGAAGACGATCTTCCAGACGGAGACGGCTTCCGCGCCGGTGATCATCGCCCACGTCACGGTCAGCGCCGCACCCACCCCGACCCACACCGCGTACGCCGTGCCGACCGGAATCCGTTTCATCGCAACGGAAAGACCCACCATGCTGAGCGTCGCGGCCACCGCGAAGAGCAGGTAGGCCCGCTCGGACAACGCCGTCGCCCACACCGCCTCCAGCACGGCGCTGACCAGCAGCACGACCCACGACATCAGCTCACCACCTTCAGCCCGGCGACGCAGCCGATCAGGGCCGCGAGCACCAACGCCTTGGCCACGCCCAGCTTCTCCTCACCCCGCGCCACCGCGACGAGGACCGTGAGCACGGCCCCCACCCCGACCCACACCGCGTAAGCGGTACCGACGGGGATCTCCCGCATCGCCCACGCCAGCCCGGCGACGCTCAACGTCATCGACACGGCGAACACCACCACCGGCCACGGCCGGCGAAACCCGCGCGACGCCGCGAGCGCCGTGGCCCACACGGCCTCCAGCACTCCCGACAGAACGAGCACGACCCAGTACATTAGTACGACCGTACCAGAAACGGTTCCTGGCTCCGCTACGATCTGGGACACATGGCCCCCAGCCTCGAGAACCTGCTGGTCGTCGGCGTCGCCTCCAGCGCCCTGTTCGACCTCACGGAGTCCGACGCGGTCTTCCAGTCCTCGGGTGTCGAGGCCTACCGCACCTTCCAGGAAGCCCGGCTCGACGAGCCGTTCCAGCCGGGCGTGGCGTTCCCGTTCATCCGTCGCCTGCTCGGCCTGAACGCGTTGGGGCCGCTGGTCGAGGTGATCGTGTTGTCCCGCAACTCCCCCGAGACCGGTTTGCGCATCCTGCGCTCCGCCGCGCACCACGGACTGTCGATGACCCGTGCGATCTTCACCGAGGGGCGGGCGCCGCACGAGTTCATGCACGCGTTGCACATGTCGTTGTTCCTGTCCGCCAACGAGTCGGACGTGCTGCGCGCAACCGCCGGTGGGCTTCCGGCCGGGCAGGTGCTGAAGTCGTCGTTCCGCGATGACGATGATCCGGCTCTGCGGATCGCGTTCGACTTCGACGGGGTGCTGGCGGATGACGCTGCTGAGCGCGTGTACCAGGCTTCCGGGTTGGACTCGTTCCAGGAGCACGAGGTCTCCAACGTGGTGACGCCGCTGGATCCCGGGCCGTTGCGCGATTTTCTGGCCGGGATCAACCGGATCCAGCGGGTGGCTCTGGACCGGGTGCGGGTGTCGGTGGTGACGGCCCGGTCGGCGCCGGCGCACGAGCGGGCGATCAACAGCCTGAAGGCGTGGGGGCTGACGGTCAACGACGCGTTCTTCCTGGGTGGGTTGAAGAAGGGGCCGATCCTGGACGTGTTGAAGCCGCACATCTTCTTCGACGACCAGCGCGGGCACCTGGTGGAGACGGTGCCGTGCGTGCACGTGCCGTTCGGCGTGTCGAATGAGTAGCTGTACTCATGACACGTCTTCTGTGACCCAGGACTCTTGATCCCATGACCACCAAGCCTGCCAGCACCCCGACTTCCGGCGCCTTCTACGTGCAGGCGGTCCTGTCCTTCGGCCTTTCGCTGACCGCCGTCGCCATCGGAGTCGTGTTCCTGCCCGTCGACGGCTGGGTGCGCGCGTTCCTGGGCATCGCGATGCTCTACACGGTCACGTCAGCGTTCACGCTGGCCAAGGTGATCAGGGACCGGCAGGAGGACACCTACATCTCGAGCCGGGTGGACAGAGCGCGGCTGGACAAGCTGCTGGCCGAGCACGACCCGTTCAAGCTGGACGCGGCCTGATCAGACGGTGCCGAGCGGGCCAGGATCAGCAAGCCCGAGCTGACCGCACGTGTGTGCGTTGAACGCGAGCTGCGAGCTCATCGGTGCGGCAGACCGCGTGGTCCCGGCAACGTCCGACAGCCCCTCCTTCGACCACAACGGCGGGTACGTCGTGATCCCGTCACGCAAGCCGAGCCCAGCCACCTCCGCCTGCCACCCCGGCCAGAACATGCCCTCGTAGTACCGCTCCACCCCACCGTCGAGCATCCACATCAGCCACGCGCCCTGCCCGCCGTCGAACGTCTCCCACTCCAGCGAGTCCGGTGCGAAGTAGACGACCTGCCCCGGCTCCCCCGGCCGGCCGAACGCCGCGCAGTCCATGCCGTTCAACGCGAACACGCCGCCCAGCACGTCGTGGGCCAGCACCAGCCCACCGACAGGAGCCCACGCCGGGTCCACCACGGCCGGAAACCCGTTGACCTCCCCCAGACCCGGCAACGCACCACCCGAGCCGCCGTACACGCGCAGCCACCCGTGGTGCAGCACCATCCCACCGGTGTTCAGCACCACCGCACCCAGCAACGACCGCGCGGTCACCTGCAGCTGCAGCAACGTCGCCCGGCAGGCAGCCTCATCCGGCGGCAGCACCACGCACGAAGAGGGAACCGCCTCCGCCACCACCGGCCAGCCCGGGTCGTCCACGTCGACCAGCTCCGCGATGTCCCGCACGACCGCCCCCAAGAACGCAGAAGAGCCCCGGCGGAACGCGCCGGGGCTCTCCCATCCAAGCACTAGCGGGCCAAACCGTCCTCCACGGCCTTGATGATCGCCGGTCGCAGCTCCGCCGCCGAGATGATCGCGTCCACCGACCCGACCTCCACCGCGCGCTGCACGCTGTGCACCCGGTCGAACTCCGCCGCCATCTCGTTCAGCTTCTCCGTCCGCACCGACTGCCGCGTCGACGCCAGCTCGGCGGCCAGCGCGGCACGCTCGGCACCGGACGCCTCCGCCACCGCCGTCTCCAGCTTCTTCACCCGCGGGTCGTTGGCCGTACGACCGTCGACGTCACGGGCGAACACCACGGCAGCCGCCGGTGCGCCGCCGATGACCGAGGCGTAGGAGCCCTCGACGGCGAGCACGGTCATGGACGGGTTCAGGGCCTTCGAGAAGACCACGAACGCGCCGCCGTGGTAGCGGGAGATCACGCAGAACACGATCGGGCCGCGGAAGTTGACGATCGCGCGACCGATCTCGGCGCCGTACTCCAGCTGCAGCAGGCGCATCGACTCGGGCGAGCCGTCGAAGCCCGACAGGTTCGCCAGCACCACCAGCGGACGGTTGCCCGAGGCCGCGTTGATGGCGCGCGCGGCCTTCTTCGACGACTTCGGGAACAGCGTGCCGGCGGTGTAGGTGTCCGGGCCGTCGGTGGGCGGGAAGCCGGCGCGGGACACGCCGCGCGACTCGATGCCCAGCAGCGTCACCGGGATGCCGCCGAGGTGCACGTCCTGGACGACGGCGGTGTCGGCGTCGGCCATGCCCGCCCAGCGCTCCAGGACGATGTGGTCCTGGTCCGACAGCGCGCGCATGACCGTGCGGATGTCGAACGGCTTCTTGCGGTCCGGGTTCGCCTCGGACGAGAAGATCTCGCCGACCGTCGTGAACGGGCTGTCGCCCACCACGTGCGGGTAGGACGACACGTCGCGGGAGACCGGGTCCGACGAGGCAACGCGACGCGGGCCGGGCTCGCCGGGCACCACGTAGGTGTGCTCGTAGTGGGCCAGCAGCACCGCGAAGGCCGACCGCAGGTTCGGGGCCCAGTACTGCGCCTGGCCGTTCGGGCCCATGACGCGGTCGTAGCCGCCGATGCCGTAGTTGTCCTCCGCCGAGACGCCGCCGGAGAAGTCCAGGGCCTGCTTGCCGGTCAGCACCATCGCCGAGTCCGGGGTCATGACCAGGATGCCCTTGGTGTGCATGAGCATCGTGGCCTCGGCGTTCCAGTACGGCTGGGCGCCGACGTTGATGCCGTTGACGACGATGTTGATCTCGCCGCCGGCCTGGGTGAACTCGACGATCCGCTTCAGCGCTGCCGCGACCCAGTCCATGTTCTCGACGCCGGACGACATCGAGATCTTCGCGCCCGACGAGAGCGAGAACCACTCCAGCGGGACCTGCAACGACGAGGCCAGGTCCAGGGCGTGGATCACCCGCGAGCACTCGGGCTCGGCCAGCGCGCCCAGCGACTTGGTCGGGTCGCCGAGCAGCACCACGCGCTTCATGCCCTCGGGGTAGGCCGGGGTCGGCGTGGTCACCACACCGACGACGATGCCGGCCGTGTTGCCACCGCGCGGGCGGTCGACCGGGACCAGCGACCCGTCCACGAGGTCGTGCTCCACGAAGGAACCGCCCTCGCCCGCGAGCATGTCGCACAGCTCGTACGGGTAGATCGTGCCGCGCGACTGGGCGCGCAGGACGTTCTGCCGGTAGTCGTCGAGCGGCTGGATCGCGTCGGTCGGCGGCTGCACGAACGAGAACCGCACGCCGGAACCCGCGTCGTTGGCGATGCGGACGCCGATGTCGGTGAGCTCACCGGTCTCGCTGTCCTTGCGGCGTGCCAGGAACAGGACCTCCTCGAGGTCCAGGCCCGTGGTCGTGGGCAGCACGCGGGACGCGATCGCGTCCAGGTCCGCGGAGTGCAGGTCGGTCGGCGGCCACGCGTAGAGCACCACGCGGTTGGTCGCGAGCCGGGTGCGGCCACCGGCCTGGGCGCGGGCCCGGCGGATGCCGTCCAGGCAGGTCGCCAGCACGTCCTCGGCCGCGGGCAGGGCCACGATCCGGCCCTCGTCGTCGCGCAACGGCGTCAGGTCGCGGACCTGGCCCAGCGCCACGAGACGTTCGTCGGACTTGTTCGACTTCGCCACCGCGCGGAACAGGTAGACGTCCTCGTCCACCGAGGACAGCCGGGTGAGGTCGAACTCGCGCAGCCGCTCCAGCTGCATGCGTTCGGCGATGCGCGGGTGCAGCCCGCGCACCAGCCTCTCCTCCGCGAACCCCGTCGAGGACGGGCGGAACGTGAAGTGGTGGTGCATCGACTCGCCGCGGCGGCCCGCCACCGTGGTGGTGACGCGGGTGATCGTCGGCGGCAGCTGGTGCGCGGCCAGCGCGGCACCCAGACCGGCGGCGAGCTCGTCCTGGTCGGACGGGCCGTCGAGCCAGTTGACGTACAGGTCGGCCACCACGGCGGTGCCGCCTGCGTGCTCGACGATCTCGCCGACCGCGTCCACCAGGCCGGAGAACTCGACGGCGGTGCTGACCAGGCGGGTCTGCTCCGGCTCGTTCTCCGCGACGAAGAACGCCCCGTTCACGCGCGGGTTCTCCAGCGCCTTCTTGGTGTAGTAGCGGCGGGCCAGCACCTCCAGCAGCGGCGTGTTGTCCGCGCCGGGCTTGCCGATGCGCTGGCCGAGCAGGCGCACCAGCGGCTCGGCCGAGGCGACCATCGCCGCGATCCGCTCCTCGCGGTCAGCGGCCTGGGGGTTCGCGTCGAGGTGGATGAGGTGCTTGCGGACCTCGCTGTGCACGCGGGCGCGGTTGCGGCGCACCAGCGGCTGCGCGAACCAGGTGAACACGACGCTGCGGGCGAGGTCGGCCACCTGCGGGTAGCGGACCTGGGTCGCGGCGACGATGTGCTCCAGCACCAGGCCCACGCGCACCCGCTCGGACTCGACCGGCGGCGCCTCCTGCACCCACTGGCGCAGCAGGGTCGTGGCGACGGCCGCGTCGAACACACCGCGGCGCAGCGCGACGAAGATCCGGAACACCGCCTGCTCCAGCTCCGGCGTGCGGTCCAGCTCGGTGATGCCGTAGTGGCTCAGCACGTGCTGCAGCCGCTCGCGGAACGTCGCCGGCAGCGCGGCCCGGTCAGCGTCGAGCGTCTTCAGGTACGTGTGGAAGTGCTCGCGCGGGGAGTGGATGTGGTTCTCCGGCTTGGTCTCCTCGCCGGCCGGGCGGTTGCGCGAGAGGTCGCACAGGTCGGCGAAGATGCCGAGCAGCTGCGCCTCCTCGACGAGCGGCCGCTCCAGCAGGTCGTGCCGGGCGCCCATGTAGTTCGTCAGCACCCGCTCGGTGTCCGCGGCGGTGGTGTCGAAGCCCAGCAACAGGTTGCGCAGGTCCTCGAGTCCACTCGCGACGATCTGCTCGGCGGGGACGCCGGTCTTCGGGGCCGGCATCTCCAGCTCGACCGCGGACCCCGACTTCTGCTCCTGCGCGGTGCCGGCGTCGTCCTCGACCTCCTCCAGCTTGAGCAGCGCGCCACCGGCGGGCACCTGGGTGCCGACGACGACGTTGAGCTCCCGCAGGCGGGCGCGGAACGGCGCGCGCAGCACCGTCTCCATCTTCATCGCTTCCAGCACGAGCACCGGTGCGCCGGCCTCGACCTCGGCACCGACCTCCAGCGGCGTGGCGACGACCAGCGCGGGCATCGGCGAGCGGAGCACACCACCCTCGTCGCGGGTGACGCGGTGGGTGACGCCGTCGACCTCGACCTGGTGCACGACACCGGACGTTCCGGTGACGACGCGGAACCGGGTGCCGTTGACGGTGATCTGGCCGACGTGGTGGTCGAAGCGCTCGACGTCGACGTCGGCGGACAGCACGACGTCGGAGTCGGCGGCGCAGACGCCCACGCGGTACTTGATGGCGCCGGCGCGGGCAACGTTCACCACGTATGGCTGCCCGCGCAGCACGAACTCCAGCTTGCGCGCGCCCTCGTGGTTGGTGCGCGGCTGGCCGCCGTGCGCGGAGGCGAGCAGCTCGGTGCGGTTGATCTGCTCCTCGTCCTCGTACACCTCGATGGCCGCGGCGGCCAGCGCGATGGCGGAGTGGCGGTGCGAGATCAGGCCGCCCTCGGCGCGGACCCGGTCGATCCACGACGTGTCGGCGGAGCCGTCGATCACGGCGGGCTCGGCGAGCAGGTCGAGCACGAAGCTCTTGTTGGTCGTGCCGCCCTCGATGATGACCGTGGTCTCGGCCATCGCGCGGCGCAGCTTGCCGAGCGCCTCGTCGCGGTCGCGGCCGTACGCGATGATCTTCGCGATCATCGAGTCGAAGTCGGCGGGGATCTGCGAGCCCTCGGCGACACCGGTGTCGACCCGGATGCCGGGGCCCGCTGGCAGTTCGAGGCGGACGATCGTGCCGGGGCACGGCGCGAAGTCGCGATCCGGGTCCTCGGCGTTCAGGCGCGCCTCGACGGCGTGGCCCTGCTCGACGGGCTTGGTGCCCTCCAGCCTGCCGCCGCCCGCCACGTGCAGCTGCGCCTTGACCAGGTCGAAGCCCGTGGTGATCTCGGTGATCGGGTGCTCGACCTGCAGGCGGGTGTTGACCTCCAGGAACGCGAAGAGCTTCTCACCGGGGTGGTAGAGGAACTCGACGGTGCACGCGCCGCGGTAGCCGACCGCGTTCGCGAGCCGTTCGGCGGAGGCCTTGAGCTCGGCGACCTGCTCCGGCGCGAGCACGCAGGAGGCGGACTCCTCGATGATCTTCTGGTTGCGCCGCTGCACCGAGCAGTCGCGGACGCCGAGCGCCCACGCCGTGCCCTGGCCGTCGGCGATGACCTGCACCTCGACGTGCCGGGCGCCGGTGACCAGGCGCTCCAGGAACATCACGCCGGAGCCGAACGCGCGCTCGGCCTCCATGCTGGTGCGGTCGAAGTTCTCCTCCAGCTCCTCGGGCGAGGTGATCTTGCGGATGCCGCGGCCACCACCACCGGCGGTCGCCTTGAGCATCAACGGGTAGGTGACCTCCTCGGCCACCTTCAAGGCGTGCTCGAGGTTCTCGACGGCCCCGCGCGACCACGGCGCGACCGGGACCCCGACCTCCTCGGCGATCAGCTTGGAGCCGATCTTGTCACCGAGCTTGCGCATGGCCTCGGCCGACGGACCGACGAAGGTGACCCCGACCTTCTCGCACAGCTCGGCGAACTCGGGGATCTCGGCGACGAAGCCCCAGCCGACCCACGCGGCGTCGGCCTTCGTCTCGACGAGCGCCTTCTCCAGCACCTCGAGGTTGAGGTACGGGCGATCGGCCGCCAGGCCGAGGTTGTGGGCCAGATCGGCTTCCCTCACGAAAGGCGCCGATTTGTCGACATCGGTGTACAGGGCGACGGTCTCGATCCGTTCCCCTGACTCGGCGGCGAGTTCACGGACGGCGTGGATCAGCCGCATAGCGGCTTCCCCGCGGTTGACGATCGCTACACGACTGAACAACGACTTCTCTCCTCGCGGACAGACAACCTCAGCGGCAGTCGCCGCCCAATCGATGTACACACTCTCGTCTACTACCCGGTAGGAAAACCGCTAGATCGAAGCGAGTTGAGCAGCGTGCTTTGTATGAAACCAACAAGCCACCAGGTCCTCAGCACAGCTTCACTTGAGCCCGTGTCCCAACTCACGGCGGTGCCCGTCGCCATGTGTGTGACGACGGGCACCGGGAGTGAGATCAGGACTGCGGGACGCGGATCACGTCGCCGGGGTGGATCAGGTTCGGGTCGGTGATGACGTGCGGGTTGGCCCGCACCAAACGCGGGAAGAGGTTCGCCGCGCCGTAGAACTGCTGGCTGATGGCGGACAGCGTGTCACCGGGCTTGATCGTGTACTCCTGGTGGACCCGGTAGCCCGGCACGATCAACGGCCCGTACACGACCGGCACGACGACCTTGTCGAGCTCCTCACCGTCCTCCGGCGACACCCAGAACACCTCGACGAAGAGGCGGTCCAGCGTGAAGCTCGCGCCGCTGACGTCCACGGAGATCTGGAACTGTCCGTGCCCGCCGACGCCGTCACCGGCCATGAAGGCGCCGGTGACCTCGTCGTGGCCCTCGTGGACCCGGTAGTTGAACTGCGCCTCGAACGCCCCGCCCGCGAGCCCGGCCACCAGGACCTGGCCGCCCACGAGGTCGTGGGGCGCCGGTTGCTGCACTGTGATCGACATGGGTGGTTCCCCCTTCCACCTTGTGTGTCGTCCGGGCGGAGTGGACCGTTGCCGGAGGTCACCCCGGCGGCCCAATCCCACGTCCGCCGAGCCCGCGCAATCCTTTTCGCATTTTGCCGGGGGACTTCGCCCGGCATCCCCGATCGTGCTCCCACGGCGGTCCGGCCACGAGAGGATCGGGAGCGTGAACCGGGGAACCAAGACGACGGCGCTGGCAGCCGTCGCACTGTTGCTGGCCGCGTGCGGCGGGCCCACCGCGCCCTCCACCGGCCTGAAGGACGCGACCGACGCCCAGCTGGAGGACGTGAACCGCACCGATCCGGCGAAGCTCAAGGACGGCGGCGAGCTGAGGTGGCCGGTCACGCAGCTGGCCGACAACTGGAACAACTTCGAGCTCACCGGCACGCACATCGACGGCTACCGGATGATCTCGACGGTCATGCCGTCGCCGTTCGTGCTCAAGGCCGACTCGACGGTCGCCGAGAACCCGGACTACCTGCTGGAGGCCAAGCTCGTCTCGTCGTCACCGCAGGTGGTGACCTACCGCCTCAACCCGAAGGCGAGGTGGAGCGACGGCCGCCAGTTCTCGTGGGAGGACTTCGCGGCGCAGGCGAACGCGCTGAGCGGCAAGGCGGCCGGCTACAAGGTCGCGCTGACCGCGGGCTACGAGGACATCGCGAAGGTGGAACGCGGTGGGAGCGACCAGGACGTGAAGGTGACCTTCGCGCGAACCTACGCCGAGTGGCGGGGGCTGTTCAGCCCGCTCTACCCGAAGCAGGCGATGGCGAGCGCCGAGGCGTTCAACACCGGCTGGCAGGACGCGCCGCAGGTCACCGCGGGGCCGTTCAAGATCGGCACCATCGACCCGGTCGCCAAGTTCGTCACGGTCGTGCGCGACGACACGTGGTGGGGCGCCCGGCCGAAGCTCGACAGCATCACGTTCCGGCAGGTCGACAAGCCGGCACTGGCCGACGCGCTGGCCAACGGCGCGATCGACCTGTACGAGGTCGGGTCCAGCATCGACCTGTTCACGCGAGCGCAGTCGATCCCCGGTGTAACGGTCCGGCAGGCGCAGACGCCGGACTACCTGCACCTGACGTTCAACGGCGGCGGCACCCTCGCCGACCCGAAGCTGCGGGTCGCGCTGATGCGCGGCATCGACACCAAGATCATCACAAAGGCGTTGCTCGGCCAGATGGTGAAGGACGAGGCCCACGTCGTCGGCAACCACTTCCTGCTGCTCGGCTCGAAGGACTACCGGGACAACTCGGCGGTGGCGTCGTTCGACGTGGAGGCGGCGCGCAAGGAGCTCGACGCGCTCGGCTGGCGGATGAACGGCGAGTACCGCGCGAAGGACGGGAAGGAGCTCGTCGTCCGGTTCGTCGGACCGACCCCGAACCCGGTCAGCGACCAGATCTCGAAGCTGGTGCTGACCCAGTTCAAGGAGATCGGCGTCAAGCTGGCCATCGAGACCGTGCCCGCGAGTACTTCAAGGGGTACGTCAACGTCGGCAACTTCGACATCACGTGCTTCGGCTGGAAGAAGGGCCCGTACCCGATCAGCTCCACCAAGGGCATCTACCACCTCGACCCCGCGAACGTGAACCAGAACTACGGCAGGGTCGGCAGCGACACGATCAACAGGCTGATCAGCGAGGGCACCGCCGAGCTCGACGACACCAAGCGCGTGGCCATCGCGAACCGGCTCGACGAGGAGGTCTGGAAGATCGGGCACCACCTGCCGCTCTACCAGATGCCGGGTGCGGTCGCGATCCGCTCGACGCTCGCGAACATCGGCGCGGTCGGTGCCACGAGCCCGCCGGAGTGGGCGAGCATCGGCTTCACCGGCTGATCGTCAAGACACCCCGGCCGGGGAGTTCGTTCCGGCGGTGGCGGGGTAGCCAGGCCACATGAAACCTGTCCAGACAGCGGCCGCGGTCGTCGGCGGGGCGTTCGCGCTCGTCGGCGTCCTCGGTTTCATCCCCGGCATCACCACCCACTACGACCAGCTGTCGTTCGCCGGCCACCACTCCGGCGCGCTGCTGTTCGGCCTGTTCGCGGTGTCCGTGCTGCACAACCTGGTGCACCTGGCGTTCGGCGTCGGCGGTCTGGCCATGTCCAGGACCGCGGGCACCGCGAGGCTGTTCCTGGTGGTCGGCGGTGGCATCTACGTGCTGCTGTGGGTCTACGGCTCGGTGATCGGCGCGGTGTTCGGCGAGCAGACCCGCGCGAACCTGCTGCCGGTCAACGCCGCCGACAACTGGCTGCACCTGGGCCTCGGCGCGGCGATGCTCCTGCTCGGCATCGGCACGACCGCGTACGAACGGTCCCGCGGCGACTACACCTCGGCCGGCCACACCCCCAACAGCTAATTGCTCAGGGCGATCGAGATGTTCAGGGCCGCCGCGAAGCTGACCCACGCCAGATAGGGCACGAGCAGCAGCGCGGCGGCCTTGCTGCGCGAGAAGAACACGACGGCGAGCGCGGCGATCGACAGCCACAGCAGCAAGATCTCCGCGAACGCCGCCGAGTACCAGCCGAGCCCGAAGAACAACGGCGTCCACAACGCGTTCAGCACCAGCTGCACGCCGAACAGCGTCAGCTCGCCGCGGCCGGCACCGCCGCGCCACGCCAGCCAGCCGGACAACGCGATCAGTCCGTAGAGCACGGTCCACACCGGACCGAACAGCCAGCCCGGCGGTGCCCACGACGGCCGTTGCAGCGCCTGGTACTCCGCCCCCGCCGACACGGAGAACAGCGAGCCGACCACGGCGGTCACCACGACCGCCGCGACGAACACGAGCAGCACGCGCACCGGGTGGTGGCGCAGGGGCAGAGCGGTCATCGGGGACTCCCCACAGGCAGGGCGCGGACGATGGCGAGCACGGTCGCGCGGCTCGGTGCGGCACGTTCGGCGGCGCCGAGCAACGACACCTCGTCGGCCAGCACCGCGCGCCGGATCTCGGCGCCCCTGCCGGGTACCTCCCGCAGCAGCGCGTCAACCAGCCGCGACCGCAACGCCCTCCCGGCGGCGTCGTCGGACGGCAGGAGCCGCCAGTGCGCGCGCAGCACCCGTTCGGCGACGCCTTCGTCACCCGCCGCCCACAGCAGGCGGATCATCCGATCGGCGAGGCTCACACCCCGGAGCCTAGATTCGATTCAAAATCGTTTCAACAGCTGCTGTCAGCGTGTCGACCCGTTCAACCCCCTCCGGCAGCTCCACCTGGGCCCAGCCCGCGCCTCCCACCAGCACCGACACCCCGTCGAGGGCTTTGAGGGGCACCTGGGTCGCATACACGCGATCGTGTGCCCACACGAAGACGACACGCGGTCGCAACACGTCAACCGCGCTGACCAACGCATCTCCCGGCACCCGCGCTCCGAGGTTCCTGGCCGTGCACTGGTGCTCCGCGAGCGCCGCGGCCAGCACGTCGAGCGGCAGGCTGTGCTGCTCGTCCGGCGCGCAAGCCAGCAGCACCGCCGGCGGGCCCGCCGTGAGCGACGCCCGCATCGCGTCCCCGATGCTGGTGCTCGCGCAGTGCTCGACCTCGACCCCCGCCGCCGTGGTGGCGACCTGCTCCCCCAGCTCGACCAGGAACGGCGCCAGCACCACGTCCCAGGTGTGCACGACGCCGTGCCGGGCGATCAGGTCGACGGCGACGCGCCGCATCTCCGCGGCGTCCAGGCGGGCCGCCGCGGCCTCGAAGTCCAGGTCCCCGGTCGGCGTCACGGTCGCGGCCGCCGACGCCGGCGACACCCCGGTCGAGGTCAGCTCGACCATCCGCTTCAGCCGGGCGACGTCGTCCTCGCTGTAGCGGCGGTGCTTGCCCTCGACCCGCGTGCTGGGCCCCAGCCCGTAGCGGCGGTCCCAGGTGCGCAGGGTCGTCGGCGAGACGCCGAGCATCCGGGCGACCGCACCCGCACTCCACTCCACCGAAGCGCACCTCCCCTCGCATCGGTTCTGAATCGTAATGCCACGGGCACGAAAAGGCCCCCGGCACAACGCCGAGGGCCGTTCGGGTCCCGTCCGGTGCGGAGACCGGTCAGGTCACTTCCTCTTGCCGGTGACCAGTGCGCGC
This sequence comes from Lentzea guizhouensis, assembly GCF_001701025.1. Classification (GTDB taxonomy): domain Bacteria; phylum Actinomycetota; class Actinomycetes; order Mycobacteriales; family Pseudonocardiaceae; genus Lentzea; species Lentzea guizhouensis. The sequence continues at coordinate 8,610,034 of NZ_CP016793.1, forward strand.
AGCTGGTTGCCGCGCCTGCGCAGCCCCCACTTGGTCACGCGGATCAGCGCCTCGCGCACGATGTTGCCGCTCATCTTCGACTCGCCGTACTCGCGCTCGCGGAACGTGATCGGCACCTCGCGCACCCGGAAGCCCAGCTCGATCGTCCGCCACAGCAGGTCGATCTGGAAGCAGTACCCGGCGGAGGCGACCGACGCGAGGTTGAGCTTGCGCAGCGTGTCCGCGCGGAAGGCGCGGAAGCCGCCCGTCATGTCGCGGATGTTGGCGCCGAGCGCGATGCGCGAGTAGAGCGAGCCGCCGCGCGAGAGCACCTCGCGCTGCATCGGCCAGTTCACCACCTCGCCGCCGGGCACCCAGCGCGAGCCGATCACCAGGTCCGCCTGCGGCAGCGCGTCCAGCAGCCGGTGCAGCTGCTCGGGCGCGTGCGAGCCGTCAGCGTCCATTTCGCACACAACGCCGTACTCGCGTTCCAGCGCCCACTGGAAACCGGCGACGTAGGCGGCACCGAGGCCCGCCTTCTCCGTGCGGTGCATGACGTGCACGCGCTCGTCGGCGGCTGCCATCTCGTCGGCGAGCTGGCCGGTGCCATCGGGGCTGCCGTCGTCGACCACCAGCACGTGCACGTCGGGCAGTGCCGTGTGCAGCCTCTTGACGATCTTTCCGATGTTGTCCCGCTCGTTGTAGGTCGGGATCACCACCAGCACCTGCCCGAGTTCCTGGTCAGGCTGCTGCGCCATTCGAGTCCTTCCGTCGTCGTGTGAAGCCCAGCGCCAACGCGACAAGGCCCGCAGCGGTCAACACCCACCCGGGCCAGGCTCCAAGCCAAGTCGCCAGCGTAGTCTGTGACCGCAGCGGCAGTGTCGCGACCAGGGCGTCGGGCGTGAAAAGGCCGGTCTTCTGCGTGACCGAACCGTCGGGTTGCACGATCGCGCTGACCCCGGAGGTGGCCGCCACCACCACGGCCCGGCCGTGTTCCACGGCACGCACGCGTGACATGGAAAGCTGCTGGTAGGTCATCTCCGTGCGGCCGAACGTGGCGTTGTTCGTGGGGATCGCGATGATCGTCGCGCCCGCCGTCACGGAGTCGCGGACCACTGAGTCGAACGCCACTTCGTAACATGTGTCAAGTGCGACCTGCGCGGGCCCCATCCGGAAGCCCTCCGGGTCGCTGCCGGGCTGGAAGACGCCCGCGCGGTCCACATCGGACGAGAACAGCCGGAAGAAGGACCTCATCGGCATGGTCTCGCCGAACGGCTGCAGCTTGCGCTTGGTGTAGGTGTCGGTGGCGCCCTTCCCGGGCTCCCACAGCACGACCTGGTTGCGCGGCAGCCCGTCGGAGCGGTCGACCACCACGGCGCCCACCGCGACCGGCGCCTTGATCGCGTTCGCGGCGGCGTCGATCGCGGCCTTGGCGTCGGCGTTGCGGAACGGGTCGATGTCGGAGGAGTTCTCCGGCCAGATCACGACGTCCGGCTGCTTCGCCTTGCCGGCGGCCACGTCCGCGGCGAGCTCGATCGTCTTCTTCACGTGGTTGTCCAGCACGGCCCGGCGCTGCGCGTTGAAGTCGAGACCCGCGCGCGGCACGTTGCCCTGGATCGCCGCGACCGTCACGGTGCCCGCGGAGGCGTCCACGCCCACCGGCACGCCGAACCCGGCCACCAGCGGCACCACGAGCAGCGGCAGCCCGAGCTTCCAGTTCTTCGTCAGCCAGAACAGGCCGAACCCGGTCAGCACCACCGCGAACGACACCAGCGGCGCGCCACCGACGGCGGCGAGCGGCAGGAACCAGCCCTCCGGCTGTCCGAACGCGACCTTGCCCCAGGTGAAGCCGCCGAACGGGAACACCTCGCGCAGCGCCTCGTCCGCCGCCCACAGGAATGCCGCCCACAGCGGCCAGGCGGGCAGCCGGGACGTGAACGCCATCGCCGTCGTGCCGATCGAGATCATCAACGCGCATGCGAACGCCAGCGGCAGCCACGCGACCAGCCCGACGAACTCCCCGGTCCACCGCAGCAACGGCACCATGAACCCGAGACCGAACAACAAGCCGTATCCGAACCCAGCGCGCGCACGACGGCCGTACAGCACGTACGCGAGCAACGCGAACCCGATCGGCGCCAGGAACCACAGCGGCCGCGGCGGGAAGCTGAGGTAGATCAGCACGCCACCGGCGACGGCGAGTGCCACGCGCAGCAGGACGGGCCCGCTGATCCGCCGGCGGCGGACGGGCGTTTCCGGCGAATCCGGCGGATCCGGCGCCATCGGGGGTGCGACCACCCGTTCAGCCTACGAGGCCCCTCGCCGACCGGGTGCAGCGCGGGGTGGAGCCGCATTCACGACGAATGCGGAACGGCATCCGCCGCCACCAATTGGAACGTTCGGTCGGCAACGAACTGGTCGATGAACACCAAACCGGGCCTGTCACTTCGGTAAGGTTCGGAGATAAATCAGGAGGTGACGGATGCCCCGTCCAAGCGTGGAAGCCGAACGCAAAGCGCAGATCCTCGCGTCCACCTGCAAGGTGATCGCCGCCGAGGGCTTTCGCCACCTCCGCGTGTCCGACGTCGCGAGAGACGCGGGCGTCTCCGGTGGCACGGTCCACTACTACTTCGAGACCAAGCGCGAGCTGACCGACGCCGCGTTCGAGCACTGCTTCGAGCAGTCGCTCAAGCGCCGCCGCTGGATCCTCGAGTCCGACGAGACGCCGCTGTCGCGGCTGCGCATGGTCGTCGAGTCGTACCTGCCGCGGGGCGCGGAGACCGTGGAGGCGTGGAAGATCTGGGCCGAGCTGTGGGTCGAGGCGATCCGCAGCCCCGAGCTGCAGGAGCTCAACGAGCGCTTCTACGGCGAATGGCGCGACATCGTCGCGAGCATCTTCCGCGACGGCCAGGAGACCGGCGACATCCGGTCGGAGGACGACCCGGTCGAGCTGGCGAACATGCTGGTCAGCATGCTCGACGGGCTTGCTCTGCAGGTACTGGCCGGATCGCGGTCCATGACCGTGGACGTCATGCGCACGACATGCCTGAGGTTCGTCGACCAGCTGTCAGGGGTAACCCAGGGCTGTCCCTGATGCAACAGACGGACCGGCGGGAGCATTGTGAAGTCATGACCACGACAGTTGCATTGAGCAGGCCCAGGACCAACCGGAAGATCGCGGGTGTGTGCGCGGGGCTCGCCCAGCGCTGGGGTATGAAGGCGGGCACGGTGCGGCTGCTGTTCGTGCTGTCGTGCCTCCTGCCCGGCCCGCAGTTCGTCGTCTACCTCGTGCTTTGGGTGATGATGCCCGACCGCGGTTATTGATCGCGACGCTTCGAGACCCACGTGCCGTGTCCCGGTGCGTGGGTCGCGTTGTGCGTCCAATTCGCGCGTGCACAATGTGTTTGTAGAAGGCCTGTGCCAAATGCGGTAGAAGGTTCTCCATGGAGATCACCGCCTTCCTGGACCGCAAGCTGGCACGCCGGTTCCGCACCTACGACGCGGACGGCGACGGGTTCATCGGGCGTGATGACTTCACATCGGCGGGACTGCGCACCACGCGGGCGTTCGGGCTCCGTGACGACGAGCCGAAGGCGGTGTGGTTCCAGGCGTCGCTGAGCGGGCTGTGGCAGCAGCTGTCCGCCGCCACCGACACCGACCACGACGGCCGGATCAGCGTCGACGAGTACAAGAAGGCGTTCGCGGACGGGCTGCTGGAGACGCCGGAGTCGTTCGACGAGGGCTACCGGCCGTTCCTGGACGCGGTGATGGCGATCGCCGACGAGGACGGCGACGGCAAGCTCACCGTCGAGGAGCACGTGAAGTGGACGGGTGCGTTGATGAACCTGGCCGAGGCCGACGCCCGGATGATCCACGACATCCTGTCCGACGACGACGGGCTGCTGTCGACGCAGGCGCTGCTGGAGGCGATCCGGGAGTTCTACTTCTCCGAGGACCCCGCGGCCGCCGGCAACTGGCTGCTCGGGTCGTTGGACTGACGTGCTGATCAAGAGGCTGCAGGAGTACGCGGCAAGGGCTCAGCCGGCCGCGCACGTGGAGGAGACGGGTGGCTGGTGGCTGCGCCACTCCCCCGAGGACGCCTGGTGGGTGAGCGCCGTGCTGCCGCACGACCGCGAGGACCGGGTCGACGTCGCGGAGAAGTTCTGCGCCGACCGCGGTGTCCCGACGAGGTTCCAGATCACGCCCGGCGTGTGCGCGGACGACCTCGACGCCCGGCTCGCGGACCGCGGTTACGCGCGAAGCCACGACATGTCCCTGCAGATCGCGTCGACCGCTGACGTGATCCGCCAGGCCCACGCGGACGCCGGTGCCGTCACGACCAGGCCGGACGACGGGTGGCTCGCGGCGTGGCACGAGGTGACGACGCGTGACGTCGAAGCCGAACGCGATCTGCTCAGCCGGGTCGAGGCGCCGAGCGCGTACGCGTTCGCCGAGGTCGACGACGAGATCGTGGCCGTTGGCCGGGTCGTCGCGGAGAACGGGTGGGCCGGTGTGTTCGGCATGGCGACACTTCCGCACGCACGGGGCCAAGGCGCCGCACGGTCCGTGCTCGCCGCATTGGCCTCATGGGCGGCCGCGCGCGAGTCGAACCACATGTACCTGCAGATGGAGAAGGGCAACAAGGCCGCGTTCCGGCTCTACGAACGATCGGGGTTCCGCGAGCTGTGCACCTACCACTACCGCGTCCGCGAGTGACCAATCAGGAATCAAGAAGCGCGGACCAGGGGTCTGCGAGTTAGCTTGTCGCCATGACCTCCAGGAGAACGGCCGCCAAGAACGAGCACGAGGCGGACACCCACGACCTGATCCGCGTGCGGGGCGCGCGGGTGAACAACCTGAAGGACGTCGACGTCGAGATCCCGAAGCGGCGTCTGACGGTCTTCACCGGCGTGTCCGGTTCCGGCAAGAGCTCGCTCGTGTTCGGCACGATCGCCGCCGAGTCGCAGCGGCTGATCAACGAGACCTACAGCGCGTTCATCCAGGGCTTCATGCCGACCCTGCCGCGCCCGGAGGTGTACCTCCTGGAGGGGATCACCACCGCGATCCTGGTCGACCAGCAGCGGATGGGCGCCGACCCGCGCTCGACCGTCGGCACCGCGACCGACGTCAACGCCATGCTGCGGATCCTGTTCAGCCGCCTCGGCGCACCGCACATCGGCGGCCCGCAGGCGTTCTCGTTCAACGTGGCCTCGATCTCCGGCGCGGGTGCCGTGACGATCGAGAAGGCCGGCCAGAAGGTCAAGGAGCGCCGCGAGTTCTCCATCACCGGCGGCATGTGCCCGCGCTGCGAGGGTCGCGGCCAGATCTCCGACATCGACCTGACCGAGGTCTACGACTCCTCGAAGTCGATCATCGAGGGCGCGATCAAGGTGCCCGGCTACAACGTCGACAACCAGTGGACGGTGCAGACGTTCACGCAGTCCGGTTTCATCGACCCGGCGAAACCGATCGCCAAGTACAGCAAGAGGGAGCTGCACGACTTCCTCTACAAGGAACCGGTCAAGATCAAGGTCAACGGCATCAACCTGACCTACGAGGGCCTGATCCCGAAGCTGCAGAAGTCCATGCTGTCCAAGGACCGCGAGGCGCTGCAGCCGCACATCCGGGCGTTCGTGGACCGCGCGGCGACGTTCGGCACGTGCCCGGACTGCTCCGGCACCCGGCTCACCGAGGCGGCGCGCTCGTCGAAGATCAAGGGCGTGTCGATCGCGGACCTGTGCGACATGCAGATCAGCGACCTGGCCGACTGGATGCGCGGGCTGAAGGACAAGTCCGTGGCGCCGTTGGTCGAAAAGCTCGTGCACACGCTGGACTCGTTCGTCGAGATCGGCCTGGGGTACCTGTCGCTGAACCGGCCCGCCGGCACGCTGTCCGGCGGTGAGGCCCAGCGCGTGAAGATGATCCGGCACCTCGGGTCCGCGCTGACCGACGTGACCTACGTGTTCGACGAGCCGACGATCGGCCTGCACCCGCACGACATCGAGCGCATGAACAACCTGCTGCTGCGGTTGCGGGACAAGGGGAACACCGTGCTCGTGGTCGAGCACAAGCCGGAGACGATCGCGATCGCCGACCACATCGTCGACCTCGGCCCCGGCGCCGGCCGGGGCGGCGGCACGATCTGCTTCGAGGGCACGCTGGAGGGGCTGCGGGCCAGTGACACCGTGACAGGGCGGCACCTGGACGACCGCGCGTCGCTGAAGTCCAGCGTGCGCAAGGCTTCCGGCTCGTTGTCCATCCGCGGGGCTTCCAGGAACAACCTGCGCGACGTCTCCGTCGACATCCCGCTCGGCGTGCTGACCGTGGTGACGGGTGTGGCGGGCTCGGGCAAGAGCTCTTTGATCCACCAGTCGATGCCGCGCGACTCCGGTGCCATCGTGGTGGACCAGACCCCGATCAAGGGCTCGCGCCGCTCCAACCCGGCCACCTACACGGGCCTGCTGGAGCCGATCCGCAAGGCGTTCGCCAAGGCCAACGGCGTGAAGCCGGCGTTGTTCAGCGCGAACTCCGAGGGCGCCTGCCCGAACTGCAACGGCGCCGGCGTCGTGTTCACCGATCTCGGCATCATGGCGACCATCGAGTCGCCGTGCGACGTGTGCGAGGGCAAGCGGTTCGACCAGGCCGTGCTGGAGTTCAAGTTCGGTGGCCGCGACATCTCCGAGGTGCTGGCGATGCCGGTGGCGGAAGCCGTGGAGTTCTTCGGCTCCGGTGACGCCCGCACCCCCGCCGCCCACGCGATCCTGGACCGCCTGAACGACGTCGGCCTCGGCTACCTCTCGCTGGGCCAGCCGCTGACCACGCTGTCCGGCGGCGAACGCCAGCGCCTGAAGCTCGCCACCCACATGGCCGACAAGGGCGGCGTCTACGTCCTGGACGAGCCCACCACGGGCCTGCACCTGGCCGACGTCGAACAGCTGCTGGGCCTGCTGGACCGCCTGGTCGACTCGGGCAAGTCGGTCATCGTCATCGAGCACCACCAGGCCGTGATGGCACACGCCGACTGGATCATCGACCTAGGCCCCGGCGCGGGCCACGACGGCGGTAAGGTCGTGTTCGAGGGCACCCCGGCCGACCTGGTCGCCGATCGCTCCACGCTGACCGGCGAACACCTGGCCGACTACGTGGGGGCCCCGGCACGCGTCAAGAAGCGCTGAACGGGTAGTAAGGGCCTATGGAGATCACGCCGTTCCTGGACCGCAAGCTGAACCGCAGGTTCGAGACCTACGACAGCAACGGGGACGGCTGCGTCGAGCGCTCCGACTTCGAGCTCGCCGGTGCACGTGTGACCGGCGAGTTCGGCCTCGACCACGACGACCTGCGGGCAAAACGGATCCACGAGCAGCTCCTGGGCGCGTGGGACCACCTCTCCGCCGTGACCGACACCAACGACGACGACCGCGTCAGCCTGGACGAGTACAAGACCGCGTACGCGCGTGGTCTGCTGGAACGCCCTGAGGTGTTCGACGACGCCTACGCGCCGTTCGTGGACGCGCTGCTGGACGTGGCCGGTGTTGACGGGTTCTTCGGGGTGGATGAGTACGTGCGGTGGTCTCGGGCGTTGCTGGACCTGTCCCCTGCCGATGCGCGTGCCGTCCACGCGCGGCTCGACCACGACGGTGACGGTCTGGTCGGTGCCGAGGACCTGCTGGCGGCGATCAGGGCGTTCTACTTCTCGGAGGACCCGGACGGGCCGGGGGCGTGGTTGCTCGGCCCACTCGGTTAGGCAGCCTCGGCCACCTTCTTGATCGACGCGGCCTCCGTCTCGACGTACCGCCTGGTCATCGACTTCGTCAGCAACCAGCCGATGCCCGCCATCAGGCCGGACATGGTCAGGCTGAGCGTGAGCCTGCTCCCGTCCGGATGCGGCTCCACGACGTGGCCGGCCGTGACCGTGACCCCCGACGACGTCGACACCCAGGTGAACGACACCCCGTCGGTCATCTCGGTGACCGTGAGCACCGAAGGCGCCAACCTGGGCTGCTTCAACCGCGTCCGCGACCCGACCACCAACGGCCCGGCGTCCAGCCGCTCCACGCTGTCGACCGTCGGGATCCGCTCCGGCCACCGCTCGACGTCGACGACCACCGCCCAGACCTGCTCCGGCGTGGCCGCGATGACGCTGGTGTGCTGAAAGCCAGGCATGCTCGCGAGTCTACGAGAACCGCCGCTCGATCTCTTCCACCGCAGCGGCCGCGATCTCCGCAGCAGCCGCCCGCGGCCGTGGCGCGTGCAGGATCTTCCCGACCAGCTGCCGCATGGTCGTGCCGATCTTGTCGAACGCCGACTCCGCCGTGGGTTCGATGTCGCCGAACAACGTCCACCACCACCAGGAGTTCGTCGCGGAGTTCGCCACGACGTCCGGGATGACCAACGCGTCGATGAGCTCCTCGGCCTCCGCGGTGACCGGCATGTTCGCCGCCTCGACGATCAGCTTGGCGCGCACCGACTTCGCGTTGTCGCGGTGGATGGCGTAGCTGGTGGCGGCGGGCACGAGCACGTCAGCCTCGACGTCGAGCCAGCTGTCGCGGTCGAGCTGGAGGTCGGTGTCCCGGAGCTTCGACCGGTCGATGCCGCCGTGCGGATCCCGGGACAGCAGAAGGGTTTCCACGTCGAGCCCGGCCGGGTTGGCCACCACCCCGTGGACATCGGCGAGCCCGACGACCGTGACGCCGGCCTTGGCGAGATACCGCGCCGTCGCGCCGCCCATCGAGCCGAACCCTTGGACAAAGGCGGTGGGATTGCTTGTTTTCAACCGTTCGAGGCCTTCGAGTGCGGCCTGCGCGACGCCGTAGCCTCCGACGAGCTCGTCGAGACCGACGCCGTCGACCGTGACGTTGAAGGCGTCCTGAAGTCGTTGGCGCGCTTTGTGTTCATCGTCCAGCAACGGGTAGACGGCCTGAATGGACGACTGCAGGCCGATCTTCGCAATGGCCCTGTCTATCGTGGACTGCCGCAGCCCGAGGTCCTCCCCCATCGTCCAGAACCGCTCGATGTACGGGGACATCGCGTAGAGATACGCCGTGAGCACGTCGAACGCCCTCGGGTCGTACGGGTCGAAGTCGATGCCGCCCTTGGCGCCACCGAGCGGCACATAACGCGCCGCGGGGTCGTAGTTGAGCGCCTCCTTGGCCGTCATGCCCTCGGCCAGCCTGCGCACCTCGTCGAGCGTGCAGCCCGCACGCATCCGCAGCCCGCCACTGCTCACCCCGCGCACCAGCCGGTCGATGACGAGGTGACCACGCGCACCCGTGGCCGGATCGGTCCACGTGACCTGCAGGAAGCTCATCCCCCCATCTTGGCGGACAGCCGGTTCACCTCGACATCTGGAGGAGGAACTCCGCGTTGCTCCTGGTCTTGCGTAGCCCGTCGAGCAACACGTCGACCTCGCGGTCGGCCATGGCCCTGCGCACCGCGTTCGTGATGGCCAGCTCCTGTTCGGACACCAGCAACTCCGCCTTGCGCGTGCTGGACTGGTTCAGGTCGATCGCCGGGTAGACCCTGCGCTGCGCCGCCTTGCGGTCGAGCTTGAGCTCGGCGTTGCCGGTGCTCTTGAGCTCCTCGAAGATCACGGTGTCGCCCACCGACCCGGTCTCCACCAACGCCGTGGCGAAGATCGTGAGACTGCCACCGTCCTCGATGTTCCGCGCGGCCCCGAGAAACCTCTTCGGCGGGTTGAGCGCCCCGACCTCGATGCCACCGCTCAGAATCCGCCCACCACTGGGCGCCGCCAGGTTGTAGGCCCGCCCGAGCCTGGTCAGCGAGTCCAGCAACACCACCACGTCCTGCCCCTCCTCGACAAGCCGCTTGGCCCGCTCGATGGCGAGCTCCGCCGTGGCGATGTGCTCCCGCGGGTGCTCGTCGAACGTCGAGGTGAACATCTCGCCGGGCACGGTCTTCCTGATGTCGGTGACCTCCTCCGGCCGCTCCCCCACCAGCGCGACGATGAGGTGGCACTCGGGGTTGTTCTTCGCGACGGCCTGCGCAATGCTCTGCAACACCATCGTCTTGCCGGCCTTGGGCGGCGCGACCACCAACGCCCGCTGCCCCTTGCCGACCGGCATGACCAGGTCGATCGCCCTGCTGGTGAGGTCGTCCGGGTCGTGCTCCAACCGCAGCCGCTCGTTGGGGTAAAGCGGCGTCAGCTCCTCGAACTTCGGCCTCTTGTGCGGCTTGCGCCCGTTGACCGTGTCGACGGTGGTCAGCCTGTCCTCGTGCGCCTCCCCCGTGATCCGGTCGCCCCTGCGCAGGTCGTGTTGCTTCACGAGCTGCTGCGGGACGACGGGCCCGTCGACGAGGAAAGCCCTGTTGTTGCGTACGTCGAGTACACCGATGTGCATCGGTCTGTCCTTTCGGGAGGATTGCGTGAGATGCGCTCGTCCCCGGGACGCCCTGAGCGTGCCGAAACGAAAGCGCTGCAGATGCTGCGCATCTGATGTGGATCCGCCAGCGTCAGAAACTGGAGGCTCTTCGCTGCGAACTCGGATGGTCCAGCAGCTGTTCGGAACTTACGCGCGCTCCCCAGCGCACCGCCGTTACACCCGGACTGTAGCAGACAACGCGCGTCGCGCGCTGCTTATTCCCCGCCGCACCTCTGCCACGACAGCCGGAACGTCGAGCTGACGCTCGAATCCGTCGAGTCCATGGTCATCATCCCCGCCTTGCCCGTGACCTTGAGCTCAGCCTCGATCGTCAACGGCTTCCGCCCCTTGCACGGCCCGTGCTGCACCCCGTCCGGCACATCCGTGACCTGCCAGTTGTCACTCATCGGCCCCTGGTAGACCTGCGTGCCGTGCCGCGTCGGATACCCCGGAAAGCGGTAACTGCTCCGCTGCGTCCCCCGCTCCCCTTCGCCGAGGTGCACAAACCCGCGAAAGTCCGTCCGCTCCACCCCATACGTGTACCCGGCCGCGTGACTGAGCTCCACCGCAATCGTGCAGCTCTTCTTCGCCTCCGCGCCCTTCGCCTGCACCACGAAGTCGCTGTAGGTCACCGTGAACGCCTGGTTGTCCCCCGACATGGCCACCGTGGCGGTCCCCGGCCGGCACCCGTCACCGCTCAAGCTCACCACGTCGATCGTCACGGGCCCAGGCGGAGTCAGCAGTGATGCCGCCACCAACGCCACCACACCGAACACCCCTGGCCTCCCCACGTCACTCGCCGTGCGGGAACCTAACCCCGCCCGCAGCCTTTCAGCGCAATCCGCAAGGCAACCGCAAGGTGCGCAACAACCCGCGCGCGTCCTCCCGGCACACCTCACTCCACCGTGCCAGCAGCCGCGCCGCGTGTTGCCGCACGTGAGTCGGCGCCGATTGGTCGAAAGCAACGTCACGCGCAACCAACGCAGCCCGATCCCACAGGTCAAGTCGCTTGACGGCCATCTTGGCCGCCGCATGCAACCGCACCAGCGGCCCAAATCCCGGATCCATCGCCATGGCGCTCAGCTCATCCGCTGCCTCCGACGTCCTGAAGACGGCTATCGCATCGAGCACCTGTACTCGCTGCAACGGTTTCGCCAACGGCAGCAGGTCTCGCAGGACTTCCAGCACCTCACCATGTCTGGTTGGCCACCTCTGGCCGATGATCCACGCGGCGTTCGAACGTGCGAGCACGGGCAGGGCGTTGTCACGTGCTATCGAGTCGAGCAGCGGCAGTGCCTCGGCCCGGCCACGAGCACCGAGGTCGGACAGGTCGTCCGCCGCCCACCACCGCAGCACCGGGTTCACCGCGTGGTCCGCCGCGATCGAGGCGAACAGGCGGGCACAGGCCGCTCTGTCGTCGATCGACCGGTGAAGCAGGAATCTTGCCGCCTCCCTGCGATGCTGTGGAGACAACGCCGGGTTGTCGCGAATTCTGCGCAACTCGCTGAACGCCTCGAGCGATCTCAGCTCCTTGACTCGATGTCGCCACGACGCATCGACATCGTTGAGCAGGAAGTCACGCACCGACGGCTCGTGCGCGACATCGCAGATCACCAGCGCGGCACCACGACGGTCGCGCATGGGTCGATTCTCGTCCAGCACCAGCGTGCGTAGACGAGCGTGGACTTCCGGCCAGGCGCCGAGTTCCGCTGCCTTCTTCAACGCCGTGAGAGATCCGTCGGCGATGAGCAGGGAAACCGCCTCAGCCGCGTGTGAAAACGAGTACCCGGCCAGCGCCAAGGCTGCGCGACCGTTTGTGTCGTCGTGTTCCGGGAGCCTGGTCACCTCGTGCGCCGCTGCTTCCGCCTCGGCCAGCAAGGGCACGTCGCCCCAGCCGTCGGGCCGGGGCATGCGGTCTTCCAACGAGGCCCATCGATCGGCCAGCAGAACTCGCTCGACCGTTGTTCGTTCTGCCCTGGGCAGGTACGCGGCCAGGGCCGCTGCCGCCTCGTCGCTCCGCTCCGGATCGCGCACCAGTGCCATGATCAGGTCCGTCAGCCGGGGAGAGCCTGACGGAGCCAAGCCGAGCAACGTCTTGGTCGCGTCCACGCGTTCGGAGAGCCGCAGATGCCGACTTTCCGCGAACCGCCACACGACCTCGGTCATCTGCTCCTGCAGCGTCTGGTCCAAGTCGGCGAGTTCCACCGCGGCGGAGCAGCGGTTGGTGACCGACTCGTCCGGATCGTCCAGCACAGACCTGAAATAGCGGACCGCGGGAGCGCTGTCCCCGTTCAACGCTCGGAGCCCGTAGGCGTAGAGCCGGAAGCTGAACCGGGAGTACTCGTCCTCTGAACAGGCGCGGAGTGCCTGGCTGTCCACCAGGGAGGCAGCGTCCGCAGTCTCGTTGCGACTGGAGTCCGGGGATGCGACGACCCGTTGCAGGCGGGCCCGCACATCAACGCCGAAATGCGCTAGGTGTCCAACGAGATGCTTCCACCTGTGAATGTTCATGACGCTCGACGCGACGAACACGACATCGACGGCGCTTTCGAGCTGTGCCGGGTTCGCGTCTGCGGCCTTGACGGCGGCCTCAGCGCGGGTGCCGAGGCCAGCCGACTCGTCGGCGGCGATGTCCTGCAGCACTTCCAGCGGCGGCTCGTGACCGAGAAGCTCCAGCGCCTTCACCACGAGCCAGCGGTGCTCCGGAGTGGTGCCCGGAATGCGGAACAGTTCGAGGAGCGCCGCAGCGAGGTCGTCCCGGACGCCCCGACCGGTTGAGGCGAAGTACCGAGCGGTGGAGGAGGGATCCCTGATCAGACCTGTCCGAAGCGGTTCCAGTACACCGGCCAGCGCCACGCGGTGGAACGCTCTGCCCAGCGTGACAAGCCCTTGCACGGCGTACAAGCGAGTGCGCAGACTCCGTTGCCGGTCTTGGACCAATGCAGTCAGCTCGTCGGCGGCCGCACGGCGATGCTCGGCGCTGGCGAAGGCGAACACGCTACCGATTTCCGACAACACCTCGTGATCGCGCGCAAGCACGAGCAGCTCCCGCAGTGCCCGTCCAGCCAGCACGGGTCCCAGCCGGTGCAGTCCGGCCCAGGCCTTGGCCCGGACATCGGGATCGCGCTCGCTGGACGCGATCGCCAGCAGGTGTTCGCCGGCCAGTGCGTGGAACTCGGGAGCACACCTGATCAGCTCGTTCGCAACCTGGCAGCGGGTGTCCGGGTCCAGGCTCAGGTCGGTCAGCGCGGCGCGCAGCCGTGCCGTCGCGGTGGCGCGGTGCGACTCGCCCAGATCGGCCAGTTCGCGCAAGGGGTAGACGAACTCGAAGCGAAGCTTGGGGCCGTAGCGGTGTGCCCGCTCCAGGTGTACCGCGGCCTCGTCGTGGAACGCCGGGCCGAGATCGCCCAGCTCCGCCGCGATCGCCACCACGTCGATCCAGGAGGTGTGCGGAGCGGCCAGCAGGCCACGCATGAGGTCGACGGCGAGATCACGACGACCGGCCTTCACCAGTGATTTCACGTACCACCACCGATCGGATGGTGCCGTGTCGAATGCATCGATGCATGCCAGGAGCAGCTCGCCCGCCTTCGCGCGCATCCGCGGCCCGAGCAGTGCCAGAGTGACCGCGGCATCGGCCCGGTTTCCGGCCGGGCGCCGACGATCACGGACGACCTCCGTGATCGCCTCAGCCGCCGATTCCTGTTCGCCGAGCGCCATCAAGCCGAGCACGGCGTCCCGTTTGCCGAACATGTTGTGCACCGGGTCGCGTACGACGCCGAGGAGAACCTCGGTGCAGCGCCCGTGGAACTCCGCGTCGATCTCGATGAGGCCGGTAGCGGCTTGCACCAGTTCCGCGTTCGTGCTGCCCAGGTCGGACAAGACCCGCTCGAGCGCGGCCACCGCGAAATCGCGGGCCTTTCCACCAAACGCAGCGAGCACAACGGCCGCCGTGCGGCAGTCGTTGCCGCTCGCCAAGAGATCGCCCAGCACGGAACGCAAACCGCGTTCAGCCGCCTCCCGCTCAGCCGACCCGCTGTGGGCCAGGGCTTCCGCCGCCATCAACCGGTGGCGGACGGCCGCGGATCCGTCGTCAACGGCAGATTTGAGCAAGACCAGGGCTTCGGTCAGGTGAGCGGCACGGAGCCGCACCACCAGTGCCTCCGCCGCCTCGGCACGGGACTCGAACGGCGCGAGCTGATCTCGCATCAGCTCCGCCAGCCAGTCCGTGAGGCCGTCGTGGTGGGTCGCCCGGCTCACCTGGCTGACCATCAGCCTGGCCGGGTACTGGGTGGTCATCGCCCAGGCCTTGGCCACCGTGAGGAACTCGTCCACCAACGCCGAGCCGGCCGGCAGGTGCTTGGCGAGCAGCCGCGCCGCGAGCAGGTGCTGCTCGGCCTGACCGGCGCGCAGCCAGTCCAGCAACCGGTCGGCTTCCTGAACGTGCAGGCGGGTGTGGTGCAGCAGAACGGCGCGCGCGAACCGGCCTGACTCGAACGGCTGGGCCTGGTGGAGGAGCTCGGCGAAGGCCGGATGCGCGGGGGCGAACTCGGCGGGCAGTTCACGGGCCATCGCCGTGGCCGCGACGTGTTCGGCGAAGCTGTGGTGCAAAAAGGCGAGATCGCGACCGCGTTGGACGAACAGGCCGCACGCCTTGAGGTGCGTGATGAGGTCCGCGGCGGGACCGGCGTCGGGGTGCTGCCGGGCCCAGGTGTGAATTGCCTCGATGAGGGACGTGTCGGATTCGAGGCGGGTGCGTCCCAGGTGTTCGATCAACGGCACTCGGTGGCGTTCGAAGGTCGCTGGCGTCGACTCGGGTTTCCTGATATGGGCGAGGTAGGCCTCGTAGAGCTCGTATTGGTTGCCCGGCAACGGCTTCTGCGCGTGTTGCTCGAAGACGATCGCGGCGATCGTCGCGAGGAGCGGAATCTCGACCAGCTCGAAGAGGTGGGCCCCGCGAACCTGCTGCAGGAACCGGTTGGCGCAGTCCTCCCCCTCCTCGTCGAACCAGCTCGTGGCGAACCCGCGCAGAGCCTCGTCGTCGAACGTCTGGAGCTCGTAGCGGCACGCGATCCGTTGCAGTGAGGCGAGCGCACCGCCCTCGGTCGGGCGGGTGGTGAGCAGCACGCGGTAGGTCGACTTCTTGGCCCAGGCGGCGAGCGTGTGGACGATCTTGGCGCGGGTCCGGGGGTCGGCGACCTCGTCGAGGGCGTCGACGAGGAGCAGCCAGCGGCAGCCGGCGACACGGGTGCCGAACAGGGCGGGGTCGAGCGGCCCCACGAGGAGGTGGCCGTATTCGGCAGCGGCGCTGTCGGCCAGGGCCTGGGTGAACGACGGGCCCAGGTGCTCGGCCAGCACCCGAGCCGGGATGCGCAGCGGCAGGACGGGTTCGGCCATCGGTGCGTCGTCGGACTTGGTGGCCCACTGGCGGATGATGTCCGCGGTGAGACGGAGGGTCAGGGTCGACTTGCCCTGACCGGGGCCACCGGTGATGACGAGGTGGTCGTCGGAGTCGAGGGCCGCGCGCATCGGCTTGGACGGAGGGCGCACGGCGACGCGGACGACCGAGTTCGGCGGCATCTCGACGAGCCGGCCGTGTTCGTCGAGCATCGGCGTGGGACGTTGTTCCGGCTGGGCGTCTTCCACTCCACTGCCCACGTCCTGACGGACGTAGATCGCTCCCAGCGACGGTTTGCGAGCACCAGGGAGCTGGTACGGGAGGAGCTCGGCGCACTCCTCTTGGGCCCACAGCAGGTCCTGGACGGCAGCGGGCAGGGCGGTGGTCGACGCCCAATCGGCCGGTGGGGGACACGGCGGCACCGGCGGGGTTGCGGGTGGAGCGTGGGTGATGTGCACGTCGCCGTGGATGTTGCGGGCCTGGAAGCCGATGCCGTGGACGTCGCCCATGGAGTTGGCGGTGTGATCCTCCTGCGCCATCGACGGATGGTCTCACGAAGCGACCGTCCATTTAGTGCCAAATCAAGGACGTTCTAGGCGCCTGCCAGGTCGCCGGCCACGTGGATGACGGTGGGACGGTCGACGGTGAAGGCCTTGCGGAGCGCCGTGGCGAACCTGTCCTGGTCGTCGACGGTCACGCCGTGGCAGTTGAGGCCCTTGGCGACGCGCGGGAAGTCGATGCCGGGGAGGTTCACGGCGTGGACGGGGTCGTTGCGGGCGGTCATCTCGCGGCGGATTTCGCCGTAGCCGCCGTTGTCGGTGATGACGACGGGGAGGGGCAGGCGTTCTGCGGCTGCGGTGGCCAGTTCGGGGAGGGTGAACATGATGCCGCCGTCACCGTGCAGGGCGACGACCTGGCGGTCGGGGGCTCCCAGTTTGGCGCCGATGGCGGCGGGGAGGCCGTAGCCGAGGGTGCCGAGGCCGGTGGGGTGGAGGAAGCTGGCCGGGCCTTCGAGTGGGAGGTTGGAGAGGGTGCCGTAGTAGCAGGCCATGGCGCTGTCGGCGGCGATGATGGCGCCTGGGGAGAGCGCCTCCCTCATGGCCTCGACGAGGGGGAGCCAGGGGGCCCCTTGGGTGCGGGCGTGGCGGTGGAAGAGCTTTCGCCAGCGTTCGGCGCGGGTCGGAGCGTCGGGGGTGGACTTGCCCTTGCCCAGGCGGTGGTTCAGGGCGGCGACGGTGGCTTGGGCGTCGCCGACCAGGCGGTAGTCGGGCGAGGCGTTGGTGATCATCTGGGCCGGGTCGACGTCGATGCGGATGAGGTCGCCGGTGAACTTCAGCGGGCCGTTCCAGAGGTCGGTGGTGGCGAGTTCGGTGCCGATGGCGAGGACCACGTCGCAGTCGGCGATGAAGTCGGCGACGGCTTTGTGGTGCAGGCCGGCGCCGATGGAGAAGCGGTGGTGTTCGGAGAAGGTGCCCTTGCCGTTGGCGGTGGTCACGACCGGGGCGCCCAGGCGTTCGGCGAGGGTGGTGATCTCCTCGGCGGCCCACTTGGCGCCGCCGCCGATGATCAGGCCGGGGCGGGTGGCGGAGTCGAGGCGGCCTGCTGCGGCGGCGATGGTGACGGCGTCGGCGGGTGGGTGTGCGACGAGGACGGGAGCGACGTCGGGGGCCTTGTCGAGGGCGTCGACAAGGTCAAGGGGGATTTCGAGGTGGGCGGGGCGGGGGCGGCCGGCGGTCATGTGGGCGAAGGCTTGCGCTACGGCGAGCGGGATCTCGGCGACGCTGTGGACGCGGTTCGAGTAGCCGATCACCGCTTCGAAGGCGGCGGACTGGTGGCGGACCTCGTGCAGGGTGCCGTTGCCGCGGCCGGGGTGGCGCAGGGGCATGCCGGGTGAGATGAGCAGGACCGGGACGGAGTCCGAGTACGACTGGGTGACGGCGGTCATGGCGTTGAGCACGGCCGGGCCGCTCGTCGTGAGGCACACGCCGGGCCTGCCGGTGACGCGGGCGTAGCCGTCGGCGGCGAAGCCGGCGCCCTGTTCGTGGCGGGGCGTGACGTGCCGGACGCCGTGGTCGGCGAGAGCCCGGTAGATGCCCAGGTTGTGGGTGCCGGGGATGCCGAACACCAGCTCGGTGCCGTGTGCCTTGAGCGCGCGCACCAGCGCGTCACCACCGCTGATGCGAGGAACCGTCATGCTCACGCCACGTGCAGACCGCCGGAATCGTTCAACGTGTCACCCGAAGGGATGATCAGGGCGTCGACGGCCAGCACGCCGTCCGGGCCGACGCGGACCGGGTTGAGCTCGATCTCGGCGAGGTCCTGGCGGGTGGTGATGACGTACGACAATGCGGCGATGACCTGTGCCAACGCGCTGAGGTCGACCGGTTGCGCACCCCGCCAGCCACGCAGCAGCGGCGCCGTCTTGAGGCGGCTGAGCATGGCTTCGGCAGTGGTCGGCGTCACTGGCGCGAGTTCGACCGCGGTGTCCTGGAAGAGCTCCGCGTGGACGCCGCCGGCGCCGACGACGATCACCGGGCCGAACGACTCGTCGCGCTTGGCGCCGATGATCAGCTCGACGGCGTCCTCGCGCGTGTCCATCTCCTCGAGGACGTACGTGCCGGGCCCGAGCCGGGCCTGCATCTCCTCGAAGGCGGCAGCGGGGTCGGTGAGGTTGGTCTTCACACCGCCGTGTTCGCTCTTGTGGGTGAGCCAGTCGGCCTTGAGCACGAACGGCGCGGTCAACGTGGTCGCGCTGGCTTCCTCGGCGCAGGTGACCGGGTGGGCTTCGGGGAAGCGCACGAAGTCCAGCAGCTCGCGAGCCGCCAGGTAGCCCGGCCGGTACATGCCTGCCGACGTCTCGCGCAGGCTCGCGGCACGACCCGCGGGCCGGCTGCCGAAGCGCGCCGCGTCACCGAGCGCGGCCACCACGCGCTCGATCGTGTGCTGCACCGGAACACCGCCGGAACGCAAAGCCCGCACCGCCGCGGAGTCGGTGCACATGCTGTGCGCGACGACCGGGACACCGGTTTCCCTGGCCAGCGCACAAATCCGCGTGGCGACCGCGACCTCGACGGGCTCCAGCGAGGGTGTGTCCGCGCCGTAACTGCCGAAGTACCCGGACAACACGACCGAGTCGACGTCGCCGCCACGCACCAGCACCTCGACCGCGCGGGCGTAGTTCTCCAGGTCCCGCTCCCCCGCCCCGGCCAGGTCGATCGGGTTGCGCGTCGACGCACCCGCCGGCAACCCGTCCACCGCGCTCAGGGCGGGCACCGTCAGCCCGGCCGCCACGGCGAGGTCCGCCGCGATGGCGCCCTGACCACCGGAGTCCGCGAGGATGCCGACCCTGACTCCCCGCGGCACCCCGTGCGTGACGACCGCCGCCAGGTCCACCAACGCGGCCGGCGTCGCCACCCGCAGAGCCCCGGACCGGCGGCACGCGGCGTCCACGACGTCCAAAGAGGACACCAGCGAGCCGGTGTGCGACAAGGCGGCTTCCCGCGCCGCGGCAGAGGCACCGATCGTCAGCAACACCACGGGCTTCCCGGCGGCACGCAGCTCCCCCAGCGCCGTGACGATCCCCGGCCCGAAGCTCTCCAGGTACACGCCGACCACGGTCGTCATCTCGTGCGAGACCAGGTCCAGCAACGCTTCCGCCGCCGTCACGTCCACCTGGTTGCCGACCGACACGAACCGCGACACCCCGAGCCCGGCCGACGCGGCCAGCCCGGCGATCTCCAGCCCCACCTGCCCGCTCTGCGACACGACCCCGAGCGACCCCGGCTGGAACTGCCCCCACGCCAGGTGCAACGACGTCGCCGCGTCGTACACGCCAAGGCAGTTCGGCCCGAGCAACCGCGCCCCCGCCGCACGGATGCGGTCGATCACCCGGTCGTCGATCGTCGACGGAATGCCGACGAAACCACGTGTTCCCAATGCCAACGCCTCGTCCACCACGGCCTCGACGTGCACGGGAGGCACGGCCAGCACCACGAGCTCCGGTGCTTCCGGCAGTTCCGAGAGCGACCGCACGGTCGGCTGCGACAACACCGCGCCACCACCGCGGTTCACCAGGTGCACCGCTCGACGACCACGGCCGGCCAACGCACCACGAGCCAACCAGTGACCCCACTTGGCAGGGTCGTCACTCGCCCCCACCACGGCGACGGAGGCGGGATCGGAAAAGATCATCTCGCACCGAGTCCACGGGAGATGATCAGGCGCTGGATGTCGGAGGTGCCCT
Organism: Lentzea guizhouensis; assembly: GCF_001701025.1. Taxonomy (GTDB): domain Bacteria; phylum Actinomycetota; class Actinomycetes; order Mycobacteriales; family Pseudonocardiaceae; genus Lentzea; species Lentzea guizhouensis. The sequence goes on from NZ_CP016793.1 coordinate 8,630,033, forward strand.
CTTCGATCTCTTCCAGCTTCGCGTCACGCATCCAGCGTTCGACCGGGTACTCGCGCGAGTAGCCGTATCCCCCCAAGGTCTGCACCGCCGCGTGCGTGCACCACATCGCGTTCTCGGACCCGACCAGCTTGGCCATCGCAGACTCCTGCGCGACCGCCTCACCCGCGTCGTACAAGGCAGCGGCCCGCAGCGTGAGCAGGTGCGCGGCGTCGACACGGGTGGCCATGTCCGCCAGCCGGAACGCCACCGCCTGGTGCCGCACGATCGGGACGCCGAACTGCACACGTTCAGCGGCATAAGCGGAAGCGAAGTCCAGCGCCGCCCGCGCCAGCCCCGTGCACGCCGCGCCGATCAGGATGCGCGAGGCGTCGAACGTCCTCATCAGCCCGGAGAACGCGTGCCCTTCCGCACCAAGCCGGTTCTCCACGGACACGCGCACGTCATCCAGGAACACCTCGGCGTTCACGATCGCGCGCTGGCCCATCTTCCGGAACGGCGGCCCGACCGTCAGCCCCGGCGTGTCCCGCGGCACCACGAACGCCGTCACCCCGCGCGCCCTCTTCGCCGGGTCGACGGTCGCGAAGATGACGAACATCTCGGCGTACGGGGCGTTCGAGATCCACGTCTTCTGTCCATTCAGGACATAAGTGTCACCGTCACGGCGCGCGGACGTCTGGATGCTCGCCGCGTCGGAACCCGCGCCCGGCTCCGTGACCGCGACAGCGGTGATCGGCGGCGTGTCGCTCCCGAGCGGGGTCAGGAACCGTTCCTGCTGCTCAGGCGTGCCGAGGTGCTCGACCGGCGCGCTGAAGAACCCGTTGGACGTGATCAGGTTGCCGATGCCGATGTCGCCGTGGCAGAGCTCCTGCTGGACGAGCACCTGGGTGGTGAGGTCGGTGACGCCGCCGCCACCGGACTTCTCCGGGATCATGAACGTCGTCAGCCCCAGCTCCGACGCCTTGCGCCAGAGGTCGAGCGGCGACTCGGTGTCAGCCTCGTCGACGGCGCGGGCTCGCGGGCGGATCTCCTCCGCGGCGAAATTCCTGGCGAGCTCGACGAACTGGTGCTGTTCCGCCGAGCGTCTCAGGCCGTCTCTGACGGTCCGCCCCATCTCCCACCCCTAGGTTGACTGACGAGTCAGTTATCCACGGTCCACCGGGGAGCCTAGCCGCATCAGGGCTGGTAAGAGGGGTCGCAAACGGGTGAGTAGCGTGCTCGTTCGTGGAGGTGGTGATCACCTGCTTGGAGCAGCCGGACATACAGATACGACTAGTCGGTGAGGAGCCGTTCGACGACGACATCAGGTCGGTCGGCGTGACGCTGCGCGCCGGGCCTGGACGTCAGGCACGGCGCCGAAGTGACCGACTGGGCCAGCGGGCGGTCAGTGGCGGCGAACCGCCACTGCGACACAAGAAGCCTGTTGAGACGGCGTACCCCTCCGCGTCAGGCGCGGAAGGCCGCCCGCACGATCTCCAGCGCTTCCTCCCGCGACAACCCCAACTCGGCCGCCATCGACGCGTACGCATGAGCCGCCGACCGCACCCGCTCGCGGTTGCTGTCCCCGTTCGCGCTGACCACGGTGCCCGCCCGGCCTCGCGTTTCGACGAGGCCGGCTTCCTCCAGCTCGCGGTAGGCGCGGGCTACCGTGTTCACCGCCAGGCCCAGGTCTTTTGCGAGCGCGCGCACTGTGGGCAGTTTGGCGCCGACCGGCAGTTCGCGATTTGCGATGGACTGCGCGTAGTGCACGCGCACCTGCTCGTACGGGGGCGTCTCCCCGTGGTGGTCGATCTTCACTGCGCCTTTCCTCCCCGCATGTAGCTACCTCTGTGTTGACCAACGGGCGAGGGCGGCGGAGGTTGCGGGTCGATTCAGCGCGAACTGAGATTGGTCTGGTCCGCGCCCATGCGGCGCGAAGGTCGCACGTCCGAAAACGAGACAGGCGCGATTCGAAACAGTCACGCACCGAAACCGGAGCAGACCGGTCAGCGTTCTAGTCCGCGGGTTTCGGCGCCACCACCGTGCCGAGAGCGCGCGTTACGACGATCGGTTCAGCCAGCACGTCCGCCGCTGACGGCCCGCGTTCCGGCGCTGACCTGCACACCACCCGCGCTTCGAACTGGATCTCGCGCGAGCGCTTTCCGATGCGCACCAACGTGGCCACGGCCTCGATGACATCACCGGCTTGAATGGGCGCTATGAACTCCACCGAGCTGTACCCCGCGAACAGGCCCTCGTCGGAGTCGGTGTGGATGAGCATCTCGGTGGCGACGTCGCCGAACATGCCGAGCCCGTATGCGCCGTCCACGAGGTTGCCGCCGTAGTGCGCGTGCGAGTGCGGCACGTAACGCCGGTGCGCGACGGTGAATCCTTCGACCAAAGCCCCGCTCACGCGGCGACCCCCTTTTTCTCCTGCATCGCGTGCACCAGGTAGCTCGCGACCTCGCCCGGAGTGGTACCCCGGGAGAAAACCCGATCAACCCCCAGCTCGCCCGCCATCAACGGGTCGAACCGCGGACCACCGGCCACCAGCAACGGCCGCTTGTCCCCCATCGCCTCGCGGAACGCCGCCGACATCTCCTGCGTGTTCAGGATGTGCGCGTCCCGCTGGGTGACGACCTGGGAGATCAGCACGGCGTCGGCCTTCTCGGCACGCGCGGACCGCACCAGTTCCGGAACGCTCACCTGCGCGCCGAGGTTCACGACCTTCAGCTCGCGGTAGTACTCCAGGCCCTTCTCGCCCGCGAAGCCCTTGATGTTGAGGATCGCGTCGATGCCGACGGTGTGCGCGTCCGTGCCGATGCAGCCGCCGACGACGACCAGCTTGCGCCGCAACACCTTCTTCAGCGTCGTGTTCACCTCGGCCGGGCTGAGCAACGGGTACTCGCGCTCGACGACCTTGACCTCGTCGAGGTCCACGAGGTGCTTCACCGAGCCGTAGACGACGAAGAACGTGAAGTCGTCGCCGATCGGGCTGGAGTGGACCACCATGGCCGGGTCCATGCCCATCTTGTTCGCGAGCTGCTGCGCCGCGCCGTCCGCCTTGGGGCCGAAGGGGATCGGCAGCGTGAACGACGTCTGGACCATGCCGTCGCCGGTGGTGTCGCCGTAGGGCCTCACGTACCTGCTCACTGCGCGGCCTCCAGCATCTCGCTCGCGGGGTTGAAGTACGTCTCGGCCTTCTCGACCACGCCGTCCGCGCCCTTGCCCTTGTCCGCCGGGCGTTTCATCAGCCCGAACGTGCCGTCCGCGATGGCGTTGAGCAGCCCGTCGTCGACGATGCGCCCGAGCAGGTCGACCGCCTCGCCGAGCACCTGGTGCGCGCGCTTGACGATGAGCCCGTCCGGCGCGGGCCGGAAGTCCTCCGCGAGGCTGCCGGCCGCGTTGAGCACGTACCGGACGTTCTGCAGCGCGAGGTCGCGGTCCGACAGGAACGGCGTCACGACCGCTTCCGTCATCATGCCGACGAGCAGGATGGACTGTCCTGTGAGGACACCCGCGAGGTTGAAGAAGCCGTCCAGGAGGTAACCGTTGAACACGTCGCCGGTCATGTGCTTGGTCGGCGGCATCCACTTGAGCGGCGCGTCCGGGAAGAGCTCGCGCGCCAGCAGTGCGTGAGCGAGCTCGAGGCGGAACGAGTCCGGCACCTTCGGGTTGATCTCGAACGCGTGCCCGAGGCCCAGCAGGTGGTCGGGCAGCCCCGCCTCGTGGGCGAAGTGCTCGTTGAGCAGCTGGCTGACCGTCACCGTGTGCGCGGCGTCGACGGCGTCCGCGGTGGTGAGGTAGTTGTCCTCGCCGGTGTTGATGATGATGCCGGCGCGCGCGTGGACCTGGCGCGAGAACCGCTGGTCGACGAACGTGCGGATGGGGTTGATGTCGCGGAACAAGATCCCGTACATCGAGTCGTTCAACATCATGTCGAGCCGTTGGAGCCCCGCCAGGACAGCGATCTCCGGCATGCACAGGCCGGACGCGTAGTTGGTCAGCCGCACGTACCGGCCGACCTCCTTCGACACGTCGTCGAGTGCCGCGCGCATGATCCGGAAGTTCTCCTGCGTGGCGTAGGTGCCCGCGAACCCGTGGTGCGTGGCGCCTTCCGGCACGTAGTCGAGGAGGGACTGCCCGGTCGAGCGGATGACGGCGATGATGTCGGCACCGGCGCGGGCGGCGTTCTGCGCCTGGACGACGTCCTCGTCGATGTCGCCGGTCGCGACGATCAGGTAGATCCAGGGGCGTTGGGCGGGGTCGCCGAGCTTTGCGACGAGCTTGTCGCGCTGGGCCCGGTTGCGGTCGACCGTCTTCAGGCCTTTGGCGACGGCGGAGGTGGCGGCCTTTTTTACTGTGTTTAGGTCCCTGCCAGTGGGGATTGCGAACTGGATCTGCCCCGCTGCCGTTGCTTCGGCGAGCTCGGTGAGGCTGGCGAGGTTGTGTTGGCGCAGTGCGTGGAACGCCGGCAGCACCACCCCGTGCTCCAGGCCGCACTGCTCGCGGACGGTGTCGATCACGCGGTTGACCCACGGCACGTCACCGGCGCGGTGGGTGGAGTCCGCGCCGGTGATGCCGGCCAGCCGCAGCGTGGCGCGCTCGACCGCGACCGTGGTGTGCGCCTTCGCGATGGACACCACGGGTTCGGCCGCCCGCGCGGCGAGCTCGCGCGCGGTGGCGACGACCTTCGGGTCGAGGTCGAGCAACGCCATCAAGTCACTTCCTCTCGTAGATCGTCCGGCCGTTCAGCACGGTCCGCACGCACACCGGGGCAGGCCCGGTGAGGTCGGGCAGGCCCGGCACACCCGACCGCGGGTCGGTCGACCAGCGCTGCACACGCGCATCGGACCCAGCCACCACGAGGTCACCGGTCTCCCACACGGCATAAGTAGCCGGAGCACCAGGCTGCAAAGTGCCGGTCACACCGTCATCGACCCCGGCAGCGCGCCAGCCACCACGCGTGTGGGCGGTGAAAGCGGCACGAGGAGACACACCGAAGCCCTCGGTCTGGTGATGGACAGCTGCGCGCACAGCTGCCCACGGATCGATAGCGGTCACTGGCGTATCGGAGCCGAACGCGAGCACGACACCCGCAGCGGCCAACCGCGAAAAGGGATTGAGCCCCACTCCGCGTTCCGCACCGAGCCGCTGGACGTACATCCCGGCCGGCCCGCCCCACTCGGCGTCGAAGAGCGGCTGGACCGAGGCGATCACGCCCCACCCGGCCAGTTGCTGAGCCTGCTCCGCCGAGACCATCTCGACGTGTTCCAAGCGGTGTCGCGCGGAGGCCAGAACAGGAGTGCCGAGGGTCTTTTCGGCGATCGTGAAGCCCTCGATCACGGCGGCCATGCCGGCGTCACCGATGACGTGGAAGCCCGCCTGCAGACCAAGCGAGGTGCACTTCACCAGGTGGTCGGCGATCTGGGGACCGGACAGGTACAGCGCGCCGGACGTGTCCGCGTCGGCGTACGGCTCGACCAACGCGGCCGTGCGCGAACCGATCGCGCCGTCGACGAAGTGGTCGCCGGCCAGACCCTGCACGGAAACGCCAGGCAACGAGTGATCACCCCAGTAGGCAACCACCTGCGGGCCCTCCCCCAACGCCAGCAGCTCGCGCAGGTCGTCCTCACCGGAGATGTCCGGGCCGGCGCATTCGTGCACGGACGCGATGCCCTTCGACGCCGCGTACCTCAGGAACGCCAGCTGAGCTGCACGGCGCTGGTCAGGCGTGATGGCGTCGCGTGCGATGCGTCGGACGTGATGGTGGGCTGCGCGTGCAAGGGGGCCCTCGGAGGAGTAGCCGTCAGCCGCACGCGTTTCGTCCGTGACGAGGTTCGACGACACGAGTGCCGAGTGCACGTCGATGCGTGACAGGTACACGCGCTTGCCCTGAGCCGCCTCGTCGATCTCCGCACGCGTCGGAGGGCGGTTCTCCGGCCACCGCGTCTCGTCCCACCCGTGGCCCCACACGAGCGGGCCGTCCGCCTCACGGACCTGCTGCAGCAACGCCTCCAACGACGGCGTGCGGGTCAGGTCGACACCGGTCAGCAGCAGACCGGCCGAGGTGGCGTGCACGTGGGCGTCGACGAACGCGGGCGCGACGAAGGCGCCGTTCAGTTCGATGACCTCGGCGTCGGGGTGCAGCGCGCGGCCGACTGAGTCCTGTCCGATCCAGACGACCACGCCGTCCGTGACGGCCATCGCCGACGCGTCCGGTGCGTAGATGCGGCCGCCGACCAAAAGTTGCGTACTCACGTCACGCAGTCTGCCTCTGCTCGAACAACGCCCGCACACCCGGCCGGGTGCGCACCAGGTCCAGCGCGAACGCGGCGTGACCTGGCACATATCCGTTGCCGACCAGCATCTCCACGTCCGCGGCCAGACCCTCCGCTCCCAAAGCGGCGGCACTGAACGAGGTCGCCATGGAGAAGAAGATCACGGTGCCGCCGTCCGCGGTCGCGAGGATGGCGCCGTGTTCGCATCCCGGCACGTCCACACACACGACCGTCACATCGACCTGTTTGCCCACGGCCTCGGCCACGGCGACGGGGTTTCGTGCGTCTGCGATGACGACCTCGTCCGCGAGGCCCGACGAACGCACCTGTGCCGCCTCACGTTCCGTGGGCACCAACGCGACGAGACGCGACGCACCGGCCTGACGCGCGGCCGCGAGAGAGAGCGACCCCGACTTGCCCCCACCACCGAGCACGAGCACGGACCCGCCGGGGTGCCGGCGCACGACCCGGTCGGTCAGCGCCGGCGCACCACACACGTCGAGCACCGAAAGCGCGAGCTCAGCCGGCATGTCGTCGGGCAGCACCGCCGCGATCGACCGACCGAACAGCACCGCGGTCCCCCGGCACGGCACCTGCTCGTCCTCGCCGCTCCAGTCCTGCAGCCCGTCGGTGATCCGCAGCGGCGTCAGCGTGAGGCTGACCAGTGTCGCGATCCGGTCACCGGCCGCGAGCCCGAGCGGGGACTCCGGTCCGACCTCCAGGACCGTGCCGAACAACATCCCGCCCGAGCCCGTGACCGGGTTCTGCATCTTGCCGCGCTCGGCGACGATGTCGAGCACCGCCTGCCTGACCCCGTCCGGCGTCCCGTGCGTCTCCCTGAGCTGCCGGAACGAAGCCGCGTCCAGGTTGAGCCGCTCCACCGCGACGATGACCTCGTCGGCGGCGGGCACGGGTTCCGCATCGAGCCGCCACGCCTGCTGCGGCAGTACACCCGCAGGGTCGAGGACACGGTGCAGTCCGTACGCGCTCACCTGAAAATCCTTCGGTCGACGACGCTGTCTCGAAGATATCTTCACGCGAAGCGTTGAGATCCCGCAAGTATCACTCAGGATTTACACGGAACCAGCGGCAGTCGTAGGGCGCCAGATCCACCTTGGCACCGGTCTTGGCCGGCTTCACCGTGCCGCCCGTCGCCAGGTCCGTGAGCACTCCGCCGGCCGGGACGCGCACCGTGATCTCCTGATCGGCGAAGTTGTGCACGGCGATCACCGAGCCACCGTCACAGTCCGCGCGATGGGCGAACACGGTCGGGTCGCCAACGTCGAGCACCTGCACAGCGCCCCACGCGAACTCAGGGGCCTCACGGTAGAGCTCGACCAGACGGCGCATCCACGCCAGCAACGAGTCGGGGTCATGGCGCTGCTTACCCGCCTCCTCCCAGTCCATCGGCACGCGCACCGCGAGCCGGCCTTCGAGCGACAGGTCCTCCTCCAGGCCGATCTCCTCGCCGTAGAAGAGCACCGGTGTCCCCGGCAGCGTGAACAGCAGGCTGTAGACCATCCGGATGCGGCGCTGGTCCCCGTCGAGCATGCCGGGCAGCCTCCGGCGCAAACCACGACCGTAGAGCTGCATCGAAGGATCCGGCCCGAAGGCGTCGAACACCTCCTGGCGTTCGTCGACCGGCAGCTTGTCCAGCGTCAGCTCGTCGTGGTTGCGGACGAACGTCGCCCAGTGCCCGTCGCGCGGTGGCTGAGGGCGTTCCTGCAGCGCCTTCGCCAGTGGCCCGCTCGTCCGCCGCGCCAGTGCCAGGTACATCGCCTGCATGCCGACGAAGTCGAAGCACATGGTCAGCTCGTCGCCGACGCCCTGGCCGTAGAAGGCCATCGTGTCCTTGTACGGCAGGTTCACCTCGCCGAGCAGCACGCCCTCACCGTTGCGGCGGTTGAGGAACGCCCGCAGGTCGGTGAGGTAGTCGTGCGGGTCGGGCAGCTCGACCGCGTCGGAGGGTTCCTGGTGCTCCAGCAGGAACGGGACGGCGTCCACGCGGAAGCCGCTCAGGCCCAGCTCCATCCAGAAGCCCATGATCCGCGCGATCTCGTCGCGCACGGCGGGGTTGGCCACGTTGAGGTCGGGCTGGTGCTTGTAGAAGCGGTGCAGGTAGTACTTGCCGACCTCTTCGGAGTACTCCCAGAGCGAGTTCTCCTTGTCGGGGAACGTGATGCCCTTCGGTCCGTCCTCGGGCGGCTCGTCGGCCCAGACGTACCAGTCGCGCTTGTCGGGGTCGTGGAACCACGGGTGCTGATCGGACGTGTGGTTCACGACGAGGTCGGCGATGACGCGCATGCCGCGGTCCCGTGCGGCGCGCACGAACTCCACGAAGTCGCCCAGCGAGCCGAGGCGTGGATCGACGGAGTAGAAGTCGGAGATGTCGTAGCCGTCGTCGCGTTCGGGCGTCGGGTAGAAGGGCATCAGCCACACACACGTGACGCCCAGTGCGTGCAGGTGGTCGAGGCGTTCGGTGGCGCCGCGGAAGCCGCTGTCGGAGAACGTCTCCACGTCCAGGCAGTAGAGGACGGCGTTCTTCCACCACACGTCCGAGGTGCGGATCACGCGGTCACCTCCGGCAGCACGTGCTCGCCGAACGCGTCGATGAACGGGTTCAGGTCCTGGCCGACGTGGTGCAGGTAGATCTCCTCGAAGCCGAGCGAGGCGTACTCGTGCAGCTGCTCGGCGTGCCACTTGAGGTCGTCGGAGATGTTGACGACGCCTTCGATCTGTTCGATCGGCACGTTCTCGGCGACCACGTCGAAGTGCTCCGGCAGCTCCAGGTCCCAGCACACCGGCGGGCGGAACACGTTGGTGCGCCACTGGTCGTGTGCGATCTTGCGGGCGGTGTCGAGGTTCTGCGCCCAGCTCACGTGCACCTGCAGGTGCAGCTTGCCGCGGCCACCCGCGTCCCGGTAGGCGCCGGCGACCTCGCGCAGGCGTTCCGGCGCGGCGTTGACGGTGATCAGGCCGTCCGCCCACGACGCGCACCAGCGCGCGGTCTCCGGGCTGACGGCGGCGCCGATCAGCAGCGGCGCCTCGCTCGGCAGCGTCCACAGCCGGGCGCGGTCGACGCGGACCAGGCCGTCGTGGTTGACCTCGTCACCGTTGAGCAGCGCGCGGATCACCTCGACGCACTCCTCCAGCCGCCGCGTCCTGATGTCCTTGCGCGGCCAGCCGTCGCCGGTGATGTGCTCGTTGCTCGCCTCGCCGGTGCCCAGCGCGGCCCAGAACCGGCCGGGGTACATCGAGGCGAGCGTGCCGATCGCCTGCGCGGTGATCGCCGGGTGGTAGCGCTGGCCGGGTGCGGTGACGACGCCGAACGGCAGCGCGGTCGCCTGCAGCGCGGCGCCGAGCCACGACCACGCGTACCCGGATTGGCCCTGCCGCTCGCTCCACGGGGCGAAGTGGTCGGAGCTCATCGCGGCGGTGAAGCCGGCCTGCTCGGCCCGCTGCACGGCGGCGAGCAGCTCGCTCGGGTGAATCTGCTCATGTGACGCGTGGATGCCGTAAACGGTCATGGCCCTTCGGTACCCAGGACGAAGATCGAGGCAACCTCTCCGGCGGTTCCGGCGTTCCCGAGTTGAGATCCACTTCACTCAGGGGAGTTGAACGATGACGTTCCGCATCGCAGCAGTGGCCGCGCTTTCCCTCGCCGCAGCGGCGAGTCCCGCGGTCGCCGCCACCGACGACGGCTGGTGCGGCAGCGAGGACCTGCTCATCACCGTCAGCGAGGGCAGGGCTCCGGTCGCGGCCGACCGGTTGTTCGCGATCCACCTGCAGACGGCCGGCAACGGCCCGTGCACCATCCGGGGGATGCTCAGCGAGGTGCGCTTCCTGCAGGGCGAGACCGACCTGGACGTGCCGATCGCGGGCGGCCAGCCGCAGGAGTGGCCGGAGTTCATCACCGTCGACGCCGACAGCGAGGCCGTCGTCTACATGAGCGCGCCGAAGAAGGCCAAGCCGCAGCCCGTTGACCACATCCGGTTCATCCTGCCTGGTAACGGCACCCGCGGCGACACCGTGACCGTTCCCTGGCCGTCCCCGGTCGGTGGTCTCGTCGACTTCGGCATCATCGTCTCGCCGGTGAGTTGAACCGATTCCACGTGACGTCCGTGTCCTCCTCAGCACCTCGGAGCTGAGGAGGATCGGCGATGTACAACGAGACCCGAGTCGGGACGGCGACCGTTGTCCAGTTCATCAGGCCGGACGGCTCGATCGAACCCATGGACGTCGACCTCCACTACCGCACGGACGATCCGCACGCCGTGACGCTGCGGTTCCACACGCGCGGACAGGAGTCGACCTGGCTGGTGGGCCGGGAACTGCTCGCGGCGGGGCTGCTGGCGCCGGCGGGGGTCGGCGACGTGCGGCTGCGGCGTGAGGAGGGGGACGTGCTGGTGCTCGAGCTCTTCACCGAGGACTCGCACGCGGTGTTCCACCTGTCCGCCGACGAGCTCGACCGCTTCCTGAACTCGACCTACCAGGTCGTTCCCGCCGGGCGGGAGGTCGTGGACTTCGACCTGCTGCTGAAAGACCTGCTGGCCTGAGCCGCGGCCGGGCGTTCGAGGAGCGGGGCGTCGTGACGGGCGCGGAGTTCGTGAGCCGTTCTCGACCGACAGACCAACCTGTCGTGCACGACACGGCGTACCTGGTGGCGGCGGTGCTGGAGTCGCTAGGCGAGCACCGGGGTGCGGGTCGCAGACTGAGAGCTCGTCCGTGCTGGGGGTTACAGCCTCAGCCCCAGCACCAGCTTCTCCCCCACGGCTATTTGCTTGAACCCGAGGTGCTGCCAGAACCCGATGGCGTGTGTGTTGTGGCGGCGCACGTGCACATGGACGCCCTTCTCCAGACGTTCGAGCGCCGCGCGCACGAGCCCACCGCCCATCCCCTTGCCCTTTGCACGCGGCAGCAGGTTCGCGTGCATGTGCGCGGGATAGTCGATGGCGAGCATGGGGTCGACGCGCGCCGGGTGGTGGATGTGGCGGACGACCCGGTTCGCGCTGGGTGACATCGGATAGCGGATGCGCAGGTCTGGCCACCAGTCGCGGTCAACGCGGTCTTCGAAGGCGACGCTGTCGATCGTGGCGACGGCATAGCCGCAGACGCCGTCGTCGTCCTCCGCCACGAAGGCGAGGTCGGGTTCAAAGGCGACGTACGGGCCGACGTAGGCGTGGCCGAGCAGGCGCGGGTCGTCGAACAGGTGGCGTGCGCCCTGGCCGCCGTTGCCGGTGTCGAGGCAGATGTCGTAGAGCGCGTCGAGGTCGGCGGGGTGGTACGCGCGGATCACGGCAGTTCGCGACGCTCGGTGATGACGACCGGGTCGGCGTCGACCGTGACGACCTCACCCTCGACGACCTGGCCGGGGCCGAAGCGGCGTTCGTGCTCGAACTTGAGCGCGGCGGCCTCAGCCTTGCGGGCGATGCGGCGGCTCACCAGGCGGCGGGTCGGCGGGAAGAGCAGGAACAACGCGGCCACGTCGCTGATGAAGCCCGGCACCATGATCATCGCCCCGGCCGCGGCGATGAGCACCCCGTCGGCCATCTCCTGGTGCGGCTGCTGACGCTTGAAGACCGACTCGGAGAACGCGGCCATCGTCTGCGCGCCCTGCCTGCGCACCAGCGTGAGCCCCACGAGGGTGCCGACCAGCAGCAACGCGATCATCGCGAGCGGACCGATCGCGTTGCCGACAGCGATCATGACCGCGATCTCGGCGAACATCCCGACGAGCAGCAGCGCGAAAAGGGGCATACCAGCACAACGTACAGGCGCTCGAAGTTGCTCCCACACCGCCTCCACCAGCGCCCGAGCCGAAATATTTACGGCACGCTAGCGGTGTGACAGGATATCTTTACGCAACCTCGACGCTGAGGAGTACGGATGACTGCGCTGCACGACGCCCCCACAGCGCTGGAGCGGCTGGACCGCCAGCCGTACACGTACGTCCGCCGTGAGCTGGTCGAACCCGACTGGCGCCGCTTCCCCGGCTGGGCGCACGTGACCGAGGCGCAGTGGCGCGACGCCCAGTGGCAGCGGGTCAACTGCGTGAAGAACGTGAAGCAGCTCCGCAAGGTCGCGGGCGACCTGCTCACCGACAGGTTCTACGACGACCTCGCCAAGGACGTGGACACCTTCGCGACGATGTCGATGCTGATCCCGCCGCAGATGTTCAACACGATGGCGGTCGACGCCGACCTCTCCCCCGACGCGTTCACCGAGGCGTTCCTCGCCGATCCGGTGCGCCGCTACATGCTCCCGGTCTCCTCCGACCGCGACCCGCGCTGGCCGTCACACCCGCACTCCCAGCGCGACTCGCTGCACGAGGCCGAGATGTGGGTCGTCGAGGGCCTGACCCACCGCTACCCCACCAAGGTGCTGGCCGAGATGGTCTCCACCTGCCCGCAGTACTGCGGCCACTGCACCCGCATGGACCTGGTCGGCAACTCCACCCCGCTGATCGACAAGCACAAGCTCTCGCTCAAGCCGGTCGACCGCCAGGACCAGATGATCGACTACCTGAAGAAGACCCCCGGCGTCCGCGACGTGGTGGTCTCCGGCGGCGACGTGGCCAACGTCCCCTGGCCACAGCTCGAGTCGTTCCTGATGCGCCTGCTCGACATCGAGACCGTCCGCGACATCCGCCTCGCCACCAAGGCCCTGGCCGGCCTGCCCCAGCACTGGCTGCAGCCCCGCGTGGTCGAGGGCCTGGAACGCGTGGCCCGCACCGCATCCCGCCGCGGTGTCAACCTGGCGATCCACACGCACGTCAACCACGCACAGTCCGTGACGCCTCTTGTCGCCGAGGCTGCTCGCACTGCATTGGAGGTCGGTGTGCGGGACGTGCGCAACCAGGGTGTGCTGATGAAGGGCGTGAACGCGACACCGGCCGACCTGCTCGACCTGTGCTTCGCGCTGCAAGGCGAAGCGAACATCCTGCCGTACTACTTCTACATGTGCGACATGATCCCCAACGCCGAGCACTGGCGGGTGGCGGTGTGGGAGGCGCAGGAGCTGCAGCACGCGATCATGGGCTACCTGCCGGGATATGCGACGCCGCGGATCGTCTGCGACGTCCCGTACGTGGGCAAGCGGTGGGTGCACCAGCTCGCCGAATACGACCGTGAGCTGGGCATTTCCTACTGGACCAAGAACTACCGGACCGGGATCGAGCTCGAAGACCCGGAGGCGCTCGACCGCCGCTACCCCTACTACGACCCGATCTCCACGCTCGGCGAGGCTGGCCAGAAGTGGTGGTCGGACCAGACCTGACGGAACACGATGGGGCCGCTTTCTGGACAACTTCCGAAAATGGCCCCATCGCCACAATGATCATCTGGCGATCGTCAGGTCGATGTCCTCCAATGCGCGTTCCAGCTCCCGGCGGTTCTTCGCACCGAGTTTGTTGCGGATGCGGGTGACGTGGTGCTCGACGGTCTTGGCGGAGATGAACAGGGCGTCACCGACCTCGCGGTAGGTGAGCCCGTCGCGCACCAGCGTCGCCACTTCCTGCTCGCGGTCGCTGAGGACCTCGGCACCGGCGCCGCCCTGCGCGCCGTTCGGGCCGTGGAACTGACGGGCGATGTCGAGCAGCTGGGTCATCGTCTTGCGGTCGGTGGTGTGCATGGCCGCGTGCCCGGCCAGCCTCGCCGCGTCCACGCGCATGCCGTGAGCGTGCAGTTCCTGTGCTGCCGCCTCGACTCGGGTGTGGTCCACGTCGCCACGGCCGGCCAGGCTCCAGCACCGCGCGGCGGCGGCGAGTGCACGGGCGAACGGCAGCGCGTCCGCCGCTGTTTCCAGCGTTGCCAGGTGTTCCTCCGCCGCGGTGTGGTCACCGATGAGCAGCGCGGCGTGGAAGGCGTGCCAGCGCGGGAGCACTGACCACAACGGAGGGTTGCCGAGCCCGTCGAGCAGTGACCACGCCTCGTCCAGGTGTGTCTTGATGCGGTGGAACTGACCGATTCGGGCCGCGGCGACGGCGATCTCGGTCAACGGGATCAGGGTGTAGAGGTCGACGGGGTGCACGACGAGTGCCTGCTGGGCCGGTTCCCACGCCGAGCGCACAGCACGGAGATCTCCGGCGCGGCGGCTGATCCCCAGCTCGAGCGCGGCGGCGAACAGGGCTTCCCGCGGTTCTCCGGATGCGGCCGGGTGCACGAGCCGCCGGGCTGCTTCGACGTCACCGCCGAAGAGTTCGGTGCAGGCGAGCAGCAACTCGTGCCTGACCGCGTGCATTCCCCTGCCGTCGTCGGCCTGCACGGCTTTGACGAGCAACGACTTCGCCACGGTCAGCTCGCCCGCGTGAACGCAGATCAGCCCGGCCAGGGCGCTGGGACTGTCCGGCTGCACCGAGGTGCGGGCCCCGGCCTGGTTCACCCCGGCTGTGGCGACCGCGGCGGCGACAGCGGCCATCGGCGGCCCCGTGACGGTGTGGAGCACCACGTCGGCCAGCCGATGCCCGAGGGTGTCGGTCAGAGACCTGGCGGGCTGCGAGCGCGTTCCGAGCTGGACCGTGCGGGCTTCACCGAGCCGGCCTGCGCCGAGCAGACCGGTCACGGCGAAGCCCAGCGCGAGTCCGCTGTCCGAGCGCTGGAGCAGCTCACCCCCGCGGCCGACCTGTCCGCGCAGGGTCAGCGCGGTGGCGGCGATCAGCAACGCGTCGGCATCGGCGTGTCCGAGGTCCACCGCGTCCACAGCGCCGTCGAGGTCACCGCTGAGAGCGAGTGCCCGCGCCACGTGCACGGAGGATCCGGTACCAGCGGCGGTGAACAACCGCGCCGCCAACGCCGGATCGTCGTTGACCACTTCGTGGCCGGCGGCGGAGAACACGCCGAGGAGCTCGGGATCCACCACTCCGAGCTCCAGCAACACCCGCGCGTATCCCGACACCGGTTGTGAGCGCCCTGCCTGGGTGAGGGCGAGCGTGCGCAGCAGGCTCACGCGCTGTTCCACCGGCGCGAGCGCTGTGATCGTGTCGGCGGCGGCGGGCAGCGGCGTTCCGTCGACCTTGAGCAGGCCCGCCGACCTCAACGCTTCGATGGACGCCGACACGGTGGGCAGGTCCAGGGCCAGCACCGTCGCGAGCAGGCCGGGGTCGAAAGGGGCACCGAGGGAGCGGGCCAGCAGCAGATCACCCGCGGCAACGGACAGACCGTCGAAGTGGCGGGCGAACGCGGCGCGCGGATCCGGAGACAGCTCGTCCAGCACGAACCCCGGCGTGCCACCGGTTCGCTCGTGCAGGCGTTCTGCGACTTCGTCACTCACCTCCACGTCCAGCACGCGGGCGGCGAAGGACTTGACGTGGTCGCGGGACAAGGGCTGGAGCCACACTCGGACCGCGGAGCCCGGCAAAGCGCTGATGAGGCGGGCGAGGGCGCGGTTGTCGGGCCACAGGCGATGGGCGATGACGAGCCGGCTGCCGGCGACGGCCTCGCGCAGGAGGCGGTCGGCCTCGTCAGCGCCGAGCGTGTGCCCGTCGTCGACGAGGATCGCCTGCTCGAAGGTGCGCAACAGCGTGGTCTTGCCGCAGCCGGCAGGTCCGGTCAGCACGACGTGGTCCGCGGTGCGCGCGCGTTCGAGCGTTCGGGTGGTCCCGCTGTCGAGCAACAACGGCGTGTCCGACATGGGGGACATGAGCGTGCGAACCTCCTGGTGACCGACTCCTGCACCTGTCCTTCGGTGCATCACCCGTTCAGGTTTGGTCACGGCACGAAGATCGGGAGATACCTCCTATCCCCCTACTCGCAGTGGCAACAATCCCCCTTCCATCCCGACCGATCGGGACCATGCATGTCACCCGATGCGGTGAACCGCAGGTTCTTCGTAGCTTTCTGTGGCACAAGCACAACGACGCACCTGGAGTTCGACGTGGACCTGCCGCAGACGCTGCACGACTTCACCCTCAACCTGCTCAGCGACCCCGACGCCCGGTCGGCCTTCCAGCTCGACCCGCAGGGTTCGCTCGACGCGGCCGGGCTCGGTGACGTGCACCCGGCGGACATCCAGGAGCTGCTGCCGCTGGTGCTCGACTTCGCTCCGGTCACCGATCTGGGCGACTTCGGGTCGACGATCTCCGGCCTGGACCTGGACCAGCAGCTCGACCTGATGAGCACGCTGCAGAACACCGTCGGCCAGCAGCTCGACGACAACACCGTCCTCGGTTCCGTCTCGGGCCTGACCGCCGCCGCACACGGCGTCACCAACGGGTTCGACGTGCTCAGTGACCCGTCCAGCACGCTGGACGTCGTCGGGACGACCACCGTCACGGACGTCACCAAGACCGTCACCGACCTCGAGGTGACCGACACCGTCGGCGACATCAGCAACGGCACCGACGTGCTCGACACCACGCACATCACCGACGTCGTCGGCGACGTCACCAGCACCGCGCACACCGGCGACCTCGGCGTCGGTGACGTGCTCAGCGGCGACATCACCTCCGCGGTCGGCAACGTGACGGACAACGACCTGTCGCTCGACGAGATCGGCAACGTCGGCGACGTCGTGTCCCACGTGGGCGACATCGGCGACGTGACCGGTGTCGGCCACGTCGGCGACATCGGCAAGATCGGCGACCTGTCCGGCGAGCTCGGTGACGTCAACGTGGGTGGCGTGCTCAACGACCTCGACTTGAGCCTCTGACTCGTTCGTCAGACCGCCCCGACCGCGCTCCGGGGCGGCCTGTCCGCGTTCGTCGGGTGAAGTCGACAGACCAGTCCACGGCGGTCCGAGCGCCGAATCCCCGATGTCGGTTCAGGTCACAGGTTTCGGAGGTGAGTCTCTTGACTCCAACGCACTCGTCCCGCTCCAGCCACGACGTGGCATCCCGCCGACCGGTCCAGCTGCTCGCAGCGGTGGTCGGCGCGGTGTTCCTGCTCGTCGGCATCCTCGGCTTCGTCCCCGGCATCACCACGAACTACGACCAGCTCTCCTTCGCCGGTCATCACGCCGGTGCTCTGCTGCTCGGTGTCTTCGCCGTGTCCGTGCTGCACAACCTCGTCCACGCCGCGTTCGGGGTCGCGGGCCTGCTGATGGCCAGGACCTCTCGCTCAGCCGCCGTCTTTCTCGTGGGCGGCGGCGTCATCTACCTCGTGCTCTGGTTGTACGGCCTGGTCATCGACCACGACAGTGCCGCGAACTTCGTTCCGGTGAACACGGCCGACAACTGGCTGCACCTCGGTCTGGGTGTGGGCATGCTCGGTCTCGGAGTGCTCACCGGCCGCAGCAAGTGACCGACTTCGGGTGACCGGGCACGTCCCGGCGATCGGTCGCGCACGACCAGGACGCCACGCCGTCATCTCGGCGATGGCGTCCTCGTCGTGCGCGGTCCTGCTGCACGGCTTCTGAGGATCGCGTTGTCCGCCGTACAGGTTCGGCGGGTCTTCTGCCCGACAGGTCACGCAGTCAGTCGAGAAGCGCGCTCACGTTCGCGCGGTCGGCGCCGAGGTCCACGTAGAGCTGGGCCCATTGCTTGTCGATGTCGGTGGGGGTTTGGTCGTCGCAGAAGGGTTTGCGGCCGTGTGCGGTGTAGTAGCGCAGCAGCGGCAGGGTGTGGTCGGTCCGGCGCAGGGCTTCGTCGGTGTAGCGGGGGCCCGGCGGCTGGGGTTGGTGGCGCAGGCAGGTGAGCTCGGAGCCGTTCTCGTTGTCGAAGACCGGTCCGGGATCGGGGCTGCCGGTGCAGGCGATCAGGACAGTGGCGGAGCACAGCAGCAGAGCCGGAACGCGCATCGCGTCTCCTATTCGAGAAGGGCTCGGGCGGTGAGTCCGAGGCCGACGACGAGGACGAGCCCGGCGGTGAGGGCGGGCAGGGCGGTGAAGCGGTCGCGGAGGCGTTCGACGGCGGCGAGGCGGTCACGCAGGCGGACCAGCAGCAGGCCGACGAGGGTGAGCGTGGTGGCCATGCCCAGGCCGTAGCTCAGGACGAGCAGGACGCCGAACCAGGTGCGGCCCAGTGCGACCGCGCCGAGCAGCACGACCAGCGCCGACGGACTGGGTACCAGGCCTCCGGCCACGCCCATGCCGATCAGACCGCCACGCCCCACACGATGTCCATGTCCGTGTCCGTGCCCGTGCCCGTGCCCGACGGCGACAGGGTGGCGCTGCAGCGCTGAGTGCAGCAGGAACGCCCCGATGGCGGTGACGAGCATGCCGCTGGCGACCCCCAGCACCCTCAGCAGGGACTCCCCCGCCAGCGCGCTGGACGCGCTGATGGCAAGGCCCATCAGCAGCACACCGGCGGTGTGGGTGAGGGTGACGGTGGCGCCGACGGTGACGGCGTCACGGGCGGTGCCGTGGCGGCCGGCCAGGTAGGCGGCGATGACGGTCTTCCCGTGTCCTGGGAGCGCGGCGTGGGAGGCGCCGAGCAGCAGCGACAGCAGCA
This sequence comes from Lentzea guizhouensis, assembly GCF_001701025.1. Classification (GTDB taxonomy): domain Bacteria; phylum Actinomycetota; class Actinomycetes; order Mycobacteriales; family Pseudonocardiaceae; genus Lentzea; species Lentzea guizhouensis. The sequence continues at coordinate 8,648,672 of NZ_CP016793.1, forward strand.
CCGCGAGAACGCCGATGAAAGGCGTGAGGTCCCGTTGGCCGACGAGGTCGGTGAAAGCGCGCGTGGCGGAGGCGAGCAACGTGCCGCCGCCTGGTGCCGCGGAAGTGTCGCCCGCCGCCGTGGCACCGGGTTGAACGCGCAAGCTCACCGCGCGGACGTCCAGCGGGTCGGACAGCAGGTCGTCGGGATAAGCCCGCAACTCGTCACTGGAGCTGGTCGCCGGCACGGGCGGGTCGAGCAGCGCCATGCCGTCGCCGGTGGCGGTCATCTCGTGCCAGCCGACGCGGCCCGGCCGATAGGTGTCGCGCACCTCCACGGTGGCCGCGGCGCCGAGGTTCGCCGGCGCGGTGAGCGCACAGGTGAGACGGGTGGTGGCCAGTCCGGCCTCGCCGGGTGGGAACTCGACCGACGCCGAGCGCAGAGCCACCGCCACGCCCGTGCCTTCCACGTGCACCGCAAGGCCGCGGCGCACTGCCTCGCACTCGCGGTCGGCGTAACCGACGTGGCCGGCGGGCTGTTCCTGCAGGGTAGGGATCTCCGCGAGGTCGATGACCGAGACGAGGTCGACCCGGTCAGGATGAACGGTGATGGCGTGGTGGTGGTTGACGGTGAAGTTGCCCAGCGGGTGCGCATCGGCGGTCGCCGGAGTCATCAGCACGGCCAGCGCCGCGAGAACGAGGACGATCAGCACCTTCACCGCAGGCCGTCCAGCGCGGCGCGGGCGGCCGGGGCGTCCACCGGCGAGAAGTGCGGGTTGATCCGCAGCGCGGTCTCGAGCGCGTCGGCGGCCTCCGCACCACGGCCGAGGGCGCGCAGGATCATGCCCCGGTGGTAGGCGAACGTCGCGTTGCGCCAGCCGGTGGTGGCGGCCTGGTCGGCGTGGCGAAGAGCTTCGGCGTCGCGTCCGGCCAGGTGCAGGGCCCACCCGAGCGCGTCCGCGACCAGCGGGTGCTGCCTGCGGGCCCATTCGCGTTCGGCGGCGGCCAACGCGGCGGCGGGATCACCCGGTCGGCGGCGACGGAGGCAGCCAAGTCGTCGGTGCTGCCCGCGGCGGCGAGCAGCCGCTCCTGCTGGGCGAGCAGGTCGAACTGCCGGGCGGCGTCCTGGGTGCGGCCCGCGGCACGCAGCAGAACGGCGTGTTCGTGCAGGTACTGCGGTGAGGGCACCCGTGCGACGAGGTCGGCGTAGCCGGCGAGCGCGGCGTCGAGGTCACCTCGGGCGGCGGCGGTCTTGGCTCGCCCCTGCAACAGTGCGGGGTCGAGCGGGTCGACCAGCAGACCTTGCTCGTACTGGGCGGAGGCCTCGCCGAGGTCACCGTTGTCGAACGCGAGCTCGCCGAGGTGGTAGCGGCAGAACAGCGTGTCGGTGGGCGTGGAGGAGGCGTCGAGCGCGCGGGTGAGGGCCTGGCGGGCGGAGTCGACCTCGCCGCGTTGCTCGAAGTCGTAGGCGGCACGGGTGAACGAGGGCACGCCGGGTTCGAGGTCGAGCATCCGCTGCACGGCGGCCCGCGCCTCGTCGGCGGCACCGAGCTGGGTGAGGGCGTCGGCGAGCACGCCGTAGACCTCGGCGGTGTCGGGCAGGACGGCACGGGCGCGCTCGGCCTGGTCACGGGCGGCGGCGAAGTCGTGACGGGCGTTGGCCAGTGCGCCGAGACCGAGGTGCGCCGGGCCGTTCGCCTCCGGCCGGTGGCGCAGGGACGTCTCGAGCGCACCCTGGGCCTTGCCGTAGAAGGCCGGGTCGCCGGTGATCCGGGCCTGCTCGACGTAGGCCGAGCCGAGCAACGCCCACGTGTCGGCGTCACCGGGCACCCGCCGCAGCCGGTCCTGGGCGGCGGTGACGGTGCGCTGCACGTCGCTGCGCACCACAGCGGCGCCCTGACCGGGAGGGCCGGGATCGTCATCGCGGCTGAGCGCGGTCGCGGTCGTGGCGAGCAGCGCGACGCCGGCGGTGATGGCCAGCACTGCGGTGGTCTTGCGGCGGTTCATGGCGCGCTCCGTGGGTTGCTGCCGAGTCAGGTCGCGGGACCGTGCCGGGGGACGGGCGAAGCGTTCGTCCCCCGGCACGGTGTCATGCGGTCGCGGGGACCGCGGTCCGCAGCGGACGGCGGCTCAGCAGCCACACGCCCGAGCCGATCAGCAACGCCGCGAGCACGGCGTTGAGGACCATCCCGTCCGGCAGACCGCCACCGCCGCCACCGGCCGCGGGTGCCACCGCACCCGCCGCGCCGGAGTTGACCGCGCTGTTGTTCGGCAGCGCCACGTACGGGAACGAGGTGCCGAACGCCTTGTCGTTGGCGTCGACCTTGTCCCCGGCCGCGAGGGCGGGCACGATGCCGCTCACCGCGGCGCCTTCCAGCGCCTGCACGCCGATGTCGAGCACGTCATCGGCGAGCCGGCGCCCGTTGGGGAAGCCCTGCAGGTCACCGCCGAGCACGCCCAGCCGGTTCGGCGACGCCGCCGGCGGCACGGAGGTGTTGAGCCGCAGCTGCTCCGACGGGGTGAACCGCTTCGGGTTGACGTCGGCGTTGTTGAGCTGCGAGTTCAAGTCCGCCTTGATCGGCCCGCCGAGCTTGGTGGTGATGCCGGTCAGGAAGATCTCCACCAGGTCGTTGCGCGGCGTGGCGGGGGCGGGGATGCCGTAGATCGCCTGGATCAGCCTGGGCACCTCCGGGTCGGTGACCCGGTTGACCAGCTCGGGCACCTTGCCGTCCTGGTCGGGCGTCAGCGCGTTGAACCTGTCCTTCAGGCCCGCCGGGACGACGACCTCGTTGACCAGCGGGTTGCCCAGGCGCGAGACCTGCACGAACGGACCGACGGCCCGCGACTCCCCCGGACTGAGGATCATCGACTGCCGCTCGGTGTCGCTCCACACCCCGATGACCGGATTGCGGGTCGCATCGCCCTTGAGCGCCAGCTGCGACTTGGGAACCTGCAACGCGATGGTGTTGACGTTGTAGCCGCCCAGGGTGTCTTGCCCGACCTCGGACAGGTTCCCGCCGTAGAGCAGGTCGAACACCCGCAGGTCCAGGAAGAACGCATCATCGGACTGGCCGACGAAGCTCTTGCCACCACCGGGCACGTCGGTGATCGCCTGAGTGCGCAACGCGCCGTAGTCCGGCATCGACGCCGGGCCGGTGTTGGACGGCGCGACCTTGCCCGAGCGGACCAGCTTGCGATCACGCCCGTCGCGGTCGATCAGTTCCAGCGTGTAGGTCTGCCGGAACAGCAGGTTCTCGTCGTCCAGTGAGGTGACCGGGCCGTTGTTGTACAGGAACGTCGACTTGCCTCGGCGGTCCTCGGTGCGGAAGGTCCACCGGTAGGTCAGGTCCGCCTTGGCATCGCCGTCGTTGTCGATGTTGATGTCGTAGCGGGCGTCGGTCGCCCACGGGTAGAAGTTCGGCCCGCCGTGCGGCTCCTGGAACGGCGACCAGCTCGCCACCAACGTGACCGTGTCCGGCTTGTCCGGGCTGACGAACGCGTAGACGTCGGTGTTGTCCACCGCGGGATCACCCGCGATCAACGGCGCCTCGCGGTGACTCGACGCACCGGCAGGGCCGGACCCGCCGATCAGACCTGCCGCGAGCACCGTGCTCCCGACCGCTATCAGACTTACCGCCGCGCGTCGTCGACGACGCGCGGGAGGGGGTGCTGACATGCTCCATCCCTTCGGATCGACGTCCGTCCGGAGCGAAACCCGCCACGCGGACAGGACGACGCTGGTTCGGCACCAAAGCTCTGAAGGCTTGCCGGGTTCACTCGAATGCCCTCTTGCACACTGCTGGCAACAACTTTGGCAGCCGCTGACGCCGGCAGGGCACGTTCGACTCCGGCTGATCCCGATCCCTTGCAGACAGGTGTGATGACTTCGGACCGACCGCCGCGGATCTCGAATCCGCTGCGGTCAGTCCGTGTTGCGCAGCTGGGTCAGCGAGCGAACGCGAGACCGACGACGTCGCCGCCGGCGCCACCGACGACCGTGGCGCGCCCGCTGCTCAGGTCGACCTTGACCAGGAGCGTCCCGCCCAGCAGCGAGAAGCCGGGCTGCACCGCGGCCATGGCGTGCTGGCGTCCGTTCACGGTGGCGATGTCGAAGCCGTTGGTCCGGTCGATGTCGAGGCCGAGCTTGCCGACGGTGAACAGCTGTCCGGTGTTCGGGGACACGACCGGGGTGACGCCGGCGGCCGTGCCCTGGGTGACGAGGGTGTCGGTGCGGCTGTCGAGGTCGTAGAGCGTGGTGGACGTCGCGCCGGCCACGCTGTTGGTGTACCCGGCTCCGGAGACCTGGGGCGTGCTGCCCGCGCGGTCTGCGGGGGCGTAGGCGAGCGGGGTGTCGACCGCGGCCACGGCGCCGGTGTCCGGGTGCAGGCGCAGGTTCTGGCCGCTGGTGGTGACCAGCCGGATGCGGTCGACGGCCGGGTTGAAGTCGATGCCGACCGCCGTCCCCGTGATCGCGGCAGGGGCCCCCACCGCGGTCGCCGTGCCCGTGCGCGGATCGAGGACGTAGAGCTGGCCCGAGGCGGCGATCGCGTACAACGCGCCGGTGGCGGGCCGCACGTCCATGCCGATGAGCCGGTCGCGGCCTTTGAGGCCGGTGACCCGGACGCGGTGCTGCGACAGCAGTGGGGACGACCAGCTCCTGGTGCTCAGGACGCCGTCGGAGGTGAGCAGGTGGACGCGGCGCTGGTCGGCCGCCGAGGCGGGTGTGGCGCCGAGGGCGGTCATGAGCAGTGCTGCCGCGCCTACGAGTGCGGTCGTGCGAGCGATACGCATGTTCTCTCCCGGTACTTGGTCGTGCAACGCAGGTGTGTACGACCGAACCGGCCCTTGTGTTGAACCCTGGACGAAATCCGCCCATCCGCCGTATCGCCGGTCTCGAACCTCATGCAGGACCGGCGATCGCGAACAGTCACGCTGCACAGCAGAGTCCACTCGGGACTCCAGGCGCTACGGCTCACCATGGAGCAGATGGGAGTCATCGGGACGTGTGAAGGCCAATCCGCTCGCCGGTCGGCTTCGAAGACGAGGCGTGAAACCGGGAGGAACGCGTGCGATCGACCCGCACCTGCTGACCGGTGCGCATGCACTCGGCGCACTGCTCGACGCCGAGCGAGCCAAGTTCGAGGCACACCTGGGCCGGTGCCAGGGGTGTGCGGACGAGGTGGCTGAACTGACTGAGACCGCGGCCCGCTTGGGCAGCGCCGTCGATCACGTGGTTCCAGGCGATCTCCGGCCACACGTGCTGGACGCGGTACGGCGTGCACGGCAGGTGTCACCGACCTTCGAGCTCGGCACGTTCTTCTCACGACGGCAGGGTTTCCAGCGCGCTGCGGCGCTCATCTCCGCTGCCTGCCTGACCGCCGCGGTGGTGGCCGGTGCGCACAGCGCGCTGACCACCTCGAAGATCACCGCCGTGGCCGCGAGCCCGCGCACTCAGATCGGCGACCTGATGGCAGCGCCGGACCTGCGGCTCGTCACCGCTGGAAACCCCGCAGGCACCGCAGCCATCTCCCTCAGCCGCAACGAGATGCTCTTCTTGGTGGACGACCTGCGCACATTGCCACGCGACCGCGTTTACCAGCTTTGGCTTGTGCACGACCACGGTCCACGATCAGCCGGGGTCCTGCGTCCGGCAGGTGAGGCGATGTCGCTGCTGGTCACCGGGATTGACGAAGTCGGCGAGATCATCCTGACCGTCGAGCCCGCGGGCGGATCATCGAGCCCGACGGGCACGCCGGTCCTCGCCATCACCCTCGTCTGACCCGGAGGAGTTCAACGCCGTGATCGTGGCCGTTTTCAGCCAACCGGCGAACCGCGCCGTGTTCCTGTCCTCCGACGCGTCCGTCCACATCAGACGTCACGACGAGAATACGTGAAGGAACTCCGGGAACCGCCTGCACAGCGCGGTTCCCGGAGTCGCGGTACTGCTGCCCTGGAGATGTCAGGCGGGCATCAGCACCGAGTCGATGAGGTAGACGGTCGCGTTCGCGGTCTTCACGCCACCGCAGACCACGTTGGCGTCGTTGACCTTCAGCGCGTTGCCCGAACCGGTCACCTTCACGGTGCCGGTCTGCACGGTCTTCTGGTCGCCGGCGATCTTGTCAGGCGTGATCTGGCCGGGAACCACGTGGTAGGTCAGGATCTTGGTCAGCAGCGCGTCGTCGGTCTTGAGCTTCTCGATCGTCGCGGCGTCGATCTTGGCGAACGCGGAGTCGACCGGCGCGAACACCGTGAACTCGGCACCGTTGAGCGTCGAGACCAGGTTCACCTTCGGGTTGAGCTTGCCCGACACGGCACTGACCAGCGTCGTGAGCAGCGGGTTGTTGCTCGCCGCGACGGCCACCGGGTCAGCCGCCATGCCCGAGACGGAACCGGCGCCGGACGGGACCTGCTTGGCGTAGTCGGCACAGCCGGGACCCACCAGGTTCGCGGCCGGGTCGGCCATCGCCTGCGACGACGGCGCCATCGAGGTCGCCGAGGTGGGAGCGGTCGAGGAGCTGCTGCTCGCCATGTCGCCCGAGCCGCACGCCGCGCCGAACACTGCGAGCGAAACGGCGCCGGCGGCGAGGACGGTGTTGCGGACGGTCTTGTTCATGACAGGACATCTCCAAGGGGTGTTCGGGCGGTTGCTGCTCGTGATTCGCCACCCCAGGACGACCGGATGGGTGTGGTTACCGACCTGTTACCAACAGGTCCGCCAATCGCTCGCGAGCAGCGCAAACGACACGCACTTGCGATCCGACGCCCACAGTCACTTCTCCGCACGGCAATCCGCGATGCGCACAGCCACGAACCACAGACATCTCGCACTTCCGTCAATCCAAGTAGGCCCCCATGTTGACCCTCGCACTGATCGGTCTGATCGGCGGCCTGGTCACCGGCATCTCGCCGTGCATCCTCCCCGTCCTTCCCGTCATCTTCTTCTCCGGCGGCACACAGAGCGCCCGCACCACACCTGCAGGGGGCGGGGTGGCGGTGGCGGTCAAACCGGCCTCGCGCACCCGGCCGTTCCTCGTCATCGCCGGACTCGTCGTCAGCTTCAGCCTGGTCACGCTGTTCGGGTCACTTCTGCTGTCGGTGCTGAACCTGCCGCAGGACGTTCTGCGCTGGGGCGGCATCATCGTGCTCGCGCTGATCGGCATCGGGCTGATCGTGCCGCGCTTCGAACAGCTGCTGGAAAAGCCTTTCACGTGGATCCCGCAACGCAATCCGGACGCGAGTCGCGGCGGGTTCACCCTCGGCCTGGCCTTGGGCGCGGTGTACGTCCCCTGCGCCGGTCCGGTCCTCGCCGCCATCACCGTCGCGGGCTCCACCGGCAGGATCGGCACCGAGACCGTCATCCTCACCCTCACCTTCGCCGTCGGCGCGGCGATTCCGCTGCTGATCTTCGCCCTCGCCGGCCGCCGGGTCGCCGAACGCGTGCAGGCCTTCCGCAAGCGCCAGCGCGGCATCCGCATCACCGCGGGCATCGTGATGATCGCGCTCGCGCTGGGACTGGTGTTCAACCTGCCCCAACTGCTGCAGCGCGTGATCCCGGACTACACCAGCTCCTTGCAGGACAAGGTGAACAACTCCGAGCAGGTCCGCAAGGCCCTCAACCTCGGAGGGCTGGTCAACGACCAGAACAAGGACCTCGACAAGTGCTCCGACGGTGCACCCGACCTGGAGAGCTGCGGCACCGCACCGGACATCACCGACATCCAGCAGTGGCTCAACACGCCCGGCGGCCAGGCACTCGACCTGCAGTCGTTGCGCGGCAAAGTCGTCATGATCGACTTCTGGGCCTACTCCTGCATCAACTGCCAGCGCTCCATCCCGCACATCACCGCATGGGACAAGGCCTACCGGGACGCGGGCCTCCAGGTCATCGGCGTCCACTCCCCCGAGTACGCCTTCGAGAAGGAACCCGACAACGTCGAGGCCGCCGCGAAGAACTTCGGCATCACCTACCCGGTCGCCCTGGACAACAGCCTCGGCACCTGGACCAACTACCGCAACCGCTACTGGCCGGCCCACTACCTCGTCGACGCCCAGGGCACCGTCCGGCACATCAAGTTCGGCGAAGGCGACTACGACGTCACCGAAAAGCTGATCCGGCAACTGCTCACCGACGCCAAGCCCGGCGTGCGACTCCCGGCAGCCACCGAGTTGGCCGACGACACCCCGGTTGTCGCCGACATCACCCGCGAGACCTACCTCGGCTCGACGAAACGCGTGAACTTCGCTGGCACCGAGCTCTACACCACCGGCGAGAAGTCGTTCCAGTTCCCGGACAACCAGGGCACCGACAGCTTCGCGCTCGCCGGCCAGTGGACGCTCACGAGCCAGAACATCACGCCCACCGGCGGTTTCGGGCAGATCAAGCTCAACTACCGCGCCAAAGAAGTCCGGATGGTCCTGTCCGGCAAGGGCACCGTCACCGTCGAGAACGACGGGAAGACCAAGACCATCGAGGTCGACGGCACTCCCAACTCCTACCAGCTCCTGGCCGCACAACAGATCGAGGGCGGCTCGCTCACCGCGACCGTCGGCCCTGGAGTCCAGGCCTTCTCCTTCACCTTCGGATGATCAGGGACCACACCGTGCAACTCACCGACGTGACCACGAACTCCTTCGACAGCACAGTTCTCGGCGCCGACAAGCCCGTGCTGGTCGACTTCTGGGCGCCCTGGTGCGGCCCCTGCAAGGCGCTGAGCCCGGTCGTCACCGCCATCGCAGAAGAACACCAAGACACGATCTCCGTCGTCAAGGTCGACATCGACGCCCACCCCGAGATCGCCGTCCGCTACCAGGTGCTCAGCATCCCCACGCTCATCCTGTTCTCCGGCGGTGACCCGGTCGCCACCCTCACCGCACCACGCAAGCGCGCCGACATCCTCAAGGCCCTCTCCTCCTGGCTCTGAACACCAGCAGAGACGACGCGGCCCCGACAGCCACCAGGCCGTCGGGGCCGCGTCGTGTCGCCGAGCACGTCACCGCCGCCCGGCGACGGTCGGCGACGACGAAGCAGCGCGCAGAGCTGGGATCACCGCCGAACCGATCTACATGTCGGTCTTCGTCCTGTACTCCTGCGGCTTGCGGAACCACGTTTGAAGACGCGGCCGCCCAGTCGCGGATGGTCGTGTGTGTTGGTCGGTCGCTCTGGATGCTGCGATCCCCCGATCGGCTTGAAACGTTTCTGAGTCGATTTCACGGGTACTGCTGTCTGGTCGGTGAGCAGTCGTGAGGAGAAGCCGTATGCCCGCAAGGACGACCGCGCGGGCGGAGGAGGTGCCGCAGTCATCATGAAAGCACTGACATGGCAGGGCAATGAGAAGGTGCAGGTCGTCGACGTACCGGATCCGCGCATCGAGCAACCGACCGACGCGGTCATCAGGGTCACCTCGACCGCTATCTGCGGATCGGACCTGCATCTGTACGGGGTGCTCGGTCCCTACCTCAAACCGGGTGACGTGCTGGGCCACGAGGCGATGGGCGTGGTCGAGGAGGTGGGTGCCGAGGCAAGTGGCCACCTCAAGGTGGGCGACCGCGTCGTGGTGCCGTTCAACATCTCCTGCGGTCACTGCTGGATGTGCGAGCGAGACCTGTTCGCGCAGTGCGAGACGACGCAGGTGCGCGATGAGGGCAAGGGCGCGAGCTTGTTCGGCTACACCTCTCTCTACGGTTCGGTGCCCGGCGGCCAAGCCGAGTACCTGCGCGTGCCGCAGGCCCAGTTCGGGCCCATCGTCGTCCCGGACGGCACGCCCGACGAGCAGTTCCTGTTCCTGTCCGACATCCTGCCGACCGCGTGGCAGGCCGTCCGCTACGCCGACGTGCCACCCGGCGGCACCGTAGCCGTGCTCGGGCTCGGCCCGGTCGGGCAGTTCGCCGTCCGGATCGCCCGGCACCTCGGCGCCGGTCGCGTCATCGCCGTGGACCGGGTGCCCGAACGTCTCGCGCTCGCTGAACGGCACGGTGCGGAACCCGTCGACCTCGACGGCCTCGGTGGCTCCGACGTGGCCGCCGCGTTGATCAGGATGGTGGACGGCCGCGGTCCCGACGCCACCATCGACGCTGTCGGCATGGAGGCCCACGGCGGAGGTCTCACCGCTCTCGCGCAGAAGGCCACCGGGTTGCTGCCCGACGCGATCGCACAGAAGGTGACGGACAAGATGGCCGTCGACCGCCTCGAGGCCTTGCACGCCGCCTTGAAGGGAGTGCGGCGTGGCGGCACGGTGTCGGTGTCCGGTGTGTACGGAGGCGAGGTGGACGCCATGCCGATGATGGAGATGTTCGACCGCGGCATCCAGTTGCGGATGGGGCAGGCGCACGTGCGCCGGTGGACCGACGACATCCTGCCGCTCGTGCTCGATCCGGCCGACCCGCTGGGCACCCTGGACCTGACCACGCACCGTCTTCCGCTCGCCGACGCCGCCCGCGGGTACGAGATGTTCCGCTCCAAGAGCGACGGCTGCATCAAGGTGGTGCTGAGCCCGTGATCGGGCGCGTTGTGCTCGTGGTCGGGGGCAGCAGCGGGATCGGCCTCGCCTCGGCGAAAGCATTCGCCTGCCGCGGAGACGACGTCGTGCTGGCCTCCCGCAGTCGCGAGGCACTCGACGCCGCGCAGAAGGCATGCCGCGAAGCAGGAAGTGGTGCGGTGGACGTCATCGTCGACGACATCGCCGATCCCGCGGGAGCCGGCCGGGTCGTCGCGAGAACCCTGGATCTGCACGGCCGCGTCGACGTCGTCGTGCACACCGCGACGGTGATGGGGTACGGCGCCGTGGAGACGATGCCCGCGGAGGTGTTCACCGAGGTCGTCGACACCGCGATCCACGGCACGCTGCACTTGGCTCAGGCGGTGCTGCCGGTGATGCGCCGACAGCACCGCGGTGTCTTCATCGGGGTGAACTCGCTGCTCGGCTCGATCACTGTTCCGCAGATGGGTGCCTACTCGACCGCGAAGTGGGGACAGCGTGCGATTTTGCGGACGTTGCAACAGGAAACCCGTGACGAACGTGGGGTGCAGGTGTGCATCGTGAGTCCCGGCAGCATCAACACCCCGGTGTACGACCAGGCGGCCAACTACACGGGTCGCGCGGCGCGGCCGCCGGTTCCGGTGCTCAGTCCTGATCGGGTCGCCGCAGCGATCGTCCGCTTGGCCGATCGGCCGCGACGGCACGTTTCCGTGCCGGTGGGCCCGGCGAATCCGGGCATCATCACGGGGTTCCGGTGCCTGCCAAGCCTGTACGACCGGCTTGTCGGGCCGCTGTTCCGGCTCGCGGCGCTGACGAGCAAGACGATGCCGCCCACCCCGGGCAATGTGTTCAAGCCGTTCGCGGCAGGGGAAGGCACGTATGGGCGGTGGCCGGTCAAGCGGTGATGCTGATCAGCAGTACCACGTCCAGCAATGCGATCGCGACGGCCGTCTATCCCGCCGAGGCGATCGAAGCGCACCGGGCGTGTGCGCGAGCATTCGAATCGCCTTACGTCCATGAGCATGCTTGCGTTAGGTGTTCATTACTGCGGCCCGACCCGGCGCAACAATCGCGGTTGGAGGAGATCCGCGACAATCTGGAGGCCCGTATTATTGAGGCCAAGCGCGAAGGATGGCTCGGAGAAGTTGAAGGGCTGCAAGTCAGCCTGGCCGGCGCGAAGGACAAGCTCGCCCAGATCGACGCCGCGCTCCAACGCCCCACCGGCGCGGTCGCGCTCGACATGCCCGCCTTCACCTCACTCGCAGGTCGAACAACATCCACATCACCGCAGGGCTGACGACACATAACGCACTGGCATGCCGGACGGGGGCGGACACTTCACTCGTGCCGTCGCCCTCTACCCGTCAGCAGACTCCACTCATCCACTGCCGTGACAGGGTCGTCTGCTGCGGCCACCATCTCGACGTACAGGGGCGTCGCCGCGACTCGGAGCCTGCCTTCCTTCGTATAGCCCAAGACCACGCACCGCAACCGCCGACCCACCTCAGGCCACGGCTCGCCCGGCTTGTCCGTGATGTACGAGCTGTCCACGAATCCGTGCTCGCCGTCCTCGGATTCGACCAGAAGCCCGTACTGCGCATGGCCGACCACCGAGCAGTGAACGACGTCGTACCTGTGCCGCGCTTGTGGCTCCATCTGACCTCCCGCAACATCGTTACATGCCGCCGACAGCTCGTTCTGCCGGTCTCGGACGGCCAGCGGTCGTCGTTTTGCGCAACCAGCAACGCCCTCCAGGCGCAAGGACGCGAACCACTCCGGCCATCGGATCCTCCCTTGAGCGCGGTGTGGGTTGGTCGACAGGGAGATCGTGGCGGCGGTTGGCGAGCCTCGCACGCCAGAAGCGGCGGTGAGCTCGGTCAGTCTGCGTTCGGTGGCGTCGTGCTCGGTGGACTGCTGACGTCGCAAGGCCAACGCCGGGGTGATCACGGCGCCGATGGCCAGCCTCGTACGTATCGCGTCGAGGCGTTCCTGCGCGGTGCCGGGGGCCAGCACCTTGATCGGCACCGCAACCGCCGTGCTGATCAGCACCGGCACGACGATCACCAGGACCGGCCGCTACCGACTTGCTCCGCCACGTGGTCCAGTGTCTGACCACCAGCGGCGATGGCCGGTCAGAGGCCTCAACGATCTGCGGTTCATCGCCTGAAATCGGAGCGGACCACCTCACCTTGGCTATCGGATGGTCCGGCTCCTCGCATCCGCGATCAGTCGGCGACAGTGGCCTCGAACGGCAGGATCGCCCGCCCAAGGTCACCCGTCGACTCGTAGGCGGCAGCGTCAGCTTCTACCCCGCCGCCCGAACGTACTCTTCTGCCGAGTTGCGGACGGTCACCGGTATTCCGATGCGGAAGACGAGTTCGAGATGGCGGATCAGGCCAGGACGATGCGCTCGATGATGTCTTCGAATGGCATGCTGCCCGGATGCGACAGATCACCGTGCTGGGCAGTTGTGGCGCATTCCCCGAGCCTGGGCGAGCATGCAGCGGGTTTCTGGTGGACTGGGACGGATACCGCCTGGTGCTCGATCTCGGCTACGCCACGCTGCCTCGTCTGCTGGCCCGCTGCCCGGATGGCGCGGTGGACGCTGTGGTCATCACCCACGAGCATCCCGATCACTGCATCGACCTGCACGGCCTGTTCCGCATCCGTCTCTACGGCGGTCCACGCGAGCCGAAGATGCCGCTGTACTGCCCGCCCGGTGTTCTCGACCGGCTCAGCGGCCTGGAGCCGGATGTGGACCTGCGCGCGGTCTTCGAGGTGCACCCCCTGCCCGGCGCCCATCAGGTCGGCCCGTTCGTCCTGACCGGTGTGCCGCTGCCGCATTACGTGCCCAACGCCGGCGTCCGGCTGCAGGCCAACGGGATGACCCTCGCCTACACCGGAGACACTGGTCCCGACCCGTTGCTGGCCGAACTCGGCCGCGACGCCGACCTGTTCATCGTCGAGGCCACCGATCGGGACGGCGAGGTCAGCCGACCGGTGCGCAACCTGATGACCTCGGCTGAGGCGGGTCGATGGGCCCAGCTCGCTGGCGCGCGCCGGCTGCTGCTCACCCATTTCTGGCCGGGCAACGATCGGGCGGCCTCAGTGGCGGCAGCGCGGGTCGAGTTCGGTGGCGATGTCCTGGCAGCGGAGGAAGATCTCGTTGTCCCCCTCACCATCGACTGAACACCGACCTCGGTCGACAGCACTTCTCCCAACCTCCGCTCGTTCAGTTCGCCACGAGCGGGGCTTCAGCTCAACCAGAACATCCGCACATGCCGCAAGGCGTGCGGTCAGCGGCGTGGGATTGAGCCGATTGGCCGGTGCGATCCGGACAGCGATTGAGCTGTTCGTGTGACCTCGGACCAGTGTCCGCGCCGCGGTGCATCTCGCGTGACACCAGTCGCCTCTTTGCAGTGACACCTGACGTTGTGACTTCGAGGGGGAGTCGATGGGTTCACGTCTGCGTTCAGTACGGAGAGTTCTGGCCGGCTTGTTGTCGGCCATCAGTCTGACCACCGTGCCGGCTGTCGCCGTAGCGGCACCCCGAGTGCCCGACGCGGCGACGCCGAGCTCGGCGAGTGCGTCCCTCAGCCCGCAGGCGGCGGCGCTGTCCGCGGATCCGAACACTGCGGCAGAACGGTTCTGGACCCCGGAGCGGATCGCAGCGGCCAAGCCTGCGGACCGGGGTGTCACGCTTGACCAGGTGCGCCGCACTGCGCAAACCTCTTTGCTGGGCAAGGTCTCGGTCGGCGGACAAGCCCCCAGCTCTGCGGCCGCGGGCAAGGTCACGACGCTCGCGGGCGGGACCGGGACGTCGTGGCCGCGCCGGCACGACTGGGTCTCGATGACCAACGGCAAGGTGCTCTACGAGGACAACGGCCTGTGGCACTGCTCCGGTGTCGTCGTGACCACCGAGGCGCGCAACACCGTGTTCACCGCCGGCCACTGCGTGCATGGCGGCAAGGGCGGCGGCTGGCACGACCGGAACTGGACGTTCATCCCGGACTACTACTACAACGACCGGCCGGCGGGCACGTGGACGGCGCGACAGTTGTGGGCGCTCAACGGCTGGATCAACGACAGCAACAACTCCTATGACATCGGTGCGGCCGTCATGCACCCGCGCAACGGCCAGAAGCTGATGGACGTCACCGGCAGCCAGGGCATCCGGATCAACGGGCCCTCCACGCCGTCGGTGTGGCATTTCGGGTTCCCGTTGAACTCGCCGTTCGACGGCGAGGACCTGATCAACTGCGATGGCCCGACCTCGCTGCGGTTCGGGTTCTTCGGGGACCTCAAGATGGCGTGCACCATGCAGGGCGGCGCGAGCGGTGGCGCGTGGCTGGCGGACTTCAATCAGAACTGGGGCTACACGGTCAGCGTGAACAGCTACCACGTCGGTGATGACCTGACCCAGATCTACGGTCCATACTTCGGTGACGGCGCGAAGAACCTCTACGACACGGTGAGGAACCTCGGGTGAGAAACGGCACGGCTCGTCTGCTCGCGGCCGGGCTGGTCGCGCTGGCGACCGTGCCAGCCGGGTGTTCCCGCGGCGGGAACGGCGGCGGATCGGAGATCCGCGTCGTTCCCGCTCACAGCCTGGTGCTGGAACGTGCTCCGCGGCCAACAGACCGGGAACTGGTGCTGCGTATCGCTTTCACCAGGCTGTCCAGCGGGCTGGAACCCGTTGAGCGCATCGAAGTGCAGCAGCGCACGGATGAGATCGGCATCCGCGTTTCGGTGCGCGAACGGATACCCGGCAGCGACGAAGTCGTGCCCAACGACGCCTTCACCCGCACTGAGACCATTCAGCTGGACCAGCCGATCGGCACAGCCACCGTGGTCGACCTCAACCAGGACCCATCGCGTCCGATCAAGCCACTCGGCGGCGGATGAGCAACCGCAGAACGGTAGCCGGCGACCGCGCCTCGGTGGTCTGGGAGCCGTCCTACCCGTTCGGCACGGAAGGCCGACTCGGGCGGGTCACAGCGCCAGCGCCTCGTCGAGGTCCTCCTGCGTGCACCAGCCGATGGCGTCGTCCGGGTCGAGCTGCGTGACCTCGCAGAGGACGGCGGGAGGGTCCATCCGCCGCCATGTGCGGCCCCCGCTGAAGCGGGGGTAGATGACGAGATACCTGCCATAGTCCCGGAAGCCCCTCACACCGACGACCGCCCACACGCCGTCGGGCGCCGTCGGGTTCTTCTTGAGGTGCTGCTCGGTGACGCCGTACACCGGCTCACGGCAAGTGCCCGCCGCCTCATTGTCGGTGCGGTGGCACACGTAGTCCGCGTTGTTGTCCAGCAACCGCTTTACCTCGTGCGGCAGCAGATGCTTGGCGTTGACGCGGCGCCGTCCGCCGCCAGGACCCGTCGGGGTGGTCGGGGCCGGCGTGGTCGGGGTCGCGAACCAGCTCGACAACCAGGTGGTGACGCCTCCGGCGAACACCATCGGCCTGCTGGCGTTGACCCACGACCGGAACTCGTCGAACGCGTACGGAGGGAGCACCGGGAACTGCTGGCGGATCAGCACAATCGGCTGGTACCGGCGCGCCGTGAGCCACACGCTGTCGAACACGGTCCGGCGCACTGCGAGGCGGCTCGCGGCCGGGATGAGGGCGGTCATGCCTCGCTCCAACCGGGCTTGGCCATCGCGGCGAAGGCCTCGTCGACATCGGCGGCGACCCACGCCGCCAGGTCGTCCTTGCTGACGCCTTTCAGGTCGGGGTCAGCGGCGAGCGCGGCCTCGAGGTCCTTCTCCAGGTTGGCGAGCACCGCCTTGGTGAACTCCGTCTTCGACGGCAGCGCGGCACGGAACGCCTCGCGCTCCTTGGTCTCCGCGGCGGTCGACTGCTTGACTGGATTTGCCTTGGTGGCCTCGACCTTCGCGGTCGTGGCCACCGGTTCCTTCAGCTCCATCGGGCATCCCTCGGTCGGCGGACGGAGTGTCAACCGACAGTCGTCCCGGCAGTCGACGTCGTTACCCGGCTGAGGGGATCCCACCCGTTCAGCTCAGGTGGTGCACGGATGACGCCGCGGTGCCGACCGCCCCGAAGTGGACCATCACCGACCTGGTCGCGCACGTGGGCCAGACCCAGCACGGGGTCGCGGAGATCGTCGAGCGGCGCATCACCGACTCTCACACAGCTTCGGTCGAACGGTCTCGCGGGCGGTGCCAAGCGAACGTTCGCGGCGGCAACGTCCGCTTCTGCCGCTGATTCGTGTGCCGAGCCGAGCGTCGAGGTAGATGTAGTCGTCGACGGCAATGCAGTGGCCCGCGTCCTCCAGTTGAGCATGCCGGAACGGTCCTCGATGGACCTGAACACCCGCGACGGCCTGCGAGGGTCTTGTTTCGCAGGGCAGTGCGGCCTCGGTGTGATAGTCGCCGACGCCGCTGAGGGCGATGACGCTCACCGGGCTGGACCGACGAAGTGGACCTCGGGGAACTGTGGCGATGGGCTGTCGAGCAACGGTTGGGGGTGGCCCCGCAGGTGCAGGTCGACGAACGCGGCCACGTACGTGCGCATGATCTCGACGACCCGCGTGCCGGGCAACTGCTCGGCGGGCAGGCCCAGCCACTCGCCGATGACCGACACGTCGCTGAGCGAGGAGTGTCCCGTGTCCGGCACGTGCAGCCAGCGCCGCCAGCCGGTCAGGTGCGGCCACGTCTGGTCCCAGTCCGGGCGCCGCCCAGGGCTTCGGTCTTCCGCACTCACCATGAGAAATGGGCGCGACAGGTCTTGTGCGAGTGCGGGCTGGAACGAGCCGTCCAGGTTCAACCCGGCGTTCACACGCGAGTCCGCGAGCATCGTCCTGGCGGCGGCCGCTCCACCTAGCGAATGGCCCGCGACCGCGATCCTGTGCGGGTCGATGAGGCCGCGGTACTTGGCGAGCACGCGGTCGAGCACGAAGGAGATGTCCGAGGCCCGGCTGGCGGTGATCAACGCGCCGCTCGTCCCTCCGACGCACACCACGCACTCGGCGACGCGGCCGTCGGGGAAGGTGACCGCCGCCCCCTCGTAGGTGTGGTCGACGCCGACCACGACGTACCCACGGCTGGCCAGGTCCTCGGCCAGCGTCGTCAGCGTCCAGCGCGGGAACGCGAGACCCGGTGACAGCACGACGAGCGGCAGCCGGTCACGTGGGCGCAGCGGTGGCGCCCCGGCCCGTGCATGGGTGCGGACCTTGGTCAGCGCGTCCGAAGGCACGCCGGTGATCCCGTACAGGTTCAGCAGCAGCCGGGACTCCTCGGCGGTGGCGTACGGCACGCGGTCGCCGCGTGCCGCAGCGGCTGGGTACCACACCGAGACCATCAGCTCGCGTGGCCCGGTCGGCACCCACGGGTCCGCTCGGTCCTCGTCGACGAGGTGGAGCTGAGTCCAGCCGATCGGGTGCCCACCTGTCGGCGCGGGCAACACCAACTCCCGCGAGGAGGCGCTGGCCGGTGCGACGAGCGCTGTGGCCGCCACCAGACCGGCGATCAGTGTCATGTACTTGCGCACCACTTGTTGTCTCCTTGACGGATCAGGCGTCGCGGCCGGTGAACGAGGTCCAGGCGACGGCCAGGATGATCGCGACGAACGCTGCGAAGACACCGCCGGACAGCCAGCGGCCGAAGAACTCGGCGTCGACTTCTCCGCCGAGGTGGACCAGTTGCTGACCGGCGGTGAACGGGAGGAACTTGACGGCTGGTGCCAGCCAGTGGAGCACCGAGACGTAGGACAGGCTGAGGATCAGTTGCTCGACGACCAGTGGGACGACCAGGACCACGGCCAGCGCCGTGGGCACGCCGCGGCACAGTTGCGCCAAGGCCGCGCCCAGAACCGTCCACAACAGAACGAGGACGAAATGTCCCGGTATCGCCGCGTTGAGTGGCCAGTCGGTCAGGCCTGGGACCTCGCCCCAGATGAACGACGCAGTGGTGATGGTGGCGATCAGGGATACGGCCGTGACGACCAGTGCGGTGACGAGCAGGACAACGACCTTGGCGGTCAGCAGTGTCGAGCGGTGCGGCACGGTGGTCAGGGTCGGCTGGATCGTGCCGTAGCGGTACTCGTGGCCGGTTGCGAGAATGCCGATGATCGCGAGAAAGACCGCGACGAGCGGCACTGGCGAGTTGGGTCCTCCCCCGGTCACGACGACGCCGACGACCTGGCTGTTCAGCGGTTCGTTCCGGGTGAGGAGAGCGACCGCGAGCGCGACAGCGATGTTGAGGAACACAGCCGAGGCGATGAGCCAGTAGGTGGAGCGGAGGGTTCGGATCCGCACCCATTCGAAACGCAGCGCGTCGCTCACGCGGCACCTCCGGTGAGCTGGTGTGCCACGTACTCCTCAGCAGCCGCGGTGGCGGTGATGAAAGCCGTCTCCAGCGAGGCGGTCTGAGTGGTCAGCTCCCGCACCATGATGTTGTTGTGGAAAGCCAGTTCGCCAACCGCGTCCACGTCCACACCGGATACCCGGAGCACGTCGCCAGGACGGGCCTCGACGGCGACTCCGTCGACTTCGCGCAACACGGCCGCGAGCCGGTCGGCTTGCGAGCTGCGGACCAGGACCGTCGACTGGGTGAACTGGCGGACGAAGCCCTGGACATCGCCGTTGTAGATCATCGTGCCGCGGCCGATGACCACGAGCTCGTCGGCCATCAGCGACATCTCCGACAGCAGGTGACTGGAGACGAAGATGGTGCGGCCCTCGGCGGCCAGCGAGGAGAGCACGTCGCGCAGCCAGTGGATGCCGTGCGGATCCAGGCCGTTGGCCGGCTCGTCGAGGATGAGCGTCGGCGGGTCGCCCAGCAAGGCTTGGGCCAGTCCGAGTCGTTGCGCCATGCCGAGCGAGAAGTCCTTGGGCTTCTTGCGCTTCACCTCGGCCAGGCCGACGAACTCGAGCACCTCGTCGGCCCGAGCCGCGCGAATACCACTGCCCGCGGCAAGCATTCGCAGGTGATCACGCGCCGACCGGGTCGGGTGGAACGCCTTGGCTTCGAGCACCGCGCCGATCTCACGCATGGGGTGCCGGATGGCGCTGAAGCGGCGACCGTCGAACAGGGTTTCGCCGCCGCCGTGATCGAGATCGAGCATGAGCCGCATGGTGGTCGACTTACCTGCTCCGTTCGGGCCGAGGAAGCCCGTCACCATGCCGGGACGCACCTCGAAGGACAGATCGTCCACAGCGACCTTGTCGCCGTAACTCTTGTGCAGTGCCTTGGCCGTGATCACGGCGTCCACGTTAGGAAAGCGGACCGGGCCGGGGCATTGCTCTTCCGTCAGGCCGGCACCCTGACTTTCGGCAGAGGCACGGCGACCGCCGGGGTTTGTATCGTGAGCCGGGTGCGAAACCGACGCGCAGATCTGGCATGGGCGCTGCTTCTGCTCCTGTCGGCCGGGCTGTCCCTCTCACAGATGTTGATGTTCGATGGCGGCGGCTGGTTGTCGTTGCCGATGGCCGCGCTGGCCTGGCTGGCCGGCCGGCAGATGGCGTCGCTCGCGCTCGCGGTGTGGGTGTTCGCCGCTGTGACGTCCACCGGCCTCGCGTTGGCGTTCTGGCGCTCATCCGACCCGGTCCCGGAGTGGCTTTCGGTGGCGTTCGTCGAGTTCACCGTCTCCGTGCTGCCGTGGTGGTTCGGTCGCTTCCAGCGCCTGCACGCCGAGCAGCGGGAGCGCGAACGAGGCATCGTCGCCGAGCAGGCGCGGCTTCGCGAACGGGCCCGGATCGCGCAGGACATGCACGACTCCCTCGGGCACGAGCTGGCTCTGCTCGCGCTGCACAGCGGCGCGCTGGAGCTCGCGGCCGACGTCACCGACGAGCAGCGCCAGACCGCCGCTGAGCTGCGGGCAAGCGCGGTCCGCGCCACCAACCGGCTGCACGAGATCGTCCAGGTGCTCGGCAGCGCGGACGCGGCAACCGACCTGCGGCCGGCGGACGAGAGCATCGACGACCTGGTTCGGCGGGCCACCGCAGCGGGCTTGCGGGTGCGGCTCCGGCACAGCGGCCCGGTCCCCGTGTGGTCGCCCATGGTGAGCCAGGCGGCCCACCGCGTCGTCCAGGAATCGCTGACCAACGCCGCCAGGCACGCGCCAGGTGCGTCGGTGACCGTCACGCTCGCCCGTACCCGAATCGAGGTTGTGAACGACGCGGTGGCGCAACCGGCTGCCAGCACGGGAAGCGGGCAAGGGCTGATCGGGCTGGACGAACGGGTCCGGCTGGCCGGTGGCAGTCTGATAGCGGGCGTACGGCCAGACGGCGGCTGGGCGGTGACCGCGGTACTACCCGATGGCGTACTCGCGGGCGCTCCGCCGCAGCGGCCCGCGTTCGAGCTCGGGGTCAGCAGGCGGCAGACCCGGCGCCGGCTGCTGCAGGCCGCCGCGCTGCCGCTTGGCGGTGGGCTCACCCTGATCGCAGCGCTCATCGTGGTGCAGGCGTTCAGTGTCGCGCGGTCCGGGCTCGCGGACGACCGGTACGGGAAGCTGCGGCCCGGCCAGCCACGCGCGGACGTCGAGCGGCTGCTGCCGCCGCACGACATCGGCCGGGCGCCGAAGGTGATCGCCACGCCGCCGCGACCGGCCGGCGCGAACTGCGTCTACTACCAGGTCGGTGACAGCCTGCTGGATGTCGGCTCGGACGTCTATGAGCTCTGTTTCGCCGATGACGTGCTGGTCTCCAAGGACCGGCTGGAGAGGGCGTAGTGATCCAGGTACTGGTGGCTGATGACGAGGCCATGGTCCGCGGCGGGGTCCGAGCGATCCTGGCCACCGACGACGGGATCGACGTCGTCGTCGAGGCCACCGACGGGTACCAGGCCGTCGAGCTGGTGCGTGTCCACCGCCCGCACGTGGCGCTGCTGGACATCCGGATGCCGGGACTCGACGGCCTCGCCGCGGCAGACGAGATCGCCGCGGTGGCACCGGCGACGAGCGTCATCATGCTCACGACGTTCGGCCAGGAGGACTACATCGCGCACGCGCTCGGCGGCGGCGCGGCCGGGTTCCTGCTCAAGGCGTCCGACCCGCGTGAGCTGATCACCGCTGTGCACGCCGTCGCGGACGGAGCGGCGTTCCTGTCGCCGACCGTCGCTCACCGCGTCATCCGCAGGTATCGCGACGTGGGCGTCATGGCAACACAAGCACGGCTGCGGATGGACAAACTGACCGAACGCGAACGCGATGTCCTCGCACTACTTGGCGCCGGGCATTCCAATGCCGAAATCGCCCACACCCTCTACATCGTCGAGGGCACGGTCAAGGCCCACGTCAGTTCCATCCTGGACAAACTCGACGTGCGCAACCGGGTCCAGGCCGCCATCCTCGCCCACGAGGCCGGACTGACCTGAGCAGCTCCACAGGCTGGCGCCAGCTGGCCAGCACGGCGGACGTAACGGTTCTCGAAGTCGCAGACGAACTGGAGCGGCGGCGCGCGAACGACCGAGAAGCTGGTCACCGCACAACGAGTGCTCGGCGGTGCATCCGACCGCCGTGCTCTCGCCGTACCTCAGAAGGGCTTCAGCCGATCACGTGGCCATCACGAACTGAGACAGGAGCAGACCGTTCAGCGGCCTTCAGACGACTCGACGGGGGAACTGCTTTCAGAACCGGCCGGCACCGGAGGTCGGACTCCTCGGATGAGCAGGTAGAGCATCAGGCCGAACTCCGCCAACGATGTGGGAGCCGACACGAGGTCGCGGACGAGGCCGGGTGCGCCAGGCAAGGCGAATGCGATCACCGGATCGGCGATCCACGCGAAGCCGCCGACGACGAGCAGCACACCCAGCAGCCTCGGGAACAGGGCGGAGCGCAGGGCGAGATAGCCCATTGGCAGCAGCCACAGGCCGAAGAACACACCGCCGAGGGTGTACCCGTACCCGTGCAGGTCGAGCAGCAGCAACGCGATGCTGTCAGCGTAGGCGGGATCGGTGGCGACTCGAAGTGCCCCGACGTGGAACGCGAGGTTGAGCAGGATGGAGCCCGCGCCGACCGACACGAAGACCAAGAGCGCCGTCGCGGCGCGTTCGTCCACGTGGTGCAGCAGGCGGTGCAGAGCGAGTCCGAGCAGGACGAAGACCACCGCCATCAGCACGTCGGCCGCGAGACCCCAGCGGAAGAGCGCTTCATGGGCGACGATGTTGACTGCGGTGGTAGCGGGATCGCCGGGCACGTGCACGTTGTCGCGCACCACCAGTTCCGCCCATGTGCCGAGGACGACGAGTACCAGGTACAGCAGACCGGCCGTTCTCGCCAGTGTCGTGGGCTTGGTCATGACTTCTCCTTGTTGCGCAACAACGGTGGTGGTGGATGACGACACCAACGCTGTCCTGTCGGAACCGCGGCCACCTCCCCGCGAAGGCTCGGTCGTCTCCACCCAGAGGTGGAGGCGGTCGAGCCTTGCGACGGGTCTGCGACGTACCTCGCGCCCTCTAGGCTTCGGTCATGCCGGAACTGCTGCGTTCGTGGTCCCGCGTCTGGCGCTACCTGCTCGCGGCCGCCGTCGGCGTGGTGGCGTGGTGCGCACAGGCCGCGGTGGTGCTGTCCGAGCCGCTGACCGCGGCACAGCAGGACGTCGTCGGCGCGGTGCTGGTGCTCGACCTCGCGTTCGGCGCGGTGACGCTCGCGCTCCTCCCGCTGCGGCGGCGTCATTCCGTGGTCGTCGCATGCCTGACGAGCGCTGCCTGCGCCGTGTCGGTGACGAGCACGGGATCGACCGCGCTGACCGTCGCCTCGCTGGCCACGCGGCGGCAACGGGTGCCGATCGCGGTCGTCGCGACCGTGTTCCTCGCGGGCTCGATCGTGTCCGAGTTCCTGTACCGGCCTCGTTTCCAGCTCACCGAGGGCAGTGGCTTCGACTCGGCGAGCGGCGTCCTGCTCGGTGGGGCCTTCTTCGCCGCCGCCGTGGCCACCGGGTACTACGTCGCCGGCCGCCGCGAGCTGGTCGACTCGCTGAGCGAACGCGCCCTCACCGCCGAACGGGAGCAGGCGCTGACCGCGAAGGCCGCCCGCGACGCGGAGCGCAACCGCATCGCCCGGGAGATGCACGACGTGCTGGCCCACCGCATCTCCATGGTGGCACTGCATGCCGGGGCACTCACCTACCGCGACGACCTCGACCGCGGACAGACTGTCGAGGCAGCGCAGACCATCCAGGAGAACGCCCGACTCGCTCTGGCCGAGCTCCGGGAGGTGCTGGGCGTCCTGCGGGCAGACGAATCCACGGGCATGTCCTCCGAAGGTTCGCAGCCGACGCTCGTGCAGTTGCCCGCGCTGCTCGCCGACGCGCGGGAGTCCGGTTCCGAGGTTCGGTTCGAAGGCGGAGACTTGCTCGTGCACCGGTTCGCGGAACCTGTGTCACGCACCGCTTTCCGGATCGTCCAGGAAGCCCTGACCAACGCCCGGAGGCACGCGCCCGGTGAGCCTGTCGTCGTACGGCTCACCGGTACTGCCGGAGGTGTGCTCGAAGTCGAGATCCGCAACTCGCTGAACGACCGGGCGGGCGCGGCGGTGCCGGGAGTCGGGCTGCTGGGGCTCGCGGAGCGCGCTGAGCTCATAGGCGGAACCTTCACCCACGGACCAGGACCGGACGGTTCGTTCGGCGTGATCGCGAGGTTGCCGTGGCAGAGCTGAACGTGGTCCGGCTGGTCCTCGTCGACGACGACCCGTTGGTGCGAGCAGGTCTTCGGATGATCCTGGGCGGCGCCGACGACATCGACGTGGTCGGCGAGGCCACCGACGGGCGGGACGCGATCGACGTGATCGTGCGCGAACGACCGGACGTCGTGCTGATGGACATCCGGATGCCTCGGATGGACGGCTTGGTCGCCACTCGCCAGCTCCGCGACCGGGGATCGTCGGCCCGAATCGTCGTCCTGACCACGTTCGACACCGATGAGCTGGTGTTCACCGCACTGCGCGAGGGAGCGGTGGGATTCTTGTTGAAGGACACCAGGCCCGCCGACATCGTCGCCGCCGTACGCCGCGTCGCGCTCGGTGAACCGATGTTGTCGCCGAGCGTCACCAGCCGGCTCATCGCCGTGGCCACCAGGCGGGAGGACGGCTCCCGGCAACGCACGGCCCACGCGATGCTCGCCCGGCTGACCGACCGCGAACGCGAGGTCGCCACCGCGGTCGCCGAGGGGTTGTCCAACGCCGAGATCGCCGAATCGCTGCATCTCGGCTTGGCCACCGTCAAAACGCATGTCGGGAGCGTGTTCGCGAAGCTGGAAGTCACCAACCGCGTTCAGGTGGCCAGGTGCGTACACGATGCCGAACCGGTGTCTGGGTCTTGGAACCGTGCTCCCACGCGTGACACGACGTGAACGATCGGTGGTTGTCAGTGTGTTGAACGGACTTGATCGGCTGCGAGCAGCTCGTTGACAGGGCTCGCTGCACCGACCTTGACCTTAACCTAGGTTGAGGTCTTAGCGTCGCGGTCATGCCTTCTGATTCCGATCGCACCATCCTCGTCACCGGCGCCTCCGGCAAGGTTGGCCGCCATGTCGTCGCCGGTCTGCTCCAGGCCGGCGTGCGCGTGCGAGCTCTCGTCCGCGACCCCGCAACCGCCCGGCTTCCCGGCGGCGTCGAGGTCGTTGCCGGAGACCTCCACGTCCCGGCCACCGTGGACGCGGCGGCGCGCGGCACCGATGCCGCGTTCCTGCTCTGGCCCGGCTTCTCCGCAGACGGCGCCGCGCAGACCGTCGAAGCGCTCGCCCGCCACGTACGCCACCTCGTCCACCTCTCCGCCGCGCGCCTGCAGCGCGACGACGGCCCGATGCCAGGCGTTTGGGCAGACGTCGAGGATCTCGTCGCGGTGTCTGGAACCTCGTGGACGTTCCTGCGCGCGGGCGGCTTCGCGGCCAACACCCTTGAGTGGGCAGAGCAGATCCGGCACGGCGACGTCGTCGAGCTCCCATTCCCCGACGCCGCCAGGTCGCTCGTGCACGAACGCGACATCGCCGATGTCGCGGTGCGCGCGTTGCTCGACCCGGCGCTCGCGGACAGCGCGTTCCCGGTCACCGGGCCGCAGGTGCTGACCCAACGCGAGCAGGTGGCGGCGATCGGCTCGGCCATCGGACGCGAGCTCACGGTGCGCGAGCAGTCCCCCGAGGCGGCCCGCCGCGCGTACGCCGCGGTGCTCGGCGGACTACGCCGACGCCGCGCTGGCCCACTGGGCGACGCTGGCCGAGCGCCCGGAGCGCGCGACGGACGACGTGCAACGCGTCCTCGGCCGACCGGCCCGGACGTTCGTGGAGTGGGCGGAGGACCACGCCGACGACTTCGCCGCCTGACCGCACTGCCCGCCGGCACGTTCCGCGGTGAGGTCGAACGGCACGACCTGGACGGGTCCGCCCGCAGCAGCCCGAACCTCGCTGTGACCTGTGCGGCGACACGGGAACGATCACCTGGCGGCAACCCGTATCCGGTGAAGGCGGTGCGCTCGTGCTGACGGAGATGAGCCACCCGTGCGTCAACGGCTGCTCAGCCTGGTACCGGCTCCCCGCCACGAGAGGGGCAACATTCTCGACGCGAAGGGTGACAGGCCGGTCGCTGGAAACGTCGCCGACGCCAACCAGGCCCACCGCACCGACTGGTCCCGGCCCAGCCCTCTGCCCGGTGATGCCCCTCAACCCCAGCCTGACTTTCGCGAACAGCGCGGGCGTGTGTTCCTCCGGCGCCTTACACCGCATCGCACTGTCGAGATGGGCACGACCGGCAGCGATGTTGAGCACGGTGCCGAGCACGGCCTGAACGCCTCCCGCATCGCCGTGGCCGGCGACTCCGTCGGCGGAAACATGGCCGCCTCGTTGACCCTGACCGCCAAGCAGCGCGGTGACCTGCCGCTGCTGGCCCAGGTGTTGTTCTACCCGGTGACCGACGCGGCGTTCGACACCGCGTCGTACCACGAGTTCGCCGAGGGCTACTTCCTGCGCCGCGACGCCATGCAGTGGTTCTGGGACCAGTACACGACCGACGAGGCGCAACGCGCCGAGATCACCGCTTCCCCGCTGCGCGACGAGGGCGAGGCCTACGCCAACAAGCTGCGCGAGGCCGGCGTGCCGGTGACCGCGGTGCGCTACCAGGGCGTCATCCACGACTTCGTGATGCTCAACGCGCTGCGCGAGACCCACGCCGCCGAAGTGGCGATCACCCAGGCCGTCGTGTTCCTGCGCGCGGCACTGCGACAGGGAGCCTGACATGACCGTCCACAGTGACCTCGAACAGGTCGAAGCAGCCAACGCCAGCGGCAGACCGCCGGTGGTGTTCATCCACGGCCTGTGGCTGCTGCCCAGCAGCTGGCAGCGGTGGGCCGAGGTGTTCTCCGCCGCCGGCTACGCACCGGTCGTGCCCGGCTGGCCCGACGACCCCGACACCGTCGCCGAGGCCAATGCGCACCCGGAGGTGTTCGCGGGCAAGAGCGTCGGCCAGGTCGCCGACCACTTCTGCCAGCTGATCGGCAAGCTCGAACGCAAACCCGCCGTCGTCGGCCACTCGTTCGGCGGGCTCATCACCCAGATCACCGCCGGGCGCGGGCTGTCCACCGTGTCCGTGGCGATCGACCCCGCACCGTTCCGCGGCGTGCTGCCACTGCCGATCTCCTCGCTGCGCGCCGCCAGCGCCGTGCTGGGCAACCCGGCCAACTACCACCGCGCCGTCCCGCTGACCTACGACCAGTTCCGGTACTCGTTCGCCAACGCCGTCAGCGAGGACGAGGCCCGCGAACTCTACGACACGTTCGCCGTTCCGGCGCCGGGCGAGCCGCTGTTCCAGGCCGCCGCGGCGAACCTGAAGCCGTGGACGGAGGTCAAGGTCGACACCGACCACCCGGACCGCGGCCCGCTGCTGATCATCTCCGGCGAGAAGGACCACACCGTGCCGTGGGCCATCGCCAACGCCTCCTACAAGCAGCACAAGAACAACCCGCACACCACCGAGATCGTCGAGATCCCGGCCGCGGCCACTCGCTGACCATCGACAGCGGCTGGCGCGAGGTCTGCGACACCGCCCTCACCTTCATCCAGCGCTTCCGCTGACACCCACAGACCGGCCGGCGTCCAGACCGGATGCCGGCCGGCCGCGACCGAAAGGCCCTGCCATGGACCAGCACACGCACCCGGCGGCCCACACCGGGTGGAGCACTGCGATCAGCGCCACCGCCCACTGCCTCACCGGCTGCGCCATCGGCGAAGTCCTGGGCATGACCATCGGCACCGCAGCCGGGTTCACCAACGCCGCCACCATCGCCCTCGTCGCCGACACCCTGTCCATCGCCGTCATGGAACTGGTCGACAACCTCGCCCTTCTCTCCATCCCCGGCGCCATGGACGCCGGCGTCACCAGCGCCATGTTCTGGCTCTCCCTCGCCGGCTCCCTCGCCATCGCCTTCATCGTCACCGTGCCCGTCAACCGCTGGCTCATCGCCAAAGGGCGCGGCCATGCCGTCGTCCCGCACACTGCCCACCACTGAAAGTGAGTGTCTGTTACCGGTGTCGGTCTCGCCATTCGCGCGGGGTGGTGCCGAACGCCGCGCGGAAACGGCGGCTGAAGTGGGTGGGCTGGGTGAATCCCCACCGGCGCGTGACGGCTTCGATGGTCAGGTACGCGCTGTCGGGAGAGGCGAGTGTGGTGCGCGCACCTTCGAGCCGTTGGGTGATGATCCACTGTTCCAGGCTGATGCCGGCACGTTCGCACACCTGGTAGAGGTGCCGCACGGACACGTGGTCAACGTGGGCCAAGCGACGGGCGCCCAGGTCCGGGTCGGCCAAGTGCTCGCGGGCGTAGGCCAGCACGCGGGTGAGCAGGGTGTCGGCCAGCACCGGCCGGGCGGCCTCGCGCCCGCCCGCTGCGGAGACGAACAGCGCGCGGACCAGCTCCAGCGTGGCGTTGGCCAGAGCGGGCGCGCCGGGGTCCAGCGCAAGCCGATCGGCGTCGGCGTGCAACGCGGTCAGGTGGCGGTGCACCAGATCGTGCAGAGGACTGGCGCGCAGCCGGAACGTGGCAGCGTGGATCGTCTCCGCGGACAACCCGAGCTGGTCATGGGTGAAGATGACGGACTTCGAGGCGCCTATACCCGACCAGCTGTAGTCGTGCGGCCGCGTCTGATCGTTGAGCAACAAGTCCGCGGTTCCGACCACCTGCTGTTCGTCACCCAGTGCGAACCGGCCCTCGCCCAGGGGTTTGGATGGCGATGGCGATGAGCGGACGGCTCTCCTGCCGCACGTGACGCGCGGTGCGCACCAGGCGGAAACCCGTGTTGTGTGAGGTGAACACCGTAAGACCGCCGACCTGAGCTCCCTCCATGCGACCGTACAGGCCCTCCGGCGGCTCCTCGTGGATGACGCGGTTACCAGTGGCGCCGTTGACCAGCGCCTCCCGGAACGCCTCCACCCGGTCACGAGGGGGCAAAGCCGGGGTGTCTAACAGCAACATGACGACCCACCACCCACTGCGCAACTCGCTGACCTGCGGCAGAGGCTACAAGAATCGGCGGGCGCAATCTTCACGCAGGCTCCGCTGTGTTGACGGGCAACGGCCAGCGCATGGGCGAGCTGCCTCGCAGGTGGGATATCCGTATGACGGGGCCCGGCCGTGTGGCGCTATCAGAACCTCGCCCCCGGTTCCAGCGGCGATGAGCGGATGTTCGTGCCAACACAAACAAGTCCTACCGCGGTGCTTATGCGCTCGCTTAGCTCGTATGGTCAAAGGTTGGCATTGTCGATCCATGTCTCGAGAGCGTCGGCTTGGTCGGCTTGGTTGAGTTCGCGCAGGATTGCAACGAGGTTGCGTGCTGTGCGCAGGGTGTTGGGGTGGTCGTCGCCGAGGACGCGGCGGCGTCGGGTGAGGGTGTCCTCGGCGAGTTCGCGTGCGGCTTGGTACTCACCCAACTCCCTCAGGCGGATGGCGAGGTTGCTGGCGGAGTTGAGGGTGTCGGGGTGGTCGTCGCCGAGGACGCGGCGGTAGCGGGTGAGGGTGTCTTCGGCGAGTTCACGCGCGGCTTGGTGCTCACCCAACTCCGACAGGTCGACGGCGAGGTTGCTGGCGGAGTTGAGGGTGTCGGGGTGGTCGTCGCCGAGGACGCGGCGGCGTCGGGTGAGGGTGTCCTCGGCGAGTTCACGCGCGGCTTGGTACTCACCCAACTCCGACAGGTCGACGGCGAGATTGTTGGCGGAGTTGAGGGTGTCGGGGTGGTCGTCGCCGAGGACGCGGCGGCGTCGGGTGAGGGTGTCTTCGTCGAGTTGGCGTGCGGCTTGGTGCTCGCCCACCTCCGACAGATCGATGGCGAGGTTGCTGGCGGAGTTGAGGGTGTCGGGGTGGTCGTCGCCTTGGACGCGGCGGCGTCGGGTGAGGGTGTCTTCGGCGAGTTCGCGCGCGGCTTGGTACTCACCCAACGCCGACAGGCGGATGGCCAGGCGCGTGCTGGCGTCGAGGGTGATGGTGTGGTCGGGTCCGTGGTGGTTGTGGGCAAGCCGATGGGCGTGCTGGGCGTGGGAAAGCGCGTGGCGGGGTTGCCCACTGGTGTGCAGGTAGGCAGAGACGCTGTCGAGCAAATCGACAAGGGTGTCGTGATGGGTGGTGAGGAGATCGTGTCGGTCGAGTGCGGTGGCGATGAGCAGGTGGGGCAGCAGTCGCTGCCACTGCGGCCACACTGCGGGGTTGTCCCACGGATCCTCGGGCCGGCCGCGATGCAGCAGCAACGCCGCAGTGACTGGCCCGTCGATCGTGGTTGCGGTGGGCAGGGTGCCGGTGGGGATTGTGCGGAGCAGTGCGGCGGGGATGCGGTGCAGCAGCAGGCTGTCGGCCTCGACCCGTATGAGAGCGCGTTCACGCAACAGCCGCATGCTGTCGGCCACGGCCAGCGGGTCGGCGACGGTCCTGGCGAGCGGTTCGGGAAGCAGGTCGGGGTGCCCGGTGATCAACGTGAGCGGTACGGGCTCGGGGGCCAGCCAGGCCAGCAAGGTGAGCAGCTGCAGAGCTGCGAGATCATGCGACTGCAGCGCGTCGAAGGCCACCATCCACGATGCCGCCACCGGTATCGGTGCGTCGCCTGCGGCGGCGACGGTGACGCCGCGTTGCAGCAGCTCGCGACCCCGCGAATCGAGCAGCTCCAGGTAGCCGGCAGGGGTGAAGGTGCCGTCGCAGAGCAAGGCCGCGGCCTGGTCCAACGCCGAGGGCAGATGCCCCAGCCTCTCGGCGACCTCGGTGATCTCACCAGCGGTCAGACGGGGCGCCTTGGCGGCCAGGAACCGGGAGGACTCCTGCGGGGTGAACACGTCGATCGACACCGGCGCCGCCACCCCCGTCCAGAACGGAAAGCGGGAGGTGATCAGCACCCGCACTCGTCCGCCCGGCAGGTACGGGGCGAGGGTGTGGGGATGCTCGGCGTTGTCGAACACCACGAGCACACGCTCCCGCTCCTGTAACGCCCCCCATACCCGCGGCACGACCGCGGCCACCGGCTCGCCCGGCTCGGTCACGCGCAATGCTTGGCCGAGTTCGGCGAGCTGCTGAGCGATCAGGTCAGAATTCTCGGCGGCGATCCACCACACCACGTCGTAGTCGGTGGTGTGCCGGTGGGCGTACTCGATCACCGTGCTGCTCTTGCCCACACCGCCCATGCCCTCGATCGCCCGCACCACCACCGGGCCTTCGGCGAAGGCGTCCGCCAACTCCGTCAGCATCCCCTCGCGGCCGGTGAAACCCTGGACCCGAGCGGGCACCTTCCACACCCGGACACCACCCGCAGCCGCGCCCGCGTCAATGCCCGCGACATTCGGGAGGACTGCCGTGTCCGGCGGCGTGGGAGCGTGCAGTTCGGTCAGTGCGTGCACGACAGCGGTATCCAGCTCCGCCGGGGTTTTCACGATCTTCACCGTGAGGCCGCTGTCGAGTAGCAGTCGCCGCCGAAACGCCTCCTGACGGTCCCCGTACTCCGGGTCCCGGAACAACGGCCCCGGTCCTTCCGCCTCCTCGTCCAGCACGAACACCAGCCGCGGCTTTCCCAACTCCGTCGCCGCCTCGAACTCCAACTCCGTGTACGACAACGATGGCCGATCCACCACCGGCGACCCATACCGGAACCCCGCCACCAGCACGTACACATCGCAGTCGGCAACCCGCTGCCGACACAACGCCGCGGGGGTCTGTACGCCTGCGGCGAAATGCGCCATGTCCACCGGCGCATCCCGCAACCGCACCACAGCCCGCTCCGCCGCATCCACGAACGACCCGCCCACGGGATACTTCCGCAGCTCAGAGGTATGGCTCAGAAACACCCGCCGAGCCGACCCGCCCAACCGAACACCCCCACGCTCAGAGCACCGTCACGCTCACATCGTCGAAACAGTCTGGTGCGTTGCACCACAACATCCGCTCATCGGCATGACCCTGCGTCGCAGCGACAGGACTCACGACCGCCGGGTTTCCATGCGAGGCGATCTGCTTCAACGCGCGTCCCGCATGGCTTGAGCTTCGCCCTGGCTGATGGTCCGCATGATCCGAAGCTACTCCGCACATCAGCATGAGCGCGCCTCCTCTTGGCACACGATCAGCGGTATGAGCGGACATCAGAGGCAAAGTACTCGACAGCCCCCAAGCCCGTGAGCACACTGCGAGCGTGATCCGTTTTCGATTCCGTCTCAGACCGCTGGCCGACGTGGAGCCCTGGGGTGATCGCACCCTGCACTGGTTCGCTTTGACGGACGGCTGGTACTGGATCGAAGTGGACGGGCACAGGTTGTTCCACCACCCGGCGAACGCCGATGTCGGACAACCCTCACCTGTCGACTACTACGTCGTCCGCTTGTGGGAGGACGTCCAGGAAGTGCTGCCGGCTCTGCTGGAACCGGTGCCCGCGGATCTCGTCCACCTCATGACCAGTGATCAGGACGCGTGGTACGGAATGGCTGCTGAGGACGCGGAAACGGCTCTCGACTGGTACAGCAGCCATTTCATGTACACGAGTTACCTCGCCGCCTCCCCGTACATCCTGTGGTGGCGATCGGTCGCCGACCAGGACACGATCACCGTCGACTGGCGGCACCGCGCCGGGAGCGGAAGCGGACTTGATTGCACCGTGCCGAGGCGGGGACGGGCGACTGTCGCCACCGAAATGTTCCTGCGAGCCGTGGAGGAGTTCGACCGAGAACTGATTGCCGCTATGGACCAGCGCATCGCCGACATCGAGGCCGGCGGCCTGGCCGCGGACATCCGAGTCGACCTCGAGCAACTCCGCCACGAACACCGGCATCGTGCAGGATCCCTGGCGGCCGCCATGCGGCGCGTACCCGCCACAGATTGGACAGCCGTTCGCGAGGACGCCGCGCGTATCTTCTCGACGCGGACCCCGGACGTTCAGAAGCCGCTGGGATGGAGTGAGAGCCAGTCGGTGTGACGGTGTTTCACAGCGTCGCGGTCGACAGCCGTGGGCAGGAGGATGTCGGCGCCTCCGTCGTACGGGTGGTGGATCCGGTCGAAGGTCAGGCTTGTGATCATCACTCCAGCGGTGAGGTCGTCGGCCACAGCCCGAAGCAAGTCGTCCACCAGATCACGTCGCCAGGGCACGCGGCTTGCGTATAGATGGATGTAGGTGATGAAGTCCGGATCTGTTTCGTCCTCGTCGGTGCGCAAGGACGTCCAGTGACATGCACCGGGATGCCAGCGCGAATGACACTCGGGCAGCGCCGGAGGCTCGGGGCCGTCCGACCAGGTGGCTGTGACGATCCGGACTTCCTCCCCGCGGAACAGTTCGTCCAGGACCGTGTTGTAGCGGTGGAGCACGATGTCGTACTCGGAACTGTCATCGGGATAGCGCTTGGATTCCGGCAGGCTGTGGAAGCGCACCCACCGGTCCCGGTAGACGTGCTTCAAGTTGTCGGCCAGCGGAGGACAGTGGGGCCACTGCTGTTGCCACAGCACCGACAAGTCGTCAGACACGTGATTGTTTTCTCCAATGGATTGCGGACTTGTCGAATCCAGTCGACGAGGCTTGCTGAGTCTACGCACGCAGTCGTCTTCGTGCAGTCCATTTCCACTGTCGCCGAGTGATCGCGGGTGCGAGGAGCCGGACCATCCGATAGCCAAGGTGAGGTGGCCCGCTCCGATTTCAGGCGATGAACCGCAGATCGTTGAGGCCTCTGACCGGCCATCGCCGCTGGTGGTCAGACACTGGACCACGAGGCGGAGCAAGTCGGTAGCGGCCGGTCCTGGTGATCGTCGTACCGGTGCTGATCAGCACGGCGGTTGCGGTGCTGATCAAGCTGCTGGCCCCGGCACCGCGCAGGAACGCCTCGACGCGATACGTACGGGCTGGCCATCGGCGCCGTGATCACCCCGGCGTTGCCTTGCGACGTCAGCAGTCCACCGAGCACGACGCCACCGAACGCAGACTGACCGAGCTCACCGCCGCTTCTGGCGTGCGAGGCTCGCCAACCGCCGCCACGATCTCCCTGTCGACCAACCCACACCGCACTCGAGGGAAGATCCGATGGCCGGAGCGGTTCGCGTCCCCTGCGCCTGGAGGGCGTTGCTGGTTGTGCAAAGCACCTTCCATCAGCGGTGAGAAGCTCCCGGGACGGCGCTCCAAGATAAGGCCGCTGTACAAGCGGCACGACGAGCTGGTCTTCGGCACACCACGACCAGACCTGGCACAGACCGAACAGCAGGACGGCCACGCCTGAACAGCCGGTTGCTACTGCCGATGCCAGCCGCGCGCCGATCAAGGTTGACTCATCGGCTCGTCGCCTCCTGGCGGCAAGTGCATGTGCGCCAGCAGTTCTACCGCCTTGCCTTCCGCCTTCGTGCCGGAGACGTCCTCAAGCAGACCGACGAGATCAACCAGTAGGTAGTAGCCGATGTGGTTGAAGTACTCCGCTACGCGCTCCGCCCGCACGCCGGGTTCAACTCGCAGGAGCACTTCGCCGACGTCGAGGCGGCCCTCCACGATGACGATCTCGCCGTCACGTTCGACCACCTTGAACCACGGCGACCGATTCGCCAATCGCCTGAGGAAGTCGACACCTCTCTCGTAGGTCTCTGTGGTAGGGCCTCATCTGTCACATGAGCAAGCTAGTTGTCATCTCATGGCCGCGTGGTGCCGACATAACACTACGCATGGGGACGTCCACGGCAACGTCGTGCAGTCGGTATTGATGGGGACGTGCACGTGCACTCCTCGTCCCTGCCAGATCACCGGGATCCCCGGCTGTTCCTGCTGGGCTTGGTGCCGCTGACAACAGGGCTGGGGCTGTTGATGGTGTTCGTGACATTGGGTGCGTCGATCCCGTCGACGCTGACGGAGCCTTCTGCCAGCACATCGCCGTTTCCCTGGCTGCCCGGCGAGCCCGCGCAAGCGCCTTTCCTGTCCCACGGCTTCGACGACGTGCTGCGCGATGTCGGCCCGCACTGATGATGCGGAAACTGTTGCTGGGACTGGAGATCCCGCGCGTCTTGCGGTACCCGGAGGACGCGCCGCCCAGCGGTGCCCACGAACTCTCGGCGGCCGGTGTCCGGCTCGTCTCCGTGCCGAACACCGGCCACACATCATGATCGACAACATCGAGGGCTTCGCCCGCGCGGTCGCCCAGCAGCGCCTGTCGGTCTGGTCACCGCAGCACCCCCAGCGCCGCGGTGTGTTGCCGTTGCCGCAAGTCGAGCCACTCGGCGACCAGGTCCGCGTGGGCGTCCAGCCAGTCCTGCTGGAGCACGGCGAGACGGGCATAAGCCGTGTCCAGATAGCCGGTCTCCCGCTTGCAGTGCACGTCCGCGCGCACCGCCGGGTCAGTGGCCAGATCGGTGTCGGCGGGCAGGTCGTTCACCAGCTCGCCCGGAGTCCGGGCCTCGACACCGAATCGGTGGACACACCTGCTCCACCGTTCGTTGGCGGTGACGAAGGCCGGATCGTGGTCGAGCTGCTCTCTGGCCTCACGTTCACCCTCGAAGATCCGCAGTCGCAGCTCCACCGCCCGCAGCCGCTGGTTCCCCAGCAGGTGGTGCTCGGCGTCGGCTGCGCAGCCGTTGGCAGGTAGCGACATCGCCAGTCCTCCGCCCCGCGCCTCCACACGTTGGCCGGGATCACCGAACAACGCTCGCACGTACCTCTCGTCCTGCGCGGGCTCAGGAGGCAGTGGTTCGGTCGTGAGGTTCTCGAGCGACTCCAGTCCGAACGGCCGCAGCGCGGCGAGCGCCTCCTCATCGGTGACGTTCTCGGTCGCTGTGACGTAGCTCTGGCCGTGAGCGGCCATACAGCTGGTCACGAGCGCGTCCCGTGCCGCGGCGATTCGCCGGTCCTGGTCACCGGAGAGGTTCATCAGGCGGTACATCGGGGGGACGGCACGAGTCTCAGCCTGCTCGGTGGACGCGACCTGCGGCGCCGAGCCGGACAGGAGCGCGGCCAGAACGACGGTCACCGCGGCCGCGATCCGGTTGCCCCGCCGTTCCGGCGGCAGGACGCCGCCGGAACGCACCTGGTCGCGGTTCAGTTGCTGAGGCATCGCTCAGGAGTCCTGGGCCTCAGGCGCAGCGAACTGATCCTGGCGTGCCACCCGACGTTGTACAGCGAGTTCACGGTGGCACCAGGGTTCACGCAGAAGTGGGCACCGGTGTGGAACTGCCCGTCGTACCAGTGGCTCTCGCGGTCGCTGGAGGAGGAGTTGCTGGCCGCGAACGAGTTGTTGTCGACGGAATAGCCAGCGCCGGCACCACCCGAGAACGTGTCGCCGTTGAAGTGGTTGACGGAGTCGAAGTACTGCTTCCTCGCCGAGGACACGGTGCCCCAGAACAAGCAGTGGTTGCCGATTGCGCAGTTCGCCCCGGCCGCCACCGGGCCCGTGCTCGGCGCCGCCGTTCTCGCCTGGGCCGAACGGCTCGGCTCCGGTGCCGCCGGTTCCGGACCGATGTCCGCGCTCACCGCGAGCGGAGCAACGAGCAGGAGTGCTCCTGCGGCCGCCGCGATGACAGCCTGGCGCCCGAACAGAACGGGAGCGAGTTTCATGAAGATCACCCTCAATTGATTGATCGAAATCGTCTTCCGGTCGACTGACCGCACCGCAGAGACTTCAGTGAAGAAACGTCGGCGAGCAAGGGGCTGCGGTAATCTGGGACGGTGGGACGGGCCCTGAGGCGCTGGGGTGCACAGGCTCAGGACCTGGTGGGATGGGCGTGGGATGCACGAGGACCAGGCGGGGGGGCTGCATGCACACAGCCGAGGTGGAAAGACTCGCCGCATTGCTGCGGACGTTCAAGAACCGCACGGAACGCAGTTACGAGTCTTTGGCCAAACGAACCGGTGTCAGCAGTTCGAGCCTGCATCGCTATTGCAGCGGCACGAAAATTCCAACCGACTACGGTTCGATTCAGCGATTTGCCAAAGAATGCGGCGCGACCCAGGAGGAGCTGCGGGAGCTGCACCGGCTGTGGGTGCTGGCGGATGCCGTGCGGCGTGGACAACCCGAACCCGATGTCGACACGCCGCCAGAGAACACGCCCCCGGAGAACACACCCCCGGAGGAACCGCATCGCTCCCGCCTCCGGCGCCGGCTCGCGGTGATCGGTGTCGCAGCGCTCGTTCTCGTGGTGGGCGGCGTGACCATGTCGCTCCTCAGCGCGGGCAGGCAGACCGGGCCACCGGCGGTGGGCGGCCCGCTGCTGTTGTCCTCCGCCTGCCCACCAGTCGTGAGCATGGGCCAGCACGACGAATGCGCGCGCGAGGTCCAGGCGCTGCTGTCCCGTGCCGGGGCCGAGATCGAGGTCGACGGTGACTTCGGTCCGGCGACACTGCGCCGGGTCACCGCGTTCCAGGTGCTCGCCGACCTGCAACCTCGCGGCGTGGTCGACGAAGCCACCAAACGCGCGCTCTACGACCAGAAGGTCAGCATGGCCACGTGGCCCCCCGAGCAGGTCGAGCGGCGCATCCGTGAGGTCTTCCCCGAGGTTCCGGACAGGGCCGTCGGCATCGCCCGCTGCCAGTCCTACCTCGACCCGCTGTACGTGCTGACCAACACCAACGGAACCCGCAACTGGGGTGTCTTCCAGCTCTCCGACAAGCTGCTCGCGGAGCTGGGCGGTACGCAGCGGCAGGCGTACGACCCCGAGTGGAACATCCAGGCGGCGCGCCGGGCGTGGAGCCGGCACCAGGACTTCCGCGACTGGAAGCACTGCGATCAACCGTTCCGGACCAGCGCGCCACCGTCGAGCATCCCGAGGTGAGACCAACCGGTCGGCAGCGCCTGCTCGAGCAGGCGCTCCAGCCGTCCTCGCCAAGCGCGACAAGGCCGAGCGCGCGCGTACAGCGGTTGATGGTGGCCGCGGGCTTCGATCACACCTCACGCTGATCGATCCGGCCGATCACCTTGCCGTGGTCTGTGTCGACATCGGCAGGCCCGCGCGACCCGGTTGCTGATCCGGCCCACGATCGTCCCGGCCTGTTCGTGGTCGTCACCGGCGGCCAGCGCCTCCGCGACCGCGCCCATCGTGCTTTCCAGGTGCGGTGGGCTCTGCCTGATGAGCGTTTGCACCTCGCCGGCCCAGTGAGCGGCCAAATTCCGGTCACCGCAGGCCGTCCCCGAGCAGTGGCTCGATGTCGAACCGCGACTGTCCGGCGAGGTGCTCCAGGTCGTCCAGCGTCACACCGCCTCCGGCAGCGGTGATCAACCCGAGCACGTCGCGGTGCAGCTGATCACCGGCCAGCAGCAGGTTGAGTTCCTGCGTGGCACCGCGTTCCACACCGCGGGCGTGTTCGGAGACGTCGAGCGCTCGAACCGCGTACAGCTCGCCAAGCTCGTGCGCCTCGACGCACTGGTCGGGGCTCACGCGCGTTCATCGAGTGACCGGTGCGGGCGGCACCGGTTCCAGTGTCTGCCAGAGGTGGCGTGCGCGGTCGAGGTGGCGGTCGGCGTGATCCGCCGCACCGTGCCGGAGTTCCAGTTCTCCCAGCACCTGGAGGCACTCGGCCTCGTTGCGGCGGTCGCCGTTGCGGCGGAACACACCGGCGGCGGTTTCAAGTGCGGGGCCTGCTCGGGTGAGGTCGTCGAGTTCGGCGTACACGCTGCCGATGCGTTGTTCGGCGTAGGCGGCGCAGCGCTCGTCGCCGATCTCGTTGAAGATGGTCAGCGACTGGACGAGGCAGCGCAGCGCTTCCGTGTTGTCGCCGCAGTGCTGGCGGTACTGGCTCATCGTCCGCAGGATCACGGCTTCCCGGTGCCGGTCGCCGAGTTCCCGCGCGATGCGCAGCCCGTCGGCGATCACGGCGCCGGCGTGGCAACCGTGGCCCTGTTGGAACCGCATGAACCCGATCGAGCTGCGCAGCTGGGCCCGCATGGGCGGCAGTCCGACCTGGTCGGCCAGGGTCAGCGCGTCGCCGGCGCACCGCAGGGCGAGGTCGTTCCGCTCGAGCACCCGCCACACGGTGGACAGACCTGCCAGGGCGAGGGCCTCTCCGCGCCGGTCGCCGAGATCCCGGTACAGCCGCAGGGACTCCTCCAGCGCCGTTCTCGCCTCGTCCAGCTCGTCGAGGTAGATGTGCACCTGCCCGACACCTTGCAGCAGCGCGGCCTGGCCGTGCGCGTTGCCCGCGGCACGGGTGCTTTCCAGGGCGATCCGGTGGCTGCGCCGCCAGTCCTGGTAGAGGCTGCGGTGGTCGTAGTACGGCACGAACGCCAGCGCGAGCTCCCACACGAGCTCGTCCAGTCCCCACTCGGCGCCGAGCTCCACGACGCGCAGCAACGTCGCCCGCTCGACGTCGAACCACGAGACCGGGTCGGCCACCGCGTAGCCCGGCTGCCAGCGGTCCGATCGTCCAGGGGTGTGCTGGAACAAGGCGGGGTGGAACAGGTCGCGTGCCTGTTCGGCCAGTGCGAGCCACGCACCCAGCAACCGCTGCACGGCGGCGCGGCGTTCGGTCTCGGAGTAGTGGTCGGCGGCCGCGCGGGCGGCATAGGTGCGCAGCAGGTCGTGCAGCCGGTATCGGGGCTGCCCTGCGGCGTCGGTGTCGACCAGCCGGAGCAGGTTGGCGTCCACGAGGGCGTCCAGCACGTCCTCGGCGTCGTGCTCGCCGATGAGCGGCCCGACCACCCAGCCCGGCAGGGTCTCGGCACCGAGCAGGCCCATCAGCCGGAACGCCCGCCCGGCTGCCTCGGGCAGTTGCCGCACGCTCAGCTGGAAGCTGGCCCGCACGTCGAGGTCGCCCACGCGCAGCTCAGCCAGCCGGCGGGACTCGTCCTCCAGCCGCTCGCGCAGGACCCCCAACGTCCACGCGCCGCGGCTGGCGAGCCGCGCCCCCGCGATCCGGATGGCCAGCGGGAGGTACCCGCACAGGCGGACGATCGCGTCCGACGCCTCGGGCTCGCGTTCGATCCGGTGGGCGCCGCCGACCCGTGCCAGCAGTGTGCGGGCGTCGGCGGGAGGCAGGACGTCGAGCTCGACGTGATGTGCGCCTTCCAGGTCGGGGAGCCACCGCCTGCTGGTCACGAGCACAGCGCACCCACCCGACGGCGGCAGCAGCAGCCGCACCTGCCCCGCCCCGGCGGCGTCGTCGAGCAGCAGCAGCACCCGGCGTCCGGCGAGCCGGGAGCGGTACAGGCCTGCACGTTCGTGCAGGCTGTCCGGCATCACCGCGTCAGTCACGCCCAGCGCGCGCAGCAGCTCCGCGAGCAGCGCCGCGGGATCTCTCGGCGCGGCCGACGTCCCCGCCAGGTCCAGGTAGAGCTGACCATCCGGGAAGAGCTCACCCACGCGGTGCGCGGCCCTGACGGCGAGCATCGACTTGCCGGTGCCGGGGGCGCCGACCACCACCGGCAGCTGTCCGCCGGTGAGCAGGTCGTGCACCGCGCTCAGCGCTGCCTCCTGACCGGTGAAGTCGGCGATGTCCGGCGGGAGTTGGCGCGGCTGGTGCGCCTCGGGCTCGCGGATGGCGCTGACCAGGTCGAGCGCCGGGTCGGCCCGCAGGACCTGGGCGTGCACGCGTTGAAGGCGATGACCGGGATTGGCGCCGAGCTCGTCGGCGAGCAGCCGGCGGATGTCCTCGTACACGGCGATGGCATCGGCCTGGCGCTCACCGCGGTACAGCCCGATCATCAGCAGTTCGCGGACCCGCTCCCGGTACGGGTGCTCGATCGCGAGCCGCGACAGCTCGGCGACGGCCAGTCCGTGCTCACCGCGCAGGAGGTCCAGCTCGGCCAGGTCCTCGAGGGCCGCGAGGCGGTACTCCTCCAGGCGGATGCGTTCGGTCTCCGCCGCCGGTGTGTCGATTCCGCTGAACGCTGGTCCCCGCCACAGCGCCACGGCCTGCGACAGCCGTTCCCACGCGGTGGCGAGGTCTCCGTCGTTCCTGGTCGTCCTCGCCTGCGTCAGGCTCTGCGCGAACACGGCGCTGTCGAGCTGGTCCGGCGCCACCCGCAGCCGGTACCCGGAGCCCACCGTCTCCAGCACGCCGCCGTCGGCGCCGAGCGAGCGGCGCAGGTCGCCGACGCACTTCTGCACGAGGTTGAGGGCGCTCCGGGGCGGCTTCGGCCCCCAGGCGCACTCGATGATCTGGTCGCGATCCACACGATTGTTCGCGTGCAACAACAACAGTCCGAGAACCTGACTGCTCTTTCCCGGTCTGAGTCCTACCGCTTCCGATCCCCTCCACACGATGACAGGTCCGAGAACCCCGAACCGAAGATCTGGCATCCCGCTGTCCCTCCCCGCCGCCAACGGTACGCCGACCAGTGACTTTCCGTGAGATTTCCGTGACGGTGCAGCACCGCCCGGCACAGTTCGCGGCACACCGGACCCAGAACCGTTGCGAAGGGGAGAAGCGATGAGTCTCATCGGGAGAGCAGCACGATCGTTGTGGACCGCGTTGCCGTTGGCCGCCGTGGTGGTGGGCGCGGGCATTGTGTCGGCGACACCCGCGAACGCGGCGGTGTCGTGCTCGGGAACCGTCAGCTACAGCGACACCATCAGCGGCGTCGGCGAGCTGACGATCTTCTACAACAACTCCGACGGTGGCACCAACAGCGCCTGCTTCTACCACCGGGGTGCGGCCTACGGGGTCGCCGCACCGACCTACGTCCGGATCTTCCGATGCGTCGAGACCAGCGGCGAGGGCAGGCCGTGCACGATCGACCGCTCGTCCACCCCGGACCTGGGCAACTACCGCTACCACGCCGGGCCCAGGGGTGTGACGGGCACGGCCAGCCGCTGCGTGGCCGCCATCGGCTACATCGACTGGGGCGGCGCGCGCCACGGGATCAGCAGCGGCCGTCAGGGCTGCTGACAGCAGCGGGTTCGCACCACATCAGACCGTCAGCGAGGAGAGATCGTGTTCGGGAAGTTCAGTCTCAGGTGTGGAGTCGCCGTCGCCGCCGTCGTCGGGGTCGTCGCCGCGGTCCCGGTCCAGGCCGGCGCGGCCCCGGCGGCGCCGGGGGTGCGGGCGTCGTTCGAGGGGCGGACCATCAACCTGGCCGAGAGCTGGGAGGACGCGCGGGTGTGCGCCGAGCTCACCCTCGACGACGTCCGTTGCTTCCGGACGCCGCAGGAGCTCGCCGCCGCCACGGGTGAGGTCGGCGCCGCGAAGGTGGAGGACTGCAAGTACACGTGGGTCTGCCTGTGGGCCGACATCAACCACAACGGCAGGCGGCTGCAGTGGAACGAGCCGGGTAGGAAGAAGCTCGCGGACTGGGGGTTCCGCGACCAGGCCAGCAGCGGTGCGTTGAACCGCATCCAGGGCGGGGCGACGCTGGTCAACTACCGCACCGCGCTGCCGGACCAGCAGGCGTTCCTGCGCGCCGGCGGGATCTACTCCGACTTCCGGGAGTTCGGCTGGAACGACAAGACCGACGAGATCCAGGTCGGTTAGGCCGTGGCCGACGAGTTGGTCAGACGGGCCCAGCAGTTCGTCAACGTGGCGTACGGCAGCCGGATCGGGATGACGGTCGCGGAGGACGGCCGCACCAAGTGGGAGGTCATGCACGCGCTCACCCGCGCGGTGCAGCTGGAGCTCGGTCTGTCGCCGCTGTCGAACAGCTTCGGCCCGTCGACCCTGGCCGCGCTGACGTCGAAGTACCCGAAGCTGAACTTCGGCACCGTGCCGTCGGACAACTTCTGCCGCATCATCCAGTCGGCGCTGTACTGCAAGGGCTACGACGGCGACGGCATCAGCGGCACCTACAGCCCGCGCGTGCAGGCGGCCGTGACCGCGCTCAAGGCGGACATGGGCCTCGCCACGGCGTTCCCCGGCAGCGACCTCACGCCGAAGGTGTTCAAGGGCCTGCTGAACATGGACGCCTACGTGGTGGTCGGCTCGGGTTCGGCGACGGTGCGCGAAATCCAGCAGTGGCTCAACGGCCGTTACATCGGCCGGCGTGACTTCTTCGCCGTCCCCTGCGACGGCCACCACTCCCGCGACGTGGCCAAGTCGCTGCTGTACGCGATCCAGTACGAGCTCGGGATGGCCGACGGCACCGCCAACGGGGTGTTCGGTCCCGGCACGCAGGCAGGTCTGCGGCAGCAGACGGTCGGACGGGGCAGCACGGGCATCTGGGTGTGGCTGTTCTCGGCGGCCATGCTGTTGAACAAGCGACCCGTGGGCTTCACCGGAACGTTCGACGCGGCGCTCGCCGACGAGGTGGGCGCGTTCCAGTCGTTCGCGCGGCTCACGCTGAACGCCACCGCCGACTTCCCGACCTGGGCGTCCCTGCTCGTGTCCTACGGCGACCAGAGCCGCACCGGCGAGGCGTGCGACGGCGTCACCAGGATCACGGCGGCCCGCGCGGCCACTTTGCGGGCGCAGGGCGTCAAGTACGTCGGCCGGTACCTCACCGCCCTGAGCAAGACCTTCCTGCCGGAGAAACCGATCCAGCCGGGCGAGCTGAGCACCATCGCCGAGAACGGCCTGGCGTGCTTCCCGATCTACCAAACCTCCGGGCGGGACGCGTCGGGGTTCAACTACGCGGCCGGGCGCGCCGCGGGGTACGCGGCGATGAACGCGGCTCTGGACCACGGCTTCAAGACCGGCACGCGGATCTTCTTCGCGGTCGACTTCGACGCGCTCGACGGGGAGGTCACCGCCAGCATCCTCCCCCACTTCAAGGGCATCAACGACGCCATTGCCGACGCCGGAAACCCTTATGTGGTGGGCATCTACGGCCCGCGCAACGTGTGTTCGCGGGTCGCGTCGGCCGGGCACTCCTCGGCGAGCTTCGTGTCGGACATGTCCTCGGGCTTCTCCGGCAACCTGGGCTATCCGCTGCCGGCGGACTGGGCGTACGACCAGATCGTCACGCGGACGCTCGGCTCCGGCGAGGGCCGGATCGAGATCGACGTCAACATCGCCTCCGGCCGCGACGTCGGGCAGAGCTCGTTCAACCCGCCGAGGGCCGTCGTCCCG
This sequence comes from Lentzea guizhouensis, assembly GCF_001701025.1. Taxonomy (GTDB): domain Bacteria; phylum Actinomycetota; class Actinomycetes; order Mycobacteriales; family Pseudonocardiaceae; genus Lentzea; species Lentzea guizhouensis. The sequence goes on from NZ_CP016793.1 coordinate 8,692,472, forward strand.
GACACCCTCCTGCCGGCCGACCTGTACGCGAACCTCGAGCTCGACGTCGGCAGGTACATGGAGTCGATCGGGTTTCCCAACGACGGTGGCGTGCGGACCCATTCGCACCAGGAGTGCCTCCAGACAACGGTGCGGGCGCACGACGCCCTGATCACCGAGCTGTCGAACCGGTACAACATGCGCAAGGCGCTGATCCAGGCGTCGGCGTACTGGGAGATGCGGCACATCGGCATCGAGGACCACGCCAAGGACGCGGCGGTCGAGGCTTACCACAAGACCGGCGTCGGCGAGCGGGACTCGTCGACCGGCATCGCGCAGATCTTCGGTGAGGCGGCCCTGCGGGCGTGGAACCACTGCATCAACCGGGAGTTCGTGACCGGCGTGATCCGGGATCCGGACAACGACGACCACCTCTACGCCGCGTGGCAGGAGGTCAGGAACGACGAGGCGCATGCCCTCCGCACGGTGTCGCTGCTGCACCTGTGGGCCGTCGACGGCAAACCCGGTGGGAAGAACCCACCCGAAGGCGAAGCGGTGCTGCGACCCATGGCGCTGGACTACATGGAGTGGGAGATCTTCGAGATCCTGCGGCGCTACCAAGGCTGGGACAGCGAAGCGAGGGAGCACGCCGGCCAGCGCATGGCGCTCTACCACGTCCTCGACAAGTACAACGGCATCGCCCGACACAGATGAGAGAGGATTCGACGTGACCGGAGTACAACGCCGGACGCTGCTCCTCGCCACGGCCGCGGCGGGCGTCGCGGCCGCTTTGCCCACCACCGCGGCGAGTGCTGCCACCGGTCCGTCCGAACTGGACGAGCTGGTCAGAGCCGCGGAGCAGCGGCACGGGCGAGTGCGCACCGGCACGCCGTCGCGCAACGGGTGGGAGATGGAGAAGGTCGCCGACGACCGCGGCAACGTCCACATGCGACTCGTGCCGGGCGCACCGCTGCCGGGCGTCCAGATCCGCTTGGGCGCGCCGGCAGCCGTGCTCGTGCACCTGGTGCACCGGTTCCACTGCGAGGTGGACGAACTGCACGACGGCGACGTCGTCGGCTGGCACTCGCCGTCGAGCGTCCAGCGGTGGCTGCCGGAATCCAACCTGGCTTCGGGAACGGCTGTGCGAATTCGTCCAGGACACCACCCGGTCGGGACGCGGGGCGGTTTCCACCCGCCGCAGGTGCAGGCGATCCGGGGCATCATCGCGGACCTCGGGAACATCGTCCGCTGGGGTGGTGACGACACGGCGGCGGACGAGGCGTTGTTCTACCTCGACATCGGCCCCGATGACCGGCGGCTTGCACAGGTCGTCCGACGGATGCGGCTGTAGGCACGCAGGGTGAGCGGCGCCTCGCGGACACCGTCGGAAGCCCGTGGGCATGCTGCCGGAGGGAAAGGGGGATGTTCACGCCAATAGCAAGCACTGGCGGGCACATCACGTACGTCTGGGTTGAATCAGGTCCCGCTCACAGCAACACGAACTCCACTGTCGACGACGGGAACTCCAGTCGCACCGAGGCCAAGAAGATGTGGAAATCCGACGATGCGATCGGGTCGAGCCGCGTATGGAGGCACCTGGTTCTGCCCGCACTGCCTGGCCGAGTCCGGCGGACGGTGGCAGCTGTGGTGGCGAGCGGGCGGGTCGTTCGCCTGCGCCCGGCATCGGTGCTCGCTCGCCGACCGCTGCCCGGACTGCGGGCAGGCACCCCAGCCGGGTTCGGTCTGGGCTCAGGTACCGCAGGCCTTCCGCTGCACCACCGGCGTCACCGGCCCTGCGCGCCCCTGTGCGGCCACGACATCTCCCCCATCGACATGGCTTGATCGACAAGTACAGCAATGCGGGGCCAGCCCCTGCCGCACTCGCTCCGGCGACATGGGGCGTGACTGTGAACCGGCCCGGCCGGGTCCACAGCGCTTTGCGTGTCGCGTTCACGTGTATGTTCGCCTCTCGCCGGGCATCCGATCCGCTGTCAACCTCGTGAAGGCGGTTCGGGTGGATCCATGGCGTGACAGGCTTCGTGTGGCAGTGGTCGTTCATCCGGTCGCCGCGGTGGACCACTCCGGATTGCGGGACCTGGTATCCCGTACCGCCCGGGACCGCGGCTGGTGCGAGCCGCAGTGGTTCGAGACCACCCGTGACGATGCCGGGACGGGGGTGACGGCACTCGCCCTGCGCAACCACCCGCGGCTGGTCCTGGCGTGTGGTGGAGACGGCACGGTGAACGCGGTGGCCGCCGGGTTGGCGCACACCGGGGTGGCGATGGGAATCGTGCCGATCGGCACGGGGAACCTCGTGGCCCGGAACCTGGGAATCGGCAGTGAGGTGGAGGACGCCGTCACGTCGGCGTTCGACGGGGCGGACCGCCGCGTCGACATGGGCCTGCTGGACGGACGCCCTTTCGTCGGCATGGGTGGGATCGGTCTGGACGCGGAGATGGTCCGCGACACCTCGCCCAGGATGAAGCGCCTCCTGGGGTGGCCCGCATATGTACCAGCGGTCCTCAAGGGTCTGAGGTCGGGCGCCAGCCGGGTGACTGTCCGGTTGGACGACGGCCCCTGGCTGACCCGCCGCGTCCTCGGGGCGGTCGTCGGCAACATAGGCGCCTTGCAGGGCGGGGTTTCCCTCCTGCCGGAGGCAGATCCCGCCGATGGGCTCCTGGACCTGGCGTTGCTGCGTGACGTGCACACCAGGGGTTGGCTGGTCACGGCGGGACGTCTGATCGGTTCCCGCCGGGTGGACGGGCCGGCGGTGGAGCGGTTCCGGTTCCGACGCTTGGAGTTGCGCAGCAGCCGCACCAAGCCGTTCGAGGTCGACGGAGAAGTCTGCGGGACAACCAGGTCACTGAAGGTCGAGGTGAACCCCGGAGCGCTCGTCGTCAAGGTGCCGGCATGAACTCGGCGACCCCGTTCCGAAAGCTGTCGTCGGTCGCCGACTGTGATCCGCATTCCGGACGACCGCGGGAGTACTGGTGCGGTTGCGGCGCGAGCGTGACGACCTTGTGCGTGGTGGGCGTTGGGGAGCATCGGCGCAGCGGCAGCCACCGCGCTCGCCGGGTACGGCCTCGGGCGGCTGAGAGATGAACCAGTGTCGGCAGCACGTGCACGCCACTTCCAGGAGCAGGCGGTGCTGCGGGTCGATCAGCTCCGCTTCCTGCCGCTGAGGCCGAACGCCTCGGTGTCGAAGGCACCGACGTCACCGTCCAGGAACCCGCCGACCCAGCTCGGCGGCCGCGCGGACTGTTCCTCCAGCGCACCGAGTTCTGCCGGGTCCCAGCGATCCGCAGGTGCGCTGCCGACGACGTCAAGACCCGAGCAGACACCTGAAGACTCGCTACCAGGCGTCCTCTGACAGCCTCGGTTCGGGCGGTTCTTCTTCCTGGGCGGGTGGCGCGACCGGTGGAGGTGTCACGTGCGGCGGTTCCGGCAGCCAGTCCGGCAGTTCGTCGATCACGCCGCCGTCGACCAGCGTCGCGTAGAGGTTGCGCACCTCGGCACGTGCTCGCGCCGCCGCCTTCTGGATCGCGGCGGTGACCTGTGTGGTGAGCGTGGCGTTGGCGTGCCGCGACGTGCCGAGGTCGAGCGAGGTGAGCATGCCGGTCGAGTCGACCACCACGGTGATCGACCCGTCCGGCGAGCTCGCCGTGCCGGTGATCTCCCGTGCTCTGGCCAAGGTGTCCGCCATGACCTTCGCCGAGTTGCGCCGCAACGCGCGCACGTGCATCTCGCGGAACTCGTCCTCGAAGGCGGCCATCGCGAGCTGCCCCCCGTCAGCCCAGTCGGGCGGAGATGTTCGACGGCTCGGCCTGCTGAGCCTGCTTCTCCTTCTTGTCCAACCACTGTTCGACGCCGGGCGTCGGGTGCTCGGGCGCGAGCTGGCCCTTGGGGTTCCGGTCGAACTCGTCCATGTCCAACGGTGCCGGCGGCGGTGCCGGTCGCACCTCGTTCAACTGGGCCAGTTTGTCCGCGACCTCGGTGGTGATCGCGCCCGTCAGGCGTTCCTCCAGCTCACGGCACACCGCGAGGTAGTTGTGGGCGATGTCGGCGAACGACTCGCCGCCGAGCGACTCCTTCGCCGCCTCGGCGCCCACGTCTGCGATCGCGGAGCCGGCGGCCGCCACGAAGGTCCCCGCCACCATGGAGGCCGGAGCGGTGACCACAGCCAACGCGACGCCCGCGAGCGCGCCCAGCGCGGTGATCAGGACCTTCTGATCGGACGCCCGGTCCTCCTCGACCTTCTGCCCGAGCGCATCGATGAACTGGTTGGCGATCTTCAGCCAGTCTTCGCGGGCCGCCTTGATGATGCTGCCGTACGCGAGCACCGTGGCGGCCAGCCTGGTGCCCCGGTCGCGCTCGTCGTTGACGTAGTCCATCAGGGCGCCGCCGTAGTCGGCACACGCCTTCTGCGCCGCACCGGTCCAGTTGCGGAAGGTGTTGGTGCAGCCGCTCTGGAAGTTCTCCATGCCGTCGTCGATCTCACGGCTGTTGCGCACGAGCGCCTCGTACACCGCACCGACCTCGTCCAGGGGCTGACCGCTGAGCAGCATCGGCACGCGGAAGAAGTCCTCGTGGGCAACGCCTTGGACCGGAAGCCCCTGCAAGGCCTGCCTGTTCCGCTCGAACGGGTCGCTGGACTCGACGGCCAGGAAGTGCACCCAGGTGGCCATCACCGCCAGCAGTGGGAAGGCTCCTCGCAGTGCCTCGGTGAACGTCGGGTCCAGGTTGTAGTCGGAGACGCTGTTGGTCACGGCTGCCCCCGGAAGCTCTCCGCGTTGGCCTCCTCGACCGTGCGGTAGGTCCGCACCACGTCCTCCAACGCCTCGTGAAACTCCTCCAACGACCGCACGGCCGCGCGCTGGCCCTCGACCAGCGCCGCGCTCACCACCCCGTACAACGGGATGATCACGAGACTGGCGGGCATGACGGTGAGACCGCCTCCCATCACCGTGGTGGCCGGGTGGTCCTCGATCTTCTCCACGTCCTTCACCAGCTGGGTGAAGTGCTCCACCGCCGGCCGGATGTCCTTGCGGATCCCGTTCTCGATGTCCGCGAGATCCGCCTGGAAAGTGCCCATCGAGTCCCCCTCTCGATCACTCCCGACAGCCTAGCGACGGCGACCGAGATCACTCCGGGTTTCCGGAAAAGCCGGCGGTCAGCCCGCGGTCCCGGTCAGCAGGCCGGTGATCTGCCGGGTCAGCGCCCACGTCACGCCGAACGCCGCGTACGCGCCGCACGCGCTCTGCAGCAAGAGCGTCGGGTCGAGGCTGACCTTGGAGCGGGCAATGCCGTTCGCGTTGCCTGGGCTGGCAGCTGCTCAGCGACGACGTCGACGACCTGAACAACGTCGCGTTACCAGGCGAGGCGCTGCTCGACCCGAGCCGGTGTCCGGTCGACGTGCGTGTGCGGGCTGCGAAGGCAGCGACGGTCTTGGCCGCGAACACTGCAGCGACGTCGAGCGACTCGACCCGCCAGGGCCGGGCGCACACATCGGCCAAAGCGTGGCCGATCGGATTGCGGATCCGTTCTCGCGGCCGCGCACCGGCGTCACGTGCTGGACGAACCGACCCTCGAGGCGAAATTGAACGGCTCACCCAGCAGCGTCAACGCCGCCGCGTCCGCGGCGGGACCGAGTTCCGCCGGCGTAGTCGGATGATCTTGGAATGAGGGAGGGCCTCCGGGTTCGGTGGGGATTGCGACATCCGCACGGCTAGCAGGAGGCCCTCGATCACTCACGCTGACGCACCGCTGACCGGCCCGGCTCTGCCATGTGGACCGCGCGACCGGGTAGCCGATTCGCCGTTATGAACGCGCCAAGCCCGGCGAGCTCGTGCACGTCGACATCAAGGCATACAGCGAAGTCCTGTCCGACGAGAAGAAGGAAACGGCCACCGCGTTCTGGTGGCGAGCGCAGATCTTCTTCCGCACCAAAGGAATCACCGTCGAGCGGATGCTCACCGACAACGGCTCGTGCTACCGCTCACCACTTTGGTGCGACACCCTCGCCGACGCGGGCATCACGCACAAACGTACCCGCCCCTACCGGCCCCAGACCAACGGCAAAGGCGAAAACTTCAACCGCACCCTGCTCGACGAATGGGCCTACGCCCGCCCTTACCGCACCGAAACCGAACGCTGGCAAGCCGGCCGCCAGTCCGTCAAAGCCAAGACGGCAGGCGACACCGACGGCGGAGCCCAGAGGCTGCTGTCGTGGGGCCAGTCCAAGTAGTGCTTGCTGAGCGGGAACAGCGACCAGATCGGAGCTCGGGAACGATGTCTGACCGGGCCCGTCGAGGCGTTCTGGGTTAGGACTGGCCGGGCGGTTGCCGGCCGCGTCGCACGACGGGAAAGCGGCACCGCGAACCACTCCATCGTGTCGTAGTCCGGCGTTTGATCCGGCAGTACGGTCGAATCGAGGACGGCCGCCTCTCCTACCAGCTCAGGATGACGACGGTGTGTGAGGGGTTCGGTCATGGCTGTAGACGTGCTCGATCTGTTGAAGGACGGGTTGCCGGAGAGTTCGGCGCCCAAGCGCCGGGTCGCGGTGGTCGGTGCCGGGATGGCGGGCTTGACGGCGGCCTTGCTGCTCAAGGAAGCCGGGCACGAGGTCACCGTCCTGGAGGGGCAGAACCGGTTGGGTGGGCGCGTCCTCACCCACCGGGGGTTCGCGGGTGACATGTACGGCGAGTTCGGCGCGATGCGCTTCCCGGAGCAGCACCCGTTGGTGCAGTGGCTCATCAGGGACAAGTTCGGCCTGGCGACCAAGCCTTTTCCGATGTACGACGAGGACACGTTCATCTACCTGCAGGGCAAAGGCGTGCGGCGGCGCGACTTCGACGCGGCCTCGTTCAGCTTCGACCTGTCGACGGCAGAGGCCGACAAGGCGCCGCACGAGCTGCTCCGGCACACCGTGCAGCCGCTGATCGACGTGATGGAGAGCGAGGGCCCGGACAAGGCCTGGCAGAAAATCCTCGTCGACTACGACAAGTACACGTTGTTGGGCTACCTCAAGGAGCGCGGGCTCGGTGACGGCGCGCTGTCCATGCTCGGCCCGCTGTTCAACCTCGAGGGCCGCTACCACTTCTCGCTCGTCGAGTGGTTCTCCCACTACTACGAGGACGTCTTCGGCGACCTCGTCTACATCGTGGACGGAGCCGACTCACTGCCTCGCGCGTTCGAGCCGTACCTGATGGACGACATCCGGCTCGGCGCGCAGGTGCACGGCATCGACCAGGACGAGAACGGGGTGCGCGTGCACGACCGCTCGGGCCGCCGATCGCACACCGTCACCGCGGACGAGGTGGTGGTGACCGTGCCGTTCGCGGCCTTGCGGCACATGGAGATCCAGGGCCTCGACCCGGACAAGTGGTACGCGATCCGCAACACTTACTACGGCCGCGCGCACAAGCTGTTCATGCAGTTCAGCGAACGGTGGTGGGAGAGCGCGTACGGCATCACACACGGGCTCACGGTGACCGACCTGGCCATCCGCAACATCGTCTACCCGCCGGCCGGCCAGGACACCCGCTACCGCAAGGGCGTGATGATCGCGTCCTACTGCTGGGAGCAGGACAGCATGCCCTACACGCCGCTGGCCGGCGAGGAGAGCGTGCAGCAGGCGCTGGAGGACCTGGTCAAGATCCACCCGGAGGCGCGGGACACCTTCGAGTTCGGCGTCTACAAGGACTGGGCGCTGGACTGGTACGCGTGCGGCATCGGCCCGTTGTTCCGCGCGTTCGAGATGAGCGAGGGCTTCTACGAGGACGTGATCCGGCCGGTGGGCCGGGTGTGGTTCGCCAACGATGCGTGCGACCGCCGCCACCGCCGCTGGGTGGAGGGCGCGCTCAAGGCCGCAGTGAAGAACGCCTTCGCCATCAACGAAGGCCTGCGCGACGAGATGCCCTGGAAGGACTAGCGCAGCAGGTGTCGGGCGTCGGGGGGGACATCGGCGCGGTCCTCCGGCCAGGGCAGAGGCGCCGAGAAGGTCGGCGCCCCGCCCGGCCACCTCGGCGAAGGCTGTGTTGAGGCGGGCTTTGGTCAGCCACGTCCGCAGCCGCCCGTCGTCGTCCGCGAGGTAGCGCTCGCGTCGCCTGCCCAGGTGGCGCTCGCGGCGCGGCACGCCCCAGGTCTTCCAGGTGGCCGACGACCTCGGACACCGATGTCGGGCCCGCGCCACCAGCGCGGCCGCAGCGAGCAGGCGTCGTCGAGGTACTACTTGATCTCCAGTCTTTGACCAGATCGGCAGGTCGATCACCGAGTCGAAGCCTGTTGAGTGATCCGCACGGGTCAGTGTTCGCCGTGAACGGCGTGGCGGCGTCCATCGTCCACGCGGTTTCCATGCGACTCGGATCGCGCGGCAGCGAAATGGACGGATTCGCCGGGTGAACACATACGGAAAGTGTCATCGCTTTTCCCCCATTTGGCGCGCCATTGCGGGTTTACAGTGTGATCCGGTCATGTCCCGGATGTGGGGAGTGCTTTGATGAGGGCGATGAGAACGGCAGGGTTGTTGTCAATGGTGCGACGGTCCTTGACGGGCGCCGTGGTCGCGTTGATGGTGGCAGCCGGAGTTGCGGTCAGCGCGCCCGCGGCTCAGGCGGCGACCGAGCTGCTGTCCTGTGTGGGCAGCGGCGCCAACACGTACCAACCAGGGGTGACCGCGCAACCCAAGGTCGTCTCCATCACCTCCAGCGCCGAGTACGACTCCTGCGTTTCCACCGGATCCCCCACCGTCACCTCCGGCGGGTACGCGAGCGCGGCCAACGGCCTGGTGTCCTGCCTCGGCGGCGGCGTCTCCATCACCGTGACCATCACATGGAACACCGGCGAGACCACCACCGTGGCCGCAGTCGGGCTCGTGGTGCTGCGGCCCGCGAACGAGGTTGTCGTGGTCTACCAGGGCACGGTGACCGCGGGCAGGTTCACCGGAGCCACCGTCGTGATGACCGCGGCGCTGCTCAACACCACACCGGCTCAGTGCTTCACCGCTGAAGGCGTCACCGGCACCAGCGGCCCCGCCAACATCACCATCACCCAGCTCGCCTGACCCGACCGCCTCTCGGATTCACCGGTACTCGGACTCGCCAGGGATTCCGATCCGCCAGCTCAAGGCTGCCCTGATGACCACATCAAGTGACAGAACCTTCGTCGATGACAACGACCAGCTCCATCTTTCACCACCGAGATCGATGTCACTTCACAAAGAATAATCCCGCCCACGTGCGACTCCTTGCAGACACCCACGGACAGTGTTCCACCACAAGCCGTTCAGCCGATTGAGAGCGAATGAACGGATCGCAAGACTGGATTCGTTCATCACCTTCTGGAGAACAGGAATCCTCATGCGTCTGCGTTCCTTGTCCGTCGCCGTGGTCGGCGGGCTCCTCGGCGCCGCAGGACTGTTTCACGTGCCCGCTTCGGCTTCCGCGGTGGACGTCAACTGTGCCCTGGGCACCCAGGTCGGCACCTACTCCCCCGGCATGACGCTGCTGCCCAGACACATCGATTTTCACGCCACCGGCACGCTGGGCGGCTGCGTGTCCCCCAGCCATCCCGAGATCACCGGCGCGACCTTCACCTCACTGGTCAGCGGTACGTTCAGCTGCCTGGCCGGCTCCACCACCAACACCTCGACCTACCACTGGAACACCGGGCACAGCAGCACTGTCCGAGGTGGCTTCGAGGTCAACCTCAAACCCGGCGGCACCACCGTGCTCGTCCTGACCGGCACCGTGGTGGACGGGCTGTTCCAAGGCGCAACCGTTGTGCAGACCAAAGTCCTGCCCGCCACCGATCTCACCGCCTGCCTCACCCCCCAGGGCTTGACCAGCGTCAGCGGCACTGTCACCTTCACCGCCGTCCTCTGAACCGCCGATTGATGGGAAAGAGAGATCCTCCGGCGGTCTCGCAGAACACCGCATTCAGCCGGTCCGGCGAGACCGAAAACGCGGTCGCCACTCGAGCCAGGCCGCGTTCCACACTGGTCTGATCGAGCGTCATGGCCTCGCCCACCCGTTCGGGTGCTTACTTCCCGAGCAAGTCGCAGCAGACGGCTCGCGCTTGACTGGTCATCCAGGACCAGCACCGCGGTTGTCGCTCCGCGCAAAGCCATCGGGGTCGCCGGGTTGGCGGACGGGGATGAGGGTGGCGGTGCCAGTCATGCGCAGCAGGCTAGCTGAGCAGCAGCTGCGATTACTGGATACAAGACTCAGTGTCGTGCTCGCGTGCGTTCCGCGCAGCAGGCCAACTCGCAGGCGTCTCCGAGTATCTCGCCGCCGCCGTCGCGCGGTGGTGCCTGCTTCAGGCAGGCACCACCGTTCCAACATCACGACAACAACTTGACGACCTCGCCAGCTAAGGCCGCGAGCTGGACCAATGCTCCAAGCTGCAGCACCAAGCGCTCGGATTCTTGGACGCCTGCCGATGGTGGTCTGGAGGCTCGTTCTGAGGCTTCTCACCGTCCACACGGCACACTCTGGTCTCCGTCCGGCCGTCCGCTGCGGGTGGGCGCCGGTTCCCAACCCGATCGGAATTGGGAACCGGTGCCTAACGCATGGGCCGGACGAAGTTCAGGAGACCCGCCGCAAGTCGTGTTCATGGTGGTGTGGCCGGCATACGACAGCTATCGGAAGCAGGAGCCCACTGGCCGACTCGATGGTCGGGTACTGCAGCCAGACCGCCATCTCCTGATCCCGCCCTTGCACCACAAGCCCCACAGAGGAGCCACTCCCTCCGCCCGTCCGTCTCGCGGCTCGTCGAGCGAGACCGGCGCTTCCGCCGGGCATCTCACGTCCCAACCGATGCTGCTCCACTCCTCCGGCGAGGCTGCGCAGATCAGCGAGCGCGACACGAAGACGCTTTCGGACCAGTGCGGAAGAGCGCGCCCGAAGCATCTGCTGACCCCACGACAATTGCGCAACCACCGCATCGCGGCAGGACCGAGGCCCGTACGTGTAGTCAAGCTCGCGCAAAGCGCGAATCGTGGCTTCGAGTTGACGCACATCGGCCATACCGACATGTCCCGGCGCCGGCTGGCTGATATGACGAGAAGCCCACGACCCGGAGTCGGCGCCGAAGACGGCGGCACCCACGGTCACAGCGGCGGCATGCGCGAGGAACTTCCGACGCTTCGCGGACTCCGATTCGTCACGCGCCACTGCGGCCCCCCACGACGTGGTGGTCTCGCCATAGGCAGGGCCCATGAGTCCGCGGGGTGCGCCCAGGCCCACGGCGATCCTGGTGAGGACGCCGTAATCCACGACCTGGCGTCCCTTGAGAATCTCGGCCACCTCCGAAGGATTCTGCCCAGTGAGCGTCGCAATCTGACGTTTCGAGACGCCATGGCGCCGAAGAAGCCGGAATACTGAACCGATCTCGCTGCGGGCGAGCGCGTCTCTCATCGCCTGCTCGTCCCATACGGTGCTGGGCACGGCTGCTGACCGGAGCGCCGGTTCCACCGGCCCAGCGGCCATTGCGGTGAAGGACATCAGAATCTCGCGAACTCGGTCTGACACCTGCTTTCGCGTGATCGACACTCCTGGGATGCAACTGGCGGAGCGGGCAAGGATCTCCGCGACAACGGTGTCCGCATGCCCGTCTTCCCAGCGCATCCGTAGCGCGTCGTCCTCGATAGCGCTGTCCAGCCATGCGCTGTTCAGGATGTGTATCCCAGACTGCCCGTTGTGGCCCATGCTCGGCCTTCATCCGGCGAGCGGCTGACGACCACCGCCTCTGATCTACTCCCTGCAGCCGCACAGTTCCTGCGTGGTCAGCCGACCCGGCGATGATGACCAGGTCCAGGTGGCCCTCGCTGGCCTCGACGCAGGCCCGGGATTCCCGTCAGCCCAGAACCGGTATCAAATGGCAGAGCTGCCTCAAGGAGCTGCTCGACGGCGTCGTCACCTCATAGTTGACGGTCGCGACGATCGCCAACGCCGTGATCGCGCTTGCGATCGCAGCGGCGTGGAATCGGCGTGGCCTGGAACGACTTTTGGTCATGGCTTGTCCCCTTGAGGTTCCTCCGGGTGGAAGAGCGAAGCGTGGCACCGCTGTTTCGGGCTCGTCATGCCGCTTGTGTGTATGGGCACGGGGCGCATGCGGCCGTTACCAGAGAATTGCACGTCGCTGTCCCCTGAAGAGGGGGCACGCCGAATGATCGACCGAACGTTGCGTTCGGTGGATGATCCTGGTGTGCAGACCAGCGATCGCACCACAACCGTCGCCGAGCCTGCCTTCGAGGCGTCAAGCTCGGTGGGCGGCTTGCGCTGCAGCCAATGGGAACTCCAGTCACAACGCTCTACGAAATAGGGTACGGCGGGGAGTGCTCGTCCCGACGTGTACGATCCGACCACCGGTACAGTTTAGACTACAAAGTTATCAAGAACCCCGGCAGGGACATCGGCAAGAGGCAGGCCGACCACAATGCCGCGCATATCCCAGGTGTGAATCTCGCGATCGAGGTGAATCCGTGACAAAATCCACTGCGGCCACAGTGAGGCGTGTAACGTCGGATTGGGCCGGAGCATTTCCGGCATTCGATGTTTGGCGCAAAATGCACCTGCTTCGCCGGGTTGGTCCAGTCCTTCAGGGTATCTGCCTTGAGCGATCCACGTCGGGAGACGAGTATTTCGCCACCGCGCATGTTCACGCTTTGACCAGCGGTTTTCCGGTGATCTCGCTGATGCTCAACCAGCGCCTGCTCAGTTCTTCCGGACAGCCGGAGCACCTTCGATTCGCGCGTCATGAAGCTGAATTCCGTTCGGCGGCAGACAGGCTGAATGATCAGAGCAAGCTGTCTCTGGGCGAGGCGCCCTCGTTGGGGCAAATTGTCAGGGAGTATCACTCGACTGCTGTCGATCGACAGGCGAAGGGCCACCGTCCGGCTGTGCTTGAGATGAGGGACAGCGTTCTGATCGCCGCGGCCGGCGGCAGGAAGGACCTTGTGGAGGAGGGGCTGCGTCTCGCGGATGAGCTTGCGTGTGTGTGGCCCAAGTCGAGGCTTCCTCTGGATTGGGAGAGCAAAGAGGCCTGGCTGGAGGAACTGACTTCCAAGGCGAACGATCCTGACGCGCTCTGGGAGGTCGTGGAAGGTCAGATCGTCAAGCACAAGCTCGAGAAGGTTCGGGTGGTCTAGCTCGGCGATCTGTTGTGCGCCTGGCACTTGCGGGCGTAAATCGCTCACGGCGGTTCGGTCGAAAAGGGCCGGACACGATCAACGTGTCCGGCCCTCGGTCTTCGTGCAGAACTGGATCAGCCCTTGGCTGGCGCCTCAGCCCCAGCTGCCACCACGAGCGACGGCTCCCGTTGGCCGAAGGCACCGTGCCTTTGCAGCGGCAGCGGCACAACCATCACGCCGAGCCGGCGCACCGCGCGCATGGCCGCACCTGCGACGCGACCATGCAACGGCTGACGCAGGCCGAGACGGCGTGCGGCGACACCGTGTGCGCGCTTGACAGCGCGGCGGTCGGCCCCGGTGACGGTCCACGCCTCGGGTGCTTGGACAACCACATGTACCGGCGTACCGAATACCGCAGGCACGTCCCGCGCGTACAGCTGGGCCACGGGCACCAACGGCAGGCGCCGAAGCCGTCCACCACAGGCGGTGACCGAACCGCCTGCCGCGCATCTCGTTCCAGCACAAGGTGTAACGCGCCGGCGAAACGGTGCTGGAAGACGCGCGGACCGTGGCCAGTGGACTGTCGATAGAGGACGAAAGCCATCCCATCGATCGATATCGCCTATGGCACAACGAGGCTAGCGTCAGCGGGTGGAACCCGTTTCGGACGCGGAGGTACGTGGTGAAGGTTCAACCGTGGCTCGTGGCGCTCGCGCTCGCCGGAACGCTCGTGGGCGCTGACCACGCCGGCCAGCGGCAGGCGACGATCGAGCTGACCGCCAAGCGGACGCTGATGTCGGCGCCGGCGAACATTGCGGTGGGTGCCGGGTTCCTCAGCGGCGGTGAGCTCACGGACGGACAGGGGCGGGCCAAGGTGGGCGAGGGGTTCTCGCACTGCGGCGTGCTGTCGGTGTCCGTGGCAGTGCCACCGGCGGTGACGACGCAGTGCACCTCCACCTTCCGCCTCCAGGAGGGCGAGCTGCACCTGTCCGGCCTGCGTGAGTACAGGTCGATCGCCGGCGGCTTCGAGCCCACGGCCATGGCCGTCACCGGCGGTACCGGCAAGTACTCCACCGCCCGCGGCGAGGCCAAGGTCACCAGGGTGACCGCGGCGGACCGGGCGGACGTGGGTTACCGGTTCACCATCACGCTGACGGACTGACGAGCAGCTCCCCGCTGACGGGCACGGCCGGAGCGCGGCGGTTGTCCACGACCACCAGTTCGGGCCTGGTTCCGGCCCGCCACTGCCCCGCTGCCAGCGGGATCGTCGCCACGCCAGGCGCGGAGCCACCCGCCCAGTCGAGAGTTCCGGCCGCGGTGTCCAGCCTGAGTCCCGCCAGCACCTCGGCCGTGCCTGCGCGGGAGCCGGCGGCGGTGACGGCGTGGCAGGCCGCCTCCAGCGCGGCGTGCGCGACGCCCAGCGGTTGTGCCCACGGCGTGCCGGTCGCGTCCTCGTAGGCGGCGGCCAGCCCACGACCCGCGCCGCCGCGGTGCTCGGGAGTCCAGTACACGATCGTGGCGACCCGGTCCAGCCGGTCGTGCGCGGCGACGCTGAACGGGTAGGTCAGCCAGCGCGAGCAGGTCACCAGACGGGACGGCCGCGCCGGACGGCGGCGGCGAGGTCGGCGGCGGTCGCCGCCGAGGTCACCACCTCCACGCCGGCCAGGTCCGGCAGGCGGTCGTCGTGCTCGCGGTAGGCCAGGTCGACCAGCACGTGCCCGCGCGCCTCGGCCACCGGCCTGAACCACCGCCGCAACGCCTGCCCCTGCGTGCCGTCGTTCCACACGCAGCCCACCCGCCGTGCGGCGCCCAGGTGCTCCCACAGGTCGGCGAACGCCTCGGCGATGTCGTCGACGCCCCAACTGAAGTGGAAGGCCCATCCCGGCCGGTGCTCGTCGTCGAACACCTCGGCGCCGAACACCTGCCACGGCAGGGTCGTGGACACGCACGGCACCTCCCGCCCGGTACAGGCACGGGCGACCGCGGGCAGCGTCTCCGTGCCGCCCAGCGTCACCACCGCCCGCACGCCCGCGTCGACCAGCGCCCGTGCCGCGGCGCGAGCGCCCTCGGGAGTGGAGGAGCTGTCGTGCACCAGCACCTCCACCGGCCACGGCAGGGCGCCGGCGACGAAGTCCAGCGCCGCGCCGAGCGGCGCGAGCCTCCCGGTGCGCGCGAGGACGATCCCGATCAGTGGTTTCGGCACGTGCGGCACCGTACCGACGGGACGGTCACCACCATCGGGTGATCACCTCGTGACGCGGGTGGGCCCGTCGCGTTCCCTGGAACCCTGCCCAGCGGGTCCACCCGGCCGGGTTCGGTCCACTCGGCATCGCCTGTGCCCGGCCGGCGCGGGACAACACTGCCTTGTCCGGATGATGCCAACGCACGATCCGTTCCGCGGGACTTCGGTAAGACAACACCATGACCGGAATCACCACCGCGGTGGCCAACGGCATCACCCGCACGTTCTCCTGGCGCGGCCGCGCCACCCGCAGCGAGTACTGGTTCTACGTCCTGTTCTGCTGGGCGGTGGTGCTCGGGCTGGCGTTCACCTTCAGCGCATTCGAATCCGGCGTGGCCGCGAGCATCGGCGGCGTCTCGATCATGCTGGTGTGGTTCTCGCTGTTCTCGGCCATGATCCGGCGCCTGCACGACACCGGCCGCAGCGGCGCGTGGGCGTTGATCGTGCTCCTGCCCTTCATCGGCGGCTTCTGGCTGTTCCTGTTGATGACCGAACCCGCCCAGCCCCATCCGAACCGGTTCGGCCACCTCGCACATCCCGTGGACGCCACCGCCGATCGCCCGAGTCCTAAGTAGACAGACGAACGGGAAGTCGGCCCGTGGTCTTCCGCGCGTGGGAGACAGTGCGGAAGGATGGCGGCAGGGGTTGGTGCCATGGGGAAGGACGCGTTCACCGCAGCGGAGGTCGTGGAAGCCGCGCTCGCGAGGTGGGACGTCGTACGGCGGGAGGCCGCCGGAACGGTGACGAGCGGCTACGGAGCTGGTACTTCGAGACCGTGTCGGCCTACGGCGATCCGGACACCTTCGCGTCCCGGATGTTCGAGGCGGCGGCGACGCTGTGCGGACGTGGCCGGGCTGGGACGCTTTTCTGCTGCTGGACTGGCTCGGGCGGCACATCGCGATCGAGTTCGATGGTGAGCTCGCGGTTCGCCGCGACCCACTGTTCGCCCGCGTTCCGGGAACTCCTCGGACCGTCATCGATACCGGCTTCGACCTGACCGGCGATGTCGCTGGACGAGTGAACCGGGTCATTCCGCCATCCCGGCCTCGTATGCGGTGATGGCCGCCTGCACGCGGTTCTGCACGCCCAGCCCGCGCAGGATCGCGGACAGGTGCGCCTTCACCGTGCCCTCCGCCAGGTGCAGGCGCGCCGCGATCTCCTGGTTCGACAGCCCCCGCCCGACCAGGGCCAGCACGTCCCGCTCGCGCGGGGTCAGCGCCTCCACCTTGCGCTTCGCCGCCGCCGGTCGCGTCAACCCCGACCGCAAGCCGGCGAGGACACGGCGGGCGACCCGCGGTGACAGGTACGCGGCACCGTCGGCGACCGCCCGTACCGCGATCAGCAGCTCACGCGGGTCCGCCGCCTTGAGCAGGAAGCCGCTCGCGCCGTCTTCCAGGGCCCGTGCCACGTACTCGTCCTCGTCGAACGTCGTCAGCATCACCACCGGGGCGACGTCGCGCAGCTCGCGGGCCGCGGCGAGGCCGTCGAGGTGCGGCATGCGGATGTCCATCAGCACGACGTCCGGCTGGTGCGCGTGCGCCAGTTCCACCGCCGCGCGCCCGTCGGCCGCCTCTGCCACCACCGCGATGTCGGGATCCGTCGCCAGCACCGCCGCCAGTCCTGCCCGGATCATGGCCTCGTCGTCGGCCAGCAGCACCCTGATCACGTCAGCGGCACCCGTGCGACCAGCGTGAACAGCCCGTCCGCCGCTGTCACCGCCAGCTCGCCACCCAGCAGCCGCAGCCGCTCCGCCACACCCGCGAGGCCGCTGCCCCTGCCGACCCGACCCGTCAACGGATTCCCGACCTCCAGCGTCACCAGCCGCTCCGCGACCGTCATCGTGATCGTCACCGGCTCGCCCGGCGCGTGGCGCGCCGCGTTCGTCAACGCCTCCCGCACGACCCGGCGCACGGCCTGGTCCACCACGTCCGGCAGGTCGGCGAGGCCGTCGACCGCCACGGACATGCCCGCGTCCCGCGCGTTCGCCACCAGGACCGCGACCGGCGGCACGTCGTCGCGTTCCCGCAGCATCGCGATCGACTGCCGCAGCCGGTCCGTCGCCGCCCGCCGCCCGCACCGCCGTGCGGGCGTCCTCGCTGGCCAGAACCGGTGACAGCTCGAGTGCGCCCGCGCAGCGCGATCAGCGCGAGGTCATGGCCGAGCGAGTCGTGCAGCTCCGCCGCGAGCCTGCCCCGCTCCTGCAGCCGCGCCCGCTCGGCGACGTGCTCCTGCTCGCGCTCCAGCTGCCGCACCCGCTCCTGCTCGGCCGCGACCAGCAGCGCCTGCTGCCGCCGGTACCGCCCGCCGAGCCACGGCAGCACGATCGTGATCAGCAGGACGACCAGCACCGTCGGCACCTCGGCGCGGTCCAGGACAGCCACCGTCGCCGTGCCCGCGATCGCGACTCCGGTGAGGACCTGCCAGCCGAAACGGGCGTCGACGTGCCTGCCGTGCAGGTACGCGAGCACCGCCAGCACCACCCACGCGCACACCTGCCACACCGGCAGGCCGCCCTCCGTGCCCAGTCCGCTGACCAGGCCGAGGACGGCGAGGACCCCGAGACTCACCAGACCGACACTAGCCGCACGACCCGTGCCGTGAGCACCGCGAGCCCGGCCAGCGCGGCGGCGGCGAGCGTGACCGTGAGCGTCAGCGCGAAATAGCCGAGCTGCGCCCACAGCACCGTCCGGCCCGAGCTGACGAACGACACGACCTGCGGGTAGAACGCGAACAGCACCGCGGGCAGCGTCACGACCACCAGCCGCGCGACCGTCAGCCACGGTCGCCGCCCGTGCCTGCGTTCCGCCCAGCGCCGTGCCCGGACCACCCCGAGCCCACCGAGCGCAACGGCCAGAAGCCCGATCGCGGCGAGCACCCAGTCGACGAGCTGCCGTGAGCCGCCGGGCTCCGCCGGTGTCCTACCGCGGCTCAGCGCGATCAGCCCGGCGAGGATCGTGCCGGTGTCGTCGACGAGCGCGGCGCCGTTGGTCATCACGGCATAGCCGTAGCCGGACTCGGGATCGATGGCCTGGATCGCGTTGTAGGTCCACAGGTTGCCGCTGTGCACGAGCATGCCGTTGCCGTCGCGCTGCCAGCCCATGCCGTAGTCGTGCACGCCGGACGGCTCGTGCATGGCGTGGAGCGACTCGGTGGCGAACGGGCCGTGGCCGTTCTGCGCGACGAGCCAGCGGCCCATGTCGTGCGCGGTCGTGATCACCGTTCCCGACCCGCCGACCGCCGGGCCGTCGTCCAGCTCGGGCCGGTCGAACCAGATGCCGTAGAGCGAGTTGAAACCGTTCGGCGCGTCGCCGCCCGCCAGGCTGTCGTGCATGCCCAGCGGCTCGAACACGTGCCGGCGCAGGTAGTCCCCATAGGACTGACCGGAGACCACCTCGACCAACCGTGCGGCGACGTTGTAGTTGACGTTGCTGTAGGCGAACCGCGTGCCCGGCTCGGCGACGTCAACGGGTGGCAGGAGGCCGACGTACTCGGCGAGCGTCCGTGCCCCGGTCAGCTGTCCGATGTCGACGGAGTCGTCGGAGATGCCGGAGGTCTGGTTCAGCAGGTGGCGCACGGTGATGCGCGGCGGGATCTGGGCGAGGCGGTCGTGCACCTCGTCGTCCAGCCCGACACGGCCGTCCTCCACGAGCGTCATGACCGCGGCGGCGGTGAACGACTTGCTGACCGATGCGACCCTCATCGGCGTGTTCTCGGTGACGGCACCGCCGTGCGCGTCGTGCCCGGCGCCGGTGGCGTGCACGATCTCGTCGCCGCGGGTGACGACGACCGAGACGCCGGGCAGCCCGGTCACGTCGAGCGCCTGGTCCAGATAGGTGTCGATCGACACCGGTGTGGGAGCGGGGAAGTGGGCCAGCACCAGCCCGGCCACGAGGGTCCTCATGGGCCGGAACGCTATGGATCAGCGACTCAGCGTCGGATCCGCCGATCGACCACCATCACCCCCGCCGATCGTCGGGGGTGATGGTGGCGGATGGTCGGTGTCCGGGTGGCGCAACGACAGTCCGGTTCGTGCGCCGGACACCGCCCAGGTCGCGGTACGGGGTGGTGGTGTCCTGACACGCCCGCGGGGCGAGGCGCCGACCCGGTGCCTCGCCCTCCCGATGTGGCAGCCAAGCCAAGATCCGAACTGCGTCCGCTCAAGGATTCGGCGGCCGCAACTCCAGTCGTGTCGAGGCCGGGGAAATCTTGAACTCCGACGACGCGGACCCACTCGGCACATGGTTGAGGTCGTGGAAAGGAGCGCGTCAGATGGGTCGTGGTCGAGCTGCGCGTGTCCGCGTGGACCGCGCTCACGACCTACGCCATCCCGGTCCACATCGCAGTCATTCCCTGATGCGGCCGCCCACACCTACACGCCACCACGGCTGCCGGCCCACTCCGGAATCGGCTCATAAGCACGAACGTCATGAGCAGGAACCACATGCACCCGGTCCGCCAAAGCGATGACGTTCAAAAGCCCGTCACGCACCCGCTCCGGCTGGACATCCGCCAGCATTCGAAGCATCTTCGGCCGCTCCGCCCGCAGCGTCACACCTTCCAGCTGCCAGGTCAGGTCGCCGATGAACGCGAACCGCCTGCCGTCCGGGAGGTTCACGAACACCACCACGGAGCCGTCCGTATGCCCGCCGGCCTCCACGATGACGATCGAGCCGTCACCGTGCACGTCATGGCTACCGGAGAATCCGAGGTACGGCGGTCCGTCGAAGGTGTAGCCGTGGATCTCGCGTGTGCGAGCGATGTCGCGGAACACCACGGCGTCCTTGGCGCGCTCGACGTAGCGGCTCTCCGCCGGGTTCATCCAGATCGGCACGTCGAGCTCGTCCAGGCCGCTGACGTGGTCCCAGTGGGCGTGCGTGATGACGACGCCACGCAGCCGCGACATGTCGTAGTTCTTGGCCCGCAACTGTTCGTGCACCGTGGCACCGAGCTCGTGCGGGCTGCGCCGGTAGGACGGCATGGCCGCGATGTGTTCCTCGACCCCCTTTCCGAACCCGGCATCGATCAGCAGGTCGCCGGCAGGGTGCTGGACGAGCACCGCGGTCGCCGCGAACTTCCGCAGGTCGCCGAAAGAGCCGCCGCGGTAGGCCAGCGCAGCACGGTTCTCGTACGTGCCGGTCGGGAGCTGGTAGATCGCCATGTCCGCCGGCGGAGCGGCGTCGGGCAGCGGAGCTGTCCAGGGTTTCGGTTCCGGTAGGGGTGCCGACCGGAACGACCGGATGACCAGCAGCGCGGCGGCAACGACCGCCAGCGCCAGACCGGTCCACACGTAGGTCATGACGCATCGTGCCTTTCCGAAGATGCGTACCGCTGGAAGAAGAGGTGGATCTCCTCGGCTGCCACGGACGTGCGCGCCTGGCCCACGTACAGCGACAGCAGAACGGTGAGGACTTCCAGGGCGGGCTGGTCGAGTCCGGCGCGGACGGCACGCGCCAGATGGGTCGTGAGCCTGTCGCCCCTCACGCCCACGCAGATCAACGCCGTGAGGATCGCGATGCTCCGGCTGCGGTCGTCGAGCGCCGGGTCGTGCCAGGCAGGCCCGCCCGCCGCGAGAATGGCTTCCGCGGCGAACCGCGCCCCGACCCTGTCCGAGAACAGGTCCGGGAGTTCCGCTGCGCTGACGCCGAAAGTTTCGGCATAGACCGCGACACCACGTTCGGTTCGCGCGCCTTCGTCTTTGTCCACACCTCGATTGGATCCCGGCGAGGTGGATGGCGGCCAATACCTGTTCCGACGGAGCGATACCTTCAGAGCATGGCCGTGAGGTGGTCGATCTACGCTCGCTGAGCTGTTTTCGCGTTCGGCCGCGGAATGGCCCTCACCCAGGCGGGCCACGCCGAGCGTGGTGCGATGAGCATCCGGTCTCCGGGGCCAGCACCTCCGATACGTTGCCCACCACCTCGCCCGAGGAGTCGACCGCAAAGGCCGTCCCCGACCGGGCGAGGCGCGCTCCCGGACACCGAAACCACCGTGGCCACGGCGAATCGGCGGTGCTGCCTCTTCCACTCCGCGAGCCGGTCAGCCAGTTCGAGCATCGTGCTTCCCTACAGCAGCTTGTCCTGTGTGATCGGCAGATCGCGGACGCGCCTGCCCGTGGCGTGGTAGATCGCGTTGCCGATGGCGGCGGGCACGCCGGTGATCGGCGTTTCGCCGAAGCCCCGTGCCCCCATGGCGGTGCTCGCGGGATCGGGCTTGTCCACGAACAACGTCTCCACGTGGGTCGGCGCGTCCGCGTTCACCGGCATCAGGTAGGTGGACAGGTTGGGGTTCACCACCCTGCCGGTGGTGCGGTCGAACACCGTGTGCTCCATCAGCGCGTGGCCGATGCCCCAGGTGATTCCGCCGAGCACCTGGCCTCGCGCGGTCCGGCGGTTCATGACCCGGCCGAAGTCGTGCGCGGTCACCACCCTCGTCACCCGGACCGAGCCGAGTCTCGCGTGGACGCGGGCTTCCACGAACACCACGCCGTAGGAGTGGCCTGCCTTGTTCAGCACCGTTGCGGACTTCTGCACCGGCTGTCCGGCCCTCGCGACGACGGCGCTGTAGCTGTCGCGCCGCTGCCGGTCGCGGACGTGGACGAGGTGGCCGTTGCTCGTCTCGACCTCGGATGCCGCGGCGCCGAACAACGCCGAGCGCGGGTCGGCCACGGCGAGGTCCACCACGGCGGCGCGCGCGGCACGGGCCGCTTGGTCCAGCGAGCCGCTGATGCTCGCGATCGTGGCCGAGGCGGCGGACAGGCCCGCCGGTGGCAGGGCGGTGTCACCGATCTGGGCACGCACGTCACCGATGGGCACACCCAGGGCGTCGGCGACGATCTGGCTGATGACCGTGTACGTGCCGGTGCCGATGTCCTGCGTCGCCAGTTGTGCGAGGGCCTTGCCGTCCGTGCCGATCGTGACCGACGCCGTGGACGGCATGGCGTTGAAGGTGTGCGTCTCGGTGGCCATGCCCCACCCGACGTACTCGTCCCCGTCTTTGGTGGCGCCGGTCTTCGGTTTCCTGTGCGCCCAGCCGAACCGGTCGGCCGCCATCGCGTAGCAGTCGAGCAGGTGCTTGCCGGTGAGCCGCTCCCCTGTCGCCTGGCTGAACTCCGCGTGGTTGCGCCTGCGCAGCTCGAGCGGGTCGAGACCGAGCTGCCAGCTCAGCTCGTCGAGCGCGGTCTCCAGCCCGAAGTGGGACGTGGTCTCCGGCGAGCGCATGTAGCTGGAGGTGGCGACGTCCAGCCGCACTCCCTCGTACCTGACGTGCAGGTTCGGGCAGGCGTAGAGCTCGACGGTCGAGTCGCTCCGGTTGAAGATCGACTCTTCGGTCGCGCTGAGCTGTGCTGTCGACGTTTCGGAGATCGAGGTCAGCCTGCCCTCTCGGGTGGCACCGATCCGCAGGTGCTGGCGGTATTCCGCCCGGTGCCCGTTCAGGGTGAACATCTGGGCGCGGCTGAGCACCAGTCGCACCGGTCTGCGCACGACGCGTGCGGCCGCCGCGGTGAGGATGGTGTGCGGCCAGACAGGTCCCTTGGCGCCGAACCCTCCGCCGAGGTAGGGCGCCACCACCCGGACGGCCTCGGGTGGCAGGCCGAACGCGGCCGAGACCACGGTCCTGGTGGCGAGCACACCCTGCGCCGACTCGTGCAACGTCAGGCGGTCGCCGTCCCACTGGGCGGTGGTCGTGTGCGGTTCGATCGGGTTGTGGTGGCGGGTGGGGCTCGAGTACCGCGCCTCCAGCCGGACGGCCGCCTGTGCCAGCGCCGTGTCCGCGTCGCCGCGCCGGATCTCGTTGGGCAGGTTCCGGAACGGGGGCGGCAGGTACGACGGCTCCCGCGCGTCCTCGATCACCACGCGCGGCTGTTCGGCGCGGTAGTCGACGGACACGAGTGCCGCGCCCTCCTGCGCCTGTTCCACCGTGGTGGCGAGCACGATCGCGACCGGCTGGCCGACGTGGTGCACCGCTGTGCCCTGCATGGGCAGGAACCGCTTGAAATACGGGAAAGAGGGCACGGTCAGCGGTGGCAGGTCGCGATGGGTCAGCACGGCGATGACTCCCGGATGAGCCAGTGCCGCCGAGGCGTCGATGCCCACGACCTCCCCTCTGGCCACCGTGCTCAGCACCAGGAACGCCTGCAGCACGCCCGGCACGTGCTCGTCCGCGGCGTACTTCGCGGCACCCGTCACCTTCGCCCGGCCGTCGACCCTCGCGACCGCCCTGCCCACCAGCTCGGTCATCGCAGCCCCTCCAGCAACTCGGCCATGGCACGCTGCACCAGCTCCACCTTGAACCCGTTGTCGTGGCGGGGCTGGGCGTCGCGCACGAGCGCCCGGCCGGCCCGCGCGACCGACTCCGCCGTGAGGTCCCTGCCCCGCAGCTCCGCCTCGGCCTCCGGCGACCGCCACGGCGTCGTCCCGATGCCGCCGAACGCCAGCCGGACGTCGCGCACGCGCCGGCCGCGCAGGTCCACCGCAGCCGCGACCGACACGACGGCGAACTCGAACGTCGCGCGGTCACGCAGCTTCAAGTACCGCGACTTCCGCGCGTGGGCGCTCCTCGGCACCTCGACCGCGGTGATCAGTTCCGCGGGGCGCAGCGCGTTCTCGATGTGCGGCGTCGCGCCGGGGCGGAGGTAGAAGTCGCCGATCGGGATCTTCCGTTCCCCACCCCTCCCCCGCACGCACACGACGGCGTCGAGCGCGATCAGTGCCACCGCGAGATCGGACGGGTGGGTCGCGATGCACGCGTCGTTGCCGCCCAGCACGGCATGGCCGCGGTTCCAGCCTTCGACCGCGGGACATCCGCTGCCGGGCACACGCTTGTTGCACGGCGAACCGGTGTCGCGGAAGTAGCCGCACCTGGTGCGCTGCAACAGGTTTCCGCCGATGGACGCCATGTTGCGAACCTGCGGCGACGCGGAGGCCAGCAACGCCTCCGAGAGCACCGGCCAGTCGCGCCGCACCGCTGCGTGCTCGGCCACGCTCCGCATCCGCGCCAGCCCGCCGATGCGCAGGCCCGTCGGCAGCTCCACGACGTTCGCCAGGTCGAGTCCGTTGACGTCGATCAGGTGGCCGGGTCGCGCGACCCCGTCCTTCATGAGGTTCAGCAGGTCGGTGCCGCCCGCGACGAACGCGGCGCCCGCCGTCCGGCTCGCCAGCCGGACCGCTTCCCCCGCGTCACGAACCGCGGTGTACCCGAACGGCTTCACCGTCGCACCTCCTCGGCCGCGTCGGCCACCGCGGCGACGATGTTCTGGTAGCAGGCGCAACGGCAGAGGTTGCCGCTCATCCACTGCCCGATCTCCTCCGGCGAACCGGTGTGCCCCTCCTCGATGCACGCCACCGCCGACATGATCTGACCGGACGTGCAGCCTCCGCACTGGAAGGCGTCGTGCCGGATGAACGCCTCCTGCACCGGGTGCAGGCGGTCTCCGTCGGCGAGCCCCTCGACGGTGGTGATCTCGCTGCCCTGCCGCATCACCGCGAGCGTCAAACAGGACTTGACCCGCTCGCCGTCGACGAGAACGGTGCAGGCACCGCACTCCCCGCGGTCGCAGCCCTTCTTCGTCCCGGTCAGCCCGATCCGCTCACGCAGGGCGTCCAGCAAGGTGACCCTGGGCTCGACCCGGACCGCCCGCCGCCGCCCGTTGACGGACAGGGTGATCTCCGCGGTCGCCGCCGGTTCGATGCTCATCACTTCCTGAGCGCCAGAAGCAGCCGCCACCCCCGGCGCGAGAGCAGCGCCACCTGCGGTCGCGGCGGCGGATTTCAGCACGGTCCGGCGCGTGGGCGCCGATGTAGCGCGACGCAACTCGCTCATCTCTTCTCCCGACTCGTCGCCTTATCGCCGATAACATCGATGTCGTATCACCGATAACCATAGCGGCGGACCCTAACGGTGACAAGAGCGTCCATAACGCTGATACACGGCAGATGGGCACAGCTGCGCCCCGGCACCCGGCTCACGGACGGAGCGTGGACCTAGTTGCCCAGCCTGATCAGCAGCTCCCGGAAGATGCCCAGCTCCCCCGGCGTCAGCGGCACGTCCCCCGTGGCCACCTGCGCCAGCAGGGCGTGGACGGCCGACGACAGGTCCGATTCAGCGGCCCGCGCAACGAGGACCGACCCGAACACCGCGTCCCTGGTGCGCTCGGACAGCCCCTCGAGGCCGGGGTTCGCGATCAGCAGGATCGTGGTGCCGACCGTGGCGGCGTGGATGGTGTGCACGGCGTCGTCCACCGGCATCGTCAGCAGGCCGGCCTCGTCGATTCGCGCGATGATCCGGCGCAGGATCCGCTCGCCTTCTTGTGAGGCTGGATGCTGAGTCGTGCGCGCGCCGCCGTACATCAGGCCGTAGAGCGCCGGGTTGCGCAGACCGAACTCGACGTGGCCGTCCCAGCCCCGGCACAAGTCCTCGACCGGGTCGGCGGACGGGGCCCGATCGCGCTTCTCCTCCAGGTACTGCTCGAACCCCGCCGCGACCACGGCGTCGAGCAGGCCTTTCTTGTCCCCGAAGTAGTGGTACACGGTCGGCGGCGTCACCCCCGCAGCCGCGCACACGTCGCGGATCGACGCCCCCTCCACCCCTGCCTTGTCGACGAGGTCGATGGCCGCAGCCAGGATCCGCTTCCGGACGTCACTCATATAGTCGAACTATAGTGGATGTTAACAACACAAAAGGAATCCGGGTAACGCACGCCCGCATGCATTTCGAGCGCTCGAAATGCCCGCGGGTCGACCTCGCGCGCGGACCCCGCCGTTCCGCCAAGCCCTTCGGCGTCAGGCGGTGAACATGAAGCCGATGTTGCTCACGCTGTTGTAGACGACGTGGACGATGACCCCCGGCCACACCGAAGCGCTGCGCCGCAGGAGCACCGCGTTGACGACACCGAGGACGAAGGCGATCGGCAGGATCACGTTCAGGCCGTGAACGAGAGCGAAGATCAGGGCACTGAGGATGACGCCCACCCACACGCCGTGCTTCAACAGCGTGTTCGCCACAACACCGCGGAAGAACAGCTCTTCGCCCAGACCCGTCAGGCCGCCCCCGAGGACGAGCGTCACCAGGAGCGAGAGAACGCCCGCACCAGCCGCGGTCTGGTAGTCACCCTGAGGCGTGTCGTTGCCGAAGATGGCGATGTACCCGAGCGCCACGAACTGGTTGAGCCAGTAGACACCCGCTCCCGCCACAACGCCGGCGACGGCCCACTTCCAGGTGATCTTGCGGATGCCGAACGGGGCCAGGGCGCGGATGCGGACAGCGACCGCGGCGGCGAAGGCGAGCACGCCGGTCGCTCCCGAGACGAAGTAGCCGATGTGCCCGCGGAGCTGGCCCCGGTCGGCCGGGATGCTGTCGATCCACCAGATTCCGAGAGCCAGCGTGACAGCATAGACCAGGCCTCCGACAGCCAACTCGATCCAGCCTGGCGCCGGTCGAACATCAGCAGGAGCGACGGGACTGGCTGACTGAGTACGTGAAATTCCCATGGTGAACCCCGATGTCTGAGACCGGCGAGCTTGCCAGCACACTGTACCGCACAGTGTGCGGCACACCGTACCGCACAATTTTGGGTTTTGTACGGCACACTGTGCGGTACAGTTGCCGGATGAGCGTCGGCAAACGTGACCAGATCCTGCGCACCGCGGTGGAACTGGCGAAGGCAGAAGGTCTGACGGCGCTGAGCGTCCGGTCGGTCGCGGCCGCCGCGGGGGTCGGGGCGACGACGCTGCGCAACTACTTCCCCTCGCAGGCCCTCCTCCACGAGGCGGTGGCGGCGGAGATCGTCACCTTCACCCTCGAGGACCGGCACATCGCGGATGCGTCGCGGCCACCGGTCGAGCGCCTGGCGGAGTGCCTCGAACAGTTCCTCCCGCTTCCCGGGCAGGTGGAGACGTCACTGCACGGGTGGCTCGAGTACTACCGGTTGTCCTTCGGTCCCGAGGCGAGCACGGCGACCAAGGAGCTTCTGCTCTCCGGCCGACGAGCGTCCGTGCAGGTGCTGACCCGCTGGCTCGAAGTCCTCGCCGCGGAGGGACACCTCGCCGACGATGCCGTCGACGACCGCGTGACCGGACTGCTGGTGGTTGTCGACGGCATACATCTCACGATGCTGACCGACCCCGAACGCCTGGATCTCGACAAAGCGAAGCGACTGCTCCGCGAGCAGGCGACGACGCTTCTGTCCGCGTAGACACGCACTGACACGGGCAGATGACGGACAGGCTTCATCCGGCACCGAAGTGGTCGCGGTGTGCCGCGGCCAGCTCACGCAGTTTGAGGCCCAGGTGCAACGTCAGGCGGTCGTCGCCGCTGTCGAGGCTCAGGCCGGTGATCTGTTCGATGCGTTTGACGCGCTGGTACAGCGTGGCGCGGTGGATGCACAAGATGTCGGCGGTGCGTTGGATGTTGCCGGCGTGGTGGAGGAACTGCGACAGGGTGTCGGTCAGGACGTGGTGGTTGTCCTCGCGCTCCAACGCCGTCAGCGCGGGGATGTGAGACGCGTCGAGGAGGTCGTCGACCGGGAGCTTCATCAGCAGCTCGTACAGACCAAGCGCACCCCATCGAGCGATATCGCCGATGCCGGGGACGAGCAGCGCCACGCGAGCGGCGAGAAATGCCTGCTGATAGGACCGCACGACCTCGGGCAGCCTGGGCACGGTCGTGCCGAGTCCGAACACCAGCCGTCCGCCGCCGGCGCTGAGCCGCGCGAACCGGCCGGTGACGCGCTCCGCGACCGCCGCCACGAGCGACCGCGACAGCTCGCGGCGCCCGGCGAGCAAGATCCACGCCCGCGACGGGTTCACCACCACCAGCGCGACGTCGTCGATCACCGCACGAACGCCGTCCTCCACCGCCGCCTCGAACGCGACGTCCTGTGCAGACGACCCCGCTGTCAGCTGCACGGCGAGCACGGTCAACCGGGCGGTGTCGTCGGAGAAGAGCTGCTCGGCGCGCAGGTCTTCGACCGCGCGTGCTCTGCTCTCGGCATCGGGCGAGACGAGCTCGCGCAGGATCGCCTCGTGACGGGCCTTGGACCGCTCGTGCACCAGCAGCTCGCGGTACAGGATCGTGCCGGCCCTCTCGGCCGCGACCGCCGCGGCGCCGACGACGTCCTCGCCGAACCCGCCGTTCTCGTCGATCAGCCACAAATAGCCCAGCAGCAGGCCGTTGCACCGGATCGGCGCGCACAGTCGCGGCAGTGCGCCCTCGACCTCGACCACCCCCGGCGACGTCCACCCGGAGGTACCGTGCGCGAAGACCTTGTCCGAGACGGCCGGCTCGATCGAGCGGTCCAGCACGGACCGGATCCGCAGCTCGTCCTCGTCACCGAAGTGCCGGCTCGCGGCCAGCAGCCGGATCGACGGGTCGTCGATGGCGACCGACCGCCGCAGTCGTTCGGCGAGCTCGTCCACGATGGACTGCAGGTTGTTGTCGGCCATCACGCACCCTTTCGCCTCAACCCCACAATCCTGCCACCTCAAGCACAGAGCCATCGGATGTCGTGTTGAGCGGGGGTTTCCGCGACGTCCGTCGCGTGGCCTCGCGGTGTGGGGCTGAGTTCACGTGTTCATGGCCAAGGGCGAGAGTCAGTCCAATATGGACGAAAGGATGCCGCGTTGACGCTCATCCCATCACCGTTCCGGAGTTGCCCGTGTTGACCGGTCGCTTGCGGGAGAAGACACCGAGGTCGATGGTCAGCCCGGTGTGCTCCGCCAGGTGCCGCACGGGATTCGCGTCGTGGTCGGCGCCTGCCTCGACCTGCTCGATCAGCGTCGCCATCAGCCGTCCGACCACCGGAGCGTTCTTGAACTGGTTCCCGCTGGTGCCGATGGCCACGTAGTAGCCGTCCAGGTCGGTGCGGTCGTAGATCGGCGTCCAGTCGTCCGCGACGTCGTAGACGCCCGCCACACCCCGGGCCCGGTTGGGCACGGCCAGCTCGGGCAGCCGGCGGGCGGCCCGGGTCACCTGGGCCTCGAAGACCGCCATCGTCGGGTTCGGGCTGGCGTCGTCTGGATCGTCCAGCCACTGGAACGGGTCGCATTCCGGCTCCGTGCCCCCGATCAGCAGACCTCCGCCCACCTCACCGCGGAAGTACGTGCCGAGATCCATGTCCGCGACGCACGGACCGACAGCGCCTTCGGGATGGAATCCTCCCGGTGCGAGTACGTGGGCCACCTCCTGGCGCATCGGCCTCACCGCGATGGTGAAGTCCGATCCCACGCCGGCGAGCGCGTTGAGCTTGCCCGACCACGGGCCCGCCGCGTTCACCACCACGTCGCACGCGATGCGGGTCCCGCTCTCCAGCACGACCGCGTGCACACGGCCGTCCTCCGACTCCACGGCCACCACCTCCTCGCGGAAGCGGAACTCGGCACCTTCCGCGGCCGCCGCCGCGGCGAGGTTCCGCGCTGCCAGCTGCGGATCGGTGACATACCCCGCGTCCGGCGTGTACACCGCACCGAGCCGGGCACCCGCATCTGCCCAGAACTCGTCGTCGTCGATGCGCTTCGGCGGCCAGTAACGGCCGGTGTCGATGCCCGGGACCCTGGCCGCGAGGGTGGCGGCGTCCCATTCCTCGTACGGAACGCCCACCTGGTCGAACAACGGCAACCACGAGGCCCGCGGCGCGGCGTCCACGTCGAGCATCACCAGACCGCTGCGCTCGAACCGGGCGAGGTCGCCGACGTCGTGCCCGAGGTGCCCGGCCCAGTCGAGCCAGCAGCAGCGCGCTTCCCACGAGGTCGCGACACCGGCGAGGGTGGAGAAGTTGTACCGCACGATCGCGCTCGATGCGCTGGTGGAGCCCTGCCCGGCACCTCCTGCCCTGTCCACCACGACCACGCGGCGCCCGGCGCGTGCGAGCTCCAGCGCGATCGCCGAGCCGATGACACCGGCGCCGACCACCACGGCGTGAGTGCTGAGATCCGGGCTCATCGTGTTGTCCTCCCTGCGCGTTCCCCCCGCCAGTCGCGGTCCGCTGCAGTCTCCCGGGCAGCGCTCCCTCGAACACCTGGCAAGCGTCAACGCCTGTGGTGCCCCACAACGACATTTGTCGTCTGGATCAGCCCCTCTGGGATTCGCACCGAGACCGAGATCTCACCTGCAACGCCGCCTCGACCAGGCCCGGTACCCCGGCGGTGGTCAGGTGTCCGTTCTAGGGTGGGCGGATGAAGGTTCTGTCCATCCAGTCAGTCGTCGCCCACGGTCACGTCGGCAACTCCGCCGCCGTGTTCCCGCTGCAGCGCCTCGGGGTCGAGGTCGTGCCGATCCCGACGGTGAACTTCTCCAACCACACCGGGTACGGCGCGTGGCGCGGTCCGCTCCTGCCGCCGTCGGACGTGGCCGAGATCCTGCTCGGGGTGGAGGAACGCGGGGTGTTCGGGCAGGTCGACGCCGTGCTGTCCGGCTACCAGGGCGGCACGGGCATCGCCGATGTGATCATCGACGCGGTGCGCAGGGTGAAGGCCGCGAACCCGGCGGCGCTCTACGCGTGCGACCCGGTGATGGGCAATGCCAAGTCCGGGTGCTTCGTCGCGCCCGAGATCCCCGTGCTGCTGCGCGACCGGGTCGTGCCGGTGGCCGACATCATCACCCCGAACCAGTTCGAGCTGGGCTTCCTCACCGGCACCGAGCCGGCGAGCGTCGAGCAGACGCTGGCGTCGGCCGACCTCGCCCGCGCGATGGGCCCGTCGACCGTGCTGGTCACGAGCGTCGAGCGGCCCGACCGGGAGGAGGGCACGATCGAGATGCTCGTCGTGGACACCGCCGGGTCGTGGCTCGTGAGCACCCCGCACCTGCCGTTCAAGGCGAACGGGTCCGGCGACGTCACGGCCGCGCTGTTCACCGCCCACTTCGTGCGGACGAAGGACGCGGCGCTGGCGTTGGAGCGCACCGCGTCGAGCGTTTTCGACCTGATCGACCTGACCTACCGCTCCGGTGAGCGCGAGCTGCGGCTGGTGCAGGCCCAGGAGTTCTACGCGACGCCGCGGATGCAGTTCAAGGCCGAGCAGGTGCGCTGAGCCGCTCGCGATCGCCGGGCAGGACGCGCCGTGACCGTTCGGCCGCCACCCCGCGCAGGTCGGTGCCGAGCCACGAGACCGACAGCGCCGGGGTGGCGGGACGGCTCAGCGCAGCTTCCGGAACGTGTCACGCAGGTCGTTGATCCACGCCTCCGGGTTCTCCCACGGCCCGAAGTGACCACCCTTCTGGTGGACGTTCACGTCGCGCACGTCGCCGTAGAAGTGCCCGGCTCCTTCCTTGAACGCGGCGATGCGCTGCTCGGCGTCGTGGACCGCCGGAGGCGCGGCGTCGCCGAGGTGGAAGGTGAAGCTCGTCGGGGCCTGCACCGGGGTCCGGGCGTGCGAGGGCTGCCACGGGTGGCGGTTGGCGTTCTTGTAGGCGCGGATCGAGGAGCCGATGGCTTGGTTGACCCAGTAGATCGTGGCGTTGGTGAGGATGTGGTCCACCGGGTAGGAGTCCTCGAACACGCCGTTCTGGTCGCTCCACTTCTTCCACCGCTTCAGGATCCAGGCGAGCATCCCGATCGGTGAGTCGTTCAGGCCGTGCGTGATGGTCTGCGCGTCGAGCATGTGCACCGCGACGTGGGACGCGTAGGTGTCCACGAAGTTGAGCATGCCGGCCCGCAGGTCCGGGGGCATCTGGTCGATCGGGGCCCCGCCGGTCAGGTCCCAGTGGCGGTCGCCCTGGAAGATCGTCAGCAGCATCTCGTTGCCGAGGTTGAGACCGTGGAGCGAGTCGGCGTACTTGTGGCCCAGCTGCGCCCCGACCAGCGCGCCGTAGTCGGCAGCGCCGACCGCGAACCGCTCGTAGCCGAGGACGTCGGTCATCAGCGTGTGGAACCGGTCGGCCATGCTGCTGAAGTTCTCCTTGCCGTTGGTCAGTGGCGTGGAGAAGGCGAACCCGGGCAGCGAGGGGACGATGACGTCGAAGGCGTCCGCCGGGTCACCGCCGAACGCGGCCGGGTCGGCGAGCGGCCGGATGACCTTGCTCCAGTCCCAGAACGTCCACGGCCAGCCGTGTATGAGCAGCAGGGGAATGGGCGCGGGTCCCTTGCCGGGCTCGCGGATGAAGTGCACCGGGGTGCCGCCGACGTCGACGCGGTGGTGGGTGAAGCTGTTCAACCGGGCTTCGACGGCACGCCAGTCGAAGTCGGTGGCCCAGTGCTCCACGATCGGCTTCAGGTAGGCGGTGCTGAGGCCGAAGGCCTCGTCGTCGTTGTCGAGGTCGGGCGCGAACCGGGTCGCCTTCAGCCGGGCCCGGAGGTCGTCGAGCACTTCCTGCTCGACGTTGATGACGAAGGGGTCGATGTTCGTGGTCATGGTCGTTCTCCTTTTGGGTCAGCGGGTCCAGTCCAGGCGCAGCCTGGTGATGCGGAGCTCGGCGATCGCCCAGCGGCCGTCCAGCCGGGCGAAGCGCACTCGGTAGTGCCCGTAGCCGTGCATGCCGGTGGGCTCGCCCTCCGAGGCCGAAGGCCTGGTGACGACGTCCTCCATGGCCCAGACGCCGGTGGCCGAGTCCTCCGGCTCGATGTCCACCTCGCTGGAGAAGAGGTGGTGCACCAGCACGGAATCCGGGTCGTTGCGCGACTTGAGCTGCTGGGCGATGTCGTCGCGACCGGTCATCTGCGCCTGGACGGTGCCGTCTACCGCGTACGCGGTGAACGGCGCATCGGGCGTGAACAACGCCGCGAGATCGTCCCATCGGTGGTGGTCGGCGTTGTAGACGTAACGGGCCATCACGCGCCGGACTTCTTCCACCGCTACCAGGCGGGAGAGGTGGTCCATCGGTGCTCCTCGGTCTAGTGGCCTCTGAGGTCCTGGCCAGGATGCCGAGTAAAAAATGGACCAGCAAGTCCAAAACTCTGGGTCCGGAAGCAGTCGGCGAGGACGGCCCTCGGGGTTCGCGGAGTTCCACCTGAAAGAGCGGTCGGCGCCGGGAAAACGCTGTTCAACCCGTTCGCGCGAATCCATCGCCCTGACGAGGTACCCCGCCCGCTTCACCCGGCGGAGCCCATCACTAGGCCATTAGTGTCAGCGGCGAGCAGGGAGCAATCCGGGTCATCGACACCCCTTCACTGCTCCAGCGCCACGAGCGCCGTCACGAGCGAGCAGGTGCGGAGGAGTCTTCGCGTTCCGCTCGGCGCGCTTCGAATGATCACCGGTGATCGAGGAGGGTCGTTGATGGAGTTTCCAGCGGAGCTGAAACTCTACTCACAGTTGTGCGCTTCCACTGTCAGGCGAGCCCGGTTCGTGCGACTAGGCGTGATCGCGCTGGTGATCGTGTTCTTGCTGCCGCCGGCGCCCGTGTCCGCGCTGCGCTACCCGCCCCGCGTCCAGGTCTTCGTTGCCAACAGCGGTGCTGACGTGACCGCCGTTTACGACACGCGGCTGGGCGAGGTGGTGGCGACGGTGCCGGTCGGTCACTCACCGGTCGGTGTGGGCGTCGCGGTGAACGGTGACCTGGTGTACGTCACCAACGAGCTGTCCGACACGGTCTCGGTGATCAACGCCAGGACGTACAAGGTGGTGGCCACCGTGCCCGTCGGGCAGCACCCGTTCGGCGTCGCGGTCACCTCCACCCACGCCTACGTGACCAACTTCGGTTCGAACACCGTCACCGTCATCGACGTGCGGACCAACGCGCCCGTGCTGGAGATCCCGGTCGGCAAGTTCCCGCACACACCGGTGACGAGCCCGGACGGCAAGCGCGTGTACGTCACCAACAACGGCGCCGAGAGCGTGACGGTGATCGACACCAAGAGCCAGAAGCCGATCGCCACCATCCCCGTGGGCCTCTTCCCCGCCGGTGTCGCCACAAGCCCGAACGGCGACCGGGTGTACGTGGCCAACACCGGCTCGGACACGGTGACCGTCATCGACGGGCGCGACCTCGACCCGATCCGGTCGACGCCCGTCGGCGACTCACCGATGGGCGTCTCGGTCACCCCGCGCGGCCGGGTGCACGTGGCGAACGCGGGATCGGACACCGTGACCGTCCTCGACAGGTCCGGCACTCCGGTGGTTCCCGGCATCCCGGTGGCCCAGCAACCCGAGGGCTCGGCCGCCAGCCCCGACAACAGCTTCGTCTACGTCACCAACTCCGCCGCCGGGATGATGTCCGTCATCGACGCGAGCACCGGGGCGCTGGTCGCCACGGTGCCCATCGGCCGTGAGCCCGAAGGTCTCGCCGTGACCTCCTGACTCCTCGCCGGCCGCTGGTTCGGTGCGCCGCGGCGGTGAGCACGGACGTGGCTGGGCCGGCCAGCACGTCGCAGGCCCGCCGTCCATCCTCCGATCAGAGGACGGACGGGGTCTACCGCATCCGCGGTGACGCCCGCCCGCGCGGTCGATCCGGCGTGCCCCGCGCGGCAGCAGGCTTGCCGTGTGACAGCACAACCTGACGTCCTGCGCACCACCCGTCCGGCACGCGTCTTCCACCTCGACAACCTCCGGATCTTCCTGACCTTCCTGGTGGTCGCGCACCACTCCGCAGCGCCGTTCAGCAACCTCGACGTCTGGCCCAACTGGCAGCAGCCCGCTTCGGCGGCCGCGGCGTTGCCGTTGGACCTGCTGCTCCTGGGCAACCAGACGTTCTTCATGGGGTTCTTCTTCTTGCTGTCGGGCTGTTTCGCGCCGGGTGCGGCCGACCGGAGAGGGCCGCGCAGCTTCGCGGTCGAGCGTCTGAGGCGGCTCGGGATCCCGTTGCTCGCGTTCATCGTGCTGCTGCGGCCGTTGTTCGTCCTGCCGGCCTACTTCGACCTGCCGGCGGCGACCCGACCGTCCTTTGTGGTCTTCTACGCCACCGAGTGGGCGGTCGGACCCGCCTGGTTCCTGGAGGTCCTGCTGGTCTTCTCGCTCGCGTACGCGGTGTGGCGGCACCTGCGCGGGACCGGGGAACCCGTGCGGTCACGGCCGTTGCGGCGGCGGGACCTGGTCGCCTTCACGTTCGTCCTCGCGGTGGCCACCTACGTGTGGCGGATCTTCGTCCCGCTCGGCACCTACGAGCCGGTGCTCGGGCTGCCCAGTCCCGCCTACCTGCCGCAGTACGCGTTGCTCTTCGCGGCCGGAATCGTGGCGTACCGGCGTCGCTGGTTGCAGGCGCTGCCGCGGAGGTCGGGCTGGTTCGGTGTGTTGCTCGTGGTGGTGTCGTTCGTGCCGTTGGCGCTGGGCGGCTACCGAGGTCTCGTGGGGGCCGATGAGCT
Source organism: Lentzea guizhouensis (assembly GCF_001701025.1). Classification (GTDB taxonomy): domain Bacteria; phylum Actinomycetota; class Actinomycetes; order Mycobacteriales; family Pseudonocardiaceae; genus Lentzea; species Lentzea guizhouensis. The sequence continues at coordinate 8,728,043 of NZ_CP016793.1, forward strand.
CGCCGGGTACGACCTCCCCCATCTGGCTCTCTCCGGGTGGGAGTCGATGTTCGCGGTCGGTGTGGTCCTGGTTCTGCTGCGCGTGTTCGAACGCTTCTTCGCCGGCACTTCGCGGTTCAGCCGTTACCTCGCCGACAACGCGTTCGCCGTCTACCTCGTGCACGCGCCGGTCATCGTCGGGATTGTGGCGGTGCTGCAACCGTTCGACGCCGCGCCCGTGTCGAAGTTCCTGCTGACGCTGGTGTTCGCCGCGGTCGCGAGCTGGGGGATCTCGGGTGCGTTGCGGCGGGTGCGCGCTGTGCGTGCCGTCGTGTAGCGGCGAGGGCGTGCGATCATTGCCGGAGTGGACGGTCCTGGGAGTCGGGTCGTGGGTGTCGAGGCCGAGCTGCGCGCGGAGTTCGAGCGTTGGGAGCGCAAGGAGACCGCGGTCCTGAAGGCGCTGCCGTACCCGTTGCTGGCGATCAGTGTCGTGTTCACGTTGCTGCAGCCGCTCTGGAACGCGCCCCTGCACCTCCCGGAGGTGCTCGGACTGACGGTCCTGCTCACCGCGTGGGTGCTGTGGTTCCACACGTTCCACCCTGAGTCGCACGGCAACAGCGTGCGTATGGGCGTGTACTACGCGGGGCTCTTGACGTTGACCGCCGGGCTGGTGCTGCTCACGCCCTGGTTCGGCTTCTTCGCCTTCATCGGTTACGTGCACGCCTTCCAGCACCTGAAGGGCCGGTGGCGCTACGTCGGCGTGGCCGTCACGTCCGCGGTCTCGGCGGTCTCCTACGTGGGAGGGGCGGACAGCTTCACGGCCGAGGAGTGGTGGAAGTGGCCCGCCGTCAGCGTGGTCACCACGGTGCTGGCGACGGCGGCCTTCTACGCCGACGTGATGTCCGACCGGCGCAACCACCGGCAGAAGCGGGCGCTGGTCGAGCTGCACAGGGCCAACACCGAGCTGGAGCGCGCGCTGGAGGAGAACGCGGGCCTGCAGGCCCAGTTGCTGGTGCAGGCCCGGGAGGCCGGCGTGCTCGACGAGCGGCAGCGGATGGCGCGGGAGATCCACGACACCCTCGCCCAGGGGCTGGCCGGCATCCTCACCCAGCTGCAGGCCGCCGAGCAGGCGTCCGGCGAACCCGCGGTGTCGCGCCGGCACCTGGCGAACGCGGTGGACCTGGCTCGCGAGAGCCTCACCGAGGCGCGCAGGACGGTGCACGCGGTGGGGCCGTCGGCGTTGGCGCGGGCCCGGCTGCCGGAGGCGATCGGCGACGTGGCCAGGCGCTGGTCGGAGGTGAACCGGGTCGAGGCGGTGCTGACCACGACCGGCGACGCCCGGCCGCTGCACACCGACGTCGAGGTGGCGCTGCTGCGGACCGCGCAGGAGGCCCTCGCCAACGTCGCCAAGCACGCCCGAGCCGGTCGGGTCGCCCTGACCCTGTCGTACATGGAGGACCTGGTGACGCTCGACGTGGTCGACGACGGAGTGGGTTTCGTGCCCGGCGCCGAACGCAGCGGTGGCTCGGACGGGGGTTTCGGGCTCGCCGGCATGCGGCAGCGGGTGCGGCTCCTCGCGGGGCGGCTGGACGTCGAGTCCGAGCCGGGCGGGGGCACCGCGATCACGGTGACGGTGCCGGCGATTCCCGTCGGAGGTGCGAGTTGATCTCACTGCTGATCGTCGACGACCACCCGGTGGTGCGGGACGGGCTGCGCGGCATGTTCGGCTCCGATCCTCGCTTCGAGGTGGTCGGCGAAGCCGCTGACGGCGCCGAAGCCGTCGCGGCCGGCGAGCGCCTCTGCCCCGACGTGATCCTGATGGACCTGCGGATGCCGGGGACCGACGGGGTCGCCGCCATCAAGGAGCTGGCGCGGCGCGGGGTGCCGTCCCGGGTGCTGGTGCTCACCACGTACGACACGGACAGCCACGTGCTGCCGGCCGTCGAGGCCGGTGCCACCGGCTACCTGCTCAAGGAGGCGCCGAGGGCGGAGCTCGTCCGCGCGGTGCAGGCCGCGGCCCGCGGCGAGGCGGTGCTCTCCCCCGCCGTGGCGACCCGGCTGCTCGGCCAGGTGCGCAAGCCGGCGGCGGCACCGCTGTCGCCGCGCGAGCTGGAGGTGCTGGAGCTCATCGCCAGGGGCTCGACGAACCGGGAGGCGGCGAAGCGGCTCTTCATCAGCGAGACGACGGTCAAGACGCACCTGCTGCACGTGTACGCGAAGCTGGGTGTCAACGACCGGGCAGCCGCGGTGGCCGCCGCGTTCTCCCGCGGCTACCTGAAGCCGCACGAGTGACGGCCGACCGCGTGCGGGTCACCGGCGCCGGTCAGTTCGCGATCGGCTGGGGGCATTCACCGCCGGGTGTCGTCAGCAGCTCGAAGTGCCACATCTCGTTGGCATAAGCCTGGCACAGGCCGTAGTCCGCGCCGTTGCGGATCAACCAGTCGGCCGCGTTGGTCGGGCCGATGTCGATCGCCTCACCCGTCACGTGCTTGGACTTCTCCGGCGGGTGCACCCACCGCAGTGCCTCCTCCTCGCTGCGGTACAAGGCGATGGCCTCGTCCAGGAGGCGCTGCTGGTAGTCCTTGCTGCGCCAGCCGGAGGTCACCCGCAGCTCGACCCCGCGCGCCTGAGCGTCCACAGTGGCCTTCTGCACCGCTGCCAGCAGTCCGGGGTCGAGGTTCGCGATGCCGACGTGTCCGGTGTCGTGGACCGAGATGCTCTCGTTCTTCGGGATGCTGCCGTCACCGGAGACAGGCGCCGACGTGCCGGTAGGTGGAGCTCCGGCCGGTGCCACTCCCCCAGGCGGTCCGGTCGGCGGTTCCGGCGCGCAGGCCGTCACGAGGACGAGTGCGGCGGCTGCCATCCAGAGTCGATTGAGGGTTCCACGGGTCGCCGGCACGGTCTGATCTCCTCGCAGGTTGACGTCTCCGTCGAGCCTGCGGCAGCGATGTCAGCGGGCCGTGCGCGGAATGTCCCCGTTGTGCGACGAGTACTTGCGGATCAGGGAACGGGTCAGGTGCGGGATGTCACCGTCCGGTCCGATGCCCGCCTGTTGCACGGCCTCGCGGAACCGCACAGCCGGGACGTCCGAGCCGCGGACCGCGGGTTTCGGGGCTTGGAAACCGTGCAGCAGCGGCAGGATCGAGTGCTGTCGCTGCAATTCCGGCAGGGCGCGCAGGCCTGCTTCGACGCGGACGAGCCAGTCGCGGTGGTCCGGGATGCGTTCGATGGGATGGCCGTCGGCGATCAGCCAGTCGACGAACGTGTCGAGGGAGATGCCGTCGTCGTGCGGGTTGGTCAGGCTGAAGGTGCGGTGGCCGGAGGTGCTCGGGCCCAGGGTGACGATCGCGGTTGCGGTGAAGTCGACGGGCAGGCCGTCGTAGTGGGCGCCTTCGCCTTGGTAGAACGACCGCGGGGCGATGCCGGTGGCGAGGAGGGTGAACATGAGGCGGCTGAACATGTCCTGTGCGTTCACACTGCCGGTTTGGCTGTCGGCGAGGATCATGGTGGAGCGGAAGACGGTGACCGGGAGGGCGCACAGGTCGTGGGCCTCGCGCAGGAGGACTTCGCCCGCCCACTTGCTGGTGGTGTAGCCGCCCGCGTAGCCGTCGTCGACCGGTTGGGTCGGCAACGCCGAGCGCACGTCGGTGTCCTCGTCCAGGGGCTGGCCCTGGCGGGAGCGGGAGACCGCCACGCTGGAGATGAACGTGACCGGTTTGAGGCGGCGGGTCAGGGCCAGGCGGATGATCTCGGCGGTGCCGAGGACGTTGGCGTCGAAGAGGTGCTGGTAGGGCAGGACGTGGTTGACCAGGGCGCCGGCGTGGACGATCAGGTCCACCTCGTCGGTGAGGCGGGACCAGGTCGGCTCGTCCAGGCCCAGGCGGGGTTCGGCGAGGTCGCCGGCCAGGACCTCGAGGTGCTGGTAGTCCTGGGCGTCGGTCAGGCGTTGGCGGGCCGCGTCGGGGTCGGAACCGCGGACCAGGACGGTCAGCTTGCCGGTCGGCTGCAGGCGGTGGAGCCACTCGCGGGTCAGGAAGCGGCCCAGGAAGCCGCTGGCGCCGGTGAGCAGGACGTGGCGGGGCGCTGAGCCGGGGAGCGGGAGGTCGCGGGCGCCGGCCAGGACGTCCGGGGCGAGGAAGCGGTCCAGGACCAGGTCATCAGCGTGCACGAAGGCGTCCGAGCCGTGCACCGAGGCGTAGGTGGGGCGGGTGGCGCTGGTGCGGAGCTTGGTCTCGACGAGCTCCGCCAGGCGCCGGAGGTCGGTCGCCGGGCTGATGATGACGTCGACCGGGACGCGGATGCCGAAGGTGTCGTGCAGCAGGTTCGAGAGGGACACCGCGGAGAGGGAGTCGCCGCCGAGGTCGCGGAAGTGGGCGGTGGGGCTCACGTCGGCGGTCGAGGTGGCGAGCAGGGCTCGGGCGGCTCGGTGCAGGGTGTCGAGCACCGGGCGGTCGGCGGCGGTGCGGCGGAGGTCGAGGAGCTCCTGGGACTCGCGGGCGGCCATGTCGGCGTAGAGCTGTTCCAGGCGGGGGCCGTAGCGTTCGACCAGCTTGGGGGACAACAGCTTGCGCTGGTCGGACAGCAGGCCGTTGGCCTGGCTGAAGGGTTCTGGTTCGACGAGCAGGCCGCGGGGGACCTCGTACGAGTTCAGGCCGGCGGACCTCGCGATCTGCCGGAACGAGTCGAGCAGCAGTTCTTCGAGGTCGTGGCGGTGCAGGGCGTCCGGGGTGGGGACGACGACGGCGAGCAGGTAGGAGCGTTCGCTGTTGCCGTAGACGAAGATCTGCCGCACCAACGGGCTGGCGGCGAAGATGGACTCCAGGCGGGCGACGGCCACGAACTCGCCCTGGGACAGCTTCAAGACGCTCTTGAGGCGGTCGACGACGGCGATGCGGCGGGGGGCGAGCTCGGCGACGATGTCACCGGTCTTGTAGAAGCCGTCCTCGTCGAAGAGGTCGGCGGTCAGCTCGGGGTGCTTGTAGTAGCCGGGGATGCCGTTCGCCTTGATGCGCAGCTCGCCGCGCGGGTGCGGGGAGTCGGTGCCGAAGTAGCCGAGCTCGGGCACGTCGACCACTTTGTAGTCGAGCACGGGCGGGTTCATCAGGGTGCCGTTGACGGCGATGCCCGGGACCTCCGTGGAGCCGTACATGTCGTACAGCGGGATGCCGAGCAGCGACTCGATGAACTCTCTCAGCGTGGCCGAGAGCGGCGCGGATCCGCAGGTGGCGAAGGAGACGCGGCCGCCGAGGACGTCCTGGCGCATCCGGGTGAGGACCTCGGCCGGGTCGCCGCCGTCCAGCTCGCTCTGGTAGCGCTGGTGGAGCATCTCGCACACGCGCGGCACCAACGACAGCTCGGTGGGCCGCACGAGGGTGACGTCCTCGAGGAACGTCGAGAGGTCGCTGCTGGCGGTGAAGCAGCTGGTACCGCCGCGTGCCAACGTGTTCGTCAGCGTGAAGTGGCCGGCGAAGTGGCTCAGCGGTGTGTAGTGGACGGTGACCAGACCGCCGTCGGGGGTGCGTTTCGCGCGGTCCTCCCACGTCACGCGCGCCAGCGTTTCGGGGTAGATCGCGCCCTTCGGCGTTCCGGTGCTGCCCGAGGTGTAGACGAGCATGGTGAGCGGGTCTTCGTCGTCGCCGGGGACGTACGGGGGTGCTTCGGGCAGGGCAGCGCCGCGGTCGAGGACCTCGGACAGCGCGACGACGTCCCTGCCGGTCTGCGCCAGGCTCCTGCGGGCAGCGGTGAACCGGTCCGCCTGGTCGTCGACCGCGCAGAGGTGGTCGAACACCACCAGCCGCCGCACCGAAGGCGTGCGCAGGGCCAGTTCCACCGCCACGTCCAGGCGCTCGACGCTCGTGGCCACGAGGACCGGCTCGGTCTCCGCGACGATGGCCGCCAGGTGCTCGGCTGAGCCGCTGGTCTGCAGCGGCACGTTGACGACACCCAGGTAGCCGCACGCCAGCGACAGCGTCGCGTAGTCACGGCTCGCGAAACCGAGCAAGGCCACCCGGTCGCCCGCGACAAGAGGGCTCTGCGGGTGGTGGTGCCACTCGCTCGCCACCGCGCGGATGCGGCTCCACAGCTCCCGGTAGGTGGTCGTCTCGAAGCGCGGCAGCAGGCGGGCCGAGACACGTCCGGTGCCGGGGTCCCGCACGAGCTCCCTCGCACGTTCGCCGCAGGCGGGCCGTTCCCCGAATCGCTCGAAGACGTCCGCCATCACTTGCGCAAGTCGCAATGTCAGCTCCGAGAAAGGAAAACGGCACCCGAATCGCGACACTAGCAGCAGCCGGCCGGGCAGTCACGCGCCTCCCGGCGCAGTTAGGCTTTTTGATAAGCATCATTGCGGCGGCCGGTGGTCCTTGATAGGGATTCCACGAGGACAGCCTTCGTTTCGAGGACGTGCCGATGGACCACGATTCCGCCCCGCTGGAACTCGACGACGCGTTCGTGCAGGACCCGTACTCGGTGTACGCGAAGCTGGGCACCGAAGGCTCGGCGCACCGGGTGCGGATGCCGCCGGGGGTGCCCCTGATCGGCGGGTTGCCGGTCTGGCTGATCACCGGCTACGACGCCGTGCGTTCCGCACTCGCGGACCCGCGGCTGAGCACCGACCTGAACCGGATCGACGGACTCTTCGCGCAGAAGGAGCCGGACCGCACCAAGCGCGGCGGGTTCTCCTCGGTCATCGCCAGCCACATGATGCACACCGACCCGCCGGACCACACCAGGTTGCGCAAGCTCGTGAGCAAGGCCTTCACCGGCCGCGCCATCGCAGCGCTGCGGCCGGAGATCCAGAAGGTGACCGACGGGCTCGTCGACGCCCTGAAGGCCCACGACAGCGTGGACCTGCTGGACGCCTTCGCGTTCCCGCTGCCGATCCGGGTGATCTGCCTGCTGCTGGGCGTTCCGGTCGAGGAGCAGGAGCGGTTCAAGGACTGGTCCAAGGCGCTCGTCTCCGGCAGCTCCCCCGAGGAGGCCACGGCAGCCGCGGCCGCGGTGGCCGAGTACCTGAGTGAGCTGGTCGAACGCAAACGCCACGCCACCACCGACGACATGCTCACCGCACTGGTCGCGGCGCACGACGTCGACGACCGGCTGACCACGACCGAGCTGATCTCGACGGCCTACCTGCTGTTCATCGCCGGCTTCGAGACGACCCTCAACGCCCTGGGCAACGGCACGCTGCACCTGATGCGCAACCGCGACCAGTGGGACGCGCTGCGCCAGGACCGCAGCCTGCTGCCCGGCGCGGTCGAGGAGGTCCTGCGGCTCGACAGCCCGCTCAAGCACGCCACGTTCCGGTGCGCGCGCGAGTCGCTGACCGTCGGCGACGTCGAGATCCCGGCCGGCGACTTCGTGCTGCTCGCGATCGCCTCGGCCAACCGCGACCCGCAGCGCTTCGCCGAGCCGCACGCGCTGGACGTGCGCCGCCCCGCCGCCGGTCACCTGGCCTTCGGGCACGGCATCCACCACTGCCTGGGCGCGCCGCTCGCGCGGGTGGAGGTGCAGATGGCGTTCAACGCCCTGCTCGACGCGTTCCCCGACATGAGACTCGCCGCCGATCCCGATGAACTGCGGTGGCGCAACAGCACGATCATTCGCGGGCTCGACTCGCTGCCGGTACGGCTCAACCACCGTTAGACGATTTCTCCACATTTCCGGAAAAGGTGCGGCTGACCAATGCGCATATGCGGAATCAAGGCATCACACGACGGTGGCGTCGCCGTCATCGAGGACGGTCGCCTGCTCTTCAGCTACGAAATCGAGAAGCTGCAGAACGGCGAACGCTACAGCTCCCTCGGCGACCTGGAACGCGTCACCGAGATCCTCGCCGCCGAAGGCCTCTCCCCCGCCGACATCGACCGGTTCGTGGTCGACGGCTGGTACACGACGAACGACGCGGGCGAGATCGCCGTCGCCGTGCAGGACGGCGGCCGGCCGGTCCAGCTCCGCGTCGCGCCGTACCACGAGCAGCCCGGCGACGGTGGTCCGCTGCAGCGCCACACCTTCAGCGGCCACGGTCTCGGCGACTACGCCAGCTACACCCACGTCGCCAACCACCTCATCGGCACCTACTGCTCCAGCCCGTTCGCCGCCAGGGGCGAGGACGCGTTCGTCCTGGTCTGGGACGGCCTGATCACGCCGCGCCTCTACCTGGTGCGGGCGCGGACCCGCGAGGTGACCCTCGTCGAGTCCCTCATGCCGGTCTTCGGCGGCAGCTTCGCGGCCTTCTGCGCGCGGTTCGAGCCGTACCTGCGGCCGTACGAGGACATGTCGTCTGACCCGGCCATCCGCCACCACCTCTCCGTGGCGGGCAAGGCGATGGCGTACGCGGCGAAGGGCCGGGTCGAGACCGGGGCTTTCACGGTGTTCGACAACCTCATGGCCGAGCTCCACGACATCACCGTCGACAAGGTGGGCGTGCTGGGCGACAAGGTCGTCGCGAACCGCGACGAGCTGCTGCCCGGCCTGTCCAACGCCGACCTCATCGCCACCTACCAGGCCTACCTCGGCCACAACCTGCTCGACCGGCTCACCGCGGCCGTGCTCAGCCGGTTCCCCGAGGGCGGCCACAACCTGGTGATGGGCGGCGGCTGCGCGCTCAACATCAAGTGGAACAGCGCGATCAGGGCCAGCGGGGTGTTCCGCGAGGTCTTCATCCCGCCCTTCCCCAACGACGCGGGAGCCGCGATCGGCACCGCGGCCTGCGAGATGTTCCGCACCGGCCACACCGAGCTGGAGTGGGACGTCTACCGCGGACCGAAGATCACCACCGGCACCCTGCCGGACGGGTGGCGCGCCCAGCCCTGTGACGAACGGCAGCTGGCCGCTCTCCTGCACGCCGAGGACGAACCGGTGGTCGTGCTGTCCGGCCGGGCGGAGCTGGGCCCGCGCGCGCTGGGCAACCGCAGCATCATCGCGCCCGCGACCAGCACCCGGATGAAGGACCGGCTCAACGACATCAAGAACCGGGCCTCCTACCGCCCTGTCGCGCCCATCTGCCTGGAGGAACGCGCTGCTGAGGTGTTCGACCCCGGCACACCCGACCCGTACATGATCTTCGAGCACCGGATGCGGCCCGGCTGGGCCGAGCGCGTGCCGGCGATCGTGCACCTGGACGGCACGGCCAGGCTGCAGACCATCAAGTCCACTCAGGACACCGCGACCGTGCGCATCCTGACCGCGTACACCGAGATCAGCGGGATTCCCGTGCTGTGCAACACGAGCGCGAACCTGGAGGGCCGGGGCTTCTTCCCGGACGTCGAGTCCGCGGCGAAGTGGGGCGGGACCAAGTACATCTGGTCGGAGGGAACGCTCTACACGAACCCGGCGTGAGCTGGTCGGCCTGAACGGGCGCGAGGCGACTCGCGCCCGTTCAGCGCAGCATCTCGGCGACGAGGACGGCCAGTTCGAGCGCCTGGTCGGCGTTGAGGCGCGGATCGCACGCCGACTCGTAGCTGCGGTGCAGGTCGTCGAGACCCACCGCGCCGCCGACGCATTCGGTCACGTCCTCACCGGTCAGCTCGACGTGCAGGCCGCCGGGGTGGGTGCCGAGCGCCCTGTGCACCTCGACGAACCCGGCGACCTCGGCGAGGACATCGCCGAAACGCCGGGTCTTGTGCCCGCTGGGTGCGGTGAAGGTGTTGCCGTGCATGGGATCGCTCACCCAGGTCACCGGCGCACCGGAGGCGGTGACCTTCTCCACGAGCTCCGGCAGCAGGTCCCGGACGCGCTGGGCTCCCATGCGCACGACGAACGTCAGCCTGCCCGGCCGCCGGTCGGGGTCGAGGCGGTCGATCAAGGCCAGCGCGTGCTCCGGTGTGGTGGCCGGGCCGAGCTTCACCGCGATCGGGTTGTCGATGGTCGCGAAGTAGGCGACGTGGGCGCCGTCGAGCTGCCTGGTGCGGTCGCCGATCCACAGCAGGTGGCCGCTGCCCGCATAACGCCTGCCGGAGCGCCGGTCGGGGCGGGTCAGCGCCTCCTCGTAGTCGAGCAACAAGCCCTCGTGGCTCGTGAACACCTCGGCGCCGCTCGTGCGCAGAACGTCCAGCGTGTACTTGGAGGCGTCGTACACGCGACGCAGCCGGACAGGATCGGGCAGCCGTTCGGTCCGGGTGAAGCCGGTGCCGTTCACCGCGTCACCCCGGTACACGGGCAGGGTGAGCCCGTCGACGGTCTCGGTCGGCGACGACCTGGGTTTGGCGTACTGGCCGGCGATGCGGCCCACGGTGGTCACCGGGAGTCCTGAGCCGGCCGCGAGGATGACCGACATCTGTTGCAGCAGACGCAGCTTGCTGCGGATCGCGCGTGACGAGACGTTGTCGAGGCGTTCCGCGCAGTCGCCGCCCTGCAGCAGGAACGCCCGGCCTTCTGCGACCTTGGCGAGGCGCGAGGTGAGCGCGTCGCACTCCCAGGACGTGACCACCGGGGAACAGCGCGCCAGCTCGCCCACCACCTCGCCGAGCCTGGCCCGGTCGGGCCACTCCGGCTGCTGGTGGGCGACGAGCGTCCGCCAGTCGGGGACGGTGCCGACGGCGCCGCTCATGTCTGGACGAGGTCGTGGCTGATGCCCAGGTCGTCGAGCAGCAGCTGCAGCGGTCCGGTGTCCCGCTTGGGCACCGGCCGCGCCGCCGCCCACTCGCGCAGCTGGTCGACGCCCACCTCGAAACCGCCCTGGGCGGCGACGGCCACCCACGGCTCCAGGTCGGCGGAGCGGAACGCGGTCAGCCCGCTGACCAGTGCCTCGCGGAACATCGCCTGCTGCGCGCCGTCGAGGCTGCGGTAGAGCGAGCCGCACAGCTCGCGGAACACCACGGCGTGCCCGCTCTCGTCGCGCCGGTGCAGGTCGGTGGTGATCCGGTTCATCGGCTGGATGTCCTGGGCCGTCGACAACGTCGAGAGGAACCCGCTGATCGTCGTCTCCGCGGCCAGCGAGAACGCGATGTCGACGATGTCGCGGTCGAACCCGGACAGCCCGGATCGCGCCGCCTCCCGCCCCTGCACCACCGACCAGACGCCCGGTGCGAACCGCACGTCCGCCATGTCCCTGCGCCGCCGGGTGACGCCGACGGCGTTGTGGCACATCAGGATGTGGTAGTGCTCGTCGATGATCGTCTGGTGCAGCGCGTCGACGGCGACGTCGTCGCGGCGGACCGGGATGTGGTCCTGCAGCATCAACCGGCAGGCCGGCAGGATGATCTCGTCCTCGATCGCCGCGGTCTTGGCGTTGTAGGCGATCCACGCGGCGGACAGGATCCGCCCGCGCGCGTCCCGGTCGAGCTTCTCGGCGCCCGGCAGCGCCAGCACCGGCACGAGGTGCTCGGGGAAGTCCGGCAACGCGGCGTCGAAGTGCCCGTCCAAGTCCAGCTCGTCCTTCTTGACGGCCACCCGCTTGCCCCAGCGGCGGGTCAGCTGGACCAGCAGGTCGCGCTCGAGCTCAACGGACATCGGTGAACCTCCTCGACGTGGTCGGCACGGGGAACGAGGCGAGTGCCTCCAGGCGCGACTGCCAGTGCTCGGCCCGCGCCAGGTCCGCCTCGCGGAACCGGCCCAGCCCCGCGGTGACGGGCCGGACGCCGTGCAGGGCGTTGACCGTCCACACCGGAACGTCCGCGAGCTCCGCCGGGGTGGCGGGCTCGGCGACGAGCGGCTGCCCGGCCAGCTCCCCGAGAAGGGCACGGGTGATCCCGGGGAGCAGGCCGGGGCCGGGCGGCGGACCGCACAGGGTGTCGCCGCGCCACCAGACGATGCTCGTCGTGGATCCTTCGAGCACGTGTCCTTCCGGCGACAGCAACAACGCCTCGTCGGCTCCCGCGGCCACAGCGGCGGCGCGCAGGGCGTTCAGGTGGTCCAGGTCGGCGCCTTTGACAGCGGGCAGGGTGCGGCGGTCGGTGCCGGCGGTCCACAGCCGGACGGTGCTGGTGCGCGGGGGTGCCGGGCGCAGCCAGAAACGCAGTCTCAGAACGGAACCCGTCTCCACGAGCTCGACGCGGGGGAACCACCGGCCCTGCGCGGGCAACGACTCGGCGACCGCGCTGAGGAACCCGTCGGCCGCCGGCGCGGAGAACCCGCTGCGGGCCTCGGTGAACCGGCCGCCGGTATCGGCGAACCCGCTGCGGTCCTCGGCGAACCGGGAGCAGGCGTCGGTGAACCGCTGGGCGTGCAGGGGAAAACCGCGCACCCGGCCCTCGTCCACGAGCCAGGAGTCGATGACCCGCACCGTCCCGGACGCGTCGGACGGCGACCAGCCGTCGTCCCACCACCGTCGAGTCCCGTTCATCGTTGCGCGCCACCCGCGTCCGACACGACCGGCGCCCGCCAGGCCCGCAGGGACGCCGCCGCCTTGAGCAGCATCTCCTCGTACTCCTCCTGGGCGTCGGAGTCGAGCACGATCGCCCCGCCCGCCCCGATGGACAACCGGTCACCGACGCGGACCGCGGTGCGGATCACGATGTTCAGGTCGGTGCCGCCGGAGAGGCCGAAGTAGCCGAGGGTGCCGGAGTACACGCCCCTGGCCTCGGTCTCCAGGCCGTCGATGATCTCCATCGTGCGCAGCTTCGGCGCCCCGGTCATCGACCCGCCGGGGAAGCACTGCCGGACGCAGTCCATCGCGCTGACCCCGTCCTTGAGCTTGCCGTGCACGGTGGAGACCAGCTGGTGCACGGTCTGGTAGCTCTCCACGGCCAGGTACGGGTCGACGTCGATGCTGCCCACCTCGCACACCCGGCCCAGGTCGTTGCGCAGCAGGTCGACGATCATCAGGTTCTCGGCCTGCGTCTTGGCGCTGGAGGCGAGCGTGGCGGCGATCTCGGCGTCGCGCACGGGATCGGCGTCGCGCGGGGCGGTGCCCTTGATCGGCTTGCTGGTGACCGTGCGGTCCCGCTCGATGCGCAGGAAGCGTTCCGGTGACGAGCAGAACACCGTGACGTCACCCAGGCGCAGCAACGCGGCGTACGGCGCCGGGTTCGACCGGCGCAGCCTCAGGTAGAACGCCGTGTCGTCGTCGTGGAACGGCAGGTGCAGCTTGTTCGTCAGGCAGATCTCGTAGCTCTCGCCCAGCCGCAGCTGCCGCTGGCACTCCGCGATGTCCGCCAGGTACTGCTCCCGGTCGCGGACCAGGAACTCCTCGGCGTCCGGAGGTGCGCAGGGGTCGCCGGCCGGCTCGCCGGCAGCACGGAGTCCACTGAGGACGGTCGCCGTGCGGTCCACCCACTGCTCGGCGGCACGCCTGGTCGCCTCGTCGTGCACGGCGACCACGTAGGTCAGCCCCTCCTGGTGGTCGACCGCGACGATCCGGTCGGCGAACACCCAGGCGGCGTCCGGGGTCTCGGCGCTGTGCCGGGCCGCGGCACCGCACTCGGCCTTGAGCTCGTACCCGAAGTAGCCGACGTACCCGCCGGTCAGGTCGAACGGCAGGGTCGTGCCGGGGATCCGCCGCTCGCGCAGCCGCTGTTCCAGGAACTCGAACACGGTGCCGGGGACCTCGCGCACCCCGGCGTCGTCGCGCACCTGGACCACCCCGCTGCCGGTGCGGTAGGTCACGACCTCGCTGAGCGGCCCGGACGTGTCGCCCAGGAACGAGAACCGGGACAGCCCCTCCTCGACCCGGCTGCTGTCGAGCCAGAAGCAGTCGGGGCTGCCGTCGAACAGCTCCAGGAAGGCGGCTTCGGCGTCCGCGCTGTGGACGACGGCGCTGACCAGCCCCAGCTCCGCGGAACCGGACCCGGACCCGTTCACCTGGCGGGTGAGGTCGGCGAAGTTGCGCAGGATCTCCCTGCCGTACCCGGACGCGACCGACTCGGGGTGGAACTGCACTCCCCACTGCGGCCGGTCCCGGTGCCGCAACGCCATCAGCACACCGTCGTCCGCCCACGCGATCGGCACCAGCTCGGCCGGCAGCGGCTCCTGCACGCTGAGCGAGTGGTAGCGCACCGCGACGAACTCGCGCGGCACCCCGGCGAACAACGGGTCGCCGTCGTGGGAGACCTTGGCCAGGTGCCCGTGCCGCGGTTCGGGCGCGGCGGACACGGTCCCGCCGGCCAGGTGCCCGATGATCTGGTGGCCGAGGCAGACCCCGAGCACCGGCACCGTGGTGCGGCGCAGCAGCTCCCCGACGTGACCGATGTCGCGGGAGTTCTGCGGCCGGCCGGGACCGGGCGAGACGACGACGTTGTCGAACTCCTCCAGCCGCAGGTCGAGCAGCGCCGGGTCGTCGTTGACCACCACCACCGGTTCCCGGCCGTTGATCTCGGCGATCAGCTGGAACAGGTTGAAGGTGTACGAGTCGTAGTTGTCCACCAGCAGTGTGCGCATCATGGCCCGGCCAAGGTTTTCCTGAGGGTCTGGACGTCGCCCGGCTCCAGGGTGATCCCGAAGACCTCCTCGGGGGCGGACAGCGCCTCCGTCTCGTCGAGCTCGCGGACCACCGGCGGCTCGCCCGGCCTGAGCTCGGTCAGCGCGGTGCCGACGAGGAGGTGCCTGACCTCGGGCCGGGTGCGCTGCAGGACCATCCGCTTGTTGAACGGTGAGCGCGGGTGCGTGAGGCAGAAGTGGTTGAGCAGCTCGAAGTCCGACGGGTAGCGCACGTCCGTGGTGAAGCCGTAGAGCTCCACCGGTCCGTCCGGCCGCAGCAACCGCAGCACGTGCTCACCGCTCGGCTCACGCACGAGGTCGAACGACCAGTCGCCGTCCAGCCGCGCGTTCTCCGCGAACCGGATCGGCTCGTGCAGACCGTGGGCACCGAAGCTCACGTCGTGCAACCAGCGCTCGCCGTCCAGCTCCACCAGCAACGCCACGTGCAGCGCCGGGCCGAACTTGTCGCCGGTGCGGATCCGCGTCCGGCCGGCGAACGCCGTGAACGTGAACCCGATGCGGTCCAGCACGGCCGCCGTCAGCACGACCTGTTCCAGGCACCAGCCGCCGCGGCCCTGCCGCACGATCTTGTCCTGGACGCTGTCCAGGTCGATCGGCACCTCGGTGCGCCCGAGCAGCGCGTCGAGGTTGTCGAACGCGATCGCGCCGACGTGGGCGGTGTGCAGGCGCCGCAACGTGGACAGGTCCGGCGCCACATCACCCCGGACGCCCACACGCCTCAGGTACGCGTCGAGGTCGACGCCGTCTCCTCGCCACATCGAACCGCTCATGTGAACTGCCCGGCGATCACGGCCGCGAGGACGATCCAGCCGTAGTAGGTGTTGGCGACGAACGCGTCCCAGCACGCCTTCGGGTCGTCCAGGTCCACCCGGAACAGCAGGTGGCCCAGGTAGATCCCGGCGACCACGACGACCACGTGGAACGCCCACCCGATCGGCGTCAGGGACCCGGCCCACAGCACGCCGGCGACGCTCAGCACGAGGAAGACCGACAGCCACAGCTTGGTGGCGCCGCCGAACAGCAGCGCGGACGACTTGACGCCGATCTTGCGGTCGTACTCCTTGTCCTGGTGGGAGTAGATCGCGTCGTGGATCAGGGTCCAGAAGGTCCCCGCGGCGTACAGGCCGTAGACCGCGGGCGGGTAGTCGGCGTTCCCGGTCGCGGCCGTCCAGCCGACGAACACGTACGTGCTCATCACCAGCCCGAGGAACGCCGAGGGCCAGACGAAGAAGCGCTTCATGAAGGGGTAGGCGACGATCAACGGGTAGGTGGCCAGGGCGACCAGCACCGTCTCGACGTTCGCCAGTGCGAGGACCAGCAGCGCGGCCAGGGCCTGTGCGGCCGCCCACAGGACCGCGTTGCGGACGCTGACCGTTCCCGCCGCGACCGGGCGCGACACGGTGCGGGCGACGCGGGCGTCGATCTCCTTGTCCGTGACGTCGTTGCTCGCGCAGGCGAAGCCGCGGATCAGCACCGCGGCGACGGCGATCGCCGCCACCGACAGCAGGTCCGGCTGTTTGCCGGAGGCGAAGACGACGGCCCAGAGTCCCGGCAACAGGTACAGGACGTACCCCGTCGGCCTGTCCAGGCGCATCAGCAGCAGGTACGAGCGGACCGGGTCGGGGCTCTTCGTGACCACGCCCGCGGATATCTTGTGCAGCATCAGGTTCCCAATCACCAGGTCACCGGGAGTTCGACCAGCCCGCCGATCAGCGTGTCGTGGCGCAACCTCAGAGCGTCCACCCCGACGGCCAGGCGCAGGCCCGGGAAGCGCGCGACGAGCTGGGTGAGCACCACCCGCAGCTGCATCCGCGCCAGCGCCGCGCCCGCGCAGTGGTGCGCGCCGTGCCCGAACGCGAGGCTGGCCGCGGTGTCGCGGGTGACGTCGACCCGGTCGGGCTCGGCGAAGGCCGCCTCGTCGTGGTTGGCCGCGATGGTGTTCAGCAGGACGAAGTCTCCTGCCCGGATCGTGACGCCGCCGATCTCGAAGTCCGTCACCGCGTACCGGGGCATGCCGCCGTTGTGCGGGTTCGGCATCGACCGGCGCAGGGTCTCGTCCACGGCGCCGGGGATGAGACCGGGGTCGTCGCACAACGCCTGCCACTGCTCGGGTTCGGACAGCAGCAGCAGAACGCAGGTGCCGATTCGCGCCACCGTGGTCTCGTAGCCGCCAAACAACAACAACGCGGTCAGGCCGAGTACCTCGTCGTCGGTGATGCCCTCGGTCGCGACGAGGCGGGAGATCGCGTCGTCACCGGGGTTTTCGCGCTTGGCGGCGACGAGCTGCTTGCAGTAGCCGAACAACCCGCCCAGGCCCTGCTTGGCGCGCACCGGGTCCGCGACGTTCGCCGCGTCCTGGATCCACGATCCGAACCGGCCGGCGTCCTGCTGGGGAACGCCCAGCCAGTCGCACATCACCAGCACCGGCAGCTCCGTCGCCAGCACCGCGCGCAGGTCCACCGGTGGCTGCCGCGCGGCCAGCTCGTCCAGCAGCTGCGCGCACAGCTTCTCGACCTGGGGCCGCACCGCCTGCATCCGCTCCGCGGAGAAGTGCGGGTCCAGCAACGCGCGCATCCGCGGGTGGTCGGTGGCGAGATCGCCGAGCAGGGTCGCGAGCAACGCCGACCCGCCGTCCTGCGGGGCCGCGGGATCGGGGTTCGAGCGGCTGAGCCGGTCGTCGTCGAGCAGCTGCCGCACCTCGGCGTGACCGGTGACCAGCCACGCCTGCCCACCCTGCTGGGTGCGCACCCGGTGGACGGTGCCCCGGGATTGGAGCTCGCGCATTCCTGGCGCGAGTTGCAGCACGTTCGCCTGCTCGAGAGGCAGTTGAACCGGGGTGCTCACTGACGACCTCCGGGAGTCACGGGTCACGCCGTGCGGTTGACGATGCGGTCGAACAAGGCGGTGAGCTCCGCGGTCGCGGCCGGGAACAGCTCGGCTCGTCCGAGGTGCTCCAGCGCCGTGTCGAGGTGACCGCGGGACGTCTTCTCGGCCGTGCGCCGGCCGCCGGACTCCTCGACGAGCCCGGCCATCTCCCGCAGGTGCGCCTCGGAGGTGCCGTCGGCCTCCCACAGCTCACGCAGCCGGTCGCTCACCGGACCGGCGGCGGAAATGCCCGCCAGCACGGGAAAGGACGGGTTGCGCCGCTGGATGTCGCCGCGCACGGGCTTGCCGGTCACCGCCGGGTCGCCCCAGATGTCCTCGACGTCGTTGGCGATCTGGAAGGCGAGGCCCAGGTGCCGGCCGGCACCGCGCAGGGCGGCCAGGACGTGGTCGGAAGCACCCGCTCGCAGCGCGGGCGTCACGAGTGCGCACTGCAGCAGCGCGGAGGTCTTCTCCTCCACGATCCGCTCGTACTCGGCGACACCGGCGCCGGCGCCCAGCCGGACGGTGAACTCGCGGGACTGGCCGGCCAGCACCAGGCGGGTGGCTTCGGCGAACGCGCTGGAGATCTCCGCGCGGCCGGGACCGGGGTCGTCGACGACCAGCTGGATGCTGAGTGCCTGCAGGGCATCCCCGGCGAGGATGGCCAGCTCGGCGCCGAACACCTTCCACGCGGCGGGACGGCCGCGGCGCAGCTCGTCCGCGTCGATGATGTCGTCGTGGACCAGCGTCGAGTTGTGCAACAGCTCCAGTGCCGCCGCCGGGGTCCGGACGTCCTCCGGCCGCAGGCCGAGACCCTGTGCGGCCGCGGTCATCAGCGCGGCGCGGGTCAGCTTGCCGCTCGCCGCACCGCTGGGCTCACCGCGCTCGTCGGTGAAGCCGAGGTGGTAGCAGCAGACGCGGGCCAGGGTCGGTTCCAGCGCGGAGACCTGCTGCCGCACGACGGGCAACACCGCCGACCGCACCGCCGCGGGCGAGAGGAGGGCGGCCGGCCCGGTCGACGAGGTGTCGAGTGTGCTCATCGGGATTCTCCTCCGGCGGTCGCGAACTGAACACCGAGAACTCGTCGCTGCAGCGAAGGTCAATGCGCACGCAACTCCCGGTCCGCGGTGAATCTCGCGTGCTGTGCCGGGAAATCGGGCGGTGGTTCCGATCAACATCCTGCGCGACCCTCTCCGGCCGTGTCAACGACGCGGGGTGGACGCGTTCGAGTTTGGGAAAAACCCCAAAGAGGACGGCGTAATGCCCGGACTGGACTATTCTGCGGATTGGTGGCTGCTGGGCGTACCCCGACGTGACGTGTCCCGGGCACGAGCCCAGTAAATGCCGCGCATCGGTTCCCCGAAAGCTGGAGAGGCGAAATGGCTGTATCGGCCGATTCTCCGAAATTGCGCGAAGGCAGGCCGTTCGACCCTTACGGCGCACACCGCGACGACCCGTACTCGTTCCTGGCCGGCGTCGCGGACGCGGAGCCGGTGTTCTACGCCCCTCTGCTCGACGCGTGGTGCGTCACCCGGCGCGAGGACATGGTCGCCGTGCTGAAGGACGACCGGAGCTTCTCGGCGCGCGACCACAACCCGCGGCCCAAGGTGGCGCTGCCCGACGACGTGAGCCAGATGTTCCGCACCTGGCGCGGCGCCGGTGCCGTGGCCGTCGGCTCGCTCGACCCGCCGGAGCACGGCCGGATCCGCGAGGTCCTCAACATCGGGTTCACCCCGGCCAAGGTCAGGGCGTTCGAACCCACGATGCGGCAGATCGCGTCCGACCTCGCCGAGAAGGTCGCCGCCGACGCGGAGTTCGACTTCATCTCGGGCTTCGCCGTCCCGTACGCCCTCGAGGTGATGTGCCGGCGCCTCGGGGTTCCCGACTCCTACCTCGACCGCTGCCGGCTGTGGTCCGAGCAGCGCATCGAGCTGATGATGCTGCAGCACGACACCGATCCCGAGCTGCTCCGGGCCCACGCCCGCGGGCTGGTGGAGTTCGGCGCGTTCGCCCGCGAGCTCGCTCAGGAGCGGCTGACCTCACCGCAGGACGACCTGATCAGCGAGCTGCTGCACGAGGGCAGGGCGGGCAACACGCTCACCGCCGCCGAGGTCGCCGTGCAGATCCCGACCCTGATCTTCGCCGGGCACATGACGTGTGCCGAGGCGCTGGGCACGATCATGTACCAGCAGCTGCGCTCCCCCGGCGGCTGGGCCGCGGTCGTCGACGGCACGATCGCCACCCGCGACCTCGTCGAGGAGGGCCTGCGGTTCGACAGCCCGCTGGCCGGCATGTACCGGACGGCGACCAGGGACGTGGTGGTCGGCGGCGTGCACCTGAGCGAGGGCACCAGGCTGCTCCTGCTGTACGGGGCGGCCGGGCGGGACAGCCGGGCCCACGCGTGCCCGGCCGCGTTCAGCCCCGGCAGCGGTTCCGCCTCGCACCTGGCGTTCGGGCACGGCATCCACTTCTGCCTCGGCGCCGGGTTCGCCCGCGGAGCTGGAGGTCGCGGTGCAGGCCGTCGCGGCCAGGATGCCGGGTTGGCGCTGGCGCCGGGCCTGCCGCCGCGGCACCGGCCGGTGTTCCCGCTGCGCGCGTTGACGGAGCTGCAGGTTCGGCAGTGAGTGCCGGCCGGCCCTTTGCGGGCCGGCCGGAAGCCGAAAAGGCCCGGTGAGCACTCGCTCACCGGGCCTTCGTCGCAGGAGCCGCAGGTCAGCCCTTGGTCGCGGTCAGGATGAGGTAACCGCTCTCCGGCGCCGCCGCGGCCCGGCGCATGTAGTCGATCAGCGAGGCGGCCTGTTCCTGGCCGACCAGCTCGGCCAGCTTGTCGAACTGGGTCTCCACGCCGTCGGCCATGAGCGCGGTGGTGCGGGCGCAGTTGTCGGTGATGTCGCGGATCTCCACGTCGACGAAACCGTTGGCGGCCAGCGACTCCCGGTACTCGTCGATGGTGCCCAGCGACTTCACCGCGTAGTTCGCGCAGATGTGGTCCAGCACCTCGCGCCCCTCCGGGCTGACCGGGCCGCGCTCGATGACGTCCGCGATGGCGAGGCGGCCGCCGGGACGCAGGACGCGGGCGATCTCGGAGAGCACCCGGCCGCGGTCGGGCATGTGCCACATCGACTCGAACGCCCAGGCCGCGTCGAACGAGGCGTCCGGGAAGGACATGTCCATCGCGTCGGTGAACTGGAACGTGGCCTGGTCGGCGAGCCCGGCCTCGGCCGCGGCCTCGTTGGCCTGCTGCACCTGGACGTGGCTGACGGAGATGCCCACGACGTGCACGCCGGCGGTGCGGGCGAGCCGCAGCGCGGGGTGGCCGCAGCCGCAGCCGACGTCCAGCACCCGCTGGCCGGGCTGCGCGGCCAGGCCCGAGATCATCATGTCGGTCAGCCGGTCGGTGGCGACCTCGATGGAGCTCTGGTCGTCGTCGTCGTCCCAGTAGCCGTAGTGGTAGTTGGGGCCCCAGGTGGAACCGTAGATCTGACCGATCCCGTCGTACACGTCGGCGACGTCGCCGGGGGCGGGAGACTGCTCGATCGTCATGGAGAACTCCGGGTGGTTGTGGAAGGGGCGGGCAGACGACGGCGCCCGGCCGGGCAACCCCGGCCGAGCGCCCGCGTGAACTGGAAGGTCACTTCTTCTCGAAGCGCAGGAAACCGAGCTGCAGGCCTCCCGCTCGCCATTCGGCGCCCTGCGCCTGGTTCGCCAGCAGCGAGATCCTCATCTGCCTGCGCTCGACCGCGGACAGGCTGGTGTCGTTGTCCAGCACCGCCTGCGTCCAGGCGGCGCTCTCGTCCCAGAACGGCTGGGTCTCCGCCGTGGCGTCCACCTCGTCGACCAGCTCGAAACCCGCGGCCCGCGCGGCAGCGGCGTAGTCCTGCACCGTGGCCGGCTTGCAGTAGAAGTACTCGGCCCACACGTCCGCGCCGTGCGGGCGGGTGAGGAACACCTCTTCGATGCAGACGCTGCCGCCGGGGCGGATCACGTGCGACAGGCGCTCGAACCACTGGGGGCGGTTGAAGTAGCCGCTGCTCTCGATCGCGACCGCCGCGTCGTACGGGCCGTCGTCCACGGTGAGCCGGTTCGCGTCGCACACCAGCGCCTTGACCTTGCCGTCCAGGCCGCATTCGCGCGCGAACCCCTCGACCACCGGCGCGTGTTCCGGCGCGTTGGTGACCGCGGTGACGTCGGCGCCGTACTCCTGCGCCCAGAAGAGCGAGCCGCCGCCGAGACCGCAGCCGACGTCCAGGACCTTCCCCGACAACCGGTGTTCCGCGCCCCAGATCTTGGCCGCGTACCGCAGCAGACCCTCCTGGTGCAGCCGGATGCTGTGGCGGATGGTCTCCGCCGTGTCGTCGGCGCGCGCAGGCGTCTCGGAGTTCGGGTAGTACCCCACGTGGTAGTGGATCCGGGGGCCGGGCCCGTACTTGCGCACGAGCTTGGCCGTCTTGGCGTCGTAGTACTGGCCGACTACCCGTACCTCGTCCTGGGGGTCCAGCTCTGCCAGCGGCGTGCTTGAAAGATTTGACACGGTCACTTCTCCAGGGCTTCGGATTCCTGCGCAAGCAGCGACTCGTTCGAAATTCAGAGCCGCACTCGCGATCAGGAATCCTGACTCGCCCCTGAATTGGGGTGGCGGCTATCGGATTCCATCCTGGAGGACGTCCCCGGACAGTGTCAACGACGCGGCGCGAGCAGCTCCGACTTTGGGAAAAACCCCAAACGACCGCAGCACAATGCCCGTCGGGGACTATTCTCCGGATTGGGTGACTGCCGTGTGCGGCACCTCGGCCGTGTTCAAGTCCGGCTGTTGCGCCGGCGCCGGCGGGACTTCCTGCGGTGCGACCCGGTTTCCACCACCGGCGCGGAACGGAGTCAGAATGAGTGGCGGTAAGCAGGTCCTGCTCGCCGAGCCGCGGAGTTTGTGTGCCGGGGTGCGCCGGGCGATAGCGATCATCGACCTCGCGCTGGAACAGCACGGCGCGCCGATCTACGTCCGCAAGGAGATCGTCCACAACCACCACGTGGTGCGCGAGTTCCAGCGCCGCGGTGTCGTGTTCGTCGACTCCGAGCAGGAGGTGCCCGAGGGCGCGCTGTGCGTCTTCTCCGCGCACGGCGTCTCCCCGCAGGTGCGGCAGAACGCGGAGGCGCGCGGGCTCGACGTGCTCGACGCGACCTGTCCCCTGGTGGCCAAGGTGCACCAGGAGGCACGCCGGTTCGCGCGGGACGGGCGGACGTTGCTGCTCGTCGGGCACGCGGACCACGAGGAGGTCGAGGGCACCTTCGGGCACGCCCCCGACCAGACGATCATCATCGAGACGGCCGCCGACGCGGAGGCGCTGGACCTGCCGGCGGACGCACCGGTCGCCTACCTGACCCAGACCACCCTGTCCGTGGACGAGACCAGGGACATCATCGCCGTGCTGCAGCGCAGGTTCACCGACCTGCGCGGGCCCGCCACCGACGACATCTGCTTCGCCAGCCAGAACCGCCAGGACGGCATCCGTGCTGTCGTGGACAGGTGCGACCTGGTGCTGGTGGTCGGTTCCACGAACTCCAGCAACTCGATCCGGATGGTCGAGGTGGCGCGCAGGCTCGGCGGCAGGGCCGAGCTGGTGCCGGACGTGACCCACTTCGACCCCGCGTGGCTGGCCGGCGTGAACACCGTCGGTGTGAGCGCGGGGGCGAGCGCGCCGGAGGTCCTCGTCGACGAGCTGGTGGACCGGCTCGCCTCGCTCGGGTACGGCGACGTCGCCGTGCACCGGGTGGCGACCGAGGACGTCGTGTTCTCCCCGCCCGCGCGGCTGACCGGAGTGGCGGACGGTGCCGTGACCGATCGAGACCGGACCCGGTGAGGAGCTCTGTTCGACATGGCGCTGCTGGAAACCGTGCACGACCCGGCGCGGCTGCGTGAGCTGACCACCGACGAGCTCGTGCGGCTCGCCGGGGAGATCCGCGCGTTCCTGGTCGACCGGGTCTCGGCCTCCGGAGGCCACCTCGGGCCCAACCTCGGCGTGGTGGAGCTGACCATCGCACTGCACACCGTCTTCAACTCGCCGCGCGACCGGCTGCTGTGGGACACCGGCCACCAGTCGTACGTGCACAAGATCCTGACCGGCCGGCAGGCCGGGTTCGACCGGCTGCGCAGGACCGGTGGCGTGTCCGGTTATCCGTCGCAGGAGGAGTCCGAGCACGACCTGGTGGAGAACTCGCACGCGTCGACCGCACTGTCCTACGCGGACGGTCTGGCGCGCGCCGACTCCCACCTCGGCCGGCGCGACCGGGCGACCGTCGCGGTCATCGGCGACGGCGCGATGACCGGCGGCATGGCGTGGGAGGCGCTCAACAACATCGCGGGCGGGCCCGAGCGGCCGCTCGTGATCGTGCTGAACGACAACCAGCGCTCCTACGCGCCGACCGTCGGCGGGCTGGCCGAGCACCTGGCCGACCTGCGCACCGGGCACGGGCCGAACGTGTTCGAACAGCTCGGGCTCCTGTACGTCGGCCCGGTCGACGGGCACGACATCCGCGCGGTCCAAGACGCCCTGCGCCGTGCCGTCGCGCTGGACGGGCCGGTGGTCGTGCACGTGATCACGGCCAAGGGCAAGGGCTTCCCGCACACCGAGGGCAACGAGCTCGACCTGGGGCACGCCGTCAAACCGATGGACCCGGACACCGGGCTGGCGTTGAAGGCGTCTCCCCCGTCGTTCACGTCGGTGTTCGGCGAGAAGCTGGTCGAGCTGGCCGAGCGGCGCGCCGACCTGGTGGCGATCACGGCCGCGATGGCCGAGCCGACCGGCCTGCTGCCGTTGCAGCGCAAGCATCCTGATCGGGTGATCGACGTCGGCATCGCCGAGCAGCACGCGGTCACGATGGCCGCCGGGCTGTCCATGGGCGGCGTGCACCCGGTGGTGGCCATCTACTCCACGTTCGTCAACCGCGCGCTCGACCAGCTGCTCATGGACGTCGCGCTGCACCGCCGCCCGGTGACGTTCGTGCTCGACCGGTCCGGGGTGACCGGCGACGACGGGCCGAGCCACAACGGCATGTGGGACCTGTCGGTGCTGCAGGTGGTGCCGGGGCTGCGGATCGCGGCGCCGCGCGACGGCACCCGGCTGGCCGAGCTGCTGGAGGAGGCGGTGGCGTGGCAGGAGGGTCCGACGCTGCTGCGGTTCCCCAAGGGGCCGGTCGGTGACGACCTGCCTGCCGTCGCCAGGTTCGACGGGATGGACGTGCTGTGCCGTTCCGGTTCGCTGGACGTGCTGGTCATCGCGGTCGGCGCGCTGGCGGGCCTCGCGCTCACGGTCGCGGAGACCTTGCTGGCGCAGGGCATCGGGGTGACGGTGGTGGACCCGCGCTGGGTCACCCCGGTCAACCCCGCGCTGGCCGGCCTGGCCCGCCGTCACCGGCTCGCGATCACGGTCGAGGACAACAGCCGTGTCGGTGGTGTCGGTTCCGCGATCGGGCAGTCGTTGCGGGACGACGACGTTCCCACGCCGTTGCGGGAGTTCGGCATCCCCCGGCGGTTCCTCAGCCACGGCTCCCGCGCCGAGGTGCTCGCCGCCTGCGGGCTGACCGCGCAGGACATCTCCCGCTCCGTGGTGGAGCTGCTCACGCCGGTCGACGACCCCTGGTCCGTCCTGTCAGGAGACGAACGATGACCGTCAACCTCGGCATGCCCGCGGTTCCGCTGACGGTGGCCACGCGGCGGACCTCCCGCAAGATCATGGTGGGCGGTGTGCCGGTCGGCGGTGACGCGCCGGTGTCGGTGCAGTCGATGACGACCACGCCCACCGCGGACGTCGACGCCACCCTGCAGCAGATCGCCGAGCTCACCGCGGCCGGCTGCGAGATCGTCCGGGTCGCCGTGCCGTCGGCGGACGACGCGGCCGCGCTGCCGGCGATCGCCCGCAAGTCGCAGATCCCGGTGATCGCCGACATCCACTTCCAGCCGAAGTACGTGTTCGCCGCGATCGACGCCGGCTGCGCCGCGGTGCGGGTCAACCCCGGCAACATCCGCCAGTTCGACGACCAGGTCGGCGCCATCGCCCGTGCGGCGGGCGACGCGGGCATCCCGATCAGGATCGGCGTCAACGCCGGGTCGCTGGACAAGCGGCTGCTCGACAAGCACGGCGGTGTCACCCCGGAGGCGCTGGTCGAGTCGGCGTTGTGGGAGTGCTCGTTGTTCGAGGAGCACGGCTACACCGACCTGAAGATCTCGGTGAAGCACCACGACCCGGTGGTGATGATCGAGGCGTACCGCAGGCTCGCCGCCCGGTGCGACTACCCGCTGCACCTCGGCGTCACCGAGGCGGGACCGCGGTTCCAGGGCACCATCAAGTCGTCCGTGGCGTTCGGCGCCTTGCTGGCGGAGGGCATCGGCGACACCATCCGGGTGTCGCTGTCCGCACCGCCGGTGGAGGAGGTCAAGGTGGGCAACCAGATCCTGGAGTCGCTCGGGCTGCGGCCGCGGGGGCTCGACATCGTGTCGTGCCCGTCCTGCGGGCGGGCCCAGGTCGACGTGCACACCCTGGCCGAACAGGTCACCGCGGCGCTGGAGGGGTTCCCGGTGCCGTTGCGGGTGGCGGTGATGGGCTGCGTCGTCAACGGGCCCGGCGAGGCCCGCGAGGCCGACCTCGGCGTGGCCTCCGGCAACGGCAAGGGCCAGATCTTCGTCAAGGGAGAGGTGATCCGCACGGTTCCCGAGTCGCAGATCGTGGAGACCCTGCTGGCCGAGGCGGTCCGCATCGCCGAGGAGATGGGTGTGGACGTCGAGGCATGACCGGCCACACCCGTCCCCGCGCGTCAGTCCACGGTGTCGCACGCGACCCGAGGGGGCCACGAGTCCGTGCGCAGGATCTCCAGCACGAACGCCCGCGACACCAGCGCGACCCGGTTCGGCGCCTGCAGCTTGTCGGACATCACGCGGACGTGGTAGTCGATCGTCTTCGAGCTGAGGTACAGCTCCCTCGACAGCCGCCCGCTGGAGAAGCCGGCCGCGACCCCCTCCAGGATCTTGGCCTGGACGGAGCTGAGCGTGTAGCAGTCCTGGTGGCGGTGCGTGCAGTTCTGCATGTCGTTCTGCCCGTTGTACATGACACCCATCCGTTCGGCGTGAATCCGGTCCGGGGAGGAGATCCAGTCTTGTGTCCACAGTGGAACTGCGTTGAGGGCCGACGGTGACAACGTTGACACGTGACACCGCGGCGCCGGCGGCGGCGGATGCGGTGATCAAAACCTTGCACGAGGACCTGAGCGGGCTCCCGGCCAGCGCGCAGCTGGACGCGGTGCTGTGCCTGCTGGAGGCGGCCAGGCAGGTGCTGCACACCGTGGACCGCGGCGAGGTCGAACGCGAGGACCTCGACCGCATCCGGGCGACCATGCGGGCCGCGTCGCTCTCGGTGCGCAGCTACCTGTGGGCCACCGGCCCCGCGGAGGGCTAGCCGTGCACGGCCTGCGGTTGTGGCGTCGTCGTGCGGCGCAGGTCGGGCAGGAGGGTCATGGCCAGTGCCGCACAGGCCATGAAGCCCGCGCACACCAGCAGTCCGGCGCCGAGCCCGGAACCGGTCGCCAGCACGCCCAGCGTGAGCGGGGCGAACGCGGACACACCGCGCGCGATGTTGTAGCAGAACCCGGCACCGGTGGTCCGCACCCTGGTCGGGAACAGCTCGCCCAGGTACACGCCGAAGATGCCGGCGTAGGCCGCGAAGAAGGCGAACATCGGGCCCAGCCACAGCAACGCCGTGCGGTCGGCCGCGACCACGTACAGCGGCAGGGTCAGCGCCACCCCGGCCAGCGACAGGACCAGCGCGTACTTGTGGCCGATCCGGTCGGCGATCAGGCCGAAGACGTTGTAGCCGACGAACATGCCGAGGTTGAGCACCAGCAGGAACATCGCGACCGTCGGGCCGGGAACGCCCTTGTCGACCTGCAGGTAGGTCGGCAGCCAGGTGGACGCGCCCCAGGCACCGAACATCGCGAACCCGGCCACGACCGCACCGAGCAGCGTGCGCCTGCGCAGCTCGGGGGCGAAGATCTCGGTCACCTTGACCGGCGTGGTCTTCTGCCGGGCCCACTCGGCCGACTCGCGGAAGAACACCCCGACGATGACCAGCGGGACCACCACGCCGACGCCGCCGAGGAAGAACAGCAGGCGCCAGTTCGGCAGCAGCGCACCGGACATCAGCGCGGCGACCACCCCGCCGACCGGGAACGAGCTGAGCACGAACGCGACCGCCCGCCCTCGTTGCGCGGCGGGCCAGGTCTCGACCACGTAGGCGGACACCACGCCCCACACCCCGCCGAGCCCCATGCCGGCCAGGAACCGCAGGACCACGAACAGCGTGAAGCTCGGGACCACCAGGATCGCGGCGGTGAACACGCCGAACACCGCGAGGGACAGCATCAGCGCCCGCTTGCGGCCGTAGTTGTCGGCGAGCCACCCGACGGTCACGCTGCTCACCCCGATGCCGAGCAGCGTCGCCGTGGCGAGCAGACCTCCCTGTGTCGTCGTCAAGCCCAGATCGGCACGGATCGCCGGCAACGCGAACGACAGCAGCAGGATCTCCAACGCGTCGAACATGTAGGCGACGAACGAGCCGATGAGCACAACCCACCGGTTGGATCCACTCACGAGAACCAGTCCTCCACTCGTCGGGTTCGGTCGAACACCCGTGTTCTCACCGCAGCGTCACGATCGGCTTCCGCCTGCACCGGAGGACCAGGTCGCCCGGCAACCGGGCACAGAACGGGCTCGCGGTCACCGAGGCAGCCACACCGAGTCCCGCCGCCCGGCGGTTTTACCGTCCACAAAGGACGTGGTCGCGCCGTTTCCGCCTGCAGAATGCCGAATCCTGACTGGGCTCGACGCTACGAAAGACCTCAGACCCCGGTCAACATCCGGCCCCTCGGGGCCGCTAACACTGTGGTTCGGGGGTGCGGAGGGGCGGTCGAGGTGAGATGTCGTTGCCCGAAGGTACGGGCCAATTGATACGGCCCGGTGGAGAAGTGCGGGCAGGGCCACCGGTTGAGACAAACCAGTTCGCCGCGATCTGTGAGACCGGAATTCAAACACATTCACAGCGGCGCGAAGGTGCGGTTGCACAACTCGACTAGAAGGTGTGGTTCAGCGCGCCGGCCAGGTCGGCGCGGCGCAGGACGCCGAGCTTGCGGTAGGAGTTCGTCAGGTGTTTCTCGACAGCTCTGATGCTCACCGCCAGCAACTGCGCTATCTCCTGGTTCGACCGGCCGGCCACCGCGAGCGCGACCACCCGCCGTTCGGTGCGGGTGAGCTCGGCGTGGCGGACCTCGCCGCGCAGGTGGGAACCCGCCTGCCGGGCGAGGCGCTGGTCACCGCAGGCGGCGGCGAGGTCGCGGCAGCGGCGCAGGTGGTCGGCGGCGGCCTGCTCGTACCGGTCGCGCAGCCGCAGTCCCAGCGCCAGGTGGGTGCGGCGCGTTCCAGCCGGTCGGCCGAGGTCGCCAGGACGTTCTCGGCCGCGTGCAGCAGGTCCACGCCCTCGGCTCCCCCGGTCAGCCCGCCGAGCACGCGCAGGGTCCGGCCGACACCGGCGGGGGCACCCCACTCGGCCGCGCGTTCGTGGTCCTCCTCGGCGAGAGCTCTGGCCGCGTCGGTGTCGCCGGCCTGCTGGTGCAGCCGGACCGCCGCGGTGCGCCACGGGAAGAGCACGACGTTGTGCCAGCCCAGCCGGTCGAGCTGACGGCCCGCCTCCGTCAGGGCGTACCGGCCACGTGCGGCATCGCCCCTGGCAGCCGCGCCGCGCAGCAGGTCGAACACAGCCGCGGTACCGGGGTTCGCCACCTCGGCTGACCTCGACAGCAGGCATTCGGCCAGCTGCTCGTCCTGGGTCTTGAGCGCCACCACGGCCAGGGCGAGCACGGCGTTCGCACCGAGGGTGGCCTGGTCGTGCTGGAGCACGTTCTTCGCCATGAGCCTCGCCCGCCCGACGTCGCCCTGGTGGACGGCGACGAGCGCCTTGCTCACCCAGAGCCTCGCCTGGTCGTCGGTCGCCGGCGCGCGGTCCGTCCAGGTGGCCGCTCGGGCCGGGGAGTCGGCCGCGCACAGGGTCTGCACGAGCAACTGGGTCATCTCGGTCTGGCCGGCGTTCGGCGGTGCGTGGCCGAGCAGACGACCGGCCAACGCCGCCACCCCTGGCGCGGGTGTGCGTGCCACCAGAGCCGCCGAGAAGGTCAACACCGTGAGCAGTTCTCGTTCCGCTGTGTCGGCTGTGTCCGGTTTCGGCCCGAGTTCCCGGAGCCGCGTGGTGGCGTCGGTGAGGTCGGTGAGGTTCGTGTGGCCCGCGTAGCGCGTCCGTGCCTCGACCCGCAGCACCAGGTCGGGGTCGCCGAGTTGACGCACGTCCCGTTCGACGTCGCTGATGACGTCCCGCGCCAGCGGTGGCACGGCTCCCCATGCGGTGAGCGGCATCCGGAGCACGGCCGCGACCCGATCGCGGGGCGACTCGTGCAGCTGGATCGCGTAGCTGAGGTGTTGCAGGGCCCGCACGCTGTCGGTCGTACTTTCGGCGACGGCCAGCTCGACCAGCAGCCCGGCGCGGTCGGGTCCTGGCTCCGCCACCGCCCGGCGCAGGTACCGCAACGGTCGCCGGCGCAGCGCGGCGGCTCGGAGCACCTCGGTTCCCCACTCGGGGAGAACCGATCTGGTCGCCACGAGGTGGTCGGCGACGTCCTCGGCCGGACAGCCGCGGTCGTGCAGCAGCGTGGCGGCCGCGGCGTGCCAAGTGTCGTGTTCCGCGGTCGTCATCGTGGCGAGCACGGCGTCCCCCACCGCCGGATCGACGAAGTTCCCCTGCGCGGTGACGAGTCCCAGTGCGCTGAGATTTCGCACCGCAGTGGCGATCCCGTCGTCGAGCCCGGCGAGTTCGGTGACCAGGCCGCTCTCCGCCGGCTCACCGAGCACGGCCATCGCCTTGGCCAGCTCCCGCACCGGTTCGGGCTGGCGGCTCAGGCAGTCGGTGAGCCGACGCTGCGACCACCCGGCCGGTGACACCGGCGGCAACCGCACCTCGGTGCCGGGAAGGGTGATCCCGGCGCTCGGCTCGCCGTCCCGGACAGCGGCCACCACCAGGGCGCGCGCGGCGATGTCGGCCAACCACCGCACGGACGACCCGTCGGCCCACTGCAGGTCGTCCACCACGATGACGACGAAACCGGCCGGTACGGGCCGGAGCTGGTCGGCCACCCCGAGGTCCCAGTCGCGTTCGGCGAGTGCCCCGCTCGCGCGCAGCACGACCGCCCCGGCGTTCTCCGCCCGCACGGCGAACTCCCGCAGCAGGGCGGACTTCCCCGCGCCCAGCGGCCCTCGCACCGTCACGAACGCGCCAGCTCCGGCCCGCACCAGGTCGTCCATCCCGTCGACCACCGGTCAGCTCCCGACGGCCACGGGGTGCCTGGCGAGGAGGCCGGGGAACAACCCCGCCACGACCGCTCCGGCCGCCTCCCCCGCCGGCACGCCGCGCGCCAAGTCCGCGAACTCCTGGCTCTCCCGCAGCACCGCGGGAACACCCCACCGCACGGCCAGGTCGTGGGTCTCGGCGATCAGGGCGTCGGCGTGTGCGACCTCGCCCGCAGCGCGCCACCCGACCGCCGCGAGCAACCGCCACGGCAGCACAGCGGGGTTGACCACACCCGCGTCCCGCAGCCAGCGGCCGCAGTCGACGAACGTCCGAGCCGCGGTCGCGGGTTCCGGCACCAGCTCGACCAGCCCCTGTGCGAAGAGCCGCCAGGCGTGCGTCAGACCGTGTGCGGCGCCGGTCGCCGTCTCGCGGACCAACGCCTCACGCGCGTCGTCGGTCAACCCGGCCGCGAGCAGCAGCACCACCTCCAGCACCATGTGCCGCGCTCGGAGGAACGGAGTCCAGCTGTCGCGCGGCAGTTCTGCCTCCACGGCGGCCAGCTCCTCCGCCGCCTCGACGATCCGCCGTTGCCGCAACCGCACCGAACAGCGCTGCAGCATCGCCTCGACGACAGCCGCCCGGGAGCCGTACCGGCGGCCGTCCACCAGAACGGCGTTGATGCCGGCCAGCGCGGTCTCGTACTCGCCCGCCCAGGTCAACGCCTCAGCCGCGGCCAGGCGCGGTGTCAGCGGGCCGGGACCGCGCACGGCCAGGGCCCTGGCCGCCAGCTCCACCGCTCCGCCACGAGCGCCACGGGCCAGTCGCCAGGCGGCGACCCCCTGGCGCACCGGGTCGGCGAGCTGGTCCGGAAGTGCCGGTACAGCGGGAAAACCGAGTTCGTCGGGCTCACCGGTGACGCTCACGGCGTAGCAGTGCAGGCCCCGCAACGCCTCCTGTTCGAACTCGGCCAGGTGCGGATGTGCGAGCGCGGTCTCGATGGCACGCCTGGCCACGCCGGAACGTTCCCGGCAGGCCAGCGCGTCCGCCGCCCGCAGCCGTGGGCCGGACATCCCGGGGCCGGTCAGGTGCAGGACCTGGACCAGGCGCCGGTCCGCCGCCTCCGGCGCGTGGTCGAGCTCGCACTGCGCGAGCTGGATCAGCACCTCCGCACGGGTCGCGGTGTCCGCGGGCTCGCTCAGCGCGCGGACCAGCAGCCGGGCCGCCTCCGCCGTCCTCCCGGCTCCGGCCAGCACCCGAGCTTCCCGCTGGAGCACCAGCCGGGCCCACGCCGTGCCGACCGGTGGCGCCTCGACCAGGAGGGCACTCATCCGGTCGAACCCGAGCACGGCCTGGTGACCGAGCACCGCCGCATCGGAGCGCAACCGGTCGCGCTGGTCACCGCTCATCGTGGCGAGCACGGCACGGGTCACGCCGTCGGCCAGGCTCGGCTCGTCGGTCGCGACCAGGCCGAGGCCGCGCAACCTCGTCATGGCCCGGTCCACGTGGTCCAGCTCCGCAAGGCCGTGCACCAGGGACGACTCGAAGCGCCCGCCGCACACCGCCATGACCCGCAGCAACCTCATGTCGGGCTCGGAGACCAGGTGCAGGGTCCGCGCGATCCGTTCATCGTCCACAACGGACTCGGGCAGGTCGACGAGGTACCAGGGCGGTGCGGTGACCGAGTCGTCCTCGGCCAGCTCGGCGAGCACGTCCTCCGCCGCCGTGCCGAGTCCGGCGGTGGCCAGGACCACCGCGACCGGGGCCCGGTGGATCCTGCGCAGCACCGCGCGGAGCGAGCCGGTCGAGCGCTCGTCCAGCCACTGCGCGTCGTCGACCAGGAGCACCAGCGGCGCGGCGTCGAGCACCACGCGGCACAGCGCGGCTGTCGACCCGTCCGCCTCGGCTCCGAGTTCAGCCAGGACGTCGGTGAGCACGACAGCGTCCACATCGGACTCCACAGCGGCGCGGGCAGCGACTGCGCGGATGCCCTGACCCGTGATCTGGTCGGCGACTCGCCGCAGCACCGCCGTACGACCGGAACCCGGCGACCCGGTCACCTCGAACACGACTCCACCACCGCGACGCAGGCCGCCCAGGAGCTCGGTGAGGAGTTCCTGTTCGCTGATCCTCCTGGGCACGCGGTGAGGCTATTTGCTCCCATATGAGACGTCAACGAAACGCCGCCGCCAACCCGTTGCGGCCCTGCACACCGAGCTTGCGGTAGGCGTTGGTCAGGTGCTTCTCCACGACCCGGACGCCCACCCGCATCAGGTCGGCGATCTCCTGGTTGGACCGGCCTGCCAGCGCGAGCTCGACGACACGGTGCTGCGCGCCCGTCAGATCACCGCGCCCGGCAGGCTCCTCCCGTGCGACCAGCGGGCTCTCCCCGCACTCGACGGCCACCGCCGAGGAGCGGTCCAGGCTCTCCCGGTCCCCCGTCCGCGTGCCCAGCTGCCACAGCGCCCTGGCCAGTTCGAACCGGTTGGCCGAGCCTTCGAGCACCCGCACGGCCTGCCGCAGCAGCGCCACACCGGTGTCCCCCTCGGTCATGGACCCGAGGTGGCACAAGGCCTTGCCGACACCGGCCGGCGCACCCCACGCCACCGCGAGCGCGTGCTGGTGCGCGGCCAGCTCCCGTGCCGCCGTGACATCGCCCAGGCGCCACAGGATCCGGGCCGCCTCCGCCCGCCACGGGTACAGCACGGGGTTGCGCCAGCCGAGCTCCTCCAGGTGGCTGCCGGCGTCCTGGAAGTGGGCGAGCCCGGCCCGGAGGTCGGCGGCCGCCACCGCCGCCGCGCCGCACAGCATCCGGTGCGCGACGGCCGGCGCCGGGGTGGTCGTCCTCTCCTTGAGCAGCGGGAGGAGCCGGCCGACGAGGTGCTCGTCCTGGGTCTCGCAGGCGAGGGAGGCGAGCGCCACCAGCGCCTCGGAGGCGATGGGTCCCGTTGTGGCGAGGATGTCGTCCGCGAGGGTGCGGGCCACAGCGGTCCGGCCGCGGTGCAGCAGCACCAGCACCTGTTCGGCCTCGATGAGGGTCTGCTCCGCGACGGCGTTCGTGGCGTGCGCCCGTTCCACCGCGTTGTCCAGCCAGGCGGAGACGGCGTCCAGCGAGTCCGCCGCGCACAACGTGGTCACCAGGGTCGCGATCGGCGTGTGGACGTGGTCCGGCCGAGGTGGTGCGTCGGCGAGCAACCGTTGTGCGGCCGCCGCGACGTCATCGGCACGCCACTTCGCGGCTGTCGTCGCGCAGTGCAGCTGTACGGCCAGCAACTCGCGTCCCGCGCTCGTCGTCGATGAGGTGTCCGGGCCTTCTCCCAGCCGGTCGACGCATCGCGCGGACCTCCTCGGCGCCATGCAGTCGACGTAGTGGGCCCGTGCTTCGATCCGCAGGGCGAGGTCGCCCGGCACGTCGCCGATCCCCTTGACCAGTTCCCGCACCGCGGGAGGTGCTTCGACCAGGGCTCCCGGCACGAACCTCGCGGCGATCGCGGCACGTTCCTCTGTGGTGGTGACCATCCCGGCCGCGACCGCGAGGTGCACGGCTGCGGCGGCACGGTCGGCACCACGCTCGGCGTCGGCCAGTTCGACGAGCAACGCCGCCCGCCGCCAACCGGCCCGGGGTTGTTCGAACAGCGCACGCCGGAGGTACTCCACGGCGGCCCGCGGCGCACCGCGTTCCACCGCCGACGCGGCTGCCGTGCGCAGGACCTCGACGGCCCACGGCCCTTGGGCGACCGTGATCGCCAGCAGCCGGTCCGCCACGGCCTCGGCGGGCCTGCCGACGTCGTGCAGCAGCCGGACGGCCCTGGCCTGCAGCCGGGCCTGGTCGGCCGGCGCCATGGTGTCCTCGACCGCCTCGCGCACGACGTGGTGGACGAACCGCGGTGGTGCCCGGTCGACGAGCCCGAGCCGTTCCGCAGCGTGAAGTGCGGTCGTGCAGCCGATTTCGTCGACCTCCGCGAGCGGCGCGATCAGTTCGTCGTCCGAGTCATCGCCCAGGACTGCCATCGCGTTCAGCACAGAGCGCACTGGGTAAGGCTGCCCGCGCAGGCAGGTGACGAGCTTCTGCTTGGAATCCCGGGTGAGGAAAGGACGTTGCAGCGCGACGACGTGATCAGCCCGGCGCACGACCTGGTCCACGAGAGCCGAGCCGGACCCCACCTCGCCGTCGCGGACGCAGACGACCAGCACCACCGGAGTCCGGTCCAGCAGGCCGGTCGAACGCGCGAGCGCGCGCAACGACTCGTCGTCAGCCCACTGCAGGTCGTCCACCACGACCAGGACCGGGCCGGCCGCGACCAGCACCTCGGCCAGATCACCCGCTGCCGAACCGGAGAGCTGGTGCACCACGCCGAACGGGAAGTCCCGTTCCTGCCAGGCTCCGCACGCCCGCAGCACCCGGATGCCCAGGCTCTCGGCCACCCGTTTCGCGTCCTGCGCCACCGTCGTCCTGCCGCAGCCGAGCGGTCCGCGGAGCACCACCAGCGTGCCCACTCCGGACTGGGCGAGCCGGAGTGCCGTCGCGATGACCTGGATGCCCGTCATGCCCTGGTGGTGCGCAGGCTGGTCGTGAGCGCGGCCGGCAGGTCGGTGCGCAGCTCGACCCCGAGCTTGCGGTACACGTTGGACAGGTGGCTCTCGACCGTGCGGACCGTCACGAACAGCTCCTCGGCGATCTCCCGGTTGGACGCACCGGCCGCGGCCCGCTCGGCGACCCGCCGCTCCCGGCCGCTGAGCGCGTCCGCCGGTCCCGCCCCAGCCTCGGCATGCGGCCACCGGCCAGGACGAGCAGGTCCCTCGCCTCGGCCGCCGCGCGATCTCCCTGGCGGATGGCCAGGTGACCGCGGCCCGCAGGTGCTCGCGGGCTCCCTTGGCGTCACCGTCCGCCAGCCGGGACGCGCCCAGCAGCCGCACCGCGCGGGTGTGCAGCGGCCGGGCGGAGGACTCGGCGAGCTCCGCGACCGCGGCCTCCAGCAACTCCGCCGCCATCGTCCCGGTGGCGACCGTTCCGCAGGCCATCAGGCTGAGCCCGCGCGCTTCGACCGTGTTCCACCGCCGGGCCCGCTCGGCCCCGAACTCGGCGAGCTCGACGGCCTCCCCGCGCCGGTCCAGTTGCACCAGCAGGCACAGGGCGTCCAGCCACCACGGTG
This sequence comes from Lentzea guizhouensis, assembly GCF_001701025.1. Taxonomy (GTDB): domain Bacteria; phylum Actinomycetota; class Actinomycetes; order Mycobacteriales; family Pseudonocardiaceae; genus Lentzea; species Lentzea guizhouensis. Next base: position 8,763,783 of record NZ_CP016793.1, read on the forward strand.
CCCACACCGGGTTCCGCACGCCTGCGGACGTCAGCTGCCGCCCGCAGTCGAGCAGGAGGTCCAGCGCGCCTGGGAGATCGCCGCGGGCCCTACGTGCGGCGGCCTTCGTGACCATCACAGGTCCGTACGCCCAGCCGAACGGCGGCTCCGCGATCCGGTCCAGGTGGTCCTCGGCCTCGTCGACCCTGCCTTGCTTGAGCAGGATCGACGCCATGGTCGCGTTGGGCGGCGCGGCCTCCACCGGTGTCGCCGCCCGGTCGACCACCTCCACCGCGGCCTGCGCGGCGGCGTGGGCCTGCGTGAGATCACCGGCCCGGTCGAGCAGGTCCGCCTTGATGGCCAGCGCCAGCACGTGGAAGTCGAGCGCGCCGTCCTCGCCGCTCGTGGTGACCAGCCGTTCCAGCGCCGCCAACGCCTCCGCCTGCTCACCGCACAGGCCCAGCACCGCCGCGGCGGTCACCGCGGGACCCGTGTGCACCTCCGCCGCGGGAACCAGGCCCAGCCTCGCCAGGTCGACCGCCGACCGGACGCACTCACCGGCGAGCATCTCGGCGTGGGCGGCCACGCCGGCGATCAACCGTCCGGACGCGGTGTCCGGCGTCTGGCGGGGTGCCAGCCGATACCGGGCGAGCAGCCGCCCGGTGGCCGCCGGTTCGCCCCCCAGTCCCACGGTCAGCAGAGCGGCGTGCACCTGCAGCAGCAACTCGCTGTCGACCTCGGCGTTCGCCCCCTCGTCGAGGATTCCGGCGAGCCGGTCGAACGCGGCTTCCGACCACGTGTCCGCGAGCGCCATCAACCCGACCCGGCACAGGATCTTGACCTTGTCGCCGGTGTCCGCCAGCTGGTCGACGACCTCGGTCAGGCGGGGCAACGCGGTGGCGGGCCCCGTCATCACCAGCACGTCCGCCAGGTCCACCAGCGTGTCCTGGTCGCCGGGAACCTCGTCGAGCACGCGGGTCAGGTACCGCTCCGCCGCGTCGAGCGCTCCTCGCCGGACGGCGGCCGCCGCGGCTTCCCGCAGGGTCCAGCACATCCAGTCCTCCGGCAGGTCCGGCAGCCGCACGAGCTGACCGGCGACCTCCTCGGCCGGGCGGCCCTCGTCGTTGAGCACCGTCGCGGCGCGGTGCCGCAGTTCGGTCAACGACGCGGTCGGCACGGCGGCCAGCACCGCACCGGCGATGTCCTCGTGCCGGAACTCCAGTTCGCCGGCGGCCAGCACTTCGTTGCGGCGCAACGTTTCCACCGCGCTCGTGACGAACGGTTCCGGCAGCTGCAGGAACCTGCCCACCGTGCGCGTGTCGGCGGGGGCGAGCACGGCGACCGCGCGGGCCACGTCGTGGACGTGCTCCGGCTCGCCGACCAGGTCCTGCAGGCGGCTGGTGAGGAGCTGACGGCCGAGTTCCCGCACCTGTTCCACGCCGCTCGCGTCCGGGATGGTGCCGGCCGCCCGCAACGACGTCAGCAACGTGGTCAGCCGCAACGGGTTGCCGCCGGTGACCGTGCCGCAGGTCTCCGCGAACGACGGGTCGGGACGGCGGCCGAACGCCCGTTCCACCAGGACCGCTACGTCCTGAGTGGACAGTGGGCCGAGCTCGACGGTGATCGTGGGGACGACGCCGGCGAGGTCCACCTGTCCGGTTCCGGCCAGCACGACCACCAGCGGCAGCTCAGCGGCCCTGCGCAGCAGGAAGCCGATCGACCGCGAGGCTCGGTCGTCGCAGGTGTTCGCGTCGTGCAGGATGACGAGCGGGCGGTCCGCCATCAGGTGCACCGCCGTCCGGTACAGCTCGCACATCACGGCGTAGTCGTCCTGCGTGGTGTCCAGGTTCCCGATGAGCCCGGACAACACCGTCACGTCCGGCTCGAGTCTTCGCCTCACCGCGGTCAGCAGAGTGCTCTTGCCGATCCCCTTCGGCCCGCGCACCAGCACGAGGTGCGCACCGGCGTCCCGGCTGGTCCGGGCCAGGCGGACGATGTTCTCGCACTCCGCCTCCCGGCCGACCAGGTCAGACACCACCGCTCCTCGATCGCCGCAGGACTCGTCACCATCCGCGTTCGTCCCGCACCTTTCCGCAGCCGGGACGACCGGTGCAACCCGGCTCGGCCAACTACCTCCCGGGGCGTCTCAACAGGGAACCGGCACTGCGTGATCGCGGTAGCCTCGCGATCATGAGCGGTTACGACTACATCGTCGTGGGCGGTGGGAGCGCGGGCTGCGTGGTCGCCGCCCGGCTGGCCGAGGACGCCACCGTCAGCGTGCTGCTGCTGGAGGCGGGCAGCGCCACCCCGGTGACCACCACGCCGAACAACTGGCTCTCCCTGCTGGGCACCGAATCCGCCTGGCAGGACACGACTCTGCCCGAACCGGAGCTCGGCCGGGCCCTGCCGTGGCCACGCGGCAAAGCGCTCGGCGGCTCCTCGGCCATCAACGGGATGATCTTCGCCCGCGGTCACCGGAGCAGCTACGACTGGGGCGCGGGCTGGGAGTTCGACGACCTGCTGCCGTTCTTCCGGCGCAGTGAACACGCTCCCACCCGCGATCCTTCCCTGCGCGGTGTCGGCGGCCCCCTGCGGGTCGCTCCGGCCGAGCACCGGCACCCGACGGCGGCGGCGTTCGTGGAAGCCGCCGTGGAGGTGGGGCATCGACGTGCTTCCGACATCAGCGGCGGCCTGGAAGAGGGCGTCGGCTGGGTCGACCTGAACATCGTCGACGGCGCCAGGCAAAGCGCCGCCGATGCCTACCTGCGTTCCCAGCCCAACCTGCACGTCCTGACGGACGCGTTGGTGCAGCGCGTGGTGTTCGACGGCCGCCGGGCCACCGGGGTCGAGTACGTCGTTGGCGGACAGCGGATCCACGCCTCGGCCGGCGAGGTGGTGCTGTGCGCGGGCGCCGTCGGGACCGCACAGTTGCTGCTGCAGAGCGGGATCGGCCCGGCTGACCACCTGCGTGACGTGGACGTCGAGCTCGTGGCGGACCTGCCCGGCGTCGGCGAGAACCTGCACGACCACCCCCTCACCTACGTGGCGCACGGCAGCGCGCAGCCGGTTCCGGCGAGCTCGTACAACAACGTCGAGGTGGTCGGGATGCTGCGCAGCGACCCCGCTCTGGACGCACCGGATCTGCAGTCCTGCCTGTCACCGACGGGCGAGAACGGTTACGTCGTCACGCTTTCGCTGATGACTCCGCACAGCCGTGGGCGGCTTCGCCTGACCGGCTCCGGCATCGCGCTGGAGCCGCGGTACCTCACCGATGCGCGGGACATGACCGCGATGGTGAGGGGAATGCGGCTGGTGCACGAGATCGGCGCGGCGGAGGCGTTGAAACCGTGGCGTGGCCAGGACGTGGAGCCGGTCGGCGAGGAGTACGTCCGGGCGACCACGGCGACCTACTTCCACTACGTCGGCACCTGCAAGCTGGGCACGGACGAGATGTCGGTGGTGGACGAAGACCTGCGCGTGCACGGACTCGACGGGTTGCGGGTCGCGGACGCCTCGGTGATCCCGCGGATCCCGTCGGCGAACACGTACGCGACGGTGATCGCGATCGCCGAACGGGCGGCGAGCCTGGTCAACGGCTCGGCGGTACCGCCGGATGGTTCCTCTTCACCTAACTAAGGGTTCAGTTCGTGGGTCATTGACAAAGGCGGTCGGTTCTCGACACGCTGCACCTCCCTGTGATCGAAAGGTGCGCTTTGTCATGAAACTCCGCTACGTCTTACCGGTGCTCGCTCTGCTCCTCGGCGTCGGCGTCGCGCCCGCCGCGGCTCAGACGGACATCGGTGCGGCCGATGCCTGTTACACCTGGGGACGCACGCTTTCCGAAGGAGCGTCGGGCGACGACGTTCGCCAGTTGCAGATCCGCGTGGCCGGCTACCCCGGCTACGGCGGCGTTCTGGGTCTCGACGGGCAGTTCGGGCCGGCCACCAAGGCGGCCGTGACCCGGTTCCAGCAGGCCTACGGCCTGGCAGCGGACGGCATCGCCGGCTCCGCGACGTTCGCGAAGATCTACGCGTTGCAGGACAACGACTGCACGCCGGTCAACTTCTCCTACGACGAGCTCAACAACTGCAACTCCACCTGGTCGGGCGGCAACGTCTCCGCCGCGACCGCCCGCGCCAACGCCCTCGTGTCCATGTGGAAGCTGCAGGCCATGCGGCACGCGATGGGTGACAGGCCGATCGACGTCAACGGCGGCTTCCGCAGCGTCGCGTGCAACAACGCGGTCGGCGGCGCGACCAACAGCCGCCACCTGTACGGCGACGCCGTCGACCTGGGAGCCGGCCCGCAGGGCTTCTGCGCGTTGGCCAAGCAGGCCCGCAACCACGGCTTCAGCGAGATCCTCGGGCCGGGCTACACGGGTCACAACGACCACGTGCACGTCGCCCACCGCTCCAACCGCTTCTGGTCCGCGCCGAGCTGCGGCGTGTCCTAGGCTCCTCGGGCCCCGACGGCGTTCCCCTGATCGTTTCGGGGGAACGCCGTTGGTCTGTACGGACCATTTGCGATCTGAGTGGAACTGGCGGGCGGGGCGCTGCGTCATCCTGTGGAACGAGCACGTACCGGGCGTTCGGGGGAGGACGGGACGGTGCCAGACATGGCGGGTTCACAGCGGACGACCTCCGCGGCGCAGACCTTCGGAGGCAACTGATGTCGAACCCTCTGGTGGTCCAGCCCGACGCGGCGCCGTCCGGGTTCATGAACGCCGGCACCGGTGACAACGGCTGGGCGACGGGCATCTCGATCGCCGAGTCCGCGATGGACACGTTCAACGGCATCAAGGACGGCAACTGGGTCGAGGCCGGCCTCGGCATGGTGGGCCTGGTGGCCGACGCCGCGTCGATGGCGATCGACCCGTTCGGCACCCTGCTGTCCTCCGCGGCCTCGTTCCTGATGGAACACATGCAGCCGCTGAAGGAGGCCCTCGACTGGCTGGCCGGCGACCCGCCGGTGATCGAGTCCTATTCGGCGACCTGGACCAAGGTCGCCGAGGAGGTCGGCAAGGTCGCCGCCGAGTACAAGTCGTCCGTGGACGCGACCTCTCCTTGGACCGGTCCTGCTGCTGACGCCTACCGCGCTGCCGCGGGTGGTCAGCTGGACGCGTTGTCCGGCGCCGCGTCCGCCGCGGGTTCCGTCGGGACCGTCGTCGGCGTGATGGGCATGGTCGTCGCCTTCGTGCGCGAGATGGTCCGTGACCTGATCGCCGACCTCGTGGCGAAGCTGATCACGTGGGTGCTGGAGGCCGTGTTCACCCTGGGCTTCGGCACGCCGGTGATCGTGGCGCAGGCCGTGACCGCGATCTCGAAGTGGGCCACCCGCATCGGTGAGCTCATCCAGAAGCTCATCTCGACCATCAAGAAGGTCTCGCCGCTGCTGGGCAAGCTCGTCGAGATCTTCACGAAGATCATGAAGGTCGTCGGGAAGCTGGTCGGCAAGGTGACCGGGCTCGACGTGATCTCGACGAAGTCCATCAAGCCGGGTGGCCTGTTCCACAGCACGAACTCCCCCGACCTGACCCCGTCGGGCTCGCCTTCCGGCTCACCTTCGGGTTCGCCGTCTTCGTCCACTCCAGACTCCTCGCCTTCCTCCCCGTCTTCACCCTCTTCACCTTCGTCTCCTTCTTCGCCGTCCTCGCCTTCGTCTCCTTCGTCTCCTTCGTCTCCTTCGTCGCCGGACGCTTCGCCGTCGTCGCCTTCTTCCTCGACGCCGTCGTCACCTTCTTCGCCTTCCCCTGCCCCGGACGGCCCTTCGCGCGCACCCGACAGCTCCTCGCCGTCGTCTTCGGCCCCGAGCCCGTCCCGCACCCCCGACGCACCGTCCACTCCGGACGCCCCGTCGTCCCGCCCGACCTCCACCCCGGAAAGCTCACCTTCCTCGCCCGGTTTTCCTGGTTCGCCCTCCTCACCGGGTTCCGCCGGCTCGCCGTCCGCCCCTGGCTCACCTTCCAGCCCGGACACCCCAGCGCCCCCGCGCAACACCGGCCAAACCAACCAGGCAGGCGTCGCCGCCCCAGAAGCCCCACCGCAGCACGCCCCGTCCGCCCCACGCGACGCAACCCCGCCGTCCAGCACCCCGACCACCCCGCAACAGGCCCCCACGGGCGCCCCCGCAGGTGGCCCGGCAGGCGCCCCCCAGTCAGGTACCCCGTCATCCGGCGGCAACCCACGCCCCGGTTCCGGCGGAGGCTGGACCGGCACCCCGGGCCAACGCGGCGACCTCGGCTCCGGCGTGCCCTCCCAGCGCACCCCGGACGCCTCCCCCCTCCGCCCTTCTCCAACGCACCTTCGGCCCGCACAGCCCGTCGCAGCCGAACTACAACTCCCCCAGCTCGCCCTCCGCACCACACGCAGGCAGCCCCTCCACACCGTCCACCCCGAACGCGGGCAGCCCAACGCACCCACGCACCCTCGCCGTCGGCTCCCGGCACACCTCACGCCGGCTCACCGACGGGTCCGAGCGCACCTCACGCCGGCTCACCGACAGGTCCCGGCACATCTCACGCCGGGTCGCCAACGGGTCCGAGCGCACCCCACGCACCCTCGCCGTCGGGCCCCGGTGCGCCTCACGCCGGCTCGCCGACCGCTCCTGGCTCGCCGCACGGCGGCCCAGCAGCACCGCACAGCCCGCACGCAGGCTCGCCATCGGCACCCCACTCTCCCAACGGCCCAACCCGACGCACCGCACAACACCCCGGCACCACCTCCCGGCTGGCCGCACAGACACCCGACCGCCGCAGTCGACCACCACGCCGTCCCACCTGGACGGCCCGGCTGCCCCTCACACCACCCCGAACGCCCCGCAACAACCGGGCTTCACCCGTCCCAATCCGGCCCGGCATGCCCCACACCGGCGGCCCGAACGCTCCCACGCCGGCGGCCCCTCCCCAGCAGCCACACCCCGGCAGCCACACCCCGGCGGTCCTGCCTCGCGCCACGACGCCCCCGGTCAGCCGCACAACCGCCTGACGGCCCCGGCTCACGCCCCGACGGCACCCGCCCGGACGCCTCCCGCCCCACACGAACACCCTGGCGGCCACCCGAACGCCCCAACCAGGCCGGACTCCCCCTACAACCGTCCCGACACCGCACCCCGACGGCCCCGCCCCGCGGCGCCGACGCCCCACCGCCCACCCCAGCTCGCGCCGGACGCACCCGGCCAGCCCCACCACCGCCCGACGGCCCGGCTCCCGCCCTGACGGAACCCGCCCGACGGCTTCCGCCCCACCAGGACGCGCCCGGCAGTCACCCCAACGCCCCGGCCAGGCCCGACGCACCGGCACCGCACAACCGTCCCGACGGCACGCGACCCGACACGTCACGGCCCGATGGCTCACGCCCGGATGGCTCACGTCCTGACAGCAGTCGTCCCGATAGCAATCGTCCCGACGGAAGCCGGCCGGACGGCACGAAACCCGACACATCGCGCCCCGACGGCACAAAGCCCGACGGGACGCGTCCGGACGGGACGCACCCCGACGCCACGCAGCCCGACGGGACGCACCCCGACACCACCAAGCCTGACGCCCCAGGTCACTACGACGCGGACGGTGACTCCCCGAACAGCCACGCCGACGAGTCGCGTCCCGACCCGGCCGAAGCGCACCAGCGCCACGCCGAGATGACCCCTGCCGGTGTGTCGCACCACGGTGGCGACCCGAACATGGGCGATCTGCCGCACCGCGTGCCGAACGACCCGCGGTTCTTCACAGCCGACGTGCACATCACGCCGGATGGCCGGGCTCGCATCGGTGGTCACGACTACACGCCCGCCGAGTACGCGGACATGCTCCGCCGTGCGGGCTACGACGGCAGCAAGCCGGTCCGGCTCATCGGCTGTGACGCGGGCAGCAACGACTTCGCCAAGCAGTTGTCGAAGCACCTCGACGCGCCGGTGGTCGCGCCGACCAAGCCCGCCTGGACGGACAGCCGGGGCCGGGTCTTCACCAGTGACGCGGAACTCGGGCCCGACGGCACCCGCCAGCCGAAGATCCCGCCGAACGGCGAGTGGGAGACGCACCACCCGGACGGCTCCAAGTCCAAGGCGAGCGAGGACGGCTTCGCGCCCGGCACCGACCCGAAGGACAAGGACGGGCTCGACCCGACCGACGCCAAGGACCGGCCGGGCAGGGTCGACGAGGACAAGGTCGTCGAGGTCGAGAAGCCCGAGAACAACATCCCGATGAAGGACCGGATCCAGGACCCCGAGTACCGGGCGAAGTACTACGACGAGCGTTCCGACGGCTGGCACCGCAAGCAGATCGGCGTGGAGGACGCCTCCGGCGATCCCGTCCCGAAGATCCGCGAGAAGGACGGCGAGTTCATCGAGACGGAGAAGGAGACCGCGACCAGCGGGAAGTACCAGCCGGACCCGGACAACCCGAAGAAGGACTGGGCGTCCAGCAGGCGGGCCGGCGAGCAGGAGGTCGACGACTTCGTCGACGCCAACCGCGGCCACCCGGACAGGGACGTGGAGAAGGTCGTCGCGGACCGCCAGAAGGCGATCGAGGACCTGGAGCAGGCCAAGAAGGACCACGACAGCTCGCCCACCGAGAAGACCGCGGAGGACAAGCGGGACGCCTTCGAACGGCAGACGAACGAAGGCGAACGTCTCGGCGACCTCGCCGGTGAGAACGCCATCCCGGTCGAGTTCGGCTCGCCGGCCACCCGGCTGGACCCGAACCTCGGCGGTTCGGGACGGTTCGACCAGATCTGGGAGGTGCCCGACGGCAACGGCGGCACCAAGTACGTGCTGGTCGAGGCCAAGGGTCCCAACGGCACGCTCACGCCGCGCCGCGGACTGGACGGCGAGCTCTACATGCAGGGCCACCCCGAGTACGCGAAGAGCATCCTCCGCGAGATGGCCACCAACCGGCTCACACCGGAACTGGAAGCGAAGATGCGCTCCCGCGGCGCAACCGACGCGGACATCGACGCCTACAAGGACGCACTCAAGCAAGAGCGCGACCTCGCCAGGAAGATCACGGCCGGCTACCCGGACAACTCGGAATACGTGCACGTGAAGGCGCATGTCAAGGAGGAACCGATCCCCGGTGGCACCGACACCCGTGACGTCTACGATGGGTACACGATGAAGAAGTTCCAGTGACTGAAGCCCCAAAACCCGCGGGAGAGTGAGTTTCCAGGTGGTCACCGTGCAGCGTCATCCGACCGACGCCGAGTGGGCTGAGGAACAGCTGGAGTACTACGTCACCGTCGTTCCGGAAGGCGCGGCGAGCGTCGAGCAGTCGACCGAGCGCCTCAGCGTGCTGCACCCGGCCGCGATTGACCGGCTCGGCTACGCCTCGGTGCTCGACCCGACTGCGCAGAACCTCACGACCTGGGACGCCGTCGTGCAGGCCATGCAGGTCACCACTGGCATCTACGCAGCGGCCGGTGCCACCGAGGGCACCGTCGAGTGGCTGATCGGCGAACGAACGGTGCAGATTCCCGCGACCGGGCCGGTTCACTACGCGAACTTCAAGCGGTGGCTGGACGCTTTCTGGCTTGCGGCGATCGTTCGTGACAAGAAGTGCCTCGACCTGCTGGCTTCGTTCCCGCTGGACATCATCAAAGCATCGGGCAACCAGTACGAGGAGCTCGACGCCTTGTGGGCCCGTGCGCTGCAGATGTTCGCCAACAGCGAGCCCGGAATGGCCGAGGCGCTCGCAGAGGCGATGGCCGCCACCGACCCCGAACGACTGAGGGTCAGCGCTCCCGAGTACGCACTGCGTCTCGCCTTCCCTGCGATGAACACTTTCCTGAATCTGATGCGCAGCAACCACGAGCGGGAGTTCAACGAAGCGCTCGCACAAGCGCTCGAACAGCACAAGGCGTACTACACCGCGGACAGCAAGCTGGCTGATGACCCGCGCGGTCTTGTGGCGCTGGCTCCGCTCGGGCTCGCGTGCATCGCCAAGGACTCCGGGCTGAACGTGGACGTCGAGTCGGACTACCTGCCCAAGCACCTGCTGCTCGGCTCGTGGGTCGGCGAGTACCGGACGTCGTGACCGGACCGGACGGTTCCAGCACGCATGAAACTCGTTGAGCGCTGGCACGAACTGGCGCGGGAGCTGGCGCCGTCGCTGCCCGGCCAGTGGTCCCTGCGCGGCTGGGGCGAGCAGACGGTGCTGGTGGAGGAACCGTGGGACTGGACCGCGCGGTGGATCGGCTTCGACCGCAGCGCGTACTCGGAAGACGGTTGGTTCATGGCCGCCGTCGAACCGCTTGTGCTCGACCGGTTCCGCTGGGCTCTCTCGTTCGGGATCCGGATGGACGAGGTGCGCGGCGGCCCGCTCAGCGTTGACCTCTGGGCCGACAACGCCGGTCAGGTGCTCCACGACTTCGTGCACGGCGCGGCATTGGCGGTGTTGGACGAGTGGACGGTGGAGAAGTTCGCAGCCGCGGCCGACAAGTCCATGCAGCGTCCCGTCGAGAAGCGGCGTGCACCGCACTACTGGCTGCTGGCACCGGGATACCGTGTCGTGCTCGACACCGGTTCCCCGGAAGAACCCCTCCGGCAGGTCATCGATCACATCAACGAGAGCGGGAAGTTCGCGACAGCGCTCCTGTTCTACGAAGAACTGCTCGAACGCTGGCAGACCGGCGGCCGCGACAAAGCGCTGAAGTTCCTCGAGTTCGACCGGGACCGCAAAATGGAGGAAGCGGGCTTGCACGCCCACTAGGCTCGCCACACTCCACAATGGAAGCGAGACCCATGGGCAACTGGTCGCCGCTCACCCCGACCGAACAGCAGGACAAGCTCACCGAGATCACCCAAGAAATCCTGCCGACCCTCCCACCCGGATGGACGCGACTCGTGTTGCGCGCCAAGATGATCGGCCCGCACAGCGAGGCCGACACCGGCCTCAAGATGGCGGACGGTTCCGTGCGCGGGTGGTCGTTCCCGCCCGAGGTGTGGCGGAAGTTCCAGCAGCTGCGCAAGGGGATGTACGCCGAAGGGCTCGGCTCGTGGGTCGAGTTCGAGTACGTCCTCGACCCGCCTACGAGCTTCACCATCCGCTACAACCGGGACGAGGCACCGGAGTTCGACGCCGCGCCGTCGCCGGAGCACTTCGCCACCGAGCAGCGGTGGTTTCCCCGCAGCGACGAGCGGATGCCGCGGTGGTTCCGCGAGGGGCTCACCGGAGCCAACGCCTGACGCTTGGCAGCGAAACCCGTTCCGGGACAGGGCTCAGCGGTCCGCCCGGCGCTCCCGGAACGCGATCATGTTCACCCTGTTGCCGCACCGGACGCTGCAGAACCGCTTGAGCCCGTTGCGCGACAGGTCGAGGAGCAGGCCCGCGCAGTCGTCGGCCGCGCAGATCCGCAGGCGGTCGGTCTCGTCCATGCGGATCACGTCGATCAACGCGAGGGCGGCTTCCACGCGGATTCGTTCGGCCAGCGGGGAGTCCGGTTCGGTGGCGTGCATGTGCCAGTCGAGGGCGTCGTGGCGGACGAGGCGCGGGAGGGCTCGTGCGTCGCGGAGCATTTTGTTGACCACCTCCACGGCGTCGTCGCGGTCGAGGGTCCAGACGTGCCGGAGCAGGGTGCGGGTGCGGTGGACGTCCTGCAGTTCGGCGTCGTCCTGGTCGAAGCGGCCCGTGTAGGCGTGGCGGCGGAGCAGGGTCATGAGCTGGTCGGGGGTGGCCAGTTCGTCGGTGCCGCTGCGGGAGGCGGACGGGTCGGTGTTGCACAGGTCGACTACGCAGACGAGTGAGTCGACTGTGTCAGGGGCAAAACGCAAATTGACTCCTTACCGGAACCGACCTAGCGTCAGGGGCATGGGTCAGGTTAGGCCATGACGGAGGAGGTGGGCATGACGGTGAGCTCGAGGTCGGCCGGGGTGGTCGCGGCGGTGGTCTCGTTCATCTCGTTCGGCACGTCGGGGGCGTTCGTCAAGCCGCTCCTGGACGCCGGGTGGTCGCCGACCGCCGCTGTCACGGCGCGGGCTCTGCTGGCGGGGCTGGTGTTGTTGCCGTTCGTGGTGGTGTCGCTCAGAGGACGGTGGCACGCGCTGGTGCGGGCCAGATGGGCCGTGGTGGGCATGGGTGTGGTCGGGGTGGCGGTCACGCAGGTGCTGTACTTCGCCGCGATCCAGCGCATTCCGGTGGCGACGGCGTTGCTCATCGAGTTCCTCGCGCCGCTCATGCTGGTCGGATACACCTGGGCGGTGAGCAGGCGGACGCCGGCGCCGGTCGTGCTGGCCGGGTCGGTGCTCGCGGTCGGCGGGCTGGTGCTGGTGATCGGGCCCGGTGCGATCACGGCGGTGGACCCGGTCGGGGTGGCGGCCGCTTTCGGTGCGGCGATCGGGTGTTCGGTGTACTTCGTGATCGCGGCGCGGCCGAACGAGGGGCTGCCTCCCGTCGCGCTGGCCGGGGCGGGGTTGCTGCTGGCCGTGCCCGTGCTGGCGGTGGTCGGGGCGACGGGGTTGCTGCCGTACACCGCCACGTTCGGGGACTTGACGCTGATGGGCACCACCACGGCCTGGTGGGTGCCGCTGGGTGTGGTCGCGGTCGTCGGCACGGCGCTGGCCTACGCGAGCGGCATCACCGCCTCCGGGATCCTCGGGTCGCGGCTCGCGTCGTTCATCGCGTTGCTGGAGGTCGTCTCGGCCGCCGTGTTCGCGTGGCTCCTGCTCGGTCAGGGGCTCTCCCCCGTGCAGCTCGCCGGCGGTGCGCTGATCCTCGCCGGAATCGCGTCGGTGCGGGCGGAACGGCAGCAGGTCGAGCCGGTGGTGCCCGTGCTGGCCGCCACGAAGTGACCCGTCGTTCGTGGGGTCCTGAGCCAAACACACGTGGGCCGCAGCAGGCAGTAAGACCATCGACCGGACACAAGGAGATGCCCAGGGCCCTGCAGCAGCATGATGTGAGCGCTAACAGAATGGGCTAATCTGGAAGTCATGAATGCGCTGGTCCGCCAGTCGTTCGACGGTTATTCGACATCACACATTGTTAGTTAACGCTCACATCCACCGTTGACCGGGTCGCGATGGCGTGGCTACATTCCGTGGCATGTCCTCACCGTTGAGTCGACGTAGGCTCTTCCAAGCCGCCGGTGTCGTCGCCGTCGCGACCACCGCCCCATCCCTCATCGCCGGTTCGGCGCAGGCCGCCGCCGTTCCGCCGGTCCGCCCCGACGCGGGCGTGTCGGCCCACCCGTTCGACCTGTCCGAGGTGCGGCTGACAGCGGGCCGGTGGCTGGACAACCAGAACCGGACGCTGGCTTACCTGCGGTTCGTCGACGTGGACCGGTTGCTCTACAACTTCCGCGCCAACCACCGGCTGCCGACGAACGGGGCCGCGCCGCTGGGCGGGTGGGAGGCGCCGAACTTCCCGTTCCGCACCCACAGCCAGGGGCACTTCCTCACCGCTTGGGCGCAGGCGTGGGCGGTGCTGGGCGACACGACGTGCCGGGACAAGGCGAACCGGATGGTGGCCGAGTTGGCCAGGTGCCAGGCGAACAACGCGGCGGCCGGGTTCAACGCCGGGTACCTGTCGGGCTTCCCGGAGTCGGACTTCGACGCGATGGAGGCCGGTTCGCCGAAGTCCGTGTCGTACTACGCGCTGCACAAGACCCTTGCCGGGTTGCTGGACGTGTGGCGGTACGTCGGCAACACCCAGGCGCGCGATGTGTTGCTGCGCATGGCGGGGTGGGTGGACTGGCGTACGGCCCGGTTGTCCTACAGCGTGATGCAACGGGTGCTGGGCACGGAGTTCGGCGGCATGAACGCCGTGCTCGCCGACCTCTACCAACAGACGGGTGACGCGCGCTGGCTTGCGGCGGCCAGGCGGTTCGACCACGCCGCGGTGTTCGACCCGTTGGCGGCCAACCAGGACCGGCTCAACGGCCTGCACGCCAACACACAGGTGCCGAAGTGGATCGGCGCGGCCCGCGAGTACAAGGCGACCGGCACCACGCGTTACCGCGACATCGCGCTCAACGCCTGGAACATCACCATCGGCGCGCACACGTACGTGATCGGCGGCAACAGCCAGGCCGAGCACTTCCGCGCGCCCAACGCGATCGCCGGCTACCTCAGCACCGACGCGTGCGAGGCCTGCAACACCTACAACATGCTCAAGCTGACCCGTGAGCTGTGGCTGACCGACCCCAACAACGCGGCCTACTTCGACTACTACGAACGCGCGCTGCTCAACCACCTGATCGGCCAGCAGAACCCGGCCGACCCGCACGGCCACATCTGCTACTTCACCGGCCTCAACCCCGGCCACCGGCGCGGCAACACCGGTCCCGCGTGGGGCGGCGGCAACTGGAGCACGGACTACGGCACGTTCTGGTGCTGCCAGGGCACCGGCCTGGAGACCAACACCAAGCTCGCCGACTCCGTCTACTTCCACAACGGCACCACGCTCACCGTGAACCTGTACACGCCGTCGGTGCTGACGTGGACCGCTCGTGGCATCACGGTCACGCAGACCACGAGCTATCCGGCGAACGACACGACGACGTTGACGGTCACCGGCAACGCGGCCGGGTCGTGGACGATGAGGCTGCGCATCCCGGCCTGGACCACCAACGCCACCGTCAGCGTCAACGGCGTCGCGCAGGCTGTCACGCCCGGCACCTACGCGTCCGTCACGCGGTCGTGGCAGTCCGGCGACGTGGTGGCGCTGAAGCTGCCGATGCGCGTGATCGCTCAGCCCGCCAACGACAACGCCGACATCGTCGCACTCACCTACGGCCCGGTGGTGCTGGCGGGCAACTACGGCAACACGACCCTGCCGGCGACGCCGTCGCTGGAGGTCGGCTCGGTCACGCGCACGTCGGGGCTGTCGTTCACCGCGCGGGCGAACGGAACGCAGGTGAACCTGGGCCCGTTCCACGACGCGCACGGCTTCAACTACGTCGTCTACTGGAACACCGGCAGGAGCTACCGGTTGGTCAACGCCGGCAGCGGCATGGTGCTGGGCGTCCAGGACATGTCCACATCGGACGGTGGGCTGGCGGTGCAGTGGCACGACAGCGGCACCGCCGACCACAACTGGCAGCTGGTCACCGACGGCTCCGACGTGCGGCTGCGCAACCAGCACAGCGGCAAGGTGCTGGGCGTGGAGAACATGTCCACCGCCGACAACGCCCGCGTGCTGCAGTGGTCGGACAACGGCACCGCCGACCACCGGTGGACCCTGCTCCCCCAGGGTGACGGCACCTACAAGGTCCGCAACGCGAACAGCGGCAAGCTGCTCGGCGTCCTGAACGGCTCCACCGCGGCGGGCGCGCAGGTCGTGCAGGACTCCGACAACGGCAGCGCGGACAACCGCTGGCGGCTGGTGGCGAACTGACTCAGAGCTCACCGCCGGGCTTGCGTCCGGCGGTGAGCTCGTCGACCTGCGTGGCGGTGAACGGCGGGTCGAACAGGTCACCGCGCGCCGCGTGGCAGCGGAACATGTCCGCGATGTAGTGCATCCGGTCGGGCAGGTCGGACCAGTCGCGTGCGGCGGTGCCGCTCAGGCTGTCCGGGGTCGGGTCGACGGTCGCCAGCAGTGCCAGCAGGTCCGGGTCGGCCAGTTCGGCCAGAAGAGGCGGGAACGTGGCCGGCAGGTCCACGCTCAGGTCCAGGACGTCGCCGCCGGGCAGTGCCATCGTCATCAGGTGCTCGGTCACGGCGCGGCGGACCAGGACGCGGGCCCGGTCGGCCAGGCGGTCCACCGCGCGGTGCAGGGCGGTGCGCCTGCCGAGCAGGGTCACCAGCGTCAGGCGCAGCCACCGCACGAAGCGGTTGCCCGGGAGCAGCAGGTCGAGCAGGCGGCTCTCCAGCTCGCGCGGGTCGACGACGGGTCCTTGCAGCGCGGCGGTGATCTCCGGTTGCAGGCGCGTCTGTTCGTGCAGGCCGACCTCGATGTTCGCCAGAAGCAGCAGCTCGGCGCGTTGCTTGTGGTCGAGGGTGGTCGTCGCGCGGTGGTAGCGGGTGAAGGCCTGCCGCAGGTAGCGCTGGCCCTCGGGTGGTTCGCCGGGGCGCAGGGCCGCGCAGAACTCCTCGACGTCGGCCGCGGCGAGGAAGCGGGCGAACTCGCGGGCGATCTCCTCGAAGACCTTGAGGTTGCCCTGGGCGGAGGCGGCGCTGACGGCGTCGAGGCGTGCGACCGAGACCACGGCCTGGCGCACCGTCTTGTGGGCGTGGTCCAGCACGTCGGCGGGAACAGCACGGCGCAGGGTGCGGACCAGCTCCTCCACCACGACGGTCACCTCGGGTGAGTTCTGCAGCAGGCGGCCGACGGTGCGGGCCAGGTCCTCCTGCCGGATGGTCTGCCCCACCTGCTTGGACGCCCACACCGCGAACGTGCACCAGTTCGACCCGCCGCCGGTCCTGGCGGCCAGCGCGCGGGCCAGCCGGTGGTAGCAGTGGGTGATCTGGAGGTTGCGCACGACGGGGTCGGCGTGCGCCGCGATGCGTTCGACCTCCTCCAGCAACGGCGGGATGTCCTCGCCCAGGTCGTGCACGTCCGCACCGGTCTGGCTCATGCCTGCCTGTCCCTTCTCCACGGTCACACCTGCAGGATCGTCCGCGGGGCGGTGAACGTGACGCCGGATAACGCGTGAACATGGGCAAGTGGCATTGGCAGGGCTCGCGGCGGCGCGCCGAGACTGGCTGCACCCCTGCCACCCTCCCGAGAGGTCTTCCCTCATGCGGATTCGACGATCCTTCTCGTCGGCCACCCTGCTGCTGTGCGGCCTGTCCCTGTGCCCGGCCGTGGCGCACGCGGACGACACCATCGGCTCCGACGGCTATGTGCACGTCGCGCCCAACGGGGTCGTGCTCGGCGTTGACCCCTACTACCCCGCCGACGGCAACGGCGGGTACGACGTGGCGGACTACGCCGTCGACCTGACCTACGACCCCGCCGCCCGGTTCCTCAACGCCAAGGCCGTCATCAGCGCCACCACCACGCAGCGGCTCAGCCGGTTCAACCTCGACCTGCGCGGCCTCACCGTGACCGCGGTGAAGGTGGACGGCGTGCCCGCGGCGTTCGTGAGGGCCGGGCAGCACGAGCTGGTGATCACGCCCGCCGCCACGCTCGCGGCGGACACCGCGTTCACCGTCGAGGTGGTCTACTGCGGCCGTTCGCAGCCGGACTACACGCCCGGCCGTGGTGTCACGGGGTGGCGGACGACGTGGTCCGGCGGTGCGGTCGCGGCCGGTGGGGCGCACTCGGCGCGCACCTGGTTCCCGGTCAACGACACCTCGGCCGACAAGGCGACGTTCCACCTCACCGCCACCGTTCCCGCCGGGTGGACCGCCGTCTCGACCGGCACGCGCACGTCCGTCCACAACGGACGGCACACGTGGGTCGAGGACGTGCCGGTCACGCCGTCCGCCACCATGATCGCCGTCGACCGGTTCGCCGTGCGCGAGTCGACCGCGGGCGGAACCCCGGTCCTGGACGCCTTCGCGCCCGGTGCCGACCCGGCGCTGGCGGCGAAACTGCCTGCGGTGCTGGACTTCCTGACCGGCCAGCTGGGTCCGTACCCGTTGCCCGCGGCGGGTGGCGTGTACCTGCCGGACCTCGTGCACTCGCACCCCGCGCAGGGGCGGCCCGTGCACGGCGGCGGTGCGGACCAGTCGGCACTCGTGCAGGCCGTGGCCGCGCAGTGGTGGGGCAACCAGCTCGCCATCAAGATGTGGCAGGACCAGCCGCTGGTCGAGTCCTTCGCGCGGTACCTGGTGTGGTTGTGGGACGAGGAGAAGCGCGGGCTGGCGGTCGAGCAGCGCTACCAGGACGCGGTGCGGCGCGCGGATGCGCGGTTCTGGGGGCGGGAGCTGGCCGATCCCGGTGCCGGCAGGGAGTTCTCCGTGGCCGACAAGGGTGTGCTGATGGTGCACGCGCTGCGCAAGCACATCGGTGACGCGGCGTTCTTCACGGTGCTGCGCGACTACCCGCAGATCGCGACGGGGCTCAACCAGGGCTGGTACGACTGGGAGCTCTTCACGGCGGCGGTGGCGGACAAGGACCTCACGGCGTTCTACCAGGCTTGGGTGCACGGCACGGCTCTCCCCCCGGCTGAGCTCCGCTGAGGAGCTCCGGCAGCGGTGTGCCCGCTTCAGGAGGCGGGCACACCGCGTCAGGCCAGGTACCGGGAGTAGACGGGTGAGGCCTCGCATTCGAGCCGGTAGGCCAGCGCGGCCTCGGCGAGCACGTCACGGGCGAAGCCCGCGAACTCGCTGTCCCGGTGCCACACCAGCAGGAACCGCCGAGCCAGCGCGTTGTCCGCGAGCAACCGGACGGCGACGTGCTGGTGCCCTTCGCACGCCGCCTGCGACAGCCCCACGGCACCGTTGCGCACGGCGGCCACCGTCGTGCCGTAGGACTCCGAGACGTACCGCACCCGTGGCGTGAACCCCTTCTGGCGGCACGACCGGTGGAAGTACTCGTGGAACCGCGCCGAGTCCGGCGAGGGCAGCACCCACTGCTCGTCGGCGAGCTGCTCCAGGCCGATCACCTTGTGCCGCGCCAGCGGGTGGTCCTCCCGCAACAGCACCAGCGTCTGGTCGTGCGCCACCACGGCCAGGTCCACCGACGCGGGCGCGACCGCCTCGAAACCGGGGTAGTCCTTGACCACGCCCACCTCCAGGCGCCGCTGCGCCACCATCTCCACGACCAGGTCGCGGCACTCGCTGTCGAACAACGACGCCGCCGGGCCGTGCGGGCGGTGGCCGTCGACGATCGCGGGCAGGTGGCACAGGACCGGCGAGCACACCCCGCCGACGCGCACCGGTGCGGCGGGACCGGTGCGGACCTCGATGTCCCGCACCAGCCCCTCCATCATCGGCAGCACCGCGCTGATCCGGTCGAGCAGCAGCTCGCCGGTCGGGGTCGGGGTGACGGTCGTGGCGTGCTGGCCGCGGTCGAAGAGCCGCTGCCCCAGCATGTTCTCGAGCCGCTTGAGGGTGCCGCTGACCGCCGGTTGGCTGATGCCGAGCCGCACCGCCGCCTCGGACAGGCTGCCGGTCTCGCCGATCGCCCGCACGAGCCGCAGGTGGTGCACGTCGAGCTCCACGCCGTCACCTCCCGTCAGCGGTGGGTGTCGACCCGGGATCCGGGCACCGGCCGCATGATGCCGACCGTTCGGCCGATCGCAGCGTACAACGCGAAGGCGACCACGACGGAGTTGATCGTCGGGATGCCCACGGGCACCAGGAAGCCGACGGCCGTGCCCGCGGCCCAGCACACCAGCGCGGCGGGGACCCAGTCCGGCGGGTCGGCCGGCAGCTCTCCCCTCGCTCTGGACTCGGCCAGCTCGGCGCGCCAGGTGCGCACCACGAAGTACTCGGCGATCACGATGCCCGCGACCGGCGGGGTGATGACCCCGATCCACGTCAGGAACACCGTGAAGTGGTCGAGGATGCCGATCGCGGACAGCAGGGTGCCCAGCGCGCCCAGCCAGAGCGTCGCCGTGGCGCGGCCGATCTTCTTGTGCAGCAGCACGTCCACGGTGTTGACCAGGCCGAGCGAGGCCGAGTAGAGGTTCCAGTCGTTGATCTTGAGGATCGCCGTGACCATGATGAGCACGCCGACCACGCCCGAGCTGGACATGACCATGCCGACCACGTCCGCGCTGCGGGCGGCGTGCGCGAGCAGCACACCGGTCAGGCCGATCAGGTACTCGCCGAGGGTGACGCTGATCAGCGTCTGCTTGACGACGTCGGAGGCGCGCCGGTTGAACCGGGTCATGTCCGGGGTCATGACGGCCCCCATGATGAACGCGCCCGCGACCAGCGTGGTGCCCTGCGCGAGGCTCAGCTGCGGGCCCGGCGGTGCCATCCCCACCAGGTCGCCGAGGTCGTGGCGGCGCAGCTCGGACACGATCGTCCAGCCGGTCAGCAGCAGGAACGCGGGCACGGTGAGGTAGGCCGTCCAGGCCATGGTGTGGAAACCGGCTACCACGATCACGGTCACGGCGATGCCGCCGAGCAGCGCCCACGCCCACACCGGCGGTCCGCCCATCAGCCGGTGCAGGCCGTGCGCGAACACGTCGTTCTGCACGCCGAACCACCCGGCGAGGCTGAGCGTCACCAGCAGTCCCACGAGCGCCGACCCGCGGGTGCCGAACCCGGCCCAGCGGGCCAGCACCGACGTCGACACGTTCTCCCGCACGCCGGCGATCCCCATCAGGATCGTGACGACCTCCAGCATGACCGAACCGAGGGTGATGGCGAGGAAGGCGTCCCAGAACGTCATCCCGAGCCCGAGCGTGGCGCCGAGCAGGAACTGGTGGAACGCGGACACCTGTCCGAACCGTTGCACCGCAACGGAAACCCAGGACCTGCGGGCCTCGTCGGGCAGCCGCTGCAGCGAGTAGTCGTCGTGTGCCACCGTCACGCCGCCTCGTCGCCGGGCCGCAGCACGACGAACCCCTGCGCCGGGTTCGGCACCCACGCCAGCTCCCTGGCGTAGAGCCGTTCCAGGAACGCGACCCGCTGGTGGTAGGCGAACACCGAGCTCTCGACGCGCGCGATCGCCGGGGTGTCGATGAACATCGGCAGCTCGGCCAGGAAGTACCGCACGGCGCAGTGGAGCTGCTCGTCGGTGGGGGCCTGCCCGTCCGGCAGCCGGCGGTCGAGCACCCAGCGCGTGGCGTCCAGGCACTGCTGCGCGAACACGTCGTCGGTCATGAACCAGGCGTGCGCGCCGCGCAGCAGCTCGCGGTACATCTCGTTGCGCGCCAACGCGGAGCCGTCGAGCAGGTGGTGCTCCGGGTAGTCCACACCGACGTCGCGCAGCGCCCGGCAGATCTTGTTCACCACGTACTGGCCCTGCCGGGCCGCCTTGCGCTGGGCTCGGCCGGGGTCGTAGCCCAGCGCCTCCAGCGTGTACACGGCCGCCTGGTCCGGCACGAAGAAGTGGAAGCTCTCGAACTCCCGCAACGCCCACCGGGCGAGCGCGGTGATGCGTTCCACCGTGAAATAACTGTTGAACGGGCTCACTCCGACGCACACGTGCACACCACTCCGCAAAGGGGCAGCACAGTGCTCGGTAAGCGGAGTTGTCAGCAACACCGTCGACTCCGAAAATGTAATTCACAGGGACAGGGAAATCCGGATTCGACCACTATCGACAGAAGCAGAACTGGTGGGTACTGCCGGAAGGTCATGCCGTCGGCTGATGCGTCGGACACAGCAACGACGTGGTCCGTTCGGCCCTGAACGTGTGACAGCGCGCGCACAGCCGTGTCTGATGAGTGACATGGAGCTCCAGGTTCGGCATCTGCGGGTGCTGGTCGCGATCGCCCGCGCCGGCAGCCTGAACCGGGCAGCCGGTGAGCTGCGGCTGGCCCAGCCCGCGCTGAGCCACCAGCTGCGCCGCATCGAGCAGCTGGTGGGCGGCCGGCTGTTCGAACGGAGCCCGCGCGGCGTGCGCCCGACGAGGGTCGGCGAGCTGGTGCTCGCCCGCGCCGGGGCGATCATCCCGGCGTTCGACGAGCTGGACCGCGACTTCCGCCGCCAGCCTCCCTCCCACGCGGGCCTGCGGATCGGCTGGAACGACAGCGGGCTCGTGCCGAGCCTGTTCGACTGCGTCGAGCGGCTGCTGCCCGAGCACGAGCTGACCAGCCGCGCGGACCTGTCGCACAGCAGGCTGGTCACGCAGGTCGCCGGTGGCTGCGTTGACTTGGCGCTGGCGATGATCTGCGGGCCGCGGACGCTGGCCGTGCCGGACGGGGTGCGTGCCGAGCGGGTGGTCGCCGAGCCGTCGTTCGTGGCGCTGCCGGCCCGGCATCCGCTGGCCGGCGCCGACGTCGTCGAGCTGGCCGGCCTGTCCGGGGAGCGGTGGATCGTGTCCAGCTGCGGCGACGGCTGCCGGGTCGTGTTCCGCGAGATGTGCCTGGCGCACGGGTTCACCCCGCGCATCGCGCACGACGTGGACGCGCTGCGGCACCGGCTGGTGTCCGGTGAGCACGGCGTGTGCCTGGTGCAGCCGACGACACCGGCGCCGCCGGGGATGGTGATCCGGCCGCTGGCCGGTGACCCGATGACCGTGCAGCACGTGCTGCTGTGGCGGGCGGACCACCCGCTGGACACCCGTTTCGCCGAGGTGCACCGCGCCGCCGTGACCGCCTACGAACAGCTCGTCGTGGAGAACGACCACTATCGCGAGTGGCGGGATAACCGCGCGACATAGGCCGTCGGCAGTGGGCGGAAATCTCTCGCACGGACACACTCGGAATCGGCGCGGAACACCGCGCCGACCGTGCCGGAAAGGGATTTCTCCGATGTTGCCGTTGATCTCGCGAGAAGAACTCCGGGAAGGAATCGACGCGGGCACGCTGGTGGTGGTCGACACCATGCCCGCGGGCTACTACGAGACCGAACACCTGCCCGGCGCGGTGAACATCCCCGGGTTCCCCTACGAGCAGGCGGCCGAGCTCACCGACCGGCACGCACCCGGTGTGCTGCCGGACAAGGCCGCCGAGATCGTCGTCTACTGCGCGAACGTGCCCTGTCGCAACAGCGAGCTCGTGGGGGCCCGGCTGGTCCAGCTGGGTTACTCGAACGTGCGCAAGTACCGCGAGGGCATCGAGGACTGGGTCGGTGCCGGCCTCGCCACCGCCTCCGGCTGACCGCCCGCGGTGACCCACTTCCCCTGCACATCAAGGAGCTCTCATGTCCCTGCTGAAGAACTGGCTGCGCGCGGGCGCCGCCGTCGTGGCCGTCGTGGCCTCGGTGCTGCTGGTGGCCGCCCCCGCCGGTGCCGCTGAGCCCCGCTCGGCCATCCAGGCCGGCGCGGAGAACGTCGTCCAGGTGACCTCGGCGAACTACGCCGAGGTGATGGAGATGTCGCGGACCAAGCTGGTCGTCCTGGACTTCGGCGCCACCTGGTGCCCGCCCTGCCGCCAGATGAAGCCGGTGATCGAACGGCTGGCCGCGCAGTACGGCGGCCGGTTCCTGCTCGGCGAGGTCGACGCGGACACCAGCCGCGAGCTGCTGACCCGGTACCGGGTCCAGTACCTGCCCACGCTGGTGCCGGTGCGCAACGCGGCCGAGCTGCCCGGCTCCCGCATGATCGGTTTCAAGGGCGAGACCGCGCTGCGGGCGTGGATCGACGCCCAGCTCGCCAAGGGCTGACCCCGCGCCTCCGCCCCGGCACGGTCCCCGAGACGCCGTGCCGGGGCGGTTCCCCGCCCAAGAGGACAGCGCCCGAGAGGAACCCCTTGTCCGAGAACGGTCTTCCGTGGCGCGCCCTGCTCGCGCTGACCCTCGTGGTGTTGCTCGGCTGCCTCACCGAGGTGCTGCCGGCCGGGCTGTTGATCGGCATGTCGGAGGACCTGCGGGTGTCACCGTCGGCCGCCGGGCAGCTGGTCACCGGCTACGCGCTCACCACCGCGGTCACCGCGATCCCGTTGACCGCGCTGACGTCCCGGCTGCCGCGCAAACCCGTGCTGGTGGCGCTGGTGCTCGGGTTCGTCCTGACGAACCTCGTGATCGCCGTGGCCCCCGGCTACGGCCTCGTCCTGGGCGCGCGGGTGGTCTCCGGCGCGGTCACCGGTGTGATGTGGTCGCTGGTCGCGGTGTACGCGATGCGGCTCGCGCCACCGGGGCAGGCCGGGCGCGCGCTCGCGGTCGCGATGGCCGGCACGCCGATCGGGTTCGCGGCGGGGGTGCCCGCCGGGACCGTGCTGGGTGAGCTGGTCGGCTGGCGCTGGTCGTTCGCCGTCATGGCCGCGATCGCGGTGCCGTTGCTGTGCTGGATCGTCTTGGCGGTCCCCGCGGTGACCGCCGAACCCGGCAGGACCACGCGGTCGGCGTTGCCGATGTTGCGGCTGACACTGCTGATGGTGTTCGTGTACTCGTTGGGGCACAACGTGCTCTACACCTACGTAGGTCCGGTGCTGGCCCGGTTGGCACAGGAGCGCTTCCTGAGCACGGCGCTGCTGGTGTTCGGCACGGCCGCGGTGTGCGGGATCCTCGCCGTCGGGTCCACGTTGGACCGCAACCCGCGCGCGGTGCTGGCCTGGTGTCCGCTGCTGACCGCCGCCGGGATGGTCCTGCTCGCCCTGTCCGACGACATCACCACGACGCTGGTGGCGTGTGCGGTGTGGGGCCTGGCGTTCGGTGGTGCGCCCACGGCGTTCCAGGCGCTGACGGCCCTGATCGCGGGGCGCGACGCGGACCGGGCCCAGTCGCTGACCATCGCGGCCTGGAACGGCGCGGTGGCAGGGGGTGCCGCGGTGGGAGGAGTGGTGCTGGACACCGCGGCACCCGCGCTCACCTGGACGGCGGCGGCGCTGATGGCCGTGCCGTTCTGGGCGGCGACCCGCCTGCCGGCCGGGCAGGCAGCTCGGCCAGCACGGCGAGCGCCCGCGTGAGGACGGGTGAGTCGTCGTCCGCGCGCACGGCCGCGGCGAGGTCGATGCCGTGGTCGCCGGTCAACGGCCGGTAGACCGTGCCCGGCACGCCCAGTTCCGCCACCGGTTCCGGCACGACCGCCACCCCCAGGCCGGAGGCGACGAAGGTGACCAGGGTCGAGGTCTCCTGCACCTCGTGCCGGATCCGGGGCGTGAACCCGGCGTCGCGGCACAGCTGCGAGACGATGCCGTGCATCACCGAACGGCCGCGCGAGGCGTGCACGACCAGGTCCTCGTCCCGCAGGTCCTCGATCCGCAACCGGCGGCGGCGCGCGAGCCGGTGGTGCTCCGGCAGCGCGACGATCAGGCGGTCGCGGCGGACGGTGGTGAGCCGGACCGCCGGGTCCTCGACCGGTGGTCGCAGCAACGCCAGGTCGATCCCGCGGGTCAGCAGGGCCTCGACCTGGTCGGGGGCGAGCATCTCGCCGCGGAAGGCGAAGTCGACCTCCGGCAGCTCCTCGCGCAGGGTGCGGGCGAGGGTGGGCAGCAGGCTGTAGGTCGCGGACCCCACGCAGCCGACCACCAGACGGCCCTCCAGCCCGGCGGCGACCCGGCGGGCCTCGGCCGTCGCGTCGTCCACGGCGGCCAGCACGGCGCGGGCGCGGTCGAGGTAGACGGTGCCGGCGCGGGTGAGCTCGACCTTGCGGGTGGTGCGGTGCAGCAGGGACACGCCGAGCTCGGCCTCCAGCTGCTGGATCTGCTGGGACAGCGGCGGCTGGGCCATGTGCAGGCGTTCGGCGGCGCGGCCGAAGTGCCGTTCCTCGGCGACGGCGACGAAGTAGCGCAGGTGGCGGAGTTCCACGGGATTGATACTTGCAGAGTCTCAGTGGGCGCGAAATGTGTATTTCCAGATATCGGCAAACGGATCTAGCGTCGAGGGCATGACCGACGTCGTGATCTGCGAGCCCGTCCGCACCCCGGTCGGGAGGTTCGGCGGGGCCCTGGCCCCGGTGAGCGCCACCGACCTGGCCGCCGGCCTGCTGAAGGAGCTCGTCCGCCGCACCGGACTGGGCGAGGGCGACGTGGACGACGTCGTGCTCGGCCAGTGCTACCCCAACGGCGAGTCGCCGGCGATCGGCCGGATCGCCGCCCTCGACGCCGGCCTGGGCGTGGGCGTGCCGGGTGTGCAGGTCGACCGGCGCTGCGGGTCCGGGTTGCAGGCCGTGCTCTACGCGGCCGGCCAGGTGGCGACCGGGGCCGCGCGGGTCGTAGTCGCCGGTGGCGCCGAGTCGATGTCGCAGGTGGAGCACTACGCGCTCGCGCTGCGCACCGGCGTCAAGGGCGGCAACATCGAACTGGTGGACCGGCTGGTGCGGGCGCGCGAGACGGCCGGCGGGCGGTTCCACCCGGTGCCCGGCGGCATGCTGGAGACCGCGGAGAACCTGCGCCGCGAGTACGGCATCTCCCGCGAGGAGCAGGACGAGCTGGCCGTGCGCTCGCAGCAGCGGTGGGGCGCGGCGCAGGAGGCCGGGCGGTTCGCCGACGAGCTGGTGCCCGTGACGGTCCCGGGGCGCAAGGGTGACGTGGTCGTCGACCGCGACGAACACCCCAGGCCCGAGACGACGCTGGCCGACCTGGCGGCCTTGCGGCCGGTGCGCGCGAAGATCGACCCGGAGTCGACCGTGACGGCGGGCAACGCCAGCGGGCAGAACGACGGTGCCGCGCTGTGCGTGGTGACCACCCGCGCCGAGGCGGAGAAGCGAGGGCTGCGGCCGTTGCTGGCGCTGCGGTCGTGGGCCGTGGCCGGGGTCGGGCCCGAGGTCATGGGCATCGGGCCGGTGCCCGCCGCCGCTGCCGCGCTCGACCGCGCCGGGCTCACCCTCGGCGACATGGGCGTGATCGAGCTCAACGAGGCGTTCGCCGCCCAGGTGCTCGCCTGCCTGCGCGAGTGGAAGGTCGACGCGACCGACGACCGGCTCAACCCCAACGGGTCCGGCATCTCGCTCGGCCACCCCGTCGGCGCGACCGGTGCGCGCGTCCTCGCCACGCTCGCCCACGAGATGCGGCGCCGCGAGAGCAGGTACGGACTGGAAACCATGTGCATCGGCGGCGGGCAGGGGCTCGCCGCCGTCTTCGAGGCGGTGCGGTCATGAGTCTGGACAAGGTGGTCAGCGGGCCCGCGGAGGCGGTCGCGGGGATCCGGCCGGGGGCGAGCGTCGCGGTCGGCGGCTTCGGTCTCGCGGGCATCCCGTGGTTCCTGATCGAGGCGTTGCTGGCTCAGGGCGCCGACGACCTCACGATCGTGTCGAACAACTGCGGCGTGGACGGCGCGGGGCTCGGGCTGCTGCTCGAACACCGCCGGATCAGCCGGGTGGTCGCGTCCTACGTCGGGGAGAACAAGGAGTTCGCCCGGCAGTACCTCGCCGGTGAGCTGACGGTCGAGCTCACTCCGCAGGGAACGCTCGCGGAACGGCTGCGCGCCGGCGGTTCCGGGATCGGCGCGTTCTTCACGCCCACCGGGGTCGGCACGCTGGTGTCCGAGGGCGGGCTGCCGTGGCGGTACCACGCCGACGGCACCGTCGCGCTCACCTCGCCGCCCAAGGAGGTGCGCACGTTCCACGGCAAGGAGATGGTCCTCGAAGAGTCGATCGTCACCGACGTGGCGCTCGTCCGCGCCGCCGTCGCCGACCGGGCCGGCAACTGCGTCTTCCACGCCGCCGCCCGCAACTTCAACCCCGCCGCCGCGATGGCGGGCCGGTTCACCGTCGTCGAGGCGGAACGGGTCGTCGAGGTCGGCGAGATCGACCCCGACCACGTGCACCTGCCGGGCGTGTTCGTGCAGAACGTCGTCGCGCTCACACCGGAGCAGGCCGCCCGCAAGGACATCGAGAAGCGCACCACCCGCGTCCGGCAGGAGAGCTGACATGGCCTGGAACCGCGACGAGATGGCCGCCCGCGCCGCGCTGGAGCTGCGCGACGGCGAGTACGTCAACCTCGGCATCGGCCTGCCCACGCTGATCCCGGACCACCTGCCGGCCGGGTCGACCGTGACGCTGCACGCGGAGAACGGCATCCTCGGCGTCGGCCCGTTCCCCTACGACGACGAGGTCGACCCCGACCTGATCAACGCGGGCAAGCAGACCGTGAGCGTGCTGCCGGGTGCGTCGTTCTTCGACTCCCCCACCAGCTTCGCGATGATCCGCGGCGGCCACATCGACACCGCGGTGCTCGGAGGCATGCAGGTCTCCGCGCACGGCGACCTGGCCAACTGGATGGTGCCCGGCGCGATGGTCAAGGGCATGGGCGGCGCCATGGACCTCGTCAGCGGAGCCGGCCGGGTGATCGTGCTGATGGAGCACACGACCCGCAAGGGCGAGCCGAAGCTCGTCGAGTCGTGCTCGCTGCCGCTGACCGGGCGCCGGGTCGTGGCCCGCGTGATCACCGACCTGGCCGTGCTCGACGTCGCCGGCGGGGAGTTCCACCTCGTCGAACTGGCGCCCGGTGTGACGGCCGCGGAGGTCGCCGAGAAGACCGGTGCGGCGGTGGTGGAACGCCTGCCGGCGCGTCCATGAGCGCACCGGGCTGGTGCGGAAGGCGCCGCGCTCGCTGGCGCGCGGGCGCGGTCCCAGAGGCGCAGGAACCACAACAGGGTCCACCGCCGAGGGTTCGGCCCGCACCGAGTACCGCCTGGCCTGCGGGCCACCGCCGCACCCCACCCGCGTCGGAGAGCGGCAACCGCAGGCGCAACAGGTAGTTCAGCAACGTCGCGTCGCCCTGGCGCGCAGTGGAGGATCCACGCCGAGCAGGACGGGAACACGGCGGCGCGGACCCGGCACCGCCAGGGGTGTGCCAGGTCCGCGGGAGCTCAGGACTGCTGCCGCTCCAGCGCCGACTCGATGGCCGAGGTGACCACCTCGGCCTCGGGCTCGGTGGTCGGCCGGAAGCGCGCGAGCACCTCGCCGTCGCCGGACAGCAGGAACTTCTCGAAGTTCCACTGCACGTCACCGGCGTTGCCGTCGGCGTCGGCGTGCGCGGTCAGCTCGGCGTAGACGGGATGCCGGCCGGGGCCGTTGACGTCCACCTTCTCGAACATCGGGAAGGTGACGCCGTAGGTGGCCGAGCAGAAGGTGGCGATCTCGTCGGACGTGCCGGGTTCCTGGCCGGCGAACTGGTTGCACGGGAAGCCGACCACGCTGAAGCCGCGGTCCGCGTACTTGCCCTGCAGCCGTTCCAGGCCCGCGTACTGGGGCGTGAGGCCGCACTTCGACGCGACGTTGACGACCAGCAACACCTTGCCGCGCAGCGAACCGAGGTCGGCGGGCTCTCCGGCCAGCGTGGACACGGGGATCTCGTGGATGCTCACGTCCCAAACCTAGGTCACGCCCGCCCGCACCACGTGACGGGCATGCGGAAACGCGTACCGACAAGACCGCAACGGCGCAGCGGTGAATCCGGTCGGAGCAGTGCCGCGACGACGCGGGCCGACCGCTCGTGGGTTCAGCACTGGTCCATTGGTGCTAAATGCACCGGCAGATGCATGGCATTTTCTGGACATTCACGATTCCATTCCGAAAGGCATCGAGAAATGCCGGTAACAATCCACGGGCGCCACCGACTCCTCCCGGTGGCCTGGGCGAAATGTCCGGGCCGGCCGATCCCCGAACTGGAGGCGCCATGCGTCCCACCCGGCACCGCTTGAGACCGGTGCTCGCCACCACCACATCGCTGATCGTGCTGGCCGCGCTCGCCGCGCCGGCGCTGGCCGTGCCGACCCCCGGCACGGACGCCCTGTACACGCTCGACGCGGACTTCGACCGGGGTACCGCGCAGAACGTCAACCACAACGCCCCGAACAACGACCAGCTGCAGCTCGACCGGTCGACCGTGTTCTTCCCGTACGTCAACGTCGCGGCCTCGGCGCGCGGCACGATGGTCCGCATCGACGTGAACACCGGCCAGATCGTCGGCGAGTGGGTGTCCGCGCCGGACGGCAGGGGCCGCAACCCGTCCCGCACCACGGTCGACAAGTTCGGCAGCACGTGGCTGTCCAACCGCAACGAGGGGGACGGCGGCCGCGGGTCGGTCACCCGCATCGCCGTCATCCAGGGCGGCACGCGCGTCAACGCCGACGGCTCGGCCAACCCGAACGGCGACTACCTGAAAGGCCCCTTCGCCTACAACAAGTGCGTCGACCGCAACCAGGACGGGCTGATCGCCACCAGCCGCGGCCTGGGTGACATCCGGTCGTGGACCAACGCCGGTGGCGCCGACAACAACGGTGGCGTCACCACCGCCGCCGACGAGTGCATCATCAACTACTCGCGCGTCACCGGCAGCAACACCCGCACCGTCGCGGTCGACGCCCAGAACCGGCTGTGGACCGGCGGCCAGGACCTCGACCACGAGCTGCTCGACGCCGACGGCGCGGCCACCGGCACGCAGTTCAACGTGGGCTGCGGCGGCTACGGCGGCTTGATCGACAAGGCCGGCACCCTGTGGTCCGCGCGCAACTTCGGCCTGCTGCGCTACGACCCGGCCACCGCGACCGGGGCGTGCCTCGACGCCACGCACGGCGACTACGGCCTCGGCATGGACCCCGTCACCGGCGAGATCTGGCACACGAACTTCGGCGGCAACCGCGTCGCGAAGCTCGCCCCGGACGGCACCGTGCTCGGTGCGTTCGCCCACGGCAGCCAGAACGCCCAGGGCGTGGCGGTCGACAGCGACGGCAACGTCTGGGTCGCCCACTCCCTCAACGGCGCGACGACCGTCGGCCACCTGCGCACCGACGGCACCTACGTCGGCAACGTCCCGCTGCCCGGCGGCGTCGGCCCCACCGGCGTGGCGATCGACAGCAACGGCAAGGTCTGGGTCACCAACATCAGCACCAACAACGCCCAGCGCATCGACCCGGACGCGGGCCCGGTCGGCGGCGGAGGCCACCCCGTCGGCGCCGTGGACCTGACCGTCGACCTCGGCGCGGGCGCCGGCCCGTACAACTACAGCGACATGACCGGCTCGGTCCTCGGTGAGATCACCGCGCCGCAGGGCACCTGGTCGGTCGTCCAGGACAGCGGCCAGGCCGGCCAGACCTGGGGCACCGTCACCTGGAACACCGAGGCGCAGGGCAGCGTGCCGCCCGGCACGTCCATCACCGTCGAGGCGCGGACCTCGAACACCGAGGCGGGCCTGGCCGGCGAGACGTTCACGGCCGTGGCGAACGGCGTGACGTTCGCGAAGACCGGCCGGTTCATCGAGGTGCGCGCCACCCTGACCGCCAACGCGGCCGGTGACAGCCCGGTCCTGTCCGACGTGCGCATCCGCACGTCCGAGCGCACCGGCGTGTTCTCCTGCCAGGCCACCGCGCTCAACCTCGCCGGCATCATCTCGACGAGGGCCAACCCGCCGGACGTCCCGTGCGTCGACGACCACGAGACGCTGGCGAACGTGCAGCTGAACGCCGGGATCCTGACCGTGCGGGCCACCGCGCTCGACGCCCGCACCGACCAGACGCCGGACGACTTGACCGGCACGCCGCCCTCGACCAGCGACCTCGCCACCGCGCGGGCCCGCATCGAGCAGACCCGCGTCACCAGCGGCCTGCTCACGATCGAGCTGGGCGTGATCGAGTCGAACGCCTCCGTCACCTGCGTCGCGGGCCCCGGCGGTGGTCTGGTCCCGCAGTTCGCGGGCTCGTCGACGATCGCACACCTGCGGATCAACGGCGTGACGGTGAACGTGGGCAGCGCGCCGCTGACCATCCCGCTGCTCATCGGGTCGTTGCGGCTCAACAGCACCACCACCACGGCGACCAGCGTGGTGCAGCAGGCCGTCGTGGTGGACACGCTGCTGACGGACCTGGTGATCGGTGAAGCCAAGGCGAACGTCGAGGCCAAGCCGGGTCAGCCTGGTGGCTCGCCCTGCCAGGTGTGACCTGAGCGGGGCGCGGGTGGCCGTCCGGTCACCCGCGCCCCGCGTCCGTTCTGGACGCATCGCTCGTCTGGCTCTTGGTGGTGCGGATCCGGATCGGACCGCGCCACTCCCCGGCCGGTGACAGCTCCTGCCCGCCGCTCGTGACCACGACCCGTCCCCGCACGGCCAGGTCCCTCGCCACCGCGCGGGCCTGGTCCATCAGGTCGCGCCACCCGTCGGCATCGACCGCGCGTGCCGCCTCGGACGGGCAGATCGACTTGGCCGGGCCGCGGGCGTCGGCCAGCTCCAGGATCACCCGCTCCAGCCGCTGCTCCACGGTGCTCACGAGGACGGCCTACCCCGTTGCGCGACCGGTGAACCCGTGCGACACGAGTGCGTCGCCGAGTTCGCTGCGTGCGCAGAGGACGCTGCGGCCGTGCCGTTGCGCGGTGAGCAGGCCGGCGTCGCGCAACGCCCGCAGGTGCTGGTTGACCGCCGAGGTGGTGACCCCGGTGAGCCTCGCGATGTCCGTGGACGAGCGGGGTTCGGCGAGTGGGTCGCCGGACAACGCGAGCAGCACGTCGAGGTCGAGGTGGCGCACACCGCGCAGCCACGGCAGGTGCAGCGGGTGGCGGGCGGAGGTCCTGGGGGACGGCCGGCGGTCGTGCGGGCGGCGGGCGGATGGTGTTCCGCGCTGGGCGACGGGACCGTGCTCGCGAGCAGCACGGCCCTGCACGACACGTTCTTGCCGCGTCGCCGGTGAGGAACGGTCAGTGGCTCCTGGTGCCGCTGCCGATCAACGTCGTCGCGTCGAGCTCGGTCAGTCCGTCGCGGCGCAGCGACTCCAGGTAGGTCTCGCGCACGGCCTCGACCTGCTCGGCCGGCACCGTGGCCAGAGCGCCGCGGAACCCGGACCCGACGACGACCAGCCAGGCCAGCTCCGGCGTCATGGTGAGCGTCAGCTCGTGCACGGTCACCTCGACGCCGGCGAGCCCGCGTTCGCTCAGCCAGGCCGCGTACGGGTCGGCCTGGCTGACCCGGTCGATCAGGTGCGGCGGGCGCGGCGCGGGCTGCGGGGTACCGGTGACCTCGGCGATCGCCTTGCCCAGCTGCCGTCCGGCCGGCGCCATCGCGTCGCCCTGCCAGATGGTGAACACCACCCGCCCGCCGGGACGGGCCCGGCTGATCAGGTGGTCGGTGCCGGCGGTCATGTCGGGGAAGAAGAAGATGCCGAGCGCCGACTGGACGACGTCGTAGCCGTCGGTGGCCCAGGTGGTGACGTCGGCGTGGTGGGCGTGCAGCTGGGGAAGGTCGGTGTGGGTGCGCAGCTGCTCGATCATCGGGGCGGACAGGTCGACGGCGTCGACGTGGCCGGTGGGGCCGACGAGCCGGGCGGACGGGAGCGCGGAGGCGCCGGTGCCGCAGCAGGCGTCGAGGACGCGCTCGCCGGGCCGGGGGTCGGCGACGGCGACCGCCGCGGCGGCGATGGGTTCCCACAGGTGGTGGCCCAGCGCCGTGAAGTCGGCCGCGGCGGCGTCGAAGGCTCCGCGGATCTCGGCCTGCCGGTCGGTCATGTGAACTCCCCAGGTCGCGTTCCGGTGTGGACGGTCCGCGCGGTGAGCAGTGCGGGGGCGTCCCGGCCACACCGGTGAGGTGCGGTCGAGCAAACTGTGCCACGCGGCGCGGTCGTCATCGGACAGCAGTGCCCCGGACGGCCGACGAGCACCACGTCAGGCTCGCGTGGCCCGCGTCCGCCAGAGCGCCAGCACGAAGTACGGCGTTCCCACCAACGAGATCACCAGGCCCGCCGGTATCTGGGCCGGCGCGACCACGGTGCGCCCCAACGTGTCCGCGGCGCTGACCAGGACCGCCCCCAACAGCCGTGACCGCGCGGCCACCTTCCGCTGTCAGACCAGGTCGCGCAGGGCGACGAAGTTCGCGAGCGCCTCCTGGCCCGCGATGTTCACGTGCACGCCGTCGCCGGTGTCGTAGGCGGGGAGGATGCTGTTGGGCTTGACCGGATCGGCCAGCACCTGGTCGAAGTCCGTCACGCCCGTGCACGTCCCGGTGCAGTCCCCGCCGTTGCGGACGAACCCCGCGACGACGTGGCGGTCGATGTTGTTCTGGTCGGTGTAGCCGGGGCGGGGCGTGATCGGCGTGACGTGGACGTCGATGCCCGCGTCGCGCAGGCGCCCGAAGACGGTGCGGTAGCTGGTGATGATCTCGTTCGCCGTGCAGCCGTTCGCCAGGTCGTTCGTGCCGTAGTAGTAGATGACCGACTTGACCCCGTGCAGCGAAAGGACATCACGCTCCAGCCGCGCCATCGCGTCCAGACCGGCCACCCCCTCCGGCGACCGCGGGCAGACCGCGCTCGTCGTGCCGCTGATGCCCGCGTTGGCGACGGCGAGCTGGGACGTGCGCGGCAGCTCGGCGACGATCCGGCGGGCCAGGAAGTCGGTCCACCGCTTGTGGGTGCCGATCTCGGTGCAGCCGGGGCCGCAGTTCGTGCTGCCGACGCCGTCGACGACCGAGCTGCCGAACGGGACGACCGTGCCCTTCAGCGCCGGGTTGTGCACGTCGACCGCGCTGACCACCAATGTGGACCCGGTGGTCAGCGAGTACGCCTCGCCCGTCGTGTCGGCGGTGTGGTCGCCGGCGCCGGGCGGGGTGAGGTAGTTGTCGCGGAACGCGGAGTTGTGCTGGCCGGGCAGGACTTCTCCTGCGGCGAACACGCTGATCGCGACGTCGTCTCCCGGCCGGGTGGCGAGCACGGTGGCGTCGCTCCAGGTCTCGCCGCCAGCGGGGATCGTCACGGAGCGGCGCCCGTGGAAGGTGACGCGCTTCGGGGTGCCGGTGGTGGCGCCGCCCGTGCTGATCGCGACGGTGGCGCGGTCGAGGGTGAGCGGCTGCCGGCCGAAGGTGTTCTGCAGGCGGAAGCGGACCGCGGTGCCACCCTGGCTGAGGTGGGCGAGCATCCGGATCGACTGGTTCCGCAACGGGGTCGCGGCGAGGCGTTCCTGCGACTGGGCCCAGGAGGTGAACCACGCGTGGCCGGGAGGACCGGCGGCCGCCGTGCCCGTGGCGGTGGCAGTGGCTGTCGAAAGAACAGCCAGGACGATCGTCGCGATCACCGATGTGCGCAGCCTGGTCATCGTCGGGCTCCTCGTACAACGTTGGAAGCGCTCTCACGATCATCCAGCCATGATCGCCAGGGACCGGCTACGGCCGTTCGGAGCAGCCGGGCCGGGGTGGCGCGTTCACCGTTGTCAGGAGCGCACCCGCAGGCCGTCGAACGCCACCGCGGCCACCGTGTCCGCGAGCTCGGCCGCGCTCAGCCCGCCCTGCGGCCGGTACCACTCGATGAGCGAGTTGACCATGCCGAACAGCAGCCTGGTCGTCATCGCGGGATCGATGTCCGCGCGGAGATCACCCTCGGCGGCCGCCTCGGCGACCAGTGCGGTGACGATCTGGTCGAACTCGCGGCGGCGGGCCAGTGCCTCGCGTTCGGTCTCGCTGTTGCCGCGCACGCGCAGGAGCAGGGTG
Organism: Lentzea guizhouensis; assembly: GCF_001701025.1. GTDB lineage: Bacteria > Actinomycetota > Actinomycetes > Mycobacteriales > Pseudonocardiaceae > Lentzea > Lentzea guizhouensis. Next base: position 8,798,534 of record NZ_CP016793.1, read on the forward strand.
ACGAACGGCAGCTGTTCCACCAGGACCGTGATGCTGCCGCGCACGAGCCGGTCGAGCCGGTCGATCGCGCGCCCTCCGCCCAGTTCGGCCACCTCGGCGAAGAGGCCGTCGAGCGCCCGGTCGACCGCGAGCCGCAGCAGGGCTTCCTTGCTGGGGACGTGGTGGTAGATCGCCGACTTCGCGATGCCCAGGCGGGTGGCCAGGTCCTGGATGCTGGTGCCGTCGTAGCCGCGCTCGTAGAACAGCTCGGCGGCGGCCTTGAGCAGCGTCTCCAGGTCGTAGCCCGGACGGCCGCGGCGCCTCGCCCCGCTGTTCTCGGTCGTGGTCATGCGCTGCAGTGTTTCAGCGCCCCAGCGGCGTGCTGCCGTGCGGTCACCACCGGTAGAAGCCCTCCCCGGTCTTGCGGCCCAACCGGCCGGCGGCGACCTTGTCCCGCAACAGCTGCGGTGGTGCAAAGCGCGGGCCGAGCTCGCGTTCGAGGTGCTCGGCGATCGCGAGGCGGACGTCGAGGCCCACCAGGTCGGTGGTGCGCAGCGGTCCGACGGGGTGCCGGTAGCCGAGGGTCATGGCGCTGTCGATGTCCTCGGCGGACGCGACGCCCTCCTCGACCATCCGCATGGCCTCCAAGGCGATCGCGACGCCGAGGCGGCTGCTGGCGAAGCCAGGCGAGTTCCGCACGGTGATCGCGTGCTTGCCGAGACCGCTCACCCAGTCCTGGGCCAGCCCGACCAGTGCGGGTGGGGTGTGCTCCCCCACCACGACCTCGACGAGGTCGCTCGCGGGCACGGGGTTGAAGAAGTGGAGTCCGATGAGGACGGACGGGTCCGGCAGCGCCTGCGCCAAGACGTCGATCGACAACGAGCTGGTGTTGGTGCCGATCACGGCGTCCGGCGCGTGCTCGGCGATCGTGGCGAGCACGGTGTGCTTCAGCTCGACCAGCTCCGGCACGGCCTCGACCACGAGGGTCACCGCCGCCAACGCCGCCGGGTCGGTGACCACGGAAACCGTGCCACTGACCGCGATCCCCTTCTCGGCCGCCTTGGCGAGGCTCTTCTCGAGGCGGTCGCGGGCGCTCCCGGCGGCGGACTCGGTCTCGATGACCGTGACCGTGCTCCCGGCCACCGCGAACGCGTGCGCGATGCCCGCACCCATCCGGCCACCGCCGTAGACGCCGACTGAACCGGGAACCGCCATCCCACACCCTCCAGCGAGCTCATGGGCGATTTACTGACCGAACGGTCTGTTATACCGTGGCACACGGGAACCACGGAGGGCAACAGTCAGCGAAGGGAACCTGCACAGTGACTGCACTGCTGGAGAGCTACGCCGCGGGACGCTGGTTCCGGGCCCAGGCCGAGGGAGAGCCGCTGCTCGACGCGGTGACCGGCGAGGAGGTCGCGCGGTTGTCGAGCGAGGGCCTCGACCTGCGGCAGATGACCGAGCACGCGAAGCGCGTCGGCGGGCCGGCGATCCGCGAGCTGACGTTCCACCAGCGCGCTGTGCTGATCAAGGAGCTGGCCAAGCACCTCAGCGCCGACAAGGACTCGCTGTACGAGCTGTCGTACCGCACGGGTGCGACCAAGCGCGACTCGATGGTCGACATCGACGGCGGCTTCGGCACGCTGTTCAGCTTCGCGAGCAAGGGTGTGCGCGAGCTGCCCAACGACATCGTCGTGCTCGACGGCGGCTTGGAACGCCTCGGCCGCGAGGGCACGTTCCTGGGGCAGCACATCTACACCTCACGGCCGGGCGTCGCGGTGCAGATCAACGCCTTCAACTTCCCCGTCTGGGGCATGCTCGAGAAGCTCGCGCCCGCGTTCCTGGCCGGCCTGCCGAGCATCGTGAAACCCGCCTCGCAGACCGCCTACCTCACCGAGGCCGTGGTCCGGCTGATCATCTCCTCCGGCATCCTGCCGGAGGGCTCGCTGCAGCTGTTGTCCGGCAGCCCGCGCGGTCTGCTCGACGTGCTCGACGAGCAGGACTCCGTGGCGTTCACCGGTTCCGCGCACACCGCGGGGATCCTGCGCAACCACCCGAACGTGCAGCACGGCGGTGTGCGGCTGCAGGTCGAGGCCGACTCGCTGAACTGCTCGATCCTGGGCCCCGACGTGCGGCCGGACGACCCCGAGTTCGACCTGTTCGTCAAGGGAGTGGTCGCCGAGATGACGGTGAAGGCCGGCCAGAAGTGCACGGCGATCCGGCGGGCCATCGTGCCGGAGCCGATCGCCGCCGAGGTGACCGAGGCGATCTCGGCGCGACTGGCGAAGATCACCGTCGGCAACCCGGCCGACGAGAGCGTGCGGATGGGCGCGCTGGCCTCGCTCGGGCAGCGGGACGAGGTGCGCAAGGCCGTTGAGTCGTTGCGGAACTCGGCCGAGATCGTGTTCGGCGACCCGAACTCGGTGCGGCTGGTCGACGCGGACGCCGAGCGCGGCGCGTTCCTCTCCCCCGTGCTGCTGCGGGCTCGCGCGGACGCCGCCGAACCGCACGACGTCGAGCCGTTCGGCCCGGTCAGCACGGTGATCACCTATCGCGGCACCTCCGAGGCCATCGAGCTCGCGGCCCGCGGCAAGGGCAGCCTGGTCGGCTCGCTCGTCACGCACGACCCCGCCGTGGCGCGCCAGGTCGTGCTGGGCGTCGCCCCGTGGCACGGCCGGATCCTGGTGCTGGACCGCGACGACGCCAAGGAGTCGACCGGGCACGGGTCGCCGCTGCCGATGCTGGTGCACGGCGGTCCCGGCCGGGCGGGTGGCGGTGAGGAGCTCGGTGGCGTGCGCGGCGTGCTGCACCACATGCAGCGCACCGCCGTGCAGGCCTCGCCGGACATGCTCACCGCGATCACCGGTCGCTGGACCACCGGGTCGAAGCGGACCGCCGACGACGTGCACCCGTTCCGCAAGTCGTTGGCGGAGCTGAGGATCGGTGACTCCATCGCGTCCGGCACGCGGCAGGTCACGCTCGCCGACATCGACCACTTCGCCGAGTTCACCGGTGACACGTTCTACGCCCACACCGATCCGGAGGCGGCGGCCGCGAACCCGTTGTTCGGGGGGATCGTGGCCCACGGCTACCTGGTGGTGTCGCTGGCCGCCGGGCTGTTCGTGGAGCCGAACCCCGGTCCGGTGCTCGCGAACTTCGGCGTGGACGGGCTGCGGTTCCTGACGCCGGTGAAGGCCGGCGACACGATCGCGGTGACGTTGACGGTCAAGCAGATCACCCCGCGCACCAACGCCGAGTACGGCGAGGTGCGGTGGGACGCCGTGGTGACGAACCAGGACTCCGAGCCGGTCGCCACCTACGACGTCCTCACGCTGGTCGCGAAGAACTGAGCGGGCCAGGCGCGCCTGGTCTCAGCGGGCCAGGCGCGCCTTCGCGTCGTCGGAGAGCGGCGTGAAGAAGTTGACCAGGTTGCCGTCCGGGTCGCGGAAGAGCAGCGACCGGTTGCCCCACGGCATGGTGGTCGGCTCCTGCACGACCTCGGCCAGGTCCACGAGCCGGGCGTGCTCGCGGTCGACGTCCTCGACGAGGAACTCGAGGATCGCGGTCCGGTTCGACTCGGGCACGGCCGCTCCCAGGCTGAACAACGCCATCGTCCGCACGCTGCCGATCGCGAGCGTGCACGACGGTCCGACGAGCTCGGCGAACTGCTCGGCGAGCCACCGCGCCCGCAGACCGGTCGCCTGCTCGTAGAACTCGACCAGGCGGGCGACGTCGCCGGTGATGACGCGGACGGAAACGAACTGCACAGCGGATCCTTTCGACACGGTCCCCTGGTGGGAACGTCCGCAGGCTATGGGCGATAGTGGACAGGATCCGCCCGGTATTGCAGGGTCTTCGCTGTGACCCGACCCATCGCACGTGTGCTCGCCCTGTTGGAGATCCTCCAAGGTGGCGGCACCAGGACCGTCGGTGAGCTCGCCGCGCGGCTGGACGTGGACGAGCGGACGGTCCGCCGGTACGTGGAACGCCTGCTGGAGCTGGAAGTCCCGGTCCGGTCGGTGCGCGGGCGGCACGGCGGGTACCGGCTGGCGCCCGGCTACCGGATGCCTCCGCTGATGCTCACCGACGAGGAGGCGCTCGCGGTCCTGCTGGGCCTGCTCGCGGGTCAGCGCGCCGGGCTGGTCTCGGCCTCGCCCGCCGCCGTCGAGAGCGCCGCGGGGAAGGTCCGGCGGGTGCTGCCCGACGAGGTCCGGCGGCGGTTGGAAGCGTTGCTGGAGGTTGCGGACTTCACGGTCGCACCGCGAGCGGCCGCGGGTGGTGAGGCGCCGGTCCTGCTCGCGGTCGCGGAGGCCGCCCGTGAGCGGCGTCCGGTCGACCTCTCGTACCGCGCCGGTCACGCTGGTGCGAGCCGGCGGGTCGTGCACCCGTACGGGATCGTGGCGCACTCCGGGCGGTGGTACCTGACCGGGTTCGACACGGCGAGCGGTGAGGTGCGGACGTTCCGGGTCGACCGGGTCACCGCGGTCGAGGTGGGCGCCGGAACCTTCGACGTACCACCGGGTTTCGCTCCCGCCGAGCAGGTGCTGACCGCGTTGGCGCAGGCGCCGCACCGGTACGAGGTGTCCGTCCGGGTCCGGGCGGACACCGCCCGGATCCGCGCGGTGTTCCCGCCGTCCGTCGCCCTGCTGGAGGGCCTGGACGACGGGTGGACGCGGGCGCGGATCCGGGCGGAACGGCTCGACTGGGTCGCGCCGCTGCTCGCCTCGCTCGACCGGCCGTTCGTGGTGGAGCGGCCCGAGGAGCTGCGGGAGCTGGTGCGGGCGTTGGCGCGGCGGCTGGCCGAGCACGCCGACGCGTGAGGTCCACGTCAGCGACCCGCCCGACCAGCGCGTGCGACGATGGCCCGGTGAGTGGGACACCTGGGCGCGGCCGGTGGCAGACGCCGTACAACCTCGAGCGGCTGCTGGAGGTCGCCGTCCGGGTGTTCACCGAACGCGGCTACGACGGGACGAGCTTCCAGCACCTCACCCGGGCCTCCGGGCTGTCCAGGTCCTCGATCTACCACCACGTCGAGAGCAAGGAACAGCTGCTGCGCCTGGGCCTGGAACGCGCGCTGGAACCGTTGATGGCCAGCACGACCGAGGAAGGCGCCACCACGGGCCGCGCCGTCGACCGGCTCAGCTACCTGATCAAGCGCAATGTCGAGATCCTCGCCGCCGAGCTGCCGTACGTGAAGCTGCTGCTGAGCGTGCACGGCAACACCGGGACCGAGCGGTGGGCGCTGGAACAGCGGCGCACGTTCGACAAGGTGATCGCCGGGGTGGTGCAGGAGGCGATCGACGAGGGCGACGTGCGCGCCGACCTCGACGCGCGCACCACCGCGCGACTGTTGTTCGGCACGGTCAACTCACTGGCCGAGTGGTACAAACCGGAGCGGCGGCGCACACCGGCGGAGCTGGCGGACCAGATCTGCTCGATGATCCTGCGCGGCATCCAGGCCTGAGCCGGGACGGCGTCACCTCAGCCCGGACGCCTCCGTCGGCACGGCCCTGGTCACCCTGATCTCGTCCATCACCAGCAGCCGCCGCACCTCCGGCCCGATCTCCTGCTGCCACCGCTCGCTCTCGTACACAGCGGCGTACAGCGCGACCCGCTCCTGCTCGTCGGCGAACCGGCGGATCCACACGTACCCGTCCGGATCCTCCTCGTCCACGAAGGACGCGGTCACCGACATCCCCTTCTCCGTCTGGAACGGGATGATCGTGCCCTCCATGAACCGCACCCAGTCGTCCCGTCGTCCCGGTTGCGTCTGGTAGCGGCGGATCTCGTAGAACACCGAGTGACTCCTTCTCAGGCTTGAACGCGCAGGACGAGCTTGCCACGGGTGCGGTTCGACTCGCCGCGGCGGTGCGCCTCCGCGACCTGGTCGAGCGCGAACGTCTCCGCGACCTCCACGTGCACCCCGCCTGCGTCGATCAGCTCGGCGATCCGGGTCAACGCCGGACCGTCCGGCTCCACGAGGAACGGCGAGACGCGCATGCCCTTCGCCTCGCCCGCGGCTGCCAGCTCCGGGGCCACGCCGCCGGGAACCGCGACGAGCAGCCCGCCGGGCCGCAGCACGTCGAGCGAGCGCGTGCTGGTGCTGTCGCGGGTGTCGCCGACGAGGTCGATCACCACGTCGACGTCGGAGATCGCTTCCTCGAAGCGGACCTCGGTGTAGTCGACGACCTCGTCGGCGCCGAGCCCGGTGAGCCACTCGTGGCCAGTGGCGCGGGCGGTGCCGATCACGTGGGCACCGAGGTGCTTGGCGAACTGGACGGCGAGGTGGCCGACACCACCGGCGGCGGCGTGGACCAGGACGTGCTGGCCCGCGGTGACGTGGGCGGTGTCGACCAGGGCCTGCCACGCGGTCAGCGCGGCGAGCGGGACTCCGGCCGCCTGGTCGTGGCTCGCGGCGGCGGGCTTGCGGGCGAACTGGCGGGCCGGGGCGGTCACGTACTCGGCGTAGGCGCTCGCCGCACGCGGGAACCACGGCATGCCGTAGACCTCGTCGCCCTCCTTCAGCGTGGTGACGCCGAAGCCGACCTTCTCCACGACGCCGGAGACGTCCCAGCCGAGGATGAACGGCGGCTCGCCCAGCACCCCCGCCATGCCACCGCCCGCGCGGGTCTTCCAGTCCACCGGGTTGATGCCCGCCGCGTGCACCTTCACCCTGACCTCGGTCGGCAGCGGTTCCGGGCGCGGCACCTCCCGCACCGAGAGCACCTCAGGGCCGCCGATGACGTCCTGGACGACGGCGCGCATCACTGAGTCGGACACTGTGAACTCCCTGGAGTTGATCTCTTGCTTGGCTCCAGCACGGTATCGCCGTGGTTATAGTTACCCGCAAGGGCAACTACTTCCCATTGGGAAGTGTCGAGGTGAGGGGCTTGCGATGACGACAGTGTGCCTGACTGGGCAACACGCCGACCACGACGTGTACGCCGCGCAGTGCCCGTGCCGGGCGATGCTCGACCTGCTGGCGAACAAGTGGTCGGCGCTCGCGATCGGCGCGCTGGAGGAGGGACCGCAGCGGTTCGGGCAGCTGCAGCGGCACCTGCAGGGGGTCAGCCCGAAGGTGCTCACCCAGACCCTGCGCCGGCTGGAGGAGTTCGGCCTGGTCGACCGCACCGTCTACCCCGCCGTGCCGTTGCACGTCGAGTACTCGCTCACCGAGCTCGGGCACAGCGCGGCCGTCCCGCTGCGGATGCTGCGCGTGTGGGTCGAGGACAACATCGACGACGCCGCGCGGGGCGGCGCACCGGCCGCCTCCTGCGCGACCTGACTCAGCGGCGCGGGCGGTTGTCCACGATCCGCTTCATCTTGCCGACCGAGCGCTCGATCCCGCCCGGCGCAACGACCTCCACCGCGACCGTGACGCCGATGGAGTTCTTCACGAGCCGCTGGAGCTCGGCCCCGGCGTCACCGGCTGCGACATCACCTTCTGCGACATCACCTTCTGGAGCGCCCTCGCGGTGCTCCACCAGGACGGTCAGGTCGTCGAGGCTGCCCGTGCGGCTCAGCACGCACTGGAAGTGCGGCGACAGCACGGGAACGCGCAGGATCAGCTCCTCGATCTGGGTCGGGAAGAGGTTCACGCCGCGCAGGATGATCATGTCGTCGGTGCGGCCGGTGATCTTCTCGATCCGCCGCATCGTCCGCGCGGTGCCGGGCAGCAGCCTCGTCAGGTCGCGGGTGCGGTAGCGGACGACCGGCATGGCCTGCTTGGTGAGCGAGGTGAACACGAGCTCGCCCTCCTCGCCGTCGGGCAGCACCTCGCCGGTGACCGGGTCGACGACCTCCGGGTAGAAGTGGTCCTCCCAGACGTGCAGGCCGTCCTTGGTCTCCACGCACTCGCTGGCCACACCCGGCCCGATCACCTCGGACAGCCCGTAGATGTCGACGGCGTGCATGTCGAGGCGGCGTTCCACCTCGGCACGCATGTCGTTGGTCCACGGTTCGGCGCCGAAGATGCCGACCTTCAACGACGTCGAGCGCGGGTCGATCCCCTGGCGCTCCATCTCGTCGATGATCGACAGCATGTACGACGGCGTCACCATGATGATGTCCGGCTCGAAGTCGCGGATCAGCTGCACCTGGCGTTCGGTCATGCCGCCGGACACCGGAACCACGGTGCAGCCCAACAGTTCCGCGCCCGCGTGCGCGCCGAGCCCGCCGGTGAACAGGCCGTAGCCGTAGGCGTTGTGCAGGACGTGCCCGGCCCGGCCGCCGGCGGCGCGGATGCTGCGCGCCACCACGGAAGCCCACGTGTCGAGGTCGTCCCGCGTGTAGCCGACGACCGTCGGACGGCCGGTGGTGCCGGAGGACGCGTGCACGCGGACGACTTCCTCGCGCGGCACCGCGAACATGCCGAACGGGTAGTTCTCGCGCAAATCGGCCTTGGTGGTGAACGGCAGCTTCGCCAGGTCCTCCAACGACTTCACGTCGTCGGGGTGCACGCCGGCCGCGTCGAAGGAGGCGCGGTAGTGCGGCACGTTGGTGTAGGCGTGCCGGACGGACCACCGCAGCCGTTCGAGCTGCACCGCCCGCAGCTCGTCCACCGACGCCGTCTCGATCGGCTCCAGGTCGCCCGGCGCCGGGCTCAGGTCCAGCATCGCGTCCTCCTCGGTCGCCCGTTGCCCGGCACGGTAGTTGACCGAACGAACATCCGGTGAGGGACGTCCGGCATGACCGGCGATGGCGAACCACCGCCGACCGCTACAGGTCCGCCAGCGCCGACTTGGGGTTCTCGACGCAGTCGGCGACGAACCGGATGAACCCGCCCGCCGTACCACCGTCGCAGACCCGGTGGTCGAACACGAGCGACAGCTGCACGATGTGCCGCACCGCGATCTCACCGTCGACCACCCACGGCCGGGGCAGGATGCGGCCCATGCCGAGGATCGCGACCTCGGGGTGGTTGATGATCGCGGCGCTGCCGTCGACGCCGAGCACCCCGTAGTTGTTGAGGGTGAACGAACCCGAGCTGAGCTCGGCGGCGGTGGCGGTGCCCTCGCGCGCGGCGGTGGTGAGGCGGCGGATCTCGGCGTCGAGGCCGCGCATGCTCAGCCGGTGCGCGTCCTTGACGGCCGGGACGACGAGACCGCGCTCGGTCTGCGCGGCCAGCCCGAGGTTGACGCCGTCGAGGTGGGTGATCTCGCCGCGCTCGGTGTCGACGCGGGAGTTCAGCTCGGGGAAGCGGGCGAGTCCGGCCACCACGAAGCGGGCGACCATGGCGAGGATTCCAGGTGCCGCACCGGTTTCCTTCAGTTCGGTGCGGAGGTCGAGCAGGGCGGTGGCGTCCACGTCGACCCAGGTGGTCGCTTCGGGGATCTCGGTGCGGCTGCGGGTGAGGGTGGTGGTGACGGCCTTGCGCAGGCCGGTCAGCGGCACTCGGGTGCGGATGGGGAGGCCGGTGCGCTGGTCGACGTGGCTCGCGGCGGGGACGGCCGGTGCGGGGGTGGCCGACGCGGGCGAGACCGGCGCCGGGCAGCAGGTGCGGAGCCAGCCGGTGCGGGCGAGACCGGCGGGGCAGCAGGCGCGGGGGGGGGCGGATGCGGGCACGGCGAACGCGGCTTCGACGTCGCGTCGGGTGATCAGGCCGTCGGGCCGGTGCCGGTCAGCGCGGTGAGGTCGACGCCGTTGTCCCGGGCGAGCCGGCGCACGATCGGTGACTGGACGGCGGGGCGTTCGCCGTTGCGTGCGGGTGAAGCGGCGGCGGGTGCGGCGGTAGCCGCAGGCGCGGCGGTAGCCGCAGGCGCGGCGGTAGCCGCAGGCGCGGCGGTAGCCGCAGGCGGCGGTAGCCGCAGGCGCGGCGGTAGCCGCAGGCGCGGCGGTAGCCGCAGGCGCGGCGGTAGCCGCAGGCGCGGCGGTAGCCGCAGGCGGCGGTAGCCGCAGGCGCGCGGTAGCCGCAGGCGCGGCGGTAGCCGCAGGCGCGGCGGTAGCCGCAGGCGGCGGTAGCCGCAGGCGCGGCGGCGGGTGCGGCAACAGCGGCGGCGCAGGTGCGGCGGCGGTGCGGCAACAGCGGCGCAGGTGCGGCGGCGGGTGCGGCAGCGCCCTTCCTCCTGCGGCGCCGCGAGGTGCTCGTCTCCGCGGTGCCGTACCCGATCAGGACGTTGCCGGATCCGGCCCGCTCCTCCTCGACGTACGTCTGCGCGGCCGCCTGTGCGGTCGCCTGCGGGGCGACGTCCACCGGCGCCACCGGCTGCCCGGCGCTCACCGAGATCAACGGCGACCCCACCTGCAGCGTCGCGCCCTCCTCCCCGTGCAGCTGCGCGATCACGCCACCGAACGGCGAGGGCACTTCGACCATCGCCTTGGCCGTCTCGACCTCGGCGACCGGTTCGTCCACCGCCACCGGGTCGCCGGTGCGCACCAGCCACCGGACCAGCACGGCCTCGGTCAGGCCCTCGCCGAGGTCGGGCAGGTCGAACACCCTGGTGCTCATGCGGCGTCCTCCCACTGCAGCGTGTCGACGGCGTCCAGCACCCGGTCCACGCCCGGCAGGAAGTGGTGCTCCAGCTTCGGTGGCGGGTAGGGGATGTCGAAGCCCGTGACGCGGCGGACCGGTGCCTCCAGGTGGTGGAAGCAGCGCTCGCCGACCCGTGCCGCGACCTCCGAGGCCACCGACGCGAAGCCGGGTGCCTCGGCGACCACGACCGCGCGGCCGGTGCGGCGGACCTCGGCGCAGACCGTCTCGTCGTCGAACGGGACGATCGAGCGCAGGTCGACCACGCCGAGGTCCCTGCCCTCGGTCGCGGCCTGCGCGGCGGCGGCCAGGGCGACCGGGACGGACGGGCCGTAGGCGATCAGGGTGGCGTCGCGGCCGGGGCGGCGGACGACCGCGCGGCCGATCGGCGGGACCGGCAAGGAGATGTCCACCTCCTCCCTGGCGAAGTAGTGCTTCTTGGGTTCCAGGAAGACGACCGGGTCGGAACCGGCGATCGCTGCTCGCAGCAGGCCGTAGGCGTCGGCGTTGGTGGCCGGTGCAACGACGGTCAGGCCCGGCGTGTGCGCGTAGTAGGCCTCGGACGAGTCGCAGTGGTGTTCCACGCCGCCGATGCCGCCGGCGTAGGGGACGCGGATGACGATCGGCAGCCGCACCTTGCCGCGGGTGCGGTTGCCCATCTTCGCGACGTGGCTGACGATCTGCTCGAACGCCGGGTAGGCGAAGGCGTCGAACTGCATCTCGACGACCGGGCGCAGGCCGTTCATGGCCATGCCGACCGCCATGCCGACGATGCCGGACTCGGCGAGCGGGGTGTCGAAGACGCGGTTCTCGCCGAACTCGCGGTGCAGCCCGTCGGTCACCCGGAAGACCCCGCCCAGCTGCGCCACGTCCTCGCCGAACACGACCACGGAGTCGTCCTCGGTGATCGCGTCGCGCAACGCGGCGTTGATCGCCTGCGCCATCGTCATCTTCTCGGCGCTCATCAGGCCTCCTCGAACTCGAGCTCGGCCCGCAGCGCCGCGCGCTGTTCCGCCAGCTGCGGCGTGGGGGTGGAGTGGACGTGGGCGAAGATCTCCTCGGGGTCGACGGGCGTCTCGCCGCCGACTCCGGCGCGCACCGCCGCGGCCATCTCCTCCGCGGCCGCGGTGATCTCCTCCTCGCGCCGGGCGTCGAGCGCGCCCACCGCGGTCAGGTAGGTCCGGACCCGCAGCAGCGGATCACGCGGGAGCCACTCGCTCACCTCGTCGTCGGCGCGGTACCGGCTGGCGTCGTCGGCGTTGGTGTGCGACTCGATGCGGTAGGTGTCGGCCTCGACCAGCGTCGGCCCCTCCCCTGCTCGGGCACGGGCGACGGCCTCGCCGAGCACCTTCTCGAGCGCCGGCAGGTCGTTGCCGTCGACCCGCACGCCGGGCATGCCGTAGCCGATCGCCTTGGCCGCGAGCGAGGGCGCGACCGACTGGCGCGCGAGCGGTACCGAGATCGCGTACTTGTTGTTCTGCACGAAGAACACCACCGGTGCGCGGAACACGGCGGCGAAGTTGCAGGCCTCGTGGAAGTCGCCCTCGCTGGTCGCGCCGTCACCGCACAGCGCCATCACGACCGTGTCCTCGCCCTTGAGGCGTGCGGCGTGACCGACGCCGACCGCGTGCAGCAGCTGCGTCGCGAGCGGGGTGGCCTGAGGCGCGACCTTGTGCACGTTCGGGTCGTAGCCGCAGTGCCAGTCGCCGCGCAGCAGCGTGAGCACCTCGACCGGGTCGACCCCGCGGGCGGCGATAGCGGCCGTGTCGCGGTAGGTCGGGAACAGCCAGTCGCCGTCCGCGAGCACCGACGTGCAGGCGACCTGGCACGCCTCCTGTCCGCGTGAGGACGGGTAGACGGCCAACCGTCCCTGCCGGACCAACGCGCCGCACTGCTCGTTCAGCCGGCGGGCGAACACGAGCTTGCGGTACCCCTCGGCCAACGCCTCGACGTCCGGCTTCGGCGCTCCCCTGACCAGCCGGCCCTTCTCGTCCAGCAGCCGGGCCGGGGTGATGGCCGCCTTGAGCTGACCGGCACTCATCCGCACCTCCACGAGCAGTTGCACCAGGCCCGAATGTTGCCTAGATCAGCCGCCAATCGACTAGATCCACGCGAAAGTGCGAGACGATTGGCTTCAAGCGTCGATTCAGCTGATCCAGTTGGACCGCCGGGCCGCCCTTTTGCCCTCGGGAGTGAGACACGTGGACACGGAGCTGGACGACATCGACCGCCGGATCCTGCGCGAGCTGGAGGCGGACGGCAGGTTGTCCGGGCGTGCGCTGGCCGAGCGCGTGACGATCTCGCGCGCCAACGCCTACGCCCGGTTCGAGCGCCTGGTGGCGGACGGGGTGATCACCGGTTTCACCGCGCGGGTCGACCCGGTGAAGGTCGGGCTGACGACGTCGGCGTACGTGGCGATGACGGTGCGGCAGAACAACTGGCGCGATCTGCAGGTCCAGCTGCGCGCGATCCCGGAGGTGCGGCACATGGCGCTCATGGGTGGCGAGTTCGACGTGATGCTGCTGGTGCGGGCGGAGGACAACAACGCGCTGCGCCGGGTGGTCCTGGAGCAGCTGCAGACGATCCCCGGTGTGCTGTCGACGAAGACGTTCCTGATCTTCGAGGACGCCGGGAACTGAGTCGCGCGTCACATCCGGTGGAAGCTGACACCGGTGTCAGCGCATAGCTTCGAACTGTCAGCGAGGTCAACGGTTCAGGAGCTGTTCACAGTGAGCAAAGCGTTGGGGTACAAGAGTTTTGGTGGGTCCGACGTCCAGGAGTTCTTCTCCCGCCCCGATCTCACGCCCAGCCCGGTCGAGGTGCTGGTCCAGGTGGCGGCCGCGGGCGTCAACCCGGCCGACCACAAGCTGAGGTCGGGCGAGGCACCCGACCTGAACGGCCACCTGCCGTTCCCACAGGTCCTGGGCTTGGAAGCGGCCGGGACCGTGCTCGCGGTCGGCGCCGAGGTGACCGGCCTGGCCGTCGGCGACCGGGTCACCGGCTTCGCGCTGACCGGCGCCGGCACGTACGCCGAGACGACCCTGCTGCTCGGCGCGGCCACCGCGCGCATCCCCGACGCGCTGCCGGAGACGTGGGCCGCGACCATCCCCGTCGCCGGCACCACCGCGCTGGACGTGCTCGACCAGCTCGACCTGCCGGCCGGGTCCTCGGTGCTGGTCAACGGGATCGGCGGCGGGGTCGGCATCGCGGTGGCCCAGATCGCGCGGGACCGCGGCCTGGTCGTCACCGGCACCGCCGGCACCGCCAAGCGCGACCTCGTCACCTCGACCGGCGCATCCTTTGTGGACTACACCGGCGGCGACGTCGTGGAACGGTTGCGGGCGCTGGCACCTGAGGGTTTCGACGCCGCGGTCGACACGGTCGGCGGCCCGTCGCTGCACGAGATCGCCGGGCTGGCCAAGGTGCTCGTGTCGGTCGGGGACCAGTCGGTGACCGAGCTCGGCGGTGCGACGGTCGAGCGCCGGGTCGACCGGTCGGGCCTCGAGCGCGTCGCCGAGCTGATGGTGACCGGACGGCTCGACCCGCACATCACCGCGACCTACCCGCTCGCGCAGGCCGACGAGGCACTCGCGCTCGTGGAGTCCAAGCACGCCACCGGGAAGGTCGTCATCGACCTGCGCCTCTGACCGCGCTCAGGCGGCCCCGAGCTGCCGCCGGAACTCGGTGTTGATCGCGATCAGCTCGTCGAGGGCAGCCCTGGTCTCGACGAGCCGGTCGATGTCGGCGGTCAGCCGGTCGCGCTCGCCGAGCATCGTGGTGAAGGCGTCCTCGGCGACGGCCACGTCGTCGCTGCCCACGCAGGGCATGACCTGGGCGATCGTCCTGCTGCCCAGCCCTGCCTCGAGCAGCCGCCGGATCAACTCGACCCGCGCGACCTCCGACCCCGAGTAGTGCCGCTGCCCGCCGACGGAACGCGTGCTGTGCAGCAACCCCTGCTGTTCGTAGTAGCGCAGCGAGCGGGCGCTGACGCCGGTCAGCCGGGAAAGCTCACCGATCTTCATCGTGGCGGAGGAAGAGGTCGTGGTCACGGAACTCAGCGTAGCCCCGCTTCCGGCACCTCGGCCGGGCTCGGACCGCCCCTCTCCGGGCCGCCAGTCCGGGCCACCACCGCGACCCGCGTGGCGATGGTCGCGGCGTGCAGCGACTCGGCGACGTCCGGGCCCGGCAGGGTGAAACCGACGACCACCCCGCGGTCCTCGTCGACGACCATGCGCGTGGCCGCGGTCGCCCTCGGCGTGCAGGGAGGAGCCGGCGGTGGCGGCGAGGTCGTGGTCGACGACCCGGATGCGCAGGCCGGCGGCTTCGGCGGAGACAACGCCGTGCGCGGCCTGGTCGAGACCGCCGCCAGTGGTTCCTCGACGTCATCACCGAGCTGCTGGCCGGCATCGGCGAGCAACCGGCAGAGCCCGCCGCGCGGCACTTCGTGATGCTGCGCGACGGGGCGATGGCCGCCGGGTGCCTGTACGACCCGGAGCTGGTCTGCGAGACGTTCCTGCGCCGGGGTCGACGGTCTGCTCCGGGCACATGCGCTGGGGCGGACCGAGAACCGCTAGCCCAGGCCGAAGAACGTGCCGAGCAGCTCCGCGGTGTTGACGTGGTGGCTGGTCCTGCCGACGATTGCGGGCGCGCTTGTGGGACCGGGAACCGTGTGCCCGCCTTGGTGAACGGTGTACAGCGCGACCGGCGGGCGGCCGTCCTCGCGGTACTCGGTCAGCTCCACCTCGGTGGGATCACCCGCGGAGGTCTTGGGCAGGCGGGTCACAGCAGGAGCAGCGGTGATGCCGTTGCGCGCGGCGAAGTACTCGGCGGTGCGGAACGCGGACCAGTTGGAACCGCCGACCTTGAACAACTTCCGTTGCCACCACCCGAAACTGCCGCCGTCGTAGGAGACGATGGTGTCCTTCATGCCGTGAATCACCAGGAGCGGCAACGGAGTGGGTGACGGGTCGGCGGCCAGGAAGTTGTCCGGCGCGGGCATGGTCGCGGCGATCACGGCCGCACCGGCGAGCAGGCCCGGCGCCTCGTGGACGAGCCGGATCACCATCTGGCCGCCGTTGGAGTAACCGGCCGCGAACACCCGCCGCGGGTCGACCCGCCCTTGTGCCACAAGGACGTCGACGACCGCGCGGGCGAAACCGACGTCGTCCGTCCCGGCCTTGCGAGCGGGGAAGTGGCTCTCCCGCCGGGCGTCGTTCCAGTTGCCGCGGTACCCGTCCAGGTAGGCGACCACCGCCCGGCCCGACTCGGCCAGGGCGTCGAACATGCCGCCGGTGAACTTCCGGTGGACCTCCCCGGTCTGCCGGGAACCGTGGAACACCAGCAGGAGCGCGCCGGCGGCACCGGCTCCGACCGTGGTGAAGGTGCGGGTCGTGCCGGCGACGTCGACGCTGTCGCGCGTCCCGGCCGTGGTGGAGGACATGCGTGATCCTTTTCAGTGGTGCTTCACGGCGAACAACGGCTCCAGCGCCGTCAACCGGGGCAACGGGACCCCGAGCCGGCGCGCGTCGGCCAGGACGTCCCGCGCGTAGACGCCGGCCAGCTCCCCGCTCGTGTGACCCGCACGTTCCAGCTCCTCTGTGAGGAAGCTGAGCATGTTCTTGCCGCCGAGCACCTTCCGCAGCGCGAAGCCCAGCAGTACGGCCGGAACCCGTGACACGACCGCCGCGCCCAGCCGCGGCGTGCCGCCCTTGGCCTTCAACAACGGCACCATCTCGCGCATCAGCAGGAAGACGTCCCTGGCCGCGGTGCGCGACCGCGCGAGCTCGGCCCGTCCGCCGACCGCCAGGCCCTGGGTGAGCAGGCCGGCGTCCATGATGAAGTGGAACCAGAGCCAGCTGCGGAAGTCGCGGCTCTGCGA
Source organism: Lentzea guizhouensis (assembly GCF_001701025.1). Taxonomy (GTDB): domain Bacteria; phylum Actinomycetota; class Actinomycetes; order Mycobacteriales; family Pseudonocardiaceae; genus Lentzea; species Lentzea guizhouensis. Next base: position 8,814,859 of record NZ_CP016793.1, read on the forward strand.
CACCGCGAAACCCGCGCCGCGGAACAGGTCGCGGACCGCCTGGTAGCGCGCACCGCGGTTCGAGTCGTCGACGAAGCCCAGGAAGACGTTCTTCACGACCCCGCCGCGCAGCGTCGACCCGTCGAACCCGCCGCCACCTCCGGGGAAGCCCCACACGACCTGGGAGGCCGGCAGGGCGGAGACCACGGCGGCGGGATCGGCCCACACGTTGCCGAACATCAGCACGGTCGCACCACCAACACGGGTGCTCAGGAACTCGACCGCGTCGTCCAGCTGGTCGTGGTTGACGCTCAGGACCACCAGGTCGTAGTCGGCGTCCACGTCCTCGCGCAGGGTGGTCGGCCACCGCTCGGTGACCGCGGCCCCGCGCTTCCGGCCGTCCCTGATCCGCAGGTCGACGGCGGGAGGCAGCTGGGCCGACCGGCCCGGCCGGACGTAGAACTCCACCTCGTGCCCCGCCTTCGCGAACGCCCACCCGTACAGCGTCGCGATCGTGCCGCGTCCGAACATCAGAATTCTCATCATTGTTCCTAAGCTGGTGAAAATGGGTTACCAGGTGACCGGGAGTGCTTTCACGCCGTAAACGGCGCTCATCGCGCGGAACTCGACGTCGTCGTCCGCTATCGCGAGCGAAAGCGCCGGGAAGCGCTGGAGGAGTGCCGGAAAGGCGATGCGCATCTCGAGCCGGGCCAGCGGCGCGCCGAGGCAGTGGTGCACGCCGTGGCCGAACCCGAGGTGGCCGATCTCGCCGCGGGTGATGTCGAACCGGCCCGGGTCGGCGACGACCTCGGGGTCCCGGTTGGCGGTGTGCAGACCGACCTGCACGACGTCGCCGGCGCGGATGGTCACGCCGGCCAGCTCCACGTCGGTGGTGGCCCTGCGCTCCACGCCGTTGTGGACGATCGAGAGCCACCGCATCAGCTCCTCGACCGCGGGGTCGACGGCGGCGGGGTCGTCGCGGACGGCGGCGAGCTGGTCCGGGTGGCGCAGCAGCGCGAGCGTGCCGAGCGCGAGCATGTTCGCGGTGGTCTCGTGCCCGGCGACGAGCAGCAGCAACGCGAGCCCGCCCAGCTCGGCCGTGGTCAGCTCGTCGCCGTGGTCGCGCACCAGCATCCCGAGCAGGTCGTCGCCGGGGTCCCGGCGGACCCGCACCACCAGGCCCGCGAGGTAGTCGTGCAGCTCACGGGAGGCCGCGTCGCGTTCGTGCTGCGGCCGGGCGAGGTCCATGCTCCGCGCGGTGCGCTCCTGGAACTCGCCGCGCTCGTCCCACGGCACCCCGAGCAGCTCGCAGATCACCAGCGACGGCACCGGCAGCGCGAAGTCGGTCACGAGGTCGGCCGGCGGTCCCGACCGCTGCATCGCGTCGAGGTGGTCGGTGACGATCCGCTCGACGCGGGGCGCGAGGAGCCGCATCCGGCGGTGGGTGAACTGGCCGGTGAGCATCCGGCGCAGCCGGTGGTGCTCCGGCGGGTCGGTGAGGAGCATGTTGCCCGCGGTGCCCTCACCGGATTCCGCGGGGGCGTTGCTGAACGTCGCCGAGTCGGCCAGCACCGCCTTCACGTCGGCCTGGCGCGTCACCAGCCACGCCGATCCCCCCTGCCACCGAACGCGCCGGACGCCGTCGCCCGTGAGCAGCTCCGGCACCGGGTCGAACCCGTCCCTGCGGATGGACAGCGGAACCTCGGCCGGATCGGTGCGCGTTTCTACCACGAGAGAATCTCCCCTGAATTCCGAGCGGCTGTTCTCGCCACCTCTCCTTCGAGAGTAGGACGACAAATGGAAATATCACTCCACTTGCCCGGAAGTGAGAACAACGCCCGCGCGAGCGACTCACTTCAGCAACTGGAAAATGCTTTCCACTTGGGGTTCACTGGGGAGGTGACCGCAGCACAGCAGTCCGCGGGCCTGCGCACCGACGCCGCCCGCAACCGCACCAGGATCATCGAGGCCGCCCGCGACCTCTTCCGCACCCGCGGCATCGACGTGCCGCTGAGCACGGTCGCCCGGCGCGCGGGAGTCGGCGTGGCGACGCTCTTCCGCCGCTTCCCCACCCGCGAATCGCTGGTGACCGAGGTGTTCGCCGAGCAGATGGCGCGCTGCGAGGCCCTGCTGGAGGAGGCCGTCACCGACCCGGACCCGTGGAACGGGTTCCGGCGGCTGGTCGAGTTCACCTGCGCCGAGCAGCTGGAAGACCGCGGGTTCACCGAGGCGTTCCTGGCGTCGTTCGCGACCGAGCTCGACTACCGCGAGCGCCGCCGCGACGCCGAGACGGCGTTCGACACGCTGGTGCGCCGGGCGAAGGAGAGCGGGCGGCTGCGGCAGGACTTCGAGGTCGGCGATCTCGTCATGGCCCTGCTGGCCAACAGCGGTCTGCGCGGTGCGCCGCCGGAGCACGCCCAGGCCCTGTCCCGGAGGTTCGTCGCCTACCTGCTGCACGCGTTCGGTACCGGGCCGGGGGAAGACGCGCTTCCCCCGGCCAGCGCGCTCGGGTTCGACCACGCGCAGGCGCCGAGCTGCACGCCTCAGTTCCAGGCGCGGTAGTCGTCGCTCGGCAACGGATGACCGACCGGCACCACGCGGGAGTCGACCGCGGTCAGGCAGCCGGGGCACAGCAGTTGCCGTAGACGTCCCGTGTCGCTTCGGGTGACACGCAGGCCTGCCGCACGTCCTCGCCGACGCTCTCCTCCTTGCGCAGCAACGGTTTTCCGTACCCGCCACCGGTCTGCCAGTGCAGGTGGAGCTTGGGGGCAGACGTCGGCCGGGCTTCACCTGCGACTCACGGCCTGAACTGCGGAACTGGCGAGGTCAGACGGTGACGGTCGCCTTCTTCGCGGCTGACCCGAGCCGGATCGCCGACACCAGGAAGAAGATGCCGCCGAGCGCGGCATAGCCCGCGACGCTAGTCAGCGCGGCGTCCGGCTGCGAGGCCATCAGGATGAACGACGTGCCGGCACCCACCGACAGGCCACCACTGAGGATCATCGGCCACTGCCCGCCCATCTTGCGCCGGCCGACGCCGACGACCAGCTGGACGATGCCGGACACGATGGCCCAGGCACCCCAGACCTGCAGGATGCCGGGAATGCCGCTGGTGGCGCTGGCGACGGCGATGCCCACCGCGGCGAGCGAACTGACGGCGATGTTGACGTAGAGCCCGAGCACGTTCTGGGACTGCTTGGTGGCCCGCGCGTCGACAACGGCGGCCGCGACGTCGAACAGCGGGTAGACCACGACCAGCACGATGCCGATCGGGCCGAGCTCGGACGCGGTCACGCCCACCAGGACGGCCCAGACGAGCGCGAACGCGGCACGGACGAAGTACAACCGCCGCAGGGACGACGCGGCAGGAGCTGAGGCGGTCACAGGACTTCCTTCTGTTCGATGTGGACGGCGTGGGCCGGCGCGGTGTTCGCGCCGACTCCAGCCGCGTGTAGAGCGATCACTACAGAAACAACGGTGTTGACGACCCCGGCGAGTCGTCAAGACCGAACGTTCTATCTCAATCCTGGGCCACGCCACTCCCCAATGTCAATACCGAACGTTCTACCTCACGCTGCTCAGCGCGCCGTCTCGACGTCCGACACGTGCTCGAACCCGAGCTTGCGGTTGAACCACGCACCCAACGCCGCGACCTGACGGCGTGGCAGCAACCGGGCCGCCCACGTCTGCGCCCGGTTGGCCCATCGCCCCGGATAGGAGGCGTGCCGGCCGCGTTCGAAGTCGTCGAGCGTCCGCCTGGCGATCCTCTCCGGCGAGTCGGCCAGACTCGTGATCTTCGCCGTGGTGCCGTCGAAGAACCCGGTCGCGACGGCACCGGGGTGGGCGGCCATCACCCGGACCCCGGTGCCGGCCAGCTCCTGCGCCACCGCCTCGCTGAACGACAGGACGAACGCCTTCGTCGCCGCGTAGACGGCCTGGTAGGCCAGCGGCTGGAAGGCCGCGGTCGAGGAGACGTTGATGATCCCGCCGCTCCCCGCCTCCACCATTCGACGTCCGAGGAGGTGGGTGAGCGTCATGAGGCCGGTGACGTTCAGGTCGACGCTCGCCAGCTGGGCGCCGAACGGCCGCTCGAAGAAGGGTCCGGCCGAGCCGGCGCCGGCGTTGTTGAACAGCAGGTCGACGTGGATGTCACGGCTGCGCAGCTCGGCGTCGACCTTGCCGGGCCCGTCGCGGTCGGCGAGGTCCGCGGCGATCACCTCGACCCGGATGCCGTGGACCGCGCGGAGCTCGCCCGCCAGCCGTTCCAGCGTCGTCGCGGACCGGGCGACGAGCACCAGGTCCGCTCCCCGGCGTGCCAGTTCATGGGCACAGGCCGCGCCGATCCCCTTCGACGCGCCGGTGACGAGCGCGGTTCTGCCTCGGAACATGAGTCCTCCGTTTGCTTCAAGTCTTGAAGCATCAAGCTAGCAGCTTCAAGACTTGAAGCAAATTGGTAGGCTGCCGCCCATGCGCGACGAGGAGCTGGACCGGGCCGTTCGCCTCAACCACGAGATCTTCATGCTCACCAGCGACCGGATCACCGACGTCCTCGCCGAGCACGGGCTCACCCACGCGACCGCCCAGGTGCTCTGGGCACTCGACCCGCGGCAGCCGCCGCCGTCGATGAAAGCGCTGGCGGAGCAGCTGTTCTGCAACGCCTCCAACCTGACCTTCATGGCGGGTCAGCTGACCGACCGCGGCCTGGTGGAGCGTGTCGTCGACCCGGTCGACCGCCGGTCCCGCGCGCTGGTGCTGACCGAGGACGGCGTGCGCGTGCGGTCGGCGGTGATGCGCGCGACGCTGGACCGCAGCCCGTTCGCCGGGCTGGACCGCGAGCAGCTCAGGACGGTGCTGACGCTGCTCGAGGCCGCGCTGGGCCGGTGACAGCTCAGGGCTCGATGCCCGCCGTCCGCAGCCACACCACCCGGCACGTCTCACAGGCCTGGTCCAGCGCCTCCGGCGACACCGCCGAGGCGTGGTAGAACGTCCGCTCGATCATCCAGCACAACGCGCTCGCGAGAGCCCGTGCGCCATCAGGTCCGTCGTGCGCCTCGACACCGGACCGCACCAGGGTCTTCGCGATGGCGTCGATGAAGATGTCCGCCGTCTCCGTCCACAGTGCACTCAACTCGGGGATCGAGGACGACTGGTCGATCGCGACCCGCATGACCAGGCCGTGCTCGTGCCAGCGGTCACGGGTGCGGTACAGGGCGGTCGCGATCGCCTCGCGGGGTGCGGCCGGGTCGTCGGCGGCCGCGCGGGACTTCTCGCGCAGGGCTTCCACGGTCCTCGCGAAGAGGGCCACCAGGGCTTCTTGCTTGGAGTTGAAGTAGAAGTACATCGAGCCGCGGGAGAGGCCGGCACCTTCGGCGATCTCGGTGGCCGTGAGGGCGTCGAAACCCTTCACCACCAGCAGTTCACCGAGGACGTCGAGGAGCCTCTGCTCCCGCAGGTCCCCTTTGGACGGTGCGGCGGAGCGCCGGCGGCGCGTCCTGACCGGTTCAGCCATCGCCTGTCCACCTCCGCTCCCAGGATCGCACGGGTCAGTTCGCCGCGATCTGGTGGCCGTCCGGGAAGTCCGTGGAGCGCGAGAGGTCCTGCCACGCCTCGATGTCCGCGGCGACGGCGGCCCGGCCGGCGGCGACGAGCCGCAGCGCGTCCGAGCCGAGCAGGAGGTGCACCGGCGGGTTCTCGGCGTTGATCACCTCCAGCACGGCCTCGGCGGCCTTGGCGGGGTTGCCCAGCTGGTTGCCGCCGGCGGCCCGCCTGGCCGCGCGGATCGGTGCGAAGACCTCGTCGTAGTCCGGGATCGAGCGTGCGCTGCGGACCATCGAGCTGACCGCGAGGACGTGGCCGGAACGCCGCTCACGCATGCCGGGGAGCACCGCGTGCACGGTCGCCGCGACGCCGAACACGTTGGCCTCGAACTGCGCGCGCAGCTCGACCATCGAGGACTCCTCGAACACGCCCTCGTGGCCGTAGCCGGCGTTCGCGATCAGCACGTCGACCGGGCCGCTCGACCTCGCCGACCACCTCGAACACGGCGTCGTCGTCGGTCACGTCGAGCTGCCGCGCGTGGGCGCGTCCCGGTGCGAGGGCCTCGAAAGCGGCCAGGTCAGCGGCCTTGCGGACGGTGCCGACGACGGTGTGGCCGGCGTCCAGCGCGCCCTGGGCGAAGGCCCGGCCCAGACCGCTGCTCACGCCGGTGATCAGGAAGGTTCGCGTACTCGTACAGGATATCTACACGGTGTCGACAAAAATCTGCACTGTGTCGACTATTGCAACCGGCTTGCCGCGGCCGGGCAACTGCGGGTAAACCTGGCGTCGTGCCCCTGTCCGTCCGTCTCGCCCGTGGCCGCCGGCCGCGTGGTTGTCGCGCGCCCGCACGGCGCGTGCTCGGACGCAGGGTTCGGTACGTGATCGGCTCCGAGGCGGGTCAGGTCGACGGGATGCGATGGCGTCGTGCGCCGCGCGTCGCGCGGGACCGCTGACTCCCCGACCACTCACGACACCACCCAGGTCTCCCCCTGGGTCAGGAGCACATCGCCATGCCCGACTTCTTCTTCCCGGCTGCGCCGGGAGCCTTTCCCGGCCCCGACGGGTACTTCGGCGCCTTCGGCGGGCGGTTCGTCCCGCAGGCGCTCGTCGCGGCCGTCGACCAGGTCGCTGCCGAGTACGAGCAGGCCAAGACCGATCCCGCCTTCATCGCGCGGTTCGAAGACCTGCTCGCGCACTACGTCGGCCGGCCGAGCGCGCTCACCGAGGCGCCTCGCTTCGCCGGGCACGCCGGTGGCGCACGGGTCTTCCTCAAGCGCGAGGACCTCAACCACACCGGTTCGCACAAGGTGAACAACGCGCTGGGCCAGGCACTTCTGGCGCAGCGGATGGGCAAGACGCGCATCATCGCCGAGACCGGCGCCGGGTCGCACGGCGTCGCGACCGCCACCGCGTGCGCGCTGACCGGCCTCTCCTGCACCGTCTACATGGGAGAGACGGACATGCGCCGCCAGGCGGTCAACGTGGCGCGGATGGAGCTGCTCGGCGCCGAGGTCGTCCCGGTGACGTCCGGGTCGCGCACGTTGAAGGACGCCATCAACGAGACGTTCCGCGACTGGGTCGCCCGCACCGAGGACACGCACTACCTGTTCGGCACGGTCGCGGGCCCGCACCCGTTCCCGGCCATGATCCGCGACTTCCAGCGCGTCATCGGCGTCGAGGCACGGCGGCAGTTGCTGGAGCGGACCGGACGGCTGCCCGACGCGGCGGTCGCCTGCGTCGGCGGTGGTTCCAACGCGATCGGCCTGTTCCACGCGTTCCTCGACGACCCCGGCGTCCGGCTGGTCGGCTGCGAGGCCGCCGGGCACGGCGTGGACAGCGGCGAGCACGCGGCGTCCCTCACGGCCGGGGAGCCGGGAGTGCTGCACGGCTCGCGTTCCTACGTGCTGCAGGACGACGAGGGCCAGATCCGCGAGGCCTGGTCCATCTCGGCCGGGCTCGACTACCCCGGTGTCGGCCCGGAACACGCGCACCTGCACGACTCCGGCCGCGCCGAGTACCGCCCGGTCACCGACGAGGCCGCGATGGACGCGTTCCGGCTGCTCGCCACCACCGAGGGCATCGTCCCGGCGATCGAGAGCGCCCACGCGCTGGCGGGCGCACTGGAGGTCGGCCGCGAGCTCGGCCGTGACGCCGTGGTCCTGGTGAACCTGTCCGGCCGCGGCGACAAGGACCTCGACACCGCCGCCGTCCACTTCGGACTGGAGCTGGCGCGATGAGCGGGAACCTGCGACTGCTGACCGACACGCTGGCCCGCGCGAGGCAGGCGGGCCGGGCCGCACTCGTCGCCTACCTGCCCGCCGGGTTCCCGACCGTCGACGAGGGCATCGCCGCGTTCCTCGCGACCTGCGCGGCCGGGGCGGACGTCGTCGAGGTCGGCCTGCCGCACAGCGACCCGGTGCTCGACGGCCCGGTGATCCAGACCGCCGACGACATCGCCCTGCGCGGCGGGGTCCGGATCGCGGACGTCCTGCGCACGGTCCGGGAGGTGCACGCCGCGACGGGCAAGCCCGTGCTGGTGATGTCGTACTGGAACCCGGTGTCCCGGTACGGGGTCGAGCGGTTCGCGCGCGAGCTGGCCGAGGCGGGTGGCGCTGGCTGCGTGCTGCCCGACCTGCCGGTCGCGGAGTCCGCCGGGTGGCGCCGGCAGGCCGCGGCGCACGACCTGGCCACCGTGTTCGTGGTCGCGCCGAGCAGCACGGACGCCCAGCTCGCGGAGACCGCCGCGGCCGGTACCGGGTTCGTCTACGCGTCCGCGCTGATGGGCGTCACCGGAGCCCGCGACTCGGTGGACGCGGCAGCCGCCGTCCTCGTGCGACGGCTGCGCGCGGTCACCGACCTGCCGGTCTGCGTCGGGATGGGCGTGTCCAACGCGGGCCAGGCGGCCCACGTGGCCGGGTTCGCCGACGGCGTGATCGTCGGCTCCGCCCTGGTGGCGGCGCTGCTGGACGCCGCTGATCAGACCGAGGGCAGGGACGCGCTCGACCGGCTCACCGCCAGGCTCGCCGACGGGTGCGCGCCGGCTCGTCCTGAGCAGGTGCCGGGCTCGCGTCGCGCTTCGGCGCGGGCCCGGCCGCCGGTCGCCACGCCCGGATGCCGCACCAGCCCAGGAACGCGAGCGCCAGCCACACGTAGCTGTTGCCGACCAGGTGCTGCCACCACGCCCAGTCCAGCTCGCGGTCCCCCGCCGTCGGCAGCCACCAGTGCGGGCCGACCGCGAACACCGCCGCGACCGCGATGCGCACCCGGCCTCGCAGGAGCAGCAGTGCCGGCGCCGCCCACACCCAGTGGTGCGACCACGACACCGGTGAGACCAGCAGTCCCGCGGCGGCGACGGCGAGCAGGGCGGTGAGGTCGTCGCGCAGCCGTGGCAGCGCGAGCACGGTCAGGGCCAGCACGGCCACGCAGAGGACCACCCACACCGCCTCGGGCGCACCGAGGCGGAACAGCAGGCCGCGCAACGACTGGTTCGCGCTGTAGGCGAGACCACCGACGCGCTGCGGGTCGAGCATCGCGTCGAACCAGAACTGCCTCGACTGGTCCGGCGCGAGCACCCAGCCGACCAGACCGGCACCGGCGAACGTGCCGACCGCGGTCAGTGCGGGCCGCCACCGGCGGCGGGACAGGAAGAACAGCACGAAGACCGCCGGGGTCAGCTTGATCGCGGCGGCGAGCCCGACGAGCGTCCCGCGCGGCCACGGCGTGCGCGGGAGCAGGCAGTCGGCGGCGACGAACCCGATCAGGACCATGTTGATCTGGCCGAGGTCGAGGCCGCCGCGCAGCGGTTCGAGCAGCAGGCATGCCGCGGCCAGGCCGAAACCGGCCCACGGTTGGGGATGCCGCAGCGGGTGTGGCAGCGGGTGTCGCAGCGGGTGTCGCAGCGGGTGTCGCAGCGCCGCCGCGTGGCAGGCCGCCGTGAACAGCGCGAGTCCGGCCGCGGTGAACAGGACGGCGGTGACCGGCAACGGCAACGGCGTGAGGCCGCTGAAGAGCATGGCCGCGAACGGCGGGTAGGTGAACGGCAGGCCATTGGGGCCTTGGAAGCTCGGGGCGTACAGGTCGGCTCCTGCTCGCCACACCTCACCGCCCGCGAGGTAGACGCGCAGGTCGAGCAGCCCGGACCCGAAGCTGCGCAAGCACACCCAGACGAGCAGGCAGGCCACGACGACCGCCCACACGCGGCGGGGATCGAGGCGCGTCATCGCCTCACTCCACCCCTGCCGGGACCGCAGGCCCGTCACCACCGCCCTCCACCCCCGCCGGGACCGCGGACACGTCACCACCGGGTTCACCGCACCACCGCCGCGGGCCGCCGTCCCAGGGCCAGCACACCCGCAGCCACCACAGCGGCCACCACGGCACCGGCGCTGTTGTTGAGGAAGTCCTGCGTCTCGCACAACCCGCGCCGGGTGAGCGGCTGCAGGACCTCGACCACCGCGCTCAACGCGATCGCCAGCCCCAGCACGGCGAGCGGTCTGCGGGTCGCCAGCACCGCGAAGAACACCAGCGGCACGAACAGCATGGCGTTCAGCAACTCCGCCGACCCGTGCAGCGAGAAACCGTTGAGCTGGCAGAACTCGTCGCGCCCCGCCCAGTCCGGCAGCGTGCGCGAGAACGTCACACCCAGCACCACCCCCAGCGAGATCCCCGCGAGCACCGAGGGAACGGGCCGCCACCAGAACCTCCGCGCCGCGAACCACCCGCCGGTCCCGAGCACAACCGCTCCGGCCACCACACCGCCCGCGATGAGCGGGTTCGACAGCGCGCCGAGGACCGCGCCGACCGCCCACCCCACCTTGTCCAGCACAGGAAACCCTTCGTCCACACCGAGATCCGATGTGGACGAGCCTGCCGGGCGAGCGGGTGCGGGCAGATCGGCCGGAGAGCCCGAAGATCATGGCCGTCCGGCCGTCCGAGGAGCAGCTCCTCGGCCGTTCGGCTGAGGTCAGCCGGCGACCACGTGTGCGCGGAACGCCCACGCCACGACCTCGACGCGGTTGCGCGCGTCCACCTTGGCCTGCACCGACGCCAGGTGGGCCTTCACCGACGACACCGAGACGCCCAGGGCGACGGCGATCTCGTTGTTGCTCAGGCCCTGCGCGACGTGGCGCACCACGTCCAGCTCCCGCGGGCTCAGCACGTCGGCGTCGGCGCTCGTGACCGGTGCCACCGACCGCCGCAGCACCCGCAGCACCACCTGCGGTGACACCAGCACGTCACCGCGGGCCGCCGACCGCACCGCCTCGACCAGCAGCCCGGGACTCGCGTCCTTGGTGAGGAAGCCGCACGCACCGAGGTCCAGCGCCCGGTGCAGCACGTCGTCGCTGTCGAACGTCGTCACCACCACGACACGGGTGTGCGGCGCGAGCTGGCGCGTCACCTCAAGCCCGTCCAGGCCCGGCATCCGCACGTCGACCAGGCACACCTGCGGGGACAGCTCCTTCGCCCGCTGGACCGCGCTGATCCCGTCCGCCACGTCCGCGACCACGCTCACGTCCGGCTGCGCCTCCAGGATCAGCCGGAACCCGGCCCGCACCATGTCCTGGTCCTCGGCGATGAGCACGGAGATCACGACCGCACCTCCAGCGGCAGCTCGGCCGTGACGAGCCAGCCCTCCCCCGTCGCGCCCGCGAAGAACCGCCCGCCCAGCTCGTCCACCCGTTCCCTCATCCCCACCAGCCCGAACCCGCCCGCGTGCACCGGCCCGGTCCTGCCGTCGTCCACAACGGACAGCAGCACGGCGGTCGCCGTGAGCCGCACGTCGACCTCCACCTCGGTGGCGCCGTGGGCGTGCTTGCGGACGTTGGTCAGCGCTTCCTGCACCAGCCTGAGCACCGACCGCCCGAGCTCCGGCCGCACGTCCCCGGCCAGCTCGATGCTCGTGCGCACCGGCAAACCGGACTTCTCCACCAGCTGGCGCAGATCGGCGGTCAGGTCGCCGGTCGCGGTCGCGGCACCGTTGTCGCGCAACGTCCTCACCATCGCGCGCATGGCCCCCAACGCGTCCGTGCCGCCGCCCACGATGCCGGGCAACAGCTCACAAGCCTTGCTCTTGTCCCGTTCGGCCACCACGACCGCGGCCTGCGCCTGTACGAGCATGCCCGTCACGTGATGCGCCACCACGTCGTGCAGCTCCCGCGCCATGTCCAGCCGCTCGTCCCGCCGCGCCCGGTCCTGCGCCGCGGCCGCCAGCTCGGCCCGCGACCGGTCCCGCAGCCGCAGCAACACCCCGCTGCCGGCCGTGACGAGACCGAGCACCAGGACGAGCTCCGCGGTCTGGACCCAGTCGAGGTAGAAGTGCGTCCTGACGACCCCGGCGTGCAGGCTGACCACCGCCAGCGCTGCGATCCCCACCGCGGCCCGCAGTGGCGGGGCCTTCCAGGCGAGCAGGAAGGCCAGCGCCATCACCACACCGGCCTCGGTGATCCGCACCACCGGCGTGAGGAGCAGCAGCGGCGGGGTGACGCCGGGACCGTCATCGAGAAACGCCCTGGTGAAGCCGCTGATCAGACCGGTGGCCGTGAACACGGCCACCACCGCCGCGGCGGCCGCGACGAGCAGCAGGCCTCCTCGCGGCCGACGACGAAGTTCTTCCACCGCGGCATCGTAGGAGGCCGGTTGACCACCCGGCCTCCGCCTTCCGACCGAGGCAGGTGGCCATCCGGTCAGCCCGTCCCGGCGAGTGCCGTGCCGAGGTTCTCCACGGCCAGGTACGGGTTGAGGTGCGGGTGCCGGCTGCCGACGGCGATGTCCCGCCAGAAGCGCTGCAGCACGTTCGACGTGTCGAACCCGCTGGTGCCGTGCAGGTCGAGCATCAGGTCGACGGCGGCCCGGCAGTCCCGGCCGGCGTCCGCGAGCGCCCTCTTCAGCCGAGGCGCGTCCACAGCGGCCAGTTCGCCCGCGTCCGCCTCACGCGCGACCGCGAGCATCGTGGTCTCGGCGCGTTGCACCAGATAGGCGGCCTCCGCGAGCCAGTGGCGTGCACCGGCGGACTCCCCCATGCGCGTGTACGCGGTCATGAACGGTTTGCGGTCGGAGGCGAACATCGCGTGCACGGCGTCGAGCGCGCCCTGAGCGGCGCCCACCACAGGGCCGAGGGCCGTCATCGCGAACAGCATCATGTCGTTGAGCGGGAAGGGGTTCGCCGCCGCGATCCGGTCGGCCGGCACCAGCACGGCGTCGGCTACGAGGGTGTGGCTGCCGGTGCCGCGCATGCCGGCCATGTGCCAGGTCCGTTCGACGGCCAGGTCGGACGTCGGCATCACGGCGAACGAGAAGGCACCCTCGACCACCAGGCCGAGCAGGGCCCACGTCGCGTCTTCGCACCCGGAGACGTTCGGCCAGAGCCCGGTGACGCGCACCCCGTCCGGCGTCCGCTCGCCACGGCCACCGGGGACTCCCGAACCGCAGAAGAGCGCGTCCGGGTCGGCGAAGAACCCGCCACCGGTGACGGCACGCGCGGCCAGGGTCTTCGCGGTGGCGCACGTTCCGACGACCCACGACGTGGACGGGCAGGCGCGTCCCAGCGCGGTCAGCTCACGCGCAACGGTTTCCGTTCCCGCCCACGCCCCGCCGTGTTCCTCAGGTGTGCGCAGGGCGAAGAAACCGTTCTCGCGCAACACTTCCAGGGCTTCACCGGCAGGCCGGTCGTTCTCTTCGGTCTTCATGGCACAGGCGCGCAGAACCGCATCGACGTTCGACTTTTCGATCACCCCACCGACTCAAGCACCTGTTCCCGGCGCCGTGCCATGCGCGACCGGCACCGGTTAATACGCCGTTGCGCCACTAAGCTCGACCCCGTGGACCTGATCAGCGACGCCATCCGGACCGTGCGGGTCGGCACCGCCAACGCGCGGCTGATCAGGCAGACCGCGCCCGGCATCCGGTTCGCCGCGTTCGCCGGCAGCGGGTTCCACATCATCACCAGCGGCACGTGCTGGCTGATCGGCGGGGACGAGCCGCGGTCGTTGGCGCCGGGCGACATCGTGCTCACGTCGTCCGGTGGTGAGCACGGTCTCAGCACGCGGCCGTGCGCGCTGGCCGACCTCCCGCTCGTGCGGATGGGACCGCTCCCACCGGCGCCGAGGCCCACGCCGTTCGAGTTCCTGTGCGGCGCCTACCGGCTGCAGCACCACCGCGCGCCCCAGTACCTGCGCGCGCTGCCGGACCTGATCGCGGTGTCCCCCGACTACGACGGCCGGCCCGAGTTGCGCTCGCTCGTCGGCCTGCTCGCCGCGGACGCCTCCGCGGCCAGACCGGGGTCCGGTGCGACGTTGCGAGCGGTGCTGGACCTGATCCTCGTGCAGGTGCTCCAGCAGTGGGAGGAGCACGACGGCGCGTCCTGGCGGCCGGAGGCCGCGCACCCCGGTGTGGTCGCCGCCCTGCGGGAGATCCACGAGAAGCCGCAGCTGAGGTGGACGGTGGGGCGGCTGAGCGAGGTCGCGGGCCTGCCCCGCGCGGCGTTCTCCCGGCTCTTCACCACGGCGGTCGGTGAGCCCCCCATGAGGTACGTGACCGGCTGGCGCCTCGGCCTCGCCGCCCAGCTGCTCAGGGAGACCGACCTCGCGCTGGCGCGGATCGCTCCGCAGGTCGGCTACTCGACCGAGTTCGCGCTGTCGGCGGCCTTCCGCCGCGAGTACGGCGTCTCGCCGGGCCAGTTCCGCTCCGCACCCTGATCCGGCGCTCAGAAGGGCACCATGGCGATCCCCGTCATCATCGACTGCGACCCCGGCCACGACGACGTCTTCGCGCTCTGGCTCGCCGCGGGCAACCCGGCGATCTCCCTGCTCGGCGTCACCACGGTCGGCGGCAACGGCCGCCTGGAGCACACCACCCACAACGCACGTGTCGCGCTCACCGTGGCCGGCGTCGAGGGCGTGCCGGTCGCCGCCGGAGCCGACACACCGTTGCGGCGCGAGCTGACCCCGGCGACGTGGATCCACGGCGACAACGCGCTCGGCGGGCCCGTGCTGCCGGAGCCGGTGGTCCCGCTGGACCGCCGCAGCGCGGTCGAGCTGATGGCGGACCTGCTCACCACCTCGGCCGAGCCGATCACCCTGATCCCGACCGGGCCGCTCACCAACGTCGCGACGTTGCTGGAGCGGCGGCCGGACCTGCGCGGGCGGATCAGGGAGATCATCTGGATGGGCGGCTCGACGGGTCGCGGGAACGTCACCGCCTACGCCGAGTTCAACGCGTGGGTCGATCCCGAGGCCGCCGATGTCGTGTTCCGCTCGGGGCTGCCGCTCACGATGGTCGGGCTGAACATCTCGCACCAGGCGCTGGTCACGCCGCAGGTCATCGAGGACATCGCCGCGATCGGCAACGAGACCAGTGCGTTCGGCGTCGAGCTGCTGCGTTTCTTCTGCAGCACCTACAACACCGTCGCGGGCATGCCGGAGGGGCCGCTGCACGACCCCATCACGGTCGCCATCGCGATCGACCGGGCCGTGGCGACGGTGCGGAGCAGCCACGTGGACGTCGAGACGAAGGGCGAGTTCACCTCCGGCGCCACGGCGGTCGACCTGCTCGACATGCTCGGCGCGGAGCACAACGCCGACATCGCGATCACGCTGGACGTGCCGCGGTTCTGGCAGCTCGTCCGCGAGGCCGTCGCGAACCTCAGGTGAGCGGGGCGGCCATACCGGTCCGGAACGTCAGCAGGCCCTCGACCCCGGCGAGGAACGTGGCGCCGACCTCCGTCGCGTCGGTGAGGCACCCCGCCGCCATGGCCCCGTCGCGGAGCATCACGAAGTGCCGGCCGGCCGAGTCCGCCGACTTCTCGTCGAGCCGCGCGAACAGGTCGGTGACGGTGGTCAGGAACCACTCGCGGTGGTCGAGGACGGCCCGCAGCACGGGGTGCGCGCGGTCCGGGTACTCCGCCGCGGCGTTGAGGAAGGCGCAGCCGCGGAACCCGGCCGACTCGATGCCGGCGGCGATGGACGCGGCGATGACGCGCAGCGCGTCGGGGGCGGGCAGGCCGCCGTCGAGGGCCTTCTCGAACTGGTCGCGCTCCATCTGGGCGACCGCCTGCAGGTAAGCGACGACCAGCTCGTCCTTGCTGGCGAAGTGCCGGTACAGGGTCGCACGGGTCACCTTGGCCTCGGCGACGATCCGGTCGATGCCCACCGAGTGGATGCCCTCGGCGTAGAAGATCCGGGTGGCGGTCGCGAGCAGCCGCTGACGCGCTTCGGAGACCTGACCGCGGACGTTGTGCACCATTGCGTCAACGGTAACAGACAGAACGGTCAGTCACGCGGACTCAGCCGGTGCCGCGCTGCACTGCCAGGCCGCGGACCAGCGAGAGGGTCCGGGAGAACGCCCGCTGCTGTCCTACCAGACACCGGAGGACGGTCTGGCCACCACCTGCGCGCCGTCCTACCTGCTGCGCGCGGGCTCGGTGACCACCGATCCCGCCTCGGAGGGCCAGGCCCGGTTCGACCGCGGCCAGGTCGTTCCCGCCCGCACGCGTCGGCCGTGTGCCCCGGTCGGGATGTGGGGTTACTCCGGTGGCGGCCTCGCGACGGCCTCGGCCGCGCAGGAGCAGTCCCGCTACGCCCCTGAGCTCAAGATCAGCGCGGTCGTCGAGGGGCGGGGTGCCGGCCGACCTGAACGCCGCCCTCGCCACCATCAGCGGCCAGGCGTTCTCGGGCTGGCTCCCGTTCGGGTTCGCGGCGCTGCACAACGCCAGGCCCGACGCCGGCGTCCACCGGTACCTCAACGCGTCCGGCCGCCGCCGCCAAGGCGGTCGCCCACGGGTGCGGCCGCGCCGCCGCCAAGGCGGTCGCCCACGGGTGCGCTGGCGCGGCGATCCTGGCCGGTCCGCACTTCGCGATGCTGCAGCAGTTCGAGGCCTGGCCGGGTTCGCTGACCACCGGCGCCTTCCACGAGCTCGCCCACGGCCTCAGCCCGGTCGGCACCCCCACCACACCAGTGCTGATGTACCACGGCACCGCCGACGAGCTCCTGCCCGTCACGGTGGCACGGGAACTGGCCGCGCAGTACCGCGCTTGCGGCGCCGACGTCGTGCTGGTCGAGGGCGAGACGCACGGCAGCGAGCAGGCGCTCGGTGTCGCCGGCGCCGTGTCGTTCCTGGCGGAGCGCTTCGCCGGGACTCGCTGACCGGTGCACCGGGCCGATCCATTGCGCTACGGTGTAGCGCGATGGATCTCCCAGCTCAAGACGCCGTGCGCTGGTTCGTCGAGCAGTTCAGCGCGGTCCTGACCGACACCGGCATGGCCCGCATGCCCGCCCGCGTCCTCACCGCGCTGCTGACGGCCGAGTCGGGCCGGCTCACCTCGGCCGAGCTCACCGACCTGCTGCGGATCAGTCCGGCGGCGGTGTCGGCGGACTGATCCGCAGCTGACGCACCAGCGGCTCGTCAGCCGTGAGCGCGAACCGGGGTCGCGGCGGGACGTCTACCGGGTGCGCGGCGACCTCTGGTACACGCTGGCGTTCCAGCAGGACCACGTGGTCGCGTCGGTCGGCGAGGTGCTGGCGGAGGGCGTCGAGGCGCTCGGCCCCGGCTCGGAGGCGGGCAGGCGGCTCGACGAGTGCCGCGAGTACCTGCGGTTCGTGGAGGCCGAGCTGGAACCGCTGATGCGGCGGTGGCAGGCGCACCGGGCGAAGTGGCTGGCGCAGCGGCGTCCGGTCTAGGGCCGGTCGTCAGGACGAGAACTGCTGGACGCCGATCACGTCGAGCAGCCGCAGCTGTTGCGCGGCAGGGGTTCCCGGCACCGGGACGAAGAACTGCAGCCGCTGGTGCCCGTCCTCGCTGAACAGGTTCTGGCAGTGCACGTCGACGACCCCGAGTTCGGAGTGGACGATCCTCTTGAGCTCGCCGCGGCGCACGGCGACGTCGCCGGTGTCCCACAGGACTGCGAACTCCTCGCTGGCCTGGCGCAGCCGGGTGACCATCGCGGCGGCGGGGCCCGACGGGGCGTGCCTGGCCACGGCGGCGCGGAGGTCGGACACCAGCACCTTCGAGTGGTGCGGGTGGTCGTCCTCTGGGTGGACGGCGCGGACGGTGGGGTCGGTGAACCACTGGAACAGGAAGCTCTCCCTGGTCGCCGGGCCGAGCAACGCGGTGGCGAGCCGGTTCTGCACCAGCGTCTCGTGCAGGTCGGTGATGATGCGGGCCGGGGTGCCGTCGAGCCGGTCCAGCAACGCGAGCATGGCCGGCGGCACGTGCGCGGAGACGCCGTGGGACGGCGGAACGGACCGGCCCGCCAGCAGGAACAGGTGCTCGCGCTCGTCGGCGTCCAGGCGCAGCGCCCTGGCCAGCGCCACCAGCATCTGCACCGACGGCTGCGCGCCGCGGCCGCGTTCCAGCTCGATGTAGTAGTCCACCGAGGCGCCCGCGATCTGCGCGACCTCGTCACGGCGCAGGCCCGGTACGCGGCGGCGCGGGCCCGCGGTCAGGCCGACCTCGGCCGGCGTGACGCGAGCGCGCCGCGACTGCAGGAACAGGCCCAGCTCAGCGAGGTTCACCCCGTCAGTCTCCCCGGCCGGCTCCGGCGCAGCCAGGGGACGCCATCCCCCGGGTCAGCGGCAACTGGCTGCCGGTAGACGCACGAGAAAGGCTGGTGGCACAACGAAAGGAGCGCATCATGCCGTTCGCCAACCTGAAGGTCGCCGCAGGCACGCTGTCCGCGCAGCAGAAGCAGAACCTGGTCGAGAAGGTCACCGACCTCTACGCCGAGACGTTCGGTGACGCCGTCCGCGACAACACCATGGTCCTGGTCGAGGAGGTCGCCGACGGCGGCTGGGGCATCCGCGGCGAGGTCCTCACCCTCGCCAAGATCCAGCAGCAGGCGTGACGGGCCGGGGGCGGCGGTCCGGCCGGGCCGCCGCCCCCGGCCGTGCTGAGCGCCACACTGCCGTCCGCGACCGGACTGTGTGACACTTTGTCCAGCATCTGACAGTTTGTCCAGACCTGGAGGTGTCGTGCCGGACCAGCCCGTCAGCACCGCGGACGCGGTGTTCGCCGCGCTCACGCCCGTAGTCGAGGGGATCGCGGCGACCTTCGGCCGCAGCTGCGAGGTCGTGCTGCACGACTACCGCGACCAGGAGCAGTCCGTCGTCGCGGTGGCGGGGTCGGTCACCGGCCGGGCCGCCGGGGACGCGATGAGCGAGATCGGGCTGCGGGTGCTCGCCGCCGGAGCCGACGCCCGCAACGAGGTCGGGTACGTGACGCGCGCGCAGGACGGGCGGGTGCTCAAGTGCACGACGCTGCCGTTGCGCGACGTCGACGGGACGCTGATCGGGGCGTTGTGCGTCAACGTCGACCTCTCGGCGATCAACCGCGCCACCGGGGTGCTCTCCGACCTGCTCGGGTTGTCCGCGCTGGAGGAACCGGCCGCGACCACGAACTTCTCCGGTGACCTCGACCAGGTGGTCGAGTCCCTGGTCGAACGCGCCGAGCGCGCGCACGCGGTGCCCGTGGCGGCGCTGGGACGTGACGAGCGACTGGTCCTCGTCCGGTCGCTGCACGAGGCCGGGGTGTTCGGCCTGCGCGGTGCGCCGGGGCGGATCGCGAAGCGGCTGGGGATCTCCCGCACCGGCCTGTACAACGACCTCGCCGAACTGAAGAAGGACACGCCGTGACCGACAGCCCGAAGTTCCTCAGCGAGGCGGAGTCGGCGGCCCTCGTCGACGACGAGCTCGCACTCTCCGCCGCGCGGGAGGCGTTCCTCGCCACCGCGACCGGGTCGACGTTCCCGGTCGTGATCGGGCGGTCCTCGGCGCCGGAGAACAGGTTCACCCTCAAGTCCGGGTCGGCCGGCGACCTCGTCGGCGTGAAGGTCGGCAGCTTCTGGCCCGGCAACGTCGACCTGCCGCGGCACAGCTCCACGATCGTGCTGCTCAACCCGGCCACCGGCAGGTTGAGCGCCGTGGTCGAGGCGGCCTCCGCCAACGCCTACCGCACCGCCGCCGCCGACGCGCTCGCCGTGGACATCTTGGCGCGCAAGGACTCCCGCACGCTGACCGTGATCGGTACCGGACACCAGGCGCTGCACGAGGTGCGTGCGGTGAGCCGGGTGCGCCCGATCGACCGGGTCCTCGTCGTGGGCAGGCGGCCGGACGCGGCACGGGCGTTCGCCGCGGACGTCACCGCGCGGACCGGTCTGACCGCCGAACCCGTTGACGCCCAGGCCGGGGTGACAGCGGCGGACGTGCTGGTCACCGCCACGACCGCCCGCGAACCCCTGTTCGACGCGAGCTGGGTGCGACCGGGCACGCACATCTCCGCGATGGGCGCGGACGGTCCCGGCAAGCAGGAGCTGCCCGTCCAGCTCTACGAGCACGCAACGCTCTTCTGCGACCTGACCGAGCAGTCGCTCACCATCGGCGAGTTCCAGCACGCACCGGACGCCGCACCCGTTCAGCTCGGTGCTGTGCTCGCCGGAACCGCCGCGGGCCGGACGTCCGACGACGAGATCACGGTGTTCGACAGCTCCGGCTTCGCTCTGCAGGACCTCACCCTCGCCGCCGCTCTGCTGCGCCGTTCGACCGCACCTGGAGAAGCACAGTGACCACTTTGGACATCCCGGACACGCCGTTCGCGGTCGTCGACACCGACCGGCTGGACCGCAACGCGGCCAGGCTGCGCGACCACCTGAGCACCCTGGGCGTGCCGTTGCGCCTGCACGTCAAGACGTGCAAGTCCGTCGAGGTCGCCCGGCGGGTCCAGGCAGGGCCGATCACGGTCTCGACCCTCGCCGAGGCGGAGCACTTCGCCGACGCGGGCTACCGGGACGTCCTCTACGCGGTCGGCCTCGACCCGCACAAGCTGCCGCGCGTCGCCGCCCTGCTGCGCCGCGGTGTCACGCTCACGGTCCTGCTCGACACGCTCGTGCAGGCGGAGGCACTGACCCGGTTCGCCGCGGCAGAAGGTCTTCGCATCCCCGCCCTCGTCGAGGTCGACTGCGACGGCCACCGCGGCGGCATCGCACCCACCGACCCGACCCTTGTCCACATCGGACGGTCGCTCGGCGACCACCTCGCCGGCGTGCTCACCCACGCGGGCGAGTCCTACTTCGCCTACACCCCAGACGCTCTGCACAAAGCCGCGCAGCACGAACGCGATGTCGCCGTCGCCGCCGCGGACACCCTGCGCGCCGCCGGGTTGCCGTGCCCGGTCGTCAGCGTCGGCTCGACCCCCACCGCGCACGCGGCGACCGACCTGACCGGCGTCACCGAGGTCCGCGCGGGCAACTACGTGTTCTTCGACCTCGTCATGGCCGGCATCGGCGTCTGCACCACCGACGACCTCGCCCTCTCCGTCGTGGTCACCGTGATCGGCCACCAGCCGGAGAAGAACTGGGTGCTGACCGACGGCGGCTGGATGGCCACCTCACGCGACCGCGGCACGCAGGCGCAGGCCGTCGACCAGGGCTACGGCCTCGTCGCGGACGTCCACGGCCGTCTCGTTCCCGGCCTGCTGATGACCGGGGCGAGCCAGGAACACGGCGTCCTGAGCACCCGCGACGGCAGCCCCGTCCCGGACCTGCCCATCGGCACCCGCCTGCGGGTCCTGCCCAACCACGCCTGCGCGACCGCAGCCCAGCACGACCGCTACCACGTCGTCAGCGGCGGCACGGCGATCGAGGCGACCTGGGCACGTCACCGCGGCTGGTGACGGTCCACCAACGCCTCCAGCAGCAGGCCGAACGTGCGCAGGAAGTGGCCCTCCGCGTCCGCGTGCAGGTCGTCCAGCCGCCTCAGCACCCCGGCCACCAGCGGGTGGTCCGGCCCGGCGTCGGCCTCGGCGACCGGCGGCAGCTCGATGTCCGCGACAAGTGCGCTGCCGATGGTCAGCTTCTGCAGCGCCATCTGCACCTCGGCCACCCGCTCCTCGGCCACGCCCAGTTCGACGAGCAGCCGGTGGACCCGCTCGGCGATGTCGAGGTCCACGCCGTCGAGCGTCGGCCGCACCAACCGGGCCAGCCCGGCGTACTCCACCATCAACCGGTAGGAGGCGGTGAAGAACGCGGTCAGCGCCTGTCCCGGATCACCGGGCTCGGCCGGCAGCGCGCTCCCCGCCTCGGCCAGCACGTGGTCGTACATCGCCGAGAGCAGCTCGTCCTTGTCGGCGACGTAGGTGTAGAGCGCCATCGGGTTCACGCCCAGCCGACGGCTCACGCTGCGGAAGGACACCCCGCCGATGCCGTTCTCCCGGAACTCGTCGAGCGCTGCCCGCACCACCTGCTCGCGGCGCAACCCGCGAGCGGGACCGGGACGTCCCGGCGCCCGTTCCTGCCCAGAACCCACGTGCCACTCCACCGTCAACGGAAGTCCTCGACAAGCTACAACGCCGTCCCGCGGGCACCCCTACGATGGCCGATCATGAACTCGCCGGCACCGGACGGATCTCCGTGGCGCGTGTCCCGGCGCACCGCGGTCATGGCCGGTGCCCTCGGCGTGGCGCTGCTGACCGGTGGCCTGCTGACGCAACGACGTTCCCGCGATCCCGGCAACCGCGACCCGTTCAGCGACGAGCACCTGCCCGCCGCGCCGGATCCGACGGACGAGCCGGTGGAGGTCGTGCACTGCGCCGGGTGGGACGCTGCCTCGCGTTCACCGGTGTCACCGATGTCCGAGGCGGTCGCTCGCAAGCAGGACGCCGCCGGCGGGCAGTACGCCGTGGTGGTGCTGGCCGGCGGGGTGGCGCGGGCGGTCGTGGAGGTGTGCTGGGCCGCGCACCACGCCGAGGTGTGGTTCGTCGACGACCGCGGTAGGCGGTACCGGGGTACCGCCTACCGGCGCTGGCCGGACGAGCGGTTGCGGGTGTTCGAGGTGCGGGGCTGGCGCTCCGGGCCGGACGCACGGGAGCTCGCCGGCGAACCGACCTCGCGGGTTCGGGTGCGCCGCCACGCCGACGGGACGATCAGGACGGTCTCGACGGACACGGAGCTGTCCGGTGGCGGCAAGCTGCAGACCTCGCGGGACTGGGCGGACTGGCCGGACCCGCCTTCCGAGAACGTGCCGGTGCCCGCGGTCGACGGCTGGCCGGTGCTCGCCGGTCTGACCGGGCCCGTGACGGTCCGTCCAGGGCCCGACGAGGTGCCGGCGGCGTTCCCGTGGAAGCCACCGCACCCGTTGCGGCCGCGGCACATCACCGAGCTGACCACAGACGGGGCGCGGTTCCGCACGGACGACGGCCGCGTCCTGACGGTGAAGCAGACCTCCGCCGGGACGATCCGGTTGCCGAGCGGGAAGCTGCTCGTCGCGGACCCCGGCTGGTTGCACGTGGCCGCCGCGCCGCTGGCCGTGCCGGTCGCGCCCGGCCAGTACGCGGTGGACGTGTTCCAGGTGGCGGAGAACGGGAAGCCGGAGACCACCTGGACGGTCGCGTGCCGGATGACCGTCACCGACGCACCGGTCGCGTCGTGGGAACTGGCGCCGCTCGAGGGTGACGTCGCGCTGGAGCTGGGCGAGGGCGAGTTCTCCGGCAATCCGGTGGACACCGCCACGCTCGCCCTGCTCGACCACACCGGCTCGGCGGCGTTCCCCAGCGGTGACGTCGACACCGCGATGCCGGGCGACGCGCCCTTCCGCAGGCTGTCCGCCGGGCAGACCGACGTGGTCGTCGTGCCCGGCTGGAGCGACGGCTCGTTCCCGGTGTGGGTGGGTCGCGCCGCCGACGGCTCCCCCAGCCGCTTCGTCGTCGACTTCCTGGTGCCGGACCTGTGCACCGCCGAACCGGCCTGAAAGCGGCACCGGCAGCGGTGAGCGGGCGCTAATGTGACCGCCGGGGGGATGAATGGCGTCAGATCGAATTCCGCTGGAAAGCGCGTTGGTGCGCATCTGGCGGGACGGCACACCGGTCGGTGCCGGTTTCCTCGCCGGTCCCCGGCACGTGCTGACCGCCGCCCACGTCGTGGCCGAGGCGCTGGACGTGTCCGCGAGCGGGTCGCGGCCGGACGGCCTGGTCGAGGTCGACTTCCCCCTGGTGCGGCCGGAGCACCGGCAGGCCGCGCGGGTCGTCGCCTGGGAGGCCCTCGACGACGACCTCACCGGGGACATCGCCGGGCTGGAGCTGGTCGGGCCGCCGCCGCCGGATGCCGCGCCGCTCGTGCTGACGAGGTCCGGCGGGCTCACCCCGGACCAGCTGGTGATGGTCGGGTTCCCGGAGCGGCTGGAGATCGGCAGCTGGGTCTACGGGCGGCGGGCGGGGCCGGTGGCGACGGGGTGGGTGGAGATGCACCACGAGCCCGGCCGGGAGGCGCGGCTCGAACACGGCTTCTCCGGCACGGCGGTGTGGGGACCCGACCTGGACGCGGCCGTGGGCATGGTGGTCCGCCGGGTGACCGGTGCGCCGCCCAAGCTCGGGTACATGATCACGGTGGACGCGCTGCTGGCCGCGTGGCCGGAGTTGGCGGACGTGATCGAACGGGAGCCGCCGTTCCGGGCGCTGCGGCCGTTCGACGAGCAGGACGCCGAGATGTTCTTCGGGCGGGACGAGCAGTCGGAGCGGGTGGCGAAGCTGGTGCGCACGGCACCGGTGGTGTGCGTGGTGGGGCCGTCCGGGGTGGGCAAGTCGTCGTTGTTGCGGGCCGGGGTGCTGCCGCGGCTGGCCGGCGTGACCGTGGCGGTGCTGCGGCCCTCGGACGCGAGCACGCCGGTGCGGTCGCTCGCGGTGGCGCTGGACCGGCTGCTGCACGGGCGGCGGACTCGGTCGAGCGCGTGGACGAGCTGGCGCGGCGCCTGGCGGTGGTGGTGTCGCGGACGTCGTCGCCGCGGTGCTGGCGCGGTCGGGCGCCGACCGGCTGGTCGTCGCGGTGGACCAGTTCGAGGAGCTCTTCGACCTGCCGGAGGCCGACCAGGCGGCGTTCACGGCGGTGCTGCGCGCGGTGGTGCGCCCAGCGGCGCGGTGGTCGGTGCTGCTGAACCTGCGCGACACGTTCCTCGGCACCGCGTTGCGCGCGCCGGCGACCGTCGACCTGGCCGCGCACTGGCTGCCGGTGACGGTCGGCGAGCTGTCGTCGTCGCAGCTGCGCGAGGCGATCACCGGGCCGCTGGCCAGGATCGGCACGGTCGAGTGCGAGCCGGGTCTGGTCGACCGGCTGGTCGAGGACGTGCAGACGGCGAGCAGTCCGTTGCCGCTGCTGCAGTTCACGCTCACCGAGCTGTGGAGGCAACGCCGGCGCGGCCTGCTGCGGCACGAGACCTACGACAGGTCGGGTGGCGTGCGGGGTGCGCTGGCGGTCTATGCGAAGGACGTGTGGGCGGCGCTCGACCCCGCGTCCCGGCACACCGCGACCCGGTTGCTGATGCAGCTGATCCGGCCGCTCCCGGACGGTGACCTGGCGGTGCGGCGCACCGCCCGCCGCGACGAGCTGGACGCCGAGCAGTGGGCCGTCGCGCAACGGCTGGCCGGCACCCGCCTGCTCGTGCTGCGCGTGTCGCCGGTGCCCGGTGTCGAGCTCGCGCACGAGTCCCTGCTGGTGCAGTGGGACCAGCTGCGCGAGGTGGCCGCCGAGCACCGGGAGTTCCGCGCGTGGCAGGAGACCCTGCGCCAGCGCATGCGGCAGTGGACCGACGAGGGGTCCGCTTCCCGGCGGTTGCTCTCGGGCGCCGACCTGCGCGACGCGAACCGCTGGGCGCGAGCACCAGGCCGACCTCGGCCGGCCGAACGCGACTACGTGGCCCGCAGCAACCGGCGCCGGGTGCGGCTGGCCGCACGGGTCGCGGTCGTGCTGGTGGTGGCGCTGGTCGCGGCGGTCCTGACCTACCAGAGCGTCGGCGAGCGCCGGGCGACGCTGGCGGCGAACGACATGGCGGCGAAGTCGCTGCGGCTGCGGGTGCACGACACCTACGGCGGGCTGCAGATGGCGGTGCGCGCCTACCGCACGGACCCCGAGGTGAAGCTCTTCCCGGCGCCGGACTGGGCCGTCAAGGGCGTCGACCGCGTGCTGCCCGACTACACGATGGTCGCGTCCGAGCCGGACGAGCCCGACCCTCGCGCCCCGGCCGGGTTGCGCCCGATTCCCATGGACGGCAGCGACTTCGCGACGAAGGTCAGCGCCGACGGCCGGCGCCTGGTCACCGTCGACTCCGCGCGCCGCGTCGTGGTGTGGGACGTGGGCGACCGGGTCACCGCCACCCGGTTGGACCACCTGTTCGGGCCGCACGACACCGCTTACAACATCACGATCAGCCGCAGCGGCGAGTACGTGGCGTTCGTCCAGCGGGTCGGGTTCGCGAAGCTGAGCGTCACCGGCCAGACCGACGCCGACGGCCTGCCGTCGATCGACCCCGGCGAGCACGCGACCTGCGTGCCGGACAGCATGGCCGAGGTCGGCGAGTGCCTGGTGGTCTACGACATCGGCGCCCGGCGCGTGACGACCGCGGTCAAGCTGAACCGCACGTTCGGCTCGATCTCCGCGCTCTCCATCGACCCGCGCGACGGTGTCGTCGCCGCCGTGCGCCCCACCCGCCCGGTCGCCGCCACCGAGGCCGACCTGGTCAACGCCGAGAACAGGCTCGTCACCTGGGACCTCGCGACCGGCAGGCAACGCGACGACCTGCTGCTGCCGTGGCGCGGCTGGGTCGCCGACCTCTGGCTCGCACCCGGCGGCGAGGAGGCCACCGTCCAGGAGATCCTCGCCAACGACCGGCCGGGGCCGACCGCCCGCATCCAGCTGTCCGCGGTGCGGCTGACCGGCACACCGACCAGGACACCGCTGGCCGACCACGTCGGGTCGAGCGCGATCAGCCTCGACTGGCAGACCCTGGCCGCCCGCGTGCCGGCACCGGGCGGCGGACAGCAGGTCGTCGTCTGGGACGTCACCGACCGCCGCGAGACCGCACGCGTCACCGGACTGTCCGAAAAGGAGGCCACGGGCACCGTCGGCCTCGACGCGACCGGCGCCACGGTGCTGCTCTCGTGGACCGAACGCCTCGACACGTCGATCACCGACGTGCGCGATATCCCCGACGACTACGGCAACCGCCTGTCCACGTGGCACCTCGCCACCGGCGAGAAGAAGGACACCTGGGCCTACCAGATCGGCTGGGACGACGCGTTCCTGCTGGGCGACACCTCCGGTCCGGTGCTGCTGGTCAGCACCAGCGCCATCGGCGTCGTCCTCCCCCACCGCGACGAACCACCGCCGCTGCGCCGCCACACCGACACCCTCACCGACCGCCCGCGCCTGGAGACCGGCGAGCTCGTCGACCGGCTGTGCGCGGTGCTCGCCGACCCCGAGAACGACAAGAACGTCGAGAAGTCCGTCCCGAAAGACGCCCACGAGGGAGACCTGTGCCCGAGCTGATCAGCTTCCGCCTGCCCGACGACGAGGTGGTCCTGGTGGAGGTGACCGCCGACGGGCCCGAGATCTCACCGGTGTCGCGCGGCGGCAACGTGATCCGGTCGGCCGCGGCGTCGCTGGAGGACGCCATGCGCCAGGTCAGGGTGGCCGCCTCGACCGCGCTGGCGAGCTTCCGCGAGATGGAGGTGCGGCCGGACGAGGTGCAGGTGGAGTTCGGGGTGAAGCTGAACGCCGAGGCCGGGGCGGTGATCGCCAAGACCGGGGTGGAGGGGCACCTGAAGGTGAAGCTGACCTGGGGGCGCCTGCCGCGGGTCGAGGAGGAGCAGGTCGAGGAGGGCTGACCGACCGGCTTCGCCGAGCAGGCCGGTCGGCGCGGCAGCGGCGGTGCGGTCGGCGGCGCGGCAACGGCGGTGCGGTCGGCGCGGCAACGGCGGTGCGGCGGTGCGGCGGTGCGGCGGTGCGGCGGTGCGGTCGAGGCGTTCCTCGGCCGGCTGCGCGGCGCAACTCGTCGGTCACCGCCTCGGGCTCACCTCGGCCGACCCGCCTAGCATCGGCGCTGGTCGTCCCGAAGCCCCGGCACTGGTCGTCCCGAAGTCCTTGGCGCACAACGGAACGAGTGCCCGGACACAGCGCACGGGCGGGACCGTCCGGTCCCGCCCGTGGTCACGCCTGTGAGGAGATGTCAGTCGTCGCTCTCGTCATCGTCGTCGTCGCTGTGGTCGCCGACGTAGGTCGTCCACGCGTCAGCCTCGGCGTCGCCGCCGTGGCCACCGTGCCCGGTGTTGCCGCCCGCGGTCACGCTGTGGTTGCTCGCGTCGCCCGTGTCACCCGTGCCGGTGTCGCCCGAGTCGCCGGAACCGACGCCGGTGATGCAGCTGGCCTGCACGCACATCACGATGGCCGAGTTGTGGCCGGTGTCGCCGGACTCACCGGAGTCACCCGAGTCGCCGGAAACGGCGACGTTCGTGCTCTCAGCGTCGCCGCCCTCCCCCGACGGCGCGCCGTGACCGCCCGTGGCCGACGCCTGGGCGTCTGACTCGACGGTCGAACTGGTGTCGTTGTCGCTGTCCTCGTCGTCCTCCGACTCGGTTGCCGTCGCGTTCTCCGCGGCGGCGTCGGCGTCGCCGCCGTGGCCGCCGTGGCCGGAGTTGCCGCCCGCGGTGACGCTGTGGTTGCTCGCGTTGCCGGTGTCACCGGTCTCGGTGTCGCCGGAGTCGCCGGAACCCACACCGGTCAGGCAATATGCCCGCACGCACATCAGCAGGGCGGAGTTGTCACCGGTGTCACCGGATTCTTCGGAATCACCGGAATCACCCGACACGGCGAGGTTGTGGCTTTCCGCGTCGCCGGCCTCACCAGACGCCGCGCCGTTGCCGCCGACAGCCGACGCCTCGGCGCTCGTGTCGACGTGCGTGTCGTCGTCATCGTCGTCCCAATGCGACGCCGGTTCGTCGTCATCGTCATCGTCGTCCCAGTGGTGGGCCGGTTCGTCGTCCCCGAGCGCGTGGACCTCCGCGCCCTCGTCGTCCGCGGTGGCGGTCTCGTTCTCATCGTCGTCTTCGTCCTGGTCAGACGACGTCAGCAGGTGGTAGGCGAGCATCTCCCCCGACAACGGGTGCCCCGAGATGCCGGCCTCGAACGGGAGGAAGGCGTCGATGTCGGCACTTGCGTTCGATCCGCCGGTCAGAACGAGACCACCAGCCATCGCAGCGGCCAGAAGGCCACCTTTGACTTTCTTGCGCATGGTTTTCCTTTCGACGACAACATTCGGACGTGGAGTCATCCCCTCCAGTCAGAACCGTGACTCCGCCGTTGCGGAGTAACCGGGCGAAGGGCCGAAAAACCTTTTTGCAATTGACCAGCTGAACGGGCGACAACCGTTACTCCTGCGCTGACGTTCGCACCCAGCGGAAGGGGAGATTCATACCGGACAGGGGTCGCATGATCGGATGAGATCGTCACAGGAAGTATTTCCACGATCAACGACAGGCGGTCAGCCGTCCTCGTCGTCGCGGAGCTCGCTCGGCGCGTGGACCCGCCAGCGCACGCTGGTGACCGACGGTTCGAGCGACAGGCGGCTGACCGCCGACTCCATCTGCTTGTCGTCGCGGTGCTCCGCGGTCAGCGCGGCTCTCACCTCGACCAGGCCGCCGCGGTCGGCGTTCGTGCTCTCGACCGACTGCAGGGCGAAGTCGGTGCGGGCCAGCGCCTGGACGAGCAGCGTGCGCACGTGGGCCTCGGCGTCGTCCCTGGCCACGGCGAGGAACGTGTAGGTGACCGGTTCCTCGTCGCCGGTCTCCGGGCGGCGGTCCACCACGCGGCCGAGCGGGCGCAGCACCAGGTGCACGGCCACCACGACGACGGTGCCCGCGACGGCTTCGAGGTAGAGGCCCGCACCGGCCAGCGCGCCGACGGCGGCGGAGCACCAGAGCGTGGCGGCGGTGTTCAGGCCGCGCACGGTGAGGCCCTCGCGGAGGATGACGCCACCGCCGAGGAACCCGATGCCGGACACGATCTGGGCGGCGACCCTGGTGGGGTCGGCGGTGTCGCCGGTGAAACCGTGGGCCGACAGCAGCACGAACAGGGTGGCGCCGGCGGCGACGAGCGCGTTGGTGCGCAGGCCGGCCATGCGGGCGCGGTACTGGCGTTCGATGCCGATCAGTGCGCCGAGGCCGACGCCCGTGCCGAGGCGCAGCAGCATTTCCGCGGTGGTCATCGTGGGGTCTTCCTGGTCGGGCCACGAACAGTCCACGACGGAGTATCCGGTGTGGACGGTCGGTTCAGGCCGCTCCCGCGCCAGGGGGTACCACGATGGGATCAGTGTGTGTTTCAGAGCCACCGGTTGCGTTTGAACAGGCGGTACAGCAGCAGGCAGATCATCAGGAGCAGTGACATCACCATCGGGTAGCCGTACTTCCACCGCAGTTCCGGCATGTAGTCGAAGTTCATGCCGTACACGCCGACGCCCATGGTCGGCACCGCGACGATCGCGACCCACGCCGAGATGCGGCGCATGTCGTTGTTCTGCTGCAACGACACCTTCGCCAGTGTCGCGTCGACCAGCGTCGTGAGCAGCTCGTTGAACGACGTGACGCGCTCGTTCACCGTGGTCAGGTGGTCGTCGACGTTGCGGAAGTAGGACCGCACCTCCTCCGGCACCAGCGAGCTGCACCCTCCCTCGGCGAGCTTGCGCACCGGGCCGGCGAGCGGCATCACGGCCCGGCGCAGCTCCAGGATCTCCCGCTTGACCAGGTACATCTGGGTCACGCCGATGGTGCTGCGCGGTTCGAACACCGCGGCCTCGATCAGGTCGATGTCGTTCTGGAACAGCTCGACGACCTCCAGGTAGTTGTCGACGACCCGGTCGGCGATGTCGTGCAGCACCGCGGCCGGGCCGACCGCCAGCCGTTCCGGGTCGTCTTCGAGCGCCTGGCGCACGTCGTGCAGCTCGGAGTGCGACCCGTGGCGCACGGTCACGACGTAGTCCTTGCCGAGGAACACCATGATCTCGCCGGACTTGACGATCTCGTTGGTGGTGGTGGGCGACTCGTGCTCGACGTAGCGGATCGTCTTGAACACCATGAACAGGTTGTCGCCGTAGTTCTCGAGCTTCGGGCGCTGGTGGGCGTGCACGGCGTCCTCGACCGCGAGCGGGTGCAGGCCGAACGCGTCGGCCACGTCCCTGATCTGCTCCTCGTCCGGTTCGAACAGCCCGATCCAGACGAACCCGGTGCCGCGCTCGCGGATCTCGGTGACCGCACCGGCGGGTGAGAAGTGGCCGGGCAGCTGGACGCCGTCGACGTAGATGCCGCACGCCACCACGGCGTCCCGCGCGTGCTCAGCCGTCAGATCACCTGATGGGGACGCAGACATGAACGCAATGATGCCCCAGCGCCGTTCCGGCGGAACGCCCCGGCCGCGGCCGGGGGTGACGAAGGTGCGGCATCTGCACCGGCTGGCCAGGAGGCCCTCGATCACTCACGCCAACAGCACCCGTTGTGTTTCCACGCTGCCTCCCGCGCGCGCTGAGTCCTGGTCGGACTCAGCTTGCTCGGGTCACTGCCGCGAACGGGCCAGGTGACCGCTTCCGGCCGGCCCAGCCGCGAAGGCCCACCTTGGAGGTCAGCCGCAGCGGTAGCCGACGCCGCGCACGGTCAGCACCACCGCGGGAGGACCGAGCTTCTGGCGCAGCGCCGTGATCACGACGTCCAGCACGTTCGAGCTCGGCCGCACCTCGGCGTCCCACGCCGCCGCGATCAGGTCGTCGCGGCGCACCGCCTGCCCACCGGCGAGCACGAGCCGTTCGAGCACCGTGAACTCCTTGACCGTGAGGCTCACCGGCCGCCCACCACGGGTCGCGGTGCGCCGGCCCGGGTCGAGCTCCAGGCCGGCGTGGCGCAGCACCGGCGGCGGCGCGACCGCGGTCAGCCGGCACAGGCTGCGCACCCGTGCGATCAGCTCCGGCATGGCGAACGGCTTGACCAGGTAGTCGTCGCCGTAGGGCAGGCCCTCGACCGGGTTGTCGATGCCGGTGAGGAACAGCACGGCGGCACCCCACCCGGCCATCCGGCGCTGCTTGACGTAGTCCAGCGCGTCACCGGACGGCAGCACCCGGTCGAAGACCACGCAGTCGTAGGTGTTCACGAACAGCGCCTCGTCGGCCGCCGGCAGGTCGGTGGCCACGTCGACGGCGAAACCCGCGCCCCGCAGTGAGGTCTCCACCGCGAACCGGATGTCGTCGTCGTCCTCGGTCACCAGTACCCGCACAGTGACCGACGGTAGCGGATCAGCTCGCGTGCTCCAGCAGCCAGCCGCGGTCGGCGGCCTTGGCACCGGCCTGGAACCGGCTGCGCGCGCCCAGCCGGTCCATCAGCTGGGACACCGTGCGGCGGACCGTGCGCACCGAGATGTTCAACCGGGTCGCAGCCGCCTCGTCCGTGCAGCCGGCGAACAGCAGCGTGAGCAGCTCGCGTTCGCGCAACGTCACCTCACCCGCCGACGCCACGGCCGCGGTGAACGGCACCGCGTCCTGCCAGATGCGTTCGAACAGCTCGACCGTCGTGGTGACGACGCTGGGCAGCTCGAACGCGGCGACCGAGTCGTGCCGCTCGGCGGGCAGCACGGTCAGCCTGCGGTCGACGACCAGTGCGTCCAACGGCACCTTCGGCACCGTCCGGATGTCCGCTCCGGCCAGCGCCAGCGCACCGAGCTTGGCCGCGACGCCGTGGGCGGTGCGGGCGCGGTCGGGCACCAGCACCCGGTAGCGCACGCCGCGGCGCAGGTTGTCGTGATCGGCCTGGCGGAACAGCACCGGCCGGCCGGTCAGCGACCTGGCGATCATCACCTCGCTGGTGGCCGACGCCAGCTTCGCTTCCACGCCCACGCTCGCGGACGAGTCGGAGCGCACCAAGGACAGCGTGTTCACAGTGATCCCCCTCCAATGGGCAAGGTGGCGGCGACCGCGCTCGCGTGCCGTCCGTCGAGTCGTTCCAGCCGCACCCCGCGGTGTGCGGCGACGTGCGTGAGCTCGGCTGCCGCGGCGGTGATCGCGGCGTGCGTGGTGGCGGCGACGCGGAGCGCGGCACCGCCGGCGGGTTCCGTTGTCACGGCCGCCGTCAGCGCCACGCCCGGTGCCGCGTCGAGCAGCTCGGCAGCAAGGTCCAGGCGTCTGCCCGTCGAACCCGGCGAGCCGGAAACCGGACTGCACCACGGATCCGGCGCCAGAACGCCGCCCCGCTGCCCGACGACCGCGCCCACCGAACCCAGCCAACCCGCCGCCCGAGGACAGCAGCGCGGCGAGCTTCTCCGTCCGCCCGCCAACACCGCCACGTCCGCCGGCAGCTCCCGCACCCACCCCGAGCGCCCGGCCAGCTCCGGCCCGGCTCCACCCGAGCTCGTCGGCCAGCACCCCGCCGCCCGACAGGCCGCCACCGCCCCGCCCCGCCGGCCCGTCGCGACCAACGTCCGCCCCAGCAGCGTCCAAGCCCCCTCCCGCAACGGGTCCTGAACAGTCAGCTCCCGCAACGCCGCAAGCGCCTCACCCCGCCTGCCAAGAGCGAGCTGCGCCTCGGCCAGCCCCTCCACCAGGTCGAGACGCAGCCCGTCGAGTCGCCCCACCACGTCCGCCACGTCCGCGCCCTCGAACGGCCTTCCCCGCCACAACGCCAGCGCGTCCTCCAGAAACACAAGAGCCGCCCCGTGATCACCAGCCGACATCGCCGCCCGCGCGGCCGCCGCCAGCTCGAACGCCCGGTCCGAGTCGACCTCACCCCGTCCCACCCGCAGCCGGTACGCACCGGACCGGGCCTCGATGCGGTTGCCGGACCCGAAGGACGGCAGCACGCACCGCAGCTGGGACACGTACGTCGTCAGGTTCGCCTTCGCCGCCGCGGGCACGGCATGTTCCGGCCACGTCGCGCGGACGATCTCGTCGGTGCGCAGCCAGGCGTTAGGGTGCAGCAGGAGCACGGCCAGCACCGTCCCGGCCTTGCGGGTGCCGAGTTCGACGACCGCGTCGGTGGCGGTGTGCGCCTCGAGCGGGCCGGGCACGTGGAAGGTCATCGGTGTCACGCCACCTACCATCTCCGCGACCACATGAGGATTTGATGACACGACCGGCGGGAGGGGTCATTCCACGCGTGCTGCTCGTCGAGGACTACGAGGACACGCGCGTCGCGCTCGTGGTCGAGCTGGAGGCCGCCGGGTTCGCGGTGGACGACGCCGAGGACATCGCGGGTGCGGACCGGGCGTTGCGGGACAACGACTACGACTGCGTCGTGTTCGACCGGCTGCTGCCCGACGGCGACTCGATCACCTACGTGCACCGCAGGCGGCGGGAGGGCTGGGCGACACCGGTGCTGTTCCTGACCCAGCTCGACAGCGTCGGCGACCGGGTGGCCGGGTTCGACCACGGTGGCGACGACTACGTGGTCAAGCCGTGTGACATGGCCGTGGTGACCGCGCGCGTGCAGGCGATGTGCCGCCGCGCCGGGCGGGCGCGGCCGTCGGTGCTGCGCCACGCGGACCTGGAGGTCGACTGCGCGCCGGAGCACGTTGAGCCACAAGTGAGCCGCTCCGAGCTGATCGAGCACTGCTGGGACGCCAGCACCGACCCGATGTCCAACGTGGTCGACCAGGTCGTCAAGCGGGTGCGGCAGAAGCTGCTCGAACCGGAGCTGATCCACACCGTGCGCGGGGTGGGGTTCCGGCTGGAGGCGCACCGGTGACCACGGGGGCCGCGGCCCGGCTGCGTGGGCTGAGGTGGCTGCTCACCGGGGTGTTCACGGCGTTGAACGCGGCCGGGCTGCTGCTGGTCGCGTGGCTCATGCTCGACCTCGCTGAGCAGAAGGGCGAGCAAGCCGTCGACGCCGACCTGCGCCGCGTTCCCCCGCTGGTGGCGCGCCAGCTCGAGTTCACCGGCGACCGGCTCGACACCAGCGGCCTGTTCGGCGACTCGATCACGGTCGAGTGCCCCCAGTTCGCGGTGCTCCCGGCGGGCCGCGGGCAGTTCGAGCCCTACCTCAGCGGGGTGTCGTGCGTGGACGTGGACCTGGCCGTGCTGAGCGGACTGGCCGCCGACGCGGTGCGGGAGCGCCAGCCGCAGAGCGCGTACGTGCGGGCCGTCGACGGCACTCTCGTGCGGGCCTACGCCCAGCCGTTCACCAGTGCCAACGGCCCGTACGTCGGCGCGGTGGTGGCCCACGCCGACGCCCAGCGGGAGAAGGACGAGCACGACCGGCGGGTGCTGCTGGTCGCACTGGGCTGCGTGATCCTGATCGCCGCCCTCGGCGGCACCGGCCACGTCCTGTCCGGACTCGCGATCAAACCCGCCGCGACCGCGCTGGAGCAGCACGAGGAGATGCTCAACGGCATCGCGCACGACCTGAAACGGCCGGTCACCGGGCTGCGGGCGCTCGCGGACACCGCCATGCGCAACCCCGGCAGCATGGGCAAGGTCCTGCCGCGCATCGTCCGGTTGTCCAAGCGGATGGGCGGCATCGTGGGCACGCAGCTCATGCACGCCAAGTTCGAGGCGGGCGTGCAGCAGCTCGACGTCCAGTCCGTGCAGCTCGACCAGCTCGTCGCCGCCGTCGTCGAGGACATCCCGGCCGAGGGCGCGCGCATCACCTTCACGTCCGTGCCGACCAGGGTGGACGCCGACCCGGACATGATCGGCCGCGCGGTCGAGAACCTGATCGGCAACGCCGTCCAGCACGGCCACCGGCCCGGCACCGCCGCGGTCGTGCACGTCAGCGTCGGCGGCGGCCGGGTCGTCGTGGCCGACGAAGGACCGGGACTCGACCCGGCCACCGCCGAGCGGGCGTTGCGGCGTTTCACCAGCGGCGGCGGCTCGACCGGCCTCGGCCTGCACCTCGTGCAGCGGATCACCCACGCCCACGGCGGCACGCTCGGCATCTACCGTTCGGAGACCGGCGGGGCGATCTTCGAGATCGTCCTGCCCACCGGGCGGTCGTGAAATGTACCGATCCCGAATGATTCCTGTACCGACGTCGTTACTCTTCGTACCGTGAGCGAGCGCAAGCACTCCCGGTGGCCGCTGGTGGGGCTGGTCGTCGCCGTCGTCGCAGCCGTGACGCTGGCGCTGACCGGCGCGGTGAAGCAGGTGCCCGGCCTCGAGTTCATCCCGTCCGGGCACTGGGTCGCGAACCCCGAGCTCGGGCTGGTGGTGCGCGTGGACGGCTCGACCAAGAAGCCCGACACGCAGGTGTCCGTTCCCGGCCTCACCCCCGGCAGCCAGGTCGTGCAGGACGAGACCCACGGCTACGTCGTCGGCTCCGACGACGTCACGATCTTCGGCAAGTCGACGTTGTCCGTGGAGGCGACCGTGCCCGCGCCCGTCAAGGGTGAGCGGTCGGTGCCGGTCCAGGCCGCCGGCGGGGCCTACTCGGTCTTCCGGCAGAGCGGCCGGATCGTGCGCCTCGGCCTCGACCCGCAGGTCTTCGACGCGGGAGGCCCGGTCGGGTCGCCCGTGTCGACCAGCGACGGCACGGTGTGGGTGCACCGCACCGACTCCGGCGCGATCTGCCGGTTGGCGCGCGGCGCGACCAACCTGGACTGCCCCACCGTCGCACCGGCCGGCCACACCGGCGGCCTCACCGTCGCCGGCGACCGGGTCGTGTTCGTCGACACCACCGCCGACTCGATGAGCGTCGTCGAGGGCAAGGGACTCGGCACCGCGGTGAAGCTCGGCGTGGACGCCCCGCCGAACGCGCGGATCGCGCCCGTGGACGCCGCCGGCCGGGTCGCCGTGCTCGATCCGGCCGGTCGCCGCATGCACCTCGTCGAGGCGCGGGTCGACGACAAGGGCGCGCTGGCCGAGCAGCGTCCTCCCGCCGAGACCGTCCAGCTCCCGGACGGTGAGTACGACAGCCCGTCGGTCAGTGGGGATTCCGTCGTGCTGCTCGACCACAAGAGCAACTCCGTGCGCACCTACGACAACCGCGGCCGGCAGCGGCACTCCGCGGCGATCCCGCAGGAGAAGGGCAAGCCGGAGCTGGTCCGCGGCGAGGACGCGCGCGTGTACGTCGACGGCTCCGAGGGCAAGCACGTCGTGGTCGTGGACAAGGACGGCTCGATGCAGCCGGTGCCGGTCGTCGGCGCCAAGCCCGAGGAGTCCAGGAAGCCGGTGCCGCCACCGGTGCAACCGACCACGACCAAGCCCGCCGACACCAACGCAGACCGGCCGGTCCCCCCTCCGAACACCGGCAGGCCCGTGCCACCACCGCAGACGCGCACCAACCAAGCCCAGCCACCGCCGCAGGCGCAACCGCCGGTCCGGACGCCACCGCCGATCCCGGTCACCTCGCCCGGCATGCCGCCGAACCTCGCCATCGCGATCACGCCCCAGCAGGTCGACGCGACCGTGACGTGGGGTGCCGCGCCCGCCAACGGTGCTCCCGTGACCGCGTACCACATCTCGTGGACGAGCCAGGGCGGCCGCTCGGGCACGGACTCGGTGCCGGGCACCGCCTTCACCTACGTGATCAGGGGCATCTGGCAGGGCGCCGACCACCCGTTCACGGTCACCGTGGTGGCGCAGAACAGCGCGGGCCGCGGCACGCCCGCGACGGCGAACGCCGCCCCGCCGAAACGGGTCCCGAAGATCGACCTGACCAAGGGCCCGATCGCACCCAGGTGCGACCACGAGAACTGCTACTGGATGCACATCCTCATGACCGGGTTCAAGCCGAACACCCAGTACAAGGTGGACCCGCACTCGACGGACTCGGGTTACTCGAACCCCGGCCACAGCCTCAGAACTGACGCGGACGGCAATGCCGTGCTGAACGCCTTCTTCTACCACGGCGCGGGCCACACGGTGTGGGTCACGGCCGGTGGAGTCGAATCGAACCGCCTGGAGTGGACAGAATGAACCAGACGCGCGCGGCCGCGGTGTTCTCGGCGATCTCGGACAACGTCCAGCTGGTGATCAGGGGCAAGCAGGACGTCGTGCGGCTGGCCGTCGTCGCGCTGCTCGCCGAGGGCCACCTGCTCGTCGAGGACGTGCCGGGACTGGGCAAGACGACGCTCGCGCGGTGCCTCGCCCGCAGCATCGGCGGGAGCTGGAGCCGCATCCAGTTCACCCCCGACCTGCTGCCCGGCGACATCACCGGGGTGACCGTCTACCACCAGAAGGACGAGGAGTTCACCTTCCACCCCGGCGCGGTGTTCGCGAACGTCGTGGTGGCCGACGAGATCAACCGCGGCACGCCGAAGACGCAGTCGGCGATGCTGGAGGTGATGTCGGAGCGCCGGGTCACCGTGGACGGGGTGGCGCACGACGTGCCGTCGCCGTTCCTGGTGGTGGCGACGCAGAACCCGATCGAGATGGAGGGCACCTACCGGCTGCCGGAGGCCCAGCTCGACCGGTTCCTGCTGCGGTTGTCGGTCGGCTACCCGGACGTGGCCGACGAGGTGTCGATCATCATGAACGCCTGCACCGGGATGACCGCCGACCGGCTGCAGCCCGTGGTCGAGATCGCCGCGCTCGTGGAGGCGATCACCGAGGTCCGCGGCCTGTTCGTGGACGGGGCGATCTGCGAGTACGCGGCGCGGCTCTGCGCGGCGACCAGGATCCACGCCTCGGTGCGGTTCGGGGCGAGCCCGCGCGGCAGCATCGCCCTCGTGCGGGCGGGCCAGGCGCTGGCGGCCACCGCGGGACGGTCGTTCGTCACCGCCGACGACATCAAGCACGTCGCCGTCCCCGCGCTCGCGCACCGGCTGGTGCTGACCGCGGAGGCCGAGCTGAAGCAGCGGTCGGCGGCGGACGTCGTGACCGAGGTGCTCGCGACCACCCCGGCGCCCGCGATGAGCGCGGCGAGCCGTTAGACCATGAGGCTGACCGTGCGGGGCACCGCCGTGCTGGTGGTGTCACTGGGGCTGGGCGCGGCCGGGTGGTGGGGGCGGTACCCGTTGTTCCTGCTGCTGGCGCTGGCCGGGCTGGTGGCGGTGGGGGCGGCGGTGCTGGTGACGTTCCGGCGGGTGGACGTCGAGGTGACCCGGGACGTGTACCCGGACCGGGTCGAACGGGGTGCGCAGGCGTTGGGGAAGCTGAAGGTGCGCAACGCCTCGGCGAGGTGGCAGCGCGGGTTCCTCGCCGTGGACGTGGCCGGCGGGTTCCACCGCACGGTGCAGGTGCACGGGCTGGCGCCGGACACGTCGCGGCCGTACGACTACCAGCTGCCGACGCCGGTGCGCGGCAGGATGCCGGTGGGTCCGCTGACGTTGTCGCGCACCGACCCGTTCGGCTTGGCGCGCAACAGCTTGACGGTCGGCGACACGGTGACGCTGTGGGTGCACCCGCGGTCGTACCCGGCGCTCGCGCGAACCGGCGGCTTCCCGCGGCACCACCACGAGGGCCGGTCCAACGACCGCCTGCGCGGGTCGCTGGACCTGCGCGAGCTGCGCGAGTACCTGCCGGGCGACCAGGTGCGCGACATCCACTGGAAGGCGACCGCGCGGACCGGCCGGTTGATGGTCAAGGAGGCCGCCGACCCCGACCAGCCCCGGCTCACCGTGCTGCTCGACACCCGCGCGCCGGTGCTGGGGGAAAGCGCTTTCGAGGAGGCGGTCGACGTAGCCGCCTCACTGCTGCGGTCCGCCGCGCTGGCCGGGCACCACGCCCGGTTGCTGACGTCGTGCGGCATCGACGTCGCCACCTCGGGCGGCCCGCTCGCCGCGCGGCAGCTGCTCGACCAGCTCTGCCTGCAACAGCAGAGCACCGAGGCCGTGACGCTGCTGTCGACGGTGCGGCACCAGGGTGGTTGTCTCGCGGTGGTGACGTCGGGGGCGGCGGACGTCTCGGAGCTGTCCGGGCTGCGGTCGCGGTACTCGTCGATCTTCCTGCTGGCGCTGGGGCAGGCCGGGCACGTACCGGGGGCTCGGGTGCTGGCCGGTGCCGACGCCGCCGCGCTGGTGGGCATGTGGAACGAGGTGCGGACGTGAGGTGGCAGGTGCCGATCGCGCTCGTGGGGCTGAGGACCGAGGTGCGGACGTGAGGCGGCGGGTGCCGGTCGCGCTCGTGCAATCGTGGAACGAGGTGCGGTCGTGAAAGACCGTGTGCCGGTCGCGCTGGTCGTCCTCGCCGCCGCCATCGCCGGGCTGTGCTTCGCGTCCGTCTTCGGGGTGGGCGCGCTGCTCCCGGTCATCGCGGTCGTCGCCGTGGTGACTGCCGGGACCGCGGTGCTGGCCAGGTCGCTCGTGACCTGGCGGCCGCTCGTCGTCGCGCTCGCCGGACTGGTGGCCGTGGTCGAGGTGCTGCTGTTCCCGACGACGGTGGCCGGACTGCCCACCGGCACGACCTTCTCCCTGCTCGCCGACGGTGTCACCGACTCCTGGCAGCTCACCCTGCAGTCCACCTGGCCCGCCCGGCCGGACGCGCAGCTGCTGCTGTTCGTGCCGTTGCTGGTGCTGGTGGCGTGCGTGTTCGGCGTGGAGATCGTGCTGCGCCTCGAGAAACCCGTTCTCGCGCTGGTGCCCAGCTTCCTCGTGGTCGTGCTCAGCCAGCTGTTCGGCGCGCTCACCGGGCTCGCCGCCGTGCTGGCGGTGCTCGGGTACGTCGCCGTCGCCGCCGGGCTGTTCGCGTTGTACCGGCCGGCGGACGAGCACCAGTCCGTGCCGGCGTTCCTGCCCGCGCCGCTGGTGGTCACCGCGGTCGTCGTGGTGGTCGGCCTGCTCGTGCCGCTGCCCGGTCCCGCCTACTCGCTCAAGCAGGACCGGCTCGTGCCGGTGTCGGCGCGGATGACCAGTCCGCTCGACGAGGTCGCGAGCCGGCGGGCGCACCCGGACGCCCCCGTGTTCAGCGTGCGGCCGTCGTGCGAGCAGTGCCTGCCGGACCGGTGGCCGGTCGTCGTGCTCGACACCTACGACGGCGTCACCTGGTCGGCGGGCAGCCGCTACCGCCGGTTGGGCACCGAGCTGCCCGCGCCCGACCTGGACGTGCCGACGACCCGCAGGGACGCGGTGATCAGCCTGCGCGAGAACGGGACCAGGTGGCTGCCGAGCCGGCCGTGGCCCGCCGCGGTGACCGGGGCGGACCCGCTGGTCGAGGAGAACGAGGGCAGCCTGCTCGCGCAGAGTCCACAGGGGACGGCCACCGCCTACGGGCTGAGCTGGTGGGAACCCGAGGTGGGCGAGTCGCTCGACGGGTTCGCGGTCGACCCGCGGCTGGGCGGGCAGGACGGCGTCGGCACGCCACCGCCCGGTGTCGCCGAGCTCGCCACCAAGGCCGTCGACGGGGTGCGGTCGAGCTTCACCTCGGCGTTGCGGCTGGAACGGTTCCTGCGCGAGAACTACCGGCGGGTCGACGGCGCCGGCGGGCACAGCTGGCCGCAGCTGCGCCGGTTCCTGCTCGACACCTCCGAGGGCACCAGCGAGCAGTTCGCCGCCGCGTACGTGGTGCTGGCGCGGATCCTGGGCATCCCGGCCCGGCTCGTCGTCGGGTACCGCACGCCGGAGCGGAAGTCCGGCGAGGAGTACGTCGTGACCAACGAGAACGTCCTGGTGTGGCCGGAGGTCGCGGTCGCCGGGGTCGGCTGGGTGCCGCTGGACCCGGCGGGCGCGGCGACCCGC
Source organism: Lentzea guizhouensis (assembly GCF_001701025.1). Lineage (GTDB taxonomy): Bacteria > Actinomycetota > Actinomycetes > Mycobacteriales > Pseudonocardiaceae > Lentzea > Lentzea guizhouensis. The sequence continues at coordinate 8,855,760 of NZ_CP016793.1, forward strand.
GGCGCCGGGAAGGACTCCGGGCTGATCGCGGCGACGCAGAACGCGCGCGACCGGCTGCCTCCCGCGCCGCAGGACCCGCCGGTGGCACCGGGACAACCCGCTCAGGGCGAAACCGGCCCGGCGCGGCCGTTCCCGTTCGGTGCCGTGCTGGTCCCGCTGGGGATGTTGCTGCTGGTGTGGCTCGCCGGGGTGCCGGTGGCGAAGTGGGTCAGGGCGCACCGGCGGCGGCGCAAGGCGGGAACCGCGGCGGTGCACGGTGCGTGGCTGGAGGCGCGTGACCGGTTGCGCGAGCACCGGGTGCCGCTGACGGTGGGCATGACGCCGTTGGAGGTGGCCGGCGCCGCTGCCGGTGCCGGGTTGCCGGCCAGTGCGGACGGCATGCGGTCGCTCGCGGCGGCGGTGGACTTCGCCATGTGGTCGGGTGCCACGCCGGGCCGCAGGTCCGGGACGACGTGGGCCGCGGTGCGCGTGGTGCGGCGGGGGTTGCGCGCACGAGGCTGGCCGGCACGGCTGCGGGCCGCGGTGGACCCGCGCACGCTGCGGTCCTAGGGCGTGTCCCGTGAGTCTCGTCCGCGACAGTCGCGGCCGAGGGCCGGGACTCTCGACCGTGACTCTCATCGAACGGACTCACGGGACACGCCCTGGCGGCCTGGCTCAGAGCTTGCAGGTGGCGCCGCGCAACGCCTTCGGCTTGCTCTCGTAGACGTGCAAGCCGTCGGTGCCCTGCACGAGGAAGCAGTACTTGCGGGTCGGGTCGACCTCGACCTTCAGCGAACGGTTCTGCTGCGCGCGCATGACCTTGGGCTGCTCTCCCTCGGCCGCGACGACGACGGCGAACTCCAGCTGTTCCTGGCTCTCCCACTGCAGGTCGACGTAGTCGACGTGGTCGACGGGGTCGACCAGCTGCAGCAGGACCGCCTTGGCCGGGGACGGCGGTGCCGGAGCCGTCGTGGGCGCGTCGCCGCGCACGACGGGATCGCTGCTCATCAGGAACACGCCGAGCGCCACGACGACGAGCAGGCCGACGGCACCACCGATCACCGGCAACGCCGGGTGCTTGTTCGCGGTCGTGCCAGGCGAGGACACCAGCACGGGCACACCGCGCGGCACCGGCGGGCGCGGCACCGCGGGCAGACCGGCGAAGTCGCCGAACTCGGCCGCCGACGGGCTCGGCGCGGACAGCCTGCCGAGCCAGGTCGCCACGTCACGGATGTTCTCGGGGCGGATCACCGGGTCCTTGGCGAGCAGCGCGCGCACCAGTTCGGCGAGCTCGTCGGGCAGGTCCGGCCGGTCGGGGCGCGGCACGGTCGAGCCGAGCACGCGGAGCTTGCGGTCGTCCGGGTGCTCGCCGAGGCGGGCCGGGTGCGGCGACAGCCCCGAGAGTGCCAGGTACAGCACGGCGCCCAGGCCGTAGAGGTCGGACCGCTCGTCGGCGGCGCCGTGTTCGAGGGTCTCCGGTGCGAGGAAGTCGACGCCGTCGCCGCCCTCGTGCGGGAACGCCCGGCGCAGCGTCACGCCGAAGTCCGCCAGCACCGGTTCACCGGACGGGCGGTACAGCACGTTGCCGGGCGTGACGCCACCGTGGACGATGCCCGCCTCGTGGGCCGCCGCGAGCGCCTCGGCGAGTGTGCGGCCGAGCGCGATCACCTCCGCGACCGGCAGCGGGCCCTCCTGCTCGACCACGTCGGTCAGCGACTGCGTGCACAGCTCCATCCGCAACGCCGTGCGGTCGCCCACGTCCTCCACCACGTCCGCCACCAGCACGGCCGTCTGGTCCTTGAGCGGCGCGAGGCGGGCCAGCTCGCGTTCGACCTCGGTGCGGGTGCGGCGCGGCAGCTTGGCGCGCAACACCTTGAGCGCCACGGCCTCGCCGGTGACGGTGTGGATGCCCGCGTAGACCGTCGCCCTCGGCCCGGTGCCGCGCGGCACCAGGTCGGCGAACCCGTGATCTGTCCCCATCGCGGGTTCCATCTTAGAGAGGTCCTCCCGAGTGGCCGCTACCTGCCGAACCGGTTCGACGCTGGTCCACGTCCGGTGATCGTAGGCAGGTGACGGAGCGGCCGAGCCCCCACGGCAGGAAGTGGCCGCTCGGAGAGGTCGAGGAACCGATGACGACAACGGGCTGGTCAGGCTGACCATCCCCGCACCGGGCCGGCGCATCGACATGGCGTTGCCGCAACGGTCACCGCTGGCCGAGGTCGTGCCGGGACTGCCGGACCACGCCGGGCTCGCCGACGCGGGCGCCGAGCACGGCGGCTGGGTGCTGCGCCGCACCGACGGCACCGGGCTGGACGCGGCACTGTCGCCGGCGACGCACCGGGTGTGCGACGGCGAGGTGCTGCACCTGGTGCCGTGCAGGCTGGAGTGGCCGGAGCCGGAGTACGACGACGTGGTCGAGGCGATCTCGGCGGGGGGTGTCGCGCACGGGTTCGGCGGACCCGCGGTGCCGCGTTCGCCGTGGCAGGCGGGGCCGTGCTGGTGGCGCTGGTGGTAAGGATCGGGCACTTGTTCTGGTGGCCGCTCTGGCCTGTCCCCAGGCGGTCGCCGCACCACCCGCGGGCGCCTGCCACAGCCCTGTTCCGGCGCGGCCGGCGATCACCGAACTGCCGTGGGCGCAGCGGACGTCGATGCCGAAGTCGGTGTGGCCGCACAGCACGCGTCACCATGCTGCGGTCGTGGGCTTCCCGTGCGCTGGCAGGAAGAGGTCAGCGGGACGCGAAGCGCGACGCGGAAGCCATAGCGTTCGGGACATGCCCACAAGCCAGGACAGGAGCCGCGTCGCCGTGGTCCGCTTGCGCGAGATCGCCGGGCCGGACCTGTACCGGCGCAACCCGTTCCGCGTCATCGGCCTGGCCACGAACGCGAAGCCCGCGCAGGTCCGCGCGCAACGCCACCTGCTGCTCGGCGCGCTCGAGCTCGGCAGCGGCACGGTTCCCGGCGACCGGCGGCTCGCGTTGCCGCGACCGCCCACGGCGCAGGAGGTTCGTGCCGCGTTCGACGCGTTGGAACGGGCCGATCACCGGCTGGTGGACGAGCTGTTCTGGTGGTGGGGCGAGCCCGGCGCCTGTGGTTGCCCGGCGGAGCTGCACGAGGTGCACGACGACGCGGTCGAGGCGCACGCGAAGGCCCTCGACACCGAGACGGACGAGGACCTCTGGGTCGACGCGGCGGACGCGTGGATGGACGCGCTGGACCACCCGCGGTTCTGGGACCACGTGCGGCACCGGATGAAGGTGTTGTCCGACCGCAGGATGGACGAGTCCACCGTGTCCGGTCTGGGGCAGGCGCTGCCGGGTGCGCTGCTGGTGCCGCAGGTGGCGCTGGCGGGCACCCGGCCGCGGCTCGCGGGTCTGCTCGACACCTGGGACGTGCCCGCCGCGCTGGTCGACGACGCCCGCCGCACCGCCGCGGCGCCGACCTCCCGCCGGATCGACGAGCTGGTCGAGGAGGTTCACACGCTGCTGGTGGACTCGGCGAACCGGGCGGCGGCCGACCGCGTCGACGAGCTGCCGGCGCTCGCGGAGCTGTTGGAGGAACTGGCGCCGCACGCGCGTTACCGGTGGTCGGCCCGGCAACGGAACCGCACCGCCGTGATGCTGAACAACTGCGGGCTCGCGTTGAAGACGACCGACCTGCCCAGGGCCGTCGCCCTGATGCGGCGGGCGCTGGCGTTCGTCGTCGAGCAGAGCGACCGCGCGACCATCGAGGACAACCTCGCCACGACCCCGACCCCGCGGTGGGACCAGCAGCAACCGGCCCACGGGCAGAACCCCGTGCTGTCCCCGCGCTGGCCGTCGAACCTCGCGGTGTTCGCGGCGTTCATCGCGGCGGTGACCGCCTTCCTGTCCGGCCTGCTCGACGCGCCGACGTGGCTCACGGTCGTCGCGGCCGTCCTGTTCTCCTGGCTGCCGATGCGGGTCATCACCGCGGGCTGGTACCGGTCGATGGGTGACGTCACGACGTTCGTGGTCGGCGGCCTCGCGTTCGTCGGCGGCTGGTGGGCCTACCGCGAGCTGCCGTTCGCCGCGCTCGCACCGTTCCTGTGGTCCTGCCTGGCCTTCACGCTGGTGTCGCCGTTCGTGTACGCGCTGGTGGCCGATGGGCGGAACCACCGATGAGCACCTGGCCGACCTGGCGCGGGCAACGCCGCCACCACCGCGAGTTCCGGATCGCCGCACCGAGCTGGCCCGACCCGGTCTCGCTCACGAGCCTGCTCGCCCAGCCCGGCAAGCCCACAAAGGAGTCCACAAAGGACGAACCGGTGCTGTCCGAGAGCGACCTCGCCGACGCCGCCACCAACCTCTGGCGGGCGCGGCGCCGGCTCGCCCGCCTCGCCGAGGAGGACTCGCGCGAGGCCAAGCGGGTCGGCCGCTACCTGCAGGCGACCCAGCGCGCTCTCGACGAGGCCGGTCTGCTGGTGCAGGACCACGACGGCACCACGTTCCACCCCGGCCTGTCGCTGGAGGTGCTGACGATGCAACCGGATCCGGCACTGCGGCACGAGGTCGTGCGCGAGACCGTCCGCCCGTCGGTCTACCTGGCCGGCCGGCGCATCCAGATGGGGCAGGTCATCGTCGGCTACCCCGGTGACACCTTGGAGGAAACCGGTGCGTGACACCATCGACTTCGGCATCGACCTGGGCACCACCAACAGCGCGATGGCCGTCGTGCGCGACGGCGGCGTGGCGGTGGTCAAGAACAACGAGGGCTGGGACTACACGCCGTCCGCGGTGTGGGTGCCCAAGCCGGGCGTCACGCACGTCGGACGCAGCGCGCGGGACCGCATCCCGAGCGACCCGGACAACGTGCACATCGAGTTCAAGCAGGAGATGGGGCTCGCCGGCGCGCCGAGGCGGTTCCCCAAGGCGGGTGTTTCCATGACACCGCAACAGCTCTCCGCCGAGGTGCTGAGGTCGCTGCGGGCCGACGCCGCGCACGTGTTCGGCGAGGCGCCGCCGGCCGCGGTGATCACCGTGCCCGCCGCGTTCCGCCTCCACGAGAACAACGCCACCGGCGAGGCCGCGGCGCTGGCCGGGTTCGTCACCTGCCCGCTGGTGCAGGAACCGACGGCCGCGGCGTTCGCGTTCGGCTTCCAGAACGAGAGCACCGACGCGTACTGGATGGTGTTCGACTTCGGTGGCGGCACGTTCGACTCGGCGATCGTCAGCACCCACGAGGGTGAGCTGCGCGTGCTCGACCACGCGGGCGACCCGCACCTCGGCGGGAAGCTGATCGACTGGGCGATCGTCGAACGCCTGCTCGTGCCCGCCGTGGAGTCCGGGCTCGGACTGCGTGACCTGCGCCGACAGGACCCGTTGTGGCGCAGCAACTTCGCCCTGCTCAAGGACGCGGCGGAACGGGCCAAGATCGCGTTGTCGCGCTCCGCGGCCGTCGAGGTGGACGTCGAGCTGGAGGTCGGCGGCAAGAAGGTGGCCTTCGACCACACGCTGCGGCGCGACGAGGTCGACCGGGTCGCCGAGCCGCACTACCTGCGCGCGATCAACCTGTGCCGCGAAGCGCTCGGCAAGGCCGGGCTCGGCGTCGGTGACATCGACAAGCTGCTGCTGGTCGGCGGCACCACGCTGGCACCGGGTCTGCGGGAACGCCTCGCCGACCCGAAGGCGGGCCTGGGCATCGAGCTCGACCACAGCCAGGACCCGAGCACGGTCGTCGCGCGCGGTGCCGCGGTGTTCGCGAGCACCGTGCCGCTGGACCGCCCCAAGGCGCGGCCGGTGGCGGGCGAGTTCACCGCCGACCTGCGCTACCCGCGCACCACCAGCCTGGACGTCGTACCGGTGCAGGGCCGGTTCGAGAGCACGGCCGCGCAGGACTGGACGAGGTTCCACGTCGTGCTGGACAACGAGAACGGCACACCGCCGTTCCGCACGCCCCAGGTGGGCCTCGACGCGCAGGGCACGTTCGTCACCGAGGTCCAGGTGGACGAGCGGACCACGTCGACGTTCAGCGTGCTGCTGGTCGACGCCGACGGCGTGCGGTGCAAGGTGAACCCGGCCACCGCGTCGATCACGCACGTGACGAACGAGCTCGGCGGCCAGGTGCTGACCAACTCGCTCGGACTGGCCGAGGCGGACGGGGCGTTCGCGCCGATCCTGCGCAAGGGCGCCCGGCTGCCCGCCGCCATGTCCAGCACCTTCTACACCACGATCCCGTTGCACCGCACCGACTCCGACGCCGTCATCCGGATCCCGCTGGTCGAGGGCGAACGCGTCCGCGCCGACCGCAACCTGCGGATCGGGCTGATCGAGATCAGGCCGAAGGACGTCCGCATCGACCTGCCGACCGGCAGCGAGGTCGAGATCACCGTCGAGGTCGACGAGTCGCGCCGGGTCACCGTGGTCGCGGACGTTCCGCTGGTGGACGAGCAGTTCGAGGCCGAGATCGACCTCTCGCACGTGCAGCCGCCCACCGCGGCGGTGCTGGAACGCGAGCTGCGCGAGGTGCACGGCAGGCTGGCCGGCCTGCAGGAGGACCGGCGGCTGCCCGCGCAGGCCCGGCGCAAGCTCGACCGGCTGGAGCACGAACAGGTGCTGCGCTGGCCGACGAGGTGCGTGCCGCCGCGCCGACCAGGGCAGCGCGCGGCCGCGGACCAACGCTGCGCGACGCCCACGCCGTGCTGGACGAGGTCGAGGAGGAACGCGAGCTGCGCGCCCTGCTCGACGAGCTGGACGAGGAGATCGCGCAGTGCCGGGCCCTGCTCGACCGCAACGCCGCCCCCGACGACCACCTGGAGCTCGCCGACATCGAGCGCCGCGCGGCCGACCTGCGCGCCGACCCCGACCGCGCCGCGATCGAGGAGCTGCTCGGCAGGGCGGTCCACCTCGCCACGACGGTGATGAAGCGCGACGAGACCTACGACATCGCCGTGTTCCAGCACTTCCGCGCCAACCTGCCGAAGCTGACCCAGCCGGTGCGGGCGCGCGCGTTGGTCGCCGAGGGCAACCAGGCGCTGGCCGAGGCCAACTGGCGCGTCCTGCCGGTGGTCAACCAGGAGCTGCGCGCCCTGTGGCCCGTCGGCGAACAGGAACGCTCCCCCGGCGGCGTCCGCAGCTTCCACGGACGGCAGCGGTGACCGCCGCAGCACACGCCCGTGACCTCGACCGGGCGCGTGCCGCCGACCTCGCCCGAGCGGGCAGGCACGACGACGCGCGGCTCATCCTGGAGGACCTCGGGCGCGATCCGGCCACGTTGGACCTGCTGGCCAGGGTGCACGCCCAGCGCGGCGACCTGGCCGCGGCCGAGGCCGCGTGGCGGAGGTGCTCGCCCAGGAGCCGGACCACGCCCCGTTGGCGGGCACGCGGTTGATCGCCGCATCACGCGGCAGGCGCCGGGCCCGGCCGATGCCGGTGGCCGCGATCGGTGGTGCGCTGCCGTCGCCGCCGTTGCCGCGACCGCCGTGGCGTTCGCGGTGCACTCACCGGAGAGCCCCGGCGTCTCGCCGGACGTCCCGGCGGCGATCCCGGCGTCGACGAGCCCGCCGGCCTCTTCTTCAGCTGCTGCACCGGCCTTGCCGCCGCTGGCGAGTCCGGACGTGCGCCTGGAACCCTCCGGCACCGGGGTGCGCGTGGTGTTCCTGCGCGGGATGTTCCTGCCGGACAGCACCACGCTCACCCCGGACGGACGGCGGCAGCTGGAGAGCTGGGGACAACTGTTGCGCGGCAAGGACGTCCGCGTCACCGTGCTCGGCCACGGCGTGACGACCCCGGACGGCCCGGCGACCGGCGGTTCCACCACCGCCGTGGCCAGGGCAGCGGCCGCCGCCGAGGTGCTGGCGGACGCGGCCGGGAAGCCGTTGACAGCGTTCGCCCTGCGGTCGGCCGAGCAGTCGGACGTCCCGCACCCCGGCGGCGACCCGGCGCTGAACCGGACCGTGACGCTGCAGGTGGACCTGCCCTAGGACCGCAGCTCCGGCGGCACGTACTCGAACGTCGGCCCCGCCGTCTCCCCTCCCCCGACGGGCATCTTCATCAACGCCTGTGCCTGGGCCTTCAGCTGGTACATCGTGCCGACGGTGGCGCCGAGCCCGGACGGGCTGCCGGTGAAGGCCTCCTCCAGCTGGAAGAGCAGCAGGCAGTAGGTGGTGTTGAACTGCTCCTGCGCGACGCGGACCTCGCTGCCCTCCGGGTGGTCGGCGGTGCGCGGGTTGATGCGCATGGGCAGCACGCCGTCGAGGTCGACGGCGATCGGCGCACCGGTCGGCCCGGACTGCGGGGTGTCGCCTGCCTGGTAGCGGCGACCGTGCTTGAGCTCCTGGAAGCGGTAGAAGTGCGCGACCTCGTCGCGCTCGGGGTGGAAGACGTCCCGGTCGTCGTCCCACACGTCGGTGCGGGCGGCGCCTTCGCCCTGCTCCACGATCTCGCTGGTTGTTCGATGCGCAGGAACAGCTCCAGCGCCTGCGCACCGAACGGCGCCAGGTGGACCTGCACGGACCGGTCGCCGTGCGGCAGCGGGCGCGGGTGGGGCGGCAGCAGCTCGGGCGTGTGGAGCCTGGGCGTGCCGCCCACCGCGTTGAGCAGGTTGGCCGCGAGTGCCAGGTGCAGCATCTCCTCGGCGAACACGCTCCCGACGACCTGCACCACCTCGGCGTTGCGGCCGGGGTCGAGCGAGTACAGCGCGCACAGGTACGGCGGGACGGTCGCGTGTTCGAGCTCGATCGCCCACTGCAGGTGGCGGCGGAGGTCCTCGATCGTCTCGATCGCGGGTGTGGCACGGGTGTCCAACGTGGAACCTCGTCTCGGTCGTCGTCACTTCGGTGTCGACAACCAAGACAAGGCGTCCCCGCGATCTGTGACAGGGGGTGCGGGACGGCTCAGCCGCTGACGTCCGCGTTCCGGTCAGCCGCGTCCACGTCCAGCAGTGCGAGCAGGTCCGGCACCCCGGCGTTCCCGAAGGCCCGCCGCTGCCGGTCGGCACCGCAGCCCTCCTCGTCGAGCAGCCGCAGTCCCCGTTGCACCACCGCCAGGTCGCCGTTGGTCTCGAAGATCGGCGTCAGCTCCCGCACCAGCGCGTCCAGCTGCTCACGCACCGGCACGAGCTCGCCGGACAGCACGTCCACGACACTGCCCTGGAACCCCTCCTTGGCCGCCTGCCACCCCGCCTGCTGCAGCGTCTCCAACGGCACCGCTTCCGCGATCACGCCGTTCTGGACGTCCACAGTGGCCTTGGCCACGAGCGCGCGCACCAGCGCCGCCAGGAACACGGCGTCATCCACGCTCACGGCGACATCCGCGACCCGCACCTCGACGGTCGGCAGCTCGGTCGCCGGCCGGACGTCCCAGTAGACCATCGCCCGGTCCAGCGCCGTGCCCGACTCGATCACGGCGGTGTACGCGTCCTCGTAGTCCTTCCAGGACGGGAAGAACGGCGGCGGCCCGGACACCGGCCACCTCGACCACACGGTCGTGCGCCAGCTCGCGAACTCCGTGTCCTCACCGCCGGAGAACGGCGAGTTCGCGGTGATCGCCGCGAGCAACGGCAGCCACGGCCGCACGTGGTTGCACACCTGCACCGCGGTTTCCTGGTCCGGAATGGCCACGTGCACGTGACACCCGCAGATCAGCTGCTGCTCGGCCAGCGCACCGAACTGCTTGGCGATCCGCTGGTACCGCGGGCTGTCGGTGACCTCGCCGGTCGCGTCCCCCATCGGCGGCGCACCGACGGCGATGGCCCGGCACCCGGCGGCCCTGGCCGAGGCCGCGACCTTGCGCCGCGTCTCGAGGAGCTCGGTGCGCGCCTGCTCGGCATCGCGGCAGATGGAGGTGTTGATCTCCACCTGCGCGCCGGTCAGCTCGCGCTCCAGCTCGAGGCCGTGCTGCTCGCGCGCGATGGCGACGACCTCGTCCGCCAGGTTCACCGGCACCCCGGTCTCCTGGTCGACGAGGAGGAACTCCTCCTCCACACCAACTGTCGGACTCCACATCCGCTCAGATGATGGCTTTTCCACTTCTCACCGTCCGCTCGTGGCCGTCGGCGCGCCTGACTTGCACCGGCCAGCGCCGAATACCCGTTCAGAGCAATGTGAAACGCTTTTGACTACCGCGAGCCAGGACCCTGTCGGTCAGACCCTCGATCAGCAGCTCGTTCGCGATCGACTCGACAACACCGGTCACGTGGTCCACAACCACATCATCCCACTGGAACCGGTTCCACTTCGGGCACACGGCTCTTCGGACCGCGCAAGGCGACGTAGGCGAACAGCCCCACCATCACCAAGGCCCCCGCCCACATGGCCTGCTGCCACCCATCCACAAAGGACTCCCGAGCGGCCTCGAGAACCCGCGGGGCATCCGGCCCGGTGACCGACCCGGCGTTCGCCACACCCTCCCGTGCCACGTCCGCGGCCTCCCGCGGCACACCAGCCAGCCGCCCGTCGATCGAGCTGCGGTAACCGGCCGACAGCAGCGCGCCCAGCAGCGCCACGCCCAACGCGGTGCCGAACTCGCGGGTGATGTCGTTCAACGCGGAGGCCACGCCCTGCGAGTCCCGCGGCAACGAGGCGGTGATGGCCTCCGTGGACGGCGTCATCGACAGCCCCATGCCCACGCCCATGGCGAGCAGACCCGGCAGGATCGACAGGTAGCCGCCCGCCACGGACACGAACAGCCCCATCGACGCCAGCCCGAGCCCGGCCAGCGCGACGCCGGTGGCCATGGTCGCGCGGGGGCCGACGCGGGTGGCCAGCCGGGCCGCCAGACCCGAGGCGACCATCATCATCAGCGCCATCGGCATCATCGCTGCCGTCGACACCAGGCCCGACCAGCCGAGCACCGCCTGGAAGAACGGGAACAGCACCACGCCGATGCCCGCCTGCACGCCGAACACCACGAGCAACGTCACCGAGCCGCTCGCCAGGCCGCGTTCCCGGAACAGGCGCACGTCCAGCAGCGACGCGTCCCGGCGGCGCAGCTCCCAGGCCACGAAACCGATCGCGGCCACGACTCCGGCCGCGAGGCCGGTCAGCGTCTCGGGTGCGGTCCAGCCGCGTTCCGGGCCCTCCTGCAGCACGAAGATCAGGCCGACGACCGCGACCGCGGAGAGCAGCGCGCCGACGGTGTCGAACGGGTAGGCCGCGCGTTCGCTGGAGTTCGGCACCGACCTCACCGTCAGCACCAGGGCCACGACGACCAGGGCGATCGGGAGCGCGAACAGCCAGCGCCAGTCCGCCACGTCGACCAGCAGGGCGGACAGGAACATGCCCAGGACGCCGCCGCCTCCCGCGACGCCCGTCCACACGCCGATCGCCTTGCCGCGCTGGTCCTCCGGGAACGTGGAGGTGATGACGGCCAGGGTGATCGGCATGATCATCGCGGCGCCGACACCGGACACCACGCGGGCCGCGATCATGACCTCGGCGGTCGGGGCGAGGGCGGCGGCGACGTTGGCGAGGCCGAAGATCACGAGGCCCGCGGTCAGCATCGGCTTGCGGCCCAGGCGGTCGCCGATCGCACCGAGCGGCAGCAGCAACGCGGCCAGGGTGAGGGTGTAGCTGTTGATGACCCACAGGACGGTGCCCAGCGAGGCGCCGAACTCGACGGCCAGGTGGGTCTGGGCGACGTTCAGGCCGGAGACCGAGGCGATGACGGCCATCAGCGCGACGGAGACGGCGACCAGGACGGCACGCAGCTGACGTGCGTCCGGTGTGGTGGGTGGGGCGGTGCTCATGGGGTCCTCTCGAAGGGCGTGCGACATCGCGGCGCCGGGTGGGCCCGGCGCCGGAAGTGGTGGGGACAGCGGCGCGCGATCAGCGCCGAACGTGGCGGGGATGGCGGCGCGGGATCGGCGCCGGACGTGGTGAGGCGGCGGCGCGCCAGAACGCGGTGCCGACACGGTCAGCAGCGGTCAGGCAGCGCGGTCAGGCAGCGGTCAGGCAGCGCGGTCAGCAGCGCGGTCAGGCAGCGGTCAGGCAGCGCGGTCAGGCAGCGGTCAGGCAGCGCGGTCAGGCAGCGCGGTCAGGCGGCCGCGCGGAGCAGTGCCGCGTCCGTGTCCGCCGTGACCAGCTGAGCGTTGATGTGCGCCCCCGCGAGCGCCCCGGCCGCGGCCGACGCACCTACCTGCGCGGCCAGGTCGGTGGCGTTGCCCGCCACCCACACCCCCGGCACCTCGGTGGTCCCCGCCATGCCGGACACGAACCGGCGTCCCAGCCCGTCGGGCAGGTCCTCCACCGGCAACCGCAACCCGTCCAGCCCCTCGGCACGGGCCTGCATCCGGGTCACCACCGCGAGAACACTCCGTGCGACGAAGGAGCCATCGGCCAATCGCAGACCCGCGACCCCGCCGTCGCCGGCCACGACCTCCTCCACCGGCGTGTCGACGACCCGGATCCCCCTGGCGGCAAGGCGTTCGCGGGCCTCGGCGTCCAGCGCGATCCCGCGGGTGAAGTAGACGAGGTCGTCGGTCAGCTGCCGGAACAGCAGCGCGTGGTGCACGGACGCCGGCCCGGTCGCGAGCACGCCGAGGGCCTCGTCCCGCACCTCCCACCCGTGGCAGTACGGGCAGTGCACGACACCGCGTCCCCAGTGCTCCGCGAGCCCCGGCACGTCCGGCAGCACGTCCCGCAACCCGGTCGCCACCAGCACCCGCCGCGCCGTGATGGTCCGGCCGTCGGCCAGCGCCACGGTGAACCTCAGGTCCCCGGCGACGGGCGCGGCCGGGGCAGCCTCGACCACCTCACCGGTCACGACCCGGCCGCCGTACTGGCGCACCTGCTCCCGGCCGCGTTCCAGGATCTCCAGCGGGGACATCCCGTCCAGCACGAGGAAGCCGTGCATCGCCTCGGCCGGTGCGTTGCGGGGTGTGCCGCTGTCGACCACGACGACCGAACGGCGTGAACGGGCGAGCATCAGCGCACCGTTCAGGCCGGCGGCCCCTCCGCCGATGACGACGACGTCCACGGTCCCAGCAGGTACTGCGTCACTCATGGTCAGCTCCCGGAATCTCGACTGCTGATCCCGACGCTACGAGCGCCATGCCGCAGGAGCACGGACTCTTGCCAAACACGCAAGAAGGTCGATCAGCCCGTTGCCGGGTGCGCAAACCTGCGGGTCACGAGAACTGGGGCGCGACCGGTGCCGCGAGCTGGCCGCCGAGCAACCGGTCATCCACCTGGTCCAGCGCTACCCGCAACCCTCCCAAGGCGACTCCCTCGTCGCGCAGGGTCGAAGCGCGCAGTTCCGGCACCCGCAGGCAGTGCTTGGCGAGCTCACGGCGCAACGGCTCCAGGACCAGGTCCGCCGACCGGGAGAACCCGCCGCCGTACACGACGATCTGCGGGTCGAGGGTCAGCACGAGGGCGGCGACGCCGATGGCCAGGTCGCGGATGTAGCGCTGCACGGCGGTCTTCGCCGCGCTGTCGCCCTCCCGCGCCGCCCGGAACACCCACGCGGCGGCCTCACCCGGCTTGGCACCCGCCGGCACCCCGGCGCAGGAGGCGAGGTGCTGCGGCGCGTTGAGCCACCGCACGGCCTTCAAAGCGCCTATTTCACCTGCGGCGCCACCGAAACCGCGGCGCAGCGTGCCGTCGATGATCAGGCCCGCACCGGTGCGCAGCCCGGCCAGCAGGTACACGATGTCGTCGGCGTCCTGGGCGACGCCCTTCCACCGTTCGGCGACCGCGGCGAGCTTGCAGTCGTTCTCCACCTGGATCGGGCAGGTGAACCTGGCCCGCAGGTGCGCGACCGGGTCCGCGGCCACCCACCCCGGCAGCTGGGTGGCGATGCTGGTGCGCCCGTTCTCGTCGACCGGGCCGGTCACGCCGACGGTGACCGCCCAGACGTCCGCGGCCACCATGCCCGCCTCGCCCAGCACGTCGTCGATCGTCTGGTCGACCGACGCGAGCCGCTCGGTGAGACCGGCCTTCGGGTCGACCGGGCGGCGCAGCGAGCCGACCAGGTTGCCCTCCAGGTCGCAGAGCATGACGAGAACCTTGTGCACGCCGACGACGTCGATGCCGAGCACGTGCCCGGCGCCCGCGCGGAAGAAGCGGTAGCGCCGGGCGGGCCGTCCCACCGTGCTGCTGGCGCCCGGCTCCTCGACCTCGGCCCAGCCCTCCGCCACCAGCTGCTGCACGAGCACGTCGGCCGCGGGCCGGGAGAGCCCGGTGCGGCCGGCGAGCTCGGTGACGGTCGAGGGCGGGTTGCCGCGCAGGGCCCACAGAACGGACAGCTGGTTCATCTCCCGCATCCGAGCCAGGTCTGTTCCGCTCTTCGCCATGCCGTGCCTCTCCGTCAAGCGCGTCGCCGCTCCAGAATAATGCTACGCACTTTACTAACTACGCCCGCATGCTGGACTCAGGTGATCGGGTACAGCTGTCCTGTGTCGTCGACCGCCGGGCCGAGGTCGACTTCGCGCCCGTCCACCGCGAACCGGTAGCGGCCCAGCTTGCGGACCTCCGGCCGGTGTTCGAGGTAGCGGACCATCGCCTCCAGCTCGTCGGGACGCAGCCAGCCGGGCGGGTCCGAGACCGCGCGGAAGCCGCAGATGTCGGCCAGGTCGCGCAACCAGCCCTGCTGCTGGTCGGTCAGCAGGTTGAACCGGCTGCGGAAGTACACGACGTCCGGGTCGACCTCCAGCAGCGGCGAGTGCCACAGCCGGTGCACGGTGTTGACGACCGCGTTGCGCGCCAACGCGTCCGACGGGTCCTGCGTGGCGTAGTGGTCCCACATCGGGGCGACGTCCGGACCGCTGCGCAGCCCGTCGGCCAGCCCGAGCGAGGGCAGCAACGGCGCACCGCTCGCCAGCAGGTAGGCGTCCTCCCCCGCGGCCTCGCGGATCACCCGCAGGCCGGTGCGGTAGACCTCCTCGCGGTCGGCGACCTGCGCACCCGGCGTGGTGCCCGCCTGCAGGAAGTCGAGCTTGAGGTAGGTGAACCCCCACTCGCGCACCACCCGGTGGACCGTCTCCCGCAGGTGGTCGTGCACCGCGGGCAGGGTGAGGTCGAGCGCCCAGTACCCGCTCCCCCAGTTGTGCCCCGCGACGACCGGCACGCCGTCGGCGTCGCGCAGCAGGAGCTCCGGCCGTTCGCGCGCGGTGCGGGAGCCGGGCAGGACGATGAACGGGGCGAGCCACAGGCCGGGGCGCAGGCCCGCGTCGGTGATCCGCCCGGCCAGCGCCCGCATCCCGGCGGGGAACTTGTGGTTGGCGTGCCAGTCGCCGACCTGCTCCTCCCACCCGTCGTCGATCTGGGCCACGTCGAACGGCAGGCCCCGCAACGCGGTGAGGTCCTCGGTGAGCTGGTCCTCGGTGATGTTCTCGTAGTAGGCGTACCAGCTGCACCACACGTTGCCCGCCCGCGCGGTGCTCCTGCCGAGCCGGGTGCCGAGCTGGTCCGCGTAGGCGGCGAAGACCTCGTCCTCGTCGCCGTACGCGAGGAACCACGGCGCCGCCCCGGTTTCGCACCAGCCGACGAGGGTGTCCCGGTCGGCGGCGAGCCGGGGCACGCCCAGGCCGAGCGACCCGAGGAGCAGCACCCGCCCGTCGGGTCCCTCCAGCGCGGCGACGGCGGACGAGTGGTGCCGGTTCGGGTCGTCCCACGTCGTGTCGTCGGCGGTGAGCCGCCGCTCCGCACTCGCGATGCGCAACGGGACGTCGGACAGGCGGCGCCACCCGCACGGGCTCCACGAGTTGTGCCCGTGCCGGTAGAAGAGCGCGTCGCCGAGCCCGTGCAACAGGGCGGCTCGTCCCGGGGGCAGCAGCAGGCCACCGGCGACCGGTTCGGGGGTGCCGTCGAGCTCGGCGGCGACCTGGTGGCCGCCGACGGTCAGGAGTTGCGCCATGGGTGTCCTCAGCTGGAGATCGGGCCGGCTACTTGAAGAGGGCGTTGACCTTGGTGTTGGCGTCCTTCAACACGTCCTCGGTCTTGGCGGTGCCGAGGACCGCCGACTGGATGGCGTCCTGGACGGTGGTGTTGATCTCGGTGCCGTGCTCGGTGACGGGCAGCAGGAAGGTGTCCCTCTTCGCGGCGTCGGTGAACGCGTGCACGTCCCGGCCCTGCTGCTTGTGGGTCTCGGCCACCGCGTCGCTGGCGCTGGAGATGGCGGGGAACACGACGGCGCGCTTGGCGACGCGGTTCTGGCAGTCGGGCGAGGCCAGGAACTTGACCCACTTCCAGGCCTGTTCCGGGTGCTCGGTGCCGGCCCAGATCGCGTCGGTCAGGCCGTTGATGGGGCTGCGGCGTCCCGCCGGTCCGGCCGGCAGCGGGGAGAAGGCGAACTTGCCCTTCACCTTGTCGTCGGTGAACGTCAGGATCGTCCACGAGCCGGTGATCTGCATCGCGCCCTTGCCCGCGATGAGCAGCTCGGAGTTGGCGACGGAGGACTGCTGGTCGAAGCGCGGCGCGTAGCCCTTGTCGATCAGGCGCTTGAACCAGGAGATGGTCTCGGCGAGCTTGGGGTCGTCGTAGCGGTACCGCGTGCCCCAGGGGTTCTTGTCGAGGTAGGTGAACCCGTTGGCGGCGGCGAGGACGCCCCAGCCGTTCTGGCCCTGCGCGCCGTCGGCCCACTCCGGCAGGAACCCGTAGACCTTCACCCGGTTCTTGTCGAACGCGGGGTCGAGACCGTTGCGCCCCTGCTCGTCGACCGTGGCCTTGGCGATCACCTGTTCGAACGTGCCGCCGTCCGACGGGTTCCAGGTGAGGTTCTCCAGCTGGGCCGCGTCGACGCCCTGCTTGCCGAGCAGCTCGGTGTTGTACACCACCGCCATCGTGTCCCAGTCCTTCGGCAGCCCGTAGCGCTTGCCGTCCTTGACCCACACGTCGGTGAGGCCGGACTGGTAGGACTTCAGGTCGACGTTGTCGCGCTTCACGAACGGTTCGACGTCCAGCAGCTGGTTCTTGGTGGCGAACTGCGGGTAGTAGGTGCTCTGGTTGGTCCACACGTCCGGCGCGTCACCCGAGGCGAGCTGGGTGGTGAGGTTCTGCCAGTACTGGACCCAGGCCGTCTGCGTGATCTTGATGGTGATGTCCGGGTTGGCGGCGTGGAAGACGTCCGCGCACTCCTGGTAGGCGGGCAGCTGCCGGTCGTCCCACAGCCAGTAGTCCACGGTGGTCTGACCGTCGGCGCCGCTGCCACCACCGCAGGCGGCCAGCGTTCCGGTGAGGGCCAGCGACAGCAGGAGGGCGCCGGTGCGCCGGTGGGGTGTTCGCATGGGATTGCCTCTCAGACAGGGGCTCACTTGATGCCGGTGAAGTTCAGGGACTCGACCAGGCGGCGGCCGAGGAAGACCAGGAGCGCGAGCACGGGCAGCACGGTCAACGTCGAACCGGCCATCAGACCGGTCCAGTCGGGCTGGGTGTTGGGCGACTGCTGCTGGAAGATCCCGAGCGCGACGGTCAGCACCCTGGTCTCCTCATCACGGCCGGTCAGCAACGGCCACAGGAA
This sequence comes from Lentzea guizhouensis, assembly GCF_001701025.1. Lineage (GTDB taxonomy): Bacteria > Actinomycetota > Actinomycetes > Mycobacteriales > Pseudonocardiaceae > Lentzea > Lentzea guizhouensis. Next base: position 8,873,150 of record NZ_CP016793.1, read on the forward strand.
GTCCTTCCACGACCACACCGCGGTGGTCAGCCCGATGGTGATCAGCGGGCCGCGGCTCATCGGCAGCACGACACGCCAGAACATGCCCCAGCCGCTCACCCCGTCCAGCGTGGCCGCTTCTTCGACCTCGCGCGGGATCGACAGGAAGAACTGGCGCAGGAAGAACACCGCGAACGGCGTCATCAGCACGCTCGGCGCGACCATGCCCGCGAACGTGTTGAGCCAGCCGAGGTTCTTCACCAGCACGAAGTTCGGCAGCAGGGTGAAGATCGGCGGCACCATGAGCGCCGCGATCAGCACGCCGAAGACGACGTCCCTGCCGGGGAAGCGGAGCCGGGCGAACGCGTAGCCGGCCATCGCGCAGCACTGCGTCTGGATGACGGTGATCAGTCCGCAGTAGACGAACGAGTTGAGCAGGTAGCGCAGGAAGTCGACCTGGGCACCGGAGCCACCGGCCTCCCGCGCCTCCTCCCGGCTCGTCAGGCCCAGCACCCGCAGGAAGTTGATCGCCGTCGGGCGCTCCGGCAGCAGGCCGGCGGCGTCGGTGTAGATGTCGGCGGCGGGCGTGAGCGCGGTGCGGACCATCCAGTAGAACGGGAAGACCGTCGCCGCCACCGCGACGACCAGCAACGCCCAGGCGGCGATCCGGCCCGGCGAGAACCCGGTGCGTGTCATGAGCACTCTCCTCAGGCCAGGTCCGAGCGGGACGCACGCAGCAGCCGCATCTGCACGACCGTCAGCACCCCGAGCAACAAGGCGAGCACGACGGCGATGGCCGAGGCGTAGCCCATGCGGAAGTTCGTGAACGCCTGTTCGTAGATGTAGTAGTAGATGACCCTGGTGACGCCGGCCGGGGCGTTCCTGATGGTCACCGCGACGGTGTCGAAGATCTGGAACGAGCCGATCAGCGAGACGACCAGAACCAGGGCCAGCACCGGGCGCAGCAGCGGCAGGGTGATGCGGGTGAACATCCGCCACTCGCCGGCACCGTCCAAAGAGGCACTTTCGTACAGGTGCCGGGGTATCTGCAGCATGCCCGCGTAGAGCAGCAGTGCCGTGTACCCGGTGTAGGCCCAGGTGTTGATCCCGGCGATGGTCGGCATCGCCCAGTCCGGCGAGGTGAGGAACCCGGTGGTGCCCAGCCCGACCGCGCGCAGGGCGTGGTTGACGAAGCCGAGGTTGGCGTCGAGCATCCACATCCACAGCAGGCCGACGGTGACGTTGGGAACCAGCCACGGCACCAGCAGCATCGCGCGCATCGCCATCGACTGGGTCAGCCGGTGCATCAACGTGGCCAGCGCCAGTGCCAGCACGGTCTGCGACACGATGTTGAGCACGACGTAGTAGCCGGTGACCTTGAGCGCGTTCCAGAACCTGTCGTCGTCGACCAGCTCGCGGTAGTTCTCCACGCCGACGAAGTTCGGCTCGCTCAGCATGCCGTAGTCGGTGAGCGAGTAGTAGACGCCCAGGGCCGTCGGGTACACGTAGAACACCGCGAAGCCCACCAGCACCGGAGCCAGGAACAGCCACGCCACCCCGCGGTCGTCGCGTCGTCGCGGTGGTACGCCGCCGCCGGCGTCCGCACGCGGCACCGTCGTGCGGTCGTCGCGTCGTCGCGGCGCTGCGACGACCTTGCTGGCTGCCATGCGCGCCTCCGTGTCGAGACTCCGTGCCGCACCTCTTGCCAGTGGGGCCGTCGTTGCTACATATTGATGAGGAATAGCGAAACTTTGTCAATCCTGACGCGTAACTATTTGGTCCCCGGCACCTCTCCTCGACGAAGACGGAGGTCGCTCCATGTCCCCAGCCACTCCTGCCGGCAGGAAGCTGCTGACCGCGCTGTTAGCCGCTGCGGTCGCCCTGCTGCCCGCGGCGTCACCAGGACTCGTGCACGCGGAGGGCGTGTCCGCCCAGGGCGTCCCCGACCGCCCGGCACCAGGCCCCGCACCGGACCCGAGCTTGCCCGTGCACGCGCTGGCGGCCGCCGACGCACCGCTGGACAACCCGCTCAAGGGGTTCGCCCGGTTCCTGCAGCCGGGGGTCGACCCGAACGCGGGCTACCCGCTCTCGCTGACCTGGGCCTACTTCGGCCTGTCCGAGATCATGACCAACGCGGGCAACTGCTCCAGCTACGACTGGAGCATCATCGACAACGCCCTCGACACCATCGCGGCGGCCGGCAACCACGCGGCGATCCGCGTGTACATGGAGTACCCCGGCGGCGGCACCGGCACCCACCCCGGCAACGCGATCCCGGCGTGCTTCAACGGCCAGGTCGCCATGCGGCACAACGCCTACTGGGACACCACCAGCCCCGACTACGACAGCCCGTTCCTGCGGACGGGGCTGAAGAACTTCATCTCCGCCTTCGCCGCGCGCTACGACGGCGACCCCCGGCTCGGGTACATCCACCTCGGACTGATCGGCCTGTGGGGCGAGTGGCACACCTGGCCGTACGACACCGACACCTCCGGTGACACGTACCCGAACTACATGCCCACCGACGCGAACGCCGCCGAGATCCTCCACGCGTACAACAACGCCTTCACCCGCACGAGGCTCGAACTGCGGTACCCGGACAACGCCGGTGGCGCGGCCGACACCCTGCCGCGCATCGGCTACCACGACGACTCGTTCTGCTACCGCGAAGGCGGTCAGGGCGTGACATTGCCGATCTCCATGGGCGGCGCGCCCTGGGCCCAGCTCCAGAAGGCGCTGGAGCACAACGTCGAGAACCGGTGGATCACGGCCTCGATGGGCGGTGAGGTCCGCCCGGAGATCCAGAGCACCGCGTTCGACAACTGGCCGGGCGGCTCCGGCCCCGTCGACAACATGAAGGCGTGCATCGAGCTCGAGCACACCACCTGGAAGATCAACGAACGCAGCCTGGACTACTCCCCCACGAACCCCAACGTGGCCGCCGCGGTCCGGTTGATGGGGTACAACTTCACCGTCCGCAACGCCTACTTCCACGGCACCGCGCAGGGCACCACCAAGGTCGGCGTGCAGATCGTCAACACCGGCGTAGCCCCGTTCTACTACCCGTGGACCGTCAGCCTCGGTCTGAAGGACGCGGCCGGCAACGTGGTGCGCACCTGGGACACCTCCTGGGACCTGCGCCAGATCATGCCCACCCAGATCCGCGCGTTCCCCGACTGGCAGGTCGGCGCCGACCCCACCTACCGGGACTTCGGCCACCCGCGGTACTTCGACGCCTCGGTCAACCTGTCCGGTCTGAACACCGGCGGCTACCGGCTCGTCATGAAGGCCAAGAACCCGTTGGAGGCCATCAACCCCGCCGCCAAGAAGCTGCGCTTCGCCAACGCCGGGCAGAACGCCGACGGGTGGCTCGACCTCGGCGGGATGACGGTCGGGCAGTCGGCCGGTCCGGTGAGCTACGAGGCAGAAGCCTCGGGCAACACCCTGGCCGGCGGTGCGGTCACCAGTGCGTGCGGCGGGTGTTCCGGCGGCAGCAAGGTCGGCTACATCGGCAACGGCGGCACCCTCACGTTCGCCGGCGTCGACGGCGGCACCGGCGGAAACCGCACGGTGACGCTGCACTACGCCAGCCAGGAGCAGCGCTCGGCCACGGTCGCGGTGAACGGCCAGTCGCCCCGGACCGTCGGCTTCTCGCCCACCCCCGACTGGAACACGCCGAGGACCACCACCGTGACGCTCCCCCTGCGTTCCGGACGCAACACCATCACCATCGCGAACCCGTCCGGCTGGGCACCGGACGTCGACAGGATCACCGTGGGCTGAGCGAGGGCCTGTGTCGAAGTGCCGTTCGATGAAAGTCGCGCCTGAGGTGGTTTCCGGCGGCCTCAGGCCCGGCTGTCGCGAACATGGACTTCGACGCAGGCCCTCGGGCGGCCCGGCAACCCCGGGCCGCCTCCTCGGTCCACCAGCGCCGTGCGGAAGGCTTCCATGAACACGTTCCCCCATCACGACATCCGTCTCGGCGTCCTCGGCTTCGGGCTGCGCGGCTCGATCGCCCGCACCGCCCACCGCCCCGGTTCCGGCAGCAGGGTCACCGCCCTCGCCGAGCACGACGCGGCGTTGCGGGCAGCGGCGGCCGAAGCGTTCCCCGGCGCACACATCAGCGCCGACCACCGCGAGGTGATCGACTCCGACGACGTGGACGCGGTCGTCGTGCTCACCCCCGACCACACCCACGCCGAGCTCGCCTGCCAGGCCCTCAAGGCGGGCAAGCCGGTCTTCGTCGAGAAGCCGCTGGACATCTCCGTCGAGCGGTGCGACGAGGTGCTGCGCACGGCCTTCGAGACGGGGAGCCGCCTCTACGTGGGACACAACATGCGGCACATGCCGGTGATCCGGCTGATGCGCGACATCATCACGCGCGGCGAGATCGGCACCGTCAAAACGGTGTGGGTGCGGCACTTCGTCGGCTACGGCGGTGACTGGTACTTCAAGGACTGGCACGCCGAACGCCGCTACACCAACGGGTTGTTGCTGCAGAAGGCCAGCCACGACCTCGATGTCGTGCACTGGCTCGCCGACGGCTACACCCGGCAGGTGCAGGCCTTCGGCGACCTGGTGGTCTACGGCGACAACCCGCACCGCCGCGCCCCCGGCGAACCCAAGCACGCCGACTGGTACGACCCGGACGGCAACTGGCCGCCGCACACCCAGCGCGGGCTGAACCCGGACATCGACGTCGAGGACGTCTCCCTGGTGAACATGCGCCTGGACAACGGGGTGCTGGCCGCCTACCAGCAGTGCCACTTCACCCCGGACTACTGGCGCAACTACACGGTCATCGGCGACGCCGGCCGCCTGGAGAACTTCGGTGACGGTCCCGGCTCGGTGGTGAAGGTGTGGAACGCCCGCCGTTCCGCCCACCGCGACCGGGCCGACGCCGAGTACGCCGTGCCGGACGTCGAGGACGACGGCCACGGCGGCGCGGACCCGTTGCTGGTCGACGAGTTCCTCCGGTTCGTGCGGGAGGGCGGCACCACCGACACGTCCCCGGTCGCCGCGAGGATGGCCGTGGCCGCCGGGGTGCGGGCGACCGAGTCGCTGCGCACCGGTGGCGTCCCACGTGAGGTCGAGGGCTTGGCGCCGGAGGTCGCCGCGTACTTCGCGAACGGGCAGGAGCACAGGTGGCGCTGATCGGCGTGGACGTGGGCGGCACCGCGACGAAGGCGGTGCTCACCACCGACGGCGGCGCCGTGCTGAAGATGCGGACGGTGCCCTCACCACCGCCCGGCCCGGACGCGGCTCTCGCGGTCGTGGAGTCGGTGCGGGCGCTCGTGCGCGAGCTCGGCGGCGACCGGGCCGGTGTGGTGGTGCCGGGCATCGTGGACGAACGCCGTGGTGTCGGGGTGTTCAGCGAGAACCTGGGCTGGCGAGACGTCCCGTTCGCGCGGTTGCTGGGTGACGCGCTGGACGTCCCGGTCGCGTTCGGGCACGACGTGCGCGCCGGGGCGTTGGCCGAGAGCAGGCTCGGCGCCGGGACCGCCGCGCGGTCGATGGTGTTCCTGCCGATCGGCACCGGCGTCTCGGCCGCCGCGGTGGTCGACGGCGCCTTGCTCGACCTCGGCGGGTGGCAGGCGAGATCGGGCACGTCGACGTCGGCTTCGACGTGGCGTGCCCGTGCGGCGCCGCGGGTGCCTGGAGGCGGTCGCGTCGGCGGGATCGGCGCTACCAGGCGGACCGGTCACCCGTCAAGGGCGCCGAGGTCGCGGCACTGGTGCGGCGGGCGAACCGCACGCCACGGCGGTGTGGGGGGCCGTGAGCGCTGGCGACCGTGCTGGCGTGGGCCGGGGCTTTCTTCGCGCCGGACGTCGTGGTGGTCGGCGGAGGGCTCGCGCAGGCCGGGCCGTTGCTCCTGGAACCGTTGGCGGAACGCGGGCATCCGGTGGTGCCGGCGCGGCTGGGCTCGATGGCGGGGTGCCGTGGTGCGGCGTTGATCGCGGCAGGCACGACCCGGCCGCCTTCCCCGTTCACAGCAACCGTGTGACCGCTGGTCACCGGCGATCACCTGTTCACCTTGGCGTTGCCGGTTCCACGACCGCGACGGCGACCTCGGAGACGACCGATCTCGTGGCGGCAACCACCGGCAAGCAGTCCGGACGCTCGGCCGTGCGGAACGGATCGCCCCGGAGGAGGTTCGCTGCCGTCCCCTGGCACACGGCTCGCTGCGATCGCTGCTGAACAACACGATCAACAAGTGGGCAGCGGGAATCAGGTGTGACAGTGCTGCTCGGCGCGTCCGGTTTCGAACCACATCCGCCACGGACAGGCGGACAGGTGATGGACTCGTACCCCTGGGGTGCGGCTCTGGACGCGGTCAGGGCGGCGGGGTCCGCACCGACGTGCGGACCCCGCCCGTGACGCATCACCCGGTCGTGCAGGTGCTCCCGTTGAGCGAGAACGACGTCGGCGCCGGGTTCGCCCCGCTGTACGTCCCGTTGAACCCGATGCTCGTCGACCCGTTCGGCGCCAGCGACCGGTTCCAGCTCAGGTTGGTCGCCGTGACCGCCGCCCCGGTCTGCGCGAACGTCGCACCCCAGCCCGGCAGCGTGACCTTCTGCCCGTTCGCGTAGCTGAACGCCAGCGTCCAGCCGTCGACGGCGCTGGTGCCCGTGTTGGTGATGGTCACGCCCGCGGTGAACCCGTTGCCGCCGCCCCAGTTCGACGCCGAGTACGCGACCTTGCAGGCTCCCGTGCCGCCGCCCGCACCGGTCGTCACGGACACGATCGCGGAGTCGGCGGAAACGTTCCCGGCCGCGTCCCGCGCCCGCACCCGGTACCGGTACGTGGTCGAGGCTGCGAGACCGGTGTCGCTGAAGGTGTTCGCAGCAGGGGAACCGACCAGAGCGAAGGTTCCGCCGCCGAGAGCCCGGAACACGTCATAACCGGTGACACCGACATCGTCGGCAGATGCGGTCCAGTTCAGGGACAAGCCGCTGGACGTCACGGCCGAGGCGACCGGCGTGCCTGGAGTGGACGGTGGCACGGTGTCGCCACCGCCGAACACCGTCGCCTCCTTCGACGTCTGCCGGATGCCGTTGGCGCCGTTGAGGAAACGCTCACCCCACGGCGTGAGGCTGGTCGGGTCGAAGGAGTTGGTCATGTCCAGGTAGGCGACGTCGCTGCTGTTGCCGCTCCACGACCAGCCGAGGTAGCCGATGCCGCGGGCCTGGGCCTGCGCCATGATCGTGTCCTCGTCTGGGTCGCCGTCGCTGTGGTTGTGGCCGAACTCGCCCACCACGAGCGGGAGGCCGGCGGTCTGGAACGCGTCGAAGTAGGCGTTGATCTCGGCGGCGGTGTCGTAGACGCCGTACATGTGGATGGAGAACACCGTGTTGCGCAGCGGGTCGGCGTTGAAGACCGTGGCCGCGTTGTTCCGCATGATGTTCTGCCAGTCCTGGCCCCACATGGGTGCGTCGGCCATCAGCAGGTGCTGCAGGCCGGCGCCGCGCAACCGGCTGATCGCGCTGCTCGTCGCGCTCGCCCAGGTGGCGCTGACCTCGGCGTTGTTGCCGAACGGCTCGTTGCCGAGGTTGATGACGACGTAGTCCTCCTGGCCCTTCAACGCGTCCGCGACACCGATCCAGTAGGTCGCCGCCTGGTCCAGGCTGGCCGCGCCGCTCTGCTCGCCGTAGCCGGTGGTGTCGTGCACCTCCAGCACGCAGATCATCCTGTTCTGCTTGCACAGCGCGATGACGGACGACACCTCGGAGGCAGGCGTCGGGCCCCAGCGCTGGCCGCTGCCGAGCACGACGCGGACCGTGTTGGTGCCGAAGGACTTCATGTCGGCGAAGGCCCTGGTCTGGTTCTGGTACCAGACGTGGGCGTGGTTGATGCCGCGCATCACGAACGGGGTGCCGTTGCCCTCGACGACCCGCGTGCCCTCGACGTGCAGGCCCGTCGCGGCCGGGGGTGCGCCCAGTGCCGTCACCACGGCCGGGTACCAGCGGGCCTCGATCTTCTGGATGCCGGTGGTGCTGTTCGGGTGGACGCCGTCGGTGGTGTCCGTCGCGGTGTTGAAGCCGGTCCACTGGTCGACGACCGTGATCGGGGAGGCCGCCGTGCTGTTCGCCCGCGCCCAGCCGGGGATGGCGGCGTTCAGGTCGGCCACGCGCTGGGCGCAGGCCGGGCAGCTGGCCGGGTTCATCGGGATGATCTGGGCGACGACCAGCTTGATCGCCGGGTTGCTCGCCCGCATCTGGCCGAGCAGGGTGGTGTAGGCGTTGAGGATCGTCTGCGCCGGGATGTTGTTCCACACGTCGTTCGTGCCGAGGTGCATCAGCACGACGTCCGGGCGTGCCGACGACAGCCAGCCGGGGAGCAGGTTGTCCCGCACGATGTTCGTGGTGAGGATGCCTCCGTGGCCCTCGTTCTCGCCGTCGTGGGCGAACCCGCAGCCCTGGGCAGGCAGCGAGCCGACGAAGTCGACGTCGGTGTGCCCGGTGTCCTGCAGGTGTTTCCAGAGCAACGCGCGCCAGCAGCCCGGTGAGCCCGTGATGGAGTCACCGAGTGCCATGATCCGCGCGGGAGCGGCGAGTGCCGGGGCCGGAGCGATGACCGTGCAGGCCAGCAGCACCAGGCCCGCCACCACCGCTCGGAGGAATCTGCAGGTCACAACGACCTCCTGAGGATGTTCGAGGGGGGAAACATCACGTCTGGGAGCGCTCCCGGAACGGGACTGTAACCGCGGTTCGCGCGGATCGACGTCTGTTTCGACTCGTTCGACACCTGCTCCGTCGAACGCCGGACCCGAATCGACGGTCATGGCCGGAAAACGCTTTCCGCATTGCCGCACAACGCATTTCACTCTTGCGCGAGTCGACCGGACCGGGTCATCCTGGCCGCCGTGAACCTGCGCCGATGCGTTCCGCTGGTGGTCATCGCCGTCCTCGCCGGCCAGCTGCCCGCTGCCGCTCACGCACCAGGCCGGCACCGCGGACTCGTCGCCGCCACCACGCCCGCCGGTGTCCACCTGAGCTGGCGCCTGCTCGGCCACGAGGCCACCGGAGCCACGGCGACAGGACTGGCCGGACCGGACTTCGCCGTCTACCGCAACGGGAAGCGCATCGCGACCGTCACCGACAGCACCACCTACGTCGACCCCGCGGCACCACCCGGCGCCCGCTACCAGGTCGCGCCCGTCCGCCACAACCTCCCGCTCGGGCGCAGCAAGCCCGTCACCGCGTGGGCGGCGCCGCAGCACGACCTGCCGTTGCGCAAGCCCGCGGACGGCGTGACCCCGGCGGGCGAGAGCTACACGTACTCCGCCAACGACGTCAGCGTCGGCGACGTGGACGGCGACGGGCAGTACGAGTACGTCGTCAAGTGGGACCCGAGCAACTCCAAGGACGTCTCGCAGGTCGGCTACACCGGCCCGGTCTATCTCGACACCTACCGCCTCGACGGCACGCTGCTGCACCGCATCGACCTCGGCGTGAACATCCGGGCGGGCGCGCACTACACCCAGTTCCTCGTCCACGACTTCGACCGCGACGGCCGCGCCGAGCTGATGACGAAGACCGCGCCGGGCACCAGGGACGGGCGTGGGCGGCACGTCACGATGCCGCGCGAGGACGTCCGCGCCGGCTACTCCCACGCCGACGACCACCGGCTCAGCCCGGAGGGCTACCGGCAGCACCTCGTCGAGGTGTTCCGCGGCTGGCACCGGCACCCCGAGGTCGTCGCCGGTCGCTGGCCCGCCACGCTGGAGCAGGCGTTCGGCCTCGAACCCCGCTACGCCTACCCGTTGACCGAGCAGGACGCGTCCGCGCTGGTCGACCACTTCATGGACGTCTACGCGCCCTCCCGCAGCGCCAACAACAGGCTGCGCCAGTTCGCCGGCTTCATCATCGACGGCCCCGAGTACCTGACCGTGTTCGACGGTGCCACCGGACGGGAGCTGCAGACGGTCCGCTACGAGCCCGGCCGCACCGACGACGGCCTGATGTGGGGCGACTACGCGATGTCCCGCATCGAACCGGGCAACCGCGTCGACCGGTTCCTGTCCGGCGTCGCCCACCTCGACGGCGAGCGCCCGTCCGCGATCTTCGCACGTGGCTACTACACCCGGTCCACGGTCGCGGCCTACGACTGGAACGGCCGGCGGCTCACGAAGCGCTGGCTCGCCGACAGCGGCTGGGTGCCGATGACGAACCCGTTCCGCGACACCCCGCACGGCCGCGACGGAAGCAATCCCAGCCACGCCACGCTCACCACGCAGGGCGCGCACTCGCTGAGCGTCGCCGACGTGGACGCCGACGGCAGGCAGGAGATCGTCTACGGCGGCGCGACCCTCGACGACGACGGGTCGCTCGCCTACAGCTCCACCGGCGTGCTGCCACCGGGCAGCGCCGACCCCGGAGCAGCGGTCCGGGTCGGGCACGGTGACGCCCTGCACGTCACCGACATCGACCCGAACCGCCCCGGCCTGGAGACCTACATGGTTCACGAGGGCGCACGCTCCGCCCCGTACGGCTACACGTTGCGCGACGCCAGGACCGGTCAGACGATCTACGGCGCCTACTCCGGCGTCGACACCGGCCGCGGCATGGTCGGTGACGTGCGCCCGGACGTCCTCGGCCTGGAGACGTGGGCGTCCATGCCGAACGGTTCGGACTCCGCCGGCATCTGGAGCGCGGACGGCCGCCGACTGGAGAACCGGTCGCCCGGAACGAACATGAGCATCCGCTGGGCGGGCGACCTGACCACGCAGATCGTCAACGGCACCCAGGACGCCACCCCGACCATCGACGACTGGCGCCGCGGCACCCTGCTCACCGCCACCGGAACGCGCACCAACAACGGCACCAAGGGCAACCCGTCGCTCGTGGCCGACGTGTTCGGTGACTGGCGCGAAGAACTCGTCGTGCGCACCCAGGACAGCACGGCGTTGCGCTTCTACATCAGCACCGAACCGACGAAGCACAAGATGTACGCGCTGATGCACGACCGCCAGTACCGCGTCGAGGTCGCCCGCCAGCAGACCACCTACAACCAGCCGTCCTACCCGAGCTTCTACCTGGCGTCAGACACCGACTGGTCACGCGTTCCCCTGCTGCGGAAGGCCGGTTCATGATCAGGGCCCTGCTCGTCACGGCCGCGTTCCTCGCCGGAACAGCTGCCGCCACACCCACCGCGTCCGCCGCCGGCCCCGTGCCGCACTACCTGATGACCGCGTTCACCAACAGCAGCGAGTCGAACATGTACGTCTACGACTCGCCGAACGCCACCACCTTCACCCAGGTCCGCGCGAACGCCTACACACCGCCGTCGGGTCTGATCCGCGATCCCAGCGTCATCCGGCACACGGACGGCTACTACTACATCGTCTACACGACGAACTGGACGGGCGACACGATCGGTTTCGCCCGCAGCGCGGACTACGTGAACTGGACGTTCCTGCGCAATGTCCGGGTAGGACTCAACGGCACCACGGGCAGCACGTGGGCACCGGAGTGGTTCAAGGACTCCGACGGCAGCGTCCACGTCGTCTTCTCCGCGTCCACGACGGGCACCGCGGGCCAGTTCCGGCCGTACCGGATCACCGCGACGAACGCCGCCCTGTCCGCGTGGACCAGCCCGGTCGCGCTCGGCATCCCGGCCAACTACATCGACAGCTTCCTGGTCAAGGTCGGCGGCACCTACCACAACTTCCTCAAGAACGAGACGACGAAGTACATCGAGCACGCCACCGCCACGTCGCTGAACGGCCCGTGGACGTTCGTCGGCACCGGCAACTGGGCGGGCTGGGGATCCGGGCTGGAAGGGCCCGCGCTCGTGAAGCTGCCCGACGGCCGGTGGCGGATCTACTTCGACCAGTACGGCCAGCGGCGCTACTTCTACGCCGACAGCGCGAACCTCACCAGCTTCGGCGCCAAGACCGAGATGGCGGGGCTCTCCGGCACCGCGCGGCACTTCACCGTGCTGCGGGAGGACTCCGGTGACGGCACCGCGGTGCCCACCGGCAACCGGTCGCTGCGCTCGGTCAACCTCCCCGACCGGTACGTGCGGCACCGCGACAACCTCGGCCACGTCGACCAGGTGAGCCCGTCCAGCTCGCTCTCCGTCCGCCAGGACGCGACGTTCACGGTCGTGGCGGGCCTGGCGAACGCGAGCTGCTACTCGTTGCGCTCGGTCAACTTCCCCGAGCGCTACCTGCGGCACTACGACTTCCGCGTCCGGCTCGACGCCAACACCGGTGACGCGGTGTTCGCCAGGGACGCCACCTTCTGCGGGCGCGCCGGTCTGGCCGGCGGCACGTCGTTCGAGTCCTACTCGCACCCCGGCCGGTACCTGCGCCACTTCGGCCACGAACTGCGCGTCGACTGGCGCACCTCCGACTCCGCGTTCGCCGGTGACGCGTCGTTCACCGTCACCGCGCCACTGGCCTGAAAGGACAGTCGATGAGGACAGCCCGCCTGCTCGCGCTGCTGCTCGCCGTCATCACCTGCGTGGCCGGGACGCCCGTGGCGAGTGCGGCTCCCGCGGTGCGCTACACCAACCCGATCGCGGAACGCCGAGCCGACCCGCACATCTTCCGGCACACCGACGGCTTCTACTACCTCACCGCGACCGTTCCCGAGTACGACCGGATCGTCCTGCGCCGGGCGGCCACGATCCAGGGCCTGGCCACGGCCCAGGAGACGGTGATCTGGCGCAAGCACACCAGCGGTGAGATGGCCGCCCACATCTGGGCACCGGAGATCCACTTCATCAACGGGAAGTGGTACGTCTACTTCGCCGCGGGCCGCAGCGACGACGTCTGGCGCATCCGGATGTACGTGCTGGAGAGCTCCAGCGCCAACCCGGTGACCGGCTCCTGGACCGAACGCGGCCGCATCACCACGCCGTGGGACACCTTCTCGCTCGACGCCTCCACGTTCGTGCACAACGGCGTGCGCTACCTGACCTGGGCTCAGCAGGAACCGGGCATCGCCACCAACTCCAACGTCTACCTCGCCCGGATGGGCGCGAACCCGTGGACGATCACCGGCACCGTGACCAGGCTGACCGTGCCGACGCTCGCCTGGGAGACCCGCGGGTTCAAGGTCGCCGAAGGGCCGGCGGTGTTGCAGCGCAACGGGAAGGTCTTCCTCACCTACTCGGCCAGCGCCACCGACGCGAACTACTGCCTGGGCATGCTGACCGCGTCCGCGGCGGCGGACCTGCTCAACCCGGCGTCGTGGACCAAGAGCCCCGACCCGGTGTTCGCGAGCAACACCGCGACCGGCCAGTACGGGCCCGGCCACAACTCGTTCACCACCGACGGCGCCAGCGACGTGCTGGTCTACCACGACCGCAACTACCGCGACATCAGCGGCGACCCGCTCAACGACCCGAACCGCCGCACCCGCGTGCAGAAGGTCTACTACCGGTCCGACGGCACCCCCGACTTCGGCATCCCGGTGCCGGACGGCCCCACCCCGGTCCGGCTGAAGGCCTACAACGCCACCAGCTTCGTGCGGCACTGGGAGTACCGGGCCCGGCTGGACACCGACGTGTCCCCGCTCGCCGACTCGCAGTTCAAGGTGATCACGGGCCTGGCGGGCTCCGGCACGGTGTCGCTGGAGTCGACCAACTTCCCCGGCTACTACCTGCGGCACCGCAACAACGAGCTGTGGGTCGAGCGCACGGACAGCAGCACCCTCTTCCGCAACGACGCCAGCTTCACCCAGCGCGCGGGACTCGCCGCGAGCTCGGCGGTGTCGTTCGAGTCGCTCAACTTCCCCGGCACCTACGTCCGGAACAACGGTGGACTGCTCTTCCTGCAGGCGGTCACCGACGCGCAGGGACGAGCGGACGCGACGTTCACATTGGAGTGACGCCATGGTGAGGAGAACCGCGTTGGTCGCGGCGGTGGTCCTGACCACCACCGTACTGGCCGCACCGCACGCCCAGGCCCATCCCCTGCCGGGTCACGCCACCGGTGACGTCGGCGTGCACGACCCGAGCGCGGTCAGACGCGCCGACGGGAGCTACCTCGTCGCGCACACCGGCACCAACATCGCGTTGCGGACCTCCACCGACCGCGTTGCGTTCCGCTCGGCCGGGTCGGCGTTCCCCGGCGGAGCGTCGTGGACCGCGCCTTACACCAACGGCGGCAACAACCTCTGGGCGCCTGATCTGTCCTATCGAAACGGACTGTACTGGCTGTACTACTCGGCTTCGACGTTCGGCTCGAACCGGTCGGCGATCTTCCTGGCCACCAGTCCCAGCGGGAACTCCGGCACGTGGACCCACCGCGGCCTGGTCGTCGAGTCGCGGACGTCGGACAACTTCAACGCCATCGACCCCGACCTCGTCGTCGACGACCAGGGCCGCTGGTGGCTGAGCTTCGGCTCGTTCTGGTCGGGCATCAAGATGGTCGCGCTCACCCCGTCGACCGGCCTGCGGTCCGACTCGGCGATCCGCTCCATCGCGGGCCGCAACGGCGGTGCGATCGAGGCGCCGAACATCGTGAAACGCGGGTCCTACTACTACCTGTTCGTCTCGTTCGACCTGTGCTGCCGGGGCGCGGCGAGCACGTACCGGGTGATGGTCGGCCGCTCCGCCAGCGTCACCGGCCCGTACGTCGCCCGCGACGGCACCGCTCTGACCTCCGGCGGCGGCACGGAGGTCCTGGCCGGTCAGGGCAGCGTCCACGGGACCGGGCACCAGGACGTGCTCACCGATGTCGACGGTGACCTGCTCGTCTACCACTACTACACCGGCACCGGCGCGTCGCGGCTCGGCGTCAACCTGCTGGCCTACGACTCGGCCGGCTGGCCGTACCTGCGCTGAGGAGGAACTGATGATCAGCCGATGGCGCACCTCTGCCGTCCTGGTCGCCCTGCTGGGCGGCACGACCGTTGCCGCGCCGGTGGCATCGGCCGCGGTCGTGGACACCAACGCCTCGTACGCGCTCGTCAACCGCAACAGCGGCAAGGCGCTGGACGTCTACGACCTGGCCACCGCGGACGGCACCCGGATCTCGCAGTTCACCCGCAACGACGGCGCCTGGCAGCTGTGGCAGTTCGTCGACTCCGCAGCGGCTGGTACCGGCTGAAGTCCCGGCACAGCGGCAAGGTCCTGGACTTCCCTGCCACCGCCGACCGCACCGGTCTCGTGCAAACGACCGACGCCAACCGCACCGGCCAGCAGTTCCGCCTCGCCGACTCACCGGACGGGCACGTCCGGCTGGTCAACCGCGCGAGCGGCAAGGCCGTGGACGTGCTGGACTTCTCGACCGCCAACGCCGCGCAGCTCATCCAGTGGCCCGACACCGGCGGCACGAACCAGCAGTGGC
Source organism: Lentzea guizhouensis (assembly GCF_001701025.1). Taxonomy (GTDB): domain Bacteria; phylum Actinomycetota; class Actinomycetes; order Mycobacteriales; family Pseudonocardiaceae; genus Lentzea; species Lentzea guizhouensis. Next base: position 8,888,430 of record NZ_CP016793.1, read on the forward strand.
AGCTGGTGAGGATGAGCGCACCGGGCAACTTCACCAACCCGATCAAGCGCAACGGCCCCGACCCGTGGCTGCAGCACCACAACGGCTACTACTACCTGGCCACCACGACGTGGAACTCGACGATCACCATGCGCCGGTCTCGCACGCTCGCGGGCTTGTCGAGCGCCGCCGACACGGTGGTGTTCAACCTGACCGGCCGGCCCAACGGGTGCTGCAACATGTGGGCACCGGAGTTCCACCTCCTGAACGGCCGCTGGTACCTGTACTACGTGGCCGGGCAGAACGTGCCGGACTACAACCCCACCCAGCGCCTGCACGTGCTGGAGAGCGCCGGCACCGACCCGATGGGTCCGTACACGTTCAAGGCCGACCTGGGCAACACCTGGGAGCTCGACCCGAGCATCCTGCAGCACAACGGGAAGCTGTACCTGATGGGCAGCGCGATGGACGGCACCCAGAGCCTCACCATCACCCCGCTGGCCAACCCGTACACGATCAGCGGAGCCCGCCGCACGATCGCCCAGCCCACGCTGGCCTGGGAACGGCAGACCGCGCCGGTCAACGAGGGCGCCGAACCGTTGTACAGGGGTGGCCGCACCATGATCGTGTACTCGGCCAGCGCCTGCTGGGGCCCCGACTACAAGCTCGGCCTGCTCACCCTCACCGGCTCCGACCCGCTCAACCGCGCGCACTGGACGAAGTCACCGAACCCGGTGTTCCAGCGCAACGACGACAACGGCGTGTTCGCCCCGGCCCACAACGGGTTCTTCAAGTCGCCCGACGGCACCGAGGACTGGATCGTCTACCACGGCAACGACAGCGCGGCGGGCGGGTGCGACATGAACCGGTCCACCCGCGCGCAGAAGTTCACCTGGAACGCCGACGGCACCCCGAACTTCGGCACCCCGGTCCGGCTCGGCGTCCAGCTCCCGGCACCGTCGGGCGAGACAGGATGAGACCGCAGCGGTCCGGCAGGACACCGTCACCGGTGTCCTCCCGGACCGCTGGTCCCGCCGCTAGTGCGGTGACCACGATCTTCACCGTGTTTCCCGACGCTCAGCAGGGCACCTCGTGGGGCCGGCCCCACGAGGTGCCCGTCTGACCGCCGGGAAACGCGGCAGAGGTTCGTGGTCACCGCACTAGTAGTGTGTCGCTGCTTACTTACGGCGTTTTGGCTGGGAGGCTGTTGTCATGGCCTCCCAGTTGAAGCGGCCGGTGACGTTGTCGGCACGGGATCGTGAAGAGCTGATCCGGCTGACCACCACGGGTGTGCGTGCGGCGTCGGCGATCAGGCGGGCGCGGGTGCTGCTCGCGCTGGACACCTCGGTGGGCGAACCCGATCCGAAGGAAGTGATCGCGACCCGGCTCGGGGTCTCGGGTGAGATGCTGCGGCTGGTCGCCAGGCGGTTCGCCGAGACCGGCGGTGATGTTCTTGCCACGATCGGACGTAAGAAGCGTGCTCTTCCGCCGGTGCCGTCGCCGGTGACCGGGGAGGTCGAGGCCCGGCTGATCGCGCTGGCGTGCTCGGCACCGCCGGCCGGGCATGCCCGGTGGTCGTTGCGGCTGCTGGAAAAGCATGTCGAGCTCACCGAGGACATCCCGAACCTGGACCACTCGACCATCGGCCGGGTATTGAAAAAACGCAACTGCGTCCTCATCTGAGGAAGTGCTGGAACATCCCGCCACGCGCCAACGCCGAGTTCGCCGCCCGCATGGAAGACGTCCTCGCCGTCTACGCCCGCCCGTACGATCCCGCCCGCCCGGTCGTGTGCATGGACGAGAAACCCTTCCAGTTCCTCGGCGAGGTCCGCGACCCGCTGCCGGCCCGGCCGGGCCGCGATGCCCGCCAGGACAGTGAATACATCCGGTGCGGCACCTGCTCGATCTTCGTGTTCACCGACCCCCTGCGCGGCTGGCGGCGTGTCCACGCCCTGGCCCAGCGGACCAAACTCGACTGGGCCGGGCAGGTCAAACAACTCCTGACCGTCGACTACCCCGACGCCGGGACCGTGGTGCTGGTCATGGACAACCTCAACACCCACACCATCGCCTCGCTCTACGACGCCTTCCCGCCCGCCGAGGCCTTCGCCCTGGCCCAGCGCCTGGAAATCCACCACACCCCCAAACACGGGTCCTGGCTCAACATCGCCGAGATCGAACTCTCCGCACTCAGCCGCCAGTGCCTCGACCGCCGCATCAGCGACCTCGACACCCTCAACACCGAACTCGCCGCCTGGCAACACGCCACCAACACCAACCAGCGCGGCGTCGACTGGCAGTTCACCACTCACGACGCCCGCACCCGACTCCGCCACCTCTACCCCAAAGGTTAGAAGCGACGGTCTACTAGGTGGCCATCAGCCGCCGGTGGAACGCGGCAGTCGCCTCGCCCTCGGTGTCGTACTCCTCCACCGGGTCGTACTCACCGCGCTCGTACACGCCGACCTGCCACCGGCCGCCGCGAACGCGCAGGAAGTAGAAGTCCGTCGGCAGCACGGCACCGAACTCGCGCACCCCCTCGATCTCGTACATCGCCCTCGGAACGCCCGCGCGGTCCAGCGCCTCGACCAGTGTCATCCGGTCCGCAGGAGACTCGCTCACCTGACGACGCTGAGGTAGCCGTTCTCGACCAGCCAGGCAACGTTGCGGCGCTCCGGCGGGTTCGGCGACGTGACCTTGTACTGCCTGCCACCGCCGGTCTGCCCGAACCACTTCGCCGCAGGCCCGCCGAGCACCTCGAACTGCTTCTCGACCTTGTACCGGTAATAGCCGTACGGCATCCGGACGCCCTGCTCGTACTCGCAGGTGTTCAGGCTCTGCGGCGGCAGCGAACGCTGGGCGAACGGCGTGCCCACCGGCGACAGGAACCTGCCGGACTGGCCACCGAAACGGTCGAGGAGCTTGCCCGGCGCGAGCACCTCGGTGGTCGGTCTGCCGATGAAGCCGTCGTTCTCCGGGTACTTCCAGCCCTTGCCCTTCCAGTACTCCGTGACGAACGCCTGAGGGCTCGCCTTCTCGCCGAACCGCTTGTACCCGATCAGCAACTTGCCTGCCACGTGGGACGGCGACGGCAGGTCCTTCGGCCCGAACCGTTCGTCGCCCAGGTGGAAGGGTTTCTCGCAGACGACCTCCGCGGTCGGTGCCGACGGCGTCGCGTGCGCCACCGGAGCGGCGGCCAGGCCGAGCATCGTCGAGACCAGGACGAGGAGCGAGAGCACGTGTTTTCGCAGAATCATGGGTCTTCCTTTCGTGACAGCACCGCGGCGGTCACGGGTCATACGGCGGCCGTCTCCAGAGCTACGAGGAGACTTGCGGAGTAGTTGGTCGGGCCGTTCAGCTCCCTGGTGTCGAACCAGTGGGTGTGGGTGACCGTCAAGGTGACCTTCTTGCCCTGCGGACTGAGCGCGTGCACGACCGTGTCCGGCGGGATCGGCGTTGTCGCGGGGGTGTGGTTCTCCGTCACGTCCTGGAGTTCCACGAGCACGCCGGCCGCGAGTTCCGCGGCGGTGAGTTCCGAGTCGCTCACGCTCACCGCGACCAGCAGCTGGTAGTCGGGTTTCTTGGTCATGTAGTGCGTGGCGTGTGCCTGCGAACCGTCGCCGAACAGCAGGTACGAGGGCTTGGGCGGGTAGTCGCCGCTGTCCTGGAACTGCCGGTCGTACAGCACGGAGGTGATCTCGACCGGGGTGTCCGACACGATCGGCACGGCGTTGTGGAGGTCGTTGCCGACCACCTTGAGGATCGTGCCGGTGAACCTCCGGTCGGCCAGCATCTTCGGCAGCAGCAGCTTCTCCTGGTTGACGACGACGAACGTCGCCGTCCGCGCCGCCTTCCTGGCCTCGACGTAGGTCTTCTTGGCCTCGGCGCCGAACCCGAACGTCGCGACCACCTGGTAGCGGTGGGCGGCCATGGTGAACATCGCCAGGTGACCGCCGTGCACGACCTGCTCACCCATCAGCACGAAGCCGTGGATGTCCGGTGTCTCCTCGTCGTGGGACGTCGTCATGAGCCGGTCCTCCCTAGAACGCGCTGCCGGAGACGTGCACCAGGGCCAGGCGGGCGATGTCGCCGGTGTCGGCCGAACCGTCCACATAGGTCGCCAGGTCCGCGCCGCCGCGCTGCACCGGCATGCTGACCGGGCTGGTCTTGGCGAGGTCGGCCACCAGCGCGTCGATCATCTCCTTCGTGACGTGGGGCATCACGTACAGGTGCGCGTAGTGGAGGACCTCGTGCCCCACCTTGAGCGGGATCGTGGCCAGCGAGTACTTGTGCACGAGCTCGGGCGGAGGCTGCTTGAACCGCACCGTGAGCGCCAGCGGCGTTCGCGCGGCCTCCCACGTGCCGCCCAGCTCCTTCAGCTTCTTCTCCGCGTGGTCGGTGACCTCCAGGGCCGTGCGGATCATCGTCATCTGGTCGCGCTCGGAGTGCTTGGCCAGGAAGTGCCACATGACCAGCGGCGAGAACGCGTTGCGCGACCCGCCGAAGGTGGTGTCCGGCGACCCGATCACGGCGGGCTGCTCCGGCGGCTGCATCTGGAGGTTCGCCTTGGTCATGAACACGCCGCACGGCCAGGGGGCGCCGGGGTACTTGTGCCCGCTGGTGACGATGGAGGCGACCTCGGGGATGCGGAAGTCGAACTTCGGCAACGGGGTGGCCGGCTTGATCTCGCCGGCGTCGACGAGCTTCTCGATGAACGGCGCGTAGGTCGCCGCGAGCGCGCCGTCGACGTGGATCCAGTGGCCGGTGCGTTCGTCGACCAGCTCGTTGCCGTTCTCGTCGCGACCGTAGCGGACCTTCCGCTTGTCCAGCCCGTAACGGGCGAAGATCGGCCGCAGCCGATCGCAGATGCCGGCGACGTCGTCGTAGGCGCCCTTGAACGTGCTGCCGTAGTTGAGGTTGATCATCACCGGGTGGCCCATGCTCGCGAAGAACTCCACCAGCCTCGCCAGCTTGTCCACGTCGATGCTGCCCGGTCCGCTGTCGCCGCCGGTGGACGGCACCTCGTGGTCCCACGGCTTTCCCGGGTCCAGCGGGTTGGCGTACGGGTACAGCTTGGTGCCGACCTCGTAGAAGTGGGGGATGTTCAGCACCCGCAGCGCCTTGGCCACCGAGTAGTGCGTGTCGTGCGAGTAGAAGCCCACGGGTGAGTAGGCGTTCTGGTTGTCGGCGGGCGCGGTGTCCTGCACCCACACGTACTGCGCGCCGCCGTCCTTGGCCGGTTCACGCATGAGGGTCTTGCCGGAGAGGTAGTCGCGGGCGTTCCACAGGGCGTAGTTGTTGCCCTCGGAGGAGCCCATGGTGAGCACGTAACCCCAGTAGGCGTCCTTGGGCACCTCGCCGTTGACCTTGGTGCGCGGCTTGCCGTGCCACAGCTTGGCGTAGTAGTCCAGGACCGCGCGCTCGGCCCACCGCGTGTGCAGGGTGAAGTGCGAGTCCTCGAACGGGTCGCCGACGTTGTTGAAGTGGTAGTCGAGGAACCGGGCCATCGGCTCGCGCAGCTTGAGGTCCTCGTTGGTCTGGTAGCCGAGGAACCTGCCCTGGAGGTCTGCGAAGTAGTTCTCCAGCTTGTCCAGCACCGCCTTGCGCTGGGGCTCGGGCACACCTCCCGGAGGAAGTGCGAAGTCCTGGTCCGTCGGGCTCGGCGCGGCGTCCGCGCCCGCTAGGCGCGTGTCGTCCCGTGTCTGGTCTGCGATGGTCATGGTCACCCTCCTGTGTGGTCCTCTCCGATCGGGGAGGAGTTCAGTGGCGGGGCTTGGCGAGCGCGTTCAGCAGCAGCGCCTCGGCGAGGGTCATGTGCTCCAGTTCGGACCGGCTGACGCTCTCGTCGTCCCCGTGGATGTTGGCCAGCGGTTCCTCGCAGCCCCACAGCACGATGTCCGAACCGGGGTTGGCCGCGTGGAGCGCGGAGACCAGCGGGATGGAGCCGCCCTGACCGGAGTGCGCGACGACGGCGGTCTTGTAGGCGGTCTTGAGCGCGGTCTCGACGGCGGCGTGGTGCGGGCCCTGGTAGGCGGCGAAGCCCCGGCCGAGGCTCACGGGAGCGACCTCGCGGACGACCCCCTTCGGGGCGTTGGCCTCGATGTGGTCCTTGATCGCCTTGAGCGCCGCGTCCGGGTCCTGGTCCGGCGCGAGACGCACGCTGATCCGGGCGGTCACCTCCGGGTGCAGCACGTTGGCCGGCCGGTCCATGCCGGGCGCGCCTCGCAGGCCGACGACGTTGACGGCGGGGCGGCCGTACAGGCGCTGGGCGAGTGTGCCGGTGCCGACGAGGCCGACCCCCGGCTCCACGCCGGCGTTCCTGCGGTACTGCTCCTCCGGCACGGCCGGCCAGTCGTGGTCGAACCGGGTCAGGCCGGCCACGGCCACGTCTCCGCCGGCGTCGTGCAGGGTCGACAGGAGCCGCACCAGCACGGTGAACGCATCGGGCGCCGGCCCGCCGTACATGCCGCTGTGCACCTCCTTGGCCAGCGTCTTCACGGTCACGTCCACCGCGAGGACGCCGCGCAGGGTGGAGGTGAGCGCAGGTCGGCCGACCGCCAGGTTCCCGGTGTCGGCGACGATGACCAGGTCGGCCTTGAAGCGCGGGTCCTCCGGGTGGGCGGCGACGTAGGAGTCCAGGACGCTGCTGCTCTCCTCCTCGCCCTCGACGACGACCTTGACGTTGACCGGCAACCCCGACCACTGCTCCCGCAAGGCCTTCAGCGCGCCCAGGTGCATGACGACCCCTGACTTGTCGTCAGCCGAACCACGCCCGTACAGGCGGGTGTCGCCGCCCGCCGTGACCTCCTTGGGGATGAAGGGTTTCGTGACCGTCCACTTCGCCTCGTCGGCAGGCTGCACGTCGTAGTGCGCGTACAGCAGGACCGTCCGCGCGCCGTCGGTGTCCGCGCGCTGGTCCGCGTACACCAGCGGCGCGGAGGTCCTGCCCTCGTGGGTGATGGTGGTGACGGTGGCGCTGCTCAGGCCGACCGAGCGGAACAGCCCGGCGATCGTGTCCGCGGTGGTGCGCAGCGGCGGGTCCGGATCGTCGGCCGTGGACCGGTGCTTCACCAGGTCCATCAACGTCTGCCAGAACTCGAGGGCGTGCACGTGCTCGTACAGGCCCTGTTCTGCGGTGACAGCGGTCATGGAGGTCCTTCCCGTGCGGGTGCGGGCAGCGTCGGACGACGTGTCCACTCCGGGTTCACGCCACGCGGGACTGGTCTGACCGCTACCGGACGCGGTCAGCGGCGACGATGCGCGTTCGCGATGGCGACGAGCAACGTGAGCGGCTCGGCCTGGACGCTGCCGAACGGAACCACGTTGCCGCACTTCCCACACGACCCACCATGCCACCGTCACCGGTCATTCGGGACGGAACAACCCGATCGGGGACGGAGCCGCACTCCACGGGTTGGCGGTCAGGGCCGGCAGGTGGCACACGGTGAGCCCGCTCGGCTCGCGGTTACCGCGTCAGGGCGTCACATGTCTCGAAGTTCGCTGTTCGAACGGAGTTCGAGTGACCAACGGTGCTGATTGCCCTAGTCGTGAGGTGAGCGGCCCGCGGCCGGGTCGTGCACGTCGAGCCGGCCGCACATGCCGTACCGCTGCGGTTCCTCCGCTCGCACGACGTGGATGTCGGCCTCGTCCAGGTGGCCGATGTCCCCGTCGCGCAGGCTGTCCAGGTGCTCGCCGGTCAGCCGGGTGGCCGCGAGCGCACCCGCCCGCCACCGCTGCTCCCAGTCGTCCAGCGACTCCCGCTTCAACGCGAGCGCGGCGCCGTAGAACTCGTCGAGCGCCGCGCTGTCCCCCGCCTCCACTCGCCGCCGCAGCTGCAGGAACCCCTCGACGGCCAGGTCACGGCGTCGGCGTGCGGAGGACGAGGAGTCGGCGTAGGCGTGTCCCGGCTCGGCCAAAGCGGCTGCGGTCGCGTAGTGCACCGGGTCCGCCAGCACCTCGGGCGGGAACGTGAACACCGCGTCACCGGCCTCGGGCAGGCCGCTGTTCTGCATCACCACGACGATGCGCAGGTCGTCGTCGTTGACCAGGCGGTGGATCGTGCCCGGTGTGAACCACGCGACCGTGCCCGCGCGCAACGGCGTCTCGGCGAACCCGCGCCGGGTCAGCGTCTGCACCCGGCCCTCACCGCCGATCACGCAGTAGCACTCCGCGCAGGTCAGGTGCACGTGCGGTGAACCGCCGCAGACCCCGTCCACCGTCGGCCAGTCGTACACCCGCAGACCGGAGATCCCGATCCCGCCGGGAAACGGCGTCACCACGCGTGTTCCTCCACATAGGACTCAAGTCGCGCGCGGTCCCACCCACCGGTCGCGACGACGAGGCGGTACCGCAGGTGCAGCTCCGCACCCGGCGCCACCTCCACGGTGTCGAAGAACGCGAACGACGGGTTGACCGCCGCGAACGGGGTGCTGCGCACGAACCAGTGCGTGTTCTTGTTGTCCGGGTGGTCGAGGAACAGCAACGTCGACGAACGGTCCACCTCGTCGTGCTGCCCGACGAACGCCAGCCACGAACCCGTCCGGCCCATCACCTCCTGCCCGGCGCCGCCGTCGGCCGCGATGACCTCGCCGCCGGTGAACGAACGCGGCCCGCGCCAGAAGAACCCGGTGTACCCCGCGAGCTCGCGGCCGTTGGTGGTGGGGCTGCCGAAGACCAGCGGCTCGGAGCGCAGGTTCGTCAGCGTGGTCGCGAACTCCAGCGTCCACGCCTCCTCCTCGACGTCCCGCACGGCCAAGGACCGCTCCTCGCCGACCCAGTGCTCCCCCGCCTCGGTGTGCCACGACAGCCGCTCGTCGATGCGCAGCTCGTCATCGGCCACGGTGAAGTCCTCGTGCCGCATGGTGCCGACGTTCGGCAGCACCACGTACCCCTCGTCGCGCACGTAGGTGACCCCGCCCCAGAAGTTCTCCCCCGAGACGTCGGTCGCGGTCATCTGCACGCCCTTGTGCCAGCGGTGGTCGTGCGGCCGGAACGCCGTCACCACGTCACCGGCCAGCGTGCGCACCGGGTGCAGGTAGGGCTTCGGCCCCTCGAACGCCGGTGTCGCCGGCCGGTGCACGTAGTGGAAGAGCTCGACGTCGCCGACCGACACGACGAGCACCTCGTCGTCCTGGCGCGTGATCACCGGGCGTCCGCCCACGGGGCACCGTTCCCTTCCATCGTGGCGTAGAACGGGTTGTCCGGCCCGATCTCACCGGCCTTGACCACGCTGTCGGTGAACGCCGAGGCGTACAGGGCCGCGATGAACTCCATCGTGGTCCGCGTGTCCGCGAGTGTCACCGGTGGCGTCTCCCCACTGTCCAGGGCGTCGAGGAACGCCGCCAGCTGGCACCGGTGGCCGCTGACCGTGCCCGACTGCTCCTCCCGCCAGCGCGGGACGACGTCGTCGTGGCCGGGCGCCGGGGTGATCGTCCAGTGCGCGTCGGTGTAGCCGTAGAGGTGCTCGACCTCCACCGTGGCGCGCTCGAAGTCGAACCGCAGCTGCGAGGTCTCCCTGGGCGACAGCACGGAGTTCATCACCGACGCGACGGTCCCGTCGGCGAAGGTCACGAGCGCCATCGACACGTCCTCGGTCTGCACGTCCCGGGCCTGCCGGACCGCGACGGCCCGCACCTCCCGCCACGGCCCGAGCACCGACAGCAGCAGGTCGAACTGGTGGATGCCGTGCCCCATCGTCGGCCCGCCGCCCTCGCTGTCCCACGAACCACGCCACGGCACCGCGAAGTAGGCGTCGTCGCGGTACCAGAGCGTGTCGCTCCGCGCGACCAGCGACCTGCCCAGCACCCCTTCGGCGACCAGGCGCCGCAGCCGGATCGCGGCCGGGCCGAAGCGGTGCTGGAACACCGTCGCGACCCGGCCGGTCGACGTGCGTTCGGCCGCGACCAGGGCATCGACCTCGCCGAGCGACAACGCCGGCGGCTTCTCCACGAGCACGTGCACGTTCGCGGCGAGGCATTCCAGCGCGAGCGGCACGTGGTGGCGCGGCGGGGTGCACACCAGCACCACGTCCAGCTCCTCCTCGGCCAGCAACGCGGTGAGCCCCGCGTGCACCCGCGGCACACTCCACTCCTGCGCGAACGCGGCCGCACGTCCCGCGTCCACGTCGGTCACCGCGACGAGCTCGACCCGGTCACCGCAGGCACGCACCGCCTCCGCGTGGGCGTTCGCGATCGCGCCCGTCCCGACGATGGCCGCGCGCCTCACTTCGCCGCGTCCACTTCCGCCTGGACCTCCTTGATGAACGACGCTGCCGCCGCGTCCGGGGTGGTCCGGCCGAACAGGACGTCCTCGGTGTGCCGCTTGAGGATCGCGTCGACCGTGCTGGCGCCGTTCGGCGTGATCCTGGGCGGGTCGCTGACCGGCACGGTGTCCAGGTACTCCTTGGCCGCCTTGTCGGTCTCCTTGAGCTGGCCCGCGATCGCGTCGCGGATCTTCTGGTTGGCGGGCACACCGCGTTCGGTCAGCAGGATCTTCGCCGCCTCCTCGTCGTTGGCCAGGAAGCTCACGAACGCCGCCGCCTCCGCCGGGTGCTTCGAGCGCGACGACACCGACCAGAACATCGACGGCTTGTAGTACGCGCCGGGTGCCTTGCCCTGCGTCTCACCCGGCAGCCGCAGCAGCTTCAGCTTGGCGCCGCTGGCGGCGGTCAGCGCGGTCAGCTGGGTGTTCCACCACAGGCCGAACGCGGCGGTGCGGGTCGCGGTGGCGGACTGGTTGAGGCCCGCGGAGGCCTTCTCGACCGTCACCGACGGCGGTGCCGCGATCCCGGACTTCGCGAGGTCGGCGATGTACTGCCAGTAGTCCCTGGCGATCTCCTGCGGGAGCACGACCTTGCCCTCGGCGTCGAACATCGCCTGGCCCTGCTGGCGCGCCCGGATGCTCAGCCCGGCCGTGTCGTTGATGCCCGGCGACTGCACGCCGAACACCTGTCCGCCACCGGCTTTGGACACCTGCTCGCCGATCCGCTTCAGGTCGTCCCACGACCACTTCGTGTCGTCGGGCACCGGGATGCCGTACTGCGCGAGCAGGTCGAGGTTGACCATGATCGAGTACATGCCGAGGCCGACCGGCAGCCCGTACTGCTTGCCGTCGATCGCACCGGTCGCGAGCGCCTTCTGGTCGAAGTCCCCGGTGTCGAGGTGCTTCTTGGCCTCGTTGAGGTCGAGCAACGCGCCGCGCTCGGCGTAGGAGGCGATGTAGAGCTCGTCCATCTGCATGACGTCGGGCGCGTCGTTGGCCGCCATCGTGGTGGCGAGGCTGTCCCAGTAGCCGTTCCACTCCTTGAACTCGCCCTTGATGGTGATGTTCTGGTGCTTCTTCTGGAACAGCTCGATGACCTGCTGGGTCCGCTTGTGCCGGTCGTCGCCGCCCCACCAGGTGAAGCGCAGCGTGACCGGCTCGGCGGTCAGGTCGCCGCCGGCGTCGGAACCGGACCCGCACGCGACGAGCAGCGACGCGGTCAGGGACAGCAGGGCCGCCCACGCGGTCCTGCGGCGAGCACCTCTTGGCATGAGCTGTCCTTTCGGCTACTTGCCGCCGGTCGTGGCGATCCCCTTGACGAGGTACCGCTGGCCGACGAGGAAGGCGAGGAAGATGGGGAGGAGCGACACCACGCTCATCGCGAACTGGGAGCCCCACGACGTGGCGACCGTCGAGTCCACGAACGACCGCAGGGCGACCGGGACCGTGTACATGTCCGGGTCCGTGAGGTAGATCAGCTGCCCGAAGAAGTCGTTCCAGGTCCAGATGAACGTGAAGATCGTGGTGGTCGCGAGCGCCGGGGTCATCAGCGGCAGGATGATCTGCAGGAAGATCCGCGGGTGCCCGCAGCCGTCGATGCGCGCGGCCTCGTCCAGCTCGCGCGGCAGGCCGCGGATGAACTGGACCATCAGGAAGACGAAGAACGCGTCGGTCGCGAGGATCTTCGGCACGATCAGCGGCAGGAACGTGTTGACCCAGCCGATGTTCGAGAACAGCACGTACTGCGGCACGATGATCACGTGGATCGGCAGCATGATCGTGCCGAGCATGATCCCGAACCACCAGCGCTTGCCGCTGAACTGCAGGCGGGCGAACGCGTAGGCCGCCATCGAGCACGACACCAGGTTGCCGACGATGCAGCCGAGCACCAGGACCGCGGAGTTGACCAGGTAGGTCCCGAACGACGGCGTGAGCGCGTTCCAGCCCTCGGTGTAGTTCTCGGTCCGCAGCGAGTCGAGGACCAGCCCGGGGCTGCGGAAGATCTCGTCGTCCGGCCGCAGCGAGCTGGCGACCATCCACAGCACCGGGTACAGCATCACGAACCCGATCAGGAGCAGGCCGATGTGCTTGGCGGGCACGGAGATCCGCCTGCCGAGCGGGGTCCTGCGCGGCTCAGTCGTCATAGAACACCCAGTACTTCGCCGCCCAGAAGTTGATCGCGGTGAACGCCGCGATGATCAGCAGCAGGAACCACGCCAGCGCGGACGCGTAACCCATGTCGAACCGGCCGAAACCCTGCTGGTATAGGTAGAGCGTGTAGAACATCGTCGAGTCGGACGGCCCGCCGGTGCCGCCGGAGACGACGAACGCCTGCGTGAACGACTGGAACGCGTGGATGATCTGCAGCACCAGGTTGAAGAACAGGATCGGCGACAGCAGCGGCAGCGTGATGTGCCAGAACCGCGACCGCCAGCTCGCCCCGTCGATCGCCGCGGCCTCGTAGTACACCGCCGGGATCTGCCGCAGCCCGGCCAGGAAGATGATCATCGGCGAGCCGAACGTCCAGACGTTCAGGACGATGAGCGTCGACAGCGCGGTGTCGGGGTCGGAGATCCAGCCCCTGCCCTCGACGCCGAAGAACGCCAGCACCCGGTTCACCAGCCCGTCGGTGCCGAACACCTGCGTCCACAGCACGGCGATCGCCACGCTCGACCCGAGCAGCGAGGGCAGGTAGAACGCCGAGCGGTAGACGGCGAGCCCGCGCAGCCCGCGGTCGAGCAACAGCGCCACACCCAGCGCGCAGGCCAGTTGCAGGGGCACGGACACGAGCACATATGTGAACGTGACCCGCAGGGCGTTGTGCAACCGCTCGTCGGTGAAGATCCGCGCGAAGTTGTCCAGTCCGATGAACCTCGGCGGCTGGATCAGGTTGTACTTCGTGAAGCCGAGCCCGAACGACGCGAGCACCGGGCCGATGGTGACGAGGAGCAGTCCGGCGAACCACGGCGCCAGGAACCAGAAGGCAGCTTTGTTGTCGCGCTTGCGCACCTGCGCGCCGTCGTGGCGCAGCCGGCGCAGCTCGTCGAGAGCGCTCATGAGCCCCCTGCTCGGTCTGGAAAACGCTTTCCGGAGTCTGCATCGACGTCCGTCGACCGTCAAGAAGTCGTGTCGAACGGCGTCGAAACGGGGTGTCGAACCCGATTCGACAGCGTTCGACCGGGCCGTTGTCCAGTACACAGTGGACCTCCGTGCCGGCCACTTCGACCGCGTTCGCCGAATTCGACTCGAAGCTCCGCACTTCCTTCTCCACGGATGTGAGCGCTAACGTTCGGATCCCGCCGCCGCAGTTCCCAGGAAGGGATGTGTTCCATGCTCTGGACCAGGTGGTGGACGAGCGCTCTCGCGGCGGCCGTCGTGCTCGGCTGCGCCGTACCGGCGTCCGCCGACGTGCACGCGCTCGCCTGCGGTGACCGGACGTTCAACGCGGAGGCAGTGCTGACCGGCAGCACCTGGACCGCCCGCAACGGCAGCCAGACCGTCTACACCGGCACCGACATGCGCGCCGCCGCCCAGGCGGCCATCGGCAGCCTCACCGCCGGCCGCACCTCGAAGCAGTGGGTCCTGGTGCGCGGCAACGGTTCGATCAGCGCGGGCAGCCGCATCTCGTTGCCCAGCTACACCGGCATCGACGTCTGCGGCACCATCAACGTGACCGGCACCGGCTCCGGCGACCAGGCCCCGATCTACTCCCGCGGCACCCGCGACGTCGAGGTCCGCTACCTCACCCTCACCGGCCGCCCGCTCTACGGCATCTTCCTGCGCAACGTCGACAACGTCGTCCTCGGCCAGCTCGACATGCGCCTGTCCGGCGGCCTCGGCGTGCGCATCGACAACCGCGGCAACACCGCCGTCCGCAGCCGCAACATCAGGATCGACAACGCCTACGTGTCCGGCGCGAGCAGCCACGCCGTCGAGACCTACGGCGTCGACGGCCTCACCATCGGCACCGTCACCGCCCGCAACGTCGGCGAGTCCGGTCTGCTGTTGAACGACACCATCAACGCCACCGTCGGCACGGTCGACGCCGAGAACGCCGGCGCGGGCACCGGCTACGCCGCCTTCCGCACCGCCAACCGCAACGGCCGCATCGGTTCCTCCTACCCCACCAACATCCGCGTCGGCACCGTCCGCGCGCGTGGCGGCGGTCGCGGCGTGTTCTGCGTGTCGGAGAGCGGCGGCCTGACCATCGACCGCGTCGACCTGGCCAACACCGGCAACAACGCGGTGCTGATCGAGAACTGCACCAACGTGGTTCTCGCGGCGCAGAGCGGGACGGTGAGCGGCGGTGGGGAGATCCGGCTGGCGGCGCGGTCGGAGTTCCCGAACAACAGCGACATCACCGTGCAGAACCTGACGGTGACGAACTCGGCGGTGCGGGAGAGCCCTTGTGGCAACAACACGACGTTCCGCAACCTGACGCTGAACAACAGCACGTCGAACGTGTGCCCGTGACGATCAGGCCAGCAGGACGTCCAACGCGGCCTGGCTCTCGTCGTCCGCCGCCCGGTGCACCACCAGCAGCTGGTCCGGGTCCTGCACCGGCCTGAGCGTCTCGAACTCCACCGCGACCACACCGACGTCCGGGTGCCGCAGCACCTTGCTGCCACGGGCGTTGACCCGGACGTCCTGCTCCGCCCACAACCGCGCGACCTCCCTGTCACGGGCCGCGCATTCGGCGATCAGGTCCGCCAGCACCTGGTCCTCCGGATGCGCGGCCCACGCGGTGCGCAGGTGAGCAACGCCCTCCCGCACCACACGCGCACGGTCCACGTACAGCTCCCGCATCCGCGGATCCGTCAAACACACCCAGATCGCATTGCGCCGCCCCACCGGCAACGCCCCGAAGTCCACGAACAGCCGCGCCATCTCGTCGTTCCACGCCAGCACGTCGTACCGGTGGTTCACCAGCATCGCCGGCCGCGGCGACAGGTCCGCCACCATCCGAGCCAGCGACGGCGACGCCACCGAGGCCGCCTTGTCGGCCACAACGGGACGTTGCCGGGTCAGGCCGAACAGGTAGGCGCGCTCGTCCGGCCGCAGCCGCAACGCGTGAGCCAGCGCCTCCACCACGTCCGCCGACGGGCGCAGCCCACGCGCCTGTTCCAGCCGCACCACGTAGTCGACGCTGATGCCGGCCAGCTCGGCGACCTCCTCGCGGCGCAGGCCGGGGGTCCGCCGGGACGAACGCACGGGCAGGCCCAGGTCGCGCGGGTCGAGGCGTTCGCGCCGGGTCCGCAGGAACGCGGCCAGCTCGTCCGTCACGTCAACGGTGCTCATTCCCGGACCAACAGCGAGCCTGGGACCGCTGTTCCCAGGAAGCCGCTTCCCTTACCCCCTGCCCGCGCCCGGCACAGGCTGTCCTCACAAACGAGCACAGGAGGACCTGATGTCACTGGACAGCTACCGCTTGCTGGGCCGCTCGGGCCTGCGGGTCTCCCCGCTGGCGCTGGGCACGGCCACGTTCGGCAGCGAGCTGGGCTGGGGCGCGGAGCAGGACGACGCGCGCAGGTTGTTCGACATCTACGTCGAGCGCGGCGGCAACTTCATCGACACCGCGAGCGCCTACAGCGGTTCCGAGCGGATGCTGGGCGAGCTCACCCGGGACCGCCGCGAGAGCTTGGTGCTGAGCACGAAGTACTCGACGCTGCGCAGGCGGGACGACCCGAACTCGGGAGGCGCGCACCGCAAGAACCTGTTCGCCTCGGTCGAGAACAGCCTGCGGCAGCTGCGGACCGACTACGTCGACCTCCTCCACCTGCACGTGTGGGACTTCACGACCTCGGCCGAGGAGGTGCTGCGCGGCCTCGACGACCTGGTCCGGCAGGGCAAGGTCCTGTACGTGGCGATGTCCACCGCGCCGGCCTGGGAGATCTCGCGCATGCAGGCGATCGCCGATCTGCGCGGCTGGGCCCCACTGGTCGCGCTGCAGGTCGAGTACAGCCTCATCAACCGCGGCGCCGAACGCGACCTCATCCCGATGGCGCGGGCCCTGGGCCTGGGCGTCTCACCGTTCTCACCACTGGGCGGCGGCGTCCTGACCGGCAAGTACAGCGCGCCGACCTGGCGTCGCCGGACGAGAGCGAGAGCACCCGCAGGTCCTTCAACGCCGCCCTCGGCATGGTCACCGAACGCACCCTCGCCATCGCCGACGTCGTGCGCGAGGTCGCCGCCGAGCTAGGCCGCACCCCCGCCCAGGTCGCGCTGGCGTGGAACCTGCGGCAACCGGGCGTGACGGCACCCGTGATCGGCGCCCGCACCCCCGAGCAGCTGGAGGGCAACCTGGTCGCGCTGGAGGTCGAGCTGTCCGAGGAGCAGCTGGCCAGGCTCGACGCGGTGAGCGCGATCGACCTCGGCTACCCGCACGACCTGCTCGCCGGCGCGCACATCCGGGCGGTGACCGCGGGTGAGCTGACGATCGCGCCCCGCTGACCGCCGGGTCGGTGTGGCGTCACACCTGCAGGCCGTGGCCCGTGGTCACCAGCGCCGTGGCCGTTCCCCGCGACGAGCTCTGCGTCAGGAAGAGCGCCGCCGTAATGACGACCAGCACCAGGACGACGCCCACGACCACCGCGACGAGCCGGTCAACGCTCAGCCGTTGCGGGCGCTCCTCCACAGCGACCTGGGACAGCCCGGCACCCTGGGACGATCCGGCGTTGGAGGACACCCCGGCGTCCTCCGACGCCGCCCTGGCGATGTCCACCGGCTCCCCGAGCCGCTCGAGGATCCCCCGCACCTGCGCCTCCGTCTCGGCCGGCAGGTCCGCCCTGCTCGTCTCGATGTGCTCGCGCAGGTCGCGGACCAGCTCGTCCCGCCGGTCCGCGGGCAGCCCCTCCGTCGCCTGCGCCACACGTGCCAGGTACTCGGCCACCACTGCGTCGATCCGCTCGGTCATGCGTTCTCCGTTCCCAGCACCCGGTCGACGCCGGAGCGGAAGAACGTCCCCCTCGCGCGGAACCGCTCGAGCGCCACCTCCCCCTCTGGCGTCAGCGTGTAGTAGCGAAGCGGCGACCCGCTCTCCGACTCGCGCCAGTCGCTGGCGATCCGCCCCGACCTGCGCAACCGGGACAGCAGCGGGTACAGCGCGCCCTCGCCGGCCGTCAGCCGTCACACGAGGGGTGGTGGCGCGGTTGAACACCGGCCGCACGGGAACACCTGCGATGCCGAAGTCCCGTCGTCGCGAGGTGAGCGCAGAATGCCCGCAGACCAGTACACCCGTCAGGACCCGCGGAACCAGTACCCGCGGCCCGGCGAGCAGGAGGGCCGGGAACAGCCCCACCCCGGCACCGGCAGCCGGATGGGACCCGAACCCGACCACGGCGAGAAGACCTACCGGGGCAGCGACCGCCTGGCCGACACCAAAGCGGTGATCACCGGCGGCGACTCCGGCATCGGGCGCGCGGTGGCCATCGCGTTCGCCCGCGAAGGCGCCGACGTGCTGCTCTCCTACCTCGAGGAGGAGCAGGAGGACGCCGAGCGGACCGCGGAGCTCGTGCGGGAGGCGGGGCGGCAGGCCGTGCTGGTGCCCGGCGACCTGCGTTCGGAGGAGATGTGCCAGCAGGTGGTCAAGCGCGCTGAGGAGGAGTTCGGCCGCATCGACGTGCTGGTCAGCAACGCGGCCTACCAGATGGCCCAGGACGAGGGCCTGCTCGGCATCAGCAGCGACCAGTTCGACCGGGTGCTGAAGACCAACGTCTACGCCATGTTCTGGCTCTGCAAGGCAGCCGTCCCGCTGATGCGGCCGGGTGCGGCGATCATCACGACGTCGTCGATCCAGGCGTTCCAGCCCTCGCCGGAGCTCACGGACTACGCGGCGACGAAGGCCGCGATCGTCAACTTCACCAAGGCGCTGTCCGCCGACCTGGTCGACAAGGGCATCAGGGTCAACTCGGTCGCGCCCGGTCCGGTGTGGACTCCGCTGATCCCGGCGACCATGCCGGCGGAGAAGGTCGACGACTTCGGCGCGCAGACGCCGATGGGTCGTGCCGCGCAACCCGCCGAGCTGGCACCGGTCTACGTGTTCTTCGCCTCGCAGGAGTCCAGCTACGTCACCGGCGAGGTGCTCGGCGTGACCGGCGGCCAGCTGCTCACCTGAACGTGAAGGTGTCCCCGCGCTCCACCACCTCGACGTCGAACCCGGCCCGGCGCAGCGAGATCTCGCCGGTGAAGTCGGACAGCGGCGACTTCATCACCCCGTACTCCTCGTAATGCACGGGCACGGTGGTGCGCGGGGCGAGCAGCTCGACCAGATCGGCGCCCTGCTTGCCGTCCATGGTGAGCAGGACGCCGAGCACCTTGGTGCCACCGAGGTGCACGACCGCGAGGTCGATGCCGTCGAAGCGCTCGCGGATGGCGCTCAACTCCGGGTGCACCAGCGTGTCGCCGCTGAGGTAGACGCGGAACGGCAGGACGCCCGCCGCCTCCCGGTACTCGAGCATCGTGCCCATGACTGGCGGCAGCAGGCGCCCCAGCGGTCCCAGCGCGTGCTTGCCCGGCAGTGACGTGACCGTCAGCTTCGCCGCGCCGTGCGACAACACCACGGTCTGCCAGGTGTTCAGCGGTGTGGCCTCACGGAACCCCCTGCGCGACAAGCGTTTCGCCGCGTGCGGGGTGGTGAGCACCGGCAGGTCGCGCCGCAGCTCCCTGCTGGCCACCCGGTCGAAGTGGTCGCCGTGCAGGTGGGAGAGCACCACGGCGTCGAGCTCCGGCAGGTCCGCGATCTCGACGGCCGGGTCGGTGAGCCGGCGCGACACGACGCCCTGGCCGATGTGCGTCCACTGTCCCTTGTGGAGGAAGTTGGGATCGGTCAGGAGCGTGAACGGCCCGAGCCGGAGCACGGACGTGGCGTTGCCGATGAAGTGCAGCGAGCCGGTCATGCCGGCTCAGCCCTGGTCGGGGTCGTCGGCGACCGAGTAGTCAGAGAGGCCGACGTTGCCGGTCGGGTTCGGCTCGGGGTGCACCGAGCCGGACCCGCTCCGGCCGGGAACGGTGTCGGCGTCGTCCGTGCCCGACTCCTCCAACGAGGTGCGGCTGGCCTCGTCGTACTCCTGCTCGGGGTGCTGCCGTTCAGTCGTCATGCCGGTCGGCTACCCCGGTTCCGCCGCGATGAACGCGTCCCCGGCGCTCAAAGCTGGAAGACCGCGCGAAGGCAGTCGTCCTCCTTCTTCTTGAACATCTCATAGCCCCGAGGACCCTCGCTCAACGGCATGACGTGCGTCGCCAGGTGGTTGGTCACGAGCTCACCGGAGGCGATGCGGTCCAGCAGCATCGGGATGTACCGCTGCCCGTGCTGCTGCGCGCCCCGCACGGTCAGACCCTTGTTCATCATCGCGCCCAACGGGAACTTGTCGACCAGACCGGTGAAGACGCCGAGCACGAACACCGAGCCGCCCTTGCGGCAGTTGTAGATCGCCTCCCGCACCGCGATCGGCCGGTCCATCTCCAGCTTCAGCTTGCTCTTCACCTGGTCGTACACGTACTGCGGCCCGGTGGAGTGCGCCTCGCAGCCGACGGCCTCGATGCACACGTCCGGCCCGCGCCCACCCGTGGCCTCCAGCAGCGCGTCACCGACCGAGGTCTCCGCGTAGTTGATCGTCTCCACCCCGAACGCCAGCTCCGCCTGCCGCAGCCGGTAGTCGAAGCGGTCGATCACGAGCACCCGCTCGGCCCCCAGCAGCTGGGCCGCACGGGCGGCCATCTGGCCCACCGCACCGCACCCCCACACGGCGACGACGTCACCCTGCTTCACACCGCCGAGGTCGGCGCCCATCCAGCCGGTGGGCACCGAGTCCGAGGCGAACAGGGCGCTCATGTCGTCCACGGCCTCGGGGATCGGGATGGCGGTGTGGTCGGCGAACGGCACCCGCACGTACTCAGCGTGGCTGCCGCGGAAACCGCCCATCGCGTGCGAGTAGCCGAAGACGCCGCCGGGATCGGAGCCCCACAGGCGCTGGGTGATCGCCGGGTTGGTGTTCGTGTTGTCGCACAACGAGTACAGCTCGTTGCTGCAGTACCAGCAGCGGCCGCAGGCGATGAACGAGCACACCACCACCCGGTCGCCCGGCCGGTGCCTGGTGACGCCGGGCCCGACCTCGACGACCTCGCCCATGAACTCGTGGCCGATCACGTCGCCCGCCTGCATGAACGGGATGTGGCCCGTCAGCAGGTGCAGGTCCGAGCCGCACACCGTGCTCAGCCGGACCTTGAGGATCATGTCCTGGTCGTTCAGCAGCTTCGGGTCGGGCACGTCCTGCACCCGGACGTCGTTGATCCCCTCCCAGCACAACGCCTTCACAGCCGACCACCGCCGCCGGCCCGGTTCGTCACCAGCTGCAGCGCCTTGCCCATCGGACCCGGATGCGTCGGCGCGGTGTCGGGCTTGACCACCTCGCCCGTCTCCAGCACCGCCTTCGCCCGGCGCAACGCGAGCCGGAGCTCGTGGCGTGACACGTCACCGGAGGGCATCACCCTGATCTCGGTGCCCTTGTCCCCCGCCGCCGGCTGGACCCGGATCTCGACCTGGGCCCGCCACCGCGCCAGCTCGGCCGGCAGCGAGTCCTGGACGTCGGCCGGTGAGCGGTTGACCGTCACGACCAGCCAGCGTTCGTCCGACTGGCCGTCCGTGGTGCGGCGCCGTCGCCCGGCGACCGCGGCCGCGGTGGCCACACCCGCGGCGAGCAACGCTTTCCCTGCTGTGTTCATGATTCCGACCTCTCTCGGAGCACGAGCGCCGGGGATACCCGTGGCGGCGCGGAACAACCGGGCACAGCAATGTCCGTGCCGCCGGTTTGACCCGACTCGTTCGGGTTACCACCCCGTTACGGGCAAGAACGGGTTACCGACAACCACAGGAGGTAGCGATGGCCACCGGCGAGACCGGCTTCGACGACGTCACCTATGACCTGATCTCCGTGCAGTACCACGCGCTCAAGGCGGGACACGACTACGGCCAGTACGTCCGTGACGCCGACAACGCGGGCCGTCAGGACATCGCCGACTTCTTCCGCCGCATCATGGAAGAGGACTCCGCACGGGCCAAGCAGTGCCACACGTTCATCGCGGAGCTGTCCGGGTCGAGCGAGTCCGGACCCGCCGTCAGCTGAGACTAGAGCGCCACTCCCCCGGTGAAGATCAGCAGTGCCACGTCGACGACCGCGACCGCGAGCAGCGCGTTGAAGTTCGCCCGCGATCCGGGGCGTCGGCCACGCACCCGGCCGATCACGAGGACCAGCACCGACAACGGCACCGCCACCAGTCCCGCCGTCGTGACGGGACCGGGCGGGCCGAGCGCGAGGACCACACCGGTGATCACCGCCAGCGCGGCTGCCACAGCCGCGCTGGCGTCCTTGCCGATGCGGTGGGGCAGCCCGCGGACACCGGTGGCGGCGTCGTCCTCGAGGTCCGGGATGACGTTGGCGAAGTGCGCCGCGCTGCCGAGCACGGCGGCGGCCGCGACGAGCCACGCCGGTGCCCACTGACCGCCCGGCCCGCCGAGCGTCACGAACACCGGCAGCAACCCGAAGGACACCGCATAGGGCACGACGGAGAACGCCGTGGCCTTGAGCCCGAAGTCGTAGGCCCAGGCCGAGCACAACATCACGACGTGCACCAGCGTGGCGTCCACACCGGACAGCAACGACAACAGGACCGCCGCCAGCGCGGCGGCGATCGTGGCGACGGCGACCAGTTTCCGCGACACGGCACCGGAGGCGACCGGCTTGTCGGGGCGGCCGACGTGCGCGTCCCGGTCCGCGTCGAGCAGGTCGTTGAGCCAGCCCACGGACAGCTGGCCGGCCAGCACGGCCGCCGCCACGGCGACCAGGCCACCGGGCGACCGGCCGGTGGTGACGGCGAGCGCGGTGGTGACGACGGTGACGGCGAGGGCGGGCAACGGATGACAGGATCGCGCGAGAGCGACGAGGCGGCCCATGGATCTCCAGTCTGCCAGCTGGCGGGCCGTGCGCATGATGATCTTGAACCGAACGACCCCGAGCTCTACGAACGGTTGGCCGACCAGTGGTGGCGGCCGGACGGCCCGTTCGTCATGTTGCACTGGCTGGCCGCCGCACGCGCCCGGTTGGTCCCGCAGGCCCGGCCCGGCGCGGTGCTCGTCGACCTCGGTTGCGGTGCGGGCCTGCTCGCACCGCACGTGCGCGGTTACCGGCACATCGGCGTCGACCTCTCGGAGACCAGCCTGCGTCTGGCACGCGGCATCGACCCGGTCTGCGCCGACGTGCTCGACGTGCCGTTGGCCGACGGGTGTGCGGACGTGGTCGTCGCCGGCGAGATCCTCGAACACGTCCACGACCTCCCCCGCGCGGTCGCGGAGGCCTGCCGGTTGCTGAAGCCGGGTGGCCTGCTCGTGCTCGACACACTCGCCGACACCGCCCTGTGCCGGCTGGTGGCCGTCGGGATCGCGGAACGCGTCGGCCTGGCGCCCCGCGGCGTGCACGACCCCGCGCTGCTGGTCGACCGCAGGGCCCTGGTCCGCGAATGTGCCGGCCACGGTGTGCGCCTGGAACTGCGGGGTATCCGCCCGGCAGTGTTCGACCTGCTCGCGTGGTCGGTGCGGCGCAGGCCTTCCGTCCGCATGGTGCCGACCGCGACCACGGCCGTGCTCTTCCAGGGCACCGGCCGCAAGATTGGATGAGACTTGGACCTGCACGCCCTGCACTCCCTGACCGAACGCATGGCCGGCCGGGCGGCGCGCTATGACGCGTCCGGCGACTTCCCCGAGGAGGACTTCGCCGACCTGCGCGCGGCGGGGCTGCTCGGGTTGATGGCGCCCGAACAGCTCGGTGGCGCCGGTGCGTCGTTCGCCGACTACACCGACGTGGCGATCCAGCTCGGCAGCGGTGCGGGTGCGACCGCGCTGATCTTCAACATGCACGCGTCGGTCACCGGCGCGCTCGCGCACACGCCGGACGAGCTGGTCCGGCAGTTCGGCGGTGCCGAGGGCTTCTTCGCCTTCCGCGACCGCGTTCTGAAGGGTGCGGCGGAGGGTGCGTTGTACGCGGTGGCGATGAGCGAGCGGGGCATCGGTTCCCGGCTCTCCAAGGTGAAGACCTCGTACGAACGGACGGGCTCCGGCTTCCACATCAGTGGCGCCAAGACGTTCGTCTCCGGCGCGGGTCACGCCGACGCGTACCTCGTCGCCGCCCGCGACAAGCACTCGGACGAACCGAAGATCTCCTACTTCCTCGTGCCCGCGGGTCCCGGCGTGGAGGTGCAGAGGACCTGGGACTCGCTCGGCATGCGCGCCACGACCAGCCACGACCTGCACCTGGAGGCCGACGTCAGCGAGGACGCACTCGTGGGCGGCATCGAAGGCGCCGCGTTGCTGCTGGCACAGGTGATGCCGCAGTGGCTGGTCGCGTCCTACGCGGCGGTGTACGTCGGCGTCGCCCAGGCCGTGCTCCGCCACGGGGTCGAGCACCTCCGCGAGCGCGGCCTGCACACCCTCCCGATGGTCCGCGCCCGCCTCGGCCGTGCCGACGTGCAGGTGGCCGCCGCCGAGCTGGTCGTCAGGGAGGCCGCCAGGCGGGTGACCGACGACCCCGGCAGCCCTGAGACGAACCGCTGGGTGTGGCGGGCGAAGCTGGTCGCCGGCGACACGGCGGCCGAGGTCGCGTTCTCCGTGCTGGAGGCCGCGGGTGCCTCGGCCACCCGGCGCGGTCATCCGCTGGAACGGCTCTACCGCGACGCGCGGTGCGGCGCGCTGCAACCGGCCACGTCCGACGTGTGCGCGGACTGGCTCGGCGCCAGCGCGCTGGGCGACAACCCGGACGAGGCTCGCTGGTGACCGCGCACATCGCCGCGATCAGCACCGCCCTTCCTCCTCCGATCGAGCAGAGCACGATGTGGGACCGGCACTTCGGCCCGCTGCTGCGGGACAGCCGAGCCGCCGAGCGGATCTTCGCCGCGGCGGGCGTGCGGCGCCGGCACGCCGTCGTCAGCCCGCTGGAGCTCGACGTGTCGGAGTGCACGACCGGTGAACGGATGCGCCTCTACAACGAGTTCGCGCGCCCGTTGGGGCACAGGGCCGTCACCGCCGCCCTTACGTCGGCAGGCTTGGAACCCACCGACGTCGGCCAGCTCACTGTGGTGTCGTGCACCGGTTACACCGCACCGGGACTCGACGTGCAGCTGGCAGCCTCGCTGGAACTGGCTGAGGACGCGCAACGACTGATGGTCGGGCACATGGGCTGCTACGCCGCGTTACCCGCGATGGCCACCGTGGCCGACTACGTCAACGTCCACCAACGCCCAGCGGTGTTGCTGTGCCTGGAGTTGACCTCGTTGCACGTCCAGCCGTCCACAATGGATGTGGGACAGATCGTGTCGCACGCCTTGTTCGGAGACGCCGCGACCGCGATCGTCGTGCGACCGGAGCGGAGCAGGTTGGAGATCGTCGCCACGAGCGCGGTCACCGATCCGGCCACGGCGGACCACATGACGTGGAGGGTCACCGACCACGGCTTCCGGATGACGTTGTCCCCACAGGTGCCCGAGGTGCTGGGCAAGCACGTGCGGCAGGCCGTCGAACGCCTGCTCACCGACCACGGCCTCACCGTTCCCGACGTGCGCGGCTGGGCCGTGCACCCCGGCGGACCGCGCATCCTCGACACCGTCGAGCGCGAGCTCGGCCTGCCGGCCGAGGCGCTGGCAGCCTCGCGGCACGTGTTGCGGGAGAACGGCAACTGTTCCTCGGCCACCGTCCTGATGGTCCTGGACGAGCTCCTGGCCAGTGCGGCGCCGCAACCGGGTGACCCGGTGGTGGCGATGGCGTTCGGTCCGGGGCTGACCTTGTACACCACCCTCTTGACCGTGAGGTGAGCATGCGTTCCGTGGCAGGCAAGGTTGTCCTCGTCACCGGAGGATCGGCCGGCATCGGCCGGCTCACCGCCCGGCGGCTCGCCCGCGCCGGGGCGCACGTCGTGATCTGCGGCCGGGACCAGGACCGGCTCGACGCCGCTCTCGCCGAGATGCCCGACGCGGTGGGCATCCGGTGCGACGTCACCGATCCGGCCGATCGCGAGCTGCTCGTCCGCGCCGTCGTCGAACGCTTCGGCCGCATCGACGCGCTGGTGAACAACGCCGGACAGGGCCGCGTGGCCAAGCTCGCCGAGCTCAGTGCCGAGCAGGCGCGCAGCCTCGTGGACGTCAACTTCACCGCAGTCGTGGAGCTGACCCGGCTGGTGCTGCCGTTGTTCGGCTCCCGCGGCGGCCAGGTGGTCATGATGTCGTCGATCGGCGCGTGGGTGCCGGTGCCGCCGTTGTCGCTCTACTCGGCGACCAAGGCCGGTGTGCTCGGTCTGGCGGTCGGCCTGCGCCGGGAGGTGCCGCGCGGGGTGAAGGTCCACGCGGTCTGCCCCGGCCCGATCCGCACCGAGTGGCTCTCGCGCGACTTGAACGGCAGGCCCACCGAGCAGGCGGCACCGCACAGGCTGTCCGCGGGATCGGACCCCGAGCACGTCGCCCGCGCGGTCGAGAGGTGCCTGACCGCGCGGACGTCCCGCACCGTGGCCGCGCCGCGCTGGTGGGAGATCGCCCGGCTCGGCTCGTTCGCTCCGGTCAGCCGGGTGCTCGACGTGGTGGTCGCACCCGCGTCAACCGCGATCGTCCGGCTGGCCAGGCGGTACGGCAGGCACCTGGGCTCATCGTCCTGACGCGCCCACCCTGACGCGCCCACCCTGCCGCGGCTCACCGGCCTTGACGAAGAGGGCAGGCGCCCCGGCTCACGATCCCGACGCGCCTGCCCGACCGCAGCTCACTGCGCTGACGAAGCGGGCGGGCGCCCCGGCTCACCATCCCGGCGCGCCCGCCCGGCCAAGCCTCACCGCCGAGACGACACGGACTCCCCGCTCAACGAGCTCGGCGCGTCCACGTGGGCCCCTTCCTCCACGCTGACACCGAGCCGCTCCACCAGCTCACCACCCAGCCAGCCGCCCAAACCGGCGGCGAGCAACCCGACCCAGCCCGCGATCACCGCGGGCCACGTCGGCAGCCAGTCCTGCTCGCCCAGGCGCAGCAGCCAGCTCACCGCGAACACCGCGAGCACGGCGGCGTTCACCAGCCCGTGCAGCAACCCGACGCGGCGGGCGCGTGTGCCCCGCGGGACGACGAGGAACCAGTCCAGCCAGCCCGTCGCGGAGGTGACCACGCCCATCAGCACGCCGGCGGCGATGAGGTGGGCCGCGGTGAAGGCGAAGCTCACCCGGTCGGTGACCAGGTGGAGCACGTCGAAGCCCACCGCCGTGGTCAGCAGACCCAGTGGGAACACGATGAGGATCGGGTGGACGGCATGGCCCGCGGCACGGACACGACTGCGCATGGGGTGTTCCTCTCCGGAGAACGGCTGCCACCGGCGTACCCAGCACCGGCGCGGATATCCGTCACGCCGTCAACTGCTTCGAGCGGCCGTCAACCGCTTCGAGCGGCTCACGAGCACGCCGGCCACGACCAGCACCGCCCCGGTCACCAGGAAGGCGATGTCGTAGACCAGCTGGTCAGGTCCGTGCCGGACGTGGTGCACGCCCAGGACGTGGTGGTCGACCAGGCCCTCGACCAGGTTGAACACCCCCCAGCCGGTCAGGATCCCGCCCCCGAGCACGGCGTTCGGCATCGGCGGCCGCCGGTTCAGCATCGCCACGCCGGCGAGCACCAGCAGCAGGCAGAGCAGGTGGAACACCCCGTCGCCGACCATCATCAGGTGCACCTCGGTCAGCGGGTACCAGCCGGACAGCATGTGGTGCCAGCCGAGCAGCTGATGGATCACGATGCCGTCGATGAAGCCGCCGATGCCCAGTCCCAGCACGAGTGCCGCGCGGTCCACCGGCCTCATCCCGTCACCGTCCTCACGAGCAGGAACAGGTTCAGCGCGGAGATCACCAACGCCGCCGCCGCACCGACGGCCGTGACGCGCCTGCGGTTGGCCGCCGCGCCCATCACGTCGGCGCGCCTGGCCAGCAGCACCAGGGGGATGAGCGCGAACGGGATGCCGAACGACAGCACGACCTGGCTCAGCACCAGCGCTTTCGTGGGGTCGACGCCGAAGGAGAGCACGGCGAGCGCCGGGGCCATCGTCACCGCCCGGCGCACCCACAGCGGGATCCGCCTGCGCAGGTACCCCTCCATGATCACCTGGCCGGAGTAGGTGCCGACGCTGGACGCGGCGAGGCCTGAGGCCAGCAACGCCAGCGCGAACGCCAGCGCCGCACCGGGGCCGAGCAGCTGGCCGAGCCCGGAGTGCATGTCCTCCAACGACTCCCGCGGCGCTCCGGCCTGGTGGAACGCACCCGCCGCCACCACGAGCATGCTGACGTTCACCAGGCCCGCGATGCCCAGCGCGACCACGATGTCGGTGCGGCTGGCCCGCAACGCGGTGCGCTGCCGCTCCGGCGACGGGCTGTGGTGGCGCTGGGTGAGAGCGGAGTGCAGGTAGATGACGTGCGGCATGACCGTGGCGCCGAGCATGCCGGTCGCGAGCAGCACGCTGTCCACGCCCGCGAACCCCGGCACCAGACCGGCCGCCGCGCCGGTCAGGGGACCGAGTTGCAGGGTCTGGTAGAGGAACCCGCCGAGCACGATCGCGAGCAGGCCGATGATCACCGACTCGAACCGGCGCCGCCGCAGGGGCGCCAGCGCGAGGATGCCGAACGACACCACCGCGGTGATCAGCGCCGCCGGGAGCAGCGGCACGCCGAACAACAGGTTCAGCGCCACCGCCGCTCCGACGAACTCCGCCAGGTCGGTGGCCATCGCCACCAGCTCCGCCTGCACCCACAGCAGCCGGGTCACCGGCCGCGGGTAGTGCTCCCGGCAGAGCTCAGGAAGGTTGCGGCCGGTCACGATGCCGAGCTTCGCCGACTGGTACTGGATGAACATCGCCAGCAGGCTCGCGCTGACGATCACCCACAACAACAGGTATCCGTGCGTCGCGCCGCCCGCCATGTTCGTCGCGAAGTTGCCGGGGTCGACGTAGGCGACCGCGACGACGAAAGCGGGTCCCATGACGACGGCGGCCGTCCGGATGCGAGCTGGCACCGTGATGCCGACCATCTGCGGGTCCTCCTCAGGTGAGCTTGCGGATGGCCTTCTCGATCAGCCCGAGGTTCGCCGGGCTGGTCGCGTACAGCAGCGGGTCGGGCTTGGGCGCGGAGGCGTGCCCGCCCAGCGGCTCCGGGTTCATCACGTAGGAGAACTCGTGCGCGCCGTCCGGTGCGGTGCCGGACGCCCAGCCGCCCTCGGCGCCCAGTGCCCCGTCGGAGTTGTGCCAGATCGTGCCCGCGTGCTCGGCGTGCTCCTCGTCGAACAACACGCTCGGCGCGATCGGGCCTTCGAGGCCGTCCTCCTGCAGCTCCTCGATCGCGGCGAGCCACATGTTCTGGTGCGCGGTGTCACGGGCCAGGTTGAACTTCAGCATGTCGCGGACACCGGTGTCGTCGGTCATGTTGTAGAGCCGGGCCGTCTGCAGCCTGCCCTGCGCCTCCGCCGCGACGTTCGCCCGGAAGTCGGCCATGAGGTTGCCGCTCGCGACGATGTACCGGCCGTTCCACGGAACACCGTTGCTGTCGGACAACGTGGGCCCGCCGCCGCTCACGATGGCCTGCTGCGGGTCCATGCCGCCGATCACCGCGGCGATCACCGGGTCGTCTTCGACCATCTTCGCCGTCACCCCGGTCGGGGCGCCTTCGAGCAGTCGCGCCACCATCGTCGCGAGCATCTCGACGTGGCCGATCTCCTCGGTGGCCACGTCCATGATCAGGTCCTTGTACTTGCCCTCCATCCGGCAGTTCCAGCCCTGGAAGAGGTACTGCATGGTCACGGTCATCTCGCCGTACGCGCCGCCGATCAGCTCCTGGAGCTTGCGGGCGTAGTGCGCGTCCGGCCGGTCCGGCTTGGCCTCGAACTGCAACCTGCTGGTGTGCAGGAACATCTCGCCTCCCGTGTGCTGTGGACTCCACGGCGAAAGCTAGGCAGCCGCTGTGACCCGCACGGCTCGGCGCCACCACCCGCTCGACACCGCCGCGTCACCGCCGCTGGTCAAGACGGAGCAATTTCGCCGAGGTGTGTGTGAGTCCTCAACTACCGGGCACCCGGCGACTCCCCGGCCGGGAGAGGAGTGAGCCGGACGATGACGCTGACCGAACCGACCACCGCGCGGAGTCCTGCGATGCACATCCAACTGCTCGACGGCTTCCGGCTGGGCCACGGCCGGACGCCGGTCCACGTCGTCCCCGGCGCGCAGAGACTCCTGGCACTTCTCGCACTGCGCGAGGGCCCGGTCCCCCGCGCCGTGGCCGCGGCACTGCTGTGGCCGGAGGCCAGCACCCGCCGCGCCGCCGCGTGCCTGCGGTCCTCGCTGTGGCGCCTGGGCAGGCCCGTCCCGCTGGTGGTGACCGTGGACG
Source organism: Lentzea guizhouensis (assembly GCF_001701025.1). Taxonomy (GTDB): domain Bacteria; phylum Actinomycetota; class Actinomycetes; order Mycobacteriales; family Pseudonocardiaceae; genus Lentzea; species Lentzea guizhouensis. Next base: position 8,918,096 of record NZ_CP016793.1, read on the forward strand.
ACACCCTGGTCCTCAACGCGGAGGTGGAGGTCGACTTCCACCGCGCCAGCGCGTTGACCGCGGAACCGGGCGCCGACCCGGACTCGGTGGCCCTGCTCAAGGCCGACCTGCTGCCCGGCTGGGCCCAGCCGTGGGTGGAGACCGAACGGGACTGGTGGCGCCAGGCCCGCCTGCACGCCCTGGAGGTGCTCAGCGAACGCCTCCGGTCCCGCGGCGACCACCACCACGCCCACCAGGCGGCGCTGGCCGCCGTCCAGACCGACCCGCTGCGGGAAAGCGCTCACCGGGCGCTCGTCGAGCTGCACCTCGCGGACGGCAACCCCGCGCAGGCCGTCCGCCAGTACCAGAGCTACCGCAGACTGCTGCGCGCCGAACTGGGCCTGGAGCCGTCCTCGCACATCCACGACCTCATGCGGCCGCTCCTGCGAGGTGTGCGGTAGCGGGCCGGGCGTTGTAGGCGGAGGCGCGGCCGATCGTCCACGCCTCCACCGCGTCGACCGCCCGACGCCCTCGTCCCACGGCGCCGAACGGGACAACTCCGCAACCCCAGAGCGACTCCGGCCGGGGATTCCCGCGGCGTAATCGTTCAACCACTCTCCGCTGCACCTTTCGGGCGTGACACAGCAGGGTTGCCACGCTCCGCCAACGCCCCTGCCGCTCACGCACGGCATCCACCGCGGACCCACCTGTCGCACGGATTGACGAACTTGTGGAACTACGGTGCTGTCATTCGTCTTTGCAGCCCACCAAGTTCGTATTGTGGTGTGAGTGCGAAATGGACAGTCGGTCAGCGAGGAACCAGCAGAGCTGGGCATCGAGGTGCTCCCGGTCGCACTGGCCGGACTGCGCGCCGAGCTGAGCGAGGCCAGGGCCCTGACCCTCGAGCTGGCCGGGATGACGGCGGAGCAGGCCGACTGCTCGTGGTGCGACCAGCTCGAGGCCGAGTACCACGACGCCGGTGCCGCGCAGGCGGCGATGGCGCGGCAGCTGACCCGGTGGCGCCTCGACCACCCGGACGCACCGGGACTGGACGACCTCGCCGGACTCGTCGCCGAGGTCGAGCCCGTCCGCCAGGCGCTCTTCGCCGAGCTGGCCCGGCTGCGCTGCGCACACGGCCTGAGCGGGACCAGCGTTCTCCCCGGCACGTCACGGGCGGAGCTGGTCCGCGACGAGCCACAGTGGACCGTCCAGCCCGGACACGAGCAGCACACCCTGCACGTCTGGCGCGAGGACGACACCCACCTGGTGGCCGTGGTCGGCGCCCACGGCGACGAGTCGGGCGACGCCGTCGCCGCACGGCTCGCGGCCGAGTACCCGGACCACGAGGTCGACCTGCTGATGTGGACGCCGAGCTCAGCCGGCGACCGCTTCGAACGCCGGACGTCCCAGGGCTGCGAGGAGGTCCGGGCGCACGACCTGATCGACCGGCTCGGCGCCGGCCGGCAGTACCGCTGCGGCTGTCAGCCCGGCATCGGGCGCTGACCCGACCTGGGCGCCGGCACCACGGCCGCGGCGACCGCCGTGGGCAGGTCCTGGTGCAGCTCGACGAGCCGGTCCACCTGGGTCAGCGCGAGCGGCCGGAGCACGGCGCGCTGGTCGGCGACGACCAGCAGCTTCGTCTCGGCCTGGGCCGCCTGCCGGTGACCGGTCACCAGCGCCGTCAGACCGGTGGACCCGAAGTAGGTCACCGCGCGGAGGTCGAGGACGAGTGCCGCGGGACGGGCTTCGAGCTGTGCGCGGACCTCGTCGAGCACCAGGTGCGCGTCGTCGTCCACCTCACCGCTCACGGCGGTCACCACGACGCCGTCGCACACGCGGGTCCGCACGGACAGCGGCGGCACGTCCTCGACGAGCTCGATCCTGGTCACGACGCCGTCCTTCCCGTGCACGCGTTGTCCGTCAACGAGATGACCTTAGGACAGCCCCGCGAAGGGCACATCCCCACAACAGATCACGGTGTACACCGTCTTGCCGCCGCCGGGCCTGGACCGCGTCCCCCAGTCGAGGGAGACGCCGTCGACCATCATCATCCCGCGACCGCGGTCCTCGCCGAGCCTCGACCTGCCGTACACGGGCAGCCGCTCGACCTCGTCGTCGACCTCCACCCAGACCCGGCACGGGACCACGCTGCGGAAGACGCGGAGCCTGCCGACACCGCAGGCGTGGTCGTGGACGTTGGAAGCCAGCTCCGTGACCACCAGCAGCACGTCGTAGCGGTGGTCCTCGCCGAGGTCGTGCAGCACGCCGCCGACGCCGCCGCGCAGCACCGCCGTGCTCATGCCCGGCTCGATCGACAGGTCCACGACCAACGACTTGGAGTCTTCTCCAACGAGCACAGACCGCCTCCGCATCGTCGCGCCGCTCCCCCTCGGCACGGCGAGCAGGCTACCCCGCCTCCGATCCGGCTGGACCATCCGGCGTGGCCGAACCGGGGAAGGCCGGAGGTGAACCGCGACGCTGCGACGCCATGAAGAACGGATCCACCTCGAACCGATCCACGCGCGACATTGCTCCACGCGGATCAACGGGACGTGCGGAGGTACCGCCGAAGGCCGGAAACCTCGCCGCTACAAGCAGAAGACCTTCGCAACACGACCCGCTCACCAGCAGGTTCCATCGATCGTGACGTCCTCGTTCGGACCCGGTCGCGTAAGATCGCTCAGGTTCACCGGAGCGCGCTTGAAAACCGCAGGTGTCTCCCCTCACGCGATTTCCCGCCATGCCGTGGAGGCAGCGAAACGATGGGCACCAGAACCGCGCAGGCAGACCGTTCGCCAGGCCAGGACAGCGCGAGAGAGGCGGCGGAACTGCCGGAGCTGCGGCAGCTGCTCGCCGGTCTGACCGCGGTGCGCGACGGCGACTTCGGCATCCGCCTCCCCGACGACTCCGACGGGCTGCTCGGCGAGATCGCCACCGTCTTCAACGGCATGGTGGACCAGCTGTCGCTCTTCACCTCCGAGGTCACCCGCGTGGCCCGCGAGGTCGGCACGGACGGCCGGCTCGGCGGGCAGGCCGAGGTGCCGGGGGTGTCGGGCACCTGGAAGGACCTCACCGACTCGGTGAACGCCATGGCGGGCAACCTCACCAGCCAGGTCCGCGACATCGCGCAGGTGGCGACGGCGGTCGCGCGGGGCGACCTGAGCCAGAAGATCGACGTGGACGCGCGCGGCGAGATCCTGGAGCTGAAGAACACCGTCAACACGATGGTCGACCAGCTCAGCTCGTTCGCCGACGAGGTCACCCGCGTCGCGCGCGAGGTCGGCAGCGAGGGGCGCCTGGGCGGGCAGGCCGACGTGCAGGGCGTCTCCGGCACCTGGCGCGACCTCACCGACTCGGTGAACTTCATGGCGGGCAACCTGACCGACCAGGTCCGCAACATCGCGCAGGTGACCACCGCGGTGGCCAGCGGCGACCTGAGCCAGAAGATCACGGTCACCGCCCGCGGCGAGATCCTCGAGCTCAAGAGCACCATCAACACGATGGTCGACCAGCTCAGCTCCTTCGCCGACGAGGTCACCCGCGTCTCCCGCGAGGTCGGCACCGACGGCATCCTCGGCGGCCAGGCCGACGTCAAGGGCGTCTCCGGCACCTGGCGCGACCTCACCGACTCGGTGAACTTCATGGCGGGCAACCTGACCGCGCAGGTGCGGTCCATCGCCCAGGTCGCCACGGCGGTCGCCCGCGGTGACCTGTCGCAGAAGATCACGGTCACCGCCCGCGGCGAGATCCTGGAGCTCAAGGACACCATCAACACGATGGTCGACCAGCTCAGCTCCTTCGCCGACGAGGTCACCCGCGTCTCCCGCGAGGTCGGCACCGACGGCCGCCTGGGCGGTCAGGCCGACGTCAAGGGCGTGTCCGGCACGTGGAAGGACCTCACGGAGTCGGTCAACATCATGGCGGACAACCTCACCGCCCAGGTGCGGTCGATCGCCCAGGTCACGACGGCGGTGGCACGGGGCGACCTGAGCCAGAAGATCCGCGTCGACGCCCGCGGCGAGATCCTGGAGCTGAAGGAGACCATCAACACGATGGTCGACCAGCTGTCCGGATTCGCTGACGAGGTCACCCGCGTGTCCCGCGAGGTCGGCACCGAGGGCAACCTGGGCGGCCAGGCCACCGTGCGCGGGGTGTCGGGCACCTGGAAGGACCTGACCGACAACGTCAACCTGATGGCGTCCAACCTGACGAACCAGGTGCGGTCGATCGCCCAGGTCGCCACCGCGGTCGCCCGCGGCGACCTGTCCCAGAAGATCACGGTCGAGGCCAAGGGCGAGGTCGCCGCGCTCGCCGGCGTGATCAACACGATGGTCGACACGCTGTCGGCGTTCGCGGACGAGGTCACCCGCGTCGCCCGCGAGGTGGGCACCGAGGGCATGCTCGGCGGTCAGGCGCGGGTGCCGAACGTGGCCGGCACGTGGAAGGACCTGACCGACAACGTCAACTTCATGGCGAACAACCTGACCAACCAGGTCCGCAACATCGCCCAGGTCACCACCGCGGTCGCGCAGGGCGACCTGACCAAGAAGATCGACGTCGACGCCCGCGGCGAGATCCTCGAGCTCAAGACGACGATCAACACGATGGTCGACCAGCTCAGCTCGTTCGCCGCCGAGGTGACCCGCGTGGCGCGCGAGGTCGGCAGCGAGGGGCGCCTGGGCGGCCAGGCCGAGGTCGAGGGCGTCTCCGGCACGTGGAAGCGGCTCACCGAGAACGTCAACGAGCTCGCCGAGAACCTGACCAGGCAGGTCCGCGCGATCGCCGAGGTGACCAGCGCGGTCGCCGAGGGCGACCTGACCCGCTCGATCACGGTCGAGGCCTCCGGTGAGGTGGCCGAGCTCAAGGACAACATCAACTCGATGGTCGGGTCGTTGCGCGACTCCACCAAGGCCAACCAGGACCAGGACTGGCTGAAGTCCAACCTGGCCCGCATCTCCAGCCTGATGCAGGGCCGCCGCGACCTCGCCGTCGTCGCCGAGCTGATCATGGACGAGCTGACGCCGCTGGTGTCGGCCCAGTTCGGCGCCTTCTACCTGGCCGACGACGCGGCCGACGAGCAGGAGCTGCGGCTGATCAGCTCCTACGGCCACCCCGACGACGACTCGCGGCCGACCCGGTTCCGGTTCGGCCAGTCGCTCGTCGGCCAGGCCGCGCGCAGCCGCCGCACCATCGCCGTGGACGAGATCGCGGCCGACTACGTGGCCATCACCTCCGGTCTCGGCCGGACCGCGCCGGTGAACCTGGTCGTGCTGCCGATCGTCGTGGAGGACCAGGTCCTCGGCGTCATCGAGGTCGCGTCGGTGCACCGGTTCACCGACATCCACCGCGACTTCCTCGACCAGCTGATGGAGACCATCGGCGTCAACGTCAACACCATCATCGCCAACGCGCGCACCGACGAGCTGCTGACCGAGTCCCAGCGGCTCGCCCAGGAGCTCCAGGCGCGGTCCGGTGAGCTGCAGGCGCGCCAGGAGGAGCTGCAGCGCTCCAACGACGAGCTGGAGGAGAAGGCGAAGCTGCTCGCCATCCAGAACCGCGACATCGAGGCGAAGAACCTGGAGATCGAGCAGGCCCGCCAGCAGCTGGAGAACCGCGCGCAGGAGCTCACCCTCGCGTCGAAGTACAAGTCGGAGTTCCTGGCCAACATGAGCCACGAGCTGCGCACGCCGTTGAACAGCCTGCTGATCCTCGCCCAGCTGCTCGCCCAGAACCCGAGCCGCAACCTCACCCCGAAGCAGGTGGAGTACGCGGGGATCATCCACTCCGCGGGGTCGGACCTGCTGCAGCTGATCAACGACATCCTCGACCTGTCCAAGGTCGAGGCGGGCAAGATGGACATCACGCCCGAGCCCGTGGCGCTGCGCAAGCTGATGGACTACGTCGAGCTGACGTTCCGGCCGCTCACCACGCAGAAGGGCCTGGACTTCCGGATCACCACCGCGCCGGGCGTGCCGGAGGAGCTGATCACCGACGACACCCGGCTGCAGCAGGTCCTGCGCAACCTGCTGTCCAACGCGGTGAAGTTCACCGAGACCGGTGCGGTGGAGCTGCGCATCGAGCTCGCCGACCCCGACCACCTGTCGCCCGCGGTGCGCGAGCACGGCCCGGCGATCATGTTCCGGGTCAGCGACACCGGCATCGGCATCGCCGAGCAGCAGCTGGAGTCGATCTTCGGCGCGTTCCAGCAGGCCGACGGCACCACCAGCCGCAAGTACGGCGGCACCGGACTGGGCCTGTCGATCAGCCGCGAGATCGCCTACCTGCTCGGCGGCTCGATCACCGCGGAGAGCACGCTGGGCGAGGGCAGCACGTTCATCCTCTACCTGCCGGTGCACCGGGCGGACTACCGCGAGCTGGTCGCCGCCGCCGCCGACAACCAGGCGGCGGCCACCGCGTCGGTGCAGGCACCGCCCGCGACCAGCGGGCACCGGCGCCGCCTGCTCGTCGTGGAGGAGCGGCCGCAGGGCCTGCTGTCGCTCGTGGCGCAGAGCGCGGTGACCGACCTGTCCGCGAGCAACGACCCGCGCGGAACCGCCGAGGTCGTCACGGCCGTCGGGGAGGAAGAGGCGGCGGCGGCGCTGGCGACCGAGCCGTACCACTGCGTGGTCCTGGAGCTGGACCTGCCCGACCAGGCCGCGCTGCGGTTCCTGGACGCGCTCGACGGTGACCCGGCCGCGCGCACGACCCCGGTGCTGGCGCACAACAACCGCCGGCTGTCGGCCGACCTGGAGCAACAGCTGCAGGCGCGCATCGGCACCAGGCCGCTGGAGCTGCTGTCCAGTTTGGACGAGCTGCGCGAGCGGATCGCGTTGCACCTCAACGCTGAAGACCCAGAGGACGTGCTACCGCTGGTGCGCCCCGAACAGCCACGGCCACCGGCGACGCGTCAGGTGAACGGGCAGCTGGCCGGCCGGACGGTGCTGATCGTGGACGACGACGCCCGCAACCTCTTCGCGCTCAGCAGCATCCTGGAGCTGCACGGCGTGCGGGTGCTGCACGCGGAGAACGGCAGGGAGGGCATCGAGACCCTGGTCGGCCACCCGGAGATCGACCTGATCCTGATGGACGTGATGATGCCGGAGATGGACGGCTACGCCGCCACCTCGGCGATCCGCGCCATGCCGGAGCACGCGGAGCTGCCGATCATCGCGGTGACCGCGAAGGCGATGCCGGGTGACCGGGACAAGAGCATCGCCTCCGGTGCCAACGACTACGTCACCAAACCGGTGGACGCCGACGACCTGGTCGCCTGCGCGCTGCGGTGGATGCGATCCCGGTGACCGGCCGCGAGGCGGGTCCCGACGAGGCGGGCACCGGCGAGGCGGACACCGGCGAGGCGGGTACCGGTCAGGCGGGTACCGGTCAGGCGGGCACCGGTCAGGCGGGCACCGGTCAGGCGGGCACCGGTCAGGCGGGCACCGGTCAGGCGGGCACCGGTCAGGCGGGCACCGGTCAGGCGGGCACCGGTCAGGCGGGCACCGGTCAGGCGGGCACCGGTCAGGCGGGCACCGGTCAGGCGGGCACCGGTCAGGCGGGCACCGGTCAGGCGGGCACCGGTCAGGCGGGCACCGGTCAGGCGGGCACCGGTCAGGCGGGCACCGGTCAGGCGGGCACCGGTCAGGCGGGCACCGGTCAGGCGGGCACCGGTCAGGCGGGCACCGGTCAGGCGGGCACCGGTCAGGCGGGCACCGGTCAGGCGGGCACCGGTCAGGCGGGCACCGGTCAGGCGGGCACCGGTCAGGCGGGCACCGGTCAGGCGGGCACCGGTCAGGCGGGCACCGGTCAGGCGGGCACCGGTCAGGCGGGCACCGGTCAGGCGGGCACCGGTCAGGCGGGCACCGGTCAGGCGGGCACCGGTCAGGCGGGCACCGGCAGGCGGGCACCGGTCAGGCGGGCACCGGTCAGGCGGGCACCGGCAGGCGGGCACCGGCAGGCGGGCATCAGCGGGGCGGGCACCAGGCAGGCGGGCACCGGTCAGGCGGGCACCAGCAGGCGAGCACCAGCCAGGCGGGCACCAGCAGCGACACCAGGCGGGCACCAGCCAGCGAGCACCAGCCAAGCGAGCACCAGCCAGGCGAGCACCAGCCAGGCAGGCACCGGCCAGGCGGGCATCAGCCAGGCAGGCACCGGTGAGGCGGGCATCGGCCGGCTCGCGGCACGGTCGCCGCCTGCACGGAGGTCGACGAGGCACGGGCCGCCGCGAACGGCCGCGCGCTGGTGGAGCTCGCCAAGGGTGTGCTCGTCGAACGGCTGCGGTGCGGTCCCGCCCAGGCCGCGCAGCAGCTCGCGTTGCTGGCCGAGCGCGCGGGCGCCACGCAGCTCCAGCTCGCCGTGGAGATCATCAACGAGGTGGCGGGCGACGAGCTGACCGCCGCGCCCGTCGTGGCCGACGAGCCGGGTGGGGCCACCGTGATCCGGTTGCGGACGGCGCAGAGCGCGGCGTTGCAGGCGGACGACACCCAGTCGGTCGCCCAGTCGTTGTTCGACCACGCCCTCGCGCCGCTCGGTGCGACCGCGGTGGCGATCTGGGCCGCGGGTGCCGACTCGTCGCTCACGCTGGCCGGCCAGGCCGGGTTCGGTGCCGGTGAGGCCGGCGGTGGCGGTACGTGCCGCCCGGTGTGCCGACGCCGGCCGCCGGGCGCTGTCGAACGCGACACGGTGTGGCTCACCGACCTCGCCGAGGCCGGCCTGCCGTCGATCGGCGGCGGTCTGCCCGGCCGGGTCGCCGTGCCCGCGGGAACCGGCGGCCGGATCACCGGTGTGCTGGAGATCTGCTGGCCGGAACCGCTGCAGCCGCAGTCGTTGAGCGTGCACAAGCAGGTGGAGGCGCTGGCCGAGCTGTGCGCCGCCACGCTCGACGTCATCACGCCCGGCAGGCAGGACCACCACCTGACGGCCCCCTCCGAGCTGGTCGACCTCGCCGACGGGCTGCTCGACCCGACCCTCGTGCTCGGCCCGGAGCTCTCCCCCGACGGCACGATCGCCGACTTCCGGGTGCACCACGTGAACGGCCGGTTCGTCGACATCGCGGGCCGCCCGCGCGCCGCCGTCGTGGGCAAGCTGCTGCTGGAGGCGTACCCGCTGGCCGCGGCCGAGGGCAACCTGTTCGACAAGGTCGAGCACGTCCACGCCACCGGCGAACCGTTCCGCGCCGACCGCATGACGCTGGCCGCGCTGGTCGACGAGGTGCCGGTGACCGTCACCGCGAACGTGAGCATCACCCGCCACGGCGTGCTGGTGCTGGTCGTGTGGCGGGTGCAGGACGAGGCCGCCCGCCTGGCGAGCCTCCTGCAGCACGCGCAACGGCTCGGCCGCGTCGGCGGTTTCGAGGAGGACCTCCGCAGCGGCCAGGTCATGTGGAACAGCCAGCTGTACTCGCTGTACGGCCGCGACGGTGGTGAGCCGGCCGTGCCGCTGGCCGAGATCGCGGACCACGCGCACCCCGACGACGTGCCGTCCCTGAACGGCTTCCTGTACAACGTCCTGCACTACCACCGCCCGGCCTCGGCCGCGTTCCGCCTGCAACGCGCCGACGGCGTGACCCGGCACGTCCGCGTCATCGCCGAACCCGTCCTCGACTCCCAGGGCACCCTGCTCGCCGTCCGCGGCGCCTACCAGGACGTCTCGGCCCAGCACTGGACCGAGGTGGCGCTGTCGGCCACCCAGGACCAGCTCGCGATCACCGCCCACGAGGCAGCCGAGCGCAACAAGCTGACCCTGCAGCTCCAGCAGGTGATCATGCCTCCCACCCACCCGACGATCGAGGCGTTCGGCCTGCGCGTGGCCGTCCGCTACCGCCCGGCCGAACAGGAGGAGCTCGTCGGCGGCGACTGGTACGACGCCGTCGTCCTGCCCACCAAGCAGATCCTGGTCTCGGTCGGCGACATCGCGGGCCACGGCATCAAGGGCGCCACCGGCATGGTGGTCCTGCGCAACGCCCTGCGCGGCCTCGCCGCCACCGGCGCGGGACCGGCACAACTGCTGACGTGGCTGAACCTCGTCGCCCACCATCTCAGCGACAACATCGTCGCCACCGCCATCTGCGGCCTCTACGACCCTCACACCAGGGTGCTGCGCTGGGCCAGGGCGGGCCACCTGCCACCGTTGCTGATCAGGAACGGCACCGCCGAGTTCCTGCCCATGCTCCGCGGCGTGCTGCTCGGCGCACTCGCCGAGGCGACCTACGAGGAGGGCGAGGTGCAGCTGGAACTGGGCGACACCCTGCTCCTCTACACCGACGGCCTGGTCGAGCGCCGGGACGTGCCGCTCGACGAGTGCCTGGAGCACCTGCGGAGCGAGGTGCGGCGGCCGTGGCCGAACCTGGACGAGCTGCTGGACCACCTGCTCGACTCCAGCGAGTCGAACACGGACGACGACACGTGCGTGGTGGGCGTGGAGCTCGCCTGACCACCGGCCGACGACCTGGGTCACACCTCTCCCGTTGTGCGGCCCGGCCGAACTCCCCATACGGTCGGAGGAAGCGCATGAATCGGCACCGGTGACCCACCGGTGCCGATCTCGTCGCCCCAGGAGCGAACCCGCCGCGCACCGGCCGCGACGCCACCCAGGCCGTCGCAGGCCCGAGTGCGCGCGGGTGCCGGCAGTTCGACGGCCGCGGGCCGGAACGGGAGTGTTCATGAAGGACCGCAAGGCGGTGCGGATCCCCGCGCCCGCCGGACGTTCCCAGTTCACCGGTGACGTGCCGGTCGTCGCTGTCGTGGGTGGCGGCATCGCGGGTCTCGCGGCGGCCACCCTGCTCGCCGAACGCGGGGCGCGGGTCGTGCTGTACGAGCGCGAGAGCTACCTGGGCGGCAGGGTCGGCGGGTGGCGCACGGAGCTCGCCGACGGCAGCGAAGTGACGATGACGCGCGGGTTCCACGCGTTCTTCCGGCAGTACTACAACCTGCGTTCGCTGCTGCGGCGGATCGACCCGGACGGCCGGGCGCTCACGCCGATGCCCGACTACCCGTTGTGGCACGCGCGGGGCGACCGCGACTCGTTCGCCGGGATGCCGACGACCGCGCCGTGGAACGTGCTGGCGTTCCTGCGGCGCAGCCCCACGTTCCGCTGGCGCGACCTGCCGGACATCAACCCCGAGGCGGCGCTGAAGCTGCTGGACGTGTCGGTTCCCGGGGTCTACGACGAGCTCGACGGCATCGACGCCGCCGAGTACCTGGAGCGGGTGCGGTTCCCGGAGGCGGCGCACGCGCTCGCGTTCGAGGTGTTCTCGCGCAGCTTCTTCGCGCACCCGCGGGACATGTCGGCCGCGGAGCTCGCCGTCATGTTCCACATCTACTTCCTCGGCTCGAACGAGGGGCTGCTGTTCGACGTCGCGGCCGACCCGTTCCCGCACGGGCTGTGGGACCCGCTCGGCCAGCGCCTCCTCGAGCTGGGCGCCGACGTGCGCACCGGTGTGGGCGTCGAGTCGGTGAAACGGGGTGGGACCAAGCGTTTCACCGTCACCACCGGGGACGGTGTGGTGGACGCCGACGCCGTGGTGCTCGCCGCCGACGTCAACGGGCTGCGCGCCGTCGTCGAGTCCTCACCGGACCTCGGCGACGCGGACTGGCGGGCGCGCGTCACCGGGTTGCGGACCGCGCCGCCGTTCCTGGTGTCGCGGTACTGGCTCGACCGGCCGGTCGACCGGCCCGGGTTCATCGGCACCAGCGGCTACGACCTGCTCGACAACGTCAGCGTGCTCGACGGCTACGAGCACGAGGCACGCGCCTGGGCGGCGCGCTCCGGTGGTTCGGTGGTGGAGCTGCACGGGTACGCCATCCCGTCCGATGTGGACGAAGCGGAGGCGAAGCGGCGGCTCTGGGACCAGCTGACCGAGGTCTACCCCGAGACGAAGGGCGCGAAGGTCGTCGACGAGCGGCACGAGTGGCGGGCCGACTGCCCGTTGTTCCCCGCCGGTGGTTACGACAGCAGGCCGCGGGTGCGCACGCCGGACGACTTCCTCGTGCTGGCGGGTGATCTGGTGCGGATCGACCTGCCGGTGGCGTTGATGGAACGGGCGGCCACGACCGGGTTCGCGGCGGCCAACCAGCTGCTGAGCCGGTGGGGCGTGACGGGAACGGATCTCTGGACGGTTCCCGTCGAAGGTCGTGTGCCACTGCTGCGTGCGGCCGCGCGCCGGCGGAGGTCGGCGTGAACGTCGAAGTGGGGCCTGTCGCGGTGCGCAGACCTGCCCGCGTGCTGCCCGCCGTGGCGTGGATCTGCGGTGCGCTCGTCGTGCTGGCGCAGATCGTGTACTCCATGACCGAACCGCAGGACCGGCTGTTCACGACGGTCTCGTCGGTGGTCGCGTTCGCGGTGGCGTCGGTGTGCGACGCCCTGGCCCGGTTCGGGCCGCGTGCGGCGGTGCTGCTGGTGGTCACCGCCGGTGGCGGCGGTCTGCTGGCCGAGACCATCGGTGTGCACACGGGCTTTCCGTTCGGGGACTACCGCTACACGGGGTCGCTCGGCCTGGACGTCCTGGGCGTCCCGGTGGTCGTGGCACTGGCGTGGGTGATGATGTGCTGGCCCGCGTTGCTCGTCGGCCGGTCGCTCGCGCGCGGTCCGGGGTGGACGGTCGTCGCCGTCGGCGCGTGGGCCCTGGCGGCGTGGGACGTGTTCCTCGATCCGCAGATGGTCGACGCGGGCCATTGGGCGTGGGCGGACCCGAGCCCGGCGCTGCCCGGCGTGGAGGGTGTGCCGCTCACGAACTACGCCGGTTGGCTGCTGGTCGCGACGCTGATGATCGCCACCCTGCACCGGACCGTCGGTACGCCCCGCGTTTCGAGAGAGCTCGACCTGCGCGCCGGACCGGCTCCCGTGCTGTACCTGTGGACCTACGGCTCGTCGGTGTGGGCGCACGCGGCGTTCTTCGGCCGGCCCTGGGTCTCCGCGGTGGCCGGCGTGCTCATGGGCCTGGTGGCGGTGCCGTTCGCGGTCGCGCTGTGGCGGGCACATCGGTGAGGCGGTTCCTGCGTGCGGCGGTGCGCGGTGCCGCCGTCGGTTCGGCCGTGGCCGCGGCCCACGCCCTGGTGAACGCGCGGCTGATGCGGGTGCCACCGGCTGATCCGCCCCGGTGCCAGGAGAAGGTGTCGGTCCTGGTGCCCGCGCGGAACGAGGCGCACCGGATCGCGGCAACAATCAGGTCGCTGCGCAACCAGGTCGGCGTGCCCGAGCTGGAGGTCGTCGTCCTCGACGACGGGTCGTCCGACGGCACCGCCGGCGAGGTGCGCCGGGTCGCCGGCGACGACGAGCGGGTCCGCGTCGTCACGGGCGGCGAGCTCCCGGCCGGGTGGCTGGGCAAGCCGCACGCCTGCGCCCAGCTGGCCGACCTGGCGCAGGGCGGTGTGCTGGTGTTCGTCGACGCGGACGTCGTGCTGGTGCCGCATGCGATCGCGTCGGCCGTGGCGTTGTTGCGGGAGAACGACCTCGACGTGGTGTCGCCGTTCCCGCGCCAGCTCGCCGACGGCGCCGGGGCCCGGCTGGTCCAGCCGTTGCTGCAGTGGTCGTGGCTGGTCTTCCTGCCGTTGCGCCTGGCCGAGCGCTCGCCCCGGCCGTCGCTGGCCGCGGCGAACGGGCAGTTCCTGGTCGTCGACGCCACCGCCTACCACCGCAGCGGCGGGTTCGCCGGCATCGCCACCGCCGTGCTCGACGACATCGCGCTCCTGCGTGCCGTCAAACGCAGCGGCGGCCGGGGTGTGGTCGTCGACGGCAGCACGGTGGCGGCCTGCCGGATGTACGAGGACTGGGCGGAGGTCCGGGACGGCTACGAGAAGTCGCTGTGGTCGGCCACCGGCAGTCCGGTGGCGGCGGCGGTGCTGTCGGTCGTGCTCGCCTGGCTGTACGTCCTGCCACCGGTCGCCGCGCTCGCCGGGTCGCGCGCCGGTGCCGCCGGGTATGCCGCGGGAGTGCTCACCAGGGTCGTGACCGCGCGCGCCACCGGTGGCCGGGTGTGGCCGGACGCCCTCGCCCACCCCGTGTCGGTGGGTGTCCTGCTGACGCTCGTCGCCCGGTCGTGGCGCGCCCGGCGGGCAGGGGTGTTGCGGTGGAAAGACCGATCGTTGCGGGAGAGCAGCTGACGTGGCACGGGTAGCGGTGATCGGCGCCGGCATGGGCGGGCTGGCCGCGGCGGCGCGACTGGCGAAGAACGGGCACGACGTCACCGTGTACGAGCAGGCCTCCGGTCCCGGTGGCAAGCTCGGCACCTTGCAGCGCGACGGGTTCACGTTCGACACCGGGCCGTCGTTGCTGACGCTGCCCCACGTCTACCGCGACCTCTTCGCGGTCACCGGTGCACCGCTGGACGACCTCGTGGAGATCGTCCCGGTGGAACCGACCTGCCGCTACCGCTTCCCGGACGGCTCCGAGCTCGACATGCCGCACGCCGAGGAGCACGTCGAGGCGGCGCTGACCGACGCGTTCGGTCCTGAGGCGGCACAGCAGTGGCGGGCGGTGCTCACCGACGCCGAACGGTTGTGGGACCTCGTCGGCGAACCGGTGCTGCAGAACCCGCTCAACGGCGTCCGCGATCTGCTGCGCCGGTCGGCGAGCGTGCGGGACCTGATGGCGATCGCGCCGTGGCGCACGTTGCGCGGGGTGGGCGAACGGCGGCTGACCGACCCGCGGCTGCGCATGCTGCTCGACCGCTACGCCACCTACAGCGGCTCCGACCCGCGCCGCACGCCCGCGTTGATGACGGTCGTGCCGTTCGTCGAGCAGCGGTTCGGCGGCTGGTACGTGCGCGGCGGGCTGCGCCGGCTCGGCGACGCCCTGCACGGCCGGTGCGTCGACCTCGGTGTGCGTTTCCGCTTCAGCGCAACGGTCACCGCGATCGAGTCCGGCAGCGGCGGGGTCACCGGTGTGCGCCTGCAGGACGGCGAACGGCGCCCCGCCGACGTGGTCGTGTCCGATGTGGACGCCGAGCAGCTGTACGGGGACCTGGTCACCGACCGGCGCTCGCACCGTCCACACCGGATGCTGCGCAAGACCCAGCCGTCGCTGTCCGGGTTCGTGCTCCTGCTGGCGCTGCGCGGGAAGACCCCGGACCCCGCCCACCACCGCGTGCTCTTCCCCGCCGACTACGACGACGAGTTCGACTCTATCTTCGGCCGGCACCCCCGGCCGGTGCCGGACCCGACGGTCTACGTGTGCGCACCGGACGACCCCGCCGTCGCACCCGAGGGTGACGAGGCGTGGTTCGTGCTGGTCAACGCCGCACGGCAGGGCGACGTCGACTGGACAGCGCCGGAACTCGCCGACTCCTACGCCGACCGCGTCCTGCGGGTCATGGCCGAGCGCGGCGTGGACGTCCGCGACCGGGTGCGCTGGCGGGAGATCCGCACACCGGCCGACTGGGCCCGCGACACCGGCTCGGTCGGCGGGTCGATCTACGGTTCGTCGTCCAACGGCCCGCGCGCGGCGCTGCTCCGGCCCGCCAACCGCTCTCCCCTGCCCGGCCTGTTCCTCGTCGGCGGCTCGGCCCACCCCGGCGGCGGGCTGCCGCTCGTGGCGATGTCAGCGCAGATCGTCGCCCGCCTGGTCGGTCCGGCCTGACCCGAACGGCCCCGTCCACGGCCGCCCGTCGAGCTCCCGGTGGATCCCGGCGGCCAGCTGGCCGAACCCGACCACGGCACACCCCGCCCACACCAGAGCCGACACGGCGGCCCAGCCCCACCCGAGGACCGGCGTGCCGCCGGGCGCGAAACCCGTTCCCGCACAGGCGATCGCGACCACGATCACCCTGATCGGCCGTTCCGCCACCGTGATCGCACCGGCCGACGTCATCCCGACGGCCTGCGCCTTCGCCCGCGCGTACTCGTGCAGCAGCACCGACCCGCCGATGGCCGCGCACCACCACGGTTCGGCGCCGAGCACGAGAAGGACCAGCACCAGCAACAGGTCCGCGAGCCGGTCGGCGACCGCGTCCACCACCGCGCCCAACGGCCGCACCCGCCCGGTGCGCAGGGCGACGGCACCGTCCAGCCCGTCCAGCACTCCGCTCGCCACGACCAGCAGCAGCGCCAGCAACGCCCACCACCCGCGCGGCCGCGGCGGCGACCGCCCCGGCGGCCACCAGCACCCCGGCCAGCGACAGCAGGTCGGGGTGGACGCGGTCGAACGGGCGGGCCAGCGCGTGCACGAACCGCAGCCAGCCGACGACGAGCCGGCTCTGCGACACGTCCTCACCGTGCAGCTGGGACCAACCAGCGACTGGGTTCGCGTTGTCACCGGTCATGGCACCACCGTAGGCCGATGGGTGACCGCGCGCAGGTTCGGGTACTTCTGCGATCATGCATGTACTCCGCGCGGTGGCAGCGGCTACGTCGAGCGCGCTGCGCGGCAAGGACCTCCTGCTGTGGGCCGCCGGGCTGACGTTCTTCTCCGCACTGGGCCTGGTCCCGTTGCTGCTGCTCGCGTTGCGCGGGGTGGCGGTGCTGTTCGGCCCGCAGCTCGTGACCGACGGCGCCCGGACGCTCGGCGGGTCCCTGCCGAGCGCGCACGACCCCACCGCCGCGCTCGTCCAGCTCGCCGAGGCGGCGACGACCACGTCCTGGCCGCTGATGGCCGCGGCACTGTTCCCCGCGACGCTCTACGGCGAGGGCCTGCGCCGAGGCCTGGTGCAGGCGGCCGGTGAACGGGTGACCAGGTGGACCGGCTGGGCCGGCCGGATCGCGTTCCTGCCGGTGCTCCTGCTGGCGCCGCTGCTGGTCGCGCTCCCGCTGTCGTTCGCCTCGACCGTGGGCTCGCTGTACGAGGGCGGCGGCTGGTCCACGGTGCTCGGCGTCGTGCTGTCGTTCCACCTCGACATGGTCCCGATCTGCGTGACCGTCGCCCTGGTATTCGCCTTCGTCGGGCCCGTCGCACTCCCGGTGCGCACCCTCCTGGCGGCCGGCGTGGGCGTCGGCGCGGTGCTCACGGGCTTCCTGCACGGTTTCGTGCTGTTCCTGGCGATCCCGGTGGACTGGGCGATCCCCTACGGAGGCCTGGCGGGACCGGGGGCGGTGGCCGCGCTCGGGCTGTGGCTGTTCCTGCTGCACGGCCTGCTGCTGTTCGGCTACCGGATCACGCTCAGCACACACGACGTGCTGAACACATAGCTGCATCGTTTCTGCGTCGATTTTCGGGGTACTGCTGAAGAGTCCTCTTCGTTCCGCCAGCAGGTGAGGAGCCAGTCAGTCATGAGCACGATCACCAAGTCCGTCGACGTCGAAGCCGACGTGACCAGCGTCTACAACCAGTGGACCCAGTTCGCCGAGTTCCCGAGGTTCATGGAAGGCGTCGAGCGGATCGACCAGACCGACGACACCCACACCCACTGGGTCGTCAACATCGCGGGCGTGACCCGCGAGTTCGACGCCACCATCACCGAACAGCACCCGGACGAGCGCGTGGCCTGGCGCTCCGACGAGGGCCCCAACCACGCCGGCGTCGTGACGGTGCACCGCCTGGACGACGCCCACACCCGCGTAACGGTCCAGATGGACGTCGACCCGGACGGCTTCGTCGAGAACGTCGCCGACAAGCTCGGCATCCTCGACCGCCGCGTCCAGGCCGACCTCGACCGGTTCAAGACGTTCATCGAGAAGCGCGGCGGCGCCGAGACGGGCGCCTGGCGCGGCGACGTCGAGCGCCCCGGCCAGTCCGACCCCGGCACGCTGGGCCTCTGACCTCGCCGCGGACGTGCCGCGGTGTCCGGGCGCAGGCGGGGTCTCACCCTCGTCGGCGCGGGACACCGCGGCACTTCTTCATGCGCACATCAGGGCCTGCGTGCACGTCACGCCGGGCCTACCCGCGAGGACGCGCCTGCTGCAGGCGTTCGAGGTCGGGGTTCAGGCACGGCACGACCTCGTTCTGCGAGAAGGCCGACACCGCGACGCTGTTCGCGTCGGTGTGGCACAGGTCGATGTCGCTGAGCACCCTGACGTTCTTCATGCTGACGACACTGATGTCGTAGCTGTGGTCGTACCGCGCAGTGAAGTCCTTCAGCTCGCGCACCAGATCGGCGTTCTCAGGCGCCGCGAACGCGGGCGTACCGATCATGAAGAAACCCACGCCGGTAGCGGCCGCGGTGGCGATCTTCTTCAACATCGAGAACTACCTTCCGCAACTCCGGTCCTGTCCCAGGACACGCCGATCGAGGTCAGTCCTCGTCGGGGTTACCGCACAGCCCGCTGTCGTTGCCGGCGAGCACCGGCACCGCGATGACGTTGACGTCGATGAAGCAGGCGTTGATGTCGCTGACCACCTCAGTCTCGTTGAGGTTGGCCACTCCGGTCTGGTGGACGATGTCCGTCTCGGACGCCGACGCCGCGGAGCCGAACCCGACGAACGCCCCCGCGATGGCGACGGCCGCTCCAACCTTCTTCAACACGATGATCTCCTCGAGATGGTGTGCGGCGCACCATATCGATTCGGCCATGACGCACAAAATCGCACATGCCCGAAACCCTGGGAAGGCGCGGTAATTGTTCACACAATCGGATGAATCGACGATCTGCGCGATTGGCTTTGAATCGTGATTGACCTGCCGTGACTCGACTCTTGGGGCGACCCGTGCACACCACCGAATTAATCAGATGGGGCGATCGGCTGCGGACGCAGTGGCGTTCCGGCTCGTTCTTCGAGCAGGGCGACCGCCATCAGCTCACCGTCCACCGGCCCGAACCTGGCGGCGGCCTCCTGGTGGACCCGCGTGACCACCTGGGACAGCTCGGACGGCACGCCGTGCTCGCGGAACAGCTCGGTGACCGCTTCCAGTTCCTCGACACAGCGGTCCACCCCGAACAGCGGCAGGTAGTCGCCGGCGAACACGCGGCCCAGGTCGTGCCGCAGGAAGTCACTGCCGGCCGCGCTGTTCGCCAGCAATGCGCGGAGTGCCTCCACGTCCAGGCCGGCCGCCTGCCCGAGCAACATCGCCTCCGCGCTCGCCACCGCCTGCCCGAACCACAGCAGGTTCACCAGGAGCTTGGCGGTGTAGCCCGAACCGGCCCCGCCCACCAGGGAGATGCGGTCGGCGATCGTTTCCAGCAACGGCAAGAGGAACTCGTAGCTGGTGGCGTCACCTCCGGCGAAGAGCTGGAGGGTGCCCGCCGCCGCGGCCTCCGGTCCACCGCCCATGGGTGCTTCCAGCACCGCGACGCCACGGGAGCGCGCGTCTTCCTGGATGGCGCGCATCGGTAAAGGCGAGCTGCTGGTCAGGTCGAGCCAGGCGGCGCCGGTGGGCAGCTCTCGCAACAACGATGCCGGGCCGCTCATCAGTGAGCGGATCTCCGGGATTCCGGGGAGGACGGTGACCAGCACGTCCGCGCCGGCTGCGGCCGCTTGAGCGGAAGGTTTCCACCGGGCACCAGAGGATCTCACCGCGTCGGCCACCTCGGGCCGGATGTCGGTCACCACGACGTTCCAGCCTGCTGCGGCGAGGTTGCGGCTGATCGGCAGGCCCATCCTGCCGGCGCCGACGACGGCGACCCGCGCGCCGGCTTGGAGGGGCGACGCGTGCTGTGTGTTGTCATCCTGGGATTGCACGGTTCCTCCATCGCGGCGGATGCGGTGAGGCACGGCAGCCGGTGCGCTCGGGTCGAGATGATCAGGAATGCCGCGCCACTGACCGGACGATCGAGGCCACGAGTCGGCTGATCGAGGCGGCGACCGACGGATCGGCAACGTGGAGACGGCCTTGCTGCTCCAACACGACGTCAACGAGCTCGCTCCAGGTGTTCCAGCACAGAAGTCGGGGATGCGAGCGGTCGACTCCTCCAACGGCACGGAACGATCGCTTGCGAAAGCGTGCACCCACGGGAAGGAAGCTACCGCGCGATCGCGTAGCACCACGAGGTGGCGACGGACGCGTCGAACTGCACGATCAACTGCTCACCGCGCGACCTCCCATCCGGGTTCAACACGAACTCATCAGGCAGGAACGACAGCTTCGCCTCCTCCACCTCACGGGCCAGCACACCCCGCACCCCATCCGCCCCGTGCGCGTTGCCGACCACCGCCCCCAGAAACGTCCGCGGCAGAAAGTCCAGCGCAGCCAGCACTTCCGCACTCAGGACGTTCTCCAACCCCCGCCCGCCGTCGCGGTACCGGCGGACCGACGAGCCCTCCCACGAGATCTCCTCGAGCAGCCTGCCCAGAACGGACTCGTTGCCACCGGCATCCGACACGAGCACCTCCCTCTCCGCGCGCACCGCGGCCGATGACAAACTGTCCCCCATGGGATCGGACTGGTCGTGGACGTTGGCCCTCCCCGGCGGGGCGTTGACCTCGGCGACGGTCGAACGGTTGTTGGCACTGGCCAACGATTCCGGCCTGTCACCCCACCGGCCGGACGGCGGGATCAACGGCTTCGCCAACCTCCCCGGCCGCGAGGGCGACCACGAAGTGCTGACCCGCCACCAGCTGGTCCAGGGGCTCACCACGGGATCCTGGGCCACCAACCTGTGGACCCGCTCCGAAGCCGACATCGGGCTGTCCACCACACCGAGCGGCGGAACCGGCTGGGACCTCGTGTCGCTCTCGTTGAACTCGGCCCACTGCCGGCGGACTCCCACCGCCGACGCCGAACCGTTTCGGCAACTGCACCGGCAGCTGACCGGACTGTGGCTGACCGTCGCGACCGGACTCGGTGCGGTGTTCGGCCGCGTCGAGGACGAGTGGTCGCTGGAGCAGATCTGGTCCGAGCTGCCGGACTCGCGCATGCACGTCACCCCGCCGCCACCGGGTTCCTCGCCGGACTGGTTGAGCTGGCTCACCTACTTCGACGCCGACCACCACCGGCGACTGGCACCCGTCCTCGCGGAGCTGAACGCCGACGTTCGACGGACGAGCGACGGAGCAGCGGTCATCGTGCTGCTGGGCGACCCGGCCGCGGTTGATCCCGTGAAGTTCGCTCAGCTGCACCACGAGTACCGACGTGCGGTCGCGGCCCATCGTGGACAGGTGCTCACCAGCGAGTCGGGCTAGCGGTTCGCCGGCGTGTACCGCACGTGACCGCCGGCGGGCAGCAGGTAGCCGTCCCAGCGTTCGTCGGGCACCACTCCGCCGAGGTCGGCGGCGGTGACGTGGTCGACCTCGAAGCCGATCAGGCCGAGCCGGAAGCCGGCCTGGCGGAACACCTCGTCCGCCACACCGGCCAGCCACGTGTCCAGGGCCGCACGCCAGGCCAGCGACCGCGTTGCGCCGTCTGAGCCGAACGGGAAGGCACCGATGCGCCGGTCCGCCTTGGCCAGCGCGCCGAGCGGGAGGTACAGCGTCAGCCAGTCCTCGCCGTCGTCGAAGCGGGTGGAGAAGCAGCCGCACACGACAGGTCCGCTGAGCGGCGTTCGCGCGGTGCCGTGCAGGTGGCCGAACTCCTCCAGCGACGCCACGGTGACGGGTACCGCGTCCTGGTCGGCCGGTTCGCGGTCCCGGCTGCCGGAGCAGCCCGTGATGCCGGCAGCTCGCCACAACGCGGTCAACGCGCCCTGAAGACGCTCGTCGTCGCGGTCGCCGATCTCCAGTGACAGCTCGTAGAAGCCACCGGTCCAGTTCTCCGGGTCGGTGAAGAGCATCGGGTCGCGCACCCCCGCAGTGTTCCAAAAGGACGTGCCACGCGTCGTGTGCTTTCCCGGGCGGGCGAGGCAGGAAGCTGCCAGCCGGGCCGGATCACAGCGATCAGCCCCGAGACTGGTCCGCATGCGCGCACTCGTCTCCGCGGCCGTCGCCGGTCTCCTGGTCACGGGATGTTCGGCGGCCGAACCGACCGGACAGACCGAACCACCACCACCTCCACCCACCCGGCACCTGGTCGAGTGGTCGACCGTGGTCTGCACGCACGTGAAGGCGCTCGAGGAAGCCGGGAAGCAGTCCAGCCCCTCCGCCTACGTGCGGTCGGTGGTCGACGGCGTGGACAACGCGACGAAAGCGCTGAAGAAGC
This sequence comes from Lentzea guizhouensis, assembly GCF_001701025.1. Classification (GTDB taxonomy): domain Bacteria; phylum Actinomycetota; class Actinomycetes; order Mycobacteriales; family Pseudonocardiaceae; genus Lentzea; species Lentzea guizhouensis. Next base: position 8,940,009 of record NZ_CP016793.1, read on the forward strand.
TGACCCCGGCGAAGATCGCCGCCGCGGACGACCACGTCGCCGCCCTGGTCGAGGCGCTCGAAGGCGTCCGGCCGCAGTTGCCCGCCGCGACCGACGACTCGCTCGTGACCGCACCCGAGGCGGAGGCGCAGGCGAAGAAGAAGCGGGTCGAGGACCTGGTCGCCGGCCTCGGACCGATGCGCCGGCAGCTGACCGGTGTCGCCGAGAACGCGCCGGAGCTGCTCACCTCGTACAACCTGACGCCTGCCTGCGAACCCGGACGTGCGGTGACGCAGCCGGATCCCGCGCCGACGCGTGACCTGGTGACGTGGGCGGACACGATGTGCGCCACGGTGACCTCCATCAAGCAGCTCAGCACCGACACCGCCGACATCGCGGGCGACGACCCGCGGTTCGCCTCGTTCGAGCTGGAGAGCTACCTCAGCACGACCGGCTCGGTGGTCAACGGTGGTGCCACCCGGCTCGCCGGGCTCTCCCCGACCGGTGTCACGGAGGCGGACAGCTTCCGCGACACGCTGCTGACCACGTTGCGGGAGCAGGCGCAGACGCTGCCGGAGGACCGCTCGCCCGGCTACCCGGGACCCGTTTCGCCGGACCAGGTCGAGACCGCCAAGGCCACCACCACCGCGGTCAAGGCGAAGGCCGAAGGGCTGCTCGCCGCCGTCGGGCACGGGCCCGCACTCGCCGCGTCCCACGACCTCGCGCCGTCGTGCGTGCCGCGCGACGCCACGGCGACGCCGAAGCAGCCGTTGACCGCGCGCAACGGCACCGATCTCGCCGCCTGTGCGACCGGGGCGTGTCAGGTGCTCGTCACCGGCAAGGCCGACATCACCGTGGGCCAGGTGACGGTCACGGCCGCGATCCGCGGCGGCAGGATGGTGCTGACCACGCCGTTCAGCCGGTTGTCGATCGGACCGGGCGGCACGGGGAAGATCGGCGCCACGGGTGGGCCGACCGCCGTGTTCGTGATGTCCGATGTGGACGGTACGACTGCGGTGCTCGACATCAGCACGGAATGAGAATTCCCTGCGAGAACAGGGCTTCGGTCAGCGCGGCGGGCCGACGATCACCGAACCGGCCAGCGCGGCGGCCTCGGCGAGCTTCTCCTGGCTGATCTCGAACCCGTCCGGGCGCGGCGTGGAGACGTCGCGGCCGGCGTGGCGGAACATCTCCTCGATCCCGCCCGGCGTGGCGATGAGCAGGAGGTCGGCGCGGTCGGAGGTGATCCGGTAGCTGTGCGGCAGGTTGCGCGGCAGGTAGACGATGCCGCCCTCGGCGAGCTCGTGTTCCTCCTCCCCCGCCCAGACGAGCGCGGATCCCTGCAACAGCAGGAAGACCTCGTCCTCCTTGGTGTGCGTGTGGAACGGCGGGGCTTCGCCCTTCGGAACGTCGAACCGGCCGACGGTGAGCTTTCCTTCGGTGGCTTCGCTGTCCAGCAGCACGCTGAACAGTCCGTTGTGGAGCCATTCGAGGGTCTGCTGCTGTTCGCGTTGAACGAGGTGCGCGATCGTCATGACTGTTCTCCTGGAGGTGGGGTGGCGGTCAGAGGGACGCCAGCACCCGGACCCGGTCGGCGATGACGCGCCGGGCGACGTCCGTGGTGAAGGCGAGGCCTTCGAACTCGTGCGGCACGCCGGGGTGCAGGTGGAACTCCACCGGCACGCCCGCCTGCGACAGGCGCAGCGCGTAGGTCATGTCCTCGTCGCGGAAGATGTCGAGCTGCCCGACCTCGATGTAGGCGGGCGGCAGGCCGGTCGGGTCGGCCACCCTGGCGGGCGCGGCGGTCGCGGGCACGTCGGTCCGCCGGCGGCGTCGCCGAGCAACGCGCCCAGCCGGTGCGGTTGTCGTCCCACGACCACAGCACGAAGGGCGCCAGGTCGGGTCCGGCGTGAGGTTGCGGTCGTCGAGCATCGGCATGAGCAGGACCTGCTTGGCGATCGCGGGCCCCTGCCGGTCGCGCGCCAGGATCGACACGGCGGCGGCCAAGCCACCGCCGGCGCTGTCGCCGAACACGGCGATGCGGGCCGGGTCGACACCGAGCCGCGCGGCGTGCTCGTGCAGCCACACCAGCCCGGCGTAGGCGTCCTCGACCGGCGTCGGGTGCGGGTGCTCCGGGGCGCGGCGGTAGTCCACCGACAGCACCGGCGTGCCGGACGCGGAGACGTACCGGGCGAGGGACCCGTCGAACAGGTCGATGTGGCCCAGGATCATGCCGCCGCCGTGGTAGTACACCGCCGCCGGGCCGGGCTCGGCGGCCGCACCGGTTCTGGCGTACCACCGCAGCCGCAGCGTGGCGCCGTCGGCGGTGACGAGCCGGTGGTCGGTCAGGGTGACGTCGGAGGGCACCGGCTGGGCCGTGTCGGAGTGGCTGATCAACCCCTCCAGCGCCGCCCGGCGGGCGACGACGTCACCGACCGGCGGCGGCGTGGTGCCGGCCATGGCGGCGAAGACGGGTGCGAGGGCTTCGGCGACCTGGGGGTCGTAGCTGTACGACATCGGTGGCTCCTGACGGCTCCGAGAGTTGCTTCGAACTTGAAGCATGTTCTCACCGTAGCACGCTTCGAATTCGAAGCAAGCGGAGTCGACGTGTGAGCTGCGCCTCGGGCTCAGCGAGACCACGAACCGGTCCCACCGCCCACAGGGCGCTCATCATGCAGCCGCGATCCGGCCGGGCAACCATGGGTTCATGACCGAGGCCTGTCGCTCACCGGGGACTCCGGTGCCGCAACACCTCCAGCAGCTGGGCAGCGCCCACGTCCGGCCCTGCCGCGCGCACGGCGTCACGCAGGCCCGTGAACGGCTCCGGCTCGTCCAGCACCGACCGCAGCGCCTTCGTCACGTCGTCGGACGTCGCACTGCTGGGATCGAGGCACACGCCCGCGCCGGCCCGCTCGGCGTCGTGGGCGATGCAGAACTGGTCGCTGGAGAACGGCAGCACCACCGCGGGAACCCCGGCCTCCAGGCATTCGGTGAACGAGTTGTTGCCGCCGTGGTGCACCATCGCGACAACATGTCGCAGCAATGCTCGCTGCGGCACAACGGACTCCACGACGACCCGCGGATCAGCGGCCAGGTCGGCGAGCTCGGCGACCCGTCCCCCTGCGGCGACCACCACCGTCAGACCCGGGATCCGCAAGGCACCGCGAACAACCGTGCGCAACACGTCGTGCCTCGCGGACAGGAACGTGCCGAGTGCGACGAGGAGCACCTTGTGGCCGCGCACGCGGTCGAGCCAGGCGTCGTCGAGCGGTTCCGGGGTCGTGCAATGCCCGAGGAAGACCTGTTCCTGGTGGGCCGGCAAAGGCGGCAGCCACGGCAGGTCGGGGTAGTTCACCACCGCGGCGTGGGAGGAGGTCAGCGCGAACGCACGGCGCGGCACCGGAACCGCGGGGGCGAACTCGCCGAGGAAGCGGACGTGCGCGTCGGTGAACGCGCGGTCGGTCAGGCGGACCTCCGCGGCGAGCTCGGCGAGCTCCTCCGGTGACGGGTGCACGGCGGACGGCCACGTCTGCGGCATGCCGAAGAACTGCTCGTCACGAGCCACGAGATAGGTCGGATGCCCTGTGACATAAGAGACAAACGGCAGTCCGAGCGCATACACGGCCAGCGTCGTGGCGTAGTCGATCTGGTCGACGACGTACCAGTCCGGACGCAGGCGCTCGTGCAGCGCGCGGATCTCACGCAGGACCTCGCCAGGAGCGGACACCGGTTCCTCCCTGCGTCGCCGTGTCTGCGCGAGCAGTGCCGCCACCGCTCCTCCCCTGGTGGCTTCGAGGAAACCGGTGAGGCCACGCGCCGACCGCGCGTCCTGCACGGTCCGCTCGGCGACGCCGCTGTTCGACTCGCGCGTCGTTCGCATTGGCGTGAAAGGAACATCGGGGGCGAGATCCGCGAACTCCGATCCACATGCGAACGTCACGGGGTGGTGACCCGCCCTGCTCAACGCCGCGGCGAACACCGACATGGGCTGAGCGTGCGAGCGGAAAGGCGGACTGACGACGACGAATCCGGGCACCGAGCTCCTCCTTGTTGCCACGACTGGAAAGTAGTTCGATCCGAACGCCGTCTTGGTTCGAACACCTGGTGTGCGGACACATCCCGAGGTACAGCGAGCACTGGAAGCCCGACGAGCCGGTGTCACTCCCGCGGCACCGAGCCCCCACGCCCTGATCGCCTCCCTGATGCGCGATCCGGCGACTTCTTCCCTGTTCCACGAGCAAGTTCCCGCGACGGCACGCGCGCACGGCACCGACGCCGTGACAGCCGAGATCCGCCGAGCACTGTTGTCCGCAGAGGATGGTGAAGCGCGTGAACAGCTGCTCGACAGCGCCATGGTCCACCGGCTCGCACCGGTCACCGCCGCCGAGGCGCGGGCCGTCGCCGCGGGGCCTGCGGTGTGGCGCTACCTGGACGTCCTCGGCGAGCCGGTCGACGCCGATCCCCGCTCCCCCTACGAGAAGCTGATGCTCGACCTGGTGCACGACGACGTCCCGCTGCCGTTGGCACCGCCCGCGACCGGCCCGGTCGTCGTCCAGTCGATGCTCATCGGCGGCACCGCCCGGCCGGGTGAGGGCGCGAGCGGTGGGCTCACCGTCTTCCTCTCCTCGCTCGCCGAGGCACTGGTGCGGCGCCCGGACATCGGCCGGGTGGTCACCGTGGTGCTCGCGGCGGAGCCGACCACCGTGACCGTCGAGAAGAGCCCCGGGTTCGACCACTGGACCGTGCACGTGCCCGTCGACTCGCCGACCGCGCTCGCGCAGCCGGACATGGCCCGTCACCGGGCGGGGATCACCTGGTGGCTCACGCGACTGCTGCCGCGGTGCGGCCTGGTCCCGGACGTCGTGCACGTGCGCTACTCGGACGACGGCTCGCTCGCGGTGGCCGACGCCGCCCGTTTGCTGGGCGCGAAGCTCGTGTTCACCGTCACCCCGGACCCCCATCGCCACCTGGCCGAGCGCTACCTCGAAGACGCTGACAACCTCCCGGCGATGTGGTTCGACCTGCACCGCGTGCGGGCCGCCGACCACCTCGTCGCGCGCGCGGACCAGGTGATCACCATCGGGGGGAGGCAGGACGAGGTGCTGGCGCACTTCCCGCAACTCACCCCGGAGTCCCTGCAGGCGCTGGAAGAAGGCATCGCACTGCCACCACCGCCAACGAACCGGTCACTCGTGCGGGAGTTGTTCGCACCGTCGGCGCTGCCCCGCCTGGACTCCTCCGCGGAGGGTCTGCCCGTGCTGCTCAACGTGGGCAGGTTGCACCCGCTGAAGCAGCAGGGGTCGCTGGTGCGGGCGTGGCTCGAGGCGGGTCTGCACCGCAGGACCGCGCTGGTGGTCATCGGCGGCTCCCGCACCGACAGGACCCCTGACGAGCAGGCCGTCCTGGACGAGGTGCTCGACCTGGCCCGCTCCGAACCCTCGGCACGCGGCCGACTGGCCGTGCTGCCCGCCTGGTCCAACCACGACGTGCGGCGGCTGCAGCACGAACTGGCCGCCACCCCACCCGCCTCGGGCGCACCGCACGTCTACGCCTGCGCCAGCGCGAAGGAGGAGTTCGGCATCGCCGTGCTCGAGGCGATGGAGGCGGGGCTGCTGGCCGTCGGCCCGCAGCGTGGCGGCCTGCGTTGCTACATCGAGGAAGGCCGCAACGGTTTCCTGGTGGACACCTCCACAGCGCGGTCGCTGGCCGCAGGACTGGAGCGGGTCGTCCGCCTCGGCGCAGCCACCGGGCCGATCGCGGCGGCCGGCCAGGCGACCGTGCGCGGGCGGTTCGACATCAACGCCGTGGCGGACCCGTTCGCGGCGCTCTACCGCGGTCTGTCGGCCAAACCGTGACACCGCGAGGCCGAGCCGGTCGTCACCGCTTCCTACCGGCGTCGAGCGCCTGCCGGGACGGACGAAGGCGTTGCGGCGTCTCCGCCTTGCGAGGTGGCCGGTCGTTGGCGATCAGCACGGCCATCCACGGCAACGGGACGGACAGCAGTATCAGGGCGAGCGCCAGCCACCAGACCTCCGCGAACAGCACGGCCAGCACGACGCACGGAATGCGCAGGCTCATCATCAGGGCGTACCTGCGTCGCCGGGCCGACAGCTGGTCCTCGTACGAAGGAGCGGCCGAGGTGATCAGGACGGGGTTGTCGCGTCGTTGCGAGTTCACACCAGACCTCCGTTCTCCTCTGTGGTTCGCAGTGCGGGCCGGTGAGGTTCGTGTCTGCTCCGTCACGCCGAACGCTCGCCCCGGCCGCCGCGGCGGTGTGGCAACCTGAGCTGAGAGCGATCGCGGTCCAGCCGTGACAGCTCTCAGCGGCGGCGCGGGTTCGATCCATCGTCCGGCGATCGAACCCGCACTCGCCTACCGTGAAAGCCGAAGAACGAACCTCCGCCGCTCTGGGAGCGTGAGTCATGAGTGCCATCACCACGCCGACGAAGCCGGCCAACGCGGCCGCGCGCGTCGCCGGAGCGGCGGCCAACGCTGCCGATGAGCGGTTCCACCCGGCCTCGGGTCTGCGCAAGCAGATCAACAAGGTCTTTCCGACGCATTGGTCGTTCCTGCTCGGTGAGATCGCGTTGTACAGCTTCATCGTGTTGTTGTTGTCGGGTACGTATCTGGCGTTGTTCTTCGACCCGTCGATGACCGAGGTCACCTACAACGGTGCGTTCGAGAACCTGCGCGGGATCGAGATGTCGCGGGCGTTCGCCTCGACGCTGGACATCTCGTTCGAGACCCGTGGTGGGTTGTTCGTGCGTCAGGTGCACCACTGGGCGGCGTTGCTGTTCATGGCGGCGATCGTGGTGCACATGTTCCGGATCTTTTTCACCGGTGCGTTCCGCAAGCCGCGTGAGATCAACTGGGTCATCGGCATCGTGCTGTTCATGCTCGGTGCGATCGAGGGCTTCCTGGGGTACTCGCTGCCCGACGACCTGCTCTCGGGTACCGGTCTGCGGGTGATGGCGGCGTTGCTGATCTCGTTCCCGGTGATCGGCACGTGGTTGAACTGGTTGATGTTCGGCGGGGAGTTCCCGGGCACGGACATCATCCCGATGCTCTACACCGCGCACATCCTGATCATCCCGGCGATCATCCTGGGTCTGATCGGCGCGCACCTGGGCTTGGTGTGGTACCAGAAGCACACCCAGTTCCCCGGGGTGGGCCGCAAGGAGACCAACGTCGTCGGCGTGCGGATCATGCCGGTGTTCGCGGCGAAGGGCGGTGGGTTCTTCGCCATCGTCGTGGGTGTGATCGCGATCATGGGTGGGGTGTTCCAGATCAACCCGATCTGGAACTTCGGCCCGTACAACCCGGCGCAGGTCTCGGCCGGGTCGCAGCCGGACTGGTACATGGGCTGGACCGACGGTCTGGTGCGGATCTGGCCGGCGTGGGAGTTCTACCTGGGCAACTACACGATTCCGGCGCCGTTCCTGCCGTTCATCCTGGGTCTGCCGTTGCTGACCGGTATCGCGGCGGTGTATCCGTGGATCGAGCGGAGGATGACCAAGGACTACGCGCATCACAACCTGTTGCAGCGTCCGCGGGACGTGCCGGTCCGCACGGCGCTGGGGTGGATGGCGATCACGTATTTCATGGTGTTGCTGCTGATGGGCGGCAACGACATCTTCGCCCACAAGTTCGACATCTCGTTGAACTTGACGACGTGGATGGGTCGGATCGGCATGCTGGTGCTGCCGCCGATCGCGTATGTCATCGCCTACCGGGTCTGCATCGGCTTGCAGCGTGCTGACCGTGAGGTGCTGGAGCACGGGGTGGAGACGGGGATCATCAGGCGGTTGCCGCATGGTGAGTTCATCGAGATCCATCAGCCGCTGGGGCCGGTGGACGATCACGGTCACCCGATCCCGCTGGCGTATCAGGGTGCGTCGGTGCCGAAGAAGATGAACAAGCTCGGCTCGGCCGGTCACCCGGTGGCGGGTAGCACGTGGTCGCCGGACCCGGTCGAGGAGACCGTGGCCTTGGACAACGCGCGCCGCAAGGCACACGTGTCCGAAGGCCTCAGCGCGGAGGACACGGCCGGCGAGCTCGCGGGCAAGCCGTCCGACCCGAAGGCCTGAGACGGCGGCTGCTGTTCATCGCGTCACGGCCCGGCGTACGAGGTTGTCGGCGGCGCTCTGCCATCGTGGTCGCTCAGGCGAGTCACGGGGGTGTGACCACGGTGCCAGAACTGTCCGGGCTCTCCGAGGAGGTCCTGCGCTGGGCGACCGGCGCGGTGGGAGGTGGCGCTCGGGTGGCCGCGGTGACCGGCTTGCGCGAGGGGGCCAACCCGTGGTTGCTGAGGTTCGAACCGGCCGGTCACGTCGAGGCGGCCGTGCTGCGAGTCGGGACCCCGCTGATCCCGACCACCGCCGGCGGTTCGCCACCGAGGCCGCGGCACTGCGGGTCGCCGGTGACCACCGCTGCCTGCGCGCGTTGCTCGCCGCCGACCTCGACGGTGCCGGGTCCGGTGACCGCTGCACCGGCCTGGTCGACTGGGACTGCGCCGGCGCCGGACCACCGGGGGTCGACCTCGGCGGGGCCCGGTTCGACGCGGCCCTGCTGTTCGGGCTGCCCGCCGCCGACCACGTCCTGGAGGGGTGGCAGCGCGGTGCCGGCCGACGCGCGGAGCAGGTCGCCTACTGGGACGTCGTCGCGGCGGTGAACAGCCTGGCGGACATGTCGTTCTGCCTTCCGGCACTGCACGACCAGGGCAGACCTGACCTCGACGCCGATCTCCTCCGGCACCGGCGGGACGCGTTCCTCAGCACCGCGCTGAACCGGCTGGACGCCGGCGGTCGACAGCAGGCGATCGAGGACCGGTCAATCTCCTCGAAAGGATGATCCGACCTCCGTGAAACGTTTCTGAGTCGATTCGCGGGGTATCGCCCTGGTGCACGGATGTGATGGCGAGCGCGCAGACCGGCCGTCTCGCGCTCGTCGACCAGACGCGCCGCGGTGCACCCGGCCGAGCCAGGTGGGGACCTTCCCGGCCGGGCACCGCGGCGCCCGTTCCAGGGAAGGTCCATGCGTCTCACACCGGCCGGCGACGTGCCGGTCCAGGAGGTCGTCCTGCGGTTGCGGGACAAGGCGGTCAACTACGACGAGTCCGAGGTACGCGGCTCCACGTGGCACTTCGACCACCACCGGTTCGCGCTCGGCACCGACGAGCCGGGGCGTCCGGAGAAGGGATCGCTCTGGTGGCACGCCTGCCGTGAGGTGGGTGCGTACTCCTTCACGCCCGCCGCCCTGCTGCGTGCCCACTACGTGCGTGACGAGCCCCTGCTCGGCCGCAACCTGCTGCTGGTGGGCCGGTTCGCGTTCGCGCGGTTCCTGATGGGCGTGCGGATCACCGAGACGGCGTTCGACGAGGACGGCGTGCGGTACTGCTGGGGCTGGAGCTACGAGACGCTGCAGGGCCACATCGAGCGCGGCCGCGTCGACTACCGGGTGGTCAAGGACCTCGCCTCCGGCGCCGTCACGCTGGAGGTCAACAGCTACAACCAGGTGAACCCGCGCGCCCACCCGTTCATCCGGCTGGGCTGGTCGTTGTTCGGCCGGCGCGCGCAGCACCGCTTCTACACCGCGGTCGGCGAGAACCTGCGCGCACTGGCCGAACGGGCCCGCGACACCGGCGAGAGCCCGGCCGTGAGCGGTGACGGACTGGTCGAGGTTCCGCGGCAGACCGGGCGCGAACCGTTCTGGGCGGTTGCCGTGCTGGACGGTGCAGATGACTCCGACGGGAAACGAGGCTGATCGTGAAGATCGTGATCACCGGTGCGTCCGGCAACGTCGGCACCGGCCTGCTCCGCGCACTCGCCGCGGACGACGCCGACCACGAGGTGATCGGCATCTGCCGCCGCCCGCCGCGCGCCGTCCCGCCCTACGCCGGGGTGCGCTGGATCGCCTGCGACCTCGCCTCCGACACGGCACCGGACGTGCTGGAGGAGGCGATGCGCGGTGCCGGTGCCGTGGTGCACATGGCGTGGATGTTCCAGCCCGTCCGGGAAGGCGAGCGCTTGCAGCGCACCAACTTCAAGGGCACCACGGCGGTGCTGCGGGCTGCCCGCCGAGCCGGTGTGCCGCACGTCGTGCACGGCTCGTCGATCGCGGCCTACGCGCCCGCGTCCGCTCCGGTGGACGAGAACGCCGCCACCACGGGCATCCCCGGCTCCACCTACGGCGCGGGCAAGTCGGAGATCGAGTCCGAGCTGACCCGCTTCGCCGCCGAGAACCCGGACATCGCCGTGGCGGCCGTCCGTCCGACGCTGGTGGCGCAGCCGGGGGCGTCGGCGAGCTTCCTGGCCCTGTTCCTCGACCCGCTGGTGCCCCGGCGGCTGTTCGGCCTGTTGCGGCGCGGGATGATCCCGTTGCTGCCGCTGCCGTCGTCGCTGCAGGTGCAGCTCGTGGACGCCGACGACGTCGGTGACGCGATCGTGCGGATCCTGCACGCACGGGCGCGCGGGGCGTTCAACCTCGCCTCCGACACGCTGGAGCTCACCGACCTGGCCGCGACGGCGGGTGCCCGGCCCCTGCCCGTGCCGGCCGGGATCGCGCGACCCAGGAAGTCGAGCGCGGCCTGTGCGCGCGACCAGATCGCGGGGCTCGCCGAGGCGGCGGCGCTGCCCAGTCCGGCGCTGCGGCGGGACCGGTTCAGGACGGAGCCCGTGCTCACCGGCGCTCGTGTGAACGTCAACGTGGCCGCGCCGCCCCCGACGAACGTTTGACCATGCCGCACGGCGGGCACAAGGGGAGGAGCTCACCGCCGACCGGAAGGCCGCCATGCCCGCGTCTGCGCACGACGGACTGCTCGCCGAGCGGTACGACCTCGTCGAACCGCTGGGGTCCGGTGGCATGGCCGAGGTGTGGCGCGCGCGGGACACCCGCCTGCACCGCGACGTCGCCGTCAAGCTCTTCCGCGCGGGATCCGACCTGGCAGACGGCCTGCGGTTCGACAACGAGGTCAGGACGCTGGCCGCGTTGTCGCACCCCGGTCTCGTCCAGGTGCACGACGCCGGCACCGGCGGCGACACGCCGTTCGTCGTGTTGCAGCTCGTCGAGGGCCGCACGCTGCGCGACCGCATCACCGACGGTCCGCTGACGCCCGACGAGCTGCGCCGCCTCGGTGCCGAGCTCGCCGAGGCGCTGGCCTACGTGCACGCACGAGGCGTCGTGCACCGCGACATCAAACCGTCCAACGTCCTGCTCGACCGCGACGGCAACGCCCACCTCGCCGACTTCGGACTGGCCCGGCTGCTCGGCGCCACCCGCCTCACCCGCACGGGCCAGCTGGTGGGCACGGCCGCCTACCTCGCCCCCGAACAGGTGCGCGGCGACGACTTCGGCCACCCGGTGGACGTCTACGCCCTCGGTCTCGTCCTGCTCGAGTGCCTCACCGGCCGGCGGGAGTACGAGGGCAGCGAGATCGAGGCCGCCGTCGCCCGCCTGCACCGCCAGCCCGACGTGCCCGACGAGCTGCCCGCGGACCTCAGGCGCCTGCTCACGCTGATGACCTCGTTGTCGCCCCGCCGCCGCCCGTCAGCGGCCGACTGCGCGCGCATGTTGCGGGACCCGCAGGCCAACCCCACCCTGGCGGCCGCACCCGTTCGCGAGAGACGCCCGATCACCCCGTTCGTCGCGGCCGCTGTGGTGACGGCGCTCTGCGCCGCCGGCGTCGCCACCGCCTTCCTCTCACCACCGGCCGAACCGGGCGAGTCGGCACCCCCGACGTCGACCGCACCGGTCGTCCCGGTCACCTCCAGCGAACCCCCGCCGACCGCCGCCGCGCAGCCGCCGGTCACCCACACCGTCTTCGTGCCCGTGCAGGCCGGCCCGAAGGCCGACGTCCAGCAGCCGGCGCCGCAGAAGCCCGCGGCGAAGGACGACGACGGGCCCGGCGAGGACAAGCCCGACAAGGAGAAGGACAAGCCGGACAAGGGGTGACCCGGCCTGCGCTCACCCCACCGGCGCTCACCCCACCGGCGCTCACACCACCTGCGACCCGCACCGGGAGTCGCCGTCTTCGGGGCACCCCACCACCGCGAACACGGTCTTGCCACCGGCCAGCACCCGGACACCCCACTGCCGCGCGAGGCTGTCGACCACCGCGATGCCCCGTCCCCGGTTGCCGGCCAGCCGCGACTGCCCGCGCACCGGCTCGGCCGGTGACCCGTCGTCCACCTCGACGGCGATCTCACACCGCGTCGCATGACGGAGCACGCGCAGCCGGCCGAAGCCCGACGCGTGGTCCAGCACGTTGTTCACCAGCTCGGTCACGACGAGCAGGACGTCGTAGAGGTGGTCCTCCCCCAGACCGCGCAGAGCACCGGTCAGCCGCCTGCGCAGCTCCGCCATCACCGTGGTCGGTTCGACGAGCGACTCGACCACCAGGGATGTGGACCCTTCATCAACCGTCGTCACCGGGCGCCTCCGCGAAGGCAAGTGCGTGATCACCGAGATTCACTGCTCGTTTGCACGTTACCCACTGCAGACGTTCAGGACATAGCAGACGTTGCGTCACCGGTGCCCGCGCGCACGCGTCGCATGATCACAGTCACTCCCGTGTCGCACGCGTACAACCGAACACATGTGCGAGAAGGCTGATAGGTTCTCGCGTCATGAACCGGCAAGCTCTCGCACCGTCCGAATTGGACGGCAACCTCACGTGCAGGTACGACTCGACCGGCCAGCTGGTCGCCCTCCTGCCCGCGAGGTGCAAGCTCGGCCGGCACACCCTCGCCCACTCCCAGTTCCGCGCGGTCGTGCAGAACGGCGAGGCCCACATCCGCTGTCTCGCGTGCGCGGCCGACAACTCCGACCACTCGTGGCGGCTCACCTCCACGACGCCCGCTCCCGACCGCGCCGAGCTGTCCGAGGAGCGCTACCTCGAGCTCACGCGGCACCGGCCCCTGGCGGCACTCGGCAGCCGGTAGTCGCCGCCGGCGGTGGTCAACTGCGCCGATGTCACCGTGCGGCTGCACGATGACGGACCGGTGTGGTCACCGCCGGCATCCGAGCACGCTCGTAGAGCCGGAGCGCGTCGGCGGCGACGTGGTCCCAGGAGTAGCACGCGAGCACCCGGTCACGACCGGCGACGCCGTGGCTTTGACGCCGGGTCCTGTCGGCCAGCAGCTGCCGGACCGCGAGCGCGACCTCCGGCGGGTGCTGCGACAGGACATGGCATCCGGTGACGCCGTCGGCCACGGTGTCCGCCGGGCTCTCCGCCGCCGTGACCACCGCAGGACCACATGCCATGGCCTCCAGGGGCAGCGTCCCGGCCAGCGCGGGCCCGCCCACGCACAGAACCAGGTCCGCGGAGCGCAGCAAGGCCGGCAGGTCGTCGTGGGCCCACCGCGGCACGAGCACGACGCGGTCCGCCACGCCGCGGCGTTCCGCGCAGGCGCTGCACCTTCGCCTCGTCGTCCGGGAGTCCCGAACCGAGGTCCTCGGCGATCACGAACTCCGCGTCGGGCACCCTGGTGAGCGCGGCGATGGCGACGTCGTGCTCCTGCCGCAGGCCCGACCTGCTCACGAACACGATCCTGGGCCGTCCGCCCCGGGGTGCACGACGACCGTCGGCGTGAACCTCCGCAGGTCGACGCCGTGGGGCAGCACGCAGACGCCGGAGCGGCGCACGCCCTACCGCTGCCGGCGATGAACCGCGCTCCGCCGCTCCGGTCCGACGGCACTGCTGCTCATCGCCGGTACAGCGGTGCGGCGGCCCGGCGTACCCACGTGAACCTCCGCAGGTCGACGCCGTGGGGCAGCACGCAGACGCCGGAGCGGCGCACGCCCTACCGCTGCCGGCGATGAACCGCGCTCCGCCGCTCCGGTCCGACGGCACTGCTGCTCATCGCCGGTACAGCGGTGCGGCGGCCCGGCGTACCCACCCGTTCCCCCGGCAAACGTCGGTCCCCCGAATCACCTTCGCGTCCGGTTTACCCGCTTCACCGCTGGGTAAGGCAGAGTTTCGAGCGTCTTCACGGAAGAGGGACAGTTCGACATGAACGCCAGCGACGACCCTCCCCCTCGCCAGGCACTCGTGGTGGAGCTGACCAAGCCCTCACCCGCGCTGCCGGCGATGCGCCGCTGGATCGGCGAGGTGTTCGGCGACCTGTCGGAGGACTCGGTCGACGACGTGCGGCTGGTCGTCACCGAACTGGTCAGCAACGCCTACGACCACGGCCTGCACCCACGCCTCCTCCGCCTGCGGCGGCTGGGGGCGGGCCTGCTCCGCGTCGAGGTCGACGACGCCTCGCCGGACAAGCCGGTGCTGGGCAGGTCGCGGATCGACGACACGCGTGGCCGCGGCCTGGTCATCGTGGACAAGATCGCCGAGGCCTGGGGCGTCACCTGGCAGGCGACCGGGAAGACCGTGTGGGCGGAGCTGCGCTGCGGGCTCGGCCTGGCCGCCTTCGCCTGATCCCGGCGACCGCCCGCACCGGACCGCGTCCGGGACCGGGACCGGCGAGCACGGCGGCTGCCGCGGCACCGTGATCTCCCACGCCCGGCGTGGTCAGGTGGGACGTGTCGTCCCGGCGCAGCCGGTCGGCCACCTCGCCCAGCACGTCCCGCACGTGCCGGTGCAGCGCCTTGACCTCGGCGCGCTTCGGCGGGTAGCGGTGCAGGAACGCCCTGGTCATCCGCCGGACGCGGTCGACGACCTCGTCCCGGTTGGCCCCGTCCCGCACCACGAACCCGCCGAACGGGTACAGCCGGTCGACGCCGAGGGGGCGTGCGGCGGCCACCACCTCGGTGACCGCCGCCGCGACGCGCCGGACCCCCTCGGGACTCACCGACCCGCTCGGTGGAGGTGCCCGTCCAGCAGGGCCGGCACCTTCACCGAGCGGCCGGGCAGCGAGGCCCGCCCGCAGGTCGGCCACGACCTGTGCGGAGCTCGGTCGATCTTCAGCACGCGAGCCGCATGGCAGCACACCGCGCCGGAGGGCGAACCGCGTCAGGGCAGCGTCGGCAGGTAGGCGGGCCCGGCGGGCCCGTGCCGCGTCTCGAAGCCGCCGCGAACCGCAGCAACGCCTCGTCGGTGCCCCGCCCGCCGATGAACGACATGCCGATCGGCAGCGGGCCCGCGAAGCCGGCCGGTACCGTCACGTTCGGGTAGCCGCGCCGCGCGGCAGGGCGTGCGCGGCCCGCGTCGCTGCGCGGCAGCCAGCGGGGCCGTTGGTCGGCGCCGTGATCACGTCGAGGTGGTGCGCCGCGAGCACGTCGTCGATCGACCTGCGGGCCAGCTCGGTCGCGGTGCGCCGGTGGCGGAGGTAGACCGGGTCGGTGAGTGGTGGCGCCTTCTCGGCCTCGTGGAACAGCTCCTGGCCGAACCCGCTCAGCTCCACCGGGTCCGCCTCGTTGCCTCCGCCACGACCCGGTCGACCTCGGCGTCGAACCCCGTCCTGCGCCACACCCCGACCCGCGCGCCGCGCAGCGTCGCAGGAGCGGAGAAGGCGGCCGGGGAGCCCGCCATGACCGCCATGAGGAGCGCCGCGTCCACGACGTGGCGCGCCATCGGACCGGCCGTGTCCCTGCGGGCGGTGATCGGCACGATGCCCGCCGTGCTGATCCGGCCGGGCGTCGGCTTGAACCCGACGACACCGGCGTGACCGGCCGGCGACACGATCGAGCCGCTGGTCTCGGTGCCGACCGCGACCTGCGCCAGGGACGCCGCCACCGCCACGGCCGACCCGGACGACGACCCGCACGGGGTGCGGTCCAGCACGTGCGGGTTGGCGGTCTGCCCACCTGCCGCCGACCAGCCGGAGGTCGACCACGGCGAGCGGAAGTTCCCCCACTCCGTCATGTTCGTCTTGCCCAGCACGACCGCGCCCGCCGCACGCAGGCGGGTCACCACCTCGGCGTCGGCACCGGGCGGCACGGTCAGTGCCCGTGAGCCGGCGGTGGTGGCCAGCCCGCGGGTGTCGATGTTGTCCTTGAGCAGCACCGGGATGCCGTCGAGCGGCCCGCGGGACTGCCCGCGTTCCCGCCTCAGGTCGCTCTCCCGCGCCTGCCGCAGTGCGGTCGGGTCGACCGCGAGCACGGCACGCAGCACCGGGTCGACGTCGGCGATGCGGCGCAGGTAGGCGCGGGTCAGGTCCACCGACGTGAGCGCGCCGGCGGTCATCGAGCGGCCGAGCGACGGGATCGTCGCCCGGTCCAGGTCTGCGTCCGGCGGGTGCACTGCTCCATTGCCGGGCTCCCGCCTGCCCACGTCAACCCGCGAACGGGCGGGACAAACGTGCGCTTGCTCACAAGTGAGCTGCGCCGCAGGTGGAACATGATCATCGGCATTCGGGGTATCCGCACGTCACCTTTCTGCCGTCCTCCGGAGGAGCCGCCATGTGTGGGATCGCTGGTGAGGTCGTGACCAACGACGTGGACCGGCCGGACGTCGCCGCGGTCGAGCGGATGACGCGGTCGATGTGGTCGCGGGGGCCGGACGGGACCGGCCACTGGTCGGAGGGCCGGGTGGCGCTCGGGCACCGGAGGCTGTCGATCATCGACCTGTCCGACGCCGGCGCGCAGCCCATGGTCGACGACGAGCTCGGGCTCGCTGTGGCGTTCAACGGGTGCATCTACAACCACGCGGAACTGCGCCGGGAGCTGTCCGGCAGGTACCGCTTCCGGTCCACCAGCGACACCGAGGTGATCCTCAAGGCCTACCACCACTGGGGCGAGCGGTTCGTCGAGCACCTCGTCGGCATGTTCGCCATCGCGGTGGTCGACCGGCGACACGACCAGGTGGTGCTGGTCAGGGACCGGCTCGGCATCAAGCCGCTGTACGTGGCCGACGTGCGCGGCCGGACCCGGTTCGCCTCCACCCTGCCCGCGCTGCTGGCGGGCGGCGGTGTCGACACCGAGCTCGACCCGGTCGGCCTGCACCACTACCTCACGTGGCACTCGATCGTTCCCGCACCGCGCACCGTCCTGCGCGGAGTGCGGAAGCTGCCCCCCGCCACGATCCGCGTGCTGCGGCCGGGGCAGGCCCCGCGCGACCACGTCTACTGGCAGCCGTCCTACACCCGGCGGCCGGAGCACGCGGACTGGACCGCGCAGGACTGGCGGCAGGCGGTGCGCGAGGCGTTGCAGGTCGCGGTGCGGCGGCGCACGGTGGCCGACGTGGAGGTCGGCGTGCTGCTGTCCGGCGGCCTGGACTCCAGCCTGCTGGTCGCGCTGCTCGCCGAGGAGGGACAGCGGCCCAGCAGCTTCAGCATCGGTTTCACCGACCGCGACGGTGTGGACGGCGACGAGTTCGCCTACTCCGACGCGGTCGCGCAGAAGTTCGGCACGGACCACCACCAGCTGCGCATCGACGACGAGGAGATCGCCGGAGCGGTCGAGCACACGGTCGGCTCGATGAGCGAGCCGATGGGCAGCCACGACGTCACCGCGTTCCACCTCGTCTGCCGGGAGGTCTCGCGGCACGTCAAGGTCGTGCAGTGCGGTCAGGGCGCCGACGAGGTGTTCGCCGGCTACCGCTACCACCAGCCCGCGGCCGCCGCGGCCCGCGACCAGGCGGCCGGCGTGTTCCGGGAGGCGTTCCACGACCTCGGGCACGACGAGCTCGCGCCGGTCCTGGAACCGGACTGGCTCGCCGGCCACGACGTGAGCGGCGAGCTGATCAGCCGGCACCTCGGAGCTCCCGGCGCGCAGACGGCGCTGGACGCCGTGCTGCGGACCGACACGCACCTGCTCATGCCCGACGACCCGGTCAAGCGCGTCGACAACATGGCGATGGCGTGGGGCGTCGAGGCCCGCGTGCCGTTCCTCGACCAGGACCTCGTGGAGCTGGTCGCGGCGTGCCCGCCGGAGCTGAAGTCCGGCCAGGACGGCAAGGGGATCCTCAAGGACATCGGCCGCGACCTGCTCCCCGTGGAGGTGGTCGACCGGCCCAAGGGGTACTTCCCGGTGCCCGCCCTCACCCAGCTCGACGGCGAGGTCCTCGACCTGGTGCGCTCGGCCATGAGCTCCCCCGCCGCACGGGGCCGCGGTGTCCTGCGCCCCGGCTACGTCGACGCCCTGCTCGCCGACCCGAACGGCCGGGCCACCAAGGCCGGTGGGAACGAGCTGTGGCACCTCGGCGTGCTGGAGCTGTGGCTGCAGCAGCACGGCATCGGGTGATCACCGCCCTGGCGACGACGCTTCCTCCGCACCGGCCGTCAACGGCAGTTCCCCCGCGTCGAGGTCGAGCAGGTGCAGCAGAGCCTCCGTCCCCGCACGCCGGACCGCGCGCCGCTGCCTGTCGGCACCACAGCCGTGGCGGTTCAGCAGCCGGATCCCCCGCTGCACCACCGGCAGGTCACCGTGGGCTTCGAGCACGGGTTTCAGCTGCGCCAGCAACAGGCGCAGCTGCTGCCGCAGCGGTAGCAACCGACCGGACCGCACGTCCAGGGCGTCGCCGGCGAAGCCGTCCCTGGCCGCGCGCCAGCAGGCCTGGCGCAACGTCTCTACGGGGACCGGTACCGGCCGCACACCCCGTCGGACGTCCGCCACCGCCTCGGCCACCAGCGCACGCACCACCGCCGCCAGGAACGCCGCGTCGTCCACGCTCGCGGCCACGTCCGCGACGCGCACCTCCACCGTCGGCCACCGCGCGGAGGGGCGGACGTCCCAGTAGACCATCGCCGGGTCCAGCGCGGTGCCCGCCTCGAGCAGCTCGGCGCACACGTCCTGGAAGTGCTGCCACGACGCGAAGAACGGCGGCGGCCCGGAGACCGGCCACCGCGACCACACCGTCGTGCGCCAGCTCGCGAAACCGGTGTCCGCACCGCGGCAGAACGGCGAGTTGGCGGTGATCGCGCCCAGCACCGGCAGCCACGGCCGCACGTGGTTGCAGACCTGCACGGCCGTCTCGCGGTCCGGCACGGCGACGTGGACGTGACATCCGCAGATCAGCTGCTGTGCGGCCAGCGCACGGAACTCGCGGGCGATCCGCCGGTACCGCGGACCGTCCGTGATCACACCGGTCGTGTCGCCCAGCGGCGGCGCGCCGACCGCGATCGCCCGGCAGCCGGCCTCCCGCGCGGCCCGCCCGACCGCCCGCCGCAGTTCCCGCAGCTCGAGCCCAGCCTGTGCGGCGTCGCGGCACACCGACGTGTTGGTCTCGACCTGCGTACTGGTCAGCTCCAGCTCAAGCTCCAGCCCGAACAGGTCGCGGGCGGCGTCGACGACCTCGTCCGCGCGGTTCACGGCGACCCCGGTCACCGGGTCGACCAGGAGGAACTCCTCCTCCACACCGACAGTCGGGCCGCCTGCGGAAGCCGATGACGTTCGCTCCACGTCTCACCGCCTTGCTCGTAGCGCGTTCAGGCCGCGGGCTTGCTCCGGGGAGCGGCCGGTTCGTCGGCACAACGGGGGTGACCGCTGCCGGGAAGTGGCGCCGGCGCTCTGCTCCACCGGTGCGTGTGCCGGCCGAATACCCGGGCCGACCAGCACGAAACGCGACGTCAGCGAACGTCCACTTCGGAGTGGAGCAGGTGACGGCGTGGCCGGGACGTTCCGCTTCGACCTCACGGCCTCAGCTCGTCGCCCTTGACCCACCGGGCCAGGAGCACGGACGCGTCGTCCTGCAGCACACCGTTCTGGTGGGCCAGCACGGCTTTCACCAACCGGCGCGCCGTCTCCGGGGGCGGGTGCGCCGCGGCGGCCTCCCGTTCGAGGAAGTCCACCAGCCGCTCGTCACCGAAGAACACCCCGTTGTGGTCACGTGCCTCGGTCACCCCGTCCGTGTGCAGGACGAGCCAGTCGTCCGGCTGCAGGAACTCCTCGGCGACGGTGAGCACGCCGGTCCCCAGGCCGAACGGCAGGCGGCGCCCGCCGGTGAGGCGTCTGACGACCTTGCCGGACCGCAGCAGCAGCGGTTCGGGGTGCCCGGCGTTGACGTAGCGCAGCCGTCCGCTGCGCAGGTCCAGCTCGGCCAGGACACCGGTGGCGAACGCGCCGCCGGGGAACTGGCCGGAGATGGTCTCGTCCACGGCACGGGCCTGCTCGAACAGGCCGTGCCCGACGCGGCGGGTGCTGCGGGAGGCGGCCAGTGCGGCGGCGGCCACGAAACCGCTGCGCATGCTGTGCCCGACCGCGTCGAAGATCGCCAGCGTGGCGCTGCCGGACGACAGGGCGTAGTCGAACGCGTCCCCACCGACCTCGTAGCAGGGCTCCAGCAGCCCGGAGACGGTGAAGTCGCCGGTGGCGGCCGTGAGCGGTGGCAGCAGCTGCCAGATCAGGTCCGCGCCCGCAGCAGGCGCACAGAGTCCACCCCGTCGCCGTAGTGCGTGCTGATGGTCACCAGGTGCCCGATCAGGGCGGACAACCACCGGCAGGCCAGGCGCAGATCGGTCGCCCAGGTCCGCGCCGCGAGGGGGGACCACGTCGAGCACGCCCAGGCGTTCCACGCCGTCGAGGAGCGGGACCCACAGCCGCGGGTGCTCACCCCTGGTGGAGGGAACCGTCTCCACGGTGCGGAACGCGCGTCCCGGCAGAGAGGAGTCGACGCCGAGCGGGGTGAGGTGCGGCCCCTCCGGCTCACCCAGCGGGTGCAGCACGCGCTGCTCGTAGTCGACGAGGTAGATCGTGATCCGCAGGCCCAGCGCCCGGCCCGCACGCGTCGCGACGACGGGCAGGAGCTCCGGCGGTGCCTGGTGCATGCCGTCGAGCAGCTCACCAAGCCCGCCAGCGGGCCGGTGCGCGGACCGGTCGCCTGCGGCGGAACGGAGTAGGGCACGCGCTGCGGCCACGTCTCGTCGAGGCGCTCGTTGATCGCGTGCGCCAGCATGTCGTGCTGCAGCCCGGAGAACACCGTCATGCCGTGGAGGTAGGCGTCGACGTCGAGCAGGCCCGCGTCCCCTCCGAGAGCGAAGTAGCGGGTCCACAGCTGCTCGAGCGTGAGATCGGACCGGCGGAACGCACGCACCAGCGCACGGTGCCGTTCGTCCTGCCTCGGCGAGTCCTGACCAGGCGCCATCGTGATCAACGCCCGCGCTGGGCGGTGGACCGCAGCAGTGAGCCGGCCAGGTCGCGGAGCTTCCTGCTGCCCTCGTGGGAGTCCCGTGCCAGCATGGCGAACGCGGTGCCCTCGTCGACGTGCTCCCGCGCCATGACGACACCCTTCGCCATGTTGATCACGTCCCGGCCGCGCAGCTGCTCGACGAGCGCGTCACTGAGCCTGCGCGCGTTGTCGAACGACCTGATGTTGGCCACCAGGACCGCGGCCTGCGCGGCGAACATCGTGAGCAGGTACTCGTCCCGCTCCCCGAAGGCACGGGGCTCACGGCCGTACACCTTGATCGCCCCGATCGCGGTGTCCCCGGCGACCAGCGGCACGCTCACCACCGCCCGCATCGCCGACCACCGGGCGGCCGACGTCCAGCGCCGCCACCGCCTCTCCCCGGCGACGTCGTCGACGCGGATCGCGCACCGCCGCTCCCACGCGCTCAGGCACGGCCCCTCCCCCCACTCGTACTGGAGGGGGTCCCGGTGCTCGACGACCGCGTCGGTGGCCGCCGCGGTCGTCCTGCGGCCGTCCTCGTCCAGCAGCGTCACCCCCGCCCCGGCGGTACCGGGCAACGCCTCCACCGCCAGCGACGTGACCAGCGTCAGCGCCGTGTGCACCGTCTCCCGCGAGAGCAGCAACCCCGCCAACCGCGCGGACACAGCCGCCAGTTCGTCCGCCAGCGGCAGCTCGTGGTCCACGTCCCTGACTTCCCGGACATCGGGGCAGCGAACGCGAGCGGCACATCATGCGGGCCGACCCACCGGAACCCACCGCGGACAGCGGGGAGGCGTCCGGGTGACCGGCCGCGGGGAAGACCGCTGACGGCCGTGGCGACCCGCCGGACGGCCTCCCCCGCGACCTGGGCGTGTCCTAGCGGTGTCAGCTCACCCGCTGCAGCACGACGAGCGACCGCGCCGCCAAGGTCAGCTGCCCGGTGGCGGCGATCGGCTTCTCGTTCCCGCCCACCTCGCCGGTGACGGTGTCGACCACGACCGTCCACTCCGGACCGTACGAGCTGTCGGGCAGCGTCACCTGGATGTCCTCGTGGTGCGCGTTGAAGGCGATCAGGAAGGAGTCGTCGACCACCGGCATGCCGCGCGGGTCGAGGTCGGGGATGCCTTCACCGTTGAGGAAGACGACGATGCACTTGCCGAAGTCGTCCTCCCAGTTCTGCTCGGTCATCTCCTCGCCGGACGGGGTGAACCACGCGATGTCGCGCAGCTCGTCGCCCTTGCGGATCGGCCTGCCCGCGAAGAACCGCTTGCGCCGCAGCACCGGGTGCGCCTTGCGGAACGCGGTCACCGCGGCGGTGAAGTCGACGAGCTCGGCGTTGCTGTCGAGCAGCGACCAGTCGACCCAGGAGATCTCGTTGTCCTGGCAGTAGACGTTGTTGTTGCCGTGCTGCGTGCGGGCGAACTCGTCGCCGTGCAAGATCATCGGCACACCTTGGGACAACAGCAGCGTGGCGATCAGGTTGCGCCGCTGCCGTGCACGCAGCGCGAGGACTTCCTCGTCGTCAGTCGGCCCCTCGACCCCGCAGTTCCAGGACCGGTTGTGGCTCTCGCCGTCGTTGTTGTCCTCACCGTTGGCCTCGTTGTGCTTCTCGTTGTACGACACCAGGTCGTTCATCGTGAAGCCGTCGTGCGCGGTGACGAAGTTGATCGACGCGTACGGCCGGCGCCCGTCGTTCTGGTACAGGTCCGAGGAACCGGTGATGCGGGAGGCGAACTCACCGAGCGTCGCGGGCTCACCGCGCCAGAAGTCGCGCACGGTGTCCCGGTACTTGCCGTTCCACTCCGTCCACAACGGAGGGAAGTTGCCGACCTGGTAACCGCCGGGACCGACGTCCCACGGCTCGGCGATCAGCTTGACCTGGGAGACCACCGGGTCCTGCTGCACGACTTCGAAGAAGGTCGCCAGCCGGTCGACGTCGTAGAACTCACGGGCCAGCGTCGCGGCGAGGTCGAACCGGAAGCCGTCCACGTGCATCTCGGTCACCCAGTACCGCAGCGAGTCCATGATCAGCTGCAGCGTGTGCGGCGTGCGCACGTTGAGCGAGTTGCCCGTGCCCGTGTAGTCCATGTAGAACTTGGGCTCGTCGTCCATCACCCGGTAGTAGGCCAGGTTGTCGATGCCCTTCATCGATAACGTCGGCCCGAGGTGGTTGCCCTCCGCGGTGTGGTTGTAGACCACGTCGAGGATGACCTCGATGCCCGCGTCGTGCAGGGACCGGACCATGCCCTTGAACTCCTGCACCTGGTCGCCCAGGCCCGTCCGCGAGGCATAGGCGTCGTGCGGTGCGAAGAACCCGATCGTGTTGTAGCCCCAGTAGTTGGCGAGCCCCTTCTCGGCCAGGGTGTGGTCGCTGATGAACTGGTGCACCGGCATCAGCTCGACCGCCGTCACGCCCAGCCGGGTGAGGTGGTCGATCATCGCCGGGTGCGCGAGCCCCGCGTAGGTGCCGCGCAGCTGCTCCGGGATCTCCGGGTGGGCGATCGTGAGGCCGCGGACGTGGGCCTCGTAGACGACGCTCTCGTGGTACGGCGTGTTCGGCGACCGGTCGTCGGCCCAGTCGAAGAACGGGCTCACCACCACGGACTTCGGCATGTGCGCCGCCGAGTCCGCGTCGTCGCGCTCGTCCGGCGAACCGAACGGGTAGCTGAACACCGACTCGTCCCACCGCAGGCCGTCGTTGATCGCCTTGGCGTACGGGTCGATCAGCAGCTTGTTCGGGTTGCAGCGCAGCCCCCGCTCCGGGTCGTACGGCCCGTGCACGCGGTACCCGTACCGCTGACCGGGCCCGACACCGTGCAGGTACCCGTGGTGGACGAAACCGCTCACCTCGGGCAGGCGAACCCGCGTCTCGGTGCCGTCGTCGTCGAACAGGCACAGCTCGACGTGGTCGGCGACCTCCGAGAAGAGTGCGAAGTTGGTGCCGACGCCGTCGTAGGTGGCGCCGAGTGGAGAGGACGTTCCAGGCCAGGCTTTCACCGGCGAGGAATGCCCAGCGGCGCCGCGCTCAACCGGAGACGCGGCGGTTTGTGACGTGCGACGCCCTTGTGGGCCTCAGATGCGTTTCATCTGGTACCGGAGTCCTGCATCAGGGTCGCGACGAGCCGTGCGGTCACCGCTCCCCTGCGGAACGGGAAGGTGTGCGCGCCGCCGACGACCTCCGACCGCCCGACCCGTGCCGCCGCGGCGAGGCGGTCGACCCACGGCTGGGGGGCGAACGCGTCGTGCTCCCCGCGCGCCAGCAGCACCGGGCAGCGGACCTCGGTGATCAGCTGTTCCGGCTCGTCCCGCTGTGCGGACCGGATGAAGCGGGCGATCTCCCGCGGTCCGCCGCGCAGGTAGTCGGGCACCGTCGCGGGCACCAAGGTGGGCGGCTCGTGCAGGAAGTTGCGGACGAACGGCCCGAGCAGGCCCGTCACGCCACGTTGCTCCGGCGGGAAGGTCGGCCCGAGCAGCACCAGCGACCGGACGAGGTCGGGCCGCGCCACGGCGACGTGCAACGCCGCCTGGGCACCCGTCGAGTGCCCGACGAGGACCACTGGCCCGCCGACCACCTCGTCGACCCAGCCGCACACCGCTTCGGCGACGGCGCCGACCCCGGCCGGGCACACCCGCGCGCCGCGGTGTCCGAAACCCGGCACGTCGAGCAGGTGCGCCCTGGCCGACGCACCGCACGCCGCGAGGGTGTCGACCAGGTAGCTCAGCGCTCCCAGACCGGGCACGAGGACCACGTCGCGCGGGTCGTCGTGCCGCTGTCCCGCCCGCAGACTGCGGAACTCGCGGCCGCCGACCCGGTCCCACCGCTCGCGCACGTCCCGCGGCCGGCTCACTCGACGTCGTCGGGGCCGAGGCCCGCGCCGTCCTCTTCCGGCCGATCGCTCGGTGGTCGCTTCGACGCCTCGACCTCCGTCTCGGTGAGCGGCACCCCGCTCGCCTCCTCGGCGGCACCGCGTTCCGTCTGCTCGTTGTCCGTCGGTTCCGTCACGGCACACTCCCTCTGGACTCGTCCTGCGTGGGTGCGGCATACCCGGCACCGGCGCGCTGAACCCGGTCGCCGGAAGATCGATTGACCGCCCGGCCGCCGGGTACACAGCGGTCATGGCCACAGACGACATGAGCCCCGGCGACGACCTGGCGTCCTACGCGCCACCGCACGACACCGGCTCACCCGACGCCGTCGAGACCGATCCGGCTGCCCTCAACAGCGCGGAGGACCTCGACGAGGACCGCATCAAGCTCGACCCCCTCGAAGCGGGCATGGACCCGCCCGAGCGGTGGAGCGGCGTGGACAAGTACGGCATGACGCCGTACGAGCAGGCGCACGCCCGGCCGTTGGAAGACCGGCTCGCGGAGGAACAACCGGACGTGCCGGTCGCGCTGGAACCGCTGGACGAGGAGGTGCTGGACGAAGCCGCCGGGCGCGGTCAGCTCGCCGACGAACCCGGTGGCTCGGTCGCCAGTGCGACCCGCACCCCCGACGAGCCGGTCTGACCTCGGTGGCCGGTGCGCCACGCACCCCCTGACGGGCAGGTCCGACCTCGGTCACCTGGCCGCCACGCGCCCCGGCGGTTCACCCGGATGGCCGCGGGGTCGCCGGTGTCAGGAGGGGTGACCCGTGCACCGCGCGGCGCGTGCCGCGCGGTGCCGAAGAGGTCCTCGCACCGGCCGACCGCGAGACGAAGCACCAGCCGTGGACGCGGCCCGCGAGCCCGGGGAGCTCCGTGCCGTCCCGGTTCCAGCGACCGCGGCACCGCACGCGGATCGGCGTCGCCGGACATCGCGGCAACCACCCCGCATCGACGAGCTCGCCGATGGTGAGCAGCTCGGTGCTTCCGGGTCAGGTCTGCTGGATCTCGGCGATCTGGAGGTGCTTGCCGCCCTCCAGGGTGAGCGGGATGCCCAGGTAGTCCGCGCCGGAGCGGGCCATCCAGATCCAGCCGCGCAGGACGTTGTTCGGGTCGTAGACGTGGCAGTCGTGCTTGGTCCAGCTCAGGCTCCTGCTGAAGCCGTTGTACTCCTCGATGTCGAGCAGGTCGATCTTGAGGCTGTCGCCCTCAGTGGCGGCGACGCGACCGGTCTCCCAGTCGACCTGCGAGAGCACCGTCGGGCAGCACTCGACCGTGACCAGGCCGAAGCGCGCGGTGTGCAGGCGCTTGCCGAACGGGGCCAGCGCCACCTTGCAGGCGAAGACCACGACGCTGGAGGCGTCGGTGTGCTCCCCGAACAGCAGGCCGGTGTAGAAGCCGGCGACGTGGACATCACGCAGGTAGATCACCGCGTTGTTGCCGCCGCCGGGCAGCACGATCCCGGTGGACCACGGGATCTTCGGCTCGACCACCGCGGGCAACGGTTCCGGCGTGCAGACCCGCACGCCCCGCAACCGGACCTGCGGGGCCCACAGCAGGTTCAGGCCGGCCACCGACGGGTTCGACGGCACCTGGACGGCGATGTCGGTCACCGCCACCGCCACCCGGTTGAACCCGCCCCACACGTCACCCTTCGGTGACGCGATCACCGCGGGTGGCATGCCCGAAGAGAGACCGTCCCAGGTGACGGACACCGTCGACTTCAGCATGGTGCCCGCCGCCGTCTGCCGGCCGTCCGGGATGAACTGCAGGCCCTGCTGCGTGCCCGCACCGGCCAGCTCGACCGTGATCTGCGGGCCGGAGGTGCGCACCGGGAACAGGAGCTGACCGGCCGCGTGCGTGCTGCCGGGCTGCGGGCGCGCCGGTGGTGCCGCCAGCAGGTAGGTCCTGGCGTCGAACTCGACCCGCGCGTACCCGTTGGCGCGCGAGGCGAAGGCACAGGCCGCGTCGATCGCGCGTTGCACGGCGGCGGTGTCGTCGGTCCGCCCGTCTCCCCTGGCGCCGAAGTGCGCCACGCGGAAGACGTGCGAACCGGTGGCGGCCTCGGCGGCAGGCGCGGTCGCGGCCAGCAGGCCGGCACTTCCGGCGGCCGCCGCCCCGGCACGCAGGAAATGGCGACGACTCGCCTGCTCACCCGTGTCGATCATGATCGGGATCTTGATAGAAGCGGAGGAACGGCGTCAATCCGGCCCGGCGGTGCCGGAGGGTCGCCGGCACGGGCAGCGGTCCACCGCCGGCGGGCGGCAACCGCCCCGATCCGGCCGACCTGACTGTCCTACCTGGACTTTCCTCACCGCGTGCGACGGCTGCCGGCGACGCCCCCTTCCGCATCGAAGCCGTGGCCTCACCTCGAACGGCTTGGTAGTTCACCCGTTTCGATGACGGAGGTTTCACCTCGGAAATCCGGGTTTCTCGGTCGCGGACGCCTTGCGCAGTGCTTCGACGGCATGCGGAACGGTCTCGTACAACGGCAGAACCCGGTCCATCCCCGCGACCAGCAGCGTCCGCCGGGCCGGCCGTTCCGTCGCGACGACGGCGAACCCGATCCCGGCGAGCTTCGCCCGGCGGTGGGCCTCCCCCAGCAGCGACAGCCCCGTGGACGCCAGGAAACCCACCGCGAGGTAGACCACGATCCCGATCGGGTAGTTGTTCAGCTGCGCCTCGATCGCGAGCCGCGCCCGGTTGGAGTTGGTGATGTCGATGTCGCCGCTGAGGGCCACGACCGCCACCCCGTCGTGCTCGACGGTCTCGATCTTCAGCTCTGACGTGCCATCGCTCTGTGCGCGCGTCATCGGACACCGCCGGTCATCCTGAACCATCCTTCTCGAGCAGCCGCTGATCCTGATCGCCGCCGTTGGCGCTCTTCAGGCTCGCACCGATCAACGGTTCGTGCTCGTCCAACGGCGCGCGCGACAACACAGCCGGGTCACCGCCACGAAGCCGAGGGGTCGTCAACGCGCTCAAGCCGACCGCGCGCCCCAGCAGCTGCGCCCGCGTCCGGTCGGCCGACCCGGTGACGACGAGCACGAGGCAGGCGGGCAGCACGGCGAAGCCACCGGCACAGGATGCCGTGCCGCACCGCCCGGACGCACCCGTCAGACCGTGATCACCACCTTCGCGCGGGCGTGTTCGGTCTCGACGTACCGGAGCGCGGCGGGCACCTCGGCCAGCGGGTACACCCGGTCGACGACCGGGGTGAAGGCCCCAGACTCGGCGAGGTCGCGCAGTGCCGCGAGCACCTCCCGGTCGGGTGCCGTGGTCAGGACGACCAGGCGGTCGCGGACGAACGGGGCCTGCAGCCTCGCCCTGACCAGGAGCGACATCGGACCTACGAGGCTGCCGCCGGTGAACACTCCCCCGCCGGACAGCACGATCGTCCCGCCCGGCGCGAGCGCACGTCGCAGCGCGGTCAGCGAGTGGTTGCCGACCAGGTCGAGGACGAGGTCGTAGCGCGTGCCGGAGCGGGTGAAGTCCGCCGCGGTGTAGTCGACGATGTGGTCCGCGCCGATCGACGCCACCAGGTCGACGTTCCTCGTGCTGCACACACCGGTCACCTCCGCGCCCGTGGACTTCGCTATCTGCACCGCGAACGTCCCGACGCCACCGGACGCGCCGTTGACCAGCACGCGCTGGCCCGGCTGGAGCTTTCCGGCGTCGCGCAACGCCGTCAGCGCGGTGAGCCCGGCCAGCGGTACCGCCGCCGCCTGTTCGAACGTCAGGGTGGCCGGCTTGGTCTCGACCAGGTCCTCCGACACGCACACGTACTCGGCGAACGCCCCGTCCGCGGCGCCGAGGTCGCCGTACACCTCGTCACCCGGCCGGAAGCGCCGCACGTCCCGGCCGACCGCCTCCACCGTGCCGGCGAAGTCGCGGCCGCGGATCTTCCTCCTGGGCCCGGCGAACCCAATCCCGGTGAGCCGCGCGAGGTAGGGGTCACCGCGCATCATGTGCCAGTCGTAGGCGTTCACGGAGGCCGCGCGCACCCGCACGAGCACCTCGTCGCCGGTGGCGGCCGGCGGCTCCACGTCGCGCAGTTCCAGCGCGTCCGGCGATCCGTACCGGTCTTGGACGACGGCTCTCATCGGTTCTCCCCCAGAGCGAGTACGGGCGCGACCACACGCGCGGGACGGCGGATGACCCACTCCGCGACGGCGAGGTTGACGAGCCAGGCGGCGAGCATCAGCACCGCCTTGGTGGGCTCGT
This sequence comes from Lentzea guizhouensis, assembly GCF_001701025.1. Classification (GTDB taxonomy): domain Bacteria; phylum Actinomycetota; class Actinomycetes; order Mycobacteriales; family Pseudonocardiaceae; genus Lentzea; species Lentzea guizhouensis. Next base: position 8,969,070 of record NZ_CP016793.1, read on the forward strand.
CGAGCGGGCCGGCGAACGCGATCCACGGACCCATCGTCAGCGCCTGCGTGCTGGCGCCGAGACCGACCGCGAACCCCCGGACCATCCAGGCACGGTGCCCGGCGACGTCGCGGCGGCGGATCGCGGTGAACCCGAGGACGATGGACACCACCCAGGCCGTGCCGAACACCAGCCGGAAGCCGGTGAGCAGCGCGCCCACGTCGGCGGGCTTCGGGTAGAACACGGTCATCCACAGCCCGGACAGCGCCCCGATGAGTCCACAGAGGACCAAGAGCCGTCCGGACATCCGGTGCCAGCGGGGTCTGCGGCGGCGGAATCCGGGCGCGAACTGGAAGGCTCCGAGGACGCAGTACACGCTGACGGTGACCGCGTGCAGCACCACGGGCACGGGCGAGGCGAAGAACCGCGCGTTGTCCGGCGTGATCTCCGCACCACCGCCGAGCTCGGCCAGCCGGAGCACGCCGCCGAGCACCGGGACGACGCTGAACAGGACGATCGCGGCCGGGACGAGCAGGTCCCGCCGGGTCGAGTAGGTCATGCCCCAGATCGTGGCGCCCGAGGTGGGGTCAGCTCATCGGCAGAAGGGCCTCGATCATCCTGGCCGATGGTCGGGCGCGGTCGTCGTACTTTCGGCCGACTGCGGCCGGAACCCGCCCCGGACGCGCTTGGTCTCGTAGGCCCAGATCGCGATCTCGACCCGGTTCCTGGCACCGATCTTCGCCATCAGGCTGGCGATGTGGGACTTGACGGTGCTGAGCGTGATGTGGAGCTCCTTGGCGACCTCGCTGTTCGTGCGCCCGCCCGCGACGGCGGCGAGGACCTGCTCCTCGCGTTCGGTGAGCGGCTCGACCGGCTGCGCGGCGGGGCCGGCAGGCCCGGTGTCCGCGAACGTCTCGAGCAGCCGGGCCGTGACGCTCGGAGCGATCAGCGCGTCACCGGCGGCCGCGGCGTGCACGGCCTGGGCGAGCAGCGCGGGGCCGGCGTCCTTGAGCAGGAAGCCCTTGGCACCCGCCCGCAGCGCGGCGTAGACGTACTCGTCGAGGTCGAAGGTGGTGATCACGACGACGGCGAGCGGATCGGGGACGCCGGGCCCGGCGAGCAGGCGGGTGGCCTCGATGCCGTCGATCCCCGGCATCCGGATGTCGAACAGGCACACGTCCGGCCGCAGCCGCCTGGCCAGCTCCACGGCCTGCCGCCCGTCCGGCGCCTGGCCGACGACCTCGATGCCCTCCTGGACGCCGAGGATCATCGCGAGCCCGGTGCGGACGATCTCCTGGTCGTCGGCGACGATGACGCGGACGCTCATCGGGCCGCTCCGGTCAGCGGCAGCACCGCGGTCACGGTCCACCCCCGGTCCGGGTTCGGGCCGGCCTCGCAGCTGCCTCCGAGCAAGTCCGCGCGCTCCTTCATGCCGATCAGCCCGTGCCCCTGCGCCGCGGCACCGCGCACCCCGCCGGTGTCGCCGTCGTCGCTCACCCGCAGGTGCACCGACGAGTCGCCGACCGTGACGCGCACCTCGATGCGGGTGGCGTGCCGGGCGTGCCGGCGCGCGTTCGTGACCGACTCCTGGGTGAGCCGGTAGACGGCGGTTCCCACCGACCCGGGAAGGGCGTCGACGGGCCCGTCGATCCGCACGTCCACCTCGGGTCCCGGCGGTCCGGGGCTCGCGAGCAGTGCGACGTCGGCGACGCCGGGACTCGGCGCCAGGTCCGCGGAGTCGTTGCGGCGCAGGGCTCGCACCATCGTGCGCATCTCGGTGAGCGCCCGCGACGCCTCCGCCTCGATCAGCGTGAGCGCCTCGATGGCCGCCTCCGGCCGCGCCGCCGCCGTCGCGAGCCCCGCCTGCGCCCGGATCGCCATCGCCGAGACGTGGTGCGCCACCGTGTCGTGCAGGTCCCGGGCGAGCCGCTCCCGTTCCAGCAGCTTGACCTGGTCGAACTCCCGCGCTCGCGCCCGTGCCCGGTACCGCACCGCGGCCCCGAGAGCGCACGCGGTCCCCAGGACCGCTGTGCCGGCCACCGCATCACCCGCGCTGACGAACCCGAGCACCGCCGACAGCCCGATCTTGCCGAGCATCACCGCCAGCCCGACCACCGCCTCGCGCCCCGACCCCCACCGGAACAGCGAGAAGGGGAACAGCAGCATGAACACCATGACGTTGAGCTCCGGCTCGCCCCAGAACACCAGCGAGGCGACCGCGGCCACCCCGAACGCCACGACCACCGCCATCAACGGCCTGCTCCGGCGCACCAGCAGCAACGGCAGCAGCACCACCGCCACGACCAGCGAGCCGGCCCGCGTGTCCAGACCGGACCGCAACACCGCCTCGAGCACCGCGATCAGCAACAGGACGAGGACGAGCACCCGGTCCCGCCAGAGCCGCACCACCGCGGGTGCCGGCCGGGGCTCGTCCCACACCGACCGCAGGAGGGCGAACATGGCCACATCGTACGAGAGCCGCCCCGCGCCCGGTCATCCCGGAACGCGGGCCACCGCTGCCAGGGTGTCGCTGTGGTCCATGACGGCGAACAGCGCGTTGGTCAGCGCGGTCTGGGCACGCACCGGCTTCGAAGGCCGACGCAGCAGCGCTGACCGCCTCCACTCATCGAGCTCCAGGGTCTCCACCGGGGCCTTGACCGCGATGCCGACGTTGTCGACCACCGCCCGCAACCGCCGCCTGGCGCTCGCCCATCGGCCGCCAGCCGCTGGGCCGTCGCACGCCCGATGCCGGTCGACGCTCCAGTCACCACCACGAGTTCGAAAGGTGCGGTCGTCATCGTTGCCGTTGCTGTCTTCTCCGGTCGGTTCACCTCACCCGAGGTCCACTGCGGAACGCGGTGCCGACAGCCCCGGATCGTCCTGGTACGGCCAGTACCACAACGCGACCGGCGCGGTGCGGGACACTGCGGGGAACCTGCCGATGCCCGCCCGGCCGGTCAGACCTGGCAGACCGGGCACCACCAGGTCTCCCGGCCGTGGGCGGTGAGATCGGCCGGCCGGAACGAGATCGGTGTGCCACAACGCAGGCACGGACGCCGCGCCCTCCCGTAGACCCAATGTGGAGGTGTCGACCTGCCGGTGGTGTTCTGCTTCGGGTTCGCGTGGACCGCGTGCCGCAACCGCCGCCGGGCGTCGGTGAGCAACTCCTCCAGGCCGGCGACGGTGTCCGCGGCCCGCCACGGGTCGACGCGGTGCAGGAAGAGCAGCTCCTGCGCCCACATGTTGCCCAGCCCCGCCACCCGGCGCTGGTCGAGCAGCGCCGCCACGACCGCCTGTCCGCCGGCCGCCGCGACCCGTTCCGCCGCAACGGCGATGCTGTCGGCACCCGTGGTGTCCGCACCGAGCAGGTCCGGGCCGAGGTGTCCCATCACCGTCCGCTCGTCACGTGTCCGCAGCACGGTCAGCACCGGCAGCGCGACCCCGACGATCGTGCGGTCGTCGTCCAGCCGCAACGCGATCCGCAACTGCGACAGGACCCGTGCGGGCAACCGCTTGTGCGGGCGCAACACGGACCAGGAACCGGTCATCCTCAGGTGCGAGTGGACGGTCAGGCCGGCATCGGTGCGGGACAACAGGTGCTTGCCCCGCGCGCGCCATTCGAGGATCCGTTGCCCGGCCAGGTCGACAGTGGCGAACCGCGGATGCCGGACGTCACTGTGGACGATCAACGCCCCGGCGGTGGCGGTGTCGAGCCGCGCCGCGATCCGCGCCACGGTGTCTCCCTCCGCCATCGCCCCATCATCACCCACCCCGACCGGCACGGCAGACCGAGCCGAAGCCCGCGAAGTGCGATCCTGGCCCGATGGCCGAGCCGGAGCACACGCCAGACGGGCACTTCGTGATCATCAACGGGCGGCGGTGGCGGGCCACCGACCCCGACATCCCGCCCGAGCCGGCGGCCCGCCTGCGCAGCCTGCTGATGACCGCCCGCCGGGACATCGCCGCCGCCCAACGCACCCAGGACGCCGAGCTGGAGCGGGACGCCCGCGCCAGGGTCCAGCTCGCCAAGGTCGCTCTCGGCGAGCGCGGCACGCCGTGGTGGGAACAGACGGCGGACGAACGGCGGCAGCGCTGGCAGGACGGCCTGGACGCGCTGGAACGGTGACCGGCCGGGGGCAGGGGCACCGCGAACGCGACGCTCGTGGAGCAGACGCCGGCACAGCCCCGGCGGCGTCCTCGACCGGAGCTGGGCGCGGTCAGGTGCGCGGCTTCAGCGCGCTGGGCGGCGCGCGTGCCGAGCGGGCTGCGGTCGGTGCAACCGCTGGCCCCGCATTCGCAGGCCCACCGGTAGGGCGCCGTGGTGTTGCCGGGAACCACGTCCCGCCCGGTGGCCTCCGCCCAGAGCCTCCCCTGCCGGGCCGCGACGTCGTTCTCGAACGCCCGCTGCCCGGCCAGTGCACGCCCTGGTGCGAGCCTGGCGACGACGCCGGGTTCGAGGGCGGACCGCACGGCGTCGTACGTCGTCAGCCAGTCCGGGTGCTCCGGCACCTCGACGACCGGGCGACCTGTGGCGGCGGCCTCGCTGCGGACGAGGTCGGCGATCACGGTGTCGCGGGCGACGAGCCGGTCCAGGCGGCGCGGATCGGCGTCCGGCCGGGAGACGCGTGCCGCGCGCGTCCGTTCTGGCGTGGGAACCAGGAAGACAGCGCTTCCCGCGGGCAGCGGGGTGGCCATCGACGGCAGCAGCTGCGGTCCCTCGACCAGCACCGGCACGGGTTCGGTCGCTCGGGCGCGCACGTCAGCCAAGACGAGTGGCAGGCGGGCGTGCGCGGTGGCGACGAACGCCGCGGCGGCGTGTTCGGGGTCTTGGGCCAGTTCCTCGTCGAGTGTCGTGCTCGCCGGGGGAAGGCGCTCCTGGTGGTCGTAGGCCCACATGTCCACCGGGTGCAGCGGCAGGTCGAGGTGCCGGCTCAGCAGCCAGGCGATCGTCGACCTGCCCGCTCCCTGCGCACCTCCCAGCCAGATCATGGCCGGCCACGAGACGTCCCCCACGAACCCGACCACACCGACGCCGCACGGGTGGTGCTCCCCGGTCATGAGATCCGGGAGGCACCACCCGTGCGGGTTGTCAGCCGGTCCGCCCGGTGGGCGGATGTCGTCGGGTCAGGAGCACTTGCGCCCGTCGTTGACGCACTTCACGATCTTGGCCATCGTCTGCTCGGAGTTGACGTTGGCGAAGTCGTTGTGGTCGGAGAACGGGTTGTGGTTCTCCTCCGGGAACGCGTCGAGCTGGTACTGGCCCTTCTGCTGGACGTCGCGGGAGATGTCGTAGGAGATGCTGATCCGCAGCTGCGGGATGGCCTTGAAGCCCTGCGGGCAGGCGCCGGTCTGCTTGTCGGCGAACCGGACGTGGTCGCGGTGGTTGGCGCTGTCGGCGTTCTGACCGTCCCAGCAGCCCGCGAAGTCGTGCACCCGCATGACCTTGCTGCCGCTGGGGCAGACCACGTACTTGTCGGACAGCCGGTCCTCGAAGCCGCTGCAGGTCCACGTCGCACGGGCGTTGGCGGGGCCGCGGCTGGTCGGCTTGGCGTCGCCGGTGACCATCTTGAGGAACTTCGGCATGGCCGTGACCTTGCTGGTCGCGTTGCCGCGGTACTCGATCTTCACCTGGGCCGGCCGGACGATCTTGCCGACGTTGCCGACGAGCTCGAGGTTCTTGCCGGTGGGAGCGGCCAGGGGCGGAGCGGTCGTGGTGGTGGCACCACCGTTGTTGCCGCCGTTGTTGTTGCCCCCGTTGTTGTTCCCGCCGTTGTTGTTCCCGCCGTTGTTGTTCCCGCCGTTGTTGCCGTTCCCGTTCCCGTTGTTCCCGTTGCCGTTGTTGTTGCCGCCGTTGTTGTTGCCGCCGTTGTTGTTGCCGCCGTTGTTGTTCTCGCCACCCTCGCCGTTCTCGCCGCCCTCATCGCCGTTCAGACCGCACTTCGCGAGGCGCTCCAGCCCCTGCGGCTTCTCGGCGCCGCGGCCGATGGCGATCGCGATCCGGTCGAGCGTGGCGGCCCGCTTGTCCTTCAGCGGCCCGAGGATCGCGTTGTCGACGAAGTTCGCCCCGCCCTGGCCCTTGCTGGTCACCAGGCGCTGGTTGGCTTCGGCAATCTGCTTGTCCAGCCCGTTGAGCTCGCGGTCCACCTCGTCGAGAGCTTGGTCGGGCACACCGGGCAGCGCCTCGCGCACCGACGGGCACTTGATCGTCGGCGTGGCGGCGTCCTGCTCGGCGCCGTTCTGCTCGGCCTGCTGCAGAAGGCCCTCACCGGCGAACTTGCGCGGCTTCGAGTGGTTGCCGTGGCCGCCGCCGTGACCGCCGTGGCCGAAGCGCACGTCGCAGTCGGCGAGCGGGGTCAGGTTCGGCTTGCGCCCCGACCGGCTCATGGCGGTGGCGATGCGGTCGAGCGTGGCGGCCCGCTTGGCGCGCAACGGACCCAGAACGGTGTTGTTGACGAAGTTCGGGTCGCCGGGGTTCTGGGCGCGTGCGACCCGGTCGTTGGCTTCCCTGAGCTGCTGGGCGAGCTGCTGCAGGTTCTTCATGATCTCGTCCCGGACCCGCTGGGGAATGGCGGGCAGCCGGTTCCCGACGCCGGGGCAGGCGACCTCGCCGGGCTCCTCGATCTTGTCCGGCGGCACGGAGGAACCCGTGTTGGCCTTGGGGTTGATGCGCACGACCGGCCAGAAGTACGACGAGCGGTCACCGTTGCGACAGGTGGTCTCCGCGTCCTCGAGGCTCTCGTCGGACGAGTCGGCGCTGATGGACAGGTTGCCCACGAAGTCGTGGACGTGCTGGGCGCCGTGCTGCAGCCCCGGCTGGGCGACCGGGTTGTCGGCGCTGAACTTGCCGTTCTCGTTCGTGCCGCAGTCGACCGTGAACACGCCCTTGGCGCCGTTCTGGCCGACCTTGGGCGTGACGACGTTCTTCGCGACCTGCTCAATGGGCACGAAAGCGCTGCGTGGCGCCGGTTCGCCGTCCTTCGCGGCCAGTGCCACGGTGGCGGTACCCGCAGCGACCACCGCGACCGCTGACAACGAAGCGATCAGACGGAACTTCCGTCTGTCGGCGGCTTCACGGTGCGTCATACGTCCTCCTGGAACATGCGGTCCATGACCCGGAGTACGTACAGAAGCGCGGAGCGGCTCAATCTTGGTTCAACTTTTACGGGTTGCACCTGCCGCAGCGGCATGTGCTGTGCTTGGCGGACCACAGCAGGAAAGGTTTCGTTCGCAATGCATCTGTCCTTCACGTCGCCGCGTCAGGTCAAGATCGGTGATGCCGCCGCCTTCGCCGGAACGACGCCGCGCGCCATCCGCCACTACCACCAGATCGGCCTGCTGCCCGAGCCCGAGCGAGGTGCGGACGGCCGCCGCCGTTACGGCTACGACGACATGATCCGTCTGCTGTGGATCCGCAGGATGGCGGAGGCCGGCATCAAGCTCGACGACATTCGCACCGCGTTCGACGAGACCCAGGACATCACGGACAGCCTGAGCCGCCTGGAGGAGACCCTGGCCGCCCAGGAGGCCGACATCCGCCGGCAACGCCTGGCCGTCCAGCGCCTGCGAGCCGTGGGCAGCCCACTCGGACTGCTCTCGGACCTGGTGACCGACCGGCTCAGCCACCTGCCCCCTGACGCGCTGCGCCCCGCCGACCTGGAAACCCTGCTGGTCACCGAACGGATCTTCGGCCCGCCCGCCGCCGCCATCCAGGCCAGCACGTTCATCGCCCTGGCCACTCACCCCGACCTGCGCGCGGAGTACGACCGCCTGGACGCCGCCGAGGCCGCACTCGACGACGGCGTCGAGCCGGACGACCCGCGGGTGGAAGAGCTCGCACTGCAGCGGTACGCCCACCTCAAGGCCGTGGAGCGGGCCATCGAGGCGGCCGGGCTGGACGCGGACGACGAGGAGCTCTTGGAGATGGACGTGGAGGAGGAAGACAGGCAAATGAGCGCTTACGAAGCGTTCACCAAGATGCCGTACGACTTCTCCCCCGCCCGGATGCGCTGCGTCGTGCGCGCGGGACAGCTGCTCGGCGAGGACCTCCCGAGCAGCTGACGCTGTTAGTGTGCGTGCGTTCCTCCACGGACTGGAGCGCCGGCCATGAAGTACACCGTCTCGCTGGAGATCGCCCTGCCGCGGGAGAGGGTGGTCCAGCTGCTCGCCGACCCGGAGCAGATGCCGAAGTGGCTGCGCGGCCTGGTGGTGCACGAGCCGCTGGACGGGGCGCACGGTCAGGTCGGCACCAGGTCACGTGTGGTGCTGAAGTCGGGACAACAGGAGTTCGAGGCGGTGGAGACGATCACCCGTCGTGAACCTGCTGTCCTGCAGGGGATTCCGCAGGACGTAGTCGTCCACTTCGAACGCGAGATCGTCGGGAAGGGCATGTGGAGTGCCACTCGGGACCACCTGTCGGAGAGCGGTCCGGAGAGGACGCTCTGGGTGAGTGAGAACGAGTACCGGTTCGACGGTGTGGTGATGCGGCTCGTGGGGTTGCTGATGCCCGGCACGTTCCGCAAGCAGTCGCTGCGGCACATGGAGGACTTCAAGGCGTTCGCGGAAGACGGGAAGGACGTCCGCGGCTGACCGGACGTCAGGCGCAGGCGCGCCTGTGTCGGAGATTCGGCGGAACTCGCTTGCCGATCTTGCTACGCTTGTCGCGATGAGCACCTACTGGAGCAGATCGGGGGTCCCGTTCACCAAAGGTGAGTGCTGATGCACCTCCGAACCGTGAATGGACACTCCCGCCTCACCCTCTGGTCGCACGTGCGCAAGTTCGCCGTGCCGACATCGATGATCGAGTCCGCCACCGCCCGCCGTGCCGTGGGCGACTGGGCCGGTGCCTGCGCCGCGGCGCGGGTCGACATCGACCTGGACCTGCGGACCGTCAGACGAACGAGCGGCTCGCAACTCGCCGCGATGGTCCGCACCGACCTCCGCCACCTGGTGCCCGACCTGCTGCGCTGGCACTTCCCGCGGATCCGCCCGGACGGCCTGCTACGCCCCGGCCTGACCGTGTCGCTGGCCCGCTGTCCGACTGCCGACGGGGCAGCGCACCTCGTCGCGCGCACCCCGCCGGCCTGGGCCGATGCCGGGCAGCGGATCAGCCTCGCGCTCTGGGATCCCGGGCGGGCTCGGAGCGGGCGGGCATCCGCATCCCCGTCCGGACCGGCGGTTCCGCCTCGACCTGCACCGCCACCTCTGGGACGCGCGCAGGACCGGTGAGCTGCGGGACCGGTGCGGGGCCGAGCAGTGGACCGCCGATCCGGGACACGGCCGCGCCGTGCACAGGTGGGCGGCCGAGCCGCGCTCCTGCGCGCCGACGGGCCCGCGGACGGTCCTGTCATCGTGCGGCTCGGTGCGCACCGCCGGGTCGTACTGGGTCGGACCGGCCGGCGCGCGTCGCCGGTGCTGCCCGACGCGGCCACGTGGACGTTGCCGGACCTGGAGCTGGTGCACGCGGGGCTGATCGACGCCGACCGCCTGCACCCGTCGGTCGCGGCCGCGCTGCTGCCGGACCACCGGCGCACGGCCGCAAACGCCGACAGCACAACAGGTCCGCGGCTGGTCCTGTGCCGTGGCGCCACCCACCGCATCGGGGTGGTGGACGGCCTACTGGTCGCGCTGGACCACGACGCCGACGAGATCCGCCGCGAGGACCTGCTGGTCGCGTTGGGTGGCACCGCGCTGCCCTGTCTCGAAGCGATCGGTGCCGCGCACCGGCATCCGGACAACCTCGACGACGTCCGCGCGCGGCTGGACCACGGTGACACCGCCGGTGCCCTCGCCGCCGTCGAAGGCCTGCTCGGGCCGGACGCGCTGCTGCCGGGCGGGGCGTTGCACGACGAGCTGGAGGACGCCGTCCACCGCAAGGTCCTGCACGGCCTGTACCGCGCCGGGCTCAGCACGACCGGCCCAACTCCGTCCAAACAGGACGTCCGCTACCTCACCGGACGCTGACCTCTCGGCCGGCTCACGACCCCGATCACACACCCAAGGTGACCAACCATGCCTTCTTCCGCCACGTCCTTGGACACAGCCGCCGAACTGCTCGCCCTGCTTCACAACACGACGACCGAACCGCGCGTCGACACCCAGCTGGAGGCTCTGGCGCTGGCCGTGTCCGCCGACCTGCCGGTGCTGCTCTGGGGCGAACCGGGAATCGGCAAGACCGCGGCCCTCACCCACCTCGCGGAGACACTCGACCTGCCGCTCACCACGGTGATCGCCAGCGTGCACGAGCCGTCCGACTTCGCCGGTCTGCCCGTGGTCGGCGACGACCCCGCGACGCAGGGCGTGCCGATGGCCCCGCCGGACTGGGCGGTGCGCCTGGTTCGGGCCGGCCGCGGTCTGCTGTTCCTCGACGAGCTGTCCACCGCGCCGCCGGCCGTGCAGGCCGCGTTGCTGCGGGTGGTGCTGGAACGGCGGATCGGCACCCTGCACCTGCCTCCCGGTGTCCGGATCGTCGCCGCCGCCAACCCGCGTTCCTCCGCCGCCGACGGCTGGGAGCTCAGCCCGCCGCTCGCGAACCGGTTCGTGCACCTGCAGTGGGTGCACGACCACGACGTGGTGGTGCGCGGACTCGGTGGCACGTGGCCGAAAGCGACGTTGCCCCGGCTCGACCCGCACCGCCTGTCCGACGCCGTCGCCTTCGCTCGCCGGGCGGTGTGCGGACTTCTGACCACGCGGCCGAACCTCGTGCACCAGCTGCCGAAGACCGAGACCCGCCGAGGTGGTCCCTGGCCCTCACCGCGCAGCTGGGACATGGCGCTGCGGCTGGTGGCGTTCGCGACCGCGGCCGACACCTCCCGCGACGTGCTGTCCATGCTCGTGCGCGGCACCGTCGGCGACGGTCCCGGCCTGGAGCTGTTGTCCAGCATGGACCACATGGACCTGCCCGACCCCGAGGAGCTCCTCGCGGACCCGGCGGCGGCCGTCCTGCCCGAACGCGGCGACCTGCGCCAGGCGGTGCTCGACGGCGTGGTCGCGGCGGTGCGCAAGCAGCCGAGCGAGGCCCGCTGGGACGCGGCGTGGTCGTTGCTGGTGCGCGCACTGGAGACCGGCGCACCCGACCTGGTGGTCGTCCCCGCCGCCACCCTCGCCGCGCTGCGCCAGGACGGCTGGCAGGTGCCCTCGTCGATCGACCAGCTGGCCGGCGCGGTGTCACTGGCACAGCGGGCGGACCGGATCCCGGCGGGTGCCCGCCGATGAGCCTGGACGAGGAGAAGTTGTTCGCTGCCAGGCTGTACGCGGTCCGGTGCCGGCCTTACCTGGCGACGGCGTTGTTCGCGTTGCACGTGGTGGAGTCGCGGCAGGTGCCCACCATGGCCGTGGACAGGTACTGGCGCTGTTACGTGTCACCGGCGTTCGTGGACCGGATGCCGGTGCAGCAGCTGGCCGGCGTCTGGGTGCACGAGGTGTCCCACCTGCTGCGCGACCACCACGGGCGCAGCGACCGGTACGCGGCGAAGCACGAGCTGTCCGGGCCTGGCGAACGGCTGCGGATGAACATCGCCGCCGACTGCGAGATCAACGACGACGTGTTCGACCACGACCTGGTCCGCCCGAAAGACGCAGTCCACCCGGCGATGCTCAAGCTGTCCCCCGGCGAGCTGATGGAGGACTACCTGCGCCAGTTCCGGCTCGGACCGCAGACGAACGGCTGGGCGTGGCTCGACTGCGGCAGCGGCGCCGACGGCCTGGACCGCGACTGGGACCTGGGCCCGGGCAGCGCGGCGGGGCTCACCGCCGAGGAACGGGACGCGGTCCGGTTCCGCGTGGCACAGGGCATCACCGCCCGCCCGGCGACGCACCGGCGGCTGGCGCGGGCGGAGGAGGCGTTCCAGCCCCCGCAACCGTGGCGAGACCTGCTGGGGGCGGCGGTCCGCTCGGCGATCTCCGGCCCCGGCGTCGGCGAGGACTACACCTACGGCCGACCCGCACGCAGATCAGCCGCCCTGCCCGGGGTCGTCCTGCCCAGCCTGCGCCGCCGACCGCCCCGGGTCGTGGTCATCGTCGACACGTCCGGCTCCGTGAGCGACTCCGAACTGGGCAGCGCGCTCGTCGAGATCGCCGCGATCGTCCAGGCCGTGGGCGGCCGGCGTGACCTCGTCTGCGTGCTGTCGTGCGACGCCGCCGCCCACATCACGCAGGAACTGTGCAGTGCCGGAGGAATCACGATGGTGGGTGGCGGCGGTACCGATCTGCGCGCCGGCTTCGCCAAGGCCGCGCGGACCACTCCCCGTCCGGACGTCGTGGTGGCGTTGACCGACGGGCAGACGCCGTGGCCTCAGGTCAAGCCGCCCTTCCGGACTGTGGTGGGCCTGTTCTCGCGACCGTTGCGGGTGAACGAGGACAACCCCGAGTACGCGCCGGACGCGCCGCCCGAGTGGGCTCGGGTGGTGACGATCGGGTAGCCCTCCGCCGAGGCGGGCCGGTGGGGCGGTGCCGAGCTCGCGTTCGGGTGACCTCACTTCCTGCGGACCCGGCCCCACGGCTTGAAGACCGACAGCACCGTCGCGAACCCGAGCAGCACCAGCGCACTGATGGCCAGGAACGCGACGAACCACATGTCCTGCAACGGTTGTTCACCCGACGCCAGCTCACTGATCGGTCCCAGGAAGAACAGCAGCAACGCGCACGCGACGACGTTGAGGACCAGCTTCACGGCGACCCACCAGTAGCGGACGATCCCCCACTTCGACCCCAGTCCCAAGAGGACACCGGTGACCAGGCAGACCACCCCCGCCACGAGCGCGGACAGCAACAGCGGCACGACGGAGAAGTCCGCCAGCGCCTGGTACACGTCGGTGCGGTCGTCACCGGACCGGGCCCAGCCGATCGCCACCAGAACGGTGGCCGCGATGTCGACCCCGATCCAGGCGCCGGCCGACGCGACGTGGGTCACCAGGATCGTCTTGCGCAGCCGGGCCGAGATGGGCCAGCGAACCCGGTTCGCCGCAGGGGCGGTTCGTGATGTCGTGAGAGTGCTCATGATCTTCCTTCGTGTCGAGAAACATCAGAAACGGACCAAGCCGGTCTGGTACGCCACGACGACGAGCTGGGCGCGGTCGCGGGCGTCGAGCTTCACCATCGCCCGGTTGACGTGGGTCTTGACGGTGAGCGGCGAGACGACGAGCTGGTCCGCGATCTCGTCGTTGGACATGCCGTTGGCGGCCAGGGCGACGACCTCACGTTCGCGGTGGGTCAGGGCGTCCAGGCGTTCGGGGTTGACCGGCTCGCTGCCGCGCTGGGTCAGGAACCGGCCGATCAAGGCCTTGGTGGCCTTCGGGGACAGCAGGGCGTCACCCTGGGCGACGGTGCGGATCGCGGCCATCAGCTCCGCGGCGTCGACGCCCTTGCCGAGGAACCCGCCCGCGCCGGCCCGGATGGCCTGGGCCACGTGCTCGTCGACCTCGAACGTGGTCACCACCAGCACTTTGACGCCCGCGAGGTGCTCGTCGGCGGTGATGCGGCGGGTGGTCTCCAGGCCGTCGAGGCGGGGCATGCGGATGTCCATGACCACGACGTCGGCGCGGGTCGTGCGGAGCAGGTCGAGTGCTTCCAGGCCGTCGGCTGCTTCGCCCACGACCTCGAGGTCGGGTGCGGAGTCGATGAGCACGCGGAAGCCCGCGCGGATGAGCGGCTGGTCGTCGGCGAGCAGGACGCGGATGGTCATGGGTTCTTCCCCAGTGGCAGGGTGACGTGGACGCGGAAGAGGTCGTCGGGGCCGAGTCCCGCGCTGGCCGTGCCGCCGACCGCGCTCGCGCGTTCCCGGATGCCGATCAGCCCGAGTCCTGAGCCGCCAGAAGCGTTGTGGCCACAGGTGTTCACGACCTGCAGCACGAGTTCGGCCGGTGTGTGGGTCACGGACAGGTGTGCGGCGCCGTCGCCGTGGCGGTGGGCGTTGGTCAAGGCCTCCTGGATCACCCGGTAGGCGACCAGGTCGACGGTCGCGGGAAGCGGGCGCGGCTCACCCGCCGAGGTCCAGCGGAGCTCCAGGCCCGACTCGCGGAACGTGTCCACGAGCGGTCCCAGCCGGTCCAGGCCCGGTGCGGGTTCGGCCGGTGCGGTCAGGTCCTCGGGTGCGCGCAGGACGCCGAGGAGGGCGCGCAGCTCGTCCAGCACGGAGCTGCTCGCCCGGCGGACGTGCTGCAGCGCTTCGGCCGCGGCGTCCGGCCGGGAGGTGATCAGGTGCTCGGCCACGGAGGCCTGGACGTTGATCACGGAGATGTGGTGCGCCACCACGTCGTGCAGCTCGCGGGCGATGTGCAGCCGTTCCTCGGCCACCCGGCGCCGCGCCTCCTCCTCGCGGGTGCGTTCGGCCCGCAGCGCCCGTTCTTCGACGGCCGCGATGTAGGCCCGTCTGGTGCGCACCGCCTCACCGGCCGCCGCGGCCATGCCGATCAGGGTGAACCTGCCGAGGTTCTCCCAGGGCGACTCGGACGGCCCGACGATGATCGCGGCGGACGGGATCGCGAGCAGGACAACGGTCACCGCTGCCCGGCGCGCCGTCCAGCGGCCCGTGTGGACGGTGAAGGTCGCGACGGCCAGCGGGACCAGGAAGGGTTCCAGGTCGGCGCCGAGCACCGCTGCCACGGCCACCCCCACGGCGGTGACCGCGAGCACCGGCAGCGGCCACCTCCGGCGGGCCGCCAGGGCCGCGGTGACGGCCACCAGCAGTGCGAGCACCGGCGGGGTTCGCACATCCACTGTGGACTCGGCCGCGTCCGTCGTGCTCATCGCGTAGATCACGCCGCAGGTCACCGCGGCACCGAGGGTGTCCACGACCAGCGGGTGCCTTCGCACCAAGATCCCCACCGCGAGCCGCCTACACGTCACGGCGGCGCAGCAGCACCGCGGCGGCGAGCAGCGGGACGACGGCCCAGGCGGCGAACACGGCGGCACCGGCGGAGGCGGTGAGCAGTCCGGGAGCGGGGACCACGCTGGTGAACGCCTCCGCCGCCGTGGAGGGCAGGAACCTCAGCGCCCGGTCCTGCCACGAGGCCGGCAGCAGCAGACCACCGAGGCCCGGCGCGAGGAACACGAGGACGACCAAGGTCGACACCGCGCCCGCGGTGTTGCGCAGGAGTGCGCCGAGCGCGAGACCGATGGCCGCGACACCGGTCATGGTGACGGCGGACCCCACCAGTGCCCCGACGACCCCGGCGTCCCCGATCCGCGCGGTGGGCAGGCCGGCACCGCCCATGACGACCTGTCCGGCGAAGAACACGACCACCGCGCTGACCAGCACGGCCGGGAACACGGTGCCGGCGAGCACGACGACCTTGCCCGCCAGCACCGGCAACCGGGTCGGCACCCCGGTGAGCGTCGTCCTGATCATGCCGGTGGCGTGCTCGCCGGAGATCACCAGCACCCCGAGCACACCGATCACGAGCTGGGCGAACACGACACCGCTCAGGGTGATGCCCGTCGGGTCGGTCACCCCGTCCGCGCCGTCGGAGTCGGTGCCGGCGGTGGAGGCGAAGACCAGTCCGGTCACGATCATCGTCAGCGACGCGCCCAGCAGCGTGAAACCGCTGGACCGCACCGACCGCAGCTTCACCCACTCGCTGCGCAGCACACCGCCGAAGGTCAGGCCGGGAGAGGTCATCAGGCTGCCCTTCCCAGCGAGGCGCTCGTGCCCTCGTACTCGACGACGTCCCGGGTCAGCTCCGCGTAGGCGTCCTCGAGCGACGCCTGTTGAGGAGTCAGCTCGTACAGCGGGATCCCCGCCTGCAACGCCCGTGTCGCGATGTCCTCCGTGGACAGCCCGATGATGTCGAGCACGTCGGTGGCGGCCGAGCTGATCCGCACTCCGTCGCCGCGCAGCACCTCGACGAGCTCGCCGGCGCGCGGCGAGCGGACGTGCACACCGCGTTCGACCGAGGCGATCAGCTCCGCCATCGGCACGTCCGCGACGAGCCTGCCGCGCCCCACCACGACCAGGTGATCGGCGGTGAGCGCCATCTCGCTCATCAGGTGCGACGAGACGAAGACCGTCCGGCCTTCGGCGGCGAGGTCCTTCAGCAGGTGCCGGATCCACCTGATCCCGTCCGGGTCGAGACCGTTGACCGGCTCGTCCAGCACCACCGTGCGCGGGTCGCCGAGCAGGGCGACCGCGATGCCCAGCCGCTGGCTCATGCCCAGTGAGAAGCCGCCGGCCCTGCGCCCGGCCACCTCACCGAGACCGACGAGCTCCAGCACCTCGTCGACCCGCCTGGCGGTGATGCCGTGCGTGGCACCGACGGCCAGCAGGTGGTCACGGGCCGAGCGACCGGGGTGCACCGCGCGTGCCTCGAGCAGCACCCCGATCTCCCGCAACGGAGCGCGGTGTGCGCGGTACGGCTTGCCGTTGACCCTGGTGCAGCCCGCCGACGGCGCCGCGAGCCCGACCAGCACCCGCATGGTCGTCGTCTTGCCGGCACCGTTCGGACCGAGGAACCCGGTCACGGTGCCGGGTTCGACGGTGAAGGACAGCCCGTCCACCGCGGTCTTCGACCCGTACCGCTTGCCGAGGTCCACCACCTCGATCATCTGTTTCTCCCAGGGGGTTCGTTTGCGTTCCCTCAAAGAATCACTGATCGAGGCCGGCAGTTCGTCATACCGGCGCAGGTGGTTCCCGTACCGCGAACGCAGTATATGCACGGAATTCAGCGAATTGACCGGAAGGCAGTTGCGCTCTGGTAAATCGGCACTTAACCCGGACGCATTCGAACACGGGCGTCGCACCACCGTCGATTCGACGCCCGTGTTCGACGGCTCAGTTGAGGCAGAACGACGCGGGTATTCGACTGAACTGCCCTGTTGCGGCGCTCTCCAGGTACGATGGGAGCGCTCCCAGAACCCCTGTCATTGGAGTGACTCATGCGAAGGACCATTCGTGCCATCGCTGCTTCCAGCCTCCTGATCGCGAGCACTTTCGTCGCGACCGCAGGCCCTGCGCACGCCGACGTGACCATTTGCGACCAGTACGGGTCGACCACCATCCAGGGCCGTTATGTGGTGCAGAACAACCGGTGGGGCACCTCGGCCCAGCAGTGCATCAACGTCACGTCGTCCGGTTTCCAGATCACCAGCCAGCAAGGCTCGGCCCCGACCAACGGCGCGCCGGTGTCGTACCCGTCGGCGTTCCTCGGCTGCCACTACACCAACTGCTCCCCCGGCTCCGTCCTGCCGATGCAGGTGAGCCGGATCCGCAGCGCCACGTCGTCGATCAACTACCGGTACGCCGGCGGCACCTACAACGCCTCGTACGACATCTGGCTCGACCCCACGCCGAAGACCAACGGCGTGAACCAGATGGAGATCATGATCTGGTTCAACCGCCAGGGCTCGATCCAGCCCATCGGCAGCGCGGTCGGCACGACGACCGTCGGCGGCCGCAGCTGGCAGGTGTGGCGCGGCAGCAACGGTTCCAACAACGTCATCTCCTACGTCGCGCCGTCGCCGATCACCTCGTGGTCGTTCAGCGTGCTCGACTTCATCAACGACGTGCGCGCCCGCGGTGCGATCACGAACTCGTGGTACCTGACCAGCATCCAGGCCGGGTTCGAGCCGTGGAACGGCGGCGTCGGCCTGGCGGTCGACAACTTCTCGGCGTCCGTCAGCGGGTGAGACCCGTCACGCCGGCTGCGGCCAGTCGCCGCAGCCGGCGGTGTCAGGTCCGCCGATCACCCACCAGGCTGCTGGTCCGGCTTCGGCTGCTGGTCCGGCTTCGGCTGCTGGTCCGGCTTCGACTGCTGGTCCGGCTCCTGCTTCGGCTCCTGGCGGACCGACTTCAATGCCTCCTCCACCGACTGCCTCAGCGGCAGCACCTGGCTCAGCGCGCTGGCCATCATGGGACGCACCGCCGCGGCCTGCGTGGCGACGATGGCGAACCCCACCTCCTCACGCTGAGCCCGCGCGTGCAGCTCCAGCAGCATCGACAACGCCGACGAGCCCATGAAGTCCACGGCGAGCTCCACCACCAGGCCTTTGGGGTGTTTGCCCAGGTGGTCGAACAGAGTCGTCCCGATGGAGCCGACGCTGACCATGTCGAGCTCGCCGCTGATGACAGCGACGAGCACGCCGTCGTGGTCGCTCGTTCGCACGTCGGCCGTTGACGCCGTCTCGCTCGAAGTCACCGAACACCTCACTTGAAGATCCGCACCTGTTCTGCACCGATGGTACGAAGCGCGACGCCAGGCGGCAGATCAGCGGGTTTCCGACGGCCCGACCGCCGGGCACGTCCCAGGCGTGTGGTCAAGGCTGACCGAGGATCTCCAGCACCCGCAGGTGGGCCTGCGCGCACGCCTGCGCCTCGGTGCCGCGGACGTGCGCGACGACGTCCTCGTCGCGCCAGACCACGAGGGCGACGGCGGCCGCGCTGACCGGTGTGAGTCCGAGCCGCCACCGACGGCCTCCGCGCACGACGACGCGCTCCGCCGTGAGCCAGCGACCGGACGGGAGGCTGTACTGGACGTCCCACTCGCCGGACGCCGCCAGCGCGGCCACCGACCGGGGCACCGCGGGCGCGTCATCGGGTTCGATCAAGCTCACCCCGCCAACGTAAACCCGGCCGCAGCACCGTGCTCGGCGCCGCTCCGGAAGGTCGACACGCGCTGACGGGCAGCGGAACAAGCGGGTCGATACGACCGAACGGGTGAACCGGCGCACAGGAGCGCCCGCTCGATAGGTTGATCTTCGTCCGCTCCGCTTCCCGCCGCGCCAGGAGTTCCCCCGTTGGTCCCCAGTGGTCGGCTGCGCGTCTTGGTGGACGCCCCGTGGTTCAACAAGGTGATCACCGTGGTGATCCTCGTCAACGCGGTCACGCTGGGCGCCGAGACGTCACCGGAGCTGCTCGCGTCGTTCGGGGACCTGCTGCACGTGGTGGACCGGCTGGCGTTGACCGTCTTCGTCGTCGAGCTGGCGCTGCGTTTCGGCGCGTACGGCAGGGACTTCTTCCGCGACCCGTGGAACTGGTTCGACACCGTGGTCGTCGCCGTCACACTGCTGCCCGCCTCGGGGACGTTCTCGGTGCTGCGCGCCTTGCGGGTGTTGCGCGTGCTGCGACTGGTCTCGGTCGTGCCCAGCATGCGCCGCGTGGTGTCGGCGCTGCTGACCGCGTTGCCCGGCATGGCGTCCATCACCGCGTTGCTGGCGCTGGTCCTCTACGTGTCCGCGGTGATCGCCACCAAGCTCTTCAGCGGGGTCTCGCCCGGGTACTTCGGGGACCTGGGCGACTCGTTGTTCACGCTGTTCCAGGTCATGACGGGCGAGGCGTGGTCGGAGGTCGCCCGGCAGGTCATGGCCGAGAAGCCGTTCGCGTGGGTCTTCTTCGTCGGCTACCTGGCCATCACGACGTTCACCGTGCTGAACCTGTTCATCGCGGTCGCGGTGAGCGCGATGCAGACCCAGATGACCGAGGAGCACGCCGAGCACGACCGCGAGGAGATGGCCGCGACGCTGGAGATCCTGACCGAGGTCCGCTCCGGGAGGACGTGGAGGCGTTGCGGGCCAAGGCCTCGGTCTGACGCTCGCCGTCAGGCGGGCTGGACCACGCCCGTCCGCCACGGCTTCTCCCGGTCGCGCTTCATCGGCGGGACCTTGAAGTTCGCGTACGAGTACTTGCCGGTGATCGAACCGTCGGCGTCGAAGTGGAAGACGTCCATGCCGTGCCAGACCATCCGCGAGCCGTACCGCAGGAACCCGAGCAACCGCAGCAACGGGTAAAGGCCGCGGGGCCGAGGCTTCGAGATGTCGATCCGGCACGCCCACCGGATCGCCGCCCGCCGCCCCGGTTCGTCGACGAGCTTGTCGTAGACGTCGAACCGCATCGCGCCGTACCTGCCGGCGAACTGGGGCGCGAACTCGGCCCGGATGGCGTCCCTGCCGCGGTGCTTCCCGCCGTCACCCGGCTCGTACTCGGCGTCGTCCGCGAAGAACGCCATGACCCGGTCGAGGTCGTTGTCGTTGAAGGCCTCGACGAACTCGTCGACGGTCATGGCCAGGGTGCGCTGCGTCATGGGCGCACACGTTAAAGGAACACCGTACTTTTAACCAACGCCCTTGGTAGGCTGCCGTCTCACATGGACGCCTCGTTCCGCCGGGCACGGCAACCGGAGCAGAAGCAGCAGCGGCGCGAGGCGATCCTCGCCGCCGCCCGCGACCTCGCCCTCACCAGCGGCGTGGCCGGGGTCAGCCTCGGTGACATCGCCGCCGCCGTCGGCCTGGTGAAGTCGAACGTGCTGCGCTACTTCGGCACCCGCGAGGAGATCTACCTCCAGCTCACGATGCGCGACGGCACCGAGTGGGCGGACGCGGTGACCGACCGGCTGCAGGGCGCCGCGGGCATCGGCGAGATGGCCACCGCGCTCGCGGACTGCTTCGCCGAGCGCGTGCTGTACTGCGACCTGATCAGCCACGCGGAAACGATGCTGGAGCACAACGTCTCGCTCGAGGTGCTGCACACGTACAAGCTGTGGGCGATCGGCATGTACGGGCGCGTGGGTGAGCGGATCGCCGCCGTGTGCCCGGAGCTGACCGCGGCGGAGGGCACCTCGGTGGTCTTCGCCGCCGGAGCGTTCGTCGGCAGGTTGCACCCGATCACGCGACCCCCGGCGACGCTGGCCGAGCTGTACGCGAGGGAACCGGCGATCGCGGCGGTGTTCCCGCCGTTCCAGCCGGCCCTGCGGCACTTCATCGCGGCGACCGCCGCGGGGCTGCCCTCGGTTCGGGGCGAGCTGGCTCAGCGACCCTAGGGCGTGTCCCGTGAGTCTCGTCCGCGACAGTCGCGGCCGAGGGCCCCGGAGGTGGCACCGCCGCACCACCCGAATACGCCCGGTATGAAGGCGCCGCGGCGGCACCGCCTCCGGGACTCTCGACCGTGACTCTCATCGAACGGACTCACGGGACACGCCCTAGTAGTCCGCGGGCCGGACCCCCTCCAGGGCCAGCGTGGCGAGCCGGGCGGCGTCACCGGCGTCCCCAGTGGCCAGTGAGACCGCGTTGACGAGGGTCAGCAGGTCGTCGATGCCGACACCGTCGCGCACCGCGCCCGCCTCCTGCGCCAGGCGCAGGAGCTCACCGCCGGCGTCGCGCAGCATCACCTCGCAGCCACTGCCCGCGGGCGTGTGCAGCAAGGACTCCGCCAGGCCACGGGTGGTCGCGCCGTAGACCGCGAGGTCGCGCAGCCAGTCCACCAGCGCCTGGCCGGGGTCCTCCGCCGTCGCGAGCCGGCCGGCCTGCGCGCAGAGCACCTCGACGCGGTCGTGGAACACCGCCTCCAGCAGCGCCTGCCTGGTCGGGAAGTGCCGGTGCAGCGTGGCGGAGCCGACCCCGGCGTCGCGGGCGATCTTCTCCAGCGACGCGTCCGCTCCGGTGCGCGCGACTTCGGCCTCCGCCGCCGCGAGGATGAGTTCGTAGTTGCGCCGGGCGTCCGCTCGCACGTCCCGAACTCTACGAGCAACGCCATCCGGGGTGCCACCCCGGTTCAGTGCCTGCCCGCGGTCAGGTCGATCACGTACTTGCCCCGCACACCGCCCGCCTCCAGGCGGCGGTGCACTTCGACGATCTCCTCGATCGGAAACGCCCGGTCCGGCACCGGCCTGATCGCACCCGCCTCGACGAGCTCCGCGAGCCGCGCGACGGTGCCGGCGGCCGGGTTGTTGCTGAAGGACAGCACCGGACGCGGCAGCAGCCTGCCGAAGGCCACGGCGGCCAGCGAGCGCACGACCGCGTCCGGTGCGATGGCCAGCGCGACCATCCGGCCGCCCCGCGCCAGCCTCCGCCGGTAGGCCGGCAGGTCCGTGCCCACGAGGTCGACGATCACGTCGAACGGCCCGAGGTCGGCAGGCCCGGTCGTCCGGTAGTCCACGGCGACGTGCGCACCGAGCTCGCGGACCCAGTCCAGGTTGCGCTCACCGGCCATCGCGGTGACGTGCGCGCCCAGGTGCCGCCCGAGCTGCACGGCGACGCTGCCGACGCCACCGGTGGCACCGCGCACGAGCAGGCGCTCACCGGGGAGCACCGCGGCCTTCTCCTCCAGCGCGGTGATCGCGGTGGTCCCGCTGACCGGCAACGAGCCCGCGGCGACCGGGTCCAGCCCCTGCGGCAGCGGCGCGACCCGGTCCCGGGGCACCACGACCTTGTCGGCGATGGAGCCGAACGTGCCGTGTGGCATCAGGCCCCACACCAGCTCGCCCCGGCGGAGGTCGACACCGGCTCCGACGGCCGCCACCCGCCCCGCGAACTCGTTGCCGCTCCCCTGCGGGAACGTCAGCCGCATCACCCGGCGCAGCTTGCCGGCGCGGATGGCGGTCTCCCCTCCGCCGACCCCGGCCGACAGCACCTCGACCAAAACTGTCCCGGCCCCGCGACCGGCTCCGGCACCTCGCGGACCTGCAGCACCTCGGGGCCGCCGAAGCGGTCGTACTCGACCTTGCGCATAACTGGGGTGTCCCTCCACTTGAGGACACCACACTAACCGGGGTACCACCCCACTTGACAAGTGCGACCGGCGACCGAGGGCGAGCCGACCGCGACCACCGACGCGTCCCGATTGCGCGACGGTGAAGACATGGTTGCCGAGAACGCACTTGTCGTCGCATTGATCCCGCTTTAGCTTCGAAAGGGAGCTCACGGCGATCGCCATTACCGAGCGGTGACAAGAAATGCGAGAAATTCCTTGTACCACCACCATTTCGTGCGCGAGCTGTTCGTCCACCCGGTGAAAGGGCTCACCGCACAGCCGCTGGACCAGGTCGAGCTCCGGCCCGGCCAGGGCGTTCCCCACGACCGGACGCTCGCGTTCGCCCGGCCGGACGGCCGCTACCGGCCGGGAACCCGGACGGGGTTGCCGAAGCAGGAGTTCTTCGCCCTGGTCTCCGATCACCGCCTTTCCGGTCTCGACACGCATTTCGACGTCGAGACGGAGGTTCTCACCGCACGAGTGGCCGGCCACGAGGTGCTGAAAGCCGATCTCGGCACGGAAGAGGGCGCTGCCACGGCGACGCGGTTCTTCGCCCGTGTGCTCGACCTGCCGGCGGGTGTCGTGCCGGTGCTCGCGCGGGAACCGGGCAGGCGCTTCACCGACGCGAACGTCGCCGGGGACGGGCCGATGAACTGGGTCTCGCTCGTCAACCTGGCCTCGGTCCGCGACCTGGAGTCGCGCACGGGTACCACGGTCGACCCGAGGAGGTTCCGCGCCAACGTCTTCGTGGAGGGGCTGCCCGCGTGGTCCGAAGTGGACCTGATGGACGCGGAGTTCGACCTGGGCGGTGTGCGGGTGCGAGCGGTGCACCGGACCAAGCGCTGCGCCGCGACCGAGGTCGGTCCCGGTGCGGGCCGGCGCGACCTGCCGGTGGTGACCATGCTCCAGCGGACCTGCGGGCACCAGTTCATGGGAATTTACGTGGAGGTCCTCACCGCCGGGGTTCTGCGGAAGGGCGCTGAGGTCGTTGTCTGAGCTGCGTCTGCGAGTCAGCGAGTCGGCCGACCTCACGCCGACGGTCCGCCGTTTCGTGTTGAAAGACCCCGGAGGATCGGTTCTACCGGCCCACGAACCCGGCGCGCACGTCGTGATCACCACGCCGGCCGGGCACAAGCGCAGTTACAGCCTCGTCGATCCGGGTGGTGCCGAGCCGCGGGAGTACGTGGTGTGCGTGCGCCGCAACCGCGCCGGCCGGGGTGGTTCCGCGAGCATGCACGACGACGTGGTGGTGGGCACCGAGCTCCTGGTGTCCGCGCCGGTCAACAGGTTTCGCCTGCACCCCTCGCCCCGGTACCTGTTCATCGCCGGCGGGATCGGGATCACGCCGATCCGCGCGATGGTGCGCCGGTTGCGCGCCGAGGGTCATCCGGACGTGCGGGTGCTGTACCTGACGCAGTCCGCCGCCGAAACCCCGTTCCTGCAGGAGTTCGACGGCCCGCAGGACACCGTGCACCACAGCGACGACCACGGTCTGCTCGACCTGTGGCCACATCTGGCCGAGCCGGACGACGACACGCGAATCTATTGCTGCGGTCCCGCTCCGCTGATGCAGGCCGTGCGAACGCTGACAGCTCATTGGCGTGCGAGCCGGATCCACCTGGAGCAGTTCGCGGCCGACCACACCGCGATCTCCCTGCCCTTCACCGCGGTCTGGGCCCCTGACGGGCTTCGCGTCGACGTTCCCTCCCACCTCTCGCTGCTCGACGCGCTGCGCCGCAACGGTGTTCCCGTCGAGTCTTCCTGCGAGGCCGGGGTGTGCGGCACCTGCCGCCTCGCGGTCCTGGCCGGCGAGGTCGAGCACCGCGACTCCGTGCTGACCGACGGGGAACGGCGTTCCAGCGTGGTCGCCTGCGTGTCGCGGGCCGCGTCCGCCGAGCTCGTCGTCGGTCCTCGAGACCACCTTCGAAAGGATCTTCCGTGATCGACTGGCTGCGGCTCGCGGAGTCGCTGATCTCCTCACCCTGGCTCTACGGCGTGCTGATAGCGGTGTCCTTCCTGGACTCTTTCCTGCCGCTGATCCCGAGCGAACCCGTCGTGATCGTCGCGGGCGTGTACGCCGCGACCGGCCAGACCGACATCGTGCTCGTCATCGCCGCCACGACCCTCGGCGCCTTCCTCGGCGACATGGTCCCGTACACAGCGGGTCGTCTGTTCGGCACGCGCCTGCTCAAACGCCTCCCACCCGGCTCCAAGCGCCGCGCGGCACACGACTGGTTCGCCCGTGAGCTCGACGCCCGCGGTGGCTTCATCCTGGTGACCACGCGGTTCATCCCGGTCGGGCGGTACCTGGCCACCCTGTCCACCGGGCTCGTCGGGTTCCCGCTGCGCAAGTACGTGCTGTTCGTCGCGTTCGCCACGGCGTCCTGGAGCACCTACACCGCGCTCACCGGCTATCTCGGCGGTGTCCTGTTCCAGGAGAACACGCTCCTGGCGATCGCCGTCGGCGTCGGGCTCGCGTTGGTGGTGACCGGGTTCATCGAGGTCGTGCGCCGCGCGCGCCACCGCCGGAACACGGCCGCGCCGGACCCGGTCATCGACTGACCCCCTCAGCGGCGGCGGCCATGATGTGCCGGGTGCGCTCGCGCAGCAGCTGGTGCGTGCGGTCGTGGTGGTTGCGCGGGTGCCACGCCATGCCGACCGTCACGGCCGGCAGCTCCACGGGAACCGGGAACGTGCGCAGCCCCAGCGTGTCGAGCATCCGCCGCGCCAGCCTGGCGGGCGCGATGCAGACGACGTCGGTCTCCGAGGCCAGGAACAGCGCGCTCGCGAACGTCGGCACCACGGCCACCACGCGCCGGCTCAGTCCCAGCTCCGCCAGCTGCTCGTCGATCGGGCCGTGTGCCCGGCCACGCCGTGACACGACGATGTGATCGGCGGCGGCGAACCGTTGCGGCGTCACGTTCTTCGCCTTCGCGAGCGGATGCCCTGGCCGCACCGCGCCGATCAGCGTCTCGGTGACGAGCGCTTCCGAGTGGATCTCCGAGTCACCGGGCCGGATGCTGCCGATCTCCAGGTCCACCAGGCCTTCGCGCAGGGCCGGGACGTCCTCCAGGCTCTCCGGCCGCAGGCGCAGCGAGATGCCGGGCGCCTGCTCGCGCAGGTCGTCGATCAGCGACGGGATGAAGGTCGTGGAGAGCATGTCGGTGACCTGCAGGTCGAACATGCGCACGGCGGTCCGCGGGTCGGCGGTCGTGGACGGCGCGAACAACGCTCGTGCCCGTGACGCGATCGCGTGCACCTCACCGCGCAGCTCCAACGCCCGTGGCGTGGGCACGAGATCACGCCCGGCGCGCACGAGCAGCGGGTCGTCGAAGGTCCGCCGCAGCCGGGCCAGCGCCCGGCTCATCGGCGCCGAGGTGTGCAGGCGGGCGGCGGCCTTGGTGACGCTGTTCTCGGCGAGCAGCGCGTCCAAGGCCTCGATCAGGTTCAGATCGATGTAGTCCACTCGCCGATTATCACATCCGAAATGTTTGCTTGCCAGAGTTGCACTGGAGTTAATCCGGTGTCGCTCCTACTGTCGGTGACAAGAAGAAATCGTTGGAGGAGAACAGAATGACGCGGGCTGTGGTGATCGGTGCCGGGATCGTCGGGCTGACGACGGGCATCGCCCTGCGCCGGGCCGGGATCGACGTGGTGGTGTGCGAGCAGGCACCGGAGATCCGCGCGGCCGGGGCCGGGCTGGGACTGTGGGCCAACGCGCTGGCGGTGTTCGACGAGCTCGGCATCGGCGAGCAGGTGCGCGCGATCGGCAAGCCCAGCGAGATGTACTTCCACAACCCGGCCGGGAACCTGCTGGACACCCCCGAGTTCGACGTGGAGGACCACCGGTACCTGTTGGTGCACCGGGCGAAGCTGAACGACCTGCTCGCCGACGCGGTGGGACACGAGAACATCCGTCTCGGCACGGGGTTCGGCGAGTACGAGGAACACGCCGGCGGTGTCACCGTCCGGTTGACCGACGGCAGCAGCGAGGAAGCCGACGTGCTCGTCGGAGCGGACGGGGCGTACTCCGCGGTGCGGGCGCAGCTGGTGCCCGGCACCCCGGCGGAGGAACACCGCGGTCACCAGGTCTGGCGCGCGGTCGTCCCGGCCGGTGACGTCACGGTGCCCGGCAACCGCCTGATCCTGGGCACCAACGGGTGCCGCGGCGGGTACGTGCGCACCCACGACGGCAGCGTCTACTGGCTGGTGAACCAGTTCAAGTCACCGCCGCTGACCGGAACCCGCCGCGACCAGGCGCTGGAACGGGCCCGCCACCTGGAGGACGACGAGGACGGGGTGCTGACCCGGCTCATCACCGCGACGCCGGAAGAGGTGATCCTGCACAACCAGATCATGCTCGTACCTCCGTTGCCGCACTGGGTCTCCGCGCGGGTCGCCCTGGTCGGAGACGCGGCGCACGCGATGTCACCGCACATCACCGCCGGAGCGACGCTGGGCATCGAGGACGCCGCCCTGCTCGGCCGGCTGCTCGGCTCCGCCGTCGACGTTCCCGGCGCCCTGCAGACCTACCAGGCCGACCGGATCCCGCGGTACACCCGCGTCGCGGAGCTGTCCGCCGCGGTCGAGCACTCCCCCACGCCGCAGGAGTTCGCGCACCACTACGCGGCGTTCAGCCACTGGATGACCGCGCCCGCGCAGGACTCGGTGCAGCAGGAGCAGGTGCGGGCATGAGTTTCTCCGTCGACGTGGACGTGGCCGTGCCGATGCGCGACGGTATCTCGCTCACCACGAACGTGTGGCGACCCGACGGTCCCGGCCCCTTCCCCGTCCTGCTGATCCGCACGCCCTACGGCAAGGACGACGCCGGGACGTACGGCAACCCCAAGCTGCCGGACGTGTTCGCGTTCGTGGAAGCCGGCTACGCGGTGGTGGCCCAGGACGTCCGCGGCACGTCCCGCTCGCCGGGAACGTTCGAACCGGGCACCCACGAGGGCCACGACGGTGACGACACCCTGACGTGGCTGGCCGAACAGCCCTGGTGCGACGGCAACGTCGGCATGTGGGGCGGGTCGTACATGGGCTTCACGCAATGGCTCGCCGCCGTGCACGACTCACCGGCGTTGCGAGCGATCGCGCCCGTGATGAGCTCCGCCGACCTGTACCGCGCACCGTGGTACTCCCCCGGCGGTGCGTTGTCCCAGGACACCGTGCTCACGTGGAGCACGCTTTCGGCGCTGCGCACCCTGCGACGTGACCCCACCGGCGGCGACCCCGCCGACGCCCACGCGCTCCTGTCCAGTGTGGACGGTTCCGGGTCGCACGACCTGCCGCTGTCCGGGCGGGACGCCGTGCTGCGCAACCTCCCGTGGTTCGGCGACGTGCTCGGCCACCCCGAGCGCGACGCCTTCTGGCAGGAGGTCGCCGCGATCGACCACTGCGGCAGCATCAAGGCCCCGGCACTCCAGGTCGGCGGCTGGTACGACGTGTTCATCGGCGAAACCGTGCGGTCGTACACGATGATGCGCGAGCACGGCGGCAGCGAGGCGGCCCGCGACGGCCAGCGGCTCGTCATCGGGCCGTGGGCACACCCCGACGGCGCCGACCTCGGCACGTTCCCCGACCGGTCGTTCGGCCTCGCGGGCAGCATCAAGGCCGCCGACGTCACCGGCGAGCACCTGAGGTTCTTCGACCGCTGGGTGCGGGGCCACCCGTCCGACGACACCCACCGCGTCCGGATCTTCGTCATGGGCGCCGACCGGTGGCGTGACGAGGAGGACTGGCCTCTGCCCGACACCCGCTACACCGACTTCTTCCTCGACGGCGGCGGTCGCGCCAACACCGCCACCGGCGACGGAGTCCTGACCCGTGACGCCGTGCCGGTGGGGGCGACGGACACCTTCCTCTACGACCCGCGCCGCCCTGTTCCCACCCTGGGCGGCACCGTGCTGGCCGCCTACCCCGGCCCGGCCGACCAGGCGGCGGTCGAGCAACGCGACGACGTGCTCTGCTTCACCACCGCGGTCCTGACCGACCCGGTCGAGGTGACCGGCCACGTCACCCTCGTGCTGCACGTCTCCAGCTCCGCACCGGACACCGACTTCACCGGCAAGCTCGTCGACGTGCACCCCGACGGCAAGGCGATCCTGCTGTGCGAAGGCATCCAGCGCGCCCGCTACCGCCACTCGCTGACCGAACCGGTGCTGATGGAACCCGGCGCGGCCTACGAGCTGACCCTCGACCTCGGCGTCACCTCGAACGTCTTCCTGCCGGGCCACCGCATCCGTCTCGAGGTCTCCAGCAGCAACTTCCCCCGCTACGACCGCAACACCAACACCGGCGGCACGATCGCCACCGACGACGCCCTGACCGTCGCCGTCAACCAGGTCCACCACGGACCGGCACACCCGAGCCGCCTCGTGCTCCCCCTCATCGACCGCCCGGAGGCGTGACCATGACCGACCTCGCCGCCCGCGCGGCCATCGCCGACGTCGTCACCGCCCTGGCCCACGCCCAGGACGACAAGGACTGGCCGGCCCTGCGCCGGCTGTTCGCCGACGAGGTGGTGCTGGACCTGTCCACCCACCACTTCGGCACACCACCGGCCCCCATGACGGCCACCGACCTGGTCGCCCTCGCCAGCACCACCCTCACCGGCTTCGACAGCACCCACCACTCCGCCTCGAACCTGGAACTGCACCTGTCCGACGACAACGCCGAGTGCCGCGTGCACGTCGTCGCCTACCACCACGTCCCCACCGACCCCGGAGTCGTCGACCACTGCACGATGCGCGGCTACTGGCGACTCACACTGCGCAGACTCTCCGAACGCTGGCTGATCACCCACTGGACCGTGCAGCGCACCTGCCCGTGGGAAGGCTCCCCGGACGTCTACGCCCTCGCCGCCGCCCGCACGTCCTGACTTCCCAGGAGAACCACGATGTTCTACGAGATCCGCACCGAACACGCCCGCACCGGCCTCGGCGCCGAACTGGCGCAGTACATGGACGAAACCGTCATCCCGCTGCACCAGGAGACGGGCATGACCGTGGTCGGCTCGTTCACCGCGGCCGACGACGAGGACAGCTTCGTCTGGATCCGCCGGTTCGAGGACGCCGCAGACCGCGAACGGGTCCTGGCCGCCGTCCACGGCCATCCCCGCTGCCCGGCCGTCGTCGACACGGTGTCGGCGTTGCTGGGGCAGGCCGAGACCACGGTGCGGCTGACACCGACCCCTGGTTCCGGCCTCCGCTGACCCAGGCACAGGGCGTGGACACCGGCGCACGTGCCTCGGCCTCGGGCAAACTGCTGCTCCCGCCCACTCGGAGAGGCGTGTACGACGGTGTCAGGCTTGTGTCTCGTTCTGAGCGAGCAGGTTCGCACCGGTGGCGGTGAGCGTGTGGCTGGCCGTGCCTCGATGGCGGCTCGTGGTGATCAGCCCGGAGGCTCGGAGGGTCGCGGTGTGCTGGCTCACCGCCGCCGCTGAGGTGCCGACGTGTCGAGCGAGCTCGCTCGTGGTCGCGGCGCCCTGCGCGATCCGGGCGAGGACCGCGGCACGGGTCCGGCCCAGCAGCCTGTCCAGCCGCGGCGACCGCTCACCCGCGGCGCCGGCGACCGCGGCCGGGTAGGCCAGGGTGACGCGCCCGCGGTCCTGGAGGTCGACCCGCAGCACCGGTTTCCGCAGGAAGTAGGACGGCACGACCTCGATGCCCTGTCCGCCCAGCTCGGTGTCGACGGTGCGGGTGTCCTCGATCGAGAGCGTCGTGCCGTCCCACCGCATGGAGGGGTGCAGGGTCTCCAGCAGCAGGCCCACCCCGCCCGCGGTCATCTGGCGCGCCTGCCGGGCGCGGTCGGCGTGCAACGCCGCTTCGACGGTCGCCCAGGCAGGCTTGATCGCGATGTCGTGGAACCCGCGAAGCGCCTGGAGGACCTGTGCGCGGACGCCGAGGTCGTCGTCAAGTCCGCGCAGGACCGCGGGCAGAGCACGAGCGCCGCGGGTGAACCAGCGGAGCTCCTCTCTCACCGCGCTGACCGGACGGCTGAGCAGGACGTCGTCATCGAGTTCGGGCCCCATCAGCGGGATCAGGTCCAGGCACGGCTCGGCGGGCGGTGAGATCGCGCCGAGCACCCGGAACCACGGCCGCATCTGCTTGCGCACCTCGGCACGCCAGGCTGCCAAACCGTCCCCGGAGCCGCGCAGCGCACGAAGAGCGAACAACGTCTCCGTCACGCGGCTCGTCCCGGTGGGCAGCCGGGTCCGCGCGATGTCAGCGGCCGTGAAGTGGATTCGGTGCACGGCGACCATGCTGCCAGCGGTGTTAAGCCAGGACTTCACCGCCTCGACGCCTTCGGTTGCCAGACACCAGGATCGCGCACAACGCCTTGCCACGGACAACGCCGGAGTCGTTACCCGGCTTTGCACCTTCGCTGCAGTCCACTGCTGCGGCCAACAGCGAGCGATGCGTTGTTCCTTCGACATGTCCGAATCTGAGGGGAACCAGCAATGATTCGTCGTTTCGTCCAGGTGGCTGCGGTCACCGGCGCGGCTCTGGCGCTCATGAGCTCCGCGGCCGGCGCCACTCCGGTGACGGAGTCCAGTGCACCGGGTGTCCTGGCGTGCCACAGCGCCGCCCCACCCACCCAGACGCCGGGCTGGGCGCACGGCAGGGGCTTCGGAAGCTGCGTCCAGAGCGTTGACGTCTTCCTCCAGCGCCACCGCGCCTGGGACGGGTCATCGATGCCAGCGCTCCCGCGCAGCGCGATCTCGGCTGAGCGCCGCGTCCACTGCTGACAGCTGCTCCCACCGCTGAGCCACACGTCAAGCCACTACACTGCCGGGTGTGACTGGCGCGCCGGATGCCCCGCTCTCCGCGATCGACGACACCGTCGTCGTCGAGTACGGACAGTTCTGCCTCCAGGACCTGGCCCGCCTGCACGGCGCCGCAGAAGCACCGGTTCCCGCCGGCGACTGGTTGCTGGTGGGTGGTCGCGGAGGGGTGCTGTTCCGCAGCGCTGAGAGCGACCACTACCCAGCCGTCCGGGTGGAGCTGTGGGCCGATCGACCGCCGATGCACGACGAACCGTTCGACGCCACCGGCGATTCCACTTTCTCGATGGACGGCACGGAGCTCCAGCTGTGGTCGATCACAGCTGCGACGGGCTGCCACACTCTCCGAGTGCCCGCCGCAAACACCTACCACGTCCGGGCTCACGTCAGCGGCCGAGCTGACATCGAAGCCGTGGAAGCCAACGATCCTGCCAGCTTCGCTGAAGGCGTCGAACGGTGGCTCATCCAGATCTGGCCGGCCTGGCACGGATCCGCCGTTGTCCCTCAGTGATCAAGGCGCGCAAAGCGCTGGCCGCCGGCCCCTTCAGCTGAGCACGATGTGCACCGGGCGTAGCAGCGCTTCCGGGATGTTCAGCAGCCCCAACGCTTCCGTCCCCGCCTCATAGCCGAGGCGCCGATAGGCCTCGAACTGTTCGTCGGTGAACATCTGCCGGCTGGTCGAGTGGTTGGGGAACCGGCCTTCCCGCGCCTTGAACGCGTGCAGGTCCCAGCTGGCCGACCGGGTGAGCACCGCCTTGCCGTAGATCAGCTTGGCCTCACCGTCCTGGTCCGGGTACTTCACCGTGCCCCGCACGGCCATGACCTCGCTCATGCCGTCCGCTCCCGGCATCGTCGGGCGCGGGTCGAGATCGACGTCCGCGCCGAGCTCGCTGCGCGCCAAGGCGATGGCGCGGCCGATGTCCAGGCCGGCACCGGTGGGATCGCTGCTCGCGTCGAAGCACAGGACGTGGGTGCACCGCCTGCGCAGCAGCTCCACCAGGCCCATGTTCTCCCAGTGCCCGCCGTCGGTCAGGTAGATGAAGCGGTGGGTGGACTTGGTGGCGCCCAACGCCTCGCGCAGCACGTACAGGCGCCTGGTTCGTGCCAGCCGTCGCGCACGGAGGCCCGCAGGCGGCCGGCCCAGCCGCGCGGTGGCTCGGGTTTGCGCTCCCATCGCGGGTGCAGGGGGTTCTTGATCCAGACGCCCAGGCGGACGTTCGTCAGTGCCATCAGGAAGCGCAGCGGTGGATAGGTGAACCTGCCCATCAGCGGTGACAGGGCGGCGCCGGAGACGGCCATGATCGACGGCAGGGTGAGCTGCGTGCCCGGCAGGCCGGCCTGCTCCTCGTACCAGTCGGTGCCGCGGCGGCCGAACAGGCCACCGCCGCTCTGGTCGTGCTCGAAGGTGAACGACTCCGCGAACCGGCCGACCGGCACCTCGTCGCTGGTGAGGTTGACCGCGCAGCACACGATCAGCTTGGGCATCCTGCGTCCGCTCGCGCCGAGCTTGCACCCCACCTTGGAGAAGTAGAGGCGCTCGTCGTAGCCGATCGGCTCGCACACGACGTTGCCGCCCTCGTCCGTCCTGCGCCGCAGGGCGAACACGCTGTTGAGCCGCTCGCGGTAGAACAGGTGCATCGAGTAGCGGCGGTTGTGCACCTTGATCGCCATCAAGCCGACCACGGCGATCGCGATGAGCACGCCGAGCAGGTCGCCGGCACTGCGGATGCCGACCCGCGCGGCGTACTCCAGCGACGACAACAGGGGCACGAGCAGCAGACCGGCGCTGCCGAGGCCGGACAGCACCAGCATGAGCCGCAGGGCGCGGAACCGGCGGCTCAGCGCGAGCGCGGCGATGGCCAGCACCAGCGACAGCACCAGCCACACCGCGGCGATCGCGATCCGGCCCTGCGTGGTGTCGAAGGTCTCCGGCTGCTCGGGGAAGAGCAGGGGGATCAGCGCGGCGGAGACGGTGCCGTACAGCGAGGCGAGCAGTGGCAGCACCAGCAGCACCGAGATCACGCAGACCAGCGTCACCAGGTTCGCGGCCACTCCCTCGGACCGCGTCTCGCCGTAGTTGCGGGGAGACCGGCGGATGTCGTTGAACCTGCGGTAGGCCACCAGCAGCACAGCCGTGACCGAGAGCGCGCCCGCGGCGATCAGCAGCACCGTCAGCATCGGCGACGCGGGCAGGGCGAGACCGTTCAGCCGCAACTGTTCCAGCGGCTGACCGAGCAGGTTCAGCGCCCACCCCGTGAGCCGCCCTCCGATGAACGCGCAGAGCACGAACGGCAGGTAGTTGAGGATGAAGCCGTAGACCATGCTCAGCGCGAGCCACAACCTGCCGACCCGCCCCGGCGCCAGGTAGTTCGTGTGCTGGCGCAGGTAGCGTTCCTCGACGGAACCGTTGCTCCAGTGGGGTTTCCCGTTGTCCGTGTCCGGGTCGCTGTAGGCCCCGGTGATCGTCAGCGCGCTCGCGACGTAGTTGCCGCCCGACACCCCGGTCAGGTAGTCGGCGCGCTCCAGGACGTGCTGTCGCTGCAACGCCTGCATCGCACCCAGGTTGAACGCCGCGGAGCGGATTCCCCCACCGGACAACGCGATCCCGATCCGCATCCCCTCCGGCGGGTCCTCGACGTACTCGGACCCCACGTTCGGCAGGCTGCGACCGCCGTGCCCCAGTGCCATGTCAGCCTCGCATCGCCATGGCCGTGTACCCCAGCGAGACCCGGTAGTCCTCGTCGGCGGGGTCGCAGCCGTGGGGGTAGGTGGCCTTCGCGTTCTTGCTGCGCAGCTTCGGCAACGACCGTTCGTGCAGGTACCGGGTGAACAACGGGTGGAAGCACAGGAAGTCGGTGTCCTCCTCCGTCGTGAGGTTCGAGTCGAACGTGTACTGGAAGTGCGCTTTGTTGTAGCGCGCCGTCTCGTCGAACCGCACTCCGAGCGCTCCCAACGTGAACAGCATCGGCAGGAACTCGCCGAACTCCATCCCGGTCGCCTTGCGGATGCCCTCGCGGTTGAACACCCGGTGCAGGTCCTTGGCGGCGAAGCAGATGCCCAGCCGGTCCGACAACCGGACCAGCGCCTCGCGCGCCAGCGGGAACGACGCCTGGTGCGCGGCGAAGATCCCGTTGACCACCATGCGTTCCGCTCGCCGGGTACCGCTGCGGATCGCCTCCTCGGTCACCGCCCACGGCGCCGACCCGTCCACCGGTGCGGTGAACACGCTGTTGAGGATCTCGATCAGGTGCCGCGGCAGCAGCTGGGTGTGCCGCAGCAGGTAGGCGAGCGGGTCCTCCTCGGCTCCGAGCCCGCTGGTCATGCGCGGCGGCAACGCGGCTCGAAGCAGTTGCGGCTCTTCTCTGCCCGCCGCCTTCTTCAGCAGCTCCCCGTACTGCTCCGGGTGGTGCGTGCCCAGGTAGAGGCCCAACCTGTTGTCCGCCAGCTTGAGGAGTTCCTTGGCGGTCCAGTAGATCGTGAGGTAGCTGCCCCGGAAGTCCTTCTCCGGCGCGGTGGAGATCTCGTGGATCTGGTCGAAGAGCTCGCTCGGCAGGCAGATCTGCACGCCGAACGCGTCGTTGCCGAGGATCACCCTGCCGACGCAGCGGAACATGCCGGACAGCACGTCACGCAGCTCGGGCAGCCTCGCGTGCAGGTCTTCGAGGTTGTCCATCACGATCACCAGCGACTGCTGCCGCTTCTGCAGGATGGCGCGCATCGCCCGGCGCGCCTGGTCGAACGTGACGCCACCGTGCGTGATGTCGCCGATGATCTCGTTCAGGCCGATGAGGTCGCGGTTGGCGATCCGGCGCTGCAGCTCGGCGAGGAACCGCTCGGTGACCTTGGTCGCGTCGGTGTGCTCGGGACGGTCCAGGTGGTCCCAGACGTCCTGCAGCTCGTTCACCGGGTCGTTCTCCTGCGCGGTGTCGTGCACGTGGAACAGCGCGACCTGCTCGAACACGGCCTCCCAGATGTCCGCGGCCTGGTCGACGAAGAGCGGCCCGCGCACCTCGGTCCAGCGGCGGATCACGCTGGCCATCCACTGGTAGACCGTCGCGGTGCGCAACGCCCGCACGCTGTTGCTCATCGTGGAACCGAAGAGGAACGCGGTCTTGCCCGCGCCCTTGCGGCCGATGATGTAGGTCGGGCGGCTCGCGCCGATGGCCTGCGCGTAGATCAGGTTGGAACGGTCGAACAACTGGTCCACACCGACGAGACCGGCCTCGAACACGCTCTCGCTGTCCGCCGGACCGAATGGCTCCCGAGTGGTGAGGATTTGATTCAGTGCTTTCACGGCACCTCCCCATCGCCATACAAGTGCACGCAGCCGAACCGCCGATGCGAAACCGCTATGGCACCACCCGAATGCATGAAAGATTCCAGGCGGCTTGTTCTCGTGCGGACCGCGCACCTTTCGAGGTCGAACCCGCCGGTCAGCGCCTCGGTGCGTTGCCGGCACCGCGACGCCGGCCACGTCCGGCGTGCTCGAAGTCGAAGTTCGCCGTGCTGTGCCGCCAGGCGAGTGCGACCGGCACCAGCAGTGACGCGTAGCCGGCAGCCGGAACCGCGATCCACCCGGACAGGTGCGGTGCCGCCTTGACGAGCATCAGGCCGATGTACCCGAGGTAGATGGTCCCGACCCCGCCATAGGCGATGAGTATCGCCGCGCGCTGGGCCGGGTGGGCGGTGTGCAGGTTGCCCGCCTTCTCGCTCGCGGTCACCCCGATCTCACCGCGATCGAGCGACGAGGCGTCGGGCCCGGTCATCCGGTCGAGGAGGGCTCGTTCGAGCGTGAGGATCGACCGGGCGCGGACAGCGGCGAGGTTCAGCAGCACCGCGTGGAAGGCGGCGATGCAGACGAGCGGGAACGGGAGCAGGGAGATGGCCCAGCCGAGGAGGTCCAGCTTGTCGTAAAAGGCGATCGTGCCGACGAGGTACGTCACGGCCGCGCCCATCGTGGCGAGGCTGACGGTCAGCGTCGTCGAACGGTCGGCGCGGTCGGACTGGTAGATCGCGGTCAGCACACCCAGGTCGTCGGACAAAGCGCCTCCCGGCACAGTCGTGTTCAGGAGTCTGCCTTGCACGTGTTTGCGGCAGCACCTCGACATTCAGCGCGTTCAACCGGATCACTACTTCACGAAACCGATCACCTGAAGCGCGAACGCTCGATGATCGCCCGATCAGAGCACGCCATCGCCAGGTCAGCCGGCCGGCCAGGCGATGGTCGACAGCAGTGCCAGCTCGGCCTGACGCGAGTCGAGACGGCTGTGCTGCACCACGACGGGCACGTCGCTGTGCACCACCGTGGCGAAGTCGGTGTCCCGCGGGATCGGCTCCGGGTCGGTCAGGTCGTTGAACCGCTGGTGCCGGGTGCGGCGGGCGGGCACCGTGAACCGGTAGGGGCCGACGGGTTCCCGGTCGGTGAAGTAGACGGTGATCTCCACCTGGGCGTCGGTGTCGGACGCGTTGAGGATGCACGCGGTCTCGTGGCTCTCCAGGGCCGGTCCATCGCCGTGGCCGCTGCCGGGGATGTGCCCCTCCGCGATCACCCAGGTGCGCTGTCCGAGTGCGTTCTGCATGCTCCGTACTCCTCCGTCGGGGTCCCCGTGCGGTTACCCCGAGACGGGCCGGTGAACCGCGGCGTACGCGGCCAGGCCGTTCGCCATGTCCTGCATGAAGCCCCTCAGGTAGCCGGGGAACGTCTCGCGCATCGCCTCGCCGACCACCTCGTAGGTGCCGTGCCAGTGGATCCGGGTGCCTCCGCCCGGCAGCTCCTGCAGCTCCACCACCGCGTCGTAGTCCGACATGAACGGGATCTCGACAC
Organism: Lentzea guizhouensis; assembly: GCF_001701025.1. GTDB lineage: Bacteria > Actinomycetota > Actinomycetes > Mycobacteriales > Pseudonocardiaceae > Lentzea > Lentzea guizhouensis. Next base: position 9,006,111 of record NZ_CP016793.1, read on the forward strand.
CCTCGTAGCCGAACCGGCGCTCAGGGTCGAGAGCCGTGATGCGCTCCTTCGTGACGACATCACCGGTGCGGAACGCGCACGTCGCCCCGACGCCGGCCCGCTCCGCGGGTCCAGCAGCAGGGCCCACACCGCCGAGCGAGGTGCCGTCGACTCGGCCGTCACGTCGTAGTTGCTCATGATCACGACGCTGGTGACGGCACGACCGGGGAGGAATGCGCGGGATTGCTGCCTGTCGACCAGGAGTTGCGGTGGCCGGCTCGCCCCCGTTCGGGCGTACCTCGGCCCGAAGCGGGCTGCGTTTGGGGCCGCGGTCCCGCGGGGTAGACGATCGCGAGAATGGTTGATCCGGTGGTGGAGGGCGTCATGGCCGTGACTGACGGCAGCTTCAGAGGACTCGCCGAGACGCTCAGCGGCGTCGCGCGGACCCTGCAAGCCGAGCCGGACGTCGAGGCGACACTGCTCGCGATCGTCAAGGCCGCCGTCGACTACATCGCAGGTGCCGAACACGCCGGCGTCTCGCTGGTCGAGAACGGCAAGGTCCACACCGTCGCGCCGAGCAGCGGCATCGTCGAGACCATCGACCAGCTGCAGTACGACCTCCAGGAAGGACCGTGCGTCGACGCGATCGCCGAGCACCAGACCTACCGCGTCGGCAACTTCGTGGACGAGGCTCGCTGGCCCCGGTTCGGGCCGGCCGCGGCTGACCACGGCATCCACTCGTTGCTGTCCTACCGGCTCTTCGTGACCGACCGCACGCTCGGCGCGCTCAACCTCTACTCCAGCCGCGTCAACGCCTTCGACCAGCGCACGGAAGAGGACGGGCACCTGTTCGCCGCCCATGCCGCGATCGCGCTGGTCGGCGCGCAACGGGAAGCGCAGCTCAGCATCGCCATCGAGAACCGGGACATCATCTCCACGGCCAAGGGCATTCTCATGGAACGCCACGGCATCGACGCGGCCCGTGCGTTCCGCATGCTCGTGGAGGCTTCTCAGGCGGCCAACATGAAGCTGCACCAAGTCGCGGCGTGGCTCGTGGACGAGCGCACCCAAGCCTGAACGAACCGCAGGACGTCCCACCTACCGGGAAGCAGTGTCCGCTGCACTCCCGCACAGGTTATAACCTATAGGGAGCGACCAGGAGGTCATATGACACAACCCGCGAAGCCGGCGCGGTGACTGTCCACACCGGACGCACGGTGACCGGCACACCGGGACGGCGCCTGCTCGTCCTGCTGCTCGCGCACTCGGTGCTGGCGCAGATGGTCACGTTCGTCCTGCGACCGGCCGTCACCTACCGGGCCATCGAGCTCGACGTCCCCGGCGGGTGGCTGGGCGCGCTGGCCGCGTCGTTCGCGCTGGTGCCCCTGCTGCTCGCGGCGCCTTCCGGCCAGGCGACCGACCGGTTCGGCGAGCGGCGGGTGATGATCGCCGGCGCACTGCTGATGACCGCGTCGGCCGCGGTGCTCACGTTCGCCGGCTCGACGACGGCAGGCCTGGCCGCCGGGGTCGTCGTGCTGGGCACCGGCCACCTGTTCTGCGTCGTGGGCCAGCAGGCCGCCGTCGCCAACGCCGCCCCGCCGGACCGGTTCGACGCCGCGTTCGGCTACTACACGTTCGCCGCTTCGCTCGGCCAGGCCCTCGGTCCTGGCCTGATCATCCTGGCCGGCGGCGGACAGGCGGTGCCCGCGACCGGCGCCCTGTTCGCCAGTGCGATCGGCATCGGCCTGGTTCTCACCCTGTGCGCGCTCTTCCTCCGCATGCCGCCCCGACCGGCCGAGTCGCGCGAGCAGGAGACAGGCGGCATCCGCGGCCTCGTCCGGCTACCGGGCCTGCCGCAGGCGCTGCTGGTCAGCTGCGTCGTGCTCGCCGCCGTCGACATCACGCTGGTCTACCTGCCCGTGCTCGGCACCGACCGCGCGCTCTCCGCGGGTTTCATCGGCCTGCTGCTGACCCTGCGCGCGGTCGCGTCGATGACGTCCCGCCTCTTCCTCGGCAAGCTGGTCACGTCGCTGGGCCGGCGGCGCCTGATGATCGGCACCACGGTCCTGTCGGCGTTGTCGATGGCCGCCCTCGCCCTGCCCCTCCCACCCGCCGCGACGGCCTGCCTGGTCGTCGCACTCGGCCTCGGCCTGGGCGTCGGCCAGCCGCTCACGATGGCCTGGCTCGCCACCTCCACCCCACCGGGCCTGCGCGGCCGCGCGATGTCCCTGCGGCTGACCGGGAACCGGCTCGGCCAGGTGGTGATCCCGAGCGCGGTCGGCGCCATCGCGGTCAGCGCGGGTGCCGCGGGCGTTCTCTGCGCCACCGCCGCCGCCCTCGCCGCAGCGGCGGCCCTGGCCCGTCGCGCGAGCTACTCGGCCTGATCTTCGCTCGGCGTTGCGCTGAGTGCGTCGACACACGCGACGAGGTCCTGCAGCAACCTGTCCTGCTGTGCTTCGGACAGCGGTTCGAGCATCCGCTTCTCGACGGCTCGGACCGCGGTGCTGGCGGCGCGCAACTGGGCACGGCCGGCGTCGGTGAGCTCGCTGGGCAACGCCCGGCCGTGCGGCGCGGTCTCGGGACGCGTGACGAGCCCGCGGTCCTGCAGTCCGCGCAGCACCAGGTTCATCGACTGGCGGGTGACGAACACGGCCCGCGCGAGCTCCGCGTTGGACAGTCCGGGCCGCTGGGACAGAACTTCGAGACAGGAGTACTGCGGCACGGTCAGGTCCACCGGTCGCAGTGCCGTGTCCATCGCGGACCGCAGTGCCGTTGCTGCCCGCTTCAACGCGTACCCGACCGCAGAGTCCAGCGGTCCGACCACCTCGGCTTGACCCATGTCAGCATCATGACATACCGTTCTCGATGTCAGCACATTGACATACGAGAGGAACTGCTCATGACTGTGACCGGACCCGACTTCCTCGCACTGCAGGTGCGTGACCTGGAGCGGGCGGCGGAGTTCTACGAGACGCAGCTCGGGTTGCGCAGGGTGCCGAGCCCACCCGGTGCGGTGGTGTTCGGCACGACGCCTGTTCCGTTCGCGGTGCGTGAGGCGTTGCCGGGGGTGGATCTGGACGCGGCACCTTTGGGAGCCGGGGTCGCGTTGTGGTTGCACGCGGAGGACGCGCAGGGGGTGCACGACCGACTGGTGGCGGCGGGCGTTCCGGTGGTCACGCCGCCGTTCGACGGGCCGTTCGGCCGGACGTTCGTGTTCGCGGATCCGGACGGGTACGCGGTGACGATCCACGACAAGGCGTGAGCGGTGGCTCATCGGCGAACAACGCGGCACCACCGACCTCGCCTGGGAGGACGTGCGCGTCAGGACAGCTCCGCGATGATCTTCTCGATCCGCCGCGCACGGGTCTGAGGTTGCTTCGCCGCCGCCACCGCCTCTGCCCGCTGCCGCTGGTTGCTGTAGGACAGCGCGGTGAACGCGGCGCGGAGCGCCGGAACCCGGTCGAGTGCCGCCGCCAGGTCGTCGGGCAGGTCGACGGTGCGTTCGGCCAAGTCGGGTTCGAGAGTCACCTCGACGGTGTCGCCGGCGCTGACGCCCGCCGCCTCCCGGTCGCCGTCTTGCCGTTGAGCTCGACCGCGGTGGTGAACGTGTGGCGGGTCAAGGTTCCTCCTCCGGCGCGGCCGACTGTCCGCCTGGGATGGTAGGCGTTCCCGCGAGCTCAGGTGCGGCCGCGGAACGTGCCGCGGTACGCGGTCGGTGACACCCCCAGCTCGGCCTGCAGGTGCAGGCGCAGCGAACCCGCGGTGCCGAACCCAGCGGCGGCGGCGACCTCGTCGACGGGCAGGTCGGTGCACTCCAGGAGGGTGCAGGCGCGGCGCACGCGTTGCCGCACCAGCCACCTGCCCGGTGAGGTGCCGAGCTCGTCGCGGAAGCGGCGGGTGAACGTGCGGGTGCTGGTGGCTTCCTGCGCGGCCAGGTCCCGGAGCGTGACGGGGCGGTGCAGGTTCGCCAGCGCCCACTCGCGAGCCCGCGCGGTCGAGGAGGTGCGGGGCTGCGGCACGGGCCGGGTGAGGTACTGGGCCTGGTCGCTCGCCCGGTGTGGTGCGACGACGGTGCCGCGGGCCACCTCGTCGGCCACCGCGGCGCCGTGGTCGGTGCGGATCATGTGCAGGCACAGGTCGATGCCCGCCGCGGCGCCGGCCGAGGTCAAGACGCCGTCGTCGTCGGTGTAGAGCACGTCGAGGTCGAAGGTGACGTCCGGGAAACGCGCGCGGGCCCGTTCGGAGGCGCGCCAGTGCGTGGTCACCCGGCGGCCGGTCAGCAGGCCCGCGGCGGCCAGCACGAACACGCCGGTGCAGATCGAGGCGATGCGGGCGCCCGGCCGGATCCGGGCGAGCGCGGCGGTCACCGCCGGGTCGAACGAGCCGTCGTGGTCGGCCGCGGAGCCGGGGACGACCACCGTGTCCGCCTCGGCCAGTGCTTCGGGGCCGTGGGGCACCGTGACGGTGAAGTCGGCGTCCGTGCGGATCTCGCCGGGCACCGGGGCGCAGGTCACGACCTCGTAGAGCGCGCCGCCGGCGGTGGTGCGGGCCTGGCCGAAGAGCCGGTGCACGAGGCTGAGCTCGAAGGGCAGGACCCCGTCGCGGGCCAGGACGGCGACGCGGTGGCGACCGTCGGCGGCGAAAACGGTCATGGCCCGATCCTCGCACATGTTGTCCATCGGGCCGGTCGTCGTGCGGGTCCGGCGCGGTCAGGATCGGTGTCATGAACGTTTTGTGGATTCAGGCCCACCCGGAAACCCGTTCGTTGAACGGCTTTCTCGCGGAAGCGGGCCAGCGGGCCCTGCGCGACGAGGGCCACGAGGTCGAGGTGTCCGACCTGTACGCGATGGGCTGGAACCCCGTCGTCGACGCCGCTGCCTACGCGCACGACCCGGCGCGGCGGTTCCAGGTCGCCGACGCCGCGAAGCAGGCGCACGCCGAAGGCACCGTCAGCGCGGACATCCAGGCCGAGCAGGAGAAGATCGACCGGGCGGACACGATCGTCGTGCAGTTCCCGCTGTGGTGGTTCGGCATGCCCGCGATCCTCAAGGGCTGGTTCGACCGGGTGTGGCACCAGGGGTACGCCTACGGCCACCGCGGGCCGAACGGCGAGTGGATCGGGTACGGCGACGGGTTCCTCGCCGGCAAACGCGCGCTGGCAGTCGTGACGACGGGCGGGCCGGCGTGGTTCTACGGCGAGCGCGGCATCCACGGCGCGATCGACGAGCTGCTGTTCCCGTTGCAGCACGGCATGTTGTTCTACGGGGGCGCCGAGGTGCTCCCACCGGTGCTGGTCACGGGAGCCGACCGGTTCACGCCGGCAGACGGTGACCGGGCGGCCGGAGACCTGCGGGCGCGCCTGCTGGCGATCCCGGTGACCGAGCCGGTCCCGTACCGGGCGCAGAACAGTGGCGACTACGACGAGAACCTCGTGCTGCGACCGGACGTCGCGCCCGGCTCGACCGGTCTGGGCGTCCACGTCAGAACAGGCGTCCGTCCTCTTCCGCCGGTGGTTCCTCCAGTTCCAGCAGGAACCGCTTGCGCTGCAGGCCACCCGCGTACCCGGTGAGCGACCCGCGCGACCCGACCACCCGGTGGCACGGGACGATGATGCTGATCGGGTTCCACCCGTTGGCGTTGCCCACCGCCTGAGCCGCACCGGGATCACCGAGCTCGGCGGCCAGCTGCCCGTAGGTCCGCGTTTCGCCGTAGGGGATCGACGTCAGCAGGGCCCACACGCTCTTCTCGAACGCCGAACCGCGCGGCGCCAGCACGAGGTCGAACGTCCGGCGCGTCCCGGCGAAGTACTCGCCGAGCTGGCGGCGCACCTCGTCGAACCCGGTGGTGACGCGCGGGCCCCGGTCCAGGCGCGGGGTGCGCAGGTGGCCGTCGAAGTACAGGCCGAGCAGGGCCTCGCCTTCGCCGACCGCGGTCAGCGGGCCGATCGGTGAGTCGATGACGGTGTGGTGGACGGACATCCTGGCTTCCAAGGGGAAGGGTGCGTGATCACGCCACGATAGCCGTGCGGCGGATCGCCACCAGGGCGACGTCGTCGGTCGCCGGCTGGTCGCCGACCATCGTGGCCATGACCTGGATGCACACCGACTCCGGGTCGGTGCAGGACACCGCGCCGCGCAGGCGTTCCAGACCGACGTCGAGGTCCTGGCCGCGGCGTTCGACGAGACCGTCGGTGTACAGCACGACCAGGGCCCCCGGTGGCAGGTCCACCTCGACGCTGCGGCGGCCGGTGTTGCCGAGGTCGAAGCCGATGGGCGGGCCGACCTCGGCGCGCACGAAGTCCGGTTCGGTGTCCGGGGTGGCGAGGACGGGGATGAGGTGGCCCGCCAGCGCGAGGCTCATGCGGTGGGCGGCGACGTCGATGGTCGCGTAGGCGACGGTGGCCATGGTCTCGTGCTCGAAGTGGCTCGCCTTGCGGTCGAGCTTGCTCAGCACGACGGCCGGGTCGGTGTACTCCAGCGCGTAGGCGCGCAGGGCGCTGCGCAGGCGGCCCATCACGACGGCGGCGCGCAGGCCGTTGCCCACCACGTCGCCGATCACCACGCCCATGCGCCCGTCGGGCAGGTCGAACACGTCGTACCAGTCGCCACCGACGCCGCTCTCGGCACCGGGGACGTAGCGGGCGGCCAGCTCCCAGCCCTCGGCGGCGGGCAGGTGGCCGGGCAGCAGGCTCTCCTGCAGCAGGGCGGCCGCCGAGCGTTCGGCGCGGGTGCGGTCGACGTACACGGCCACGGCGAGGCGGTCGGCGGCGAGCTGGAGGGCGTCGACCTCCTCGTCGGTGAAGACGCGGGTGGTGGTGCTGCCGACGTGCAGGACGCCGGTGAGCTCGCCCTCGGCGATCATCGGCACGCCGAGCAGCACCTGCAGGCCGTGTTCCCACAGCAGCGGGTTGACCACTGTGGACTCGTCCACGTGCTCGATCTGCAGTGGTCGCCGGTGCTGGGCGACGCGGCCCGCGAAGCCCTTGCCGATCGGCACGCGCACGCCCTGGAAGACCTCCTCCTCCAAGCCGGAGGTCGCCCTCGCCACCAGCTGGGTGCCGCTGCGGTCGGCGAGCAGGACGGTGATCGTGTCGACCGCCAGCAGGTCGCGGAAGCGCTCCAGCAGGACGTGCAGGAGCTTGTCGAGGTCGAGCTCCTTGAGCGTGCCGTCGGTGACGGCGTCGAGGGCGCGCATCCGGATGGAAGGGGTGCCGGGCTCGGCCATGTCACCTCCGTCGCGCCGAACGTCCCCCCGACGCTACGGCCCACCGGCGCGATCGGCAAAAGACGTGATCAACGGACCTGCTCGCGAGCCCAGTCGGCGAAGCTGGTCAGCGGCAGCCCGAGATCGGTGGCGAACCGCGGCCGGCCGGCCATCCCGGTCTCGTTCATCCGGTCGTGGCCCGCGCCCATCTCGGGCATGCCGGCGGCACGGGCCTGCTCCAGCGTCAGGTCCGGTGCGACCAGGTCGACGCCCCAGGCCCGCGAGAGCACCTCGGCGATCTCCGCCATCGACAGGTGCTCGCTCGCGAGCTCCAGCTCCACCCGGTGGAACCGCTCCGGGTCGGCGACGGCGGCGGCCACCGCGGTGCCGATGTCCCGCGTGGCGACCAGGGACAGCCGGGTGGCGGGCCTGACCATGCTCACCAGGCCGCCCTCAAGCCCGCGCGGGAACAGGAACGCCGACGACGGCAGGAAGTTGTCCATGAAGAAGCCGGGCTTGAGCAGCGTCCACCGCTCGAACCCGGCGGCGCGCACCCGGTCCTGGATCGCGGCCTTGGTGTTCATGGACGCGGCCCTGATCGGGTACAGCTCGTCCTCGATCCGCTCGCCGGCGCCGTCGACGGTGGTCTGGATGAACTGCGGCACCCCCTGCTCCAGCGCGGCCTCGACCAGGTTGGTGGCCTGGGCGAGCTCGCCGGCGAAGTCGAAGCCCGCCTCGGTCAGCGCGGCCATCTGCACCGAGAACACCGAGCGGACGCCCTGCACGGCCTGCGTGAGCGACGAGCGGTCGTTCAGGTCACCGACGACGAGCTCGACGCCCAGCGCCTTGGCGCGGTCGCTCTCCGGGTCGCGGACCAGCGCGCGCACGGGCACACCGGCCGCCCGCAGCGCCTGGACCGCCGCGCCTCCCTGTTTGCCGGTCGCGCCGGTCACCAGCACGGGTGCGGTCATGAGTGGGCCTCCTTGCAGCGAGAACATAAACGGCGGGGTCCGCCGTTTACTCGTCCGCTACGATATGGCGGCCCCCGCCACTTAGCAAGCACGAGGTTGTCATGGCCGATGGACAGCGCGCCGACGCCCGGCGCAACCACGGGCGCATCCTGGCCGTGGCCGAGCAGGAGGTCGCCACGCACGGCGCCAACGCCTCGCTCGAACAGATCGCCCGCGTCGCCGGCGTCGGTTCGGCGACCGTGCGCCGCCACTTCCCCACTCGCCACGCGCTGCTGGAAGCCGTGTCGTGGCAACGGATCGAGGTGCTGTGCGCGCGGGCGCGCGAGCTGACCGGGACAGCGGACAGCCGGGAGGCGTTGCTCGCGTGGCTGGCCGACGTGGTGACGTACTGCGTTGCGGCGAAAGGACTTGCGACCGCGCTGAACTACGAGGGCGACCCCGTGCAGGGCAACTCGTGCGCGACCGCGATCGAGCAGGCCGCGGAACCGTTGCTGCGCAGGGCGGTCGACGACGGCGTGGCGACCGCGGACGTCACCGTCTCCGACCTGGTCACGCTGATGGTCGGCATCGTGACGGCCACCGAGCACCACAGGGACCCGCTCGCGACGGCCGAGCGGCTGTTCGCGTTGGCGGTGAAGGGGATCAGCCCGACCGGCTGACGCTCCTGGCCGCACGGGCCAACTCCCCCGCCAGCCGGCGGGTGCGGCTCTGCGTCGCGGCGTCGAGGTCGTGGTGCGCGGTCAGCACGACCTCGGTCGCCCCCGCCTCGACGTACCGGCGCACCCCGGCGGCCACGGTCTCCTCGTCACCGATCAGCGCCAGGTCGACGGGGTCCTCGGTGCCGTTGAGCTCCAGCACCCTGCGGTAGGACGCGAACCGGGTGTAGAAGGCGAGCCCCTCGGCCATGGTGCGGCGGGCGTCCGGGTCGGTGGTGACCGCGGCCGGCACCAGGGCGACCACCCGCGGAGCCGGCCGTCCCGCGGCGCCGCGGCCAGCGTGGGACGATGTGCTCGGCGAGCGCCCTGGGACCGGCCAGGTACGGCACGGTCCCGTCGGCCAGCTCACCGGTGACCCGCAGGGCCCGCGGAGCCATGGCCGCCACGAGCAACGGGGTCCTGGCGGCGCCGGGCACGTGGGTGGGCAGCACCGAGCGGGCGGTGAGCAGCTCGCCCTCGAACTCGACGGGTTCGCCGCGCAGCAACGGTCCCAGCGCGGTCAGGAACTCGCGCAACCGGGCCACCGGCCGTTCCCACGCCAGCCCGAACGCCTGCTCGACGATCGGTGGCGCCCCCAGGGCGACGGCCAGGTGGAACCGGCCGCCGGTGGCCGCCTGCGCGGTCTGGGCCTGGCTGCCCACCAGCAGCGGGTGCCTGCCGAACACCGGCACCGCCGAGACCCCCACGTCGATGCCGGGGACCTGGGCTCCGACGAGCCCGGCCAGGCCGACCGCGTCGTGGTCGAGCCGCTGGCCCGTCCACACCGAGTCGACGCCGTGCGACGCGGCCTCGCGGGCCTCGGCCAGCACCGCCCGCACCACGTTGACACCGCCCGTGCCCGCCAGCGTGACCCCGTACCGCACGGATTGCGAAGTGATCGACATGCACCCCATGTCACCCGCCGCGAACACGCGAGGCACCCCTGATGCCCATCAACCCGAAGCCTGATGCTCCACAGGCATCGACTGGCCGCCCAGCGTCGCCTGCCGGGGCAGTCCGCGACCGTCACGGCCGGGAACGCGCAGGCACCAACCGGGCCAGCCGCCTCGCGGCACGCGGGCAGTCCGCAACCGTCACGGTCAGAAACGCGCAGGCGCCAGCCGGGCCAGCCGCCTCGCAGTACGCGAACAGGTCGCAACCGTCACGGCCAGGAACGCGTGAGCACCAACCGAGCCAGCCGCCTCGCACTACCTGGGCAGTCCGCGACCGTCACGGCCAGAAACGCGCGGCACCAACCGGGCCAGCCGCCTCGCGGTACCAGGGCAGTGCGCCATCGTCACCGCCAGGAACGCGGCCAGCGGCGGCGATCCGTCGGCGGTGCGGAACGCCATCGTGAGATCCGGCAGCCGCACCGGCGGGTCGACCTCGACCATGACGGTCTCGGGCCGGACCAGCCGCCGGGCACTCGACGGCAGCAGCCCGACGCCCAGCCCGCAGGCCGCCAGCCCGATCACCGTGTGCACGTCACGGGCTTGCGTGACCCCGCTCGCCGCGCTCAGCAACGGTGCCAGCACCCGCACCGCCGCCGGTTCGTCGGCGGCCGGTGTGGCGATGAGCGCCTGGCCGCGCAGCTGGTCCGGTGTGACGGCAGGCAGCCGCGCGAACGGATGACCCCGGTGGCACACGGCGATGAGGTGGTCCTGGGCCACCGGGACCGCGGTCAGCCGTTCGGCGCCGTCTCCGGCCGGGGCGCCGCGGGAGATGACCAGGTCGATGTCACCGGCGAGCAGCGCGGCACCGCTCTGGGCCGTCGACAGCTCCCGGCACTCCAGGCCCACGCCGGGGTGCGCCGACCGGAACCGCGCCAGCAGCGACGGCAGCAGCTCGATCAACGCCTCCCCCACGAAGCCGAGCCGCACCGACCCGGTCTGCCCGCGCGCGGCCCGCCGTGCCTCGGTCGCACCGGCCTCGACCTGCTCCAGCACCTGCCGGGCGTGCCCGGCGTAGACCTCGCCGGCGGCGGTGAGCACGACCCCGCGGGCCGTGCGGTCGAACAACGCGGTGCCCAGCTCGCGTTCGACCGCCGCCACCTGCCTCGACAGCGAGGGCTGGGTCATGCCGAGCGCCTGGGCCGCCCGCCGGAAGTGGCGGTGCTCGGCCACCGCCACCACGTACCGCAGTTGCCTCAGCTCCACGGCCTCAAGCCAACCACGCCGATGCCCGGCGGGCATCGCACTACGGGTAGTACCCCTCGACCGGCACCTTCGCCTCGTCGTAGAGGTGCGGGCCGTCGGTGGGCACGGCCGGGAACCCGCCGCCGGTCTTGAGCCCGTTGAGCTGCTCGGTCGCCAGCGCGAACACCACCTGACCGATCCCCGACCGCGCCAGCGCCCCCGCGCACATCCCGCACGGCTCGCAGCTCGTGTACATCGTGGTGCCGGCGGCCGTCTCGGCGTCCAGCGACCGCGCCGCCCACCTGGCCAGCTTCAGCTCGGGGTGCGCGGTGATGTCGTCGTCGCTCAGGCTGGAGTTGCGCTCCTCGGCGAGCACCGACCCGTCCGGTCCGACCAGCAGCGACCCGAACGGCGGGTTGCCGCCCGCGCGCGCCTCGGCCGCCAGCGCGATCGCCCGTCGCACATGCTCCTCGTTCACCGGAACTCCTTTCGTACCGCGGCCAGTGCGTGCCAGGCGACGTCCGGCCGCCGCGTCTCCTCCGGATCGCCGACGAACGGGTCCAGGACCACCGCGTGCGCCCCGTCGGACCGCAGCTGGTCCAGGTCGGCGACGACCTGCTCGACCGTGCCCTCCCCCAGCCGCCGGTCCTGCCCGGGCTCGTCGGTGAGCCGCAGCAGGACGCGCGGTGCCAGCGCGGGCACCGGACGACCTTCCTCGGCGGCGAGGTCCGTCAACCGTGCCACCGACTCCCGCCACGCCGCGGGCGTCTGCCGCAGCGGGTGCCAGGCGTCACCGAGCCGCACCGCCCGGCGCATGGCGGCGTCGCTGTGCCCGCCGAGCCAGATCGGGATGCTCCCCGCGCGGTACCCCTGGTCCTGCCAGGCCTCCCGCACGGTCGTGACCAGCTCTTCGGTGAGCCTCCCCCGGCGCTCGAACGGAACCCCGAGCGCCGCGAACTCCTCCCGCGCCCACCCGACCCCGACGCCGAGCACGAGCCGCCCGCCGCTGAGGTCCGCGAGGTTCGCCGCCATCCGCGCCACCAGCAACGGGTGCCGGTAGGGCGCGATCAGCACGGTGGTGCCGAGGGTGATCCGCTCGGTGACCCCGGCGAGCCACGACAGCGTGGTGAACGGCTCGTAGAACGGCGCCGGGTACTGCTCGGCCACGTCCGGCGTCACCACCACGTGGTCGGACACCATGAGCAGGTCGAACCCGAGGCCCTCGACCGTGCGCGCCCAGTCGCGCAGCACGGCGGGACTGGTGCCCGGTCCGAAGTTCGGGACGTTCACGCCGATCATCACCCACGCGACCCTAGCGGCGGAACGCGGACCGCGGGTCGATGTTGCACACCGGCCCGATCTCCCGGTGCGCACGCCGGATCAGCCGCGTGGGCGGACCACGTTCCGGAGCAGCAGTGTGGTGACCACGCTGCCCACCCCGGTCAGCGCGATCGCGTGACCGGTCGGCAGGAACTCCGCGACCACCCCGAACACCAGCGGCCCGACGCCCTGGACGGTCATCGTGGTGGTGTTCAGCAGCGCGAACCCCTGGCCCTGCAGGTCGGCCGGCACCGCCTCGAGGAACCGGCGCTGCAGACCGAGCAGGTAGGCGGAGCCCACCCCGGTGACCACGTACGCCGCGACCACCGCAGGGTGGGGCAGGTCGGCGACGAGCGCGAGCGACGGCGCGCCCATGACCAGCAGCAGCGGCAGCACGAGCCGTTCCCTGGTGATGGGGGCGAACGCCCGCCCGACCACGACGTCGCCGACGAGCATGCCCGCCGACGTGGCCGCCAGCAGGACGCCGGTCTGCGCCGGGCCGAACCCGCGCAGCGCGGCGTACGGGATGAGCAGGCTGCCCGTCGCGGCCAGGTACGCGGCAGGCAGGCACTGGGCCGCGATCAGCTTGGCCACGCCGGGTGAGCGCAGCAGCTCCGCGTTGCCGCGCAGGGCCCTGCGCACGATCGACCCGCCGGTCCCCCCGGTGCGGACGGCCTCGGCGCGCGCCAGGAACAGCAGGCTGATCACCGCCGCGAGCAGGTGCGTGCCCGCGGTGACCAGCATCGTCCGGTCCACGTCGAGCCACGCGACCAGCGCGCCACCGGCGGCCATGCCCACCATCTGCGCGCCGACCGCCACGACGTAGGACAGCGACCGCCCGAGCACGTAGGCGTCCCCGCTGAGCGCCTCCGCCAGCACGCGGGCGGTGGACCCGGTGGTGATCGGGGTCAGGCACGCCACGGCCGCGACCAGCAGCAGGCTGAGCGCGACCGGGAGGTCGGCGAACGCGAGCACCAGTCCGGCCGCGCACTGCAGCGCGTACCCGGCGGTGATCAGCGTCCGCGGGGTGAACCGGTCCGCCATCGCGGCCAGGAACAGCCCACCGGCCGCCTGGGGCAGGAAGTTGATCGTGATCGCCAGCGCGGTCAGCAGCGGTGAGCTGGTCTGCCGGTACACCAGCACCGCCAGCGCGACGGCTCGCAGGGTGTCCGACATGACGCCGAGCAGCCTGGCCGCGAAGACGGCGCGGAACTGCGGCACCGCGAAGACCTGGCCGTAGGTGGCCTTCGTCGCGAACGGATCGGTCATGGCCAAGTCGCTCCCCGGACGCCTGAGTTGGACTCCGGTACAAAATTAGATCGAAGTAGTCCTTTCAGGGGCAAGCGGGAAAGCCGATTCTCCCGTTTGCCCGGTGGCGATCTCTTCTCACCGCTCACAACGCCCTTCCCCTCGCCGTGCGAGAGGACCTGCTCGACCTCGTTGCCCAAGCCGATGAGGGTCTCGCCGCCGTGGAAGAGGGCGACGACTTATGTCGAGTTCGGCATAAGTCGTCTTGTGCAGACCGTGTGGTTATGCCGATCGGTCGCTGAAGTGTTATGGCAGAACGGTTTTCGTGGGGCATGATCGGCATGATCACAGGTGGTCGAGGAACGCCATGATCGTGTCAGTGGGCTGGTAGCGGCCTGGGACGGCGGTGATCGGTGCAGTGCGGGGCAGAGCGCGTTCTTTGAGCGCGAGGTCGGCGTGGACGTAGATCTGTGTGGTGGCAACACTTTCGTGGCCGAGCCAGAGGGCGATCTCGAATCCGCCGCCCGGCACGGACGCAAAGGGCTGCTTCCGCGTCGCCACTTGGCCGGGAATCGCTCGGCGACTACTGCGGTTCAGACACACCTTCGAGCACTGCGAGGTCGCGCACCGCGTAACGGTGGTGCTCGGCTTCTTCCTTCAGCACTACCTTGAGGCAGCGGCGCACGACGTACTCCTGGTCGGGATACATGTCCGCTGGCTTGCGACCGCACGCCCGGTCGAGCTCGGTCGCAGTGAGCCCGTCGACGACACGCCGCATCGCGGCCATGCGGGCGAGCCGCGGCGCGAGCACCTCGTCGAGCGTCGGGACGGCGTCAAGGGTGAGGCCGAGCCTCGCCGCAGCGTCGGGTGGCGTCCCCCCGGCGGGCAAGCCCAACGGATGGTAGGGCGCTTCCTCCTCGAGCACGGCATTGCCGAGCCAGGCATCGCAGGCGAACAGCAGATGCCGTTGTGTCTCGACCAGCGACCACTCGCCGTCGACCTGCTCGTGCAATTTGGCCTCGGGCAACAGCCTCGCCCGGTCGAGCGTCGCGTCCCACAGGGTCTCGATGGCGTCCCAAGCAGCCCGGTAGTCCTCCGGGGACGCCGCATCCCGCGCCAGCATCCGCGCGGGGTGCCGGCGGTCGAGCTCAGCCTCGACGTAGGCGGTCACGTCGACGTCGTTGACGACGAGGCGCTCGAAGAAGCCACCGAGGTAGACGTCGCTGCCGTAGCAGTCGACGATCTTCAGACTGTCCACCTCGCAATCGCGGATCTCAAGGCCCGCGAGATTGCACAGGTGGATGCGAGCACCGCGGAATTGTTCGCTCTGAACGTATTCGGAAACCATCGAAGCAGTCTGGCCCACCCGTCCCGTCCGCGCCAGGCCCTGAACGTCGACTCGATGCGCGGCGCAGGACGGCACATCGAGACGAGGTCCTGAACCACATCTCCTCGACGCACAGCAAGAACATCAACTCCCGTATCCCGGCGGTCCCCGGTCAACGGTCATCCTGCAACCGGGCGGACAACCAAGCCAGTCACCCGTCCACACTGGGGAAGCGCTCTGGAGCTGCCCTTTCGCCGCGCCGGTCAGGTCCAGGCCGGCCGGTGGAGACCACGTGCCTCGTTGCACCGAGCGTGCGGGTGAACAGGCTGCCCAATTGGACCGAGACGCCGGTGACCATGGCTCTGCGGCCGTGCCGCTGTCTTATGTCGGCCACGAAAGTGTTGCCACGACACAAATCTACGTCCACGCCGACCTCGAAGTTCAAAGAACGCGCTCTGGCCCGCACTGCCCCGATCACCGCCGTCCCAGGCCGCTACCAGCCCATTGACACGATCATGGCATTCCTCGACCACCTGTGATCATGCCGACCATGCCCCACGAAAACCGTTCTGCCACAACACTTCAGCGACCGATCGGCATAACCACACGGTCTGCATAAGACGACATGCAGGGGTGGAAGGTCGGCAACGCCGTCGTCAGCGTGGTGTGGAGCACCATCGGTGGCGCCGCCAGCTGCGGCCTCCCCGGCTCCGCCCACCATCGCGATGCAGGCGAACGTCGACCCGCGCCAGTTCAACCTGGGCTCCGAACAGAGCGAGGAGATCACCGAGAAGGTCGACACCAGCCCGCTGGTCCCCGACGACGGCGCCGGCAAGGTGGGCTCCGGCGTGGGAGGTGCCCGATGAACGGCCTCGACCCGCGGGCGATCGACGCCAGGGCGGCGGCACTGCAGGAGGCCGCCGGCGAGCGGTTGAGCAAGATGAAGCGCCGCAACGAAACCGTGCTGCACGCCCAGACAGCTGAACACCGTGACCTTGCCGGGCAACGCCGTGCAGGCGACCGTCGACTCAGGCGGCATGCTGGTCGACCTCCGGAGAACCGGTGCCGGCCCCGCCGCGACCGCCGGCCGCGCCGGGAGGGCCCCGCCTGCCCCGCCGCCCTTCCGGCCCAGGCCAGTGAACGAGGACGACTACGAGCGGCGCGGCGTTCTGCGCGAGGAGAGCTGGTAGCGGGTCGACCGGCGCCCCACCGCGTGGACCGCCTGCCTGACAGGCACCCCGCCGACCCCGGCAGCACTAGCGCAACCGGTCAGCCGCCCACACCGCGTACTGCGACTTCGACGCCGGAGCACCGGGTTCGGTGGTGTTGCCGTAGACCAGCACGCTCTGCGCGGAGGTCCTGCCACCGGGACGGAACTGGACCAGCGACACCCAGGTGTCACCGAGCACCTTGGTGAACCCGCCGGCCGCGGGCGAGATCTCGAACGACTTCAGGATGCCCACGACACCGGAACCACCGTCGCCGGGGATCGCGTCCCGGCCCTCACCGAGCGAGACGACCTGCCCGACGGAGGCGTCGAGAGGAGCTCTGGCTCCGAGGAGCACCGCCTTGGCAGCGCGCAGGGTCCGCACCGCGGCGGCGGGGTCGGCGAGGCCCGCCGGCACCGCTCCTGGCTCGGCGACGTGCCGGAACAGCGTCCTGTCGCCGATGGCCGTGACGTTGAGGATGCTCCACAGGTAGAACAGCAGGTAGCCCTTGCTGTCGTGGTGGGCGTGGCGGTCCCAGTCCGCCAGCACCCGGACGGCGTCCTGCAGGTCCGCCTCCGCCGAGGCGGCCGCGAGGAGCTCGTCGAGGACGACGTCCGCCAGCAGCGCTCGTTTGGTGAACTTCAAGCCCAGCAAGCTTTCCGGCGTGATCGTCCGCTGAGCCTTCAGCCAGGTCCTGGAGGCGACCGGCCGGAGGTCGTCGACCTGGTCGGCGCTCGGGGCGATCGCCGCCGGCCAGTCACGCGCGGGCAGTGGCGGATGGGTGTAGAACCAGGGCGTTTCGTTGCAGTTCTGCACCCAGCCGGACTCCGGGTTGATCACCCTGGGCATCTTCGAGGCCGGATGCACCCTGTCCCACAACCACTTCGGGTCATCACCGGGAAGACGGCGCCGGCTGTCGTCGAAGTCGCCGTGCTCACGCACCGGAGGTGTTCCGCAGTAGAGGGCGCCGATCGACCCGCGTGCGTCCGCGGCGATCATGTTGAACAGCGGCAACGGCGTCCTGTCGTGGATCTTGAACAGCTCCTGCACGCTCGTGGCGGTCGACAGCCGCCACCAGCCCTCCAGCGCCGAGGTCGCCGGGTGGTGCAGGACACCGGCGATGCGCACCGCGACGTCAACGCCGTCGGGCGCGGTGACGACCGGACCGTGCACGCTGCGCCGTTCGAGGACGGTGACCGGCTCCGCGCCGCGCACCTCGATGCGGTGCTCGGTGACCTGCAGTTCGCGCTGCCGTCCGTTGTGGACGTAGCGGTTGCCGGAGAGCTTCAAGTCGTAGACGGACATGTTCGGGATGGGGTTGACCGTGTGTCCCCAGCCCACCGCCGGGCTGTACCCCATGTTCTGCCACGGCAGCCCCAGCAACGCCGCACCGTGGAAGTCGCGGCCGGGATGACGGGTGCGCATCTCGAAGAACCGCTGGTATCCCCGCCACACGAGGTGGGGGTTGATCACCAGCATCGCGTGCCCGGTGGAGGACCGCCTGCCGGACACCGCCCACCCGTTCGACCCGACGCTGCCGGCGAACTGCTCCGGCGGGAACGCGAGCCCCTCCCCGTCGATCGTCGTGAACCGCGCGAAGACCCGCACCACGTGCCCGATGATGTCCCTCGGAGTGACCGGCAGGATCTCCCGCCGGTCGCCGCCGAGGGCGGTGTTCTCGGCACACGCGGCGTTGAAGCCCTCGCAGAAGGCCTTGATCCGAGCGAGCGTCTGCGGTTTCTGGGCCCGCAGCCACACGTCCGTCTGAGCCTTCAGTCCCAGCTGGACGGTGAACCTGTCGTCCGCCACGTAGGCGGAACCCCACCGGGCAGCGGCCGCTCCGCGAGCCCTGCCGTAGATGTCGAGGACCTCCCGGGCGTTGGCCCTGGCCTGCACGTAGCCGACGCCGTAGGTGACGTCGAACTCGTTCCTGCCCACGATGGTGGGAACCGCCCACTCGTCCCACTCGATCTTCACCCGCCCGCCGCCCGCCGGCCTGCGCGCCGACCACTGCTCGCCCGCGAACGAGGCGAAGGCGGAGTTAGTCATCGAGGTGGCCGCGGCGGCACCCGCCGCACCGGCCGCGGCGCGCAGCACGAACCTCCGGGTGAACGCCTTCTCGTCAGTCATCGGTTCCGCCTTCTGCTCGGTCACCGCGGTGAGCACTGGTCGAGTCGCCGGAGGTGGCAGCGGGTGTGATGCGCCGGCGCCACACGAGCACGGCGAGGAGCATGAGTGCGAGGGTGACGCCGGCGAGGTTCGCGAGCGGCCAGGACCTGTCCGGATCGACCTGGCCGCTCAGCACGGAGAAGTCCCACAGGCCGTGTGCGGCCATCGCGGCGACGAGTGCGCCGGTGCTGCGCAGGACCAGGTAGAACACGAGACCGGTCGCGCTGGTGAGCACGACCTGGACCAACGCCTTCGGCCCGGTGGTGATGATGTTGGTGCCGTGCGCCGCCCCGAACAGCACCGTGGTCCACAAGCCGACCTTGAACTCGCTGTACCCGTTGCCGCGGAACACGACGACACCGATCCCGCGGAACATCAGCTCTTCGGCGAAACCGACCATGAGCGTCGCGACCAGCAGGAGGAGCGCGAACGCCAGCCCCTTCGAGGCGAGTCCCGGGTAGTTGGTGATCACGGCGACCGTGCCGAACAGCGTGAGCGGGATGACGACGAGCCAGCGCCGCACCGGGCGGTCGTTGACGAACATCTCCTGCCAGGTGCCGAGGTACCCCGCGACGCCGAGCGTGAAGACGGCGGCGAGCCCGACCGGGAGCACGATCATGCGGACCAGGTGGTCGATCGAGGTCGGTGCCCCGTAGGCGACGTCCTGCCCGGACGTGAGCAGGGCGCTCACCCCCTGCACGATCACCAGGTAGATCGCGACGAGGACGAGGAACTGCCAGACCTTCAAGCGGCGCGGCGGTCCGGACCGGACCACCCGGCCTCGCGGCGCGGCGACACCACTGTTCGACGTGGACATCGGGAGAGGTTCCTTTCGGCGCACTAGTACAACGTACTAGCACAATGTACTAGCAGCAACCGGCACACCTCTCCCGAGGTACGATCCGTCGCGCTCATGATCGGCTTCAACGCCATCGGCACGAGGGCCGGAAGGAGGCCGCGCAGGGCCATGAACGGTTCCCGACGACAGCAGATCGTGGACGCCGCGCGGGCGATCCTGGCCGAGAACCCGGAGTCGACGCTCGCGGTCCGCGTGGTCGCCGAGCGGGCGGGCATCGGCGCGAGCACCCTGCGCCACTACTTCCCGACGCAGCAGGCGTTGCACGAGGCGATCTTCGCCGCCGCGCTCGACGACGCCCCGCCTGAGCTGCGCATCCACGACACGTCACTGCCCGCCGAGACCAGGCTCCGCGAGTGCCTCCTGCAGCTGCTGCCGCCACCCCAGCCGCTCAGCCGGGCCGCCGCCGACAGGATGCTGACCGTCCTGAGCACGACCTTCGGCTCCGGCAGCACCACCGAGGCGCGCAACGTCTGGGCCGCGTACACGGCCAGGACGCTCGACGCGATCGCCGGCTGGCTCCGCGTCCTCGCCGACCAGGGCGCCATCGCCGAAACCGGCCTCAGGCAACGCGCCCGCTTCCTGCTGACGGTCGTGGAGGGCCTCGCCCTGAGCCGGATCGTCCCCGTCGCCCGCCCGACCGGCGACGAGGAGGACGGCGTCCTCGACGACGCCCTGTCCGTGGTGTTCCGGGTCACCCCGGCTCAACCGGATCCCGACGCGCAGCGGTGATCGCGCTCTCTCAACACCAGTTGTGCGAACGCGATCCGGTGCGCGCCGGTGTCCACATCAGACGGTGATCAGACACCCCTGCTCGTCGCGCGCGGCCGCGTCCTCGTCGTCGAACCAGTGCCCGTCCGAGCCGAGGTAGCGGAAGCGCAGGGTGGTGCCCTTCGGCACGACGACGGTGGCGCTGCGGCGGCCGTTGGAACGAGGCCGGAGCTCCGTCGCTCCCGGCGTCCAGTCGTTGAAGTCGCCGACCACGCTGACCGGTCCTGACGGCTCGTGCCTGGGCAGCGCCCAGGTCACCCGCATCTGCTGGTCCTTGGCGGGCATGACTCGGATCATCGGGACGTCGTTCCTTCCACTCTGCGCGGTCGCCGTGCTGCCGCCAGCCTGCCGACGAGCACCGCTACAGCCGAGCCGACGCGCCCGTGGAACCCGGACTGTCGCTTGATCGGGTGGTGTCACGGCTCCGGCAGCCAAGCCGGCGGGGACCCACTCGGGACGTCACAGGGCTCGACCTCGACCAGCCGCACCCCGGGAACGCCGAAGCCCGGCCTGGGACAACCCAGGCCGGGCTTCTGTGTCCGCGTACCGGTCTCAGACCGGGAACGAGAACTAGGCGGGGACGACGTTCTCCGCCTGCGGGCCCTTCTGGCCCTGCGTGATCTCGAAGGAGACCTTCTGGCCTTCCTGCAGCTCACGGTAGCCCTGCGCGGCGATGTTCGAGTAGTGGACGAAGACGTCGGCGCCGCCGCCGTCCTGCTCGATGAAGCCGAAGCCCTTTTCCGAGTTGAACCACTTGACGGTTCCGGTGGCCATGCTCACTCCAACCAAGATTCAGCTCCCGCACTGTGCGAGAACCTGCGGTCATCGGTCATGGCCACCAAGTCGCCGGACAGCAAAATCGCCCGTGACCACTGACCACGGGCGAAAGGTACTTCGAAACCATGACTGATGGAGATCAGTCTACACACTCCCCGGCGGATGGCGACTCGGGGCGCACCGCCGGGTGACCGATTCCTTCCGAGTCCGGCCGAGGTCCACGTCTTCGCAGCTGACAGGCGCTGGAAGGAGACGCAGGTGGTCACCAGGACCTCTGTCCCGGACGTGACCGGGACGGCGGAGGGGGCGGGGCGGACGTGGGTGGTCGTGATCACTTCGGTCGCCTCGCTGATGGTCGTGCTCGACGCGCTCGCCGTGACGACCGCGCTGACGGCGATCAGGACCGACCTCGGCGCGTCGGTCGCCGAGCTCGAGTGGGTCGTCAACGCCTACGGGCTGAGTTTCGCGGTCCTGCTCATGACGGCCGCGGCCGCGGGAGACCGCTGGGGCCGCCGCCGGGTGTTCGTGGTCGGCGTGACGGTGTTCGCCGTGGCCTCGCTGGTGTGCGCGGTGGCGCCGGACGTGGGGACGCTGGTCGCCGGGCGGGTGGTCCAGGGGGTGGGTGCCGCGTTCGTGATGCCGCTCGCGCTCGCACTGGTGGGTGCGGCGTTCCCGGCGGAGCTGAGGCCGCGGGCCCTGGGGGTGTTCGCGAGCGTCAGCGGGGTGGCCGTGCCGCTGGGGCCGCTGCTGGGCGGCGTCGTCGTGGAGGGGCTTTCCTGGCCTTGGGTGTTCTGGGTGAACGTGCCGATCGGTGTCGTGCTGGTGTTCTTCGCGCTGACCCGGATCGACGAGAGCCGTGGCGAGGACCGCGTCCTCGATGTGCCGGGGGTGGTGCTGGCGGGCGCCGGCTCGTTCGGCCTGGTGTGGGCGCTCGTGCGGGGTGCGGAGGCCGGCTGGACCGGCGCGGCGGTCGTCGTCCCCGCGGTGCTGGGGCTGGTGGCGTTCGGGGCGTTCGCCTGGTGGCAACGGCGCGCCGCCCACCCGCTGGTGCCGCCGCACCTGTTCGGCTCCCGCCGGTTCACCGCGGGCAACGTCGTGATCTTCTTCCACTGGGCGTCCGCGCTCGGGACGATGTTCTTCCTGGCGCAGTTCCTGCAGACGGGACCGGGGTACGGACCGCTGGCCGCCGGTCTCGCGCTGGCGCCGTGGGGGCTGACCGCGGTGGTCGTCCCGCGCTGGACGGGCCGGCTGGTCGGCCGGTTCGGTGAGCGGCCGTTCGTCGTCGCGGGGCTCGGCGCGCACGTGCTCGCCCTGCTCTGGCTCGCCGCGGTCACCGGTCCCTCCACCGGCTACCTGGCGATCGCCGCACCGCTCGTGCTCTCCGGGACGGGCATCGCGATGTGCCTGCCGGTGGCCTTCACCAGAGGGTTCACCACAGCGCTCGTGGCGAGCGCCTGCCTCGCCTTCGCGGGCGTGCTCGCCGGATGTGCCATTCCACGAAAGGAGTAGTTCGGATGTCCGATCTGCAGAAGAGGGCAACGCTGTTGCGCGAGCTGCACCACGGGCGGATGCTCGTGCTGCCGAACGCGTGGGACGAGGCCAGTGCCGAACTGGTCGCCGGGGCCGGGTTCCCGGTGGTCGCGACGTCGAGCGCCGCCGTCGCGGACGGGCTCGGCCACCAGGACGGTGAACGTGCGCCGTGGCGGGAGATGTTCGCGGCCGCCGCCAGGATCGCGGCCGCCGTGCCCGTCCCGGTGACCGTGGACGCGGAGGCGGGCTACGGCCTGCGGCCGCACCAGTTCGTGGCCGAACTGCTCGGCGCCGGTGCCGTCGGCTGCAACCTGGAGGACACCGACCACCGCGCCGGTGGTCTCGTGGACGTCGCGGCGCAGGCGGACTGGCTCGCGGCGGTGCGGGAGGCCGCGGCAGAGGCCGGGGTGCCGGTCGTCGTCAACGCCAGGATCGACGTCTTCCTGCCGTCGAGCGGGGTCGCGGACCCGGTGGGCGAAGCGGTCCGGCGTGGCCGCCGCTACCTCGCGGCGGGCGCGGACTGCGTGTACCCGATCGGCATGGCCTCGGCTGAGGTCGTCGAACGGCTGGTCACCGAGGTGCCGGGGCCGGTCAACGCCAACACCCGCGACTCGCTGGACCTCACCGCACTGGCGGCGCTGGGCGTGGCACGGGTGTCGTACGGCCCGCGCTTCTACCGGCAGGGTCCCGCCGGGTTCGGCGAGGCCCTCGACCGGCTGCGAGCAGAGACCGATTCCTTTCCCGCACGCGCGGAGTCCAACCCATAGCCTGGTCCGACCGGCCAGGCCGTTGCCGTCGCCGTCGCGAAGCAGGAGTGTTGCCGTGTCCGCAGAGGTGATCTCGCCCGTCAGCGGGTGGCAGGAGGAGTTCCACCGGCTCCGGCCGGGGCTGGTCGCGCACTGCTACCGGATGACCGGCTCGTACCAGGACGCCGAGGACGTCGTCCAGGAGACGTACCTGCGTGCCGCGCGGGCGGTGGAGGGCTTCGAGGCGCGCTCGTCGCTCAAGACGTGGCTCTACCGGATCGCCACCAACACCTGCATCACCGCGCTGAACCACCGCAGCAGGCGGGTGCTCCCGGCCGGCCTCGGCGCACCGTCGAGCGACCCGGACGCGCACATCTTCGACGACGAGTCCGTCCCCTGGCTCGACCCCCTCCCGGACGCCGTGCTCGGTGATCCGGGAGAGGTCGTCGTGCGGCGGGAGTCAGTGCGGCTGGCGTTGGTCGCGGCACTGCAGTACCTGCCCGTGCGGCAACGCGCGGCACTGCTGCTGCGGGAGGTCCTCTCCTGGTCCGCGACCGAGATCGCCGAAACGCTCGACATCACCGTCCCCGCGGTGAAGAGCCTCCTGCAACGCGCCCGCAAACGCCTCGACGAGCAGGACCCGCCACAGCGGCGGCCCGCGTCACCGGAGCTCGAACGCGCCCTGCTCGACCGCTACATCGCGGCGTTCCGAACAGCGGACGTCAACGCCATCCGCGCCGTCATCCACGACGACTTCCGCCTCGAAGCCGTCCCGCACCCCGTCTGGTTCCGCGGCGTGGCCGTGTGCCTGCCGTTCCTGCACAAGCGTGCGCTCGCCTCGGCGGGCAGCATCCGGCTGGTACCGACCCGGTGCAACGGCCAGCCCGCTGCCGCCGGCTACCGGCGCGACGCCGGGTCCGGTGCGCTGCTGGCCGAGGGACTGCTGGTGCTGGAGGTCGTCGACGGCCGCTTCTCCCGCGCGGTCAAGTTCACCGACCCCGGTCTCGTCACGGCCGCGGGTCTGCCCGCCGTGCTGGAGGCCTGACCCCCGTTTCTCGTCGGTGGCTCGCTGTATCGTCACGGTCGCCATGACTCACGCCGATGACCGAGCCGGCCTCGACACCACCGTGGCCGGTTTTGCTCGCCGTCTCTGGGGCGTCGACCCGGCGCCGGCGATCCCGCGTTACGCGGAGCCGGGCTGGCAGCTCTCGCCCCACCCGATCGACCGGCGGTGCCCGCAGTGTGCCGGGGAGCTGCACGGGCTGTACCGGGTGGCGGGCAACGTGGGCAAGCCGCGGCTGCAGGCGGCGGTGGTGTGCCCGTTCTGCCCGGCGTCGTTCAAGCTCAGCGACCTGCAGCTGGCACAGCGGGCGGTGCTCGGCGAGCTGCGGCCGGAGGCGGTGGCGCGGCGGCTCGCCGACGACGAGCTGGCGCGGCTGGCGGCGGAACAGCGGGCGGTGCCGCCGGTCAGGCCTGGCCGGGTGCCGGTGGCGCGGACCGCACCGCCACGACTGGCCGATGAGGAGCAGGCGCGCCGGACGTCGAGCCGCGCCGGGACACCGAACCGGACACGGACGGCCAGTCGCGCAGAGTTGTCGGGCCGCGCCGGAGCACCGAGCCCCACGCGGACGTCGAGCCGCGCCAGGACGTCGAGCCGCGCCGGGACGTCGAGTCGCCCACCGAAGTCGACCGCGCTGGCCAGCGAGCCACGCCCGGACACCGCACCGCGTCGAAACGTCAAGCCGCGCCGCTACGCAGAACCACCGGTCGTTGAGCCACCGGTCGTCGAGCCACCCCACGCCCAACCGCCCCACGCCCAACCGCCGCACGCCCAACCGCCGCACGCCAGCCACCCACGCCCAGCCACCGCGCGACGCCGAACCCGCCAGCCCGCCACCGCCCCACGCCACCACCTCCCGCCGCACGTCCACCACGGTCATCGCGGCCAGGATCCGCCGCATCCTCGCCGACGCCGACGGCTCGACCGAGCGCGACAGCCCCCAGACCGCCGTCCCGCTCACCCCGACCGACGCCCCTGCCGAGCACCGGCTGCTGTACTGGTGCAAGACGGTCGACCCGCACCTGACCGTGCCGCCGCTGCCCGACGGCGCCGACGTCCGGGTCGTGTTCCCCGACTCGGCCGAGTTCGACGACCTGCGCGGCAAGCTGACCGCTGCCGGGGTGGCGTTCCGGGCGGTGCCGCACTGGGTCGAGGAGGAGTGGATCACCTCGGTCGACCCCGCGTACGGGACCCTGGCGCCGTTGCGGGTGACGCCGTCGCTGACCGGGATGGCGGGCATGGTCGCGGAACCGGCCAAGCCGCTGCTCGACGCGCAGGCACGGGCGGCGCGGGACGCGTTCGAGCTGTTGTGGGACCTGCACGAGCCGGTCGACGAGGCCGCGGCACCGCAGCCGGTGCCCGCCGAGCGGCTCGTGCCGCGCGACTGGTTGCGGTTCCTGCCCTACGCGACGCTGAACCCGGCGCAGGCGCAGGCGTGTCCGGCCGTTGTGGACGGTGATCGGCACGTCGTCGTGACGGCGCCGACCGGTGCGGGCAAGACGGTGATCGGGATGCTGGCGGCGTTGCGCAGCATCCTGGAGGAGGGGCGCAAGGCGGCGTGGCTGGTGCCGCAGCGGACGTTGACCGACGAGCTGGACCGCGAGCTGGAAACGTGGCGTGGTCAGGGTTTGCGGGTCGAGCGGCTGTCCGGTGAGTACGCCGTGGACGTGGAACGGGTGCGGGCCGCCGACCTGTGGGTGGCGACCACGGAGAAGTTCGAGGCGATCTGCCGGGCCTCGTCGTTGCAGACGGCGCTGGCCGAGGTCGGCTGCATGGTCGTCGACGAGATCCACCTGCTGGGCAGCGCCGGGCGGGGCGCGTTGCTGGAGGCGTTGCTCGCACGGGTGCGCGGGGCCGAGTCGCCGGTGCGGATCGTGGGGCTGTCGGCGACCGTGTCGAACGCGTCGGAGGTCGCCGACTGGCTGGAGGGCGAGCTGGTCACCACGACGTGGCGGCCGTCGCGGCTGACGTGGCAGCTGCCGATGCTGCCGGCCAGCTCCCGGCACGCCGAGGCGTCGCGGATGCGGGAGCAGGCCGTCGCCGACCTGGTGCAGCGGCACACCGCCGAGAAGGGCAGCGTGCTGGTGTTCTGCGGTTCGAAGCCGAAGGTGCGCTCGACCGCGTTGACGATCGCCGCCGAACGCGGCGCGCCGGTGCACCTGGTGGGGCCGACCGACTTCGACAAGCTGGAGACGGTCTGCGCCGAGGTCGGGGTGCGCCTGCACTACGCGGACTGGGACGGCAAGCACGCCTCCGAACAGGCGTTCCGCACCAGGCAGGCGGACGTGCTGGTCGCCACGACCACCGTGGCCGCCGGCGTGAACCTGCCCGCCCGCGCGGTGGTCGTGCGCGACACGAAGATCGGCGCCGACCCGGTGGACACCGCCACGGTGATGCAGATGTTCGGCCGTGCGGGCCGCGTCGGCGCGGGTGAGACGGCCGGCTGGGCCTACCTGATCACGGACGAGACCGAACGCGCCGACTGGCAGCAACGCCTGATGGCCGGCTACGCGGTCTACTCGCAGATCTACGACAGCCTGCCCGACCACGTGCTCGCCGAGGTGCTGCAGCGGCGCATCACCACGGTCAGCGAGGCCGAGGAGTGGTGGCGCCAGACCCTCGCCTTCGCCCAGGGCGACGAGGACGTCGAGCCGGTGCGCGACGCCCTCGAGTTCCTCGTGGGCAAGGACTACCTCCTCCAACGCGGCGAGACGCTGGAGGTCACCGACCTGGGCCGGCTGACCGCCCAGCTGATGGTGTCCACCTACACCGGCGCCCGCCTGCGCCAGGTGCTCGCCATGCTGCCCGTCGCCGACGACGCCGACACCGCCGAGGAAGCGCTGACGTGCGTCCTCAGCGTGACCGTCCCCGAACTGGCCGACGCCCCGGTCGCCGAGGCCAACCGCCCGGCCGTGGCCACCGCGATCCGCGCGCGCGGCCGCACCTCGAAGCTCACCGAGACCACCGCGGTCTCCGGGTTGGGTGGTTCGACGACCGTGCAGCGCGGCGACCTGGCCTGGGCGGCCCTGCTGCTCGTGGCCCGCTCCCCTGCCCTGTTCTCCGGCAACCGCCGCGCCGTGGCGGGCATCCCGCTCGGCTCGCTGTACCCGGTGCTCGAACAGGCCCCCCGCTACCTCACCTGGCTCGGGGCGCAAGGACAGCTGGGCACGGTGCACCCGTGGGTCGCGGTCGTGTCGGCCGACCTGGACCGGCGGGTGCGATGGCGTTCCTGCACTCCCGGCCGCGGCGCCGGGCGGCTGTTGTGGATGTGCGAGCAGATGGCGACCCGCGCGCATGCGAAGGAGCTGGTGCCGGCGATGTGGCGGTCGGCCGTCAGCCGCGGCGTGCGCGCGCCGGACTGGGCGGCGGGCGGCCACCGGCCGGTGTCAGCTCGACCAGGCGTCGTACACGGCGTTGCTGCGGGAGCGGGTCACGCCGGCGGTGCTGTCGGTGGGCCAGGACGGGGTGGCGGTCGACGGGATCGCGGGCGCGGTGGCGGTGGCGTGGACGGGGCGGGTGCGGTCGTCCACCGCGGTCACCCAGGCTGCCACGAAGATCGCGTTCCCCGTTGTGGAGGACGGAGATCCGGACGTGGGAGCCGCGTCCGGGGGTGCGGTGTTCACGCGGCGGGGCGACTACCGGGGCACGGGCTGGTTGGCCGAGTACGACCAGATCGGTGTGCCGGGCGGAGAACCTGAGGTGAAGCCCGTGCGCCGCGGGCTCGGACGTCGCTAGTGCGGTGACCACGAACCTGTGCCGCGTTTCCCGGCGGTGAAGATTGTGGTCACCGCACTAGCGAGCATCCGGAGGGCGAGATGACCGAGGCCGGCTACGACGTGTTCGTCAGCTACGCCAGCGCGGACGAGGCCTTCGCCGAACGGGTCGCGCGGGCGGTCGAAGCCGACCGGTCCGGACCACCGTTGCGGGCCTTCTACGCACCCTGGGTCATCGGACCGGGTGCGGACATCGCCGCGAGCCTCGAGAGCGGGCTGCAGCGGAGCAGGTTCGTCGCACTGGTCATCTCGCCCGAGGCGTTGGGGTCGCCGTGGGTGCGGCAGGAGCGGTTCACCGCGATCTGGCGCGACCCGGCGGCGAGCCGGGCGTCGTTGATCCCGTTGCTGCGCCGTGACAGCGAGGTGCCGGACCTCCTCGGCCGGTTGAGGCACATCGACTTCAGGGCGGACTCGGACTTCGCCGCCGGGATGGCGGAGCTCATCGCCGCCGTGCGCGGCCGGCCCGTGCGCCGCGACGGTGAGATGGCCCCGGCTGACTTCGACCTTCGTGACGCCGCGGCTTTGCTGCGGCGGCAACGGATCGTGTTCGAGCGCCCCGCCTTCCAGATGCCGTGCGTCTGGGAGTTGCGCCTCTCCGAGCTGATTGCGGCCATCGACGACACGATGGCCGCTCTCAACACCGGCGCGCTCTACTCACGGTCGGGGAACCTGCTGAGCCGCTTCAACCCGAGGTCGTCGTACCGGCTGAAGAGGTTTCGTGAGGCTTTCGGCCGTGTCGTCGTGTCGCTGGGAAAGCTCAAGCGGATGGTCGTCGACTTCGGGGAGTCCTATGAGGACGCGAACCCGCGGTACCGCCGCTCCGAGGACTTCTACGCGATGTTGACCGCGCTCGTGTCCGTCCCGGCGCCGAACGCGGCCGTCATCGCAGACGCCGTGGACCGCATGGACGCCATCGACTCGGCGCGCAACGACATCCTGCGCGAGGTCAACCGCTTGCTCCGGTCGATCGGCGACCCCGAACTCGACCTGATCGGACTGAGCAGCGACGCCATCCGGAGCACCACGTCCGGGTTCGACGCCGAGGTGGTGGCAGCGCTGGAGCGCCCCGACCGTCAGTGAAGCCCCTCCGCGGCACGGACCAGTGCCGCCACCGCCTCCGACCGGTTCCCCGGCTGCCACGCCAGCACCGTCGTCACGTCCGGCGCGTCCACCACCGGCACCGCCACGTGCTCCGGCCACTGCCACGCGCGGCTCGACGCCGGGATGACGAGCAGCGTCTTGCCCAGCGCCACCAGCTGCGCGAGCTTCGACTGCGTGCGCACCTCCGGACCGGGGCCGGGCGGGTAGGTGCCGTCGAGCAACGGCCAGCGCGCGATCGGCAGGTCCGGCACGTCGCGGACCTCGGCGAACGTGAGCTGCGAACGGGCGGCCAGCGGGTGGGTGGCGGGCAGGATCGCGACCTGGCCCTCGACGAAGAGGTCGAGGGTGTCGAAGCCCGCCAGGTCGTCGTACGGGCGGTGCATGATCGCCACGTCGGCGGTGCCGTCCCGCAGCAGACCGGCCTGTTCGCCGACCTCGCACAGCAGGACCTCGACGTCGCCGGCGACGGCCAGGAGGCGTTGCAGCAGGTCGTGGGACGCGCCCGCCTTGGTGACCAGGACGAGCGGGCGGGCGGCGGCCTGGCGGGTGCGGCGGGCGGCGGCGGTGATCGCGTCGAGGGCGAGCTTGGCCTCGCGCAGCAGGACGCGGCCGGGGTCGGTGAGGGCGACGCCGCGGCGGTCGCGGTCGAGGAGCTGGACGCCGAGGCGGTGTTCCAGCTGGCGGATGGCGCGTGACAGCGGCGGCTGGGCGATGCCGAGGCGGTCGGCGGCACGGCCGAAGTGGAGTTCTTCCGCGACGGCGACGAAATACCGGAGCTCGCGGGTCTCGAGGTCGGGCACAGCCTCCAGCGTACTGATACCCGTGGGGTACCACAGGGTACCGAATCGATCTTGGACGGGAGCTCGCAGCACGCCGACCATGGCAGGCATGAGCAACAAGACCGCGCTGATCACCGGCGCGAACAAGGGCATCGGTCTCGCCATCGCAGAAGGACTCGGCACCCGAGGGTTCACGGTCGCGGTGGGCGCACGCGACGACGCCAGGCGCGAGGAAGCCGTCGAACGCCTGCGCACCAACGGCATCAACGCGTTCGGCGTCGCACTCGACGTCACCGACGACGAAAGCGTTGCCGCAGCGGCGAAGACGATCGAAGCAACCACCGGACGACTCGACGTGCTCGTCAACAACGCCGGCATCTCCGGCGCCTTCGACCGGCAGACGCCATCCACATTGGACCTCGACGTCATCCGCACCGTCCTGGACACCAACGTGTTCGGCGTCATCCGCGTCACCAACGCGATGCTGCCGCTGCTGCGCCGCGCCGACTCCCCGCGCATCGTCAACATGTCCAGCAACATGGGATCGCTGGCCCTGCAGACCGGCCCCCAACTCGCCGCCTACGCGCCGTCGAAGACGATGCTCAACAGCATCACCGCCCAGTACGCCCGCGAGCTCGCCGGCACGAACGTCATCGTGAACGCCGCCTGCCCCGGCTACGTCGCGACCGACTTCACCGGCTTCCAAGGCCAGCGCACGCCGGAACAGGGCGCGGCGATCGCGATCCGGCTCGCCACCCTGCCCGACGACGGGCCACGCGGCGGCTTCTTCGACGACAACGGCGAAGTCCCCTGGTGACTCACTCCGAACCGTCGAGCACCGCGAGCAACTCCCCCAACTGATCCAGCTGCGCCGCCGACAACCCCCCGAGGCGTTGCTGCACGCGTTTGGGTTGTAACGAACCAGCCCTACCGGCCGACGACCTGACGTGACCGGACCGGATCCCCGCCACAGCGACCAGACGCACAACCAGGTGCGCTCGGACAGTCTCGGGAACGCCTTCCAGACGGGTCAGCTGCACGGCGACGCCCACGTGGGCAACACGACCGTCCGCAACACCACCGTCAGCCTGTCCGCGCTCGGCGTGGTCGCCGGCGTGGTGATCACGGTCGTGGCCGGGCTCGTGGTGTGGAAGGTCGTCGCCACCGAAACCGCACCGGCCGTGACCTCGACGACCGTGGCGGGCGGGTCGACGATCAGGACCTCGCCGAAGACCAGCACCCCCAACGATTCCACGCGACCGCGCGAGATCCGGCTGAGCAGCCGCACCGGCGTGGACCTCGACGGCGACGAGACCGTGGCCGAACGTGTGGACGGCGCCTCGGGTGACACCGACCTGTACATGACCGAGACCGGGATCCTCTACACCAACGGCAACGGCTTCGCCGACGACCTCGGCACCGAGCAGCAGGCCAGGTCTCGGTGCACCGACGCCGTGGCAGCGGGACAGAACTCCGCCGCCCAGGTCCTCCCGATCATGGCGGGCATGCAGTACTGCTTCGCCACCTCCGACGACAAGATCGCGTGGCTGCGCGTCAAGGACTCGAAGCTGGCCGCGTCCAGCTCCGTGGTCCTGGCCGTGCAGGTGTGGCCGAAGGAGAGGTGACCGGGAACCGTTCGGTCCTGCGGCCCGACTGGTGAGGCAGGACTCACTCGGGAGGTTCTTCGTGGAACGCCGGACTTTCTTGCGCGCCTCCGCGCTGTCGCTAGGACTCACCACCACCGCGACCGCAACGGCCGACGCGCCGCTGCGGGTGCAGGTGCTGGTGTTCGACGGTGTGGAGGAACAGGACTTCATCGCACCGGTCGAGGTGCTCGGCCTGGCCGGCAAGCTCAGCGGCGGCGCCATCCGCACCACCCTCGTGTCACCGGACCGGCCGCGCACCGTGACCTGCACGTACGGCACGAGGGTCGAGGTGCGGGAGGCCTGGTCTCCCACAGACGTCCTCGTCGTGCCCGGCGGCGGCTACACCAACCGGACCGGCCCCGGCGTGCACCAGCTGATCGGCGACCGCGCGTTCCTGCGCAGGCTGGCCGACTCCGACGCGCTGCCGGTCGGCATCTGCACCGGCACGATGGTCCTGTCGGCCGCCGGCATCACCAAGGGCCGCAACGCGACCACGCACTCCGGCGCCAAGGCCGACCTCGCCGCCCAGGGCGCGACGGTGGTCAACGCCAGGGTCGTGGACGACGGCGACCTGATCACCGGCGGCGGCATCACCTCCGGCCTGGAGGTGGCGCTGTGGCTGGTCGAACGCTTCGCAGGCGCACAGGTGGCCCAGCGCGCCGAGACCGTGCTGGAGTACGAGCGCCGCGGCACCGTGTGGCGGCGCTAGACCACGTCCTCGCGCGCCTGACCGCTGATCAGGTCCTCCCGCGCCCTGGCGACCCTGGACCGGACCGTCCCGATCGGACACCCGACCACCTCGGCCGCCTCGGCGTAGGACAACCCGAGCACCTGCGTGAGCAGCAACGCCTCCCGGCGTTCCGGTGAGAGTCCGGCCAGCATCACGGTGAGCTCGACGACGTCCTCGAACCCGGCCGACCGCGCGTGCTCCGCGTACCGGTCGGCGTCCGAGGCGAGCCGGTAGTCCGCCGACCACGCGATCGAGGGCCGCGCGACGGCGGCGCGGATGTGGTCGACGACGGTCCTGCGGGCGATCGACAGCAGCCAGGTCCGCGCCGACGACCGCCCCTCGAAGCCCGGCAGGCTCCGCAGCGCCCGCAGGTAGACCTCCTGCGTCAGGTCGTCCGCGACCCCGACGCCGGCCAGGTGGGCGACCAACCGCCAGACATCACGCTGCGTCGAACGGATGAACCGCTCCAGCGCACCACGATCACCCGAACCGGCAGCCAGCGCCCACGCCGTGACCGCCTCGTCGTCACCCCGCGAAGTCGACACGGCCCGGACAGTAACTCAGAACTCGCCTGGAACCGTTAACTCCTGATAGCCGACAATCAGTACGTGGAGTGCTACACGTGCCGCGAAGCCCTGTCCGCGCGACTCGACGGCGAACCAGAGGGCGCGCCCGCCGACGAGGTCGACGCGCACCTCTCCACCTGCACGTCCTGCCAGGCGTGGCAGGAGAACGCGGCCGCGCTCACCAGAACCCTGCGCGTGCGGCCGGCAACCCCGGTCCCCGACCTGACCTCGTCGATCCTGGAGGCCGCACCCCCGGTCGTCCCGGCACCCCCACGCGGCTGGCTCTCCCGCGGCCTCCTGGCAGGCGTCGCCGTCGCCCAGCTCACCCTCGGCCTGGCCCAGGTGCTCGGCGTGGACACCTCCGCGCACGGCGACCACACCGGCAGCAGCCACCTGTTCAACGAGAGCACCGCCTGGAACCTCGCCCTGGGCCTGGGCCTGCTGTGGACGGTCCTGCGCCCGACCGCCACCACCGGCATGCTGCCCGTGGTCGCCGCGTTCGTCGCCGTGCTGGTCCCGTACTCGGCGAGCGACCTGCTCAGCGGCACCGCCACCGTGTCCCGCGTGCTGTCCCACTCGCTGCTGGTGGTCGGCCTGGTGCTGTTGACGTTCGTGCACTTCAGCCGGCGCGGGCCCGGCGGCAGCACTCCGGTGCGGCACGACGAGACGGATGGCGTCGAGGGTGCTTCTGCGGCTGTCGATCGCGCGGAACGATCTCGCCCGCGCCGTCGGGTGTGGCTGCGGCCGGTGAGCCGCCGCGACGCCGCCTGACGGAAGAAAGCGCGCTCGCCGCACTGCTCACGGCACTTCCGCAGCCTGTATCGGCGCGGGCTGCTTCGCGGCGGGAGGCTGCGCGCGATCACCGTCGATCAAGGCATCGGCGGAAAAGGCGGGCACTCCGGAGGGCAGGTGTAGATCTGACTTCCCGGCAACGGCCCACAGCAAGCTTGGGCGGAAGGGACGGGTGTCACCGCGATCAGCACCGCGGCGACCAGAGCACACAAGCGTTTCATCGAACTCCCCCTAAACGGATCTTGCGTTCACAGTGGACAGTCGAGCACGAACAGCCTCGGCTTCAGGAACCCCCGACTCGACGTACAGGTTGAGCGCACGACACCAATGTTCCCGGGCCTCCTCGTACTGGTTCACGGCAACGCAGGCATGAGCGATGCCGTCATGAGCGCGAGCCAGCTGGTACCGGTCACCCGTGAGCTCGGCGAGGTCGAGGGCCTGCCGGTGGTGGGCGAGCGCGCGGGCTTGGTCACCACTGAGCTCGGCGGCGTGTCCCAAGCCGTTGAGAGCTTCCGCCTGGAGGCCGAGATTGCCCGTGCTCAGCCCGATGACCAGTGCGTTGTCGAGGTTGCCGACGGACTCCGCGAACCGGCCCAAGTCCGCCAGGACGAGCCCCATGCCCAGCGTCGTGTACCCCTCGAGGCTCCGGTTTCCGGTCTTCCAGGCGAGGGTCAGTGCCTGCTGCAGGTGTTCCAAGGCGTCCGCGTACCTGGCCACCCGCCGGAAGACGAAGCCCAGGCTGTGCAGTGCGTAGCCGCGGCCGGCCAGGTCGTCGTCCTGTTCCGCGAGAGCCAGTGCGTCCGTGTGATGGGCGATCGCCTCGTCGTACCGGCCAAGCCGCTCGTGGACGATGCCGAGGTTGTTGGCCGAACGGCATCGGCCGATGCGGTTCCCGGTCTGCACGGCGATGTCCAGCGCTCGCTCGTAGTGGACGAGCGCGTTGCGGTGATCTGCCACAGCCAGGTACACGTTGCCGAGGTTGTTGTGCGTCCGGCCTTCCAGAGCGAGAGCACCGGCCGACCTCGCCAGGTCCAGCGTTCTTCGGTGATGGCCCTCGGCTTCGACATAGCTGCCCAACCGCTCGTGAGCCGTGCCGAGGTTGCCCAGCGCCTGGCACTCCGCGTCGACGTCACCGCTGCCACTGACGATGGCGTACGCATGACCGTGCAGGACGAGCGCGTCATCATGATGACCACGCAGGTCGAAGTACCGCAGCAAGGTGGTGGACAGGTCACTCGTCCGGGAGCCCTTGGTCGATGTCGCCGTCGCCACGAGGTTCACCCGCTCGCGTTCAAGCCACTCCATCGCTTCGTCGTAGCCGGCCAGGACCGGGGTGGGCAGATCGGGCAGCACCTCCACGCGCTTGCCCCCCGGCGCGACGATGTCGACCGCCTTTGCAGCCGTGCACAGGTAGCTGTCCTGCAGGCGAGCGAGAGCTGTGGCCCTGGTGCTGGCACCGTCGTTCTCGACAGCCATCTCCGCGGCGAAAGTGCGCACCAGGTCGTGCATTCGGTATCGGCCTGCCTCGACCTCTTGCAACAGGTGGAGGTCGACCAGCTCTTCCAGCTGCTGCTCGGCCTCCAGCAGCTCCACCCCCGCGAGAGCGGCAGCCGGGTAGACGTCGAAGCCCACACCGGGGTGCAGGCCCAGCAGTCGGAACAACCGCCGCTGCGACTCGCTGAGGTGGCGGTAGGAGAGGTGCAGCGCCGCAGCCACGCTGCGGTCGCCGGTCACCAGTTCACGCAGCCGCTGTCGACCGGCCCGCAGGCGCTCGACGAGGTGTCCTGCTGTCCACGCCGGGCGAGAGCGCAACCGGGCACCGGCGATTCGCAGCGCCAGGGGCAAATGACCGCACAAAGCGACCACCTCCCCCACGGCCGCCGGCTCCGCGACCTCGTCACCGAGGACCTTGGTGAACAACGCGACCGCCTGCTCGTGTGGAAGCACTTCCAACGACACGGTTCGAGCGGCGTCCAGATCGGTGAGCCGGCGCCTGCTGGTCACCAGTGCCAGGCACCCGGCGCTACCCGGTAGCAGCGGGCGGACCTGGGCAGCACTGGAGACGTTGTCCAGGACGAGCAAGGTCCTGCGCCCGGCGAGTTCCGCGCGCCACAGCCCGGCCCGTTCCTCCAACCCGCTCGGGATGCGGTCGCCTGTCACACCGATCAAGCGCAGCAGGGTCTCCAGCGCCGCTGCGGGTTCCACAGGTTTCAGATCAGTGCTGTGTGCGTGCATGTCGATGTACAGCTGCACGTCCGGGTAGCGATTCGCGAGGCGATGCGCACCGTGCACGGCGAGGGCGGTCTTGCCCACGCCGGCCATTCCGTCGATCGCGACGATCACCATGGCCGTGTCGGCCGTCTCGCCGGCGGCCACGAGCAGCTGGTCGAGCTCGCTGCCGCGGCCGGTGAAGTCCTCCACGTCGTGTGGCAAGGCGCGCACGCGGTCAGCAGGGTCAGCCGGTGGCGCTACGGGTGTCGACGTGCTGGTGAGCGCTTGCTGTGTGCCAGACCGTGACTGCGCGGTGGTCGCGGGTGTGGGCACAAGCCGGGGGTCTGCGGCCAAGAGCTGCCCGTGCAACTCCTGCAGAGCGGCACCGGGATCGATCCCCAGCTCCTCGACCAAGCACGCACGGACCTGCCGGTAGTGCTCCAACGCATCGGTGGTGCGGCCTGCTCGGTGCAACGCCACCAGGTACTGCCCCGCCACCCGCTCGTCCAACGGGTGCCGGGAAGCTCGCGCCGACAGTTCGGCGACCAGCTCCGCACCGGCGCCGGCGCGCAGTCGGGCGTCGACCAACTCGTGCTCGGCCGAGAGCCGCTCCTGCGACAACCGCTCGCGTTCCGCCCGAACCCACTCACCGTCGACACCGGTGAGTGGTTCCCCACGCCACAACGCCAACGCCTCGGTCAGCGAGAACACAGCTGATTCCTCGTCATCGCGTGCGCGAGCACGCAAGTGGCGGAACCGCTGGAGGTCCACGACCGACTCCGGTGTCTCGATGAGCAACGAGTAGCTGCCCGACCGGCACGCGATCGACATTCCGTTCACCCCCTCCAACGCCCTCCGCAGCCGGGAGACGTAGCTGTGCAACGTGGCCCGTGCACGCGGCGGTGCATTCACACCCCAGACACGCTCGACCAACCGGTCCACCAGAACGGCGTGCCCGGCGTCGACAACAAGCGCCGCGAGCACACAGCGCTGTTTCGGCGGGCCCAGATCCAACAGCCGGCCGTCGACCTCCGCGCTCACTTCCCCCAACAGACGCAACACCACAAGTATCCCCACATTTCGACAGCTCCCGCACCACCATTTCTAGCGCCCTGAGCTGCGCATTGCAGGAACTTGCAAGCGATTCACACGATCGGCCGTTCGGCGGCGTCGCCAGCTCGACCACCGCACGCAAGAACGCGAACTACGTTCATCTCCAGCCACGGCAAATCGCCGAGCCGCCTTTCTCCGTTTCATGGAATGCGCTTCGACCAGGGCGTTGCAGAAACATGGCAAACAATTCACACGAGCGTCCCCCGAGGGTGGCAACCGCGGCGGATCGCCCGCCGCAGCGGAGGGCGAACGCACAACCAGCGTTCCCCATCGATCACAACGCTGTTGAGATCATTGAGGAGAACTCGTGAACTGGATCCGAAGCTTGGTGATTGCGTTCGGGTTGATGATGGTCGCAGTGACCGCTCCCGCCGCCGGCGCGCAGGCGCCGGACAGCCAGAGGACCGTTGAACCACTGGCGTGGAGCCAGTGCCCCGACGGCTACTTCTGCGTCTGGGAGAACGCCGACGGAACCGGCCGGTTCGCCAGGTTCCAGCTGGGATCACCGAACCTCGCCGTGCCGATCGGCGGCTACGTCTTCAACGACGAGATCTCAGCGGTCTGGAACCGGACGAACCGGATCTGGTGCCTCTACGAGCACGCCCACTACGGTGGCCGGCTCCTGCGCATCGCGGCGGACTGGCGCGGTCCGATCGGCCCTCGCTACGACTTCAACGACATCGTCAGCTCGCTGAGGCCCTGCTAGTCGTGCCACCGTCAGTCGCCTGGTCCGCGTGGGGCAGTCACACGCGGACCAGGCGACCCGGCCCGGAACGCAGTCAGGCGACGACGACCTCGACGCCCGACCCGCGCAACCGGTCCAACTCCTCACCAGGCGCCGACGAATCCGTCACCACCACGTGCACGTCGGTGATCGCCGCGATCCGCGAGAACGCCCGCTTCCCCACCTTCGACCCGTCAGCCAGGACGACCACCCGATCAGCCGTCCGCATCAGGCAGCTGTCGGTGTGCGCCTCCACCTCGTCATGGGTGGTGATGCCACCCCGGGCATCGATCCCGTCCACTCCCAGGAAAACCAGGTCGAGGCTGATCCCCGCCAACGCACGATCGGCAAGGGGACCGACCAGCTCGTAGCTCTCCGGCCGCACCCCGCCCCCGGTCACCACGAGGTCGATCATGGGTCGGGGACACAGGTCGGAGGCGATGTTCAGGGCGTTCGTCACGACCTTCAGCGAACGGCCCACCGCGAGCAGGCGGGCCAGCTCAGTGGTCGTCGTGCCGCCGTTGAGACCGACGGAGTGGACGGACTCGGTGACGAACTTGGCTGCGGCTTCGGCGATCTGGCGCTTCTCCTCGCGGCGGCCGACCCGGTAGCGCAGCGGGAGCTCGTAGATGACCTCGGCCGCGATGGCGCCGCCATGGGTGCGTTTGAGGAGCTTCTGCTCTTCCAGCGACTGGAGGTCGCGGCGGATCGAGGCGACGGACGTGGCCAGGTCCTCGGCCAGCTCGGTGACGGTGACCGAGCCGGTTTCGGCGAGCCTTTCCAGGATCGTGGCCAGACGCTGCTCTTGACGCATTCGCTCAGCATAACGCACGGAATGTGCTCGATTTGACGCGAATCGCGGCAAATCACGCACCAAGACTGCTCGTTGTCTCGATGCTGTGAGACAACGCGACCGCTTCCTCCCACGACGGTTGGGTGGCGGTTCCGCCGGCGCCGCGGGTGGACAAGGCGCCGGCGGCCACTCCCAGCGCCAGCGCCGTCCGCAGCTCCCCGGTGCGCAGCCAGCCCGCGAGGAAGCCCGCGTCGAACGAGTCACCGGCGCCGACTGTGTCCACCGGTTCCAAGGCGGGACCACGGGCGGAGATCCGGGCACCTTCCCACAAAGCCACGCAACCCTCGCGGCCTCGTTTGATCACGGGGACAGGGCCGGCGAACGCGGAGAGCGGGTCTGCGGAACCGGTCAACCCCACCGCCTCTGCCTCGTTCGGCAACAGAAAAGTGCACTGCGCCAACAGGTCTGGCTGCAGGTCCCACCGGCCGGACGGGTCGTCGTTCGTGTCGAGCGATGTGGTGGCGCCACGAGCGCGCGCCGCCTCGAACACCGACGGCAGACCGGCTGCCAGGCGAGGTTGCAGGAAGTACGAAGCCGTGTGCACGTGCGCGGCGGCAACGGGAGGAACGTGCTCCGGCCCGAACGAGGCCAGGCAGCCGGGAGAGGTCAGGATCGCCCGGTCGCCGCCCGCTTCGTTGAGGCAGACGGTCAACGCCGTCGGCAACGACTCGTGCCGCACGCAGGAGCTGACGTCCACGCCCGCGGACTTCAGCTCGTCCAGCACGAAGTCGCCCGCGGCGTCCCGGCCGACCATGCCGGCGAACGCGACCGACAGGCCGAGGCGGGCGGCACCGTGCGCGACGATCGCCGCCGAGCCGCCCAGAGCGAGAACTCCGTCGGACACCAGGGTTTCCGCCTGGCCGTACGACGGCACGGCAGGAGCACCGAACACCAGCACGTCCGGGTTCGCGTCACCGATCACGAGGAGGTCGGGCATCACGCGCCCCGCAGAGCAACCGGCAGTAGGGAACCGTGCGCGGCTGTCATCGCCCCGACCAGGTCGGAGATCTGGTCGACGGTCAAAGCCGCAGCGGTCGCCGGGTCGCAAAGAGCAGCGTGCCGGACGTGGTCCGGATTGCCCTCCACGGCCGCCGCAACGGTCAGGTCGACGACGTTCAGGAAGCTGCGGTTCAAGGCGGCCAGCTGGCGGGGCAGATCACCGACGTGGTGCGGGTGCACGCCGAGCCGGTCGAGCGTGGCGGGCACCTCCACGGCGGCACCGGCGGGCAGGTTGGCGATCAGGCCGTGGTTCGCCACGTTCACCTGGATCGTGCGGCGCTGACCGGTCACCAGGCTGTGGATCACCTGCGGCGCGTACTCGACGGCGTCGTCGCCGAGCGGAGGCGGCGCACCACCCGCGGCCAGCGCGTCACGGGTCTCGACGTACGTGGCGACGTTCGCGGCGCTGATCGAGGCGTACGCGCGCACCGGCAGCCGCAGCCGGTCCACTTCGGACTCATGGGACAGGTACCAGGGCACGTACTCCGACGAGTGCTCGCTCGTCTCCGTCGGGTAGTACCCGAGCCGGCGGTACATGTCGACGCGCACGCGGCGCGCGAGCTCCGGGTCGGCGGCGATGGCGGCGTCGAGTGCCGGGTACAGGTCGCGGCCCTCGTGCTGCCAGCGCAGGATCCACGCCTGGTGGTTGACGCCGGCGGACAGGAAGTCGACCTCGTCGTGCGGCACACCGACCAGAGCGCTCAGGTCGTGGATCGTCCAGTGCACCGAGTGGCACAGCCCGACCGCCTTCAACCGCGGTGCCACAACCGAGAGGTACTGGATGTTCATCGCCATCGGGTTGGTGTAGTTGAGCAGCCACGCGTCCGGGCAGACGGCGAGCATGTCCGCCGCGAGCCCGTCCAGGAACGGGAACGTGCGCAGGCCGCGGAAGATGCCGCCGATGCCCAGGGTGTCGCCGATGGTCTGGCGCAGGCCGAACGACTCCGGCACGTCGAAGTCCGTCAACGTCGCCGCGTGCCCGCCGATCGCGACCATGTTGACGACGACGTCCGCGCCCTCCAAGGCCTCCCGGCGCGACAGCGAGGTGCGCACCCGCACGCCGCCGGCCAGCCCGGCCAGTGCGGCCGCGACCTCCAGGCGTTCGGAGTCGATGTCGTGCAACGAGATCGAGCAGTCGGCCAGTTCCGGGAACGACAGCACGTCACGGAGCAGCTGCCGGGTGAACTCGACGGAACCCGCTCCCACGAACGCGATGGTGAACATCAGTCAGCCTTCCAGAACCCGGATGAGCCGAGCGACCTCGGCGGACATGGCGTCCCGGCCCGCACCGAGGTAGCGCCGGGGGTCGACGAGCGTCGGGTGGTCGCCGAGGACCGTCCGCACGCTCGCGGTGAAGTGCTTGTTGAGCTGCGTGGCGATGTTGATCTTCCACATCCCGGCCCGGACGGCGGCCGCGAGGTGCTCGTCGGCGACACCGGAAGAACCGTGCAACACCAACGGAACCGGGACAGCTGCGTGCAGCCGGGCGATCAGCTCGAAGTCCAGCTCGGCGTCCCGGGTCAGCATCGCGTGCGACGAACCGACCGCGACAGCGAGGAAGTCCACGCCGGTCGCAGCAACGTACGCAGCGGCGTCGTCAGGATCAGTGCGCGCGCCCGGTGCGTGCACGCCGTCCTTGCCGCCGATCTCGCCGAGCTCCGCCTCGACTCCGACTCCGGCTTCATGACACCGGAGCACCACGGACGCCGTGCGAGTGACGTTCTCGTTGTGCGGCAACGCCGACGCGTCGAACATCACCGAGCCGAACCCCAGCTCCACCGCCTCGCGGACCAGGTCCTCGGAGGTGGCGTGGTCGAGGTGCACCGCGACGGGAACCGATGCCGCCGCGGCGACGGACAGCGCCGCGACACCGATCGGGCGCAGCGAACCGTGGTAGCGCACGGCGTTCTCGCTGATCTGCAGCACCACGGACGCGCCGGTCGCCTGAGCCGCGGCGGCGATCGCCTCCGCGTGCTCGACCTGGATCACGTTGAACGCGGGCACCGGCGCGGGTCCGTCGATCATCTCGCGCAAGGGAACCAATGGCATTGTTCTAGTCCTCGGAGTTCGGCCGGTGTAGTTCGTAGAAGGCACGGTCGAAGTCGCCTGCCAGCGGGGCGCGCACCGCGGCCGCCGACAGCGCGACCGCTTCGGCCAGGCGCACGGGCCACGGCCGGTGCCAGGCGGCGACGAGCGCCGCCACGGCAGCGTCGCCGCCCGGTCGGGTTGCCGGTGACCACCTCGGGCGGAGCCGCGGTCCACGTCCCTCGGCGGTGTGCGCGGTCATCCCGCAGCGCCGTCGGACACCAGCGCGGCCTGGGCACCAGCGCCAGCGGATCATCCACGGTGGACGCGGCGGCGAGCTCGGCCCGGTTCGGCGTGATCACGGCCGGTCCGGCCGCCGCTCCCCCGACCAGCGCCGGTCCGTCCGCGTCCAGCACGACCGGTGCCGGGCTGGCGCGCACGAGCGTCGCGTAGGCGTCAGTGGCAAGTCCCCGCGGCAGTGATCCGGAGAGCACCACCACGTCGGCGTCCGCGACGAGCTCCCGGTAGTGGCCGAGGAAGCCGCTCCACTCCGCGGCCGAGACCTCCGGGCCCGGCTCGGAGAACAGCGTCGCCTCACCGGAAGCGCTGACCACGGTGACCGTGCGCCGGGTCTCCCCCGCGATCGGGAACATCGCCTGCGGCACCCCGGCCTCCCCGAGCTCGGCGCACAACGCCGACCCCGCGCCACCACCCACCAAGCCGGTCGCGACGACGGGCACGGACAGCGCACGCAGCACCCGTGCCACGTTGACGCCCTTGCCCCCTGCCCGCACGGCCACCGACGACACCCGGTGGGTAGCGCCCAGAACCACGGCGTCGACCCGATAAGTGACGTCGAGCGCCGCGTTCAACGTGACGGTCACGGCCCTCATGCCGTGCCGTTCAAGATGACCGACCTGGTCAGGTTGCGCGGCGTGTCCGGGTCGAGCCCGCGCAGCAACGCCACCTCCACCGCCAGCCGGTGCACCGCCACGAGCTCCGCCAGCGGGTCCCGG
Source organism: Lentzea guizhouensis (assembly GCF_001701025.1). Lineage (GTDB taxonomy): Bacteria > Actinomycetota > Actinomycetes > Mycobacteriales > Pseudonocardiaceae > Lentzea > Lentzea guizhouensis. The sequence continues at coordinate 9,048,434 of NZ_CP016793.1, forward strand.
TCCCGCGCCAGCCAGCGGCCACCGACACCCGCGACCTCACCGTCGAGACCCGCGGGCGGCGCACCGAACGCCCACACCAGCGACCCCTCGTCGGTGATCGCGATCGGCCCGTGCCGGTACTCGGCGGCCGGGTAGGACTCGGCCCAGCTCAGCGACGCCTCGCGCATCTTCAGCGCCGCCTCGGCCGCGAGCCCGGTCGTCCAGGGCGCGCCACCGAGGAACGTGAACTGGTTCGACTCCACCAGCTCGGCGGGCACCGGCTCGGCCAGTGCCTGCTCCGCGTCGAGCACCGCGCGGTCGAGGTGCTCCCCGAGGTGCGCCCGCAGCAACATGAGCGCGGTCGTGGCGAACCTCGTCTGCACCACCGAACGCTCGTCGGCGAACGGCAGCGCCACCACGTGGTCCGCGAGCTCGGTCACGGGCGTGCCCGGTGTGCCGACGACGGCGGTCGAGGGCACCTCCAGCCGCCGCAGCACGTCGATGACCTCGGTGGTCGTGCCGGACCGCGTCAGCGCCACCACGCGGTCGTAGGAACGCGAGAACGGGAACTCCGACGCGGCGAACGCGTCGGTCTCGCCCTGGCCCTCGTCCTCCCGCAACCGGGCGTAGGCCTGGGCCATGAACCACGACGTGCCGCACCCGACCACGGCGACCCGTTCCCCGCGGGCGGGCAAGGCCGCCGCGACCTGGGGATCAGCGGCCAGGGCGATCGCCCGGCGCCAGCAGGCCGGCTGGGACTCGATCTCGGTGGTGGTGTGCGACTGCGCTGCGGAACTGGTGTGCATGGCGGATTCCTCCGGTCGACCGGTCACTTGATGCCCGCTGCGGCCACCGACCGCGACGCGAACGACGCCAGCGTCTTCTGCAGCGCGTTGTCGTTGCCGCCGTTGAACACCGCCTCGACCTGAGCACTGTGCGGCGACTCAGCCCTCTGCCGTGTGCCATGTCGACTCCCTCATGTGGTCGATGCGGCTCGCAGTCGGGGACACTAAGCCGGAATCGCTCAAACAAGCAAGCATTCTGACCGAACATGCTTGGTTTCTGGCCTCAGATGGCCCCACTCGCTACAGTCGCTCACATCCGATCACCACTCTGAGCGATCAAGGGACGCACATGACCTTCCCTGCACGCGCCCTCGCCGGGACCGTGCTCGCTGCCGCCGCACTGGCGGCCTGCGTCGCCGGCCCGTTGACCTCGACCAGCCAGGCGGACGACGTGACCGCCGCGGCGGTGCAGCTGCCGCCGGTGAACGCGGTCCTCGACTACCAGCTCGGCGCCGCCTACGCCCCGCCCGCCGGGGTGAACCTGGTGACCCGCGACAGCACGGCCTCCCCCGCGGCCGGGCTGTACTCGATCTGCTACGTCAACGGCTTCCAGACGCAACCGGCCGACCGCGACGTCTGGCTGAACCAGCGCGGCCACCTGATCCTCAAGGACTCCTCCGGCAAGCCGATCATCGACCCGAACTGGCCGGACGAGTTCCTGCTCGACACCTCGACCTCCGCCAAGCGCACCGAGCTCGCCTCGATCATCGGCCGCACGATCGACACGTGTGCGAGCAAGGGCTTCAAGGCCGTCGAGGTCGACAACCTCGACTCGTACCTGCGTGCGCGCGGCAAGCTGAGCGTGAACAACAACCTCGCCTACGCGAAGCTGCTCGCGGACCGCTCCCACAGCCGCAACCTCGCGATCGGTCAGAAGAACTCGGCCGAGCAGGCAGAGCGCGGGCGTTCGGAGGTCGGCTTCGACTTCGCGGTGTCCGAGGAGTGCCACCGCTGGGAGGAGTGCTCGTCCTACAGCGACGTGTACGGCGCGCACGTGATGGACGTCGAGTACACCGACGACCTGCGCGGCACGTTCGAGGACGTGTGCGACGACCCCGACACCCCGGCCACCACGACGTTGCGCGACCGCTACCTCGTCGGCCCGAACGACCCGGACTACGCGTTCGACCACTGCTGAGCACCGCGAGGCTCAGATTCGCCCATCTCCGGACGAATCCGAGCCTCGGGGCAACCAAACCGGCCTCCCATCGCATGGATAAGGGTGAGGGCATCCACACGGACGCCACTGACCATTTGGGAGGGTCGCGGTGCGCACGGGGCAGGTGGTCGCGGTGGCGGTGTTCCTGCTCGCCCTGCTGGCCATAGCGGTTCCGGCGCTCACGCTCACCGGCGTCGAACGCCCTCCCGAGCAACGCCCGACGGTGGTGCGCACGGACGACATGACCTGGCAGCGCACGCCCTCGTCCAGGCCCAGCGGTTAGGGGCCGGTCCTGAACTGGGAAACCGAGTTCACCGAACTCTTCGACAGATCCGCCGAGTCCATGCGGTTCACGGCCTACCTCCTGTGCGGCAACTGGCACGAGGCGGAGGACGTGATGCAGTCGGCGTTCATGAAGCTCTACCAGGCCGGGCCGAAGCTGGCCGACCGCACCGGGATCGAGGCGTACCTGCGGCAGGTCGTCGTCCGCACGTTCCTCGCCGAACGCCGACGGCTGCGCTGGCGGCGCGAGGAGCTGACCGACGCACCACCGGAGGAGCTGTTCGACGCGCCCGGCACCGAGGACGGCCTGGTGGTGTGGGAAGCACTCGCCACCCTGCCCGCACGGCAGCGCGCGGTGCTCGTGCTGCGGTACTGGAACGACATGAGCGTCGAGGACGTCGCCGCCGCGCTCGGCTGTACGACCGGCACGGTCAAGTCGCAGAGCAGCAAGGGACTCGCGGCGTTGCGGCGCCGGCTCGGACCGGGGTTCGGCCACTCCAGGCTGGGGGTCTGACGGTGCACGAGGACGAGCTGAGAGCGATCTTCACGGCGCTGCGGTCGCAGGAGACCCCGCCGATGGGCTCCGCCGCCGACGTCATCAGGCGCAGCCGGGCCGGCCAGTCGCGGCGCCGGACGATCGCCGTGGCGGGCAGCGCGGTGGCCACCGTGGGAGTCCTGGTGCTGGCACTGGTCTTCCTGCCTGAACCACCGCCGCTGGACACTCCGCCGGCGACGAACAGCGATGTGCGCACCACGCCGAACAGCGGACCGTTGACCACGCCGCTGACCACGACGACCCGCTGAGCGCGGTCAGGCCCAGGCGGACGCGGACACGGAACGCCACGTGGCGTCGGACTCGGCCAGCGCGGCACGGTCATCGCCGGGCCCGCCCAGTCGGTGCGCATGCCGCCGGGTTCCAGGACGGTGACCTTGACGCCGAACGGCGCGACCTCCTGGGCCAGCCCGAGGGAGAACCCGCCCACGGCCCACTTGGCGCTCTGGTAGGCGGTCAGGCCTGGGGTGGTGATCCGGCCGCCGAGCGAGGAGACCTGGAAGACGTGCCGGAACCCTGGCCGCGCAGGGTCGGCGTGACGGCCTTGCTCACGTGCACCACGCCGCAGAGTCCGGGATCCCGAAGCCAAGAAGCGCCAGCTGCTCGACGCCCCGCTGACCGAGTTCGCCGGGCGCGGCCTCGCCGGAGCGCGCATCGACCGGATCGCCGAGCGCGCGCAGTGCAGCGCCGGACTCGTCTACCCCCACTTCGGCAACAAGGAAGCCCTGTTCGACGCGGTGCTCGACGACATGACCGCCCGCACCGTCGACCAGGTCCCGCTCACCGCCGACGACCTGCCCGGCTACGCCGTGCGGCTCTACGACGCGACCGCCGCCAACCCCGACGTGGAGCGCTTCGTCTCCTGGTACCAGCTGGAGAGCCTCGCCCGCGGCGACGCGGGCGGTGGTGCGGTGACCGGCGCCATGCGGGGCAAGATCGCCGCGGCCGTCGAGCCGCACGCCGACCACACGGCCCGGCGAGGCGGTGCGCAGCCTGGTCGCGGCGCTGGTCGCCGCTCGCTGAACCCGCCGGACCGCCGGCGCCCGCGGGTACTTTGGCCGCATGGCAACGGTTCACGCGCTGACGTCGTACCCGATCAAGGGATGTGCCGGGGTTGTTGTCGAACGAGCGGAGCTCACGGCGACCGGACTGCCGCACGACCGGCTGTTCGCGGTGGTCAAGCCGGACGGGTCGACGGCCTGGCAGGGCGAGCTGCCGCGGCTGGCCGTGGTCAGCGGCCGGCTGCACGCGGACACGAAGCTGGAGCTGAGCGCGCCGGGCGCGGGTGAGCTGGTGCTGAATGTGGCGGTGGACGGCGAGCCGCGGCCGGTCGACGTGGAGAAGTGGCCGGGAGCCGGGATCGACCAGGGCGACGAGGCGGCCGAGTGGTTGTCCGGCGTCGTGGGCAAGCCGGTCCGCCTGGTGCGCGAGCCGGACCGGGCGAGCCGCCACGAGGACACGACCGCGTTGCTCGTGCTCTCGCTGTCCTCGTTGGAGGGTCTGAACGCGCGGATCGCGGCGCGCGGGGCGAATCCCGTTCCGATGGAGCGCTTCCGGCCCAACATCGTGATCAGCGGCTGGGACGGGCCCCACACCGAGGACCGGGTGGACCGGATGACGGTCGGTGGTGCCGAGATCGGGTTCGGCGAGCTGGCCATCCGGTGCGCGGTCACCCTGGTCGACCAGGCGACGGGCGTGCGCGTCGGCCCGGAACCGCTGCGGACGCTGGCGGACTACCGCCGGGAACCCGACGGGGTCAGCTTCGGGCTCAAGGCGGCGGTGCTCACGCCCGGTGAGATCGCGGTCGGCGACGAGGTGACCGTCACCGGATGGCGCGGCTGACCCGTCAGGCCTCGCGGCTCTGGTCGATCGCGGCCACCCCGAGCACGTCGTCGAACGACTCGTACTGGCGCTCCGGGATGGAGTGCAGCGCGTGCACCGTGTCCTCGTCGGCGTTGTTGCGCGAGGCGTGGTCGACCAGCCGCGCCTTGTCGACGGGGTAGGTCACGTCACCCAGTGCCGTGCGCAGCCGGTCGACCGTGGTCGTGTCGCTCATCGCTCTCCTCCGTTCGGACCATGACGTCACCGGCTACCCGCCCGTTCGCGCGCCTAACCTGATCACCCGTGACCACGTCGGCGTCGACCCGCGGCAGCGTGAAGCGGATCGTGGCGCCGGTCGTGGTCCCGGTGTCGAGCCAGATCCGGCCGCCGTGGTACTCGATGATCTTGCGACACATCGAGAGCCCGATGCCGGTGCCGGGGTAGCGGTCCTTGGCGTGCAGGCGCTGGAAGATCACGAAGATCCGCTCGGCGTACTGCTCGTTGATCCCGATGCCGTTGTCGCTGACCGAGAACACCCACATGTCGTCCTCGCCGGGTTCGGCGTCGACGCGCACGTGCGGCGGCTCGTCGCCGTGGAACTTGACCGCGTTGCCGATCAGGTTCTGGAACACGCCGACCAGCAGCCGGTGCTCTCCCCTGACCTCCGGCAGGTCGCCGACCTCGACCGTCGCGTCCGCGGACTCCAGCGCGACGGCCAGGTTGCGGCGCGCCTCGCCTCGGCGACCAGGTCGGCGGCCGGGACGACCACGTGCTGGTCGCGGTGCCTGCCGACGGCGGCTGAACGCGAGCAGGTCGTTGATGAGCAGCTGCATGCGTTTCGCGCCGTCGACCGCGAAGTCGAGGTACTGGACCCCGCGCTCGTCGAGCTGGTCGTGGTAGCGCTTCTCCAGCAGCTGGCAGAAGCTCGCGACCTTGCGCAGCGGCTCCTGCAGGTCGTGCGAGGCGACGTAGGCGAACTGCTCCAGCTCGGCGTTGGACCGGCGCAGCTCGGCCGTGGCGGCGTCCAGCGCGGCGTTGCGCTCCCGTGCCTCCCCCAGCTCGTCGACGATCCGCGTGCGCATGACGTCCACACCGCGCCCCAGCTCGCGCAGCTCCTCCGGCCCCGTCGCCGTCACCTCGTGCGCGAAGTCCCCACCGGCCACCTCACCGACGTGCCGGCGCAGCCGGCTCAACGGCGCCACGACGAAAAGCCGCAGTGCCACAACACAACCGAGCACGGCCACGAGCAGGACGCCCAGCGCGACGATGCAGGTCACCGCCATCCGGGTGGACGCGTCGTTGAGGGCGGCCCGGCCCTCGACCCGTTGCCCGGCCAGCTCTTCCTGCACCGTCGTCAACGCCGTGCGCACCGCGTCGAACCGCTGCTTGCCGAACGCCTCGACCGGCGGCGTGGTGCCGGCCCTGACCGCGGTGATCGTCGGGTCGGCGTAGTCCTCCCGCCAGTCCGCGAGCGCCACGTCCAACGCTCCCAACTCCTTCAGCACGGTCGGGTCGTTCGTCGCGGCGATGGTCGCGCGTGCCGACGACTGCCGGTCCATGCCGTTCAGGTAGGGCTCGAGGAAGCTCTCACTGCCGCTGAGCACGTAACCGCGGACGCCGTTCTCCTGGTCGACCACGTCGGCGCCGAGCTGCTGCGAGCTCACCACCGCGGGCCCGACGACGTCCAGCAACCGCGAGCGGGCACGCGACAGGTCGCCGATGGCCAGCAGCACCGCGACCGTCGCCCCGAGCAGGACGACGACCAGTGCCACCGAGATCAGCAGCGACCACCGCCGCAGCGACGGACCACCGAGCTCCGCACGACTCGACTGCACGGCACCTCCCCGAGAACGACGCTGGGCGCCGTGCTCAACACACGTTGAGCCGCGCAATCGTAGGAAGCGCTCACAACCGTGACGCACCCGCCCGCCTTGCCTTCTCCTCAACTACTTTCCAACCTGGAAAGCAAGTGATACTTTCCTCCCAGGAAAGTACTTGAGCAGGAGGAAGGCCCATGCACGAGAACGTCAGCGCGGACGACGCCGCCCGCGCCCTGGACGAGATCAGCCGCAGAACCGAGCAGGTCATCGAGAAGACCCTGGTGCCGAACTGGTTCTGGTGGGCCGTCGCAGCACTGAACGTCGGCCTGACCGCCGCCGTGGAGTCGGGCGAACCGGTCGTGATCGGCACCGGCGTCACCCTGTTCGTGCTGGGCATCTCCGGCGTGGCCGGGTCACTCGCGATCAAGACCCTGCGACACGCCCAGGTGCGCAACACCCTGCTCGGCCTGCGGGGCGCACTGGCCGTCGCCGGCTTCATCCTGGGAATCGCCGCGGTGACGCTCCCGACGGCCTTCGCCCTCGAAGCCGCCGACGTGCCGTACGCCTCGATCATCGCGACCGCGCTCGCCGGCGTCATCATGGTCATCGGCGGACCGATGCTGATGAAGTACGTCCGACGGACGATGCGCACCCACGGAGCGAGCAGGGCATGATCAAGCCACGGTTCGACGACCTCATCCACGCGCCGACCAGGCTGTCGATCGTCGCGCTGCTCGCGGCCACCGAGTGGGCGGCGTTCACCTTCATCCGCGACAGCGTGGGCCTGTCCGACTCGGCGCTGTCCAAGCAGCTCACCACGCTGGAGGAGGCGGGTTACGTGGAGCTCAAGAAGGCCTTCGTCGGCAACCGCCCGCGCACCTCGGCCCAGCTCACGTCGGTGGGCCGCGCCGCCTTCGAACAGCACGTGGCCGCTCTGCAGGAGATCGTGACCCGCGCGGGGGTCTCCGTCCTGCCCGAGTGAGGCGCCGGCGCACGTCGGCGCGCAACGCCGGTTTGCGCTACAACGTCCGCATCTTGGCCACCATGGCCTGCCAGTGAGCCGTCAGCGAAGTCGCCCTTCCGCACCGGCATCCGGCCCGGCACCACCCCGTTCCACCACCCCGACCTAACCGGGGTACAGTCCACTTAGTGAACCGGGGTGAAGTCCGGTTACCCGCGACGAAGGACACGACCATGACGCACATCGGGATCATCATCGGCAGCACCCGCCCCGGCCGGAACGGCGAGCAGGTCGCCCGCTGGGTCCTGCAGAACGCCGAACAGCGCGACGACGCCACGTTCGAGCTGATCGACCTCAAGGACTTCCCGCTGCCCCACCTCGACGAGCCGATGCCGCCGATGATGCAGCAGTACCAGCACGAGCACACCAAGGCGTGGTCGGCGACGATCGCGCGCTTCGACGGGTTCATCATGGTGACGCCGGAGTACAACCACTCGACGTCCGGCGTGCTCAAGAACGCCATCGACTACCTGTTCGCCGAGTGGAACAACAAGGCCGTCGGGTTCGTCTCCTACGGTTCGGTCGGCGGGGCGCGGGCGGTGGAGCACCTGCGGCTGGTGGCGGGTGAGCTGAAGCTCGCGGACGTGCGCACCAGCGTGTCGCTGTCGCTGTTCCACGACTTCGAGGGCTACACCGCGTTCAAGCCGTCGGACAACCAGGTGACCACGCTCGGCACGCTCATCGACGAGCTCGTCGACTGGAGCACGGCGCTCGCCCCGCTGCGTGCACGTCAGCTCGCCGCGCAGCAGACGTCCTGATCCCGGTAGCGTTCGGGCCGTGGAACCAGGTGCGCTGCCGCTGGGCCCGCCGCGTGAGGAGCGGGCCGACGCCGCGCGCAACCGTGCCCACCTGATCGAGGTCGCCCGACAGATGGTGGCGGAACTGGGCGCCGAGAACGTCACGATGGACGCCCTTGCCGAACGCGCCGGTCTCGGCAAGGGCACCGTGTTCCGCCGGTTCCACACCCGTGCCGGGATCTTCGTCGCGTTGCTGGACGAGGAGGAGAAGCGCTTCCAGGACCGGGTGATCGGCGGTCCACCGCCGCTGGGGCCCGGCGCGCCCGCGGTCGACCGGCTGGTCGCGTTCGGACGGGCCCGGCTGGAGTTCCTGATGGAGCACACCGCGATCGCCCGCGCCTCGCTCGACCCCGGCCGGCCCGTGCCCGCCAAGGAAAGCCCCTCGCTGTTCCACGTGCAGATGCTGCTGAACGAGGCGCGTCCCGAGCACGCGGGCAGCGGGACCCTGGCGTTGCAGCTCGTCGCGGCATTGGAAGGGCCGGTGCTGCTCTACCTGCAGAACAGGGAGAACGCGCCGGCGCCCGTCGCGTTGATGGACAACCTGAGCAGCAGCTGGCAGGTACTGGTCGAACGCCTCTGCGGCTGACTCACCGCTCGACGAGTCTCGCCCTGCGCGCCAACGTGAGAGCGATCCCACTGGCCGCCGCGTGCACCGACGCCGCGTGCGCCCGCGGGTCGAACCGTTCCGCCGGACCGGCGACGCTCACCGCCGCCACCACCTGGTCGCCGTCCAGCACCGGGCTCGCCACGCACGCCAGCCCCACCTGCGACTCCTCGAACTCGTACGCCACACCGGTTTCCGCGATCGCCTCCAGCTGCCGGCGCAGGATGCCGGGAGCCACGACCGTGCGCGGCGCGCGGCGGGTCAACGGCGCCGCCAGCACCGCCGCCTGGACGTCGGAAGGCGCCAAAGCCAGCAGTGCCTTGCCGATCGCGGTGGCGTGCAACGGCAACCGGCCACCCAGGCGTGACGGCGAGGACGCCTGGCGGTGGCCGCCGAGCTTGGCCGCGTAGACGACCTCGTGACCCTCGCGCAGTCCCAGGTGGACGGTCTCATGCGTGCGTTCGTAGAGGTCCTCGAGGTACGGGATGGCGACCTCGACCAGGCCGCGTTCGGCGGCGGCGCGCAGGCCGAGCTGGAACAGGTGGCCGCCGAGCCGGTAGCCGCGGCTGGCCTGGTCGAGCAGGCGGACCTCGGTCAGGTCGCCGAGCAGGCGGTGCAGGGTGGCTTTGGGCAGGCCGGTGCGGCGCTGCAGCTCGGCGAACCCGAGCTCGTCGTCGTCCACTCCGTACGCGTTGAGGACCGCCATGATCTTGCCGAGGACGGTGTTCAGCTCCGCCATGCCACCCATCGTCGCACGCGAGTTCCACTGACCGGAACTTTTGACTGACGCCTCGCGAGCCGCTGTGTCCAGGATGGGCGGCATGACCACCAGAACCACTCCCCTCGACCAGGCCGCCTCCCGGCTGGCCGCGGCGGCGCACAGCGGGGTGCCGTGCCCGCCGGTCCGCGACCTGATCGGCAACGACGGCGCGGCCGCCTACGCCGTGCAGCAGCAGGGCATCGCGGCCAGGACCGCGGCGGGCGCGCGGGTCGTGGGCCGCAAGATCGGGCTCACCTCACCGGTCGTGCGGCAGCAGCTGGGCGTGGACCAGCCCGACTTCGGCGTGCTGCTCGACGACATGCGCTACCAGGACGGCGCGGCGTTGCCGATCGGGCGCTTGCTGCAGCCGCGGGTCGAGGCCGAGGTGGCGTTCGTGCTCGGCGCGGACCTCGCCCAGGGGCCGTTCGACGTGGCGACGGTGGCCGCGGCCGTGGACCGGGTGGTCGCATCGCTGGAGATCGTCGACAGCCGGATCGCGAACTGGGACATCACCTTCGCCGACACCGTGGCCGACAACGCCTCCGCGGGCCTGTTCGTGCTCGCCGCCCAGGACTTCCCCCTCGACGCGGTCGTCCCGCGCGAGGTCGAGATGACGATGAGCCTCAACGGCGAGGTCGTCTCCACCGGCACCGGCGCGGCCAGCCTGGGCGACCCGCTGGCCGCACTGGCCTGGCTCGCCACCACCGCGCTCGAACTGGGCACCCCGCTCGCCACCGGTGACGTCGTGCTCAGCGGCGCTCTCGGCCCGGTCGTGCCGGTTCAGGCGGGCGACCGCGTCGAGGCCACGATCACCGGGCTCGGCACGGTCAGCGCCTCGTTCGCGGGAGAGCCGGCATGACCCGCACGAAGGTCGCCGTGATCGGCTCCGGCAACATCGGCACCGACCTCATGATCAAGGTCCTCCGCCACTCCGACACGCTGGAGATGGTCGCCATGGCCGGCATCGACCCCTCCTCGGACGGCCTGGCCCGCGCCCGCCGGATGGGCGTCCCGACCACGGCCGACGGTGTTCGGGGCCTCGTCGACCTGCCCGGCTTCGACGACATCGCGATCGTCTTCGACGCCACCTCCGCCCGCGCCCACATCGCCAACGCCGAGGTGCTCACCGCCCGCGGCAAACGCCTCGTCGACCTCACCCCGGCCGCCATCGGCCCCATGGTCGTACCCGCCGTGAACCTCACCGACCACCTCGACGCACCGAACGTCAACATGGTCACCTGCGGCGGCCAGGCCACCATCCCGATCGTCGCCGCGCTCGCCGCCGTGGCCCCGGTCCCGTACGCCGAGATCGTCGCCTCGATCGCCTCCCGCTCGGCGGGCCCCGGCACCCGCGCCAACATCGACGAGTTCACCGAGACCACCTCGCACGCCATCGCCGCGGTCGGCGGCGCGGGCACCGGCAAGGCGATCATCGTCCTGAACCCGGCAGAGCCCCCGTTGATCATGCGCGACACCGTCCTCGCCCTCGTCGACGCGCCGGACCACGCCTCCCACGACGCCATCCGCACCTCGGTCGCCGCCATGGTCGACCAGGTCGCCGCCTACGTCCCCGGCTACCGCCTCAAACAGCAGGTGCAGATCACCCCGGCCCCCGACCAGATCCTCACCACCGCCCCGGTCACCCACCAGGTCTCGGTGTTCCTGGAGGTCGAGGGCGCCGCCCACCACCTGCCCGCCTACGCCGGCAACCTCGACATCATGACCAGCGCCGCCCTGCGCGTCGGCGAAGCGCTCGCCGCCCACCTCGCCCAGGAGGTCGCCGCATGAGGCTCTACCTGCAGGACGTCAGCCTCCGCGACGGCATGCACGCACTGCGGCACCGCATCGACCCCGCCCACGTGGCCCGGATCGCGGGCGCTCTGGACGCGGCCGGCGTCGACGCGGTCGAGGTCGCTCACGGCGACGGCCTCGGCGGCAGCTCCCTGGTCTACGGCCCCGGCAGCCACACCGACTGGGACTGGATCGAGGCCGCCGCGAGTGCGATCACGCGCGCACGGCTCACCACGTTGTTGTTGCCCGGTATCGGAACCGTGGCTGACCTCCTCCGCGCACACGCCCTCGGCGTGACATCGGTTCGTGTAGCCACCCACTGCACTGAGGCCGACATCGCCGCCCAACACATCGCCGCCGCACGCGACCTCGACATGGACGTGTCCGGTTTCTTGATGATGAGCCACCTCGCACCGCCACAAGAACTCGCCGCACAAGCAAAACTGATGGAGTCCTATGGCGCGCACTGTGTGTACGTAACGGACTCCGGCGGACGTCTGCTGCCCCACGACGTACGAGACCGCGTGCGCGCGTACCGGGACGTGCTCGACTCAAGCACCACGATCGGCATCCACGCCCACGAGAACCTCTCTCTCGCGGTCGCCAACTCTCTCGTCGCCGTGGAAGAAGGCGCCGTACGCGTTGACGCCTCGCTCGCCGGACTCGGCGCGGGGGCCGGGAACTGCCCGATCGAGCCGTTCGTCGCGGTCGCCACGTTGCACGGCTGGGAGCACGGCGCCGACCTGTTCGCACTCCAGGACGCGGCCGAGGACCTGGTGCGCCCGTTGCAGGACCGCCCGGTCCGGGTCGACCGCGAAACGCTGACCCTGGGCTATGCGGGCGTCTACGGCTCGTTCCTGCGCCACGCCGAAACCGCCGCGGAACGCACCGGCGTGGAGGTTCGCGAACTGCTCGTGGAAGCCGGGAAACGCGGGCTGGTCGGCGGCCAGGAGGACATGCTCACCGACATCGCACTCGACCTGGCCCGCTTCGGTTGAACGACGGTCAGGCCGGTTGCTGCTCGCCACTCCCTGCCCGCTGCCACGCGCTCATCCCGCCCGTCGACCACCAACCGGCTACCGGGACCTCAGCGCACGCTGCTCGACGGGTGGCTGGTCGAGCACGACGTCGCGCAGCAGGCGCAGCGCACGAACCGGCCCGGACAGGCGTGCGTCAGCTGGTGCCGGCCTTCTGCGCGGCGGTGACGATGACGTCGGCGACCGCGTCGGCCTGCGTCACGTAGACGGCGTGGCTGGCCGGGACGTTGGTGATCTCCGCCCCGATGCGCTTGGCCATGTGCTGAAGCATCGCCTGGTCGAACGCCTTGTCATCGGTCGCGATGACGGCCCAGCTCGGCTTGTCGCGCCAGGCCGCGTTCTGCACCGGCGTCGCGAAGACCGACATGTTGACGGGCACCTGGGTGTCGCGGAGGAACGCGGCGTCGGCGTCACTGGCGTCCGCCGCGAAACCGGCCTTGAACCCGTCGTGGTTGAGGAAGCCGTACCCGTCCTCCCCGACGTCGATGACGAACTCGGGTGTCGGAGCGAACCCGTCGTACTGCTGTGCGGTCGTCTCGCCCGCGTCCGGCGCCAGCGCCGACACGTAGACCAGCCCGGCGACCTTCGGGTGCACTCCCGCTTCCGTGATGACCGTGCCGCCCCACGAGTGCCCGACGAGAACCGCCGGCCCGTCCTGCAGGTCGAGCACACGCGTGGTCGCCGCGACATCGTCCTCCAGCGAGGTCAGCGGGTTCTGCACGATCGTGACCCGGTAGCCCTGAGCGGTCAGCCGGTCGTACACACCTCGCCACCCCGAACCGTCGGCGAACGCGCCGTGCACCAGCACGACGTTCTTGATCTCCTGATCGACGCTGGTCATGGGCCTGTCCTTCGGTCTGCCGCCGACGTCGCCGGACGGTCAAGGGAACTAATATATTGGATATTACATATCAGTTCGCCTCGATGTCCAGTTTCGCGTGGCCCCAGCGGCGCTCCACCTCCTCCGCCTCACGCAGGTCGACAGCCGGCGGGTGCGGGTCAGGCGTTCAACTGCGGACCACGTTGCTCGGCTCCGCAGATCCCATCGCCGCGGCGATCGGTTTGCTGCGCCCGGACACCGTCGTCGACCCCGGTCTCCGCGCCGCCGGAGCGTGGGCGGTGCGGTTCGACGCGTTCCCGCACGTGAAGATCCGCGGCGTCGTGCGTGGCGAATGCCGGCTGGCGCTCGACGGACGACAGCCCGTACTCCTGCGGGAAGGTGACCGCTGCGGGAAACCGCCACGAACGGCACGTCAAAGCCACCGACCCGCGGAGCACACTGCTCGCACACGTCACGGACCTGCTGAGCAACGAGGTCGAGACCAACGCTGTCGGCCGGTCCCTGGTGCTGGACCACCTCGCCCGGATCCTGTTCGTCCACGTGCTCCGCGCCCACGCCGAACAGACCGACCGGCCCGCGGGCTGGCGGGGAGCGCTGAACGACAACGTTTTCAGCCCGCTTCGAGTCACGAAGGCATCGGCGTGATCAGCCGCTGATCACGCCGATCGCGATGCCGAGCATCGCGGTGTTGTAGATGAAGGAGAGCACGCCGTGCGCGAGGATCCGCAGCCGGATTCCGGAGGTGCGTGACTCGACGTCGGAGACCGCGAAGGTGGTGCCGACGGTGAACGAGAAGTACGCGAAGTCGATGTACGTGGGGTGCTCGGTGCCGGGGAACACCAACAGCTTCTCGGGCAGGGCGCTGTAGTAGGCCTGCGCGTAGCGGTCGGCGTAGCCGAAGTGCAGGATCGCCCATGCCAGCAGCACGGCGAGCACACCGAGGGCCTTGGCCAGCGCCGCGGCTTGGGTGCCTTCCTCGATGAGCACGATGGTCAGGCCGGACGTGATCCCGACGAGACTGGTGAACAGGGTGAACAGGGTGCCGCTGCGGCGGCCCAGCGCGCTCTTGACCCACGCGCCCTGGTCGTCGCCCGCCCGCTTGCCGCGACCGAGGCGGATGACGCGGATCGCGAGGTAGACGATGGCGATGAGGTCCCACAACGCGATCCACCTGGTGTCGTTCACCTCCGCCAAGAAGATCGGGATGCCGAGCAGGGCGAGCGTGGCCTCGATGATCCGCGACAGCACGATTGACAGCCTGAAGCGCATGACTTTCCTTTGCGGGAACGGCGTCGTCGTGGGGATGACGACGAGCGGAAGCGACACTGCGGCTGGACCACCGCCTGGCCCCGCGGCCGGCGGCTCGCGGGGCCAGGGGTGGCGTCAGCCCGCAGCGCGGAGGATGAGTTCCGCGACCGCCTTCGGGCGTGAGACCGCCACGGCGTGCGAGGCCCCCTCGACGGTCACGGTGGCGCGTGAGCCGGCCCGGTCGGCCATGAACTCCTGTGCCCGCAGGGGGATGTTCTTGTCGGCGCCGGCCAGCAGGAACCACGAGGGGGTGCTGGCCCAGGCGGGTGCGCCGGACGCCTCGTTCAGGGCGGCGTCGCGGATGGGGCGCTGGGTGCTGGCCATGAGGGCGGCCTGGCGCGCCGGCACGTCGGCTGCGAACTGCTGCCGGAAGAGCGAGGGCTTGATGTACAGGTCCTTCGAGCCGTCGGACAGCGGGACCGGTGCCAGCGTCTCCCCCAGTGTGCTGCCGGGGTACTTCGCGGCGAGCTGTGCCGCGGCTTCCCCCTGGGCGGGGGCGAAGGCGGCGACGTACACCAGCGCCTTCACCTTCGGGGACCGTGCTTTGACGTTGGTGATGACGGCACCGCCGTAGGAGTGGCCGACGAGCACCACGGGGCCGTCGATGGCGGCGAGACGCGCGTCGAGGGCCTCGGCGTCGGAGCCGACTCCGCGCAGGGGGTTGGCCACGGCGACAGCGGTGAAACCCCGACGCTGCAGGCGCTCGATGACGGGGTTCCAGCTCGCCCCGTCGGCGAAGGCACCGTGGACGAGGACGATGGTGGGTTTCTGCCCGGCCGCCGGGTGGGCGGCCACCGCGTTCGAGATGCCGAAAAAAGTGAGGCCCGCGGCGACGACGAACACGGCCAGCAGAGCGGTGGTGCGGTGGGTGAGCGTGTGCATGTCCGGTTCTCAGTCTGTGAGGAAGGCGAGCAGGGCGGCGTTGACCTCGGCCGCGTGGGTGAGCAGCAAGCCGTGCGGAGCGCCGTCGATCTCGACGTAGCGCGCGTCGGGCAGGCGGCGGCGGAACTCGCGGGCGGTGGCGTCGATCGGCAGGATGCGGTCGGCGGTGCCGTGCAGGATCAGCGACGGCACGTCGATGCGCTCCACGTCGGCCCGGAAGTCCGTCAGCCACGCCGGGACGCACGCGTACGCCGCCACCGGTGCCGAGGCGATGGCCGTGGCCCAGTTCGCCCGGAGCGCGGCCTCGCTGAGGCGGGAGCCGAGCGTCTCGTCGGTGTTGAAGAAGTCGACGAAGAAGCTTTCGTACCAGGCGTAGCGGTCGGCCTCGGCCTGTTCGGCGATGCCGTCGAACACCGACTGCGGCACGCCGGCGGGGTTGTCCTCCGTCTGCAGCAGGAACGGCTGGAGCGCGCCGAGGAACGCCGCCTTCGCCACCCGCTGCGAGCCGTGGGTGCCGAGGTAGCGAGCGACCTCACCCGAGCCCATCGAGAAGCCGACGAGGACGACGTCACGCAGGTCGAGCCGGGTCAGGACCTCGTCCAGGTCGCCGGCGAACGTGTCGTAGTCGTAGCCGGTCATGGTCTTGCTCGACCGGCCGAAACCCCGGCGGTCGTAGGTGATGACCCGGTAGCCGGCCTTGACCAGCGCGTCGGTCTGCTTCTCCCACGACTGGCCGTCCAGCGGGTAGCCGTGGATCAGGACGACCGGCTGGCCGGAACCGTGGTCCTCGTAGTACAGCTCGATGTCGGTCGAGCCCTCGGTGCCGACGGTGATGGTTCCCATGGTGCCTTCCCGCCCGTCCGCCGTGTGCGGACCGGGCATGGCACGAACCTAGGAAACGAGCAGGTCCGATCGCGTCCGTCAGACGACGTCTTCGACGTACGTAACCGTCGTACCGCCCAGCACCGCGGCGAGCTCGCCGCGCGACGTCACGCCCAGCTTCGGGAACATCCGCTGCAGGTGGGTGCTCACCGTCCTGGGCGAGACGTACAGCCGCTCGCCGATCTCCCGGTTGGTCAGCCCCTGCGCGGCGAGCTGGGCGACGTGCAGCTCCGTGGACGTGAGCCGGTCGACGGCGGCCGGGTCCTGGCGGGGCGAGGACGCACCCGCCGCGCGCAGCTCCTGGCGTGCCCGCTCCGCCAGGCCGACGCGCCGAGCGCGTCGAAGACCTCGCGCGGCCTGCAGGACGACGCGGGACTCCGAGGGCCGCCGGTGCCGCCGCAACCACGCGCCCAGGGCGAGGTGCACCCGTGCCCGCTCGAACGGCCAGTCGACGGGGACGGCGTCGAGGGCCTCCGGTAGAGCTGCTCGGCGGTGTCCGGCGGCTGAGCAGGGCGGCCGAGGCGCAGTCCGCAGAGCAGGGGGTGACGGGGTCGGCTCCGCGAGCGGGTCAGCTCGCGCAGGACGTCCCGCGCCGCTTCGGCGGAGTCGCTGCGCACGGCCGCCTCGACCAGTTCCGCGACGCCGTAGAAGCGCAGCCACGGGTGGAAAGCGGGGTCGGCCGGCTCGAAGACGCGCTGCAGGTGCCCGAAGGCGTCGCCGTAGCGCCCCTGGCACAGGGCCGCCTGCCGCGGGCCATCTGCACGATGGCCAGCCGGGCGCGCCGCTGGGAAGGGCGGTGCGCTCCGCCTCCGCGCCACGCCTCCGCCCGCGGATCACCGCAGACGGCGGCGAGCTGTGCGCGGATGGCGTGCACCATCGCGTGCACGAGGGCTGACCGGTCTCGCGGGACAGCTCGGCGGGCCTCCTCGGCCGCGAGGTGACCAGCGCGCACGTCACCGAGCCGGGCGGCGCCGCCTGCACGCAGGGCCCTGGCCAGCATCGACAGCCGGCCTGCCCGGGCGTCCACCGACCTCGCCGTCAGGCGGCCCGCCAGGGCGGGAGCCCACCGTCACCGCGGCACCGCCCAGCAGCTGGTCCCCTCGGCGTCCTCGGACGACCGGTCCAGCTGACCGGCCAGTGACTCGAGGACGGCTCGTCCACCCTCGACCGGCGCGCAGTACGCCCGCAGGGCACCAGGCCGGCGTTGTCCGCGTCCACGGGCATCCGGTCGACGGCGGCGGCGACCCGCCGGCGCGGCCCGGCTCTCCCAGAAGCAGTGCAGGACCGCGCCCACAGCATCCGCAGTCCCAGCACGGGCTCACCACCGGCGGCGATCCCGACGGCCAGCTCGGCCAGCTCGGCGGTCGCGGTGCCCTCCCCCTGCGCCGCCCCCTCGATCAGGGCGATGCCGACCCAGGCCGCACGGCCCTCGTCCCTGACCGAGAGGTCCAGCGAGCGCGCCTGGCCCAGCAGGTGCGCGGCGACGTCGCACTGGCCCGACTCCAGGGCGAGCTCGGCCGCGCGCAGCAACCGGCTCGCCCGACGGAGGGGTCCGCGGTCAGCTCCGCCGCTCGCCGCAGCGCTGCCAGGGCCGCGGCGACACCACGCCCGCAGGCCCTGTCGGCGGTGAGGTCCAGCCCGCGCGCGTGCTCGTCGGGGCCGGAGGTGGCAGCGGCGCGGTGCCACGCCTGCCGGTCGGGCTGTCCCTGGAGCTGGAAGGCGAGGCGGCGTGCGCGGCCTGCCGTTCGGCGGCGGTCGCCGGTGGTGCAGCGCCGAGCGGACGAGCGGGTGCCGGAAGACCATCCCCCAGGACTCCAGCAGGCCCGCGCCGACCGCCGGTCCGAGGGCCTCGACGCCGACCGCGGTCCCGAGCAACCGGGCAGCGGCGGCGAGGCACTCGTCCATCGTGCCGTCACCGTTGAGGGCCGCGAGGAGGAGGACCGCCCGTGTGTCGGCCGGAAGCCGCGAGACCCGTGCGGTGAAGGTCCGCTCCAGCCGTTCGGTCAACGGCAGCGGGCCCGGCGTGAGCGCGTACGCGCCACCGACCGACCGCAGCGCGACCGGCAGCTCGGTCAACGCGAGCGGGTTGCCCGCCGCCTCCACCAGCAGTCGCCGCCTGACCTGCTGCCCCAGGCCGGGGGCCACCGCGTCGAGCAGCCGGCCCGACACCTCGTCCGTCAACGGGTCCAGGTGCAGCACCGGCAGTCCGGCGCCACCGAGCCGGTCGTCGAGGCTGCGGGTGACGGCGACCAGTGCGAGGGGGTCGGACTCGATGCGCCGCGCGACGAACCCGAGCACGTCGAGGCTGGCCCGGTCGATCCAGTGCGCGTCCTCGACGACCACCAGCAGCGGTGCCTGCACCGCCGCGTCCGACAACAGGGTCAGCGCGGCCAGGCCGACGAGGTAGAGGTCGGGCACGGCCTCGTCGGCGAGTCCGACGGCCGCCCGCAGCGCGGCGCGTTGCGGACCGGGCAGGTCGTCGATCCCGTCCCGCAACTGGTGGACCAGCTGGTGCAGGCCGGCGCAGGGCACGTCCTCCTCCGACTCCACCCCCACCGCCGTGACCACCCGCGTCCCGCGGTCCGCGGCCCGTGCCGCCGCCTCGGCGACCAGCGTCGACTTGCCGATCCCGGGGGCGCCGAGGACGACCACCGCGCCGCCCGACCCGGAGGCGGCCTGCTCGACCAGGGCAGCCAGTGCACGGCGCTCCGTCTCGCGACCCAGCAGCACCCGTCGTTGCATGCCGTGCTCTCTTCCGTGTACTCCCGCTGCCCTGCGGGGAGTATTTGAGCATCAGCTTGAACGTTTCAGGCGCGTGTTGCCCACGGAGGTGGCGCGCTTCACAGCCGGGCCCGATGCACGCTGCCGCATTCGAGTTCGGCGCAGGTCAGCTGGGCGGTGCGAGCCGTGGTGGTGCGAAAGCGAGCACGTCGGGAAGCGGGCCGTCGTGGGGTTCGACGTCGACCAGGACGCTGTGGGCACTGGGGCCTTGGGACAGACGCGAGCACGGCCGGTCCGCGGTGAGGACGTTCGGGTTGCCGTGGCGGTCCAGTGTCCCGCTCAGGCCCGGCTGGACGGGGTCCCACCACGCGCCGGTGGAGAGCTGGACGACGCCCGGCATCACGTCGTCCGAGAGGATCGCCCCCGCGAGACAGCTGCCCCGGTCGTTGTGGACGCGCACGACCATGCCGTCCTCGATGCCGCGCGACGCGGCGTCCGACGGGTTGATCGTCACGGGCTCCCGGCCGCGGATCTTCGAAGCGAGGCTGTGGCCGCCGTTGTCGTACTGGCTGTGCAGGCGTGAGGCGGGCTGGTTCGAGATCAGGTGCAGCGGGAACCGGTCCGCCAGTTCGGCGCGGAGCCACTCGACCGGTTCGAACCACTTCGGGTGTCCGGCGCAGTCGTCGTAGCCGAACGAGTCGATCTCCTCGGAGAAGATCTCGATCCGGCCCGACGGCGTGGGCAGGGGGAACTGCCGCGGATCCGCGCGGAGGGCCTCGAAGCTGCCGGGAAACGGTCCGGTCGAGGGCGGCAGCGCGGCGGTGGAGCTGCGCCAGAAGTCGTCGAAGTCCGGCAGGGCGGCGGTGTCGCCGAGCTGGGCCCTCGTCTGCTCGTAGAGGTGGCGTACCCACTCCATCTCGGAGCGCGACTCGGTGAACTCCTCCTCGTACCCGAGCCGGGACGCCAGGGCGGTGAAGATGTGGTGATCGGTGCGCGACTCACCGGCCGGCTCGCGGACCTTCGGCATCGCGACGAGGTGGGGGTCGGAGAACCCGGCGGCGAAGTCGTCGCGCTCCAGGGTGGTGGCGACGGGCAGGACGACGTCCGCGAACTTGGCCGTCGTGTTCCACCAGGCTTCGTGCACCACCACCGTGTCGGGGATCTGCCAGGCTCGGGTCAGCCGGTGCAGGTCCTGGTGGTGGTGGAACGGGTTCCCGCCGCACCAGTAGATGAGGCGGAGCTCGGGCAACGTGAGCCGGCTGCCGTCGTAGTCGATGACCTCACCGGGGTGCAGCAGGGTGTCGGCGATCCTCGCGACGGGGATGAAGTCCGGGACGGGGTTGGCGACCGCGGGGATCGTCCCCACGAAGGGGCGGTCCGGAGCGACGCCGGTCGCGTCCATCGTCGCGTAGCCCGCACCCCAGCCGCCGCCGGGCCGGCCCATCGAGCCCGCCATGGCCGCCAGCACGACGGACATCCAGATCGGTTGTTCGCCGTGGTCCGCTCGTTGCACCGCGTAGTTGACCATGATGAGCGACCGCTGGGCGGTGAGGCGGCGGGCGAGGTCGGTGATCACGTCCTGGCCGATGCCGGTGATCTTCGCGGCCCACGCCGCGTCCTTGCGGACGCCGTCGAGCTCACCGGTCAGGTAGGAGGCGAAGCGGTCGAACCCGACGCAGCACCGGCGCAGGAAGTCCTCGTCGTGCCAGCCGTTGACCAGCATTGTGTGCGCGATGCCGAGCATGGCGGCGGTGTCGGTGTTGGGGACGACGGGCAGCCACTCGGCGTCGAGGAAGCCGGCGGTGTCGCTGCGGATGGGGCTGACGTTCACGAACCGCACCCCGGCCTCGCGGCACCGGCGTTGCAGGTCCCGCGTCTGGTGCCTGGCCAGCCCGCCGGGGTTGATCTGGCTGTTCTTCAGCGCCAGCCCGCCGAACGCCACCACGAGCTCGCAGTTCTCGGCTATCTCGTCCCACATCGGCATGCGGCTCTGGTAGCTCCACGGATGCCCACCGATCACGTGCGGGAGGACGACCTCGAGAGCCGCGGTGCTGTAGGTGTTGCGGGAGTTGGTGTATCCCCCGCCCAGCGCCAGGAACCGGTGGAGCTGTCCCTGCGCGTGGTGGAACCTGCCCGCACTGGCCCACCCGTAGGACCCGCCGAACACCGCGCTGTCCCCGTGCTGCGAGCGAACTCGGCGGAGCTCATCGCTCACCAGCGTGATCGCGTGGTCCCAGCTCACCTCCACGAAGGCGTCGGTGCCCCTGGCGGTGCCGTCGATGCGCGGCTCGCCGTTCAGCCAGCCCTTGCGCACCGCGGGACGCAACACGCGAGCGTTGTCGTCGGCGGCGGTGACCATTCCGGGGCCGATGGGCGAGGGAGCGGGGTCATCGGGCCTCGGCTCGATCCGCACCAACCGGCCGGCGTCGACCACGGCGACGAAACTGCCCCAGTGCGTCGCGACCGACATGCGTTGTTCCACCATGCGTCACCTCTGCCGCTCGCGTTTCCCGGCCTCGGCCAATGGTTGCTCATGTGGCCGGTGGGTGATGTAGTGCAAAAGAGGCTTGTCAGACACGTTCGGGTATCTCGCGCCGCACGACCTGTAAGCCGGTGTCCGGCCCGCTTCCCCGACCTCGGGTGCGGCGGGCCGGACGACATGACAAGGCGTGTTACGCGGTGACCTTGCCGAACAGGTGGACCGCGGGTGCGTCCGGGTCGTCACCGAAGAAGAACTCCGCGACCGCCTGGTGGTACTCGGCGCGGTCCAGTCCGCCTGACCCGTCCCGGTCCAACGCTTCGAAGACCGCGGCGCAGTCCTCCGGGGAGACGTTGCCCGTCAGGCTGAAGATCTCCGTGAACTCCTCCAGGTCGATCCTGTCGTCCCCGTCGAGGTCGATGAGGTCGAAGTAGCAGTCGGCCACGGGCCCGACCTGGTGCGGGTACAGGGTGCGGTCGGCCAGCGCCCGCTGGAACCCCTCGGTCATCTCCCGCAGGTCGACCTTCCCGTCACCGTCCTGGTCCATCGGTGCGATCACCCCGGTCCAGAACGCCTCCAGCCCCTCGACGAGCTGGCGGGCAGTCGCGGGCCGCTGCGCGGCCTCACGGGCGGCGACGTACCGCTCGCCCATCAGCCGGACGTCCTGACAGGTGATGACTCCGTCGCCGTCGACGTCGGCGCTCCGGAACCACTGGCGGTATTTGAGATCACGAACTCCAGTCACGACCGCGTACCGTAGGCAACCCGGCACGCAGGTACCCGGTGACACGGCCGCGGCGAAGGCCGGACCATCCATCCAGGTGACACAGGTCCCCAGCTCAGGCGGGGCCGCCGACCGCTCCTCGGTCGGCGACCCCGCCTTCAGCTGCTGCTCAGCTCCAGACCGGTGGGATCAGTCACCGGGCCCGTTGACGATCCAGCTCCCCACGACGCCGCCGATGCATCCGAGCGCGGCAGCGGGGATCACACCGGGGGCGGTGGCCACCCCGGACAGGGACCCGATGGCACCGGCGGCAGCGCCCGCGAGGCACGCCTTCGAGGTGTCGGCCTTCAGGCCGGTGGGGTCGATCCGGTTGACGGGATCGCCGCCGACGTAGGCGTATCGGCTGGCCATGTCGGGCTCCAGGATCAGGCTGATGGGGTCGAGCGCGGTCCAGTTGCCGGTGGTCGGGTCGTGCCACCGGACACCGCGCTTGAGCCAGCCCGTGGTCTCGTCCAGCAGTCCCCTGGCATAGCGGACGGGGTTGGCCGCGGAGGCTGCGCCGGAGGCGGTGAGCTGTCGTCCGGCGGGGTCGTAGGAGTAGGTGGCCGTCACCGCGCCGCTGCTGTCGATCAGGGTCACCGGGCTGCTCTGGTTGTCCAGCGCGTAGTAGTGCGTGGTGCCGTCAGGTCGCTGGAAGGACAGCGGTGTGCCGGTGGGGTCGGTGTCGATGTAGCTGGTTCGGCCGTTCTTGGTGAACGACTGGAGCACCGGGACACCGTAGGCATCGCTGCGTCCGTAGACGTAGCCGGTCGTGTCTGCCCCGGTGGTGGTGGAGACGAGTTCGTTCTGGTCACCACCGCCCCAGGTGTAGGTGCTCGAGGACGAGCCCTGAGTGCGGGTCGTGGTTTGCCCGGCGGCGTTGTAGGTGAAGGTGCCCTGGGCGGGGTCGGCGGTCCGGTTGCCGGCGGCGTCGTGGCCGTAGCCGGCGTTCGAGATCTGGTTGCCGGTGTTGTAGGTCAGCGTCTGGGCGGTGGTGCCGTCGACCTTCGCGGTGAGCCTGTTGCCGGCCTTGTCGTAGGTGTAGGCGTAGTCGTGACCGCCGTAGTTCGACACCGCGGTGAGCCGGTTGGAGGTGTCGTAGCTGTAGAGCGACACCGCGCCGGTGAGGTTGTCGGTCGACCACTTGATCAGACCGGTGTCGGTGCCGGCCGACGCGGACGGGCACGGTTGCCCGGCGACGCGGGGCGAGTAGCAGAACCCGGTGTCGAAGGTCTTGGTCGCGTCGTTGGACGCCCGCGAGGTCCAGGTCCGCGAGATGCGGCCGCTCTTGTCGAAGGTGGTTTTCGTGTGGGCGGCGAAGGTGGTGCGTGCCGCGTTGGTGGCGAACCACGTATCGGTGCGCTTGCCGTCGTTGTCGTAGGCGAAGGCGGTCTTCTGCCCGCCCGGGGTGGTCATCTCGGTGACCTGGTTCGCCGCGTCGTAGCTGTAGGTGGTGGTGCCGCGGGCGTCGGTCTTCGACGTCAGGTTGCCCGTCTTGTCGTAGCCGTAGGACAGCGTGCCGCCGCCGGAGGTCGCGGTGCGCGAGGTGATCCGGTTCTGGGCGTCGTAGGTGAACGTCGTCGTGCCCGACGCGTCGGTGCGGGTGAGGACGTTCCCGGCGCCGTCGTAGGTGAACGCCACGTCGGGGGTGGTGTCGGAGTACTGGATCGTCTTGACCCGGTCGGCGCGGTCGTAGGCGTAGATGGTGCGCAGCCCGCGGCCGTCGCGGACGGCGTGCAGCCGCCCGAAACCGTCGTAGGAGACCACGGTCGGCAACAGGCTCGAACCGGCCGGCGGGGTGATGCCGGTGACCTGGTGATCGGTGTCGGCGGAGTAGTCGGTGAGGTTGTCGCGTGGGTCGGTGGAGGTGTTCAGGGTGCCGTCGGCGTTGTAGCCGACCTTCGAGGTCGCGCTCGCGGCGGTGTTGGCGGTGCTGAGCGGGTTACCGGCGCCGTCGTAGGTGAACAGCCTGTTGTTGCCCTGCTCGTCGGTGCCGCCGGACGGCAGGTACTTCGCCGCGCCGGTGTTGGCGTAGGCCGCGGTGGACTTCGCCCCGGTCGGCGCCGTGACGCTGGTCAGCGACTCACCGGCGTTCACGGCCGGGTCGTGCCCGAAGACGGTGACGCCTCCGGTGCCGCTGGTCGAGGTCGCGACGTCGTGGAACGGGGTGTAGGTCTTGGCCCGTCCCCGGCCGAGCGGGTCGGCTGCGGACGTCACCAGTTCCTGGGCGTTGAGGAAGTAGTCGGTCTGCGGCCCGTTGGAGGGGGTGGCCTCGGTGTTGTTCGGGCTCGCGACCAGCGTTTCCCCGGCGGAGTAGTAGGTGAACCGGGTCGCCGCGCCGCCGTTCGGGTTCTCCTGGGTCACCTTCTTGACCCGGTGCGAGGCGTCGTACTGGATCGCCGTCTGCTTGCCGGCGCCGTTGGTGATGGTGGTCAGATCACCGGTGGTCGCGTCGTAGCCGAACTGGGTGTCCTTCGAGGTCGGGTCGCTGACCTTGGTGAGCCTGCCGGAGGTGTAGGTGTAGACGACGCTGCGCGGAGTGCCTTCGTCACCGGTCTGGGTGATGGCGGTGAGGTTGCCCGACCAGGTGAGGTTCGCCGTCCGGGCGCCGGCACCGCCGCGGGTCGACACGACCTGGGTGAGCTTCCCGGAGGTGTAGGTGAACCTGGAGGTCTGGGCGTTGCGGTCGGTGATCGACACCAGTCGTCCGGCCGAGTCGAACGTGGACACCGAGTTGCTGTCGTGGTCGGTGATCGTCCAGCCAGAGGCGGTCTTCACCATCGCGACCTTGAAACCGGCAGGCGCCGTGTACCCCGTCGCGCCGGAGGGCTGGAACAGGCCTTCGCGGCCTTCGGGCGCGAGGTAGAGCACGGAGTTGTCGGAGTTGAGGATCACCTTGGTGTCCTGACCGACTCGCATCGCCCACCCAGCGCCCGCTGACCCGGACGGCAGTGCGGTCCCGGCGCCCAGGCGCAGGCTGTTGTAGGTCAGACCCAGCTGAAGATCACCTTGGATGCCGGGCAGTGCCAGGTCCGAGGTGGTGACGAGCAGGTTGCCGGTACCGACGTCGACCGACGCGGACACCTTGTCGGAGATCGAGAACGGGATCCGGGTCGCCGATGGGCGAGGACCGGTCAGGGCCGCGGTCAGCACCGCGGCGGCCTCGGCCGGAGCCGGCGCAACCGCGACAACACTGCCGGAAAGCAGCATCAGCGCGGCAACCACCACACTGATCCGACGACGACAAAGCACACTTCGGGTTAACAAAACATCCCCCCGGGTTGTGACTCGGCTTTCTTGGTAATTTTCGTGCGATGTTCGTGACCGCGCGGTCAGGCCAAACGATGCCGACGCACCCGCGACCGGACAACACGCCACTGTCCCGACATGGCATGACATGCACTGACCAGGCGCTATCTCCAAGCGTGGGATGACTGCCATACTGGCCCGTGACACCTTGGCTTGGGGAGGGCGGTAGGTGTGCCGGAAGGCGATGAAGAACTCGCGTGCCATCTCATGAGGCTCAAGCAGCGCAGTGGTTTGAGCTATTCCGAGCTGGGCAGGAAATCACACGTCAGCAGTTCCACCCTGCACAGGTATTGCTCGGGAAAGACGGTTCCGCCCGATTACCAGACCGTGGTCGGAATTGCCACGGCCTGTTCAGCCGATGACGCGGAACTGGTCGAGCTGCTGGCGCAGTGGAGGGCGGCGACAGGCCGACCGGTGGTGCCGCCCACCGCGCATCGAGCACCGGAACCCCGTCCGGTATCTCTGCTTCTGCCTCTGCCGCGCACGCGCGCCTTGTCCACGGTGTGCGCCGTTCTCGTGCTGGCGCTCGTCCTGGCGTCGCTGACGGCCAGCGGCGCGGACGTCGCGACCATCCCCGCGCAGCGGCAGGTCACCGGTCCGTCCTGGCAGCGCGAGCAGCCACTGGCCCCGTCGCTGTTCGGCGTGACGGCGTCCTCGTCGAGCGGGGTGATGCCGTCGTTCCAGGTCGGCAGTCTGCGGTTCTGGGACAGCGGCACGCGGTGGGCGAGACTGCAACCGCGGCGCGACACCTACGACTGGACCGTTCTCGACCGGCTCGTCGCCGGCGCGCGGAAGGCCGGTCTGCCGGCCACGCTGGTGCTCGGCGGCACACCGGCGTGGGCCGCGCCCGCCGGGCCGAAAGCACCATATGGAGACGGTTCACGGAGCGCGCCGCCCGACGATCTGGCCGTGTGGGACCAGTTCGTCAGCGCACTGGCTACCCGCTACCAGGGCCGGATCGACGCCTATGAGGTCTGGGTCCACGCCAACGACCAGCGCTACTTCTCCGGTACGACGGCCACCCTGGCCGAGATGACCAAGCTCGCCGGGCGCGCCATCAAGGCCGCCGACCCGCAAGCGGTCGTGGTGTGTCCCTCGATCGACCGGCTGTGGACGGACGAGGGACGCGCCGTGCTGCGCCGGTTCACCGAGCTGCGCGGTTACGACCACTGCGACGTCGCGGGACTCAACCTGCACCAGCAGCGCGCGGCCGACCCGCCGGAGACCATGATCGGCCTCTTGCAGCAGATCGACGGTGCCCTGCACGACGCGGGCGTGCACCCGCGCCTGTGGAACACCGGCGTCACCTATGAATACGTGCGCGACGAACGGCTGGACGAGCAGCGTGCGATCGACTACGCCACGCGCTTCTACCTGGTGGCGATCCACGGCTCCCACTTCAACCTCGAACGAACCTATTTCTACAACTGGGGCGGTGGTGGCCTGCCCATCCCGCTGCAGGCCGTCGGCAGCCCGCCCACGAGCGCCGCACTCGCGGTGGAGGAGCTGCAACGGTGGCTGACCCGCACCAGGACCCGGGGGTGCGGCCAAGGGCTCGCCATCGGCCTGCCGGCCAACGTGTGGCAATGCGAGTTCACCGCGGACGACGGTCAGCTGCTCACGATCCGCTGGACCCACGAGGGCACCGCGACGACATCGCTCCCACCGCACGCCACAGAGGTGCGTGCACTGGACGGCACCAGCCGTCCAGTGCACGCGGGTGACAGCCTCACGGTCACCGGGACACCGGTGCTCATCCGGCGAGCGCAGTGAGAACTACCCGGCCCCGCCGTCGAGCAGCCAGTTGTAGCGCAGCCGCAACGCCCGTTCCGTGCTGGCCAGCGCCGCCGCGACCCCCAACGCGACATTGAGCCACACCGGCAGGACCACCGGCGAGGTGAACGTCCCGATCTGTGCCGCGATCGGCGCCGACCGGGTCAGCTTCTCCAGCAGCTGCACCACCAGGACCGCCAGGGAAGCGAGGAGCACCACCGTCGAGAGGAGGCTGATCCCGCGGCTGAGCGCCGGGTGGGTGCGGTCGAGGTGCGCCCGGCGCCCTTCAGCCGAGAAGCGGTCCGGCTGGAGCCGCTGCTCGGACCCTTCTGCGGTGACGTAGTGGCACCGCTTGAGCCCGAAGACGCTCTTCTTCACCTCGATCTTGCCGCCGGGGACGGGGAACACGGCCGGGATCCGGGACCGGGCGTGGTGCCTGCCGTCGACGAACAGATCGGCGTTGTTGTAACCGTCGTCGTCGGTGCGGTTGTGCCGGACGTCGACGGCGTAGACGGTGTGCCCGCCGGCGCCGTCGGCCAGCCGCAGGTAGAACAACGAGCGGCCGAGCAGCTGCCACCACCGGAACCGCTGCAACGGGTGCCCGTCGCCGGACTTCACCCGCCGGGCGGCTCGGCGCTTGCGCATTTCCTCGAACACGACCAGCTCACCGGCCCGCCGCGCAGACGAGGTCCTGCGCTGGACGTTGCCCGCTGATCAGGAACTGAGTCGCTGCGTGGTTGGCACACTGGTTGCCACCCCACGGGTAGACCCCGTGTCCACCCGCATCAGCGGTCACGAGCGTGGCCCGCTGTCCGAACGCCCGCCGCAGCTCCTGGGCACCGGCCAACGGCGTGCCGGGGTCGCGTTCGTTCTGCAGCAGCAACACGTTCGACGGACCCCGGTCTCCGATGCGCACCGGCTGCTCGGTGCGCTGGTCCGGCCAGAACGCGCACGGCCCGATGTTGGCCGTGACCGCGCCGAGCATCGGGTACCTCAGCCGGTCGACGGCCACCGCGCGCTGGTAGTCGCGGACCGAGTCCGGCCAGCGCGAGTCAGCGCAGATCACGTGCAGCCGGGCGGACATGGAGTTGTCGCGGTCGGTCACCGGCGGCAGGGGCACTGGCTGGTTCGCCTCGATCGCCTGCCAGGTCTTGGCCAGCGCAGGCAGAGCGGCATTGCTGTAGAGGTACTCGAAGGTGATCCCGCGGAAGGTCAACCCGTTCACGCCCTGGACCGGCTCGGCGTCCAGCCGCTTGGCCAGGTCGAAGTACTTGGCGGTCACCTGCTCCGGCGTGGTGCCCAGCCCGTGCTCGGGGTGCGCGGCGGCGTAGGCGGCGAAGTCCGGGAACCGGTCCTCCAACCCGCGGGCGAACCTGCGCATGGCCGTGACGTCGTACCCGCCGGGCCCCAGGTTGCTGTCGAGCACGATCCGATCGCCGCGGTCGGGGAACATCGACGCGTACACGGCACCGAGGTAGGTGCCGTAGGAGGCACCCAGGTAAGAGATCTTCCGTTCGCCCAACGCCTTCCGGATCCATTCCAGGTCACGGGCGGTGTTCGCGGTGGTGGTGTGCGGCAGCATCTTCCCGGTCGGCGAGGTGGCGCACTGCTCGGCGATGGAACGCGCGTACCCGGCTTCGCGGGTGACGTCGGCCGAGGTGTACGCGTAGGACGCGAAAGCACCTCGTGCCTGCTGCTCGGGGGTCAGCTCGCAGGTCACCGGCGTGCTGCGGCCGACACCGCGCGGGTCGAACCCGATGATGTCGTAGGAGTCCAGCACGTCCTTCGGCAGGCCGGAACCGGCGAGCACGGCGGGGTAGCCGAGCCCCTCACCGCCGGGACCGCCGGGATTGGTCAGCAGCACGCCGCGGCGCTTGGCCGGGTTCTCGCTGGCCAGCCGGGAGATCGCGATCTCGATCCGCTCGCCACCGGGATCGCGGTGGTCCAGCGGGACGGCGAGGGTCGAGCACTCGAGCCGTGGCGCGGCCACGCCCTCCGGGCAGGCGCCCCACCTCAGCGTGTGCGCTGCCGCCGAGCCGGCGGGAACGGCGGTGGCCAGCAGGGCGGTCGCGGCGAGAGCGACCGGCAAGGTCCTGCGCATCTGTTGTCCTCCAGTCGAGAATGCGGATGTGTGCCCGGCTGGGAACAACTCTGTCCACTCGGCACCGCAAGCACATCGGTCCCACGGCTCGACCGCATTCGACCGGCGTCGGGTGCTCCGGTTCGACCTGGGTCGGGGGTCGACCTGGCCCTGGGGCTCATGCGCCCAGCTCGGACCTTCGCGACAATGACCGGGTGAGCACGGATTCAGCACCACGGTCAGCGAGGTGGTGGGGGCAGGCGTGGCGGCTGGTGGTGGCCGCGCTGCTCGGCATCCCCTTCTGGTTCTTCACCGCGGTGCTCGTCCCACCGGGATGCGCGGCCACCACGTGTTCCTGGCTGGTCACCGGCGATCCGCTGATCGCTCTCGCCTGCCTGGCGCTGCTGCTGTGGCGGCAACGGTTCCCGCTCGTCGTGGCCACCGTGGTCACGGTCGCCTCCAGCGCGTCGACGCTGGCCGCCGGCGCGGCGCTGCTGGCCCTGTGCTCTCTCTCCACCCGCCGCCGCCCGCTGGAGATCGGCGTGGTGGTTCTGGCCTTCGTGACCGCCTCGCAGGTGCTCGCAGGCATCTACCCGCTCGACGTCCCACCGGTCTCCGTGTGGCTCGAGCTCGTCTTGCCCTTGCTGTGCGCGGGGACCGCCGTGGCCATCGGCGTGGCCATCGGCGCCGGCCGGGTGGAAGCGCGCTCCCTGCTGGAGCGAGCCGAAAGCGCGGAACGGGAACAACACGCACGAGCCGCACAAGCCCGCGCCCAGGAGCGGAACCGGATCGCCCGCGAGATGCACGACGTGCTCGCACACCGGATCTCCCTGGTCGCCATGCAGGCCGGCGTGCTGGACCACCGCACCGGCCTCAGCGCCGAGGACACCCGCCTGCTGGTCCGCGGCATCGCCGACGGTTCCCAACTGGCGCTGGAAGAACTGCGGGACGTGCTCGGTGTCCTCCGCGGCGACCCGGACCGCCCGGAACCCCCACAGCCCTCACTCGACCGCCTGCCCGACCTGATCGCCGACTCCCGCGCCTCCGGCCTGGACGTCACGCTCACCGGCACCGTGGCCGGCGAACCACCCGATCTCATCGGGAGAACCTGCTACCGCATCGTCCAAGAAGGACTGACCAACGCCGCCAAACACGCCCCTGGAGCCGAAGTCCAGGTCACCCTGGAGGGAACGGCCGGCGACGAACTGCGCGTGAGCGTCCGCAACTCCCCCGCCACCACGACCAGCCCCCGGCCACCGTCCTCCGGCTTCGGACTGCCCGGACTCACCGAACGCGTCGCCCTCGCCGGCGGCACCCTGGACCACCACCCGGCGCCCGGCGGCGGCTACCTGCTCACCGCCCGACTACCCTGGCCCTGGCCCACCCGGACCGGGAGAGGCTGAGTGGACAGCGAGCACGAACCGACGCGACTGGTCATCGTCGACGACGACCAGCTGGTCCGGATGGCCCTGCGGCTGCTCCTCGACGGCGAGCCGGACCTGACCGTGGTCGCCGAGGCAGCCGACGGCGACGCCGCCCTCACCGTGGTCGAACAGCAACGCCCGGACGTGGTGCTGATGGACGTGCGCATGCCCGGCCGTGACGGCCTCAGTGCCACCAGGGAACTGCTCGCCCGCCCGTCACCTCCCAAGGTGCTCATGCTGACCACCTTCGACTCCGACGACCTGGTGCTCGCCGCCCTGGAAGCCGGCGCACTCGGCTTCGTCTTCAAGGACACCCCGCCGGCACGCATCGTCGACGCGGTCCGCACAGTCGCCGAAGGCAACCCCGTGCTGTCCCCGGCCGCCACCGCACGGGTCATCGCCGCCGCCACCGGCCCGCGCTCCTCCCGCCCCCGCCGGGAGAGTCGTGACGCCGCACGGGCGAAACTGTCCACTTTGACCGAACGCGAACTCGACACCGCCCGTGCCATCGCCGACGGCCTCAGCAACCCGGAGATCGCCGAACGGCTGCACATCAGCGTCGCGACGGTGAAAGCGCACACCAGCAGCCTCTTCGCCAAGCTGGCGGTCGAGAACCGGGTGCAGATCGCACTCGTGGTCCGCGACGCGGAGGACTGAGGCAGGCGGTGGCGACAATCCAGCGTTGTCTGGCAGGAAGTCCCATGGTGCCGCAGCGGGCGCCGGATTACGTTGACCGCCGTGATCCTCACCGTCGCCGCCCCGATCATCATCGGGATCTGCATCGTCTTGCTCTTGTCGCTCATCCCTGACGCGCACCGCCGCAAGTTCAGCGCGGTCTTCGTCGCAGGTGCAGGAGCGGCGTACCTGAGCGGCGGCGCGATGGGTGGCTGGGAGTTCGCTTTCACAGCGGTGGCAACGTACTGCGCTTTCCGCGGGCTGGAGTCCTGGACGTACATCGGCATCGCCTGGTTGCTGCACACTGCCTGGGACGTGGTGCACCACCTCAAAGGTGCGCCGATCATCCCGTTCGCGCACGACTCGAGCTTGGGATGCGCGATCTGCGACCCGGTGATCGCGATCTGGTGCTTCGCCGGCGGTCCATCACTCCTCCGCCGCCGCCACGAACCCGTTGTGTGAGCAGCAGCAGCTGTGGTCCGTTACGGCGTGGACAACGGCCATGCTGCTGCAGCACCTCGTCGATCTTGCCGTTGAGGCCGGCGATCTCGTCCCAACGGGCGACGCGCCAGGCTTCGTGGCTTATGGGGATTACGCCTTTCGTGCGGCCCAGACGGTGCGTTCGGAGCGCACGACGAGGTCGTCGCGGAGCAGGAGACCGGTGGGGCTGTCCGGGTCGAGGAGGTCGTCGAGGGCGGCGAGGTCCTCGGCGGAGAGGACGTCGACGACGGTGCCGCGCATGCGCTGCAGGCTGGTCAGGGCGTAGCGTCCGACCACTTCGGACTGTTTCACGTGGATGGTCACGGTGCGTTCGCCCTCGACCGTGAAGCCGGCGGCGGTGAGCTTCGGCCCCCAGTCGGCGCCGCGGTGCGGCATGAGCTCGGCGTGGCGGCTGTCGCTGGCGGCGTGGATGCGTTCTTCCAGTTCGGTGCCGAGGAAACGGGGGAAGCCGGCCAGCTCGACGACGGCGAACAGGCCGCCGGGCGCGAGGGTGTCGTGGACCTGCCGCAGGACGCGGTCCGGGTCGGCCATGTGGTGCATGGAGGCGGAGGCCCAGACGAGGTCCGGGGTGCCGAGATCGGGCCACTCCGTGTCGAGGTCGGCCTGGACGGTGCTCACGCGGTCGGCGAGGCCGAGCTCGCAGGCCTTGTCGCGGAGGCGGGTCAGGTGGTCGACGTCGGCGTCGGCGGCGGTCACGTGCGCCTCGGGGAACTGCTCCAGCAGGGCGAACGTGCCCGCGCCGGTGCCTGCGCCGAGGTCGACGATGCGGCGAGGCTGGTCGACGGGCAGCCAGGCGGTGATGGAGGCGGTGTGCTGGGCGACGACCTGCGCGTCGAGGTCGAGGATGTCGGCCATGCCGTGCCCATGGCCGTGCCCATGGCCGTGGCCGTGCCCATGGCCGTGGCCGTGCCCATGTCCGTGGCCGTGGCCGTGCTCCTGCCCGTGGCCATGTCCATGCCCGTGGTCGTGCTCAGCGCCGTGTTCGTGGTTCATGAGCCCAAGGTAGAACTTCCATGCGCCAGGTGCACGACACCTTGCCAAACACGCAAGGAGGTCGCCCTCAGCCCTGCCGCACGCGCAAGATCAGCCCGCCTTCTTGTCGTTGTGCCCCCGCCGCGCCTCCCGATCGAAGATCCCGATGACGTCGCACGGCCCACCCGCGGTGCCGATCGCGTGCGGCACCATCGTCGGGAACTCGGCCGCCTGGTTCGTCTCCACCCGGAACCGGCGGTTGCCGAGCAGCAGGATCGCGGTCCCGGACAGCACCACCAGCCACTCGTGACCCGAGTGCGCGCGCAACGCCGCCGGACTGTCGGGCGGCGGGGTGGTCATCCGCTGGCGGATCACGGTCATGCCGGGCTCCGCCCTGATCGGCCAGCGCATCTGGCCGTGCGCGCCGTCGATCATCGGGCTGAGGATCACGTCGTCGGTGTCGTTCTCCACGAGCTGGTCCAGCGACGTGTCCAGCGCCCGCGCGAGCGTGACGAGCTGGTCGAGGGCGAGGCGGCGCTGGCCGTTCTCGATGCGGCTGAGCGACGACGGACTCAGGCGCGCGCGACCCGCCAGCTCCTCCAGCGACCAGCCCTGCGCTACCCGCAACGCCCTGATCCGCTTCCTCACGAGGCTGTCCAGCTCACCGTCGTCTTGCGTCATGCGCACGATCGTATGCGCATACCGCAATCACGGCTCACGAAGGGAACTCGTCGAGCCTCACCAGCTGCGCCCGCGGGTACTTGCGGCCCGCCATCGGCACCGGCGACCCGGTGAACGACACCGGCGTGCCCGCCAGCAGCAACGTCAGCCCCTCCGGCAGGTCATCGCGCGACACGAACCACGACCCGCCCTTCGTGTCGGTGATGAACCCGTGCGCCTGCCCCGACTTCCAGGTCGCGATGGTCCCCCGACGACGCCCGCGCGGCGCCCCCACCGGTGACGCCACGGCCTCCGCCGACCGCACGAAAGCACGGCGCAGCGGGTAGTCCGGACGATCGGCAGGATCGAACAGGTGGTCGAACCCTGGCGTGAACGGCGTCGCGGCCCGCAACGGCGCCGCGGTGCGCGGCGTCCACGACGGCACGCCGTCCCCCGCCCGCACGTCGACCACCGGCACCACCACGTGCACACCCCGCGCGGTCAGCCTGGTCACCAGCGGCGCGAAGTCGGCATCGCCGGTGAGCAGCACGACCCAGTCGAGCGGCACCGCGGTCGCCCGGTCCCACGCCTCGAGCGCCAGGTGGACGTCGACACCCTTCTCCTTGCCCCCGTGCAACGGCAGGTCGTGCCGCGTGATCCCGGCAGCGGTCAGCACGGCGTCGAACGACGCCGCGGGGGTGTCGATCCGACCGCGCACGTAGTGGGCCTCCGCAACCACGCACTCGTCGAGCGGACGCCCGGTCTCGGCGTGGACGTACCAGCGCACGGCATCGTGCAACCCGTCCAGCGACACCCGCGCCGCCCGCCGGTGCGCGGTGGCGTAGAAGTCGCTGAGGTAGGCGAACCACGTGCCGTCGTAGAACACGCCGATGCGGACGATCTTCCCCACCGCACGGACCCTACCCGCTCGTCCGAGCGGCGCAGCTCCCACCAGCTCGTCACC
The DNA here is from genome assembly GCF_001701025.1 of Lentzea guizhouensis. Classification (GTDB taxonomy): domain Bacteria; phylum Actinomycetota; class Actinomycetes; order Mycobacteriales; family Pseudonocardiaceae; genus Lentzea; species Lentzea guizhouensis. The sequence goes on from NZ_CP016793.1 coordinate 9,083,137, forward strand.
CGGACAGGTGAACCTCGTCCTGACTCGGCGCTGCGGTCGTCTCACTCATGTCCGGATCACCCGACCTCGAACGCCCGTGAATGAGGAAACGCGGGCCCCACACCCCCGGTCACGGCCACGGTGCTCGGTCCGACTCCGCAGCACAACGCCGTCACCGGCCCACGACATCGCAGGCCAGACACCTAGGAAGGACGCTCGCAGGGCTCGGCCGTGGCACGCCCCAGACCAGGGGTGCGCGACGGGCCTGCCTGAGAATCCACATCGGACAGACTCAGCGTGCGCAAGCGCCGCAACCAGAGACAGCACCACCAACATCTCGGAGATGACCAACATGTCCCTGCCAACCAACATGGACGAAGCCTCAGGCCCACTTGAGGTGTTCGAAATACTTCAGAATTTTGCTAAGTAGGCTGTGGACGTGAGCTACCGCTACGAGATCACCCAGGCAGTCGTGCGGCAGGGCATCATCGCGATCATCCGCACCCCCGACACCGACTCCGCGCTGCAGGCCGCCGTCCCGTTGCTGGACGCGGGCCTCACGTCGCTGGAGCTCCCGCTGACCAACCCCGGCGCACTGGAAGCCATTCGCCAACTGCGCGCATCCCACCCGGACGCCACCATCGGCGCGGGTTCCGTGCTGGACGAGACGTCCGCGGTCGCCGCCGTCCGCGCCGGAGCCCAGTTCCTGGTGGCACCCAACCTCGACCCGGCCGTGATCCGCGCCGGTCACCGCTACGGCGCGGCCGTGCTGCCCGGCGCCGCGACCGTCACCGAGGTGATCCAGGCGATGGAGGCCGGAGCGGACGCCGTGAAGGTGTTCCCGGCGCCGACCCCGCAGTGGGTCAGGGACGTGCTCGCCGTGCTGCCGCACGCGCCACTCGTGCCGACCGGTGGTGTCGCGCCGGCCGATGTGCCCGCGTGGCTGGCGGCGGGTGCGGTGGCGTGCGGGGTCGGATCGGCCCTCGCCCGCACGCCGCTGGCCGAGATCCAGGCCCTGCTGAGGCCGTAGCAGCACGATGGCGGCGTCGTTCGACCGAGCCCAGTCGAACGGCAGTCCGACGTGGGTCAGGTGCGCACCCGAGCAGACCTCGCCGTTTCCGCCCAGATTGGACTCTGCGGCCAACCCGCGCGGCTTCAGCCGCGTCGACCGCCCTGGCGAGCGACCCACCGGGGCGTACACGGCCGAACCGTCGAGGCACTCGCCAACCGGATCCTGGCCGGTGAGATCGGCGAGGGCGACACCCTCGACCTCCCGGCCCTGCGCGAGGCTCTGAAGGTCCTCTCCGCCAAGGGCATGATCGCCGCGAGGCAGAAACGCGGCACCTTCGTCCACCCCCGCTCCTCCTGGAACCTCCTCGACACCGACGTCATGCGCTGGCAGACCCAGTCCCCCACCGACCCCGGCCTCTTCGCCGAGCTCACCGAGAGGCGCGTGATCGTCGAACCCGCCGCCGCCCGCCTGGCCGCCGAGCGCGCCATCCCCGAGGACGTCGAGGCCCTCTCGTCAGCCCTGGACCGCATGGCCGGCGCCCCCCGACCTGGCCGCGACCGCCAAGGCCGACCTCGACTTCCACCGCCTGCTGATATCGGCCGCGCACAACGCGTTCCTCACCGAGGTGAAGCGGATCATCGCGATCGGGCTGACTGAGCGGGACGAGCCGGTGCACGGGAGCGTGGCCGATGACCCGGTGCCGCCGCACCGGGCGGTGCTGGACGCGATCGTGGCGCGCGATCCGGAGACGGCTTACGAGGCCATGCGGACATTGGTGGACAAATCGGGCGCGGGCCAGCTGCACTAACGCGAGGACCGGGAAGCACCGACACTTGATCGATACGACACCATCGGGTCATGTGCCAGCGGTTGTGAATTTCATTCACGTCCACCAGCATCGGCCCTCATGCGCCTGTTCACGCTCGCCGCCGCCGTCGCGCTGACGATCTCAGCAGCACCCGTCGCCACAGCCACACCGGCCACCGCCGCGCCGACCACCGCCGCGCCGACCACCGCCGCATCGGCCACCGCCGCTCCGGCCGCAGCCCCGAAGATCGCCACCTACAACGTCTTCATGCTGTCGCGCAACCTCTACCCCAACTGGGGCCAGCTCGCCCGCGCCGACCTCATCGACAGCACCGGCGTGCTCAACGGCCAAGACGTGGTCGTCCTGCAGGAGGCGTTCGACAACGCCGCCTCCGATCGCCTGCTGGCCAACCTCCGCGACACCTACCCGCACCAGACCCCGGTCCTCGGCCGCGGCACGGCCGGTTGGGACGTGACGAGTGGCGCCTACCGCGACTCCACCCCCGAGGACGGCGGCGCGGCGGTCCTCAGCCGGTGGCCGATCACCACCAGGGTCCAGCACGTCTACCGCGACGCCTGTGGCGCGGACTGGTTCTCCAACAAGGGGTTCGCCTACGTGCGGATCGAGGCGCCGGCCGGACCGCTGCACGTGATCGGCACCCACATGCAGGCCGAGGACAGCAGCTGCACCACCTCCCCGGCGAGCTACCGCGCCCAGCAGCGGGCTGAGATCAAGGCGTTCCTGGCGGCCAGGGACATCCCCGCCACCGAACCCGTCTACGTCGCCGGCGACCTCAACGTAGTCAGGACGAGCACCGAGTTCACCAGCATGGTCGCCGAGCTCGGCGCGCGGACGCCGGCGATCACCGGGCACCCGTTCTCCTGGGACTGCGCGGACAACAGCATCTGCCGCGACCAGTACGGGCCCGAGTACGCCTCCGAGCACCTCGACTACGTGCTGACGATCCAGGGGCCGGCGCTCGTCAACGAGACCCGGCGGGTGAAGAGTCCGGAGTGGACGATCTGGTCGTGGGGGCGCAAGCACACCTACACCGACCTGTCCGACCACTACCCCGTGTTCGCCGGGTGAACGCTCTGATGTGGACAGAGGCGGTCACCGCCGCAGCTCAACGGAGTCACTGAAGCACAGCCGCCAGTCGCTTGGCCTGCACGACCGCCTTGCTCGTTCCCTTGCGCGCGGCCACCTCGGCGAGGCCGGGCACGGTGCCGCCGGGCGTGAGCTGCTGGGCCAGCTCCACCGCCAGCTCGACCAGGTCGGCGACCCGGTTGTGCGTCCAGAGCTGCGGCAACGCGGCCACGACCACGTCCCACACCGGACGGGCGGCGCGGAGCGGCGGCGTCGCGCAACGCCGGGACCACGCGGCCCAGCACGGCGTCGCCGCGGTCGAGCAGCGGCCGAGCAACGTGCCCAGCGCCGCGCCGTCGAGTTGCGAGCGCGACGCGAGGACCAGCAGCGCGTCCACGGCGTAGGCGCGGTTGACCGTCAGCTCGGCGCCGAGGCCGTACGCCAGCGCCAGGGTCAGGCCGGGGCCGACCGGGCCGTCCGCCTCGGCCAGCAACGGCAGCAGCGGGCCGTCGTCGCCCTTCGAGTCGAGGCGGTGGCGGAGGTGCGGCACCAACCAGGCCGCCACGACGTCGCGGTGCGCGGGCAGGGCGGCGGGCCAGCACTCGATCATCGGACCCCACTCGTCGTACCCGCGGTAGAGGTCCTCCGGCGCGGGCAGGCCGGGTTCGACGGTCGCGAGCAGCGCTGAGCACTCCCCCTCGTGGCTGGAGTACCGGCCGACGGTGTAAGTGCGTTCGACAGCGACCACGCTCGGGTCGACGCGGACCTCGAGCCACCGGCGCAGCTGTTGTCCCGGCCGGCCGGACAGCGAGGCGAACGCGTCCGGGCGCACGTCGCGCGGCAACCGGTGGAAGGCCTGCTTGAGGTCGCGCTGCCACGGCTCCCAGCCCTCCGCCTCGGCCTTCGCGAGCCGTTCCAGCAGCGTGTCCGCGTCGAGCAGGCCGGACATCCAGGTCGGCGTGGAGACCAGGGCGGGCCGCGGTGCGTGCTGCAGGCCCTCGGCGATCTCGTGCAACCGCAGCGCGAGCTGCTCGGAGATGCGGCCCGCCCGCGACCGCTTCAGCTGGGTCCGCCACTCCCGTGCGAACGCCACCGCGAGCCCCAGCGGACCGACCGGCCGCGGCAGGTCGCCCACCACGGAGATGATCTCCATCAGCTCCGTGCGCGGCTCCCGCTTGACGTAGTCCCTGTGGTAGATCGGCATGCTGCGCTGTGCGAGCCAAGGTTGCTTGGCGTACACCGGTTGCATCGCCCGTCCCAGAGCGATCCGGTCCTGCCAGCCGAACCGGACGACCGCCTCGACGATCCGTTCCGCGACCACGGCCTCGACGGGTCCGGCGTTGCGGCCGAACAACCCCAGCAGCTCGCGGGTCAGCTCGTCCAGCGTGGCGATCGGCTCCGGGAACGGCCGCGGCGCGAAGGCGGCCAGCTCGACGACGTCTTCCGCGACAGTCACACCGCCGAGCCGCGCGGCCAGGTCCGGTGGCAACTGCTCGGCCAGCGTCACGATCTCGGCACGGGTCGCGGGACTCACCTTCGCCAGGAGCTTCCCGACCAGCTTCACCGCCTGCCCGCGCAGGTCGTCGGACTCGTGCGCGAACAGCTCCGCGGTGGTCAGCGCGACCTCGTCCGGCCGGTTCCCGTGCTTGCCCAGCCAGGTGAGCTGCGTGCGCACCAGCTTCTTCTCCGAGCGCGCGAACACCCACCGGCTCGCCTCGCACAGCAGGTCGAAGTCGAGCTTTCCGGCCTCGTCCAACGACTTCAGCTGCTGCTGCGCCAGCGTGGCGACCGTCGAGCGCGAGTCCGGCAGCATCGCGACGTAGTCCCGCGCGTGCTCGGCCACCTCGTCCGGCGTCACCTGCAGAACCTCGTGCAGCGCGAGGAAACCCTCCATCTCCCGCGCCGATCCGCCCTGTTGCAACCGCGCGAGCACCCCGTCGAGGAGCACCGGACGAGGAGCCCTGTCGCGCAGGAACAGCCGCCACTGCCGGACGTTCGCGAAGATCACCCCGGCGCCGACGACCTCCAGCATCCGCGGGACCAGCGCGTCGAACTCCGGCCGCCACCGGGTGTGGCCGCCGAAGTCCAGGAAGTGCAACAGGAAACCGTCGGTGTCCGGTGGGGTGTCGCCGCAGAACTCCAAAATCACGCGCAGCAGGTCGCGGCGGGTCAGCTCCCGGGTCGGCATCCGCGCGAGCCGCGCGACCAGGTCCGGCAGCCAGGTCAGCTGCCGGTGCCGCAGCACGTCGAGCACCACCGCCGTGCCGTCGTGCGGGCTCGTGCGGTGGTGCCAGATGTGGTACCGCACCAACCACGGCGTGAGCGTGGACGCGTTCGGCAGCAGCCCCGCACCGGCCACCGCCAGCGTCTCCCGGTGGGTCCACCGGCTCTCCGACCGGTGCACCTTCTCGTAGGCCACCAGTTCCGGCGCCGTTTCCTTGCACTGTTGGGGCGTCAGCAGCTTCAGCGCCTCACCGAGCGCGAGCACCTGGTCCGACTCGATCAGCGAGCGGATCCGTCCGAACGTCACGCCTGTCCCCTCACGATGTCCGCCGCCAGCACGTGCTTGCACTTGCCGCGCCCACCCCGGTACTCCACCCACCACGTGCAGGTGCACGCCTCACCGTCCACCCGGTGGCCGCCGACCAGCGCCGTGGCACCGTCCCAGCTCACCGCGTCCTGCTCGGCCAGCGCGCGGGCGTTGCGCAGCCTGGGGTTCATCGCCTGCACGTCGGTGCCCTCGTACGGCAGCTCGCGGTGGAAGTACGCGGCCTCCGCGAGGTCGTAGCCCACCCGTCCGGCCGTTCCCAGCTGTGTCAACGCATCCCGGACCCGCACGACGGTGAGCCCGGACCGCTCGGCCAGGTCGGGCACGTCCACCCGCGGCTCGAAGTCCAGCAACGCCCCGACGAGCTCGGCGTCGGTGTCCGCGTCACCCGCCGCCAGCCCGTCGAGCACCGCGCCCTCACCGGACAGCCCGCGGTTCACCTCCGGCGACAGCACCAGTGTCAGCCGTTGCGCGCCGAGGTCGACCTCCCAGCCGCTCGCGACCGGCTTGCCGTCGGCGGGCGGTCCGTACAACCGGACCGCCTTCGCGAAGCGCAGCAACGGCATCAGCACCTCGAGCCGGTTCGGCCCCGCCAGGCACACGGCGTTCGCCGACGCGCTGCCGCTCAACCGCACCGACCGCCCGGCCGGCACCGCCCACACCGCGGCGCGTCCCTTCGGCACCGTCCTGAGGAACCGCTGCGCGTCCGCCGGCGTGAGCTCGGCCTTCAGGTCGAACCGCGAGGTCAGCACCTGCGTCTCGGCGAACCCGCGCAACCACCGCGGCGGCAGCGGCACCTTCTTCTCCACCACCGCGCCGTCGAGCGTGCCGAACTCGACCTGGTCCGGCCCGACGGTCAGGTGCAGCGGATCACCTTTGGTGACACGGGCCAACGCCCTGCGCAACGGCTCGTTGACGTCGACGTTCGTCGTCCCGCGGTCGTGCACCTCGCCGTCGAGCGCGTCCGACAGCACGTCCAGCCGCGCGTAGACCCCGCAGCAGCCGGAGAAGGACTCGAACCGCAACCGGTCGCCGTTGCAGGTGACGACCGGGTCACGCAGCCGTTCGGTGGTGGGCTGGAAGTACCGCGTGCCGGCGACCTTCGCGATGGCCAGCAACGCGGTCGCGGCCTGCTGCGAGTCGCCCAGGAACCCGGTGAAGAAGCGCGGGTTCGGCGCCCGGCCACCGGACGTCTGCAGCCCCAGGGCGCGGCGCGCCTCGTCGAGCCGCGAGTCGGCGACGTATGCGTACGAGTGCATCGCGCCACTCTAGGGAACACACGTTCGACCCTGCAGCGAAACGATCAACCTGAGGTGCGTCAGACGTACCTCCGCAGCAGGTCCTCCTCGGTCTCCCGCCGCACGACCAGCCGCGCGGTCCCGTCGTGCACCGCGACGACCGGCGGCCGCCCGACCTGGTTGTAGTTCGACGCCAACGCGTGGTGGTACGCGCCGGTCGCCGGCACCGCCAGCAGGTCACCGGCGTGCACGTCGGCGGGCAGCACCACGTCCGACGCCAGCACGTCACCGGCCTCGCAATGCCGTCCCACCACGGTCACGGGCGCCATCCGACCGCCCCGTCCGACCAGCCGCACCGCGTACTTCGCGCCGTACAACGCCGGCCGCGGGTTGTCGCTCATCCCACCGTCCACAGCGACGAACGTCCTCGTCGTGCCGCGCTTCACCGCGCAGACCCGGTACAACGTCACCCCGGCGTTCGCCACGACCGACCGCCCCGGCTCGACCAGCACCCGCGGCACCGGCACCCGGTGCACCGCGCACTCGTAGTTCAGCGCCACCCGCACCCGGTGGGCGAACCCGGCCAGGTCGAACGACGACTCGCCCGGCAGGTACGGCGCGCAGAACCCGCCACCCAGGTCCAGCTGCTCGATCCGCACACCGCAGCCGGCGATCAGCCCGACCATCCGCCGCACGGTCTCCTCGTACGCCGCCACGTGCCGCACCTGGGACCCGATGTGGCAGTGCAGCCCGACGAGCCGCAACGACGGCTGCTCCACCACCCGCAGCACCGCCTCCAGCGCCGCCCCGGACGCCAGTGAGAACCCGAACTTCTGGTCCTCGACCCCGGTCGCGATCGCCGCGTGCGTGTGGGCGTCCACCCCCGGCGTCACCCGGACCACGACCTGCTGCCCGTGCCGGGCGAGGGCTCCGAGCTGCGCGATCTCGTCGAACGAGTCGACCACGATCCGCGACACCCCGTAGGCCAGCGCGGCTTTGAGGTCCTCGCCGGTCTTCACGTTGCCGTGCATGACGATCCGCGCCGCCGGGAAGTCCGCTGCCCGCGCCAGCGCCAGTTCCCCGGCGCTCGACACGTCCAACGACAACCCCTCGGCGGCCATCCACCGGTAGACCTCGGGGCACGGCAACGACTTCCCGGCGAACACGACCTCGGCCTCGGGCAGAGCTTTCAGGAACTCCCGTGCCCGCGTGCGAACCGTCGTCTCGTCCAGCACCTGGCACGGCGTGCCGAACTGGGCGGCGAGCCGGGACGCCGGCACTCCACCGATGACGAGGTCCGAGCCGTCGAGACGTGTCCCGTCCGGCCAGAGGCCCTCTTCCAGCACCGGCTCGGTGGAGCATCCGATGCTGGGCAGCAACTCCGCGAGTGTCATGCCCCGATTGCACGCCGGTCACCAGCAGGTGTCAGGGCCTGCGACGAGACCCTGACACCCGGAGCCCAGGCCTTGACGCGATCCTGACGGGCGCGGTGGCCCGCACCACAGCCGCGTGATCGAACAGCTCCCCCACCGCAGACGCCGACCTCATGCGGCCGCCCGGTCGCCGGACGGACGTCGCCGCAGGGCCGGTTCCGCCAGCGCGGGCGGCACGTACGACACGTCCAGCGCGCCGAGGTCGGTTCCCGGCGGCACGACCTCGTCGATCCGGTCGAGCACGTCGTCGCCCAGCACGGTGTCCGCCCCGGCGAGCAGGTCGTCGAGCTGCGCCATCGTCCGCGGCCCGATGATCGCGGAGGTGACCGCCGGATGCGCGACGGCGAACGCCACCGCCATGTGCGTCAACGACATCCCCGCCTGCTCCGCCACGGGCAGCAGCCGTTCCACCGCGTCGAGCTTGCGCTCGTCGGTCATGTGCCGCCGCACCCAGTGCATGCGGGCGGCGTGGCCGTCCGACGGACGGCCCTTGCGGTACCGCCCGGTCAGCAGCCCCATCGCCAGCGGACTCCACACCAGCGTGCCCATCCCGTACCGCGCGCACACCGGCAGCACCTCGCGTTCGACACCCCGGTTGAGGATCGAGTACGGCGGCTGCTCGGTGCGGAACCGTTCCAGGCCGCGGCGTTCGGACACCCAGTGCGCCTCGACGATCTCCGGCGCCGGCATGCTGGAGCAGCCGATCGTGCGCACCTTCCCGGCCCTGACGAGATCGGTCAGCGCGGACAACGTCTCCTCGACGTCGGTGCGCGGGTCGGGGTGGTGCACCTGGTAGAGGTCGATGTAGTCGGTCTGCAGCCGCCGCAGCGAGTGCTCCACCTCCGCGATGATCCACCGCCGAGCTGCCGGACCTGTTGAGGCCCTTGCCCATCACGCCGTTCACCTTGGTCGCGAGCACCACGTCGGCACGGCGGCCCCGCAGCGCCTTGCCGACGATCTCCTCGGTCTCGCCGTAGGAGTACACGTCGGCGGTGTCGACGAAGTTGATCCCGGCGTCCAGCGCGCGGTGGACGATCCGCACGCACTCGTCGTGGTCCGGGTTGCCCACCTGACCGAACATCATGGTGCCCAGGCAGTACGGGCTGACCTCGATGCCGGTGCGTCCGAGCATGCGCGTCTTCATCAGGTTCCTCCTGGTGACAACGGCCTGGTGCCGCGTGCGGGCCCACTCTCGCGGGAGTACAGGACACGGTTCGTCCTGTATGTCGCAGGCCTCCTGCACACCGCGCGTGGACACGGCTCGCAGCGAACGGCAGCTCCCTCGTGCACGACGACACCGCCTGCGAAGCCGAGCTCCAGACCGAGCCCTGAGGGGGTCAGTCGAGCCGGCGTCCCGTGCTGGTGGCGATGTGCTCAGGCAGCTCGTCGTGGCGGTCGCCGGTGTTCGGCGTCCCGGTCGGCTCGAACATCAGGATGGACGCACCGTCGGCCGAGGACGGCTTGTGCTCGACCCCGCGCGGCACGACGAAGACCGCGCCACGGGGCAGCACGACCGAGCGTTCGCCCGATGCGTCGCGCAACGCGATCCGCAGCTCGCCGTCGAGGACGAGGAAGAACTCGTCGGTGGTGTCGTGGGCGTGCCAGGCGAACTCGCCCTCGACCTTGGCGATCCGGACGTCGTAGTCGTTGACCTGGGTGACGATGCGCGGGTCCCAGGGCCGGTCGATCGCGGCGAGGGCGGTGTGCAGGTTGATCGGTTCGGTCATGGTGTCCAGCCTCGCGCGTGCGGCACACACCGCGGAAGTGCTAGAAATCGCGCATGACGCGTGGATCCTCGCACCGGGTGGTGATGATCGTCGACGAGGGCTCCAACCCGTTCGAGATGGGCGTGGCCACGGAGCTGTTCGGGCTGCGGCGGCCGGAGCTGGACCGGCCGTGGTACGAGTTCACGCTGTGCGCGGCGACGCCGTCGGTGCGGATGCACGCCGGGATGTTCGCGCTGTCCGACGTCGCCCCGCTGGAGGTGGCGGAGACGGCGGACACGCTGATCGTGCCGAACCGGCCGGACCCGGAGGCCTTCGAATCCACCCCGGTGGTGGAGGCCATCCGCGGAGCGGCGGCGAACGGCAGCCGGCTGATGAGCTTCTGCACCGGTGCCTTCGCCCTGGCCGCCGCCGGTGTGCTCGACGGCCGCCCGGCGACCACGCACTGGCGGTGGGCGGAGCTGTTCGCGGCCCGCTTCCCGGCCGTGCACCTGCGGCCGGACGTGCTGTACGTCGACGACGGCGACGTGCTGACGGCCGCCGGCAGTGCCGCCGCGCTGGACCTCGGCCTGCACCTCATCCGCCGCGACCACGGCGCCGAGATCGCGAACGCCGTCAGCCGCCGGCTGGTGTTCGCCGCACACCGCGACGGCGGGCAGCGCCAGTTCGTCGAACGTCCGGTCGCGACGGTCCCGGACGCCTCACTCGCGCCGGTGCTCGCCTGGGCTCAGGGCAGGCTGGACACGCCCATCACGGTGGCCGACCTGGCCGACCGCGCGGCGATGAGCCCCGCGACCCTGCACCGCCGGTTCCAGGCCGAGCTGGGCACCACCCCGCTGGCGTGGCTCACCGACGAGCGCGTGACGCTGGCGTGCCGGTTGATAGAACGCGGCGAGCTGCGGCTGGACCGGGTCGCCGAGGCGAGCGGGCTCGGCACGCAGTCGAACCTGCGGGTGCAGCTGCGGCGGCGGACCGGGTTGACGCCCACCGCCTACCGCCGCCGGTTCGGGCCGGGAGCGGCGTCCTAGCAGACCGTTGCTTCTACCCCGAAGGCCAGAAGCGACGGTGCTAGTGCGTGTCCCGTGAGTCTCGTCCGCGATAGTCGCGGCCGAGGGCCCCGGAGGCGGCACCGCCGCAACACCCGAATACGCCCGGTATGAGGGCGCTGCGGCGGCACCGCCTCCGGGACTCTCGACCGTGACTCTCATCGAACGGACTCACGGGACACGCCCTAGTGCTCGCAGCACCCCATCGGCGTCACCGGCGCACCCACCGGTTCCCGGGCCGCCTCCTCGATCCCCGCCAGCACCCGCGCCCGATCCGCCGGACCGAGGTAGCGACCACGTGACACCACGGCGTGGATCCGCGCGGTGTTCCTGATGTCCGCCAACGGGTCCGCGTCCAGCACCACCAGGTCCGCCTGCTTGCCCGGCGTCACCGTGCCCGACTCGTGCGCCCGGCCGGCACACCGCGCCGCCTCGCTCGTCGCTGCTCGCAACGCCGCCATCGGCGACAACCCGGCCCGCACCAGCAGCGCCAGCTCGTCGTGCAGCGAGAAGCCCGGGAACACGTAGGCGAACCCGGCGTCCGTGCCCGCCACCACGCCGACGCCGGCCGCGTGCATCTCGCCGAGCAACCGCAGCCGCGCGTCGCCGAACCGCACGCCCTCGGCGACGTCCTCGGGTGTGCGCACCGGGCGGCCGGACATGATCGTGGCCCACTGCTCGCGCAGCTCGACCGGGATGTACCGCAGGCGTTCCAGCGCCACCGGGTCGTTGACGATCATCTCCGGCGACCGGGACATGTTGCGTTCGACGAACAACGTCGGCGACTGCCACGCCCCGCGCGCGACCATCGACGCGAACAACGCCGAAGCCCTTGCAGGCGAGTGGGTGGCGACGGCGGCCCGTTCCAAGCGGCCCGCCTGCCGGCCCCACCAGTTCGGGTCGGCCGGGTCGTCCGGCAGCGAGCGCAACCGCGCGTACAACGCCTCCGCGTCGTCCGAAGTGGACGAGAACAGGTTGTACATGTGTTCGTGCGTGTGCTGTTCCAACGCGTCCTGCACCGGTACCCGCGCGGGAACGTGCCCGGCGAACGGGATCCGCAACCGGCGGCACTCCGCAGCGATCGCCTCGTACGACGAAGGCGACAGGAACGAGTACACCTTCACGAAGTCAGCGCCAGCGGCGTGCGCGCGCCGCACCGCGGCACGGGCTTCCTCCGGTGTGCGCACGATGTCCGTGCCCGGCCAGATAGAGCCGGGACCGTCGACGATCGTGCTGCCGATGACCATCCGCGGTCCCAGCAGCTCACCGGTCTCGATCTGGCGACGCACGTCGTGCGTCTCGGGCATGCCCATCATCTCGCGGATGCCGGTCACGCCGTGCACGACGTGCAACGCCGGCAGCGTCGTCGCGAAGAACGACGCGTGCGTGTGCAGGTCCCACAACCCCGGGATCACGTACTTCCCGGCGACGTCGACCACCCGGACGCCGCGCGGCAGGTTCCGGCGCCGCCCGGCGGCCAGGATCCGGTCACCGGCCAGCACCACCGTCGCGTCGCGCACCGGCGGCCGGCCCGTTCCGTCGACCAGCGTCGCCCCGACCAGCGCGGTCAGCCCGCCCGCCGCGAACGCCGGCTCACCGGCGATGCCCAGCGCGGCCGCCCCGAGTGCACCCTTGCCCAGCCAGGACAACACGTCCCGGCGCGCCACAGCTCCCACTGCCCCACCTCCCCCGAAGTACCTCCGACAGTAGCGCGCCGGGAGAGGTGGAGCAGTAGGGCCAGCCCTACGGCCGGGTCCAGACCGCCACGTGGTCGACGGGCATCTGCCTGCCCGGCGTGGTCTGCGGGGTCGGTGTCGTGCGGCCGGCCACGCCGTTCGGGAACGCGCCGCCCACGTGTGGAACGCCGACTGGCACGGCGAACCGGGACACGCACGCGACGCGCCGAGGCCGTTCGTCTCGTTGCCGGGGCCGCCGTGCCACGATGATGACCTCTCTGTCACGAACGCACGGCAGCGGACCTCCATGGAAGCGCTCTCACGGTCGCTCGTCAGCTCGGAGCTCCAGCCGGTACCCCATCCCGGGCTCGGTGATCAGGTGCTTCGGGTGCGCGGGGTCGTCCTCCAGCTTGCGCCTCAGCTGGGCGAAGTAGACGCGCAGGTACTGCGACTCGTTGAGGTGCATCGGCCCCCACACCTCCTGCAGCAGCTGCTTCTGCGACACGAGCCGGCCGGGGTTGCGGGCCAGGACCTCGACCAGGCCCCACTCGGTCGGCGTCAGGTGCACCTCCCGGTCGTCGCGCCGCACCTTCTTCACCGCCAGGTCGACGGTGAACGACGCCGTCTCGACCACCGGGTCGCCCGCGTCGCGCGCCAGCCCGCGCCGCACCGCCGCCCGCAGCCTGGCCAGCAGCTCGTCCATTCCGAACGGCTTGGTCACGTAGTCGTCGGCGCCGCGTCCAGCGCCTCGACCTTCGCGGCCGAGTCGGTGCGGGCGGACAGCACGATGATCGGGATCGACGACCAGCCGCGCAGGCCCGCGATCACGTCCACGCCGTCGATGTCGGGCAGGCCCAGGTCCAGCACGACCACGTCCGGCTTGTCCTCCACGGCCACGCCGAGCGCGGACTTGCCGTCGTAGGCCGTCATCACGTCGTAGCCCCGCGCGCTGAGGTTGATCCTCAACGCGCGCACGATCTGCGGTTCGTCGTCGACCACCAGAACAGACGTCATCGTGCAGTCTCCTCGTAGGCGGGCAACGAGATCACGATGGTGAGCCCGCCACCCGGTGTGTCCTCCGCGCTGATCTCACCGCCCATGGCGGCGGTGAAGCCCTTCGCGACGCTCAGCCCCAGCCCGACGCCGGGTGTGGCGTCGCGGTCACCGAGGCGTTGGAACGGCGCGAACACCTTGTGCCCGGTGTTCTTCGGCAGTCCGGGCCCGTGGTCCACGACCCGCAGCTCGACCGACGAGCCGTGGCGGCTGCCGCGGACAGCCACTGGCGATGGGCTGCCGTGCCGCAGGGCGTTGTCGACCACGTTGACCACCACGCGTTCCAGCAGCCCCAGGTCGGCGAGCACCGGCGGCAGGTCCTCCGCCACCTCGACCGACACCTCGCCGCCGATGCCGGCGAGCGCCCTGGCCACGACCTCGTAGTAGCCGACCGGCCGCAGCACCGGCTCCACCGAACCGGTCGCGAGCCTCGACGAGTCCAGCAGGTTGTCCACCAGGCCGGTCAACCGGTCGGCGGACTCCTCCACGGTCTCCATCAGCTCAGTCGTGTCCTCTTCGGACAGTCGCAGCGAGGTGTCGCGCAGGCTGCCGATCGCCGCCTTGATGGACGTCAGCGGCGTGCGCAGGTCGTGCCCGACCGCCGACAGCAGTGCCGTGCGCAACTCCGACGTCTCCGCTTTCCGTTGCGCCACCAGCGCATCAGCGGCCATCCGTTGCTGGCGCAGCGCCACGAACGTCTGCCCGGCCGCCGCCTCCAGCACCCGCTGGTCACTCGCGGGCAGCACCCGCCCGCTGAGCCGCAGCCGCACGTCGCCGGTGATCGTCACGTCGGTCACGGGACCGGAGTCCCGCCCGGCGCGGTCGACGCAGGTCCACTGCCCGTCCGCGCGCTCCACCAGCGCGACCGACTCCAGGCCGAAGTTCACCCGGATCTTCTCCAGCAGCCGGGCCAGCGGGAACGGCGCGGTCAGCACCGTCCGCGAGTACGACGCCAGCAGCGCCGCCTCGGTCCGCGCCCGCGCACCCTGCTCCCCCAGCCGGGCCGCCCGGTCGACCGTCAGCGCCACGACCGTCGCGACGATCACCATGGCGACCAACGTGATCACGTTCTCCGGCGTCCGCACCGCCAAGCTGTAGTAGGGCTCGGTGAAGAAGTAGTTCAGCAACCCGGCGCCGAGCACCGCGCACGCCAACGCCGGCCCCAGTCCGCCCGCGATCGCCACCACGCAGGTGACCAGCAGGAACGCCACCAGGTCGGTCGAGAAGTCCAGCTCGGCACGCCACAGCATGCCCAGCGCGGTGACCACGGCGGGCAGCACCAGGGCCAGTGCCCAGCCGAACAGCCTGCGCCGCGACGACAACGGGTCCGCGCCGGACTTCCACCGCAACCCGCGCCGTGCCTCGTCGTGCGTGACCATGTGCACGTCGATCGCGCCGGACTCCTGCACGACGGCCGCGCCGATGCCCTCGTCGAACGCCCGCGCCACCCGCGAGCGCCGCGAGGTCCCCAGCACCAGCTGGGTGGCGTTGACGCCGCGGGCGAACTCCAGCAACGCCGTCGGCACGTCGTCGCCCACCACCGAGTGGAACGTCGCGCCGACGTCCTCGGTGGTCTTGCGCGAGCGGGCGACGTGCTCCGGCGTCACGCCGGTCAGCCCGTCACCGCGCAGCACGTGCACGACCAACAGCTCGGCACCCGCCCGCACGGCGATCCGGCGGGCCCGGCGGATCAGCGTCTCGCTCTCCGGGCCGCCGGTGATCGCGACGACCACGCGTTCCCTGGTCTCCCAGGTGTCGGTGATGTCCTTCTCGCTGCGGTAGCGCTGCAACGCCACGTCGACCTGGTCGGCCACCCACAGCAGCGCCAGCTCGCGCAACGCGGTGAGGTTGCCGAGCCGGAAGTAGTTGCCCAGCGCGGCGTCGATGCGGTGTGCCGGGTAGACGTTGCCGTGCGCGAGCCGCCGCCGCAACGCCTCCGGTGTGATGTCCACGAGCTCGACCTGCTCGGCGCAGCGGACCACCTCGTCCGGCACGGTCTCCCGCTGCCGCACACCGGTGATCCGCTCGACGACGTCGTTCAACGACTCCAGGTGCTGCACGTTGACCGTGGACAGGACGTCGATGCCCGCGTCGAGCAGCTCTTCGACGTCCTGCCAGCGCTTCTCGTTGCGCGAACCGGGTGCGTTGGTGTGGGCGAGCTCGTCGACTACGGCCACTTCCGGCTTGCGCGCGAGGACCGCGTCGACGTCCATCTCCTCGACGTCCAGGCCGCGGTGCCGCAACCGCTTGCGCGGCACCGCTTCCAGCCCGTCGAGCAGTGCGGTGGTCTTCTCCCGGCCGTGGGTCTCGACGAGTCCCACGGCCACCACGGTGCCCCGCTCCCGGCGCCGGTGTGCCTCGCCGAGCATGGCGAAGGTCTTGCCGACACCGGGAGCGGCGCCGAGGTAGATCCTCAGCTCACCCCGGCGACGGTCAACGCCCATTGTCCTGGGTGACGGCGTCGATGGCGCGGTTGAGCGCCGTCACGTTGACCGTGGTGGTGAAGGTGCCTCCGGTGCTGGTCGCCACCAGCTCCCGGACCTCCTCCTCGGACAGCCGGGACGCACGCGCCACACGGGGCACCTGCAGCGCCGCGTACTCCGGGCTGATGTGCGGGTCGAGGCCGGACGCCGACGCGGTGACCGCGTCCTGCGGCACCTGGTCCTCGGACACGCCTTCCCGCTGCGCCACGGCTTTGCGGCGCTCGTCGACGACCTTCGTGTAGTCCTCGTTCAGCTCGCCCTTGTTGGAGCCACCGGAGGCGGGCAGCGTCGCCGCCGACGGCCGCGGCTGGAAGTACCGGTCGCCCTCACGCGCGACGGCGACCAGCGTGGTGCCGGTGGCCTCGGCGTTGGCGTGCAGGCCGGGAACGCGCGAGACGCCCCAGACCGCCAGCGGGTAGAGCACGCCGAGGAGCACGGTCAGCGCGAGCAGGACCCGCAGACCCGCCCACGACTGCTTGAGGAAGTTGGTCATGTCAGCCGATCCCGGGGATGAGTCGCACGAGCAGGTCGATCAGCCAGATCCCGGCGAACGGCGTGACGACACCGCCGAGGCCGTAGATCAGCAGGTTGCGCCGCAACAGCGCGCCGGCACTGGCCGGCCGGTACTTCACACCCCTGAGCGCCAACGGGATCAGCGCCACGATCACGACCGCGTTGAAGATCACCGCGGACAGGATCGCCGACTGCGGCGTGGCCAGGTGCATGATGTTCAGCTGGTCGAGCGCCGGGTAGATCGCCGCGAACATGGCCGGCAGGATCGCGAAGTACTTCGCCAGGTCGTTCGCGACGGAGAACGTCGTCAGCGCACCACGCGTGATCAGCAGCTGCTTGCCGATCTCCACGATCTCGATGAGCTTGGTCGGGTCGGAGTCGAGGTCGACCATGTTGCCGGCCTCCTTCGCGGCCGACGTGCCGGTGTTCATCGCGACCCCGACGTCGGCCTGGGCGAGCGCCGGTGCGTCGTTGGTGCCGTCACCGGTCATCGCGACCAGCCGGCCGCCCTCCTGTTCCTGGCGGATCAGGGCCATCTTGTCCTCGGGCTTGGCCTCGGCGAGGAAGTCGTCGACACCGGCTTCCTCGGCGATGGCCTTGGCGGTCAACGGGTTGTCGCCGGTGACCATGACCGTGCGGATGCCCATCGCGCGCAGCTCGGCGAAGCGTTCCTTCATACCCGGCTTCACGACGTCGGAGAGCCGGATGATGCCGAGCACGCGACCGTTCTCCGCGACGACCAGCGGTGTGCCGCCCTGCGCGCTGATCTCGTCCACGATCTCGCGGGCCGTGTCGGTCAGCTCGAACGCGGACGCCGCCCCCTTGCGGATGCTGCGGTCGCCGAGGTCGATGCCGCTGACCCTCGTCTGCGCGGTGAACGGCACGAACTCGCCGGTCTTCTCGTAGTCGCTCGCGGGCTCGCCGCCCGCCAGTTCCAGGACGCTGCGGCCTTCCGGGGTGTCGTCAGCGAGGCTCGCGAGCCGTGCCGCGGCCACCAGCTCCTCTCCGGACGTCGGGCCGACCGGGATGAGCTCCGTCGCGCGCCGGTTGCCCCAGGTGATCGTGCCGGTCTTGTCGAGCAGCAGTGTGTCGATGTCACCGGCGGCCTCGACGGCCTTGCCCGAGGTGGCCAGCACGTTGCGCTGCACCAGCCGGTCCATGCCCGCGATGCCGATCGCGGACAGCAGCGCGCCGATCGTCGTCGGGATCAGGCAGACCAGCAACGCGGTCAGCACGACCACCGACTGCTCGCCGCCGGAGTAGATCGCGAACGGCTGCAGCGCCACGACCGCGAGCAGGAAGATGATCGTCAGCGTGGACAGCAGGATCGTCAGCGCGATCTCGTTCGGCGTCTTCTGCCGCTCCGCGCCTTCGACGAGCGCGATCATCCGGTCCACGAAGGACTCGCCCGGCTTGGTGGTGATCCGCACGACGATCCGGTCCGACAGCACGGTAGTGCCGCCCGTGACCGAGCAGCGGTCACCGCCGGACTCGCGGATGACGGGCGCGGACTCGCCGGTGATCGCCGACTCGTCCACCGTCGCGATGCCCTCGACCACGTCACCGTCACCGGGGATCACCTCACCGGCCTCGACGACGACCAGGTCACCGACCTTGAGCTCGGTACCGGGCACGACATCGCCGTTGACGAGCCGCGCGACGGCGTCCTGCTTGGTCTTCCTGAGCGAGTCCGCCTGCGCCTTGCCACGTCCTTCGGCGACGGCCTCCGCGAGGTTCGCGAACAGCACCGTGAACCACAGCCACGCCGCGACGGCGAGGGTGAACACGCTCGGCTCGGCCACCGCGAACACGGTGACCAGCACCGACCCCACCCACACGACGAACATGACCGGGCTGCGCAGCTGGTGGCGCGGGTGGAGCTTCTTCAACGCCTCGGGCAGCGCGGCCGCGAGACCGGGTTTGGTGGTCACAGCAGTGCCTCCGCGATGGGACCGAGAGCGAGAGCGGGAACGAAGGTCAGCGCGGCGACCAGCACGATCGCGCCGGCGAGCAGTGACGCGAACAGCGGCCCGGTGGTGGGCAGCGTGCCCGCGGTGACCGGCACCTTCCGCTGTGCTGCCAGCGATCCGGCCAGCGCGAGCACCGCGACGATCGGGATGAACCGGCCGAAGAGCATGCAGAGCCCCAGCGACGACTGGAACCAGTCGTTGGTGACCGTGATGCCGCCGAACGCCGACCCGTTGTTGTTGGACGCCGACGCGTAGGCGTAGAGGATCTCGGACAGGCCGTGCTCGCCGGGGTTGTTGAGGGCGGCCTGAGTGCTGGGCAGCACCGCGGCGATCCCGGCGCCGAGCAACAGCACCGTCGGCATCGCGAGGATCGACACGGCCGCGGCCGTGACCTCCTTCCTGCCGAGCTTCTTGCCCAGGTACTCGGGCGTGCGGCCGACCATCAGCCCGGCGAGGAACATCGCGATGACCGCCATCACCAGGATGCTGTAGAGCCCGGTGCCGACCCCGCCCGGCGTCATCTCGCCGAACAGCATGTTCAGCAACGTGCCACCGCCACCGAGCCCGGTGTAGCTGTCGTGCAACGAGTTCACCGCACCGGTCGACGTGCCCGTGGTGGCGTCGGCGAAGATCGCGCTACCGGGAACGCCGAACCGCAGCTCCTTGCCTTCCCACGGCCTGACGCCGTTCGCCTCGGCGCCCCAGATCACCGCGAGCATCGCGGTCCAGATGCCGCCCATGACGCCGAGCAGCACGTACCCCTGCTTGCGGTTGCCGACGAGCTGGCCGAACGTGCGGGTCAACGCCACCGGGACCACCAGGATCAGGAAGATCTCGATGAGGTTCGACCACTCGTTCGGGTTCTCGAACGGGTGCGCCGAGTTGGCGTTGAGGATGCCGCCGCCGTTGGTGCCGAGCTCCTTGATGGCCTCTTGGGAGGCGACGGGCGCGTTGGCGACGAGCTGGCCGTCAACGTCCACACCGGACTTCAGGCTCATGGTGACGCCGAACGCGATCAGCACGACCGCGAACAGGAACGAGATCGGCAGCAGG
This sequence comes from Lentzea guizhouensis, assembly GCF_001701025.1. Taxonomy (GTDB): domain Bacteria; phylum Actinomycetota; class Actinomycetes; order Mycobacteriales; family Pseudonocardiaceae; genus Lentzea; species Lentzea guizhouensis. The sequence goes on from NZ_CP016793.1 coordinate 9,102,759, forward strand.
ATGCGGATCGTGCCTCGGACGAGGTCGACCCAGAAGTTGCCGAGCCGGTCGGTCTGGCTGCGGGTGAACCCGCGGACCAGCGCGACGGCGACCGCGAGCCCGACCGCGGCGGACACGAAGTTCTGCACGGTCAGCCCGATCATCTGGACCGTGTGGCCCATGACCGCTTCCGGCACGTACGACTGCCAGTTCGTGTTGGCCACGAAGCTGATGGCGGTGTTGAACGCCATGCCGGGCCCGACGTTGCCGCGGTCGAAGTTGAACGGCAGCAAGGACTGCACGCGTTGGATGACGTACAAGAACACGATGCCGACGAACGAGAAGCCCAGCACGCCGTACGCGTAGGTGCTCCACTTCTGCTCGGCGTCCGGGTCGATCCTGGCGAACCGGTAGACCGCTGACTCGACCCTGGAATGGCTCCGGCGCTGGAACACGCGGGCCATGTGGTCGCCGAGGGGCCGGTACACGACCGCCAGGGCCGCGAACAGGATGCCGACCTGGGCCAGGCCGGCCACGAGAGGTGACATCAGAACTTCTCCGGCCGGACGAGGGCGACGAACAGGTAGACGATCAGGGCGAGCGCGAGCACGCCCGCCACGGCGTTCGCGACGAGTCCCGTGCTCACAACTTCTCCAGTCCGCGCACCGTCAGCCCGAGGACGACGAAACTCCCGATCAGCAGCAACGCGTAGGCCAGGTCGGCCATGACGCCGCTCCCTTCAACGACAAGGTTTCTTTCGATGACGAGCGGAAGCGTGCATGAGGAAATCGCTGTTCAGCGGGGTGCTGACAGCGTCCTTACGGCGTGGGTGGCGGCCTTTACGCGTTCTTGAGGCCGGAGAGACCTGGGTCTCATCCGTTAGAGGGCTTCGCCGTCACGTTGCGTGAGAATGGCGGACGTGCACTGTCACGATGTGCTGACAGCGACGGCCGACCTCGGTTTGTCAGACAACACGAACGTCATGAGCCGGAAGGCCGCTCCACCACCTGGCGTAACGCTTGTAGACCTGGGGTTCGCGGTCACCCAGGAACTTGCTCATCGCCGACGCCTCCACGGACAGCGCAGTCCACTGGTCGTCGCTCAGGGCGTGAAAAGCGGTCATCTCAACGGATCCGTCGGCCAACGGGCGCCACACCCCCGCCACGTACCCGTCCACGAGCAGGGTGGGCAGCGTGTCGCCGTTGTTGCCGATCACGACCTTGCGGTACTCGGCCGGGATGATCCGGCTGCGGTCGGCGTAAGCGAGAAGGGTGCTGTCCCACATCGCCATCAACCGCGCGGGCGCCGGGGTGTCCTCGTCCGGCACCGTCCGGTTCGGAACGTCGAAGTGGTCGCCGTGCCTGACCAGTTCCAGCTGCTCCACCGCTTCGCGGATCGTGCCGCGCGGCAGCATGGTGAACTGGTTCACGTCGGCGACGGTCGCGGGTCCGAACCCGGTGAGGTAGCGGCGGACGAGCTCGGCCACGCACTGCAGCCGTTCCCGCGGCTCGGTCCGCGCGGCCAGGTAGGACGGTCGCAGCCCGAACGACCACGGCCCGCCGGTCGGCGCGTGCACGAGCCCGGCGTAGGTGCGCAGCGCCCACCACACGCCCGGCTCGCCGACGTCACCGGCGTGCGCGTGCAGCAGTTCCTCGATCTCCGCCTTCGCCCGCGGCACCGACGCGAACTCCAGCAGGTGCTCCAGCAGCTCGTCGGCCTGCTCGATCGTGATGTCCATGCCCTTGAACCGCTTGTCGGCCAACCGCGACGCGCGCAACGCGGGCAGCATCGCGTGGTGGAACACCTCGTGGTCGGCGGCCGTGACGGCGTGCAGGGTGATGCGCATCAGCGTCGCCTTGCGGACCAAGCCGCCCGTGAACGCTGCGTCGAGATCGGCCGGGTCGAAGCCGGCGATCCGGTTCCACAGCGCGATGTAGGGCGACGCGGGTTCCTGCGCCTGGATCGCCACGACCCGCTCAACCGCGCTCAGCACGTCCACCGGCTCCCTGGTCAGGAGCAGCTGGCGGTCGAGCGTCGCGCGGTTGAGCTGCCGGGCCGTGAAGGTCATGCCGCAGATCCTGGACTACCGCAGCTTCGAGGGCCACCAGATCCGGCCACCGATGTCCACCGACAGCGCCGGCACCAGCAGCGACCGCACCAGCAGCGTGTCGAGCAGGACACCGAACGCGACGATGAACGCGATCTGGGTGAGGAACAGGATCGGCAGCACCGCGAGCGCCGCGAACGTCGCCGCCAGCACCACACCCGCCGACGTGATCACGCCACCGGTCAGGCTGAGCCCCCTGATGGTGCCGTCGACCGTGCCGAGCTTCTGCGTCTCCTCACGCACACGGGTCATCAGGAAGATGTTGTAGTCGATGCCCAGCGCCACCAGGAACACGAACCCGAACAGCGGTACCACCGGGTCCGCGCCGGGGAAGTCGAAGACGTGGTTGAACACCAGCGCCGAGACACCCATGGTGGCCGCGAACGACAGCACGACCGTCGCGATCAGCAGCAACGGCGCCAGGATCGAGCGCAGCAGCAACGCGAGCACCAGGAAGATCACCACGAGCACGATCGGGATGATCAGCAACCGGTCGTGCTCCGACGTCGTCCTGGTGTCGAGCAACGTCGCCGTCTGCCCGCCGACCTTCGCGTCCGCGCCCTGGACGCCGTGCACCGCCGCACGGATGCGTTCGACCGTCGCGACCGCCGCGTCGGAGTCCGGCGCGTCCTCGAGCGTCGCCTCGATCCGCACCAGCCCGTCCGCGGTGCCGGTCGGCCGGACGTTCGCCACCCCGTCCACAGTGGACTTGGCAACGACGTCGGCGGTCTTGGCCTCGTTGGCGACGATGACGGTCGGCGATCCGGTGCCACCGGGGAAGTGCCGTGACAGCACCTCCTGACCCGCGACCGACTCGACCTCGGTGAGGAACACGTCGGACTGCGCGGTGCCGGCCGCCTTGAGCTGCGGCAGGAACGCCGCCCCCGCCAGCAGCACCAGCGCGGTGACGATCCAGATCGCGCGCGGCTTGCGGCGCACCAGGTTCGCGGTGCGGCCCCACACCCCGCTGGTCTCCGGGTGCGGCGAGCCGAACTTCGGCGCGAACGGCCAGAACGCCGCGCGCCCGAGGAGCGCGAGCACGGCCGGCAGGAACGTCAGCGCCGTCAGCAGCGCCGCACCGATGCCGATGGCCGCGACCGGCCCCAGCCCCTTGTTGGAGTCGAGGTCGCTGAACAGCAAGCAGAGCACGCCGAGGATCACCGTGCCGGCCGAGGCCGCGATGGGTTCGACGGTGCCGCGCCAGGCCGTGCGGATCGCGACGAACTTGCTCTGCTCGTCGCGCAGTTCCTCGCGGAACCTCGACACGAGCAACAGCGCGTAGTCCGTCGCCGCGCCGAAGACGAGGATCGACAGGATGCCCTGGCTTTGACCGTTCAACGCCAGCACGTCGTTCTTCGCCAGCAGGTACACGACGAAGCTGGACAACCCGAGCGCGAACACCGCCGACACCAGCACCACGATCGGCAGCAACGGACTGCGGTAGACGACCAGCAGGATCAACGCGACCACCGCGGCCGCCACGATGAGCAGCAACCCGTCGATCCCGCCGAACGCCTCGACGAGGTCCGCGACCTGCGCGGCGGGCCCGGTGACCAGCACCGTGAGGCCCGGCGGCGCACCACGCATGCCGTCCCGCAGCTCCTGGACGGAGTCCTTGACCTCTTTGGCGGGGTCGAGCAGCACGACGAGCTGGGCGGCGTCCTTGTCGTTCGGCGCGGGGATGACCGGCGAGGCCTGGAACCCCTTGCCGCGCTCGGCGAGGAACGCGGTGTCCTCCTCGGTCAGCCCGCCCTGCCGCTCGACCACGACGATCGCGGGGATCGCGTTGGTCTGTTGGAACTTCTTCTGCAGCTCGGCGACCTGGGTGGACTCCGCCGAGTTCGGCAGGAACGCGCTGTTGTCGTTCTCCGCGACCTCCGACAGCTTGCCCGCGTACGGCCCGGTGAACCCACCCACCGCCAGCCACACGACGAGCAACACCCCGGCGAGGACCCTCATGAGCATTTCCTTCGATCGTCGAACGTTTCGATGACCGAAACAGTATGCTGGGTCGGTGAGCGATGCAACCGACTACGAGCTCAGCATGCTGGTGCGGGCCCTCGTGATGGAGTCGAACCGCTTCCTGGAGATCTTCAGCGCGGCCCACGAACTGCACTCCACCGACATGACAGCCCTGAACCTGATCATGACCGCCCGCTCCCCCATGACCCCGGGCACACTCGCTCGCGCCCTCAACCTGAGCGCCTCCGCCACCACCTCGGTGCTCGACCGCCTGGAGCGCGCCGGCCACGTCAGCCGCGACCGCAGCCCCGACGACCGCCGCCGCGTCGAGCTCCGCGTGCACGCCGCCGCCGAGGCGCTGGCCTCGACGTTCTTCCAGCCGCTGGCCCGCGAGTACGCCGCCGCGTGGGACTCGATGAGCGCCGAGGAACGCCGGGTCGTGGCCCGGTTCCTCACCTCGACGACGTCGGCGACGGCACGGGTCCGCACGGAGGTCCTCAAGCCTGGCTAGTGCGGTGACCACGATCTTCACCGTGTTTCCCGACGCTCAGCAGGGCACCTCGCGGGAAAGGTTCGTGGTCACCGCACTAGTGCAGGTCGCGTCCGCAGACGAGGAGCAACAGGTTCTGGGCCTCGTCCCTGATCGGCGTGCCCTCGCCCAACGTCCAGTCCATGTCGGTGGCTTCGAGCCGCTTGCCCTCGAGGTCGACACCGAAGTACTTGAGGTGGCCAGGCCTCATGGCGTCGAACACGAGTCGCAGCCTCTCCAGCGGGACCTTCCGGTCGAGGTTGAGCGCGACCGTGACGTCGAGGCCGTGGATGACGTCGTGCGAGAGCGCGCCGACCGGCCCGCCACCGGGCGGCGTCCACGGGTGGTGGATGTTCGCCTTGAGGCTGTCCAGAAGGTCGTGCGTCGACAACTGTTCCGCGTCTTTTCGGGCCATGCGGTCGGAAGCGCGGTTGAAGTTGCCGCGCGCTTTGAGCATTTCGCGCAGGATGCGGCCGGTCGAGCTGCGGTACGGCAACGTCGTGTGCGCGATGACCTCCTTGACGCGCCAGCCCGCGCACAGCGACGGCGCCTCCCACTGCTGCTGCGTGAGGTTGCTGAGCAGTTCTGCCTGGTCACGCCGTTCGGCGGCCACCACTTCCCTGATGTCCATGCTCCACGTACGGATCGGCCGACGAAAACTCATCGGCCCGCGTAGGGTCGTGCGCGTGATCGAGACGCTGGAGCCGTTCCGGGTCGAGCTGACCGGCTACTGCTACCGCATGCTCGGCTCCGGTTTCGAGGCCGAGGACGCCACGCAGGAGACGCTCGTGCGCGCGTGGAAGGCGTACGACAGCTTCGACTCCTCGCGCGCGTCGCTGCGCACCTGGCTGTACCGGATCGCGACGAACATCTGCATCGACATGCAGCGATCTGCGCAACGGCGTGCGTTGGCCGTGGACCTGGGACCGGCCGGTGGTGAGCTCGGTGCGCCGCTGCACGAGCAGGTGTTCGTGCAACCGGTGCCGGACCACAAGGTGCTGCCCGAGGACCAGGCGATCCGCAAGGAGACGATCCGGCTGGCCTTCGTGGCGGCGTTGCAGCACCTTCCGCCCCGGCAGCGCGCGGTGCTGATCCTGCGCGACGTGCTGGCGTGGCAGGCGGCCGAGGTGGCCTCGTTGCTGGACATCACGGTGGCGTCGGCCAACAGCGCGTTGCAACGGGCGCGGGCGACGTTGCGCGACACCGACCCCGGCGAACCTCTGCGCCCGGAAGACCCGACGCAGAAAGCACTCCTCCGCCGCTACTGCGAGGCGTTCGAACGGCACGACATGCGCGCGTTGGTGGCGTTGCTGCACGAAGACGCCACGATGTCGATGCCGCCGTTCAGCTGGTGGATCCGCGGCCGGGAGGCGATGTCCGCGGTGCTGCTGACCCCCGGTTCGTCGTGCGGGGGTGCGTGGCTGGAGCCGGTCAGCGCCAACGGTTCGCCGGCGTACTGGCAGATGCGGCCCGGCATGGACCGTCCGTTCGGGCTGGTGTTCCTCGACGTGCGCGATGGGCTGGTCACGGGGGCGTGCACCTACCTCAACGCCGACGAGTTGCTGCCGTTGTTCGGTGCACCGATGAGTTCCGGCCCGTCGTCCCGTATGCCGGTGGACGACTGAGGGAGCTCTCATGGCGATCAAGCCCATCATCCGGACCCCGAGCCTCAAGCCGATGCAGGCGTTCTACGAGCAGGTCCTCGGCGCGACCGAGGTGTTCCGGTACCCGGCGCGCGGCAAGGTGTTCTTCAAGACCTTGCAGATCGGCGACGCCCAGCTCGACCTGGTCTCCGTGGACGCCGACCTGGACGCGGCCCCGCGGGTGGTCCTGAGCCTGGACGTCCCGGACGTCGACGCGCTGCTGCCCGTGGTCGAGGCCGCCGGCGGACGGGTGCAGGGCCCGTCGAACGACATGCCCTGGGGCCAGCGGGTGGCGCACGTGTTCGATCCGGACGGAAATCCCGTGAACCTCACCCAGGAGCTCTGATGTGATGCCCGTGATCCGCATCATGCCCTCCGACCAGGTGCCGTGGAACGACGTCGAGGCGATCTTCGACGGCTCCGAGCCGAGCAAGTGCCACTGCCAGCGGTACAAGGTCAAGGGCTGGATGTGGCGCGACTCGACCTCGGCCGAGCGCTACGCGGCACACTGCGAGCAGTCCGCGCGGGGCAGCGGGTTGGTGGCCTACGTGGACGACCGACCAGCCGGCTGGGTCGCCGTCGAACTCCGGCGCGACCACCCGAAACTGCTGGACATGCCCATCCCGTGGAAGGGCCGCTCCGAGGACAAGGACGACGACGGCGTGTGGGCGGTGACCTGTTTCGTGGTCCGCAAGGGCTTCCGCCGCCAAGGCCTCACCTATGAGCTCGCCGCCGCGACCGTCGACCACGCCCGCTCCCACGGCGCCCGCGCCGTCGAGGCCTACCCGATGATCACCGCACCCGGCCAGAACGTCACCTGGGGCGAACTGCACGTCGGCGCGCGCCAGGTGTTCGAGGAGGCCGGGTTCGTGCAGGTCACCCACCCGACCAAACGCCGACTGGTGATGCGAGTGGACTTCTGATGGACTTCGACACCCAGCCCGCGCCCGCCACGCCCAGGCCCGCCAGCCCCACCACCCCGGCGACCACCGCCTCCGGTTCCGGCTTCCGGTTCGACGAGATCGTCATCCCGACCGAGCGCCTCGACTTCCCCGCGCTCGCCGCGGGTGACGGCCCGGTCGTCGTGTGCTGGCACGGCTTCCCGGACCATCCGCTGTCGTTCGCCCCGCTCGCCGAACGCCTCGTCGCCGCCGGCCACCGCGTGATCGCCCCGTTCCTGCGCGGCCACCACCCGACCACCTTCGACCAGCTGCCGTTCGCCGACGGCCTGACGCTGGCCGCCGACGCCGCCGCCGTGAACGCCGCCCTCTCCCCCGACCCGCTCGACGTCATCGGCCACGACATCGGCGCCGGCATCGCGGGCCGGCTCGCCGCCATCTGGCCGGAACGCGTCCGCCGCGTGATCACGATGTCCGTCCCGCCACCCGCCGCGCTGCGCACGATCTTCGACGATCCCGCCCAGCAGCAACGGTTCTTCTACCTGTGGATGTTCCAGGTCCCGAGGGTCGCCGAGTCCCTCCTCAACGACACCCTGCTCACCTACCTGTGGCGCACCTGGTCACCCGGCCTCGAAGTGCCCGCGTACGTCCGCAACGCGTACGCCGACCCCGCGCTGCGCTCGAACTCGCTCAAGCTCTACCGCGCGAACTTCGACCGCACCCTGCACGACCCGGCTCTGGCACCGCTCGCCGAGGTCTCCGAACGCCCCGCCCCGATCCCGATGCTGGTCCTCGCCGGCGCCGACGACGGCTGCATCACCCCGGACAGCTACGCCGACGCCGCCACCGGCCTCGCCCCCGGCTCGCGGGTCGACATCGTGCCGGGCGCCGGCCACTTCCTACAGCTGGACCGCCCCGACGAGGTCGCGGCGCTGGCGCTGGACTGGCTCCGCTGACCGGCGGATCCGCCCCCAGGGCTTGAACACCGACAACACATAAGCGACCAACAACAACGTCGGCGCCACCACCACCGGGTACACCATCCCCGGCGGCACCACGGCCGCCGGGTCGCCCGCCAGCATCCGCGCCCCGATCCGCGCCGCCTCCTGCACTCCCGGCCGCAACGCGAACGCGATCAGCAGCGACATCCCGATGTTCACCACCAGCTTGACCGCCACCCACCAGTACCTCACCAGCCCGTACTTGCTCCCCAGCCCCAGCACCGCACCCGAGACCAGGCACACGACGCTGGCCCCGAACATCGGCCAGATGGCGAACACGTCCACCGCCTGGATCGCGATGCCCGCGGTACTCACATCCTCAGTGGACAGTGCGACCACCACCAGGATCCCCAGCGCGAGGTCGATGCCGAGCCACGCGGCCGCGGCCAGGACGTGCACCAGCAGCACGGCCTTGCGAGCGCGGCCACCGAGCTTGCCGACACCGTGGGGCTTGCCGACACCGTGGGGCTTGCCGACACCGCGGGGCTTGCCGACACCGCGGGGCTTGCCGGCACCGCCCAACTTCCGGGTATCACTGGGCTTGCGGGTGGTCGTCATCGCGGTGCGCTCCTTCGCTCGGGGTGTCGACACCTACTCTCGCCACCCCGAGCGCCCGCCTCATCCGCTCACGTTCTGATCTCGCCTACGTCAGATTGCGTACGACCCCGCCGCCTCGTCGCAGGCCGTCTCTCAGCAGATGTAGGCGCTGTGGCCGGCCCACCACTCGAGGTGCGGCGCCGTCCTCGGACCGACCCGGCCGTCCACGACCAGTCCCGCGCCGAGCGCGTTGGCGCACTGCTGGAACTTCCTCACCTTGCCCTCGGTGTTGGCGCCGAACTCGCCGTCCACAGCGATCCGGGCGTGGGTGGCCGGGTTGATCGCCCAGTTGAGCAGGCACTGCACCTCCCGGACGTAGTCGCCGGTCGAGCCCCGCCCGACGTCGCGGTTCGGGACGTCGATGCAGTCGCGGATCATGGCGCTGACGTCCTCGGCCGGTTTGGGCGCGGCGCTCGCCACCCCGGCCGAAATCGTCACTCCGGCCAGCACCACGAGGACGAGCGAGAACAGCTTTCGAGTCATCGTCGTGATTCCTTTCTGGACTATTCAGATAATCCGTTTTGTGGACCCGACCACCAATCAACACGAAGATCACGAAGCCGGGCGCGAATTTCCACATGTTGTCAACTATTCGACCTGTTTCCACGTTGACCAGCAATTTCGCGCCAGTCAGGCGTCGCCGGGCCTAGCTATTCCGTGCAATAGCGAAATCACCGTTCGGGCGACTTGCGGGCGACCCAGCCGAATGGGATCGTCCCGGCGTGGCCAAAGTGTTCATCAGTTATGCGACTGCGGACATGGCGTTCGCCGTCGAGGTGTCCGAGTGGTTGCGAGCAGATGGGCACGAGAATTTCCTCGACCGCGCTCCCGTTGACGGGGTGCAGGTCGGCGAGGACTGGCGCGAGCGCCTCTACGGCGAGCTGAGGCAGGTCGACGCGATCGTCTGCCTGGTCTCGCGGGGCTTCCTCACCTCGTTCTGGTGTTCCGCCGAGGTCGGGATCGCGGACGCCCTCGGTTGCCGCATCCTGCAGCTGCGTCTCGACGATGTCGTCCACCCGCTGCTGCACCGGCTCCAGTACGCGGACTTCGCCGCCGATCCGCACCGTGCGCGTGAGCAGCTGTTGCGAGCGGTGCGCGGCCTCGACCTGGGGCGGGAGAAGTGGTGCGAGGGCCAGAACCCGTTCCCGGGGTTGAAGGCCTTCACCGCCGAGCTGAGCGGTCTGTTCTTCGGGCGCGCCGACGAGACGCGGGAGCTCTCGAGCCGGCTCCGGGCGGCGACGACCAGCCGGTTGCTCGCGGTCGTCGGACCGTCGGGGTGTGGCAAGTCCTCCCTGGTGCGCGCGGGTCTGCTGCCGGTGCTGGCGCAGGAGTCCGACTGGTTGCCGCTGGTGCCGCTCACTCCCGGCGACGATCCCGTGGCCGCGCTGGCCCGCTCCATCACCGCCACCGCGCGACGGCTCGGGATGCACTGGTCGGTGGCCGGGGTGCGGGAGGAGCTCGAGCGGGACGGCGTGACGAGGCTCGCGGACGAGCTCGTGGTGGCGGGCGCGGGACCGGACGCGCAGGTGCTGGTCGTCATCGACCAGGCGGAGGAGCTGTTCACCCGAGCGGTCGACGCCCACGCCTTCGCGGAGCTGGTCGCGCCGGTGCGGGTCGTGGCGACACTGCGGTCGGAGTTCCTCGACCAGCTGAACGCCGCAGCCGGCACCCAGGTGGACACCTTCCTGCTGGCGCCGCTCAGCCGGGACATGCTGCGGGTCGTGATCACCGAGCCCGCCAGGATCGCGGGCCTGCGGGTCGAGCCGGACCTGGTGGCGCGACTCGTCGCCGACACCGGCCGCGGGGAGGCCCTGCCGCTGCTGGCCTTCGTGCTGCACCAGCTCGCCGAGGGCCTGTCGCGAGGTGGCGAGATGTCCCTGGCGCGCTACCACGAGCTGGGAGGCGTGCGCGGGGCGTTGTCCCGTCACGCCGACTCCGCGCTGGTGGCCGCCACCGGAAACGGCCGCCTGACCGAGACCGAGATCGTCGCCGGGCTGGTCGCGCTCGCCACGGTGAACGAGCGCGTCGAGCCCACCCGCAGGCGGGTCGCCGCCGACGTGCTCGCGGTCGACGTGTCGGAGTTCGTCTTGCGGCGCCTGCTCGTCGTGACCTCCGACGACGACGGTGGGCGGTGGGTCGAGGTGGCACACGAGGCACTGCTCACCGGGTGGCCGCCGCTGCGGGACGCCATCTCGGACCGGTCCGCCGCACTGGTCGCCGCACGATCGGTGGAGAAGGCCGCCGACGAGTGGCGGGAGAACGAGTCCGACGACTTCCTCTGGTCGGGTGAGCGCCTGACGACAACGCTCAAGACCCTGCGTCCCGATCATGCCGCGGGAGCGGTCGTGGACGTCTCACCGGCCGCGCAGTCGTTCCTGGACGCGGGTGTGCGGAGAAACCGCCGGGGCAGGAGCCGCAGGATCGCACTGATCGCCGTGGTGGCGTTGCTGTTGACGAGCGCGCTGACCGCGGCCGGCCTGGCGTGGCAGCAACAGCGGTACACGGCCGAGCAGCGCGCGATCGCCCAGGCGCGCCAGCTCGTCCCGCGGGCCGAGCAGCTGCGTGAGGTGTCGCCGGTGCAGGCCCTCCGGCTCGGCTTGGCGGCCGAACGACTCCACTCGGACTCGGAGACACGGGACAGCCTGGTCAACACCCTGCTCGGCAGCGGGTACCGCAGCACGCTCACCGGTCACAGCGCAGCGGTCGCGAAGGTTGTGTTCAGCGACGACGGACGGTGGCTCGCCACCGCCGGCACGGACAAGACGGTGGTGCTGTGGAAGGTCGACGCCTCGGGTGGTGTCACCAGGGCGCGGACGTTGACCGGCCACGGCGGACCGGTGCTCTCGCTGGCGTTCCACCCGGACGGCACCCTGCTCGCGTCCGGCGCCAAGGACGGACAGGTCCTGTTGTGGGACACGGCAGACGCCGTGCCGCCGGTCCACCTGCCCGCGAACGCCGACATGCGGGAAGCGCCGTCCGTGGTGTTCAGCCCCGACGGGACGACGCTGGCCACCGCGGGATCGTCGGGTTCGGTGCTGTTCTGGGACGTGCGGCAGCGCACCGCGCCCCGGCTGCTCGCGCCGGCGATCACCGAGCATCGCGAGCGTGTGGTGGCCATCGAGTGGCGCCGGAACGGCGGTCTGCTCGTCACGGGCAGCGAGGACAACACGGCACGTTTGTGGGACGTGCACGACCTTGCGAACGTCCGCGCGGTCGGCGCACCGCTCACCGCGCACATAGAGGACGTCAACGCGGTCCCGTTGAGTCCGGACGGCCGCCTGCTCGCCACCGCGAGCGCGGACCACCTCGTGTTGCTGTGGGACGTCAGTGATCCCGCCGCACCGCGCCGACTGGGCGAGCCGCTGGTCGGTCACGCGAACTGGGTGAACACCGGAGCGTTCAGCGGTGACGGCTCGTTGCTCGCGACTGGTGGTGCGGACAAGACGGTGATCGTGTGGGACGTGCGTGATCCCGGTCGTCCCCGGCGACAGGCGGTGCTGAGCGGTCACGAGCACGGTGTGAACACGGTCGCGTTCCGGCAGAACCTGCTGGCGACGGCGGGAAGGGACCAGAAGGTGATGCTGTGGGAGGCCGCGGAGACCGCCGTGACGCAGCAGTTCACCGCGCACACCTCGTACGTCAACGCGATGGCGGCCACGCCGGACGGCCGCACCCTCGCCACGGCAGGGGCCGACCGCACCGTGCTGCTCTGGGACACCTCCGCCCTCGACCGCGTCCAGCGGGCGGGCGACCCGCTGCGCACACCGCAGGGCGCCGCCGCGGCGGTGGCGTTCCGCGGCGACGGACGGTTGCTGGCGGCCGGTGCGGGCCGCGACGTGGTGTTGTGGGACACCAGCGACCTCGCCCGCGCCAGGCAGATCACCCCGCCGCTCACCGGGCACAGGGGCACCGTCCGCGCGGTGGAGTTCCGGCCGGACCGCCGCGTCCTCGCGTCCGGCAGCAGTGACGGACAGCTCATGTTGTGGGACACCGGGGAACAGAGCGGGCCACGTGCGCTCGGGGAGCCGGTCGCCGCCCACGAAAGTCCACTGTGGACGTTGGCGTTCAACCAGGCGGGCACCGTGCTGGTCACCGGAGCGGGCGACGGCAAGATCGCCCTGTGGGACGTGCGTGATCCCGCCGCACCGCGCCGCATCGGGGAACCGCTCAGCGGCCACACGAACCGCGTGAACTCGCTGGCGTTCAGCCCTGACGACCGCCTGATGGCCAGTGGCGGTGAGGACAAGACGGTTCAGCTGTGGGACCTGACCGATCCGTCGAACCCTCGGGGCCGTGGCACGATCGCCGGCCACGGGAGCCCCATCAAGTCGGTCGCGTTCGACCAGGACGGCCGGGTGCTCGCGACCGGTGCCGCGGACAACGAGACTCGGCTGTGGGACGTCACCGGCCCGGTGACCCAGCTGGGGCCACCGCTGGACGGGCACACGAACTGGGTCAACGCGATCGAGTTCCCCGCCCGCGGCCGGGCGATCGTGACCGGCAGCGCCGACGGGACGATCCGGGTGCGCGACCTGACCGGGTTCTACGACGTGCTGAACCACCCCGTGGCACGGGCGTGTCAGCGCGCGGGACGCGGACTGGACCCCCAGGAGTGGGCGCGGTCGGTCGATCTGCGGTTCGAACAGAGCTGTCCGTGAGCCGCTGGAGGCGATGCTCGTGCTACCGGACTCGACGGCCCGTCAGCGTGCCCCGGCCGCGACGCCCAGCCGATGCCCGCCCGTGTAGACGTTCATCGAGTTGCCCCGCAGGAACCCGACCAGCGTCACGCCCATCTCCTCGGCCAGGTCCGCGGCGAGCGAGGACGGCGCCGACACCGCGGTGAGCACCGGGACTCCCGCCATCACCGCCTTCTGCACCAGCTCGAACGACGCCCGGCCGCTCACCATCAGCACGGTTCCGGCCAACGGCAGCCGGCCGTTGCGCGTCGCCCAGCCGACGACCTTGTCCACCGCGTTGTGCCGGCCCACGTCCTCCCGCAGGCACAGCAACGAACCGGACTCGTCGAACAACCCCGCCGCGTGCAGGCCACCGGTGCGGTCGAAGACCTTCTGCGCGGCACGCAACTTCGTCGGGAACGACGCCACCAACCCGGGATCCAGCAGCAGCGGATCCGACGCGACCTCCCACGACGCGACGGTTCGCACCGCGTCCAGGCTCGCCTTGCCGCACAGTCCGCACGACGACGTCGTGTAGAAGTTGCGTTCCACGGACGGGTCCGGCGGCGCCACCCCGGCGGCGAGGCCCACGTCGAGCACGTTGAAGGTGTTCGAGCCGTCGGCGGTGGCGCCGGCGCAGTAGCGGATCGAGGCGATGTCCGAAGTGGACCGGACGACGCCCTCGCTCACCAGGAAGCCGGCCGCCAGGTCGAAGTCGTCACCCGGTGTGCGCATGGTGACGGCGAGGGACTTGCCGCCCACGCGGATCTCCAGCGGTTCCTCGACCGCCAGCGTGTCGGGGCGGGTGGTGACCGCGTCGTCCACCAGCCGCACCACGCGCCGCCTGCTCGTCACGCGTCCCATTGATCGCCTCCCAGCAGATCGCGACGCACTCGTCGAGCAAGCGCCGCAACACCTCGTCCCCGGACAACGCCCGCACCGCCCGCGTCACGGCCCAGTCGCGCGGCCACCAGCGCGGCACGGCGACCCCGGACCGCGCCAGGCAGTGCGCGGTCAAACGCGTCGAAACGTCAGCGCCAACAGTGCCGATCACCCTCACGGCGAAAGGCAGGAGCGCCTGTCGGCCATGGGCGGAACACTGGTCGTTCACACAACGAGCCACGCACGCCAGCACCGGATGCACGCACGCCGGCCGGTCCGACCACACCTCGCCCGCCAGCTGCGAGGTGAGCTCCATCAGGCAGCAACCGTCGGCGGGCGCCGGGTGCCAGCCGCGCGACAACACCGGCACCCTGCTCACAGGCGCGGCCTTCCCGGCTGCGACAACCGGCCGGTCAGCACGGCTCCGGCCAGCCCGAGCACGCCGGCCGCCACGAACGCGAACGTCGGCCCCTGCGAGGCGAGGAGCACCGCCGCGACCACGGCACCCGCCGCCTTGGCCGTGTACAGCAGCCCGAAGTTCTGCGCGCCGTGCGACTCACCGAAGTACTCGCGCACCAACCCGACCAGCAACGAGTAACAACACCCCGTCCCGAGACCGGCCAAGGCGGCGCCGATCAACACCGCCGTGTAGTTGCCGGCGTGAAGCAGCACGAATTGAGCCACACCACCGGTTGTCAACGTCCACACGAGCGCACGCCGCCTGCCGACCCGGTCGGAGATCCACCCGACCAGCACGCGCCCGGTTCCGGTTGCCGCGGCCAACGTCGCCAGCGCCACCGCGCCCAGCACCTCGTCGCCGACGAACAGCGGCACGTACACCAGGTCGTACAACGAGACCGCCGCTGCGAACATCACGCCGCCGTACAGCCACGCGAAGGTGCCGCACCGCAACGCCTCGCGTGGCTTGAACTCCTTCAAGGCGAAGCGGTTCGGCACCCGCGCCCGGTCCAGAGCCCACTCCCGCGGCGACACGTCGGGTGGCCACCAGTGTTCCGGCGGGTCCTTCACCAGCACGCCGGCCACCGCGACGACCACCGCCACCGCGATCGCGGCCTGCGTCAGGAACCCGCTGAGGTCACCCGGCCGCAGCAGCACTCCGGCCGCGAGCACGAACGGCACCGAGCCGTA
Source organism: Lentzea guizhouensis (assembly GCF_001701025.1). Taxonomy (GTDB): domain Bacteria; phylum Actinomycetota; class Actinomycetes; order Mycobacteriales; family Pseudonocardiaceae; genus Lentzea; species Lentzea guizhouensis. The sequence goes on from NZ_CP016793.1 coordinate 9,118,183, forward strand.
CGCGAACGCCCCGCTCACGAACGCGACCTTGCGCGTCACGCGTTCCGGGAACCACCGCACCACCGTGCCCAGGCAGGTGGCGTAGACCAGACCCGCGCCGACGCCACCGAAGATCGAGTAGCCGAGCAGGAAGCCAGATGAGAGCGTCAACAAACCAGCGCCGCACAGCAAAGCACCCGCGAACATCGCGGTCGTGGGCGAGAGCGCCTGCCGTTCGCGCAGCCAGGCCGCCGGGAACGCGACCCCGGCCTGGCACACCGTCCACAGCGCCAGCGCCCAGAACAGCTCTGGAACGCTCCACCGCCCGCTGAGCTCGGGAATGACCGCACCGAAGCCGTACTGGCCGATGCCCGCCGCGAGCATCGCCGCCCAGGCCGCCCACAGCACCGTGCGGCGCGAGCGACCCGACACCTCGACGTCGGTCTCCCCCACCCGGTAGAGCCTGCCGATGTGATCACGGACGAAAGTCGCGACTGGCATGCCCTTCACCCCGTTCCGAGGATTGCATACAGTATTCGGTAGTCTATACCTCGGGAGCGCGGATGACCATGCCCTGGACGCTCGCCCGCCAGACCGCCCGCGACGCGGTCAAGCCACTGGAGGCCGTTGAAGTTCCGCTACCGGACGCCCTCGGCTCGGCGTTGGCGTCCGGTGTTAACGCTCACACCCACCAGCCGACCTGCGACACGTCCGCGATGGACGGCTATGCGGTGGCCGGTCTGGGCCCGTGGACCGTCGTCGGCCGGGTGAGCGCGGGCGATCGTGTGCCACCCCCTTTGCGCTTCTCCGAGGCCTGCGCCGTCGCCACGGGGGCACCCGTCCCCGCCGGCGCCGACCTGGTCGTCCCGATCGAGCACTGCCACCTCGACGGCGAGCTGCTCACCGGCTACACCGGCGAGCTGGGCAAGCACGTCCGCCGCCGCGGCGAGGACTGGTCGGCCGGCGACGAGCTCGTCCCCGCGGGCACGGTCGTCTCCCCCGCTGTGCTCGGCCTCGCGGCGGGCGCCGGGCACGACACGCTGCTGGTCCACCGCAAGCCGCGTGTCGCCGTGGTCGTCACCGGTGACGAGCTCCTGCGGTCAGGACCACCGCGCCCTGGACGCGTGCGCGACGCGATCGGCCCGATGCTGCCCGGCCTGCTCACCGGCTCGGACCTGCTCGGCACCACCCACCTGCGCGACGACCCCGAAGCGCTGGCCGACGCACTGACCTGCGACGCCGCCGACGTCCTCGTCGCCTGCGGAGCCACCTCGGTGGGCGCCAAAGATCACCTGCGCCGCGTGCTCGTCGAGCTTGACGCGGAGGTCCTGGTCAGCGGCGTCGCCTGCCGCCCAGGCCACCCACAGCTCCTCGCCGCCCTCCCGGACGGCCGCGTGGTCGTCGGCCTGCCCGGCAACCCGTTCGCCGCGCTCGCCGCCGTCGTGACGCTCCTGCAGCCGCTGCTCGGCACGTTGAGCGGTCGCACGGTCCAGCCGGCGATCACCGCCCGGTTCGCCGCCGTGGGACACCGCACCGACACCCGGCTGATCCCGGTCACCCGGCACGGCACCGGAGCACTGCCGGTCGGCCGCGACCGGCCCGGCTCGCTCTGGGGTGCCGCGCTCGCCGACGCGCTGGCGGTCGTCCCGCCAGGTCACTTCGAGGGCGAGGTCGAGTTGTTGGCGCTCACTTCCGGGAACGCCAGCTGACCTTCGAGGAACCGGCCTCGGGTGCGTCACGCACGATCGTCCGCACCGGCAGGCCGAGGAACTCACCGAACCGCCGGGTGTGCTCGACGAGCCCGTCCACGTCGAAGCCGGGCAACGGCCGCAGCTCCACGTCCACGGAGGTCTTCTTCATGACCCGCTTCCACAGCCCGGCGATCTGGCCGTCCTCGATGATCGTCGCGTAGAACATGCCGTTGTAGGTGGAGATCGGGATCTCGCCGTAGCGGTGGAAGAACGCGGCGCGGTCCTTGTAGCCGATCACCAGCTCGTCGTAGGCGGGCAGCAGGCAGGTCCCGGTCGCGGGTTCGAGGTCCGGCGGCAGCCAGTACTCCTTGCCGTCGAACGACTCCTGGACGAGCTCGGCGCGGATCGGGTCGAGGCCGCGGGTGGCCTCCCTGATCCCGATGCCGGCCCAGTTCGCGAAGTCCGCGACGGTCGCCGGGCCGTGGCTGCCGAAGAACCGCCGCGCCAGCACCGCGAGCGCTTCCTCGTCGTCGAGCGAGCGCTGGTTCGGCGCCCATTCCTCCAGCAGCACGAACGTCTGGTCCTTGCCGCGCGGCGGGCCGGGCACGACCAGACCCTCCTGGGCGAGGTGGATGAACGTGAAGTAGCTCTGCTGCCGGTCGTCCGGGATGCCGACGCTGGCCATCAGCTCGATCATCTCGCGTCGCGTGAGGCATCCACCGCCACTCAACGCCTCCACGAACGTCCTGCGCGCCAACGACATCAGCTCGGGCGTCATCCGGTGGTACTGCCACGCCTTGGGCGTGAGCCGCGCCAGGTCGCGCGCGCCGAACAGGTTGAGCATCCACCGAACGTCTTCGGCGGGCACGTAGTGGATCGTCCCGCGCATCAGCCACGTGCGGACGATCTTCCCAGCGCGCAGCTCGTCCTCGATGTCAGCGCTCACACCAGCCGAGGTGCGCAGGCCGAGCGCCCAGAGCGACTGGCCGTAGTCCTGGGCCTGCACGGCGCCGAGGTTCCTGACGACCTCCTCCGCCGTGGCGAACGTGCCGATCCGCTGGTTGGCGAGGCGCAGTGCAGCGATGTCCACCGCGGCAGTCTGCGCCCCGCGACTCCAGTTCCGCTCAAGCGGGCCAACAGCCGGTGTAGCCCTCCGCGAGCAGCCGCCTGCCGGACTCGGAGTCGACGACGGACTGCAGCTCGCCCAGCTGGCGGCGGACGTCGAACTCGGTCGCGCCGGGCAGCGTGTGCAGCATCGACGTCATCCAGTACGAGAAGTGCTGCGCCTTCCACACCCGGCCGAGTGCGCGCGGCCCGTACTCGTCCAGCGCGTCGTCGTCGGCTTTCAGCAACGCCCGTTCGATCACCTCGGCGAGCACCTTGACGTCGGCCAGCGCCAGGTTGAGGCCTTTCGCCCCGGTCGGCGGCACGGTGTGCGCGGCGTCGCCGGCCAGCAGCAGGGTGCCGTGGCGCATGGGTTCCGCGACGAACGACCGGAACCGCAGCACCGTCTTCTCGGTGATCGGGCCCTGAGCGAGGGTGAACCCGTCCGGCCCGGCGACGCGTGCCTGCAGCTCCTCCCAGATGCGGTCGTCCGACCACGTCCGCGCGTCGGTCTCCGGGTCGCACTGGAAGTACATCCGCTGGTGGGTCTCGGTGCGCTGGCTGATCAACGCGAACCCGCGCGGCGAGTGCGCGTAGACCAGCTCCGGCGCGCTCTTCGGTGCTTCGGTGATGATCCCGAACCACGCGAACGGGTACTCGCGGAAGTAGTGCGTGCGTTCGGCGTGCGGCACCTGCGCGCGGCAGATCGACCGCGACCCGTCGGCGCCGACGAGCAGGTCGCAACGAACCTCCTGGCGCACGCCGTCGCTGTCGGTGAACCAGATCGCCGGCTTCGCGATGTCGACGGCCGTGTCGCGCACACCGAACCGCACGTCGCCGCCGTCGCGTTCGCGGGCGTTGGCGAGGTCGATGAACACGTCGGTCTGCGGGTAGAGCCAGACCGACTCGCCGACCAGCGCCTTGAAGTCCACGCGGTGGCTCTCGCCGGTGAACCGCAGGTCGATGCCCTCGTGCGCGTGCCCTTCGCGCATCACCCGGTCCGACACACCGGAGTCGACGAGCAGGCGTGCGCTGTCGGCTTCGAGGATGCCCGCGCGGACGGTGTTCTCGATCTCGACGCGGCGTCTGTTGTCGATGACAACGCTGTCGATCCCGTTCTGCGCCAGCAGATGCGACAACATCAACCCGGCGGGGCCGGCGCCGACGATCCCGACCTGGGTGCGTGTCGTGGTCACGTCTCCTCCCGCAGCACTCGCCGTGCCACCGCGAACGCGTGGTTCGCCGCCGGGACCCCGCAGTAGATCGCGCTCTGCAGCAGCACTTCCTTGATCTCCTCGGTGGACAGTCCGTTGCGGACGGCGGCTTTGACGTGCAGGGCGAACTCTTCCCAGTGGCCACGTGCGATCAGGGCTGTGAGCGTGATCGCGCTGCGCATCCGGCGGTCCAGCCCCGGCCGGGTCCACACCTCACCCCACGCGTACTTGGTGATGAACTCCTGGAAGTCCGCGGTGAACTCGTCCGGTGCCGCCCGGTCGACGTGCGCGTCGCCGAGCACCTCGCGCCGCACCTTCATGCCTTCGTCGTAGGTCACTTGGCCAGCTCCTGGAGCACGTGCGCGACCGCCTCGGGGTTCTCGGCCGGCGGGAGGTGCCCGCAGTCGTCGATCACGCGGAAGGTGTGAGCGTTCATCTCCCGCATGGCACTCGGTGGCACCACCACGTCGTGCCCACCGGCGACGGCGTGCACCGGGAGCCGCGCTTCGCCCGCTTCGAAGAGCGCGAGCGCCTCGCAGGCCCACGCGTAGGACTCGTCGTCGACCTCGGTCAACTGGGTGAGCAGCGCTCCGGCGGTGTCCGGCTCCCGCGCGATGAACCCCGGTGCGAACCAGCGTTGCGACGATCCCTCGACCACCACCGAGGTGCCCGCCCCGCGGACCAGGGCCGCCCGCTCGCGCCACGCCTGCGGTTCGCCGATCCGCGGGGTGGCGGCGATGCACACGAACTGGTCGAACGCACTGTTCTCCCGGGTCGCCAGCTCCAGACCGACCGCGCCGCCGAACGAGACCCCCGCGTAGGTGGCGCTGCGACCGTTGGCGAGCTCGGCCGCCCTGTGCGCCACCGTGCCCGCGATGTCCTGCACGGTGAACGGCCCGGTCGCCTCGGGGCTGCTGCCGTGGCCGGGCAGGTCCCAGCCGATGACCTCGAGCTCGGTCAGCTCGGCCGCGCAGGCACGCCACAGCTGCGACACCGCGGTGCCGAGCGAGGGCCCGACGACCAGCAGCCGCCGCGAGTCGTCCGCGCCGGCGAGCCGGGTCAGGCTCAGTTCAGCCGCCATTTCTGTCAGACCCCTCTGAGACGATTGGAGTGGGGACCTCGGCGCCCCCTGGAGGGGGGCCAGTCGGAATCGATTCCGGAGAGGTGGGTTCCGCAGGGGCGCGATCCCGAAGGGTGCTTCCCGGAAGGGTGAGTTCCGGAGCCTTGGGTTCCCCGGAGGACAGGGGGCGCAACCCGGCGGCTGCCGCGCGTTCCAGGACGTGGTCCACGAAGGCGTCGGCGGCACCGAGGTAACCCGGAAGATCAGCCGGTTCGCCGCCACCGCGTTCGGCCAGCAGATCAGCAGTAGCCTCGGCCGCGCGCCGCGCCATCACCTCCGGGAACACCCGCAACCCCTCGGCCAGCTCCGCCGCCTGCGACGCCGCGACGACGGTCAGCTCGACCAGCCCCAGCAACGCGGGCCACTCGGCGTGCCAAGCGCCGTCCGGGCGTTCGTCCACCGCCCGCGCAGCACACAGGTGCAACTGCGCGCCCAGCCCGGGAGCGCGCAACGAAGCGCTGTTCACCAGCACCGCCAGCACCGGGTTCCGCTTGTGCGGCATGGTCGACGACCCACCCCGCCCCGGCGCCGCGCCCTCGCGCACCTCGGCGATCTCCGGTCGCCCCAGGGTCAGCACGTCCGCGGCGAACACACCCAGCGCGTCGTTCACCCGCACCAGCGCGTCGCTGATCCGCGTGACCGGCGCACGCTGCGTGTGCCACGGCAGCCCCGGCCACTCCAGGTCCAGCTCCCGCGCGAACGCCGCAGCAGCCGCCAGCGGGTCGACCGACTGCGCCGCCCGCGACAACGTCCCCGCCGCTCCCCCGCACTGCACCGGGAAACGCACCCGTTCGAGGTCCTCCAGCGCGTCCAGCACCGAATCCAGCCACCGCGCCGCCTTCAACCCGAACGTGATCGGCACCGCGTGCTGGGTCAGCGTCCGCCCGGCCATCACCGAACCGCGGTGCTCGTCAGCCAGCCGCGCCACCGCGCCGGCGACCCGCGCAAGATCCGCCCGCACCCGCAGGACCGCGTCCCGGGCGACCAGGACCAGTGCCGTGTCCAGCACGTCCTGGCTCGTCAGTCCGGTGTGGACAGGCACGGAAACCCGTGAGCGCAACGCGGAGACCAGTGGCAGCACAGGATTCCCGGCCGCCTCGACCTCGGCGGGATCCAGGCGGGGCGTCCAGTCCAGGAGGTCCTCGACGTCGGACCCCAGCACGCGCGCCCAGGCGACCTCGACCCGCACCATCGCGCGGACCAACCCGTCGCCGCCGGCTCGGTGTGACCCCGGAACCATGCTCAGCTCCGATGCCGTGGGAACGAGAAGAACACCGTCTCGTTCTCACCCTGCAGGTGGATGTCGAACCGCAGCCGCCCGTCGGCCTCGCGCTCGGCCACCAGACCGTCCACGGTGTCAGCGCCATCAGGCAGGTAGATGCGCGTGAACAGGCGGTCGAGCAGTCCACGTGCGAACACCGTCACCGCGAAGAACGGCGTCGCGCCGCCCGGTTCGACGGTGCTGAACCAGTAGCGCCCGGAGGTGTCCGTGCAGCAGCGGCCCCACCCGGTGAACGCGGCGCCGCGCCGCCTCAGCGACCCCTCGACCGCGGGGACGACACCCTCGGCATCGGCCTGCCGAATTTCGATCATCGCGTCCGGCACCGGAGTACCCGCGCCGTCGTAGACATGGCCGTGCAGCACAACGGATCCCGCCGCACCGAACGGGACCAGCTCGCTGTCGCCGGGATAGGCCAGGGCGTGGTGGAAGAACGGGCCGATGGTCTGGCCGGGGGCCGCGTCAGTCATCGGAAGCCTCCATGTGGGTCGCGTGGCTGCCGGTCAACACGATGTCCCACCGGTAGCCGAGCAGCCACTCGTGCTCGGACAGCGAGTGGTCGTAGGAGGCGGTCAACCGCTGCAGCGCGGCGGGGTCGGAGATCGACTGCGCGATCGGGTCCAGCGCCAGCAGCTGGTCGCCTGGGAAGTACATCTGCGTGATCAGCCGCTGGGTGAAGTCCGTGCCGAACAACGAGAAGTGGATGTGCGCGGGCCGCCAGGCGTTGTGGTGGTTGCGCCATGGGTAGGGGCCCGGCTTGATCGTTGTGAACGTGTACCAACCGTCGTCGTCGGTCAGGCAGCGGCCGACGCCGGTGAAGTTCGGGTCGAGCGGCGCCGGGTGCTGGTCGCCCTGGTGGGAGTAGCGGCCGGCGGCGTTGGCCTGCCAGATCTCCACGAGCTGGCGGCGCACCGGCCGTCCGTCGCCGTCGACGACGCGGCCGTGCACGCGGATGCGTTCCCCGATGGGCTCGCCGCCACGTTGGACGGTCAGGTCGGCCTCGACCGGGGCCACATCGGACGGTCCGAACACCGGGGCGACCAGCTCGACGCCCTCGGGGTCGGCGTGCCGGAGCTCCTTGGTCGGGTGGCGCAGCAGGGAGCTGCGGTAGGGCGGGAAGTCCAGCAGCGGCGCACCCCTCGGTGAGTCGGCCTGGATCTTCGCGATCTCGTCGCTGATCTCGTGCTGGCTGGTCGTCACCCGCTGCACGCTAGGCAGAGCCGCCGCGTGCCGTCGACGGTAGGCTTCCGCTCAGTGGAAGGGAGCGCACAGATGGCGGGGAATACCTCGGTTCCCGGCGCCTCGGTGGTCGCCCGCACGATCGCGTTGCTGTCGGCGTTCGACGAGGCCCATCCCCGGCTGACGCTGACCGAGCTGAGCCGGCGCGCCGACCTGCCGCTCACCACCGCCCACCGTCTCGTCAGCGAGCTGACCAGGGCCGGAGCGCTCAGCAAGACGGCGAACGGCGACTACGTGGTCGGCCAGCGGCTCTGGCAGCTCGGCGTGCTCGCGCCGGTGCAGACCGACCTGACCCGCGTCGCCTCGCCGTTCCTGCACGACCTCTACGCCGGCACGCTCGCGACGGTGCACATGGCCGTGCGCGACGGCTTGAAGGTGCTCTACCTCGACCGGCTGTCCGGCCAGCGCTCGGTGCCCGTGGTCAGCGAGATCGGCTCGCGGCTGCCGTTGCACGCGACGGGTGTGGGCAAGGTGCTGTTAGCGCACACATCTGAGGCGCTGCAACACAAAGCGCTGGCTTCGCTGGAGCGGGTGACGCCGTACACGATCACGCAGCCCGCGTTGCTGAAGGCGCAGCTCGAACGGGTGCGGGTCGACGGGTACGCCACGACCTACGAGGAGATGACGCTCGGGCAGTGCAGCGTGGCGGTACCGATCTTCCGCGACCGGACGGAGGTCGTGGCGGCGCTCGGGATCGTGGTGCCGTCACTCAAGCGGGACAAACCGCGGTTGGTGTCGGCGTTGCAGGTGGCGGCGCACGGCATCGGCCGCAGCCTGTCGGGGCGCGGTTGACCGCTCGGTTGACTCGCGCCGAGACGACCGCTCATATTGGCAGGTGGACCACGAGCAGGGAGCGTTCACAATGGCCAGAGCGAGCGTGCGGGAACAGATCGTCGACGCGGCGTACGAGCAGTTCCACCGGCACGGCTACAACGCGGCGGGCGTCAAGCTCATCACCGACAGCGCCGGGGTGCCGAAGGGCTCGTTCTACAACCACTTCGAGAGCAAGGAAGCGCTCGCTCTCGTGGTGATGGAGCGCTACGGGCGGACACGGCACGTGGAGGAGCTGACCGACGAGGAGGTCACGCCGCTGGCCCGGTTGCGCAACCACTTCGAGCTGCTGGCGAAGGACATCGTCGAATTCGGGTACGAGCGCGGGTGCGTCTACGGCAACTTCAGCAACGAGACCGCTGACCACATCCCGGCGATCCGCACCGCGCTCATCGAGGCGTTGAACTTCTGGACGGGTGCTGTCGCGACGGCGATCCGCGCGGCTCAGGAGGCCGGTGAGGTGACCTCGACGCAGGACGCGGACGTGGTGGCCCGGTTCCTGACCAACGCCTGGGAGGGCGCGATCGTCGGCGAACGAGCGGCGAAGGACGGCTCGTCATTCGCGGCCTTCTTCACCGTGGCGTTCGAGGTCGTGCTGCGTTAGCCACGTCTCAACATGACCGACCGCCTTATCGCTTGACGTATCTAAGACGACCGGTCATATTGAAGTCATGAGTGACATCAAGCCTCGCTTCCGGACCATCGACGGACTGTCGATCCGTTACGCCGTTAGCGCTAACACCCCAGGCAGGCCGGACGCGCTGCTGCTGAGCCCGTGGCCGGAGAGCCTCTACGCCTACGACGCCACCTGGGCGACGCTGGCCGAGCACGCCAACCTCACCGCGGTCGACCTCCCCGGCTTCGGCCACTCCGAACTGCGCGAGGACCTGCTGTCACCGCAGGCGATGGGCGAGTTCGTCGTGCGCATCGCGGACGCGTTCGGATTGCGGAAGCCGCACGTCGTCGGCCCGGACATCGGCACGAGCGCGGCGCTTTTCGCCGCTGCCAAGCATCCCGACCGGTTCCGCAGCACCACCATCGGCAGCGGCGGGTCGTCGGTGCCGCTGAACCTCGGCAGCCCGCTGCACGAGTGGGTGCACGACGAGGACCTGGCGCCCTACCGCGCACTGGGGCCGAAGGACGTTGTGAACGTTGCCATGGACGCCATCACGGGGTACGAACTGCCCGACGAGGTGCGACAGGACTACCTCGCCGCCTACCAGGGGCAGCGGTTCGTCGAGCAAATGCCGTACGTGCGCGCGTACCCGGCGGAACTGCCGGTGCTGGGCGGGTTGCTCGGCGACATCCGGACGCCGGTGCAGATCATCGCCGGCGAGCACGACCCGGTGGTGCCCCTGCGGAACGCGGAGTACCTGCACGAGCGGTTGCCGCACAGCCGGCTCGACGTGGTCAGGGTCGGCCACTTCGTGTGGGAGGAGGGCGCCGCGGACTACGCCCGCCTCCTGACGGACTGGTGGGCGGCGAACTAGTGCGGTGACCACGAACCTTTACCGCCGGGAAACACGGTGAAGATTGTGGTCACCGCACTAGACGCGACAGGGCGCGCCGTTGAGCGAGAACGCCGTCGGCATGTTGTTCGCACCAGTGGCCGTGCCGTTGAAGCCGATCGAGATCGAGCCGTTGGGCGTGATCAGCGCCGAGTAGTCGGCATTGGTGACGCTCACAACAGCACCTTCCTGCGCGTGCGAGGCGTTCCACATCTGCGCGACCGTCTGGCCATCGGTGAACCGCCACCGCAGCGTCCAGCCGTTGATCAGCACGCCGCTGACGTTGCGAACGGTCACCTCGGCCTGGAACGCGCCCGGCCACTGGCTGCTGATCCGGTACGTCACCGCGCAGGGCGGTGGCGGCGGGGTCGACGTGGAGGGCGCGGGAGGAGGCGGCGGGGTGGCCGTCGCGCACTCCTGCGCCCAGAGGCCGAGTTTTCCATTGGCCGCATCACCTTCGGCCTGGGTCAGCGGGCCACCGTCCACTCCGGTCGTGCGCACCATACCGCTGCGCACGGCCAGCAGTGCGTAGTCGGTGCCGTCCGCCAGCACCAGGCTGACCTCGCCCGGCGTGATGCTGCTGACCCGGACCTCGTTGTCCTGCAACGTCTTCTTGGCGAAGTCCAGCGCCGCCTCCGCACCGCAGGACGGTTCCGCGAGGAACGAGATCCTGGCCTTCGTGCCGTCGGCGAGCTCGACGGTGCGTCCGTCGAGCACCGCCACCACCTTCACCAGCGGCTGCTCGTCCGGAACCGACGACTTGGTCGGCGACGCGACGGGGTGAGGAGTGGCCGCGACCTCCGTCGTGCAGGCTGCGGTGAGCAGGGTCAACAGCACCAACAAGTGCTTTCGTGCTGCCATTGGACAACCCTATCGATGCACGCGGGACCTTCAATCGGCTGTTCGGAGTTGATCAACTCACGCGTTCAGCCGTGGTGCACAGTATCCGTTGCCCCGGCCGTTGCCCGCAGTTCACCCCGTCTTGGCGGTCACTGGACATGATCACGAGGTCCGTTCCCCGCTGATGGAGGTCTGAAGTGCACACCCTGCAACCGCACTGGACACGCCGCCTGCTCGCCGCGTTCGCCGTTGTCGCCTCGATGCTGGTCTTCGTCACCCCTGCCGCCGAAGCACGCGTCTACCAGTACTGCGGCATCTCCGGCTGTTCCGCCGCCCGCTCCGCCGACTCGATCTGGGAGTCGAAGGGCTACCCCGCCACCCGCGGCTGGAACAACTGGCCCAACGGCCAGTGCAACTTCGCCGGCGGCACCTACTACAACCGCGACGGCCAGCTCCCGGCCGGTCACCGCTACCAGGAGTTCGACGTCTACCCGCGCGCGTGCGGCGCGGCCCGTGACGCGGCCCGGATCGTCGTGGACCGCACCAGCGGCCAGGTGTACTTCTCCCCCAACCACTACACCGACTTCTACCCGATGTACTGAGCCTTCGGACGGCGCTGCGCTACACGTGCGCAGCGCCCGTTCGGCCGCTTACGATCCACCGCCGCGCATCTACCGTGCTTGGCGTGCAGTACAACCAGTTCGCCGGCACCAACTCAGGCGTCGTCATCCAGGCCCGCGACATCATCGCCGGCCCGCCTCAGGCCGTCGAGGACAACCCGCTGATCCACGCCCTGTACCGCGCGACCGTCGAGGTGACCGAGCCCGGCGACGGACGTGGTGTGTGCATCGCGCCGAACCTGGTCCTCACGGCCGCCGAGCTGGTGCCGCCTCGCCTCCGCCTTCCGCAGGCGCCGTCGCTCGCGGTGGTGTCGTGGCCCACCGCTGACCGGCCCTTTCCCTGTCTGCACCAGGCCGTGGCGCCGGAGAGCCTGAGCACCACGCTCGAGCAGGTGCCCGGTTCGCCGGTGCTGAACCGGATGACGGGTGCCGTCTGCGGGATCATGACGACGGCGGGACCGGTCGTCGTGCCGGAACTCGATGTCCCGCTCGACCAGCGCTGGCTGGACCTGCTGACACCCGAACAACTGGCACAAGGCGGTTGGCGGCACCTCTCACCGGATCTCCGCGAGTACCTCAGGGCCGTGCAGGAGCAGGGGAACGAACACGAGTACCGGTTCGACGGCCATTCCGCCCCCAGCCTGCGCCGCATCTACCTCAAGCGCTGGGCGACGCCGAAGTCCGCGGACGACGCGACCGAGCCACCCGAGAGCATCAACGCCGAAGATCTCCTCACCACGTGCGAGGGCGCGCAGATCCTCGGTGAGGCGGGAATGGGCAAGTCCAGCCTCGTCCGCTACTTCGCCGCGGTGAGCGCGGAGAAGTGGCTCCACGGCCAGGCCGGGCAAGCCGTCCCGGTGCCCATCACCGCCAAGGCGCTCGCCGCCGACGGACAGTTGCCGGACCTGCTCGCTCGCGGCGTCCGTTTGACGACCCTCCCCGAACAACGGCTGGTCGAGCTGTTCAGCGGGCCACCTCTGCCGGGAGTGCCGTGGCTGGTGCTCGTCGACGGCCTGGACGAGTTGGTCGACGCGGGAGCGCAGGACGACCTCATCCGACGGGTCCTGCGGCTCCGCAGGGAGGAGCGGTACCGGTTCGTGGTGACGAGCCGCCACCTCGGCGGCATCCGCTTCAACCAGCACAGGCACCCGACCTACGTGCTGTCCCGGTTCAACCACCGGGACCTGCGGCAGTTCATCACCACCTGGTTCCAGGAAGAGGACATGCCGGAGGACGCGGCGACCGAGCTCTTCACCCGGCTGCGGCACACGAAGCTCTTCGATCTGGCGCACGTCCCTCTGCTGGCGACGATGCTGTGCGTGCTGTCGTGTGCCGGGGAGACGACCGAACTGCCGCGCGACCAGACCGACCTGTACGAGCGGTTCGTGAAGTGGCAGCTGAGCAAGGTGTGGCACAACGACGTGCGCACCAAGCTGCGCGAGTGGCAGGCCCGCTCGGGTGCCTCCGCGGAGGAGGCGGCCGATGCGCTGCTCAGCGAACTCCGACCGCTGTTGCAGGAGATGGCCCACGCCTCTCTGCGTTCCGACGTGAACCTGTTCGACTTCGCCGTCGCGCGGTACCCGGCGCTCGCACCGGAAGCGGTCCGCGAAGCACTGCTGGCCAGCGGACTCGTGGTGGGCAGCGAGCGAGCACTGGCGTTCCGGCACGAGACGATCAAGGAGTTCCTCGCCGCGTGCCACCTGTTCGCCGCCAAGCCGGAACCCGAACGGCTCCTGCGGCCCCGGCTGACCAGACGGGGATGGCCCGACCTCGAGGTGCTGCTCTTCCTCGCGGCGATGGTGGACAACGACGTGCTGAACGGTCTTCTGCGTCGTGCCCTGTGGTGGCCGTTCCGCAGGCGGCACATGGAGTTCCTCACGGCGCTCGTGTCGCACGGCGTCGATGTCGACGACGACGTGCGGAACAGGATGGTGCGGTTGCTCAAGCAGGGCGTGCAGTCCCCGTCCTCCGACAGCGAGGTCTGGCGGCAGCACGTCGAGTGGCTGCGCAGGGTCGATCAGGACACGGCGACCTGGCTGTTGCGCGACCTGGTCGAGCAGCCCGGCGAGATCGACCCGTTCCGGCGGTTCGAGGCCGTCCGCTACCTCGTGGAGCTCGACGCGCGGGCCAACGAGCCGGTGATACTCGCTTTCCTGCGCCGGACCGACCTGCTGACCGTTGCCCGCGACAACGTGCACGGCATGTTGAAGGAGATCGACCCGGAACTGGACCTGCGCATCTTCACCGACCTGGTCTCCACTGCCCCGGAACACGGCCTGCGGCTGCACGCGGCCTGGACCGTCCTCGGCCAGGACCAGGCCGTCGGGATGGACCTGCTGGTGAACCTGGCCCAGGACACCTCGACCGACGACTGGGAACAGATCGCCACGATCACCGCCGTCGACAGGTACGACAGCGAGGCGGGCCTCCGCCTGTGGCACGGTCTCCTGCGCAGCGCTCGCACGACGGCGTCACGCGTCGAGGCGATGGAGGTCTGCTTCACCCGTGACCGTGAACCGACCGAGCGGTACCTCATGGACCACCTCGACGACGCCGGCACACGTCCCAGGGTGAAGTTCGACATCGCACACTTCTTGGTACCGCACAAGCTGGTGGGGCCGGGTGTGATGCTCGACCTCGCCGCCGATGCCGGGCTCACGGTCGACGAACGGGTGAGGATCGCCACGCAGTACTGGTACCAACACCGCGAGAAGTCGGAGCAGCTCGTGGAGTCCGCGCTGCACGACGCCGGCTCCGAGCCGACGGTGCTGCTCGACGTCATCGCGAAGATCGACAGGGTCGACTCGACCAAGGCGAAACGCGCGCTCAACGCAATGGTGGAGAACTTCACCCATCCCGAACACATCCGGCTCACCGCGGCCGAACGACTGCCCCGAAGCCTGAGTGTGCAGGCTTACGAGTACCTCGCGTTGCTCCCGAACTTCAGCGAGGACAGTTCGCTGGACGCTGCCGCACGGGCCTACCGCCTCGATGCCACAGCCGGCACGCGGATCTACCGGCGTCTCATCGACATGGCTTCCAGTGACGCGACCAAGGCGAGGTGGGCGATCGAAGCGAAACAAGTCCACGGACATGGGATGCTCGAGGACTTGTTGGCAGGCACAGACCTGTCATACGACGTGCAGTTGCTGCTGGCGCCTCACCTGGGTCGCCGCGAGGCGGTCAAGCTGTTGCGCCGGATCGCCGCGAACGGTGACACCGCACAACAGATGGAGGCCGCCGAAAAGATGGTCTCCATCGGCGGCAAGGCGGAGGCGGTCGAGCTGTACCTGATGATCACGAACTCCTCGAAGGTGCCGAAGCGCACGCGGGAACGAGCGCAGGCCGAGGCCGACCGGCTCAGCGCGGGGTGACCTCCCCCAGCCACGTCCGCAGCGCCCACCACGTGTGCAGCGTCGTCAGCACGTGCGATCGCGAAGCGTCCGGCGACTCACCGAGGTCCACGTCCGTCAGCTCCACCAACCGGTCCAGCCGGTACCGCACGGTGTTCGCGTGCACGTGCAGCGCCGTCGCGGTCGCCGAGATCCGGCCGCCCGTGTCGAGGTAACAAAGAGCCGTCGCCACCATCTCGTGGTGGAAAGCGCTTCCGTGGTCGAGCGCGCCCAGCAGTGACGACGCCAAGGTGTCGGCCAGGGCAGGAAACGCGGCCAGTGTTGTCTCGGCGGCCAGGTCGGTCAACAGCTGCACGCCTGAGCGACCCGAAGCCACCAACAACGCTTGCGTGCACAGGGAGTACGTCAAGCGCATCGAGGAGAGCGGCAGCGCGGGTGACACGACGAGCAGGTCGTCGGACCAGGAGGGCAGCGATGTGCTGAGACCGGCCAGGCGGCCCTCCACCAGGCCGTAGACGCCGGACGGTGTCAGGCGTTGTTCCACGGCACGGGCGTGGCTCGGATCGGTCACCGTGGAGACGACGCAGTGGTACCGGCCATCGGACCGCAGTCCGGCACGCGACAGCTCAGCGGCATCAGGGAACTCCCCCGACACCAGCAGCCGCCGCAGCACCTGCGTGTTCAGGTCGCGAGCGGTGCGGGCCAGCTGCATCTCGGCGGTGTGGTAGCCGTCGATGATGTGGCGCTCGACGGCGCCGACGTAGTGGTCGAGGTCGATCATGAAGTCGAGGATCGTGCCGTCGTCGACGCCCAGGGAGCGGGCCAGCTCCACGCTTGCGCGGATCAGCTCGGTGCGGCCGGCGTGGACGCCGCGCAGGAGGCCGGCCATCGAGACGCCCTGGGCGGCGCGGTCGGCGCCCAGGGCCAGGGCCGCGGAGAAGTCGCCGTCGTCGGCCGCGCCGCCGCGTTCGAGGTGGGCGATGCCCTCGGCGAGGAGGAAGGCGATGTGCCTGCGGTTCTCGGCGGCGGGGAGGCGGGCGACCTCGGGTGAGTTGCCGCGGGCGGCGTCGACGACGCGGTCGACGACCTTGTCGTCGGTGGCGACGGCTGCGAGCACCTGCCTGACCATCGCTGACATCCCCGGCACGAGGCCTCCGAACTTGTTGTGGACGGGCCACAACGAGGGTGCTGGCGTTTGGGGTCGGGAGCCTATCCCCCGCTCGGCTGTTCCTGGTTGGTTGTTTACGCGAGAGTAATTCGCGTTGGCACCGACCTTCAACGAGGAAGGCCCTGCGATGGGTGCAGACACGAACATCAGTCGCCGCAACCTGCTGGCAGCGGGGGGTGCGATCGCCGCTGCGGCGACGTTGGGGCCCGCGGTGGCGGGTGCGGCGCCGAGAGTGGACGCGGACGTGATCGTGGTCGGGCACGGGCTCGCGGGCCTCGTGGCGACCTCGGAGCTCGCGGCCAAGGGCAAGCGGGTGTTGTTGCTGGACCAGGAGCCGGAGGCGAGTCTCGGCGGGCAGGCGTTCTGGTCGCTGGGCGGGTTGTTCTTCGTCGACTCGTCGGAGCAGCGGACCGCGGGCATCAAGGACTCGCTGGAGCTCGCGCGGGCCGACTGGTTCAACACCGCCGGGTTCGGCCGCGGTGTGAACGATCCCATGGGCGAGGACTACTGGGGCGCCAAGTGGGCGGAGGCGTACCTCAACTTCGCGAGCGGTGAGAAGCGTGCCTGGCTTCACGGGCTGGGTGTGCGGTGGGTGCCGATCGTGGGCTGGGCCGAGCGCGGTGGCCAGTTCGCGGACGGGCCCGGCAACTCGGTGCCGCGCTTCCACATGACGCTGGGCACCGGGCCCGGCGTGATGGAGCCGTTCGAGAAGCTGGTGCGGGAGGCGGTGTCGGCCGGGAGGGTCACGTTCAAGTTCCGGCACCAGGTGGACGGGCTGATCGTCACGAACGGCGCCGTCACTGGCGTGCGGGGCAGCGTCCTGGAACCGAGCACCGCCAAGCGCGGCACGCCCAGCTCCCGCACCAAGGTCGGGGACTTCGAGCTCCACGCGCCGCAGGTGATCGTCACCTCCGGTGGCATCGGCGGCAACCAGGAGCTGGTGCGGCGCAACTGGCCCGCGCGGCTCGGTCCGGTGCCGCGGCGGATGATCACCGGTGTGCCCGCGCACGTCGACGGCCGGATGCTGGCGATCACAGAGCTGGCCGGCGGGCGGATCGTGAACCGCGACCGCATGTGGCACTACACCGAGGGCATGATGAACCACTCGTCGATCTGGCCCGACCACGGCATCCGCGTGCTCGCGGCGCCGTCGTCGATGTGGTTCGACGCGCGGGGCCGCAGGCTCGCCAACCCCGGCATCCCGTCGCTGGACACGCTCGGCACGCTGGAGCTGATCGGCAAGTCCGGCCACGACTACACGTGGTTCGTGCTCAACAAGAAGATCATCGACAAGGAGTTCGTGCTCTCCGGCTCCGAGCAGAACCCGGAGATCACCCGCAAGGACCTGCTCGGCTACCTCGCCATGCGGTTGCTGAACAGCACCCCACCGCCGGTGAAGGCGTTCATGGACAAGGGCGCCGACTTCGTCATCAAGAACAACCTGCCCGACCTCGTCGCCGGCATGAACGCCCTGACCGGCTCGAACCTGGTCAACCTCGACGAGCTGCGCAGGCAGATCACCGTGCGCGACCAGCAGGTGGACAACCCCTTCACCAAGGACATCCAGGTGATGGGCATCCGCAACTCGCTGGCCTACAGCGGCGACAGCCTCGCCCGCACGGCCTCGCTGCACAAGATCCTCGACCCGTCCGCGGGTCCGTTGATCGCGATCAGGATGAACATCCTGACCCGCAAGACGCTGGGCGGCCTGCAGACGAACCTGTCCGGGCAGGTGCTCGGGTCGAACGGCCAGCCGATCCGCGGTCTCCACGCGGCGGGCGAGGTGGCCGGGTTCGGTGGCGGTGGCGTGCACGGGTACCGCGCGCTGGAGGGCACGTTCCTCGGCGGCTGCCTGTTCTCGGGCCGGGTGGCCGGGCGCGCGACGGCGGCGAACGCCTGACGCCCGCGTCCCGGCCGGTTCACCGGCGGTCACCCCTGTGGACCGCCGGTCCACCGGCCGGCCGGGGCGCACCGGCATGCGACCGTTCGGACGTGGCACAGCCCACTCCCGCAGGGGAATCTCCCGGGGCGGTCGTCCGTTGTACAGGATGGTCGGTGCGGTCCGTGTCCCCCGGGCCTCATTCAACTGCCTTCGAGGATTACCGTTCGGCTGGAGCCTCGTTGTGCCTTTCGCCGAGAGGCGACCGCCGCGCCGACCCCAAGACTCGCCTCCAGTCGTGCTCGTATCCCCCCCGCGGCGCCGGCTGGAGGCTGCCTCATTTCCTGAGCGCGGCCGCGCATCCGCTGCACGTGTTCCAAGGAACCGTTGCACACCAATCGAATTCCCGATCACAGGCCTCGCGCGCAAGCAACCCGGTCACGCGCACTCCTTCGGCCGACTTTTGACATACCCATACCCCCCTAGGGTATAAATGGGTGAGCGCTCACCGCTCCCCCGGCATCACGGCCGGCCGCGCGGTGGCCGGAGAAGGAGCGAGACGTGCACGGCTACGCCGAGAACAAGGCCTCCCACCTGCGCCGCCTCAGGAGGATCGAGGGGCAGGTCCGCGGCCTTGCGCGGATGATCGAGAACGACGAGTACTGCATCGACGTGCTCACCCAGATCTCCGCGGCCACCAGGGCGTTGCAGGCGGTCTCACTGGGGTTGCTCGACGAGCACCTCAAGCACTGCGTGAGCCAGGCCATCGCCGATGGCGGCACCGCGGCCGACGCGAAGATCGCGGAGGCCGGCGACGCCATCGCCCGCCTGGTTCGCTCCTGACCTGGAACGAGGAGAACATGAGCGAGTCCGTCAGCACCGACTACACCGTCAAGGGCATGACCTGCGGCCACTGCGCCGGCTCGGTGACCGGGGAGATCAGCGGCATCGACGGCGTCACCGCCGTGGCGGTCGACCTGCCGACCGGCCGGGTCACGGTCACCAGCACCACCCCGATCGCCCTCGACGACCTGCGGGCAGCGGTCACCGAGGCCGGCTACGAGCTGGTCGGCTGACATGAGGACAGGTCACAAGGTCGCCGCGTACGGGCTGGCGCTGGTCGCCGTCTTCGGTGGAACCTGGGCGGCAGGCGCGGCGGTCGGCACGGCACCACCACCGGAAACGCCTGCGGCACATGACGAGCCCGGCGGTCACGGCGACACCCACGGTGAAGAGAAGGCGTCGGCAACCGTCCCTCCCGGACTGTCCGTTTCGGACAGCGGATACACGCTGGTGCTGGGCGAACGGAGCTTCCGGATCACCGGGCCCGACGGCAAGGCGGTCACGCGGTTCGCGGTGGAGCACGAGAAGCGCCTGCACCTGATCGCGGTGCGCCGGGACGGGTCCGGGTTCCAGCACGTGCACCCGGAGATGGCGGCGGACGGCACGTGGACGTTGCCGCTGCAGCTCACCTCGGCGGGCAGCTACCGGGTGTTCGCCGACTTCAAGCCGGAGAACGGGCCCGAGCTCACACTCGGCACGGACGTGCAGGTCGCGGGCGACTACCGGCCCCAGCGGTACGACCACGACAGCCGGACGTTCAACGTCGACGGTTACGAGGTAACCCTGAACGGGAAGCTCACCGCGGGCGCGGCGTCCACGGTCACCATCGACGTGGCCAGGGACGGGAGGCCGGTCACGGACCTGCAGCCCTACCTCGGTGCGAAGGGGCACCTGGTGGCGCTGCGGTCGGCCGACCTCGCGTACCTGCACGTGCACCCGGAGGACGGCGACCAGGTGAGGTTCGCGGTGGAGGTGCCGACGGACGGGAAGTACCGGCTGTTCCTGGACTTCCAGCACGACGGTGTCGTGCGGACCGCGGAGTTCACGCTCACAACCGGTGAGGAGGAGGGCCATGACCACGGCAACTGACGCCAACCGGATCGAGATCTCGATCGGTGGCATGACCTGCGCCTCCTGCGCCGCGCGGATCGAACGCAAGCTCAACAAGCTCGACGGCGTGGAGGCGTCGGTCAACTACGCGACGGAGAAGGCGCGGATCAGCTACCCGGCCTCCTTCACGCCCGCCGACCTGGTGAAGGTCGTCGAGGACACCGGGTACACGGCCGAGCTGCCCGAGGCGTCCGAGGAACACGCCGAGGAAGCGGACCCGACGGCGGCGCTGCGGCAGCGGCTGGTCGTGTCCGCCGTGCTGACGGTGCCGGTGATCGCTCTGGCGATGGTCCCGGCGCTGCAGTTCACCTACTGGCAGTGGCTGTCGCTCGCGCTGGCCGGACCGTCGCGGTGTACGCGGCGTGGCCGTTCCACCAGGCGGCGTGGACGAACCTGCGGCACGGCGCCGCCACGATGGACACGTTGATCTCGATCGGCGTGGTGGCGGCGTTCCTGTGGTCGCTGTACGCGCTGTTCTTCGGCACGGCCGGCGTGCCGGGGATGACGCACCCGTTCACGCTCACGATCGAGCGGACCTCGGGCGCGGGGAACATCTACTTCGAGGTCGCGGCGGGCGTCACGACGTTCATTCTGGCCGGCCGGTACTTCGAGGCCAGGTCGAAGCGGCGGGCGGGCGCGGCGCTGACGGCGTTGCTCGAGCTCGGCGCGAAGGACGTCGGGGTGCTGCGCGACGGCCGCGAGGTGCGGATCCCGACCGGTGAGCTGCGTGCCGGTGACCGGTTCGTGGTGCGGCCGGGCGAGAAGATCGCCACCGACGGTGTCGTCGAGGAGGGCAGCTCCGCGGTCGACGCGAGCATGCTGACCGGCGAGTCCGTGCCGGTCGAGGTGCGGCCGGGCGACGCGGTGGTCGGTGCCACGGTCAACGCGGGCGGGCGGCTGGTGGTGCGCGCGACGCGGATCGGCGCCGACACGCAGCTCGCGCAGATGCGCGGCTGGTCGAGACGCGCAGAACGGCAAGGCCGAGGTGCAGCGCCTCGCCGACCGGATCTCGGCGGTGTTCGTGCCGATCGTGATCGCGCTGGCCGTCGGCACGCTGGGCTTCTGGCTCGGCACGGGCGGCGGCACCGGCGCGGCGTTCACGGCGGCGGTCGCGGTGCTGATCATCGCCTGCCCGTGCGCGCTGGGCCTGGCCACGCCGACGGCGTTGCTGGTCGGCACGGGCCGCGGCGCCCAGCTCGGCATCCTGATCAAGGGTCCGGAGGTGCTGGAGTCGACCCGGCGGGTGGACACGGTGGTGCTCGACAAGACCGGCACCGTCACGACGGGCCGGATGAGCCTGGTGAGCGTTCACACCGCTGAGGACGAAGGACTTCTGCTGCGGCTGGCCGGTGCGTTGGAGCACGCTTCGGAGCATCCGATCGCGAAGGCCATCGCCGCTGCGGCCGGTGAGGTGCCCGCGGTCGAGGACTTCCGCAACGTCGAGGGGCTCGGTGTGCAGGGCGTCGTCGAGGGGCACGCGGTGCTGGTGGGCCGCGAGCGGCTGCTCAGCGACTGGAGCGTGCAGCTGTCCCCCGAGCTGCGTTCCGCGAAGGAAGCCGCTGAGCAGCAGGGACGCACGGCGGTGCTGGTGGCGTGGGACGGCGAGGCCCGTGGCGTGCTGGTGGTCGCGGACACCGTCAAGCCGAGCTCTGCTTCCGCGGTGCAGAGGTTGCGCGCTCTCGGGTTGCGGCCAGTGCTGCTGACCGGGGACAACGAGGCGGCAGCGCGCGCGGTGGCGGCGGAGATCGGCATCGACGAGGTCATCGCCGAGGTGCTGCCCGCCGACAAGGTGGACGTGGTCAAGCGGCTGCAGGACGAGGGCCGGGTCGTGGCGATGGTCGGCGACGGCGTGAACGACGCCGCCGCGCTCGCCCAGGCCGACCTCGGACTCGCCATGGGTACCGGCACCGACGTCGCCATCGAGGCCAGCGACCTGACGCTGGTGCGCGGCGACCTGACGGCCGCCGTGGACGCGATCAGGTTGTCGAGGCGCACGCTCACAACGATCAAGGGCAACCTGTTCTGGGCGTTCGCCTACAACATCGGCGCATTGCCCCTGGCCGCGCTGGGCCTGCTCAACCCGATGATCGCCGGGGCCGCGATGGCGTTCTCGTCGGTGTTCGTGGTGAGCAACAGCCTGCGATTGCGCACTTTCCGGTGAGTTTTGCGTGAGGCCGCTGGTCACAGCGGCCTCACGGGGTACTCCGTAACCTCAGGACCTTCGGCGATAGGAGCGGGTGTGCGGCGGTTGGTCATGGTCACGGCGCTGGTGACGGCGCTGGCAGCGTGCACGACGACCCCTCCCCCGCAGCAGCCGTCGGCAGCTCCCGACGGTTCGACCGCGCCACCGCCCACCGCCGAGCAGGTCTACCTGTCCCTCGGCGACTCGTACGCCACCGGTTTCGGTCCGAACGGCGCCACCGGCGAGAGCTTCGCCGCCTTGGTCGCCCGGCAGTCCGACCTGAAGCTCGTCAACCTCGCCTGCAACGGCGCCACCTCCGCCGACCTGGGTGCCAAGCCGGCGTGCGGCACCGACGCGGGCGGCCGCACCCAGCTCGACGCGGCCGTGCAGACGTTGCGGACCCAGAAGGTCTCGCTGGTGACGGTGGTGATCGGCGGCAACGACCTGACGCCGTGCGCACTCGACCAGCAACCAGTGGACTGCGCGAACCGCACCCTCACGAATGTTCGCGCGAACATCGCTTCGGTGCTGGCCAAGCTCCGCGAGGCCGCACCCGACACCAAGATCGTGGGGCTGACCTACCCGGACGTGTTCCTCGGCGCGTGGGTGAACCCGTCGTTCCCCAACGGCAAGACCCTCGCCCGGCAGTCGGTGTCGATCTTCGAACAGTTCAACGGCGGGCTGGCGGCGGAGTACGGGAAGTTCGGGGCCGGGTTCGCGGATGTCACCAAAGCGACCGGTGCCTACCAGCCGCTGACGCAGATGACGCAACATCCGAAGTACGGGGCGGTTCCGGCGTCGGTCGCGCAGGTGTGTGCGCTCACTTACTTCTGCGATCGAACGGACGTGCATCCGACGCCTGCGGGGCACAAGGCGATCGCGGAGGCGGTCAGCGCGGCCCGCTGAGCGCGGGCAGGCTTCGTTGTCACGAAACTCCGTGCATTCGGGCGAGCGGGTTCAAACGCCGCCGCAGGTGCGTTGAGCTGCTGCGATCGACTGACTGCGAGAGCTCGCCGAACGGTGGAGCAGCCGTCGGCGGGCCCACGGCGGCAAACCGTCCATAAGCTTCCACCACAACCGCATCTGCACGTGACAAAGGCCCCGGTGGACATCGCCGGGGCCTTTGTCGTGTGCAGGCGCGGCTCCTGCTCCTGGAAGGAAGCCCGTGGACCTGACTGTGCTGGTGGTGGTGTTCTTGTTGGCGGCGATCACGATCTGCGCGCTGGTGGTGTACGGCATCGCCCGGCTGGTGATCGGCCGGACCGATCCGAACAACCTGCATCTCGTGCTGAAGGAGCTCAGGTTGCTGCTGAGCAGCGTGACGAGAGACCTCCTGCGGGTCCCCTCACGCCAGGAGCCTGCCCAGAAGGAGTTGCCCCGCCGAACGAGCCGTCCGCATGAAGGCACCACAACGGCGCCAGCGGTACCTGGCCACGGTGCCGCTGAAACGGATGCTCCTGGCGGTGGACAGGTGCGGTCGAGAGCGGATCACGCACTGGCTCGATGCGAGTTACGGCTGGCCTGACGACATCACGTCGATCGTGGAAGGCGCTCTGGGAGAGCTGGCAGAACTCCGCCGGCTCAGCAAGGCCGACACCGCGGCCGGCATCACCCCCGACGTCGCTGTACAACGCGCTTTGGCGCGGCACTTCCGGCTGCAAGCCGCGGCCCAGGCGGATTTGGTCGAGGAGGTGCTGGTGCTCGCGCCGGCGCTGTACGCGTTCGTGGAGACGCAAGGCAGCGAGTGCGCAGGGATCAACGACGACGCCCACGACCTGTTCGTGCACTGGCTGAGCACCAGCAGTCAGACGTGTCCACGGTGTTCGACGCGGTTCTTCCCGCTGCACAACCACTTCGGCGGCCGACCGCGCAGCTACTGCTCCGCCGCCTGCAAACAGGCCGCCTGGCGCGCCGGCCGCAGTTGACCACGAACCGACTGCGGGACGTGCTCAGCGCAGGCCGTGCGCGATCCGGGTCACGAACGCCACCAACCGGTCCGGCGTGAACTTCTCCGGATCCGTCAGCACCAGCCGGCCCGACATCTCCGCCAACGCGAGCATCGCGTGGCCCAGCAGGTCGGAGTCGAGGTCGTCCAGGCCGCCGAGCTCCTCCAACCCCAGCGCCGCCAGTTCCTCGATCTGGGCCAGGACGCCGGCCCGCACCAGCTCCACCTGCGCGCGGAACTCGTGCGGGGTGCCCTCGGGTGGCAGCAGCACGAGCCGCCAGCGGTCGGGGCATTCGACGACGGCCTGCACGAAGACGCGGACGGCGTCGGCGAAGGCGTCGTCGGGTGAGCGGGTGGCGAAGTCGGTGGGCAGGGCGGCGAGGACCTGGTCGGTGGCGCGGGAGGCTTCGCGTTGGAGCAGGGCGGAGATGAGTTCGGCGCGGTTGGCGAAGAGGTCGTAGAGCACGGGTTTGGTGACCTCGGCGGCGCGGGCGACGGATTCCATGGTCACCGTGTCGAAGCCGGCCGGGATCAGGCTCAGGGCGGCGTCCAGGAGTTGCTCGCGGCGTTGGTCCGGGGGCAGGCGGCGGGCGTACTTCCTGCGCGTTGTGCTCACGGTTCCATATTGCTACGGTTGCGTAGCTTTCACAAAGCTACGCGGGCGTAGTAATTGCGGGAGGGCGGGGATGGAGCCGGACTGCCTTGTTCTGCAGCCACGGGACGTGCGGTTCGACTGGTCGAGGCTGCCGATGCACTGGGTTCCCGGCGAGCCCGTGGCGACGCACATGATGAACGTGCTGCACCTGCCGCTGCCGGAAGGTGAGCGGTGGTTCGTGCGCTCATCGAACGGGTTGCGCGGGTGCGGCTGACGTGGCGCGAGGCGATGCGGGCCAGGCGGCGGGGGTTGCTGCCGCGGTTGTCGGAGATCTTCAAGGCGTTTCTGCGGTACTTCCACCCGGCGTACCACCCGAAGCAGGAGGGGTCGACGTCGCAGGCCATCGCGTACCTGGCGTCCTCGCCCGCGGCGCGGGAGGCGCACTGATGGCTCGCGACGCGACGCTGGTCGGCCGGCTACGCCCGCGGAGGCGCCACGATGCTGCGTGCACTGAGCCGGTTCGAGCAGGTCTACGACTCCGCCGTGCTGCGGTGCGGCGGCAGAGCGCCGCCGGGTGTGGCGCGGGATGCGTTGTGGCTCGCCGCTGTCGGGATCACGCCGATCCTGCCGATGGTGCGGGCGGCGGCGCGGAGTGGGCTCGACTGGCGGCTGGTCAACGTCGGGCGGTCGATGGCGGCGATGCCGTTCCTGGACGAGCTGCCGGTCGGACGTGTCGACGTGCGCATCGGGCGCGGCGGGGCGTTGCTCGACGGCGCGGACCCGCGTGGGACCGTCTTCTGCTGCGGGCCGGCGGAGATGCTCGCGCAGGTGCAGCAGGAGTTCTCCGCGCGGTGGCTGCACTTCGAACGGTTCGCGCCGCCGCCGATCGTCGGCGGGCGCCCGTTCACGGTGGAACTGCGCCGCGGCGGGGTATCCCTCGCCGTGCCGGCCGACCGGTCGGTGCTGTACGTGATCAGGGACTTCCGCCCGTCGGTCGCCTACTCGTGCCGGCAGGGTTCTGCGGCACGTGCGACGTCGGCGGCGTGCGGATCTGCGTGGACCGGCCCGACGGCGACCGCCTGGTGTTGGAGGAGATGTGAACGTTCACTCCGGAGAAGTCGACCTCGCGGTGCAGGTGCGCGGGACGTCCGGGCCCGTCGTGGTGCTCGTGCACGGGTACCCGGACACGCACGAGGTGTGGGACCGGGTCGCCGCGCTGCTGGAGGAGGACTTCCGGGTCGTCACCTACGACGTGCGCGGCGCCGGGGCGTCGAGCGCACCCTCCACTGAGGACGGTTACCGGCTCGACCACCTGGCGCGCGACCTGTTCGCGGTGATCGACGCGGTCAGCCCGGACGAGCCGGTGCACGTGGTCGGCCACGACTGGGGGTCGATCCAGTCGTGGGAGGCGGTCACCACGCCCGGCGCGCGGATCGCGACGTTCACGTCGATCTCCGGACCGTGCCTCGACCACATGGGCCACTGGTCGCGGCGGCGGTTGTCGTTCGCTCACATCCGGCAGTTCTTCCGGTCCTGGTACATCGCCGCGTTCCACCTGCCGGTCGTCGCGCCCGCGTTCTGGCGCCTCTACCTGGCTCGCCGCTGGGGTGGTGTGCTGCGGCGGCTGGAGGGTGTGCGGACCACGCCGGCGAAGACCATCGCGTCCGACGCCGTCAACGGGATCTCGTTGTACCGCGCCAACATCCGGCAGGTCATGCGCGCGCCGCGGCAGCGATTCGCCCCCATGCCGGTGCAGGTCGTCCAGCCGGTCCACGACCGCTACGTCCGCACCGAGCCGCTGGACCTGGAGCGCTGGGTGCCGTCCCTGCGCCGGCGCCGCATCGCCGCCGGCCACTGGGCGCCGCTCAGCCATCCCGCGCAGGTGGCGCGCATGATCAGCGAGTTCGTCACCGACACCACTCCCCCGCGCGAGCTCGTCGTCGTCACCGGTGGTGGCAGCGGGATCGGCCGGGCGACGGCGATCGCGTTCGCCAAGGCGGGTTCCAAGGTCGTGGTGTCCGATGTGGACATCGTAGCGGCTGAGGAAACCGCGAAACTGGTCGGCGGACACGCCTACGAGGTCGACGTGCGGTCCGAGGAGGCCGTGCGGACGTGGGCACGCCAGGTCGCCGACGAGCACGGCGTGCCCGATGTGGTCGTGAACAACGCGGGCATCGGGCACTCGGGATCGTTCCTGTCGACCACGACCGAGCAGTGGCAACGGGTGCTGGACGTCAACCTGTGGGGCGTCGTGCACGGGTGCCGCGCGTTCGGCGAGCTGATGGTGGAACGCGGCGAGGGCGGTCACATCGTGAACCTGTCCTCGGCGGCGGCCTACCTGCCCTCGAAGATCCTCTCCGCCTACGCCACCAGCAAGGCCGCGGTGTTCATGCTGTCGGACTGCCTGCGCGCCGAGCTCGCCCCGCACGCGATCGGTGTGAGCGCCATCTGTCCGGGTGTGGTGAACACGAACATCACGGCGACGACGACGTTCTCCGGGGTGAGCGCGGAGGAGGAACGACGCAAGCAGGACCGCGCGTCCCGGCTCTACGCGCGGCGCGGGTTCGGGCCGGAGGGGGTGGCGAGGGAGATCGTGCAGGCGGTGCGGGACAACCGGGCGGTGGTGCCGGTGACGGTGGAGGCGAAGGCGGCGCGGCTGGCGAGCCGGGCGGCGCCGGGGTTGTTGCGGGCGTTCGCGAAGCTGGACCTCGGCTGAGAACGCGGCGGCACGCGAGAACGCGCGGGGTCAGGCCGCGCGGTGCGACCTGACCCCGGCAGTGCCTCAAGCCACCGGTTCGCCGGAGAGCGCGGCCGCCAGCCGGAGCCACGGCGTGGCCTCCTCGGACCGGCCCTGCCGCTCCAGCGTCCGGCCGAGCAGCAGGTGGGCGTAGTGGTCGACCGGGGCGCGGTCGACGATCACCCGCAGCTGCGCCTCGGCCTTGGTGAGCTGGGCCGAGTGGTAGTAGGCGCGGGCGAGCAGGAGGCAGAGGTCCGTCTGGAACGGCACCTCGTCGACCACCTCGGCCAGCAGCGTGGCGGCCTTGGTGTACTCCTTGGCCTCGAACAGCAGCTGGGCGCGCTCCCACTTCTCCGCCGCGGTCTCCTCGTGGCCGGTGTCGAACAGGCGCGTCGCGGTCACCCACCGGTCCGGCGAGACGTGGCCGTTCGGCAGGTAGTCGTTGAAGTTGTCCTTCATGAAACCTCCTTCCGGCGCCTACAACGCCGCACAGCCGCAGCTATTCCCGGTCCAGCAACGGCAGCGCGCCGAACCGGTGGCCCGCCCACAGCCGGCGTGAGGTCTCCTCCGGGTAGGGGGCGACCGCGGGCTCGGCGGAGAAGATCTGCACCAGACCTGAGGAGAACTGCGGCCAGCCCGGGTCGCCGGAAGTGGCGAACGACGTCCACGCCGCCCGCATCCGCGCCGACAGCTCCGCGACCTCCTCGGTCACCTCGCCGATCAGCGCGGCGGGCTGGCCGCGGTCGAGGTTGCCGAACAGCAGCGGCACGTCCAAGCCGTGGCACGCGCCGAGCGGGCCCTCCCAGGTGAGCTCGTAGACCCACGCCCGGCCGCCGGCGGAGAGCTGTTCCTCGGCCAGGCGCAGGGTCGGCATCCGGAAGATCCAGTCGGACTGCACCAGGTCGTGCAGCTCCTCCGGGCTCGCGGAGGGGAAGGCGGCGCGGTAGTCGCCCGGCGCGTACAACGCGAGTGTCGCGGAAGCCAGCTCGTCGGTCACGGCTCCTGCCTGACCGTCCAGCACCGTGAACAGCCGCTGTTCGTCGCGCGTGTGGCCGACGAGCAGGTCCACGCCGGCCGCGGCACCGTCGGCCAGGGCCTGCCACGGGTCGACCGGCAGCACCTCGCCGTCCACCACCGGTGCGAACAGCAGCCCGCGGTGCGCGGCCTTGCCCCACCGGGCGAACTGGGACATCTTCGCGGTGACCTCGTCACCGGCCAGCGGCAGCACCGCCGGGTCCACAGTGGACACGTCCTCGCCCAGCTCGGCCACGCAGGCGGCCGCGATGTCCGCTGCCAGCTCGGGGCTGAAGAAGGTGCCCTGCGCGCTGCTCGCGACCGCGCGCTGGAAGAGGCCGCGGGCGCGGGGCATGGCCAGCAGCGCCGCCACCGAACCGCCACCGGCCGACTCGCCGAAGACCGTGACGCGGGCCGGGTCGCCGCCGAACGCGTGGATGTTGTCGCGCACCCATTCCAAGGCCGCCACCTGGTCGAGCAGGCCGCGGTTGGCCGGGCTGCCGGTGAACGCACCGAAACCCTCCAGGCCGACCCGGTAGTTGAACGTCACCACGACCACGCCGCCCCGCGCCAGCCGCGTGCCGTCGTACTCGGGCAGGCTCGACATGCCGATCGTGTAGGCGCCGCCGTGGATCCACACCAGCACCGGCAGCCCGGAACCGAGGTCCGGCGACCACACGTTGGCGGTCAGCCAGTCGTCCCCGCCGACCGCCCTGTCCATGCCGAACGCGCCGCCCTGCGGTGGTGGCGGGCCGAACTCCAGCGCGTCCCGCACGCCGTCCCACGGCTCGACCGGGTGCGGTGCGGCGAACCGGTGCGGGCCGACCGGAGGTGCCGCGAACGGGATGCCGCGGAACACCGCGACCTCACCCTCGAACGCGCCTCGCACGGCACCCGCGGCCACGCGGACCTCGACCATCACCACTCCCTCGTGCCTGAGGAGCGGATCGTGCGCCGCGGCACAGGGGAAGCGCTACGGATTTACCACTCGACGGAACCACCGGAGCAGCCCGCGCCGTCCGTAGACCTCGCCCTCGTCACCGACGAGCCGACCCCGCAACGCGTCCGCCATCCGCACCAGCGACCCGGCGCCGCGCTCGCTGCGCACACCCTTGACCCGCACCCGGTCGCCATACCAGTGCAGCGACACCTCCACCCCGTCGCGGCAGGTGTGCAGGTACACCGGCTGCGATTCCAGGTCGAGGTAGGAGACTTCGCCTTCCTCGCGCAGATCTGACCGCCGCCGGGCGAAGTCCAGCCACTCCTCGAAGCCGATCGGCGGCTCGGCGCGGGTGATGTGCAGCTCGTAGCCCATCAGGTCTTGGCGCCGTGCACGCTCGGGAAGGCCATGTCCTTGAAGTAGATGGTCGCCTCCCGCTCGCGCAGCTCCCCCAGCCTGTCGATGAACGCCGCCGCGTTCTTCTCCTGCAGCAGCTTCTGCTCCGGCTCCTCGGTCACCGGGAAGTTGCCGGGCCCGGTCTTCCACTCCAGGTAGGCCGCCGTCACCGCCATCTCGGTGTTGCGCAGCAGGATCCACGACTGGTCCCACCGGTAGAACGCCCGCAGCCCGGTCAGCCCGGCCACCAGCACGCCGGCCAACGAGATCAGCCAGCTCTTGCCGGGGTAGTCCAGGCTGGTGAGCACCGGCAGCGCCGCGCCGACGAAGATCACCGCGACGCCGCTGAGCCGGTAGAACCGCCGGTGCCAGCGCGCTCTGACGTCGTAGAACGTTCTCAGCCACGCACCGTACGCGTCGGCCGTCGCGACCACGCCTTCGTTCAACGATGCGATCCGAGCGGGAAAAGCCGGAATGCGCCTCATCGTGGAGCCCCCTCCGCAGTGTCGTGGTCACACGGTATCCACGGCCTCGGACCCTGTGGGGCCGTTCCCTCCGCATCGAAGCGAGAACGCCGGCAGCAGCGGTCACCGCGGTGTGACGTCGGTG
Source organism: Lentzea guizhouensis (assembly GCF_001701025.1). Taxonomy (GTDB): domain Bacteria; phylum Actinomycetota; class Actinomycetes; order Mycobacteriales; family Pseudonocardiaceae; genus Lentzea; species Lentzea guizhouensis. Next base: position 9,148,379 of record NZ_CP016793.1, read on the forward strand.
CAGTCGACCTTCTGGTCCGGCAGCCGGCCGGTGGTCAGGAACGTCACCGTCGCCTCGTCCACGCACTTGGAGCCTTGGTGGTAGACGTAGTGCCCGCCGTTGTCCGCGCCGATGAAGGCCGCTCGCTGGCCGAGGACCTCGTACAGCCCGAGGCCGTCCTCCCAGGGTGTGGCGTTGTCCCTGCGGTTCTGCAGGATCAGCGTGTTGCGCGGTCCCTCGTCCGTCACGCGGACGGGCTCTTCGACCGGCTTCGACCAGAACGCGCACGCCCAGATGTTGGCGGGCATCCCCGCGGAGAGCGGCCAGGCCGCGCGGTCCTCGGCGGTGCGGCGGGCGTACTCGTCGACGTCGCCGGACCACGACGCGTCACCACACGTCAGTGCCAGGAACATGGTGGCCTGGTTGTCGGCCGGCACGCCGGGGGTCGGCGGCGGCGCGGCGAACACCTGCCGCAGCACCTGGCCGTCCGCCTCGGTGAGCCTGCCGTCGGCCAGCCCGGCGGCGGCCTTCCAGAACTGCGCGAGCACCGGAAGCGTCTCGTTGTGCAGCAGGAGGCTGTAGGTGACGGTGCGCAGCATCGACCCCGTCAGGGCCAGCGGGGTGCCGGGGACGGGCGCGGAGGTGCGGTCGAGGCGGTCGGCGAGGGCGACGTACCTCCGGGTCACCTCGTCGACGGTACCGCCCAGTCCGAGCGTGGCGTGCTGCGCGGCGGCGACCCTTGCCGCGTCGGGGAAGCGTTCCGACATGGCCTTGCCCCAGTTGTTCTTCGCGTGGGCCCAGACCTTGGTGGGATCGACGTTGCCCTCGAGTACCAGCCGGTCGGCGCGCTGCGGGAACAGCGCCCCGTAGACGGTGCCGAGGTACGTGCCGTAGGACTGGCCCCAGTAGGAGATCTTGTCCTCACCGAGCGCCGCGCGGATGCGGTCCACGTCGCGGGCCGTGTTGGCTGTGGTGAAGTACCGGAGCTTCTCGCCGGCGTTCTTCGCGCACCGTTCGGCGGTGGTGCGGGCGTGGGCGACGTTCGCGGTGATCGAGCCGCCCGCGGCCGGGTACGGGAAGAGACCGGCCAGCGACGGGTCGTCGAGGCCGCAGCTCTGCGGTGTGCTGTGCCCGACCCCACGCGGATCGAAGCCGATCAGGTCGTAGGCCGCCAGCACCGACGGCGGCAGGGTCGGCGCCACGACACCCGGTGTGTCCAAACCGGACAACGCCGGTCCGCCGGGGTTCAGCAGCAGGACACCGCGGCGGTCCTGGGACTTCACCGCCGGCAGCTTCGAGACGGCCACCTGGATCTTCTCACCACCGGGGTTGCGGTGGTCGAGTGGAACCTCCACCGTCGCGCAGGTGAGCCGAGGATCGCGTTTGGCTCCCTCAGCCAACGCCGGGCACGTGCCCCAGGTGATGCGCGGCGGGTCGGTCACCTCGGCGGCGGCCGGTGGTGCGTCCTCACTCGCCGCGTCTTCCGCAGCGTCGGCGCAGGACGCCACCGCGGCGACGGTGAGCGCCACCGCGATCACCGTCCTGGTGAACCTCCGCGGGACACCGGCTCCCACTGACCGTTGCATCGTCTTCAACGCCCTCGCCCTCCAGTTCTCGGCGTGCCACGACGCGTTGACGCCGTCGCAAGCGAAAACCTATGGAAGACCGGAGCGTCGCGAATCCCCTTGGAGTGGACACCTTTCTGTAGTCCTCACGGGGGACAGAGCTCTGACCGCTAAGCCCTCGTCCACCATCCGGCGAACTCCCGTGCCGTGGCCGGACTCCCGCTGCGCGAGCCACGACCACGGTGCTTCGCGCAGCTCATCCGGCCAGGACGTCAGCTGCTCGTCGCACCAGGCGACCAGATCGGGCGTCACCGCACGGCAGAGTGCGCGGAACGCCAGCTTGGACGGCGTTCCGCGCAGCACTCTCCCGATCTCCGGGTTCACCGCCGCAAGCTACTGCGGCAGCTCGGCGCCCGTCTGTTCCTTGACCATGTACTCGGCGTACCAGGCGGGCCACTGCTCGTCGTGCACGCCGCCGTTGCGCGCCTCGTGCTCGCCGTGCGCCTTGGCGGCCCGGATGAGCGCCGCCTCCAGGTCCGCGATCGAGGCGTACGAGGTGTCGTCGGCGTCGACGCGGCCGGGCAGGCGGGTGGTGACCTCCTGCAGGACCCACGTGTTGCCGTCGGGGTCGGCGAGCTCGGCGCGGGTGACGTAGCTGCGGCGTTCCGGGTCGGCGCCCTTGACGGGACCGTCGGGGCCGCCGTGGAACAGGTCGCCGACCGGGGCGCCCGCCTCCACCAGCGCCCTGTGCGCCTCCACGATGTCGGACACGATCAGGAAGTGGCGGGCGGAACCGGGTTGTGCCGGGGTGACGCCCTCGCCGAAGTGGACCGAGGCGTTCGAGCCGGGCGGGGTGAACTGCACGACCCGCGGCGGGGTGACGTCCTCGCGCCAGCCCAGGGAGCGGTAGAACTCCTTGGCACGCTCCACATCGGACACGGGAATGACTGTGACTTCGAGCTTCTGGTCGATCTCAGCGAGCTTCTTCACTTCTGCTTCCTCTTCGAGTCGAGCTCACGCAGGCCGTTCAGGAAGGCCTCGGAGAAGGTGGGAAAGGGTTGGACGACGTCGAGCAGCACGTCCAGCGGGATCCGGGCGCGGATCGCGACCGTGGCCTGCTGGAGCCACTCGCCCGCCTCGGGACCGATGGCGTGCGCGCCGGTGAGCACGTTGCCGTCGGAGACGAGGGTCAGGAAGCCCGGGCGGCTGTCGTACTCGCGCGTGTAGGTGGCGGTGCGCGCGACGCCGGACAGGTGAACGGTGACGGTGTGGTCGCCCTCGGCGGCACCAACCGCGGCGACTTGAGGGTCCGTGAACACCACGCGTGGGATGGCGGTGTAGTCGACCTTGGTGGGCGTGCCCAGGATGTTCGCGGCGGCGACCCGGCCCTGGTACTTGCCGACGTGGGTCAGGTTCCACTGGCCGGTGACGTCACCGACCGCCCAGAGGCCGTCGGCCACGTTCATGCGCTCGTCGGTCTCGATGCCGCGCGGGTTCGGTTCGATGCCGGCGGTTTCCAGGCCGATGCCGTGGACGCGGGGCGTGCGGCCGGTGGCGACGAGGAGCTTGTCACCGCGCAACTGCTTGCCGTCGGGGAAGTCGAGGACGTACTCGCCGTCGGCGAAGCTCGCGTTCGTGGCGTGCTGACCGAGGTGCAGCTCCACACCGAGCGCCTCGCCGAGGGCACGGCCGAGCGCTTCGGGTTCGCGGGGCAGCACGTGGTCGGCGCCGTCGACCAGCGCGACCGACGCGCCCAGGCCCGTGAACGCCTGCGCCATCTCGACGCCGGTCGGCCCGGCACCGAGGACCAGCAGCCGCTTCGGGATCTCCTTGACGGCGGTGGCCTCGCGGTTCGTCCACACGCCCGGCAGGTCGCGCAGGCCGGGGATCGGCGGGATGAACGCCTCCGAGCCCGTGGCGAGGACCACGTGCTCGGCGGTGCAGGTGGTGGCGCCCACCGCGACCGTGTGCGGGCCGGCGAGCTTGCCGTCGCCGCGCAGGACCTCGATGCCGGTGTCGCGCGCCCACTTCTCGGCGCCCGCGTCGTCGTAGGACGAGACCATGAAGTCGCGCCACGCCAACGCGGCGGCCGCGTCGACCTGACCGGTGACCGCGGCGCTTGCACCCGGCACGTCCCTGGCGGCGGCGAGCGCCTCGCCGGGCCGCAGCAGCGTCTTGGACGGGATGCACGCCCAGAAGGTGCACTCGCCGCCGAGCAGCTCGCGCTCCACGATCGCGACGCGGAGCCCTCCGCCGGCGACGGCGGCGGCGAAGTGCTCGCCGGGTGAGCCGCCGCCGATGACGATCACGTCGTAGTCGTACTGGTCCGGGGAGGACATCTCAGTCACGACCCGGCAGGCGCGTCGTGACTTCCTGGAGCACCCAGCCGTTGCCGTCCGGGTCGCTGAACGAGGCGAACGAGCCGTAGCTGGTGCGGCCGGGCGCGGGCCCGTCGACACGGCCCTCGGTTCCGGCGTGGTGGAAGACGCCGGTCTTGTCGTGGAAGATCTCGCTGACCTTCACGCCCTTGCCGATCAGGTCCTCGCGGGCGGCGACGACGTCGTCGACGATCAGGTGCAGGCCCTCGGTGCTGCCGGGCGCCGCGTTCGTGACGCCGCTGCCGAAGATGATCGACGCGGGCGAGCCGGTCGGGGTGAACTGCACCAGGCGGTAGCCCTCGTCGTCGGCGAACTCGGCGTCGAAGCGCCAACCCAGCGCCTTGTAGAAGTGCACCGCCCGGTCGATGTCGCTCACCGGGATGACGGCCACCTCGAACCTGTAGTCCATCGGGGGTTCAGCTCCTTCGTCGTTGGTAGTTGAAGGTTGCGCCCGCAGGTGGGTCCGTCGCCCCCGTGGAACACCCTGGTCGTGCCCTGGCAACTAGGCTCGGGCCCGTGTCTGAGGACTTGCTGGGCCGGCGCCGCGAAGGCGAAACACTCGAACGACTGCTCACGCAGGCGCGGTCCGGTGCTGGTCAGGTGCTCGTGCTGCGCGGTGAGGCCGGGATCGGCAAGACCGCGCTGCTCGACCACGTGTCGGAGCGCGCGGCGGGGTTCCGGGTCGCGCGGGCGGCCGGGGTGGAGTCGGAGAGCGCGTTCGCCTACGCCGCGCTGCACCAGCTGTGCCTGCCGTTCCTCGACCGGCTGGGCAAGCTGCCCGGGCCGCAGCGCGAGGCGTTGGCCACGGCGTTCGGGCTGGCCTCGGGGCCGCGGCCGACCCGGTTCATGGTGGGTCTGGCGGTGCTGACGCTGCTCGCGGACGTCGCCGACGAACAGCCGCTGGTCTGCCTGGTGGACGACGCGCAGTGGCTCGACACGATGTCGTCGGCGGTGCTCGCGTTCGTGGCACGCCGGCTGCTGGCCGAGCGGATCGCGCTGGTGTTCGTGCTGCGCGAGGCGAACGACTACCTCGAAGGGCTCCCCGAGCTGCAGGTGCGCGGGCTGGACGACGCCGACGCGCGGGCGTTGCTCGACTCGGTGGTCAAGGGGCCGGTGGACAACCGGGTGCGCGACCGGATCGTGGCCGAGGCGCGCGGCAACCCCCTCGCGTTGCTGGAGCTGCCGCGGGCGTGGACGGCGGCCGAGCTCGCCGACGGGCTCGACGCGGTGCCGCTGACCAGCAGGATCGAGCAGAGCTTCGTGCGCCAGGTCGAACCGCTGCCCGCCGACACCCGGCTGTTGCTGCTCACCTGCCCAGCCGCTGGGTGACGCGACGCTGCTGTGGCGGGCGGCGGCCTGCTCGGGCTGGGCGCGACCCGGCAGCGGCGGCCGAGGAGACCGGGTTGATCGAGTTCGGCGCGCGGGTCCGGTTCCGGCACCCGCTGGTGCGTTCGGCGGTCTACCGGTCGGCGTCGGTGCGGACCGGCTGGCGGTGCACCGGGCGCTGGCCGAGGTCACGGACCCGGCGGTGGACCCCGATCGGCGCGCGTGCACCGGGCGCAGGGCACGACTGCGCCGGACGAGGAGGTCGCCGCAGCGTTGGAGAGCTCGGCGGGCGCGCGCAGGCCCTGGTGGGTTGCTGGCCGCGGCGTTCCTGGAGGCCGCGGTGCTCACGCCCGAACCGGACTGCGTGCCGGCGCGAGCTGGCGGCGGCACGGGCCAAGCGCGACGCCGGGCGTTGGAGGCGTCGCTGCGGCTGCTCAGCGCGGTGGAGGCGGGTCCGTTCGACGAGCAGCGCAGCGCCGAGGTCGAGCACCTGCGCGGGCACATCGCGTTCGACCAGCGGCGGGTTGCCTCTGCGGCCCCGCTGCTGTTCAGCGCGGCCGCCCGGCTGACCCCGTTCGACGCCGACCTTGCCCGCGAGACGCACCTGGAGGCGGTGTCGGCCGCGATCTGGGCCGGTGCGCCCGCGCAGATCGCCGCGCACACCGCTCCCCCTGCGCGTGTGCCGCCGAGTGCGACCGACCTCGTGCTGGAGGCGTTGACCATCCGCGCGACGGACGGCTACGAAGCGTCCGTGCCGGCGATGACGCGTGCGTTGGAGTCCGTGCGCGCGTTGAAGGTCGGTGCCGAGGACGTCAGCCGTCTGCCGTGGCTCTTCGGCTACCGCGCGGGTGGAATCGTCGCGAGCGAGATGTGGGACTTCGACACGCGCCGCGCGTTCGCCCAGCACCAGGTCAAGCTGGCCCGTGACTCCGGCGCGCTGGTGCAGCTGCAGTTCGCGTTGAACTTCCTCGCCGACAACGAGCTGCTCGCGGGCGAACCGGCGGCGGCGCAGGCGTTGATCGAGGAGGACGTGCGGATCTCCGAGGTCACCGGCACCCCTCCGATCGGGTACGCGGTGCTGCTGCAGGCGGCGTTGCGCGGCGAGGACGTCCTGACGGCGGCAGGTCATGAAGCCCGCGCGGCCGGGCAGGGGCGGCTGGCCACGATCACCGACTGGGCGCTCGCGATCCTCCACAACGGACACGGCCGGCACGACCTCGCTCTGGCCGCGGCCTCGCGGGTGTTCGCCGAGGACACCTTGGTCTACGGCCTGCTGATCACGTCCGAGCTGGCCGAGGCGGCCTCCCGGGCCGGTGAGCCGGCGGTGGTGGCGGAGGCGTTGGCGCGGTCGGCGTCCTGGGTGGACACCGACTGGTCGCTGGGCATCAAGGCGCGGCTGCGGGCGTTGAACGGCGACTCCGCGGGCTTCGCGGAGTCGATCTCTTCGTTGTCGCGCACGGCTTTGCGCGGCGAGCTGGCCCGTGCGCACCTGCTGTACGGCGAGTGGTTGCGGCGCGAGGGGCAACGGGTCGAAGCGCGCGAGCACCTGCGGACCGCCCACGAGATGCTGGTGGCCTGCGGGATGAACGCGTTCGCCGAGCGTGCTCAGCGGGAGCTGCTCGCGACCGGGGAGACGGTCCGCAAGCGGAGTGTCGAGACGACGGACGAGCTGACCGCGCAGGAGTACCAGATCGCGCGGCTGGCACGGGAGGGGCTCTCGAACCCGGAGATCGGGACGCGGTTGTTCATCAGCCCGCGGACGGTGGAATGGCACCTGCGCAAGGTGTTCGGCAAGCTCGGGGTGACGTCGCGGCGGCAGTTGCGGGACGCCGCGTTCTGAGCTGACCCCTGGCACGAGAGGCGCACGTGGACGTTGACCTGGGCCCGGCCGTCATCCTGATCACCGGCGTGATGGCCGCGGGCAAGTCGACCGTGGCGCAGCTCCTGGCCGAGCGGCTGCCACGGGCCGCCCACGTGCGCGGCGACGTCTTCCGCCGCATGGTGGTGTCCGGCAGGGAGGAGTTCCTGCCGGAGGAGAGCGCCGAGGCCAGGGCACAGCTCGAGCTGCGCCACCGGCTGTCCGCGCTGGTCGCCGACGAGTACGCGGACCACGGCTGGACGGCGGTCGTGCAGGACGTCGTTCTGGGCGAAGACCGGGTACGGCGCGGGGTGGACCGTTGAGACCCTCGACCGGAGTCTGCGCGAGGAGACGCCGCGCATCGGACTCTGGCTGGACACATCGGAACACACGCCGGAGCAGACGGTCTCCACGGTCCTCGACCGGCTCCCCGACGCCCGGCTCTGAGCCTTCACGTCGTCTCCACCGAATGCGCACAACTGCCGGTTAGCTTGCTCGATGTGGTGGGGGAACAGAAGAAGTCGCGATCGCACGCGGCCGTCGCCGGTCTGGTGCTGGCCGCCGGGATGTGCTCGTTGGTCGGCTGGACGGCCGGGGTGGTGGTTGTCGCCGGGACGTGGGTGGTGCCGGACTGGGCGGTCAGCGGCGGACTGCTGGTGGTGGCGTTCGCGGTCGCGCTGATCCGCTGGGTGCGGATGGCATGGCCGTTCGGCTTGGTCGCGGTGGGGACGTCCCTGGCGGTGGCGTTGTCGTGGGTGGGTGATCGGTCGGCGACCTACACGGTGCTGCCGGCCGCGCCGGGCGGATGCCACGTCGTGGTGCGGGAGACGTCGTTCCTGTTCGCGGGTGACGGGGAGGTGTTCCTGACGACGCCGCTCGGGATCGGGCTCGGCAGGGGGACCTATGTGACCGATGACGGGTATCGGCCGGTGACGGTCGGCAACTACGTGTTCGGGTGGGAGAACGGGATCGGGTCGTTGCGCCTCACCGGCAAGCCGGGCGACCCGATCCTGCGGTCGTCGGTGCGGACACTCGAATGCTAGCGACAGCGGGGTGTTGGCGGTGCGTGATGGGCCGGTCCCGGACTGCGGACTGCGGATCATGGACCGGCTGCACTCGCTGGTGGTGAGCGAGCTGAAGCTCGGCACGCGGTTGTGCCGGGACTGGGCCGCCCCGGCACAACCGGGTGGTCACGCCGTCAACGCACCGGCGGAGCAGGTGGTGAGCCGTTGGCACAGATGACCGGCTGATCGCCGCACCTGGCCGAACACCCACCTGCCCACGAGCACGCCTGCCGTGAGCAGGCCCCGCAGGCAACCCGGTGCGTCGCGACGATGCCGGGAGATCGGCATCGCGACCACAGGAAACGCCTTGCGCATCAACGGTGCTGTGCTGCCGAGCAGTCGCACCTCCCCGTCGCGCCGCGTTTCGGCCACCGAGCGCCGACCGTGTTCGGCCGGCGACGCGGGTCGTACATCGCCCATTTTGGCTTCCTTATCTTGCGAAGTAGCTGAACTGCAACCGCGGTTGTTCTTCCCCAGGGTTGCCGCCCCTATTACGACCCGACGTTCCATGGGTCGAGGCCAACTATTACAGCTGGATCACATCTCCGCCACCAGCCCGGAAGAAAATTTGCGGCACACACCGAATGGAGGATTGTCCGGCCTTTCCGACAGGTCAAACCCGCCCAGCGCGCCGAGAAACGCATTGTCCCACTTCATCGACAACGATGCGGAGATGTTGTCGCAAGCTGCGGACAACTTCGCGAACTGTTGTCGCCGAATCCGGACAACGGCGACGACCACTGCATCAACGTCGAGCTCGTGCAGCGGATCCAATGAAGCGGATCCATGTCACCATCAACTTCGAAGACACACCCCGATCGGGTGATGCGTAGTGCCGACACCTATGGTTCGCTGTTCCGTGACAGGCCGATTGGCCTTGTCGAACTGCTTGCCCTGGCCGCATTACACAGCCTTTGGCGAAGCGCAAGATGGCCACTCCACCGGAGCGAAGGAAGTGAGCAGGAAGTGAACCGTTGCGGCAGCAATGAAATGCTCTCGCGCAGCCGGCACCCGCACGATGCGGGCGCCGCGGCACTTCTCAGCACCCGATGACCGTCACGAACGCTCCTCGGCCCCGCGTCGCGACCTGGTGCCGCCGGCATGCGAGCTCGCGGCCGCAGCACGAGGTCCGCTTCGGCATCTGCGCCGACCGTGCCGCGCAGGAGACGTTCACCTTCAGCGTGCTTGACGACTCGCGCACGTCAGTGATGGACATCCGGGCCTCGCGCATGGCGTTCTCAGCGTGCATGGCCATCCTCGAGTTCTGGCCGGTTCCCCAGTCGTGTCCTGCTGCCCCGGTGTCGACGGGTGCGCGGCACGGACTGCTCCCGGTCCACAGCAGACCTGGGCGGGACACCAGAGCTTCGCGTACCTGACACGTCTCGCACATCCCTGCCAGACGCGTGAAATCGCCTGGCGGAAGACGTTCCGGCATTGCCGAGCGGTACACCGCGCGACCCTGTGTCGCTGCACAGCAACCCTGAACACCACATCGGCCATCCGACCCGCCGGTCGGCACACCTTGTCGAGGAACACATGCTCATCCGCACCGCCAACGGCGGCAGCGGCCGCCGCCCACCGAAGAAGATCGACGACTACGCCAATCTCGACCGCTACGCCGCAGCGCTGTCGTTGGAGCTCGTCGAGCGGGTGTGCAGCGGGTACGGGTCGTTCAGCGGTTTCCTCCGCGCTCACATGAACGACTCCGCAGCTCCCATTTGCATCAAAGGCGACCCAGACGACGACAAGGCCTTCGCCGATGCGAAGAGAGCGTTGAGCCAACGCCTGGGCCGCTCCGCGCACCTGATCGCGGAGTGGGATCTGGTGGAGTTCGTCCTGGCCCGCTGCCCACGAGCCGACGACGGCGACCCCACCGGACTGCGGTCGTCGCTGGCGGGCCGGTGGCTGGCCTCGCAGCGCTACGACCCTCCCGGCTACACCGGACCACTCGATGTCCCTGAACACGCCCCCGCACCGTACGTGGACATCGCCGAGGCACCGAACGACGCCGTCCGCGTGCAAATGCTGCTCAAGCAGGTGTCGCGGATCCAGGACAACGGCTCGACGGTGGGTGGTGATACCTCAGGTGATCTGCAGTGGGATCGCGAGAAGGAGCTCATCCGGATCATCTCGGTGCAGCAGAAGCAGCTCAAGCAGCAGGTCCTCAGCTCCGCAACGGTCGATCTGCTCGACGAGAACGTCCGCCTTCGCCGCGAACTCGACGACATGCGCATCTGGTACACCCACCGGGAACGGCGGATCCGCAGCGAGCTGACAGCCTGGTTGCAACGTGAACGCGCCAACCACAGTCTCACCGCCAATCGCATGGCCGCGCTGGCGGCCATGTTCGACGCCGTGCGCACCGCGGGCGACACCGACCCCGTGCAGTGGATGCGCAAGGCTGACCTGACGCTGGGAGTGGACCTGTACGCGCTGCTCAACCACCCCGGCCAAGCCGCCCCGACGAGCGACTGCACCACTCCGCGCAACATCGACGCATCTGTGGACGTGGTGCGACGGCGCTTCCTCGCTGTCTTCCTGCGGTCGTTCCTGATCACCGCGTTCGGCCACTTCCCGGATCGCGACGAAGATCCCACCGGCCTGTACCGCACAATCGTCCGGGACGGCGTGTTGCCATCCATGGAGGTGCTGAGAAACGCTCTCTCCCCTCACACCGTCACGTTGCAGTTCGCCGGACCGCTGATCGAGAAGCTTGCTGCGGCAGAGCGGCCCCCAACGCCTGCATCAGTGGCGGAGATCGGCTCCAGGCTCGGAACGGAGCCCGCCACTGCGTCCGCTCCTGGCGCTCTGCAGGCAACCGAGAACTCTGCCGAAGTCCACACCCTCGACGTGCTCGGCGGCGACCACCGGATCAGCGTGCTCGACCGGCCGGTCAACGCACTGGACCTCGTGAACGGCCTGCTTCCGCCGCTCCGTCCGCGTGGCCGGCCAGGCGACACCGCGTGACTCCCGCGGTCCGGGTGAGGTCGCCGGGAGGAGTGTGACGCCCAGCAGTTCCGGTTCGATCAGGACGGCCCGGTCAAGCCGAAGCTCGGCAGGGTCGTTTCACTCGCCGATCACCGGCGGCGCGACCTTCTCGTCGCTACCGAAGGTCTCGTCAGGATCCGGCTCGAGCAGATAGGAGGGTGCGGTCCGCTCGATGTCCTCATCGCCCGTTCCCTTCGCACCTGGTGCTCCAATGCCTCCCATCCCGCTGATGCCCGCGCCTGCACGGCTGCCCGGTGTCCCACCGGTGCCTGACACCGGTCGGCCGGTGGCTCCTTCGCCCGGCAGCACGCCGGACGAGCCACCGGGGCCGACACCTCTGGCGCTACCGGGAGCGCCGAAGCCGGCGCCGCCGCCCGGACCGCGCACGCCTCCCACTGCGCCGGCTCCACGTCCGGCCCCGGCGCCACTGCCGCCTGGCCGGCTGGAGCTTCGATCACTGCCGACGGGCCCGTTCAGCAGACCTGAGCTCACTCCGCCGCCGCGGTGGTTGTTGCCGTCGCCGTTCTGACTTCCGCCTCCGGCGTTGTGTCCACCGGTGAGACCGCTGGTGGTGGTTGTCGAACTGCCGCCGGTGTCGGTGACCGGCGGCGCCGTCCACGCGGTGTTCGTGGTGTCACCGATGTTCGGCGGTCGGGTGGCGGTGCGGCCGTGCAGATCTCCGGTGCCGTTGCCGATCGGCGGCTGCGGCCTCGGCACAGGATGTGGCTGTGGCTGTGGCTGCGGTTCTGGTGCCGGCGGAGCGGGTGCGAACGCGGGCTGGACCCCCGCTGTCTGCGCGATCGTCCGATCGTAGGTCTCGACCACACGCGCGGCTTCCTCGTGTTGCCTCTTCTGCTCTTGGTAGGCGGCCATGTCAGCCGCGGCTTGCTGGATGTAGAGCAGCGGGTCCGTGATGGCCATCCGCCGCGCGTTCGCCGCCGCGTGGTCGTAGGGATGTGCGGGTGGCGGTGGCACGCTGGACTTCGCCGTGCTCGACGCCCGGGACTGCTGCGTGATCAACGTGCCCGCGAGCTGCGCAGCCGTCCCCGCCTTGGAGGCCTTGTTACCCAGACCCGCCACTGCTTTCCTGGCCTCGTCGGCGGCCACGCCGACCCACTCGGTCTCGCTGTTGCCGATCGCGCGCGCGATGCGGTCCTGGAACGCGGTGAGCTTGTTGCCGATCTGGGTGTAGGTGTCCCCTGCCGCCCCCACAGCGCCGGGGTCGATGCTGTTGTTGACCATCTCGTACAGCTGCGCGTGCGGAATCGCGAGGTAGTGCACGCCAGGTGCGGCCGGCGCCTGCCGCGGTGGCACGCCCTGGTCGAGGAGGTTCTTGGACTGTCCCTCCAACAGGTCGCCGAGCTGGCCGTTGCCCTGCAGGTAGGTCAGCAGGGGCCCGACGATCGGACCGTGGGTCGCCACGTTGGCGGCGACGACCTGGTCGTGGAGCTGTTGCGCGGTCTGCACCTCACCGTGGCGCTCGAGGCCGAATCTCGAGTAGACGTCGCCGCCCGACGGGCCGCCTGGCGCTTCGTTCATCCTCTGCTCCCTCTCAACCGTGGTGACGACGCTTCACGGCAGCTTCGACTCGACCAACCCCGCGACTTTGAGCGCCATCGGGCATCCGTCGCTGTTGGGCGCGGGGATGACGGTCACATCCACGCGCGATGACGAGGTGACGCCGAGCACGACCACGCAGCCGCCCGTGGTCGTGCCGCTGATCTGCTTCGCAGGCCGGTCCCCGACGGTGATGTCGGTGATCTGACCGCCGTTGGGCTGGGCCTGCGCCAACCCGAGGTTCGTCCGAACTCCGACGCTGAGGTTGGCGTTGCCGGGCTTCCACGCACAGCTGTCGGCGCTGCCGACCATCTCCCGCTTCGGCGGCTTGGTGGCACCCAGATCAGCGGCATCTTCCGTTGCCAGCAAAGAGCACGGGTCCACGTCCTCCAGGGATCCGGTGCCGGCGCCCGAACTGGTGGTGGGCGCGGTGCTCGTCGAGGACGTGGCCTCGGAGGAATCAGTCGCTGGTCGCGCGTCGCCCCCGGTCGTCTCACCGCACGCGGCGATGAACAGCAGGCCTGCTGCGGCGACCGCGGTCAGGATGGTGCGTGATGTCACGGGCGTTCCTCGTAGGTCACGCGGTGAAGCCACCGGCTTGCTCGATGATCTGCTGGTTGTTGCGATCGCTTGTCTCATAGGCGGCCATGGCCTTCTCGACTTCGCCCCGGAAGTCGAGGACTTCCTCGCGGAGCTTCTTGAGAACCGGGATCGCGCCCTGAGCGGGGTCCGATGCGACCGTGGCGATGAACGGCTTGTACACCTGTGCCGCAGGCGTTGTGCCCAGAGGCAGCTCCTGGGCGAGCTGTTCGGCCCGCAGGAGGATCTCGCCGAGCTCGTCGTGCAGCTCTTCGGCCGCGCTGATCAGCGCCTGGCCACCGCAGTCGTTGATCGCCCAGCTCACACCGGCGCCGGTGGCCTTCAGGCTGCCGAGCTCGGCGCTGAACGGGCTCGGGTCCGCCCAGGACTCACTCACGGCTGTTTCTCCCTGGCAGTTCTGAGCGCCCGGCAATCAGTCGCTCACTTTGGACGACGATTCGGTTTGCGGTCAAATTTTTCATCACGACATCGAATGCACTATGCGGGTCAGTTGCCGATCGAGCACCCCGGGATCGGCGGGGATGTAGGTCGCGTGCAACCGCCCAGCGGAATCGGCGCTGCTCACCGCGGCATAACGACCGGCTTGTGTGTCCAGCCAGCTCATCACCGCCGGTGTGTTCTGCCTGCCGTTGCGGTCCCTCACGGTGACGAGGAAATCGCCACCGCCCAGCCGCGGACGGCGAAAGATCTCCGCCGCAGCGGCTCGATCACCCTTCACCGCGTTCGCGTCAGCCCGCACCGCCGAGGTGAATGTGAACTCCGAGAAGTCCTCCTGAGGCCGTCGTCCACCGACGGGCACCGGGTCCGCCACCACGGTGACCGAGGTGCCGGGTCCCGCCTTCAGCTGCGGCAACAGCCCCACGAGCCTGCGCACCACCGACTCTGGCCGGGCAAACGCGAACCGCAAGGTCTCACCCTGCTGCACCGCCAGCACACAGGCACGATCACCGATGACCGCCAGCGCCAGGTGTTGTTCCTTTTCCAATTCGCCGCGCATGGCAATGGAAATTCGCCCTCGCGTGTACACCTTCAACACGTTCACGAAGTCGGCGTGCAGGTGACCATCGCGAATCAGACCGCGAGCCACGAAGTCGTCCTGCGTGCGCCGTCCGAGCCTCAACCGTTCCTCAGCCTCTACCGCGAAGTGCGGAATCGAGAACGGGAACTGGCGCACGTCGAGCCGCAACGCCTCCCCCAGCACGTCGAGCTCCTCGAACGAACAGACGATCTCCCCTGACACGCAGGCCTTCCCTCCCCGATACACCGCTCCCCGACGGTGTGCGACCAGCAGGCGCATCATTAGCCACCAAATGAACCCGTGAAGCCTTGCAGATCCCACGGAGCTCCGCCAAGGCCCAGCGCGCAGATTCACGCGACTTGACGAACCAGCACTGTCATTTCCTGAAGACGTGACAGCAGAAGAAGTCGTTGTGGACAATCGCGATGCTGTCGCGTTCTTCTTCGGGGGCTCGGACCTACCACACGGAGCACGGCTCGGTCGGGCGATGAGGATCTGCGCGGTGCGGAGTTCTGCGAGTGCGACCTGACGGGGCGCGCCTGACCGGCGTCGTCACGCAGGTCGCTCGCGAGCCGCCTGATCGCCGGCAGGACGTAGCCCTTGTCCTCAGGGACTCGAACAAGGAGCCGTGCCCCTGTCCCGGTGACCGGGCGGCACGCCGCCCGGTCCTCCCGCACGTCTAGACCGTCGCCAGCGCTCGCCGCTGGAACACCACCAGCGCGACGCCGAGCACCACCACCGCCATGCCCGCCAGCACCCCGGCCTCGACCAGGACCGACCCCAGCCCCGCAGACGGCCGGGACAGCGTGAGCAGCGCGTCCAGCGCCCACGAGTGCGGGAACAGGTAGCCGATCGTGGCCAGCGTCTCGCCGGCCACCTCGCGCGGCCACAGGCAGCCGCCCAGCATGCCCAGCACGATGCCGACCGGGGGACCGATGGCGGGAGCCTGCTGCGGCGAGCGCACCAAGGCGCCGACGAGCATCGCGGCGCCCGTGGCGATCAGGCAGAACAGCGCGACGACCACGCCCACGCCCAGTGGGTCGCCCCAGCGCACGTCGAACAGAAACCTGCTCACCACGATGATCAGCAGGGACTGCGCGAGTGCCACCGAGAACCGGCTCAACGCCTCGCCCAGCAGCACCCGGCTCCGCCGCACCGGTGCGGCCAGGGAGCGGCGGACCATGCCGATGCGGCGGCTCTCGACCAGCGCGGCGGCGACGGCCATCGAGTTGATGAACGTGAACAGCAGCAGGTTCGCGGGCGCGGTGTAGGCGAAGCCGGTCGGCTTGGCGGGTTCCTCGCCCCCCGTCGAGGCGACGGTGACCGAGACCGACTCCTCCTTCGCCTTGCGCACGTGTTCCTCGGCCTGTTCCGGTGACGCGCCCGCCGCCCGCGCCGCGCGGGTCGCCTCCAGCACCGCCGCCACCCTGCCGACCGCCACGTCGATCTCGCTGCGCGCGGCCATGCCGCTGCCGCTGGTCTGGGTCATGACCAGTTCGAGGTCGGTGTCACCCGGTGTCACGACCAACCCCGCGGCCAGCTCACCCTGGCGGACGCCGTCGCGGACCTCCTCCGCGGACTCCGCGCGCCGCACCTCCAGCGCCTCGTCGGACTCCAGCTCGGCGACCACGGCCGCCGACACCGGGTCGGAGGTGTCGGCGACGACGGCCACCGGCAGCTTCGCGTCCGCCGCGCCGCCGCCCAGGGCCATGCCGACGAACACGATCGTCACGAACGGCATGACGACGATGAAGAACATGCCGACCTTGTCGCGGAGCTGGCGCTTCAGGTTGGCCAGCACCAGCGCGGTGACGGGGCGGGGCCTCATGCGAACCCGCCCTTGCGGAAGCCGAGCAACGCCAACGCGCCGGCGACGACGCCGATGCCGGTGACCACGGCGATCGGCACGAGCACGGCGGACGGCCCCGCGCCGGTGCCTGCCAGCTCCGACAGGCCCGCCGACACCCACCCGTTGGGCGTGATCAGCGAGACGCCGCGCAGCCACTCGGGCAGGTTGTAGACGGGCACGATGCTGCCGCCCAGGAACGCGAACACGAACGCCACGCCGAGCGTGTAGCCGTCGGCCTGCGCGTCGGTCTTCGCGCGGCTGGCCACCAGCATCACGATCGCGGTCGCCGCGAACACGTGCGCCAGCAGCAGCGGGAACACCCCGAGCGGGTCGCCCCAGCTCGCGCCGAAGATCAGCACGGACGACAGCCAGGTCGCGCACATGCTGACCAGCGCCAGCCCGAACCCGACGGCGCTCTTGCCCACCAGCGCCGTCCACAGCGGCACCGGCGCGGCGCGCATCCGGTCGAGCGTGCCGTTCTGCCGCTCGATGAGCAGGCTGCGGGCCGTGGTGCCGACGACGAAGAACGCGAACATCACCGCCATGCCCGCGCCGTAGTGCACGGCCAGGTCCACCCGCCCGCCCGCGACCGGGTCGCCGACCAGCGACAGCGCCGGCCCGGCCGCGCCGTTCTCCTCGACGAACAGCTGCACCCGGTCGGCGGGCACGCCCGCCTCCAGCGAGGCGCGCACGGCCAGCGTCCTGGCCTCGACCAGGGCCGAGATCCGGTCGACCATGCTGCGTGCCACCACACCCGCCAGCGGCGACTCGGGTGACTCCAAGACGGACACCTGCCCGCCGCGGCCCGCGCCGACGCCCTCGCTGAACCCGGCGGGGAACACCAGGGCCGCACCCGTCTCGCCACCGTCGACCGCGCTGCGCGCCGCGGCCTCGTCCGGGTACTGGCGGAAGGTCAGCACGCCCTTGAGCTCGTCGGTGTTCAGCGCTTCGCGCTGCACGCTGGCCGGGAACTGGCCGCCGTCGAGGTCGACCACGCCGATGGTCGCCTTGATCGGCGGGTCGTCGTCACCGCCCAGCGCCAACCCGAACAGGGTCGCGAGCAGGATCGGCGCGACGAGCGCGATCAGCGGCGCGGTGCCGTCCCGCAGCCGCGTCCGCAACTCGTGGCCGCCCACGACCAGCAGGGCACGCAGAGTGCTCTTCCCCAAGGTTCTCGCCCATCCCCTAGCTTGTTCGCGTCAGTCCCGCAGGGTGCTGCCGGTGAGGTGCAGGAACGCCGCCTCCAGGTCGGGCTCGACGACCTCGACACCGGTCACCGCACCCGCGTCGCCGACGGCGGCCAGCAGCGCGGGCAGCAGGTGCCGCCCGCCGGCGACGAGCAACCGGATCGACGACGACCCGGTGATCACCGCCTCGGACACGCCCTCCACGACGCGCAGCTTCTCGGCCGCCGCGGTGACGTCGCCGTCCAGCGTCAGCTCCACGCGGTCCGTGCCGCCCAGCTCGGCGACCAGTTCGCGCTTGGTTCCGTCAGCGACGACGCGGCCACGGTCGATGATCCCGACCCGCGTGCACACCCGCTCCACCTCCTCCATGTAGTGGGAGGTGTAGAGCAGGCTCATGCCCTCGCCGACCAGCGCCTCGACCTGGTCCAGGATCGCGACGCGGCTCTGCGGGTCCACGCCGACCGTCGGCTCGTCGAGGATGAGCAGGCGCGGCCGGTGCAGCAGGGCCACGGCGATGTTGGTGCGCCGCTTCATGCCGCCGGAGTAGGTGTCCACCTTGTCGTCGCCGCGACCGGCCAGGCCGACCAGGTCGAGCACCTCGCCGATGCGCGAGGCCAGCTCACGCCGCGGCAGGCCGTGGAGCCTGCCGAAGTAGCGCAGGTTCTCCCTGGCGGTCAGCTCCGGGTACAGCGCGATCTCCTGCGGCACGTACCCGATGAGCCGCTTGGCCGCCACCGGGTCCTCGTCGACGTCGATGCCGCCGACCCGCACCGAACCCTCGTCCGGGCGCAGCAACCCGACGAGCATGGAGATGGTCGTGGTCTTGCCGGCCCCGTTGGGGCCGAGCAACCCGTACGCCTCCCCCTCGTCGATGTGGAAGCCGACCCGGTCGACCACAGTCTTGTCGCCGTAGCGCTTGACCAGGCGCTCGCACACCAGCGCAGGAGTCATGTCGTCCTCTCGATCAAGATCCGCACCCGTCGATCCGCTCCGGCTGGGAGGCGCCCACCACGTTGTTCCGGAAGCGCTGGTTGCCCGGGTCGGTGCCGATCTGCACGTCGAACGGGCTGTTGCCGGTGATGGTGTTCCACTCGAAGGAGTTGTCGACCGAGTCGGAGCCGCCCCAGTCCGCCGACGAGGCCAGCACCAGCGCGGCGCCCATGACCGACGGACCGGTGGGTTCGTTGCCGTGCAACCGGTTGCCGACGACCGAGACGCGCTGGACGCCGACGGCGGCGATGCCGACGCCGGAGATCGGCGGACCGGCGAAACCCAGCACGCCGGGCTCGTCGCCACCGGAGGCCAGGGTGTTGCCGGTGATGTCGTTGTCCGCGACGAGCACGTCGGCGACGCCGCCGGGCAGCTCACCCTCGTAGGTCTGGTGCAGCAGCAGCACGCCCGCCGCGTTGCCGTGGCAGCGGTTGCGCAGCACCCGTGCGCGGCTGGAGTTGTCGACGAACACGCCGAAGGCGTTGGCGGTGCTCTCGCTGTCGGCGACCAGCGCGTCGGCGGCCGGGCAGAACGCCAGCGCGATGCCGCCGTACTGGCTGCCCTCCGCGCGGCAGCGCAGCACCTCCACCACGGCCGACTCGCGCACGTACAGGCCCCACACCGCGTTGCCGACCGACTCGACGTCGACGAGTCGCAGGCCGGTCGCGGTGTGCGCGTAGACGCCCGCGCCGGAGAAGCCGCGCACGGTCAGGCCCTCGACGGTCACACCGGACACGTCGTGCACGGTGATGCCGCTGACCACGTCGGCGGGCGCGTCGTGCAGTGCCGGCACCGCGCTGGGCGCGACGGCGCCGGGCACGATCACCGTGCGGCCCGCGCCCCGCGCCGACGAGCGCCACATCCGGACGGCCGATCACCAGGCTGCCCTCGTACGTCCCCTCGGCCAGGCGCAGCACCGCGCCCGGCGCGCAGGTGTCGAGCGCTTCCTGGACGGAGTCCCCTGGTCGAATGCGAACTTCGGTCGTGACCTCGGTCACGGACATCGCAGCGCTCCTCTCGGCGTGGCGGTCAGTATGGCAAGGGCGACGATCAAGTCACCGCGGAAACCCCAGCGGGCCAAGCCCACGACGGCCGCGCCTCCGCCGGGGCCGGCGGATCGTCCGGTGAGCCGCGCCAAGGCGGCCGAACCGCTGGCACCGGACACCGCGTAGGCGCAACGCTCGGTCATCGAGACCCCGGTGGCCTCCTCGACCTCGGGCACGGCGGCGGCCAGCAGCGAGCCGGCCCACTCCGCACGGGGCGCACCTCGCCGCGCCTCGAAGTCGTGCCAGGAGAACCCGGGCGGCCGGCCGCCGACCGCCTTCACGAGGCACTCCTTCACCGCGACCGCGGCCGCGGTGGCGAGGCCGGGGTCGGCGTGCAGGTCTCGCTCGGCGGGTGAGCGACGTGCCGGGTGTAGGCGGGCCCGCTGTAGGACATGGCGCGGGTGACCCTGGCGACGTCGACCGCGTCCACCCCGAACAGCATCGGCGGCGCGGTCACCCGGTGACCCTGTCGAGGAACCGCAGCAGCTCGGCGGTGTAGACCTCGCCGCGCTCGATCATCGGGATGTGCCCGCAGTCCTCGACGGTGACGAACTCGGTCTTCGCGTGCCGCGGCACCAGTTCGAGCCACGGCTCGATCGGCGTCATGCGGTCGTGGCGGCCCCAGATGTAGAGCGACGGGCATGTGACCTTGTCCATCGCCGGGTCGACCCGGTAGGTCCTGGTGGCGCGGATGCTGCGGGCCATCGCGACCATCGCCGAGCCCTGGCGCAGCAGCTGCGCGGTCGACTCCACCTGCTCGTCGGTGAACAGCGGTTCACCGTGGAAGAGGGCGGCCAGCATGCGGTCGCGGAACTGCTCGCCCTGCAACCGCACGTCGCCGCGGCGGTCCATGTTCAAGCCCACGTCGGGGTCGGCGCTCAGGCCGGGTGCGCCGCTGACCGCGATGGCTCTCACCCGGTCCGGGAAGCGGCCCGCGAGGTCGATGGCGACCAGACCTCCCAGGGAGTTCGCGCAGACCACGACCTCCTCCGCGCCGACCGCGTCCACGGCCTCCATCAGGGCGTCCCCGAGGCGTTCGACGGAACCCGCGATCTTCGCGTCCACCCCGCAGATGGGCTCCTCGGTGCGCAGCACCGGCCACCCGGCGTCGGCGAGGGCGGCGAACGGGTGGTCCCAGATCCAGCCGCCCGCGAACAGGGCGGACATGAAGGCCACCAGCGGTCGCCCGCCCGCCGCGGGCCGGTGGTCGGCGGTGAAGACCGTCATCGGGCAGCTCCTGGCGTCATCAGAACAGGGGGTCGGGGGTCGGGGTGGTGCCGCACGCGCAGGTCTTGCCCGCGCCCACGTCGACCACCTCCTCGCAGTCGGGGCAGCGCAGGTGGAGGGTCTCCCGCTCCAGCACCCACACGCTGGTGTACGCCCCGGTGCACAGGCCGCCGCGGAAGAACTTCCGCAGGGACCGCTGGTGCGGCCGGGCGTGCACGGCGCGGACCGACTCCGGGCGGTCGAAGGCGCTGACCGTGTACTTGCGGGTGCCGATCTCGAACGTGCCCACGCCGAGGAAGCCCTTCGAGGCGCGCAGCGACTTGACCACCTCGGTGCTGAGCAGGTCGACGTCCGCGCCCTCGACGTCGTCGCGGAAGTCCAGGTAGGTGAACGTCAGCACCCGCGGGTACTCGGTCCTGCCCATCGTGGTGCGGGCGCTGATGCCGTACTCCTGCACCTCGTCGCGGCTGAGGAGGAAGCGCGCCCTGTGGCCGAGCGACGAGGCCAGCGCGACGCGGTCGAAGTGGCGGCGCACGCGCACCGCGCCGTCCACGACGGTCAGCACGTCGACGCCGGCAACCGCCGCCGCACCGCCCGTGCCCGGTATCCCCAGGTAGGGGGCGCGGTGCGTGGCGGCCAGGGTCCAGGTGAGCACGGCGGTGCCGCCCGCGTCAGCGGCCGGCGCGAAGTCGAGCACCAGGTCCGGGAACCGGGTCAGCACGGCCTCGACGTGCGCGACGAGGTCCGCGCCCGCCACCGGCTCCGGTGTGTCCGGGTCGGCGAACTCCGCCACCGTCCGACGGGCGGCGGCGTCGCGTTCGCGCCAGGCCGCGGCCCACCGCGCGGCGGTCTCGATCAGGTCCATGCGGTCACCGCTTCCCGGTCGTGGTCCTCGGCCAGCCGTGCCGCGGTCAGTGCCACCGCGAACGCGAGGTCGGCGGTGTGGCTGACGGAGACCCGGACGCGGGTGCCCGCCGCCTCCCTGCCGTCCAGCGCGCCGATCAGGCGCACACCCGGCGGGTGACCGTGCAGGCAGGCCGCCGTGCGGCTGCACAGGGGCGTGGGCAGGGGCAGCACCTCCACCGCACCCAGGTGCTCCGCGGTCACGGGCTCGTCCAGCAGGCGCAGCACGGCGTACTTGGCCGCGAGCCTGCCTGCCCAGTGCTGGAGGGTGCGCCCTGCGCCGGACCGCAGCCGTTCCGGGCGGGTGAACACGACCTCCAGCGGCATCGGCTCGACCAGCTGCCACGGTGCCGTCAGCTCGCCGAAGGCGACCGCGGCGCTCCCCCACCTGGTCATGCCGCGGGCTCCGGGCGGCGCAGCCTGCGCACGGCGGCCGGGTCGGCCATGCTGACGCAGCTCGCGCCGACGCCGCGCAGCAGCCCCGCGAGCACCTTGCTGTCGCCGACCTCGACCAGGGTCTCGGCATCGGCGAGCACGCGCATCGTCGCGGTCCACCGCACCCGAGCCGTGAGCTGCGTGATCAACGCGTCCACGATGGTCGGCAGGTCCGTGGTGGGTTCGCCGGTCGCGTTCGGGACCACCGGGACGCGCGGCGAGCGCATCGGTGTCGCGCGCACCGCCTCGGCCCAGCCGTCCAGCGCACCCGCCATCAGCGGCGAGTGGAACGCGTTGCTCACCTTGAGCGCCACCACCTTGCGGGCACCGACCGCCCCGGACAGCGCGACGAGCCGCTCGACGGCGGCGGTCGCGCCGGAGACCACGGTGTGGTCCGGCGCGTTCTCCAGGCCGACGACCAGCGGCTCACCCGGCCCTGCGGCCTCGGCGGCCAGTTCCTCCACCCGCTGTGGCGTCAACCCCAGCACGGCGGTCATGCCACCGGTCTCCGGCAGGTCGGCCATCAGCCGGGCGCGGGTGGCGACCAGGCGCAGCGCGGTGTCGACGTCCAGCACGCCCGCCGCGCACAGCGCGCTGATCTCACCGACGCTGTGCCCGGCGACGATGTCCGGTTCCACGCCGCGTTCCCGCAGAATCGCGAGCGCGGCGAGGTTGCACGCGATCACGGCGGGCTGCGCGTGCGAGGTGTCGACGAGCTTGTCCAGCGGCCCGCGGGCGCACAGCTGCGACACCGGTTCGGACAGCAGTTCGTCGGCGCGCGCGACCACCGCCGCGCCCACCGGGTCACGGCGCAGCCAGCCGCCCATGCCGACCCGGACCGTTCCTTGACCGGGGAACACGAAGCCGATCACCTGCGAACCTCCAGTCCTCCGCGCTGCCTTTGCCGACGAGCCGGGCACTCTCAGAGCCGGCGCCGCCGGGTGGGCACCGCCGCGGCCTTCTCGGTGCCCAGGAAACCCAGCAGCAGCTTGGTGACGATCTCCGGCTGGTCCAGCGGGATCCAGTGGCTGGCGTCCTCGACGCGCTCGTAGCGCCACGAGCCCTTGACGAACTTCACCGAGCCCGTCATGCCCTCTTCGAGCAGCGCCTTGTCCCCGGTGGACCAGATGCCGAGGGTGGGCGCGAGCACGGGCGGGAAGTTGCCCTCCACGCGCAGCTCTGCCTCGGGTGAGCGGTTGGCGCGGTACCAGTTCAGCGCCGCGGTGAGCGCACCCGGCTTGGCCAGCTCGCGCGGGTAGCGCTGGTGGTCGCCCTCGCCGCCCATGATCTCCTTGAACAGCCGCCACCCGTTGCGCCGCAGCAGCTGCTCGCTCACGCCGGGGAACTGGTAGAAGAGCATGTACCAGCTGGCCTTGCGCTGCTCGATCGACGGCGTGCCGAACACGCCGGGGTGGCCGACCGACAGCACGGCGAGGTGGTCGACGCGGCGCGGCATCAGGAACGCGTACATCCACGCGATGGCGGCGCCCCAGTCGTGCCCGACGATGTGCGCCTTGGGGATGCCGAGGTGCTGCGTCAGGGCCACGACGTCGTTGACGATCGTGCGCATGTCGTACGCCTCGACCTCCTGCGGCTTGCCCGACTCGCCGAAGCCGCGCAGGTCGGGCGCGATGACGCGGAAGCCCGCCTCCACCAGGGGGTCGATCTGGTGCCGCCACAGGTAGTGCGAGTCGGGGAAGCCGTGCAGCAGCACGACCGGGTCACCCTCGCCCTTGTCCACGTACGCGATGTCGATGCCGTTGACGTGCACCGACCCGGTCAGCAGGGTGTCCTTGACGTTCATGCCCTCTCCCTGAACAGCCTCTCGGCGAAGAACTCGCTGAACCCGAACTCCGGCACGTCCTCGGGCGGGACCATGTTGAGCAGGCCGGTCACCGACGCGGCGAAGTTCTCGGCCATCAGCTCGCGCGCCGTCCTGGACGATCGGCTGCTCGGGGAACATCGCCACCGACGGCCACAGCTTGAGCGGCCCGATCGACCTCGCGGCGCTGTACACGGCCTTGCCGCGGTCGGGCAGGGACGCCAGCTCGAAGTCCGCGATGAACCGCCTCTCGCCCTCCGGGCCCTGGTAGAGCTTCCGGTTGGCGGTCGGGAAGTTGATGTAGAGCCGGGCGTTGCCGTCGCCCTGCGGGAACACCATGAACATCTTCTCGTCCTCGGTGCCCATCGCCTGCACGTCCATCGGCCAGTCGTCCAGGCCGGTGACCCGCAGCCCGCCGCCCCAGTGGTGCACCGAGGTCGCCATGGACACGCCGACCTGGCGGCCGACCGTGCAGCCTCGGCCGGTGGCGCCGATGACCATGCGCGGCCTGGCCAGGTGTTCCTGCCCGGCACGGGTCCAGCGGACCTCCGGGCGGGTTCCGGCGGTGACCTGGACGCGCTGCGCGCCCATGACCACGGTCGCGCCGTCCTCGGCCTGCTCGGCCATCAGCGCGCAGACCTCGTGGTGCGGGAACGACATGGGGCCGCCGACACCGGGCACGAACCGCGTCATGTCCACGGTCTCCGCCTCGGCCGGGTCGACCGTCTCGTCCCACTGCGTCCACTCGCGGATCTCCCACGCGCCGCCGATGCCGAACGCCTCCTCCACGCCCAGCGTCTGCGCCTCGCGCAGGCCCCACGGCGCGATCCACTCGCCGCGCACGATGTCCTGGTAGGTCTCCTGCTTCTCCAGCAGCACCACGGACAGGCCGTTCAGCGCGAGGTTGGCCGCGGCGGACGCGCCCGCGATACCGCCGCCCACCACGACGACGTCGATCCCGGTGTGCTCGACGGTCATGCCTGCCACCTCTCCCAGGACGTGCGTTCCTTGGCTGGAACCCGCTTGGCGGGGCGGAAATCGGTGCCGATCGTGTAGGCGACCGGTACCAGGCAGACCTGGGTGACACCGGCTGGGATGCCGAGCAGCTCACCGACCTGCCGCTCGAACGGCAGGTGCATGCACGTGATCGTGCTGCCGAGACCGCGGCTGCGCAGGGCCAGCTGGAACGACCAGACCGCGGGGAAGATCGAGCCGTAGAAGTTGCTGGCCCGCATGGCCCCGATCCGCACGCCCTCCTGCCAGGTGCCGAGGTTGCGGGTGCCGGTCGCGCCGAGCCACTCGGCGTCGATCGCGCCGATGTCCGGCGGCCGGCCGAGCACGCACGGGATCACCAGCGCGGGCACCCTGGCGATGGTCTCGGCCAGCGCGGCGGCGGAGGCGTTGTTCTTCCTCGCCTGCGGGTTGTTGCGCCGGCGCCCGGACCGCGTCCACACCTCTTTCTGGTGGAACTGCCAGGAGATGTCGAAGAGCTCCGCCAGCTGGTCCTTCACCGCCTGCTCGGTGATCACGACCCAGCGCCAGTTCTGCTGGTCGTTCGCGGTCGGCGCCTGGACGGCGACCTCCAGCGCCTCTTCGAGCACCGCGCGCGGCACGGGCCGGTCGAGGTCGAGCCTGCGGCGCACCGACCGGGTGGTGGTGAGCAGCCGGTCGGTCTCCAGCACGTCGAAGGGCAGGCCGGTCACACCGCACCCAGCAGGGTTCCTCCGCGCACCGAGCCGGGCGCGGCGCTGAGCACGAGGGCCTTGGCCGGCGTGGCCGGCAGCTCGGGCTTGGTGACGTAGGACTCGACCGTGCCGGCACGAGGACTGGTCAGCCCCGGGATGGCCGGTGCGACGCCGTCGCGCAAGGCGAGTGCGGCCAGCGCCAGGTTCAGCGCGCCGGTGGCCGCACCCGCGTCACGTCAGGCCCGCGTGGCGGTGAGGCGGGCGGACGGGACGGCGTCGACACCGCGCCCGCCTCCGCCTCGTCGTCGCACCGCGGTGGCCGCACCGACCACCAGGTCCACGCCTTCGACGGGCAGCGGGCGATGGGCGCTGCACCAGGGAACGCTCGTCGTCCACTCCCGCGCTCCGTGGGGCTGCCCAGCACCGCGCGTACGGGGTCGCGCCCCTGGCGGCGCGTGCGCGGCGGACTCGACGACCAGGGCCACCGACGCGGACGCGGACGCCTCGCCCGAGTTCCGGTCGTAGGGGTCGACCCGCGTGCCGTCGCCGGGCTCCGGTGACTCGTCGGCGGCGACCACGATCACCACGTCCGCCTTGCCGGTCCGGATGGTCTCCACCGCGCAGTCCAGCGCGATGGACGCCGACGCGCCGTCCACTCCCGCGCTCGTGGGCGCTGCCCAGCACCGCGCGTACGGGGTCGCCCCTGGCGGCGGCGTGCGCGGCGGACTCGACGACCAGGGCCACCGACGCGGCGCGACGGACGCCTCGCCCAGTTCCGGTCGTAGGGGTCGACCCGCGTGCCGTCGCCGGGCTCCGGTGACTCGTCGGCGGCGACCACGATCACCACGTCCGCCTTGCCGGTCCGGATGGTCTCCACCGCGCAGTCCAGCGCGATGGACGCCGACGCGCCGCCGTTGCAGATCGTCGTGGTCGGGCCGCGCAGGCCCAGGGTCTGGCAGACCGCGCCGCCGGTGGCGTTGAGCACCACGTTGGAGAAGCTGAGCACGGCGGGCTTGTTCGGGTTGGCCAGCACGCTCTCGTCGAACCCGCCGGTGCTCTCCACCGAGCCCGCCGCGGTGGCGAAGATGACGCCCACGTTGTCCAGGGCGGCGCGGGGCAGCTTCAGCCCGGCGTCCTCCCAGGCCAGCCGGGAGGCGGCGATCGCCATGCGGGACAGGTTGTTCATGTGCCGCCACAGCGAGCGCGGCGCGAACGTGCGGCCCTCCAGGGACGGCTCCGCGCCGACCGCGGTGCGGCCGTTGGCGACCGCCTCGGCGACCTCGGCGATGCCGGTGCCCAAACCGGTGACCGGTCCGAGGCCGGTGAGGACGACCTCGGCGGCGGGCAGTGCGTCGTACTCGCGCGGGCCGCCGGGGCGGCGCAGCACGAGCGAGGCGTTGTTGCCGCCGAACGCGTAGTTGTTGGACACCACCACGTCCATGTGCAGAGGGCGCGCGGTGTTCGGCACGAAGTCCAGAGTGGACTCCGCGCGGTCGCGGTGCGCAGGGCCAGCACGCTGGCCACCGCCTCGACCGCGCCCGCCGCGCCCAGCGTGTGTCCGATGAAGCTCTTGATGCTGCTGGTAGGCACCAGGGGAGCCCGCTCGCCGAACACGGCGCGCATGACCTTCTTCTCCATGGCGTCGTTGGCGGGCGTGCCGGTGCCGTGCCCGTTGACGTAGTCCACGGCGTCGGCGTCCAGACCGGCGTCGGCCAGCGCCCGGCGCATGGCCGTGGTGCCGCCGCGGCCGGTCGGTCCGGCGCGGTGCGTGGTAGGCGTCGGCGGACAGGCCGTAGCCCGCGACCTCGGCCAGCGGCTCCGCGCCCCTGGCCAGCGCGTGGTCCAGCGCCTCCACGACCAGGAACGCGGCGCCCTCGCCCAGGTTCAGGCCGTCCGAGCGGCTGTAGGGGCCGCACGGGCGGGCGCTGAGAGCCTGCAGGCCCGCGAACCCCGCGTAGGTGCCGAACAGCAGGGGGTCGACGCCGCCGGCGAGCACCACGTCCGCTTCACCGGTGAGGATCTTGTCCTTGGCCAGGCCGACCGCGTTGCCGCCCGCCGCGCACGCGGTCGAGACCAGGATGCGCGGGCCGGCCATGCCCAGCTTGCGGGCGACGACGTCGCCGGTGGCGTGCATGGGCTGGTAGCCGCCTGCCGCGGTCGGAGTGGCCTGGCACTTGCCGAGGACCAGCCCGAACCGCTCCTCGGGCAGGTCCGCGGGCGCGGCCACGCCCAGTCCCGCCTGGGTGACCGCCTGCCGGGCGGCGACGAGGGCGAGCCGGGCCGTGCGGTCCAGCCCGGTGTCCTCGGCCGGCAGCTGCGCGTCGATCCACTCGTCGGGCACCTGACCCGCGAACCTGGCCTCGAACGCGGCGAACCGCTCGTCGTCCACGGCGGTGATGCCGCCCGCGCCCGCGGTGAGCCGTGCCCAGAACTCCTCCGGGTCCCGGCCGACCGCGCAGATCACCCCGACTCCGGTGATGACCACTGGCCGCAGCGCCATGCTTGCTCCTCCTCGCGACCCCCTGGGCGACCGCCCGGGTGACCAGATCAGATGATCGGGGTGCTCCAGCTCTTGGGCGTGACGTACGGGCTGGTCAGCGTGATGACCTCGGTGTCGCCGACGGTGAGCGTGAGCCCGGCGGCGGCCAGGTCCGGCGGCAGCCGCAGCAGGCCGAGGGAGGACTTCAGCCCCATGCTGTGCACGGCGTGGACGACCTCGCCGATCTTCTCCCCGCCCACGGTGACCGGTGTCCCCGGCTCGGGCACCTCGGTGCCGCCGGAGAAGCCGACCGTGCGGCGCTCGGCCGCGCCCTCGAAGGCGGCCACCACGGCGTCACGTCCGATGAACTCGTCCTTGGTGATGTCCACGAGCCAGCCCGCGCCCATCTCCAGCACGTCGACGCCCTCGCCCGCCTCGTGCCGCACGACCGGCTGCCGCACCTCCAGCATCGCCAGCTCCACGGCCTCCTGACCGGCGGGCACGGCGTGCTCCAGCGCCTTGGTCCACAGCCGCTCGGCCGACTCGCGCGGCACCAGCACCTTGTAGCCGTACTCGCCCGTCACGCCGGTGCGGGCGAAGAGGATGTCCACACCGTCCCACTGACTGTCCACAACAGACTCGAACGGCAGCGCGGCCAGCTCACCGTCGATCAGCCGGCCGACCAGGCCCCACGCGTACGGGCCCTCCAGGCCGAAGAGCGCGTACTCGGCGGTGCGGTCGGTGATGTCCACACCGGACTCGGCGTGCGCGCGCAGGTGCTCCAGCAGCCGGGTGCCCGCGCCGGTGGAGGACTCCAGCAGCAGGCCGTCCTCCCGGCCCCACACCACGACCTGGTCCACGACGGCGCCGTCCTCGGCGAGCACCAGGCTCGTCATGCAGCGCTCGGCGGTCAGGTACTCCACGTCGCGCGCCAGCACCTTCTGCGCGAAGTCGATGGCGCCGCTGCCGGAGAGCTCGATGATCCGCTCCCCGGACAGGTCCAGCAGGGCGGCCCGCTCCCGGATCGCCTCGTACTCGGCGTCGAGCGTGCTGAACCGGAGCGCGACCTCGGCGTCCAGGACGGTGCCGTGCACGGCGCCCTCGGGGTGCGCGGCCTTCACCGGCGACGTCAGGGATTCCATTGTCGTGTCAAACCTTTCCGGTAGGGCTGGTGGCTGCCGGGTCGGCGATGGTGATGGTGCCCTCGGCGGCGACCTGGCCGTCGACCCTGGCGCTCACCTTGAACTCGCTGAAGGCCCGGCCTCCCGCCGTGCGGTCGGCGGTGAGGACGAGCTGGTCCCCCGGCACGACGGGGCGGCGGAACCGCATCGCCCGCACGCCCGCGAGGTAGCCGATCGGCCCCGCGCCGGCGAGGGCGAACACCACGCCGGCGAGCTGGGCCATCGCCTCGACGACGATCACGCCCGGAAGCACGGCCGCTGTCGGGAAGTGCCCCTGGAACCACATCTCCGTGGCCGCGACGTTCTTGATCCCGACCGCGCCGACGCCGGGCTCGACCTTCTCGACCCGGTCGATCAGCAGGAAGGGCCATCGATGCGGCAAGATCTCCCGGAGCTGGTCGTTGGTCAGTGACGTCCCCGCCCGCACGGGCTCCCGGGTCGTGGTCATGCCGAACCGGCCGGCGCCTGCTCGACCAGGGCCGGGTTCACGTGGTCGGCCAGGCGCGACACCGAACCGAACACCGACATGTCGCTGTCGTAGAGGGCAACACCGAACTCGGCCTCGATCGCCACGTACAGCTCCAGCACGTCGAGGCTGTCCAACTCCAGTCCGCGGCCGAACAGCGGCTGGTCGTCGGTGATCCACGCGGGCTCGATCGGCAGGTCGAGCCGCGAGACGATCATCTTCTTGATCTGGGCGCACGTGTCGTGCCGGGCGGCCGCCGTGGCGCGCAGTTCGTCGAGGGTCACGCTTGTCCTTCCGTCCACTGGGTACTCCGGCTCGCTGGTTCTTCCGGCTCGGGGGTCAGCCGAGCCCGCCGCCGTTGGCGACGAACGTCTCGCTGGTGATGTAGGACGCCTTGTCGGAAGCCAGGAACGTGACCAGGTTCGCGATCTCCTCCGGACGGCCCATGCGGCCGAGCCGGATGCGCGAGGCGTAGCCGTCGCGCAGCTTCGCGGGGATGACCTTGGTCATGTCGGTTTCGACGAATCCCGGCGCCACCACGTTGACGCGCACGCCGTGCGGAGCGGCCTCGTAGGACAGCGCCTTGGTGAACGCGATGATCGCGCCCTTGGACGCGACGTAGTTGGTCTGGCCGGGGAAGCCGCCGTCCAGGCCGCTCGCGGAGCTGAGGGTCACGATCGCGCCGCGCCGCTGGTGCTGCATGATGCGCATCGCCTCGCGGCAGGCCAGGAACGTGCCGTGCACGTTGATGTCCATCGTCTCGCGGAACTGGGCGCTGCTCATCGCGACCAGGTGCCGGTCCCGCGTCACGCCCGCGCTGGTGACCAGCACGTCGAGCCTGCCGTGCTCGGAGCGCACGGAGCGGAACAGCTCGCGCACCGCGTCCTCGTCGGTCACGTCGGCCCGCACCGCGCTCGCGCTGCCGCCGTTCTGCTCGACCTGCGCGACCAGCTCCTTGGCCTGTTCCTCCGAGCGCGAGTAGTTGACCACGACGTGCACACCGTGAGCCGCCAGGTCGACCACGACAGCCCGCCCGATCCCGCGCGACCCGCCGGTGACCACGGCGACCGATCCTTCGGCGAACATGGTCCCTCCCCACGTTGTCCAAGGCTTGCCCGCTGCGCACGCCGTCGTTCGGCGCAACGCTACTGACCTGCGACTTCAGTGCCATATCACTTCGATATCCGCCTCCTTGACGTCCCCGCGGCGGTGTCGCAGGCTCCTGCGCATGGCTGACTTCGAGGTCGACGTCCTGATCGTGGGTGGTGGCCCGGTCGGCCTCGCCGCGTCGATCGAGTGCTCCCGGCACGGGTTGACGTCGCTGCTGGTGGAGCGGCATCCCGGGACGTCGATCTTCCCCAAGGCGCGCCTGGTGTCCACCCGCACGATGGAGCTGGTGCGGGCGTGGGGACTGGCGGAGGAGGTCGAGCGCGTCGGCCTGCCGCGCGAGGACAGCCTGGCCGTCGGTGTCGGCTCCTCGCTGACCGCGGCCGACTTCCACCGCGAGGTCGCCCCGGTCGCCGAGGACGCGCCGCACAGCCCCACGTACACCTACATCTGCGCGCAGGACAGGTTCGAGGTGGTGCTGCGAGACCTGGCCGAGAGCTCGCCCGGCTCGGACGTCAGGTTCTCCACCACCCTCACGTCCCTGGACCAGGACGAGTCCGGTGTGGACGCGGTGGTGGAGTCCGCGTCCGGGCGCGCCGTCGTGCGCGCCCGCTACGCCATCGCGGCCGACGGCGGGCGCAGCACCGTGCGCGAGCGGCTCGGCATCGGCGTCGAGGGCCCGCCACCACTCGGGCACATGATCAGCATCATGTTCGACGCCGACCTGGTGCCGCTGCTGACCGACAGGATGTGCGCGCTGTACTTCATCCGCAGCGCGATCCCGTGCGCGGTGGAGGCGGTGGACAACCAGCGGCGCTGGATCATCCAGACCGGCTACGACCCGGCGGAGGGTGGCAGCGAAGCCGATTTCACGCCCGAGTTCTGCGTGCAGGTGGTGCGCGAGGCCGTCGGCGTACCGGACCTGGACGTCGAACTGGTCGGCGTGATGCCGTGGCTGCAACAGGCGGTGACCGCGACGCGCTTCCGCTCGGGCCGGGTGTTCCTGGCGGGCGACTCGGCGCACGTGTCGACGCCGCAGGGCGGGTTCGGGATGAACTGCGGCATCCAGGACGCGCACAACCTGGTGTGGAAGCTGGCGGCGGTGCTGTCGGGCAC
The DNA here is from genome assembly GCF_001701025.1 of Lentzea guizhouensis. Lineage (GTDB taxonomy): Bacteria > Actinomycetota > Actinomycetes > Mycobacteriales > Pseudonocardiaceae > Lentzea > Lentzea guizhouensis. The sequence goes on from NZ_CP016793.1 coordinate 9,180,205, forward strand.
GGCCGGCGAGGCTCTGCTCGACACCTACGACGCCGAGCGGCACCCGATCGGCGAGCGCACCGTCGGCGAGAGCCTGGCGAACGCCTTCATCACGTTCCAGATGATGGAGGGCAAGCTGTCCATGAAGGAGGCCATCACGCAGCAGGCGGGCCGGCGCAGCTGCGAGGGCCTGGTCCTCGGCTTCCACTACGACTCCGCCGCCGTCGTGCCGGACGGCACCGACGCACCGGTGGTCGAGGACCCCTACCGGACGTACGCGCCGACCGCGCGACCGGGCCACCGCGCGCCGCACCTGCCCCTGACCCGGGGTGCGGAGAGCTTGTCCACATTGGACCTGTTCGGTGCGGGGCTCGTCCTGCTCACCCCGGCGGGCAGCGGCTGGGCGCAGGCGGCGAAGGAGGTCGGCTCCCGGACCGGCGTGGCGATCACGGCGGTCGAGGTGTCGGCCGACGGCTCGACCGCGGTGGTGTCACCGGACTGGGCCTCGGTCTACGGCGTGGGTGCGGTGGGCGCGGTGCTGGTGCGGCCGGACGGTCACGTGGCCTGGCGCAGCACGGCTGCCGCGTCGGCGGACGCGCTGACGGCGGCGGTCGACGCCGTTCTCGCACGTGGGTGACCGGCCTGCTGCGGCGCACACCGGTCGGACGGGCAGGAGGACCACGCGGCCCGCTACGACACGCATCGGCCGAGCGGCGGCACCGGTCAAGCCGGCAGCACCGGTCAAGCGGGCAGCACCGATCAGCCAGGCACACCGGTCAAGCGGGCACGCCGGTCAAGCGGGCACGCCGGTCAGCCATCGACGGTCCTGGCGGTGCGGTGCTGTCCGGACGCCCGCCGCCGCGCGGCGCAGCGGCAGTGGGAAGCCGTCCGCCGAGCCGACGATCCTGCTCGCCTCACCGCCTTCCTCGGCCACCCAGTCGTGCCCGAGCAGCATGGTCAGCAGCTGCCACGACTCCTCCGCCGTCAGCGGTTCCAGGAACGCCCGGTGCGCGCCCTGACGGGCGACCAGCTCGTCCATCGGGTGTCTGCTGGTGACGATGGCCCTGGTGTGCGCGCCGCTGGGGAGCAACGGCCGGACCTGGGCGTGGTCCACCGCACCTTCCAGCACGACCAGCACGCGCTTGTGCGCCACCGTGCTGCGGTACAGCGCGACCTTCTCCCCCGGATCGTCCGGAATGGACGCCGCGGTCACGCCGAGCGCCCGCAGGAACCGGTCCAGCAGCACGGCCTGCGGTACCGGGCGGCCGAAGTCGTCCACCAGGTCCGCGTGCAGCTGCCCGTCCGGGAAGCGGTCCAGGCGGTGGTGCGCCCAGCGCAGCGCCAGCGCCGTCTTGCCCACCTCACCAGGACCCGACAGCACGACCACGCCGGGCACGTCGGGGCCCGCCGCGAGAGCGGCGTCCAGCTCGGCCAGCTCGGCCGACCGACCGGCGAACGGCAGGACCTGGCGCGGCAGCTGGGACGGCGCCGCCCGGCACCTCGGCACGGACCGGCGCGAGCAGCGCCGGTGCGTCACGCAGCACCTGCTCGTGCAGTTCCCGCAGTTCCGGACCGGGCTCCAGGCCGATCTGCTCGACCAGCACCCGCCGGGCGTCCTGGTAGGTGCGCAGCGCGTCGGCCCGCCGGCCCGACCGGTACTGGGCCAGCATCAGCTGCGCCCGCGCCCGCTCGCGCAGCGGGTGTTCCGCCACCACCGCGGCCAGGTCCTTGCCGACCCGGTGGTGCAGCCCGAGCCGCAGCTCCAGCTCGGCGCACGCCTCCACCGCGTCCAACCGCGCGGACTGCAGCGACACCGCTTCCGCGCGCAGACCGGGCAGGTCCTCGAACGGCACACCGCGCCACAACCCCAACGCCTCGCGGAACAGCGCCGCGGCGCCCGCCACGTCACCACTCGCCGCGCGCGGCCGAGCCCGGCCGACGAGTCCGTTGAACCGCAACCAGTCCACGGCGTCCTCGTCCAGCCGCGCCACGTAGCCGGGCTCGCGGTGTCGATGGCCCGGCCCGACTCGCCGAGCGCACGCCGCAGCCGGACACGCAGATCGCGACCTGACCGCGCGCTGCTGGCCGGTCGCCGTGCCACACCGCCTCGATGAGCCGGTCCACGCTGACCACCCGGTTGGCGTCGAACACCAGCCGCGCCAGCACCGCGCGCTCGCGGGGACCGCCCACCCGCTCCTCCACGCCACCGCGCAGGAACCGGATCGGGCCCAGCACGCCGAACTCGGCCGGGGCGGGGGTCAACGCGACCGCGCCAGGTGCTTCTCGACCTCGTCGGCGGCGCGCGCACCGCCGCTCCTGCGACGGCCTTGCGCATGAGGTCCGACCTGGCCGCGATCTCCTGGTCGCCGAGCACCGACGTGACCGCGTCGACCAGCGTCGCGGGCGTGAGGTCGGCGGGGTCGAGCACGGTGCCGAGGCCCAGCTCGCGGACCCGCCACCCGGTGGGCCGGTCGAGCGCGGAACCCGGCACGCACACCATCGGCGTGCCCGACCGCAGCGCCTCCATCACGGTGCCCATGCCGGCGTGGGTGACGCACAGGGCCGCGTGCTCCAGCACCGCCACGTGCGGCACGAAGTCGTGCACCTCGACGTTGGGCGGCAGGTCGCCGAGCGAGGCGCGGTCCACACCGCCGCCGGTGGTCATCACCGCGTCCACGGCCGACCGCGGAACGCTTCGACGCACGTGCGGAAGAAATCCGCGTCCTCGTTGAACACCGCGCCGAGCGACACCAGCACCACGGGCAGGTCGTCGGCGGGCGGCGTCCACGCCCCGAGGAAGCTGCGGTCGCCGACGCACGGCCCGACGAACGCGAACCGCTCGTCGAAGGTCTCGCCCGCGTACTGGAACTCCCGCGGCACGGTGACCAGGCTCAGCGGCGGCACCTCGAACCACACCTCGTGCGGCGCGGCGGTCACCCCGTAGCGGGCGCACAGCGCACCGATGCGACCCATCGTGGCGCCGACCCACTCGGGCATCTCCTTCGGCCGCTCCGCGGCCGGGCGCTCGGCGGCGTCGGATTCGGGGTTGTACATGGCGTTGAGGAAGGAGAAGTGCTCGTTGGAGGCGAACACCGGGATCACCTGCGTGGCGGGGAGATCCCAGTGCCGGGCCAGCACACGGGCCGCGTAGAGCACCGAGGTGTCGTAGACCAGGCAGTCCGGCCGGTCGCCGTCGAGCTCGGCCGTCGCGGTGGCGAGCATGGCCTCGCTCTCGTCGAGCAGCACGCCCATCAGGTAGCCGGGATCGTTCGCCACGCGGGCGAAGTCGGCGTCGCGGTACCGGGACGGGTAGGTCACGACGGTGGCGCCGGCCTCGGTGACGATCTCCGCCATGCTCGGCGCGGTCAGGTAGGTGACCCGGTGCCCGCGCGCGGCCAGTTCGGTGACCACCGCGAGGTTCGGGATGACGTGCCCGTGATCCGGGTGGCACATGAACAGGAAATGCCGCGACATTTGTCGTCCTCGCCCCGATTGTTGTGCTGGAATCCGGCGACCCTGCCGGGAGCGTGGTCACCGTAAAGGGCCCGGAAGCGGCCTGGACACCCCTACTCCCCCTGTTCCCCTGCCGCTCGACGGCCGCGGACGGACGAGTGGCCGTGCGCCCCCTGCGGACTGCGCAAGCCACCCTGACCTGCAGATTAGGGGTTACCCCCTACCCGGGGGCCAGACCTAGGCTGGCCGGGAAGCCGACCACAGCGAAAGGGCTGCCGATGGCCACGCTCGTCTGGGACTACTCGCGCGAATACGAATTGGAGCGCAAGGACATACTCGACGCGGTCGAGACGGTGTTCTCCTCCGGCCGGCTCGTCCTCGGGCCGAGCGTGTCGTCCTTCGAGGCGGAGTTCGCGGCCTACCACGGAGTCGCCCACTGCGTCGGCGTGGACAACGGCACGAACGCCATCCGCCTGGCCCTCCAGGCGCTCGGCGTCGGCCGCGGCGACGAGGTGGTCACGGTGGCCAACACCGCCGCGCCGACCGTGCTGGCGATCGACGCCGTCGGCGCCACACCGGTGTTCGTCGACGTGGACCCGGACACCTACCTGATGGACGTCGCCCAGGTGGCTTCGGTGATCACACCGCGCACCAAAGCCCTGCTGCCGGTGCACTTGTACGGCCAGTGCGTGGACATGGAACCGTTGCAGGAGCTCGCACGGCGACACGGCCTGCTGGTGCTGGAGGACTGCGCCCAGGCGCACGGCGCGCGCCACCACGGCCGGGTGGCCGGGTCGATGGGCGACGCCGCCGCGTTCTCCTTCTACCCCACCAAGGTGCTCGGCGCCTACGGCGACGGCGGCGCGACGATCACCGACAACCCGGAGGTGGACGCGAACCTGCGCCGCCACCGCTACTACGGCATGGAGAAGACCTACTACGTCGTGGAGACGCCCGGCCACAACTGCCGGCTCGACGAGGTGCAGGCGGAGATCCTGCGCCGCAAGCTCGTCCGCCTGGACGACTACGTCGCGGCGCGGCAGGCGGTGGCCGCGCGGTACGCGGAGGCGCTGGCGGACACCGACCTGGTGCTGCCCGCGACCGCACCGGGCAACACGCACGTGCACTACGTCCACGTGGTGCGCCACCCGCGGCGCGACGACATCCTGGAACGCTTGAAGGCGCACGACATCCACCTGAACATCAGCTACCCGTGGCCGGTGCACACCATGACCGGTTTCGCGCACCTGGGCTACGCCGAGGGCAGCCTGCCGGTGACCGAGCGGGTGGCCGGCGAGATCTTCTCGCTGCCGATGTACCCGTCGCTGCCCCAGGAGACGCAGGAGCACGTGGTGGACGCGCTCAAGCAGGTGCTGGCGACGCTCTGACCGGGCCGGTGGCGGGCGGCGGTACCCGTCCCCACCGGACCCGACCTCACCCGCGCGGGACGAGGCTGCGCAGGCACAGCAGCAGGCTGCGGGCCTGGATGTTGACGTAGAAGCTGTGCCGCAGCAGCTCTTCGTACTGGTGCAGGGTCAGCCACCGGTACTCGGGGTCGTCCCGTGCGACTTCGGCGTCGGTCTCCACGACCAGGTACCGGTTGCGGGCGCCGAGGAACCGGCCGCCTTCCTCGGACAGCACGGCGTCGAAGCGGATCCTGGTCGAGCCGAGCACCTCGTCGAGGAACCGGGGCCGCACCGGCAGGTGGTCGTGTGTCTCGGGCACGCACTGCACGGTGGGCGCCAGCTCGGTCACGTCGGCGTAGCCGGCCTCGGTGCGCGCGTGGGTGAGCACGTGCAGCACGCCGCCGATCTCCTTGACCAGGAACGCGATCACGCCCGTGCCGACCGGTTCGATCATCGGCTGGGACCACGTTCCGACCTCACGCCCGCCGGCCCGCACGTCCACGCCCACGACGGTGAAGAACCCGCCGCTACGGTGCGCGATGACGCCGTCCTCGCGGGTCCAGTCCGGCAACCCGGCCAACGGGCCGAGGGCGACCCGGAGGTCGGTGCGCGTGCGGACCTCGGTGATCCAGCTCAGCACCTCCCCGGTGGTGTGCACGCCGGGCGTGGCCGGGTCGCCGGACCGGACCAGGGCTTCGCTGAACGGGTCGGCCGCCGCCCGGGCCAGGGCCGCGCCGCCGCCGGGCAGGCAGGCCAGCACCGTGCGGGCGTCCATGTTCACCAGGTCCGGCACGGTCATCAGGCCGGCGATCTCGCCGAGGGTGAACCAGCGGAACCCCTCGCGCACCTCGATCGCGCCGTCGACCTCGACGACCATGTTGCGGTTGCGCTTGCGGTAGAACCACGCGCCCTGCTCGGACTGCCGGATGTCCACCAGGACGTGGTGGCCGGAGGTGTCGCGGAAGTGCTCCAGGTAGGGGATGGGCTTGCCCTGGTGCACGCGGGTGTAGTTGCTGCGGGTGGCCTGCACGGTCGGCGACAGCTGCAGTCCGTTGGCGTTGCCCGGTTCGTGCTTGGCCTGCATCAGGCAGTGCAGCACGCCGTCGACCTCGCGGACGAGGATGCCGAGGATGCCGATCTCCGGCTGGTTGATGATCGGTTGCGACCAGTGCGGCACGGGCGTGCCCGGCAGGTCGACGGCGAGCGACTCGACGCTGAAGAACCGGCCGGTGTGGTGGCGCAGGTTGCCGGTGCCCGGTTCGGTGAGCCAGCCCGCGAGGCCGTCCAGCGGCACGCGCTCGACGTTCATCCAGCTGTGTTCCGCGGTGCGGGCGAGCCAGGCGTGCACGGCGTCGGTGTCACGCGCGGCGAGCATCGACTCGGCCAGGCGCGTCTGGGTGGGACGGCGGGTGGGCGCGGTCACCTGGTGTGCTCTCCTCGGCTCAGGCGGCGTGTACCGGCAGCAGTCCGGTGTTGCGTGCGAGGACCAGGCCCGGTGCGGTGCGGTCGCGTTCGGACAGCACGACGTCGGCCGGCACCGGTAGCGCCAGGTCCGGGTCCAAGAGGGACACCGCCAGCTCGTCGGCGGGTTCGTAGGCGCGGGACAGCAGGTAGTGCACAGTGGAGTGGTCGTCCAGGGCGATGAACGCGTGGCCGAGTCCGGGCGGGAGGTAGACGGCGCGGAAGCCGTCGCCCGCCAGCTCGACGGAGTCCCACTCGCCGAACGTCGGCGAGCCGGCCCGCAGGTCCACCACGATGTCCAGCACACGCCCACGCGAACAGGTCACGTACTTCGCGCAACCCGGTGCCGTGCGGGCGTAGTGCACGCCGCGGGCAACCCCGCGGCGGGACACGCTGGCGCTGGCCTGGGCCACGGCGAACAGCGGCGCACCGACCGCCTCGGCGAACACCTCGTGCTGGAACGGGGAGACGAACAGGCCGCGGTCGTCCGGGAACACCTCGGGCTCGAACTCCCAGGCCCCGCCGACAGAGAGTGCGCGGGCTTTCATCGACGACCTCCGTCTCAAGACGGTGATCAGCGTGCAGCGGCCCGAACTGCGCGGTCAACCAGCTTAGGGGAACCCCTACGCGGGGTTAGGGGTACCCGGCCGCGGACTGTCCATCGAGGACTGGAGGAGGTGGGCGACGGTCCTCGACACCGCGTCGGCCAGTGGAACCCGAGCCCGCCAACCGGTGGCCAGGGTGAGGCCGGCCGGGTCGGCCACGAGGCTGCGGAAGTCCGACGCGGTGGCATATGGCGGTGGCGGCACCGACCGCACCGGCACGGCCGGGCGACCGGTCAGTTCCGCGACGGTGGCGGCGACGAGCTCGAACAACGCGCGCACCGCGACACCTGCGCCCGAGCCGACGAGCCACGCCCGCCCGGCCAGCCGGTCGGCGTGCGCCACGGCCGCCGCGAACGCCTCGGCGACGTCCTCGACGAACACCAGGTCGCGTTCCACGTCCCCGGCTCCCCACACGGTCAGCGGCTCGCCTGCGAGCGCACGCCGCGCCATCGCGGTCACCACGCCCCGGTCCGGGGAGCCGGTGGAGGGGCCGAACACGGTGGGCAGCCTCAGGGAGCAGCCGCCCGCAGCGAGCACGACCCGTTCGGCGGCGCACTTCTGCCGGTCGTACTCCGACTCGGGGTGGTCGGTCTCGGTGCCGTCGATCCGCTCCGGCGCACCCGGCCCCACCTGCGAGGTGGAGCCGGCGAACACGACGGTCCCCCGAGCCGCGTCCACCGCCTCGGCGACGATGCCGACGTTGACCCTGGCGGCGTCGGCCGCGCCCGGCGGCGACCGCCAGGTGCCGCCGCCGGTGAACAGCACCAGTGGCAGCACCACGTCCGCGCCCGCGACCGCGGCGGCCACCGCGCCGGGCTCGGTGAGGTCGGCCGCGACGAGCTCGGCCGGGAACGGCGGCACGCCGGGTCGCGTGCCACCACCCGCACCGCGCGCCCGCGCCGCCAGCCGTGCGGACACCGCGGAACCCACGAACCCCGACCCGCCGAGCACCGCGACGAGCGCGCCGGCCAGTTCCCCCGGCACGCTCACACCACGTGGACGTCGGGCACGTACAGGATCCACTTGCCGCCCGCCTCGCGGAACGCCTCCTCCTTGGCCATGATCTCCGCGGCGTGGTTCCAGGCGAACAGCAGCGCGTAGCCGGGGTGGGGGTCGGCGAAGGCGGCCGGCGGGCGCACCGGGATGCCGGAGCCGGGCGCCAGCCTGTGCTGTTTGGCGGGCGTGGTGTCGCTGATGAACTCGACCAGGTCCGGTCCGATGCCGCAGAGGTTCGTGACGGTGGCGCTCTTGGCGGTCGCGCCGTAGCCGACGACCCGCTCCCCCTTCGCCTTCAGGTCCTCCAGCAGCGCCAGGAGGTCGGTGCGGATCGCGCGGACCCGGTCTGCGAACCCGTCGAGGACGGCGCGGTCGTGCAGGCCGCGCGCCTGCTCCTCGGCGAGCAGGGCGGCGACGGCCGCGGAGGGGGTGCGCGCACCGGGCAGGGCCAGGGTGTAGCGGACCTCGCCGCCGTGCACCGGCAGGCGCTCGACGTCGACCAGCTCCAGGCCGTGCCGGCGGGCCATGGCGTCCACGGAGGTGGCACTGAACAGGAAGAAGTGCTCGTCGTAGATCTGGTCGAACGAGGTCTGCTCGACGATGTCGCCGAGGTAGGGGTCCTCGAACACGAACGCCCCGCCGGGCTTGAGCAGCGCCACGACGCCGCGCAGGATCGAGTCCACGTAAGGGATGTGGCAGAACGTGTTCGCGGCGTACACGAGGTCGGCCGGACCGTCCTGGTCGCGGATGGACAGCGCGGTGGACTCCTCGAAGAAGTCCTTGCGGACCCGCACGCCCGCCTCGGCGGCCAGGTCGGCGACCGCGCCGGACGGTTCCACGCCCAGGTGCCGCACGCCCGCCGCCGCGACGGTGCGCAACATGGTGCCGTCGTTGCAGCCCAGCTCGACCACGAGCGGGTCCTCGCCCGCCAGCTCGGTGCTCAGGAACCGCTCGGCCAGGGCGCGGAAGTGCTCGCGCATCACCGCGGACCCCTGGGACAGGTAGGGGTAGTCCTGGTGGAACATCTTCTCCCTGGGCACCTCCTCCATCAGCTGCACCATCGCGCAGTCCGCGCACGCGCCCACGGCGAGGCGGTAGGTGAACTCCGCGGAGGTGTCCTCGGGCAGCCGGAACGCGTCGGACAGCGGCTGCTGACCGAGGTCGAGGAACTCGGTGACCGTCCCGGCGCAGACGCGGCAGGTGGACTGGTTGGGCATTGGCGGGTTCTTTCTACTCGGGGTGGTGCACGGTCACCCTCGGGCTTCGAAGGCCCGTGGGCCGGCGCCGGTCCGCTGGGGCAGGCGGTGCGGCAGGTCCGCCCGGCTGCGCATGCCCAGCTTGCGGTAGACCCTGGTGAGGTGTTGCTCGACGGTGCTGACGGTGATGTAGAGGATGGCGCTGATCTCGCGGTTCGTGTGGCCCTTCGCGGCGAGCTCGGCCACGCGCAGCTCGGAGTCGCTCAGGACCGATCGCCTGTCTCCGGCGTCGCCGTCCTCCCAGTCGACCGGGATGGGCGTGGCGCCGGAGCCGGACGCCTCGGTCTCGGCCATCGCGATCCAGGACAGCTCGCGGGCCTCGGCGTGCTTCCCCAAGGTGTCGAGCGCCTCACCGAGGTCGGACAGGGCGCGGGCCAGCTCGACCCGGTCACCCGCCCGCCGCAGGTGCCGCACGGCCTCGCGCAGCAGCGCGGGTCGCTCGGCGAGCTCGCCCGCGGCGGCGAGGACCCGCAGCGCCGCGCCGGGTGCGGCGGTCGCCGGCCGGCAGCAGCATCTGCTCGCTGATCAGCTCGCGAGCCGCCTCCGGGCGGCCGAGGGTGAGGTTGGCCTGGGCGAGGCCGCAGCGCCACGGCGCGAGCACCGGCAGGTCGACGCCCCACTCGCGCATCCGGGTGCCGCAGTTCTGGAAGTCGCTGATGGCGGCGAGCACCCGCCCGACGGCGAGGTTGCCGTTGCCGCGGGCGTGCAGGTAGCGCAGGCCGGCGGCGGTGGCGAACATGGCGTCGGGCACGCGCAGTCGCATGACGTCGGCGATCACGCGGTGCCGGTTCAGCGCGGTGTTGGCCTCCAGCAGCACGGCCAGCGGGTAGCCGATGGACAGGCCCCAGCCCTGGTGCGGCAGCAGGGCCAGTGCGGTCTCGGCGCGGGCGGCGGCCACCACCACCTCCCCGCGCCGCAGGGCGATGTCGGCTCGGACGACCTCCAGGATCGACTGCCAGGTCACCGCGCCACCGCGGACGGCCTCGGCGGTGAGCCGGTCGCACCACCGCTCGGCCCGGTCGGGGTGGCCGCTGTGCACCAGGATCAGCAGGGCGGTGAGCACGACCTCCAGCGACATGTCGCCGAGCCGGCAGCTCCGCAGGATGTGCTCGGCGCTGGCGATGGCGTCGGGGTGGAACTCGGCGGTCCAGAAGGTGCCGATGGCCTGCGCCGCGGCCACCCACGGGTCCGCGTCGGCCACCACGTCGGTGGCCACGGCGGTCGCCTGGTCGAGGCCGTGGAACCACTGGCAGACGATCCGCAGCTCGGCCGCGCTCTGCGCGTCCAGCATGCCGGGGTTCTGGTCGAGCACGGCGAGCGCACGCACCGCCGTGGCCTCGTCCCCGATCCACAGCGCGTGGTGCACGACGGTCATGGCGTCCCGGCCGCGCAGCCCGCCCGCCCACATCGCCTCGTGCAGGGGTTCCATGTGCACGACGGCGGCGGCCGGGTTGACCCGCCACAGCGCCCGGACCAGGACGCTGGTGACGCCCAGCCGCTCGTCCGGCTCGACCGCGGGCAGCGCGGGTTCCAGGTAACGCACGGCCGCTGCCACGTCGTCACCCATGAGCGCCTGTTCGGCGGCGATGCGCAGCACGGCGACCGGCCAGCCCGATGCGACCGGGCCGGCGGCCACGAGGTGGTCGGCCACCACGGCCGCCGCGCGCCGCTGGTAGAGCAGTTCGGCGGCACGGGCGTGCAGCCGCACCCGTTCGGCGCCCGGCGTGCTGTCGAGGATCGCCGGCCCGCGCCGGGTGGCGGAAACGACCGTCGAGCAGCAGGCCGGCGGCGTGAGCACGTCGACCGCCTGCTCGACGGCCTCGGGCGTGGTGCCGGCCAGCCGGCCGAGCAGGACCGGGGTGCGCTCCTCGCCGAGCACGGCGATGGCGCGCGCGACCTCGAGCAGCCCCGCTTCCCAGCGGTGCAGGCACTCCAGCACCGCGTGCTTGAACGCGGGACCGACCTGGTCGGGACCGGTTTCGTGCCCGGCCTCCAAGTCTTCGACCAGTGCTCGGACCAGCATCGGGTTGCCGCCGCTGAGGGTGTGCCAGGCAGGCGCGAGCGCGTCGGGATCGGGCACCCGGTCGCGCAGCAGTTCGGCGATCCCGCACTCCGACAGCGGTGCGAGCCGGATGCGGTGGTGTGGCCGCCGGGTCAGCTCGACGTGGAACAGCGGCAGCGTCGGCTGCGGCTGCTGCCACTCGGTGAGCACCACGAGCACCCGCCCGGCTCTCATCCGCCGCCTCAGGTAGAGGATGAATTGCAGCGAGGAGCTGTCGGCGAATTGCACGTCGTCCACGCACAACACGACCGGGCGTTCCCGCGACAATTCGAGCAGAATTTGACACAGTTCATGCACGGGCCGCACATGGGAATGATGGATGCTCTGCACGTCCGCCCCGGACTCGTTCACGGTCGCGGCGATCGGCGTGATGAGGTGGGAAACGCGGTCCGCTATTTCCGGCGGCAGCCCGGCGCCGTGGAACAACTGGTCGATGACACCTGCCTGCAGAGGACGCTCGGCCGGCGCGCCGGTCGCGGTCAGCAACAACGCCCCGGAGGCGGCGGCGTGCAACTGGAACCGCTGGAGCAGCTCCGTCTTCCCACTGGTCAGACCACCACTGACCAGCGCGAGTCTGCCTGTGCCCGCCGAGCACTCGGCGAGCAGGCCGACGAGTTCGGCGAGCGCGTCACCATGGTCCGTCGGCACCAACCGTCCAGTTCCCTTCAGCGCAGCCACCGATGGTCTTTCCGCTACGACACACCCCACGTGGACGCTTTATAGCACGGCGTCCCGGCTTGTCCAGGGCCTTTGACAACACCCACCGAGAACAGCGGCCAAACGTGTTCCCGACGCACCCCGGAACCATAGGAATCACGAATCTGAATTTTCCCGGTCGCGTTCCCACAGGCGGCGAACAGATCAACCGGTACGGCCGAATCGCGGACTGCCGGACCTCGAACGCGCGATGCCGGATCGTTCCATAGCACGGCCCAGGCGGGGGATCATCGTGTTGACCGGATCCGTGTCGCAACCGTAGCCACGCTCCGCGGCGGGTGCGGGAAACCGAAGTGGGGGACGCCGGACCCACCCCCGGCGACACACGGAGGCGCCTGGGCCACGATCAAGACCCACAACCGGTTTCCACCGCGACCGGCGGACAAATGACATGGGTAACCGATAGATCGCCGGAACGGTGAATCTTTTTCCGATCGCGATCACGTGATCGGCCGCATGTCGTGGAGCGCACGGAAAATGGTCGGCTTGAGCATCCACGCCGGAGTTGACATCTTCGGTGTTATGTCCGGTTCGCGCGTTGACGACCTGCCGTCCACAGAGGTTTCCGGTAAGCGGTGATCACCTGATCAGGTCCAGTTGTGGCCGCAGCGCTGGAGGCCCGCAACGACTGACCCTGGCGGTCGGAGGCCGACCCTCCACAACGCCCGCCCGGCCGCGACGGTCACGGGAGGAGCACGAGCTTGCCTCCCGGCCGCCGCGACCGGCTGAGCTCGGCCGCCTCCTGGACCTGGTCGAGCGGGTAGGTGCGGGCGACCGGTACGACCAGAACACCTTCGGCGGCCAGCCGGGCGAAGGTGTCCAGCCGGTCGTAGCGCATCTCGATGGCGGTGGTCCGGACGCCCAACTCCGCCGCGGCGGCGAAGTCCGAGACGGTGACGACGCGGTCGGGGTCACCGGTCAGCCCGACCAGGGCCGGCAGCGCTCCCCCGTGCGGACTGGCCTGGTCGGCGCGGTCGATCCGGCCGCCGGTCGGAGCCGCGTCCAGGGCGGTCGACGCGCCCGCCGGCCAGCGCGGTGACGCGGTCGGCCATGCCGTCGCCGTAGCCGGTGACCGCGCGCCCGCCTCCAGCGCGGCCGCCCGCCTCGGCCCGGCGGTGGCGATCACCCGGACACCCGGTGCAACGCGAAGCGGACCGCGGCCTCACCCACCGTGGAACCCGCGCCGTGGACGAGCAGCAGCTCGCCGGCACCACGCCGAGGTCGTCGAGCGCCTGCCACGCCGTCTCGGCCGCCATCGGCAGCGCGGCGGCCTGCTCGTCGGAAACCCCGTCCGGGATGCGGGCCCAGGCCGCCACCACCGCGTACTCGGCGGCCCCCGCCGTCGGGCCGGCGAAGGCCGCCGGGCCGAACACGCGGTCGCCGATCTCGATGCCGGTGACACCCTGGCCGAGCACGTCGACGGTGCCCGCGACCTCGAAGCCGAGCCCGCGGGGCAGCGGCGGCAACCGGTCGGCGAGCAGGCCGTCGACGACCGCCCAGTCGGCCGGGTTCAGGCCGCACGCACGTACGGCGATCCGGATCTGCCCCGGTCCGGGGTGCGGCTGCGGAACTTCGCGCAGCACGATCTCGTCCGGAGCACCGAACCGGTCGAACTGAAGAGCTCTCACGATGATCTCCCAGTGATGACAGCATCTGTTGTCATCGAACCTAGCACCGTGATGACAGCGTCTGCTGTCATATCCTGGCCTGCATGCCCAGATGGGAGTCCGACGCACAAGGCCGGCTGGAACGCGCGGCGCTCGACCTGTTCGAGACGCAGGGGTTCGAGCGCACCACGGTCGCGCAGATCGCGCGCAGCGCCGGTCTGACCGAGCGCTCCTTCTACCGCTACTTCCCCGACAAGCGGGAGGTCCTCTTCGCCGGCAACGTCCTCGAGACTCACCTCGCCGCCCAGGTCGAGGCGGCCGACCCCGGTCTCACGCCGACCGAGGCGCTGCTGACCGCGCTCGGCACCGCCGACCAGGTCTTCCGCTCCCGCGAGTTCCTGCTGCGCCGCGCCGAGGTGATCGCCGCCAGCCCGGCGCTGGCCGAACGGGACCTGATCAAGCTCGCCGGCATCGCCGACGCGCTGGAGCGGGCACTCGCGCGGCGCGGCGTCGAGCCCGGCGAGGCACGCTTCCTCATCGACGTGGTGCTGGCGATCTCCCGGCGTGCCACGTCCCGCTGGCTGGCCGAACCGGACGCGACCTTCGCCGACCTCGTCGCCCGCACGGCCGCCGAGCTGTTCGCGGCGATCACACCGCCGGCAGCCCATCACTAGCTGCGCGGTGGGCAGGGCTCCGCCGGATCGGTGCAGCCCTGCCCTCAGTTCAGCCTTGCCCTCGGTGCAGCCCTGCCCTCGGTCAGCCCCGGCGGCGCTCAGCCGGGTCGTTCGCGAGGAGGAACTCCCGCAACCCCGCGAGGTCGTCGGTGTTGATGTGGTCGACGCCGGCCGTGAGCAGCTCACGCCACACCGCGTTCCGCGCCTCACCCGCCACGTCCGGGGTGGCCCAGAACCGCACCCGGTAGCCGGCGGCGTGTGCCTGCGACACGATGCCGTGAAGCTTCTCCCGCTCGGCCACGGGCATGGCGCCGACGCCCTGCCACGTGAAGTTCTTCGTCCAGTTGTCGCTGACGAGCGGCATGAACGTGGCGGGGACGCCGCTGCCGAGATCGCTCAGCCGCCCGTCGTACCCGGCCCGCCGGATCCGCTGGGCGAGCATGTCCTCACGCGGCCGGTTCCCGCTGATGACCACCTCAACCGCGCCACGTCGTTCGTGGCCGTTGACCCACTGGGTCAGCATGGGACGGAACTCGCGCAGCGCCTCGTCCACGGCCTGGTAGGTCGCCGGACCGTCGCTCTTGATGTCGACGAGCAGCTGGAAGGAACCGCGCCAGTGCGGGTGGACGCGACCCCCGTTCGCGCGCACGGTCTGGGCGAGCGGGTGGAGGTAGAGGCTGCGCAGCGTGCGGCCCGGCCGCGTGTCGGCCAGGTCGTGCGCCACGCGAAGCTCACCGTCCACCAGCCACACGTCGGCCTCCACCGAGGTGAACCCGCGGTCGCGGGCGTCGGCCAGCGGGCGGTCGTGCTCGTAGTCGTTGTGCGCGTGCGCACGTTCGAGCGGCTGCACCCGGCCCGGCGCCGCAACGGCACCCGGCACCGGGCTCGCCACGACGCTGACGAGCAGAGCCAGCAGGACGGACAACGTCGATCGCTTCATCGAATTCCCTTCTCCGCGTCCACACGCGAACCCGCGCGGGCGCGAGCGGTGGGCACCCACAGTGTCTAGCCGTCGCTGGTGGAAAGAGTGCTTCCTCCGGGCGAACACCACTCGACGCGGCGGCAACCAGCTCGCACACGCAACGGGACCGGTAAGGGTTCCGGTGGAGCTACGCGCAAGGGACACCGGCGCGCTGAGCACCGGTGTCCCTTGTGGACTGGTCAGTTGCCCGCCGCGAACCACTGCCGCAGGCTGGTCGGCTGCAGCTGCGCGCCCGCGTTGGGCACCAGCTGCCTGCCGGTCAGCACGGTGCCGAAGTACTGCGCCGCCGGGTCGTGCACGACCCGGCGCTCGTCGCCGCGCTGGGTCAGCACTGTGCGGATCCACCCGTCCATCGTGAGCTCCTCCGGCCCACCGATCTCCAGCACGCCGTTCACCGGTTCGGTCGCGGCCGTCCTGGCCACGACCGCGGCCACGTCGGCCGCGGCGATCGGCTGCACGCCGCCGTGGGGCAGGCGCACCACGCCGTCGACGGTCGCGGAGTTCGCGATGGCGCCGGCGAACTCGAAGAACTGCGTGGCGCGGATGATCGAGCACGTGAGTCCGGACTCGGTGATGAGCTTCTCCTGCGCGACCTTGGCCCGCAGGTAGCCGGAGTCCGGCAGCTCGTCGGTGCCCACGATCGACAGTGCGACGTAGTGCCCGACGCCGGCTTCCTTCGCTGCCTCGGTCAGGTTGGTCGTGGCGGTGGTGAAGAAGTTCATGACGTCCTCGTCGGCGAACGAGGGCGAGTTCGAGACGTCGACGAGCACGTCGGCGCCCTGCACGACCTCCTGGACGCCCTCGCCGGTGACGGTGTTGACGCCGCTGCCGGGGGACGCCGCCACCGCCTCGTGGCCGTGCTCGCCCAGCCGCTTGACGACCTGGCTGCCGATCAAGCCGGTGCCGCCGATGACAACGATCCTCATGGTCCGTCCCTCCCGTGAGCCCGTCGTGTGCGGGCGTTCACGAGCTGAGACAGGACAGCCTCCGCGGTTGTGACAGGGTCAGGCGAACTGGCCGAGCTTCTCGGGGTTGACCAACCACATCACCTGGTCGATGCCCTCCTCGGAGGCGGTCACGGTGATCACGCCGTACACCTCGCCCTCGCGCTGCAGCCTGATCGCCCACTGCCCGTTCGCCTCGACGTACGAGACGTCCCGCGGGGTCCAGAACGTCGGTGCCCACGCCGCGAAGATCTTGGCCAGCGACGCCGCGCCGTGGAGCGGGCGACCGGCCGCCCGGACCGCGCCGTTGGAGTCGGACCAGCTGACCACGTCGGCGGCGAACAGCTTCTCCAGGCCGGCCAGGTCACCGGCCTGGGCGGCGGCGACGAAGGCTTCCAGCAGCTCGCGTTGCCGTTGGGGCGCCACCGGGGTGCGGCGGGAGTCGGCGAGGTGTTTGCGGGCGCGGCTGACCAGCTGGCGGGCGGCGACCTCGGTGGTCTGCACGATCTCGGAGATCTCGCGGTACGGGTAGTCGAACGCCTCGCGCAGGACGTAGGCGGCGCGTTCGGTCGGGGTGAGCTTTTCGAGCAGCAGCAACACCGCCAGCTCCAGCACCGCGCCCTGCTCGGCGCCGAGCTGCGGGTCGGCGGCGGTGTCGACGGGTTCGGGCAGCCACGGGCCGACGTAGGTCTCGCGGCGGGCGCGGGCGGTCTGGCTCTCGTTGATCGCCAGGCGGGTGATCGCCGTGGCCAGGTAGGCCTCCGGGTTGAGAACCGCGGCGCGGTCGGCGGTCTGCCAGCGCAACCACACCTCCTGCACGAGGTCCTCGGCGTCGGCCACGCTGCCGGTCATCCGGTACGCGATGCCGAAGAGCCTCGGGCGCGCGGCCGCGAACGCCGACTCGGCCTGCTCGAGCTGCGTCATCAGCCACTCCGTTCTCTCGCCGTCCACCGTAGCGCCGACCAGTGACAACGAGCGCTGTGGCACGCGCCATGAGAGCGGTCCCACGAGCGGACCCTGGCACACTCGGACCATGATCGACCGACCAGAGCCGCCGCTGACCGGGGACGAGCGCGAGACGTTGCGAGCGTTCCTCGACTTCCACCGCGCCACCCTCGCGCTCAAGTGCGAGGGCCTGTCCGACGACGAGCTGCGGCAGAGGTCCATGCCGCCCTCCACGCTCAGCCTGCTCGGCCTCGTCCGGCACATGGCCGAGGTCGAGCGCACGTGGTTCCGCAAGGTCGTCAACGGCGAGGACATCACCAACGTCTGGTCGGCGGAGAACGACTACCAGGTCGCCTACGACGCGACCGGTGCCACGCGCGACGAGGCTTTCGCGGCGTGGCAGGACGAAGTCGAGCACGCGCGCAGGATCGAGCGCGAAGCCGAGTCACTGGACGTCATCGCCTACCAGCCGCGCTGGGAGCAGCACGTTTCGCTGCGACTGGTCATGCACCACATGTGCCACGAGTACGCGCGGCACAACGGTCATGCCGACTTCCTGCGCGAGGGCGTGGACGGCGTGACAGGTGTATGACCGAAGCCTGACCGCGGGCCGGGTGCGCGACGTACGATCACCGCGTCCAGGACGGGCCGCGCAGCGGGGTGATCGGTGTCCAACCAGTTCGGCTCCTACGAGTTGCAGCAACTGCTGGGCCGCGGCGGCATGGGTGAGGTGTACCTCGCCGTCAACTCCCGCACCGGGCGCCGGGTGGCGCTGAAGCTGCTGTCCAACGACGAGGCGTTGCGGGATCCGGAGCTGGCCAGGAGGTTCCGGCTGGAGTGCCGGCTGGCGGCGCAGATCGACCACCCGCACGTGTTGCCGGTCTACGACTACTCGACCGACGACCCGCCCTACTTCGTCATGCGCTACATCAACGGCATCGACCTCGCCTCGGTGATCGAGCAGGGGCCGCTGGCACCGGAGCGCGCGGTGACCATCGTCGAGCAGATCGGGTCGGCGCTGGACGCGGCGCACCGCGAGGACCTGCGGCACCGGGACGTCAAGCCGTCCAACGTGATGCTGGAGCCGGGGGCGCGGCGCGGAGCCGACCACGCGTGGCTCTTCGACTGGGGCATCGCGCAGCCGATCGACACCGGCGGTGCTCCCCCGGTGACCCGGCTCGACCAGATCGTCGGCACGCCCGGCTACATCGCGCCCGAACGGTTGCAGTCCGGGCAGAAGGCCGATCATCGCGCGGATGTGTACTCGTTGGCCGTGATGCTCTACGAGTGCTTGGCAGGGCGCAGACCGTTCGTGCGCGACAACGACATGGGTGTGCTCACCGCGCACGTGCTCGACGAGCCGGACCCGTTGCCCGACCACGTGCCACCGGCGCTCAAGCAGGTGGTGCTGAAAGGTCTGGCCAAAGACCGCGAGCAGCGCTACCAGTCCGCCGGCGAGCTCGGCGCGGCGGCGCGGGCGGCGATCGACACGATCATCATGCCCGCCGTCCGGGACACCCCGCCTCCGCCGAAACGCGCGCCGCGCGGTCTGGTCTGGGGTGCGGTCGCCGCGCTGACCGGGGCCGCGGGCTGGCGCTCGTGCTGAACGGCCTGGTCGACGGAGTGTGGCGGCCGGTGACGCCGGTGGCGCTCGCGGCGGCGGGCCTGCTCATCGCGTTCGGCGTCCTGGGCGGCGACACCAGCCAGGACGCCACCGAGAACCTGAACCGGCCGTGACCGGAACCGGTCGGCACCGGCCGGACGTCTCACCCGCAACCGAAGGCTCGGAGGAACGATGGCGCGGCGGGACAGGCTGCGGTTCGTCAGGTACGTCTCGATCGCACTCGGCGTGGTGCTGATCGCCACCGTCGGGTTCGTGGTGCTCGACCGGTACTCGGCCCGGCCGGCGGCCGACTGCCGCTCCGACGTCACCGACGTGCGCGGCGTGATCGGGTCGGAGAAGGAGGCGTTCTTCGCCGACCAGCGGGTGCGCGACCGGCTCGCGTGCGCGGGCCTCAAGGTGACCGTCGACTCACGCGGCTCGCGGGAGATGGTGCTGGCGCTCAAGGGCAACGGCTACGGCTTCGCGTTCCCCGGCAGCACCCCGGCGGCGCAGAAGATCATGGACGAGCTGAAGGTGACCGACTCCTTCACGCCGTTCTCCTCACCGATGGCGGTCGCGACGTTCAAGCCGATCGTCGAGGTGCTGACCCGCGCGGGCGTGATCCAGCGCAGCGGCGACCGCGATGTCGTGGACGTCGCCGCGCTCGTCGAGCTCGCCCGCAAGAGCACCGCGTGGGACCAGCTGCCGGGCAACACCGAGTACCCGCAGCGCAAGACGGTCCTGCTGCGCACCACCGACCCGCAGGACTCCAACTCCGCGATCATGTTCCTGTCGATCGTGTCGCACGTGGCCAACGGCGGGTCCGTGGTGACCACGCCCGAGCAGGTGGGTAAGCTGCTGCCCGACCTCTGCCGGCTGATCTTCGACCAGGGCGACAAACCGGAGACGAGCCAGGTGCTGTTCAACTACTACCTCGTCGACGGCGTCGGCCGGATCCCGCTCGCGCTGGTCTACGAGGCGCAGTTCGTGGCGGAGGCGCCGGGCCAGAAGCCGGGGCTGTCCGATGAGATGGTGCTGATGTTCCCGAAGCCGACGGTCTACTCGCGGCACACCTTGATCCCGATCTCCGACGCGGGCCGCCGGGTCGGGCAGGCGCTGCGCGAGGACCAGGAGCTGGCCAAGCTCGCCGCCGAGCACGGGTTCCGCCCGGAACGGCCGGTCGACAGCCCGGTCAGCAAGCGCAAGCCGCCGGTGGAGGTGGTCGAGTCGCCCTCCTACGAGGTGCTGGAGACCATGCTCGCCTCCCTCACGCCCACCACCGAGAACGCCCAGAGGTGCGCGAAGTGAAGCGTCTGTGCCTCGCACTGGTGCTGGTGCTGGCCTCGTGCACGAGCGCGCCGCCGCAGCCGACCCCCACACCGCTGCCGGACGTGAGCGGGCCGGCCACGACGTTGCGCGTGCTGGCCGGCAGCGAGCTCGCCGACCTGCGGCCGGTCCTCGACGAGGCCGCGCGCGCCACCGGTGTCACGGTGAAGATGACCTTCACCGGCAGCCTGGAGGGCGCGCAGACCGTCGCGGACGGCAAGGCGGACGGCAACTTCGACGCGCTGTGGTTCTCCTCGACCCGGTACCTGGAGACGGTTCCCGAGGCACGCCAACGCCTTGGCACCTCCACCCGGATCATGGGCTCGCCGGTCGTGCTGGGCCTGCGCAGGTCCGTGGCCGACCGGCTCGGCTGGGGTGCGAGGCAGGTCGGCTGGTTGGAGATCGCCGCCGCGGCGGGCAGGGGCGAGTTCACGTTCGCCATGACCGACCCGGCCGCGTCCAACACCGGCTTCTCGGCGTTGGTCGCGATCGCCTCGGCGCTCGACGGCAGCGGCCGCGCCCTGGACACCGCCGCGATCGACCGGGTGGCACCGCAGCTGGCCGGTTTCTTCGCCGCGCAACGCCTCACCGCCGGCTCGTCCGGCTGGCTCACCGACGCGTTCACCGGTCGCGGCGAGCTGGACGGGCTGGTCAACTACGAGGCGTCGCTGGTGGCGTTGAACAAGTCGGGCAAGCTCACCGAGCCGCTCACGCTGATCTACCCGCGCGACGGCGTGATCAGCGCCGACTACCCGCTGACGTTGCTGGGCGGTTCCGGCGACGCCGCCAGGGACGCGCACAAGCGGCTGAGCGAGTTCCTGCGGTTCCCCGACACCCAGCGCAAGATCACCGAGCTGACCTCCCGGCGGGCCGCGGTGCCGGGAGTGGCGCTGCCGCAGGGGTTTCCCGACAAGCTGAGCGAACTTCCGTTCCCCGGCACCAGGGACGCGGTGGACGCGCTGCTCACCGCGTACTTCGACCGCCTGCGCCGGCCGTCGCGCACGGTGTACGTGCTCGACACGTCCGGCTCCATGCAGGGCGAACGGCTCGCGGCGCTCAAGCGGTCGCTGAGCACCTTGACCGGCGTCGACACCTCGTTGACGGGCAAGTACTGCCGGTTCCGCAGCCGCGAGGACGTGGTGCTGCTGCCGTTCAACCACGCACCGCTGCCGGTGCGCGCGTTCACCGTCGACGCGCAGAACCCGCAGCCGTCACGGGACGCCATCCGCGGCGCGATCGACGGGCTCGTCGCCGCCGGGGACACCGCCGTCTACGACAGCCTGGTCCGCGCCTACGACGAGCTGACCGGCACCGACCGGTTCCTCAGCATCGTGCTGATGACCGACGGCGAGAGCAACACCGGTCGTTCGCTCGCCGACTTCACCGCGTTCGCGGCCGGAAGGCAGATACGGGTGTTCCCGATCCTGTTCGGTGAGGCGGCCGAGTCGCAGATGCGTGAGGTGGCGACGCTGACCGGCGGTGAGCTGTTCGACGCCCGGGACAGCGATCTGGCGCAGGTGTTCTGCCAGATCCGCGGCTACCAATGAGTTGCGGCGACATCCAGACGTAGAGGTGCTCGCCGATGAGTTTGCCGCCTCCCGTCGGTCGGTATCCGGACAACGACGACAGGAGGCGACCATGCCGAGGTTCATCACCATCGGGTACGGCGACCGCGCCGGCTACGACCGCACCGATCCCGCCGTCCGCGACGCCGCCCACGCCCACGACGCCAGCCTGCGCGACCAGGGCGTCGAGATGGGTGTCGCCGGCACGCCGCTGCAGGTGCGCAACCACGACGGCCTGTCCGTCGCGCAGGGACCGTTCATGACCTCCGCGCTCCCGGTCGCCGGGTTCGCGATCATCGAGGCCGACACGCTGGACGAGGTTGTCGAGATGGTGTCGGGGACGCCGTGCGCGGTGGGCCACGGCGTTGTCGAGGTGTGGCCCCTGGCTCAGTAGAAGCCCTCGTGCCGCGCTGACGCCGTGTGCCCGAGGTCGGCGCTGATCCGCGCGGCCGTCTCCACCAGCACGGGCACGACGTCCGTCCGCAGCGCCTCGACCGTCGACCGGCCCACCGACGTCGACGACGCCAGTGCCGCCACGACCTCGCCCGACCGGTCGCGCACCGGCGCGGACACCGACAGCAGCCCGATCTCCAGCTCCTCGGCGACGATCGACCAGCCGTCGGACCGCACCTGCCGCAACGCACCGCGGAACTCCGCCGGGTCCGTGACGGTGTGCTTGGTCAGCTCGGGCAGCCCCTGCGCGATCACCTCGTCCACCACGGCGTCCGGTGCCCACGCCAGCAGCACCCGGCCCATCGAGGTGGCGTGCACCGGCAGCCGGGTGCCGACCGACACGTTGATGCTCATGATCCGCCGCACCGGCACGCGGGCGACGTAGACGGCGTGGTGGCCGTCGAGCGCGGCGAGCGAGGCCGACTCGGCCGTTCGGGTGGAGAGGTCGAGCAGGTGCGGCTGCGCGATCTCGATCATCCCGTGCGAGGCCGCGTAGTGCTGCCCGATGCTCAGCACGCGCGGGGTCAGCGACCACCGGCCGCCGTTCGCCGCGACGTAGCCGAGACGTTGCAGCGTGAGGAGAATCCGGCGCACCGCAGGCCGGGACAACCCGGTCGCGGCGGCCAGCTCCGCCAGGGTCGGGGTGACCCGTTCCTCGTCGAACGCGAGCAGCACCGCGAAGCCCCGTTCGATGCTCTGGATGTAGTCGCGCTCGTCCATCGCCCCATCTTTCCCCGTTGACAGCACCCGGCCGCAGGTGCACCCTCATGTAACCGCAGAGCGTGCAGCTTGTACGCACAGCGTACAGAAGGAGCGGGTGATGACGCTCGACCACCGCACCATTCGCACCGCGTTCGGCCGGTTCGCCACCGGCGTCACGGTCGTGACCTGCCGCAACGACGACGGCGAGCCCCACGGCGCCACCGTCAACGCCTTCACCGCCGTCTCCCTCGACCCGGCGCTGTGCCAGGTCACGCTGACCCGCAGGTCCAAGGCCTGCCGCTTCCTCGACGACGCGCCGTTCGCCGTCAACGTGCTGGCACACGACCAGCTCGACACCGCGATGACCTTCGCGGGCCGCCCCCAGGGCGAGGCACCGCGCTGGGCGGAGGGACCGACCGCGCCGGTCCTGCTCGGCACCGCCGCGACCATCTCCTGCCGGCCGTGGCGCACCTACGACGGCGGCGACCACCTCATCGTCATCGGTGAGGTCGCCGGGATCGAGATCAGCGACGCCGACCCGTTGCTGTTCTTCGGTGGCGCGTTCCGCTCGCTCGCGGAACCGGACAACCACTGGCACATCTGCGCCGACAGCCTCGACACCGGCTGGTTCGGCTCCAGCTTCACCCCCTTGCGGCGCACCGCCGCCTCCACGACGAAGGGTTGAAGATGACCACCCAGCAACAGCAGCGGACCACCCGGCCGATGACCGGTGAGGAGTACGTCGAGTCCATCCGGGACGGACGGGAGGTCTTCCTCGGCGGCGAGAAGGTCGGCGACGTCACGACGCACCCGGCGTTCCGCAACTCGGTGCGGATGACCGCCCGCCTGTACGACGCGTTGCACGACCCGGACAGGCAGGCCGTGCTGACCGCGCCGACCGACACCGGCAGCAGCGGCTTCACGCACCCGTTCTTCCGCACGCCGCGCAGCAGCGCCGACCTCTACGCCGACCGCGCCGCGATCGCCGAGTGGGCGCGGATGACCTACGGGTGGATGGGCCGCAGCCCCGACTACAAGGCCGCCTTCCTCGGCACGCTCGGCGCGAACGCCGACTTCTACTCCCCCTTCGCCGACAACGCCCGGCGCTGGTACCAGGAGTCGCAGGAGAAGGTCCTGTACTGGAACCACGCGATCATCAACCCGCCGGTGGACCGCGACCGCGACCCCGATGAGGTCCGTGACGTGTTCATGCACGTCGAGGAGGAGCGCGACGACGGCCTGATCGTGAGCGGTGCCAAAGTGGTCGCGACCGGCAGCGCGATCACCAACTACAACTTCATCGCCCACTACGGACTGCCGATCAAGAAGCGCGAGTTCGCGCTGGTGTGCACGGTGCCGATGGGCGCGCCGGGCATGAAGCTGATCTGCCGCAACTCCTACGCCGCCAACGTGGACGCCACGACCGGCCCGTTCGACTACCCGCTCTCGTCCCGCTTCGACGAGAACGACACGATCTTCGTGCTGGACCGGGTGAAGATCCCGTGGGAGAACGTCTTCATCTACGGCGACGCGGACAAGGCCAGCACGTTCTTCCCCGGTTCCGGCTTCCTGCACCGCTTCACCTTCCACGGCGTCACCCGGCTCGCGGTCAAGCTCGACTTCCTGGCCGGGCTGCTGCTCAAGGGCGTGGAAGCCACCGGCACCAAGGACTTCCGCGGCATCCAGACCCGCGTCGGCGAGGTCATCGGGTGGCGCAACCTGTTCTGGGCGCTGTCCGAGGCCATGTGCGCGAAGCCGGACGCGTGGATCGACGGCGCCGTGCTGCCGCACCTGGACTTCGGCCTGGCCTACCGGTGGTTCATGACGGTCGGCTACCCGCGGATCCGCGAGATCATCCTGCAGGACCTGGGTTCCGCGCTGATCTACCTGCCGTCGAGCGCCAAGGACTTCGCCTCCGACGAGGTGCGGCCGTACCTGGACAAGTACGTGCGCGGCTCGAACGGCATGGACGCGGTCGAGCGGGTGAAGCTCATGAAGCTGATCTGGGACTCGGTCGGCAGCGAGTTCGGCGGCCGGCACGAGCTCTACGAACGCAACTACTCCGGCAACCACGAGGGCGTGCGCGCGGAGATGTTGTTCGCCGCGCAGCAGTCCGGCACGGCGGAGGAGATGAAGGGCTTCGCCGAGCAGTGCATGGCCGAGTACGACCTCGACGGCTGGCGGGTGCCCGACCTGTACAACCCCGGCGCGACCTTGTTGAACGGACGGTGACCTTCCGATGACTGCCGTTGAGACCCCCGCCGCAGCGGACTCCGGTGCCGCCGCGAGCGCCAACTTCCGTTCCGCCGCACGCACTTCCGTCGACATCCCGGCCGAGCGGGTGTCCACTGTGGTCACCGCCGTGCTGCGGGGCGTGCACGAGGCGATCCGCGCGCACGACGTCACCTACCCCGAGTTCCAGGCCGCGAAGCAGTGGCTGATGGACGTCGGCGAGGGCGGCGAGTGGCCGTTGTTCCTGGACGTGTTCGTCGAGCACGTCGTCGAGGAGGTCGCCGCGCGCACCCAGGACGGCACCAAGGGCACCATCCTCGGGCCGTACTACCTGCCGGACCAGCAGCGGCTGGGCTCGGTGGCGACGCTGCCGATGCGTCCGGACGAGCAGGGTGACCCGCTGGTGTTCTCCGGCCGGGTGGTCGACCTCACCGGAGCGCCGCTGGAGGCCGAGCTGGACATCTGGCACGCCGACGCCCGGGGCTACTACTCGGGTTTCGCCCCCGGTGTCCCGGACGGAAACCTGCGCGCGGTGGTCATGACCGACTCCGACGGCCGGTTCGAGATCACGACGGTGCAGCCCGCGCCGTACCGGATCCCGACCGACGGGCCGACCGGGCGGCTGGTCGACGCGGCGGGCTGGCACCCGTGGCGGCCCGCGCACCTGCACCTCATCGTGCGCGCACCGGGACACCGGCCGATCACCACGCAGCTCTACTTCGCCGGCGGGCAGTACGTCGACAGCGACGTCGCCGAGGCGGTGAAACCGGAGCTGGTGCTGACCCCGGCCGGCCAGGTGGCCGAGTACGACTTCGTGCTGGAGCCGGTGTGAGCGACCGGATCGACGGCGTCGACACCGTCCTGCTGGACGTCCCGCTCGTCCGCCCGCACCGCTTCGCCCGCACCGGGATGGACGCGCAGCCCGTGCTGCTCGTCCAGGTCCGCACCGCGGGCGGGGTGGTCGGGACCGGCGAGGGTGTCGTGCCGGGCGGGCCGTGGTGGGGCGGTGAGTCGGTCGAGACCATGAAGGTCGTCGTCGACCACTACATCGCCCCGCTGCTGCTCGGCCGCCGGGTCGACGACATCGCCGGGATCCTGCGGTCGGTCAACGACGTCGTGAACGCCAACCTGTACGCCAAGGCCGCCGTCGAGGTCGCGTTGCACGACGCGTGGGCGCGCTCTCTCGGTGTCCCGGTGCACACGTTGCTCGGCGGGCTCGCGCGCACCGAGATCGCGGTGACGTGGGCGCTGGGCACCGAACCCGCGCCGGTCGTGATCGAGGAGGCGATGGCGAAGCTCGACGAGGGACACCGCAGCTTCAAGCTCAAGATGGGCGCGCAGGACCCGGCCGACGACGTCGCGCGGGTGTGTGCGGTGGCGGAGAAACTGCGCGGTGTGGCCGGGGTGCGGGTCGACCTCAACGCGCGCTGGGACCGGCTGACGTCGTTGACGTACCTGCCGAAGCTCGTCGACGCGGGCGTGGAGCTGGTGGAACAACCGGTGCCGGGCGCGGAGGTGGAGTGGCTGGCGGAGATCAACCGCGCGCTGCCGGTCCCGGTGATGGCCGACGAGTCGCTGCGCACGCCGTCGGACGCGCTGCGCCTGGCCACCTCGCGGGCGGCGGACGTGTTCTCGCTCAAGACCACCAAGTCGGGTGGTCTGCGGGCGAGCGCGGCCATCGCTTCGATCGCGGCCGCGGCGGGTATTCCCTGTCACGGCGGCACCTCGATCGAGAGCCCGGTCGGCACAGCGGCGTCGCTCCACCTGGCGTGCGCCTCGCCCGCCGTGACGTGGGGCAGCGAGCTGTTCGGACCGCTGCTCATGCGCGAGGAGCTGCTGACCACGCCGTTGCGCTACGTCGACGGCACCCTGCGGCTGCCCGACGGCCCCGGACTCGGCATCGAGCTCGACCCCGCCGCGGTCAGGGCCCTCACCAGGAGGTGAAACACGTGCTCTTCCACGTGCAGATGGACGTCTCGCTCCCCCACGACCTCGACCCGGCCCGGCGGGCCGAGCTGGTGGCCGCGGAGAAGGAACGGGCGCTTGAGCTGCAACGCCTCGGCGTCTGGCCGCACCTGTGGCGGGTGGTCGGGCGGTACAGCAACATCAGCGTCTTCGACGTGCCGACCAACGACGAGCTGCACGCGGTGCTGTCGTCGTTGCCGCTGTGGGAGTTCATGACCGTCCAGGTGACGCCGCTGGCGCAGCACCCGTCCGACCTGGCGGCCCAGAAGTGAAGGTAATGCCAACTTCTTGCGACAGTTGGGAACTGGACGCACACTGTCAACCTGGCGGACGGTTGCACATTGCCCGCGCTCGTGGAATTGCGGCGGTGCGGGAACGGCCGGGTCGGCACGCCACAGCCGGCGACCGGCACGTCTCACCGTCTCAACTGGCACTGTTTCCGTGACAGGAGACGACGGCCCTGCTGTGATCGAGGTCCTGGATCGCTCGCACTGACAAACCGGGGCAATCGGGACGAACCACGGCCGAAGTCCTTTGTGGACGGCGGAGCACTGGTCCGTCCAGCGCTCGCGGCGACCCGAGGCCGCGGTGCATGCTGACTGCTACGCCGACCAGAGGAGCGCCCGTGATCCACTACGCCGTCGCCGGCCGGGAGGACGCCGAGGTGCTGGTGCTCGGCCCGTCGCTGGGCACGGACCTCACCATGTTCGACGCGCAGGTCGACGGGCTGGCCGACCGGTACCGCGTGGTCAGGTTCGACCTGCGCGGGCACGGCCGCTCGCCGGTGGAGCCGGGACCGTACTCGATGGCGGACCTGGCCGGTGACGTCGTGGAGGTGCTGGACCACCTCGGCGTGCGGCGCTGCCACTACCTCGGCGTCTCGATCGGCGGCGCGATCGGGCAGTGGCTCGCCCTGCACCACCCCGACCGGTTGATAACGCTCACAGTCTGTGCCACGGCGGCACAGTTCTGCGACCCGCCGTCGTGGGCCGAGCGCGCGGCGGTGGTCCGCGCGGAGGGCACGGCGGCGATGTTGCCGTCCCGGCTGGGCACCTGGGTCACCCACTCGTTCGCCTGCCACCGGCCCCAGGAGGCGGAGCGGCTCGCCGAGATGCTGCTGGCCACCTCGGCGGAGGGCTACGCGGGGTGCTGCGAGGCCATCGGCGCGTTCGACGTGCGGGCCGAGCTGGGCCGGATCACCACGCCGACGCTGGTGCTCGCGGGCGCGGAGGACCCGGCAACGCCGGTGGACATGGTGCGGGCGGTCGCCGACGGGATTCCCGGCTCGTTGTTCACGGTCGTGCCGGATGCCGCGCACCTGCTGACCACCGAGCGTCCCGAGGTGGTCAACGCGATGGTGGCGGGTCATCTAGCCAGACGTGTGCACGCGTGAGGTGAGCCCCAGCTGCCGGTTGTGGATCCGGCGCCACACCAGCAGCGAGATGACGGCGCCGCACAGGCACAGGAACATGTCCCACTGGGTGTCCCACTGGTCGCCCTGAGTGCCGAGGAAGTCGTCAGCGCGCGCGCCGAGGATGAGCGCGCTGAACCACTCGACGAACTCGAAGCACGCGCTGATCGCCAGGCACACGCACGTGCTGAGGAACGCGACCCAGCCGCCCGGCCGCAACGGCGTCCGGCGCAGCAGCACCTCCCTCACCGCGATCGCGGGCACGAAGCCCTGGACCACGTGGGCGAAGCGGTCGTAGTTGTTGCGCTGCGTGCCGAGCCAGTTCTGGAACCACTCCCCCAGCGGCGTTTCCGCGTAGGTGTACTGGCCGCCGTAGCAGAGCACCAGCGCGTGGAACACCAGCAGCCAGCACAGCAGCCTGGTCAGCGGGAACTTCTTGTGCAGCGCGATCACCAGCGGCAGGCCGGCGACCACCCAGACGACCTCGAGCGCCCACGTGCCGGGCGACTTCGCGAGCAGGCCGGTCACCAGCAGCGCGGCGACCACGACGCCGACGAGCACCCGTCCCTCGACACGTCCCGGCCCGTGCACGGAGTCCATGCCTGATCACCGTAGTGGTGCGGTGGCTCCCACGGTCGAACTGATCGTCCGGGCAGGCCGGAGCGCGGCGCCGAGCAGCCCGGCGACGACGGCGGCGAGGAACGCGCTGACGTGGCCGAAGTGGTCGATCACCACACCGGCCAGCAGTGCGCCGACGGCCTGGCCGGCGGCGATCATCAGGAACGACGTGCCGACGCCGGTCGCCGGTCGGTCGTGGTGCACGCGGGTGCTCCACACCAGGACCAGGCCGCTCAGCGCGATGTACGAGGCACCGAACACGGCAGCGGCGGTGAGCGTCAGCACGATGCCGGCCGGCCACAGCGCCAGCGTCGCGGTGGCGGCTGACATCAGGACGAGCACGACGGTCCACGAGGTGCGCAGGCCGATGCTGCCGGTCAGGTGCCCGCTGAACGCGCCGAGCAGGCCCGCCGCACCGATCAGCGACCACATGATCGTGGCGACGGTCGGCCCGGTTTCAACCACGTCACGTCCGAAGGTCCACACGGCCGAGCTCGCCAGGCCGAGCAGGAACGCGGCCAGCAGCATCGGGGTGGCGCCGGGCGGGAGGAGGCGGCCGGACTCGCGCCCGGTCGTGCCCGCTCCGCGCGGCACCGTCGTGAGGACCCAGACCGTGACCGCCGCCGAGAGCACCGCGAACGTCGCCCACGCCAGCCGCCAGTCGTCCAGCAGCAGCATGGCGATGGGACCGGACAACAGCACGCCGATCCCGGTGCCGGCGTTGACGACCGACTGCGCGCGGTCCTGGCGGCCGGCCTCGACGGTGCGGGCGATCGCCTCGGCCATCGGCGGTGAGGCGAGGCCGGTGCTGGTGCCCGCGATCAGGATGCCGGCCGCGAGCGTCGTGCCGTTCGTCGATGCCGCGACGAGTGCCGTGCCGGCCGTGGCGAGTGCTCCGGCCGCGGCGGCGACCCGGCGGGGGCCGTAGCGGTTCGTCAGCACGAAGCCCGCGATGATCGCGCCGCCGTAGGCGACGTAGCTGCCGGCGCCGATGACGCCGAGCAGGGTGGAGTCGAGCGCGAACTGCTTTTGGAACACGGGCCCGAACAGGCCGTAGGCGAATCTGGCGAACCCGTAGCTCACCCCGACGAGTGCCGTGCCCGCGCCGATCAGTGCCACCTGCCTGCCCACGTTCCTCCTCGGGTTGGTAGAACTGCGGTTCTACTTCTACGATAACCCCATGACCCGACCAGCGCGAGAACGCATCCTCGTCGCGGCCGACGAGCTGTTCTACGGCGACGGCATCGCGAACACCGGTGTGGATGCCGTCGTGGAGCGCGCCGGGGTGGCTCTGGGGTCGGTCTACAAGAACTTCGGCGGCAAGGACGGCCTGGTCGAGGCGTACCTGCGGCGGCGAGACCACCTGTGGCGGGCGACCTGGGAACGGGTGGCCGCGGACGCCGCGACACCTCTGCACCGGGTGCTGTCGGTGTTCGACGCGCTGCAGGAGTGGTACCGCGATCGGACCGCTGACCAGGGCTGTGCGCAGGTGGCCGGGTTGCTGCAGCTGCCGGCGGGGCATCCGGCCGTCGCGGTGGCCCGTGCGCACAAGGAGCACCTCATGCGGCGGCTCACCGAGCTCGCGGAGGGGCTCGACGAGGTGGACGAGGTCGTCGAGGACGTCACCCTGGTCTACGAGGGTGTGCTCGTGCGGATGCTGCTGGGCGCCGCGCCGGGCAAGGCGATCCCCCGCGCGCGGAGACTGGCCGAGCTGGCGGTTCTCGCACGGTAGAACTTGCGTTCTACGTGTGAAACAAGCCGGGCTCGTTCCACTCCAGGGGCAGACCGGGGAACGCTGCTAGTTCAGGTAGTTGCTGATCTCGACGAGGTTGCCGTCGGGGTCGCGGACGTACACGCTGCGGATCCGCCCGAGCGCGCCGGCGCGGTCGCCCGGGCCTTCCAGCACCGGCACGTCGTGCGCGGTGAGGGTGGCGAGCACCTCGTCGAGCGGGGTCTCGGTGACGAAGCACAGGTCGGCGCTGCCGGGCACGGCGTGGCGGGCCTTGGGCTCGAACTCGTGGCCCGCCTCGTGCAGGTTGATCTTGCTCTGGCCGAACGCGAGGGCCTTGCGGTCCTCGCCGAAGGTCACCTCCCGCATGCCGAGCACGCCCACGTAGAAGTCGATCGTGGCCCGCAGGTCCGCGACGGTGAGCACGAGGTGGTCGAGCCGTTCGATGCGCATCGTCTTAGTGTGCACGGCATGGGGATCCGGTTGTCGGTGCTCGACACCTCGCCGGTCGTGCAGGGGTCGACCCCGCGGGAGGCGTTGCGCCACACGGCGGAGCTGGCGGAGCTGGCCGAAGACCTGGGGTACCACCGGTACTGGGTGCCGGAGCACCACGGGATGCGAGGGGTGGCCAGCTCCTCCCCCGCCGTGCTGGTGGCGCACCTGGCGGCGCTCACCTCGCGGTTGCGAGTCGGCTCGGGTGGCGTGTTGCTGCCCAACCACCCGCCGCTCGTGGTGGCCGAGCAGTTCGGGACGCTCGCGGCGTTGCACCCCGGCCGCATCGACCTCGGCATCGGGCGTGCGCCGGGAGGGGCGCCGCACGTGGTGAGGACGTTGCGGCGCACCGACCGGCCCTACCGCGAGCAGCTCGTGGAGCTGCAGGGGCTGCTCGACCCGGCGGACACGGTGGCGGTGCCGGTGCGGGGCGGGAACGTGCCGCGGCTGTGGTTGCTCGGGTCGTCACCGGGCACCGCGGCGCTGGCGGCCGAGCTGGGGGTGCCGTTCGCGTTCGCCCGGCACCTGAGCCCGGACCAGACGTGCGCGGCGGACCTGGTCAGCGTCTCGGTGATCGCCGCGGAGGACGACGAGCGCGCCGAGTGGCTGGCCGGGCCGATCAGGACGAAGGTGCGCAGCCGCGCCGAGGGGAACCGGATCCCGTTGCCCAGTCCGCAGGACGCGGCCGCACACCCCAACCCCGACGACGGCCGGGTGGTGGTCGGCGGGCCGGAGACGATCCGGCGCAGGCTGCAGGCGGTGCTCGACGAGACGGGCACGCACGAGCTGATGATCACCTCGCCGATCTACCACCACGCCGACCGGCGCCGCAGCTACGAGCTGGTCGCGGCGGTCGCTAGCTGGTTGACGCCCGCTGGTGCAGCGGAGCCGTGATCTTCCAGGAGAACTGCGGGCCGCCGAGGTGGCGGACGCACTGACCGAACGGGCACCACTTGCCGTTCTCGTCGATGGTGAAGCTCTGGGTGTTCACGCCCACAACCGCGCCACGGCTGATCCTCGGACCGCCGCTGGAGCCGCCGCCCATGTCGCACGGCACGCCCCAGAGGTTCTCCGGCCCGATCTCGGGGTGACCGGGGTTGAGCACGGGTGTGCCCCAGCACCGGGCGAGCCGCTGACCGGTGAACTCCGGCCGGCCCTGGTGGCCCGGCTGGTTCGCGGCGCGCGGGTAGCCGTACTCCACGGCCTCGCGCCCGGCCGGCCTGCCGAACGCGATGTGCTCGCTCACCCCCGACGGCCGGTCGAGCACCAGGAACGCCTGGTCGTGCTCGGACTGCTGGTCGTCGGTGGTCCACGTCCGGCTGACCACGACCCTGGTGACGGCGAACTGGCCGAACGGCCGGGTGTTGTCGCGGAAGCCCGGTACGAACAGCAGCTTCGTGTGCCACCTCGGGTCCTCGCCGATGAGGTTGGCGGTGTGCACGCAATGCCCGCCGGTGACCGCGGTGCGCCTGTTAGCGCTCACCACGACGGTGGCGGTGCAGCTCGAGTCCTCGCCGTCGCGGTCGACGAAGAACAGCCTGCCGATGGTCCTGCCGGCCGGTGCGGGCGCGCCGTCGGGGCCGTCGACGGGCGGATGTCCGGGTTCGGAGGGGCCGACCGGCATGGCGGCGATCCGTTCCGGGGTCCAGTGCTCCGCCGCGCCGGCGGTGTCGAGGTCGTGCACCACGACGTTCGCGTTGCCCGCGTTCTCGGCCGCCGATGTTGTGCTCGGCACGGCGAGCAGCAGCATCAGGGCAACCACGCTCAGTGTTCGCATGCCGCCGACCGTGGCAGCCAGATGTGCGGATCCTGTGCGGGTGCCGTCCTCGTCCCGTGCGCTGCTACTGGTTGCCCAGCGCCGGAGCCCACGGCGTCCAGGTGGCGTGGTGGACCGGAAGTCCCGCCTCCTTGAACCGGCTGACGACGCGGGGATCGTCGTCCACGATCAGGACGACTTTGCGGCGCCGCTGGAGCTCCAGCACGCGTTCGAGCTTGACCACCCGAGCGGGCCGCTTGTCACCGGGTGGCTGCATCACCAGGTCACCCGGCGGAAGGCCGTGTTCGGTGAGCCACCGGCGGGTCAGCTCGGCCAGCCGCACCGGCCGCCCGGTGAGCCACACGATGTCGTGGTCGACGGCCAGCCTGTGCGCCAGCTCGACGCCGTCCGGCAGCACCGGGTCGGCGCCCGCCGCGTCGAAGAACTCGGCCCACCTGGTCGGCGAGTCGGTGTCGAGCAGGTGGAGCCGGTGCCGGGCGTCGGCCACGGTCCCGTCGATGTCCAGCACCACAACCGGTCGTGTCACGCGGTTCCCACCAACTTCTCCCCAGAAGAGGGCGTCCGCGTCGATGAGCTGACGGCGCCCGATGAACCGGCTGGTCACGAGCGGACCTGCCTCGTGTGCCGCTTGCCACCGTGACTGTAGCCCTCGTCCCCGACCACCCGGTGCGTCAGGTGTCCGCCCAGCTCGCCGGTGCCGGGCACCGCCCGGATCGCGGCGCGCTCGCGTGGCGGGCAGATGTGCGGATCCTGTGCGGATGAGGTCCTCGTCCCGTGCGCGCGCGGCCGGAGTGACTAGGTTGCGGGGCATGGGTTTGTGCGTGCTGGTGGCCGAGGACAACGTGATGCAGGCGGACATGCTCGGCCGCTACCTGCGTCAGGAGGGCTACCGGGTGCGGATCGTGCACGACGGCCGGTCGGCCCTGGACGAGGTCCGCCGCAACCCGCCGGACCTGCTGATCCTCGACGTGATGATGCCCGGTGTGGACGGTCTGGACGTGGTTCGGGTGCTGCGCAACGAGTCCGGCCTGCCGGTGCTGATGCTCACCGCGAGGTCCACAGAGGACGATCTGCTGCACGGTCTCGACCTCGGTGCCGACGACTACGTGACCAAGCCCTACAGCCCGCGCGAGCTGATGGCGCGCGTGCGGACGTTGCTGCGGCGCGTCCAGCGGACGGCCGGGACCACCGATCTCACGCTCGGCGAGCTGCGGGTGGACCCGGACCGGCACGAGGTGCGGGTGCGGGGTGAGGCGGTCGAGTGCACGGCGTCGGAGTTCCGGGTCCTGCACACGATGGCGGCGAGCCCCGGCCGGGTGTTCAGCCGCTCGCAGCTGCTCAGCGCGGTGCACGGGCTGGACGGGTACATCACCGAACGCACGATCGACGCGCACGTGATGAACCTGCGCAAGAAGATCGAGGCCCAGCCGCGGCGGCCCGCGTACCTGCTGACCGTGCACGGCGTCGGCTACAAGCTGGTGGACGGCTCCGGTGCATAGCGTCCTGGCGCGGCTGCTGGCCGCGTCGGTGCTGGTGGCGCTGTGCTCGATCACCGCGACGGCGTGGCTGGCCGCGCAGAGCACGTCCACGTCGATCAGGCAGGAGCTGGGCGCCGCGCTGGCCGCCGACGCCGCCACCTACCGGTCGCTGGTCACGTTCGCCGTGGAGCACCGCGACTGGACCGGTGTGACCCTGCCCGGCGGCAACCGGAGGCTGATCCTCACCACGCCCGACCGCGAGGTCATCGCCGACACCGGCACGGACCTGGACCCCGCGCAGCTGCCGGCCACGCCGTCGTCGGTGATCAACCCGCTGGAGCTCGACCTCGTGCAGGCCCAGGACGCGCCGGCCGACCGGATCGACGCCCGCGTGACCGGGCCGTTCCGGCTCACCGAGCGGGAGAGGGGCAGCCTGGCCCAGGACGCCGAGCTGTACACCGTCCGCTGCCTAGGGCCTGCCGAGGAGCAGCCGGTGCCGACCACCGCCTGGGGCCGGCCGATCGTGAACGTGAACAGGACCGAACCCGCCCCGACCGGCCCGGCCTGCATCGAGGCACAGGAGCGGCTGAGCACGCTCACATCGGGCGAGTCGGCGGCGCTCAACGAGCTCGGAGTGCTCGTCAACGACTGCCTGCGCCAGCGCGGCCTGCCGGCCGAGCAGATCAAGATGAACGCTTCCTGGCAGCCGGTGTCGTCCAACGCCGATTGCCTGGCAAGTGCGCGCCGCACCCAGTTGCAGCCTTATGTGGCACCGCCCGCGCTGCTGTTCGTGACGGACGCCGCCGGCCGGACCACGCAGGCGACCGTCGTGCGGTTCGACGTCGGCCGGATCGTGCTGGTGGCGGCGGTCGTGCTGGTGCTGACCGTCGGGGTCAGCGTGGTCGTGGCGCTGCGGATGACCCGGCCGTTGCGCACGCTCACAGCCGCCGCCGAACGGATGCGCGACGGTGCCGACGCCCAGGTCGACATCCGGTCGCGCAGCGAGATCGGCCAGCTGGCGCGGGCGTTCAACGACATGGCCGCGCACCGAGCCCGCACCGACGCCCAGCGCAAGGCCATGACCAGCGACATCTCCCACGAGCTGCGCAACCCGCTCGGCACGATCCGCAGCTGGCTGGAGGGCGCCCGCGACGGCGTGGTCGAGCTGGACCGCACGACGCTGAGCTCGCTGCTCGACGAGGCGCTGGTGTTGCAGCACCTCATCGACGACCTGCAGGACCTGGCGCTGGCCGACGCGGGCGAGCTGCGGCTGCACCCGTCGGAGGTCGACCTGCGCGAGCTGTTCGACCAGCTCGTCGCCGCACATCCGGGCCTGGTCGCCACCGGCGGCGGTGTCGTGCACGCGGATCCGGTGCGGTTGCGGCAGGTCCTCACCAACCTGGTCACCAACGCGGTGCGCCACACCCCCGCCGGCGGCACCGTGGCACTGTCCGTTGTGGACGGCCGGATCACGGTGAGCGACACCGGTTCCGGCATCGCCGCCGAGGACCTGCCGCACGTGTTCGACCGCTTCTGGCGCGCCGACCCGTCCCGCGCCCGCGACACCGGCGGCAGCGGCCTGGGCCTCGCGATCGTGCACGCACTGGTGAGTGCTCACGGTGGCACGATCACGGTCGAGAGCGAACTGGGCCGCGGCACGACGTTCACGATCACGCTACCGGCACGCTGAGCGCACATCCTCCGCACAACCGCTCGGCAGCATCACCGCCATGAACCCCAGGTTGTTGATCGGCGCGGTGTTGTTCACGCTCACCGCGTGCAGCCAGGCGGCACCACCGGTGCAGGTGGCGTCGCTGCATACGTCCGGCTCCTCCCCCGCCTCCGCCGCGCAGGCCCCGGCCGAGTCCGAGCAGCCGCGGCTGCGGATGGACATGACCGAGCAGGAGAAGCAGCGGTTGTACGACGCTCACACCGCGTGTCTGGCCGAGAAGGACCCGAACGCCACTGGCACCGGCCCCGATCCCGCAGGCCGCCGCCAGTACAGCGACGAGGCGTGGAGGGCGTGCGCGAAGACGTGGCCGCTGCCGCCGTGGGAGATGGACCCCGGCAACCCGACGTTCAAGGACAACTGGCACAAGAACGTGCAGTGCCTCAACCGCCGCGGCATGAAGGTGATCGAGACCGAGCCGGGCAGCTGGACCTACGACGGCGAGCAGACCCTGCCGGAGCCCGAGCGCCACCGGATCGAGAAGGAGTGCGAGCTGGAGGTCTTCGGCGGAGGACGCAAGTGAGGCGGTGGCTCGTCGCCGGCGTGGTTGCGATGGTCGTGACCGGTGCCGTGCTGGCGTTCACCTGGACCCGCCAGGCCCCGGCCCAGTCCGACCAGCCACCGGCACCGAAGACCGTCGCCGTGGTGAAGACCGACCTGACCGACACCCGCGAGTTCAAGGCCACGCTGGGTTTCGGCGCCTCCCAGCAGGTCACCGGCCGCCTCCCCGGCACGCTCACCTGGCTGCCCGCACCCGGCCTGCTGGTGGACCGCGGTCAGCCGCTGTACAAAGTGGACAACCGGCCGGTGTGGCTGTTCTTCGGCGACACCCCGTTGTGGCGCAAGCTCGACAAGGCCGGGGTGCGCGGCCCGGACGTGAAGGTCGTGAAGGACAACCTGGCCGCGCTGGGTTACCGGCTGGGCGGCCCGGCCGACGAGCTGACACCGCCGACCGTCGACGCCGTGAAGCGCTGGCAGAAGGCCGCGAAGGTCGAGGAGACCGGCGTCGTGGACGTCGGCGACGTCGTGGTGTTGCCGGGCAAGGTCCGCGTGGAATCGGTGACCGCCAAGCTGTCCGCCACCGCCGAGGGCCCGCTGATGGCGGTGACCGCGCCGGGCAAGGCGGTCGAGGCGTCGGTGGACGCGCAGGCGGCCGAGGTGTTCGCCAAAGACTTGAAGGTCACCGTGCTCCTGCCTGATGGCAAGGAGGTCGGCGGGACCGTGCGTTCCGTCAGCACCGAGGTCGAGGAAGCGAAGAACGGCAACGGCGAGTCGTCGCCGGCCGTCGCCGTGGACATCGGGTTGGACGGCGAGGTCGCCTTCGAGTCGGGTCCGATGCGCGTGCGGGTCACCAGCACGGCGCGGAAGGGGGTGCTGGCGGTGCCGGTGACGGCGCTGCTGGCGTTGCGCGAGGGCGGGTACGCGGTGCAGACGTCGGGCGGGCTGGTCGCGGTGCAGACCGGGCTGTTCGCCGGTGGGCTGGTGGAGATCAGCGGCGGCGGGGTCAGCGAGGGCATGCGGGTGGTGACGACGTCATGACAGCACCTCGCCCGGACCACCGCCCGGTCACGCCAAGCCCGGCCGCACCACCACGCCTCCCCACACCTCCGGCCACGCCAAGCTTCGCCGCCCAGCCGCGAACTCCCACAGCCCCGGCGCGCTCCACCCCCGTTCTCGACCTCCGCGACGCCGTCAAGGAGTACCCCGGCGGCGTCCGCGCGCTCGACGGCGTGTCCCTCACCCTCCACGCGGGCGAGGCCGTCGCCATCGTCGGACCGTCCGGTTCCGGCAAGTCCACGCTCCTCAACCTCCTCGGCACCCTCGACCGCCCCACCAGCGGCTCCATCGCGTTGGACGGCCACGACATCGCGTCGCTGTCCGACCGGCAGCTGTCGGCGTTGCGCGGGCGGCGGATCGGGTTCGTGTTCCAGCAGTTCCACCTCGCCGACGGGCTCACCGCGCTCGACAACGTCGCCACCGGCCTGCTCTACGCCGGTGTGGCGCGCAAGTGGCGTGCGGCGATGGCGACGGAGGCGTTGCAACGAGTCGGGCTCGGGCATCGGCTCAAGCACCGGCCGCACGAGCTCTCCGGTGGGGAACGCCAGCGCGTCGCCATCGCACGTGCGGTGGTGAACAGGCCGGCGCTGGTGCTGGCCGACGAGCCGACCGGGGCGCTCGACACCACGAACGGGCGGGCCGTGCTGGACCTGCTGCTGGACCTCAACCGGGAAGGCACGACGCTCGCCGTGATCACGCACGACCGGGAGGTGGCGGCCAGGTTGCCGCGGCAGGTGGAGATCCGTGACGGCCGCGTGCGGGTGACCTCGTGAAGCCGGCGCGACTGAGCCCGGCCGACCTGCTGCTGCTCGGGCTGTCCCCGTTGCGCACCAGGCCGTTGCGCGCGGTCCTGTCCGCGCTCGGCATCTCCATCGGCATCGCCACGCTGGTCGTGGTGACCGGCATCCCCGCCTCCAGCCGGGCCGCGCTGATGCAGGAGTTCGCCGCGCTGGGCACGAACCTGTTGCGCGCCGAGGCCGCCACCGGCACGAACGACGAACCCGCGTCGCTCCCGCCCGACTCGGTCGCGATGGTGCAGCGGATCGGGCCGGCCTCGCAGGTCAGCGCGGTCGCGAACACGCACGCCGTGGTGCGCCGGTCCGACCGGGTTCCGGAGTCGGAGACGTCCGGGCTGACCGTGCTCGCGTCGTCGCTGAACCTGTTGGACACGCTCAACGGGCGCGTTCACAACGGCACGTTCCTCAACGCTGCCAACGAGAAGTTCCCGACCGTCGTGCTCGGGCACGTCGCGGCGACCCGGCTCGGCATCACCGCGCCGGACGCCCAGGTGCGGATCGGCGACCGGTGGTTCACCGTCATCGGGATCCTCGCTCCCCTGCCGCTCGCGCCGGAGGTCGAACGGGCCGCGCTGGTCGGCTGGGAAGCCGCTCGCGAGATCGGGTTCGACCAGCGGCCGACGGTGCTCTACCTGCGGGCGGACGAGGCCTCGATCGACGACGTGCGGGCGGTGCTGCCGCCGACGATCCACCCGCAGCAACCGTCGCAGGTGAGGGTCAGCCGGCCGTCCGACGCGCTGGTGGCCAAGCGGCTCACCGAGAACACCTTCTCGGCGCTCGTGCTGGGGCTGGCGGGGGTGGCGTTGCTGGTCGGCGGCATCGGGGTGGCGAACACGATGGTGATCTCGGTGCTGGAGCGCAAGCGCGAGATCGGGCTGCGGCGCGCGCTCGGGGCGAACCGCGGGCAGGTGCGGACGCAGTTCCTGACCGAGTCGGTGGTGCTGTGCGTGCTCGGCGGGATGGCCGGGGTGCTGCTCGGGCTGCTGGGCACGGCCGGGTACGCCGCCGCGCACGGCTGGCCCGCGGTCGTGCCGGTCGAGGTGGTGCTGGCCGGGCTCGGCGCGGCGGTCGTGACCGGGGTGGTCGCGGGCGTGTACCCGGCGGTCAGGGCGGCGCGGCTGACGCCGACGGAGGCGCTCGCCGCGCCGTGAGAAGTCCGTCGTGCTCGACTGTCGAGTTCCAGGGGCCTCGTTCGTCCTCGGAACGACTGGAGGACACGCGGACGAGTGCCGCCGCCGGGGTGTGTTCGTGGCGGGCGACCCGCTCAAGCCGGTCACCACGGCCACGACTGTGCGCGTTCACAACGCCAAGGCGGTGCTCACCGACGGGCCGATCGCGGCTACGACCACGACAAGTACCGGTGCCTGGCCGGCACCCGCGGCATCGACCACCGCTCTGGACTGGGGCACGGTCCGCTGCCGGTCGAACGCACCTTCGCCTGGCAAACCCTTCCGGCGGCTTCGCGTCCGGAACCTCGGTGACACTAAAACAAGAAAGACACAATTGATCAACTGTCACCCGGCGATCTTCGGCAATTAACGTAATCCGTGAGGCGGTTCCAGAAATTGTGGACGCCATACGAGAGGACCATTTGGGGGACTGCGGTGTCGATCACCGCAGATGCAGGGTAGATTGTGTGTTGTTACCCAGGACCTCGGTGACGTGACCTGCTCCGCGATGATCGTGGGCACAGAACACGAGCCGAGGTTTTTTTCGTGCGCAAGTCGCCGCACAGCACCTTTTGACAGGTGTTCCTGCGCGTCACTCGCGTCTTCCGCTGGCGCGTCCGCGCCGTGCGACTATGAACAATTTTTGTTCGGGAAATGACAACATGAGGATCCAGCAGAGTCAGATGCGCCGAGCGATCGTCGCTGCGGTGGCCGGAGCACTCGCGGTCCCGGCCTTGTGGGCAGTCGCCCCGCCGACCGCCCAGGCCGCAGTCAACTGCGTCGTGAGCGCCGGCGTGACCCAGACCGACACGGTCGTGATCGGAAGTCCCGGTAACGACACGATCGACTGCGGCGGCACGGATCCCGCCAAGACGATCAACGGCAACGGCGGCAACGACACCATCACGGGCTCAGCTCTCGACGACACGATCGACGGCGGCGACGGCAACGACACCATCACCGGAGGTACGGGCAACGACACCCTCACGGGCGGCCTGGGCATCGACACCATCTCTGGCAGCGCCGGCACGGACACCCTCGTCGGGCCTTCTGCCGACGGCAGCCAGGACAGCCTCGACGGTGGTCTCGGCGTCGACACCTGCCAGGGGCCCGCGCCGGATCCCGACATCCACGCCAGCTGCGAGAACACGAGTGTCCCGCCGACGACGGGCCCGGGCTCCGGCACGGGAAACGCGACCCAGCTGTGCATCGCGACCGGCGGCGTGCTTTCCCTCACCGTGAACCCGGTGGGATACGTCTGCGTGTTCACCCCCCTCAGCCCCACCAACCGCCGCGTCCAGGAAGCCCGCAGCATCTGCACCGGAGCCGGCGGAACGTTCGTCAGCCTGCTCCCGCTGAGCTACACCTGCATCCTGCCGGGCACGTCACAAAACATCCGCCCCACGAGTTGATCCGGTGCTCATCGCGCACCGTCGGCTGAGTGATGTGTCCGGGACCGCACAAGCAGGATCGGGTAGTGATCCGCTCACCGTGGCAGCAGAAAGCCGATGATCGCGTTGACCCGACGGCGGCGGTCACCACGGCCGCGAAGGACGTGAATCAGCGGGTTGTGCAGCTGCCCCAGCAGCTGCACAACCCGGTTCGGACCCCGGCTGGGCGGCAGCTCGTCCGGTCCGAGCTCCGCGAGCCTGCTCCGCAAGTCTGAAGTGGACAGACCAGCCACCGCATCGGAGCCAGCGGCCCGGCCACGTCGACCCGCACACCAGCGGCACCGGCACGACGATCCGGTTCCGCTTCGCCATCTCACCGGCCGGGCGCGGCACCGGTCGCGTCGCCCGCGCCGCCGATGCGGTCCGAGCCGCTGGACGTGTCGGGCCCCGGCGACGCCTTGACGGTGCGCAGGTGGCCGGCCTGAGAAACGT
The DNA here is from genome assembly GCF_001701025.1 of Lentzea guizhouensis. Taxonomy (GTDB): domain Bacteria; phylum Actinomycetota; class Actinomycetes; order Mycobacteriales; family Pseudonocardiaceae; genus Lentzea; species Lentzea guizhouensis. Next base: position 9,221,778 of record NZ_CP016793.1, read on the forward strand.
GTTCGAACTCGTGCGGGGCCTTGACGCAGTCGTCAGTCCGTCACCCCGATGCGACCGGCGCACACCGCGAGGAGGCCGGACGCCCTGTCCGACGGCCAGTTCCCCGGCGGCTGGCGACCACTGGCGACCGACCCCGCCACCACTCTTCCCGCGCTGAACCCGCCGACCTGGCGCGCGGACGTGACGCGACACCTCTGACCGTCGCACTGCGACAGTCCTTCGTGGACTACCACACGGCATCCGAACCGGCCTCGCGCCTGTGAACGGTGCCGCCTGCAGCCAATCCGAGAGGTCTGTCCGCCGTCACCCCGAGCAGCAGGAGCCGCGTCGTCCGCGTCCTCAGCGACGGCGAACCCACCTGCACGACACCATCGATCGTGCACCACATGCGTCCGGGAGCCGCGGAGGCCGCGGCCGCCGTTCTCAACCGGTGTGACGTCGCGGTGGTCCAGCACGAGTACGGGATCTACGCCGGCCGCGACGGCGCGGAGGTGCTGAGCGTGCTGGCCCGGCTGCGGGTCCCGGTGATCGTCGTGCTGCACACGGTGCTCACCACGCCCACCTCCGGACAGCGCCAGGTGCTCGAAGCGGTCGTCGACCACGCCGACGCCGTGGTCACCATGTCGGAAGCGGCCAGGAACCGCCTGCTGGCGGGTTATGCGGTCGAACGGCCGGGCGAGGTCGTGGTGATCCCGCACGGCGCTGTGCCGACCGACAGGTCCGCGCCCGGAGCACCGGACCGTGGCCCGCTGGTCCTCACCTGGGGCCTGCTCGGGCGCGGCAAGGGCGTCGAGTGGGGCATCGCGGCGCTCGCCGCACTGCGCGACCTGCGGCCGCGCTACCTGGTGGCGGGCCAGACCCATCCCAAGGTGCTGGCACATGAGGGTGAGGCGTACCGGACGCACCTGCGGGAGCAGGCCGCCGCGGCCGGGGTGACCGACCTGGTCGAGTTCGACCCGGCCTACCGCGAAACGGAGGCGCTGGTGGACCTGGTCGGCAGGGCCGACGTCGTCCTGCTGCCGTACGACTCGTCCGAACAGGTCACGTCCGGCGTGCTCGTGGAAGCGCTCGCGGCGCGGAAGCCGGTGGTCACGACGGTGTTCCCGCACGCGGTCGAACTACTCGCGGACGGCGCCGGTCTCCTGGTACCGCACCGGGATCCCGCCGCCATCGCCGCGGCGCTGCGGCGGGTGCTGACCGAACCTGGCCTCGCCGCCGGGATGCGCGAACGGTCCGCCGGCCTGAGTGCCGCACTGAACTGGCCCGCGGTCGCGAGCCGTTACCGCCGCCTCTCCGAGAACCCGGTGGCGGACAAGCTGTTCGCCGACCGAGTCGTCGTGACGATGTGAGCGGCCTCCAGTTCGCCCACCTGATCCGGCTCAGCGACGACACCGGTCTCCACGAACACGCGGACGGCCCGCTCCCGCGCCGGGAGCACGGCTACTGCCTCGACGACGTCGCGCGGGGCCTCGTCGTCCTGAACCGCGAACCCGGGCTGCCCGCCGATCTGACCGCTCTGGCGGAGGACTACCTGGCGTTCGTGTCCTACGCGCAGGCCGAGGACGGACGCTTCCACAACCGGCTCAGCCCCGATCGCCGCTGGCTCGACGAACCGGGACTGGGCGACTGGTGGGGACGCGCGCTGTGGGGACTCGGCACCGCCGCCGCCCGCAGCACGGTGCCGGCGATCCGGCGGGCCGCACTGGAGTGCTTCGACCGCAGCGCCCACCACCGGCCGTCATCGGTGCGCACGATGGCGTTCGCCGCGCTCGGTGCCACCGAGGTGCTGAGCGCCGATCCCCTCCACGCGTCCGCCTCCGCACTGCTCGGCGACATCACCTCGTACATCGGTGGGCCACGCCCCGACGCGAACTGGCCGTGGCCGGAGAACCGGCTGTTCTACGCCAACGCCGTGCTGCCGGAGGCGTTGATCGCGGCGGGCGACCTCCTCGGGAGCGACGAGGTCCGTGACGACGGGCTGCGACTGCTGGAGTGGCTGCTGACCGTGGAGTCCAGAAGCTTCCACCTCTCACCGGTCCCGACCGGCGGGTGGTTCCTCGGCGAACCGCGCCCGGCTTTCGACCAGCAGCCCATCGAGGCCGCCGCGATGGCCGACGCCTGCGCCCGCGCCTACCGGGTCACCTCCGATCCCGCGTGGCTCGACGGTGTCCACCGTTCGATCGCGTGGTTCAACGGCGACAACGACCTCGGCTCGCTGATACACGACGAACAGACCGGTGGCGGCTACGACGGTCTGACACCGAGCGGTCCGAACATCAACCAGGGCGCCGAGTCGACCCTGGCGCTGATCTCCACCCGGCAACACCTGCGCACGCTCCTGAGGAGCACCGCATGAGCGCCTGAGTCACGCGCAGCCCGGTGCGGCTGCGCCCGGACGCGAGCCGCGTCATCACCAAGCTGTTCGTGCCGGGAGAGGAAGTGCCCGAGCACGAGTCGCGGTCGGCGGCCGTCATCCGGCGGGACCGCGTCCAGGTCGGCAACTGCGGCTCGCCGACCGCAACTGCGCCCGGCACGGCGTCCGCCGTGGTCAGATCGACATCTCCGCTCGACTGATCCGGGGTGTTCGAGCTCTTCGGCTGGGCCACCGCCGTCCGCCGACCGAGGCCGGAGCGGCTGACGCGCAAGGTCAAGTCGTCCGGCGACGCCCGAACGGCGGCGCAACTCGGGGTGGCAGCGCACTAAGATCACCTGTGCGCCTGGCCCGGTCAGGTGAGAGCTCGACTGCCGCCCCGGCCCCCGGCGGTGCCACTTCCACCACCACTGATCTGGGGTGCTGCCTGACATGACCGGTCTTGCCGACGTCACGCTTCTGGAGAAGGACATCCGCGCACTGCGCGAGAGGGACTGCCGTCACAGCGGCGAATCCTGTCTCGACCGGGTTCGTCCGGGGATCCGCGAGAACCTTCCGTTGCTCGACCGCGGCCGGGAACGGTTCGGCGCCGCGAACGGCACCGAGGTGGTCGGCTGGGCGAGGTCCTTCACCGAGTCCGATCTGCCCACCGGCCAGTTGGCCGAAGGGGCCGTCGGCTCCGGGCCGCGCGCGCTGGAGTCGGCCACTTCCGCCGGCTCAGCGAGGATGCGCGACCGCTTCCGTTCCCTGGTGACGCCGTGAGCGGTGAACGGCCCGCCGAGGTGCCGGCGGGTATCGCCTCCGACGCGACCGCTCGCGGTGCCGCGATGTCGAGCGAAGCGGCGTGCGAGGCGTGCGTGGCGCTGCTCGGGGTCAGCGGCGCCCAAGTGACGGTGCTGAAGGGCAAGGGCCGGGGTGAGTCCCGGTGTTCCACGAACCAGATCGGCACCCTTCTGGAGAACATGCGGTTCACCCTCGGCGAGGGACCGTGCGAGGACACGCTCCGGTCCGGTGCCACGGTTCTGGTCGATGACCTGGACTCCTGGGAGAACCACCACCGGTGGCCGCTGTTCACGCTGTCCGCCGCCGCCACCGGGGCACGGGCGATGTTCTCGTTCCCGTTGCGCAGCGGCGCGATCCTCCTGGGATCGCTCGTGCTGCACAGGACGAGCCCAGGGCCGCTGACACCGGAGCAGGTGGCCGACGCGCATGTCGTGACCGACATCGTCATGTCGTCAGTGCTGGACGAGTTGGCCCGCGCCCGCGTCGACGTTCGAGTTCCTGCGCCGCACGGAACACCGCTGGACCGCGCCGAGGTGCACCAGGCCGTTGGAATGGTGTCGGTCCAGTCGGGAGTGAGCATGGACGAGGCGCTCGTGCGCCTGCGCGCCCACGCGTTCGCACACGACCAACCGGTGGTCGAAGTCGCTCGCGACGTCGTCGCCCGACGTCTGCGACTGAGTCCGAACGACCCGCACGGTCTCCGTGCTCCTCTCCGCCCGGAGACGACGAACAGTGGTGACTGACATGTCCGTGGAGACCTGGCGGAGACGTTCGTCGAGCAGGTCATCAGCGCCCAGGAGTCGCTCGCGGGGCAGCTGCGGTACGCGTTGCAGAGCAGGTGCTCATCGAGCAGGCGAAGGGCGTGCTCGCCGAGCGCCTGCAGATCGGCATGGGCGAGGCGTTCGGCCTCCTGCGGGTGCACGCGAGGAGCAACCGCCTGCACCTGAGCAGGGTGGCGGAGGACGTCATCGACGGTGCGATCGACATGACCGCACTCACGGCCAGGAAGTCGTAGCCACCCGCAGGCTCACCGCCTCACCGCGGCCAGGCCCTCCTCGACGTCGACGACCATCGACTCCGGCACAGGGCTGTCGACCGTGGTGACCATCGCGACGTCGGAGTCCCTGCCACGACCCCGCCCTTGCGGGGCGCGCCGTCCGCCGCGGTAGGTGGAAGCACGACCGACGCGGAGCAGGCGAGTGCCCCGCGTCGTGTGCGCCTCGCCGCCGCTGTGGCGTGAGGTCACCGCACCCGCTCCGGGATGTGGTCGAGCTCGCTCAGCACGTGCACGGCCAGATCCCGCACGGCTTTGCCGTCGAGCTTGGTGCGGTCGGTCAACACGTCCTCCACCAGCTTGAGCCGGCGGCCGTAGGCGGACGTGGAGGTCGGTTCGCTCATCGGTCTTCTCCCATCTTCTGCTGGGGAACCCGGCCACTCTCGGCCTCCCGTGAGTCCACAGTGGACTGCCGGGCCCTCTGGTCACCCGCGCGGAACAGGTCCTCGGCGGCGAGGTCCCGGGAACGCGGCTACCAGGCACCGTCGACATACCCCGCGGTGAGCGCCTTCGGCCGCAACCGCACACGCGACTGGTGCCGAGGCTGCTCGCCGGCCGTAACGGCCGGTGGGGCGATGGACTGGTGCGGAGCCGACATCATGCCGGGACTCCCGTCTTCGGCTGAACAACAGCCGGTTCAGGTTTCGCCGAGTACGACAGGGGCTTGACCGCCTATGTACGAGATGTTCTCGACAACATTGACACTACACCCCTTTTTCGCGATGGACCGATTGCACAGCCGCTGTTCCGGGATGCCGTCATTCCGCGTCGGTGCCGCTGACGGCCCTTGCGCGGCCCGGATCGCCGCTCGCCGTTCGACGGCTGAACTTCCCGATGATTTTGGGCATGTGGTCGCAGAAATGTCGGAGGACGAGGGCCGCGTGGTCCTGTCCGACGTCGCCCGGCCGGTCAACGAGCGGTCACCGGAGGTCACCGGGCAGACGAGGGTCAGCAAGCCGCGGCCACGCCGGTCACGCCTGCCGGCCGGCGGACCGGCACGCCAGCGCCTCGCCGAGGTCGGGGTGGAGGTCCAGGACACCGGACAACCCGGTGATCATCAGGGGTAGCCGCACCTGGCGGGTACGCGCCACCACGCACAGGTCGGTGCCCGTCAGCTGTGCGGTCTTCCCCGCGACGACCAGAACGGTGAGACCGGCCGCGCAGAAGAAGGTCACCTCGGAGAGGTCGAGGACCAGGTGGTGGGTGAACCGCAGTTGCTCGGCAATCCGGTCGCGCACCACCACGCAGGTGGTCATGTCCACCTCGCCGCTCACGGTGACCACGACCGCTCCGGACGGGACAGTCCGCGTGGTGCCGACGAGAACTTCGGCAGAGCGCCGGCTCACCTGAGCGTGCCGCGGGCCGGCGGTCGTGGTGACATCGATCTGTGCCATGGAAGCTCTCCTCGTCGGCTGACGCCACGCCGGGGTCCAGGGCACGTGCCGACAACGCTACCCCCATGAGCGGCTGACGCGGAAGCTCTGCGAGCACCGCATCGTCCGTTCGCACGAAACCCAGGCAATCCACAGTGGACGTTCGATGTCGCGATCAGCGGGACACGCGGTGCAGGAGTAGCCTCGAGGGATCGAAGCACCGGCGAACGGCGAACGACCGGACAAGAGGTCGGCTCGGATCGGAAGACGGACCAAGGCGGGCGCTGCCGTCGTGGCGGGCACACTCGTACTGCTCGCGGCGACGCTCTCGGTGTTGCTCGGCGTCGGCCAAGCAGGTGCGGCGCTGCTGGGAGTCCTCGGTTGGACGGTGGCCCTGGCGGCGCGTCTGCCGGTGCTCGGCTCGACGGGGAGGCTGCACGCCGTCCGACGTCGCGACACCATCATCGCGGTGACCTCCGGAGTCACCGACGAGGCAGTCCGGCTCGCGCTGGTGCTCGTCGCCGTCGGTGGAGCGGAGTCCGCGCTCTGGGCCGGTTTCGGCTGGACGCTGGCCCAGCTCGTGTTCATCGCCGCTACCGAGCTGACCGCGTTCAGCTGGCCCATCGGGCGGCAGGGCGTCGAACGGCTGAAGGCTCAGGGCGGGTTCGTCAGCACCCATCCCGCTCACAGCGGGACTCGCGGTCTCACGGCGATTTCGTTGCACATGGGGGCCACGCTGCTGCTGACCGCCGGACCGTGGTGGGTGTCGGCGACCGTGTTCGCCCACGTGCTGGTGAACCTCGGGTTCGCGAGATGGGCCGGCAAGCGGCTCGTGCTGGTCGAACTGCTCGGCGCCGTCGTGAGCGTGGCGCTGTTGCTGGCCGGACTGTCCGGCTCAGGAGTGCTCGGCTGACGCCGGACCGGATCGACGCCCGCAGTCTTGAGGACCTCCCACACAGCCGAGGCGGTGATTGCAGTACGAGGAGCGAGAGTCGTGCGCGAGGTGTTCAGCGCGAGCAGCACCCGAGCGTGCCAGATCGCCGACGCTGGACGCACACCCGTGACGCTCAGCCGGATCAGCTCTGCCTCTCGCCGGACATCCGGAGCGAGGTTCCACGGCATGTACACCCGCCGGCTCAGTGAACGGCCCTGAGGTGGACGAACCACGTGGTGTGGTAGGTCATGCCCCGGCAGCGGGCGTCGGTGTCGGCCTTGAGCTTCACGGCGTCGACCATCTTGTACGGGTGGTTGGTCTCGCGCTTCGCGAGGGTCGGCAGCTCGGGGTCCCCGCCAACGGTGGACAGTTCGACCTGGCCGTGGCAGTAGGCCTTGTCGGTGGGGTCCGCGGTCGAGTCGATGACGACGTCACCGGCGGAGATGGGCTGAAGTTCGGCTTTCACATTGGCATAAGGGTTCGTCAGGGTGAGGGTGACGTACGCGGTCTCACCGGGTAGCAGCACGCCGATCTGCGTGCCGGGAACCGTCAGGTGGGTGACGGACTCGGGCGAGCCGTTCGAGGCGGTGTACTGGATGCTCGTGGCGGTCGCGAAGGCGCTGGCGGCCACCACGGCACCCATGGCGGCGCGGACGAGTAGCGGTTTGCCTTTCTCCTTGCTGCGCACAGGTTCTCCTCTGGAACAGTTGGCGGGACCGCGACAACCACGGGGCCGGCAGCCGCGTGGTTGTCGTTGACGACTCGTGCGCCGACGTTGGGGTGAGCCGGGTCGTCCGCAGGACTAGCGGACGGCCTGGAACTGGGCGGTCCAGGTGGTGTGGTAGGTCATGGCCTGGCAGCGGATGTCGGTGTCGTCCTTGAGCTTCACCGCGTCGGTCAGCTTGTACGGGAAGTTCGCCTCGCTCACGGCCAGCGTCGGCAGAAGGGGGTCCGCGCCGAGGGTGGAGAGTTCGATCTGGCCGTGGCAGTAGGCGGTGTCGGCGGGGTTGGTGACGCTGTCGATCACGACCTCGCCAGGGGTCACGCTCATCAGCTTGATCTTGACGTTGGCGTTCGGGTTGGACAGGGTGAGGGTGACGTAGGCCTTCTCGCCGGGCAGCAGCGTGCCGGTCTGCGCGCCGGTCACGGTGGCGGGAACCATCGCCTCGGCCGAGCCCGACACGCCGCCCGCGGTGCTCTCCTGGACGAACGCGGCAATGGCCAAGCCACTGACGCCCAGGATCGTGCCGGCAGCGGCGATGACGAGCACGGACTTGGCCTTCTTGCTGACATGCATGGCAGTTCTCCTCACGTGGTGCGAAAACCTGGTGGCCAGAAGGCCATCGGGTGGTTGAAGTTGTGCTGGTCGTGAACCTGGCCGCCGCGGCGGTGCGTGCAACCGCCCGCGGTGGTCAGGGAGTGGGAGGTTGTACCCGGCTGGAACCGGAGGGCGCGTCGACGGGTGTCGTTCCGGCCGGTGCGGGTGTGGACAGCGCTGGCGTGGACGGAGTCGTCTCGGGTGCCGACGGGGTGGCTGAGGCGATCGGCCCGTCCGCGGGCGGAGCGAGTGGTGTTTCCGGGGTTTGGGTGGCGGTGCCGGTTGTCGTCGACGTGACGGCGCTGGACGGGATGGGCGTAGGCGCCCAGGTGCCGGCAGTGCCGTCGATCGAGACCGTTGCCGTCGAGCCCAAACCTCCGGCGGACGCCACCCCGGCGGCCATGAAGCCCAGTTCGGAGATGACCAGCACGGTGGTGATCGCGCCACGTCGCAGAGTGCGGCCCTTCACGGCCCAGACCCCGCCGATTTCCGCATTTCAAGGAGCAGCTCGCCGCTGCACTGACATGTTGTACCCTTCATGATCCACTCTTCCTGTGCAGAATTTCAGGCCGACCGCGCCGATGCCAGTCAAATGACGAAACAAGCATCGAAGACAGATGAGAGCACTGCCTTGGATGTCGGAAACGAATTTCACCCTGTTACAGAATTTTCCTTCACGTATGCGATCGTTACAATTATTCGAAGATCACCACGGAATTGCAGCAGGCTGATCTTCCGGTCTTCAACAGCTCACAGATACGACCTGGAACTGTCGGTAGCGAAAATCATGCCGCCGTCGGGATGGCGGCGACACAAAGAAAAACAGAAAGTGGTTCAGAACCGAAAGAAGGAGTCGCCACGACCGACCCGAACGTCAAGCGCTACGAGCAGGCCCGCCGGCAGTCGACTCGATCACCACGACGACGTCACCGCAGTCGCCGGCGTCGGACGGGTACAAGCCGCATCTCTTGTCGACAGCGACATGACCGTCGGTGACGGCTTTGTCCCAGCGGTCTGCGGATCGGTGATGAGTCGGCCGACGCCGCGCGAGCCGGACAGGTCAGCCGCGTCCGACAAGGGCGTCGACCGGGGTGCCCTCTGTTGCCGGCTGTGTTCGACCTCGTTGTGCGCTGGCGGTGTTCGCATGCCGTGCGGTTGCCCGTTTCGATGTCACCCGTGCTGCGTGCTGGCACCGGCGTCGCGGACAAGCACTTCCGAGACTTCCAGCATGCCGGTGGCGAGGTCGCGGGCTACCTCGGAGAGGCGGAGGTTGTGGGTGTGGGCGTAGTCGCGCAGTCGCGTGTAGGCCTGGTGCATGTCCAGGCCACCGGACTCGGCCAGCACACCCTTGGCCTGTTCGACGACGGTGCGGTGGTGCAGGGCGGCCTGCAACTGCTCGAAGACGACCTCATCGCGGTGCACGGCGCGTTGTTGGAGGATACCGATGGTGGCGATGTCGGCGAGCGCCTGCCCGAGCTCGACACTGGCGTCATCGACGGCCACCGGCGTGGTGTGCAGCAGCGTCAGGGCCCCGACGACATGGCCTCGCAACCGCATCGGCACCGCGGCCGCGGCGCGGAACCCCGCGTTCACCGCCACCGGCGCGAACACCGGCCAGCGGTCGACGTCCGCGGTCAGATCCGCACTGGCGACCACGACACCGGTCCTCACGCAATCCAGACACGGTCCCTGCTGGGTCTGCGCGGCGAACACCTCCGCCAGTTCGGAGCGCTCGGAGGATCCTGCCGCGGGCTGCCATCCGCCGCGCTGGTCGGACAGGATCACTCCAGCGGCGTCGACCTTCAGCAGCTCCACCGCCCGCTCGGTGAGCAGCCCCAGGAAGTCCAGCACGTCAAAGTCCGCCACCAGGGTGTCGGCCAATGAGACGAACACCCTGGCCAACTGCTGATCCCGTCCGGTGCTCATCGTGACGACCTTTCCTCTACACGCGTCATGGCCGATCCTCTTGGGTGAAACGCAGTGTCCGCCTGACGACCTGTCGGGCGACCTCGGCCAGCGGCAGATCATGGGTGAAGGCGTACCCGCGCAACCGCATCAACGCCGCTTCGGTGCTCACGCCGAGCTGGATCTGCACCATGCCTGTCGCTTGGTGGACCTCGATGTGCGGATCGACCAGCCAGCTCAAATCCGCGGTGTTGTGCCCGCTGAGTTCGTTGGCGATGCCTTGGGTGGCCAAGTCGGTGAGGATCAGTGCATCACTCATCTCATCGTGGGAAAGCGGCCCTGGCGTGTCGCGGTAGAGGTCCAACGACCCCAACCGCACCACTCCGATCTGCAGCGGGAACGAGAACACCGCCGCCGCACCGAGCGCCAGCGCGCCAGGGGTGAACGCGGGCCACCGCGCGCCCTCGGCGGCCAGGTCCGCCACCAGCACCGGACCACCCGAGGCGAACGTGTCCAGGCACGGTCCTTCACCGACGGTGAGCTGCAAGTCTTCCAGCCCGGCGCTGGTCGGGTTCGTGGCGTGGACCAAGCCTCGAGCCGGATGGCCGGCGTCGGAGCCGTTGCCGTTGCCGTTGCCGAGGTGACTGAGCACGGTGGCGCCGGCGCCGGTGACCGACAGTTCCTTCACACATCGAGCGCAGACGAGCGCGACGGCGGAAGCGGAAGACTCGGAGAGGTCGGCGACCAGCATTTCCAGGAGCCGAGCACGCCGGTTCTGCATCACGACATCCTCCCGCTCGACCTGCCACTACCGCGTGAACCCTAGCGTTGTCGGACCAGCCGCTGGGCAATCCCGCTGCTTGAGGTGAGTGGGTCACCGATGCTCGCCCGCACGTGATCACCGGGCTCGAGACGAGTCAGGTCCTGGGTCCGGGCGGTGGCTGAAGACGGGCGAAGGGTGTTCAAGCCGATCACTGATCGCGTTCGACCACCGATCAGTCAGGACTTGCTCGTCGAGATCGTCGGGATTCCGACGACTGGACGTGGCGACCGAGTCATCGAAGCCGGCGCACGGTGTCGGACAGGTCGGCGGTGCCGTCGACGATCGCCCGGGCGGTGTCGAGCAGGTGCGCGTCGTGCAGGCGCGAGTGCGTGGTCATGACGGTGTGGGCCGCGGCGACGGAGATGCCGTGACGTTCGGCCAGAACCCCTTCGGCGTGTTCGACGACGGCGTGGTCGCCCAGCGCGGTCCGAAGTTGATCCGCGAGCGAATCGCGCTGACGCAGCATCCCGTCACAGGTGATGACGACAGCCGCCAAGTCGGCCACCCCTTGCGCGAGTTGGACTTCGCCGGCCGAAGGCTCGTGTGCTGAGGCGTTGAACAAGGCCAGCGCACCCAGCGACGTGCCGGCCAAGGAGAGCGGCAGGGTGTAGACGGCTTGGAAGCCCGCGGTCCGTGCCTGTGCGGTGAACAGCGGCCAGCGGCTCGTCACCGCCAGGTCGGCAGCAGTCACGGGCTGCCCGGTCTGGCAGGTGTCGTGACACGGTCCCTCCGGCAACCGGCACAGCTCCCGCGCGGTGGCCGCCCCCTGGCCGGATGCGGCCAGGTCCTGACCGGTGAGAACGATCGCGGCCGCGTCCAGGTCCAGCAGTTCCACACAATGCCGCGTCAGCGTGTGCAGGTGGCCGCTGAGGTCGACACCGCCGGGCAACGCCGCCAGGGCGCCGATCACCGGCGCTGATCGCGCCACGGCGAGTCGGGCGCCGGCCTGGTGGATCGTGCCGATCGTGCCGTCGAGCCCGGCGATGACGGCCCGCACACGTTCCTCGGCGAGACGCCGGTGGCCGGGAAGCAGGCCGAGCACGGTGTGCAGGCCGAGGCCGGCTGCGTACAGCTCGTGCACCACGCGGCTGAAGAGCCTGTCGATCCAATGCTCGGAAGGCAGGACGTGCGGCTGGGGCTCGTACAGCGGAACGGACCCGGCCGGTGGAAATGCCGGGACTGGCTCTTGCTGGGGCATCGTGATGGATCCCTTGGCCTCGGCTGCCGAGGCGCGGGAAAGAGACCGCCGGGTCCAGGGCAGCGTCCGGGCACCGCGCACCGTGATTGGTGGACGATGAGATGCTTCCGCGCGGGCGATCTGGTGACAACCAGCCGGTCGGGCGATGTTCGGAGAACCCCGATACTCCGTCGGGGTGGGATCGCACGCTGCAGTGGCTGGGAATCGAGCTGCTCCAAGACTGCCCAGGGGATCCAGGACAGCCATCTGCTCAGGCCCACCACCTGCCCGCAACGGCGGCATCCTGGTCGACGTCATCGAAGTCCGCGACCGAGCCACCGCGCTACACCTCGAACGCGCCGTCCTCGATCAGCACCTGCCTGTGGCTCCGCCCGAACCCGACTCCAGCACGTCCGAAATTGCTCGCGAACACCGGCGGAAGATTGCTCCTGGACTGGAATTCATCATTACGACACCGTCGGAGCCGTGGCCCGCGACGATTGACCTGCAGAAGTGACCAAAAATGGCCACTGTGCAAGTCGTCCCACATCCGGCACTTCGGCGGTGTCCGGCGTTTCCACCTCATCTTCGACTTACCGGAGATATTCGAAACGAGGTAGACACCCAGCGAAGTCATCGAGGAATCCGAAGTGGAGTGGAAAGCTTGAGGTCGACCTACCTCGCATCCGGGGGAAATATCGTCGCATCGGAGTGTTCATCCACGTGCACCTTCCCCTCACGTCGCCAGATGGTGAAGCGTAATGCACGAAGGGTGCTGTCCGACTCGGCGTTCTAATTCCAGGCAGCGTCGACCAAGTGACTCCGGACCCCGGTCATTCGGATTGCCCTTGCGGGTCGCGGCATCAGCTCGGGCCCACCCACGGGTGGAGAGTGATCATGACTTCAACAGCACGCGCAGGCACGGCCCGCCGTTTGGGACGGGCTCTGGTCGGTTTGGGCACGGTGGCCGGGTTCGCCTTGGTGGCACCGGGCGCGGCCCAGGCGATCCCGCCGGGGTGCACGCAGACGGGCAACAACTTCGTCTGCACCGCCGGCATACCCGCCGGCCAGGTCCTCGACGGCACCGCGGCCGACAACATCATCACCATCACCGGCGGGCCGGTCAACGGGACCGTCAACGGCCTCGGCGGCAACGACACGATCACCGTCATCGGCGTCGCGGGTGTCACCGGCCCGAACGGCGCTCCCGGTGCGAACGGCACTCTGGGCAGCCCGGCCGGCAGCGCCGGCGGCAACGGCGGCGTCGGCACGGGCGGTGTCGCCGTCGGCGGCACCGGGATCATCGACGGCGGCGCGGGCGCCGACAGCATCACCGTCACCGGTGGTGCGGGTGGCAACGGCGGCAACGGCGGGTCCGGCGGGTTCGGGCTGGGCAGTGGTGCCGGGGCGCCGGCGGCAACGGCGGCGTGGCGGGGTCGGCGGGCGGGTAACGCCGGACTGATCCACGGGGCGGGCAACGACACCGTCAACGCCACCGGCGGCAAGGGCGGCAACGGTGGCCTCGGCGCTCGGCGGCAACGGCGGCGCCACGGCGGGTGGCGCGGGTGCCGGTGGCATCGGCGGCGCGGCCGGTGTCGGCGTCGGCAACTCCGGCGCGATCAACGGCGGCACCGCCGACGCCGGTCTCGACACCGTCACCGCCACCGGCGGTGCGGCGGAGCCGGTGCCGCGGCGGTGTCGGCGGCTGCGGCAGCGGCGGCGGAGCGGGCGGCGTCGGCGGCTCGGGCGGCGCGGGTGGTATCGGCAACTCCGGCACGATTAACGGCGGCGCCGGTGTCGACACCTCAAGGCCAACGGCGGTCTCGGTGGCGCCGGTGGTGTGGCGGCAAGGGCGGCAACGGCATCAGCGCCACCCAGCCGGCGGAGCCGGTGGCGTCGGCGGAGCGGCGCGGGCGGCATCGGCAACTCCGGAGCCGTCAACGGCGGTCTCGGTGCCGATGCCATCACCGTCACCGGCGGCAACGGCGGCAACGGCGGTGCCGGCGGCAACGGCGGCACCGGGTGCAGCGGCCCGGCGGCGCCGGGGTCTCGGCGGAGCGGCTGGCGCGGGCGGCCTGGGCAACACCGGCACCGTCGAAGCCGGCGCCACCGTCGTCAACGGCTCCCCCGGCATCGCCGGCTCCAACGGCGTAGCCGGTGTCAACAACGGTGGCGTCTGCTCCTGCTGACGACAGCGTTGACGCAGAACCACCACGGCCCTGGGCACGCGGCCACCCGCCGCGGGCCTGGGGCCGGGTGGACAGTCGCCGCCGGGTGCGGCGACGGATCCGCAGCGCCGGGAGGCCGTGGTCACGGCATCCCGGTTCAAGCGGCCGGTCACGTTGTCGGCCCGGGATCGTGAAGAGTTGATCCGGCTGACCACGACAGGCGTGCATCCGGCATCGTCGAGTTCGCCGCCCGCATGGAGACGCGCGCCAGGACGGTGAACACGTCCGGTGCCGCACCCGACTCCGCCACCTATCCCAAAAGGTCAGACGCGATGGTCTACCAGCACGTCAGGGCGCGGTGCGGTCGGTGATACAGCCAGTGCCCGCACCGCGCAACCAGACAGCGCGGAGGCTGACTGCTCAACGCACCGCGTTAAGCCCGGCCAGACCACATCTGCGCGGCCTCCGCCAAGCCCGGCGAACCAGTCCCGGCACCCACGAGGTACCCGCGGCGGCTCCGCCTACACCGTCAACGGAACAACGCCTACCGCGAGCCGTGGTCAAGCAGCTCCGGAAACCCGCGGCGCACTGTGGACCGGCGCGGTGGTCGCCGACCGATCACGCCAGACCCGTGCGCGACGCGCAGCTGACCCAGCCGCGCGTCTACCTCCACACCGCCGACCTCGACGCGTCGGTGCGGCGGGTGCAGGAGCTGGGTGGCAAGGCCGACGTGCAGCAGGTCCCGGAGGTCGGGCGGATCGCACACTGCTCCGACGACCAGGGCACGCTGTTCAGCCTGTACGAACCGCAGGGGTGAGCCGCTCGGGACTGTCCGAAGTGGATCGAGTGGCACCCCGCCGCACACCCGTCCTGCCGAGCCGCTCGCCCGGTGCGCGTTAACATCGGACCATGTCGGACATCGGCGTGCTCTCGGCACATGTGCTGCAAGGCTTCCAGAAGGAGCTCTTCACCCGCCTCGCCGAGGCGGGCCACGGGCACCTGCGCCCGCGGCACGGCGCGGTCATGGCCTACCTCAAGCCGACCGGCAGCCGGGCCAGCGAGCTCTCCGAACGTTCCGGACAGCACAAGCAGGTCATCGGCACCCTGATCGACGAGCTCGAACGCCTCGGCTACGTGACCCGCCAGCCGGACCCGGACGACCGGCGGGCGAAGCTCGTGATGCCGACCGAACTGGGCCGCGACCAGATGGCACAGGCGAAGCGGCTCATCGCCGACATCGAGGAGCAGTTCGTCCACCAGGTCGGCGCCGAGCGGTTCGCGGCGTTCAAGGAGGTCTTCACCGAAGTCGCGCGCACCTACCGCCGTTAGACCACGATCTCCGCCTTGTGCTTGGCGAGGAAGTCCTTGAGCGTCAACCATCCCGGCACCAGCGCACGCGTCTGCTCGACGTCGCGGCGGCTGAGGATGTGCTCGTCGAACTCGGTGTAGTACTGGAATTCCAACACCGAAACCCGGGACCGATCCCGTGTTCATCTGAACACAGGAAGTCATGGCCGAGAGGCTAGCAGTAACAGCGAGCGATCGGTCAACACGGGATACGTCACGCGGACCGCGCCCTTGAAGGCCCGCTAGCTGCGGTTCGGCGCGTGTGACCGCGTGCGTTGCGACGCAGAGCTGCGAACGCCCCTGGCGTACCGCCGCCGCCGCTCGTTTCAGTTTCTCGGTCTGCCATGTTCGACCATTGTCGACGTCCAGTGAGGTGTGAAGTCGTATTGCTGCGCGGAGTGGGCGAAGTTTGGTGACTCGACAGAGGTGGGCGCGGTTGCTCCGGCTCTGCGTTCGCGGGCGACGTACTCGAGGTCATCGTGCCGAAGGGCGCGTCCGGCAACAGACGAGCGGCTCACCGCGCCTACCCGTCACGTAATGCATACGCGCCGCGCCTGCGCGTAATACTCCCGGATTCCCGGCAGGTCTGCGTGGTGGTCCGTATCGGCGGGCGCAGTGCGCGCGCCTACCGCAACCGTTACGGCGATGCCCGAGCCGAACGTGAATGCTGTGTCTGTTCAACTCGAGCATCTCGCCCGAGCGGATGCCTGATGCGCGCCAGGCATCCGATGCAGCCAGCGAGCGAGGTCGGCCTGAACCACCGATCCAATGAGGTGCGTAACGCCTGTCGACGAATTCCGACGATCTTGCAGCACGGGAGGAGCGGTCTGTGGAGTCGCGGCGCGCACTGTCGGTCGGGGTGGGCTCGTTTGCCCACCATGAGCAGCTGGGGTTCGCTCCAGGACTGTCCGACCAACTCGGTGCGGTGCTCGCCGACCTGGATTACAAGGTGAGGGTCGTTGCCAAGGAAAGCCTGCATGGCAAGGAGCTCGCAGCAGAAGTGCACAATGCGCTCACTGGAGAGCCCTCCGACATTGCCGTAGTGCATCTGATCTCGCACGGCGAACCCGGTTCAGGCGGGTCCACGGTCTTCGCGCTGGGAAGCGACAGCAAGCCGTACGATAACGCGAGCATCGCCCACTGGTTGACTGTGCAGGAGGCAGGTGATCGGCCCACCACGCTCTTCCTCCTCGACCTGTGCGGTGCTCGCGCCCTTGCTCGCCTGCCGTGGCAGATCCGGACCGAGGAGCCGTTGCGCGGTTGGGTGATCGCCGCCTGCGGGGAACGCGAAGCCGCCTACGACGGACGGTTCACCCAGGCCGTGATCTCCGTGCTGAAGGCGCTGCGGGCGGGCGAGCTGGACATCGATCCCAGCCTGCCGCACGTTCCGCTGGCTACGTTCGCCATTGCTGTCCGCGCTGAGGTGAACCGTCTGGCTGCCGAAGTGGACTCGTTCCCGCAGCAGGTGACCGCAAGCCTGTGGACATCAGCTCGCGCGTCGAACCGCCCTTTTTCCCCAATCCCGCTTACGACCCAACCTCCAAGCCGCGGCTGCGCGCCTCGGTCGATTCAGGTCTGCTGCCGTTCCTCGACGATCTCGATGAGGGGCTGGACCCCAGGCACTTCCTGGAACGCGCGACTGGCCTCGGACGGCTAACGGCTGCGGGTTCCGAGCTGGTCGGCTGTTTCACCGGCCGTGATCGCGAGCTCCGCCAGGTGTCGCCGTGGCTCAGCGGCGACGGTTCCGCGCCGCTTTGCGTGGTAACCGGCAGTCCAGGCGCGGGAAAGTCGGCGCTGCTCGGCGTGCTGGTTTGCGCGGCCCACCGATCGTTGCGCGAGCCCACCAGGCCGATCTGGGGACAGATCGTCCAGGCGCCCGTACGGATCAATGATCTGGCAGCGGTACACGCGCGCGAGAGGGTTCTTGGTGCCGTCACCGCCTCGATCGCACGCCAGCTGGACTTGCCCGAGAACTTGACGGCTGCGGAGCTCATCGACGCATTACGCACACGCCCGACTCGGCCGGTGCTCGTCGTCGATGCCCTGGACGAGACTGACGACCCGCAGCGGTTGATCAACGAGTTGTTGTTGCCGCTCATCTCAGAGAAAACACGTGGCAACCCAGTGCGACTGCTCGTCGGCGCGCGCCTCTACGAGGATTACCAGCCGCTGTTTGACTGCGGATGGATGATCAACCTGGACAAGGTCGAGCAAGACGTGCTCGAGGATGACCTTCTGCACTACGTGCAGGGCCTGCTGCGTACCACCTCGGAGTACCGGAAGCAGGGTGGCGCGGTCGGAGCGTTCGCACAGGCCGTGGCAAGCGTGCTGGCGACGCCGGACGTCGGCGGCGGGCGCCTCTCGGGTCCGTTCCTGGTGGCCGGACTGTATACGCGTTACTTCATGACTGTTAACGCAGATCGCGTGGTCACTGATGCCGCTGCTGCGGCGCAGGAAGGTGCGAAAGTTCCCGTGGATCTTCGGGGCGTGCTGGATCTTGATCTGCGGCTGGAAAGCGACGCGCTGTGGCTGCGACCGGTGCTGACCGCGTTGGCCTATGCGCGCGGCAGCGGGATGCCGGTTTCGGTGCTTACCAGGGTCGCCGCTGCCTTCGCACCGGCCGGCACGCGTCCGACCACAGGACAGATCCGGTCCGCTCTCAATGTCGCGCGGTTCTACGTGCGGCAGTCGCTGGCTCCTGATCGCAGTAACGTCTACCGCCTGTTTCACCAAGGACTGGTGGACACCCTCGCCGAGAACTCAGCCGAGAGGCTGGGCGCGGTGCTGGACGCCTTGGTGTCCTCGCTCGGGCCTCCGGATCAGCGGGACTGGAACGCCGCGGAACCCTACGTGCTCGAGTATGTCCGCGAGCACGCGTCCGCAGCGGGCCGTGTTAAGGAGATCGAGGCCGATCCCGGCTTCGTGCTGCACCCTGGCTCACCTCTGCGCACCGAGGCTAAAGACGCGGCAGAGCTGGCGCTGATCGCGGTCAGGAACGGCAATCGCGCGCTCGCGAGACGGGCAGCGAACCTGCCCGGCAGCCCACACCTGATGTGGCAACCCCGCTGGTCACTCGGCACGCTCGCGTCGGATGCGTGGAGCGCCGAGGTGAACAGCGCTCCGTCCAGGTTCGAGTCGATCGCGATCTCCGGTAATGGGGAGTCTGTCGTCGCGCTGGGGTCGGACGGGCTGGTCTGCTGGGAGTGGGCACCGGACCAACCACCGCGGCTTCACCGGACCGAGGGTTACGTCATGGGGCACAAGGTGCTCCTGTCACGGCTCGGAACTGTGTTCGCGCTCGGTGACTCGGGGACGGTGCTCGATTTCGGCGATGCGGCAGTGTGGGAACAGGACGATCTTGATCCCGTTAGAGCCGCGGCGATTTCAGGCCCTTCCGAGATCGTGTACGTCGACCACGCCGGCGAGATCGTCCGGCACGATTTGGTGACGCTGCGCCGTGACATGATCGGTTCCACAGGCCTTAACAGCGACCGGTGGTCCATCGCCGACGCCGAGGGCGCGATTGTCGCAGTCGCGTTCGCTGACAGCGTGTGGTTGAAGGTTTTTACGTACCCCGGTCGCGAGTACGCAGTTCGTGTCCCGCAAGACCCGATTTCGACCTTCGCTATCAGCCCGGACGGTCGGCATGTCGTGGCGGGTACTGAAGGCGGATGGCTGATCTTCGCCCAGCTCCAAAGATACATCGAGTGGGAGTACTTCGATCAGCTACATAGCGAGATCACGGCGGTGGCGGCCACGTCCGGTGCCTCGCGGCTAGCAGCCGGGTGCGAGGACGGCACGGTGGTGGTCTTCGGACCTGATGGCAGAAGGCAGGTCACTGCGCAGGTGTCACATCGTCCAATTAGGAAGCTCACCCTCTGCGCGCTAGTGAAGCGCGGTCTCGCCTTGGACGATGACGGGAAGGCCCACTGGTTCGAGTTCGAGGCCGGCGTCGTCACGTCACGTCTGCCGACGTTGATGGATGTCTCCGCCGGAGATCTTGTGGTGACTGCGTTCCTGGCGGAGAGCGGCGAGGTTACCGTGGGCCTGAACGACGGCACAGTCGCCGCGGTTGTGCTCGAGACAGGCGAACTGCTGCACGAGACTCGTCTCGCTGCGGTGGCGCGGGAACTGGCTTCGGTCGACCTCGGTGGCCGGGACGGAACGCTGGTCGCCACGGGTGCGGGGTACAGCCTGCTGCACGACCACTTCGACCGCGTAATCGACCTCGGCTTGGCCGAGTGGGCAAAGGAGTACCTTTCGCCGACAGACCCGCCACCAAGGATCGGCGTCGGTTCCGGTGTGGTCGAGGTGTGGCACGACGGCTACGAAGTGCGGGTCAGAAAGCTGGGTTCGTCCCCTGACCTCGGGTTGGCGGAGGGCGTCGACCTGGAGTGGCGTTACCGCCAAGATAGCGAGGTTCTGTGCAGCGCCTATTTCGGCCAGCGACCGCTCGCGTTCTCTGGTGGTTCAGACGGCTCCGTGGACGTGTGGGACCTCGAGTCGTTGGAGATGGTCGACACGTTACGGGTGGGTGGGCCGGTACGCGACGTCCGCACGGTCAGCGGGCGCTACCTGCTCGTGCTTGCGGGCGGCGAGCTTGTGGCTTTCGAACACTACGACGGTTCCAGGAAGGGCAGCTCGTGATACTCGGCGTACATGGCATCGGCAACTACAAGTACTTTAAACGCACCGGGTCACCGGACAGCGTGGCCGCGCTGCTCGCTAGCGAGTGGACCGCAGCGCTCGGGAAAGACGGCTTCTCGATCGAAGCCGCCTACTACGCGCACCACCTGCACCGCGGGACCGCCCAAAGCGACCAAGACGACCCCGGCATGTTGGAGCCGGAGGCGCAGCAGTTGCTGATCGGCTGGACCGAACAGCTGATGTCGGGCCAGAGCATCCCTCAAGGACCGCTGACCGCACGAGTACGTCAGGCCGCGGAGTGGATGACGAGGAGGTTCGGCACGACGGCCAGGCTGTTCGCGATCGCGTTCTGCAGGGAGGTGCACACGTATCTGTCCAAGCCGGACTCAGCGCGCCGAGCAGCCGCACGAAGAGCCGTGGCGGACGCGATCGCGAGAACGCAGCCGAAAGTGATCGTCGCGCACTCCCTCGGCAGCGTGGTGACCTACGAGACCCTCTGGGCACATCCGGACCACGACATCGACTTGTGGGTCACGGTGGGCAGCCCTTTGGCCATGCCAACGATCATCCTGCCCCGTCTCGAACCGGCCACCGGAGGCGCGCCGCCACGGGTCCGCCACTGGATAAACGTCGCGGACGTTGGCGACATCGTCGCAATACCACGCGGCGGACTACGCGGGCACTTCGATGGCGTCGAGAAGGACCTCGAGGTGGTGATCCACGACGTGGACTTCCACCGAATGGTCAACTATTTGCGCAACGCCGACGTGGCGGCGCTGCTGACGAATCGACGCTGAACAGCAGCCGACAGCAACGGTCTGCCAGACCGTACCCTTGGTCTCGCGGCCCATCCTCGGAGCCGTACTCCGTCTCCGACAACGGTCGCGCCTGGAATTCGCTCGCGGCGCAGCACGCCGCGATCCGGCTGAACCGCCGGCACCACAACCTCCATGCTGCCAAAGCCTCGCCACGTTTGCGCTTGAGCAGCTGTGCGGCGTGGACAGCCGGTTGGCTACAGCTCGTTCGTCATGACTACGGCCGAATCCGGCCGTTGAGGTCGCGGTGGTGCGTCGCGACGTTACGCATGGCTAAGCAGCCCCATGCCAGGTGAGTTTGAGATCAGGTCACTCACCGGGATGTCCTCCCGAATGTCGCGACCATGATGGTCGCGGTGTTCGCGCAGCGCTGGCGGCGCTCGCGCAGCTTCTTAAATCAACTCCACCAGCGCGGTGTTCCGGTCGTCAACGGACTGAACCGCGCGGATCAGTCGAGGGAGAAAGTCGATTTTGTCGGGCCTGTCGCCGTTGCAGGTCGGCGATGACACGGCGGCCGACACATCTGGCCTTCGGCCTGTACCAGGGCAACTCGCTTCCGCGAACGCCGCGGAGGTGTCGGCCGGGTCCCAAGGGCACAGATGAGCAATAAGAGGTCCTAACAGAATGATCACCGTGCTGGCGTGCAGCGGGTCGGATGTGGATCATGTTTGGCCGTGAGGAGGGGGCAGTCGCCGCCGTGGATCGTCTCGGACGATCTGTGGGAGCGGATCGAGCCGTTGTTGCCGGTGGTGCCGCGCAGGCCGCGTAACCCTGGTCGTAAGCGGGTGCCGGACCGGCAGGTGTTGTGCGGAGTCCTGTTCGTGCTGCACACCGGGATCCAGTGGGAGTTCCTGCCACAGGAGTTGGGCTTCGGTTCCGGGATGACCTGCTGGCGGCGGTTGCGTGACTGGAACGAGGCGGGCGTGTGGTCGCGGCTGCACGAGGTTCTGCTCGCGGAGTTGCACGTGGCCGGCAGGCTCGACCGGGACCGGGCAGTGATCGACACATCGCATGTCCGTGCTGCTCGACGTGGCCCAAAAGCGGGCCGAGCCCGGTCGACCGCGCCCGGCCGGGCTCCAAGCACCACGTCCTGACCGACGGCGGCGGCATCCCGCTCGCGGTCCTGCTCACCGGCGATAACCGCAACGACGTCACCGGTCTGGAGCCGCTGCTGGACGCGGTGCCCAACGTGCGTGGCAAACGAGATCGGCCCCGCCGACGCCCGACGACGGTCTACGCCGACCGCGGCTACGACCACGACAAGTACCGCAGACGCCTGCGCGCCAGGGAAATCCCGCCTCGGATCGCCCGTCGCGGCGAATCACACGGCTCCGGCCTGGGAACAGTCCGCTGGGTCGTGGAGCGCACAATCGCCTGGTACCACGGCATGAAGCGCCTACGCATCCGCTGGGAACGCCGCGATGACATCCACGAAGCCTTCCTCGGCCTCGCCACCTGCATCATCTGCTACCGCCACGTCCAACGATTCTGTTAGGACCTCAAGCCGCTGAACGCAGCCCGCGCCGGGCCGGTCAGGGACTCACCGGGCACCTCGACTGTGCTGGGACCACCGCCGCGTGAATCGCGCCGCACGCGCTGCGATCAGCAAGTCTCTAGCACCTGCCTCGGCCCGAGTTACTGGAGTGAAACCTATTTCCGGCGGCGTGGGGCGAGACGCGTCTCGACCTCTTCTATCACGATCGTCACGCCCGCTCGGTACCCGCCGAGGTCAGCGCCGGCTGTTGCGGCGGAGGCAGCTTGGTGACGGTGAGTTGGCCGCCGAGGTGGGTCGCGGCAAGGTCGTCCACAGTCGCGTCGGTGCCGTCCGAAGTGCTCAGCCGCAGGCTGGCCCGGTGCAGCAGCGGCAGCACGACCTCGGCGTTGTCCTGTGCACGGAGGCGTGCGCCTCGACGGTATTCGACCAGGGCGTTCTCGTCGAAGTACATGCCAGGGTCGTACAGATCTGGCTCCGGCTCAGAGTCCACCAAGCAGAGCTCGACCGTTCCGGAGACATCGAGGCTGATCATTACCGCGCCGCACCAGTACGGCCCTAAGTACTCCTGACCAGGCTCAAGGAAGTCCTCCGGTAATGGGCAGCTCGACGACCAGTCTCGTGGCAGAGCCCAGCGGATCGTCCTGACCAGGTCGTGGCCAGCGAGGAACTGCAGCACCAGACGCCGTGCGAGCGCACCTTCAGTCGTGCGGGCAATCGTGTTGCGCCCCAAGCCGTCGATGGTGTCGGACTCCACCATCTGGTTGCGTAGCCGTGTCCTGGCGTTCTCGACCTCCCGCAGCGCGACCTCGACGTCCGACACTGTGTCCCGCAGCCGCCCGAGCGCCATCTGCTCCCGTGTCGCCGGGATGACGATGTCGGGCCCACCGTCGGTGTTCGGCCCGGTCCACATGATGATGCGAACCCCTCGAATCCCGATGCGCCGCCCGTACCCGGCCAACACCTCGAGTGACTCGTCCAGCTGCCGAGTCGCAACCTCAACCGGGTCGTCCGTGCAGTCGGTCATCTCGTGCACGCCGAGGCAGTCGCGCCACTCAGGTTCGCCGTGAGACAGCCACAGCTCAAGCTCGTAGGGAATCCAGGCCGGGGTGTCATGCAGTTGCACCTCAAACCTCCATCGGATGTCGTGCCAAGACCCCAACATCTACGGTTTCCCTTTCCTCTGGATCGGACCACCAGTGGACCGGGCCACCAGTGGACCGGAGTTGACAACACGCGGGAGAGTCACCTGATCGTGTGAAGACAGGAGTTTCTATACATCGACGCCGTGCTATCCGACAGCTTCAGTCGCCGTCTCCACCGTCGTCAGAAGACTGGTGTCCTAGCACACCATGTGTTGCGCTGCCCGAACGTCCACCAACCCATCATTCACCTGCTGCGGCTTGCCCTTGCCCGCGACCAGGCCTTGGAGCTCACGGCCTCTGCAGCACATAGGGCCCGGTTCCGGCAATCCGGCAACAGTCCCTGACCGGCTACCTCGACGACCTCGACCACCGCATCTCCAAGCTCAAGCCACTGGAGGATCACCGGTGACCTGCGCGACCACCTAGGCACGCCTGGAGCAAGCTCTGGTGCGTCCGCTCGTCGGCCAGCCGACCGCATCCGACCGCGCCTTCGCGTTTTCCGGCCTGTGTCAGGGAGCAGACCTCGGTCGCGACTACTGCTACCGATCACCGCAGAAGTTGAAGGACACTGTCGCCGCCCCATTCGCACAGACCGAGGCTCGGCAACCCGAGCTGCTCCCACTCATTATCAACCTCGTGCGAAACAGTGTGCCCGCGATCACGCCGCGACCGTTCGGTACTGACAAAGTGATCAGAGTCTCTCGAACGGTTGCCACTGTACGGATTTCGGCCGGATGTCCGTCTGCGTGACCTCGATCAACGCGGTCGGCGCCGGTTCCACCGGAATAATCCAGTTACGCGGAAACTCCGTCTTTGTTCGCCACGCCCACATGCAGAGTCAAACCTGCGAGACGCGCCACTAGCATTCGTCGTCACATGGCGCTGCGAACGACAGTGCACGAAAGGACTGCAAGATCCCTGCCACGGAGATGACGAGCGGCGCCCCGCTTGTCGCCACCTGCTGGCTGGAGGGCAACGACGAGCTGGTCAACTTCAATCGGGACTCCCCTGTTGTCGACAATCCGCATCGAGCTAAGTCGAAACGGTGGTACCGCGTTGTGCTTCATGATCAGCGCACCGACTGATCTCCGAGGTCTACCTCGTTGAGAAACTGCGGCAGGCCGGCCGCGCATCGCCTATCTCCTGTTCGACCTGCTGCACCTGGACGGGTCGCTGCTCACCACGCTCTACGACGTCCGCCGCGCCCTGCTTGTGGAACTGGAGCTGCCGGGCAACCACGCGGTGCAGATACCGCCGACCTTTATGGACACCGACCCGGCGGACGTGCTCACGTGGCGAGCCAGTACGGGTTCCAGGAGTGCGTTGCAGGGACAAAGTTTGCCGTTGACCATTCAGGCCTGGCGAGCGTCAGGGAAACGGCTTAGCGAGTGTCTCCGATCGCTCGTCCATAGTGGAGTAGTCGAGGTGGAGTGAGGATGCGGCATGCGTGTCAGCAGGGCTTCGAATTGCCGGTCTGCGGGCTCTCGACACGGCGCAGGGTGTCAACCCGCCGCCCTCGCAGGACACCGGCGCCCACACCATCTTGCCGCCGTCGGGCAGCGGGCGGATGCCCACTCCTTCGCCGAACGCCTGCGCGACGACCACACGGCACTGCTCACCGCCGCCCTGAGCACAACCGCCGGTGACGAGTTCGTCTACCGCGAGCAGCGCTGACGGCGCGCGGCCACTGCGCGCGCTCGTGGCGAGGCGGGTCCGCGATCAGTAGGCCCGGTCGTGATCGAGAACGCGGGCACCGGTGAGCGCGTTGACACTGCCCGCCTGCCCCGGCCGAACCCGGTATGGACACAATGCACCCGTAGTTGCCCGTTGCGGCAAAATCCCGACCCACGCCGGCGGCGTCAAGCTCGTTGAGGTCCTTGCGGGCCTGCGCCAGAGACCGGTAGATGTCGGCGAGGTAGGCGTCGCACTCGGCTTCCTCGTGGCGCATCGTGTCAGCGGCATGATGAATCCTGCCGCTGTTGGATGCTGCGGTTCGAGCAGTTACGGTTCACGCGACTGCAGTCCGAATTCGCTCTGCGACATGACGACCATGTGATCACCCACGCTCCAGTCAATTCGCTGGCTGCCAGTGCCGCGATACTGAGTTTAGATTTCTGTCAGCACAAAATCTGAGCTATTGGCGCCCTATTTCGCATCCGACTGAGCTATGGTCGCCGACCGAGACGCCGATCAGCGACCATAGATACACTCGTTTGGGCTATTGCAAGACATTGCTATTCACCCTCCGCAAGCTTTCGGCTTGACAATTGCCAGTTATGCTGCCGCCTGGGGCCTATTTTCGGGCAAGAGCAACGGAAACCGCGTCGCATTGCTAGGCTGAAGCAGTTTGCCAGAGATTACTTAGGGGAATAAGGATCATTTTGCACTTACGCTCAATCATGGCGACTCAACAGCTTCTCGAAACTCGAGTGCATCCATCAGGTAAGCGGCTGAAACCTGTGAAATGTTAGCCGAGTTCAACTCACGAATCTCCAAGAAGCACTTAGAGCAAGTCTCGCAGGAAAAGGAATCAAGACACCGTGCCTGATTTTGTCAGACATGATCGAAAAACATCGCCAATCGTATTCCTTGCAATACTCTTGCTCTTGCTCGCAAGTTCGCTTCCTGCTTCAGCGGCTGACCGAAAACTCAGAATTACGCCAATCCTGAATCCCACTGCGAACGCTGAAGTGCCTATCGACTGGCACGATCTCAATGGTGACAGCAGGCCCGATCTATTGGCTCGAGAAGCTAGCACAGGCCTCATATACGCATATGCTCATCGAGGCTTCAACGGGACTGACACTTACAGCGTCAGGACCTTGGTAATATCTGGGGCGCAGTGGCTCGATTGGATCTTTCTATCCGAGGTGACCGGTGATTTCGCTGCGGATTTGATCGCTCGCAGGACCGATGGAACGTTAGTTGTCTACCGGGGAACCGGTCGATTGAACGGCACATCGACCTTCGAGTCACCGGTAGAGGTCAATGTCGGTTGGCGAGACATAACATCTATTTCTATCGCCGATGTGACCGGTGACGGCGATAACGACATTATTGGCCGATGGCCCGACGGAAGATTGTTCACCTATCCCAATGTAGGAGTCTTCGATGGAATGAACACGTTTGCAGGACCTGAGCAGATTGGCGCTAGCTGGAACATCATGGCATGGATGGGATCCGCCGAGCTTACTTCAGACGACGAGAAGCCAGACCTGATGGGATGGCGTGCAAGTGACGGCACCATGCAGCTGTATCCGCGTGCGCGCTGGTATGACGGATCCAATACATTCGTCGGTCCCGTTCAGGTTGGCACGGGCTGGAACACGGTAGAAGTAAAAAGTTTAGTGACAGTGACCAATGATCCGTTCACAGACATTGTCGCGCGTAGACCGGGAACCGGCGAGCTCATCGTGTACCCCAACGCAGGCGGATATGACGGAAACGAAACTTTTCGTTCTCCGGTTTTAATCGGAACAGGATGGGGTCCGATGGATCTGATCACCTAGCTCGGCATCCTTCCTGTTCCCGCTTCTAGATATCGAGTCGATTCAATCGCAAGGTAGGGGTAATGATCAGTAAACCTCAGCGCAAAATACTATCCACTGTCTCTGTCATCGCGATCCTCGTTGCTACGGCAACTCACGCCGATGCACACGTCTCAGTCACTCCACTCGACGGCACAGAAGAAACGAGAGCATTCGCGACACGCCTCGACGGAACTCCACTACGCCCGAATGACTTTCCGTTCTACGGTGTAAGAATGGCCGATCACGCAACCGGTACTGTCGACGAAGTTGGCGCTTCCAAGCCAGCCACCCCGCTTCCCGAAGTGCCCAACCGGTATGATATCACTTTTGCCGAAGAATGCAGAAAACCGGAAAATGCCGATAAGGCCCAGACTCCGGGCGGCTGGACCGTCAATCACTATAAGTGGTGTCGCGCCGTCAACATCGTGTGGCAAAGAATCAGGTTTGAGAACGGCAAACCGAAGATCATCCGTGAAGCGGCTATCGACACCACCTGGCTCGGCCATGCAGATGCGCGAAACAGGAAGTTCGCGTTCTTCTCAAAGACCGGCAGAGTCGTTGAGACGGTCGGAAATTACGAAGACGACGCGAAAGTGTTGATGGTCGCCGAATGCTCTAGCGCAGGTACGGCTTCAAGCTGCACATCACATCATATACCCGCAAGCGGCGTTTCTATCCGTGATATCAAAGAAGAACGGAATAACTACTTCGAGACTGTAATCACCGACACAAGCAAGGAGAACTTCAATCTGCCAGGAGATGCAGTAGCACCTTTGAACACCTGGTCCCAGTTCAGGGGATTCGGTGGCACCGGTCATCTCGGAGACGATGTCGCAGTTGCGGGCAACATAATTTCCAGCCGATGCGATTCGGCGAAGTTCAGAACGACCAACGCATGCATCTTCAACAATGTCACACCATTTCTGACATTCGACAAGAACGATCTCGGGTATCCAGTGGGCGAACTTGTCGACCATATCCGTTACGCCCAGGATGTCCTACATGCACCCGGCAGGTTCAAAGACGGAAAGCCGGACGGTCCACCACTGACGCGAAACAGAAGCACCACCCGGATACAGGAAAACCGGAACGCAGCGCGTGCCATCTGCAGGCGCGATAATCCAACCGGCTGGAAAGGGACGGTTGTGCAATGCGATGAGTATCCAATGGCCTCAACCTATGAGGGGGCAAACAGCGGTGGACCTCATTCTGCGAAATTGATCAACGCGAGACACAATCGCGAGGGCGGTACACAACTGTCGAACTGGTATGAGTGGGATCGTGTCCTCGATCGAGATAAATTCTATGTTGAGCTCCGCGGATGACGGTGGGAAGAGCAGTGAACGTCATATCCCGCTTCGAGGGAAGCGTGCAAGTGACCTATGGATGCTTTCTTTTCGAGGCAGAGGAACTGCCCCAACCTGGTGACGCCAAAGAAATCGAAGACTTCGTCGCCGATCGCGGCGATGGTCAGGTCCAACTACTTGCCGGATGTGAGGACGGTAAAGTTTATGTAGTGGTCGAGGTGCTCGACGGTCGCCCGTCGAACGATGTTAGCGACTGGACTGCAGCGGCACAGTTGCAGTTCGACTGGAACACACCCCATGTGTACGTAACAGAGTTGACCTTAGGTCGCTCGGAACGCTGGGAGATTCCACTGCCGTGGAACAAATTCCACCTCGGAATCAAATTACGAGAAGGCATCAACGAACATTGGAATCTTCAGCTCTTTCCAGCTGGCTGAATCATTAGACAGAGCCGTTGAACGCCGCTCCGCGAGGCCGATCACCTGGTAAGGGGAATCGCGGAGCGGCTGGCCGGGCCCATTGTTGGCGGATACACGGTTGCAGAGGTGCCCGCCTCCCCGGCGACGGATGTCGAGTGACACGCAGGAGGAGTCCATCGATCAGCAGTTCCGCCACTGGTATCCAAAGGTCCTTCAAGTCCCCGGCTGAAAACCTCGCCGTTCGTGAGCTCTGGTTGTGCGCAGCTCGTGTCCACTGGCAGGTGACCTGTACGCGTGTCCTGCGCGATGAACCCTCTCAGTGTCACGACCAACACGCCAGCGCCGAGTACGACGGCCGCTCCGCAAACCAACGCGATAAGCCAAGGCCGTGATCCTGGCATCGAACGTCCCACAGGTTCGCCGTCCCTCGCATTATCGGAAGACCGGTGCAACACCGAACACGGCACGACCATACTGCATGCGACGCCAAGTGAGGCCCACCGAGCACGATTGCCCTAAGGTCGATAATGGCCACAGCGCGCAGCGGTGAACTCGCACGCCCTACGTCGACATCGCCGGTATCCGATCACGCTGGGGGCGCTGGCAGGTCGCCCGCGTCGACGAGCTCGCCGACCACGTCGCCTGGACCGCGCGACGCCGGCAGCGCGGTGACCTGGAGCACCCGACGTGACCGGGTGTGCATCCGCGCTCCGGCCAAGAACTCGGTGGCAGGCCTCGTCCACATCTACGCGACCTCAAGTTGTCTGGCCTCTACTCGAACTTCCGCAGGGTGATTGGCCGGGGCGGGTGCGCGTTGCGCACCCGCCCCCGCAACGCGCACCCCACTCGTCGACGAGCATCGCGATGACGGACAGCACCGGCATCAAGGCCGGCGCGACCGCCCCGGCCATCGGCGTCACGCACATCGAGACGGTGCCGCCCGGCAAGTCCGAGGCGATACCGGAGGAGCTCGTTGACGCCGAGCACGTGGGTGGGCAGCGACAGCGCGGCCGCGCCGAAGTTCACCGGCGCGGGATCGAGCACGTGCAGCACGGCGAGGACGTTCGCTGAAACGATGCACGCGAAGGCGCGCTGCGGCGCGAACACGATCGAGGCCCGCCCCAGCAACGCCGGGACAGGCTTTTGATCATGCCGGGCAGGACACCGCGGCAGCTGGCATCGATTGCCGTTTCGGTTCCTCCTGAAGTAAGAACGCCGGAAGGGTGCCGACCGGCGGTTGCCGATCAACATCCCTTCCTGCCTCGCATCAGCGACGACGCAGTGAGTTCCACACCACGTAGCCTCCCAGCAGCCATGCACCGAGGAACAGCAGGATCGGCACGACCAACGGCAGTTCGAGCAGCAGGGTGGTCAACGAGGCGGCAGCCGCCAGGACCATGCCTATGATGCCGTTGCGACTCCGGGGATTCATCTCACTCCTCGTGCTCGATCATTTGGCCTTGCTGATGGCTTTGCCGAGGGGGACTCCACCGACGCCACCGATCGCGCCGCTGATGGCGCCGCTGATCGCGGCGTCACGGATCTTGGCCGAGTCACCGCCGCCGATCGCGGCCCCCAGTCCTCCGCCGGCCGCGCCGAGTGTCGCTCCGGCGACAGCGGCGCCGACGAAGCATCCCACTCCGGCGGTGGAGGCGCAGGCCACGCCGATGATGGCGCCGGAGGCCAGACCTGCGGCGCTCGAGCCGACGTCCTGCCCGAAGTCCGCCCAGCTGTAGCCGCCGGTCGGATCGCTCTGGTTGACCGGGTCGCCCTTGGCGTAGTTGTACGGGTTGCTCTCCTGGCCCGTCGGGTCCGGTGAGCGGAACCGCGCCATCGCGCTGTCGTACACGCGGTAGCCCATCAGGTACTGGCCCTGCTGGAGCTGGTAGACCCCGATGTACCGGAACGGGTTCGCGCCCGCGGCCGCACCGGTCGCCGTCACCGCCCCATAGGGCGAGTAGTCGTACTCGGCGACCAGGTTGCCGGCGGTGTCGACCAGGCCGATCACGCTGCCCTGGTGGTCGGTGACCGCCCCGTACCGGGCGCCGGCGCCGTCCTTCAGCCCGATGAGCAGTCCTTGGGTGTCGCGGGTGTAGCTGGAGCGCTTGCCGTTGTCGACGGTTTCGGTGATGCCCAGCGCGGTGTGCGTCAGGACGTGGGTGACCTGGTTGCCGCCGGCGGGCTCGGTGATCGTCCTGGGCTGGGTCTGCTGACTGGTGTCGTAGCGGACGTCGAGCACCTGGGTCGTGCCGGCGTGGCCGGTGAGGACCTGGTTGGTGGGACTGAACGTGAACCGCGATTCCGGGTACGTCCAGCCGCTCGCCCACGTCTTCGACCTCATTTGTGACCTCGTTGTGAACCGTGACTACGCCAGCGCCAACAGCCGTGTCCTCGACCTCATCCGGGCACTCCCGCATGCCGATCACCCCCGTACCCACGGCATCGTCACCCAAGTCAGCCTCGGGGCCCGCGCTTCCGCCCTCGCCAGCGCCCTCGACCGCGATTCCGCCCTCGACCCCGATTCCGCCCGCGCCCGCAGTCGCGCCGTCAACCTCGCCCTCGACCTCGCACTCACCCTCACCCGCGCGCTCGCCATAACCTCCCTGAGGTGGGTGGCATCGCCATCGACCACGACATGACCGACGACCTGATCCGCGTCATCGTCGGCGGCCACACACGCACCCGCGAACTCGACCTCTTCAAAGCTCGTGACCGCGTCCGTGAACTCGGCATCACGCTCACCCGCGCCCGCGACATCGCCCTCACCCGCGCACACGATCGCGCACTCCACCACCTCAGCGCCCTCATCCACGATATGGCCCGCGATATGATTTTCAACATCACCGACACCCGTACTCACGACCGAGTCCCCGGCCTCACCGTCGCCCGCAAACTCATTCACGCGCTCGATCTCGACAGCGACTTCCGTGGTGTTACGAATCAGGAATTCGATCACTGGCTGGACAGTGCAGTCGCCCAGCTGGACACAGCGCTGAACAACATGGTGGCCTGCGACCTTACGGACGTTGACCTGCACGGGATCCCGCTCGATGGCGTGCGCTGGTCCCCGACCACGACACGATGGCCGACGCAGTGGGCAGAGCACGTCCGGCGCAACTCCATCCAGATTCGCGACGACCTGTACGAAATCCAGCCGGGAACCACCATCCACCGCCACCATCACCACATCCCCACCGCCTGATCACCGAGCAGCGGACAACCAGTCCCGCGCTGGCCGGGAAGTTGTCCTGGGCGGCACCTTCGAGCACGTACACATCGCCGTGGCAGACCGCCGCCTTGTCCGAGCCCACCTGCTGTGCAAGGGATGACCACAGCCCCGACGACGCGATGTGGTGGCGTGCTGCAGCACGAACGCGATCGAGGCCTGTCCCGGCAACGCCGGGACAGGCCGCAACCCCATGTGCATCCATCCCGCAGCAGCGCTTCCGCGTCACGCGAGTGGTCGATGACGGCGAGCAGGGCGAGTTCGTCGCTCAACGATCCGTGGGCGCGCGGGCGGATGAGTGAGGAAGAACGCAAGCGTGCGTTCCGGCTGGGGCACCTGGTGGCGGCGCTGGGAGGGGTGTTCCGCCCGGACCTGGCCTGACGTGCACAGCTCTCTAGGCGTCGAACGAGCGGCGGGCCGTCTCGATCTCCCGCAGGTACCTCGTCGTCCACGCACACATCGCATCCACGGTCTTCCGCAGCTCCCGCCCCGGCTCCGTCAGCGTGTAGTCCACCCGCGGCGGCACCGTCGGGTGCACGAACCGCTCCACCAACCCGTTCCGCTCCAGCAACCGCAGGTTCTGCGTAAGCATCTTGTGACTGATCCCGTCAACCGAAGCACGCAGCTCGGTGAACCGCCGCGTGCCGTCGCCGATCGCCTCGATGATCAGCAGCGCCCACTTGTTGGCCACGTCGGAGAAGATCTCGCGGGCCAGCGAGTCGGCGCGGGCGAGGTCGGCGTCCTCCGGCAGCTTGAACTGCTTGCTCACCTTTTGGTTCCTCTGTCACGAAATAGTGCGTTCTTCCAGGTCGAGGCTCACTCTCCTACGGTTACCCGGTAACCACAAGAGAGTGAGAGCAGCACATGATCACCCTGGTCAACCCAGAAGGCCTGCCCGAGATCGACATCTACCGGCAGGTGGCCGTGGCGAGCGGGAGGACGGTCTACGTGGCCGGCCAGGTCGCGTGGGATGCCGAGCCGGATCTGGCCAAGCAGGTCGAGCAGGCCTACCTGAACGTGCACACGGCGTTGCAGGGGGTCGGGGCTTCGTTCGCGGACCTGGTCAGGGTGCGGGTGTACGTCGTGGGCTGGACGCCGGACATGATGCCGCAGCTGCTCGAAGGCATCGCCGGAGCAGCCGAGAAGGCGGGTGTGAAACCCGTCGCGCCGGCCACGCTCATCGGGGTCGCGGCGTTGGACGTGCCGGAGCACCTGGTCGAGGTCGAGGCGACGGCGGTGATCGACTGATTCACCGGGTGGAGCAGCTCGAGGCCGTCCGGAGGCAGGTCACCGGCGGAAGGTGATCAGCAGGGCCAGCGCGGCGGTCAGCGCTACCAGCCCGCCGACCACCAGCTGGTTGAGCCAGACGACGGCGTTCCAGTCGGCGTCGCGCAGCAGCGCCACGACGATCAAGGTCAGGGCCAGCGCGATGGTGAGCGGGCGCAGCAGGGGCACGTCCAGTGGTGCCAACGCGCGGACCATGCCCAGGAGCATGACCAGGACTGCCAGGCCCATTGACAACCAGTAGGGCTCGAAGGCGTCCGCCGCCGCGTCGAAGTGCAGGACCGGTGGTGCCGCGATCAGCCACACACCGGCCAGAAACGCGGCGACACCGGCCCTGCTCTCGACGGTTCGCCCGTGTGCATCCCCCACGCGAACGATTCTCACCTCTCAGCGCCTCGGAGGGAACACCTCATTCGTTCCGGTGTGCGTTCATATGACGTGGAAGACGTGCGTGAAGCTGGTGGTGCCGCGAACGCCACCCGGTGACTGTCAACGCAGTGACAGCGGCATGTCCCGGACTGACAGGTGTGGAGAACCTGTGCAGGTTCGGTGAAAGTGTTGCGGCGAAGAGGAAACCGCGAGGTCGGGGCGGTCTACCGTCGGGCATGGACACCGTGGACGTGCTCGTCGTGGGCGCGGGACTCGCCGGCCTGCGCACCGCCCGCCTGCTCGCCGAGGCGGGCTTGGACGTCGCCGTGTGCGAACGGCGCGGAAGCCTGGACACCGGCATCCGCACGACCGGCATCTTCGTGCGGCGCACGCTGGAGGACTTCGACCTGCCGCACCTGGGCCCGGCGGTGCGGAAAGTGGTGTTGTACCCGCCAAGCCTCAGAAGACCCGTAGAGCTCACCAGCTCTCGCGACGAGTTCCGCGTCGGCCACATGGAAGGCGTCTACGCGCAGGCGGTCGAAGACGCCGAACGGGCCGGTGCGCAGGTCACGCTGGGCACGAGCTACCCGGCGAAGGCCACGAAGGCGCGGTTCACGATCGGCGCGGACGGGGCGCGGTCCACGGTCGCGCGGCAGCTCGGCCTCGACGTGAACCGGACGATGATCACCGGCATCGAAGAGGTCTACCCGGTCGCCTCCGGCACAACGCCCACGTTCCACTGCGTGCTCGACCCGCGCCTCGCCCCCGGCTACCTCGCGTGGGTCATCGACGACGGCGAGCACGCGCACATCGGGCTGGCGGGTCGCGCCGACCGGTTCACGGCGCCACTTCCCCAACTGCTGCAACGGTTCAAGGACAGCTTTCCCACCCCGGCACCCACCGGCCCGGTCAGGCGGCGGGGCGGGCCGATCCCGGTCGGCGGTGTGCTGCGCCGGATCGTGAACACCGAGGGTCTGCTGGTCGGCGACGCGGCGGGAGCGGTGTCACCGTTGACCGCGGGCGGGCTCGACCCGTGCATGCGGATGTCGGAGCTGGCGGCGTCGGTGACGTTCGACTACCTGCGCAGCGGCAACAGGTACGTGCTGGAGCACTACGACGGGGCGAACCTGCGACGGCGCTACCTGGTGCGCAAGGCGATGCGGCGGGGACTGTCGATGGTCAGGCAACCAGGCGTGGCAGAGGCGGCGTTCACCGGGCTGCGGACGTGGCTGGGGCGGGCGGTGGCGGCCAGGATCCTGTTCACCTGACCACCACCGCCCTGCCTCCTAGGGCGCCCAGGGCGAGCTGACTGCCCAGCTCACGTCTTCGGCATAGCCCACGGGGTTGTCGTAGACCTGGGCGCCGCCGCTCGACGCGACCCAGACCTCCTCGGCGTAGTGCCTGATGTTGGTGCCGAGCTCGTTGAACGACTCCAGCCGCACGCCACCACGCCCCTGCTGCGCGCAGAACGTCGCGTCGCGGCGGAAGATGTCGGTGTTGTCGTTCGATCCGAGCTGGACGCGGAAGTTCGCGTGCCGCAGGAACTGGCCGGGGATGTTGCGCGACTCCAGCGAGTAGCAGGACGGGTCGGCCAGACCGCGCCGGACCACGAACGTCGCGTCGGCCTTCGACAACGCGTCACTCGAGGCGGTCACCACGTCCGTGCGCGCCAGGCTCTCCCGGTGCCGCAGGTAGCGGTCGGTGAAGCCGGGCGTGGTCACCCGGAACGACCGCGCCTGGTCCAGCGGCAGGTCCGCGCCGCTGCGCCACAACGCACCCGCCACCGCCCACGTGGTGTCCGCGGCGAACGAGCTCGCGGTGTCCCACGGGTTCGGGCCACCGGACCGCGCCAGGTAGACGTTCTCGTTGTAGTGCCGGATGAACGCACCGCGCTGGTTGTACGACTCCAGTGCGGTACCGCCGGATCCCGCGCGGGCGCAGAACGTCGCGTCCCCCGCGGCCGGGTTGACCGCCGTGCCGATCCGCAGACCGCTGTGCCGCAGGTAGGCACCGGGGAAGTTGCGCGACTCGAACGACAGGCACGAGGCGTCCGCGAGGCCGGGGCGCGCGAAGAACGTGGCGTCCAGGCGGTCGAGGTCCGAGGCGGGCACGTCGGTGCGCGCCAGGCTGTCGCGGTGGCGCAGGTAGCGGTCGGTGTAGCCGGACGTGGTGACCCGCAACGAGACCACGTCGTCCGGGCCGACCGCCGTGCCGTTCGCGATGGCCAGCACGCGCAGGTTGATCTCCCGCACCCGTGCCTCGGTCATCTTCAGCACCTGCCGGTCGTAGGTGTAGAAGCCGTTGATCTCGTTCTCGACGTCGTACGGCTCGGTGTAGACCGACCCCGAGAGCCCGCGCGTGTGCACCATCCGCGCGACCTGCTTGGTGATCTCCACGTACCGCGTGGTCAACGACGTCTCGTCCGGGTACAGCGCGCCATAGGCGAACCCACGCCCCGGCTGGTACTCGTGACCGACGATCCGCCGCCCGAGACCGCCGAACTCACCGAGCACGGCCACGCGGCGCGCGTCGGGCGTCCTGGTGGCCGTGGTGATCTGGTAGTGGTGGTCGTCGATGACGTCGCCGTTGCCGGGGTCCGGGTCCGAGACGCAGCAGTTGGAGCCGGAGTTGTGGTTGATCAGCCTGGTGTTGTCGATCGAGCGCACCAGGTCGGTGATGCGGCCGGCGTCGTACTCGCCCCAGCCCTCGTTGAACGGCACCCACTGCACGATCGACGTGATGCCCTTGAGCTGGTCGATCATCCGGCGCAGCTCGGACTCGAAGTTCGCGCGGCCGTTCGGGACCTCGTCGACGGCGTCGAGCGAGGGCATGTCCTGCCACACCAGCAGACCGAGCCGGTCGGCGTGGTAGAACCAGCGCGCCGGTTCGACCTTGATGTGCTTGCGGACCATGTTGAACCCCAGTGCTTTCTGGCGTTCG
The DNA here is from genome assembly GCF_001701025.1 of Lentzea guizhouensis. Taxonomy (GTDB): domain Bacteria; phylum Actinomycetota; class Actinomycetes; order Mycobacteriales; family Pseudonocardiaceae; genus Lentzea; species Lentzea guizhouensis. Next base: position 9,258,205 of record NZ_CP016793.1, read on the forward strand.
AGGTCCCACCGCAGGGCCGCGTCGGTCGGTGCGGTGTACACGCCGTCCGGCCAGTAGCCCTGGTCGAGCGTGCCGAGCTGGAAGACGAACTTGCCGTTGAGCAACGGCCGCATGACGCCGCCGACCACGGCCTTGCCCAGCGAGCGCATGCCGAAGTAGCCGGTGACCGCGTCACCGCTGGTCGAGGTCACGCGCAGGTCGTAGAGGAACGGGTCGTCCGGCGACCACAGCCGCGCGTTCGGCACCGGAACCCGCAGGCGTGCACCGGTCTGCCCGGTCGCCGTGCCCACGACCTGGCCGCCGCTGAGCACCTGCGCGGTCACGGTCTGGCCCGCGGTGCCCTGCACGACCAGGTCCACAGCACCTCCGGGCACGTCCGGCGTGGTGTCGAGGCGGGTGATGTGCTGCGCCCGCACGGGTTCCAGCCAGACGGTCTGCCAGATCCCGGACGCGGCGGTGTAGAAGATGCCGTCCGGGGTGCGGCGCTGCTTGCCGATCGGGTAGCGGCTGCCGTCGATCGGCGAGTGCACGCCGACGATGATCTCGTTGCTGCCCGCGCGCAGAGCGGGCGTGATGTCGAACGAGAACGCGTCGAAGCCGCCGGTGTGCGTGCCGACCTGGGTGCCGTTGACCCAGACCCTGGTCTCCCAGGTGACCGCGCCGAAGTTGAGCTTGACCCTGCGACCGTCCCAGGAGGACGGAACGGTGAAGGTCCGGCGGTAGAACATGTTGTCTTCGTGCCGTTTGATGCCCGACAGAGCGGACTCGATCGGGTACGGCACGAGGACGCCCTCGGCCAGCGGCCGGCCGAAGGGAGGTGAACCGAGGTCGGGAGCACCCGCGAACTCCCAGACCCCGTTGAGGTTCTGCCACTCCTGCCGGACCAGCTGCGGACGCGGGTACTCGGGCAGGGCGTTGGTCGGTGACACCTGGCTGGTCCAGGGTGTCGTGAGGGGTGCGGGTTTCGGTTGCCACTCGGCGGCCTGCGCGGCCGTCGGTGTGACCATTGTTGCTGCGACGAGGAATCCGACCAATACGCCCAGGACGCGTCTGGTCATGGCTCTCCTATCTCCGGAGTATTCGTTGCAGGACGACCACGATGAGCAGGAACACCCCGCTCACCACAGACTGGAAGTTGCTGTCGAGCGTGCCGATCTGGTTGATGATGTTCTGGATCACCGTGCGCAGGCCGACGCCGATCATCGTGCCCAGCACGGTTCCCGCGCCGCCGGTCAGCAGCGTGCCGCCGATGACGACCACGGAGATCGCGTCCAGCTCGGTGCCGACGCCGATCACCGTGACACCGGACTGCAGGTAGGCGGCGGTGAGCGCGCCGGCGAGGCCCGACAGCGTGCCGCTCATGGCGTAGACGAGGACCTTGGTGCGCGCGACGGGGACGCCCATCAGGACCGCCGACTGCTCCGCGCCGCCGGTGGCGAACACGTTCTGGCCGAAGTTGGTGCGGTTGAGCAGCAGGCCGCCGAGCAGGGCCAGCACCAGGGCGATGAACACCGGGTAGCCGAACCCGAGCACCGTGCCGCGGCCGAGCTCGACGAACGCCGAGTCCGGAGCGATCTGGTACGTCGTCGCACCCTCGTCGGTGATCACCAGCAACAGGCCGCGGGCGAACAGCAGCGAGGCGAGCGTGACGATGAACGGCGCCATGCTCGTGCGTGCGATCAGCAGACCGTTGATCACGCCGATCAGCCCGCACACCGCAAGGGGCAACAGCAACGCGGTGAAGAACCCCCACTGCGAGCCGTACGCGGCGAGCACGCCTCCCAGTGCGTACAGGGAGCCGACGGACAGGTCGATGCCGCCCGTGATGATCACGAACGTCATGCCGATCGCGATCACCGCCAGGAACGAGCCCTGCAACGCGAGGTCGCGGACGTTGTCGAGGCTGCCGAACCGCGGGAACACCAGCCACGCCACCGCGACCATGACGACCAGCGCGACCGCTGCCCCCTGGCGCTGCAGGACCTTCGTCCGCGTGGACGCGAGTGTCGTCGTCATCGGCGCTCCCTCGCGACGTAGACGGCGGCCACGATGATCGCGGCCTGGATCATCTGCGCGATGGAGTCGGGCAGGTTGTGCTTGATCAGCGTGGCCCTGACGAGCTGCATGAGGACCACACCCATGACCGTGCCGAGAACGCGGACCTTCCCACCGGTCAACGGGGTTCCGCCGACGACCACCGCGGTGATCGCGGACAGCTCCATCAGCAGGCCGATGTCGGCGGGGTCGCTGGCGGCGAGCCGGGACGTGGCGAGCACGCCCGCGACCGCCGCGAGCACGCCGGTGATCGCGTAGACCCCGATCAGCACCCGGCTGACCGGCAGGCCCGCCAGGTGCGCGGCCCTGCGGTTGCCGCCGACCGCGACGAGCTGGCGGCCGAACGTGGTGCGGTTGACCAGTCCCGCCACCAGGATCGCCAGCACACCGGCGACCAGCACGCTGATCGGCAGGCCCAGGAAGTCGTCGGTGCCCAGCGCCAGGAACGCCGGGTCGTGCAGCTGGACCAGCTGGCCGTTGGCGATCACCAGTGCCAGGCCGCGGCCCGCGACCAGGAGTGCGAGTGTGGCGACGATGGGCTGGATCCCCACCCGTGCCACCAGGAACCCGTTGAACCCGCCGGCGGCCAGGCCCACCGCGAGCGCGATCAGGATCGCGGGCAGCGGGCCGTAGCCGAGGTAGAGCGGGATCAGCGCGGCGGCCAGCGCCATGACGGCGCCGACGGACAGGTCCACCCCCTCGGTGCCGATCACCAGCGCCATGCCGAGCGCCACGATCAGCACCGGTGCCGCCTGGATCAGCTGGGTGCGGAAGTTGCCCATGGTCAGGAAGTTCGACGTGAACAGGACGTTGAACAGCAGCAGCGCGACGACGGCGACGTAGACACCGTTGTCTTGCAGCCAGCGCGTCCTAGTGGCGGTCAGCGTCATCGCTCACCCCCGCCGGTTCCGGTTCCGCCGCGATCGCCGCCAGGACGTGCTCGCAGGTGAGCTCACCGCCGGTGAGCTCACCCGCGACGTGTCCGTCGCGCAGGACGACCAGCCGGTCGGCGCCGTCGAGCAGCTCGTCGAGCTCGGAGCTGATCAGCAGCACCGCGAGTCCCTCCTTCGCCAGCTCGTCGATCAGCGCCTGCACCTCGGCCTTGGCGCCGACGTCGATGCCGCGGGTGGGTTCGTCGAGCAGCAGCACCTTGGGTTCCGCGCACAGCCAGCGGGCCAGCAGCACCTTCTGCTGGTTGCCGCCGGAGAGCTCGGCGACCCGTTGCTCCGGGCTGGAGACCTTGATCCGCAGCCGTTTGATGAACAGGTCCACGATCCGGTCCTGCTTCGCGCGGCTGACCAGCCCGAACCGGCTCAGCCCCGGCAACGCGGCCAGCACGATGTTCTCCCGCACGGACAGGTGCGGGATGATCCCCTCGGCCTTGCGGTCCTCGGCGAGCATGCTGATGCCCGCGCGCATCGCGGCCTTGACGTTGCCGCGCGGCACGGTCTTCCCGGCGATGAGCACGTTCCCGTGCTGGGTGGGGATGGCGCCGATGATCGCCTTCGCGGTCTCCGTGCGCCCCGAGCCGAGCAGCCCGGCCAGCCCCACCACCTCCCCCGGCCTGATGGTCACGTTCACGCCGTTGAGCCTGGGCCTGCTGGTCAGGTCGTTCGCCTCCAGGACGGGCTCCTTGCCTGCGTGGTGGTCCTCGCCGAACGCCGTCGTGCCACCGGCCTTGATGTCGCTCACCGAGCGACCGAGCATGAGCGACACCAGCTCGATCCTGGGCAGGTCCCCGAGCGGTCCGCTGTGGACCTTCTTGCCGTCGCGCAGGACCGTGACGGTGTCGCAGATCCGGTAGAGCTCGTCCATCCGGTGGCTGACGTAGACGATCGCGATGTTGCGCTCGTGCAGCCGTTCCACGACCTGGAACAGCGTCTCGACCTCACGCGGTTCGAGCGAGGACGTGGGTTCGTCCATGATCACGACGTCCGCGTCCGTCTCGACCGCGCGGGCCAGCGCCACCATCTGCTGCTCGCCGACCGAGAGCGTGCCGAGCGGCTGGCTGACGTCGGCGGTGATGCCGTAGCCCTCCAGGATCCGCCTGGCCTCCGCGCCTGCCTTCGCGCGGTCGATCAGCCCGAACCGGGTGCGCGGCTCACGGCCGAGGAACAGGTTGGCGGCCACGCTCATCAGCGGGATGAGGTTGACCTCCTGGTAGATCGTCGAGATGCGACCGGCACGCCTGACCTCGCCCCCGTCGGGCTGGTGGATGCCGGTCAGCACCTTGATGAGCGTCGACTTGCCGGCGCCGTTCTCCCCCACCAGGGCGTGGATCGAGCCCTGGTGGAGGGTGAAGTCGACGCCGTCCAGCGCCTTGATGCCCGCGAACGTCTTGGTGACACCCGCGACCTCGATGACAGGTTCAGTAGGCATTGGCGAGCTTCTGCGCGGCGTTGGTGGTGTCGTACTCGTCGTCGGAGATCACGATGCTCTGCGGGATCTCCTGGCCGGCGGCGAACTTCTCCAGCGTGTCGAACGCGAGCGGGCCGAAGCGCGGGTTGGACTCGATGACGGCGGTGTAGCTGCCGTCCGCGATGAGCTGCACCGCGGTGCGCGTGCCGTCGACCGACACGATCTTCACGTCCTTGCCCGGCTGCTTGCCGGCGGCCTTGAGCGCGGTGACGGCACCGACGCCCATCTCGTCGTTCTCCGCGTAGACGGCGGTGATGTCCGGGTTGCTCTGGATCAGCTGCTCCATCACGGCCTGGCCCTTGGACCGGTCGAACTCACCGGTCTGCTCGGCCACGACCGTCAGCCCGGTGCCGACGATGCCGTCCTTGAAGCCCTTGGTGCGGTCGACCGTGACGTTGTTGCCCGACGCGCCCAGCAGGATCGCGACCTTGCCGTTGCCGCCGGTCGCCTTGATCATCGCCTGGGCGGCGCGCTTGCCCTGCTCGACGAAGTTCGAGCCGATGAAGGTCAGGTAGTCCGTGCAGGGCTGCGAGGAGACCTTGCGGTCGATCGTCACGACCGGCACCTTCTTGGCCTTCGCCGCGTCGAACGCGGGCTGCAGGCCGTCGGAGTTGAGCGGCGCCACGATCAGCAGCTTCGCCCCGCGGTCGAGCAGCGACTTGATGTCGCTGATCTGCTTGTTCAGGTCGCTCTGGGCGTTGGTGGTCAGCAGCTCGACGCCGCGCTTGGCCGCCTCGTCCTTGATCGACTGGGTCTCGGCCGTGCGGAACGGGTTCGCCTCCTTCTCCGACTGGGAGAAGCCGACGGTGGCGCCCTTGAGGTCCACCTGCGGGTATCCGGCCTTGTCACGCGCACAACCGGGACCGCTGCTCTGGTTCTGGGCGGCGCTCGCGGCCGGCCCGCCACTGGTCGTCGTCTGCCCACCCTCTCGGGCCGTACAGCTCGCGAGGAGCGCTACGGCGGCGAGGGCGATCGGCAGGGTGCGACTGAGGGACATCGTTGGCTCCTACGCGGTGCGGGGTGCGTTGTCGCGCTCTTGGGGGCTAGATTTGCATCGTTGTTCCAACGATGTAAAGACCTACTTTTTTCTCGGAGGCTGTGTTGGCCACGCTCAAGGACGTCGCGCGCCTGGCAGGCGTATCGGTGAAGACCGTCTCGAACGTGGTCAACGGCTACTCGTTCGTCAAACCGGACAACCGCCGCCGCGTCGAGGAGGCGCTCGCGGCCACCGGCTACCGCCCCAACCTCGGCGCCCGCAACCTGCGCCGCGGCCGCACCGGGTTCATCGCCCTGGTCCTGCCGGAGCTCTCCATCCCCTACTTCGCCGAGCTCGCCGGTCTGGTCATCGCCGCCGCCCAGGAGCACGAGTGGAACGTGCTCATCGAGCAGACCTTCGGCACCCTGGCCGGCGAGCGCTCGGCCCTGGAGGCGCTCGGCCCGCACCTCGTCGACGCCGCCATCGTGTCGCCGGAGGCGGTGAGCGACTTCCAGCTGGAGGTCCCGGCGGTGCTGCTCGGCGAGCACGAGGTCGACGTGCCGATCTCCCGCGTGGGCATCGACAACGTGCTCGCCGCCTCCACCGCCGTGCGCCACCTGATCTCGCTGGGCCGCCGCCGGATCGCCGCGATCGGTGCCCACCCGCAACGTGGCACGGCCGCGTTGCGCCTGGAGGGCTACCGCGCGGCTTTGGAGGTGGAGGGTCTGGAGTTCGACCCGTCGCTGGTCGTGCCGGCGTTGAACTACCACCGGGCGGACGGCGCGGCGGCGATGAACTCGTTGCTGGACATGAAGAACCCGCCGGACGCGGTGTTCTGCTTCAACGACCTGCTGGCGGTCGGCGCGATGCGGGCGGCGGCGGAGCGGTTCGTGCGCGTGCCGCAGGACCTCGCGGTGGTCGGGTTCGACAACAACGAGGAGAGCGCTTACAGCTCGCCGTCGCTGACGTCGATCGCGCCGGACAAGGGGGCGATCGCACGGGCGGCGGTGGACCTGCTGCACCGGCGGGTGGGGGTGGAGGAGGCGGGGGTGGAGAACGTGCAGACGCCGTTCTCGTTGCAGGTGCGGGAGAGCACGGCGCCGTGACGTACGCCCGGCCGGCTACGACCGCGCGCAGGCCTCGTAAGCCTCGTAGGTCCTGCGGTCGAACAGCACGAACCGCACCAGCTCCACCGGCGTGTCCCCGACCGCGTCCCGCACCGCCGCGAGCGCGATCTCCGCCGCCGACTCCACCGGCCACCGGTAGATGCCCGTCGAGATCGCCGGGAACGCCACGCTGGCCGCCCCGAGCTCCGCGGTCACCCGCAGCGAGTTGCGGTGGCAGTCGGCGAGCAGTTCGGAGCGGTCCTGCGAGGCCGACCAGACCGGGCCGACGGTGTGGACGACCCAGCGCGCGGGCAGACGGCCTGCCGTGGTGGCCACCGCCTGGCCCGTCTTCAGGCCACCGCCGTAGTGGCCCGCGCGGAGCTTGCGGCACTCGGCGAGGATGTCCGGGCCGCCCTTGCGGTGGATCGCGCCGTCCACTCCCCCGCCGCCGAGCAGGGAGGAGTTGGCGGCGTTCACGATCACGTCGACGTGCTGCTCGGTGATGTCGCCCTGGACGAGCTCGATGGTGGCCATCCCCAGATCATGACAGCGGGCAGGTGGAGACGTCGGCCGGGCGCGGGAGGGTGGCCGAGGCGGGTGGGGTGACGCCGCCGAGCCAGCGTTCGAGGGCTTCGAAGGCCGAGCGGTGGCACGGGGCCAGGGGGCGCAGGCGGTCCGGGTGGACGTCGACCAGGCCGTCGACGTGGGTGCCCTGCTCGACGCGGAAGTAGCGGTGCAGGCGGTCGGGGGTCATGGCGGCGTAGACGTCGGAGTCCTGGGAGATGGGCAGCAGGACGTCGTGGGTGCCGTGGACGGTGATGAGCGGGCGGTGGATCTTGCCCGTCAGCGCGACCGGCTTGATGGCGGGGCCGGCGGTGCGGCGGCGATCGGCGTAGGAGTAGTCGGCGTCGCACGACGGGGTGCCGGGAGCGCAGAACGGGACGCCCGCCTCCAGCGCGCCGTCGAAACCGGGGTCGAACTCCTCGCGGTAGATGCGCTGGGTGAGGTCCCAGTAGTAGCGGTAGTGGTAGTCCCACAGGAACTCGGTGCCCGCGGGGAAGCCAGCGGCGACCATCTGGGCGTGCGCCTGCGGGTCACCGGCCAGGTAGGCGGGGTAGGCCTTCAGCACGGGTGGCAGGAACGTCAGCGGGTTCGGGCCCTTGACCGTCCACAAAGTACCTTCCCAGTCCACACCGCCGTCGTAGAGGTGCGGGCGGTTCTCCAGCTGCCAGCGGACGAGGTAGCCGCCGTTGGAGATGCCGGTCGCGATGGTGCGCTTGGCGGGACGGCCGTAGCGCTGGGCCACCACGGACTTCGCGGCGATCGTGAGCTGGGTCAGGCGGTGGTTCCACTCCGCCATGCCGTCGCGGTAGAACTGCGCGCCGGTGTTGCCCTTGTCGGTGGCGGCGAAGGCGTAGCCGCGGGCGAGGACCCAGTCGGAGATGGCGCGGTCGTTGGCGTACTGCTCGCGCACGCCCGGCGAGCCGGCCACGACGAGGCCGCCGTTCCAGCGGTCGGGCAGGCGCACGACGAACTGGGAGTCGTGGTTCCAGCCGTGGTTGGTGTTGGTGCGCGAGCTGTCCGGGAAGTAGCCGTCGACCTGGATGCCGGCGACAGGGGTGGGAGCCGGCAGCGCGGCGCTGGTCAGGCCGGCCCAGTCGGCGGGGTCGGTGATGCCACCCGCCGTGCTGAGATCGGCCAGTCTGAGAAGTTGCTGGTGTTCGGCACCGGGGACGTGCAGCGCCGGGGCCGGGGTGAGCAGCGATGCGACGAGCGCCAGAGGCAGCAACATAGCTGGTCAAGCTAGCTGCGGCTGGTCCTCGGCAACATGGTTGCCTCCCACACAAGCCCTGCTTTGAAAGTGGTGAAGCCGAACAGGTCCAGCACCCGGCGCACCGGTGGCGGCGTGCTGCGCAGGTCGAACTCCTTGCCGTTGTAGTGGCTGGCGCACAGCAGCAACAGCAGGATTCTGAGCCCGCTGGCGGACAGGAACGTCACCTCGGCCATGTCGATCGTCACGCGCTCGGTGCCGGCGTCGGCGATGCCCGGCAACACGGCGGCGAAGAACATGTCGCAGGTGGTCACGTCGACCTCACCGCGGCACAGCACCACGAACCGCGTGCCCTCCCGCCGGGTGCGGATGGTGAACGGGCTCGCGTCATACGCTTCTGCGGACATCGGGAACCTCCGGCTCCCACCTCACCGCAGCATGTTGTCCTCCGATAGCAGCGGAAACGAACGCCCGACCGGAAAAACGAAGGATCTCAGCCCGACCTCAAGGTCTGCGACGGCGAGACGCCGTAGGCGGTTCGGTAGTGGGCGGCGAAGACGCTCGGACGGGCGTACCCCCACCGTGCGGCGATCTCGGTGACGGTGCCGTTCGACCGCTGCAGGTCGACGTGCGCCTGGGCCAGCCGGACGCGCCGGATGTAGGCCATCGGGGTGGTGTCGAGGTGCCGGCGGAAGGCGAGCTGGATCGCCCGGACGGACACGCGGGCCGCGCGCGCGATGTCGGCGGCGGTGATGTCCCGCGCGGCCTCGGACTCGATGAACGCGATGGCGCGCTTCAGCGCGTGCGGACGTACCTGCTCCGTCGCGTAGTCCACGACGGTGACGTGCGGGAACGTCGCGAGCGTCATGGACACGAGCAGGTGTGTCGCGTTTCCGACGACCAACGGTTCGTCTGCGAACACAGGCAGCACTTCGTCGCGCAGGTGCGCACACGTGGACCGCCAGCGCACGGCTCGTTCCGGCGACACGGGCTGACAGCCGGTGAACCGGACGTCCTCGGCGACCTGGTCGACCACCGACTGGTTCAGGATGACCATCTCGACCTGCGGACTGTCGAGCGTCGCGGCGTAGGGCTGGTCCGGCGCGGCGACCCGGAACGCGTCGCCCGGCCCGAGGAACCGCTCCTGGCCCTCCGACCGCAGCCGCAGCCTGCCCGCCTCCAGGTACCCGAACGCGTTGACCTGCAACGGCTCGACCGTCGCGGCCAGCCCGTAGACGCCGCCCAGCCGATCGAACCGCACGGCACCCGCCGCGCGCGACGCCATCCACAGCCGGGTCGGCTCGTCGCCCCGGTCGAAGCGCATCTTCGCGTACGCCGCGCTCAGCACCTCTCGCGCCGCGTCCAGGTCCGTCACCTCAACGACCCGTTCCACCTGCTGAACGATCCTCGTCCTCCTCCCCCGTGTCCATCGGCGGTCGGCCGCAGTCGCTCCCCCGACCAGCCCATCGGATGCCGGCGCGTCGATGGTGCAACACGGGCGGGTGGTACCGCGAGGGGCCGGAAGGGGGATGAGGCGCTCTCGACCACCCGAGAGCGCCTCCCCGATCAGACGCGGACGAGCGCGGCCAGTGCGGCCTGGCCGTCCTGGTTCAGGTGGAACACCGCTTCCGGGCCCTCCTGACCCGGTGCCAGCGCGTCGAACCCGCGCAGGAACGGCGTTCCCGCCTCGCACAGCGCGTGCCCCTCGAACGCGGGCCGGGGAACACCGGGCTGGGCGAACGGGCTCACGTACTGGACGTTGACGCCACGCGCGGCGGCGACGGCGGAGCGCAGGGTGCCGTCGATGCCGTCCGCGACCTGGTTGCCCTCACGGCGTTCGGCGGTGGTGAGGACGCCGTCGCCGCAGATCGGGTCGAGGGTGGCGCCGTCAGGGTTGTCCGAAGTGGACACCTGGCGGCCGTGGCCCACCACGACGACGCGCGCGTACGGGCTGCGGACGTGGATCTCCCGGATCAGGGCCGTCACGTTCTGGCCCATGGCGGGCAGCTTCGCGAGGATCCCCGCGGTCGGGGCGCCGGTGCAGTCGGCCTGCACGCACAGGCTTCCGCACGAGGAGTAGTCGATGTCGTTGGTGCCGACGGTGAGCAGGACCAGGTCGGTGCCGGGCCGCAGGGAGTCCAGCTGGGCCGGGCGGTCCTTGAACGGGCGGGCCAGGTCGGCGGTGGCGGCTCCGCTGCAGGTCGCGTTGGTGAACGAGGCCAGGCGGTGCTGGGAGCGCAGCCGAGCGGCGACCAGCTCGCCGTAGGAGTTGGCGCTGCGCCAACAGTTCCCGGCGGTGCCGTCGTGGTACGCGCCGGCGCCGGTGCCCGAGGCGTAGGAGTCCCCGAGTGCCACGACGTCGAGCGAGCGGGTGGCGTGGGCGGCCGGTGCGATGCCCAGTGCTGCCAGGACGACGGTGGCGAGGACGAGCGTTCTTCTCACTTCAACCCCCCGAGTTGATGTTGTTCCTCCATCCTGCCGAAGACGCGTGCGGTGGCGGCGGGGTTGCCCGCTGACGGGCAACCCCGTTCGCACCGAAGGACAGTTCAGACCGCGGCGAGCACGCCCGCGATCTCGTCGAGCAGCTGAGTCTTGCGGCTGTTGGGCAGGAACGAGGCCAACACGGCGTTTTCGGCCAACCTGGCGACCTCGGCGTGGGTGAGGTCCACAGCGGACGCGACGGCCAGGTACTCGCCCTCCAGCGTGGCGCCGAAGAACGGCGGGTCGTCGGTGTTGAGCGTGACGACCAGGCCGGAGTCGAGCATCTGCCGCACGGGGTGCGCCTCGATCGAGGCGACCTGCCGGGTGCGGACGTTCGAGGTCGGGCACACCTCCAGCGGAATGCCCTTGAGCGCCAGGTGTTCGAGCAGCGCCGGGTCCCGCACGCAGCTGGTGCCGTGACCGATCCGCTCGGCCTTCAGGTCCTTGACCGCCGACCAGACCGTCTCCGGCCCGGTGGTCTCACCGGCGTGCGGGACGCTGTGCAGACCGGCTTCGACCGCCGCGTCGAAGAAGGGCGCGAACTGGGTGCGGCCGACGCCCTCCTCGGGACCGGCCAGGCCGAACGACACCAGGCCGTCCGGCCGCTGCAGCGCCACCGCCAGCGTCTCGCGCGCCGCCACCAGGCCCTTCTCGCCGGGGATGTCGAAGCACCAGGCCAGTTCCACGCCCAGCGCGGCCGCTTCGGCACGGCCGGTGGCGAGGCCGGCGAGCAGCTCGTCCACCGGCATCCCGTCGGTCAGGTGGTTGTAGGGCGTGACGGTGACCTCGGCGTACGGGGCGTTCTGCGCGGCCAGCGACCGGGCCAGGCCGACGACGAGGGTGTGGATGTCGCGGCGGTCCTCCAGCATCGACTGGACGGCCCAGTAGACCTTCAGGAAGTGGTCGAAGTCGCGGAAGATGTAGAAGCGCTCCAGCTCGGCGCGGTCGGTGGGCACGCCGGCCTCCGGGTGGCGGCGCGCGAGCTCCAGGACGGTGTCGATGCCGGCGGAGCCGACGAGGTGGACGTGCAGCTCCACTTTGGGCAGAGCGTGGATGAACGAACGCATGGCGAAGCTCCCTGCGGAGAAGAGGTGAGAGGTGTCGGCAGGAACGCGCGGGCGACTCAGGGAGCGAGGTCGCCGCGTTCGGTGTCAGCGCCGTAGAGCGGCAGCTTGAAGTCCGGCACGACCTCCAACCTAGCCAGGTGTCCGCGCGGTCCGCAATGCGGTGGACGGCGGTGCGGTCGCGCTGCAACCCTGGCGCGTGTGAAGGCCGAGGACGTGCTCGAGATCTTGCAGGTTCTGAGCGACGTGGACGTGTGGATCGGCGGCGGCTGGGGCATCGACGCGTTGGTCGGCATGCAGACGCGGTTGCACGGCGACCTCGACCTCATGCACCGCCTTGACCAGGAACCGCTCGTCGTCGAGGCGCTGGCACGGGCCGGGTTCGCCGAGACGTTGTCGTGGCGGCCGGTGCGGTTCGTCGTGAGCGACGGCTGGCGCGAGGTCGACCTACATCCCTTGCGGTTCGCCGCCGACGGCAGCGCCGTGCAGTCCTCGCTGACCGACGAGCCGTTCCGCTACCCGGCGGACTGCTTCGTCACCGGCACGATCGCGGGCCGGACCGTGCCCTGTCTGTCCGCCGCCCAGCAGGTCTACTTCCACCAGGGCTATGAGCCGCGCGAACGGGACCTGCACGACATGGCGCGGCTGCGGCAGGCGTTCGGCGTTGCCACGCACTTCTGAAAACCGGTTGGCACCCGTGGTTGGCGTGGGTCGGGTGAAGGGATTCAACCCGAGCTTCGGGCCTGACACCGCCCGCACCTACGACAACTCATCCCGCGGCGACGAGGCGGGCACGGTCCGCTTCCTCGCCACGTTCGGCAAGACCGCCTTGGAGCTCGCCATCGGCACCGGGCGCACGTACCCGTTGGTGTGCCTGGTCCACAGCACCATCACGAACCTGCTCACCCAGGACGACCAGGTGCGCTGCTTCGAGAACGCGGCACGGCGGCGCAACCGGTTCATCGACGTGGAGGCGGTCGAGGGGCGCATCGCCGGGCTGCGGCTGCGGGACCGGTGGGGCGGGCGGAACGGCGAGCCGTTCGAGGCGGGCAGCACCAGGCACGTCAGCGTCTACGAGCACTCGGAATAGCGGTCGGCACCGCAGAACTCCCGCTGCGTGCCGTCCGGGAACAGCACGGTGGGGCCGTTGGCCTCGACCTTCGCCGACAGCGTGCCGCCGGCCGGGACCGCGGGGTCGGTGGACTCGGTGACGTCGGCCGTCCTGGTGCCGCCCGCGGTGATGCCGACGTGGCGGAACTTGATCAGGAACTGCTGGGGGTTCGCCACCTTGAAGTCGGAGTAGCGGATCTCGCCGCCGCCGGTGTCGTCGATGGTGATCGAGGTGCCGAGAATGCCTTGCCACGCACCACCTTTCGGTACCGGGTGGTTCGTGGCGGGGCGCGCGGTGGGTGATCCGCTGCGCCAGACGCGGGCCGGGCCGTCACCCTCCGGCAGGTTCACCAGCAGGCCCAGCCCGCCGTCGCTGAGGTGGTCCACCGGGCCGGTGCCCTCGAAGCCGTTGTCCCGCACGGGCATCTTCGTCCACGTCAGGCCGTCCGGTGAGGTCCACACCGCCGCGTCGGCACGGGTGGCGCCGAGCGCCAGGAACCCGCTCTGCCACTTGACCACGTGATCGACGCGCCGTTGCGGCTTGGGCACGACACCGGCATCGGGCAGCTTGCCGGGGTCGATGTCGGCGAGCTGGGTCCACGACGACTCGCCGGCACGCCGGTACCAGCCGGTGAGGCCGGTGTCGGAGTCCTCGGGGTTGTCCGGGTTGTTCAGCGAGCCGAACAGGACGGTCGTGCCGTTGTTGTGCTGTGCGGCCGTGAGCCTGTCGTGGTGCTGACCGTCCGGCGGGTCGGGCAGCTCGTCTCCCGCTGCCCTCCAGTCACGCCCGTCGGCCGACTCGAACAGCAACTCGGCCCGCCGCTCCGGCCGCCCGCTCGACGGCATCGCGCCGTACACCAGGAACCCGGTGTCGGTGGCGAGCACGCGGGGCAGGTAGCCGGTGTACACCTGCTGGGTGGTCAGCACGACCGGGTCGCCGAACTCCCTGCCGTCCGGCGAGAACCACAGCCGCAGGCCCTTGACCTTGTCGCCCATCCGGTAGTTGGCGAAGCCCACGACGACCACGCCGCGCGGTCCGGCGCCGATCGAGGTCGGCTTGTCGGTGAAGACCCCGCCGGGCAGCTCCAGCTTCGTCCAGACACCGCCTTCCGAGGTGAGCAGGACGGGCCGGACACCGGTGTGGCCCAGCACGTACGCGTGGTCACCGCGGGCCGCGGCGGCGTCGCCCCAGGCGAGGTCGCCGATGTCCGGCGGGATGACCTCGCGCCAGGTCTGCCCGTCGGCCGACATGTGCAGCACGGCGGGTGTGTTGTTGACCCGGCCCTCGTCGTTGGGCGGTGCGGGCTCGGTGTAGCTGCCCGCGATCACGAACCCGCCGTTCCAGCCGACGGCGCCGTGGATGGAGTCCAGGCGGGCGTGCGGCAGGGTCGGCACGGTCTGCCGGGTCCAGGTGGGCGGGGTGAACTCGGGTGGCGGTGGTGGCGACGAGCAGGCGGCGAGCAGCAACATGGCGGCCAGAACCAGTCTCAGCACGGTTTCCACACGTTCTGCGCCTCGTAGTCGCACCACTGCTCGGCGGCCGTGGTCGCCGTGATGCGAAACGGTTTGCCCTTGTCGTCGAGCTGGAACTCGCCCGTGGACGTTCCGGAGGTCCAGCGCACCAACAGCCTGAACTCGACCTCCTCGGCCGGGGAGTTCACTCGTACGACCAGCTGTTCCACGTCAGTCGGGTCGATCTTGAACGGGAAGTCGTTCGCGGCGACCTGCTGCCCGTTCTCCTGTCCCTGGGTCGGTTTCACGGCGGGCGGGTCAGCGGACAGGTCCACGGCGAAGTACCGCGACGGCACGTCACTGGCACATCGGTTCGGCAGGTACAGCCCGGGAACGGCGGGCTTGCGCCTGACCACCTGGACCCGCATCGACTGCAGCACCACCGAAGCCCGCGACAGGCCCTGCAGGGTCGCGACGACCTCGCCGCCGGTCGCCGCGACGCCGCCAGGGGCGTTGGTGTGCGGAATCGTCGACTGGTTCTGGTCGGGTACGACGTTGCCGGTGCCGCACCTGGTCGAGCCGAACGACACGGAGGCGGCCAGCGGGTCACCGACCGGCTGCTCGTCCGGCTCGCGGACCAGCCACACGATCACAGCGGCCGCCGCCAGCACCACCACGAGGGTCAGGGCCAGCAGGACCACCGTGCGGCGGTCACGGCCGTGCACCGTGACCTGGTCGATCCTGTTGCCCTGCACGACGTTGCCCTCGACGTCGCCCACCTGCACGGTTGGCTTGTCGTCGTGCCCGGAGCTCACGCGGACAGGGCCTCCGCCTTGATCTGCTCGAACTGCGCGGCCATCGCCTCGGACAACGCCTGGGCTCCGGACAGCGGGCGCACCATGACGGTGAACTCGTCGATCAGGCCGTCCTCGTTCAGGTGCAGGAAGTCGCAGCCCTGCACCTCTTTGCCGTTGACCTCGGCGCGGAAGACGAGTGCGGAGTTGGCGCCGTCGACGATCTCGCGTTCGTAGCGGAAGTTCTCGAAGACCCGCATGACGCCGCGCAGGATGGCCGCGGTGAGCGGCTTGCCGGGGTACGGGGAGAACGCGACAGGGCTGGTGAACACCACGTCGTCGGCGAGGCAGGCGGCCATCGCGTCGGTGTCGCGGGCCTCGACGGCCGCTCGGAAAGCCTTCATGAACGGCACCGTACCCCGGTCGGCGTGGTTCACGGGCGCGCTCGGCCGGGTGAGGTTGAATCGAACGCATGAACGGGATGTCCGCGTTGCAGGAGGCATTGGCAGAGCCCGCGGCGCAGGCGCGCGACCGGTTCGCGGGGCGGCTCAACGGCTACCTCGAGGGGTCCGACGTCGTGCACGCGGTGCGGTTGCAGGGCTGGCTGGGGCTCGAGGTGCCCGCTCCCGGCTGTCACGTCGGCACGGGCAGCTGGGACTTCACCCGGTTCAAGGCGACCACCTCACCGGTGACGTGCGGGCGGTGCCGGTCGGCCGGTCTGCTCGCCAGCTCGTTCACCGGAGGGCCGCACCAGCAGGTCCTCGACCTGGAGGGGATCTAGGCAGCGCGGGGCGATCCGCGCCGCGCGGTGCATCGCGGCGCGGGTCTGCGCGGTCTGCTCCGGCTCAGCCGCAGGCAGCCCGGTTGCGCACGCCCATTCCGGTCAGCGCGGTCATGCCGAGACGCTCGTAGTACGGCCGCAGCTCCTCGTCGCAAACGAGGTCTATCGAGTACAGGTGCGCACCCTCGGCGAGGATCCGGCGCACCAGCTCCGCACCGATCCCCCGGCCCTGGTGCTCGGGCAGCACCTCCAGCCACGGGACGAACGCGGTCAGCACGCCGTCGCTGATCATGTTCACGAACCCGGCCACCCGGCCGTCATCTCGTGCGACTACGGCCCGGTAACTACCGCGCAGGACGGCGAGGTGCTGGGCGGCGGACGGGGGCTGCGGCCAGCCCGCGAAGAAGCCGGCCAGGTCGCCTTCGGTGAGGTCACTGACGTCGGAGGTGTAGGTGATCACGACCGCAGCGTGGCACCGCGCGCGGCAGCAGGACCGCCGGGTACCTCCGACGACCCGCACACAAATGGCGGCGGAAGTCTGACCGAACACTCGAAAATCGTGCCCGTCTTGATTGGCCGGAACCCCGCGGACGCACGCGAAAACGATTGCAGTGAGATCTAAGGATAACCCCGCACTTTTGGTCGTTAAGGTCGTGCGAAGCGGTTTCGGTCCTTTAACACTTTTCAGTACACCGCCTCCCAACAGCATGAACGCTCCAGAAAAGCGAGCGCGACCACCCGGACGGCGGAATCTTGCGGGTCAAACGTACTGAGACGAGGACTAGCCGAAGGACATTTGCCGTCCCTATCCTCGATTTGCCGACACCGCACCTGAAGTGATCCGTGCAGCCGGGAGGAAGAGTGTGGAGCGCCTGATTCTCGAAGAACTCACGGACACGGCGGCACCGGAGACCACGGGCGCCCACTGGGCGGTGCACGGCCGGACGGCCCAGGTCGGCCGGGTCGAGCAGCTGATGCGCGACACCGCGGAACAGCAGCGCGCCCACGTGGTCGTGGTGGAGTCCGGCGCGGGCACCGGTAAGACCCGGTTGCTGCTGGAGCTGATGACGGCCGCGGCCCGACGCGGTTTCGCCGTCGTCAACGGCGCCGCCGAGCAGCCGGGCCTGCCGCGCGCGGTCACGCTCGTCAGCCAGCGCGGCGGCAGGCAGGAGGACGACCGGGTCGGCGTGCTCGCCGCCCGGTTCGAGGCGCAGCTCGCGAACCACCTCCGCCGCAGCCCGGTGCTGGTGGCCGTGGACGACGCGCAGTGGACCGACCTGATGCTGCTGCACGCGCTCGGCGCCGTGATGTCCAAACTGGACAAGGCACCGGTGCTGTGGCTGTTCGCGGTCCACTCCGACCACGCCGACTCCCCGAGCGGTGCCGCGCTGCGCGCCCTCGTGCGCCGGCACCGCACCGAGTGGCTAGGGCCGCTGGAGCCGTTGACCGGTGCCGCCGTGGCCGGCATCGCGGGCGACCTGCTCGACGCGGCGCCGAGCGACGACCTGGTGGCGTTGTCCGAGAGCGTCGGCACCCGAGGCGGTCGTGGACCTGGTGCTCGACCTGCGCCGGGAAGGCTGTGTGACGGTCGTGGACCACGTGGCGCGGCTCGCGTCGGGGCCGCTCGCGACGGGGATCTCGGCGGTCGAGGCCGACCCCGGTGCCGCGCTGCCGCGTCCGTTCGCCCGGCTGGTGCAGGCCAGGCTGCGCGAGCTCTCCCCGCGGGCGCAGGAGGTGCTGCAGGTCGCCGCCGTGCTGGGTCACAGCTTCGCGCCGCAGGACCTGGCCGAGATGCTCGGCGAACGTCCCGCGCAGCTGCTGGGCCCGTTGCAGGAGGCGCTGGCCGCCGGGCTGGTCGGCAGCGACTCCGACGAGTTCGTGTTCCACCGCGAGCCGGTGTGGCGCGCGGTGCTCGACACCGTGCCCGAGCTGCTGCGCTCGATGCTGCACCGGCAGGCCGCCACGATGCTGCTCGCCCGTCCCGGCGGCCGGGTCGAGGCCGCCGCGGTGCACCTGGTGCACTGCGCGGTTCCCGGTGACGCCGCGGTGATCGGCACGATCCGCGAGGCGGCGCAGCACCTGCTCGCCACGTCACCGCAGGCCGCCTCGCGCGACGCGGGGGCTGCGGATCGGCACCGGGCGCCGACCACGTGGACCTCGCGACCAGGCCCCGCGGCGCGTCCGGCTCGGCTCGCTGAGCGACGCGGTCGACCTCGCGCGGGAACACCTGCGGGACCACGCCGACGCCGCTCCCGAGCTCACCAGGCCGCTGCGGACCTGGCTCGCGACGGCGCTGATGCTGCGCGGCGACACCACGGCGGCCCACGACGTCTCGCAGCAGGCCCTCGGCACCGCGGAACCGGCGGGGAACCACCGGGACGCCGAACCGTGCCCGGAGCTGTTGCTGCTCAACGCCCTCTCGCACAACGACCAGAGCAAGGTCGCCGCCATCGCGGACCGGGTGCTCGAGCCGCCGGGACCGCACAGCGACGACGTCCGGGCCGCCGCGCTCAACGTGCGGGCGATGTCGCTGTGGCGGGAGGGCAGGCTCGACGCCGCGATCGACACCATCGACGAGGCGGTGCGGATGCGTGGTCAGCTCACCCGCGCGTGGCAGTGCGATCCACTGTGGACCCGCGCCTGGCTGCTGACCAAGGTGCGCGAGCTCGACGAGGCGCTCGCCGCCGCCGAGACCGCGCGGGCGGCGATCGACACCGAGCACAACGGTGTGCTCAACCCGGTCCCGCTCGCCCTGCGCGCCACGATCCTGCTGGCCAAGGGCGAGCTGGCGGCGGCGGAGTCGGACGCACGGGCCGGGCTGGTGGCCTCCGAACGCACGGAGATGCCGTTGTACGAACCGCAGCTGCGCGCCGTGCTGGTGATCTCGGCGCTGCGCCGCGGTGATCTCGCCACGGCCGCCGACAGCCTGCGTCGGCTGGAGGAGTGCGCACCGGCCGAGCGCGCGCGTCCGTGGTCGGCTCTCGTGCGCGTGCTGGCCGCGGTCGTCACGTCGGCGCGTCGCGGTGCGCACGCGGCGATGGACGAGCTGCGCGGATCCTTGGTGGATCCCGAGCAGTGCCGCCAGCTCCTGCTGGAGGACCCGTCGATGGCGGCGTGGGCGGTGCGCACCGCGTTGTCGGCGGGAGAGCGGGAGAACGCGGAGAACGTGGTCGCCGCAGCCGAGCAGATCGCGGCGGGCAACCCGGCTTTCCCCGTGGTCGTCGCGGCGGCACGGCACGGCCGGGCGTTGTTCGACAACGATGTCAGCGCCCTGCGCGGGCTGGAGGACCGCTACGGCGACCCGTGGGCGGCCGCTTCGGTCATCGAGGACACCGGGACGTTGCTGCGCGACCACGACCGCGACGAGGCCGTGGCCGAGCTGAACCGGGCGATGGCGGCCTACGACGAGCTCGGCGCGGAGTGGGACTCGGCGCGCGTGCGGCGCAAGCTGCGCAGGCTCGGCGTGCGGCGGCGGCACTGGAACCACGAGGCGCGACCGGAGACCGGGTGGGACAGCCTCACCAGCACCGAGGCGAAGGTCGCCAGGCTGGTGGCGCAGGGGCTGACGAACCGGCAGGTGGCGAGCGAGATGTTCGTGTCGCCGCACACCGTCGGGTTCCACCTCCGGCAGATCTACCGCAAGCTGTCGATCCAGTCGCGGGTGGACTTGGCCCGCATCGCGCCCTGAGGGGATGCGGACGTGGTGACGGGTGGGTTCACGTCGTGTGCGCGTTCTCACCCGAGGCCGATTGAAGGTCTTCCGCCAGGGTTTCGGCCCTTGTCCTGCCCGCGTGACCTTGCCCTCGGCTCCCCTGCGCCGCGTGCGCTGTGGTGCCGTCGGCATGACCACGGGCGCCTTGGCGGTTCTCGCGCACTCGAGCGCTGACGGTCACATGCCCGACGCGGGGCTCGTGTTCTCGCTCGTGGCGTTGCTGACGTGGGCGGTGTCCGGGCTGGCCCGGTACGAGCTGACGCCCGCGCGGCTGCTGCTGATCGTCGGCGGCGGCCAGCTGGCGATGCACCTGATGCTGGAGCTCGCCTCGTCGCGGTACGACCACGTGAGCGTCGAACGGATGACCGCGGCCCACGTGGTGGCCACGGCCGTGGTCGTCGGCGTGCTGGCGTTGGCCGAACGCACGGTTCTCGGGCTGGCGCGCGCACTCGCGTCGTTGTTGCCCCGCAAGCTGACGCCGTTCATGGCGACGGCTCCTCTCGCTGTGCCCGTGCACCGGCACGTCCCGGCCGTCCCCGTGGTCCTGGACGTGCTGTCGTGGCGCGGTCCACCGGCTGAACAGGCCTGACTCCCCCTCACCCGAGGCCGGCGCCGCGTGCGCCGGCCTGAGCCTGTTCACGCCCGAATCGGAGCTTTGCCATGTCCACCACGGAAACGTCCACCACGGGAACACCGCCGGTCGCGCGGACCTCGTTCGCCTGGCGCGGTCGGTTCCTGCGCCTGCACTTCTACGCCGGCGTGCTCGTCGGCCCGTTCATCCTGATCGCCGCGCTGACCGGTGTGCTGTACGCCCTGACGCCCCAGCTGGAGTCGTGGGTGTACTCCGACCAGCTGCGCGTTCCCGCGTCGTCCCAGCAGCTCCCGCTGTCCGACCAGGTCCGCGCGGCGATGGCGACCTCGCCGGCCGGTGACCTCGTCGCGGTCCGCCCCGCCCCCGAACCCGGCGACACGACCCGCGTGCTGTTCGCCGAGGAGGGGCTGGGCGAGTCCGAGCGCCGGGCCGTCTTCGTCGACCCGGGCACCGGTGCGGTGACCGGTGATCTCGTGGTCTACGGCTCCAGCGGGGTGCTGCCGTTGCGCACCACCCTGGACCAGCTGCACCGCAACCTGATGCTCGGCGAACCTGGCCGGTTGTACAGCGAGCTCGCCGCGTCCTGGCTGTGGGTGATCGCGCTGGGCGGCCTGGTCCTGTGGCTGACGCGGGCGGGCGGGAGCAAGCGGATCCGCAGGCACGGCCTGCTCGGCGTGTGGGTGCTGGCGGGTGCGCTGTTCCTGTCCGCCACCGGTCTGACCTGGTCGGCCCACGCGGGTGAGAACATCGGCACGCTGCGCCAGGCGTTCGGCTGGTCGACGCCGTCGTTGCAGGTCCCCAGCGGTGGCGACCACTCCGGCCACGGCGAGCACACCTCCGCGCCTGCCTCCGACCCGGCCGACATCGACACCGTGCTCGCGGCGGCGCGGGCGTGGGGCATCGACGCGGGCAAGGTCGAGATCGGGCTGCCCGCCTCCGGCGTGTGGAAGGTCGCGGAGATCGAGAAGGGTCTCGCGAGCCACGGTGACTCGGTGGCCGTGCAGGACGGGACGGTGGTCAGCTCGGTGCGGTTCGCGTACTTCCCGTTCATGGCGAAGATGACCAGGTGGGGCATCGACGCGCACATGGGCGTGCTGTTCGGCTGGCCCAACCAGCTGCTCCTGCTGCTGATCGGCGACTGGCTGGTGGCGCTGGTCGTGATGGGCTACCGGATGTGGTGGAGGCGCAGGCCGACGCGCGGGTTCGACCGGCCGGCGCCGCGCGGGCAGTGGCGCGAGGCGCCGCCGGTGGCGTTGGTGGGGCTCGGGCCGGCACGGTCGTGGTCGGGTGGTTCGCGCCGTTGCTCGGGGTCAGCCTGGTGGTGGACGCGGTGCTGGGGATGCGCGGCAAGGCGAAGGGATCGGTCCGGGCGGAGGCGGGCTGACAACGCCGGCGAAAGGCGCCGGGTGGTGAGCTGCGGGCGTCGCACACCACCCGGCGATGCACGGTCCACAGTGGACAAAGCTTGCCTGATCTGGACATTTGCGGCATATTTACGCCCAGGTGCGCCGGGAAGTCTGGTCGGCCCGCACGTCACAGGCGGTGGCGGCGGAGAGCTGACGAGGGGTGCCCGGATGACGCTCATCCCCCACGCCATCCCCCTGATCAACGACCCGCAGGTCGGGCACGCCCTCGCCGCGCGCTGGCGGCGGGCACGGATGCTGCTGCTGCTCTCCACGGGGGTGCTGCCGGTGGCGATCGGTCTCGTCTGCGTGGTGCTGGCCTGGATCAACTCGGCCGGGCAGCGGATCATGCCGTGGTGGTCGGCGATTCCGGCGCTGGCGGCGGCCGCGTGCGCGTGGGCGTTGGTGTCGTGGTTGCGGCGCAACGGGTTGAGCGATCCGCACTCGTGGTTGCCCGCGACGACGTTGATGACCGGCGCGCAGGTGGTGCTCGGGGTGCTGCCGGGGTCGGGGATCGCGCTGCGGCTCAGTCCGGGTGCGGCGATCGCGGTGAAGGCCCTGTGCGCGGCCGGGGTACTGGGGGCGGGCTCGGCCGGGTGGCTGGCGCGGCTGGCGAAGCGGTCGTTGCTCGCGGTGCCGGTCGTGGAGCTCGGGGCCACGGCGTTTCCGCTCGTGTTGGCGAGCGACGGCGCGAGGGTGGTCATCGGCACAGATCGGATCGACTGGCGAGAGGCCGGGGTCGCGTTCGCCAGGATCCAACGCGTCACGGCGCGAGACGACGCGCTGGTGCTGCACACGGCATCCGGCGCGTGGACGGTGCCGGTCCATGATGCCGTCGAAGCGCGCGACTTGCTGTTGCGCCGGATCGCGTGGTGGCGGGAACAGACTGATGCGGCCGCACAGCAGGAGCGCGAGCGGTACCACCAGTTGTTGTGTGAGCTGAATGCGATCAACGGCCGTGCGTCGACTGGACCGGTCAGCGTCACGGTGGACGCGAACGGCGTCACGACCGGTATCACGCTCGACGCCGCCGCACGCGACCATGACCCCGAGGTGCTGTCGGCGTTGTTGATGGCGTGTATCGGCAAGGCACGCGCGGATGCCCGCAAACGGGTGCAGGACCTGGTGCTCGACCACGCGGCGTGACCCACCCGGAAGTCGGTTGTCCTTCACCGCGGCGCATACGTACGTTCACGTCGACTACGGGAGATGGGGGCGACACATCATGCGCAGACGTGACTTCCTCGCGGCGGCGGCCGGCGTCGCGGTGGTGGCGGCCAACCCGGCGAGTGCGGTGGCCGCGACGCGACAACGGCCGGGCGCCTCGCACGTGCCGGACCTCAACATCGGCGACTTCCCCGTGGTGGCCCAGGTTCGCGCCCGCCGCGGCCTGGAGCACCTCAAGGTCCTGAGCGAGCAGATCGGCCCGCGCATCGGCGGCACCGCCTCCGAGCACCGCGCGCGCGACTACCTCGTCCGGGTGCTCAAGCAGTTGCGCTACAAGGTGACCACGCAGCCGTTCACCGTGCCCGACAAGTACCTCGCGGACATCACCGTCGACCGCACGCGGTGGCAGGCGGGAGCGTCCCGGTTCGGCGCCCTCGGCGTGACGGTCAAGGCCCCGGTCGTCGACGTCGGCGACGGCACCGCGCTGCCCGACCTCACCGGCAAGATCGCGCTGTTCGTCAACGCCCCCACCGGCTCCGCACCCACCCTGGCGGCGATCGAGAAGGGCGCCGTGGCCGTCGTGCTCGGCCGCGTCTCGGCCACCGCGAGCAAGCTCTCCGCGTTCTCCCCCACCCTCACCCAGAACGTGGCCGTCCCGGTGATCGGTCTCGCCCAGGTGCACACCGAACGCCTCCGCGGCACCACGACCGAACTGACCGTCACCACCACCCATCACCCGAACCTCACGTCCTACAACGTGATCGCCGAACGCCCCGCCACCTTCCCGTGGCGTGACAACGGCGTCGTGATGGTCACCGCGCACTACGACAGCGTTCCGGGCTCACCAGGCGCCAACGACGACGGCAGCGGCACGGTCCTGTGCCTCGAACTCGCGCGAGTGCTCCGCTATCTGCCAACGAACAAGACCCTGCGGTTCGCGCTCTGGGGCTCAGAAGAACAAGGCCTCCTCGGCTCCCGTCACTACGTTTCGCAACTCACGCCAGAAGAGATCGCACGCATCAAGGGCGTGTTCCAGAACGACATGGTCGCCACCAGCCACGACCCCGCAACCGCCTACTGGCTGCTGTCGGTCGACGGCGCGGACAACAACACCACCCGCGAGGTCCGCGCAGCCGCCCAACGCCTCGGATACGACCCACGCGTCCACGGCCCGGTGGCGCGCGGGTCGAGCGACCACGTGCCGTTCCACGAGAAGGGCATGGCGTCGGCGAACTTCAGCTGGCGTGGCGAGGGCGGCCCGCACCTGCTGGAGCCGATCTACCACACACCGGAGGACACGATCGCGGACAACGTGAGCCTCGAACGGCTGCAGGTGTCGATGGAGCTCGTCGGCGCGGCCGCGTACCGCCTCGCGACGCAGAAGTAGGACGCAGAGGTAGACCGCGCCCGACCGTGTGGCACCCGCCGTTCCCGCACCAGGTGGGTGCCACACGGTTCGACCTGCGGAGCACCGCGGTCCGCGACCGGAGCGGTCACGCCGTCGGAGCCGTCAGGCCGGTGAGCATCCGGTCGCGCAGCCAGGCCGCGAACTCGTCCGGAGGCAACGGCTTGCTGAGGCAGTACCCCTGCACGATGTCGCACCCCAGCGCGGCCAGCGCGGTCCACGTCTCCTCGTCCTCGACGCCCTCCGCCACCACCTCCAGCTCGAGGTTGTGCGCGAGGCCGAGCAACGAGCGGGTGATCGCACCGCTGCTCGAGTCGGTCCGCATGTTCGTCGTGAACGACCGGTCGATCTTCATCTCGTGCACCGGCATCGTGCGCAGGTAGGCGATGGACGAGTAGCCGGTGCCGAAGTCGTCGATGGACAGCCGGATGCCGAGCTCGCGCAGGCGGCCGAGCACCTCGGTGGCGCGGCGGGGGTCGGCGATGATGGCGCTCTCGGTGATCTCCAGGGTGAGCACGTCGGGTTGGCGGCCGTGGCGTTTGAGCAGGTCGGAGACCTGGTCGGGGAATGTCAGGTCGTGCAGGCACTGGGCGCCGACGTTGACCGAGATCGGCACGTCCCAGCCGGCCGCGTGCCACTGCTGGCACTGGGCGAGGGAGTGGTCGAGGACGTACTGGGTGAGGGGTTCGATCAGGCCGCTCTCCTCGGCGGCCGGGATGAAGCGGTCGGGGCCGAGCAGGCCCAGGCGGGGGTGCTGCCAGCGGCACAGGACCTCGGCGCCGCAGACCGTGCCGGTGCGGACGTCGGCCTTGGGCTGGTAGTGCAGGACGAGCTCCTGCTGGTCGATGGCCCTGCGGAGGTCGCTGACGACGGTGAGCTGGGCGGCGCTGTGCACGTCCAGGCCCGGTTCGTAGGCGGCGGTGCCGAGGCGGTTGCGCTTGGCCGCGTACATCGCGATGTCGGCGTGCTTGAGCAGGTCGTGCGCGTCGGTCGAGTCGCTCGGGTACATGGCGACGCCGATGCTGCAGCCGACCTCGACCGACAGGCCGTCGAGGTCGACGGCCTCCTCCAGGGCGCGGTGCACCTTGGCGGCCACGAGCATGGCGTTCGCCGGGTCGCCGACGGCCGGGAGCAGCACCGCGAACTCGTCGCCGCCCAGCCGCGCCACCGTGTCGTCGCCGCGGACCGCGCTGGTCAGGCGGGTGGCGACGTGTTGCAGCAGGCGGTCGCCGAAGGCGTGGCCGAGCGTGTCGTTGATCGGTTTGAAGCGGTTGAGGTCGATGAGGAACAGCCCGAGCGGCTGCCCGGAGAACTGAGCGCGCTTGATCGCCTCCTCGGTCCGCTGGGTCAGCAACGTGCGGTTGGCCAGGCCGGTCAGCGCGTCGTGCGAGGCCTCGTGTTCGCTCTTGGCCGCCTGGCGCAGGATCTGGCGGCGGTGGCCGAGGAGCACGAGGGTGCAGAGCGCGACCAGGCCGAGGTCGACGATGAACGCGACGAGCGCCGCGGCCCGCAGCTGGCCGTTGTGGCGTTCTGCGTTCTGCAGGTACTCGGTGGTCTCCAGGCGTTTGAGCTGCACGACGGTCGAGAGCTGTTTGCGCAGCGAGACGACGGTCAGCTCGGCCTGGTCGGCCTTCTGCGCCGCCCCGTCCTGGTCACCGGCGTCGCCCAGCGCCACGACCTCGCGCAGCAACGTCGTGTAGTCGCTGTAGAGGTCGCCGACCATCCCGGCGGCACGGGCGTCGGCGGGGCCTCCGTTGTCGCCCAGCCACCGCAGGCTCTCCTCGGCGGCGCCGGCCGCGCTCGCGAGGGGCTGCCGCATGACCGGCGCACCGGAGCGCAGGTAGTCGGACATCGCGTGGTCGGCGACGTCCACGTTCTGCACGACCTGGCCCCAGCGGTCGCTGATCTCGTTGAGCTCGTGCAGGTGCGTGGCCGCGCGCTGGGCGCTCAGGCTCATCCACAGCGCGATGCCCGCGAGCGTGGCGAGGCCGATCGTCAGGCTGACGACCGTGGTCTGCACGGTCGTGCGGGCCTCGACCCAAGTGGACAACATCACCGCGCCTCACGTCCGGAACACGTGCGAAGTGCTCATTGGTACGCATCCAAAGGGTGGTACGCAACCCAACACCCCTCGGTTCGTTTGGACTAGTGTGTCCGGCTGCGGTTCACCCGACGATGGGGCTCACCAATGCTTTCGCGTGCACATGCCCTGCCAGCTGCGGTTCTGACGCTCGCGCTGGTGGTGACGGGGTGCACGGCGACGCAGACGTCCGATGACCCGCCGACGATCGGTTTCCTGGCCCAGAACACCTCGCGGGACTTCTCCCGCGAGATGACCGACGGGTTCAAGGCGGGCGCGCAGATGGTCGGCGTCAAGGCGGAGACCACCGGGCCGGCCACGCACGACGGGCTCAAGCAGGTCGAGCTGCTCAAGGACCTCGCCACCCGCGCCAAGGGCGGCATCGGGGTGTCCGCGGTGGCACCGGAGCTGGTGGCGCAGCCGATGGCGCGGGTGGTCGAGCAGGGCATCCCGGTGATCGCGGTCGCCGGCGGCAGCATCGCGCCCGGCGCAGGCGTGAAGCTGCTGATCGAGAACGACAGCTGGGAGATGGGGCAGCTGCTCGCCGACGCGGCGGCGGACCGGTTGCCGGTCGACGCCACCGGCACCGTCGTGATCGGCAGCAACTCCCCCGCGATGCCCGCGCTCGACCAGCGGTCGGCCGGCATGCGGGCGCGGCTGCTCGAGCGGTTGCCGAAGCTCAAGGTGATGGGACCGCTCGACACCGGACGTGACGCGTCGGCGAACCTCGCGACCTGGCAGCGGATCGTGGCCGCGAACCCGGACGCGCTCGCGTTCCTCGGCGCCGGTGACGTGGACGCGGTCAACCTCGCCGCCGTGCACGCGGCGCAGGGCGGGAAGTGGCTGGCCGGCGCGTTCAGCATCGACCCGAAGGCGTTGCGGGGCGTCAAGGACGGGCACCTGTTCGCGTCGGTGTCGGCCGAGCACTTCCTCAAGGGCGCGGTGGCCGGTCGGCTGCTGGCCGAGCACGCGAAGAACGGCCGCCCGCTGCCGGAGGGCTGGTTCGTCGCGCCGGGGCTGCTGGTGACGCCGTCCAACGTCGACGAGTTCATCAGCAGGCAGGCGACCGAGCAGTCACGACTCGACGCGGCTCGCGCGCAGATCGACGCGCTGACCACCCAGGCCGAACGGCACATCCGGCCGTTGGACCAGGCAAGGTAAGCGCATTCCGCCAGGCGGCGCAGTGGGTTCCGCACGGCGGTGACAGGCCGGTGGTCCCGGGTGAGCATGGCTCGTCCGAGTCACCGCCCTGGAGGACCGCATGATCAACAGAAGAACGCTCGCGAAGACCCTCGGCGCCGCGCTGGCGGTGTCCGCCACGGGGTCCGCCACCGGATCCGCCACCGCCGGTGCGGAACCAGAACCGCACCGGGACCGCCTGCTCGTCCGCGGTGGTGCCGTCGTCACCGTCGACCCCGTGCTCGGCGTGCTGCCCCGCGGTGACGTGCTCGTCGACGACGGCCGGATCGTCGCGGTCGGCCGTGACCTCGACGCCCGCGGTGCTCAGGTGCTCGACGCGACCGGCATGATCGTCATGCCGGGGTTCGTCAACACCCACCACCACATGTGGAGCTCGCTCGGCCGCAACTTCGTGGCCGACGGGTTCCCCTACTTCGCGGCGAAACGCGCCACGTCGACGTTGTACGAACCACAGGACTTCTACCGCAGCGTCCTGCTCGGACTGGCCGAGCTGGCGAACGCGGGCGTGACCACCGTCCACAACTGGTGCAACAACACCCGCTCTCCCGCGCACGCGGACGCGGAGCTGCGCGCACACCGCGAGGGCCTGCTGCGGGCCCGGTTCTCCTACGGCCACGTCGACCAGATGTCCCGCGACGTGCCGGTGGACATGACCGACGTGGACCGGGTGCGGCAGCAGTACTTCGCGAGCGGCACCGCGTTCGACGGGCTCGTGCACCTGGGTGTCAGCGTGCGCGGCCTGTCCCAGAGCAGCGAACCGGCGTTCCTCGCGGACATGGAGGCCGTGCTGAGCCGCGGGTTGCCGGTCTCGATCCACGCGGGCCAGTCGCCGCCGCGGACCGTCGACGCCGCCGACTACGAACGCCGCGGCTGGCTGGGCCCGAAGACGTTGCTGTGCCACTACGTCACGGCGCTCGACAGCGACCTGGAGGTCCTCGCCCGCACCGGCACGCCGCTGAGCTGGGCGCCGCACTCGGAGTTCCGGCTGGGCAGCGCCGGCGACCCGCGGGCGACGTTGCTGCGGATGAACGCCATGGGGCTCCCGGTGTCGCTGTCGTCGGACGCCACGTCGATCGCGCCGTCTGACATGTTCGAGACGATGCGGGTGGCGTGGACGACCGGGATCCCCTGGCAGGGAACGCCCACGGCCGGGTTGCCGGAGGTCGGGTTCCGGCGGGTGCTGGAGATGGCGACGCTGAACGGCGCGCGGGCGTTGGGGCTCGGTGACGTCACCGGGTCGATCACCGCGGGCAAGCGCGCCGACCTGGTCCTGGTGCGCACCGGCGACGTCAACATCGCGCCGGGCGGGCTGGTCGAGACCACGCTGGTGCAGTCGGCGACGCCGGCCAACGTGGACACCGTGCTCGTGGACGGGAGGTTCGTGAAGCGCGGTGGCCGGTTGGTCGGCTACGACGTGGAGCGGATCGTGCGGGAGGCGACGGCTTCGTCGTTGCGGATCCGCACCGCGGCGGGCGGCGTTCTCACACCGCCCGCCTGATCAGTGCGGCACGGAGGCGTTCACAGGTCGAGCACGGCGCGGGTGAACGCCTCCGGGGCTTCCTGGGGCACGTTGTGGCCGATGTCCTTCAGGACCCGGTGCTCGTACGGCCCGCTGAACTGCTTGCGGTACCCGGTGCCGTCCGCGTCGGCGCCGTCGAAGTCGCTGGCGACGGTGATCGTCGGCACGCTGATCACCGGCTTCTGCTGCAGCTCGCGCTCGTAGCCGTCGTAGCGGTGCTCGCCCTCGGCGAGCTGCAGGCGCCAGCGGTAGTTGTGGATGACGATCGCGACGTGGTCGGGGTTGTTCCACGCCGTGGCGCTCTGCGCGTAGGTCGCCTCGTCGAAGTCCCACTTCGGCGAGGCGAGCTTCCAGATCAGCTTGTTGAACTCGTAGGCGTTGCGCGTGTAGCCCTGCACGCCGCGCTCGGTCGCGAAGTAGTACTGGTACCACCAGCCCAGCTCGGCCTGCGGGCTCAGCGGTTCCTGGTTCTGCTTGAGGTTCACGACCAGGTAGCCGCTGACCGACACCAGCGCCTTGACCCGTTCCGGCCACAGCGCCGCCGTGATGCACGCCGTGCGCGCGCCCCAGTCGAAGCCGGCGATCGTCGCCTTGCGGACCTTGAGTGCGTCCATGAACGCGATCACGTCGGCGGCCAGCGCGGACTGCTGGCCGTTGCGGAACGTGCGGGCGTGCAGGAACCGGGTCGGGCCGTAGCCGCGCAGGTACGGGATGAGCACCCGGTGGCCTTTGGCGGCCAGGGCGGGTGCCACGTCGACGTAGCTGTGGATGTCGTAGGGCCAGCCGTGCAGCAGGATCGTCACCGGGCCGTCCGCCGGGCCGAGCTCGGCGTAGCCGATGTTCAGCAGACCCGCGCGGACCTGCTTGATCGGGCCCCACGCCGGGGTGCTCGCGTGCGCGACCGCGTGGGTGAGCGGGACCGCGGCCGCGGTGAGTGCGATGGCCTGGGAGAACTGCCGCCTGCTGATCATGTCCTCGACGGTAGGCCGGGTGGTTTCCGGCTCGCGAGCGTCAGGTGACGGTGTCGGCGTACGTCATGCGGAAGGGCCGGCGCCCCTGGTGGGAGCGCCGGCCCGTGGTGCGTGGATCTGCGTTGCGGGATCAGCGTTGCAGGGTCAGCAGACCCGGCCGGTACGGCAGCTTGCCGTAGTCACCGCCGGAGTTCGGGTTTCGGCCCTGGTAGAGCAGCTGCAGGTTGCAGGGGTCGATGGTCTTGGTCTGGTCGGGGTTGCTGCGGATGAGGTCGCCGTGGCTGATGTCGTTGGTCCAGGTGGCGCCGCTGTTGGCCCGGCCGGCGAACGGGTTGCTCTCGGTCGCGGCCTGCGGGGTCCAGGAACCGTTGAGGCTGCTGGAGGTGAAGGACCGGAAGTAGCGGCCGTTGGCGCCGATGGCCTCGACGATCATCAGGTACTGGTTCTGGCCCTGGACCTTGTAGACCTCGGGCGCCTCGAACAGGTTGTTCGTCGTGTCGCTCATGATGGTCGTGTAGGAGGAGCCGAAGCTGCCGGGGAAGTTCCCGATGGGCATGACCTGGCGGTAGATCTTGCCGTTGTCACCGGCGAAGAACAGGTACATGTTCTGGCCGTCGCCGATGAGCGTCTGGTCGATGGGTCCCGTGCCGGAGCCGGTGATGCTCGCCGTGGAGAGCACCTGCGGCGCCGACCACCCGTTCGGGTTGGTGGGATCGGTCGACGTCCGGTAGGTGAACGCGGTCCCACCCCACTGGTAGGCGAGCACCCAGATGTTCTTCGGGGCGAAGTAGAGCAGCGTGGGCGCGACGGTGCCGGAGCTCATCGCGTTCTGGCTCGCCGAGCCCATGTCGGACCAGTTGGTGAAGGGGGTGAAGTTCATCGAGCCCCAGCTGGTCCCGGTGTCGTGCGTGGTGCCGTAGACCAGGTGCTTGCCGTTGTGCACGACGTGGGTGAAGTCCTTGAGCGACACCCAGCCCTGCCTCGGCTGCGCCAGCGGGCCGGTCGACGACCAGCGGTAGGTCGACGGCAGGGAGCACTGGCCGGGGTTGTTGCTCGTCGTGGTGGTGGGTCCGGTGCCACCACCGACGCGCACGAGCTGCCACTGTTGGTTGGCGCCGCCCCAGTCGCTGTACTGCACGACGTTGCCTCCGTCGGCGGTCGAGGCGCCCTGGACCTCGACTGCCTTGCCGCTGTTGCGGTTGACCAGCCGCACGTGGCCGCCGTCGGAGTCGGCGAGGCGGAACTGCTGGTTGGCGCCGTTGAGGTCAGCCCACTGGACGATGGCGCCGCCGTCGGCGGTGGAGAAGTTGTGGACGTCGAGGACCTTGTTCGACAGCCGCGACTTCAGCCGGTAGTAGCCGCCGCCCGAGTCGACGAACTGCCACTGCTGCTGGTTGCCGTCGTTGCGGGTCCACTGGGTGATGCGGGCGCCGTCGTTCGTGGCGAGGTTGTAGACGTCCAGCGCCTTGCCGCTGTTGCGGTTGACCAGCACGTACCAGGCGGTGGTGTCGACGGTCGCCGCCGACACCGGTGCCGCGCCGACCGCCACCAGGAGACCGCCGAGCAGCACGCCGACGACGGCGGTGACACCGGCGATGCGGCGCCGGCGGGCTCCGGGGAGGGAGGTGGGCGGGTGATGGCCTGTCCTGACCACGGCGTGCTCCTCTTCGTCGAGGTGTTCCGCAAATACGTTGTCGAACGCTCACAGCAGACTGTGGTGCACGAACTCCGCGTGGTCAAGACTTGATGTTAACGCTAACAGTTGCTATTTAGCCCTGGGACGACTGCTAAAGAAGTAGAATTGTTTTAGCAGTGCGAAATGGCCGGGGCCGCTTTCCGGAAGCGACTCCCGCGCACATTCCCGGCCGTTACGCTCCCGCGCCGCCGTCGACCGGCACGATGGCGCCGTTCACCATCGACGCCCGGTCGCTCAACAGCCACGCGGCCACCTCGGCGACCTCACGGGGTTCCGCCATCCGCCCGGCCGGGGTCGACGCGGTGATCTGCGCGGTGACACCCGGTGTGGCCGCCTCCCACTGGTCGATCATCGCCGTCGCGGTGCCGCCGGGGGTGATGCCGTTGACCCGGATGCCCTCCCGGCCCCACGTGACGGCCGCGCTCTCGGTGAGGCTGTTGAGCGCGCGCTTCATGGCGCCGTAGGCGGGCAGCACGGGGTTCGCGCGCCGGCTGCCGATGCTGGAGGTGTTCACGATGGCGCCGCCACCGTTCTTGCGCATCAGGGCCGCCTCGGCGGTCATGGCGGTCCAGTGCCCGCGGAAGTTCACCTCGAACTGCTCGTCGATCGTCTCGTCGCTGGTCTCGTGCACCGGACCGGGTTGCTGCACCACCGCACCGTTGTTGAACGCGCCGTCGAGCCGGCCGTGCAGTTCCTCGACCCGGCCGAGTGCGGCGCGGATGCTGGCGCGGTCACCGAGGTCCACCGCCACCGCGTCGGCCGTGCCGCCCTCCGTGCGGATCTCGGCGACCAGGCGGTCCAGGGCGTCGATGCCGCGGGCGGCCAGTACGACGGTCGCGCCCTCCTGGGAGAAGAGCCGGGCCGCCGCCTCGCCGATGCCGCGGCTGGCGCCGGTGATGAGCACGACCTTGCCGGTGAGAAGTCCGTTGTTCGTCATGGCACCAGCGTCGGCCCGGCCGGGATCCGGATTCAGGTACAGGCTGTACCAGGCTGGGCCGGCACCCCGAGCGCATACTCGCAAGCATGGACAAGCAGCAGCTCGGCGCCTTCCTGCGCAGCCGTCGCGAGCGTCTGACGCCGGAGGACGTGGGTCTCACGTCCGGGCCGCGCCGCCGGACGTCCGGTCTGCGCCGCGAGGAGGTGGCCGTCCTCGCGCACATCTCCACGGAGTACTACGTCCGCCTCGAACAGGGCAGGGCACCGCGCCCGTCGGCCGAGGTGCTCGCCGGGATCGCGGGCGCGCTGCGGCTGACCGGCGCCGAGTCCGAGCACCTGCACGTCCTCGCGGGCACCGCGCCGAGCCTGGTCAAGCTGCACAGCCGCGAGGTCCGGCCGAGCATCCTCGCCCTGCTCGACCGGCTTCCGCAGACGGCGGGGATGGTCGTCTCGGCGGCGTTCGAGGTGCTCGCGTGCAACGACCTGATGGCCGCGCTGATGGAGGACTTCCGCGAGCTCGCCCCGGCTGACCGCAACCTCGCCCGCCGCGCGTTCCTGCACCCCGGGCCGAACCTGTACGGCGTGTCCGACGCCTCCGAGTTCCGCCACCACGTCGTCATGACCCTGCGCGCCACCCTCGCCCGCTACCCGGCCGATTCGGCGATCGCGGGCCTGGTCGACGAGCTGCGCGCGGGCAGCCAGGACTTCGCCCGCCTGTGGGACCGCCACGACGTGCAGGCGCCGACCGTGCTCCGCAAGAGCTTCCGGCACCCGCTCGTCGGGGAGATCACCGTGGACTGCGACTCGCTCGCGCTGACCGACAGCGACCAGAACCTCGTGCTGTACAGCGCTCCGGCCGGGTCGCCGGACGCGGAGGCGCTGGCGTTGCTGAACGTGCTGGGGGCGCAGAAGTTCGACACGAGCGGGACGAGCTGACCGCTCAGAGCCTGCGGACCCGGCCCAGCCACGCCGCCAGCTCGACGTGCCCGTGGGCCGGCAACCCGCGCTGCACGGCCACCTCGGAGATCTGCGCGGTGATGAAACCCTGGTAGCTGGCCGCCTCGACGCTCTCGACCACCCACCCGTCGGTGAACGCGTCCGGGATGACGTCCCTGCCGATGCTGGAGCTCAGCCCCGGTGCCGCGTCGGAGTGGGCGAGGATGTGCACCAGCGCGCCGGGGTTGGTGAGCGAGTGCAGCACCTGCGCGTACGCCTGCGCGTGGCCCGAGTCGCCGTAGGCGCCGAAGCCGTGGAACAGCGCCACGTCGACGATCGTGTCGAACCCGCCCGCGAGGAACGGGTGGTCCTGCGGGCGCAGCATGTTCGCGACCTCGAACTTCGCCGCGGGCACACCGCGTTCGACCGCCGTGCGGCGGGCGTAGGCGATGGCGCTCGGCGACAGGTCGACGCCGAGGGAGTCGTAGCCGAGCTTGGTGAACAGGGTGGTGTGCTCGCCGGAGCCGCAGCCCGGTTCGAGGACACGGCCGCGGATCAGGCCCTGCCGCTCCAGCTCGACGATCGCGGGCTGCGGCCCGCCGATGAGCCACGGCGCCGTTCCCTCGTCGTACATGAAGTTCCAGTACTCGGGGTCGGTGAAGCCGCGGGACTCGTCGGTCTTCTCGCTCTGTGTCATGGCCACAGTGTCCAGACGCACGCGCCCTTGGGACACGACGTGGAAACGATCCCACGCGTTTACGCGGCATCAGTCCCAGGCCGCACCGACTTCACCCGCGTGAGCACGGTGTCCAGGAACGCCACCACGCCGTCGACGGCGTGCGGTTCCGCCACCGCCGCGACGTGGCCGTCCGGGCGGACGAGCACCAGCAGCGGGCCGTTCGCCTGGTACACGCGGTAAGCCGCCTCCTCCTCCGGTGGGATGACGTGGGTGGTGATCGCGGCGGTGTACCGGTCGTCCAGGCGCGCCGCCAGCCCGTCGGTGTCGAACGACCGCGCCCCGAACAGCAGCACGTGGTACCCGGCGCCGTGCGTCAGGTCCAGCACGCTGCACGCGCCGTCCGGGGTGGGCCTGATCTCGGCGTACGGCGCCCGGTCGCCCGGTCGCAGCTGACCGGTGCCGGGACCGACCGCGGGTGAGTCGCGGTAGCGGATCCACAGCTGCGAGAACATGTGGAAGAACATCCGCCGGATCGGCGCCAGCCGGGACACCACGCCGACCACACGGGTCGCCACGTGCGTGCGCATCCACACTGCCACCGCGCTGTTCCCGGTCTCCAGCTTGAAACCCAGGTCGGTGCGCTTGAGCACGGTCCGCGCGATCGGGCGGCGTTCCGACTCGTAGGTGTCGAGCAGGCGTTCCGGTGCCTCGCCGTTGACGACCTGCGCGAGCTTCCAGGCCAGGTTGACCGCGTCGCCGACACCGAGGTTCAGGCCCTGGCCGCCCGCGGGGTTGTGGATGTGCGCCGCGTCGCCCGCGAGGAACACGTTGCCCACGCGGAAGCGGGACGCGATCCGGCTGTGGAACCGGAACATCGACGCCCAGACGATCTCCTTCAACCGGGCGTCCACTTTGAAGTAACCGTCGAACCACTGCTGCAGGTCGGCTGAGGCCAGCGGCGCGTAGGCCTCGTGTGAGGGCTTGCGTTGCGCGGGCGCCTGTTCCAGTTCCCGTGGCACCACACCGAAGAGGCGGCACCGGCCGGACGCCAGCGGCAGGATGCCGACGAAACCGCCGCGGGTCAGGTTGAGCCTCATCCTGCGCACGCCCAGGTCGACGTCCAGCGTGACGTCCGCGAGCATGCCCGCCTGGTCGTAGGTCTCGCCGTCGAACGACTGGCCGACGAACCCGCGCACCGCGCTGCTCGCCCCGTCGGCGCCGACGAGCCAGCGGGCGGTGATCGTCCGCCCCTGGTCCGTGCCCACCCGCACGTCCGCGCCGGTGTCGGCGAGGTCGGTGACCGGGGTGTTCCACTCGACGTCGACGTGGTGTTCCTTCAACGCCTCCACCAGCACGCGCTCGGTCTCGAACTGCTCCAGCGCGAGTGCGTAGGGGAACCGCGTCCGGTCGGCGGTCCCCTCACCGGCGAGCGGCATGTCCCCCACGTGCCGGCCGGCCTCGTGGATGGCGACGTCGGTGATCGGCAGGCCACGTGAGACGGCCGCCTCCGCGACGCCGAGCCGGTCGAAGTGCTCCAGCGTGCGGGCGTGCACGATCGCGGCGCGCGCCTGCTCGACCGGGCCGGGCTTGGCGTCGACGACCCGCACGCGCACACCGTGCTGCGCGAGCATGAGCGCGGTGCAGAGACCCGTCGGTCCCGCACCCACCACCAGGACGTCGCAGTCGCGTTCGTCACGCATCGGCTTCCTCATTCACGTCGGCGAAGGTGCGAACGCAGTATCGCGACGTGCGCGGACACACCACATCGCCCGTGCTGCAGGGTGATCGGCGAGTCACCCTGCGCGAGCGCGCAGGTTCTCGGTGACGTCCTTTGAGACGACCGCGGGACGCCCGATGGTGGGAGGCGATCACGTCGCGGACTGCCGGAAGTCGAGGAACCTCCATGAGCGCCCCGGAAGCGTACTTTGATGACCTGGCCGAGCTCTACGAGCGGTTCACGGCCATCCGTGACGCCGCCACGAGCCCGGTGCGGTCGTGGCTCGTCGAGCAGCTGCCCGCCGGTACCCGCGCGCTCGACGTGGGCTGCGGCGGCGGCAACAACTGCGGCATGCTCGCCGACCGGTACGACGAGGTCGTCGGGGTCGACCTGTCGCAGAAGATGCTCGACATCGCGGCCACGAAGCCGACGCGCGTGCCGGTGCGCTACGAGTGCCGCAACGCCACCGACCTGACGCCCGAACGCGACGGGCTGTTCGACCTCGTGATGTCCGTCAACGCGGTGTTCCACATGGGACCGGCCGACGAGGTGCTGCCCGTGCTGCGCGCCCTCGTCGCCCCTGGCGGCCGGTTGGTGGTCGTCGACGTGACCCAGCCCGACGGCGCGGCGGCACCGAGCGAGCAGAGCGCCTACGCGTTCGAGACCGGCAAGATCATCTACGACGTCTCCGGCGACGTCGAGGCCGCCTGCGACTCGGTGCGGATGATGCTGCACCCGCGCTGGCTGCAGATGAGCGCGTCGGCCATGCCGCTCACCGACACCGAGTTCGGGCTGCAGTACGAGAAGGCGCTGCCCGGCGTGCGGATCACCAGGGACCTCATCCCGACGATGAGCGCGGCTGTCTGGGACAACGCATGAGCGTCTTCCACCTCCCCCGGCTGCACTTCGCGGGTGCCGCGATCACCCGCCTGCCCACCGGGCCGCGCGCGGGCTGGCTCGACCTGGAGACCAACCAGGCCATCGACGACAACGGCGTCTTCGACACCGACCGGCCCGTGCAGGAGTACTACGACTTCCTGGCGGACTCGAAGGGCCACAACTTCGAGGGCAACGGCCACTTCTGGGTCGACGCCAAGGTGGTGAGCACCGAGCTCACCGCCGGTCAGGTGGTCACCGACGACCTCGTCGTCGGCCGGCAGCTCGACTTCTGGGGCCACTTCTGCGACTACACCGCCGGTACCGCGAACCGGTCGCGGGTGTTCGACGTCGACCCCGCCTCGAACTGGACCACCACGCTGATGGTCGGCCAGCTCGCACTCGGCCGGTCCGGCCGCTCGCACGACGTCCCGTACCTGGTCACCGGTGACGTGAACGGGATGTGCCCACCGCGCTGGAACCGGTTCCACACCGTGCTGCACCAGTTCGCCGTGGACAAGGCCGAGGGCCTGCACTGGCTGGACGGGGCCGAGGACTCCCCCGCGCTCGCCCGGTTGCGCGAGGTCGTCGAGGGTGACGCGGACGGCCTGGTGGTCCAGTTCGGGATCACCGACCAGAAGCACACCGGCGAGGGCCAGCCCGACGTCTGGCAGCTGCGCGGGTCGATCGCGGCCTGGTACCGCACCGAGCTGCGCACCTACCCGGCCGGGCGGCTGCTCACCCCGCGCACCACGGGTTCCGCGCTGCCCAACGTCTCCGTCCACGTCACCGATGAGCACGTCACCGCGAACCTGGTCACCGCACGTCCGGACACCGACCTGGAGGTGCGCACGGCCTCGGGCACACTGCTGGCCACCATCACGTCCACCGAGGACTCCTCCGGTGTGGTCGTGGCGTCGCGAGTGGACGGTGGTACCGGCAACCCGGCCGAACCGCTGGTGATCACCGCGCCCGACGGGACCGTGCTGTCGCGCGAGGAAGAGGTCGTCGTCGAGTCCGACGAGGCCGCGTTGTTCCTGGAGCACGAGAACACCGGGACCGGCGAGGACCACGCCGTCGAGATCCCGGTGCGTTCCTACCTGCGCGGTGTGCCCGCACGCGTCGACCGGATCCACGTCCGGCAGTACGTCAACCCGGCCGCGTTGCCGTTGGCGAAGGACCGCGACACCGCGCAGCTGGTCGCCTTCCTGCCCACCGGACACGCCGACTACCAGGCCGAGCAGGTCATGTCGACCGACGAGCACGGCCGCGGCACGATCACCCTCAAAGGCGTGCGCGGTGGTGCGACGAGGGTCCTGCTCCGACCTGAAGCCACGCCGGAACCCGCTGGTGCCACGGCGGCCGAGCGTTACGACAACGACGACGAGCAGGGCTACTGGTCGGCGGTCGGGTCCGTGGCCGTGCGGGTCCTGCCGGACCACTGGGACCTCGACGACCTGCCCGACGAGGAGATCACCTTCCCCACGCTGTACCGGGAGGCGCTCGCCTACTACGAGCTGCAGTACTCGTTCATGCGCTCGGAGGTGCTGAGCCTCGCCGACGAGTTCAAGGTCGAGCCCTACGCCCGGCTGATCTGGCACGTGTCCGCGCCCGAGCACAAGGGCAAGACCTTCTACATGCCGCCGACGCGCGACATGAGCGCACCGCAGATCCGGATGCTGCTGCGCTACCTGCTCGCCGACGACGCCCAGCGGCAGACCCCGCCGACCTTCGTGCCACAGCAACGCAAACTCGGCACCATCACGACGAAGGACCAGCTGCTGCACGCGCTCTACCAGGCGGCGGCGATCGAGCTGGCCACCATGGTCCAGTACCTGTACGCGGCCTACAGCGTGCCGACCCACGGTGCCGGCAAGAAGCTCGTCGAACGCGGCGAGTGGACCGAGGAGCAGCTCCTCACCGCGTGCGGCGAGGGCACCGAGACGTGGAACAACGGCATCCGCGGCAGCCTGATGTCCGTCGCCCGCGAGGAGATGATGCACTTCCTCGCGATCAACAACATCCTGATGGCGATGGGCCGGCCGTTCCACCTGCCCAAGCTCGACTTCAGCACGTTCAACAGCGACATCTGCGTGCCGCTGGAGTTCTCGCTGGAGGCGTTGAACCTCGCGAGCGTGCAACGGTTCGTGGCGCTGGAACAGCCGCACGACCTGATCGACGACATCGAGGGCAACGACTCCACGGTCCTGCGCGCCGATGGTGAGCCGTACCAGTACGGGTCGTTGAGCGAGCTGTACGCGGCGATCCGCGAGGGCGTCCAGGCCGTACCTGGCGTGTTCCTGGTGAAGAAGGGCCGCGGCGGCGGCGCGCACCACTTGTTCATGCGCGAGTCGGTCAACGCGGTGCACCCGGACTACCAGCTGGAAGTCGACGACGTGGCCAGTGCGGTGTTCGCCATCGACTTCGTCACCGAGCACGGCGAGGGCGGGCAGATCCCCTCGACGCTGCCGGAGGAGGAGTCGCACTTCGACACGTTCCTGCGCATCTCCGAGATGCTGATCGCGGAACGCGCGAAGGGCCCCAACGGACGCAGGATCCCGTGGAACCCGGCCTACCCGGTGATGCGCAACCCCACGCTGAAGCCGGGCAACCCGGCGATGGACCACGTCACGCACGAACCCGCGCGGATCGCGATGAAGGCGTTCAACAGGTCGTACTTCCTGGCGATGCAGCTGATGGTGCAGCACTTCGGCTACAGCCCGGACAAGTCGTTGCGCCGCTCGCGGTTGATGAACTGGTCGCTGGACATCATGACCGGCGTGCTGCGCCCGCTGGGC
This sequence comes from Lentzea guizhouensis, assembly GCF_001701025.1. Taxonomy (GTDB): domain Bacteria; phylum Actinomycetota; class Actinomycetes; order Mycobacteriales; family Pseudonocardiaceae; genus Lentzea; species Lentzea guizhouensis. The sequence goes on from NZ_CP016793.1 coordinate 9,297,900, forward strand.
GAGCTGGTCGTCACGCTGCCGTCCGGGCGGCCCGGCCGCACCGCGGGCCCGTCGTTCGAGCTCGACTCGGCGCCGGAGTACATCTCCCGGCCCGACATCGCGGTCGAGTGGATGGCCCGCGAGTTCGACGAGGTGGCCGCGCTGGCCCGCAAGTGCACCGGGTTCGGGCTGACCCCGACCGTGGGCGACCTGCTCGCCTTCATCGGTGAGTCGTTGCGCACCATGGACCTGAAGGAAATCTGATGGCCGAGACGACAACCGTGTGCATCGCCGGCGGTGGCCCGGCCGGTGCCGTGCTCGGGCTGCTGCTGGCCCGGTCCGGGGTGGACGTCGTGGTGCTGGAGAAGCACGCCGACTTCCACCGCGACTTCCGCGGCGACACCGTGCACCCCGCCACGTTGCAGATCCTCGACGAGCTCGGGCTGGTCGACCGGTTCCACGAGCTGCCGCACCAGAAGGTCAGCACGATCGGCGTGGTGCAGGACGGCAAGCGGATCAACATCGCCGACTTCCGCCGGTTGAAGGTCCGCTACCCGTACATGGCTTTCGTGCCGCAGTGGGACTTCCTCGACCTCATCACCGCCGAGGCCAAGCGGTACCCGGGGTTCCGGTTGCTGATGAAGACCGAGGCGCTGGGTGTCGTGCGGGAGAACGGTCGTGTCGCCGGTCTGCGCGTGCGCGGGCCGGAGGGCGAGCGGGAGATCCGGTCGACGCTCGTGGTCGCCGCGGACGGCCGGCATTCGGTGATCCGCGCCGACGCCGGGTTCACGCCGACGCTGATCGGCCGGTCGCTGGACGTCATCTTCTTCCGGATCTCACGCCGGGACACCGATCCGGACGAGGGCATCTGCGTGCGGATCGGCAACGGCAAGATCTTCGGTGCCACGGACCGCCGCACCTACTGGCAGATGTCGTACGAGACGTCCACCGGTGGCATGGACAAGGTGCTGCGCGAGGGCCTGGACAAGTTCCGCGCGGACCTGGCCGAGCTGGTGCCGTTCCTCGCCGACCGGGTGCATGAGGTGTCCTCTTTGGACCAGCTGAGCCCGTTGGAGGCGCGGATCGACCGGCTGGAGCGCTGGCACGAGCCCGGTCTGCTGTTCATCGGCGACGCCGCGCACGCCATGTCCCCGGTGGCCGGGTTCGGCGTGAACCTCGCCGTCCAGGACGCCGTCGCGACCGCCAACATCCTGACGGAGTCGTTGCTGCGGGCCCAGGACGGTGCACCGTTCGACGACTCGCTGCTCGCCCGGATCCGCAAACGCCGCAAGCGCGCCGTCGCGTTGTCCCAGGGGCTGCAGCGCGCCACGCAGAAGTTCGGCATCGACGAGGCGCTCGACGGCTCCGGCCAGCCGCCCGCGCCGAAGATCTTCGAGAAGCTCGGCGTCGCCCAGTGGCTGATGAGCCGGGTCATCGGGCTCGGCTTCCGGCCGGAACACGTCCGCACACCAGAGAAGACGCCGGAGGGAACCACCCCATGACCGCACCGGGGATGCCGCCACAGGCACGGATGATGCAGATGATCACGGGGTACTGGATCACCCAGATCGTGCACGCCGTCGCCGACCTCAAGCTCGCCGACCACCTCGCCGACGCTCACCTGACCGTCGAGGAGATCGCGGAGCTGACCGGCGTCGACACCGGCACGATGACCAGGTTGTTGCGCGCCTGCGCGGCTCAGGGCGTCGTGGCCTACGACGACGGCAAGTTCGCCGGGACGCCGTTGCTGGCGACCCTGCGCGAGGGGGTGCCGGGATCGTTGCGCGACATCGCGATCGTGCACGGCTCGCCGGGGCACTGGCTGTCCTGGGGCATGTTCCCGGACGCCGTGCGTGCCGGTGCGCCGCGGACGCAGGCCGCGCTGGGCAGTGACATCTGGACGTACTTCCAGGCGAACCCGCAGGAGTGGGAACGTTTCTCCAGCTCGATGTCCGAGCTGACCGACGGCCTGTCGCGGGAGATCGGCACCCTGCTCGACACCGCGGGTCTCACCACGGTGGTGGACGTCGGCGGCGCGAACGGCGCGTTGCTGCACCCGTTGCTCAGGGCCAACCCGGACCTGCGCGGTGTCGTGTTCGACCTGCCGACCGTGGAGCCGACCGCGGTGGCCGAGGCGGAGAAGGCCGGGTTCGCCGACCGGTGCGCGTTCGTCGGCGGCTCGTTCTTCGACGGCGTGCCGGAGGGCGACCTGTTCCTGCTCAAGGCCGTCCTGCACAACTGGGACGACGAGTCGTGCGTGCGCATTCTCACCAACTGCCGCAAGGCGCTGCGCCCCGGTGGCCGGGTGGTCGTCGTCGAGATGCCGCTCGGGCCGATCGGTGAGCCGGGCTTCGCCCCGTTGCTCGACCTCGGGATGCTCGCCGTCAACGCCGGTCGCGAGCGCGACCTCCCGCACTACGACGCCCTGTTCCAGGCAGCGGGCCTGCGCCGGGTCGAGGTCACGCCGACCTCCTCGCCGCAAAGCCTCGTCCACGCCGTTGCCGACTGATCACGAACCGGAGGACTGACCGAAGATGTTGAAGAACGTAGTGGTGGTCGGCGGCGGCACGGCCGGCTGGATGACCGCGTCCTACCTGACGGCCGCGTTCGGTGACCGGGTGAACGTGACGCTCGTCGAGTCGGCCCGCGTCGGCGCGATCGGCGTGGGCGAGGCGACGTTCAGCACGGTCCGGCACTTCTTCGAGTACCTCGGCCTGGAGGAGAAGGAGTGGATGCCGGCCTGCAACGCGACCTACAAGCTCGCCATCCGCTTCGAGAACTGGCGTGAGCCGGGGCACCACTTCTACCACCCGTTCGAACGCCAGCGGGTCGTCGACGGCTTCCCGCTGACCGACTGGTGGCTGCGGGAGCCGAAGTCGGACCGCTTCGACAAGGACTGCTTCCTGGTCGGCACCCTGTGCGACGACCTGAAGTCGCCGCGGCACATGAGCGGTGAGCTGTTCGAGGGCGGGCTGGGCGAGCGCAGCAGCTACCGGACCACGCTGGCCGAGCAGACCACCCAGTTCCCCTACGCCTACCACTTCGACGCCACGCTGGTCGCGAACTACCTGCGCGACTACGCGGTCGCGCGCGGTGTGAAGCACGTGCTGGACGACGTGCAGGACGTGGCGCTGGACGACCGCGGCTGGATCAGCCACGTGGTCACTAAGGAGAACGGCGACCTCACCGGCGACCTGTTCATCGACTGCACCGGCTTCCGCAGCCTGTTGCTGGGCAAGGCGTTGCAGGAGCCGTTCGAGTCGTACCAGTCGTCGCTGCCCAACGACAGCGCGGTGGCGTTGCGCGTGCCGCAGGACATGGAGAACCGCGGCCTGCGCCCGTGCACGACGGCCACCGCGCAGGAGGCCGGCTGGATCTGGACGATCCCGCTGTTCGACCGGATCGGCACCGGGTACGTCTACGCCAGCGACTACACGACGCCTGAGGAGGCGGAACGGACGCTGCGCGCGTTCGTCGGACCGGCCGCCGAGCACGCCGACGCGAACCACATCAAGATGCGCATCGGCCGCAGCAAGCGGCACTGGGTCAACAACTGCGTCGCGATCGGCCTGTCGAGCGGGTTCGTCGAGCCGCTGGAGTCCACCGGCATCTTCTTCATCCAGCACGGCATCGAGCAGCTGGTGAAGCACTTCCCGGACGCGCGCTGGGACGACGGCCTGCGCACGTCGTACAACAGGCTGGTCAACAACGTCATGGACGGCGTGCGCGAGTTCCTCGTCGTGCACTACTACGCCGCCAAGCGCCAGGACAACCAGTACTGGAAGGACACCAAGACCCGCCCGCTGCCCGACGGCCTGGCCGAGCGGCTGGAGCGCTGGCAGACCCGGCTGCCCGACAACGAGTCGGTCTTCCCGCACTACCACGGGTTCGAGTCCTACTCGTACGTCTGCATGCTGCTCGGTCTCGGCGGGCTGGAGCTGAAGTCGTCGCCCGCGCTGGGCCTGATGGACCGGTCGTCGGCGCAGCACGAGTTCAAGCTCGTCGCGGAACAGGCCGCGGAGCTCGCCCGCACGCTGCCCACGCAGTACGAGTACTTCGCGCAGCTGCACCGAGCGAGGTGATGGTGGTGCAGAACGCACTCCACCTCGTCGCGCTGCTGGTCGCGTTCTACGTCGTCGCGGCGCTGGGCAGGGTGCTCGCGCGGGCGATGCGGATGCCGACCGTGGTCGGGGAGATCGCGCTGAGCATCCTGCTCGGCCCGGTGCTGCTGGCGGCGTTCGGGGAGGACCTGTTCACCGCGGTGCTGCCGAAGGACGTCACCGCGACTTTGAAGCAGGTCGGCGAGGCGGGCCTGGTGCTGTTCCTCGTCGGCGTCGTGCACCACCTCGACCGGGGTGCGGGCGGGTGGCGTGGCCGGGCGCTCGGCCGGATCAGCTTCGGCGCGTTCGTGGTCCCGCTGCTGACCGGGCTCGCGTTCGCCGCGTGGACGCTCTGGCTGGCACCCGCCGACGTGCGCGGCACGGCACCGGTGGTCGCGCTGGTGATCATGCTCGCGGTGTCGATGTCGGTCACCGCGGTGCCGGTGCTCGCGCGCATCCTGGAGGAGCGGTCCGACCTGGGCCGCGCCTCCGGGCTGTCGATGATGGCGTCGGTGCTGATCGACACGCCGGCCTGGCTGTTGCTGGCGGTGGCGCTCGGGTTGACCGCGGGCGGGCTCGGCGGGGTGTGGCTCGCGTTCGCGACGATCGCGGTCGGTGCGCTGCTCGCGGTGGGCGGCAACAGGGTGCTGCGGAACGCCGCGGTGGCCGGGACCGCATCCGACCGGCCGCGCACGACCGCACTGGTGCTCGGTGTGGTGGCGTTGGGTGCGGGTGCGGCGGTGCACTCGCTCGGGCTGACGGCGATCTTCGGTGCGTTCGTGGTCGGCATGATGGTGCCGAAGGACGAGGCGTGGTCGCGGGTCGTCGGGCTGGTGGGCAAGGTGGGCCGGGCGTTCGTCCCGGTGTTCTTCGTGGTGGCCGGCGTGACGTTGTCCACCAGCGGGGTGACCGCGTTCCCGTGGGCCGGGGTGGCGCTGGCGCTCGTGCTCGGCATCGTCGGCAAGGTCGGCGGCGGGTACGCCGGTGCCCGCTGGGGCGGTGAGGACGAGGTGACCTCGCTGCGGGTCGGCGTGCTGGTCAACACGCGCGGGCTGACCGAGATCGTGGTGCTGCAGGTCGGTTTCGCCGCCGGTCTGCTCACGCCCGGCCTGTTCGTGGCGCTGCTGGTGATGGCGCTGGTGACCACGGCGCTCACCGGTCCGCTGCTGGACCTGATCACCAGGAGGGCCGGTGCGGCACGAGAGGAGGTCGTGGTGTGAGCGCGCAGTTCCGTTCGCTGATGGCGGCGTACCCGACCGGGGTCGCGGTCGTGACCGCGTTCGACCGGGAGCTCACGCCGTGGGGCATGACGGTGTCGTCGTTGTCGAGCGTGTCGCTGGACCCGCCGACGTTGCTGGTGTGCCTGCGGCACCTCAGCCCGACGCTGGACGCGTTGGTGCACAACGGTTCCTTCACGGTGAACCTGCTGCACGACGGTGCCAGGTCCGCGGCTGAGCTGTTCTCGTCGGGTGACCCGTCCCGGTTCGACCGGATCTCCTGGGAGAAGCCGGAGTCCGTGGGCGGGCCGCACCTGGTGGACGACGCGCACGCGGCGGCGGACTGCGAGGTCGACCACATGCACCGCACCGGCACCCACGTGGTGGTGTTCGGCAAGGTCACGCGGGTCGTGCACCGGTCGGCCGCGCAGCCGTTGCTCTACGGGTTGCGCCAGTACGCTTCCTGGCCGCGAAGCGCTTGACCGGAAACGGGCCCCTGCCACCGCAGGGGCCCGTTTCCGTTGTGCGTCAGTGTTCTGCGAGCAGCCATTCCGTGGTCACCCGGATCGCCGGGGCCTGCCAGTGGGCGTCGAACGGCGGGGCGATCTCGACCAGCCTGCTGGGGCAGGTGAGCGCCTCGACCGCGGTGCGGGACGAGGACACCGGCACGCCGGTGGGGCCGGCGCCGTGCACCACCAGGGTCGGCGCGGTGACCACCGGCAGCACCCCGCGCGGCTGCAGCCAGAAGACCTCGTTGAGCATCGCCCGGCCGACCACGAACGTGTCGGAGACCCGCAGGTGCCCGTCGGCGAGCAGTGCCCGTCCCGCCTCCGCGTCCAGGAAACCGCCCGACCACGCGGGGTTCGTGTCGGCGAAGTGCTCCTGGTAGTCGATGAGCGGGTTGAACAGCACGACCTTCGCGACCTCCGCGCCCCTGCGCGCGGCGTAACCGGCCGAGACACCGCCGGTCAGGCCGGTCGCGACCAGGGTGGCCGGGCCGTCGGCGACGTGCTCGCGCAGGTGGGCCGTCGCGGCGCTGATGACGTTGAGCAGGCCGGACAGGCTCAGTTCCGCCTGCGTGCCCTCACTGTCACCGTGGCCGGGCAGGTCGACGCGCAGGGTGGCGACGCCGAGCTGGGCCAGTTCTCCGGCCAGCCGCGCGTAGAACCCGCCCTGGTCGCGGTCGGCGCCTTCACCGTGCAGCAACAGGGCCGTGCGGCGGGGGTCACCGGGCACCACCTCGGTCGCGGCCAACCGCAAGCCGTCGTGTCCCCGCACGGTCGTCGTTCGCTGGACGACGTCAGCGGTGTGCACCGGCATCACAAGGCCTCCTCGGATGAGTTTGTGGCCAGTGTCGGGGGTGGACTGTCCCCCGCACCCGCGCGGTGGGCAGAAACCGTTGTGTCGCGCGGTATGAACGGGGTCATCGGGGGCGCACCGGGGGATGTGGAGGCGCCTGCCGGACCGGGACGATCGAGCCATGAGTCCGGTGCACACGAACGTACTGTCGGGCGTACCCCACTGGCAGCAGCAGCCGAAGCGCGTCACCGTGCTCGGCGCGGGGGTCGCCGGCCTGGTCGCGGCACACGAGCTGGAACGCCTGGGCCACAGCGTTCAGGTGCTGGAGGCGCGGCTGGCGGTCGGTGGCCGGGTCCGCACGCACGGGTTCGTCGGCCGCGGACCGCTGGCCGAGCTCGGGGCCATGCGCATCCCCGCCTCGCACCACCGGACCATGCAGTGGATCGACCTGCTCGGGCTGAGCGACCGGGTCCGGCAGTTCCGCACGCTGTTCTCCGACGACGCCAGCTACCTGGAGACGCCGTCCGGCCACTTCCGGGTGCGCGAGGCGACCTCGGTGCTGGTCGAGGAGTTCCGCCAGGGCCTGCCACCCGGTGAGTACCGCGAGGAGTCCGTGCTCGCGGCGGCGTGGCTGACCGCGAGCGTGAACGCCGTGGCGCCCGGCGCGTTCCGCACCGAGCTGCACAGCGACCTCAACCTGGAGCTGCTGGACCTGCTCGACGGCATCGACGTGCGGCCGTTCCTGGCCAGCACCGGTGGTGTCGAACGCGTGGACGTCAACCGGTTCTTCGCCGGCAACCCCCGCTTCGCCGCGCGCAGCCGGCTCGCGCACTTCTTCGACGACATCACCGTGGAGACGTCGTCGGCGTTGTTCCGGCTCGAGGGCGGGATGGACCAGATCCCCGTGCGGCTCGCCGAACGCCTGCGCGGCCCGGTGCACCGCGGCCGTGAGGTGGTCGGCCTGCACGTGCGCCCGGACGGCGTGGTCGTGGAGACCCGGCGCGGCCTGGACGTGGTGGCGAGCCACTGCGACTACGTGCTGTGCACCGTGCCGTTCTCGGTGGTGCGGCGGATGAGGCTGAGCGGGATGGCCGACGACAAGCTCGCGACCGTGCACGACATGCAGTACTGGCCCGCCACGAAGATCGCCGTGCACTGCCGCGAGGCGTTCTGGGAGCGCGACGGCATCAGCGGCGGCGGCTCGTTCACCGGCGGCCTGGTGCGCCAGACCTACTACCCGCCGGTGGAGAGCGATCCCCGGCTCGGTGCGGCGCTGCTCGCCAGCTACACCATCGGCCCGGACGCGGACGCGCTGGCGCAGTTGCCTCCTCGGCAACGGGAACGCGTGGTGCTGGACGAGCTGAGCAAGATCCACCCCGAGCTGAACACGCCGGGGATGGTGCTCGACGTGGTGACCCAGGCCTGGGGCGAGGACTTCTCCAGCATGGGCGCGGCGTCCGTGCGGTGGAGCAAGGACATCGCGACCTCCGAAGAGGAACGCGCGCTGGCCGCCACACCGCAGGGCACCCTGTTCTTCGCCGGTGAGCACTGCTCGACCTACCCGGCCTGGATCGAGGGTGCGATCGAGTCCGGTCTGGCCGCCGCACAGGACATCCACGCCGCCACCCCGCTGGAACGCCCGCTGGTGGCGTCCGGATACCGCCGCATGCGTGGTGGCGCGGCGTGAACGGCACGAACTCAGGGGAGAACTCCTTGCTCGACACCGAAGTGGTCATCGTCGGCGGCGGACCGGCCGGCATGGCCACCGCACTGGAACTGCGTTCGCGCGGCGTGGACTTCGTCCTCGTCGAGGCCGGTGACGGCAGCGTCAGCCACCCGAAGGTCTCCAGCATCGGCCCGCGCTCGATGGAGTTCTTCCGCCGCTGGGGCGTCGCGGACGCCGTCCGCCACTCCGGCTGGCCGGAGGACCACCCGCTGGACTGCGTGTGGACCACCAGGATCGGCGGTCACGAGCTGTTCCGGTTGCCCCGCCACACGATGGCCACCCGTCCCGACTTCCGGCACACCCCGGAACCGGACGCGATCTGCCCGCAGCACTGGCTCGGTCCCCTGCTGCGGGCCGAGGTGGGCGTGCACCCGGACGGCCCGGTGCGGATGACCACGCGCCTGGAGTCGTTCACGCAGTCCGGCACCGGTGTTTCCGCGGTGCTGAGCGACGGTGTGGCCGTGCGGGCCCAGTACCTGATCGCGTGTGACGGCGCGAGCTCGCCGATCCGCAAACAGCTCGGCATCGCCGCCCCGGCCGTGCACGACACGCTCGTGTTCCGCAACATCCTGTTCCGGGCACCGGAACTGCGCGCGCAGCTCGGCTCACGGGTCGCGAACTTCTTCTACCTCATGATCTCCTCGGCGCTGCGGTTCCCGGTCCGTGCTCTCGACGGCCGAGAGCTCTACCGCATGACCGTCGGCCTGCAGGGCTCGCCGGAGTCGTTGCAGGACGCCGAAACGCTGGTGCGCAAGGCGATCGCCTTCGACACCCCGGTGGAGGTGCTGTCCGACAACGAATGGCACCTCGTCCACCGGGTCGCCGAGTCCTTCCGCTCCGGTCGCGTGTTCCTCGTCGGCGACTCGGCCCACACGTTGTCGCCTTCGGGCGGTTTCGGCATGAACACGGGCATCTGCGGGGCCGCCGACCTCGGCTGGAAGCTGGCCGCCGAGCTGCGCGGCTGGGCGGGCCCTGGCTTGCTCGACAGCTACACGACCGAGCGCCAGCCGGTGGCGTTCGAGGGCTTGGAAGAGGCCAACCGCAACCTGGAACGGGCGATGCGCCGCGAGGTTCCGCCGTTCCTGAACGACGACACCCCGCAGGGTGCGGCGATGCGGGCGAAGATCAGCGAGGGCCTGCAGCGCGGTGGCGTGGCCCGCGAGTTCGACGCGCCGGAGATCCACCTGGGCTTCACCTACGCCGGTTCGCCGCTCGTCGTCGACGACCCGACCGCGACGAACCTGGAGGACCGCAGGCCGAACACCCGGCCTGGTTCCCGTGCACCGCACGCGTGGGTGAAGGACTCGGTGTCCACACTGGACCTGTTCGGCGACGGTTTCGTGCTCGTGCACTTCGAACCGTCCGCGCTCCTGGACTCGTTCACAGCGGCGTTCGAGTCACGCGGGATCCCGTTCCGCGCGGTCGTGCTGGACTCGCCGGAGATCGCGGCCGCCTACGAACGCCCGTTCGTCCTCGTCCGCCCCGACGGCCACGTGGCCTGGCGCGGCACCGAACTGCCCGCGGACGCGGGTTCGCTGGCCGACGTCGTGCGCGGTGGTGCCCGGTGAAGCCGTTCTCCTTGCGCGACTGGTCCGACGAGGACCTGCGCAACCCGTTCCCGGTCTTCGCCCGCTACCTGGCGGCCGGACCCGTGCACTTCGCCGACGGCACCTGCTACGTCTTCGGCCACGACGCCGCCGTCGAGGTCCTGACCTCCCCCGCGTTCGGCCGCCGCTCCCCCTCCGGCGGCGGCAGCCCGGTGTCCATGCCCTCCGCCCTGCGCACCCTCGTCGAGAACTGGCTCGTCTTCCTCGACCCGCCCAGGCACACCGAGCTGCGGTCGGTGCTGAACAGGGAGTTCTCGCCGTCCGTGGTGACGAACCTCCGGCCCCGGATCGCCGCCATCGCCGCGGAACTGCTCGCCGACCTGCCTGCGACGTTCGACCTGGTGGAACGCTTCGCCGCTCCCCTGCCGATCCTCGTGATCTCCGAACTGCTCGGCGTGCCGCGCGCGGACTGGGAGTGGCTGCGCGAGATGGCCGTCGACCTCCAGCAGGCCAGCAGCGTCCGGGCAGCCGCGAACCCGGACGCGCACGCCGTCGCCGACCGGGCCGCGCGCGAGCTCACCTCCTACTTCCTCGCTCTGGCGGAGAAGCGGGGTGCGGAGCCCGGTGACGACCTGGTGTCGTTGATGGTCTCGGCCCAGACCCGCGGCGAACCGCTGACGTCCGACGAGATCGTCGGCACCTGCGTCCACCTGATGACCGCGGGCCACGAGACCACGACGAACGTGCTCAGCAAGTCCGTGCTGGCCCTGTCCTCCCGCCCGGCCGCACTGGCGGAACTGCGTTGCGGCGTGACCGCGGCGGCCGTCGAGGAGCTGGTCCGCTTCGACCCGCCCGTCCAGGCGGTCGGCCGGTGGGCGCACGAGGACGCGGTCGTCGCGGGCTTCCCCCTCCCGGCCGGCACCAAGGTGATGGTGCTGCTCGGCGCGGCGAACCGGGACCCCGCCCGCTTCCCCACCGGCGGCCGCAACACCGGCTTCGGCCTCGGCATCCACTACTGCCTCGGCGCCACCCTGGCCCGCGCCGAACTGGAGATCGGCCTCGGCCTCCTGCTGCCGGCGCTCGGCGAGTTCACAGTGGACAGCGTCAAGTTCCCGCACGACATCGTGTTCCACGGCCCGCACAGCGTTGTCGTGACCCGCGCGAACTGAGTCCGGTGGCCGGGTGCGTGCACCCGGCCACCTCTGTGGTGTAAGCTGTTGCCATCAGTCATGGTTACGAAGTACCAGGTCGCCCCGTGATCTCGTGTCACGGGCTTTTTGCTGTTTCGGCGTTTCCGCAGGCCATGGCGGATCACCCCAGGCTCTCGCACCAGCGAGTCGCCGTGTCATCAAAGGAGTCCCCATGGCCACCGGAACTGTGAAGTGGTTCAACGCCGAAAAGGGTTTCGGCTTCATCGAGCAGGACGGCGGCGGCGCCGACGTCTTCGTTCACTACTCGAACATCGCCGCCCAGGGCTACCGTGAGCTCCAGGAGGGCCAGAAGGTCTCCTTCGAGATCACGCAGGGCCAGAAGGGCCCGCAGGCCGACAACGTCGTGCCCGCCTAGGTTCTTCTGTCAGCCGCCCCTGGGCGCTGATGCAGTCCGAAGCCCGGCCGGGGATCACTTCGATCCCCGGGCCGGGCTTTGGCGTCTCCCACGGCGTCCGCCCCGGCTCGTCAACGCCGGCGGTAGCTGGCCACCAGCGCGGCCCCGCTCAGCAGGGTGAGCAGGCCGAACGCGATGTTGACGGCGATGCCGAGCCCGATGATCGAGCTGGCGGCGTTGCAGACCGCGAAGACCGCGAGCGCGATCCACAGCAGAGTGCGGGTACCGGTGTTCGTCCTGGTGTTCGTCATGCCGGAAACGCTAGTGAGCACGGGTCTCCCCGACGATCCCCCGCACTGCCGTCCGCGGGGTGGAGCAGGCTCCACCCCTCAGCTGTTCGCGACAGCCGCCCGCCGGAGCAACCTGCCACCCCACACCACCCCGGTCACCGCCAGCACCAGCCAGGCCGCGGCGGCCGCGACCGACCGCGGCGAACCGAGGTCGAGCACGGCATCACCGAGGAACGCGGCCACCACCGTCGTCGGAACCAGCCCGATCGCGGTCCCCACCCCGAACGACACGGGCCGCACCGCCGTGACGCCCGCACCGTAGTTCGACGCCGCGAACGGCACGACGGGCAACAACCGCAACACGACCGTGGCCGCGAGCCCGTTGGCCTTGAACACCTCGTCCAGCACCCGCAACCGCCCACCCAGCCTGCGCTCGACGGCCTCACGCCCCAGCCACCGGCCCACCCAGAACGAGATCAACGCGCCCGCCGTGAAGGCGACGACCGCGAGCGCCGCGCCGGTGACGACACCGAACAGCAGGCCGGATGCCGTGGCCAGCACGGGTTTGGGGAAGAACAGCGGCGTGCCGAGTGCGCCGAACGCCAGGAACGCGAGCGGCGCCCATCCGCCCATCGCCTGGATCGAGGTCCGCAGTTCGGCCACTTCGGGCAGGTCGACCAGGGCGGCGGTGACGATCAGCGCGATGACCAGCACCAGCAGCGTGATCGCACGCAGGTCGCGCTTGGGGCTTTTCTCGCTGGTCATCGCCTTCGATGATAGGCCAGTCAGGAGGAACCGGATGCGAGCGGCTTTTCGCGTTGTCCAGCTGGATCCGCGTGCCCGACGGATCTCAAGCGGTCACTCCACCCGAAGCCCCTCCACGACCGGGTTCTCGGCCAACCCTGGAACTTGCCCGGTCAGCCGGGAGTAAGCCCCTCGCAAGAAGTTCCTCATCTCCCCCACGAGCTTCTCGCGTCCGGCAACAGCCCGCCAAGCACGCTTCGAAGACGTGATGGCGACCTGAGAACCCTCCACCCGCAGGCGAATCACCTCTTCGCTCTCAGTGAAGTCGATTGTGGCATCTCGCCCAGCAGAAAGACGGTCCGTTGCGTTGACCAGGGACAAGGCCAGGTCCACCAGAGGCAGATATCTCCGGTCCGAGATGACGTCGACCTGATCGACCACGAACCTCACGCGCACTCCGAAATACCTGTAGCAAAGATCGATCTCGCTGACAGCTGCCGGATCGGACCCTTTGGGCAACGTCCAGGTGTCGCCCCAAGGCTCACCGGCACCCGGCACGTCGAACGAGAGCTGAACCACGCGTTACCTCGACCTTCTCCGAGCGACTCGAACCCGCGACGGCCGGAGTGCAACCGCCGAGGCTGCACTCTGGCCGAACGCGACGTCCTCCGCAGGCTTCTCGGCGAGTCCGGACCGCCTGCACGGTTCACCGAGCCGGGCCCGCCCGCTCAGACCTGGTTCCGCCCTCCATCCACGAACAGGTCCGACCCGGTGACGTAGCTGGCGTCGTCCGACGCCAGGAACAGCACCGCCGCAGCCACTTCCTCCGGCTGCCCCACCCGCGCCAGCGGGATGCCCGCCGCTCCCGCCCGCTGGTACTCGCGGGCGCCGGGGTCGGTGCTGGTGTCGATGTAGCCGGGGCTCACCGCGTTCACCCGCACGCCACGCCCGCCCAGCTCGACCGCGAGGGTGCGGGCGAGTGAGCGGGTGCCTGCCTTGGCCGCCGAGTACATGCCGAGGCCCGGCAGGCCCGCGGTGGCGCCGATGGAGGACATCAGCACCACCGAGGCGTTGTCGTTGAGCGCCGGGGCCAGGGTCTGGACGGTGAGGTAGGGCGCGCGCAGGTTCTGGGCCAGCACGTTGTCCACGGTGTCCGGGCTGACCTCGCCGAACGGGGTGAAGGTGCCGCTTCCCGCGTTGGTGAAGAGCACGTCCAGGCCTCGTCCCGCGGAACGCACCGCCTCCAGCAACTCGGTGAGGTGGCCGGGGTCGCTCGCGTCGCCGCACACCCCGGTGGCCGCGGGGCCCAGCTCGGTGACGGTCTCGGCCAGCACATCGGGGCGGCGGCCGGTGATCAGGACGTGGGCGCCCTCGGCGATGAAGCGGCGGGCGGTGGCGAGGCCGATGCCCGCGGTGCCGCCGGTGATCACGGCGGTGCGGTCTGCCAGTCTGCCCATCTCAGGCCGCCAGCCGCGGGTAGTCGAGGTAGCCGCGGTCGGTGCCGCCGTAGAAGGTCGAGTTGTCGGGCTCGTTGTACGGGCCGCGCTGGACGATGCGCGTGGCCAGGTCGGGGTTGGCGAGCCAGGCGGCGCCGAGGGCCACGATGTCGGCACCGGCGGCCAAGCCGTCGTCGACGCGGTCGTGGGGTGCTTCCGGGTCGGCGGTGCGGTGCGGGTTGAGCACCAGCACGCCGGGCCAGGACTTGCGCAGCAACGTGGTCAGCTCGCGCCGGCCGGGGGTCTCGGAGACGTCGAGGAACGCCAGGCCGTCGCCGGCCAGTTCGCCCAGCATGGCTTCGTAGAGCTCTTCGGTGTTGCCCTCGTCGATGCCCTGGATGGTGCTGGCGGGCGAGATCCGCAGCGAGGTGCGGTCGGCACCGGCGGCGCCGGCCATGGCGCGGACGGCCTCGACGACGAACCGGATGCGGTTCTCGGTGCTGCCGCCCCACTCGTCGGTGCGCAGGTTCGTGTTCTGGCACAGGAACTGCTGCGGCAGGTAGCCGTTGGCCGCGTGCAGCTGCACGCCGTCGAAGCCCGCCGAAACCGCCAGTGCCGAGGCCGTCGCGAACTCCTGGAGCGTCGTGCGGATGTCCTCGGCGGTCATGGCCGCGGGCACCGGGTGGTCCTTCATGCCGTCGGGGGTGAAGGTCTGGCCGGGGGCGGCGACCGCGGAGGGGGCGTGGGCGTCCAGGCCGCCGCGCATGGTCGGGTGGCCGGTGCGGCCGCCGTGGAAGAGCTGCAGGTGGATGGTGCCACCGGCCTCGTGCACGGCGTCGGTGACCTGCCGCCAGCTCTCGGCCTGCTCGGGCGTGGCGATGCCCGGCGTGGTCGGGTAGGCCTTGCCGCGCAGGCTGATCTGGGTGGCCTCGGTGACGATGAGGCCGGCACCGGCGCGCTGCCGGTAGTACTCGGCGGTCGACGCGGTGGCCAGACCCTCGTCGGTGGCGCGGCTGCGGGTCATCGGGGCCATGGCCAGGCGGTTGCGGACGGTCGTGGCGCCGACCCGGAGGGGCGAGAAAGCGTTGGTGTCACTCATGATCCTGAGCTTCGGCCGGGACGACAACGTTGCCAATCGACCGGTAACGGGCTTACTGTGGGTAAGTGACCAGGTCGACGGCAGCAAACGCGCAGGTGATCGACTCATCCGGCTGTGAGGCCGCCGGCGGGATCATGAGCTTCGTCTCACAGCGCTGGACCTCGGCGATCATGCTGGCCGGGGCGAGGGGCGCGCGGCACTTCAGCGAGTACCGGCGGATGGTCGGCGGCATCTCGCCCCGCATGCTGTCGGTGCGCCTGACCGAGCTCGAGCAGCACGGCCTGGTGCACCGCGAGGTGGTGCCGAGCATGCCGGTGCAGGTGCGGTACCAGCTGACCGAACGGGGTCTGAGCCTGCTCAGCGCGGTGGACGCGATCACCCGGTGGACGCACGAACCGAGCTGAGCTCAGCGGTTCTGCCCGGCCAGCGCCGCACCGAGCTCAGAACGCGCCGTCACGCCCAGCTTCGGGAAGATGCGGTGCAGGTGCGTGCTGACCGTGCGGTGCGAGAGGTTCATCCGCTCGCCGATCTCCTTGTTCGTCAACCCGTCCGCCGCGAGCCGCGCGATCGTCAGCTCGTGTTCGGTCAGTCCGCCGCCACCGCGGCGGGTTTCACCGGACGCGCGCAGTTCCTCCCGTGCGCGCGCTGCCCAGCCCACGGTGCCGAACGCCTCGAACGCCTCCGCTGCCGCTTTCAGGTGTGGGCGGGCGTGGGTGGCGCGGCGTTGGCGGCGCAGCCAGGCGCCGAAGGCGAGTTGGACGCGGGCGCGGTCCCAGCCGGTCGTGTCGTGGGCGTCCAACGCCGTCGTGAACAGGGATTCGGCGTCCTCGTCGGACGCGAGCAGGGCGCGGGCGTAGCGCAGGCCGCTGGCCAGGGCGGGTGAGGTGGTGGCGCTGTCGAGGCCCTCGACGAGCTTGGCGGCCTCGTCGGCGTGGCCGCTGCGGA
This sequence comes from Lentzea guizhouensis, assembly GCF_001701025.1. Classification (GTDB taxonomy): domain Bacteria; phylum Actinomycetota; class Actinomycetes; order Mycobacteriales; family Pseudonocardiaceae; genus Lentzea; species Lentzea guizhouensis. The sequence goes on from NZ_CP016793.1 coordinate 9,313,827, forward strand.
CGGCGGCCTCGGCCAGTTCGGGCAGGGTGTAGCGGCGCAGGGCGAGCTGGTAGGCGGGTCGGGGGTCGTGGACGCGGCGGACGGCGGCGAACGCGTCGGTGTAGCGGCCCTCGCCGAGTGCGGCCAGGGCGCGGCGAGCTGGACGGTGGCCAGGACCGGCGGGCCCTGCGGCGAGGCCGGTGCGTTCGGCGGAGCGGCGAGGTCGGCGACGGCCGCGTAGTCGCGCGCAGGCGGCGAGCTCGGCGAGAACGGCGGCGAGGCCGTGCATGTAGGGCTGGTGGGTTTCCCCGGCCAGGCGCAGGGCCTCGTGGGCGGCGGGTTCGGCGTGGGCGAGGTCGCCGAGGCGGGTGCGGCTCCAGGCCTCGACGGCGAGGGCGCGGGTGAGCAGGCCGAACTGGCCGGAGGCGCGGAAGCCGCGTTGGGCGGCGGCGGAGAAGCGGACGGACTCGGCGAACGCGCCACCTGGAGGGCGGCGCTGCCGAGCAGGCGGGCGGTGGCGGGTCGGCGCCGGGCACGGAGCTCGCGGAAGGGCGCGGGCGCGATGTTGACGAGCCCACCAGACCCTTCGTCTCGCGGGGCGTTGACGAGCCCGCCAGGTCCTCCGCCTCGCGAGGCGCCGACGAGCCCACCAGGCCCCCCGCCTCGCGGGGCGTCGATGAGCCCGCCAGGTCCTCCGCCTCGCGAGGCGCCGACGAGTCCAAGAGGCCCTTCGTCTCGCGGGGTGCGGAGGAGCCCAGCGCCGCCCGCAGGCCCGCGATCACCCGGTCGCCCTGTTCGATCGGCGCCACGTACGCCAGCATCGCCAGCACGTGCGGGTCGCGCGGGTCCAGTGCCAGGTCGCGGGCGACGGCCAGGATGCGTTCGCGCACCTCAGAGCCCGGTTCGGTCCAGAAGCACCGCATCGCGACGCTCCAGAAGATCCGCAGGCCCAGTTCGGTGTCCCCGTCGGCGACCACGGCCTCGGCCAGCCCGATCAGCTCGGCCGGGCCCGCGCCCTGGCCCACGCCGTCGTCGAACGAGGTCGGCAGCCACGCGGCCAGCGCGCGCTGGCGGACGGTGAGGTCCGGCCGCGCACCTCCGCCAGGATCCGCTCGAGCTCGTCACGGCGGCCCGCAGCAGCGGCTTCCTCGGCCGCGTGCAGCAGGTCGTCGGCCGAGCAGAGCGCCGGCACCCCGTCGAACACCGGCACGTCGGCCGCCACCACCAGCACGGCGCCCGATCCGGCCAGCCGGCGCGCCACGAAGCCGAGCACCTCGCGGCTCTCCGCGTCGAGCCACTGCGCGTCTTCGACCACGACGACACCGCGACCGGCCAGCAGGTCGAGCGCGGCCAGGCCTACGACGTGCACGGACGGGACGCCCTCGGCGAGCCCGAGTGCCGCCTCCAGGGCGGCCCGGCGCGGTGAGGACACAGTGGACAGACCACCGAGCAGCGGCTGCAGGACCTGGTGCAGCGCCGCGTGGGGCAGGTGCTGTTCGGAAGGGACACACGTCACGGACACGGCGGGCGAGAGCGTGCTTAGCAGCTCCGCCCGGCCGGCTCCGGCGAGCTGCACGGCCCCGCCCGTGGAACCGGCCAGCGCGGCCAGCTGTTCGCGTTCCCTCCAGACCAGCGACATGACCCGACTGTGTCAGAAAGTCCAGACCGCGCGCTTGCCCGGGCCCACGACCAGCGTCGAGCCGCCGAGCTGCTCGACGTGCCTGGCGACGCCGCGGTTGAGCTCGAACTCGATCCGCTTCAGACCGGTCTGTCCGATCTGCACCTTGTCGAACCGCATGGTGGTGCCGCCGCGCAACGCCGTGACGCCGCGCGAGTCGGTCTTGAGCTTGAACCCGCCGGCACGCAGCAACGGCAGGGTGTTGGCGTAGTCGCGTTCGGTGATGGCGAGCTCGATGGAGGTGATGTCGCGCATCAGGTGGTTGCGGTAGTCGTCCGGCAGGTAGCGCTCCCGGCCGACGTCACCGGGGTGGCGGGCGGGCTGGGTCTTGCCGCGCGGGTCGGCGAAGTACTCGTCGCGGTACTCCATCGCCCACGCGCCGAAGCGGTCGTAGTGCTCGAAGCCGAACACCGCGTCGAACCACGGCACCGGCACGTGGTCGCCGAAGTCGCGGGTCTGCAGGAACTCGATCGGCGTGACGCCCTGCGCCACCAGCCGGTCCCGCACCGCCGCGATGTCGCCGTCGTGCTCGGTCGACAGCCCCAGCCCCGCCGACCCGAGCGACCCGTCCTGACCGGGCGCGTCACCGACACCGAAGATCTCCAGGTAGGTCTCGCGGCCACGCAGGTAGCGGCCGGTCCACACCTCGCCGCCGGCGCCGGTCGTGGTGCGGACCTCGAAGTCCGCGAACGCCCTGAGGTAGGCGGAGTGCTCGACCGCGTCGGCGGTCACGCGGTCGTAGGTGCCCCACGCGTGGTTGTAGAACAGCAACTGCCGCTCCCCTGCCTGTGCGGTCCCTGCGGACACCGCCACGAGCAGGAGGGCCAAGATCACGCTCGCCGTGCGTCGAATCCCCATGATGGGATCGTAGGAGAGCCCACTCGACCCGGACTCAAGCCGAACAAGGGGGAACAGTGCTGGACACCGCCCGCTGGTCGGTTCTCGCCCCGCTGCTGCAGGCCACGACCGCGGGCAGGGACCTGCTCGACGACACCATCCGCCGGCTGGGCCCGGACGCGGTCGTCGCGGCGGTGCTGGCCGAGATCGGCGAGATCGAGCACGACGTCCGCCTCGACCTCGCTTTCGCCGGGTCGGTGACGTCCTGCCTGGCCACGGCGTCGGACCACGTCGTCTGCCTCGACCTCGCCGACGCCGTGCGCACCCTCTACGGCACCGAACAGCACTGGCCGAGCCTCGCGGTCCGCACCCCGGCCGCCGAGCTCGGCGAGGGCGGCATGGGTGCCTGGTTCCACCGCAGGAAGGGCTACCCCGAGGCGGTCGACGCGGTGCTCAGCGCGCTGCGGCCACACCGCGAGGACCTGGGCACGCTGGCGGTGCGGTTCGGGTCGGACAAGTGGGGCGACCTGCACTGGTACACCCAGCACTACGAACGCCACTTCGCCCGGCTGCGCACCAAGCCGGTGAAGGTGCTGGAGATCGGGATCGGCGGGTACGACGACCCGGCGAGCGGCGGCGCGTCGTTGCGGATGTGGCAGCGGTACTTCCAGCGCGGTCTCGTCCACGGGCTCGACGTCGTGGCGAAGACCGTGGCCGGGCCGCGGATCATGACGGTGCGGGGTGACCAGTCGGACGCCGGGTTCCTGGACCTGCTGGGTTCGCGGCTCGGGCCGTTCGACGTGGTCATCGACGACGGCAGTCACCGCAACGACCACGTGCAGACGTCGTTCCACGCGTTGTTCCCGCACGTGCGCGCGGGTGGGTTGTACGTGGTCGAGGACCTGCAGACCGCGTACTGGCCGAGCTGGGGTGGTGCGGCCGACGGTGGTCCCGGCACGTCGATCGGGATGTTGAAGTCCTTTGTGGACGGCTTGAACCTGGCGGAGGTCGAGGATCCCCGGGTCGATGGCGGGTACGTGCAGCGGAACATCAGCGGGATCTCGTTCCACCACAACATCGCGTTCGTCGAGAAAGGACTCAACGCCGAGGAGGGTGGTCCCGAGTTCCTCAGGACGCTGGGGTGATCCACGGCAGGACACGTTCGCCGTTGCGGTGCCGGAGCAGCCACTCGTGACGGTTCCACGAGGGCTGTTCGCCGCCCGGCGTGGGCGTGCTGAACTCGGTGTCGTCGGTCTCGACGAGGCAGAGGAACCGCCTGCCGGACAGCAGGTGCCAGCGGGCAATCGAGGCCAGGTCGTCCAGCAGGGCGTGCACGGAGGTCTGGTCACGAGCCCGGTCGACGCCTTTCAGGACGAGGATCACGAGCGGGTGCTCAGCGGTGAGGAGGTGGTCCACCAGGCCGTCGCCGAACCCCAGCCAGGTGGCCGTTCTACTGCAGCTGGAAGTCTTCCGGGTGCGTCTGCCACACCCCGTCGTCGAACACCATGGCGAGACTCCGACTACAGCTGCGCCATCCGTTCCCACGCCGGCGACGACGCCCCCGCCGCCGACATCGCCAGCCGCGTGACCTCCGGATCGGCGATCGGCATCTCCGGCCGCACGGCGAGCCACGCACGAGCCCGCGCGGCCAGTTCGGGCAGCCGCGGGTCGTCCGGTGACCAGTCGAACGCCTCGTCGTGGTCGAGGTAGATCCGCTGGAACTCGGGATCCGCGAGCGCCGCGGTCTTGTCGGCGAGCCACACGTCCGCCTCGGCCGGTGCGACGGCCTGCATGAGCATCCACACGTCGTGCTCCATCTGGACGCCCCGCGCGCTGACGCCGATCTCCGCGAGCCGGTCGAGCAGTGCGGCCGCCTCGGCGGTGACGAACAGCGTGGCGCCGGCCTGCAGGCGGGTCACGCGTTCCCTGGCCTGGCGGATCTCCTCCTCGCGCCGGCGCAGTGCCGCGTCGATCTCGGCGATCGACGCGGCAAACTCGGCGGGGTCGGCGCGCAGCAGCTCTTCGATGCGCGCCAACGGGACCGCGGCCTCGGCCAGGGTGCGGATCTTGACCAGGTCGATCGCGTCCCGCGCGGTGTAGCGGCGGTAGCCGGAGGCATCACGCGCGGGCTCCGGCAGCAGGCCCACCTTGTGGTAGTGCCGGACCGCCTTGATCGTCACGCCCGCGTACCTCGCGAGCTGCCCGATCGTGATCATGGCGCCATCATCGCACTCGGCCGAACATGCGTCCGGCGAGGTCGACGCCGATGATGCGGCCGTCAGAGGATCGCGTGAAGAAGCCGCGCTGGCCGGTGAACGCGCCCTCGGTGAGCAGGTACTCGTCGTCGGGCAGCAGGGCCATCGGGAACGGCGCGTGGTCGGCGGGCAGGTCCATCTCGGCGTTCGCGCGGATCTCCGGGCGGATCAGGACTTCCAGCACCAGGCCCGACCCGGTGTTCTCGATGGTCATCACCATCGCGTCGTTGTCGTAGGAGCCGGCGACCTCCGCGGCGGCAGAGGCGTTGTAGGGCAACGGGTCCGGGTCGCGGTCGAGCAGGCCGGCGTGCGCACGCAGCGCCTCCCGGACGACCGCCTGGTTGAACGGGATGCCGTCCGGGCCCTGGTTCGCCATCGACACCACCGCGAAGCCCAGCGACGGCACGAGCAGCAGCTCCGCGAACTGGCCGTTCGACGAACCGCCGTGCCCGATGGCCTGGACGCCGTCGATCTCGCGCAGGAACCAGCCCACGCCGATCGCGTCGCCGAGGTTGCTGCCGCGCAACCGGGCCGTCGGGCGGCGCATCTCGGCCAGGTCGTCGGCGTCGAGGTGAGAACAAGCCCACCGCAGCACATCTCGCACCGATGCCGCGATGCCGCCGCCGGGGTTGTTGGCCCGCCAGTGCCGCCACGGGCGGGCGATCTCGCCCTTCTCGTGGCCGACGGCGAACCGGCGGGTCATCACGGCGTCGCGGTCGAAGTGCGTACCGCTCAGCCCGAGCGGGTCCAGCACCAACGCCGACATCGCCTGCTCGTAGGTCTGGCCGGTGACGTTCTCGATGATCCGCCCGGCCAGGTTGTAGCCGGACTGGCTGTAGGACGGGCGCTCCCCCGCCGCGCCGACCAGGGTCAGGGTGGCGAGCTCGGCGACGTGCCTGGCCAGTGCGTCGTCGCCCTCGCCGGTGTCGGCCAGCGTGCCCCAGTCGAGGCCGGAGGTGTGGTTGAGCAGCTGGCGGACGGTGACCTCGCGGTCGTCGGCGAGCCGCAGCTCCGGCACGTGCCGGCGCACCGGCGCGTCCAGCTCGACCCGGCCGGCCGCGACCAGGCGCATGATCGCGGTGGCGGTGTAGGTCTTGGTGACCGAGCCGAGCAGGAACAGCGTGTCCTCGTTGACCGGCAACGGGTTCTCGACGCTCGTGACGCCGTGGGTGAAGAGGTGCTCCTCGCCGTTGTGGAAGACGCCGACGGCGGCGCCGGGGATGCTGAAGCGGCGGGCGGTCTCCGCGATGAAGTCGTTGTCCATGACCGGAACCCTCGGGCCTTGACCCGGGGTCAGGGTCAACCCGCGGTGACCCAGGTCACTGTCGGGCGGTCGCGAACCGGGCGGCCGCTCGAACGCGCGGGTCGGGGTCGTCGAGCAGGACGCGGAGGTGCTGGGCACCGGTGCCCAGCCGGCCGTACGCCTCGGCGACGCGGGCTCGCACGATCGCGTCGGCGTGCCTGACCGACTGTTCCAGGCGGTGGTGGTGCCAGTCCGGCTTGTGGCCGAGCAGCCACACGTGGGCGCGCAGGACGAGCACGTCGCCGGGGTACACCACCTGCTGTTCGCCTTCGATGCGGGCCAACCCGCGTCCGGCCGCGTGCCGGACCGCCTTGTCCTCGTGGTGCTGGAACAGGTGCCACAGCGTCGGCAACGCGCGCGGGTCGCCGATGCGGGTCAACGCGTCGGCTGCCGCGGCGGCGTGCCGGGTGTCGCACAGGCGGACCAGCCGCGGCACCGCTCGGCTGTCGCCGAGCCTGACGAGCACGCGTGCCGCCCGGTCCCGCACGCGCGGGTCGAGGTCCTCACACGCTTCGAGCACCACGTCGACGACCTGGTCGTCGCCGATCCGCGCGAGCGCACGCAGCACGTGGTCGCGGACCTCCGGGTTGCGATGCCCGAGCAGCTCGACCAGCGTCGGCAGCGCTTCGGCGGAACCGATCTTGCCCAGGGCCTCGACCTGCATGACCGGGTGATCGGCCGTCCGCGCGCTCTCGCACAACGGGAGCACCGCCTCGGCGACCCGCAGCTCGCCCAGCGCCAACGCCGCCTCGTAGGACCACAACGGGTCGGACACCACCTCGACCAGCCGGGGCACCACGTCCGCCGCGTTGCGGCGCAGCCAGTCCCGGTCATCACGCCACGGCACGTCCAGTGGGCTGAACACCCACTGCCGCAAGGCCGCGACTGCCGCCGGACCACCGATCGCGGTCAGCCTGGCCCGCGCGGTGCGGCGGGCCCAGCGCCATTCCCGCTCTGGCCTGAGCATCACCGTGCGCAGCAGCTCGACCTCGCGCTCGTCCCCCGCACCGGTCAGCTCAGCGATCGCGGCGCCGGCCACGCCGGGGAAAGCGGACTCCGCCTCGCGCAGCAAGCGTTCCCGGTCAACCGGCGACCGCGGCAACGCGTCCACGGGGACTTCGGGCCGGTGGTGAGCGGGACGGTCGGCGGTCAGCACGTCGTGGACCAGGACAGCGTCCGGGAACTGCCTCAGCCGAGCGAGCACAGGCCCCGACCAAGGCGACTCCGGTTGCAACGCCTCCACCACCCGCAGCACCCGCCACGGCAGGTCCAGGCGCGCCAGGTCCACCCCGGTCGCGGGCACGGCGTGCAGCCACGCCGCCTGCCGGGCCACCCATCCGCCGCCGCGTTCCTCGACAGCACCCACCAGACGTTCCAGCTGGTCCAGGAACAGCTCGCCGTCGCCGGCGAGCTGTCCCCGGTGTGCGTGCTGTGCGATCCGGCGCGCCTTCGCGATCCCCATCGCACCATTAGAGCTGGTCGGGTCAGGGGATCCAGTGGTTTCCGGTCACCGTGATCATCACCTGCAGCTGGATGCTCGCGCCGAAGTAGGTGTTCGTGCTGATCGGCGTGGCCAGCATCCTGTTCCACAACGCGTCCAGCCACGCCTGGCTGCCGGGGTCCGTGGTGGCCGCGACCGCGAACGGCGCCACGAACGCCGCGTCGCTGCCGCCGCTGATCTGCGTGCCGTTCAGCTGGTACCCGACCGCGATCCGCGCAGGGTCACCGCCGGTCTTGGACTTGATCCAAGCGTTCATCTTGCGAGCGGCGGCCAGCGACCTGGCGTCACCGGTCAGCGCCGCGTCCGCGCCGATCCGCCACGGGTCGCGGCAGGCGTTGTACCAGTACGTGCCGTCGGTGTCGTCGCGTTCGAGCATCTCACCGACGGCGGGTTTGGGCGTGGAGTTCGTGTCCTGCACGAAGTCCGGCAGCAGACCGGTGTTCGGCGCGTACTTCGACTGCAGCGAGGCGATCAGGTCTTGGTGCTTCACCCGGATCGTGTCCCACGCGGAGTCACCGGTCGCCTTGCGGAACGCCCGGAAGTGGTCGCTCATCCAGTCCGAGGACCGGGAGCCGTAGTACTGCCTGCTGTTGCCGGAGGTCGACCAGTCACCCATCAGCAGCAGGTTCGTGGCGGGGTTGACCAGGCTCTTCTTGATCGCGTTGATGTTGCGGACCGCGATCTGCCGGTAGTTGTAGGTGCCGGAACTGCCCCACTGCCGGTCGGCGAGAAGCAGGCCGTAGGCGGTGTCCATGTCGCCGTCGGTCGCGCTGTCGCCGCCGTTGACGCTGCGGCACGCGGCGTCCTGTTCGGAGGCCAGCAGGTCGGGGTTGTTCACCGACGGGTGGGCGAGCTTGTACTTCAGCAGGCCGTCGAAGGTCTTCTTCGCGTCCGGGTCGGCACCCGCCATCGTCGCGGTGATCACCATGCCGTAGCCCTGTGCCTCGGCCACGTACGGGAACTTCGCGTCCGGTGAGATGACCTGGCACCAGCCGTTGCCGCAGTTCTGCTTGACGAACGCGGCCTTCCAGCGCTGGTAGAAGTCGACGACCTTCGCGTCCAACGTGGACGTGCTGCCCGACGGTCGCAGCACCCCGGCCGCGTACGGGGTCTGCCTGCTGCCGAACGGGTGGCCGAGCCCCGGCTGCGGAGGAGTGCCGCTCGGTGCGCCGTAGACCTCCAGCTCCCACAACGAGTAGCCGTAGCTCGTACCACGCGCGGTGCCGTAGACCCGCACGTACTGCCCGGAGCCGGACACGGTCAGGTCGTCGGTGCCACCGTCACCGCTGGTGGTCGAGTACACGTCGGTCCACGCCGCACCGTCCACGCTGGTCTGCACGCGGTACGACCTGGCGTACGCGGCCTCCCAGCTCAGCCTGACCCGGCTGATCGCGTGCGCCGAGCCGAGGTCGACCCGCAACCACTGCGGGTCCTGGCCCTCCAGCGAGGCCCAGCGGGTCGACGAGCTGCCGTCGACCGCCTTCGCCGGCTCGAACCCGGTTCCCTCGATCGAGGACGCCGTCACCGCCTTGCCGGCGGAGACCAGTGGATCCGCCGCCTCCGCGCTGGTCACCCCCGCCACGAGCAGGCCGAGCACGAGCCCGGCCGCGCCCAACGCCGTCGTTCTGCCGCCCACAGCCGCCTCCAGCAATTGGTCAACAAACCTGCCAGTTCGAGGTGCAGGGCGACGCTATGCAGGTCAGACCCCTCGAACAAGGGGTCTGAGCCAGTTGTGCGCGTTCGAACAGTGATCCTTTGCGGTTCAGTTCCAGACGGCGCGAACGGCCTCGGCGACCGACGCGGCCTGGGCGTACCCGGCCTCCGCTGCGGGCTTGCGGCGGGCCGGGTCCAGCAGGTTCTTCCCGATCGCCGCCAGCGCCGTCGCATCGGGGCTGACCACGATCGACGGCACGCCCAGCCGGTCGGCCTGCGCCTGCGGGGTCGCGGCCTTGGTCATGGCACGGGTCAACGGCGCCACCACGACGACCCGCGAGCACCCGGCGGCGAGGTCCACGTTGGCCACCGACCGCATCCCGCCGTCCATGTACCGGCGCCCGCCGATCGTCACCGGCGGCCACACGAGCGGCACCGCGCACGACGAGGCGACCGCGTCCACCAGCGGCACGCCGCTCTCCTGGGAGAACGCCACGAACCGCCCGTCGGCGGCGTCCACCGCGGTCACCTTCAACGCCCGCGAGGGCCAGTCCTTGATGGACAACCGGCTCTCGAACACCTCCCGCCGCGACGCCTCCGACGGCGTGTTCGCACGCAACGCCGCCCGTCCCAGCCGGGCGCGTTTCGCGGCTCCGGAACCCGGCAGGGCGTAGGAAAGCGCATACCGGACGACCATCCAGCCGGTCAGCCGGGCCGGGATCTCCCCATCGGGCGGCAACAGCTGGCTCCCGTACAGGTCACCGAGCGGCACACCGCCCGCCAACTGCGTCGCGACCACCGAACCGGCCGACGTGCCGACGAACAGGTCCGCTCCTGTCAGGTCGACGCCGTGTTCTGCGAGTCCGTGCAGAAGTCCTGTCTCCCAAGCGATTCCGGTGACACCGCCACCGCCCAGCACCAATGCGCGTCCGCCAGTCATCCGGCCATCCTAGGCAGTGGGACGGTTTCCTGGCCCGTGGTCGTCGCGGTAGACTTCCGGCGATGCCGAGAAGCGCTGCAACAGGCCCTCGCGCCTGCCACGCTCGGCGTCGAGTCACCACGCAACAAGGGCGCTTCCGACTACTCGGGAGCGCGCGTGAGTGACCTGAAGTCCCTGCTGACCCAGCGGATCGCCGTGCTCGACGGCGCCTGGGGCACGATGTTCCAGCAGGCCCAGCTCACTCCGCAGGACTACCGGGGCATCGAGTTCGGCGACCACCACATGGACGTCACCGGCGACCCCGACCTGCTCAACCTCACGCGCCCGGACCTGGTGCTCGACGTGCACCGGCAGTACCTGTCCGCCGGCGCGGACATCACCACCACGAACACGTTCACCGCCACCTCGATCGGGCAGGCCGACTACGGGCTGCAGGACCGGGTGCGCGACATGAACCTGGCCGGCGCCCGGATCGCCCGCCAGGCCGCGGAGGAGTTCGGCGGGAAGTTCGTGGCCGGCTCGGTCGGGCCGCTCAACGTCACGCTGAGCCTCTCGCCCAAGGTGGAGGACCCGGCCTACCGCGCGGTCACCTACCAGCAGGTCGAGGACTCCTACGCCGAGCAGATCGCCGCACTGCGCGACGGCGGCGTCGACCTGCTGCTGATCGAGACGATCTTCGACACGCTCAACTGCAAGGCCGCCATCACCGCGGCCCGCAAGGTCGCGCCCGAGCTGCCGCTGTGGATCTCGGTGACGATCGTCGACCTGAGCGGCCGGACCCTGTCCGGACAGACCGTCGAGGCCTTCTGGGACTCGGTCGAGCACGCGAAGCCGCTGGTCGTGGGCGTGAACTGCTCGCTGGGCGCCGCCGAGATGCGCCCGCACGTGGCCGAGCTCGCGCAGAAGGCCGGCACGTTCGTCGCCTCGCACCCCAACGCCGGCCTGCCCAACGCGTTCGGCGGCTACGACGAGACCCCCGACCAGACCGCGGCCCTGCTCAAGGAGTTCGCGCAGGCCGGCATCGTCAACGTCGTCGGCGGCTGCTGCGGCACCTCCCCCGCGCACATCAGGGCCATCGCCGAGGCCGTCGGCGACGAGTCGCCGCGCGAGGTCCCGCAGACCCGCGCGACCACCAGGTTCAGCGGCCTGGAGACGTTCGAGATCGGCGCCGACACCGGGTTCGCGATGATCGGTGAGCGCACCAACGTCACCGGCTCCGCGAAGTTCCGCAGGCTGATCGAGGCCGACGACCACCAGGCGGCGCTGGCGGTCGCCCTGGACCAGGTGCGCGGCGGCGCGAACCTGCTCGACGTGAACATGGACGCCGACCTGCTCGACGGCGAGCAGGCGATGACGACGTTCCTCAACCTGATCGCGACCGAGCCGGAGATCGCGCGGATCCCGGTGATGATCGACAGCTCCCGCTGGAGCGTGCTGCAGGCGGGTCTGCGCTGCGTGCAGGGCAAGGGCGTGGTCAACTCGATCAGCCTCAAGGAGGGCGAGGAGCCGTTCCTGGAGCAGGCCCGCGTCATCCGCGACTTCGGCGCCGGCGTCGTCGTCATGGCGTTCGACGAGCAGGGCCAGGCCGACACGACCGAGCGCAAGGTCGAGATCTGCGCCCGCGCCTACGACCTGCTCACGCAGCAGGTCGGCTTCCCGGCCGAGGACATCATCTTCGACCCGAACGTGCTCGCGGTCGCGACCGGCATCGAGGAGCACAACGGCTACGCCAAGGCGTTCATCGACGCCCTGCCGCTGATCAAGGAGCGCTGTCCGGGCGCACGCACCAGCGGTGGCATCTCGAACCTGTCGTTCTCCTTCCGCGGCAACGACGTCGTCCGCGAGGCGATGCACTCCGCGTTCCTGTTCCACGCGGTCAAGGCGGGCCTGGACATGGGCATCGTCAACGCGGGCCAGCTCGTGGTCTACGAAGACATCCCCGCCGACCTGCTGGAGCTGGTCGAGGACGTCATCTTCAACCGCCGCGAGGACGCCACCGACCGGCTCGTCACGCACGCGGAGACCGTCAAAGGCCCCGGCCAGAAGCGGGTCGTGGACCTGTCGTGGCGCGAGGCCCCGGTCGCCAAGCGGCTGGAGCACGCGATCCTGCACGGTGTCGTCGACTTCATCGAGGAGGACGCGGAGGAGGCCCGCCAGGCCCTGCCGCGGCCGCTCGACGTGATCGAGGGCCCGCTGATGGACGGCATGAAGGTCGTCGGCGACCTGTTCGGCGCGGGCAAGATGTTCCTGCCCCAGGTGGTGAAGAGCGCGCGGGTGATGAAGCGCGCGGTGGCCTACCTGGAGCCGTTCATGGACGCCGAGCCGAAGGCGCGGACGGGCGGCAACGGCAAGGTCGTGCTCGCCACGGTCAAGGGCGACGTGCACGACATCGGCAAGAACATCGTCGGCGTCGTGCTGGGCTGCAACAACTACGAGGTGATCGACCTCGGCGTGATGGTGCCGGCCGCGAAGATCCTCGACACCGCGATCAAGGAGCACGCCGACGTCATCGGCCTGTCCGGGTTGATCACGCCGTCGCTGGACGAGATGGTCGCCGTGGCCGAGGAGATGCAGCGCCGCGGCATGAAGCTGCCGCTGCTGGTCGGCGGCGCCACGACCTCGAAGCAGCACACCGCCGTGAAGGTCGCCCCGGTCTACGACGAGCCGGTCGTGCACGTGCTCGACGCCTCCCGGGTCGTGGGCGTGGTGTCCGACCTGCGCGACGACCGGCGCGGCCACGAGCTGAACCTCGCCAACCGCGCCGAGCAGGCCCGGTTGCGCGAGCAGCACGCGAACCGCAGGCAGGTGCCGCTGCTCACGGTGGCCGACGCCCGTGCGAACGCCGAGCAGGTCGACTTCTCCGACCTGCCGACGCCCGCGTTCACCGGCACCCGCGTGCTGACCCCGCCGGTGGCGGAGCTGCGCGAGTTCATCGACTGGACGTTCCTGTTCCTGGCCTGGGAGCTCAAGGGCAAGTTCCCGGCGATCCTGGAGCAGCCGGTCGCGCGGGAGCTCTACGACGACGCGACGGCGTTGCTGGACGAGATCATCGCGAACGACTCGTTCCAGCCGCGCGGTGTGTACGGCTTCTGGCCCGCGCACGCCGAGGGCGACGACATCGTGCTCCAGGACGGCGACGAGACCGTGAAGTGGCCGATGTTGCGCCAGCAGACGCAGAAGCCGCTGTCGCGCCCGAACCGCTGCCTGGCGGACTACGTGGCGCCGCAGGGCGACCACATCGGTGGCTTCGCGGTGACCGTGCTCGGCGCGGACGACCTGGCGGCCGAGTACGAGGCCCGCAACGACGACTACCGGGCGATCATGGTGAAGGCGCTGGCCGACCGGCTCGCCGAGGCGTTCGCCGAGTGGATCCACCTGCGGGCGCGCCGCGAGTGGTTCGAGCCGGACGCCCAGCCGGAGCTCGCCGACCTGCACGCGGAGCGCTTCCGCGGCATCCGGCCGGCGCTGGGCTACCCGGCCTGCCCCGACCACACGGTCAAGCGCGAGCTGTTCGACGTGCTTGATGCGGAGCGCATCGGGGTGGAGCTCACCGAGTCGTTCGCGATGAACCCGGCCGCCAGTGTGAGCGGCATGATCTTCCAGCACCCGGAGGCGAAGTACTTCACCGTCGGGCGGCTGGGCCGTGACCAGGTCGAGGACTACGCGATCCGGCGCGGCAAGCCGCTGGCCGAGGTCGAGCAGTGGCTGCGGCCGAACCTCGGTTACGACCCGTTCTGACCGCCTCCCGCGTGATTCCCGGTACTACGCGCGGGTAATGTGAAAGCGCTTCCCGTCAGCGGGTGCGTTGTCCCGATTTGACATCAAGCGATGTAGCATCGGCCGCTCTGGAGATCAACCACCCGTCGGTCGAGTGAGCCCGAGGTCTGCCATGCGTTCTGCGGGGCTGGTGCTGGGTCTGGTGGGCCTGCTGTCCGGCACCGCCGTCGCCACCACCGGCTGCGGCGCCGCCGCGAGCTCGACGGCGTTGCCGCACGTCGGGTTCGTCGTCAAGCGCACGGGTGGGTCGTTCGCACAGGAGATGACCAGCGGGTTCCACGAGGGCGTCGGGCGCGTCGGCGGGGTGAGCGCGACGGTCACCGGGCCTCCCGGACAGGACGGGCACAGGGAAGTCGAGTTGTTCCGGGATTTGTCGAAGGCCGCGAAAGGCGGTATCGCCGTCGCCACCTCCGAACCCGCGCTGATGGCGCCGCCGATCGGTGAGACGTTGCGCGAACACGTCTCCGTCGTCGGCGTGGACATGCGACTGACAGCGAGTTCCGGGGTGGAACTCCACATCGGTAACGACAACTACGAACTCGGCGAAAAGCTGGCTGACGAGCTGATGCGCCGACTGCCCTCAGGCGCGACCGGGTCAGTGGTGCTGGGAAACACCACTCCCGGACTTCCCGGGTTCGACGACCGGGCCGACGGCATTCGGGGGCGGTTCGCCGAGGAACTACCGGGAGTGCGGGTGCTGGGGCCGTTCGACACGCAGCGCGACGACGAGGCCAATCTCGACGCGTGGCGCCGGCTCGCTGCCGCCAATCCCGACGCACTGGCTTTCGTGGGTACCGGAGACTGCGACGGGTTCAACCTCGCCGCGATCAAGACCGAGAAGTCGGCGAGGTGGCTGGTGGGCGGGTTCGGGGTCGACCCTCGGACGTTGCAGGCGGTGCGGGACGGCGCGGTGGTGGCGTCGGTCTCGCCTGAGCACTACCTCAAGGGCGCGGTCGCCGGGTGGCTGCTCGCCCGGCAGGCCAGAGGCGGCGCGGAGTTACCCGAGGGGTGGGTGTTCACCCCCGGCCTGGCGGTCACGACGGCGAACCTGCACGAGGTCCTGCACCGGCAGGAGTCGGAGAAGGCGCGCAGGGAGTGGTTCCGGCCGCAGATCGACGCGTTCGTCAAGGACCCCGCGAGCTGGTTGCGACCGTTGGAGCAGGCACGGTGAGGCTTTGGGAGGGCCGCGCCACCGCACGGGTGGCGACGGCGGGGCTGACGGCCGGGCTGCTGGCCCTGGCCGGGCTGGCGCTGTGGAGCAGCATCAGCGCGCAGACGACGACCGCGCACGTGCGGGAGCTCAACGAGACCAGCGAGCGCTGGAGCCGGGTGCTCGAGCACATCAACATCGCCGACAACGCGTTGCGCGACCTGCAGCTCAAGCGCACCGAGCAGACCATCGAGCCGTTGCGGAACTCGATCGGCGCGGCCCGCGGTGAGCTGGAGTGGCTGCGCGTGAACGGCGA
Organism: Lentzea guizhouensis; assembly: GCF_001701025.1. Taxonomy (GTDB): domain Bacteria; phylum Actinomycetota; class Actinomycetes; order Mycobacteriales; family Pseudonocardiaceae; genus Lentzea; species Lentzea guizhouensis. The sequence goes on from NZ_CP016793.1 coordinate 9,329,216, forward strand.
CGTGTCGGACGTGGCGGTGGCCACGCGCCTGTTGCCGCTCTACGACACGACGACGGACACGCTGCGCAAGGTGCTGGCCGGGGAGGATCCGGCGCAGGCCGACCAGGCCGGGTTCGCGCACTCGTCGCTGCGCCGGCAGATCTCCTCGACGATCGGCGCGAAGCGGCTCGACACCACCGACTACCTGCGCGCGGCCGACGAGAAGAACAGCAGCCTGCGGTTCGCGCAGATCGTGGCGTTCGTGCTGGACGCGTTCCTGGTGGGCCTGTTCGGCATGGTGCTGCTGGGCCACCGGCGCAAGATCCTGCGCCAGGCCGCGAAGAACGAGCACGAGGCGCACCACGACGCGTTGACGGGCCTGGCGAACCGGACGCTGCTCGCGCGGCGGATGGAACAGGCCGTCACCAAGGCGCACAAGAAGCACGAGCCGCTGGCGTTGCTGATCGTGGACCTGGACAGGTTCAAGGAGGTCAACGACTCGCTCGGGCACCACGTCGGCGACCTGCTGCTGCGCCAGGTGGCGAACCGGCTGTCGTGGGCGGTGCGCGACACCGACCTGGTGGCCCGCCTGGGCGGTGACGAGTTCGCGGTGCTGCTGCCCGGCGTCGGCTCGGCGGACAACGCGCGGATGGTGGCCGACAAGATCCTCACGGCGCTGGCGATGCCGGTGACGCTGGAGGGCCTGGAGCTGGAGATCGCGGGCAGCGTCGGCGTGGCGCTGTGCCCGACCGACTCCCTCGACGGCCACGAGCTGCTGCGGCACGCCGACATAGCGATGTACGCGGCCAAACGCGACAAGTCCGGTGTGGCCGTGTACGACGCACGGCTGCACGAACGCGGTGCTTCGCAGCTGACCGCCGTGACGGAGCTGCGCCACGCGATCGACCGCGGCGAGCTGTTCCTGCACTACCAGCCCAAGGCGTTGGCCGATACGGGCGCCGTGTGTGGTGTGGAGGCGTTGGCGCGTTGGCAGCACCCGACGCGTGGCCTCGTCCGGCCCGATGAGTTCATCCCGGTCGCCGAGGAGAACGGCCTGATCGAGCCGCTGACCCGGTACGTGATCGACGCGGCGCTGCGCCAGTGCCGCGTGTGGTCGGACGCGGGCTGGGAGGTGCCGGTGTCGGTGAACGTGGGCGCCGCGTGCCTGCTGCACACCGAGTTCCCCGGCGACGTGGCCGACCTGATCAAACGCCACGGCCTGCCCGCCCGGCTGCTGACGCTGGAGATCACCGAGTCCGCGATCATCTCCGACCCCGACCGCGCGGTGGAGGTGCTGCGCGGCCTGACCGAGCTGGGCGTGCGGCTGTCGATCGACGACTTCGGCACCGGCTACTCGTCGATCTCGTACCTGCGCAGCATGCGGGTGCACGAGATGAAGCTGGACCGCTCGTTCGTCACGCACATGTGCACCGACGCCGGCGACTCGGCGATCGTGCACGCCCTGGTGGCCCTGGCCCGCAACTTCGGCCTGCAGGCCGTGGCGGAGGGCGTGGAGGACCAGGACACGTGGACGGCGCTGGCCGAGGCGGGCTGTGACGTCGTGCAGGGGTACTTCCTCAGCGAGCCGCTGCCCGCCGAGGAAGTGGTGGCCTGGCTGGGCGACCGGGCGGCCGCCCACGCCTAGCGCGCATCTGCGAGTACCACCAACCGAAGATCAACGAGCCTTCAACTGCACCCAACACGTTCGCCGCGCGGCGAACGTGTTGGGTGCAGTTGAAGGCGGTTCCGGGGATGGTTGGTGGTACTTGCAGATGCCGGTCAGGCCGGGGTGGGGCGGGCGCGCCAGGTGTCGATCAGCGGCTTCATGAACTCGGCGATCTGCGGCAGCTGCGGGGTGACGGAGAGGTAGGCGATCGCGCGGACGGCGGCGACGGCGTTGACGAACTCGAGCACCTTGTCGTCGAGTTCGCGTGTGTTGTTGGCGCGGGCACCGCGGTTGTAGGCCGCTTCGAGGTCCGGCCCGAGCGAGGCGAGGTCCCACTCGACCGGCCCGTAGGTGATGAGCTCGAAGTCGGAGAACAACGGCCCGTTCGTGCTCGCGAAGATGTTCGCGGGCGGGCAGTCGCCGTGGATCGGCTGCAGCGCGATTCCGGGGAACCGCTTTTCGAATTCGGCCTGTTCCCGCACGGCCGGTTCGAGCTGCGCCCATTCGCGTTCCGCGCGTTCGCGATCGGCGGGGTCGAGCAGGTCCGGGTGCTTTTCCAGAATGCGGAAGGATTCGGTGATGAACTGCGGTTCCGCCGTGCCGAGGAACTGCAGTTCACCGGGGTAGTCCTTCAGCGCCGCATGCAGTTCGGCGGCCTTTTCCGAGTTCGCGACGTAGTCCGGTTCCCCGCTCCTGTCCTCTTCCACGAACGGCCAGAACGTGATGGAGAACCCGTCGCGCTGCACCGGTTTCGCCGACACGTCGTCCGCGGGCGGGATCACCGGCGTGCCCTGGTTCGCGAGCCACCGGGCCACGTCGAGCTCACGCTGCTGGCGGGCGGTGGTGGCGTCGAGGTCCTCGGTGTGCGGCAGGACCACCGGCACGCGGGCCACGACGGGGCTCGGCGCCAGGTGGACGACGACGGAGAAGAGCTCGTAGAGCACCTTCGGTTCGGTGATGGTGAGCCCGAGGTCGCGACCTGCCGCCACGGCCGCGTCCTTGGCGGCGGTGGTGCGCCGGGCGATGTCTTCTGGGGTCGCGAAGGCTGTCATGGCACGATCGTGTCACGACAGCCCGCGCGACCGCAGATCATTTATCAGTGACCGCAGCAGGCGTGGTCCGCCCACTCCGGCTCGTGCCACCAGTGCTCGTTCTCCGCCGACGCCAACGGCGCCAAAGCCTCGGACGACGCCATCACCCGCTGCCCCTGATAAGGCTTCAGCAGATCGGCAACGGTGTGCAGCCGCCCGCCGACCATCACCTGCCGCACGTCCGCCGCCGCCTTGATGTCGACCAGTGGGTTGCCGGAGACGAACGCGATGTCCGCCGGCGCCCCCGGCTTCAGCGACCCGAGCGGCAGCCCCAGCCACCGCGCCGGGTTGCGGGTCGCGGTGATCAGCGCCTCCCGCGGCGTGAAGCCGAACTTCACCATCGCGCGCAGGTTCATGTGCGTGGCGGTGGCGGGTGCGTCCAGAGGCGCGTCGGTGCCGCAGATGACCAGGCCGCCGCCGCGGTGGACGGCCAGGGCGAACTCGACCCAGCCGCGCAGGATGTGCAGCGAGGAGGTGGCGCCGCCGGAGTTCGCGTCGGCCAGGTAGCGCTCGTACTCCCACGGCGGGAAGAGGACGCGGGTGCGTTCGTCCAGGGCCAGCGACCTGTCCTCGGCGAACAGGGCGCGGTTGTGGAACAGGGTCGGGGTCATGGACATGCCGGTGCGGGTGAACAGCGCGACCACGTCGGAGTAGGCGCGGCCCTGGCGGGAGACGGTGTGGGAGTAGCCGAGTCGGTTGGTGGCGCCGACGTGTTCCATGCCGTTCATGCCGATGTTCGCGGCCGGGTAGAGGTAGTGCGAGGACAGCGGCACGCGGGAGCGCTGGACGGCCGCGCGTTGCAGTTCGACGGGCAGGCGGACGTAGGTCTTGAGCATGTCGTAGCCGAGCTCGTGGGCGCGGCGCAGTTCGAGGTCGAGCTGGGCGCGCGAGAGGGTCGGGCGCATGAAGTTGTAGTAGACGCGGGAACCGTCGACGGCCTCGCCGGTCGCGTAGAAGCGGGGGCCGGTCAGGGTGCCGGCGGCGAGCGCTTCGCGGGTCTCGACCATCTGGTAGACCGGGTCGCCGGGTGAGCGGACGGTGGTGATGCCGTAGGCGAGCCACACGTTGCCCTGGCGCGCGCCCCAGGCCCGGCCGCGCAGGTGCCAGTGGTTGTGGGCGTCGATCAGGCCGGGGATGGCGGTCAGCGTGCTCGCGTCCACGTCGGCGCGGCCCCGGTGCGGGCGGACGTCCTCGACTCGGCCGTTCTCCACGACGATGTCGACGTTCGAACGCAGCCGCTCGGCCTCGCCGTCCCAGTAGGCGCCGACGTGGATCACCTGACGATCCGGTGCCTTCGGCCTGCGCCACGTCAACCCGACCCGGATGGTGTTGACCGATCCGTCCAAGGTGGACTTCCGCAGGCGGCCGTTGTTCAGGTACACCAACGCGTTGTTGCCGTGCCACGCCAGCGAGTCGGTGACCTCACGGGTGACCTGCCGCGGTGTGCCGAGGAAGCGGCCCTTGCCGTCGACGGCGACGACGAAAGCCACGCTCTCCACGACGAACGCCAGCTGCTTGCCGTCCGGTGACCACACCGGGCCGTCGTCGCCGCGGGTCGCGATCGAGCGGAACGGCATCGGCTCGGTGTACCTGAGCTCGCCGCTGACCAGGTCCACGGTGAGGACCTGGCTGGTGCCCTCGCGGAACCGGCGGGAGAACGGCTTCACCGCGGCCAGCGCGACGACCGTGCCGTCGGCGGACCAGGTCGGGCGGCCCGGCTGGAACAACGTCGGCGTCACCTGGCGGCGACCGGCCGCGTCGACGACCCACACCTGGCCGTCCTGGTCGACGTAGGCGACCTTCGACCCGTCCGGCGAGAACCGCGGCGTGGTCTGCGCGTGCGGCGCCGGGGCGTACGCGGTGTCGTCACCACTGCGCAGGTCACGCACCCGCAACTGCGCCACACCCGACCGGTCGCTCGCGTACAGCACCTTCGTGCCGTCGGGCGAGAAGTCCGGGTCGGAGTCGAAGTACGCGCCGTCGGTGAGCTTGGTCGTGCGGCCGTCGCTGACCAGCCACAGCGCGTTCAACGCCCGGAACGCGATCTTCGACCCGTCGCGGGACACCACCGGGCTCGCGATGCCCTTGACCTGACCACCGGTGAGGGTGCGCGCCCGGTGCTGCCGTGGCGTGCGGACCGGAACCGCCGCCTCGAACGGGATGTCCTTTGTGGACCCGCCTGCCAGCAGCCGGATCTTGCCGTCCGCCGTGTACAGCACGCTGTCGCCGTCCCACAGCGGCGCGAACCCGAACACGTCCTGCCCGGTGACGACCGCCCGGTCGCCGAGCACCAGGTCGGCCTGACCGGGCCGCATCAGCGTGTAGGAGGGCAGCCCGCCCGGCCCGAAGCTCGCCCCGAACAGCTGCGCGCCCGCCGGTGCGGTGACCAGGCGTTCGCGCGTGCCGTCCAGCGACACCGCGTCCACGGCCGCGGTGCCGACGGTGAAGATCAGCCGCTTGCCGTCGGGTGACCACTGCGGTGCGGCCGCCTCGTCCGGCACGCCGGTGAGCTGGGTGATCGCGCCGGACCGCACCTCCAGCACGTAGACGCCGTAGCTGCCGTCGCGATCGCTGGTGAAGGCGATTCTGGTGCCGTCCGGCGAGAACGCGGGCTCGCGGTGGTCGAACCGCCCGCTGGTCAGCTGCCGGACATCGCGACCGGCGAGGTCGGTGACGTACAGGTGGTAGTTGCCGTCCCGATAGGACTGGAACGCGATCTGGTTTCCCGGCCCGAACGACGGCAGTGACGCGTCCTGCAGGTCGTCGGTCAGCCTGCGCGCGACGCCACCGGTGGCCGGCAGCACCCAGATCGCGGTGACCAGGTCGATCGCGAGCCACCTGCGGTCCTTCGACCGGGTCACGGAGATGTTGGTGCCCTGTGTCAGCGTGACCAGGTCGTGCGGTTTCGCCTCGGCGGCACCGGGGGTGAGCGTGGACGCGGCGGTGGCGACGGCGGCGGCCTGGCCGGTGCGGGTCAGCAGTTCACGACGAGACAGGTCCATGCGTGGCACTCCCCCAACTTTCGATCCCCTAGGAGGTCCACCCTGCCACCGCACCCGGCGGGCACTATCCACCATTCGGCCCAGCGTCCAGGATGTGAACGCCGGGCCGCACGCCCTTGCGTCAGGCCACCGCCGCGTACACCAGGGCGAGGATCGAGCTGGGACAGCAGATCACGAAGAGCCCCACCGCGCCGTAGAACGGCTCCTTCTTCACGACCATGGCGGCCAGGCCACCGGTTCCGGCCAGCACGGAGGCGAGCAGCAACACCAGTACCAGGTAGGACATGTTCTTCTTCCTTCGCAACGAGAATCCGGGTCACGGCACGCGGGGGCGTGCGGTGGTGCCCGGCACGAAGGTGTGCCCGGTGTCCTGGACGTCGTTGCCCGGCAACAGGTCTCGTGTCGCGGCGTCGTCTCGGGCACGGGACCCGCGGCCGCGGCGGGCCGCCACGCCCAGCCGGTGTCCGGGGCGGCGGGAACGGCGGTGGCACCGGCCGAGACCGAGACGCTGCTGGGCAGGTGCCGGTCCCCGATGTCCTCGTGCTCCCGGTGACCGGGGATCAGCGCCAGCAGCAGGACGAGCAGCAGCGCCGGCGCGGCACGGTTCACGTCGTGGTCGTCCCTGCCCGCTTGCGTGCGAGGAACCCCGCGACCGGCTCGACGTAGCGGGCGGCGATCGGGCCGATCACGGCCATCAGCAGCACGTACGCGGTCGCCAGCGCGGCGAGCTGCTCGCTGACCATGCCGGACGCGACCGCGAGGCCGGCGATCACGATGGAGAACTCCCCGCGCGCCACCAGCGCGGCTCCCGCACGGGCCCGGCCCATCGGCCCGACGCCCTGCCTGCGTGCCGCCCACCAGCCGGTCGCGACCTTCGTCAGGGTGGTCACCACGGCGAGCGCCACCGCGACGCCGAGCACCGGCGGGATCGAGCGCGGGTCGGTGTTGAGGCCGAAGACCACGAAGAACATCGCCGCGAACAGGTCGCGCAACGGTTCCAGCAGCCGGGCGGCGTTCTCCGCGGTCGAGCCGGAGATCGCGATGCCGAGCAGGAACGCGCCGACCGCCGCCGAGACCTGCAGCTGGGACGCGACCCCGGCCACGAGCAGTGCGGAACCGAGGAGCTTGAGCAGGAACACCTCGTGGTCCGGACTGTCCACAACGGCCGAGATGACCCGGCCGTACTTCAACGCGACCACGAGCACGATGGTGATCGCGAGCAGCGAGATGCCGACGGAGGTGAGGCCGCCGAGGAAGCTGACCCCGGCGAGCAGCGCGGTGAGGACCGGCAGGTAGACCGCCATCGCGAGGTCCTCGAAGACCAGCACCGACAGGACCACCGGTGTCTCGCGGTTGCCCAGGCGCCCGAGGTCGCCGAGCACCTTCGCCACGATCCCGGACGAGGAGATGTAGGTGACGCCGGCCATCGCCAGCGCGCCAACAGGTCCCCAGCCCAGCAACAACGCCACCACGGCGCCGGGCGTGGCGTTGAGGACGATGTCGAGCAGGCCCGCGGTCCAGGACTTCTTCAGCCCGGTCGTGAGCTCGGAGGCCGAGTACTCGAGACCCAGGAACAACAACAGCAGCACCACGCCGATCTCGCTGGCGAGGTGCGCGAACTCCTCGATGCCGTGCAGCGGGACGATGCCACCGGCGCCGAACGCGAGGCCGCCGATCAGGTAGAGCGGGATGGGCGAGATGCCGAACCTCCAGGCCAGCCGCCCGAGCAGGCCCAGCCCGAAGAAGACCGCACCCAGTTCGATCAGCGCGATCGTGGTGTCGTGCACTGTGCTTCAGCCGCCCGTCAGGATCTCGGCGGCCGTGTCGAGGCCGTCCGCGGTGCCCACGACGACCGCGAGGTCACCGTCGGAGAACAGGAACTCCGGCCCCGGCGAGGGGTGCGCGGTGCCGGCCCGCACGACCGCCACGACCGACGCGCCGGTGCGGGTGCGCAGGGCGGTGTCGCCGAGCGTGCGGTGCGCGAACGCCGTGACCGGCAGCTGGCGCGTGGTGATGCCGGTGATGTCGTGGTGCTCGCGGCTCAGCTGCGTGACGAGCTGGGGTGCGCCGAGCAACCCGGCGAGCGTGCCGGCCTCCTCGGGGGCGAGCGGTATCGACGCCGCCGTCGCGTCCGGGTCGTCCTGTTTGGACAGTATGAGCTCGAACCTCCCGTCCCGGTAGGTGATCACGCCGATCCGGCGGCCGGAGCGGATGCTGAAGTCCTGCCGGACCCCGATGCCGGGCAGGGGCGTCACTTCGACGTTCACTGGCGTGCTTCCTGACTGGGGTTGTGGAGGTTCTAGGGTTCGATCAGCCCGGCGCGGATCGCGTACCGGGTGAGTTCGAGGCGGTCCTTGAGGCCGAGCTTCTGCAGCAGGTTGGCGCGGTGCCGTTCGACCGTCTTGACGCTGATGAACAGCATGTCGCCGATCTCCTTGGAGGAGTGGCCCTCCGCGACCAGCTTGAGGATCTCCTCCTCGCGGTCGGTGATGGCCCGCGACGGGATCCCGCCGCCCTCGCGAGCGCGGTCGAGGTAGTTGCGGATCAACGAGTTCACCGCGCCGGGGTAGAGGAACGGCTCGCCGCGCATCGCCGCCCGGCACGCCTCGACGAGGTCGCGGTCGGCCACCGACTTGAGCACGTACCCGGACGCACCGGACTTGAGCGCCTCGAAGAAGTACTGCTCGTTGTCGTACATCGTGAGGATGAGGATCCGCAGGTCCGGCAGCAGCTTCGACAGCTCGCGCGCGGCCTGCAGGCCGGTCAGCCGCGGCATGGCGATGTCGAGGATCGCGAGGTCGGGCTGTTCGGCGCGGGCCTTGGTGATCGCCTCGGCGCCGTCACCGGCCTCGGCCACGACGGTGAGGTCCGGTTCGTTGTCGAGGATCAGCCGGACGCCGCGGCGCACCAGCGCGTGGTCGTCGGCGAGCAGGATGCGCGTCTTCACCGGCTCGGCACCACCAGGCGGACCTCCGTGCCGCGGGGTGGCGCGGTGATGGCGAGCTCGGCACCGACGAGCAGCGCTCGTTCCCTCATCCCGCGGATGCCCGCGCCTTCCTGCGCGTCACCGATGCCGCGTCCGTCGTCCTTGATGCGCAGCTCGACCCCGTCGGGGTGCCCCTGCAGCGAGAGGTCCACTGTGGACGCGGCGGCGTGGCGGACGGTGTTGGTGAGCCCCTCCTGCGCGACCCGGTAGACGACGAGCTCGGTCTCGGCGTCCAGCTCGGGCAGGTCCTTGGCGAACCTCCTGGTGACGGCGAGCCCGGTGGTGATCTCGGCCGTCAGCGCCTTGAGCGCGCTGACCAGCCCCAGCTCCTCCAGCACACCGGGCCGCAACCGGCGCGCGATGCGGCGGATCTCGTCGAGCGTGCTGCGGGTGGTCTCCTGCACCTGCCGCAGCTCCTCGCGCATGTGCCGCGGCGACTGGTCGGCGACCCGCTTGAGCTCCAGCAGCACCACCGTGAGCGACTGCCCCACCTCGTCGTGCAGCTCCTGCGCGATCCGCTTGCGCTCGGCCTCCTGCGCGCTGAGGGCCCGCGCCGAGCTGAACCCGCGCTCGGCCTCCAGCCGGTCGATCATCGCGTTGAACGTGGTGATCAGCTCGGCGATCTCCCCGTGCCCCTTCGCCGTGAGCCGCGGTCCGGGCTTGAGCAGGTCGATGGTGGTCATCGCCCTGGTGAGCCGGTCCAGCGGCGCCAGCCCCACCCTGATCAGCAGCGCGTTGGCGACCAGCATGGCCACCAGCCCCGCGCCCACCACGACGATCTCGCCGAGCAACGCCGGCGTCGACACCGTGACCGGGCTGAACACCAGCAACGCGGCCGCGACGACCAGCACCAGGGCGTTGAGCAGGAAGATCCGCCCGAACAACGACACGCGCCTCGCCTCTCCGTCTTCCCTTCCCGCCACGCCCTGCGAGGCTGACGGGCGCACCCACCACGTGTCCATCCGTGGTGACACCCATGTTCGGGGTGCGCGGGTTTCGGTGCAGGCCGGATCTGGATGCCGGAGGGATCGCTTCTCGTGGCGTGCGCGGGAGATCGTGAAGAGACGTCTCAACCGCGTTGGCGGGGTCAAGCTGCCGCACGCGTCGCTGATCGCGGCGGGACTGCTCCTGGCCGGCTCAGCAGGCGCGGCCAGGAGTCGAACGTGAGCTGAGCCTCAGAGCGCGAGCGCGCCCTCGATGCGGGCGACCATGGCGTCCTCGGCGTCGACGACCACACCGTCGGCCTCCGCCACCTCACGCGCGATCGCCAGCACCGCGCGCGGGAACGTCGCCGCGTCCTCCGGTGAGCGGGCGGTGAGGATCTTCATCGACGCGCGCAGGGCCTCGAGGACCACGGGCTCGATCTCCTCGTCGCTGCCCGCCGGCACGGACGGGCGGGCGGCGCCCATCACCAGGCGCAGGTCGGGCGAGAGGTGTGACAGGGCGCGCAGGCCGGCGAACCGCTCCTCCAGCACGGGGCCGGGGTCGGCGTGGGAGACCAGCAGCATCGCGCCGTACACGGCGGTGCGCAGCGTGCGGCTCTCCTCGTCGGTGAAGAAGATCATGGCTCTCACCCTATGTCGTGTGGTTCGGAGGTCTTGACAGCAGGACTCGCCGCCGGGCTCGCGGTTGCGTGCCGTGGCCCAACTGCGACGTGGCTCATGACCGAGGTGTTCAGCTCAGGGCGAAATCGGCGCGATGCGGGCGTACATTCACGCGCTCGAGCGTTGACACAATCTGACAGTCCAACCCCTGGAGGATGAGCGATGACGACCACCGCGGCCCGGCCACGCGTCACGGTACGGCGGGTGGTGTTCACGCTCGTGCTGCTGAGCGTCACGACGCTGCTGTTCTGGGTGCCGTTCGAGGGTCTGTTCGCGGCGAGCGCGCAGTGGCCGGAGCCGGTGCGGCCGATCGCGGCCGTCGTGTTCGCGGGCGCGGCGGTGAGCATGATCGTGCTGTTCACCCGGCGCACGAGTGACCGGGCGGCGCGGGTCTCGCAGTTCCTGCTCGGGTTCGTGTGGATCGCGTTCGTGTGGACGTTGATCACCGACGTGGTGCGGCTGGTGCTGGCGGTGGCCGGGGTGGAGAACCCGCTGCGCTCGCGGTTGATCGCGGTGCTGCTGTTCGTGCTGATTGCCGCTATCACCGCGTACGGCGTTCACGAGGCGATGCGGGTGCCACGCATCAAGCGCCAGGACGTCACGATCCCGCGCCTGGATCCCGCGTTCGACGGGCTGACGGTCGCCGTGATCACCGACACGCACTACGGCGCGATCAACCGCACCAAGTGGTCGCAGGGCATGGTGAAGGCGGTCAACGAGCTCAACGCCGACGTCGCCGTGCACGTGGGTGACATCGCGGACGGCACCGCGCAGCAGCGGCTGGAGCAGGCGACCCCGCTGGGCGACGTCGCCACCCCGCACCGCTTCTACATCACCGGCAACCACGAGTACTACTCCAACGCCCAGGGCTGGATCGACCTGATGACCCGGCTGGGCTGGAAGGCGCTGCACAACGAGCACGAGGTGCTCGAACGCGGGGGCGCGCGGCTGGTGTTCGCGGGCATCGACGACATCACCGCGGACCACTCCGGCGAGCCCGGTCACGCCGCCGACCTCGCGCTCGCGTTGCGCGGCACCACACCCGCCGACCCGGTCGTGCTGCTCGCTCACCAGCCCTCGGAGATCCGCAAGGCCGTCGAGGCGGGCGTGGACCTGCAGCTGTCGGGCCACACGCACGGCGGGCAGATCTGGCCGTTCCACTACCTGGTGCGCCTGCAGCAGCCGGTGGTCGCGGGCCTGAGCAGGCACAGCGACCGCACGCAGCTCTACACCAGCCGCGGTGCCGGGTTCTGGGGGCCGCCGATGCGTGTGTTCGCGCCCAGCGAGATCAGCCTGCTGACTCTTCGAGCCGGCTGAGGTCGTCCCCGGCCAGGTGCCCGCTGTCGTTGAACCTGACCAGGCGCGGTGACCTGCCCGTCGTGTAGCGGATGACGGTCAGCGCGGCGTTGTCGTGGTTCAGCGTCAGCCACTGCTCGGGTGCGGCGTCGAGGGCGTCGCGGACCAGCCAGCTGATCAGGAACGCGTGCGTCACCACCAGCACGGGGCCGTCACCCGGTCGAGCGAACCGGGTCTCGGCCTCGTGCGCGAGCGCCGGGCCGCGGGTGCGTTCGGACTCGGGGAACTGGCCGAAGAACTCGTCGTGGTCGGGGACGAAGTGCGGCACGAAGTCGTCGGCGGCGGCCTCGGCGCGGCAGGGCACGTTCAGGACCTCGGCGATGATGGCGGCGGTTTCGGCGGCCCGCGGCAGCGGACCGTGGTGCACGGCGGCGAACCCGGTGCCGCGCAACCGTTCCGCGACCAGCTCGGACTGCCTGCGCCCGCGCGCGGTCAGCCGCGTCTCGTCCTTCGTCGCCTCGCCGTGCCGGACCAGGTGGAGATCTCTCGTCACGGGGTGCAGTGTGCCTTGACGGCACTTGCGGCGTGATGGGCGTATGTCGGTCCGCGGCGATTCCAGTCCTGACCTCGGCTGAGGAGCTGCACGGTGAGCGTTCCGCTGCTGGAGAACCTGCCGGCGGTGACCCACTGCCCGCGCTTGTCGACCTGCTTGATGGCGAATGAGGCCTGCGGGGAGCCGCCGACACCGTTGCGGTCGTACACGAAGTACACGGTCGGGTTACCCCCGACGGCGGTCAGGTCCCCGTCGGGGATGTGCACCGACACCTCGCAGGTGCCGGTCGCGGCGAACGTCCAGACCGCGTAGGCCGACGGGTCGTCGCGGCGGGCGTCACCGGACATCGGCACGGACACGAACGTCGACCCGCACCTGCCGTCGCCGTGGCCGACCCAGCCCCTTCGGCCGTCGCGGTAGGACCCGACACTGCGGTAGCTGCCGCAACCGGGTCCCGACATCAACGTCCTGGCACCGCCCGGCGCGCGCACGACGGGAGCCGGCGGCGCGGCGGCGGGTCGTCGGCACCAGCCCGAGCGCCGAGGAGGCGAGCGCCGGGTCCGTGCTCGCCGAGGACTCGACCGGCAGCTCCTCGGGCGGCGTGATCACGCCGGGGATGTAGCTGTGCGTCGGCATCGCCTCGGGCGGCGCGCTGTTCTCGGTCCCGCTCAGCCCCACGACCGCGATACCGGCCACGACCAGCACGGCCGCGGCGACGGCGATCACGACGACCCGCCGGTCCACCTGCCGTGGCGGCGGCGGCTTCTCCTCCTGCGCGGGTGTGTCGTCCGCAACGGCCCGGCGTCCCTCGCCCCTGGCGCGGGCAGCGGCGATCAACGCGGGGTCCACCATCACGTCGGTCACGTCGTTCGGATCGTCGGGGTACTCGGTCGGCACGCAGCGCAGTGTGCCAGCACGGCAGGACCACTCGAACGTGTGGTTGTTTCACGAACGGTCATTCGTGATCAATCCACCGCACGCAGTAGTGGCCGCTCGCCGGTTCGGTCGACAGCGCGTGCCGGGAGCGTTCCCGGTCGCATCGCCGGAACACTTGCGGCACATGCCGATCTCCCGGCGTGTCGGGGCGACTACTTCTTCATGCGGCCGGCGACGAGTAGCAGCACCAGCCCGACCACGCACATCCCGAGCGTGAACGCGTAGACCGAGCGGAACCCGATCCCCTGCGCCACCCCGAGCAGCGGCCCGGCGATCATGCTGCCGACGATCTGGGTGTTGCTGAACATCGTGGTGGTGTGGCCGGGGCGTTCGGGGTCGAGGCTCTGGAAGTAGTTGATGCCGACGCCCATGATCAGCGAGATGACGGTGGCGTGCAGCAGCTGCGCGGCCATCACCTGCCAAACGGCGTCGGTGACGAGCATCAGACTGTGGTAGCCCAACGAGATCGCGGCGCCCACGACGACCATCATGTGCAGCGACTTGCGGTTCGCCAGCGAGCCGAACCAGAGCATCATCGGGATCTCCAGCGCCGCGCACAGGCCCATCACCAGGCCCGCGTCTCCCGCAGTGCCCTCCAGGTCGGTGGTGATGAACAACGGCAGGCCGCTGACGGCCAGCGCGACCGAGCCCTGCAGGAACGTGAACGCCACCGACACGACCGAGGTCCGGCCGCGCGACGGACCGGCCGGGGCCTCCTCCTCGACGGTCTCCTGCTTCGGCGCCTCGGCGGGAACCGGCAGGAACCAGGCGATCACCGCGACGCCGAGCTGCAGCACGGCGGTGGAGGCGAACAGGCCGAACCAGCCGATCTTCGACACCAGCAGCGCGGCCACCGGCGGACCGGCCACCCAGGCGACCGACAGCAGGGTGCGCAGGACGCTGACGACCATCGACGGACCCTGCGAGACCTCGCGGCCGTAGGCGAAGAGCTGCGGCAGCAGGGACGAGGTGATCGCGATGAACAGCACCGACGTGCCGAGCAGGAACCAGTAGTCGCGCGACACGGCGAAGAGGCTGTAGCCGACCGCGCCGGCGACACCGCCCGCGACGAGCATGAACCGGCGCTGCACCCGGCCGTCGGAGAGCTTGCCCATGACCGTGCTCGCGACGACCGAGGCGATCGGCGAGGCCAGCAGGAAGAACCCGAGCTGGAACGGCGTGACCCCGACCTCGGAGGTCAGGAACAGCGAGCCGAACGGCAGCGCGAACGCCATCGACACACCGGTGACGACGCTGATCACCGCGAGCTGGAAGAAGGACCGGGACAGGAGCGGCGAGGTGGTTTTCTCGCTGATTGCCGTCACAACTGGATACTGCAGCCTGACCCGTGAATCAGGAAACCGTATTTCCCATTATGCGGGCAATGTCTCACACCACCACGACAGCACCGTCGCGACGGTGATCTCCACCACCCCTGAGCAGGCCGGACCCGGTTCGTTCGACGACCTGGCACCCGCCGAAGAACATGTTCGGAGCACGGAAACGAGTAACCGGAAGTTCACTTTCCGGTCGAATTCCCGGCTCGACGTGGAGGTGGTCCCCGCCGAGGTGCAGACGTGGTGCGTCGACGGCTTCCTGAGCGGGCATGCCCCGGTCCAGAACGTTCACGAGCACCTGCAGGACCGCGCCGGGGATCCGGTTCGACCCGGCACTGCCGAGCACGAGCTCCGCACCACCGCCACCGGTCACGACGGTCGGCGCCATCGACGACGGCAGCCGGTCGCCGGGCGCGTGGCTGAAGAACCCGTCGGGCGAGAGGTCCTCCTCGCCCATCATGTTGTTCAGGTGCAGGCCGGCGATCGAGATCCCGGAGCCGGCGCCGTTGGTGGTGGTGACCGAGCACGCGGTGCCGTCGGCGTCGAGCACGGAGATGTGCGTGGTCGACCCGAGCCGGTTGAGGTGGGACTTGGGCGTGGCCATCGCACGGATCAGGTCGGCCTGCGAAGGGTTGTCCGGCAACGCTTCCAGCATCTGCGTGAGCACCGCACCGCCTGCCGCGGGCGGCGGGTTCGTGTGGATGTCACGGCCCCGATGCCGCACGTGCAACGGCTCGCGCTCGATGACCTCGTACGCCGCGAGGTCCGCCCTCGTCAGATCACCACCACTCGCGCTGATGGTGTCGGCGATCGCGGCGCCGATGTCGCCCGTGTAGAACGGCGCGGCGCCGTCCCGCCCCAGCCGTACGAGCGCCTCGGCGAGCTCGGGCTGGACCAGCAGCTCGCCTTCCTCGAACGCGGTGAGGCCCGCGCTGTGGGCGAGCGGCAGCAGCAGTGCCGTGACATAGGCCTGATAGCGGTTCACGCGGTGCCCTTCGCGCGCGTGCTTCACCGCCGTGGCCACGAGCTCTTCCAACGGCGCCGTGCCATAACGCGCAGCAGCGGCCGCCCCCGCCGGCATCCCGTAGGCGGCGACCGAGGACGGTCCGACGTGGAACTCCTGCTCCGCGTCACCGAAGTGGACGACGATCGGGTCGAGCGGCACCCGCGTGCCCACCGCCCCACGCCCCGGCGCCTGAGCCGAGAAGTCCAGCAGCACAGGCGTTTTCCCGGCCGGCGCGATCATCATGTACCCGGCCGCGCCGAGCCCGGTGAGCAACGGCTCGGTCACGCACGAGGTGAGCATCGCCGCCACCGCCGCGTCCACGGCGTTCCCACCGGCGCGCAGCAACGCCGCGCCCGCCTGTGCGGTGAGCGGGTGGCCCGCCGCGATCGCTCCACGCACGGTCGACCTCCACTGGAGAAGAGCGTCAACGGTAGACCTCGGCACGATCACCGGGCGACCCGGCCCGTGAGGAGCCCGCGGTTCACCGGATCGGACCACGGGGTTGAAAGGCCGCTCAAAACGGGTAAATCGACAACCATGGACTGGATCACGAAGCTGATGGAGGCACTGGGCTCCCCCGGCGCGGGCCTCGCGGTCGCGCTGGAGAACGTCTTCCCGCCCGTGCCCAGCGAGGTGATCCTGCCGCTGGCGGGGTTCACCGCCGGCCAGGGCAAGATCTCGCTGATCGCCGCGATCCTCTGGACCACGGCGGGATCCGTCGTCGGAGCCCTCGTGCTCTACGGGCTGGGTGCGTGGCTGGGGCTGGAGCGGCTGCGCAAGATCGCCGACAAGATCCCGTTCGTCACCGCGTCCGATGTGGACAAGGCCGACGAGTGGTTCGACAAGCACGGCACCAAGGCCGTCTTCGTCGGGCGCATGGTGCCGGTCGTGCGGAGCCTGATCTCCATCCCGGCCGGGGTGTCCGGGATGCCGGTGCTCAAGTTCACGGTCTACACGGCGGCGGGCAGCCTCATCTGGAACAGCGCGCTGATCCTCGCCGGGTACGCGCTGGGTGAGAACTACCAGCTCGTCGACCGCTACCTCGGGTGGATCTCCACGGCCGTGGTCGCCGCGCTGGTCATCGCCATCGTCTGGTTCGCGGTCTCGCGGTCCAAGGCACGCCGCTCGTAGAACACCGAGGCCACCGCGATCGCCAGGCCTGCCACCGACAGCGCGACGCCGACCCACGCGGTCGACACGTAGCCCCAGCCCGCGGCGATGGCGAGGCCGCCCAGCCAGGCGCCGGCGCCGTTGGCGACGTTGAGCGACGAGTGGTTCGACGACGAGGCCAGCGACGGGGCGTCCGGCGAGGCGTCCATCAGGCGCAGCTGCAGCGCGGCGGCCAGGATCTGCACCACGAAACCGAGCAGGAACAGCAGCGCGAACAGGAACACCGGCATGGCCGCGGTGAGGCCGAACAGCACCAGGATCACGCACACGGCGACCAGGCCGCCGAACACCGAGCCCGTCGACGAGCGGTCCACGAACCGGCCGCCCCACATCGCGCCGAGCGTCATGCCCAGGCCGAACACCGCGAGGACCCACGGCACCACGCTCGCCGGCAGGCCCGCGACCTCGGTCGTGATCGGGGCGACGTAGGAGTAGACGGCGAACATGCCGCCAAAGCCGATCATGCCGGTGAAGATCGCGAACCACACCGTCGGCCTGCGGAAGGCCCTGACCTCGCTCTTCATCGACGCACCCGCGTCCAGCGGCACGCGCGGCACCCAGGCGGCGATCGCGAGCGCGGTGACCACGCCGATCACGGCCACGGCCAGGTAGGCGGTGCGCCAGCCGATCTGCTGGCCGGCGGCGGTGGCGAGCGGGACACCGACCAGGTTCGCGACCGTCAGCCCGACCATCACCCGCGCCACGGCGGTGCCACGGCGTTCAGGCGCCACAAGCGTGGCGGCGACGACCGCGGCGATGCCGAAGAACGCGCCGTGCGGCAGGCCCGCGACGAAGCGCGCCACCAACAACAACGTCTTGTCCTGCGCCGCGGCCGACAGACCGTTGCCCAGCGCCACGGCGAGCATCAGGCCGATCAGCATGCCCTTGCGCGGCAGCTTCGCGCCGAGCACCGCGATCAGCGGCGCGCCGACGACGACACCGGCCGCGTACAGGCTGATGGCGTGCCCGGCCTCGTAGTCGGGTATCTCGAACGTCGCGGCGATCTGCGGCAGCAGACCCATCGTCGCGAACTCGGTGGTGCCGATGCCGAACCCGCCGAGCGCGAGAGCGGTCATGGCGCGGGTGGTGTTCACACTCGCTCCTGATCAGATGTCCGGTCGGCGCTGACGCAGGACGAATTAGTTAGCTTCGGGAAACCATCCTACGGCTCTTCTGACGCGCTTCAGAAGGCTCTGCGCGGTGCATCTGCTCACATGCGGCCCGCGTGCAACCGAACGCACCCGCGCGGTGTCCTTCCCAGCAGAGGAGATCGCACTGGGGGGACACAGGATGAAGGCTCACTCGTGGCTGGACACCGCGCCGGCACCGGCCGGCACCCGCTCGCTCGCACGACGCCGCTCCAGCCCGACCGAGACCGCGGCGACCGCCAGACCCGCGACCGCGAGCAGCGCGCCGATCCAGTTCGGGGCGGTGTAGCCGAGACCGCGTTCAATCGCCAGCCCGCCGAGCCACGCACCACCGGCGTTGCCCAGGTTGAAGGCCGCGATGTTCGCCGCCGACGCCAGCGCGGGCGCGCCCTCGGCGGTCTGCATCACCCGCATCTGCAACGGCGGCACCGTCGCGAACCCGGCCGCGCCGAACAGCACGATGGTGACCGCGGCGGCCCACTGCGAGTGCGCGGTGAACACGAACGCCGTCAGCACGGCCGCCAACGCGACGAGGATGACCATCAGGCTCTTCATCACCGACCGGTCCGCCGCCTTGCCGCCCAGCAGGTTGCCGGCGAACAGGCCGATGCCGAACAGCACCAGCAACCACGTCACGGCACCGGAGGAGAAACCGGCCACAGTCGTCATCATCGGCGCGATGTAGGTGAACGACGCGAAGACGCCCGCAAACCCAAGCGCGGTCATCACCAGCGCGAGCCACACCTGCGGGTTGCGGAACACGGCGAGCTCACCGCGCAGATCGCGCTCCTGCGCCTGCTGCTGCGGCACCAGGAACACGATCCCGAGCAGCCCGATCACACCGAGCACGGTGACCGCCCAGAACGTCGACCGCCAGCCCAGCTCCTGACCGAGTGCGGTGCCCATCGGCACACCCAGAACGTTCGCCACGGTCAGACCGGTGAACATCAACGCGATAGCGCTCGCCCTGCGTTGCGGTGCCACGAGGTCAGCGGCGACCACGGAACCGACGCCGAAGAACGCGCCGTGCGCCAGCGCCGCCACCACACGGCCGCTCATCAGCACGCCGTAGGTCTCGGCGACCGCGGCGAGCAGGTTGCCCGCGATGAACAGCACCATCAACGCCAGCAGCATCTTCTTGCGCGGCAGCCGCCCGCCCAGCACGGTCAGCAGCGGGGCGCCGACCACGACGCCGAGCGCGTAGCCGGAGATCAGCAGACCCGCGGACGGGATGGAGACACCCAGGTCCGCCGCCACCTCGGGCAGCAGGCCCATGATGACGAACTCGGTGGTGCCGATGGCGAAAGCACTGATCGCGAGGGCGAGCAGGGCGACAGGCATGTCACACGGTCCTTGAAGTCGTAGGTTGCCAGCGCGAGCAATAGTTGCATACGCGGGAAATTGCGGACGACTCCTGAACCGGTGAAGCTCGTCACGCGACGAGGCCGGCCCCAGGGCGGGAGCCGGCCTCGTCAGCAGTGTGCGTGGTGGGTCAGATGCGCGGGACCTCGTTGAGCGTCCGGCCGTTCAGCGGCTGCGTCGCACGGGCGTTGCCCGCCGTGAACAGCCCCTGGAACCGGGCGATCGTGGCCGCCGACACCGTCTGCTCGGTGGTGAGGTACCACTCGACACCCTCGGTGAATGGCGCCGTGGTGAGCGAACCGGTGTAGTGCAGCGTGTGGTGGTTCGCCGGCAGCAACGAGTTCAAGTTGACCGGCGCGATGTCGACCGGCTCACCGCACTCAGGTGAGAGCTTGGCCAACACGGTGTCCACCACCGAGTGCGCACCCACGCGCAGAGGAACACCCACGACCAGCAACTTGCCCGCGGCACTGCGGTGCACCAAGTGCATCTCCAGCGGGTAGCTGTGACCGACGAACTGGTGCTCCGACGGCGTGTGGAAGTGGAACTGCACCAGGTCGTACCGGGTGCCGGCGACGGTGACGTGGCCCGATCCGGGCTCGACCTCCGCCTCCTCTGTCTCCTCGTGGTCGCGGACTGTGCAGCCATCTGCCTTGTCCGCGTCCTTGCGGATGTACTTCAACTCCAGCGCGGAGTGCCCGTAGGTCACGTCGAGCTTGGGCGCGTGCGGGTCGAACCGGATCGCGCCGGGCGTGACGTTGACGGGACTCTGCTTCGGTGTCCCCGACTCGGCCGGGCCCGCCGCGAAGAACGACGTGGCGAGCACCAGCGGCAGAAGAGCCGGAAGGGACCGTTTCAGGTTCATCGCGCCACAATTCACCCGATCGAGTGAAATGCGGAAGTGGAGTGTGGGCGCGCTCTCATTGAGACGCATTATTCCTGGTGCAGGAATCGGACTTATCTCCCAATTCCGCACCGTAACCGCAGGTGAACCGCTTCAGAAGCGCATTTGCCACCTGTTTGCAAGAACTGCCTCAGACGCAATTTCGAGAACTCCGAAGTTCTCAATTCGGTTCGCCCGATTCGTTCCGGTTAGAGAGAATTGCCCTCATAGTGACTGTGAGCGACAACCGCGCCGTAGCACTCATTCGGCCGTGGATCGGCTGTACTGCGCACGACTCCCCGTGCGCAGTACCCCCTCAGTGCCATCACCGGAACTCGTGCACCACTTCGATCTCCCCGACGATGTGCCCGTTGAACTCCTCGAGCTCCTCCGCCGGCACCCACAGCTCCAAGATCGTCCGCCCACCGGCCTGCTGCACCGGGTACCGCTCCAGGAACTCCGTCTCCACGTGGAACCGCGTCACGTACCCGACCCCGCTGTGCGGCACGTTCCACTCGCGGGCGATCTTGACCGCGTACTCCTCGTTCAACACCGGGTAGAAGATCGGCTGGTCGGGCAGTCGCGGTGGCCAGGCGCGCCAGCCGGACGCGCGGACGAGCTCCAGCTCCTCCGGCCCGGTCGGCCGCCACAGCACAGTCGTGTTCACAGCCGCGGACACTACCCAGCGCGCCACCGTCGGCGACAAGCGTTTTCGGCAGGCGGACGGATGTCCGATATCGTAGAACGACGACCTTGGACCTGGGAGAGGTGCGCCATGCCAGCCCGTCCTGACACCGGCCCCGACTTCATCGAGGCGCTCGCCCGCGGGCTCGACGTGATCCGCTCGTTCCAGCCGCTCAAGCCGGTCATGACGCTCAGCGAGGTGGCCGCGGCCGCGAGTCTCGCGCGGCCCACGGCGCGGCGGATCCTGCTCACCCTGGTCGAGCTCGGGTACGCGCGGCAGAGCGACGGCGGGTTCGCGCTCACGCCCAAGGTGCTGGAGCTCGGTGTCACCTACGTGCGGTCGATGGGGCTGTGGGACGTGGCCCGCCCGCACATGGAACGGCTCGTGAGCCGCACCGGCGAGTCGTGCTCCATCGCGCAGCTCGACGGGTCGGACATCGTCTACGTGGCACGGGTGGCGGTGCCGAAGATCGTCACGCTGTCGGTGCAGATCGGGACGCGGTTCCCGGCGCTGCCCACGTCGCTCGGCAAGGTGCAGCTCGCCGCGCTCGACCCGCAGGAGCTGGAAGCCGTGCTCGCGCAGCCGACCCGGTCGGGGCTCACCGCGCGCTGGCAGCCGGACCGGGCCGAGCGCGATGCCGAGCTGCGGGACGTGCGGGCGCGCGGGTGGGCGCTGACCGACGAGCAGCTGGCGCCGGGGATCCGGTCGGTCGCGGCGCCGTTGCGGGACGGGGACGGCAAGGTCGTCGCCGGCCTCAACGTCAACTGCCACGCGGCCGAGACGTCGCTGCAGCACATGCTCGACCACCACCTGCCGTTGCTGTTGCAGACCGCGGGTGACATCAGCGCGGACTTCGCGCGGCTCGGCACCGTGCCGCACGTCGTCGTCGCCTGAGGGGCTTGACGCGGTGCCGCGCGAAGGTTGACGATTCAACGGACAGTTGTCCGCATGCCGGTCGAGGAGGCCCGTCATGGTCGGCGAAAGACGTCCTGTTGTCCTGCGGAACGGCACGGTGCTCACGATCGACGGTCACCGCCGGGTGCTCGTCGACCACGACGTGCTGGTGGTCGGCGACAAGATCGCCGCGATCGGGCCGCGGCTGGAGGTGCCACCGGGCACCGAGGAGGTCGACGCCTCGCACGGCATCGTCATGCCCGGCATGATCGACACCCACCGGCACCTCTGGCAGACCGCGATGCGCGGCTACGGCGCCGACTGGACGCTCACCCAGTACTTCGTCTGGTACTACCTGGAGTGGGGCAAGGTCTTCCGGCCGCAGGACGTCCACGCCGGCAACCTGCTCGGCGCGGCCGAGGCGCTCGACGCCGGTGTCACCACGACCGTCGACTGGTCGCACGGGCTGCAGACCGTCGACCACGCCGACGCGGCCGTGGACGCGTTCGAGCAGGTGCCCGGCCGGTTCGTGCTGGCGTACGGCAACATCCAGGACAGCCCCGCCTCCTGGACCGCCAAGCCGGAGTTCCGCGACTTCGTGCACCGCCGCATCACCGGCGACGACATGCTGGGCTTCCAGCTCGCGTTCGACGTCACCGGCGACCCCGAGTTCCCGGAGAAGCCCGCGTTCGAGGTGGCGCGTGAGCTCGGTGTGCCCGTGACGACGCATGCCGGCGTGTGGGGTGCGACGAACGATGACGGCATCAGGCTGATGTACGACAACGGCTTCATGACGCCGCAGTCGATCTATGTGCACGCGGCTACGTTGTCCGCGGACTCCTACCACCGCATCGCGGCCACCGGCGGGTCGATCTCCGTGTCGACCGAGAGCGAGCAGAGCGCGGGTCAGGGTTACCCGCCCACCTGGGCGATCCGCGCGCACGGCATCCCGGTGTCGCTGTCCATGGACACGTCGGTGTGGTGGAGCGGCGACCTGTTCTCCGCGATGCGCACGACGTTGGGTGCCGACCGCGCGAGGGAACACATGGCCGCGCACGCGAAGAACGACACCGTCACGCACTCGTCGCTACGAGCTGAGCACGTCGTCGAGTGGGCGACCATGGGCGGAGCGCGAGCGTTGGGGCGTAACGACCTCGGCAGCATCGAAGTCGGCAAGAAGGCCGACATCGTGCTGCTGCGCAACGAACACTCCCCCGCCATGTTCCCGATCCTGAACCCGTACGGGCACGTGGCGTTCCAGGCGCAACGGTCCGATGTGGACACCGTGATCGTCGACGGCCGGATCGTGAAGCGCGACCACCGGCTCGTCGGTGTGGACCTGACCGCCATCCGCGGCCAGGTCGAGCAGACCGTCGAGCACCTCAGGACCACCATGGGCGAGGAGGCGTGGGAGAAGGGCATGAACCCGGACATCCCCACCGCGAAGGTGCTGGACAACCCCTACACCTACACCGAGTACCGCGGCGACACGAGGACGTCCGTCTGATGGGTGCGTTGGACGGCTTGCTCGTCGCCGACTTCTCCCGCGTGCTCGCCGGCCCGTACGCCACGATGCTGCTGGCCGACATGGGCGCGTCCGTGGTCAAGGTCGAAGGCCCGCAGGGAGACGAGACGCGCACGTGGGTGCCGCCCGTGCGCGAGGACGTGTCGACCTACTACCTCGGCATCAACCGCGGCAAGCGGTCGATCGCGCTGGACCTGCGCGACCCGGACGACGCCGCGCTGGGCCGCGAGCTGGCCAGGCGCGCGGACGTGGTGATCGAGAACTTCAAGCCGGGCGGTCTCGCGAAGTACGGCCTGGACCACGCGAGCGTCAGCGCGACCAACCCGCGGGTGGTGTACGCGTCGATCACCGGGTTCGGCTCGGGGGCGGGCAGGCACGTCCCCGGCTACGACCTGATGGTGCAGGCGATCTCCGGGTTGATGAGCCTCACCGGCGACCCGGACGGGCCGCCCTACCGCGCCGGGATCTCGGTGTTCGACGTGATGGCGGGCAACCACGCGGTGATCGGGATCCTGGCGGCGCTGCGGCACCGCGACGCGACCGGGCAGGGCCAGCTGGTCGAGGTGAACCTGCTGTCCTCGGCGCTGACGGGTCTGGTGAACCACAGCTCGGCGTACGTGGCCGGGGACGTCGTGCCGTTCCGGATGGGCAACGCGCACCCCAGCGTGTTCCCGTACGAGCCGCTGCCCACGGCCGACAACGACCTGATCGTCGCCGCCGCCAACGACGGCCAGTTCCGCAAGCTGTGCGAGGTGCTGGGGCTGCCCGAGGTGCCGGACGACCCGCGGTTCGCGCGCAACGCCGACCGCACCCGCAACCGCGAGGAGCTGCGGCCGCTGCTGCTGGAACGGCTGCGCACGCGTGGTGCGGTGGAGTGGTTCGACCTGCTCGTCGCGGCCGGGGTGCCGTGCGGGCCCATCAACACCATCGACGGCGGGTTCGCGATGGCCAAGCGGTTCGGGCTCGACCCGGTCGTGGTGGTCGGGGACGTGCCCACGACCCGGCACCCGATCCGGTTCTCCGAGACACCGGCGGTGTACGAGCTGCCGCCGCCGCGGCTGGACGAGCACGGCGCGGAGCTGCGCGCGTGGCTGGAGGAGGAGCAGTGACGGCCGACCCGCAGCCGGGCGTGGCGACCTACGAGACCGCGCTCGGCGCGTCGACCCCCGACACGATCACGTTGCTGGGCACCGATCTCGCCCGGGACGTGATGGGCACCGTCGGGTTCGGCGAGCTGGCGTTCTGGCTCGCCACCCAGCGCCGGCCGAGCCCCGGCGAGACGCGGTTGTTCGAGGCGGTGCTCGCGGCGCTGGCCGACCACGGGTTCACGCCGACCGCGATCGTCAGCCGGCTGACGTTCCTCTCCGCACCGGACTCCGTGCAGGGCGCGCTCGCGGCCGGGCTGCTCGGCGGCGGGTCGCGGTTCCTCGGCGTCACCGAGGACTGCGGCCGGTTCCTCAACGCCGTCATCAGCACTCACCCCGAGCCGGACGACTGGGACGCGCTGGCGTTGGAAACCGTTCGTGCACAAGGCAAGGCACGCATTCCCGGTCTCGGCCACCACGTGCACAAGAACGGCGACCCGCGCACTCCCCGGCTGTTCCAGATCGCCGAGGAGGAAGGCCTCGTCGGGCCGCATCTGCAGCTCTTCGCCGCGATCGGCCGCGCGCACCCGCAGGTGCTCGGCAAGACCCTGCCGCTCAACGGCGCGGGCACGTGCGGTGCGGTGCTCGCCGACCTCGGCCTGCCGCTGGAGCTGCTGCGCGGCTTCGCCCTGCTCGCCCGCACCGCCGGGTTGATCGGCCAGCTCGCCGAGGAGCTGCGCAACCCGGTCGCCAACGACATCTTCCTGTCCGTCGACACGAACACCAGGTCCGTCGCGCCTTCCCAGGAGTGAGCAATGCAGCTCGTCACCGAGGACAACATCACCGAGCTCGCGCAGCGGCGCTGGGCCACGGCGAAGGATCCGCGCACTGCGCAGCTGATGACCGCGCTGGTCCGCCACCTGCACGACTTCGCCCGCGAGGTCCGGCTCACCGAGGACGAGTGGATGGCCGCCGTCCAGTGGCTCACCGCGACCGGGCAGATCAGCGACGCCAAGCGCGAGGAGTTCATCCTGGCCTCCGACGTGCTCGGGCTGAGCATGCTCGTGGTGCAGATGAACCACCGGTTCTCCCCCGGTGCCACCCCGGCGACCGTGCTGGGCCCGTTCCACATCGACGGCTCCCCCGAGCTCGGCTTCGGCGGCGACATGTCCGACGACGTGGCCGGAACCCCGTTGTACCTCACCGGGACCGTGCGCTCCCTGGACGGCACGCCGGTGTCCGGTGCCGTGCTGGACGTGTGGCAGGCCGACGCCGAGGGCGCCTACGAGGCCCAGCTCGACGTCGACGAGGCCAGGCTGCGCGCCAAGTACCGGGCGCGCGAGGACGGCACGTACTGCGTGCGCACGATCACGCCGAAGGGCTACTCGATCCCGATGGACGGCCCGGTCGGCGCGTTGGTCGAGCAGACAGAGATCAGCCACTTCCGCCCGGCGCACGTGCACTTCCTGCTCACCGCCGACGGGTTCGAGCCGCTGATCACGCACCTGTTCGAGGAGGGCGCCGAGTACCTCGACAGCGACGTCGTCTTCGGCACCAAGCAGGAGCTGGTGGTCAGGTTCGAGGCCCGCGAGCCCGGTCCGACCCCCGACGGCGGCACGTCGGCCGTGCCGTGGGTGCGGGCGCAGTTCGACTTCGTGCTGCAGCCGTGCACGCCGCACTGATCGTTCGTCCCGGTCAGCCACCGTCGCTCGCTGACCGGGGCGAGCCCGTCGCGCGTCCCGGCGAGGTGCTCGTGGAGGTCCTCGCCGCCCCGCTCACCCCGCTCGACCTGCTGTGCTGGGGCGGGACCTCGTACTTCGGCGTCCCCGAGGTGCCGTACGTGCCCGGCGTGCAGGGAGTCGGCACGGTCGGCGGCCGCGCGGTGTGGTTCCCGACGACCGCGGGCATGGCGCCAGGCGATGGCAGCATGGCCGCAAAGGCCCTGGTGCACGAGGAAGATCTCGTCTTCCTGCCCGACAACACCAACCCCGTCGCACTGGCCGCGCTCGGGTTGTCCGCCGTCGCCGCGCACATGGCCCTGACCTGGCGCGGCTCGCTGGCGGCCGGGGAGAGTGTGATCGTGCTGGGCACCGGAGCCGTCGGCCAGGCCGCTGTCCAGCTCGCGCGCATCGCGGGTGCCTCCCGCGTGGTGGGTGCCGCCCGGTCCGCTCAAGGCTGTGACCGGGCGCTGGCCGCCGGTGCCGACGACGTGGTGTTGTTGGCCAGCAACGACTTCGCGTCGCTGGCCGCACGGTTCACCGCCGCCGCGCCGGACGCCGACCTGCTGCTCGACCCGCTCTTCGGTGTCCCCGCCGCCGCGGCCGCACAGGCGTTGCGACCGGGTGGCCGGTGGGTCAACCTCGGCGGGTCGGCCGGTGAGACGAGCCCGATCACCTCGTCCGCACTGCGCGGGCGTTCGCTGCGGTTGTCCGGCTACACCAACAACGAGCTCACGCGCCGGCAACGGGCCGACGCCATCTCGGCCGTCGCACGGTGGGCGGCACGGGGCCTGCTCGCGGTCGACCACGAGACGGTGCCGCTCGCCGACGTGGCCGGCGCCTGGCAGCGGCAGGCAGAGGGGAGCACGCGCGGACGGATCGTGCTGGTGCCCTAACCCCGCATTCCGGCGGCGACGGGCTCGCGGAGCTCGTGGCCCAGCATCTCCCGCACCGCCACGGCGATCTGCTCGGACGGCGAGCCCGTCCCGTACGGCGAGGGGATCTCCCGCAGCGCCGCGCGGTGGCCGGGCACGTCGTCCAGCCACCGCAGCACCTCGGTGCCGATGCGCGCGCCGGGTGGGACGAGCGTGCCGAACGTGCCCTCGATCTCCGGGCGCTCGGTGCTGTTGCGCACCACGACGACCGGGCGCTTCAGCACGCTGACCTCCTCCTGGATGCCGCCGGAGTCCGACACGACCACGGCGGCGGCGTGCGCCAGGGCCAGGAACGCGCGGTACGGCTGCGGTTCGACCACCCGCAGGCCGCGCAGCAAGCCGTCGAGGCCGAACGCGCTGATCCTCCCCGCGGTGCGCGGGTGCAGCGGCAGCACGACCGGCAACGGCAGCCGGCCCAGCTCGCGCAGGATGGTCTCCAGGTTCGCCGCGTCGTCGACGTTCTCCGGGCGGTGGATCGTGGCCAGGACGTAGTGGTCGCGGGTCAGGCCCGCGCCGGCCAGCGCGTCGCGTTCCTCGTCCGGCGACGGGAAGGCGTCGGCGAGGGCTTCGACGACGGTGTTGCCGGTGACGACGATCCGGCCGTCCGCCACGCCCTCGGCGAGCAGGTTGTGGCGGTTCAGGGAGGTCGGGGCGCAGCAGAGGTCGGAGAGGTGGTCGATGAGCACTCGGTTGTGCTCCTCGGGCATCGCGCGGTCGTAGCTGCGCAGACCGGCCTCGACGTGCACGAGCGGCACGTCGCAGGCGTTCGCGGCGAGCGCGCCGGCCAGTGCGGAGGTCGTGTCGCCCTGCACCACCACGGCCGCGGGGCGTTCCGCGGCGAGCACCTCGTCCACGGCCGAGACCGCGCGGCCGAGCTGGTCGCCCCGGCGCAGGCCGCCCAGGCACAGCTCGTGGAACGCGCCCGGTTCCGGCACGTCTCTGCGGATCTGCGCGTACATCGAGCGGTCGTAGTGCTGACCGGTGTAGATCATGGAGCACGCGCTGCCGAGGTGGTCGACGAGTGGTGCCAGCTTGATGAGCTCCGGCCTGGTGCCGCAGACGATCGTCACGGTGTTCGTTTCCCGCACGGCGGCAAAGTACTTCATCGATCTTGAAGCGCCCGCATCGTTCACCCGAAGGTGTTGCTTGGCGTATCGCTCGAAAGTGTTGCGGCACAGGGGTGTCTATTGTCGGCCCCTGTCTGAGGCGCCGTCGAAGCGCGTTCGCCACAACCAACGGAGTGTCCTGCGTGTCCGGTCATCTGGCCCTTGCGGTGTCGACTGTGCTCTACGGGTTGGGCATAGTCGCCCAGACCGTCGCGGCGCGCAGGGCGGACGAGCGCGCGGGCACCGGGGTCGGGCTGCTCGCGCGGCTGGCGACGGATCGGTTGTACCTGCTGGGTTTCGCCGGCCAGGTCGGCGGTTTCCTGTTCGCGTTCCTGGCCCGCGCGGAGCTGCCGCTGTACCTGGTGCAGGCCGGGTCGTCGTGCGCGGTGGGGCTCGCGACGGTGGTCGGCGTGCTGGCGCTGCGGTGGCGGATCCGGGCCGTGGAGATCGCGGTGCTGGTGGTGATGGCGTGCGGCCTGGTGTTGCTCACGGGTGCGGCGGCGCCGTCCACGGCTCGGGAACTTCCCTTGCTGCCCAGCGTCATCGTGCTGCTCCTGCTGGCGCTCGCGGTGCTTCCCCTGGCGCGCTCGGTGAAGGCGGCGACGCCGGTGCTGGCCGGGATCGCGTTCGCGGTGGTCGCGGTGGCGGCGCGCACGGTGGCCGGCAAGCCGTTGCTCGACGTGGTGCTGCACCCGTTGACGTGGGTGATGGTGCTCGCGGCCTTCGTGGGACAGGCATGTCTGGCGACGGCGTTGCAACGCGGGTCGGCCACGTCGGCGGTGGCGTCGATGGACGCGACCACGGTGGTGCTCAGCTCCGCGGTGGGGCTCACGTTGATGGGTGACCGGATCGCGCCCGGCCGGGAGTGGTGGGTCGGGCTCGGCGTGCTGCTGGTGGTGTCCGGTGTGCTGGTGCTCGGTTCGGTGTCACGACCGGCGCCGGAGCTGGTCGGGGCCGACCGGTGAAGCCCGTCGCCAGCGTGTCGCTGGACCTCGACAACCTCTGGGCATACCTGAAGACGCACGGCGACCCGCGCTGGGAGAGCCGGCCGAGCTTCCTGCCGTCGGCGGTGCCGCGGCTGCTGGACGTCTTCGGTGAACAACGCCTGACCACCACGGTGTTCGTGGTCGGCGCGGACGCCGAACGCGACGACGGCGCCGAGGCGGTCGCGGCGATCACGGCGGCCGGGCACGAGGTGGCGAACCACTCGTTCCGGCACGAGCCGTGGCTGCACCGGTACTCCGCCGCCGAGCTGGAGGCCGAGGTGGTGCGCGCGGAGGACGCGATCACCGCCGCCGGCGCACCGCGGCCGGTCGGGTTCCGCGGGCCGGGGTACAGCGTGACGCCCCCGCTGCTGGACCTGTTGTCGCGGCGCGGATACCGTTATGACGCAAGCGTTCTGCCGACGTGGATCGGGCCGTTGGCGCGGGCGTACCACAACCGGACGGCGGGCTCGACCGCCGGCGGCGAGGACCTGTTCGGCGGGTTCGGCCGGGTGAAGGCGCCGAACACCGCGTACCGGTGGCGCGACGGGCTGGTCGAGCTGCCGGTGACGACGATGCCGTTGCTGCGGGTGCCGATCCACGGCGCGTACCTCCTGCAGCTGCACCAGCTCTCACCCCGGCTGGCCCGCGGGTACTTCCGCACGGCGTTGCGGTTGTGCCGTGCGCGCAAGGTTTCCCCGTCGTTGTTGCTGCACCCGACGGACGTGCTGTCCGGCACCGAGGCGCCCGGGATGGAGTTCTTCCCCGGCATGGCGGTGCCCGGCGCGGAGAAGGTCGCGCTGCTGGACTGGGTGTTGTCGTTGCTGCGCGAGCACTTCGAGGTGGTCGGCACCGGCGAGCACGTCGCTCGGGTGGCCGCTTCCGGCCTGCGGGAACGTGATCCGGTCACATGCTGACCGTCCTGCTGCGCGTGCTCGCCTGCGCCACAGCGGCTTTGGCGCCGGTGGAGGGGTACCTGCTGCAGGTGCACGGCCAGTCGGCCAAGGTGGTGCCCGCGGCGCTGATCGGCGTGTGGCTGTTCTCGTTGGTGCTGCGGCGGCGGTTGCCCGCGCCGCACCCGCTGCACCTGCTGCTGGCGTTGCTGGCGGTGGTGCTGCTGGCGACGTCGGCGGTGCACGCGGCGGAGCCGTTCACGTTCGAGTACCTGGTGCGGTGGGCGCCGTTCCTGGTGGTCACGGTCGTGCTGGCGGACGTGGCGGCGCGCGAGGTGCCGGTCTGGGCGCTGCTCGCGGCGGCGGTGACGGGCGCGGTGGTGGCGGCGGGTGGGCTGCTGAGCGTGGTGGGTGGCGAGCTGCGGGCGACCGGGCCGCTGGAGGACCCCAACGACCTGGCGTTCTTCCTGGTGGCGGCGTTGCCGTTGCTGGTGGCGCTGCCGGCGAGGGGGCGTGCGCGGATCGTGCTCTTCCTGCTGGGCGCGGTGCTGGTGGCCGGTGCGCTGGCGACGTTCTCCCGTGGTGGTGGCCTGGCGCTGGCGTGCGCGCTGGCGTGGCTGATCGCCCGGCGGCGCTGCCGGTGCGGGCGGTCGTGGTCACCGCGGCCGTGACCGGGGTGGCGGCGCTGGTGTTCGCGCAGGTGGCCCACGCGGAGCTGGCGCGGGCGTTGCAGGAGAAGAGCCACATCGCGGGCACGAACGCCGACACGCGGATGCTGCGCTGGCAGGCGGCGGCGCGGATGCTGGCCGACTCGCCGGTGCTCGGGGTGGGGCCGGGCGGGTTCCGCCAGCACTACGCGGCGGCCTCGCACAACGCCGAGCTCGACGAGCAGACGCCGGTGGCGCACAACCTGTTCCTGGAGGTGGCCGCCGAACTGGGCCTGCCGGGGTTCCTGGTGCTGGTGGCGGTGATCGCGGTCGGGTTCGTGGCGGCGGAACGCGCGCTGCGGCTCGGGGCGGACCGGCGGCCGGTGGTGGCGGTGCAGGCGGCGTTGATCGCGGTGCTGGTGGCGTCGGTGTTCCTGTCGGAGCAGTACTACCTGCCCCTGTGGTCGCTGGTCGCGGTCGCGGTGGCGCTGGAGCAACGGGCGCGGGACGGCCGGCTGGTGGCGGTGGGAGAACGGCGGGCGGGGCGCTCGCCGATGCCCGTCGCGGTGGTGCGGAACAAGCGGCCGGAGGAGGTCTGATGCGCGTTCTCCACGTGATCAGCGAGATGGGCGCGGGCGGTGCCGAAGCCGTCGTGGCCGGGATGGCGTCAGCCGGCACGGACGTCGGCTGGGAGTCGGCCGTGGCCAGCGGTCCCGGTTTCCGCCTCGACGCCCTGCGCGCTGCCGGCGTGCCGGTGTTCCCCGTGCCCGTCGCCCGCCGGTCAGCTCTCGGAGTGGCGGGCGGCCTGGGCCGTCTCGGTCGCGGTGCGGCGGTTCCGGCCGGACGTCGTGCTGGCGCACAACGTGTCCGCGAGCCTCACCGCACGGATCGCGGCACCTCGACGGCCGCTGGTGACGGTCTTCCACGGCGTGGCCGAGGCCGACGTCGCCGGTGCCGTGAAGGTCCTGCGGCGCGTGTCCGACCGCGTGGTCGCCGTCGCCGACGCGGCGGCCGACCGGCTGCGGGAAGCCGGGCTGGCCGCCGAGGTGATCCCAACGCGGTGTTCCGTCGGCACCCTCCGCGGACCGGGCCTCGCTGCGGCGGCGCTCGGCACCGCGCCGGACGTGCCGGTGGCGTTGTGCCCGGCGCGGCTGGAACCGCAGAAGCGGCACGACGTGCTGCTCGACGCGTGGGCGTCGGTCGGGGGCCGGGCCGAGCTCTGGCTGGCCGGTGACGGCAGCCTGCGCGGGCAGTTGGAGGAGCAGGCCGCGCGGCTCGACGGGGTGCGGTTCCTCGGCACCCGCACCGACGTGCGCGACCTGCTGGAGGCCGCCGACGTCACCGTGCTCACCAGCGACTGGGAGGGCATGCCGATCGCGCTGCTCGAGTCGCTGGCCGCCGGCCGCCCGGTCGTGGCGTCCGATGTGGACGGTGTGCGCGAGGTGCTGGCGGGTGGCGGTGGTGTGCTGGTGCCGCGCCGCAGCCCGGCCGAGACCGCGAAAGCCCTGCGCGCCCTGCTCAGCTCACCGCTGGCCCGCGCGGTCGCCGTGTCGCGCGACGGCTCGGCGGACGCGCACACGTTGATGAAGTCCTACGACGAACTGCTTCGTACCGTGCTGGAGGCACGAAGAAGATGAGAGCTCCCCGAGCTGTGGTGGAAGGCCTGCTGGCCGCGGTCGTGGTCGGCGCACTCGTGCTGCTGGCCGTCGGCCTGCGCGACGGTGAGAGCGAGGGCAGGCTGGCCCTGCTCGCCACACCGTCCACACCGGACAGCGCGCAGTTCGGCGAGGTCACCTCGCTGGCGACCCCCGCGGTCGTGCAGCTGGTGCGCAGCCCGTCCGTCCTGGACGCCGCCTCGCGCACGGCAGGCCTGCCCGCCGACCGCCTGGCCGACGCGATCGCGGTGGAACTGGTGCCCGCCTCCGGTGTCGCCAGGATCTCGGTCCGCGCCGGGTCACCGGAGCAGGCCGCCAAGGCGGTCTCCGCGGTGGCGCAGGCCGTGATCGACGCCGACCTGCTCGCACCGGCCGCCCGGTTCCGCCTGGTGGACCCGCAGCCGGAGACCGCGTCGATCGCGCGGACCCGCGGCTGGCCACCGGCCTGGCACTGGTCGCCGCGGTGGTCGCGGGGTCGCGGTGGGTGCGGTGCGCCGGTTGCGCGGCACCGGCAGCGTCGTGCGGCACGTGCTGACGACCGCCGGTGTGCGGCACCCGGTCGTGATCGCGCACGACGGGGACGCCGGCCTGACCGAACGACTGACCGCGCTGTGCGTGGCGGCGGCCCGGCCGGTGCGCGTGCTGCCGGTGAGCCCGGAGCTCGGCGCACGGGCCGAGGAGCTGGCACGGACGTTGCCGGACAAGGCCTCCGAGCCCGGTGACGGCACCGCGGTGATCGCGGTGGCGGCCAGCGACGGGATGCGCCGCGACGACCTGGCCACGGCACTCGCGGTGCTGCCGGCGTCGGCCGTCCTCGTGGCGGTGGTGCTGGCGTGACTGCACCGACGAACCTCCCCACTCCCCGACCGGAGGTCACCCCGTGATCACCACGACCAACCGGACCGGCCTCGCCAGGACGATCCTGGTCGCCCTCGTCGCCCTGGCCGGCACCGCCAGCGCCGTCCGCGCGCTCAAGCCCGCGTGGGAGGTGCCGCTGCCCACCGAGGCGAACCTGCCGGAAGAGCGCATGCAGGACTTCCGCGACGCTTTGTACTTCCCCATCCGCGAGTTCCTGGCCGGCGGCAACCCGTACGACCCGGCGGTGATGTTCGCGAACTGGCCGGTGCG
This sequence comes from Lentzea guizhouensis, assembly GCF_001701025.1. Lineage (GTDB taxonomy): Bacteria > Actinomycetota > Actinomycetes > Mycobacteriales > Pseudonocardiaceae > Lentzea > Lentzea guizhouensis. The sequence continues at coordinate 9,362,489 of NZ_CP016793.1, forward strand.
GCAGAACTTCAACCTCTACCAGCCGTACCACCTGGTGCTGCACATGCCGTTCGCGCTGCCGGACTACCGGGTCGGCGCGGTGGCGTTCGCGCTGGCCTGCGTCGTACTGCTCGTCGGGCTCGCCCTGCTGGCCGCGCACCGGGCCCAGCTCCCCCTCGTCGCGGGCACCACGGTGGTCGCCACGCTGCTCATCACGAGCCAGGTCGGCAAGGCCCAGGTGTACATCGGCCAGGTGAACCCGCTGATCGCGGTCGGCGTGGCCGCGGCGTTGATGTTGCGCGGGAGCCATCCCGGCTGGGCGGCGGCGGCACTCGCGCTCGCCTGGTTGAAACCGCAGTTCGGCCTGCCGCTGGCACTGCTGATGTTCGTGCGCGGTGACCGCAAGGTGGCGCTCATGGGCACGGCGATCGCCACGATCGCCAGCCTGCCGGTGGCAGCGGTCCTGGTCATGAAGGACGGCGTCGGTGGGTTCCTCGACGTCATCGGCCGCAACCTGGCCTGGGCCAGCAGCACCGGCTACGGCGCGGTCGACTCCATGACGGCACAGCGCATCGACCTGCCCGCGGTGCTCTTCCGCACCACCGGCTGGCTGCCACCGGCGGCCGAGCTCATCGCCCTCATCGGCGTCCTCGCGGTCACGGCGTTGCTGGCCCGCCGGCTCGACCAGACCGACGGCACCGCGGCGGCGGACGTGCTGACGTGCCTCGGTGTCGTCGTCGCGCTGGTGCACCAGCCCGGTGACGTGCTGATCGCGGTTCCCGCACTCGTCGCGCTGGCCGTCGTGTGCTGGCGGAACCGGCAGGACCGGCACTGGTGGTGGGCCGGAGCGGCGGCGCTGCTGCTCGTCGTGCCGTTCGCCCACCTGTACTTCGTCGACACCGCGGTGAAAGCGGCCCTGGGGGCACGGGCGAGCGTCACCCTCGACGGGGCGGCGGTCGTGGCGGCGTGGCTGGTGCTCGCGGTGTTCGCGGTCAGGCACGCCCGGCGCGTCACATGACCGACGTGGCGGTGCGGGGCTCGTTGTGGCTCTTCGCGGTCAACCTGGTGAGCAAGAGCAGCCAGATCGTCGTCACGCTGGCGCTGGCGCTCTTCCTCACCGAGGCCGACCTGGGCGCGGTGGCGCTGGTCGTGTCGATCGTCAACATCGGCCAGGTCGTCCAGGCCATGGGCGTCTACGACATCATCAGCCGCACCGGACGGGACCCGAAGACGACCGCGGGCACCGTGCTCACGATGAGCGTCGCGGCCGGAACCGTCCTGGCCGTCGCGGTGATCAGCGCGGCAAACCCCGTCGCGCAGGCGTTCGGGGCCCCTGACGCCGCCGGGCTGCTGAGGCTCGCGGCGCTCACGCTGCCGTTCACCGCGGCGGGCGGCGTGCAGATGGCCTTGATGCACCGCGACCTCGACTTCCGGCGGCGGATGCTGCCGGACGCGGGCGGCATGCTGCTCGGTGCGGCGGTGACTGTCACGCTGGCCGCCCAGAGGGTCGGGCCGACCGCGTTCGTCCTCGGCCTGCTCTGCACGGCAGTGGCGCAACCGGCGCTCGCGGTCGTCGCGGGCGCGCGGATCCGGCCGGTCTGGGACCGCGAGGCTGCCCGGGAGGCCGCGGGCTGGATGGCCGTCGTCGGCCCCGGCGCGTTGATCGCGGTGCTGCTGATCAACGTCGACTACCTCGCCATCGGGCACGTCCTCGGCCCGGAGGCGGTCGGCGGGTACTCGCTCGCATTCCGGATCGCCTGGGTGCCCTACATCATGGTCGCGGTCGTGCTGGGCGGGGTGCTGTTCCCGATCTGCGCCGCGCAGGTCCGAGGTGGACAGCGCGACGAGCTGCCGGAGACGCTGCACCGGTTCACGACGGCGACCTTGGTGGTCACCGGTGGCCTGTACGTCACGGTCGCGCTGCGGCCCGACGGGATCACGCTGCTCGGGCAGCAGTGGGCGGACGCCGCGCGGATCCTCACCCCGTTGTGCGGCTACGGACTCGGGCTGGGGCTGCTGCACGTCTGGTACCAGGTGATCAGGGCGGCCGGCCACGCCCGCCAGTACCTCGCCCTCGAAGCCGCCCACCTCGTCACCCTCGTGACCGCGCTGGTCTTCACGACCGCGCACGGACCTCAGGCCGTCGCGGTCACCCAGGCCGTCACGGTGTGGCTGCTGGTCCCGGTGACCTGGCTGGTGCTGCACCGCAACGGCCTCGCCGTCCCCCTCCCCCGCCTGGCCCGCACGACCGCCACGGTGGCGGCCGGTGCCGTCACGAGCCTCGCACTCAGCACGGTCCTGCCGGGCCCCGCGAGCGTCCTGAGCCTCGCCGCGACCGGTCTCCTGCTGCTCGCCGCCTACTGCGCGGTCGTGCTGCCCCTCAACCGCACCGTCCTCATCGGACTCAAGGAGCGCACGTGAAGGTCGTCCACGTGACGCAACCGGTCGAGGCCGGTGTCGCCGTCGTGGTGCTGGAGCTCGCCCGCGCCCAGCTCGACCGCGGCTGGGACGTCGTGATCGCCTGTCCCGCGGACGGATGGCTCGCCGACCAAGCAGAGGAACGTGGAATCCCGGTCCTCGACTGGCACGCCACCCGCGCGCCGGGACCGAACACCGCACGCGAGCTGCTGTCCCTGCGCAGAACGCTCAGGAACGCCGACCCGGACGTCGTGCACCTGCACAGCTCCAAGGCCGGCCTGGCCAGGCTGGTGCTGCGCGGTCGCGTGCCCACCCTGTTCCAGCCGCACCTGTGGTCGTTCCGGATCGCCGGCGGACTGCTGCGCACCGCCTGCCACCGCTGGGAGAGGCTCGCGTCCCGCTGGACCGACCTGCTGGTCTGCGTCAGCGACGACGAGCTCGCGGCCGGCCGCGCCACCGGGGTGACGGCGGAGGCCGAGGTCGTGTGCAACGGCGTCGACACCCGGCAACTACGTCCACGGCACCACGAGCACGAAGCCCCGACCGCGGTGTGCGTCGGCCGCATCGCCCACCAGAAGGGCCAGGACCTGCTGCTGCAAGCGTGGCCGGAGGTGGTGCGCCGAGTCCCGGACGCCCAGCTGCTGATCGTCGGCGACGGACCGATGGCCGAAACCCTGCGAGCACAGCACCACCCGAGCGTGTACTGGCACGGCCACAGCACCGCGGTCGCCGACTTCTACACCCGAGCCGACGTCGTGGTGCTGCCCTCGCGCGCCGAGGGCATGGCGTTGGTCCCGCTGGAAGCCATGGCGTGCGGCCGATCCGTGGTCGCGTTCGACGTCGAAGGCGTCCGGCAGAGCATCGGCGACGCGGGCGAGGTCGTGCCCGCGGGCGACGTCACCGCGCTGGCGCAAGCGATTGCCCTGCGCCTCACCGACCGCGAGCTCGCCGCCGCCGAGGGAAAACGCGGCCGCCTCCGCGCCGAGAACCTGTTCGACCGCGAGCGCATGACCGACCGGATCGTGACGCTCACCGAGCAACTGCTGTCCCGGAGAGGACGAGAATGACACGGATCGCCTACCTGCTCACCCAGGACAGCGGGGGCCCGGTGGATGTGACGGTGCGCCTGGCCGCCGCGCTGGCCAAGTCCGATGACGCCGAGGTGCGGGTGTTCGGCCCGCGGCCCCGGCGCGGTGCGGAGCTGGTCGACCCGTACTTCGAGGAGATTCTGGTCCCCAGCAAGGGCGACATGCGGGCGGCCCGGCAGGCGCGCGCGGCGATCAGGGCGTGGCGCCCGGACGTGGTGCACGCCCAGGACCGGCGGTCGGGACTGGTCAGCGCCGGTCTCGCGACCGGGGGCACCAAGATCGTGCACACCTACCACGGCGTGCCCGACGACGTGGACGAGGCGTGGTTCCGGTGCGTGCGGGGGTCGATGCCGCCGTCGCCGTACACCCGCGCGGTGCTCGCCGGTGACGCCGCGGTCGCCAGGGTCGTGCACCGGACCGTGGTCCCGGCCAGGGAGATGGGCCGGTTCCTGCGGGAACGCCTCTACGTGCCGCCGCACCGGATGACCCACATCGACAACTGCGTGGACGTCGGCGAGGCGCACCCACCCACGGCGCCCGTGCGCAAGCTCGCGTTCGTGGGCCTGCTCGTGGAACGCAAGGGCCTGCTGAACCTGCTGGACGCCCTGGAGACCACGATGCCGGCTGACGCCACGCTCACGGTCGTCGGTGACGGTCCACAACGGACGCAGGCGGAGGGCAGGGTGACCCGGCGCGGGCTGCAGGACCGGGTGCGGTTCCTCGGGTTCCGCACCGACGTCCCGGACCTGTTGCGCGAGCACGACGCGCTGGTGCTGCCGTCCACGATGGAACAGCAGCCGCTCGTCGTCGCCGAGGCCATGGCGGCCGGCAAACCGGTGCTCGCCACGGACACCGGCGGGGTCGCGGACATGCTGGGCGTGCCCGCCGACGACTGCCCGCGTGCCGGTGACGTGGCCGCGCTCGCGGCCAAGCTGGCCGCGCTGTTCGCCGACCCCGAGCCCGGCCGCACCGGCCAGGCCCTGGCCATGCGGGCGCGCGAACGGTTCACCCCCGAGGTGTGCGCCCGCCGCCACCTCGAGCTCTACCGCAAGCTCACTTCTTCGGCGCGTTGACGTAGACGGCCGCGTCCGCCGGAGGCAGGTCCGTCTCCGGCGCCACCGGCTCGCCCCGCAACGTCACCAGGCCCGCGGGCGGGGTCAGCCGCACGGCCGCCTTCGTCGGGTTCACCGCCACCCAGCCGTTGCTGAAGCGGCGGGTCCACGCCCCGCTGGGCAGCCGGTTGGCCGCCTCGACCGCCTCGCCCAGCCGCGCGTCCTGGTAGATCGACCAGTAGGGGCTCTTGTAGCTGGGGTCGGCCTGGGTCCAGCAGGTGTGCGGGCTCGCGAGCAACGCGGCGGAGGCGTACCCGACGCGTTCCTCCTGGTCCGACTTCGTGTGCGTGATCAGCAGCAGCCACGACTCGCCGAGCGCGGCCTGCGCGCGCTGCTCCTTGAACTGGTTGCCCTTGAACGTGATCAGCTCACCGGCGCCGTTGTCGCCGCGCAGGCCGAAGTTCTCCTCCATCGCCCCCGAGTACCGGGAGTGCGCCGACCAGCGCCCCGGCGTCAGCTGCGACTCCGAGACGTTGGGCACCAGCATCTTCCCGGCCTTCTCCAGCGCGTCGCCGGAGAGCTGCAGCAAGCCGTCCAGACCTTCGCGCAGCAACCGGTCGGTGCCCGCGGTGTCGGACGTGCCCGCGATCACCGCGGGCGAGTAGTAGCGCAACGAGCTGAAGTCGTTGTCGGCCAGCACGCCGTCCCAGCCCTCGCGCACCACCTCGGCGACGACCGCCTTGGTCCAGGCCTCCTGGTAGGCCTTGTTCCACACGGTCATCTGCCAGTGCTTCGGGTAGCCGGCCCACTCGATGCGCTTGCCGTTCGTGTCGGTCGCGAACCAGTCCGGGTGTTGCTGCTGCGCGGCGTGGTACCCGATGCCGGTGGGCAGGTACTTGGAGTCGCGGTCACCCTCGACCGCGCCGGCGTAGTTGCGGGTGCTGGAGAAGTCCTTGTACACCAGCACCTTGACCTTCGGGTTCAGGTCGTGCAGCCGCCGCATCGCCGAGGTCTCCCAGGCGTTGAGAACGACCACGTCGTAGTGCTTGGCCGCCTCGCGGATCTCCCAGGCCGCCGGCGAGTCGCCGATGCCGTACCACCACGCGCACGGCGCGAGCGGTTTCGGCACCGGCCCGGTGACGATCGGGTCGCTCGCCGCGCTGACCGAGCACGCGGTGGACAACAACACGAGAACAACGCCGGCGAATCGACGGATCAGCGATTTCTGCGACAACACAACTCACCTGCCGTCATCAGTAGAATCCTCAGGTCGAGCCACAGCGACCAGTTCGCGATGTAGTAGTTGTCGTATCGAGACCTGTCGGCGATCGAGGTGTCACCCCTCAACCCGTGCACCTGAGCAAGTCCCGTCAGTCCGGTGGGAACGCGATGGCGCGCCCAATATAGCTCGTGAATTGCGGAGAACTCGCGAACGAAACCGGGACGCTCCGGGCGTGGCCCGACCACGCACATGTCGCCGCGCAGGACGTTCCACAGCTGGGGCAGCTCGTCGAGGGAGGTGCGGCGCAGGAACCGGCCGACCGGGCCCACCCGCGAGTCGCCCTCGACCGACCAGCGCACCTGGGAGTCGTCCTCACCCGACTGGCGGACGCTGCGGATCTTGTAGAGGACGAACGTGCGGTCGTCCATCCCCACCCTGACCTGCCGGAAGAACAGCGGGCGCCCGCTCTCGACCAGCACCGCGAGCGCGCACAGGCCGATCACCGGCGACAGCACGACCAGCGCGACCGCGGCCAGCACCAGGTCGGCGGCGCGCCGTCGGCCGCCGGCGCGGTGCTCACCAGGCCGACGACGGTGAGCAGCGCGAACGCCAGCGCCGTGCTCGCCGCCGACCGGGCAGGTCCTGCAGCCACGACAGCCACAGCCTCCTGCGGTAGAGCCGCCAGGCCGCCCTGATGCCGAGCACGGTGACCGCGATCCCGGCGGCCCAGGCCCAGCCGAGCCGGCGGTCCACGCTCCGCGGTCAGCGTGGCGGCGTCGGCCAGGCCGAGCAGCACGGCCACCGCGTTCACCCGGCTGAGCAGGTCTCGCGTCCGGCGGCGCCGCCCTCTGTCCTCGCGCCGCGGCGGGCGCCGGTGCTCAGTCCGCCCGACCTCGTCCGCCTGCGGTGGTGCGGCGGGAACGGCCACCGCCGAGAGTCGCCTCATTGAAGATCATCCGATCGAAGGAGTTGGGACGGCACAGCGACACGAAAGAGTTAACGAACGAGCGGAATTCAGCTCTTCGGGTATCAAATTTCCCTCTTCGGTGTGCTGAGTGAATGCGGTTGGTGAGCTTTCGGCGTACTACTTCCCTGATCTACGCCAGGGTCGTCTCAAAAGCTTTAGCACGTCGTGTCAATAATTCATGCCACCAACCGCGAGCCACCGAAGTGGGGGCATTGAGTGAGAGTCGGCGAAAACGGTGTCCGGCGATCGGCCGGGCAACCGGCCACGACCGTCCAGGCCGTGCAGACCGCAGGTCGTGCAGACCGCCCAGGCCCCGCAGGACGACGTCCGGCCGTGCGGCGACGTGCACGTCGTGCTCCCCGCCTACAACGAGGCGGCCGCGCTGCCGCCGCTGCTGCGGCGCATCGCCGCGGTCGAGCTCGCCGACCGGATCACCGTGTGGGTGGTCGACGACGGCTCGTCCGACGGCACCGGCGACTGCGTGGCGGGCGTGCGCGGGCTCGACGTCCGGCTGGTGCGCCACCCGGTGAACCTCGGTCTCGGCCAGGCCGTCCAATCAGGACTGCGGGCGGTGCTCGACGCGGCGGCCGAGGGCGACGTGATGGTCGTGATGGACGCCGACGACACGCACGACCCCGGCCTGATCCCCGCGCTGCTGCGGGAGATCGCGGCCGGTGCGGACGTGGTGATCTGCTCGCGCTTCGTCGGCGGCGGTGACGACTCCACGGCACCGCGCTGGCGCCGGGTGCTGTCGCGCGGCGCCCGCGTGGTGTTCGGTCGGGTGCTGCACTTCGACGGCATCCAGGACTTCACCTGCGGCTACCGCGCCTACCGGGTGAGCCTGCTGCGCAGGGCCGCCGCCCACTGGGGCGAGCGGCTGGTCGAGGAGCGCGGGTTCGCGTGCATGGTCGAGCTGCTGATGAAGCTGCGCCACTGCGGCCCGGTGGTCAGCGAGATCCCGTTCCGGCTGCGCTACGACCGCAAGCCCGGTTCCAGCAAGCTCCGGCTCGGCCGGACGCTGACCCAGTACCTGGTGCTGCTCACGCGTGACCGCCTCGCGCCCGTGCCCTACCGGAAGCTCTGATGGCCGTTCCTGTGCGCAACGTGGTCGTGATCGGCGGAGGTGTCTGCGGCCTCGCCACCGCACACCGGCTCGTGCGGGCCGGGCTGCCGGTGACGTTGCTGGAGAGCAGCGACCAGCTCGGCGGGCTCGGCACGTTCTTCCCGTCGCGCGGCCGGTGGGTGGAGCGCTTCTACCACTGCGTGATGCCGACCGACGACGCGTTGCTCGGCCTGCTGGACGAGGTCGGGCTGCGCGAGAGCATCGGCTGGCAGCGCACGACCATGGGAATGGTCGTCGAGGGCCGCCACCACTCGTTCAACTCCGCGCTGGACCTGCTGCGGTTCCGGCCGCTGAGCCTGGTGGACCGGGTGCGGTTCGGCGTGGTCTCGTTGCTGCTGCGGCGGTTGGGCAAGGGCGAGGACCTCGACCGGCTGCGCACCGAGGACTGGTTGCGCGGCCTGTACGGCGACGCGGTGTGGACCACGCTGCTCGCGCCGATGTTCGGTGCGAAGTTCGGGTCCGCGTTCGGTGACGTGCCCGCGCTGTACCTGTGGCAGCGCCTGGGCCGCGAGAGCAACGACTCGGTGCGCGGCTACCCGGTCGGTGGCTACAAGAGCGTGATCGACGCGTTGCGGGCGTCCATTGAGGACCGTGGCGGGGTCGTGCGCACGTCGGCTCCCGTTGCGCGCTTGGAGACGGCGGGCGACCGCGTGTTCGTCACGCTGGCGGACGGTTCGGTGGTCGAGGCGGACCACGCGGTCTCCACGGTGCCGCTGCCGGCGTTGCGCGAGATCGCGGACTCCTCGTTGGCCGCGCGGCTGCCCGAGGTCCGGTTGCGCTACCAGGGCGTGGTCAACGCGTTGTTCTTCCTCCGCAAGCCGTTGTCGGGGCACTACTGGGCGCCGGTGCTGCGCTCGGGCACGGACTTCGACGGCGTGATCGAGATGTCCGCGTTGTCGGGCACCGAACCGTACGACGGCCGGCACCTGGTGTACGTCATGCGCTACACCGACCGGGAGTCCGCGCTGTACCGCGAGGACCCGGACGCCATCGCGTCGCGGTGGACCTCGCAGCTGCTGGACCTGTACCCCGGTGTGGAGCCGGCGGACGTCGACGAGGTGCGCGTGTTCAAGGCGCCGTTCGTCGAACCCGTGTACCCGCTGGGCTACCTGACCGACCGGCCCGCCGTGGAGGTGCCCGGCACCCGGCTGCTGCTCGCCACCACCGCCCACGTCTACCCGAACGTCACCAGCTGGAACTCGAGCGTCGAGCTCGCCAACGCGGTGACCGACCGCCTCCTGCGCACCGCCAGGAGACCCACGCCTCAGGAGATCGACGCATGGTCAGCAGAATCGGCGCGGTGATCACCGCACTCACGGTCACCGCAGCAACTCTCGTGTCCTCCCAGCAGGTGCACGCCGGCTCGACCCAGCTGCTGCCCGACCTGCGGCAGGCACCGATCGGCTGCCCCGGCGGCTTCACCGGCAACCCGGCCTCCTGCCGGGACTGGGACGTCTGCCTGGTGCGGGACGCCTCGAAGCCCCGCGGCCAGTGCGCACCGGACGGCCGCGGCCGGGTCGAGGCCGTCCGCCTCCGGTTCACCACCTCGATCGACAACATCGGCGACGGCCCCCTGCTGCTGCACGCCCACCGCGACAACCACGACATGCCCACGATGAAGGTGCGCCAGGCGATCCAGTCCGGCGAGGACGGTTCCATCCCCCGCACCTACCGCGAGGCCAACCGGGAGACGTTCTCCAGCGCCTACTACGAACCCGCCGAGTCGCACGAACACTGGCACCTGCTCAACTTCGAGTACTTCCAGCTGCGCACCCCCGACGGCAACGTGGTCGTGACGGACCGCAAGAACGGGTTCTGCATCGGCGACCGCTACGACGTGCGCGACGACCTCCCGAACCGCCCGCTCGACCCGGCAACCCCCGCCGGCAACCTGGCAGGCCAGCTCAACGGCCACATGTGCGAACACCACAACCCGGCCGCACTGGACGTCATGTTCGGCATCTCCGTCGGCTCCGGCGACGACTACAAGCACACGGTCGACTTCCAGTGGCTCGACCTGACCAAGGTGCCGTCCGGCGTCTACGACGTGGTCAACGTCGCCAACCCCGACCGCGCCCTGCTGGAGAAGGACTACAGCAACAACGCGTCGTCGATGTCGATCTCGGTGCAGTGGCCGGGGGGAGCGACGAATCCACCGGCCGTGATCGACGCCGCGCCGGTGGTGAGGCTGCTGCGCAGCTGCCCCGGCCAGGACCGCTGCGCGAAGCGGGACAAGCAGGCGCGGTGACCGGGAACGTCGCTCGCACACGGTGATCGCGGGCACGGCGGGCACGGGCGTCACCCCGCTGGCGCGCCGACCGGGCCCGCTCGGCAGTTGCCCAGGCCAGGACCAGCACGCGAAGCAGGACAAGCAGGGTAGCCACGAACGTCGCCGACGGACGGTGGTCACGTGCACAGCTGACGTGGCGCCACCCCCGATGACGCGCCAGCCGCACGACTGCTGCGAAGCTGCCCGGCTAGAATCGGCGCTCCAAACGGGACAAGCAGGCTCGGTGACCGGAAATGTCACCGACAGGCGGTGAGCCTGGGCACGGCGGGCGCGATCGTCACCTCGACGGCACGCCGACCGAGCCCGCTCGGCAGTTGCCCAGGCGAGGCCAACGCGCGAAGCAGGACAAGCGAGGTAGCCACGAACGTCGCCGGCGGACGGTGATCACGTGCGCAGCTGACGCGGCGCCACCCGATGACACGCCAGCCGCGCGCCTGCAGCGAGCTGCCCGGCTAGAACCGGCGCTCAAAACGGGACATGCAGGCTCGGTGACCGGCAACGTCGCCGAGAAGCGGTGAGCGCGGGCACGGCGGGCGCGGTCGTCACCCTCCTTGGCGCTCCTACCGAGCCTGGCTGGGGCAGCTCCCCCAGCCAGGTCCAGCGCGCGAACCCGCGCCATCCAGGCGCAACAACCACGAACACCACCAGCGGCCCTCGACCCGCACGGCCGCCCTCCAACAACGTCACCACCCACTCCGGACACCGCCTCGCGGTCCCGGTACGAATACCGACACAAGGGGCGTCCGGACAACCGGGCGCCCCTTGTTTGCTTTCCCGCGAGCGCAATACCACACAACCAGTTAGCAGCGCAAACTACTCACTCTGCGAAACCACTCGCGCAACTAGCACAGCGCCACTCGGAACACAATTCGCCAGTTCGCGCAACCGAACACTGTTCGAGAAGCGCATTCGCGCTCACGTCAATAGGCCGAGTAGTGCAACCTTCATCACAGCGCAGAGTGCCCCATGCAACCCCCTTGGACCTTGACCTGGGCATGTGGTGAGTTGAGAGAATTCAGCGTCAGCCATTCCACTCCGACCGGACTGTGCCCTGCCCTGATTCCCCGGCCGATCAGGAGACCCTGTCTTGAGCACGGCAGACTTCACGCTGCGCGATTTCGCTGTTGGGCAACTGCAGAGCCTGTTGCGCGCTGTTGGATTGTCGGATTCGACGGGCAGTTCGAGCGAACTGCTGGGTGACGCATTGGGCCCCGGCGCACTGCGGCCACTGTCCGCCGATCCGTTGTGGCCCTCATTCGTCGCCGATGACCACACGCCTGTTGAATTCTCCGTCGCTTTGGGCAGGAACGAACGGCCGGCGGTCAGGATGATCGTCGAGTCGATCGCCGAGCAGCCGGACCGGCGGGCCAACCTGACCGCCGCGCTCGAGGTGCTCGACCGGCTCGCCGAGAAGCACCGGCTCGACCTGCGGCGGCTCGACCAGGTGCGCGACCTGTTCCTGCCGGAGGACCCGCAGGGGGCGTTCGCGTTCTGGTACTCGCTGATCGTCGGGATCGACGCGCAGCCGGTCATCAAGGTCTACCTCAACCCCGAGGTCCGCGGTCCCGGGCACGGCACCGAGCTCGTCCGCACGGCGCTGGACCGGCTCGGCCTCCACTCGGCTTTCCCCACGGTGGCGCGGCACGCGTTGCGACGTGACGGCCTCGACCGGTTCTCCTTCTTCGCACTCGACCTCAAGGACGACGACCGCGCGCGGGTGAAGACCTACGTGTCGCACGACTCCGCCGGGGTCGCCGACGTGCTGGCCGCCGCGGCCGCGGTGCCCGACGTGGACCTCCAGCTGCTGGAGGACGTCGCCGCGATCGCCGGTGCCGGCACCTCCACGTTCGACCGGCGGCCGCTGATGTCGGCCTACAACTTCATGGCCGGCGACACCGACCGGCCGGGTGGCTACTCGGTCTACATCCCGGTGCGCGACTACGTGCAGGACGACCTGGAGGCGTGTGAGCGCGTCCTCGCGGTCATGGCCAGGTGCGGGCTCGACCCGGCGCCGTTCGTGCTGGCGCTCGCGAGCATCGTGCAGCGGCCGCTCGGTGAGGGCGTGGGGCTGATCGCCCACATCTCGCTGCGCCTGGGCAGGCCGCGTCCCGGTGTCACCGTCTACCTGTCCTCCGAGGCCTACGACGTGACCCCTCCCCGAACCACAGCCATGTCGTTGTAGTGCCGCAGCACGAGGAAAGAAGGCAAGTGTCGTGGAGCCGTACCGCATCAAGGTCGTCGAGCCCATCCCCATCACCACCCGCGACTACCGCGAGCGCCGGTACGCCGAGGCCGGTTACAACCAGTTCAACCTGACGGCCGACGACGTCACGATCGACCTGCTGAGCGACTCCGGCACCGGTGCGTTGTCGGCCGAGCAGCAGGCGGCCGGGATGCGCGGCGACGAGACGTACGCGGGTGCGCGGTCGTTCTTCCGGTTCCGGGAGGTCGCCGAGGAGCTCACCGGCTTCCCGCACATCTTCCCGGTGCACCAGGGGCGCGCGGCCGAGCGGATCCTGTTCTCCGCGCTGCTCAAGCCGGGTCAGCTGTCCGTCGGCAACACGCACTTCGACACGACCCGCGCGAACGTCGAGCTGGTCGGTGCCGTGGTGCGGGACCTGCCCTGCCCGGAGGCCGCGGACCTCGACAGCGACGCGCCGTTCAAGGGCGACATCGACCTCGTCGCGCTGGAGGCGGTGCTGGCGGGGCCGGAGGACGTCGGCCTGGTGCTGATGACGATCACGAACAACGGCGGCGGCGGGCAGCCGGTGTCGATGGCGAACCTCGAGGCCGTGAGCGCGCTGTGCCGCCGGTTCGGGGTGCCGTTCTTCCTCGACGCGGCCCGGTTCGCCGAGAACGCGTGGCTGGTCACGCAGCGGGAGGAGCGCTACCGCGACCACTCCCCGCGCGACGTGGCGAAGCTGGCGTTCCGGCTGGCCGACGGGTGCGTGGTGAGCCTGAAGAAGGACGGCATCGTCCACATCGGAGGGATGCTCGCGCTCGCGGACACCGAGCTGGCCAAGCAGTGCGAGCTGCTGCTGATCGCCACCGAGGGTTTCCGCACCTACGGCGGGCTTTCCGGGCGTGACCTGGACATGTGCGCGCAGGGCCTGATGGAGGTCACGCACCCGGCGTACCTCAAGGAACGTGCCGACGCCACCGCCTACCTCGCCCAGTGCGCGCGCGAGGCCGGTGTGGACAGTGTCACGCCGACGGGTGTGCACGCGGTCTACCTCAACGCGGGCCGGTTGTTGCCGCACATCCCGTCACACCAGTTCACCGGTCATGCGCTGGCCTCGGAGCTGTACCTGGCGGGCGGTGTGCGGTGTGCCGAGCTGGGGTCGCTCTACCTCGGCGAGATCAACGAGTCCGGCGAGCTGCTCACGCCGGCGCCGTTCGAGCTGGTGCGCCTGGCGATCCCCCGCCGCGTCTACACCCGCAGCCACCTCGAGTACGTGGCCGAGACGCTCGCGAGCATCGCGAAGCACCCCGAACGCGTGCCCGGCTACCGCCTGACGGAGGCGCCGGCGGTGCTGCGCCCGTTCCGCGCCCGGCTCGACCAGGTCCGCTGACGCGAGAAGGCCCCCTCGGAGTCACCGGCCGAGGGGGCCTTCCGCACTACGACAACAGCTCAGGCAGGCACGCTGATGCGGTTCATCGCGTGCTCGATCACCCGCACCAGCACCGCCTTCGCCGACTCGCGGTCCCGTGCGTCGCACAGCATCAGCGGCACCGAGTCGGTGACGTCCAGGGCGTGGCGCACCTCCGCCTCGGTGTAGGAGTAGCTGCCGTCGAAGCAGTTCACGGCGACCACGAACGGGATCTGCCTGCGCTCGAAGAAGTCGATCGCGGCGAACCCGGTCTCCAGCCGGCGGGTGTCGACGAGCACCACCGCGCCGATCGAGCCCGACGCCAGTTCGTCCCACATGAACCAGAACCGGTCCTGACCCGGCGTGCCGAACAGGTAGAGCACCAGCTCGGGGTTGATCGTGATGCGACCGAAGTCCAGCGCGACCGTCGTGGTGTTCTTGCCCTCGACGCCGACGATGTCGTCGATCTCCTCACCCGCCGCGGTGAGGAGCTCCTCGGTCCGCAACGGGGTGATCTCGCTGACCGACCCGACCATCGTGGTCTTGCCGGCACCGAAACCGCCGGCGACGACGATCTTGACGGCGACGGGGACGACGAGGTCGTCGCCGCGCTGGTCAGATTGCACGGACACCATCCAGCACCTTCTGCAGTAGGTTCATGTCCATCGCGGTCGCCATCCGCGACGGGTCGCGGGTGATGACGTCCCCGCGCTGGATCAGGTCGCTCAGCAGCACCTTCACCACGACCAGCGGCGCGTGCAGGTAGGCGGCCACCTCCGCGACGGACAGCGGCTTGCGGCACAGCTTCATGATCTCGGTGTGCTCCACCGAGAGCGAGCCGGGGTCGTTCGAGGTGCGGATGGCCCGCACCTGGGTCGTGAGGTGCAGATCGCCCCACACCGGCCGGGTGCGGCCGCTCACCAGCGCGTACGGGCGGACCAGTGGACCGGCCGCCTCGTCGTACCACCAGTCTCCCGAGTGGATGGTCATGACAACCCGAGCGCGGTGGGCAGCGGGGTGCGCGGCGCGGTGGACAGGTAGCTGCCCACGCGCTTCACGAGCATGTTCATCTCGTAGGCGATCATGCCCATGTCCGCGTCCTCGTCACCGACGACCGCGAGGCAGGCGCCCTGTCCGGCGGCGGTGACGAACAGGTAGGCGCGCTCCATCTCGACGATGGTCTGCCGCACCTGGCCGCCACCGAAGTGCCTGCCGGTGCCGCGGGCGAGCGACTGGAACGCCGACGCCATCGCGGAGAGGTGGTCGGAGTCGTCCTTGGACAGTTCGGGAGAACGGGCCAGCAGCAGACCGTCAGCGGAGAGCACCACCGCGTGCCGAGCACCCACCACTCTGCTCACGAGGTCGTCCAGCAGCCAGTTCAGCTTGGCCTGCCCGCCGGTCATCTCTTCCATGGGAAATCGCCTTTCGGTTTCCGGTGTCCCAGTGCGCATCACGGTTCGAGTTCGGGGTCCGTCGCCCGCGCGTCCTGAGCGCCGCGCTGGAAGGCGGACAGGCCGTGGCGGGCCCGTTCGGCCCGTTCCTCGGCGTCGAACTCGGTGTGGTCGGGGTCTTGGCGCAGGTCGTCGTTCGCCAGCTGAGGAACGAGGTGCTGCTGCCGCTGCCGGCGCGGCAGCTGGGGTCGTTCGTCCTGACGACGCATCTCCCCACCTTCCTCGGCGGTCGCGGCGGTCGCGGTGTTCTCGGCGGGCCAGCTCTCGGTGTGGGCGCGGGACAGCTCGGGGCCGTCGGTGCCGGCGACCGTCACCTGCCCCTTGGTCGAGGCGCCCGCCCAGAACTGGTCCAGCTCGGAGCCCGACTCCGTCGACGGACGCGCCTGCGGCACGGTGGTCTCCGGCCGGACCTGCTGCGCCTGCTGGCGGTAGGAGGGCCTGGGCAGCTGCGGGACGTCCTGCGGGTCCACCGCGCTCGTGTCGCCCGCGAGCAGCTCGGCGGGGATCAGCACCAGCGCGATCGTGCCGCCGGAGGAGCACTCGCGCAGCTCGACGCGGATGCCGCGGCGGGCGGCGAGGCGGGCGACGACGAACAGGCCCAGGCGCGACTCGCCGCGCAGGCGCATCGCCTCGAAGTCCGGCGGCGCGGCCAGCATCTGGTTGTGCTGCTCGCGGTCCTCCGCCTTGATGCCGAGGCCCTGGTCCTCGATCTCCACGACGATGCCCTGCGGGACCTCGCTGGTGTGGACCTCGACCTGCGAGCGCGGCGGTGAGAACGAGGTCGCGTTGTCGACGAGCTCGGCGATCAGGTGGATGGTGTCGGCGACGGCGGCACCGGTCAGCGCCACCTCGGGCACCGGGTTCACCTTGACCCGCGCGTACTGCTCGGTCTCGGCGACCGCGGCGCGCACCACGTCGAGCATGCGGACGGGCTTGCGCCACTGCCTGCCGGGCTGCTCCCCGGTGAGGATGATCAGGTTCTCGGCGTTGCGGCGGGCGCGGGTCGCGAGGTGGTCGAGCTGGAAGAACGCGTCGAGCTGCTCGGGGTTCTCCTCCTCGTGCTGCAGCCGGTCCAGGATCTTCAGCTGGCGGTGCACCAGGCCCTGGTTGCGGCGCGCGATGTCGAGGAAGACCCGGTTGACGCCTTCACGCGTCTGGCTCTCCTTCACGGCCGCGGCGACGGCGGTGTACTGCGCGGCGTTGAACGCGTCGGCCACCTGGCCGATCTCGTCGTTGCCGTAGTCGAGCGAGGGGACCTCGGCGGCGACGTCGACGTGCTTGCCCTCGCGCAGCCGCTCGACGATGTCGGGCAGGCGCTCGTGGGCGAGCTTGAGCGAGTCGCTCTTCAGGTTGGTCAGGCGGACGATCAAGGCCTTGTTGACCAGGCGGTTGGAGATGCGGACCGCGACGAAGATGCCGGCGATGACCGCGAGCAGGGCGACGAGGCTGCCGATGAGGACGGTGTTGAACTTGTCGTCACCGTTCTCCAGCGCCACGTTGACCGCACCGATGGACTGCTCCTGCACCAGGGTCGTCAGCTCGGCCGACACGGCGCGGCTCGCGGACTCCCAGTCGGCCGCGCCCACGGACTGGCCGATGGGCCGTTCCGCGTTCTGCAGCAGCCGGTTCTCCAGTGTGACGAGCTGCTGCCAGGGCTGGCTGACGACGACGCGCTGGTAGTGGTCGCGCACTTCCTTCAGCGCGTTGGGCTCGATGGCGGCCAGCGACGAGCGGTAGGCGCCGACGAGGTAGACGAACTCGCGGTGGTCCTCGGGCGTGAACCGGCCGGCCGTGAGCGCACCGGCGGCGACGGAGCCCGCCCGCGACATCGCGTCGGCGGCCTGGAAGTACTGCACGGCGGCGAGCGCGCCCTGCACCGTCGGTGCGTCGGGCACGATGCGGGCCTGGGTGTTGTAGAGCGAGGCGCCGGCGTCGAGGACGCTGTTGTAGAAGCGGTAGACCTCGGCCTTGTCGGCGGTGCCCGCCTCCAGCACGGCGCGCTGCTGCGGCAGCTGGTCCAGCAGCCCGTTGAGCTTGTTGATCGCGTCCACGACCTCCTGCGGCGCCTGGGCGGCGAGGCCGTTGAACGCGTTTTTCATCGTGTTCAGGTCGGAGTCGGTCTCCTGCCACTGCTTCTGCAGGGCGGTGACCCCGGAACCCGGCCGGCTCAGGCTCGTCATGCTGAGCTCGCGTTCCTTCTGCAGGGAGGCGAACGACTGCACGGCCGGAATGGACGCGTCCCGGACACCGGAGGCGACCAGGCGCAGGTACAGCCCGTCGAACACGGTGTAGGACGAGAACAGCACCCACATCACCAGAAGCACGATGCTGGGAACAACGACAACACCGGTGAGGCGGGACCGAATTGTCTTGTAATTTGTGTCAGGCACGTTCTTCAGCTTCACAACGCTCCACGACCACCTGAATTGGCGACGGAAAGATAGCACCGCAAGAACGGCACGACCAACACTAGATGATCATGCAATGCGGTTGACGAGCAGGGTACTCAGTCAACCGGCCCGAGCGACACCCAGGTCCACGTGCGCATCTCAGCATACGGAGCAGCGCAAGACTGGTCCGTTCCGACCACGCCAAACAGCGCTCAACCAGACAGAACGACTGCAATTGACGTGGTGTTTGACAGCGGTTGACCGCTTTAGATAGCCCAACAATGTGAAACGTATCACATCAGTCGCCGTCAGTTGTTTCTAAAATTCTCAACATGGATCTCGACGGCCGCGCCCACGTGTGATACCCGCCAACGAGAAGAGGCCGCCCGAGTGGGCGGCCTCTCGTCCGGTTGTACCGGGAAACTCAGTGCACCAGCGCCGGAGCCGTGCTCTCGCCATCAGCGGGCGTCTTGACCCTGCCGATGACGAACAGCGTCACCAGCACCGCCGCGGCCAGGATCCCGATCATCACGAAGCTGCCGTACATGAGCCCGGAGTTGACCGCGGCCACCGACCCGGTCCCGCCCGCCGACACCGCGACCGACCCGATCACGGACCCGACGACCGCGACCCACATGGCGCCGCCGACCTGGCCGGTGGAGTTCGCGAGGCCGGAGATCACGCCGACCTCGTCCTCCTTGGCCGTCGACATGGCGAGCGACAGGATCGGCGGGTAGCCGAGGCCCATGCCGAAGCCGAGGAACAGCGTCGCGGGCAGCACGTCGACCAGATATCCGGCCTCGATCGGCGTGCGCGCCAGAAGCCCGGCGCCGACGAGGAACAGCCCGAGGCCGAGCAGCAGCAGGCCGCGCTCCCCGATCTTCGGCGTGAGCACGCCGATCAGCCACAGCGAGGACAACCCGATCGCGCCGGTCATCGGCAGGAACGCGAGCGCCACCTGCAGCGGCGAGTAGCCGTGGATCTGCTGCATGTACTGGGTGGCCAGGAAGAACCCGCCGTACATGGCACCGACGACGAGGAACTGCACGATGTTCGCGCCGGCCACCACCCGGCTGCGCAGGATGCCCAGGTTGAACAGCGGCACCCGAGCCATCCGCTGCCTGATGACGAACCCGGTCAGCAGGATGAGCGCACCGGCGGCGTACGAGAGCGTGGTGACCGCGGTCCACCCGCTGTGCTCGGCGTTGACGACGCTGTAGACCAGCAGCGACACCGACGACACGAGCAGCGCCGCCCCGGTCACGTCCAGCCCCTGCTTGATCCCCAGCCCCTTGCCGCCGGGCAGCAGCTTCCAGCCGGCGATGACGCTGATGACACCGATCGGCAGGTTGATGAAGAACAGCCAGTGCCACGACGTCAGCTGCATGAGCACACCACCGACGAGCAGGCCGAACGCCCCGCCGCCCGCGAAGGTGAAGCCGTAGAAGCCGATCGCCTTGGTCTGCTCCTGCGGCTCGGTGAACATCGTGACGATCAGCGCCAGCGTCACCGCCGTGATCAGCGCCGCCCCCGCGCCCTGCCCGAACCGCGCGGCGACCATCGTGACCGAGTTCTGCGAGAGCCCCGCGACCGCCGAGGCCACCGTGAAGACCGTGACGCCGGCGAGCAGCACGTTCTTGTGCCCGATCAGGTCACCGAGCCGCCCGGCGAAGACCAGCAGACCGCCGTAGGCGATGAGGTAGGCGTTGATCACCCAGGACACGCCGCCCTGGGAGAACCCGAGCTCGTCCCGCATGACGGGCAGAGCCACGTTGACGATCGTCTCGTCGAGGATCGTCATCAGTGTGCCAATGCAAAGGACGAAGAGGGCTATCCAACGCGAGCGAGATTTCATGGTTCTTGATCCCCCTGGGTCAGGGCGCGGCTTGTCAGTGGTCAAACGATAGCAGATGGTTTCAGAATAGACTATCTATTCCTCAAGCAAGCCCGTGAGCTGTGCAGATGCTGTCGAACGACCGCGGCGCACCTGGCAGCCCGGTCAGCGAGGCCGCAGCGCCGACCCAGGCGGCACCGCCCACGGAGCTCACCGCTCGACCCCGCCCGGAGCCTCAGCGCGCCGACCGCCTCCGCGGCGCCCGCTCCACCGTCACCACCGGCTCCAGCGACCGCCCCGCCACCAGCGTGTTCAACGACCGCAGGAACTGCTCCCGGTCCTCCTCCGGCAACCGCGCGAGCACCGCGTCGTACAGGTCCGCCAGCACCGGCTCGGTCGACGACACCAGGTCACGGCCCGAGTCGGTCACCTCGACCACCCGCGCGCGCCGGTCGGTCTGCGACGGCTTGCGGGAGGCCAGGCCGTCGCGTTCCAGGGCGTCGACCGTGTGCACCATGGTCGACTTGTCGAGGCAGGCGAGCTCGGCGAGCTCGCCTTGGGTCTTCTCGTGCTGGTCCGCGCACATCAGCACGCTGACGACGCGCAGTGAGGTACCTGCCTGCTCCAGCCGCTTGGCGGCCTCTAGCTCGATGTCCCGACCCAGCAGCTGGAGCTGCAACAACAGGTCGCTGGCAGTGCGTGCGGTCATGAATCCAGCATAGCCAGCTAGTGGATTTCGAAACTATCCCGAGTTCAACCAACCCCTACAGGGCGATCGAGGACAGGGGTGCGCGGCCCAGCAGGGCGCTGCCGTGGTCCTCCAGGGCGATGAACGGGTTCACCGTCCAGTGCCTGCTGCCCGTCTCGAAGTCGCGGAAGAAGCGCTGCAGCGGGTTGGCCGAGGCGAACGCGCCGGCGCCGCCGAGGTCCATGATCTTCGACAGGCCCGCGCGGGCCTCGCGGACCGCGCTCGCGGCGTGCATGCGGAGGCGGGTGCGTTCGGCGTCGGGCAGGTCGGCGTGCTGCTCCAGGGCCGGTTCGAGCACGTCGACGACGCGCCACAGGTGCTGCCAGGCGGTGTCGACGTGGTGGGCGGCCTCGGCCAGCCACGTGCGGGCGCCGTGGGAGTCCGCGATCGCGCCGTGGACGGTGTAGAAGACGGGCTTGCCCTTGCCGAACAGCTCCTGGACCAGCTCCAGCGCACCCTGGGCGGTGCCGACCAGCGGGGCGAGCACGTTGGCCGTCGCGGTGAGCGTGTGCGTGGGCGTGCCCATGCCCTCCGGTGCGCCCGTCTCCGGGTTGATCGGGTGGTAGGCGACGTGCGGCTCCGGCACGAACAGGTCCGTCGCGACGACGGTGTTGCTGCCGGTGCCGCGCATGCCGGCGACGTCCCACACGTACTTGATCTCGGCTTCCTCGGTGCGCACGAGCACCGACGACAGCGCCATGGCGGGCTCGCCGTTCTCGACCACGCCGTTGGCGAGCGCCAGGGTGTAGGCCGAGTGCGTGCAGCCGGACGCGTACGGGATCGAGCCGGTGTAGCTGTAGCCGCCGTCGATCCTGACCGCGACACCGCCGGCGGAACCGGCGTTGGCGATCGTGACGTCCGGGTCCTCCGCGTAGATCGCCTCGACGACGTCCGGCGCGAACATGCCCTGCAGCAGGCCGCGGCCCGCCGAGTTGACCATCAGCAGCCAGCCGGTCGACGGGCAGCCGCGGGCCAGCTCGGCCGCGACGGCCACCTCGGCGCGCAGGCCGAGGCCCAGCCCACCCCACTCGACCGGCGTCGGGATGCGGAACAGGCCCGCCTCCCGCACGGCGGCGAGGTTCT
The DNA here is from genome assembly GCF_001701025.1 of Lentzea guizhouensis. Lineage (GTDB taxonomy): Bacteria > Actinomycetota > Actinomycetes > Mycobacteriales > Pseudonocardiaceae > Lentzea > Lentzea guizhouensis. The sequence continues at coordinate 9,383,724 of NZ_CP016793.1, forward strand.
CCGGCAGCGCCTGGTTGGCCTGCTCGGTCTTGTCGCCGTTGGCACGCAACAGCGGAACGAGCTCACGCGCCCGCTCGACGACGTCGCCCACGGAGAGCGAACTCCCATCCTTCACAGCTGACGACACTGCTCTGCTCCTCTACTCGTCGCGTGTCTTCGACTCGCAGGACCAGTCTTCGCGGGTTCGCGGGCAGGCACATTGCGCCCGCGGCACAACAACCCGGCCAGTTCTTGGGTTTCGTCCCAATTCGACGCGCGGGCGTTCTCCATACGCTCGATCCACGCCATTTTTGGAGGTGGAGTCGCATGCGCTCTCCCGAGGACTCCCGCGAATTCCGCCAGTTGCTCGGAAACTGGGCCACCGGCGTCGCGGTCATCACGGCGTCCGACCTCGACGGCCGGCCCGTCGGGTTCGCCTGCAACTCGTTCACGTCCGTGTCGCTCGACCCGCCGCTGGTGCTGTTCTGCATCAAGCGCGAGGCGTCGAGCTGGCCCGCGCTGCACGCCACCGGCCGCTTCACCGTGAACGTCCTCGCCGAGTCCCAGCGCGCGCTGTCGGCCCAGTTCTCCGCCAAGACCGGTGACCGGTTCGCGGGCGTGCCCTGGCTGCGGTCCGAGACCGGGCCGGTGCTCACCGACGCGGTCGCCACGATCTGCGCCCGCACCGAGCGCGAGCTCGACGGCGGTGACCACGTCATCGTGCTGGGCCGCGTCGTCGGCTTCGCCATGCGCGGCGAGGCGGACCCGTTGCTGTTCTGGCGCGGCCGCTACGGCTCGTTCACCGATCAGGTCACCCAGGCCGTCGTCGCCTGAAACCGTCCTGAAACCCTTAAGGAGCAAGGCCGTGCGCGCACTCCTCCGCTGGCACCCGGCTCTGATGACCACCGCGGGGCTCATGGTGGTGCTGAGCCTGCTGCACGCCGCCGGGCTCGCGCTCGACGACCGCAGCTACGGGTCGTCGCCGAACTGGATGAAGCCGCTTAAGTTCAGCTTCTCGTTCATCCTCTACACCGCGTGGCTGGCCGCGCTGATCCACCTGCTGGAGCGTGCTTCCGGTGCGGCGGAACGGAAAGCGCGCAAGTTCGGCAACTTCATCGTGTTCGTCGTGTGGGTCGAGATGATCTTCATCGACGTGCAGACGCTGCGCGGCACCACCAGCCACTTCAACTTCCGCACCATCCCCGAGGCCGTGATCTACGAGGTCGCCGGGTTCCTCGCCATGGGCATGGTCGCGGTCAACGTGCTGCTGGTGTACCTGGTGATCCGGCGCAAGGCCGCGAGCGAGCCGGTGCTGCTGGCGTTGAAGACCGGCACCTGGCTGCTCGTCGCGAGCGGGCTCGTCGGCGTGTTCATGGCGTTCCCGAAGGTGCCCGGCGGCTGGTCGAACGACGTCGTCGGCGGCCACTCGATCGGCGCGGACATCGACCACGCCGTGGTGCCGTACATCTTCTGGGCCGCGGAGGGCGGCGACCTGCGGGTGCCGCACTTCATCGGGCTGCACGCGTTCCAGCTGCTGCCGCTCGCCGCGATGATCTTCCACCGCTGGGTGAACACCCGCGTGGTCTGGGTGCTCTCGGCCGGCTACACGGGTGTCTTCCTCATCTCGTTCTTCCAGGCCATGGCCGGTGAGGCGCCGTTCGACGTGAGCACGCCGACCGTCGTCGCGCTGGCCGTCACGGCTCTCGCCACCGCGCTCGGTCTCGTGTGGGCCCTGCGCACTCCCCCTGTCCCGCCCGCGTCCGAGCGGGCGGCCGAACCAGTGTCCGCGCACCGCTAACGGAGGCACCCCGCAATGTCCTTCACCGACATCATCCTGCCGCTCGCCCAGGCGGCCACCATGCCGCTGTGGGTGCTGATGGTCGTGGCACCGAACTGGCACATCACGAAGAAGATCACCACGCCGTGGGCGTCCGTGATCCCGTTGGCCGTGGCCGTCGGGTACTACATGACCGCGCTGCCGGCGTTGCTCAAGGTGATCATCGGTTCGTCCACGGCGCCGTTCGCCGACTACGACGGCCTGGTCGAGTTCTTCGACGTGCCCGCGATCGCGATCGGCAGCTGGCTCGTGGTCGTGGCGCTCGACCTGTTCGGCGCGACCTGGATGTTCCGCCACCTGCACCGGCTGCAGGCGAAGACCTGGGTGATCAGCGTGATGAGCACCTGGGTGTTCCTGTTCCCGCAGTTCGCGCTGCTGGTGTTCATCGCGGTGATCAAGCCGCTGTACGAGCGCCGGCTCAAGGCCGCCGCCGGCACCGACGAGCGGGTTCCCGCGACCGTGTGACCCTGCAGAAAAGAAGAAGGGCCCGGAGGATTTCCTCCGGGCCCTTCTGGTGTCTCACTCCGGCAGGTCGGTGCCGCTGTGGTTGTCCACGGCGTAGCGCCACACGCCGTCGGGGTCCTTGACGAGGATGTCGACCGCACGGCCGGCGCGCGTGGTGGTCTCGCCGTCGGCGGTGGTCGTGAGCGTCCACTCGACGATCAGCAGGACCAGGTCGCCCGCCTGGTAGGAGAGCTTCACGTCCGCGGTGAGCTTGGGCTGCAGCGTGGCGAAGTACTCCTTGATGCCGGCCTTCATGTCCTCGCTCTTGGGCAGCGCGACACCGGGCTCGAGCACCAGCACACCGGTGTCGGAGTAGATCTCGTAGAGGCCGTCGACGTCGTGGGAGTTGAAGAGCTCGACGTAGTTGGCGGTGAATTCGGCCCAGAACTCGGGGTTGACGGTCACGGTTTCCTCCGGGGTATTCAGGGCAGCAACGACCAACAGACAAACGCACCCGTCCTCATCGCTTTCTAAGCCGGATCTAATCGGGCTGGATTAGATCCGGGTTAGCCGCGAGTGAAACGCCCCGGCCAACACTGGTGCCACCTGACCGGACGCGAAATGAGGGACGATGGAACTCGTTGACGGCACGCTCCACACCAACATCGCGGGTGTGGGCCTCGACCCTCACTACGTGCGCGCCGAGGGCAACAGCATGTGGGCGGCGGCGCGGGACGGTTCCGAGGTCGAGGTCGTGGACTTCGTGGGCGGCTACGGCTCGTTGCTGCTGGGCCACAACCACCCGGAGATCGTGGCGTACGCGACCGAAGTGCTGAACGCGCGGACGCCGATCCACTCGCAGTTCTCCCGCCGGCCGGAGGCGAACCGGGTCACCGAGGTCCTCAACTCCGTGCTGCGGCGGGAGTTCGGCACGTCCGACACCTACTTCGGGGTGTTCGCGAACACCGGCGCCGAGGCGATCGAGGCGGCGGTGAAGCACGCCGAGCTCGACCGCGGCCTGCGGATCCAGGCGCTGGCCGGGCAGCTGGCGCAGAACGCGGAGCAGGCCGTCGCGGCCGGTGCGGCGGTGGACGAGGCGACGCTGAGCCGGTACGGCGTCCCGTCGACCGGGTCGGCGCGGGGTGACCTGACGGCGTTGCTCGCCGAGATCGGCGCACGCAACTCGCTGACGCTGGGGAAGGCCCCGGTGATCTTCACGCTGGAGGGCGGCTTCCACGGCAAGCTCGCGGCCAGCGTGCAGCTGACGCACAACCCGGCGTTCCGCACGCCGTTCACCTCGCTCGCCGCCAACGCCCGGTTCGTGGCGGTCAACTCCGCCGACGCGGTGCGGGCGGCGTTCGAGAGCGAGCGGGCGACCGTGCTGGACCTGGTGGTCACCGGTGGCGTGGCCGAGGTCGTGGAGGTGCCGGCGCCGGTGTTCTGCGCGTTCTTCGCGGAGCCGGTCCAGGGCGAGGGCGGGATCGTGCCGCTCAGCCCGGAGTTCGCCAAGGAGATCTCGGCCGTGAGCGCCGAGTTCGACTGCCCGGTGGTGGTCGACGAGATCCAGTCGGGCAGCGGGCGCACGGGCGCGTTCTTCGCGAGCTCGCACGTGGGACTGCAGGGCGACTACGTCACGCTGGCCAAGAGCATCGCGGGCGGAGTGGCGAAGCTGGCCGTGCTGCTGGTGCGGGAGTCGCGCTACCGCCCGGAGTTCGAGCTGCTGCACAGCTCGACGTTCGCGAAGGACGGGTTCTCGACCCTCATCGCGCAGAAGACGCTCGAGGTGATGGAGCGCGACGACGTCTACCGGCTGGCGGAGGAGCGCGGCGCGAAGATCGTGGCGGTGCTGGAGGCGCTGCGCTCGGAGTTCCCCGAGGTGGTCAAGGACGTCCGCGGGCGCGGGCTGCTGCTGGGGCTGGAGCTGCACAACCAGGCGGCGTCCTCGTCGCAGACGATCGCGGGTGCGCAGGCCGGTGGCGTGTTCGGCTACCTGGTCAGCGGGTTCCTGCTGCACCGCCACCAGGTGCGGGTGCTGCCGACCGGGAGCGCGCCGAACACGTTGCGGCTGCAGCCTTCCGTGTACGTCACCGACGCGCAGATCATCCAGCTCGAACTCGGCCTGCGCGCGATGTGCGCGGCCGTGCGGGACGCGGACGAGGCGACCCTGCTGAGCTTCCTGGGCACGAGGACGTTCTGATGCTGCGTGCGCTGCTGACCCCTTCCGCTCTCGCCGTCCCCTTGGCGCCGTGCGATGTCCGGACCGACATCGAGGCGTTGTGCGGCGCGGACGCCATGGTGTGGGCCGCTCAGGTCGCCGGCGAGCTGGACCCGAGCGCGTCGGACGCGTTGCCGGAGCTGGTGGCCATGTGCGTCGCGCTGCGGGTGCACGAGGTGCCCGTGCTGCCGCCGTCGCTGGTCGAGGCGGCGGAGTCAGCGGTGCGCACGCACGTCGAGCGCGGGTTCGACCTGGGCCGCGGGCTCGGCCTGGTCCGGTTGGCACAAGGGCACATCACGCGGTCGCTGCTGACGTCGTGCGCGCGGATCGAGGACCCGGACCTGCGGACCGCGGCGATGACCTCGGTGACCTCGCTGGTGTTCGAGGCCGTGGACGAGCTGTCGCTGCTGGTGTCGGACCGGCACGCGGCCGAACGGGAGCGCTGGCTCGCCGGGCCGGTCGCCGAGCAGCGCGAGGTCGTGACGTCGGTTCTGCGCGGTGAGCCGGTCGAGCTGGACCGGGCGGCCCGGCGGCTGGGTTACGACCTGCGGCAGCCGCACGTGGCGCTGGTGCTGTGGGCGGAGCAGCCGTGCGGGCCGGAGCTGACGCGGACGGCGGCGCGGGTGCTCGGCCGGCTGGGCTGCCAGTCGACGCTGCTGGTGCCGATGGGCGGCGACCGGTTGTGGGCGTGGGGCGCGGCCGTCCGGTGACGTCGAGGGCTGCTGCTGGGCGCAACCGGCGGTGCACGTGGCGGTCGGGCTGCCGGTGCCGGGTGGCGGGCTTCCGGTCGTCGCACGAGCAGGCGGTCGCGGCCTGCGAGCTGGGGCTGCGGTCGACGTTGCCGGGCCGGGTGCACTCGTACCGGAGCCTGGAGCTGGGTGCGTTGCTGGCGCGTGACGAGCAGGCGGCCGCGGACTTCGTGCGCCGCGAGCTGGGCGCGCTGGCCGACGACACGCCGTCGGCACAGGCGTTGCGCGCCACGTTGAAGTGCTACCTCGACCACGACCGCAGCGTCGCGACCGTGGCCACCCGCATGCATGTCGCGAAGAACACCGTGCTGTACCGGATCAAGCGCGCCGAACAGGTCCGCGGCCGGCCGCTGGGCGACAACCGGCTGCAGCTGCACACCGCCCTGTACCTGGCGGAGACCTTCGGTGTGTCCACTTCGGACACCGTCGTGGCGCGCACCGCCTGACCTTCTGGCCTCACCACAACAGCGGGGAAGTCATGGACACCATCGAACAAGTTCCAGAGCCGATCGCCGTCGTGGGCCTCGCGTGCCGGCTGCCCGGCGCACCCGACGCGGCCTCGTTCTGGCGGCTGCTGTCGTCGGGCACCAGCGCGGTCACCGAGTCCTCCCGGTTCGGTGACGCCGCGCCGGTGCGGTGGGGCGGGTTCCTGCCCGACGACGAGGCCGGGCGGTTCGACGCGGAGTTCTTCGGCGTCTCCCCGCGCGAGGCGGCGGCGATGGACCCGCAGCAACGCCTGCTGCTGGAGCTCGGCTGGGAGGCGCTGGAGGACGCGGGGGTGGTGCCCGCGTCGGTGCACGGGTCGGACGTCGGGGTGTTCGTCGGTGCGATGGCGGCGGACTACGCGACGATCGCGGCCAGGTCCGGTGTGGTGACGAGGCATTCACTGACCGGGTTGAACCGCGGTCTGCTGGCGAACCGGCTGTCGTACGTGCTGGGCGTGCGCGGACCGAGCGTGGCGGTGGACTCCGGGCAGTCGTCGTCGTTGGTGGCGGTGCACCTGGCGTGCGAGAGCCTGCGGTCGGGTGAGTCGGCGGTGGCGCTGGCCGGCGGGGTGAACCTGATCTTGACGCCGGAGAGCACGGTGGAGGCGCACCGGTTCGGGGCGTTGTCGCCGGACGGCCGTTGCTACACCTTCGACGCGCGGGCCAACGGGTACGTGCGCGGCGAGGGCGGCGCTGTGGTGGTGTTGAAGCGCCTGTCGGACGTGGTCGCGGGCGACACGGTGTACGCCGTGATCCGCGGGTCGGCGGTGAACAACGGTGGCGCGGCGGAGACGTTGACGACGCCCTCGCTCTCCGCGCAGGAGGCCGTGATCGCGGCGGCGCACCGGCGGGCCGGGGTGGCACCGGACGAGGTCGGGTACGTCGAGCTGCACGGCACCGGAACGCCGGTGGGTGACCCGATCGAGGCGAACGCGCTGGGTGTGGCACTGGGGTCGGCTCGTTCCGCGCCGTTGCGGGTGGGGTCGGTGAAGACCAACATCGGGCACCTCGAAGGTGCGGCCGGTGTCGCCGGGCTGCTGAAGGTCGTGCTGTCGGTGCACCACGGGGTGGTGCCGCCGTCGCTGAACTTCTCGTCGCCGAACCCGGCGATCGCGCTGGGTGAGCTGAACCTGGTGGTGCAGCAGCGGTTGGAGGAGGTCGGGCCGACCGTCGCCGGGGTGTCGTCGTTCGGTGTCGGTGGCACGAACTGCCACGTGGTGGTCGCGAGTGCGGCTCCGGTGGTGCCCGCGCCGCGCCGACCTGGCCTGGACGAGCCGATCCCGTGGGTGCTGTCGGCGCGGACCGAGCAGGGCTTGCGCGAGCAGGCGTCGCGGCTGCACGACCTGGTGACGTCGATCTCCTCGCCCGACTACGACGACGTGGCTTTTTCCTTGGCGACCTCGCGGACGCACTTCGAGCACCGCGCGGTGGTGCTGTCCGGGCACGCCGAGGGGCTGCTGGCGTTGTGGGACGGCACGCTGACCGCGGATCTGGTGCGGGGCAGGGCTTCGTCGTCGGGCAAGACCGTGATGGTGTTCCCCGGTCAGGGTTCGCAGTGGGCCGGGATGGCGCGTTCCCTGCTGGGCTCCTCGGCGGTGTTCGCGGCGAAGCTGCGCGAGTGCGCGGAGGTGGTCGACCCGCTGGTCGGGTGGTCGTTGCTGGACGTGCTGCGCGACGTGCCGGGTGCGCCTGCTTTGGACCGTGACGACGTGGTGCAGCCGGCGTTGTTCGCGGTGATGGTGGCGCTGGCGGCGGTGTGGGAGGCCGCCGGGGTGCGTCCGGACGCGGTGATCGGGCACTCGCAGGGCGAGATGGCCGCTGCTCACGTCGCCGGTGCGCTGTCGTTGGCCGATGCGGCGACGTTGGTGGTGCGGCGCAGTCAGCAGGTGGTGCGGATCCCGCGGGCCGGTGGGTTGCTGTCCGTGCCGTTGCCGGTGGCGGAGGTCCGGGAGCACATCGAGACGTGGCCGGGGCAGCTCGGCATCGGTGCCGTGAACGGTCCGTCGGCCACGATCGTTTCCGGTGAGATCGACGCGTTGCGCGCGTTGCACGACCTCTATCTCGCCGAGGGTGTGAAGGCGCGGGTCGTTCCGATCAACTACGCCTCGCACTCGCCGTTGGTCGAGGACATCCGTGCCGAGGTGCTGTCGGCGGCTGAGTTCGTCTCGCCGTCTTCTTCTGCTGTGGCCTTCTACTCGACCGTGACCGGTTCTTTGCTCGACACGTCCACTCTGGACGCTTCGTACTGGTACTCGAACCTGCGTCAGCCGGTCGAGTTCGAGCTCGCCGTGCGTGCCGCTTTCGCCGATGGGCACACGACGTTCATCGAGTGCAGTCCGCACCCGGTGATGGGCGTCGGCATCACGCAGATCCTCGACGGTGCCGATGCGGTGATCACCGGCACGCTGCGCCGTGACCGCGGCGACCTGCGCCAGTTCCTGGCTTCGCTGGCCTCGGTGCACGTCGGTGGCGGTGCCGTCGACTGGGAAGCGCTGGACTGGGCCGGGTTCTTCGGCCGCCCGGTGCACCGCGTCGGCCTGCCCACGTACGCGTTCCAGCGTTCCCGGCACTGGATCTCCGAGACCGCACCGGTCATCGCCCCGGAGCCGGTCGCCGCCGTGGAGTCCGCTGCCGTGGAGTCCGCTGCTGTGGAGTCCGCTGCTGTGGAACCCGCCTTGTCCCCGGACCGCGCCCTGTCCCTGGTGCGCGACGCGGTGTCCGCCGTGCTGGGACACACCTCCGTCCCGGCCGATGCCACCTTCAAGTCCCTGGGTCTGGACTCGATCGGTGCCGTGGAGTTCGGCAAGGCCCTGTCCGGCGCCACCGGCCGTTCGCTGACCTCGACCCTGACCTACGACTACCCGACCCCGGCCGCCGTCGCCGCCCACCTGACCGCGGCCCCGGTGGAAGACCTCGTCGTGAACGCTGCGGCCGCTGAGGAGCCGATCGCGATCGTCTCCGCCGCGGGCCGCTGGCCGGGTGGCGCCGACACCCCGGAACGCCTGTGGCAGCTGGCCTTCGAGGGCGTGGACGCGATCGGCCCGTTCCCCACCAACCGCGGCTGGGACCTCGACGCCCTCTACTCGCCCGGCGGCGGCACCGGCACCTCGTACACCAACCAGGGCGGTTTCCTGTACGAGGCCGACCAGTTCGACGGCGCCTTCTTCGGCCTCGGCCCCCGTGAGGCCACCGCCATGGACCCGCAGCAACGCCTGCTGCTGGAGTCCGCCTGGGAGGCCGTCGAACGCGCGGGCATCGAGCCGTCGTCGCTGCGCGGCTCCCGCACCGGTGTGTTCGTCGGCGTCATGCCGCAGGAGTACGGCTCGCGCCTGCACCAGACCTCCTCCGAATACGACGGCCACGCGCTGACGGGCGGCCTCACCGCCGTTGCGTCCGGTCGGCTGTCGTACGTGCTGGGGCTGGAGGGACCGGCTCTCTCGGTTGACACGGCTTGTTCCGCCTCTCTCGTCTCGATCCATCTCGCCGTGCAGTCGTTGCGCCGTGGTGAGTGCTCGCTGGCGTTGGCCGGTGGTGTGACCGTCATGGCGACTCCGGGCATGTTCACGGAGTTCTCGCGGCAACGCGGTCTGGCCGTGGACGGCCGCTGCAAGCCGTTCTCCGCCGCAGCCGACGGGACCTCCTGGGGTGAGGCGGCGGGTGTCGTGATGCTGGAGCGCCTGTCGGACGCTCGTGCGAACGGCCATCCGGTGCTCGCTCTGATCCGCGGCTCGGCGATCAACCAGGACGGCGCCTCGAACGGCCTGACCGCGCCGAACGGTCCGTCGCAGGAGCGGGTGATCCGTGCCGCGCTGGCCGACGCAGGCCTGGGTCCTGAGGACGTGGACGCGGTCGAGGCGCACGGCACCGGCACCGTGCTGGGTGACCCGATCGAGGCGCAGGCGCTGCTCGCGACCTACGGGCGTGAGCGGTCGGTGCCGCTGCTGCTCGGCTCGGTGAAGTCGAACATCGGCCACACGCAGGCGGCGGCGGGTGTGACCGGCGTGATCAAGATGGTGCACGCGCTGCGGCACGGCACGCTGCCCGGGACCCTGCACGTCGACGAGCCGTCGCGGCACGTGGACTGGACGGCCGGGACCGTCTCGGTGCTCACGTCGAACACCCAGTGGCCGGATCTGGGCCGACCGCGTCGTGCGGCGGTGTCGTCGTTCGGCATCTCGGGCACGAACGCGCACCTGATCCTCGAAGAAGCTCCCGCGCCGGACCCGTCCGCGAACCCGACCGGCCCGGAATTGTCAGACCTGCCTGAGATGATCGGGATGGGGGGCGGATCCCCCCAGGGGGCCAGCCAGTCCGGATCGATCCAGGCGGGCGAAGCACTCGCCGCGGGCCGGGAACGCACCGCGAGCCAAGCCACCGCAAGCCAAGGCCCCGCGCCGACCCAGCCCGGCCAGACCCCGGTCCCCTGGGTCCTGTCCGCCCGCTCCGACGCCGCACTTCGCGACCAAGCCGCCCGCCTTCACGAACACGCCCGCACCTCCGACCACATCGACATCGCCCACTCCCTCACCACCACCCGCACCCAGTTCGACCACCGCGCCGTCGTGATCGGCACCAAACCAGACCTCCTCACCGCCCTCCTCGCCCTCCGCGACGACGCCGAAGCCCCCAACGCCGTCCGCGCCACCACCACCCCGCGCGGCAAGACCGTCTTCGTCTTCCCCGGTCAAGGCGCCCAATGGCCCGCCATGGCCCGCGAGCTCCTCCGCACCTCCCCCACGTTCCGCAACGCCATCAGCCGCTGCGCCGACGCACTCCAACCCCACCTCGACTGGGACTTCCACGCCGTCCTCACCGACGAACCGGGCAGCGCCTCCCTCGACCGCGTCGACGTCGTCCAGCCGGTCCTCTGGGCCGTCAACGTCGCCCTCGCCGAACTCTGGCGGCACGCCGGCATCACACCCGACGCCGTCATCGGCCACTCCCAGGGCGAGATCGCCGCGGCGGTCGTCGCGAAAGCCCTCACCGTCGAGGACGGCGCCAAAGCCGTCGCCCTGCGCAGCAAGGCGATCACCAAGATCGAAGGCGCCGGCGGCATGGCCAGCGTCCAGCTCCCCGCCGACACGATCCGCGAGCACATCAAGGACCTGCCGCTCGGCATCGCCGCGGTCAACGGCCCCTCCGCCACCATCGTCTCCGGCGACGCGCAGCCCTTGCGCGACATGGTCGACCACTACCGCGCCCAGGGCGTCAACGCCAAGGTCATCCCGGTCAGCTACGCCTCCCACTCGGCCCACGTCGAAGGCCTGCACGCCGAACTGGCCGACGCCCTGAAGGACATCCAGCCGCGCGCCACGGACCTGACGTTCTACTCGACGATCACCACCCGCCCGCTCGACACGACGCTGCTCACCGCGGGCTACTGGTACGACAACCTGCGCGAGACCGTCCAGTTCGAAGGCGCGATCCGCACCGCCCTCGACGACGGGTGCACGAACTTCATCGAGATCAGCCCTCACCCGGTCATGACGATCGGCATCAACCAGATCACCGACGACGCCCTCGTCACCGGCACCCTCAAGCGCGACAGGGGCGGGCTCGACCAGTTCTACCTCGCCCTCGCCCACGTCCACACGCACGGACTCGACGTCGACTGGCCGCAGGTCACCCCTCCGGGGCGCACCGTCGCACTGCCGACGTACCCGTTCCAGCGCAAGCGCTTCTGGCTCGACGCACCCGCGACCGGCGACGTCGGCGCGGCCGGCCTGGACTCGGCGGAGCACCCGTTGCTCGGCGCGACGGTCGAGCTCGCCGGCGACGGCGGGCTGGTGCTCACCGGCCGCATCTCGCTCGCCACGCACAGCTGGCTCACCGACCACGCGGTGTTCGGCCGTCCGCTGCTGCCCGGCACCGCGTTCGTCGAGCTCGCACTGCACGCGGCCGCGCAGGTCGGGGCGGCGGGCATCGACGAGCTCACGCTGGAGGCACCGCTGCTGCTCACCGCGGACAGCGCCGCGCAGGTCCAGGTCGTCGTGGGTCCCGAGGACGACGACCACCGCCCGGTCAGCGTGTACTCGCGCACCACCGCCGGTGACTGGACCCGCAACGCCCACGGCACGCTCACGTCCTCTGTGGACGAAACAGATCTGCCCGGCGGGTGGCCGCCGGCGGACGCGATCAGCGTTGACGTGGAGGACCTTTACGACCAGCTCGTCGAGCGGGGGTACGACTACGGCCCGGCGTTCCGCGGGCTGCGCGGCGCGTGGCGGCAGGGTGACGTGATCTTCGCCGACGTCGCGCTGCCCGACGAGGCACCGGCGGCCGACGCGTTCGGCGTGCACCCGGCGTTGCTCGACGCGGTGCTGCACCCCGTCGTGGGCATCGCGGTGACCGGGCCGCAGGTGCGGCTCCCGTTCTCCTGGAACGGGGTTCGCCTGCACGCGCCCGGTGCGTCCGAGCTGCGCGTGCGGATCGCGCCCGCCGGCCAGGACGCCGTGACGATCACCGCCACCACCCCGGACGGCCTGCCCGTCGCGCACGTCGAGTCGTTGCGGCTGCTGCCGGTCAACGCCGACCAGCTCGGCGGTGACCGCGCCACCGCCCCGCTCCGACTCACCTGGACCGAGATCCCCGTGCCGGTGACCGTTCCGGTGCCGGGCACTGTCACGACCACGATCGAGGAAGGCTTCGCCGGCCTCACCGAGCTGCCGGACTTCGTGCTGCTCAACGTGACCGTGCGGCAGTCCGACGACGTCGTGGCGGACGCCCACCGCGTCACCGTGCTGGTCACGCAGCTGCTGCAGGAATGGTTGTCCGACAGCCGGTTCGGCGACTCGACGCTCGTGCTGTGCACGCACCACGGCGTCGCGACCGGTGACGCCGAGGACGTCGCCGACCTCGCCGCCGCGCCGATCTGGGCCTGGCCCGCACCGCGCAGGCCGAGCACCCCGACCGGATCGTGCTGCTGGACGCCGACTGCGCGGCCGAGTCGGAGCTGGTCGCGGGCGCGCTCGCGACCGGGGAGCAGCAGCTGGCGGTCCGCGACGGCGTGGTGCTCGTGCCGCGCCTGACCCAGCTGACCCCGCAGGACCTCGACGCCGGCATGGCGCCGCTCGACCCCGACGGCACGGTGCTGATCACAGGTGGCACCGGCGGGCTTGGTGCGTTGGTGGCCAAGCACTTGGTGACGCGGCACAACGTGCGGCACCTGCTGCTCACGAGCCGCCGTGGCGCCGACGCGCCGGGTGCGCCAGAACTGGCCGAAGAGCTGTCCTCGCTGGGCGCTCAAGTGAGGCTCGCGGCATGTGACGCGGCCGATGCGGATGCGTTGGAAGCGTTGCTCAACACGGTCGAACGTCCGCTGACCGCCGTCGTGCACACGGCCGGCGTGCTGGCGGACGGCACGGTGTCGGCGTTGACGGCAGAGCAGGTGCACACGGCGTTGCGTCCCAAGGTGGACGCGGCGTGGAACCTGCACCGGTTGACGTCCGGCTTGGCGGCGTTCGTGATGTTCTCCTCCGCTGTGGGCGTGGTCGGCAATCCCGGCCAGGCGAACTACGGCGCCGCCAACAACTTCCTCGACGCCCTCGCCCACCGCCGCCGCGCCCAGGGTCTGCCCGCGGTGTCGGCGGCGTGGGGGCTGTGGCAGGAGTCGAGCGGCATGACCTCGCACATGACCGAGATCGACGTGCAGCGCATCGGCAAACGCGGACTTGCGGCCATGCCAACGGAAGTGGGTCTGACGCACTTCGACACGGCGCTTTCCTCGGGCCTGCCGACGCTGGTCACCGCGCGCGTCGACACGCTGGACGTGGACGTCAGCTCGATCCCGGTGTTGCAGGGCCTCGTGCGCACCAAGCCACGTCGTGCGCTGGCGGCGAAGCGTTCGCTGGCCGCCGAGCTCGCCGGTCTCGACCAGGCCGCGCAGCACGCGTTGCTGCTCGACGTGGTGCGCAGGACGGCGGCGGGCACGCTCGGGCACGACGCGGCGGACGCGATCTCGCCGCACGGCGGGTTCCTGGAGCAGGGCTTCGACTCGCTGACCGCGGTGGAGCTGCGGTCGCGGCTGTCGAAGCTGGTGGACCTGAAGCTGCCGAGCACCTTGACGTTCGACTACCCCACCCCCGACTCGGTCGCCGGCTACCTGCGGCCGTTGCTGGTGCGGGAGGAGGCCGAGCAGACCTCGGACGTGCTGGGTGAGCTGGCGCGCCTGCGTTCGGTGCTCACGGCGGCCGCGGGCGACCCGTCGTTCGACGGCGACCGCGCGGCCGTGGTGACGGCGCTGAGCGAGCTGATGGGGCTGGTCGACGTGGAGTACGCGATCGACGCGCAGAGCTCCGACGACGACTTCTTCGCAATGATCGACAACGAGCTGGCCTAGAGGAGATTCCGGCATGTCGGAAGAGCAGAAGCTCAGGGAGTACCTCGGCCGGGTCACCGCCCAGCTGAAGCAGGCCAAGCGCCGGCTCGCCGAGGTCGAGTCCGCGCAGAGCGAGCCGATCGCCATCGTGGGCATGGCCTGCCGCTACCCCGGCGACGTCCGGTCGCCCGACGACCTGTGGCAGCTCGTCGCGTCCGGCCGCGACGCGATCACCGAGTTCCCCCGCAACCGCGGCTGGGACCTCGACGCGCTGTTCGACCCGGACCCGGACCGCAGCGGCAAGTCCTACACGCGCCACGGCGGCTTCCTGCACGACGCCGACGAGTTCGACGCGGAGTTCTTCGGCGTCTCCCCGCGCGAGGCCACCGCCACCGACCCCCAGCAACGCCTCCTGCTGGAGGCATCCTGGTCGGTCCTGGAAGACGCCGCCATCAACCCGGACTCGTTGCGCGGCAGCGACACCGGCGTCTTCGTGGGCGTGATGTCCCAGGAGTACGGCCCCTCCCTGCAGCACCCCTCGGTCGACGGCGCCGACGGCTTCCTGCTGACCGGCAACCAGAACAGCGTCGCCTCCGGCCGCATCGCCTACACCCTGGGTTTCGAGGGCCCGGCCGTCACCGTCGACACCGCCTGCTCCTCCTCCCTGGTGGCGGTGCACATGGCCGCCTCCGCCCTGCGCAACGGCGACTGCTCCCTCGCACTGGCCGGCGGCGTCGCCGTGATGTCCACCCCGGGCTTCTTCATCGAGTTCTCCCGCCAACGCGGCCTGGCCCCGACGGCCGCTCGAAGTCCTTCGCCGCCTCCGCCGACGGCACCGGCTGGTCCGAGGGCGTCGGCATGCTGGCCCTGGCCCGCCTCTCCGACGCCCAGCGCCTCGGCTACCAGGTGCTCGGCCTGGTCCGCGGCTCCGCGGTGAACCAGGACGGCAAGTCCTCCCAGCTCAGCGCCCCGAACGGCCCCGCACAGCAACGCGTCATCCGCTCCGCCCTGGCCTCCGCCCGCCTGTCCCCGTCCGATGTGGACGCGGTGGAAGCGCACGGCACCGGCACCGTCCTGGGCGACCCGATCGAGGCGCAAGCTCTTCTCGCAACGTACGGCGCGGACCGCTCTTCCCCGTTGTGGCTGGGCTCGCTGAAGTCGAACATCGGCCACACGCAGGCCGCAGCGGGTGTCGGCGGCATCATCAAGATGGTGCTCGCGATGCGGCACGGCGTCCTGCCCGCAACCCTGCACGTGGACGCGCCGACCCCGCACGTCGACTGGTCGGCCGGCAACGTCTCCCTGCTGACGTCTTCTCAGCCCTGGCCGGCTTCCGACCGCCCGCGCCGCGCCGGTGTGTCCTCGTTCGGCATCTCCGGCACGAACGCCCACGTCATCCTCGAGGCCGCGCCTGAACGGTCCACTCAGAACGCTTCCGCCCCGGAATTGTCAGACCTGCCTGAGACGATTGGAGTGGGGGGCGGATCCCCCCAGGGGGCCAGCCAGTCCGTATCGATTCCGTACCTGCTCTCCGCCAAGTCCCCCGCCGCCGTGCGCGACCAGGCCGGCCAGCTGACCGCCCACCTCGCCCGTCACCCCGAGCTGCGCGCCGCCGACGTCGCCCACTCCCTCGCCCAGCGCACCCAGTTCCCCCACCGCGCGGCACTGCTCGACGGCACCATCGTCGCCGAAGGCGAAACCGGCGACCTCACCTTCCTGTTCACCGGCCAGGGCTCCCAGCGCACCG
The DNA here is from genome assembly GCF_001701025.1 of Lentzea guizhouensis. Taxonomy (GTDB): domain Bacteria; phylum Actinomycetota; class Actinomycetes; order Mycobacteriales; family Pseudonocardiaceae; genus Lentzea; species Lentzea guizhouensis. The sequence goes on from NZ_CP016793.1 coordinate 9,399,497, forward strand.
GCATGGGCCGCACCCTCCACGCCACCTACCCGGCGTTCCGCACCGCCCTCGACGAAGCGCTCGCCGCACTCGACATCGAACAGGAGTTCCTCGAAGGCGACCTCGACCAGACCCGCCTCACCCAACCCGCCCTCTTCGCCCTCGAAACGGCTCTCTTCCGGCTCTTCGAACACTGGGGCATCAAGCCGGACCACCTCATCGGCCACAGCATCGGCGAAATCACCGCAGCACACGTCGCCGGCATCCTCACCCTCCACGACGCGGCAAAACTGGTCACCGCCCGCGCCACCCTCATGGACGCACTCCCCCGCCAAGGCGCCATGTGGGCCATCGAAGCCACCGAGGACGAAGTCCGCCCCCACCTCACCGCCAACGTCAGCATCGCCGCCATCAACGGCCCCCGCGCCGTCGTCATCTCCGGCGACGACCCCGACACCGCCGCAGTGGCCGCGCAGTTCCCCCACCGCCGCACGAAGAAGCTCACGGTCAGCCACGCGTTCCACAGCCACCACATGGACGCGATGCTCGACGAGTTCCGCACCACCGCCACCCAGCTCACCTACGCGTCCCCCGGCATCCCGATCATCTCCACCGTCGCCACCGACCTCCCGATGACCGACCCCGAGTACTGGGTCACCCAGGTCCGCGAGACGGTGCGCTTCCACGACGCCGTGAGCCGCCTGCAGGGCACGTTCATCGAGCTCGGCCCCGACGCCGTCCTCACCGCGCAACTGGCCGACAACGCGGTCGCCGCCCTCCGCCGCGACCAGGACGAGGTCACCAGCGTCCTCACCGCGCTCGGCACCGCCTACACCGCCGGCCAGCTCCCCCGGAACCTCTCCGACGACGGCCGCCGGGTCGAGCTGCCGCCTTACGCGTTCCAACGCCAGCGCTACTGGCTCACCCCCGGCACGATCGCCACCGACGCCGGCGACCTCGGCCTCACCGCCGCCGGTCACCCGCTGCTCGGCGGCGTCGTCCACTCCGCCGGCAGCGACACGGTCATCTTCACCGGCAGGCTGGCACCCGGTGGCTGGCTCGACGACCACGCCGTGCTGGGCAACGTCATCGTGCCCGGCGCCGCCCTCGTCGACCTCGCCCTGCACGCCGCCCGCCACACCGGCTTCAGCACCCTCGACGAGCTGCTGATCGAGGCACCGTTAGCGCTGACAGAGCCGCTACAGCTCCAGATCGCGGTCACCGGCGACGCCCTGACGATCCACTCCCGCACCGACGGCGACTGGACGTTGCACGCCACCGGCACCTTCTCCACCGAAGCACCACCCGCCACCGAGCTCGCCTGGCCGCCGAACGCCGACCCGCTCGACGTCGACGACATGTACGCGACGCTCGGCGCGACCGGCCTGCAGTACGGGCCGGCTTTCCGCAACGTCACCGCCGCGTGGCGCGCCAAGGACGCCGTCTACGCCGAAGTTTCCCTGGCAGACCACGACTTCGGCGTGCACCCGGCACTGCTCGACGCGGCGCTGCACCCGTTCGCCGCGGCAGCCGACACGCTCGCGTTGCCGTTCGCCTGGCAGGGCGTCACGCTGCACTCCCCTGGCGCCACCGAACTGCGCGTCCGCGTCGACCTCACCACGAACGCCGTCCACGCCACGACCCCGGACGGCACCCCGGCCCTCACGGTGTCGTCACTGCGCACCCGCCCGCTGACCGCAGGCCAGCTCGGCCCTCGCACCGACGGCCTGTACGAGACGACCTGGACCCCGGTCACCCCGACTCCCCTCCCTCACACCGTTGTGAACGTGCCCACCGGCGACGTCCACGAGGTCACCGCGCAAACGCTGTCGGAGTTGCAGGCCGCTCTGCGCGACCACGACACCACCATCGCGGTCGTCCGCCACTCGGACGACCTCTCCGCAGCCGCTGTCGAGGGTCTAATCAAGTCCGCGCAGGCCGAACACCCCGGCCGAATCGTGCTGGTGGACACCGACGACAGCGTCGACCTGTCCACAGTGGTCGGTGACGAGCCGCATGTTCGCGTTCACAACGGTGCCGTGCTCGCTCCCCGCCTCACCCGCGTGACCCGCCGCGGTACCGCCACCATCGACTGGAACGGCACGGTGCTGATCACCGGCGGCGCACTGGGAACGTTGCTCGCGCGGCACCTCGTCGACCGCGGCGCGCGTGACGTCGTGCTGGCCAGCCGCAGCGGGCGTGATCCCGGAATCGAGCACGTCCGCGGCGTCGCGTGCGACATCACCGACCGCGCGGCCGTCGAAACCCTGCTCGCGGACCTGCCCGACCTCGATGTGATCGTTCACACCGCCGGTGTGCTCGACGACGGCCTGATCGAGTCGCTCACCCCCGAACGCCTCGATGCCGTGCTGCGCCCCAAAACCGCCGCCTGGCACCTGCACGAGCTGACGCGTGAACGTGAACTGAAGGCGTTCGTGCTGTACTCGTCGGTCGCGGGCACGTTCGGCACCGCCGGCCAGGCGAACTACGCCGCCGCCAACACCTACCTCGACGCCCTGGCCCGCCACCGCCACGCCGAGGGCCTGCCCGCGGTGTCGCTGGCATGGGGCATGTGGGACGACGGCATGGCGTCACACCTCTCCGACGCCGACCGCGACCGCCTCGCCCGCTCGGGTTTCCTGCCGATCAGCACCGAGCACGGCCTCGCGATGTTCGACGCCGCCCTCGGCCTCGACACGCCCGTCCTGGTCGCGTCGCCGCTGAACTTGGCAGCGTTCACAACCGAGGTCCCGGCACTGCTCCGCAGCCTGGTCCGCCCTCGCGCCACCACGTCCGGTTTCGCGGCTCGCCTCGCGAACCTGGACGAGGACGCCCAGCGCGTGCTGGCGTTGAGCGTTGTGCGCGAGAACGTGGCCGCCGTCCTCGGCCACACCGACCCGAACGCGCTCAACGTGGAGGCGGCGTTCGGCGACCTCGGGTTCGACTCGCTGATGTCGATCGAGCTGCGCAACAAGCTCACCGCCGCCACCGGCACCAAGCTCCCCGGCACGGTGATCTTCGACCACCCGACGCCGCTCGCGCTGGCCGAGTTCGTGCGCACCACGACCGTCGGCGTGAAGACGCGCGTCACCGCCGTCGCCACGACCACCGCCTCCGACGAGCCGATCGCGGTCGTCGGCATGGCCTGCCGCTTCCCCGGCGGTGTGGCGTCGCCGGACGACCTGTGGCGCCTGGTCGCGGACGGTGTCGACGCGATGAGCGATCTGCCGGCGAACCGCGGCTGGGACCTCGAGGGCATCTACGACCCGGACCCCGACCAGTTCGGCAAGACCTACGTGCGCCGCGGTGGTTTCCTGCACGACGCCGACCAGTTCGACCCGGCGTTCTTCGGCATCTCGCCGCGCGAGGCCGTGGCGATGGACCCGCAGCACCGCCTGCTGCTCGAAACCGCCTGGGAGGCCCTGGAGGACGCCGGCATCACGCCGCGTTCCCTGCACGGCAGCCAAACCGGCGTCTACACCGGCGTGATGTACCGGGACTACGCACCGCGCGTCGGTGACGCCCCGCCCACCCTCGAAGGCCTGCTGGGTCCCGGCAACGCGGGCGCCATAGCGTCCGGCCGCATCTCCTACACGCTCGGCCTGGAGGGCCCGGCCGTCACGATCGACACCGCCTGCTCCTCGTCACTGGTGACCGCGCACCTCGCCGTGCAAGCGCTGCGCTCGGGTGAGGTCTCGCTGGCGCTGGCCGGTGGCGTCACGGTCATGGCGACGCCGGAGTCCTATGTGGAGTTCAGCCGCCAGCGCAACCTCGCGCCGGACGGCAAGGTCAAGGCGTTCTCCGGCGACGCCGACGGCACCGCGTGGGGCGAGGGCGTCGGTCTGCTGCTGCTGGAACGCCTTTCGGACGCGGTGCGCAACGGCCGCACCATCCACGCCGTGATCCGCGGCTCCGCGATCAACCAGGACGGCGCCTCCAACGGCATCACCGCCCCCAACGGCCCCTCGCAGGAACGCGTCATCCAGCAGGCACTCGCCAACGCGCACCTCTCACCATCCGATGTGGACGTCCTGGAAGCACACGGCACCGGCACCACCCTGGGCGACCCGATCGAGGCCCAAGCCCTGCTCGCCACCTACGGCGCCGCCCGGACCGAGCCGCTGTGGCTGGGTTCGTTCAAGTCGAACGTCGGCCACACCCAGGCCGCGGCCGGTGTCGGCGGCATGATCAAGATGATCATGGCACTGCGCCACGGCGTCATGCCCGCGACCCTGCACGTCTCCGAGCCGACCCCGCACGTCGACTGGTCCTCCGGCGCCGTCTCCCTGCTGCAACAGCCCCGGCCGTGGCCCGCTGTGAACCGCCCGCGCCGCGCGGCCGTCTCGTCGTTCGGCATCTCCGGCACGAACGCGCACCTCATCCTCGAACAATCGCCCTCGGTGAACGGCGGATCCACGCACCCGGAACTGTCAGACCTCTCTGAGACGATTGGGATGGGGGGTGGCTCCCCCCAGGGGGCCGGCGAATCGGGATCGATTCCGAACGGCGAGCACCTCCGCGCCGGCGACCCACACGGCGTCCCGGCGGCACCGGTGCCGTTCCTCGTCTCGGCCAAGACCGCGGAAGCCCTTCCCAACCAGGTTGAACGCCTGCGCCGGCACCTCGACGCGCACCCCGGCCTCCCCCACCCGGCCGTCGCGCACGCCCTCGCCACCACCCGCACCCACTTCCCCCACCGCGCGGTCGTCACCGACTTCACCCGCCTCGACCCCGTCATCGCGCAGAAGGCCCCGAAGACCGTCTTCGTCTTCCCCGGCCAGGGCACCCACTGGGCCGGCATGGCCATCGAGCTCATGGACACCGAGCCGGTCTTCAAGCAGTCCATCGACGAGTGCTCGGCGACGCTGAGGGAGTTCGTCGACTGGGACCTCGAAACCGTCCTGCGCACCTCCGACTACGACCGCCTCGAAGTCCTGCAGTGCGTCGGCTGGTCGGTCATGGTCTCCCTCGCCCGCCTCTGGCAGCACCACGGCATCACCCCCGACGCCGTCGTCGGCCACTCCCAGGGCGAGGTGGCGGCGGCGACGTTCACCGGCGCCATCACCCCGCGCGATGCGGTCAAGATCCTCACCAAGCGCGTCGGCATCGCCAACGAGCACCTCGTCGGCCGCGGCAGCCTCCTGTCGCTCGCCGTGTCCGAGCAACGCGCGCAAGAACTCATCGCGCCCTACGGCGACCTGTTGAGCGTCGCGGTTGTCAACGCTCCCGAAGCGTCCGTCGTGGGCGGTGACCTCGACGCGCTGCACGACCTCATGACCGAGCTCGACGGCATCCGCCACCGCATGATCCCCATGGCCTACGGCTCGCACACGCCTCAGGTCGAGGCCGTCAAGGACCTGCTGATGGCGGAGTTCGACGGCCTCACGTCCCAACCACCGCGGATCGCCTTCTACTCCACCGTCACCACGCAGAAGCACGAGGTCTTCGACGCCGAGTACTGGTACCGCAACCAGCGCGACCCGGTGTGGTTCGCGCGCACCGTCAACCGCATCGCCGAGGACGGTCACAACGTCTTCATCGAGGTCAGCAGCCACCCCGTGCTGCTCGCGTCGGTGCAGGACAACCAGCCCGCGGTCGCCACGCTGGAGACGTTGCGGCGCGACAGCGGCAGCCTCGCGCACTTCCGCGGCTCGGTCGGCAACGCGTGGGCGCACGGCCTCACGCCGGACTGGACCGCCCTCTACGGCGACCAGCCGCGCGTGCCGCTGCCGACCTACGCCTTCCAGCACGACCGGTACTGGCTCGAACCCACCGGCAACGCCAGGAACGCCGCCGCGCTCGGCCAGACCTCGGTCGACCACCCGTTGCTCGGCAGCCTCGTGCACACCGCGGAAGGCGACTCCCTCCTGCTCACCGGCCGGGTCTCGCTGAGCACGCACCCGTGGCTCGCCGACCACGCCGTGTCGGGCACGGTCTTGTTGCCGGGTACCGCTTTCGTCGAGCTGGCGCGGCAGGCGGGCAAGCACGCCGACCTCGACACGGTCGAAGAGCTGCTGATCAACGCACCGCTGCTCCTCGAACCGGACACCTCCGCGCAGCTCCAGGTCACCCTCACCGGCGACCGCGTCTCGATCCACTCCCGCACGACCGCCGAGTGGACCTTGCACGCCAGTGGCACGCTCACAACGACCGAAGCCACCGCGGAAACCCTGGAGTGGCCGCCGAACGGTGACGAGCTCGACGTCCACGAGATCTACGACCGGCTCGCGGACCTCGGGTTCGAGTACGGACCGGCGTTCCAACGGCTCCAGCGCGCCTGGCAGGACGGGGACGAGTACTACGTCGAGGTCGCGCTGGACCAGCCGCAGGGCAACTTCGCGGTGCACCCGGCGCTGCTCGACTCGACCCTGCACATCGCCGGCACGTTCGGCGACGGCGTGGTGCTGCCGTTCTCGTGGGCCGGTGTTCGCGTTCACAAGGCGGGCACCACGGTGTTGCGCATGCGGATCACCAGGCAGGGCAACGACATCGCGCTACACGGCGTCGACGCCGACGGCACGCCGGTGATCACCGTGGACACGCTCGCAACCCGGCCGCTCGACCTCGACCGGCTCGCCACCCGCACCGAAGGCCTGTTCGAGATCGACTGGACGCCCGTCACCCCCGCCGCGCTCACCGAGCACACCGTGCTGGAGGTGCCGCAGGGCGACGTGCACGACGTCATCGAGCACGTGATGACGTCCCTGCAGGAGAAGCTGCGGGAAGACGGCCGGGTCGTGGTGGTGACCCGCAACGCCGTCAACGTTCCCGAGCCCGACCTCGCGCACGGTTCGGTGTGGGGCATGGTCCGCGCCGCGCAGACCGAGCACCCGGACCGCATCACCCTCGTGGACACCGACGACAGCGTTGAACTCGCCACCGTGATCGGTGACGAGCCGCAGCTCTCCATCCGCGACGGCGAGGTCCGCGCACCTCGCCTGGCGAAGGCACCCGTCGTGGAGCCGTTCGCGTGGGACGCCGACGACACCGTCCTGATCACCGGCGGCACCGGCACGCTCGGCACGATCCTGGCTCGCCACCTCGCCGAACGCCACGGAGTCCGCAACCTCGTCCTGGTCAGCCGCCGCGGCATCACGCCGGAGGCACTGGCCGATGTGAACGCCAACATCCGGGTTGTCGCCTGTGACATCACCGACCGGGAAGCGTTGCGGGAGCTGCTCGACAGCATCGACAACCTCTCTGCGGTCGTTCACACCGCCGCCACGCTCGACGACGGCCTGTTCAGCGCGATGACCCCGGAACGCCTGCACTCCGTGCTGCGTTCCAAGGCCGACTCGGCGTGGGACCTGCACGAGATGACCAGCGGGCTCAAGGCGTTCGTGCTGTACTCGTCGCTCGCCGGCACGTTCGGTGCGGCCGGCCAGTCGAACTACGCCGCCGCCAACACCTACCTCGACGCGCTCGCCCAGGTGCGACGTTCCCAGGGGCTGCCGGCGACGTCGCTGGTGTGGGGCCTGTGGGCGGACGCGAGCGGCATGACCGGCGAGCTGTCGGCCGCCGACCACGCGCGGATGAGGCAGCTGGGCATCGCGCCGATCACCGCCGAGCACGGCATGGCGATGTTCGACGCGGCACTGAGCCTGTCCGCGGCCACCGTCGTCGCCACCCCGGTCGACCTGGGCGTGATCCGCAAGGCCGCCGTCGTGCCACCGCTGTACCGGGGCCTGGTCCGCAAGCGCACGACCGTGACGGCGGTGACCGCGACCGACGAGGCCTCGCTGCTGGCGCTGGTCCGCGAGCACGCCGCCGCGACGCTCGGCTACCCCGGCCCGGAGTCGGTCGGCCCGGACAGCGCGTTCAAGGACCTCGGGTTCGACTCGCTGACCGCCGTCGAGCTGCGCAACCGGCTCAGCCCGGCGACCGGGATCCAGCTGCCGGCGACGATCACGTTCGACCACCCGTCGCCGGCCGCTCTGGCGAAGTTCCTGCACGGCAAGCTGTCCGGCGCCGAGCCGGTCCGCAAGCGGCGGGTGTCCGCACGGGCCGCGGACGAGCCGATCGCGATCGTCGGCATGGCCTGCCACTTCCCCGGCGACGTCGACTCGCCGGACGACCTGTGGCAGATGCTGCTCGCCGGCCGGGAGGGCATGTCCGAACTGCCCAACGACCGCGGCTGGGACCTGGAGACCCTCTACGACCCGGACCGTTCCCGCCCCGGCACCACCTACTCGCGCACCGGCGGCTTCCTGCACGACGCGGGCGACTTCGACCCGGCGTTCTTCGGCATCTCGCCGCGCGAAGCGGCCGCGATGGACCCGCAGCAACGCCTGCTGCTGGAGACGTCGTGGGAGGCGTTCGAACACGCCGGCATCGACCCGCGGTCGTTGCGCGGCAGCGACACCGGCGTCTTCACCGGCGCGATGTACCGCGACTACATGGGCCGCTTCAACGCGACCAACACCGACAACGAGGACGTCATGGGCGCCGGCAACGCGGGCGGCGCCACCTCCGGTCGCATCTCCTACACGCTGGGCCTGGAGGGCCCGGCCGTCACGATCGACACGGCGTGCTCTTCGTCTTTGGTGGCAACCCACCTCGCCGTCCAGGCCCTGCGCTCCGGCGAGTGCTCCCTGGCGCTGGCCGGCGGCGTGTCGATCATGGCGTCCCCGGAGCCGCTGATCGAGTTCGCCCGCCAGCGCGGCCTCGCCTCCGACGGCCGGTGCAAGGCGTTCGGCACGGGCGCGGACGGCATCGGCATGTCCGAGGGCGTCGGTCTGGTCCTGCTGGAACGCCTGTCCGACGCGGTCCGCAACGGCCACCGCGTACTGGCGGTCGTGCGTGGCTCGGCGGTGAACCAGGACGGTGCTTCCAACGGCCTGACCGCGCCGAACGGTCCCTCGCAGGAGCGCGTCATCCTGCAGGCGCTCGCTTCCGCCGGCCTCACTCCGTCCGATGTGGACGCGGTCGAGGCGCACGGCACCGGAACGGCCTTGGGTGACCCGATCGAGGCGCAGGCCCTGCTCGCGACCTACGGCGCGGATCGGCCTTCTCCGTTGTGGCTGGGGTCGCTGAAGTCGAACATCGGGCACACGCAGGCCGCGGCGGGTGTCGGCGGGATCATCAAGATGGTGCTGGCGCTGCGGCACGGCGTGCTGCCGGCGACCCTGCACGCGGCCGAGCCGTCGCCGTTGATCGACTGGAGCGCCGGGTCGGTGTCGCTGCTGCAGGAGGCCCAGCCGTGGCCTGCTTCGGACCGTCCGCGCCGGGCCGGTGTGTCCTCCTTCGGCATCTCCGGCACGAACGCCCACGTCATCCTCGAGGCCGCACCTGAACGGTCCACTCACAACACGCCCACCCCGGAATTGTCAGACCTGCCTGAGACGATTGGAGTGGGGGGCGGATCCCCCCAGGGGGCCAGCCAGTCCGTATCGATTCCGAGCGGGGCGGCGGGGCACGCCGGAGCAGCGGTGCCGTTCTTCGTGTCGGCCAAGACCGCCGAAGCGCTGCAGGGGCAGGTGCGCGCGCTCAAGCAGTACCTCGCGCGCAACCCTGAAGCCGACCCACGCGACGTGGCGCACACCCTCGCGCAACGTGCGAAGTTCGACCATCGGGCCGTGCTGCACGGTGGCAGCGAACTCATCGACGGCACCACGACCAGCGGCGAGCTCGCGTTCCTGTTCACCGGCCAAGGCAGCCAGCGCGCCGGCATGGGCCACGAGCTGTACCGCACCTACCCGGCGTTCCGGCAAGCCCTCGACGAGGCCATCGACGCGGTCGACGCCCACCTCGGCGATCCGAGCCTGCGCCTGGTGTTCTTCGACGAACCCAGCCTGCTCGACCAAACCCTGTACACGCAGACGGCGTTGTTCGCGCTGGAAACCGCCCTCTACCGCCTCTTCGAGAGCTGGGGCATCACCCCGGACCGCCTTGTGGGGCACTCCATCGGTGAGCTGACCGCGGCCCACGTCGCGGGCATCCTCAGCCTTGATGACGCGGCACAGCTCGTAGCCGCGCGCGCCAGGCTGATGAACGCGTTGCCGACGGGCGGAGCCATGGTCGCGATACAGGCGACTGAGGAGGAGGTCGCGCCGTTCCTCACCGACACGGTGAACCTCGCCGCGGTCAACGGACCGACGTCAGTCGTCGTGTCCGGTGACGGCACGGACGCTGTGATCGCTCACTTCCAGGACCGCAAGATCAAGAAGCTGCAGGTGAGCCACGCGTTCCACTCGCACCGGATGGACCCGATGCTCGCCGAGTTCCGGGCGACGGCGCGGAAGCTCACGTTCACCGAGCCCACCATCCCGATCGCCCCGACCGTGGCGACGGACCTGGCGATGACCGACCCGGAGTACTGGGTGGTGCAGGTGCGCGAGGCCGTGCGCTTCCACCAGGCGGTCGAGAGTCTCGGTGACGTCACCACGTTCATCGAGCTCGGCCCTGACGGCGTGCTGACCGCCCAAGCACAGCAGACGACCCAGGGCGTGTTCGCGACGGCGTTGCGCAAGGGCCACGACGAGGTGACCACGGCGTTGACCGCGCTGGGAGCCGCGTTCGTGCACGGCCGCACGCCTGTCGTGGAGCAGGGCGAACTGGTCGACCTGCCGACGTACGCGTTCCAGCACCAGCGCTACTGGCTGGTTCCGACCGGCGGCGGCAACGCGACCGAGCTCGGCCTCGGCACGAGCGCGCACCCGTTGCTGCAGGGCGTCCTGCAACTCGCCGACAGCGACTCCACCGTGCTCACCGGCCGGTTGTCGCCGTCGTCGTGGCTGGCGGACCACGCGGTGGGCGGCACGGTGGTCGTTCCCGGCACCGCGCTCGTCGACATGGCACTGCACGCCGGCGCACTCGCCGGGCTGACCACGCTGGACGAGCTGGTCATCGAGGCGCCGTTGACGCTCACAGAGGCGGTGCAGGTCCAGGTCAAGGTCACCGGCACGGCCGTCACGGTCCACTCGCGCACCGACGGCGACTGGACGTTGCACGCCAGCGGCACGCTCAGCACCGACGCGATCGCAGCAGAGGCGTTCGAGTGGCCACCGCAGGCCGAGCCGCTCGACGTCGACGAGATCTACCCGGCGCTCGGCGCGCTCGGGGTCGAGTACGGGCCGGCGTTCCAGGGGCTCACGAACGCCTGGCGCTCCGGCGACGTCCTCTACGCCGAGGTGGAGGTGGCCGAGCACGAGTTCGGGGTGCACCCGGCGTTGCTCGACGCGGCGCTGCACCCGGTGGCGGCCGTCGGCGAGAACCTGGCTTTGCCGTTCTCCTGGAACAAGGTGAGCGTTCACACCACGCGCGCCACCCGGCTGCGGGTGCGGCTCTCCCCGCAGGAGAACGGTCTCCGCATCGACGCGACCGACGAGCAGGGCGCGCCGACGCTGACCGTCGAGTTGCTGGTCACCAGGCCGGTCGACGTCGACCGGCTCGGTTCCCGCACCCAGGGCCTCTTCGAGACGGTGCTGGCACCCGTCTCCCCCGGCACGCTCGGCGCGCACGAGGTCGTCGAGGTGCCGCGCGGTGACGTGCACGAGGTCACCGAGCAGGTGCTGAAGACGTTGCAGGACAGGGTGCACGGCGACGGGAAGCTCGTCGTGCTCGTCCGCGACGGTGACCTGGCGGCTGCCGCGGTGCAGGGCATGGTGCGCGCGGCGCAGGCCGAGCACCCCGGCCGGATCGTGCTGGTGGACAGCGACGGCAGCGCCGATGTGTCCGCTGTGGCCGATGACGAGCCGCAGATCGTGATCAGGGAAGGCAAGATGTTCGCGCCGCGCCTGGCGAAGGCCGGCGGTTCCGAGCCGTTCACCTGGGACGAGGACGACACCGTGCTGATCACCGGCGGCAGCGGCACGCTCGGAGCGATCCTGGCGCGGCACCTGGTCGAACGCCACGGCGTCCGCAACCTGGTGCTGGCCAGCCGCAGCGGAGCACTGCCGGAGGGGCTGGCGGATGTTAACGCCAACATTCGTGCGGTGGCATGTGACATGAGCGATCGGACAGCGGTTGAGCAGTTGCTGAACAGCGTCGAGAACCTTGATGTTGTCGTTCACACCGCTGGAGTTGTCGACGATGGCGTGCTGACGTCGCTCACCCCTGAGCAGCTGCACAAGGTATTGCGTCCGAAGGTGGATGCCGCGTGGCACCTGCACGAGCTGACGAGCGGCCTGAAGGCGTTCGTCCTGTACTCGTCGCTCGCGGGCACGTTCGGCGGGCCGGGTCAGGCCAACTACGCCGCCGCCAACGCCTACCTCGACGCGCTGGCCCGGTTGCGTCGTGGGCAGGGGCTGCCCGCGACGTCGCTGGCGTGGGGGATGTGGGACGACACGAGCGCGATGACGGCCGGGTTGTCCGACGCCGACAGGGCGCGCATCGCCCGTGACGGGTTCACGCCGATCAGCGCCGAGCAGGGCATGGCGATGTTCGACGCAGCACTTGGGCTCAACGCGGCGGCCGTGGTCGCGACGCCGATCAACCTGAGCGCGATCGCGAAGCTGCCGGAGGTGCCGGCGTTGCTGCGCGGCATGGTCCGGCCGCGCACGAAGGTGGCCAAGCGGGAGGACAGCGCCGCGTTCGTCGCGAGGCTGGCCGGGCTCGGCGAGGACGAGCAGCACGCGGTGGTGCTCGACCTGGTGCGGGCTCGGGTGGCGACTGTGCTGGGCCACAACGACTCCGCCGCGATCGCGGACAACGCCGCGTTCGAGCAGCTCGGGTTCGACTCGCTCACCGCGGTCGAGCTGCGCAACGAGCTGACCGCCGCGACGGGCGTGCAGCTCTCGCCGACGCTGGTGTTCGACCACCCGACGCCCGCCGCCCTGGCCCGCCACCTGCGCGACACGCTCGCCCCGAGCGGCCGCAAGGTGGCGCGGGTGAAGCTCGACGAGGTCGCGGCGTTGCTGTCCGGCCTCGCCGTCGACGCCGACGACCACGCGTCGATCACCGAGCAGCTGGAAGACCTGCTCACCCGCTGGCGGCGCACGGCCGGTCCGACCGAACCCGACTCCGACGACGATCTCGACGCGGCGAGCGACGAGGAGCTGTTCTCGCTCGTGGACACGAACAGGAAGGCCTGACCGGCGATGTCGAACGAAGCGAAGCTGCGCGAGTACCTGAAGAAGGCGATCGCCGACACCCGGCAGGCCCAGCGCGAGCTGCAGGAGGTCCAGGAGGCGGCGACCGAGCCGATCGCGGTGATCGGCATGGCCTGCCGCTACCCCGGTGACGTGCGGTCGCCGGAGGACCTGTGGCGCCTGGTCTCCACGGGTTCGGACGGCACGTCGGAGTTCCCGGCCAACCGCGGCTGGGACGTCGCCGGCATCTACGACCCGGATCCGGAGCAGTTCGGCAAGACCTACGTGCGGCGCGGCGGTTTCCTGCACGACGCCGACGAGTTCGACCCGGACTTCTTCGGCATCTCGCCGCGCGAGGCCACCGCCATGGACCCGCAGCACCGCCTGCTGCTGGAGACCGCGTGGGAGACGTTGGAGGACGCGGGTATCGCGCCTTCTTCGTTGCACGGCAGCAAAACCGGTGTCTACACGGGCATCATGCACCACGACTACTCCTCGCGGGTGACCGAGGTGCCTCCGTCTCTGGAGGGTTTGCTCGGTCCGGGCAACGCCGGTTCCATCGCGTCCGGGCGCATCTCCTACACGCTGGGTTTGGAAGGTCCCGCGGTCACGGTCGACACGGCGTGCTCGTCGTCGTTGGTGACCACGCATCTGGCCGTGCAGGCGCTTCGCGGTGGTGAGGTGTCATTGGCGTTCGCGGGCGGTGCGACGGTCATGTCGACGCCTGAGGTTTTCGTCGAGTTCAGCAGCGGCCTGTCGGACGGCGTGCAAGGCGTTCTCCGGTGACGCTGACGGCACCGTGTGGAGCGAGGGCGTCGGGCTGCTGCTGTTGGAACGTCTTTCGGACGCGGTGCGCAACGGTCGCACGATCCACGCGGTCATTCGCGGCTCGGCGGTGAACCAGGACGGCGCGTCGAACGGCATCACCGCGCCGAACGGTCCTTCGCAGGAACGGGTGATCGCCGCCGCGCTGGCGAACGCGCGGCTGTCGGTGTCCGATGTGGACGTTGTCGAGGCGCACGGCACCGGCACGACGCTGGGCGACCCGATCGAGGCGCAGGCGCTGCTGGCGACGTACGGGCAGGGGCGGTCCGCCGACCGGCCGCTGTGGCTGGGGTCGCTGAAGTCGAACTTCGGGCACACGCAGGCGGCGGCCGGGGTCGGCGGCGTGATCAAGATGATCATGGCGATGCGGCACGGGTGATGCCGCGACGCACGTGTCTCCGACGCACGGACTGGTCGGCCGGGCGGTGCGGTGTTTGTGGCGCGGCCGTGGGGTGGCGAGCGGGCGCGGCGGGCCGGGGTGTCGTCGTTCGGGATTTCGGGGACGAACGCGCACTTGATCTTGGAGGAGGCGCCGGGCGCGCCGGAATTGTCAGGGGTGCCTGAGACGATTGGAGTGGGGGGTGGATCCCTCCAGGGGGCCGTCGAATCGGGATCGATTCCGAAGGGCGGGGCGGGCACGGCGGGCGAGCCAGGTCGGGCGGGCAAGCCAGGTCGGGCAGACGAGCCAGGTCGGGCGGTCCAGGCGAGCCGGGCAGACCAGGCGGGTCAGGCAGGCCGGGCGGGTCAGGCAGACCAGGCTGGCGTGGCGGGACGGGTGTCGTTCCTGGTGTCGGCGAAGACCCCGGAGGCGTTGCGAGCGCAGGTCGACCGGCTCCGCGAGCACTTGGCCGAGCACCCCGAACTCGATCCCCAGGACGTTGCGCACACCCTCGCTCGACGTACTCAGTTCGAGCACCGGGCCGTCCTGCGCGGCGACCAGGAGCTGATCTCCGGCAAGACGAGCAACGGCGAGCTGGCGTTCCTGTTCACCGGACAAGGCAGCCAGCGCGCGGGCATGGGCAAAAAGCTCTACAACGCCTACCCGGTGTTCGAAGAAGCCCTCGACGCAGCCCTGGAAGCACTCGACATCAAGCAGGAGTTCTTCGAAGGCGACCTCGACCAGACCAGGCTCACCCAACCCGCCCTGTTCGCACTGGAAACCGCCCTCTACCGCCTCTTCGAACACTGGGGCGTCACACCGGACCACCTCATCGGCCACAGCATCGGCGAGATCACCGCAGCACACGTCGCCGGCATCCTCAGCCTCCAAGACGCGGCCAAGCTCGTCACCGCCCGCGCCACCCTCATGGACGCACTCCCCCGCCAAGGCGCCATGATCGCCATCCAGGCCACCGAGGACGAGGTCCGGAAGGCGCTCCACCCCGGCGTCGGCATCGCGGCGGTCAACTCCCCCACCTCCGTCGTCATCTCCGGCGACGAGCAGGCCGCCGACGCCGTGGCCGCCGGGTTCGCGAAGACCAAGAAGCTGACCGTCAGCCACGCGTTCCACAGCCACCACATGGAGCCGATGCTCGACGAGTTCCGCGAAACAGCTACCCAGCTCACCTACCACGAGCCGCGGATCGACATCGTCTCCACCGTCACCACCGACCACCCCATGACCGATCCCGAGTACTGGGTCACGCAGGTGCGCGAAGCGGTGCACTTCCACCGGGCGGTCACCCGGCTGCAGAACACCACCACGTTCATCGAGCTCGGCCCCGACGGCATCCTCACCGCGCAGGCGCAGGAAGCCACCAAGGGCGTGTTCGCCACGGCCCTGCGCAAGGGACGGGACGAGGTCACGACCGTCCTGACGGCGTTGGGAGCCGCGTACGTCCACGGCCGGGTTCCCCAGCTCCCCCAGGGCAAGCACGTCGACCTGCCCAAGTACGCCTTCCAGCGCAGCCGGTTCTGGATGGAGGCGACCGCGGCCAAGAACGCCGCCGCGCTGGGGCAGACGCCGGTCGACCACCCGTTGCTGGGCAGCCTGGTGCGCACGGCCGACGGCGACACGAGTCTGCTGACCGGGCGGATTTCGCGCACATCGCACCCGTGGCTGGCCGAGCACGTCGTCATGGGCACGGTGCTGGTGCCGGGCACGGCGATGGTCGAGCTGGCGATCCACGCCGGCGACCACGCGGGGTTCGACACGGTTGAGGAGCTGCTCATCGAGGCGCCGCTCGTCCTCAACGACGAGTCCGTGCAGTTGCAGGTCGCGGTGAACGGTCAGAACGTCACGATCCACTCGCGCACCGACGGCGAGTGGGTGTTGCACGCCAGCGGGACGCTCACCAATGCGGAGGCCGGCACCGGGACGATCGAGTGGCCGCCGCGGGCGGAGCGGGTTGCGACGCACGACCTGTACGAGGTGCTGGCGGAGGCGGGGTTCGGGTACGGGCCGACGTTCCAGGGGCTCAAGCAGGCGTGGAAGGACGAGAGCAGCTACTACGTCGAGGTTGCGCTGCCGGAACAGGACAAGGGCTTCGGGATTCATCCGGCGTTGCTGGACGCGTCGGTGCACGCCTACGCGCGGGACCAGTTCGCGGGTGGCACGGTCGGGTTGCCGTTCTCGTGGAACAACGTTCGCCTGCACGCCGAAGGTGCCACGGCGCTGCGGGTTCGCCTCACGCCCAATGACGGCGGGGTGGCGCTGGAGGGGTTCGACCACGAAGGCCGGCCGGTGATCACGGTCGGGCAGCTCGCGACTCGGCCCGTCAGCGCGGAGCAGCTCAGTGCCAAGGGACCGGAGCCGTTGTTCGTGCCGGGGTGGGTGGCGGTGGAGTTGCCGCAGGACGCGCCCCACATCGCGTACGACGTGCTGGAGGTGCCGGGAGATGGTGAGCTCCACGAGGTCGCGGAGCAGGTGCTCGGCAAGCTCCAGGAGTGGTTGAAGACCGACACGGACAGCGTTCTGGTCGTCCACACGCGGAACGCCGTCGACACCGGCACGCCTGATCTCGCGGCAGCTGCGGTGTGGGGCATGGTGAGGTCGGCGCAGAGCGAGAACCCCGGTCGTGTGCTGCTGCTGGACGGCGAGCTGGACGACGCCGTGGTGAGCGGGGCGGTCGCCGCCGACGAGCCGCAGGTGGTGCACCGGGCGGGTGAGGTCAGGGCGGCGCGGTTGCAGCGGCCCAACCCGGACGCGTTGCTGCAGATCCCGGACGGGCTGTGGCAGCTCACGTCGACGGGGGTCGGCACGCTGGAGAACCTGGCGGTCGTCGAGGACGAGCGCGTCACCGAGCCGTTGCGAGCCAACCAGGTCCGGGTCGAGGTGCGGGCGACGGGCGTGAACTTCCGCGACGTGCTGATCGCGCTCGGCATGTACCCGGAGTATCCGGCGCCGCCGTTGGGCGGGGAGTTCGCGGGTGTGGTCGTCGAGGTCGGTGCCGACGTCACGGCGGTGCGGCCCGGTGATCGGGTGTTCGGGCTCGCGGACGGGACGTTCTCGCGGCAGACCGTCGCGGATCACCGTGCGGTGCACGCGATTCCGCGCGGGTGGACGTACGCGCAGGCCGCGACGACGCCGGTGGTGTTCATGACGGCGTTGCTGGGGTTGAAGAA
The DNA here is from genome assembly GCF_001701025.1 of Lentzea guizhouensis. Taxonomy (GTDB): domain Bacteria; phylum Actinomycetota; class Actinomycetes; order Mycobacteriales; family Pseudonocardiaceae; genus Lentzea; species Lentzea guizhouensis. Next base: position 9,416,893 of record NZ_CP016793.1, read on the forward strand.
CATCGCGCACCTCGCCGCGGGCGAGAAGGTGCTGGTCCACGCGGGCACGGGCGGGGTGGGCACGGCGGCCGTCCAGATCGCGCGGCACCTAGGGGCCGAGGTGTTCGCGACGGCCAGTCCGCCGAAGTGGGACGTGTTGCGGTCGTTCGGGCTGGACGACGAGCACATCGCCAACTCGCGCACGCTGGAGTTCGAGCAGCAGCTGATGGAGCGGACCGGCGGGCGTGGTGTGGACGTCGTGCTGGACTCGCTGGCGGGTGAGTTCGTGGACGCGTCGCTGCGGTTGTTGCCGCGGGGCGGGCGGTTCCTGGAGATGGGCAAGACCGACATCCGCGACGCCGCCGAGGTCGCGGAGCGGCATCCTGGTGTCGAGTACACGGCGTACGACCTGCACGCGACGGACCTGGCGGTCATCCGCGAGCTGCTGGCGGAGCTGTTCGAGCTGTTCGAGCGGGGCGTGCTCAAGCCGGTGCCGGTGCGGTCGTGGCCGCTGGCGCAGGCGCCTGGCGTGTTCCGGTACATGGGGCAGGCCAAGCACACCGGCAAGATCGCGCTCACGGTCGACCGGCCGCTCGACCCCGAGGGCACGGTGCTGATCACCGGCGGGACGGGCACGCTCGGCGCGATCCTGTCGCGGCATCTTGTTGCCCGGCGCGGTGTTCGCCGGTTGGTGCTGACGAGCCGGCGCGGGCACGCGCCGGAGTTGGAGGCCGAGCTGCGCGCGCTCGGCGTTGAGGTGACGGTTGCGGCGTGTGACACGAGTGATCGTGTGGCGTTGCAGGAGTTGTTGGACGGCATCGAGAACCTGACCGGTGTGGTGCACGCGGCGGGTGTGCTGGACGACAGCCTGATCACGAACATGACGGCGGAGCAGCTGCACACCGTGCTGCGCAACAAGGCTGACGCGGCGTGGTTGTTGCACGAGCTGACGCGTGACCGTGATCTGGCGGCGTTCGTGTTGTATTCGTCGATGGCAGGCACGTTGGGCAATCCTGGGCAGGCGAACTACGCCGCCGCCAACGCCTACCTCGACGCGCTTGCGCACTACAGGCGTGAGCTGGGCCTGCCGGCCGTGTCGATGGCGTGGGGTTTGTGGGCGGACGCAAGCACGATGAGCGCGCACCTGACCGAGGCAGATCACGCACGCATGGCGCGGGACGGCTTCCCCGCGATCACCGCCGAGCAGGGCAACGCGATCTTCGACGGCGCGCTCGGGCTCGGGCACCCGGCGGTGCTGACCGTGCCGATCAACCTGAACGCGGTGCGCGGCAACCCGCTGCCGATGCTGCGCGGGCTGGTTCGCGCGCCGGTCCGGCGGTCCGCGTCGGCGCAGGCCGGTGACTCGAACGCGCTGGCGGCCGCGCTGGCCGGACGGGACGAGGCGGGCCAGCAGGAGTTGGTGCTGGGGCTGGTGCGGGAGCACGCCGCGTACACGCTCGGGCACGCGAGCGGTGAGTCGATCGATCCGGAGCGGCCGTTCAAGGACCTCGGGGTCGACTCGCTCACGGCCGTGGAGCTGCGGAACCGGCTCGGCACGGCGACGGGGCTGCGGTTGCCGTCGACGATCATCTTCGACCACCCGAACGTGGCGGCGCTGGCGGGTTATCTGCGGTCGAAGCTGACCGGGCAGGTGAAGACCGCGTCGGCTGCCGCGCGCGTCGCGGTGGTGGACGACGACCCGATCGCCATCGTGAGCATGGCGTGCCGGCTGCCGGGGGAGGTTCGTTCGCCGGAGGACCTGTGGGCGCTCGTGGCGGGTGAACGTGACGCGATCACGGGCTTTCCCACGAACCGCGGCTGGGACCTCGACGGGTTGTACGACCCCGCGCGGGAGCGGCCGGGCACGACGTACATCCGGGCGGGCGGGTTCCTGCACGACGTGGACCGGTTCGACAACGAGTTCTTCGGCATCTCGCCGCGTGAGGCGCTCGCGATGGACCCGCAGCAGCGCGTGCTGCTGGAGACGACGTGGGAGCTGTTCGAGAACGCCGGCATCGACCCGAAGTCGTTGCGCGGCAGCGACACGGGTGTCTACGTGGGCATGCTCGACTCGAACTACGGTGACGACGCCGGTGTCGCCGCCCAGGTCGAGGGTCATCTGATGATGGGCGTGTCGAACAGCGTGGCCGCGGGGCGCGTCTCCTACACGCTGGGCCTGGAGGGCCCGGCGATGACGATCGACACGTCGTGCTCGTCGTCGCTGGTGACGATGCACGTGGCGGCGAAGGCGCTGCGCTCGGGTGAGTGTTCGCTGGCGCTGGCCGGTGGTGTCACGGTGATCGCGAAGCCGGGGATCTTCACCGAGTTCAGCCGGCAGGGCGGGCTCGCGCGGGACGGCCGGGTGAAGTCGTTCGCCGCGGACGCCGACGGGACCAGCTTCTCCGAGGGCATCGGGCTGGTGCTGCTGGAGCGGTTGTCGGACGCGCGGCGCAACGGGCACGTGGTGCACGCGCTGCTGCGGGGGTCGGCGATCAACCAGGACGGCGCGTCGAACGGGCTGTCCGCGCCCAACGGGCTGGCGCAGGAGCGGGTGATCACTTCGGCGTTGGCGTCGGCGGGGCTGTCGTCTTCGGACGTGGAGCTGGTGGAGGCGCACGGCACGGGCACGGTGCTGGGTGATCCGATCGAGGCTTCGGCGTTGCTGGCGACCTACGGGCAGGGCCGGACCTCGCCCGTGTGGCTGGGGTCGCTGAAGTCGAACATCGGGCACACGCAGGCCGCGGCCGGGGTCGCGGGCGTGATCAAGGTCGTCATGGCGATGAAGAACGCCGTGATGCCGCGGAGTGTGAACGTGTCGGAGCTGACGCCGCACGTGGACTGGGCGGCGGGCGATGTCGCGCTGCTGACGGCGGCGCGGGAGTGGCCGGCCGAGGGGGGCCCTCGGCGTGGGGCGGTGTCGTCGTTCGGGATTTCGGGGACGAACGCGCACGTGATCATCGAGGAGGCGGACGGGCAGGAATTGTCAGACCTGTCTGAGACGATTGGGATGGGGGGTGGATCCCCCCAGGGGGCCGTCGAGTCGGGATCGATTCCGAGGGACGGGGCGGCAGGGCTGGGGCCGGCGGCGAGCGGTGCGGTGGCCGGCGAGACCGCGGCGAGCGGTGCGGCGGGCAGTGTGCCGTTCCTCGTGTCGGCGAAGACGCCGGGAGCGTTGCGCGGGCAGGTTGAGCGGCTCAAGCGGTACGTGGGCGAGCAACCGGAACTGGACCCCCGGGACGTGGCGCACACGCTGGCCCGACGCGCCCGGTTCGAACACCGGGCCGTCCTGCGCGGCGATCAGGAACTGATCTCCGGCAAGACGAGCAACGGCGAGCTGGCGTTCCTTTTCACCGGACAGGGCAGCCAGCGCGCGGGCATGGGCAAAGAGCTCTACAACGCCTACCCGGTGTTCAAAGAAGCCCTCGACGCAACCCTGGAAGCACTCGACATCAAGCAGGAGTTCTTCGACGGCGCCTCGACCAGACCAGGCTCACCCAACCCGCCCTCTTCGCCCTCGAAACCGCCCTCTACCGGCTCTTCGAACACTGGGGCGTCACACCGGACCACCTCATCGGCCACAGCATCGGCGAAATCACCGCCGCCCACGTCGCCGGCATCCTCACCCTCCACGACGCGGCCAAGCTCGTCACCGCACGCGCCACCCTCATGGACGCCCTCCCCCGCCAAGGCGCCATGTGGGCCATCGAAGCCACGGAAGACGAGCTCGACGGCGTCAACATCGCCGCCGTCAACGGCCCGCGCGCCGTCGTCATCTCCGGCGATGAGGACGTCACCGCTGCGACGGCCGAGAGGTTCCGCGCGGACGGCCGGCGGGTCAAGAAGCTGACGGTCAGCCACGCGTTCCACAGCCACCACATGGAGCCGATGCTCGACGAGTTCCGCAAAACGGCCACCCAGCTCACCTACAAGGATCCACAGATCGACATCGTCTCCACCGTCACCACCGACCACCCCATGACCGACCCCGAGTACTGGGTGGTCCAGGTGCGCGAGGCGGTCAACTTCCACCGGGCGATCACCCGGCTGGACAACACCACCACGTTCATCGAGCTCGGTCCGGACGCGGTGCTCACCGCGCAGGCCCAAGAGGCGAAGGAAGGTGTGTTCGCGGCGGCGTTGCGCAAGGGCCAGGACGAGGTCACAAGCGTGCTGACCGCGCTCGGGGCGGCGTTCGTGCACGGGCGGGACCCGAGCGTTGCCGAGGGGCGGTTGGTGGCGCTGCCGAACTACGCGTTCCAGCGGGAGTCGTACTGGCTGGAGAAGGGCACGGCGACCGTCGACGCCGCCGGGCTGGGGCTCACGCCGAGCGAGCACCCGTTGCTGGGTGGGCAGATCCAGCAGGCCGGTGGGGACGTGGTGCTGTTCACCGGGCGGTTCGCGGTGGAGCACGGGGCGGCGGCGTTGCTGGACCTCGCCCTGCACGCGGCGGGTGGTGCGCTGGCCGAGCTGACCGTGGAGATGCCGTTGCCGCCGGGTGAAGTGCGGCAGGTGCAGGTGGCGGTCAGCGGTGACGACGTGACGATCCACAGCCGTGCGGAGGACACGCCGTGGCAGCGCAATGCCGTTGGCACGGTGGGCACGCGAACGGAAGTGGTGTTCCCCGAACAACAGTACGACGTTGAGGCGACGGTCGAAGCGCACGAGTACGGCGTGCATCCGGAGCTGGTCAACGCGGTGCTGCAGCAGGGCGGGGCGGCCGTCGAGCCGGTCGCGTGGCGGAATGTGCAGCTGCACCAAGCGAAAGCGACGACGCTTCGGGCGAAACGCGATGGTGCGGCGTTGGTGGCCATCGACGCGAACGGTGAGCTGGTGCTGACGGCCGAGCAAGTCACCACGCGGACCGTCAGTGCGGCGCGGAACGCGGTGTTCGAGTTGACGTGGGTGCCGGCGAACGGCGCGGGGCTCAGCGGGTACGACGTGCTGGAGGTGCCTCGGCTCGGGGACCTGGACGACGTGCTGGCGCTGGCGTTGCACGGGGTTCAGCAGGAGCGCGAGAACGTTCTGGTGGTCCACACCCACAACGCGGTCCGCACCGACGATCCGGACCCGGCCGCGGCCGCGGTGTGGGGGCTGGTCAGGACCGCGCAGCTCGAGCAGCCGGACAGGTTCGTGCTGGTGGACGGGGACGTGGTGCCGGAGGCGTTGCCCGCTGACGAGCCGCAGCTGGTCGTGCGCGGGCACGAGTTCCTGGTGCCGAGGCTGGCTCGGGTGACGAGCACCGTTCCCGCGCCGCGGTGGCACGGCACGGTGCTCGTCACGGGAGACACGCCGGCGGACCTCGTCGATGTCGACGTCGTGCGCACCGGCAGCACGAGCCGCGACGAGATCAAGGCCTTGCTCGACGCGCACGACGTGACGGCGGTCGTGCACACGCCGCCGGCTGTCGAGAAGGAGCTGGTCGCGAGGCTTCAGGTTGAGCAACTGACGCGGGCGGTGCGGGGTGCGGCGGATGTTGCGTGGCACCTGCACCGGATGACCGAGCACCGGGAGCTGACGGCGTTCGTGCTCGGGTCGTCGGTCAACGGGGTCATCCCCGCGACCGGGCGCGGTGCCGAGGCCGCGGCCGCCGCCTACCTCGACGCGATGGCGCAGCACCGGCACGCGAAGGGCTGCGGGGCCGTTCGCGTGGAGGGCCGGACCGCGACTCTTCGACGCCGCGCAGACCGGCAAGCGGCGGTGTCGAGCGCTCGACCCGGCGGCGATCCGGGCGGCGGGCGAGGTGCCGGTCGTGCTGCGCGGGCTCGTGCGGCCGCAGGTGCAACGGGAGCAGAGCGTTGCCGAACGGCTGGCGGGACTGGACGAGGCGGCGCAGGTCGCGGTCGTGCTGGACGTGCTGCGGGAGCACATCGCGGCGGTGCTCGGGCACGCGGACCCGCGGGCGATCGATCCGGAGCACCCGTTCCAGGAGCTCGGGTTCGAGTCGATGACGGCGGTCGAGCTGCGCAACCGGTTGACGACGGCGTTCGGGATGAAGCTGCCGACGACGCTCGTGTTCGACCACCCGACGCCGGCGGCGCTGGCGAAGCTGTTGCGCGAGCGGCTGAACCCGGAGACGCAGGCGCACGAGGTGGTGCAGTCCGATCTGGACCAGCTGGAGCTGAGCCTGGTCGCGGCGGCGGCGTCGCCACACCGCGGTGCCATCACGAACCGGCTGCGGGCGATCCTCGCGAAGTGGAGCGAGGAGGAGTCCGAAGAGGACACGTCCTTCGCGGAGGCGTCGGCCGAGGACATCTTCGACTTCATCGACAACCAGCTCGGCCGCGCGACCAACTGACGGCCCACGGAAGGAACTTGATCACAGTGTCCGATGAGAAGAAGGCCGTCGAGTACCTGAAGTGGGTGACCGCTGACCTGAAGAAGACCAGGCAGCGCGTCGACGAGCTGGAGTCGGCCAGGCACGAGCCCGTCGCGGTCGTCGGGATGGCGGCGCGGTTCCCCGGCGGTGTCACGAGCGCGGACGAGCTGTGGGACCTGGTGCTGGCCGGGCGGGACGCGATCAGCCAGTTCCCGTCCGACCGCGGCTGGGACACGGCCGAACCGATCCGCGGCGGTTTCCTCGACGCGTCGCCGACTTCGACGCGGCGTTCTTCGGCATCTCGCCGCGCGAGGCGCGGCGATGGACCCGCAGCAACGCCTGCTGCTGGAGACGCTGGGAGGCGGTCGAGCGCCGGGATCGACCCGGCGTCGTTGCGGGCACGCAACGGCGGTGTGTTCGCGGGCGTGATGTACAACGACTACGGCGCGCGGCTCGGCGGCGGTGAGTTCGAGGGCTTCCAGGGCTCCGGCACCTCTCCGTCCATCGTGTCCGGACGTGTCTCCTACACGCTGGGCCTTGAGGGTCCGGCGGTCACGATCGACACCGCGTGCTCGTCCTCTCTCGTTGCCGCTCATACGGCTGTGCAGTCGTTGCGCAACAACGAGTGTTCGCTGGCGTTGGCCGGTGGTGTGACGGTCATGTCGACGCCGAGACGTTCGTGGAGTTCTCGCGGCAGCGGGCTGTCGCGGACGGGCGGTGCAAGGCGTTCTCCGACTCGGCCGACGGCGTGGGCTGGTCCGAGGGCGCCGGTGTCGTGGTGCTGGAACGCATGTCGGACGCCGTGCGCAACGGGCACGAGGTGCTCGCCGTGCTGCGCGGCTCGGCGGTGAACCAGGACGGTGCTTCGAACGGGTTGACGGCGCCGAACGGGCCCGCGCAGGAACGGGTGATCGCCGCGGCGCTGGCGAACGCCGGCCTGGCGACGTCCGATGTGGACGTGGTCGAGGCGCACGGCACCGGCACGGTTCTCGGTGACCCGGTCGAGGCGCAGGCGCTGCTCGCGACCTACGGGCAGGTCGTCCGGCCGCTGCTGCTGGGGTCGCTGAAGTCGAACATCGGGCACACGCAGGCCGCGGCGGGGATCGCCGGGGTGATCAAGGTGGTGCAGGCGCTGCGCACGGCGCTGCCGGACCTGCACGTCGACGAGCCGTCGCGCACGTCGACTGGACGGCCGGGCGTCTCGGTGCTCACGCGCACCCGTGGCCGGACTGGGCGCCGCGCGGCGGCGGTGTCGTCGTTCGGCATCTCGGGCACGAACGCGCACTGATCTGGAGGCGGGCCGGCGAGCGGCCGGAATTGTCAGACCTGCCTGAGATGATTGGATGGGGGGCGGATCCCCCCAGGGGGCCGCGAATCGGTATCGATTCCGAGGGGCGGGGCCTCGGGACCGGCGGGCGTGGCCGGGAAGTGCGGGCGTGGGCCTGCAGCGGGCGGGCCGGGAAGTGAGTGCGGGCGTGGGCCTGCAGGCGGGCGCAAGCGGGCAGGCGGGTGCGGATGCGAACGTGGTCGCCGTGCCGGTCAGCGCCAAGTCCCGGCAGGCCCTCGAAGCCCAAACGGCGCGAGTCCTCGACCACCTGCGCCAGAACCCGGACAAGAGCCCGGCGGACATCGGCTACTCCCTGGCCACCACCCGCACCCAGTTCCCCCACCGCGCCATGCTCGTCAACGGCACCATCGCCGCCCAGGGCACCACCAACACCGGCAGCCTGGCCTTCCTGTTCACCGGCCAGGGCTCCCAACGCCCCGGCATGGGCCACGAGCTCTACCGCACCTACCCGGCGTTCCACCAAGCACTCGACGAGGCCATCGACGCGATCGACGCCCACCTCGGCGAGCCCAGCCTGCGCACGGTGTTCTTCGACGAACCCACCCTGCTCGACCAGACCCTGTACACGCAGACCGCCTTGTTCGCGCTCGAAACCGCCCTCTACCGCCTCTTCGAACACTGGGGCATCACCCCCGACCACCTCGCCGGCCACAGCATCGGCGAGCTCGCCGCGGCCCACGTCGCCGGCGTCCTCGACCTCGACGACGCCGCGAGGCTGGTCGCCGCCCGCGCCACCCTCATGGACGCGCTTCCCAGCGGGGGCGCCATGATCGCCGTGGAAGCCGACGAGGACGAGGTCACCGCGCTCCTCCCGGCGAACGGCACGGTGAGCATCGCCGCGTTCAACGGGCCCCGGGCCATCGTCATCTCCGGCGACCACGACGAAACCACGGTCCTCGCGGAAAAACTCCCGGGCCGCACCAAGAAGCTCACGGTCAGCCACGCGTTCCACAGCCACCACATGGACCCGATGCTGGCCGAGTTCGCCGCGACGGCGAAGAAGCTCACCTACCACCCGCCGGCCATCCCGATCGTGTCGACGCTGACCGGCAAGCAGGACGCCGCCATCAGCACCCCCGAGTACTGGGTCGACCAGGTCAGGCAGGCGGTCAAGTTCCACCAGGCCGTCACCCACCTCGACGAGCTCGGCGCCACCACGTTCATCGAGCTCGGCCCCGACGCGATCCTGACCGCGCAGGCGAAACCGTCCGTCAAGGCGGAGTTCGCGCCGGCCATGCGCCGCAAGCAGAGCGAACAGGCGACCGTGCTCGCCGCCCTCGGCACCGCCTACGTCAACGGCCACGAGCCGGACTGGAACACCTTCTACCCCGGCGCACGAACGACCGACGTGCCGACGTACGCGTTCCAGCGCAAGAGGTTCTGGGTCGACCCGAGCACCGGCCTGGGAGACGTGGCGAGCGCGGGGCTGCACCGGGCCGAGCACCCGTTGCTGGGCGCGACGGTCCACGCGGACAACGACTCGGTGCTGTTCACGGCCCGGCTGACGAGCCTGCCGTGGCCGACCGGGCGCGCGGTCTTGCCGAGCAGTGCGCTGGTGGAGCTGGCGATCCACGCCGGGGACCAGGTCGACTGCAACCGGCTGCAAGAACTGCACGTGCACACCGAGGTCGCGCTGCCGGCGCAGTTGCAGGTGCTGGTCGACGCCGCCGAGGAGGACGGCAGCCGGACGATCACCGTTCGCAGCAGGCCCGATGAGGACGGGACGTGGACCTCGCACGCCACCGGGGTGCTGACGAACACGGCACTGGCCGCTCCCCCGCAGGCCACGACCGAGTGGCCCCCGGCGAACGCGGTCGCGGACGGCACCGAGGACGTGTGGCGCGACGGAGACGTCCGGTACGCGACGGTCAGGTTGCCGGAGTCGGTCACCGGCAACGGCTTCGCCCTGCACCCCGTCTTGCTGGAGGCGCTGCTCAGGCCGCACGTGGCAGGCCAGCCGGTCGAGTGGTCGGGGGTGCAGCTGCACGCCACCGACGCGACGGTGCTGCGCGTGCGGTTGACCCCGGCCGAAGAACGTGGCGTGGCCGTCCACGCGACGGACGCGGCCGGGCAGCCGGTGCTGACGATCGACTCGGTGCGCAGCAGGCCGCATGACGTCCGCGTACCCGATGCCGAGGTGCGGCAGGCGTTGCTCGCGGTGGAGTGGACGCCGGTCACCCTGCCCGCGCCGGCCGAGGGCCGGTGGGCGATCATCGAGGACGAGATCCCGTACGACGCGGACACGGTGCTGTTCGAGCCGGTGCGCGACGGCGACCTGGTGGCGAAGACGCACGACGCGGCCGAACGCACGCTGGATGTGCTGCAACGGTTCGCGAACATCGACGACGAGGTGCGGCTCGTCGTGCTCACCCGCAACGCCGTGCACAGCGGGACCATCGACCCTGCGGCGGCCGCGGTGTGGGGGCTGGTCCGGTCCGCGCAGAACGAGTACCCCGGCCGGATCCTGCTGGTGGACACCGACCTGCCGGCCCAGGAGGCCATGCGGGCCGTGCTGTCGGCGGCCGCGGCGGGCAACGAGCCGCAGATCGCGGTCCGCGACGGGCGCGCGTTCGTGCCCCGGCTCACCAGGAGCACACCGGAAACGGAGGAACTCCGCCTGCGGACCGACGGCACGGTGCTGATCACCGGTGGCACGGGTGCGCTCGGCAAGGTCGTCGCGCGGCACCTCGTGCGCCACCACGGCATCCGGCACCTCACGCTGGTCAGCCGCAGCGGCCACGCGCCGGAGCTCGTCGAGGAGCTCACCCAAGCCACGGTCGACGTCCGGGCCTGCGACACGACGGACCGGACCGCCGTCGAAGCCCTGATCAGCAGCCTGGACCGGCCGTTGCGGGCCGTCGTGCACACCGCCGGCGTCACCGAGGACGGCATGATCGCCACGATGACCGCCGAGCAGCTGCACGGCGTGCTGCGGCCCAAGGTCGACGCGGCGTGGTTCCTGCACGAGCTCACCCAGCAGCTGGACCTCGACGCGTTCGTGCTGTTCTCGTCGATGGCGGCCACGGTCGGCGGGCCCGGCCAGGGCAACTACGCGGCGGCCAACGCGTTCCTCGACGGCCTCGCTCAACTGCGTGCCGCCCGAGGACTTCCGGCGGTCTCCGTCGAGTGGGGGCTGTGGGAGGAGGCCAGCGCGGTGTCGGCGCACCTCACGCCGGTGATCCTCGCCAGGATGGCCCGCGAGGGCATGCGGCAGATCCCGACCCCGCTCGGCACCGCCATTCTCGACGCCGCGCTGGCGAGCGACCGGCCGGTGGTGCTCGGCCAGCCGTTCGACGTCGGCAACGCCCGCCGGCACGCCGCTCAGAACGCCGTACCCGCCCTGATGCGCAAGCTCCTGCGCACGCAGAACCGGCGCACCGCCGCCGCGCACGAGTCGAGCGGCCGCGCGCTGCTCGACCAGCTCACCGGCCTCGACGCGGAACACCGGCGGCAGAAGGTGCTGGAGCTGGTGCTGGACACGGCCGCCGCGGTGCTCGGACACGACACACCGGGCTCGGTCACGCCCGGTCAGGAGTTCGGCGACCTCGGGTTCGACTCGCTCACCGCCGTCGACCTGCGCGGTCACCTGCTCGCCGAGACGGGTGTGGAGCTGCCGGTGTCGTTGATCTACGAGCACCCGACGCCGGACGCGCTCGCCGACCGGCTGCTCGGCGATCTCGTCGGCGCCCACAACCAGGCGTCCACTGTGGACTGGCAGGCCGAGGTCGCGCTCGCGGAGGACATCCAGGCCACCGACGTGCACATCAACCGCGACCCCGGCCACGTGCTGCTGACCGGTGCGACCGGGTTCATGGGCTCGTTCGTGCTGCGCGAGCTGCTGACCACCACGAACGCGACCGTGCACTGCCTGGTGCGGGCGAAGACCGAGGACCAGGCGTACGAGAAGATCCGGAGCGCGGCCGAGTACTACCGCACGGGCATCGAGCTCGACCGGGTCCGCGTGGTGCTCGGCGACCTCGCCGAACCCGGCCTCGGCCTGCACCCTGACACCGCCGACCGGCTCGCGCACGAGATCGAGGCGATCTTCCACATCGGTGCGCACGTCAACTGGCTCTACCCCTACCAGCAGCTCAAGGCGTCGAACGTCGGTGCCACCGAGGAGCTGCTGCGGATCGCCGCCAGGCACCGCACGGTCCCGTTGCACTACATCTCCTCGACCGGTGTCTACGCGAACGTCGCCGAGGAGGGTGTGCGGCTGGCCGAGGACGCGCCGATCGGGCCGCCCGAGCACCTCACCAACGGCTACCGGCACACGAAGTGGGTGTGCGAGAACGTGATCGGTCTCGCCCGTGAGCGCGGCCTGCCGGTCACGGTGTACCGGGTCGACGTGGTGACCGGCGACCAGACCACCGGGGCGTGCCAGACGCAGGACTTCATCTGGCTCAGCATCCGCGGCATGGTCGAGGCGCAGGCCTGGCCGGACACGCTCGACAGCTTCTTCCACCCGACACCGGCCGACTACGTGGCGCACGCGATCGTGCGGCTCGGGCTGGCGGTCGAGGGCACCGGCGAGACCTACAACCTGTCGAACCCGGCGCGGCTCACGTTCGCCGAGGTCCTCGACGCGCTGCGGGCGCGCGGGCACCGGATCGACGCGTTGCCGGTGAAGACGTGGACGCGCAAGGTGAAGGCGGACCGGCACAACGCGGTGCTGCCGCTGCTGGACCAGTTCCTCGGCCTCGCGCAGTGGCGGGGCGGCGTGTACCCGTCGATCGACACCGCCAAGGCCGACGCGGCGCTGGGCACGACCTGCCCGCCGGCCCAGGGGAAGCTGCTGGAGACCTACCTCGACTTCTTCACCGACGTCGAGTACCTCCCGGCCCCGTGACGCGCAAGAGGCCTCCCGGGGCGGCAACCCCGGGAGGCCTCCACGGCCGGTCCACCTCAGCCGGACAGGACCTCGGCCCGGTGGAACTGGGTGATCTTCTCGAGCAGCAACGCCGACGCGCACAACGTCTCGTCCGTGCGGACCCCGGCGAGCAGGTCGATCACGTGGCCGCGCACCCGAGCCGCTGTGTCCCCGGAGCCCAGCACGCGCCGCACGACCCAGCGGACCTTGGCCGCCACGACCTCGGTGCGGTCGCCGGGTTCGATGCCGGCGTGCTCGCGCACCAGGCGTTCCGGTTCGTCGTGCGCGGGCCGGATGTGTTCCACCACACCGATCCGCTGCCGCGGGACGGCGGGCTGGGCCAGCTCGTGGTTCAGGATCGCGTGCTCCAGCCCGCGCAGCTCGGGGCTGGGCTCCAGGCCGAGCCGCTCGATCAGGTCGGCCCGCGTGCGCCGGTACAGGCCGAGCGCGTCGGCCTGCCGCCCCGAGTGGTAGAGCGCCTGCATGAGCTGCCCGCACAGCCGTTCCCGCAACGGTTCGCACGCCACCGCGGTCTCCAGCTCGCCGATCACCTCGCGGTAGCGGCCCAGCCGGAACTCGGCCTCCACGCGGCACTCCAGCGCGGTCAGCCTGGCGTTGTCGAGCGCGGCCATCTCCGGCCAGCACAGGTCCTGCTCGGCGAGGTCGGCGAGCGTGCGGCCGCGCCACAACGCGAGCGCCGCGGCGAACGTGCGCGAGGCGGCCGCCCAGTCGGCGGTGCCGAGCTCGTGCTCGCCCCGGGCGAGCAGGGTCCGGAAGCACGCGAGGTCGAGCTGCTCCGGCGTGATCCGCAGCCGGTAGCCGCCGGACTCCTTGGCCAGCGGCAGACCGTTGCGCCGCAAGGCGTGCACGGCGTTGTAGACCATCTGCCTGCCGGTCGGCGGTGCCTCGAACGGCCACAGCGCGCGCTCCAGCCTGGCGACCGTCACCGGCGAGTCGTGGTGCAGCAGGAAGAACGCGAGCGCGGCCCGTTGCCGCAGCCCGCGCACGCCTGCCGCGCTCTGCTCCTCGGACACGTCCAAGGGCCCCAGCACCCGGAACATCGTCGTCGGCCCCTCTCCGCGAAGGAATCTGCGCACCTCTGCACCCTGACCGTAGGGGTGGGGTTTTCCACGGCGGTATCGCGCGCTTTTCGCAGGACGTGGCGCCAGTGCGGAAATCTGGTGAAAGCGGGGCGAAAGGGGCACCGGCATGCTGGAGCCAAGGGGTTCCCTCATTGGCGGAGGTGTTCGGTGACCGTCGTCGAACGCGACGATCAACTCGCTGAGCTGGACGAATGGCTCGCCTCGGACGCCACCAGGGTGGTCGTGCTGGAAGGGCCGCTGGGCAGCGGGAAGACGTCGCTGATGCGTGTTTTCGCGCGGCGGGCGACGGCGGCGGGCCAGCACCGGCTCTTCGCGACCTGTGCGAGTGCGGAACAGGCCGTTCCGTTCGGCGTGGTGTCGCAGCTGCTGCACGACCACACGTTGCCGCGCCGGATCCGGGACTGCGCGGCGGCGGTGCTGGGATCGGGTGACCAGCGCGCGGCGGCGGTGCTGGCCGGTGTGGTCGAGGAGTTCGCGACCGCCGCGCCGCTGCTGTTCTGCGTCGACGACCAGCGGTACGCGGACCCGGAGTCGTTGCGGTGGTTGACGAGGGTGGTCGACCGGGCGCCCGTGCGGCTGATCACGACGGAGCGGACCGACGACCGGCCGTTGTCCGGGTTCGCGTTGCAGTCGCAGGTGCGGCGGATGACCGTGCCGTTGCTGACGGCGAGGGGTGTCGCCGCGCTGTCCGACGAGCGCAGGGCGCTGGAGCTGCTGGCGGCGACCGGCGGCAACCCGATGCTGCTGCAGGCGTTGCTGCAGGGCGAGGACGTGTTCGGGCGCGCCGTGGTGGCGTCCCTGCGCAGCAGCGGGGAGACGGCGGTGCTGGTCGCGGGCGCGGCGGCGGTGTTCGACTCGACGGACACGCCCGAGGTGCTGGGCTCGATCGCGGGTGTCGCGGCTGGTTCCGTGCTGATGTCGCTGGAACGCATGGGTTTGCTCGTGGACGGCCGGTTCCGGCATCCGGCGGCGAGGTCGGCCGTTCTCGCGCATCTGTCCGTTGGGGAACGTGACGTGCTGCACGGGCGGACGGCGGCGTTGCTGCACGAGCGCGGCGCGGCGGCCGGTGAGGTCGCGGCGCACCTCGCCCACGTGCTCGACCCGCCGGCGTGGGCGGGTGAGGTGTACTCGGCGGCGTCGCGGGAAGCGCTGGCGGACAACCAGGTCGTGCGCGCGGTGGAGTTCCTGAAGCCGGCGCTGGAGCTGCCGGGGCGATCGGCGCTGGTGCTGGACGCGTGGCAGCTCAACCCGCTGGTGGCCGCGCCGCACCTGGCGTCGGTGGAACCGGAGGACCTGGCGTCGTCGGTGCGCGTGATCGGGCACCTGCTGTGGTTCGGGCGGGTGGACGAGGCACGGGTGGCCGTCGCGGCGCTGCCGGACTCCGTGCGCGGGGCGGTGCAGCTGTGGCTGGCCGCGGCATACCCCGGATCGGTGGTGCCGGACAACCGCGACTTCTTCGCCCCGGAACCGCTGGCGTCGATGGCGGCGCTGTCGGGTGCGCTGCTCGCCGGTGCGGTCGCGGAGGTGCCGATGCTCGCGGAACGGGTGCTGACGGCGGTCGGCACCGACGTGACGTGGGGTGTCGAGCCGGTGTTGCTGGCGTTGCAGGGGCTGGTGTTCGCCGACCGGCTGGACGAGGCGACGGCGTGGTGCACCCGGCTGGTGGCGCACACGCGGCTGCCGGTGTGGCACGCGGTGCTGAAGGCGGTGGTCGCCGAGATCGCGTGCCGGCGCGGTGACTTCGCCGCGGCGGTCCGGCACGCGGAGGCGGCGCTCGGGGCGTTGCCGCTGCGGGCGTGGGGCGTGGTGGCCGGTTGCCGGTGGGGCGTTGGTGCTGGCGCTGACCAGGACCGGCGACTCACGCGGGGCGTCGCGTCAGCTGGCGGCGGTGGTGCCGTCGGGATCCCTGTTCTGGGTGAGCTACCTGTTCGCGCGCGGGCAGTGCCGGTTGGCGTCCGACCAGGCCCAGGCGGCGCTCGCCGACTTCACGCGGTGCGGCGAGCTGATGCGGTCGTGGTCGCTCGACCTGCCGGCGTGGTCGGGTGGCGGCGGGGCGGAGGCGTGGGCGCGGCTGGGTGACGCGGAACAGGTGTCGGCACGCGCGGGAGCAGCTGGACCGGCCGGACGTCGTGGAGTCCCGCGGGCGGGGTGCGGCACTGCGGTTGCTGGCGGTGGTGGCGCCGGCGGAACGCGGGCGCGGTTGCTGGCGGAGGCGGTGGGCGTGCTGGAACGGCGGGAGGACCGGTACGAGCTGGCGCGGGCGTTGACGGACCAGGCGGCGGCGCAGGCGGCGGCGCACCGCAAGAAGCTCGCGAAGGTGACGGCGCAGCGGGCGCTGGACCTGGCGCGGGCGTGCGGGGCGAAGGCGGTGTGCCTGGAGGCGGCGCGGGTGATCGACGCGGTGGAGCCGCGGCGGTGCTCGGAGGACGCGATGCTGTCGCTGACGAAGGCGGAGCAGCGGGTGGCGTCGCTGGCGGCGTCGGGGTACAAGAACCGGGAGATCGCGGAGCGGTTGTTCGTGACGGTGAGCACGGTGGAGCAGCACCTGACGCGGGTGTTCCGGAAGCTGAACGTGAGGCAGCGCAACGAGCTGCCGATCTCGCTGATGAGGACGGCCTGACGGGCGCGCTCACGCAGGGGTACCCCGTGATGGTGGATCCCCCGCGTCCCACCGTACTCGCGGGCACCGACAAGACCGGTGAGCGAGGCAAGCCGTCTGATGGGCACGCTCGCGCAGGGGTACCCCCTGAAGTTGCGTCCCCCGCAGCCGAACGTACTCGTTGGCACCGACAAGATCAGCGACTCGACAGGGCGTGCGACGAGTCGGCCGGCGTGCAGGAGTCCTCGTGCGGCTCAGGAGAACAGCGTGACCGGCTCGTTCGGCCGCAGCGCCTGGAACACGTCGTCCGCCAGCGAGCCCGCCACCTCCGCGCACATCGCCCTCGCCAGCGGCCCCTGGTCCTTGCCCTCCAGCGCCGCCAGCAGCAGCACGTCCTGCACCTCCCGCAGCCGCTGCCCGCACGCCCGGTGCGCGGTTCTGGCGGCCTCGGCGTTGGCCAGCGCCTCGGTCACGTCGCCGACGGCCAGGTGGATGCGGGCCAGCACGTGGTGGGCCGCACCGACCCGCAGCTTCCAGCCGTGCCGCGCCATCAGGGCCAGGCTGGACGTCGCGAGGTCGGTTGCCCGGTCGAACGCGCCGGTGGCGGCCAGGACGCGGGCACCGACCACCGAGGCGATCGTCTCGCGCCAGGCGTTGCCGGACTGGCGGGACACGCGCAGGGCGTCCTCGGTCAGGGCCAGGGCGAGGTCGTGGTCGCCGGTGCACAGGGAGGCGGCGGCCATGCCGATGCCGGCGGCGCAGCGCATGTCGGCGTTGTCGAGCTCGCGGGCCAGGTCCATGGCCGCGTGGTGGATCTGCCAGGCGTGGTCGTAGCGGCCGACGGTCAGGTCGATCTCGCCGATGCGGACCAGCTCGCGCATCGTGCCGATCTTGTCGCCGCACTCGGCGTGCAGGTCGACGGCCAGCTCCAGCTCGCGCAGGGCGTCGTCGAGGCGGCCCACCTCCAGCAGCGTGCGGCCCCACATGCCGCGCAGGTGGCCCAGCTCGTACGGGTAGTGGCCGCGGCGCAGGGTGCTCACCGCCTCCTCGCACTCGGTCAGCGCCACGCCGAGCTGGCCGCGCATGACCCGCGCGTAGATCAGATGCACGCGTGAGCTGATCTCCAGCGGCACGTCGGCGTAGGAGCGGGCGGCGTCGAAGGCGGCGGTGAAGTGCGACTCGGCCGAGCGCACGTCGGCGGTGTGCAGGAGGGCGACGCCGACCGCCTCGCGCAGGTAGGCGACGCGCAGGGGGTCGCCGGACTCGTCGGCGTACTTCAGCGCCAGGTCGTAGTGGTGGGTGAGCTCGTTGAGCTCGCCGCGCACCGCGAACGCCTGGCCGAGCGAGCGGTGCACGGCGGACTTGAGGCGCACGTCGTCCATGCGTTCGGCCGAGGCGAGGCCGAGCCAGCCGGTGGTGATCCACTCCGGGGTGGCGCGGTCGAACCAGAAGTAGGCGCGCAGGGCGTCGACGAGGTGCGCGCACAACGCGTCCTGGCCGTGCTCGTGCGCCCAGCTCACGGCGGCGACGAGGTTCGGGTGCTCACGGCGCAGCCAGTTCACGGCCGAGACGGTGTCGGAGAAGACGAACGGGGTCTCCGGTGCAGACGGGCGTTGCTCGCGTTGGATCGTGGGGGCCATCGCGGTCACGGCCGCGTCGACGCCGTTGAGGTAGCAGTGCAGCAGGCGGCACACAGCGTCGGTCATGTCGTCGTCGATGAGAATACGGCTGCGCGCGTAGAGCTTTATGAGGTCGTGCAGGCGATACCGGCCGGGAAGGTGCTGTTCGATCAAGTGTGTGTGCTCGAGCTCTTGCAGCGCCGAACGGGTAGCGGTGGTCGTTGTGCCCAATAATGCCGAGGCGGTTTCCAAGCTGAAGTCGACGCACGGCGTGACGGCCATATATCGCACCAAAGTCTTCGCATCAGCCGACACCTGTACGTACGAGAGGTCGAACGCAGCGCGCACACCGACCGTGAACTTCCAGTCCTCCGGCTCGGGTTCACCGGCCGGCCCCAGCGTGCGGACGAAGTCGGCGGTCCGGCGATCCGGCTGCTCCACCAGGCTCGCCGCCGCCACCCGCAACGACAACGGCACGTGCCCGCACCGGGCCGCGAGCTCACGAACGGCCTGCGGATCGGCGGCCGTGCGCGCACGGCCGAGCATCTGTTCCAACAGCTGGAACGACTCGTCTTCGGGCAACGGGCCCAACGGCACCTGGTACGCGTCGTGCAACGCCGTCAGCGACACCAGCCGGCTCTGCGAGGTGATCAGCACGAAGCATCCGGACGAGCCCGGCAGCAACGCCTCGATCTGTGCCGGGTCCGCCACGTCGTCGAGCACCAGCAGCACTTTCTGCCTGTCGAGCATCGACCGGTACAGCAGCAGCTGCGCGTCGAAGTCGACCGGCACCGCTTCCGCCGATAGCCCTAACGCGCGCAAGAACACCGTCAACGCGTCGGATGCCTTCATCCCGTTGGCACCACGCAGGTTCAGGTAGAGCTGGCCATCCGGAAAACGCTCACGCACCGAATGCGCCCAATGCACTGCCAACGCCGTCTTGCCCATGCCCCGCGGCCCGCTCACGACCGCGATCCCGGCGCCCTGCCGCACCGCCGTGCACAACGACGCCAGCTCGGCGCCACGCCCGGTGAAGCTCGGCAACGACCGCGGCAGCCCGGCCGGCACCACCGCGGGCCCGGCCTGCGCCGCCAGCGGTGACTCCAGCGGCGACTCCAGTGCCGCGTCCTGCCGCAGCAACGAGCCGTACAGCTCCTGCAGCTGCGCGGACGGTTCGACGCCGAGCTCGTCGCGCAACCGCAACCGCAGCTGCTGGTAGATGTCGAGCGCCTCGGCCTGCACCCCGCACCGGTAGAGCGCGACCATCAGGTGCCCCGCCAGTCGTTCGCGGAACGGGTGCGCGGCCGTGAGCGTGCGCAGCTCCCCCACCAGGTCGGCGTGCTTGCCCAGCAGCAGCTCCAGCTCGGCGCACTCCTCCAGTGCCGTCAGCCGCTGCTCCTCGAACCGGGCGGCGGCCACCCGCAGCGACTCGCTGTCGATGCCCGCGAGCGCCGGACCGCGCCAGATCGACAGGCCGGCGCGGTACTGCTCGGCCGCGAGGACCGGCTCACCGTCCTGGCGCAGCTGCCTGGCCTGCGCGACGGCGGCGGCGAAGCGCTGCACGTCGGTGTGCACGCGCAGCTCGTTGAGGCTGTACCCGGTCTCGTCGGTCATCACCACGTTCTCGCCGAACAGCTCGCGCAACGCCGAGACGTGCTTGTAGAGCTGCTGCCGGTAGGTCGCGGGCGGGCGGTCGGCCCACAGCGCCTCCGCCAGCTCGTCGACCGAGACCGTTTTGCCGAGGTCGACCACCAGCGAGGCCAGCAGCACCTTCTGGCTGGCCGGCATGCGCACCCGCCCGGCACGGACGAGCGTCTCGAACGGACCGAGGACCCTGAACTCGACCAGCATCGAGCTCGTCCCGTCAGCTGTTCTGGTTCACGAACGCGATGCGACCTGCCTCGACCACGACCGGCACGACATACCCCCTGAGTTCGGCACGGCGAATTCCATTGCGAAGTCAATCCCGCCAACGGACGCACTGGCTGTTCACCTGGGTGACGGCCACACCCACTCCCCAGCGTGGGTTGCTGATCCACCTCCGACACCATAGCCAGAAGTCTTGCCCACCGGGACAGCCGTCACCGAAGTCACTTCGGAGCCGGGAATTGTTTCACCGCGGAGTTCACCCGAACGCACGCTCGTGCCGCCCGCCCGCTGACAGGGACTTGACACCAGCCGACCACTTGTCACCGTCCGTGACATTCCACCCAGCGGGGAAAGCCGCTACCTGAGAGCGCGTCCACCCAGAACGGGCATCTTGTTACGGTGCGCCGCGCGATTGTACCCAAACGACGGACGGACAGGGCACAATTAAATTGGCGTAAATACTCTCGGACATCTGGTAACGCCAATTGAGACGAAGTGCGGAAGGACAGCGGTAGCACTCGGGTATCGGTGGCGAATTACGGTTGGGCATGCAAAACCGACAGCATGTCAGTGACAATTCCCGGTCGCCTCTTCTCGTCCTTTGTGGACGATTACCGCCGTGGGCGACCGCGGGTTGACGAGGGGGGTTCGCGATGAGGTCGGCGGAGACACTCGACCCGCAACCGAGGCCGGTGGTGTTCCGGTTGCTCGGCACCGTCGAGTTCGTGGGTGACGACGGTGATGTGCGGGTGCTCGTGGGCAGGCAGCAGACGGTGCTCGCCGCGCTGCTGATGAAGGCCAACCACGTGGTCAGCGTCGACCACCTGATCGACGCGATCTGGGAGGGTGCGCCACCGACCACGGCGCGGTCCCAGGTCCAGTACGTGATCCACGCCCTGCGCGGCGAGCTCGACCGGCTCGGCGTGCCCGCGTCGATCGTCACGCACTCGGCCGGCTACCGGCTGGAGGTGGCGAAGGACCTGCTCGACATCCACCGCTTCGAGCGGCTGGTGGCCACCGCGCGCAGCTCCGCGGGAGCCGGCGACCGGCTGAGCGCGGCGACGACGCTGCGCGGCGCGCTGGCGTTGTGGCGCGGCCCGGTGCTCGACGGCACCCCGCAGGCGCTGCACGACCAGGTGACCTGGCTGGAGGAGCTGCGCCTGGAGGTGCTGGAGGAGTGCCTGGCGCACGAGATCGAGCTGGGCCGCCACCGCGAGGCGATCGGCGAGCTGCGCACGCTCGTCGCGGAACACCCGTACCACGAGGAGTTCCGCTACCTGCTGATGCTCGCGCTCTACCGGTCCGGACGGCAGTGGGACGCGCTCGCCACCTACCGCTCCGGCCGCACGCTGATGATCGACCAGCTCGGCCTGGAACCGGGCGAGCGCCTGAAGAACCTCGAAGCCGCCATCATCGCCGACGACGGGTCGCTGCTGCGGCCGGAGGCGATCAGCCAGGTCGCGACCGCGCCGCCTCCCCCCACGGCGCGGTCGCGACCCCGGCAGCTGCCCGCCGACATCTCGGACTTCACCGGCCGCGACGAGCACGTCCGGCAGCTCGTCGCGTTGCTCCGCGCGCACGGCAACGCGGTGCCGATCGTCAACATCGTCGGCAAGGCCGGTGTCGGCAAGAGCGCGCTGGCCGTGCACGTGGCGCACGAGGTGAGCACCGAGCTGTACCCCGACGGCCAGCTCTACGCGAACCTCGGTGCCACGCAGGCGGAACCGGCCACGCCGCACGACCTGCTGGGCCGGTTCCTGCGGGCGCTGGGCGTCGGCGGCGAGTGCCTGCCCGCCACCGAGGTCGAGCGGGCGGAGCTCTACCGCAGCCTGCTCGGCGACCGGAAGCTGCTGGTGGTGCTGGAGGACGCGGCCTCGGACGAGCAGGTGGCGCCGCTGCTGCCCGGTTCGCCGACGTGCGCGGTGCTGGTGACGTCACGGCGCAGGCTGACCGGCGTGCCCGGCGCCCGCGTCTTCGAGGTGGACGTGCTGGACACCGCGCACGCCACCCGGTTGCTGGGCCGGTTGATCGGCGAGGACCGGGTGCGGCGCGAGCCCGGCGCCACCACCACGCTCGTGGAAGCCGTCGGCGGGCTTCCACTGGCGTTGCGGGTGGTCGGCGCACGGCTGGGCGCTCGTCCACATTGGACCGTCAACTCGATGGTCACCAGGCTGGCCGACGAGCGCAACCGCCTCGACGAGCTGACCCACGGTGAGCTGGCGGTGCGGTCGAGCATGCGGCTGAGCTACGACGGCCTCACCGGCGGCACGGCGGCGTTGCTGCGCGGGCTGGGAGCGCTGGACACGGAGACGTTGCCGGCCTGGGCTCCCGCGGTCGTCGCCGGTGACACCTCCGGCGACCACACCGACCAGCTCGTCGACGCACAGCTGCTGGACGCGGTGGCGCTCGACGGCGTGATGCAGCCGCGCTACCGGTTCCACGACCTGACCCGCATCTTCGCCCGTGAACGCCTGCGGGCCGAGGAGCCGGAGCGTGAGCTGGAGTCGGTGCGCCGCGCGATGGGCGGCTGGCTGACGCTCGCCGACCGCGCGCACCACCTGATGTACGGCGGCGACTTCACCACGTTGCGCGGCACCGGCGAACGCCTGCCGGTCCCGCCGGAGCACGTGGAGGAGATGGCCGCCGACCCGTTGCGCTGGTGGGAGACCGAACGCGCGAACGTCCGCGCCGCCGTCACCCAGGCCGCCGACGCGGGCCTGGACGAGCCGGTGTGGGACCTCGCCGTGCGGCTCGTGTCGATCTTCCAGGTCCGCAGCCACCTCGACGACTGGCAGTACACCCACCAGACGGCGTTGCGGGCCACCGAGCTCGCCGGCAACGAGCGCGGCACCGCGGCCCTGCTGTGCTCGCTGGGCTCCCTGCACAACACCCAGCGCCGCATGGACCTGGCCCGCGCGGTGCTGGAACCCGCCCTGCGCACGTTCACGGCGCTGGACGACCGGCAGGGCATGGCGCTGGCCCACCGCAACGTCGCCATCATGGAACGCCAGAGCGGCGACACGACCGCGGCGCTGGCGCACTTCTGCCGTGCGCTGGAGCTGTTCACCGAGACCGCCGACGTGGCGGGCCAGGCGCACGTGCTGAGCCAGACGGCGCTGGTCGACGTGGAGGCCGGGAACCAGAAACGCGCGTTGGCCACCCTGGAGCGCGCCGCCGAGATGTGCGCGAAGACCGCCAGCCCGCGGATCCAGTCGCAGATCAACTACAGCATCGGCAACGTGCTGCTGGCGCAGGGCGACGACGACGGCGCCGACCGGGTGATGCGCGAGGTGCTCGTCCTCGTGCGCACCATCGGCGACCTGGTCGGCGAGAGCTACGCCCTGCACGCGCTGGGCATCATCCAGGCCCGCCGCGGCCGCCTGGTGCGCGCCTCGCAGCTGTTCGAGAACTGCGCGGCGATCTGCGAGCTCAGCCGCGACCACGTGGGCCTCGCGCGGGCCAGGCTGGAGCTCGCGAAGCTGGAGCGGTTGCGGGGCAACACGACCGCGTCCCGCTCACTGGCCGAACGGGCGCTGGCGACGTTCACCGAGTACCGGCTGCCGCGGGCGGCGGAGGAGGCGAACGTGGTGCTCAGCTCGGACGCCGTGCTGCCGCACCGGGGCGTGGCCCTGCAGGCCGTCCCCCGCGGCTAGTGGCGCGTCTGCAAGTACCACCAAGCGCGCACTTGGTGGTACTTGCAGACGTCAGTTCACGGCGTGGACGGAGACGGCGTAGTCGCCGTCCTGGAACTCTTGCCGGTCCCAGGTGGCGTAGCGCTCGACGAGCCGCAGGCCGGCGTTCGCGCAGTGTTCGTCGTAGTCCTCGGCGGTGTAGCCGCGGTCGAGGCTGAAGCCGGCGACGAGGATCGTCCTCACGTGCCGGGCGACGCCCTGGACCAGCGCCTGCTGGGTGCCGGGCGGGGTGAACAGCGGCACGTTGCCGGCCATGACGACGACGTCGAACGTGCGACCGAGGTCGAGCTCGGCCAGGTCGGACTCGACCCACTCGACGTGCGGGGCGGCGGCACGCGCGGTGGCGAGCATGGACCGGTCCACGTCCGCGCCCACGACCTCGATGCCGTGCCTGGCCAGCTCGACCGCCACGCGCCCGGTGCCGCACCCGGCGTCGAGCACGGTCCTGGGTTCATAGGCGCGCACGAACGTGGCCTCGCCGTGCACGTCCATTCCGGAGGCGGCGAGCTGGTCGAACCTGGCCTGGTACTCCGCACCGTTCCACACGCGGCTGAGCCTAACGGGGCAGGACGACGGCGGCCGAACCCGAAGATCGGCGGATGGCGCCGGTGTGAGAGCGCTGCCAAGGTCGAGTGCGTGACGCGTTTCCTGCTGGCAGTGGCGTTGGTCGTGGCCGCGGCATCCCCCGCGCAGGCCGCACCGGCGCGCTGGGTCGGTACCTGGGCCGCCGCACCGTCCTCCGCCGTCCCCGGCACCGAGAACGGCTACGTGAACCACTCGATCCGCAACATCGTCCACGTCAGCGCCGGCGGCAAGGAGATCCGCGTCCGCCTGTCCAACGCCTACGGCCGCACGCCCGTGTTGTTCGGCCAGGTCACCGTGGCCCTCGCGGCCGGGCCCGACACGCCGACCGCGCTGCCCGGCACGATGCGCACGCTGACGTTCGGCGGCGCCGCCTCGATCACCGCCCCGCCCGGCGCGGACGTCGTCAGCGACGGCGCGGCACTCGACGTCCCCGCCGACTCCGACCTGCTGGTCTCGGTGTTCACGCCCACTGCGGGCGGCCCGGTCACGCACCACCAGCTGACCATGCAGAACTCCTACTTCACCCGCGACCGCAACCACACCGCCGCCGAGTCGGGCGCGGCCTACCGCGAACGCACCACCGCCTGGCACTACGTCTCGGGCGTCGACGTGCGCTCCTCGACCTTGCGCGGCAGCGTCGTGGCACTGGGCGACTCGATCACCGACGGCGCCAACTCCACCTGGGGCGCCAACCTCCGCTGGCCCGACCAGCTCGCCGACCGCGTCAACACCCGCTACGGCGTGCTGAACGCGGGCATCAGCGGCAACCGCCTGCTCCTCGACGGCGGCTCGGCGGGCCCGAACGCGGTGGCCCGCCTCGACCGCGACGTGCTGACCCAGTCCGGCGTCCGCACGGTCATCGTGTTCGAGGGCATCAACGACATCCAGCAGACCCCGCACGAGACCGACCCGGCGAAGATCATCGCGGCCCTGAAGCAGATCGCGAGTCGGGCGCACGACCGCGGGCTGCGGGTGGTGGGGGCGACGATCACGCCGTTCAAGGGGTGGTTCAGCTACACGCCGGAGCTGGAGCGGGTGCGGCAGGCGGTGAACGCGTTCATCCGGACCAGCCGGGACTTCGACGCCGTGGTGGACTTCGACGCGGTGATCAGGGATCCGGCGGATCCGCAGCGGATCAAGCCGGAGTACGACGAGGGCGACCACCTGCACCCCGGGGACAAGGGGTTCGAGGCGATGGCGCGGGCCGTGCGGGTGGCGACGCTCTAGCCGTTGCTCACCGCGGTCAGCGGCCCGCCACCCGATCGGGCGGTCGAGGTTTGCCGCGCCGCGCGGCCCGGCTATTCCAGGTGATCAACACCAGGTCACCCGAAGGGGTCAGCGAAATGCGTGCCACCATCCTCGCCGTCGTTCTCGCGGTCAGTGCCGCCTCCTGCGCGGCATCGCCGCCGAGCACCGCCCAGTCCGGCCAGAGCGCGCAGGACCAGACCACGCAGGGCTCGACCGCCCAGACCACGACCGCGCCGACGCCGACCGGCGGGGGAAAGCAGGAACCCGCCGTCAAGGCCGAGATCACCATGCAGGGCAAGCCGGGCGTGGGGTTGCTGGCCGCCACCAACCAGGGCACCACGCCCATCACCTTCCAGGGCTGGCCGAAGCTCACCTTCACCAACGCCGCCGGTGGGCCCGCCGCCATCCCGGTGGAGCAGAAGCTGGTGCCGGGTGAGGGGCCCTCGATCACGTTGCAGCCGGGGCAGACCGCGTTCGCCGGGGTGCAGTTCGACACCGACGACACCACTTCGTTCGCGATCAACGAGATAACGGTGGAGCTGCCCGGGATGCTGCCGGCCAAGGTGAGGTTCATCGGGACTGATGGGCAGCCGATCGCCAACGTGAGCAGCATGAAGGTGAGCGAGGCGAAGGTGGGCACGATGCAGCCGGCGACGCAGGGCGTGCTGCTCTTCGACTGACCGCAGACCGGGCCCGGTTAAGCTCGCGGTGTGATCACACCTGGGGGTCGTGAGCTGTGGGTCGACCTGAACGAGGTCGTCGCCCGCGAGCACGGCGACGAGCGCACCGCGGCGTTGGAGGAGCTCGTGTGGCGTGCGGACGTCGTGGACGCGCCGCGGGTCACCTTCCTGGCGCGGCGGGAACTGGCCGCCGCGCACCAGACGGACGGGCGCTGGGACCTGGTCTACCCGTTGCTGGAGCAGTGCTTGCAGGAACACGAGCAGCGGCCGTGGCGGTTCGAGCGCGACGACGAGGCCGAGCTGCTGGAGTGGTACGCGTGGCTGGTCGAGGCCATGGTGGACTTCCCGGAGCGTTCGCTCGACGAGGTGCACGACAAGGCGGCGGACCTGGAGCGGCGGTTCCGGGCGCGCGAGTACCCGCTGGGTGACGTCCACCGCGCGCACCACGGGATCGCGGTGCACGTCGGGGACCTGGCGTGGGCGCGGGAGGCGTTCGACCGGCAGGTGCGGGCGAGCGATCCCGAGGACCCGTGGCTGGACGTCCACCGGATCGACCACCTGCTCGCGCTCGGGGACGAGGAGCAGGCACTGGAGCTGGCGGAACCGTTCCTGCGCGAGCCGGGGGTGTCGGACGAGCTCACGACGCGGGTGCGGCACCTGGTGCTGTTGCCCCTCACCAGGGCACGGAGGTGGGACGACGCGGCGATGACGTTCCGGCGGCTCACCCGCGGCATGTCCGGGGAGTACTCGCGGCTGGAGGACCACGGCGGAATGGCGCACTTCTGCGCGCTGACCGGCAACCCGAGCGAGGGCACCATCTGGCTCGGACCCGTGGAGGAGCTGCAGAACCGCAAACGGCCACTGGCCACAATGGAGTACGCCGCCTCCGCCACCCTGCTCACGCGGCAGCTCGGCTGGATCGACACCGAACGGCGCCTGCGCGAGCTCGCCCTGGACCTGGCCGCGCGGTTCGACGCGCGCAACGGCACGTCCCGGTGCGGCGACCGGGTCCGGCAGACGTTGCGGGCGGAGCAGCTCACCGGCTTCCTGCCGCTCTACCCGACCAGCCGGCCGCCGATCCCCGCGCCACCGCAGGGCCTCACCGACGCCGAGCTGCTGGACCGCGCGGAGCTGCACGACCTGCGGTGCGAACCGGACGAGGCGCGCGTGTGCCTGTCGCGGGTGGGCGAGGAGCTACCGGAACCGCTGCGCGCCCGGCGCGACGAGCTCACCGCGAAGTTCTTCCAGAGCCCGGAAACCGGGACGATCCTGCGCAATGCCGCCCGCACGTACGACAACCACGGCGACCGTCGGCGCGCCGAGCTCACGCGCTGCTGGATCGGGCTCTGGGTCGTGCACGAGGGTGACGTCGACGGCGGGATCGCGGCGGTGCAGGACGCGGTCGAGCGGCTGTACGAGATCGGCGAGGGCCAGGCGTGGGGCGAGTACTGGCTCGCGTACGTGCTGGCCGGGCAGAACCGGCACGACCAGGCCCTGAACGCCATCGCCCGCGGCAAACGGCACGCCCACGACGCGTTGGCGCGCGGCACCCTGCTGGCACTCGAGGCCCAGCTCCTCGGCCAGCCGCCGCTGGAGGCCTACGAGACCTTCGTCCACAACGACGTGCCGGAGAAGGCGTTGGAAGCGCTGTACCTCTTACCGGAGGACCTCAGCCGCACCGCGCCCGAGCACCCGCGGGTCGCCGGGCACCTGAGCTACCTGCGAGCGCTGCGGACGATCAACGCGGGCATGCCGGAGCTCGCCGTCGACGACCTGAACGAGGCCGTCGGTCAGGCACAACGCCGCAACAACGCGACGGTGGAGCAGTGGTTCCACCTCACGCACGCGAACTACGCCGCGCGCCGGTACGAGGACGCCGTCGACGCCGGGCTCAAGGCCGTGGCGTGGCTGGACCACCTCAAGACCGAGGACGCGAGCTGGGAGCAGGCCGCGGACGAGACCCGGTTCCTGGTCGCGCAGTGCTACCAGCTGCTCGGCGACCAGCCGGCCGCGGTCAGGGAGTACCGGGTGCTCGCGGCCGGGGACGGGCCGATGGCGGCGGCGGCGTTCGTCGCGGCGACCGCCCTGCTGGAGGCTTGAGCAACTCGCACCACTAGTCCCATTCCCAGCAGATTCCGTGAATTCCCGGCGCACACTTCGGCAGGTAGATGTGCGCTTCCGGAATGGAATTCACCGGCAGCCTTCTGCGATCCACCTGAGGCGCGTCCACTTTCACCCGCTGGTATTCATAACAACGGAGCGGGAGCGCCTCCCGGTCGAAGACGATCCGCAGCAGGTACGTTTCGGTCGACCGCACCCGCCGTTCGTGCGAGATGGACGGGCCTGCGCTGTCGCCGAGCACCCAGTCGTGCTCCAGGACCGCCGTCTCGCCTCTCGCCAGCGGGCGGGCCAGGGCGATCACGGCCACCGTGTAGCCGCTGGCCGGGTCGCTGCGCAGCTCGGCGAGCTCGCCACCGCGGACGTGCAGGTCGGACGGCATGGGGTCGCCCTCGTCGGCGCCGTGCACGACGGTGAACCGGTCGGCGCGGTCGGCCACGCAGCGCAGGACCTGGGTGGTGCTGAGGCGGCGCACCGTGCGGGCAGCGCCGACGTGGCAGGTCTCGTTCGTGTCGAGCACCGACACGGTGGGGTTGGGATCGCCGGTCTCCGGGCCCAGCACGGCCTGGTACGGCGAGTTCTCCCCGTACAGCGCGCGGACGCTGACGGTCTCCCTGGACTGGCAGCGACCGCGTGGCCTGGGCGGTTCGAGGAACTCGAACAGGGTGCCCTGCGGGAGGTCGAGGATGGCCTCCAGCTCGCGCAACGCCCGCAGTGACTTGGGTCGTTCCGGCCTGCTGCGGCCCTGCTGCCAGTAGCTGAGCGTGGCCAGGCTGATGGTCACGCCCCGGTCCGCGAGCCGCGCGCGGAGGCGGTCCAGCGTCAGTGCCCGCCGGTCGATCGCGGCGCGGAGGGCGTCCGCGAACCTCTCCTGACTCAGGACCGCCTCGGGTCCGGATCGTTCGCGAGGAGCTGCCACGAGTGACGATAGTGCCCCGAAAAGGGGAATGCCGATACCTCCTTCAGAAGGTATCGGCATCCACCGTTGTCACCCCACGTTGAGGCTCAGCCCGTAGTACGACAGCGCGTCACCGAGCGGCTGGAAGTACGACGACTTCCCGCTCTGGTTCCCGCCGTTCCAGGAGCACTGCTGGTTCGTCGGGCCGCCGGACGTCATGCCCTGGGCCTGGTTGCCCGCGATGTACGCACCGCCGCTGTCGCCGCCCATGGTGCAGACGGTGGACGCGCCCAGCCCGCGGATCACGGTGTCCGGGCCTCCGTTGCGGTCGATGTAGGTGACGGTCTGGTTGTAGCCGGTGATCTTCCCGCAGGTCCAGCCGGTGGTGGCGCCGGACTTGCAGAGCGACGCGCCGACCGCGGCCTTCGTGCCGCCCTTGACCGCGACCAGGCCGGCCACGCCCCAGGTCCCGACCTGCGTCGCGATCGAGTTGCCCGCGTCGACCCGCGCGACACCCATGTCCACGCTGTCGCGGCCCAGCGCGTAGCGGGTGCTGGTGCCCTTGGCGAAGCGCGTGCCGTCGAAGCGCAGCTCGGGCAGGCCCTCCACGCAGTGACCGGCGGTGACGAGGTACTGCGTGCCGCTCGACGACCGCGCGCCGAACCCGACGGAGCACCACCCGGAGGTGTTGTTGATCGTCATCTTGCTACCGGGGTAGATCGTGGCCTGGGTGCTCAGCTGCTGGTCCACCCGCTCGACGCGGACCGCGGAGCCGAACGCGGCGGCCTGCGCGAGGAACGCCTTGGCGGCCGGCCGGTCCGGGTCGGCGACCTTGATGGTGACGACGTCCGCCGCCACGTCCACACCCCACGCGGCGACACCCGAGGGCGCTCGTCCGGTGGCGAGCGCGTCGAGCCTCGACTGGACGCGGCCAGCGCCGCCTCGCCCCTGGCCGGCGTGCGGGCCGTCAACCCGGCCGCGCGACCTTCGCCACGCCCGCCTGGTCGGTGTTGACCGTCAGCGCGCCCTGGGCGTCGAAGAACGCGCCGTCGACCCGCACACCGTCCCGCACGATCCCGCCCAGGGCTCGCTGCGCCGCGGCCTCGCCGTCGAGTCGCCCGACAGCGGCGGCCTCGCTGGTGCCGAGCGTCCTGGCGAGCTCGGCCACCATCTCCGGCTGGTAGTCGGACCCGCTCGCCGACGCGGTGGCGCCCCCGGAGAGCAGGGTCAGTGGAATGAGACAGGCGAGCGCAGCCGCACCCGACAACCGAATTCGCAACACGATGGAACCTCCCATTCCCGGAGCGGCCACCGCAGGGAGGAGGGCGAATTCGCGGGATCACCGCGAAATCGCCCAGGTGGCCGTCTCCGGTCGACGGTTTCCCGCCGCGCATCGCACTCTGCCCGCCGGGTGTGACGTGGGCAACGATCGGTATTTCAGGGAACAGCGGCCCAGATTGTGAAAACGAAAAACGCTCATCCCCAGCGCATCCACCGGTGCTGCAGCGCCACCTCCCACGGCCGCACCGCCCGGTCGAGGAACATCAGGCTGTCCATCCGGCAGGTGCAGGCGTTGCCTTCGCGGGTGTTCTGCGGGTAGCTGCCACCGATCTTGATCCCGCGCGGGTCCGTGGCCGACGCGAGGTCCGGCTCCGGCTCGCCCTCCAGCCGCCACGGGTCACCGGCCGCGACGTACTTCCCGGCCAGGGGTTTTCCGTTGCGGTACAACGCCATCTCGCCGGTGTCGAAGTCGAACGTCGCCGCCAGGAACACCCACTCGCCCGGTGGCAGCAACGTCCGCCAGTCCTCCGCGGCCGCGAACGTCTGCGACTCACCGCCGTCGAGCCGCCGGGCCAGCGCGACCAGCTTCAGCTCGCCGTCCACGCCGATGAGCTCCAGCAACGCGCGCACGGCGTGGCCGTTCGAGTCACCGGACAGCACACCGGCCAGGCCGATCGCGCCGTAGAGGTCGTCCGGCGCGGCCGAGTTCGAGTTCGGGGCCGGGTTCTGGCCCGTCATCTTCACCCAGCCCATGATCGACGCCTCGCGGGCACCGTGGAACGCCCGCAGCGACGGCACCCCGGACTCGCTGTACAGCCCGGCCTTCCAGTCGTCGTTGCCGGCCACCGCCGGACTGACCTGCTTGAGCTGCAGCGAGTTCCGCGAGCCCCGGAACGCACCGTCCCGCACCCGCATGTCCGCGCCGCCGTTGACCAACGACAGCGCGGTGCCCGACCGGCCGCGGTCCTGTTCCAAGGCAGGGTTCCCGCGCACCGGGTGCTCGAAGTCGTAGTACGCCACCAGGTTGCGCGACAACGTGGGCAGCACCGCCCACGACGCCGACGCGGGCGCGGCCAGGCCGACCGAGAACGCCACCACGAGCCCCACCACCAGCAACCGGCGCATCACCGCACCCCCTTGCCCTGCACGCGCAGGTCGCGCAGCCGGCCGATGTTGTCGAACGAGCCGAACCCGACCCGCCCGGACGAGAACGTCTTGTCCACCGCGGTCATCAGCGGATGGCGCGACCCGTCCACGTACACGGCGATCTCCCCCGTGCCGGCGCAGTGCCGCACCCGGACGCGGTGCCAGTCGGTGTCGGTCACCGCCGGAGCGGCGCCGACGGAGCGCGCCGCGTCCCACTGGTGGTCGAGCCGCAGCCGGTCGGCGTTGTTCACCACGAAGATCCCGTTGTGCGGGTAGATCTTGTTGTCCGACGACAGGTGCGCGTAGTAGAACTCGGTGTCCGAGCGGTACCCGAACACGACGACCACGTCCCGGTTCGACTCCGCCACCGGTGTGTCCAGCCGCACCGACGCGTCGACCTGCACCGACCCGAACTCGGGCCCCTTGCGCAGCACCGCGTACTCGAACGGCCGCCGCGGACCCGGCCGTGCCGCCCCCGGTTGCGCCAGCACGACCTCACGACCGGGGAACTGCCACAGCGACGGCGTCACCGGCTCCCACGACCGGGCCGACGTCGCACCGGAGACGAAGTCGTGGCCGGACGCGCAGGACGCGAACGTGCGCGCGCCCGTCACCTTCCAGACCTTGCCGTTCGCCTTGGCCAGCACGTACAGCTCGCCCTCGGCGTCCTGCCCGAACCTCAGGTCCACGCGGGGGTCGCCGGCCAGCGCCGGCAACGTGGTCCGCTGCCCGCCGGAGTACACCATCACCTCGCGCGACTCGACGAACGGCCGACCGGTGCGCAGCGAACGTTCGTCGGCGGTGAAGACCAGGCCCTTCACGCCCTCGCCGTAGATGTATCTACCGTGCAACGAGGGGATCTTCGTGCCGCGGTAGACGAACCCGCCCATCAACGCGTTGCCGCTGTCCGCGCACGGCCGCGCGGAGGCGAGCCGGTTGTGGTCGAAGCCGGTGACCGGGTAGGTGTAGCCGTGCTTCGCGTCGTCGGCCGGCAGCGGGAACACCCCGCACGACGGGTCGCCGCGGCGGTACTCCCACTGCGCCTCGCGCTCGCTCCAGCCGAGGTTGGCGCCCTTGCGGATCTCGTAGACCGCGTCGACGGCCTTCTCGCCGATGTGGCCCATGAACATCCGGTGCGACCCGCCCGCGTCCCAGCTGAAGCGGTACGGGTCGCGCATGCCGTAGGCGTAGATCTCGCCCAACGCGCCCGCCTTGCGCGCGAACGGGTTCGAGCGCGGGATGCCGTAGCGGCCGTTCGGACCGTCGGTCCCGGCCGGGTCGATGCGCAGGATCTTGCCCTGCGGCAGCGCGAGGTCCTGCGGCACTGTCGTGTTCACGCCGATGCCACCGTCACCGGCCGCGATGTAGAGCAGGCCGTGGTCCTCGTCCCACCAGCGCGCGGTGGGGTTGAAGCCGATCTCCTGGAACCCGTGGATGAACGACGCGTAGCCCACCCGCAGGACCTCGCGGCGGGCGCCGGCGAACAGGTCGGCGCGCGGGTCGGCGGCGGTCCATTCGGTGATCACGCCGTGCACCTCGTCCTCGACCGGCGACGGCAGGTCCGGCTCCTTGTCCGTCAGCGCCGCCCCGGTCTCGGTGTGCACGGTGTAGAACTTGCCGTTGCGCCCGAAGTCCGGGTGGAACGCGGCGAACCCGAACCCGCTGCCCAGCCCGCGGTGGTTGTGGAAGTCGGGCCCGACCGCGGCACCCAGGTCGAGGTAGGCGTGCTGGGTGCCGCCGTCGAGCAGGTACAGCGTGTCGTTCATGTCCGGCACGAACAGCCGTCCCGACCCGTCCGGCAGCTCACCGAGGTAGTTGATCCGGTTGTAGCGGCGCAACCGCGTGTCGGTCGGCGGCGGGACCGGCTGCGACGCGGGCAGCCGCGCCACCTCCGTCAGCTCCAGGCCGATCCCGGACTGACCGGGCGTGGGCAGCGGGTCCGCGACAGGAGCGTCCTGGGCGGACGCGATCGGCACGAACAGCGCCGACAGCACGAATGTCGTTGCAGCCAACCGGAACAAGCGTCGGTACATCCCCCACCACCCTGTGGGCCAGGCCGTGGCAGCACGGCGCGGAAAGCGCTTTCCGAAGCAGTGGTTCGGGAATCTACTGCGCTGACAGGGCGGTCACAACCCTCCTTCGGCCTGACCACGTCCGCCACCTCGGGGTTCAGGAGCCGGTGAACACCAGCACCACCATGAAGGCGGGCGCTATGACCAGCGGCGGCAGCGGTGAGGACAGCGCGGCGATCGGCGTTCTGACGGCGTTCCCGCGCGGCCGCCGGTCCGGTGCCGCGGGCAGCCAGTACTCCCCCATCACCGCGAGCGGCAGGAACAGCGATCCCAGTGCGAGGACGCCGACCACGACCCGGACCGCCGTGACCAACACCGGTGTGGACGTCAGCACGAGCCAGGCGACGTACAGCCCGTAAGACAGCACCGCGAGTCCGAACCAGCTCAGCACGGTGACCCGCTTCGCCGCGGTCCTGACGAGCAACGTGACCAGCACGAGCCATAGCAGCGCGGTCACCACCGGCAACGCGACCGGCATCGAACCGGTGAGGAGCTCGCCGAGCGGGACAGCCGCGGTGCAGGCCAGCAGGTAATGCCCGAACCTCAGCCACTTGGTGACGTAGAACGGCAGCTGCGACAGCGAGACGCCGATCGGTACGGCGAGCGGTTCCCGCTGGTCCACCACCGGCGTGAGGATCGCGCGGAGGAACGCGTGGAGGGTCTCCAGGTCCTGTTCCCTGAAGTCGAGCCACTGCTCGCGACGCAGCTCGTCGTCCGGTACCCGCAGGCTCGTGCCCAGCACGAACACCACCCGGTCGCCGAACACCGCGCGCACCTGCGCCATCAGGTCGTCGTTCGTCCGGTCGGTGACCACGAACAGCACCCACCGCGGGTCGACCCGGTTCCTGGCCAGCCCGGCGGCGGCACAGCACTCGTCGACCAGGTCGGCGATCGGCTTGTCCGGGTGGTCGCACAGCACGAGGTAGCTGGTCGGCGGCAGGGAGCGCAACGCGGTGAACTTCCGCATGGACGCGGACCAGCGGCGCAGCTTGGCCGGTCGGCCGGTGGCCCGCAGGCGCAGCAGGCCCAGACCGGCACCGATCGGCGTGGCCAGGTGCACGGTGCGCGAGTAGCGGACCAGCACCAGGCAGGACACGGCCACCGGCATCGCCGCGGAGTACCACAGCGGTGACTCCGTCCACCGGTCCGCGGCCAGCTCGCGGTACCAGCGCGTGTGCAACGTGCTCGTGGCGAGCCAGTCGTAGACCAGGGCCAGCACCAGCGTGCCGAACGCAGTGCGCACCAGCGAAGGCGTGGCCGTGCGCCTGGCCAGCCGGTACATCAGGTGCAGGAAGGCGATGAACAGCACGGCGTTCATCAGCACCACGGCCAGTGCGATCGCCGCGTAGCCCGGGAACGGTGTCAGCACCACTGGAGCGCGGTAGACCTCGTACAGGTGCAGGCCGAGCGGGACGGCACGGGCCGTGACGAACGCGCAGTACAGCGCCGCCAGCCACAGCCACACCACCGCGGGCGAGAGCGGGAAGACCCGGCCGCCGCGCCGCCGGCCGGTGACGATCTCGTCGGCCAGCGCCCTGGCGTGCACGAAGAACCGCCCGCGCAGGTCGTTGACCGGCGCGGCGGCCAGCTCGGGTGGCAGCTCCGCCTTGCGCACCACCGCGACGCGGACCTGTTTGCCCGCCTCCAGGGCGCGTCGCCACTCCTCGGTGACGTGCGGGGACGCCATCGCCGCCGGGGAGGCCAGCACCACCACGACGTCCGCCGCGTCGACCGCCTCGTCGATCGAGGCCGCCCAGTCGGTGCCCGGCCGGATCCGCTCGACGTCGAACCACGGCCGGAGCCCCTGCCTCGCGAACACCGACGTCAGCGCCTCGGCGGCGTAGAAGTCCTGCCGCGAGTAGCTGACGAAGACGTTCGGCACGGATCAATCGTGCCCTGTCACGGCCCCCAACAGGTCCCGAATGCGCGCGGTCGTGGTCGCGAACTCGGGCCGGGCCATGGTCGCGGAGTAGTCGCGGCCGGCGGGCAGGTCGACCTCGATCACCTCCTTGACCAGCGCGGGCCGTCGCGTCAGCACGACCACCCGGTTGGCCAGGTACACCGACTCGGCGATCGAGTGCGTCACGAGCAGCACGGTCGTGCCCGTCTCCCGCCACACCCGGTGCAGCTCGACGTTCATCTGCTCGCGGGTCAACGCGTCGAGCGCGCCGAACGGCTCGTCCATCAGCAGCACCCGCGGCTGGTGCAGCAACGCGCGGCACAACGCCACCCGCTGCTGCATGCCACCGGACAGCTCGTGCGGGAGGGCGTTCTCGAACCCGGTGAGCCCGGTCATCTCGATCAGCTCGTCGGCGCGTCTCCCCGCCTCGGCCGAGCCCATGCCGCGCATCTCGGCCTGCAGCAGGATGTTCTTGCGCGCGGACCGCCACTCCAGCAGGGCGGCGCGCTGGAACACGAACCCGATGTCGTGCCGGGGCCCGTGGACCTCCTCCCCCAACAGCCGCACCGAGCCCGACGACGGCCGCAGCAGGCCGGCCACCAGCTTCAGCAGCGTCGACTTGCCGCAGCCGGACGGGCCGACGATCGAGACGAACTCGCCGGGTGCGACGTCGAGCGAGACCTGCTCGATCGCGGTGGTCTCCGCGCGCTTGGAGTGGAAGCGCACGGACACCCCGTTGATCGAGACCGCACTCGTGGCGTTCAAGGTGGCGCTCATCCCTTCGGGGCCACGCTTTCTTCCCAGTACGCCGAGGGTTCGGCCGCCTTGCCGATGATGCCGGTCTGCTGGAAGGTGTCGATGGTCTTCTTCCAGTCCTCCGCCGTGTTCACGCCCGGCGCCTTGCCCTTCGTGGCGTCGGTGTGCAGCAACGTCAGCGTGGTCTTGAACTGCTCCAGCACGACCGTCGGCGACGGCAGCTGTTCGGCGGCGCCCTTCATCGAGTCGGCGGCGGCCTGCGGGTCCTTCTCCGCGGCGGCCCACGCCTCCTGGGTGGCCTGGACCATCTTCTTCACCAGGTCCGGGTCCTTCTGCAGCATCGACTTCGACGTCAGCAGGCCGTTGCTGAAGTAGTTCAGGCCGAACTCGGAGAACCGCAGGTACGAGACGTCCTTGCCGGCCTTCTCCTTGATCGTCGGCCCCTGGTCGGACGCGAACCCGAGCAGCACGTCGGTGCGCCCGGAGATGACCGCGGCCATCTTGCCCGCCGGGTCGATGTTCTGGATGGAGACGTCCGACTCCTGCATGCCGTTCTGCTTCAGGAACGCGGGGAACGTCTTGGTCAGCGCGTCACCCGCGGTGGTCGCGACCGACTTGCCCTTGAGGTCGGCGGGCTTGGTGATGTTCTTCTCGGTGAAGAACTGCACGGAGGCGGGCGTGGTCTGCAGGTACACGCCGATGCTCTTGGCGGGCACGCCGTTCTCGACCGCGGTGGCGAGCGCCGAGGTGTCGGCCCAGCCGAAGTCGGTCTGGCCGGCACCGGTGGCCTGCACGGTCTTGCCGGAGCCCTGACCCGCCTGGATCTTGAGCTTGATCCCGTGCTTCTCGTAGATGCCCTGCTCGACCCCGTAGTAGAACGGCGCGTGCTCGCCGTACGGGTACCAGTTGAGGGTCAGCGTGGTCTCCTCGACGCCACTCCCGGCGGAACCGCCTTCGCCACCACCGCAGGCGGCGACCAGCAGCATCGCGGGCAGCAGGCCGGCGAGCACTCTCTTCATGATCAGCCTTTCGCGAGAAGGGTTGTGGTGACGGCGGAACCGCGCCTGCTGGCGTGCCACGGCAGCATCAGCTTCTCGGCGAGGTCGAGCAGGGCGAACAGCAGCACGCCGACGACCGACATCACGATCAGCCCGGCGAACAGCATCGGGGTGTCCATGTTCCCGTTGGCCTGCAGGATCACGTATCCGAGGCCTTCGTTGGCGCCGACGAACTCACCGACCACCGCCCCGGTGACCGCCAGCGTGATCGCGACCTTCAGCCCGGCGAACAGGTGCGGTAAGGACGCCGGGAAGCGGATCTTCACGAACGTCTTGAGCGGGCCGCCGCCCATCGTCGAGGCGAGCTCCAGCATCTCGGTGTCGACCGACTTCAGGCCGGTGACCATCGAGATCACCACCGGGAAGAACGCCATCAGCACGGCGACGATCACCTTGGGCTCGAAGCCGAAGCCGAGCCACACCACGAACAGCGGCGCGATCGCGATCTTCGGGATGACCTGCGCGAACAGCAGCACCGGGTAGACCGTGCTCTCGACCGCGCGCGAGTAGACCATGGCGACCGCGACCAGCACGCCGACGATCGCCGCGATGACGAACCCGGCGAGCGTCTCCCAGGTCGTCGTCAGCGTGTGCGGCCAGAGGTAGGACCACTTGCCGACGAGCACCTCGGCCGTCCTGCCCGGCGACGGCACCAGGTAGGGCTCCACCAGCTCGGTCACCGTCACGAGCTGCCAGAGCAGGAGGAAGGCGAAGATCAGCGCGACCGGGCGCCACGCCCGCTCCACGACGCCGCCCCGCCTGCGGTCCGCCGGAACCGTGTCCACGAAGCCCCCTCGTTCGGAAAGCGCTTTCCCGTACGCTATGGCCGGCTCACGGACCGGTCAAGGTGGAGGATCGATGAAGCTGAGCGGCCCGACGGCCGAACGGGTTGGCGTCATCGCCGTCGCACCGCCCACCGTCCGGGCGCTCGGCGCGCCCGGCGGACAGGTCGCCGTCGCAGGTGGTCCGCGCTTTCCGGTGCTCGTCGAGGTGTCCGCAGGCGGGGTGCACGGGTGGGCTAGGCGACCTGGTCCCGCACGGACCCACTGAATCGATCTCCACGACCGGTACCGGGCGGTCCGCGAGCCGGCGGTCGACGTGCCGGCGCGACCTTGACGGGCAACTGAGCACGACTAGTGGCGTGGCTCGGAACGTTGCCGAGGGAATTCGCGGTCAGACGGCCGCATCGTGGTGCCGCCCCCACGTCCTCATACTGGACGTATGGCGGCGTGGGGGCGGTGCCGCGAGGTGGCCTGCTGAGCGTGAGTTACCCGCCCGCGTTCCGAGTCGCGCCACTAACCTCGGTGTCGTGCATCGGAGCAGACTGTTCGGGATCTTCATCGACACGCCCGTCGCGCAAGCCGGTCAGGCGGCGGACTTCTGGTCCGCCGCGTTGGGTGTTCCGGCGCGTTCCGTGGCAGGTGAGGAGCAGTTCACAGCTCTGGACGGCGCCGTTCCCGGCTTGACCGTCGACGTCCAGGCGGTCGACGACGCACCGCGCTACCACGTCGACATCGAGACCGACGACGTGGCAGCGGAGGTCGCCCGTCTGACGGCACTGGGTGCGGAACCGGTCTCCCGCTGGCTGGAGTGCCACACGCTGCGCGCGCCCGGCGGTCACCTGCTCTGCGTGGTGCCCGTGCACAGCGACCACGAGACGTTCGCCAGGTCGGCTCGGACGTGGCCGTGAAGCCGCCCGGCGTCACCGGCGCAACAGGCCGGTCTCCCTGTCGTAGCGCAGAACGCGGTTCGGCGGGGCGTCGAGGGTGACCGGTGTGCCGATCGGTGGTTCGTCCTCCTCCGGCACGATGTACCCGACGCCGCAGTCCAGCGTCACCAGCGACGTGACGCCCAGGTTCTCCACAATGGACACCTCGCCGGTGAAGAGTCCTCGGTCCGCCGGCCCCAGGTACTCCGGCCGCACGCCGATGATGTCGTCATCGCGCGGGACCAGGTTCATCGGGGTGGAGCCGATGAAGTTCGCGACGAACGTGTCCGCCGGTCGTTGGAACACCTCACGGGGTGTGCCGAGCTGGCGGATCCGGCCCTGGTCCATCACGGCGATCCGGTCGGCCAGCGCCAGCGCCTCCGCCTGGTCGTGGGTCACGAAGACGGTGGTCAGCGCCAGCTCGCGTTGCAGCTTCTTGAGGAACGTGCGGGCTTCCAGCCTCAGCCGGGCGTCCAGGTTGGACAGTGGCTCGTCGAGCAGCAGCACCTCGGCCGAGGCCGCGACCGCCCGTGCCAGCGCAACCCGTTGCTGCTGACCGCCGGAGAGCTGGCCGGGCCGTCGTTCCAGCAAGCCGTCCAGGCTCAGCCCCGACGCCGTGCGCGAGGCCGTCTCGCGCTGCACGGACTTCGCGGCACCGCGCACCCGCAGCGGGTAGGCGATGTTCTCGGCCACGGTCATGTGCGGGAACAGCGCGTAGTCCTGGAACACCATCGCCACACCGCGCTCGCCGGGCTGCAGCCGGGTGACGTCCCGTCCGCCGATCCGCACCTCGCCGGAGGACGCGGGTTCCAGCCCGGCGATCGTGCGCAGCAACGTGGTCTTGCCGCAGCCCGACGGGCCGAGCAGGGCGAACAGCTCGCCGTCGGTGACGTCCAGGTCGAGCTCGTCGACCGCCCGCACCCCGCCGGGGTACACGGTCGACAGGCCGGTGATCGAGATGCCCGCCATCAGCTCTTGATGCCTCCGTGGAATCGGAACCCGTACCGCTTGTTGACGAACAGGTACAGCACGACCACCGGGATCGAGTACAGCAGCGAGAACACCGGGATCACCGTCAGGTTGGCGCTGCCGCCCTCGTCGTACAGGGTGCGCAGCAGCACCGCCGCCGGCTGCTGGCCGACGTCGCGCAGCAGCAGGAACGGCAGCAGGAAGTTGCCCCACGCGTTGACGAAGGCCCACACGAAGATCGTCGCGACACCGGGCCTGGCGACCGGCAGGACGACGTGGCCGAGGACCTGCCGGGGCGAGGCGCCGAACACGCGCGCCGACTCCTCGTAGGAGCGCGGCACGGCGTCCACGAAGTCCTTGAGGATGAAGATCGCGGCCGGGAGCATGCCGCCCGCGATCACCAGTGCCGTGCCGAACTGGGAGTTGATCAGACCGAGCTGCAGCATCATCACGAAGATCGGCACCATCGCGGCCGTTCCCGTGACGACCGAGGACAGCAACAACAGCAGGTACAGCAACAGGTCGCGGCCCGGGATCCGCACCCGGGACAGCGCGTAGGCCGCCAACGCCGCGAACACGGTCGTCACCACGGTCGCGATCCCGCACAGCAGCAGGGAGTTCAGCAACGACGACAGGGCGTACGGGTGCTCGAAGGTCCTCGCCACGTTCGCCAGCGTCCAGTCCGGCCAGCGCAGGCCGAGTCCCGGCTCGGTGTCGAACGGCGCGGACGCGAGCCACAGCATCGGCACGGCGAAGAACCCGAGCACGACCGTGACCAGCACGTAGAACCCGATCCTGCGCACCATCCACAACGGACTCACGCGCGCCTCCTCAGCAGCCGCAGGTACACCAGCGCGATGACGAGGTTGCCGAGCAGCAGCAGGATCGACATCGCCGAGGCGTAC
This sequence comes from Lentzea guizhouensis, assembly GCF_001701025.1. Taxonomy (GTDB): domain Bacteria; phylum Actinomycetota; class Actinomycetes; order Mycobacteriales; family Pseudonocardiaceae; genus Lentzea; species Lentzea guizhouensis. Next base: position 9,457,612 of record NZ_CP016793.1, read on the forward strand.
CCGAGCTGCCCGCCTTCCAGCGCCTGCCGGTAGATCAGCACCGGCAGCACCTCCGACCGGTGGTTCGGCCCGCCCGCGGTCAGCAGGAACGGCGTGAAGTCGTTGGCGGTCCACAGGCTGATCAGCAGCGTGTTGGTCAGCACGTGCCCGCGGATGTGCGGGAACACCACGTCCCGCACGGTCTGCCACCCCGACGCGCCCACCAGCCGCGCGGTCTCCAGCTGCGACGGCGGCACGGCGGCCAGCGCGGAGGTGTAGAGCAGCATGGAAAACGCGGTGCCGCGCCAGACGTTGAAGATGATCAGGCTGGTCATCGGGTACTGCACGAGCCAGGCCGTCTCGGGCTGCCCGAGCAGCAGGCCGAGCGTGCCGGTGTCGCGGCTGAGGACCGCGAACCACAGGTAGGCGACCACCGTGCCGGGCAGGATCCACGACAGCAGCACGAACGCCTCGACCGTGCGGCGCAGCCACGGCCGCACGGTGCGCAACAACCAGGCGAGGCCGAAGCCGAGCGCGTTCTGCCCGATCACCGCCGAGAACAGCACGAACAACGCGGTCAGCCACACCGAGTTCGTGAACAACGGGTCGCGCACCGCGTTGACGACGTTGTCCAGGCCGACCACCCGCGGGTTCGCCGCCGCGGGCCCGGTGAGCTGGTAGTTGGTGATGCCGATGTAGAGCGTCCACAGCGCCGGGAAGACGAGGAAGACGCCGATCAGCACGAGCGCGGGCGCGACGAACCCGACGGCGCGCCGCACGCCCAGCCCAGAGCCGTCCATCCCACCCCCTGCGGGTTGGGGCGTCTGCAAGTACTACCAACTCACGAGTTGGTAGTACTTGCAGACGCCATCAGCCAACGTTGTCCTCGCCGACGGCCTTCACCAACGCCTCGCGGTACGCCTTGGCCGCGTCGTCCGGGCTCTTGCCGGACACCACGTCCGCGGTCGCCTGCTGCAGCGCCGCCGACACCTTCGGGTAGTCGGCGAGACCGGGGCGGTACCGGGTGATCGGCAGGACCTTCTCGGCGACGAAGCTGAGCACCGGGTCGCCCTTGAGCACCTCGTCGTTGACGTCCTGCCGCTGGGTCAGCTGCGCGGTCCCGGCCAGCGACTCCTTGACGGCCTCGGCGGAGTTGAGGAACTGCATGAGCTCCCAGGCCTGCCGCGGGTACTTGGTGTTCGGGTTGATCACCCGCACGCCACCGCCGGACATGCTGACGAAGTCCTGCCCGCCGACCCCCGCGCCCGCTTGCCGGGCGGGCACCAGCGCCCACCCGACCGCGCTGTCCCGGTCGGCCATCTTCGCGACGCCGTTCTTCGGCTCCACCACCGAACGCCAGAAGTAGTCGCTCTCCAGCAGGATCCCGATCCTGTTCTCGCTGAACAGCGTGAACGACCGGTCGCGGCCCTTGGCCTCCTGCTGCAGCACCGGATCGCCCAGCCCACCACCGTAGATCCGCTGGTACAGCCCGAGAACGTCCTTGACGTTCGACGAATCGCCCTGCCACTTGCCGTTCTCGTGGATCGGCCTGCCGGTGCCGGCCAGCGCGGGCAGCACGCCCTGCATCGTCGTGGCCTCGCCCATCGCGGTGCCGGCGTTGAGCTGGATCGGCGTGACACCGGGCAACGCCTTCAACCGCGTCCCCGCGTCCAGCACGTCCTGCCACGAGCGAGGCTGCCAGTCCGCCGGCAACCCGGCCTGCGCGAACAGCTTCTTGTTGAAGAACAACACCCGCCCGTCGGTGCCCATCGGCACCCCGTACCGCTTGCCGTCGAACTCGCCGAGCGCCTGCACGGCCTGGGGGATCTGGTTCCAGCCGTCCCAGTTCGTGCCGGTGCCGACCACCTCGTCGAGCGGCTTGACCTGCCCGGCCTGCGCGAGCTCACCGAGCCAGATGCCGTCGATCTCGATGATGTCGCCGCCACCGCCGGTCTTGAGGTCGAGCGCCACCTTGGTCTTGAAGTCCTCGTCGCCGGCGCCGTTCTGCTCGAACTCGATGGTCGCCGTGACGCCCTTGGCCTTCTGCAGCTCGGTGAACTTCGGGACCACCCAGTTCTGCAGCCAGTTCGCGCCGCGCGCGTTCTTCCCGCCCAGCGCCGCGTTGGCGACGATCGTCAGGGTGATCTCCTTGGCGTCGGCGTTGCGCCCCTGGTCCGTTTCCTGTGTCCCGCCGAGACACCCCGTCAGAAGCGCGCACACCGCCAGCAACCCGAACGCCTTTGTCCGCATCCTGTGACCCCCCGCCGCGAAACTCCGCTGGTACGTCACTCATCAACATGGCACTGGATCACGCCCGCCACAAGCTCTCAGCACTCTCTCAGCGCGCCACTGGAAGGCTCCCGCTTGAAGGGGGTAGATCAACAATGCAACTGCTGCTGGCGGCCGTCCTCGCCGCCTCCACCCTGGTGACACCGCAGGTCACCGGCCCGTTCCCGGTGGGTACGTTCAACGCCCACCTCACCGACACACGTGCCGACCCGTGGCACCCGGACCAGCGCCGGGAGCTCATGGTCACGGTCACCTACCCGGCCCGCGCGAAGGGCGAGGAGGCACCGTTCCTGACGCCTGCCTTCGCCGCGGCCACCGACCCGATCATCTCCAGCCCCGCGTTCCTCGACATCCCGGCGGGGACCGTCGACTGGACCGGGACGCGACGCCAGGCCCGCACGAACGCACCCGCCCTCCCGGGCCGCTTCCCCACCGTGCTCTTCTCCCCCGGCCTGCAGTCGCCGCGCGAGTTCCACGCGGGCGCGGCGGACGACCTGGCCAGCCGCGGGTACGTCGTCGTGACGGTCTCGCACACCTACGAGTCGCTGGTCGTCGAGTTCCCCGGCGGACGGCTGGTGCCGAGCGAGGTCCAGGACGCGCGGCCGGAGACGATGAAGAAGGCCATCGACGCGCGGGTCGCGGACATGCGGTTCGTGCTCGGCCAACTTCCCCGGCTGCACAAGGGCGCCGACGTCACGCGCGTCGGCATCGCCGGGCATTCCTACGGCGGGTACACGGCCGGCGAGACGATGGTGCACGACCGCCGGTTCGACGCGGGCATCAACATCGACGGCGCCATGGAGCACAGCGGCGAAGGGCCTTACGCGCCCGGCGAGATCGTCACGAAGGGCGTCGACCGGCCGTTCCTGCTCTTCGGCGGCGATCTCGGTGAACGCGAGCTCTCGCACGTCGACACGAGCCTCACCAGGTCGTGGGCCGACTTCTGGCCCAACCAGCGCGGCTGGAAGCGGGACGTGCACCTCGACGACGGCGCGCACCTGGGGTTCAGCGACCTGCAGTGGGCCGTCCCGCAGATCGACGAGGTCACGCCGGAGCGGAGGGTGGAGCTGATCGGCACGATCACCCCGCGGAGCTCGGTGAAGGCGCAGCACGACTACGTGGCCGCGTTCTTCGACCTGCACCTCAAACACCGCGGCACCACGCTGTTCGACCGTGCGCGCCACCCCGGGATCCGGCTCGTTCCCTGACGTCGGACGCAGCCGGCGGCGGTATGGTCTGGTCCAATGGCTGTCGAGTTCAACGTCCTCGGACCACTGCTGGTCAGGGTGCACGGCAGGGAGCTGCCGCTGGGCGGGTTCACCCGCCGGGCCGTGCTCGGCTTCCTGCTGCTCAACGCCGGCCGGGTGGTGTCGATCAGCGAGCTGACCGAGGCGTTGTGGCCGGACGGGCATCCTCCGACGGCGCGCGGGATCCTGTTGAACGTCGTGTCGGCGTTGCGCAAGGCGGGGCTCGACCTCGTCACCCGCAAGCCCGGCTACCTGCTGCGCGTGGAACCGGATCGTGTTGACCTGCACCGGTTCCGCGCGTTGCTGGCCCGTGCGGCCACCGCTCCGACGCCTCAGCAGGCCGCGACCCTGCTGCGCGACGCGCTGGCGTTGTGGCGCGGGCCGGTGCTCGCGGACCTCGTGGCGGACGGCGTGTCGTGGCCCGCGCTGGTGGAGGTCGCGCAGCTGCGCGAGGCGGCCGTGGAGGACCGGTTCGACGCGGAGATCGCCTGCGGGCGGCACCGCGAGGTGGTCGCGGAGCTGGAGGTGCTGGTGCGCGACCAGCCCGTGCGGGAACGGGTGCAGGGCCAGCTGATGCTCGCCCTCTACCGCTCGGGACGGCAGGCCGACGCGCTCGCGGTGTTCCGGCAGGCGCGGGAACGGCTCGCGGCCGAGCTCGGGATCGACCCCGGCCGCGAGCTGGTGGCGCTGGAACACGCCATCCTCACCCAGGACCCGGCGCTCGCCCTGACCACGCACGCCACGCCGACGGTGTTGGAGCGCAAGAAGGTCAGCGTGCTCGTCACCCGGCTGGAGCTGGGCACCGGCGAGGCGGCCGACGAGCGGCTGGAGGCCGGTGTCGGCGCGGTCCGCGCCCTGGTCGAGGCACTCGGCGGGGTCGTCGTGACGACGCTCGGGTCGACGGTGTGCGCGACGTTCGGTGCCCCGGCCAGTCGCGAGGACGACGCGGCACGGGCGGTGCGCGCGGCTTTCGAGGTCGTGGCGGAGCATCCCGCCGCGGCGGCGGTGTGCACCGGTCCGGCGCTGGTGACCTCCGGCGACCGGCTGGAGGTCAGCGGGACGTTGCTCGACGCGGGCCTCCAGCTCGTCGCGCAGGCCGCCGCCGGTGAGGTCAGGACGTGCCCGACGACGGACAGGACGTTGACGCCCGCGGGGGACGAGGCGCCGTTCGTCGGCAGGTCGGCCGAGCTGGCGCGGTTGTGCGACGTGTTCGAGGAGGTCGCCCGCTCCCGGCGGCCGCGGCGGGTGACGCTGGTGGGCGAGCCGGGTGCGGGCAAGTCGCGGCTGGTGCGGGAGTTCGCGGCCGGACGCCGGACGCTGACCGGGCGCACGCCACCGTTCAGCCACAACGACCCGCTGGCGCCGCTCGCGGAGGTCGTGCGCTCGCACGCGCAGGTGTTCGACACCGACTCCGCGGCGACGGCCGCCGCGAAGATCGCGGCGATCAGCACCGACCAGTGGCTGGTCGCGCAGCTGTCCGCGCTGGTCGGTGTCGGTCCGCAGGGCAGCGACGTGCTGATGGCGTGGCGCCGGCTGGTCGAGCAGCTCGCGGCCGACCCGCTCGTGGTGGTCGTCGAGGACGCGCACTGGGCGGACGACCTGCTGCTGGACTTCCTGCACGGTCTTCCCGACACGGCCGACGACGTGCCGTTGCTGGTGCTCGTAACGGCACGGCCGGAGCTGCTGGCCCGCCGCCCGGCGTGGGGTGAGGTCATCGCGCTCACCGCACTGTCCGAAGAGGACACGGCGCTGCTGCTGAAGATGCTGATGACCCGGCACGACGTGGCGGCCGACCTGCCGACACTGCTGCAGCGGTCGGCCGGCAACCCGTTGTTCGCCGGCGAGTGCGTGCGGATGCTGCGCGACGGCGTCACCGACGAGCTGCCGGACACGGTGCAGACGGTGATCGGCGCGCGACTGGACTCGTTGCCACCGCTGGAGAAGGTCGTGCTGCAGGACGCGGCCGTCCTCGGTGCCACGGTCTGGCCGGGAGCGGTCGCCGCGGTCGCCGACCGGGACGTCGACGAGGTCGCGAGGTCGTTGGAAGTGTTGCGGCAGCGGGACTTCCTGCACCGCAGGCCGGTCAGCAACGTCGTTGGCGAGGTGGAGTACGCGTTCAGCCACGTGCTGGTGCGCGACGTGGCCTACGACCGGGTGCCGCGCGGGACCAAGGCGATGAAGCACTTCCACGTGGCGCAGTGGTTGCGGGCGCTGCCGTTGGAGCACGTCCCCCTGCTGGCGCACCACTTCCAGGAGGCGGTCTGGCTGGCAGAGGCCTCCGGGAACCCGTGCGACATCCTCGGCCGGCACGCGCGCGAGGCGTTGACCGAGACAGGGCGCAAGGCGATGGCGCTCGCGGCACGCGCCACGGCGTCCCGTTGCTACGAGGCGGCGCTCGCCGTGTGCCCGCCCGGCCACGGCGACCGGGCGGGGTTGCTGACGTTGCTGGGCGCGAGCCTGTCCTGGAGCGGTGGCGGGACGGAGGAGCTGGCCGAGGCGGTGGAGCTGCACGTGGCCGCGCGGGACTTCGCGGGAGCGGCGGACGCGTCCAGGGCGGCATGGCGGGCGTACCGGCACCGGGGCGAGCACCAGGAGGCGGTGCGGCACCTGGACCGGACACTGGAGCTCCTCGCCGTCGCCGAACCCGACGAGCGGGTGTTCGCCGTGCTGGCACAGGCCGCGCACGCGTTGACGTTGGCGGGCCGGACCGACCAGGCGGTCACGGCGGCGCGGGAGCGCTGGCCGGGGCGACCGGCACGGACCGGGCGGTCGCGCTGGAGACGCTGGGCCTGTCGCGGGTGAAGAAGGGGGACGCGGCGGGGGTCGAGGACATGCGGCAGGCCGTGGCCGAACGACGTGCCGCCGGTGTCTCCGCGAGCCTGTGCCTGTTCAACATGGGCACCGCGTACGCGATGCTGGGCGACGCGCGCGCACGACGGGCCGTGCGAGCCGAGGCACGGGTGTCGGCGCTGCGGCACGGTGACGAGTACACGCTCGCGCGCCTGGAGTCGTCGCGGTACGTCGAGCTGTTCTGGGAAGGCGACTACGACGGCGCGCTGGCGAACCTCGACGAGTCGATCGCGGCGGCCCCAGGAGAGCCGTACCACCACGCCATCCGCGGCCGGATCGGGTTGCTGACCGGCGACCTGGACCGCGCCCGCGCCGACGTCGCCCGCGCCTTGGAGCTGGCCAGGCGCAAGGGGCACCCCGGCGAGCTGCAGCACCCGCTCGTGCTGACCGCGCGGATCGCGCTGCTCGACGGCCTGCCCGCCGACGCGTGGGTCGACGAGCTGCTGACCGTGCTGCCGGGCGAGCAGATCACCGGGCCGATCGGCGCCGGTCTGCCGATCGTGCTCGCGGCCACCGGGCACGGACCGGAGAGCCTGGCCGGGGTGTCGTGGTCGCGGTGGCGGGACGCGGCAGTCGCACACCTGTCCGGTGACCGGCTCACGGCCGTGCGGCTGTACGAGGAGATCGGCTCAGTGCCGGACGTGCTCGACGCACGGTGAGTCGCCAGTTATCGGCCGCAAATAGTTTTCGGACGTGTCCGCCATCCCTCGCTACTTCCAGGCCAAGACCAAGCTGCTCGACCTGCTGGCCGAGCTGCCGGACGGCACACCGTTCCCGCCGGAACGCGAACTGGCCGAGCTGTTCGGGATGTCGCGCACGACGGTCCGCAAGGCGCTGGACGAACTGGTGCTGGAGGGCAAGCTCATCCGCAGGACCGGCCGGCAGGGCACCGCGGTCGCGCCACGCCGGCAGCTGCACCGGGTGAGCCTGGACACGCTGGTCAACGACCTCGCGCCCCGTGAGTCGGTGGTGGTGCGGACGGTCGGCGGGCAGGACGTGGTGAACGTCGAGGCGCTGCTGGTCCGCGGCGACGAGCCGATCGGGGTGCGGTCGGCCTACCTGCGGGCCGCGCGGTTCCCGGGGTTCGCGGAGAGCTACGACCGCGGGGTGCCGTTGCGCCGGTTCCTCGCCGAGCAGTACCGGGTGCGGTTCGGCGACCTGCACCCGTGGTGCACGACCGCTCTCGCCACACCGCGCGTGGCCGGTCTTCTGGGCGTGCGACCCGCGACACCGTTGCTGTCGGTCGCATGGATGGCCTACGACCTGCGTGGTGTGCCCGTCGAACGGTCATGGGTCTTGCTGCGCAGCGACCGTGCGCAACTCACGATGCACGTGCCACGCACAGACCACGCTGTGCGCCGTTCGAGTGCTTGAGTGTTCCTCAGCGGACCGTCGAGATGTCCGCCCACACCGTCTTGAACTCGGGGAACCGGTTGTGCCCCCACACCTGCGCCAGTCCGTTGACCAGCAACAACCCGCGCTGCCGCCGTCCGAGGAACCCCATCCGCCCCAGCTGCGGGAACCGGCCGGGCGTACCGTCCTCGACCTCGACACGCACGACCTCACGCTCAGGCAAGGACAAAACCCGCACACGACGCGGTGGCGCTGCGTGGTGGTAGGCGTTGCTGACGAGCTCCGTGGCCACGACCATCACGTCGACCACAACGTTCTCGTGCATCCCCAGAAGAAGGCGACGTACCTGCGCGCGCACATCCGCGAGCGGCAACATCCCCTCCGGCAGGACGAGGTCCACATGTTCGCTGGACCGTCCAATGACACCCATCAGCCTCTCCCCGCGCCCTGTTTTTTCAAGGCAGCAAGTCCGTACCCAAAGTCGCGGCGATCAAAACCCACGAACCGAACTCACTTCTCTTCCCTCGGCAGGTCGGCCCACACAACGGTGCCGCCGTGGGCTCTGTCCACACCCCACCGGTCCGACAACCGGGCCACCAGCACCAGACCGTACCCGCGCTGCGGCCGGCTGACCTTGCGCAACGGCGGCCGCGCCTGCGCGTCGTGGGCGATCTCCACGCGGATCTTGCCCGGCGCGAGGACCACCCGCAGCAACGTCGGCTCCGACGTGTACCGGTACGCGTTGCTGACGAGCTCGTTCACCACGAGCAACACGTCGGCGACGCAGTTCTGGTCCTCACCCATGAGCTCCAGCCGCACCCAGCGCCGAACAGTCGCCAGAGAAGGCCGCTGCCTGCCCAACGGCAGATGCGACTCCTCGCCCGTTCGTGCTGCCTGGTCGTGCGCCAAACCGCTCCCCAAGGGTCACGTTGATCAGTTCGAGCGCGGGTTACCCAGTACATCGGGAACCAAACTGTGTTAATTGGCGCTGTGTTCATTGGCGCTCGCTCCGCTCGCGCGGCTCGTTCGTCGAGGAGCCGGTCATCCGGCCAATCGCTCGCGCCGAAATGGGCTGCGCCGATTTCGGCGCGAGCGGTTGACCGGACGACCGGCACGAACTCGCGAAACGGGTGCATGGTTCGACGCGCGTATGCCCCTGGTGACCAGCTGACAGCCATGCCGCGCCCCGCCACACGCCGCTGCCCCACACGGTCGGGCCCCGCCGCACGCCGCCGCCCTCATCGGGCTCTGCCCCACCGCCCCGCCTCGCCTGCCCTGCCTCGCCTGCCCGCCGCACGACGCCACCCGCCCTCATCGGCCTTGCCCGCCAGCCCGGTCTGCCTCGCCCCGCCGGGCCTTGCCCCTCCTCGTCGACCTCGCTCCGCCGCGCGTGCCCGCCCTGTCCCGCCTCGCCGCGTGCCCGCCTGCCGTTCCGCCACGCCTCGCCCGCGCCGCATGCCCCGCGACCCATGCCCATGCCCCGCGACCCATGCCCGCGACCGCCGACCTCAGCTCCGCCGCGTGCCCGCCCGTCCCGCCTCGCCGCGCGTGCCCCGCCTGCCCTGCCGCTCCGCCACGCCTCGCCCGCCGACGTGCCCACGACCGCTGACCCCGCGCGCCCGCCCTCGCGAGCCACCCACTCGGCCGACCTCCGAGGGTGCCGCTGGCCGCCCCCTGACCACTACCCTGCGCGAGTGATCCGTTACCTCATCGCGCTCGTGCTGGCCCTGCTCGCCGCGACGAGCGGCGTCGTTCCCGCCTCCGCCCACGCCGAGCTGAAGAGCAGCAACCCGGCCACCGGTGCCATGCTCGACGTCGCGCCCAAGCAGGTCGAGCTCGTCTTCAGCGCCGCCGTGAGCCTGCCGGAGGGTGAGGCGGTCGTCGTCACCGGACCGGACGGGGCCAAGTGGCCGGTCACGCAGGCGGCCGCGGTCGGGAGCACCATCACCGCGGCGGTGGACCCGGCGGCGGCGAAGTCCGGGGCGCACACGCTTGCGTGGGCGGCGTTGTCCGATGACGGGGACGTGGTCAGGGGGACGATCAACTTCACGTTGAACGTCCCGGCGGTCACCTCGTCGGTGCCCGTGACCACGACGGCCACGTCCGAGGCGCCGGTGTCGAGTGCGCCCACGTCCAGCACCACCGAGCAGTCAGGTGGAGTGCCTGCCTGGGTGTGGATCGTGCTGGGTCTGGTCGTGCTGGTCGGGGTGATCCTGCTGGTCCGTCGCCGCAAGGAGGCGTGAGCGCAGCAGGTCGCGCTCGGCCGGGTGGGTGGCGAGCGCCAACGCCGCCTCCAGGGACGGGACCGGGTCCTGGCCCAGGCGGCCGAGCAGGTCGGCGCGGACGGCGTGGAACAGGTGGTAGCGGGGCAGGTCCACCGCGTCCACCAGCCGCAGAGCCGCAGCGGCACCGGACACCTCGGCGACGGCCACCGCGCGGTGCAGCGCCACGACCGGACTGGGCGCCACGGCCATGAGCTGGTCGTACAGGGCCACCACCTGCGTCCAGTCCGTCGGCGGGTCGCTGTGCACGGCGTTGATCGCGGCCTGGAGCTGGTAGCGGCCCGGCCGGTTCCAGCGCAGGCAGCGGCGCACGATGTCCTGCCCCTCGGCGACCATCGCGGCGTCCCACGCGGAAGGGTCCTGGTCGGCCAGCAGCACCAGCCGGTCGCCGGACGTCCTGGCGTCGCGGCGGGAGTCGACCAGCAGCATCAACGCCAGCAGGCCCCACACCTCCGGTTCGTCCGGCATCAGCGCGGCCAGCACCCGGCCCAGCCGGATCGCCTCGCCGGCCAGGGACGCGGGGCCCAGGTAGCCCTCGTTGAAGATCAGGTAGAGCACCGCGAGCACGGCGGTCAGGCGGGCGGGCAGGTCGGCGTCGCGGGGCACGCGGTACGGGATGCGGGCGGCGCGGATCTTGCCCTTGGCGCGCACGATCCGTTGCGCCATCGTCGGTTCCGGCACCAGGAACGCCCTGGCGATCTCCGCGGTCGACAGGCCGCCGAGCAGCTTCAACGTCAGCGCGACCTGCGCGGGCAGCCCCAGCGCCGGGTGGCAGCAGGTGAAGATGAGCCGCAACCGCTCGTCGGGCACCGCACCCACCTCCTCCACCTCGGGTTCCTGTAACACCAGCGATGCCTGCTTCTCGCGCCCCTTGGCCTCGCGGCGCAACCGGTCGATCGCGCGGTTGCGGGCGGTCGTGATGATCCAGCCGGCCGGCGCGGGCGGAACGCCGTCGACCGGCCAGCGCGCGGCGGCCGTGGCGAAAGCGTCCTGCACCGCTTCCTCGGCGAGGTCGATGTCGCCGAGGAAGCGGGTCAGGACGGACACGGCGCGGCCGTACTCCGCGCGGAACACCTCGTCGATCATCCGAACGCGATCGGCCTGACCTCGATCGACAACGGGCTCAGCACGGTCGCGAGCCGGCGGCCCCACTCCAGGGCCTCGTCCAGGTCGGCCGCCCTGATGACCGTGAACCCGCCGATGTGCTCCTTGCCCTCGGCGAACGGCCCGTCGGTGAGCAGCACGTCGTCGTCCTTCGCCTGCAGCACGGTCGCGGTCGACGGCGGGTGCAGGCCGGCGGCGAACACCCACACGCCGCGCTCCTGCATCTCCTCGTTCAGCGCGGCCAGGTCCTGCATGATCGGCTCGAGCACCTCGGGCGGCGGGGCCTCGCCGTCCGGCTGGTAGATGCTGAGCAGGTACTGCTGCGTCATGGTGGACTCCTTTCGCCCTTTGTACGAACGCGGCCGGCCCGTTTCGACAACGATGGGCACATGATCCCGTTGATCCTCCCGCTCGACGACCCGCGAGCCGATCTGGCGGCCGTCGGCGGCAAGGGCGCGTCACTCGCGGAGCTCGTCCGGGCGGGGCTGCCGGTGCCGCCGGGGTTCCACCTCACGACCCGCGCGTACCGGGAGCGGTCCGCGCAGGGCCTGCAGGAGGCTTACGACGACCTCGGCGGGCCCGTCGCGGTGCGGTCGTCGGCGACGGCGGAGGACCTGCCCGGCCTGTCGTTCGCGGGCCAGCACGACACGCTGCTCAACGTCACCGGGGACGGCCTGCTCGACGCGGTCCGGCAGTGCTGGGACTCGCTCGGCAACGACCGCGCGGTCGCCTACCGCGAACGCAACGGCATCGCGGAGGCCGAGATGGCCGTCGTCGTGCAACGGATGGTGCCCGCCGACGTGTCCGGCGTGCTGTTCACCGCGGACCCGGTCACCGGGCGCGCGCAGCCGGTGATCAACGCCACCCGAGGTCTCGGCGAGGCCCTGGTCAGCGGTGAGGCGGACTCGGCCGACCTGCTCACCGACGCGCAGAAGGCCGAGCTGACCGGGCTCGGGCAACGCATCGAGGCGCTCCACGGCCGCTCGGTGGACGTCGAGTGGGCGCTGGCCGGCGGGAGGTTCTGGATCCTGCAGGCGCGCCCGATCACGGCGGCGCGGGTCGAGTGGAACGACTCGCTCGACGGCGACTACCTGTGGTCCAACGGCAACGTCGGCGAGGCGGTCCCCGAGGTGATGACACCGGTGACGTGGTCGCTGGTGCGGGTGCTGTCGAACGTGAGGATCGGACCGCACCCGATCTCCGGCAACATCGGCGGCCGCTTCTACCTCAACCTCAGCACCTACAGCGCGGTCGGCACCGCGATCGGCAAGGCCGAGCAGATGCTCCGCTCGGGCGAGGAGACGTTCGGGCGCATCCCGGCCGGCGTCACCGTGCCGCCGCTGCCGATGTCCCGGCTCGCGATCGTCGCCGCCGTGCTGCGCGGCGCCGGCGGGCCGGTCAAGCAGCAGTTCCTCTACCGCACCAGGCTCCCCCGGCTCATCCGCGGCAACCCGGCCCGCTGTGCCGCCGCGCACCGGGATCGCCGCCTGCGACACGCCGGCCGCGTTGCTGAGGCTGTGGCGCGACGACGTCGACCAGCTGCTGCGCGTCGTCTGCCCGGTCCTCGACGCCGGTGCGCGGATGGTCGCGAGTGGCCCGGCGGCGGTGCGGCGCGAGCTCGTCGCGCTGGCCGGCGAGGAGGACGCGGCCACGTTGCTCACCGGGTTCCACGACGACTCAGGCCTCGCGAGCCTGGGACCACTGGTGGGCCTCGCGAAGCTGCGGTCGGGCGAGATCGACCGCGGCACCTTCGCGCGGACGTGGGGACACCGCTGCGCCGAGGAGTTCGAGATCTCCGCACCGCGCCCGGCGGAGGACCCGGAGTGGGTCACCCGGCAGCTCGCGGCGCTGGCCGACCCGGCCGAGCTGCTGGCCCGTCAGGCCAAGGCCCGTGACGAGGCGTGGACCCGGTTCGCCGCCGCCCACCCGAAGCTCGCCCGCCGGACCCGCGCGCGGCTGACCCGGATCGGGGCGGGCGCGCGGGCACGGGAGCAGGCCCGCTCGGAGATGGTGCGGGCGTTCTGGGTCATGCGCGCGTTCGTGCTGCGGGCGGGTGAGCTCACCTCGACCGGCGACTCGCTGTTCTTCCTGCCGATCGACGACGTGCTGCGCGTGCTGGCCGGTGAGACTTCGGTGCTGGACCGGGTTCCGGCGCAACGGGCGGCGTACGAGCGGTACCGGGCCTTGCCGCCCTACCCGGCGGTGATCCGCGGCCGGTTCGACCCGGAGTCGTGGGCCGCGGACCCGGACCGGCGCTCCGACCTGTACGACGAGACGGCCGACGTGCCGATGGCCGCCGACGTCACCGGTTTCCCGGGGTCGGCGGGCGTGGTGGAGGGCGTCGCACGGGTGCTCGCCCGCGTCGAGGACGGGAACTCGTTGGTGCAGGGCGAGATCCTGGTGACAACGGTGACGAACATCGGCTGGACGCCGTTGTTCACCCGTGCCGCGGCGGTCGTGACGGACGTCGGCGCGCCGCTGTCGCACGCCGCGATCGTGGCGCGGGAGCTGGGAATCCCCGCGGTGGTGGGGTGCGGGAACGCCACCACCCGGATCACGACCGGGGACCGGATCCGGGTGGATGGCGTCAGGGGGACCGTGCGGAAGGTGTCGTGAGCCCGCCGCCCGGCCGTTGACCGAGAAGTCCCGTCCGAGGTGCGGGTCAGTTGTGGGCGGGCACGCAGCGGTGCATCGAGACGAGCTGGCGGCGCATGCGTTCCCGCAGCAGGTCGATCACCTCGGTGACGGTGGTGGCCTCCGCGTACGCCTGCACCTCGACCCACTTGAGGTCGAGCCGGGCGTGCGCATGGATCACGGACTTGTCCGAGGTGAGGTTGACCCAGGCGAAGTCGATCCTCTCCGGCGCGTAGCGGTCGAGCGAACCGATCCGCGCCGACGCGTAGTCCCTGGCCTGCTCGGGGATGGCCTCCGCGAGCGAGACCTGGATGTAGTCCATCGAGACCTGCCTCCTCCAGGCCGTGCGACAGCGCCACACGGCCAAGTCCGACGGTACGAAACCGATCGCAACGCCGAACCGGGCGTTGGTCCCGACAACGCAGGGTCTTTCTCCTGCATGATGCGGTCGCCGGACCTGGTGATCTCACTGGACCAGTGCGGAAACGCGCTGGTCGAGCTGCTCCTCGGTGGGCGCGCCGGCGAGGAGCTCCACCGCGCCGTCACCGCGGACGAACGCGAAGGTGGGCTGAGCGGTCACCCCGAACCGCTTCCACACGGACCCGTCCAGGTCGGCCAGGTGCGGGAACCCGCTCATCTGGTGGTCGGACACGAACTCCTTCATCGCGTCGAGCCGGTCCTCGGCCGCGACACCGACGAACTGGACGTCCTCGTGCTTCTTCGCGATCTTCGCGACGGTCTTCGCCTCGGCGTTGCAGGACGGGCACCACGGCGTCCAGAACCACAGCACCGCCGGGTGGCCGACCAGCTTCTCGCCCCGGAACTCCGCTCCCTCCAGGGTTTTCGCGGTGAACTGGAACTTGTCCGGTGCGGGCTGCTGCTGCCCGCACCCCGCGAGCAGCAGCACCGCGAGCAGGACTCCAAGGACGCGCACGGTCCTCACCTCCTGCCTGGGCGTACGGCCTCGCGCCTGCTCCGGTTCAGCGTGCCGAACAGTGGGCCCTGGCCTGCGCGGCGGAGCAGGAGCCCGAGCAGGAGTCCGTCACGGCTGGGTGGCCCAGGCCGCGATCTGGGCCCGTGACCGCACACCGAGCGCCGTCTTGAGGTCCTTCACGTCGTTCTCGACCGTGCGCAGCGAGACGTGCAGGCCGTCCGCGATCTGCCGGTTGGTGAGGCCTTCCGCGACCATCGCGGCGACCAGGAGCAGGCGTTCGTCGTGCCACGACAACGGGTCGAAGGCGTCGCCCCGCACGTCCTCGACGACCGGTGGCGCTGCGGGCGGTGCGATCGGGTCGCCGTGCTGGAGCAGGACGAAGTGCCGCACGGACTCCAGCATCGTGAGGTCGTCTTCGAGCAGTGACCGCGCCTGGAGCCTCCGCGCGATCTCCCAGCCGTTCGGGACGAGCGTGTCCGCGAGCCGCTGGCCGAGCCTGCCGGGCGCTGCGGCGAACGCGCGCAGGGCGGTGCGTTCGGTG
Organism: Lentzea guizhouensis; assembly: GCF_001701025.1. Taxonomy (GTDB): domain Bacteria; phylum Actinomycetota; class Actinomycetes; order Mycobacteriales; family Pseudonocardiaceae; genus Lentzea; species Lentzea guizhouensis. Next base: position 9,472,825 of record NZ_CP016793.1, read on the forward strand.
TCGTCGAGCAGCTGGTAGCTGCGGTCGATCGCGGCGTGCAGCGAGCGGTGGTGCGGGCTCGCGTCGCGCGGGCCGGCGGTGAGGACGGCGAACCTGGTGTCGAGCCTGGCGGCGATCTCCTCCAGCGTCAGCACCCTGACCAGGCGGGCGGCCAGCTCCAGGGCGAGCGGGAGGCGGTCGAGCCGGGCGCACGCGGTGGTCAGCAGCGGGTGCTGCTCGTCGAACTCGGCCTCGAGGGCGGTGGCCCGGTCGCGGAAGAGGCGTTCGGCGTCGTGCTGGTCGAGCGGGGCGAGCCGGTAGACCACCTCGCCGGGCACGTTCAGCGGTTCGCGGCTGGTGGTGAGCACCCTGGTGGCCGGGTGGTGCCGCACGAGCGCGGCGCAGTCGGCGAGCACGTGTTCGCAGCCGTCGAGGACCAGCAGGCCAGGAGCGGGGCCGGCGCCGAGCAGGTCGGGGACGCGGGTGACGTCGGCGAGCTCGACCAGCAGGACGTGCCTGCGGTGTGCGACGGCCTCCTGCACGAGCCGCGACTTGCCGACGCCCGGTGGGCCCACGACGGTGACGATCCGGTGGCGGGCCAGGAGCTTCGTGAGGTCGGCGAGCTCGGCGTGGCGGCCGACGAACGTGTCGAGCCGCGGTGAGGGCGCGACGACCTCACGGGCCCGGCGGCGGTAGGCGCGCTGGCGGCAGGCACCGGAGCAGTACTTGGCCGGCGCGGTGACCGGTGCGCCGCAGTCCTCGCACCTCACCTGGCCCGCACCGTCCTCGCCGCCAGCTGCGTGCGTGACGACAGCCCCAGCCTGGTGAGCATCTGCGTCACGTGGGACCGCACGGTGCCGGTCGAGATCCCCAGCCGCACCGCGATCTCCGGGTTCGTCAGCCCTTCCACCACCAGCTCGGCGACCTGTTGCTGCCGTGCCGTCAGCGGCTCGGCCTGCCCGGTCTCCGCGCGGCTCCCGGCGGTCACGTACTCGACCTGCCCGGCGTGGTCGAGCCGCTCCCCCAGCCGCCGTGCCCTGGCGGCCCGCGCCTCGCCCAGGTCCTCCGCGCGGCCGCGTACGTGGCCGTGACCACGCGGTGCCACAAGACCTCCGCCGAGGAGTCGCGTGACCGGCGCACGGCCTGTGCGGCGGCGACGAGCACCACGACGCGCTCCGGTTGCCGGCGCTGGGCGGCGACCAGTCCGAGCCCCTCCAGGACGTCGGCGGCGCAGGACGGGGTGCCGTCGCGCAGGGCGACGACGAAGAGCTCCTCGGCACGGGTCAGGTCACCGCGTTCCATCGCGATGACACCGGCGGTGTGCCGGGCGGCCGTCCAGCGGCAGACGTCCGGCGCGCCCAGGCCCAGCGCCTCGTCGATGACGGTGGCGGCGGTGTCGAGATCCCCGAACTCCCGAAGCAGCCACGCGTAGTTGTTGAGGAACGACATCAACAACGATTCGTCGCCCAACGCGCGCACAGCGGCGACAGACCGTTCCGTGGCATCACGCGCACCGGTCTGGTCGCCGACTCGTGAACGGGCGTGGCCGAGGGTGTTCCACGCGCGGGCCTGCCAGGTGGGGTCGCGGGTCGCCGGATGGGCGGCCAGCGCCTCCGCGCACCGCAGGGCGGCCGGGCCGTCGCCGGTCAGGCCCGCGATCCAGGAAGCCCGGAACAGCAACAACTCCGAGTGCTCCGCCACCGCGCCCTCGGCCAGCGTCGCGGTGGCGAGCCTGCCGGCTTCGACCAGTGAGCCGCGCAGGTACCAGATGTGCACCAGGCCGCCCACGATGCTCGTGTAGCGCGGATCGGTTCGTGGCACGTTCGCGACGGCGTGCAGCAGCTGGTGCTCGTGCTCGGCGAACCAGTCGTTGGTCTCCCCGGTGAGTGTTGCGGCGACTTCGCGGACGTAGCGGGTGAGCACAGTGGCAAGGCGATCGAACGTGCTGTCCGTTTCGCCGTGTTCTTCGAGGCGCGCCAAACCGAAAAGCCGAATTGACTCCAACATGCGGAAGCGCGCGCTCTTCGACGATGGCGAACGCACGACCAATGACTTCGCACGCAACGAGGACATCACCTGCACCACGTCGTCCTCACACCCGCACACCGCGGCCGCCAGGTCGAGGTCGAAGTCACCGACCAGCACCGACAACCGCCGCAACGCCGCCTGCTCGCCCGGACTCAGCAGGTCGTAGCTCCACCTGATCACCGCGTCCAGCGTCCGGTGCCGCGCCGGCACGTCCGGTGCCGCCGCGGCGAGCTCGATGGCCAGCGGCAGGTGGTCCACCCGCGCACAGGCCTCGTCGACCAGCACCGGCGACCCGCCCAGCTCGAGGAACATCCGCCGCGCGTCGGCCGGCGCCAGCGGCCCGACCTCCACGCACATCTCACCGGCCAGGTCGAGCGGTTCGCGGCTCGTCACCAGCACCCGCAACCGCGGGCACCGGGCCAGCAACGTGGTCACGACGCCGGCCGCCTCGCGAACGAGGTGTTCACAGTTGTCCAGCACCAACAACCGATGGTCGGCCAACGCGCGCACGACCGTCGTGGGCAGCGGCTCGCCGGGTTCCTCCCACACGTTCACCGAGAACGCCACCACGTGCCACAACAGGTCCGGCCGGTGCACCGACTCCAGCTCCACCACGGCCGTGCCCGGTTCCGCGGGAGCGAGCTCGGCCGCGAGCCGCGTCTTGCCCGACCCACCGGGCCCGACCAGCGACACCAGCCGGTGCCTGCGCAACAGCCTGCGCACGGTCGACAGCTCGCGTTCCCGTCCCACGAGACGAGTGCGCGTGCCGGCCGACGACCACATGCGCGCGAGTCTAGGAGCGCGGGCACGCCGAAGAAATGTCGTTCAACCGCGATTGACATCAGCCCGCCACAAATGCCGCGAATTGAGACGTGCGGCTATGCGAGGTTTTCTTGCGCCTCCAGCCACGGCACCACGGCCTGCAGGAAACCGTCGGGGCTCGTCATCGGCCGCCCGTTCATGCACGCGATGAGGTGCTCGGCCCCCAGCACGGCGTCGTACGTGCGGGCCCGGTGGTACATCTCGGCGGGCACGGCCTCGCGCACCGCGTCCCAGCGGTGCCAGGACATCAGCGCCGCGTCGAGCGCGGGGTCGCCGGGCAGGGCGTTGTCCCAGTCGAGGACGCCGACCAGCTTCCCGTCCTCGGCCCAGTGCACGTTGCTGCCGCTGAGGTCGCCGTGCACCAGCGCGTCCGGCACGGGCTCCAGCTCCACGGCCGCGTCGAGGCGCCGCCGCACCTCCGCACCTCCGCCTGCCACCGGACGGGCAGCCTCGGGATGATCACCGTGCTGATGGTCTCCGCCCAGTGCGGCCCCTCGTCGCGGTGGTCGACCGCCTCCAGCAGCTCCCCGTCGAGCGGCACCGAACGCACGGCCTCCAGCACCTCGGCGATCTGCTCGGGCGCACCGGCCCCCTTCGGCAACGCGGTCCCACCGACCCACGACACGGCGACCGCCGCCCGCTCACCGAACATCGTCACGGGTGTCAACGGCTCGGGAACCTGGAACGGCAACCCGGCAGAGGCCAACCGCCGCAGCACCTCCACCCGCCGGGGCATCGCGGCGGCTCCCGACGCCCGCCTGCTCACCCGCACGGCGGCGACGCCGGGCACGAGCAGCACGTGGTGGATGTTGCCCTCGGTGGCGCGGAAGGCGCGGTCGAGGTTGACGCCGGGCAGCAGGGCGGCGGCGATGTCGAGCAGGTCGTCCACGGGAGTCCCCTCGGTGGCGGATCGCGCGGGCGATCTTGGGCGGTGCGACGACCGTAGCCTGCTCGCCGCGGGTAGCTCGGGACGGCGTGGAGCTCTACCGGGGCGTGGTCGACGCGGGTGGGCTGGCGGCCGTGCTCCAGCGTCCCGGTGACGAGGTCACCGGCTCTGCGGCGACCTGGCTCGGCCGCGCCGCGGTCCGCGAGCTCGCCACCACCTGGCCCTTCGTCCACTTCAGCGCCGTGGCCGACGCGTACGCGAGCGGCGACAGGATCGAGCTCGGCTGGCAGCAGGAGCGCGCCATCGGCAGGCACGGCCTGGGCACGTTCGTGAGGGCGGCGGGTGGAGCCCGAGGTGTCGTACGACGCGGGCGAGGCGGTGCGAATGTGCGTGGCGGAGATCGACCGCCTCGGTGTGCCGCCGCCGGAAGACCTCCAGGCGTAACGAACCGCGCGCAGGTCAAGACAAGTGCGGCAGGACCGGGTCTGGCCGCTCAGGAGCGAGACCGGTCGACGCGAAGGAGCTCGGCGTGGCAGCAGACGCCCTCGAAGGACCGGTTCCGGAGTCCAGCGGCGGGGGCGGGCCGCTCCTCGACCTGCTGGACAAGGCGATCGGCCTGCAGGCACCGCTGGTGCGCAAGAACATCGCCCGCGCCCGCCAGCGCAACCCGGAGGCGACACCGGCGGAGGTCATCCGCACCCTGGAACGCATGTACGTCAGCGCCCTGGCCGGCACCGGTGCCGCGGTCGGGGGCGCCGCCGCCGTGCCCGCCATCGGCACCGGGGTCGCGCTGGCGCTGACGGCGGGCGAGGCCTTCTCCTCGCTCGAACTGAGCGCCCTGTTCGTCCTCTCGGTCGCCGAGGTCCACGGCATCCCGCTGGACGAGGTCGAACGCCGGCGCACGCTCGTCATGGGCGTCCTGCTCGGCGAGTCCGGCTCCAAGACCATCGGCAAGATCGCCGAACGCACCGGCCAGCACTGGGGCCGCCAGCTCGTCAACAAGGTGCCCATGGCGACGCTGCGCCAGATCAACAGGGTGCTGGGCAGGCACTTCATCACCAAGTACGGCGCCAAGCAGGGCATCATCGTGCTCGGCCGGGTGGTCCCGTTCGGCATCGGCGCGGCGATCGGTGGTGGCGCCAACGCGGCGGTCGCGACCTTGACCGTGCGGGCCGCGCGGCGTGCGTTCGGACCGGCGCCCGAGGCGTGGCCGGGGCTCGCACCGGAGCCGACTCCCGACTCCACGCCGCAGGACGGCTGAGACCGAGCGCCGTCAGACGGCTTCCAGCACGAAGAACAGGAAGCACAGGAAGGACCCGGAGGGGAACCTCGCCATCTCCTCGGGGAACAACTCGTGGGCTTCCGGCGCCGGCGGCGGTTCGCTGATGACGGCGACGCGGAAACCGGCGGCGGTGAAGGCGTCGGTCATCGCGTGCAGAGGCCTGTGCCAGCAGGTGAGCACGGCCTTCTGGCCGTTGAAGGTGTACTCGTCGGACCACTTGCTGGTCGCGAAGTAGTCGGCCTCGCGGTCTTGCAGCTTGAAGACGGCGGGGTGGTTGACGACCACGACCAGCCGGCCGCCGGGCTTCAGGACCCGGCGCAGTTCGGCCAGCGGGGCGGTCCAGTCCTCCAGGTAGTGCAGCACCAGGGCGGCGACGGCGTCGTCGAACGCGGCGTCGGGGTACGGCAGCGGGGCGGCGATGTCGGCGACGCGCAGGTCCGTGTCGGGGCCGAGGCGTTGCCTGGCCAGCTCGACCATCTTCGCGCTGCGGTCGAAGCCGGCGACGACGGCACCTCGGTCGCGCAGGGCCGAGGACACGGTGCCAGAGCCGCATCCGGCGTCCAGGATCCGCCTGCCGGCCACGTTCCCGACCAAGGCCACGATCGCGGGCCGGGTGTAGTGGGCGTTGAGGAGGCTGGTCTCGTTCTCGGCCGTGTACGCCTCGGCGAAGCCGTCGAGTCGTTCTCCAGGTCCACGGCGGAGCTTTCAAGATCGGCAGACATGGGTCCAGACTGCCGACCGACCAGCCGCGGCGCCAGGACGGCACACGTTCGGGCCCAACTTGTTTCGTCCAGCTGAAGTTTGCGGTGGTGCAGATCTGTGAGCTGCGGTCCGCAAGTAGCGCGGACGGATGCGGACGGCTGTTGTCCAGGGCTAGTTTGCGGATTCCTGGCCCTGGGTCGTCGATGTTGGCCAAGGGCCAGGGCGGGAACGAACCGTCTGTCATGGTCGTGGAGGCCAGGGAATCGGCTCGATCGCGGTGTCCCAGAACGGTGAGGACACCGGCTGTGAGCGTTCGAACTGCTCGCCTGCGAGCGCGAGGGTGTCTCCTTCGATGCCGGGGAGCGTGGCGTTGCCGGTGCTGGTTGGTGGGTGTGCGTGGAGCTTGGCGGCCCGTGTCTCGCGTTGGGAGCGCGCTGCCCAAGCGGGCGATTGGCGAGGGAGATGATCTCCTGGCGCCCTGATTGATCACTGGGCAGTATGGGAAACATGCCTGCCATTCCCGAGAGCTCCGCCGTCATCGCCGATGTGGCCGTGGAGAACGACTACGACGGCTTCGCCGAGGCGTACACGGCCGAGAACGAGACCAGCCTCCTCAACGCCTACTACGCCCGGCCCGCGATCGTGGACCTGGCCGGCGACGTGGCCGGTCGACGAATTCTCGACGCCGGCTGCGGTGCTGGTCCTGTGTCCGTGGCGCTACGTGATCGGGGAGCCGTCGTGAGCGGCTTCGACCGCAGCGCCAAGATGGTGGAGCTGGCCCGGCAGCGGCTCGGCGACGACGTGGACCTGCGGGTCGCCGACATAACGGGCCCGCTGCCGTACCCCGACGGCGCGTTCGACGACGCCGTCGCCGCTTTGGTGCTGCACTACCTGGAGGACTGGACCGCACCTCTGGCTGAGCTGCGGCGGGTGCTGAAGCCCGGTGGCCGGCTGATCGTGGTCGTCAACCACCCCATCCTCCTCAAGATGGTGCATCGCGAGACTGACTACTTCGCGACCACCAAGTGGTCCGACGAGTACAACTTCAACGGCCAGAAGGCCGTGCTCACCTACTGGCACCGGCCGCTGCACGCGATGACCGATGCCTTCACCGCAGCAGGCTTCCGCACCGCCGTCATCAGCGAGCCGCCTCCGGCGCCGGAAGCCCACGAACTCTTTCCCGACGAGATGGCGGGGTTCCCCTCCGGGGCCTTCCTGAGCTTCGTGTTCTTCGTCCTGGAGGCCGCCTGACTACGGCGTGGCACATGGGTGGCCGCAAGGTCGCGGCATGCTTGCCCTGACCTTGAGGCTGCGTACAGGCGCTACAGGCCGTTGGCAAGGAACCAACGCGGTTGTTGAGAATGCGCCAACTTCAGGCAGAACGTGTGGCGGCCCGCAAACTAGCTCGGACGCCGTAGCAAGCACCGCAAACTTGCCCTGGACACCGCAATGTTCGGCTGGACAGGACAGCGGTCCGCATCTAGGGCCGAACGGCAGGTGAGAGGGCCGTTCGGGACTACCTTGCGGATTCTGGTTGCGAGGGCGACTGACGAGGTGGGGTCGTCGTAGGGACGCTGAGGGGCCGTCCTCTGCTGGCCGTGGTCACGATTGCGGGGTTGTGGGCTGGTCGACGACGGTCCACGGGCCGCAGTCGCGGTCCTGGTACTGGATACGGCGGTCCTCGACCTCGCCCAGGCACACCCGGAACTCCAGCCGTCGGGTCCCGGCGAGCCAGGGGAGGTCGACGGTCTTGGGGGGCACGGTGGTGCCGTCGCGGTGGGTGCCGGTCCTACTGCGCGAGTTGGCCCACGGGCCGACCTGGCTGCCGTCGGCCTGGGCGGCGAGGATGGTGGAGCAGCCGTCGCTCAGGTCGTCGCTGAGCACGATCCGACGCTCGCTCGCGAACAGTTCGGCGTGGCCCGCGCCGCCGGGGGCGTAGGCCACGGGGCGCCCGCCGGCGGTCCGGGGAACCGGCACCGCAGTCCCGGCGGGGGTACTGCCGACCGGGGCTCCGCCGGGTCGACAGGGCACGCCCTGCTTCGCGTTGTCTTCCTGTTCCACGCTCGACCGGGTCGGCTCCGAGGCGGTGCCGCCGTTCCGCGAGGCCGTGGGCCGGGCGGTGTCGGTGGCCGTGCGGGAGGGCGACTGCCCGCTGATGGCGAACACCGCGATCGTCACGGCGGTGAGCGCGACCGCCAGTCCCGCGCCGATCAGTCGCCGCCGGCGACCGGCTCGCCCGGTCGATGTCGATGTCGATGCCAAGGAGGCCGGTGGGCCTGAGGCACCGTCGCCGTCCACCGCGTCCGCATCGGAGTTCTTACCGGCAGGGGTGGTGTCGCGGGTGGGTGTGGCACGGAGTCGGGCCGTCTGGGCTGCGCGTGCCCGGTCGAGCAGTCGTGGCCAGTCCTGCGCCCGGTCCGCGCCGATGACCCGCATCATGACCATCATCTGTTCGGGATGGCGGGGTAGCCGGCGGGAGTCGATCCAGCCGCTGATCGTCCGGTCCGACACATCCTGGTCGAAGAGTTCGGCGGCGTGACGGCTGATCACCCCCGCCACCGCGGTCCCGTCCGGCAGGTCGGCCGACCACGCGGCCACCGCGGCATCGAACCGCGTCCAGAACTCCTTCTCCGCGTCCCCGAGGCCGTCCATGCGCGGCATTGTCCCGCAGGTCGCACGGGTGGCGGCCGGCGATCCCACCGCTGTGCGCGACTCGCGCGCGACTCGCTTCCCACCTGCGGCGACAGGGTCTGCACTGAACCACGACACATCCCGGGCCGACTGCGGAAGCCGGTGCCGGGTGAGACGACGAGCGAAGGAGACGACTCGACGATGAGGTTCCCGACGATGTCAGGCAGGCCCCGGGCCAGGGGGAAGGCGTTGGTGGCGACCATGGCCGGCGCGGTGCTGGCGGCGGTGCTGATCTGCGCCCCGCAGGCCGCGGCGGCGCCCGACCTGAACTGCGGTCCCATCCCGATCGCGGTCGCCCAGAGCGAGTGGCAGGACAACGTCATCGGCATCCGCAGCTACGCCATGCGCGTCAAGTCCGAGGTCTATCCGTGTGGCGGGTACGTCCGCGCGGTGCACTACGTCAGCCTCGATGCCAGCAGGTTGCCGCTGGGCACCACGGTGAGGATCTTCGTCGGCACCCGCCGCAGCGACGGTAAGTGGTACGGCGGCACCACCACCATGTCCTCCTCCCAGAACATCAGCGCCCGCGGCTACGTCCAGGTGCGCGGCCTGGGCGGTGGCTTGCGGCTCACCCACGTCCGACTCGGCCACTTCGCCGAATCCGGCCAGGCCGTGATCACCCCGGGCGACGGCAGCACCGCCCGCTACGTCCCCTGGAACGGCCCCGAAGCCAAGCCCGGGAACAGGTAGGGGTGCCCACCGTGTTTCGAGGTATCCCCATTGACCGGCGAAAGCTTTTCCGATGTGGCCCGCACGGCGGTCCCTCCCGCTTCCGGCCGTTTCGGGTCTGCGGGTGGGCGGTGTCCGGCACCCTGCCCGCCGCGGCCAAGGCCGGGGTCGCGGCGGTGACTGCCGTGCTGTGCGGGATGGTGCTGGTCGGTTGCGGCGACAACGGCCGGCCCGGACTGGACGATGACAACGACCTGGGCACCGTCGGCACCGCCCGCGGCGAGGAGGGCGTGCGTGACGCCGCCCGTGCCTACCTGGACGCCTGGTCCTCGGGCAATCCCACCATCGCCTGCGGTCTGACCACCGCCCGCAAAGCCCGGATCTTCGGCATGAGCGCCGGCAACGGCAACTGCCCCGACGCCTTCGACAACGTCCGCGGTCGCATGAGCGAGGACGCTCGCACGACCTACCAGGACACGCAGATCGCCGAGGTCAAGATGATCGGCGGCGCGGACGGCACGACTGCCCGGGTCACACTGACGCGGAAGCTGGAAGGCCCGGTCAACGGCAAGGACAATCTGCTGTTCGAACACATCGGCGGCCGGTGGCAGACCGAGGGCTACCCCAAGGAGTGACCCGCCGCGACGTTGCGACAGGCGCTGGTGAGGGGACCCGGCACGCTTCCTCCGAGAGACGTGCCGGGTCCCCTCACGACGTCCGCGCCGCGTACCCGATTCTCGGCGATCCAGGTGGGGCGGGTGCCGACCGGGAACGGACTGGTCTGCGGGTGTTGTTCCTGGCTGACGAGACGCCCCGCAACGTAGCTCCGGACTCCGCAAAGACCCCCGCAAACCAGGTCCGGACACCGCAAGGCTCGGACGGACAGGACACAACTCACCGATCCATCCGCCAGACACACCTTGTGGCCCCTTCGTCACTCGGGGTATGGTCTAGACCTTCAACCGCCGCCGCGATGTAACTGCACGCACGCAACATCAAGGCAAAGGAAGTCACATGAAAATTCGACGCAGGGTCGCGGCCGCCGTGGCCGGGGTTGTCGCTGCACCGTTGCTCGTGGTGGCTCTCCCGACTGGCACGGCGTTCGCACATGGCTATGTGTCCTCGCCGGCCAGCCGTCAGGCGCAGTGCGCCAGTGGCACCGTTGCCTGTGGCAACATCAAGTACGAGCCGCAGTCGGTCGAGGGCCCGAAGGGCCTGCAGAGCTGCCACGCCAACCTGTCGCAGTTCGCCGAGCTCAACAACGACAGCAAGGGCTGGCGGGTGCACCAGACCGGGCGGTCGGTGACGTTCAACTGGACGTTCACCGCGCGGCACCGCACGCGGGACTACGACTACTTCGTCGACGGCCGCAAGGTCGCCACCTTCAGCGGCAACAACCAGCAGCCGCCGGCAACCGTGCAGCACACCGTCAACGTGGGATCCGCTGGTCGGCACAAGATCCTCGCGGTGTGGAACATCGGTGACACCGCGATGGCGTTCTACTCCTGCATCGACATCAACGCGAGCTGAGCCAGCTGGTAGGTGGGCTCCCCTTCCGCTCACGTACCAGCTCTTCGACGTTGAACGGCATCAGGTTCAAAGGCGGACCGGACAACGGTTTGCGCAGTGCGTCGAGAATGCGCGCGTTGATCGCTTCGATGATCGCGCGCGCGTCCTCGTCGGTGGGAGCCGCGAGCGCGCGTGCCTTCGCGCTCTCGGCTTCCTTGCGCAGCAACAGGGATGGCGGCAGGCCGGTCGCGCCCTCCTCCTCACGCACCTTCTTCTTGATCCACCAGTCCTCTTCGAGTGCTTGTCCCGCACCGGGCAACGGTTTGCCGGCGCTCGGCAGGTCGTCGAACTCGCCGCGCTCCTGAGCTTCGCGGATCTGCCTGTCGATCCACGACTCGAAGTCCATGCCGTGCGGTTTCCGCTGTGTCACGGGGAGAACCTCCTCGCCGCGGCGCTGATCGCCTCGACGAAGGCGGGGCTGCCCTTGTGGCCGCTGTCGTCCACGACGGTCAGCGTCGCGTCCGGCCACGCCTGCGCCAGCCGCCAGGCCGTGTCGGGCGGGCAGCTCATGTCGCGGCGGCCGTGGATGATCTCGCCGGGGATGCCGGTGAGCTTGTCCGCGTCGGCGAGCAGGTCGCCGACGAAACCGCGGTTCGCGTAGTAGTGCGCGCAGATCCGCACCAGAGCGAGCATGTCGTCGGACGCCCGCCCGCTCCACTGGCCCTGCTTGCCGAAGCTCTCCAGCGACAGCACGGTGTCCTCCCACCGCGACCACTCCACCGCGGCCTGTTCCCGCACCGAACGGTCCGGGCTCTCCATCCGCGTCGCATACGCCCGCACGACGTCCGGCGCGTCGTCGACGTGCGCGCTGAACCGAGCCCATGCCTCCGGGAAGAACCGGGAAGCGCCGCGGTACAACCAGTCCAGCTCCCGTTCCGAGCTGAGGCTCACCGCCACCAGGATCAGCTCGCTGACCCGCTCGGGGTGCCGCTGCGCGTACGCCACGGCCAGCGTCACGCCCCAGGAACCGCCGAACACCAACCACTTCTCGACGCCGAGCTGCTCACGCAACCGCTCGATGTCGGCGATCAGGTGGTCGGTGGTGTTGACGCTCATGTCCGCGGCCGGGTCACTCGCGTGCGGCGTGCTGCGGCCACAACCCCGTTGGTCGAAGAGCACTGTCTTGTACTTGCCGCCGTGCAGCACCTTGCGCGCGCCGGCCGAGCTTCCGCCGCCGGGCCCGCCGTGCAGGTACACGGCGGGCTTGGCGTCCGGCTCGCCCACGACCTCCCAGTACACCTGGTTGCCGTCGCCGACGTCGAGCATGCCGTGGTCGAGGAGGTCCATGATCGTGAGACTACCGACCTACAGCGCGATGGGCTTCCAGTTCAGCCCGGCGTCGTCCGACCGGTAGACCTCGGCGAACTCCTGGCCGGGGCCGCCGCGGAGCAGCGTCGCGTGCCGGGAGTCCGCGAACGCCAGGTCCTCGAACGACGGCCCGCCGAGCGTCAGCAGCGTGTCCCACTTCTCGCCGGGACCGCGGTGCACGAACGACCAGTCCCGCCCGGTCGCCGCGACCAGAGCCGCCTGCGGCGACACCGCGAAACCGGTCGTGATGCCCTCCCGCGGCGGCACGCTGACGGTCTGGAACGGGCCGCCGTCCTCGGACCTGCGCAGCTCCTTCGTCATGTTCCCGAATCCGGGGTCGAAGCCGCACAACGCGTACCGGTCGGCGCCGACCGTGCCGAGCCTGGTCGCCGACTCGACCGTGCACGGCGCCGGCTCCTCCCGCCACCCGGCAGGTGAGCGCGTCCAGTACCGGTTCTCCTGGAAGGTCACCGACAACGACACGTGCCCCGGTGCGATCTCCCCGAACGCCTGGCCCTTGACCTCGACGCCCGGCACCGGCTGCCACCCGCCGAACCACAGCTCGCGGTGGTACAGCCGGGTCGAGGTGCCGTCCGACACCACCGCGAGGAACGCGGCGCCGTCGAACCCCAGCGCGCCAACGGTTCCCTTGAACCCCAGCGGCTCCCAGCGGACTCCGCCGTTGCCGGTGACGAACAGCTGCTCGCCGTCGGTCACCATGCCCGCCGCGTCGTTCGCGAACACCACCCGCAACCGGCCGGTCTCCGGGACGTCCAACGGCGGTGTCGTCACCCGCGTCCAGCTCGCCCCGCCGTCGACCGTGCGGACCAGCTGCGTGCACTTCTGCGTCTGGCACAGGGTGTCCACGCCCAGCACCCAGCCGCGGTCACCGGAGATCCAGGACGTCGACGCGGGCACGACCCCGGTACCGGCGTGGGCGACGGCGGTCGTCAACCCGGCCAACAGCAACGAAACGACTGAAACAGCAATGCGCTTCCCCCACATCGCCTTCTCCCCTCAAGAGGCTGTTTCCCACTCAACACCTCTTGCGGGTGAGGCGGCAACCGTCCAGACCGCCACGAGCACGCCCGCCGCACCGGCCAGGACGAAGGTCAGCCGGGGCCCGACCGCGTCGAGCAGCAGGCCACCACCGATGTAGGAAACCGCCGCGGCCACCCCGATGCCGCCGTAGAAGTTGCCGAAGACGCGGCCCAGTCGATCAGCGGGCACCAGCCCCTGCAGCAGCGTGCTGTGCGCGACGTCCATGCCCGCGATCCCCAGCCCGCGCACGGCCTGCAGCGCGAACGCCGACGCCACTCCCCATGCCAGCCCGGTGAACAGGTTGCCGGCACTGCTCAGCACGAACCCGGTCACCAGCAACGCGACCATGCCCAGCCGCGCGGATCCCTTCGCCAGCAACGCGTACCCGGCGAGCAGGCCGATCCCGACCGCGGCCAGCACCACGCCCGCCGCGCTGTCGGAGCCCCCGAACACCTCCTTGGTGAGCTGGATGACGGCCACGTCGTCGATCGCCGTGCACGCCACCACACCGCAGAAGCCCAGGAAGATGATCCGCACCGCCCGGTTGCGCCAGATCTCGCCCAGACCGGCCCGCGCGCCGGCGAACACCGACTCCCCCGGCTCGCCCGGCACCACGAGCCTCGGCAGCCGCAGCAACAACAGGGCCGCCACGGCGAACGAGGCGGCGTCCACGAACAGCACGCCGCGGGTGCCCAGGAACGGGAGCAGCGCGGCGGCGAGCAACGGCCCGAGCACGTCCGCGCTGTTGGTGCCGAAGCCCAGCAGCGTGTTCGCCCGCCCAAGGTCCTCCTCCGCCACCAGGCTCGGCACGGCCGCCCGCGACGCCGGGATGAACACCTGCCCGAGCACCGCGCGCAGGCCGACCAGCACCAGCAGGACCGGCAGCGGCGGCAACGCGAACGCGATGACCGCCAGCAGCGCGCACTGGGCGACCTCGCACACGATCATGACCGTGCGCCGGTCGAAGCGGTCGCTCACCAGGCCGGTGAACGGGCTGAGCAACGCCGGCGCGAAGTCACCGACCAGCAGCAGCGCCGCGATCGCCAGCGCCTGCCCCAGCACCGACTGCACGTGCAGCATCAGCGTGACCAGGCTGAGCGCGTCCCCCACAACGGAAACGACCCGTGCGGTGCTGAGCACGCGCAACGGGCCGTTCTCCTTCAAAAGCGTCAGCACACGGTCATCGTGCCAATGCGGCGTCCAGCTGGTCAGCCAATTTGTTCATGATGGCGGCGTAGGAGGTGTAGCTCAGCGGGGCGACCGCGTTCCACTCCACGAACCGGTTCGCCTGCACCGCGGGCAGCGCCTGGAAGACCGGGTGGCCCTCCTTCATCTTCTCCGGGTTCAGCACGTGCTGGCGGGTGTCCCACATGATCACGTGTTCTTTGTACGTGCCGACGTTCTCCCACGACAGCGACTGGAAGTAGCCGCCGCCCTCCGCGTCGGGCGTGGTCGGCGTGAGCAGCGGCAGGCCGAGCTCCTTGACGTACCAGTCGAGGTCGGGGTTGCGCGCGGGCACGGCGACGTAGAACAGCTTCGGGTCCGCGCCGATCACCTGGATCTTCTGGTTCGCGGCCGTCATCTTCGCGCCGATGGCCTTCAGGCGCTCGGCGGCCTTGGTGAACGCCTCCTCGTCGGCCTTCACCTTGGCCGAGTCGACGTCGGCGCCGAGGGACTTCGCCAGGTCGCGGAAGCGCTTGATGCCGTCCGGCAGCTGGATCTTCGACTGGCCGATGCCGACCGTCGGGGCGATCTTGGCGACCTTCTCCTCGAACTCGGCGGTGAGGTGCCAGAGCCCGGTGACCTCGGGGTAGTAGCCGGCGACGACCAGGTCGGCGTTCAGCGCGGCGAACTTCTCGATGTCGATCTCGCCGTAGCCGGGGCCGGTGATGTCGGTGACCTGGCTCGGGTCGATGCTGCCCGCCTCGGGGTCGGTGCTGCCGTCGGCGCGCTTGAGCGGTCCGAACGTGCCGACCACGTTGACGCCGTAGTCCTTGAGGGCACCCGCGGCGGACACCTGTGCGACCACGCGCTCGGGCCGCTTCTCGGCGGTGACCTCCTTGCCCCGGTCGTCCTTGAACGACCACTGGCCCTGCTGCTGCTCCGCGGGAGCGTTTCCACCACACCCGGCCACTAGGCCGAGCAGCAGAACCGCGGCGACTGTCCTGCGCACCTGTCCACCTCCTGAGTTTAGGCTTGCCTAACCTATCAAGAGGCTTGACGAGCTCGCGCATACCGGTGGGTTTGTCACGGTGCGAAACCACCTGATGACGGTGTGTCGTTTCGTTGTCGTTGTTGCACTCATGGTTGGCGTCGCATGTCGATTCCGGCACCGCTCACTCGACGAGGTGGCAGAGGCAGGTTTCCGGATCGGAGGGACGCCATGATCGCCACGCTCATCGCAACGCTGGCCGAGGAGGACGACGCGGAGGACCTGGGCGTCCTGGCGCCCGACGACCGCCTGACCTGCCACGTGCACGGCGGCTGGATCCACCGGTGCGTCTCGTCGCCCGTGCACGTCAACCCGGTCACGCGCCACCGCTGGTGCCGCGGCTGCGACGCCGAGCTGGGCGTGGTGGTCGACGAGCTGACCGGCGAGGTCGCGATGCGCTGCTCCCGCTGCGGGCGCGGGGGCAGCGCCGCCACCGCCCGGCTGGTCGCCGCCTGCCGTGCCTCGATCGAGGCACAGCGGGCCGCCTAAACCGGGTGCCACCCCTTCCGGCGACTCCGCTCACCTGACCGGGTGAGCGGAGTTCCGGTCGGACCCACTGAGACGACTAGCTTGCGTTTCGTGTTCAAGACCTCACGCATCGCCACCACCGTTCTCGCGGCCGCCGGTGCCGCACTCGCCGCCGCCTCGCCCGCGCTGGCCGACGACGACCTGGCCTTCGGTCCGGGCGTCAACGCGAGCAACAACTGGGACTACACCGCCGTCAGGACGTGCTTCCAGGAGCTCGCCGTCGTCCCCGTGGGCGGGTCCACGGTCGTCGACGCGGTCGACCACTGCGTCCAGGGCAACGTCCTCAACCACGTCCAGGGCTGAACCCGGCCGGTCCTCCGCCCGTACGCCTCCTCAGAAGTTGTTCCCGACTCCTGAGGAGGCCGCGTGCCCGGCCGACGTGCTGCTAGGACAACCGCTCTCGCCGCTGTGGTCGCCGCGACGGTGGTGTCGATGCCCACCGCGCACGCGCAACCCGCCGACGACGCGCTGAAGGCCTACACCGAGCTCACGCACCACGCGGAGAAGCTCACCCAGGACCACCTCAAGGCGCAGGGCGACCTCGCGGCGGCGAACCAGCAGCTCGGCACCGCCACCGAGACCGAGAAGCAGGCGCTGGCCGCGTCCCAGCAGTTCCGCGGGCAGGTGGACCTGCTGACCGAGGCGTCGTTCCAGGGCGCGCGGTTCAACGACATCTCGGCGTTGCTGACGAGCACGTCGCAGCAGAACTTCCTCGAGCGCATGCAGGCGCTCAACATGCTCGCCGCGGAGAACAACGAGGCGCTGTCGCGGCTGGACGACGCGCTGACGACCGCCGCGAAGGCACGGGCCAGCGCCGCCTCGGCGGCCGAGACGGCGACCAGGCTGGTCTCGGACGTGACGGCGCGCAAGACGGCGATGGACCAGCAGGTGGCGACCGCGCGGGCCAAGTACCAGTCGTTGTCGAGGCCGCAGCAGACGACGCTCGCCGCGAAGGGCGACACCTCGCCGGTGCCGGTGCCCGCGGGCTCGGGCGCGGCCGGGGTGGCGTTGAACTTCGCGCTCGCCCAGCGCGGTGAGCCGTACGTGTTCGGCGCGAACGGCCCGAACCAGTGGGACTGCTCCTCGCTGATGCAGGCCGCCTACCGGGAGGCGGGCGTGAGCATCCCGCGGGTGACCTACGACCAGGCGAAGGTGGGCCGCGCGGTCACCCGCGCCGCGATCGCGCCCGGCGACCTCATCATCTACTACGCAGGTCAGTCGCACGTCGCGATGGCCGTGGACGGCGTCCGGGCGGTGCACGCCTCCACCGAGGGCGTGCCGGTCAAGATCGCGGACATCGACTCCATCGGACCCATTTCGGTGATCCGTCGCGTGGTCGGGTGACGCTTCTCTCCACCCCGCGATAAACCGACGTAGACGACTGTGAGAGCGTGCGGGTCGGTCAACTGGTGGGGATCCGGTGGTAGACGTGGACAAGGTCGTTCCGTAACCTGTCCGAGACCTTCGGCCCAGCAGTTAACCCACTCGGGGCACACGCCAAGGTTGCCGCCTCACGCGCAGTAGTTCTCGCGTGGCGGCTGCCAGGAAACAAGGAGGACCCGCGACGTGGTGTCGCAACCCTCACGCCGTACCGTGCGTGGAGCGATCGTGGCGACCGCGGCTGTCGTCGCCGCTGCTCTCCCCACGGCCCCGGCCACCGCTCAGCCGACGGCCGCCGACGCGCTCAAGAAGTACAACGAGCTCAACGAGCAGGCCTCGCGCATCAACCAGGACCAGCTCAAGGCCCAGGACGACCTGAAGGCCAAGCAGGGCGAGCTGGACAAGGCGAAGACCGACCTCGCCGCCGCGAAGCAGGCGGAGGAGACCCTCCGCGGCCAGGTGGACCTCCTCACCGAGGCCTCGTTCGGTGGCGCGCGCTTCAACCAGCTCTCCGCGCTGCTCGTGAGCAACTCCCAGCAGGACTTCCTCAACCGCATGACGGCCATCAACATCCTGGCCACCGACAACGCGGAAGCCCTGAAGAAGCTCACCGACGCCGTCGAGGCCGCCGACACCGCCACCCGCACGGCCAACGAGGCCACGGAGGCGTCGAAGAAGCTGCTCGCCGAGATCGACCAGAAGAAGGTCGCGCTCGCGAAGCAGATCGAGGAAGTGCGTGCTCAGTACAACCAGCTGAACACCGCTGCCCGCAACGCCATCAGCAGCAGGGGCGACATGTCGAGCATCCTGGTCCCGCCCGGCACCGCCGGGAAGGCCCTGGAGTTCGCACTGGCCCAGCGCGGCGAGCCCTACGTCTACGGCTCCAACGGCCCGGACTCGTGGGACTGCTCCTCGCTGATCCAGAAGGCCTACGCCTACGCGGGCGTGTCCATCGGCCGCACCAGCTACGCCCAGGCCGCCGCCGGCCGCCCGGTCTCGCGCAGCGAGGTCAAGGCGGGCGACATCCTGGTGTACTACTCCAGCCAGTCGCATGTGGCGATGGCGATCGACGGCACGCGCGCGGTGCACGCCTCGACCGAGGGGCAGCCGGTGAAGATCGCCGACATCAACTCGATCGGTCCGGTCACCGGCATCCGCCGCATCGAGGGCTGAGTCTCTCCTCAGGTTCTCCGCTGAGGTTTTCGCGCTGACGACAACGGGCCGGTCCCCTCCTGGGGGCCGGCCCGTTCGCGCACGTCAAACCGACTTACTCCGCTGCCACCACACCGTCCTGCGGCGCCTGGCGGGCGATCGCGAAGGCCGGGTTGCCCTCGTCGTCCTGCCGCACGTCGAGCACCTTGTCCTCCAGGAACTCCGCCGCGGCGGGCTCCATGATGACCTTGGCCCCCGCGTCCGCGGTGACCACCTGGTCGCCGTCGACCGCCTCGGCGAGCGAGAGCTCCAGCGCGGCCTGACTGTTGTCCTCGGTGGCGAGCGCGAACCTCAGACCGACGTCGTCGTTGGTGGTGGACTGTGAAGTCAGCTCGTTGATGACTTCCGCAGCCACCGGCGTCACTTCGAGCATGTCGGGCCCTTCGTCCGGGAACAACGAACGCGCCCCGTGTTCCCGGTGACGGGCGGGCTCAACCCCCGCGAGCGGGGGGAGATGGCGTTTGCGCAGGTAGCAGACCTGAAAGTGGGTGGCGCGAGGTGGGTTGACGCGTGTGCCGGGTCGACAGGGCGACAGCGGACAGCCGTCCGACCACCGCCTCAGGCCACCCGGTGCGCCGCCGGTTGCGGCGCCTCCTTCCGCACGTGCCCGCAGGCCGAGCACACCCGCTGCACCGGCACCAGCTCCGCCACCAGCCGCCACGAGTCGGCGAACGTCGGCGCCTCCACTCCCGGCACCAGCAGGCTGTCCAGCGACTCCTGCCTCCGCCGGCCCTTCTCCCGGCTGCGCTCGACCGGATCACGGCGGTGGGCCAGCGCACGCGAGGCGGCACGGGCCCGCTCGCCCTCCGAACCCAGAGCACGAGAGCGGCGCGGGGTGTTCAAAAGGGCGTTGCGGCGGTTCACGCGGAACCACTCGCCCAGCGTCATGCCACGCAGGGGCGGGTCGGCGAGGACGCCGTCCGCGGTCCAGGTGCGCAGGCGGGCGCGCAGGAACTCGTGGGCCACCTGGTCGCGGGAGCGGGGGCGGCCCTGGCTGGTGCCGTCGGGGCGGGTGTCGATGGCGGCGAGCAGGGCGTCGACGGACCAGCCCGCGGCGAACCAGGGCTCGAGGGTGCGGCGGACCCAGTGGCGGTTGGCGTCGGGCCAGGAGGCGCGGATGACCAGCGACTCGACGGCGGTGGCCACGTCGGCGTCGGTGGCGGGGACCACGCGGCCGGGCCAGCGGCGGGGCTCGATCTGCATCTGGACTGACCTCCTGGGAACAGCCGTGACGAACATCTGTTCGACAGTGTGCCACCGGGGTCTGACAAAAAACGACGTCCAACCGGTTGACCTGGGCAAACAGCGGTAAAAGCGCACCTGAACAGCCCGCGCTAGCCTGCAGAAATGACGCACCTCGAGCCGCACGACGTCAGCGGCGACCGGATGAACTGGCTGCGTGCGGGAGTCCTGGGTGCGAACGACGGCATCGTCTCCACGGCCAGCCTCGTGGTGGGTGTCGCCGGTGCGACCACGGACAGGGCGCAGATCCTGGTCGCGGGCCTGGCCGGCCTCTTCGCCGGTGCGATGTCCATGGCCAGCGGCGAGTACGTCAGCGTCAGCAGCCAGCGCGACGCCGAACGCGCCCTCATCGCGCAGGAGAAGCGCGAGCTCAGGGACATGCCCGACGAGGAGCTGAAGGAGCTCGCGGGCATCTACGAGGGCAAGGGCCTCGACGCCGACACGGCCAGGGAGGTCGCCGAGCAGCTCACCGAGCATGACGCACTGGCCGCCCACGCCGACGCCGAGCTCAACCTCGACCCCGACGCGCTCACCAACCCGTGGGGTGCCGCCATCGCCAGCTTCGTCAGCTTCACCGTCGGCGCTCTCCTCCCCCTCATCGCCATCGCGACCACACCGCCGTCACTGCGCGTCCCGATAACCGTCCTCACCGCGATAGTCGCCCTCGCGCTGACCGGATACGTCAGCGCCAAGCTCAGCAACGCACCGAAGCAGCGCGCCATCATGCGCAACGTCGTAGGCGGACTGATCGCCATGGGTGTCACGTACGCCATCGGATCACTCGTCGGCCAAAGCATCGGATGACACAAATGCGGGTACCAACACCGGCATGAGTGAAGACAGGGGCAGCTACGCGTCCACTGACAACGACGACTTCGAGGCCCTCGACGAGGACAACCTCAAGAAGGACCCGCTCGAAGAGGGCATGGACCCGCCGGAGGACTGGGCGGGGGCCGACAAGTACGGCACGACCGAGTACGAGCAGGCCCATCCCCGGCCGCTCGACGAACGTCTCAAGGAAGAGCAGCGCGAGAACGACGAGACGGGTGCATGATCGGAACATGAGCCTCGGCATCCCGGACAACATCACGGCGTTGCTGTTCGACCTGGACGGCGTGCTCACGAGCACGGCGGTCCTGCACCGCAAGGCGTGGCGGCAGACCTTCGAGGACATGGGCCAGCCGTTCAGCGAGCAGGACTACCTCTCCTACGTGGACGGCAAACCGCGCTACGACGGCGTGCGCAGCTTCCTCGCCTCGCGCGACCTGACGCCGCCGGAGGCGGAGATCCGCCGCATCGGTGACCTCAAGAACGACCTGGTGAACCGCATCATCGACGAGGAGGGCATCACGCCGTACCCCGCCTCGGTGCGCTACCTGCAGGCAGCACGGGAAGCCGGCTTCCCCATCGGTGTGGTCACGTCATCGGCCAACGCCACGCGCGTGCTGCGCGCCGGCAACCTCATGGACTACGTCGACGCGTTGGTGGACGGCAACGTCATCACGGCGGACAACCTGCGCGGCAAACCGGAACCCGACTCGTTCATCGAAGGGGCGAGAAGACTGAAGACATCACCGGAGCACGCCGCCGTCTTCGAGGACGCGCTGGCGGGCGTCGCGGCCGGGCGCAAGGGCGGGTTCGGCTTCGTCGTCGGCGTCGACCGCGGCAACCAGCGCGAGGCGCTCAAGGCAGGCGGCGCCGACCAGGTCGTCGACGAGCTCGACGAGCTGCTGTCATGAGCTACGCGATCGAACCGTGGCAGTTGCGCTGGCAGGGCCTCGCGGTCGACCAGCTGCACCGGACCGAGTCGACGTTCGCGCTCGCCAACGGCCACATCGGCTTCCGCGGCACCCTCGACGAGGGCGAGCCGCGCGGTCTGCCGGGCACCTACCTCAACGGGTTCTACGAGGAACACCCGCTGCCCTACGGCGAGAAGGGCTACGGCTACCCCGAGGCCGGGCAGACCGTCGTCAACGTCACCGACGGCAAGATCATCCGGTTGCTGGTCGAGGACGAGCCGCTGGACATGCGCTACGGCAACGCCATTGAGCACGAACGCACGCTGGACTTCCGCTCCGGCACGCTGCGCCGCCGCACGCTCTGGGAGTCGCCGACCGGCCGCCGCGTGGTCGTGCGCAGCGAACGGCTCGTGTCGTTCACCCAGCGCGCGGTCGCCGCCATCCGGTACGAGGTCGAACCGCAGGACGGCGTGCAGCTCGTCGTGCAGTCCGACCTGCTGGCCAACGAGCCGACCGCGAAGCGCACCAACGACCCGCGGGTCGCCGCCGCACTGGACTCGCCGCTGGTCAGCGACTTCGTGATGGCCGAGAAGGCCAGGGCCGTGCTGTGCCACCACACCAAGGAGTCCGGGCTGCGGATGGCCGCGGCGATGGACCACGAGGTGGACGCGGGCGGGGCAGACCTGCGCACGGACGTCCGCGCCGAGGAGGACCTGGCCCGCTTCACGGTCGCCGTGGACGTGGCGGCGGGCAACCGCCTCACGCTCACCAAGTACCTCGGCTACGGCTGGTCGGCGCAACGGTCGACGCCCTCGTTGCGCGCCCAGGTCGAGGCCGCGCTCGCCGGCGCGCTGCAGACCGGCTGGGACGGGCTGCTGCTGGAGCAGAAGGCGTTCCTGGACGACTTCTGGGAGGTCGCCGACATCGAGCTCGACGGCGACGACGAGCTGCAGCAGGCGATCCGGTTCTCGCTCTTCCACATCCTGCAGGCCGGTGCCCGCGGTGAGACCCGCGCGATCCCCGGCAAGGGCCTGACCGGTCCCGGCTACGACGGGCACGCGTTCTGGGACACCGAGACGTTCGTGCTGCCGGTGCTCACCTACACCGTGCCCGACGCGGCCCGCGACGCGCTGCGGTGGCGGCACTCCACTTTGGACGCCGCCCGCGAACGCGCGGAAGTGCTGGGGCTCAAGGGTGCCGCGTTCCCGTGGCGCTCGATCAACGGCGCCGAGTGCAGCGCGTACTGGCCGGCGGGCACGGCCGCGTTCCACGTCTCGGGCGACGTCGCCTACGCCACGCAGCAGTACCTGCACGCCACGAACGACGAGGACTTCGACCGCGAGGAGGCCACCGAGATCCTCACCGAGACCGCCAGGCTGTGGATCTCGCTCGGCCACCACGACCCGCACAACGGGTTCCGCATCGACGGCGTCACCGGCCCGGACGAGTACTCGGCGATCGTGGACAACAACATCTACACCAACCTGATCGCCCAGCAGAACCTGCGTGCCGCCGCCGACGCCGCCGAACGCCACCCGGACGTGGCCAAGGCCTCCGAGGAGGAGATCGCGGAGTGGCGCAGGGCCGCCGACAAGATGGCGGTGCCCTACGACGAGATGCTCGAGGTCCACCCGCAGGCCGACAACTTCACCAAGCACGCGGAGTGGGACTTCGAGGGCACCCCGCAGGACAGCTACCCGCTGCTGCTGAACTACCCGTACTTCGACCTGTACCGCAAGCAGGTGGTGAAGCAGGCGGACCTGGTGCTGGCGATGCACCTCCGCGGTGACGCGTTCACCGCGGAGGAGAAAGCGCGCAACTTCGCTTACTACGAGGCGATCACGGTGCGCGACTCGTCGCTGTCGGCGGGCACGCAGGCCGTGCTGGCCGCCGAGGTCGGGCACCTGGACCTGGCGTTCGACTACCTGGTCGAGGCCGCGTTCACCGACCTGCACGACCTGCACGACAACGTCCACAACGGACTGCACATGGCCTCGCTGGCCGGTGCGTGGATGGCGCTGGTCGCCGGTTTCGGCGGCATGCGCGACCACGGCGGCGAGCTCACGTTCGCACCGCGGATGCCGAGCGCGCTGAGCCGGTTCTCGTTCCGGATGTCCTTCCAGGGCACCAGGATCGGGGTCGAGGTGACGGAGTCCGAGGCGACCTACCGGATTGTGGACGGCACCGAGCTGACGACGAAGCACCACGGCGAGCCGATCACGATCACCGCGGACGCCCCGGTGACGATGCCGCTTCCGCCGGCGCCGAAGCTGGAACGACCGAAGGGCCCGTACGGCCGGGAGCCGCGCAGGGCGGCTCCCGGCCAGCCGGGCACGGACCGCTAGGAAAGCAGGGAGACCTGGTAGTGCTTGATCAGGTCTCCCTGCACCAGCACGCTCAGGTTCACCGTGATCGTCGGCCGGTCGACGAACGAGAAGTCGACCGACAAATAGCCGAGCGTCAGATCTTCGGCCAACTGCCGCGTTTCCACCACCTTGTACTCCGCTTTCAACCCCAGGGGTTGAGAATCGTAGTACGCGGCAATCGCCTCACGGCCGACACCATAGGGCTTCAAGCCCTGGAAAATCGCGTCCTCGGTGAACAGCTCCGCCACGCGCTGAGGTTCGTGCGCGTCCACGGCGGTCTTCCACCGGTCCATGACGTCCTGGACACCCATGGTCAGTGCCCCGCGCTCTGGCCGCCGTCGACGTGCAGGACCTCGCCCGTGACGAACCCGGCCTGCTCCAGGAAGAGCACCGCCTCGACCACCTCGCCGATCTCGCCGATCCGCTTGACCGGGTGCAGCGAGGCCAGCGCCTCGTGGGTCTCCGGGGTGTGCATCGGCGTGCGGATGATGCCGAGCGCGATCGTGTTGAAGCGGATGTCGCGGGTGGCGTACTCGACCGCGAGCGACTTGGTGACGGCGTTCAGACCGCCCTTGGTCAGCGACGCGAGCGCGGACGGCACCGCGGACAACGCGTGGTCGACCAGCGCCGTCGACACGTTCACCACGTGCCCGCCGTTCGCCTCCATCGCGGCCACGGCGCTGCGCGTGATGTCGAAGAACCCGCGCAGGTTCGTGCCGAGCACGGTCTCGTAGTCCTCGTCGGTGTACTCGGTGAACGGCTTGGCCACGAAGATGCCCGCGTTGTTCACGAGCGTGTCGACCCGGCCGAACCGCGCGAGCGTCTCCTCGACCACCCGCGCACCCTCACCGGGCACCGAGAGGTCGGCGCGCACGGCCAGCACTCCGGGGTCGTCGGAGGCCTCGACGGACCGCGACACGGCGACCACCGAATAGCCGAGCTCGCGATAGGCGGGCACCAATGCCGCACCGATTCCCTGCGAAGCGCCCGTGATCACTGCAACCTTGCCGGTCATTTCCTCGCCCTTCCGAAGCGTTGAGTGGAACTGACTGGCACAACAGCGGTTCCCGGCAAGCAATTTCGCGTCGGTGGGACTCGTTTTCTCCTGCGTGAGAGGCTCAGCCTACGAGCGTGCGCAGCGCTTTTCCCGGACGGGCTGGCGGCCTCCGCGGTGTGGACGACGAGCTCCTATTCCGGGTGCGTGTCGACGGAGAACTGCTGCACGTCGAGGGTTTGCCTGCCTTCATCCGCAGCACGGCAACGCGTTCGCGTGCCGAACGAGCCCAGTCCCCGTACAAGCTGGCCGAGTTCTTCTCAGTCCAGCTCCAGCACCACCTTCACGTCGCCCGGACGTGACTCGAAGGCCTCCACGTAAGACGACAGCGGCACCCGCCTGGTGATCATCGCCGAGAGCCAGGCGTCGTCCGCCCGGTCGAGCACCGCGGAGGCCTCGCGGTAGTGCCGGACGTTCGAGTTGACCGTGCCGAACACGATCCCGTTGCGCAGCACGAGATCCCGGTTCGCCTGGCCGACGTCCACCGGCACCACCTCGGTCGAGGGCACCCCGGTCAGGCACACCAGCCGCCGCCCGAGCAGCTGTGCCACCAGCTCCGGCGCGCCGGTCGCCTCGATCACCACCTCGTGGCCGGGCAGCCTCCGGTGGTAGGTGGCGCCGAGCGACTCGACGAGGTCCGGTTTCGGGCCGCTCTCGGCGAGGTCGAACACGTGCACGTCCAGCCCGCGCTGCACGCCGATCATGGCCGCCAGCAACCCGATCGGACCGGCACCGGTGACGAGCACGCTGTCGAAGTCGAAGAACGCGAAGCGCTCCAGCCGTTCCCACGCCTTCACCACCACCGACGCGGGTTCGAGCAGCACACCTGCCCGCGAGCTGACACCCACGGCGTACTGCGTCGGCACTGTCCACAAAGTAGCGCCGTAGCCGTCGATCCCGGTGATCCCGCGCTCGGTGTACTGCCCGTTGAGGCACATGTCGAACTCCCCGCGCGCGCAGGCCGCGCACGGCACCGGGTCCGGCCTGCGCACCACGCCCGCCACGAGCGAGCCGGGCGCGAAGCCGGGGCCGCTGATCACCCTGCCGAGCGACTCGTGGCCGATCACCAGTTCCCCGCCCGTCCCGAACTCGCCGCGGACGATCTCGCGGTCGGTCCCGCAGATCCCGATGGCCAGACCCTCCACCAGCAGCTCGTCCGGTCCCGGGACCGGATCGGGCAGCTCCGTCAACGCCAACGAACCCGGTCGTGCAAGATCCACCGTCAGTGCGCGCATGAGAACCATTCTTGACACATCAACACGATCGCGCCGACCATGGGAGCGCTCTCACCGCTCTGAAATCGAGCACAGTCTGTCTCAGTGAGGAGATAGTCGATGCGCAAGCTCCTGCTGCTGGCGACATCGGCCCTAGTCGGGCTGACAACGTTGTCCGCACCCGCTCAAGCAGCTCCACCGAACCTGCTCCCGCTCACCGTCCAGAACACCTCGGGCCGCGGCGACGCCGTGCACCTGTACGTGTTCGGCGAGATGGGCGGCCGGCTCGGGTACGTCAACGCGAACGGCCAGTTCACCGCCTGGTCCGGCGGCTCCATCCCACCCTCGCCCGCACCGGACGTGTCGATCCCCGGTCCTGCCAACGGGGGTAGCAGGACCCTGCAGATCCCGCTCAACCTCGCGGGCGGCCGGATCTACATGTCCTTCCGGGACAAGCTGAAGTTCTCCCTGGTGCCGGGCGGCCTGGTGCAGCCGGCGCCGTGGGCGGCGGGCGACCCGAACCGCGACATCCTGTTCGACTGGAGCGAGTTCACCTACAACGGCGGCGGGTTGTGGCTGAACAGCTCGCAGGTGGACATGTTCAGCGTCCCGCACGCGGTCGAGGCGACCTCGCAGGCCGGCGCGACCAAGCGCACCGGCGTGCTGGTGGGCAACGGCCGCAACCGGATCTTCGACCAGCACCAGCAGCTGGGCGGTGACTGGGCGCGGCTGGTCCACACCCGCTCGGACGGCACCCGGCTGCGCGTGCTCAACCCGAGCAAGGGCCTCGACGCGGGCCTGTTCTCCAGCTCGTACTACGCGGGCTACGTCAGCAGCGCCTGGTCGACGTACCAGAACACGCCGCTGACCGTCGTGCCCTACCAGAACGAGCCGAACCGCAAGTTCACCGGCCGCACCAGCGGCGGGGTGCTGCGCTTCACGAACACCGCGGGCCAGCAGGTCGCGTCGTTCGAGCAGCCCTCGACGCGGGACGTCTTCAACTGCGACGGCCGGCTCGCCGCGCCGAACAACGACGTCGGCGCGATCTCCCGGTCGCTGTGCGCGGCGCTCAACCGGTCCACGCTCGGGTACCTGCACACCCAGCCGACCTACAACGCGAGTGAGTTCTACACCCGGCCGACCGCGAACCACTTCTCCCGGATCGTGCACCAGAACATGGTGGACGGGAAGGCCTACGGGTTCGCCTTCGACGACGTCGGCGCGTTCGAGTCGCTTGTTCACGAACCGAACCCGCGTTCGGCGAAAATCACCCTGACAGCATTCTAGTCCAAAGCGTTCTTGCTTTTGATCGACTTTCACTCCACTGTGTGAGGCGCCGTCGCCGCGGCTCTCACACAGTGGAGTCGTTGTGTGCGTTCGGGTCCTGTTGGTCGAAGACGACCAGCGAATCCGCCAGGCCTTGAGCCTTGCTTTGACAGACGAGGGATTCACCGTTGACGAGGCCGGTGCGGGTGAGGTGGCGTTGCGGCGCCTGGAATCCGAGCCGTTCGACGTCGTGCTGGTCGACCTCACCCTTCCCGGCGTGGACGGGCTGGAGGTCGTGCGGACCCTCCGGGCACGTGGTGACCTGCCCATCATCGTGGTCACCGCGCGGACGGACGCCCGTGACGTGATCGCCGGACTGGAGGCGGGAGCGGACGACTACGTCACGAAACCGTTGATGGCGAGCGTTCTCGCGGCCCGCATTCGCGCGTTGTTGCGCCGCCGCGGACCGGGCCGTGACGCCGTTCGGGTGGGTGATCTGGAAATCCGTCCGCAGGAAGGCCTCGTGCACCGTGCGGGGGAACGCGTTCACCTCACCAGAACGGAATTCCGGCTGCTGCTGGAACTCGCTGGTGCGGCCGGTCGAATCGTCACCAGGGAACAGCTGCTGCAGAAGGTTTGGGGATATGACTACTTCGGTGACACCCGCCTGCTCGACGTGCACATAAGACGGCTGCGGCGCAAGATCGAGGCGAACCCGGACGACCCGGCGCTGGTGCTCACCGTGCGCGGCACCGGCTACCGGATCCGTTCGTGAGGCTCACGCTGCGGTGGCGGGTGACGCTGGCGTTCGGTTTCGGGCTGCTCGTCGTCACGAGCGTGCTCGCCTTCGCCACCTGGAACATCGCCTCGGGCTACATGCTGCGCCAGCGCGAGGCGAGCGCGACCAGGCAGGCCGAGGTCAACGTGCGGCTGGTCGAGCGGTCGCTGTCCTCCGCCGGCATCGACGAGCTGCTCACCGGTCTCACCACCGGCCCCGACTCGTCGATCCTGGTGCTCATGCCGGACGGCCTGGTGGCGGCCGGCCGGCCCGTCGACCCCGCCCTGCTGCCGATCACGCTGGTGCGGCACCCGCCGGGCGAGCAGGTGATCACCCTGAACGGCCAGCCGACGCTCGCCGTCTCCCGCCCGGTCGCGGGCAACGCCGTGTACGTGGAGCTGTTCGGGCTGCAGCAGCTGGGCCGCACGTCCGGGTTCCTCAGCTGGCTGCTGATCGGCGGGACGATCGTCTCGGCACTCATCGGCGCCGCGCTGGGGTCGTGGGCGTCGAAACGGGCGCTGCGACCGCTGGCGGAGCTGAGCTCGGCGGCGGGGCGGATCGCCGGCGGTGACCTCGGCGCCCGGCTGCCCGACCAGGACGACCCGGATCTCGCGGCACTCGCGGCGAAGTTCAACTCCACGGCCAACGCGCTGGAGCAACGGGCGTTGCGCGACGCCCGGTTCGCCTCCGACGTGTCGCACGAGCTGCGGTCGCCGTTGACGACGATGGTGAACGCGGGCGCGGTGCTGCGGCGGCGGCGCGAGCACCTGCCGGGGACGGCGGGCACGGCGCTGGAGCTCCTCACCTCGGAGGTCGACCGGTTCGCCAGGATGGTGGTGGACCTGCTGGAGATCTCGCGGGCGGACCAGACCGACGACTCGCAGGCGGAGGAGATCGCGCTCGACGCGTTGGTGCGCAACGTGGTCGCGACACGCGCGGAGGTGCCGCTGGAGCTCGCGCCCGCGGTCGTGCTGGGCGACCGGCGGCGGCTCGACCGGGTGCTGACCAACCTGCTGGACAACGCGGACCGGCACGCGGGCGGAGCGGTGCTGGTGGCGGTGCGGCCGGTGGGCGGCCTCGTCCGGCTCGAGGTGGAGGACGCGGGGCCGGGCGTGCCGGAGTCGTTGCGGGAGCAGATCTTCGAACGGTTCGCGCGCGGTGTGATGGCGGGCAGCAGGGGTGCCGACACGGGCAGCGGGCTGGGGCTCGCACTGGTCCGCGAGCACGTGCGCCGGCTGGGCGGCCGGGTGTGGGTGGAGGACCGCGCGCCGGCCGGTGCGCGGTTCGTGGTGGAGCTGGTCCTGCGGTGTTCTGACGGCTAGCGGTTCGTCACCCAGGACTGCACGACCGCGACTCCCCACCGGGGTCGCGGTCGTGCAGTCCTGGTCTGGGCATCGGTGGCCCTACACGAGGTCGCGACGCACCTTCAACAGCGTCGCCGCGCCCACGAAGAACACGACGTACCCGATGAGGAACAACGCCGCCGTCGTCCCGCTGAGGTCGGTCAACACGCCGGGAGCACCGCTGCCACCGACGGCTCCGGCGAGGTTGCCGGCCGAGCCACCGGGCAGCACCTCGGTCAGGTCCCCGACCGGGCCGAGCAGCGACCCGACGCCGCGCAGCAGGTTCTCGGTGACGATCGCCCACATCAGGCCGAGCCCGACGGCCAGCGCGGGGCCCTTGGTGACCACGCCGAGGAACACCCCGAAGCCGGTCCACATCGCGGCGATCAGCAGTGACGCGCCCAGTGCCTCCAGCGCCGCGGTGCCGGGCAGGCTCCAGTCCCAGCCCTCCAGCGACGCCACGGTGATCGCCGCGCCGAGGTCGACGACGAACGTCAGCGCCACCAGGACGACCACGACGACCCCGAGTGCGCCCAGGGTTCCCGCCATCGCGGACACCCGGCGCGGGCCGGCGGTCAGCGTGGTCTTCCAGGTGCCCCAGCCGTAGCCGGAGCCGACCGCGAGCGCCGCCAGCACGAGGATGATCGCGCCGCCGAACATCGGCAGGCCGCGCACGACGGCCGCGCCGACGTTCTCCGGCTGCATGGCGCTGATGAGCTGCTGCTGAGTGAGGTCGCGGGTGGTGGAGCCGCCGTTGAGGGCGAGGTAGTTGAACACGTAGCCGAACGTCAGCGTCAGCACCAGCCAGATGCCGATCAGCACCCACGTGGCCGGCCACTTCCACAGTCGCAGCAGCTCTGCTTTGACGCTGCCCATCACGCCGCTCCCGTCATCTCGAAGAAGACCTCTTCCAACGTCCGGCGCAGCGGCCGGACCTCCTGCACGTCCACGTCGGCGTGCACGAGCGTGCGGACGAGCGCACCCGCGTCCGTGTCGCGCACGTGCAGCACGTCGTCCTTCAGCACGCTGCCCTCGATGAGGACGTGCGCCTTCTCGATCGGGTCTGCCTTGATCAGCAGCACGCTGTCGCCGCGCAGCTGCTCGACGGTGCTCTCCGCGACCAGCTTGCCGTTCGCGATCACGCCGACCCGGTCGCAGATCTCCTCGACCTCGCCGAGCAGGTGGCTCGACAGCAGCACGGTCTGGCCCTGCGCGGACAACGCGCGCACCAGGTCGCGCATGTCGGCCATGCCGGCCGGGTCCAGGCCGTTGGTGGGTTCGTCGAGGATCAGCAGCTCGGGCTCGCCGAGCAGGGCGGCGGCGACGCCGAGCCGTTGCTTCATGCCGAGCGAGTAGCGGCGGAACTTCTCGTTCGCGGCGCCCACGAGGTCTACCTGTTCGAGCGCGGCCTCGACGTGCGCCTTCGCCACGCCCCGGCGTGCCGCGTGCACCCGCAGGTTGTCGCGGCCGGACAGGTACGGGTAGAAACCGGGCCCCTCGATCAGCGACCCCACCTTCAGCAACGCCGTCGGGCTGCCCGGTGCCTGCCCGAGCACGGTCGCCGTGCCGCTCGTGGGCTTCACCAGCCCCAGCAGCATGCGGATCGTGGTCGTCTTGCCCGCGCCGTTGGGACCGAGGAACCCGTAGACCTCGCCCCGCCGCACGGACAGACTGACCTCGTCCACCACGGCGCGGTCGCCGTAGCGCTTCGTCAGCTTCTCCGTCGTCACGATCATGGGACCAAGCCTGGGCCTCGGGACCGCCGCGGTCGTCCGCTCCGGAGCGGCATGAAGATACGCACATCTGCGTACGTCCCCGGTCGTATCGTCGGCGGCATGCGGATCACATGGCGGGACATCGCGCTGACCGTGGCGCTGTTGTTCTTCGGGCTGGGCGGCACGCGGTTCGCCGCACGCCTGCAGGGCGCGGAGTCGCTCGACGTCCTCGGCTACCTGCTCATCACGGTCGCCGCCAGCGGTCTGCTGTTCCGCTCGGTCCGTCCGCTGTGGACGGTCGGGATCACGACGGTGGCCATCGTGGCGTACCTGGCACAGGGTTATCCGTTCGGGCCGGTGCTGCTCAGCGGTGTCGCGGCGATGTACGCCGTGGCGGTGTACGCGCGCATCGAGCTGGCCGCGGCGTCCACCCTGGTGTATGCGCTCGCCATCCTGCCGTGGTGGGGCGACTCGGTGACGTCCTGGATCACCTGGTCGGCGGGGTGGATCCTGCTGCCCGCCGCGGCCGGCGTGCTGGTGAAGCTGCGCCGCAAGTCCGTTGTGGACGTTCGCGAACGGGCCGTGATCTCCGAACGGCTGCACCTCGCCCAGGAGGTCCACGACGTCGTCGGCCACGGCCTGTCGGTGATCGCCATGCAGGCCGGGGTCGCGTTGTACGTGCTGGACAAGGACCCGGCGAAGGCCCGCGCGTCGCTGGAGGCGATCAGGGACACCTCGAAGGAGGCGCTGGAGGGGCTGCGGTCCGAACTGGACACGCTGCGCGGCTCGGCACCGCTGCGACCGACGATCTCACTCGCGGACCTGCCCGCGCTCGCGTCCCGGATGGGCGAGGCGGGCCTGGAGGTGTCGGTGGAGGTCGACGGGGTGTCGGCGCCGGACAACCACCAGCTCGCCGCGTACCGGATCGTGCAGGAGTCGCTGACGAACGTGCTGCGCCACGCCTCCGGCGGCGTCACGGTCGCGGTGAAGGTCTACGAGGTGCGCGGCGAGCTGGTCGTCGAGGTCCGGGACACCGGGACGCCGGGGCCGTTCGAGGAGGGCCACGGCATCAGCGGCATGCGATCGCGGGCCGAGGCGCTCGGCGGCACGCTCGACGTGCGCACGACGCACGGCTTCACGGTGGTCGCCCGGATACCGTTGCCGTCATGATTCGCGTGGTGGTGGCGGACGACCAGGCCCTGGTGCGGATGGGGCTGCGGACGTTGATCGAGACCGAGAAGGGCGTCGTGTTCGCCGGTGAGGCCGCCGACGGCCGCGAGGCACTGAGGCTGATCCAGTCGGTCAAGCCGGACGTGGTGTTCCTCGACATCAGGATGCCGCTGATGGACGGCCTGGAGGTGCTGCGCCGGGTGTCCGCCGATCCCGCGCTGGCCGAGGTGAAGATCGTCGTGCTGACGACGTTCGACCTGGACGAGTACGTGTTCGAGGCGCTGCGCACGGGCGCGTCCGGGTTCCTGGTGAAGGACTCCGACCCCGCAGACCTGCTGCGCGCCGTGCACGTGGTCGCCGACGGCGGCTCGCTGCTGTCGCCGTCGGTCACGCGCCGGGTGATCGACCGGTTCGCCTCGGGTGCGTCCGCGCGACCGGTGCCGCACCTGGACAAGCTGACCGAACGCGAGCGGGAGATCATGCGGCACGTCGCGTCCGGGGCGTCCAACGACGAGATCGCGGCGACGCTGGTGATCTCGCCCGCGACGGTGCGCACGCACGTGTCGCGGGCGATGGTGAAGCTGGGGGCCCGTGACCGGGCCCAGCTCGTCGTGTTCGCGGTGCAGTCCGGTCTGACCTGACCGGAAGAAGTCCTAGACCGCCGGGGGCCGGTCCTCGTACGGGGTGGACAGCACGACCGTCGTCCGCGTCGACACGTTCGCCGACTCGCGGATCTTCTGCAGCAGCTCCTCCAGCGCCACCGGCGAGGCCACCCGGACGCGCAGGACGTACGAGGCGTCCCCCGCGACCGAGTAGCAGGCCTCGATCTCCGGCAGGTGCTCCAGCCGCTTCGGGTAGTCGTCCGGCTCGGAGGGGTTGATCGGGAAGAGCGAGATGAACGCCGACATCGGCAGCCCGACCTCCGCGCCGTCCAGCCGGGCCGCGTAGCCCTTCACGATGCCGCGCTGCTCCAGCCGTTTGACCCGCTGGTGCACCGCGGACACGCTGAGGCCGACCCGTTCGGCGAGGTCGGTGAAGCTGCAGCGGCCGTCGGCCGCGAGCTCCTTCAGGATCGCTCTGTCGATCTGCTCGAGGGTCAAAGCACCACCAGTTCGTGAGGTCGGTTGTTGAAGGACTCCACGCCGTCCTCCGTCGCGACGACGATGTCCTCGATGCGCGCGCCCCAGCGGCCGGGCAGGTAGACGCCGGGCTCGACGCTGAACGCCATGCCCGCTTCGAGGGGCAGCGCGTTGCCGCTGACGATGTAAGGCTCCTCGTGCACGTCCAGGCCGATGCCGTGGCCGGTGCGGTGCACGAAGTACTCGCCGAAGCCCGCGTCGGTGATGACCTCGCGGGCCACCTCGTCGATCTGCTCGCAGGTCACGCCCGGCTTGACCGCCTCGACGGCGGCCTGCTGCGCTGCCTGCAGGACGGCGTAGGTGTCCCACACGTCGTCGTGCTTCGGCTCACCCATGACGTACGTGCGGGTGGAGTCGGAGTTGTAGCCCTCGGCGACCGGGCCGCCGATGTCGATGACCACGACCTCGCCCGCCTCGACCACGCGCTCGGAGTCGCGGTGGTGCGGCGACGCGCCGTTGGGGCCGGAGCCGACGATCACGAAGTCCGCGACCGTGTGCCCCTCCTCCACGATCGCGGCGGCGATGTCCTTGGCGATGTCGCGCTCGGTGCGGCCGACGCGCAGGAACTCGCCCATGCGGGCGTGCACCCGGTCGATCGCCTGGCCGGCCTTGCGCAGCGCGGCGATCTCACTCGCGTCCTTGCGCATGCGCAGCTCGCGGATGATCGGCCCGGCGAGCGACTGCGGCCCGCCGACGGCGTTGCCGAGCTTGATGGTGTGCAGGGCGGACATCATGTCCGCAACCGCCGTGCGGTTGCCCTTGATGGCGGCCTTGACCAGCGCGTACGGGTCCTCGCCGTCGACCCAGGTGACGACCTCGACGCCGAGCTCGTCGGTCGGGATGCCCGCGTAACCGGGCTGCTCCAGCTTCGGCACCACGAGCGTGGGCGTGCCCACGACCGGCAGCGCGAGGCAGGTGAGCCGCTCGAACGAGTCGCCACCGGCACCGATCAGGTACCGCAGGTCCGAGCCGGGCGAGATGAGCAGCGCGTCGACGCCCGCCCGCTCAGCGGCTGCGGAGGCGCGGTCAAGCCGCGCACGCAGCGCGGACACGTCGATGGGCCCGGTGATCGTTGCCATGGGCCGAAGCCTAGTAGCTTGTCCGGTTGTGAGCTCTCCCCTGGTGCTGCTCGACTCCGCGAGCCTCTACTTCCGGTCGTTCTACGCGCTGCCGGACTCGATGACCGCGCCCGACGGCACGCCGGTGAACGCCGTGCGCGGGTTCGTCGACACGATCGCCCGCGTCATCACCGACCGCGGCGCCGGCCGCCTGGTGGCCTGCCTGGACGCCGACTGGCGCCCCGAGTTCCGGGTGAACGCGCTGCCGTCCTACAAGGCCCACCGCGTCGCCGAGGACGCCCAGGACGGCTCCGAGGAGGTGCCGGACATCCTCACGCCGCAGATCCCGATCATCCTCGACGTGCTCGACGCGGCCGGCATCTGCACCGGTGAGGCGGCGGGCTACGAGGCCGACGACGTGATCGGCGCCCTGGCCCACCACGAGAAGACCTCGCCGGTCGAGGTCGTCACGGGCGACCGCGACATGTTCCAGGTCGTCCGCTTCGAACCGACCCCCGTGCACGTCCTGTACGTGGGGCGCGGCTGGAACAAGGTCGAGGTCCTGGGTCCCTCCGAGCTGGCCGCGAAGTACTCGCTGCCGGTCGAGAACGCCGGCTCCGCCTACGCCGACATGGCCGTGCTGCGCGGCGACCCCTCCGACGGCCTGCCGGGCGTGGCGGGCATCGGTGAGAAGACCGCCGCGAAGCTCATCACCGAGTTCGGCTCGCTCGACGCGGTCCTGAAGGCCGTCGCCGACCCGATGGACCGCAAGCTCACCACCAAGGCCCGCAACTCCCTCATCGCCGCCGAGGAGTACCTGGCGGCGGCGCCGGTGGTCGTGCGCACGGCCGTGGACGCGCCGGTGGTGCTGGACCGGTCCGACGACGTACCGCGGGTCCCGGCCGACCCGGAGCGCCTCCGCGACCTCACCGATCGCTGGGGCCTCGGCTCATCCGTCCCCCGCCTCGTCAACGCCATGGAACGTCGCCCCTAACCCCCTGCTTCCCCTGTCGCACGCGGGGAGCTTTCGTACTGTCATGCAGTACGAAAGCTCCCGCGTGCGATTAGATGTGGCTGGCGGGGCGCTTGTGGGTGAAAGGCGGCTAGAAGAACGTGCCGCAGTACGGGGCCCGCGCGCTGGCGAACAGGGCGTCGGCGGCGTCCAGCCGGTTGCCGGTGAGCCAGCCCGTGGCCGCGAGCTGAGAGAACGTCGTGTCCCCGAAGTAGCACGCGCCCAGCAGGTCGACCGGCACCGTGAGATCGGCAGCGTCATCGGTGCGTTCCACACCATCGGGCGTCACCCGGTAGCGGCCGTCGTTGGCCGGCAGCAGCTTGTCGCGGACCTCGATGACCACCGGGTCGGCGTGGCCGTACGTGCGGGCGGCGAGCATGCGGGGCACGTCCACCAGCCGCAGCCAGATCTCGTCGAAGACGTCCTTGGTGTAGACGACGCGCGGGTCCTCGAACAGCCACGTGACCGGCTCGTCGAGCGGCACCTCGCACTCGATGTGGTCGACCAGGTCCAGGCGCGACGCATAGAGCCACAGGTCGCGCCACGCCTCGGGGGTGGCCGCCACGAGGTCGTGGATGGACAGCCGGTGCTTGAACTCGCCCTCGGTCTTCACCACGTAGGTCAGGAAACCGTCGTCGCCGTCGGGTCCGGTGTGGACGACGGTGACCGAGTTCTCCGCGTCGCTCTTGCGGTCGCGGGCGCGGGCCCACCAGCCGGCCCAGCGGCCGATGTGGCCGGGGCGGGTGAGGCCGATGGCGTTGTGCAGCTCGGGCAGCAGCTTGTCGGCGGTGTCCTGGTCGAGCATCCGCACCCGGCCGGTCATGTCGCCGGGGACCACGGCTTTCCGCGCGTCGATCTCGACGAGGCGGACGCGCCCGGCCAGGCCGTAGCCGAACCGGCCGTAGATGCGTCCCTCGGAGGCGCGCAGGGTCGCGACGGGATCGGGCAGCGTGGAGAGTTGCTCGCGCATCAACGCCGTCAGCACGCCACGGCGCGTGTAGTCGGCACGGACGCCCACGCGTGACACGGCAGCATGCGGGACCACGGTGCCGCCGGGCACCACGAGAGAGGAGCCGAACGTCTGCGTGGTGCCGACCATCTCGTCGCCGTCGAACGCGGCGTGGACGCGGCCGGGCTCGTAGGACGGCTTCGTGACCTCCCACTGCTCGTCGGTGGGAGGACCCCAGTGCATGGCGCGGCGGAACACGCCGTTGTGGGTGCGGAACTGCGCTTCGTCGGTGAGCACACGGATCTCGGTCACGCCCGCGATCGTGTCCCAAGCACGACCGCGGGCGCACCTCAGTTTCCGTACGCGCGCCGCCACTGCTCATGGCGCTCGCGCAGCACGACCTCCAGCCGCTCGGCCTCCTCCGGTGAGATGGCGAGCGGTTCGCCGAGCCCGGACCGGCCGCGGTGGTGGCCGGCCACCTGGTCCGTCGGCACCCACTCACCGCTGTGCGCCAGCACCTGCTCCGGGTCCCAGCCGCCGGAGCCACGCCGCCGGATGAGCGACCTCGCGCTCGTCAGGTCGAGCACGTCGCCGCCGGAGAACCACGCGAAGTAGTCGTACTGGCCGGACCACAACTGCTGCTGCCACGACTCACGCACCCGCCGCGCGAGATCACGGACGCCCGCCATGGCCTGCTCCCGCGGCACCTCCTGCAACCGCGCCAGGCGCAGCAGCGGCGGAGGTCCCCAGCACAGCTCGGAGGTGAACCGCTCCTCGACACCGTCGGGCCCCACCCGTGCCACGAACTGCGGCGAAGCCGGACGGGGCACGAACCAGCGGTACTCGACGTCCTCCCGCTCCCGTGCCACCAGCCGGGCCTCCCCCTCGGAGAGGTCGATGCGCGGACCACCGCCCAGGTGCCCCCAGACCCCTTCGAACAGGCGGTCGCGGCGCTCACCGTGACGTCGTTCCCGCATCTCCCCGACCATGTCGACCAGGAAGACCTCGGCCCACTCCGGGGAGACCTCCCAGACGTTCGGCGGCAGCTCACCACCGACACCCGCCAGGCCGTCGTCGGAACCCACCCACCGCAACGCGCGGGTGAAGGCCTGCTCGGTGCCGTCGTCGTCCAGGCGCACCACGGCCAAGGGACAGCGCGGCTGCGGCTCCTCGGCCGCGAACACGAAGTAGCGCAAAAGAAAACCTTCCCCCAGGAACGTCCTGGAGGAAGGTTATCCGGAATCTCGCGCAGGTCAGCCGGTGGGCTGGCCGACCTCGTACTCGCCGTCCTCGGTCTTGACGACGATCTTGACCTTCTTGTCCTTGCCGCCGACCTGCACCTTGCACTCGAACGAGGTGTTGGGCTTGACCTCGTTCTCACCCGTGCAGGTCGCGCTGCCGACGTCGGAGATCTTGTACTCGTCCTTGAGGATCTGGACGACGCCGTTCTGCACGGCGGTGTTGTCGAAGATCTTCTTCTTGAAGAACGCCGGCGCGCCGAACCCGGTGAACAGCACGCCACCGACGATCAGCACCACGACGACG
Source organism: Lentzea guizhouensis (assembly GCF_001701025.1). Classification (GTDB taxonomy): domain Bacteria; phylum Actinomycetota; class Actinomycetes; order Mycobacteriales; family Pseudonocardiaceae; genus Lentzea; species Lentzea guizhouensis. The sequence continues at coordinate 9,510,724 of NZ_CP016793.1, forward strand.
GCGGCGACCCAGATGGCCGCGCTCGACTTCTTCTTCGGCGGCACCGGCGGGCCGTAGCCCGGCTGCTGGCCGTACGGGTTCGGCTGCTGCCCGTACTGCTGGGTCTGCTGGCCGTACGGGTCCTGAGCCGGGTTGCCGTACGGGTTCGACTGCGGAGCCCCCTGCGGCACGCCGTACTGCTGCGTCTGCTGCTGCGACGGGTCGAACCCGGGGTACGGCTGCTGCTGGCCCGGCTGGGGCTGCTGCGGCTGGCCGTAGGGGTTCTGAGCCGGGAAGCCGCCGGACGGGGTGCCGGGAGGGAAACCGCCACCGTAGGGCTGCTGCGGCTGTTGCGGCTGGCCCCAGGGCTGCTGCGGATCGTTCCCTCCGGACGGTCCGTACGGGCTGCTCATCTGTCGACCTCCGTGTGTACGACGTTGCGGCGCGATCCAACCACACCGTTGTGGTCAGTCTTTACTCCGACTCGCAAAACCTTTGTCAGGCGAACGTCACATCATCGCCACGACACCGCGCCGCAGCGCGTCGACCGCCTTGTCCGCCGCCGCACCGACCGGATCGCCCTTGCCGGACACGTCGCGGATCTGGTCCAGCAGGTCGATCACCTGGCGGCACCACCGCACGAAGTCGCCGGCACCGAGCTCGTTGCCACCGGCCTCGGCGGCGCTCAGCACCTTCTCCAGCGACTCGCCGCGCGCCCACCGGTACACCGGCCAGGCGAACCCGGGATCGGGCTGGCGGGTGATCCGCTCCAGCTTGAGGCGGCGCTCGTCGTCCTCGATCTCCGCCCACAGCCGCACGGTCGCGAGCATCGCGTCCGACACCGCACCCTGCGGCAGCCGCGCCTCGACCGGGCCGTCCCTGCGCGCCTCGTAGACCAGCGACGACACCACCGCCGCCAGCTCCTCGGGCTTGAGGCCCTTCCACACGCCACCGCGCAGGCACTCGGCGGCGAGCAGGTCCGACTCGCTGTAAAGCCTGGTCAGCCGCTTGCCGGCGGACGTCACCTCGTCGGCCTCGGACAGGTAGCCCCGCTCGCGCAGCAACGCCCTGATCCGGTCGAACTGCCTGGCCAGCGAGTGCGTGGTCGCCGCGACCTTGCGCTCCAGCTGCTCGGTCTCGGCGAGCAGCCGGTGGTAGCGCTCTCCCCACCGCGCGTGGTCCTCGCGCTGGTCGCAGCCGTGGCACGGGTGCGCGCGCAGAGCCCGGCGCAACGTCGCCAGCTCGGGGTCGTCGTCCGCGGTGGTCTTGCGCCGCCCGCGCGAGGGCACGGTGATGCCGGTGTTGCGGATCGTCGCCGCCAGGTCCCGCCGCGACTTCGGCGAGCGGACGTCCACCTGCCTGGGCAGCCGGACATGGCCCAGCACCTCGACCGGCGCCGGGAAGTCCGCCGAGGTCAGCCGGCCCGACCAGCGGTCCTCGGTGACCACCAGCGGCCGCGCCTCGCCCAGCGGCTCGAGGCCGGGGTCGATGACGACCGCGAGCCCGGAACGCCGGCCCGACGGCACCGCGATCACGTCACCCTTGCGCAACGTCTCCAGCGACTTCGCCGTCTCGATCCGCCGCGCGTTGGTGTTCTGCTTCGCGAGCTGCTTCTCCCGGTCCGCGACCCGCCTGCGCAGCCCCGCGTACTCCGCGAAGTCGCCCAGGTGGCACGTCATCGACTCGGAGTAGCCGCCCAGCGCCTCCTTGTTGCGGTCGATCCGGCGCGCCAGCCCGACCACCGACCGGTCGGCCTGGAACTGCGCGAACGACTGCTCCAGGATCTCGCGCGCGGCCGAGGCACCCAGCTGGGAGACCAGGTTCACGGCCATGTTGTAACCGGGACGGAACGACGAGCGCAGCGGGTACGTGCGGGTGGAGGCGAGCCCTCCGACCGCCTTCGGGTCGATGCCCGGCTGCCACACCACGACCGCGTGGCCCTCGACGTCGATGCCACGACGGCCCGCGCGGCCGGTCAGCTGCGTGTACTCGCCCGGCGTGAGGTCGACGTGCGCCTCGCCGTTGTACTTCACCAGCTTCTCGAGCACGACCGTGCGCGCCGGCATGTTGATGCCCAGCGCCAGCGTCTCGGTCGCGAACACGACCTTCACGAGACCCCGGACGAACAGCTCCTCGACGGTCTCCTTGAACGCCGGCAGCAACCCGGCGTGGTGCGACGCGATGCCCCGCTCCAGCGCCTCCCGCCACTCCCAGAACCCGAGCACCATCAGGTCGGCCTCTGGCAGGTCGCGGGTCTTCTCGTCGATGATCCGGCGGACCTGCTCGGTCTCCTCCGGCGTGTTGAGCCGCAGCCCGGCCCGCGCGGTCTGCGCGACCGCCGCGTCACACCCCGCCCGGCTGAACACGAACACGATCGCGGGCAGCAGCGACGCGTTGTCCAGCCGCTGGATCATGTCGATGCGCGACGGCGGCTTGAACCCGCTGTTGCGCGGCGGCCGCCCGCTGCCCGCGCCGCGGTTGCGGCCCCGGCTGAACGGCACGTGGTAGCGCGCCAGCTCCTCGGTCTTGCGCAGCACCTGCGAGTTGATCCGCGCGTGCGTCTCGTCGCCCTCGAACAGGTCCAGCATCTGGTTGTTCACCAGCATGTGCTGCCACAGCGGCACGGGACGGTGCTCGTCGACCACGACGGTGGTGTCCCCGCGCACCTCGACCAGCCACTCGCCGAACTCCTCGGCGTTGCTGACCGTCGCGGACAGACCGACCACCTGCACGTGCTCGGGCAGGTGCAGGATGACCTCTTCCCACACGGGACCGCGGAACCGGTCGGCGAGGTAGTGCACCTCGTCCATCACCACGTACGCGAGCCCGTCCAGTGTGGACGAACCCGAGTACAGCATGTTCCGCAGCACCTCGGTGGTCATGACGACCACGGGCGCACCACCGTTGATGCTCGTGTCGCCCGTCAGCAGGCCGATGCTCTTCGCCCCGTAGCGGGCGGTGAGGTCGGCGAACTTCTGGTTCGACAACGCCTTGATCGGGGTGGTGTAGAAGCACTTGCGGCCCTCGGTCAGCGCGAGGTGCACCGCGAACTCGCCCACGACGGTCTTGCCGGCACCCGTCGGGGCGCAGACGAGCACTCCGTGACCGTCCTCGAGGGCCTCGCAGGCCTGGCTCTGGAACGGGTCCAGCTCGAAGGAGATGACGGAGCGGAAGTCGGTCAGCTTGGGCCGCTCAGCGTTACGCCGTGACTGGGCGTAGGCCTCGGCCGGGGACCGCGAAGCACGTGACACCCCTTCAGGCTTTCACACACCACCGACAATTGCCGCCGAGGTAGATTAACTTCAGTCAACACTGAAGCAATGATGAACACTGCCTCCTGGCGCACGCGGGGTCCCCGCGTGCGCCAGGAGAGTGCGAAAGCTCCCCGCGTGCACTCAGAACGTGCGCTGGACGCGGTCCGCGACGAGCTTCACGAAGCGCGACGGGTCGGCCAGTTCGCCGCCCTCGGCCAGCAGCGCGAGCCCGTAGACGAGCTCGGCGGTGTCGGCCAGCGCGTCGCGTTCACCCGCGGCGAACGCCGTGTGCAGGCCCTCGACCAGCGGGTGGGACGGGTTCAGCTCCAGGATCCGCTTGATCTTCGGCAGCTCCTGCCCCATCGCCTTGTACATCTTCTCCAGCGTGGGGGTGATGTCGTGCGCGTCACCGACCACGCACGCCGGCGAGGTGGTCAGGCGCGAGGAGAGCCGGACCTCCTTGACGTTGTCCTCCAGCAGCCCCTGCAGCCACGTGAGCAGGTCGCCGAACTCCTCGGCCTTCGCCGCGGCCGCCGACTTCTCCTCCTCCGTCTCCAGGTCCACCTGCCCCTTGGCGACGGACTGGAACGGCTTGCCGTCGAAGCTCGGCACCGAGTCCGGCCACATCTCGTCGATGCCGTCGGTGAGGATGAGCACCTCGTAACCCTTGGCGCGCAACGCCTCCATGTGCGGCGAGTTCTCCACGGCGACGCGGGACTCACCGTTCATGAAATAGATGTGCTCCTGGCCGTCCTTCATCCGCGAGACGTAGTCGGCCAGCGTGGTCGGCGCCTCCGGGTCGTTCGTCGAGGCGAACGAGCAGATCTCGAGGATCGCGTCGCGGTTGTCGGGGTCGGCGAGCAGGCCCTCCTTGAGCGCCGCCCCGACCTCGCGCCACAGCTTCGCGTAGTCGTCGGGACGGTTGCCCTGCAGCGCCTTGATCGAGGACAGCACCTTCTTCACGAGCCGGCGCCGCATCAGCTGGATCTGGCGGTCCTGCTGCAGGATCTCGCGCGAGACGTTCAGCGACAGGTCCGCCGCGTCGACGACACCCTTCACGAACCGCAGGTACTCGGGCATGAGCTCGGCGCAGTCGTCCATGATGAACACGCGCTTGACGTAGAGCTGCACGCCGCGCCTGGCGTCGCGCATGAACAGGTCCATCGGCGCCTGCGAGGGCAGGAACAGCAGCGCCTGGTACTCGAACGTGCCCTCCGCCTGCATGCGGATGGTCTCGAGCGGCGCGTTCCAGTCGTGGCTGATGTGCCGGTAGAACTCGGCGTACTCCTCGTCGGTCACCTCGGAGGCCGGGCGCGCCCACAGGGCCTTGCGGGAGTTGATCTCCTCGCCGCCCAGGCGCACCGGCCAGGTGATGAAGTCGGAGTAGCGCTTGACGATCTCGCGGATCTTGGCCGGCTCGGTGTAGTCCGGCAGCTGGTCCTCGTCGTCGGACGGCTTCAGGTGCAACGTGACCGACGTGCCCTGCGGCGCGTCGTCGACCTCGTCGATCGTGTAGGTGCTCTCGCCGGTCGACTCCCAGCGCACGCCCTTCTCGGCGTGCGGGTGCCGCGTCACCAGGGTGACCTTGTCGGCGACCATGAACGACGAGTAGAAGCCGATGCCGAACTGGCCGATCAGGTCCGAGGCGTTGCCCGACTGCTGTTCCTTGAGCTTGCTCAGGAACTCGGCGGTGCCGGACTTCGCGATCGTGCCGATCAGGCGGACGACGTCCTCGCGGGTCATGCCGATGCCGTTGTCGCGCACCGTCAGCGTGCGCTCGGCGGGGTCGGACTCGATGACGATGTGCAGGTCGTCGGTGTCGACGACCATGTCCTTGTCGCGGAACGACTCCAGCCGGAGCTTGTCCAGCGCGTCGGAGGCGTTCGACACCAGCTCGCGCAGGAACGTGTCCTTGTTCGAGTAGATCGAGTGGATCATCAGCTGCAGCAGCTGGCGCGCCTCGGACTGGAACTCCAGGGTTTCCATACATCCCTACCGAAAGATCAAACCGGATCGGACAACCCACTAATTTAGCGGCCCACGACTGTGAGAGCGCCTGGAACCGTCTTGACCGAGACGGGCAGCGCCTCCTGGCGTTCGCCGTCGGCGTAAGCGACCCAGCCGTCGCCACCGGACAACGACACCTCACGCGCGCGGAACGTGCGCACGGCCGGATGGTCGGTGTGGGTGCCTGTGCGCAGAGTCGGCAGCATCCGCATGAGCATCGAACGGCTCGCGTGCTCCACGACGGTCACGTCGAACAGGCCGTCGTTCGCGTCGGCCTGCGGGCACACGGGGATGCCGCCGCCGTAGTTCGGCGTGTTGCCCACGGCCACCAGGGTGGCGTCCAGCGAGAACGACTCGGACTCCGTCGTGACCAGCAGCGGAGCCGATCTCAACGACGCCAGCTCGGCGAGGATCGCCAGGTCGTAGCGGCGTGGACCGGCGGGCCAGCGCATTGCGTTCGCCCGTTCGTTCACCGCGGAGTCGAAACCGGCGCACAGGACCGTGGCGAACCACTGGCCCGTGGAGAGCTGTCCGAGGTCGAGGGTTTTCCTCGTGCCGTTGACGACGTCCTCGACCGAGTGCGAGCCGATGGCGTTGGCCAGGTCGTTGCCGGTGCCCGCGGGCACGATGCCGAGCGCCGTGGACGTGCCCGCGCACGCCTGGACGCCCAGGTGGGCGGCTCCGTCGCCGCCGAGCACGACCAGCAGGTCCAGCCCGTCCGCGACGGCCGCACGGGCCAGCGAGAGGGTTCCCGTGGCGTCGTGGGCGACGAGCTGGCGCAGTTCGGAGACGTGTGGGCGCAACGCCGCGGCGGTCGACCCGGCGATCCGGGCCGCCCGCCCCTTGCCCGACGCGGGGCAGACCAGCAAAGCCGCCCGCGTCACGTGGCGTCGTCGTAGTTCACGCGCTTCGGCTGCTCCGAAGCGGTCGCCTTCTCACCGGGCATGTCGCCGTCGGTGTCGGACGGCGTGTAGTCGAACGGCGCGGCCTGGTTGTCGTCCAGCGCGTCCCAGCCCTCGGCGGCGCGCAGCTTGGCCTTGCGCCTGTCGTGGATGCGGGCGAACTGGATCGCCATCTCGAACAGCAGCGACAGCGCGATCGCCAGCACCACCATCGAGATCGGGTCGGTGCCCGGCGTCGCGATCGCGGCGAACACGAACAGGCCCATCAACAGGCCGCGCCGCCACTTCGCCAGCCGCTCGTAGGACACCACGCCCGCGCGGTTGAGCATCACCACCACCAGCGGCAGCAGGAAGCTCACGCCGAAGATGAACAGCATGGTGATCACGAAGTTGATGTACTTGCTACCCGTGAGCGCCGTGGTCCAGTTGCCGCTGCCGAAACCGAGCAGCACCTTCAGACCCTCGGGCACCACCAGGTAGGCGAGCACCGCACCGGCGCAGAACAGCAGCGCGCCGACACCGACGAACACCCGCGCGAAGTTGCGTTCCTTCACGTACAGGCCGGGCGTGATGAACGCCCAGATCTGGTACAGCCAGGCCGGGCTGAGCAGGACCGCGCCCGCCGCCGTGCCGACCTGCAGCTCGACCAGGAAGATCTCGAACGGCTCGGTCTGCAGCAGCGCGCAGCGGCCGTCCTTGGTGATGTCGGCGCGGTACGGCGCCAGCTCGGGCTGGCAGTACGGCCCCGTCAGGATGTCACCCAGCGACGGGATCGGGCCGAGCCGCGTCTGGAACCAGATGAAGCCGAAGATCGCACCGAGGGCGATGATCAGCATCGCGAGGCCGAGGCGGTACCTCAGCTCGTAGAGGTGCTCTTTGAGCGACATCGTGCCGTCGGGGTTGCCCCGACGGCGCTTGCCGCGTTCCCGGCGTTCGGCGAACCACCGGAACGGACCTGCCACCTCGCCAACCGTCCCTTACAAGTCTGCGACCGGAAGGTCAGTTGGCCTTGTTCTGCGCGGTCTGCTCGATGGGCGGCGCGACCTGCGGCTGCTGCTGCACCGGCGCCTGCTGCACCGGCGCCTGCTGCACCGGCGCCTGCTGCACGGGCTGCTGCTGCACGGGCGCCTGCTGCACCGGCATCTGCGGCTGGGCCGGCGGGAGCTGCTGGACCGGCTGCTGCACGGGCTGCTGCGGCTGGGCCACCGCGTCGTCCGAGGAGTCGGAGTCGCGCAGGCCCTTGGTCTCGGCCTTGAAGATCTTCGCCGACCTGCCGAGCGACCGGGCCATGTCAGGAAGCTTCTTCGCACCGAACAGCAGGATGATCACCACTGCGATGATGATCAGCTCGGTGGGTCCGAGATTAGGCATTGCTGGTCCTCCTGTCTGCCCCGCGACGTCGATCGTACGCGGGGTTTGCCCTGGTGCGGGCCTGTCCTGAAGTCCGCCGCCCGGCGATGGCCACCTTCAGCGCGGCTGAGCGCGCCTTGAGCAGGCCAACGCCGTCACCGAACCTGTCCCCCACCAGAGTGCGTGTGCTGGCGAATCGACGCAAGGATCGGATGACTCGAACCCCGATCAGCACCAGCAGGACGAGGCCGAGCGCGATCAGCGCCAGGGTCGGTGTGTACGGCACGACCACACGTTATACGGCTTAGGTGGACAGCAGGTGATCTGCCCGGCGCAATGCCTGCTCCGCCCGCCGGACCACCTCGGCCGCGAGCTCGGCCGGCTGCTCGACGTGCACGTCACCGCCGAGCCCGAGGAGCAGGCGGACCATCCAGGACGGGTCGTCGTAGCGCATGAGAACCCGCGTGCGGCCGTCCGTCTGCTCCGCCACGTGGTCCACCGGGTAGTACTCCGCGACCCAGTGCGCGTCCGGTTCGAGAAGAAGGACCGCGATCTTCTGGTTGTCCCTCGGCTGGAACAACCCCTCCGACGTATCGGTGAGCTTGGCGTGCGGTGGCGGCACGCTCGGCTCGTCCAGCACCTCGACCTCGTCGATGCGGTCGAGCCGGAACAGCCGCACGCCGAGCGCCGAGCGGCACCACGCTTCGAGGTAACCGCGGCCTTCCAGCAGCAGCAACCGCATCGGGTCGACGACACGGTCGCTCATCGCGTCGTGCGACTGCGAGTAGTAGCGGATGCGCACGGCCCGTTCGCGCTTCACGGCGTCCTGCACGGCCGCCCGGATCTCGGCGGTCTCCTCGCGCTCGAACGCCCCGAGCCCCACGACCATGCCCGCCGGCTGCGCCTTGCCGACCGCCGACTCGATCTTGGCCAGCGCCCGCCGCACCGCGTCGGTGTCGACCACACCAGGTGTGTCCGCGAGCGCGCGCAACGCCACGAGCAGCGACGACGCCTCGGCCGCGGTGAGCCGCAGCGGCCGGTTCATGCCCGCGTCGAAGCTGACGGTGATCGTCTCGCCCTCGAAGCTCAGGTCGATCAGGTCACCCGGCCCGTAGCCGGGCAGCCCGCACATCCACAGCAGCTCGAGGTCCTTGCGCAGCTGCTTCGGCGTGATCCCGAAGTCGGCCGCGGCCTCCTTGACGGTGATCGCCGGCCGGTTGAGCAGGTACGGCACGAGTGCGAGCAGCCGCGGCAGCCGTTCGTTCGACGCGGTCACCGCGCTCCTTCCAGTGCACCCTGCAGCCGGTCCCGGACGCTCTTGGCGAGCACCTCGGGTTCCAGCACGACGACGTCGGGCCCGAACCCGGCCAGCCACTTGGCCGCCGAGTCGGGGAACTTCAGGTCGATCTCGACGACGTCGCCGCCGTCGCGTTCCTCGACCACCTTCGCGTGCCTGCGCACGCCCTGAGCCCGGTCCTTGGCGACCCAGATCCTGGCGGGCGCGGTCTGGTGCGGGTCGGCCTGGGTGCGCGCGATGAGGCTCATCAGGTCCGTGCCCTCGGGCACCGTGAACGCGCCGGGCTTGCCCACGGCCTTGACCTGCCCGACCACCCGGGAGAGCCGGAAGCAGCGGGTGTCCCCGCGCTCGCGGTCCCAGCCGACGAGGTACCACTTGCCGCGCCAGGCGACCACGCCCCACGGCTCGACCGTGCGCTGGTTCTGCCCGCCCGGCGGCGGCTTGCGGTAGCCGAACGTGACCGCCTGCCCGGCCTGCACGGCCTGCAGCAGCGGCGGGAACGCCGGTTCGTTGGCCCTGACCTTGGGTTCCACGGCGGCCGGCGCGTCCTGGTCGACGTCCACCCCGGCCGCCCGCAGCTTGATCAACGCCCCGTGCACCGCGCCCGTGAGCTGCGGCGAGTCCCACAACCGGGCGGCGAGCGCCACCGCGGCGGCCTCGTCGGGCTCCAGGTCGATGTCGCCGAGCTCGTAGTCGCGGCGGGCGATCCGGTACCCGTCCTCCGCCCCCTCTGCGTTGGACTGCCTGCCCACCTCCAGCGGCACGCCGAGGTCCCGCAGCTCGGACTTGTCGCGTTCGAACATGCGGAAGAACGCCTCGTCCGTCGGCGCTTCGTGATAGCCGGGGACGATGGCGCGGATGCGCTCCGCTGTCAGGTACTGACGAGTCGACAGCAGGCACAGCACCAGGTTGACGAGGCGTTCGGCGCGTGCGATGGCCACGGCAGTAACCCTAACCGCGCGCGCGTAGAAACCTAATCACCACCTGTCGTCAACGGTCCATTCAGCTCATGTGGCCGTTCTCAGAGCAGGGTGCGCAACTCCCGCACGAGCTCATCAGGCGCTTCCTCGGCCACGTGGTGCCCGGACTCGATGGGACGCACACGGACGTCATCGGCCCATTCGCTCCAGATGCCGGGCAGGTCGTCGTAGAGCTCGCCCAGGTCGTCCTTCGTCGACCACAACGCCAGCACCGGACACGCGATCTTGCGCCCGTTCGCCAGGTCCTCGTCGTCGTGCGCGCGGTCGACCTCCAGCCCGGCCCGGTAGTCACCGCACATCGCGTGGACCGTGTCGCGGTCGTTGATGGCGCGCTGGTAGTCCGCCCAGTTCTCCACGCCCATGACCGCCGGCGTGTCCCGGTACCGCCCGCCGTACCAGAGCCCGGGGTCCTGGCTGATCATCGCCGCCGCCAGGTCCTGCTGCGCCAGGAAGAACCAGTGGTACCAGGCCTTCGCGAACCGCGCGTCGGCCCGCGCCAGGTGCGCCCCGATCGGCAGCCCGTCGAGCACCGCCAGCCGCGTGACGCGGTCCGGGTGGTCGAGCGCGAGCCTGATCGCGGCCGCCGCACCCCGGTCGTGCCCGACCACCGCGAACCGCTCGTGCCCCAGCTCGTCCATGAGCTTGACGAAGTCCCGCGCCATCGCCCGCTTCGAGTAGTCGCCCGGCTTGCTCGACTCGCCGTACCCGCGCAGGTCAGGACACACCACCATGTGGTCCGTCGCCAGCAGCGGCGCAACTCGGTGCCAGGTCGTGTGCGTGCGGGGATGCCCGTGCAGCAGGAGGACCGGCGGCCCTGCACCACCGGTCCTCACCCGCAGCACTGCCTCACCGACGTCGATGCGGCGCAACGAGAATCCCTCGAACACCTGCACTGGTTGCCCGGCAGGCGTGAAGCGGAAACTAAATCCGCCCCACTCGTCCCTTCTCCCCCGCCGCCCAGCACGTGTGCCCGGCGCAGTCCACGGTGTCGAAGCTCCCGGTGTCCGCCACCCGCCAGCTCTTGCCGTCCTTGCTCACGTCCGTCCCCGACGGGCCGACCGCCACCAGCCCGTTGCCCCGGTAGGCGATCCCCGACCGGTAGCCCACCGGAGCTTTGGTGCCGGCCACCCAGCCCTTTTTGTCGTAGGTCGCGAACGCGGGCGTCGGATCCGTCGGCTTCAGGTAGTCACCCCCGATCGCCACACCCCGCCACGGCGTCTTGAACGCCACCGCGAACACCCCGGCCGCCTCCCCTGACGGCAACGGCACCTCACTCGCCCGCCACGACCGGCCGCCGTCCCTCGACTCCAGCACCCGTGCCTTCGCGCCGCCGCCGGTCGCGATCCACGCGTGGTTCCCGCTCGTCGTCACACACTGCCCACTGGCCGCGAACGCGAACTCCCCCGGCAACGCCTCCGGCATCCCCTTGGTGTCGTCGACGTGCCACGACCTGCCGCCGTCCCACGTCCGGAGCACCCGGAACTTCCCGTCGACCGGATCGCTCAACGCCAGCCCGCGGAACCGGTCGAAGAAGGCCACGCAGTCGTAGAACGCCTTCGGGTCGGTGTTGCGGAACTCCTCGTGCCAGGACTTCCCGCCATCCGAGGTCCGGTAGATCCGCGACGCCTCCCCTTCACCGATCGACAACGCCACCGCGTTGCGCGCGTCGAAGGCCTCGATGTCGCGGAAGTCCAGCGTGGCGGTGTCCGGCGGCGCCACGGACTCCCACGACCGCCCACCGTTCGTGGTGCGCAGGACGGTGCCCTTCGAGCCGCTGACCCACGCGACCTGCCCGTTGACGGCGGACAACCCACGCAGCCGCGCGTCCGTCCCAGTCGGTTTGAGCTCCCAGTAGCCCTCCGAGGCCGCCGCGACCCCAGGCAGAACCAGAAAAGCGGCGAGTGCCGCCGCGATGATCCTCATGCCGACACTCTCGCCGAGCACGGGAGCGCTTCCTACCCGCCGATCGGCGTGATGCGGCTGAACGGGTGACCCCGTGCGTCGTTGCGGCACGACAGCACCCCGGCCGAACGAAGATCTCCCCATGCCGGACAGCGACCAGCGCCATCTGATCGGAGTTGACACGCCGCGGCGCTCGCTCGGTGAGATCGCGCAACAGCACCCGTGGTGGACTGCCGCGAGCGAACACCTGGACGGGTACCGAAAGCTGCGGTCCGCTGTGCTGGCGGTGGTCCACCGGCTCGCCGGGCGGTGGGAGGACGACCGGATCTCCCAGCCGTGGCACGACCCCGCGTTCGCCGAGCGGTTCACGACCCGCGTCCGCTGGGTCACCGAACGTCTCCTCACGCCGGCGAACCTCCGCCTGTCCGAGGTCGAAACGGCCCTGCTGGTGGTGTTCCCCTACCTGCACCAGGCGTTCTGGGCACAGCAGGCGGCAACCGCGCTGCGCGGCACCGATCCCGCGACCGCGGCCTTCACACCGGAAGGCGACCTGCGCGACTTCAGCGCGTTCGTGGCCGAGCACGGCACGTTGCACCGCCGGGGCACCCGTGCCTTCGCCGCCGGCGAGCCTGCCGCGCACAGCATCGCGTGGTGGCTGTTTCACCAGTGGCTCGTGCGCAGGCCGGAGAGCTACCGCACAGAAGACCTGGCCGCCCTCCTGCCCGCGCAGCTGCCCGAGCCACTGCGCTCGGTGCTGGACCCCGAGCGGCTGCTGGAGCTGATGCGGGTGGTTCAGATCGATCCCGCGTTCCTGCGCCGCGCCGACCGCGGGACGACGTTGCGGAGCGTCGCGCACATCGCGAGCAGCAGCGAGTTCGAGGAAGACCTGCGCGAGCAGCTCCTCGGGTACCTCCTGGTGTTCGCCTACCGCACGGCGATCGACCCGATGGTGCTGCCGCGCGACATCTTCATCCACCTCGGCATCGACGACGGGGTCGTCCCGCGGGAGGTGCTGGCTTCGATCAGCAGAGCCAGCTGGCGCGGTACCCGCACCCGTGCGCTCACCGCCGTGTGCACCCACCCCGCCACAGCACTCGCGTTGCGCGAACAGGCCGGCTCGGTCGACGCACTGCTCATCGAGATCGGCCTGGCCGCCGAAGAGTCCGACTCCCTCCGCTCCGCGCTGGAGGGGATGCCCGTGCACGCCACGGCCGGCGGCGTCGCGATGGCCGCGGGCGGTGAACCCGGCCACGCGCCGGTCGCGCTGGGGCACCGGTTCCGCCTCGCCGACGACCGGATCCAGGACCTGCTGATGGGTGAGCAGCTCTACGGCACCCCTGAGCTGGCCGTCCGCGAGCTCTACCAGAACGCGCTCGACGCGTGCCGCTACCGCCGGGCGCGGACCGCCTACCTGCGCAAGACCGGCGCCGACCTGCCGCACTGGGAAGGCGAGATCGACTTCCGCCAGCACGTGGTCGACGGCCGTCCCGTCCTCGACTGCACGGACAACGGCATCGGAATGGGCGACCGCGAACTGGTCGACGTGTTCGCACGCGCGGGGATCAAGTTCACCGACCTGCCCGAGTACGTCGAGGAGAAGGCGCTCTGGACCACCGAGGGCATCGAGTCGTTCCCCAACAGCAAGTTCGGCGTGGGTGTGCTCAGCTACTTCATGCTGGCCGACGAGATCACGGTGACGACCTGCCGGCTCGACCGCGCCGGCCGCCCCGGACGGCTGCTCGAGGCGCACATCGCCGGGCCGGAAGCGTTGTTCCGGGTGCGCGATCTCGGGCCAGGCACACAGGCGGGCACCGTCACGCGCCTGCACCTGCGGTCACCGGAGCCCACCAGGCCGTTGCGGTGCACCGAGCTGTTGCGCCGGGTGCTGTGGGTCAGTGAGTTCCGGGTGACGTCGCAGGACAGGAGCGGTGAGCAGATCTGGTTGCCCGACCAGCTGTCCACCATGGCACCGATCGGCACCGACGACGCACTCGAGCAGGGCGCGCGCCGAAAAGCGAATCTGGTCCTTCCCACGCCGAACGGCAGAGTCTGGTGGTGCGACACCACAGGCGCGGTGCTCGCCGACGGCATATGGGCGGGCACGACGACGTTCGGCGCGGTCGTGAACCTCAGCGGCCACGACGCGCCGAGGCTGACCGTTGACCGCAGGAAGATCATCGACCTCGACCGCCCGCTTGTTCAGCGGCTCCTCATGGACGCGATTCCGACGTTGCTGCAGGCTTCACCTTCGCCCCTGTCCCACGGCTGGCTGGCGAACATCCTCGACGACGACGATGCCGACGACAACAACAATGCGCGGCTGGCCGACGAGATCTGTGAACGCGCGATCGAGGCGAGGTACCGGCCGTGGCGGATCGGTGGGATCGAAATGCCGATCGAGGTCGTCGGCTGTTTCTCCGAGGACGCGGCGATGCTGGCCGGCAGCGGACAGAACTTCCCGACCTGGAGCGCCCGCACCAGGCGCTGGAGGCTGGCGGCTTGGCTGCGTGCCAACGCAGGACCGGGAGATGCGACGGATGACGTCGTGCCGGCACGACCTTCGGACAAGCTGCTGATCAACGAGCTGAGAGACGAGGCGCCGCACCTCGGCGAAGTGCTCGCGGCGGCGTTCAGGATGGAGCGAACTCCAGCGGAGGTCGTGGCAAGAGCGGCTGAGCTGGACTACCCGGTCGGCGAGCTCGGCGTGCTGCCGGCCGAAGCGAGGAAGACCGACAGGCACCTGCTCGACACGTCCATGCAGCCAGACGGCCGGTACTTGCGAGCGGAGGAGGACGTACCGCACGACCACGTCATCACCGCAGCAGCGGAGACCGGGTTGTCACCTCAAGCCGTGACCACACGCCTGCACGAGCTGGGCTACCGGGTGCCCACCGCCGACCGGTTGCCCACCGAGGTGCACCCGTCCGACGACATACTGGTCAACCCGTTGTTCTGGGGCGATCCGATCTCGCTCGGCGAACCGGTGCCCGTCCCGTCCGTCATGGTCGCCGCCGCCAGGACCGGCAAGACGCCCGCGGAGGTGGCCCGTCGTCTCCGCGAGCTCGGATACGAGCCTCCCGGTCCGGACGAGCTGCCTCCGCACACCGACGGGCGGGATCAGGTCGTGTTCGTCGGACGGAGGTGGCCGAACGGCGAGTTCGTCGAGGATCCGGTTCCGCTGCTGCACATCGTGCTCTCCGCAATCGAGAGCGGGCAGTCACCGGCCCAGGTCGCGGCCAGGCTCGCCGCCGCAGGCTTCGAGGTGCCACCCACCTCCGACCTGCCGGTCCTCACCGAGTCGGACGTCAGCCTCACCCGTGTCCACGACCCGACAACGCTGTTCAAGAGCGTGCACCACGATGAGGTGACCGATCTGGGGCACGTGCTCGCCGTCGCGTTCAAGTCGGGGCGACCGCCCCGACTCGTCGCCCGGCGGCTGGCTGAGCTCGGCTACACCCCTCCGGCCGCTGCCGCGGTCCCGGCGTCGGTCAGGGCGGACGACCTGGTGCTCGCCTGCACGACGATCGGTGCCGACCACGAGTACGAGCGGAAGGCCAAGTACCGCCCGTGGCTGCCCACCGGTCAGCGGATCTCGTTCCAGCGCGTGCTGATCGCGGCGGCCAAGACCGGTCGCACGCCGGGCGACGTCGCCGGACGGCTGGGCGAACTCGGCTTCGAGGTGCCCCAGGCCAACTGGGCCGAGAGCGAGGTCACGCCGCACGACCTGGTCCTGCTCAGTCACGCCCTGAACGGCAAACCGCCCTGGCTGGACGCCGACGACCCGGCTCTGGTCCGCACAGACCTGACGGTTCCGGTCGGACACGTGCTCGCGGCGGCGGCCGAGCTCGGCAAGCCTCCGCAGGACGTGGCGGAGCGACTGCGCCGGCTCGGCCTGCGCACCGAGCAAGCGGAGCTGCCCGCGAAGGTGGGTCCGCTCGACGCGCGACTGCTGGTCCGTCAACCTGCAGCCTGGTCGCGAAAGGACGGTCGGGATCACGAGTTCCAGCGAGTCGGCACGTCCACGCCCGCCGACGTGCAACACCTGCTGTTCGCGGCGGGGACGACCGGGTTGCCCCCGGCGGAGGTGGCGATGCGGCTGGTCGGTCTGGGAGTTCCGGTCGTGGCCGGGGACCGGTTGCCGAGCTCGGTCGACGAGATCGATCTGAGGCTGTTGCGGCACAGGTGGGACGCGGAGCCCTACCAGGCGTTCGACACCAGCTTCCCGCGAGCCCAGGTGCTGCCGGCGGCGTACCACACCCGCCTGACCCCCGGTGAGGTCATCAACCGCTTGGAACGGCTCGGGTTCACCCTCGACACGTGACGGGGCGACGAGTTCGCGAAGAAGCCCGCCGCCCTGTCACCAGAAGTCCTACAGCGACGAAATGAGCCTTTCCACGCGCTCGTCCACCGCCCGGAACGGGTCCTTGCACAGCACCGTCCGCTGCGCCTGGTCGTTCAGCTTCAGGTGCACCCAGTCGACGGTGAAGTCCCGCCCGGCCGCCTGCGCCGCCGCGATGAAGTCACCGCGCAGCTTGGCGCGGGTCGTCTGCGGCGGGGTGTCCTTCGCGGCCTCGATCTCGCCGTCGTCGGTCACCCGTTCGACCTGGCCCTTGCGCTGCAGCAGGTCGAACACGCCGCGGCCGCGCCGGATGTCGTGGTAGGCGAGGTCGAGCTGGGCGATGCGCGGGTTGGAGAGGTCCATGTTGTGCTTGGCCATGTACCGCTCCATCAGGCGGTTCTTGATGGCCCAGTCGATCTCGCGGTCGATCTTCGAGAGGTCCTGCGACTCGACGGCGTCGAGCGTGCGGCCCCACAGTTCGAGGACGCGCTGCGCCATCGGGTCCGGGGAGCGCTTGGCGACGTGTTCGACGGCCTTCTCGTAGTACTCGCGCTGGATGTCGAGCGCGGAGGCTTCCTTGCCGCCGGCCAGGCGGACGGTGCGGCGGCCCGTCAGGTCGTGGGAGATCTCGCGGATGGCGCGGATCGGGTTGTCCAGGGAGAAGTCGCGGAACTGGACGCCCTGTTCGATCATCTCCAGCACCAGGTTGGCGCTGCCGACCTTGAGCAGCGTGGTGACCTCGGACATGTTCGAGTCGCCGACGATGACGTGCAGGCGCCGGTAGCGTTCGGCGTCGGCGTGGGGCTCGTCGCGGGTGTTGATGATCGGGCGGGAGCGGGTGGTCGCGGAGGACACGCCCTCCCAGATGTGCTCGGCGCGCTGGGAGAGGCAGTACACGGCGCCGCGCGGGGTCTGCAGGACCTTGCCCGCACCGCAGATCAGCTGGCGCGTGACCAGGAAGGGCAGCAGGACGTCGGCGATGCGGGAGAACTCGCCGGCGCGCGCGACCAGGTAGTTCTCGTGGCAGCCGTAGGAGTTGCCGGCCGAGTCGGTGTTGTTCTTGAACAGGAAGATGTCGCCGCCGATGCCCTCGTCGGCCAGTCGGCGTTCCGCGTCGACGAGCAGGTCCTCGAGGATCCGCTCGCCCGCCTTGTCGTGCGTGACCAGCTGGGCCAGGTCGTCGCATTCGGCCGTGGCGTACTCCGGGTGCGAGCCGACGTCCAGGTAGAGCCGTGAGCCGTTGCGCAGGAAGACGTTGGACGAGCGTCCCCAGGAGACGACCCGGCGGAACAAGTACCGCGCGACCTCGTCCGGGGACAGACGACGCTGCCCGTGGAAGGTGCAGGTCACCCCGAATTCTGTCTCAATGCCGAAGATCCGCCGCTGCATCCCTCAACAGTAGGCGACTCGCAGGCGGAGCAGGGTGATCCGTTCGGGCGGCGCGCCGGTTGCGGTTTAGTGTCGGAGGCGTGTGGAAACGAGTCAGCGCGCTCGACAAGAAGCTCATGAGCTCCTCCGCCAACCTGCCTCCGAGCAGGCTCGACAGGGGTTTGAAGCGACTCTCGAAAGCCGCCAACCACAGCGTGCTGTGGTTCGTCATCGCAGGCATTCTGGCAACGGGCAAAGGCCCCTTGCGACGAGGTGCGCTGAGGGGGCTCGCGGCCATCGCCGGGGCTTCTACCAGCGCGAACCTGGTCGGCAAGTCGTTGTTCCCGCGACGCAGGCCCGCCGCGGACCTGCTCGCGCTCGACCGCAGGCTGTCACGCCGGCCGACGTCCTCGTCGTTCCCCTCGGGGCACGCCGCGTCGGCCGCCGCTTTCGCCACGGCGGTGGCGCTGGAATCGCCCGGAGCGGGCGCTGTGATGGCTCCGATCGCGGCCGCCGTGGCTTACTCACGCGTGCACACGGGCGTTCACTGGCCGACCGATGTGGCGGCCGGTGCGGCGGTGGGCGTGGGTGCCGCGTATCTCACGCGCCGGTGGTGGCCCATCGGGATGCACGAGCCCGCCTCCGCCTACGAGCACGCCGACCTGACGCCGTTGCAGGAGGGCGACGGCCTGGTCGTGGTGGTGAACCCGAACTCGGGGCTCGGGCCCGACCCGACGCCGCAGATCATCGAGGAATGGCCGAAAGCGCAGGTCGTGGGCATCGAGAAGCTCGACTCGCTGCCGGACGCGAAGGCGCTCGGCGTGGCGGGCGGCGACGGCACGGTGGCCGCGGTGGCCTCGATCGCCGCCGAACACGACCTGCCGATGGTGCTCGTCCCGTCCGGCACGTTGAACCACTTCGCACGCGACGTCGGCATCACCGGTCTGCACGACACGGCGCAGGCGGTCGCGGACGGCGTCGGCGTGCGGGTGGACCTCGCGCAGGTCAACGACCAGTGGTTCGTCAACACGGCGTCGCTGGGCGGCTACCCGGACATGGTGCGGCTGCGGGAGAAGCTGGAGAAGCGCTGGGGCAAGTGGCCTGCGGCCGGGATGGCGCTGTTCCGCGTGCTGCAGCGCGCCAAGCCGCTGGACATCACCATCGACGGCGAGAAGCACCTCGTGTGGCTGCTGTTCGTGGGCAACGGGCCGTACCGGCCGAAGGGGTTCGCGCCCACGATGCGCCCGCGGCTGGACGACGGTCTGCTCGACGTCCGGTACGTCCGGGCGGACCGGAGGTACTCGCGCACGAGGTTCTTCCTGGGTGCACTGCTCGGGGCCCTCGAACACTCGCGCATGTACAAGCACTTCGAGGTCGCCTCGTTGGACGTCGAGGTGCACGGGGCGCCGATCTCGATCGCGACCGACGGTGAGGTGCGCGAGCGGGCCAACCACTTCAAGTTCCGTTCGCGGGCGGCAGCTCTCGGCATCTACCGGCCGTAGCAAGTGTTCGACATTGTCGAACGGTCGCAGCTAGAGTGGCGTGCGTGCCCGGACCCATTCAGTCCATCCAGCGCGCGGCGGAGGTCCTCAAGCTGCTCGCCCACGGCGGCGCGCACCAGCTGAGCGTCGCCGAGATCTCCCGTGCCCTCGACCTGGCGAAGCCGACGGTGCACGGGATCCTGCGGACGTTGCACGAGGTCGGGTTCGTGGAGCAGGAGGTCGAGGGCGGCAAGTACCGCCTGGGGGCCGCGCTGTTCCAGATCGGCACGTCGTACCTCGACGGCAACGAGCTGCGCGCCAAGGCGTTGAACTGGTCGGACACGCTGGCGATGCGGGCGCGCGAGGCGGTGCGCATCGGCGTGCTGCACGGCAGGCACGTGCTCGTCGTGCACCACGTGTTCCGGCCGGACAACAGCCGGCAGGCGCTCGACACCGGTGCGCTGCTGCCGTGGCACGCCACCGCGCTGGGCAAGGTGCTGGTGGCGTTCGGCGAGCGGCCGGACGGCGAGCTGCAGCGGTTCACCCGGCACACGCTGGACGAGGCCGGTCTGGAGGCCGCGCTGGACGTGGTCCGGTCCCTCGACTGGGGCTACGACCTGCACGAGCTCGTCGAGGGCGAGGCGTCGATCGCGGCGCCGATCAGGGACCGCCGCGGTGTCGTCGTGGGCGCGGTCGGCGTGTCCGGGCCGGTCGAGCGGCTTTGCGAGGCGCCGGACCGGCCACCACGCCTGGAGCTCGTGTCGTACGTGCGTGAGGCAGCTCGCAGTGTCTCCAGGGAGCTGGGCGGCCTCTCCTGGTAGTAATGTGGACAGCGTTCGACAATGTCGAACGGTTCACACAGAGGAGTGTGCACGGTGGCTTACCTCGCGGCGATCGACCAAGGCACGACGTCGTCCCGGTGCATCGTGTTCGACCCCTCCGGCGGGATCGTGTCGGTCGCCCAGCGCGAGCACCGGCAGATCTTCCCGAAGCCGAGCTGGGTGGAGCACGACGCGACCGAGATCTGGACGAACGTGCAGTCGGTGGTGCGCGACGCGCTGGCGCAGTCCTCTCTCTCGTACGCCGACATCGCCGCGTTCGGCATCACGAACCAACGCGAGACGACGGTCGTCTGGGACCGCGCGACCGGCGAGCCCGTGCACAACGCGATCGTCTGGCAGGACACGCGCACCGACGCGTTGATCAAGACTTTCGGCTCCCAGGACCGGTTCCGCGAGCGCTCCGGCCTGCCACTCGCGACCTACTTCTCCGGCCCGAAGCTGCGCTGGCTGCTCGACAACGTGCCCGGCCTGCGTGAGCGGGCGGCGCGGGGCGAGGTGCTGTTCGGCACGATGGACACGTGGCTGATCTGGAACATGACCGGCCGCCACGTCACCGACGTGACGAACGCGTCGCGCACCATGCTGATGAACCTGGAGACCCTGGACTGGGACCCGGAGCTGGTGTCCGCGATGGACGTCCCGGTGTCGATGCTGCCGGAGATCCGCTCGTCGTCCGAGGTCTACGGCTCGTTCGAGGGCGTGCCGGTCGCGTCCGCACTGGGTGACCAGCAGGCGGCGCTGTTCGGGCAGACGTGCTTCGAGCCCGGCGAGGGCAAGTGCACGTACGGGACCGGGGCGTTCCTGCTGGTCAACACGGGCGCCACGCCGGTGCGTTCGGCCAATGGCCTGCTGACGACCGTGGCTTACAAAATCGGCTCCGAGCCCGCGGCGTACGCGCTGGAGGGCGCGGTCGCGGTGACCGGCGCGCTGGTGCAGTGGTTCCGCGACAAGATCGGGCTGATCTCGTCGGCGGCGGAGATCGAGACGCTGGCGCGCACGGTGGACGACAACGGCGGCGCGTACTTCGTGCCGGCGTTCTCCGGCTTGTTCGCGCCGCATTGGCGTTCCGACGCGCGCGGTGTCATCGCCGGGCTGACGGGCTACATCTCGCGCGGGCACCTCGCACGCGCCGTGCTCGAAGCTTCCGCGTGGCAGACGCGTGAGGTCGTGGACGCGATGAACGCGGATTCCGGTGTGGACCTCACGACGTTGCGCGTCGACGGCGGTATGACGGCGAACAACCTGCTCATGCAGTTCTTGGCGGACGTGCTCGACGTGCCCGTGGTGCGCCCGATCGTCGCGGAGACGACATGCCTCGGCGCGGCATACGCGGCCGGTCTCGCGGTGGGCTACTGGGCGGGCACCGACGAGCTGAGGGCCAACTGGCACAAGGCGGCCGAATGGGAGCCGTCGATGGAACCGGCAGCGCGCGCACGCGGCTACCGGAAGTGGAAGAAGGCGGTCGAGCGGACCGTCGGGTGGATGGACGAGGACGATGACTGAGCTCATTTCAAGCCAGCGGGCACGCTCACGCGAAGAGTTGGGGCGTGGAAAGTTCGACGTCGTGGTGATCGGCGGCGGCATCCTGGGCATCGCCACGACGTGGGCCGCGGCCCGTTCCGGCCTGCGCGTCGCCCTGGTGGAGAGCGGCGACTTCGCCGGCGCCACCTCGTCGGCCTCCTCCAAGCTCGTGCACGGCGGCCTGCGCTACCTCGCCATGGGCCCGTCGGCCGTGCCGATGGTGCACGAGAACCACAAGGAACGGCGTGCGCTGGGCGACCACCTGGCCCCGCACCTGGTGCGCCCGCTGCCGTTCCTCGTCCCCGTCTACAAGGGCGGCCCGCACAGCCGGTTCGTGCTGGGTGCGGGCGTCACGTTGTACTCCGCGCTGTCGGGCTTCGGCGACGGCATGGGGAAGGTGCTGTCGGCGCGCAGGGCTGCGGAGTGGGTGCCTGACCTGCGCGCCGACGGTTTGCGCGGTGCCGCGATGTACTACGACCACCAGATGAACGACAGCCGCGTGGCGATCACCGCCGCCCGCGCCGCCGCCGAGGCCGGTGCCGTGCTGCTCAACCACATCTTGGTCGTGGGCCTGCGCAAGACCGGTTCGAAGGTCACGGGTGTCGACCTGCGCGACTCGCTCGGCGAGTTCGGGGTGGACGCTCGTGTGGTCGTCAACGCGACCGGTCCGTGGCTGGACGTGCTGCGGCGCATGGAGGACCCGGCCGCCGATCCGTCGATCCGCCTGTCCAAGGGCTCGCACCTGGTGCTGAGGCAGACGTCGGAGTGGAAGGCCGCGCTGACGATCCCCGTCGACGACGTGCGCGTGTCGTTCGCGATCCCGTGGGAGGGCCACCTCCTGCTCGGCACCACCGACGAGGCCTACGACGGCGACCCGGCCGCGGTCGCCTGCACGGACGCCGACGTCGACCAGATCCTCGGCGAGGCGGGCACCGCCGTCACCGGCCTCGACCGCTCCCGCATCGCGTACACGTTCGCGGGCCTGCGCGTCCTGCCCGGTGGCCCCGGCGACACCTCGCACGCCAAGCGGGAAACGGTGATCACCGCGGGCTCCGGCGGCATGATCAGCGTGGCCGGCGGCAAGTGGACGACGTTCCGCAAGATCGGCGCCACCGTCCTGGCCAGGGTGAACTCCGAGCTCGGCCGCACCTTCGACGGCCCGCTCGACGGCGTGGCGCTGCCCGGCTCCGCGTCGCCGGAGACCGTCGGCTCGGTGCTGAACCACGCCTTCGCCGCACTGCCCGACGACGTGGTCCGCCACCTCGCCACCCACTACGGCACCACGTCGCACGAGGTCGTCGCGCTCGGTCTGGAGAACCCGGCGCTGCTGGAGCGCGTGCACCCCGACGGCCCGGACATCTGGGCGCAGGTCGAGCACGCCCGCCGCACCGAGTGGGCCACCGAGGTCGACGACGTCCTGCGCCGCCGCACCACCGTGATGGTCCGCGGGCTCGACTCGCCGGAGGTCCGCACGCGGGTGTCGGAACTGCTCGCTTCGTAGAGCGCCACGGCGCGTTCCACGAGGTACTCGGCCAGGTCGGGTTCCGAGTGGAACGCGCCGCGAGCTCCACGCGGGTCAGCGGTAGGGGTCGGTGATCTCGCCGAGCATCTCCAAGGCCTCGCGCAGCTGGGTCATGCGGCGCTTGCCGATGTGCTGTTCCCACTCCGCCTCGATCCTGGCCATCTCCGCGTCCGCGACGGGAACGGCCTCCTCCGCCTTGGCGGTCACGCGCACGAGCCGCGCCCTGCCGTCGGTGGGGTCGGGCACGCGTTCGACGTAGCCGGCCTTCTCCAGCTGGTCGACGAGGAACCCGGCGGTCTGCTTGGTCACCTGGGCGGCCTCCGCGAGCTCGGTGAGCCGCGTCCCGTCCGGCCCGACCCGCATGAGCACCCGCGCCTGCGCCTGGGTGATGTCGAACCCCGCGGCCGTGACGGCGGCCAGGATGCGGTTCTCCACCTCGCGGCTCGGGATGAAGAGCAGCAGACCGATGTTCACTCGACAAGCCCCCTTGTTCTAGTCAGATTCTCTGACTAAAGTAGTCAGTTGATCGAACTAAATCAAGAGGAGACCGTGATGGACGAGACCCGGATGTGGCAGACGGTCGACGCCGAGCGCGCGGCGACCGCCGACCTGCTCGCCGGCCTGACCGAGGCGGAGTGGTCCTGCCCGTCGCTGTGCGAGGGCTGGACCGTGCGCGAGGTCGCGGCCCACCTGTCCCTCGGCCCGCGCGTGGGGGTCGGCGCGGTCCTGGTCGCGTTCGTCAAGGCGCGCGGCAGCTTCAACCGCATGGTCGACCAGACCTCACGCGCCGAGGCCCGCAGACCGACCGGCGAGCTCGTCGCGGAACTGCGCGGCATCGTCGGCAACCACAGGCTCGCACCCGGCCAGACGCTCAAGAACGCCTTGATGGACTCCATGGTCCACGCGCAGGACATCGCCCTGCCGCTGGGCGTCGAGCGCCACATGCCGGTCGACGCCGCCGTCGTCGCGGCGGACGACCTGTGGCGCATCGGTTTCCCGTTCCACGCCCGCCGGCGCCTGGCCGGTCACCGGCTGGTCGCCACCGACACCGACTGGTCCGCCGGCGAGGGCGCCGAGATCAGCGGGCCGATCGAGGCGCTGGTGATGTTGCTGGCCGGACGGACCGCCACCATCCCGCGGCTCACCGGCATCACGGCATAGCCCGGACCATCCGGCGGCACACGTAGACGCGCTCGAACCGTTGGCGCAGCTCGGCTTCGCGTTCGATGCGGGCGTGCAGGAACGCGCCGGCAGGCACCAGGCCGTGCCGCGCGGAGACCGCGGTCCCGACCTCCTCCGCCGACGCGTGCACGTGGAGGTAGCGCGAGGTCTCGACAAAACCGTTGCGCGCGTACCACTTCAGAGCCGACGGGTCAGACCGCGTCCAGGCCTCGACCTCGGTCACACCGCAGCGTTCAAGGCGGCGCAGTGCCTCGTCGAGCAACGCCGTGGCGATGCCGCGGCCCCGGCAGTCCGGATGCACCACGACCAGGTCGACGGTGGCCGACGAACCCGGCACCGAGACGTCGATGGCCCCGATGACGACGTTGTCGGAGCGGACGACGAGCTCCAGGTCCGCGCGTCTGCGGACCGGCCACACGTCGTCGTAGTAGCTCGTGTCCAGCAGGCCGAGCACGCGGCAGCGCAACCACGACACCTCGTCGGCCGGTTCGTAGTCCCGGACCGCCACACGCGGCTTCGGCTTGGCCTTGGGCGTGGGCTCGGCAGGCGCCCCCAGCAACCTCACCCCTCCAGGCTCCCCGACGACGGGCCCGATCGCACGCGAGTTTCGGGGTCACCGTTTACCAGGAACATACCCGGTATGCATACTCGGTGGGCATGTCGGTCAAACACGGTCTGTTGGCGTTGCTCAAGCGCGGCCCCATGTACGGCTACCAGCTGCGAACGGCGTTCGACTCCGCCACCGGCGCCACGTGGCCCCTCAACATCGGGCAGGTCTACACGACGCTGTCCCGCCTCGAACGCGACGACCTGGTCGCCGCACTGCCCGAGCGCGACGGCCAGCGCCCCTACGAGATCACCGCACCGGGCCGCGACGAGCTGCGGAGGTGGTTCAGCACACCGGTCCACCGCTCCGACCGGCCGCGCGACGAGGTGGCGATCAAGGTGGCCCTGGCCATCACCACGCCCGGTGTCGACGCCGCCGGGGTCATCACGACCCAGCGAACGTCCACCACGCGCACGCTGCAGGAGTACACGCGGCTCAAGACCGAGCCCGGCGAGCTGCCGTGGCTGCTGGTGCTCGACGGGATGATCTTCCAGGCGGAGGCGGAGCTGCGCTGGCTCGACCACTGCGAGGCGAGCCTGACCCACTACCGCCCACAGACGGCGGCCACCACCGAGCCGACGGAGGTCGAGGTGCCGAGATGGACGTCCTCGAACGTGCACCCGGCCACGACACGCCGCGCATAGGGTGCGGAGGTGACTACCTTCGCGATCGTGCACGGAGCAGGCGACGTCGGCTGGTCGTGGCACCTGGTGTCCGAGGCGCTGGAAGCCCAGGGCCACACGGTCATCGCCCCGGACCTGCCGACCGAGGACGAGTCGAAAGACCTGTCCGACTGGGCCACCGCGGTCGTGGACGCGGTGTCCTCCAAGCCCGACTCCACTTCGGACGTCGTAGTGGTCGGCCACTCGTTCGGAGGCCTGGTCGCACCTCTGGTCGCAGCTCGTCTGAACACTTCGGCCCTCGTCCTGGTGACGGCAATGCTCCCCCGCCCCGGCGAGGCACCGGGCGACTGGTGGGGCAACACCGGGTACGCGGACAGCGGCCTGGAAGACCAGTTCTGGCACGACGTCCCGGCACACCTCGCCGAGGAGTCGCAGAAGCGGGAACGCGGCATGTCGGAGAACGCCATGAGCAAGCCTTGGCCACTCGACCGCATGCCGGACGTACCAACGCACTTCGTCCTGTGCACCGAGGACCGGTTCTTCACGCCGGAGTTCATGCGCAAGGTGATCGCGGACCGCCTGCCAGGCGTCAACCCGGTGGAGCTCAAAGCAGGCCACTGCGCCCAACTGAGCAAGCCAGAAGAACTCGCCACCTTGCTGGCAACCTTGCCCCACTGATCGAGCGAAGCGAGACGAAAAGCCCCGCACGCAAAGCGAGCCCCCCATCGAGCCGAAGGCGAGGCGTGTGCACCTCAATCGACGGGCAGCGGTAACACCCACCTGCATCGCGAAACCACGGTTCTCTGAAACACGAAGGCCCCCAGCGCACCAAGCACCAGGGGCCCCGCCTCACCAATCAGAGCTACTTCGACTCATCCTCCGAAGGCAGCTCCACATCCGTCACTTCCTTGCCGTCCTTCGTCGGCGCCGGCATCAGCGCATCCAACGCCGCCCCGGCGATCCGCCGGAACGCCCGCCGCGGCCGTGCCCGCTCCAGCACCGCGACCTCCAGCTTCACCGCCGGCAACAGCTCAGCGGTCCCGTTGGCGGTCGACGCCGACCCGGCCGACAACGCCTTCACCGCGACGGGAACGGCCTCGGCCAGCGTCAGGCCGTCCGCGAAGGCCTCCTTCAGCGCCGTGTTGGCGGCGTCGACGGTGCCGCCCATCACGATGTACTGCGGCTCCTCCACGACGGAGCCGTCGTAGGTCAGCCGGTACAGGGTGTCCGAAGCAGCCGTCTCGCCGACCTCGGCCACGCAGATCTCCACCTCGAAGGGCTTGATCTGCTCGGTGAAGTAGGTGCCCAGCGTGGTGGCGTAGACGTTCGCGAGAGACCGGCAAGTCACGTCACGCGGGTCGTTCTGGTAGCCACGCACGTCAGCGAACCGGATGCCCGCCTGGCGGAGGTTCTCGAACTCGCTGTAGCGGCCCACGGCGGCGAAGCCGATGCGGTCGTAGATCTCCGCGACCTTGTGCAGCGTGCTGGAGGGGTTCTCCGCGACGAACAGAATGCCGTCCGCGTACTTCAGCACGATGACGCTGCGACCCCTGGCGATGCCCTTGCGGGCGTACTCGGAGCGGTCGCGCATCACCTGCTCTGCCGATGCGTACAGCGGCATCGTCATGGGTGGTGCTCCTGACGTCGAACCTGATGGGGACTCAGCCTGAGGGGCGGGACCGGCGGCCCTCGACGACCGCGTCGGCGACCGTCTGGACCTGCGACTCCGGTACCTCGACGGCGCCGTCGACGCCGTTGATCGTGACCACGACCGGGTAGAGGCGGCGGACCGGGTCGGGGCCGCCGGTCGCCGAGTCGTCGTCCGCCGCGTCGTAGAGAGCCTCGATGACCACGCGGATCGCCGCCTCGACGTCCGAGTCGGGGTCGTAGAGCTTCTTCAGCGACGACTTCGCGAAGAGCGAGCCGGAGCCGACGGCCTGGTAGCCCTGCGACTCCTCGTAGCGGCCACCGGTGACGTCGTAGGACACGATGCGGCCCGCGCGGTCCGGGTCCGCCGCGTGCGTGTCGTACCCGGCGAACAGGGGCACCACGGCGAGGCCGGCCATGGCCGCGTCGAGGTTGCCCCTGATCATCGCCGAGAGGCGGTTCGCCTTGCCGTCGAGCGACAGCGGAACGCCCTCGATCTTCTCGTAGTGCCGCAGTTCGACCGTGTACAGCCGCACGATCTCGATCGCGATGCCCGCCGTGCCCGCGATGCCGACGGCCGAGTGGTCGTCGGTCACGAAGACCTTCTTCATGTCGCGCTGGGCGATGACGTTGCCCATCGTCGCGCGCCGGTCACCGGCGATCACGACGCCACCCTTGTAGGTGACAGCGACGATCGTCGTCCCGTGCGGGGCCTGGACGGTCCCCTCCGGGAGCTTCCGGGCGGAAGGCAGCATGTCCGGTGCCTGCGCCCGCAGGAAGTCGGTGAACGACGACGAGCCGGGCGTCAGGTACGCCGGGGGCAACGCCGCGGCCGGGTAACGCCCGGTCGAGCTGTGGTCCATGTGTTGGTTGTTCTCCCGTCCCCGAGGTGGTCAACAGGCCAGGAAGGCCTACTGACCACCCTTCTGCACGTATGCGCGGACGAAGTCCTCCGCGTTCTCCTCCAGCACGTCGTCGATCTCGTCGAGGATCGCGTCCACGTCCTCGCCGAGCTTCTCGCGACGTTCCTGACCGGCTCCGGCGGCGTCCTCGGCACCGTCGTCGCCGTCGCCACCGCCCTGGCGCTGCTTCTGTTCCTGGGACATCTCGGCCTCCCACTGACTCGCCTGACAAGAACACTACCCAGCGGCACCGACAAAAATTGTGAGCCACTCGGGTAGACGATCACCCGCGAGTCAGTGCATCCACCAGCTGCTCGGCGGTGTCCGAAGCCTCCAGGAGGGCTCCGACGTGCGCTTTCGTCCCGCGCAACGGCTCCAGCGTCGGGATTCGCACGAGCGACTCACGACCCAGGTCGAAGATCACCGAGTCCCACGAGGCGGCCGCGACCGAGGTGGGGTAGCGCTCCAGGCACCGGCCGCGGAAGTACGCACGCGTGTCCTCCGGCGGGGTGGTGATGGCCGCGCGCACCTCCTCCTCGCTGACCAGGCGCTTCATCGAGCCGCGCGCGACCAGGCGGTTGTAGAGGCCCTTGTCCAGGCGCACGTCCGAGTACTGCAGGTCAACCAGGTTGAGCCGGGCCGAACCCCAGGCGAGGCCGTCGCGCTGCCGGTAGCCCTCGAGCAGCCGCAGCTTGGCCACCCAGTCGAGCCGGTCGGCGCACTCCGCGGGGTCGCGGGCCAGCGCGTCGAGCACCTCGCCCCAGATCCGCAGCACGTCGCGGTCGCCGGTGCCCTCCTTCTCGACGAAGGCGGTGGCGCGCTCGTGGTAGGCGAACTGGATGTCCAGACCGGTGAACTTGCGCCCGCCGGTCAGCTCGACCTTCGTCTTGAGCGTCGGGTCGTGGCTGATCTGGTGCACCGCGCGGACCGGGTCGACCATCCGCAGGTCGTCGAACCGCTGCCCGGCCTCGATCATGTCGAGCACCAGCGAGGTGGTGCCGCACTTGAGGTAGGTGGAGTACTCGGCCAGGTTCGCGTCGCCGATGATGACGTGCAGGCGGCGGTACTTGTCCGCGTCCGCGTGCGGCTCGTCGCGCGTGTTGATGATGCCGCGCTTGAGCGTGGTCTCCAGGCCGACCTCGACCTCGATGTAGTCGGCGCGCTGGGAGAGCTGGAAGCCGGGCTCCTCACCGGCGGCACCGATGCCGACGCGGCCGGAGCCGGTCACGACCTGGCGCGACACGAAGAACGGCGTGAGGCCCGCGATGACGGCCGTGAACGGCGTCGAGCGCTGCATCAGGTAGTTCTCGTGCGTGCCGTACGACGCGCCCTTGCCGTCGACGTTGTTCTTGTACAGCTGCAGCCGGGGCTGGCCGGGCACGGTGGCGGCCTTGAGCGCCGCCTCCTCCATCACCCGCTCCCCCGCCTTGTCCCAGATCACCGCGTCGCGCGCGTTCGTGACCTCGGGCGCGGAGTACTCGGGGTGCGCGTGGTCGACGTAGAGCCGCGCGCCGTTGGTGAGGATGACGTTCGCCGCGCCCAGGTCCTCGACGTCGGAGTCCGCCGGGTGCCCACCAGGCGAGCCCAGGTCGAACCCGCGGGCGTCGCGCAGCGGCGACTCCACCTCGTAGTCCCAGCGCGCCCGCCTGGCGCGCGGTATGTCCGCCGCCGCCGCGTACGCGAGCACCACCTGTGTCGAAGTGAGCACCGGGTTCGCGGTCGCGTCGCCCGGCACCGCGATGCCGTACTCGACCTCGGTTCCCATGATCCGCCGCATGCGCAACACCTTATGACCTGACCCCGACAAAGGCGTGAGGGGAGCTTCACGTTGAAGCTCCCCTCAGCCTATTCACCCGGAAGCCAGTCCGGCGGCAGGACGGATCCTGGATGCGCCACGAGAAGGCCCGAATGCTGCGACAACCGCGAGCGCCACGACCGCCAGCGCGCCTATGACCAGCGGCAACACCACTGAGAGAGCCGGTAGCACCAGCGGGATCCCGATGGACAGGATCGCGATCAACGCGTAACCGAACCCGAGCGCGCCGCCGCCGATCACCCCGACGAGGGCCAGCATGACCGCTTCGGCGATGACCCCGCCCTGCAGCCCGCCTTGAGTGACACCCAAGGCGCGCCGCAGCGCGAGCTCCTTGCGGCGTTCCTGGACGGAGATCGTCAGCGCGGTGCCGATGCCCGTCACGGCGACCGCCACGGACAGGCCCAGCAGCACCATCATCAGCACGGTGCCCAGGTGCATGTACCGGTCCGCCTCGGCGCGTTCGTCGGCGTCGGTCTGCACGATGACCGTCGGGTTGTTCGGCAGCGCGGCCTGCAGGTCGGCCCGGAACTTCGCCGGGTCGGTGCCTGGCTTGAGCGCGACCACGACCTTCTCCGCGGGTCCCGTGGTCAGGCCGCCGAGGATCGGCGTGTACCCGGTGAGCGTGCCGGCAACGGTCCCGACGACCTTGTACTGCTTGCCGTCGGACTCGACGAACGGCCGGCCCTCCCAGTGCAGCGGCACGATCGCGGTACCGGCGACCAGCTGCTCGGCCCCGGCCACGTTCTGCGCCTTCAGCCAGGTCTTGAACTCCTCCGGGTCGACACCGGAGCCGTTCTCCGCCTTGTGCAGCACCGCGCTGGCCGCCACGCCGTCCTGAGCCGGGATCGACGGCAGCGGGCGCTCCCCCGCGTCCACCACGGTGGCGTCCGGGCGCTCCTCGTTGGCGAACGAGTACGTCAGCTCCTGCGCGGTGCCCAGCAGGACCAGGAAGAACGTCACCATGGAGCTGGCCAGCAGCAACGGCAGCGCGACCGACGCCGACCGCTGCGGCATCCTGCGCACCTCCGCGCCGGCGAGCTTCCACTGCGTCCACCGACTGCCGCCGATCTTGCCGAACAACCGCGCGATGAACGGCACCGTGACCGGCCCGAGGATCCAGAACAGGCCCGTCACCGCGGCGATGGCGGAGAACGTGACCGCGAGCGGTGCGACGGCGGTCCCCTTGGCGGCGATGGCCGCCAGTGCGAGGAGGGCCGCGCCGCTGATGAACAGCAGGCCGAACACGAGCCGAAGACGACGCACGGACCGTGGCGGCACCTCGCTCTCCGCGTCACGCAACGCGGCGAGAGGCGACACGCGCGCGGCGTTGATCGCGGGCCGGACAGCGGCCATCACGCTCAACAGCGCCGCGACGACAACTCCGAGGATCACGTACCCGACGGACGGCAGCAGGGCGGGGCTGAGCTCGACCGCTCCGAACAGCACGGAGATGCCGGTGACGTCGAAGGTCCTGGCGAGGATCCACGCCATCGGCCCGCCGAGCAACGCACCACCGATGCCCGCCAGCGCACCCGTCACCAACGCCTCGAACAGGCTCCTGCGCACCAACGGCCCCCGCTGGGCGCCGATGCACCGCAGCAGCGCCGTCTGCCGCTGACGTTGCGCGTAGACCGCCCGGAACGTGGCCGCCGCGACGAACACCGCCGTCGCCAGCGCCAGCACGCTGAACGGCAGCAGGATGAACGTCAGCTCGTTGCCGATCTTGTCGGCGTCCGGCGCCGGGTCCCACACCACGTACGACGCACCCGCGGCGGCCTTCACCGCGTCGCGGTTGCCGCCGAGCACCCAGACCTCCTTGGTGAACGGCTGCGGGTCGAGCTCACGTGCCAGGTCCGGACCGGCGACCATGATCGGCCGCGAGTCGATCCCGCCCTTCTTCATCACCCCGCTGACGGTGACCTCGACCGGCTTGCCGTCCGCGGAGGCGAGCTTGACCTTGTCGCCGGGCTTCAGGCCGCGTTCGTAGGCGGTGATCTTGTCGACGGCGACCTCGCCGTCCGCCGCCGGGGCCTTGCCCTCGGCCAGCGGCCAGCGCACCAGGTCCGGCTGCTGCACGTGCACCTCGGCCCGGTGCTGCCCGGCCCTGCCGTTCGCGTCCAGCAGGTCCGCCTGCGCCACCTGCACCGGCACCGCCCGGCCGACCGAGGAGAGCTTGGCCAGCAACGCGTCGTCCAGCTTCGGGCCGGTGGGTTGCGCACCGGTGGCCGAGGGGTCGAACGGCTGCTGCTTGACGTCCACCACGTGGCTCACCGACGACGGGGTGAGGGGCGCGCCCTCGTCGACCGACCTGGTGAGCGCGTCGCTCAGCACCAGGGCGGCCAGCAGGCAGGCCACGCCGACGACGAGCGCGACGCCGGGCAGCAGCGCGCGGCCCGGCCGGGCGCGGAACTCGGCGACGCCGAGCCGCAGGGAAGTGGACACGAATCCTCCTCGGTGACGTCTGACGGTCCCGAAGGTAGGAAGGAGGGCGATCAGCGGGCGTCGGACTGGGGTAGCAAGCTCGCGTACGACCACAGGAGGACACGGGATGATCAACCTCTACGACGAGGACGCGAACGTCATCGGCGAGGTGACGCGCGAACGGATGCGCGCCGAGAACCTCTGGCACGGCTGCGTCCTGACCGTGGTGTTCTCCACCGACGGCGAACGCGTCTACGTGCACCGCCGCACCGACACCAAGGACGTCTTCCCCGGCCTCTACGACTACGCGGCGGGCGGCGTGATCGACTCCGGCGAGACCCCGGACGAGGCGGCGGCCCGCGAGCTGCGCGAGGAGCTCGGCGTCGAGGCCCCGCTCACGCCGCTCTTCCAGACCATCTACGTCGACGACCTGACCCGCTACCACGCGTGGGTCTACGAGACGCACTACGACGGGCCGTTCACCCACCAGCCGGAGGAGGTCGCGTGGGGCGGGTGGATGGACGCGGCCGAGCTGCGCGGCAAGATCGAGGACCCCGGCTGGCCGCTGGTGCCGGACGGGCGCGCGATCGGCCGGGAGTGGTTGCGCCGCACTAGTTCCAGGTGAGGGCGGCGCGCGTCGCCCAGTACTCCTCGGCCGGCTCGGACAGGTCCGGCAGCACGACCTCGACGGTCATGGCCTCCGCATTGGACCGCAGCTGCTCCGGGCTCGCCGCACCGGACAGCACGACGTCCACCCACGGCTGGTGGGCCACGGCGGCCAGCGCGACCGCGTCCGTGCCGACGCCGAGCTCCTTCGCCTGCACGGCAACGGCTTCCGGTGCCCGCACGGCGAGCCGGCCGTTCGCCATGCCCTCCTTGATGATCACCTTGAGCCCGGCGGCGTGCGCCTCGCCGAGAGCGGCCGCGGCGGAGGTCTCCAGCACGTTCCAGGTGGACTGGACGGAGGTGAAGATCCCGAGGTCGAGCGCCTTGCGGATGGCGTCGGCCTGGTTCGGGCCGGAGGTGGAGAACCCGAGCGGCACACCGGTCGCGACCATCGCCTCCTGCAGCGCCCGGTCGTCGAACAACGGGCTGTCGGCGGTCAGCGAGTGCACCTGGTAGAGGTCCACGCGCGGCAGCAACGCCGTGGTCTCCCGCCACTGCTGGGTGAAGCGCGCCAGCGAGTGCTCCTTGACCTCGTGCACCTGCGCGTCCGGCCGCCAGTCCGCGGTGTAGGCGTAGCCCCACTTGCTGGAGACGGTGACGTCGTCGTGGCCGGGCAGCCACTCGCTCAGGAACTGCTCGGACAACCCGTAGGACCGCGCCGCGTCGACCCATCGGACACCCAGCGCGTACGCCTCGTCGAGCACGAGGTGGCACTGCGCGCGCATGGCGTCCACGTCCCGCACCTGGGGCAACGCGTCCTCACGGCCGAGGTTGATGTACGCGGGACGACCGAGGGAAGCGAGACCGAGTGCCAGCTGTGCCATGCCGACTACCGTAAAACGGCGCCTGCGACGAGGAACGGCGGCCCCTGGTGGGACCGCCGTTCACGTGACCCGCCGGGGTCGGTCAACCGGAGATCATCAGAAGTCGTCGGCGGTGCGGATGTGGTTGCGCACCCACTTGCCGGCGTCCTTCAGCGGGCCCTCACCGGCGAAGCTGCTGCCGGAGCACGTGCCGCTCTTGAACACCGCACCCGTGCGGTGGTCGTCGGAGAAGTTCCAGTTCGTCCAGGAGATCTTGGCCTCCTTCATGAACGTGATGAACTTGTTCGCCATGGTGAAGTCGTTCGGACCGTCACCGGAGGCCTCCTGCGAACCGAACTCGGTGACGAAGACCGGCACCTGGCTCGAGACCGTGCGCAACGCGTTGAGGTACGAGTCGCGGTGGTCCTTCGCGTAGAAGTGGAACGTGTACATCAGGTTCGAGGCGTTGACCTTGTTGCGGCTGACCTCGTTGATGTCCTTGCCGTCGGACAGGCCGAACGTCGACCAGCCGTGCGTGCCCACGAGCACGAGGCTGTCCGGGTCCTGGGCGCGGATCGTCGGGATGACGGCCTCCGCGTAAGACTTCACCCGCGACCACGTGACGCCGTTCGGCTCGTTCGCGATGTCGTAGATGATGTTCGTCTTGTCCTTGTGCCGCTGCGCGATCTCGTTGAAGAACGTCTTGGCGCGGGCGGTGTTGTGGTTCGGGTCGCCCGGCGAGAGCTGGTGCCAGTCGACCAGCGCGTACAGGCCGCGCTTGGTGGCCTCCTCGATGTACCCGTGCACCATGTCGGTGAACTTCCGGGGGTTCGACTCGTAGCCGCCCTCCTGGATGTACATCGAGATGCGGAGGATGTCCGCCTTCCAGTCGTTGGCGAGCGCGTCCAGGGACGCGGTCTTGACGCACTGGGAGTACCACTGGATGCCGTGCGTGCTCATGCCGCGCAACTGGATCTGCTTGCCGTTCTTGTTGCACAGCTTGACGCCGCACACCCTGAGCTGGCCGTTGACCGCCGCGGGCGAACCCGGCGGCAGCGCGGCCGCGGAGACGTCGCCCGCGGGTGCGGCAGCGACTGAACTGCCTGCCATCACACCGGTCAGGGGGAGCACGACTGCCGCGGCGAGCGCCACCACAGACTTCTGCCAAGCCATTCAGCATCTCCTCTCGGACTGCTGGCGACGGATTAGTTAGGTAAGTTTCCTTACCGATTAAAGGTATGGATGACCTTAAAGCCGCCTCCGGAGTGCGTCAAGCATCTCGTCGCAGAAGAGCGACAGTTCCGGTACCGAGAGTCACCAGTGCGTAAAGCATCAAAACAGCAACAGCGGCTGACGGCGCGAGGGGCGGGTCGTTGACGACGCCCGCCACCTCCCACACCAGGTACGGGACCATCACCGCGGACGCGTCGACGTTCCACGGGTCGGGCAGCATCGGCGTGATCGCGGGAAGTCCCCACAGCAGCACGCCGACGACCACGATCGCGACGGCCGTCGACCGCACCGCGAGCCCCAGCCCGAGGCCGACCAGGCCGGTGACGAGGATGGACAGGACCGCCGCGCCCGCCCACGGCAGCACGTCGCCGAGGTCGTCCCACGGCGCGATCGGCGGCGGCCGGTCCCCCATGACCAGCCAGCTGGTGCCGACGCTGAGCGCGAGCGTGACGGCGCCGAGCACCATGGCCGCGGTCGCCACGAGCGCGGTCTTGGCCGCCAGCAAGCGTTTCCGGTTCGGCACGGCGGTCAGTGCGGTGAGCCGCGGGTCGGAGGTGGCGACCAGGGCGCCGAGCGCGGCCACGAGGAACTGGACGACCGGCGTGATCACCACACTGCTGTCGGCGGAGGCGAACCTCGCCTGCTCGGCGGGCGGCGAGGTGTCGTAGTCGGCGACGATCAGCCACGACAGCAACGCGCCGACGACCACCATCAGCCCGATGGCGAGGACCAGGCCCCACGGCCCGCGGACGGTCCGGAGCTTCAGCCACTCCGCGGTGAGCGCGTTCTTCACAGTCCCCTCCCCGAGGTGAGCTCCAGGTAGGCGTCTTCGAGGGAACCGTGCTGCGTCAACGCCTCCGTCGGTGTCTCCTTGACCAGCTGTCCTCTTGCGACGATCACGACGTGGTCGGCCGTGAGCGCCATCTCGCTCATCAGGTGGCTGGACACGAAGACCGTGCGCCCCTCGTCCGCCAGCGACCGCATGAGGTCGCGGATCCACCGCACGCCCTCGGGGTCCAGGCCGTTGACCGGTTCGTCGAACATCAGCACCCGCGGGTCGCCCAGCAGTGCCGCCGCGACGCCGAGCCGTTGCTTCATGCCGAGCGACAACGCCCGGATCCTCTTGTGCCGCACGCCTCCCAGCCCGACCTGCTCCAGCAGCTCGACCGCGCGCTGCTGGTCGATCCCGTTGCTGGCGGCGAGCCAGCGCAGGTGGTCGAGCGCACGGCGGCCGTGGTGGACCGCCGCCGGGTCGAGCAGCACGCCGACGTGCCGCAGCGGCTGGTCGAGGTCCGCGTACCGCCGCCCGCCGACCAGCGCCTCGCCCCCGCTGGGCCGGTCCAGGCCGACGATCATGCGCATCGTCGTGGACTTGCCGGCGCCGTTGGGGCCGAGGAAGCCCGTCACCAGTCCAGGTTGGACGGTGAACGACAGGCCGTCGACCGCCGTCGTGTCCCCGTATCTCTTCGTCAGGTTCCGCACCTCGATCATGCCGACGAGGGTGGTGGTTCTCGTCCCGCCGCGGATCGGCCCGTGCTCCGATCCCGGGAATCGGACCGTGGTCCGAGGCGCGTGCTGCCCCGGCTCGTTACGGTCGACCCGTGATGGCGAAACTCCACCTCTACCTGGTCGACGCGGCGGCCGCGCTGGTGATCTGGGTGCTCGTCACCTACGCGATGCTCGAACCGCACGTGCACGCGTCGCCGTTCGTCGCGGTGCCCCTGGCGGGCCTCGTCGCCGTTCCCGTCGCCGTCCGGCGGTGGTGGCCGATGACCGCGCTGGTGGTGACCACCGCCGCGACGGTGGCCGTGGTGATGACCCAGGTGCTGCCCGTCGTGGCGCTCGGCGCCCCGGTCGGCGCCGTCTGCTTCGCGCTCTACACGGTGGCGGTCGACCGCGACCGCACCTGGTCGCTGGTCGCACTCCTGGTGACCGTCGTCGCCACCAGCGGGGTCTCCGGCGGTGAACCCGAGAACGTGCTCGTCGGTGCCGCCGCGCTGGGGTCGGTGTGGGCCATCGGCTACACCACCCGGCTGCGCCGCTCGATGCTGCTCCGGGAGAGCGCTCAGCAGGCCGAGCAGGCGCTGGCCGACGAACGCCTGCGCATCGCCCGCGAGCTGCACGACGTGGTGGCGCACAACCTCTCCCTGATCGCCGTGCAGGCCGGCAACGCCGCGCACGTGCGTTCACCTGAGCACGCCTACGAGGCGTTGCAGGTCATTTCCGAAACGAGCCGCACGGCCCTGACGGAGATGCGCGGGCTCTTGGGTGTGCTGCGCTCCGACGCCGACCTGGCCCCCTCCCCCGGCCTCGACGGCCTGCCCGACCTCGCCGACCGCGCGTCACTCGCCGGGGTGCGCGTCACGCTGGAGGTGACGGGTGGGACGGTGGTGCCGGAGGGGATCGCGCTGTCGGCGTACCGGATCGTGCAGGAGGCGCTGACCAACGTCGTGAAGCACGCGGCACCCGCGTCGTGCACGGTGCTGGTGGACGTGACACCGGAGGCCGTGGTGATCGACGTCGCCGACGACGGTCCCGGGGTGCGGGAGCTGGGGACGGGACACGGGTTGATCGGGATGAGGGAACGCGTGGCGGTGTACGGCGGCACGTTCAGCGCGGGACAACGCTCCGAGGGCGGGTTCCGGGTCCACGCGGAGCTGCCGATCCGATGACCAGGGTGCTGATCGTCGACGACCAGGCGTTGCTGCGGGCCAGCTTCCGGCTGTTGGTGGACAACGAACCGGACCTGACCGTGGTGGGCGAGGCCGGCACCGGAGCCGAGGCGGTCGAGCTCGTCTCGGAGCTGGAGCCGGACGTCGTGCTGATGGACATCCGCATGCCGGAGATGGACGGCATCGAGGCCACGCGGCTGCTCGACGGGCCGCGCGTGCTGGTGCTGACCACGTTCGACCTGGACGAGTACGTGTTCGGCGCGTTGCGCGCCGGTGCGTCGGGGTTCCTGCTGAAGGACACGCCTCCCACCGAGCTGCTGGACGCGATCAGGGTGGTGGCGTCCGGTGAGTCGCTGCTGTCGCCGTCGGTCACCCGGCAGCTGATCGCGGAGTTCGTGCGGCAACAGTCCGCGCCGTCGGTGCGCGGGCTGGAGGTGCTGACCGAGCGGGAGAAGGAGGTGCTGACGTTGATCGCCCGCGGGCTGTCGAACGCGGAGATCATGGCTCGGCTTCACGTCAGCACCGGGACGGTGAAGACGCACATCGGGAACCTGCTGGCGAAGCTGCACGCACGGGACCGGGCGCAGCTGGTCATCGCGGCTTACGAGTCGGGGCTAGTCCGCTAGCAGCGCCACGACGAGCAGCGCGGCCAGCGTCAGCCACGACGCGGGGTGGCCGAGGTTGAGCGTC
Source organism: Lentzea guizhouensis (assembly GCF_001701025.1). Taxonomy (GTDB): domain Bacteria; phylum Actinomycetota; class Actinomycetes; order Mycobacteriales; family Pseudonocardiaceae; genus Lentzea; species Lentzea guizhouensis. The sequence goes on from NZ_CP016793.1 coordinate 9,548,730, forward strand.
CACCGCGAGCCGACGCGCTGGTGCACGAGCAGCGCCGGGTCGGCGCGGTTCGCGTACACCAGACCGCCGACGTGCCAGTGGCGGTCGTCATCGCGTTGCGCCACACCGCTGTCCTCGGTGTCATCGCGGTCGAGGCGGTGTCCGGCGTCGCCGGCCCGGACCAGCCAGACGACCGCTCCCGCGAACGGAACGGCCGCCAGCACGGTCCAAGCCGGCCCTGACATGATTTCCCACAGCTGCAACGCCTTCACGGCCAGTGCGGCGATCACGGCTGTGGTCAGCACAGCGACGATCCGCACGGTCCCGGTCAGATAGGCGCGATAGGACCGTGCGGAGCTTTCCGGCCGTGCGGCGTCGAGCTCGGGGCGCGCACGTGGGAGGGCCACCGCCGCGAAGACGCCGATCACCAGCACGACGACCTGGTTCGTCACCGGCCAGAACGCCTCCCAGGGCGTGTCCCGGACCAGGCCGAGGACCGCCGTGCCGCTGACGACCACCGCGGCGGGCACCAGCGCCGCCCACGGCAACCGGACCGGATCGGTGCGCAGGCTCGTGTCGGTGGTGACGCCCTGCCGGATCTGGGGCCAGGACCGCTTGACCCGGCTGACGAGGCCCGCCGCGGCCCAGTGCGCGAGCAGGCAGGCGACGACGAGCGCGGCCAGGAGCCAGGTCTCACCGAGGAGCGTGCCGGCGGCGGCGAGCACCCCGGACACGGCGACAGCGACCCGGTAGCCCACGCGGATGGGCCTCAGCTCTCCCGTCCTCCCGTGCGGCACGCGGACTCCGAACGGCAGCGTGGGCCTCGCCGTCGCCGGCAGCACCAGGAACCCCGCCGTCACGAGGACGATCCAGCCGATCTGCACGGTCATGCCCGTCCTCCCCCGGCGAACCCGTCCAGCACTTCCTCGCTGCGTCCGAGCACGTCCTCACGGGTGAGCCCCTGCGTCGTCGCCTCGGCGAGCAGGGTGCGCAGCCGGGACTGCCACGTCTCCGCGAATCCCGCGTCCGGTGGTCCGGTCGTGTGGTCGCGCCGCACGACCGCACCGCTCTTGCGGTTGATCCGGATCACCCCCTCCTGGCGCAGCAGGTCGTAGGCCTTGCTGACGGTGTGGAAGTTGATGCCGAGATCGACCCCGAGCTGCCTCGTGGACGGCAGCGGGTCGCCCGCCTTCAACGCCCCGGTCGCGACGGCTTCCACCACCCGGTCGCGGATCTGCTGGTAGATCGGCGTGTCGCTGTCGAGGTCGATCGTCAGTAGCACGACCTCAAGTCTATCTGTTATACAAGTAATAGAACAGACGCTCATCTGGAGAGGGAGTGGCTCATGGCCAAGACGGAGGTCCACGACGGCAGGCTCGTCGTCGAGTTCACCGCGTGGGAGCGGATCTTCACCTGGCGGCGGCGCCTCGAGGTGCCACTGGAGGCGATCAAGGCGGTGCGACGGGAACCGCACCCGTTCCTCACACCGCACGGCGTGCGCATCGCCGGGGCCGAGGTGGCGGGGGTCGGCAAGGCGGGGATCTGGAGGGGCAGGCGCGGGCGGCAGCTCGTGGCCGTCCGAAGTGGACGGACGGCGGTGTGGGTCGTCACCGAGGGGTACGGCGAGGTACTGGTGACCGCGCCGGACGACGTCATCGCGGCGTTGGAGGCCGTCACGTGAGCCGTCCGGTGTGGACGTTCCTGGGGATCGCGTTCACGATCCCGTGGTTGCTGTCGTTGCTGCGCCTGGCAACGGGCGTGGACGTCGTCGCGCCGGGAGGGATGCTCGGCGTCGGGCTGGCGGTGCTCGTCACCGTGCGCCGGTTCGGACTCGCCGACACCGGCCTCACCCGGCAGCCGGCGAGGCGGGTCGTGGGTCAGAGCGCCGTGGCACTCGCCGCGTTCCTCGGCCTCGCCCTGCTCGCCGTGCTCATCAGCGTGCGGCTGGACGTGACGGGGTTCTCCGGACTCCATCAGGTCCACGGCGCTGGACCGACCAGTGAGGTCATGGCGGCGGCGCTGGCCAAGGCGGGGCTGCTCTTCCTGCTGGTGCTGCCCCTCGCGTTCTGCGAGGAATGGGGCTGGCGCGGTTTCCTGCTGCCGCGGCTGATGCGGTTCGGCAGGTGGGGCGCGTTCGGACTGAGCGGCGTCATCTGGGCCGTGTGGCACCTACCGGGCTATGTCGGGTCGCTGGCCGCGTTCGTCCCGTTCGCGGTGTTCACCGTGCTGCTCGGCACGTTGCTCGGCATGGTTCGGCTGCACACGAACTCGGTGTGGGCGTGCTCAGTCGTCCACGCGGCGAACAACACCCTGGTGATCGCCTTCGTGAACGTCGCCCTCACCGACGCGTCGGAGCTCGCCGCGCCCGACCCGTGGTCGCTGGGCCTGAGCGGCTGGGCGGGCTGGGTCCTGATGGCGGCGCTGGTCGCGGCGCTCACCACCACTGCCCGGCGCCGCGTGGCCGTGTGAACAGGAACCGCCTCGGCCGCGCGGCCGAGGCGGTCGGTGGTGCCTCACAGGTGGTGCCGGTCTCCCCTAGATCAAGCCGTCGTGCAGGAGACCGCCGGCCGCGTCGTAGGCCCGGATCCGCACGACGGTGAACTTCTCGTCGACGCGGCAGAGGAAGACCTCGCCGTACAGCTCGGCCTTGACGACCTTTCCGCTCGGCAGCACGAACTCGAGGGCGGCGATGCCGGGGGCGATCCGGCCCACCTCGAGACGCTCGTCGTCGTCCCAGATCAGGCCCATGCGACCGAGAACGTGCTCGGCGCCGGGTGTGCTGACCTTCGACGTGCTCTTCCCGGTGCCGGAGACGGTGCAGACGACGAACTCGCCGGCGGTGCCGGTGGTGATGACACCCACCTCCAGCACGCTGTCCCGCACCCGCTGCAGCGTGCCGAACCGGTAGCCGGGTGGCCGTTCGCAGGCCTCGTCCACGAGGACGCGCATCGACTCGGCCGACAGCGGTGCCGGTGTTCCGGCGATGACGACCGGGTCCGCCACGTCGCGGGCGTAGGCCAGCGCGGTGACAATCCCCAGTGCTCCCACGACGTACCAGATGCGCCTCATGGTGAACCCCCGAACGGGAGTCTAGGCAGTCGGCCGCCGGTGGCGGTGGGCTTTGCGCGGAACCGCCCCGGTCGCGAGACGCGACCGGGGCGGTTGCCGTTCCCAGCGGTGCTACAGGTAGGTGCCGGTGTTCGTGGCCGTGTCGATCGCCCGGCCCGCCTCCTGGTTCTTCCCGGTGACGAGCGTGCGGATGTAGACGATCCGCTCGCCCTTCTTGCCCGAGATGCGTGCCCAGTCGTCGGGGTTCGTGGTGTTCGGCAGGTCCTCGTTCTCGGCGAACTCGTCGACGATGGCCGCCTGCAGGTGCCGGACCGAGAGGCCGGGCTGCTTGGTGTCGAGCAGCGACTTGATCGCCGCCTTCTTGGCCCTGTCGACGATGTTCTGGATCATGGCGCCGGAGTTGAAGTCCCGGAAGTACAGGACCTCCTTGTCACCGTTGGCGTAGGTGACCTCCAGGAACCGGTTGTCCTCGGACTCCTCGTACATGCGCTCGACGGTGTGCTGCACCATGCCCTCGATGCAGGCCTTCGGGTCCCCGCCGAACTCGGCGAGGTCGTCGGCGTGCAGCGGGAGGTTCGGCGTCAGGTACTTGTTGAAGATGTCCTTCGCGCCCTCGGCGTCGGGCCGCTCGATCTTGATCTTCACGTCGAGGCGGCCTGGCCGCAGGATCGCCGGGTCGATCATGTCCTCGCGGTTGGAGGCGCCGATGACGATGACGTTCTCCAGGCCCTCGACGCCGTCGATCTCGCTGAGGAGCTGGGGCACGATCGTCGTCTCGACGTCGGACGACACGCCGGAGCCGCGGGTGCGGAAGATCGAGTCCATCTCGTCGAAGAACACGATCACCGGGGTGCCCTCTGAGGCCTTCTCACGAGCCCGCTGGAAGATCAGGCGGATGTGCCGCTCGGTCTCACCGACGAACTTGTTGAGGAGCTCGGGACCCTTGATGTTGAGGAAGTACGACTTCGCCTGCTTGTCGGTCTCCCCGCGGATCTCGCGCACCTTCTTGGCGAGCGAGTTCGCGACGGCCTTGGCGATGAGCGTCTTGCCGCAGCCGGGAGGGCCGTAGAGCAGCACGCCCTTGGGCGGGCGCAGCTCGTACTCGCGGAACAGGTCCGCGTGCAGGAACGGCAGCTCCACCGCGTCGCGGATCTGCTCGATCTGCCGGGACAGACCGCCGATGTCGGAGTAGTCGATGTCCGGGACCTCTTCGAGCACGAGGTCCTCGACCTCGGCCTTGGGCACCCGCTCGTAGGCGAAGCCCGCCTTCGAGTCGACGAGCAGCGAGTCGCCCGGCTTCAGCGGCGAGTCGAGCAGCGGCTGGGCGAGCCAGACCACCCTCTCCTCGTCGGCGTGGCCGACGACCAGCGCCCGCGCGATCTGGTCCTCCCCTTCCTCGGAGAGCACCTCCCGCAGTGCGCAGACCTCACCCGACCGCTCGAACCCGCCGGCCTCGACGACCGTGAGCGCCTCGTTGAGGCGCACGGACTGGCCGAAGGAGAGCTTCTCCGGCTCGACCGCCGGGGACACGGCGACCCGCATCCTGCGGCCGGACGTGAAGACGTCCACCGTCCCGTCGTCGAACCGCGCCATGAAGACGCCGTACCCGCTGGGGGGTTGGGCCAGCCGGTCGACCTCCTCACGCAGCGCGAGCAGTTGGCTTCGTGCTTCGCGGAGGGTGTCTATGAGCTTCGTGTTTCGCTCGGTCAGTTGGCTGACTCGTTCGGTCGCCTCCGCCAGCCGCTGCTCCAGCAGCCGCACGTGGCGGGGGGACTCGGTCAGCTTGCGGCGCAACGACGCGATCTCGTCCTCGAGGAACCTGATCTGCGCGTTCAACTCAGCAGAATTGTTGCCCTGGTTCAGCTCGCCACCCTCATCGGGTTGGCTGCCGGGATGACCGTGCTGCATGTCGGCACCCTCCTCCCGTGTTCGTACCGATTACGGTACCGGCGATCACCGACAAAATGGGGTACTCACAACATCATCTTCGCTCGTGTGACGCAACGGTCCCACCTCCAACAGAGGTCAACTGCTCCATCCCGGTGTCCGGTTCGCCCGGCTTCCCACTACCGTGCGTCCCGGAAACCACCACCGGTCCTTCGTGTCGCGATACGCCCGCCGACCTGCGAGAAGTCCGAGGAGAGGGTCATCGGGACACCGGCTCGGGTGATCCTTCCCCACGTTGCGCGACCACCCTCGGGTGACCGCAGGCACGCTTGGTACGGTTCACGGTCCGGCAACGAGCACGAACGTGTCGTGATCCCACCAGGTGGACCACACCGTGCTCCGATCGGCGGTCACGCACCGCTACCCACCCCGTTCTCGTTCGTCGGAGGTCCCGCTCGAGCGGGGCTCCAGTGCGTCCAGCGGGCCTGCGGCCAACCGGGTGGTCTCGCCGGCGCAACCGGCGCACCACCCGACAGCGCAGTGCATCGCACTCGATTCCCGCCGGAGTGCCGCAATCGTTATCAGCCAGGACCTCCGCGTGACCTCCCGGAAACCGGACGCGGAGCGCGCGGCCGCCCGGCCGCGCCGATGATGCCCATTCGACCGCGCGTTTCCGGCTCAAGCACCACAATGTGCAGCGGAAAGATCACTGCACGAGCACCTGGGGGTTTCCGATGACCTACCCGCCGCAGCCGGGCGGTCCGCACGGCCAGCAGCCGCCGCAGCAGGGGTACGGCCAGCAGCCGCAACCGGGCTGGGGCCAGCCGCCGCAGCCCGGTCACGGGCAGCAGCCCGGCCCGTACGGCCAGCCGCAGCAGCCGCCGTTCGGCCAGCAGGGCGGCGGATACCCGCAGCACGGCCCGTACGGCCAGCAGCCGGGGTTCGGCGGGTACGGCGGTCCGCCGCCACCCAAGAAGAAGAACACCGGCCTGATCATCGGCGCCATCGCCGCCGTGGTCGTGGTCGTCGGCGGCGGCATCACCGCCGCGGTCCTGCTCAGCGGCGACGACGAGCCCAAGACCGCCGCACCGCAGGCCACGTCGGACACGACGGACACGACGGAGAGCTCCGGCACCGCCACCAGCAGCCCCAAGACCTCCACCACCGACAGCAAGAACGGTGGCTCGGACAAGGCGGCGGAGACGGCGGCCAAGAAGTTCGGCGACGTCATGCTCGCGTCGCTGAAGGAGGGCACGATGTCGGCGAGCAAGTTCACCGAGGTCGCGTGCCCCGGCTTCATCAAGGACGGTCAGGGTGCGCAACAGCCCCCGCAGACGGCCCCGAAGGTTACGGTGAGCAAGGTGGCCGTGTCAGGTGAGACCGGTACCTTCGACCTGCGCATGGACGACCTGGTGAACGCCAAGGGTGAGAAGGGCTTCATCCTGTACAGCATGACGCTGCAGAAGAAGGACTCCGGCTGGCTCGTGTGCGGCAAGTCCACGGTCAAGGAGAGCCGCTCCACCGACTGACGCGTCACCACCAGAAACGCATGCCAGGCACCACAACCTCATCCAGTTCGGGGGATTTCCGATGACCTACCCGCCGCAGCAGCCCGGTCCGCACGGGCAGCAGCCGCAGCCCGGTGGTCCGTACGGGCAGCAGCCGCCGCAGCAGCCGGGTTACGGCCAGCAGCCGCAGCCCGGATACGGCCAGCCCCAGCCGGGCTACGGCCAGCAGCCCCCGCAGCCGGGCTACGGCGCACCCCAGCCCGGTTACGGCCAGCCGCAGCAGGACCCGTTCGGCCATCAGGGCCCGCCCAGCGGCGGTTTTCAGCAGCAGCCGCCCAGCGGCGGTTTCGGGCAGCAGGGCCCCTACGGCCAGCCCGGTCCGTACGGCCAGCAGCAGCCCGGTTTCGGCGGCCCCGGCTACGGCGGCCCGCCGCCCAAGAAGAGCAACACCGGCCTGATCATCGGCGTCGTCATCGGTGTGCTGGTCCTCGTCGGCGGCGGCATCACGGCCGCGGTCCTGCTCTCCGGCAGCGACTCGGGCGACTCCGGCAACAGCGCGTCGTCCGACCCGGGCAGCAGCGACTCCGGCAAGTCGGGCGGCAACGACGATGCCGACGTCAAGAAGGTCGCCGAGGAGTACATCGGCGCGGCGACCTCGCGCAACGAGAGCAAGGCCAAGTCGCTGATGTGCAAGGCGGCGCTCGACGAGGCGGCGGAGCTCGAGAGGAACGCCACCGAGGACCAGAAGAAGCTCGCCGAGGAGCTCAAGAAGCTGCCGGTGCCGAAGCTGACCTACAAGGGCGCCACCGTGTCCGGCGACACGGCGAAGGTCAAGATCAACAGTGTCGCGACCTTCGGCGGCAAGACGCAGAACGTGGACGTCGACTACACGTTCAAGAAGGAGTCTGGCAAGTGGAAGTACTGCCAGCTCGTCAAGGACCTGAAGCTCCCGAAGCCGTCCAACTGACGTTGTGAGCGAAGGGGGTCCCTCCGGCCGGAGGGACCCCCTTCCTGCTGTTCTCAGCCCTTGCTGGGACGGCGCTGCGGCTTCGGGGCCGTCACGCCCTCGGCGAGCCTGCGGGTGGTCAGCAGGAACGCGGTGTGCGCGATCATCCGGTGCTCCGGGCGCACGGCGAGGCCGACGACGTGCCACGGGCGCACGAGCGTCTCCCACGCGTGCGGCTCGGTCCAGCACGTCATCTCGCGCAACGCCTCGGTGACGACGGACAGCTGCGTGGTCGTGGCGACGTAGACGACCAGGACGCCGCCGGGGATGAGGTTCTTCGCGATCGTGGGCAGGACCTCCCACGGCGAGAGCATGTCGAGGATGACCCGGTCGACCTCGCCCTCGTGGTTCTTCACGTCGTCGACGGTGATCGACCAGTTGCCGGGGCGTTCGCCGAAGAACGTCTCCACGTTGCGGATCGCGTGGACCGCGTGGTCGTCGCGCACCTCGTAGGACTGGACGCTGCCCTTCTCCCCCACCGCGCGCAGCAGCGAGCAGGACAACGCGCCGGAACCCGCACCCGCCTCCAGCACCCGCGCGCCGGGGAAGATGTCGCCGTACATGCAGATCTGCGCGGCGTCCTTCGGGTAGATCACCTGCGCGCCCCGCGGCATCGACAGCACGTAGTCCGGCAGCAGCGGGCGCAGCGCCAGGAAGTTCGTGCCGCCCACGGACTGCACCACGGACCCCTCCGGCTGCCCGAGCAGCAGGTCGTGCGGGATGGCGCCGCGGTGGGTGTGGTACTCCTTGCCGGGCTCGAGGACGACCGTGTAGTGCCGGCCCTTGGGGTCGGTCAGCTGAACCCGGTCACCCGGCTGGAACGGTCCACTTGCGCTAATCACCGCGCAATGGTGTCAAACGCCCTTCTCAATGGCCGCACGCAGGTCCTCCCTGCGCAGCACACCGGCAGGGCGGCCCTCCAGGTCGACGACCAGGAACTGCCACGCGGCGGTGCCCTGGACGCGTTCCACGATCTCCTCGCCCGGCTCGTCGGCGAGCAGCACGGTCTCCGGCAGGATCGGCTCCGCGGCCTGCTCGGCGGGCGCGAACGGGCTCGCGGCGGCCAGCTCGCGGGCGGCCTCGGTGTCGAGCAGCCCGGCCGCGACGCCGTCGGCGCGCACCAGCACCACACCGCGGCCCGCGCTCGTGCTTAGCGCGTCCGCCACGGGGCTTTCGGCCGGCAGCTGGAGCACGGGCAGGATCAGGTCGTTGAGCGTGACGCCGGCGGGCCACGTGCGGCGGCGTTCGCTGGCGAGCTCACCACGTGCGCCAGCGACGACGACCCACGCCGTGAGCACGCACACACCGAAACGCAGCCAACGGTCTTCCGCGCCTTCCGCGATGCCGTACAGCGCCCAGATGACGAGCGCGAACGCCACCGCGAACCCGCCGACCACGGCGACCCGCGTGCCCGTCGCGCGTTGCCCGGTCACGGCCCACACACCGGCTCGCACGATCCGGCCGCCGTCGAGCGGAAGGCCGGGCAGGAGGTTGAACACGGCCACCGCGACGTTGGCGGCGGCGATCTGGGCGACGAGCAGCCAGATGACGTTGCTGGGCTCCATGACGAACGCGCCGATGCCGAACAGCACGGCCAGCACGACCGACACCGCGGGCCCCGCGCCGGCGACCACGCCCTCGTGGCTGGGTTTGCCGGGGGTGCGCATGATCTCCGACATCCCGCCCAGCAGGTACAGGCGGAGTCTTCTGACCGGCAGGCCCAGGCGCAGTGCCGCGACGCAGTGGCCGAGCTCGTGGGCCAGCACGCTCAGCCCGAGGAAGATCGCGAACAGCGCCGCGAGCAGCAGACCGATCGCGGGAGGCGTGCCGGGCGCGAGGTCGTCGACCAGGGGTGCGTAGAACGCCACCACGATCGCCGAGCCGACCCACCACGACGGCGCGAGCAGCACCGGGATGCCCGCCACCCGGAACAGCAGCAGGCCACCCTCTTTCTCGCTGATCCGCGTGGCCACGGGTGCACTGTAGATCGCGCGGTGTGATCTCGCGGTCTGGTGGCCCGCGCGGAATTGTCAGACCCCTGTCCTAGGGTGCAAATCATGAGCACCACGTTGCGCAGGCCCGCGCTGTCGCCGTCGCGGGCAGGGGACTTCAAGCAGTGCCCGCTGCTCTACCGCTTCCGCGCGGTGGACCGGCTGCCGGAGCGACCGACGAAGGCGCAGGTGCGGGGCACGGTCGTGCACGCGGTGCTGGAGGATCTGTTCGCGCTGCCCGCCGCCGAGCGGGTCCCCGACCGCGCCCGTTCGATGATCGCGCCCGCCTGGGAGCGGGTGCGGGCCGAACGCCCGGAGTTCGCGACGCTGTTCGAGGTCTCCGGCGGCGAGGAGGAGGCGGAGTGGCTCGCGTCCGCCACGAAGCTGCTGGACGGCTACTTCGGACTGGAGGACCCGCGCCGCCTCGAACCGGAGTCGCGCGAGCTGCTGGTCGAGTCCGAGCTGCCGTCGGGCGTGCTGCTGCGCGGCTACATCGACCGCGTGGACGTGGCCCCGACGGGTGAGATCCGGGTCGTGGACTACAAGACCGGTGCCGCGCCGCGCGAGATCGGCGAGGCGAAGGCGTTGTTCCAGATGAAGTTCTACGCCCTGGTCCTGTGGCGGCTGCGCGGCGTCGTCCCCCGCCAGCTGCGCCTGATGTACCTCGCCGACCGCCAGGCGCTGGCCTACACCCCCGACGAGGCCGAGCTGGCCCGCTTCGAACGCACGCTGGAAGCCATCTGGCAGGCCATCATGCGCGCCGCCCCGACCGGCGACTTCCGCCCGAACCCCAGCCGCCTGTGCGGCTACTGCGACCACAAGGCCTTCTGCCCCGCGTTCGACGGCACCCCACCGCCCTACCCCGGCTGGCCGGAGCCCGACGACACCGAGCCTCTCCAGGACCGCGACTGATGCCCGCCTTCTACCTTCCGCTGGACGAGCACACGTACCGCTCGACCTCGCACACCGTCGGCCCGTGGGGCCCCGACAGCCAGCACCTGGGCCCGCCCTCCGCACTGCTGGTCCGCTCGCTGTCGAGCTCCGACCGGGTACTGGCCCGCGTGACGTTCGAGGTCCTCGGCCCGGTCCCGGTCGCCGACCTGACGGTCTCCACCTCCGTCGACCGCCCCGGCCGCTCGGTGGAACTGGTGTCCGCCACGCTCTCCTGCGAGGGCCGCGCCGCCCTGGTGGCCCGCGCCTGGCGCATCCTGGCCTCCGACACCACAGCCGTGGCTGCGGGCTCCGGAGCCGCTCTTCCCCCGCCCTCGGCCGCCGTGCCGATGGAGGTCCCCGACCACTGGGACGGCGGCTACCTCTCCGCCGTCGAGTGGCTCTCGTTGTCCGGCGGCATCTTCACGCCAGGCGACGCCCAGGTGTGGGCCCGCCCACTCGTCGACGTCGTCGAGGGCTTCCCGCTGACCCCGCTGGAGCGCCTGTTCGCCATCGTGGACTCCTCCAGCGGCGTCTCGTCCCGTGTGGACATCCGCAAGTGGTACGCCATCAACACGGACCTGACCGTCCACCTGCACCGCCAGCCCGTCGGCGAGTGGGTGGGCCTGGACGCGCGGACGACGATCGGGCCGGACGGAGTGGGTGTCGCGACGAGCACGGTGCACGACGTGCAGGGGCCGGTGGGGTCGACGGCGCAGGCCCTGTTCGTCCGCGAACGCTGACCCGGCGGTCCGCCGTCCGGCACCGAGCGCCTGCCACCGTCCGCACCGCTGGACGTTCACGCGGCCGTGGCGGCTACTCCAGGTCGAGTGCCCCGAGCAGCGCGCGAACGCACAGAGCACGCAGCTGCACCCGGTCAAAGCTCTGATGCGCCAACCACTCCACGCACATCACCCGCACGAACTCCAGCCACGCCAGCACCGCCGCGGCCGCGAGTGGACCGTCGACCCCGGCCGCGGCGAGCAGCCGGCGTTGCAGGGCGGCGAACCCGCCCGTGATCACCGCGCGCACCACCGGGTCGGTGGCCAGCACGCGGTTCGCGGCCAGCACCAGGTTGCGGTTGGCCTGGAAGTAGTCGAAGTGCGTGTCGAGGGCCACGGCGACCTGCTCGGCGAGCGTGCCGTCACCCAGGTCCCCGATCTCGGTCAGCAGCTGGTCGGTGGCGCGCTGGTGCACGGCGGCGAAGAGGTCGCGTTTGCTGGAGAAGTGCCGGTACAGCAAGGCGCGGGAGATGCCCGCACGCGAAGCGACCTCCTCCATCGCCACCTCGTCGTACGGCTTCGACGCGAACAGGGACGCGCCGACGTCGACCAACTGCGAGCGGCGTGCTTCCGGTGTCAACCTCACGGCCGGAAGGCTAGTTGTATCGCCCTGAGAGGTTCGGAACGCGGCTGGCGGGTGGGTGATGCCGGCGTCGGTGAGGGTGTCGCGCCACAGCCGTGAGCGGTAGCACGCTCCGTTGTCTGTGAGTACCCGTTCGACGGTGATGCCGTTGGCCTGGAGGAAGGTCTGGGCTCGTTGCCAGAACGCGGCGGCGGTGTCCTTGGTCTCGTCGGGCAGGACTTCGCTGCAGGCCAGGCGGGAGTGGTCGTCCACGGCGTTGTGCAGGTAGCTGTGGCCCAGGTTCGCCTGGCCGGTCGCGCGGTCGACGTGGGACAAGCGGGCCAGGCCGTAGCGGGTCAGGATCCGGTGCACGGTCGAGGGCGTCAGTCCGAGCAGGTAGGCGATGCGCGCCGGTCCCACCGCCGCGCCAGGCGGACCTTGATGATCCGCCGCTCGGTGCGGGCCGGAGTCCGGCGCGGGCTCGACCGCGGGCGTGAGGACCGGTCGCAACCTCGCTGGGCAGTACAGCTAGTTGACACGTGTACACCTGCGGAGTAGACAGGTGTCAACCAAGGGGGTCCGATGGCCGCGGCGTTGAGAACGCTTGCTTGGACGATGGGCGTGGCGTGCGTGCTGATCGGGGCGTACCACGTGGTGCTGGGCGTCGCGTCGGTACCGGGCGCGGAGCACGCCGGGGCGACGGTGGACAGCCGTGAGCGGTTCTACAACGCGATCTTCCTCGGGTACGGGCTCGCCTGGGTCTGGGTGGCCCGGCAGAAGCCGATCCCGGCCACCGCCGTCCGCTGGCTGGCCGGCGTGTTCGCCCTGTCGGCGGCCGGACGGTTGCTGTCACTGGCGGTGCACGGGCAGCCGCACTGGTTCCAGCTCCCGCTGATCGCACTCGAAGTGGTGCTTCCACCGGTGTTCTTCTGGCTGGCCGCGGCCGAGGCGAGACGCGTACCGTCACAACGACTGTGAAGAGGTTCGCGAACCGGCGGGACGCGGGCCGCGCCCTGGCCGCGCGACTCGCGAAACGTGCGTGGCACGACCCGCTCGTCCTGGGGCTGCCCCGCGGCGGTGTGCCGGTGGCCGCGGAGGTGGCGAGGACCCTCAACGCCGAGCTGGACGTCGTCGTCGCGCGCAAGATCGGGGCACCGAACCATCCCGAGTACGGCGTCGGGGCGGTCACCGCGGACGGCGAGCCGATCTACGACGCCGCGGTGCTCAGGACGCTCGGGCTCACCGAGGGACAGATGACCGATGCCTGTGACCGGGAGCGGGCCGAGGCAACCAGGCGCACCGCCCTCTACCGGCAGCACCGGCCGGCTCCGCGGGTCGAGGGGCGGGACGTGGTCGTGGTCGACGACGGGCTGGCCACCGGCGTCACCGCCAGGGCCGCGTTGCACTCGCTCGAACAACTCCGGCCGCACCGCGTCGTGCTGGCGGTGCCGGTCGCGGCGCGGGAGTCGCTGGCGTCGTTCGGCGAGCCGGTCGTCGCGTTGCTGGTGCCGCGCGGTTTCGGTGCGGTGAGCCGGTGGTACGACAACTTCGAGCAGCTGTCAGACGCCGAGGTCCTGGAAGTGCTCGACCACCGGGAACGGTGAGTAGAAGCGGTGCAGCAGCTCGGACCAGCGGGCGTAGGACGGGCCCTGGCGGAAGCCGGCCGTGTGCGCCTCGACCGACTCCCAGCGCACCAGCAGCAGGTAGCGGTCGCCGTTCTCCAGGCAGCGCAACAGCTGCAGGCCGAGGAAGCCCGGCGAGGCGGAGATCAACGCCCGCGCCTCGCCGAAGGCCTCCTCGAACTCCGCCGCACGTCCCGGCAGGACGTCCAGCAGAGCGTGTTCCACGATCACAGGCGGCAGAACCGGATGTCCGAGGCCAGGATCGCCTTGGCGCCGATCGCGGCCAGCTCGTCCATCACCCGGTTCGCGTCGCGGCGGCGCACCATCGCGCGCACCGCGACCCAGTTCTCGTCGGCCAGCGGGGCGACCGTCGGCGACTCCAGGCCCGGGGTGAGGGCGATGGCGTCGTCGAGCAGCGTGCGCGGGCAGTCGTAGTCCAGCATCAGGTACTGCTGGGCGAACACGACGCCCTGCAAGCGGGCCTGCAGCTGCTTCTTGGCAGCCGAGAGCTCCGAGCCCGAGCGGTGCACGAGCACCGCCTCCGACTCGCAGATCGGCTCGCCGAACGCCACCAGGTCGTGCTGGCGCAGCGTGCGGCCGGAGCCCACCACGTCGGCGATCAGGTCGGCCACGCCGAGCTGGATCGAGATCTCGACCGCGCCGTCGAGGCGGATCACCGTGGCGTTGATGCCCCGGCGGCGCAGGTCACGGCCGACGAGCTTCGGGTAGGCGGTCGCGAGGCGCTTGCCCTCGAGGTCCTCGACCTTCCACTCGGTGCCCTTGGGTCCCGCGTAGCGGAAGGTGGAACCGCCGAAGCCCAGCGCCAGCAGCTCCTCGACCGAGGATCCGTTGTCGTCGGCGCCGGAGTCGGCGGCGAGGTCGCGGCCGGTGATGCCGAGGTCGAGGTCACCGGACGCCACGTAGATCGCGATGTCCTTGGGGCGCAAGAAGAAGAACTCGACCTCGTTGTTCGGGTCGAGCACGGTCAGGTCGCGCGGCTCGTGCCGCTGCCGGTACCCCGCCTCGGTCAGCATGGCGGAGGCGCGTTCGGCGAGCGCGCCCTTGTTCGGGACTGCTACGCGCAGCATTGTTCAGCTCTCCGTCAGAGGTACTTGTAGACGTCGTCGAGGGTCAGGCCGCGGCCCAGCATGATCACCTGGAGGCGGTACAGCAGCTGCGAGATCTCTTCGGCGAGCTTCTCGTCCGACTCGTACTCGGCGGCGATCCAGACCTCGCCCGCCTCCTCCAGCACCTTCTTGCCCTGCGCATGGACGCCGGCCTCAAGCGCAGCCACGGTGCCGGAACCCTCCGGCTTGGTGCGGGCACGTTCGGTCAGTTCGGCGAACAGCGAGTCGAAGGTCTTCACGAATTCACATCCTCCCATCCCCGGGACCGGCGTCCACACCGCGGTCGGATCTGTTTCAGCCCGTGGACGTGATCTGTCCTGCATGGACACCCAGTAGCGTGAACTTCCGTGTCGGAGTTCGCGGAAGTGCTCGCAGCGTTGCGCCAGGTGCGCGGCATCAACCCGTTCTTCGCCCTGGACGTGGGCCGTCCGGACGACTCCTGGCTACCGGGAACGGCGCTGCTCGAAGGCCCGGCGCTCAAGGACACGATCGACGCGATCGCCACCCGGTACAACGCGGGCGAGCCGCGCGTAGCGGCCAGCCTGTTCTTCCTCAGCTACACCGCGCGCCTGCTCAGCCCGCTGACCGCGACGAACCTGCCGATCGACGTCCGCCCGTCGAACCTCTGGTGGCACCACGACCGCGCCACCGGCCTGAGCGTGCGCATCGACGTGCCGCAGCTCGGCCCGCGACCGGTCGAAGCGCTCGCACCGGTCGTGGAAGCGGTCCACGCCGTCGTGCCGGTGGCGCGCGGACTGTTGTGGGGCAACGCGATGTCGAACATCGCGGGTGCGTTGAAAATGGTCGTGCGCGCGGGTGTGCTCACCGCGGAGGAAGCGGAAGAACGCGGCAACCAGCTCATGACCGCACCGCCGTTCGAAGGCGCGGGAGAATTCATCCCGTTCCCCGGCGAGGTGACGTTCCTGCGCCGGTCGTGCTGCCTCTACTACCGCGTTGCCGCAGGTGGGAAGTGCGGCGACTGCCCGCTCGTCAAGTGAGGAACGCAACAACACTTATGGCCGGTTGTGCTCACCAAGCCGCTCAACTTACGGTGCACGCGCCGCAGTGACGGGAAGCCGGTGTGAATCCGGCGCGGTCCTCGCCACTGTGACCGGGAAGCGATCCCCGCCGAGCACGTCACTGGTCCCGCGAGGGGCTGGGAAGACGCGGGGGCAGCGATGATCCGGGAGTCAGGAGACCGGCTGCGGCGCCGTAAGGAGTTTCACCTTCCACGAGGTATGGAGGAGCCCGTCATGACGAGCCCCGCAGCAGGTCTGTCCGCCGTCCGCGTGCCCAAATGGGCCTTCGCCGTGTCACTGCTCGGCCTGATCGTCACCTACCTGGTCCTGCAGGAGAACGGCCTCGCGCTCGGTGCGAGCTCGGAGCTGCTGCACGAGTTCTTCCACGACGGCCGGCACGCGCTCGGCGTCCCCTGCCACTGATCCGCGACCACGCAGATGACGACGACGTACAAGTCGATCGCACTGCGCGGAGTCGCGGCCGGCGCCATCGCCGGTGTCGCCTCCGCGCTCGTGCAGCTCCTGGTCACCGAGATCCCGATCCGCGCCGCGCTCGCGGTCGAGGAGGCCCGGGAACCCGCCGGTGACGGCCACGGGCATGCCCACGGTGGCGAAGGAGAACTGGTCAGCCGCGGCGCGCAGGTCGTGGGCGGCATGCTCGGCGTGGTGGTCGTCGGCATCGCGGTGGGCCTGGTGTTCGCCACGGCCTACGCGCTGTCGAAGCGCTGGTTCGTCGACCGCACCCCGTTCAGCCGCAGCACGGCGTTCGGCCTGGCGGTCTTCGGCGCGGTCGCCCTGCTGCCGTGGCTGAAGTACCCGGCCAACCCGCCCGCCGTGGGCGACCCGGAGACGGTGAACCACCGCACCGCGCTCTACCTCGGTGTGGTGGTCGCGGGCCTGGTGATCGTCTGGGGTGCGAGCCGGCTCGCCTCCCGGCTGACCGCGCAGTCGCAACCGGTGCGCGTCACCGCGGTGCTGCTGGCCGTGGTCGCGGCCGTCGCGGTGGTGCTGCTGGCGTTCCCCGCGCCGCCGGACACGATTCCGGCGGACATGCCGGTGACCGTGCTGTGGCAGTTCCGGCTCAGCTCGCTCGCCCAGCTGGCCACGCTCTACGTGGGCATCGGCGTGGTGTTCGGGCTGTTGGTCGACCCGGCGACGCGCAGGGCCAAAGCGGACGCGCCAGTGGCCGTCGGCTGACCGGTCGTGGCGGGTGGTCGCTCCGGGGCCACCCCGTTTCTGTTGAAGGTCAAAGGTTTGCGAGCGGTGCACGGCGACGGCGGTGGCATTGCCGGGACGCTCCGGTTACGTTGCGGCGATGGCCTGCCGGATCAGTGAACTGGTGCTCGAATGCCGCGACCCCGAACTGCTGGCGCGGTTCTGGTGCGAGGTGCTGAACTTCGTGGTGCTCGGCCGCGAGGACGACGGCAGCGTCGAGATCGGCCCGCGCGACGGGTTCGGCGGAGCCCAGCCGACGATCGTGTTCAGCCCCCACGACGAGCCGGTCAAGGCGAAGCCGCGGCTGCACATCGACGTCAACGCCACCGACCGCGACCAGGACGCCGAGCTCGAACGCCTGCTGGCCATCGGCGCCCGGCCGGCGGACGTCGGTCAGACCGGCGAGGAGTCGTGGCACGTGCTCGCCGATCCGGAGGGCAACGAGTTCTGCTTGCTCAGGCGCCGTCTCGACCCGCTCTGACGAGCTACAGCGCCTTCAGCACGTCGAGGTCGACGCCGACGAGCGAGTCGCGGAAGATCCGCCGCTCCCCCGGCGGCACCTCGACGTCGCAGGGCACGACCAGCACGGTGCACCCGGCCGCCACCGCCGCCGTCACCCCGGTCGGCGAGTCCTCGATCGCCACGCACCGGGCCGCGTCCACGCCCAGCAGCCGCGCCGCCTTCAGGTACGGCTCCGGCAGCGGCTTGTTCAGGCCGTCCACCTCGTCGCCGCACACGGTCACGTCGAACAGGTCCCGCCCGATGGTGTCCAGCGCGACCTCGGTCAGGCCGCGCTCGGTGGACGTCACCAACGCCATCGGCACGCCCGACGCACGGACCGCCTTCAACGCCTCCTGAGCGCCGGGGCGCCACGGCAGTCCGGCGCGGAAGACCTCCTCGGTGCGGCGCAGGATCCACGCGGCACCGTCGGCCATGTCGGCCTCGGTGGGCTCGATGCCGACGTCGCCGAACAACAGGCGCATCGTCGTGGGCACGTTGCTGCCGACCATGCGTTCGCGGGTCTCCTGCGACAGCACGCCGCCGAGCTTCTCGGCGTACTCGAAGAGCGGGATGTCCCACAGCTTCTCGGAGTCGAGCAGTGTGCCGTCCATGTCCCACAGCACGGCCTGCAAGTCAGACATTGAAGTACTTCGCCTCCGGGTGGTGCGCCACGAAGGCGTCGGTGGACTGTTCGGGGTGCAGCTGAAGCTCCTCGGACAGGGAGACCCCGATGCGTGCCGGATCGAGCAGGTCGACGACGCGCTCGCGGTCTTCCATCTCGGGGCAGGCGCCGTAGCCGAACGAGTACCGCGCGCCGCGGTAGCCGAGCTTGAAGTACTCCTCGACGTCCGCGGGGTCCTCCTGAGCCACTGAGCCGCCCGAAGGCCACACGAGCTCCTCGCGGACCCGCTTGTGCCAGTACTCGGCCAGCGCTTCGGTGAGCTGGACCCCCAGTCCGTGGACTTCCAGGTACTCACGATACGCGTTCTTGCCGAACAGCTCGTTCGCGTAGTCGGCGATCGGCTGGCCCATCGTCACGAGGTGGAACGCGATCACGTCGACCTCACCGGACTCCCGCGGACGCCAGAAGTCGGCCAGGCACAGCCGCCGATCCCTTTTCTGGCGCGGAAAGCGGAACCGGAAGCGCTCGGGCGAGTCCGCGGCGGGCTCGGTCAGGACCACCAGGTCGTTGCCCTCGGACACGCACGGGAAGTAGCCGTAGACGACGGCGGCGTGGGCAAGAACACCTTCCGTGGCAAGCCGTTCCATCCAGTACCGCAGGCGAGGACGGCCCTCGGTCTCGACCAGCTCCTCATAGGTAGGGCCACTGCCGCGCGAGCCCTTGAGCCCCCACTGGCCCATGAACGTCGCGCGCTCGTCCAGCAGGGCCGAGTAGTCCGCGACCGGGATGCCCTTCACCACCCGGCTGCCCCAGAACGGCGGCACCGGGATCGGGTTGTCCGCGGCCACGTCCGACCGGCCGGACACGACTTCCTCTTCTCCGGCAACGGCTTTGCGAGCCGCGGCGATGCGCAGCGAACGCTCGCGGCGGGCCTTGCGCTCCGCGGCCTTGGCCTGGGCCTCCGGGTCCACCAGCGGAGCCTCGCCGCGCTTGGCGGCCATGATCGCGTCCATCAGGCGCAGGCCCTCGAAGGCGTCCCGCGCGTAGCGGACATCGCCGAAGTACATCTCGGTCAGGTCGTTCTCGACGTACGCCCGCGTCAACGCCGCACCGCCCAGCAGCACGGGCCACCGCGCCGCCACGCCCCTGGAGTTCATCTCCTCCAGGTTCTCCTTCATGATCACGGTCGACTTCACCAGCAGGCCGGACATGCCGATGGCGTCCGCGCGGTGCTCCTCCGCGGCCTCCAGGATCGTGTTGATCGGCTGCTTGATGCCGATGTTCACGACCTCGTAGCCGTTGTTGGACAGGATGATGTCGACGAGGTTCTTGCCGATGTCGTGCACGTCGCCCTTGACGGTCGCGAGCACGATGCGGCCCTTGCCACCGGCAGCGTCGTCCTCGGACCGTTCCATGTGCGGTTCGAGGTGGGCGACGGCCGTCTTCATCACCTCGGCGGACTGCAGCACGAACGGCAGCTGCATCTGGCCTGAGCCGAAGAGCTCGCCGACGGTCTTCATGCCCGCGAGCAATGTGTCGTTGATGATCTGCAACGCCGGCCGCTGCTCCAGCGCGGCGTCGAGGTCGGCCTCGAGCCCGTTGCGCTCACCGTCGACGATCCGGCGCTCCAGCCGTTCGAACAACGGCAGCGCCGCCAGCTCCTCGGCGCGCGAGGCCGAGTTGGACTTCGTGGTGACGCCCTCGAAGAGCTCCATCAGCTTCTGCAGCGGGTCGTAGCCCTCGCGGCGGCGGTCGTAGACGAGGTCCAGCGCGACCGCGCGCTGCTCGTCGGGGATCCGCGCCATCGGCACGATCTTCGAGGCGTGCACGATCGCGGTGTCGAGGCCCGCCTGCACGCACTCGTGCAGGAACACCGAGTTCAGCACCTGGCGCGCGGCCGGGTTCAGTCCGAAGGAGACGTTCGACAGGCCCAGGGTCGTCTGCACGTCCGGGTAACGCCGCTTGAGCTCGCGGATCGCCTCGATCGTCTCGACGGCGTCGCGGCGGACCTCCTCCTGGCCGGTGGAGATCGGGAACGTCAGGCAGTCGACGATGATGTCGTTGACCCGCATGCCCCAGTTGGTGGTCAGGTCCTCGATCAACCGGACGGCGACGCGGACCTTCCACTCGGCCGTGCGGGCCTGCCCCTCCTCGTCGATGCACAGCGCCACCACAGCCGACCCGTGCTCCGACGCCAGCCGCATGATCTTCTGGAACCGCGAGTCCGGGCCGTCGCCGTCCTCGTAGTTGACCGAGTTGACGGCGCTGCGGCCACCGAGGCACTCCAGCCCCGCCTGCAGCACCGCGGGTTCGGTGGAGTCGAGCATGATCGGCAACGTCGACGCGGTGGCCAGCCGGGACGCCAGCGCGCGCATGTCCGCCTCGCCGTCACGGCCCACGTAGTCGATGCACAGGTCGATCAGGTGCGCGCCCTCGCGGGTCTGGTCGCGCGCGATCTCGATGCAGTCGTCCCACTTCCCGGCCAGCATCGCCTCGCGGAACGCCTTGGAGCCGTTGGCGTTCGTGCGCTCGCCGATCATCAGCACCGACGCGTCCTGCTTGAACGGGACGGCCTGGTACAAAGAGGACACACCGGGCTCCGGGCGCGACCGTCGCCGGGTGGGACCGAGATCTTTCACCGCCTCCGTGACCTGACGGAGGTGTTCCGCGGTCGTGCCGCAGCAGCCGCCGACGAGCCTCGTGCCGAACTCGGTGACGAACCCGGCGAGCGCCTGGGCCAGCTCCTCCGGCGAGAGCGGGTAGACGGCGCCGTCCGGGCCGAGCTCGGGCAGACCGGCGTTGGGCATCACCGACAGCGGGATGCGGGCGTGCTTGGACAACGTGCGCAGGTGCTCGCTCATCTCGGCGGGACCGGTGGCGCAGTTGAGGCCGATGAGGTCGATGCCGAGAGGTTCCAGGGCGGTCAGCGCGGCGCCGATCTCCGAGCCCAGCAGCATCGTGCCGGTGGTCTCGACGGTGACCTGGGCGATGATCGGCACGACCCGGCCCTCCGCGGTCATCGCGCGCTTGGCGCCGATGACCGAGGCCTTGGTCTGCAGCAGGTCCTGCGAGGTCTCCACGATGATCGCGTCCACCCCGCCGGCCAGCAGGCCCCTGCACTGCTCCTGGTAGGCGTCGCGCAGGGTGGCGAACGGCGCGTGGCCCAAGGTCGGCAGCTTGGTGCCGGGACCGACCGAGCCGAGCACGAACCGCGGCTGCTCAGGCGTGCTGTACTCGTCGGCGACCTCGCGGGCGAGCGCGGCACCGCGTTCGGACAGCCGGAAGATCTCGTCCGGGATGTCGTACTCGGCCAGGTTCGCGAGGTTCGCCCCGAAGGTGTTGGTCTCCACCGCGTCCACGCCGACGTCGAGATAACCGCGGTGGACGCTCTTCACGACGTCCGGCCGGGTGACGTTGAGGATCTCGTTGCACCCCTCCAGACCGGAGAAGTCGTCGAGGGAGAGGTCAGCCGCCTGGAGCATCGTGCCCATGGCGCCGTCGGCGACCACAACCCGGTTCACCAGCGCTTCCAGGAACGGCGAGGATCCGCGATCAGGCATGGGCCAAGCCTACGGTGAGAAGGATGGGGAAGGCCGTAGTCTGGCGCCGTGAACGATCCGTCCCAGGAATCCCCGACCCCGTCGAACACGCGCAAACCGCTCACGAGCCCGATCATGGTCTGCGCCTTCGAAGGCTGGAACGACGCGGGCGATGCCGCGAGCACCGCCGTCGAGCACCTGCAACTCACCTGGGACGCCACCCCGCTCGCCGAGATCGACCCCGACGACTACTACGACTTCCAGGTGACCCGGCCCACGGTCCGGATGGTGGACGGTGTCACCCGGAGGGTCGACTGGCCGACGACTCGGCTCTCGGTGTGCCGGCCTCCCGGCTCCCCCGTCGACGTGATCCTCGTGCACGGCATCGAGCCGAACATGAGGTGGCGCAAGTTCGCGGGCGAGCTGCTCGGCCACATCGAGGCTCTCGGGGTGACGACCGTGGTGACCCTCGGCGCGTTGCTCATGGACACGCCGCACACCCGCCCGGTGCCCGTCACCGGCACGGCCTACGACGCGGACGCCGCCGAGAAGTTCGGCCTGGAGCACTCGAAGTACGAGGGCCCGACCGGCATCGTCGGCGTGTTCCAGGACGCGTGCGTGCAGGCGGGCATCCCGGCGATCTCCTTCTGGGCCGCCGTCCCGCACTACGTCTCGCAGCCGCCCTCCCCGAAGGCCACGCTCGCGCTGCTGCACCGGGTGGAGGAGGTCCTCGACATCGAGGTCCCGCTCGGCGCGCTGCCCGAGCAGGCCGAGGAGTGGGAGCGCACGGTCACCGAGATGGCCGACGAGGACGAGGACGTGCGCAACTACGTGCGCGCGCTGGAGGAACGCGGTGACGCGGCCATCCAGATCACCGAGGCCTCCGGCGACGACATCGCGGCGGAGTTCGAGCGGTACCTGCGACGGCGCGGGCGCGGGCCCGGCTGGCCGTCGACCGGTCCTCGCCAGAGCTGAGGGCGTCAGGACGAATCCCCGTGGGCACCTGCCCGCGGGGATTTTTCGACCCGGTGATCTCCGCTGAAAATCACTTAGCTCCAGCAACCATCGCCGCCACTCCCCCACTAGGGTGAGCGGTGGAGGTGTCCGTGGGACGGTTGGCACGCGCCGGGTTGTACGCGGGCGCGGTGATCGGGCCGTTCGGCGGCGCCGTCACCACGTCGATCCTGCCGGAGATCGGGGACGGCTTCGGCCGGTCACCCGGTGCGGCGGCCTCGACGCTGACCTACTACCTCGTGCCGTTCGCGGTGCTGATGCTCGTCTCCGGCACGCTCGCGCAGCGCTGGGGTCCACAACGGACGGTCCGGGTCGCCTACGTGGCCTACGCGGTCACGTCGCTGCTGGCCGCGTCCGCGTGGACGTTCGAGGTGCTGCTGGCCTCGCGGGTGTTGCAGGGCGCGGCGAACTCGTTCACCACGCCGGTGCTGCTGGCCGTGATCGCCGCCTCGACCCCGAAGGAGAAGCTCGGGCGCGCGCTGGGGCTCTTCGGGTCGATGCAGGCGGCCGGGCAGACCTCGGCGCCGCTCGTGGGCGGGCTCACCGCGGAGATCGACTGGCGGCTGGCGTTCGTGGTGATCGCGGTGGTGGCGGCCGGGCTCGCGGTGCTGGGCGTGCCGCAGACCGACGCCGAGCCGGAGCGCGACGCGAGCCTGCGCAGCGCGTTCGTGCCGAGCACGCTGCGGCCGGCGCTCATCGCGTTCGTCGGCTGGGGCTGTCTGGGCGGGCTGTCGTTCCTGGTGGCGTTCCGGCTGGACGACGTGTTCGGCCTGAGTGCCGGTGAACGCGGGCTGCTGCTCACCGGCTTCGGCATCGTCGGGTTCCTGACCGCCCGGCACATCGGCAAGGCCATCGACCGGTTCGGCGCCACGACCACCGTCGTCATCGGCGCGACGCTCGGGGGCGGCCTGATCGCGGCGGCGGGCACGACGCCGTTCGCGGCGGTGGTGGTCATCGCGTGGGCGCTGACCGGTGCGGCGGCGCAGGGTGTGCTGGTGAGCATCAACGCGTTGGTGCTGCGGAGCGACAACGCCAACAGGGGCGGCAGCGTCAGTGTCGTGCAGTCACTGCGCTTCATGGGCGCCGCCGCGGCCCCGTTGGCGTTCGTCCCGCTCTACCAGGCGCATCCGCTCGCGGGCTTCCTCGTGCCCGCCGGGCTGCTGGTCGTCGTGCCCGCGGTCGTCACGTGGTCAGGTCGCGGCGCCGGAAGCCGGCGAACCCCGCAGCCAGGAGCACCACCGCCACCCCGGTGAGCCACGCCAGCGGCCCGAAGGTGATGTCCGGGTACTTCGGGACGTGCGTGAACGGCGCCAGGTCGATCACCCACTGGTCGAGCTGCAGCGCCGGGCCGAGCAGCGTGACCACCAGCGACACCGACACCACCGCCCAGCTCACGCCCGTGAGCTGCGGGAACAGCCCGAACAACGCCAGCGCCACCCCCGCGACCACCCAGGCAGCCGGGAGCTGGACCAGCGCGGTGCCGACCATGCGCGGCAGCACGCCGCCGAGGTCGTCGGTCTGCACCCCGTAGACCAGCCCGAGCCCGAGTCCGGCCGCGGCCAGCACGACCGCGCCGCCGGCCAGGGCGAACACCGCGTGCGAGGCGACCCAGCCCCAGCGCGACACCGGGGTCGCGAGCAGCGGTTCCGCCCGGAAGGAGGTCTCCTCCGAGCGCAGCCGCAGCACCGCCTGGACCAGGTAGATCGACGTGATCAGGCCGAGCAGCTGGGTGACGGTCGCGAAGAACGCGTCCACCATCGCGTCGGCGCCACCGATCGTCTGCACGATCTGCCCGAGCGCCGGGTTGTCCTGCACCATCTGCCCGACCGCCTGCGCGACGCTGCCGTAGATCACGCCCACGCCGAACAACGCGATCGACCAGCCGATCAGCGAGCCCTTCTGCAGCCGCCAGGCCAGGCCGAACGGGGTGCCGATCGTGCCGTGCGCCGGGCCGAGCCGGGCGGGCAGCAGGCCGAGACCGACGTCGCGACGCGTCACGATGTAGCTCGACAGGCCGATGAGCAGGGCGAACGCCGTCAACGGCAGCAGCAGCACCCAGAACCGGTCGTCGCCGAACGACCGGACGTGCTCGGTCCAGCCGATCGGCGAGAGCCAGGTCAACCACTGCGGGCCCGACTCCCCCGCCGCGTCGCCCGCCGCGCGAAACAGGTAGGTCACACCGAGGAAGCCGCCCGCGACCGCGTTCGACACGCGCGAGTTCTCCGACAGCTGCGCGGTCAGCGCGCTGACACCGGTGAACACCAGGCCCACCGAAGCCGTGGACAGGCCGAACGCGAACGCGCCCGCCGCGTCGAGGTCCTTGCCGATCAACGCCAGCGCCTGCAGGAGCCCGATCAGCAGGCTCGTGCCGCCCGCGACGAGTACCGCGGCGGCCAGCGGCGCGTGCCGTCCGACGACCGTGGCGGCGATCAGCTCCGTACGGCCCGCTTCTTCTTCTGCGCGCGTGTGGCGGGTGACGACCAGCATGGCCATGATCGCGATGAACAGGCCGGAGAAGACGCCCCAGCGCCACACGACCAGGCCGCCGAGCGACGACCAGTCGTGCAGCGGGCCGAGCATGGCGAGGAACGCGGAGTTGGCGTTCGCGGTGACGCCGAGCAGCGCCCGCGACTCCGGCGAGGAGTACAGCTCCTCCAGCGCGGTCGTCGTGGAGTAGGTGACGCCGACCAGGAACAACACCCAGATCGGGAGCAGGATCCGGTCGCGGCGCAGCGCCAGCCGGACGAGGTGCCGGGTACCGATCATTTCGCGTCCTCGTAGTGGCGCAGGAACAGCTCCTCCAGCGTCGGCGGTTGCGAGGTGAGCGTCCGCACGCCGGTGGACACGAGCTGCTTGAGGACGAGGTCGAGCTTGTCCGAGTCGACCTCGAAGCGGACCCGGTTGCCCTCGGCGACCAGGTCGTGGACGCCGTCGAGGTTCGCGAGCCCGTTGGGCGGGGCGGCGAGCTCGGCGGAGATCGAGGTGCGGGTCAGGTGCCGCAGGTCGGCGAGCGTGCCGGTCTCGACGATGTGCCCGTTGCGGATGATGCTGACCCGGTCGCACAGCGCCTCGACCTCGGCGAGGATGTGGCTGGACAGCAGCACGGTGCGGCCGCGCGCGCGTTCGTCGTTGATGCAGTCCTGGAAGACGGCCTCCATCAACGGGTCGAGGCCCGAGGTCGGCTCGTCGAGGATCAGCAGCTCGACGTCGCTCGACAGGGCGGCGACCAGTGCGACCTTCTGCCGGTTGCCCTTGGAGTAGGTGCGGCCCTTCTTGCGCGGGTCCAGTTCGAAGCGCTCCAGGAGCTCGGCGCGGCGGGCCTTGTCCAGGCCTCCGCGCAGGCGTCCGAGCAGGTCGATGACCTCGCCACCGGTCAGGTTGGGCCAGAGGTTCACGTCGCCGGGGACGTAGGCGAGGCGGCGGTGCAGGGACGCGGTGTCCTTCCACGGGTCGCCGCCGAGCAGCCGTGCGGTGCCGGAGTCGGCGCGCAGCAGGCCGAGCAGGATCCGGATCGTCGTCGACTTGCCCGCGCCGTTGGGCCCGAGGAAGCCGTGCACCTCACCGGTCTGGACGTCCAGGTTCAGGTCGTCCAGTGCACGCGTCGGGCCGAAGGTCTTCACCAGGCCCGACACGGATATCGCAGATGTCATGGCCGGTAAGCTACGCTTGTTTCACAACTTCGTGAAGTCCGTAAATTTTGCCCGATCGGCTGACGGAAGGGGATGATGCCGCAGTGACCAGGGTGACCCAGCGTGACCAGCAGGCGGTGAGCCAGTTCGTCGAACGGTTCGGCGCGATCCTGTCGGACACGGGCATGGCCCGCATGCCGGCGCGCATACTCGCGGCGTTGCTCACGACGGACTCCGGCAAGCTCACCTCGGCCGAGATCGCCGACCTGCTGCAGATCAGCCCGGCGGCGGTGTCGGGCGCGGTGCGCTACCTGACCCAGGTCCGGATCGTGAGCCGCGAACGGGAACCCGGCTCGCGCCGCGACGTGTACCGGATGCGCGACGACGTCTGGTACGAGGCGACGTTCCGCAAGGACCAGATGCTCGGGATGATCGACGAGGTGCTGAGCGAGGGCGTCGCGGCGCTCGGGCCGGACACCGACGCCGGGTCCCGGCTGGACGAGACGCGCGAGTTCTTCCGGTTCTGCCACAGCGAGCTCGGGTCGATGCTGGAGCGGTGGAAGGTGCACCGGGAGAAGTGGATCGCCGGGCGCGAGTCCTGACGCATATGGTTGTCGGGTGCCGTTCGTGAGCATTCCGCACTTCCACATCTGAGTGGAGGACACCGAGGGCGAGGCCGGTTGACGGCTTCGTCCTCCTCGTCGTCCCGTCCCTCAGTCGTGCGAGGAGCTGCTCGCGTTGTTGTCCCCTGCTCTGGAAATGTCGGTCGACCTGCTGCGCTGCCCCGTGTGCGCGCATCGGCTCCACCCCGCCGGCGGCGCACTCCGGTGCCCCGCGGGCCATGCGTTCGACATCGGCCGCCACGGCTACGTCAGCCTGCTCTCCGGCACCCGTCCCACCAGCGGTGACGATCCCGCGATGGTCGCGGCGCGGCACCGGTTCCTCGCGACCGGCGGCTACGCGCCCATCCGCGATGCCGTGGCCGCGCTCGCCGGGACCGGCGAGACGGTCGTGGACGTCGGCTGCGGCACCGGCTACCACCTGGCCGGGTGCTCGACCACCTGCCCGGCGCCCGGGCTGGCCTGGACACGTCGGTGCGCGCGGCGCGGTCCGCAGCCAGGGTGCACCCGCGGGCGGCCGCGGCGACGTGGGACGTGTTCCGGCCGTTCCCATTGGCCGACGGGGTGGCCGACGTCGTGCTGGACGTGTTCGCGCCGCGCAACCCGGCCGAGTTCCACCGGGTGCTGCGCCGCGGGGGCAGGTTGGTGGTCGCGCGCCCGACCGCACGGCACCTGGCCCAACTGCCCGGTGTGGTCGGGGTCGACCCGGCCAAGGAGAACCGGCTGAGCCGGGTGCTGGCCGGGCGGTTCACGCCCGTGACCACCGAGGACGTCACCTACTCGCTCTCGCTCAGCCGGGAGGACGCCTCGAACCTGGCCAGTATGACGCCGAACGCGCGGCACGGCGTTCCACCCGGCGTGACCGCCTGTGAAGTGACGGTCTCCGTGCTGGTCACCGCCTACCAGGCCCGCTAGAACGCGCGGAGCGCCCGCGGGTCGGGACCCGCGGGCGCTCACCGTCGTTGCGGGCGTCAGCTCGTGACGAGCGTCAGGTTGTACGCCGAGAGGATCTCGTTGACCGGCTGGAAGTAGGTCGTGCCGCCGCTCGTGCAGTTGCCGGAGCCACCCGAGGTGACGCCCTGCGCCTGCGTGCCGCTGACCCATGAGCCACCCGAGTCACCGGGCTCCGCGCACACGTCGGTGCGCGTGAGGCCGCTGACCGAGCCCTCCTGGTAGTTCACCGTCTGGTTCTTGGCCGAGACGGTGCCGCAGTGCCAGCCCGTGGTCGAGCCGGAACGGCAGATCGACGCGCCGACCGCGGCCTCGGTGTTGCCGGAGACGATGACGTCCGCGCCGCCGTAGTGGTTCACCTTGGCCGTGGGCGTCCACGACGAGTTGGCCTTGACCCACCCGTAGTCGTTGCCGGGGAAGGACGAGCCCTCGAACGCGCCGAGTGCGGTGCGGTCGGCACCGGCCACGGAGTCACCGGGCGAGCCGCAGTGACCGGCGGTGACGAACCCGCCCTGCACCGCGAAGCCCACCGAGCAGCGGCCGGCGTTGTTGATGTAGTAGGCGTCACCACCGCGGATGTCCTTGAACAACCGCGGCGCCTCATCGGTCTCGACGACCTGGGCGAGCGTGCCCGCCTTGGCCGCGAACGACTCGGCCGCCTGCACCTGGCCGCGCTTCACCGTGACGGTGACGGCGTTGGACCTGGTGTCGACGAACCAGCCGGTGACCGCTGCCGGGGCCTTCTCCGCGTCCAGCCTGGCCTTGGCCGCGTCCAGGTCGCCGGCCTTGTTGGCCACCGTCCTCGGCTCGGCGCCGAGCCGGCGCAGCCCGTCGGACTTGGCCTCGTCGGTCACGCCCACGACGAGCTTGCCGGTGGACGCGTCGAACCACGCGCCACCGAAGTCGTCACCGGCGAAACCCTTCGCGACGTGCTGCAGGACCGCGGCCGCGCTCTCCTGGCGCAGCCTCTCCGCCGCCTGCCGGGCGTCCAGGCCGAGGTCGCGCTGCATCGCGGTCAGCAGTTCCGCCGACGGTTCCGGCGCGGCGACAGCGGCAGGGGTGGCTGTCGTCGCGAACGCACCCGCCAGGACGGCGACCGCCGCGAAAGCAATGCGCTTCATAGGCGCTTCTCCTCATCTTCGATCCGTGCAGGGCCGGAGTAACACCGGACCGGGCAGTGGCGATGAGGGGGATGGCTGTGCTGCAACACAGCCCGCACGACACCGGATGCACGGCGTCCCCAGGCGGCTGAACTGCCCGATCAGTTCGTTGCTCCGTCCGGGCGACGCTATGTCGCGCTGCCTACCGGCCGGTAGGGTCGATCGGCGGGTTGGACTTCGGCGTTCGGGTTGGTATAGCGAATTCAAATGCGCTCTCTCAGCCTATTTCCGTGACTGCGGGTGAGCGATTCCTGTTGACATGCACTGCAAAATGTGTCAACAGTTGCGTCGTCCCGGCCTATCCCTCTGACCTGCGGGTTTGGTCTAGCGTGCAGGACACCCTGTTCCCTGCTAGAGGGAGAACCCTGCAATGCGAAGAGTCTTGGGTACGGGACTCACCGCCGCCGCTGCCATCTGTCTGGCCGTCGCCGTGGTGCCCGCAGCCTCCGCTCAGGAAAATGTCGGAACGATTCTCGGCGTCGACCGCGCCGAGGTCGTGAAGGACAGCTACATCGTCTCGCTCAAGTCCGGCACGGCGTCGAGGGCCGCCGCTCCGGACCTGGCCGGACGCTACGGCGGCAAGGTGCGCGACGTCTGGGAGCACGCGCTCAACGGCTTCTCGGTGACCATGACCGAGAAGCAGGCCGCGCGCCTGGCCGCCGACCCGCGTGTCGCGTTCGTCCAGCAGGACGCCGTGGTGCACGCGCTCGACGTGCAGCAGAACCCGCCGTCGTGGGGCATCGACCGCGTCGACCAGCGTGATCTGCCGCTGAGCAACAGCTACCAGTACGACACCACCGCGTCCAACGTGACGGCGTACATCATCGACACCGGTGTCCGCACCACGCACCAGACGTTCGGCGGCCGTGCCACGTGGGGCACCAACACCGTCGACTCCAACAACACCGACTGCAACGGCCACGGCACGCACGTCGCCGGCACCGTCGCGGGCTCGCAGTACGGCGTCGCGAAGGCCGCCAAGGTCGTCGCCGTCAAGGTGCTGAACTGCGCCGGTTCCGGCACCACCGCCGGCGTCGTCAACGGCGTCAACTGGGTCACCCAGAACGCCGTGAAGCCCGCCGTCGCGAACATGTCGCTCGGTGGCGGCGCGGACTCCGCGCTCGACACGGCCGTGCGCAACTCCATCGCGTCCGGCGTCACCTACGCGATCGCGTCGGGCAACTCGAACACCGACGCGTGCTCGACCTCCCCGGCCCGCGTCGCCGAGGCGATCACCGTCAACTCCTCGACGAACACCGACGCGCGCTCGTCGTTCTCGAACTACGGCTCCTGCACGGACATCTACGCGCCGGGCTCGAACATCGTGTCGGCGTGGATGACCAACGACACCTCCACGAACAACATCTCCGGCACGTCGATGGCGACCCCGCACGTCGCGGGCGCCGCGGCCCTGTGGCTCGCCACGCACCCGACCGACTCCCCCGCCGCGGTGTGGGCCGGCCTGAACGCGGCCTCCACCCCCAACAAGATCACCAACGTCGGCGCCAACACGCCGAACAAGCTGCTCTACACGCTGTGGGGCGGCGGCCAGCCCGGCAACCCGTCGGTGACCAACCCCGGTAACCAGACCTCCACGGTCGGCACCCCGGTGTCGCTGCAGCTCTCGGCCTCCGGCGGCACCGCGCCGTACACCTGGTCCGTGACCGGTCTCCCGGCCGGCCTGACGGCGTCGTCCTCCGGCGCCATCTCCGGCACGCCGACCACCGCCGGCACCTATTCGGTCACCGCCACTGTGACCGACGCGGCCGGCAAGACCGGCACGGCGACCTTCTCGTGGGTCGTCAACGCGGTCGGCGGCAGCTGTGACGCCCGCACCAACTCCACCCCGGTCGCGATCCCGGACCAGCAGACCGTGACCAGCACCATCGTGGTCTCCGGCTGCTCGGGCAACGCGTCGGCCACCGCCTCCGTCAAGGTGGCCATCACCCACACCTACAAGGGCGACCTGGTGGTCGACCTGGTCGCGCCGGACGGCACCGTCGTCAACCTGCACAACCGCAGCGGCGGCTCGGCCGACAACATCAACGAGACCTACACCAAGAACCTCTCCGGTGAGGCCGCCAACGGCACCTGGACGCTGCGCGTGCGCGACGCGGCGTTCCTGGACACGGGCACGTTGAACAGCTGGACGCTCGACGTCTGAGCTCCCGCGGTGAAGTGACGACCGCCCCCGGCATTCGTGCCGGGGGCGGTTTCTTCTACCCAAGACCGCCGGGGTGGTGCCGCCGTTCGAGGCGTCCCCGGCCGGCGACGGCGTGCTGGCGTTGGAGCCGTCGGGCGAGCACGGGTGGCCGGAGGTCTGAAAACTTCTAATTCCCGCGCGGACGGAATTCGTGGCCCAACGGGAAACAATGAGGGGTGCCCGGTATTGTCCGGACACCCCCTCTTGCGCATTGGCAGCTCCCACAAGCGGCAGCAAGGGGGCTGCTCACCGAACTCGTCTGGACCGCAGAGAGACTCGGCACCTTCCCCACAGAAGGCGGATCCATCTTGACACCGCATGTGGGGCGAGGGCAGGTCAATTGTGCGCCAGATCAAGGTCAGTGCATCCCCAGCCGGTCCCCGCGCTGATCAGCGCTCATGATACCGCCGCGAGCGGAATCGAGCGCTCACGGGCTCCACGCTGAAGATTCCTCTCCCACCACGGGACCCACGCCGAAGATCGCGGTACGTCTTCGGCGTGGATCCCGAATGCCTTGCCCCGTCCTCTCCGGGCGCTGTATCAAACCGCACAGCACTCGGGACTCGGCAGCTCCCGAATGTCAGTTCGGCCAATTCATCTGGACCGCGACCCGAGAGAGTTGAAACGGTGAGTCCCATCATCTGTGCGGTGCCCGCTCCACTGCAATCCGCGCTGTCCCGCATCGGGCCGGTGGAAGTGCGGAGCGGCGAGGCGGAGCTGCGCCTCCTGCTGGCCTTCGTCCTGCTGGGGGCCGTCACGGCCGCGGCGACGGTGCTCGTCACCCGGTCTTCGAAGGGCCGGGTGGGATGAGTGGGCCAGAAGAGGCTGAAGCCGATCCGCGACGCGAGCAGTCCGGCCGGGGTCGTCGCGTCCTTTCTGCGCGGCATCTACACCGGAAACACCGACCTGACGCTCGCGCGACTGTCCTCGGGGACCGGCTACTCGCAGGCGTCGTTGTCCGAGGCGCTCAGCGGCAAGACCATGCCGTCGCTGGAGCTGGTCAACGCTTTCGTGGAAGGGTGCGGCCGGGACGACGTGACGGTCGAGGCCGGACACGTGTGGCGCCGGGAGAAGGCCCGCAGCCAGGGGTCCACCCGGCCACCACGGCCCGACCACGCGGACACGTGGGAGAGCCTGCACCACGAGCTGGTGCTGCTGGCTCACGAGTCCGGCGTCTTCTCCCCGAAGGCTCTGTGCGACGCAGCGGCGGCAGCAGGTGACTCGATCACGCACACGTCCGCCCACCGCTGGCTCACCACGTCGCAGCCACTTCGGCTGGAGAGCCTGCACACGATCCTCACCGCGTGCAGGGTGCCCATGCGGCACCGCGAACCGTGGGTGCGAGCGCACGACCGCGCCGCGAACGCCGGCGGCTCGGCACGGGCGTCGACCCACAAGGCCACCGGTCCCCCGCTGACCACGCTCAGCCCCGAGGCACTGACCGAGGAGCTCCGGCGGCTGCGCCGTGGCCCCGGCGTGCACGCGCCGGACCTGAAGGACGCACTCGGCCCCGTGTTGCGCCAGCTCTGCGATCTCACGGAGTTCGACGGCTCGGAAACGGTGCGCCGCAAGGTCGGTGAGTGGGTCCGGGACGTCACCGAGGACCTCCCGCCGGACGTGCGCGTCGCCGTCGTCACCACGCTCGGGCTCAACCCGGACGCTCCGCACCGCGTGTTCCGGGAACGGGTCGAGTGGCTCGCCGCTCATCAGGACCGCAGCCCCGGAACCTCCCGGCGCAGGATCGACGAGGCGTTGGCGCGCATGGCGGAAGCGGCGATCGCGGCACCTCGCCCGGTGTCCCAGGCCACCCGTGAGCACGCCTGGCACCTGCGGGAGTTCGAGGCGGTGCTCAGTCTGGACGGTGCCACACCGCGGTGCACCGAAAGCAGGACGATCGTGGCCGACCGCGACGGACTCGACCGGGTCACCTGGTCCTTCACCCTGCCGCGCAACGGCGACGCCACACCCGCCGAGCTGGACGTGATCGTGTTGCACGGGGCGCAGCTGCTGTCGACGGAACGGCCGTCGCCGCGGCGGTTCGTGCTGGGCCTCGGCCTGCCCAGGCGACTGCGGCTGGGAGAGGTGCACGACTTCGCGCTCCAGGTGAGCGTGCCCGACGGCCGGTGGAACCCGCGGTACGTGTTCTGGCCGGAGCGGCGGTGCGAACGCTTCCGGCTCGTGTCCAGGTTCGGTGCACGGACACCCACGGCGGTGTGGCGGATCGACCACGTGTTCCACCGCAACGCCGACGAGATCGACTCCGGGCGCGACTACATGGCGGTGGACGACTGCGGCGAGGTCCACGCCGCGTTCGCCGAACTGCAGGCGGGCCACGGGTACGGCCTGAGCTGGACGTGGTGAGGCCGGGGCGGGCACCGGACGGTGCCCGCCCCGGCGACTGTCAGAGCTCCACGCCCAGCAGCGCATCCACCGCCGTACGCACCTGCGACGGCCCGTGCGTGTCCGACCCGCGCACCGACAGCGCCTCATCCGCCCACGCGTCGATAGCGGCCAACGCGCGCGGCGTGTCGAGGTCGTTGCCCAGGTGGTCGCGCAACCGCGTCACGGTGTCCACAGCGGACGGTCCCGAGGGGAGTGACACCGCGCGGCGCCACTTGTCCACCCGCACCAGTGCCTCGTCGAGCAGCGCCTGGGTCCACGGGCGGTCTTCGCGGTAGTGGCCGGCCAGCAGGGCGAGCCTGATCGCGTTCGGGTCCACCTTCGAGGCGCGCAGCTTCGAGACGAAGACCAGGTTGCCGCGCGACTTCGACATCTTCTCGCCGTCGAGGCCGATCATGCCCGCGTGCACGTAGTGGCGGGCGAACGGGTGTTCGCCGGTCTGGGCCTCGGCGTGGGCCGCGGAGTACTCGTGGTGCGGGTAGATCAGGTCGGAGCCGCCGCCCTGGACGTCGAAGCCCATGCCGAGGCGGTTGTGGGCGATGGCGCTGCACTCGATGTGCCAGCCGGGACGGCCTTCGCCGAGCTCCGACGGCCACGACGGCTCGCCGGGGCGGGCGACGCGCCACAGCAGGGCGTCGAGCGGGTGCTTCTTGCCGGGACGGTCGGGGTCGCCGCCGCGTTCGGCGAAGAGCGCCCTCATCGTCTCCTCCGAGTAGTTCGACTCGTAGCCGAACCGGCCGGTGGTGTTGTGCTCGAAGTAGACGTCCGGGTACTCGTCGTCGTCCACGCGGTAGGCGTGGCCGTCGGCCACCAGCTTCGCGACCACCTCGACGATCTCCGGGATCGCCTCGACGATCCCGACGAAGTCCTGCGGCGGCAGGACGCGCAGGGCCGCCATGTCCTCGCGGAACAGGGCCGTCTCACGCATGGCGAGGACGACCCAGTCGTCCTTGTCGCGGATCGCGCGCTCGAGCAGGGGGTCGTCGACGTCGGTGACGTTCTGGACGTAGTGCACGTTGTGGCCGTTGTCGAGCCAGATGCGGTGCACGAGGTCGAAGGCCAGGTAGGTGGCGGCGTGGCCGAGGTGCGTCGCGTCGTACGGCGTGATGCCGCACACGTACAACCTGGCGGTGTCTCCTGGCGCCGTCGGACGCACTTCGCCCGTAGCCGTGTCGTACAGCCGCAGCGGGCGGGGGTCCCCCGGAACCCGCGGCACAGGAATGGATGACCAGGTCTGCATGCGTCCGACACTAACGCGTGCCGCCGGGTGGAGCGCACTTTCCGGCTGTTGGGACCAGCACCCCGAACGGACCAGGACAGAAAGATCGGACATTCGTTGACGACGTTGTCAGCGCGTCCCTAGCGTCAGGGGGCATGCTTCGTGTCGTCGTAGCCACGTTGATAGCGCTCTCACTGTCCCCTGCCACCGCTTCGGCGCAGGAACTGGACGCCCTGGCCTACCTGGAGAACCCCCGGATGACCGGGGAGGGCCAGGAGCCGCCGCACCCCGACCTCAAGCCCGAGCGCCGCCTGAGCCTGAACGGCGAGTGGCGCATCCGGATGTTCGACAAGCCGCAGGACGTCACGCCCGAGATCACCGGCTGGCGCACGGTCCAGGTGCCGCACACCTGGCAGACGGACTTCCTCGACCACCCGATGTTCCGCAACATCCCGACCGAGATGTACCCGGACGACCCGCCGCGGGTCCCGCACGACGTGAACCCCACCGGCGTCTACGAGAAGACGTTCGACCTGCCGCGCGACTTCGACCGCACCCTGCTCAGGTTCGAGGGCGTGACCAGCGGTTACTTCGTCTGGGTCAACGGCGTGTACGCCGGCTACGACCAAGGCGGCTACACCCCGGCCGAGTTCGACGTCACCGCCGAGCTCACGCCCGGCCGCAACACGGTGAGGGTCCAGGTCCACCGCTGGGGCTCCGGCTCCCACCTCGAGGACTTCGACCAGTGGCGGTTCTCCGGCATCTTCCGCGAGGTCTGGCTCTACTCGACTCCGAAGACGTACCTGCAGGACGTCACGGTCAAGACCGACCTCGACGCCCAGTACCGCGACGCCACGATCAGCGCGGACGTCAAGATCGGCGGGCCGAGCGCGGGGCACACCGTCCGGACCAGGCTCTTCGACCCGAGCGGCCGTGAGGTCCCGATCACCGACGGCAGGGTCGCCAACCCGCTGAAGTGGACCGACGAGACCCCGAACGTCTACGAGCTGCGCGTCGAGCTGCTGCGTGACAACCGTGTCATCCAGACCGGCAAGCAGCCCGTCGGGTTCCGCGAGATCGAGATCATCGACAGGCAGCTCAAGATCAACGGCAAGCGCGTGCTGTTCCGCGGCACCAACCGCGCCGAGACGAGCGTCAACGGCAGCCGCCACGTCACCCGCGCCGAGCAGGAGGCAGATGTCGAGCTGATGAAGCGGTTCAACATCAACGCCGTCCGCACCTCGCACTACCCCAGCGACCCGTACTTCTACGAGCTCGCCGACCGCAACGGCCTGATGATCGCCGACGAGGTCGACATCGAGACCCACCACCACGACGGCTGCCCCGACAACTGCCTCGCCGAACGCCCTGAGTGGCAGGACGCGTTCCAGGAGCGGTTCGTCGCGATGATGCAACGCGACAAGAACCACCCCAGCGTGGTCATGTGGGACACCGGCAACGAGGCAGGGCTGGGCAAGGCGCACTACACGATGGCCGAGTACGCGCGGAAGAACGACGCCCGCCCGCTCTACCACCAGCCCAACGTGCCCGACGGCGACGCGCCGTTCGCCGACGTCGCCGGGCCGCGTTATCCATCGCCGGCGAGCTTGGAAGCCAAGGCGAAGACGACGACCAAGCCGATCATCATGGGCGAGTACGCGCACGCGATGGGCAACAGCCTCGGCAACTTCCAGGAGTTCTGGGACGTCGTGCGCGCCTACCCGCAGGTGCAGGGCGGCTTCATCTGGGACTGGGCCGAGCAGAACATCGCACTCCCCCTGTTCACCACGCCCGACGACGCGAACGACATCCTCAGCTGGCTGTCCGGCAAGCCGTCGCATGTGGACGGACCGCACGGGAAGGCGTTGGAGCTCAGCGGTCTCGACGACTTCGTGGAGGTCTACCGCGACCGCAAGCTCGACGAGGTCACCACCGGGCTCACCCTCGACGCGTGGGTCAAGCCCGCCGAGTGGACCGGCGACTTCACCGTCATCTCCAAGGGCGACCACCAGTACGCGCTGAAGATGGCCAACCGCACCACGCTGCAGTTCTTCATCCACAACGGCACCTGGCGCACGGTCGAAGCGCAGGTTCCGGCCGACTTCTACGGCAACTGGCACCGCGTCACCGGCACGTTCGACGGCACGAGGCTCCGCTTGCTGATCGACGGCCGCGAGGTCGCCACCACCGACTTCACCGGCACGGTCGACTGGTCGCACTGGCCGGTCACCATCGGCCGCAACGCCGAGACCATGCAGGAGAACGTCGGCACCCGCATGGCCCACGGCAGCGTCGACCAGGTCCGGATCTACCACCGGGCGCTGACCGACGCCGAGCTGGCGCGGGACCCGAAGTCCACCGCCGTGCTGGCGCTCGACTTCGAACGCCTGGAGGACAAGGGCCGTAAGGAGTCCTACGGCGCGGGCACCGGCGGTGTCGACGGCGTGGTGTGGGCGGACCGCAGGCCGCAGCCCGAGACCACCGAGCTGATGGCCGTCCACTCCCCCATCCGGTTCTCCTACAACGACAACAAGCTCACGATCGTGAGCGAACGCCAGTTCACCGGCACCGACGACCTCGAACTGCGCTGGCAGGTCCAGGACAACGGCCGCACGGTCGTCCAGCACCGCGGCAAGCTGCAGCCCGGCACGGTGACGTTGCCGGACTTCAAAGCCGACACCGAACGCTGGCTGACCGTCCGCGCCACCGACCGGCGCGGCAACGACGTGGGCATCGCCCAGTTCCCGGTGGGCGGCACGCAGGTCGCCGGTCTGCACACCAGCGCACCCGCGGGCGAGCTGCGGACCACCCAGTCCGACACCGAGGTCGTGGTCTCGGGCACCGGCTTTCGTTACGTGGTCAGCAAGTCCACCGGCACGCTCACGTCGATGCGGGTGCGCGGCACCGAACTGCTGAAGAACGGCCCGGAGCTGGACGCGTGGCGGGCGCCGCTGTCCAACGAGTTCATGAGCGAGGACGGTTCCTGGTACCGCAACGGTCTCGACCGCCTGAAGACCACGCCGTCGAGCGTGACCGTCACCGAGTCGAACGGCGACACGGTCGTCACGGCGAAGTCGACGGCGCAGGCGGTCGCGACCGCGTCGTTCGGGCAGACGTTCACCTACCGCATCACCGGTGCCGGGGAGATCCACGTCGGGCACCGGGTGGCGGCGCGCGACCGGATGCGCGACCTGTCCTACCTGCCCGGCATCGGGTTCACGCTCAAGGTGCCGGAGAAGTACCAGAAGTTCACCTGGTACGGCCGTGGCCCCGGCGAGAACTACGACGACCGCAAGGCGGGCAACCCGGTCGGCGTCTACCAGTCCACTGTGGACAACGAGTTCAACGACTACTACAAGCCGCAGGACTTCGGCAACCACGCCGACACCCGCTGGGCCACGCTGTCCGACGGCCGCGCCGGCCTGCTCGTCGCGGGTGACCTGGACGTGCGCGTCTCGCGGTACGACGACCTCGACCGCGCGGCGTACCCGTTCGCGCTCAGGAAGAACGACGGCTGGACCACCCTGCACGCGGCTCATCGCGTGACGGGCGTCAGCGAGACGTTCCACGAGCCGTTGCCGCAGTACCAGGTCGAGGCGGGCAACGAGTACGCGTACTCCGTGCTGCTGCGCCCGCTCACGCCCGCGGAGGCCGCCACGGGCAAGCTCGGCAACCGGGTCGACTGCGCGCCCACGGCCGAACTGCGGGCCACGGACACCGCACTCGAACCGGGTGAGCAGGTGGAGGCCGAACTCGTCGTGACGCGGCCCTGCCCCGGCACCACGACGGCCCGGCTGACCGCACCGGACGGTTGGTCGGTCACGCCGGACACCGTCGACCTCACCAGCGGCTCCGCGAAGGTGACCATCAAGCGCGACGGCGGCGACGTCGGCACCCGGCCGGTGTTCGCCCAGGTGCAGACCGGCAAGGCGACCACCTCGCTGACCAGGGACTTCACCGCCACGCCTCCCGCACCGACCGGGGACGCGGAGGTGTCCGCGCTGCCGTTCCTGAACGAGCGCAACGGCTGGGGCCCGGTCGAACGCGACCGCAGCAACGGCGAGAACGCGGGCGGTGACGGCAGTCCGATGAGCATCCGGGGCGCGAAGTTCGACAAGGGCGTCGGTGTGCACGCCGACTCGGAGTTCCAGGTCTACACCGGCGGCAGGTGCACCCGGCTCACCGCCACCGTCGGCATCGACGACGAGACGAACGGCGGTGGCAGCGTCCGCTTCGAGCTGCTCGAGGACGGCCGGCAGATCTACCGAAGCCCTGTGCTCACAGGCCAAAGCGCCGCCGTCCCGGTCACCGTGGACACGTCCGGAGCAACGGTGCTCACGTTCCGTGTCACGGACGGAGGTGACGGCAACGCCCACGACCACGCCGACTGGGCAACCCCGGTCCTGACCTGCCGATGAGGCGTACCGTTGAGGTCACGCGGGAGTCCCGCGTTCCCTTCAGGGACACGCGGAGCCCCCGCGTGCCGGAAGCGGGGTGGCGATGATCTTCTTCGAGGTCCTCGGTGGGCTGGTGGCGCTCGGCGGGGTGGGGCTCGCGATGAGCGCGCGGGTCATCAAGCAGTTCGAGCAGGGACTGGTGTTCCGGTTCGGCAGGCTCCAGGAGAGCGTGCGCGGGCCAGGGCTGACGATGCTGCTCCCCGGCGTGGACCAGCTGCGCAAGGTCAACATGCAGATCGTCACCCTGCCCGTGCCCGCCCAGGACGGCATCACCCGCGACAACGTCACCGTGCGGGTCGACGCCGTCGTCTACTTCAAGGTGCAGGACCCGGCGAAGGCCGTCGTCAACGTCGAGGACTACCGGTTCGCGATGCTGCAGGTGGCGCAGACGTCGCTGCGGTCGATCATCGGCAAGAGCGAGCTGGACGACCTGCTGTCCAACCGCGAGAACCTCAACCAGGGCCTGGAGCTGATGATCGACACGCCCGCGCTG
Source organism: Lentzea guizhouensis (assembly GCF_001701025.1). GTDB lineage: Bacteria > Actinomycetota > Actinomycetes > Mycobacteriales > Pseudonocardiaceae > Lentzea > Lentzea guizhouensis. Next base: position 9,588,235 of record NZ_CP016793.1, read on the forward strand.
TCGTGGGGCATCGACATCGACCGGGTCGAGATCAAGGACGTGGCGCTGCCGGAGAGCATGAAGCGCTCGATGTCGCGGCAGGCGGAGGCCGAACGCGAGCGCCGGGCCCGGATCATCACCGCGGACGGCGAGCTGCAGGCGTCGAAGAAGCTGTCCGAGGCGGCGGGCCGCATGGAGCAGACGCCGGCGGCGCTGCAGCTTCGGTTGCTGCAGACGATCGTCGAGGTGGCGGCGGAGAAGAACTCCACGCTGGTGCTGCCGTTCCCCGTGGAGCTGCTGCGGTTCCTGGAGAAGAACACGAACGAACTACGCAAGGGTGATTCGCCCGAGTGAGTTAACCGGCGTAACGCCTTCGGCCTCCGAGCGACCTCCGGTCAGGGGGTACGACCGAAATGCAGGAGAAGACGAGGGACAGGTTCGTCGGCATCGGCGTCAGCTCCTACGAGCTGCTGCAGCCGTTGCAGCACGCCGCGAGCGACGTGCTGGAGCTGCGTGCGCTCCTCAAGGGGTACGAGGGCGAGCCGCTGTCGGACCCGACCGAGGCCGAGGTCCGCGCGCACCTGCAGGCGGTCCGGCGCGACCGGCAGAACGGCGGCGCGCTGGTGGCGTTGTTCAGCGGCCACGCGGTGCCGGTCGCGGGCAAGCTGCGGCTGCAGGCCAGGGACAACGACGGCGAGGCCGACGGCATCGCGATCGAGGACTTCGTGCTGTGGTGCGCGGCGTCCGGGGCGCACCAGGTGCTGGTCATCGTCGACGCTTGCTACTCGGGCACACAGCTGGACGACGCGCTGGGCACGATCGCGGAGATGCAGGAGCAGCTGCTCGCCGGGCAGATGCACTGGGCGGGCGTGCTGGTGTCGTGCTCCAGCGTCGAGACCGCGCGCGACGGGTTGTTCGGCGGCCGGCTGCGCAACCTGCTGCGCGGCGGCCCGAGCAAGGACGAGGACGTGTTGCGGTGGAGCGACCGCACGTCGCTCGTGGACGGCGGCACGGTCGGCACGGCGCTGCTGAACGCGTGGGACAGCGACGTGCAACGGCCGCGGTTCATGCAGTACGGGTCAGCGCAGCCGATGTTGCCCAACCCGCTCTACGCGCCGAACACCGTGGTCAAGCACCTGCTGCTGGCCGCGCGCGGCGGTGACTCGGCCGAGCACCGGTCGTGGTTCACCGGCCGCACCGCCGAGGTCGACCGGGTCGTGGGCTGGGTCCGATCGGGCGTCGCCGGGCTGCGGGTGGTCACCGGGTCGCCCGGCAGCGGCAAGTCCGCCGTCGTCGGCCGGGTCGTGAGCCTGTCCAACGAAGCCGAGCGCGACCTGCTGCTGTCGTCCGGGCCGTCGTTCCGGCACGCCGACCCCGGTCCGTGTTCGGTCGACGCGGCCGTCCACGCCGCGATGGACGCCGACCGGGTCGCGGACCTGCTCAGCCGCCAGCTGGTCGCCGCAGGCTGGTCCCGCCCGACGGGCCGCGGGGTGCCGCCGAGCTGGTCGGCGTGGTGAGCGGGCTCGCCCAGCCACCGGTGCTGGTCGTCGACGGCCTGGACGAGGCGCGCGGCGAGTCGTTCTCGATCGCCACGTCGTTGCTGACCAAGCTCGCGGACCACGCCGTCGTGATCGTGTCGACGCGGCAGGTGCACCGGGTCGTCGGTCGCGCTCCGCTGCTCACCGAGCTGTCTCCGATGGAGGTGCTGGACCTCGACGACGGCGGCAGCGAGGCCGACGTCCGGGACTACGTGGTGGCACGACTGGGAACGACCGTGCCGCAGTCCACTGTGGACGAGCTGGCGGGGCTGCCGTTCCTGACCGCGTGGATGATCACCGACCAGCTGCTCTCCGACGGCGGTGCGGACCTCAAGCTGTCGCTGGACGCGGCGTTCGACCGGGAGCTCGCGAAGGTGCCGGCCGCGCGACCGTTGCTGACGGCGCTGACGTGGAGCTACGGCGCCGGGTTCCCCGAGGAGGAGTGGCGCGCGGTCGCGGAAGCCTTGTCGGGCGAGCGGTTCAGCCGCGACGACATCACCGCCGTGCTCACCGAGCTGGGCCGCCACATCGTGCAGGACGGCGAGGAGGGCACGGCGGTCTTCAAGCTGACGCACCAGACGTTCGCCGACCACCTGCGGCCGCAGTTCTCCCCCAGCCGCGACACGGTGTTCGCGCCGGGCGCGGAGAAGGTGGCGTGCGCGTTGATCGGCCTGTACCGGCAGCGGCTGGAGGCGGGTGTGCCACCGGACGTGCCGGGCTACCTGTGGAAGTACGCGTGGCGGCACTGCGGGCACGCGAGCGCGGAGGCGTTGGACGCGCTGCGCGCGCTGGCGACGATGAACCGGATGTTGTTGCCGGACATCGCACTCGCGGCCACGACGGCGGCGAACGAGCTGGCGCACTGGGGCCGAGGTGACGAGGCGATCGAGCCGCTGGAGGAGGCCGCGTCGCACTTCCGCGCTCTGGTGCCGACGTTGCGGATGTACCTGGCGGACCTGGCCTTCGTGCTGAACCGGCTCGGCCTCCGGTACCGCGAGGCCGGGCGGCTGCAACACGCCGTGGCGCCCGCCGAGGAAGCCGTCGTGCGGTACCGGGAGCTGGTGGCGCGGACCCCGACGACCGCGGAGACCCTGACGCACAAACGACTTGCGCAACGCATCGCGAAGACGACCACGCAGCCGGGCGAGAACCAGACGTACGTGGCGCACCTCAGCGGCGCCCTGGTCGACCTGAGCGGGCTCTACGCGATGCTCGGCCGCCGGCACGAGGCGTTGTCGACGGCACGCGACGCCGTTGCCGCGGTGGACACCGACGCCCCGCTGGCCCGCGCGATGATGTGCCTCGCGACCCGGTGCAACGAGACCGGACGGCGGTACGAGGCGATGCACCGGTCGAAGCAGGCCGTCGAGCTGTACTACGCGCTGGCGCAGACGAACCCGTTGTACCTGGCGGACCTGGTGACCGCGCTGGTCGAGCTGAGCCGCGACTTCCTCTCCCTGGGGCGGTTGTCCGACACCGACCGCACCACCCAGCAGGCCGCGGAGATCAACGGCACGCTCGGCCGGCACGCCGCGTTCGAGCCGCAGCTCGCCGACGCCGCGCTCGCGTTGAGCGTCGCCTACAGCATGGTCGGTCGCACCGAGGAGGCGCTGAACTCCGCCCGCAAGGCCGCGGAGCTCGCCGAGGGGCTGCGGATCCACGGGCAGGCGCTGCACAACCTGATGCGCCGCCAGCGCGACGCCGAGAAGCCGCGCGAGGCGATGGTGACCGGGCTGCGGACGATCGAGGTGTGCCTGCTGCCGGGACACGAGCACCGGCTGTCGACGCTCGCGGCGGCGTTGTTCACGCTCGACACGGTCTGCGCGCGGCTGGGGCAGCCGGAGATCGTCGAGGAGGCGTGGGACCGGGTCGTGGAGCGGTTCACCGGACCGCACCTGGCGACGTTGCTGATGCTGCGGGCGGCGGCGACCACGGCGGGCGACCCGGCGGTGGCGAAGTGGCTGTGCCAGGCGCTCACGCACGTCGGCCAGTCCCGGCAGGCGCGGCACGACGTGCACGACATCGCCCGCCGCCACCACGACTTCTACCGCGCCTCCGGGCGGCCGTGGCCGTGGGACAGCACGCCGGACTGGCTCACGGTGGACCGCGGGCTGCTCAGGACCGCCCGCAGGTGGGTGTTCGCGCGGTCCTACGTCGAGGAGCGCGCGGTCCTGCTGGCGCACCCCGAGCTGCTGTCGGCCGATGCCGACGTGGCGGTGACCGAGGCGTTGTACGGCACCAGCCTGATCGAGGCCCAGGTCATCCAGTCGCGCCGAACGACCGCGCAGGCCCAGGGGGTCGAGCTGGCGTACCGGCCGTGGCTGCTCGCGAGCCTCGCCGACGAGTTCGTCGACGCCACCCCGGCACGCCGCCGCGAGCTGCTCGCCGTGCGGCGCGGCGAGCTGCTGGACAAGGAAGTGCTGCGCACCGTGCGGGACAACCGGCCGGTGCACGCGTTGCTGCTGCTCGCCGACTCCGACACCGACGTGCTCGACCTCGTGCTGGACGCGCTGGAGAACCCGCCGCGGGCCACCGAGGTCCTGCGCGGGCTGGCCTCCGGTGCCTCACCGCAGGCGTTGACCCAGGCCGTGGTCGCGCTGGAGCCGCACCCGCTGGCCGCGCTGTACAAGGTCGTCGCACGGGTCAGGGCGGGCGACGAGCGGCTGGCGTTGCCGGTGGCGGAGCGGCGCCTGGGGTGGATCCACGAGCTGACCTACCTGGTGCCCGCGAACCTGAAGCTGCTCACCCTCATCCGCAAGCTCGCCGAGGAGTCCTGATGAGTGATCTCGTCGTCGTCCTGCCCGGCATCCTCGGCAGCACGCTGCGCGACGAGGACGGCATGGTCTGGGAGGTGTCCGGGCGGGCCGCGCTGAGGGCCGTGCTGACGCTGGGACGCAGCCTGCGGCGGCTCAAGCTGCCCGCGGGGATCGGCGACGAGCACCCGCAGGACGGCATCGAACCCGTGGGGCTGATGACCGACCTGCACGTCATCCCGGGCATCTGGACGCCGTTGAAGGGCTACGACCGGGTGACGCGGCGGATGAACTCGCTCGGCTACACCGTGGAGAAGGGCAACCTGCTGCTCTTCGCCTACGACTGGCGGCTGTCGAACCGGTACAACGGCGCGTTGCTGGCCCGGCGGGTGGACGAGGCGCTCGACCGGATCGGCCCTGATGCCAAGGTCAGCTTCGTGTGCCACTCGATGGGCGGGCTGGTCGCGCGGTGGTGCGTCGAGCAGTGCGGGATGGCCGAGCGCACGGACAGGCTGATCACCATGGGCACGCCGTACCGAGGGGCGGCCTCGGCGTTGGAACAGCTGGTCAACGGGGTGCGCAAGGGACTGGGGCCGTTGGCGGTCGACCTGACGGAGTTCGCCCGGTCGATGCCGTCGCTGCACCAGCTGTTGCCCGAGTACGCCTGCATCGAGTCACCGAACGGCCTGGTCAAGACCACGGAGATGACGTTGCCGGAGCTCGACACGAAGATGGTCACGGACGCGATGGCGTTCCACGGCGCGTTGACCGACTCGTTCGCCGACCAGACGTACGCGATCGTCGGCGGCAAGCAGCCCACGGCGACCACGGCGAAGATCGCCGACGGCAAGGTCACCTGCTATCGCACGTATGAGGGCGAGGAGCTCTACGGCGACGCGACCGTGCCGATGGTCGGTGGCGCGCGCAAGGGACTGACGCTGTCGTCGAACACGTTGCACCGGGTGACCGAGCAGCACACGTCGCTGCAGGACAACGCCGCGGTGCTGGACATGGTGGAGTCGTTCCTGACCTCCAAGAACATCGTGCCGAGGAACGTCGCGGTCACGGAACCGCAGGTGAGCGTGCCCGACCTCGCGCTGGTCGGTGAGGAGCTGGAGGTCGTCGTCGAGCTGCGCGGCACTCCTGCCCGCGCGGTGAAGGTGGCGTTGCTCGACGAGAACGGCAAACAGGTCGAAGCACGCGTCCCGGCGATCTCCGAGTCGATGGTGGTCAAATTCGGTGAATTGGCCCCCGGCGCGTATTACGTGCAGGTCAGCGGCACCGCGGTGGGTGCTCCGGTGGTCCCGGTGACCTCCGCGGTGCTCGTCATGGATTGCCCCGAGGTCTGACCAGGGGGACGATGACCGGGTCACGGAGGAGGCGCGATGACCACGATCAAGCCAACACCGGTAGTACCCCATCCCGGGGCGGCGCGAGCCCGGCCGAAGGGGTCCTACTTCCTGTCCCTCTTCCGGACCACCGATCCCAAGCAGATCGGGATCATGTACCTCACGACGTCGTTCGTGTTCTTCATGATCGGCGGTCTGATGGCGCTGCTGATGCGCGCCGAGCTGGGCCGGCCGGGCCTGCAGTTCCTGTCGAACGAGCAGTACAACCAGCTGTTCACCATGCACGGCACGATCATGTTGCTGCTGTACGCGACGCCGATCCTGTTCGGGTTCGCGAACTTCATCCTGCCGCTGCAGATCGGCTCGCCGGACGTCGCGTTCCCGCGCCTGAACGCCTTCTCGTACTGGCTGTACCTGTTCGGTGCCATCGTCACCGTCGCCGGCTTCGTGACACCCGGCGGTGCGGCGGACTTCGGCTGGTTCGCCTACACCCCGTTGTCGTCGGCGACGCACTCACCGGGTGTCGGCGCGGACCTGTGGATCATGGGTCTGGCGGTGTCCGGCCTGGGCACGATCCTCGGCGCCGTCAACATGATCACCACCGTCGTGTGCCTGCGGGCGCCGGGCATGACGATGTTCCGGATGCCGGTCTTCACCTGGAACATCCTGGTGACCGCCGTGCTGATCCTGCTGGCGTTCCCGATCCTCACGGCCGCGTTGATGGGTCTGGCCGCCGACCGGCACCTCGGCGCGCACGTCTTCGACCCGGCCAACGGCGGCGTGATCCTGTGGCAGCACCTGTTCTGGTTCTTCGGCCACCCCGAGGTGTACATCGTCGCGTTGCCGTTCTTCGGGATCGTGACCGAGATCTTCCCGGTGTTCAGCCGCAAACCGCTGTTCGGCTACAAGGGCCTGGTGTTCGCGACGCTGGCGATCGCGATGCTGTCCGTGGCGGTGTGGGCGCACCACATGTACGCGACGGGCGCGGTGCTGCTGCCGTTCTTCGCGCTGATGACGTTCCTGATCGCGGTGCCGACGGGCATCAAGTTCTTCAACTGGATCGGCACGATGTGGAAGGGGCAGCTGACGTTCGAGACGCCGATGCTGTTCTCGATCGGCTTCCTCGTGACGTTCCTCTTCGGCGGCCTGTCCGGGATCCTGCTGGCCTCACCGCCGCTCGACTTCCACGTGTCCGACACGTACTTCGTGGTGGCGCACTTCCACTACGTGCTGTTCGGCACGATCGTGTTCGCCACCTACGCGGGCATCTACTTCTGGTTCCCGAAGATGACCGGGCGGATGCTCAACGAACCGCTCGGCAAGCTGCACTTCTGGACGACGTTCCTCGGCTTCCACGGCACGTTCCTGGTGCAGCACTGGCTGGGCAACGAGGGCATGCCGCGGCGCTACGCCGACTACCTGCCCTCGGACAACTTCACCACCCTGAACACGATCTCCACCATCAGCTCGTTCGTGCTCGGCGCGTCCGTGCTGCCGTTCGTGTGGAACGTCTTCCGCTCCTACCGCTACGGCGACCCGGCCCCGGACGACGACCCGTGGGGCTACGGCAACTCGCTGGAGTGGGCCACGACCTCACCCCCGCCGCGGCACAACTTCAAGGAGCTGCCCCGCATCCGCTCCGAGCGGCCGGCGTTCGAGCTGCACTACCCGCACATGGTCGAGCGGATGCGGGAGGAGGCGCACTTCTCGCTGACCAAACCGGAGGAGCGCCGGGTCGGCAACGACGACATCACTGAGAAGACGCTCGCCTCCACCCACCGCGAGGACGAGACGGAGTAGCTCAGCGCTTGCCCGGCAGCAGGCCCGCCGCGAGGACGGCCTGGCTGAGCGGCGCGCCGAGCTGGAGGTAGCGCTGCTTCTCCTGCTCGCTCAGCACGTCGTACGCGGGCGCGTTCATGCGGTCGGTGTTGTCCTCGACGCGCTGCCGCAGCTCCCGCCCGGCCTCCGTCAGCGTCCCCTCCGCCGTGACCAGCCCACGTTGCCGGAGGTCCTCGGTGGTCGCCGCCCACTGCTCCTCCGACCAGCCGCGGGTCTTGCGCAGGGTCTCGGCCGGCACCTCACCCGACGCCGCGTGCAGCACCAGCGCCTCGATGCCGGTGAGCCCCTCCTGCAGCAACGCCGCCAGGTGCCCGTCACCCCGGAACTCCCGCAGCAGCGTCTGCGCGTGCCACAGCCGCAACAGCGTGTCCTCCGGCCACTCCAGCCCCGCGTGCGCCGCGAACAACGTGCGCCCGAACGCCAGCTCCGTCGACCTCTGCGCCGCCCGCGTCGCCAGCCCGGTGATCTCCTCGAGGTCGTCCGGCAACACCGGCCGCAACGCCTCCTCCACCGCCTCCAGCCGCAACGCGAGCATCTGCTCCGGCGTGACCTTCTCCCACGCCGCCGGAATGCGCGCCTTCACCAGCGCGGGGTTGAAGTTGTAGAAGGTGGCCACCACGACCTCGCCGCTCACCGCCCCGAGCGCCGCCGCCCGTGACGCGAAGTACCCGCCGGCCCGGTCCAGCCCCACCTGCGCGTACCGGCTGTCCGCCTGGGGGACGAAGTAGATCATCGCGTGCACGGCTTCGAGCGAACGCCACAGGTTCCTGATCATGCTCTTAACCTAGTGGCATGACTCGGCACGTGGGCGGAGAATTCACGCTCAGCAGGCCACCTCGCGGCCGTCTGACCGCGAATTCTCCGGCAACGTTCCGAGCCACACCACTAGGCGGTACTGCCCCGTTAGTCAGCAGCCGAAAATTGTCAGACCCCTCTGCGATGCTTCTCCACGTGACCCCGACCGCCTTCTGGCAGCTCATCGCCGACGCCCGCGCGGCCGTCGACGACCCGTCCGACTGCTGCGCCGTGGTCACCGCCACCACCGCCCGCCTGGCCGCGCTCCCGCCCGCCGAGATCATGTCCGCCCAGCAGGTCTTCTGGGACCTGATGGCGTTCTCCTACTCCGGCGACCTCTGGGCCGCCGCCTACGTGATCAACGGCGGCTGTTCCGACGACGGCTTCGAGTACTTCCGCGGCTGGCTCCTCACCCAGGGCGAGGCCGCCTACACCGCAGCGGTCACCACCCCCGACACGCTCGCCGGTCTCCCCGCCGTGATCGCCGCCGCCGAGTCGGACGAGGAACTGGAGTGCGAGGCAGCCCTGGGCATCGCCTGGGACGCCCACCTCACCGCCACCGGCATGCGCCTGCCCCAGGACGCCTTCACGGTCAGCTACCCGGAGATCCGCCTGGACTGGCACGACGACTTCGACGACGACGCGGGCATCGAACGCCTGCTGCCCCGGCTGACGGCCCTGTACGACGACTGACCCGCCACTGCGGTGGGCATGCCGCTCACCGCAACCTGATGGCTGCGGCGTGGTGGCCTGCCCACATGCGCTTCCGCGACGAGCACGCCGAACGCCACGTGGTCCAGCCACTGCGGCACGCGCGGCAGCGCCCGGACCTCCGGACACCGCCGCCCGATGACCTCCAGGTCGAGTGCGGCGATCAGCAGCCCGGCCACCGCGCCACCGACCACGCCTCGCACCTGCAGGCGTGCGAGCACGAACGCCCACCACGCCGACACCCCGACGTGGACGACCGCGCCCCGCACCAACGTGCCGACGAGCGTCGAAGACTCCGATCCCCGCTTCGCCACCGGCACCAGTGAGGCGGCGGCTTTGGTGGCCTGCAGGGGATCGCGGCCCGTCGCGAGCGCGTGCAGCGTCGACGGCAAGCCGCTCAGCACCACCGCGACCACGAACCGGCGCAGGCTCACGCAGGGGGTACTCCCTCGCCGGGATCCCCTGCATCTCACCGCACTCGGCGACACCGACAAGATCAGCGGCGTTGCTTGCGGGAGCGGAGGTAGTCGCTGACCACGGCGGCGCCCAGGCCGTCCTCGTCGGCGGCCACCACGCGGCCGCCACCGCGGCGGGCCACGATGTCGACGAAAGCGGCCAGGCGAGGGTCGTCGCCCAGCTTGAAGACCGAGATCGTCGCTCCCAGGCGGGCCAGGGAGTCGACCTCGTTCAGCGTCTTGGTCAGCGTGCGCGGCAGCGGTGGGTAGTGGAACTCGGCGTCGCCCTCCGGTTCGAGGTGGGCGGTGGGTTCGCCGTCGGTGACGACCAGCACCACGGGCTGGGCGTCGGGGTGGCGGCGGACGTGGCGGCCCGCGAGGAGCAGGGCGTGGTGCAGGTTGGTGCCCTGTTCCCAGACGCCCTCCAACGCCGTGAGCTGGCCGATGTCGACGGCCTCCGCGTAACGGCCGAAGGTGACCAGTTGCAGGGCGTCGGTGCGGAAGCGGGTCTGGATGAGGTGGTGCAGGGCCAGGGCGGTGCGCTTCATGGGCACCCAGCGGCCGTCCTGGACCATCGACCACGACGTGTCGACGCACAGGGCGACGGCGGCGCGGGAGCGGTGTTCGGTTTCGGCGACCTCGATGTCGACCACGTCGAGGGACATGGCGCCGGAGCGCAGCACGGAGTTGCGCAGGGTGCGGGGGACGTCCCACGGTTCGGTGTCGCCGAACTGCCACGGGCGGGTGGAGCCGATCAGTTCGCCCGCGGCACCGGCGGTGACGGTGTCGCGGGAGCCCTGGGAGGAGCGCAGCTGGTCGACGACGCCGCGCAGGGCGGTTTCGCCGAGGCGGCGCAGGGCCTTCGGGGTCAGGCGCAGCGAGCCGTCCGGGGCCCGTTCGAGGATGTTCTGCTGGCGCAGGGCCTTTTCGAGCTCGGCGAGGCGACGGGCGTCGACGGAGGCCTCCGGGCCGAGCTGGCGTTCCAGTGCCTCCAGGTCGATGTCCTCCAGGCGGGCGCCGGGGTAGGACTGGGCGAGCTGTTCGGCCAGTGCGTCCAGCTCGGCGAGGTCGGCCATGGCCTGCGCGCCCTCGCCGAGGCCGAGCGGGTCCTGGCCGCGGAACCGGGCCGAGGAGGTCCAGTCCTCGCCGGGGCGCAGGCGTTGCAGCAGGGAGTCCAGCGTGGACAGCTGCGAGCCGATGCCGCCGAAGGCCTGCTGGGACAACGCGGACAGCTCGGCGCGCTGTTCGTCGGTCATCGAGTTCATCATGCGTTGCGCCGCGGCCGAACGGGCGGCCAGCGCGTCGATCAGCTCGTCGACGGTGCGCGGGTTCTCCGGGAAGAAGTCGCCGTGCTTGCGCATGAACTCGTCGAACATGCGCGGTGTGTCGGGCGAGGAGGCCGCGTGGGCGGTCAGCAGCTCGTTGAGGTCGCGCAACATGCGCTGGATGCGGCGCACGTCCTCGGAGTCCACGTTGGACAGTGCTTCCTTCATCCCGCGGAAGCGCTGGTCCAGCAGCTCACGGCCGAGCAGCTCGCGGATCTGCTCGTACGCCTGCCTGGCCTCCTGCGACTGCCAGGAGTAGTTCGCGAGCTCCTGCACCGCCGCGGCCGTGCCCTGGGGCAGGGCGTCCAGCTGGGCCTCGCGGAAGCGGGCGTCGTCGGACGGGTCGGGGAACAACGCCCGCCGCTCCGCCTCCAGCGCCTCGTCCAGCAGCCGCCGGACCTCCTGCAGCGTGCCGTCGAGGCGGTGGCGGCGCTTGATCGACGAACGCCGCTGCCACAGCCGCGAGGTCATGTCGTCCAGGCCGCGCGTGCCGTCCACGCCGCGCCGCAGCAGCTCGCGCAGCGCGGCGTTGGGTGAGGCGCCCTCCATGATCTCGCGGCCGAGCTCGTCCACGGCCGCGCGCAGGTCGACGGGGGGCGCCAGCGGGTCGGCGCCGCCGCCCCAGCGTCCGTAGCGGTATCTCATCCGTACACCGATCGGTCGTCGTCGGAAGAGGTGTCCTTGGACAGGTGCCGGGTCAGGTACAGCGACTCCAGCGCGAGCTCCACGGCGGAGGCGATGCGGCCGGCCGGGTCCTTCGGGCCGGCGCCCAGCCTGGTCGCCACCTCGTGCAGCACCGGCAGCTCGGGCAGTGCCGCGAGCAGGTCGCCCGCGTGCACCCGGTCACCGGTCGCGACCGGGTGGCCGTCCGAGACCGCCTCGGCGAGCGTCCGCAGGTTCAGGCCGGCCAGGCGGCCCGCGCGGTGTCGGCGATCGACCGGCGCAGCAGGTGCACCAGGACCTCGTCCTCGCGCCCCTCCTCCCCCGCCTCGAACTCCAGCTTGCCGCGCAGCACGTCCGGCACCGACTCCAGGTCGACCGGCCGCGCGATGGCCGGGGTCTCGCCGATCAGCGCGGACCGGCGCAGCGCGGAGGCCGCGACCGTCTCCGCCGCCGCGATCGCGAACCGCGCCGACACACCGGAGCGCTGGTCGATCGACGACGACTCGCGCAGGTGGCGCACGAACCGGGCGATGATCTCCAGCAGGTGGTCACCCACCTCGGCGACCAGTTCGGCCTCCTGGCGGACCATGTCCACCTCGGCGTCGACCTCCAGCGGGTAGTGCGTGCGCACCTCGGCGCCGAAGCGGTCCTTCAGCGGCGTGATGATGCGGCCGCGGTTGGTGTAGTCCTCGGGGTTCGCGGTCGCCACGAGCAGCACGTCCAGCGGCAGCCGCAGCGTGTAGCCGCGGACCTGGATGTCGCGCTCCTCCATCACGTTCAGCAACGCGACCTGGATGCGTTCGGCCAGGTCAGGCAGCTCGTTGATGGCGATGATGCCGCGGTGGGCACGCGGCAGCAGGCCGTAGTGGATCGTCTCCGGGTCGCCGAGCGAACGCCCTTCGGCGACCTTCACCGGGTCGACGTCGCCGACCAGGTCACCCACGGAGGTGTCCGGCGTGGCGAGCTTCTCGGCGTACCGCTCGTCGCGGTGCCGCCACACCACCGGGAGGTCGTCACCGAGCTCGGCGGCCCGGCGACGCGACTCCGGTGTGATCGGGTCGAGCGGGTGTTCGCCCAGCTCGGAGCCCTCGATCACGGGAGTCCACTCGTCCAGCAGCGACACGATCGTGCGCAGCAGGCGCGTCTTGCCCTGACCGCGCTCGCCGAGCAGGACCACGTCGTGCCCGGCGAGCAACGCCCGTTCGAGCTGCGGGAGCACCGTGCGGTCGAAACCGACGATGCCGGGCCACGGGTTGCGTCCCTCGCGCAGAGCCGCGAGGAGGTTCTCGCGGATCTCGGTCTTGACGCCGCGCGGCCGGTGCCCGGCGGCGCGCAGTTCGCCCGCCGTGCGGGCCAGGTTCTGGGTCACGCCGACGACGCTACGCAGGACCACCGACAATTTCGACGTGGAGCGACTCCAGCCCCTACCGCACGGCCGCCTCCACGGCGTTGCGCAGGATGCGTGCCATCGCCGGGTCGTCGGCCAGGGCTCCGTTGAAGCACAAGGAACCCACGCTGAACACCCACCCTCCGTTCGGCTTCGGCAGCACGACCATCTCGGCACCGTGGCCGGGGTCTTGTAAGCCGTGAGCGAACGCGACGGCGTCCGGTTCGACCCGCCCGGCGCCGGCCCGGTTGTCGACCTCCCAGCCACTGGCCGCGAAGTTGTACCCGGTGTGGCCGAACTCGCTGCCGACCGTGAGCCCGGTGCCCTCCAGGAACGGGTGCTCGGCGCTCACGACGTACGGCTTCATCTCCATGTACGACCAGCTGTCGTACGCCACGCCGAGCACGGCGGACTCCGGCCGGCCCTGGTCACGCCACAGCCACCGGTGGCCGGAGTCGTTGCGGTGCAACACGAAGCCGGCGGGGTCGTGGTCGACGCGCTCGTACATGCCGTTGCCGCCCGTGTAGATCACCCGGCCGCCGTTGGCCAGATAGGTCTCCACGGCGTCACGCATCTGCGGCGTCCAGTACTCGGGGTGAGACGCCAGCACGAGCACCTTGTACTGCGCCAGCCAGCTCGGGTCGTGCAGGTCGACGTCCTGGTAGCAGTCGTAGCCGAGGCTGTTGTCCGCGAACCACTTCATCAGCAACAGGTCGCCGTGGAAACGCACGTCGATGAAGCCCGGCCCCTCGATGAACGCGTTCCCGAACGGCCGGTTCGTGGTGATCTTGCGGCGCGCTGGACGTTCGTCCCAGGTGTACTGGAAGTGCCCGCCCCAGTGGTTGTAAGCGTTGTGCGTCAGGAACGGCAGCAGCAGCGCGACGTCGTGTTCGGGCTGCTTGGGCTTCACGACAAATGGGATGTACTGCCGCATTCCGTACGCGCCTTCGAGCTTCACGACGTGAAAGCCCGACGGCCAGTCCCCGATGTCGACGCTCAGGTCCGTGGTCCACCCGCAGCCGTTCGCCCGGTAGCCGGACCTCAACAACTGCCTGCGCCCCCGGAACGTGCGCGGCGCCCACACTTCCGCGGCATAGCCCTGCTCGACCGGCCCGTTCAGCCGGAGCACGCTCGCGCGGTACTCGTCGAGCGTCGTCGAGACGGCCACGTCGAGGCGCTCGCCCTGGGAGGCCGACCAGCGGGTGTAGCCCTGCAGGTTCGCGGCGCGGGTGACGGTGAAGCCGGTGCCGACGAGCTTGCCGGTGCCGCCGGCCGCCCACGTCCCCCCGCCGTCCACGTCGACCGTGCGGTGGTTGGTGAGCCGGTACCAGTGCAGCTCGTGGTCGGGCCGGTCCGGGTCCCTGTTGACGAACACGCAGTAGAAGACGCCACCGGCGTCGGCGAACCGCTCGACGCTGCTGCCCCAGTCCCAGCCGGAACCGATGCCGATCCCCTCGCCGTCGTTCGCCCAGGCACCGGGCCCGGTGGACCCGTCACCGGCGAGGTAGCGGAACCAGTGCAGCGACGCGCCGTGCCGCACCGCGTAGATCACCCCGTCGGTGTCGGCCCACCACAGGTCGTAGTCGCGCTTGCCGGAGGCGATCTTCTGGCCGACGCCGTCATGCGCCCACGCACCCGGCCCGTTCGAGCCGTCACCGGCCTTGTACTTGAACCAGTACAGGTCACCCTGCTTGTCCACGGCGTAGAAGACGCCGTCCCAGCCGCCGAACACGGCCGCGTAGTCGCGGAAGCCGCGGTGGATGATGTTGTTCGTACCCGGCGCCCAGTAGCCCTCACCGGTGGCGCTGTTGGTCAGCACCCACTTGTGCCACCAGAGCGTGCCGTCGCCGCAGAAGCCGAAGACCTGGCCGTCCTGGGACGCGAGCACGGTCGTGTGGATCTGCCAGCCGAGGCCGATCTCACGGCCGTTGCCGTCGGCCCAGTTGTACGTGCCGTCGGTGCGGCCGAGGTGCTTGAACCACTTGAGGCGCCCGTCGGCGTACCAGGCGTACAGCACGCCGTTGCCGCCGGGAACGATCTGCAGCAGCCGCTGCTCCGGGTCGTCGTCCGCCGCCCTCGCCGTACCCGGCCCCGCGACCAGTGCCGCCCCTGCCAGCGCGGCCGCCCCTTGCAGGACGGTTCTGCGCGCGACTCCGCTGTTTTCCGAATCCCCCAGATCCATGCGGCCATCGTGCAGGAGAATGCGGGGCGATATGAGCAACTGTGTCGATTTCAAGTGGGCGCCCTCGCCCGCGGACTGGCGGGCCAGTCTGCGCACGATGGTGCCGATGTTCCGCTGGGCGCCCTGGTTCGCGGTCGCGCTGGCCGGGCTGTCGCTGGTCCTGCTGTTCTTCTACGACGACATGGTGCCCGCCGCGATCTTCGGCCTGGTGTTCGCGCTGGTGATCGGCTTCATGGAGCCGGTGGCGGTGTGGTGGCGCTTCTCGTCGGACGAGATGATCAGCCGGACCGTCGTGGGCAGCGCGGACGACCAGTCGTTCCGGATGGCCGTGGGCACCGCCGTGCGCGAGGAGCTCGACTGGGCCGAGCTGCCCAGCTGGACCGAGACGCGGCAGGGATTTGTGCTGGAGACGCTGGACGAGGGGTCGGCGTCGCTGTCGGTGCCGCACCGGGCGTTCGCGTCCACGCAGGACGCCCAGTCGTTCCGGACGCTGCTCGAACAGCACATCGGGCCCGCCAAGTAGATGTGCCCGATCCGAGACACCGGGTGGGGCGGCGGGGGCCGGGCCACGTAATCTCGTCGCGTGTCCTGTGCGAGTGCCACGCTGGTCGTGTGGACGTCGGGATGGCTGCACGGTCTGGCCGCCTCCGACGACGTCCTCGACGCCCTGCACACGTGGGCCGAGCAGCACGAGGTGGTGGCCGATGACGACGGCACCGCCACGGCGCTCGACCTGCCCGGTCCCGACGAGGCCCCCGTGGGGCCCGCCCTGCTGCTGGCCGCGTTGCGGCGCGCGGGCGCGACTTCGGCGCGGCTGGTGCTGCCGGTGCCGGGTGACGTGCGCGGTCTGGGCGGCAAGGGGCCGCTCGCGATGTGCGCATTGCGGTCCGGTGAGGCGCTCGTGATCCCGTCCGTGCACGTGGGGCTGGTGCCGAAGATCGTCGCGGACGGCGTGATGCGGTGGACGGTGTTCGACCTGCCCTCGTCCACCGGTCTGGAGCACATCCCGATCGGTGAGGCCGAGGCCGGGCTGGGTGCCGCGCTGCGCGAGGCGACCGCGGCGCTGGCGTCGCTGGACGTGGCGAAGCACCGGCCGAACGTGCGCAAGGAGATCGCGGACCTGGCCGCCGCGAACTCGGCGCTGCCGTGGCCGGACGCGATGCCGCCGCGCTCGCTGCGGGTGCTGCAGCGGGCCGCCGAGGTGGACGCGATCGTGTCGGTCGCCCGGTCCGACTCGCCCGGTGGCGCGGTGTCGGCCTCGGCCATGACGGCGCGCGCGGAGGCGTTGCTCCCGGTGTCCGAAGCGGTGCGACGCGCGCGTTGTGCGGCCGTGGACGAAGCGGTGCGCGTGTTGGCGGACTCCGGCGCCGGTCGACACTGAAAGTGGTCGTGAACTGCGGTTCCGCTGTCCGCACTGACCCAAACGAGTGGTTCTGCGCCGGTAAGGGCGGCTGAGCCGCCAACTCCCCCAGAACTGTCGGTACCCCCTCCTACAGTTCGGACGGGGAGGGACACCGCATGGAAGATGTCGACCAACGACGGTCGAGCACAGCACCGAGGTACGCCGGTGCCGTCATGCTGGCCGTCGTCGCCGGGCACCTGCTGGCCGAGGCGGCCACGGGGTCGCTCGCGACCTGGCAGTCCTGGGTGATCTACGCCCTCGGCACCGCGGTGGTCATCGGCGGTGCGAGCGCCGTCGACGGGCTGGCCGGGTGGGTGAAGCGGATCCGGTGGGGCTGGGTCGTGTTCGTCGCGGTGCTCGCTGCCCTGGGTGTGCTGGTGTTCTTCGCCGCACCGCCGGTGCTCGCGTACGGGCGGGTGCTGCTGCTCGGGTGTCCGCAGCCGGCCGAGGTGCGGGTGCTGACGTCGCAGGCCGCGCTTCCCGCGGTCCAGGACGTGGCGCGGCAGTTCGAGCTGCACACGGCCGACGGGCACCACGGGTGCCGCACGGCGCGGTTGTTCGTGTTCGCGGCGCCGGGCGACACGGGCGCGAACGCGTTGCGCTCGTCGTGGTCGTCGCAGGCCCTGCGGGAGGTGGGCCCGCACCCGGACGTGTGGCTGCCCGACTCGACGACCGAGACCGCGGAGGTGGTGCGGCGCACGGACGGCATCGGCTCGGCGGTGCGGGTCCTGCAGGGCGAGTCCGTCGCCTGGTCGCCGGTCGTGCTGGCGATGCCGGCCGCCGTCGCGCGAGATGTCGCGTCGAGCTCGCCGGAGCCGTGGGGCGAGCTGCTGGCGAAGGTGCACGGCACCGGGCTGCCGATCGGTCGCCCGAACCCGCTGACCGCCATCGACGGCAGGCTGGCCACCTACGCGTTGTACTCGTCGCTCGACCCGGCGGTGGTGGAACGCCGGCTGGAGGAGAGCACCCAGCTGCGGCCGGACGCGGCGCTCGTGACGACCGAGCAGGTCCTCTTGCGGCACAACAGAACGGCCTGCGCGGTCAAGCCGTGCCTGACCGCGCTGTACCCGTCGGACACCTACCGCGCCGACTACCCGGTGAACCTCGTCGAGTGGGACACCCAGGACGCCTCGAACCTCGAAGCCCGCGCACCCGCGCGTGCGTTCCAGTCGTGGCTGTCCTCGCAGGCGGGCAAGACCGCGCTGAACACCGCCGGTCTGCGCCCGTCGAAGCAGGCGGCGGGCTCGGAGTTCCGCGAGGAGCACGGCGTGCAGGCAGGCCCGATCCTCGACAACGACGAGGCCGCACCCGACCTCTCCGAGTGGCCTGCCTTCGAACGCAAGTACGACCAGGCCAAACGCGACGGCCGGATCTGGCTCACCCTCGACGCCTCCGGCTCCATGACCGAGCAGACCGCGACCGGTGAGAGCCGCTTCGCCGTCGCCGTCGACGGCGTCCGCAAGGCCCTCACCCAGATGGGCGCCCGCGACACCTACGGCCTCTCCGTCTTCAGCGGCTCCGAGGTCCGCCCCCTGGTCCCGCTCGGCCGCCGCGACCGCGAGGCCGCCACCACCGCCCTGGAAGCAGTCACCCCCACCGGCGGCACCCCGCTGCACCAGGCCATCCTCGACAGCGCCGCCCGCATCGGCACCGACGACGCCGACCACGTCAGCGCGGTCATCGCCCTGACCGACGGCGAGGACACCACCAGCCCTCAGACCCGAGCCGACGTGGCCGCAGCCCTCCGCGACCGCCCGGTGCGGGTGTTCGTGGTCGCGGTGGGCGACGCGAGCTGCGCGGCCCACGCCCTGACCACGATCACCGACGCGTCCGGCGGGGAGTGCCACGACTCCACGATGGACACGCTGGGCGACGACCTGGCAGCGCTGTTCCGGAAGCTGTGGGGAGGAGCCCCGTGACCCCCACCCACACCCGTTCCGCCACCGCTGACCGCCACCGGCGCCGCAGGTCGTGCGCGCTCGCCGGGAGTGCCGGCAGGCCGAGTTCGGGACCTCTGGAAGTGCGCGGGAACGCCGGGCAAGGCCTGGCAACGGCCACGCCTCCGCCCACATCCCTGCCCACCACGCCCGCCCCACCCGAGCCGAACCCCCGCCGCCCGAGCCCCCGACCGTTCTCTCCCCCGTCCACCGAGGAGGTACCAGGTGAACTGGTCAAGACGGGTCTGGTCCGCGCTACCCCGCCTCGGCCCGCCCGGCGTCGTCTGGGCGAACCGGTCCTGGCTCGCGATGGGCATGGCGGTCGGCATCGTGCTGACCATCCTGTTCACCAGCGGCATCCAGCCCCTGTTCCGCGAGTCGACCGCGTGGGAGAAGGGGAAGCTGGTCATCCTCTCCGGGCGGGACCAGAGCGACGGGCAGCGGCGGGCGCTCATCAACCAGTGGAACGCCGAGAACCCCGAGCACCAGGCGGAGATCATCGAGCTGTCCACCGAGGCGGACGGGCAGCGCAGTGAGATGGTGGCGCGGGCCAGGGAGAAGGCGGAGAACGCGGACGTCTACAACCTCGACGTGATGTGGACGGCCGAGTTCGCGCAGTCGGGGTACCTGCGGCCGCTGTCCGGTGTGGACACGAGCGGGTTCCTCAGGCAGCCGCTGGAGAGTTGCCGGTACCAGAACGTGCTGTGGGCGTTGCCGTTCAACACCGACGCCGGGTTGTTGTTCTTCCGCAAGGACCTGGTCACCGAAGTGCCGTTGGAGCTCGAGGAAATCACGACCGCGTCCACCCGGACGCTGAGAGCCGCGCCGGACGCGCGGCTGCAGGCCGGGTACGCCGGGCAGTTCTCCGACTACGAGGGGCTGACGGTCAACGCGCTGGAGCTGATCTGGGCCGAGAACGGCGAGGTGGTCGACGAGACCGGCAAGGTGGTCATCGACAACGACCGCACCCGGCGCGCCCTGCGGTGGCTCGCGGACGGCCTCAAGGGCGACAAGCCGGTCGTGCTCAAGGAGGCTCGGGCCGAGAACGAGCCGTTGAGCACGCAGGCGTTCCGGGACGGGAAGGTCGTGTTCATGCGCAACTGGCCGTTGGCGCACCGGGTGCTGACGGCCAACCAGGCGGAGACCGACGGGCGGCCGCGGCTCGACTTCACGGTGGCGCAGCTGCCGGGGCCGAGTGTGCTGGGCGGGCAGAACCTGGCCATCTCCAGCAAGTCGACCAAGCCGCGGGCCGCGCAGGCGTTGATCGAGTTCCTGGCCGGGCCGCGCAGCCAGCAGCTGTTGTTCGAACGGGGCGGGCTCGCGGCCACGAGGGGGATCGTGTACCAGGACAGTCGCGTCGAGACGGAACACCCGTACGCGCGTCTGTTGCTCAAGGCCATCGAGAACGCGCGATTACGCCCGATCACGCCGTACTACTCGCGGTTCAGCGAAGTGTTCCGCGACATCGTCCGGTACGCCATCGAGCACGACGGCGCGCTTCCGTCCAACGCCGCGGAACGGCTGACGGCTGCCCTCCAGGGGCGGTGAGGGTTTCGGCGGCACAGGGTCACTGCGCACCCCAGCGCACCCGAAGTCCGGAAACGACAACGGGCGCAGAGTCCGCCACCGCAGCCCCACCCGCACGCCGGTTGAGGTCGAGGTCAGCATCCTCGCCGTCCGGCGGGTCCGGTGCACCTGCCGGGCCTGCTCGGGGCGCCTGCCTTCACGAGTGGAACCGCAGCCAGCGGGCTTCGGAGGTGACTCCGAGCAGGGCCTGGGCCATGGCGAGGGTGTTCGGATCGGTCGTCACAAACTGATCTTGAACACCCTTCGTCCGTCTCCAGACACCGCCCGGACTTAGGACTCGCTCGTCTAGGCCTTGACGGGGCGCTTCGCCGGCTCGCAGCACAACGGCGCGCACGGGGCGCCGTTCACCGTGCAGCCGGCCGCCGTGAACGACGACAGCTTGCGCGCCGGAGCGCCGGAGGTGTGCTCGGCCACCAGCTCCACCACGAGCTCGGCGAAGCGCGGGTCGCCGTTCGGGGTCGCCGCGCGGGCGAACTCCATGCCGAGCTCGGCGGCGCGGTCGCGGGCCTCGGTGTCGAGGTCCCACACGACCTCGAGGTGGTCGGACACGAACCCGATCGGGCACACGACGACGCCGGTCACGCCCTTGGCGTGCAGTGCGTCGATGTGGTCGACGATGTCGGGCTCCAGCCACGGGATCTGCGGCGGGCCGGAGCGCGACTGCCACACCACGTCGTACTCGGTGATGCCCAGCTCGGCCGCGACCAGCCGGGACGCCTCGACGACCTGGCGCGAGTAGCGGTAGCCGCCTTCCGACGGCGGGCCGGCGGCCTTGTCCGCGGACACCGGCACCGAGTGCGCGGTGAACACCACCCGGTACGGGCCGGACAGACCGGCAGCAGCGGCGCGGACGCCGTCGGCGAAGGAGGAGATGAACAGCGGGTGGTCGAAGAACTGGCGCAGCTTCACCAGTTCGGGTCCGTCCGGCACGGCCGCCAGCGCGCGCACGATGTCCTCGTCGTACTGGCGGCAGGCGGAGTAGCCGCCGTAGGCGCTCGTCGGGAACACCAACGCGCGACGGACGCCGTCCGCCTTCATCTGGGCGACGGTGTCCTCCACCATCGGGTGCCAGTTGCGGTTGCCGAAGTAGATCGGCAGCTCGAAACCACGGGCACGGACCGCGTCGATGGCTTCCAGGTTCAAGCGGTTGATCGGCGACACGCCGCCGAAGTGCTGGTAATGGGCCTCGACCTCGTCCAGCCGCTCCGGCGGCACGCCACGTCCGCGAACCACGTTCTCGAGGAAGGGACGGACGTCCTCAGGACCTTCCGGTCCGCCGAAGGAAAGCCAGAGCAGCGCGTCGAAACTCACCGCTCCATCCAATCAGACGCCCGATGCCCTCACACGACGAACGGATGTGACGTCAGAGACCGAGGAAGTGCACGCCGCCGTCGACGAACACCATCGAGCCCGTGGTGGCCGGGAACCAGTCCGACAGCAGGCCGCAGACCGACTTCGCGACCGGCGTCGGGTCGTCGACGTCCCACGACAGCGGCGCCTTCTCGCCCCACATCTTCTCCAGCTCGGAGAAGCCGGGGATCGACTTCGCGGCCATCGTGCGCACCGGACCCGCGGAGATCAGGTTCACGCGGATGCCGTCCGGGCCGAGGTCACGCGCCATGTAGCGGTTGATCGACTCGAACGCCGCCTTCGCCGCGCCCATCCAGTTGTAGGCGGGCCACGCCTGGCGGGCGTCGAAGTCGAGACCGACGACCGACGAGCCGTGCGACAGCATCGGGCGCACGGCCTGCACCAGCGCCTTGTACGAGTACGCCGAGACGTGCATCGCGACGGAGACGTCCTCCCACGGCGCGTCCATGAACGGCGCGCCGAGGCAGCTCTGCGGGGCGAAGCCGATGGCGTGCACGACGCCGTCGAGACCGTCGACGTGCTCACCGACGCGCTCGGCGAGCGTGTCGAGGTGCTCCTGGTTCTGCACGTCGAGCTCGACCACGGGCGCGGGCTTGGGCAGGCGCTGGGCGATGCGCTGCACGAGGCTCATCCGGCCGAACCCGGTCAGCACGACCTCGGCGCCCTGCTCCTGGGCGACGCGTGCGACGTGGAAGGCGATCGACGCGTCGGTGATCACACCGGTGATCAGCAGCCGCTTGCCTTCGAGCAGTCCGGTCACTTGATCCAACCCTTTCACTGGTGCAGCAGGAGAAATGTCAGTGGCCCATGCCGAGGCCGCCGTCGACCGGCAGCACGGCACCGTTGATGTAGCCCGCCTCGTTGGCGGCGAGGAACGTCACCGCGCGCGCGATCTCGTCGGCGGCGCCGTAGCGACCGGCCGGGATCTGCTTGAGCGCCGCCTCGCGCACCGCCTCCGGCAGCTCGGCGGTCATGTCGGTGGTGATGAAGCCCGGCGTGACGACGTTCGCGGTGATGTTGCGCGAGCCCAGCTCCAGCGCGATCGAGCGCGCCATGCCGACCATGCCCGCCTTGGACGCGGCGTAGTTGACCTGGCCCGCGCCACCGGTGAGGCCCACGACCGACGAGATGAACACGATGCGGCCGAACTTCTTGCGCAGCATGCCGCGCGAGGCGCGCTGGGCGAAGCGGAACGCACCGGTGAGGTTCGCGTCCACGACGCTGGTGAACTGCTCCTCGCTCATGCGCAGCAGCAGCGTGTCCTGGGTCATGCCGGCGTTGCACACGAGCACCTCGACCGGACCGTGCGCGGCCTCGACCTCGGTGAACGCCGCGTCGATCTCCTCGGCGTTGGTCACGTCGCACTTCACGCCGAGCAGACCCTCGGGAGCGCCGGAGCCGCGGTGCGTGACGGCGACCTTGTCGCCCTGCGCCGCGAACGCCTGCGCGATCGCGAGGCCGATGCCGCGATTGCCTCCGGTGACCAGAACGGACCGACTCACTAGCTCTCCTGAGAATCGCTGCTGGTTGACCGGGTGAGGCTATCGGCTACCCGCAGGTAGCCCGGCATCGGCGGTTCAACCTCACACCACGGCCGACATGATCGGCCAAGTGATCAGGTGCATGATCGGGTGATGCGGGCCTTCCTCGACCAACTCCGCCGCGACGTCGACGGCGACGTGCTCGACGACCCCGCGAGCCGTGCCCTGTACTCGGCCGACGCGTCGAACTACCGCCACGTGCCGCGGGTGGTCGTCCGTCCACGCACGACGGACGCGGTCATCGCCGCCGTCGGGCTGGCCGCGGAGCACCGGGTGCCGATCACCAGCCGCGGCGCCGGGACGTCGATCGCGGGCAACGCGTGCGGCACCGGGCTGGTGCTCGACTTCAGCCGCTACCTGAACGCCTTCGAAGTTTCCGGCGACCGCGCGTTCGCCCAGCCGGGCGCCGTGCTCGACAAGATCAACGCAGCGGCCGGCCCGTACCTCTTCGGCCCCGACCCGTCCACGCACTCGCGGTGCACGATCGGCGGGATGATCGGCAACAACGCGTGCGGCGCCCACTCGGTCAAGTGGGGCAAGACCAGCGAGAACGTCGCGAACCTGGACGTGCTCACCGTCGACGGCCGCCGGTTCGACACCACGAACGCGCCGGAGCTCGCACTGCCCGACCACGACCCCGCGTGGTTCCCGCAGCTCACCCGCCGGGTCAGCGGGTACGCGCTGGACGCCCCTACGCTCACCCAGCAGCTCGTCGGCACCGAGGGCACCTGCGTGGTGCTGCTGGGTGCCGAGCTGGAGCTGGTCCGCCGCCCGGAACGGCGCGTCCTCGTCGTGCTCGGCTTCGCGGACACCTACGACGCCGCCGACCAGGTCACCCAGATCGAGGGCGCACTGGCCGTCGAGGGCATCGACGAAGCGCTGGTCCGCAGCGTCCGCACCCGCCCTGACCTGCCGGAAGGCCGCAGCTGGCTGTTCGTCGAGGTCGAGGACGCCCCGGAGAGGATCGCGAAGCTCAGCAGGAACTCGATGATCATCCACGACCCGGTGCAGCAGCGGGCGCTGTGGCGGATCCGCGAGGACGGCGCCGGGCTCGCCACTCGGATGCCCGACGGTGGCGAGGCGTGGTCGGGCTGGGAGGACGCCGCCGTGCCGCCCGCACGGCTGGGCCGCTACCTGCGCGAGTTCGACCAGCTGCTGGCCAGGTACGGCCGCCGCGGCATCACCTACGGCCACTTCGGCGAGGGCTGCCTGCACGTGCGCATCGACTTCGACCTGGCCCGCGGTTACCGGGAGTTCCTGCAGGACGCCGCCGACCTGGTCGTGAGCCACGGCGGCAGCCTGTCCGGCGAGCACGGCGACGGCCAGGCCCGCTCCGAGCTGCTCAGCCGCATGTACCCGCCGGCGGCGATCAAGGCGTTCGAGGAGTTCAAGCACGCCTTCGACCCCGGGAACCTGCTCAACCCCGGCCGGATCGTGCGGCCGCGCAAGCTCGACGACGACCTGCGCATCCTCGTCGCTCCACCGAGGATCCCGACCCGCGCGGAGTTCGCGAGCGACACCCGCCGGTGCGTCGGTGTCGGCAAGTGCCTGAACACCAAGGGCGGCGTGATGTGCCCGAGCTACCGCGTCACCCGCGAGGAGAAGCACTCCACCCGAGGGCGCGCCCACCTGCTGTTCGAGATGCTCAACGGCGATGTGATCAAGAAAGGCTGGCGCTCGCCCGAGGTCGCCGAGGCGCTCGACCTGTGCCTGGGCTGCAAGGGCTGCAAGCGCGACTGCCCGGTCGACGTCGACATGGCGAGCTACAAGGCGGAGTTCCTGCACGAGCACTACAAACGCCGGCTGCGACCGCGGTCGCACTACGCCATGGGGTGGCTGCCGACGTGGCTGAAGTACGGGCTGGTCACCAGGTTCACCGCGAAGCTCGGCCGGTTCGCGGGCATCACGCGCGAACGCGAGCTGCCCACGCCCACCACTCCCCTTGTCCGCCAGCTGCACCCGCTCGGCAAGGGCGAACCGGTGCTGTTGTTCCCCGACACGTTCACGAACTTCTTCGAGCCCGGCATCGGCATCGACGCCGCGAACGTGCTGGCACACCTGGGAAACCGGGTCGAGCTGCCGTCCGCGAACGTCTGTTGTGGACTGACCTGGCACTCGACCGGCCAGCTCCCGAAAGCCCGCCGGGTGGTCGAACGCACGGCACGCGCGCTGTACCCGTGGACGAGCCGGGGCATCCCGGTGATCGGCCTGGAACCGAGCTGCACGGCGTTCCTGAAGGTCGAGGCGCCGAAGCTCTCGCCCATCAAGGAGGTGCGCGCGCTCGCCGAGGCCACGCGCACGTTCGCCGAGCACGTCGCACCGAGGCTGCCGGCCATCGGGGGAACGCGGGAGGCCGTGGTGCAGACCCACTGCCACCAGTACGCGGAGCTGGGCTTCGGACCCGACCGCACGGCGATGGCGAAGGCGGGCCTGCAGTCCAAGATCGTCGAGGGCTGCTGTGGGCTGGCCGGCAACTTCGGCTTCGAGCAGGGGCACTACGACGTGTCGATCGCGTGCGCCGAACAGGACCTGCTGCCGGCCATCAGGGACAACGAGAACGCGATCGTGCTCGCCGACGGCTTCAGCTGCCGCACCCAGATCCGGCACACGACCGACCGCGAACCGGTGCACCTGGCCACGGTGCTCGCGACCAGGCTCGGTGTGATTAACCGCTGACTAACCGCCCAAGGGCACCGTCGTGCCCATGCACAAGAAGATCGTCGCCGCCGCACTGGCGGCCGCTGCCCTCGCCATGACGTTCACCGGCACGGCGCAGGCGGAGTACAACCCGGCCTGCAAGTCCGGCGTCACCCAGATCGGCGCGACGAAGTACCTCAAGCACGGCTCCGAGACGGTGGCCTCGGTCAAGCAGTTCAAGGGCTGCAACAAGAACTACGCGTACGTGTACGTGTGGGACTCGTGGCACGCCAAGCACCCGAACAACCACCTCCGCGCCGGCATCTGGACCCGCACCAGCGACGGCGCGGTCGACTACACCGGCCACGACGGCAGGGCGCAGGAGCTGTGGTCGCGCGGCGCGAACACGCTGGGCGTCTGCACCTACGCCGCCGGCAACGTGTTCGGTTCGGATTATTCCGTGCACGGGTCGACCGAGGAGCGCTGCTGAGCCTGAGCCCGGGGGAGGGAGGCGGAGGGCGGTCGCCGCATGACCGCCCTCCGCGAGTCTTTGCCGTCACGACACGATCTCGATGTCGCCGCACCCGCCACAACCCGCGAGGTAGCTTCTTTACAGTCACTTAGGCGCGTCGACACGCGCACGAAACGACTATCAGGGGCGATACTTCTCCGATGCGGGTGCTGTTGGTCGAAGACGACGACGGTGTCGCCGACGCCCTGGTGGAAGCGCTGCGGGCGAACGGCCACCGGCCTGCCCGCGTGCGCCGGGGAGCTGACGCGCTGATCGCGCACCGGGACGCGGACGTGGTGCTGCTCGACCTCGGCCTGCCCGACCAGGACGGCCTGGAGGTGCTGCGCAAGCTCCGCAAGATCGACCCGGTGCCCGTGCTGGTGCTGACCGCCCGCGGGGACGAGCGGACGGTGGTGCGCGGGCTGCGGCTGGGGGCGGACGACTACCTGGTCAAGCCGGTGCGGCTGGCCGAGCTGCTGGCGCGGATCGACGCGGTGGCGCGGCGCAGTGCGGCGCGGTCGCAGGAGCAGGACGACCTGGTGCGGGTGTCCGATGTGGAGATCGACCTGCAGAGCCGCCAGGTCGTGGTCGGCGGGCGGGAGATCTCGTTGACCACCAAGGAGTTCGACGTGCTGGCGGTGCTGGCGCGCAGGCCGGGCACGGCGGTGAGCCGCCAGCAGCTGATGGACGAGGTGTGGGGCAACGCGTTCGTGGCGGTGTCGCGGACGCTGGACGTGCACCTCACGCAGCTGCGCGCCAAGCTCGACCGGCCGGGGCTGCTGCACACCATCCGCGGTTTCGGCTACCGGCTCGGTGAGTAGATGCGGCAACGGCTGCTGTTGGTGCTGCTGCTGTTCTCGCTGTCGGCGGTCACCGCGTTCGCCGCGCCGCTGCTGATGAGCACGGCGTCCGAACGCACCCAGCAGTTCGTGATCGGCCGGACCGCCGACCTCGACCGGTTCGCGACCCTGCCCGGCGACCTGGTGGCCGCGGAGGCGGTGCGCTACACCGAGATCTACGGCGAGGAGGTCGTGATCGTCAACGCGGCCGGCCAGCCGCTGGTCGAGTCCGGCATGACGATCACCGACGTGTCCGCGCAGATCGACGCCGCGTTGCGCAACCAGCCGGCCGCGCCGGTGCCGACGGTCATGCCCTGGAACGGCGGTGACGTGCTCTTCGCCCGGCCGGTCGGGACCGGGACGAAGGTCGCGGGCGCGGTGGTGGTGCGGGCGTCCACCCGCGTGGCGGCGGCGTGGCGCGCCGGTGGGCGTTGGTGCTGGCCGGGCGTTGCTCGCGGCCTGCGCGTGCGTGCTGGTCGCGCTGGTGGTCTCGCGGTGGTTGTTGCGGCCGTTGAAGGAGCTCGACCGGGGGGTGCGGGCGGTCGCGGAGGGCCAGCGGCGCACCCACGTCGCCGACACGGCGGGACCGGCCGAGCTGCGGGCGTTGTCGGAGTCGTTCAACCGGATGTCCGACGCCGTGGCCGAGGCCGCCGACCAGCAACGCCGGCTGATCGCCGATGCCTCCCACCAGCTGCGCAACCCGATGGCGGCGCTGCGGCTGCGGGTGGACATGTTGCCGCAGAACGGATCCCTGCTGACCGAGGTGGAACGGCTGGAGTCGCTGCTGGACGGGTTGCTCGCGCTCGCCTCGGCCGAGAGCACGGCGACCGAACGCGCGGCGGGCGGTGTGGAACCCGAGCTGGCCGACCTGCAGGTGGTGGCGCACGACCGGGTCGACGCGTGGCGGGCGGCGGCCGGGTCGGCGGGCGTGACGATCACCGTCGAGGACCGCGCGCCCGGCCTCGTGCGGTGTGCCGTCTCCGACCTGGCCCAGGTGCTGGACGTGCTGCTGGACAACGCCATCAAGTACGGCGGCAGCGAGGTCACCGTCGGGTGCGACCGGGCCACGCTGACCGTGCGCGACAACGGACCTGGTCTGTCCAACAAGAACATCAAGCACGCCACCGAGCGGTTCTGGCGCGGCGACGACTCCCAGCGCGGCACCGGGCTCGGGCTGGCCATCGCCGAACGCATCGTGACCGCCCACGGCGGCAAGCTCCGGCTGCACACCGACGGCGGCCTGGTCGTGACCGTCGAACTCCCCAAGGAGCCGCTGCTGTGAAGCGCCGGGCCTTCCTGCTGGGCACGCTGGTCCTGACCGCGTGCGGCACGAGCGAACCCAGTGGCACCATCCGGATCGCGGGCGGTGAGCCCGGCGGGTTCTACCACGACTTCGCCGCGCTGATCTCCCGGCTGTCCCCCGGCCCGCTGACGATCACCCCGATCCAGACCGGTGGCAGCGCCGACAACCTGCGGCACCTCCGCGAGGGCACCGCCGACCTCGCGCTGACGCTCAGCGACAGCGCCCACCTGGAGTCCGGGCTGGTCGCGCTGGGCCGCGTCTACGAGAACTACCTGCAGCTCGTCGTGCTGGTGGACTCGCCCTACCGCACCGCCGCGGACCTGGTCGGCAAGCCGGTGTCGTTGGGGGCCACGGGTTCCGGTGCCGCGTTGCAGGGCGAACGGCTCGCGCTGGGCGTCCAGGAGGCGCACTACCCGCTGCGCAACGCCGTCGACGCGCTGAAGGCCGGCGAGATCGCGGCGTTGCTGTGGTCCGGCGGCGTTCCGACCCCCGAGCTGGACAGGGCGACCGGCATCCGGCTGCTGCCGCTCGACGGTTTCCTGCCGAAGCTGCGGGAGCGGTACGGCAAGGTCTACGAACGCGTGGACGTCCGCATGGGCGTCTACGGCTCGTCCGCCGACGTCCCCACGATCGGCACGCCGAACCTGCTGGTGTGCCGGCCCGGCCTGAGCGCCGAGTACGCGGGCGCGGTCGTGCGGCTGCTCGTGGCCAAGGCGGCGGAACTGGTGCCGCAGCAGGCGCTCGGCACCCAGTACCTCGACGTGCGCAGTCTCATCGACACGGGCAGGGTGCCGCTGCACCCCGGCGCGGCCGCGGAGTACCGGAGACTCCACGGCTGAGCCGGGTCGCCACGATCGTCAGGGAAGTCTCTGCCCCAGCAGCAGTGCCGCGGCCGCCGCGAACATCGCCGTCAGCGTGCCGAGCATCAGCCACGGCTTCGACGCGTCCGCCTGCTTCTTCTCGTACCCGATCTGCTCGCCGAGCGTGTCGTACACCCGGCGCAGCTCCTCGGCGGAGGCCGCCTTGAAGAACTCACCGCCGGAGATCTTCGCGATCTCCTTCATCGACTCGTCGTCGACCGGCACCGCCTGCTGGCGGCCCTCGATGTCGACCACGCCGTCCTCGGTGCCGAACGAGATCGTGGAGATCGGGATGCCGGCCTTCTTCGCGTCCTCGGCCGCGTCGAACGCCTTGCGGGTACCGACCGTCTCCTTGCCGTCCGTCATCAGCACGATGCGAGCCGGAGGGGGCCCCTCGGCGCCGCCGACGACCTTGCCGAACGAGTCGATCGACGCCATCGCGGCCACCAGCGCGTCACCGGTCGCGGTCGACTGGGCGAGCTTGAGGCCGTCGATCGACTGCGTGACGGCCGCGCGGTCCGTCGTCGGCGCCACCAGCACGGTCGCCGAGCCGGCGAACGAGATCAGGCCCAGGTTGATGCCCGGCGTGAGGCCCTCGGCGAACGACTTGGCGGCCACCTGCGCGGCCTCCAGGCGGGACGGCTTCACGTCGGTCGCCTTCATCGACAGCGACACGTCGACCACGAGCATGACCGTCGCCCGGTTGCGCGGGACCCGCTGCTCGGACGTCGGCCCGGCCAGCGCCACCGTCAGCAGCGCGAGCGCGGCCAGCAGGAACGCCGCCGGGACGTGCCGCGACCAGCGTTCCCGCTTGGGCGCGACCTTCTCCAGCAGCTCCAGGTTCGTGAACCGCAGCACCCGCTTGCGCCGCATGCGCTGCACGACCACGTAGGCGGCCAGCAGCACACCGATGGCGATCAGCAGCAGGAACCACCACGGGGCGACGAAGTTGGAGAAGCTCATGCGACACCCCCAGACCAGCGGCGCTTGCGCGCCACCACGAAACGAACCGTGTCCGCGATCCAGTCGGAGTCGGTCCGCAGCACCAGGTGCCCGGCACCCGCGCGGCGCAGCCCGGCGGCCACCTCGGCGCGGTGCTCGGCGGCCGCGGCGTTGAACTCCTTGCGCAGCAACGCCGACGCGGTCACCTCGCGCTGCCGGCCGCTCTCCGGGTCGGACAGCACGACGGTGCCGACCTCGGGCAGGTCGACGTCACGCGGGTCCACGACCTCGATGGCCACCAGCTCGTGCCGGGCCGACAACGCGCGCAGCGGCCGTTGCCACTCCATGCCGCCGAGGAAGTCCGAGATCACCACGATCAGCCCGCGCCGCCGCGGTGGCCTGCGCAGCTGCTCCAGCAACGCCGCCAGGTCGCCCCGCGTGCCCTCGGCGGCGCGCGGCGTCTCGGCGATCTTGCGGATCATCCCGCGGGCGTGCGCCAGACCGCCGCGGGCGGGGATCCGGACGTTCTCCGCGCCCGTGGAGACGGCGGCACCGATCCGGTTGCCGCCACCGCGGGTCAGGTGCGCGACGGCGGCCGTCGCGGCGATCACCAGGTCGCGCTTCTCGCAGGCCGCCGTGCCGAAGTCGAGCGACGGCGACAGGTCGATCGCCACCCAGGTCTCCAGCTCGCGGTCGGCGACCGTCTCGCGGATGTGCGGCACGGTGGTGCGGGCGGTGACCGCCCAGTCCATCCGCCGCACGTCGTCGCCGGGCTGGTAGGTCCGCGCCTCACCCGGCTCGGTTCCCGGCCCCGGGACGAGACCGAGGTGGTTGCCCTGCAGCAGGCCGTCGAGGCGGCGCCGCACGTCGAGCTCCAGCATGCGCAGTGCGGCTTCCATGCGGCCGCCGTGCAGCACCGGGGGCGCCCACGAGGGGCGCTCGGTGGTGGTCTTGTCCTGGCTCACGGCCTACCAGCCGGAACCGGCTGCTGCGGACGGGCGGACACCTGGGGCAGCGGCACGATCTGCAGCACGCGCGTGATGATGTGGTCGATCGGCACGCCGTCGGCCAACGCGTCGTAGGACAGCACGAGCCGGTGGCGCAGCACGTCCGGGACGACGTCCACGACGTCCTGCGGCAGCACGTAGTCACGACCGCGCACGAGCGCGAGGCCACGCGCGGCGGCGATGATGCCGAGCGACGCACGCGGCGAGGCACCGTAGGCGACCCAGCCGGCGACGTCGGTGAGGCCGTGCTCGCCGGGGGCGCGGGTCGCGATCACCAGGCGCACGA
This sequence comes from Lentzea guizhouensis, assembly GCF_001701025.1. GTDB lineage: Bacteria > Actinomycetota > Actinomycetes > Mycobacteriales > Pseudonocardiaceae > Lentzea > Lentzea guizhouensis. Next base: position 9,619,434 of record NZ_CP016793.1, read on the forward strand.
CGTAGTCGACCAGGGCGTGGTGGACGAAGACGCGCGACGCCACGCCCTGCAGCCGGACGAGCTCCTCCGGCGAGAGGACCTGGTTCGGCGTGGGCGCCTCGACGCCCATGCGGTAGACGATCTCGCGCTCTTCCTCGGCCGTGGGGTACTCGACCTGGATCTTGAACAGGAACCGGTCGCGCTGCGCCTCCGGCAGCGGGTACACGCCCTCGTTCTCGATCGGGTTCTGCGTCGCCAGCACCAGGAACGGGTTCGGCATCGGGAACGTCTTCCCGCCGATGGACACGTGCCGCTCGGCCATGACCTCGAGCATCGCCGACTGCACCTTGGCGGGCGCGCGGTTGATCTCGTCGGCCAGCACGAAGTTGGCGACCACGGGACCGAGCTCCACGTCGAACGCCTCGGTGGACTGGCGGTAGATGCGGGTGCCGAGGATGTCGGCGGGCACCAGGTCGGGCGTGAACTGCACGCGGCTGAACGAGCCGCCGACCACGCGGGCGAAGGTCTCGACGGCGAGCGTCTTCGCGACACCCGGCACGCCTTCGAGCAGCAGGTGGCCCTTGGCCAGCAGACCCACGAGCATCCGCTCGACGAGCCGGTCCTGGCCGACGATGACCCGCTTCACCTCGAACACGGTGCGTTCGAGCAGCTGGGCGTCACGAGCCGGGGTGACGGGCGCCGATGCGTTCGGCGTTGCCTCGGCGGCGGGCTCGGTCACGGTGCGGGCCTCCATGTGGAACAGGGTTTTCCGATCGTGAACAGTCTTGCTCACGGGCTGTTCATTGGGTGTGAAGGGTGTCCAGGTCGGCCGGGGTGTCGACGTCGCGCGCCTCACCGGGCAAAGCGGACACCTCCACCGGGTCGAGCGTGAGCAGCGTCCGGCGCAGCGGCTGGTCGCGCGGCTCCGCGGGCATGGCTCCGCGCAGGTCAGCGGTGTTCCAGAACCCGATCAGCCACTGCACGCGGTCGTCTTTGAGCACGGCGTTGCGGCCTGCCGCGCGCAGCCTCGCGATCGTGTCCCGGGTGAGGCCGGGCTGGTCGACGGCGAGCACCGCGACCCACTCCTCGGTGACGTGCGCGAGTCCCGCGGCGAGCCCGGCCAGCGGTCCTCCGCCGGGCGGGTCCTCGCGGGCCCAGACGACGCCGGGCCGGTCTTTCTCCGGTCCCACAACGACGACCTGCGCCGCGTCGTCCACAACGGACAGCACGTGGTCGAGCAGCGTGGCGTCCCGGTAGGACAGCGCGGCCTTGTCGACGCCGCCGAGCCGTTCCCCCTTGCCGCCCGTGAGCACGATCGCCGCGTAGGTCATGTCCGGCCCCCGATGTGCGCGGCGACTCCGTTGAGGAAGAGCTGCAGGCCGAAGTCGAAGTCCGCCCCGATGTCGTCGACGTCGAGCACGTCGTCCTCGTCGAACACGCCGGCCGCGATGACCTTGGCGAGCGAGGGCATCGCGCGCGGGTCGACGATCTCGCGCAACGCCTGCCCGTACTGGTGGTTGAACTGGGCGGGGTCGTCCTGGAAGCCCTGGGTCAGCGTGGCGGTCAGCCGCGCCTCGCCCTGCACGAAGGTCGAGAGGCCCATCACGACGCCGATCTTCTCCCCCGGCTCCAGCGGCGTGTCCTCGAGAGCGGTGAGGGCGCTGTCGAGCCAGGCGAGGTTCTTCGGGCCGACCGGCGGGCCGCTGACCGGGATCTGCAGGAACCACGGGCGCCTGCGGATGGCCATGAGCACCGCTCGTGCCCAGGACCCGAGCTTGTCGCGCCAGTCGCCGTCCGGCAGCGGAGGCGGTTCCTCCATCGCCGCGTCCCACATCAACGCGAGCAGCTCGTCCTTGCTCTTCACGTGCCGGTAGAGCGCCATCGTGGCGTTGCCCATCTCCTGGGCGACGCGGGCCATGGACACGGCGGCGAGCCCCTCGGCGTCCGCGACCGCGATGGCGGCCCGCGTGATGTCGGCGGCGTCGATGGTCGGTTTGCGCCCCCTTTTCATACCCCCTAGTCAAACAGATGCGTATGTCATACGCTAATTTGGGTTTTGCGTATGAGGTACGCATAAAGGGGGTCATATGATCGTCGAGACAGAGGGTCTGACGAAGAGGTACGGCTCCACCACGGTGCTGGCCGGGCTGGACCTGAAGGTCGCGGAGGGGTCGGTGCTCGCGCTGCTCGGGCCGAACGGCGCGGGCAAGACGACCACGATCCGCATCCTGAGCACGCTGACCAGGCCGGACGCCGGGTCGGCGCGGATCGCGGGCCACGACGTGGTGCGCGAGGCGGCCGCCGTGCGCGGGGTGATCAGCCTGACCGGGCAGTACGCGGCCGTGGACGAGGAGCAGACCGGCCGCGAGAACCTGGTGATGATCGCGCGGCTGCGCCGTTCCACCAGGTCGGCTGCTCGGGCGAGGGCCGCGGAGTTGCTGGAGCGGGTCGACCTGGTGGACGCGGCGGACCGGCGGGTGCGGACGTACTCGGGCGGCATGCGGCGGCGGCTGGACCTGGCGATGAGCCTGGTGGCACCGCCGCGGCTGCTGTTCTTGGACGAGCCCACGACCGGGCTGGACCCGGTCAGCCGCACGACGATGTGGGACGCGATCGGCGACCTGGTGCGTGACGGCGTGACGATCTTCCTCACCACCCAGTACCTGGAGGAGGCCGATCGGCTCGCGGACCGGATCGTGGTGCTGCACAACGGAGGCGTGGTCGCGGACGGCACCGCCGACGCGTTGAAGAACTCGGTCGGCGGGACACGGCTCGACCTGGTCTTCGAGAGTGCGGAGGACGCCTTGCGCGCGCAGGCCGTCATCGGCGGCGTGGTGGACGAGGTGGTGGTGAGCGTGGCGTCCGACGGCAGTGCCGTGCATCTGCATCGGGTGCTGGACGACCTGTTGGTGGCACGGGTGCGACCGGCGCGGGTGTCCACGCACCGGCCGACGCTGGACGACGTCTTCACGACGCTGACGGCGGTGGCCGCATGACCGCCACGCTGACGCTGGTCGGCCGCAGCATCCGGCTGAGCAGGCGCAACCTCGACTCCATGATCATGTCGGTGGTGCTGCCGGTGATGATGATGGCGCTGTTCGTGTACGTGTTCGGCGGCGCGATCAGCCAGTCCGTCTCCTATGTGGACTACGTGGTGCCCGGGATTCTGGTGCTGTGCACCGGTTACGGCGCCACGTCCACCGCGATGGCCGTGACCGACGACATGAAGAAGGGCGTCGTCGACCGGTTCCGCTCGATGCCGGTCAGCAGCTTCGCCGTGCTGACCGGGCACGTCACCGCCTCGGTGGCGCGCAACTCCGTGGCGACGTGTGCGGTCGTGCTGGTGGCGTTGCTGATGGGGTTCCGCCCGTCGGCGTCGTTCGGCGGGTGGGTGCTGGCGCTCGGGGTGCTGCTGCTCTACGTGCTGGCGCTGTCGTGGCTCGCGGCGGGCTTCGGCGTGATCGCGCGGACGGTCGAGTCGGCCAGCCTGCTCGGGTTCTTCATGCTGTTCATCCCGTACCTGAGCAGCGCGTTCGTGCCGGTGACGACGATGCCGGCGTGGCTGCGGGCGGTCAGTGAGCACCAGCCGATCACGCCGGTGATCGAGACCGTGCGCGCGTTGCTGAACGGCCTGCCGGTGACCTCGGGCTGGCTCGCGCTGGCGTGGTCCGGCGGGCTGCTCGTGGCGGCGTTCGGCTGGGCGACCTGGCTGTTCAGCCGGATCAGCCGCCGCTGAGGTGCCCCGGCACCGCGCCAACTAGCCTTGGTCGTCGTGGAACTGTTCACCCTCGACGAGGCCCGCGCCGAGCTGGCGAGGCTGCTGCCGGTGCTCGACGAGATCGTCCGGCTGCGCGCCGACGCGGCCGAGCTCGCGTCCGGCGACACGGCCCTGGGCGGCCTGCCGGAGTTCAAGGCGGCCCAGGCGCGGCTCGACGAGCTGATGGAGTCCGTGCAGCAGACCGGCGCGGAGCTGAAGGGCTTCGCGCCGCTGCTGGTCGACTTCCGCTCGGAGCTCGACGGGGTGCCCGTGCTGCTGTGCTGGCTGGAAGGTGACCGGTCGCTGGACTGGTACCACCGCGCCGACCTCGGGTTCGCCGGGCGCCGCCGCCTCTGACCGGCGCCGTGATCTTCGCACGGTGACCGGATCGGTCCGCAGCACGGCCGGGTCGTGCCTGTCCCCCCGGTGCCGCGCCGGGGAGGCTCGGTGGCATGAAGCGAGCATTGATCGTCGTCGACGTGCAGGAGTCGTTCCGCCAGCGCCCCAACTGGGCCGAGGTCTCGAACCCGGACATCGTCGGCAAGGTGAACCGGCTGGTCGACCTCACCCGTGACGCCGGCGACCTGGTGGTGTGGGTGCTGCACGCCGAGCCCGGCAGCGGGAACGTGTTCGACCCGGCGTCCGGGCACGTGCGGCTGATCGACGGGCTCAAGCCGCTCGACGGCGAACCGGTGCTGACCAAGACCGCGCACAACGCGTTCACCACGACGAACCTGCAGCAGACGCTCACGTCGAGGGGTGTGCGGGAGCTGCTGGTCAGCGGCATCCGCACCGAGCAGTGCTGTGAGACGACCACGCGGGTCGGGTCCGACCTCGGGTTCGACATGACGTTCGTGACGGACGCGACCGCGACCACGCCGCTGCCGCACTGGCGGACCGGTGCGGTGCTGGGGGTCGAGGAGATCATCGAGCGCACCGAGTACGTCCTGGCCGGTCGGTTCGCGCGGATCTCGGATGTCGCTACGCTGACCGGATCGTGACCAGAGTCGTCTTCCTGCTCGTACCGGGAGTGCACCTGCTCGACCTCGCGGGGCCGGCGCAGGTGTTCTCCAGCGCGGTCGACTTCGGCGCTGACTACGAGCTGTCGTACGTCGGCGACTCGGTGTCGGTGCCGAGCCACCAGGGCGTGCCGCTGGGGGCGTCGACCGAGCTGCCGTCGTTGGAGGTGGACGACCTCCTGGTCGTGCCGGGTTGGCGGTCGTCGACGTTGGTGGGCACCGGGGCGTTGAGTGCGCGCGCTTTGGCGTGGGTGCGCGCGCACCACGACTGCGGCGGCATGGTGGCGAGTGTGTGCGCCGGGGCCGATGCGCTCGGTCGTGCCGGTCTGCTCGACGGTCGCCGTTGCACCACACACCACGAACTGCAGGACGAGCTCGAACGCCGCTATCCCGCAGCACGGGTCGTGCGTGACGTTCTGTACGTGGAGGACGGTCGCGTCGTGACGTCCGCGGGAATCGCGAGCGGTATCGATCTCGCGCTGCACCTCGTCGCCGTGCGCAACGGTCCGTCGGTTGCCGCCGCCGTCGCGCGCACGATGGTGGTCTACGCGCGCAGGAACGGCGACGACCAACAGGCGAGCGTGCTGCTGCGGCACCGTTCTCATGTCAACGAGACCGTGCACCGCGTTCAGGACGTCATCGAGTCGCGTCTCACCGACCGTCTTTCGTTGGCAGAACTGGCGTCGTTGACCGGTTGTAGCGAACGGACGGTCACGCGCCTGTTCGGCCGTGCGACGGGCATGACGCCGTTGAAGTACCAGCAGGCGTTGCGCGTCGAACGCGCCGAACACCTCATCGGCCAGGGCGCCACCGTGGAGGTCGCGGCCCGCACGGTCGGGTTCGAGGACGCCCGCATGCTGCGCCGCCTGCGTTCCCGCTGAGCCGCACGCATGCACCCCTGCGAGGGTCGACACAACCTCCCCACCAGGCTCTAAGCTGCCGCCGTGACGACTCTCGCGAACCGCCCCAACACCGCGTTGCTCGTGATCGACGTCCAGAACGGCGTCGTCGGCCACGCCCACGACCGCGACACGGTGGTGGCCAACGTCGCCGCCCTCGTGGACAAGGCCCGTGCCGCCGGCGTCGACGTCGTCTGGGTCCAGCACAGCAACCCCGAGCACATGCCGAAGGACTCCGACGGCTGGCAGTTCGTCGCCGAGCTGAAGGTCGCGGACGGCGAACCGGTGGTGCACAAGACGTACGCCGACTCGTTCGAGGCCACCGACCTCGAGGAAGTGCTGGCGGGCAAGAGCATCGGCCACGTCTACGTCTCCGGCGCGCAGACCGACGAGTGCATCCGCTCCACCCTGCACGGCGCCCTGGTCCGCGGCTACGACGCCACCCTGGTGAGCGACGCCCACACCACCGAGGACCTCTCCGAGTACGGCGCGCCGACGCCGGACCTGGTCATCGCCCACACAAACCTCTACTGGGAGAACCACACCGCGCCGGGCCGCACGGCGGGCACGGTCAAGACGGAGGACGCGTTCACGCCATCGTGAGCAGGTGCGAGCTCGGGCTGTAGTCGATCTTCCAGTCCTCGTACACGCCGCACTGGCCGCACCCGAGGCACCGCAGCCCGACGCTCACTCGTCGGTGATCTCCACCTTGAACACCCGGCCGTCGCACGCGCCGCACACCGACTCGACGACGTGCGTGACCTCGTACCCGCCCGCCTCGAACTCTCGGACGTACTCGTCGAGGCTCATGCCGCCAGCCGGTTGATCTCGTCGCTGCGCAGCACCCGCGTGGCCGGCTGCGCGCCCTTCGCGAGCGCCACCATCGCCCGCCCGAGCTGCTCGGTCGACGTGACGAACTTCGGGGCCAGCCGGGCCAGCACCGGGACCAGCCACGACGACCACGAGTAGAGGTACCGGTAGATGCGCGTGCGCGAGGTGATCCCGTGGCGCGGCTGGATGAACCCCGGCCGCACCACGAACGCCGGCCGGTCCAGCGCCAGCAGCTCGTTCTCGGTGCGTCCCTTCACCCGTGCCCACATGGTTTTGCTGTCGGCGTCCGCACCTTCGCCTGATACGTACACATACGTGCCACCGACAACACGGGCGGCCTCAAGCGCGTAGTCGTGCGTCACAGGCGTGTACTCGGCTTCGCTCAACCCCGCCGACGTCACACCCATGCAGTAGAAGCACGCATCGGCATTCGCCAGTTCGTCGGCGATCGGCGTCAGGTTCCCGAAATCCACATGCACGACATGCCGCAGTTTCGGCGAGGTCACCGCCAACGGTGAGCGCCCGACCGTGACGACCTCGGTCACCGCGGGGTCGAGCAGGCATTCCCGCAGCGCGCCCTGACCCACCATTCCGGAACCACCGAACACCACAACCTTCACGACGACAACCTAGCCCCCACACTGAGGTGATGACGCGAACCGTGTACCGCCGGCCGCCGGGCCCGTTGCCCGGCCTGCCGGCCGCCACCACCAGGACCGTCCAGCCGACCGACGACGCCGCGCTCGCCGACCTGGTGGAACGCGCCTGCGCGGGCACCGCCGACGAGCACCTCGGCGGCAACGGCGACGGCGCCGCCGAGATCGCGAGCTGGCGGCCGAACGCCGTGCCGCACGCCAGCTTCGTGATCGCGGACGCCGGTCTCCTGGCCGCCTCGCTGATCTCCCAGAGCGAGGGCGAGCTGTGGCTGGCCTACGTGATCACCCATCCCGACCACAAGAACCGCGGCCTCGGCACCGCGGTCGTCGCCGCCTCGCTCGCGGCCCTGGACGCACACGTGTTCGCCGGCGTGGCCGACGGCAACACACCGAGCGAGAAACTGCTGACACGCCTGGGTTTCAGCCCAGTGCGGCGCTGACCCGCTCGCCGTCGCCGGTGGCCAGCAGGTCCAGCAACGCACCGCGCAACAACGCGAGCGTCCTGGTGCGTTCGGCCAGGCCCTCCGCGGTGCCGCGCACGTCTTCCGGTTGCGCGGAGGCCAGCACCTCCAGCCAGTCGTCCACGGTAGCCCGTGCAAAGCCCGCCCACGGACCGTCCGGTTCCACCAACGACCGTGCGTAGGCCTCCAGCCAGAGGGTGAGCAACGGCCGATGCGCGGGCATGGACAGCCACTCCCACAACCGTTCAACCACCTCCGGCCCGGCACCAATGTCCGCCAACAGCGCCAGCTCATCCGCACGCGCACGGGCGAGCAACGCGCGCACGAGCCCGTCCTTGCTGCCGAACAGGTACAGCAGCACACGCGTGCTCGACCCGATAGCCGCCGCCAACGGCCGCAACGACAGGTCCGCCAACCCATGGGTGAGTGCGTAGCGATAGGCGGCTTCGAGCAGTTCGGTCTCACGCGCAGACGGCATGACGACCATCCTTGCACCACTGAAACACTCGTGTCAGCATGGCGACTGAAACACTCGTGTCAGTCAGGAGCGACCATGCTGATCCGCCCTCTCGACCAGCCCGGCGACCTCGGCTGGGTCGTGCAGGCCCACGGCGAGCTCTACGCCGCCGAGTTCGGCTGGGACACCTCCTTCGAGGCACTGGTCGCCAAGATCGTCGGCGACTACGCGACCGGTCACGACCCCGCCCGCGAGGCCGCCTGGATCGCCGAACTGGACGGCTCACGGGTCGGCTGCGTGTTCTGCGTGCGCGAAGACGACGCCACAGCCAAGCTGCGCGTCCTGCTCGTGCACCCGGACGCCCGCGGCAAGGGCGCCGGCAACCAGCTCGTCTCGACCTGCGTCGAGTTCGCTCAAAGCGTTGGCTACCAACGCATGGCATTGTGGACAGTCGACGGTTTGAGGTCCGCCGGGAAGATCTACGAGGCGCACGGATTCGAGCTCGTCGAAAGCACACCGCAGCACAGCTTCGGCCACGACGTGACCGGGCAGCGCTGGGAACGCGCGCTCTGACCGAACATCCGCTCCAGCCGGTGGTCGGCGAACGCCATCGTCTCCTGCACGGTGTTCTTCGAATCGCCGGACAAGGGCATGATGGACGCATGCCGGAACCGGAGGTGCGCAACGAGTCCTCCGGCGACGCGCACATCGTCATCCAGGCCCGTGACATCCACGGCGACATCAACCTGGTGACCGGCACCCCGGTCCGCACCCGCTACCGCGAACAGGTCCGCCGCATCGCACCACCGAGTCTGCTGGACCGCTCGGCCGAACTCGCCGAACTCGCCGCTTTCTGCGCGACGGGCTCCAGCACCTACTCGTGGTGGCGAGCTCCGGCTTGGTCCGGCAAGTCAGCCCTGATGTCGACGTTCGTCCTCAACGCACCCCCCGGTGTCCGCGTCGTCTCGTTCTTCGTGACCGCCCGCTGGTCGAGCCAGAACGACCGCGCCGCCTTCATCGACAACGTCACCGAACAACTCCTCGCGCTCCTGGGCGAGTCCCTGCCACCTCTGCTCACCGAGTCGACCCGTGAAACCCACCTCCTCGGCCTGCTGGAGGACACCGCCACTGCTTGTCAGTCCCGCGGCGAACGCCTCGTGCTGCTCGTCGACGGCCTGGACGAGGACCGCGGCGTCCACCCAGGCCCGGACTCGCACAGCATCGCGGCCCTGCTCCCCGCCTCGCCTCCCGCGGGTCTTCGGGTCGTCGTGGCCGGTCGTCCGAACCCACCGATCCCGGCCGACGTCCCGCAGGACCACCCGTTGCGCGATCCCGCGATCATCCGGTCCCTCGCTCCGTCCCCTGCCGCACAGGCGATTCGCGTCGAGATGGAACGGGAGCTCAAGAACCTGCTGCACGCCTCGCCCGCCGAACAGGACCTGCTCGGGCTGGTCGCCGTGGCCGGTGGTGGTCTGTCCGCCGCAGACCTGACGTCGTTGACCGGCCTGTCGCCGTACCAGGTCGCGGACTCCCTCCGGACGGTGACCGGACGCAGTTTCTCCGAACGCGACGGCCACTTCCAGCCGGGCCGCGTCTACGTTCTGGGCCACGAAGAACTCCAGGCCACCGCGCTGGAGATGCTCGGCCAAGCCCGGTTGACCGGTTACCGCAATCGCTTGCACGCCTGGGCCGACGAGCACCGCGCCCAAGGCTGGCCGGCCACCACGCCTGAGTATCTGCTCCGCGGCTACTACGCACTGCTGTCGGCGAACGACGACATCACCCGAATGGTCTCGTGCGCAACGGATCCCGCCCGCCATGAACGCCTGCTCGCCGCGGCCGGTGGGGACGCTGCAGCGCTCGCCGAGATCACCACCGCCTTCGACGTCATCGCCTCCAACGCACATCCCGACCTGACAACCCTCGCCCGCCTCGCCGTGCACCGCGACCACCTGACCGAACGCAACCGCGGCATCCCCGCCGGCCTGCCCGCCGTGTGGGCGGTGCTCGGCCACGTGAACCGGGCCGAGGCCGTCGCTCGCTCGATCCAGGACCCCGGAACCCGAATCGCGGCGTTGGCGGCCGTGGCCACCGCTGTGGCCGAAGCAGGCGATCACGATCGGGCCGACGCGCTGCTGGACCAAGCCGTCGACGTCCACCACGCAGGCAACCAGTCGGCCTGGGCCTCGGCTGCCCTGGTCGACGCACTGGCCGACCGCGGGGACCTGCGCCGAGCCGAACCCATCGCGCGCTCCATCAGGGACCCGCGGTTCCATGCGACGGCGCTGGTCAGGGTGGCCGCATTGGCTGGTGATCGCACTGCCGAACTCGTGGTTCTCGCCGAAGCAGACGCCTTTGCCGTCTTCGACGCCCACGAACGGGACGGCATGCTGACGTCCGTCGCGACAGCTGCCGCACACATCGGTCAGCTGAGCCGGGCCGAGGCGGTCGCGCGGAACGTCAGCCACTCCTACCGCCAGATGCTGACCTTGCTGACGGTGGCGACAGCTGCCGCCGAAGCAGGCGAGACCGCCTTGGCCGAGACGATCGTGCGCGGCATCCCCCGGTCCGTCCTCCGGATGGGGCCGCTGACGCCGCAGTTCCTGGACCTGGTCACGGCGATCGCCCGCGGTGACAACGATCTCGGCCGCGCCACTGGAATCGTGCGGAGCTTCCTCCACTCCTCCGAGCAGATTCCAGCGCTGGTCTCGGCCGTGGCAGCCACCGGCGACATCGACCGAGCCGAACGGATCGCCGCGACCGGCACCGACCCCGAGGAACGGAACCGCGCGCTGGCAGCCCTGATCAGGCCGGTCGCGGTCGCCGGAGACCTGGACCGGGCCGAACGGATCGCCGACACGATCACCGAACCCGAACTGCGGCGACGGACCGTGGTCACGGCGGTCGCGCTGGCCGGCCACGCCGATCTCGACGATGTCGAAGCAGCTCTCGACGGCACGCTCGAGCCCGTGCACCTGACGCGCGTCCTGGCGACCGTGGCGAGGACAGCAGCCCAGCTCGGTCGCGCCACGCTGGCTGACGAGTTCCTCGACCGTGCCGAGACATCGGCACTCACCGTGGCAGCCGAACAGCGAGCGGAAGCGTTCGCGCGGGTGGCTCATGCGGCCGCGTTCACCGGCGACCCGATCCGGGCTACCACGTTGCTCGACCGCGCCGAATCGATGGCCCGCAGCATCATCAGACCCGGCGAACACCTGGGGGCGCTGCTGGCGTCGACAGCTGGGGCGGCGACGAGGGCAGGTGATCTGGACCGGGCCACGGCTGTCGCCCGCACCATCGGGAGACGGAGCACACGGGTTCAGGCCTTGACGGCAATCGCCGAGAAGGCCGCCGAGAAAGGTGACCTGGACCGCGCCGTGGACATCACCTCCCTCCTCGACAGGCTTCGCGGGCGCGCGCTGCCCAAGACCCTGCTGCACTTGTTGCACTACGGCTTGGCCGAGATCCGCTTCCACCTCGACGAACGCGCCAAGGCCCTGCACGCGGTGGTGACAGCCGCTGCGCGAGCAGGCGCACTAAGCGATGCCGAAACGATCGCCCGCACTCTCGGAGACACCAGCGCCGAGAACTGGCTCCTGCTGACGATCACCGAGATCGCGGCCCGCAACAGGAAGGTGGACAGCGCTGAAGTCATCGCCCGCCTGATGTCCGGTCGTGGACTGCAACGAGTGTGGGCGCTCGCCCTCGCGGCCAGTGCAGCAGCGAGCAACGGCGATCGGACACGTGCGGGCATTCTGTTCGATCATGCCGAGTCGACCATCCGAGACATGCACGACTCCGACGCGAAGTTGTCAATGACGGCGAAGGTTGCCGAGCTGGCGGCCGGCTGCGGCGACGTGCACCGTGCGCAGCGGATCGCCGACCAGATCGCACCCATCACCGCGATCATGACTTCGGCGTCTCCGATCGAATTGGCCGACCACGGGTTGGCCGGGTCCGTTCTGGCCAACGCCGGCCACCGATATCCTTCCGCCCGCGTGATGGCGGCGTTGGCGAAGGCAGCCGCCGGCGCCGGCGACATCGACCGCGCCGCCTGGTACCTCGACCGCGCGAAACGCATCGCTGCGACTGCGCCGGACCCGCTCGAGCGGGTCTTCGCTCAGGCGTGGACGGCCGCGACAGCCGCCGAGATCGGAGACCTGCCCAGCGCGAACGCACTTCTCGACCGGGCCGAGGGCGGCGCTCGCTCGCTTGCCGGCCCAGGTGACCAGGAGCAAGCGCTGTGGGCGGTGGCCGAGGTGGTGAGCGACCGTGGAGACCTCGACCGTGCCGAGGGTGTGCTGGGCAAGATCATAGACCCGAACCGCCGGGCCCGAGCATTGCTGCGGTTCGCAGCCGACCCCGCGCGGCGCCGAGCGAGCACCGTCGCCAAGGCGTTGCAGCTCGGCCACTGGACCCAAGCAGCCGAACTGCTCACCGAGATGGAGCCGGACGCGCTCGCAGCCCTCACCGAGGAGCTGGAGAAGATCAGAGCAGCCGGGTCACGTACGGCATGATCCCGCCATACCTCACCGGCGAAATCCGCACCACAGCACCGGAATGCGGCGCCTCAACCATCATCCCGCCGCCGAGGTACAACGCCACGTGCGTGCCACCGCCGGGACCCCAGAAGATCATGTCCCCCGGCGCCATCTGCGACAACGGCACCTTACGCCCGGCGTTGTACTGATAGCCGCTGTAGTGCGGCAAATACACGCCCACGCCGGCGAAGGCGTACATCATCAGACCCGAGCAGTCGAAGCCGATTTTGCGGTAGTCGCCGAAGGAGTCGGCGACGCCGCCGTCGCGCACGCCGTAGGTGGGGCCGTTGTAGTTGCCGCCGCCCCACGCGTAGATGACGCCGCGTTGGGCCAGTGCGCGGTTGATGACCGTTTGAACGCGGGAGCCCGAGGGGGCGGCAACAGCAGCAGCGGGGCGGCGTGGAGGAGCAGCGGGGGCGGCAGCGGCTGCGGCGGCGCGGCGGGCGTTTTCGTCCTCTTCGCGTTTCTTCGCGTCGAGCCACTGGTCGTATTGGCGGCGTTGGGCTTCGAGGCCCGTGACCTCGCCGCGGGCGGCGGCCAGTTCGCGTTCGACCGAGGACCTGTTGGCCTCCAGTTCGGCGGTGGCGGCGGACTGGGCCTGGTGGGCGGCGACGGCTTCTTGCTGGGCGGCTTCGGCTGTGCGTTTGGCCTCGTCGGCGGCGGCCTGCTTCTCCTCGGCCTTGCGCAGCGCGGCGCGGGCGGCGGAGTCGAGGTTGGCTGCGGTGCCCTGATCGCGGGTGACCTGGTCGAGGGCGTTCAACGAGGACGCCGAGACCGCTTCGAGCATCTGGGCGCGGGCCAGGAGGTCCTCGGGGGACTTGGCGCCGAGGAAGGCGGAGAACGAACCGACCGTGCTGCCCTGGGCGTAGGAGGCGGCGGCGAACTCGTCGAGGGCGCGGCGGGAGTCCTCGACGGCGCGGTTGGCGGCGTCGGCCTGGGTGCGGGCGGCGGTGGCTTCGCGGCGGGCCGTTTCGGCGGCGGTGATGGCCGTCTCGAGGTCGACGCGGGCCTTGTTGGCGAGCTCGCGTTTGTAGGAGACCTGGTCGAGGAGCTCCTGGAGGCGGGCCTCCGCCTGGGTGAGGCGGCCGGTCAGCTCACCGACGCGCGCTGCCTTGGCGTCCGCCTCGGCGCGCGTGGCGGAGATCTCCGCGTCGCTCGGGTTCGGCGGCGGCGCGGGAACGGCGGCGGCCGTCCCCGTGAGGACGGCCGTCATCAGCACCGCCGCTGCGGCGGAGAGTCGTGTCAACACCGGACATCACCTCCTACCGCATTAGACCAACCAGACCCGTCCGGCGCATCCGGAGCTCACGCACCGTCAGCCACACGTGTCACAGTGGAACACGTGATCGGTCCATTTGGGACGATCGGAGGAGTGGCGTGTCGTCAGTTGACGCCGCGGTCCCGGCCGGCCCAGTAGGGCTCGCGGAGCTTGAACTTCTGGATCTTGCCGGTGGCCGTGCGCGGGATCGCGTCGCGGAACTCGACGGACGTCGGCGCCTTGTAGCCGGCGAGGCGCTCCTTGCAGTGCTTGATCAGCTCCGCCTCGGTGACCTCGCCGGAGCGGACGACCAGCGCCTTGATCGTTTCACCCCACTTCTCGTCCGGCACGCCGATCACGGCGACCTCGGCGACGGCCGGGTGGGAGAACAGGCAGTCCTCGACCTCGATCGACGACACGTTCTCGCCGCCGGTGATGATCACGTCCTTCTTGCGGTCGGAGATCGTCAGGTGGCCGTCGTCGTCGAAGTGGCCGCCGTCGCCGGTGTGGAACCAGCCGTCCTCGATGGCGGCGGAGGTGGCGTCCGGGTTCTCCCAGTAGCCCTCCATGACCACATTGGACCGTGCCAGCACCTCGCCGGTGTCGGAGATCCGCAGCTGCGCGCCCAGCGCGGGAGCACCCGCCCGCGACTGCTTGCGGGCCTTCTCCTCGCCCTCCGGACCGGGCTGAGCGCGGTTGAACGTCAGCAGCGGCGCCGTCTCGGTCAGGCCGTAGATCTGCAGGAACTCCCAGCCGAGCTCCTCGGTCACCCGCTGGATCGTGCGCGAGGGCGGCGGCGCTCCGGCGCACACGATCCGCACGCGGTCACGACCGGGGATCTCGCCGTCCCACGACGCCGCCGCGTCCAGCACCGCGTTCCACACGGCCGGTGCGCCGCACATCAGCGTGACGCCGTGGTCGCGGACCCGGCGCAGGATCTCGGCGCCGTCCACCTTGCGCAGCACCACTTGCGGCACACCCAGGCCGGCGAGCCCGAACGGCATGCCCCAGCCGTTGCAGTGGAACATCGGCAGCACGTGCATGTACACGTCGCCTTCCCACGCGCGTGTATGCATGGCGAACGTGACCGCGTTCAACCAAATGTTGCGGTGCGTCAGCTGTACGCCCTTGGGGCGCGCGGTGGTGCCGGAGGTGTAGTTGATCGTGGCGGTCGCATCCTCCGAGGGCGCGCTCCACGGCCGTGGCTCCACATCGAACCGCAGCAACGACTCCGACTCCTCGCCGAACGTGAACCGGTGCCGTGCCGTCACGTCGTCCAACGAGAGTTCGGGGTCGACGAACAGCACCGACGCGCCGCTGTGCTCGACGATGTACTTGACCTCGTCCGGACGCAGGCGGAAGTTCACCGGCACGCAGATCCGCCCGCTGCCCGGCACCGCGTGCAGCAGCTCCAGCAGGCGCGCGGAGTTGTGGCTGACGACGGCGACGCGTTCGCCCTCGCCGACACCCAACGCGTCGAGTCCGGCCTGCCACGCGCGCACACGGGTCGCCATCTGGGCGTACGTCGTCGTCTCCACCGGTGTGGCCGGCTGGTCGGGCTCGTCGATGGTCGCCGTCGTGGCCCCGAACGCGAACGACGCCCGGTCCAGGAAGTCCGTCGTGATCAGCGGTACGCGCATGCTCCCGACCCTACGACCAGGTGCTCGGATCTCCCCAGGACGAAAATCGGCCTCCCCCGGATGGGGGAACGGAGCTGAGGTCGGGCAACACCTCGCCGACCGGTTCGTGCACGACGACAGCCGCGAGAGAGTCGTACGGCGTCGGCTCGTTGTTGCAGATGACGACCTGAGCGCCGGCCTTCGCCGCGAGCGCCACGAGACCTGCCGCGGGCTGCACGGACAACGACGTGCCCGCCACCAGCAGCAGGTCGCAGTCCAACGCCGCCAGCCGGGCCCGGCGCAGCACCTCGCCGTCGAGCTCCTGGCCGAACGAGATCGTGGCGGACTTGAGGATCCCGCCGCAGCGCACGCAGGCCGGTTCGTCCTCGCCCTCGGCCACGCGCTTCAACGCATCGCGCATCGGACCGGTCGCGCCGCAGTCCAGGCAGACCGTCGCGTGCAGCGTGCCGTGCAGCTCCAGCACCCGGTGCGGGTCGGAGCCGGCTTTCTGGTGCAGGCCGTCGATGTTCTGCGTGACCACGGTGCGCAACCGCCCGGACCGTTCCAGTTCCACCAGCGCCCGGTGCGCCGCGTTCGGCTTGGCCGTCCACACGGGATGGTCGAGCCGGGACCGCCAGGTCTCCCTGCGCACCTCGGCGTCGGCGAGGTAGGTGGAGAAGGTGGCACCACGTCCGGCATCCGCGTCGCGCGTCCACAGGCCGTCCGGGCCGCGGAAGTCGGGAATGCCCGAGTCGGTGGAGACCCCGGCGCCGGTCAGCACCGTGATCCGGTGGGCGGACGCGACCAGCGCCCGTGCCGCTGTGCACGCGTCGGAGGCCATCGGTTCACACTAGTCCCGTGCGCAGCGCTGTGGGAGCCGCGATCGCGGCAGTGGGCTTGGTCACTCAGATCACCGGGACGTTCTTGCCGTGGCTGAAGTCGGGATCGACCACGAGGGACAGTTACCAGGTGCTCTCGCTGCGTGATCTCGCCGGGTTGGACGGGGTGGCGGGCGGTGTGGTGACCGGTGTCTGGGTGGGTCTGACGCCGTTGGCGATGGTCACGATCGCCCTCTACGTGATCCGTTTTCGTCGAATTGCCGCATGCGTGGCGCTTCTCTTTGGCACGATCGGTGGAACCGTGGCCCTGGTTGCCGCGGTCCAAGGGGATAACAAGGGTGCGTTGGTCGGCATCAGCACGACCGGACCCGTCGTGACCCTTGCCGGTGCCGTACTGACGATCGTGGGGGCGATCACGGTGCTCACCTCGAACAGGCGCAGCGCAGTGATGACTTCAGGAGGGAACCGTGAGCTACCCCGGTAGCGGCGGACAGTGGCAGCCGCAGAACGACCCGTACGGCCAGCAGCCCCAGCAGGGCGGTCACCCCCAGCAGGGTGGTCACCCGCAGACCGGACCACAAGGTTTCCCCCAGCAGCCGCAGCAGGGTGGTTACCCGCAGACGGGGCCGCAGGGGTTCCCGCAGCAGGGCTACCCGCAGACCCAGAACTTCCCGCAGCAGGGCTTCCCGCAGCAGGGGTACGAGCAGCAGCCCTACGGCTACGCGCCGATGGGTGGCGAGCCGCCGAAGAAGAAGCGCACCGGCCTGGTCATCACGGCCGTGGTCGCGGTGCTGCTGCTGATCGGCGGCGGTGTCACGTTCTTCGCGCTGCAGAAGGCCGACCCCGCGGCGAACGCGGGCAAGGACACGCCGGAGATCGCGGCGAAGAACCTGGTCGAGCAGCTCGGCAGCGGTGACGTCGTCGGCATCATGGCCTCGCTCGCGCCCGCCGAGGCCGCGCTGGCGAAGGACTACACGGACTCGACGACGAAGGAGCTGAAGCGTCTCGAGATCCTCAAGCCCGACGCCGACCCGAACAAGATGTCGGGCGTCGAGTTCAAGAGCGAGAACATCAAGTTCGACGAGGCGGCGGCCGAGAAGGTCAACGACCACCTCACGATCAACAAGCTGTCCGAGGGCAAGATCACCATCACCTCGGACATCTCCAAGGTCCCGCTGACCGACAAGCTGATGGACGCCATCGGCGACAAGGTCAGCATGACCAAGTCGGAGACCAAGACCTACGACATCTCGGCCGAGGTCAAGAAGCGCGGCAAGCCGATCGGCATCGCCTCGGTCAAGGTCGGCGACAAGTGGTACCCGAGCGCCTTCTACACGATCGCCAACGCGGCCCTGGAGGAGGAGAAGCTGAAGTGGCCGGCCAAGGGCATCGCGCCGCAGGGCGCGGGCTCGGCGGAGGACGCGGCGAAGCAGCTGGTCAACGCTTCGCTGGACGGCGACATCGAGAAGGTCATCGCCACGCTGCCGCCGGACGAGGCCGGTGTGCTGCACGACCTCGGCCCGGTGCTGCTGGACGAGATCGGCACGGTGGGCAAGACCGGCGCCAAGCTGAACGCGCTGGAGACCGATGTGAAGGACGTGACCGGCGGCAAGCAGGTCACCGTCAAGAAGCTGTCGATCACCGCCGAGGGCGAGACCCTCACGATCACGCGTGAGGGCGACTGCTACACCGTCGACGTGCCGCAGCAGGGCGAGCAGAAGCTGTGCGCCGACGACGTGACCGAGCTGCTGCAGCAGCAGGCCGGCAGCAAGAACAAGATCCCGGCCGAGGCCCTCGAGGTCGTCGGGCGGGTCGCGACCTCGGTCATGAAGACCGGCGTCGGCGTGGTGTCCACCGAGGTCGACGGCAAGTGGTACGTCAGCCCGGTGCGCTCCTACTACGAGGTCCTGCTGACGCTGTTCCGCGGCTTCGAGCCGAAGGACGTGGACGCGCTGATCGAGCTCATGAAGAAGTAGTTCTCGCTGGTGCCACGGCCCTGTCACGACGCAGCAGCGTCATGACAGGGCCGTGGCAGTTCCAGGGCCGAGTGTGGTCGGCATGGACACTCAGGTTCTGATCGTCGGGGCCGGCCCGACCGGCCTCACCCTCGCGCTCGACCTCGCCCGCCGCGGCGTGCCGTTCCGCATCGTCGACGCCTCACCGGCGCCGTTCGCGGGCTCGCGCGGCAAGGGCCTGCAGCCCCGGTCGATGGAGGTCTTCCACGACCTGGGCGTCATCGACGAGGTGCTCGACTCCGGCCGGTTCCACCTGAAGCTGCGCGCTTGCCGTGGCCGCGAGGTGCTGCGCGAGTGGGACGTGCACGAGGACCGCCACCCCGCGGTCGACCGCCCGTACGCGAGCACGATGATCATCCCGCAGTTCCGGGTCGAGCAGATCCTGCGCGAGGCCCTCCCCCAGCCCGTCGAGCACGGCACGCCGTTGACGGCGTTCACCCAGGACGACACCGGGGTGACGGCCACGGTCGGCGGCCGGACCGTCCGGGCGGCGTACCTCGTCGGGTGTGACGGCGGGAAGTCGTTCGTGCGCAAGGAGCTCGGCGTGCCGTTCCGCGGCGAGACGCACGAGGACATGCGGATGCTGATCGGTGACGTCCGGGTGTCCGGGCTCGACCGCGACCACTGGTACCAGTGGGGCGGCCGTCCCGACCAGTGGCTCGCGTTGTGCCCGTTGCCCGGCACCGACCTCTTCCAGTTCCAGTCCACCGGGGACGGCGAACCGTCGCTGGAGCTGTACCGGCGGATCGTCCGCGAACGCACCGGGCTCGACGACGTGGTCCTGCACGACGCGACGTGGATGTCGTTGTACCGCACCAACATCCGGATGGCCGACCGGTTCCGCGCCGGCCGGGTGTTCCTCGCCGGCGACGCCGCGCACGTGCACTCCCCCGCCGGTGCGCAGGGCATGAACACCGGCATCCAGGACGCGTACAACCTGGGCTGGAAGCTCGGGATGGAGACGTTGCTCGACACCTACGAGGCCGAGCGCAAGCCCGTCGCGGAGTGGCTGCTCGGCATGACGACCGCGATCATGAGGTCCGGCAAGCTGTTCGAGAACCGCGGCGACGAGACCCTGCAGCTGTCGTTGTCCTACCGGACCGAGGAGGGACCGGGGCTGCGTGCGGGTGACCGGATGCCGGACGGGGTCACCGACCAGGGCCGGATCTTCGACCTGCTGCGCGGTCCCGACTTCGTGACGCTCGACCTCGGCGACGACCCGGTGCTGGTGCGCCCGGACGGGTACGTGGCCGCGATCGGCCGGTCAGCGATCGACGCCTACTTCGGCGCGGCACCGGTCACGCAGCTGCACCACCGCCGGGTCGCTGCTCGGGCAGCCGCGTAGCCGTTCCGCCTCGTCCAGGGCGGCCGCGGCGCGCGCCGGGTCGCCCTGGGTCAGCACCCACCCCGCGTAGAGCTCCAGCACACCGGCCCGCGCCGGCCCGTCGGCGCTCTTCTCGACGGTCTCGAGCGCCCGCGCGTGCTGCTCCCCCGCCTGGTCCAGGTGCCCCAGACGGGTCAGCGCGAGCCCGAGCGCGGCATGCACCGAGGCGCGGAACTGGAACGCCTGCGAGTCCACCGTGGCGTCCAACGCCCGCTGGTACAACCGCACGGCCTCCTCGAAGTCGCCGCTGAAGTACGCCACCTCGCCGTAGGCCTGCGCGACCCGCCCCTGGTCGAGGTCGTGCACCGGGTGCACCTGCGCCAGGTCCTCGCGCGCCCCGGCCAGGTCACCGGTCCGCACCTTCAGCCGCGCCGTCTGCACCAGCACCGACATCGGCACCAGCACGCTCTCCGGGTCGCCGAGCTCCGCCGCCACCTGCCGCGCCTCCGACACCGCGCGGAAGCCCTCGGCGAACGCGCCCCGGTTGATCAGCACCATGACCAGGCACGACAACCCGAACACGACCGCCCACCGGTCCCCCACCGCCCGGAACCCCCGCAACGCCTCCGTGTAAGCCCGCTCCGCCGCCGGCGCCGCTCCTTCGCTGAACTCCCCCGCGACGACCCCGCGGATGAGCGCCGAGAACGCCCGCATCCACTCGTCGTCCGAGCTCGCCAGCCGGTCCGCGAGCGCCGTCATCCGGCCGCCCAGCTCGACATCGCCCCAGACCTGCCCGTTGGTCAGCACCAACGCGCACACCGCCGTCGGCACGTCCTCCTGCCACAACCGCTCCGCCGCCCGCACGGCCTGCGGTGTGCCCAGCGACATCAGCACCTCGGACAACGCGTCACCGGGCACCAGCGGGGCCCACCGGCCGATCTCCGCGAAGCGCTTGGTCATCACCAGCCAGTGCCAGGTGCGGGCGGCCATCATCCGCCGGGCGAGGGCCTGGTCGTGCTGGACCGCCCAGGCGAGGGCGGCGTCGAGGTTGCCTCGTTCCGCGTCGAACACCTCCAGGGCTTCGAGCTGGCGGGGGCCGCGGAACAACGGCTCGGTGTGTTCGGCGAGGCTGATGTAGTGGCGGGCGTGGGCCGCCGGGTCCGCCTGGCCCTGTTCGAGGGCGTACTCGCGGACGGTCTCCAGGAGGCGGTAGCGCTCACCGGACCGCACGACCAACGACTTCTCGACCAGCGCCGAGAGCAGGTCCTCGGTCTCCCAGAGGTCGCGTTCCTGATCTTGTCGGGGGTCGTGAGTACGGTGAAACGCAGGGGTTCCCAGCTCGGGGGTACCCCTGCGCGAGCCTGCCGGGCCATTTGCCAGGCCACCTGTTAGGCCACCTGCCGGGCCACCTGCCGGGTCGCCTGCCAAGCCACCTGCCGGAGCCGCCGTCGCCAGAGCCGGAGCCGGGACCGCCGGGACCGCCGGGACCGCCGAGCACACCGCGTGCACCGCCGCAGCCGTCGCCCCGCCCACGAACACCGCCAGCCGCCAGCAGCTCCCGTTCAGCCGCCCCAGCAGCTCCCAGCTCCAGTCGATCACCGCCCGCATCGTCCGGTGCCGCGCGGTCCGGTGCGCGCCCGCGGTCGAGCAGCCGCAACCGGCTCTGCACCCGCGCCTCCAGCTGCTGCGGCGACAGCGACCGCGCACGGGCCGCCGCCAGCTCCACGGCCAGCGGAATCCCTTCCAGCGCAACACAAACCCGCCGAACCACGTCCGGATCCATCGCCGTACCGACACGAGCGGAGAACAACCGCACGGCGTGCTCGACGTCCAGCGGCGCCACCGGAAGAACCACTTCTCCCAGCACCCCCAACGGCTCCCGCGACGTCGCCAGTCCACCACGTGCTCGCAGTTGTCCAGCACCACCAGCGACGTGCCCAGCCGGTCGAACACCGGTATCGCCAACGGGTTCGGCCCCAGCGCGGCGTCCAACGCGGCCACGGGTTCCGCCGTCGAGTCCAGCTCGACGAACCAGGCGGACGCGCAGGAAGCCGCGTGCGCCAGCGCGAGCCGCGTCTTGCCCACCCCGCCGAATCCGGTCAGCGTCACCAACCGGTTCGCGGCCAGCAACTCGCCCAGCGACGCCAGGTCCGCGGAACGCCCCACGAACGACCCCACCGCAGCCGGCAGGTTTCCGCGCACGACTCGTTCCCGCAGCACCGAGAGGTGTGCGGCAGCCAGTGCCTCGCCCGGATCGACTCCCAGGGTCTCCGCCAGCGCGCCCCGCACCCGTTCGAAGACCGCCAGCGCGTCCGACCGCCGCCCGGCCGCGTGCAGGGCCAGCATCAACCGCGCCGCCACGTTCTCCCGCAACGGGTGCGCGGCCGCCAGCGCCTCCAACCCGGCCAGGTCGTCGCGCAGCAACGCCAGCCGCACCGCCTCGTCGACCGCGAACGGCGCGTCCTCGAACGCCGCACCGCGCCACAGCGACGCGTCCCGGGTCCGGGTGAACTCCTCGACGTCCGTCGACGCCTCCAGCCGGTAGCCCCGCGGATGTGACGACACCACCGCCGCACCGGCGGAACGCCGCAACCGCGACACCAGCGACTGCAGCGCGGCCACCCCGTCGACCGGCGGCTCGTCCGGCCACAGGTCCGCGACCAACCGGTCGGCGGAGACCACCTGTCCCGGCTCCATCGCGAGCCGGATCAGCAGCCACCGCAACCGTTTTCCGCGCACCTCGACGGGCCCGTCGTCACCCAGGACGACGAGCGGTCCCAGCACGTTCACGCGCATCACGCGCGCCGCACGCCCAGCACTACCGCGCCCGCCACCAGCACGGCACCGACCACGGCGGCCCACAGCACCGACAGCGACACCTGGTTGTGCCCCAGGGCGTCCAGCACCCAGCCGAGCGGTGTCACGCGCCCGAGCGGGTACGTCAGCACGACCACGCTGAACACCGCCAGCACCGTCCGGCCGATCGCGTCGAACACCGGCCGCGCGAACAGCAAGCCCACGCCGACGCCGAGCAGCGCGACAGCGGTGTGCGCGCCGAGTCCCACCAGGAACTCGGTGAACGTGTAGGGGTGCGGGTTCGTGACCACCGGCCACACCGCCGCGAGAACCGCCATGGCCACCGCGAACAGCACCGCCACCACGGCGACCGCGCCGAGCACCCGCGACCACCCGCCGGCCGACACGACGGTGATCTCGCGCCGCACCGCGTCTTCTGAAGTCGCGACGACGACCGCCATCCACGCGCAGACGGGATAGAGCAACGCAGACGAGCCCGAGTACGCCTCCAAGGGCTGCCCGGCGTCGGAGGAGAACAACATCCCCAGCACACCGAGGAACACCAGAAGCGGGGCCAGAAACCTTTGCCCGCGCAGCACATCCGCCGCGAGGTAACGCACCAGTGAGGTCATCGTACGCTCCGCACCGAGCAGCCCAGCCGCAGGGCCTCCGCCAGCACCGAGTCGCTGCGGTCGGGCGCCACGACGACCCGCGCCGACGTCCCGCGCGACAGCACCGACTGCACGCCTTCCAGCGCCTCCAACGCATCCAGCCCCACGACCCGGCTGAGCTCGATGGTCACGTGCCCGCCGGCGAGGTCCACCCGCGTCGCCTCCGCGAGGTGACCCTCGTGGTCGGACACCAGCGCCACCCGCCCCTGTAGCAACGTCACCAGCTCCGCCGACGCCGCCGGGTCCAGACCGCTCCACGGCTCGTCGAGCACCAGCACGTCGGAGGCGAGGAAAGCCTGTGCCAGCGCGACCTTTTGCGCGTTGCCCTTCGACAGCTCGGACATCGGCGCGGTCAGCGAGCCGATGAACCCCAGCCGCTCCAGCACGTCGGTCGCCGCGGCGGACCGGATCCGCCCCAGGTGCGCCAGGTAGGACGAAGCGGACATCTTGACGTCCGAGGGGAACCGCTCCGGCACGTACCCCACCGACGCGGGCCGCACGACCCGCCCGGTCGTCGGTCGCAGCACGCCGGCCGCGATCTTGAGCAACGTCGACTTGCCGGTGCCGTTCGCGCCGGTCAGCACCGTCAGCTCGGACACTTCCAGCGTGAGGTCGCGCAGCACCCAGGGCCCGCGCCCGTACCGCTTGGAGACCTGATCGAGGAGCACCACGCCAAGATAACCACAGCACGGCACGACACGGAGGACATATGACACTGCTGCTACCGCTGGCCACGGCGTGCGTCTGGCTCGGCATGGTCGTGGCGATCTCGATCGAGGCGCCGCTGAAGTTCCGGGCGCCCGGCATCACGCGAGCACTCGGCCTCGGCATCGGGCAGCTGGTGTTCCGCGCCCTCAACCGCGCGGAGATCGTGCTCGCGCTCGTCACGGCCGTGGCGTTCGCGTTCGGCGACCGCCCGGTCGCGGCGACCGTGCTGCTCGTCGCGCTGGTCGTGACGCTCGCGGTCCAGGTGTTCGCGATCCGGCCGAAGCTGGAGGCCAGGGCCGAGCAGATCATCGCGGGCTCGGAACCGCCGAGGTCCCGAGCCCACCTCGGCTACATCGCGCTGGAAGGCCTCAAGGTGGCGATGCTGGTCGCGTTCGCGGTCACAGCCGCTCCGTGACCTCGCCGACCACCTCGGCCAGCTCACGCGGACGGATCAGGAACGGCGAGTGTGACCCCGGCAGCTCGCGCACGACAGCGGTCGCGCGCAGGCGGTCGGCGAACAACGCCGGGAAGCTCCGGTCGTGGGCGCACACGATCGCGGCGGTCGACACGGTGACCTGGAGGTGCTCGGCAGGTCCACGACACACGTGGCCCAGCCTTGGGCGCGCAGCTCGGGAACCACCAGGTCCCAGCACCACCACCCGCGCCAGGCACCGTGCACGAGCAGCAGGTTCCCGCGGTCCATCAAGATCTCCTCGTCACTCGAATGGCCGTACGCCAACGAGGCAAGACCGGGGCGAGCCATCGTCCGGAGTCCGCCGTCCTGTCGGAGGAGTCCGAGGGTGAACCCGCTGGAGCAGGTGCTGGCGCGGCTGTGCGTGAACTGGGCGGTCGCGACGCCGTTGCACGCGGGCGGGCGGTGGGCGCTGAGCTTCGTCGGACGGCTCGATCTGCGGGTGGAGATCGTCGTGCGGGGCGCGCGCACGTGCGGGTCGGCGAGCGGAGCTTCGTCGCCGAGCAGGGCGACTGCTACGTCATCGCCGGACGCAGGCCGTACCGCATCGCCGCGGATCCGGACATCCCCGAGGTGTTCGCGGCGCCCTACTACGAGCACCCGGACGGCACTCCGCGCGACGTCGCCCAGGTCGGCGAAGGCCACGACACGACGTTGCTCGGCGCGGGCTTCACCTGCGACCGGGAGACCGCCCGGCTGCTGGAGGTGCTGCCGCCGGTCATCCACGTGCGCGACCCCGGTGGCACCGCGCAGACGACCATCGGGACGACCATCGGGCTGATCAAGCAGGAGATCGACCACAAGCCGATCGTCGACCGCCTCTGCCAGGTGCTGCTGCTCCAGGTCCTGCGCGACCACGACACGTCCCTGGACCCGCAGCTCGGAAAGGCGCTCCAGGCACTGCACGCGGACCTCGGCCGCCCGTGGACGGGCCGCCCGTGCGCTGAAGGACTCCAACGACACGGTCGCCACCATCGCGTTCACGGTCGGTTATCGCACGGAAAACGCGGTCAGCGCCGCGTTCAGGAGGTTCACCGGGTCCACGCCGAGCGAGTACCGGGTGAGTTAGGACAACCTGGGTTGAACAGGCTTACAGGACAAGCGTACTGTTTGGGGTCGAGGGGCAGGGGTCGACCGGGTGCGGAAGACTCTCCCCGTACCCCGAACTGACCACCGCGCTGTCACCAGATGGAGTTGCACGTGACCAACAGCCTGGACAGCTTCGGCGCCCGCGGCACGCTCAACGTCGGCGACGCCTCGTACGAGGTGTTCCGGCTGAGCGCCGTGGAGGGCGCGGAGCGTCTGCCGTTCAGCTTGAAGATCCTGCTGGAGAACCTGCTGCGGACCGAGGACGGCGCGAACATCACCGCCGACCACGTGCGCGCTCTCGCCGGCTGGGACCCGGCTGCCGAGCCCAACACCGAGATCCAGTTCACGCCGGCCCGCGTCGTGATGCAGGACTTCACCGGTGTGCCCTGCGTCGTCGACCTGGCGACCATGCGCGAGGCCGTCACCCAGCTCGGCGGCGACGCCGAGAAGGTGAACCCGCTCGCGCCCGCCGAGCTCGTGATCGACCACTCGGTCATCGCCGACATCTTCGGCCGCCCGGACGCGTTCGAGCTGAACGTGGACCTGGAGTACGAGCGCAACCGCGAGCGCTACCAGTTCCTGCGCTGGGGCCAGACCGCGTTCGACGAGTTCAAGGTCGTCCCGCCCGGCACCGGCATCGTGCACCAGGTCAACATCGAGCACCTGGCGCGCGTCGTCATGGTCCGCAACGGCCAGGCGTACCCCGACACCCTGGTCGGTACCGACTCGCACACCACGATGGTCAACGGCATCGGCGTGCTGGGCTGGGGCGTCGGCGGCATCGAGGCCGAGGCCGCGATGCTCGGCCAGCCGGTCTCCATGCTGATCCCGCGCGTGGTGGGCTTCAAGCTCTCCGGTGAGCTGCCCCCCGGCGCCACCGCGACCGACCTGGTGCTCACGATCACCGAGATGCTGCGCAAGCAGGGCGTCGTCGGCAAGTTCGTCGAGTTCTACGGCGAGGGCGTCAGCGCCGTGCCGCTCGCGAACCGCGCCACCATCGGCAACATGTCGCCGGAGTTCGGCTCCACGGTCGGCATCTTCCCGATCGACGGCGAGACCATCGACTACCTGCGCCTGACCGGCCGGTCCGAGGAGCAGATCGCGCTCGTCGAGGCCTACGCCAAGGAGCAGGGCCTCTGGCACGACCCGTCGGCCGAGCCGGTGTTCTCCGAGACGCTGGAGCTGGACCTGGCGACGGTCGTCCCGTCCATCGCCGGCCCGAAGCGCCCGCAGGACCGCATCGAGCTGACCAACGCCAAGGAGGCGTTCCGCCAGGCCCTGGGCGCCTACGTCGCGCACACCGACTCCCCGGAGCTGTCCGGTGTGGACGAGGCCGTCGACGACACCTTCCCGGCCAGCGACCCGGTCGCGATCCACGAGGGCGAGAACGGCTCGGGCACGCCGAAGGTGTTCCACACCGCC
Source organism: Lentzea guizhouensis (assembly GCF_001701025.1). Classification (GTDB taxonomy): domain Bacteria; phylum Actinomycetota; class Actinomycetes; order Mycobacteriales; family Pseudonocardiaceae; genus Lentzea; species Lentzea guizhouensis. The sequence continues at coordinate 9,646,247 of NZ_CP016793.1, forward strand.
GCCGAGGGCGCCACTGGCCGCGTGTCGAACCCGGTCAAGGTCACCCTCGACGGCAACGAGTTCGAGCTGGACCACGGCGCCGTCGCGATCGCCGCGATCACCTCGTGCACCAACACCTCGAACCCGTCCGTGATGCTCGGTGCGGCCCTGCTCGCGAAGAAGGCCGTCGAGCGCGGTCTCGAGCGCAAGCCGTGGGTCAAGACGACCCTGGCGCCGGGCTCGAAGGTCGTCATGGACTACTACGAGCGCGCCGGCCTCATGCCGTACCTGGAGAAGCTCGGCTTCCACCTGGTCGGCTACGGCTGCACCACCTGCATCGGCAACTCGGGCCCGCTGCAGGACGAGATCTCGGCGGGCGTGCAGGAAGGCGACCTCGCGGTCGTCTCCGTGCTGTCCGGCAACCGCAACTTCGAGGGCCGGATCAACCCGGACATCAAGATGAACTACCTCGCGTCGCCGCCGCTGGTCGTGGCGTACGCGCTGGCCGGTTCGATGGACAAGGACATCACCACCGAGCCGCTCGGCACGGACACCGAGGGCAAGCCGGTGTACCTGTCGGAGATCTGGCCGTCGCCGGCCGAGATCGCCGAGGTCATCTCGACCTCGATCTCCGCGGAGGGCTTCACCAAGGGCTACAAGAACGTGTTCTCCGGTGACGAGCGCTGGCAGTCGCTGCCCACGCCGACCGGCAACACGTTCGAGTGGGACGCCGAGTCCACCTACGTGCGCAAGCCCCCGTACTTCGAGGGCATGGAGATGGAGCCGGCTCCGGTCACCGACATCGCCGGTGCGCGGGTGTTGGCCCTGCTGGGTGACTCCGTCACCACGGACCACATCTCCCCCGCCGGTTCGATCAAGGCCGACTCGCCCGCGGGCAAGTACCTGACCGAGCACGGCGTGGAGCGCAAGGACTTCAACTCCTACGGCTCCCGCCGCGGCAACCACGAGGTGATGATCCGCGGCACGTTCGCGAACATCCGCCTGCGCAACCTGCTGCTCGACGACGTGCAGGGTGGCTTCACCCGCAACTTCCTCGAGGCCGACGCCCCGCAGACCACCATCTACGACGCGTCGGTGGCCTACGCGGAGGCCGGCGTCCCGCTGGTCGTGCTGGCCGGCAAGGAGTACGGCTCGGGCTCGTCGCGCGACTGGGCGGCCAAGGGCACCTCGCTGCTCGGCGTCCGCGCCGTCATCGCCGAGTCCTACGAGCGCATCCACCGCTCGAACCTGATCGGCATGGGCGTGCTCCCGCTGCAGTTCCCGCAGGGCGAGAACGCCGCGTCGCTGGGCCTCGACGGCACCGAGACGTTCGACTTCTCGGGCGTCACCGAGCTCAACGAGGGCCGCACGCCGTCGACGGTGCACGTGACCGCGACCAAGGCCGACGGTGCCAAGGTGGAGTTCGACGCGGTCGTCCGCATCGACACCCCCGGTGAGGCGGACTACTACCGCAACGGCGGCATCATGCAGTACGTGCTGCGCAAGATGGTCCGCGCCTAGTCAGCAACAACTTGAAGGGCCGCCCACCGACATCTCGGCGGGCGGCCCTTCATGTCGGAGGAACTCCCGATCGTCGTTTGGCACCAAGCGCCATGTGAGATGATCCCGAGACACAGCTGGAGTGAAGTTCTCCTCAGCAACGCCAGCCGGGAGTAGTTCCATTGAGCTCTGACGTCAGCGTGTCCACTTCCTCAGACATAACCGTGCAGGTTCGTCAGGTCGAAAACGGCTTGCGCAAGCTGTACCTCGATCCCGACTACCTCGACGTCAGCGACCTCGTCGGGCGTCCCGAGGAGGAGCGCCAGCCTCGACTTCTTTCACGAGCGCTCGCGGCTCAAGCTGTACGGATCGTCACCGGCTTCAGCGCCAGAGAGGCTGCGGCTGCAGTCATCGACGGCGTGGGTGATCAAGGCATTGATGCAATAGCCGTGGTGGACGGCTCCAAACCGCACGTCTACGTGGTGCAAGCGAAGTGGAGCAAAACTGGTCGAGCTTCATCGGACCGTTCGGCTGTGATGGAGTTGCTTGCTGGGCTTCGCTTGATCGACGACGAGGAGTTCGCTGCCTTCAACCCACGAGGTCGTGGATTGGCTGAAGTCGCGAAGACCTTGATGTCCAGTGGTCCCGTTCCCGTGACTCAGGTCGTCGTTCTCATGCGCGCTGACGAGGTCACCGAAGGCTTCCAGCAGGCGCTGGTCGATGGAGAGCGAGAATTCAACCGCCACGGCGACGTTCTTGGTCACCGCCTCATCCTGTCGGCCGAAGTGTGGCAGTCGGTCCGCAACGATCTCGCGCCCAAGCCGGTCGACCTCGAGGCTGAGCTTTTCCCCTGGTTCTCAGTGCCTGAACCCTACGAGTCATATCAAGGTGTGGTCCTGGCCGAGCAGGTCGCAGATTGGGTCGCACACGGCACCAACCTGTTCCACCTTAACATTCGGAACCCGCTCGGCCGTACGCCGATCAACAACGAGCTGATCGAAACGCTCGCGAACGAGCCAGCGCACTTTTGGTACTTCAACAACGGAATCACCATATTGTGCGAATCTGTCGAGAAGACCCATGGTTCAGTGCGATCACCGCACAGTCGACCAGTGGCACTGACCTTGCGGAACGCCAGTGTGGTGAACGGCGCTCAGACCGTACGCTCTGTGGCTGAAGCTGTGAACGCAGACGAAGGTGCAGGCGATGCTCAGATCGGCGTTCGCATCATCGTGACCGGCACAGCTCTGAAATTCGCGAACAAGATCACGCAGACGACCAACCGGCAGAATCGCGTAGAGGCACGAGACTTCATCGCTCTCGACTCCGTGCAAGGCTCGATATTGGAGGACATGCGAGCCGAACTCGGCCTGGAGTACAGCGTCCGACGAGGCGAGCTGGAACCGCATCCCGACACAGGTTGCTCTGTGGTGGAGGCGGCGTGCGCGCTGGCGTGCGCTCATCCCAATAGTCAGTACGCGGCACGGATCGCTACAACTCTCGAGGTGCTTTGGGAGCGCGGTTCTCAGGGAATCTACGACACGCTCTTCCGTCCCCAGCCGACTGCCTACTTGATCTGGAACGCTGTTCGCATTCTTCGGGAGGTCAGGAGGTGCCTGCACGTTCTCCGATCCGAGTATGAGGGCCGAGGGGCCGCACTGTTCGAGCACGGCACCTATCTCGTAGCTCACCTGGTCTTCCGCAAGCTCGACACCGAAGCGATCAACGAGCCAGATCCTAGGCACGAGTGGTACACCAACGCACAGACCCAGATCGACGAAATCGTCAAGGTTCTCGTACCTGAGATCATCGCGACCATCGACCGCCTCTACAGCGATCGATCACAGATTCGAGCCGTCTGCGCGGACATCGTTCGTTCTCACGCGATAGTCGACGAGGTGCTGCACGGCGCCGCTGGCACGGCTGCTTCGGCTTCCGCCACCAAGTACCGTCGCGAACGTGCGGGCCGCAAGCGTCGTCGCCCCAATGCCGTGTCCGTGCTCATCGACCGGGCGGCCATCGAAGAGGGTGAGGCCCTTCGCCTCACTACCGCGTACCCGGTCGAGGTCGAAGCACTCAAGGATTGGCTTGCGGAAGATCCCAAGCGAGGCCGAGCGACCTGGATCCCTCATCGCAGCAAGCCGATCCTCTGGGCAGCCGATGGTAAGCAATACTCTCCTTCCGGCTTGATCTCCCACATGTGGGAGCAGGCGCAATGGGAAAACCGACCTGTCGCTAATCAGGGCACCACTCGATGGGTCACTGGATCCGGTGAGTCACTCGCGGACCTGGCTTGGCGCGTTCTCCGCGATCTCGAGGAGTCCGACGACAGTGAGGACGGCGACACGTAACAGCTACCGGCCACCCCGCGATGCCAAGACACCCTGATCACCGCGGGAGACATGTCATGAGCTTGAGCGTGCTCGGCGACCTGAACTGGTTGGCCGTTCTCGTCGCGACGCTGGCGTACTACGGGTTGGGCGCGATCTGGTACGCGGAGTCCGTCTTCGGCAGGGCTTGGCGACGCTCCCTCGGCTGGGACCTCACCCCGCCGGAGAACACCGGTCACAGGGTCTACACGATCCCCCTGGCCACCTGTTTCGGCGCCACCCTGGCGACCGCGGTGCTCGGCGTCGCGACCGGCACCGACAACGTCCTGGAGGGCCTGCTGCTCGGTCTGGTCGTGGGCGTGGGGATCGCGTTCCCGGTGATGTTCGTGAGCGGCGTGTTCGACACGACGAAGCCCGCCCCGAAGACCTTCGTGGCCGTCGGGGCGGGCTTCCACGTCATCGGCCTCAGTCTCGTCGGAGCGATCCTCGGCCAGTGGCGTTAGAGCTGCTTGCGCCAGAACAGGTGGTGCACCACGCCGCTGGAGCTGGGCACCACGTCGAGGTGGAACCGGTCGAGCAGCTCGTCGGGCGAGTCCCACAGCCGCAGCCCCTCGCCGAACGTCACCGGCGCGACCGCGACGTGCAGGGTGTCGACCAGGTCCGCGTCGAGGAACTGGCGCACGGTCGTGACGCCACCGCCGAGCCGGACGTCCTTGCCCTCAGCCGCTTTCCGCGCCTGTTCCAGCACGTCGGCCGGCTTTCCGCCGACGAAGTGGAACGTGGTGTCCGACAGCGTGATGGACGGTCGTTCGTGGTGCGTCAGGACGAACACCGGGGTGTGGAACGGGGGCTCGTCACCCCACCAGCCCTGCCACCCGTGGTCGGTCCAGGGACCGCGCTGGTGGCCGAACTTGTTGCGGCCCATGATCTCCGCACCGATGTTGTGCGCGAAGTCCCGGGTGAAGTAGTCGTCGAGACCGCGGCTGCCACCGGGGTCGGTGCGGTTCGGCCAGCTCGCCGTGGCACCGGCCCAGGAGAACAACCGGTCGGCGCCGGGGAGCCCGAACGGGTTCTCGAAGCTCTGGTCCTCGCCGGCGGCGATCCCGTCGCTCGAGACCATGAAGTTCTGCACTCGCAGCAGTTGTGCCACGTCTTCCTCCTGTGTCAAGGACGTCGACGAGGCAGACCCGCCGCGAGGGCAGAACTCATCGCTGGTTGTGCACTGCCTTGTGCAGCTCACGCAACGCGCGCACGGACTTCACGGCGTACTCGCGGTCCACGGCCTGCACGGCCATGATCGAGATGTACTCGTCCTCGGGCAGCTCCAGCCGTGCCCACGCCGCGCCGTCCGGGAAGCTGATCGACAGCACGTCGGTCCACTCGAACCGGTGCGACGTCACGACGTTGCGCACCGAGATGCCGGTGGCGTCGGCGTTCACCTTCGGCCGGGTCAGCAGCAGCACGCCGCCCGCCAGCAGGAAGCCCAGCAGGATCATGGCGACCTGGTCGGAGGTCCGGAAGATCACGCCGGTCGGGGTGTTGCCGAGCAGCAGGCCCACCACCGTGAACACCGCGACCAGACCGATCGCGCACGCCCACGCGACCTTGCGGATCTTCTTCGGGCGCAGCACCACCGCGTTCGCCGTCATCATTCGAAACCCCGCTCGGTCCACGGCTGGCGCAGCCCGCGCAGCACCAGCGCGGTGTCGATGGCCGCGACGGTCGCCTCGTAGCCCTTGTCCTCCACCGAGTCCGGCAGCCCGGCCCGTGCCAGCGCCTGCTCCTCGGTGTTGGTGGTCAGCACGCCGTTGCCGACCGGCGTCGACTCGTCGAGCGCGACGCGGGTGAGGCCGTTGGTCACCGAGTCGCACACGTACTCGAAGTGCGGGGTGCCACCGCGGATGACCACGCCCAGCGCGACCACGGCGTCGTGGTGGCGCGCGAGCTCCTGCACCACGACGGGCAGCTCGATGGCCCCCGCGACGCGCACGACGGTCGTGTCGACGCAGCCGGCGTCCTGCGCGGCCTGCAGCGCGCGTTCGACGAGCTGGTCGGTGATCTTGGTGTGCCAGCGCGTCGCCGCGATGGCGACGCTCAGGCCCTTGCCGTCGAGCTTCGTCTGCTCAGGACGGCCCTCGCCACTCATTCCTGGTCCTCCGTAGCGGAAACAACGGCCTCGTACTGCTCCAGCTGAGTCAGTTCGTGGCCCATCCGGTCGCGCTTGGTGCGCAGGTACCGCAGGTTCTCCGGGTTCGGGGAGATCGGCAGCGGCACGCGGTCGAGCACCCGCAGACCGTATCCGGCCTCCAGACCGACGCGCTTGGCCGGGTTGTTCGTCAGCAGCCGCATGGACTTGATGCCGAGCTCCACGAGGATCTGCGCACCCGTGCCGTAGTCGCGCGCGTCGGCGGGCAGACCCTGCACGAGGTTCGCGTCCACGGTGTCCGCGCCCTCGTCCTGCAGCTGGTAGGCCTGCAGCTTGTGCATCAGGCCGATGCCGCGGCCCTCGTGACCACGCATGTACAGCACGACGCCACGACCTTGTGCCGCAACGGCTTCCAGCGCCGCGTCGAGCTGCGGGCCGCAGTCGCAGCGCAACGAGCCGAGCACGTCACCGGTGAGGCACTCGGAGTGCACGCGCACCAGCACGTCCTCACCGTCGCCGATCTCGCCGTAGACCATCGCGACGTGCTCGATGCCGTCGAGCAGGCTGTCGTAGCCGAACGCGGTGAACACGCCGTGCGCGGTCGGGATGCGGGCCTCGGCGGCGCGCACGACCTGGGTCTCGACCCGGCGGCGGTAGGCGATGAGGTCGGCGATCGTGATGATCGCGAGGTCGTGGTCGGCGGCGAAGACCTCGAGCTCGTCGCGGCGGGCCATGTCGCCCTCGTCCTTCTGCGACACGATCTCGCAGAGCACGCCGGCGGGCGAGAGCCCCGCCAGCCGCGCCAGGTCGACGGCGGCCTCGGTGTGACCCGGCCGGCGCAGCACGCCACCGGCCTTGGCGCGCAACGGCACGACGTGGCCGGGCCGGTTGAAGTCGGTGGCCTTCGAGGTCGGGTCGGCGAGCAGCCGGATCGTGCGGGCGCGGTCGGCGGCCGAGATGCCGGTGCTGACGCCCTCGCGCGCGTCGACCGTGACGGTGTAGGCGGTGCCGCGCACGTCCTGGTTCGTGTGGAACATCGGCGGCAGGTCGAGGCGCTCGCAGTCCTCCTCGGTCAGCGGCACGCAGATGTAGCCCGAGGTGTAGCGGACCATGAACGCGAGCAGCTCCGGCGTCGCCTTCTCGGCGGCGAAGATCAGGTCGCCCTCGTTCTCGCGGTCCTCGTCGTCGACCACGACGACGGGCCGTCCGGCGGCGATGTCGGCGATCGCCCGCTCGATCTCAGCGAAGTCGGTGCTCACTGGGTCTCCTCGCCCGCGATGGCCCGCAGGTGCGGGACTGCCAGTCGTTCAACGTACTTCGCCAGCACGTCGACCTCCAGGTTCACGTGGTCCCCCGGCTTGCGGCGGCCCAGTGTGGTGAGCTCCAGCGTCGTCGGGATCAGGCTCACGGTGAACTGGTCCTCGGCCACGGTCACGACGGTCAGCGACACGCCGTCGACCGTGATCGAGCCCTTCTCCACGACGTAGCGGGCGAGCTGGGGCGGCAGTCCGATGTGGACCATCTCCCAGTGCTCGGCCTTCTCCCGCGCGAGGATCGTGCCCGTGCCGTCGACGTGGCCCTGCACGATGTGGCCGCCGAGGCGCTGGCCGACGGCGGCCGCGCGCTCCAGGTTGACCTTGTCGCCCTCGGCGACCTTCGCGAGGCTGCTGCGCACGAGGGTCTCGCGCATGACGTCGGCGGTGAACGTGTTGTCCTCCACGTCCACGACGGTGAGGCACACGCCGTTCACCGCGATGGAGTCGCCGTGCTTCGCGTCGCTGGTGACGATCGGGCCGGAGACGCGGATCCGCGCCGCGTCCGGCAGGTCCTGAACCGCGACCACGTGGCCCAGTTCCTCGACGATCCCGGTGAACACCGCTCCTCCTAAGTTTGCGGAACCGCGCTGATCCGCAAGTCTGGTCCGCTCATGGTGACGTCTTCGACGGTGAGCCGGACAGCGTCCGTGATGGTTGACACGCCCGCGTCCAGCACCGCCGCGGGTCCCGCCCCCAGCAGTGCGGGCGCAACGTAGGCGAGCACGCGGTCGATCCTGCCCGCGCGCAGGAACGCGCCGGCCACCGTCGGACCACCCTCCAGCAGCACGTCCACCACCCCTTCGGCGACGAGCGCGGTCAGCACCTCGTCCGGGTCGTGCGTGCGCAGGTGTAGCGCGGTGTGCTGGAGCTTGGCTCCAACGGGCAGGTCGCTGCGTCCCACGACCACCGGCAACGGCTGGCGGGGCAGCGGAATTCCGTCGGCGTCGCGGGCGGTCAGCGCGGGGTCGTCGCTGCGGACCGTGCCGGTGCCGACGATGATCGCGTCGAGCTTCGCGCGCAGGTCGTGGACCTCCTTGCGGGAGGTCTCAGAGCTGATCCACTGGCTGGTGCCGTCCTGGGCGGCGATCCGGCCGTCCAGCGATGCCGCGTACTTCCACGTGACGTGTGGGCGGCCCGTGCGCGCGTAGTGCAGCCACGCACGCAGGGGGCCTTTGCTGACCTCGTCGGCCAGCAGACCGCTCTCGACGGTGACGCCGGCCTTGCGCAGCCGTTCCGCACCACCCGCGGCCCTCGGGTTGGGGTCGCTGACGGCGTGGACGACGTGCTTGATGCCCGCTTCCAGCAGAGCTTCGGTGCACGGTCCGGTGCGTCCGTAGTGCGCACACGGTTCGAGTGTGACGACTGCGGTGCCACCTTGCGCCTTGACGCCGGCTTCCTTGAGCGCCATCACCTCGGCGTGCGGGCCACCGGCGGGCTGAGTGCCGCCGAAGCCGACCGCGTGGCCGTGCGCATCGAGGACGACGCAGCCCACGGGCGGGTTGGGGCTGGTGCTGCCCCTGACCCGCTCGCTCTCCGCGACGGCGAGCGCCATCGCGTCCTCGGGGGTCACCGCGTTCCGGTCCTCTGGGCCCCGGCCGCCTGGGCGCGCAGGGCCTCGACGGCCTTGCCGGGGTCGGTGGCGTCGTAGACGGCCGAGCCCGCGACGAAGCAGTCCACGCCCGCCTCCGCAGCCTGCTCGATGGTGTCGGCGTTGATGCCGCCGTCGATCTCCACGACCAGCTTGAGGTGGCCGGTGTCGACGAGGTGGCGGGCCTGGCGGACCTTGTCGAGCACGTCCGCCATGAACTTCTGGCCGCCGAAGCCGGGTTCGACCGACATCACCAGCAGGGTGTCGTAGTGCTTGAGGACCTCGACGTGGGGCTCCAGCGGGGTGCCCGGCTTGATGCTCAGACCGGCCTTGGCACCGGCGGCCTTGAGGTTCTTCGCGAGCGCGACCGGGTCGGTGGCGGCCTCGACGTGCACGGTGACGTTGTAGGCGCCCGCCTCGGCGTACTCGACGGCCCAGCGGTCCGGGTCCTCGATCATCAGGTGGCAGTCGACCGGGATGTCGGTGACCTTGAGCAGCGACTTGACCACGGGCAGGCCCAGGGTCAGGTTCGGCACGAAGTGGTTGTCCATCACGTCGACGTGGATCCAGTCCGACGTGGGCACCGCGGCGAGCTCGTCGGCGAGGCGCGCGAAGTCTGCGGACAGGATGCTGGGGGCGATCATCGGCGTGTGGACCACGAGGGTGGAGTCTAGGTGTCCAGCAGGTCGAGCAACCTGCCGGGAGGCACGTCTGAGACCACCACGACACCCGCTGTGGTGAGGGTGGTGACGTGGGTCTCCCACATCGGGTGACGGCGCTTGTCGGCGTTGGCCTGGGGCATGACGACGACCTTGCAGCCTTCGACGCCGATGGCCTCGTTCAGGGCGGTCAGGGCCTGGTTGTCGCCGATGCCGAGGGCGAGCTTGGCGACCGAGTTCGCGCTGGCCGGGGCGAAGAGGAACGCGTCCGGGGTCGGGTAGGGCTTGGGCTGGCCGGGCAACCTGGGGTGCCAGCGGATCTCCAGGTCGGTGAGCTGCTGCAGCCTGTCGAGCTCGCCGGCTTCCTCGAACCACGGGACGACGGCCGGGGTGAGGGTGATGGCGAGGCGCCAGCCCCGTTGTGCCGCCGGTTCCGCCAGCTCGGTGCGGAACCAGGTCTCCACGCCGCCGCAGCCGCTTGCGACCAAACCGAGCAACCCACGCGTCGTCACCACTGCGATGTTAGGCGGTCTGATCTTTCAGACGGTGCCAATAGCGTCCTCTTCTGCGGGTGTTCGCCCGCACACTGAGGGGAGCAAGATGCGCAACTGGAGCCGGTGGCTGAGCGCCACCGTGATGACGGCCGCCCTGGCGGTGGCCACGGCGCTGCCCGCGACCGCCGAACCGCCACAGCGCACTGTCGCGCTGCCGCTGACGTCGTTCTCGGACATCGCGGTCGACCCGACGCTGGGCCACGTGTTCGTGAGCAGCAGGACCGATCACGCGGTCGCCGTCACGGACCTGGCGGGCAACGTGGTCACGAAGCTGACGAACCTGCCCGGCGCCGCGGGTCTGGCGCTGAGCCCGGACGGCGACACCGTGTTCGTCGCGCTGTCCGAGTACGGCGCGGTCGCCGCGGTGGACACGCTGACGCTGACCGAACGCGCCCGCTACCCGATCGGCGAGGTGTGCCCGGCCGACCTGGCCGTCACCGGCGGCCGCCTGTACTTCAGCTACGGCTGCACCACTTGGGGCGGCGGCATCGGCCGGGTCGCGCTCAACGGCACCGACGCCCGCACCGGCCTGGTCGCCGGGCACTACAGCCCGCACCAGCTGGCCACGTCGCCGGCCAGGCCCGGTCTGCTGGCGGCGGGCCAGCCGAGTCTGTCGCCGTCCTCGCTTCTGGTGCTGCGCGAGGAGGGTGAGGGGCTCGCCGTCCAGGCGTCGCGTGACGCGGGCGGCAACCTGGCCGACGTCGAGTTCTCCCGGGACGGCGCCCAGGTCCACGTGGCCAGTGGTGCGCCGTACGCCATCCAGTCGTACACGAGCGACACCCTGGCCGTGCGCGGCAGCTACAACACCGGTCCCTACCCGCTCGCGGTCACGACGAGCGCGGACACGGGAGCACTCGCCGCGGGCATCAACGGCGGGCCGTCCGTGCGCTTGTACCCGGCCGGCTCGCTGACGGAGTCGCGCTCCTACGAGGCGCCGGACCTGTACCAGGCGAGCCTGGCCTGGGGTCCGGGCGGCCGCTGGGTGTACGCCGTGGGCAACAGGTGGGGTCAGGCGCCGGCGCTGCACGTGCTGAGGGCCTGACGGAACGGCGGCGTCACTCGAACCGGTGAACTGCTGACCGGTGTGCCGCGGAACGGGGCGACGGGGTCCAGAACTGTCGGACCCCGTCGCTAGCGTCATTCCCGAGCGCTCAAACAGGGCGTCGCAGCACCGCGCAGAACATGGCATCCGTTCCGTGCAGGTGTGGCCAGAGTTGAACGTGCGGCCCGTCCCCGAGGTCCGGCACCTCGGGGAAGAGCGTCCGGGTGTCCAGCTGTTCTGCTCCGGTCCGCCGGGCGACGTCCGCCACCACCCCCACGGTCTCGGAAAGATGAGGTGAGCACACGACATAAGCCACGACTCCGCCTGGACGCACCAGTCGCAGGGCCTCGGTCAGGAGCTCACGCTGCAGTGTGGTGAGCTGGCCGACGTCGGCGGGTTGGCGCCTCCACCGCGCCTCAGGGCGCCTGCGCAGGGCACCGAGACCGGTGCAGGGCGCGTCGACCAGAACGCGGTCGAACGCCCCTTCGACGAAGCCGGTCTCCCGGCCGTCGGTCACCTCCACGGTGACCGGCAGGCCGGAGGTGAGCTTGCGCACGAGCTCGGCGCGGTGGGGTGCCTTCTCGACGGCGATGAGCTCACCGCCTTCCAGGCCGACCAGTGCCGCGAGCAGCGCTGCCTTGCCTCCCGGGCCGGCACACAGGTCGAGCCACCGGTCGTCGGTGCCTTCCAGCGACGCACGCGTCAAGGCCAGGGCGCACAGCTGGCTGCCCTCGTCCTGCACGTTCGCCAGACGCTCGCGAACGGGCTCGAGGTCGCCGGGATCGCCCGCGCCGGTCTCCAGGTGCACCCCGTAAGGCGAGTAGGGCGCCACGTCCCCGCCGACGATCGCGGCGAGCTCGTCGGCGCTCACCTCGCCGGGGCGTGCGACCAGGTGGACGGCCGGGCGTGCGTCGTCGGCCTCGAGGGCCAGCTTCAGCGGTTCCCCGCGGCTGCCGAGGGCCTCCGCGAACGCCTGCGCGATCCAGCGCGGGTGGGCGTGGGTGAAGGCCAGGTTGCCGACCGGGTCGGTGTCCGGGTCGGGTGCGAGCTCGTCGACCCACGCGGCCTCGTCCTGTTCGGCGACCCGGCGCAGCACGGCGTTGACGAACCCGGCGATGCCGGACCCGAGCTCGGCCCGCACGAGGTCGACGGTCGAGGCGACGGCGGCGTGCGACGGGATCCGGGTGCGCAGCAGCTGGTACGTGCCCAGCCGCAACGCGTCGAGCGCCGAGCCGTCCACTTCGGACAGCGGCCGGTCCGAGCACGCCTCGATGACGGCGTCGAGCAGGCCCTGCGCCCGCGCCGAGCCGTAGGTGAGCTTGGTGGCCAGCGCGGCGTCGCGGCCGGTGATGCGCCGGTCGCGCAGCATCTGCGGCAGCACCAGGTTCGCGTACGCGTCCCGCTGCCGCACCGCCCGCAGCGTCTCCAGCGCGGCCAGCCGCGCCGGGTCCTCCACGGGTGGCCTGGCGGGTCCGGTGCGCCCGCGCGGCGGGTGCGGCCTGCTCGGGCGGGAAGGCTTGGAGGCGCCTCGCGAGTGGTTGGTCATGCGTTGCGCTCCATCATGTCGAACTCTCCTGCTCCGGCACGGACACCGCGCCCTGACTCCGTGCCGAACCACAACTGAACCCAACCGCGCCCATGCCACTCGTTCGCGGCGGGCCCGGTCGCACCGGTGGCGCTCATGCGATGCGCTCCCCGGCCTCGATGCGCACCCCGCGGGCCCAGTCGGTCGCGGCCATGCGCTTCTTGCCCTGCGCCTGGACCTCGCCGAGGGCCACGGCGGTGGTCGCCGTGCCCACGAGCACCCGCTTGCGTTCCACGACGATCTCCCCCGCCGGCAGCGTCACGTCCTCCACCGGCGTCACGGGCCCGAGCTTCAGCCGTTCGCCGCGGAACTCCGCCCAGGGACCCGGTTCGGGGGTGACCGCGCGTGCGAGGCGGTCCAGCGCCACGGCGGGCGTGCCGAAGTCGAGGCGCGCGTCGTCGACGGTGATCTTGGCGGCGTAGGTGACGCCGTCGGTGGGCTGGTCGACGGCGCGCAGGGTGCCGGCCTCGATGCCGTCCACAGTGGACAGCAGCAGTTCCGCGCCGGAGACCGAGAGGCGGCCCAGCAGGTCGCCGGAGGTGTCGCGCGGCTGGATCTTCTCGGTCACCACGCCGAAGACGGGGCCCGCGTCCAGTTCCTTGACGATGCGGAAGGTGGTGGCACCGGTGATGTCGTCGCCCGCGCGCACGGAGGCCTGCACCGGTGCGGCGCCGCGCCATGCGGGCAGCACGGAGAAGTGGAGGTTGACCCAGCCGAAGCGCGGGATGTCGAGGGTGCGCTGGGGCAGCAGGGCGCCGTAGGCCACGACCGGGCAGAGGTCGGGTTCGAGCGCGCGCAGGCGGTCGAGGAAGTCGGGGTCGCCCGCCTTGGCCGGGGACAGGACCTCGATGCCGTGCTCGTCGGCGAGGGCGGCGACCGGGGAGCGTTCGATCCGGCGGCCGCGGCCGACGGGGGCGTCCGGGCGGGTGACGACGGCGACGACGTCGTGGCGGGAGGAGTCGAGGAAGGCGCGCAGCGAGGGGAGTGCCACCTCGGGCGTACCTGCGAACACGAGACGCATGGTCAGTTGGCCCTGCCGAAGAGTGGGTGCGGGCTCTGCTTCAGGGTGGGCACGCTACCGTCGAACCAGTCGGACTGCCGGATTTCCCGCATCGCCTTCTTGCGCGTCTCGGTGTCGAGGCGGTCCAGGAACAGCACGCCGTCGAGGTGGTCGGTCTCGTGCTGGATGCAGCGGGCCAGGGTCTCGGTGCCCTCGACCTCGATCGGCTCGCCGTGCATGTTCCAGCCCTTGGCCACGACGTGCAGGTGCCGCTTGCAGTCCCACGACATGCCGGGGATCGACAGGCAGCCCTCCGGGCCCTCCTGCGTCTCCTCGCCGACGACCTCCCAGGTCGGGTTGACGAGGTGTCCCGCGAAGCCGTCGCAGTGGTAGGTGAACACGCGCAGCCCCACACCCAGCTGCGGCGCCGCGAGTCCTGCTCCGCCCGCGTCCTGCATCGAGTCCCACAGGTCCTTGACCAGGGTGCGCAGTTCCTTGTCGAAGTCGGTGACCTCGACGGCGGGGGTGCGCAGCACAGGATCGCCGAACAGACGGATGGGTTGGACGGTCACGCGGTGCTCCTCGTGGTGGACTGGCGGTCAGTCTACGAGGAACGCGGTCAGTGCTCGGCGGCGCTGCCGAGGAAGATCACGCTCACCAGCGCCAGCAGGAAGTGGCCGGTGAACCTCAGCGCCGTCAGCACGGGGCGGAAGAGCGCCTTGAGGTCGACGTGGGCGGCGATGGCGGTCGGGCGGTGGTGCACGGTGGTCGTCGTCATGGTGTCAACTGTGCCGTTCGCGCAGGTCAGCGGACATCGGCTGGCGGTATCGAGCTGCCGTCAGCCTGAAGTAGGAAGATCCGGTGCAACACTCGGCCGGGAGGTGGACACCTCCAGGTCATGAGGCTGATGCGACAGCGCTGGGAGGGGGCGGCCGCGGTGCCGGACGAGCCACCGCGGGACGCCGAGCTGTGGGAGCGGGGCGACGAGCACGCCTTCGGGGAGCTCTACGACCGCTATGCCGAGGCCGTGTGGAACCACGCGTACCGGTTGACCGCGTCCTGGTCCACGGCGGAGGACCTGACGTCCGCCACGTTCCTGACGGCCTGGCGCCGCCGCGACGAGATGACCCTGGTGCGCGACAGCGCGTTGCCGTGGCTGTTCACCGTCGCGGGCAACCTGGCGCGTTCGGAGTTCCGCAGGCAGTCGCGGTTCACCCGGCTGCTGCACCGCGTGCCGCGCCATGACGTGCAGCGCGACCACGCCGAGGACGTCGTCTCCGGCCTGGACCACGAGGACCGCCTGCGCACCGTGCTGGCCGCGGTCGCCAGGCTCCCCCGCGCCGAACGCGAGGCCGTCGAGCTCGTCCTGCTGGGCGAGGTGCCGGTCGCCGAGGCCGCCGAGGTGCTGGGCGTCGCCGAGGTGAGCGTGCGGTCGCGCATCTCCCGCGCCCGTGCCCGGCTGCGCAAGGAGCTTCCCCAAGACACCCCGGAGGTGCAGTGATGACGATCGACCTGCCACCTCGCCGCGCACTGCCGGTCGAGGTCAAGGAACGGATGCGGCCGGCCTTCACCGGGGCACCGCGCCGCAACCACACCCCGCTCGCCGTGGCCGCCGGTGTCGCACTGCTGATCGCGGGCGGTGTCGCCGTCACGCAGACCACGAGCGACTCGGCCGACCCCGCCCACGACCGTGTCACCGCGCCGTCGGAGCTCGACCTCGCCCGCTGCCGTGCCGCACTGGGTGACGGTGGCTGGCGCTCCACCGAGATGGTCGTGTTCGACAGCCGCAAGGTGCTGATCGGCGCCGACTCGCGCTTCTGCGAGCTGACGAGGTCGAGGGCACACGTGGTGAACCCGGCCGTCGCACCGGTCCGGCTGGAGGCGGGCACGGTCGCCTACGTGTCCGACAACTTCATCGCCGGCATCCCGCCGCTCGGCGCGCTGAGCACTCGTGCCCGCGAGTCCACCAGCAGCTACAGCCGCGGCTCCAAGGACTCCGTGACCACGCCCGACTTCTTCGTCGCCTACTTCCCGAGCAAGCTCGCCATCACCCAGCTGGTGTTCGACGACCGGTTCGTGCCGTTGCCGCCGGACGCGACCCCACCCCGCTCCAGCGGCACCGACAGCTTCGAGAGCGGCGACAGCGACCCCGCCACGCTCGACAACCGCCTGGCCCGCTGCCTGGACGGCGCCGCGGCCACCGCACCACTGGCCACCGCACCCGGCTGGCGGCCGGTCGTGGCGGCGGGCTTCGACGACGGGCCGACCGGTGTGGTCGTGGCCAGGCAGGACGGCCACCCCGACCGGTACGGCGTCTGCCACGGCAGCAGCGACACCGGGTTCGGCACCTTCACCGTCAACACCACGTCCGAACGGCCCCGGCTCACCGGCGTCCTGAACATCTCCGGCGGCGCGGGCCGCCAGCTGATCGCCGGATACGCCCACCCCAACGGCCGCTTCATCGAGATCGACGCCCTCGGTGTCCCGAGAGTGACCGTGCCCGTCGTCGACGGTTTCTTCGCGGCGGAGCTCTCCGGCTCGCTGACGCGCATCGATGCCGACACGGGCAACCTGGTCACAGGCGTTCTCATGGGGGTGGTGCGGGACGCGGACAACTCGGTCATCTACACGGGGTCGCTCACGTGATCATGGCCGCATGACCTGGACCGCCCCGACATCCCGGCCGAACCGTTCCTCGGCGCCGAGCTGGCCACCGCGTCGGCACCACCGTCGAACCTCACCCTGCTGGGCCGGGCGGAGGCCGAGCACGCCGCGCTCGTCGCGGAGATGGCGCAGGCCCGCCGTGCGCTCGCCGGCAAGGACCTCGACCACGTCTTCGTCCACGAACGCATCGACGGCAGCACCTCGAAGTAGGTCGCTCCGAGGTGCTGCCGCCAGGTGCAGGTCAGATCAGGTCAGGTCAGGTCAGGTCAGGTCAGGTCAGCCCACCTTCACCACCCGCGCCGCACCACCACCGCGGCGGGTCGGTTCGGCCACGGCGCGCCAGCGGCCGTCGGAGGCCCGTTCGACCGCGGTGACCGCGCCGATCTCGGCGTTCTGGCTGAACCTGTGCCCGATGGCCTGCAGCCCCGCGGTGGAGGCCGCCGCGATGAACTCGGCCTCGGCGGGCGTCACGGCGGCGTTGCGCTGGGAGGCGCGCGGGGCGGCGACGGCGTCGAGCAGCGGCATCTTGCGGTCCAGGCGGGAGGTCAGGACCTGGGTGACGGTCGTGATGATCGTCGAGCCGCCGGGTGAGCCGACGGCGAGGACGACGCGGCCGTGGTCGAGCACGATCGTCGGGGACATCGAGGAGCGCGGGCGCTTGCCGGGGCCGGGCAGGTTCGGGTGCGGGACGCCGGCGGTCGGCGGGACGAACTCGAAGTCGGT
Source organism: Lentzea guizhouensis (assembly GCF_001701025.1). Lineage (GTDB taxonomy): Bacteria > Actinomycetota > Actinomycetes > Mycobacteriales > Pseudonocardiaceae > Lentzea > Lentzea guizhouensis. The sequence continues at coordinate 9,663,333 of NZ_CP016793.1, forward strand.
GAGCTCGTTGTTGAGCAGGAAGCCGCGGCCGGGTACGACGATGCCGCTGCCGCCCTCCGCCTCGATGGTGAGGGTGTAGGCGACGACGTTGCCCCAGCGGTCGGCGACGGTGAGGTGCGTGGTCCGTTCGGCGTCGTCGCGCAGGTTCGACAGGCCCGCGTCGGCCCGGCACGGGGCGGGGTTGCGCGGGTCGGCGGCCGGCTGCGGTGCGGGGAGCACGGCGCCGGGCTTGATCAGGCACGCGCGGGAGTCGGCGAACCGCTGCGAGAGCAGGCCCTCGGTCGGCACGCGGGAGAACTTCGGGTCGCCGACCCAGCGCAGCCGGTCGGCGAACGCGAGCTTGGTCGACTCGATGAACCGGTGCAGGTACTCGACGTCGGTGGCCTTCGCGAGGTCGGTCGACTCCAGGATGTTCAGCGCCTCTCCGACGGTCGTGCCGCCGGACGAGGGCGCGGCCATGCCGTAGACGTCGAGGCCGCGGTAGCGGGTGTGCGTGGGGTCGCGGCGTTCGACCTGGTAGCGGGCGAGGTCGGAGAGCTCCATGGCGCCCGCGCGGACCTTGCGGGTCGAGCCGGGCACGACGGGCGGCTGCTGGACGGCCTTGACGAGGTCGCGGCCGACCGCGCCGCCGTAGAGGGAGGCGAGCTCGGTGCGGGCGAGCTCGCGGTAGGTGTCGGCGAGCTGCGGGTTGCGGAACGTCGACCCGATCGCCGGCGGCTGCCCACCGGGCAGGTAGAGGTCGCGGGTCGAGGTGAAGTCGGCGAAGCGGGCGGCGTTGGAGGTGATCTGCTGGTTGAACGTGCGGTCGACGACGAAGCCGCGCCGGGCCAGCGCCTCCGCGGGCGCCATGGCCTCGCGCAGGTTGAGCGTGCCCCACCTGCGCAACGCCTGCTGCCAGGTCTTCGGCGTGCCGGGGACGCCGACGGACAGGCCGCTGGTCATCGCCTCGGCGAACGGCAGCGCCGTGCCGTTCTCGACGAACAGCTGGTCGGTGGCGGCGCGCGGGGCGGTCTCGCGACCGTCCAACGTGGACACCCTGCGGGTGCGCGCGTCGTAGTGGACGAAGAATCCGCCGCCACCGATGCCCGCGGAGAACGGGTCGGTCACACCGAGCGCGGCGGCGGTGGCGACAGCGGCGTCCACGGCGTTGCCACCGCGGCGCAGCACGTCGACGCCGATCTGCGAGGCGTCCGGGTCGACGCTGGACACCGCGCCACCCCAGCCGACCTGTTCTGGCACCCTCGGGGCGGGGTCCGCCGAGCCCGCGGCGAGTGCCGGTGCGGGCGCGACCAGTACGACGGAGAGCGATAGTGCGGCAACCGTTCGCAACATGCGCACTCTTCTACTCCGTTCCGGCCGGATAGCAACACCCCTTGAGGAAGGCCTAAGGTGCGGTGGTGTCGATCGATCTTGACCGCTTGCGAACGGACTTCGCGACCGCCGACCTGGACGAGGCCGACCGCGAGGAGGCGTTGCAGCTGCTCCTGCGCGACCGCCGCCCGCGGGACGCGGACCTGCTGCGCCACCTGCTCGCCCAGGAGACCGCCGCGCACCGCGAGGGCTGGGGCGTGAGCGAGGCGATGGGCCTGGCCGCGCTGCTGCTCGCCGAGTGCGGGCGCGAAGAGGACGTGTGGACGCTGTGGGAGGCCAAGAACGCCTCCTTCGACACCATGGCGGGCCTGGACGGCTTCCTGCTGTTCCCGGCGGGCATCGCGGGCACGACCGCGCACGTGATCGCGGCCGAGGACCACCCGGAGCGCCACGACCTGATGGCGTACATGTCCGAGTACCTCGGCTACGAGAAGCTGACCGACGAGGACGTCCGCGAGCACCTCGCCGCCCTGCGCACGTACCACGAGGGCTGACCGCGCGGTCCTGGGCGATCCACTGTGGACCGTCCAGGACCGCTCAGAGCACCTCGAGCGGGTCGAGCTTGATCCGCACGAGCTCCTGTTCCTTGCGTGCCGTGCGCACGGCCTGTGCCTCCGCCAGCACTGCGGCCAACGCCCGTCCTTCTGCCCGTGCGACGCGCACGAGCGCACGTTCCTTCGTGTCGTCGTCGCCCACCGGCACCGGTCCGAGGACCTCACCGGACGGCGGCAACCTGAGCTCGTCCAGCAGGGCGTTGACCGCGTCCGGCGTGCCGTCGACCGTCGCCATCCGCACCGCGGGCGGGAAGCCCAGCTCGGTGCGCGCGGCCAGCTCGGTCGTCGCGTGCCACACCGGGTCCCACCGCACCAGCGCCTGCACGGGTGTCAGCGCCGAGTCGGCGATCACGACGACCCGCCCGTTGCCTGGGCGCACCAGCCCGGCGGCCGTCATCCACCGCCGCAACGCCTCCTCGGACGCCCGCAGGTCGGCCCCCGAGCAACGCCCACCGTCGAGCAGCAGCACCGCCCCGTACCCGCCGTCGGCCACGGTTCGGCCCCCGGCGTGGCCACCACCAGCGACGGCCCCGGCACCCTGGTCAGCACCTCGTCCGCGCCGCTCGTGCGCACCGCGATCCCGGGCCCGCCCAGCTCCTCCGCCGTCCGCCGGGCCCCGATGACCTGCCCCGCAACCGCCGCGACCCGCACGTCGGACACCGGAACCCGGCTCCGTCGCCGCACACCACCGGCAGTGCGCGGCTTCGGCAGCCCGTCCTGCGTGCCACCCGGCAACGCCAGCGGCCCGGCACACTTGCGGCACCGCGCGGGCCCACGGCACTGCCCGCACGCCAACGCCGGCACGTACCCCCGGCGCGGCACCTGGATCAGCACCGGCGAGTCGGCCAGGGCGAACCGCGCCGCCTCGAACGCGATGGACGGCAACCGCGCCGTGCGCGCCGCCGGGTCCTTCACGTCCTGCCACTCGTTGTCGCCCACCGACACCACCCGCGGTGCAATGGCACGAAGCGTCTCCCGCGACGCCACGATCTCGTGCGCCCACCCCGTCTCCACGAGCAGTTGGGCCTCGGCCGTGCGAGCGAACCCACCGATCAGCAGCGCCGCACCGTTCATGTGCGCGCGCTGCACCAACACGTCCCGCACGTTCGGATACGGCGCCCGCGGCTCGGCGTGCAGGTCGTCCCCGTCGTCCCACACCACCAGCAACCCAGGGTCCACCACAGGCGCGAACGCCGTCGCCCGCGTGCCCACCACCACCCGCGCCACCCCGCGCCGCACCGCGAGCCACCGCTTGTACCGCTCCGACGGCCCCAGGTCCGCCGACAGCGTCACCACGCCCTCGATCAGCGCACTGCACGCCTCGAACACCCGCGCCACGTCCCGGTGGTCGGGCACCACGATCACCACACCACGCCCGGTGGACGCCACCGACGCCGCCGCCTCCGCGAGCCGCGCGGGCCAGTCCTCCGACGGCAACGCCTGCCACACGGCGTGCGCGGGCTTCCCGGTGCGCAGGGCTTCGAGGTACTTGGGACCGCGCGGGTAACGGGACCAGGCGTCGGCGGGCACGGGAGGGAGCTGGGACCGCGCAGGCGCGACAGCAGTGGGGGCGGCATCAGCGGACACAGGAGCGGACACAGCAGCGGCGTTCGCGGCGACGGCGGACACGGCGGTGGCGGACACAGCAGCGGCGTCAGACGCGCCGTCAGCGGCGGTGGCAGGCACGGCAGCAGCGTGACAGGGCGCCAGGCGTGCCGTCATCGGCGGCGGCGGACCCGGCAGCGGCGCCAGGCACGCCACCACGGCGGTGGCGCACGGCTGCGGTGGCACGGCAGGGCCATCGGCAGCGCGTCGGCAGCGGTGGCAGGCGAGTCAGGCTCAGCGGTGCCGGTGGGCGCGGCAGGTTCGGCCGTGTCCGCTGCGGTGGCGGTCTCTGCGCTCACTTCCCCGTTCGCATCGGTGCCGTCGGGTGCGCCCCCCGGCGAGTCCTCCACCGCGGTCGACAGCCCCACCCGCCGGGTCCTGCGGCAGCGGTGCCGGCTCCCCGGCGGCGGCCTCGCGCGGGCCTGGTGGGATCGCCAGCCGCAGCACGTCGATCATCCCGCCCGCGTACCGGTCGGCGACGGCGCGGGCCAGTGCCGCGATCTCCGGTGCCAGCACCGGTTCCGGCGACACGACCTTCTCGATGAACGTCAGCTTCTTCTCGTACTCGGTGGTGGCGACCCGCTCCAGCAGGTAGCCGTCGAAGGGCGGTCGAGGTGGGCGAGCGGGACGTCCACGACGATGCGCGCGACCGGCAGCGTGTCGGCGGGGACGCGCTCCCCGCGGCGTGCTCCGGTCTTCGTGCTCATGCCTCTGGTCTATCAGACGGGTCTGACAGTCACGCGTTGCGGCGGACCAAACCGGTGAAACCCGCCACGAACAGGGTGGCGAACGCCCAGGCCAGGACCTGCAGCAGCCAGGTGGAGGCGAGCACGGCCTGGCCGGCGGCGGAGCCGGAGTCCACGGTGCAGCGCGCCGCGTCGACCTTGACCAGGGGCGTTGCGACGTTCAACGCGTAGCCGACCTGTTCGACGGTCGAGCAGCGCACGGCACCCGAGAGCAGGACCACCGCCACCGACACCGCGAGCACGCCGGCGAGCCACACCAGGGCCAGCGCCGGGCGGTAGCCGTGGCCGACGGTGATCGCGGTGACGAGGTGCCAGGTGCGGCCCCAGCGGGAGAGCCGGCCGCGGCGGCGCAGGTCGCGCTGCTGGGCGACCCTGATCCGGCGTGCGTCGCGTTCGTTGCCCGCCGCGGAGTGCGCGGCGGCGAGCTGGACCCACGGCTGCGTCGAGTAGTCCGGGGTGCGGGTCGCCAGCAGGGTCAGCCATTCGTCCACAGTGGCGTCGCGCGGCAGGCCCTCGTACACGAGTCCGTCGAGCTGCACGGCGCCTTCGATGCCCGCGAACGGCATCAGCAGGTCCTTGCCCACCCGCGCGTGCCGCAGGTCCAGCGCCCTCGGTCCGACGAGCCTGCCCTCGCGCAGGATCAGCTGCCCGTCGATCCGCGCGCCTCGCATCCGCACCGCCGCGTGCTCACCCTCCCCGACGGCGGTGAACCCGTGCGACAGGAAGGCCGCGTCACCGACCTGCAGGTCCACGCCCTGCAGCGCGGCTCCCCTGCCGGTGCTGCGCACCCGTGAGCCGCGGCAGTCCAGCACCGCGCCGATCCTGCCGCTGCTCAGCACCACCGAGCCGACCGCGCTGAACCCCTCGTTCAGGTAGACGCTGCCGCCCACCCGCAGCCCGCGCAGGTCGAGCGCGATCTCCTGGGACGGCGCCGTCAGCTTCGCGCCGCTCAGCGACACGTCGTGCTCGATGGTGATCCGCACCCCGCTGACCGACGGTGCCACGAGCCCGCGCAGGTCCAGCACCGTGAACTGCGCCCGGTCGAGCACCACCGGCAGCTCGGAAACGCAGTCCCGCAGCACCAACGGCCGTTTCGCCACCACGTCGGACAGGTCGAGCTGCCCGACGATCCGCGCCCCGCTCACCCGCAGCCCGGCCGGGTCCAGCTGGTCCGCCTCGACCACCAGCCGCCGGATCTCGGATGCCTCGACCTCGTCCCCCGCGATCTCCACGGACGGAGACGTTAGCCGGAGATCGACTCCTGGCCGTTCTCGATGTGACCGCACAGACGACGGCGGAACCGCGGCTCCTCCTCCACCGTGACGGTCAGGTCGTACCAGCCGGAGTTCATCACGGTCAGCCACGGGATCACGTGCCGGTGGCCGGGCCGCACCACGATCCGCCGCCGCCCCAGCACGAACGTCAGCCGCGAACGCCCGGAGTTCTCGAACGTCAACGTGAGCACACGGCTGTATCCGCGCACCGACGACGACACGCGCGCACTGTCAGACGCAGAGCCGGCGAACTCACGGCGGAACCCGTTCGGCCCGAGCAGCACCAGGTCGTGGTCGCCGGGCAGCTCCACCGACGCCGCGCGGGCCACGTCGAAGTGCTGCGGCAGCGCGAACTGGGCCGAGTACGGGTACAACGCGAGGTGCACGGACGCGGAACCCGTGTTGGACATCTCCAGCCGTGAACCGCGAAGCGACGCATCGGGCTGATAGGGCAACGCGCGCGCACGGCGGCGTCCTGCTTCCTGCTCCGGCATCTTCTGCTCGGACGGCGGCGCGGGTCGCCAGCGCGGCGTGGCGGGCGGCACGGGCGCGGGCTCGCCGACCTCGGGCCAGGTGCGGCGGCGGTCGAAGTCGAACGCCGAGGTCAGGTCACCCGACACGGTCCGGCGCCACGCGGAGATCTCCTCCGACCGCACACCGGTCCACTTCTCCAGGAACTGCGTCATCGACGTGTGGTCGAACACCTGCGAACACACGTACCCGCCGACCGACCACGGCGAGACGACGGTCATCGGCACACGGGTGCCCAACCCCAGCGGCTTGTCGCCCACGTACTCGTCGGTGACGGACAACGGCGGGCGCGGCGGCGGCACGTGGTCGTAGAACCCGTCGTTCTCGTCGTAGGTGATGAACAGGACCGTCGACTCCCACACCTCCTGGTTGGAGGCCAGCGCGTCCAGCACCTGGTAGGTGATCGAGGCCGAGGCGGCGGGTGACGACGCGCCGGGGTGCTCGGAGTCCACCGACGACGGCACCAAGTACGACACGGCGGGCAACGAGCCGGAGCTCACGTCCGCGCGGAACGCCTCCCCCAGCCCGCCCGGCCGCACCCGCTGCAAGCCCCTGTCGTACAGCGACTTCTCGGCCGGCGTCAGCTTCGACAGGTCGATCGCGCCGATCAACGCGGGGTCGCCGGTGCCGTAGAGCTTGTCCAGCGACTTGAACCCGGCCGGCAGCACCTTGCGCGCGATCTCCTTGAACCGCACGAAGAACTCCAGGTTGTTGTCCTGGAAGTTGTCCCACTCCTGGTACACCCGCCACGACTTCCCGGCCGCCTCCAGGCGTTCCGGGTAGGTCTTCCAGGTGTAGCCGGCGTGGGTGTCCTCGGCGTAGGCCGCGTTGCCGGTCGCCCGCGTGCCGTTGGGCTCGTAGCCGGTGTAGCCGGACACCCAGTAGTTGCGGTTCGGCGAGGTCGAGGTCGGCACCGAGCAGTGGTAGGCGTCGCACAGCGTGAACGTGTCGGCGAGCTCGTAGTGGAACGGGATGTCCTGGCGCGTGTAGAACGCCATGGTGGCGGCCGTCTTCGCGGGCACCCAGTTGTCGTTCCAGCCACCGCGCAGGGCCGCGTGACCCCCGTTCCAGCTGTGGTCGAGGTCACCGATGTACTGGATGTCGCGTCCAGAGGCGGCCTCGCGGACCGGGAACGGCAGCACCCCGGTCTGGTTGAACACGCCCTTCAAGGCATTGCGGTCGGAGAACCCGCGCACCCCGCGCAGCGACCCGTAGTAGTGGTCGAACGAGCGGTTCTCCTGCATCAGCAGCACCACGTGCTTGATCGCGCGCAACCCTCCCGAGCGCGGTTCGCGAGCGAGCGCGGCGTACACCGACGGCGGCAGCAGCGTGCCGGAGGCAGCAGCGACGGCGGCAGCCATGAACCCACGACGAGAGAGCGACATGAACGGAGTTTCTAGCCTGGCGACGTAAAGCGGAACCCACCCGTACATGAACAAAGGCCCGCGAGTTGCGGTTGGCGTTCGGGCAACGCCCGGTCGCGACCCTTGTCCTCAGCACCACACGGACACCGTCATCGGCGCCGCCCCACGCCGACGACGTGCCGCCGGCGTTCCAGAACAGACCGGCCCAGGCCGTCTGCGACAACGCCGTGCCCACGATCGCCGGATCGGGCACGATCTTCGGCGGCCCGGGCCGGACGTGATGGTCGGCAGCCCTTTCGACTACTGCCCGTCGTCGACGGAGAACCCGGTCAGCTGCGTGTGACCTGCCGCAGAAGCATCGCCGTGGCCGGGTCGGGCGACTCCGAGCTGCCGCAACGAGTCCAGCACGCGCGCACGGGTCCGCAGCGTCCTCTGCGGGTTCCGTGCGCGCAGCGCGGCGGCCAGCGCCAGGCGGTGGGCCGCGGCTCGAACGGTTCGAGCGTGAGCGCGCCGTCGGTCAGCCGTCACGCCTCGACCGGGTCCGCGGCGACGAGCCTGAGCTCTCCCAACGTCAGCAGGTTGCGCACGGGCCGTGCGCGCACGTCGGCGATCTCTGCGTCGCACAGCTCAGCCAGGTCGGTGAGCGGCTCCACCCCGCCACAGCGCGACGGCTTGGGCGAGCTGGTCGGCGTCGGTCAGCTCGTGCAACGACCACAGGTCCGCGGTCAGCATCCCGCCGCGCACCAACCGGATCGCGTCGGCGTCGCTGCGCACGCAGTAGCTCGCCTCGCCGCCAGCGCGGTCCGGCTCCGGCAACCGGCGCAGGTGCGTCGTCGTGACCCGCAGGTTCCGCGCGGCACTCGCCGGTTCGAGTCCCGGCCACAGCAGGTCCACCACCTGGTCCCGGCTGAGCACCGGCCGCAGCACCAGCAGCTGCCGGACCCGCACCCGCCGCAGCTCCGGCCGGTCGGTCGCGACACCGTTGCGGGTCACCCGCATCGGCCCGATCACCTCGATCCGACCGGGTGGTGCGGCGGTGTGGGCACGGCGGCCCGCAGTCGTGCCGCACCGGCCGCCAGCTCGGGTCGCGGGTGAGCTCACGCAGCTTGCGGTGCACCGGCGTTCCGACGTGATCGGCCAGCCAGCCGCCCAGCCGCGTGGACCCGGTGGCCGCCAACCTGGTGGCCAGCTCGACCGACCACGGCAACGGCAGGAAGCACAACGCGTGCGCCTCCGGCAGCTGGGCCGCGTGACTCAGGTCGCCGGACCTGGCTCGCACCAACGCTTTCGCGGCCGACCGCGCCTTGCGGTGCGACGGGCCGAGATCCGTGGCGTCCCAGCGTTTCCTGAGCTCGTCGCTGAGCACGTAGCCCAGCGCCAGGAACCGCCGCAGGTGCCGTTCGGCGACTTTGCCCTCGATCGGCCACTTGGCCAGATGCCGTTTGTAGACATCGCGCGCGTTGTCCTCCTCTCCGCGCATGACAGCCACTGCAGCCTGTGCCGCAAATGCCAGGACCGCGTCGCGTGGGTTGTCTTTCTCGGAGGGATCACCGCACGGCAGTTCGGCGTTGGTTTCGCCTAAGGACGCCGCAATGACCGTGTGCAACGCACGAGCCACGAACTCTCCACGCGCCGTGGTGTCCACATCGTCCCCATGAAACTGCACGGGTTCGCCGTCGAACCAGCGTGCTGCTGCGGCATGGCGCCGCGCGAGGTCGTCAGCCAACGGACGTTCCGCGAGCTCAGCAGCGTCACGCCCGCGGCCGCATCGCCGTGCCGTCGTCTACGGCAACATCGACAACGTCGTGCGCACCAGCTCCACCGCGAGCGTGGCCAGCAGACGCCAATCGCCTGCTCAGCAGGCGATCCGTCCCGCACCGGCCAGCTCGCCGCGCGCACAGCACGTCCACCGCCTTGGACCGCATGGCCGCGATTCGTTCGCGCGGCACACTCCTCGCCACCGGGTCGGCCCACAGGTCGTGCGCGCGGTACCGGCCGTCGTCGAGCCGCGTGACCAACGGCACCCAGCGCACGAGCTCGTCGAGGTCGGTGAACGTCCCCGTGACGGCGGCGAGCTCGTCCTCGGTCGCGCACCCGAGCGTGGTGAGCGCGGCCAACACGGTCTCCACGGGTTCCGGCAGCCGTTTCCGCGTCGGTGAACGCCAGGTCTTCGTCCCCGATAGTGGCTATCTGCCCAGCCGCCTCCCTCCTGGCCAACGGAAGGTCGGAACCCCTCGGCCAGAAAGCACCAAATGCGCTGTGTCCGGCAACGCGCGCACGACCGCCCCCAGCATCATCGCGCCCGGCGAATCGTCAGGGATCTCATGCACGTCGTCGAGGTGAACGCACACATCAAGCGGTGCACGCTGCCTGAGTGCCGCAACCACATCACGCGCGCCGGGTGCCGTGTCCGATCTCAGCGCGAGAGCGTCGATGATCGCCGTCGTCTTGCCGAAACCCGCACCCGCGACGACCAGCGTGACCGGCCGCGACCACCGGGTGCGCTGCCGGTCGACGAAGCGCAGGCGGGGCAGCTCGACATCGAGTGGCTGCGGTACGGCGTGCAGGCCGGTCGTGTTCGTGTCGCCCACGGGTGGCGGGGACGGTTCGGGGACGGAAAATACGCCGCGTGGTCAGGCTGGCGCAGGGGTCCCCCCGAGTTGAGCGCCCCTTCTGCACACCGTACTCAGGGGGTCTGACAGTTCGCGGCGATCACGAACGGCCGGGAGGGGCAGCGTCCAGAACGCGCGCCACGAACGCCGTTTTGCCTTCCGTGTACGCCTCGCGGTCGTGCCCGCTGTTCGCGGACAACCGGCGTTTGAGGTCCTCATACTCCCGTGCGAGCCGTGCGTCGCCGCGCAGCGCGTCGCGGAACCGGAGCTGGTCGGTCCACCGCGGGTGCCCGGCTTGGATGACGTGCAGGTGGGCCGCGCGCCGTTGCCCGGAGGCGTCGGGTTTGACGAAGAAGCGGCGCCACGGCCGGCCGTCCAGCTCTGGCGGCACGTACGACCAGCCCGCCTCGGCGAGCGCCGCGCCGGTGACGACGGCGTCCGGGTCGGTGACCGAGGCCATGAGGTCCACCACCGGCTTGGCGGCAAGGCCGGGCACCGCGGTCGACCCGACGTGTTCCACCCCGTCGACCAGCCACGGTGCGAGCAGGTCGGCGAGGTGGGTACGTTCAGCGCGGGCGCGCACGGACCACTGCGGGTCGTGGGGACGCACCTCGGCCCGTTCACGGGCCCACGCGGGGATGTCGGGGGTCATCGAGCCCACGGTGATGGGACACGACCCGCCTCCCGAATGGGGAGGCGGGTTGGATCAGGCGCCGGCCGCTGCGCGCAGGGCGTCGGCGCGGTCGGTCGACTCCCAGGGCAGCGCGATGTCGGTGCGGCCGAAGTGGCCGTACGCGGCGGTCGGGGCGTAGATCGGGCGGAGCAGGTCGAGGTCGCGGATGATGGCGGCCGGGCGGAGGTCGAAGACCTCGGTGATGGCCTGCTGGATCTTCTGCGGGTCGACGGTCTCGGTGCCGAAGGTCTCGACGAAGAGGCCGACGGGGGCCGCCTTGCCGATGGCGTAGGCGACCTGGACCTCGACGCGGGTGGCGAGGCCGGCGGCGACGGTGTTCTTCGCGACCCAGCGCATGGCGTAGGCGGCGGAGCGGTCGACCTTCGACGGGTCCTTGCCGGAGAAGGCGCCGCCGCCGTGGCGGGCCATGCCGCCGTAGGTGTCGACGATGATCTTGCGGCCGGTCAGGCCCGCGTCACCCATGGGGCCACCGATGACGAAGCGGCCGGTCGGGTTCGTCAGCAGGCGGACGTTCGTGGTGTCGAGGCCCAGGGCGTCGATCTCCGGCTGCACGACGTGGTTGCGGATGTCGACGCCGAGGAGCTTCTCGAGGTCGATGCCGTCGGCGTGCTGGGTGGAGACGACGACCGTGTCGAGGCGCACCGGCTGGTCGCCCGCGTACTCGATGGTGACCTGGGTCTTGCCGTCGGGACGCAGGTACGGGACGGTGCCGTCCTTGCGGACCGCGGTCAGGCGGCGGGACAGGCGGTGGGCCAGCGCGATCGGCAGCGGCATGAGCTCGGGCGTGTCGGTGCACGCGTAGCCGAACATCAGGCCCTGGTCGCCGGCGCCCTGCTTGTCGATCTCGTCGGCGGCGCCCTCGACCCGCTCCTCGAACGCCGTGTCGACGCCCTGCGCGATGTCGGGGGACTGCGAGCCGATGGCGACGTTCACGCCGCAGGAGGTGCCGTCGAAGCCCTTGGCCGACGAGTCGTAGCCGATCTCCAGGACCTTCTCGCGGACGATCGTGGGGATGTCCGCGTATGCCTCGGTCGTGACCTCGCCGGCCACGTGCACCTGGCCGGTGGTGATCAGCGTCTCCACGGCCACGCGCGAACGCGGGTCCTTGGAGAGCAGCGCGTCCAGGATCGAGTCGCTGATCGCGTCACAGATCTTGTCCGGGTGTCCCTCGGTCACCGACTCGCTGGTGAACAGCCTGCTGCTGTGCTGGCTCACGGACACTCCTTATGAGGCTGGGTCGAAAGTGCGATAAAAGTCTACTGAGAACGGGTCAAGCGATCGGTAACTGCGTCCCACACCGCGGACGCCAGTTGCGCCTTCGACCCGTGTGGGATAGCGGCCTCGGCGCCGTCGGCGGACAGCAGCCACCCGGCGTTGTCCTCCTGCTCGAACGCCTTGCCGTCGCCGACCGCGTTCACCACCAGGAGGTCACAGCCCTTGCGGCGCAGCTTCGCCCTGCCGTAGTCGAGCACGGACGTCGTCTCGTCACCCGTCTCCGCGGCGAACCCGACGATCACCTGGCCGTCCCGACGTGCGGAAACGAGCTCTTTCAGGATGTCGGGGTTCTTCGTCAACGCGATCGGGTCCGGCTCCGCGTCGGTCTTCTTGATCTTGTGACCGGTCAGCGACACCGGCCGGAAGTCGGCCACCGCGGCGGCCATCACGACCACGTCCGCGTCCGCCGCGATCTTGTGCATGGCGTCGCGCAGCTCCACTGCCGAGCCGATCCGGACCAGGTCGACCCCGGCCGGGGTGACCAGGTCGGCGGTGTTGCCCGCGACCAACGTCACTCGCGCACCGCGCTGGGCGGCCACCCGCGCGAGCGCGTAGCCCTGCTTGCCGGACGAGCGGTTGCCGATGAACCGCACCGGATCGAGTGCCTCGCGGGTGCCGCCGGCGGAGATCGCGACGTGCACGCCCTCCAGCGAGCGCGGCAACGCGTCGGCACTGGCCAGCAGCAACCGGGCCAGCTCGACGATCTCGGCGGGGTCGGACAGGCGGCCCTTGCCGGTGTCCTTGCCGGTCAGCCGGCCGCTCGCGGGTTCGGCGACGACCACGCCACGCGAGCGCAGCAGCGCAACGTTGTGCCGGGTGGCCGGGTGCTCCCACATCTCGGTGTGCATCGCGGGCACCAGCAGCACCGGGCAGCGCGCGGTGAGCAGCGTGTTCGTCAGCAGGTCGTCGGCCAGCCCATGGGCGGCCTTCGCGATGAGGTTCGCCGTCGCGGGCGCTACCACCACGAGGTCGGCGTTCTGCCCGAGCTTGACGTGCGGGACCTCGTGCACGTCGTCGAACGGGTCCGCGGACACGACCTGCCCGGACAACGCCTCGAACGTGGCGGCGCCGACGAACTTGAGCGCCCCCTCGGTGGGCACGACGCGCACCGAGTGACCGGACTCGGTCAACCGCCGCAGCACCTCACAGGCCTTGTACGCGGCGATGCCCCCGCCAACCCCGAGAACGATCCGGGGCTTTGCGGGGGCATCAGAGCCAGCAGAGCCATTCACAGCGGCAGTCAAGAACTCTCCTGAGACGGACGACCGACGAGGTCACGCCTCATGAGGGAGGGACCCCGCTGGGGGTCCGGGGGCTTGCCCCCGGTGTGGGGTGTGGGGGCTCGGCCCCCACAAGACACTAGAAGGCGACATCGGTCTGCGCTTTCCGCAGACAGACCCCTCCCAGAGCCTTCTACTCGCCTTCGGTGTGCTCGAGAAGGCCGGCGTGGATCTCGCGGAGCGCGATCGACAGGGGCTTCTCACGCGGGCCCGGCTCGACGAGCGGGCCGACGTACTCGAGCAGGCCCTCGCCGAGCTGCGCGTAGTAGTCGTTGATCTGGCGGGCACGCTTCGCGGCGTAGATCACCAACGCGTACTTCGAGCTCACCTGCTCAAGCAGGTCGTCGATCGGCGGGTTGGTGATGCCCTCCGGGGAACCGGTCAGGTGACCGAGCTCGGTGTGGGTGATCACTCGTCAAACTCCTGAGATTCGTGGTCCGACCATCAAGGATAGCAAGTCGGCCGCGGCCGATTGCACGTCGGCGTTCACGACGACCTCGTCGAACTCTTTTTCGGCTGCCAGCTCCTCGCGGGCGATGGCAAGCCTGCGCTCGACGACCTCCGGGTGCTCGGTGCCCCGGCCGGTGAGCCGGTCCACCAGGTGCTCCCACGAAGGCGGGGCGAGCATCACGAGCTGGGCTCGCGGCATGGCGACCCGGACCTGCCGGGCGCCCTGCAGTTCGATCTCCAGCAGGGCCGGTCGTCCGGCGGCAAGAGCCTCCTCGACCGGCCTGCGGGGAGTTCCGTAGCAGTTACCGGCGAATTCCGCGTGTTCGAGGAACTCGCCCGCGTGGATCATCTGCTGGAACTTCTCGCGGTCGACGAAGTGGTAGTGCACCCCGTCGGTCTCACCCGGCCTCGGCTTCCTGGTGGTCACCGAGACGCTGAAGTAGATGTCGGGCTGCTGCCTGCGCAGCTCCGCCAACACGCTGGACTTGCCGACGCCCGACGGCCCGGACAAGACGGTGAGCCGGGGACGGACGACGCCCGTCCCCGGCTCGAAGTCACTCACTCGCCGCTGAACTCGGTGAGGAGCGCCTTGCGCTGGCGGTCGCCCAGGCCACGCAGACGACGGCTCGGAGCGATCTCGAGACGCTCCATGATCTGCTGCGCACGCACCTTGCCGACGCCCGGCAGGGCCTCCAGCAGGGCGGACACCTTCATCTTGCCCAGGACCTCGTCGCTCTCGGCGGCCTTGAGCACGTCCGTCAGGGTCGTGCCGCCGCGCTTGAGGCGCTCCTTGAGCTCAGCCCGAGCGCGACGAGCGGCAGCAGCCTTCTCCAGCGCTGCGGCCCGCTGCTCCTCGGTAAGCTGGGGAAGAGCCACGATTTCCTCCGTGGTGTGGATTCTTTTCGGATCGGTGCCGCGACCGTACCGACCGCAATTGCCTGGGGACAACGTGACCCAGTCAGGTAAATCTTCAGCGGTCATCTGTGATGCGGCGGGTGGTAGTAGTACCAACACCCTCCGGCGGCCTGATCACCGCCACCGGCAACTCGTCGCACACCCTGGGTGTGCTATGAGGCCGGTGACCAGCGGGGCAGCCGGTGGGCTGGACCCTACCAACACATGTTTGCCCAGGTGAGCGCGCCACACCCCAAAAGTTGTGGCGCGCCCTGCCTCAGAGGCTGTCCTGGACCCTCCGCACGGCGCTGACCAGCGAAGACACGTCGGGTCCATGTTTGAGAACATCTCGTGAAGAAGTCGGCAGAACGCCGCGCATGTCGGCGCCGAAGAGCCGTTTCAGATCAGCGACCGAGCCGCCCTGAGCGCCGAAACCGGGGGCCAGAACCGGACCGTTGAACCCGGAGAGGTCCACGTCCGTTTCACCGATCGTGGCACCCACGACGAGACCCACATCGCCGCACGGAGAAATGCCGGAATTCCGAGCCGCGGCGAAATCGATGATCGTCTGCGCGACGGTTCGCCCGTCCGGAGCAGTGGCCCGCTGGACCTGCTCACCCTCCGGGTTGGACGTCAGCGCGAGGACGAACACCCCGCGGCCGGTCGCCCGCGCCGTGTCCAGCGCCGGCTGCAGCGACCCGAAGCCCAGGAACGGCGACAGCGTCACGGCGTCGCCGGCCAGCGGCGAGCCGTCACCGAGGTACGCCTGGGCGTAGGCGGCCATCGTGGAGCCGATGTCGCCGCGCTTGGCGTCGACCAGCACGAGCGTCCCGGAGTCCTTGAGATCCGCGATCACCCGTTCCAGCACGGCCACCCCACGCGACCCGTAGGCCTCGAAGAACGCCGCCTGGGGCTTCACCACCGCGACCCGGCCGCCGAACGCCTCCACGGACGTCAGGGCGAACCGTTCGAGGCCCTCCACCGACTGCGAGAGGCCCCAGGAGTCCAGCAGCGCCGGGTGCGGGTCGATCCCGACGCACAGAGGGCCGTACGCCTCAACGGCCTTCGTGAGCCGTTCGCCGAAGGTCATGCCCCACCCCGCAACGACGCCTGGAGCGCCTGCAGGGGCTGGACCCCGATGTCACCCCGGATGAGCGCCTCGATGCCGTGCACGGCCGCCGCGGCGCCCTGGATCGTGGTGACGCACGGGATGTCCTTGGCCACGGCGGCGGTGCGGATCTCGTAGCCGTCGATGCGGGGGCCGCTGTTGCCGTAGGGGGTGTTGAAGATCATGTCGATCTCTCCGGCCAGGATCATGTCGACGACGTTGCCCTCGCCCTCGAAGTGCTTGCGCACCTCGGTGCACGCGATGCCGTTGCGCTTGAGCACCTCCGCGGTGCCGGCCGTGGCGAGGATCTGGAAGCCCAGGTCGGCCAGGCGCTTGACCGGGAAGATCATCGCGCGCTTGTCGCGGTTGGCGAACGACACGAACACCTTGCCCGACGTCGGCAGCGACCCGTAGGACGCCGTCTGCGACTTCGCGAACGCCTTGCCGAACGACGAGTCGATGCCCATGACCTCGCCGGTGGACTTCATCTCCGGGCCCAGCAACGAGTCCACGCCATGGCCCTCGGGGGTGCGGAAGCGGTGGAACTGCATGACCGCTTCCTTGACCGCGACCGGTGCGTGCTCGGGCAGCCGGGCACCGTCACCGGTGGCCGGCAGGATGCCCTCCTCGCGCAGTTCCGCGATCGTGGCGCCGAGCATGACCCGCGACGCCGCCTTGGCCATCGAGACCGCCGTCGCCTTGGACACGAACGGCACCGTGCGCGACGCACGGGGGTTCGCCTCCAGGACGTACAGCACGTCGTCCTTGAGGGCGTACTGGACGTTCAGGAGCCCCTTGACGCCGATGCCGCGGGCGATGGCCTCGGTGGAGCGGCGGACGTTGTCGATGTCGGAGGCGCCCAGGGTGATCGGCGGCAGCGCGCAGGAGGAGTCACCGGAGTGCACACCGGCTTCCTCGATGTGTTCCATCACGCCGCCGATGAACACCTCCTGGCCGTCGCACAGCGCGTCGACGTCGATCTCGATGGCGTCGTCGAGGAACCGGTCGACCAGCACCGGGTGCTCCGGCGTCACCTCGGTCGCACGGGCGATGTACCCGGACAGCGACTCCTCGTCGTAGACGATCTCCATACCGCGCCCGCCGAGCACGTAGGAGGGGCGCACGAGCACCGGGTAGCCGATCTCGTCCGCGATCTGCTTGGCCTCGCTGAACGAGGTGGCGGTGCCGAACTTCGGCGCGGGCAGCCCGGCCTCGGTCAGCACCGCGCCGAACTGGCCGCGGTCCTCGGCGAGGTGGATCGCCTCCGGCGTCGTGCCCACCACCGGCACACCGGCATCGGACAGCCGCTTCGCGAGGCCCAGCGGCGTCTGACCGCCGAGCTGCACGATCACACCGGCGACCTCACCGGAGCGCTGCTCGGAGTGCACGACCTCCAGGACGTCCTCGAACGTCAGCGGCTCGAAGTACAGCCGGTCGGAGGTGTCGTAGTCGGTCGACACGGTCTCCGGGTTGCAGTTGACCATCACCGTCTCGTACCCGGCCGCCCGCAACGCCATCGCCGCGTGCACACACGAGTAGTCGAACTCGATGCCCTGCCCGATCCGGTTCGGCCCGGAACCCAGGATCAGCACCTTGGGCTTCTCCCGCTGCTCGGCCACCTCGGACTCGGCGTCCGGGTCCAGCTCGTAGGCGGAGTAGTGGTACGGCGTCTCGGACTTGAACTCCGCCGCACAGGTGTCGACGGTCTTGTAGACCGGGCGCACTCCCAGACGGTGCCGCAACGCGCGCACGCCGTCCTCACCGGCCAGCTCCGGCCGCAGCACGGCGATCTGCCGGTCCGACAGGCCAGCGCGCTTGGCCTTGCGCAGCAACGGCTCGTCGAGCACCGGTGCGTCCAGCAGCTCCTGGCGCAACGTACCGAGCCACGCGATCTGCTCGATGAACCACGGGTCGATCTTCGACGCGTTGTAGACGTCCTCAATGGACGCACCGAGCCGCAGCGCGCGCTCGACGGTGTAGAGGCGGCCGTCGTGGCCACGTTCCAGCTGCTTGAGCGTGGATTCGAGGGTGACGCCCTCGGGGTCGGGCTGGGTCCAGAAACCGACGGCCTTGGTTTCCAGCGACCGCAGTGCTTTGCCCAGCGCCTCCACGAAGTTGCGGCCGATCGACATGGCCTCGCCGACCGACTTCATCGTGGTCGTCAGCGTCGGGTCCGCGCCGGGGAACTTCTCGAACGCGAACCGCGGCGCCTTGACGACCACGTAGTCCAGCGTCGGCTCGAACGACGCCGGCGTCTCGCCGGTGATGTCGTTGGTGATCTCGTCGAGGGTGTAGCCGATGGCGAGCTTCGCGGCGATCTTGGCGATCGGGAAACCGGTCGCCTTCGACGCCAGCGCCGAGGACCGCGACACCCGCGGGTTCATCTCGATCACGACCATGCGGCCGTTCTCGGGGTGGATCGCGAACTGGATGTTGCAGCCACCGGTGTCCACGCCGACCTCGCGGATGACCTGGATGCCGACATCGCGCATGTGCTGGTACTCGCGGTCGGTCAGCGTCATCGCCGGCGCCACCGTCACCGAGTCACCGGTGTGCACACCCATCGGGTCGATGTTCTCGATCGAGCAGATCACGACCACGTTGTCGTTGCGGTCACGCATGAGCTCGAGCTCGTACTCCTTCCACCCGAGCACGCTCTCCTCGATGAGCACCTCGGTGACCGGGGACTCCTCCAGGCCGATGGCCGCGAGGCGCTCCAGCTCCTCCGCGGTGTAGGCCATGCCCGAACCCAGGCCGCCCATGGTGAACGACGGCCGGATCACCACCGGCAGGCCCAGCTCGGCGACGGTCTTGCGGACCTCGTCCATCGTGTGGCACACGGCCGAACGCGGCACGTCGGCGCCGATCTTGCGCACCAGGTCCTTGAAGATCTGCCGGTCCTCACCGCGCTGGATGGCGTCGACGTTCGCGCCGATCAGCTCGACGTTGTACTTCTCCAGCACACCGCGCTCGTGCAGCGCGATGGCCGTGTTCAACGCGGTCTGGCCGCCCAGCGTCGCCAGGATCGCGTCCGGGCGTTCCTGCGCGATGACCTTCTCCACGAACTCGGCCGTGATCGGCTCGATGTAGGTGGCGTCCGCGAACTCCGGGTCGGTCATGATCGTCGCCGGGTTGGAGTTCACCAGGCTGACCCGGATGCCCTCTTCCCGCAGGACGCGGCACGCCTGCGTGCCGGAGTAGTCGAACTCGCAGGCCTGGCCGATCACGATCGGGCCGGAGCCGATGACCAGGATGTGCTTGAGATCAGTCCTCTTCGGCATCAGCGGGCCTCATTCATCATGGTCACGAAGTCGTCGAACAGGGGCGCGGCGTCGTGCGGACCGGCCGCGGCCTCGGGGTGGTACTGCACGGAGAACGCCGGCGCGTCGAGCAGCCGGACGCCCTCGACGGTGCCGTCGTTGGGGCAGTAGTGCGACAGCACGGCGCGGCCGAACTCCGAGGAGAACTCCTCGCCCGGCGTGCCCTCCAGCGCGAACCCGTGGTTCTGCGAGGTGATGGCGACCTTGCCGGTGGTCACGTCGATGACCGGGATGTTGATGCCGCGGTGGCCGTAGCGCATCTTGTAGGTCCCGCGGCCGACCGCGCGGCCCAGGATCTGGTTGCCGAAGCAGATGCCGAACAGCGGCAGCTTGCGGCCGAGAGCCTCGCGGGTCAACGCGATGGCGTGGTCCTGCGTCGCCGGGTCACCAGGGCCGTTCGACAGGAACAACCCGTCCGGGCTCGTGGCGAGGATGTCCTCGAACGTGCTGGTCAGCGGCAGGACGTGCACCTCGATGCCACGTGCCGCCATCATCCGCGGGGTGTTCGACTTGATGCCCAGGTCGAGCGCGGCGACGGTGAACTTCTTCTCCCCGATCGCCTCGACCACGTACGGCTTGTCCGTCGTGACGTCGACCGCGAGGTTCGCGCCGACCATCTGCGCGGACGCCTTGACCTGCTCGACCATCGACGCGTCGTCGGTCAGCTCGGCACCGGAGAACACACCGGCGCGCATCGCGCCCTGCTCGCGGATGTGGCGGGTCAGGGTGCGGGTGTCGAGGCCCGCGATGCCGACGACGCCCTGGTTCGCGAGCTCCTCGTCCAGCCCCCGCTTGGAGCGCCAGTTCGACGGGGTGCGCGCGGGGTCGCGGACGACGTAGCCGGCGACCCAGATCTTGGTCGACTCGTCGTCCTCGTCGTTCCAGCCGGTGTTGCCGATCTGCGGCGCGGTCTGCACCACGATCTGGCGGTGGTAGGAGGGGTCGGTCAGGGTTTCCTGGTACCCGGTCATGGCCGTGGAGAACACGACCTCGCCGAGCGAGACGCCGGTCGCTCCGTACGCCTCACCGCGGAAGACGCGGCCGTCTTCCAGCACCAATGCCGCGTTCGTCACGCCTTGCCCTCCGTGTTCAACGGGTGCTGGCTCAGAGCAGCAACCCAGTCGTCGTATACGTCTTTGTCATCGCCGCGGAAGCCCGTGTCGAAGAGGTGTCCCTCGTTCTCCCACTGGACCACCAGCAAGCCCTGCTCGCTGAACATGACCTTCCCGGCCAGCCCGCGGTCGGTGCGGGCGTCCCGGATGGACTCGGCGGGGATGAACAGCGGTGTGGCGCCGACGCGGTCGATCGCCACGCCCTCCGGCACCAGGCTCAGCGTCGCCTCGGCGCGGTGGCCGATGTCACCGACCTGGATGCGGTCCTGCCAGTTGCCCGCGTTCGTCGTTCCGATGTAGACGCCCGTGGTCGTGAGCCTGGCCGCGCCGAGGGTCTGCGGCGGCGCGGGGAACGCGGGCAGGCCGGCCTGCTTGCGCTGACGTCGCTTCCAGCCGTGCCACATGCCGTACACGCACAGCGCGAAGAACAGGAAAACCGCCAGGGAGAGGAGCACGCGCGTCATTCCGCGATCCTCCCCGCGAGTGCGGTCACCCGGCCACGCAAGATGGTGGCCGTCACCGCGCCGGGCAGCTCCATGCCCTCGAACGGGGTGTTGCCCGCGATGCTCGCGAGCTGCGCGCCGTTCACGGTCCAGGTGGTGTCCGGGTCGACCAGCACGAGGTTCGCGGGCTCGCCGATCTCGATCGGGCGGCCCTGGTCGGTCAGGCCGGCGATCTCGGCGGGCTTCTCGCTCATCACCCGCGCGACACCGCGCCAGTCCAGCAGGCCGGTCTTGACCATCGTCTCGACGACGATGCCGAGCGCGGTCTGCAGGCCGAGCATGCCGGGCCGGGCGGCGGACCACTCGCAGTCCTTGTCCTGCACGGCGTGCGGGGCGTGGTCGGTCGCCACGCAGTCGATCGTGCCGTCGGCCAGGGCCTGGCGCAGCGCGTCGACGTCGGTCTGCGTGCGCAGCGGCGGGTTGACCTTGTTGACCGGGTCGTAGGTGGCGAGCCGGTCGTCGGTCAGGATCAGGTGGTGCGGGGTGACCTCGGCGGACACCTTGGTGCCGCGTGCCTTGGCCCACTTCAGGACGTCCGCGGTGCCGGTGGTGCTGACGTGGCAGACGTGCAGCCTCGCGCCGACCTGCTGCGCGAGGATGCAGTCGCGGGCGACGATCGACTCCTCCGCGGCGGCCGGCCAGCCCTGCAGACCGAGCCGGGAGGCGTTCTCGCCCTCGTGCGCCTGCGCGCCGACGGTGAGACGCGGCTCCTCGGCGTGCTGGGCGATGACCGCGCCCAGTGCCTTCGAGTACTCCAACGCGCGGCGCATGATCAACGGGTCGTGCACGCAGTGGCCGTCGTCGGAGAAGACGCGGACGTTCGCCCCGGACTTGGCCATCGTGCCGAGCTCGGCGAGCTTCTCGCCCTTGAGCCCGACGGTGACGGCGCCGACCGGGTGGACGTCGACCAGGCCGACCTCCCTGCCGCGGCGGGCGACGTGCTCGACGATGACGGCGTTGTCGGCGACCGGGTCGGTGTTGGCCATGGCGAACACCGCCGTATAGCCACCGAGTGCGGCGGCCCTGGAGCCGGTCTCGATGGTCTCCGTGTCCTCACGGCCGGGTTCGCGAAGGTGGGTGTGCAGGTCCACGAAGCCGGGCAGCAGGATCGCGCCGTTGCCTTCGATGACCTCGGCTTCTGGATCCGAGCCTTCTGCGATCACGCCGTCGCGGATCAGCAGGTCGATCGGTTCCCCCTCGCCATAGGGACGTACTCCCTTGAGCAGCAAGGGTTTCACGCGGTTTCCTCCTCGTGGGCAAGCAGGTGGTACAGCACGGCCATGCGCACGTGGACACCGTTGCGGACCTGCTCGGTGATGGCGGCCTGCGGGCTGTCGGCGACCACGGAGGCGATCTCCATGCCGCGCAGCATCGGGCCGGGGTGCAGCACGACGGCGTGCTCTGGCAGCAGCTTCAGGCGGCGCTCGTTGAGGCCGTAGGCGATCGAGTACTCGCGCGAGCTCGGGAAGAACCCGCCGGTCATCCGCTCCGCCTGCACGCGCAGCAGCATCACGGCGTCCTGCGAGGGCAGCTCGGCGTCGATCTCGTGCGAGACCGTGACGGGCCAGTTCTCGACACCGGTGGGCAGCAGCGTCGGCGGGGCCACCAGGGTGACCTCGGCGCCGAGCGTGGTCAGCAGGTGCACGTTCGAGCGGGCGACCCGGCTGTGCAGGACGTCGCCGACGATCGCGACCCGGCGGCCGTCGAGGCTGCCGAGGCGGTCGCGCAACGTCGCGGCGTCGAGCAACGCCTGCGTGGGGTGCTCGTGCATGCCGTCGCCCGCGTTCACCACGGACGTGCTGGTGTGCTTGAGCCAGCCCGCGAGCCGGTGGGCCGCACCGGACGCCGGGTGCCGCACGATCACGCAGTCCGCGCCGGCGGCCTGCAGGGTGAGCGCGGTGTCCCGCAGCGACTCGCCCTTGCTGACGCTGGAACCGGAGCTGCTGACGTTGATCACGTCCGCGGACATCCACTTGCCGGCGATCTCGAACGACACCCGCGTGCGGGTGCTGTTCTCGTAGAACATCGTGATCACGGTGCGGCCGCGCAGCGTCGGCAGCTTGCGGACCTCGCGGCCGAGCAGCGCCTGCTTGAGGCGGTCGGCGGTGTCGAGGATCGCGATCGCCTGGTCGCGGTCGAGGCCGTCGGTGGAGAGCAGGTGCTTCACTTCAGCACCACTCCGTCGCGGCCGTCGAACTCCTCCAGGAGCACGACGACGTCCTCGGTCTTGGCCGTCGGCAGGTTCTTGCCCACGTAGTCCGCGCGGATCGGCAGCTCGCGGTGGCCGCGGTCGACCAGCACGGCCAGCTGGACGGCGCGCGGGCGGCCGTGGTCGCGCAGGGCGTCGAGCGCGGCGCGGATGGTGCGGCCGGAGAACAGGACGTCGTCCACGAGCACGACGAGCTTGTCGTCGATGCCGCCGTCGGGCAGCTTCGTGGTCTCCAGCGGCCTGGTCGGGCCGCGGCGGAGGTCGTCGCGGTAGAGGGTGATGTCGAGAGTTCCCTCACCGACCGCCTTACCACAGAACTCGGCGATTTTGGCAGCGAGCCGACGAGCAAGTGGGGCTCCCCTGGAGGGAATACCCATCAAGACGACATCGGGTGCGCTGGGTGCATCGAGAGCGGTCTTCTCGATGATCTGATGGGCCATTCGGGCGACGGTGCGCGCGACATCACCGGCCGACAGGATCTCGCGATCCCCGGCCGGATCCGTCGCGCCACGTTGACGTGACGCCACGGCTGGACCTCCTTCCCCGCCTCACTGGACGGGTCCTTAAAGGACGTCGGACACCTAGCTGCAACTAGGCTGACCTGCACCGTATCACCTACGGACGGTCAACCATCCGAGTGGTGTCGCACGCGTGGCGAGCGTCTCTCCCCGAGATCAGCTTGACCTGTCGACCACGGCGAGTAATCATTACTCTGCGTATCGATCTAAGCCTCCCCGCAGCACGGCCGTACTGCTGACGGGGCGAATGAACGGAGAACCGCCACATGGGCGACTACGCCAAGGCGCTGGGGGCCAAGCTCCGCGCTATCCGCCAGCAGCAGGGACTGTCCCTGCACGGCGTCGAGCAGAAGTCCGGCGGTCGGTGGAAGGCCGTGGTCGTCGGCTCCTACGAGCGCGGTGACCGCGCGGTGACCGTGCAGAAGCTGGCCGAGCTGGCCGACTTCTACGGGGTTCCCGTCGCCGAGCTCCTGCCGGAGGGCCGGGTGCCCTCGGGTGCCGAGCCGGCCACCAAGATCGTGATCAACCTCGAACGGCTGCAGCAGCTGCCCGTCGAGAAGGTGGGCCCGCTGGCCCGCTACGCCGCGACGATCCAGTCGCAGCGCGGCGACTACAACGGCAAGGTCCTCTCGATCCGCACCGAGGACCTCCGCTCCCTGGCGATCATCTACGACATGACCCCCGGTGAGCTCACCGAGCAGCTCATCGACTGGGGCGTGCTGCCTCCCGAGGCCCGCCCCGCGAAGGAAGACTGAGCTCCTTCACGCACAGTGGCTCCCATGCCGTCCTGCTGGTCGCCCTCAGGACAGCACGGGAGCCACTGCTGTTGTGTCGTCACTCATTCGGGCGAAAACAGTGCACGAACGTGTGTCCGGTCCGTGATCGCGTTGATGGCGACGATCTTCTGGTCGCGAACCGTGAACGCCGCGAGCAGCACCGGTGTGCCGTCCACGACCGACACCAGCCCGGCCTCGCCGCCGACCACCGCCGGCCGCATGCACGGCGCCCGCATCGGCCGCACCCGCGGCGCCACGGACTCCGCGCCGCAGCCAGATCCCCTCCGACCGCAGCGTCACGGCCGCGTCGAGCACGTCCTCGCCGTCCAGGAACGCCCGCACCACCTGCGCCGCCTGTCGGCGGCCGGCCGGTCCTCGATCCTGCGGCGCGCCCGTGCCTCGACCAGCGACGCGCCCAGCGCCGTGCGTCCGATGAGCGGCGCGACCTGCTCGAACGGCTCCTCGAACATGTCGTGCAGGACGTAGGCGAGCCGCTCGTCCGGAGTAAGCGCGTCGAGCGCGACGAGCACGCCCAGCCCGACGTCCCCCGGTTCCTCCCGTGCGCCGACCACCGGGTCGGGCATCTCGAACACGCCCTTGGGCCGCGCACGCAGCATGTTCAGCGACACCCGCGCCACGACCGCGTCGGACCAGCCGAGCCGCGCTCGCCCACCGGTCTTGCGGCGCGCCTGGGCCACCGCGTCCGCCGCCTCGGCGAACCGGCCCAGCATCCGGTAGGCGAGTCTCTCCTGCTGCCCGATGACCAACGCGGTACCTCCCGGTCGAGCGCCCTGCTCGGTAAGACAACCGCAGGACGCCCGATGTGACCACCGGACGAAGTGGTATCAGTCACTCACCAGCCCGGCGAGCTGCGCGCGGTCCTGGACGACGTGGATGGCGACGATCCGGTCGTCCTGGACCGTGAAGGCCATCAACGAGAACAGCTCGCCGTCCACCCAGCTCACGAAGCCGGCCTCGCCGCCGACGAGCACCTCGCGGATCTCCGCGGTGCCCGCGAACCGGCGGAACGTGCTGGCCCGGCCCGCCACCTGCCGGGCGCCGACCACCTCGAGGCTGCCGGCCCTGAGCGTGACGTCGGGGTGCAGCACCGAGATCAGGCCTTCGAGGTCGCCTTCCCGCGCCGCTTTGAGGAACGCGTTCACGACCTCGCGCTGCTTGGGCACGTCGACGTTGGGCTGCGGCCGGTCCTGCACACGTTTGCGCGCCCGGCTAGCCAGCTGCCGCGTGGCCGCCGGCGTCTTGTCGATCAACGGCGCGATGTCGTCGAACGGCACCGCGAACATGTCGTGCAGCACGAACGCCAGCCGCTCGTCGGGCTTGAGGGTGTCGAGCACGACCAGCATCGCGAGCCCGACCTGGTCCTTCGCGACGGCCAGCTGCTCCGGCTCCTGCGCGGCGTCGACCACCGGGTCCGGCATCTCGTGGGCGTGCTCGCGCCGGTCGCGCAACATGTTCAGGCACACGCGGGCGACGACCGTGGTGAGCCAGCCCTGCGGGTTCTCGACCTCGCTCGTGTCGGCCCTCTGTACCCGCAGCCACGCCTCCTGCAGCGCGTCGTCGGCCTCCGCGAACGACCCGAGCATCCGGTGGGCGACGGCCCGCAACCGGCTGCGCTCCTGCTCGAACTCCGCGATCAAAGCTTCCCCCTGTGGCCTGGCACACACGCTGTCACAGTCGTCGGCGCCGCCGGGTCAACCGGACGACTCGCTGTGGAGGGTAATCATGAAGATCTTGGTGACGGGCGACCACGCGCACCTGGGACGAGCTCCTGCATGCTGGGACCCGTGACCACCTCTGACCCGCTGCTCACCGACCGCACCCCGCTGCCGGACGGCCTGGACGCCCGGCTGCGCGACCACCTCACGTTCCTGATCGAGGTCGACAAGCTGAAGACGGTGCTGCGGGCCTCCCCGCTCGCCGCGGCGGACCGGCGGGAGAACGACGCCGAGCACTCCTGGCACCTCGCGCTCATGGTCATGGTGCTGGCCGAGTACGCCGACGAGCCGATCGACGTCGGGCACACGATCAAGCTCGTGGTGGTGCACGACCTGGTCGAGATCTACGCGGGCGACACCCCGATCTACGACACCGAGGCCGGAGTCACGCAGGTGGAACGGGAGGAGGCCGCGGCCGAGCGGTTGTTTGGGCTGCTGCCGGCGGACGCGGGCGTCGCGCTGCGGGCGTTGTGGGACGAGTTCGAGGCGCGGGAGACGCCGGAGGCCCGGTTCGCGAAGGCCATGGACCGGCTCCAACCCCTGTTGCTGAACTGGATGGCGCAGGGCGGCACGTGGCGCACGCCGGGTGTCACGGCCGATGACGTGCGTGCGCGCAAGGCGGTCATCGGTGAGGCGTCGAAGGCGTTGTGGGACGCGGGACGGCACCTGATCGACGAGGGCGAACGGCGCGGCTGGGCCCGTCAGGTGTGATGTCCGGGGAGGTCGGCGGCCAACGCTTCGACGCTGAGCACGCACGCCGTGGCCGCGTTTGCCGAGGCTGCGCGTGAAAGCGGCTAGGCGGAGACGGTCGCCACGAACGCGCGCCAGGCCGAGGTGCTGAACGCCAGCACCTCGCCGGCGACGTTCTTCGAGTCACGCACGCGCGCGTCATGGGCGAGCGAGACCTCGACGCACGCACCCTCCGGCGTGCCGTTGCTGTAGGTGCTCTTACGCCAGGAGCGGTCCTGAGCCATCGAAGTCCCTTCGCGGTCGGCTGACGTACTCCGCCAGCTTGCTCCGCGATTGTTCCGCATCCAAGGCGACCTTTCCCAGGCGGTGAAAGGCGAGCCTGGTTCGAGCGATGGCAGCCGGATCCTGCACGAACAGCTGCGCGAGATCGGTCTCGTTGTAGGCGAGCGGCATCGCCTTCTCGAACTCGAACAGCCACAGCCCTGCCGAGTTGGCCAGCACGCACTCCGGCACGACCCGGATCAGCGGCGCGTTGAAGAGCAGGTGCAGGTACTGGTCCTCCATGACCTGGTCGTCGCCGACCCGCTGGTTCAGCGCCAGCTCATGGATGTAGAACACGCAAGTCGGCCGATCGTGTCGACGCAGGACTGTCTGCCGGTCCTGGCGCACCTGCACAAGTCCAGGAATCTGCTGCTCGGTCGCGATCCCGGTTGCCCAGTACAGGTGCTCGGAGTACGCCTCGGTCTGCAGAAGTCCTGGAACTGTCAGCGGGTCATAGGTGGTGATCGCGGTGGCCATCGATTCCGCCATCGCGACCGTGCGCAGGTTGTCCGGCACCTGCACGATGTAGTCGTCGAACGCGGTGCGGTAGCGGCGTTTGAAGTCCTCGTAGAAGCCGATGTCCTTGCGGCACAGCGTGAGGAACTGGACCAGGTCGATCTCGCTCGGCCGCGACTTGCCGTGCTCGATGGTGGACACCTTGCTGGGGTCCCAGCCGAGGCGCACGGCGAACGCGGCGGCGTTCAGCTTCGTCGAGGACTCGCGCAGGCGGCGCAGCTCGTCACCGAGGTCCCTGCTGTACGCGGTGGAAGTGGTGCTGTAAGCCATGCCGGGGACGCTATGGCGTGCGATTCGGCCACGGAACTGGCTCGTTCGGGTGAAGATGACCGGGCCCGCCCTGGTGTCAGGGCGGGCCCGGTCAGCGTGGGGACTAGAGAACCGCGCGCAGCTGGTCCGCGATGACCGCGATCCGGCCGAGCACGCCGTTGACGAACCGCGGCGAGTCGTCGGTCGACAGGCCCTTGGCCAGCTCGACGGCCTCGTCGATGGCGACCGCGTCCGGCACGTCCGCTGCCCAGAGCAGCTCGAACAGGCCGATCCGCAGGACCGCGCGGTCGACGGCCGGCATGCGCTGCAACGTCCAGCCCTCGGCGTGCTCCGAGATCAGGTCGTCGATGCGGACGCGGTGGGCGGTGACGCCCTCGACGAGGGTCACCGTGTAGTCGTTCACCGGGGGGATGTCCGGCGAGCCGACGCGTTCGGCCAGCAGCGTCACCGGGTCGGTGCCCAGCAGGTCGGCTTCGTAGAGGAAGTCGACCGCGCGCTTGCGGGCCTTGCTGCGAGCACCCATCAGGACTTGTCGCTGATCCGGCCGAGGTAGCGGCCGTCGCGGGTGTCGACCTTGATCTTCTCGCCGCTCGTGACGAACAGCGGGACCTGGATCTCGGCGCCGGTCTCCAGCTTGGCGGGCTTGGTGCCGCCGGTGGAGCGGTCGCCCTGCAGGCCGGGGTCGGTGTGCTCGATGACGAGCTCGACCGAGGTCGGGAGCTCGATGAACAGCGGCACGCCCTCGTGGACGGCGACGACCGCCTCCTGGTTCTCCAGCAGGTAGTTGGCGGCGTCGCCAACCGTCTCCGCCGGAACCGGGATCTGGTCGTAGGTGTCACCGTCCATGAAGATGAAGTCGGTGCCCTCCTTGTAGAGGTAGGTCATGCCGCGCTTGTCCACGGTGGCCGTGTCGACCTTCGTGCCCGCGTTGAAGGTCTTGTCGACGACCTTCCCGGTCAGCACGTGCTTGAGGGTCGTGCGCACGAAGGCGCCACCCTTGCCGGGCTTGACGTGCTGGAACGCGGTGACGGTCCACAGCTGGCCGTCGAGGTTCAGCACCAGGCCGTTCTTCAGGTCGTTCGTGGTGGCCACGGTGGGATTTCTCCTGTGTTGGACTGGGTGTCAGACGACCACGAGTTCCTTCGTGGTCAGGGTGAGGAGCTCCGGTCCGCTTTCGCGCACCACGAGGGTGTCCTCGATGCGGACCCCGCCCTTCCCCGACAAGTAGACGCCAGGCTCGACGGTGACCGCCATACCGGCCGAAAGTGTACCGGCACCCACCTTGGACAACGCCGGTGCCTCGTGGATCTCCAGCCCGACGCCGTGGCCGAGGCCGTGCAGGAACTCCTCCCCGTGCCCGGCCTTCTCGATCACCTCACGCGACGCGCGGTCGACGTCGCTGACCTCCACCCCCGGCTTGAGGGCGCCCCGCCCGGCCGCCTGCGAGCGCGCGACCAGCTCGTACAGGTCGCGCTGCCAGTCGGCGGGCTTGCCGAGCACGAGCGTGCGGGTCATGTCCGAGTGGTAGCCGTCGACGAGCGCGCCGAAGTCGAGCTTGATGAAGTCGCCCACGTGCAGCGTCGTGTCCGTCGGCGAGTGGTGCGGCACCGCCGAGTTCGCGCCGAACGCCACGATCGACGAGAACGACGGCCCCTCCGCCCCGTGGTCGAGCATCCGGCTCTCCAGCTCGCGCGCGACCTCGCGTTCGGTGCGTCCGGCCCTGAGGCCGCCGTGCCCGATCAACGCCGCCAACGCCCGGTCCGCCGCCGCACACGCCATCCGCAGCGCCTCGACCTCGGCGTCGTCCTTGACCAGCCGCAGCCTCTCGACCAGCCCACCGGCCTTGACGAGCTCCGCCCGGTCCGCCGTTTGGTTCAGCGCGTCCAGCCCGTCGACCGTGACGTGGTGGCTCTCGAACCCGAGCTTGCCCTTGGCGTGCTTCGCGAGCGCCAGGTCGCACGGCCGGTCGATCTTGCGCTCCAGGTCCGGCACCTGCTTCGCCGACTGCGTCAGATAACGCCCGTCGGTGCAGAACACGGTCTTGTCGTCGCCGCTCGCATCGACCAGCACGGCGGCGTTCGACCCGGTGAACCCCGTCAGGTAGCGGACGTTGAGCAGGTTCGTGACGAGGAGCGCGTCCAGGTCCGTGGCTTTGAGCTGGTCGCGCAGGGCGGTTCGGCGAGCGGCGTACGACGACATGTCTCGCAGCGTACGGCCAGTCCTAAGCTGTCCGCATGCGTCCTTGGTTCGTCCGTGCGTTGTGGATGGGGCTCCTGCACGGAGCCGTCCAGACCGGCGTCGCCGCCGTCGCGGTCCGCAGCCCCGAGGCGACCGCGGTGGGCCCGATCGCCCTCGCGCTCTTGGTCGTCGCGGCGGTGTTGTGGGGCGCGGTCGACACGCTGCGCGAGCTTCCGTCGGCCGGCATGCAGTGGTTCATCGCGGCGCTGGTCGCGGGGCCGTTCGCCGGGGCTCTGGGCGTGATCGGGTCGGCGGTGCTGGTCGACCAGACCGGGCAGGAGGCGCTGTGGGTGGCACTGACCGGTGGTGCTGCTTTCACGGCGTTGCTGATTCTGGCGCCGGCCGGGCTGGGGATGCTGCTGGGTGGGGTGCTGACGCGGAAGTCGTCAGTCCGCGACTAGCTCGACCTCGAAGCCGTCCTCGTTCTCGAGGAAGGCGGCGTAGTGGTCGGGGCCGCCGGCGTGGGGGTGCCTGTCCGCGAACATCAGGTGCCAGCCGTGGTTCTGGGCTTCGGCGGTGAGGCGGTCGACGGTGTGTCGGTCGCCTGCGTGCAGGGCCAGGTGGTTGAGGCCGGCTTTCATCCGATCGTGTGGACCGGTGAGGGCTGGGGACTGCTCGACGACGACGTAGGTGCGGTCGAGCTTCCAGCTCACGCCGGCGTTCCAGCGCTGGTACTCGGACCAGCCGAGCTGTTGGAGGAGCCATCCGATGGTGGACTCGGCGCGGGCGAGGTCGGGGACCCAGAGCTCGACGTGGTGAAGCATCGGTGGTCCTTCCGGGATCATTTGGACGTATGCACAACGAAGTCACGGGTGGGGTCCGCGACAACGGCACGTCTTGCAGGTCGGCGACGTCGTACTGCACCAGGCCGGTCGCCGCCGGCCACCACGCCTCCGTGGTTCTGAGCCACGGCCGTGGCTTGGCCGGGCGCGGCTCGCACTTGCCCTGCGGCTCGGCGTGGCGGGCTGCTGTTGATCATCGTCCGTACGGGTTGGTCACCATGTTGGCCGGCGATCGGCCTCGTGGAGCCACCGATGCAGCGGTCGTGCGGCTGGTCTCAGGAAAGCTGCGGTCGTGTGAGACCGAGGTGGTCGAGGTGTTGGTCCGCTACAAGTCCGAGAACGTCTGCGGAAACGGGGTTTCGAGCTGCCGGAGACGACCGTGGAAGAGCTCGTCCGCATCGGCTTCAACGAGTGCGTTGACGCAGCCACGGCACCAATGCCCGTTGGTTGCCCAGAGGTCTTTCCCGGTGCACGTCACCGCACTCAGGCCGGCACTTTCGTGGCCACCCTGGTCCGAGAGCCGGACGGCTCCGACAGGCTGCTGGAGATCAAGCGCTTCCCTTGAGCGAGAGCCAGCGCAGGGCCAGCAGGTAGCCCTCGACGCCCAAGCCCACGATCACGCCGCTCGCCACCGCCGAGATGACGCTGTGGTGCCGGAACTCCTCGCGCTGGTGGATGTTCGAGATGTGCACCTCGACCAGGGGCGCGGTGAGCTGGGAGCAGGCGTCGCGGACGGCGATGGAGTAGTGGGTCCAGGCGGCGCCGTTCAGCACCACCGGGGTGGAGGCGTCGGCGGCTTCGTGGAGCCACTCGACCATTTCGCCCTCGTGGTTGGTCTGGCGGACCTCTACCTCGAAGCCGAGGGTCTTGCCTTCGGCCTCGCACATGTCGACGAGGTCGGCGTGGGTGGTGCTGCCGTAGATGAGCGGCTCGCGGGTGCCGAGGCGGTTGAGGTTGGGGCCGTTGAGGACGAGGACCTTCACAGGAGCACCGTTCCGCCGGACTTGGGCTTGGGTTCTGCTGCCACTGCGGAGTAGGCGGCGGCGATGAGGGCCGGGTCGGGGCCTTCGAGGCGGCCCGGTTTGGCGAGGCCGTCGAGGACCACGAAGCGGAGGACGCCTGCCTTGTTCTTCTTGTCGACCTTCATGCCCTCCATGAGCTGGGGGAGGGCGTCGGGGTCGTAGGAGGTGGGGAGGCCGAGGGACTCGAGGACGGTCCGGTGGCGGTCGGCGGTGGCGTCGTCGAGGCGGCCTGCCAGGCGGGACAGTTCGGCGGCGAAGACGAGGCCCACGCTGATGGCGGCGCCGTGGCGCCAGCGGTAGCGCTCGCGGCGTTCGATGGCGTGGCCGAGGGTGTGGCCGTAGTTGAGGATCTCGCGCAGGGAGGATTCGCGGAGGTCGGCGGTGACCACGTCGGCCTTGATCTGGATCTTGCGGCGGACGAGCTCGGCGAGCACGTCGCCGGTGGGGTCCAGGGCGGCCTGCGGGTCGGCTTCGATCAGGTCGAGGATGACCGGGTCGGCGATGAAGCCGCCCTTCACGATCTCGGCCATGCCGGCGATGAGCTCGTTGCGCGGCAACGTCTCCAGCGTGGCGAGGTCGACGAAGATGACCTCGGGCTCGTAGAACGTGCCGACCAGGTTCTTGCCGGCGTCGGTGTTGATGCCGGTCTTGCCGCCGACCGCGGCGTCGACCATGCCGAGCAGGGTGGTCGGGATGTTCACCAGGCGCACGCCGCGCATCCAGGTGGAGGCGACGAAGCCGGCGAGGTCGGTGACGGCGCCGCCGCCGAGGCCGACCACGACGTCGTTGCGGGACAGGCCGATCTTGCCGAGCACGTCCCAGCAGAAGCCGGCGACGGCGAGGTCCTTGCCGTCCTCGGCGTCAGGCACCTCGACGCGGTGCGCGTCGATGCCCGTGGCCTTCAGCTCGTCGACCAGCACCTCAGCGGTGGCGGCCAGGGTCGGCTGGTGCACGATCGCGACCTTGGCCGTGCCCTCGAGGTGTTCGACGATCTCGGTCAGCAGGCCACGGCCGATCACCACGAGGTACGGCTTCTCGGCGTTGACCTCGACGGTCAGCGGCTCGGTCATTCCCCAACTCCCTTGATCACCGCGTCGGTCACCTGCTCCGGCTCGAGGGCGTCGGTGGCCACCTCGATCGTCGCGACCTCGCGGTACAGCGGCAGGCGCGCGTCGAGCAGCGCCTTGAACGTCGCACGCGGGTTCACGCCCGAGAGCAGCGGCCGCGCGGACGACAGCCCGGTGCGGCGCACCCCCTCGGCCATGCCCACGTTCAGGAACACCACGGTGTGCTCGCGCAGCCGCTCGCGGGTGGTGGCGGACAGCACCGCTCCCCCGCCCAGCGCGAGCACGCCCTCGTGCTCGACCAGCGCCTTGGCGACCGCTTCCTCTTCCATGGCACGGAAAACGGGCTCGCCATCGTCGGTGAAGATGTCCGAGATCGGCTTGCCGGCCAGCGCGACGATGTCGGCGTCGACGTCGCGGAACGGCAGGCCGAGCCGGGCGGCGAGCATCTCGCTGATCGTGGTCTTGCCGGCCCCAGGGGGCCCGACCACGACGAACTTCGGGCTCACAGGCCCTCCCAGCGGGCTTCCAGCGCCTTGAGGTAGGCGTGCGCGTTGCGGCGCGTCTCGTCCAGCGAGTCGCCGCCGAACTTCTCCAGCGCGGCCTCGGCGAGCACGAGCGCCACCACGGACTCCAGCACGACACCGGCACGCGGCACCGCGCACACGTCCGACCGCTGGTGGATCGCCACGGCCGGCTCACCGGTGCGCACGTCCACAGTGGACAGTGCGCGTGGGACGGTCGAGATCGGCTTCATCGCCACACGCGCGCGCAGAACCTCGCCGTTGGTGATTCCGCCTTCGAGGCCACCGGCCCGGTTCGAGCGCCGCGTGACGCCGACCGGACCACTGCCCCGGTCGATCTCGTCGTGCGCCTGCGAACCCCAGCGCTGGGCGGAGGTGAAGCCGTCGCCGATCTCCACGCCCTTCATGGCCTGCACGCCCATCAACGCGGCGGCGAGACGCGCGTCGAGCCGGCGGTCCCAGTGCACGTGCGAGCCCAGGCCCGGCGGCAGCCCGTAGGCGAGCACCTCGATGACGCCGCCGACCGTGTCACCGGCTTCCTTCACGGCCTCGACCTCGGCCACCATCGCCTCCGTGCCGCGCGGGTCGAAGCACCGCGTCGGCGACTCGTCGATCGCGGCCAGGTCGTCCGGCGTCGGCAGTGCCGCGTCCTGCGGCGTCTCGGCCTTGCCGATCGACACCACGTGGCTCAGGACCTGCACGCCCAGCAACTGCTGCAGGAACTGCCGCGCGACGGTGCCGAGCGCGGTGCGGGCTGCGGTCTCGCGTGCGCTCGCCCGTTCCAGCACGGGCCTCGCCTCGTCGAAACCGAACTTCTGCATGCCCGGCAGGTCGGCGTGTCCCGGTCGCGGCCGGGTCAGGGCCTCGTTGCGGCCGGTGGGCTTGAGCAGGCTCGGGTCGACCGGATCGGGTGACATGACCGTCTGCCACTTGGGCCACTCGGTGTTGCCGATGGTGACCGCGATCGGCCCGCCCTGCGTCTTCCCGTGCCGCACGCCTCCGAGGATCTCGACCTCGTCCTGCTCGAACCCCATCCGCGGCGAGCGACCGAACCCGAGCCTGCGCCGCCCCAGCTGGGCGACGAGGTCCTCGGTGGTCACCTCCACCCCGGCGGGCATGCCCTCCAGAACGGCGACGAGGGCGGGGCCGTGTGACTCTCCAGCGGTGATCCAGCGCAGCACGTTCACAATCCTTTCACAGCGTCGTCAAGGCCCAGGTGGCAGCCAGCAACCCCGGTCCGTGCGGGGCCTGTCGCGCTCTGCGCAGCGCGGCGATCGCGAGCGTGACCGCGCTGGAGAGGATCGCCGCAGGTAAGAGCGACGGGACCGGGAGCACGGCGCCGAGCCCGAACGCGAGCTTCACGTCGCCGCCGCCCATCACGGCCGGGCGCCACCGCCGGATCGCGAGATGAGCGCCACCGAAGACGACCGCTCCGAGTACCGCGGCTCCCAGCCTGTGGAACTCCAGGGCCAGCAAGGTGACGGCGAGCGGCAGGGTCAGCGCGTCGGGTAGCCGGTGGTGGCGCAGGTCGATCGCCGTGAGCAGCACGCCGAACGCGGCGAGCGCGTAGGACGTGGGCGGTGCGTCGAGGACTTGGGCGACCGTCCACAGGGAACTGAGGGCGAGCGCGAGCAGGGCCGTGGTCATGGCGTCCACGGTCCCGTGCTGGGGGCTCGGGACCAAATTCCGCGGTGTCGTGGATGGTCCATTCATGCACGGGGTCAGGATGCCTGGGGTTGGGCTGGGGGAACGCCCGGAAGTCGCGGTGGGAGGGAAAGGAGGAGGGGAAGGAGGAGCGCGCAGGCGGGGCGAGGGCCGGGGCTCGGGCGGGCGCCGAGTGGGCCGGGGCGGCGGGCGGCGGCGGGCGCGGGCGGGGCGGCGGGCGCGGCGGCGGGCAGGGCGCGGCGGGCAGGGCGCGGCGGGGCAGGGCGCGGGCAGGGCGCGGCGGGGCAGGCGCGGCGGGCAGGGCGCGGCGGGGCAGGGCGCGGCGTGAGTGACCGGGTGCTCGGCGCGGCCGGAGGGCGCGGCGGGGTGGGCCGGAGCGGTGAAAGGCGAGTCGGCAGGGGCTGGCTGGAGCGGCGGGCTCGTGGGAGCGGCGCGGCTCGTGGGAGACGGGCGTGGCTCGGCAACGGGGCGGATCCGCTACCGAGCCTGCACAGCACCTGGTCAGAGCACCCGGTCAGGGCGACCGGTCAGGGCGACCGGTCAGGGCGACCGGTCAGGGCGACCGGTCAGGGCGACCGGTCAGCGGGACCAGTCGAACAGCGCGTCGTTCGCCGCGACGTCCACGTCCACCACGAGGTCGCCGAGCGCCTCGGCGGAGGCGTCCAGGGCGATCACCGGGCAGATCGGCGCGTACCCGGCAGCCTCGACCTCTGCCGGGTCCCAGGTCACGATCCGCTGGCCGGCACGCACTTCCTCGCCCTTGACGACGTGCAGCTCGAAGCCCTCGCCCTTGCGCTTCACGGTGTCGATGCCGAGGTGGACCAGCACCGCGGCGCCGTCGGCGGAGGCCACCACGAACGCGTGCGGGTGCAGCGTCACGATCGTGCCGTCCAGGGGCGAGACCACGTCCGCGACACCACGCGCAGGCTCGACGGCCACGCCGGGGCCGACCATGGCCTGGGAGAAGACCGGGTCGGGGACCGCGGAGAGCGCCACCGCACGGCCGGCCACGGGGCTGCCGACGCGGACGCTCACAGGAGGTCCTCGATGTCCGACGCGATGGTGTCCGCCTCCGGCCCGACGATGACCTGGACGACCTCGCCGGACTTGATCACGCCGTGGGCACCGGTGGCCTTCAGCGCTGCCTCGTCGACGAGGGATCCGTCCTTGACCTCGCAGCGCAGACGGGTGATGCAGGGCTCGATCTCGATGATGTTGTCGGCTCCGCCCAGCGCGGCAAGGATCGCTTCCGGCCTGTTGTCAGCCACGTTCGTACCTCTCGTTCCCGTAACAGCGGTTGACACCAACTCTGTGCGCGGAGCATTCTCCCGCACCAACTGGTCTAGACCGGAAAGTACCACTAGCGAGGAGGTGAGCGAGTGCACGAGATCGTGGACGGGCCCAAGCCCAAGCACGCACAGCTGCGCGAGATCCTGCGTCGCCTCGCCGAACACGACCTCGCGCCGGGCTCGCCCATCCCCTCCGAGCGCGATCTCGCCGAGCGGTTCGGGGTCTCCCGCATCACCGTGCGGGCCGCAGTGGGCCAGCTGGTCGCTGAAGGCCTGCTCACGCGGGCGAAGGGGCGGGGCACTTTCACCGCACAGCGGCGCTACGACCTGCAGCTGCACCTGACCTCGTTCACCTCGGACATGGTCACGCGCGGGCTGGAGCCGAGCACCGAGGTCATCAGCTGCGGTGAGGGTGTGCCGGGTGGCAAGGCCGCGCTCGGGCTCGACCCCGACGAGACCGCCTACCGCCTCGTCCGGCTCCGCAGGGCCGACGGGGCGCCGTTGGCCCTCGAACGCGGCTGGTACAGCCCGCACGTGCTGCCCGAGCTCGACAGGTGCGACCTGACCGGGTCGCTCTACGAGATCATCGCGGCCCGCTACGGGGTCCAGCTCGACCACGCGCGGCAGACCGTGTGGGCCGAGACCGCCGACGGGGAGACCGCGAAGGCGCTCGAGGTCCGCAAGGGCAGCCCGCTGCTCGTTTTTCGCAGGGTCGCCAGCTCTCAGGGCCGGCCGACCGAAGACGTGACGTCCTGGTACCGGGGCGATCTCTACCAGGTGACCATGCAACTGGACCGGACCGTCCCGGGTTCCGGACCGAACTCCGCCAAGGGAGGTACCACATGAGCGCCAGCGCCCCAGAGGCGACAGGCGGTCGCGGGTTCAAGGGCCTGGCCGGTGTCCAGCGGTTCGGCCGCAGCCTCATGCTGCCGATCGCCTCGCTGCCCGCCGCCGCACTTCTCCTGCGTCTCGGCCAGCCCGACCTGCTCGGCAAGGACGGTCTGGGCTGGAACCAGGTCGCCGCCGTCATCGGCAACGCGGGCGACGCCCTGTTCGCCAACCTGCCGCTGCTGTTCGCGGTGGGTGTCGCCATCGGCTTCGCCCGTCGTGGTGACGGTTCGACCGCGCTCGCCGCCGTTGTCGGCTTCGTGGTCACCCAGGCCGTCTTCAAGGCGATGTCGCCGCTGGTGCTGGAGGTCGCCGCAGACCCCGCCAAGCAGCAGCAGATCAACTACTCGGTGCTGACCGGCATCGTGGTCGGTCTGATCTCCGCCGTGCTGTGGCAGAAGTACCACCGCATCAAACTGCCCCCGTACCTCGCGTTCTTCGGCGGCCGCCGGTTCGTGCCGATCATCGTCGCGGGTGTCATGATCCCGGTCGGGGTCGTCATGGGCCTCATCTACCCGTGGTTCAACAAGGGCCTGCTCGCCGTCGGCGAGTTCGTCTCCGGCAGCACGATCGTCGGTGCCGGCATCTACGGCACGGTCAACCGCCTGCTCATCCCGCTGGGCCTGCACCACATCCCGAACACGTTCGTGTGGCAGGTGTTCGGCGAGTACAAGGTCGGCGACACCACCAAGACCGGTGACATCCAGCGGTTCTTCGCCGGTGACCCGACCGCGGGCACGTTCATGTCCGGCTTCTTCCCGATCTTCATGTTCGCGCTCCCCGCGGCTGCGCTGGCGATCATCCACACCGCCAGGCCGTCGCAGAAGAAGATCATCGCCGGCATCATGGGCTCCGCGGCCCTCACCTCGTTCATCACGGGTGTCACCGAGCCGCTCGAGTTCGCGTTCATGTTCGTCGCCTGGCCGCTGTACGTCATCCACGCGGTCCTCACGGGCACCTCGCTCGCGATCACCAACGCGCTGGGTGTGAAGGACGGCTTCGGCTTCTCCGCCGGTGCGATCGACTACCTGCTCAACTTCAACATCGCGACGAAGCCGTTGCTGATCATCCCGATCGGCCTGGTCTACGCGGCGATCTACTACTTCCTGTTCCGGTGGGTCATCACCAAGTGGAACCTGAAGACGCCGGGACGCGATGATGACGAGTCGCCGGAGGCCGACGAGAGCGTCGTCGGCAGCAGCGGCGACACGGCCGTGCGGGAGAACGCCGCGGCCGGTGAGAACACGGCTGTGCGCGAGAGGCGCGCCCAGCGCGAGCAGCAGTAGTCAGGACAACCAGCTCTACCGGGAGGAACCATCATGGCCGAGCGACGGGTCACCGTGGCCAGCAAGGTCGGACTGCACGCCCGACCGGCCGCACTGCTGGCGAAGGCCGCCGCCGACCAGCCGGTGGCGGTCACCATCCGCAAGGACGGCGGCGAAGCCGTGGAAGCGGCGAGTGTGCTGGGTCTGATGACCCTCGGCGCCATGCACGGTGACGAGGTGGTGCTCAGCGCCGACGGCGACGGAGCGGATGCTGCTCTGGACGCCATCGCGGAGCTGATCGCCACCGACCACGACGACTGAGTCGGCCGCGTCGACTGAGCCGTCGGAGTCAGCGGAACCGGGTCGCGGGTGGTCTGCCGAGAAGATCGGCAGGCCGCTCGCGACCCATCCGAAGTGCAGCACCACCAGCGCGGTGACCACGCCCGAGAGCGTCGAGGGCGTGGCCGCCGGGTAGGTGACCACCAGCCAGGCCCCGCCGACCGCCACGGCGGGAGGCACGACCAGCCCCGCGGTCCACCTCCGCAGCACCAGGAACCCGAGGGCCGTGACCAGCAGTGCCGCGCCGAGCGTGTCGCTGAACCGGTGCCAGCCCAGCGACACCGTCTCCGCCGCCACGGCACCCGCGCCCAGCGCTCCCGGCACCGCCACGAGCAGCGCGAACCTCTTCGGCACCGCGATCACGACCGCGACCACCGCCGCCACGGCAGCCGTCGTGTGTCCACTCGGGAAGCTGTTGTGCACCAGCACCGCCTCCTCGTCCAGCGGTGGCCTGGTCAGCACGTAGAGCTTGAGCACCTGCGCCAGCAGCACCGACCCGCCGAGCACCAGCAACGGCGGGAACGCCTTCTTGCGGGCGATGAGCACCACGAGCACGGCGGCCACGATGATCGCTATGTCCACGTTGGACGCCCACGACCGTTGCAACGACAGTTCCGGCAACGCCGCGTTCTCCGCCTTCTGCCCGAACGACGTCCAGACGAGCGCGAAGTACGTGAAGAGGAATCCCAGCAAGCTTCCGGCCATGCGTCCGATGGTGCTCAGGCCGCTCTACGGGAGCGTCCCCGCAATGTCATGGTCTCGCAACAGAACCGGCACGGATCTTGCCGCGACCGGATAATCGCTTCCGTGGCGATGGTCTTGCTGGTCGAGGACGACCCCGCGGTGCGTGAAGGTCTCGGACTGGCGTTGCGCCGCCAGGGACACGACGTCCGAGCTGCGGGAACGGGCGAGGAAGGCGTCGACAGGCTGCGCGAGACCCGCCCCGACATCGTGGTGCTCGACATCATGCTGCCGGGCATCGACGGGTTCGAGACGTGCCGCCGGATGCGCATGCAGGCCGAGATCCCGATCATCATGCTCACCGCGCGCGGCGACGACTTCGACGTGGTCGCCGGTCTGGAGGCGGGTGCGGACGACTACGTGGTGAAGCCGGTCGAGCCACGGGTGCTGGAAGCGCGCATCAGGGCGGTGCTGCGGCGCACGGTCTCCGAGCCGGCGAACATCGAACGGCACGGCTCGCTGGTGATCGATCGGGCAGGCTTGGAAGTGCGCAAGAACGACGTGAAGGTCGCGCTGACGCCCACCGAGCTGAAGCTGCTGCTGGAGCTCTCCCGCACGCCCGGCCGCGTGCTGACCCGCCAGCAGATCCTCGAAGCGGTCTGGGAGCACGACTACCTGGGTGACTCGCGGCTCGTCGACGCGTGCGTGCAGCGGGTCAGGGCCAAGATCGAGGACGTGCCGTCGGAGCCCGTCTACATCCACACCGTCCGCGGCTTCGGCTACCGCTTCGGACCTCGCTGAGGTCGTGCGCGTGAGGTTCTTCCGTGGCCTGAAACCGCGCCTGATGGCCGCGTTCGCCCTGCTGACGCTGCTCGGCGCGGTGGCGGCCGCGGGCCTGTCGTACGCCAACGCGCGCAACCTGCTGCTCGCGGACGCGCAGGACGGGTTCATGAACCCGTTGGTCGAGGAGGTCCGCGACTACACGCCGCGCGTGGCCGTGCCGCCGACGCAGCAGGACCTCGACGAGATGGCGACGTACCTGCGCAGCTCGTCCGTGGTGGTGTACCAGGGGATGCGGTCGCAGGCGGGGCCCGACCTGGAGTTCGTGCCGGCCGAGCTGCGGGAGGCGCTGAAGACCAGCCGGACCGTGCAGTGGCAACGGCGCACCGACCGGGCCGATCCGTACGTGGTGGTCGGGATCCCGCTGCTGCAGCCGTCCGGGGCGCCCACCGGGGTGGAGGTGTGGGCGTACAGCTCGCTGGGCGGGCCGTCCCGTGCCATCGACAGCTTCGCGAAGGCGGCGTGGCTCGGCGTGGCCCTGGTGCTGCCGTTGGCGCTCGGCCTGGCCCTGCTGACCGCACAGGGCGTGCTGCGCCCGGTGCGCAGGCTCGGGGCGGCGGCACGGGCGCTGGGTGCGGGCCGGTTGGACACGCGCGTGGACGACCGCGGGTCCGACGAGCTGGCCGAGCTCGCGCGGACGTTCAACAAGGCCGCCGAACAGCTGGAGGCCTCGCAGGCGGCGTCGCGCCGGTTCGTGGCGGACGTGTCGCACGAGCTGCGCACGCCGTTGACCGCGATGAACGCCGTGACGGGTGTGCTGGACGAGGACGCGGCCTCGTTGCCGGAGGACACGGCGCTGGCCGCCCGGCTGGTGTCGGCGGAGACCCGCAAGCTGACCAGGCTGGTCAACGACCTGATGGAGATCTCGCGCTTCGACGAGGGCCGCAACGTCCTGGAGCTCGACGAGTGGGACATCGGCACCGCTGTCACGGACAGCCTGGCCGCGCGGGGCTGGACCTCGTCGGTGGAGACCTCGTTGCCCGCCGGGATGATGGGCCGGGTGGACCGCCGACGGCTGGACGTGATCGTGGCGAACCTCGTCGGCAACGCCCTCAAGCACGGCGGCGCTCCGGTGCGCGTCTCGGTGCGGCCGGGCGAGATCGAGGTGGCCGACAGCGGGCCGGGGATCCCCGCCGAGGCACTCCCCCACATCTTCGACCGTTTCTACAAGGCAGACACGGCCCGCTCACGTTCCGAGGGCAGCGGACTGGGATTGGCGATCGCATGGGAGAACGCGCGCCTGCACGG
The DNA here is from genome assembly GCF_001701025.1 of Lentzea guizhouensis. Classification (GTDB taxonomy): domain Bacteria; phylum Actinomycetota; class Actinomycetes; order Mycobacteriales; family Pseudonocardiaceae; genus Lentzea; species Lentzea guizhouensis. The sequence continues at coordinate 9,704,907 of NZ_CP016793.1, forward strand.
CGGCACGATCGAGGCCGCCGACGGGCCGTCCGGTGGCGCGGTCTTCACGTTGCGGCTGCCCTGGTGATGGTCAGTGCCTGTGGCGTGCAGCCGACACCGGTCTTGCCGGGCTCGGACGCGCCGACGGTGTCCGTGCGCGAGCTGACGGTCTACTTCGTGTCTGCCGACGGCTCGGAGCTGGTGCGGCGGACGCGGTCGCACACCGGCATGGTGGACAACACGACGGCGATCACGACGCTGATCGGCGGGCTGACCGACGAGGAGACGAAACTCGGGCTGCGGACGGAGGTGCCGAAGACGACCCAGCCGGTGTTGACGGTGTCGAACCTGATCCTGCTGCCCACGGACATGCTGCCGCTGTCGAAGCTGGCGTCTTTCCAGCTGTTCTGCACGGCGTTCGCGAACGGGGCGACGGTGAACGGGCTGCCGGACGGGTTCGACTGTCCTTAGTCGAGGTGGCCGTCGAACGGGCCGACCTTGGTCACGGTGGCGCCGTCGCGGAGGACGATCTGCAGGCCGTGCTCGGGTTCCCACGCGCATTCGGCCTCGATCGACACGTACACGCGCCCGCGCTCGCCGTCGCGTTCCACGGTCGGCACGCTGCGGCTGAAGTCGACGTGCGCCCAGACGTCAGCGGGTTCGGCGATCTGCGGGAAGTCGTCCTCGGGCACGATCGACTCGGCGACGGCGCGGTAGTAGGCGAAGACGGCGGGTGCCACGTCGTGCAGGGTCTGCCGGTCCAGCGCCAGGAAGGTGTGCACGGCGGCGTGCCAGTCGTCCTTGCCGGGGTCGTCCTCGTACCACTCGTCGAGGCGGACCGGTCTGGGGTCATCACCCAGCACGGGCACTGGAACGGGTGCGCTGATGAGGCCGTAGCCCTCGACGTCCTCGACGACCGGACCGAGACCGGGGATCTCCACCTGGTGAGCCTAACGAGCCTCAGGACCGGGCCGCGAGCTCCGCCGCCAGCGCCTTGCGCATCACGTCCTGCGGCGCCGCCTGCCCTGTGAACTGCTCCACCTGCCCGAAAGCCTGGTGCAGCAACATGTCCAGCCCGGTCGCCAGCGCCGTGCCCGCCCGTTCGACGGCCACCGCGACCGGTGTCGGCCACGGGTGGTAGATCACGTCCAGCACGTGCGGCGCCCGTGCGAGCTGCGCGGCCAACGCCGCCGTCGCCTCGGCCGGCACCGTCGACACCAGCACGTCGGACGACGCCGCCAGCTCACCCAGGTCCACTTCGGACAGCCGCACGACCTCGACGGTGACACCCACCCGTTCAGCGCACGCCAGCGCCTCCGCGGCGCGCGAAGGTTCCCGCACCACCAGGGAAACCGTCGTCACACCGAGCTCGGACAGGCCCGCCAGCGCGGCCGTCGCCGTGCCACCCGCGCCGAGCACCACACCACGCGAGCCGCCGGAGAAACCCTTCTCCCGCAACGCACCCACGACGCCGTCCACGTCGGTGCAGTCGGCGTGCCAGCCGGACTCGGTGCGCACCAACGTGTTCGCGGCACCGACGGCCACGGCGCGCGGGGTCACCGAGGACGCGAACGCCAGGGCGGCGCGCTTGGTGGGCATCGTGCACGACAGGCCCACCCACTCCGGTCCCAGCGACGACACCAGGGCGGGCACCTCGGCCTCGCTGCACTCCAGGCGGGAGTACTCCAGGTCGAGACCCAGGAACGTGTACGCGGCGTTGTGCAGGACCGGCGAGAGCGAGTGGGTGATCGGTGAACCGATCACCGCGGCCTGGCGCACTAGTAGACGCCCTCTCGCTGGGCCTTCTGGTCCTTCGCCTTGTGCTCCTCGTAGTCGACCGAGAAGCACGAGTTGCCCTTCTTGTCGCACTTCACGAAGTACTCGAAGTTGCCGGGCTCCGGCTTGATGGCGGCCTGGACGGCCTCGACGCTCGGCGAGCCGATCGGGGTCGGCGGCAGGCCGGGCGAGATGTAGGTGTTGTACGGGCCCGCGGCGCCCCGGTCGGCGTCGGACGTGCGGATGTGGGGCTGGTTGAGCTTGTAGTTGACCGTCGAGTCGAACTGCAGGGGCATCGGCTTCTTCAGCCGGTTGTAGATCACCTGCGAGACCTTGCCGAAGTCCTCGACGATGGCTTCCTTCTCGATGAGGGAGGCCATGACCAGCACCTGGTAGGGGCGGAAGCCGGTGTTGACGGTGCCGCCGGGGATGCCGATGCTCTGCAGCTTCTGGGCGGAGGCCACGACGACGCTGCGGATCAGCTCGACCGCGGACGAACCGGGCTTGACCTGGTAGACGCCGCGCATGATGAGGCCTTCGAGCCGGAACGCGGGCTCGGCGCGCTTCACGTCCGCGAGCGCCCAGTCGGGAACGCCCAGCGCGAGCGGGTCGGTCGTCTCGGCGGTCTGGCGGATCTCGTCGGGCGTGAGGCACTTCTTCACGCCGTCCTTCTCCGTGCAGCTCGCGTCGGCGAGCTGGGAGTAGATGCCCTTGACGGTCTTGTCGCCGACCTTGATGTCCGCGAGCTTGATGCCGCCGACGATCTGCACGGCGGGCACGCGGGTCTTCGAGTCGATCATCTTCGCGACCGCGTTCGCGCCGGACATCTTGGTCTTCATCAGGTAGAAGCCCGGCTGGATCGACGTCGCGCGGGCGTCCTTCAGGCCGGCCTCGGTGAACGCGCGGGGCGACGCGACGACGCCCGCCTCGTGGAGGGTGGTGGCGATGATGCTCAGGACGTCGCCGTCCTTGACCTCGACGATGGCGTCGGCCTCGCCGGCGCCGGCGTAGTCCTCGAAGGAACCGATGCCGCGCAGCTCGCGGTAGCCGTAGTAGGCCCCGCCCATGCCGACGGCGAGGATCAGCGCGACGACCAGCCACAGCACGGTCTTCTTGCGCTTCTTCGCCTTGCGGGCCGCGCTGTTGTCCCTCTTCACGACACGTCGCTCATCGACGTCGCGATCGAACAACCCGAGATCGTCGCTCACGCCTCATCCTTTCGGGCCACGGTTCGTGCCCGTGCATCCAGCCAAGACTGCAGGATCTCGACCGCAGCGGCCTGGTCGACCACGGCACGCTGCTTCTTGCCCTTCACACCGCGCTGCGCCAGCACCCGGCTCACCACGACCGTCGTCAGCCGTTCGTCACTCAGCCGGACCGGAACCGGAGCCACGCGCGCGGCCAAGGCGGCAGCGTACGCGGTCGCCGCCTCCGCTGCCGGGCCGTGCCGACCAGCCAGAGTCTTCGGCAGACCGACCACGACCTCGACGACGTCATGGTCGGCCACGAGACGTACGAGCTCGGTGAGGTCCGAGCCGCGCTTCTCGTCACGCTGCAGGGTAACCAGCGGAGTCGCCAGAAAAGCACTCGGATCGCTGAGAGAAATTCCCACGCGAACCGATCCGACGTCGACGCCGAGCCTCCGTCCGAGGCCCGGGTCGTCGACGTCAGCGGCATCAGCGCTGCTCAAGCACCTTGTCCAGTTCGTCGGTGAGGGCCGTGACGGCCTCCGGGACACCGGCCGGGTTGGTGCCGCCGCCCTGGGCCAGGTCCGGCTTGCCGCCACCGCGGGCGGCGATGGCCGGGCCGAACACCGGGACGAGCTTGCCGGCGGCCAGGCCCAGGTCACGGGCGGCGGCGGTGGTGGCGACCACGAAGCTCACCTTGTCGCCGTCGGTCGAGAACAGGGCCACCACACCGGGCCGGTTGCCCAGCCGGTTGCGGACCTCGCCACCGAGGGTGCGCAGGTCGTTGCCCGACACGCCCTCCAGGCCCAGGGCCACCAGCGACACGCCGCGGATGTCGAGGGCCTTCTCGGCCAGCGACCCGGCGTTGCCGAGCAGCTGGGCGGCGCGGACCTTCTCGAGCTCCTTCTCGGCGGCCTTCAACCGCTCGACCAGGGACTCGATCCGCTCGGGCAGGCCGTCGGAGCCGACCTTGAGCATGTCGGAGAGGTTCTGCACGATGGCGCGTTCCCTGGCCAGGAACCGCATGGCCTCGATGCCGACGTAAGCCTCCAGGCGGCGCACGCCGGAACCGACCGAGGACTCACCCAGCAGGGTGATCGGGCCGATCTGCGACGAGTGCTCGACGTGCGTGCCACCGCAGAGCTCACGCGACCAGGGGCCGCCGATCTCGACGACGCGGACCGTCTCGTCGTAGGTCTCGCCGAACAGGGCGACGGCGCCCATGTCCTGGGCACCCTGCATGTCGGTGTAGACCACGGCGACCGGCAGGTCCTTGCGCACGGCGAGGTTCGAGACCTCTTCGATCTCCGACTTGGCCTCACCGGACAGGCCACCGGTCCAGGCGAAGTCGAGGCGCAGGTAGCCGGGCTTGTTGTACGAACCGCTCTGCAGGGCCGACGGGCCGAGCACCTGGCGCAGGGCGGCGTGCACGACGTGCGTGCCCGAGTGGCCCTGGCGGGCACCGACGCGCCACTCCGGGTCGACGCGGGCCTCGACGTGCTCGCCCTCGCTGACCTCGCCGTTCACGACGCGCACCTGGTGCACCCACAGCTTGCGGGCGACCTTCTGCACGTCGAGCACCTCGAGCTCGGCGTTGCCGGTGACGATCGTGCCGGCGTCGGACTCCTGGCCACCGGACTCGGCGTAGAGCGGCGTGCGGTCGAGGACGACCTCGACGATGTCGCCCTCCTTGGCCGAGGAGATCCGCTGGCCGTTCAGCACGATGCCGCGCAGCGTGGCCTCGGAGGCCAGCTCGGAGTAGCCGGTGAACTCGGTCGGGCCCTGCTCCAGCAGCTCCCGGTACACCGACTGGTCGCCGTGGCCGGTCTTCTTGCCGGCGGCGTCGGCCTTGGCACGGGCGCGCTGCTCGGCCATCAGCTTGCGGAACCCGTCCTCGTCCACGCTCAGACCGGCCTCGGAGGCCATCTCCAGCGTGAGGTCGATCGGGAAGCCGTAGGTGTCGTGCAGCTGGAAGGCCTTGTCACCGGGCAGCGTGGCGCGGCCGTCGGAGCGCACCTCGGCGGCGGCGTTCTCGAAGATCCGGCTGCCGGCGTCGAGCGTGCGGAGGAACGTGTCCTCCTCGGCCTTGAGCACCTGCTGGATGCGGGCGAACCCGCTGACCAGCTCGGGGTAGGCCTCGCCCATCGAGTCGCGGACGACCTCGGCGAACGTCTGCAGCACCGGCTCGGTGACGCCGAGGAGGCGGCTGCTGCGGATGATGCGGCGCAGCAGGCGGCGCAGCACGTAGCCGCGGGCCTCGTTGCCGGGCGTGACACCGTCGCCGACCAGCAGCACGCCACTCCTGGCGTGGTCGGCGATCACGCGAAAGCGAACGTCATCGACCTCGCTGTCCCCGTACTTGCGGCCGGACAGCTCCTCGGCCTTGTTGATGACGGCGCGCACGAGGTCGGTCTCGTAGACGTTGTCGACGCCCTGCAGCAGGTAGGCGACGCGCTCGACGCCCATGCCGGTGTCGATGTTCTTCGACGGCAGCTCACCGAGGATCGGGTAGTCCTTCTTGGCACCGCCCTCGCCGCGGACGTTCTGCATGAAGACGAGGTTCCAGATCTCCAGGTACCTGTCCTCGTCGACGACCGGGCCGCCCTCCTGGCCGTACTCGGGGCCGCGGTCGTAGTAGATCTCCGAGCACGGACCGCACGGGCCGGGCACGCCCATGGACCAGAAGTTGTCCTCGACACCGCGGCGCTGGATGCGCTCCAGCGGCATGCCGGCGACCTTCTGCCACAGCTCGATGGCCTCGTCGTCGGTCTCGTAGACGGTGACCCAGATGCGCTCGGGGTCGAAGCCGTAGCCGCCGTCGCCCTGGGACTTGGTGATCAGCTCCCAGGCCAGCCGGATGGCGTCTTCCTTGAAGTAGTCGCCGAGCGAGAAGTTGCCGGCCATCTGGAAGAACGTGAGGTGCCGCGTCGTCTTGCCGACCTCGTCGATGTCGGGCGTGCGCACGCACTTCTGGATGCTCGTCATCCGCGGGGCGGGCGGCGGGGCCTCACCGAGGAAGTACGGCTTGAACGGCACCATGCCGGCGTTGACGAACAGCAGGTTGGGGTCGTCGAGCAGCAACGAGGCGCTGGGGATGTACTTGTGCCCGGCGTTCTCGAAGTGCTCGCGGAAACGCTTGATGATCTCATGGGTCTGCACGGGAAGGTCCTTGCTGAGGAAAGTGGTCAGGGCACGCTTCGGAGGCGAACGGTCAGTGCTTCCCGTTCGCCCTGGGCGCTCGACGCCCCGGCGTGAATCCCGTCTGACGTTCCACGGTGTCCTGCAGCTCCTGTTCCCGTTCGGCCATCCCCGCCCGCACCTCGGCCCCGAAGGACCCGATGGCGCCGGCGAGCTCGCGCAGGCCTTCACCCACGTTAGCGCCGATACCGGCGGGAGTCGCCTGCTTTGTGACCTCGGCGGCCTTCTTCGCGGCGAAGAGCCCGGCCGCGGCACCCAGCCCGAACCAGAAGAGGCGGCTCACTTGGCACCTCGCTTCAGGCGGCGCTTGGCGTGCTTGTTCGGCTGCTCGACGGCCTTGCGGCGGGCCTTCACGGCCTTGCTCACGCCGTAGGACAGCGCGGCGGCCTTGACCAGCGGACCGCCCAGCGTGGCGGTGAACAGGCTGGTGAGCGCCGAGACGTTGCCGGTGACCGCGCGGGCGTTGGCCGTGATCCCGTCCACCCGCTCGAGCTGGGTGTTCACGTGGGTCAGCGTGGTGTTGGCCTCGACGAACAACGGGTCGGTGTTCTCGTGCGCCTTGCGCATCGCGACCGTGGCCTCGTCGAAGAACCGCGCTGCCTTGACGGCGACGATCGCCAGCACGATCACGAGCAGCACGAACGCACCGGCGGCGACCAGCGCTGCGATCTGCCCTGGCGACACGGATCCTCCTGGTGACGGGCGTTTGGCTTGGTTGGCTGAGGAGATTACCGGTGGGCCGGGCGGTGAGTGAGCGGCACCAGTAGTTGATCTTCGTCGGGGTGGGAGGTGATCGGAGGGGCGGGTGGCGCAGGTGGGGCGGTGGCGCGGGAGGGCGGCGACATGACACGGCGCGGCACGGCGGCACGGCACGGCACGGCGCGAGGCGGCACCCGGCAGCGGGCAGCGGCGGCGGCAGCGGCGGGCAGCGGCGGCAGCGCGGCGGGCAGCGGCGGGCAGCGGCGGGCAGCGGCGGCAGCGCGGCGGCAGCGGCGGCGGGCAGCGGCGGCGTGGGAGGCGCTCAGGTGGCGCGTGACGGAGGTGGCTTAGCGCGGCGCGGCAGTGGCGAGCGGCAGGGCACGGCACGGCACGGTGCTGGCACCGGACAGCGACTGGTCGCCGACGGCGGGCTCACCGGCGGCGGGCTCACCGGCGGCGGGCTCACCGGCCGGTGGCGCCGTCCAGCTGTTCGCGGAGGATGTCGGCGTGGCCCGCGTGCCGGGCGGTTTCGGTGGTCATGTGCGCGAGGAGCCAGCGCAGCGACTTGCGCGTGCCGTCGATCGGGATCGCCATGAGCGTCTCCGGGCCGTCGGCGGCGCTGATGGCGCGGTCGCTGGCCTCGATCGCCGCCCGGTAGTCGTCGATCACCTCGGCGGCGGGGCGGTCGGGTGCTGTGACCTCGTCGAGGTCGTCGTGGTTCCCCTGCTCCGGACCGCCCGCCAGGTGGTGACCGAACCAGAACCGTTCGGCGGCGGCGAGGTGGTGGACCAGGCCCAGGATCGAGGTGCCGCTGGGGACGAGGGCCTTGCGCAGCTGCTCGTCGCTCAGGCCGGCGGCCTTCTTGAGGACGCAGTGGCGCTGGAACGACAGGAACGCGTGCGCGACGGCGAGTTCGCCGGTGTCGACGCGCGGGACGGGTTCGCGCTGCTCGTCAGGCATGGTGCGACTGTACGGGACAACCCGTTCGGGCCTAAATGAAGTGTTTCCGCATTGACTAGAGTTGTCACTGCCTGTGAAATACCCGTCACACAGGGCTTGACACAGCAACCCTGCGCGAATGAGGTAAGGCTACCCTTATTAGTTGCCGCTGGAGGCCCTGTGAAGCCGGTGTCTCATCTCGACTCGTACCGGAGGCAGGCCACGGCGGGTGCACCGCCGATACCGGAGCTGAACGCGCCGTGGGAGGCGCGGGTCGCCCGGCCCGACGGTTACGACCTGCACCTGGTGCACCGGTGGAACCAGGCGCCGCACGTGGCGGCGTTCTGGCGGCAGGCGTGGACGTTGCCGCGGTGGGAGGACGAGCTGCGCGGGCAGCTGGGCGGTGACGACGTGCGGCCCGTGGTGGTCGGGTGGCACGGGCGGCCGGTGATCTACGCGGAGGTCTACCGGGCGGCGCGGGACGTGGTGGCCGGGTGTTACCGGGCGCGGCCGCACGATCTGGGGTTGCGGCTGGCGGTGGGTGAGCTCGCGATGACCGACCAGGGGCTGGTGCGCGCGCTGCTCCCCCACCTCGCCGACGCGTTGTTCGAGGCCGATCCGCACTGCACGCGCATCGTGATGGAGCCGGACGTGCGCAATACGCGCGCTATCAGGTCGTTCGAGGCGGGTGGGTTCGTGATCGCGGACGAGATCATGCTGCCGAACAAGGTCGCACTGCTGATGGTCTGCAAGCGCTAGAACGCCGTGATGTCGTGCGGTGCGCGTTCTTTGCGGCTGAACGCACGCACGATGTCGATGCCGTTGTGGCGGTTGAGGGCCATGCGCGACAACAGGTCGATGACCCGCTCGTGCACGTGGCGCGGGAACTCCGGTGTGTCGATGCCGACGCTCACGGCGAGGTCGTCGGAGTGCACGACGAACTCCATCACGCGGCTGAGCAGGTACTCGTCCAGCGGCACCGCCCACGGGCCCCAGTGCGGCATGCGAACGGGGCGGTTTCCGGCCGCTGTCAGCGTTTCCGCGAGCGCGTCGACGGTCTGTTCGAGGCGGTCGCACAGGTCGGCGTGGCCACCGGACGCGAGCTTCTCGCCGCCGTTGCGGATGCGCGTGTGGAACTCGGAGTCGACGTCGAGCTCCGTCCACCCTGCGCGCGCGTAGTGCTCCATCAGCGAGACGGTCGGAACGTCCTCCGGCTCGGCGGCGATCATGCCGGGCAGCGGGAGGGCCTGGTAGGCGATGTGGCCGGCGAGACCGCTGACGCCGAACTCCGGCAGCGCGCTCGGCTCGTCCCACCGGTCGGCGACCTGAGGTGAACGCATCAGCGCCAGCGCCTGGCGGGCGGCGGTCAGGAAGTCGTCCGTGATCGTCATGCGCTCGACGCTACCGCCGCTTCCCGTTGGTAGACAGTGCTTTTGCCGTACTTCCGCATCGCGCGGTGGATCTCGTCGGCCTGCTCGGGCCCGAACCGGCCCACCTTCTGCGGCATGCCGCCGACACGCTGGACGGTCAGGACGTGGCGCGCGGACAGGTCGACGCGCTCGATCTCGGCCCAGGTGGGCTTGTCGGTCGTCCAGTCCACGCCGGTCGGGGAGATCGTGACGGCGGGCCAGAAGAAGAGCTTGCGCAGGGCGTTGAGGAAGAGGAGGACGGGGAGGGACCAGGAGGCGACGGCGAGGGTGGTCCGGGTGGTGTCGCCTGCGAAGGCGTCGCCGGAGTAGACGATGGTGCCGAGCACGCAGAGGACGAGGGCGCCGAAGATCCAGGAGCCCCTGAGCCACTTCTTGCGGCCGCGGATGTAGGCCTCGTCGGGTTGTTCCTCCGGTGGGGAGTCGACCCGGGGTTTGCGCATGTGCTTGCGGCTCAGCACCCACAACATCGCGCCCATCGCCAGGATCCAGCCGATCACCGTTGCGGCGAGGAGCAGCGGCGCCGCGGTGGGGTGCAGCGGGTGCTTGGCGACCAACCGGCTGCCCTTGTTGGTGGTGCCGACCTCGACCGGCACACCGATGAGGTCCGGGTTCAGGAACCCGCGCGCCTCCTGCGTGCGCGACGGGCCGCCGTTCGCGGACACCTCCGCCTCGCAGGTGTACCAGGTCTTGAACCCGCCGGTCAGCGTGATCGGCTCCTGCGCGGTGCACGACTTCGCGACGGCGACCAGGTGAGCGCCGCGAGTGTCGCGCACTTCGATCTGGTCGCCGAAGTGCGTGAACACCGTCGCCGCCGTGAGGTAGCCGAGCGGTGGCATGACGAAGAGGACGAACAGGAACCCGATCAGACGGAAGAAGCTCATCCACCCTGCTTCTGGTCCGAGTCGAACAGGTTGCCCGACTGGCTGTCGAACACCTTGCCCGCTTCCTTGCCGAAGTCGACCGCCAGCTTGGGGACGGAGGCCGCCGGAGCGTCCTTCACACCGTCCACGAGGTGTTTCTTGGCCTCGCTCACGCCGTGCTTCAACGCGTCGGCGTTCGTCGGCAGGCTCTTGATCGCGTTGGCCACGTAGAAGCCGTCGACGCCGCTCTTCGTGCTCTTGGCGAACTTGTCGAGTGCGTTCATGGCGCCCTGGAACACGTTGTCCAACTTGCCGAAGAGGCCGGTGGCGTTGCTGAACGCCTTGGACAGCTTCTTGCACCAACCGAGCGCCTTGTTCGCGTACTTCACGGCGGTGGCGACGCACTCGGCGATGGCGCCCGCGACACCGGCGCCGAACGCCGCCATGGCCGGGGCCCAGCGGATGCAGATGCTGACGAGCTTGCCGACCGCCTCGGAGATGAGGTCGCGGACGATGCCGCGGACCACGTTGAGGATGGTCTTGCAGATGTTGACGAGCACCGAGATGCCCTGTGCGCCCTGGGCCACCGACGCGTAGGTGTCCGCGCGGCCGGTGCCGGAGGTCTCGTAGGCGCGGAACTCCTCGCCCTGCCACTGACCCGAGTCGGTCCTCACCCACTGCTTGAGGTCGGTGGAGACCTGGTCGAGGTGGTTGGAGATGTTGCCCCACGTCTTCGACATCGAGTCGAGGTCCTGCTGGTTGCCGGTCAGCCAGTTGAGCGGCTCCTGCAGGAACGGCACGTGCTCGATCAGCCAGCCGAAGCCCGCGCTCACCAGACCGGCCAGCGGGTCGGCCAGAAAACCCGCGACGCCCATCGCGCCACCGGCCGCGTTCATCAGGCCCTCTGCCCAGTTGCCCTGGCTGATCGCCGACACCGTCTCGGCCGCGTCGTGGAACAGGCCCAGGCCCTCGGTGGCTTTGGTGCTCTCGCCTTCGACCTTCAGCGGGTTCGTCATCCCTGGTGCATCCCGTCGAACGTGGCCGCGCGTGCCTCTTCGTGGGTCTTGATGTGCAACGCCATGTCGGCGAACTCGCGGTAGTGCTCGACCGCGGTGTCCGACGCCTTCTCGATGGCGTTGGTGGCGATGGCAGCGGCAGCCGCGCAGATACCGGCGAGCGGCATGCCGAGCAGGCCGAACGCCATCGGGTCCATGGTGGCGTTCGCGGAGGTGACGGCGGTGTTGATGCGGGAGCCCACGTCGTCGAGCTTGCCGAGGTGGGCCTTCATCTCGGCCTCGCTGCTGGCGTGCGTCATCGTAGGAACCCGCCGTCGCTGAAGTCGTCGTCGTCATCGGGGCGGTGCGGCCGTGGCGGGCGCGGCGCCGGTGGGGGTGGCGGCGGTGTGTCGTCCTCGATCTGGCCGAGGCCGGAGTGCGGTGGGGACCAGGGTGCGTCGGCGGGCGGCTGGGCGCTGCGGAGCTTGTCCATCATCATGTGCATCGCCTCGGAGTCCGCGCCCATCAACGGGGCCATGGCCTCCTGCACGGTCGACGCCACCCTGCCCTGCGCGGCCTGGACGACGCGCAGCACCTCGCGGCTGACCGTGTCGCCGTCGCGGCGCTGCAGGGCGTTGCCGAGCTTGAGGTCGACGAGGTTGCCCGCGTCGTTGACGGTCACCGAGATCTGGCCGTCCGCGCTGCGCTCGGTCACCTGCAGGGTTGCCAGGGTCTCGCGGATGGCGTCACTGCGGCGTTGCGCGGCGGCCAGCGTGCCCTCGTAGTTGGCGAGGATCTGCTCGGGATCGGTCATCGGGGCCCCTGGTGTGCATACGACTACCCAACGCGACCGGAGCCTACTCCGAGCAGACCAACGCCACTACTCGCATCGACACAGTTGCTCACCCGGCCGCGACCACCTCGACCTCCACCAGCCAGTCGCTCGCCAACGTCGCCGCGACGACCGCCGTGGTGGGCACCGGGCGTCCGCCGAGCGCGGCGGTGCGGGCATCCGCGTTGGCCTGGGCGTAGGAGGCGTCGCGCAGGTAGCTGGTGAGGCGCACGATGTTGTCCACGGTCATGTCCGCCGAGGCGAGGATGGTCCGGATGTTCGACCAGATCAGGTCGAGCTGCTCGGTGAGCGACGCACCGGGCGCGCCGGCGGCGTCCAGGCCCATGGTGCCCGCGACGAACAGGAAGCGTTGCGCGCCACGGACTTCCATGGCGTGCACGTAGTCGGAGGTGGCCGGGTAGATGCCGTCGGAGGGGTTGTGCGGCACGAGTTCCATGGGCTGATCATGCGGGGGCCGCGCAACCGGGTTACTCGCCCCTGATCACCCGGCGCAGCTTGGGCAGGCGGTCGGCGACGGCGCGTTCGGCACCGCGGCCGGTCGGGGCGTAGTAGTCGCGGCCCACCAGGTCGTCCGGCGGGTACTGCTGGGTGAGCACGCCCTCGGCGACGTCGTGGGGGTAGCGGTAGCCCTGGGCGTTGCCGAGCTTGGCGGCGCCCGCGTAGTGGCCGTCGCGCAGGTGGGCGGGGACGGCACCGGTGGCGCCCTTGCGGACGTCCTCGATGGCGGCGTAGATGGCGGTGGTGACGGCGTTCGACTTCGGGGCCGTCGCGAGGTGGATGGTGGCCTGGGCGAGGTTCAGCGTGCACTCGGGCAGGCCGATGAGCTGCACGGCCTGGGCGGCGGCGATGCAGGTCTGCAGGGCGGTGGGGTCGGCCATGCCCACGTCCTCGCTGGCGTGGATCACCAGGCGGCGGGCGATGAACCGGGGGTCCTCGCCCGCCTCGATCATGCGGGCGAGGTAGTGCAGGGCGGCGTCCACGTCGGAGCCGCGGATGGACTTGATGAACGCCGACGTCACGTCGTAGTGCTGGTCGCCGTCGCGGTCGTAGCGGACCGCCGCCTTGTCCACTGTGGACTCCAGCAGCGGCAGGGTGATCACGCCGTCGTTCGACGCCACCGCCGAGTCCGCGGCGGCTTCCAGCGCGGTCAGGGATCGGCGGGCGTCGCCACCGGCCAGGCGGATCAGGTGGTCCAGCGCGTCGGGTTCGACCACGACCGAGCCGCCCAGGCCGCGCGGGTCCGACACCGCGCGTTCGACGACCGCGCGCACGTGGTCGTCGGTCAGGGACTTGAGCTGCAGCACCAGGGACCGCGACAGCAGCGGTGAGACGACGGAGAAGAACGGGTTCTCGGTGGTGGCGGCCACGAGCAGCACGATCCGGTCCTCCACCGCGCCGAGCAGGGCGTCCTGCTGGGTCTTGGAGAAGCGGTGCACCTCGTCGATGAACAGCACCGTCGACTCGCGGGAGCGGACCAGGCGGCGGCGGGCCTCGTCGATGACCGCGCGGACCTCCTTGACGCCCGCGGACAACGCCGACAGCGCCACGAACCGGCGGCCGGTCGCCTTCGAGACCAAGGTGGCCAGGGTCGTCTTGCCGGTGCCGGGAGGGCCGTAGAGCATCACCGAGGCGGGGGTGGCGCCCTCGACCAGGCGGCGCAGCGGGGCGCCGGGGCCGAGCAGGTGGTCCTGGCCGACGACCTCGTCGAGTGAGGCGGGGCGCATCCGCACGGCCAGCGGGGCGTTGGCCGCGATGCGCTCGGCCTTCTCCTCGTCGGTGGCGCCGAACAGGCCCTCGTCGAACAAGCCTTCGCTCATGCGTTCGAGCCTAGCCGGTGCCCCGCAGGTCTCGTCCGGACCTGCGGGACACCGGCCACCGGTGTGCGAGGATTGCCCCTCGTGCCCACTCCAGTACCTGTTCCGAGGGCCGTCCTGCTCGCCGGCCCGTCCGGCTCCGGCAAGTCGACCCTGGCCGCCCACCTCGGCTGGCCGGTGCTGCGCCTCGACGACTTCTACCGCGACGGCGACGACCCGCTGCTCCCCCGCGACGACGCCGGCAGGGCCGACTGGGACGACATCGGGTCGTGGAACGCCGACGCCGCGCTCAAGGCGGTCGTCGAGCTGTCCGCCACCGGGCGGGTGCAGGCGCCGGTGTACTCGATCGGCGAGGACCGACGGACCGGCTGGCAGACCATCGAGCTGGGTGACGCGCCCGCGTTCGTCGCGGAAGGACTGTTCGCGGACCTGCTGGTGGACGGTGCCGAAGAAGCCGGGGTGCTCAAGGACGCGATCGTGCTCGCGCCCAGTGCGCCCGTGACGTTCGCGCGCAGGTTCGCGAGAGATGTGGCCGAGTCGCGCAAACCGGTTCCGGTGCTGCTGCGGCGCGGATTGCGGCTCATGCGTCAACAACCGGTCGTGGTCCGCCGTTGTGTGGACGCGGGCATGCGGGCGATGACTCCCCACCGCGCTCGCCACGAGCTGGCCACTGCCAATTCGTGATCGAGTCGCACCGCGGTTGACCTGTACCGTCAGCGCGCTTCTGGCAGGATTCCGCCAACACCACGACGGGGGTAAGCCGCGATGACCGACACACCTGGCTGGTCTTCACCTGACCAGCCCCACCAGCAACCGAACCAGCCGCAGCAGCCTTCGCACGGCTACAACGCCCCACCGCCGCCACAGCAGCCGACGATCAAGCCCGGCGTGATCCCGCTGCGCCCGCTCGCGGTCGGCGAGATCGTCGACGGCGCGGTCAGCACGATGCGCAAGCACCCGAAGCTGATCATCGGCGCGGCCGCGGTGGTCGCCGCGGTGACCCAGATCCTCGGTCTGCTGGTGCAGCTGCCGTTCCTGGACGACCTCACCTCGGTCGCCACGCTCGACCCGAACACCGTCACCGAGCAGGAGGCGATCGACCAGCTGACCAGCGGTCTGGCCGGCTTCTTCACCGGCACGCTGCTCAGCGTGCTGCTGCTGGTCCTGGGCACGGTCTTCCTGTCCGGCTTCATCACCGTGATCGTCGGCCGCGCGGTGCTGGGCCAGCCGGTCTCCTTCGCGGAGGCCTGGGCGGAGTTCAAGCCGCAGCTGGTCCGGTTGCTGGGCGCGACGCTGCTGACCGGCCTCATCGTGTTCGTCGGCGCGATCTTCTGCGTGATCCCCGGTGTCTGGCTGTGGGTGCTGTTCGGCCTCGTGACGCCCGCTCTGGTGCTGGAGCGCTCCGGCGTGGGCACCGCGTTCGGCCGGTCGCGGGCGCTGGTGAAGGGCGCGTGGTGGCGGACGTTCGGCGTGCTGCTGCTCGCCGCGGTGATCAGCTGGATCATCAGCTGGATCATCAGCATCCCGTTCGGCCTGCTCGGTGCGGCCACGACCGGCTTCTCCGCCGACCCGGCCGCCGCGCTGAGCGCCGGTTCGCTGGTGCTGTCGACGATCGGCGCGATCATCGCCTCGACGATCACGCTGCCGTTCACCGCCGCGGTGACCGTGCTGGTCTACGTCGACCGGCGGATGCGGTCCGAGGGCATGGACATCGAACTCCAGCGGGCCGCGGGACATGGTGGCGTCTGACGTACCCGTCGATCTCGACCGCGACGAGGCCCGCGACGCCGCCGTCCGCGAGCTGAGCGACCCGTCGTACGTCTCGGACGACCCGAACCCGCTCGAACGCGTCCTGCAGTGGGTGCTCGACCGGCTGGGCGAGCTGTTCGCCGGCGCGGGCGGGATGAGCGGCATCACCGCCGTCACGATCATCGTGGCGGTGGTGGTGCTCGTCGTGATCATCATCAGGCTGCGCACCGGGCGCACCGGCCGGGCGCTGCGCTCGGGTGCCAAGGTGTTCGGTGACACCACCATGACCGCGGCCGAGCACCGGGCCGCCGCCGAACGCGCCGCGGCCGCCGGTGACCTGGCCGAGGCAGTGCGCGAACGATTCCGCGCCGTGGTGCGGGAACTGGAACAGCGCGGCGTGCTCGACGCACGAGCCGGGCGCACCGTGGACGAGGTGGCGCTGGAGGCGGGCCGGGCGCTGCCGGTGCTCGCGGACGACCTGCGCGGAGCGGCGGTGCAGTTCGACGACGTCTGGTACGGCGGCAGGACCGCCACGGAACAGGGGTACCGGCAGGTGGTCTCCGTGGACGACAGGGTGCGCGGATGACGGCGGTCTCCCCCGACGCGGGCCGGATCTGGGCCGCCGCCAAGGGCCCGCTGGTGATCGGGGCGGTCATCCTCGCGGCGGCGGTCGTGATCACGTTGCTGCGCGGCAGCGGCCAGGGCGGCTCGCTCGACCCGCGCTCCTTCCAGCCGGAGGGCAGCCACGCCGTCGCGCAGCTGTTGCGGCAGAACGGGGTGAGCGTCGAGCTCACCGACGACGTGTCCGCTGTGGACGGTGCGACGCTGCTCGTCACGCACCCGGACCTGATCGACCCCGTGCGCCTGGCCGGGATGAGCGAGGCCGCGGCGGCGACGGTGCTGGTGGCACCGGCGAGCGACCTGGGCCGGGTGGACGTCGAGACCCGCCAGCCGGGCTGCCCGCTCGCGGAACGAGCCGGTGCCGCCACGACCGGCGGGTTCACCTACACCGGCGAGCAGAGCTGCTACGACTCGACGCTGGTGCGCACCGGCACGGTGACGACGATCGGGTTCGGCGGCGTCTTCACCAACGACGACCTCGACGAGGAGGGCAACGCGGCGCTCGCGCTCGCGTTGCTGGGCCAGCACGAACGGCTGGTCTGGTACCTGCCGACCGCGGCCGACCGCTCGCAGCAGAAGGCGCTGACCGACCTCGTCCCGGCCGGCTGGCTCTTCGCCGCGCTGCAGCTGGGGATCTCGGCCGTGGTGATCGCGCTGTGGCGGGCCCGCAGGCTCGGCCGGGTCGTGCCGGAGCGGCTGCCGGTCGTGGTGCGCGCGCCGAGACGGTGGAGGGCAGGGCCCGGCTGTACCGGTCCTCGCACGCGGCCGGGCACGCGGCGGCGGCTGCGGCAGGCGACCCGCGACCGGCTGGCGCCGCTGCTGGGCGTGCCGGCCGGTGAGGACCCGTCCGAGGAGATCGCCCGCAGGACATCGCGTTCGGCACCTGACGTGCGGACGCTGCTCTACGACAACGGGCCGGTGGACGACCGGGGGCTGGTCGCGCTGGCCGACGAGCTGGACGCTCTGGAGAACGAGGTGCGCAGAGGATGACGGCAGTGGTCACCACCGAGGAAGCACGCACGGCGCTGGTGGCGTTGCGCACGGAGATCGGCAAGGCCGTGGTGGGCAACGACGCCGCGGTGACGTCGTTGATCCTCGCGTTGCTGTGCAAGGGGCACGTGCTGCTCGAGGGCGTGCCCGGCGTGGCGAAGACGCTGCTGGTGCGGGCGATGGCGAAGGCGCTGGACCTGGAGACGACGCGGGTGCAGTTCACGCCGGACCTGATGCCGGGCGACCTGACCGGGTCGCTGGTCTACGACTCGCACAACGCGGCGTTCTCGTTCCGCGAGGGCCCGGTCTTCACGAACCTGCTGCTGGCCGACGAGATCAACCGCACGCCGCCGAAGACGCAGTCGGCGCTGCTGGAGGCGATGGAGGAACGGCAGGTGTCCGCGGACGGCAAGACCCGGCCGCTGCCCTCGCCGTTCATCGTCGTGGCCACCCAGAACCCGGTGGAGTACGAGGGCACCTACCCGTTGCCCGAGGCTCAGCTGGACCGGTTCCTGCTGAAGGTGACCATGCCGGTGCCGGAGCGGGAGCAGGAGATCGACGTGCTGACCCGGCACGCGTCCGGGTTCGACCCGCGCGACCTCTCGCACCTGTCGCCGGTGGCCGGGGCGGAGCACCTGGAGGCCGGTTCGGCGGCCGTGCGCGCGTTGACCGTGGCACCCGAGGTGATCGCGTACGTGGTGGACGTGTGCCGGGCGACGCGCCAGTCCCCCGCGGTGCGGCTGGGCGTATCTCCGCGTGGCGCAACGGCTCTGCTCGCGGCGGCACGGGCGTGGGCGTGGCTGTCCGGCCGCGACTACGTGACGCCGGACGACGTGAAGTCGCTGGCGAGGCCCGCGTTGCGGCACCGGCTGGAGCTGCGCCCGGAGGTCGAGCTGGAGGGCGTGACGGCGGACGGCGTGCTGGACGGCGTGCTCGGGGCCGTCGCGGTGCCGCGCTGACGTGGCGCTCACGGGCCGCGCGGGGTTGCTCGCGCTCATCGGGGTGTTCGTCGTCGGGCTGCTCTTGCCCTCGTGGCAGGGGATTCTCGTCGTGCTCGCGGTGCTGGTCGTGTGCGTGGCGGCCGACCTCGTGCTGGCGGCCGGCGTCCGGCGGTTGACGTTCTCGCGCGCGGGAGCGACTTCCGTGCGCACGGGCGAGTTGTGCACGGTGCAGCTGACGGTCCACAACCCCGGCCGTCGGTTGCGTGGCGTTCTCCGGGACGCGTGGGCACCTTCTGCCGGTGTGCTGGACGACCGGGTGGCCGTGGACGTGCCCGCCGGTGGGTCGCGGACGCTGTCGTTCGAGCTGCGGCCGGTGCGCCGTGGGGATCGCACGGCGGACCGTGTGACCGTGCGATCGCTTGGGCCGCTTGGGGTCGCAGCGCGCCAGGGGTCGCACGAGGTGCCGTGGACCGTGCGCGCGTTGCCGCCGTTCCACAGCCGCAAGCACCTGCCGCCGTTGCTCGAACGCCTGCGGGAGCTCGACGGGCGCCGGGCCTCGCTCATCCGGGGCGCGGGCACGGAGTTCGACTCGCTGCGGACGTACGTGATCGGCGACGACGTGCGGTCGATCGACTGGCGGGCGTCGGCGCGGTCGCCGGACGTCGTGGTGCGCACCTGGCGGCCGGAACGCGACCGGCAGGTGGTGGTCGTGCTGGACACCGCGCGCACGGCGGCCGGTCGGGTCGACGGGTCGCTCGGCGGGCTGCCGCGGCTGGACACGTCGATGGACGCGGCGTTGTTGTTGTCCGCGCTGGCGGTGCAGGCCCGCGACCAGGTCGACTTCCTGGCCTACAGCGGCAAGGTGCGGGCGTCGGTGCCGCGCACGACGTTGCCGTTGCTGGTCAACGCGATGGCGCCGCTGGAGGCCGAGCTGGTCGAGTTCGACGCGCGCGGCATGGTCGCCGAGGTCCTGCGGCGGGCCGCGCGCCGGTCGTTGATCGTGCTGCTGACCTCGCTGGAACCGTCGATCGAGCACGGTCTGCTGCCGCTGCTGCCAGCGCTGGCGGCCCGGCACCGGTTGCTGATCGCGTCGGTGTCCGACCCGGCCGTGCACGCGATGGCGGCGGGACGTGGTGACCTGGAAGCCGTGTACAACGCCGCTGCCGCGGAACGGACGTTGGCCGAACGCCGCCGTCTCACCGCTTTGCTCGCACGGCACGGTGTCGAGGTCGTGGACGCACTGCCCGACGACCTGCCACGCGCGCTCGCGGACCGCTATCTGTCGTTGAAGGCGGCGGGCAAGCTCTAGACGGACGTGGGCACGACGTCCTCGCGTTCGCTCGCGTCCACGTCCCCCGTCTCGCCCTGCTGCGCCGCCCGTCGCCCGATCACGAAGACGTACAGCAGGAACAGCACTTCGGCCACCACGCCGATGCCGACCCGCGCCCACGTCGGCCAGCCCGACGGCGTCACGAACCCCTCCAGCACACCGGACACCAGCAGCACCACGACGAGCCCGAGCGCCACGGCCACCACCGCGCGTCCCTCGGTGGCCAGCGCGGCGGCACGGGTGCGCGGGCCGGGGTCGATCACCTGCCAGCCCAGCCGCATGCCGATGCCCGCCGCGACGAACACCGCCGTGAGCTCCAACAGGCCGTGCGGGGCCAACAGCCCCAGGAACACGTCACCGCGGCCGGCCCCGAACATCAGGCCGACGCCCACGGCGAGGTTCACCGCGTTGGTGAAGAGCAGGTAGATCGGCGGGATCGCGAACAGGACTCCGAGCAGCAGGCACGCGGCGGCGACCCAGGCGTTGTTCGTCCACACCTTCGCGGCGAACGACCCGGCCGGGTCGCTGGAGTAGTAGGCCTCGTAGCCGCCGCCGACCTTGGTCATCTCGCGCAGCTCGTCCGGCGCGGCGATCATCGCCTGCACGTCCGGGTTGGACGCGATCCAGGCCGCCATGATGCCGGTGAGCAGGTAGAACAGCACACCGGCCGGCACCCACCAGCGCCAGCCGAGGTAGACCGCGGCGGGGAACCGATGGGTGAAGAAGCGGGTGAAGACGCGCCATGCGGGCGTGTGCGTGCCTGTCACCGCCGCGCGCGCACGGGCGACCAGTGAGGACAGACGTTCCACGGTCGCCACGTCCGGCGTCTGGCTGCGCACGGTCGACAGGTGCGTCGTGGTGCGCTGGTAGAGCTCGATCAGCTCGTCGGCCTCGGGCCCGCTGAGCCGGCCCGACCGGCCGACCAGCTGGTCGAGCCGCTCCCACGACGCGCGGTTGCGCTCGATGAACACGTCCAGATCCACGATGAGTCACACTATCCGCGTGGGGGACCTCGTCACCGGTGAAGCGGTAGTTCTGGACCTGCGCGTGGCGCGGCTGGCCAGCAGGGCGGTCGCGTTCACGTTCGACGTGCTCGTGCAGTTCCTGTTGTTGCTCGGCGTGTTCCTGCTGTCGCCGGTCGACCTGGACAGCGCGCTGTCGTCGGCACTCGCGTTGTCGCTGACCATCGCCGTGCTCATCGGCTATCCGACCGCGGTCGAGTCGCTGTCGCGCGGCCGGTCGCTGGGCAAGGTCGTCATGGGCTTGCGGGTGGTCCGTGACGACGGCGGCTCCATCCGGTTCCGGCACGCCCTGGTGCGCGCGCTCGGCGGGTTCTTCGTGGACTTCTGGGCGCTCGGGCTGGGCGGCGCGGTGGCGTTGTTCGTGTCGCTGTTCTCCGCGCAGGGCAAGCGGGTCGGCGACTACCTGGCCGGCACGGTCGTGGTGCACACGCGGGCGCCGAAGCAGACGGTCTCGCCGGTGGAGATGCCGCCGCTGCTGGCGGAGTGGGCGAGCGGGCTCGACCTGTCGCAGCTGTCGGACGAGCTGGTGCTGGCCGTGCGGCAGTACTTGGGGCGCTACCACGAGCTCAGCGAGCAGACGCGGGCCGATCTCGGCGCGCGGCTCGCGGACAACGTCGGTGTGGCCGTCCGGTCGCCGCGCGCCGAGCAGGTCCACCCGTACCAGTACCTGGCCGCGGTGCTGGCAGAGCGCAGGAACCGTGCGTCAGGCGCCCAGCAACTCGGTCAGTAGCAACGGGTTCATGTAGTCGTCGTACCGCGCGATCTCGCCGTCGCGCAGGTGGATGATCCCGATCGCGGTGAACGTGTAGTAGTCCTGCTTCACCTTCGACCAGCCCTTGTGCGTGATCTCGGCGACGACCACGTCCGGGTCGTCGGTGAGCCGGGTGATCGCCTCGACGTGCTGGACCTCGATCTTCTCCCGGACCCGTGCGCCGCGCATCCGGTCGAAGTAGGCGCGGATCTCGGTGCGGCCCTTGATCTCCGGCTGCTGGAACGGCGCCGGGAACCGGTACGCCATCACGCCGTCCTCGGTGAAGAGGTCCGCGAACGAGTCGTGCCCCTGCTCCCCCGCGACCTGCCTGCGGACGTGCTCGACGATCTCCGCCGGTGTGCGTGCCATCGGTCGTGCCCCCATCTCTAGAATCGGAACGGTGACCCCGGTTGTGACGATACGGAACGAACGCCCCGGTTGGCAACGATGAGGGCCGACGCCGCACGGAACCGCGAGAAAGTGCTGGCTGCGGCACGGGAGCTGTTCGCGTCGAAGGGCATCGACGTGCCGTTGGACGAGATCGCCGCGCATGCCGGCGTCGGGCCCGGCACGGTCTACCGGCACTTCCCGACCAAGCAGGCGCTGTTCCAGGCCGTCACGGACGCGCGGGTGTCAGCCATGATCGAGTCGGCGTCGACGCCGTCCGGCGATCCCGGCGCGGCGCTGTTCGCGTTCCTCGGGCGGATGGCGGACGAGGCGGCGGCGAAGCGGGACCTGTCCGACGCGATCGCCGTGCCGTCGGAGCTGCGGGACCAGTTGCACGCGGCGCTGGGCGGGCTGCTGGAACGGGCTCAGGCGGCCGGGGCGGTGCGGGCGGACGTGACCACCAAGGACCTGGTGGCGTTGCTGAAGGGGATGCTGCAGAGCCTGCACGAGGGCGCGAACCCCGCGCTGCTGCTGGAGATCGTGACCAACGGGCTTCAGTCGAGCCGGAAGCCGTAGGGCAGTTCGAGCCGGTGGCGCGCGAGCAGGTCGGCGTCGGCGAGGAGCTCGCGGGTGGGTCCGTCCGCGACGACCACGCCGTCGTCGACCAGCACGCTGCGCGGGCAGATCTGCAGCGCGAACGGCAGGTCGTGGGTGACCATCAGCATCGTGCGGCCCAGGCCGAGCAGGAGTTCGGCGAGCTCGCGGCGGGCCACGGGTTCCAGGTTCGCCGACGGCTCGTCCAGCACCAGGACCTCCGGGTCGCACGCGAGCACCGAGGCGAGCGCGACCCGGCGCCGTTGACCGCCGGACAGGTGCAACGGCGAGCGGTCGGCGACCGACTCCATCCCCACCGCCTGCAACGCATCGCGCACCCGGTCGTCCACATCGGACATGCCGAAGTTCTGCGGGCCGAACGCGACGTCCTCGCGGACCGTCGGGCAGAAGAGCTGGTCGTCCGGGTCCTGGAAGACCAGGCCGACGCGGCGGCGGATCTCGCGCAGGTTGGCCTTGGTGACGTCCAGGCCCGCGATCGAGACCGTGCCGGAGCCACCGGACAGGACTCCGTTGAGGTGCAACGCGAACGTGGTCTTGCCGGCGCCGTTCGGGCCGAGCACCGCGACCCGTTCGCCGCGCTCGACCCGCAGGTCCACGCCGAACAGCGCCTGGTGGCCGTCCGGGTAGGCGAAGGCGAGCTTCGAGACGTGCAACGCCGGGGCGGCAGGGGTTTCGGGGACGATCGTGGCCGAGCCTCCCGGCCGGCCGGTCCAGCCGCGCGACACCATCGCGAGGTGCACCCTCTCTCCGCGTTCGTAGGACCGGATGAACAGCGTGCCGACCGACCGCGCCAGCGCGCCCGCCTGCCACAGGAACCGCGGGTCGTCACCGCGGGAGATCCGCGCGATCCGCATCCGCCTCGCCTCACCGACCACGACCTCGCCGTAGCGCAGCATCAGCGTGGCGATCATGATCAGCGGTGCCGGGACGCGCAACCGCTGCAGGCCCCGCAGCAGGTCGCCGGGTGCCGTCGTGGCCGCCAGCGTCAGGCTGACCAGCACCCCGAGCGTGCCCTTGACCAGGATGTTCCAGCCGGCGAGCGTGCCCTCGACCGACACCGACAGTCCGAGGAAGTCCGTGCGCGGGTCCGTGCCGAAGATCGGCAACAGGAACGCGAGCACCACGAACGGCACCTCGATCACCGCGCGCTTGAGGAACCACCACGGCAAGACGCGTGCTATCGCCCACACGGCGACGAGCACCAGGAGGTAGAGGCCGAAGACCGGGAACCACGTGCGCGGGGTCGCCACAACGCCCAGCACCGCCCCGAACGCCACGAGGATCTTCACGTGGGGTGCGAGGCGGTGCACCGGTGAGTCACCGGCGTGGTGCAGGACGTGGTGGCTCCCGCTCATGCCTTGGTCTTTTTGCGCAGCACCCAGAACAAGCCGAACGACAGCGCCAGCACGACCACCACGCCGAGCACGCCCGCGAGGCCGGTGAACCGGTCGTCGCCGCCCAGCGCGTAGTCGGCGAAGGTGCTGCCCGCGAACGGGTGCTCCTGCGCGTGCTCGGCGATCCCGGTGTCCTCGACCGTCTTGTCCAGCCCGTCCGGGTCGCCGGAGGCGAAGTACGACAGCACACCCGCGATCAGCAGCGACACCACCGCGAACCCGATGGAGAACTTCTTCACGACCGCACCTCCAGCGGCTTGGCGCCGCCCTTCAGCAGGTGGACGAGATCCGGCCGGATCGACGCGACCGACGTGACCGTGACGGCGGTGATCAGGCCCTCGCCGATGCCGATCAGCGCGTGCAGGCCCCACATCAGCAGCGCGACCTTGCCGATCTCGACGCCACCGACACCGCCGATCGCGTACTCGGCCACGAAGCCGGTCGCCGCGACCACGGTGTTGACGAACGCCGAGACGAACGCGACGGCCGCGAGCCCGCCCTTGCCCTTCGCGGCGAACCTCCGCAGCGCCACGGCGACGAGGAAGCCGGTCGCGGTGCCGATCAGCGCCATGTTCGTGATGTTGGCACCCAACGCGGTCAAGCCGCCGTCCGCGAACAGCAGCGCCTGCACCACCAGCACGATCGTCACGCACAGCGCGCCGACGTAGGGGCCGACCAGGATCGCCGCGAGCGCGCCGCCGAGCAGGTGACCGGAGGCGCCGGGCAGGATCGGAAAGTTGATCATCTGCACGGCGAAGATGAACGTGGCCACCAGGCCCGCCATCGGCGCCGTCCGGTCGTCGAGGTCGGCACGGGACTTGACCAGCGCGAACCCCACGCCGAGCGCTGCGACGACGAGGAAGACGACCGAGACCGGCGCGTTCAGGAGACCGTCGCTCATGTGCATGGCAACAGGTGACATGAGCCGAGACGCTAATTGCCGGACGTCAGCTGTGGCTAGGACTGTGCAACAACGATTTGAGGGCAACAGCGCGGTGGTCGTCACAGCGTCGCTAGTCATCGGATGAATTCTGCGGTTAGATCCGTTCCGCCGCCGCCACGGCACGGAGGGACGAACAGTGACAGAGCTGTCGCGTAGAACCTTTCTGTACGGTACGGGCGCGGCCGTGGGGGCATCCGCACTGGGGGCGGGCACCTCGGTCGCAGCGCCGACCATCCCCGATACATCGGGTCACCGCGTGCACCGCGACGTGGTCCAGGACGCTCGGATGGAATGGAGGCGGCTCCCGGCGAACTGGGGCGATAGTCCCTTTCTGGCCAATGGATTCCTGGGCGTGCAGGTCTACGCCGGGCGCACTCCGAACGAGCTGAAGCTCATGCTCAGCCACTCCGAGGTCCAAGACCAGCGCGAACACTGGGAGGCCGCGATCGGCCTGTCCAGACTGCCGATCGGGTACCTGACGCTGCGGTTCGCGGGCGCGATCACCGCCGTGGACTGGACGCTCGACCTGTGGAACGCCGAGCTCACCGGCTCGGTGACCACCACGCAGGGCAGCGCCACCTTCACGATGCTGGTGCACAACGCGCGCAGCACGTTCCTCGCGTCCGTGCGCGGCGCCGTGACGTGGGGTTTCCAGCCGCTGGAGTCCTCGACGACCCGCCAGATCCGCAGGCCGGCGGACTACACCGCCAACCCCGCGCCCACGCTCGGGACCGCGAACGGCGTCTCGTACGCCGCGCAGCCGTTGCACGCGGGTGGTGGCTACACAACGGCCTGGTCGACGCGTGACGGCCGGTTCGCGGCTCACGTGGCGTACACACACCCCGCGGAGACGCATACGTCCGATGCGATCCGTGAGGTGCGCACGGCGTTGGCGATCCCGTTCGAGGTACTGCTGCTGCAACATCGCCGCTGGTGGAACGCGTATTACGCCAAGTCGCTGGTCTCGGTGCCGGACAAGCTCGTGCAGCGGTTCTACTGGTTGCAGCTCTACAAGATGGCCGCCGCCACCCGCGCCGACGCGCCCGTGATCAGCGAGTGGGGGCCGTGGTTCCCGGAGCAGGGCAACAGCTGGACCGCTGTGTGGTGGAACCTCAACGTCCAGATCTCGTACCCGCTGGTCAACGGCTCGAACCACCACGAGCTCGACGCCGTGACGACCACGTTGAAGCGCTACGAGCACCACCTCGAACGCAACGTCAACCCGGCTTACCGCGACGGCAACTCCTACGCGATCTGCCACCCCGGCGACCGGACGTTGCGCTCCGGGCCGCGCTACTGCGGTGTGCCCGGCGTGGCGCCGAACGACCACACGGGCAATCTTCTGTGGGCGTGCCACAACGTGTGGCTGGGCTACCGGCACACGATGGACAAGAAGATCCTGAAGGACGTTCTCTTCCCGATCCTCACGAAGGCGGTCAACTACTACGCGCGGTTCCTCGTGGAGGGCGCCGACGGCAAGCTGCACCTGCCGGAGACCCGTTCACCGGAGTACGCCAACGCCACGGACACCACGTATGACCTCTCGTTGATCCGTTGGGGTGTGCGCACGCTGTTGTCCATCGAGGAGAACCCGCGCTGGCGTGACGTGCTGAACCGGCTCGTGCCCTACCACCTGGGCCCGAACGGCGCGTTGATCGGCAAGGACGTGGCGCTCAACGACTCGCACCGGCACTTCTCGCACCTGCTGTGGTTCTACCCGTTGCGCGAGCTGACCTGGGACATGGCCGAGCACCGGGACCTGATCGCGACGACGTTCGACCACTGGGTGTCGCGCCGGGAGGCGTGGGCCGGCTACAGCTACGGCGCCGCGTCCGCGATGGCGTCGGCAATGGGACGGCCGGAGGAGGCGCTGGCGTTCCTCCGCCACTTCCTCGACCGCAAGCAGGTCGGGGCGAACGCGGTGCTGACCGAGAACTCCTTCTACCGCGAGGGCGGCAACCTCGCGATCGAGTCGCCGCTCATGTCCGGCCAGGCCGTGCTGGAGATGATGGTCCAGTCGCACAACGACGTCGTGCGCGTGTTCCCGTCCGTGTCGCAGACGTGGGCTGAGGCGTCCATCTCGTCGTTGCGCACACAAGGCGCGTTCCTGGTCGACGCGTCACGGTCGGGCGGACGGACCGACTGGGTGCAGGTGCACTCGGAGGCCGGGTCGCCGCTGGTGCTCGACCACGGCATCACCGGTGAGATCGACGTGCGCGACTCGTGGGGCCGGCGGCTGGACCACCAGCAGCGCGGTTCGGCCATCGTCCTGCCGTTGCGCCGGGGGCAGACGGCCGTCGTCAGTCGCAAGGGGACTCGTCCGAACGTCGCACCGCGTGATGTGACGGCCAACGGCTCGTCTTCGCGCTGGGGTCTGCCGTAACGTCCGAATTCGAACAACCGGATCGGACGGGTGGGGTGTGCGGTGGACCTTCAGCACTGGCTCAACGAGGCGCTGGCCAACCACGAGAAGTGGACCGCCGACTTCGGCGCCTTCACACCCCACCCGTCCCTCCAGGTCGACCCCGCGGTGTTCGGCTCGGCGCTCGCGGAGCTGCAGGACCGGCTGCGCGACAACTACCCGTTCTTCCACCCGCGCTACGCGGGCCAGATGCTCAAGCCGCCGCACCCGGCCGCCGTCGTGGGCTACCTGTCGGCGATGCTGATCAACCCGAACAACCACGCCCTGGACGGCGGCCCCGCCACCGCGGCGATGGAGCGCGAGGTCGTGGCCGGGCTCGCGGAGATGTTCGGCTACGGCGAGCAGCACCTGGGCCACCTGACCTCCAGCGGCACGATCGCCAACCTGGAGGCGTTGTTCGTCGCCCGTTCGCTCCATCCGGGCCGTGGTGTCGCGTACTCCTCTGAGGCGCACTACACACACTCGCGCATGTGCGGCGTGCTCGGCATCGAGGGTTTCCCTGTGCCCGTGGACGGTCGCGGGCGCATGGATTTGGACGCCCTTGACACGCTTTTGCGGGGTGGGAAGGTCGGAACGGTCGTAGTCACACCCGGAACTACCGCTTTGGGTGCCATCGAACCGGTGCATCTTGTGCTGGAAGTCGCACGCCGTTACGACGTGCGGGTGCATGTGGACGGTGCGTACGGCGGCTTCTTCACCTTGCTGGCGGGCACCGATCTGGCGCCGGAGCCGTGGGAGGCCATCGCCTCGTGCGACTCCGTGGTGGTCGACCCGCACAAGCACGGCCTGCAGCCCTACGGCTGTGGTGCGGTGTTGTTCCGCGACCCGACCGTGGGCCGCTTCTACCTGCACGATTCGCCCTACACGTACTTCACCTCGGACGAGATGCACCTCGGTGAGATCAGCCTGGAGTGCTCACGGGCCGGCGCGGCGGCCGCCGGGCTGTGGCTCACGCTGAAGCTGCTTCCGCTGACCCGCGACGGCCTGGGCGAGGTGCTCGCGGCCGGACGGCGCGCTGCCGTGCGGTGGGCGGACCTGATCCGCGCGTCCGACGCGCTGGAGCTCTACCAGGAGCCCGAGCTGGACATCGTCACGTACTTCCCGCGGACCAGCCCGTTGGTGCTGTCGGCTGTGGACAGTGCGTCGCACCGGGTGATGGAGACCGGCATGAACGCCGCCGTCGACCCGGTGTTCCTGAGCGTGGCGCGCGCCTCGAAGGAGGCGTTCGCGGCCCGGCATCCCGAGGTCACGGCCGATGTGGACGGTGCGCGGGTGCTGCGCAGCGTGCTGATGAAGCCGGAGTCCGAGGACCACGTCGACACGCTGCACGCGCGGGTGCTGAGCTTGCTCTGACACGCCGAAAGGGGCGGTCCGCCGCGGGGTGGTGATTCCCCGCACAGGCAGACCGCCCTCGCGCGTGACCTGGGCCTGGGAGCGGTGACTCCCCCGGCCTCAGGTCTCGCGGACGTCCGGGTCAGCCGTGCTTGGCGCGCCGGCCGGAGCGGCGCGGTGGCAACGGCGTGTCGCCCCGCAGGTCGAGGCGCCGCTGCTCGCCGTTGGCCTCGAGGTGCGTGACCATGCGGCGCAGCATCTCGGCCAGCGACTGGGCCTCCGACGACTCCAGCGGGTCGCTGACGAAGACCTCCTCCTCGTTGAACTTGGGGAAGAGGTCGGCCATCAGTTCTTCACCCTCAGGGGTGAGACGCAGGACCGCGAGGCGCCCGTCGGTCGGGTGGCCCATGCGCTCCAGCAGGCCTCGTGACTGCAGCGTCTTGGCGACGCCGGTCAGGGTGCCCTTGGAGATGCCGGCCTCCTCGGCGACGTAGCGCGTCTCCATCTCGCCCCAGATCCACACGACCCAGAGCACGACGAAGCCGGTCCAGGTCAGATCGCTGGTGCGCAGCACCGAGTTCTCGAGGTGCTGGCGGATCGCGGTGGCGGCGCGGTGGATGTTCGACACCGCCGCCATCTGCTCGCGATGGAGCGGCACCGCACCGAGTTTGGCCTGGACGGCCTTCTCGGTCTCGGCAATCGTGTGGTGACCAGACAACTCAAAGTCTCCCGTGCTCGAGCTCAGGTGTTCCCGGCACAATACTTGCGGTTCCGAACTATGTCTTCGACCTGGTGGTTTCGATCCGGTGCGAGTCTTCTAGCGCTTTGATCACGATGCCACATCGTGCATGATCTCGTGACGGTCGTCACCCGTCCAGTTACGGACTGTTGCCCCGTGGTGGACGATGAGTGTGGAGCCACCCAGCTGAGACCGATCACGGTCTTCGCTCCACGGACGGGTCGATAGCGTTTGCCCCACAACGTTATCCCCTCCGCGCCAGCGACACACTGTGCCGGAAAGGTGCTTTGACGTGGTCGGTGAACAGGTGACACGGGAACTCGCGGCGAGACTCGGCGAGGACGGCATCGACGTGGTGCGCGTCGTCTTCCCCGACCTGCTCGGCACGGATCGGGGCCGTGACGTCCTCGTCGAGCACCTACCGGCGGTGACCCAGCGCGGGCTGTCGTTCTGCCGGGCCGTGTACAGCACCACGCCGGGCGGCAAGACCACCGAGAACGGCGGGGTGCTCGACGCCGGGCTGCCCGACGTGGTCGTGGTCCCCGACCTCGACACGCTCCTGCCCATCCCGTGGGAGCCGGGCGTGGCCTGGTGCATCGGCGACGCGGTGAGCCCCGCTGACGAAAGACCTGTCGACGAGTCACCGCGGCAGGTGCTGCGACGGGCGCTGGAGGTGTTCGAGACCACCGGTCTCTCGCCGGTCATCGGGCCCGAGCTGGAGTACTTCCTCTGCGAGCCCGACGAAGATCGCCCGAACGGGTGGCGGCCGTACTGCGACGAGCCGGGCAACGTCTACGCGACCGGGCGCCGCGGCGACTCGGACGGTCATCTGCTGAGAACTCTTCGAACATTGAGCTCGGCCGGCCTGCAGACCACCGGCGGGAACCACGAGTACGCCGGCGGCCAGTTCGAGATCAACCTGGTGCACTCGCCGGCGATGGACGCGGCCGACCGGGCCTTCCGGTTCAAGACGTCGGTCAAGGAGCTCGCCCGGCGCGAGGGCAGGCTGGCGACGTTCATGGCCAAACCGTTCAACGAGGGCGGCGGCTCCGGCTTCCACCTGCACCTGTCCTGCCACGAGAAGGACGGCCGCAACGCGTTCCAGGCCGCCGGCACCTCGCACGGCCTGTCGGACGAGGCGCGCTGGGCGATCGGCGGCATCCTCACCCACGCCCCGGCGCTGGCCGCGCTGCTCAACCCGACGGTCAACTCCTACAAGCGGTTCGGGCCGGACTCGCTCGCGCCGTGGCTGATCGACTGGGGGCTCGACAACCGCAGCGCGATGCTGCGGGTGCCGGCCGAACGCGGCGAGACCACCCGGCTGGAGCTGCGCCTCGGTGACGCGAGCGCGAACCCGTACCTGGGCATCGCGGGCCTCATCGCCGCCACCTACCTGGGCATTCGCGACCGGATCGACCCGCCGCGGCCCTCGGCGGGCTACGGCTACGACCCGTCGAAGGCCCCGACGCTGCCCGCCACGTTGCCGGACGCCCTGGCCTACCTGGAGGAGGACACGGCGATGGTCGAGGTGCTGGGCAAGGACTTCGTGCGGTCCTATGTGGACTTCAAGTGGGAGGAGGTGGCCCGGTTCCAGCGGTTCGTGACCGACTGGGAGTTCACCGAGTACGCGTACCACCTATAGTTCACCCGCGATGACTGCACTCACGGACCGGCTCACCTCGATCGCCGACGAAGACGAACTGTTCGACACCTTCTCCGGGTGGGCCGCCGAGCGCGGCCTGGAGCTGTACCCCGCGCAGGAGGAGGCGGTCATCGAGCTCGTCTCGGGGGCGAACGTCATCCTGAGCACGCCCACGGGGTCGGGCAAGAGCCTGGTGGCCATCGGGGCGCACCTGGTCGCCATGGCCGGCAACCAGCGCAGCTTCTACACCGCGCCGATCAAGGCGCTGGTCTCGGAGAAGTTCTTCGCGCTGTGCGAGGTGTTCGGGCCGGAGAACGTCGGCATGATGACCGGCGACGCCTCGGTGAACGACCAGGCGCCGATCATCTGCTGCACCGCGGAGATCCTCGCGAACATCGCGCTGCGCGACGGCGTGACCGCCGACGTCGGCCAGGTCGTGATGGACGAGTTCCACTTCTACTCCGAGCCCGACCGGGGCTGGGCGTGGCAGGTGCCGCTGATCGAGCTGCCGCAGGCGCAGTTCCTGCTGATGTCGGCGACGCTGGGCGACGTCACGTTCTTCGAGAAGGACCTGACCAGGCGCACCGGCAGGCCGACCGCCGTGGTCCGCTCGGCGCAGCGCCCGGTGCCGCTGAACTTCCAGTACGTCCTCACGCCGTTGCACGAGACGATCGAGGATCTGCTGCACGGCCGTGAGGCGCCGATCTACGTCGTGCACTTCACCCAGGCCGCCGCGCTGGAACGCGCGCAGTCGCTGATGAGCGTCAACGTCGCCACCAAGCAGGAGAAGGAGGCGATCGCCGCACTGATCGGCGGCTTCCGCTTCTCCTCCGGCTTCGGCAAGACGCTCTCGCGGCTGGTGCGGCACGGCATCGGCGTGCACCACGCGGGCATGTTGCCCAAGTACCGCCGGTTGGTCGAGCAGCTCGCGCAGGCGGGCCTGCTGAAGGTCATCTGCGGCACGGACACCCTCGGCGTCGGCATCAACGTGCCGATCCGCACGGTCGTGTTCACCGCGCTGTCGAAGTACGACGGCACCCGAACCCGGATCCTGAAGGCCCGTGAGTTCCACCAGATCGCGGGTCGCGCCGGCCGGGCGGGCTACGACACCGTCGGCACTGTCGTCGTGCAGGCGCCCGAGCACGAGGTCGAGAACCGCAAGGCGGTGCTGAAGGCGGGCGACGACCCGAAGAAGAAGCGCAAGATCGTCCGCAAGAAGGCGCCCGACGGGTTCGTGTCGTGGAGCGAGTCGACGTTCGAACGGCTCGTGGGCGCCGAGCCGGAGCCGCTGACGTCGTCGTTCCAGGTCTCGCACGCGATGCTGCTGAACGTGATCGGCCGCCCGGCCGGTGGCGCGTTCGCGGCGATGCGGCACCTGCTGGAGGACAACCACGAGGACCGCCCGAAGCAGCTCAAGCACATCAAGCGCGCGCTGGCGATGTACCGGGCCCTGGTCGCGGCGGGCGTCGTGGAACGCTCCGGCGACGACTTCCGGCTGACGATGGACCTGCAGTTCAACTTCGCGCTGAACCAGCCGCTGTCGCCGTTCGCACTCGCCGCGATCGAGCTGCTGGACCGCGAGGCCCCCGGCTACGCCCTGGACGTGCTGTCGGTGATCGAGTCCACTTTGGACGACCCGAGGCAGATCCTGGGCGCGCAGGAGCACAAGGCCCGCGGCGAGGCGATCGGCGCGATGAAGGCCGAGGGCATCGAGTACGACGAGCGGATGGAGCTGCTGGAGGACGTCACCTACCCCAAGCCGCTGGAGGAGCTGCTGGAGGCGGCGTTCCTCACCTACCGGCGTGGCCATCCGTGGGTCGGCGACTACCACCTGTCCCCCAAGTCCGTCGTGCGCGACATGTACGAGCGCGCGATGACGTTCACCGAGTACGTCTCGTTCTACGGCCTGGCCCGCTCCGAGGGCCTCGTGCTGCGGTACCTGGCCGACGGCTACAAGGCGCTGTCGCAGACCGTGCCCGAGGAGGCCAAGACCGAGGAGCTGCAGGACCTGATCTCGTGGCTGGGCGAGCTCGTCCGCCAGGTCGACTCCTCCCTGATCGACGAGTGGGAGAAGCTCACCAACCCCGACGGCACGGTGCAGGAGGTCCGCGTGGACCAGCCGCCCGCCGTCACCCGCAACACCCGCGCCTTCCGCGTGCTGGTCCGCAACGCCCTGTTCCGCCGCGTCGAGCTCGCCGCCCGCCGCGACTGGTACTCGCTCGGCGAGCTGGACCACGAGTCCGGCTGGACCGCCAAGGAGTGGATGGACGCCCTGGAGCCGTACTTCGAGGAGCACTCGGACATCGGCACCGGCCCGAACGCGCGCGGCCCGGCGTTCCTGATCATCAACGTCGAGCCGGAGCGCTGGGTGTGCCGGCAGATCTTCGAGGACCCGGCCGGGGACAAGGACTGGGGCTTCAACGCCGAGGTGGACCTGGCGGAGTCGGACGAGCTGGGTGAGGCGGCGCTGACGATCACGGACGTGGGCAGGCTGTAGGCGGGCGATGATCGCGGTGAAGCACGTCGTCCTGGTCGCCGACCACGAGCAGTTCTCCGTCCAGGACGCGGACGCTCACGACCGGGTGATGCGCGCCGGAGCGGCGGTGGATTCCGAGCGTCCCCCTGGCGGCTGGACCGCGGACGCGGTCCACGTGCACCGGATCGGGCTGGAACCGCACTCGATCTCGGTGGGGACAGCGCGTGCGGACCTCGTCGAAACGGTCCTGGCGGTCCACGCCCGCCCGCCGCACCTGGCCGTCGAGGCCGAGCACGTCGTGGAAGCCGACCTCGACGTGCTGACCGGGGTCGTGTCGATCGTCGGCTGCGCGGAGCTGCCCCGGCCCGAGGACGCGCTGACCGTGACGCCTGGCCGGTACCGCGCGCGAGTCTCCTACGTCCCGTCAGCTCCCCCCGCCGGCTCCTACCCGGACGCACCCGGCGACCACTTCAGCTACCGGATCGACATCTGGCCGGCCACCGCGCCCGGCGCCCTCACCGTGGTCAGGCAGGGACCATCGCCCTGGTGAGGCTGATCCGCAGCACGGCGGCGACGCGCACAACCCGGCGTCGTCCTTTCGGCCGCCCATTGGCCGTCACGAGTCGAACTACTCGCCGTGGCACCCACGCCGAGTCGGTTCCGCGACCGGGCCGGGGACCGTTCGAAAACCCTGTTGAACCCGAACGACTGAACTCGGCCACGGCCCGCACACACGGCCGCCGCGCTGTGGGACAAAAGAGTTAATACCGCTGCAGAGAAGGCGCGGCACCACCGGACTCAATGCGGCCGCCGGATGGTCCGGACCATGTCGATTCGACCGTGCACTTCGGGCTTGGCCTGGGTCTACCAGGCAGGAAAAGCCGACGTTGCGCCGTTTGCCAGGTTCTAAACGTCGAAAGCGTCACATTTCAACTAGCCATCATAAGTGGTGGCCAGTTGAGACAAGGCCGTGCTGAGACGGAATGGGTGCGCGATTGACCGGGTGGTCCGGTTGAGGCAACATCATTGCACTGGACCTCGATGGTCGAGATATGGTGTTGCACCAGTGGGGGAAATGTCCGCGCTTGTCCTCAACAGCCGCGCCCGCCCACTGGCGCCGCACAACGGGAGGATTGAAGTGGACCCGGCACTGGACGCGCTGCGCGACCGGCTGGCGGAGATCATCGCGTCACCGCCGGACAACACCGACGAGCTCGTCGACACGCTGAGCGGTCTGGCCAAGCTCTCGAACCAGTGGTCAGAGGCGATCCAGGCGTTGCGCGCGCCCACCCGCAGGCTGATCGGCCCGGCCGCCGCCGCCTCGGTGAGCGTGGCGGCCCGGCGTGCCGAGGAGTCGTTCATCGAGCTGGAGATCACGCTCGGTGACGCGCTGGCGGCCCAGCCGAGAGCGCTCCGGCCGTCCTGAGCCCGATCAGGCACGTGACCAGGCAACTGCACGCTCGGTGATAGCCGCGTGCGCCCTTCCCGCGAGACACACCCGTTCGGAGGGTTCCCGCACGTCCTCCACCTGTCGGATGATGCGCCGGATCGGGCTTTCCGGGACGGGAGGAGCGTGGTCGTCGTGCACACGGTGCGCAACCGGACCCCCGCAGCCGGTCACCCTCCGTGAGCGGGCATGATCGCGTATCCGACGCCCTCGGCTCACCAGGCGCGCGATGACCGAGCGTGGTCCACTCGCTCCACGTGAGGATCGGCCGTACACAGTTTGGACTCGATCTCGAATGACCTCAGGTCTGCCGTGCCCCCTGTGCGAGGGGCCGGATCGACGTGGCAGCCTCGAGCGCTCGCTGCGGGTGCTCGCCGTCGACGACGAGGCGCCCGCGCTGGAAGACCTCACCTACCTGTTGCGCTCCGATCCGCGCATCGCGCACGTGGAAGCGGTCACCGACGCCACCAAGGCGCTGCGGGTGCTGCACCGCGCGATGGACGCGGGCCAGCCGTTGGACGCGGTGTTCCTCGACATCCGCATGCCCGGCCTGGACGGTCTCGACCTCGCCCGCGTGCTCTCCCGCTTCGCGCAGCCGCCGCCCGTGGTGTTCGTGACGGCGCACCAGCAGCCCGCGGTGGAGGCGTTCGAGCTCAAGGCGGTGGACTACCTGCTCAAGCCGGTGCGCCAGGAGCGGCTCGCCGAGTCGGTGCACCGGATCGTGCACGAGGTGTGGGACTCCCGCAACGCCGCCGAGCCCGCCGCCCCCGCGCCCGCGCCGCGAACGCCACGCCGCCCGAGGTGGGCGACGAGGTCATCCCGGTCGAGCTCGGCGGCGTCACGCGGTTCATCCGGCTCGCCGACATCCGGTACGTGGAGGCGCACGGCGACTACGCCCGGCTGCACACCGCGACCGGCAGCGGCCTGGTCCGCGCGGCGCTCAACGGCCTGGAGGAACGCTGGCGCAGCGCCGGTTTCGTGCGCATCCACCGCAGCCACCTGGTCTCGCTCGGCCACATCGACGAGCTGCGGCTGGAGGAGGGGCACCTCAGCGTCACGATCGGCGGCGCGGTGCTGCCGGTCAGCCGCAGGCACGCCCGCCACCTGCGCCAGCTGCTCGTGCGCCGCGCCCGTCCGACACCGGTCTCCGGCCACGCCGCGTCCGCCGGTGGCGGTGGTTCCGCGCAACCGAGGAACGGGCTGGGGTCGTGACCACGCCGCCGCCACCGGGGAGACCGCCCCACAGACCGACCCAGCGGCCGACCCAGCGCGTGGTGGTGACGAGCCCCCGCACGAGGGCGCCGCGGGCCCGCCGGCCGTACTCCGGCACCCGCGAGATCAACGAGCAGAGCGAGCTCGGTGCCGTCTACATGCGCACGCTGATCCGCGCGCAACGCCGGCTCGGGCTGTCGGTGTGCTTCGTGGTGTGCGGGTCGCTGGGACTGCTGCCGCTGATGTTCGCGATCGAGCCGGAGCTCGGCGGGATGCGGGTGTTCGGGCTCGGGCTGCCGTGGTTCCTGCTGTGCGTGGCGACGTTCCCGATGCTGCTGCTGGCCGGCTGGTTCTACGTGCGGCAGGCCGAGCGCAGTGAGCGCGAGTTCGCGGAGCTGGTCGAACGTCCATGACGAGTGGGTACGCCGTCGTGGCGGTGCTGGTCGTCGCACTGGGCACGATCCTGGTCGGCGCCTACGGGCTCCGGGTCTCGCGCACGACGTCGGACTTCTACGTCGCCTCGCGCACGGTGTCGCCGTGGTGGAACGCCTCCGCGATCGGCGGCGAGTACCTGTCGGCGGCCTCGTTCGTGGGCATCGCCGGGCTGATCTTCGCCTACGGGCCGGACATGCTGTGGTTCCCGGTCGGCTACACCGCCGGCTACCTGGTGCTGCTGACGATGGTCGCGGCGCCGTTGCGCCGGTCCGGTGCCTACACGCTGCCGGACTTCGCCGAGGCCCGGTTCCGGTCGCGCGGGGTGCGGGCGGTCGCGTCGGCGCTCGCGCTGGCGATCGGGTGGCTGTACCTGCTGCCGCAGCTGGAGGGTGCCGGGCTGACCCTGAACACGGTGACCGGCGCGCCGGACTGGGTGGGCGCGCTGATCGTCGCGGGTGTCGTGACGGTGAACGTGATGTCCGGCGGGATGCGGTCGATCACGTTCGTGCAGGCGTTCCAGTACTGGCTCAAGCTGACCGCGATCACCGTGCCGATCGTGTTCCTGGTCGTCGCCTGGCAGGTGCACGGCGCCGAGTCGCTGACCAAGCCGGAGTTCCCGGCGTTCCGGCAGGACACCGAGGTCGCGTTCCAGAACCCCTCGACGATCCACGCCGAGCAGTCGATCTCCATCAGGGGCACCGGCGAGATCGACGGGGTGCGCGTCGAGAACACCGGCCACGTGCTCACGGCCGGCTACCACCGCATCGGGCAGGGCTCGGAGTTCACGTTCCCCAAGGGCGCCGCGGTGCCGCACGTGTCCACAATGGAGCACAACACCAACGCGACGTGGGCGCTGCCGGAGTCGAGCGGGCAGCAGTTCCCGTTGTACGGCGCCTACTCGCTGATCATCGCGACCTTCCTCGGCACCATGGGCCTGCCGCACGTGATCGTGCGCTTCTACACCAACCCGAACGGACCGGCGGCGCGGCGCACGACGTTGATCGTGCTCGGGCTGTTGTCGGTGTTCTACCTGATGCCACCGATGTACGGCGCTCTGGGACGGCTGTACACGCCCGAGTTGTTGATGACCGGGCAGACGGACGCCGTTGTGCTCGTGCTGCCCACACGGATGATCGACGGCATAGGTGGCGAACTGCTCGGCGCGTTGGTCGCGGGTGGTGCGTTCGCGGCGTTCCTGTCGACGTCATCGGGTCTTGTCGTGTCGTTGGCCGGTGTGCTGTCACAGGACGTGCTGCGTCTTGGTGGCGTGCGCGGGTTCCGGATCTCCACGGTGCTCGCGGGCATAGTGCCGCTCGCGATGACGTTCGTGTCGACGGGAATGCCGGTCGCGGACATGGTCGGCCTGGCGTTCGCGGTGGCGGCGTCGTCGCTGTGCCCGTTGCTGATGCTCGGGATCTGGTCGACGCGGATCACGACCGTCGGCGCGATCGCGGGCATGCTCGCCGGCGGTGTGCCCGCGCTGACCGCGGGTCTGGTCACGATGTTCACCGACACCGGCGACGCCTGGTACGAGACGCTCCTGTCCCGCCCCGCCGCGTGGACGGTGCCGCTCGGCTTCGGGGTCATGTACGTGGTCTCCCTGCTCACCCAGCGGCACGTGCCGTCGGGGGTGCAGCGGACGATGGTCAAGCTGCACGCGCCCGAGAACCTCGGGCTGGACGGCTCCGGCTCTTCTTCCTCACTGGGCGACGAGCGGAGCTAGGAGTAGAAGATGCAGGACTTCCTCACCGCGGCGGCGATCCTGGTCGTCGGCGGAGCGGCGGTGCTGGTGCTGTGGCGGGGCACGCGCAACAAGCAGTCGCTCTCGACCGAGGCCCAGCGCGTCACCTACGAGACGCTGCACACGGCCTGGTCCGCCGCTCCCCCGCTGCGCGCCGGCCTGGTCCCGGACGCGGCGAAGAAGTCCGCCCGCCACCTGCGCACGTTGCTCGACACGCCTGCGTTGGCGCTGACCGACGAGACGGAGGTCGTGGCGTGGGAAGGGGTGTCCGAGCACCACGCCGCGGAGGCCATGGCGCAGGCCGGGGACGTGTTCCTGACCGGCCGCACCCAGGCCTACGACATCGGCTGCACCGAGCCGAACTGCCCGATCAACTGCGCGGTCGTCGCACCCCTGACGGTCGAGGGCCGCGTCGTCGGCACCCTGGCGGCGTACTCGCGTGAGGCCTCGGCGGGGTTGGTGCGTGCGACGAACCAGGTGGCCCGCTGGGCGGCAGGCCAGCTGGAGCTCGCCGAGCTCGACCGCTCGCGGACGCGGTTGGTCGAGGCGGAGGTGCGTGCTCTGCGTGCGCAGATCTCGCCGCACTTCATCTACAACTCGTTGTCGGCCATCGCGTCGTACGTCCGCACCAACCCCGAACGCGCGCGAACGTTGCTTCTCGACTTCGCGGACTTCACGCGTTACTCGTTCCGGCGGCACGGCGACTTCACCACGTTGGCCGAGGAGCTCCGGTCGATCGACCAGTACCTGGCGCTGGAACGCGCCCGCTTCGGCGAGCGGTTGAAGGTGACCCTGCAGGTCGCGCCCGAGGTGCTGCCGGTGACCGTGCCGTTCCTGTGCCTGCAGCCGCTGGTGGAGAACGCGGTGCGGCACGGCATGGAGGGCAAGGTCGAGCCGGGGCACATCCAGATCTACGCGAACGACAGCGGCGCCGAGGCCGAGATCACCATCGAGGACGACGGCATCGGCATGGACCCGGAGAAGCTGCGCCGGACGCTCGCCGGGCAGGTGGACGAGTCGGCGGGGATCGGGC
The DNA here is from genome assembly GCF_001701025.1 of Lentzea guizhouensis. Lineage (GTDB taxonomy): Bacteria > Actinomycetota > Actinomycetes > Mycobacteriales > Pseudonocardiaceae > Lentzea > Lentzea guizhouensis. Next base: position 9,743,859 of record NZ_CP016793.1, read on the forward strand.
TCGGGAACATCGACGAGCGGCTGCGGCGGGTGTACGGGGACGAGTACGGGCTCGTGGTGGAGACGGCGTGCGGGCTGGGCACGAAGATCACGGTGAGGGTGCCGAAGTACCACGCGGGGATCAGCGACGTGTGACCTACGCTTCGCGCATGGGGGAAAGACGGACGTGGCGAGATGTCGACGGTGAGCGCGTCGAGGGGACCTGGCGGCACGTCTTCGTCAGCGACGGGCAGGCCTGGTGCCTCGTCGACCTGTTCGTGTACGCGGACGGGATGGTCGACTGCTGGGGCCTGATGACGTTCGACGAGCTGACGCAGAGGTTCGCGTCGGGCCGGATGACCACAAGCCCGCCCCAGGGGGCGCGCGGGTCGGCCGACGTGCTGATGGAGTGGACTTTCGACGAGCCGCAGAGCTGGCTGAGCACCGAGGGGCTGCTCGGGGAGCTCCGCGACGCGATCGAGGAGCTCAACGGCAGGCCGACGTCCACGCAGCGATGCCTGGCGGCGGTCGAGGTCTTCCGCCGGAACCAGACCGAGGACAACCGCGCGGTGCTGCGGGCGGCCTACCAGGCGATTCCTGAGCACCTGCGGATTCGTGCCCTGGAGGACGCGGACACCAGGGACTGGCCGCTGGCGGTGCTGGCGGCGGGGCCGGGCAACCGGTTCGAGTTCCACGGGGTCGAGCGGGTCGTCACCGAGGAGATGCACGCCGCCGAGCTGCGGTACTTCGACGAGCGCGAGGAGTGGCTGAACCGTTCGCGGCGCGATGAGCGGTCCCCAGCGCGATGAACGGTCACGAACGCGATGAACGGTCGGTCGTTAGCCCAGCGCACGGACCAGAGCGCGCGAAAACGCCGGAGCCACCCTTGTTCAGGATGACCCCGGCGTAGCCACAGGGATCAGCTGGCCGCCTTCGCCGCCCGCCGGTCCGCCGCGTCCAGCACCGCACGGATCCAGTCGAGCTCCTCGGTGCCGCACGCACCCTCGGCGGCGGCGCGGCGCAGGCGCACCCACAGGCCGAGGTCGGTCCACTCCTGGAACCGGCGGTGCACGGTCGGCACCGTCACGCCGAAGGAGGCGGGCAGGTGGCGCCAGGCGCAGCCCGACGAGAGCACGAAGACGATGGCGGTGAAGACGGAGCGGTTGCACACGCGGCCGCGGCCTCCGCCCTGGCGGCGGACCTTGGCCGGGGGGATCAGGGGTTCGACGACGGCCCAGAGGTTGGCGCTGACCAGGCGGGACGAGAGCTGTTCGATGACGTCGCCGCGGCCGGGTTCGGCGGGCTGCTCGGGCCAGACGCCCGCGCGCATCCAGGAGTCCTGGCGCGGGGCCGGGGTGTCGGCGGGCCGGGTGTCCTGGCGGGCGGACTCGCGCTGGCGGAGCGCAGCAGGGTGGCCAGTGCGGTGTCCTCGGCGGTGGTGCGGCGCTGGGGGACGGCGTAGGCCTGGTGCTGCTGGGCGTGGCGGGCGATCTCGGCGCCGACGGTGCGGCGGAACGAGGGGGAGCCGGCCAGGCGCGGGTCGACCGGCTGGCCGTAGCGGGTGGGCACCTGTCCCTGTCGTGGGGGGAGGGGCCGCTGGGGCACCTGACGCGGCGGGACCTGGCGCGCGAGGCGCGGGTCCGTGGTGCGAGCGAACTGTGGGTCGGTCATGGTGTGGTCCTCCGCCAGGACTTCTGCGTCAGGTGACAGCGCTCACAGTAGGAACCGCGCAGTTGAACGGATAAGTACGTAGGCCATTAACAGCGATGAGCGGGCACAGGTCGGCGACGCGCGGCCTTCCCTGTTGAGACGAGTGGTGCACTGTCTGCGACGAACGGATAACCGGTCGTGGCACTCTGACACGATCGGGTGGCCTTGGGGCAGGCCCATCGGGCGGTAATGATCCGGTCGTTGACGCCGCGGTTACCGTTCGAGGTGTGAAGCTCTTGGCCACCAGCGACCTGCACGTCTCCTACCAGGACAACCGCGACGTCGTCGAGGCGATCACCGCCCCGGACCCGGCGGACTGGCTGATCATCGCGGGAGACATCGGCGAGAAGTTCGCCGACATCGAGTGGACGCTGCGGACCCTGCGCCCGCGGTTCGGCAGGATCGTCTGGTCGCCCGGCAACCACGAGCTGTGGACCACCAAGGACGACGAGAACCAGGCCCGCGGCGAGATGCGCTACAAGCAGCTCGTCGAGCTGTGCCGCAGCCTCGACGTGCTCACCCCGGAGGACCCGTACGCGGTCTTCGACGGCGACGGCGGACCGGTCACCGTCTGTCCACTGTTCATCGGCTACGACTACTCGTTCAGGCCACACGGCGCCACGGACGTGAAGTCGGCGCTCGCCATCGCGCACGAGGCTGGGGTGGTCTGCACGGACGAGTACTTCCTGCACCCCGACCCGTACCCGTCGCGGGAGGCCTGGTGCCAGGCGCGGGTCGCGGAGACGGCGCAGCGGCTGGCGGAGGTCGGCGGGCCGACGGTCCTCATCAACCACTACCCGCTCGTGCGCGACCCCACGTTCGTGCTGCGCTACCCCGAGTTCGCGCTGTGGTGCGGGACGACCGCGACCGCCGACTGGCACAAGCGGTTCAACGCCGTCGAGATGGTCTACGGCCACCTGCACATCCCGCGCACGACGACCTACGACGGCGTGCGCTTCGACGAGGTCTCCCTCGGCTACCCGCGTGAATGGCGTCCGCGCGGCGTGACCGGGGCCAAGCTGCACGACGTGCTGCGGGAGTCATAAGTGCTGGAACAGCTTCTTCCCCCGCCGGTCGCGGCGGTGGAACGGTTCAACGACGAGCACCCCGTCGAGCTCTTCCCCGAGGAGGAGGCGCTGCTCGGCAACGCCGTGCCGAAACGGCGGTTCGAGTTCGGCACCGCGCGCTGGTGCGCCCGCGAGGCGATGACGCGGCTCGGCGTCGAGCCCGCGCCCGTGCTGCCGGTCCAGGCGCGAGCCGCTGTGGCCGCAGGGTGGTCGGCAGCCTGACGCACTGCCTGGGCTACCGGGGCGCCGCGCTGGCGCTCGCGACCGACTTCCAGACCATCGGCATCGACGCCGAGCCGCACGCCCCCGCGCCGGACGGCGTGCTGGAGGCGATCGCGGTGCCGGCCGAGCTGCGCCGCATGCCGGGGCTCAAGGTCGACGACCCGAAGATCTGCTGGGACCGGCTGCTGTTCAGCGCCAAGGAGACCACGTACAAGGCGTGGTACCCGGTCACGAAGCAGTGGCTCGGGTTCGAGGACGCCGACATCACGCTCCACCCGGACGGGACGTTCCACTCGCGGATCCTGCTGCCCGACACCCCGATCGCGGGCTTCCACGGCCGCTGGCTGGTGCAGGGCGACGTGCTGATCACCTCCATCGCCGTTCCCGCCGTGTAGGGCTTGTGTAGGGGCCATCAGCAGGCTGCCGGTCATGGTGGCCCTCCCCCACACGGTGCACGCACGACACGAGATCGCGTTCGACGTCGACGTGCTCTTCGGCGCGCTGCCGAGCCGCAACCTCGACGCGTCGATGGACGCCGTTGGTGAGCAACTTTCTCGCCACGGCATTGCGCGCGGATTGCTGTGCTCGTTGCGAGGCGGGCTGTTCGACGCGTGCTCGGGCAACGACGAGATGCGCAAGGTGACCGAGCAGACCGGCCATGTGCCCGTGGGCACCGTGGACATCCGGGACGCCTTGACGGCCGAGACCGAGATCGCGCGTATGGCGGCCGAGGGGGTGCAGCTGCTGCGGCTCTTCCCACCGGAGCAGTGGGTGGAGCCGGAGTCACCAGGGCTGCGGCACGTCATCGGCACGGCGGTCGCGCACGGGCTGGTGCTGCTCACGAGCGGGGACGTCAGCCGGTACTGGCCGGCGTTCAGCGGCACACGCGTGTGCTTCCTGGACGTGCACGCCTACAAGGTGGCGGACTTCGTGGTGCTGGCCCGCCGTGAGCCGGGGTTCGTGGCCTCGACGCGGATGCTCGTCGGGCCGGACTCGATCGAGCGGATCGCCGGGGAGGTCGGGGCGCACCACCTGGCGTACGGGTCGCGGGCGCCGGTGCACGACGTCATGCCGTCGGCGTTGCGGCTGCGCATGTCCGGCCTGGGTGACGACGAGTGGCGGCAGGTGGCCGGGGGAACGGCCACGGCGTGGCTGGAAGACGTCCAGTGATCATCGACGTGCACGCGCACGCGGGACCGTGGTTCTTCTCGACGGATGTGGGGACCGTCGACGTGAACATCCGGCTCATGGACCGCTACGGCATCGACCTGCAGATCGTGTCCGCGTCGGAGGCCGTCACCTACGACATGGTGAGCGGCAACAGGTGGATGGCGCAGGCACTGGCAGAACAGCCGCGTCTGCTCGGATACATCGTCATCAACCCGAACGAGCTCAACGAGGCCGAGCGCGAGTTGGAGCGTTATGCGGACACGAAGCGGTTCGTGGGCGTGAAGATCCACACGACCTACCCGGCGTTGCCGCTGACGTCCACGGCGACCAGGGAGGCGCTGGGGATGGCCGCCGACGCCGGGCTGCCGGTGCTGGTGCACACCTGGGACGACAGCGTGCTGAGCCTCGTCGACGTGCTCGAGCAGCACCCGCGCCTGCGGGTCATCGCCGGGCACATGGGCGGGCCCGCGTGGCGGACGGCGGTCGAGGCCGCGGTCCGCGCCGACCGGCTGTACCTGGAGCCCTGCTGCTCGGTCACCGACCGGGACCGCTTCCGCCACGCACTCGACCGGGTGCCGGTCGAGCAGGTGCTGTTCGGCACCGACAGCACGCTCGTGGACCCGGCGATCGCGCTCGGCGTGGTCATGGACGCGGAGCTGTCCGAAGACGAGTACGAGCACGTGATGTGGCGCAACGCCGCCGACCTCTTCGGGATCCCGGTGTGAGGCGCCGGCTGGCGGCCCTGCTGGCGTTGTCCCTCGCGGCCTGCGGTGCGCCCGCGCCCGACGACGTCGTCACGCTGTGGATGTACCCGATCATCGACGACGAACCCAGGAGCAAGGCGTTCTGGCACGAGGTGGAGACCGGCTTCGAGGCCGCGCACGACATCGACCTGCGGATCCAGCTCCAGCCGTGGGCCGCGCGGCAGGAGAAGATCGGCACGGCGCTGCTGTCCGGCAGCGGCCCGGACATCGTGCTGCTGCAGCCGGACATGATCCCGCAGTACGTCGGCCAGCGCGCTCTCCAGCCGGTCGGCGATGTCGTGGCGGCGAGCGGACGCGCGTTCCGGCCGGCGGCGGTCACCTCGCTCACCGTGCGGGGTGAGGTCTACGGGGTGCCGCTGTACCAGACCGTCACGACCACCGTGTACAACCGCAAGCTGTTCGCCGAGGCGGGGATCACCGCGCTGCCGCGGACGTGGGACGAGGTCAGGGCCGCCGCGCCGAAGCTCGCGGCCAGGGGTGTGCCGGTGCTCGACTACCCCGGTTCCGCCGAGGAGACGCTCAACATCACCTTCTACCCGCTGCTGTGGCAGGCGGGCGGGTCGGTGTTCAGCGCGGACGGCAGACGCAGTGCGTTCTCGTCGCCGGAAGGTGTCGCGGCGCTGCGGTTCCTGGTCGACCTCAAGGCGGCGGGCGGGCTGCCGGCGGACGTCACGACCCGCAAGAGCAGCGTCAAGGACGACCCGGTGGCGCAGGGACGGGCGGCGATGAGCCACGTCACGACCGCGGCGGAGGCCCGCGGCATCATGGCGGGCATCGGCCAGGAGAACACCGTGATCGGCCTGCCGCTGCAGGGGAAGGTGCGGGCGTCGTTCGGCCAGCCCGGCGCGTTGTCGTTGGTGCGCAACGCGAAGAACACCGCGGCCGCGAAGAAGGTGCTCGCCCACCTCAGCTCACCGGAGGTGGTCGACGAGCTGTGTGCGCGGTCGGACTTCTTCGCGCCGTGGACCGACGTGCCGGCACCGGCGGACGAGGTGGCCAGGGGCTTCCTCGACGCGCTGCCGGACGCCTCCGCCGGTGACCCGCATCCGCAGGCGCGCAAGGTGATGAGCCTGCTGGCACCGCACCTGCAGGCCGCGCTGCTGGGCAGGTCGAGCCCCGAGCAGGCGCTCGCCGACGCCGCCACCGAGGTCGACGGGATGCTCGGCGGCTGATGCGCGGCAAGCTCACCACCCTGCTCTTCCTGCTGCCGGTGCTGGTGCTGTTCGGCCTGTTCCGGGTGGTGCCGGTGGCGGGTGCGGTGGGGATGAGCCTGACCGAACACGACCTCGGCGGCGGCTGGACGTTCACCGGTGTGGCGAACTACCGCGACCTCGCCGGCAGCGGGACGTTCCTGACCAGCCTGCGCACCACGCTCGTCTACGTCGCGATCTGCGTGCCGCTGACCGTGCTCGTGGCGCTGGGCACGGCGTTGCTGCTGCGCAGGGTCACGTGGGCGCGGAGCTGGTTCCGCACGGCGTTGCTCACCCCGTACGTGACCAGCCTGGTCCTCGCCGGTGTGGTGTGGCGGTGGCTGTTCGAGCCGCTGGGGGTCCTGGACCACCCGTCGCTGGTGCTGCCCGCGCTCGCCGTGGTGAGCGTGTGGAAGGGGTTCGGCTACTCGATGCTGGTGCTCTTCGCCGGGCTGCAGGACGTGCCGCCCGACTGCGTGGACGCGGCCAAGGTCGACGGGGCGAGCGCCTGGCAGCGGTTGCGGCACGTGCTGCTGCCGTTCCTGCGGCCGGCGTTGTTCTTCGTCGTGGTGGTCGAGACGATCGGCGCGTTCCAGGTCTTCGACACCATCTACGTCATGACCGGGGGCGGTCCGATGCGCGCGAGCTACACGCTGGCGTACGCGGTGTACGACCACGCGTTCCGGATGTTCGACCTCGGGCACGCGGCGGCGGCCGGGATCGTGCTGTGGGCGGTGGTGCTGCTGGTGGCGCTGACCCAGCGGCGGGTGTTCGAGCGGGGTTCGTGATGCGGTCCTCCCGGTGGCCGGTCGTGGTGCTGGCGGTGGTGACGCTGTTCGCGCTCGTGCCGTTCGTGGTGATGGTGCTGGTGGCGTTGTCACCGCCGGGTGCGCCGACGCTGCCCCACGCGCTGCCGGGGTCGTTGACGTTGCGCAACTTCGCGGCGGTGCTGGCGGCGGAGGACTTCGCGCGGTGGACGCTCAACACGCTGGTGTACGCGGTGGTCTCGGTGGCGGCCGTGCTGCTGTCGGCGTCCATGGCCGCGTACGTGTTCGCGCGCAAGCGTTTCCGTGGCCGGGACCTGCTGCTGTGGTCGATCGTGTCGACGTTGATGGTGCCGTTCCACGCGGTGGTGGTGCCGTTGCTGTTGCTGGTGGCGGCACTGGGCTGGGTGGACACCTACTGGGGTCTGGTCGTGCCGACCCTGGCCAACGCGCAGGCGGTTCTGCTGCTGCGGCAGTTCATCCTGGCGTTGCCGGGCGAGGTCTTCGACGCGGTGCGGGTCGACGGGGCGGGTGACTGGCGGACGTACTGGCACGTCGTGCTGCCGTTGTGCCGGCCGGTGCTCGCGACGCTAGGGGTGTTCGTGTTCCTGTGGCACTGGAACGACTTCCTCTGGCCGTTGGTGGTCACGAACTCCACGACCACGCGCACGCTGACGCTCGGACTGTCCACCATGGACTCCGGAAAGCTGGGCATCGCCGAGCTGATGTCCGCCGCGACCGTCACCGCGCTGCCGTGCCTGCTGGTGTTCTGGCTGCTGCAACGGCACCTGGCCGGCGTGATCAGCGGTCGGGGCAGGTGAGTCCCGTGCTGTGCAGTGCGGCCCTGGTCCTGACCAGGTGCATCGGCATGCCGAACCGTTCGAAGAGCCGCAGCGCCGCGGCGAAGCACTCCCCCGCCGCGTCGAAGCGCCGGTTGCGGTAGGCGACCCAGCCCAGGCTGTACAGCGTCTCCGCCTTGCCGACGCTCTCCTCCTCCGGCGAGAACGCCGTCTGCGACTGCGCCATCAACGCCGCCGCCCGGCCCGCGTCGCCCTGCTGGGCGTGGATGGCGGCGAGCACGTGCAGCGCCAGCGCCTCGTCACGCGGGCAGGACGCCGTCCGGAACAGGCCGATGGCCGCCACCATCGCGTTCTCGGTCGCCGCCAGGTCACCGCGCGCGTTGTGGTGCAGGCCGTAGCTGAACAGCACGCACGCCCGGCCGTACGCGGAGTCCAGCTCACCGAAGACGGCCAGCGCGCGGTCGAGGAACGCCCCCGCCTCCTCCAGCCGGTCCTGGTTGCGCCGCACCACCCCGAGCCCTTGCAGGGCGAACGCGCCACCGAACGCGTCGGAGCACCGGTGGAACCCGGCCTCGGCACGGGTGAGGTGGTCCGCCGCCTCGTCGTGGCGGCCGTGGAACTCCTCGACGCTGCCCAGCCCGAGGTCGGCGTAGGCCTGGCCCCGCAGCTCGCCGATGTCCCGGAACAGCCGTTGCGCCTGCGCGAAGTGCGTGCGGGCCTCACCGAACCGGTCGCGGTAGAACGCCAGCGCACCGAGGCCCTGGTGCAGGACCGCGGTCCGCCTGGTCTCACCGTGCCGCTGCGCGGCGGCCAGCGCGAGCTCGTGCGTGTGCCGCCACAGGTCGTAGTGGCTGCGCAGGTCGAACAACGTGGTCAGCACACCGGCGGTGTCCGCGGCGAGCGCGGTCAGGCCGAGTTGCAGCGCCTGCTCGACGACGGCGACCAGCGCGTCGCGTTCGGCTTCGAGGAACGCCAGCGGCTCGGCGAGCAACCGGGTGGTGGTGGCCTCGTCCAGGCCCGCGTCCTCGACCTCCAGCCGCACCTTGAGGAACCGGCTCGCGAGCCCGGACTCCGCCCGCGCGGCCAGGTCGAGCCAGGCGGTGAACGCCCGCCGCACCGCCCGCGCCCGGTCGGGGTCGTCGGAGTGCGCGCGTTCCCGGCCGAAGACCCGCAGCAGGTCGTGGAACCGGTAGCGGCCGGGTCCGGCGGGTTCCAGCAGGTGCACGTCGGCCAGGCCGTCGACGATCTCCTCCGCGTCCGGCACCGCGACGTCGAGCAGCGGCCCCGCCACCCAGCCGGGGAAGTCCGGCACGTCGAGCAGGCTCAGCAACCGGAACGCCCGCCGCTGGTCGTGCCCGAGCGCCTCGTAGCTCAGCGCGAGGCTGGCGCGTGCCTCCAGGTCGTCGATGCGCAGCTCGTTGAGCCGGGTGCCCTCGTCGGCCAGCCGCTCCGCGAGCCGCCCGACCGTCCAGTGCGTCCGGCGCGCCAGCCGTGACCCCGCGATCCGCAACGCCAGCGGCAGGTTGCCGCAGTAGCGCGCCACCGCCCTGGCCGCGGCCGGTTCCGCGGTGAGCCGGGACCGCCCGGCGATCGAGGCGAGCATCCGCACCGCGTCCGCCGCGTCGAGCACGTCGAGGTGGACCGTGTGCGCCTCGACCAGCTGCACCCGGCTGGTGATCAGCACCGCGGACCCGGCCGTGCCCGGCAGCAGCGGCCGGACCTGCGCCATGTTCGCCGCGTCGTCGAGCACGACCAGCACCTGCCGGGCGGCGAGCTGGGAGCGGTAGAGGCGGGCGGCCTCCCGGTCCTCCGGCACGGCGTGCGGTGCACGCCCAGCCCGACCAGCAGCTCGGTGAGCACCGCCGCCGGGTCACGCGGCGCGTGCGTGCCGCCCAGCCGGACGTAGAGCTTCCCGCCGTCGAACCCGGTCCGGTGCGCGACCCGCACGGCCAGCGTCGTCTTGCCGACCCCCGCCTTGCCGGTGACGGCCACGACCGTCCGGCTCGCGAGCAGCTGCCGCAGCTCCGCGACCTCCCGCTCCCGCCCGGTGAAGTTCCCGGCGTCGGTGGGCAGCTGCATCGGCGGCACCGTCCGCGCCTCCCCGCGCAGCACCTCCTGGTGCAGCTCCTGGATCTGCGCGCACGGCTCCACCCCGAGCGCCTCCACGAGCACCTCGCGCACCGCCCGGTAGGTCTCCAGCGCCTCCGCCCGCCGCCCCAGCCGGTGCTGCGCGAGCATCAGCCGCCGCCACAGCCCTTCCTTGAGCGGCTCCTCCTTGACCAGCGCCGACAGCTCCGTGATCAGGCACCCGAACTGCCCGGCCGCGAACCGCGCGTCCGCGAAGTCCTCCCGCGCCGCGGCCGCCATCTCCTGCAACCGCACCGCCTCGGCCTCGAGCCACCCGGCCCGCGGCACGTCCTCCAGCAGTCCCCCGCGCCACCACGACCACGCCTCCTGCCAAAAGGCGACCGCCTTGGCCGGGTCATTCGCATTCAACGCCGCGCGCGCTTCTTCCGCCGCCCGCGCGAACGCCTCGCTGTCGAGCTGGTCGGGCTCCACCAGCAACCGGTAGCTGCTGCTGTCCGTGACCAGCAGCCCGTCCAGGCCGATCTGTTTGAGGGCGCTGCGGAGCCGGTTCACGTGCGTGTGCACGTTCGCCACCGCACTCGCCGGCGGGTTCTCCCCCCACAGCGCGTCCACGATGCCGTTCAGGCTGACCGGCTTTCCCGCACGTACGAGCAGTGCCGCCAGCAACGTCCGCTGCCGCGCCCCACCCGGCTTCAGCACCGCCCCCGCGTGCGTGACGTGCAGCGGTCCCAAGATCCCGAACCTCGCGATGTTCCCCAAGGCTCCCCACCCGGCTTCCGTCGCTGACTACGCACGGTAGCACCACGGACACGACGACGGGACAGTCCAAAAGGGAGCCAAAAAGTTGACAACTAGCAACCACATGAGGGACCAAATGATTTCTGTAGATCGCGTGTAGAGGGCATGTAGCCCGGATTCGTAGTTTTCTCACCGACCGCGAAAACCCGTGGTCGAAATCGAGGGGAAATCATCATGGAATTCAGGGGAATGACGCGCCGGTTCGTCGGCACCGGTGCGGCGGTCGCGGCGGCGGCCACTCTGCTGCTCGGCGCCGCCTCCGGCACGGCCACGGCGACCACGGGCCAGCAAGAGGCCGCCGGCATCAACATCAAGCACGCGAGCGTGCGCACCTGCCTCGACTCGAACGCCGCGGGCGCCGTCTACACGCACAACTGCAACGGCAACGACTACCAGGAGTGGGAGAACTACACGCCTGGCAAGTTCAGGAACAAGGCGACCCAGCGGTGCCTGGGCTCCAACGGCAACTCCGTCTTCACCACCGCGAACTGCGCGGCGGGCTCCACGAACTGGACCACCACGTCCGGCTCGCCCAAGCACATCAAGCACGCGACGACCGGCGTCTGCCTGCACAACGCAGGCGGTCACGGCTCGGCCGTGGGCCTGGCCGCCTGCGGCTCGGCGACGCGCTGGAGCACCCTCGCAGCCGGCTGACCGAGGGGTCCGATCATGAAGCTCACGTTCGCAAGTGGCACGGCGGCGGCACTGCTGCTCGCGCTCACCCCGGTGACCGCCACCGCGGACACCGGCGCCGCGGCCGTCCACACGATCAGGCACGCGACCACGCTCGCATGCCTGACCACGAACGACCGCGGTGACGTCTACACGTCCCCGTGCACCGGCAGCGACTACCAGAGGTGGGACGACTACGCGCCGGGCAAGTTCCGCAACGTCGCCACCGCGCTGTGCCTGGCCGGTACCGGGAACGCCGTGTTCACCGCGGCGTGCTCGTCCCCGGCCGCGGGCTGGTCCTCGACCTCCGGCCAGCCGAGGCTGTTCAGGCACGTCCAGACCGGCCGGTGCCTGTACGGCAGCGGCGGCCAGGCGGCACCGGTCGAGCTGCGCACCTGCTCGACGACGTCGCAGTGGGTGTTCACCGGCGGGTGACCAAGGCGGGCGGCGGGTCGTCCCCCGGATGGCCCGCCGCTGTCTCGTGTGGTGCCGGAACTCCTCCCACGGGTGTCGGATTGATCAACCATGGTGCAAAGTGGTGAGGTGTTCCCTCGACCGCAGGGAGGCCACCATGGGCGAGGACGTCGCGAAGCACGAGTTCACGCGCGAGGACCGCACGCGGTACCGGACGAAGGTGCGGCGGTGCCTCGACGTGTTCGCGCGCATGTTGCGCGAGGCGCGGTTCGACTTCGAGAGGCCGATGACCGGCCTGGAGATCGAGATCAACCTGATCGACGAGCACGGCGATCCGGCGATGAAGAACCACGAGGCGTTGCAGGTCATCGACGACCCGGACTTCGTGACCGAGCTCGGGCAGTGGAACATCGAGATCAACGTGGCCCCGCGCCGGCTCGCGGGCGGTGGGATCACGGCGTTCGAGGAGACCGTGCGCCGGAGCCTCAACGACGCCGAGGAGAAGGCGCGTGAGGTCGGCGCGCACATGGTCGTCAACGGGATCCTGCCTACGTTGCGGACCAAGCACCTCGAGCCGGGTCTGCTGTCGAGCAACCCGCGGTACGCGCTGCTCAACGAGCAGGTGCTGGCGGCGCGCGGGGAGGACCTGCAGATCTCCATCGACGGGGTCGAGCGGCTGCACCTCACGGCCAGCTCGATCGTGCCCGAGGCGGCCTGCACGAGCACGCAGCTGCACCTGCAGGTGAGCCCGGAGCAGTTCCCGGCCTACTGGAACGCCGCGCAGGCCATCGCGGGCGTGCAGGTGGCGGTGGGGGCGAACTCGCCGTTCTTCCTCGGCAAGGAGCTGTGGCGGGAGACCAGGATCGCGCTCTTCCAGCAGGCCACCGACACCCGTGGCGACGAGCTGAAGGCGCAGGGCGTGCGGCCGCGGGTGTGGTTCGGCGAGCGGTGGATCAACTCGATCTTCGACCTGTTCGAGGAGAACGTCAGGTACTTCCCCGCGTTGCTGCCGATCTGCGACGACGAGGACCCGCTGGCCGTGCTCGACAAGGGTGACACGCCGACGTTGAGCGAGCTGAAGCTGCACAACGGCACCATCTACCGCTGGAACCGGCCGGTGTACGACGTGGTGCGCGACCGGCCGCACCTGCGGGTCGAGAACCGGGTGCTGCCCGCCGGCCCGACGATCGTGGACACGCTCGCGAACGCGGCGCTGTACTTCGGGCTGGTGCGGGCGCTGGCGGAGGACGAGCGTCCACTGTGGTCGCAGATGAGCTTCCAGGCCGCCGAGGAGAACTTCAACGCGGCCGCGCGCAACGGCATGGACGCGCAGATGTACTGGCCCGGTGTCGGCACGGTGCCGGTGGTCGAGCTGGTGCTGCGCCGGTTGCTGCCGCTCGCGCACGAGGGGCTGATCCGGTGGGGCGTCGACTCGGCGGAGCGCGACCGGTTGCTGGGCGTCATCGAGCAGCGGTGCCTGGCCGGCGTCAACGGGGCCACCTGGCAGGCGCGGGAGTTCCACCGGCACTACGACCACACGCACCTGGACCGCGCGGACGCGTTGCGCACGATGCTCAAGTCCTATGTGGAGCTGATGCACGCCAACGAGCCGGTGCACACCTGGCCCCTGACGTGAGCGAGGGGTGGCCGCGGGAGCGACCACCCCTCGACGGGCTCAGGACGTCGGGAAGTCGTCCGGCGTCCTGATGCGCTCACGCACCCACACACCGGCCGGCTTCAGCACACCGGTGCCCGCGAACGCCGTGCCCGAGCAGGTGCCGGTCTTGAACACCGCGCCGGTCAGGCCGTCGTCGGAGAAGTTCCAGTTGGCCCACGAGATCTTCTTGCGGGCCATCAGGTCGACGTACCTCTGCGACATCGTGAAGTCGTTCGTGCCACCGCCGGACGCGGCCTGCGTGCCGAACTCGGTCACGAACACGGGGACCTGGCTCGACACCTGGTCCAGGACGCTCAGGTACTCATCCCGGTGGGCCTGGGCGTAGAAGTGGAACGAGTACATGAAGTTGGTCGCGTTGACCCGGTTGTTCAGCACCTCGGACGGGCTGTCGCCGTCGGAGTGGCCGAACGTCGACCAGCCGTTCGTGCCCGAGACGATGAGGCTGTCCGGGTCGATGGTGCGGATGACCGGGATCATCTGTTCTGCGTAGGACTTGACCCGCGACCACGAGACGTTGTTCGGCTCGTTGGCGATGTCGTAGATGATGTTGGTCTTGTCCTTGTGCCGGTTGGCGATCTCCGTGAAGAACGTCTTGGCGCGGGACAGGTTGTAGTTCGGGTCACCGGGGTCGAGCTGGTGCCAGTCGACCAGCACGTAGATGCCGCGGCGGGTGGCTTCCTCGATGTAGCCGTGCACCATGTCGGTGAACCGGCGGGGGTCGGTCTCGTACCCGTCCTCCTGGATGTACATGGCGACGCGGATGAAGTCCGCGTTCCAGTCGTTCACCAGCGCGTCCCACCACTGGGACTTGGAGCACTGGTGGTACCACTGGATGCCGTGCGTGCTCATGCCGCGCAGCTGGACCGGCTTGCCGTACTGGTTGCAGAGCTGCACACCGCACACCCGCAGCAGGCCGTTGACGTCATGCGGCCTGGTGCCGCCGGGCTGGGTGCGCACCGAAATCGAGTTCGAGGCGCCGGACAGGTTGCCCGCCGCGTCGCGTGCCTGGACGGTGAAGGTGTACGGGGTGTCCGGCGTGAGGCCGGAGACGGTGTGCGTGGTGCCGGTGGCGGTCTGCCCGGTGGACAGCACGTACCCGGTCACGCCCACGTTGTCGGTGGACGCGTTCCACGCGAGCGACACCGAGGTCGCCGTGGTGGCGGTCGAGCGCAGGCTGCCTGGCGCCGTCGGGGCGACGGTGTCCGGCGTGCCGGACTGGGCTTCGACGTCGACGCGGTCCAGGTTCGGGCCGCCGTTGGACGTGGTCGCGACGGTCCTGATCGTGTTGGTGCCCGCGGTCAGGGTCACCGCGGTGGAACGGGTAGTCCAGGACGTCCACGCGCCCGTGCTCGGGAACGAGAGCTCGTCCGCGGCCAGCGAGCCGTTCACCGAGATGTCCATCGGGCGGTTGGCCGTCTGGCCGTTGGCGAACCGGAAGGTGAGCGTCGCGGGTCCAGGACTGGCGGCGGTCACGGTGAACTCGACCGAGCTGCCGACCTCGTTGTCGTAGTTGACGAAGCCCGAACCGGTGAAGCCGGCGTGGTTGGACTCGACGAGGCCGTTGGAGATCGACGCGTTCTCCGCCTGGTACTGGACCGGTGCGGCGACCGCGACGGCCGGCACGGCGAGCACTAATGCTGCCGGGACGACCAACAACAGGGATCTGGCCACAGGGTGCCTCCTGTGCAGGGTGAGAACAGGGCGCGGCGACGATTTAGTTAAGAAGGTTTCCTAAAAGTTGTGCGGTGCATCACAGCACCGGACCACTGCCCGTGTCAACAAATTGGGGCGACCGGAACCAGCTGTCTGGGGCATCCTCGACCACCTGATGCGATCCACAGTCACCGTGACACCGGCACAGCTCCCGGAAGTGCTGCTGCACGTCGCCGTCGTCCGACCGGTCTTCCTCTGGGGAGCACCGGGCATCGGCAAGTCCTCGCTCGTGCGCGAGTTCGCCGCCGAGCTCGGCCTGGAGTGCGTGACCCTGCTGGGCACGCAGCTCGCCCCGGAAGACCTGATCGGCGTCCCGGAACTGGTCGGTGGCCGGTCCCGCTTCGCGCCGCCGGAGACGATCGCGCGCCAGGACCCGTACTGCCTCTTCCTCGACGAGCTCAACGCGAGCAGCCCGGAGGTGCAGAAGGCGTTCTACTCGCTGATCCTGGACCGCCGCATCGGCTCCTACGAGCTGCCCAAGGGCTCGATCGTGATCGGTGCGGGCAACCGGGCCGTCGACAACGCACTGGCGCGGCCGATGGCGTCCGCACTCGTGAACCGCATGGTGCACGTGCACCTCACGGCGTCGGCGCGCGACTGGCTGGCGTGGGCGCGGGAGAACGGCATCCACCCGTGGGTGCTCGACTACCTCACCCAGCGGCCGGACCACCTGTGGAGCGCGGCGCCCAAGGTCGAGGAGACCTTCTCGACGCCGCGCGGCTGGCACATGCTGTCCGACGCGCTGCACTCGTTCGGCGAGGACGTGTCCGAGGAGATCATCGGCGTGCTGGCGTTCGGGACGCTCACCGCGAACCACGCGTCGATGTTCAAGGCGTACGTGAAGACCGTGCGGCACGCGTTCGGGCTGGAGGCCGTGCTGCGCGGCGACGTGCGCTGGCCGGCCGCGCCGCAGGACCGCGACCTGCTCTACTTCCTGGCCGAGGCGTTCCGCTCCCGGCTGGTGAAGGAGCTGCCGCACGACAAGGCGCACGCGCCGGCGGCGGGCAAGCAGCTCGCGCACCGGGGCAAGGCGCTGCTGCTGGAGCTCGCGGAGCTGTCGCTGGAGATCGCGCAGATGGTGATCGCGGCCGACGACGACGGCAACCCGGTGCTGCCCGCGTGGTTCCTCGTCGAGGTCACCCGCGACCTGCCCCGGCTGGTCGCTGCACGCGCATGAGCCGCCGCGGCAAGACCCACGTCGACCAGGCCGCACTCGCCTTCGAGGCGGCCCGCGCCCAGATCCGCCTGCACCCGTTGTTCGCGCCGCTGAGCAGCTTCCAGAGCCGGAGCTCCGGCCACCCGTGGGCGGACATCTCGCTGGACGGCGAGATGCTCGCCCACCCGACGCGGCGGGCGAGCGAGGACGAGTGGGTGTGGGTGTTCGCGCACTGCCTGCTGCACCTGGGTTTCGGCACGCACTCGTGCGACGAGGTGCTGGACTTCCAGCCGGCGGTCCGGCTCGGCACCCGGCCGCAGTCCTGGGAACCGGGCCGGTGCGTGCGCGGCGGACCCGCGGAGGATCCGGCGAGGTGGGCGGAGCGGTTCGCCGCGGGGCTGTCCAACGCGGCCGTGGCGGCGATCGACGTCGCGGGTGGCGCGCGGTCGTCGTTGACCGACCGCCGGCCGGCGAAGAGCGAGTGGGAGCTCGCGCTGGGGTGGTTCGTGTCGAACTACCCGCTGCTGGGCGCGCTCGCGTCCACGATGACGGTCGTGGCGGACGCGGAACTGGCGCGGGGCTGGGACATCTCGATCGCGGCGGTGTCCACGGCGTCCGCCGAGATCTACGTGAACCCTCTGGCGAGCCTGTCCCGGCAGGAGTGGCGGTTCGTGCTCGCCCACGAGATGCTGCACGCCGCGCTGCGCCACTGCGACCGGGTCGGCGGGCGGGACGCGTACCTGTGGAACGTCGCCGCGGACTTCGTGGTCAACGGCTGGCTGGTGGAGATGGGCGTCGGCACGGCGCCGTCCGGTGTGCTGCACGACCCTGATCTGCGCGGCCTGTCGGTGGAGTCGGTCTACGACCGGATCGCGGTGGACCTGCGCCGGTACCGCAAGCTGCTCACGTTGCGCGGCAACCACCAGGGCGACCTGCTCGGCGAACCCCTGCGCGGACCGGCCGACGTCGCGGACCTGGACGAGTTCTACCGGCGCGCGCTGCTGACCGGGCTGAGCCACCACACCTCGGCCCGCGGGCTGCTGCCGGCCGGGCTGGTCGAGGAGATCCGGGCGCTGGAGCACCCGCCGCTGTCGTGGGACGCGCAGCTGGCGCGGTGGTTCGAGGAGTTCGTCCCCGCGGTGGAGAAACGGCGGACCTACGCGCGGGCGTCGCGCCGGCAAGCGTCCACTCCGGACATCCCACGCCCCGGCTGGGTGCGGCCGGAGTCGCTGGAGGCGCGGCCGACGTTCGGCGTCGTCCTCGACACGTCCGGCTCGATGGACCCCCAGCTGCTCGGCAAGGCGTTGGGGGCCATCGCTTCCTATGCCGCGGCACGTGACGTGCCCGCCGCACGCGTGGTCTTCTGTGACGCGATGGCATATGACGCCGGATACGTGCCGGTCGAGGACATCGCGGGCCGGGTACAGGTGCGCGGACGCGGCGGAACCGTGCTGCAGCCCGGTGTCGACCTGCTCGAACGGGCCGGCGACTTCCCCGCCGCCGGACCGGTCCTCGTGATCACCGACGGAGGGTGCGACGTGCTGCGGATCCGGCGGGAGCACGCCTTCCTGATACCCGCCGGCGCCCATCTGCCGTTCCGCGCGCGTGGCCCCGTGTTCCGGATGTCGTGATGGTCGAGATCGCGTGTGACGAGTCGGGTTCGGAGGGCGAGAAGCTCGTCGGCGGCGTCACCGCGGTCTTCGCGCACGCGGGGGTGCGCATGACGCACGAGGACGCCGGTGCGTGCGTGGCCGAGCTGCGGTCGATGATCAAGTCGCCGGCCGTGGAGTACAAGGCGAACCACCTGCTGCGGCAGAAGAACCGGTGGGTGCTGCTGTGGTTCCTCGGCCCGTCCGGCCCGCTGGCCGGCAGGGCGCGGGTGCAGCTCGTCGACAAGCGGCAGTTCCTCGCCTCACGGGTGCGCGCGGAGTTCGGCGCGGTCACCGGGCCGTTGGAGCTCTACAACGACCTGCTGCGCGCCCGTGGCCCCCGCGGCGCGCTGGACCCGTTGTTCCCGGCGATCCTGCGGGCCGTGGCGCAGTGGCGTGGCCCGGTGTCGATCGTGCACGACCAGCAGCTGTCGCTGACCGACGGGCGCATCCGGCAGCTCAAGAAGCTGGCGCCGCGCCTGGAGGACCTGACCCTGGTCGACTCGCAGTACGACGCGCGGGTGCAGGTGGCGGACTTCCTCGCCGGGATCGCGCGGCGGGTGGCGGAGGAGGAGCTGCACGGCAGACCGGACCACGAGGTGATCGAGTTGCTGCGACCGTTCGTGATGGGGATGTGGGATGCCTGATCTGCTCTTCTCGTCGCCCCGGCTGGCGGCGGTCTACGACGCGTTCGACGGGGAGCGCGACGACCTGGAGCTGTACCTGGGGATCGCGGACGAGGTTGCTGCTTCGAGCGTGCTCGACGTCGGGTGCGGGACCGGATGCCTCGGGGTGTTGCTGGCGTCGACCGGGCGCACGGTGGTCGGCGTCGACCCGGCGCTCGCGTCGCTGGAGCTGGCACGGGCGAAGTCCTCGGCGGTCACGTGGATCCACGGCGACGCGACGAGCCTGCCCCCGCCGCGGGTGGATCTCGCGGTGATGACCGGGAACGTGGCGCAGGTGTTCCTGGGCGACGACTGGGAGGCGACGCTGCGCGGGATCCACGCGGCGGTGCGGCCGGGCGGGCACCTCGTGTTCGAGACCCGCCGGCCGGAGGCCAGGGCGTGGGAGGGCTGGGCGGAGACGACCGTGCGCATGGTCGACGGGGTCGAGGAGGTCCGCGAGCTGCTGTCGGTGGACCTGCCGTTCGTGTCGTTCCGGCACACCTACCGGTTTCCGGACGGCACGGAGCTCGCGTCGGACTCGACGTTGCGGTTCCGCTCGCACGACGAGGTGGCGGAAAGCCTCACCGCCACCGGTCATCGGGTCGTGGACGTGCGGGACGCGCCGGACCGGCCGGGCAGGGAGCTCGTGTTCGTCGCCGAACGCGTCAGCTGACCAGCGCCGGCTGCTTCCACGCCTGCACCAGCCACGGCAGGATGCGCGGCAGCCGGTCGGCCACGATGTCGTGCAGCACCAGCACCATCCGCCCGGACCGGTCCGGTCCCGCGTCGAGCCACACGGCCTGCACGAGCACTCCCGCCCGCAGGTCGAGCCCCGCCTCCGCGGCCGCCAGTGCGGCGGGCGTGGCGGCGGCGGGGTCGGTGACCTCGTGGTGCGCGAAGCCGGTGCGGCACAGTTCGGGGTGCAGTTCCACCAGGGAGTCCATCGCCGCGGCCAGGCGTCCGACGCCGAGCCCCGCCCGAACCTGCACCGTCATCGCTCTCACATTAGGAGAGCCTAACCTAGTTTCCAGGAGGGATCGCGGCCACTGAGTCCCAGGACACGGTCCAGCAGAGGCGCGTTCGAGCCGACCTCCACCGCGGCTCCGAAGAGCGAGCCGTCGCGGTCTTCGGGACCGATCGACGACACGAAGCCGTGGACCACCTCCAGCAGACCGGGATCGACCTCGAACGGCTGACCGGTGGCGCGGGCCAGGTCCCAGCCGTGCAGCACGATCTCGTCCAGCGCCACCCCGGCGGCCACCTCGCCGGGCAGGTCGACGCCGCCCGCCGCGGTCATGCCCTCCCACGCCTGCGGCGCACGCCAGGCCGCCGCGAGCTCACCCAGGCGGGCCGGGATCGACTCGCGGAAGTCCAGCGGCAGCCGGGTGGCGTCACCGGACGCCGTGCCCTCCAGCGGGGTCTTCAACGCGGCCATGGTGAACGCGACCGACAGGCCGTTCACGTGGTCGAGCAGGTCGCCGACCGTGTACTCCGGACACGGAGTCGGCGCCTTCAGGTCGCCGTCGGTCACGTTGCGCACGATCTCCGCCAGCCGGTCAGCGGCGGGCGACAAGTCGTACATCAGTAGCCGTCCCCTCCCCAGAACTGTTCCTCGAGCGTGTCCGCGGTTCCGGCGAGCAGCTGCAACGGGTCGGTGAACTCGTGGATGTCGAGGTCCTTGAGCGGCAACGAGTGCCGCACCACGACGTGCTCACCCATGATCGCGAGGCCGCAGGCGACGGTGGAGCTGCCCACCTCCGCCAGCACCGCGCGCAGGTCCACCTGGGACGCCAGCCCGCACGGGGAGGCGATCTGCACCCATTCGTGCATCTTGTCGAGGACCTCGCGGACGATGATCACGACCTGCGTGCGGTCGTCCTCGTCCTCCTCCTGGTCCCCGAAGGTGAAGAGGATCCTCAGCTCCTCGTCCTCGTCGCTGATGACGTCGTACTCGGCGCGGACGTAGTCCGCGAGGTCTCCCCAACTCGCCATGGCGCAACCCTACTGGCCGAGATCGCCCACAGCCCGGCGACCAGCACGGCCAGCACCTCGGCGGCGAGCAAGATCCTCTCGATGTAGCCCAACGGGAACACGCGCCACCACCGAACGTCCGACACCGCCCCCAGGAAGATGGCGTAGAGCAGCGGCATGAATGCGACAACGCTCAACAAACCGGACGCCATGGTCCACCTGGCGTGTCGTCCCCAGACGTGGTGGCGCAGCCACGGCCTGGCCAGCGCGATGATCGCGATCGGCAGGCTGACGAACGCGAGCATGCTGCCGAAGCGGTGGATGCTGCCGCTGAGCTGGTTGGTGCCCATGGCCCAGTTCGTCTTCGGGAACACCACCACGAGCAGGAGCCCGACCGACCACAGCAGCAGTGCGACCGAGCCGGCGGAACGCCACCTGGCCACCCCCTTGTGGACCAGGACGCAGAGGATGGCGAACGACCCGGCGGCCAGCAGCAGCACGGCCACGTCGAACACCGGCCGGTGGTCGCCCAGGGCGTACTCGCTGATCGTGCGCCGCAGCGGGCCGACGGTCAGGTCGAGCAGACCGACCATGGCGATGGTCACGACCACCGCGAGTGAACCGCCGGTGGCGGCGAGACGAGGAATCAGCACAAACCGGTCAACGAGCCGATGAACCCGCGGGGTTCCTGGGTTCAGGAAGCCGACAGGATGCACTCAGCGTTCCGACACGTTCCGTCCTGGCGAGGGTCAGCTCAGGATCGCGCCGCACGTGATGTTGACCTGCGCTCCCGTGATCGTGCGTCCCCAGTCGGAGGCGGCGAACACGGCGGCGCGGCCCACGTCGTCCAGGGTCGCGGCCCTGCCGAGCGCCGTCTGCCCGACGATGTCCGGCTCGACCTGGTCGCGGAACCCGGCGGGGATCGACTCGGGGATGCCGCCGGTCTGCAGGGTCACCACCCGCACGCCCTGCGGGCCGAGCTCGGCGGCGAGCTGGCGGCGCATCGCCTCGACCGCGTCGAACGCCGCGACCAGGCCGCCGAGGTGCCAGCGCCGGTGCACCGACCCGTCGCTGGTGCCGCCGAAGAACAGGATCACGCCGCCGCCCTGCCGGACCATGTGGCGTGCGGCGGCGCGGGAGGTGAGGAACTTCGAGCGGACGTTCGTGACGACCGGGCTGAGGTAGTCCTCGACGCTCATCTCGTGCATCGGGGTGCCTTGGACGTCGTTGTCGGAGATGACGTTGACGGAGATGTCGATCCGGTCGAACGCGGCGGCGTGCTCGTCGACCTGGCGTTCGTCCAGCGCGTCGACCACGGCGTACCGCGCGCCGATCCGCTCGGCGGCCTCCCGCAGCGGTCCCTCGTTGCGCGCCGCGAGGTGCACCACGGCGCCTGCCTCGACGAACGCCGTGGCGATCGCACGACCGATGGTGCCTGCGCCGTAGATGACGGCCGTCTTGCCGTCGAGGTTCATCGGGGTGCCCGCGAACCTGCCTTCGAGCTCGGGTCCGGTCATCGGCCAAGCCTAGGCACTCACTTCAACGCCTGCGCGGCTTCGGCGAAGACCGCCTCGGCGACGGCGTTCAGGGCCGGTGAGTCGAGCTTCCACTGCTGCCAGTACAGCGGCACGCTCACCGTGCGGCCCGGCGCGAGGTCGACCAGGCCGTCCAGCAGCTGCTGCGGCGGCACCATGCCCCAGCCGAGACCGGCCGCGATCGTGCGCACGTACACCTCGGACGACGGGACGTAGTGGCGGTGTTCGGAGGCACCGCGGCCGCGGGTCAGGGTGCGGACGAAGCGGTCCTGGAGGTCGTCGTTGCGGTCGAACACGACGACGGGCGCGTCCGGCAGCCAGGACTTCGTCTCGCCGGTCGCGTGCCGATCCACAAAGGACTGCGTGGCCATGGCGGCATAACGGATGTGGCCCAGCTTGCGGACCGAGCAGCCGGCGACGGGCTCGCGGGAGGACGTCACCGCGGCCATCACCGAACCCCGGCGCAGCAGTGCGGTCGTGTGGTCCTGGTCCTCGCGGTGCAGCTCGAACGAGATCCGCAGGCCGGGCGAGACGCGTTGCAGGGCGGGCAGGAACCAGGTGGCGAGCGAGTCGGCGTTCACGGCGATCGACACCCGCACGACGGCATCGGTTCCGAGCGCCGCGCCGAGGTCCTGGTCGAGGGCGAGCAGTTGCCGACCGTAGCGCACGAGCACCTCACCGGACGGGGTGAGGCGCACCGGGCGGGCACGGACGAGCAGGACGCGGCCGGTGCGTTGTTCGAGCGCCTTGATGCGTTGCGAGACAGCGGAAGGAGTGACGTGCAACGCGCTGGCGGCCGCGTCGAACGTGCCGGAGTCCACCACCGCGAGCAGCGTGCGCACCAGGTCGAGGTCCATCACGAGCGCTAATGCTACGTAAGAACCATTAGCTGGTCTCATCAAGAACGCGTCAATAGCGTGGACCGCGTGAGAGACCTGCTGCTCGGCTTCGGCACCATGATGACCCTGATCGTCGCGATCGGCGCGCAGAACGCCTTCGTGCTGCGCCAAGGACTTCGCCGCGAGGCCGTGGCGAAGGTGGTCGCGGTGTGCGCGGTGTCGGACGCGGTCCTGGTGGCGGTGGGCGTCGCCGGGTTCGGGGCGATCGTCGGGCGGTGGCCGCAGGCGGTCACCGTCGCCGCGGTGGTCGGCGGGCTCTTCCTGCTCGGGTACGGGTTCCTGGCCGCGCGGCGCGTGTTCCGCCCGCAGGCCATGCACGTCGAGAGCGGTGCGCACAGCCGCCCTGTGCTGACCGCGGTCGCGCTGACGTGGCTCAACCCGCACGTCTACCTCGACACCGTGCTGCTGCTCGGGTCCATCGCGGCCGGCCGGTGGCTCTTCGGCGTCGGCGCGGTGACGGCGAGCATCACCTGGTTCGTCGCGCTCGGGTTCGGTGCCCGGCTGCTCAGCCCGCTGTTCGCGAAGCCGCGGGCGTGGCGCGTGCTGGACGGCGTGATCGCCGCCGTGATGATCAGTCTCGGGGCCGCGCTGCTCGCCGGCTGGTGACCAGCACCACCACCGCCGACACGGCCAGCACCCCGCTCGTCACGGGCGCCGCGGCACCGACGACGAGGGACGCGCAAGCCAGCCCCGCACTCACCACGCCACCTGCCACGACCTTCGGCCGTACGTCACCCACGAAGATCACCCTACTCGCGACGCGCCCATGTTGGGTGGTGATCCAGACCCCACCACCACATGTAGTATCTGCCGCGCTGGTGGTTCACCAACACGGCTCAACCGGGTCGGTGAGGCAAGAGGGAACCTGGCGCGAGTCCAGGACTGCCCCGCAGCGGTGAGTGGGAACGAAAGCCGTCAACGAAGCACTGGGCCCAGGCCTGGGAAGCGACGGCCGGTAGGCGTGAGTCGTGCGCCCACGAGTCCGAAGACCTGCCACTGGTGTGCGCGCAAGCCTGCGCGCACGACACGGTGCCCCGAGGGAGGGCGGCTGTGTGCTCCAGTGGTGTCCCCGCTGGCGTGCGCATGCGCGTTTTCCTCGGGCTTGCTCGCGAGGAGAGAGCGTGCCCGACCACCTTCCACCACTGGATCGCCTTTCTCCGCTGGATCGCCTCTCTCCACTGGATCGCCTTTCTGGGGTCATTCACGAAGCCTGTGCCGACCTGCCGAACGCGTCGGCCGAGGCGGTGCTGGCCGAGACCAAGCGGAACCTCTACGCCGGCATCACCGAGGCCGAACTGGCCCTGGCCCCGATCATGGCCGCGCGCACGATGGTCGAGCTCGACCCGGACCACTGCTACGTCAGCGCCCGGTTGCTGCTGGACAAGCTGCGCGCCGAGGCCTGCGGAGTCCCGCTGTCGCACGCCGAGATGACCGAGCGCTACCCGGCGTACTTCGCCTCGTTCGTCCGCTACGGCATCGACTGCGACCAGCTCGACCCGCGCCTGGCCTCGTTCGACCTGGCCCGTCTCGGCGCGGCCCTGGACGCGGCACGTGACCTGAACTTCCAGTTCCTGGGCATGCAGACGCTGTACGACCGCTACTTCCTGCACCACGACGGCCGCCGCTACGAACTGCCGCAGGCGTTCTTCATGCGCGTCGCCATGGGTCTCGCCCTGGAGGAGGACGACCGCGATGCCCGCGCGGTCGAGTTCTACGAGCTGCTGTCGTCGTTCGACTTCATGTGCTCGACACCGACGCTGTTCAACTCGGGCACGACGCGCCCGCAGCTGTCGTCGTGCTTCCTGACCACTGTGGACGACGACCTCGCCGGAATCTTCCACGGCATCAGCAACAACGCGCTGCTGTCGAAGTTCGCCGGTGGGCTGGGCAACGACTGGACGCCGGTGCGTGGGACCGGTGCGCACATCAAGGGCACCAACGGCAAGTCGCAGGGCGTGGTGCCGTTCCTCAAGGTCGCCAACGACACCGCGGTCGCGGTCAACCAGGGTGGCCGCCGCAAGGGCGCGGTCTGCGCGTACCTCGAAACCTGGCACATCGACGTCGAGGAGTTCCTCGACCTGCGCAAGAACACCGGCGACGAACGCCGCCGCACCCACGACATGAACACCGCGAACTGGGTGCCGGACGAGTTCCTGCGCCGGGTCCGCGCGAACGGCACGTGGACGCTCTTCTCCCCCGACGAGGTGCCGGACCTGCACGACGCGTTCGGTGACGAGTTCGCGGTCAAATACCGGGCGTACGAGGAGAAGGCCGCCCGGGGCGAGATCAAGGTCTTCCGGCAGCTCCCCGCCGTCGACCTGTGGCGGCGCATGCTCACGATGCTGTTCGAGACCGGGCACCCGTGGATCACGTTCAAGGACCCGTGCAACCTGCGGTCGCCGCAGCAGCACAGCGGTGTCGTGCACTCGTCCAACCTGTGCACCGAGATCACGCTGAACACCACGGTGGACGAGGTCGCGGTCTGCAACCTCGGCAGCGTCAACCTCGTCCGGCACGTGACGGAAGACGGCATCGACCACGCGCGGCTCGAGAAGACCGTGCGCACGGCCGTGCGGATGCTCGACAACGTGATCGACGTGAACTACTACACGATCCCGGAAGCCAGGAACTCCAACCTCCAGCACCGGCCGGTCGGCCTGGGACTGATGGGCTTCCAGGACGCGTTGTTCACCCTCGGCACACCGATGGCGTCGCCGGAGGCCGTCGAGTTCGCCGACCGCAGCATGGAGGAGATCAGCTACTACGCCATCGAGGCGTCCGCCGACCTGGCCGCCGAACGCGGCGCGTACCGGTCGTTCGACGGCTCGCTGTGGTCGCGCGGCGTCCTGCCGATCGACTCCGTCGAGATCCTGGCGCGGCACCGCGGTGAGGACGAGCTGCAGCAGGACCGCGAGTCCACGATGGACTGGGACGCCCTGCGGGCCAAGGCGCGCAAGGGCATGCGCAACTCGAACGTCATGGCCGTCGCGCCGACCGCGACCATCGCGAACATCACCGGCGTGACCCAGTCGATCGAACCGCTTTACCGCAACCTCTACGTGAAGTCGAACATGTCCGGCGACTTCACCGTGATCAACCCGGACCTGGTGCGCGCGTTGAAGCAGCGCAAGCTGTGGGACGAGCAGATGGTCGCGGACCTGAAGCTGCACGACGGCAGCCTCGGTGCGATCGACCGGGTGCCGCCGTACCTGAAGGCGTTGTACGCCACGGCGTTCGAGGTCGACAGCTCCTGGCTGATCGAGGCGGGCAGCCGCCGGCAGAAGTGGATCGACCAGGCGCAGTCGCTGAACCTGTACCTGGCCGCGCCGAGCGGCCGCAAGCTCGACGAGCTCTACCAGCTGGCGTGGCTGCGCGGGCTCAAGACCACCTACTACCTGCGCACGCAGTCAGCGACCCACGTGGAGAAGTCCACCCTCCAGGGCACCGACGGCAAGCTCAACGCCGTCTCGCCCGTCGCCGTGGACCCGTCCTGCTCCAGCACCGACCCCGACTGCGAGGCATGCCAGTGACGAACATCGAAGCCGGCGCGGCGCGGGTCAGCGTCGGCGACAAGGCGATGATCAACTGCCGGGCCGACGTCAACCAGCTGCTGCCGCTCAAGTACCACTGGGCGTGGGAGAAGTACCTGGCCGGCTGCAACAACGCGTGGATGCCGACCGAGGTCTCCATGCAGGCCGACATCGGCCTGTGGAAGTCGCGCGACGGCCTGACCGCCGACGAGCGCCTGATGACCAAGCGGAACCTGGGCTTCTTCGCGACGTCCGAGTCGTTGGTGGCCAACAACATCGTGCTCGCCGTCTACCGGCACCTGACCAACCCCGAGTGCCGGCAGTACCTGCTGCGCCAGGCGTTCGAAGAGGCCGTGCACACGCACACCTTCCAGTACATCTGCACCTCGCTCGGTCTCGACGAGGGCGAGCTGTTCAACATGTACCGGGAGATCCCGTCCATCACGGACAAGGCCGCCTGGGCGCTGCAGTTCACCCAGCACCTGGAGGACCCGGGGTTCCGCACCGGCACGCCCGGCCGCGACCAGGCGTTCCTCAAGGACCTGGTGGCGTTCTACGTGGTCTTCGAGGGCATGTGGTTCTACACCGGGTTCGCGCAGATCCTGTCGCTGGGCCGGCGCAACAAGATGGTCGGCGTCGCCGAGCAGTACCAGTACATCCTGCGCGACGAGTCGATCCACCTGAACTTCGGCATCGACGCGATCAACCAGATCAAGCTCGAGAACCCGCACCTGTGGACCGACGTGTTCCGCGAGGAGGTGCGGACCATGCTCGCCGAGGGCTGCGAGCTGGAGATCGCCTACGGCCGCGAGACCATGCCCAACGGCATCCTCGGGCTGAACGCCGAGCTGTGCGAGCAGTACATGCGGTTCATCACGAACCGCCGCTGCGCCCAGCTCGGCCTCGAACCGGTGTGGGAGTCCGCGGAGAACCCGTTCCCGTGGATGTCGGAGATGATGGATCTCAAGAAGGAGAAGAACTTCTTCGAGACCCGCGTCATCGAGTACCAGAACGGCGGCTCACTGCAGTGGTGACAACACCACTGCTTCAGGAAGCCCGGCCCGGTCCGCCACCGGCCACGCCAGCGGATCGGGCCCCAGCTTCACCAGCTCGGCGATCTGCAGCCGGGACCACGGCGAGATCACACGCGTCCCGTTCAGCGCGGACTCGGCGAACTCGGTCCACGGGACCCGTTCGGTGGAGTCGACCTCGTCCGGGTTCGGGTTCGGCTCGTCGTCGGACAGGACCCGGAACACCGGGCACATCTCGTTCTCGACGACGCCGTCCATCTCGGCGCGGTAGCGGAAGGCGGGCAGCAGCAGCTCGGGCTCGGCGCAGCTCATGCCGAGCTCGTCCCGCAGCCGGCGCAGCACGGCCTGCGCCATGTCCTCCTCCGGCAGCGGGTGGCCGCAGCAGGTGTTGGTCCACAGGCCGGGGAAGGTCTTCTTGTGCAGCGCGCGCCGGGTGAGCACGGTGTTGCCGGCCGAGTCGAAGACGTAGCTGGAGAACGCCAGGTGCAGCGGGGTGTCCGCGTGGTGCACGACGGCCTTGTCCTCGACGCCGATGGCCGAACCGTCTTCGGCCAGCAGGACCACCTGTTCCACAGTCACGATCACCACGTAACCACATCCGCGCGGGCAGCCGGAACCGGGGACCGACATCGTTGTCCAGAACCGGACCGGGCAGCTTGAGCGCGGAGATAGCGGGAACATAGGTGGCGCCCGTCACCCTGGGGGCATGACAACCCCGTTCGTTTCGGCTCACACCATGTTCCTGGTGCTGGTCAGCCCGACGGGCCAGTACTCGATCTGGCCCGCGGTGCTGCAGGTGCCCGCCGGCTGGCAGGTCGTCCACGGCGTCGCGTGCCGGCAGTCGTGCGAGGAGTTCGTCGCCGCGGTCAGGGTGGACCTGCCGGCGGCCGCCTGACACGCTTCACCCGGTGGTGTCCGCACCCGGCAGTTGATCTGTGACTCAGGTCACTGCAACACGGGAGCCGCGGGGAGCCAAGTGGGGGCGTGATGTTCGCGGAGCTGTTCGACGAGCACGCCGGCGCCCTGCACAGATACCTGGCGCGGCGGGTCGGCGTGGACGTGGCCGACGACCTGGTGAGTGAAACCTTCCTCACCGCCATGCGCAGCGAGGACGGCTACGACCCGGACCGCGGCAGTGTCGTGGGCTGGCTCTACGGCATCGCGACGAACCTGCTGCGCGGGCACGCCAAGCGCGAGGTGCGGCTGCTCAAGACCGCCGAGCGCTACGGCGTGGACCTGGGCGTGGCCGAGTCGCTCGAGTCGACCGTGGTCAGCCGGATCGACGCCCGGTCGCACCTGCGGCTGATCGCCGGTGCGCTGGCCAGGCTGTCGGAGGCCGACCGCGACCTGGTCCTGCTGGTGTCGCTCGCCGGACTGGAGGTGCAGGAGGCGGCGCAGGCGCTCGGCCTGAACGCCGCCACCGCCCGGTCCCGGCTGCACCGGCTGCGCACGAAGCTGAAGGAAGTGGAGCTCCGCCATGCGTGAACTGCTGGACGACGACCTCGCTGAGCTGTACCCGGTCCGGCAGACCGAAGAAGACCTGCGTCTGGCCAAGATGCGCGAGCGCCTGTTCGCGCAGCCGCGCCCGCGCCGGGTGCCGAGGTGGGTCGGGGTCGCCGCGGCCGCCGTCGCCGTGCTGCTGATCGCCGGGGTCGTGGTGTTCGTGCGACCGGTCAAGCAGGAGACCCAGGTCGCCACGATGCCGGTCGCGCCCGCGACCTCGTTGCTGGAGGCGGCGGCCATGCTGGAGGTCTCCGCGGAGCCGCTCGGCCGGTTCCGGCACGTCCGGTACCAGTCGTGGGTGACCGCGACGACCGGGGACCTCGGCACCGCCGGCTGGGGCGCGACCCAGTTCGAGTGGCAGACCGACGTCTACCTGCCGGTCGAGAAGGGGCAGAACCCGGTCTCGCACACGCGGCTCACCGGCAACCACCGGCCGGTCGCCGGTGTGCAGAAGACCGCGGAGCTGCTCGAACGGCAGGAGGACCAGCAGGGGCCCGAGCTGTGGACGACGCTGTGCACGCACACCCCGTGCCACGAGGTGAACCTGCTGATGCCGCTCTCCGGCGACGCCAAGTTCAAGCTCCAGAGCGCCAAGACGACGCTGACCTCGCCGTACACGACGAACCAGGAGAAGGCGGCGCTCTACCGGCAGCTGGCCACCGACCCGGCCGTCCGCTGGGAGAACGGGACGGTGTCGATGGAGGGCGGCATGACCACGTTGCGGATCGACCCGGCGACCGGTGAGGTGGCGGGTTTCTCCGACCGCGACCCGTACCCGCCGACCGGGACGCACGTGCCGCCGGACATCGTGACGCTGGAGGTGTCGATCACCTACGGGTGGACCGATCAGCGCCCGTCGTAGGAACGCGGCAGGTACCAGGCGAGTGCGGCGCGCAGCTCGGCCACCTCGCGGTCCCGGCGCCGCCGCGAGCGTTCGTGCGCGATCGGGAACACCCGCACACCGCCGTGGTGGGCGCCGAAGAACCGCCGCGGTGCCGGGTCCTTGAGCCAGACCACGACCCACGGGCGCTTCTTGTGCGGCACCACCCTCACGCGCGCGAGCTCGTACCACCAGTACTGGTGGAACTTGCCGTTGCGGGTGGTCGCGATGCCCTCGCGGCTGATCTCCACGACCACCTTGCGGCGCGCGGAGGCACCGAAGAACCGCGCCGCCCGCACCACCAGCACGCAGAACGCGGCCAGCGCGAGCAGCTGCGTCGCCCCGTTCGCCTGCGCGGCCGGGTCGGCGATCGCGGCGGCGAGCAGGGCTGCGGCCAGGTTCACCACACCCCAGGTGGCCGGCACGACCCGGGACGTCGAGAACGTCGCGGCGGCCGGGGTCATCGGGGTGGGCAGCTTCGTCGTCGGCGGCTTCGCGAACTGGGCCAGCAGCCTCGTGACCTCGGGTGGCTCCGGCCGCTTGGCCGGGTCGCGGTGCATGCACCGCTGCACCAGCGGCCGCAACGACTTGGGCAGCCCGTCGAGGTCCGGCTCGCCGTGCGCGGCCCGGTACAGCAACGTCGCCGTCGGCCCCTCGCCGAACGGCCCCTTGCCGGTGGCCGCGTAGACCAGCACCGCGCCCAGCGCGAACACGTCGCTGGGGCAGCCCACGTCCTGCCCGGTGATCTGCTCGGGCGAGAGGAACCCCGGCGTGCCGAAGACCATGCCGGTCTCGGTCAGCGCCGTGTGCTCCATCGCCCGCGAGATGCCGAAGTCGATGACCCGCGGCCCGTCCGCGCCGAGCAGCACGTTCGACGGCTTGAGGTCGCGGTGCACGAGCCCGGCGGCGTGGATCGCGGTGAGCGCCTCCGCCAGCCCCTCGGCGAGTCGTCTCAAATGGTGCTCGGGCAACGGCCCGTGCCGTTCGACGGCCTCCTGCAACGTCGGCCCCGGCACGTACTCGGTCGCCATCCACGGCCGCGCGGCCCGCGTGTCGGCATCCAGCACCGCCGCCGTCCCCGCCCCGCCGACCGCCCGTGCCATCTGCACCTCACGCCGGAACCGCTCGCGAAACCGCGGGTCGTCGGCGAGCTCGGCACGCGCGACCTTGACGGCGACCTGCCGCCCGTCGCTGCTCTGCCCCAGGTAGACCGTTCCCATGGCACCACGACCCAGCCTGCCGAGCAGCAGGTAGTCGCCGATCCGCTGAGGTTGGTCCACCTTCACCGGATCGAGGGTAGCGGGAACTCGGGCTCAAGCCTCACATCTGAGTAGATCTACGTATGGTTGTCACCCATGGGTCGGACCCGCTTGTACCGCAACGGCGAACTGGTGCACCAGGACTTCCCCGCCGCCGACGTCGCGCACCTGCTCGAAGATCACTCGGCCGTGGTGTGGCTCGACCTCTGCTCACCCTCCGAGGCCGACATCGCCCTGCTGCGCGACGACCTGGGCCTGCACGACCTGGCCATCGAGGACGCCCTCGGCGAACGCCAGCGCCCGAAGGTCGACCGCTACCCCTCCCACCTCTTCCTCGCGGTGCACGCCGTCTCCTACGCCGACCACGAGGTCACGACCACCGAGGTCGACGTCTTCGTGCTCCCCCGGGTCCTGGTGACCGTCCGCGAGAACGACTCCTACCCCCTCGACGGCGTCCTGCGCCGCTGGGACTCCGGCACCACCCTCGCCCCCTCCGGCGTGAGCTTCCTGCTGCACGGCCTGCTCGACGACGTGGTCGACGGCCACCACGCCGCCGCCCAGGCGCTCGAAGACGACATCGAGGACGTCGAGGACGAGATCTACCAGGAGAAACCCCACCTGGGCCGCAAGATCCTGAAGCTCCGCCGCGCCCTGGTCCAGCTCCGCCGCGTGGCCCTGCCGATGCGCGAGATCCTCGGCTCCCTGATCCACCGCGACCACTCCCTGGTCGACGACACCCTGATGCCCTACTACCTGGACGTGAAGGACCACACCCTCTTCACCGCCGAGCTCACCGAGTCCCTGCGCGAACTGGTCACGAACCTCCGCGAGGCCGAGGTCGCCGTCCAGGGCAACCGCCTGAACTCCATCATGAAGAAGGTCACGAGCTGGGCCGCGATCATCGCCGTCCCCACCGCCATCTCCGGCTACTACGGCATGAACGTCCCCTACCCCGGCTTCGAGCAACGATGGGGCTTCTGGGTGGCCACCACCGGCATCCTGGGCCTGTCCTACTTCCTGTACCTGATGTTCAAACGCCGCGACTGGTTGTGAGGCAACACCTGTGAAGATCCACCTGACCCGTCAGCAGGAGCTCGCGATCATCACGATCGACGCACCCCCGCTCAACCTCTACACCCTGGAACTCGACGCCGAGTTCCACGACGCCCTCGACGACCTGTCCGACTCCCGCGCCCTGCTCATCAACGCAGCGGGCAAGGTCGTCTCCGGCGGCGTCGACGTCTCCCTCTTCGCGGCCCAGGAGTACCGCGCCGACGCCCAAACCCTCTTCGACCGCATGATGCTCCTCCCCCAACGCCTGGCCGCCCTCCCCATCCCCACCGTCTTCGCCGCCCACTCCCTCTGCCTCACCTGGGCGTTCGAACTGGCACTGGCCTGCGACCTGATCCTCGCCTCCGAAACGGCCCGCTTCGGCCTCGTCGAAAAGGTGGTGGGCCTGACCCCCACCATGGGCGGCACCCAACGCCTCGCCGCCCGCGCCGGAGTCGGCCGCGCCAAGGAGTTCGTGATGACCGGCGACCTCTACCCCGCCGAGGTCATGGAGCGCTGGAACGTCGTCAACCGCGTCCTCCCCGACGAGGGCTTCGCACTGGCCGCAGAACAGTTCGCCCTCACCCTGGCCACCGGCCCCACCCAGGCCCACGCGGCCACCAAGCAGGTCCTGGCCCACTTCGAACACGGCGGCACCCCAGAAGCAGACGCACACGTCACCACCATCGCCTCCGCACTGTTCGACACGGAGGACCTCCCCAGGGCCGTGCACAGCTTCCTGACCGACGGCCCGGGCAAGGCCACCTTCACCGGCCGCTAGCCGCCCAGCGCCGCTTCTGATCGAGCCGAAGGCGAGACGAAAAGCCCCCGACGCAAGGCGAGACCAAAAGCTCTTCGCGCGAAGCGCGGCGGTGGTGGCTTCCCCGTCTAGCGCTCCAATCGTTTGCCGGGCCTCGGAGGGGATGTCAACCGGGCCCGCTTTTGGCCCGGTTGACATCCCCTCCGAGGTCTGGCTCGCTCTGGATCGCTGGACGGGGGAGCCACCACCGCAACGCAACCACCAACGCAACCGGCAGCCGCTCTAAGCAACAGGCGTGCCATCTACCTGAGAGTGGCGGAGGTGGAGGGCTTCTTTGGGAGTGTCGGGGTCTGGGGCGGAGCCCCAGCAACACCCGAACCGCCAGGTTCGGCACAGCGCACGCCGGTGCCCCCTCAGGGCCGCCCCAACGACGTGCACGTGAACCCCGCCCGCCGAATGACATCCGGATCCAGGATGTTCCGCGTGTCCACAACCACCGGCTGCCGGACGGTCTCAGCCAACCGAGCCCAGTCCAGCGAGCGGAAGTCCGGCCACTCGGTCAGCACCACAAGCGCGTCCACGTCCTTCGCCGCCTGATAAGCGTCGTCCACAACGGACACCGACCCCAGGTCCGTGCCCCCGGCCAGCGCCGGGTCGTACCCCACGAGCTCAGCTCCGGCCTGCTTCAGCAGCGCCGCCACCGCCAGCGCCGGCGAGTCGCGCAGGTCGTCCGTGCCCGCCTTGAACGTGAGCCCCAGCAGCCCGAGGCGGACGTGCGAGAGCGAGCCGCCGCGCTTGCCGGTGACGGCCAGGCGGACCTTCTCGACCATCCGGGTGCGCTGGCGTTCGTTGGTGTCGATCGTGGCGCGCAGCAGGCGGAACTCGAAGTCGGCGGCGTCGGCGGCCTGGAGCATCGCGTGCGTGTCCTTGGGCAGGCACGAGCCGCCCCAGCCGGGGCCGGGCGAGAGGAACGACTGGCCGATGCGCTTGTCGTAGCCCATGCCCTCGGTGACGTCGGTGATGTTGGCGCCGAGCCGCTCGCACAGCTCCGCGACCGCGTTGACGTAGGAGAGCTTCATGGCCAGGAAGCAGTTCGCCGCGTACTTGACCAGCTCGGCCGAGGCCGCGTCGGTCAGCACAGTCGGTGCGCCCAGGCGGGCGTACAGGGCCGCCACGCGCTCGGCGGCGTCCTGCTGGTCGCAGCCGACGACGATGCGGTCCGGGTTCAGGAAGTCGTGCACGGCGGAGCCCTCGCGGAGGAACTCCGGGTTCGACACGACGGCCACGTCGTCGCGGCGCAACAGCTCCGCGGTGCGCACGGCGGTGCCCACGGGCACGGTCGACTTGTTCACGATCACGCAGCCCGACGGCAGCAGGTCGCGGGTCTCGTCCACAACGGACTCCACGGCCTGCAGGTCGGCGATGCCGCCCACGCCCATCGGCGTCGGCACGCAGAGGAACACGACCTCGGCGTCGGCGACCGCGGCCGACGCGCCGACGACGAACGAGAGCCTGCCCGAGGCCAGGCCGCCGCTCACCAGGTCAGCGAGGCCCGGTTCGAGGATGTCGACCTCGCCGCGCGAGAGCCGGTCGACCTTCGCCTCGTCGACGTCCGCGCACACCACGCGGTGCCCCAGTGACGCGAGACACGCGCCCGTGGTCAGGCCGACGTAGCCGGTGCCGACGACGGCGATCCTTCTGACGAACATCATTCTCCCGTTCGGTTCACGGCGAACGCGCGGAGAACGGCGTCGTCGCTCACGTCGATCATCTTGTTGCCCCACTGGTCGGTGCCGGCGGCCAGTTCAGGTCTACCGTCCGGGAACGGTCCGCGCGACACAAATCCGGTGAGTCCGTCGAAGACCGAGACGTACGCCTCAGCCTGCGGGCGCCAGTCCAGCACGGCCTCGCAGCGGCGGCGGCCCTCGAAGCCGAGCCGCGCGCGCCGTTCCGCGTCGTCGAGCAGGTCGAGCAGCGACGTCGTGAACTTCTCCACGTCACCCGGCTCGACGTAGACGGCGCACTCACCGGCCGAGACCACGGTCTCGGTCAGCCGGTAGGACAGCACCGGCAACGCGTAGGCCATGTACTCCATCGTCTTGTTCATGGTGGACACGTCGTTCAGCGGCGACAGCGGGTCCGGGCCGAGGCCCACGGCGGCCGTCGACAGGTAGCGGGTGATCTGCTCGGGACCGACCCGGCCGGTGAACTCGACGTACGGGTCGAGGCCCCACGCCGTGGACTGCTTCTTCAGGTCCTCCAGGCAGTCACCGAAGCCGAGCAGGGCGAAGCGGACATCGCTGCGGCCGTGGTCGAACACGACCCGCCGCGCGACCTCCAGCACGCCGTCCACACCGTCCTGCGGGCCCATGATGCCGAGGTAGGCCACCAGATGCTTGCCACCGCGGCGCAGCTCGTCCACGCCCTCGACCGGCCGCATGACCGTCGTGTCCGGGCCCGAGCGGACGACCGTGGTGTGCTCCACGGGCACGTCACCGCGCGTCCAGGCGATCTTCTGGTACGAGGTGTTGGTCGAGGTCACCCGGTTCGCCGTGCGGAACGTGCGGCGCTCCAGCCACTTCAAGACCCGGTACTGCAGCTTGCCCGCGAACCCGGCCGGCTCGCCGAAGCGGGACAGGAAGACCTCGGGGTTGAGGTCGTGGTGGTCGAAGACGAACTTCACGCCGCCGAGCCGCCACAGCAGCGCGAGCGCCCAGTAGGTGTCCGGCGGGTTGCACGCCTGCATCACGTCGAACGGCCGGCGCGCCCGCACCTTCACGCTCAGCAACGCGGTGCGCACCCAGCAGTACAGGAACTCCCAGGCGTAGCCCAGCGCGCCCTCGGCCTGCGGCGGCGTGGCGTACTTGTAGATGTGCACCCCGTCGAGCAGCTGGTATGCGGGGTCACCCGGTCCCTTGGGGCAGATGACCGAGACCTCGTAGCCGGCCGCGGTCAGCGCACGGCACTCGAGCCACACCCGCCGATCCAGTGGCACCGGCAGGTTCTGCACGATGATCAACACGTGCGGTGCGCTCACAGCTAAGACCTCTCACCGGGGAACCGGGCCAACGCTCACTAAGTCGTTCCACCAACGGGTGTGCGTTACCTCGTGGTGCGGTCGCTCGACCACTCGGCGGTCACGCCGGTGAGCCGGCGCCAGCGGGCGAGCACCTTCTCCACGGCGAGCACCGCGAGGAAGCACACCGCGTCCGGCCGCGTCACCTCACGCGACCGGACCAACGCGCGCAGCTGTCCCAGCGCGAGCGGCGGTTCGTGCCCGGTGACGCCGAGTGCGTCCAGCTGCTGGTTGCCCAGCCGGACGCGGGCCCGGCGGCGGACCAGCGCGGACATCGTCCTGGCCGGCCGCACGACCGCGCGCGCCGAGGGGACGGTGCTCTTCTCCCCCAACGAGAACCTGCGCTGGACGTAGCCGTCGTCGTTGACTATCGCGGGCATGGGAAAGATCCGGGCGTGGCCGCGTTCGGTCACCATGTACGCGCCCGTGCCCGACAGGCCGCGGCGCTGCGCGAGCAGCCGCGCGATCGTGCGGTGGAACCCCGCCGCGACCCGCGAGCAGCCGGTCAGGTCGAGCTCCGGCACCGGCGCGCAGGCCAGCAGCGTGTCGTCGGCGGTGAGCTCGGACACCATGGCGCGCAACGACTCCGCCGTCAGGTCCACGTCCGCGTCCAGGTACACCCGCGGGAACGTGGCGCACACCTCGTCACCCAGCGCGAGCGCGTGCACCTTCCCCGGCACCGGCGTCTCCACGACCTTCACGCCCGCCGCACGGGCGACCTCGGCGGTGGCGTCGGTGCACGCGTTGGCCACGACGACGACGTCGAAGTCGGGGCCCAGCAAGGACAGGCACCGTGCGATGCCGCGTTCCTCGTTGTGCGCCGGGATCACCACACCGGCGACCGGCGGCGTCATGCGGACCTCATCGCGTCGGGCCTGGCACCCCAGCCGCCGGCCCATTCCGCCCGCCGGCGCCACACCTCGCTCCAGCGCGGTCCCTTGCGCAGCAACCGTTCGGCCAGCGCCCGCAGCGCGACACCGGCCCGCAGCGCGAAGAGCCCGTAGCGCCGCTGCTTCACGTGGCCCTGCACGACCGTCGCCCGTCCGGTGAGCACCAGCACGTCGCGGTTCACCCGGTGCGTCGAGGAGGCGCCCACGGCGTGCTCGAACTCCGCCGCCGGGGCGATGCACGGCGAGAAGCCCAGCGCGGCCGCACGCAGGCAGAGGTCCTGGTCCTCGCCGTAGATGAGGTAGGTCTCGTCGAACCCGCCGAGCCGTTCCCAGGTCTCGCGGGAGATCAGCAGGAACCCGCCGCTGATGACGTCGACCGGTCGCTGGTCGTCGCGCTGCCAGCCGCCGAGCGACTCGGGGTCGAAGAACGCGGAGCCGCGGAAGACGCTGGACAGGCCGAGCATGCTGCTCGTCAGGCTCCACGCCGTGATGCGGCCGAAGCAGCTGCGCGGGTCCAGCTCACCGTCCGGTGTGACGCACCGTCCGCCGACGATGCCCGTGCGTGGCCGCGCGCGCAGCACCGCCAGTGCCGCGTCGATGGCGCCGGGCCTCGGGTGCGCGTCCGGGTTGAGCAACAGGAAGTAGTCGCCCCTGGCGCGTTTCGCCGTGCGGTTGACCGCGAAGCCGAAGCCGGTGTTGCGGTTCATGCGTTCGACCGCGCCGGTGCCCAGCAACCGCTCGGCCACCTCGGCCGCGCCGTCCGCGGAACCGTTGTCCGTCACCAGGACCTCGAACGGGTCCGACGGCGCGGCAGACCCCTGCAGCGAGCGCAACGTGGCTTCGAGGTGGTCGGCGGCGTTGTAGGACACCATCAAGATCGACAGACTCACCAGGTCGGAGCCACTCGTCATGTCATCTGGATCGAGGACCCCCTTGGTGTCGTTACAGTGACGGCATGATCCGTCGCCTCGCCCGGCGCGCCGTCCTGCCGCTCACTGCTCCGATCGGATCAGTGCGGCAGGTCTCTTCGCAGCAACCGCACGTGGTGCTGACCTATGACGACGGGCCACAGCCGGGCGCGACCGAACGGGTGCTGGAGTCCTTGGCGGACTCCGGTTGCACGGCAACGTTCTTCGTGCTCGTGAACCGTGCGCGCAAGCACCCGGCGTTGCTGCGCGAGGTGCAGGCGGCCGGCCACGAGATCGCGCTGCACGGCGTCGACCACGTGCGTCTCACCACACTCGCTCCACAGCAGGTGCGCCTCCGCACGGCGGACGGCAAACACCGCCTGGAGGACCTGCTGGGCACCGAGGTGCACTGGTTCCGTCCCCCTTATGGCGCACAGAAGCCGTCGACCTACGCGGCGATCCGGGCCGCCGGCATGGAGTCGGTGGTGTGGGACGTGGCGGCGTTCGACTGGGAGGAGCGCCCGGCGGCCGTGCTCGCCGAACGGACGCTCGCGGAGGTCCACAGTGGATCGGTCGTGCTGATGCACGACGGGTACGCGGGACCGGAGGACGGGGTCGACGACGGGCCGGCGCCGACGTTCGACCGGGGTGAGCTCGCCCGGCTGGTCTGCGCGGGCCTGGCCGAGCGAGGGCTGACCGGCGTGTCGCTGCGGGACGCGCTCGCGCACGGCAAGACGGTGAAGCGGGCCTGGTTCCGGGCCTGACAGCTCAGTGCACGGGGACCGGTGAGGCCGCCGAAGTGATCAGCACCTGCGGTGCCGAAGTCCCGTCCGCGGGCACCTTGTAGATCGACGAGCGCTTCTCGTCGCCGTTCGTCGCGGCGTAGACGAGAGTGCCGTCGTCCAGCCACGCGGCCTGGTCGTCAACGCCGGTCGTGCCCTCGATGACGGTCTCGCTTCCGGTGCCCAGGTCCGTCACCGCGAGCCGCCACGGCCCGGTGCGCGAGGTGCGCTTCTTGTAGGCCACCTTGGTGCCGTCGGGTGAGAGCGACGGGCATTCCGCGGTCTGCCGGACGTCGGCCATCGTGCGCGTGACCAGATCGCCCTTCATCAGCCAGGTCCGCCCGGCGGTGGCCATCGTCGCGTAGAACGTGCGGTCGTCCTTGGCGACCGTGACGCCCCAGTAGTTGATGTCCGCGGCGGTCATGACCTGGCCACCGACGGTCGAGCTGAACGTCTCCAGCGACTCGACGAGCGTGCCGGTGTTCAGGTCCAGCACGCCGGTCCGCGTGGAGAACCCGCCCGGCACGGAATAGGAGTCACCGGTGACGAACGTCGTCCACGAGATGACCTTGCCGGACTGCGAGACCCGCGCCCTGCTCGGCGTGCCGGGCAACGCGACCGTGCGGACCACCTGGTTCTGGGCGTCGAGCACGGCGGCCTCGTACGAGGGCCCGATGCCGGCGAGCCGCAGGCACACGGTGGTTCCGGCGGCCACGTAGACCCGCTGGCACTTCAGTGCGGTCGGGGTGCGCTTGCCGGGCTCGTCCAGCGCCACCTGCTCGACCTGGCCCTGGTAGCTCTCCAGGTCGACGAACAGCAGCCCGCCTCGTTCCGGCGGTGTCGCGGTGGCCTGGGCCGAGTCGCGCTGGGCCACGGTCCAGGCGACGAAGCCACCGCCGCCGAGCAGGACGAGCACGATGGCCGTGATGCCGGCCGCGACGCGGTGGCGGGCGAGCACGTTCACGCCGGCACCTCCGTGCGACCGCGGACGGTGAGGGCCAGCGCGGCCACCAGCGCGACGACGAGCGCGACGGCGGCGACCAGCACGGCCCAGCGCATCTCCAGGAAGGTCAACAACACTCCGAAGAGGACGGACGACAGCAGCCGGGCGATGGCCTGGCCGGTCTGCAGGATCGCGAGCCCGCTGGCTCTGATCGACTCGGGCACCAGCTCCGCTCCGTGCGCCATCAGCACACCGTCGGTAGCCGCGTAGAAGAGGCCGTGCAGCACCAGGACCAGGCACACGACCGGAATGCCGCGCCCGCCGAGGACGAGCAGCGTGTACACGCCCAGCAACGCCACGTGCCCGACGGCGAACATCCGCCAGCGCCCGACCCTGTCCGCCACCCGGCCCAGCGGCAGCGCGGCGAGCAGGAACACGAGCGCGGTGCCCAGCGGCAGCAACGGCAGCAGGCTCGTCGGCACCCCGGCGGTCTTCTGCAGCACCACGAAGATGAACGCGTCGCTGATCGTGGCGAACCCGAGCACGGTGGCCGCGAGCGTGGCGCCGCGGAACTTCCTCGCGCGCAACAGGTGCAGACCATCACGCCACCTGATCTTCGGCCGCGGGGCGGCGACGGCCGTGCGCGGCGGGCCGGGCACGAACGTGACCAGCACGATCACCCCGAGCAGCGCGAAGCAGAAGCTCACGCCGAACACCAGGCTGGGATCGGCGCCGAGCTGGATCATGATGAGGAACGTGACCAGCGGCCCGAGCATCGCGCCGAACGTGTCCATCGCCCGGTGCAGGCCGAACGCCCTGCCCAGCCCGGAGCTCGGCGTGGCCAGCGAGATCAGCGCGTCGCGCGGCGCCGTGCGCAGGCCCTTGCCCGCCCGGTCCGTGGCCACGACGGCACCGATCGCGGCCGTCGACGCGCCGGCGAACGGGAAGAGCAGTTTGGACAGTGCCGAGATCCCGTACCCCGCCAGTGCCACCGCGCGGTACTTGCCCAGGCGGTCACCCAGGTGGCCGCCCACCAGCCGGAGAAGAACGGTGGCACCGCTGTACAAACCGTCGAGCAGTCCGAACTGGACATATCCGAGCTGCAGGACGTAGAGCACGTAAACCGGCATGAACGCGGTGACCATCTCCGCGGACACGTCGGTGAGAAGGCTCACAGTGCCCAGGGCGACGACCGTGCCGGGCACCTTCCCGGTGACCCCGGTACCGCCGGTCGCCTCGACCGGCTTGGTGCGCGCGGAGGCCAGGTACATCGAGCGTCTCTCCTCCGCTGCGGGGCCTAGGTGCGGACCACCTGCCTCGCGACCGCGACAACCTCGTCAGCTGCGCGTTCCCACGAGTAGTGCCCGCGAACGGCAGCCGCGTCGGCGGCCGTTCGAGTGAACACGGTGTCGTCCGCGAGCAGGCGTGCGATAGCGCCAGCCAGCTCTGATGGGTCATCGGTCGCTACCAGAGCACCGTTACGGCCGTGTTCCACGATCTCCGGCATGGCGAAGGCCTTGCGGGCCACGCACGGCAGGCCGCGGGCCAACGCCTCGACCAGCGCGATGCCGAAGCCTTCGAAGCGTGACGGCATGACGAACACGTCGTGGTCGTCGTAGATGCCGGCCATCGCGTCGATGGGCTGGCGGCCGAGGAACGTCACGCCCGGCGGGACCTCCCCCGGCACCGGCCACTCGGCCGGGCCGACCACGGTGAGGGTGATCGCGGGGTCGACCTCGGCCCGCAGCTGCGCGACCGCGGCGAGGACCTGCGGGCCGTTCTTGGTGAAGAAGTCCTTGCCGACCAGCAGAAGCCGCCGCCGTGGTCCGTCGATCCGGCGCTGCCGCACCTCGGCGGGCACCTCCTGGCCGGTCCACGCGGCCGACGCGCCGGGGTTCACGACGTGCACGCGTTCACGCGGCACACCCGAGACGTTCACCAGGTGGTCGGCGAACCACCGGCTCATCGCCACGACACCGGAAGCGCGTTCGTACATCCCGCGCTGGCGGTCCCGAAGGCGTTCCAGGGCACTCCGGTCGAGCGACGGGAAATGGACAAGCCGCCCATTTTCGTCCATGTGCTCGAACAACACGTCGTAGCTGAGGTCCTGCAGGATCAGGAACGGCGCGCTGACAGGTGCCAGGTCCTGGATCTGCAGCACGACGTCGCACGGGTTCGCGCGCAGGCTGCGGTCCAGGCTCACCTCCCCGTACCGGCGTGCGAGCCTGGAGTGCTTCCACATCGACACCCAGCGGCCCTCGACCCGGCGCGCGTTGGCGGCCTTGAGCGCCGTGCGGACCGCGCTGGGGTAGATCAATCCGACGTCGACGACCTCGATACGCTCACGCAAGGCGTTTCTGAGGTTCCACGGCGTGTGCGACCACGTCCCTTCCGGACGCGGGTCCCACGCGCAGGCGAATCCGAGGCGCATGGGGCACACGATAGCCGCGGGTAACGGGGAGCCCGGGCCACGCGATTACCGTTTCGTACAGGCGACTGCCCCGCGACTTGAGGTGAGCATGGATTTCTGGAAGACCATCAAGGTCCTCCTCCGCCGGTGGTACGTCGCTCTGCCCGTGCTGTTGCTGTCCCTCGGTGGAGCCGGCGTCGTGTTCGCATCGGTGCCGCCGGAGTACGAGTCGACCGGCACGGACCTGCTGACGGTGCCCAAGGCGGGCGCCACGCTCGACCCGTCGAAGCCGTCCGGGATCATCAACCCGCTGCTGGCGTTCGACGCGAGCCTCACGACCACCGCGCAGCTGCTGACCCAGGTCCTGCTCGACCCGGCCGTCTACGCGCAGCTGACCCAGAACAACCCGAACATCGAGTGCGAGGCGGGCGACGGCGGCCTGCGCGGCCCGTTCGTCCAGGTGGTCTGCAAGGCCCCGACGCCGGAGGCCGCCCGCGCCACCGTTGACAACGCGTTCAAGCGGCTGAGCCAGGAACTCGTTGAGCGGCAACGCAAACTCGGCGCGCCGGAGTCGACGTTCATCAACGTCGAGACCGTCGTCGCACCGACCGAGGCCGCCCAGCTCGTCGGCGGCAAGCTGCGGGCGGCGGGCGCGGCACTCGCGCTGGGCCTCGCGGCGAGTCTCACGTCGGCGTACATGATCGAGAGCTTCATGCTGCGCCGCAAGAAGCCCGAGGTCCGCAGGCCGGACGCGAAGAAGCCGGACGAGCCGAAGTGGCCGTCCGACGAGGGTGAGCGCCGCGCGACACCGGCCGCGCCCCAGCACCACAAGATGTCCAACGAGGCGAACCCGACGGTGCGCATCGCCCGGCCGGGCTGAGCCGATGACGAGAACGCCGACCTACCCGCGCACCCTCACCCGCACGGACGGCGCCACCCTGTCGGTGGTCTACATCGCCGTGCTGGTGCTGGTGCCGTCCCGGCTGGTGCTCGCCGGCATCCCGCTCGACATCCGCCCGTCCATGCTGCTGGGCTTCGGCCTCGGCATGTGCTGGCTGTGCGCGCAGATGGTCGACAACCTCGGCATGGCCAAGGGCCGCAGCGGCGTCCGCACCGCGATCTTCCTCTTCGCGTCGTCGCAGATCGCCACCTACGGGTACGTGACGCTGCGGCACATGCCGTACGAGGAGCTGAAGTCGGCCGACCTGAGCTTCGTCACGATCGTCTCGCTGATGGCGGCGGGCCTGCTGATCATCGACGGCGTCCGCACCCTCGACCGCCTCGACAAGGTGCTGAAGTTCGTGGTGATCGCCTGCACGGTCATGGCGGTCATCGGCATGACGCAGTTCTTCACCGGCTTCGACCTCACCAAGTACATGGCGATGGTGCCGGGCCTGCGCTCGGTCGGCACCGGTGAAGCAGTGCTCGCCCGCGCCGCATTCCGCCGTCCCGGTGGCACGGCCGGGCACCCCATCGAGTTCGGCGTGGTGTGCGGTCTCGCGGTGCCGCTGGCCGCGCACTACGCGTTCCGCGCCAGCAAGCGCAAGCAGCCCAGCCGCCGCTGGTGGTTCTGCGTGCTGATGCTCGCGATGGGCGCCGTGGTGTCGCTGTCGCGCTCGGCGATCCTGGGCCTGCTGGTCGCCGGGATCATCCTGCTGCCGACGTGGCCCGCGAAGCAGCAGCTGCGCACGATCATCGCGGCGCTGGGCTTCCTGGTGGTGCTGCGCGCGTTCGTCCCAGGGCTCGTGGGCACGTTGCTGAGCCTGTTCCGCAACATCTCCAACGACCCGAGCATCCAGGGCCGCACCGACGACT
The DNA here is from genome assembly GCF_001701025.1 of Lentzea guizhouensis. Classification (GTDB taxonomy): domain Bacteria; phylum Actinomycetota; class Actinomycetes; order Mycobacteriales; family Pseudonocardiaceae; genus Lentzea; species Lentzea guizhouensis. The sequence continues at coordinate 9,787,599 of NZ_CP016793.1, forward strand.
ACGCGAGCACCGAGGCGACGATCGAGCAGAACCTGTGGCTGGGCCGCGGGTTCGGCACCTACCTGCCGACGCGGTACGGGCCGATCGACAACCAGTACCTCGGGTCGCTGGTGGAGAACGGGGTCGTCGGGATGCTGGCGTTCCTGTTCCTGTTCCTCGCCGGCATCTACGCGGCCGCGGCGGCCCGGCGGATGAGCACGGACCCGCACGTGCGGGACCTGTGCCAGTCGTTGCTCGCCTGCATCGCGATGCTCGGGGTGTCCAGCGCCACGTACGACACGTTCGCGTTCAAGATCGCGAGCGGGCTGATGTTCGTGCTGATCGGGTGTGCCGGGGCGTTGCTGAGGATGCAGAAGGCCGCCGCGGCGACGATGGTGGCTCCGCCGGTGTTCCCGAGCGCTCCCGTGCCGCACACGACGACGTCCCCTGCACCGGTGGTGCGGGAGGGGACGTCGTCGTGAACGCTGCCGCGGTGGCCGCGGAACCGCCGGGGGCGTCAGCCCTTGACGGCCGCGCCGTCCTCGTAGGTGTTGTTCACCCACTCGACCTGGCCGTCGAGCCTGGCCGGGCCGTAGACGTGGCTCCTGGTGAAGACGTTGTCGCGGATGACCCGGTTGGTGCCCTTGGGGTCGAGGTAGATCGTGTAGTTGCCGCCGTTGAGGAAGTTGTTCTCGATCAGGATGTTCGACGGGGAGCCGAACTCGCCGCCGACGAGGATCGCCGACGTCTGGTTGTTCGGGTTCTCGATCTTGCTGTGCCGGATGGTGATGTTGGAGCCACCGGTGATCTGGACGCCGTCGTTGTGGTCGCCGGGGCCCTTGCTCAGGTCGTGGATCCAGGAGTCGATCAGGCTCGCGTTGCGTTCCATCTTGACGCCGTCGGAGCAGCCGCTCACGTTGATGCGGACCGAGGTGACGTCCTCGAAGCCGACGCCGTACTCGCACGCGTCCGAACCCACGATCTCGACGTCCTGCAGGGTGAGCCTGGCGTTCTTGTCGACCAGGTAGACGCCCCACTGACCGGTCGCCTTGACCTGGCTGCGGGTGATCTTGACGTCGTCGGCGGTCACGCGGACCGAGCACGGGATCTGCTTGCCGTCGACGACCGTGCCGGGCTTGTCGATCAGGTACTCGCCGCCCTTGCAGGCGAGTGCGGCGAGCTTGACGCCGGTGTGCGCCCAGCCGGTGTTGTTCGGGCCCGGCCAGCCACCCGCGACCGGTGGCGTGGGGGTCGACGGGGGCTTGGGCTTGGTGGTGGTCGGCAGCGGCGGCGCGACCGACGACGAGGTGCTGCTGGGGGCGGCGCTGCTGGAACTGGCCGGGGCCGACGACGACGTCTCGGTGGACGTCGGTACCGCACTGGTGGGATCGCCCTCCTTCGCGTCCGCTCCGGACTTGCAGCCGGCCAGCGCCAGCGCGGCCGCGATCAGCAGAACAACGGAGAACCGTGCCGGCCGACCATTGTTCCCACTGGTCACAGCCCTATCACGGGCAGTTCTCATGAAGAAATCCTTCGTGTGATCATTGTGCAGTACACGGCGGACACCGACCAATGTCACTCACGTCCGTCCAACCGCGACCTCGCGGCAGCACGGCACTTCTTACCCCATGGCTCGGCGGTTGCCAAACCCCCGCAACGAATTTGGCGAGCCATAGAAAAAATTGATCGACCGGCCCGCGGGGAGAGGTCATGACCGGCGAAGACCCGACCACCACCATAAAAGACGCCGACCACCTGCCGAAATCCACACCGAGCGGAAAGATCCGCCGGGCGCTCGGGTTGAGCTTCTTGAACACGGTGTTCGGCAAAATTGGAACGCTGCTCACAGGAATCCTCCTGGCGCGGGTTCTGGTGCCGGAGGACTTCGGTGTCTTCGCGGTCGCGCTGGTGGCTCTCGGTGCTCTGCTCGCGATCAACGAGCTCGGTGTCAGCCTCGCACTGGTGCGCTGGCCCGGCGACCCGAGACAGATCGCGCCGACCGTCACGACGATCTCCATCGCGTCGAGCGGCCTGCTCTACGCGCTGTGCTGGTTCGCCGCGCCCGCGTTCTCCGAGGCGCTCGGCGCGCCCGACGCGACCGGGGTCGTGCGGCTGCTGTGCCTGTCGGTGTTGATCGACGGCGCCACGGCGGCGGCCGCGCAGTTCACCAACCGCGAGTTCCGCCAGGGCACCCGGCTCGTGGTCGACATGTCGAACCTGGTGCTCACGACCGGTGTGACCGTCGCGCTGGCGCTGGCCGACCACGGGGCGTGGAGCCTCGCGTGGGGCCGGCTGGTCGGCAACGCGCTGTCGGCGATCCTGCTGTTCCGGCTCGTCGCGCTGTGGCCGCGGCCCGGTTTCGACCGGAAGCAGGCGCGCGAGCTGATGGCGTTCGGCCTGCCGCTGGCCGGGGCGAGCCTGCTGGTGTTCGCGATGCTGAACGTGCACTTCGTCATCACCGGCTCGCTGCTCGGGGCGGTGGCGCTGGGCCTGTACCTGCAGGCGTTCAACCTGTCGAGCTGGCCGGTCAACATGTTCTCGGTGGTGATCCGCCGGGTGTCGCTCGCCGCGTTCGCCCGCGTGCAGGACGACCGGGAGCAGCGCGAGGCCCTGCTGGCCCGCTTCACCACGTTGCTGATGGCCAGCGCGCTGCCGGTGTGCGCGCTCCTCGGCCTGCTGGCGTTGCCCACGGTGACGACGCTCTACGGCCACAACTGGGCCGGGTCCGCGGCCGCGCTGCAGTTCCTGGTGGTGCTCGGGGTCGTGCGGGTGGTCACCGAGCTCGCCTACGACTACCTGGTCGCCCTGGGCCTGCCGAGCCGCACGATGTGGCTGCAGGCGGGGTGGCTGGTCGTGCTGGTGGCGTTGCTGCCGTTCGGAGCGATGTGGGACGGCATCCGCGGGGTGTCGGCGATGCACGCGCTGATCGCGGTGGTCCTGGTCCTGCCGGCCTACACGATCGCCGTGACCCGCACGGGCGTGCGCCTGCGCGTGCTGCTCGCGGCGATCGCCCGCCCGGTGGTCGGCTGCGCTCTGATGACCGCCGTGGTCCTCGCCGTCCGCTGGCTCACCGACCCGTCGGCGATCCAGCTCCTCCTCGGCGCCACCCTGGGCGGCGCCGTCTACCTGGCCACCGTCTGGCCCCTCCGCCACCTCGTCAAACACCTCGGCTGAGCGGCATCTGCAAGTACCACCAACTCATGATCAACAGCCCGCTGACCACACCCGGCATGTTCGGCATCCAGCGAACGTGTTGGGTGTGGTCAGCGGCGATTTGATCTTGGGTTGGCAGTACTCGCAGATGCGTCAGCGGCGGGCGGTGGCGGCGGCGTTGGCGTCGTCGACGGCGACGCGGCCGCGGAGGCGGGACAGCTTGCGGCGGACCTTGTAGGTGGCGAGGCCGACGGTGGAGCGCACGACGTCCAGCAGGTCGGTGCCGGAGAGCCGGGCGGCGATCTCGTACTCCTGTTCCTGGAGTTCGGCGGCGCGGCGCAGGCTGAAGCGGTCGACCACGAGCTTGCGGCCGAACTCGCCCAGCTCGGCGCGCAGCCCGGGTGACTCGACGAGTCGGCGCAACGAAGCCGTGAGCGATGGGACGCCGTCACCGCCGAAGCCCCACCAGCCGCCGGACAGGAACCGCGGCAGGCTCTCCCGCGTGACCAGCTCGCTGAAGCCGTCCAGGCCGAGCACCACCAACGGCTTGCCGAACGACAGCGCGCGCAACGCCGAACCGCCCATGCCGACCGCGATGTCCGCGGCGGCGTACGCGGGCCGGGGATCGGCGAGCTGACCGGTCAGCACGACCGCACGACGGCCGGCGCGCGCGTTGGCCTTCTCCGCGCGCTCGGCGATCTCCTCGCGGGCCGGACCGTCGCCGACGATGACCAGCTGGGCGTCGTCGAGCTCGGCCACCGCGTCACACGCGGCGAGCAGACCCGGCAGCTTCAGGTCGGCCACGAGCCGCGACACCGCGACGACCAGCGGCGCGTCAGTGAGCCCGTGCCGGGCCCGGAACCCTCCGTCGGACACCTCGGGGCTGTCCCCGTCGGTGTCGACCGGCGGCTCCAGCAGCGTCACCCGGTGGTGCCCGGCCGCCACGGCCTCCTGGCGGATCTGCTCGGTGCCGACGATCAACGGGATCGACCGCGGGAAGAACGGCACGACCGACATCGACATCACCGTCGCGATCGGCGCGGCCGTGCGCCGGATGCCCACGCCGTACAACGCCTCGAACGCCGGCGGCCACTCGTAGCCGTGCACGACGTCGATGCCGCGCGAACGCACCAGCCGGCTGACCGCCGACACCACCCGGCGGTCGGGGCGCTTGCGCCGCAACGGGATCTCGACGTGCTCGAGCCCCTGTTCGGCCACGAGCGGCACCAGCTCCCCCGGTTCGGACAGCACGACCACCTCGTGCCCGCGGTCGCGCACCGCCGCGGCGAGCTGGATCGCGTTCAGCTGGGAGCCCCCCAGCTCCATGCTGTGGGGGTAGACGACAACCCGCATCTTCACCTCTGGTGAGAGTTCTCCACCACGTGCAGGCCGATGGCCTCCGCCACCACCGCCGCACGGGCCTGCCACGAGTGCTGCTCGGCGAAACCCCGCCGGCGCACAGGATCCTGCGGGGCCCTGACCACGGCCAGCACCGCGCGGGCGAACTCGGCGGGATCCTCGACCGCCACGACGTCGTCCGACTCCCGCGCGAGCCGGAGGGTCGCGGGCAGCTCACTGCCGACGACCGCACGTCCGGCGGCGAGGTACTCCAGGGTCTTCAACGGGAACGAGGCGCGGTTGAACGCCGTGTCCGCGTACGGGGTGAGCCCGACGTCCATGCGCCGCAACCACTTCGGCAGCTCGCTGAACGGAACCGCACCCGGATGGTGGACGTTGGGGCGGGCGACGAGCGCCGGGAACCGCTCGGGTTCCCAGGCAGGGTCACGCGGACCGACCAGCAGCAGCCCGATCCCGGTGTCCGCCACCGCTTCCAGGTACCGGATGTCGATCCGGTCGGTCAGCTGGCCGACCACGCCGGCGACCTCGGCGGGAAACCCGTCCGGCAACGGCGCCGGTTCCACGTCCTCGATGCAGCGGTAGGCCGCCGTGTCGCACCCGTTCGGCACCACCACGGGATCCACGCCGTGCTCCCGCCACCGCGCGGCCAGCTCCGGCGTCACCGCGAGCACCACGTCCGTGCGGGCCAGCGCGGCCTTCTCCTCGGCGCGCAGCCGGGAGGCGTCCAGGTTCATCAACGCGGCACCGGAGACCCAGTCGTCGGTGCCGTACAGCACATTCAGCGCGTCCCAGCGGCCGAGCACGTCGTCGAACGAGCACGCGATGACGGCGACCGGCTGGCGCGGCAGGTACCTGCGGACCTGGGCCCGCACCAGCGGCCAGGTGGTCGCGCGGATGCCGGGCCTGGTGAGGCCCGGCAGCGCGACGGGGGTCAGGCGCGTGACGCCGGGGAGCGCCTCACGCACCGAGGGACGCCACGACCGGCGGGTGCTGCCGATGCCCCGGTACCGCTGGGGCGTCACGGGCGAGACCGGCGGGTCCACCCACAGCACGTCCGCGTAGGCCGTGAGAGCTTCGGTGAGCTGGCGTTCGGAGCCCCGAACGCCGTCCCACGTCACTCCCGAGAACAGCACGACCAGCGGTCGTGGCGTCACTCAGATCAACTCCTGTGTCAGCTTCCCGGGGTGAACACGACGTCCACCCAGTAGTTCGCACCGCCGAAGGTGTCGCCGGGGAAGCCGGAGCCGCCGCGGAACACACCGTTCGGAGATGCTGCCGCAGCCAGCGGCGGACTGCTGACCGCCGACCGGTTGAAGTACCCGGCGTCGGCCGAGTAGCGGCCCGTGGTCGTCGTGTACGAGGCCACGTACGTCTGGCCGGCGGTGATCGGCACCGGGGTGTCGAACACGAGCGTCTGCCAGCCGGTCGCCGTCTCGTTCACGAACGTGCCCGTCGCGAGGCGCGTGCCGTTCGACGCCCACAGGGAACCGGTGTGGGTGCCGGTGTTGCCCGCTCCCTTGTAGAACTTGACGCCCGACACGTGGCCGTTGACCGCCGCGGTGAACCGCACGCCCAGCTCGTAGGCGTTGGTGTCGTTGGACGACGTCACCGCGGGCAACGCGGCGGCGCTGAACAGCGAGCACGGGCAGGTGGCCGTCGAGGTCGTCGTGAACGACCACGTGGCCGGGCCGGTCATGGCGTTGCCGTTGACGTCGGAGATCCGCATCTCGGCCGCGTACTGGGTACCCGGCGCGAGCGGCGCATCCGGTGTCCACGTCACGGTCCTGCCGTCACCGGAGATGCTGAACGCACCGGAGGTGCCGGCGGCACCGGGGTCCTTGAGCGAGAGCTGCGCGGAGCTCACGTCGACCGGCTCGCTGAACGTCGCCGAGACCGTCGTGTTCAGCGCGACACCGGTGGCTCCCGGCGCCGGCGTCCGGCCGGTCACGGTGGGCGGGGTGCTGTCGCCGTTCGCACCGTTGCGCCAGATCACGTCGACCCAGTAGTTGGTCGAGTTGTAGGTGCTGGTCGGGAACCCGCCGCCGGCGCCGTAGCGGTAGACGCCGTTCGGGCCGTCCGCGCCGGACTTCAACGCGTGCAACGAGTTGTAGTCGTGGCTGGAGTTGAAGCTGCCGCCGGTCGCGGAGTAGCGGCCGTTCGGGGCGTAGTACGAGACCACGTAGGTGGTGTTCGCCTGCACCTCGACCGGCTGGGTGAACGTCAGCGTCTGCCAGCCACTCGTCGACTCACCGCTGAAGGTGCCCGTCGCGAGCCGCTGCCCGGACGACGACCACAGCGAGCCGGTGTGCGTGCCGGAGTTGCCGAAGCCCTTGTAGAACCGGACACCCAGCACCTGGCCACGTCCGTCGAAGCGGACCTTGGTGCCCACCTCGACCGCCGCGGTGTCGCTCACCGCGTTGACGGCGGGGGCGGCGAAGTCGTCCCACACCGTGCACGGGCACGTGGCGCCGCGCGGGTTGCCGGTGGTGAACGACCACAGCGTCGGGCTCGGCGTGTTGCCGGACAGGTCGGTCGCCCTCCCGGACACGTCGTACGTCGTGCCCGGCGCCAGCGGGTTGTTCGGCGTGAAGGTGGCCTTCATGCCGTTGGCCGCCACCGAGATCGTGCCGGACACACCGCCGTTCGGACCGTTGACCAGGATCTGCGCCGAGCTCGGCGTCACCGGCTCGTCGAAGGTGATGCTGACCGCCGGGGTGAGCGAGACGCTGCCCTGGTTGTTCAGCGGGTCGGTCGACAGCGTGCCGGGGGCACGGGTGTCCGGACCGGGGTCGAGCGCGAAGATCGGGTCGACCCAGTAGTTGGCGTTGCGGTAGCTGTCGGTCGGGAAGCCCGACGACCCGCCGCGGAACACGCCGTTCGGGTTGCCGGAGACACCCTTGGGCGCCGACAGCGGTTCCAGGCCCACCGCCGAGCTCGTGAAGTAGTCCGCGTCACCGGCGTAGTGGCCGTTGGGCGCGAAGTACGACGCGACGTAGGTGGTGCCGGCCGAGATCTGCACGGCGGTCGGGAAGGTCAGCGTCTGCCAGCCGGTCGCCGTCTCGGCGGTGAACGTGCCGGTGGCGAGGCGCGTGCCGGTGGCCGACCACAGCGAACCGGTGTGCACGCCGGTGTTGCCGGTGCCCTTGTAGAACCGGACACCGCGGACGTAACCGTTCACACTGGACTGGAACTTCACGCCGAGCTCGATGGCGCCGCCGTCGTTGGTCGACGGCACGGCCGGGGTGGCGTTCTCGGTCCAGATGGTGCACGGGCAGTCGCGGGCGAGCACCGTGACGGCGCGGTTCACCTCTGCCGACAGGTTCGCCGAGTCGTCGACCGCGCGGACCTTGAGCGTGACGGCGCCGGCGCTGGAGAACGTGTGGGTGTAGCTCCAGGACGCCGTTCCCGCGGTCCAGTTGGCCGGGTGCCAGGTGCTGCCGTTGTCCACCGAGACCTCGACGCCCGCGACGCGGCCGGACGAGTCGATCACGGTGCCGTTGAAGCTGTAGCCGGTGCCGACGGTCGGCGAGTTCGTGGTGCCGAACGCGACCGACGGCGGTGCGGTGTCGGTGCTGGCGCTCGCGGCGGTGAGACCGGACTCGATCGTGGTCGGCTGGACGCCCATGTCGGCCAGCAGGTTCACCGTCGCCTGCTTGATCCGGACGTCCGAGGTCGGCTCGTCGGTGCGGAACGCGTGCTCGTCGTCCAGGCCCCACGCCCACTGCACGGTGCCGGCGCCGAAGACCAGCGCACCGGACGCGTGCTTGTAGAGCGTCAACGCGTGCGTCTTCGTGCCGCTCGCGTAGCGGTCACCGTGGTTCTGCAGGACGTACTGGCCGTCCATCGTGACGGTCGTGCGCGAGAGCTGCGCGACGCCGGCCGGCTGGAAGCCGTTGTCCTCCACCGAGTCCCACTCGTAGCCCAGGGTGCCGGGCTTGAAGGAGTAGCTGCCGGTCGTCATGGACGCGAGCGGGGTGTGACGCCACAGCCGCATCTTGCCGTACGCGGCGGGCACGGCCAGCGAGTCGTCGCGGCGGCCGTTGACGGTGAAGATCTGGCCCAGCAGGGCGTTCTCCGGGTTCGCGCCGTTGGGCGAGCTGGTGAACCGCGGGTCGCGCCAGGTGCCGGTCCACTCGGGACTCGGGTCGATCTTGGCGTTGGCCTTGGTCTCCTTGTAGGTCACCACGGTGCGGTGGTCCACCGGCGAGGAGCCGAGGCTCGGTGCCCAGCGGTGCTTCCAGAAGACCTCGTTGCCGGTCATGAACGCCAGGTGCACGCCGGCGGCGCGGGCGTTCTCCACGGCGGTGCGCTGTTCCCTGGACCAGTACTCGTCGTGGCCGACGGCCATGAACACCTTGTGGTTGAGGATCAGGTTGCCGCGCCGGGCGGTGTCGGCGTTGGTGGTGTAGCTGACGTCGTAGCCGTTCTTCTCGAGCCACGTCAGCATCGGCACTTCGGCGTTGAAGATGAAGTTCTCGTCACCGGTGTTCGCGACCGGGCGGTTGTAGCTCACCGCGTAGGCCGAGCCGGCGTCGCCGGGGCCGGTGCCGTAGTAGAGGCTGTTGCCGCCGTAGCGGTTGTAGGCGTGCCAGGTGGCGTCCGAGGTCTGGAAGAAGATCTTCGACTGGCTCGAGTCGTCGCGGATGACGAACGCGATCTCGTTCTCGCCACCGGTGTCGTTGCGGTGCAGCACGGCGTAGTACAGGCCGGACACGGTGTCAGCGGGCACGTCCCAGGTGAGCGAGACGGCCCAGTTGCCGCAGTCGACGAGCGCGGTCGCCGAGTCGGTGAGGCAGTTGACCGGCTGGTTCTGCGGCGTGGTGCGGTTGAGCTGCTTGACCAGCCTGGCACCGGCGCCGCCGTAGTAGCCGAGCCGGAAGATGTCGAGCCGGTAGGACGACGCGTCGGTCTTGACCTTGAAGTGGACCTGGCCGCCGGGCGTCGAGCTGATGTCGGTCGTGTAGCCGACGATCGAGTCGTCGAGCGAGTTCAACGACCAGTTGGCGTTGCCGGCTTTGGTGTTCTCGCACGCGACCTTGTTCACCACCGGTGCGTCACACGGCGCCGCATGCGCGGCCGGAGCGAGTACCGCCGCCGGCACGACGACCGCGGCAGCGAGCACAGCCACGGCTGTCACTTTCGCACCCATTGATCTCAGGCGTCTCCTGGGATCGAACAAGGACATGGGCGTCTACCTCTTCCTGAACTACTGCCCCAGACGATGGTTTGGCACGAGCACCGCCGTCGCACCCCAGCCGGCTCTCCCACCAGCCTGAAGCGACTCTCCACAGTGAACTTCGGGCCGATCCTCGCCTTCGTTACAACGAAAACCGCTGAGCGGCCTAATACTTCCGATTAGGCCGATCAGCGGAATCACTTGTGTCACAACGCCTTGACGGAAAGCGATCAATCACCGGCAGCTGACGAGAACCAGGCTGACGACTGTGCACTGTGTACTCGCGGCGTCATTGCCCGTGTTCGGGTCGACCGGGTCCGAACCAGTGCGTGCGGCCCGGAACCGGTGGTCCAGTCCGATGTTCAGCAACCGCACCGGAACCGTGAAGGCGAGCTTCGCGCTCGCTCCCGGCGCGAGGTGCGGCACCGGACAGGTCACCGTGTTGCCACTCGCGGTGCACGTGCCGTTTGCCGCCGAGACGCCCTGCGGCAGGGTCGTGGTCACCACGCCGCCGAGCAACGCGTTGGGGCCGTGGTTGGTCACGTCGACGGTGAAGTCGATGCGGGACACCAGGAGCCCGAGCCGCGGCGTACCGGTGATCTTGGCGACCTGGAGGTCGGCCTCGGTGTGGACGGTCAGCTGTGGACCGTCCACCGGGAACGTCGCGTAGTTGGTGCCGAACAGCTGCGCCTGCAGCGTGCCGGTTCCGCCGACCGCGTCCTGCTTGACCGCGAGGGTGAACGTGACGGTGGCGGACTGGAAGCCGCCGAGCGCCTCGGCCAGCGCGGCCCGGTAGCCGGTCGGGCCGCTGGGGCCGGTCAGCGTCGTGCAGCCGGCCGCACCGGTGCAGCCGACCAGGGTCGTGTACTCCGCGATGGCCCGCGGGGCGCTGAACAACCTGGCGGTGGGCTGCAGGATCGTGAACCCGTTGATGTTGGTGAGCTTCACCGTGACCGTGAACTGCTCGCCCGGCCGCACCACGGCCGCGCTCGAGGTCAGTTCCACCTCGGGCGGGGCGGCGACGGCCGGCGCCGCCACAGCGGCGCCGAGCAGTCCGGCGATCGTCGCGATCGCCAGTGTTCGCCGAAACATTGTTCTCCTCCGGCTCGTCGTTGATCCAGACTGATCCACTCCCCTCCCCCTGGAGGCCTTGGCAAATCAGGTGAAACCGGTCGAGTCAGTAAGCTCCGTGGCCGCCGAACACGGCCCGGAAGGTCTTCCACAGGATCACTGCGTCGAGCGCGAGGGACCAGTCCTCGACGTAGCGGAGGTCCAGCCGCACCGACTCCTCCCAGGAGAGGTCGCTGCGTCCGCTCACCTGCCAGAGCCCGGTGAGCCCCGGCTTGACGAGCAGCCGGCGCCGCACGTCGGAGGAGTACTTCGCGCTCTCCTCCGGCAACGGCGGGCGGGGGCCGACCAGCGACATGGCGCCGCTGAGCACGTTGAGCAGCTGCGGCAGCTCGTCGATCGAGTAGCGCCGCAGGAACGACCCCACCTTGGTGATGCGCGGGTCCTTCTTCATCTTGAACAGCAGCCCGTGGCCCTCGTTGGCCGCGGCGAGCCTGGTGCGCAACGCGTCGGCGTTGGTGACCATGGTGCGGAACTTGATGATCGTGAACGGCGCGCCGTTCTTGCCGACGCGCTTCTGGCGGTAGAACACCGGGCCGCGGCTGTCGATCATCACGAACGCCGCCACCGCGAACATCAGCGGTGCCAGCACGAGCAGCAGCACGAACGCGCCGACCTTGTCGACGACGCCCTTCACGAGCCGGCGGAACCCGGTCAGCGCCGGTTCGCTCACCCGCAGCAGCGGCATGCCGAGCACGGCGCTCATGTGCAGACGGGGACCGGCGACCTCCATCAGGCCCGGCGAGACGACCATCTCGGTGCCGGAGCCTTCGAGCGCCCAGGCGAGCTGCTGGAGACGGCGCGGTGTCCAGTAGGCGTCGGGTGTGACGGCGACGATGCGGTAGCCGCCGCGGCGGACCTGCTCGGCGAGCTCGCGCAGCTGTCCCACGACGGGCACGCCGTCGACGTCGGGACCCACGCGGCCACGGCCGTCGAGCGTGCAGACCGCGTCCACGCGCCAGCCCAGGTGGGCCATGCGGCGGGTGCGGTGGATGAGGTCCTCGACCGTTTCCAGGTTGCCGGCGGCGAGGACGGAGAGCATGAACCGGCCCTCGCCGCGGCCGCTGTGCAGCGGACGGCGCAGGAGGTAGCGCAGGGGGAAGGCGACCAGCGCGATCGCGGGAACGACTACGAAGACCCACAAGCGGGCGCCGGGGATGTCGACGGCGAGCGCACCGAGACCGAGTGCGACCACCGCACCGAACAAGCCCCGGCCGAGTCTTCGGAACTCCTCCGCACCCTGGCCGAGCACCGCCGGCGTCCACACCCGGTTGATCGCGAGCGAGCCGACGACGACAACCACTGTGAGTATGTCCAGCAGTGCAAGGGAAAGCGGGCCGAACGCGGCGTGGCGTGCGTGCATGACGGCCCCCACCGCCACCACCACCAGCACCGTCGTCAGCACGTCAGCCGTGATGACGGCATAGCGGTAACGCGTCTCCCACCCCGCGATGGGCGGATGCGTCTGTCTGTGTTCGTGGCCACGTTCAGGATTGAGCGTAGATCCCTGCCCGTGGACCATGTCACGGGCAGAGCGGACCTGCTCACTCATCGTTGTGATCTCCCCGCTCAGCGGTGATTCCGGACGTGTGCGGACGCAGGTCACCCCGAGGACCTTTGACACTCCGGACACACCGGGCCGCCCCTCCCACAAGGCAGACCGTCGAACCCGGAGCTTGCAACCGTCATTCGCCAGCCCCGGCGTTCGCGTTACAGGCTGCGGAAAAATTTCTCCTCAAAGCCCGAATGGCGGACGTGACGTGCGTCTCACCGGCTGGAAACCGAGTAGCCACAAGACGATTGCTCATGTCCACAAGGGACATAAATGTCGTGTATGGCTCGGCTTGATGGTCGAGAACAGGTCTTCAGGCCCTAGCGCTTCGACCTGTTTTGAGCGTTGCTTTACCGCCGAACGGAGCAATCAGCTACGACCGAACGGAAATGCGCACCTCATCGGTTCCGACCACCACGACGTCGCCCGCTCGCAACTGCGCCCCCCTGCGCAGCTCCACAGCACCGTTGACGTGCACCTCCCCGTCCTCGATGAGCTCCTTGGCGTGCCCGCCGTCGTCCGCGAGCTGAGCCAGCTTGAGGAACTGCCCTAGCCTGATCGGCTCTTCCGAGATCTCCACCGTGCGCATGAGCCGCATCATCCCAGCAGGGCGGTCCCCACTGCTCGCTCGGGGGCGCGCACCAGTGCAAACGAGTGATGTCGTTGACACGCTCCGATGCATGAAAAATTCGTTTGGGCACACCGCCTGGTTGGCGGTGTCGGGATTCGTGGTCATGGGCATCACGGCGTTCGCCGCGAGCGCCTACGTCACCCTGGACATGAGCCAGGCCCGTCCGGAGGTTCACGGACCGGCCCATTACGGGCTCCTGGTCGCGCACATATTCACCGGAACGGTGGCAGTGGTCGCCGGCGTGTCGCAGTTCTGGCCGGGGCTGCGGTCGAGACACCCGCGGGTGCACCGGGTGATGGGCCGCGTCTACTTCGCCGCGGTGCTCCCGTCGGCACTGCTCGGCATCGTCTGCGCGCAGCTGTCGTTCTACGGGCTGGCGACGTCGGGGCCGTTGACGGTGCTGTCCGTGCTGTGGTTCGCCAGCGCGGCCCAGGGCCTGCGAACGGCACGGCGGCGCCGGTTCGGCGCTCACCGCATCTGGATGATCCGCGGGTTCGCGCTGACCAGCGCCGCCGTGACGGGCAGGCTGTGGGGGCTGCTGCTCGGCGGCCTGCTGCCGGACGCAGACGGGCTGCTGGTCTTCACCACCGCGAACTGGCTGTCGTTCGTGGTGAACCTGCTGGTCGCCGAGTGGTGGATCCAGTCGAGGGGCTACACCCGCGCCTTGCCCTCCGAGGCGCTCAAACCGAGCATCTCGAGCAGGTCGGCGCAGTCCAGCGCGTCGGTCGCGTGACACGCCACGGTGCGCGCGGCCTTGCTGTTCTGGATCGTGCTGTGCTCCTTCTCGAGAGCCTTGGCCTCGGCAAAGGTGCCGGTGTCAGGCTCAGCCAAAGGGGTACGCGCCCAAGTCATGTCGTGCCTGCTTCCGCATCGGGGGATGTGGTCATCATGACAACGGGATCACCGAAACACCAGAACTAGTGCTTTCCGTAATCAACCACCCACGGAGCGTGCAAAGCGAGAAACCGCTTTCTCCGTTCGCTTTTTGATCATTTTCTCCAATCAGCGGCCGTACCTCAGCACGGACTCCACTTCGGTCACGAATGCAACCAGGCGTTCGTCGTCGACGTCCTCCGGCGTGGGGCCGTCCACCGCGAGTCGTTGCAGCGCAACGGAAGTGGTGGCGTTCTCCCGGGCCAGCCTGCGGAAGCCGAACGTCGCCTCGAACGCGGAGACCGCAGTCGCCAGTGCCGCAAGGGTTGTGGCCGCGAAGCCCCACATCGCGCGGCGCGGTCCGTCCGCCATTCCCACGGCTGCCGCTGCCGCCGCCGCGATGAAGAGCGCGGCCGCGACCGCCACCGTCCACGTGCGAGCGGCCGCGTACCGCTTGCGGCCGCGTTCGAAGTGGTCGAGCCGGTCGGAGAAGCGGTGCCGCAGGTACGCCTCGACGAACTGGGCCTGCCGCTGCTTGTCGGTCATGTCCGCACCACCTCGAGCTTGCGGTCGCTGACCGCGGCTTCCAGGTCGGCCACCCGGTCCTGGCGCGCCTCCTCCGACTCGGGAGCCGGCGCCGCGAGGTGGGCGAAGTACAAGGCCCGCAACCGTTCCGCGCGAGCGCGGGCGGTCAGGTACTTGTCGAGCGACTCCCGCTTGCGCGCCACGATCGTGATCGCCGCGGCGAACGCGCCGCCGGCCACCACCAGCACGCCGGGCCACGGCGTCTCGTTCAGCCACGTCTGCAGCGCGCCGAACACCGTCGTGGTGAGCCCGCCCGCGATGGCGAGGACGGCGAGCAGCCGGTAGCGGTTCTGCTCGACCTCCGCCTCGGCGTCGAGCTCGTGGAACACCGGTGCCACGACCTGGTTCGCGTCGTGGATCGCGTCGGCGAGCAAAGGGTAGGCGACGACGAAACCGGGGTCGACGAGCGGACGCGGTTCCGGTGCCCGGTAGCGGACCTTCGGCCAGATCTTCGGCGGCTTGACGGGCTTCTCCTTGCCCAGCAACCGTTCCAGTGCGGTGACGACCTTGCCCGGTCCTTCGTCGGCGTGGACGACGAACACCCGGCCGCTGCGCACCAGCACGGCCAGGTCGCCGGTCAGGTCACCGGTCGCGATCCGGTCGGCGAGCCCGCCGGTGCCCGCGATGACGAGCAGCGGGTGGTTCCCGCTCAGGTGGTCGACGACCTCCTTCTCGCTCTCGCCTCCGATGACGAGCGCAATGGTGGCCTTCTTGCCGCGGATGGCGTCGACCGCGCGGAACAGCACCGGTGTCGCGTCCGTCCACTCCGAACCGGGGACGACGACGGCCACGCTGTGGTTGGGTTCCAGCGCGATCTGACCGCCGGTGGAGGTTTCGGTGAGGTCGTGCACCTTGCTGGAGGGCGCCACGCCGACCACGACGGGCCAGCGCCCCTCGCAGGCCTGCAACGCCATCCCCAACAGGTGGACGACGCCCCGGTCGGTGCCTTCGGTGACGAACACGGCGCCGTTGCGCGCCGCGGTCACCACGACGGATCTGAGCACCGGCAACAACTTCGCGGCGAGATCGGTCTCGATGTCTTCTGTGGAGCCGAACACGGAGATCACCGCGCGGCCTCGGGGCAGACCGAGGGAGCGGGGCCGGATGTCGGCGTCCGGCTGGGACAGCCGTTTGACTGTCGGGCCGCCTGCATTGGGCATGCCGCGCACCATAACGCCGTGATCGACCGCAGACCAGGGCCGTTCAGACGTCGCCGCACACCCGTGACCGCGCGCGGACGTGGCCGGTCGGACGCGCCGGTCGGACGTGGCCGGTCAGACGTCCTCGTCCAGCGGGACCTCGCGGTCCTCGTCGAGCGCCGGGATCTCGGCGGGCTCCAGCGGTGCCACTTCCTGTTGCTGCTCGACGGCGTCGGCCTCAGGCAGTTCGGGGTTCATGCGGTGCGGGTTCCCCGCCGCCCGCCGGACCACACGTGCTCCCGCACCGCGGCGAGATCGCGCAGGTCGTCGAGCACGACGGTGGCACCGGCGTCGGAGAGCTGCTGCGCGGTGCTGCGCCCGGTGGCCACCGCGACCAGCCGCACGCCCGCCACGAGGGCCGCGCGCACGTCGTGCGGGGTGTCGCCGATCAGCACGACCTCGTCGTCGGCGAACCGGCGGACGTGCCGGGCCCGCTCACGGGCGACCGCGACCAGCTCGGCGCGGTCGGCGTGGTCGTCGCCGTAGGCGCTCACGTCCCAGTCGACCAGGTGCGCGAGCCCGAACTCCTCCAGCTTGACCCGCGCGACGCTGCCGAGGTTGGCCGTCAGCACGCCCTGGTGCACCCGCGGGTCCGCGGCGAAGGCCTCCAAGCCCTCCCTGGCGCCCGGCAGCACCTCGCCGTGCCCGGCGAGCTCCCCGCGCCTCCGCTCGAAGCTCGCGGCCAGCGCGGTCGCGAGCACCGCGGAGGTCTCCGGCGTGTGCTCCACGCCCTGCTGGGACAGCACCTCGGCGATGATGTCCAGCTCGGTGCGTCCGCCCAGGTCGACGGCACCGGCGAGGTCGCGCCCGAACGCCTGCAGGAACGCGTCGCGGTACATCAGCGCGCCGAACCCGCGCGCCGAGATCAGCGTGCCGTCGATGTCCCACAGCACCAGCACGTCGGGACCCGTCACCGGACCTCCACCCCTCGACCCGTAAAATGCCTGATCATGACCTCGATCGACCCCGCGGAGCTGGAAGTCTGCCTGCGCGTGCTGGCACAGGTCGAGGACCTGCCCGCGGAACACGAGGACGCGGTGCGCGTCCGCCTGGCCACCGCCAAGATCTTCAAGGCCGCCAAGAAGCACCGCAAGTCCGAGCGCAGGGCCGCCATCACCGCCAACGACCGGGCCGTGACGTCGCTCACCGCCACCGGGTCGCCGGAGCGCATCGACGACGAGACGCAGGGCCTGCCGCTGGTCTCGAACGCACCCGGCGCCACCGCCGGCACGCTGCTGCGGGCCCGGTCCTGCTACACCTGCCGCAAGCGGTTCGTCGAGGTCGACGCCTTCTACCACCAGCTCTGCCCGGACTGCGCGCGCTTCAACCACGGCAAGCGCGATGCCCGCACGGATCTGACCGGCCGCCGCGCGTTGCTGACCGGCGGCCGCGCGAAGATCGGCATGTACATCGCGCTGCGACTGCTGCGTGACGGCGCCCACACCACGATCACCACCCGGTTCCCGAAGGACGCGGCGCGGCGGTTCGCGCAGATGCCCGACGCGGACGAGTGGATCGACCGGCTGCGCGTCGTCGGCATCGACCTGCGCGACCCGGCCCAGGTGCTCGGCCTCGCGGACTCGGTGGCCGACCAGGGCCCGCTGGACATCCTCATCAACAACGCCGCGCAGACCGTGCGCCGCTCCCCCGGCGCCTACGCCCCGCTGGCCGCGGCCGAGCACGAGGCGCTGACCGGTGACGCCCGCCGCCCCGAGCTCATCACGTTCGGCGGCCACGGCCAGCTCGCCCTGCCGGGCACCGCGGTCCCGGAGGCGCACTCGGTGACCACGCTCGCGTTGATGGCGGGCGGCAAGGACATCGACGCGGGCGGCCTGGTACCGGACACCGCGGCGACGAACTCGTGGATCCAGAACGTCGACGAGGTCGACCCGGTGGAGCTGCTGGAGGTGCAGCTGTGCAACTCCACGGCGCCGTTCCTGCTGATCTCGCGGCTGCGCGCGTCGATGGCGAAGTCGATGCACCGGCGCAAGTACGTGGTGAACGTGTCCGCGATGGAGGGCCAGTTCTCCCGCGTGTACAAGGGATCCGGCCACCCGCACACGAACATGGCCAAGGCCGCGCTGAACATGTTGACGCGGACGAGCGCCGAGGAGATGCTGCAGACCGACGGCATCCTGATGACCGCCGTCGACACCGGGTGGATCACCGACGAACGCCCGCACCCGATGAAGATGCGGCTGGCCGACGAGGGTTTCCACGCCCCGCTCGACCTGGTGGACGGCGCCGCCCGCGTGTACGACCCGATCGTGCGCGGCGAGGCCGGTGAGGACGTGTACGGGTGCTTCCTGAAGGACTACGCGCCCTCCGCGTGGTGACGCACGTGTCCGAGGTACCCGTCGGACGCACCCGAACGAGCCCTTTCGTCAGGTCATAGGGGTATTTGAACACCTGTTCGAGTACTCATTTGTCATGAGGACTGTGTGGCGGGGAGCACTCCGGTTCGGCATGACGACGATGACGGTGCGGCTGGTGTCCGCGGCGTCCGAGCACCGCGGCAGGGTGCACCTCGTGCACCGCGAGGACAGCGGCCGCGTGCGGCACCAGCAGGTGTGCGGCGAGTGCTCGCTGCGGCTGACACCCGACGACATCGGCCGCGGCTACGAGCTCGACGACGGCCGCATCGTGCAGGTGGACCCGCGCGAGCTGCCGGCGCCCGAGGAGGGCGTCATCGACGTCCAGCAGTTCGCGCCCGTCACGGACGTCGACCCGATCTCGTTGCACCGCAGTTACTACGTCGAACCGGACGACCTCTCGGTGCGCTCGTACGTGCTGCTGCGCGAGACCCTGGAACGCACCAAGACCGCGGCCGTCGTGAAGTTCGGGCTGCGCGGCAAGGACACGCTCGCGGCGATCCGGCAGCAGGCGGGCGTGCTGGTGCTGCACACGCTGCTGTGGCCGGACGAGGTGCGCGAGCCGCACTTCGCGTTCCTGCACCGCGACACCGAGGTGCGCACCGGGGAACTGGCGGCCGCGGCGGCCCTGGTGCGGGCGCAGACCCGGCCGTTCCGGCCGCACGACTACCCGAACTCCAGCCACGAGGCGTTGCTCAGGCTGGTGGAGGCGAACGCCTAGCCCGCGGGCGGGCGACCCGCGTATCGGGGATGAACGCGGGTCGCCCGTCCGCATCCCTCCGGGGTCGCCGCGAGGCGTTGCTCAAGGGCGTGCCGGCGAACGTCTAGCATCGGCGGTCATGCTCGCCAGTCCGTCCGACCTCGTCGACCTGCTCGAGTGCGAGCACCGCAGCTTCCTGGGGCGGACGGAGCGGCGCGGGGACCCGGACGAGCTGGCCGGCGCCGCCGAACGCACGGCCGCCGAGATCCGGGCCGGGGCCGAGATCATCGAGAACGCCGTCTTCTTCGACGGCGTCTTCCACTGCACGGTGTCGACGCTGGTGCGCACGGACTCCGGTTACGAACCGTGCGAGGACGCTGCCGAGGCCACTCCTCTGGCCGTGCTGAACCTCACCGCGGCGGCCCAGTCGCTGGGTGCCGAGCGCGCGCACCTGCTCGTGGACGGCCGCAGGACGACGTTCCGGGTCGCCGACTTCGCGCCGTTGCTGGGGCGGCTGCGCACTCGGCTCGCGAAGCCGGGACCGGCGCCGACGCGCTCGTGGGGTGACGTGCGGCCCGCCTGCACCGGGTGCCGGTTCGCCCGGCACTGCGCGTCCGGGCGGGAGGAGGCCCGCGACCTGTCGCTCGTGGCCGGTCTGCGCGCTGACCAGCGGCGGAAGCTAGTTTCGGTTGGCATTGAAACAATCGATGCGCTAGCGGCGACCGAGGAACGCCCGGCCACCCTCTCCCCCGCGAGCTTCACCGCGCTGGCCGCCCAAGCCCGGTTGCAGGTGCAGCAGGAGCGCACCGGCGTGACGACCTACGAGGTCGTGGCGCCCGAGGCGTTGCAGAACCTGCCGGAGCCGGCCGAGGACGACGTGTTCCTGGAGGTCGACGGCGACACGTTCCGCACTCCGGGCTGGGAGGGCACGTTCGAGGAGTTCGTCGACCGCACGCCGACCGGCCGGGTCTACCACTTCACGCCGCACGACCTGGCCGCGCGGGCGGCGCGCGCGGCGACCCGTGAGTCCGAAGTGGACGAGCTGGTGCGGCGGTGCGTCGACCTCAGCGCGTTGACGCGCAGGGTGTTGCGGGTGTCCACGCGGGAGTACACGCTGCCCGCGTTGCGGCCGTTGCTGGCGGACGAGAACGCGACCCGCGGGGTGCGGGACCTGCTGGAGAAGGTGAAGCGCGAGCACGGGGTCGAGACCGCGGTCCGCGACGAGGAGCTGGACGAGGCGGCGCGGGAGAAGGCGGCCGAGCGGGCGCGGCGGATGGCGGCGCTGACCGAGCCGTTGATGGCGGAGGGGCACACGTTGTTCGCCGCGACCGTCGGCTACCACCGGCGTGAGTCGAGCCCGGCGTGGGGCGACTTCTTCCGGCAGGCCGCGGCGCCGATCTCGGACCTGGAGACGGACTCGAACTGCGCCGTGCCGATCACGCTGCGGGCCGGGGACTGGGTGCCGCCGAGCGGGCGGGTGCGCACGTCGAAGCGGCATGTGCACGCGCGGATCGACCCGGAGCGGCCGCACCCGTTCGGCGCGGGTGAGCAGGTCCGGCTGCTCTACCCCGGCAACGTCACGCGCACCGCCGTGGTGGCCGACGACAACCCGAACGAGCTGGTGCTGACCGAGAGCACGTCCGCCGAGCACGCCGAGGTGCCGCTCGCGGTGCTGCCCGGCAGCCCGGTGCCCGCGAAGCCGAAGGACGAGGCCGTCGCGGACCTCGCGCAGCAGGCCGTGGAGCTGCTCCCGCTGCTGCCGCGCAGCCCCGGCATCGACCTGCTGCTGCGCACTCCGCCCGCGCAGCCGTTGCCGCGGCACGAGGACACGGTGCAGGCGGTGATCAAGGCGGTCGACCAGCTCGACGGCGGCACGCTGGCCGTGCAGGGGCCGCCCGGCGCGGGCAAGACGTACCTCGCGACCAAGCTCGTGGCGCACCTGATCGACCAGGGCAAGACGGTGGCGGTGACGTCCACGTCGCACAAGGCCGTGGAGAACGTGCTGCGGTCGTGCTCGGGTGACGTACCGATGGCCAAGCGCCCCAAGGGCAAGCCGGAGGAGGGCGTGCCGTGGGACCAGCCGAAGGACAACGGCGCGCTGGCCCGCTGGCGCGAGGAGCACCCGGCCGGTCACCTGGTCGGCGGGACCGCGTGGACGTTCTCCAACGCGGTGATCAAGGCGCAGCCGTTCGACGTGATGATCATCGACGAGGCCGGTCAGTTCGCGCTGGCGGACGCCGTGGCGGTCGGAACGGCCGCGAAGAACCTGGTACTGCTCGGTGACCCGCAACAGCTGCCGCAGGTGGTCCAGGGAGTGCACCCGCCGGGGTCCGACGCGTCCGCGTTGGGCCATTTGCTCGGCGATTCCGATGTCATCCCCGGCCATCTGGGCTATTTCCTCGCGGAGACCCGGCGAATGCATCCGGCGGTGTGCCGTCCGGTGTCCGAGCTGTCGTACTCCGGGCTGCTCCATTCACACCCGGTCGCGTCGGAACGGTCGATCGAGGGCATCGATCCCGGCATCTACCTGCGCGAGGTCGACCACCGGCACAACATCACGTCGTCCACCGAGGAGGCCGACGCCGTGGTGGACACCGTGCGGTCGCTGGTCGGTCGCACGTGGACGGACAACGGCGAGACGCGCGAACTGACCGATGCGGACGTTCTCGTCGTGGCGCCGTACAACCTGCAGGTGCGGGTGATCCGGCGGCGGCTCGCCGATGCGGGGTTCGACGAAACGCGAGTGGGCACCGTGGACCGGTTCCAGGGCCAGGAGGCGCCGGCCGTGGTGATGTCGATGACGTCGTCGTCCACCGTGGACCTGCCGCGCGGCCTGGACTTCCTCTTGTCACGCAACAGGTTGAACGTGGCGCTGTCCCGGGCGCAGGCCGTCGCCGTGGTGATCTGCTCACCGCGCCTTTTGGACGCTGATGTGCGCGGAGTGGAGCAGATGCGACTGGTGGCGGGCTTCATCGCACTAGCGGAAAACATGAGGGTTTGTTCGTGGTGACACCTTAGCGTTGCCAGACGGTGACCTTTCACGCGCTCTGTGTTGCTAGCGTGGCGCGGTTCACCCGGTCGGGTGATTTGCTATTCAGATGCCCGCCGCCCCACGCATCAACCCTGAGCAGGAGCTTCCGTTGGCAAGACGAGTTCTCGGCGCGTTCGCGGTGACCGCCACCGCAGCTCTGGCGTCACTGGCGCTCGCCACCCCCGCCTCCGCGCACACCGACAACGTGACGGCCAAGTGCGACGTGAAGACCGGGAAGTCCTACCTGACCGTCGGCCTCACGCAGTACGGCAGCAAGAAGGACAACTTCCTCACGATCACGGTCGACGGCACGGCGAAGGCGCCGGTCGCGTTCCGCGAGTCCTTCAAGACGGAGACGTGGGAGTTCGACGCCACCGTCGAGCACAAGTTCAAGATCGACATCAAGGCGTACGACGACCCCGACAGCACGAAGGGCTGGTCGAAGTCGTACGACCGCTCCACCACGGCGTGCGTCAAGCAGACCCCGCCGTCGTCCTCGGTGACGCAGCCGCCGGCGTCGTCGGCTCCGGAGGTGCCCTCGTCCTCCGCGGCAGTGCCGCCGTCCACCACCCCGGTCGCCCCGGCGCCCGGTGGCAGCACGCCGGAGCCGCCGCTCGCCGCGACCGGCGCCTCCCCGGTGTGGCTGCTGCTGTCCGGCCTCGGCCTGGTCGGTGCCGGTGCCGCCGCGCTGCTCGTCGTCCGCCGCCGCCGCGCCTGACGCTGTTCTGACCTCACGCGGGGACCTTTCGCACGCTCTGATCGTACGAAAGGTCCCCGCGTGGCGTTTCAAAGGTCGAGGGCGGTCTCGTGCGGGTGGCCCTCGCGGATGAAGTACTCCATGCCGAACGCGTGCGCGAACGTCTCGTCGTCCAGCGACAGGAAGAACGACTGCTCGGGGATCTGCGAGGCGTGGGCCCGCATCGCCGCGCGCTTCGCGTCCAGGTACTTCGCCACGTCGACCGCGGTCGTGATCTCCGACTCCGGCACGGCGCCCTCCCCCAGCTCCGGCGGCTCCTCCACGCCTGAGCGCCGCATCGCCGCACGGAACCGCGACTCGCTCACCATGGCCTGGTAGACGGCGGGCGTGCCGGCGATCTCCGCGGCGCGCTTGCCGACCCGGTGCACCTGGATGTGGTCGGGGTGCCCGTACCCGCCGAAGCTGTCGTAGGTGGTGAGCGCCCTGGCGTCCTCCTCCCGCAGGATCGCCGCGAGCTTCTGCGCCGCCTCCTCGACGTCCGCGGTCCAGAACGAACCGGGGCGGTCGTTGAGCTCGTCCCCCATCATCCCGGAGTCCAGGTACCCCAGGAACTCCACCCGTGCGACCCCCAGCAGGTCCGCCGCCAGGTGCGTCTCCAGCACCCGCCGCTCCCAGAGCTCCTCGCCCTCGTCGAGGAAGTCGGGCACCTCCCCGCTCTCGCCGCGGGTCGCGACGACGAGCACCACCCGGTGTCCCTCCTCGAACGCCTTCCGCATCACACCGCCCGTGACGATGCACTCGTCGTCGGGATGCGCGTGGAACGTCACCAGTGTCGCCATGACCACGACGTTACCCGCGGGTGGAACACCGCAATCCCGCTCCGGACCTGCGCTGTTTACGCTGAGAGCGATCTTCGTGGCCGGCCTGGGGAGGCTGTTCGTGCGCGTCCTGTGCACAGTCGCGTTCTCCGCCCCGCACGCCCGCGCCCACCTGCCGTTGATGTCGATGCTCTCCACCCTGGGCCACGAGGTCCTGGTGGCGGGCCCCGCGAGCGTGCTGGCGGGTCTCGCCGGCGAACCCGTGCGGGTGAACGCCTGCCTGCCCGAGCTCAGCGACCAGCTCGCCGACCTCCTCGCCGGCGAACCGCTCACCCTCCCACCGGACTACGACCCGTTCGCCGACGAGATGCTCGTGGAGCTCGCCGCGGGCCCTCACATCACCGCGGCCGTGCGCGCCCTGCTCCCGGTCGCCACCGGCTTCCGCCCCGACCTGGTGCTGCGCGCGGGGGTCGAGTTCGCCGGCCTGCTGGTCGCGGAACGGTTGCGGATCCCCCACGTCTCCGCGCCGTCGGGCGTCGCGCACTACATGGACCGCCTGACCCTGCTCAACGCCCTGAACGAACGCCGCGCCGAACTCGGCCTGCCCCAACCGGAATCCCTCGACTCGACCCACCGCTTCGGCCGCCTGGACGCCGTACCACCGGGGTATTCCTTCGCCCGGCAACCGATGCCCGCGGCCTTTGGTTTCCAGCAGCCGTCGCACCACTCCCCTGGGGAACGCTTGCCTCAGTGGGTGGCGGACCTCGACCCGGCGCGTCCGCTGGTGGTGGTGTCCACCTCGACCTCTGGCGGCGTGTTCGCGTCTTCGTCGGCTCTGGAGCTGTTCGACTTCAACGCGATGCCTGCGCGGGTGTCGGAGCGGTCTCCGCTGGCGCACCTGGAGGTCGTGGCCGCGGCGTTGGCGTCGCTGGAGTGCGAGGCCGTGGTGCTGACGGGTGGGTTGCCGGTGCCGGAACAGCCTGCCGCGCACGTGCACTTCGTCGATGCGTTGCCGCAGGCGTTGTTGTTGCACAGTGCGGATCTGCTGGTGTCGCACGGGGGTTACAACTCGGTGCGCGAGGCGATGCGGGCGGGGGTGCCTTCGGTGGTGTTGCCGCTGTTGCACGACCAGATGCACAACGCGCATCGGGTGCAGCAGCTCGGGGTGGGGGTGCACGTGCGGGATTTCTCGGAGGAAGCGGTGGTTCAGGGGTGTGAGCGGGCGCTGGGGGATGCGGGGATCCGGCGCCAGGTGCGGCGGGCGCAGCGCGGGATGCTGGGAATGCCGTCGGTGTGGGAGGTGGCGGGGTTCCTGGAGCGGGTGGTGGGGAGGGGGCGGCGGGTGAAGGCGGCGTGGTGACCGCAACCGTGCCGCGCTCAGACGCACACCGAGCAGGCCCCGCACACGTGAAAGGGCGGCGCCTGCCCGGCATCCGGGTGAGCGCCGCCCCTCGGCGAACACGTGGAGCTATCGCAGGGTCAGGTTCCAGGCGTTGACGTACCCGGTGTCACCCGAGTACACGTCCTGGACCCGCAGCTTCCACGTGCCCGCCGCGACCTCGGACGAGGCGTTGACCGTGTAGGTCGCCACCACGTTGTCGGCGCTGTCCGAAGTGGACGAGTTCTTCAGCCGGTAGGCGGTGCCGTCCGGCGCGACCAGGTCGATGACGAGGTCGCCGCGGTAGGTGTGGACGATGTCCACGCCGACCTTGGTGGTGGCGGAGGCGTTGCCGGTCACCGTCGAGGTGATGGACGAGGTGACGGTGCCGCGGTCCACGATGGCCACGTCGGTGGTGTTCTCCAGGCCACCGCCCGGAGGCGTGGTGTCGAGCGCGGCCACGGTCTTGGTCGCGTCGGCCAGACCGGCGCCGCAGCCACCGGAGCAGGTGCCGGGCAGCGGGCGGACGCCTGCCTTGATCAGGTCCTTGACCTGGGCCGGGGTCAGCGACGGCTTCTTCGCGACCAGCAGGGCGGCGAGGCCCGCGATGTGCGGCGCCGCCATCGAGGTGCCCTGGTAGGGCTTGTAGTTCTCGGCGCCGGGGACGGTGGTGCCCGCGTTCAGGGTGGACCAGATGCCGTTCTCCGGCGTGGTGATGGTGCCGGGGGTGTCGGTGCCGCGGCGGGTCTCGCCACCGGGCGCCGCCACGTCGATGCGGGTGCCGAAGTTCGAGTAGAACGCCTTGTTGCCCTCGCGGGAGGAGGCGGCGACGGTGATGACGCCGGTGCAGTTCGCGGGGGTGAAGTTCGCGACGTTCATGTTCGAGTTGCCGGCCGCGACGACGACGCTGGTGCCGCGGTTGATGGCGCCGTTGATGGCGTTCTGGTACGTGGTGGAGCAGGAGGACTGGCCGCCCAGGGACATGTTGATGACCTTGGCCGGGGTCTGGTTGGCCGGGACGCCCGAGACGGTGCCGCCGGAGGCCCAGGTGATGGCGTCGGCGATGTCCGAGGTGGCGCCGCCGCACTTGGCGAGCACGCGCAACGGCTGGATCTTCGCGTCGTAGGCGATGCCCGCGACGCCCTTGCCGTTGTTGGTGGAGGCGGCGATGGTGCCGGCCACGTGCGTGCCGTGCCAGGACGAGCCCTGGTCCTGGGCGGGCACCGGGTTGCCGCCTGCGTCGGTGCCGCACTCACCGCGGGCGACCCAGTCGCCCTCGTCGGCCGCGTTCGCGTCACGGCCGTTGTTGTCACGGGCGCGCGCCGGGTCGGACACGAAGTCGTACCCCGCGACGACCCGTGCCGACAGGTCGCTGTGCGCGACGTAGCCGGTGTCGATGACGGCCACGGTGACGCCCGCGCCGGTGGTGCTGGCCCACGCGCCGGGCACGTTCATGCCCGCGGTGGCCTCGAACAGGTCCCACTGCTTGGAGTACTCGGTGTCGTTCGGGTCGGCGAACGGCTGCATCAGCAGGTCCGGCTCGACGTAGGCGACATCCGGGTCGTTCTTGAACGCCTGGATGGTGTTCTCGGCGTTGGCGGTCTTCTCGCCCAGGTTGACGACGACCGCACCGCTTGACATGCGGCGGTGGACGGACTTGCCCTTCTTCCGCACATCGTCCGAGGCAGCGGTGTCGGACGAGGCCTCGGCGGTGCCGGGCTTGTAGCCGACGATCAGCCGCTCGAAGGGGCGGTTCACCTGGGTCGAGTCCGGCTGGGACTGGATCTGGGCGGGGGCAGCGGTCGCCGACGGGGCGACAACGCTGAGCACGGCGGCGGAAACTGCCGCGGCGCACACGCTCGTGCGTCGCATCTTGTTCACGTGAGGTCCTTCCACGCAGGGCCTTCGCGTGCCGTTGAGGGCGTCAGGGTTCTGAACCGGCTGCGGAGGTGGGGAGGACCGTAAGTCGCGTCACACCTGCGAAAACAGGTCTAGCGGAGTCCGAATGGCGACACTGGCGTGTTCACGACAGGTCCACTGCGCTGAATGGCGCACAATGTCGCCGTGTTCGGACACTTGGGCGTCGCACCGGAGCTCTCCGCCGTCTACGAGCTGCTGGTGACGGGCGGGAGCCGCACCACGGACGAGATCGGCGTCGCCAGTGCGCTGCTGGAGCAGATGCGCGAGCTCGGCCTGGTCAGGCACCTGCCGGGGGACGTGTGGCAGGCCGTCGCGCCCGACCTCGCCGTGGAGGCGCTGATCGCCGCGCGCGAGGAGGCCAACCGCAGGGCGCGCGCCGACGTCGGCCCGTTGATGGAGCTCTACCTGCGCAACCGGGACGAGGAGCTCGGGGACAACGCGTTCGTCGAGGTGGTCGCCGGGGTGCGCGCGGTCCGCGAGCTGTGGCACACACTGCTGCGCGGCGCCCGCGAGGAGGTCTGCGTGCTCGACCAGCCGCCGTACGTGACGCCGCTGGGCCAGCACGTGGCGCTGGAGGACGAAACCCGGGAACGGGACGTGCAGTGGCGGGTCGTCTACGACCGCTCCGCCGTGGACCTGCCCGGCCGGGTCACCGAGATCATCGAGCTGGTCGCGGCCGGCGAACGCGCCCGCGTCACGCCCACGCTGCCGTTCAAGCTCGCGGTGATCGACAAGCACGCGGCGGTGCTCCCGGTCGTCAACGGCGACGTGGTCGACAAGGTGCTGCTGATCCGGCCGTCGGCGTTGCTGGACGTGCTGCGCTCGACGTTCGAGCTGTACTGGGACAAGGGGATCCCGTTCAGCCCCGGCGGGATCTACGCCGCGGCGGCGGACGTCGACCCGAACCTGCTGGGACTGCTGGCGGCGGGGCTGACCGACGAGTCGATCGCGCGGCAGCTGGGGCTGGCGCCGCGGACGGTGCAGCGGCGGGTGCGGCAGCTGATGGACCGGTGCGGGGCGCAGACCCGGTTCCAGGCGGGGGTGCAGGCGATGCGGCGAGGATGGCTGTAGAGGCAACCCCGCGGCCGCCCGGTTCCGTCCTCCCGCTGACGGAGAAGGGAAGAACGCCATCATGCGCACCGCGGCACTGCCCGTGGCGGCGGCACTCGCGCTGACCGCGTGCGGGCACCCCACCGAGCTCGAGGACCAGCCGATGACCACGCCGATGAACGACCCCGCGCTGATGACCGCCGCCGACGCGATCGTCCCCGTGCTGGAACGGCGCTTCGCCGACTTCTACGCCGGGCTGCGCGTGCGCAACGAGGTGCCGGAGCTGGTGGTCTACCGCAAGCCGGACCCGGAGCTCGACGCCGAGATCACCGAGCTGGGCCAGGGCGCGCGGATCGTGTTCCAGGACGCCAAGTACACCCTCGTCGAACTGAAGGCGAGCGTCTCGTGCGCCATGGGCGTCCCCACGGTCGTCATCGCCGGTCCCGCGGTCGAGGGTTCCGGCGTCCGCGTCACCACCACCGGTGACCCGGCCACCGTCGTCGCCGACCTCGAGACCCGTTGCCCCGGCATGGACTTCCACGTCGAGCAGGGCGAGGCGCCGGTCCCCGCCGGCCGCCGGTGACCGGGACGGGCGCTCGCGGTCATGGCGTCACCGCGAGCGCCCGCTCGATCAACTGGTGACCTTGCGCGCGGCCACCAGCCGTCCGTCCGCGAAGCCCTCGACGCGCACCTCGGCACCGGACGTGGTGAGCGTGACGGTGTGTGCGCCGTCGGCCACGTCGAGCGAGGTCGCCGGGCGGCCGTCGACGTAGACGTCCACCCGGTCGAGGTTCACGGTGTCCAGCGAGACGGTCGTGCCCGCGACCGCGACCCCGAGGCGGCGCACCGGCTGCTCGGCCAGCAGCTCGGCCGCCCGGTTGAGCAGGTCGACGTTGCCCTCCAGCAGGTCCGCGCGCGTCAGCTGGTGCCGGTGCGTCGGCCGCACGCCCAGGTCCTCCACCGGCGTGCCGGCGAGCTTGCCGACGCGCAGGGTGCGGCGGATGGAGACGCGCATGTTCGCCTTGTTGGGCAACGGCTTGTACGGCGTCTCGGTGTCGCCGGGCGCGGGGATGCGCAGCAGCGTCGAGAGCAGGCCGTGCGTCCACACGTTCGCGCCGCCCGCACCGGTGTTGTCGTCCACGCCGAGGATCGGGCCCAGCGAGTGGTCCGCCCAGCCGGCGGCGAAGATGTCGGTCGCCGAGTAGCAACGGGCGTCGGTGACGAGCACGACCGGACCGTGGTAGGTCTGGCCCACGGAGTTCGCGCCCTCGGCCGGGGTGATCGTGTGGGCGCAGGAGAACGCCTGGCCCGTCTCGGTCGACGAGTCGAGCGACGGGAACCACGGGCCGAGGTTGATCTGCCCGGTCGGGTCGTCGGCGTGGCGGCGGCAGATGCGCAGGTTCAGCGGGGTGCTGAGGAACTGCACGGGTTCCGGCTCGACGCGGCGCGGCGTCATGGTCTGCAGCAGGAACTCCGAGGCGAAGATGTGGCCGCCGCCGTTGTCGCGCACGTCGACGATGAGGCCGTTCTGCGGCAGCAGAGCCGCGAGCCGGATGAACTCCTGCAGGAACTTCTCCGGGTCGTCCACGCTGAACGTGAAGATCCGCAGGTGCCCGAACGTGCCGGACGGCGTGACGACCGGTCGCGCCCGGAACACGCCGGGCATCGTCGTCGGCACGTCGGTCACGCTCATCGCCACCGCGCCGCCCGCGGCCTCCGCGGCCACGACCTTGGGTGCGTGCAACAACTTCTTGGCGCGTGCCTTCTCGTCGGAGTCGAGGTCGACGCCCTGCGCGGCGGCCGCGGGTGAGAGCTCGTCGACGTCGGTCATCGGCGGGAGGTTCTCGGTCACCTGCCACGAGACCCGGAGGTCCTGGCTCGTGCCTTCCGCGTCGCGGTAGGTCACGACGACCCACTCCTCGTCCGGCGGGAGCTGGATCACCAGGGGGCGCAACGTGAGCGACTCGAGGCCGCGAGCGAGGTTCGCGGCGATGTTGCTGCCGGCGAAGACCGCGCCGTTCAACGCGACCGCGCGGGCGACGGGGGTGCCGTTCCAGTGCGTCACCTCGGCACCGACCGAGAGCTCGGTGAAGCCGGCGACCGTGCGCGCGACGAGGTACTGCTCCGCGCCGTCGTGGAAGCAGCGCTCCAGCTGGAACGGCAGGAAGGCGATCTTGCCGGCGAACGGGGCCGGCAGCAGGTAGTTGGTGTGCAGGTCGCGCACCGAGTGGAAGGTGCTCGACAGCTCGCGGTGGAACTGCCACTCCGGCTCGGCGGTGGCGTCGGTCTGCCGCTCGAGTCTCGCTCTGAGCACCCTGAGCCGCTGCACCGGGTTCACCGCGTGCATCGCGACCTTCAACGGCAGGTGCGCGTAGTTCTGTTCGAGCAGGATCAGCGCCTGGTCCACGATGAGCTTGCGCTGCGCGAGCGTGAGAGTGCCCGCGGTGGCCAGGAACTCGGCCAGGCCGACGGAGTTTGCGACGTTCGGGTGAGCGGTTGCGGTCATGGTGAGGCCTCCTTGCCAAGTAGAGGCTTCCCGAGGCGTCCGGATACACCTGTTTCACCCGGATGGCCGCTAACCGGAGCAGTTCCGAGGACGACAACCGGAGTAAGAGGGAGGGCGCCATGAGTCCACGTGCCTTGGAACTCCGCATCCACGGGGTCAACAACACTCCCGCGCCCGCCATGCTGGCGCTCCCCGACCACGCCGTCGAGCAGTTCCGCGGCGACCGCTTCGGCAGCTTCTGGCGCCCCAGGCAGGACAGGCTCGCCGACCTGCCGGTGAACGACCCCGGCCGCCCGCGCGCCGACGTCGAGCGCGAGGCGTACTCGTGGGGCGGTATGGCGCGCAGCACGCCGGGTGCGCCGGGCAGCGGCGTGGCCTCGGTGGTGGCCAACGTGGCCGGGCGCATCGGGTGGGCGTTGCTGCTGCCGTTCGGGCTCGCGAACGTGGCGTACTGGAGCCGGGAGATCCCCAGGACGTGGACCGAGGACGACGAGCTGACGCACGCCGAGAAGCTGAAGAAGGCCGAGCTCCTGGCAGCCGACGCGCACGAGCGGGGCACCAGGGAGGACGGCACCGAGCCGCGGGACACGCCGGTGGCCGGCGCGGACCCGGGGAAGTCCCGGTGGTGGAACGCCGGTCGCGGCGCCGCCAGCACCCGCCTGTTCGGGCTCGGCCTGACGATCCTGCTCGTGCTGTCGGTGAGCGTGGCCGTCGTCGACCTGTACGCGATCCAGTGCTCCTTCCCCGACACGACCTGCCGTCAGCTGCCCTCCTGGCTCGACGTGCTCGGCGACCCCGCGCAGCACGTCCGGGTGCTGGCCGCCTCGGCGGTACCGGTGCTGCTGCTGGTCGGCCTGTTGTTGCTGACTTCGTTGTCCCGCAGCAGGTACGAGTCGACGACGACGGAGGACCGGCAGCCGTTCCGCTCCGGGGTGCTGCTCAGCAGGAGGTCGATGTGGCGGGGCAGCCCGCGGCTGCGCAGGCTGACGAGGCTGCACCTGGCCGCCGGGTTCTGCGTGGTGACCCTGGTGACCGGCCCCGAGCTCTTCCGGCACGCGGCCGTCTTCCCGTTCACCGTCGTCCTCGCCGGGTTCCTGCTGGTGCTCGTCGCGTTCCGCGTCATGCGCACGGCGGCGGACTGCCCGGACGCGCCGAAGACCGAGAAGAGCGGCGTGTGGTCGTGGGCGCTCGTGGTGGCCACCGGTGTGGTGCTGGCGGTGCACGGGTTCGCGATCTACTACACGGAGCCGGTGTTCACCGGTTCGTTGTGGCTCGTGCGGTGGGGGCCGCCCGCGGTGACGGCCTGCCTGCTCGGCATCGCGTTGTCGGGGTGGTCGTGGCGCAAGCGGGAGAAGCGGGTTCCGTGGCTGGCCAGCCTCGTGTTCGCGGCAGGGCTCATCGCCACGGCCGAATGGCCGTGGGCCGGTCTCGTCGTGGTGGCGGCGGGTGCACTGCTGATCGGGTACGCGGTGCGCGGCAACCGGGAGTGGGAGGCGTGGGGCGGCACCGGACCCGGTGTGCTGCTGGGGCTCTCGCTCGTTTCGTCGTTGTTGCTGATGACGGTGCTCGTGCTGACGTTGCGCAGCTGGCTCGGCGGTGCGGAGCCGCTGCAGAAGCTGCCGCAGGCGCCCTGGTTCTACTGGTGGACCAGCGGGTCGTTCACGGCGGCGCTCGCGGTGCTGGCGGGGCTGGTCGTGGTGCTGGTGGTGGTGCTCGGGCTGCGGGTGCGCCGGCCCGCCGACTTCGAGAAGGACACCAGCCTGGCGATTCCAGCCGGGCAGGAAGCCCTCGTCATGCGGTGGCGGCACGTGATCGCGAGCGCCCACCGGGCCGAGGTCGTCGTCGGCGTGCTGTCGGCGCTGAGCACCGCGGCGGTCGCGCTGGCGGTGCACGTGACGTTCGCCCGGCCGTCCTGGGTGGACTGGCGGGTACCGGCCTGGGTGTTCGAGCAGGGCGTCACGTACACCGGTCTGGCCGGGGTGGCGCTGGTCGGGTCGTTCGTCGGCGCCGGGGTGCTGGCCAACCGCAGGCCGCTGGGACTGCTGTGGGACCTCATGTGCTTCCTGCCGAGGACCGCGCACCCGTTCGCCCCGCCCTGCTACGCCGAGCGGGCCGTGCCGGAGATCGCCGAACGCGTGCGCGACTGGCTCGACCGGCACCCCGAGGACCCCGAGAAGCCGGAGAACAGCCCGGTGGTGGTGCTGTCCGCGCACAGCCTCGGCGCGGTGCTCGCCGTCGCGGCGATCTACCAGCTGCCGCGCAAACACCTGGCGCGCGTGAAGCTGCTCACCTGTGGCGTGCAGCTGCGGCCGTACTTCGGGCGGATCTTCCCCGAGCTGCTCGGACCGGGCGTGCTCGGCACCGTGCGCAGCCGCAGGGGCACGATCTGGGCGCTGGACCCCTGGCACCGGCAGGACGACCCGGGGCCGCAGCCAGAACCGGTGGTCGCACCGGCCGACACGCTGAAGGGGGTGCTGGAGGGCAGGTGGGTGAACCTGTGGCGGCGCACCGACTACCTCGGTTTCCCCGTCATCGGTTACGGGAAGCCGGACGGCACCTCCATCGACCAGTGGGCGAACGAGACGAACGGCAGTCCGGACAAGGTGGAAACCCACTCCGACTACCACCGTTGTGCCGCCTACACAGCGGCGTTCACCCGGCTCGTCCCGGAGCCGCCACCGGCCCAGCCGAGTTGAACCAGTCGCCCGATCGTGGCCGTGGAGGGGATGGGAACCTGGAACGCAGCTGACACGAGGAGAAACATGCGCACGACTGTGGCGGCCCTCATGGGTGCCGCTCTGCTCACCGGACTCGTCGCCTGTTCTGGCGGCACCGACACCGGTTCGACCTCGTCCTCCACCCCGACCACCACCACGCAGGCGCCTTCGGTCACGCCCGTGGCCGAGTCGGCGCTCGCGGCCCCCGCGGACTCGGGCGACCAGCCGAAGGGGATCACCTACGACGTCGCGAAAGTTCCTGCTGGCGCCAAGCTCTCCACCGGCTCATCGGTCTCGGGTGGACAGACGGTGGTCGAGCTCAAGGTGACCGGGCTGCTGCCGAACACGAAGTACGGCTCGCACGTGCACACCAAGCCGTGCGGTGCCAAGCCCGCCGACTCCGGGCCGCACTACCAGCACGAGAAGGACCCGGTGACGCCGAGCGTCGACCCGAAGTTCGCCAACGCGCAGAACGAGATCTGGCTCGACCTCACCACCGACGCGCAGGGCTCGGCGACGTCGACCGCCACGGTCAAGTGGGAGTTCCGCGCGAGTGAGGCGAACTCGGTTGTGATCCACGCCGCGCACACCAGCACCGAGCACGGCAAGGCGGGCACGGCCGGCGACCGCCTGGCCTGCCTCACCGCCGCGTTCTGATGGGTCGTCTGCAAGTAC
The DNA here is from genome assembly GCF_001701025.1 of Lentzea guizhouensis. Taxonomy (GTDB): domain Bacteria; phylum Actinomycetota; class Actinomycetes; order Mycobacteriales; family Pseudonocardiaceae; genus Lentzea; species Lentzea guizhouensis. The sequence continues at coordinate 9,821,098 of NZ_CP016793.1, forward strand.
CACCAACCTGGAGTCGGTGGTACTTGCAGACGCCGTTCAGCACGGCCAGGTCAGGGCCACCCCTCCCGCGAGCTGCGGCCCGGACACCGGTTCCAGCACCGCCGCGCGCACGAGGTTGAGCACCTCGTACCGCGGTCCGGCGCGGCGGACCAGGCCGCGCACGCTCAGCGCGTGCACGGCATCCTCGCTCTCCCAGCCGATCCGGTCGACCATCCGCGCCAGCACCGCGCGTTCCTCCGCGTCCAATGTGGACAACGAGCGGCGCAGCGAGTCGCGCAGGTGGGCCGAGGTCGGGTCGAGCGGGTTGGAGCGCAGCCGTTCCAGCAGGTGCTGCGGCGAGTACACCATGAACCACCCGGCGGCGAACTCCACCGCCGAGGGCAGGCCGTCCAGCTCGTGCACCAGCCCGATCAGCGCGGCGTGGTTGGCGGGCTCCGGGCGGAAACCCGGCCGCACCCGGCGCACGTGCGTCACGAGCAGCTGCACGGCGGCGTCGTCGGCCAGCGGTGCCAACGGGAACACGTGCTCGCCCGGCAGCCCGGTGGGGCGAGCGCGGTGACGACGATCCGCAGCCGCGGGTGCAGCTCCAGCAGCCGCGGGTCCGGCACGTGGTCGGTCACCAGCAGGGTGTCCGCGGCCGGGTCGATCGACGGCAGGCGCGCGGCGGGCAGCCACAGCACCGACCAGCCGAGCCGGAAGTGCAGCTCGCCCGCGACCTCCAGGGCGAGCCTGGTCTTGCCCACGCCGCTCACCCCGGTGACGGTCACCAGGCGGGTGCCGTCGACGAGCAGGTCCGTGAGCGCGGCCGCCTCCACCTCGCGGCCGACGATCGCCGACGACGGCGCCGGCGGTGCCACCGACACCTTGCGCGCGGGCCGCCCACCCGCCTGCTGGAGATCTGCCCGGCTGGTGTCGTCCAGCCGCAGGCCGTCCGCGAGCAGGCGCACCGTCTCGGCGCGCGGCGACCGGGTGCGGCCGCATTCCAGGTCGCGGATGGCCCGCACGCTCAGCATCGCGAAGTCGGCCAGCTGCTGCTGGGTGAGGCCGGCGTGGATGCGGTGCGTGCGCAGTAGTTCCCCGAACTCCTTCATGGTCCGTTCCTCCCTCTCCGGAGTGAGTTTCTCCACCTGGGCGTCTCGGAACATGGGTGCCGGTCCCCCATTTTCTGGTCGTGGGTGAATCTGGGTACTCGGCCCCCATGCGCTCTCCACCCGCGCGTGCGAGGTTCGGCGTCGTGATCCCTGCAGCGGCGGAGTTCCTGGAGCGCGCCACGGCCGCGCCCCGCTCCGGAGCGCCTGCCGACGACAGCTGGACCGCCGCGTTCGCGCACGCGCTGCGACCGCTCGTGGACGCCGCGCGCACCGAGGTGGCGCCGCCGTTCGACGCCGCGTTCGCCGAGCAGCTGGGCCTGCGGCTGGTGCGGATCGCGACCCGCACGCTCGTGCTGGAGCTCAACCAGGCCCGCGGCACGCTGGCCGGTGACACCCCGCGGGAGCGGTTCCTGTCCTTCACCCGCACGCTGGACCTCACCGCGCTGTTCGGGCGCTACCCGGTGCTGGCCAGGATGCTCGCGCAGGCGTGCGAGCAGGCGGTGGCGGCGCACCACGAGCTGTCGTCGCGGTTCACCCGCGACCGCGCGGACATCGTGCGGAAGGTGTTCCGCGGTGCCGACCCCGGTGCGCTGACGCTGATCGAGACCGGTCAGGGTGACGCGCACCAGCAGGGGCGGACGGTGGCGGTGCTGACGTTCTCCTCGGGCGCCCGGCTGGTCTACCGGCCGCGCCCGGTCGAGCTGCACGCGCACTTCGCCGCCCAAGTGGCGTGGTTCTCGCGGCGCACCGGCATCACCTTCCGCTCACCGCGGCTGCTGGCGCGCGACGGGTACGGGTGGCTGGAGCACGTGGCGCACGAGCCGTGCGCGGACGTGGCCGGGGTCGCGGAGTTCTACCGGCGGCTCGGGGCGCTGCTCGCGCTGCTCTACGCGGTCGACGGCACGGACATGCACTACGAGAACGTGATCGCGTGCGGTGACCAGCCGGTGCTCGTGGACGTGGAGACGTTGTTCCACCCGACGCTCACGACCGGTGCCGACCCGGCGGCGCTCGCGATGGCGCGGTCGGTGCAGCGGACCGCGCTGCTGCCGCACATGCTGCTCGGCGACAACGGGATCGTCGACGTGTCCGGTGTCGGCGGCGACCGGGGCGTGCCGTCGCCGCTGGACGTCGTGGACTGGGCCGACGCGGGCACCGACCGGATGCGGCTGGTGCGGCGGCCGCGTGAGTCGGTGGGCGCGCTGAACCGGCCCGTGCTCGCCGGGCTGGCCGCCGAGCCGGCCGACTACCAGGACTCGCTGCTGGCGGGCTTCCGCGCGGGCTACGACGCGATCGTGGCGCATCGCGACGAGCTGCTGCGGCTGGTGCGGGAGTGCACCGACGACGAGGTGCGGTTCGTGGCACGCCCGACGCGCCTGTACGGGACGCTGCTGGACGAGTCGACGCATCCGACCGTGCTGCGCGACGCGCTGGACCGCGACCTGGCGTTCGGCGTGCTCGTGGTGGACGACCCGCTGTTGGACGCGTTGGTGCCGCACGAGGTCATGGAACTCTGGCGCGGCGACGTGCCGTTGTTCGTGTGCAAGCCCGGCTCGCGCGATCTGTGGACCGGGTCCGGGTTCCGGCTGCCGGGGATGCTGCCGGAACCCGGGCTGCACGCGGTGGAACGCAAGATCGCCGCGTTGAGCGAGGTCGACCGGCACGACCAGCAGTGGATCATCGCGGCCTCGCTCGCCTGCCGCCCGCGCCCGGTGTCGCACCACAGCGGTGCGGCGGTGTCGGGCCACGTGGCCCCGGTCGACCCGGACCCGGCGCGGCTGCTGCTGGCGGCGTGCGGAATCGCCGACCAGATCCTGGCGCAGGCGGCGACCGGCCAGGACCGGGTGAACTGGCTGGGCCTGGAGCTGGTCGACGACCGGCACTGGACGGTGCTGCCGATGGGCGCCGGCCTCACCAACGGCTACACGGGCGTGGCGCTGTTCCTGGCCGAGCTGGGCGCGCTGACCGGTGCCGCCCGGTACGTCGACTTCGCCTCCGCGGCCCTGCGGCCGCTGCCGGGCCTGCTGGAGTCGTTCGCCGCGTCACCGGAGCTGGTGTCGGCGGCCGGCGGAGGCCTGCACGGCCTGGGCGGCATCTGCTACGCGTTGTCCAGGCTGGTGCCGTTGCTCGGCCTGGACCCCGCGCTGCTGTCGTCGGCCGTGTCGCTGATGCCCCTGACCGACACGTCGTTCACCGTCGTGGACGGCGTGGCCGGCTCGCTCGCGGCCATGCTCGCGGTGAACACGCCTGAGTCGCTCGTCCTGGCTGACCACTACGCGACCGTCCTACGAGGCGCGATTCACCCCGCCAATGGTTTCGCCCGCGGCCATGCGGGAATCGGATGGGCCCTGCGGCGTTACGCGGAGGCCGTCCACGACGAGTTATCGGATGTGGCAGGTCTGGCCTTCCTGGAGAGCGACGCGATCGACACCACCGACACCGGCTGGTGCTCGGGCCTCGCCGGCGTGGCCATGTCCCGGCGCGACGACCGCCTCGCCCAAGCCCTGGCGGAACGGGACCCGTTGCGGGACATGAGCCTGTGCCACGGCGAGCTCGGCGTGGTGGAGGCGCTGTCCACCCACCACCCGAACCTCGCCACCCGGCGCACCGCCCTGCTGCTCGGCAGGCTCGACGAACACGGCCCGCGCTGCGCCACCCCCGGCGGCGTCCCGTCACCGGGACTGCTGACCGGACTCGCGGGCATCGGCCACGGGCTGCTGCGCCAGGGCTTCCGGTTGCCGTCCGTCCTGCTGCTCGAACCACATGACCACTACAGATCGAACGACAACGAGGAGTGCACCAGATGAACGAGTCCCTGCACCGCCCGGCCGACCAGCCCGCGCCGGTCGAGCACGTGATCGGGGAGATGGATCTCTCACCCAGGTCCTACGCGGGCGCCAGAGCACGCGCGCTGGCCGGGGTCACGCTGGCGGTGGGTGTCTTCGCGGCGTTCACGCCGACGCTGTCGGACACGACGGTCAGCGTGGTCTGAGCAGGACGCGGGTAGGCGGGGGCCGGGCCGGGTGGTCCGGCCCCCGCGGCGTTTCCCGTGCCCTGACAGGTGTTCTCCTGCCCCGATCCGCCGGCGCCGGGCCCACCCACCGGTGATCGCGGAAAGATCCGTTCCTGATCACCCGGATTTGCTCCCCTCCCCCACCAGGAATACCCCTGAGCAGCCGATCCGGACAGCGCCACGCGGACGTTAGGGTGCGGCAATGCAGACCCGAGCGCCCCAGGTGGTCGGCCGAGACCGGGAGGTCGAGGCCCTCGCCACGGCACTCGAACGCACCCGGCGGGGGCAGGGTGGCGCGGTGTTCCTCACCGGGGAGGCGGGGATCGGGAAGTCGCGGCTCGCCAGGCTGGCGGCGGGGCAGGCGTTCGACGAGAGCATGCGGGTGCTCAAGGGACGCGGGACGACGATCGGGCCGATGGTGCCGTTCCGGCCCATCGCCGAGGCGCTGCTGGGGCTCTTCCGCCACGAGCCGCCGGACGACACCACGCTCGGGCCCTACAAGCCGGTGCTGGGGACGTTGATCCCCGAGTGGCACGACCAGCAGTCCACCACGGAGTCCGTCGTGGTGCTGGCGGAGGCGGTGCTGCGGTTGCTGACGTCGGTGGCGCGCAAGACGCCGTGCCTGCTGGTGCTGGAGGACCTGCACGACGCGGACGCGGAGACGCTCGCGGTCATCGAGTACCTGGCGGACAACCTGGAGGAGCAGCCGGTCCTGCTGCTCGCGACCATCCGCAACGACCCCGGCAACGCGCTCGAGCTCGTCCACCGGATCGTGCGGCGCGACGCGGCCGCGCAGCTGGAGCTCACGCGGCTCACCAAGGCGCAGGTCCAGCGGATGACGGCGGCTTGCCTGGAGAGCGAGCAGGTGCCGGACGAGCTCTGCGATCGCTTGTGGACGGACAGCGCGGGGAACCCGTTCGTCGTCGAGGAGCTGTTGCACGGCATGGTGAGCGGCGGGCTGCTCGTCCCGAACGCGCGCGGCTGGCAGGTGCTCGGCGAGCTGAAGCTGCCGGTGCCCGCGGCGTTCGTGCGCAGCGTCGCGCACCGCACGGACCGGCTGGGGCCGCAGGGGCGCGAGGTGTTGTCGGTGGCGGCGGTGCTCGGGCACCGGTTCCCGCTCTCGGTGGTGCAGAAGGTGACCGGGCACGACGACCGGGCGTTGCTGAGCCACCTGCACGCCGGGGTCGCGGCGCAGCTGGTCACGCCGGACGAGCCCGCGCCGGACTGGTACGCGTTCCGGCACCCGTTGACGGCGGACGCGTTGCTGGCGCAGCTGACGCCCGCCGAGCGCGCCGGACTGTCCGAACGCACCGCGGACGCCGTCGAGGAGCTGCACCCCGGGCTGCCCGGCGACTGGTGCCCGCTGGTGGCCAAGCTGCGGTTCGACGCGGGCGAGCCGGGGGACGCGGGGCTGCTGTTCGCCGAGGCCGGGAAACGCGCGTTGCGCAACGGCGCCACGAACTCCGCGGTCAAGCTGCTGGACCGGGCCCACCGGTTGCTGACCGAGCCGGCGGCACGGGCGGACGTGCTGGACGTGCTGCTGCCCGCGCTCGCCGAGGCCGGCGAGTTCGAGAAGGCGTTCCAGCTCGGTCAGGCGCTCGGGGAGCTGCGCGGGCTCGACGGGCCGCGCAGGGCGAAGCTGCACACCCGGCTCGCGCGCGTGGCGTACCTGGCGGGACGGTTCACCGACGGCGCGGAACAGGTGCGGGCCGCGCGCACGTTGCTGGGGCCGGACGCACCGGACGAGCTGAGCGCGCCGCTCGACGTGAACTCGGCGTTCCTGACGTTGAACATCCCGAGCCCCGACCGGATCGCCTCGGCCGCGCGTCTCGCGCACCGGGCGGCGGACGCGGCGGCACGGGCGCGGTTGCCGATGGTCGGGTGCGAGGCGTGGCAGCTGCTCGGGATCATCGCGCGCGAGCAGAACCTGGACGAGGCCAACGCGTGCTTCGACCGGGCGCGAGCGCTTGCGGACACGCACAAGCTGCCGATCCAGCACATCTACGTGTTGGTGCGCATGGCGGGCAACGACTGGCTGGCCTCCGGCAGCACGGCGTCGCTGGAGGGCACGCACGACGAGGCGTGCCGGGCGGGCGCGATCACCGTGGCGTACAACGTGGACGCCATCATGGCGTTGCAGTCGGTGCTGACCGGCCGCTACACCGAGGCGAGCGAGCAGGTCGACCGCTGCCTGCAGGCCACGGTGCGGTTGCAGCTCAGCGCCCTCACCCGGTACCTGCTGATGGTGAGGGCGACGCTGCACGCGCACCAGGGCGACCGGCAGGCCACCGACCTGGCGGTGCAGGCGTTCGAGCAGAGCGCCAGGGGCGGTGCGCAGGAGGTGCCGCTGTGCTCGGGGCTCGCGAAGGCGTTCTGCGCGTTGCTGGAGGAGAACCACGTGCTGGCGGCGCAGGAGTTCGACCGCGCGGCGGCACAGGAGTCGCAGAACCCCACCACGTTCCACCTCTCCGGCACGCACGGCATGCGCGTGCTGCTCGGCGTGCTGGACGGCCGGTTCGGGTGGCCCGAGTACACCGCGCTGTCGGCCGCGTCACCCGCGCGGATGCGGTGGAACAAGCAGTTCGCCGACCTCGCGCACGCCGTGCTGCTGGGCCGTGAGGGCAGGGACGCCGAGGCGGCCGAGGCCTTCCGCTCGGCGCAGGAGGCCGCGGCGCCCTACCCGATGGCGCGGCACCTGGGGCTGCGGCTGGTCGCGGCGCAGGCGCAGCGGTGGGGTGACCCGGTCACGTGGCTGCGCGCCGCCGAGGAGTACTTCCACCAGGCCGGCAACGCCGCCGTCGCGTCGGCGTGCCGCGGGTTGCTGCGCCAGGCGGGAGCGCCCGTGCAGCAACGCCGCAGCGGCACCGACCAGGTGCCCAAGCAGCTGCGCGGGTTCGGCGTGACGGTGCGGGAGTTCGAGGTGTTCGTGCTGCTCGCCGACCGGCTGGGCAACAAGGCCATCGCGACGCGGCTGCACATCTCGCCGCGCACGGTCGAGAAGCACGTGGCGTCGCTGATCGCGAAGACCGGTCAGCCCGACCGGGAGTCCTTGTCGGCGTACGCGGCGGAGCTGAACCGCTGACGGTCGCGCTTGAGCCGCGCCTCCAGCTCGTGCCGCTTCCCGCCGGCCAGATCGGTGCGCGCGGCCCGTTCCACATCGCGGAACACGTCGTAGTACATGTCGTCGTACTCCTCGACGATCTGGAACGTCCACCGGCCCGGCAGCACGTTGCGGCCGACCAGCTCGCGCTGCACCCGGTCGGCGTGCTCGTCGTGGCCCGCCTTGCGCAGCAGCTCGATCGCCTCGTCGAGCATGAAGTCGGCGGTACCGGTGAGCTGGTGGAACGAGTAGAGGTGCCCGCGAGCGCGTTCGGTGGTCTCCAACGCGGCGCTGAGCTTGCCGAGCGCCTCGATCGTCTGGTCGTCCATGTCAGACCGAATACCCCGCTCGCGTTTGTCTCTACCGCCGACGGGTAGTCGGTCACCGAATGTGTCCACTCAAAGCGAGGTGACCCCATGGTCGACGTACGGACACGAACTGCCGTCCAGCAGGCAGCCTTAGCCGTTGCGGCGGTGTTCGCGCTGATCGGAGTGCTCGGGTTCATCCCGGGCATCACCACCAACTACGACACGATGACGTTCGCCGGGCATCACTCAGAGGCGTTGCTGCTCGGCATCTTCAACGTCTCGATCCTGCACAACCTCGTGCACCTGCTGTTCGGCGTGGCGGGCTTCCTGGCCGCGCGCACGGCGAGCGGCGCGAAGGCGTACCTCATCGGCGGCGGTGCCGTGTACCTGGTGCTGTGGCTGTACGGGCTCGTCATCGACAAGGCCAGCCAGGCGAACTTCGTGCCGCTCAACACCGCGGACGACTGGCTGCACTTCTTCCTCGGCATCGGCATGATCGGACTGGGAGTGGCGCTTGGCCGGCGTGCCGCAGTGCGCTGACACCGTCGGCGTAGAAGAAGAGTTCCTGCTCGTCGACTCGGCGTCCGGGCGCACCTCGGTGCGTGCGGACGCCGTGTTGGCTCGCCTGCGGGACACCGGGCTGACGAAGTTCCACGCGGAGCTCGCCGGTACGCAGGTGGAGGCGGCGACCGGGCCGTGCACCGACATGGCCGCGCTCGGTACGGCCCTGCAGCAGGCGCGGGACGCCATCGCCGCGGCCGCCGCGGAGGTCGGGGTGGCGGTGCTGTCGCGCGGCACCCCGGTCAAGGCGTCGCCGCACCCGGTCGTGACCGACGGGCAGCGGTTCCGGCGGGTGCTCGACATGTACGCGGGCGTCGTGGACACCTACGAGGCGTCCGGGTGCCACGTGCACGTGGGCGTGCCGGACCGGGAGACCGCGGTCGTGGTGCTGAACCGGTTGCGGCCGTGGCTGCCGACGTTGCTCGCGGTGTCGGCGAACTCGCCGGACCACGGGTACGCGAGCTGGCGGATGGTGCTGCAGTCGCGGTTCCCCGGCTCCGGGGTGCCGCCGGTGGTCTCCGGCGCCGCCGACTACGACGCGCACGTGGCCAGGATGGTCACCTGCGGGACGCTGGTCGACCACGCGCAGTCGTTCTGGCTCGCCCGGTTGTCGCCGAAGCTGCCGACGATCGAGTTCCGGGTGGCCGACGCCGCCGCGACCGTGCCGGACGCGCTCCTGCAAGCCGCTCTGTCGCGCGCTCTCGTGCAGACCGCCGCCGTCATGGAGACACCGCCGGTGCGCGACGACGTGTGCGCCGCGGCGGTGTGGACGGCCTCCCGGTACGGGCTCGGCGGTCCCGCCGTCGACCCGTGGCGGGAATGCCGGGTGCCGGCGACGGCGTTGCTCGACGACCTCGTCAAGCACGTGACACCGGCGCTGGAAGAGCGCGGCGAGTTCGCGCTCGTGCAAGATCTGATCGCTCAACGGAATGAGACGTGATGCTGCTCCCCTCTCCTCGCGGACCGCTGTCCGAGGCCGTCGTCACCGCACTGCGCGGGACGCCGGGCGACGCGGTCGGGTTCACCGATGCCGACCCGTACGGCGAGGACCTCGCGATCGCGCTGTACACGTTGTACGAGCTGCACTACGGCGGTTTCGACGGCGTGGACCCGGACTGGGAATGGGACCCGGAGCTGCTCCGGCTGCGGGCCCGGGTCGAACGCGTGTTCCTGGACGCATTGCGGTCCGATGTGGACATGACCGACCTGGACAGCGCGCTGGAGGCGTTGCTGGTCGAGCAGGTCCCCGGCACCGGCGTGTCGCACTTCCTGCGGGACGACGGGACCTGGGAGCAGATGTGCGAGTACTTCGCGCACCGCTCGGTGTACCACCACAAGGAGGCCGACCCGCACGCGTGGGTGATCCCCCGGTTGCGCGGCAAGGCGAAGGCGGCGCTGGTCGCGGTGGAGTTCGACGAGTTCGGCGGCGGCCGGGCCGACCGGATGCACTCGCAGCTCTACGCGGACCTGCTCGAAGGCGCCGGGATGTCGCCGGAGTACCTGCACTACCTCGACGACGTGCCCGCGCCGGCCATCGCGATCGTCAACATGATGTCGTTGTTCGGGCTGCACCGGTCGTTGCGCGGCTCGCTGGTCGGGCACTTCGCCGCCGCCGAGATCACCACGGCCCCGAGCGCCCAGCGCATGGCGCAGGCGTTGCAGCGGATGGAGGCCGACCCGCGGTGCATCGAGTTCTTCACCGAGCACATCGAAGCCGATGCCGTGCACGAGCAGATCATGCGTCGTGACGTCATCGGCTCACTGGTGGAACAGGAGCCCGAGCTGGCCTCCGACGTGGTGTTCGGCATCCAGGCGACCGAACTGCTGGAGGCCAGGCTCGGGGATCACCTGCTGTCGGCCTGGACGGCCGGGGACACCTCGCTGCGCACGCGCTTGCGGTGGCTGGTGTCGCAGAACGGATAGCGCTTGCTGCGGCGGCAGGCGCACACCGCGACCACGAACCGGTCGCTGGTGTGCGTCACGCCGTCGACCTCGATCTCGACCGGTCCCTCAACGAGAACCGGCCCGTTCGGCACCACCGTCACCCTGCGCGCGTTCGGGTCGGTCACCGCGGATCACCACCAGTTCCTCGTGTCGCTGACCGGGATCGATCAGTCCGTGCCGTTCCAGGAAGTCGATCCGCCCGCGCATGACCGGTCCGAACGGGATCAGGCGGCGTTGCACCACCGAGGCCTTCATCCCGTTGTCCCGCAGCTGCCGCAGCGTGGTGTCCACTCCGCACAGGACTGAGTGGACCATCAGCAGCACTCCGCCGGGATTGAGCAGGTCGAACATGCGGGCGCACAACGGGTCCAGCAGCTGCCGGCCGTCCAGCCCCGCGTCCCACGCCCGAGCCGGTCCGCTCGCCGCGCAGGGGTTCGCCGCCGGCACGTACGGCGGGTTGGCCAGCACCAGGTCGAACTGCTCGTCGGCGACGACCTCGAGCGCGTTGCCCAGCCGGACCTGGAGGGGAAGTCTTTGCAGGGCCGCGTTCACGCGTGCCGTCCACACGGCACGGCGGGACACGTCCACACCGGTCACCTCGGAGGCACCGCCGCGCAGCGCGGCCAGTGCCAGTGCCCCCGTACCGGTCCCGATGTCCAGGACGCGGGCGCCCGTCGGGATCGCCGCCGCGTTCATCGCGTCGACCAACAGCTCGGTGTCCTCTTGCGGCGTGTACACGCCAGGTGCTCTGAGCAGCCTCACGCCAGCAGAGTTGCCTGGGACAACGCCTTGAAACACCGTGTTTCTCCGGTGTGGACGCGGGTAGACCCAGTTGTGTGCTGACCACTGTCTTCAGGCTGCTCGCCCGCGTCAGGCGCGCTCGCGCCTTCCACCCGAGAGGTGTGCGGATGAGCGGTGAGCTCGTCGGATCAGAACCGTTCCCCTCCCACGCCACCGTGACCGCACGGGTGTCCAAAGGCGCCGGTACCGGCCGTGGTGTGCCCGACGTGCTCGGCCTCGCCTTGCGCATCCCCACCGGATCGGGTGACTGGGACCTGCTGCTGTCCAGCACCGGCACCGGCCGGTTCTCCCGGCTGCTGCCGCGGTTCGCGGCCGGCTGGCGCGGCACCGCGCTGGGCACGATCCTGCCGTACCGCTACCGCGGCGAGCTCATGTGGTTCATGGCGGTCCCCGCGGATCCGCGGCCCGGCGAGGCGCCGACGAGGTTCCGCCTGCACGCCGCCGGGTCCACCGCGGACTGGCGCCGGGTGGGCGAGGTGACCTTGCACGACCTGGGTCACGACGAGCCGCTGGCGTTCGACCCGATGGTCAACCGCCCACCGGAGCTGGAGCTCGCGCCGCGCTGGCTCACCGCGCTGCGCGAACAGGCGTACGCGGGGAGCCGGCGCGGCCGCCGGAGGTCATGACTTCAGCTTGTCGTACACGAGGTTCAGCACGTCGGACGCCGCGACCGCGGTGAGCGCGGTCGACACCAGCCTGGTCAGCCGGGGAGCGAACACCAGACCGGCGGTCATCCCGCTGGCCGCCCACACGGCGATGCAGAACGGGCACGTGAGCAGCTCGCCGATCGCGTGCTGGGCCGCGTTGTGCGCCCGCACGGACTCCTTGAGCTCCGCGTGGCCCGCCGGCTCCTCGTAGCGCGTGAACGGGGCCCTCAGCGGGCTCGTCACGGCCTCCTTGGTGAGCAGCCTGCTCAGCTTGTGCGTCGCCACCGACACCAGCGCGGTGTCGGCCAGGGAGAACCGCTCCGGCAGCCTGGTACCACTGCGGCGCCCGACCGCCGCGACGGCGCCGACGACGGCGGCGTAGGTGCCCATGGCGAGGAGGTAGCCGGGAAGCGGCCTGCTCTCGCCGTACTCCTGCCTGATCCGGCTCACGTTCGAAGTACCTTCGTCCTTGGGTCGTTCGGGTCGTTCGGGTCGGTTCATGGGGCGCGAGTACCCGTCAGGACTCGGCTGAACCCGGCTCGGTCATGGTTCGCATCAGCTTCGCCTTGACGGGGTCCGGCGCGACCCGCCCGGCGATCGCCTGGACCTTGTTGCGCACCGACCCGGCCACCACGTGGTCGTCACCCTTCATCAGCGCGTCGAAGCCCTGCTGGGCGACCTGTGCCGGGTCGTCCTTGTCCCCCGTCGCGACCTTCGTGTCCTGCATGCCCGCGCGGTCGAAGAACTCGGTGTCGGTCGGCCCCGGCATCAGCGTCGTGACCGAGACACCGCTGTCGCGCAGCTCCTCGCGCAGGCCCTGCGCGAACGAGGCCAGGAAGGCCTTCGAGGCGGCGTAGACGGAGTGGAACGGGCTGGGCGCGGTCGCCGCGATCGAGGACGTGTAGAGGATCTTGCCCTGCTTGCGGTCCACCATGTCGCCGACGAGCCGGTGCGAGAGGTGCACGGCGGAGCGCACGTTGAGGTCGATGATCTCCAGGTTGTCGTCGAGCGAGGTGTCCCTGGCGAAGTCGCCGCCGACGCCGACGCCCGCGTTCACCGCGAGCACCTCGACCGGGCGGCCCAACGCGCGCACGCGGGACACGAGCACCTCCACGCCCTCGTAGGTCCTGAGGTCCGCCTGGACCGGTTCGACGTGCACGCCACCGCTGCGCAGGCCCAGCTGCGCGGCCGTGTCGGCGATCCGTTCGTCCTCCGCCGCGACGACGACGTCGAAGCCGTTGTCCGCGAGCACCTTCGCCAGTTCGTACCCGATTCCACTCGACGCACCGGTCACCACGGCAAGCGCATTCACAGTTCCTCCAGGTCGTCGCAACGCGTGTCAAATGCGTCGTCAACACCCCGTGTACCCGTGGCCGCGCGGTCGATGCGGCATCGGCCGAAAGTCCGATGCAACCTCCGGCGGGTATGCGGTGTCCTTATCGGTAGGTTGGTCGAAACGACATGGGGGACATTCGTGCGCAAAATTGTTCTCGCGCCGCTGTGCGCGCTGGTCACGGTCGCCGTGACGGCGTGCAGTCCGTCAGGTCCGGATCAGGCCAATCCGGAGCTGGCGCCGCGCGGCACGACGATGACCAAGGTCAAGCCGGCCAAGCAGGACCTGACGACCACGATCAGCATCACCGGCAAGGTCGAGATGAACCCGACGTTCGGGCTGGTCGCACCGGTCCCCGGCCAGGTGCGGTTCTTCGACCTGCTGCCGCCGAACGGCACGCCGACGAAGGCCACCAGGGTCGCGACGGTGTGGAAGGACGGCGCGCCGAACTACGTGGAGATCCCGGCGGGCGCGGTGTTCGCGGGCCGGCTGGTCGACGACAAGGCCGCGGTGACCGCCGGCATGCCGCTCGCCTCGGCCAAGCACATCGGGTACGCGCTGGTCGGCGACATCGACGGGCAGCAGGCGTACAAGATCAGCGGGGCGCTCGGCGAGGTCAAGGCGCAGATCAAGAACGGCCCCGGCCCGTTCCCGTGCGCGGTGCTCGGCACGATCGCCGCACTGCCGCAGGGCACCATCCCGGAGAAGCCGGTGCAGACGCCGGACCCGAAGTCGACGCCGGACCCCAAGGCCCAGCCGAAGACCCCCGAGCAGCCGCAACAGCCCCAGCAGCCCAGCGCGTCCACCGGCCTGCGGATCGTCTGCACCGCGCCGGCCGACACCAAGATGATCAACGGCGCCAGCGCGTCGATCGAGGTCATCACCGGCAAGTCGCCGCAGGCCATGGTGGTCCCGGTCGAGGCGGTCGCGGGCCAGCAGGGCAAGGGCAAGGTCGACGTGCTGCAGTCCGACGGCTCCCGCAAGACCGTCGAGGTCGAGCTCGGGCTCACCGACGGCAAGGTCATCGAGGTCAAGTCCGGTCTCACCGGCGAGGAGGAGCTCGCGGTCCCCGGCCCGAACCTGCCGGAACCGCAGCAGGGCGGCGACCAGAGCAAGCCGACGGGTCCGTGATGACCGCGCCAGAGACGACCATGACGATGGCGGCCGTCCCGCCGCTGCTGCAGCTCAACGGCATCACGAAAGTCCTGAAGGGCCAAGATGAACCGCGCACCATCCTGTCCGGCGTGGACCTGACCGTCCACCCTGGACAGAGCGTGGCGATCCTCGGCCGGTCCGGTTCCGGCAAGTCGACGCTGCTGAGCCTGATCGGGCTCTTCGACCGCGCCGACGAGGGTCAGTACTTCTTGAACGGCAACGACATCACGAAGCTGCCGGAGCGCAGGGCGGCGGCGTTGCGCAGCGCGGAGTTCGGGTTCGTCTTCCAGCGCTTCTTCCTGCTCAAGCACCTCACCGCGGCGCAGAACGTCGCGATGGCGCTGGTGAACGGCCAGGGCTGGGCCGCGCGCCGCAAGCGCAAGCAGCAGGTGGAGGAAGCGTTGGAGCAGGTCGGCATCGCCCACCTGGCCAAGCACAAGCCCACCCGGCTCTCCGGCGGTGAGCAGCAGCGCGTCGCGATCGCCCGCGCCCTGGTCCGCAAGCCGCGGGTGATCCTCGCCGACGAGCCGACCGGCGCGCTCGACACCGAGACCGGCAACCTCGTCGTCGAGGTGCTGCTCAACACGACCAGGCAGGGCTGCGGCCTCGTCCTGGTCACGCACGACCACGACCACGCGCGCAAGATGGGCCGCGTGCTGGAGCTGCGCGACGGGCGGTTCAACTGATGTTCTCCGGCAAGCTGCGGTCCGCCCTGATCATCGGCGGACAGGGCATCCGCGCCCGCAAGCTGCGCACGTTCCTGTCGATGGTGTCGCTGTTCCTCGGCGTCCTCGCGATCGTGGCCGTCCAGGCGGGCTCCGCGCTCGCCGAACGCGCGATGCTCACCGACGTCGAGCTCCAGCAGGGCAAGGACGGCACGTTCCAGCTCTACGTCTCCGGCGAGGGCAAGGCCACCTCGGTCGTCGAGAACACCCTGAAGGGCGCCGAGGACGCCGTCGGCGTCGTCGGCATGAACGCCGTCATCGGCGAGCCGGGCGTGCGCCCGATCAACGAAGGGGCGATGCCGTTCGAGTACGCGGGCCGCGGGGGCGACTACGGCGGCCCGTCGATGTTCTGCGACCAGAACGGCATCTGCACTGAGCAGAAGAAGCCGGAGAAGAAGCCGGACGGCCAGGCCATCGAGGTCATGGTCCAGGCGCTGACCGGTGACGTCCGCCAGTTCAAGCCGTTCCGCCCGGTCTCCGGCTCCTGGCTCGACTTCGGCTCCGCCCCCTCGCTCGCACCGAAGATCGTGCTGAACGAGGAAGCCGCCAAGGGCCTCAACCAGTACAAGGTCCCCGGCGAGATGATGATCACCGGCGCGACCCACCACGTCTCGCCGCAGATCATCGGCGTGGTCTCCGACGGCAGCTCGCAGCCGTCCGTCTACATGCGACTCGACGAGGTGCGCAACTGGCTGCCCTCCTCGGACAACGTCCAGGTGGACCGCTTCCGCGGCGGACCGGGCCTGCAGGTCATGCTGGCACCGGGAACCCAGGACATGCAGCAGCTGCTGACCGCCCGCCTCGTCGGGGCCGGCATGCGGGCCGAGGAGATCCGCTTCAACGAGATCCAGTCGAAGAAGCGCATGGAGAAGGAGCTCCTGATCATGCGCCTGATCTTCCTCGGCATGGCCGCCCTCGTGCTGCTGATCGGCGTCGCCGGCATCCTCAACGTCGGCCTCGCCACCGTCGGCGAACGAGTCGAGGAGTTCGCCCTGCGCCGCGCGGTCGGCATGTCCAGGATGCTGCTGGCCGGCATCGTGCTCGCCGAGACCCTGCTCACCGGCCTGCTGACAGCGGCACTGGCGATCGGCACCGGCGTGGTGGGCCTGAAGGTCGGTCTGATGATGTTCGGTTCGAGGTTCCCGTCGCTCGCCGACGTCGTCTTCCCGTGGGAGGCGGGCGTCGCCGGGGTGATCGCGGGTCTGGCCGCGGGTGTGCTGGGCGGGTTGATCCCGGCCATCAGGGCGGCGCGGATCCCGATCGCCACGGTGATGCGGGCGTGACGGTCCCGCGGGTGTGAGGTTCCTGTGGGCGTGACGTTCCCGCGGGTGTGAGACGTGCGGGCCCGAGAGAGGCAGGGTCCGTTGCCGGCGAAGCCCCGGACCGCGATCGAGCGGGCCGGGGCTTCGTATCTCCCGCACCGGTGAAAGCGGTCGCGCGGACGGCACGGCGTCCGGCAGGCTTCGAGGCGTGCCACCGGAGTTCATCCCCGGCCTGGAGCTGTCGGGCCGCCTGTACCGCGACGCGGTCCGCCCGTTGCTGGACCGCCACTTCCCCGGCCTCGCCCACACCGCGGCGTTGACCGGCCCGGGCTCCGAGGTCCTCGGGTTCGACACCGCGAGGTCCACCGACCACGACTGGGGCCCGCGCCTGCAGCTGTTCCTGGGGCAGGACGACCTCGTGCACGCCGAGGCGGTGTCGGAGGTGCTGGCCGGACACCTCCCCGCGACCGTCGCCGGGTACTCGACCCACCTGGTGCCGGCCGAGCACGGCACGCTGCACATGAGGCCGGCGGAAGGGCGCGTGCGGCACGGGGTCGTGGTGACGGGGCTCGGCGCGTGGCTCACCGACCGGCTCGGGTTCGACCCGCGCACCGAGATCACCACGTCCGACTGGCTGGCGACGCCGACGCAGGTGCTCGCCGAGGTCACGGCCGGTGCGGTCCACCACGACGACCTGGGACTGGCGGACGTCCGGACGCGGCTGGCCTGGTACCCCGACGACGTGTGGCGGTACGTGCTGGCGTGCCAGTGGCAGCGCATCAGCCAGGAGGAGCCGTTCGTCGGCCGCTGCCGTGAGGTCGGTGACGAGCTGGGCTCCGCGGTCGTCGCCGCCCGCCTGGTCCGCGACCTGATGCGGTTGTGCCTGCTGCTCGACCGCACCTACCCGCCGTACGGCAAGTGGCTCGGCAGCGCCTTCGCCCGGCTGCGGTGCGCGGCCGGGCTGACACCCGTGCTCACCGCGGCCGTGACGACCGGCGATCGGGAACGGCACCTCGCAACCGCTTGTGAAACCGTTGCGGCGCTGCACAACGCGGCGGGGCTGCCCGAACCGGTCGACCCCGCCACCCGGCCGTTCCACGACCGGCCCTACGGGTGCTGCACGCCGAGCGCTTCGCCGCGGCACTGCTCGCGACCGTGCGCGACCCGGCGGTGCGCACCCTGCCGCTCATCGGTGCCGTCGACCAGTTCGTCGACAGCACCGACGCGCTCACGGACCGGGCCTTCACCCGGTCCGCGGCGGCAGCGCTCAGGAACCGTTGAACTCGTCCGGGTTCGGGCCGATCCGGCCGCCCCGGTCCAGAGTGGACAGCGCCGCGATCTCCTCGTCGGCCAGCTCGAACCCGAACACGTCGATGTTCTCCCGGATCCGCGCGGGCGTCACCGACTTCGGGATGACGATGTTGCCGATCTGCAGGTGCCAGCGCAGCACGACCTGCGCGGCGGACCTGTCGTGGCGCGCCGCGATCTCGGTGACGACCGGGTCCTCCAGCAGCTCGCCGCCCTGGCCGAGCGGTGACCAGGCCTCGGTGTGGATGCCGTGCTTCTCGTGGAAGGCGCGCAGTTCGGCCTGCTGCAGGTACGGGTGCAGCTCGACCTGGTTGACCGCGGGCACGACGCCGGTCTCGTCGATCAGGCGCTGCAGGTGCGCGGGCTGGAAGTTGGAGACGCCGATCGCACGGACGCGCCCCTCCTCCCGCAGCTCGACGAAGGCCTTCCAGGTGTCGACGTAGAGGTCGCGGGCCGGCGTCGGCCAGTGGATCAGGTACAGGTCGACGACGTCGAGGCCCAGCTTCGACTGCGAGGCGTCGAACGCGCGCAGAGCGGAGTCGTGGCCGTGGTCGGCGTTCCAGAGCTTGGTGGTGACGAACACGTCGGAGCGGTCCACATCGGACTGTGCGATCGCCGCGCCCACGCCGCCCTCGTTGCCGTAGGCAGCCGCCGTGTCGATGCTGCGGTAGCCGGCCTGGAGCGCCTCGGTGACGGCGGGCGTGGCCTCCGCGTCGGGCACCTGCCAGACGCCGAAGCCGAGCTGGGGCATGGTCACGCCGTTGTTGAGCTTCACGGTGTTCAAAGCGAAATCCTTACCAGGTGTGGTCTTACGGGATGAGCGTCGGAGCGGTGCCGCCGTCGACGCGCAGGGCGGCACCGGTCGTGGCGGAGGACAGGTCCGACGCGACGTAGGTGATGAGGTTCGCGACCTCGTGGGGGCGGATCAGGCGGCCCAGCAACAGGGTCGGGCGCTCGGTGCGGACGAACTCCGCCTCGCCGCCCTCGCCGACCCGGTCGCGGATGAACTCCTCGACGCCGGGCGTCAGCGTGGGGCCGGGCAGCACCGAGTTGACGGTGACGCCGGTGCCCTTGACCTCCTGGGCCATGCCGCGCGCGATGGCGAGCTGCGCGGTCTTCGTCATGCCGTAGTGGACCATCTCGGTCGGGGTGAACACGGAGGACTCGCTGCTCACGAAGATCACCCGACCCCAGCCGCGCTCGACCATGCGCGGCGTGTAGTGCCGCGAGAGCCGCACACCGGACATGACGTTGGTGTCGAAGAACCGCTGCCACTCGGCGTCGTCGATCTCGAACACCGGCTGCGCGCCGTAGATGCCCAGGTTGTTGACGAGCACGTCCACGTCTGGAACCTGCCGCACGAGCTCGGCAGCACCCTCCGCCGTGGAGATGTCGGCCGCGACACCGCGCACGTCACCGTGGGCGCTCAGCTTGCCGACCGCCTCGGCCACCCGCTCCTCGCCGCGGCCGCTGACGACCACGGAAGCGCCCGCCTTGAGCAGGCCCTCCGCGGTGGCGTAGCCGATGCCCGCGGTGGAGCCGGTCACAAGTGCCGTGCGTCCCGACAGATCCATGTCTCTCCCCGGTAGACTTGTTGATGACGATTACAAGCGTACGCAATAGTTGCAGACGCTGTCTATTCGAAGGGGATGTACTTCATGTCACTGGACGACGACGCCGTCCAGGCGCGCGCACAGGGCTGGCGCACGCTCGCGGCGTTGCACGCGCGCATCGAGGACCGCCTCGAAAGAGCGCTGCAGAAGGCGCACGAGCTCTCGGTCAGCGAGTACACCGTTCTGGACGTCCTCAACCGCCAGGACGGCTTCCACCTTCGGATGAACCAGCTCTCCAACGCCGTCGTGCTGAGCCAGTCCGCCACGACCCGCCTGGTCACCCGGCTGGAGGACCGCGGCCTGCTGCAGCGCTACCTCTGCCCCACCGACCGGCGCGGCATCTACACCGAGGTCACCGAGAAGGGCCACGAGCTGCTCGCGCTGGCCCGCCCCACCCACGACCGCGCGCTGAGCGAGTCGCTGGACGAGGCCGGGAACACGCCGGAGCTGAAGCCACTCGTTGAGGCGCTCGCCAAGCTGTAGCCGCTCCAGCAAGATCAGCGCATGCCAGCCCACGATGCGACGGACCTGCACGCGTTGATCCGCGCCGAAGCCCCCGCCGCCGAACAGCAGCGCGCACTCACCGAGCCCGTCCTGACCGCGCTCGTCGACGCGGGCGTGCACCGCATGATCGCCCCGAAGCGCTACGCCGGCGCCGAACTGGGCCTGCCGGAGTGGAGCCGGGAGATCGGCGAGCTGTCGCGTTCGGACGCCTCCACCGGCTGGACCGCCATGACGACCACCATCTCGTCCTCGCTGGCCTGGTACCTGCCCACCGACGCCGCCGACGAGGTCTTCACCGACCCGCGCGCCCTCATCGCCGGCACCGCCGCCCCGCACGGCCGCGCCGAGGCGGTCAGCGGCGGCTACCGTGTCTCCGGTCGCTGGGGCTGGGGCAGCGCCGTGCCGTGGTGCTCGTGGGTCATCGGCGGCACCCTCACCCCCAAGGGCCCGCGTCTGGCCGTGTACCCCCGCACCGACGTGACAGTCCACGACACGTGGCACTCCACGGGCCTGCGCGCTACCGGCTCCCACGAGTTCTCCCTCTTCAACGCCTTCCTCCCGTCCCGCCGCGCCATCTGGCCCGTCGGCACCACCCCCGGCATCGAGGGCCCGGTCACCGCCTTCCCGTTCTTCAGCTTCCTGGCGGTCGGCGTCGCCTCTGTGTGCCTGGGCATCGCCCGCCGCGCGATCGACGAGACCGAGGCCCTGGCCGTGGCGAAGACCCCGCAACACGCCACCACCCGCCTCGCCGAGCAGGCGGGCCTGCAGATCGAGCTCGCCCTGATGGAGGCCCGCCTGTCCTCCGCCGCCGCGTTCCTGCACGAGACGTTGAGCGCCGTCTGGGACATGGCCGTGCAACGCGCGCACGTGCCCGACGAAGCCAAGGCGCGCATGCGGCTCGCGTGCACGTTCGCGGCTTCGGAAGCCACCGAGGTGACGCAGAAGGCGTTCGCGGCGGGTGGCGGCAGCTCGGTGTTCGAGTCGTCGGCGCTGCAGCGTTGTTTCCGTGACGCGCACACGGCGGCGCAGCACACCGTGGTGTCGAAGCGGCTGCTGGAGACGTACTCGATGCACCGGCTCGGCCTGGAGCCGGACATGGCGAGGTTCTAGGTAGGCTCACCCGTATGGCCGACACGCAGTACGAGGACCTCCTCCGCCACGTCCTGAAGGAGGGCGTGCGCAAGGAAGACCGCACCGGCACCGGCACGCGGTCGATCTTCGGCCACCAGCTGCGCTACCCGCTCGCCGCCGGCTTCCCGCTGATCACGACGAAGAAGGTGCACTTCAAGTCGATCGCGTACGAGCTGCTGTGGTTCCTGCGCGGCGACAGCAACGTGCAGTGGCTCCAGGACCACGGCGTGAGCATCTGGGACGAGTGGGCGGACAAGAACGGTGAGCTCGGCCCCGTCTACGGCGTGCAGTGGCGCTCCTGGCCCACGCCCGACGGCGGGCACGTCGACCAGATCGCCGAAGTCCTCAAGACGCTGAAGACCAACCCGGACTCGCGCCGGATCATCGTCTCGGCGTGGAACGTCGGCGAGATCGCGCAGATGGCGTTGCCGCCGTGCCACGCGTTCTTCCAGTTCTACGTCGCCGACGGCAAGCTGTCGTGCCAGCTCTACCAGCGCAGCGCCGACCTGTTCCTGGGCGTGCCGTTCAACATCGCCTCCTACGCGCTGCTGACCCACATGATCGCCGCGCAGACCGGGCTCGGGGTCGGGGACTTCATCTGGACCGGCGGCGACTGCCACATCTACGACAACCACGTCGAGCAGGTCGAGCTGCAGCTCAGCCGGGAGGCGCGGGAGTTCCCGACGCTCAGGCTGGCGCCCGCGGACAGCCTGTTCGACCACCGGTACGAGGACTTCACGATCGAGGGCTACGACCCGCACCCCGGCATCAAGGCGCCGGTGGCGGTGTGAACCGGATGGTCGGGCTGATCTGGGCCCAGGCGGCCAACCGGGTCATCGGCCGCGACAACGCCATCCCGTGGCACGTCCCCGAGGACATGAAACGCTTCCGCGAGCTCACCACGGGCGCGGCGGTGCTGATGGGCCGCCGCACGTGGGAGTCGTTGCCGCCCCGGTTCCGCCCGCTGCCCGGCCGCCGCAACATCGTGCTCTCCCGCACGCCCCAGGAAGGCGTGGAGACGTCCGACAGCCTGGACGAAGCACTCAAATCGGTCGACGGCGACCTCTGGGTGATCGGCGGGTCGGCGGTGTACGCGGCGGCGCTGCCGTTCGCCGACCGCATCGAGGTCACCGAGATCCGCGAGACCTTCGAGGGCGACACGTACGCGCCGGAGGTCGACCGGGCGCCGAAGAACGTCGGTGAGTGGCTGGAGTCCAGCTCCGGCCTGCACTACCGGTTCGTGAGCTACTAGGGAGCTGCTAGCGCGCCCGTGCGTGCCACGCCTCGACGATGAGCTCTTCCAGCTCCGCCACCGGGATGTGCTCCAGCCGCACCAGGATCGCCGGGTAGCCCTGGAAGTGCGGCGTGGTGAAGTACACCGACTCGTCCGCGGCCAGCAGCGCCTCCTTGGCGCCCAGGTCCGGCACGCGGGCGGCGAGGATGGGCCCGTCGGGTGCCGACGGGCCCATCGCCGCGAGGTCGGTCTTGCGCAGCGGCCGTTCCCACACGAACAGCTTGTCCTTGACCCTCCAGTCGACGACGCCCTCCCGCACCCGCTCCGTCACATCAGGCATGGAGGTGGCGATCCTGCGCACGTCGTTCCAGGTGGCCATGGGAGCTCCTAGAGGTGGTCCGGCGGACGCTGCTGCTCGGCCAGGAACCTCTCGAACTCGGCGCCCAGTTCGTCCGCGGAGGGCAGATCGGTGTTCCCGACAGTCTGGATGAAGGCGTCGTACTGCCGCTCGAGCGCTTCCACCACCTGGGCGACCTCCTCCGACTCCGCGACCTGCCGGTGGATCTCGGCGTCGGCGGCCTGGGCGGCGTCGATCAGGCCACCGAGGGGCAGGGCGAGACCGGTGGCGCGGGCGACGGCGTCGAGCAGGGTGACGGCGGCGGTCGGGTAGGTCGACTGGGCCAGGTAGTGCGGCACCTGGGCGGCGAAGCCCATCGCGTCGTGGCCGGCCTGGCCGAGGCGGAACTCCAGCAGGCCCGAGACGTTGCCGGGAACCTGCACGCGGTTGAAGAACGGCTGGTACTCCGAGACCAGCTCGGGGCGGGTCGCGTGGCCGATGACGTTCAACGGCCTGGTGTGCGGCACGCCCATCGGGATGCCGTGGAAGCCGAGCGTGAGGCGCACGCCCCAGCGGTCGACCAGGTCGCGCACGGCCCGCACGAACGCCTCCCAGCTGCGGTCCGGCTCAGGGCCGTTGAGCAGCAGGAACGGGTGGCCGGCGCTGTCGTGCAGCAGGTGCACGACCAGCTCGGGCGTGGCGTAGTCCTCCCAGTGGTCGGTCGCGTAGGTCATCAGCGGCCGGCGGGAGCGGTAGTCGATCAGGCTGTCGACGTCGAAGCGGGCGACGACGCGGCTCTCCGAGGTCTCCAGCAGGTGCTCGGCGAGCAACCGGCCGGCGGCGCCCGCGTCCATGAAGCCCTCGAAGTGGTGCAGCAGCACCGCACCGGTCAGGTCCGGCACCTCCGAGTCCACCTCGTACAGGTTGTCCGGGTCCAGCACCGCACGCCTCCAAACATCGTTCCCGTGTCCATCAAGCCAACCATGTGGACACCGGACTGATTCCGCACGGGTCGATTACCCCATACGGCCCGAGTGAGCGCATCACCCCACGGGTACTCCAACGCGGTGGACAGGCGCTGGGTGACGCGTGGAGCACTGGTCGCAGTCGTTGTTCTCGCGATCGGTGCGACGATCGGGCTTCTTGGCCAGTTCCGGCCGTTCGGGAACGTGTTCGGCGAGCAGACGGTCGACCGCAGCCAGCCGGCCGTCCTCAAGGCGGTGCGCGACCTCAGCCAGTACCACGCCGCGTCGGGCGAGTTCCAGGTCGTGCTCGACATCGAGCAGGACGTGAAGTGGGTGCCCGCGGTGCTGGCCGGTGAACGCACGCTGTTCGTCGCGGCCGGGTCCGTCAACGCCTACGTCGACCTCGGCGCGCTCGCGGAGGACGGCCTGGTCGTGTCGCCGGACGGCAAGTCGGTCGAGCTGAAGCTGCCCTCCGCGCGGCTGGACAAGCCGAACCTGCACCACGACCGTTCGTACGTCTTCAGCCAGGAACGCGGCCTGGTCAACCGCTTGAACGCGATCGTGGAAGTGCCCGACCAGCAACAGTTCTACGTCGCCGCCGAAGCGAAGCTCGCCGACGCGGCACGGGAGTCGGAGCTGCTCAAGCGCGCCGAGGACAACACCCGCACGATGCTCACCGGAATGCTGCAGGGCCTGGGTTTCCAGGTGAAGGTGCTACCGGACTGAGAACCGGATCGCGCTGTTCCGCGAACGCAGTACGTGCAGGTCAACGGTTTCGCCGACCTCGCCGGACGCCCGGCAGCACCGGGTTAGGATCCGGTGGTGGAAGACGATCTGATGGCCTGGGCACCGGCTGACGGTGCCGCGCAGGCGCCCGGGATCGCGTTACCGGGCTACAGCGGTTTCCGCGTCATCGCCCAGGGCGGCGAGGGCACCATCTACCGCGCCCGCCAGGACGGTCTCGGCCGCGACGTCGCCGTGAAGGTCCTGCAGGTCACCGACCCGGCCACGGTCACCCGCTTCCGCCGCGAGCTCGCCATCACCGTGGAGCTCGGCCGCCAGCACCCGTACATCGTCACCGTCCTCGACACGGGAACCCTGCCGGACGGCCGCCCGTGCATCGTCATGGAGTACTACGAACGCGGCTCGCTGCACGACCGTTTGCGCGCCATGGGCCCGCTCCCCGTCGCGGACGTCGTGGCAGCGGGCATCGCCGTGGCCGACGCGCTGGCGTTCGCGCACGGCCAGGGCATCCTGCACCGCGACGTGAAGCCGCAGAACGTCCTCGTGCTCCCCACCTCCTACGTGCTGGCGGACTTCGGCATCGCCCGCGGCGCCGACGCGGGCCACTCCGCCTCGCTGCAGATGGTGAGCTACCGGCACGCGGCCCCGCAGATGCTGGAGGGCGCCACCCCGTCGTTCGCCGACGACCTCTGGTCCCTCGGCTCCACCCTCTTCACGTTGCTGGAAGGCAAGCCCCCGTTCGCCTCCGACAACCCCGACGAGGACACGCTGCTGTCCTACGTCGGCCGCGTCAGCTCCGCCGACCCGCGCCCGCTGACCCGTTTCGACGTGCCGTCCGGCCTCGTCGCGATCATCTCCCGCTGCCTGCGCAAGGACCGCGCCGACCGCTTCGCCTCCGCCCTGGAGCTCCGCGACGCCCTGCGCGCCGCGAGCTCCGGCGCCCCCATCCCCTCGGTGTCCGTTGTGGACCCCGACTCGACCCGGATGATGGGCGAGCGACCCGTCTTCTACCCCGAGGGCCCCACCGAGGCACCCGGCTTCGGCCCGCGCGGCGTCAAGGAGGAGGAACCGGCACCCGCCGAACCGGAGGAAGAACCGGACGACTCCTGGCAGGGCAGGCTCGCCGACCTCACCTACCGGCAGACCGACCTGCCCGTCCCTCCCCCGCCACCGGCCGCCGTGCTGCCGCCGGTCGTGCTGCTGCCCGACGTCGACCCGCCCAGGGCCGATCCGCCGCAGTTTGCTCCGCCGAGGACCGACCTGCCCAGGGGCGACCTCCCCAGGGTCGATCTGCCGAGGGTCGACCTGCCCGCCTTCGACCAGCCGCCGTTCGACCCGCCGGTGGAGCCGATGACGGCCCCGGTCCCCCGCCGCAAGCGCGGAGGCGTGCTCGCGGTCCTGGCCGTGGTCGCCGTGGCGGGCGGCATCCTCGCAGGCCTGCTGCTGAACCGCGACACGTCCGTCACCACCCAGCCCACCACGACCACGACCACGACGTTGCCCGTCCCCACCTCCGAGTCCGTCGACGCCGGCCCACCCCCGAACGCCGACCCGAAGTTCATCCCGGTGCTCAAGCGCGCCGAGTACGACGGCAAGGCGATCGAGCTGGAGTGGAGCGACCCGAGCGACGGCCAGGCGGAGTTCGTGGTGATCGACGTGACCGGGGCGAAGCCGCAGGCCGTGACGCGGGTGACCGGCGGCGGCACCACGTACGTGATCGAGGACGGCGGCGGGGTGCGGCGGTGCTTCCAGATCGCGGCGTTCGGCTACCAGGGTGAGCGCGGCAGCTCGGCGAAGGTGTGCGCGACGAAGAACTAACGACAGCGCCGTCCGGTACGACACGCTGGGTGTCCGTGTGAAGCCGGCGAGCGGAGGCGTCCTTGTCGACCAGGAACGAAGTGTGGGACGCCGGTGGTCACGTCGTCCAGGCCGGGACGATCCACGGCGGCGTGCACCTCGGCGACACCCAGCCCGCCCCGCACAACAACGAGATCGGCGTCTACCTCAGAGCCGACCGCGCCGAGGTCTGCTTCCGCACGGGCGCCGCCGAGCCGTTCGAGCTGACGATCACCAACCGGACTCCACGCGACCGGAAGCTGTTCCTGCGGTTCGAAAGCGCGAGCACCACCGGGCTGCTCTGGGAACACGCGGACACCGGCGTGCCGGAGGTGTTCGCAGTGCCGGCGGACCGGTCGCTGCAGCTGCGGTTGAGGGTCATCTGCACCGCCGAGGCCCTCGCGGGACCGGACGTGCTGAAGGTGCTCGCCGGTGAGCTCGACCCGCGGACGGGCGAGCCGACCTGGTGGTCGAGCGACTCGCTGCCCATCGAGGTCAACCGCGCGCCGGGGTTGACCGCCGAGCTGCGGCAGCCGGAGGACGTCTACGACGCCGGCCCGTACGAGACGGTGCTGACGCTCACCAACACCGGCAACACGGTGCTGAAGGGCCGGCTGCGCCTCAGGACCGAGTTCGACGGTCCGGAACACCCGGAGTGGCTCCACTCCGGCAAGGTCACGTTCCCCGACGGACCGCACTTCGACCTCCGTCCCGGCACGACGACGGACGTCCGCGTCACGGTCGAGGTGCCGTTCTCCGACTGGCAGGACACGACCTGGCTGGTGCCGCTGGCCGTGCAGGTGGAGGGTGACGACGCGCCACGGGTGGACCAGGACTTCACGATCAGGCAGCGCGGTGATCTGGTCGCGCTCTGGCAATGGGGACGAACACCGGACGCCTGGAAGAGGCGCACGATCGTCGCGGGCGCGATCGTGTTGTTCGCCCTCGGGATCTCCCTCGGGGCGGCCGGCGACAGGTCCGGCGGCGCCGCGGACCCGTCCGGGCAGACGAACGCGGCCGTGTCCGCGCCCTCGTCCTCGGGCGTGCGGCTCTCCTCCGCCAAGATGCCGTGCGAGCAGGGGAAGTCCGTGCTGGTGCTGCACTCGCTGGAGGACTCGACCACACCCGCGGACGTCAAGCTGTACCTCGACTACGAGGCGATGTGGGCGAGGAAGCACCTTCCGGGTGGCAAGCCTCCCGATGGCGCCGAGGTGCGACTCAGCACCAGGGACGACACCTGCCCCAAGGTGCTGCAGGGCCCCACACCGGACAAGGACACCGAAGCGAAGTACACCTGGTTCGTGTGGCTTGGCACCGTGCCGTCGAACGGCGCGCCCGCCCTGTGCCAGGACTTCTACCGGAAGGCCGGGAAGAACTGCCTCCCCGCTGGCGTGGCCTGAGGTCAGCGGCGGCGGAACAGCGGGCGCGGGTCGACCGCCCACAGCAGCTTGCGCCACCAGGAAGCCTTGCGCCGCACCGACTTCTTCACCTGCCGGGCGAGCTGCCAGCTGTGCTCGGCGCGGGTGGGAGCGGGTGCGAACGCCGCCTCGTCGACCATCGTGGCGAGCTCGGTGCCGGGTGCGCCCCAGTCGCGGCCCACGTCGGGGGCGGTGCGGCTCGGGTGTGGGCGTGAACCGGCCAGCAGCAACGAGTCCAGCACCTCGTTCCAGGCGCCGACCGGGCCGGCGGCGCGCAGGCGGACGCGGCGGGTGGTGCGGGCGAGGTAGAGGGCGAGCAGCAGGAGGACCGGGGTGAGGGTCCAGAGCGGGAAGCCCTGGCGGAGCTCGGGTGCGGCGACGTTCTCCTGGTTCACCGCGGCGGGCTGGACCAGGGGTGGGACCGAGGCCGGGGTGGTCGGGGTGGGTTTGGCGGTGGAGGAGGCGAGGCGGTTGAGGACCTCGCGCTTGGAGGCGGCGCTGGGGCCGCTGCCGTTGCCGGACACGGGGTCGAAGGCGACCCAGCCCCAGTTCGTGAAGTAGACCTCCGGCCAGGCCGTGGCGTCGGCGGCGCGGACGATGCGTTCACCGCCCTGGTCGGGAACCGGCTGGAAGCCGACGACCACGCGGGTCGGGAGGCCGACGGCGCGGGCCAGGACGGCGTAGGCGGAGGCGAACTGCTCGGCGGTGCCCGCGCCGGCGCCGGACTCGCCGGGGTTGCCGAAGAGGAAGGTCTCCAGGCGGGCGTAGGAGGAGCCGACCGGGGCCTCGGCGTCGGGGCGGCGGTTGAGGCGCACGACCTGTTCGAGGGCGACGGCCTTCTCGTACGGGGTGCGGGCGTTCTGGGTGGCCTGGCGGGCGTACTCGGCCAGCGTGAACGGCAGCCGCGGCAGGGCGGTGTAGCGGGTGTCGGTCGGAACGGCCGCCTCGGCGAGGTCGGTGTCGGCCGGGGTTTCGAGGACGCCGCGCACGGTGTAGCTCAGGCCGGTGCGCAGGCCGTCGGCCATCACCAGGGAGCCGGTGTCGGGGTCGACCATGGCGTTGCTCAGCGAGACGGACTGCGGTGTGCCGACGCCGGGCAGCCACTCGCCGTCCAGGCCGGTGATGGTGAGGTCGACGCTCGCGTCCTGGAACTTGCCGCCGGTCGGGAGGTCGGGCGGGTCGACGACGCCGAGCGGGCCGTAGGTGGACGCGGCCTCCCAGGAGGCGCCGGAGAACCGGCTCAGCGTGACCAGCCGGACCGGGACCTCGGGGCCGCGCATCCGGAACAGCTCCGCCTCACCCTGCGCCGCCCACGCCGCGAGGCGCGGGAGCGGGTTGGAGATCGCGACGTTGGTGACCGGCGGGGTGACGAGCTTGCGCGGTTCGAACCCGTTGGCGGGCAACACGATCGTCAGCAACGTCAGCGCGGCCAGCACGGTCGCGAGCACCGCGGGCGGCACGACGGGGCCGCGGCGGTCGATGATCAGCCAGCCCAGCGCCAGCAACACCACCAGGACCAGGGCGGTGATGCCGTAGCGGTCGGCCCTGCCGGCGGTGAGCAGGGCGGCGGACACGTACAGCACGGCGGCACCGAGCGCGGGCACGAACAGGGCCGTGCGCTGCTTGGCCACCGAGAGCACCGTGGCGACCGCGACGCCGAACACCAGCAGCAGACCGGGAACCAGCAGCTCGGGTGTCGCCGGCGCGGGCCGGGCCGCGGTCAGCAGGCGCGGCACGGTGTCCAGCAGCACGTGCGTCGGCTCGCGGCCGGGAACGGCCCCGCGCGCGGCGAAGTAGCCACCGGCCATCGCCACCGCCATCAGCCCGATGCCCGCCAGCCCGGCGGGAACCAGGCGCCGCAACGGAAGCGCGAGGAACCCGAGCGCAGCGGCGAGTCCGAAGTAGACGACCGCACCGTCCCACGCCTGCGCGAGCTGCACCGAGGCGACCAGCAGGACGGCGGCGACCCACGCGTACCTCATCGCGCCACCACCGCGTTCCACGAGTCCACCAGGTCCTCCGCCCCGGGCCCGCTCACCACGAGCACCGACCCCACCGCACCGGCCGGCTTCTTCTCGCCGACCACGAGCACCGTCCCGAACGCCGCCCGACCGGCCTCCAGCAGCAGCGCCGGACTGGTGTGACCGCTGACCACGGCCACCACGTCGAGGTCTCGCACCGGCACGGTCAACGCCCCGTCGAACCCGGTCAGCTCCAGGTCGGCCAACGCCGCCAGGATCGGCGTGGAGTCCTGCGTCTCCTCGATGTCCGCACTGCCGGAAGTCGTCATCAGCCGCACCGGGTGGCCCTGTTCCAAAGCCGAGGTGACGAGCGAGGCCGCGACTTCCACCGCCTCCTCGAACCGCGCGGGATCGGCGTACGCGGCCGCGTTGTCGTCGAGCAGCACCGCGAGGTGCGGACGGGCGGGGTCGGCGTCCTCGCGGATCATCAACGTCCCGGTCCTCGCCGACGTCGCCCAGTGCAGCCGCCGCAGGTCGTCACCGGGCACGTACTCCCGCAACCCGACGAGGTCCGTACCACCGCGCTCGACCCGTTCGTCCGCGCCGACCTGCCCGCGCCGCGCACCCGACGGCAACCCGCGCACCGGCAACACCCGCGGCACGACACGCACCTGCACGACCTCACCGACTACGGTCCGCGCCTGGGCGAGCCCGGCCACCCCCTTGCGCCGCAACGTCAACGGCCCCACGTCGAACACACCACGCCGCTCGGTCGGAATCGCGTAGCCGACCGCCTCGGTCACACCGGGCTTGAGCAACGGCACGTCGACGGCCATCGGCTCGCCCGCCACCATGTCGACCGCGTCCAGCGCCACCGGCCAGCGCCCGGTGGTGGAGAGCTCCAGGCGACCGCTGCACCGCGCGAGGCGGGGAACGGTGCGCGGGCGGACGGTGCGGGCGGTGGTGAGCGGGCTGGCGACCAGGACGGAGACGGTGGAGGCGACCACGAGGGCGGTCAGGGCGAGGCCGAAACCGGTCATGCCGGGGTAGCGCCACCAGAGGCCGACGCCGGTGAGGGCGAGGCCGAGGAGGAGGGCGCCGGTGCCGCGGAGGGTGAGGCGGAGGGCCTTCATGCGGGGCACCACCGAGCACCGCGGAACTCAGGCCGTGCTGGGCGGGCCGAGCGGGAGGTGACGGGCCCGCGCGACGGCAACGCACCGGGAGGAAGGCCGCGACGCCCGCGGCGCCGACTCCGGGCCGGGCGAGAGGTGACAAACCCGCGACGACAACACAGCCAAACGAACGACCCACGGCGCTCCGCAGGTGGCGGCGCGAGGCACGGCGGCGCAAGCCACCCGCACGGCATCCGCCGGACCGCGTGGCGCCCGGCACCACCGACCGGTGCGACACGGCGCAGGACACCACGAACCGGCACGGCGTCGTGCGGCGCGAGCGGCACGGCGTCGTGCGGTGCCAGCGGCACGGCGTCGCGCGGTGCCAGCGGCACGGCGTCGCGGTGCCAGCGGCACGGCGTCGCGCGTGCCAGCGGCACGGCGTTGCGGCCCGAGCGACACCACGTTGTGCCACGCGAGCGGCACGGCGGCGCAAACCACCCGCACGGCATCCGCCAGACCGCGCGGCGCCCGGCACCACCGACCGTCGACACGGCGCAGGACACCACGAACCGGCGCGGCGTTGCGCGGCGCCAGCGGCACGGCGTTGCGCGGCGCGGCGCACGGCCGGGTCACGGGCGGCGTCGCCGACGGCGGCGATGGCTGAGGGCCGCGCGCCGGGGGCTGGGCCTGGGCGGTGCGCGGTGGCGGGTGCGGTGCTCATTGGGTTGCTGGCTTGGGGACCGGTACGCGGGAGAGCACGTCGGACAGCACCTCGGAGGTGGTGACGCCGGACAGGACGCTCTCCCTGGTCAGGACCAGGCGGTGGGCCAGGACCGGGTCGGCGATGTCCTGGACGTCCTGCGGCACGACGAAGTGGCGGCCCTTCGAGGCGGCGTGCACCTGGGCGCAGCGGACCAGGGTGCGCAGGCCGCGGGTGGAGGTGCCGAGGCGCAGGCGGTCGTCGGAGCGGGTGCCGGTGCCCAGGGCCGAGATGTACTGCAGGATCGGGTCGGCGACGTGCAGGAGCTGCAGGCGGGCGCTGAAGGAGCTGACCTCGCGCGGGGACGTCACGGTGCGCACGTCGGCGATGCGGCCGGCGCCGCTGCCGGGGCGCAGGACGTCCAGCTCGTCCTCCACCGACGGGTAGCCGATCGAGGTGCGGAGCATGAAGCGGTCGAGCTGCGCCTCCGGCAGGCGGTAGGTGCCGTCGAGGTCGATCGGGTTCTGGGTGGCGACGACCAGGAACGGGTCCGGCACCGCGTGGCCCACGCCGTCGATGGTGACGGTGCGTTCCTCCATCACCTCGAGCAGCGCGGACTGGGTCTTGGCGGCCGCGCGGTTGATCTCGTCGGCCAGCACGATGTTCGCGAACACCGGGCCGGGGCGGAAGCGGATCTGGCCGGTCTGCGGGTCGTAGACCGACGTGCCCGTCACGTCGGACGGCAGCAGGTCCGGCGTGAACTGCACGCGCCGGGACACGCCGCCGAGCGCTCCCGCCACGGCGCGGGCCAGCGTCGTCTTGCCGGTGCCCGGCACGTCCTCCAGCAGCACGTGGCCGCCCGCGAACATGGCCACCAGCACCAGGTCCACCACGTCGCGCTTGCCGCGCACGGCGGACTCGACCGCGTCACCGAGCCGGGTGTGCAGGTCGCGGAACGCCGAGACCTCTCCGGGGTCGATCACTGTTCGTCTTCCCTTCGAGGCTTGATGCGCAGCAGGAACGCGGCGGCCAGCAGGCCGAGCCCGCCCGCGCCCATCGGAGCCGTCTCGACGCCGGCGGGAGCCATCCGCGGGATGCACGACGGCTTGCCGGCGCACTCGTCGTAGGTGAAGAGCGTCGTCTTCGCCGCCGAGTCGACCTGGCCACCACCGGAGGCCGCGTAGGCGCGCACCAGGATCCGGTTGCTGCCCTCGTCCACGTCGATCGTCGCGGTCGTCGCGTTGCACGGGATGCCGACCGCGAACCCGTACGTCACGTTCACGACCTCACAGCGCCCGTTGTGGCTCGCCCAGTCCGCGGGCGGCGCCATGTTCACCCGGCGCGTCGGGACCAGCCGGCCACCGGTGAGCGACGTGATCACCGTGGCACCCGCGCTCGGCAACGAGGGCGGTGGTGGCGGCGGAGGCGGAGGAGGCGGTGTCGTCGTCGTGGTGACCGGCGGCGGGGGCGGAGGAGGCGGCGGCGGAGTCGTGGTCGTCGTGGTGGGCGGCGGCGGAGGCGGCGGGTTGTTCGGCGGCGTCACCGTGAACGAGGCCATCCCCGCGGCACCCGCCGTGGTCGCCGTGGATGCGCGCACCGTCACGTCCAGCCTGCCGTTCGTGCAGAACGTGGAACCCGTGCACGGCAACGACAACTCGGCCGACGTCCCCGTCACCTGGGCCGACTTCGAGCCACCGGTGAACGAGCCGGAGCCGGCCACCGTGTAGCCGACGACCGGCTCGGCGGACACGGCCGCCGTCCAGCTCACCGTCACGACCAACGCGGACGAGCTGCGCGACTTCTCCCGCACGCTCACCCCGGCCGGCGCCGCAGGGGCCGCTCCGCCGGACGGCGGCGGCACGCTCGTCGTGGGCGGCGGCGGCACCTCGGTCGTCGGCCCGTTGCCGTCCGGGTTGTTACCGGGGTTGCGCGGCGGCTTCGTCGGCTCGTTCGGGTTCGGCGGCGGGGGTGGCGGCACCGACGGCGGCGGCGAGCGGTCCGGGTCCTTCACCGGCAGCTCGGGCGAGCGGATCGTCAGCGAGCGCGTCGCACCGTCCGGGTCGACCAGCACACCGGTCGAGGAGCCCGGCACGTTCACGAACAGCCGGCCGTCGTCGAACACCAGCTCCGGGTCCGACCCGCCGGACGTGCGCACGTCGTCACCGCCGCGCTTGCCACCGCGGTCGAGCACGATGACCTTGCCGGAACCCTTGCAGGGCACGTAGACCTTGTCTCGGAACACCGCGGGACGACCGGGGCGGGGACATCCGAGCGACCCGACGTCGACGCGCCGCACGTCCCGCCCGACGACCAGCACCACGGCCGACGACGACGGCACCGACGCGGGCACCAGGTCCAGCGGCGCGAGCTGCGCGGCGATCACCTCGGCGTCCAGCGAGTCGGTCGAGGCGGACACGTCCTCACCCGTGCCGTCACGCACCACGACACCGCCGTCCAGGCCGAGCAGCGTCACGCCCTGGTCGTGCGGCACCAGCACGGTGCGCGGCCCGGCTCCGCTGACCTGCCGGTGCGACCGCTCGGAGAACTTCTCCTCGTCCTCTGACCATTCCAGCGCGCGCAGGTTGCCGCCGTGGTCCACCAGCCACAGCACACCGCGCTCGTCCACCACGGCATCCGCGAGCGGCTGACCGGCCTGCCAGGTCTGGCCGACGTCGTCCAGCGTCAGCGGGTCGGCGGTGTGCACGGTGCCGGCCGCGCGGTCGACGACGAACACCAGCCCGTTCGCCACCAGCACCTTGCTCGCCGCACCGGGCGGCGCCTGCCGGCGACCGGAGGCGAGCAGCGTCGCCAGGTCGATGACGGTGATCTCGCCCGTGCGCCGGTTCAGCACGATCAGTCGGCCGTCCTCCTGCGCGATCTCCAGCTGCGAGTCGGGACCGCTGATCTGCAGGCGCGTCTGCGGCTTGCCCGACACCGGGTTCACCTGCACGACCTCACCGCGCTGGTCGTCACCCAGCCAGGTCAGGCCGTCCGACACCGCGACCGACGTGCGGGAGATGCCCTGCCCGAGCGCGGCGCCCGCGAGCACCAGCACACCGAGCAGCGCGGCGACGAAACTCGCCGACTCCCGCCCTCCACCGGAGATGATCCGTCTGATCCGGTGCCACCAAGACATCCGCGCCCTCCCTCGCCCGCCGGGGATGCTAACCCCCTGCTCTGACAACTTCGGACGGTGCACGGTTCCCGGATCGCCCGGTCAGCCAGGTGGCCGACATAGGAAACGGTAATGAGGAGGTCTGACAATTTCGGATCCCCGATGGCTCTGGGCTGATCCGGGCAGCCGGATCACCCGAACAGACCAACGCGGACACCCCGGTGAACTTCCCTGCCACAAGTCTGCGGGCTGAATACAGTGGACACATGGAGATCCCCGGCATGGGACTGGCCAAGCAGGTGCTGGGCACCGCCATCGACACCGCCGTCACCACGACCACCACGGTGGCCGCGGTCCCCGGCCGCGTGCTCGACCTGATCGGCGAGGTCGAACAGCTGGTCCGCAAGGTCAACGGTGCGGTCGACGCGGTCGACGCCATCGTCAGGAAGGCCGACGACCTCGTCGAACGCACCGGCAACGTGGTCGCCGACGCCGAGAAGGCCGTCGGCGAGGTCCGCGCGATCACCGCGAGCGCCGCCGACGTGGCCGAACGCGCCGCGGGTGTCGTCACGACGGCCGGGAACACCGCGCGCACGGCCGACGAGCTGATCCACATCTACGAGCCGATCGCGAAGCAGGCCCAGCCGCTGGCGAAGCGGTTCGTGGACGAGCTGTCGCCGCAGGAGATCGAGGCCGCGATCAAGCTGGTGGACGAGCTGCCATCCCTCACCGAGCACCTGACCAGCGACATCCTGCCGATCCTGGCCACCCTCGACCGGGTCGGACCGGAGGTGCACCAGCTGCTGGAGGTCACCAGCGACGTGCGCCAGGCGATCCTCGGCATCCCCGGTTTCGGGTACATGCGCCGCCGCGGTGAGAAGAAAGAAGAGGAAGAAGGTGTGAGGGACGACGATAACGGGTAGTCGCGCGCATGACCTCTCTTCCGCACGAAGACCAACTCACCTGGTGGCTGCTCAGCGGCGTGTTCGGCCTGCTGGCCGCCGTCAACGTCGGCCTCGCCGTCACCGAACACACGACCTGGCCCTACGCGCTCGCGGCGCTACTTCTCGCCGCGAGCGCGTGGAGCGGCAGACAGGCGCTCAGACCTTCCCCGTCCTCTGCTGGGTCAGGTTCGACGAAGCCCCGAACCGGAACGCCCGCACCCGACAGCTCGCGATTTTCTCGTCTGGGAGTGTGATCAGCCCGAACGAGGTGACGTCCGGTTCGAGCTGCGCCGCGACGCGGTAGTCCGCCGCGCCCGCCGGCTTGAGCTCGATCAGGTAGCCCTCCTCGTCGGACGCGTGGTCCTCCCACGTGAACAAGATCCCGTTGGCGTGCTTGACCTCGGCCTTCAGCGCGCCCGGCACCGCCTCCGGTGACGCCACCGGGTGCGTGCCCCCGCCGCCCTTGCGCGGTTCCGCCCACTCGTGCCCGTCGGTCTCCGGCACCTCCTCACCCGGCGGCAGCGTGATGTCCACAGTGGCCGTCGCAGGCCCGTTGACCGGCCGGACGCGGTAGTAGAACTGCGTTTCCGGGATCAGGTCCGGATGCTTGTACGTGGTCTTCCCCGGCGGCGCGAACTCCAGGACCGTGTACTCGCCGTCGGCCGCGTTCGCGTACTCGACGACCTGCCCGGCCGCCCCCGGCTCCGGACGCCAGTGCAGCGTCACGTCGACCGGCGTGGTCAGCTCGGACGTCAGCACGGGGTCCTGCTGTTCCTGGCCGCAGGCAGCCAGGAACAGCAGTCCCACCAACAACGTCGGACGTCGGGTCACTTGCGCCAGAACCGGATGTTGCTCCAGACGACCGTGGCAGGTCCTTGGCCGCTGGACGTCCGATAGGCGCCGAACTTGTCGTAGAAACTCGTACCCGAGCTCGCGTACGTGTGCTTGCGCGAGCCGTTGATGTACGTGCGGTGTTCCGTGGCCGTGTTGTGCACGGTGTTCACGCGCACGGTCGTGCCCACGGTCGCGCCGGTGGCGATGGTGTCCCCACCGTGCACGGCGTAGAGCCGGCCGCCGCGTTCCACGGCGAGCATCCAGAACGGTCCCGCGGTGGGGCCTTCCCGGAACGTCTGCTTGAGACTGACGCGGGTGCCGCCGAGACTCGTGATCCGGAAGCTCCCCTCGAACTGTCGCGTGCCGCCGGAGTAAGTGGCGTACCGGCGCTCGGCACGCTGGTCTCCGCTCGCGGTGGAGCAGGTCAGCTGGAAGGTGAGGTTGTCGACCGTGCCACAGCCGCGTTCCTGGACGGTGAACGACGGCGAGTAGCTGGTCCACGGACCGGTTTCCACCTGGGCCTGCGCGGGAGAACCCGCCACGAGCAGACCGGTTGCCGCAGCGATCCCCGCGACGATGCGGAGTCGTTTGGACATACCGAAACCTCCTCAAGACGTGCTGAGGACAGCACGTTTTCTCAGGGGGCGGTAACGGCAGCGTAGCCGATAATGATCGGATGTTCGACCTCCACCGGCTGCGACTGCTCCGCGAACTCTCCAGAAGGGGAACGCTCGCGGCAGTCGCGCAGGCGCTGAACTACAGCCCGTCCTCGGTCTCGCAGCAGTTGTCGCTGCTGGAGAACGAGGTCGGCGTGCCGTTGCTGGAACCGGTGGGGCGCCGGGTGCGCCTCACCCCGCAGGCCGAAATTCTGGTGCGGCACACCGAGGAGGTGCTCGCCCGGCTGGAGCAGGCCGAGTCCGAGGTCGCCGCGTCGCTGCACGAGGTCACCGGCACGCTGCGGGTCGCGACGTTCCAGACCGCGGCGCTCGCGCTGATCCCGGCGACGCTGGCGCGCATGCGCGACGAGCACCCGTCGCTGCGGATCGAGTTCCAGGTCCTCGACCCCGCGGAGGCGCTGTCCGCGTTGAACGCCCGCGACTTCGACCTGGTGTTCGTCGAGGAGTGGCCGGACCAGCCGGAGGCCCGGTTCAGCGGGCTGGAGTACCGGGAACTGACCCGGGACCCCATCCGGCTCGCCGTCCCGCGTGGACTCCCCGCCGACGAGATCACCGCGTTCCCGTGGATCATGGAACCGCTCGGCATGCCGCAGCGGGTCTTCGGCACGAACTGGTGCCGGCACAACGGTTTCGAGCCGGACGTCCGGTTCGGCTCGACCGACGTGCTGGTGAAGCTGCGGTTCGTGGAACGGGGACTCGCGGTCGCCCTGCTGCCGGACCTGATCTGGTACGACCGCGACGTCACCGTCGACCTGCACGAGCTGCCGGTGCCGCAGTCGCGGCTGCTGTTCACTGCGGCACGGGCAGGACGAGGTCAGCATCCTGCCGTGCACGCTTTCCGCGAGGCGCTGGCGCTGTCCGTAGAGCCGCTCCGACACCTGCCGTGACCACGACCGCGATGGCGCACAACGAGACCACGCCCAGATGCTGGCCCAGCAGCACCGCACCGGCCAGCGCGGCCGCGGCGGGTTCGAGCGCGAGCACCACGCCGAACGTGTTGGCGGGCAACGTCTTGAGGGCGCGGATCTCCAGCGTGTAGGGGATCGCGGAGGCCAGCAACGCCACCAGCGTGCCCAGCAGCAGGACCTTCGGCTCGAACAACGTCACGCCGGCGGTCGACAACCCGTACGGCAGGGTCAGCGCCGCCGCGACCAGACTCGCGCCCGCGAGTCCGCCGGTGCCCAGCCCCTCGGTCGCGAGCTTGCGCCCGGCAAGGACGTAACACGCCCAGAACGCCGCCGCGAGCAACGCCAGCAGCACGCCGATCAGGTCGAGGTGGGCGCCGGTGTACTCGCGGACGCCGAGCACGACCACGCCGAGCAGCGCGAGCCCGACCCACACGAAGTCCCTGCCTCTGCGACTCAGGACCGCCGCCAGCCCGAGCGGCCCGAGGAACTCGATGGTGACCGCGACCCCGAGCGGGATCCGCTCGAGCGCGAGGTAGAACGTGCCGTTCATGCCGGCCATGGTCATCCCGAGCACGAGCGTCTCCTGGCGGAACTTCGGCCGCACCACCACCGCGAGCATCAACGCCGCTATGCCGAGCCGCAGCGCCGTGGCACCCGGCGCGCCGATCTGCCCGAAGAGCTGACTTGCGAACGCCGCGCCGAACTGCAGTGAGACGACCGAACCGAGAACCAGGAGAACCGCCATGGCGGCAAGCCTCGCTGACCCGGTCTCTTCGGTAAAGCTCAGGTTTCCGAGCGATGTCGTTCAGTTTTTTCGAACGTTTAGACTGGTGGGTGCGATGAGACGCAAACCCTCCTCCCCACTCCCCCAGCGCAACGGCCTGGACGCGGCGCGGCTGAAGCTGCCCTCCGACGGGTCGTGGCCGTCGCTGCGTGAGCACCTGGTCGCCCGGCTGCCCCGCGTGGCGCCTGAGCGGATCGAGGAGATGCTGCGGGAAGACCGGATCTGGGGCGTCGCCGGCCCGCTGGGCGTCGACGCGCCGTTCGTGCCGGACAGCTACATCTGGTTCCACCGCGACCTGCCGGTCGAGGTGCCGGTGCCGTTCGACGTCGGGGTGGTGCACCAGGACGACGACATCGTGGTCGCCGACAAGCCGCACTTCCTCGCGACGATCCCGCGCGGCCAGCACATCATGCAGACGGCGCTGGTGAAGCTGCGCGAGTCGCTCGGCCTGCCCGACCTCTCCCCCGCGCACCGCCTGGACCGCGTCACGGCGGGCCTCGTGCTGTTCGTGGTGCGCCGGGAGCTGCGCGGCAAGTACCAGACGATGTTCCGCGACCGGGCCGTGCGCAAGGAGTACGAGGCCATCGCACCGGTGCGTGCCGACCTGGAGCTGCCGCGGGTGGTGCGGTCGCGGATCATCAAGGAGCGCGGGATCATCACCGCGTTCGAGGTGGACGGCGAACCGAACGCCGAGACGCACGTGTCCCTGGTGGAGGAACGTGGTGGGCTCGGTCGTTACCGGCTGAACCCGCTGACCGGGCGCACGCACCA
The DNA here is from genome assembly GCF_001701025.1 of Lentzea guizhouensis. Taxonomy (GTDB): domain Bacteria; phylum Actinomycetota; class Actinomycetes; order Mycobacteriales; family Pseudonocardiaceae; genus Lentzea; species Lentzea guizhouensis. The sequence continues at coordinate 9,859,937 of NZ_CP016793.1, forward strand.
GCTGCGGCTGCACATGTCCGGCCTCGGCGTGCCGATCGTGAACGACGACTTCTACCCGGTGCTGCGGGACCGGCCGCTGGACGACTTCTCCTCGCCGCTGCAGCTGCTGGCCCGCACGTTGTCCTTTGTGGACCCGGTGTCCGGCGTCGACCGCTCGTTCACCTCGGGGTTGTCCTTGTCCGCCTGGTCATGAGACGTGCGTGCGCCGCGTTCCGATCGGCTGCGGCTCCCACGACTCGTTCATCCTGGCCAGCAGGCGTCGCGCGAGCGCACTCATGTGCGGGTGCGTCTCGGTGAACGTCGCCACGACCCGCGTCCGGAACATGAGCCGGCCGCGCGCCGTCGTGCTGTACCAGAACCAGTCCTCGTCGACGACCTTGGCGAGGTAGTCGGTGCCGTTGCGGTCGAAGCGCTGCACCAGCGCGTTGCCCTCCACCAGCCACCGCACGCAGGCGTCCCCGAGCTCCCCGGTGAACCCGCGCTCGGCGAAGTACGCCTGCTCGGCCGCCTCCACCAGGTCCGCGGGCGTCTCGGTGACGGTCGCACAGGTCGGGAACCCGATGCGGAGGTAGACGAGCTCGGTCAGCCCGTCACCGAGCGACGCGCCTTCGAGGTCGACGAACCGCGCACCGGCCTCGGTGTACATGTCGTTGCCGGGACACGGGTCGCCGTGCAGCAGGTCGAACTTCCCGGTGTCGGAGAACTGGAGCTCGGCCTCGGCACCGCCGATGTCGACGCCGAGCGCCCGCACGAGCCGCAGGAACGGCTCGGGGTCCGGGATCTCCTGACGTGGCAACAAGCCGGCGTGCTCGGGACCGGTGGCCATGTGCAGCCGGGCGAGGCCGCGGGCGTAGTCGACGACCCAGTCCTCTTGCGGCGGGTCGGAGCGGAGGCGCTCCAGGACGACGGTCCGGGTGTCCTCGTCGACGTCGAGGATGCGCGGCACCATGCCGGTGTGCTCGGCCAGGCGCAGGGCGGTGATCTCGCGGGCGAAGGCGGCCGGATCGCCGATGACCTGCTTGACGATCCGGCCGCCGTCAGCCCACACGTTGGACCGCTGGCTGCTGTGCAGTCGTTCCACGCTGGTCTGCTCCAATCGGGTGGGAACAACTTCGCAGCGTAACCAACGAGTCGGCACCGCCGACTCCTCTCACACGCCCCACGAACTGCTCCCACCACGACGAGGAGGGCGCCGTGCCCGATTCGGCCAACACACTCGACCTCTCCGCTGCTCTTGACCTTCCGGGAGGCCTGCGCCGCGTCGCGGTCCAGGCCGTGCAGTGGCAGTACGAGGCGATCCTCAAGAGTTTGGTGCAGCAGTTCGAGTTCGTCGACGACCAGGACGAGGACCCCATCGGCCCAGTGCTGAGCCGTCCCGGACACCGGGGTGAACCGACCAGGGACATCGACTTCAAGGCACACAGCGCGTTGAAGGAGTTCCTCAGACGGCGGTGGGTTCTGCCTCACAACTACTACATCATCGGCGAAGAGGCCAACGAGCCCATCAACCTCAGGGACCAGAACGCCGTGCTCGTCAGGAGCGATCCGTTGGACGGCACGACGAACTGCGTCACCTTGCTCGGCAGTTGGGCCACTGTCGTGTGTTTCGACGTGGCGCGCAAGAACCGGCCGGGACGCTTCCGGCACGTCGCGGGCGCGATTGCGACCTCCGCTGGTTGGTTGCTCAGCTGGAGCGTGTGGAGCGACTACCGACCGGACGGCACCCGCAACTCCTTCGGCAAGACGACCGTGTTCTTGCAGAGCATTCCGATTCACTTCTTCTCATCGGGAGAACCAGCTCGCCGTTGGCAGTTGAGCTCGCTCACCAAGGGCAACCCACGTCGTCTCGCTGCTGTGTGCGCCTCGGCAAGCCGCAGAGCCGAAGTCCTCCAACGGTTCCAGGCCGACATGGACGACACCTGGCTCTGGTCGGGTGCCGGTAACCCGCTCGGTCCAGCCCTGCTGGCGGGCGAACTGGGCGGCATCCTCGAGCCCAGCGCGGTCACGCTGCACGACTCCGCGTTCCTGATCCCGTTCGAACTGCTCGGCGGCACGACGGTGACTCTCGACGGCAGCCCGTTCTCCGCTCTCGACGCGTACGAGGCAGCGGCCACGCGTCCCGACGACCAGCCGATACCGCCGTTCCTCGCCTACAAGGAACCGCGTCTGGCCGGCCGCCTCGGACTTCTTCGCTGACCGCCTGCTTCCTCTTCCACGGCTGCAACCTCGAACAGCTGAGGTTCGCGCTCTCAACGCTGCGCCTCTTCCAGCCGCAAGGTGTGTTCCAGCAACGGCATCACCACGACGACCTGCCGGAGAGCACGGTGGTCGTGCCCCGGCAGGACCGCACGATCAGGCCGGAGTGGATGCGCCGAACCGCCCGTGAGCGGCTCGGCGTCACCCCGGTCGAGATCGACGGCGAGCACTGCCCGCACATCCCGCGCGCTCAGGAGCTCGCCGAGATCATCCTCAGGCGAGCGTGAGCGCGTACAGCTCCACCCGCGGGTCATCGGGCAGCGTCACCGACCGGACCGTCTTCGACGAGTCCAGCCTCAGCGACTGACCGAACAGGCGCACCGGCGGCCCGTCGACGCCCTGCCCCGCCTTGATCCGGTGCGGCATCTCCAGCACCGCGAGCCCGCCGCCGGCCCAGTCCGGCACCGTCGCGGAGACCTCGGAGGAGGTGCCGTCGGTGTACCAGACGGTGAACCCGGCGGACACCGGCCCGTTGTGCGAGGAGCCGACCACGTGCAGCCAGGAGAACTGGCCGGACGGGAGCAGCATGCCCTGGCCGCGTGCCTCGACGAAGTTCGCCGCCGTGCCGGTCGGGTCCGGGGCCTGGTAGGTGATGCCGCCCCAGGTCACGGGACCGGCAGGCGGTAGCAGGGCCTCGTCGTAGCTCCAGCCGCCGCCGTCGAAGTTGCCCGACGACGACGCGGCGACCGACGCGGTGCCGTCGTGGTTGCGCTCCGGTGCGATGTCGACCGCGCAGGTCGAGAACGCGCACAGCGCGGCCGGCTTGATCTCGATGACGGCCTTGAGCAGGTCGGACCCGACCGTCACCAGGACCTCGTAGGACCCCACCGGCGTGCCGGCGGGCACCGAGACGGTCAGCGGCACCGTCTTCTGCGTCGGCAGGCCCCGCGACACGATGGCGAACGGCCGCGCGCCGCTCACCTTCCAGCCGGCGGGCACCGACACCTCCGGCCGCACCGAGATCGCGGACGGCGTCTGGGCCAGCACGTCGAGCTGCAGCGTCACCGACTGCGCCGCGTCGGAGGTCGGCATGACGATCTCGGTGTTGCGCAGCGAGGCGTCCAGCGTGCGCCGCGAGTCCACCTTGCCGTCGTTCAGCGAAGGCGGCTCGTCACCGCGGCCGGTGCCCCACGACGAAGGCTTCGCCGACACCTCGTACGACAGCCGGCCACCGCGTTCCAGGGCCGACCAGTCGAGCCACGTCTTGCGCACGTCCCGGCCGTTGAAGGAAGCGGACTTCACGTACCGCACCGAGTCGGAGACGTTGGGCGCGGACACCGTGAGGGTGCCGCCCTGCGACCCGTGCTGTCCGATTCGGACGGTCGCCGACGGGAACTGCGGCGAGGACAGGGCGAGGAAGCCGGAACCGTTGAACGTCGGGTACAGGCCGAGCGAGGAGAACACGTACCACGCCGACATCGTGCCCAGGTCGTCGTTGCCGGTCATGCCGTCCGGCCCGGTCGTGAACAACGTCATCGCCGCCCGCACGACCGTCGCGGCCTTCGACGGCGTGCCCGTCCACAGGTACATGTACGGCGCCAGCAGGTCAGGCTCGTTGTTCGGGTTGTAGGTCGGCTTGCCGTAGTAGTCGTACGGCTCGGTGATCCAGTCCTTGCGCGCCGTGCCCGCCGGGTCGACCAGCAGCTTGTCGTAGGCGAAGAACGCGTCGAGCCGCTTCTCGGCCTCGCGCCGGCCACCCATCAGCGACACCAGCCCGGCCGGGTCCTGCGGCACCAGCCACTGGTACTGGTACGCGCCGCCCTCGTGGAACTGGTGCGCGGCGTCGACCGGGTTGTACGGCGTGAGCCACGTGCCGGCGACCGTGCGCGGCCGGAAGTGACCGGTCGAGGAGTCCCACAGGTTGCGGTACCACTGGCCGCGGTCGGCGAACAGGCGCGCGTCCGTGCGGTGGCCCAGCCCCTTGGCCATCAACGCCAGCGAGGCGTCCGCGGCCGCGTACTCCAGGGTCGCCGAGGCCGGGTGCACGCAGTCGTTGTCGCCGCCCTTGTGCGCGCAGTCCGTGCCGAGCTTGAGCCCGGACGGGATGTAGCCGCGCTCGTTGTAGTACTCGACACCGGAACGCCCGTTGTAGGGCGACTCGGCCGGCGGCAGGGTGAGGGCGTTCTTGCGCAGCAGCTGGTAGGTCTCCTGCTCGAAGCCCTTCAGCAGCCCCTTGTCCCAGGCCTCGACCAGGAACGGCGTCACGGGGTCACCGGTCATGATGTTGGTCTCGGACGACGCCAGCGCCCAGCGCGGCAGCCATCCGCCGTCCCGCCCGCTGGCCACGACGGACAGTGCCACGTCCCTCGCCACCCCGGGTTCCAGGATCTGCAGCAGCTGGTTCTGCGGCCGGTAGGTGTCCCACAGCGAGAAGTTCTGGTACGGCGTGTAGCCCGAGGCCGTTCTGACCTTCCCGTCGAACCCGGTGTACTTCCCGTCGACGTCACCGGCGAGGTTCGGGTGCAGCACGGAGTGGTAGAGCGCCGTGTAGAACGCCACCTGCCGCTCGCGCGTGCCGCCGGAGATCTTCACGGCGTCCAGCTGCTTGCGCCACACCGCCTTCGCCGCGGCCACCGTGGCGTCGAAGTCGAACGCGGGCGCCTCGGCGGCGAGGTTCTTCCGCGCACCTTCCAAGCCGGTGTAGGACAGGCCCAGCTTCAGCACGACGTCACGGTCGGCCGTCGCGTCGAAGGTGACCCACGCGCCGTTGCCGCCCGTACCCGCCGCGTCCCGTGATCCCGGCGTGGGCACGTTCCCACGCCACGAGCCGAAGGACGCGAACGGCCGGTCGAACGTCGCCGTGAAGTACACGGTGTGCTCGTCCTTGCCCGCGCAGAACCGCCCGTTGCGCACGCGGCCCTCGATGGTCCGGTCGCCGACGACGTGGATCTCCGAGTCGAGCACGGTCTGGTTGGACTTGCCGGTGTTGAACAGGACGTTCGCGGCACCGTTCGAGGGGAACGTGTATCTCTGCCAGCCGGTCCGCTGCGTGGCGGTGACCTCGGCGTTCACCCCGTACCGCGACAGCCCGACCCGGTAGTAGCCGGGCTGGGCCGCTTCATCCGAATGGCTGAAGTCGGACTTGTAGGCGTTGATGTCAACGTTGTCAACGGACCCGACAGTCGGCATCACCGGCAACTCGCCCATGACGCCGCAGCCGACACCGGACAGGTGCGTCTGCGAGAAGCCGTAGATCGACGTGGCCTTGTAGTCGTAGCCGCCCTGGCCTCCCGTGTCCGGGCTGACCTGCACCATTCCGAAGGGCACCGACGCTCCGGGGAACGTGTTGCCGAAGTTCTGCGTCCCCACGAATGGGTTCACCAATGACGACGGGTCCTCCTCGGCCTGCGCCGCATGCACAGGAACTGTCAGACCCAGTAACAGCCCGGCTACAACCAGTGTCCGCATGGTTGAGCAGTATTGCCCGAACGTCGCCGCCCCGACACCCGTGGAGGGCGGTGATGCGCGCTTTTGCGGCGGCGGTGCTGCTTTCTGTCGCGTTTTGTCAACCGGTCGCCCAGGAACCCGGTCGTGACCGGCACCGGACTCGGCCGGCACCGGTCACGCCGAGTCAGCAGCGTTTGCCGGAGTAGGCGGTGAAGTTGTCGTCCTGCTGGACGTTGATCATGCCGTAGGCGGCGGTGCACTTGGACAGGGTGGCGGCCGGCTTGCCCCACAGCTCCACCGGGGCGAACTGGCTGCTGTTGCCGCCCTTGTAGCTGTCCGGCGTGCTGTCGCCGGCGCTGCCGTAGACGGCGATCGCCGTCTGGGTGCCCCAGTAGCGGCCGGTGGCGCGGAAGCTCTCCCAGACGTAGACGTACGAGTAGTTCGACCCGCACCCGGCGAACTGCTTGACAGACGCGATGTTGTTGCCACGCCACTTGACGTACCCGGTCGACCCGATCTGCGCGGCACTCGCGCATCCGGGTGGCGTCTCGGCGTTGGCCACTCCGGGGAAGACGAACCCGAGCAGCACGAAGGCGACGGCGATGATTCCTCTCATGCGGACGATCTTCGGCGTCGCCGCTGACAAGTCGCTGACACCCGAGTAAGCAGGACGCATGCCCGTACAGCTCAACCACACCATCGTCCACAGCAGCGACCAGGACCGCTCCGCCCGCTTCCTCACCGGCCTGCTCGGCCTGCCCGACCCGGTCCGCTTCGGCCCCTTCCTCGTCGTCGAGGTCGCCAACGGCGTCTCCCTCGACTACGTCACCACCACCGACCCGATCGCCGAGCAGCACTACGCGTTCCTCGTGACCGAGGACGAGTTCGACGAGATCTTCGGCCGCATCCAGGAGCAGGGGCTCCCCCACTGGGCCGACCCGTTCCACAGCAGGCCCGGCGAGATCAACCGCAACGACGGCGGCCGGGGCGTCTACTGGAGCGATCCGGACGGCCACAACCTGGAGATCATCACCCGCCCGTACGGTTCCGGCGCCTGACGAACCGGTTCACACATCTAAAAGGTATAGACCACCTCTTGTGCTCGGCGTGCTGACCCTGCCACCGTGAGAGCGGTAACACACAGTGGGCGCGCAGATGCTCCGAGGAGTTGGTCCCCATGTTCTCCACCCGCGCCGCCGCCCTGATCGTCGCGCTGCTGGGCGTCTTCACGCTCGTGCAGCCGGCGACGGCGGCGCCGTACATCGTCAGCGAAGCGCAGTTCAACCGGATGTTCCCGTCCCGCAACGGCTTCTACACCTACAGCGGCCTGAGCAACGCCATGAGCGCCTTCGGCTCGTTCGCGAACCAGGGCAGCGACACCGTCAAGAAGCAGGAGCTCGCGGCGTTCCTCGCGAACGTGTCGCACGAGACCGGTGGCCTCGTGCACATCCGCGAGATCAACCAGAGCGGTGACTACTGCGACGAGAGCCAGTCCTACGGGTGCCCGGCGGGCACCAGGGCGTACTACGGCCGCGGTCCGATCCAGCTGTCGTGGAACTTCAACTACAAGGCCGCGGGCGACTACCTCGGCATCAACCTGCTGAACAACCCCGACCAGGTCGCCACCAACGCCACCACGTCGTGGAAAACCGCCATCTGGTACTGGATGACGCAGAACGGCCCTGGCACCATGACCCCGCACAACGCGATGGTCAACTCGCGCGGTTTCGGCCAGACCATCCGCAGCATCAACGGATCGCTGGAGTGCGACGGCAAGAACCCGGGAACGGTGCAAAGCCGCGTCTCGAAGTACCAGCAGTTCACCGGGATCATCGGTGTCGCGCAGGGGTCGAACCTGTACTGCTGACACATGACAGAACAGGTCTAGACCCTTGACTGGTCTGGACCACTGATGCCAATCTCAGCACTGTTCACATCCTTGATTCCTCGGATGCAACAAGACTCCAGGAGTGGGTGACCTTGCTGAAAAAACGCATCTTGGCGTCTCTTGCGGCGGGTGTGGTGGCGGCTTCGCTGGCCGTCATCGCACCGACCGCGTCCTCACAGGCAGAAGTGTCCGCGCAGGCCTGCACCTTCACGGACTGGGTCCAGGGTCAGTGGTACACCACCGGCTCGATCGTGAAGTTCGAAGGCAACTACTACATCGCCGAGCACGACAACCCCGGCTACAGCCCGACGGTCTCCACCTGGTACTGGGAGCCGACGAGCTGTGACGGTGGCGGCGGAGGCGGTGGCGCCACCTGCACCAGCGCCACGGACTGGGTCGCGGGGCGGCAGTACTACACCGGCAACATCGTGCGCTACAACGGTTCTTACTACATCGCCGAGCACGACAACCCCGGTTACGACCCGACGGTCTCCACCTGGTTCTGGGAACCGCACAACTGCAACGGCGGCGGCAACCCCGGCGGCGGCTTCCCCGTCTCCGAGGCCCAGTTCAACCAGATGTTCCCCGGCCGCAACAGCTTCTACAGCTACCAGGGCTTCGTGGACGCCGCACGCACGATCCCCGCGTTCGGCACCACCGGCAGCGACACCGTGAAGAAGCAGGAAGTGGCCGCGTTCCTCGCGAACGCGTCGCACGAGACCGGTGGCCTCGTGTACATCGAAGAGATCAACAAGAACAACGACCTCTGCGATGAGAGCCAGCCCTACGGCTGCCCGGCCGGCACCTACGCCTACTACGGCCGCGGTCCGATCCAGCTGTCGTGGAACTTCAACTACAAGGCCGCGGGCGACTACCTCGGCCTGAACCTGCTGCAGAACCCCCACCAGGTGGCGCAGAACTCCACGACCGCGTGGCGGACGGCGATCTGGTACTGGATGACGCAGCGCGGGCCCGGCACCATGACCCCGCACGACGCGATGGTCAACAGCGCCGGCTTCGGCCAGACGATCCGCAGCATCAACGGGTCGCTGGAGTGCGACGGCCGCAACCCGGCGCAGGTGCAGAGCCGTGTCTCGAAGTACCAGTCGATCACCGGCATCATCGGTGTGACCCCTGGCGGCAACCTGTACTGCTAGGACTTGAGTTGTCCTAGTTCGGCCATAGCTTCAATGCATGACCATGGAGCTGGACGAACTGCTGTACGAGCTGAACGACCAACGCAAGACCTTCCGCGTCACGATGCGGGGTCTGACCGCTGCGGAGGCCGTGAAGCGCACGACGGCCAGCGAGCTCACGCTGGGTGGGTTGCTCAAGCACCTCACCTCGTGTGAGCGCGGCTGGACGCACATCCTGACCGAGCAGCCGCTGCCCCCGCCGGGAATGCTGGACTTCGACCAGTACACCTGGCCCGGCGGCGACTTCGACGAGCTGCTCGCGTCCTACGACGAAGCGGTGCGCGCGACCGACGAGGCCGTGCGCACCGCTTCGCTCGACCACCTGGTGCCGCTGCCGTCCGCGCCCTGGGACCCGGACCCGCGGCCCATGTCGATCCGCCGGATCGTGCTGCACCTGATCAGGGAGACCGCGCAGCACGCGGGTCACGCGGACATCATCCGCGAGTCGCTCGACGGCCAGTCGACGACGGCCTCCCTGTACGAGAGCTAGCCCGGTACGCGGCTCAGCCCGCGAGCTGTTCCTTCACCTGCGCCAGCGACGGGTTCGTGAGCGCCTTGCCGTTCGGGAAGTGAACCGTCGGCACCGTGCGGTTGCCGCCGTTCACGCTCATCACGAACTCGGCCGCACCGGGCGTCTCCTCGATGTTGATCTCCGCGTACTCGATGCCCTCGCGGTCGAGCGAGCTCTTCAGGATGCGGCAGTAGCCGCACCACGAGGTGGAGTAGACGGTCAGCTGGTCGGGAGCCATCAGGCACTCCTCATCGAGTCGTCGGACGTCACCGGTTCCAACGCCGGGCGGGCAGCGCCTGATGCCGGAGTGAGCCCCAGATCACTCCCCGCCCCGGCAAACCGCCGCGGGCGCGATCGTCAGACAATCGTCAGGTCAATTCCGCTCACCGTCAGCGAGCATGGTTCGCGCACCCCCGAAATCTTCGGGGAGTGCGATTGATCCTGCATTTGTCGAATCAGCGAAGAACAATTCAGTCACCCGTTCAGCGGCCTAGCGTCACAACGGGTTTCCGATATCGTTTGACCTCCGTCGCCGCCACCACACCCTGGAAAGAAAGGCTGGCCATGCTGAAAACGCTGGCGGCTGCCGCCCTCGCACTGACCGCGGTTCTCACCGCGCCCGCTGCGAACGCGATTCCCGATGTTCCCGACTACGTCACCATCGACGTGGTCACCGTGAACGGTTCCGGCTGCCCCGCCGGCACCGCCGCCGTCGCGTCGGCGGACGACCGCACGGCGTTCACCGTGACCTACAGCCAGTACCTGGCGCAGGCAGGTCAGGGCTCGGCGCCGACCGACTTCCGCAAGAACTGCCAGCTCAACCTGCGCGTGACCTACCCGCAGGGCTTCACGTTCGGCATCGCCCAGGCCGACTACCGCGGCTTCGCCAACCTGCAGGCAGGAGCCACCGGAACGGAAAAGGGGAACTACTACTTCCAGGGCATGTCCCAGACCGCGAGCCGCACCCACACGTTCAACGGCCCGAAGAGCGACAACTGGCAGGCGACCGACCGCGCCCAGGTCGCGGAAATCATCTACGCGCCGTGCGGCGAAGTCCGGCACCTGAACATCAACACCGAGCTGCGCGTGAACGCGGGAACGGCGTCGAAGGCCCACAGCTTCATGACGATGGATTCGACCGACAGCAGTGTCAGCACCAAGTACCAGTTCTCCTGGAAGCGCTGCTGACGTCTGCACCGAATGCCGCCGCCGGTCCCAGTTGAAAACCTGTCGGAAAGGTGCCTCATGCTCAACACAGTGGCCGCGGCCGCACTCGCGATGTCGACCATCATCGTCCCGCCTGGAGGCGCACCCGGCACCACGCCTCCGCCGGACCACATCACCATCGACGTCGTGACCATCAACGGCTCAGGCTGCCGGGCCGGCACGGCAGCCGTCGCCGTGTCCCCCGACAACAAGGCCTTCACCGTCACCTACAGCGAGTTCATGGCGCAGGTCGGTCCCCAGGCCCTGCCGACCGACTTCCGCAAGAACTGCCAGCTGAACCTGCGCGTCAACGTGCCGTCCGGCTTCACCTACGGCATCGCCTCGACCGACTACAGAGGCTTCGCCCACCTCGAGCGCGGCGCCACCGCCCTGGAGCGGGCCAACTACTACTTCCAGGGCATGTCGCAGACGGAGTACAAGCAGCACAACTACAAGGGCCCGTTCAGCGACGACTGGCAGGCGACCGACACCACCGACGTGGCCGCGATCGTCTACCACCCGTGCGGCGAGAAGCGGAACTTCAACATCAACACGGAGCTGCGGGTCAGCGCGGGCACGTCCGACCCGAAGAAGACGACCAGCTTCATCTCGATGGACTCCACCGACGGGGCGATCGAGACGACCTACCACTTCGCGTGGAAGGTCTGCCCGCCACCGAGGCCGTAACACCCGGTCAGGGGGCTCCGGGTCGCGAACGTGTGCGGCCCGGGGCCTCCGTTTCCAGGCCATCGGGTCAGGACGCGGGCAGGTGGTCGAGCAGCGTCCGCGTCCAGGCCGGCAGGTCCGGCTGCGCTGGGCTCCGCTCGGCGGTCGCCGAGTACTGCGCCCACACCGCGACGTTCGCGCGCCGGGCGACGACCACCGTCAGATCACCACTGGAGGTGGTCTCCGGCTCCCGGTCGGGGCCGCGTTCCACCCGGTACCGCACCCGGAACGGCGGAACGGTGCCATGTCCCCACGCGCACTGGACCTCGACGCGCACGCCGTCCTCGTCCAGCCCGCTGGACGTCCCGAGCGAGTCCGGCAGGCCGACGAGCGACGGGCACGAGGTCGGCAGCGCCACCGGTGCCGGCCGCCACGGCTGCCAGACCAGCACCCCCGCCGCGACCACGACGACAACGGCGGCCCCCGCCCGCAAGAAACGCACGCGGCAGGGTAGCGCCCGTCAGATCAGGAAGCGGTACGCCGTCGACCCCGGCTCCACGTGCTGGATCTTGAGCGGCGACTCCTTCATCCGCCCCCACAGCAGGTCGTAGTCCTCGCGCCGGCCCAGCTCGATGCACACCAGCGCGGCGCCGGTCTCCCGGTTGTCCCGCTTCACGTACTCGAACTGCACGATGTCGTCGTCCTTGCCGAGCACGTCGTCGAGGAACCGCCGCAACGCGCCCGGCTCCTGCGGGAACTCCACCAGGAACCAGTGCTTGAGGCCGCGGTGGACCATCGACCGCTCGACGATCTCGGCGTAGCGCGACACGTCGTTGTTGCCGCCCGAGAGCAGGCACACGACCGTCGAGTCCGGTGCCACCGAGATCTCCTCCAGCAGCGCCGCCGAGGCCAGCGCACCCGCGGGCTCGGCGATGATGCCGTCGATCTGGTACAGCTCCAGCATCTCCGTGCACACCGCGCCCTCGGCCACGGTCAGCAGCTCGGCACCGCTGTCGCGCACCATCGGGAACGTCACCTCGCCCGCCCGCCGCACCGCCGCGCCGTCGACGAACGTGTCCACCTCGGGCAGCGTCACCGGGTGGCCCGCGTCCATGGCGGCGATCATGCTCGCCGCGCCCGCCGGTTCCACGCCGACGACGCGGGTGCGCGGGAAGCGTTCCTTGAACCACGTGCCGACGCCGGAGAGCAGCCCGCCGCCGCCGACCGGGACGACGACCACGTCCGGGGCGCCGCCCAGCTGCTGCACGATCTCCAGGCCCACCGTGCCCTGGCCCGCGACCGTGCGCGGGTCGTCGAACGCCGGCACGAGGGTGGCACCGGTGTGCTGGGCGTACTCCTTGGCCAGCGCCGCCGCGTCGTCGTAGGTGTCGCCGTCGACGATGAGCTGCACCATGCCCTGGCCCAGCGCCGCGATGCGGTCGCGCTTCTGGCGGGGCGTGGTGCGCGGCACGTGCACGCGGCCCTCGATGCCCAGGCGGCGGCAGGCGTAGGCCATGCCCTGGCCGTGGTTGCCCGCCGACGCGCACACCGCGCCACCGAACGCGAACTCGGTCTGGCAGAGCAGGTTGAACGCGCCGCGCAGCTTGTACGAGCGGCCGACCTGGAGATCCTCGCGCTTGAACCAGACCCGCGCGCCGGTGCGCTCGGACAGCCGCTGGTTCACCTCCAGCGGGGTCGTGCGAGCGACTCCACCGAGCCGGGCTGCGGCCGCGGACACCTCATCAGCGAAGGACATGACATTACATCTTCCGTGAACGACTCGGGTCTGGCACGCGTACCCCTAGAAAGACAGGGGAGGTGCCGGTTTGTTTCGCCTTGTGGGCGTGTCAGCGCTGCTCATGATGCTCTCCGCGGTTCCCGCGCACGCCCATGGCGCGCCCATCGACCCCGCGAGCAGGGCTTTCGTCTGCTCACCCGGTCAGCAGACAGCATCATCCTCGCCGTGCCGGACCGCCATCGCGGCGGGGTTGCCGTCCACGGAGTGGGACAACATCCGGCTGGCGAACGTCGCCGGACGCGACACCACGCGTGTTCCCGACGGCAAGCTGTGCAGCGCCGGGCTGCCGAAGTACGCGGGCCTCGACCAGCCGCGCGCCGACTGGCCGGCCACCCGGCTGGCGAGCACGGCGTTCACCTACCGGGCGACGATCCCGCACCAGGGTTCGTTCCGGTTCTACGTCACGCGCGACGGCTTCTCGCCGACCCGGCCGCTGCGGTGGGCGGACCTGGAGCAGTTCCAGACCGTGCCCACTCCCCCGCTCGTGAACGGCGCGTACGAGTTCAAGGTGCAGCTGCCGCCGCGAGTGGGCAGGCACGTCATCTACACCGTCTGGCAGAACACGGACACACCGGACACCTACTACTCGTGCACCGACGTGGAGCTCGCGGCCAAGCCGGCACCCGCGAAGTCACCTGCCACGCCGTCCGCCGTACCGCCCGCTGTGCCGTCCGCCAAGACGCCGTCGTCCGCCGCTCCTCCGTCCACGGCCGCCGTGAAGTCGTCGGCCCCGAAACCCGTTCCCGTTGCGTCGAGCGCCGAACAACCACCCTCAGCCACAACGAGGATCGGTCTGTCCGCCGTGATCGGATCGATCGGAGGCCTCGCCGTGCTCGGCGGCTTCCTGTTGTGGCGCAGAAGAATTCTGTGAACGTCCCGGTCCCCGCCTGGTCTGGACCACCCTTACGATGATCTTCGGGCGCGCAACCCTGCTAGCTGTGAGGTGTGTGCCCGCATGGCTCGAAAACTGTTGGCGTTGCTGGCGATGCTCGCCGCGACACTGGTACCGGTCGCCGTCCCGGCACCGGCCCAGGCCGCCCCGTTCAAGGTGCTGGCCTTCTACAACGGCACGTGGGACGCGGCGCACATCGCCTTCGTGAACGAGGCCAACCCGTGGCTCACCAGGGCCGGTCAGGAACACGGTTTCACCTATGAGGCGACGAAGGACTGGAACCGTCTCAGCACCCTCACCCCGGCCCAGGCGCAGGTCGTCGTCTTCCTCGACGACGCACCCACGAGCGCCGCGGCACGCACCGGCTTCCAGCGCTACGTGGAGGCGGGCGGCGGGTTCTTCGGCTTCCACGTCAGCGCGTTCACCCAGAACGCCGCCGAGTGGTCCTGGTACCACAACACGTTCCTGGGCAAGGGGAACTTCGTCAGCAACACCTGGGAGCCCACCACCGCGGTGCTGAAGGTCGAGACCCGCACCCACCCCACGACCCTGCGCCTGCCGGAGCGCTTCACCTCGTCGGTCAGCGAGTGGTACAGCTGGTCCCGCGACCTGCGCACCAACCCGGACATCCAGGTGCTGGCGAGCGTCGACCCGTCGAGCTTCCCGCTCGGCACCGACCCGAACCAGCAGTGGCGCAGCGGCTACTACCCGATCATGTGGACCAACAAGAACTTCAAGATGGTCTACGCGAACTTCGGCCACAACGCCATGGACTACGCGAACAACGTCCCGAAGTCGTCCACCTTCGCCTCCCCCACCCAGAACAACTTCCTCATCGACAGCCTGCTCTGGCTCGCCGGCGGCACCCAGCAGCCGCAGCCGGAGTGGAAGACGCTCGTCAACCGCGGCAACGGCAAGTGCGTCGACGCCCGCGCCGCCGGCCTCGTCAACGCGACCGTCATCCAGCAGTACACCTGCAACGGCACCACCGCCCAGAACTTCCGCGCGGTCGCCACCACCGACGGCCACTCCCGCCTGGAGTACCGCAACAACACGGCCAAGGTGCTCGACGTGAGCGACGTGTCCACCGCGGACGGCGCCGGCATCCACCTGTGGGACTACGTGGGCGGCACCAACCAGCAGTGGCGCGTGACCACCGGTTCCGACGGCTACTCGACGATCGTCGCGCGGCACTCCGGCAAGTGCCTGTCGGCGCCGGCCGGGAACACCGCGGACGGCGTGCAGCTGGTGCAGGCGACCTGCACCGGGTCGGCGGCGCAGTCGTTCCGCATCGCCTGACGCCGGTCAGTCGCGACGGCCCGGCTCCCGCCTGGCCGTCACCGTGACCCGTTCGCCCGGTCTCCGCTCCCCGGAGACCGGGCCGGACGACGCCAGGAACCCGTACATGTCGTTGAGCTGGTGCAACGCCGCCATCGCGTCCCGCCACACCGGGCAGGGCCAGGCCCGGTGCCGCCCGTACCAGGTGTGGCACGACTTGCACCGGTGCCGTTCGTCCGGCTCGTGCATCCGCAGCAGCCCGCGCCACCACGGCAGCGCCGACCGCAGCTGTTCGCGCAGCTCGAAGATCTCCTGGGGCGAGTCCGTCTGCGCGAGCTGGTTCATGGTCCGGTAGACGACCTCGACCACGGTTCGGTGGAAGGACCCCTGCCGTTCAGCGAGCGCCATGACCCAGATCCTCCGCGTGAAGATGAGCGCGTGGACTGACATGTCTGCCCGTGGCCACGGGTACCCCGTTCGCGGTTGAGACAGGCACGGTGGGAGTCTATGTTGGCCCGTGGCGGGCTTTCAACTGGAGAAAATCCCGTCACCCAGATAGCCCTTTCCGTGGGTGGAAACGCTCACTGCGCGCAACGGGGGGAGCCGGCAATGGCGGGGGAACGGTCCCTGGCTGACAAGCTCAACCACCTCTTCGCCTGTCACACCGCGCGGTCGGGGCAGGAGTACAGCAACGAGCAGGTCGCGGCCGCGATCGCGGACACCGGCGTGACCATCTCGCAGAGCTACATCTGGCAGCTGCGCAAGGCGAAGAAGGACAACCCGACTTTCAAGCACCTGCAGGCACTGGCAGGATTCTTCGGCGTGCCGGTGAGCTACTTCTTCGACGACGAGGTGACCGACCGCGTCGACGAGCAGCTGAAGTCCCTCAAGGACGAGCAGACCAGGCTGAACGAACTGACGGCGGGAAGTGACGCGCAGCTGATGGCGATGCGCGCGGGTGAGCTGTCGCCGGACCGGCGCAGGCTCGTCATGGAACTGCTGGACGTCGTCTACCGACAGGAACAGGCCGAGCGCGGCGAAGGATGACTCGTGGCCGAACGAGAACTGCGCAAGCGGTGCCGCCGTTTGTTGAACGAGCTCGACATCCAGCCGCCGCTGGACGTCGAGGAGCTGTGCCGCCGGGTCGGTGACCAGCGCGGGAAACCCATCCGGCTGGTCGCGCACCCGATTCCGGTGCCGGGGCCGTTCGGGGTGTGGATCGCCACCGCGAAGGCCGACTACATCCTGTACCAGCAGGAGACGTCGAAGGCGCACCAGAACCACATCATCCTGCACGAGCTCGGGCACCTGCTGGCCGGGCACACGAGCGACGAGCAGGACGACGGCCTGCTCGCGGGGCTGTACCCGGACCTCGAACCGGACGCCGTGCGACGAGCTCTGCGACGTACCTCCTACGACTCCGCGCACGAGCGTGAAGCGGAGACGGTCGCGACGATCATCCTCGAGTGGGCGTCGGTGCTGGACAAGGTCGCACCACGCAACTCGGAGGGCCCGGCGCGCCGGATGGCCAAGTCCCTCGCCGACCGGATCGGGTGGCTGTAGTGGAGTACCTCAAGGAGACGCAGGGCATCGTCGCGTTCTCCGCCCTGGCGGTGGTGCTGTACCTGCTGGTCCGGCGCCCGCACGACCCGCGGCTGCACGCCGTCACGGTGCTCGTGGCCGGCTGGGCGATCGGTTACCCGTTCGGGCGGGCGGCGGCGAACGGGCGCTGGTTCCTCGGGCTCGACCCGATGGTGTGCCAGCTGATCCAGCACTCGATGCTGCAGGTCGGCGTGTACGGCCTGATCTGCTTCTTCATCTTCTCCGCGCTGGACGACCGCAAGGCGCGCATCCAGGCGTCGATCCAGCTCGTGCCGCTCCTCGCGTGCATCTCGGTCATGACGTGGGCGGTGCTCTCGATCCCGGACGAGCTGCGGGTGGCCGCGGCGCGCGTGCCGAACTCGCTGGGCGGCGGGCCGACAGGCGTGCTGGCGATCACCGTGTTCTACGCGCTGGGTAACGGTTACCTGCTCTACGGGTTCGCGACGATGTTCGTGTGGGCCCGCCGGTACGCCCGCGGTGCCGAACCGCGGCTGCGCAGAGGTCTGCTGATCACCTCGACCGGCCTCGCGCTGCTGGTGCCGGCCGACGCGATCTTCGTGTCGTCGAACGTCTCGCGCTACTTCGGCGAGCCGCTCCCCCGCTGGCTGCTCACCACCGCCGTGTGGTTCCTGCTGCCCGGCGTGCTGCTGTGCGTGGTCGGGGTCATCTACCCGATCGCGGCGATGCGGGTAGCCGCCACCAAGCTCTGGCTGCGGCACTTGCGCGCCTACCACCGGCTCGGTCCGTTGTGGACGCTGCTCAACCAGTCGTTCCCCGAGGACGCGCTGCACCGGGTGCCGTCCAAACGGGACGCGCTCTCGCTGCGGGGTGTGCACCGGCGCTACTACCGGCGGGTGATCGAGTGCCGGGACGGGCTGGTGCGGATCAGCCCGTACATCGCGGAGACACCGGACGACCTGCCGCTGGCCGACCGGCTGCGAGCGGGCCTCGAGACGCGCAGGGCGGGCGCGGTGACGTTGCGCAGGCCGTTCGCGCTGGCGATCCCCGAGGACGACGGCATGGACGCGGACGTGCGGGAGCTCGAAAAGCTCGCGGTGTCGTTGCGCTGACCCGAGGCCGTGTCCTGCCGATCTCGCCCGTGACTCTCATCGAACGGATCGGCAGGACACGGCCTAGGCTCCGGAGGTGGACCTGCCCGTGATGCCTCCGGTGAAGCCGATGCTCGCCAAGTCCGTGCCCGAGCTGCCGCGCGGGGACGGGCTGCACTACGAGCCGAAGTGGGACGGCTTCCGCTGCATCGTGTTCCGCGACGGCGACGAGATCGAGCTCGGCTCCCGCAACGACAAGCCGCTGACCCGCTACTTCCCCGAGGTCGTCGAGCTGCTGCGCGACGCGCTGCCGCCGCGGTGCGTGGTCGACGGCGAGATCGTGCTGGTCACACCGGACGGGCTGAGCTTCGACGTGCTGCAGCTGCGGCTGCACCCGGCGGCCTCGCGGGTGCGCAAGCTCGCCGTCGAGACCCCGGCGAGCTTCGTGGCGTTCGACCTGCTGGCCCTCGGCGACGAGGACGTGACCGGGCTGACGCTGGCGCAGCGGCGCGGGATGCTCGAGGAGGCCGTCCGCGAGGTCCCCGGCGTGTACCTGACACCGTCCACGACGGATCCCGGCGTGGCGCAGGACTGGTTCACCCGGTTCGAGGGCGCCGGGTTCGACGGCGTGATGGTCAAGGCGGCCGACGGCGTCTACGAGCCCGACAAGCGCGTGATGTGGAAGGTGAAGCACGAGCGCACGGCCGACTGCGTGGTGGCGGGCTACAGGTTGCACAAGGACGGCGAGACGGTCGGCTCCCTCGTGCTCGGCCTCCACCAGGACGGCGAGCTGCGCAACGTGGGCGTCGCCAGCAGCTTCACCGCCGCCCGCCGCCGGGAGCTGGTCGAGGAGCTGAAGCCGCTGCTGAACCCGGCCGAGCACCCGTGGAGCGCGTGGGCGACGTACGAGGGTCCCGGTATGAACAGCCGGTGGAACCCGTCGAAGCAGTTGCAGGTCGTGTTGTTGGAGCCGACCCGTGTGGCTGAGGTGCGTTATGAGCACGTGCAGGGCGGACGGTTCCGCCACACCGCACGGCTCGTTCGGTTCCGTGAGGACAAAACAGCCGCTGAGTGCACCTACGAGCAGCTGGAGGAAGTGCCGCCGGCCGAGCTGGACGCCCTGTTCGGCGAGGCCGAGAGGCGCAGGACAATCGAACCGTGAAGGTGATCAGGCGGGACGGCACGCACGAGATCGAGATCCAGCGCTCGCGGTTCCTGTGCCACGTCGCCCGCGTCGCCACCGACCAGGAGGCGTCCGAGTTCTTCGCCCGTGTCCGCAAGGAGCACTGGCAGGCCTCGCACAACTGCACGGCGTTCCGGACCGCGGACACCCAGCGCTCCTCCGACGACGGCGAACCCGCCGGCACCGCCGGGGTGCCGATGCTGGAGGTGCTCACACGGCGCGATCTGGTCGACACGGCCGTTGTCGTCACCCGCTACTACGGCGGCATAAAGCTCGGCGCCGGAGGTCTCGTCCGTGCGTACGGACGAGCCGTGTCGGAGGCCATCGACGCGTTGGGCACGTTGACCCGCGAACGGCACGAGAGCGTCCTTCTGGCCGTGGACCACGACCAGGCGGGGAAGCTGGAGAACGCGTTGCGCGCGGCCGGGTACCACGTCGCGGACACCGAATACGGTCATGACGTCACCTTCACCGTGCTCACGAAGGACCCGGACGACTTCGAGGTCTGGCTCGCCGCGCAGACGGGCGGTGCGGTGACCGCCATCAGGGGCGAGCCCGTGGACCTCGACACACCCGGCCGCTAGAACTTGTCGGCCCAGGTCAGCGCGTAGTCGGCGACCTCTTCCCAGCCCGGCGTGCCCATGACGAAGTGCGGCCGGTTCGGGAACTCCTTGATCTCCGTGATCGCGGGCCCCTTGTACCTCCGGGCGTTCTCCCGGTTCATCGACGCGGGCACGACGTTGTCGCCCTCGCTCGCGATGAACAGCAGCGGCGCGCGGTCCGGGTTCTTCAGGTCGACCTTGGTCGCGTTGTGCGTGGTGAAGTTCGCGGTCGCGGCCTGCCACAGCGGGCGTCCGGGCGCGGTGATCGCGAACTGCTGCCGCAACGCCTCCGCCTCGTCGGCGGGCAGGGTGTTCGTGAAGGCGTAGTGCCACTCAGCCGGCGAGAGCTCGACGTTGCGCCGCACGTTGGCCGGGTTCTTCAGCACCGGGAACGCCGCCTTGATCGACGAGAACGGCAGGCCCAGCGTGCCCTTGGCGGGCGCCGAGTGGATCGCGACACCGGCCTTGCCCAGGCCCCGGTCCAGCAGCTTCTGCGTGATCAGGCCGCCGAACGAGTGGCCCATGATGATCGCGTCCTCCGCGTTGTGCTCGCGGATGAACTTCTCGACGTGGTCGGTGATCTCGACGACGCCCAGGCCGTTCGCGACCTCGGGGTGGGCCCGCATCTGCGCCACCTCGCCGTAGCCGGGCCAGGTCGGGGTGAGCACCTCGTGGCCGGCGGCCTCGAACCGCTCGGCGACGTTCTTCCAGCTGCCCGCGGTGAGCCACAGTCCGTGAACCAGCACGATCTTCGACATTTCCGTCTCCTCCGACTCCGTGGAGAACGCTCGTTCTCCGGTATGGGTGCTAAGGTAGAGAACGAGCGTTCTCCACGGCAAGAGGTGATGAGGGTGACGACGGACACAGAGGTCCGCGAACGGGTCCTGCAAGCCGCTGACCGGCTCTTCTACGCGAAGAGCGCGCACGCGGTCGGCATGGACGAGCTGCGCGCGGAGGCCGGCGTCTCGCTGAAGAAGCTCTACTCGCTCTTCGACGGCAAGGAGGCGCTGGTCGAGGAGGTGCTGCGCAAGCGGGAGGAGGCCATCACGGCCGAGACGATGAAGTACGTGCAGCGCGCGTCGACGCCGGTGGAGCAGGTCCTGGCGGTGTTCGACTGGATGGCGGACGCGTCGGGCACGACGGACTTCCGCGGCTGCGCGTTCATCAACTCCTACGCGGAGCTGGGGCCGTCGTCGGACCGCGTGACGGCGGTCGTGCGCCACCAGAAGTCCGGCGTGCGGGGCGCGATCGCGGCGATGGTGGCGGGGATGGGCAAGCCGGCGTGGGTGGCGGACTCGATCTTCCTGCTGTTCGAGGGCGCGATGACGAACACGGCGATCACGGTGTCGTCGGAACCGGCTCGGCAGGCCCAGAAGGCGGCGAGGTTCCTGCTGGAGTCCACATAGGAACGAGCCCCGCCGGCGAGGGTGCCGGCGGGGCTCGTCAAGGGTTCTGCCTCACGTACAGGGCAAGGCGTCCGGGTCGGCGCCCGCCTTGGGCACCCACCGCACGTTCGCGAACGAGGCCTGGAACGCGCCGTCGGTGTAGACGAGGAACGGCGTGTTGACGTTCTCCAGGTCCAAGCCCTTGTCGGAGAAGCAGGAGACCGGCACCTTGACGGTCGCCTTCTGCCCGATCGGGAGGTTGCGGAACGCCTGCGTGGCGTCGATCTCGGCCATGCACGGGTACTGGCAGTGCGTGCTGATGACCGTGCGGTTGGCCGGGGCCGCGTGCACGATCACGTCGAACTGGATGGCGGCGTTGGCGTTGCCGTAGCCGCGCAGGTCGCTCACGGCCGGGCTCTGCAGGTAGACCTGCGCCGGGCCGGTGCCGGTCCACGTCGTCTTGAGCGCGTCCTGCTGGACGTTGACGTCGGACTGCACGACGTTGATCTCGGCGTGCGAGGCCTGGCCGTCGGGGCCGATCACGGTGCCGCCCCAGTTCTCCGCGGAACCGATCATCGACTGGTAGGGCGCGACGTCGGTGCGGTTGAAGACCTCCAGGTCCTCGGTCGCGGTGCCACCGCCGCCACCGGAGCACAGGGCGCCGGGGCTGGTCTCGTCGAGCGTGCCGACGTTGCCGGTCTGCCAGTCGCGCAGGCCGTAGCCGAGCTTGAACAGCGGCTTCTTGGCGGGCTCACCCGGCAGCGCCGGGCAGGCCTCGGCCGGCCACGAGTAGGACAGCTTGCCGCTGAACCCGTTGTGCTTGCCGCGGATCAGCAGGTCCGCGATGCCCTGGCCCTCGGTGCCCGGCAGCCAGGCCGCCACGAACGCGTCGGAGCGGTTGATCTCCTTGTTCATGTACAGCGCGCGGCCACCGACGTAGACGGTGATGACCGGCTTGCCCTTGCCGGAGACCTTGTCCAGCACGGCGATGTCCTGCGGGTGCAGGCGAGCGGCCTCGAACGAGCGCTTGCCGAGGTCACCCACGCCCTCCGCGTACGGCGTCTCACCGATGACGGCGATGACGGCGTCGAACTGGCTCGCGTCGACACCCTCCGCGGTCTCGGCGAACGTGACGTTGGCGGCGCCCAGGCTGTCCTGGATGCCCTTGAGGATGCTGGTGGCGTTCGGGAAGTCGGCGTTGGTGTTGCCGGTGCCCTGCCAGCTCAGCGTCCAGCCACCGGTCTGGTTGGAGATGCTGTCCGCGCTCTTGCCGACGACGAGGACCTTGCTGCGCTTGGAGATCGGCAGCACGCGCTTGTCGTTCTTCAACAGCACGGCGGACTCGCGCACGGCCTCGCGAGCGAGTTCCTTGTGCAGCAACGCCTTCTGCTCACCCGCGTGCTCGCGCTGTGAGGGCTTCGGCGACTCGAACACACCGGCGCGCAGCTTGACGCGCAGAATGCGGGTGACGGCGTCGTCGATGCGCGCCATCGGGATCTCACCGGCCTCGACCTGGGCGATCGTGTTGGTGATGAGCGCCTTCCAGTCGTTCGGCACCATGAGGATGTCCAGGCCGGCGTTGATGGCCGCCGCGCAGCTGCCGTTCGTGCAGCCCGGAACCTGGCCGTGGCCGTTCCAGTCACCGACGAGCAGGCCGTCGAAGCCCATCTTCCCCTTGAGGATGCCGGTCTGCACGTACTTGGAGCCGTGCACCTTGCCCTCGTTGATGACGTCGTTCGTCCAGCTGTTGAACGAGATCATCACCGTCTGCGCACCCGCGGCGAGGGCACCGTAGTAGCCCTGGCCATGAATGTTGATCATGTCCTTCTCGGACGAGGCGTTGACGCCCTGGTCCTTGCCGCCGGTCGTGCCGCCGTCGCCGATGAAGTGCTTGGCGGTGGCGATCACGCCGTCGGAGCCGATGCGCTTCTTCGCGTTGTCCTGCAAGCCCTTCACGGCCTCGTAGCCGTACGCGCGGGTGATGCGCGGGTCCTCGGAGAAGCCCTCGTACGTGCGGCCCCACCGGTCGTCCTGCACGACGGCGAGCGTCGGCGCGAACGCCCAGTCCTGGCCCGTGGCACGGATCTGCTCGGCCGTGGCCTCACTGATGTCGCGCACCAGACACGGGTCGTGCGCGGCGCCGAGCCCGATGTTGTGCGGGAAGACCGTGGAGCCGAAGACGTTGTTGTTGCCGTGCACCGCGTCGATGCCCCAGATGACGGGGATCTTGGTGCGGCTCGCCTTCGACGCCTCCCAGTAGGCGTCGGCCAGCGTCAGCCAGTCCTGCGGCGTGGCCCGCTTGTTGCCACCGGGGAAGCTGCCGCCGCCGTTGAGCACCGACCCGAACCCGTAGTTCTTGACGTCCTCGGCCGTGATCGCGGCGATCTCCGGCTGCGTCATCTGACCGACCTTCTCGGCCAGCGTCATGTCCTTGAGGATCGCCTTGATGCGCGCCTCGTCCCTGCGGTCGCCATCCAGCTGGCTGTCGACCTTGGGCCAGTCCTTGAGCTCGGGCAAGGACCTCTCGATGCGAGCACACCCGTGCTCGGTCCGGGGCTGCCCGATGACCGTCTGCTTCGGCGGCCAGTGCTGCGCTTCCTGCGCGGTGGCCGCCGACGTCGCGCTGGCGGCGAGCGTCAGCCCCAGCACTGCGGCGAGCGTGCTTCTCCAATGCATGCCGCCGATCCTCAACTCCGTGTTACGCCTGCGTCAATGGGAACGCTCTCACGAGTTTGTTCCGGAACCTCCCCGGACGAAGTTCTCATACCGGGCCTGTGCGTTTGTGTGGGGTTTTGATCGAGGATTTTGAGGTGGGCGGCGTACGCAGGTGTGCCCTTAGGCGTGTCGATCTGATGGGCGTCAGAGCAGTCGGCTGTCGAAACCCGCCGTGATGAGGTGGTCGTACGCCTCCAGGACGTCGTCCGGCACGTCCTGCTCCACCGCGAAGCCCAGCGCCGGGTACTCGATCACACGTTGCAGGTCGCCGACCAGCATGTCCACCACGAGCTTCTCATCGCCGATCGACCGGACGTAGTCGTCGAGTTTCAGCGGTTCGGACGTGCAGGAGACGTCGACCTCGGGCCACACCTTGCGGCAGGTGGCGTACGCACGACGCTCCATGTACGGCTTGGAGATCAGCAGCACCGAGCGTGGCGCGTGACCGCGGTCGGCGAGCAGGGCGCGGGTCAGGGAGATGTTCTGGCCGGTGTTGCCTGCCTCCGGCTCGACGAGGATGGCGGCGTCGGGCACGCCGAGCGCCAGGGCGTGTTCGCGGTAGTGCACGGCCTCGCCGCGTGGAAAACGCGCCGCGGTCGTCGGGCTGTTGCCGCCGGTGAACACGAGAAGTGGAAACCGACCGGCGTGGTAGAGCTCCGCGGCGAAGGTCGCCACACCCAGGTCGTGGCTGCCGAGGCCGATCGCGACGTCCGCGGGTCGTGGCTCGTGGCCCATCTGGTGGTAGTCCCAGATGATCTCGGCGGCGCGTCGCTGGTCGTCGCTGAAGGGCTCGGTCACGGCGAGGTGCTCCTAGTTGACGTACTCGAAGGCACTGCGGACAGCTTCGATGCTGGTCAGTTGATGAAACATGCCGAACCTGCGGGAGGTGCGCGCCGCCTCATCGAGCAGGCGCAGGCCGTCGGCCGAGGTGGCGTGGTCGGACAGCAGGACGTGGGCGTGGGCCGTGTGCAGCCTTACGCGTTGCATCGGCGAGTCGGCGGAGCGGTTCGTGAGTGCCACGTCGAGGTAGCTCGAAGCCGCGCCGAGGGCGCCGGCACCGCGATGGGCGAGGGCCATCTTCTGATGTGCGACCGACCAGTCCTCGGGCTCTTCGAGCTGTTCGAAGCGATGGATCGCCTCGGTCATGACCTTGACCGCGTGGACGTTGACACCCTTCTTGCTGAGCGCTGTGCCGACCCACAGAAGCGCGCGGGCGCGATCGCGTGGGCTGAGACGTGCGTCCACCGTCAGTGCCTCGTACCTGCGAGCAGCGAGATCGAGCCGGCCGTTCATCTCCTCGACGACCGCGAGTGACAGCTCGACCTGTGCCGCACGCCTGGGCACGTCCAGGTCGCGGAAGAGCTCGTGGGCACAGCGGTAGGTGTGCCGGGCCGACAACGGTCCACGGGTGTCGCCTCGGTCGCGCTGCAGGTCACCGAGCAGCACGAGCGATCGGGCGTGCAGGTACCGACCCTGGAGGTCGAGTTCCTGCGGGTTGAACCGGTGCAGCCAGCGGTCGATGAGGCTGGCCGCGAACCCGAAGTCCTGGCGAGCGAGGCACGCAGCAGCGCGTCCGAGGTCGTCAATCCACGTCTCGTAGTCCCATTGACGCGGGCCACTCCGGTAGTACTCACGCGCGGGAACCTCACCGTCCTGCCGAAGGAGCAGTTCGAACCGCTGCTTCGCCTCGGCGTCCGCGGTGGACAACGCGGTGTCCAGAATGGACTGCATGAACGGGCGCGGTGTGGTGCCCGTGCCGAGCGACTCCCACTTGGTGACGGTGCGGACGCCGATGCCCAGGTGTTCGGCGAAAGCACGCACGCTGAGGCGAAGTGCCCGACGCAGCACGCGCGTCTCACGGCCTGTCCAGTGAGCCAGCGACCCCATAGCGATGACCTCCCCAGGCCATGCAACCACGGCTCCACGGGTACGTGCGCCGCAAGTGCCACGGAAGTGCACCACCTGTTCCTTCCCGCTCAGACCGGCGGTGACCAGGCTGTGTGCAGGACAACAGCTCACCAGTCTTGCAGACCTGGACCAGGAGACGACTCATGACAAAGGCAATCGCCCATCCTCAGGCGGCCATCGCCACGGAGGTGCGGCACCGCCTGCGCCTCCAACTTGCCGTGGATCACTCGATCAACCCGATCGAGGCAGACCGGATCATCACCGACATGCTCAGCTTCCTCACGGTGTGCGCGGCCAACCCACATCAGCGGTTCCGGCCAAGCAGGCAGGTCGACCTCGGATGGCACCAGTTCATCCTCAACACCCACGACTACGCCGAGTTCTGCGAACGGGTGGCCGGCCGGTTCATCCACCACGTGCCGGACGAGTTCGTGGCACCAGAGCGTCGCGCGACAGCGAACGTCCTCAGGCCTACGGTGGAGGCGATCAAGGCAGCAGGGCTCCCGCTCCACCCGGAGTTGTGGGCGGCCGGCGGCGGACGCTGCTCGCAGTGCCATTCGGGCTGCACCAGCTGCGGCCAAGGCGACGACCCGTCTCCACACCGGATCTGAGGACGCAGATGAACGACCGCCTCGCCTGGCAGGCGCTACCCCTGGACGTGCGAGCTGCCGTGCAGGCGCACACCGGCGTCGTAGTTGAGGCGGAAAGTTCCTCTGCTGGACGCAACTCGGCGTTCTCGGCCTCGTTGCGCACCGCAGACGGCTTGGTGTTCTGCAAAGGCGGCCGCACGAACAGCCCGCAGGCATTCATGCACCGCAACGAGGCACTCGTGAACCCCTTGCTGCCCCGGGAACTGGCACCGAAGCTGCGGTGGCAGGTCGAACAGGACGGCTGGCTGCTGCTCGGGTTCGAGCACGTGCCAGGCCGGCACGCCGACCTGACGCCGAACTCGGCTGACCTGCCGTTGGTGGCGGATGCGGTGAGGCGGATCGGCGCCATCACCGCTCCGACAACCGACCGGAGAATCGCCGATCACTGGGTCACGGCGCTCGGCAGGGAGAACGCTGACGGGTTGGCGGCGCGGGCACCGCAGTACATGCACGGCTCGACGCTGGTGCACTCCGACCTCAACCCGTTGAACATCCTCATCACCGAATCGGCGCATGTCGTCGACTGGGCGTGGTGGCGGACAGGTGCCGCGTGGATCGACCCGGCGTTCGTCGTCGTGCGGCTCGTGGCGGAAGGGCACGATCCCGCGCAGGCCGAGGAGTGGGCCGCTGCGCAGTTCGACGCGTTCCGCTCGGCTCCGACCGAGGCAGTCACCGCGTTCGCCGCCTCGCTGGTGTGCCTGTGGGAACGGAGGTTCGCGGGCACCGACGTCACCGAGGCCGCCCGGAGGTGGGCAGGCTTCCGGACAGCGAACGGCCCTCGGCTCCGCGAGGATCCGAGGGCCGCGAACGACTGAGACCGAGCGTCAGCCGACGAGCGCGCGCACCCGGCGCAGCACCTCGTCCTTGCCCAGCGTCCGCGCGATCGCGTGCAGGTCCGGGCTCCGCATCGACCCGGTCAGCGCGACGCGGATCAGCTGCGCCGCCTCCTTGATCGAGCCGGGGTACGAGTCCGGGTTCTTCTTGAACTCCCTGGGGTTCGGCGCGAACCCGTGCTTGGCCGCCAGCTCGCGGATCTGGCCGAACCACTCCTGGCCGTCCTCGAGGTCGGCGTACCCGTCCGCGAAGTCCGCCGCGAAGGCCGAGATCAGCTCCGGGGACAACCCGCCGAGCCGCTCGTCGGTGCGGTCGGTGACCAGCTCGAACAGCGAGGTGAAGAAGAACCCGTAGGCCGACCGGAAGTCGGACCACTTGCGGAGGTCCTTGCGCGGGTTGCTGACCTCCGGGCCGCGCTCGACCTGCAGGGCCGCCAGCGCCTCCTCGCGGGACGACGACAGCACCTCGACCAGCTCGGGGTCGTACGCGGCGGCCCACACCGAGATGCGGTCGACGATCTCCTCGCCGGACAGCGTGGCCACGTAGTCGGCGCAGATGTCGTCGAGCTTCACCAGGTCGACGAGAGGCCCGGCCACACCGCACTCGGCCAGCGACAGCGGCGCCTCCAGGGCCTCCGCCAGCGGCAGCTCGGCCAGGCGGGCGTTCACCAGGCCGCGCAGGTAGTACTGGACGGCCTCGGCCGGGAAGCCGGCCTCGATGAAGTACTCGACGGAGGCCTCGGGGTCCTTGCGCTTGGAGAGCTTGCGCCGGGAGCCGCCCTGCTGCTTCATCAGCGGCGCGATGTGGGCGTACTCGACGCGCTCGAAGCCGAGTGCGTCGAACAGCTGCAGGTGGGTGGGGACCGAGGAGATCCACTCCTCGCCGCGGATCACCAGGTTCACGCGCATCAGGTGGTCGTCGACGGCGTGCGCGAAGTGGTAGGTGGGCAGGCGCGGCGAGGAGTCGGAGGCCTTGAGGATGACCACGTCGTTGCGGTTGGCCTCGTGCTCCAGCTGACCGCGGATCGCGTCCACGAACGAGGTGCGCTCCCCCGCCTTGCCCGGCGAGCGGAAGCGGACGACGTACGGGCGGCCGGCGTCCAGCGCCTCCTGGACCTCCTCGGCGGTCTTGTCACGCCACAGCGCCCAGCGGCCGTAGTAGCCGGTCGGGAGCTTCGTCGCCTGCTGGCGGGCGGTGATGTCGGCGAGCTCCTCCTTCGTGGCGAAGCAGAGGTACGCCTTGCCGGAACGCAGCAGCTCACGCACGTAGGTCAGGTAGACCTGCTCGCGCTGCGACTGGTGGTACGGGCCGTAGGCGCCGACCTCGTCGGCCTCGTCGGGCTGGATGCCGAAGTAGGCGAACGCGCGGTTGAACTGGTCGACGGCGCCGGGGACCTCACGGGCCTGGTCGGTGTCCTCGACGCGCACGATGTAGGCGCCGCCCGAGTGGGAGGCGATGTCGCGGTCGATCATGCCGACGTAGAGGCCGCCGATGTGCAGGAACCCGGTCGGCGACGGCCCCAGACGGGTGACCTTGGCGCCTTCCGCCAGCCCGCGGGGCGGGTACTGCTCCTCCCAGTGGGACGGCTCGGGCAGGTCCGAGGGGAACAGGGCGTCGACGACGGCACGGTCGAGCATCGCTGAGGGTCTCCAAAACCGGGGAAAGAAAGTCCTCCCAGGTTATCAATGGGAACGACCGGGGAACGCCAGTGGGCATGAAGGCAGTCACTTGGCACGGCAAACGGGACGTCCGGGTCGACAGCGTGCCGGACCCGGCGCTCAAGGAACCAGAGGACGTCATCATCAAGGTGACGTCCAGCGGCATCTGCGGCTCGGACCTGCACCTGTACGAGGTGCTGGGGCCGTTCCTCACCGAGGGCGACATCCTGGGACACGAGCCCATGGGCATCGTCGAAGAAGTAGGCGCGCAGGTCACCGAGCTCAAACCCGGCGACCGGGTGGTGATCCCGTTCAACGTCTCGTGCAACCACTGCTTCATGTGCGACCAGGGGTTGCAGTCGCAGTGCGAGACCACCCAGGTGCGCGAGTACGGGTCGGGAGCGGCCCTGTTCGGGTACACGAAGCTCTACGGCCAGGTGCCCGGCGGTCAGGCCGAGTACCTGCGGGTTCCGTTCGGCAACAGCCTGCCGATCAAGGTGCCGGAGGGTCCGTCGGACGACCGGTTCGTCTACCTCAGCGACGTGCTGCCCACGGCGTGGCAGGCGGTCGAGTACGCGGGCGTGCGGGAAGGCGGCACGGTCGCGGTGCTGGGCCTCGGCCCGATCGGTGACATGGCGTGCCGGGTCGCGATGCACCGGGGTGTGCGGGCGATCGGCATCGACCTAGTGCCCGAACGCCTCGCCCGCGCCAAGGCGAGGGGCGTCGAGACGATCGACCTGCGCGGAGCCGGCAAGCGCATCGCCGAGGTGGTCAGGGACCTCACCGGTGGCCGCGGGCCGGACGCGGTGATCGACGCGGTCGGCATGGAGGCGCACGGCGCACCGGTCGCGAAGGCCGCGCAGCAGTTCACCGGCCTGCTGCCGGACGTCGTGGCGAAGAAGTTCATGCTCGAGGCGGGCCTGGACCGGCTCAAGGCGCTGCACACGGCCATCGAGATCGTGCGGCGTGGCGGCACGATCTCCATCTCGGGCGTCTACGGCGGCATGGCGGACCCCATGCCGATGCTCACGATGTTCGACAAGCAGGTCCAGCTGCGCATGGGCCAGGCGAACGTGTGGCGCTGGGTGCCGGAGATCCTGCCGCTGCTGACCGACGGCGACCCGCTGGGCGTGGACGACTTCGCCACGCACCGGCTGCCGCTCGCCGAGGCGCCCAAGGCGTACGAGACGTTCCAGAAGAAGGCCGACGGGATGGTCAAAGTGCTGCTCAAACCTTGATCGGCCTAGACTGCGCGGCCATGGCGAAGTACCTGGACGTCCACCCGGACAACCCGCAGAAGCGCGCGATCGACCAGGCCGTGCGGATCCTGCAGGAGGACGGCCTGATCGCGTACCCGACGGACTCCTGTTACGCGCTGGGCTGCCGGCTGGGCAACAAGGACGGCATCGACCGGATCCGCTCGATCCGCAAGCTCGACGACAAGCACCACTTCACGCTGATGTGCGAGAACTTCGCGCAGCTCGGGCAGTTCGTGCAGGTCGACAACGCGGTGTTCCGCGCGGTCAAGGCGTCCACGCCGGGCGGTTACACGTTCATCCTGCCCGCCACCAAGGAGGTGCCGCGCCGGATGATGCACCCGAAGAAGAAGACGGTGGGTGCACGCATCCCGGACCACGTGGTGACGCAGGCGCTGTTGCAGGCGATGGGCGAGCCGTTGCTGACCTCCACCCTGCTGCTGCCCGACGAGGCGGAGCCGCTGGTGCAGGGCTGGGAGATCAAGGAACGGCTCGACCACGTGGTGGACGCGGTGATCGACTCAGGCGAGTGCGGCACCACGCCCACCACGGTGGTGGACTTCTCCGACGGCGAGGCCGCGATCATCCGCTACGGCGCGGGCGACCCCACCCGCTTCGAGTGAGTGGTCACGCGGGGCCCCCGCGTGACCACCAGGCAACGAAGGGCCTCCGCGTGACCGGCACGCGGGGGCCTTTCGTGCGCTTGGAGAGTACGAAAGCTCCCCGCGTGCGCTCCTAGGAGACGACGAGGGCGTAGTCGGCGTCGGTAGCCGCCGTTTCGCGGTGGCCGTCGACGTTGACCGCCGTCGCGATGACCTCGACGGTCCACGTGCCTGCGGCGGCCGTCTGGATGAGGACGTTCTCCACGGTGTCGATGGTGTTCGCGGCACCGCCGGACGTGGACCAGTTGCCGGCCAGCAGGCCGTTGTTGCCCCAGTAGACGGTGCCGTTGGGGGCGGTGACCTTGAGCGTCAGGTCGTTGACGGTCGCCTTCGCCGCGGTCGGGGAACCGGCCGGGTCGGTGTAGGCGAGGGTGGCGCGCAGCGGCGTCTGGCCGTTCGACGTCACCGTGTACTTGCGCGACTGACCGGTGGTGAGCAGGTCGGTCTCGTTCACCAGCACGGGCAGCTTCCAGCCGCCCGCCTTCGCGCGGTCGTGGAGGTTGCGCACGGACGCGGTGCCCCAGCCCTGGTGAGTGCGGGTCTGGTCGTGCGTGGTGCCGGAGAACGCGTGCTGGTCGGCGGTGTTGATCAGCAGCGCCTTGGCCGTGGCCGCGTGCGGGCGCGCGGTGAACACGTCACGGGCCTTGCCGGGACCGCCGTCGAACACGCCGTCGGCCCACATCTGGAACAGCAGACCGGCGTTGCCGCAGGTGATCGGCGTGGCACCGGAGGTGCCGCCGAACGAGGTGGTGTACGAGGTGTCCGAAGTGGACGACGTGGTGTCGATGCGGTCGTAGAAGTTCGACAGCTCCGGCTTGATGCGGCCGTCGGCGGCCGGTCCGATCGACGCGCCGCCGTTCCACCTGTCGTCGGTGCGCGAGGCGGTGTTGTAGTGGTAGTGGCCGCCGACCGAGAGCACGTTCTTCGCCCACGCCTGCGGACGTGAGCTGCGGGTGCCCGCGTTGCTCTGCGACTGGCAGATCAGGATGTCGTGGTCGAACACGATCCGGTCCATCTCCTGCGAGAGGGAGTTGTACGCGGTCGTGAGCGTGCTGCCCCAGCTGTTGCTCTGGAACACCGCCCGGTACCGCCCGGCCGGGTCGACCAGCCGCGCGGTGTGCGCGTAGCGGTCGCCGGAGTTGTAGACGGCGAAGATGCCCTGCGCCTCGGGCAGCAGACCGCGCTGCGCCGGCGTGACACCGGAGGCGAAGATCTGGCCGTAGGTCGAGGTGCCGTGCGAGGTGCTCGACGAGTTCGCGGTGTGCATCAACGGCGGCCGGGCGCGGAACTCCTGGTGCGTGGTGCGCAGGCCGCCGTCCATCACCTCACCGCGCACGCCCTGGCCGCGGTAGCCGCCCGCCGCCTCGACGTGGTTGGCACCGGACGACTCGCGCGAGATCGCCATGTCGGTCTCCGGCGCGGACACCGGGTCGACGGCGAGCACGGCGGGCAGCTTCGCGACCTTCGCCACCTGACCCGCGTCGAGGTGGGCCAGGATGTGCTCGCGGCTCGCCGAGACCGTGTCGACGCGGGCGCCCATCGCCTTCAGCTGCGCCACCACGGCGTTCTGGTCGTCGGCGTTCTGCTCGACCAGCGTGATCAGGTAGTCGGCGGACCCGGACAGCGTCATCACCCGCGGCTGGGCCTCGAACGGCTGCAAGCCCCGCACGTAGCTCAACCGGGAGACGCGCGCGGTGTTCGTCATCCGCGCGACGTAGGTGCCGTCCTGCACGAACGCGCCCAGCTTCACGCCGAGGCCCTTGAGCTGGTGGCGTTGCGCGTCGGACAACGTGGTGCGGAACTGGAGCAGATAGGCGCCCTCGACGGGTGCGGCCACCGCGGGCGCAGCACCGCTGATCAGCGCGAACGCCGATACGACTGACAGAATTGTGCGCAGCACGAAAAAGACCTCCACATCGGCAGGGACGCCCGGACAGGAGGTGCAGTCCGGGCCCGTGACCAGCACGTTACCGTGATCGACGAGGTCGGGACAGCAGTCGTTCGGCGGGAGCGCATCTTGACATACGGTGTAGATCGGCTTCTTTACCCGCCGATATTTCACATTCACCCGGATGGGTGCGTCCGCGGTAACGCCGGGGCAGGTATGCCCGACATGACCGGCGAACTGAAATCCGCACGGAGGATGGATGTCTGTCTCACCTGAGCAGCTGATGGAAGAACTGCGCACGTTGTGCCGAGGGCGCGGTGTGCAGACTCCCGGAATCGACCTGCACGTCGGTCCGGCGCTGCGCCAGGTGTGCGGCATCGTGGAGACCGACGGCGCGGAAGCGGTGCGCACGAAACTGCGCGAGTGGGTCACGAACGCCGCCCGCGGTTTCCCGGTGGAGGTCCGCAACGCCGTTCTGGCGCCGCTCGGGCTGCACGAGGACGCGCAGTACCGGTTCCTCAACGAACGCATCGAATGGCTCGCGCGCCAGCAGGACCGCGGCGCGCGCACGGTGCGCAGGCGGATGGAGTCCGGGTTGCAGCGCCTCGTGGAGGTGGCGCTGCAACCGGCCCCGACGACGGTGCACCTGGCACCGTCCGAACTGTGGCACGTCAAGGAGTTCGACGCGCTGCTGAAGCTGGACGGCCCGACGCCCGCGTGCACGGAACGCCGGACCGTCGTGGCCGACACCGACGGCGTGAACGAGATCGCGTGGTCCATCACGATCCCGTCCCCGACGCCCGAGGGCGCGCCTGGCGACCTGGACATCGAGGTGTTGCACGGGGTGGAGCTCATCGGCCACGAACGGCCGTCCCCGCGGCGCTTCCTCATGAAGCTGCGCTTGCCCCGACCCCTCAACACGGGGCAAACACACCAGTTCGCACTGGAGGTGAGGGTGCCGCGGGGACAGTCGATGCGTCCGACCTACGTGTTCTGGCCGGAGCGCATGTGCGAGTCGTTCCGGTTGCGGGTGCGGTTCGACCGGGACGACCTGCCCGAATCGGTGTGGCGCGTCGACGAGGCACTGGCGCGCGACACCGATGATCTGACGCCGTGGCCCAAGAAACTGCCCGTCGACGAGATCGGTGAGATCGACGTGGAGTTCTCACACCCCCGTCAGGGGCGCGGGTACGGCGTGCAGTGGGCGCCACGTCCGCGGACCTAGACGAGCGCGAGCAGCAGAACGGACAGGAATTCGACGAAGAAGTGCGGTTCCACGGTTTCCACCTCCCTGTTGACGAGGGAGAACCGCAGACCGTTGTCGGGTCAGATCACCGATACGGTGAGGAAACTTCCGACCGCGAATCCGACCAAGAGGCAGATCGCAGCGACCTTCACCACGGTGTTGAGTGAGCAGAGGACTCTCATCGAGAATTCACCTTCTCATTCCGACTGACTTCGGACTGCGTTTCTCGTGTGCCACAAGAATGCGTCCGGGCCAATCGGATGAGAACGAGTTTCCTGTTTCCTGCTGGATCAGGAAACAGCGTGCCCGCCGGTGGCGCGCCGCAACGCCATGACGAGCACGGCGTGGGAGCTGCCGGCGTGCGGGAGCATGCCCTGCTGGACGAGCTCGAGCGCGTGGCGGAACGGGATCGTGCGGACCCTCAGGTCGGACTCGCCGGCTTCGAGGGCAGCCTCGCCCTGGGTGAGGCCGGTGGCGAGGAAGATGTGGTCGACGTGGTTGCTCAGGCTGTCGGCGCCGTGGATCTGGCCGAGCCGTTCCCACTTGTCGGCGCGCAGGCCGGTCTCCTCGGCGAGCTCGCGCACGGCGGCCTCGGCGGGACCCGCGTCCGTCTCGTCCATGGCACCGCCGGGTAGTCGCCACTGGGTGCCGTTGTGGGTGTAGATCCACTGTCTGGTGAGCACGACCTGGTCGTCGTCGCGGATCGCCAGGACCGTCACCGAGGCGGGCGCCACCACGTGCGTGTACACACCATGTCCGCCATCAGGTTTGACGACGTCGTCGCTGCGGACTTCGAACCACGGCGAACGGTGCACCACGTTGGTGGCCAAACGTTGCCAGACCATCACCACACCAGCCGAGGAGGAGTCGGAACACGTCGTAGCCATGCTTCACATGGAACCATCGCCCACCGTTCCAGATACGCCCAGTTGATCGTCAATGAATGGCCAAATCGTGGACATCTGCCTCGAACAGGTTTGGCGCGCGACAGACTGGCGGGGAGGGGGTGAGCCAGGTGTCGCCCACGTTCGCCCAAGAGGTACGCCGCCTGCGCACCGAGCGCGGGCTGACGCTGACCAGACTCGCCGAACTGGTCCGCTACAGCAAGAGCTACCTCAGCAAGATAGAGAACGGCCAGGTCCGCCCGACCCAGGAGATGGCGCAGGCGTTCGAGGACGCCCTGCAGGCCGACGGCCGCCTGATGGCGCTCGCCGACGCGCCGGCCCGCCCGATCCCCGCCGACGACACGGTGCTGCTGACCTACGACGCCATGTTCGGCAACGTCCGCATGCTCGGCCACCGCTCCAGCCCGGAGTCGGTGCTGGTGTCGCTGCGGCCGCAGGTGGAGACGCTGAGCACGATGGCGCGCTCGGCCGACCACCCCGGCCTGAGCCAGGGCCTGTGGCTGCTGGCCGCGAAGTACGCCGAGTACGCGGGGTGGATGGAGCAGGAGAACGGTGACGACGCGGCGGGTGCCGAGTTCACCCGGCGGGCGGTGCGGTACGCGACCAAGGGCGGTGACCGCGAGCTGGAGGCGTTCGCGCAGGTGCGGCTGGCGGAGTTCGCCCTGTACCGCGGTGACGCGAAGCTGACGGTCCACCACGCCCGCCAGGCGGGCCGGTCCCGGTCGCCGGCGGTGCAGGCCGCCGCGGCACTGCGGGAGGCGCAGGGCTTCGCGCTGGCCGGCGCCGCGAAGTACTGCGAGGAGGCGCTGGAGCGGTCCTCCCGGCTGCAGCAGAAGGCCGGCGAGGCCCGCTACGGCACGACGAGCGTGCCCGACCAGGTGGCCATCACGACCGCGTGGTCGTTCCACGACCTGGGCCGTTACGCCGAGGCCGCCTCGATCCTCGACCTCCAGCTGCCGCTGATCGCCCCGGTGGCGTTGCGCGCCCGCACCAGGTTCGGCCTGCGCCGGGCACTCGCGCACGCCATGGCGGGCGACCTGGAACACGCCTGCGAGCTGGTCGCCGACCTGCTCGACCACATCCGGCAGGTGCAGTCGGCGACCGTGCACATCGACCTGACCGTGTTCAGCAGCCTGCTGGCCCGCCACCGTCCGCTGGCGGGCCGTGAGCTGCTGGGCGAGATCAGCGAGATCCTCTTCGCCGGCTAGCCGGAAAGCGTCTGCAAGTACCACCAGCTACCCCTCGATCCGCCGCTACCTACCGCCAACCTGTTCGGCGAGGGGCGAACAGGTTGGCGGTAGGTAGCGGCGGGATCCGAGGTGCTTGGTGGTACTTGCAGACGCCGGTCAGACGGCGGCGCGGTTCTCGCGTTCCAGGGCGTCGGCCATCTCGGTCCACGCCTCCGCGCAGCTGCGGGCCATGTCCGCGACCAGCTCCCGGCAGTGCGACGGCACCCCGTCGACCACCGCGGCCCACTCCCCCGACGACACGGCGTGGGCCTCGAGCCAGCGCAGCACCAGCCGGCCGTGCTCGTTGAACCGCAACGACGGGTCGCGCCGCAGGATCGGCAGCGTCGTGTCCGGTGCCCGCACCTCGGCCCGAGCCTGCGGGACGCCCACGCCGGCGCGTTCGGCGGCGCGCATGCGTTCCGGCACCGGGTCGAGGCCCAGGCTGAGCCTGCGCCGCACGTCCCGCACGGTGCCCGGCGACACCCCGGCGGCACGGGCGACGTCGCGCAACGACGCGGTCGGCCGATCCTGGATCAGCTGACCGGCCAGGCGCCTGCCCGCGGCGCTGTTGACCGGCCGCACCTTGCCGTCGCGGCCGACCCTGCTCGGTGCCAGCCCGCCGACGGCCCTGCGCAGGACGCCGACCGACTTGGCCGCGAGGCCGGTGACCGCCGCGATCGAGCGGTCCGACCACTCCGGGTGCGACCGGAGCACCCGCCTGGCCGCCGCCTCGCGGTCGGCTGTGGACAACGATGTCAGGTTCAGCTCGACGGACAGGACGAACGCGTCCTCCGCCGAACCCTCCACGAACTCGGCCTCGACCACGCGCTGACCGCGCAGCAAGGCCGCTCTCACCCGATGTGTGCCGTCGATGACCCGCATCGTCGGCCGGTGCACGACGACGGGCGGGATCGGTGCGTCCGAGGACGCGAGGTCACGAACGTACTCGTCGCTGCAGCCACCAAGGCGCGGAGAATCCGCGGGCTGCAGCACGTCGATGTCAACGCGCATGGCAGAACAAGCCCCCCAGGCTCAGTGCCTCCGAACCCCCAGGTGCCGGAGACGACGAGCGAAGGGTAGTGAAGGAGTCAGGGCCCGCGCCACTCGATCGCGGGACACACGTCCATCACCATCCGCAGACCGGCGTCCTTCGTGCGCCGGAACGCCTCGTCGTCGACCACGCCGAGCTGGAACCAGACGGCCTTTGCGCCGATCTCGACGGCTTCGTCGGCGAACTGGCCCGCGTCCTCCGAACGGCGGAACACGTCCACGACGTCGACCTCGAACGGGATGTCCTTGAGCGAGGCATATC
The DNA here is from genome assembly GCF_001701025.1 of Lentzea guizhouensis. GTDB lineage: Bacteria > Actinomycetota > Actinomycetes > Mycobacteriales > Pseudonocardiaceae > Lentzea > Lentzea guizhouensis. The sequence goes on from NZ_CP016793.1 coordinate 9,897,099, forward strand.
CCTGCTCACCGTGCACGGTCTCGGCCGCGGGGTGCACGGGCACGATGCGCTTGCCGCGTTGCTGCAGGAAGCGGGCGACGCCGTGGGCGGCGCGGGAGGGGTTGTCGGACAGGCCGACGATCGCCCAGACCTGGGTGTTCTCGAGGATCCACTCGACGTCGTCACGCATGCTCCCCAGAGTAGTCTCGCAGCTCGGTTGTGACGCCGGTCACAATCAGTGCCCGGCTGTCGAAAGTCGCCGACGCCCGATCGACGCGTGGGTAGAAACGCACACCGGACACACGAGTTCACGAGGAGATCGACATGCGCTTCATGGTCATCGTCAAGGCGTCCGAGGAGTCCGAGAGCGGCGTCATGCCCACCACGGAGGAGCTGGCCGAGATGGGCGCCTTCAACGAGGAGCTCGTGAAGGCCGGCGTGATGCTCGCGGGCGAGGGCCTGTACGCGAGCTCCAAGGGCGCCCGTGTGCACTTCGACGAGAAGGGCGCGACGACCGTGATCGACGGTCCGTTCGCCGAGACCAAGGAGCTGATCGCCGGGTACTGGATCTGGGAGCTGCCCTCGCTCACCGACGCCGTCGAGTGGCTGAAGAAGGCCCCGTTCCGCGCCGGCTCGGTCGAGATCCGGCAGGTCCACGGCGCCGAGGCGTTCGAGGAGGTCATGACGCCCGAGCTGAAGGCGCAGGAGGACCGGCTGCGCGAGCAGGTCGCGGCCCAGCAGCAGTAGCTCAGCGGGACCACGAGCAGGCGGTGAGCGCGGTGCTCAGCGTCAGCAACGCGCGCGGTGAGGTCGGACGGCACCCGGTGAGCCGTTCGACCTGCCGCAGCCGGTGGTCGAGCGTGCTGCGGTGCACGTCGAGGTCACGGGCGGCGGCCGCGCGGTTGCCGTCGTGCGCGATGAACGCCCGCAGCGCGCTCACCAACGACGGCTGCGCGACGACGGGTTCGATCATCCGGCTCAGCCTGCGTGCCACGTGCGGCTGACGCAGGACCGCGAAGTCCGCCAGCACGTTCCGCAGCTCGTAGACGCCAGGCGCCCGGCCGGTCGCGACGCGCAGCACGTCCTCGGCCGTCGCCCGCGCCGGGGCGACGTCGTGCCGCCGGGCCCGCGCGACACCCATCCACACCTCACCGCCGGCCTTGCCGTGCAAGGTTTTCGCGAGTGCCGCGGGCTCCTGTTCGCACGGCAGCACCAGGCAACCGCCGCGCCTGCCGTCGAGCACCAGCGGGTCGTCGTACTGCCGTGCCACCGCGACGAGCGCGGCAGCACTGTCCTCAGTGGACGCACGATATGCGATCACGGCGCAGGTGAGCGCGCTGCCGTCCACCAGCACCGGCCTGTCCAACACCGGCCTGTCCAACACGGTCGTCGTCACGCGTTCAGACGCTAGGCAACCGCCGCGGGCCGGCACAGCCGCCTTGGGCAGGTCTTGAGGTTCGGCCGGGGAACGCGACCCCGGTCAGCCCCGGGCGTGCGCGCGGCTCATGGCGATCGCGGTGCCCAGAACGGCCAGGTCACGCGGGTTGACCGGGGACAGCCCGGTGAGCTGCTCCACCTGCCACAACCGGTAGTCGATGGTGCTGCGGTGGATGAACAGCTGCTTGACAGCTTCCGCGCGGTTGCCGTCCGCGTCGAGCAACGCGACGATCGTCTCGCACAGCACCGGGTTCGCGAGCAGCGGCGCGGCGACCCGGCCCAGCTCCTCGCGGACCTCCGGCGTCCCGGTGACGGCGGTCTCGAACAGCATGTCGTCGATCCGGTACACGCCCGGTGGCCGCCCGAGCGACAACACCAGCGCGTCGATCTCGTCGACCTCCTTGCGGGCCAGCGGAACCCGCGCCGCGGGTCGTTCCGCCACGCACAGCCACACCTCGACGCCGAGCTCCTCCAGCACGTCCCGGCACACCGGCAGCGCGGCCACCTCGGGCAGCGGCAGCAGGAGGTGCCCGGATCCGGACACGAGCACGGGTCCCTTGCGGCGGAACGCGGTCGCGACCCGGTCGAGGATGCCGCCGCGCACGGCGACGACCGTGTAGAAGGGACTGACGTCGGCCTCGGGCGCGGTGCCGGCGAGCAACGCGTCGGCCAGCCCGTCGTCCCCCGCGCGGAACGCGGCCATCAGCTCGGCCGCCAGCGCGTGCCCGCGGCGGCCAGCGCACGGGCGTCACCGAGCTCGTCGAGCATCGCCTCGGTGAGCAACCGGTCCGTGCACCGCAGGGCCACGACCACCTGTGCGACGGGCACCTCGGCCGTGCGCAGGCGCGCGCCGACCCGGTGCGCCGTGGCGACGGCGGCGTCCTCCCAGCCGTCGGAGTCCGCGGCGGCCGCGCGGTAGACGGCGAGGAACTCCTCGTGCAGCAGGCGGCCGACGTCGAACAGCACGGTCTGCTCCCCTCTTTCACACACCTGACAGGGAACCAGGACCGCACCTGGGGAGATCCCCAGCGTTCTGCTGCGCCGCGTTCTCCTGCGCCACGCCAGTGTCGGTGGCCTTAACGTCGGCTGCACGTCCGGTCGCGCAACGAAGTGGAGTCGACGGTGGCACCCCAGCTGCTCGCGCCCCAGCCGCCCGCACCCCAGCCGCTCACACCTCAGCGGCTCGCGGTCCAGCGACCGGTCCTCACCCCCGCGCAGGAGTCGTGGCGCCGGTTCGCCCGCTCGCTGGAGCCGGTGGAGTTCGGCCGCGGCGACGTGCTGCTGCGGCTGGGCGTGCCCACCGAGGAGCTGTTCGTGCTGCGTTCGGGCAAGGCGAAGACGTGCGTGACCTCCAGCGACGGCCGCGAGCTGGTGCTGGACTTCCACTGCGCGAACGAGGTCGTGGTGGAACCGACCCTGTTCGACGCGGCCCCGTCGGTGTCGACGACGGTCGCGATCACGGACGTGCGGGCGGGCCGGATCTCGCGCGCGGACCTGACGAAGTGGCTCGTGCTGTGCCCGGAGATCACCGAGCGGCTGCTGGGCTGCATCGCCCGCCGGCAGCGCGAGTCGCACCGGATGCGCATGGACGTGGTGCAGCTGGACGCGCCCGCCCGCCTCGCGAAGGCGTTGCTGCGCCTGGCCGGCCGGTTCGGCAGCGACCGCTTCGGCACCGACCGCCGCGGCAGCCTGCTGATGGTCGAGGACCTCACCCAGGAGGAGCTCGGCCAGTACGTCGGCTCGCGGCGCGACACCGTGAACAAGACGCTCGCGGACTTCGCCCAGCGCGGCTGGATCTCGATCGAGCGCAAGAGCATCTTCCTCACCGACCCGGCGCAGCTCTCCCGCCGGGTGCGCGTCGGCATGCCCGCCGTACCGAAGCAGCGCTGACCAACCAACGCAGGGAGATCCGCACGTGACAACAGAAACCCGCACCGGCACGGGCAAGGTCGTGCTCGGGGTCGTCGCCGCCGTCGCGCTCGCGTCGCTCGGCAACGCCGCCGTGTCGTACCTGGCGCAGGCGCTGGGCGCGGACCCGGACACGGTCGAAGGCCTGAAACCACAGGGTTACGTCGTGCTCACCGCACTCGGCGTGATCGTCGCCGCGGTCGCGTGGGCCATGATCCGCAAGCGCGCCAAAGATCCCGCGCGCACGCTCGGCAAAGTCGTCCCCGTCGTGGTCGTGCTGTCGTTCCTCGCCGACATCCCGGTGTTCTTCCTGCCGGGCGCCTCGGTCATCGGCGTGCTCGCGCTGATGGTCATGCACGTGGTCGTGGCAGCGGTCGCGGTGCCGATCTTCCGCCGCGTGCTCCCGGTCTGACGACCGGTCTGACGACGGCGAACGGCCGGGAGGGCACCCCTCCCGGCCGTTCTCGTCGCCAGTCCGCCGGAACTAGTCCGCCAGGCTGACGTCCGGCCACACCAGCGTGGTCGCGCCCCACGTGAGCCCGCCGCCGAACGCCGTCAGCAACACCTTCTGCCCCGCCCGCAGCTCACCGACCCGCACGCCGTGCGCGAGCGCCAGCGGGATCGAGGCCGCCGAGGTGTTGCCGACCTCGGTGATGTTGGAGATGAACTTCTCGCGCGGCACCCCGAGCTCCTCCGACACCGCGTCGAGGATGCGGGTGTTGGCCTGGTGCGCGACCACCCTGTCCACATCGGACGTCACCCACCCGCTGCGCTTGATCGCGGCGCGGGAGGCGGCGGCCATGCGGGTGACCGCGTTGGCGAAGACCTCGCGGCCCTCCATCTGGAAGAACTTGTCGCCGTGCGGCACGACGTCGCGTGACGACCGCTGCCGGGAACCGCCCGCGGGCACCGTGATGAGGTCCGACAGCTCTCCGTCGGAGCCCAGGTCGAACGGGCCCAGCGCGCCAGGCTCGTCCGGGCTGCCCGCCCGCAGCACGACCGCGCCCGCGCCGTCGCCGAAGATGACCGACGTGGTGCGGTCCTGCGGGTTGAGGATCGTGGAGTAGGCGTCACCGCCGATCACCACGAGGCTCTCCACGATCCCGGAGCTGATCAGCCCGGCGCCGACGCCGAGGCCGTACACGAAACCCGTGCACACGGCCGCGATGTCGAACGCGGGCACGTCGACCAGGCCGAGCCGCGACGCGATCTCCGGCGCCGTGGCCGGGCAGGGCCGGTCCGGTGTCGTGGTGGCGAGGACCACCCCGCCCGCGCCCGGCACGCCGGCCGAGCGCAGGGCCCGCCTGGCCGCCTCGACGGACAGGTCGGACGTCGCCATCCCGGGTTCGACGACGTGCCGGGTGGCGACGCCGATCCGGGTGCGGATCCACTCGTCCGTCGTGTCGAGCCTGGCGGTCAGCTCGTCGTTGGTGACCACTCGCGGCGGGAGCCATGACCCGAGTCCCGCGACCACCGCTGCGCGCATTCTCCGACCTTCCTCACCGGTTGTCCGCCAGCACTTCCGGGAGGAAGCGGCGGGGAAACCCTTGGAACACCACGGGACGCTGGAACCGTTCGACGGCCCGCACGCCGACGGAGGTGTGGAACGGCGACGTCGTCGCGGGCCACGGACCGCCGTGGTGCATGGCGGGCGTGGTCGCGATGTCGTTCGGCCAGTCGTTCCACACGATCCGGCCCGCGCGCCCGGTCAGCTCATCGACCAGTTCCGGCAGGACGTCGTCGTCCTCGCCGTGCACGGTCGCGGTCAGCTGTCCCGGCATCGTCGCGGCGAGCTCCAGCAGTTCGGCGCTGGAGCGGTAGGTCGCCACGACTGCGACGGGCCCGAAGCACTCGGTGAGCGCGTCGGTCTGCCCCGCCAGCACGTCGGCCGCGGTGGTGCGCAACAACGTCGGTGCGTGCCCACCGGCGGTGGATCCGCCCTCCACCAGCACGTCCAGGAAAGCAGTGAGCGCTTCCACGGCGGTTTCACACCGCTTCGCCACGAGCCGGTTGAACAGGGGTTCCGCCCGCAGCGCACGCACCTCGGCGGCGACCTGGCCGGCGAAACCCTCTGGTACGACGAGAAGTCCGGGTTTGGTGCACAGCTGCCCGCTCGACTGCGCCAGCGCCGCGGCGAAGCCCTTGGCGATCTCCGCGCCCCGCACGGCGGCGGCCTGGCGCGTCACGAACACCGGGTTGACGCTGCCGAAGCCGCCGTAGAACGGGATCGGCTCCGGCCGGGTGGCGGCGAGGTGGTGCAGCTCGCGGCCGACGCGGGCGGAGCCGATGAACGCCACGGCCTTGATCCGCGGGTCTCCCACGAGCTCGCGGGCCCTGCGGGTGCCGTGCACCAGCGCGAACACGCCCTTGGGCAGCACCGCTTCGACGATCTCGGCCGTGCGGTCGGCGAGGTCGGGATAGCTGTGGCTGGCTTTGAAGACGACCGGGCAGCCGGCGGCGAGCGCGGAGGCGGTGTCGTTGCCCGCCACGGAGAACGCGAACGGGAACGACGTGGAACCGAACACGGCGACCGGGCCGAGCGGGACGAGCACGCGCCGCAGGTCCGGTCGCGGGCCGGGCGGCCAGTCGGGGTCGGCGTGGTCGACCACGACCCCGTTGGCCGCGCCGGAACGCAGGTACCCGGCGAACGAGCGCAGCTGGAAGGTGGTGCGCCCCACCTCGGCGCGCAACCGGCCGGCGGGCAGCCTGGTCTCCCACTCCGCCAGCGCGACGAGCTCGCCGGTCTCGCGGTCGAGTGCGGCGGCGACGGCGTCGAGGGCGTCGGCACGTTCGTCCTGGCCGGTGGCGCCCACGCGGGCGGCTCCGGCCGCCCGGTCCAGCACCGCGTCCTGCCACGGGTCCTGCGCTCGCGCGGCCGCTGTGCCCTCCGCGCGGTCGGGCACCGCGTCCCGTACCCGCGCGGTCACTGCGCCTTCCCCTGGCCCGTCCACCCGGTCGTCCACTGGCGCGTTCACGGGTCGTGCCCTACTTGATGTAGTCCGGGGAGACCCGGGGCGGCCAGCTGGCGACGCTGAGCACGCCGAGGCTGTAGGCGCGCGAGACGAGCGCGGCGCGGTTGGGGGCCTTGAGCTTCTTCAGCATGGTGCCGACGTGGTACTCGACGCCCTGGCGGGACAGGAAGAGCCGCGAGGCCAGCCGGACGGTCGACTCGCCGGTGGCGATGCCCTCGAGGATGCGGGCGTCGAGCTCGGTGAGGATGCGGTTGCGGTCGACGACGACGGCGTTGGGCTGCTCGCCCTTCTCCGGGTTCACGACGACGACGAACTGCACCAGGTCGCCATGCGCGTCGTGCACCGCGATGCCGGTGATGTCGCCGGTGAAGACGGCGTGGCGCGGGCCGATGCCGGCGAGGTGCTCGACGAAGCGCTGCCGGCGGCCCTCGGTCAGCCGGTCGAACTGTTTGCGCATGGGGCCGTGCACGCCGGGGTGCAGCAGCTCGTAGAAGCTGCGGCCGACGAGCGACTCGCGGGAGTGCCCGAACTGCGTCACGAAGTCGTCGTTGGCCTCCACGACGCGCAGCCCGAGGTCGAGGCGGGCGAGGCACAGGCCGGACCGCTCCAGCAGAGACCGGAACACGTCGGCGTCGGGAACGACGGAAGCGCCGTTGAAGTGGTCGTGTGCGAGAGAACCAGCGGCAACAGTGTGCATCGGAGAGTATCCCTCTCGATCTCGTCGAACTCGGTTCCGCGACTCGGAGCGGTGTGAACGAAACTTGAGCGGGTCAGCAGGTGATCTAGGTTTATTTCCCGAATCTCACCTTGACACGAATGAATCGTAGGAAGATCTGCCGAAGCCGGTCAACGAGGTGTGAGGGGTGACCCCTAATGTTGTGGTAGGGGGATATCGGGGGTTCGGAGTGCCGTCCGAGCATTTCGGTCGCACGTTTCGGTCGCGTCTCACCAGATGGCGGTCGAACACCCTGAGCTGGGCGGATACCAGCTGAGACGACGGCACCGCCACCGCGCGGTCACTCCCCCGTCACTCCACTGTGCCGCAAGACGGTACAAGAAATTCGTAGATGTGTCGGTGGTGTTGCCACAACGCCGTCACACCGGCGGCGGACAGGCCCGGTCGAGCGCACCCGCGAGTTCGGTGCGGCGCCGGATGCCGAGCTTGCGGAACGAGTTCGTGAGGTGCTTCTCGACCGCTCTGCTGGTCACGGCGAGCGCTTCCGCGATCTCGGCGTTGGTGAGACCCTGGACGACGAGACCGGCGACTTTGAACTCGGCACGGGTCAATGCCACGAGAATGGCGGGCGAATTCCCGTCGAGTTCCCGCGCGGTTCTTCCGGCAAGCTCGTGCGCACCGCTGCGGGTCGCGAGCCGGTGGGCTTCTTCGAGGTGCTGTCGCGCCGACGTGTGGCCATCGGCTCGTGCGCGCGCACCGAGCTGAAGCAGCGTCTTGGCGCGTTCGTACGGGTTGGCGTGCAGGGTCTGCACGGACTCGTGGAGCAGGTCGAGCCCCTTGCGGCCGGGCGTGTAGCGGCCGAGCACGCGCAACGCCCGGCCGATGCCGACCGGCGCACCCCACTCGACCGCGCGTTCCCACGCCTGGGCGGCTGCGTCCCGTGCGGCATCGAGGTCACCGAGATGGGCATGCAGCCGTGCGGTGGACACGCACCACGGCAGCAGCACGGGATTGCGCCAGCCGACGCCGTCGAAAACACGCCCGCTCTCTTGTAGCTCCGCGAGTGCTCTGGCGTGGTCTCCGGCCAACGACAGCCCCACGGCGTTGATCATCCGGTAGGTGGCGTCGACGCCGGGCAGTTCGTCGCGGTCGGGCCGGGAGGCGAGCAGTTTCCCGATCAGCTCCGGTTCTCGCAGGTCCATCGCGACGGCGCAGAGGGCGATCGGCCCGGTCGTGGTGTCGCCGCGCCAGTCGAGCACGGCGAGGTCGACCGCGTCCTCGGCGGCGCGGCGGGCTTCTCCCGGCCGGCCGAGGTGCATGAGCACGAACGACTGCTGCGCGCGGATCAGCGCCCGTTCGACGGTGTTCGTGGCCGCCTTCAGGGCGTTGTCGAGCCACGGCACGGCCACGTGGGCGGCGTCGGCGGCGGCGAGTGCCTTGATCAGCAACGGCAGCGCGGTGTGGACGTGCCGGGGGTGCGGTGGTTCCTGGGCGAGAACGGCGCCGGCCAGGCGGGCGATCTCGTGGGCGGGCAGTTTCGCGGTGACCATGGCCGCGTCGATCAGGACGATCTGCAGCTCCCGTTCGCCGGGGGTCGTGCCGTGGACGTGCTTCAGGCGTTCGACGGCCGATGCGAGCAATGCGGGGTCGGAGTGCCACACGCACCGTTGGCGCGCCTCAAGCCGAGGGGCGAGCTCTGTGTCGTGGCCCAGGTCGGCGACGACTTGGTCGATGAGAGCACGCACTGGCCGTGGCGCGCACCCGAGCGCGGTGGGCGCCAACCGGACGAGGGCTGCCGCTCTCTCTCGTACGTCTGTGAACAGCGGCACGGCGTAGGAGACGTGCCGGACGGACGCGGCGGGGTCGAAGAACCGTTCGGCGGTGGCGAGGTCGACCAGCAGCCGGGCGCGGTGGGCGGAGTCGCAGGTGACCTCGCGCAGGGCTCGCCGCAGGTACCTGGCCGCGGTCTCCGGCGCACCGCGGCGCATCGCGGTGGCCGCCGCCTCGCGCAGCGTGCCGACCGCCCAGTCGTCCTGGCGGTGGTGACGGCGAGCAGCCGGGCGGCGACCTGTTCGGCCGGCCGGCCGCTGTCGTGCAGCATCCGCACGGCCCTCGCCTGCCAGCACTCGCGTTCGGCGACCGTCATGGACTCCTCGACGGCGGCGGATGGTGGGCTTGCCGGTGCAGAGCCCGGCGCGTCGAGGACCCGCCTGGCGGTGCGGGCCTCGTCGGGGTCCAGCCCGGCGAGGGGGCCGGCGAGCTCGTCGTCGTCACCGAGGGTGGCCGCGGCCCTGGCGTAGTCCTGGACCTGCCGCGACTGGGTGGCGAGGCCGCGGACCAGGCGTTCGATCAGCCGGGCCGGGCGCAGCTCGCGGACGTGCGCGACCTGGTCGGCGGTGGGGCTGGTGACGTGCAGCAGCACCGCGCACAGGAACAGCGGGGTGCCTCCGGTGGCGGCGAGGCAGGCGGTGACGAACGCGGGGTCCGGCGGCTGGCCGGTGCGGCGTTCGACGAGCTCGGCGACGGCGTCACGGGACAACGGCTGCGGACGGATCTCGTTGCGGCGCAACGACTCCAGCACAGGCCGCGGTTCGCCGTCCCTGGTCGTGACGACGACGAGGACCGGCCGCCCGGCCAGCACGCCGGTGAGCTTCGCGAGCCAGCGCAGCGACGGGTCGTCGGCCCACTGGAGGTCGTCGACCACCACCAACGTCGGCTGGTCGGCGCTGATCGCGCAGATGAGCGCGGTGAGGCCCTGGACGGCGGCCTCCTGCACGGCGAACGCGGCGCCGGCGGGCTCGTCGTCGCAGAAGACCACCCGCGCGAGCCCGGCCGCTCCCCCGAACCACCGTTCCCCGGTCTCGTGCGACGCACCGGACAGCACCGGGTCGAGCAGCTGCCGGGCGACCCCGAACGCGAAGTCGCGTTCCAGCGCCGCGCAGGTGGCGGTGAGGACGCGGAACCCGTGTGCCCGTGCGGCGAGCGCGTCGAGCAACGCGGACTTGCCGCAGCCGAGCGGGCCGCTGATGACGAACTGGTCGCCGTGGCCTGCGCGGGCGCGGTCGAGTGCCTCGGTCAGCAGGCGCAGCTCGCTGGCGCGTTCGAGCAGGACCATCACGACGCCAGCGCGTGGGGGAGCTCGGCGCGGCTGGAGATGCCGAGCTTGCGGTAGGACCTCGTCAGGTGCACCTCGACGGTCCGCAGCGTGACGAAGAGGTGGTCGGCGATGGCCCGGTTCGTCTCCCCGGCCGCGGCCAGCTCGACGACCCTGCGCTCGCTCGCCGTGAGCACGGCCAGTCCGTCCCCGCACGTGAGCGACGGCATCCGCCCTCCGGCACCGACCAGCAGCTCGCGGGCCGCGTCGGCGAGCAACCGGTTGCCGGCGCGCAGCGCCAGTTCGACCGCGGTGCGCAGGTGCCCGCGGGCGGTGCGGGTCTCCCCGCGGCGAGCCACCGGCGGCCGAGCTGGAGCTCCGCGCGGGCCTGCTGGACGACCGAGGGCACCGCGGCGAACCCCTCGGCGGCGAGGCGCAGCAGGTCGAGCGCGGCGAGCCCCGGTGTGGCGAAACCCCGTGCCAGCAACGAGTGCGCGACGGCTTCGCGGGACGGCCACAGCTTGGCGAGCCGGTCGACCTCCTCCACGGCACCGCTGGCGTCATGACCGGTCAGCGTCAGGACGTGGACGATGTCGGTCCAGGTGGGCAACGTGCCCGGATCGCTGAGTCCGGTCGCCAGGATCTCGTCCGCGCACGCCGACATGAGCTCCACCGCGTGGTCGACGTCGTCCCGCAGGTACGCGAGCCATCCCGCGGCGCGCAGGTACTCGCGGTACACCGGGGTCCGGTGGCGGATCTGCTCGGCGTCGACCTCGTCGAGCAGCTGCCCGGCCTTGGCGAGGTGGCCGGTCTGCACCGACAGCCACGCCAGCAGCACCACCGCGCGGGGCAGGCTCCAGCCTCCGTCGCGCACGGCCCGCACGGCGGTCGACGCGTCCTGGGTCGCCCTGCCCAGGTCGCCCAGGGACATGTGCACCAGCGCCCGTTGCACGAGCGAGCGGCAGCGGGCGAGCGAGTCGCCGTTGTGCGCGAAGGCTTCCACGGCCCGGTCGAGCACGGACATGGCCTCGGCGGGGTGCCCGGCGACGCGCAGCACGGTGGCCGCCGACAGCATCGACCAGTCGGTCACCGCGTCGGTGTCGGCCAGTGCCGCCCGCGCGTACCCGACGGCGGTGTCGGCCGATCCGCCGCCGCGCAGGGTGGCTTCCGCGACCACGCCGAGCAGACATCGTTGTGCCGTCGTGGTTCCCGCTGGTGGCGGCACGGCGGCGCGCACCGCCTCGGCCACGGCCGTCGCGTCCTCGAGGTCGAGCGAGAGCCGCACGGCGTCGAGCAGGGTGGCGAGGTCGCCGGACAGCGCCGGGTCGCGGGCGATCCGCAGGAACGTCCTGGTCCGCCCGGTCAGCGCGTGCTTGACCGCGAGCGCCGCGCAGGTCGGGTCGGTGGTGCGGTGGAACGCGGCCGCCAGGTGCTCGCACGCGCGGCGGGTCGTGGCGGGACAGCTGGTCGCGAGTTCACCCGCAGCTCGACGTCGTCGGGGTCGAGCTCGACCAGCCGGCGCAGGTACCTGGCGGCGTCGCGGGGCGGGCCACCGGCGGCGGCCTCGTGCAGCACCTGCGACATCCACGGCACGTCGACGGCCGGGAGGTGCACGAGCTGGTCGGCGACCACGCGCACGTCGTGGCCGGACTCGTCGAGCACGACGGCCGCGCGGTGCCGCAGGTCGGCGACCTCGGCGGGGCCGAGCACGTCCAGCACCCCGGACCGGTACCACTCTCGGACGTGGTCGGGCAGGCCTTCGCCGAGCAGGTGTTCGTTCTGCAGCAACGACATCCCGTCCTCGGCGACGCGTGCCGACACCCCGGCGAGCGGTGCGACCAGCTCCGGCCGGTCCACCACGACGAGTGCGGTGGCGATGGCCCGCAGGTGCTCGGGCCGGTCGCGCAACCGGCGGGCGGCCACCAGCTCGACCGCCTCGCGGCGCAGTGCCCGCGCCGCGCGGAGGTCGGCCAGCACGGTCGTGAGGTGGCGCGGGTTGCCGCCGGAGAGCCGCAGGCACAGCGCGGTGAACACGGCGTCGGGCGGGAACCGCAGGGTGGCGGCGATCATGTCGGCGACCTGCGGTGCCGTCAGCGGTGGCAGGTCGACCACGTGGGCCTGGGCGAGGTCGACGGTGAGCGCGCCGCTCTGGGACAGCACCAGGCTGATCGGCTGGTGCGCGAGCCGGCGCAGCACGAAGTCGGTCCAGCCGACCGTGGCGTCGTCGCACGCGTCGAGGTCGTCGAGCACCAGGCAGACGGGCGAGCGGTGCGCGAGGGCCACGACATCGCGCCACAGCTGGCAGTAGACGCGGTGGACGTCGGTTTCGCCGGTGAGCTCGGGGACGGTGATCCCGGCGGGGGCGAGCAGTCTGCGGGCGACGGCGAGCGGGGCGCGTTCCCGTTGTCCCGCCGCGGTGAGCACGGTGGTGCCCGCGCGGGACTCGGCGGCCGCGGCGGTGCGCAGGACGGACGACTTGCCGCAGCCACGGGCTCCGCGCACGACCACGGCCTGCGCGCCCGCACCGCGACGAGCCGCGGCCGTGTGGTGCGCCACCGTCGTGAGCGCGCTCTCCCGGCCGAACAGCTCTGTGCCTGAGCCCGCCTGGTCGTCCACCGCCCTACCGCCTCGGACTAGAAGTGAGCTGGTGCCCCCGAGGATAGGTGCCGGAGGTGACCGATCTGCAAACTCCGCGCGGCGAGTGCCGAAGTCAGGCGCGGGTTTCCGCATTCCGCGGTGGCGAACCCCAGCTGTGTTCCGGTACCTGGAACGCTAATACGCGGCGACCCGGTTCGGCACGACCCGGTAGAGGCTGGGTTTCTCCGGCAGGAACGCGAGCCCGAACCTGGTCAGGAACTCGCCGAACGGGCCGTCGACGAACTCGTCGTCCGGCCGGCCGTCCCAGGTGTCGGCGGCGGCGCGCGCGACCTCGCCCGCGGTGCCGTCGTAGACGACCAGGTCCGGCCGGTCGTCGGCGAAGTAGCCGCGGGCCAGCGAGATCGGCGAGCTGCTGTCGTCCAGGAACCCCACCACGTCCCACCTGCCCTCGGTGGCGTCGCTCAGCGCGAGCCGGGCGGCGACCTCGGAGGAGGTGGCGTAGGTGACGCGGTAGCCGCGCCGCACCAGCTCCTCGATCACCGCGAGCGCCGGCAGCGCCTGGCCGCGGCGGGGGTTGGCGAAGATCGCGACGTGCCGCTGCCGGGAACAGAGCTGCTCTGCCATCGGTGGCGACTCACCTTCCGTTGTCCACGAGCCGGAACCCGCTTCCCGTCTTGGTTCCGAGGTGTCCCGCGGCGACCAGCCGGCGCAGTTCCTCCGCGGGTTCCGGTTCGCCGGTGGGAGAAGCCGCGCTCAGCGTTTCGAGAATGGCCAGGGACACGTCCAGCCCGATGGTGTCGAGGAGCGTGAAGGGGCCCATCGGGTGGTGGTAGGCGGTGACGACCGCGGTGTCGATCTCGTCGACGGTGACGTCGGTGCGGGCGAGCATGCGGATCGCGTCGTTGAGGTACGGGAAGAGGACGTGGTTGACGATGAACCCGACCCGGTCGCCGCAGTCCACAGGGGTCTTGCGCAGCCACCGCACCAGCGCGTGGGCGGTGGCGTGGACGTCGTCGGCGGTGTGGCCGGTGCGGACGACCTCGACGAGCCTCATCACCGGTGCGGGGTTGAAGAAGTGCAGCCCGATGACGTCGGCGGGCCGTCCGGTGGCGTTCGCGCACTCGGTCACGGACAGGCTGGACGTGGTGGTCGCGATGATCGCGCCGGGTTTGAGCGCGGCGTCGATGCCCTGCAGCACAGCACGTTTGGCGCGCATGTCCTCGGCGACGGCTTCGACGACGATGTCGGCGTCGGCGAGCGCGTCGTAGCCGGTGGCGACGGTGAGCCTGGCGAGGACGTCCTGGCGGTCCTGTTCGGACATCCGCCCCTTCCGCACGAGCCGGGTCAGGGAGGCGTGGATGCGGTCGGCGGCTTCGTCGGCTTTGTGTGTGCTGCGGGCGATGAGCGTTGTCGGAATGCCCGCCGCTATCAGGATTTCGGCGATGCCGCGGCCCATGGTGCCCGAGCCGACGACGCCGGCTCGGCGGATCTCGCGCGGGGTTCCCCCGCTGATGGCGGTGCGGGCGGGCGGGACGATCTCGCCGCGGTGGTCGTAGCGGTGGAAGCCGCGACCGACCTTGCGGCCCAGCAGGCCTTCCTCGACCATGCGGTCCAGCAGCGGTGAGGGGACGTAGGAGGCGGAGCCGGTCTGCTCGTGCAGCCGCAGCAGGGCGGACCGGACGGTGTCGAGGCCGATGAGGTCGAGCAGGTGCAGCGGCCCGAACTTCAGGCCGCAGCCCAGGCGCAGCGCGGTGTCGAGGTCCTCGACGGTCGCGTAGCCCGCGGCGGCGAGGTTCACCGTGCGGTTCACGCAGGCGTAGAGCAGGGCGGTCGCCGCCTCCGCCGGCCGGCCGCCGAGGCTCACGACCTCGGTGCCGGCCAGCCGGAGCACCGTGCGGCCAGGTGCCGCGCCTCGGGCGCGGTCATGGTGGTGCCGACGAGGCTCGCGTGCCGGCCGTGGGGCGGCGGGATGGCGTAGCGCAGCCCGACGACGCGGTCCGGCGCACCGGAGGCGATGGCGAGCCTGGCCACGGACAGCGTGGAGGTGGTGGTCGCGAAGACCGTGCCGGGCACGCACGCCTCGACGAGCTGGCGCAGCACGGTCTCCTTGACGTCCTGGTCCTCCGGCACCGCCTCGATGACGAGGTCGGCGCGTTTGAGGTCGACCAGTTCCGTCGCGAGGGTGAGCTGGGGCCCGCCGAGCCGTTCGTGGACGCGGCCGAGCACGTCCGGGTCGCTGTCGACGCCGATGACCTCGGCGCCACCCGCGAGCAGGGCGTCCGCCAGGCCTTCGCCCAGTCCGCCGAGCCCCACCACGCCGATCACGAGTGACATGTGGTCGCCCTCCTGAGGGTGCTAGAGACCGAGCTCTTCGTCGAGCAGCGCGAACATCTCGTCGTCGGAGGCCGTCTCGAAGTCCGTCTCCGGCTGGTCGTGGTGGCGCAGCGACGCCCACCTCGTGCGCAGGACGTCGAGGCGGCCGGCGATCTGCTGGTGCAGTGCGTCGGTGACGCTCGCCGCGGTCAGCGCCTTCTCGAACGCGTCGAGGTCGGCCAGCACGGCGGGCAGTCCGGCCTCCGGCGCGTCGGCGAGCAGCTCGTCCTTGAGGTGCGCCACCAGGTCGGCCGGGGTCGGGTAGTCGAACACCAGCGTGGCCGGGAGCCGCAGCCCGGTGGCCGCGCCGAGCCGGTTGCGCAGCTCGACCGCGGTGAGGGAGTCGAAGCCGAGGTCCTGGAACTGGCGGTCCTCCTCGACGACCTCGCCCTCGGCGTGGCCGAGCACGTCGGCGACCTGGCCGCGCACCAGGTCGAGCAGCGCGTCGGCGCGGCCCTGGTCGGTGAGCGCGGTGAGGCGATTGACCAGCGAGTCGGCGGTCTCCTGGCCGGCGACCGCCTTCTTCGACCTGGCCCGCACGAGGGCGCGCAGCAGTGGCGCGATCTCGTTCTGGTTGCGCAGCACGGAGAAGTCGAGCCGGACCGGGACGGTCGCGGCGGCGCCGGTCCGCAGTGCCTCGTCGAGCAGGGTGGTGCCGAGTGCCTCGGTGATGGCCGGCATGCCGGAGCGGGCCATGCGTTCCGCGTCCTGGGCGCTGAGCATGCCGGTGTCCCAAGCGCCCCAGGCGAGCGAGGTCGCCTCGTGGCCGCGCGCCTTGCGGTGTGCGGCGAGTGCGTCGAGGAACGCGTTGGCCGCCGCGTAGTTCGCCTGCCCGGCGTTGCCGAACGTGCCGGCGACGCTGCCGAACAGGACGAGGTTCGCCTCCGGTGCCAGCTCGTGCAGGTGCCAGGCGGCGTCGACCTTGGGCTTGAGCACCTCCGCCAGGCGCTCGGCGGTCAACGCCTCGACGGTGGCGTCGTCGAGCACACCGGCCGCGTGGACGATCGTCTTCGGCCGGTGGGTGCCGACGAGCTCGGCGAGCGCGGCGCGGTCGCTGACGTCGCAGGCCGCCACGGTCACGGTCGCACCTCCCGCCTCGAGGTCGGGGACGTCGGCCTGGCCGGTGCGGCTCACCAGCAGCAGGTCGCGCACACCGTGGTGCTCGACGAGGTGCCTGGCGACGATCCGGCCGAGCCCGCCCGTGCCGCCGGTGATGAGCACCGGCTCCTGCCAGTCGAGCACACCGTCCTTTCGTTCCGCCCTCATCAGGCGACCACCGAGGACCTCGCCGTCGCGGAGGACGACCTGCGGCTCGCCGGCGTTGAGGGCGTGGGCGACGACCGCTCGGCTGCTGGGCAGGTCGTCGAGGTCGAGCAGCCCGAACGCGCCGGGGTGCTCGGACTGCGCGGTCCTGACGAGGCCCCAGACGGCGGCGCTGGCCGGGTCGGGCCGGTCGCCGGTGGCGTTCCTCGTGACGAACCAGAGCCGTGCGTTCTCGTCGCCGGTGACCCACTCCTGGATGGTGGCGAGTGCTCCGGCGGTCGCGGTGTGGGTGGCGGTGACGACGTCCGCGCCGGTCCTGACCTGGACGAGGACCGTGCCGGCGGCGTCGTCGACGACGAGGTGGTCCCGCAGCCCGAAGTGGTCCTCACCGGTGATGGCGACCGCCTTGACCGGCTCGTTCGCGGTGATCTTCGTCCAGTTCAGCGTGAAGAGCGCGTCCCTGGTGTCGTCGAGCTGCTCGGTGCTGATCGGGCGGACGACCAGCGACCGGACCTCGGCGACCGGGTTGCCCCGCGGGTCGGCGATGACGATGTGCAGCGCCCCGCTGTCGTCCCTGGTCGTCCTGACCCTGGCGGCCGTCGCCCCGGTGGCGTGGATCTTCACGCCCTCCCAGCTGAACGGCAACCCGGCCGCGCCGTCACCCTCCTGCAGGAGCGCGGTGTGCAGGGCGGCGTCGAGCAACGCCGGGTGGATGCCGAACTCCCCGGCCTCCACCGGCAGCGCGACCTCCGCGTGCACCGCGCCGTCGTGCCGCCACGCGGCGCGCAGCCCCTGGAACGCCTCCCCGTAGGCGAACCCGATCTCGGCGAACCGGTCGTAGACCCCGCCGAGCTCGACCGGCTCCCCCTGCGGCCAGCCCTCGAGCCGCTCACCGGTGGCGTCCGTCGTGCTGAGGGTGCCGCTGGCGTTCTCGGTCCAGGGCAGGTCGGTGTCCTCCGGCCGGCTGTAGATCGTGACCGCGCGCCGGCCGTTGTCCTCGGCACCGACCGCGACCTGCACCTGAACACCGCCCTGCTCGGGCAACATCACCGGCGCCGCGATCGTGAGCTCGTCGAGCGTGTCGAGCCCGAGCTCCTCCGCCGCCCTGAGCGCCACCTCCACCAGCGCCGCACCGGGCACCAACGTCCGGCCCATGATCACGTGGTCGGCGAGCCACCGGTGCGTCCGGAGCGAGATCCGGCTGGTGAACAGGTACCCGTCCTGCCCGGCCAGCTGCACCGCCGCCCCGAGCAACGGGTGCCCGACACTGCCGAGCCCCGCGGCCTTGACGTCACCACGGCTCTCCACGACCTTCGGCCAGTACGACTGCCGCCGGAACGCGTAGGTGGGCAGCGCGATCTTCTTGGCGTTGCCGAGCAACGGCGTCCAGTCGACGTCAACACCGTGAACCTGCAGCTGCCCCAATGCCGTGAGCACGGTTCGTTGCTCGTCGGCGTTCCTCTTCGTCGTGGGAATCGCTCCGTCGACAAGTGGCGTGAGCGCCGCGTCCGGCCCGATCTCCACGAACGTGCAGTCGCCGAGCGCCGTGACGTTGTCGTGGAACCGCACCGCATCCCGCACGTGGTTCACCCAGTAGTCGACGCTCGTGACGTCCCCGGCCGCACTCATCCCGATCCGCGGCTCGGTGAACGTGATCCCGCCGATCGCCTCCCGGAAGTCTTCGAGCACCGGCTCCATCAACGGCGAGTGGAACGCGTGACTCACCTTGAGCTGCCGGTACTTCCACTGCTTCGCGATCTTGAGGACCTCGTCCTCCTCACCGGCCAGCACCACGGTCCGCGGCCCGTTGATCGCCGCGATCGACACGTTCCCGGTCAGGTACGGCGTCACTTCCTCTTCGGACGCGATCACCGACACCATGGCCCCACCGCTCGGCAACGCCTGCATCAACGCGGCCCGCGCCGTGATCAGCAAGCACGCGTCCTCCAGGCTCAGCACCCCGGCCACGTGCGCCGCCGCAACCTCACCGATCGAGTGCCCCGCCACCTTGTCCGGCTTCACCCCGAAGCTCTCGACCAACCGGTACAACGCTGTCTCCACCGCGAACAACGCAGGCTGCGCGAACCCGGTCTGGTCGAGCTTCTCCGCGTCCTCCCCCCACATCACCTCGCGCAACGCCGGGTCCAGGTGCTGCAGCGCCTCGTCGAGGGCCGTCGCAAACACCGGATAGGCCTCGTACAGCTCCTTGCCCATCCCGATCCGCTGCGCCCCCTGCCCGCTGAACAGGAACGCCACAGGCTTGCGCGCCACCTGCCCACGCGCCACCACCTCACCGCCCAACACGACGGCCCGGTGGTCGAACATCGTCCTGCTCGTCAGCAACGAGTACGCCACGTCCGCCGCGTCGCCGGGCCACGCCTTGATGCGCTCGACCTGGCCTTCCAGCGCGGCTTCGGACCGCGCCGACACCACCCACGGCACCAGCGCACCACGCCCGCCTCCGTCACGCCCGGCCTCACCGCTTCCGGCCCCGCCTTGGCCAGCGCCGCCTTGGCCAGCCTCAACACCTCCGGCTCCGCCAAGCCCGGCCTCACCGCTCCCGGCCTTACCGCGTCCGGCCCCGCCATGCTCGGCCCCATCACGCCCGGTCCCGCCGCGGCCAGCCCTGTCACGCCTGGCTCCGTCACTCCCGGCCCCGTCACGGCCAGCCTCACCACGCTCGACCCCATCAGACCCGGCGTCGCCCCTCGGAATCGATACCGACTCACCGGCCCCCTGGGGGGATCCACCCCCCATCCCAATCATCTCAGGCACCACCGACAATTCCGGCCCACCCGGAGCCTCCAAGATCACGTGCGCGTTCGTCCCCGAGATCCCGAACGACGACACCGCCGCCCGCCGCGCCCGCCCCACCGCCGGCCACGCGGTGTTCTCCTGCACCAGCGACACCGCACCCTCGCTCCAGTCGACGTGCGTGGACGGCGTCTCCGCGTGCAACGTCCGCGGCAGAACCCCGTGCCGCATCGCCTGCACCATCTTGATGATGCCCGCGACACCCGCCGCCGCCTGCGTGTGACCGATGTTCGACTTGATACCGCCCAACAGCAGCGGCACGGATCGCTCCTGCCCGTACACCGCCATCAACGCCTGCGCCTCGATGGGATCGCCCAAAGAAGTACCTGTGCCATGAGCCTCAACAGCGTCCACATCAGCAGCAGCCAACCCAGCAGACGCCAACGCCTGACGAATCACCCTCTGCTGCGACGGCCCGTTAGGCGCCGTCAACCCGTTGGAAGCACCGTCCTGGTTGATCGCAGACCCACGCACGACCGCAAGCACGTCATGCCCCAGACGCCGTGCATCAGACAGACGCTCCAACACGAGCAGACCCACACCCTCAGACCAACCAACACCATCAGCCGAATCCGAGAAGGCCTTGCAACGCCCGTCCTCCGACAACCCACGCTGCCGCGAGAACCCGACGAACGACCCCGGCGTCGACATGACCGTCACACCACCGGCCAGCGCCAACGAACACTCACCCGCGCGTAGAGCCTGCATAGCCCAGTGCAACGCCACCAACGACGACGAGCACGCCGTGTCGACCGTGACCGCGGGACCTTCCAGGCCCAGCGTGTAGGAGACACGTCCGGACACGATGGACGGAGAGGTGCCGGAGCCCTGGAAGCCCTCGAACTCACCGCCGCCGAGCCGCGCGCCGTAGTCGTTGTACATCACACCGGCGAACACACCCGTTGAGCTGCCACGCAACGATGCCGGCGCAATGCCCGCACGTTCCAACGCCTCCCACGCCGTCTCCAGCATGAGTCGCTGCTGTGAGTCCGTGGCGACCGCCTCGCGCGGCGACATCCCGAAGAACTCCGGGTCGAACTGGTCCGCGTCGTGCAAGAAGCCACCAGCCCGCACGTACGACGTGCCGGGGTGGTCGGGGTCCGGGTGGAACAACGTGTCCAGGTCCCAGCCGCGGTTCGTCGGGAACGGCGTGATCGCGTCCCGTCCGTCGAACACCAGCTCCCACAGCTCTTCCGGCGACGTGACCCCACCGGGATACCGGCAGGCCATGCCCACGATGACGATCGGGTCGTCCGAAGTGGACACCAGCGCGGGCAGGTCCGACACGTCCGACACCGCTCCGAGCAGCTCGTCCCGCACGTACCCGGCCAGCTGCGCGGTCGACGGGTAGTCGAACACCACCGTGGCCGGCAGTTTCAACCCGGTCACCGCCGTGAGCCGGTTGCGCAGCTCGACCGCCGTCAGCGAGTCGAACCCGAGCTCCTGGAACGCCCGCGTCGGATCGACCGCCAGCACGGTGTCGTACCCGAGCACGGCCGCGACCTCACCGCGCACCAGTTCCACCAACGCATCCAGCTGCCCTGCAGCGTCCAACCCGGACAGTCGCAGCACCAGTCCGGACGCCGTCTCCGACCCCGCGACCTTGCGCCGCGCCTTCACCCGGATCAGCCCGCGCAGCAACGGCTTCACATCGCCGCTCTTCAGCACGCCCAGGTCCAGCCGCACCGGCACGACCGCCGCGTCCTCGCCACCGACCGCCGCGTCGAACAACCGCAACCCGAGCTCGGCCGAGATCGCCGGCATCCCCGAGCGCTGCATCCGTTCCGCGTCCTCGGCCGACAACATCCCGGTGTCCCAAGCGCCCCACGCCAGCGACACACCCGGCAGGCCGCTCGCCCGCCGACGAGCCGCCAGCGCGTCGAGGAACGCATTGCCCGCCGCGTAGTTGCCCTGCCCGGCGTTGCCGAACACCCCTGCCGCCGACGAGAACAACACGAACTGCGAAACGTCAGCAGCAAGCTCATGCAGGTTCAACGCCGCATCGACCTTCGCCCGCAGCACCGCGTCAACGCGCGCCGGCGTGAGCGACTCGATCACCCCGTCGTCCAGCACACCCGCCGCGTGCACAACACCTCGAACCTCGTGCCGCTGCAACACCTCTGCCAACGCCGCCCGGTCCGCGACGTCACATGCCACGACGGAGACTCGTGCCCCCAACGCTTCCAGCTCGCTCACGTCACCCTGACCGCTGCGGCTGACCAGCACCAGCGAGGTCACGCCGTGCGTCTCGACCAGGTGCCGCGCCACGATCCGGCCCAGCCCACCGGTACCGCCGGTGATCAGCACCGGACTCTCCCACACCGCACCGGAAGACCCCTGTGCCCGCCCGAGCCGCGCCGCACGCACCTTGCCACCGCGGATCGCCAGCTGCGGCTCGTCGAGCTCCAGCGCCGCGGGTACCAGCTCCCCACCGTCCACGTCGACCAACCCGAACCGGTCGGGGTGCTCGGTCTGCGCGGTCCGCACCAGTCCCCACACCGCCGCACCGGCCAGGTCGTCACCCTCGACCGCACCGCGCGTGACGAACACCAGCCGCCCGTCGCGGTCCTCGCGAACCCACTCCTGCACCAGTTCCAGCGCCCGGTGGGTGGCAGCACGAACCGACTCGGCGTCCTGCTCCCCGCCCACGGCCGCCAGCACGACGTCCGCGTCCGCCGCGGGAACCTGCCCGAGCCCGAACTCGTCCGGCCCGAGCACACCGACCGTCCTGGTCGTCTCCGCCGGCACCGCGACCGGCGTCCACCGCACCGCGAACAACGCGTCCAGCTCCGGCTTCTCCGCCGCGACCGCCCGCATGACCAGCGACTCGACCGAGGCCACCGGGTTGCCCGCCGGGTCGGCCACCGCGATCCGCAGTCCGTTGCCGTCGCGCGTCATCTTGACCCGCAACGCCGTCGCGCCGGTCGCGTGCAACGACACGTTCTCCCATGCGAACGGCAGCCCGGCCTGCCCGCTCTCGTCCAGCAACGAGGCGTGCAGCGCAGCGTCCAGCAACGCCGGGTGCAACCCGAACGGCTTGACGTTCACGTCGTCCGGCAACGCGACCTCGGCATAGGTGGTGTCACCGTCACGCCACGCCGCCCGCAGCCCCCGGAACAGGCCGCTGTAAGCGAATCCAGCTTCCGCGAACCTCTCGTAACAACCCTCGACGTCGACCGCATCGGCGTTCGGCGGCCACACCGGCACGTCGAACTCGACCCGCTGCTCCCCCTTGGCCAGCACACCGCTGACGACCTGCGTCCACGGCGCGTCCGCCACCTCGTCCGGCCGCGCGTGGATGGTGAACGTCCGCCGCTCCTCGCCCGCCGACACCTTCATCTGCAACGCCAGCCCGCCGTGCTCCGGCAGCACGACCGGCGCCGACAACGTCAGCTCCTCCAGCCGGTCGCACCCGACCTCGTCACCCGCCCGCATCGCGAGCTCCACGAGCGCCGCACCGGGCACCATCACGCGCCCGGAGACCACGTGGTTGCCCAGCCACGGATGCGTGCGCAGTGCCAGCCTGCTCGTGAACAGGAACCCTTCCCCGTCAGCGAGTTCCGCCGCGGCGATCAGCAACGGATGCCCGACCGCGACCATGCCGATCCCGGACGCGTCGTCACCACCGATCCGCACCGCCGGCCAGTACCGCTGGTGGTCGAACGCGTAGGTGGGCAGGTCGATCTTCCTGCCACCCGCGCAGAACCCGCTCCAGTCAACCCGCACACCGTCGACGTGCAACCGCGCCAACGCCGTCAGCGCCGCCGTCGCCTCGTCCTTGTCCTTGCGCAGCACCGGAACCGCGTCCTCGACGAGCGCGGACAGCACCCCGTCCGGCCCGATCTCCAGGAACGTCGTGGCCCCGTTCTGCCGCAGCCGCCGCACGTTCTCCGCGAACCGCACCGCATCCCGCACGTGGTTCACCCAGTACTCGACCGTCGTGACGTCACCGCTCGCAACAACCGGAATCTCCGGCTGGCGCAACGTGATCTCCGCGAGTGACTCGCGGAAGTCGTCCAGCATCGGCTCCATCAACGGCGAGTGGAACGCGTGCGACACCTTCAGCCGCTTGCTCTTCCACCTCTGCGCGATGGCGAACACTTCTTCTTCGTCGCCCGCGATCACCACCGACTGCGGCCCGTTGACCGCCGCCACCGACACGTTCCCGCTCAGATGCGGCAACACTTCTTCCTCGGACGCAACGACCGACACCATCGCGCCGCCCTCCGGCAACGCCTGCATGAGCGCCGACCGCGCCGTCACCAGCAGGCACGCGTCCTCCAGGCTCAGCACACCGGCCACGTGCGCCGCCGCGATCTCTCCGATCGAGTGCCCCGCCACCTGCTCGGCTCGCACTCCCCACGACTCGACCAACCGGTGCAGCGCCACCTCGACAGCGAAGATCGCCGGCTGCGCAACCCCCGTCTGGTTCAGCGCCTCCGCGTCCTCACCCCACATGACCTCGCGCACCGCGGGATCCAGGTACTGCAACACACCGTCGAGCGCCTCCGCGAACACGGGGAACCGCGCGTACAGCTCGCGTCCCATCCCGAGTCGTTGCGCCCCTGTCCGGAGAACAACACGCCAGCGGTGCGCCGCCCGCCGCGCGCGATCTCGCCGTCCAGCACACGGCCCGGTGCTCGAACGCATCCGCTGGTCCAGCAGCGAGTACCCGATGTCAGCGCGCTGCCGTCCGCCGCCCGACTCGACCTGCGTCGCCGCCGCAACCGCGCCGACACAGCCACGGAATCGATTCCGATTCGCAGGCCCCCTGGGGGGATCCACCCCCCATCCAATCATCTCAGGCAGGTCTGACAATCCGGCGCGCCGGCGCCTCCAAGATCACGTGCGCGTTCGTCCCGGACAGCCCGAACGACGACACACCAGCCCGCCGCGGCCGCTCCACCGCAGGCCACGGCGTCGCCTCCGTCACCAGCGAAACCGCGCCCTCCGACCAGTCGACGTGCGACGACGGCGACGTGACGTGCAGCGTCGGCGGCACCACACCGTGCCGCATCGCCTGGACCATCTTGATCACACCCGCGACACCCGCCGCGGCCTGCGCGTGCCCGATGTTCGACTTGACCCCACCGAGCAGCAACGGCACCGACCGGTCCTGCCCGTACGTCGCCAGCAACGCCTGCGCCTCGATCGGGTCACCCAGCGTCGTGCCCGTGCCGTGCGCCTCCACCGCATCGACATCGGCCACCGACAGACCGGCCGAAGCCAGCGCCTGCCGGATCACCCGCTGCTGCGACGGCCCGTTCGGCGCCGTCAAGCCGTTCGACGCACCGTCCTGGTTGATCGCCGACCCCGCGCAGCACCGCCAGCACGGTGTGCCCGTTGCGCACCGCGTCCGACTGCCGCTCCAGCACCAGCAACCCGACGCCCTCCGACCAGCCGACACCGTCCGCCGAGTCCGAGAACGCCTTGCACCGCCCGTCCTCCGCCAGCCCGCGCTGACGCGAGAACCCGACGAACGCACCCGGCGTCGACATCACCGTCACACCGCCGGCCAGCGCCAGCGAACACTCACCGGCCCGAAGAGCCTGCGCCGCCAGGTGCATCGCCACCAACGACGACGAGCACGCCGTGTCGATCGACACCGACGGCCCCTCGAACCCGAACGTGTATGAAACGCGCCCGGACACCACCGACGGTGACGTACCGGCACCCTGGTGCCCCTCGGAGTCGGCCTCGAGGATCTGCGCGTAGTCCGAGTACATGACACCGGCGAACACACCGGTCCGCGACCCGCGCAGCGACGTCGGGTCGATGCCCGCCCGCTCCAGCGCCTCCCACGTCGTCTCCAGCAGAATGCGCTGCTGCCCGTCCGTGCCGAGCGCCTCCCGCGGCGACATCCCGAAGAACGCCGGGTCGAACAGGTCCGCGTCGTGCAGGAACCCGCCGGCCCGCGCGTAGGAGGTGCCGAGGTGGTCGGGGTCCGGGTGGAACAACGAGTCGAGGTCCCAGCCGCGGTTCGCC
This sequence comes from Lentzea guizhouensis, assembly GCF_001701025.1. GTDB lineage: Bacteria > Actinomycetota > Actinomycetes > Mycobacteriales > Pseudonocardiaceae > Lentzea > Lentzea guizhouensis. The sequence continues at coordinate 9,922,198 of NZ_CP016793.1, forward strand.
GGGAACGGCGTGATCGCGTCCCGCCCCTCGAACACCAGCTCCCACAACTCCTCCGGCGACGTGACCCCACCGGGGAACCGGCACGCCATGCCGACGATCACGATCGGATCGTCCGAAGTGGACACGAGCGCGGGCAGGTCGGCCACCGCATCCACCGCACCGAAGAGCTCGGCATGCAGGTGGTCCGCCAGCGCGACCGCCGTCGGGTAGTCGAACACCAGCGTCGCCGGCAGCCGCAACCCGGTCGCCTCGGTCAGCTGGTTGCGCAGCTCCACCGCGGTCAACGAGTCGAACCCGAGGTCCTGGAACGCCCGCGTCGCGTCCACCGCGTCGATCGACGAGTGCCCGAGCACCGCGGAGACCTGCGTGCGCACCAGGTCCACGAGCGCCGCGCGCCGTTGGGCAACGTCCATCGCCCCGAGCCTCTGCACCAGCCCGGACGCCGTCGCGGACCCGGCGGCCGCACGTCGTGCCTTGACCTTGATCAGGCCCTGCAGCAACGGCGCCACCGCGCCGCGTGCCCGCAGCGTCGCGAGGTCGAGCCGCACCGGAACCGTCAGCGCCGCCCCGCTCGCCACCGCCGTGTCGAACAGCTCCAGCCCGGCCTGCCGCGTGATCGGCGGCATGCCGGCGGCGGTCATCCGCGCGGCCTCGGCCTCGGTCAGCTCACCGGTCATGCCGCTGACCTCGGACCACACCCCCCACGCCATCGACGTGGCCGGCAACCCGCGCGCCTTGCGGTGAGCAGCCAGCGCGTCGAGGAACGCGTTGCCCGCCGCGTAGTTGGCCTGACCGGCGTTGCCGAACACCCCGGCAGCCGACGAGAACACCACGAACGCCGTCAGGTCGCTCGTCAGCTCGTGCAGGTGCCAAGCAGCATCGACCTTCGGCCTCATAACGTTCGTTAGACGGTCTAGCGTCAGTGACTCGACCACACCGTCGTCGAGCACACCGGCCGCGTGCACAACGCCCCGGACCTCATGCCGCGCGAGCAGCTCCGCAACGGCGTCCCGATCGGTCACGTCACACGCCGCGACCGTGACCCGCGCCCCCAACGCCTCCAGCTCCGCCGTGTCCGCCACACCACGCCTGCTGACCAGCAGCAGCTCGCGGACCCCGTGCTCCTCGACCAGGTGCTTCGCGACGACGTACCCCAGCCCGCCGGTTCCACCGGTGACGAGGACCTCGCCCTCCCACCGGACCTCGGCCTCACCGGCCACCCGAGCCAGCCGCGCCGCCAGCACCTCGCCGTCGCGCACGACCAGCTGCGGCTCGTCGACCCCGAACGCCACCGACACCATCGCGGTGGACAGGTCGTCACCACACAGGTCGATCAACCCGAACCGGCCCGGGTGCTCGGACTGCGCCGACCGCACCAGCCCCCACACCGCCGCGGCCCCGAGGTCGTCGCCCGTGGTCGCACCGCGCGTGACGACCGTGAGCCGCCCGTCGCGGCCGCTGCCGATCCACTCCTGGACCAGCCCCAGCACCCGCGCGGTGGTCCCGTGGACGCCGCCGAGCACGTCCTCACCACCCACCACCGGCACCAGGACCAGCCCGGCGTCGGTGTCCGCGAGCTCGCTGACCACGTCGAACCCGAGCTCGAGCACGTCCGGCCCGAGCACCGCGACCGACTCCGGCGCCGCCACGTCCTCGTGCGTGACCCGCACCCACTCCAGCCCGAACAGCTCCTGACTGCTCTCGCCGAGCTGCCCGACGTCGACCGCCCGCACCACCACGGCCTCGACCGTGGCGACCGGCGCACCGGTCACGTCCGCCAGCGCGATCGTGCGGCGCATCCCGGCCTCGTCGCGGGTCAGCCTGACCCTGACCTCGCTCGCACCGGTGGCGTGCAGCGACACGCCCTCCCACGAGAACGGCAACCCGGCGTCGAGCGTCTCGTCCAGCAACGCCGCGTGCAGCGCCGCGTCGAGCAAAGCCGGGTGCAGCCCGTAAGCGCTCCCGTCGACCCCTTCGGGCAACGCCAGCTCGGCATAGATCTCGCCGCCGACCCGCCACGCGCCCCTGAGGTTCTGAAACGCCGGCCCGTAAGCGAACCCGACGTCCGCGAACCGCTCGTAGCAGCCCTCGTGGTCCATCTCCACCGCACCGGCCGGCGGCCACACGGTCGCGTCGAACGCCGCAACCTGCTCCCCAGCAGCCAGGAACCCGCTCGCGTGCTGCGTCCACGGCGCGTCCGGCACGTCCTCCGGCCGCGAGTGGATCGAGTACTGCCGCCGCCCGCTCTGCTCGGCACCGACCTTGAGCTGCACCTGCACCGCACCGCGCTCGGGCAGCACGAGCGGCGCGGCCAGCGTGAGGTCGTCGACCCGGTCCAGCCCGACCTCGTCCGCCGCCCTCATCGCCAGTTCGACCAGCACCGATGCCGGCACCAACGTGCGCCCCATGATCACGTGGTCGGCCAGCCACCGGTGCGTGCTCAGCGACATCCGGCTGCTGAACACGACGCCTTCGCCCCCGGCCAGCTCCACCGCCGCCCCCAGCAACGGGTGCGCGACGCTGACCAGCCCCAACCCGGACGCGTCCGACGGCCTGCCCGCACCCGACGGCCAGTACCGCCGCCGGTTGAACGGGTAGGTGGGCAGCTCGATCCTCGTGCCGCCCGCGTAGAACGGCATCCAGTCAACGTTGATTCCGCTGATGTGTACACGACTGAGTGCAGTCAACATTGACTCAACATCAGACTTGACCCGCGTCAACGTCGGAATCAACCCGTCAACCATCGCCGTCAACTGAGCATCAGGCCCCAGCTCCAACAACGTCACATCACCCAACCGCGTGACGTTCTCGTGGAACCGCACCACATCCCGCACGTGGTTCACCCAGTACTCGACCGTCGTGACGTCGCCCGACGCACTGATCGGAATCCGCGGCTCGCTGAACCGGACCTCGCTGATCGCCTCGCGGAAGTCGTCGAGCATCGGCTCCATCAACGGCGAGTGGAACGCATGGCTGACCTTCAGCCTCTTGCTCTTCCACCGCTCCGCAAGCCGGAGCACTTCATCCTCAGCACCCGCGATCACCACCGACCGCGGCCCGTTGACCGCCGCAACAGCCACCCCATCCGTGAGGTGCTGACGAACGTCCTCTTCGGACGCCACCACCGACACCATCGCGCCACCCGCCGGCAACGCCTGCATCAACGCCGCCCGCGCCGTGACCAAGAGACACGCATCCTCCAGGCTCAGCACCCCGGCAACATGCGCCGCCGCGATCTCACCGATCGAGTGCCCTGCAAGCTGGGCAACTTCAACCCCGAACGCTTCGATCATCCGGTACAGCGCCACCTCGACCGCGAAGATCGCCGGCTGCGCAACCCCCGTCTGGTTCAGCGCCTCCGCGTCCTCACCCCACATGACCTCCCGCACCGCCGGGTCGAGGTGCACCAGCACCGCGTCCAACGCCTCCGCGAACACCGGGAACCGCTCGTAGAGCTCACGCCCCATCCCCAGCCGCTGCGACCCCTGCCCGCTGAACACCACCGCGAGCGGCTTCCCGCTCACCACCCCGCTGGCCAGCTCAACGCCGTTCCACACCACCGCCCGGTGCTCGAACCGCGACCGCTTCAGCAACGAGAACCCGACGTCGTTCACATCGGCCCCACCCGCCACGACCGCCTTGATCCGCTCGACCTGAGCGCGCAGCGAAGCCGAGGACTTCGCCGAAACAACCAGCGGGGCCCCCAAGGGGGGACGCGAAGTCCCCACTCCAATCGTCTCACCCGTCCCCGACGAACCAGCGCCGCCAAGATCCACAACCGCCGACCTGTCCACAGCCGCCGAGTTGTCCACAGATCCCACGCCAGCCCCGTGACCAGCACTTCCAGCCGGTACGCTGGAAAACGGGGGGATCCCCGAGCCTGGCGCCTCCAAGATCACGTGCGCGTTCGTCCCCGAGACGCCGAAGGACGACACACCAGCCCGCCGCGGCCGCGCGACCGCAGGCCAGGAAGTGTTGCCAGTCAACAGCTGGACCGAGCCGGCCTCCCAGTCGACGTGCGACGACGGCCGGTCGACGTGCAGCGTCTGCGGCACCACCCCGTGCCGCAACGCCTGCACCATCTTGATGACCCCGGCGACACCCGCCGCAGCCTGCGTGTGCCCGATGTTCGACTTGATCGAACCGAGCAACAGCGGCGAAGGACGGTCCTGCCCATAGGTCGCCAGCAGCGCCTGCGCCTCGATCGGGTCACCCAACGACGTGCCCGTGCCGTGCGCCTCGATCACATCGACGTCCGCACTGGAAAGACCCGCCGACGCCAACGCCTGCCGAATCACCCGCTGCTGCGATGGCCCGTTAAGGCGCCGTCAGCCCGTTGGAAGCACCGTCCTGGTTGACCGCCGAACCACGCACGACCGCAAGCACGTCATGCCCCAGACGCCGCGCATCCGACAGACGCTCCAACACGACCACACCGACACCCTCGGCCCAACCAACACCATCAGCCGAGTCCGAGAACGCCTTACAACGACCATCCGGCGACAACCCGCGCTGCCGTGAGAACCCGATGAACGCACCCGGCGACGCCAACACCGTCACACCACCGGCAAGCGCCAACGAACACTCACCCGCGCGCAGAGCCTGCATAGCCCAATGCATTGCCACCAACGACGACGAGCACGCCGTGTCGAGAGTGACCGCCGGTCCCTCGAAACCGAACGTGTAGGACACACGCCCAGACACCACCGAAGGCGACCCACCGGTCGTCTGGTACCCCTCGGAGTCGCCCTCCAGCAGCAGCGAGTAGTCGTTGTACATGACACCGGCGAACACACCGGTCGAGCTGCCCTTCAACGCCATGGGATCGATGCCCGCCCGCTCCAACGCCTCCCACGACGTCTCCAGCAACAACCGCTGCTGCGCGTCCGTCGACACCGCCTCGCGCGGCGACATCCCGAAGAACTCCGGGTCGAACAGGTCGGCGTCGTGCAGGAACCCACCGGACTTCGTGTACGACGTACCGATGTGGTCCGGGTCCGGGTGGTAGAGCGAGTCGAGGTCCCAGCCGCGGTTGTCCGGGAACTCGCTGATCGCATCCCGCCCGTCGACCACCAGCTCCCACAGCTGCTCCGGCGTCGCCACCCCACCGGGATAGCGGCAGGCCATGCCGACGATCACGATCGGATCGTCCGAAGTGGACGTCAACGCGGGCAGCGACACCACGTCGTCGGCACCGAACAGCTCGTCGCGCAGGTACGCGGCCAGCACGGCAGCCGTCGGGTAGTCGAAGATCAACGTGCTCGGCAGCCGCAACCCGGTCACACCGTTCAGCCGGTTGCGGAGGTCGACCGCGGTCAGCGAGTCGAACCCGAGATCCTGGAACGCCTTCGCCGGATCCACCGCGGCGACACCGTCATGTCCCAGCACCGCGGCGACCTCGGTGCGCACCAGCTCGAGCAACGCCGCCAGCCGCGCTTCCGGAGCCAACGCCGTGAGCCGCTGTACCAACCCGGAATCCGCCTGCGCAACCCGCCGAGCCCGCGTCCGGACCAGACCGCGCAGCAACGGACGGATCTCGTCGTGCCCGCGCAGCGTCGCGAGGTCCAGGCGCAACGGCAACAACACCGCGTCCTCGCCCGCGATTGCCGCGTCGAACAACGCCAGCCCCTGCTCGACGGTCAACGGCGGAGTGCCGCCGCGCGCCATGCGTTCGGCGTCGGCCTCCGACAGCATGCCGGTCTGGTCCCACGCACCCCACGCGAGCGAGACAGCGGGCAACCCGAGCGAGCGGCGGTGTTGTGCCAACGCGTCGAGGAACGCGTTGCCCGCCGCGTAGTTCGCCTGTCCAGCGGCACCGAACGTACCGGCAGCGCTGGAGAAGATGACGAAGTTGTCGAGGTTCTTGGTGAGCTCGTGCAGGTTCCAGGCCGCATCGACCTTCGGTCGCAACACGGAAGCCAGCCGCTCCGGCGTCAGCGACTCGACCACGCCGTCGTCCAGCACACCCGCGGTGTGCACGACGCTGCGGACCTTGTGCTTCTTCAGCACCTTCTGCAACGCCTTGCGGTCACTCACATCGCACGCCACCACGGCGACCTTGGCGTCCACATCGGACACGTCGGCCTTGCCGGTGCGGCTGACCAACACGAGTTCCTTGACGCCGTACCGTTCAACGAGGTGCTTCGCGACCATGCGCCCAAGTCCCCCGGTACCACCGGTGATCAACACCGGCCCGGTGAACTCGCCGCGCGCCGACGCCTCGGCACGCGCGAGCCGCGCCGCGAAGACCTGCTCGCCGCGCACGCGCAGCTGCGGTTCGTCGATCGCGAGAACCTGCTCGGACACCTCGCCATCGGTGTCGATGAGCGTGAACCGGCCGGGGTGCTCGTTCTGCGCGGCCCTGACCAGGCCGTGCACCGCGCTCGCGGCCAGGTCGTCCTGGCGCGTCACGAACACCAGCCGCCCAGCCCGCTCCTCAGCGATCCAGCGCTGCACCAACTCCAACGCGCGAGCCGCCAGCGCATGCGTCTGCGCAACGACGTCGCCGTCACCGACGAACTCCTCGACGACCACCGCGGCCGCACCGGCACTCGGCAACGTGACCGGCACCCACTCGAGCCGGAACAACGAGTCGCGCTCCACCCCGCTGACCTGCTCCGCCGCAACCGCCCGCGTCACCAGCGACCCGATCGTCGCCACCGGCGCACCAGTAGTGTCCGCGACGGCGATCACCCACGCGCCGCCGTCACGGCGCAGCCGAACCCGGACCGCCGACGCGCCCGTGGCGTGCAGCGACACGTTCTCCCACGAGAACGGCAGCCCCGCCTCGACCCCGTCGAAGAACCCGCCGGCGTGCAGTACCGCGTCGAGCAACGCGGGATGGACACCGTAACCAGCCGCCTCTTCCGGCAGCACGACCTCGGCGAACACCTCGTCGCCCGCGCGCCACACGGCCCGCAGCCCCTGGAACAGCGGCCCGTACTCGAACCCGTTCTCCGCGAACCGCTCGTAAGCACCCTCGACGTCCACAGCTTCCGCGTTCGGCGGCCACACCGTCGCGTCGAAGTCGTCGGTCACCACACCGCTCGCCAGGAACCCGGTCGCGTGCTGCGTCCACGGCACGTCTTCGCCGTCCGGCCGCGAGAACACCTCGACCGCGCGTCGCCCGTTCTCCTCGACGCCGACCGCGACCTGAACCCGCAGCGCGCCCTGCTCGGGCAGCACCAGCGGTGCCGCCAGGGTGAGCTCGTCGACGCGGTCGAGCCCGACCTCGTCCCCGGCCCGCAGCGCCAACTCCAGGAACGCCGTGCCCGGCAGCAGCACCTGCCCGAACACCGTGTGGTCCGCGAGCCACGGGTGCGTGCTCAGCGACAGCCGCGACGTGAACAGGTAGCCGTCCGAGCTCGCCACGTCGACCGCGGCGCCGAGCAACGGGTGCTCGACCCGCGTGAGCCCGAGTGCCCCGACGTCACCGGGCTTGCGCATCGGCTTCGGCCAGAACATCTGGTGGTCCAACGCGTAGGTGGGCAGATCAACCTTTCGTCCACCTGTGTACAGCTGCGTCAAGTCAACATTGATCCCGTCAACATGTACTTGACTGAGTGCAATCAACATTGACGTGACTTCACCGCGGTCACGCCTCAACGTCGCCGTCGAGCCGTCCACCATCGAGCTCAGCTGCGCGTCCGGCCCGACCTCCAGCAGCACAACGTCACCCAGTCGCGTGACGTTCTCGTGGAACCGAACCGCGTCCCGGACGTGGTTCACCCAGTAGTCGACGGTCGTGACATCGCCCGACGCACTGATCGGAACCTGCGGCTGCCCGAACCGGATGTCGCTGATCGCCTCGCGGAAGTCGGTCAGCATCGGCTCCATCAACGGCGAGTGGAACGCGTGCGACACCTTCAGCCGCTTGCTCTTCCACCGCGCCGCCACCGCGAGCACTTCTTCTTCGACGCCAGCGATCACAACCGTGCGCGGTCCGTTGACGGCAGCAATCGACACGCCATCAGTCAAATGCGGCAGCACTTCTTCTTCGGACGCGATCACCGACACCATCGCGCCACCCGCCGGCAACGCCTGCATCAACGCCGCCCGCGCCGTGACGAGCTGGCACGCGTCCTCCAGGCTGAGCACACCGGCGACATGCGCAGCGGCGATCTCACCGATCGAGTGCCCGACCAGGTGGTCCGGCCGCACCCCGAACGACTCGACCAGCCGGTACAGCGCCACCTCGACCGCGAAGATCGCCGGCTGTGCGACGCCCGTCTGGTTCAGCGCCTCGGCGTCCTCACCCCACATGACCTCGCGCACGGCGGGGTCGAGGTTGACCAGCGCCGCGTCGAGCGCCTCCGCGAACACCGGGAACGCCTCGTACAGCTCCCGCCCGGCCCCGATCCGCTGCGACCCCTGCCCGGAGAACAGCACCGCCAGCGGCTTCCCGGCCGCCACCCCTTCGGCGACGACCTCACCGTCCAGCACCACCGCCCGGTGCTCGAACAACGCCCGCGTGGTCGCCAGCGAGTACCCGACGTCGTTCGCGTCGGCCCCGCTCGCCACCAGCGCCTTGATCCGTTCGACCTGAGCGCGCAGCGAAGCGGAGGACTTCGCCGAAACAAGCAGCGGGGCCCCCATGGGGGGACGCGAAGTCCCCACTCCAATCATCTCAGGCAGGTCTGACAATTCCGGAGCAGCCGGAACATCAAGATCGGCAGCGGCCTCCAGGATCACGTGCGCGTTCGTGCCCGACACGCCGAACGACGAAACACCGGCACGACGCGGGCGAGACACCGCGGGCCAGGAGCGCGCAGAGGTCAGCACCTCGACGGCGCCGGACTCCCAGTCCACCTGCGTGGTCGGGGTGCCGACGTGCAGGGTCTGCGGCAGAACGCCGTGCTGCAGCGCCTGCACCATTTTGATGATGCCCGCGACACCGGCGGCGGCCTGCGTGTGACCGATGTTCGACTTGACCGAGCCGAGGTACAGCGGCTCAGGCCGATCCTGCCCGTACACCGCGAGCAGTGCCTGCGCTTCGATCGGGTCCCCGAGCCTGGTCGCGGTGCCGTGCGCCTCGACCGCGTCGACATCAGCCGGCGACAGCCCAGCAGAAGCCAGAGCAGCACGGATCACCCTCTGCTGCGACGGGCCGTTCGGCGCGGTCAGGCCATTCGAAGCACCATCCTGGTTCACCGCCGAACCGCGCACCACCGCCAGCACGCGATGCCCGTTGCGCACAGCATCCGACTGCCGTTCCAGCACCAGCAGACCGACACCCTCACCCCAGCCGGTGCCGTCCGCGTCGTCGGAGAACGCCTTGCAGCGCCCGTCGGCCGAAAGCCCGCGCTGGCGGGAGAACTCGACGTACGTGTGCGGCGTGGACATCACCGTCACACCACCGGCCACCACCAGCGAGCACTCCCCCGAACGCAGCGCGGAGGAAGCGAGGTGCAGCGCGACCAGCGAAGAAGAACACGCGGTGTCGACGGTGACGGCCGGCCCCTCGAACCCGAACGTGTACGAAATACGGCCCGACGCGATGCTGCCCGCACTACCCTGGCCCTGGTGCCCTTCGAACTCGCCACCGTCCAGAATGGACGCGTAGTCGTTGTACATGACACCGGTGAACACACCAGTCGAGCTGCCGCGCAACGAGCCCGGGTCGATACCCGCCCGTTCCAACGCCTCCCAGGTCGTCTCCAGCAACAACCGCTGCTGCGAGTCGGTCGCGAGCGCCTCCCGCGGCGACATGCCGAAGAACGCCGGGTCGAACTCGCCCGCGTCGTGCAGGAAGCCGCCGGAGATCGAGTACGTCGTACCCGCGTGGTCGGGGTCGGGGTGGTAGATGCCGTCGACGTCCCAGCCGCGGTTGACCGGGAACTCCGTGATCGCGTCAACACCGTCGGACACCAGCTGCCACAGGTCCTCCGGTGACGACACGCCATCGGGGAAGCGGCAGGCCATCCCGACGATCACGATCGGATCGTCCGAAGTGGACGTGATGGACACCGGGGCGATGTCACCGGCTGCCCCGAACAGCTCGTCCCGCAGGAAGCCGGCCAGCACCGCCGAGGTCGGGTAGTCGAACGTCAACGTCGCCGGCAGCCGCAGCCCGGTGACCTCACCGAGCCGGTTGCGCAGCTCCACAGCGGTCAACGAGTCGAATCCGAGCGACTGGAACGCACGCGTCGGATCGATCGTCTCGCCGCCGCTGTGCCCGAGGACGACGCCGACTTCGGCGCGCACGAGGTCGAGCAGTGCTTCCAAGCGGCCATCAGCGTCGAGCCCGGCGAGCCTCTGCACCAGCGACGACGACGTGCCAGACGCGGCAGCACGACGTGCCCGCACCTTCACGAGGCCACGCAGCACCGCCGGAACCTCACCGCGCGCCCGGAACACCGGCAGGTCGATCCGCAGCGGCAGCACCAGTCCGGAACCCGAAGCCAGTGCCGCGTCGAAGAGCTCGACGCCCTCGGCGGGCGTGATCGGCGGCATGCCGGACTTGGCGAGCCGCTCGGCGTCGGCGCCGGACAGCATGCCGGTCTCGGCCCACGCACCCCACGCCAGCGACACACCCGGCAGACCCGCCGCACGCCGGTGTTCGATCAGCGCGTCGAGGAACGTGTTGCCCGCCGCGTAGTTGGCCTGACCGGACGAACCGAAGATGCCGGCGCCGGAGGAGTAGACGACGAACGCCGACACGTCACCAGCAAGCTCGTGCAGGTTCCACGCCGCGTCGACCTTGGGCCGCAACACGTTCGACACGCGCTCGGGCGTGAGCGACTCGACCACACCGTCGTCCAGCACGCCGGCCGTGTGCACAATGGACCGAATCTCGCGCCCAGCAAAAAGATTCTCGACAGCATGCCGGTCAGCGACATCACACGCCACGACCGTGACCGACGCGTCCAGCGACGCAACCCAGTCCGGCGTCTCACCGCGCCGGCTGACCAGCACCAGCTGGCGAACACCATGCGTTGCAACAAGATGCCGTGCGATGACCTGACCAAGACCACCGGTGCCGCCGGTGACCAGCACGGGTCCTTCGAGCACCACGCGGTCGACGGGCGCCGCGATCCGGGCGATGCGCGGCACGAACGCCTCGCCGCCCCGCAACCGCAGCTGCGGTTCGGCACTGGCCAGCGCCGCGTCCGGCACGTCACCGTCGGTCTCGATCAACGCGAACCGCTCGGGGTGCTCCGACTGCGCTGCCCGCACCAGGCCCCACACCGCCGACGCGCCCAGATCACCCTGCCGCGTCACGAAAACGAGCTTCTCCGCACGTTCGTCCGCAACCCACTCCTGGATCTTCGCGAGCACGGCCGCGGTCAACGCGTGCGCCGCCTCGACCGGCGAGCCTTCCGACGTCACGTGCTCGACGACCACCGCCGCCGGCACCGCGTCGGTGAGCGTGATCGGCACCCAGTCCAGCCCGAACAACGCGTCCTGCGCCGCACTGAGCTGCTGCGCTTGAACCGCGCGCGTCACCAGCGACCCGACCGTCGCCACCGGCGCACCGGACGTGTCGGCGATGGCGATCTCCATCGAGCTCTCGCCGGTGGTGGTCAGCCGGACGCGCAGCGCCGTGGCCCCCACCGCGTGCAGCGCGACGTTCTCCCACGAGAACGGCACCGCACCCTCGGTCCGCTGGTCGGCGAACGCCACCGCGTGCAGCGCCGCGTCCAGCAACGCAGGGTGGATGCCGAAACCGGTCGCCGTCACGTCCTCGGGCAGCGCGACCTCGGCGAACACCTGGTCACCGCGCTTCCAGGCGGCCTGCAGCCCTTGGAACGCGTGCCCGTAGTCGAACCCGAGCTCCGCGAACCGCTCGTACATGCCCTCGACATCTACTGCTTCGGCGTCCGGCGGCCACGCCGTCGCGTCGAAGTCACTGGTCAGCGTGCCCGCGGCCAGGAAGCCGGTGGCGTGCTCGGTCCACGGCAGGTCGCTGTCCTCGGGACGGCTGTGGATCGCGACCGACCGCCGTTCCCCGTCCGCGCCGACCCGGATCTGCACCTGCACAGCACCCGACTCGGGCAGCACGAGCGGTGCGGCAATCGTCAGCTCGTCGACGCGGTCGAGGCCCACCTCGTCCGCGGCCCGCACCGCGAGCTCGACCAGGGCCGCGCCGGGCACGAGCACCTTGCCGTGCAGCGAGTGGTCGCGCAGCCACGGATGCGTGCGCAGCGACAGCCTGCTCGTGAACAGCAGACCCTCTCCCCCGGCGAGCTCGACGGCCGCGCTGAGCAACGGGTGCTCCACCGCGCCGAGCCCCGCCGACCGGACGTCCGACCGCGTCGACACCTCCGGCCAGAACCGCTGCTGCTCGAACGCGTACGTCGGCAGGTCGACCTTGCGGCCATGTTGACAGAACTTGTTCCAATCAACATTGACGCCGTCAACATTGAGGCGACTCAATGCAGTCAACATTGACTTGATTTCGTCAACATTGCGCCGAACCGCAGGTACACAGCCGTCCACCAACGCGGACAGCACGCCGTCAGGCCCGATCTCCAGGAACTTGGCGTCACCCAGCCGTGTCACGTTGTCGTGGAAGCGCACGGTCCCGCGAACGTGTTCCACCCAGTAGTCGACGTTGTCCGGCTCTCCGGACGTCGACATCGCGATGCTCGGCGCGCGGAACTCGATGCCGCTGATCGCCTCGCGGAAGTCCTCCAGCATCGGCTCCATCAACGGCGAGTGGAACGCGTGCGACACCTTCAACCGCTTGTTCTTCCACCGCGCGGCGACTGCCAGCACTTCCTCTTCGACGCCCGCGATCACCACGGATCGCGGCCCGTTGACGACAGCGATGGACACGCCATCGGTCAGGTGCTCGCGCACCTTCTTCTCAGACGCGACCACGGACACCATGGCGCCACCACTCGGCAGTGCCTGCATCAGCGACGCGCGCGCGTTCACGAGCTGACACGCGTCCTCAAGAGAGAACACCCCAGCAACGTGCGCAGCCGCGATCTCGCCGATGGAGTGCCCGGCGATGTGGTCCGGCGTCACGCCGTAGGACTCGAACAGCCGGTACAGCGCCACCTGGAACGCGAACAGCGCCGGCTGCGTGTACCCGGTCTGGTTCAGCCGCTCCTGGTCGTCGCCCCACATGACCTCGCGCACCGCGGGGTCGAGGTGGAGCAGCACGCCGTCCAGCGCCTCCGCGAACACCGGGAACGCCTCGAACAGCTCGCGCCCCATCCCGACCCGCTGCGACCCCTGCCCGCTGAACAGAAACGCCAGGCTCCCCGCCTTCGCAGCGCCACTGGCCACTACCTCGCCATCAAGCACCACGGCCCGGTGGTCGAACAACGCGCGCGTGGTCAGCAACGAGTACGCGATGTCCGCCGCGTCCCCCGGCCACGCCTTGATTCGCTCAACTTGCTGCGCCAGCGCCGCCGCCGACTTCGCCGACACCAGCCACGGCGTCGGAATCGATCCCGACTGGCCCCCTCCGGGGGAGACCGAGGTCCCCACTCCAATCGTCGCACGGGGCACCGAGGAAACGCCGTCGGGAAGATCGACAACGGCCGGGTTGTCCACAGGCGCCGAGTTGTCCACAGATTCCGGTGAGGCCGTCTGAGCTGTGGTTTCGATCGGTACGCTGGAAAACGGGGGGATCCCCGTGCCCGGCGCTTCCAAGATCACGTGGGCGTTGGTGCCGGAGACGCCGAAGGACGAGACGCCGGCGCGGCGGGGGCGGGAGGCCACGGGCCACGAGGTTGCGGTGGTCACCAGCGAGACGTCGCCGGCCGACCAGTCGATGTGGGTTGAAGGCTGGTCGACGTGCAGTGTTGCGGGGACGACGCCGTGCTGCATCGCGTGGACCATCTTGATGATGCCGGCGACACCGGCAGCGGCCTGCGTGTGGCCGATGTTCGACTTGATGGAACCGAGCAGCAGCGGCGCGGGGCGTTCCTGGCCGTACACCGCCAACAGCGCCTGAGCCTCGATCGGGTCACCGAGGGTCGTGCCGGTGCCGTGTGCCTCCACCACGTCGACATCGGCGACCGACAGGCCGGCAGAAGCCAGAGCCGACCGGATCACCCGTTGCTGCGAAGGGCCGTTGGGAGCGGTCAGGCCGTTCGAGGCACCGTCCTGGTTCACCGCGGAACCGCGCACGACAGCCAAGACGCGATGACCGTTGCGGACAGCGTCGGACTGGCGTTCGAGCACCAGCAGACCGACGCCCTCACCCCAACCGGTGCCATCGGCGGCGTCGGCGAACGACTTGCAGCGGCCGTCCATCGCCAGGCCGCGCTGCTTGGAGAAGGCGACGAAAGAGCCGGGCGTCGACATGACGGTCACACCACCGGCCAACGCCAGCGAGCATTCACCGTTGCGCAGAGCGGAAGAAGCAAGGTGCAACGCGACCAAAGAAGAAGAGCACGCGGTGTCGACCGTGACCGCGGGACCCTCAAGACCGAAGGTGTAGGCGACACGACCGGACAGCACACTCTGCGCGGTGCCGGTGCCCTGATAGCCCTCGAAGATGTCGTCGGACACCAATGTCGAGTAGTCGTTGGACATCACACCGGCGAAGACACCGGTCTTGGAACCACGCTGCGAACCGGGATTGATGCCTGCGCGTTCGAAGGCCTCCCAAGCGGTCTGCAGCAGCAGGCGGTGCTGCACGTCCGTGGCGAGCGCCTCGCGCGGGGACATGCCGAAGAAGTCCGGGTCGAACGACGGGGCGTCGTGCAGGAACCCGCCATGCATGACATGCGTCTTGCCGGCGGCGTCGGGATCCGGGTCATAAAGGAAGTCGAGGTCCCAGCCGCGGTTGGCGGGGAAGCCCGTGATGCCGTCGCGTTCCTCGAAGACCAAGCGCCACAGGTCTTCCGGCGACGAGACACCGCCTGGGTAGTGGCAGGCCATGCCGACGATCACGATCGGGTCGTCGTCGGAGACGGCGACCACCGACTCCGGCACGGCGACATCGGCGCCGAACAGCTCGTCCAGGAGGAAGGAGGCCAGGGCGCCCGCGGTCGGGTAGTCGAAGATCAGCGTCGCGGGCAGGCGGATCCCGGTCGACGCGGTCAGGCGGTTGCGCAGCTCCACGGCGGTCAGCGAGTCGAAACCCAAGCCCTGGAACGTCCGCGTGCGGTCCACTTCGGACGCGCTGCCGTGACCGAGCACGGCGGCGACCTCAGCGGCGACCAGGTCGAGTAACGCCTCCAAGCGCCCGTCGGCGTCAAACCGTGCGAGTGAAGCGACAAGGCCTTCCGCGGCAAGCGAAGAAGCAGCGGCACGGCGCTTCGGCGTCTTGATGAGGCCGCGCAGCAACGGTGGCGGTGAGCCCAGAGCGCGCAGTGCGGCGAGATCCAGTCGCAGCGGCAGCAGGAACGCGTCGGAGCTCGCGGCACCGGCGTCGAACAGCGCGAGACCCTCGGCGACGGTCAGCGGCGGCATGCCGGAGCGGGATGCGCTGCAGGTCGGCGTCGGACATCGCCGCGGTCATGCCCGAGGTCTGCTCCCAAGCACCCCAGGCCAGGGACACCGCGTGCTGGCCGGACGCGCGGCGCACGCGGGCCAGTGCGTCGAGGAAGGCGTTGGCGGCGGCGTAGTTCGCCTGGCCGGCACCTCCGAACGTGCCCGCGGCGGACGAGAACAGCACAAACGGCACGTCAGGCAGCAAAGAATGCAGGTGCAGGGCCGCGTCGGCCTTCGGGCGCAACACGGTGTCGATGCGAGCAGGCGTCAGCGACTCGACCACACCGTCGTCGAGCACAGCGGCCGTGTGCACGACACCACCGACGGAATACCGTGACAGCAACGACTCCAGCGCAGACCGGTCGGAGACGTCACACGCCTCGACGACCACGTCCGCACCGAGCTCACGCAAAGACGACACGTCGGCGGAGCCGGTCCGCGACACCAGCAGCAGCTCACGAACACCGTGCTCGACCACCAGGTGCCGCGCCACGAGCTGGCCGAGCCCGCCGGTACCGCCGGTGATCAGCACCCGCCCGTACCAGGACAGCGGCTCCGGCGGCAGCGCGGCACGGCCGAGACGCGCGGCCAGCACGACACCGTCGCGGATCGCCAGCACCGGCTCGTCGGTCGTCATCGCGCTCAGCACCGCGCCGGCCGAGGCCTCCGCGAAGTCCAGGTCCACCAGCACGAACCGGCCGGGGTGCTCGGACTGCGCCGACCGCACCAGACCACGGGCGGCCGCCGCGGACAGGTCGTCACCGTCGACCGCACCCCGCGTCACGAACGCCAGCCGCCCCGACCCCGGCGAACGGAGGAACTCCTGCACCAACCCGAGAACACGCGCACAGGTGTCGCGAACATCAGTTCCCACAACGGGAACCAGCGTCAGGTCAGCGTCCGTGAAGGTCGACACGACCGGACCGGCGGCCAGCGACAGCACGTCCGGCCCGAGCACCGCCACGGTCTGGGAACCGAACCCGACCGGCAGCTCCACCGGCGCCCACTCGACGCGGAACAACGAGTCCCGCTCCACCCCGACACCGATCTCGTCGACCGGCACGGGCCGCGTCTGCAACGCCTCCACGGACGCGACCGGAGCACCGGTCGCGTCGGCGACGGCGATCTCCATCGAGCCGTCCTCGCCCCGCGACAACCGCACCCGCACCACCGACGCGCCCGACGCGTGCAGCGACACACCCTGCCACGAGAACGGCAGCCCACCCCGGCTGATCGACCCCAGGTCGCCGAACCCGGCCGCGTGCATACCGGCGTCCAGCAACGCCGGGTGCAGCCCGAACGCCGACCCGTCCACACCGTCCGGCAGCGCGACATCGGCGTACACCACGCCGTCACCACCGCGCCACACCGCCTGCAGGCCCTGGAAAACGGGCCCGTAGTCGAAACCCATGTCGGTGAACCGCTCGTACGACCCACCGATGTCCACGTACTCGGCGCCGACCGGCGGCCACACCGACGCGTCGAACGACACCGCGGACGCACCGGAGCCGAGCACACCCGACGCGTGCTGCACCCACGGCGTGTCAAGAGATCCCTCCGGCCGGGAGAAGATCGCCACCGACCGCCGGCCCGCGGAGTCCGCCGCACCGACCGAAACCTGCACCTGCACAGCCGCATCCGGTGTGAACACCAGCGGCGCGGCGAGCGTCAGCTCCTCGACGCGGTCACACCCGACCTCGTCGGCGGCCCGCACCGCCAGCTCCAGGAACGCCGTGCCCGCGAACAGCACCCGCCCCATCACCACGTGATCGGCCAGCCACGGGTGCGTCGCCAGCGACAACCGCGACGTGAACAGGTGCCCCGCCGAGCCGGCCAGCTCCACCGCCGCGCCCAGCAACGGATGCCCGACCGAACCGAGCCCCGCACCGCGCACGTCACCGGACTGCGTCTTCGGCCGCGGCCAGAACCGCTGCCGCTGGAACGCGTACGTCGGCAGGTCGGCCCGCACCGCACCCGTTCCCTCGAACAACCGCGCCCACTCCACCGCCACACCCGTGACGTGCAGGCGCGCCAGACCGGAGACGAACGCGAGCTCTTCACCGCGGTCCTTGCGCAGCAGCGGAACCGCGCCGTCGACCAGCGCCGACAGCACCCCGTCCGGTCCGATCTCGACGAACGTCCGCTGCCCCAGCGCCGTCACGTTGTCGTGGAACCGCACGGCTTCCCGCACGTGCGAAACCCAGTAGTCGACCGAGGTCACGTCACCGGAAGCCTGGAAGGCGATGGCGGGCGCGGTGAACGTGAGCCCGGAGATCGCGGAACGGAAGTCCGCGAGCATCGGCTCCATCAACGGCGAGTGGAACGCGTGCGACACGGAAAGCCGCTTCGTCTTGCGGCCCTCGAACCGCGCCGCCACCGCGAGCGCCTCTTCCTCGGCACCCGCGATGACCACGGAGGAAGGCCCGTTGACCGCCGCGATCGACACACCGGCGGTGAGCAGCGGCGTGACCTCGTCCTCCGACGCCTGCACCGCGATCATCACGCCACCCGCCGGCAGCGACTGCATCAACGTCGCCCGCGCGGTCACCAGCGCACACGCGTCCCGCAACGACAGCACACCGGCGACGTGTGCGGCCGCGATCTCGCCGATCGAGTGGCCGGCGACGTGCTCGGGCACCACGCCGAACGACTCCACCAGCCGGTACAGCGCGACCTGCACCGCGAACAGCGCGGGCTGCGTGAACCGGGTCTGCTCCAGCGCCGCGGCGTCGGAGCCCCACACCACCGAGCGCAGCGACGGGTCGAGGTGGCTCAGAACCTCGTCGAAAGCGGAAGAGAAGACCGGGAAGCGAGCATGGAGCTCACGACCCATCCCGATCCGCTGGGAACCCTGACCGGAGAAGAGGAACGCGAGCGTGTTCTCCTCGGCGACCACCCCGCGCGCCAGCTCCGTGCCGTCCGGCAGGACAACGGCCCGGTGCTCGAACGACGCACGCGCGGTCGCGAGGGTGAACCCGATGTCCAGCGGTGACAACGAGCCCACGACGGACTGCAGCCGAGCACGCTGCTCGTCCAGAGCAGCAGGAGTGCGCGCCGACAGCACCCACGGGACCACGGCCGGCGCAGCGGAAACCTCAGCCGCCTCGACCACGACGGCCGGTGCCTGCTCGATGATCACGTGGGCGTTCGTGCCGGAGACGCCGAAAGCGGAGACACCGGCACGCAGCGGCCGCTCGACCAAAGGCCACGGACGTGCGTCGTGCAGCAGCGAGACGTTGCCCTTGGTCCAGTCGACCTGGGTGGAAGGAGTGCCGAGGTGCAGGGTCTTGGGCAGCAGGCCGTGCTGCAGCGCCATGACGACCTTGATCACGCCGGCGACACCGGCCGCGCCCTGGGGGTGGCCGATGTTCGACTTGACCGACCCGAGGTAGAGGGGTTCGGCGCGGTCCTGGCCGTAGACCGACAGGATCGCCTGCGCCTCGATCGGGTCGCCCAGCGTGGTGCCGGTGCCGTGCGCCTCCACGGCGTCCACATCGGACGGGGTGAGGTTGCCGTTCTGCAGCGCCTGCCGGATGACGCGCTGCTGCGACGGGCCGTTCGGCGCGGTCAGGCCGTTGGAAGCGCCGTCCTGGTTGATCGCGGAGCCGCGGACGACCGCGAGGACCTTGTCACCGGCGCGCTGGGCGTCGGACAGGCGCTTGAGCACCAGCACGCCGACGCCTTCGGACCAGCCGGTGCCGTCGGCGTCGTCGGAGAACGCCTTGCAGCGGCCGTTGCCCGCGAGCCCGCCCTGCGCCGTGAAGGCGGTGAACCCGGCGGGCGTGGTCATGACCGCGACACCACCGGCCAGCGCCAGGTCGCACTCGCCGCCGCGCAGGGCCTGGGCGGCCAGGTGCAGCGCCACCAGCGAGGACGAGCAGGCGGTGTCGACGGTGACGGCGGGGCCTTCGAGGCCGAGGAGGTAGGAGATGCGGCCGGACAGCACGGAAGCGGCGAACGCTGTGGTGGCGTAGAGGCCGACGTCCTCGGCGGACCGGGAGAGCAGGTCGGCGTAGTCCTGCGAGGTGGTGCCCATGAACACGCCGGTTTTGGTGCCGCGCAACGACTGCGCGTTCACACCGGCCCGTTCCAGCGCCTCCCAGGACGTCTCGAGCAGCAGGCGCTGCTGCGGGTCCATGACGACGGCTTCACGGGGCGAGATGCCGAAGAACCCGGCGTCGAACGACGCCGGGTCTTCGAGGAAGCCACCCTCGATGGTGGCGGAGGCGAGTTCCGAGAGGTCCCAGCCGCGATCGGCGGGGAAGCCACCGATCGCGTCCCTGCCGTCCGCGACGACCTGCCAGAGGTCCTCCGGCGAGGCCACCCCGCCGGGGTACCGGCAGCCGATGCCCACGATCGCGATCGGTTCCACCGCTGCCGCGATCAGCTGCTGGTTCTGCTTGCGCAGCCGGTCGATCTCCTTCAGTGACGACCGCAGAGCCTCGACGTACTGGTTAGCAGAGGTGGTCATCGCGCTTCCTTCTCGGATCGCCCGCTAGTCCATGGCGTCTCCGATCGCCAGACGCAGGAGGGCTTCGCCGTCCATGTCGTCGATCGATTCCGCCTCGGCTGCAAGCACAACATCTCCGGCGCTGTTGTTTTCCCCACTGTCCTGGGCGAGTTGCAGCACCAGGTCCAGCAGCCCGGCCTTGCGCAGCCGGCTGACCGGGATGGAGGCGAGCGCCTCGCGGATGTGCGCCTCCGGGTCGTCGGCTGCCGCGACCTCGCCCAGCAGCTCGGTGCGGATGAACTGGGCCAGCGCCTGCGGGGTCGGGTAGTCGAACACCAGCGTGGCGGGCAGCGCCACGCCGGTGACCGCCTTGAGCCGGTTGCGCAGGTCGACCGCGGTCACCGAGTCGAACCCGACGTCGCGGAACGCCCTGGCCGGCCCGAACGCCTCCGCGCTGTCGAATCCGAGCGTGGCCGCGGCTTCGGTGCGGACGAGGTCGAGCAGCGTGCGTGCGCGTTCGGCCTCGGGCAACGCCAGCAGCCGCTCCTTGAGCCCCGAGTCGGTCGTCTCCGGCTCTTCCAGGGCTTTCTGGACCGACGGGATCCCCATCAGCAACGGGCTCGGCCGCGACGCCGTGAAGCTCGGCGCGAACTTCTCCCAGTCCATGTTGGTGATCGTCAACGACGTGTGGCCGTCCTCGACCGCCTGTTGCAGCGCGGTGATCGCGAGGTCCGGTTTCATCGTGTGCACACCGCGGCGGCGCAGTTGTTCCGCGCCTTCCTCGTTCTCCGAGGCCATCCCGGAGTCCGCCCAGGCACCCCAGGCGATCGACGTGGCCTTGAGTCCGTGGGAACGTCGGAAGTGCGCGAGACCGTCGAGGTAGGCGTTGGAGGCGGCGTACGCGGGTTGCGCGCCGCTGCCCCAGCTCGCCGCACCGGACGAGAACAGGATGAACGCGTCCAGCTCGCCCGTCAGCTCGTGCAGCAGCCACGCGCTCGTCATCTTGGCCTTGAGCAACCGGTCCAGCTGGTCGAGGCCGAGCACGTCGGTCGGTGCGTTGCCTTCGACGATGCCGGCCGCGTGCACCACGGCGGTGATGTCCGGATGCGCGTCGACCACCGCCTTGAGGCTGTCGCGGTCCGAGGCGTCGCAGGCCGCGATGGTGACGCGGGCGCCGCGTTCTTCGAGGTCCGCACGCAGTTCCGCCGCTCCCGGCGCCTGGTCGCCGCGGCGGCTGGTGAGCAGCACGTGGTCGGCGCCGCGGTCGGCGACCCAGCGGGCGACGTGGCCGCCCAACGCGCCGGTGCCGCCGGTGATGAGGACGGTGCCGCGCGGGTTCCACTCGGTCGGCTTCGGTGCGCGCTGAGCCGGCACGAGCCTGCGGCCGTAGACGCCGCTCTCGCGCACGGCCAGCTGGTCTTCGCCACTTTCGTTCGTGATCGCGGCGACCAGGCCCTGGGCTGATTGACCGTCGATCGTTCCCGGCAAGTCGACCAGGCCGCCCCAGTGGCGCGGCAGGTCGAGTGCGGCGACCCGGCCGAGGCCCCACAGCGCGACCTGTGCCGGGTTCTCGACGTGATCGGTGGCTGTGGTCGAGATCGCCTGCTTCGTGACCGCCCAGAACGGCGCGGCGCTGCCGACGTCGCCGAGTGCCTGCAGGAACAGGACGTTCAGCGCGAGGCCACGCGGGGTCGAGGTGAACTCGGTGTGCGGGGTGTTGTCGATGCCCAGCAACGAGATCACACCGACCGGTTCGAGGCCGACGAGTTCGGTGGCGAGCAGCGCGCGTTCGGCGTCGGGACGGACGGTGATCCTCACGAGGTCGTTGCCGAACGTGGCCAGGACCTGCTCCACCCACTCGTCGGGCGTCTCCGGGACCGCGGCGAGCCAGGTGCCGGTGATGCCGGTGGCCTGGACGCCGCGCAGGAGCTGCCACGAGTCACGGAACCGCCAGCCATCCACTGTGGACTGGGCCTGCTGCTTCGCGCGCCATTCCTGCAGTGCCGGGAGGACGGCGGCCGTGTCGACGCCGAGCGCTTCGCTGAGCTCGCCGTTGTCGACGAGCTGCCAGAACGCGCTGTCAGCTGCGTTCTCCTGCTTCGGCGCCGCCTTGGGCCAGAACCGGCTGCGGCTGAACGGGTAGGTCGGCAGGTCGACCCTGCGGCCGCCGGGGTAGCTCCACCGGACGTCGAGGCCCGCGACCCACGCCTCGGCGAGCGACGTCGTGAAGCGCTGGCTGCCGCCCTGGTCACGGCGCAGCGAGCCGACCGTGACGATCTCCGCGCCGTCCGCCTCGGCCGTGGCCTGCGCGGACATCGCGAGCACCGGATGCGGGCTCGACTCGACGAACATCCGGTAGCCGTCCGCGATGAGCTGCCGCGTGATGGCGACGAACTCGATGGGCCGTCGGGCGTTCTCGTACCAGTAGTCGGCGTCGAGGCTTGCCGTGTCGATGCGTTCGGCCTTGACGGTCGAGTAGAACGCGATGTCCGTGCTGCGCGGGGTGATCGTGCCGAGCAGGGTCTTGAGCTGGTCCTTGAGCGGCTCGACCTGCGGGCCGTGCGAGGCGACCGTCGAGGCGACGACCCGTGCGCGAATGTCGCGGCTCTGGCACAGCTCCACGAACTCGTTGAGCTCTTGGAGTGCTCCGGCGACCGTGCAGGCGGTGGGGCTGTTGATGCCTGCGATCGACAGGGCGGGCCACTGTTCGATCAGGTTGCTCGCTTCCTCGACCGGGAGGGCCACCGAGGCGACGGCGCCGTTGCCGACGAGCTCGTCGGCGAACAGCTGGGACCGCAGCACGACGATCTTGGCCGCTTCGTCGAGGCTGAGCGCGCCCGCGATGTAGGCGGCGGCGATCTCCCCTTGCGAGTGGCCGACGACGGCGGCCGGCTCGACGCCGTTCGCGCGCCACGTCTGGGCCAGCGAGACCATCACCGCGAACAACGTCGGCTGCAAGACCTCGATCCGCTCCAGCAGCTCCGGCCCGCCGTGCAGCACGTCGACAACCGACCAGTCGACCAGCTTGCCGATCGATTCATCGCATGCGCGGATCCAGTGAGCGAACGTCTCATCTTCGTTCAACAGCTCAACAGCCATACCGTGCCACTGTGAGCCTTGACCGGGGAAGATGAACACCGGCGCACTCTCTTGAGCCACGCCCTGCACCACTTCATCACCGATGAGCACCGCACGGTGGTCGAACAACGACCTCGTCGTCAGCAGCGAGAACCCGATGTCGTTCGCATCGCCCTCCAGCGCGCGCACCTGCTCGATACGAGCGCGCAGCGAAGCCGAGGACTTCGCCGAAACAACCAGCGGGGCCCCCTTGGGGGGACACGAGGTCCCCACTCCAATCGTCCCACGGGAGGCCGACAGCCCGGCGTCGCGAAGATCCACAACGCCTGAGTTGTCCACAGGCGCCGAGTTGTCCACAGATTCCGGCGCACCCCCTTGACCAGCGGGTTCAGTCGGTACGCTGGAAATCGGGGGGATCCCCGGCGCCTCCTCGATGATCATGTGGGCGTTGGTGCCGGAGATGCCGAACGCGGACACGCCCGCCCGGCGCGGATGACCGTTCGCCGCCCAGGACCGGGCCGACGTCAGCAGCTCGACCGCGCCCGCCGACCAGTCGACGTGCGACGACGGCGCGGACACGTGCAAGGTCTGCGGCAGCACGCCGTGCTGCAGCGCCAGCACCATCTTGATCACGCCCGCGACACCCGCCGCAGCCTGCGTGTGGCCGATGTTCGACTTCACCGACCCCAGCCACAACGGCGTCGACCGCGACGAGCCGTAGGTCGCCAACAACGCCTGTGCCTCGATCGGGTCACCCAGCGCCGTACCCGTGCCGTGCGCCTCCACGACGTCGACATCCGCAGGCGACAAGCCGGCCGTCGCCAACGCCGACCGGATCACCCGCTGCTGCGACGGCCCGTTCGGCGCGGTCAGGCCGTTCGAAGCACCGTCCTGGTTCACCGCCGACCCACGCACCACCGCCAGCACGCGATGCCCATTGCGCACGGCATCCGACAGCCGCTCCATCACGACCATGCCGACGCCCTCGGACCACCCGGCACCATCGGCGTCGTCGGAGAAGGCCTTCGACCGGCCGTCAGCCGCCAGCGCACCCTGCCGCGTGAGCTCGGCGAAGGCGTAAGGCGTGGTCATGATGGTCGCGCCACCAGACACGGCCAGAGAGCACTCACCACCGCGTAGCGCCTGCACGGCGAGGTGCATGGCCACGA
This sequence comes from Lentzea guizhouensis, assembly GCF_001701025.1. Classification (GTDB taxonomy): domain Bacteria; phylum Actinomycetota; class Actinomycetes; order Mycobacteriales; family Pseudonocardiaceae; genus Lentzea; species Lentzea guizhouensis. Next base: position 9,946,291 of record NZ_CP016793.1, read on the forward strand.
GAGAGGCGGAGCAAGCCGTGTCGACGGTGACCGCGGGTCCCTCAAAGCCGAACGTGTACGAGAGCCGCCCGGAGATAACGGACGCCGCGAGGCCCGTAGCCGCGTGTCCCTCGGTGTCCTCAGCGGAGGACGTGAGCAAAGTGGCGTAGTCCTGGCCGTTGGTGCCCACAAACACACCAGTCTGCGAACCGCGCAACGAGAGAGGGTCGACGCCAACGCGCTCGAGGGGCTTCCCACGTCGTTTCCAGCAGGAACCGCTGCTGCGGGTCCATCGCCAACGCCTCCCGCGGCGAAATCCCGAAGAACGCCGGGTCGAAGTCAGCGGTGCCACTCAGGAAACCGGCCTCACGCGTCACCGAGGTGGCGAGCACCGATTCAACGTCCCAGTCGCGGTCGACCGGGAACGCACCCATGCCGTCACGCCCGTCCAGCAGCAGCTGCCACAGCTCCTCTGGCGTGTTGACGTCACCGGGGAAACGGCACGCCATACCGACGATGGCTATCGGTTCGTCCGCGCGCGCCGCGGTCACCTCCTCCTCCACGGCACCACCACGCAGGTGGTCGGCAAGGCGGCGCGGCGTCGGATAGTCGTACACGAGAGAGGCGGGCAGCGTCTTGCCGGTGGCCGCTGACAGCTGGTTGCGCAGCTCTACGGCCGTCAGCGAGTCGAACCCGAGGTCGCGGAACTCCTTGTCCGCTGCCACCGCGTGCGGCCCGGCATAGCCGAGCACCCCGGCAACGGCCGTGCGCACCACCTCCAGCACATCACCGGAAGCGACTACCTTCTTACGAGCCTTCGGCTTCTCCGGCAGGATTGCGATCGCGACGGTCGGGGCGTCCTCCGCGACCGCCCGCCACATCGCCTCCACCGCCAGCTCGGGCCGCATGGTGATCGCGTGGTCAGCGCCCACCGCGTCGGCCATGCCGGCACCGGCCCACGCACCCCACGCGATCGACGTCGCGGGCAGCCCCGCGGCGCGCCGGTCGCGGGCGATGGCGTCCAGCGCCGCGTTCGCCGCCGCGTAGTTCGCCTGGCCGGGGTTGCCCAAGGCTCCCGCGACCGACGAGAACAGCACGAACGCGTCCAGCTCCAGCGACCGCGTCAGCTCGTCGAGCACCAACGCCGACGCGACCTTCGACCGGAACACGTCCGCGAACCGTTCCAGCGCAAGGCCTTCCAGCACGCCATCGCTCAGAACACCAGCGGTGTGCACGATCGCGTCAGGCGAGTGAGAACGCAGCAACGAGGCAACGGCCGCCCGATCCGCGACGTCACACGCCACGATCTCCGCGCCCAGCTCGTCACGCAGCTCCGCAGCACCTGGAGCATCAAGACCGCGCCGGCTGACCAGCACGATCTTCTCGACACCGCGCGCCTTCAGGTCGCGGGCGACGTGCGTGCCGAGCGCACCCGTGCCACCGGTGACGATCACGGTGCCGTGCGGCTCCCACATCGCGTCGGTCGGCGCGGCAGCGTCGTAGCGGCGGGCGAACACACCGTCGGCCCGGATCTCGACCTCGGTCTCGTCACCCGCCAGCACCCCGGCCAGCGCACCGACATCGCCGGTGACGTCGACCAGACCACCCCACTGAGCAGGCAGTTCCAGAGCCGCCACCCGGCCGAGGCCCCAGACCGCGCCCTGCGTCGCACTGGTCGCCGCACCACGGGTCAACACCCACACCGGCGCGCTCACACCCCTGCGCGCCAACGTCTGGATCAGCTTCATCGTCGCGATCACGCCACCCGGCACGCCGTTCTCGTCGACCGACGAGTCCAGCGCCAGCAACGACACGATCCCGTCGAACGGCGTCTCGGGCAGCTCGGCGACGACCGTGCCGTTGATCGCCGCCGCAACCTCGTCAGCGAAGTCACCGGCCCCCACGACCAGCCACGTACCGCCAACCGCACCGGAAGGCTCGATCCGTTCCCACGACTCGCGATGCCGCCACGAGTCCACAGAGGACTTCACCGGAGGCTGCGCGTCGAGCACCGTCGGCCAGTAGCGCTCGTGCTGGAACGCGTACGTCGGCAAGCTGACCCGCCGCGCCCCCGTGCCCTCGAACAACGCCGCCCAGTCGACCCGCGCGCCGCTGACGTGCAGCCGAGCGAGCCCGGCGACGAGCGCCTGTTCCTCACCGCGGTCCTTGCGCAACAATGGGACACCGCTGACCATCGCCGACAGCACACCATCGGGCCCGATCTCCAGGAACGTGCTGCCGTCCAGCGCTCGCACGATGTCGTGGAACCGCACCGCCTCCCGGACGTGCCGCACCCAGTACTCCGCCGAGGTGACGTCACCGTTGACCACCAACGTGATCTGCGGCGCGCGGAACTCGATGCCGGAGATCGCCGCGCGGAAGTCGTCCAGCATCGGGTCCATCAGCGGTGAGTGGAACGCGTGGCTGACCGCGAGCCGCTTCGTCCTGCGGTCACCGAACCGGGCCGCGATCGCGAGCACCTCGTCCTCGACCCCGGCGATGACCACGGCCTCAGGTCCGTTGACCGCCGCGATCGACACGCCGTCGGTGAGCGTGATCTCGTCCTCGGCGGCCTCGATCGCCACCATCGCGCCACCGCTCGGCAGCGCCTGCATCAACGAGGCGCGCGCGGTGATCAACCTGCAGGCGTCTTCGAGACCGAACACCCCGGCGACGTGCGCCGCCGCGATCTCACCGATCGAGTGGCCCGCGAGCCGGTCGGCCCTGATCCCCAACGACTCCGCCAGCCGGTACAGCGCGACCTCCAGCGCGAAGATCGCCGGCTGCGCGTTCCCGGTGCGGTGCAACGCCTCCGCGTCCTCGCCCCACATGACCGACCGCAGCGCCGGGTCCAGGTGCGCAAGCACCTCGTCGAACGCCGCCGCGAACACCGGGAACCGCTCGTACAGCTCGCGTCCCATGCCGAGCCGCTGCGAACCCTGTCCGGTGAACAGCAGCGCGAGGTAGCGTTCGGCGGCCTCTCCCCTGGCGATCTCCACGCCGTCGACGAGCACCACCCGGTGCTCGAAGTGGCCGCGCGACACCGCGAGCGAGTAGGCGAGGTCGAGCGGTGCCGCGCCGACGGTGCCGAGACGGGCGAGCTGGTCGGCCAGCGCGTCCTCGGACCGGCCGGACACCACCAGCGGCACCACGGCGGCGCTGGTCGTGACTTCCGGCGTCGGCGGCACGTGGTCGGGTGCTTCCTCGATGATCACGTGCGCGTTCGTGCCGGAGACACCGAACGACGAGACGCCGGCCCGGCGCGGATGGCCGTTCGCTGGCCACTCGCGTCGTTCGGTGAGCAGCTCGACGTTGCCGGTCTGCCACTCCACATTGGACGACGGCGCGTCAACGTGCAGGGTCCGCGGCAGCACGCCGTTGCGCAGCGCCATGACCATCTTGATCACGCCGGCGACACCGCCCGCGGACTGCGGGTGGCCGAGGTTCGACTTGATCGAGCCCAGCAGCAGCGGTTCGGAGCGGTCCTGGCCGTAGGTGGCGAGCACGGCCTGTGCCTCGATCGGGTCGCCCAGCGTCGTGCCGGTGCCGTGCGCTTCGACCGCGTCCACTTCGGACGGCCGCAGGCCCGCGTTCGCCAGCGCCTGGCGGATCACGCGTTGCTGCGACGGGCCGTTCGGCGCGGTGAGGCCGTTCGACGCGCCGTCTTGGTTGATCGCCGAGCCGCGCAGGACCGCGAGCACCTCGTGACCGTTGCGCCGCGCGTCGGACAACCGTTCCAGCAGCACGACACCCGCGCCTTCGGACCAGCCGGTGCCGTCGGCGGCCTCGGCGAACGCCTTGCAGCGCCCGTCCGGGGCGAGCCCGCCGGCGGAGGTGAAGGCGGTGTAGGCGTTGGGCGTGGTCATGACCGCGACACCACCGGCCAGCGCGAGGTCGCATTCGCCGTTGCGCAGGGCGTGTGCGGCCCAGTGCATGGCGACCAGCGACGACGAGCAGGCGGTGTCGATGGTGACGGCGGGGCCTTCGAGGCCGAGCAGGTAGGAGATGCGGCCGGACAGGACGCTGGCGGAGAACGCCGTCGTCGCGTACGGGCCGGTCTCCTCCAGCGAGCGGTTGAGCAGCGACTCGTAGTCCTGGCCGGTGGTGCCGACGAAGACGCCGGTCAGGCTGCCCTTGAGCGTGCCGGGGTCGATGCCGGCGCGTTCCAACGCTTCCCAGGAGGTTTCCAGCAGCAGTCGTTGCTGCGGGTCCATCACGACGGCCTCACGCGGCGAAATGCCGAAGAAGCCCGCGTCGAAGTCGGCGACAGCGTCGAGGAACCCGCCCTCGAACGTCGAGCTGGTGAGGTTGCCGAGGTCCCAGCCGCGGTCGGTCGGGAACGTCGAGATGACGTCACGTCCCTCGAAGACGAGTTCCCACAACGCTTCCGGCGTCGTCACGCCACCGGGGTACCGGCAGCCGATGCCGACGATGGCGATCGGGTCGTCGGTGGTGATCATGGCCGCGCGCACCTCGACCTGCTGCGCGCCACCGAAGAGCTCGTCACGCAGGTGCTGCGCAAGCGTGGTTGCGGTCGGGTAGTCGAACACGAGCGTCGCGGGCAGCGCGAGGCCGGTCGCGGTCTTGAGGCGGTTGCGCATCTCGACGGCGGTGACCGAGTCGAAGCCCAGCTCGCGGAACGCCCTGCCGACCGGGACCTGGTCGCTTTCGGCGTAGCCCAACGTCTTCGCGGCCTCGGCGCGGACCAGGTCGAGCAGCGCGCGGTCGCGTTCGGCGTCGGTGAGGCGAGCCAGTCTCTGCTTGAGCTCCGACTCCTCGACGGGTTCCTCGGCGAGCGCCGCGCGGACCTCGGGGATGCCGGCGAGCAGCGGGCTCGGGCGTTCGGCGGTGAAGCTGGGCGCGAACCTGGCCCAGTCGATGTTGGTGACGGTGAGCTGGGTCTGGTCGTCGGCGACGGCCTGGCGCAGCACCTTCATCGCGAGCTCCGGCGGCATGGCGCCGATGCCGATCCGTTGCAGCGCCTCGTACATGCCGTGGTCGGCGGCCATGCCGGCGTCGGCCCAGGCACCCCATGCGATCGAGGTCGCCTTGAGGCCCTGCGACCGGCGCAGGTGGGCGAGGCCGTCGAGGTAGGCGTTGGCAGCGCCGTACGCGGGCTGGCCGCCGCTGCCCCAGCTCGCCGCGCCCGACGAGAACAAGATGAACCGCGCGGTCGGCGCGAGCTCGTGCAGGTGCCGCGCTGCGGTGATCTTGGTGTCGAGGAGTGCTTCGACGTCCTCGTACCGGATCTCGTCGATCGGGGCGTCGCCGGTGCCGATGCCGGCCGCGTGCACGACGGTCGTGAGGTCGTCGATGCCTTGCAGGAGTTCGGTCAAGGCCGTGCGGTCGGCGGCGTCGCAGGCCGCGATGGTGACGCGCGGGCCCATGGCTTCGAGCTCTGCCTTGAGTTCCGCCGCTCCCGGTGCGTCGGGGCCGCGGCGGCTGGTGAGCACGAGGTGGTCGGCGCCCGCCTCGGCCATCCAGCGGGCGACGTGCCCGCCGAGCGCGCCGGTGCCGCCGGTGATCAGGACGGTGCCGGTGGCCTGGAAGTCGGGGCTGTGGTGAGCGGTCGTGCGGATCAGACGGCGGGCGAAGACGCCGTTGGCCCTGATCGCGACCTGGTCCTCGGTGCCGGTGAGCACTGCGGCGAGCCGCTGCGGGTCGACGTTCTCGGGCAGGTCGATCAAGCCACCCCAGCGGCGCGGCAGGTCGAGTGCGGCGACCCGGCCGAGGCCCCAGATCGCGGTCTGCGCGGGGTCGACCGGCTCGTCGCCCACCGCGACGGCGTTGCGGGTGACGGCCCAGACCGGTGCGGTGACGCCGGCTTCGGCGAGGGCCTGGACCAGCGTGATCGTGGCCCGCAGACCGGTCATGGCGATGACGCCGTCGATCGTCTCGGGCAGCCGGGCGATGAGGTCGGCGCGGCTGATCTGCTCGTCGACGTCGAGGTGGGTGGCGTTGAGGGCGTTGAGCACGTCGTCGGCGTTGGTGCCGGCGGTGACGACGAGCCACTGCCCCTGCGGCGAGCCGGAGACGGTGATGGGCGTCCACTGGTCGCGGTAGCGCCAGGTGTCCATTGTGGATTCGGACTTGCGGCGGTTGCGCCATTGCGCGAGCGTGTGTGCGACGTCCTGCTGGACGCCGATCTCGGTGAGGCCGCCGTTGTCGACGAGCTCCCAGAACTCGGCGTCGACCGGGTCGGAGGTGTCCTTGACCAGTGGTTCCGGCCAGAACCGCTGGTGGTCGAACGGGTAGGTGGGCAGCGGGATCCGGTGGCCGCTGATCCGCCACTCGACTCCGAGCCCGGCGACCCAGGCCTCGGCGAGCGAGGTGGTGAACCGGTCGCCCTGGTCGCGGCGCAACGAACCGATCGCGACGATCTCCGCGCCCTTGGCCTCCGCGGTCTGCTGGGCGGGGAGCATCAGCACGGGATGCGCGCTGGACTCGATCAGCACCCGGTGGCCGTCGGTGACGAGCTGGTCGACGACCTTGGCGAAGCTGACCGGCTGGCGGGCGTTCTGGAACCAGTACTCGTTGTCGAGCGTGGCGGTGTCGATCCTGGTCGCGGTGACCGTGGAGTAGAACGGCACGGTGCTGGTACGCGGTTTGATGTCCGCGAACAGCTCCAGGATCCGGTCGCGCAGCCGGTCGACCTGGGCGCAGTGCGAGGCCACCGTGGAGCCGATGATCCTGGCCCGGACATCCCTGGCCGTGCAGCTCTCGACGAACTTCTCCAGCTCCGCGACGGCGCCAGCGACCGTGCAGGCGTGCGGGCTGTTCACGCCCGCGATCGCAAGCTCTTGTGGCAGCAGTTCGCTCACTTCGCCGGCGGGCAGCGCGATCGAGGCGACCGCGCCGTTGCCGACGAGCTCGTCCGCGAACAGCTGCGACCGCTTGACCACGATCCGCGCGGCTTGGTCGAGGTCAAGCGCGCCCGCGATGTAGGCGGCGGCGATCTCACCCTGCGAGTGACCGACGACCGCGGCGGGCTCGACCCCGTTCGCACGCCACGTCTGGGCGAGCGAGATCATGATGGCGAACAGCACGGGCTGCAGGACCTCGATCCGCTCGAGCAGCTCGGGGCCGCCCCGCAGCACGTCCCGCACGGACCAGTCGACATACCTGGCGATCGCCTCGTCGGCTTCCCGCATCCAGCGTGCGAACGTCTCGTCCTGGTCGAGCATGTCGACCGCCATGCCGTGCCACTGGCTGCCCTGCCCGGGAAACACGAACACGGGCCCTGGACCGGCCTCGACGGTGGTCCCCTCGACCACGTCGTCGCCGATGATCACCGCCCGGTGGTCGAACCGGCTGCGCGCCAGCAACGAGAACCCGACGTCGTTCACATCGGCCCCACCCGCCACGACCGCCTTGATCCGCTCGACCTGAGCGCGCAGCGATGCCGAGGACTTCGCCGAAACAACCAGCGGGGCCCCCTTGGGGGGACGCGAAGTCCCCACTCCAATCGTCCCACGAGAGGCCGACAAGCCAGCGTCGCGAAGATCCACAACACCCGAGTTGTCCACACCCGCCGAGTTGTCCACAGATTCTGCCGAGGTCCCTTGACCAGCGGTTTCAGCCGGTACGCTGGAAATCGGGGGGATCCCCGAGCCCGGCGCCTCCAAGATCACGTGCGCGTTCGTCCCCGAGATGCCGAACGACGACACACCAGCCCGGCGAGGCCGAGAAACCGCAGGCCACTCCCGCGCCGAAGTCAGCAGCGAAACCGCACCGGCATCCCACTCGATGTGCGACGACGGCGCGGACACGTGCAACGTCCGCGGCAGCATCCCGTGCCGCAGCGCCTGCACCATCTTGATCACACCGGCGACACCCGCCGCCGACTGCGTGTGCCCGATGTTCGACTTGACCGACCCCAGGTACAGCGGCTCGGAACGATCCTGCCCGTACACCGCGAGCAACGCCTGCGCCTCGATCGGGTCACCCAACGACGTACCCGTCCCGTGCGCCTCCACCGCGTCGACATCACCGGGCGCCAACCCCGCCGACGCCAGCGCCGACCTGATCACCCGCTGCTGCGACGGACCGTTCGGCGCGGTCAGGCCGTTCGACGCACCGTCCTGGTTGACGGCCGTTCCGCGCAGCACCGCGAGCACGTTGTGCCCGTTGCGCAGCGCATCCGACTGCCGCTCCAGCACGAGCAGACCAACCCCCTCGGAGAACCCGGTGCCATCAGCCCCCTCCGAGAACGCCTTGCACCGCCCGTCCGCCGACACCCCGCGCTGCCGCGAGATCTCGATGAACGTCGCCGGCGTCGACATCACCGCGACACCACCCGCGAGCGCCAGCGACGACTCCCCCGACCGCAGCGACTGCGCAGCCAGGTGCATCGCCACCAACGACGACGAACACGCCGTGTCGATCGTGACCGCCGGCCCTTCCAGACCGAGCACATAGGACACGCGGCCCGACGCGACCGACGGCGACGACCCGGTTCCGTGGTGCCCCTCGAACTCGCCGCCGAGCAGCTGCGCGTAGTCGTTGTACATGACACCGGCGAACACACCGGTCGCACTGCCCCGCAACGACACCGGGTCGATCCCGGCCCGCTCAAACGCCTCCCACGCCGTCTCCAGCAGCAACCGCTGCTGCGAGTCCGTGGCCAGCGCCTCCCGCGGCGACATCCCGAAGAACGCCGGGTCGAAGTCGCCCGCGTCGTGCAGGAACCCGCCCAGCCGTGTCGACGACGTGCCGACCTCGTTGCCGGAGAACAACGCGTCGAGGTCCCACCCGCGGTCCGCCGGGAACTCGGTGATCGCGTCGACCCCCGTCGACCACCAGCTGCCACAGCTCTTCCGGCGTCGTGACCCCGCCGGGGAACCGGCAGGCCATGCCCACGACCACGATCGGATCGTCGCTGACCGCACGCACCTCGACGACCGCGCTACCGTCCACACCGAACAGTTCGTCGCGCAGGAACGCCGCCAGCACGTGCGCCGTCGGGTAGTCGAACACGAGCGTCGCCGGCAGCCGGAGGCCGGTCACCGCGGTGAGCCGGTTGCGCAGGTCGACCGCCGTCAGCGAGTCGAACCCGAGGTCGCGGAACGCCCGCCCCGCGTCGAAACCGTCCAACCCCAGCACGGCGCTGACCTGCGTGCGGATCAGCTCCAGCAACGCCTCGAGCCGCGCTTCCGCGCTCAACGGCCGCAGCTTCGCCGTGAGTCCCGACGCCGCGTCCGACCCGGCGACCGCACGACGCGCACGTGTCCGGATCAGGCCGCGCAGCAACGCCGGAACTTCGCCCCGCGCCCGCAACGTCGCGAGATCGAGCCGCGCGGGCAACAACACGGCCTCACCACTCGACACCGCCGCGTCGAACAACGCGACACCCTGCTCCGGCGTGATCGGCGGCATCCCGGCACGGACCAGCCGCTCACGATCGGCATCGGTCAACGCCCCGGTCAGACCGACCGAAGCCTCCCACGTGCCCCACGCCAGCGAGACCGTGTTCGGCCGATGACTCGCGAGCGCGTCGAGGAACGCGTTCGCCGCCGCGTAGTTGCCCTGACCAGCACCACCGAGAACGCCCGCCGCGGACGAGAACAGCACCAGCCGCACGTCCGGCAGCAGCTCGTGCAGGTGCCAGGCCGCGTCGACCTTGGGCCTCATCACGTTTGTTAGACGGTCTAACGTCAGTGACTCGATCGTGCCGTCGTCGAGCACGCCGGCGGTGTGCACGACCGAGCGGACGTCATGCTTCTTCAGCAACCGCTGCAACGCCTTGCGGTCACTCACGTCGCACTTGGCGACCTTGACCGTCGCATCCACCTCGGTCACCCACGCGGGCTTCTGCCCGCTCCTGCTGGCCAGGACCAGCTCGGTGACGCCATGCGACGCGACGAGGTGCCGCGCGATCACCCCGCCCAGCCCACCGGCTCCGGTGATCAGCACCGGGCTCTCCCACGTGACGTCCTGCTGAGCCTGCGCGCGCTGCAGCCGTGGCGCGAAGAGCTTGCTCTCCCGGACGCGCAGCTGCGGTTCGTCGGCGGCAAGCGCTTGCGGAAGAACAGCTTCGTCGTCGACGTCGACGAGCACGAAACGGCCGGGGTGCTCGGTCTGCGCCGACCGCACCAGGCCCCACACCGCCTGCCCGGCCAGATCCCCCTCGCGGGTCACGAAAGCGAGCCGCTCAGCGCGCTCCTCGGCGATCCACTGCTGCAGCAACGCCAACGCACGAGCCGTCAACGCCCGCGTCGACTCGATGACGTTGCCATCGCCGGCGAAGTGCTCGACGACCACGTTCGCCGCGACGTCCGACGGCAGCGTGACCGGCGTCCACTCCACCCGGAACAGGGCGTCGACCTCGGCGCGCGGCATCGTGACCGGCCGCACGACCAGCGACTCGACCGTCGCGACCGGCTGCCCGGTGGTGTCGGCGAGCGCGATCTCCATCGCGTCGCCGGTGGAACGCAACCGCACCCGCAGCTCGGTCGCACCGGTGGCGTGCAGCGACACGCCCTCCCACGAGAACGGCAGCCCAGCGCCGTCCTTCGCGAGCAACGCCGCGTGCAGCGCCGAGTCCAGCAACGCCGGGTGCAACCCGAAACCTGCCGTCTCCCCGGTCGCGGCAACCTCGGCGTACACGTCGTCGCCGGCCCGCCACACCGCGCGCAGCCCCTGGAACGCGGACCCGTACTCGAAGCCCATGTCCGCGAACCGCTCATAAGCACCCTCGACGTCAACGGTTTCCGCGTCAGGCGGCCACGTCGTCGCGTCGAAGTCGTTGCTGGAAGGCGCTTGTGACAGCGTTCCGGACGCGTGCTCGGTCCACGGCGAGTCTTCTTCGGCGCGCGAGTAGATCGCGACGGAACGGCGCCCGTTCGAATCCTCGCCCCTGACCGCGACCTGCAGCTGCACCGACCCGTCGAGCACGAGAGGCGCGGAGATCGTGAGCTCGTCCAGCTTCTGGCAGCCGACCTCGTCACCCGCCCTGACCGCGAGCTCCACGAACGCCGTGCCCGGCAACAACACCGTGCCGTTGACCGCGTGATCGGCGAGCCAGGGGTGCGTCCGCGCCGACAGCCGCGACGTGAACAGCACGTCGTCACCGCCCGCGACGCTGACCGCCGCGCCCAGCAACGGGTGCTCGACCGCCGCCAGTCCCAGCCCGGCCGGATCGCCCGAGCGCACCTGCCCGGCAGGCCAGAACCGTTGCCGCTGGAACGCGTACGTCGGCAGGTCGACCAGCCGGCCGCCCTGGAAGAACTCGTCCCAGGCGACCTTCAACCCGTTGACGTGCGCCTCGGCCAGCGCGGTGACCAGCTGTCCGCGCCCGCCCTCGTTGCGCCGCAACGTCCCCAGCACCACGGCCTCGGCACCGGCCGCCTCGACCGTCTGCTCGACACCGACTGTGAGCACCGGATGCGCGCTGGGCTCGACGAAGAACCGGAAACCGTCGCGCAGCAACGCACTCGTGGCGTTCTGGAACTCGACGGTCTGCCGCAGGTTCGTGAACCAGTAGCCGGCGTCCATGACCGCCGTGTCGATCGGCTCACCGGTCACCGTGCTGTAGAGCGGAATCTCACTCGTCCGCGGCCTGATGCCGGCCAGGTCGCCGAGCACGCGGTCCTTGATGGCCTCGACCTGCGGCGTGTGCGAGGCGTAGTCCACCGCGATCATGCGCGCCCGCACGTCGTCTTCCACGCACGCGGCCACGATCTCCGCCAGCGCCTCGACCTCACCCGCGACCACCGTGGACCGCGGCCCGTTCACCGCCGCAACCGCAACCCGATCCGCAAAACGCGCAATCCGCGGCCGCACCTCCTCCACCGGCAACGCCACCGACAACATGCCGCCACGCCGCGACAACGCCTCGTCCACCGCCTGCGACCGCAACGCCACCACGCGCGCCGCGTCCTCCAGGCTCAACGCCCCCGCAACCGCCGCCGCCGCGATCTCACCCTGCGAGTGCCCGACCACCGCCTGCGGCTCAACACCGTACGAACGCCACACCTCGGCCAACGACACCATGACCGCCCACAGCACGGGCTGCACGACGTCGACCTGGTCCAGCGACAGCTCTTGCTGCAGCACCTCGGTCAGCGACCAGCCGACGAACGGCCGCAGCGCCGCGTCGCACTCCGCGATCCGGCGCGCGAACACCTCGTTGGTGGCCAGCAGCTCGCGCCCCATGCCGACCCACTGCGAGCCCTGACCGGGGAACACGAACACCGTCTTGCCGCTCGTCGTGGCCTGCCCGCTGACCACGGTGTCCTGGCCGATCACCAACGCGCGGTGGTCGAACGTCGCCCGCCCCGCGAGGGTGAACCCGACGTCGACGGGGTCGGCCTGCACAGCCTTGATCCGCTCGACCTGGGCTTGCAGCGCTTCGGCTGACTTGGCCGACACCAGCCACGGCACCGCCACACGGCCAGGCACCGGCCCCGTCACGTCGCCAGCGGCTTCCGCCGCACCACCCGGCACCCCGCCAGGCGCGTCCGCCGACGCCCCGCCGCCCCTCGGAATCGATACCGATTGGCCGGCCCCCTGGGGGGATCCACCCCCCATCCCAATCATCTCAGGCAGCACCGACAATCCCGGCGCGCTCGGAGCCTCCAAGATCACGTGCGCATTCGTGCCCGACACACCGAAAGACGACACACCCGCCCGACGTGGACGCGACACCGAAGGCCAAGCTCGCGTGGAAGTCAGCAGCTCGACAGCCCCGGCCTCCCAGTCGACGTGCGACGACGGCGACGTGACGTGCAACGTGCGCGGCAGCACCCCGTGCTGCATCGCCTGCACCATCTTGATCACCGACGCGACGCCGGCCGCCGCCTGCGAGTGTCCGATGTTCGACTTGACCGAACCGAGCAGCAACGGCTCATCACGGTCCTGCCCGTACACCGCGAGCAACGCCTGCGCCTCGATCGGGTCACCCAACGGCGTTCCCGTTCCGTGCGCCTCCACCGCGTCGACGTCCGCGACCGTCAGTCCCGCCGACGCGAGCGCTGCCCGGATGACGCGTTGCTGGGAGGGACCGTTCGGCGCGGTGAGCCCGTTCGAGGCACCGTCCTGGTTGACGGCCGAACCACGCACGACGGCCAGGATGCGGTGGCCGTTGCGCAGCGCGTCGGACTGCCGCTCCAGCACGACCTGCCCGATGCCCTCCGCCCAGCCCACGCCGTCGGCCGAGTCGGAGAACGCCTTCGACCGGCCGTCCTCGGACACCCCGCGCTGACGCGAGAACTCGACGAACGTGGACGGCGTCGACATCACCGTCACACCACCGGCCAGCGCCAGCGAGCACTCACCCGACCGCAGCGACTGGATCGCCCAGTGCATCGCGACCAGCGACGACGAGCACGCCGTGTCGACCGTGACCGCCGGCCCCTCGAACCCGAACACGTACGACACCCGGCCGGACGCGACACTGCCCGCGCTGCCCTGGCCCTGGTGCCCTTCCATGTCGCCGCCGCCGACGACGGACTGGTAGTCGTTGTACATCAAACCGGTGAACACACCGGTCGCGCTGCCCTTCAACGACGTCGGGTCGATGCCCGCGCGTTCCAGTGCTTCCCAGGCGGTCTCGAGCAACAGGCGCTGCTGCGTGTCGGTCGCGAGCGCCTCCCGCGGTGACATCCCGAAGAACGCCGGGTCGAACAGCGCCGCGTCGTGCAGGAAGCCGCCGGAACGCGTGTAGGAGGTGCCGATGTGGTCGGGATCCGGGTGGTACAGCCCGTCGAGGTCCCAGCCGCGGTCGGTCGGGAACCCGGTGACCGCGTCCACCTCGTCCACCACCAGCTGCCACAGCTCTTCCGGCGTCGTCACACCACCGGGGTAACGGCAGGCCATGCCGACGATCACGATCGGGTCGTCCGTGGTGGACACCGTGGGCGTTTCCGCCACCACAGCAACGCTTCCGAACAGCTCGTCCCGCAAGTAGCCGGCCAGTGCGTCCGAGGTCGGGTAGTCGAAGATCAACGTCGCGGGCAGCCGGATGCCGGTGGACGCGGTCAGGCGGTTGCGGAGCTCGACGGCGGTCAGCGAGTCGAAGCCGAGGTCGCGGAACTGCTGCGCCGGGTCGACGTCGTGCGCGCTGCCGTGGCCGAGCACCGCCGCGACCTCGCCCCGCACCACATCGAGCAGTGCGGTCGACCGGTCGGCCTCTGCCAACGCCGACAGCCGCGTGACCAGCGTGACCGCGGTGTCCGCACCCGCGAAGGAACGCTTCGACCGCGTTCGCACCAGGCCCCGCAGCACCGGTGCGACCTCGCCCTTCGCCCGCAGCACCGCGAGGTCGAGGCGGAACGGTGCCAGCGCGGCACCACCGTGGGCGATCGCCGCGTCGAACAGTTCGACGCCCTGCTCCACCGAGATCGGTGGCATGCCGGCCCGTCGCATCCGCTCGACGTCCACGTCGGACAGGTGCCCGGCCATGCCCCCTTCCCACGCACCCCACGCGAGTGACACGGTGTTCGGCCGCTGGGCCGCGAGCGCGTCGAGGAACGCGTTCGCCGCCGCGTAGTTGCCCTGGCCGGCGCTGCCGAGCGTGCCGGCAACCGACGAGAAGAAGACGATTCGTGCTTCGGGCGCCAGCTCGCACAGGTGCTGAGCTGCGTCGACCTTCGGCCTCATCACGTTTGTTAGACGGTCTAGCGTCAGTGACTCGATCACGCCGTCGTCGAGCACGCCCGCGGCGTGCACGACCGAGCTGACCGGGTGCTTCTTCAGCAGCTTCTGCACGGCCTTGCGGTCGGAGACGTCGCACTTCGCAACGGTCACCCGCGCGTCCAGCTCGTCCACCCACGCCGGCTTCTGCCCGCTGCGGCTGACGAGCACCAGCTCGTCGACACCCCGTGCCACGAGGTGCTTCGCAATCACGCCGCCGAGCCCGCCGGTACCGCCGGTGATCAGCACCGGTCCCTGCCAGGTGACCTCGCGGTGAACCGCCTTCACCCGCTCCAGCCGGGCCGCCCTCACCACGCCGTCGCGAATGCTCAGCTCCGGCTCGTCAACGCCCAAAGCCTGCGGCACGAGCTCACCGGAGTCGGTGTCGATGATGCCGAACCGGCCGGGGTGCTCGGTCTGCGCCGACCGCACCAGCCCGCGCACCGCCGCTCCCGCCAGGCAGCCCATGCCGGTGACGAACACCAGCTTCTCGGGCCGCTCGTCGGCGATCCATTCCTGCAGTCGTGCCAACGCCTGTGCGACCACCGTGTGTGTGGCCGCAACAACGTCACCTTCAGGTGCGACGACGTGATCCACCACCACGCCGTCTGCGATCACATCGGGTAGCTCCACCTCGACCCAGCCGAGCTGGAAGAGCGAGTCCACGCTCGTGAGCTGCTCCGCGGACACCTCCCGCACCACCAACGCGTCCACCGACGCGACCGGCGCTCCCGTGGTGTCGGCGAGCGCGATGGACGTGCTGGCGCCGTTGCGCGTCAGCTTGACCCTGAGCTCGCTCGCTCCGGTGGCGTGCAAAGACACGCCTTCCCACGAGAACGGCAAGCCCGCGCCCTCGTCGACCAGCAACGCCGGTGCAGCGCAGCGTCCAGCAGCGCCGGGTGCAGCCCGAACCCGCCCGTCGCGACCCCGTCCGGCAGCGCGACCTCGGCGAACACCGTGTCGCCGTCCCGCCACGCCGCCCGCAGTCCCCGGAACGCCGGCCCGTACTCGAACCCGCTCTCCGCGAACCGTTCGTAGGCGTCCCCGACGTCGATCGCCTTCGCACGCGGCGGCCACTCACCCACCTCCGCGACGACCGCGCCCGACCCCAGCACACCGCTCGCGTGCTCGGTCCACGGCTCGTCGGCCGCCTCTTCGGGCCGCGAGTACACGGTGATCGATCGCCGACCGTCCTTTTCAGCGCCCACGATCAGCTGAACCTGCACGCCGCCGCGTTCCGGCAGCACCAACGGCGCCGCGAGCGTCAGCTCCTCGACCCGGTCGAGCCCGACCTCGTCCGCAGCCCGCAGCGCGAGCTCGACCAGTGCCGCGCCCGGCACGAGCACCGCGCCGTGCACCGTGTGGTCGGCCAGCCACGACCTGCGCGACAGCCGCGCCGTGAACAGGTAGCCGGCTCCCCCGGCGAGCTCGACGGCCGCCCCCAGCAACGGGTGCTCCACCGCCCCGAGCCCGGCCGACCGGACGTCCGGCTTCCCGCTGGTCTCCGGCCAGAACGCCTGGTGGTCGAAGGCGTAGGTGGGCACGTCGACACGCTGCCCGCCAACATAGTGCTGCGCCCAGTCAACGTTGATTCCGCTGATGTGTACATGACTGAGTGCAGTCAACATTGACTCAACATCAGACTTGACCCGCGTCAATGTCGGAATCAACCCGTCAACCATCGCCGTCAACTGCGCATCAGGCCCCAGCTCCAACAACGTCACATCACCCAGCCGCGTGACGTTCTCGTGGAACCGCACCACATCCCGCACGTGGTTGACCCAGTAGTCGACCGTGTCCACCTGGCCCGAGGTCGACATGGTGATGCTCGGCTCGGTGAAGGTGAGCTCGCTGATCGCCGTGCGGAAGTCGTCGAGCATCGGCTCCATCAACGGCGAGTGGAAGGCGTGGCTGACCTTCAGCCTCTTGCTCTTCCACCGCTCCGCGAGCCGGAGCACCTCCTCTTCGACACCCGCGATGACGACCGAGCGCGGCCCGTTGATCGCTGCGACGGACACGCCATCGGTCAGATGCGCGCGCACTTCTTCTTCGGAGGCGATGACCGACACCATGGCGCCGCCGCTCGGCAACGCCTGCATCAGCGAGGCGCGCGCGTTCACGAGCACACAGGCGTCTTCGAGGCTCAGCACTCCAGCAACGTGCGCTGCCGCGATCTCCCCGATCGAGTGACCCGCGAGCTGCGTTGGCCGCACCCCGAACGACTCGACCAACCGGTACAGCGCCACCTCGACCGCGAAGATCGCCGGCTGCGCGACGCCCGTCTGGTTGAGCGCCTCGACGTCCTCGCCCCACATGACCTCGCGCACGGCCGGGTCCAGGCGCTCCAGCACGTCGTCCAGCGCGGCCGCGAACACCGGGAACGCCTCGTACAGCTCGCGTCCCATGCCGAGCCGCTGCGAGCCCTGCCCGCTGAACACGAACGCGAGCGGCTTGCCGGTCACCACGCCCTTGGTGACGACCTCGCCGTCGAGCACCACGGCCCGGTGGTCGAACAACGTCTTCAACGCCAGCGAGTACCCGATGTCCACGGGATCCCCGGCGAGGCCGCGCACCCGTTCGATCTGGGCGTCCAACGAGGCCGCCGACTTCGCGGACACCAGCCACGGCACCGGACCGGCCACACGAGCGAGCGCTCCGTCCGCGGCGTCCGCCGAGCCGTCCGGAACCTCCCCAGGCGCGTCCTGCAAGGCCCCGCCACCGCTCGGAATCGATACCGATTGGCCGGCCCCCTGGGGGGATCCACCCCCCATCCCAATCATCTCAGGCAGCACCGACAATCCCGGCGCGCTCGGAGCCTCCAAGATCACATGCGCGTTCGTGCCCGACACACCGAAAGACGACACACCCGCCCGACGCGGACGAGACACCGAAGGCCACGCGGTCGCGGAGGTGACGAGGGTGATGTCGCCGGCATCCCAGTCCACGTGCGTGGAGGGCTGGTCGACGTGCAGCGTCGCGGGCACCAGGCCGTGACGCATCGCGTGCACCATCTTGATCACACCGGCCACACCCGCAGCAGCCTGGGAGTGACCGATGTTCGACTTCACCGAACCGAGCAGCAGCGGCGTGGAGCGCTCCTGGCCATATACCGCCAGCAGCGCCTGAGCCTCGATCGGGTCACCGAGAGTCGTACCGGTTCCGTGCGCCTCCACCACATCGACATCGGCGACCGACAGACCGGCAGAAGCCAGGGCCGAGCGGAGAACGCGTTGCTGCGACGGGCCGTTGGGAGCGGTCAGGCCGTTGGACGCGCCGTCCTGGTTGATCGCGGAGCCACGCACGACGGCCAGCACGGTGTGGCCGTTGCGGACAGCGTCGGACTGGCGTTCCAGCACGAGCAGGCCGACGCCTTCGGACCAGCCCACGCCGTCGGCGGCGTCGGAGAAGGACTTGCAGCGGCCGTCGGCGGAAAGTCCGCGTTGGCGGGAGAACTCGACGAAGGTGGACGGCGTGGACATGACGGTCACGCCGCCGGCCAGGGCGAGTGAGCATTCGCCGTTGCGCAGGGCGGAAGCGGCGAGGTGCAGTGCCACCAGGGAAGACGAGCAGGCGGTGTCGACGGTGACCGCGGGGCCCTCGAAGCCGAAGGTGTAGGAGACGCGGCCGGAGGCGAACGTCCCGGCGCTGCCCATGCTCTGGTAGCCCTCGAACTCGCTGCCGCTGATCACGACCGAGTAGTCGGTGTACATGACGCCCGCGAACACGCCGGTCGCACTGCCCCGCAACGACACCGGGTCGATGCCGGCGCGTTCCAGGGCCTCCCAGGAGGTTTCGAGCAGGAGGCGCTGCTGGGAGTCCGTGGCGAGCGCCTCGCGTGGGGACATGCCGAAGAACGCCGGGTCGAACAGCGGCGCGTCGTGCAGGAAGCCGCCGGAACGCGTGTAGGAGGTACCGATGTGGTCGGGGTCGGGGTGGTAGAGGGAGTCGACGTCCCAGCCGCGGTTGGCCGGGAAGTCGGTGACCGCGTCCACGCCGTCGACCACGAGGTTCCACAGGTCTTCCGGCGAGGAGACGCCGCCGGGGTAGCGGCAGGCCATGCCGACGATCACGATCGGGTCGTCGTCGGAGACCGCGGCGACCGCCTGCGAGACGACGGTGTCGGCGCCGAAGAGCTCGTCGCGGAGGTAGGAGGCGAGCACGCCGGCGTTCGGGTAGTCGAAGATCAGGGTGGCCGGCAGGCGCAGGCCCGTGACGGCGGTGAGCTGGTTGCGGAGCTCGACGGCGGTGAGCGAGTCGAAGCCGAGTGACTGGAAGGCGCGGCCGGGGTCGATCTCGTCGGTGCCGGCGTGGCCGAGAACGGTGGCGACCTGACCGCGCACGAGGTCCAGCAACGCTTCCAGGCGGCCGTTCTCGTCCATTCCCGCGAGGCGACCGGCCAGTGAGCCGGCCGGCGAACCGGCGACCGCGCGGCGGGACCGGGTCTTGATCAGGCCGCGCAGCACCGGCGGGATGTCGCCGCGGGCACGCAGCACGGGCAGGTCCAGGCGCACCGGGACGGCGTTGCCGGCGCCCGCGGTGGCGTCGAAGAGCTCCAGGCCCTGCTCGACGGTGAGGCCGGGGATTCCGGTGCGCGCCATGCGTTCCGCGTCGGCGCCGGACAGCATGCCGGCGATCCACGGGCCCCAGGCCAGCGAGGTGCCGGGCAGTCCGGCGGCGCGGCGGTGGTCCATCAACGCGTCGAGGAAGGCGTTCGCGGCGGCGTAGTTGCCCTGGCCGGCCGTGCCGATCGTGCCCGCGACCGAAGAAAACACGATGAAAGCGTCAAGGTCTACGGTCAGCTCGTGCAGGTGCCACACGGCGTCCACCTTGGGACGCAACACCGTGTCGACGCGCTCGGGCGTCAGCGACTCGACCACGCCGTCGTCGAGAACGCCCGCGGTGTGCACGACGGCACGGACCTCGTGGCGTGCCAGCAGGTCGGCGACAGCAGCGCGGTCGGAGACGTCGCACGCCTCGACGGTGACGTTGGCACCCAGCGCCTCCAGCTCGGTGACGTCCGCTTCGCCACGTCGCGAGACGAGCAGCAGGTCGCGAACGCCCAGGCCGGCGAGGTGCCGGGCGATCACCAGGCCGAGGCCACCGGTGCCGCCGGTGATGAGCACCTTGCTCTGCCACGAGAACCGTTCGGCCGGTGCGAGACGGGCCAGCCGCGGCACGAAAGCCTCACCACCGCGTACCCGCACCTGCGGCTCGTCCAGCGCGAAGACCTCCGCCGGAACGTCGTCGTCCGCCTCCACCAGCACGAACCGGCCGGGGTGCTCGGTCTGCGCCGACCGCACCAGACCCCAGACCGCCGCCGCGCCGAGGTCGCCGGGGCGGGTGACGAAGGCCAGCCGTTCCTGACGTCCGTCGGCGATCCACTGTTGGATGCGCTCCAACACCCGCGCGGTCAGGGTGTGTGCGGCCTCGACCGGCGAGCCTTCCGAGACGACGTGGTCGACCTCGACCTCCGCGGTCTCGGCCGGCAACGCCATGGGCGTCCAGTCGACGTGGAACAACGCCTCGCGCGCGATTCCGCCGCCGAGGTCGGGCAACGGCCGGGTGACGAGCGAACCGACCGACACGACCGGGGTGCCGTTGGGATCGGTCGCCGCCACCGCGAACGACTCACCTGCGGCCGGATCCGCACGCGCAGCACGGAAGCACCGGTCGCGTGCAGCGAAACACCTTGCCACGCAAAGGGCATGCCGCCCTCGGACGAGGTGAGGTCAGCGGCGTGCAGGGCGGCGTCGAGCAACGCCGGGTGCAGGCCGTAGCGGTCCACATCCTCTGCGATGGCGACCTCGGCGTACACGTCGTCGCCGAGCAGCCACGCCGCTCGCAGCCCCTGGAACGCGGGTCCGTATGCGAAGCCGTTGTCCGCGAACCGTTCGTAGAAACCGTCCAGCGCAACCGTTTCGGCGCCAGCAGGCGGCCACACCGTCGTGTCGAAGTCCGCGCTGGCCTGTCCGGATGCGAGGACGCCGCTGCAGTGCTCCAGCCACGGCGTGTCCTGGTCGAGCCGCGAGTAGACCGCGATGGAACGCCGTCCCGTGCCGTCCGGCGCGCCGACCGAGACCTGCAGCTGCACCGGGTCGGTGAGGACGAGCGGGGCGGACAGCGTCAGTTCGTCGAGGCGGTCGAGCCCCAGTTCCTCCGCTGCCCGCATCGCGAGCTCGACGAAAGCCGTGCCGGGGAACAGCACCCGGCCGCCGACGACGTGGTCCGCGAGCCACGGCTGCGTCGCGACGGACAGGCGGCTCGTGAACAGCACGCCCTGTCCCTCGGCGAGCTCGACCGCGGCGCCGAGCAACGGGTGCCCGACCGCGGTGAGGCCGAGGCCAGAGGCGTCGGCGTTCTTCGTGGTCGACGGCCAGAACCGCTGGCGCTGGAACGCGTACGTCGGCAGGTCGATCCGGGTGCCGCCCGCGTAGAACGGCGTCCAGTCGACGTTCGCCCTCGACGTGCAGGCGCGCGAGTGCGGTGACGAACGTGGTCGGCTCGTCGCGGTCCTTGCGCAGGGTGGGGATGCCGCCGTCGACCAGCGCGGACAGCACGCCGTCGGGGCCGATCTCCAGGTACCTCTTGTCGCCCAGGCGTTGTACGGCGTCGTGGAACCGGGCCGTGTCGCGGACGTGCCGCACCCAGTGGTCGGCGTTGGCGACGTCGCCCAGGCCGGGGATCGTCGGCTGGTGGAAGGTGATGTCGCTGATGGCGGCGCGGAAGTCGGCGAGCATCGGGTCCATCAGCGGCGAGTGGAACGCGTGGCTGACGGCGAGCTGCTTGGTCTTGCGGTCGGCGAAGTGCGCGACGAGGGTCCGCGCTTCTTCTTCGGCGCCGGCGATGACGACGCTGTCCGGGCCGTTGATGGCGGCGAGGGCGACACCGGGGGTCAGGTGCGGGGTCACCTCGGCTTCGGTGGCTTGGATCGCGATCATCACGCCGTGCCGCGGGAGTGCCTGCATGAGGCTCGCGCGGGCGGTGACCAGCTTGGCGGCGTCCTCGAGACTGAACACGCCGGCGATGTGGGCGGCGGCGATCTCGCCGATCGAGTGGCCGGCGAGGTGGTCGGCCTGGATGCCGAACGACTCCACCAGCCGGTAGAGGGCGACTTGGAGCGCGAACAACGCGGGCTGGGCGTGACCCGTCTGGTTGATCGCGGCCGCGTCGTCGCCCCACATGACGTCGCGGATGCCGGGGAGGTGGTGGGTGACCTCGTCGAACGCGGTCTTGAACGCCGGGAACGCCTCGTACAGGTCGCGGCCCATGCCGAGGCGTTGGGAGCCCTGGCCGGTGAACAGCATGGCGAGCTGTTTCTCGGTGGCGGTACCGCGGGCGATCTCGGTGCCGTTGAGGAGCACCGCGCGGTGGTCGAACCGGGTGCGGAGGGAGAGCGAGTGCCCGATGTCCTTCGGGTCCGCTTCGAGGTCGCCCAGTCGGGTGATCTGGGCGTTCAGCGCCGAGTCGGACCTGGCCGACACGAGCCACGGGACCGCCGGGCCGGACTGACCGCCTGAGCCCGACTGGCCACCTGAGCCCGACTGGCCGCCCGACGCCGCTGGTCCACCCCTCGGAATCGATACCGATTCGCGGGCCCCCTGGGGGGATCCACCCCCCACTCCAATCGTCTCAGACAGGTCTGACAATTCCGGGTCAGGCGCCTCCAAGATCAGGTGCGAGTTCGTCCCCGACACCCCGAACGACGAGATGCCGACCCGCCGCGGCCGATCCACCGCAGGCCACGGCACCGCCGACGTCAGCAGCGAGACCGCACCGGCCGACCAGTCGACGTGCGACGACGGCGACGTCACGTGCAGGGTCTGCGGCAACACCCCGTGCTGCATCGCCTGCACGACCTTGATCACCGAAGCCACCCCGGCAGCGGCCTGCGTGTGCCCGATGTTCGACTTCACCGAACCGACGTACAGGGGAACAGCGCGATCCTGCCCGTAGGCGGCGATCAACGCCGCCGCCTCGATCGGGTCACCCAGGGTGGTGCCGGTTCCGTGCGCCTCCACCGCGTCCACGTCGGCGGGCGACAACCCCGCCGACGCCAGCGCCGCACGGATCACCCGCTGTTGCGACGGGCCGTTCGGCGCGGTCAAGCCGTTCGACGCGCCGTCCTGGTTGACCGCCGATCCGCGCAACAGGCCCAGGACCCGGTGCCCGCGAGCCTGCGTCGGACAGCCGCTCCAGCACCAGCACACCCGCGCCCTCGGCCCAGCCAACACCATCAGCCGAGTCTGAGAAGGCCTTGCAGCGACCGTCGGCAGCCAGCCCGCGCTGCAGGGTGAACTCGACGAACGCGTGCGGCGTGGCCATGATCGTGACACCACCGGCCAACGCCAGCGAGCACTCACCGGCGCGCAAGGCCTGCATGGCCAGGTGCATGGCGACAGAAGAAGAGGAGCAGGCGGTGTCGACGGACACGCGGGGCCCTCGAAGCCGAACGTGTAGGACAGGCGGCCCGACAGCACGGACGCGATGAGGCCGGTGGAGGCGTGCCCGTCGCCGTCCACCGACACCAGGTCCGCGTAGTCCTGGCCGTTCGTGCCGACGAAGACACCCGTGGAGGAACCGCGTAGCCCCACCGGATCCAGGCCGGCGCGTTCGAGGGCCTCCCAGGTGAGCTCCAGCATCATGCGCTGCTGCGGGTCCATGCCGAGGGCCTCGCGCGGCGAGATGCCGAAGAAGTCGGCGTCGAACGACGCCAGGTCGGCGAGGAAACCGCCCTCCTGCGCCAGGGACGCACCGGAGCGCAAGGCAGCCAGGTCCCAGCCGCGGTCGGACGGGAAGCCGGACACGACGTCGCGGCCCGCGGACACGACGTCCCACAACGCCTCGGGAGTGGTCACGCCGCCGGGGAAGCGGCACGACATGCCCACGATCGCGATGGGCTCGCTGTGCTTCTGCTCCAGCTCGAGGACGCGTTCGCGGGCCCGGCGCAGTTCGACCGTGACTCGCCTCAGGTAGTCGGCAACCTTGTCCTGCTGCTCTTCCTGCACTGGTCCGTCCTCATTTCGTGCGGGCAAACACTGCTACTACGAGAGGTCGAGCAACTCGTCGTCGATGATGGAGAGGAGGTCTTCGACGGAGGCGGAGCGGAGATCGTCGTCCGAAGTGGACACGGGCTTCTTCAGGCGGCCCAGCAGCTTTTCCAGGCGCTCGCGGATCGCGTCGTGGTCCTCCGGAGCCGCCGAGGCCACCGCCGCCTCGAAGCGCGTCAGCTCGGCCAGCGCCGAACCGTCGGACGAGGACAGGCCCTCGAGCAGGTGCAGGGCCACCAGACGCGGGGTCGGGTAGTCGAACACGAGGGCGGACGGCACCGGCAGGCCCGTCGCGGCCTTGAGGCGGTCACGCATCTCCACGGCGGTCAGCGAGTCGAAACCCTGGTCGCGGAACGCCTTCTCGGGGTGGATCGACTCGACACCCCGGTGTCCCAGCACGGCGGCGGCCTCGGTGCGGACCAGGTCCAGCAGCACGCGGCAGCGGTCGGGCTCGGACAGACCGGCGAGCTTCTCCTGCAACGCGACCTCGGCGCCGGAGGGGTCCGCGTCCGCCAGCGCGGCCACGACCTCGGGGATCGCCGAGAACAGCGGTGACGGGCGAGAAGCGGTGAAACTCGGTGCGAAACGGGCCCAGTCGGTGTTCGTGACGGTCAGCACCGTCTCGCCGTCGGACACGGCCTGCACCAACGCGGTCAGCGCCAGCTCCGGGTCCATCGGCAGCACGCCGTGGCGGCGGAGCTGGTCGTAGGTCTGCGAATCGGTCGCCATGCCCGCTTCGGCCCAGGCACCCCACTGCAGCGAGGTCGCGACGAGGCCCTGGCCGCGACGGAACTGCGCCAGGCCGTCCAGGTAGGCGTTCGCGGTCGAGTAGGCCGGCTGGCCGCCGCTGCCCCACGCCGCCGCACCTGATGAGAACAGCACGAACGCGTCGAGGTTCCCGGTCAGCTCGTGCAGCCACCGCGCCGACAGCATCTTGGCGCGCAACAACTCCCCGAGCTGCTCTGCGGTCAAAGAAGCCAACGGCGCGTCACCGGCGTCGACCCCGGCGCAGTGCACAACGGCGGACAGATCGGGGAACTGCGACAGCAGCTCCGCCACCGCAGCCCGGTCCGCCACGTCACACGCCTCGACGGAGACCTCGGCGCCGAAACCCTCCAGCTGCGCGACCAGGTGCTCGATGCCCGGTGTCTTGGGGCCACGCCGCGAGGTCAGCACGACGTGCGACGCACCACGAGCGGCAACGGCACGTGCCACGAACCCGCCCAGCGCCCCGGTCCCGCCGGTGATCAGCACGGTGCCCGAAGGCGTCCAGTCCTCGCCGTGCTCACCACGCGGTGCCGGCACCAGGCGCCGGGCGAACACGCCGTTGCCGCGCACCGCGATCTGGTCCTCGCCCAGCGAGCTCGTCAACGCCGCCTGCAACCCCTGCGCGATCTGCTTGTCGACACCGCCCGGCAGGTCGACCAACCCGCCCCAGCGACGTGGCATCTCCAGCGCCGCCACCCGGCCCAGGCCCCACAGCGCGGCCTGCACCGGCGAGGTCACGATGTCGCCGTGCCCGGTCGACACGGCACCCCGCGTCACCGTCCACACCGGAGCGTCGATGTCGAGCGCCTGCAGCAGCTCCACCGTCCCGGACAAGGCCAACGGCACGTCATCCGAGTCGTCGGAGACCCCGAGCAACGACACCACACCCGTGAACTCACGCCCGGCGAAGGACGCCACCTCGTCGAACGGAACCGCGACCCCGCCGACGATCTCCACGACGTCCCGCGTCCACGCGTCCTGCTCCCCCGGTGGCACCACGACCAGCCAGGACCCGCCGAACGCACCGGACGGCGACAACCGCGTCCACGACTCGCGGAACCGCCACGAATCCACAATGGACTGGGCACGCCGCCGGGTGCGCCACGACGACAACGCCGGCACGACCGCCGCCGCCACCTCCGGGTCGAGGTCCAGCACCGACGCCAGCTCGTCGTTCTCCACCAGCTGCCAGAACGCCGCGTCCAACGGGTCCACCGCGCCGACCGCGACCTCGGGCTCCGGCCAGAACCGCGACCGCTGGAACGCGTACGTCGGCAGGTCCACCCGCTGCGCACCGGCACCTTCGAACAGCACCCGCCAGTCCACCGGCACACCCACGACGTGCAGCCGGGCCAGCGCCGACACCACCGACGCCTCCTCTGGCCGCTCCCGCCGCAGCACCGGCACCACCGCCGTGTCCAGCGGCACCGCACCGGTCTCCGTCATCTCCGCCACCAACGCCGACAGCACGCCGTCCGGGCCGAGCTCCAGGAACGCCGACACCCCCTGCCGCCCCAACGCGCGCACGCCGTCGGAGAACCGCACTGCCTCACGCACGTGCCGCACCCAGTACTCCGGCGAGGTCAGCTGCTCGCGCACGGCCAGCTGCCCGGTCACGTTCGACACGACCGGGATCTGCGGCTCCGCGAACTCAAGGTCCTCGACGACCGCGCGGAAGTCGTCCAGCATCGGGTTCATCAAGGGCGAGTGAAACGCATGGCTGACCCGGAGACGCTTAGTCTTGCGGTCGGCCAGGGCGGCGACCACCGCGTCGACCCCGGCGGCAGTCCCCGCGACCACCACCGACCGCGGCCCGTTCACCGCCGCGACCGAGACGTCGGATCCCAGCAGCGGCAGCACTTCCTCCTCGGTCGCCTGCACCGCCACCATCGCACCGCCGGCGGGCAGCGCCTGCATCAGCCGCGACCGCGCGTCCACCAACCGGCACGCGTCCGGCAGCGACAGCACCCCGGCCACGTGCGCGGCGACGATCTCCCCGATCGAGTGCCCGCCGACGAAGTCCGGCCGCACCCCGAAGGAGGATGCCAGGCGGAACAACGCCACCTCGACCACGAACAACGCCGGCTGCGTGTACCGGGTCGCGTTCAGCGCCTCGGCGTCGTGACCCCACATCACCTCGCGCAACGCCGGGTCCAGGTGCTCCAGCACCGCGTCGAACGCCGCCGCGAACGCCGGGAACCGCTCGTACAGCTCACGTCCCATGCCCAGGCGTTGCGCCCCCTGCCCGGAGAACAGCACCGCCAGCGGCCGCTCGGCCGCCACCCCGCGCGCGATCTCCGTGCCCTCCACGACGACCGCGCGGTGCTCCAGCTGCGTCCGCGTCGACACCAGCGACGCCGCCACGTCCAACGTCGGCGCCTGCACCGCCCGGAACCGCTCCAGCTGCGCGTCCAGCGCGGCGGACGTCCTCGCCGACACCACCCACGGCACCACCGACAGCACGGTCGACGGTTCCTCCGGCGTGACCTCGACCTCCGGCGCCTCCTCCAGGATCACGTGCGCGTTCGTGCCGGACACACCGAAACCCGAGACCGCGGCACGGCGCTCACGGCCCGCCGAAGGCCACGGCTGTTCCGACGTCAGCAGCTCAACGCGACCGGCACCCCACTCGACGTGCGACGACGGCGAGGTGACGTGCAACGTGCGCGGCAACGTGCCGTGCTTCAGCGCCATCACCATCTTGATCACGCCCGCCACGCCCGCGGCCGCCTGCGTGTGCCCGAGGTTCGACTTCACCGACCCCAGCCACAGCGGCACGTCCCGGTCCTGCCCGTAGGTCGCGAGCAACGCCTGCGCCTCGATCGGATCACCGAGGACGGTCCCGGTGCCGTGCGCCTCCACCGCGTCGACATCCGAGGTGGACAGACCGGCGGACGCAAGCGCTTGCTTGCCGGATCACGCGTTGCTGCGACGGACCGTTCGGCGCGGTCAGGCCGTTCGACGCGCCGTCCTGGTTGATCGCCGAGCCGCGCAGCACCGCGAGCACCGTGTGGCCGTTGCGCCGGGCATCGGACAACCGCTCCAGCACCACCAGACCGGCGCCCTCGGACCAGCCGGTCCCGTCGGCCGAGTCGGAGAACGCCTTGCACCGCCCGTCCGCGGACAGCCCGCCCTGCCGCGAGAACTCCACGAACGTCTGCGGCGTCGACATGATCGTGACACCACCGGCCAGCGCCAGCGACGACTCACCGGAACGCAGCGACTGAGCCGCCCAGTGCAGGGCGACCAGGGAAGAGGAGCACGCGGTGTCCACGGTGACCGCCGGCCCCTGCAGCCCCAGGGTGTAGGCGACGCGACCGGACACCACACTGCCCGCCGTACCGGTCGTCCAGTACCCCTCGGTCCCCGCGGGCGCGTCCACCAGACCGGCGCCGTAGTCGTGGTACATCACGCCCGCGAACACACCGCCGTTGGTGCCCCGCAACGACGCCGGGTCGATCCCGGCTCTTTCCAGCGCCTCCCACGACACCTCCAGCAGCAGCCGCTGCTGCGGGTCCATCGCCAGCGCCTCCCGCGGCGAGATCCCGAAGAACTCCGCGTCGAAGTCGGCCGCGTCGTGCAGGAACCCGCCGGAGCGGGTGTGCGAGGCGCCGTCGAACAGCTTCTCCAGGTCCCAGTTGCGGTCCGCCGGGAACGGCGACACCACGTCCCCGCCCGCGAGCACCAGCCGCCACAGGTCCTCCGGCGACATCACGCCACCGGGGTAGCGGCAGGCCATGCCGACGATCGCGATCGGCTCGTCCGGCACCGCGCGCACCGCCTCCACCGGCGTCACCGCCGCGCGTTCGCCCAGCAGCTCCGCGCGCAGGTGCCGCGCCAGCACCACCGGCGTCGGGTAGTCGAACGCGACCGGCGCCGACAGGTGCAGCCCGGTCGCCGCGGTCAGCCGGTTGCGCAGGTCCACCGCCGTCACCGAGGTCAGCCCGAGCTCGCGGAACGTCTTCTTCGCCTCCGCCCGCTCCCCGCCAGTCAGCCCCAGCACCCCCGCGACCTCGGTGCGCACCAGGTTCAGCAGGAAGATGTCCTGCTCCTCCGGCGACATCGCGACCAGCCGCTGCCGCAACGCCGACAGGTCCCGCTCGTCCGGTGTCGCCAAGCGCGCGGACACGTCGATCAGGCCGCGCAGCAACGCCGGGACCTCGGTCGCCGACGTCTGCTCGCGCAACGCCGCGCTGTTGATCCGCATGATCACGGCCTGCGCCAGCCCCGCCGAGGTCGCCACGTCGAACATCGCCGCGAACTCGTGCGTCGACAGCTCCCCCACCCGCGAGGCCGTCGTCGGCGCGTCCGTCGACCCGACCGCGAGGAACGTCGCGGCCAGCTCCCGCTTGCGGCGGTAGCGGGCCAGCGCGTCCAGGAACGAGTTCGCCGCCGCCTGCTCACCGGAACCGACCAGCCCCAACGCGCCCGCGACCGTGCACAGCATGACGAACGCGTCCAGGTCACCGTTCTTGGTGAGCTGGTGCAGGTTCACCGCACCGTCCACAACGGACCGGAACACGTCGGCCCTGCGCGCGGGCAACGGGGTCGCCGGGTGCTCACCCTCGCTGTGCACGACGGCGGTGATCGGCCGCTTCAGCTTGCCGAGCACCTCCGCGAGCGCCGCCCGGTCCGTCACGTCGCACGCCGCGACCGCCACCTTGGCGCCGAGCTCGGTCAGCGCGGTCTCCAGCTGCGCGGTGGCGACGTCCGCCCGGCCGTTCCGGCTGATCAGCAGCAGGTGCCGGGCGCCGTAGGCGGCGACGAGGTGCTTGGTCAGCGCTGCGCCCATAGTGCCGTCCGCGCCGGCCACCACGACCGTGCGCCTCGGGTCGATCCGCAGCACCTCGTCGCTGTCGACCGACGCCGACACGCGCTTGAGCCGCGGGATCAGCGCGATGCCCGACCGGATCGCCAGCTGCGGTTCGCCGGCGGCCACCGCTCGCGGCAGCACCCCGGTCGACGGTGGCTGGTCGTCGATGTCGATCAGCGTGAACCGGTTCGGGTACTCGACCTGCAACGACCGCAGCAGCCCCCACACCGGCGCGTGCACGAGGTCGCGCACGTCCTCGACGCCCGCCGCAACGGCGTTCCGCGTCAGCACGACCAGGCGTGAGTGGGCGAACCAGGCGTCGTTCACCCACGTCCGCAGCACGTCACCGACCTTGCGCAACGCGTCCTGCGCGGCCGTGGTGAGCTTGCCGCCGGTGTCCATGTCGTCCGGGCAGCACAGCACCGCCACGTCCGGTGCCGTCTCACCGTCCACGACGGACACGTGCAGCGCGGCCGCGTCGAGGTAGGTGGCGACGTGCAGACCGGCCGACACCAGCGCCGTCGTCAGGCCGAACACGTCCGGGCCGACGACCGCCCACCGCTTGGCCAGCTCCAGCGACGTCGTGCGGACCGACGGCATCGGCGCCCAGTCCATCCGCAGCAGCGACTCGTGCTGCCCACCGCTCGCCGCGCGCAACCGGGCCGGCCGGTCCAGCAGCACGTGCCGGGTGATCTTGCCCGAGGTCGTGCGCGGGATGTGGTCGATCTCGTACAGCTCTTCCGGCACCTTGAAGTTCGACAGCTGCTCGCGGCAGGTGTCGTAGAGGCGCACCGGGTCGAGGCCCTGCTTGCCGGGCACGACGAACGCGATCGGCACCTCGCCGAGGATGTCGTGCGGCTTGCCGACCACCGCGGCGTCGGCGACACCGGGGACCTTGAGCAGCACCTCCTCCACCTCGCCGGGGTGGATGTTCTCGCCGCCGCGGATGATCAGCTCCTTCACCCGGCCGGTGATCGTGAGGTAGCCGTAGAGGTCCCGGCGCGCGAGGTCACCGGTGCGGTACCAGCCCTGCGGCATCGCCTGCGCCGTCGCCTCCGGCTGGTTGTGGTAGCCGACCATGAGGCTCGGGCCGCGCACCCACACCTCGCCCTCGGCCTCCACCCCGACGTCCACGCCGGTGTCCGGGTCGACCAGCCGCACCGACAGCCCCGGCACCGGCAGCCCGACCGAACCCGGAACCCTGGTGCCCTGCAACCAGTTCACCGCGATCAGGCCGCACGTCTCGGTGCTGCCGTACCCGTCCAGCAGCGGCACGCCGAACAGCGCCTCGAACTCCACCCGCACCGCCGGAGGGCAGGCGGCGCCGGCCGTCATGCACCGGACCAGGCCGCCCGGCTTCACCTCACGGGTCCGCGCGACGTCCAGGAGGTGGTGGTACATGGCGGGAACACCGCACATGAAGGTGTAGCTGTCGCTCTCCAGTGCGCTCAGCACCTCGTCGGCGGCGAACCCGTCCAGGATCCGCGCGGTCGCTCCGACAGCGGTCACACCTACTACACAGAGGACGTGCGCGAGGGAGTGGTGCAGCGGCAACGGCCACAGCACCTCGTCCTCGCCGTTGAGCCCGATGACCGGGGCGTAACAGGCGGCGACCGACCACAGGCAGCTGCGCTGGGTCGACAGCACACCCTTGGGCTTGCCGGTGGTGCCGGAGGTGTAGAGCATGAACGCGACGTCGTCGAGCCCCTGGTCGTCGCGCGCGGGAACGGCCGGGTCCCGGGCCGTCAACTCCTGGTACGACAGGAGTGCGCCGCCACGCGGGACGGGCTCGTCGCCGGTGACGAGCACCGTGAGATAGGGACGACCGGGCAGCAGCTTGCGGACCTGGTCGAGGTGCGCGGGATCGGTGATCACCACGCGCGCGCCGCTGTCGTCCAGCACGTAGGAGAGCTCGGCGTCGGCGGAGTGCGGGTTGAACGGCACCGCGACCGCGTTCGCACGCGTGACACCGAGGTAGGACTCGATGCACTCGACGCTGTTGTTCAGGTAGATCAGCGCCCGGTCGCCGGGCTGCAGCCGGGCCTCGGCCAGGTGCCCGCCGAGCCGCCGGGTGCGCCGCTCCAGCTCCGCGTACGTGACCGCGCGCCGCGCGTCGGCGAACGCGACCTTCTCCGGCGTCGTCGCGGCGTGGTGGCGCAGCAGGTCGGACAACGGCCGGATGAGCTCGGTTCGAAACATCCCGACGGCGCTCCCTATTTGCTGACGGCATGGCGTGCACCTGCGCCGATGCTAGCCTCGGCCTCACCGGCCCAGTAAGTAGGAAATCCCCTAGCACCCCCCTATGTCCCCCCTATCTCGTCACCCGGAAGCTCATTGTTCTCGCGGGGCAGTTTTGCGGAGTCGTGCCGGTGCTAATCTTTCACCACCGGCCCGGAAGAGAAGCCGAGAAGAATTACCAGGTTTAACTCCGCAAATGATTCACCAACTCCTCGGAGGGCATTCCGATGACGCAGGCGCAGCAGAAGGTGAACCTTCCCGGCTCCGTGTTCACCAGCCTGACCGAAGTCAGCCACGTCGCGGCGAGCGAAAACGTTCTCGGCGTCATCAACTACACCACCGGGTGCGCCGACCCGCGTGTGGAGAACGGCCTTCTGACCCTTGACATCCACATGGCGGCTGTGGACACCGAAGCGTTCGCGGAGATCTGGACGACCACGGGTCCGGTCGAGACGGGCGAGCACCACGGCGTCTTTTACGCCCACGACGGCGAGTACCTCCTCGTGGCCGGCCGCATCGCGCCGACCGGCCGCTACACCGAGGACACCCGCGCGGCCTACGTCGCGGCGCTCGACCTGATGGACACGCTCGGCTACAAGAACTGCTTCCGCATGTGGAACTTCCTCAACGACATCAACGGCGACAACGCCGAGGGCCTCGAGATCTACCGGGACTTCTGCAAGGGCCGCGCGGAGGCGTTCGAGCTCTTCCACTTCGGTGACGCCGAGGTCCCGAGCGCGACCGGAATCGGCTCGCAGGGCGGCGGGATCGCGTTCTACTTCCTCGCCTCCCGCTCCGCCGCGCTCACCTCGGTGGAGAACTCGAAGCAGATGGCCGCCTACCACTACCCGCGGCAGTACGGCCCCCGCCCGCCCAAGTTCGCGCGGGCCACCTACCTCTCCTCCACGCACACCGACCGCAGGTCAGGGCAGATCTACGTGGCCGGCACCGCCAGCATCCGCGGGCACGAGACGCTGCACGAGGGCGACATCGCCGCCCAGGTGGAGTTGTCGCTCGACAACATCGAGCACCTCATCTCCGACGAGAACCTGGCCGACTACGAGATCACGCGGGGCAACTCCCTGCTCGACCTCGACAACATCAAGGTCTACGTCCGCCACCGCTCCGACATCCCGACCGTGCGCGCGATGTGCGAGGAGCGCTTCTCCCCGAACGCCCGCGTCCAGTACCTGAACGTCGACGTCTGCCGCGCCGATCTCCTCGTGGAGATTGAGGGCATCGTCGCCTGAACCGCCCGGCCGAACCAGAACCAGGAGCGAGACAATGCCTCAGACGGTGAAGCTGAACGAGTTCACGTTCACCCGCGCGTCCGCACCGTGGACGACCCTGCCGGCGCAGCAGCAGCCGCACTGGCACGACCACCCCGACTACGACCTGATCGAAGCCGAACTGTCCGGTGCGCTGCCCCTGGTCGCACATTCCGAAATCCGCGAGGCCAAACGTGCTCTCGGTCTCGCCGCCCTCGGTGAGGCGCGGGTCCTGCAGCTCGGCGACTGCGCGGAGTCCTTTTCCGACGCCGACCCGCTGACAACTTCCCGAAAGGTGCGCAACGTCGCCAGGATCGCTTCCCGGCTGGCGGACCGCACGGGCCAGCAGGTGGCACGTTTCGGACGGATGGCGGGCCAGTACGCGAAGCCCCGTTCGAGCAACTTCGAAACGGTCGGCGGGATCGAGCTGCCGTCATTCCGCGGCGAGCTCGTCAATTCGTTCGAAGCGGAGCTCTCCGCCCGTCGGCACGACCCCGAACGAATGCTGCAGGCCTATGACGCCTCGGCCGCCGTCATCCGAGAAGTGCGCGCCCATTGGACGGGAAGCGCCGAGGAACTCGACGGCGGCCCGTGGGTGGCGCACGAGGCATTGGTGCTGGATTACGAGAACGCGCTGATTCGCACCGACGACCGCACCGGCGAGCAGTTCCTCACCTCGACGCACTTCCCGTGGATCGGCGAGCGCACCCGCCAGCTCGACCACGCGCACGTGTCGATGTTCGCCGCGATCGCGAACCCGATCGGCGTGAAGGTGGGCCCGACGGCGGACCCCGAGACCGTCGTGCGCCTGTGCCAGCTCCTCGACCCGCACCACACGCCGGGCCGGCTGACGCTGATCGTCCGCATGGGCCGCGAGGACATCCACGTGGCACTGGCCCCGATCGTCCGCGCCGTGCGGCGCGCGGGCCACCCGGTCGTCTGGATCTCGGATCCCATGCACGGCAACACGGTCAAGGCCGAGTGTGGGCAAAAGACTCGATTTGTCACTCATATCATCGAGGAGGCCACGGCGTTCCGGCACATCCTGGAGACCGAGGGCGCCCACCCGGCAGGCTTGCACCTGGAAGTGGCGGCGTCCGACGTGACGGAGTGCGTCGGCGGAACCGTGCCCGACGAGTCGGCCCTCTCCGAGCGCTACGAGACCCTCTGCGACCCCCGCCTGAACCCCGACCAGGCACTCGGAGTGATCGACTCGGTGTTCTGACCCTTCGCAGACAGGGAAACAGATGACGTCTCCGCACCAGGCCGGCCGAGCCGCAACGACCACCGCGGACGTCGCGGTGGTCGGCTGCGGCCCGGTCGGCCTCGTCCTGTCCATCCTGCTGGCCCACAAGGGATGGCGGGTCGTCATCCTGGAGAAGTACCGCGGCCAGTACCCCTTCCCCCGCGTGGTCGCCTTCGACGGCGAAACGGCCCGCTCCTTCGCCTCGGCCGGCATCGGCGCCGACCTGATGGAACTCGGCGAACCCCTGGGCCAGTACATGTTCCAGAACGCCGAGGGCCGCGAGCTCTTCTCCTTCGAGGCCCCGTACGAACCGGGCCGCGACGGCTGGCCCATCGCCACCGTCATGCACCAGCCCACCTTCGAACGGGCCCTGCGCGACCACGTCACCACCCTGCCGAACATCACCACCCTGTTCGGCCACAAGGTCGAGTCCATCACCGACCACGGCACCCACGTCTCCCTGACCGCCCCGGGCCCCGACCACGACGGCGCCGTCACCGCCTCGTGGGTCATCGGCTGCGACGGCGCGAACAGCTTCGTCCGCGACGCCATGGGCACCCGCATGATCGACCTGAACTTCAAGCACGACTGGCTCCTGGTGGACGTCGTCTTCCACGAGAAGCGCGCCTTCCGCCCCAACGACGTCCAGGTCTGCGACCCGGCCCGCCCCACCACCATCGTCGCCTCCGGCAGGGGCCACCGCCGCTGGGAGTTCATGCGCCTCCCGGGCGAGTCGATCGAAGAGCTGTCCACAGTGGAACGCATGTGGGAGCTCCTCCGCCCCTACGACGTCACCCCCGACAACGCCGACCTGACCCGCAACATCGTCTACACCTTCCAAGCCGCCCTGGCCGACAAGTGGCGCAACGGCCGCCTCCTGCTCGCCGGCGACTCGGCCCACCTCATGCCTCCCTTCGCAGGCCAAGGCATGTGCTCCGGCATCCGCGACGCCGCGAACCTGGCCTGGAAGCTCGACCTGGTCCTGCGCGACATCGCCGATGACACCCTCCTGGACGCCTACCAGGCCGAACGCTCCCTCCAGGTGCGCCACACGATCGAGATGTCCATCGAGGTCGGCAAGATCGTCTCGGAGCTCGACCCGGTCGCCGCAGCCCGCCGCGACGCGTTCCTGATCGCGATGCAGGCGAAGCCGGAGGGTGTCGACCTGGCTCCGTCGGCTTACGCACTCGAGGACGGAATCGTCCGCCGGACCGGCGGTGAGGTCGTGTTGCCGCACGGCGAGCTCTCACCCCAGGGCTTGGTGGCCCGGGGTGCTGAGCGCGACCGGTTCGACGAGGTCGTGGGACGTGGCTGGCAGCTGATCACGACGCTCGACCCGTACGAGGCGCTGGGCGAGGACGAGCTGGAGTTCCTCAAAGTCCTGGGAGCACAGCTCGTCCGGGTCATGCCCGCCGGCATCCCACCGAAGATCGCGCGGGCGCACGAGGTCGTGGACGTCGAGCGCCTGTACCTGCCTTGGCTGGCGGGCCACAAGAAGGTGGCGGCCCTGGTGCGGCCCGACTACTACGTGTTCGGCTTCGCACAGGACCGCGCGGACCTGCCGGCGTTGGTGCAGGAGCTGAAGGCCCAGCTGCCGCTGGTCTGAGCGACAGCAGCGAACGCTTTCGCAGGGGTCCCCCGACCAGGGGGACCCCTGTTCTCATTCTCCCAGCCAGGTCTGACAACTTCGGGTCTGCGCAGGTCAGCACACCCGTCAGGCGGTGCTCGGCAGGTACGAGTGCAGATCCGCCGGCAGGTCCTTCCGGTACTTCACGTTCAACTTCCGATACACCCGCGTCAAATGCTGCTCGATCGTCGAAGGCGTGATGAACAGCTTCGACGCGATCTCCCGGTTCGTGTACCCCACCGCGGCCAACGCCGCCACCCTGCGCTCCGCATCCGTCAACGTGGAAATCGGATCCACCTTCTCCTCAACGGAAGCAGCCTCCTCCTCCCCCTTCCCCCGCGACGGCAACAACTCCTCACACAGCTCCGCCGCATCACACACGTTCGCCACATGCCAAGCCCGCCGAGCCACCGTCCAGGCCCGCCGATGCTCCCTCAACCCCTGATGCGCCTTCGACAAGTCCGCCAACGCCCGAGCCAGCTCGTACTGGTCCCCGTTCTCCTCCAGCACCACCACCGCGTCCTGCAACAACTGCGGCCGGTTGTGCGGCTGGTTCACCGCGGCCAGCAACCTCAACGCGATCCCCCGAGTCCGCGACCCTTCCGGTCCGAGACGCGCCAACTGCTCGTTGATCAACCGCTTGGCCTCGTCCCGGTTCGCCCCGTGCACCAACCAGGCCTCCGCCGCAGACGTCCGCCACGGCACCACCGCGGGTTGATCCACACCCCACGACGTCATCAGCTCGCCACACGACAAGAAGTCCGCCAACGCCGCATAGTGCCGTGAAGTCGCCAAGTAGTGATGCCCGCGCGCATACAGGTAGTGCAACCCGTACCGCGACTGGAACATCGCCTCCGGCACCGGTTGGTCCAGCACCCCGGCGGCCTCGGAATGCCTGCCCATCTTCGTGGCCGCGTTGATCAGCACCCCGAGCGGCATCCCCACCGCGACACCCCACCCACCGGCGGGCATGAAGTCCAGGGCGTTCTGCGCGTGCTCGTACGACGACGACAGGTCTCCGCGCCGCAACGCCACCTCGGCCCGCACGCACGAGTAGAACGCGCGCGCCACCCCGAGGTTCTTGACCCGTGCCTCCTCCAGCAGCCGGTCGCACCACGACGCGGCCACGTCCAGCCGGTCCGCGTAGACCAGGGTCTGCACCGCCAGCATCGCCGACTCCGGTCCCCAGGACGCGCTGTCGGACGGCCGCGCCGCCTGCAGCACGTGCTCGGCATCGGTGGCGGAGGCGTCGTTCGGCCCGTAGGTCAGGACGTTCGCCAGCGCCGTCACCGCCTTCAGCATCGGCCCGGACGTCATGCTCACCAGCCGGGTCTCGCGTTTGCCGGACTCCGCCTGCGGGCGCCGCGCCAGCGTCGGGTGTGAGCACGCGAGCCACAGCTCGGCCGCGCGCAGTCCGGGGCTCCCGGCACCGCGCCGGATCCGTTCCAGCGCCTCGGTGGCCTCGTCGACCTGGCAGTTCCACAGCATCGGCTGCACCAGCGAGGTGACGTCCCGGTCGGAGAGCTGGCCGGCCCGCATCGCCGGCACCACCGTGCCCAGCCTGCGCCCGGCGGCGGACGGGTTGACCCGCCACTCCACCCGCACCAGCTTCGCCGCGATCGCCGCGCGACCGTGCACCTCGACGCACGCCCGATGGGCGAGCTCCAGGTACCGCAGCGCCGTGTCGACCTGCTCGTCGCGCAGGGCGTGCTCGGCGGCCTCCTCGAAGACCGGCACCATCCACGGGTTCTCGGAGTGGTCGGCCATCACCAGGTACGGCGCGACCTCGGTGGCCGGCGCGCCCTCGTCGTGCAGCAGCAGCGCCGCCCCGAGGTACATCTCCTTGCGGTCCTGTGTGGACAGGTCGTCCAGCACCGCACCGCGTGCCGCCGGGTCGCGGAACCAGCCGTCGGCCAGCAGCCCGGCCTCGTTCATCACGTCCAGCGCGGAGTCGACGACCTCGGCCTCGATCCTGGCCAGCCGTCCCAGCGACTCGCGGGTCGCCTGTTGCCCCGTCACCGCCAACGCCCGCGCCACCGGCAGCACGTGGTGGTCGCAGCGGTGCAGGCAGCTCACCAGTGCGCGCCGGAAGCTCGGCCCGATCACCAGGCCACCGTCGTCACGCGGCTTGCACAACCGCTGGTCGTCGAGCAACGACCGCACCAGCAACGGGTTCCCGCCGGTCAGCACCATCGCGTCGGCGGCGTGCGACGGGGAGACGAACAGCGGGTCCAGCACCTCCAGTGGCGCCAGCGGCACGTCCCGGCAATGCGGGTGGCGCAACAGCTCCGTGTGCAACGGCGTGTGCGCCGCGCGTGGCGAAGCCGTCTCCGACAGCATCAGCAGCACCTTGGTCTGCCCGAGCCTGCGGATCAGGTAGAGCAACCAGTGCATCGACGGGGAGTCGGCGTGCTGGACGTCGTCGATCCCGATCACCAGCGGCGTCTCGGCCGTCAGGTCCAGCAGCGCCAGGCACAACGCGTGCAGCTGGCGTGCTGAAGGTCCGTCCGCGGACCGCGCGGCCGCGTCGAGCAGGTCCCGGACCTCCTCCGGCACGTCCAGCGGGTGGAAGACCTGGCTGACCACGCCGAACGGCAGGTCCCGCTCGAACGCCGAGCACGTCGCCTTCACGAAGCTGACGCCGCAGGCCTCCCCGAACGCGTGCAGCAGCTCGGTCTTCCCCGACGCGACGGGACCCGTTAAGAGGGCGACCCTTCCGGAACCTGACAGGGAGTCCGCCAACAGCGTCTCCAGGGTGGCCCACTGGTCGTCACGCTCGATCAGTCCCGCGAGCCGTGCCTTGGTCGTGCTGGATTCGGACGTCCCGGTCATGATGATGTACCTCTCGCCAGGAAGCCGCCGGCCCGCAGCGCGATGGTGGTGATGACGAGACAACCACCGCGGTCCCCCAGGTGCGCGGGTACGACGAGTCGACCACGACTCTCGCAGGCGGAGCACCGCCCGTGAAATCGATACGCGCCAGTTCTAGGTTTTTCCTTGAAGACCCGGTGCTTGCCAACACTAGGTCTTCTTCCGGAGAACACTGTCACCCCAGGACACACCCCTACGCCCTCCGGCACGCTCGCTGTCACCAGTGATCTGGAGGGTGAAGTCCATGAGCCAGCGGCCGATCCTGTTCGTCAGCCTGCCGGAGAGCGGGCTGCTGAACCCCATGCTCGTGCTCGCGGAGGAGCTGTCGCGGCGTGGCGTGGAGGACCTGTGGTTCGCGACCGACGACAAGGGGCGGGACGAGGTCGAGGCGGCGGCGGTCGGGTCGCCGATCCGGTTCGTGTCCCTCGGTGACGTGGTCCCGGAGATGTCGTCGGTGACCTGGCCGGACGACGTCTACGCGGAGGTGACGCAGCGGTCGCGGTTCAAGGCGCGCAAGGCCGTCATCGCGCAGACCTTCCGGCCGTCGCTGCGGATTCCCAAGTACCGCGAGCTCGAAGCGGCCGTGGAGAACATCAAGCCCGCGCTGATGGTCGTCGAGTCGATGTGCATGTTCGGCTACGAGCTCGCCATCACCAAGGGCATCCCGTACGTGGTCAGCAACCCGTTCGTGCCGTCGAACCTGGTCACCTCCGTCATCCCGATCGGCCCCTCCTACACCCCGAAGGACTTCCCCCGCCCGCACACCGGTCTGCCCGCGGCCATGACGTGGCGGCAGCGGTGGACCAACCGGCTGTTCGGCTGGCGCACGCTCGCGACCGCGTTCACCAAGCAGCACAAGGAACGCAACGCCGAGAACGACCGCGTTGTCGCCGAGCTCGGCATCTCCCCGAAGACCCGCGGCCAGTTCGCGCGGGTCGAGAACTCCGAACTGGTGCTGTGCTACTCCATCCCGGAGATGGACTACCCGTTCGACGTCCCGGAGAAGATCCGCACGGTCGGCGCGCTCGTGCCGCCGCTGCCCCAGGCGGAGCGCGGTGAGCTGGACGAGTGGCTGGACGCGCAGAAGTCAGTCGTCTACATGGGTTTCGGCACCATCACCCGGCTGACGCGCGAGCAGGTCGCGGCGTTCGTCGAGGTCGCCCGCCGGCTCGACTGCTCGGTGCTGTGGAAGCTGCCGCGCGACCAGCAGGTGTTCCTGCCGGCCGAGCTGCCGGCGAACCTGCGGATCGAGACGTGGGTGCCCTCGCAGCTCGACGTGCTGGCGCACCCGAACGTGCACGTGTTCTTCACGCACGCGGGCGGAAACGCTTACACGGAAAGCATCTACTTCGGCAAGCCGATGGTGTCGCGGCCGCTGTGGGTCGACTGCTACGACCAGGCCGTGCGCGCGGAGAGCTTCGGCGTCGGGCTCACGCTGGACCGGCCGCACACCGTCGACCCGGACGACGTCGTCGACAAGCTCACCCGCGTGCTGACCGAGCCGGGGTTCCGCGAGAACGCCGAGCGGCTCGCGGCCCTGCAGCACGCGGCGGGCGGCCGCAAGACCGCGGCCGACCTGGTTCTCTCCCTGCCCGCACTCACCGCGAAGTGAGCGTCAGCATGAGCTACCGCTATCCCGTCTCGATGCCCTCGTTGCGCGGCAACGAGCTCGAGTACACGACGAAGGCCGTGACGGACGGCTGGATCTCCTCGCAGGGCCCGTACGTGCCTCGGTTCGAGGAAGCTTTCGCCGCCTACAACGGTGTCCAGCACGGCGTTGCGTGCTCGTCCGGCACGACGGCATTGACGCTCGCGTTGCGCGCGTTGGGGATCGGGCCGGGCGACGAGGTGATCGTGCCGGAGTTCACGATGATCGCCTCGGCGTGGGCCGTGACCTACACGGGCGCGACCCCGGTGTTCGTGGACTGCGGTGACGACCTGAACATCGACGTGCGCAAGATCGAGGAGAAGATCACCCCGCGCACCAAGGTGATCATGCCGGTGCACGTCTACGGCCGGCGTTGCGACATGGACGCGGTCCTGGAGCTGGCCTACGAGTACAACCTGCGGGTCGTCGAGGACTCGGCCGAAGCCCACGGCGTCAAGCCGACCGGGGACATCGCGGCGTTCTCGCTGTTCGCCAACAAGATCATCACCTCCGGCGAGGGCGGCATCTGCCTGACGAACGACCCGCACCTGGCGCGGCAGATGGCGCACCTGCGCGGGATGGCGTTCACCCGCGACCACAGCTTCCTGCACAAGAAGCTCGCCTACAACTTCCGGATGACGAACCTGCAGGCGGCGGTCGCGCTGGCGCAGACCGAACGCCTCGACGAGATCATCGCGACGCGCGCGCGGATCGAGAAGCGGTACGACGAAGGCCTTCGAGGCATCAAGGGCATCACGCTCATGCCGCCGCGGGACGTGTTGTGGATGTACGACCTGCGCGCCGAACGCCGGGACGAGCTGCGGGCGTTCCTGGCGGAGCAGGGCATCGAGACGCGGCTGTTCTTCAAGCC
Source organism: Lentzea guizhouensis (assembly GCF_001701025.1). Taxonomy (GTDB): domain Bacteria; phylum Actinomycetota; class Actinomycetes; order Mycobacteriales; family Pseudonocardiaceae; genus Lentzea; species Lentzea guizhouensis. The sequence goes on from NZ_CP016793.1 coordinate 9,987,298, forward strand.
GATGAGCCGCCAGCCCGGCTACCTCGACCCGGTGTGGCCGACGCTGAACGCCCACCGCTTCGCCGAGGACGGCCTGTACCTCCCCACCCACGCCGAGCTCACCGAGGACGACCAGGACTACGTCGTGGGCCAGGTCCGCCGGTTCTACGAGGGATGAGATGACGACCACCGACGCAGACCTTGTCCCGTTCCTGCTGCGCCGTCCCGGCGCGTCGTTCCCGCCACCGGAGTACGCGGGCTTCCGCGACAGACCGGGTCTGGTGAAGGCAGCGCTGCCCTCGGGCGGCACGGTGTGGCTGGTCACCCGGCACGAGGAGGTCCGCGCGGTCCTCACCGACCCGCGGATCAGCTCCAACCCGACCCACGAGGGCTTCCCTCGCCCGTCACGCACCGTGGGCGCGCCGTCCGCGGACGACGTGCCGGGCTGGTTCGTGTCGCTGGACCCGCCGGACCACAACAAGTACCGCAAGGCGCTGATCCCCGAGTTCACCGTGCGCCGCATCCGGTCGTTGCGCCCGGCGGTCGAGGAGATCGTCGACCGCACCATCGACCAGATGCTGGTCAAGGGCAACACCGCCGACCTCGTCGAGGACTTCTCGCTGTCGGTGCCGTCGCTGGTGATCTCGTCGCTGCTGGGCGTGCCGAAGATCGACCGCGACTTCTTCGAGGAGAAGACCAAGGTCCTGGTCACGCTGACCTCGACCGACGAGGAACGCGACAAGGCCTCCGAGCACCTGCTGCGCTACATCAACCGCCTGATCGCGATCAAGGCGAAGCGGCCGGGCGACGACCTGATCTCCAAGCTGGTGCAGGGGGAGATCCTGACGCAGCAGGAGGTGTCCGGCATCTCGATGCTGCTGCTGATCGCGGGCCACGAGACGACGGCGAACAACATCTCGCTGGGCGTGGTGACGCTGTTGCAGGAGAAGCAGTGGATCGACGACGAACGCACGGTCGAGGAGCTGCTGCGCTACCACTCCGTGGCCGACGTGGTGGCGTTGCGCGTGGCCATCGAGGACGTCGAGATCGGCGGCCAGCTGGTGCGCAAGGGCGAGGGCATCGTCCCCCTGGTGGCCGGCGCGAACCACGACCCGTCGATGTTCGAACGCCCGCACCAGTTCGACCCGGCCCGCTCGGCCACCGGGCACGTGGCGTTCGGCTACGGCGTGCACCAGTGCCTGGGCCAGAACCTGGTGCGGCTGGAGATGGACGTGGCCTACCACAAGCTGTTCCAGCGCATCCCGACGCTGGAGGTCGCGGTGCCGTTGGAGGAGCTGCAGTTCAAGTACGACGGAGTCCTCTTCGGACTCCACGCGCTGCCCGTGCGCTGGTGATGGTGGAGGAACGGCAATGGCTCAGATCAGTGTGGACACCGGGAAGTGCATCGGCTCGGCGCAGTGCGTGCTAGCGGCGCCGGAGGTGTTCGACCAGGACGACGACGGGTTCGTGACGGTGCTGGACGCGAGCCCGTCGGGTGAGGCGGCGGCGAGCGCGCGCACCGCGCAGGGCATCTGCCCTGCGCAGGCGATCAGCGTGCAGGGCTGAGGAGGTGCCGAGGGCCGTGGTCATTCATGGCCCTCGGCACCCGATCCATTCCGACGTGCCTGAAGCTCTTCCTGTACGGCGGGGAGGCCCAGCCATCGCACGCCGCTTTCACCGCTTTCCCGCCGAACATCCTCCACAAGTCCGTGAAACTCACAGTACGCCTGACTCTCGTGGCCGCTGCGCATGAGCGCGATCGCCCGCCACAGGCGGATCCTGCGCTCAACGTTGATCGCGTACTCAGGCGGCCAACCCCACTCGGTCACCTCATCACGCAGTTCTTCGAGTGCTCGCAGAGCGCTTCTTCCACTCCCGCACATACCGGCCCAATGTGCGACGACTCGTCGGCAGACGAACAGCACCCTCGGGTCAGGCGATCTCGTCAGGCGATACTCCTCGAACATCGCCTTTGCCATCTCCAGCGCCCGCTCTCGCTGACCGAGCTCACCTAGCCCATCGACCAGGTCCACTCTCGCGTAGACGGTCCTGGGAGCGAACCTGCCCGCTGTGCTTTCGTTCTGCGCCACGATCGCTTGCAGCTCCACAAGCGCACGCTCGCCCATATCCGCGCGAAGAAGTTGTTCCGCCCGCACATAACGCAGCGAGATGCAGAGGTCTTCAGGCGCACGGAACTCGGCCCGCATGCCAGACGAGGCTCAGCTTGGCATCCAAGGTCTCCTCGTGCTGAGCGCCTAGAACGGCTTCTAATTCCAGTGCTGTGCGGCTCAGGAACCGGCGGTGCTCCTCGAAACCGTCTCGAGCACCGATGACGTATCCGCGGTTGCCCCGGCCATCCTGATGGATGCCCGACAGCCGTTCGAACGCCGACTCGGCTTCGTCGTACCGGTGCCAGGTCCAAGCGGCGTGTCCGACGTCGTTCATCTCTTCGACGGTCGCGGTGGTGATGAAAGCCGCCAACGCCTCGCCAGGTATCGCCTCGCGCTCGACCGCGTCGATCAGGTAGTCGAACGCGATGTGCGTGTCATCCCCGTCAGGGAGCAGCAGGCTGCTCGTTCCCCGGACAGGCGTGCCCGCCCAGGCGAACGCGTCGTCCAGCGACTCCGGACGCAACCGCGCACCGCCCCGTTCCCGCAGGTACGCCTCATGAGCACGAACCAGCGTCTCAGCGGGAAGCGGCCGGTGGATTCCCGCCCGACGCGCGTCGACCGCGGCGAGCACCAGTGCCGCCCCGCGCGGGTGCGCGCCGGGCGCCCAGGCGTCGCGCCACCTCGCGAGCAGCTGCGGCCCGGCTGCGAGGTACTCGGAGATGCCGAACTGGTCGGCTTGCGCCAAGGCTTCCGTGATCCGCGGGTCGTTCGCACCGGCTTCCCGCGCCCTGGACAGCTCGTGCCAGCTCCAGGACCGCTCCAGGTCGACTCTCGTGGCGAGCCGCAGCACGTCCCACCCCTGCCGGACCATCTCCCGGCTGCGCACCGGATCGACCACAGCGGCCGGCCCACCGCAGAAGTAGGAGTACTCCTCAGACCGCATGGTGGCGACGATGACCTTCCTGTCGCCTTTGTCGCTGAGGATGCTCGACACGCCTGCTCCGGTGAGCCCGCCCTCGCCGAGAAGCCGCTCGATGTCGTCCAGCCACAGCACCGCACGCGAACAGCCGAGCACCGCCTGGACAGCGGCAGCGGCTCCGTCACGTCCGGTGGGCTCGACCAACCGGTGGCCGGGGAACAACGTTCGCACGGCTTCGTAGGCCGCGCGCGACTTCCCCGCCGTCGACTCGCCCACCAGCAACACGAACCGCTCTTGTCGCATCAGGGTTTCCAAGCGGCTCATGACATCACGATGCACGAAAGCCGGCAGACGGTGAACACCGTCGACAGGCGCGGCCGGGTGCACGCCGAGCTTGACCGGGTCGTCGAGCTCGCGCACCAGCGGAAGCCGGCCTCGATGATCGGACCGGACCAGTGCGACGCGACTTTCCGTGCGGTCGTCGCGTGACTTCAACACGGCCGCGGCACGCGTCGACCAGAACCCCGCGACAACCAGTCCGGCAGCGGCCAGAGCGGAAGAAACCGCCGCCGGCACAGGAAGTTTGGTGAGTGCGGCACCCAGTCCGACCACCAGGCAACCCGTTGCGACGAGCAGCCACCTCCATCTTCGACCCGGTTGCACGGCGCCTCCCGAGCGCAGGATTGTATGCGCCCAAACCGTACAACGCGACTAACGACCGCGGCGGGGCTTCGCGCGCTTGGCCTGCTGTTTCGGCTGGTTCTGCTGGCGTGCCGGGCTCCGCCGCTGTTGCTGCTGCTGGGGCTGCTTGGCCGGCTCCGGCGCGGGCCCGCGGGTGCTGTTGACCGTGCGCCCGCGGACGATGCCGATCAGGTGCTCGACCAGTTCGGGGTTCTCGTCCTCGACCAGCCACGCCAGCGCCACGCGGGACTGCGGCGCGTCGGTGACCTCGACGTATTTGAGGTCCTTGCGGTGGTGCAGGCGGGCCAGCGACTGCGGCACGACCAGCAGCCCGACCTCGGCGGCGACGAGCTCGATCGCGTCCGCGGTGGTGTTCGGGCGTTCGACGGGCGCCTGACCGGGCTGTTCGTCCCAGTCGAGGCTGTCGTCGGCCGGCTGCCACAGCACGTGCGGCTTGAGGTCCTCAAGGGACAGTTCCTCGGCGGCGGCGAACTCGTGGTCCTTCGGGAAGACGACGACGCTGGTCTCGGTGTAGAGCGGGATGGCGTGCAGGTCCTCGCGGTCGCCGGGCAGCCGCAGCAGCACCGCGTCGACGTCCTTCGCGCGCGCCTTCGCGGCCGCTTCGGCGGTCGTCACCTGAACGAGGTGCAGCGGGGTCTCCGGCAGGCGTTCCTGCCAGATCCGCGCCCACTTGCCCGGCGTCACACCTGGGACGTACGCGAGCGTGAAAGAGCCGGTCACGTGCTGAGGCTACCGGACGCTGCGGTTACTCTTTTCGGCATGAAGTCGCAGCAGACGATGAAGCCCGCCACCGCCGCCAAGAAGCTGGGCGTGTACCTCGAGGCGACGCCCGAGGAGTTCCAGGCCGGCGTCGTCTCGCGCGACGAGCTCGACGAGATGCAGGCCAACCCGCCGGAGTGGCTGCGCGACCTGCGCCGCAACGGCCCGCACCCCAAGCAGCTGATCGCGCAGAAGCTCGGCATCTCCACGAGCGGCCTGGTGCGCGCGGGCATCACCGAGGCGCTGACCACCGAGCAGATCAACGCGATCAAGGAGGAGAACCCGGACTGGCTCGTGCGCGAGCGCAAGACCTACGCCGAGTTCAAGGCCGAGGAGGCGCGCCTGGCGGAGAAGGCGCGCCTCGAGGACGAGTCCTGATCACCAGGTGAGCGGGAACTTCTCCAGTCCGCCCGCGAGCCGGCCGCCGGGGTGCGACTCCAGTTCGGACTCTCGAACCGCGAGCTTGAGCCCTGGCAGGCGTTCGAACAGCGCCGTGTAGGCGACGGCGAGGATGATCCGCACGAGCGGGGCGCCCGTGCAGTGCCGCATGCCGTGACCGAACGTGAAGTGGTGGTTGGGCGTGCGGGTGACGTCGAAGTCGTGCGGGTTGTCGAACGCGCGCGGGTCGAAGTTGGCGAGCGAGAAGTCGAGCATCACCAGGTCGCCCTCGCGGATGGTGACCCCGCCCACGTCGATGTCGGTGCTGGCGTAGCGGGGCAGCACGGGTGAGCTGATCGTGGCGCGCATCACCTCGTCGACGGCGCGGGCCATGATCTCCGGGTCGTTCATGGCCTTCTCGCGCTGCTCGGGGTTGCGCAGGAACAGCAGCACGCCGAAGTCGAGGTGGCTGGCGAGGCCCGCGAGGCCGGTGAACAGCAGCGTGACGACGTGCAGGCCGATCTCGTCGTTGGTCAGGCCGGTCTCGATGAACCGGGAGATGACGTCGTCACCGAGGTCGCCGCGCCGGCGTTCGCCGATCTCGGCGGCGTAGCCGAACAGGGGTTCCATGCCGGTCTCGGCGTGGTCCTGGTCGGAGGCGCCGACGGTGTCCATGAGGTCGAGGAGCCGGCGGCGGTCCTGCTCGGGGATGCCGACCATGTCGCACAGCGCCTGCTGCGAGTAGTCCATCGAGTAGGCCTCGTGCAGGTCGACCGGCGGGCCCGCGGCGATGATGGCGTCGAGCTTGGCGTGCGCGATGGCCTCGACGCGTTCGCGGCGTTCGATGACGCGGCGGGCGGCGAAGCTCTTGGTGTAGAGGACGCGTTTCTTCTCGTGGCGCTCCTTCTCGACCTCGATGTCGTCGGCGGTGACGAGCATGTCGAGCATGGGGTTGCGGAAGTAGCGCGGCGCGTTGGCAGGGTCCTTGTGGCTGCGGCCGAGGCGGTTGTCCTGCAGCAGCTGCTTGACCTCGGCGTGGCGGGTGACGAGCCAGCCCTCGTCGCCCGCGGGCGTCCGGATGCGGCACACCGGCGCCTGCTCCTGCAGCTGCAAGCGCAGTTCGCTGAACGTCAGGATCGACGGCAGCTCGACCCCGACCAGGGGAAGTTCCTGCGATGTGGTCATGGACGCCTTCCAGTGTTCGGTGGGTTTCACGATGTGCGGTCAGCGCCCGGTGCGGCGGCCGAGCTCGTTGTCGATGAACGCGAACACGTCGTCCACGCTCGCCGAGCTGATCCGGTCGGAGACGGCTTCCTCGGTCCTGGAGCCGCCGTACTGGGCGAGCAGCTTGCGCAGCCGGGTCGTGACACCGTCGCGGGCGAGGTCGCCGGGGTCGCTGGCGGCCAGTGCGGCCTCCAGCCGGTCGAGCTCGCCGGTCAGCGACGGTGCGGCGTCCTGGAGCAGCTCGCTCGCGAGGTAGGTGGCCAGCTCGTCCGGGGTCGGGTAGTCGAACACCAGGCCCGCCGCGAGTTTCAGGCCGGTGGCGGCGGCGAGGCTGTTGCGCAGCTCCACGGCGGTCAGCGAGTCGAAGCCGAGGTCGCGGAACTGCTTGTCGGTGTCGATCGCGGCCGGGTTCGCGTGACCCAGGACGCCTGCCGCGTGGCCGCGAACGAGGTCGACGAGGTACTTCGCGCGTTCTTCCGCGGGAATCGCGGCGAGTGTGTCCTTGAAGTCCGAAGTGGACTCCTGGCTGGCCGCTCGCTTGCCGCCCGTGACCAGGTTGCGCATGATGGCGGCGACCGGGCCGGTGGTGCGTCCGGTGGTGATGCGGGCCGGGACGAGCACCGCGTCCTCGCGGGAGGTGGCGTCGTCGAACAACGCCATGCCCTGGCGGACGGACAGCGGTGGCATTCCGGTGCGGCCGATGCGGTCCATCCCGCCGTTGTGCAGATGTGCTGTCATGCCACTGGTTTGCTCCCACGGGCCCCACGCGAGTGAGGTGGCGGGGAGGCCCTGGGCACGCCGGTGGGTGGCGAGGGCGTCGAGGAACGCGTTGGCCGCCGCGTAGTTGCCCTGGCCCGCGCTGCCGAGCACGCCCGACACCGACGAGTACAGCACGAACGCCTTGAGCTCCTTGGCTTTCGTGGCCTCGTGCAGGTTCCAGGCGCCGTCGACCTTCGGCCGGAAGACGGTGTTCAGGCGTTCCGGGGCGAGCGAGCCGATGATGCCGTCGTCGAGGACGCCGGCCGTGTGGATGACGGCGGTGAGTTCGATGCCTTTCACGACCTTCTTGACCGCTTCGAGGTCGGCGGTGTCGCAGGCCGTGATCGTGACGTCGGCGCCGTGTGCGGTGAGTTCTGCTTGGAGTGCAACGGCTTCTGGTTCTTCTGCGCCCCGTCGCGAGATCAGGAGAAGGCTCTTGACGCCGCGTTCGGCGACGAGGTGCCTGGCCAGTTCCGCACCCAGGCCGCCGGTGCCGCCGGTGATGAGGACCGTGCCCTCGCCGCTCCAGTCGGCCGTGTCGACGGTGTCGGTGACACGGGCGAGGCGGGCGACGCTGACCTGTCCGTCGCGGACGCGGACCTGGGTCTCGCCCGCGTCGAGCAGTCCGGTCGGTAACGGCACGCTGTCGTCGGTGTCGACGAGCAGGAACCGGCCCGGGTTCTCCGACTGGGCGCTGCGGACGAGGCCTTCGACAGTCGCTGCGGCGAGGTCGCCGTTCGTGACGAACACGACCCGTGCTTCGGTGTTCTGCAGGACTTCGAGGGCTTTGTACGCCAGCTCGTGTGCCTGCTCGACGACGTCGCCGTCGCTGGTGAGCCGCAGTTCCTGCACGTCGGTGGCGGGCTCGGTGTCGGGCGCGGTCACCCATTCGAGTCGGAACAGCGCGTCCTGGTGCTGCTGGGCGGTGAGCGGTGCTCCCCAGGTGATGGCCTGTGCCGACACGACGGGCGAGCCGCTGGTGTCGACGGCCGCAAACTCGGTGCCGCGCAGCCTGACCCGCAGTGCTGAGGCGCCCACCGCGTGCAGGCTGACCTTGTGCCACGCGACCGGGACCTGCATGTCCCCGGTGACCCTGGTGGCGAGGTCCAGCAACGCCGGATGCACGCCGTAGTACCGCGCGTCCGCCGTGTCCTCCGGCAGGGTGACCTCCGCGTACACGGCGTCACCGGCCTGCCAGACGTGGTCCCCGATCGCCGTAGCACCCGTGGGTGGCCACTCGGTGATCGTGAAGTCGGCCCGGTGCTCGTTCTGAGCGAGTGTTCCTTTTGCGATCAGGATGAACGATTGATCGTCGTTTGATCGAATGAACACATCGAGCGATCGTTTGTCGTTTTCCGGCGCGCCGACCCAGACCTGCAACACGCCGGGCGTGAGCGGCGCGGTGACGGTGAGCTCCTCGACCGTGCCGTACCCGACCTGGTCGGCGGCCCGGAACGCGATCTCCGCGAACGCCGTCTCCGGGTACCCGGTCCTGAGCCGGTTCGTGAACACCACGGAGTCGTTCGTCGCCACGGTCATCGCCGCGCCGAGCAACGGGTGGTCCGCCGGCCCGAGCCCCAACCCGCTCGCGTCCGCGGCCTGGACCATCGGCGTGGGCCAGTAGTGGTCGTGGTCGAAGGCGTAGGTCGGGATGTCGACGCGCCGGGCCCCGGTTCCCTCGAACGCCGCCGCCCAGTCGACGTCGGTGCCGGCGACGTGCAGCCTCGCCACCGCCGTCAGCCACGCCGTCGTCTCGTCCCGGTCCTTGCGCAACGCCGGCACCGCACCCTCGACCAGCGCGGCCAGCACCCCGTCCGGCCCGACCTCCAGGAACGCGTTGACTCCCGCCTCCGCCAACGCCTGGACGCCGTCCGCGAACCGCACGGTCTCCCGCACGTGCCGCACCCAGTACTCCGGGTCGGTGAGCTCGTCCGTCGCGATCCGCCCGGTCAGGTTGGACACGACGGGAATGCTCGGCGCGTTGAGGTCGACGGTGGTGACCACGGCGCGGAAGTCGTCCAGCACCGGCTCCATCAACGGCGAGTGGAACGCGTGGCTGACAGCGAGCCGCTTGGTCTTGCGCCCTTGTTCAGCGAACCTGCCGGCGACCCGCTGCACCGCGTCTTCCTCGCCGGCGATCACCAGCGACCTGGGCCCGTTGACGGCCGCGATCGCCACCTCACCCGGAATCTCTTCTTCGGTCGCCTCCACGGCAACCATCGCTCCACCGCTCGGCAGCTGCTGCATCAACTCAGCGCGCGCGTTGACCACCTTCGCCGCGTCCTCAAGGTTGAGCACCCCGGCGACGTGTGCCGCCGCGATCTCCCCGACCGAGTGGCCGCCGACGTACTCCGGCTCGACCCCGAACGCCTCCGCCAGCCGGTACAGCGCGACCTCGACCGCGAACAACGCCCGCTGCGCGTTCCCGGTCCGGTTCAGCGCCTCCGCGTCCTCGCCCCACATGACCTCGCGGACCGGCACGTGCTCCAGCACGTCGTCGAGCGCCCGCCGGAACGCCGGGAAGCGTTCGTACAGCTCCCGCCCCATCCCGAGCCGCTGCGCCCCCTGCCCGGAGAACAACATGGCCAGCCGACGCCTGCCGGCCTGCCCCTGCGCCACCTCCACGCCATCGAGCAGCACCGCCCGATGCTCAAACCGCGACCGCCTGACCAGCGAGAACCCCACGTCGAACGCATCCGCCGTCGCGAGCCTCTCCCCCACCCTGCCGATCTGCGCGCGCAATGACGCCGAGGACTTCGCCGAAACAACCAGCGGGGCCCCCTTGGGGGGACGCGAAGTCCCCACTCCAATCGTCCCACGCACCGCCGACGACTCGGCGCCGCCAAGATCCACAACTCCCGAGTTGTCCACACCCGCCGAGTTGTCCACAGATTCAGCGCCATCCCCTTGACCAGCACTTTCACCCGGTACGCTGGAAATCGGGGGGATCCCCGAGCCGGGCGCGGCCGCCGACGACGACGGCACACCCTCAAGGATGATGTGCGCGTTCGTGCCGGAGATGCCGAACGAGGAGACGCCTGCCCTTCGCGCGCGAGGCACCGAAGGCCACGGTGTGTTCGACGTCAGCAACGACACCGATCCCGCGGTCCAGTCGACGTGTGACGAAGGCGCGGTCACGTGCAAAGTCCGCGGCAACAACCCGTGCCGCAACGCCATGACCATCTTGATCACACCGGCAGCCCCGGCCGCGGCCTGCGTGTGCCCGATGTTCGACTTGATCGACCCCAGCAACAGCGGCTCAGCACGATCCTGCCCGTAGGTCGCCAGCAGAGCCTGCGCCTCGATGGGATCGCCCAAAGAAGTACCCGTGCCATGAGCCTCAACGGCGTCCACATCAGCAAACGCCAACCCAGCCGACGCCAACGCCTGACGAATCACCCGCTGCTGCGACGGCCCGTTGGGCGCCGTCAGCCCGTTAGAGGCACCGTCCTGGTTGACCGCAGAACCACGCACGACCGCAAGCACGTCATGCCCAAGACGAAGCGCATCGGACAGACGCTCGACCACGAGCACACCGATGCCTTCAGCCCATGCCGTGCCATCAGCAGAATCCGAGAAGGGCTTGCACCGCCCGTCGCGCGCCAATCCGTCCTGCAGCGAGAACTCCATGAAGGCGCCGGGCGCCGACATCACCTGCACACCACCGGCCAGCGCGAGCGAACACTCCCCGCCCCGCAACGCCTGCACCGCCAGGTGCAACGCCACCAGAGCCGACGAGCACGC